>NZ_JBWBQJ010000001.1:5177500-6290412 GCF_056278945.1 Pseudomonas sp. TE3552 | reverse complement strand
CTCGCTGCTGTCAACACCTGTTTTTCACCGCTTTCGACCGAGACGATCGAACCGTCAAAAGAGCCAAACAACACCGCCCTTTCAACTCCTTCTGGCCTCGATAAACTGAAGCGTAACCGCTGTCGAAAACTGCGTAACTCTTTGTTTACCAAGGAGTTTTCCGTTTCGACTGCGCCGGAAGTGGGGCGAATTATAGGCTTCCAGAATCTGCCGTCAACACCTAATTACGCTTTTCTCGCAGAAGGTGCCTTTTTAGCTACCAAACGGGGAATTCGGCGGGTTACAGGTGGCAATCTCAACACTAACAGCAACATACCTATAGAAGCATAGACAGCCCACTCCTTCAGATCGGCACGAACGATCCACAACATATGCAGCAATCCGAGCCCGAGAACCAGATAGACCAACCGATGCAACTTCTTCCAGCGAGAACCTAAACGCCGCTGACTGTAGCGATTGGAGGTAACAGCCAATGCCAACAGGCAGAGGAATCCCAGTACTCCGACAATAATGTACGGCCGCTTGCGTAATTCGACAGCCAGCTGCGACCAGTCAAAGCCAAGGATGAACGCCGCATAGCCGCCAAGGTGCAGAATCACATAAGCGAAACACCACAATCCCAACTGCCGCCGAACAGCTACCCACCCCGCCCAACCGGTGAGCTTCTGCAAAGGCGTCATGCTTAATGTAATGAGTAGCAGGACAAGCGTCCCCAGCCCCAAACGGTCAACCAGCACCTTGCCCGGATCAGGCCCCAGCACATCCGCCCATGCCTGGTACAACCAAAGCAGCGGCCAAATCATTGCAGCGATGAAGACGGCAATACGCCAGAACGGATATCGCATCAGTAATTCTTCCGCAGATCGAGCCCTGTATATAGAGAAGCGACTTCATCCGAGTAGCCGTTGAACATTTGCGTGTCCCGCACATTGGGCTTGAACAGACCGCTCGGCAAACGTCTTTCCCGCGCCTGGGTCCAGCGCGGATGATCGACTGTCGGGTTCACGTTCGCATAAAAGCCATACTCATCCGAGGCGATACTCTGCCAGGTAGTTTTCGGCTGCTCGCTGACCAGGCTGATCCGCACGATGGATTTGATGCTTTTGAAGCCGTACTTCCAGGGCACCACCAAACGTAGCGGCGCACCGTTCTGATTGGGCAACTCACGCCCATACATGCCTACCGCAAGAATCGCCAATGGATTCATCGCCTCATCCAGACGCAACCCTTCAACATAGGGCCAATCGATCAGGGCAAAACCGGAACGCTGCCCAGGCATAGTCTTGGGATCCTGCAAAGTTTCGAAGCGAATGAACCTGGCTTTGGACGTCGGCTCGACTTCCTTGAGCAAAGCCGAAATAGGAAAACCTATCCATGGAATGACCATCGACCAGGCTTCCACACAACGAAGACGGTAGATGCGCTCCTCCAGTTGATAAGGCTTCATGAAGTCTTCCAGCGCATACCGCCCCGACTTGCCCACCTCCCCGTCCACCACCACGCTCCACGGTTCGGTTTTCAACGCACCAGCATTGGCCGCGGGATCACCTTTATCGGTACCGAACTCATAGAAGTTGTTGTAGTGGGTCGCATCCTTGAACGGGGTAATCGCCTCGTCCTTGACGTTAACAGCCCCCCATTTAGTAGAAGGAAGCTTTTCGGCAAACCAGGAAGGCGCCTTGCCAGGCTCGACATCGGCATAACGCGCTACATCATCGGCACAAGCCCAGCGCGGCAAACTGCCCATGGCCAAACCGGTAACGGCGGCACCGAGGACATTGCGACGAGATAGATAGAAGGATTCAGGCGTGACGTCCGACTCATGACAGTCAGACGCTTTGGGGACTTTGATCAGCATGGCAACTCCGCAGCATTGGAGGACAGATGCACCCATAGACTGCGGAGTATGAGGGAAATTACATCACTCGGCTTTTTTGTGCCGACGCAGGCGCAACAGGTACTGCACCGGCCCGGAAGCCGCATAGGCAAGGAAAACCAGCAGCAGGATGCGCGGCGGATCGCTGAACACAACGGCAAATACCAGCACCACCGCCAGGATCGCGACAAAGGGAACGCGCCCTTTCAAGTCCAGTTCCTTGAAGCTGTTGTACTTGATGTTACTGACCATCAGCATGCCCGCGGCGGCGACCATCAATGCCACCAGGAAAGACATCTTGGAGCCTTGAATGCCGTAATCGCTGAACGCCCAGACAATGCCCGCAACCACACCAGCAGCAGCCGGACTGGCCAGACCGATGAAATAGCGTTTGTCTGCGGTACCGACCTGAGTATTGAAGCGCGCCAGACGCAATGCCGCTCCCGCCACATAGATGAACGCGACCATCCAGCCGACCTTGCCCATATCGCCCAGAGCCCAGCCGAATGCCAGCAGCGCCGGCGCCACACCAAAGGCAACCATGTCCGACAGCGAGTCGTACTCGGCACCGAAGGCGCTTTGGGTATTGGTCATGCGTGCAACACGACCGTCGAGGCCGTCAAGCACCATGGCGACGAAAATCGCGATCGCGGCAAACGCAAAATATTTGCTCGCACCGATCGCATCACCGGCACTCAGAGCACTCTGGGCGCTCATCGAGTTGATGATGGAATAGAACCCTGCGAAGAGATTCGCAGTAGTGAACAGATTCGGCAGCAGATAGATACCACGATGCCGGACTTTACGGCCTTCGGCGTCATGCCCTTCCTCGATATGTTCATCGATAGGCAGAAGGCTTTCGGCGTCAGAAGCCTGCTTTGGCTCTTCGGGACGTTCGCTCATGGACATTACCTTGCAACGGGGTGGAAAGTTTCGACAGGTGTCTGGGACGACGGTTCGACCGCAAACGATGCAGCTTTATACCAGAACCGACGGATCCAAACGAAAAAACGCGGCCTAGGCCGCGTTTTCCGTACAAGCTCGTGACTTAGTTCTTGGCTTTGTCGACGATCTTGTTGGCACCGATCCACGGCATCATGGAGCGCAGTTGCTCACCGATGATTTCGATACCGTGAGCGGCGTTGTTACGACGCTTGGCGGTCATCGAAGGATAGCCGGTGGCGCCTTCGCTGATGAACATCTTGGCGTATTCGCCGTCCTGAATACGTTTCAGGGCGTTGCGCATGGCCTGACGGGATTCGGCGTTGATCACTTCCGGACCTGTCACGTACTCGCCGTACTCAGCGTTGTTGGAGATCGAGTAGTTCATGTTGGCGATACCGCCTTCGTACATGAGGTCAACGATCAGCTTCAGTTCGTGCAGGCATTCGAAGTAGGCCATTTCCGGCGCGTAGCCAGCTTCAACCAGGGTTTCGAAACCGGCTTTTACCAGTTCAACGGTACCGCCGCACAGAACGGCTTGTTCGCCGAACAGGTCGGTTTCGGTCTCGTCCTTGAAGGTGGTTTCGATGATGCCGGTACGACCGCCACCAACGCCAGCAGCGTAGGACAGTGCAACGTTTTTGGCGTTGCCCGAAGCATCCTGGTAGATAGCGATCAGGTCAGGGATACCGCCACCCTTGACGAACTCGGAGCGCACGGTGTGGCCCGGAGCTTTCGGCGCGATCATGATCACGTCGAGGTCAGCACGCGGCACAACCTGGTTGTAGTGGATCGCGAAACCGTGGGAGAAGGCCAGGGTGGCGCCTTTCTTGATGTTCGGCTCGATTTCGTTCTTGTACAGGGAAGACTGGAACTCGTCCGGGGTCAGGATCATGACCAGGTCGGCAGCCGCTACAGCTGAAGCAACGTCGGTCACTTTCAGGCCGTGGGCTTCGGCTTTGGCAACGGTGGCCGAACCTTTACGCAGGCCAACGGTAACGTCAACGCCGGAGTCTTTCAGGTTGCACGCTTGAGCGTGGCCCTGGGAACCGTAACCGATGATGGCAACTTTCTTGCCCTGGATGATCGACAGGTCGCAGTCTTTATCGTAGAAAACTTTCATGAATTTCCCCTTTATATCTGGCCCTTCAGGCCATTCGCTAATTTGGTTTAGATGCTGAGTACTTTGTCGCCGCGGGCAATCCCGGTGACGCCACTGCGGACGGTCTCCAGAATCGAAGCGGTGCCGATGGACTGGATGAAGCTGTCGAGCTTGTCGCTGGTACCGGTCAACTGAACGGTATACACGCTGGCGCTGACATCGACGATCTGTCCACGGTAAATATCGGTAGTGCGCTTGATCTCGGCGCGCTGGGCGCCGGTGGCCTTGACCTTGACCAGCATCAGTTCGCGCTCGATGTGAGCACTCTCCGACAGATCGACCAGCTTGACCACTTCGATCAGTTTGTTCAGGTTCTTGGTGATCTGCTCGATGATCTCATCGTGACCAACAGTGGTCAGCGTCAGACGCGACAGAGTCGGGTCTTCGGTTGGCGCCACGGTCAAGCTTTCGATGTTGTAGTTGCGCTGCGAGAACAGGCCGACTACGCGAGACAAAGCGCCGGGTTCGTTTTCCAGAAGCAAGGAAATAATGTGCCGCATGATTAAGTACGCTCCGTCTTGCTCAACCACATATCGCGCATGGAGCCGTCTTTGATCTGCATCGGGTAGACGTGCTCGCTGGTATCGACCTGGATATCGAGGAACACCAGGCGATCCTTCATAGCGAAGGCTTCTTCCAGCTTCGGCTTCAAGTCCTTCAGGTCAGTGATGCGGATGCCCACGTGACCATAGGCCTCGGCCAGCTTGACGAAGTCAGGCAGCGATTCCATGTAGGAATGCGAGTGACGGCTACCGTAACTCATGTCCTGCCACTGGCGAACCATACCCAGTACGCCGTTGTTCAGGTTGACGATCTTCACCGGCAAACCGTATTGCAGGCAGGTCGACAGCTCCTGAATGTTCATCTGGATACTGCCCTCGCCCGTAACGCAGGCGACGTCGGAATCCGGGAAGCTCAACTTGACGCCCATGGCCGCCGGGAAACCGAAGCCCATGGTGCCCAGGCCACCGGAGTTGATCCAGCGGTTCGGCTTGTTGAACTTGTAGTACTGCGCAGCGAACATCTGGTGCTGACCCACGTCGGAGGTCACAAAGGCGTCGCCCTTGGTCACTTCGCACAGGGTTTCGATCACGGTCTGCGGCTTGATGATGCTGCCGTCGCCCTTGTCATAAGGGAACAGGCCACGGTCACCGCGCCACTCATCGACTTGCTTCCACCAACTGGCGACAGACTCCTTGTTCGGGGTCTCGCCGATTTCCTTGAGGATCGCGACCATTTCGGTCAGGACGCTCTCGACCGGGCCGACGATGGGTACGTCTGCCTTGATGGTCTTGGAGATCGAAGCCGGGTCGATGTCGATGTGAATGATCTTGGCATTCGGACAGAACTTGGCCGGGCCGTTGATCACGCGGTCATCGAAGCGCGCGCCGACTGCCAGGATCACGTCGGCATGGTGCATCGCCAGGTTGGCGGTGTAGCTGCCGTGCATGCCGAGCATGCCGATGAACTGACGGTCAGTGCCTGGGTAGGCACCCAGGCCCATCAGGGTATTGGTCACTGGCAGGTTGAGCATCTTCGCAAGCTCGGTCAGCGGCGCGGAGCCACCACCGAGAATCACGCCGCCGCCGGCATACAGAACAGGACGCTTGGCCGCCAGGAGCATTTCTGCCGCCTTGCGGATTTGCCCGGAGTGACCGCGAACGGCCGGGCTGTAGGAACGCAGCTTGGCTTTCTTCGGGAAGATGTATTCGAACTTCTCGGCCGGGTTGGTCATGTCTTTCGGGATATCGACAACGACCGGGCCAGGACGACCGGATTGCGCCAGGTAGAAGGCCTTCTTCATGACTTCCGGGATTTCCGAAGCGTGCTTGATCATGAAGCTGTGCTTCACGATCGGCCGGGAGATACCGATCATGTCGGTTTCCTGGAACGCGTCGGTGCCGACCATGGTGCTTGGCACCTGACCGGAAATGATCACCATTGGAATCGAATCCATATAGGCAGTGGCGATACCGGTGATGGCGTTTGTGGCGCCTGGACCGGAAGTCACCAATACCACGCCGGCTTTACCGGTGGCACGGGCATAGCCGTCAGCCATATGGGTCGCGGCCTGCTCGTGACGAACCAGGATGTGGGTCACTTCCGGTTCTTTGAACAGGGCATCGTAGACATGAAGAAGAGCACCACCCGGGTACCCGTAAATATATTTGACGCCTTCGTCACGCAAAAAGCGGACGAGCATCTCACCGCCAGATAAAAGCTCCACGTTGTTCACCTCTAAAACGCCAGAATACCGCCCCACATTTAAAGAGGACGGGTCTTAATAGGTTTACTTCTCGGCAGAGCATGAGCGACGGTGGTCGCCGACTACGTCAGCACTGACTGAGCAAGTATTGGGATCGTCCCAAGTGTTGCGGGCCTTTCCCACCCAGCGCGAGGTAACGCGTTGCGGGTGTAACAGGTCGGCGCGGATGTGCGCCTCATGATCTACCGAGTGGGTCTGCTTCTGGCAGTCCCTCTACAGCGGACTTTGGATTCTTCTGTTTCGCCCATCGCAAGTCAAGCCGTCAATGTGCTTTATTCGAACTAAGCGCATGAGAACGCAAGAAAAAACCTTTAAACCGCAACTGTGTTAGCTTCAATTGCGCACCCATGACAAGGAAATGGCATGCGAACGTTCTTCTTCACCGCCGGTTTGCTGATCAGCCTGAGCCCGTTATGCATGGCGGGTCAGATCTATAAATGGGTCGATGCCCAAGGCGTTACCCATTTCGACGCACAACCGCCCCAAGGCCGCGAGGCCACTCTCGTGGTGACACCCGCCCCGTCTGTCGGCAAACCGGACGCGCTACCGCGCAGCAACGTCATAGGCGATCAACAGGCCATCGACAACAAAGTGAAAAAACAGGTCGCCGAGCAGCAGGCCCAGCTAAGAGCGTTCTGCGAACAGGCCCGGACGAACCTGGCTCAACTGCAGAACAATCCGCGATTGCGGGAGGAAGTCGACGGCGAGACGCGCCGCCTGACCGACCAACAACGTCAGGAGCGCATCACCGAAGCACAGAAACAGATTGCGAAAAACTGCCAGTAAGCACTGGCAGTTTCCGATTCAGCGAGAGGCAGTGATCAACACGTCGAACTCTTTGAGCAAGACCTGAAGCTGTCGATCCTTGCCCTGGACGTTGCGGGAGGTGAAGACCATTTCGGCCATCTCCTGAATCCCCGATGCGTTGGGCAATGGCAGATCCTGCTCCAGGATCGACTTCATCCTTGGCAGGAAGATCCATTGCAGCCACTGCTCGAAATCCAGCGTATCCACCGAAAACGGTTCAACGCTGGAGAGCGCCTCAGCGGACGGCGACACTTCATCCCACCAACCCTGAACGCGCAGTTCGCGCTCGATCAACAGCAACTGCTCGGCAATCTTCGGAAAGCGCATATCCATCACAGCGAAACCTTGGCCTTCTGACGAGCCAACGCAGCACCGGCCGGGTCACCCTGCTTCTCACGAGCCTGGGCGATCAACTCCCACAGGCTGGCCTGAAGATCCGGACGACCATTGGCGAACGTCAGACCACGACGGGCAAACTGCTCGGCCTGCGCCGCATCACCTTGAGCCATACGTACCTGCGCCAGGCGATAAAGCACTTGCGGCTCACGCGGCGCCACACGCTGGGCGCGCTCGAGACTGGAAGATGCGCCATTGAGGTCGCCACTGGCCTGTTGCTGCTGGGCGGTGGTCAACAATGCCAGGACCGGACCGTCCAGTTGTTCATCAGCGGACAGACCACCGGCGCTCGCCGAAGGAATCCCGCTCGGCGTCGACGGCATGCTGTAGCTGCCCTGATTGATCGGTGCCGACTGGACCGGCGAGGTATCGATCGGCCCCGGAGTGATTGGGCCGGGAGTAATCGGCGAAGTACTGATCGGTGCCGATGAGACGGCACCACCACCCGGCACCATCACCACGACACCGGTGTCACCTTGCGGGATCGCCTGAGCCTGGGCTTGCGCAGGGCGTTTTACCGTCGACTGCCGGAAACCGCCATTCGCCGAAATCCGCTCGCTGTTGGAGACGGCGGTGCCGGAATCCACAACCGGGATCGAACCACGCTGTACAGTGGAGCAGCCGCTGAGCAAAGCCACGGCAGTCACCGCTGGAATCAACCACTTGTTCACTTCAAATCCTCTTTGCTTAATTCATCCAGCCCTTGACCCAATCCATCACCGATTCAGCAGGGCTTTCGCCACCGCAAGCAGCACCGGGAGGCGGTTCGCTGCCGCGAATATACGGCATCTGCACCGCGCCTGGGCAGCTGGCTTCGGAACCTTGCCCGGTGCGCGAATCGACCCAGGCCTGAACAATGTTGTCCGGCTGCGGCATGTCCAGCGGCAACGGATCGGCCTTGCGCATGAAACTGGTCCAGACCTGCAGCGCACCGGTGGCACCGGTGAACGGCGTCTTGCCGTTATCATCGCGCCCCAGCCACACCACTGCCAGCAGATCCTGACTGAAACCGGCGAACCAGCTGTCCCGCGAATCGTTACTGGTACCGGTCTTGCCGGCCAGGGTCAGGGTTTTCGGTAACACGTTGTAAACCGAACTGCCGGTGCCTTCACGCATGACCCGCTGCATGGCGCTCTGGATCAGGTAAATGGACGCCGGATCGAATTGCTGCTGAATCTGGAACGGATAACGCTTGAGCGGCTCGCCCTCGGCAGTCAGTACGCTGCGAATCCCGCGCATCGGCGTATTGAACCCGCCATTGGCCAGCGTCTGGTACATGGTCGCCACTTCGATCGGGGTCATACCGCCGGCACCGAGCAACATCGACGGGAACGCCGGGAACTCGCGACTCACCCCCAGTCGTGCCAGGGTTTTCAAGACATTCGGCACGCCCACCGCCAAGCCAAGACGCGCGGTCGACAGGTTGTAGGAATGCGCCAACCCTTGATAAAGGAACACAGTACCGTGGGAACGGCGATCATAGTTCTGCGGTTTCCAGACCTGACCGTCCGCGCCTTTGACCGAGAAGTAGTCGTCCGACAGCCAACTGGTCAGCGTGTACTGGCTCGGCTTTTCAAGGGCTGTCAGATAAACCGCCGGCTTGATCAAGGAACCTATCGGTCGTACCGCGTCCAGTGCCCGGTTGAAACCGGCAAAACTCGCCTGACGGCTACCGATCATAGCCTGGACTTCGCCGGTTTCAGGGTTGGTCACGACCATGGCCGCCTCAACCTCATCGGAGCCCTTGCGCCCGGCCAGACGCTTGAATGTGTCGTTGACCGACGCTTCGGCTTTCATCTGCAGGATCGGGTCGAAACTGGTGAAAATCCGCAGCCCCTCTTCGGTCAAGTCTTCGTCGCGGTAGTCTTCGCGCAACTGACGTTTAACCAGGTCGAGAAAGCCTGGGAACGAGCTGTCGGCCAATTTGCCGCGAGTGGTCACACCCAGTGGCATTTTCTTCGCCGCCTCAACCTGCTCAGGGGTAGCAACACCTTGCTCCGCCAGAACATCGAGCACCAGATTGCGTCGCTCCAGCGCCCGCTCAGGATTGCGACGCGGGTTGTAATAGGACGGCCCCTTGACCATGCCCACCAACAAAGCGACTTGATGCAGTTTCAACTCGGACAATGGCTGTCCGAAGAAGAACTGGCTGGCCAGGCCGAAACCGTGCACCGCGCGCTGACCATCCTGGCCGACGAACACTTCATTGAGGTAAGCCTCAAGAATTTCGCGCTTGTCGTAATGCAACTCAAGCAACAACGCCATCATGGCTTCGGTGAGCTTACGGGTCAGGCTGCGTTCGCTGGTGAGGTAGAAGTTCTTGACTAACTGTTGCGTCAGCGTACTACCGCCCTGGGTCATCTTGCCGCCCGAGGTGTTGACGTAGATGGCTCGGGCTATCGACTTCGGCGACACGCCCCAGTGGCTGTAGAAATCCCGGTCTTCTACGGCAACCAGGGTTTCGAGCAGATATGGCGGAACCTGATCGATCTTGATCAGGATCCGGTCTTCAAGGTTTTTCGGGTAAATCCCGCCGATCAGCAACGGCTCCAGTCGCACCACAGAAAGCTTCGAACCGTTGGTCGCCGAGAGTTCGGCCACGTAATCGCCGGAGAACCGTACGCGAACGGGCTGGGCCTGTTCCATTCCTTCATAGAACTGGAAACCCCGGGTATTCAAGTCGACGGTATTGCCGTTGACCGACGCCGCGCCGGGGCCGTTGCTGACGGCTTCGCGTCGATAACCCAAGGCATCGAGCTCGGTAAGGAAGTCCTCCTTGCTCAGCTTTTGGCCAGTAAACAGCTCAAGCGGGCGCGCGTATACCTTGGCCGGGATGGTCCAGCGCTTGCCGGAGAACTTCTCCTGGACCACAGCGTCGAGGTAAACCGCGAACCCGGCAAGCACCACAAGGCCGACCAGGCTGAGTTTAAGGGCCCAGCCCAGCCAGGGGCGCATGCCTCTGGAAGGTGGTTTTTTAGGGGTGCGGGGGGATCGAGTACGAGTCATGGCGGCGGATTATACGCACTTTATTCATACTCAACAGAAGCCCTCCGAGGTTTGCGTCGAGCGGACTTGCGGCCATAATGTCGGCCTTGAATTTTCCCCAGACTCTGAAGGATCGCCTGTGAGCCAGTCCCTGATCGCTGCCCTGCAAAACCCGGCCCTCTACCCGCATCCCGTAGAAGGGTTTCAGGTCATCGAGACCCATATTTCCTGGGTGCTGCTCACCGGCCCCTACGCTTATAAAGTGAAGAAGCCGGTGAATTTCGGTTTCCTGGACTTCACCAGCCTCGAGGCTCGCGAGCATTTCTGCGGTGAAGAACTGCGCCTGAACCAGCGCCTGACCCATGATTTATATCTTGAAGTGTTGCCGATCACTGGCAGCGCCGAGGCACCACAATTGGGCGGCGAGGGTCCGGTTGTCGAATACGCCCTGAAAATGCGTCAATTCCCACAGAGCCAGCTGCTCAGCACCCTGCAGGCCAACGGCGAATTGACTACGACGCACATTGACGAAATGGCTGCGCAGATCGCGCAATTCCATCTCAGCGCGCCGAAAGTACCTGCCGAACACGAAGCCGGCACGCCGGACAGCGTCATGGCGCCGGTACGGCAGAACTTCGAACAGATCCGTCCGTTCCTCAGTGACAAGGCCGATCTGCTGCAACTCGAAGCGCTGCAAGCCTGGGCCGAAAGCAGCTTCGAACGTCTCAAGCCGCTTTTCGCCCAGCGCAAGGCCGATGGCTTCATTCGTGAATGCCACGGAGACATTCACCTGGGCAACGCTACCGTGATCGACGGTAAAGTGGTGATCTTCGACTGCATCGAGTTCAACGAGCCGTTCCGCTTCACCGACGTTTACGCCGACACCGGTTTCCTGGCGATGGACCTGGAAGACCGTGGCCTGAAGAGCCTGGCACGCCGCTTCATCAGCCAATACCTGGAACTGACCGGCGACTACCAGGGCCTTGAGCTGCTGAACTTCTACAAAGCCTACCGCGCACTGGTTCGCGCCAAGGTCAGCCTGTTCAGCATGCCGGCCGAGGCCGATCCGGTGCAGCGCGCCACCACCCTGCGCCAGTACCGCAACTACGCCAACCTGGCGGAAAGCTACAGCACCATTCCTTCGCGCTTCCTGGCAGTTACCCATGGCGTTTCCGCCGTCGGCAAGAGTCATGTGGCCATGCGCCTGGTGGAAGCCCTCGGCGCCATTCGCCTGCGTTCCGATGTCGAGCGCAAGCGTATGTTCGGCGAACAGACCGTACCGAACGACCCGCAGGCCGGCATCTATAGCGCCGACGCCAGCGTCGCCACCTATGCCCGCCTGCATGAAGTTGCCGATGTGATTCTGCGTGCCGGTTTCCCGGTAGTGATCGATGCCACGTATCTCAAGCGCGATCAACGCGACGGCGCGGCAAAGATCGCCGAGGCCACCGGTGCGCCATTCCTGATCCTCGATTGCGACGCCCCCCAAGCAGTGATCGAGAGCTGGCTGAAGCAACGTCAGGCAGACAACAACGATCCGTCTGACGCCAATCTGGCCGTTATCGCCGCTCAACAGGCCAGCCGCGAAGCCCTGACGCCAGCAGAAATCCTCTGCAGCAAACGCGTCCAGACCAATGAAAGCGGCACTCTGGACACCGTGGTGGCGCAAATCCGCCAACGCCTGCCAGGCCTGTAAGAAACTATTTCAACCGTGAAGCCCTCGCCGGCTTCACGGCTGTTAAATAGTGGCACTATACTGGCGCCATAAAACCATCAGGTGATGCGACATGAGCCAGCCGAAACTTCTCGACACCCCGCTTTATGCCTTGCTGCACAAAGACGACATCACAGGCTTCAACAACGAACGCCCGAAAGACGGACCTATCGACATGGTCGGTGGTGACTTCCGAGGGCTCGACCTGCGTGAACTGAACGCCGATGGCGTCGACTTCACCGATGCCTATTTCCGCTCCGCCGACTTGCGCGGCATCGACTTTCGCAACGCTTCCCTGGAAGGCGCAAGCCTGGCCCACGCGCAGATCTCCGGTGCGTACTTTCCGCCAGAGCTGAGTGCCGATGAAATCCTGATGTCGATGAATTTCGGTACGCGCCTGCGTTATCGCACCCGCTGAAAGCGACATTTCACCGAGTCCGGCGCCCCCGCCTTGCGCTGGACTTTGTGCTTTTTTTTGTTCCCGAAACTCAGGTCTTTCGACTGCACTCGCCGCATTTTCCAGGCATTTCTTGAGTCTGTCTCTTAGAAGCTTTTACGTCGAAGCCGACCAAACAATCACGCTTTTCCTACTGATGGCTACACTCCTGAGAGGCTCGCCCACGCACCGTTCGGCTGTCGCAAGGAGGCTTGATGAATGATGAACTGCAACACCTGAAGAATCTTGGCAAGACGTCGGCGCAGTGGCTGCATGCCGTGGGCATCCACAGTGCCTCGGACTTGCGTCGGCTGGGAGCTGTGGATGCTTATCGGGCCGTGCGCACGCGCGGTTTTCGGGCATCCAAGGTGTTGTTGTATGCGATCGAAGGCGCATTGATGGATGTTCACTGGAACGACATTCCCGCCGAGCGCAAGGAAGCCTTGAACAAACAGCTGGATGCTATTTCTTCACGTCACAAGAATTGAACAGGTAACTTTGCTCGAAACACACAGCCCAAGCCCAATGATTACAAGGCCTTCCATCATAGGGATGACGTCATTCACGGAATCTGGAAATCAGCGGTTGACTTGGTAATGAGAATCGCTATGATTACCACAACTGGTCGCGAGACTGGTCGATATTCTGAAAAGCCCTTGGTTCGGACTCTCAGATTATCTCCTCATCAGGCTAATCACGGTTATTTGACCCGGCTCTGCCGGGTCTTTTTTTGCCTGTGGAAAACTCGCCGGTTTACTGACCCGACGGCCTGCCGAATTGCTTGCGCATTTGCGCGCAGTAATCCTGCGGCGGTGTGGCGGGCGTATACCAGACGTAATCGGCCATGGCCGGTGTGACCTCAGCGCCCCGCTCTGCCAGCATCAATACCGTCGGTGCGCCGCGCTCCCCCAAATCCAGCACATGGATCGGCACCCCAACATCCTTGCGCGCGTGGTATGCACCGGCAAACAGCAGTGACGGCATTGGTGCAGCCATTAGTCGCTCGGCCATTCGTCGGTCACGTTGCTGCTGGACGGCCAACATCGCGGGCATCTGCGATTCAGGTAGCAAACCGCAGTGGGAATCGCTGATCTGTGCCAGCAACTCATCCTTGACCGCCGGGGCATTGGAGCGCGAACCGCGCAATGTCGGTGGTTTGGCATAGAAAGCACGAACTTCGAGCCTATCCAGATTGGCCGCCAGCAACGGGTACGGCTGAGTCAGGACGAAACCAACGATTGGCCCGTACAGATTCCAGTCCCAGCCCGATTGCCAGGCCAATGCATCGGACAAGTCCGTCGGCAGCGCTGGAGCATGCCGAACGCTATCGACGCGCGGTTGTTGATCCGGCGTGAGCATTTCCAGCAGCAGACTGCCTTGGGGCCGCCGCTCGCCCAGCACCTGCAACAACCACAATTGCAGTTGATGGTGATCTCGATTGTCATGCTGCTCGCCAACGATCAACCGCGAAGATTCAGCTAACCGTGCAACCAATTCCTGCGCTGTCAGGGTTTGACCGCTGCGCAGCTCCCGGATCTCGCCGCTGACTGGCGGCGGCACCGACACATGCTGGCAGGCGCTTAATATCAGCGCGGCCACAATTACTATCAGTCGCATGCTCTCATCCCGACAAAAACCTCAGCGAGCAATGATCAGCGGATGCCCACGCTCCGGGTGCGGTTGCACCAGTACCTCCAGCCCGAACACAGCCTTGAGCGGTTCCGGGCGCAATACCTGTTCCGGTGTATCCAGCGCCACGGGGCGTCCGCCTTCGAGCAGTAGCAAGCGATCACAATAGCGTGCCGCCAGGTTCAGATCATGCAGAATCACCAGCACCGCCGCGCCGCGATCAGCGAACTCGCGCACCGCTTGCAGGGTGGTGTGCTGATGCAGTGGGTCGAGCATTGATGTCGGCTCATCGAGCAACAAGGTTTGCCCCGCCTCACCTGGCCAAAGCTGCGCCAGCACCCGCGCCAGATGCACCCGCTGACGCTCGCCGCCGGACAACGCCAGATAGCTGCGACCGCTCAAGTGCCCGGCATCGGCCGCGTGCAGCGCGGCGGCGACGATTTCGTCATCCCGGACCCGACCGCTTTGATAAGGCAGGCGGCCCATGCCGACCACTTCTTCGACGCGAAAGGCAAAGTCCAGGGTCGATACCTGTGGCAACACCGCCAAACGCTGGGCACGCTGCCCGCCCGGCCAATGACTCAACTCTCGCTCATCGAGCCAGACACTGCCGTGGTCTGCATGCAATTGGCCGCATAAAGCACCGAGCAAAGTGCTTTTGCCGGCACCGTTGGGCCCCAGCACGCCGAGGACTTCCCCGGTTTGAGCTCAAGCGTGATGCCCGTAAGGACAATCTTTCGGCCACGCCGGATTTGCAGATTTTGCGTGCGCAGCATCAGGCACGCCCCCTGAGCAGTAAATACAGAAAGAACGGTGCGCCGATAAAGGCTGTGACGATCCCGATCGGCAACTCGGCCGGCGCCAGGGCCAGCCGCGCCACCAGATCGGCAAACAACAAGAGGCTGGCGCCCGCCAATACCGACGCCGGCAACAGCACCCGATGATCGGGGCCAGCCAGCAGCCGCACCAAATGCGGCACCACCAGACCGACGAACCCGATCATCCCCGCTGCCGCGACCGCCGCACCGACGCCCAGTGCCGTGCAGAACACCAGTTCGCGCTTGAGGCCTTCGACATCGATGCCCAAGTGACCGGCCTCTGACTCCCCCAGCAACATTGCATTCAAAGCCTTGGCCCGACGCGGCAACCACAGCGCCACGCCCGTGCTTACCAGCAGCAACGGCCAGAGTCGCGAATAGCTGGCGCCATTAAGGCTGCCCAGATTCCAGAACGTCAGGGTGCGCAGGGTCGCGTCATCCGCCAGATAGGTGAATAGCCCTACCGCCGAACCGGCCAGGGCAGTCAATGCAATACCGGCCAGCAGCATGGTGGCGACGTTGGTCTGGCCATTACGCCGCCCCAATCGATAGACCAGCGCCGTTACACCCAGCCCACCAAGAAATGCGCACACCGACAACAGGTAAGGCCCAAAGGATTCAGGCAGACCGCCGAACACCGAGCCGCCGACAATCGCGATGGCCGCACCCAACGCCGCGCCGCTGGACACCCCCACCAACCCCGGATCGGCCAGAGGATTACGAAACAGGCCCTGCATCGCCACGCCGGACAGCGCCAGAACGCCACCCACCGCCAAGCCCAGCAACGTGCGCGGCAAGCGAATCTGCCCAAGGATCAGTTCGGCCTGCTCCAAACCGTCGGGCGCGATGGGCAAGCCGATCAGCCGCAACGCCGCACGCAACGTATCGAGCAACGGCAAGCTCACCGGCCCCAGCGCCAGCGACAGCCAGATTGCCAGCAAACATAGCAGGGTCAGGCCAATGAACAACGCACGGGGTTTAACCAGAAGGGTCATTGGCCAGTCGTACCGGGATCGAACAGGTGCATAAACAGCCTCCTTTAAAGGTTTCCCGGGCACAGAGATGACAGGCCAAGTATCCTCGGCATCCGGCGATCGCCCTGCGGGTGAGCGGGCATTTGATAATTGCTTGCATTTGAACGTCAAGCTCGGACATATCTGGTCACGAGCTACGGAGTTGAGGATAGACATGAAGTTTCTTTGTACCGGCGCCGAATTGGCTGAGGCCAGCAGTCGCGGTTTCGAGGTCGACGGCCAGAAACTGCTGGCTGTTCGCCGGGGCGGTCGGGTGTATGCGTATGAAAATCGCTGCCCGCACCGGGGCGTCGGACTGGAATGGAAACCCGACCAGTTTCTCGATCCCAGCAACAGCCTGATCCAGTGCGCCACCCACGGCGCACTGTTTCTGATCGAAGACGGTGAATGCGTTGCCGGCCCTTGCGCGGGGAAATCCCTGACTCCCATCCCCTGCCGCGAGGACGAACAAGGGATCTGGGTCTAACCGTTCAACAACACGTCCAGCCGCCGATCGACCACCATTTCTTCGTGGCTCAAGCGCACGCCATACGCTAGCACTTCGACCCCGCACGCCACCGCTTCGCGTAATGCCGCCGCGTAGGCCGAATCGATTTCTTCGGCAGGACGCACAGAGTCGATACCGGTCAGGTTCACGCAATACAACTGCACCGCACGAATCCCATCCCGCGCCAAATGCGCCAGCTCCCGCAAATGCTTGGCCCCGCGCTGGGTTACCGCGTCGGGAAAGGCTGCCACCAACGAGCCATCGAAACCCAGGGTGACACTTTTGACTTCCACATAAGCTGGCCCGCTTGGGTAATCGAGACGGAAATCGATGCGGCTGTTTTCCTGACCGTAGGCCACTTCGCGCTTCAGTTCGGTAAAACCGTTCAGCTCGGCGATGACACCGGCACGCAACGCCTCCTCGATCAAGCCGTTGGCGCGCCCGGTGTTTACGCAAAACAGTCGTCCGTGCGGGGTTTCGCCCACTTCCCAAGTGCCGGGTAACTTGCGCTTGGGGTCGTTGGAACGGCTGAACCAGACTTGCCCGCCTTCGACCTGGCAGTTAAGCATCGACCCGGTGTTCGGACAGTGAATGGTCAACAACTCGCCGCCAACGGTTTCGATATTGGCGAGAAAACGTTTGTAACGACGAATCAAACGACCTTCTTCGAGGGGAGGATGAAAGCGCATCAGCCTTGCCAGCTCTTCAAACCGCGAGCGATCCGCTCGACCGCTTCTTGCAAGCGAGGAAGACTTTGGGTGTAGGCAAACCGCACGTGATGCCCGGCCTGATGGCGCCCGAAGTCCAGGCCCGGCGTGATCGCAACGTGCTCGGTTTCGAGGAAATGCCGACAGAACGCAAAGGCATCGCCGCCGAACTTGCTGATATCGGCGTACAAATAGAACGCACCCTCCGGCTCCACGACAATACCGAAGCCCAATTCTCGCAGGGCTGGCAGCAGGAAATCACGACGTCGGCCGAACTCGGCGCGGCGCTCCTCGAAAATACGGATAGTGGCGGGTTCGAAGCAGGCCAGTGCGGCGTGCTGGGCCATGCTCGGAGCACTGATATAAAGGTTCTGGGCGAGTTTGTCCAACTCACTGACCGCCGCTTCAGGCGCTACCAGCCAACCGAGACGCCAGCCGGTCATGCCGAAATACTTGGAAAAACTATTGAGGACGAAGGCACTGTCATCGACTTCCAGCACGCTGGCCGCATCCGTGCCGTAAGTCAGGCCATGGTAGATCTCGTCGACCACCAAATGGCCGTGGCGGGCCTTGATCGCTGCCGACAACCCGGCCAACTCATCACGGGTCAGGATGGTCCCGGTGGGGTTGGCCGGCGATGCCACCAGGGCACCGACGCTGTCGTGATCCCAGTGACGCGCGACCAGGTCCGGGGTCAGTTGATAACGCACGTCCGGGCCGACTGGCACCAGTTGCGCCGCGCCTTCCACCAGCCGCAGGAAGTGCCGGTTGCACGGGTAACCCGGGTCTGCCAGCAGCCAGTGCTTGCCTGGATCGACCAACAAGGCACTGGCCAACAGCAACGCGCCTGAACCGCCAGGCGTGATCAGGATGCGCTGCGGATCAATGTTCAGCCCGTAACGCTGCTGATAAAAGCCCGAAATGGCTTCACGCAGCTCGGGAATGCCACGGGCGGCGGTGTAACGGGTCTTCCCCGCCGTCAGCGCGGCCTGGCCGGCCTGGATGATCGGCTCGGCTGTGGTGAAGTCCGGCTCGCCGATTTCCAGGTGAATCACGTCGTGGCCGGCTGCTTGCAGCTCGTTGGCCCGCGCCAACAGGGCCATGACGTGGAACGGTTCGATGGCGCGACTGCGCGCACTGTAGGACAGAGCCATTAGCCTTCCTTACAACGGGGAAAAAAATCGATTCTACCCAAGCGCAGGAACGAGCGAGAACCTAAAGCGGTCAGAGCTCTTAACGCGGGTCTCAAACAGTTCAAGCGTATGTCTCAGGTTTGACTAAAATCAATAATTGATCAGGTATCGACAGCCACCAGACAAGGCTTTGCAAACTTTTGCAAGCACCACGGGCCGCGGGCTCGACATCCGGGAGTAGCGCGGTCCGATTTGATCTGGTAAGTTCGCCCGCTTGCAGCCGCAGGGCCGGCAGGTGTCGGTGATGGAGCAATCCTGCGCAATGGATTACAAGAGTAGAGGCGGTCCATTTCATGCCCACCCAAGCAAAGCAACAGCAAAACCAGTCGATCAGCGGCTTCGAACCCTACAAAGAAGTGAAGGGCGAAGAGTACATGGGCAAGCCCATGCGCGCTCACTTCACCAAGATCCTGAACAAGTGGAAACAGGACTTGATGCAGGAAGTCGACCGTACTGTTGATCACATGAAAGACGAAGCGGCCAACTTCCCTGACCCGGCAGACCGTGCCAGCCAGGAAGAAGAATTCAGCCTCGAATTGCGCGCCCGCGACCGCGAGCGCAAGCTGATCAAGAAAATCGACAAAACCCTGCAATTGATCGAAGACGAAGAATACGGCTGGTGCGAGTCCTGCGGCGTCGAGATCGGCGTCAAGCGACTGGAAGCCCGTCCTACCGCCGACATGTGCGTTGACTGCAAGACCCTGGCGGAAATCAAGGAAAAGCAAGTCGGCAAGTAATGTTTGCGACTTGAATGAAGAACGGAGCGTGCGAACGCTCCGTTTTTTGTTTCTGACATTTGCTGATACTTGTTGCGTCTTCAAGATCGCCTTCGCGAGCAAGCTTCGCTCCTACAAAGGCCAGCACAATCTTCTGTAGGAGCGAAGCTTGCTCGCGAAGGCGGCTTCAAGCCGTGCTCAAACGATTGGACAGCCTGACATCGCCCTCATGACCACCATCGCCTCCCCCACCTACATCGGTCGCTTCGCCCCGACGCCCAGTGGCCACTTGCACTTCGGTTCGCTGGTCGCAGCGCTGGCCTCCTACCTCGACGCCCGTTCGGTCGGCGGCCGCTGGCTGGTGCGCATGGAGGATCTCGATCCGCCACGGGAAGAGCCCGGCGCTCAGGCGGCGATTCTCAAGGCACTGGAAAGCTACGGGTTCGAGTGGGATGGCGACATGGTCCGACAGAGTGACCGGCACGCGGCCTATGACGAAGTCATCAATCGCCTGTTCAATCAGGGCCTGGCCTACGCTTGCACCTGCTCGCGCAAGCAACTGGAGCCGTATCACGGCATCTATCCCGGGTTCTGCCGCAACGCCGGGCACGGCACCGAGAACGCGGCGATCCGCCTGCGCGTACCGGAGCTGGAATACCATTTCATCGACCGGGTGCAGGGCGAATTCCGTCAGCACCTGGGCCGCGAGGTCGGCGATTTCGTGATCCGCCGCCGCGACGGGCTCTACGCTTATCAATTGGCAGTAGTGCTGGACGACGCCTGGCAAGGCATCACCGATATCGTGCGCGGCGCCGACCTGCAGGATTCCACGCCGCGCCAGCTCTATCTGCAAGAACTGCTCGGCCTGCCGCAACCGCGCTACCTGCACATCCCGCTGATTACCCAGCCGGACGGCCATAAACTCGGCAAATCCTACCGCTCGCCGCCGCTGACCGAAGATCAGGCCACGCCGCTGTTGCTGCGCGCACTGCGAGCGCTGGGGCACAATCCGGCTACCGAACTGAATGACGCCACGCCGCGCGACGTGCTGAACTGGGGCATTGCCCACTGGGATGCATCGCTGATCCCGCGCACACTGACGTTGCCCGAAGCGCAACTGCAGTGATGCCACTTGCAGTGGCGCCCCCATCCGTTACCATCGCCGCACGTTTTCGGGCACGCGCATAAAAAAGAGAGGCCGGGATGTACATCTATCGCTTGGTCCTGCTCCTGGTAGTGGGGATTTATCTGTTCTCCCCAGCCATCATGGATTGGTGGATCGACGCCACTGGCGCCTGGTATCGCCCCTATTTGCTCTGGCTGATCCTGATCGTCGTGACCTTCATCCTGCAGAGCCAAAAAGATGCCGATGAGCTTTAGCCTGACCCAGATGATCCTGATCAGCGCCGCCTACCTGGCGGTGCTGTTCGGCGTGGCCTGGATCAGTGAACGGGGCATGATCCCCCGGGCGATCATTCGCCACCCACTGACATACACCCTGTCGCTGGGTGTTTACGCCAGTGCCTGGGCGTTCTACGGCACGGTGGGCCTGGCCTACCAGTACGGCTACGGCTTTCTGTCCAGCTACCTTGGGGTTTCCGGGGCATTTCTGCTGGCGCCGGTGCTCTTGTACCCGATCCTGAAAATCACCCGCACCTATCAACTCTCGTCCCTGGCCGACTTGTTTGCGTTTCGTTTCCGCAGTACCTGGGCCGGTGCGCTGACGACGATTTTCATGCTGATCGGCGTGCTGCCGTTGCTGGCACTGCAGATTCAGGCCGTGGCCGATTCCATCGGCATCCTCACCCGCGAGCCAGTGCAGCATCGCGTGGCCTTGAGCTTCTGCGCGCTGATTACGCTGTTCACGATCTTCTTTGGCTCACGCCACATCGCCACCCGCGAGAAACATGAAGGCCTGGTGTTCGCGATTGCCTTCGAGTCAGTCATCAAACTGATCGCGATTGGCGGCGTCGGCCTGTATGCGCTATATGGCGTGTTCGACGGCCCGCAACAGCTGGAGCTGTGGCTGCTGCAAAACCAGACCGCCCTCGCCGCCCTGCACACGCCATTGCAGGAAGGCCCGTGGCGTACGCTGCTGCTGGTGTTCTTCGCCTCGGCGATTGTTATGCCGCACATGTACCACATGACCTTTACCGAAAACCTCAACCCACGCTCGCTGGTCAGCGCGAGTTGGGGCCTGCCGCTGTTCCTGCTGCTGATGAGCCTGGCAGTGCCACTGATTCTCTGGGCCGGGCTGAAACTCGGCGCCACGACCAATCCAGAGTACTTCACCCTGGGTATCGGCCTCGCCGCCAACAATAAGGCCCTGACGTTATTGGCGTATGTGGGCGGCTTGTCGGCGGCCAGCGGCCTGATCATCGTCACCACGCTGGCGCTGTCCGGGATGGCACTGAACCATCTGGTGCTGCCGCTCTATCAGCCGCCGGCCGAAGGCAATATCTACCGTTGGTTGAAATGGACTCGCCGGGCACTGATCGTCGCGATCATCATGGCCGGTTACGGTTTCTACCTGCTTTTGGGCGCGGAACAGGATTTGGCCAACCTCGGCATCGTCGCCTTCGTCGCCACGTTGCAGTTCCTGCCGGGGGTGTTGTCGGTGCTGTACTGGCCGACCGCCAACCGTCGCGGCTTCATCGCAGGCCTCCTGGCGGGGATTCTGGTGTGGCTGGTGACCATGCTGCTGCCGCTGGTCGGCAATCTGCAAGGCTTCTACATTCCGCTGCTGAACATGATTTACGTGCTGGACGACACCAGTTGGCACATGGCGGCGATCGCCTCGCTGGCGGCCAACGTGTTGATGTTCACCCTGATTTCATTGTTCACCAACGCCAGCCCCGAAGAAACCAGCGCCGCCGAAGCTTGCGCGGTAGACAACGTTCGTCGTCCGCAACGCCGCGAATTGCACGCGGCCTCGCCTCAGGAGTTTGCCACGCAACTGGCCAAACCATTGGGCGCCAAGGCTGCACAGAAAGAAGTCGAACAAGCGCTGCGTGACCTCTATCTGCCATTCGATGAACGCCGGCCATACGCCTTGCGTCGTTTGCGTGACCGTATCGAAGCCAACCTGTCGGGCCTGATGGGGCCGAGCGTGGCGCAAGACATGGTGGAAACCTTCCTGCCATATAAGGCCGGCGGCGAAAACTACGTCACCGAAGATATCCACTTCATCGAAAGCCGCCTTGAAGACTACCACTCGCGCCTCACCGGCCTTGCCGCCGAACTCGATGCCCTGCGTCGCTACCACCGCCAGACCTTGCAGGAATTGCCGATGGGCGTGTGCTCGCTGGCCAAGGATCAGGAAATCCTCATGTGGAACAAAGCCATGGAGGAACTGACCGGGATTGCCGCACAGCGTGTGGTCGGTTCGCGCCTGAGCACCATTGGCGATCCATGGAGAGAACTGCTGCAAGGCTTCATCAATCTGCCGGACGAGCACTTGCACAAACAGCACCTGGCCCTCGATGGCCAGACCCGTTGGCTGAACTTGCACAAAGCGGCGATCGATGAACCGCTGGCGCCGGGTAACAGCGGCCTGGTGCTGCTGGTGGAAGATTTAACCGAAACCCAGATGCTCGAAGACAAACTGGTGCATTCCGAGCGCCTGGCCAGCATCGGCCGACTGGCGGCCGGCGTGGCCCATGAAATCGGCAACCCGATCACCGGCATTGCCTGTCTCGCGCAAAACCTGCGTGAAGAGCGTGAAGAAGACGCCGAACTCACGGAAATCAGCGGACAGATCCTCGAGCAGACCAAACGCGTATCACGCATCGTTCAGTCGCTGATGAGTTTCGCCCACGCCGGCAGCTATCAACACAGTGACGAGCCCGTCTGTCTGGCGGAAGTGGCCCAGGATGCCATCGGCCTGCTGGCCTTGAACCGGCGCAATTTCGAAGTACAGTTCTATAATCTGTGCGACCCCGACCACTGGGTCGAAGGCGACCCGCAGCGGCTCGCCCAGGTTTTGATCAACCTGCTCTCAAACGCCCGCGACGCCTCGCCTCCGGGCAGTGCGGTGCGCGTCAAGAGCGAAGCCGGCGAACACACGGTCGATTTGATCGTCGAAGACGAAGGTAGCGGTATTCCCTCGAACATCATGGACCGATTGTTCGAACCCTTCTTCACCACCAAGGATCCTGGCGAAGGCACCGGTCTGGGCCTTGCACTGGTCTATTCCATCGTTGAAGAGCATTATGGACAAATCACCATCGACAGCCCGGCTGATGTTCAAAGCCAACGCGGCACCCGTATCCGGGTGACCTTACCGCGTCATGTCGAAGCGACGTCCGCTGTGAACTGAGACCGTCGAGAGTATCGAATCAATGCCGCACATTTTGATCGTCGAAGACGAAACAATTATCCGCTCCGCCTTGCGCCGTCTGCTGGAACGCAACCAGTACCAGGTCAGCGAAGCCGGATCCGTGCAGGAAGCACAAGAGCGTTTCAGCATTCCCACATTTGACCTGATCATCAGCGACCTGCGCCTTCCCGGCGCGCCGGGTACCGAGTTGATCAAACTTGGCCAGGGCACTCCGGTGCTGATCATGACCAGTTACGCCAGCCTGCGTTCGGCCGTCGACTCAATGAAGATGGGCGCGGTGGATTACATCGCCAAGCCTTTCGATCACGACGAAATGCTCCAGGCCGTTGCACGCATCCTGCGGGACCGGCAATCGGCGCAAGCCAGCGGTGAGCCGGTCGCCGGCAAAGCGTCCAATGGCGCCACAGCAAAAAGCGGTGTCGACAACAGCAACGGCGAAATCGGCATTATCGGCTCTTGCCCGCCGATGCAGGACCTGTACAGCAAAATCCGTAAAGTCGCGCCGACCGATTCCAACGTCCTGATCCAGGGTGAATCGGGTACCGGTAAAGAACTGGTAGCACGCGCCCTGCACAACCTGTCCAAACGTGCCAAGGCACCGATGATTTCGGTGAACTGCGCGGCCATTCCGGAAAGCCTGATCGAGTCCGAACTGTTCGGCCACGAAAAAGGCGCATTTACCGGTGCCAGCGCCGGGCGTGCCGGGTTGGTGGAAGCAGCGGACGGCGGCACCTTGTTCCTCGATGAAATCGGTGAACTGCCACTGGAAGCCCAGGCCCGCCTGTTGCGCGTATTGCAGGAAGGCGAAATCCGTCGGGTTGGCTCGGTCCAGTCGCAGAAGGTCGATGTACGCCTGATCGCCGCGACCCACCGGGACCTCAAGAGCCTGGCGAAGATCGGCCAGTTCCGCGAAGACTTGTATTACCGCCTCCACGTGATCGCCCTGAAACTGCCGGCCCTGCGCGAGCGCGGTGCGGACGTCAATGAAATTGCCAATGCCTTCCTGGCGCGACAGAGCGCGCGGGTCAACCGCACCGATCTGAAATTCGCCCTGGATGCCGAGCAGGCGATCCGGCATTACTCCTGGCCGGGTAACGTTCGCGAACTGGAAAACGCGGTCGAGCGTGCGGTGATTCTGTGCGAGAGCCCGGAGATTTCCGCCGAGCTGCTGGGCATCGACATCGAACTCAGCGATCTGGAAGACGACGATTTCATCGGCCTCGCGCCCCAGCAGGGCAACAACGCCGGTAACACCAGCCACGAACCGACCGAAGATTTGTCCCTGGAAGACTACTTCCAGCATTTCGTACTCGAGCATCAGGATCACATGACCGAAACCGAACTGGCCCGCAAACTCGGGGTCAGCCGCAAATGCCTATGGGAACGCCGTCAGCGCCTGGGCATCCCGCGGCGCAAGACCGGGGTGGCCAGCGAGAGCTGAACCGCACCTGTCGGATGTGCGGGTAACACATGACATTGTGAAAAAACTGTTACCTCAGCTTTTTCACGTAACAGAAGCCGGGGCTTACGGTAACGAAGCCCCGGCTTTTTTTGGCCTCGAAAAACCTCATCAGCCCGCCTAACCCCTTGTTTTACTGGGGTTCACAAAAGTTGGCACGCACCCTGCTATATGTTTGGTACAAGAACAATAACAAGTAATGCATAAGACAATAAAAATAAGACGAATCGACTCACGCACAATAAAAACAAGACGGCGAGAGGCGTAGCTAACTGATTCTTTTGGAGAGGCGTTGCATTTGGGGCTTGCCCCACGACCAGGCCGAGAACAATAAAAAACTGTCCCAAGACAGTGCCTGAACTGGTTGGATCACACGATCATAGCAACACAGCGACCAAAGCAATCCGTTTGCTCTTGGCTCCCGATTGGGAGGGTCATGAAGGAAAACTTCATGGCAAGGGCGCTCAACAAAAACAAGAAGCCCGAAACCAATAATAAAAATAGAGCATGCAACTACTTCTTGGGGAGCTTCGGCTCCCCTTGTGGTTTCTGTGGCGAGGGGGCTTGCCCCCGTTGGGTTGCGAAGCAGCCCCAAGCCCTTGAGCATTTCCGAAACCATGCCAGCGCTACGCACTGGAACGGGGGCAAGCCCCCTCGCCACAGTACGCAGCTCGGCAGCTGTTACAAGCCGTGCCAGACATCCCCCTTCAAGCGCTTGCGCAGCTTCCTACACCATCCCCCGACTAAATGCTAGAATCCCCGCCCATCATGCGGTCATTCTTTGGTATGGCCGAACATTCCTTCAAACAGTGCATCCCATGCTGAAGAAGCTGTTCCAGTCATTCCGTTCTCCCCTGCGTCGTACGCAACACATCCGCAGCACGCCTGAAGTGCTCAATAGCGGCCAACATTCGCTGCAAAAGGCGCAATTCAGCCGTTACGCGGTCAACATCGTCGAACGCCTGCAGAACGCCGGTTACCAGGCTTACCTGGTCGGCGGCTGTGTGCGTGACATGCTGCTCGGCATCACGCCGAAAGATTTCGACGTCGCCACCAGCGCCACGCCTGAACAGGTACGTGCCGAATTCCGCAACGCGCGGATCATCGGTCGGCGTTTCAAACTGGTGCATATCCACTTTGGCCGCGAAATCATTGAAGTCGCGACCTTTCGCGCCAATCACCCGCAAAACGACGAGGAAGAAGACAGCAACCAGTCTTCCCGTAACGAAAGCGGGCGCATTCTGCGTGACAACGTCTACGGCACGCTGGAAGAAGACGCGCAACGCCGCGACTTCACCATCAACGCCTTGTATTACGATCCGGTCAGCGAGCGCATTCTCGACTACGCCAACGGCGTACACGACATTCGCAATCACCTGATCCGCCTGATCGGCGATCCGAAGCAGCGCTACCAGGAAGACCCGGTGCGGATGCTGCGGGCCGTACGTTTTGCCGCCAAGCTGAATTTCGGTATCGAGAAGCACAGTGCCCTGCCGATCCGCGATCTGGCACCGATGCTGCGCGAGATTCCATCAGCCCGTCTGTTCGAAGAAGTGCTCAAGCTGTTCCTCTCCGGCCACGCCGCGGACACCTTCGAGATGCTGGTCGACCTGCAGCTGTTCGATCCGCTGTTCCCGGCCAGTGCCGAGGCGCTGGAATACAACCCGACGTACACCCACACGCTGATCAGTGAAGCGCTGATCAACACAGACTTGCGGATCAAGCAGAACAAACCGGTCACCCCGGCGTTCCTGTTTGCCGCCCTGCTCTGGCCTGCGCTGCCGGCTCGCGTGTTGCGCCTGCAAGAACGCGGCATGCCGCCGATTCCGGCGATGCAGGAAGCGGCGCACGAGTTGATTGCCGAACAGTGCCAGCGCATTGCGATTCCGAAACGCTTCACCTTGCCGATCCGCGAGATCTGGGACATGCAGGAGCGTCTGCCACGGCGCAGCGGCAAACGCGCCGACCTGTTGCTGGACAACCCGCGTTTCCGTGCCGGTTACGACTTCCTGCTGCTGCGCGAAAGCGCCGGGGAACAGACCGATGGCCTGGGCGAATGGTGGACCGACTATCAGGACGCCAACGACAGCGAACGCCGGGACATGATCCGCGACCTCAGCGGCAAGGACGACGGTAGCGGCGCTCCGCGCAAACGTCGCCGCAGCGGCGGTGCCAAGCGCAAGCGAGCTGCCGGCGCATCGAGCACCACAGGCGAGTAGGCCATGGAACGCATCTACATCGGCATGGGCAGCAATCTGGCTGACCCCGCCGAACAGTTGCGCAGCGCTGTCGAGGCGCTTGCGCAGTTGCCGCAGACCGAACTGGTCGGGGTTTCCGCGTTTTATCAAAGCGACTCGCTGCTGCCCGGCCAACCGCGTTACACCAACGCGGTCGCCGCCCTCGACAGCCGCCTCGCACCACTGGACCTGCTCGATGCGCTGCAAGCCATCGAGAACGTTCAAGGCCGCAAGCGCCTTGAACGCTGGGGTCCACGCACGCTGGACCTGGACATCGTGTTATTCGGTGATCGATTGATCGACGAACCACGCCTCAAAGTCCCTCACTATCACCTGCAGGAACGAGCCTTTGTGCTCTATCCGCTGGCCGAACTGGCACCAGCGGACTTGCGCCTGGCCGATGGCCGCACCCTCGCAGAATTACTCGCCGCCTGCCCGTTCGTCGGCCTGGAACGCCTCCCGCCGAATTGACAAAAATCCCTGTGGGAGCGGGATTGCCCGCGATGGCGGACTATCAGTCGACATTAATGTTGAATGTAAAGTCGCTATCGCGGGCAAGTCGGATCGCCGCACCGCCGCTCCCACAATGGTTTCTGTCGTATCAAGGATTTGCAGCAACAAAACCTGCTGAATCGCATCAGTAACGCCGGTAACACCCCACACGTAACAATGCGGTAACACACGCAATTGACTTCCCGGGTTCTCCTCACGACTATAGGCGTCCCGCTGCCGCCAATGCGGCGCCAAAGGGCGCAATCCAGGCCTTACAAGCACCACGAAAGAAGGTGCGCCTGTATAAATGACGAATCACGCGCGTTACTCGCAGTAGTTTCCATAGCGCCTGTAATGAGGATTTTTTTCATGCCAGCCATCACCCTGACCACGCTCCAGAGCCTCAAGCAGAAAGGTGAAAAGATCACCATGCTGACCTGCTATGACGCGACCTTCGCCCACGCCTGCAACGAGGCCGGGGTTGAAGTGCTGCTGGTGGGCGACTCCCTCGGCATGGTTTTGCAGGGTCACGACAGTACCCTGCCGGTGACCACCGCTGAAATGGCCTACCACGTAGCGGCCGTCAAACGCGGTAACACCGATGCCCTGATCCTCGCCGACCTGCCTTTCATGGCCTACGCCACCCTCGAACAAACCATGACCAACAGCGCTCTGTTGATGCAGGCTGGTGCGCACATGGTCAAGGTTGAAGGAGCATTGTGGCTTGCGGACTCGATCCGTCTGCTGGCCGAGCGCGGCATCCCGGTGTGCGCGCACATGGGGCTGACGCCGCAATCGGTCAACATCCTCGGCGGCTATAAAGTCCAGGGCCGCAACGAGAATCAGGCGCGGCAGATGCGTGCCGACGCGATTTCCCTGGAACAGGCCGGCGCGGCCATGCTGCTGCTCGAATGCGTGCCCAGCGAACTGGCTGAAGAAATCTCCCAGGCGGTGAAGATCCCGGTGATCGGTATCGGCGCCGGCAGCGGCACCGACGGTCAGGTCCTGGTCCTGCACGACATGCTGGGCCTGTCCATTACCGGCCGCGTGCCAAAATTCGTGAAGAACTTCATGACCGGCCAAACCAGCATTCAAGCTGCCCTGAGCGCTTACGTCACCGAAGTCAAAGCGGCGACTTTCCCAGGTATCGAACACGGATTCTCTGCATGAACACCGTAAAAACCGTACGCGAACTGCGGGCCGCTGTGGCCCGTGCCCGTAGCGAAGGCAAGCGCATCGGCTTCGTGCCGACCATGGGCAACCTGCACAGCGGGCATATCGCGCTGATTACCAAAGCCACCCAACGGGTGGATTTCGTAGTCGCGAGCATTTTCGTCAATCCACTGCAATTCGGCGCAGGCGAAGACCTCGACAAGTACCCGCGAACCCTGGCCGCCGATCAGGAGAAGCTGCTGCAGGCCGGTTGCCATCTACTGTTCGCGCCGACCGTCGAAGAAATGTACCCCGACGGCATGGCCGGCCAGACCCGCGTCAGCGTCCCGCAACTCTCCGAAGGCCTGTGCGGCGCCAGCCGTCCGGGGCATTTCGAAGGCGTGGCGACAGTAGTCAGCAAACTGTTCAACATGGTCCAGCCAGACCTGGCGATCTTCGGCCAGAAAGACTTCCAGCAACTGGCGGTGATTCGCGCTCTGGTCCACGACCTGAACATGCCGATCCAGATCATCGGCGAACCCACCGTGCGGGCCGCCGACGGCCTGGCGCTGTCGTCGCGCAATGGTTTTCTCAGCGAAGAACAGCGAGCCATCGCGCCAGAGGTCTATCGCACCCTGACCCGGATCAGCGACGCGATCAAACAGGGCGAGCGCGATTACCCGACGCTGATCAACGAGCAGATCAAGCGACTGGAAGCCGCCGGCCTGCGGCCGGACTACCTGGAAATTCGCCATGCGCTGACCTTGCGTCCGGCGACAGCACAAGATCGGGATCTGGTGATTCTGGTGGCGGCGTTCCTGGGCACGACGCGGTTGATCGACAACCTGCATCTGAACCTCGACGCGCCAGCCTGAGCACCGAAAAACCAATGTGGGAGCAGGCCTGTGGCGAGGGGGCTTGCCCCCGTTTGAGTGCATAGCACTCACAAGATCTTTGGTACATCAGAGATTTTGGGGCTGCTTCGCAGCCCAACGGGGGCAAGCCCCCTCGCCACAGGCCCGCTCCCACATTAGATCTTCGTCGTTCCAGACTGTATTGCTGCCTCTAAAGCCTTCGGGCAAACTGCCCGCCGTTCGATTCCGACCCGGGGAAACACTCATGCACGCCATCATGCTCAAGGCCAAGCTGCATCGCGCCGAAGTCACCCATGCTGTACTCGATTACGAGGGCTCTTGCGCCATCGACGGCGAATGGCTGGACCTGTCCGGCATCCGTGAGTACGAACAGATCCAGATCTACAACGTCGACAACGGCGAACGCTTCACCACCTACGCGATTCGTGGCGAAGAAGGCTCGCGCATGATTTCGGTTAACGGCGCCGCGGCGCACAAGGCCAAGGTCGGCGACCGCGTGATCATCTGCGCTTACGCCCACTACAGCGAAGCCGAACTGCTCAACTTCAAGCCGCGCATGCTCTACATGGCGCCGGGTAACGAGCTGAGCCACACCAGCAATGCCATTCCGGTTCAGGTCGCCTGATCTGACCACCCCCTGCCGGCCTTCCGTTTGTCGGACGCTCCCTGCTTGAATGTTAAAAAAGTACCGGGAGCAGGTCAGACAAAGTCAAGACAGATTGCAGCGCGAGGTTTACTGTATTCGCCCTGCGCCATGTAATCGTGTCGACGCAGTTGACCGGACGCCCACCCACAGCGCTCCGGGATTTTTAGTGTTCAAAAGGCCGTTCAAGTAAAAGGAAAACCGCAGCGATGGCGTACTACCGCACTCCTCACGACGTTACCGCTCTGCCCGCCTGGCAAGCGTTGAATGACCACCGCCAAGCCATGCAGGATTTCAGCATGCGCGAAGCCTTTAATGCCGATCCGCAGCGTTTTACTCAATTCACCCTCAGCAGTTGCGGCCTGTTTCTCGACTACTCGAAAAACCTGATCAACGCCGAGACCCGCAACCTGCTGGTGGGTCTGGCCAACGAAGTCGACCTCAAGGGCGCGATCAAAGCGCTGTTCTCAGGCGAGATCGTCAACGCTTCCGAAGGACGCCCGGCCCTGCACACCGCACTGCGCCGTCCGGTGGGCGACAAGCTGTCGGTCAACGGCGTCAACGTGATGCCTGATGTGCACAAAGTACTGAATCAGATCACCGATCTCGTGGGCCGCATCCACGACGGTCTGTGGCGCGGTTACACCGAGAAGCCGATCACTGACGTGGTGAATATCGGCATCGGTGGCTCGTTCCTCGGCCCTGAGCTGGTGTCCGAAGCGCTGCTGTCCTACGCCCAGAAAGGCGTGCGCTGCCATTACCTGGCGAACATCGACGGCAGTGAATTCCACGAACTGACCATGAAGCTGCGCGCCGAGACCACGCTGTTCATCGTCTCGTCGAAATCCTTCAACACCCTCGAAACCCTGAAGAACGCCCAGGCCGCACGCGCCTGGTACCTGGCTCAGGGTGGTTCGGAAGCCGAGCTGTACCGTCACTTCATTGCCGTATCCAGCAACAATGCTGCTGCGGTGGCGTTCGGTATTCGCGAAGAAAACATCTTCCCGATGTGGGACTGGGTCGGCGGCCGTTACTCGCTGTGGTCGGCCATCGGTTTGCCGATTGCACTGGCCATCGGCATGTCGAACTTCAAGGAACTGCTGTCCGGTGCCTACACCATGGACCAGCATTTCCAGAGCGCGCCATTCGAACAGAACATGCCAGTGCTTCTGGCCTTGCTCGGCGTCTGGTATGGCAACTTCTGGGGTGCGCAGAGCCACGCGATCCTGCCGTACGACCACTACCTGCGCAACATCACCAAGCACTTGCAACAGCTGGACATGGAATCCAACGGCAAGAGCGTGCGCCAGGACGGCACGCCAGTGTCGACAGACACGGGCCCGGTAATCTGGGGCGGCGTCGGCTGCAACGGTCAACATGCTTACCACCAGCTGCTGCACCAGGGCACCCAACTGATCCCGGCCGACTTCATTGTGCCGATCGTCAGTTTCAACCCGGTGTCCGACCACCACCAGTGGCTGTACGCCAACTGCCTGTCGCAAAGCCAGGCGCTGATGCTCGGCAAGACCCGCGCCGAGGCCGAAGCCGAGCTGCGTGACAAGGGCATGGCCGAGGATGAAGTGCAGAAACTGGCGGCACACAAGGTGATCCCGGGCAACCGTCCGAGCAACACCCTGGTGGTCGAACGCATCAGCCCGCGTCGTCTTGGCGCGCTGGTGGCGCTGTACGAACACAAAGTCTTCGTGCAAAGCGTGGTCTGGGGCATCAACGCCTTCGACCAGTGGGGCGTGGAACTGGGCAAGGAACTGGGCAAAGGTGTCTATAACCGCCTGGTCGGCAGCGAAGAAACCCCGGCTGACGATGCATCCACCCAAGGCCTGATCAACTACTTCCGCGGTCGTCACCGCGGGTGATCTGACACCACACGACTAACCTTGTGGGAGCGAGCCTGCTCGCGATTGCGGTCTGACATTCAACATCAATGTTGAATGTCATGTCCCATCGCGAGCAAGCTCGCTCCCACATTGTTTTTGCGTCGGTCACAAGTTCGGCGGCCAGCCTCTTCCATACCGGTTGGGCGTTCGACTTGAACCCTTCCCCCACTCGGCGCATCTTTATTATTGTCGCAAAACAAGAATAAGGAACCGTCATGTTCGATATCAGCACGTTCCCCAAAGCCGATGCCGTCCGCCGGGCTGCGCACTTGAGTCAAGACGACTATCAACGCCTGTACCGTCAATCCGTCGAACACCCCAGCACCTTCTGGGCCGAACAGGCCACACGCTTTCTTGACTGGAGCGCGCCGTGGCAGACCGTCCAGCGGTATGACCTGAAAACCGGTGAGGCGAGCTGGTTTGCCGGCGGAAAGTTAAACGTCAGTTACAACTGCATCGACCGTCATCTGGAAACACGCGCCGATCAAATCGCGATCATCTGGGAAGGCGATGACCCCGCCGAATCCGCTCAGATCACCTACAAAAAACTCCATCACAACGTCTGTCGACTGGCCAATGTGCTCAAAAGCCGTGGCGTGAAAAAAGGCGACCGCGTGTGCATCTACATGCCGATGATCCCCGAAGCCGCCTACGCCATGCTCGCCTGCGCGCGGATCGGCGCGATTCATTCGGTGGTGTTCGGCGGATTCTCCCCGGACTCGCTGCGTGACCGGATCCTCGATGCCGACTGCCGCACCGTGATCACTGCCGACGAAGGCGTGCGCGGCGGTAAATTCGTGCCGCTCAAACAGAACGTCGACACGGCGCTGCAAAGCTGCCCCAACGTGAACACCGTGATCGTAGTCGAGCGTACCCAAGGCCAGGTCAACTGGGTCGACGATCGGGACATTTGGTACCACCAGGTTTTACGCGATGTCAGCGACGATTGTCCGCCAGAGCCGATGGACGCCGAAGACCCGCTGTTCATCCTCTACACCTCCGGCAGCACCGGCAAACCCAAAGGTGTGCTGCACACCACGGGCGGCTATCTGCTGCAAGCGGCGATGACCTTCAAGTACGTACTCGACTATCGCGACGGTGAAGTCTTCTGGTGCACCGCCGATGTCGGCTGGGTCACCGGCCACAGCTACATCGTCTATGGCCCGCTCGCCAACGGGGCCACCACGCTGATCTTCGAAGGCGTGCCGAGCTACCCCAGCACCTCGCGCTTCTGGCAGGTGATCGACAAGCACCATGTGAACATCTTCTACACCGCCCCGACTGCCCTGCGTGCGCTGATGCGTGAAGGTCCCGAGCCGTTGAAAGAAACGTCCCGCGAGAGCCTGCGATTACTCGGCACCGTCGGTGAGCCGATTAACCCGGAAGCCTGGGAGTGGTATTTCAATACGGTCGGCGAGCAGCGCTGCCCGATTGTCGATACCTGGTGGCAGACCGAAACCGGCGGCATCATGATTAGCCCCCTGGTCAGCGCCCAACGGATCAAACCCGGTTGCGCGTCCCAACCGATGTTCGGCGTACAGCCGGTGTTGCTCGATGAACACGGCAAGGAAATCAAAGGCGCCGGCAGCGGCGTGCTGGCCATCAAATCCAGCTGGCCGGCGCAGATCCGTAGCGTCTACGGCGATCCGAAACGGATGGTCGAAACCTACTTCAAGCCCTATCCCGGCTACTACTTCACCGGCGATGGCGCACGCCGCGACGAAGACGGCGATTACTGGATTACCGGGCGCATCGACGATGTCATCAACGTCTCCGGACACCGCATTGGCACCGCCGAAGTGGAAAGCGCCCTGGTGCTGCACGACAGCATTGCCGAGGCCGCCGTGGTCGGTTATCCCCATGACATCAAAGGCCAGGGCATCTATGCCTTCGTCACCCCCATGAACGGCGTCGAAGCCAATGACGAACTGAAGAAAGAACTGCTGGCCCATGTCAGCAAGGAAATCGGCAGCTTCGCCAAACCGGACTTGATCCAGTGGGCTGCGGCCCTGCCGAAAACCCGTTCGGGCAAGATCATGCGGCGGATTCTGCGCAAGATTGCCTGCAACGAACTGGACACTCTTGGCGACACCTCGACCCTCGCCGACCCGAGTGTGGTGCAAGGGTTGATCGACAAGCGCCTGAACCAATGAGCCCATGTTGTGCATTGGCGGAGGCCAAGGTGTAGCACTGGCAATCGAAAGAGCTTAAAAGCATCGCGAGCAGGCTCGCTCCCACAGTGGATTTGTGTCGTTCATCATTTCAGTGTGGGAGCGAGCCTGCTCGCGAAGGCAGCACCTCGGTTCTGCGCCAAGCTGTTAAACTCCCGCGCCCCCATTTCCCTCCTGCAAGGCGCCCAGCATGTCTTCCTTGAATCAGGCGCTGCGCGCCGCCCTCGATCGTCGTCAGGACTTGCTTGCCGAGCTGCATCAGCAAGGCACCGATTGCTATCGCCTGTTCCATGGCAGCCAGGAAGGTGCCGGCGGCCTGACCATCGACCGCTACGGTCCGCAACTGTTGGTGCAGAGCTTTCACCAATCGCTGGAACGCGATGCCCTGCTGCAATTGCACGAAATCGTCAATCAACACCTGGGCCTCGACACCCTGCTGGTCTACAACGACCGCTCCCGCGGCAACTCACGCATCGACCGCGAAGACACCGTTTACCGCGCCGACGAGGCCGCCCTGCAAGATTTGATCGGCCATGAATGGGGCCTGAACTACCGGGTGCGCGGGCGCCACGCCGGCCAGGATCCGTTGCTGTTTCTCGACCTGCGCAACGCCCGCGGCTGGGTCAAGGCACACAGCAAAAACAAAAGTGTGCTGAACCTGTTTGCCTACACCTGTGGCGTCGGCCTCAGCGCCGCGGCGGGTGGCGCAAGCGAGGTGTGCAACCTGGACTTTGCCGAAGGCAATCTGGCGGTCGGTCGTGAGAACGGCTTGCTCAACCCGCAATTGCCGACGATGGAATTCATCCAGTCAGATTACTTTCCCGCGATTCGTCAATTGGCCGGTCTGCCGATCAGCCAGCGTCGCGGCCAGAAACTGCCAAGCTATCAACGTCTGGACCCGCGTCAGTACGATTTGGTGCTGCTTGATCCTCCAGCCTGGGCCAAGAGTGCGTTCGGCACGGTCGACCTGTTACGCGACTACCAAAGCCTGCTCAAACCGGCACTGCTGACCACCGCCGACGATGGCGTACTGATATGCTGCAACAACCTGGCGAAGGTCAGCATGGACGATTGGCGCGAGCAGGTTTTGCGCTGCGCAGAGAAGGCCGGGCGCCCGGTGCGCGAGTGGACAGCGCTGACACCGGGCAGCGATTTCCCGTCGATGGATCAGCAGCCGCCACTGAAAACGCTGATTCTGCAGCTCTGAAAATTCGCACCGATAATCAGATAAATCCTATAAAGCCTGGTTGCTTCGGAACCGCAAACGCATGCCATACTCCAAGGCACTCCGATTCCGACAGATGAAGCCGCACATGCCCAAAGGATTGATTCGCGCTATCGGCGCCTTGTTGACTGCCCTGGCTCTTTATAGCCTGCTGGGGTTTCTGATTTTGCCGGGTATCGCGTTGCGAATCGCCAACCAACAATTGGCCAACTACGCCACGACACCCGCGACGATTCAGCGGATCGAACTCAACCCGTTCAGCCTTGAAGTCACCCTTTGGGGCCTGGTCATCGGCGAGCCGGGCAAGGAGCAAGTGGGCTTCGAGCGCCTGTATGCGAACCTGCAGATCGACAGTCTGTGGACCAAGGCGCTGCACCTGTCCGATATCGAACTGGACAAATCCAAGACCGAAATCCGCTTTAGCAAGGACGGCACGCTCAACCTGCTCGGGCTGTTCAAAATCCCCGCCAGCGAACCGACCCCGGTCGACCCAAACGCCAAACCCTTCCCGCTGCGGGTGGAGCGGATCAAACTGGCCGGCGGCTACGTGCACTTCGAAGATGCCCGGCCCAGCGAGCCGATCGAATTCCTCTACGACAAACTCGATTTCGAGCTGAAGAACCTCAGCACCCTGCCCGACGACAACGCCGACATGACCCTGGTCGCGGTCGGCCCGGCTGGCGGGCAGATCGACTGGACCGGCAATTTCAGCCTGACCCCGATCGCCTCTGAAGGTAAGCTGAAAATCACCGATGGCAAGATGAAATCCTTCTGGCCTTATGTGCGCGATGCTGTGCCACTGGTCCTGGAAAACGGCGTCCTGAACCTGAGCACCGACTACAAACTCAATCTGAACAAGGGCACCGAACTGCTGCTGAACAACGTCGCCGTCAGCATCGCGCCTTTCGCCATAAAGGCTCCGGACGGCCGACCGCTGGCGAAGCTCGAACGGCTGGACATTAGCGACACCACCGTGGATCTGGCCAAGCAGCAAGTGGTGGTCGGCAAGATTCGCAGCCAGAAACTGGAAACCTGGGCCGCCCTCGAAGCCGATGGGCAACTCGATTGGCAAAAACTGTTCGCCAGCCAGCCGTCCAAACAGGCTGCCAAAGCCAACGCCGAACCCACCAACACACCCGCGGCAGCCGATTCACCGAAGCCCGAACCGACTGCGCCGAGCAAGCCCTGGCAGGTGCTGCTCAAAGACGTGCAACTGCGCAATTATCAGGTGCACCTGGCCGACCGCAAGGCACAACCCGCCGTAGCGCTGGAGCTCGGCCCGCTGAACCTGGACCTGCAGAATTTCGACAGCCTCAATGGCTCCCCTTTCAACCTCAAGCTCGATACGGGCGTGGGCAAGCAAGGCAAGATCATGGCGGACGGCACGGTCAATCTGGCCCCGATCAGCGCCAAACTGAACGTGCAGACCAGGGATATCGACCTGCGCGTCGCCCAGTCCTACATCAACCCGTTCATTCGCCTCGAACTGCGCAGCGGCATGCTGGGCAGTGATCTGGCGGTCGACCTGAAGAGCACCGAGCCGCTGGCGTTCAGCGTCACAGGTAAAGCCCAGATCGATCAGTTGCATACCCTCGACACCCTGAAAACTCGCGACTTCCTCAAGTGGCAACAGTTGGTACTCGAAGGTCTGAACTATCAGCACGGCGACAGCCTGTCGATCGACAAGGTCAACCTGTTCCAGCCCTATGCGCGCTTCATGATCAACGATGATCGCACCACCAACATTGACGACCTGCTGATCCCGCAACCGCCGGACTCCGGCGCCAAAACGGCTGCTGCCAAACCTGCCAGCAAGGAAAAACCGCTGGGCATCCACATCGGCGGCATTGCCATCAATGACGGTTCGGCAAACTTCGCCGACTTCAGCCTGACGCCAAACTTCGCCACGGCCATTCAACAGCTGAACGGGCAGATCGGCACCATCGACAGTCGCCACGTAAAACCGGCCAGCGTCGACGTCAAAGGCAAGGTTGACCGCTATGCACCGGTGACTATCAAGGGTTCGGTCAACCCATTCGACCCGATGGCCAGCCTGGACATCGCCACCAGTTTCAAACGGGTGGAACTGACCACCCTGACGCCCTATTCCGGCAAGTTCGCCGGCTACCGCATCCGCAAGGGCCGGCTCAATCTCGACCTGCATTACAAGATCACCAACGGCCAGCTCCTGGCCGAAAACAAAGTGGTGGTCGAGCAGCTGCAACTGGGTGAAAAAGTCGACAGTCCGGATGCAGTAAGCCTGCCGCTGAAACTGGCGATTGCCTTGCTCAAGGATGTCGACGGCAAGATTTCCATCGAACTGCCGGTGAGCGGCGACCTGAACAACCCGCAGTTCAGCATCATGCCGATCATCTGGCAGACCCTGCGTAATCTGATCGTGAAAGCGGCTGCGGCGCCGTTCAAAATGATTGGCGGGCTGGTCAGCGGCGGTGGTTCAGAGGACCTGGGTACCGTGGCGTTTGCACCAGGTTCAAGTGACTTGAACAAGGAAGCCGAAGCGACATTGATCAAACTGTCCCAGGCGCTCAAGGAACGTCCGGCCCTGCGCCTGGAAATCGAAGGCACTGCCGCCAAGAGCAGCGACGGCCCGCTGCTCGCCGAGCAACGCCTGGAACGGGAATACCAGTACAACTACTACAAAATGCTCCAGCGCCGCGGTGACAAAGTGCCGGCCCAGGCCTCCATGCTCGAAGTGCCGGACAGCGAGAAAGGCCCGCTGCTCGAAGGAATCTACCGCACGCGCCTCAAGATCCAGCCGCCCGCGGAATGGAAGGATCTGGGCAAGGAAGAGCGCAACAAAAAAATGCGTGAAAGCGTGATCGGTTTCTGGAGCTCCAGCGAGGTTCTGTTGCGTCAACTGGGCCAGGAACGGGCCAGCAGCATCAAGGACTACCTGGTGGACAAAGGACAGTTGGCCGATGACCGTGTGTACTTCATCGACGCCAACCTCGGTGAGGCCGAAAGCGATGGCCGCGTGGTGACGGCCATGCATCTGGATGCCGAGTGATGGGCGCGCAATGGCTTATGAGCCTGGCCCTGGTATTGGCTGCCGGCCAAGCCGCGGCGGCCGATACCCTGCGCTGCGGCAGTCAATTGATCAGCGTCGGGGACAGGTCCAGCGAAGTGCTGCAAAAATGCGGAGAGCCCGTCGCCCGCGACCTGCTTGGCTACAAGCGCAGCGCCAATCGACGGGAAGAGTTTCAGGTCGAGGAATGGACCTACGGGCCCAACAGCGGGATGTACCAGTACCTGCGCTTTGAAGGAAACCGGTTGGTTCAAATCACCAGCAAACGCGGTAACTGAACTCGCTCCCACAGTTTTTTGCGTTGCTCCTAATAGAACAGGCCCCGACACGAATGTCGGGGCCTGTAACGGCCACGTCCATATGGCCTTTCGCATGAACTCTCAAAAAGCGACAGACGTATGACCTGGCCCGCCTGCCGCATCTTCTCCCGGTCCAGGCGAGAAGCCTTGCCTTACTCGGCTTTCAGGCCATCAGCGGATACCGCTTTGACGCCTTTGATTTTCTTGGCGATAGCCACGGCGGTTGCTTTCTGAGCGTCAGTCACCGCAACGGTAGACGACAGCGACACGACGCCTTTGTTGGTTTCGACTTTGATATCAGTGCCTGGAATGCCTTTTTCGGTCACCAGGTCTGCTTTGACTTTGGTCGTGATCCAGGTATCGGAAGTAGCCTCTTTGGCTTTGGTCACTTCACCGGCGGCCAGCACCATAGGAGCCTGGCTGGTTGGAGTGGTCTGTGCAAATGCAGCGCTGGTCATGGTCAGGGTCAGCGCGGTAGCAGTAGCGGCAGCGATAGCGAACTTCTTCATACGAGTAACTCCTGTTCTTCTGGAAAGTCTGCTGCGTGTCGTCTTGTCAGCAGGGTTACCAGAGACAGTGCGAACGCTATGCCAACTGCTCGATAAAAAATAAATACATATAAATCAATAACTTAATAACAATGACAATTTTCGAAATCATGCAAAATGCATGAGTACAAAATTATCGACATGCAACTTGCGGGTTTTAGCGCAGGCCTAAAGCCATGAATTGTCGGGGGTTTTCGTGATCATCCAAATCGCCCCCAAATGACCAACAAAAAAATGCCCCGCGTCGTGAGAAGCGGGGCATTGTTTATGCCGGGTGATATGGATCAGGTACCGGTGCAGCCTTTAGGTGCGTACTCTTGTAGAGCCGTCGTAGCGCAAGTCCAGCCACCGGCGAGGGTGCGCGAAAGCGTAACGGTTTTGCCGAGCACCGGCCCCGGTGCGTTGAGAATCGTGCAACCAATACTGCCCACACCGGTAGAGGCGGTACCTGTCGCTGTAATCGTGCAATTACCCGTGGGGGTCGTCGCGCCGATCCCGGCGGGGGCGGCAATATCGGTGCCTTGATTAATAATGTCTTCGAAAGGCACCTTCAGTGCCGAGATTTCTGCAACCGCAGCGGTGACCTTCGCCCGTGATTGGTACTTCGAATACTGCGGCAACGCAAACGTCGCCAGAATCCCGATGATCGCCACCACGATCAGCAGTTCGATCAGAGTAAAACCTTTTTGATTGTTCATAGACAGGCTCCATGCATGAGTCGAAATCTCATGATCTGAATAGGGCAAAGCACAGGTCATGCCAAGCCATGCGCGCCCCGGCAGGCGGGGCGCGAGATCGCGACAAAGACCTTTCCTACTCCCAGAAACCGCACTATCTGACACTTTTTGTCACCTCACACCGGCTGGTTTGGTTCCACTGCTTGACTAGGCTATAAGTCATTAACTGTCTGCGTCCGGTATCCCAATGAATGACATTGCCCTTAGCGGTCTGGCCAAGCAATTGGTATTGGCCGAGCTGATCACTGACCAAAGTGCACAACAGGCGTATCAGCAAGCCCAACGCAATCGAATCTCGCTGGTCAGCTATCTGGTGCAGAACAAACTGTTGAAAAGCTGGCAGGTCGCCGAGGTGGCCTCGGAGCATTTCGGCATGGCCCTGCTGGACCTCAACTGCCTGGACAAGGACACCCAACCCCGAGGGCTGGTCAGCGAAAAGCTGATCCGTCAGCACCACGCCCTGCCCCTCTGGCGGCGTGGTAACAAGCTGTTCGTGGGAATTTCCGACCCGACCAATCATCAAGCCATCAACGACATCCAGTTCAGCACCGGGCTAAGCACTGAAGCCATCCTGGTGGAAGACGACAAGCTCAGCGATGCCATCGAAAAATACTTCGACAGCCACGCCACCGGTATGGAGGACATGGCCGATGTCGACCTCGACGGTCTGGACATCGAGTCGGTCGATGAGCAGAAACAGGATTCCATTGCCGGGCAAGATGCCGACGACGCCCCCGTGGTGCGTTTCGTCCACAAAATGTTGCTTGATGCGATCAAGAGCGGTTCGTCCGATTTGCATTTCGAACCCTACGAAAAAACCTACCGCGTGCGGATGCGCACCGACGGCATGCTGCGGGAGGTCGCCAAGCCGCCGACGCAACTGGCCAACCGCATCGCATCCCGGCTGAAAGTCATGGCCAGCCTCGACATTTCCGAGCGACGCAGACCCCAGGACGGGCGCATCAAGATGCGCCTGTCCAAAAGCAAATCCATCGACTTTCGGGTCAACACCCTGCCAACCCTGTGGGGTGAGAAGGTGGTGATCCGGATCCTCGACCCCTCCAGCGCACAAATGGGCATCGATGCCCTCGGCTACGAGCCTGAGCAGAAAGACCTGTACATGGCCGCCCTCAAGCAGCCACAGGGGATGATCCTGGTGACCGGCCCCACCGGCTCAGGCAAGACCGTGTCGCTCTACACCGGCTTGAACATCCTCAACACTGTCGACATCAACATCTCCACGGCCGAAGATCCGGTAGAAATCAACCTGGAAGGCATCAACCAGGTCAACGTCAACCCCAAACAGGGAATGGATTTCGCCCAGGCGCTGCGCTCGTTTCTGCGCCAGGACCCGGACGTGATCATGGTCGGCGAAATCCGCGACCTCGAAACCGCCGAAATCGCCATCAAGGCCGCCCAGACCGGGCACATGGTGCTTTCCACCCTGCACACCAACAGCGCCGCGCAAACCCTGACCCGCCTGCACAACATGGGGATTCAAGGGTTCAACATCGCGACGTCGGTCAGCCTGATCATCGCCCAGCGTCTGGCGCGCAAGCTGTGCAGCCACTGCAAGAAGCCGATCGACATTCCCCGCGAGGCGCTGCTCAAAGAAGGCTTCCCCGAGGAACGCATCGGCTCGTTCACGATCTATGAACCGGTCGGTTGCGATCAGTGCAACGGCGGTTACAAAGGGCGAATAGGGATTTATGAAGTGGTAAAGAACACCCCAGACCTGCAACGGCTGATCATGGCCGAAGGCAATTCACTGGAAATCGACATTCAGATGCGCAAGGACGGCTTCAACGACCTGCGCACTTCGGGCCTGCTCAAGGCCATGCATGGCATCACCAGCCTTGAAGAAATCAACCGGGTCACCAAGGACTGAACATGGCGGTCAAAGCAGCGAAAATCAGCGTGTATGCCTGGGAAGGCACGGATCGCAAAGGTGCGAAAATGACCGGCGAGCTGACCGGACAAAATCCCGCGCTGATCAAGGCCCAGTTGCGCAAGCAGGGTATCAACCCGGGCAAGGTACGGAAAAAATCCGCGTCCATTTTCAGTGCCGGTAAGCGCATCAAACCCTTGGACATTGCCCTGTTTACCCGGCAGATGGCGACCATGATGAAAGCCGGCGTACCGCTCCTGCAATCGTTCGAGATCATCGGCGAAGGCTTCGATAACCCGAACATGCGCAAGCTGGTGGACGAACTGAAACAGGAAGTCTCGGCCGGTAACAGCTTCGCGGCTTCGCTGCGCAAAAAACCTCAGTATTTCGATGAGCTGTACTGCAACCTGGTGGATGCCGGCGAACAAGCCGGCGCCCTGGATACCCTGCTGGAGCGGGTGGCGACCTACAAGGAAAAGAGCGAAAGCCTCAAGGCCAAGATCAAGAAGGCCATGACCTACCCGTTGGCCGTGGTATTCGTCGCGATCATCGTGACCGGGATTCTACTGGTCAAGGTTGTGCCGCAGTTCGAGTCGGTGTTCTCGGGGTTTGGCGCCGAACTGCCGGCGTTCACCGTAATGGTCATCGGTTTGTCGGAGTTCATGCAGGACTGGTGGTGGATGATACTCGGCGTGCTGGCTGGGGGGATCTTCGGCCTGCGCCATGCCTTCAAGAATTCCCCTGGCTTTCGCGACCGGACGGATACCTGGCTGCTGAAACTGCCATTGGTTGGCACGCTCATGTACAAGTCCGCCGTGGCCCGATACGCCCGCACCCTGTCGACGACGTTTGCCGCCGGCGTGCCACTGGTCGAAGCCCTGGAGTCAGTGGCGGGCGCGACCGGCAATATCGTGTTCAAGCGAGCGGTGTTGCGCATCAAGCAGGATGTTTCCACCGGCATGCAGTTGAATTTTTCCATGCGCACCTCCGGTATCTTTCCGACGATGGCGATCCAGATGACGGCCATTGGCGAAGAATCTGGCGCACTGGACGACATGCTCGACAAAGTCGCGAGCTTCTACGAGGCCGAGGTGGACAACATGGTCGATAACCTGACCAGCCTGATGGAGCCATTCATCATGGTAGTGCTGGGGGTTATCGTCGGCGGGCTGGTGGTTGCAATGTACCTGCCCATCTTCCAACTCGGCTCAGCGATCTGATATGTCCTTGAACGAATTCCTGAGTCTCAACCCGTTGGCCTTCGTGATCGTCGCCGGGGTGATCGGCTTGCTGATCGGCAGCTTTCTCAATGTGGTGGTCTGGCGCCTGCCGAAAATGCTTGAGCGTGAATGGCGCCTGCAAGCCCATGACGTACTGGATTTGCCACCCGAAGCGCCTGGCCCGGCTTATAACCTGATACTGCCCCACTCCGAATGTCCCCACTGTGGCCATCGGATTCGAGCGTGGGAAAACATTCCCGTACTCAGTTATCTGTTTTTACGCGGGCGCTGCTCGAACTGCGCCGCGCCCATCAGCAAACGTTACCCGCTGACCGAACTGGCTTGCGGCCTGCTGTCGGCGTTGGTCGCCTGGCATTTCGGTTTCGGCTGGCAGGCCTGCATGGTGCTGGTCTTTAGCTGGGGCCTTTTGGCAATGAGCCTGATCGACGCCGACCATCAGCTGTTGCCGGACGCGCTGGTACTGCCGTTGATGTGGCTGGGGTTGATCGTCAACAGCTTCGGGCTCTTCGTCTCACTGCATGACGCGCTGTGGGGCACGGTGGCCGGCTACATGGCGTTGTGGTCGGTGTTCTGGCTGTTCAAGCTGATCACCGGCAAGGACGGCATCGGCTACGGTGATTTCAAGCTATTGGCGATGCTTGGCGCCTGGGGCGGCTGGCAGATCCTGCCCATGACCATCCTGCTGTCATCGCTGCTGGGGGCCATCATCGGGGTGATTTTGCTGCGCCTGCGGGACGCGAAAACCTCGACGCCGCTACCCTTTGGCCCCTATCTGGCCATTGCCGGCTGGATTGCCTTGCTCTGGGGTGGTCAAATAACCGGCTTCTATTGGCTGTTTGTCGGTTTGAAATGAATACCCCTGTGGAAAAACCCTGGATTCTCGGCCTGACCGGCGGCATCGGCAGCGGCAAAAGCGCGGCCGCCCAGCACTTCATCGACCTTGGCGTGCACGTGGTGGACGCCGATCATGCGGCTCGCTGGGTGGTGGAGCCGGGACGCCCGGCACTGGCGAAGATCGCCGAACACTTTAGCCCCCGCGTACTGCAAGCCGACGGCCAACTGGATCGTGCGGCCCTGCGCAAGCTGATCTTCGAAGTGCCAGATGAGCGCCGCTGGCTCGAAGCACTGCTGCATCCGCTGATCGCCGAGGAAATCGCCCACCATCTGGCCAAGGCACAATCACCTTACGCGATTCTGGTTTCGCCGCTGCTGATCGAGTCCGGGCAGTACGCCATGACCCAACGGGTCCTGGTGATCGATGCCCCGGAACAGTTACAGATCGAACGCACCCTGCGACGTGACCAGACTAGCGAACAGCAGGTCCAGGCGATCCTCAAGGCCCAGGCCGGCCGACAGGACCGCGTGAGCCATGCCGACGATGTGGTGGTCAACGACCGCGACCTCGCCTGGCTGCACAGCGAGGTCGAACGCCTGCATCACTTTTACCTTACTTTGCGTGGAGGCCAGTCATGAGCCAAACCCCAACCGTCGATTGCCCAACCTGCGGCGCCCCCGTCGAATGGAGCCCCGAGAACAAATTCCGGCCGTTCTGTTCGGATCGTTGCAAACTGATCGACCTGGGCGCCTGGGCGTCGGAAGAACACAAGATTCCGGTGCCTCCCGATGCCGAGGACGAGCTGTTCAGCGGCGACTTCGATCCGCGTCACTGATCACGACCCTCAGGGCCGCATAAAACCATAGTCCTGGCCCTCGTCGAGGTTCTCGGCGAGAAACCGCAACTCATCGGCCAGGTCTTCGACATTGCGTACCGCCTTGCTCTGCTGCACCACCGCACTGAGCAAGGCGCGCAGGCTCAATCCCGGATCGAAGCCCACCTCTTGCGCCACATCCAGACTCTGACGCAACTCTTGCCTGGCCCATTCGTAGACACTCATTTCCATGCTCCTGAAGGTTTTCAGGAGCATGGATTCGTCAACGTTTTTTGGATTTGATGTGGATCAAGATTTGGGATCGTCATCTTTCCAGGGCGCCGAAAGATAGCGCGTGCGATTGAATGTCTCCAGCCACTCGGGGCAGAACACCACCAATGCGCTGACCACCATGCCGTTGATAAACGCTTCCGGAAAAATGAGCAGCCACAGATATCCGACAAAATCTTCCAGCCAATATGGCATGGCAAAACGCTCGTCATACCACAGCAGCGTCAGTGCCAGAATCAGGCATGACAACGCCGACAACGCGGCGGCCAAAAAACCGGAACAGAAGATATACACAAAGGGATTACGCGGTTGGGCACGCTCCACCAGGATGGCGCAGCACTCGGTGACCAGCACCGGTAGCAGAATCAGCAGCGCGCCGTTGACCCCCACTGCCGCCATGTCCTGCCGCCCGAGCAGCACCAACCCCACTTGCGCCACCAACCCGCCGACAATCGCCAACGGCCAATCCAGCAGTAACGTCACGGCCGTCATGCCGATGAAGTGATAGGACACGCCGGTATCAAAATCCCGGCGTACCAGCCAGAGCATGAACAGCGCGAACACCGTGCCGAACAACAGATGCTGGCGGCGGCTATCGCTGAACAGTTCGACCCAGGGTACTCGCGCAATGGCCCAGATCAGCACTGGCGCATAGATCAACCACCCCACCGTCAGGGTTTCGGAGGACAGTAACTCGGCACCGATCATGGCTGGGCACACTCCCTTGACTTGCCGAAAGAGAACAGGCCCTCAGTCTACACCGCCCTTTGCACGCCCTTCGACGTCAGGCCCAATGCCGTGGATCGTTCATCACCGCGTCATGTTCGGCGAACAGCTTGGGCAATTCGACCTTGAGAAAGGCCACCCAGGTCCGGACCTTGGCATCGAGAAAACGCCGCGACGGATACAATGCGTACACATTGCGTTGACGGGGGCGCCACGCCGGCAGCAGGCGCAGTAACGTGCCGTCGCTCAACGGGCGCGTGGCGGTATAGAACGGAATCAGGCTGATCCCCATGCCGGCCTCTGACGCCTTGACCATTGACTCGGCGACGTTGCATTGAAAGGTCTTGGCCGGGTGGACGGCATGCTCCCCATGGTCGTCCTTGAACACCCATTGATCGCTGTACAACGGGTCGATCATGCGCAAGCACCGATGATCGTTCAGTGCCAGTGGCGTGTCCGGTACGCCCCGGCGTTGCAGGTACTCCGGCGAGGCGCAGGGCACGCTGTAAATCTGCCCGATGGCATGGGCGACCAATTGCGAGTCGGCCAGTTCATGGGCAATCGAAATCACCACGTCGTGCCGGTCCTCCCACGGATCTGGATTACGTTGCGACAGGGTCAGCTCGAACACCACATCAGGGTAAATCTCGCTGTAGCGGGCGATCAACGGCGTGATCAACACGCCCAGGCCATTCATGCTGTGCACCCGCAATCGTCCACTGGGTTTGAGATGGGCGCCGCGGGCCTCTGCCGTTGCCTCCTCCATTTCTTCGAGTATTTGCCGGCTGCGCAGCAAGAACCGTTCCCCGGCCTCGGTCAGGCTCAACCTGCGTGTGGTGCGTTGCAGCAAGCGAGCTTGCACATGCTCCTCCAGATCCGCCACCAATCGCGACACTTGCGCGGTCGACAGGTCCAACGCATCGGCGGCGGCGGTAAAACTTGCGCTGTCCACCACGCGGACGAACACCCGCAAGTTATTGAGCAGATCCATAAGCCCTCCAGGGGCGGTGACTGTTACGTTTCATGTAAGGCAGCATCAGGCGTTGGCCCCTTTATCGGTCGCGGGCAAGGCCTAGAATTGAGCCATCGGAATCAACACGGAGTACGGAAAAATGAAAACCCTGATCAGCCTGTTTCTGACCCTCGCCGCCACCTCGGCCCTGGCCGCCGGCAACGCGCCAGCCGCCACCTCGTACAACCCGGCGCAGCCGCTGGACATCGCTAAGGTGGTTTCAGTGACGAACACCGCAACCGCTTGCGGGGTTGTGCCAGCGACCATGGAGTATGTCGATCATCAAGGCCAGACCCATCGTGTGACCTACGAGGTCATGGGTGATTGCACCAGCAACCTGTAATCACTGGCACACCGCGCGACTCACTCGATCATCCGTTTCGCCCGTAAGGCCAGGTCATGTAAACCGGCCAGCCGCGCCATGATGCGCTCGACCACTTCCACCCTGGCCACCGCACCGCTTTGCAGCTCGCCCATCGAGTGCAACGCTACCTGGGCTTTTTCCAGACCTAGGCGGGTTGAACCAGACAACTGCTGCAGCCCCTGGCGTGCGTTTTCAGCGGACTGCTCCAGCCCCGTCGCGATTTGCCTGATCTGTGCACTGGAGTCCGCCGCCTGACGCGAAAGGTTGCGCACCTCATCCGCCACCACCGCAAACCCGCGGCCGTGACTACCCGCCCGCGCGGCTTCAATGGCGGCATTCAACGCCAACAGGTTAGTCTGACGGGAAATATCCTGGATGCTGCCGACGATCGAGCCAATCCGAAACGATTGACGGCCGAGCTCGTCGAACACTTGATCCAGACGCTGCATGTAGAGGTTCAGATCATCCAGCACACTAGCCGACGACTGCATGCTCAGCGTACTGGCCTTCACCCGTTCGCCTGCCGCGCGCGCCAGCTGATTGGCGAAGCGCATGTCTTCCTCGGTTTGCAGCACGGACTCGGTCAGCTTCTCCAGCGTCACGGACACAGCACCGAATGGATGCGGTCGTTGTGCTTGTTCAGTACTCATAACAGCTTCCACGTGTAGCTGAGGATCAGGCGGTTTTCGTCGATATCACTGCGGTAGTTGGAGCGCGCCATAACATTACGCACGCGGATCCCGAGGCCTTTGAGACTGCCACTCTGCAGCACATAACCGAGGTCCAGATCACGTTCGCGGTCCTTGCCTTCAAACCCCTTGCCGGTGTCGACATTGTTGCCGCTGATGTAACGCACGGTGCTGGTCAAGCCTGGCATGCCGAGGGCCGCGAAATCGTAGTCGTAACGCGCCTGCCAGGAACGCTCATCGGTGTAGGCGAACTCGTAGGTCGGCACTTCGTTGCCCAGCGGTGAGATATTGGCAAACACTCGCGGGAACGCGCTGTCGCCGAACATGCCCTGATAGCCGACATAAAACGTGTGGCCGCCACGCTTGGCCGACAGCAAGGAGAAGAACGCCTGGTTGTCGATGTTGCCCAGCAGCTTTTTGCCGTCTTCGCGCGAGTCGTAGTAACCGAGGTTGGCACCCAAGGTCCAGTCGCCCATCGGCTGGCTGTGCTTGAGGCCAAGGAAGCGCTGGTTGTAGATATCTTCCAGTTGCCCATACCAGGCGCTGACCGAGCTGCGCTTGTCATTGAAGGAATAATCAGCGCCGGCAAAGTTGAAGCCGTCACTACTGACCTGACGCTGCGGCACATGACCGAGCATGGCTTGCATTTTTTCGTCGCCGGCCTCGTTGCGCAGGCTGGTCGAACTCAAGTGGCCACCCTGCAAAGTCAGGCCATTGATCTCATTGGAGCTGATGCTTGCGCCCTGATAGCTGGGCGGCAGCAGGCGGATATCGCTGAAGGCCAGCACCGGCAGGTTGGGTTGCAACTCCCCCACCTTCAACTCGGTCTTGGAGTAACGCATCTTCAGTGCACCTTCCAGTCGGCTGTAATTATCCGCCGCACGCCCATCATCGTGCACCGGCAGCAAACCGGTATTGACCCGGTCCGGGCTGCTGTCGAGTTTGAGGCCGAGCAGGCCGATGACATCCACACCAAAACCAACGGGGCCTTGGGTGTACCCCGATTTGACGTTGAGGATGAAGCCCTGCGCCCACTCTTCGGCCTTCGACTGCCGGTTGGCCCCGACGATGTCGGAAAAGTCCCGGCTGAAATAGTAATTGCGCGCTTGCAAGGTGGCCGTGGTGTCTTCGATGAAGCCGCCCTCGGCGGCTATCACGCCGCTGGAAAAGCCCGAGACTACAGCCAGGGACAGCACTGAACTGGTTGTTGAAAGAATCTGTTTCATCGCATTTCTCTTATTGTTATTGATCGACAGGTTGAAGTGCTCCACCCGCAGCTAACTCACTGCGGGGGATAGTGAAAACGGATAAGGATTCGGGGTGCGATCGCCGACGAAGTCAGCGCCCAGCCTCCTGTGCAGGGGTTGCCTGAACCACAGGCGCGGGACGCCGGGCACTCAACAGCAGGTGCGTGACCATGCCGAAAATCAGCCCCCAAAAAGCGGCGGACAAACCAAACAACGACATGCCCGAAGCGGTGGTGAGAAAGGTCACCAGTGCGGCTTCGCGATCACTCGGCACCGCCATTGCGCCGGCCAGCGCCCCGCCTATCGCGGCGAACAGCGCCAGCCCGGCCAGGGCCGCAATCAGTTCCTTGGGGAACGCCGAAAACAACGAAACCAGCGTGGCACCGAAGATCCCCAGCACCAGGTAGCACAACCCGCCCACGACCCCGGCGACATAGCGTTTGCCCGGGTCTTCATGGGCCTCGCGGCCGGTACAAATGGCCGCGGTAATCGCCGCCAGATTCAGCCCGTGACAACCGAACGGTGCCAACAGCGCAGTGCCCAACGCACTGTTGGCAATGATCGGGCCAGCCGGCGTTGAGTAACCGCTGGCGCGCAGCACCGCCATGCCGGGAACAAACTGGCCGGTCAGCGCCACCATCACCAGCGGCAAGGAGACATTCAGGATTGCACTCAGGCTGAACGCGGGGGTGATCCATACCGGCGTGGCCAAACCGATCACCAGCGCTTCGCGGTGCAAATCACCGCTGAGTAACGCAATCGAACAGCCCACCAGCAGCACCATCAACACCGCATAACGCGGCATCACCCGCTTGCAGACCAGGTAGGTGACGAACATCGCCAGTACCAGCAACGGTTTGCCTTGCAACGAGACGAACAACCCGGTGCCGAAGCTGAACAGAATCCCCGCCAGCATCGCCGCCGCAATCGCCGCGGGCAATTTGCCGATGATCCGGTCAAACGCCCCCGACACACCGACCAGAAAGATAATCAGACTGCTGACCAGATAAGCACCCACTGCCTCCGGCATGGAGATCCCCGGCAACAGGGCCACCAGCAGCGCCGAGCCCGGTGCCGACCACGCGATGATCACCGGGACGCGGTAGCGCAGGCTCAAACCGATGCCGAGCACGGCGCTGCCGATGGAAATCGCCCAGACCCAGGACGACAACACTTCCCGCGAGAGGTGCGCGGTCTCGGCGGCCTGAAAAATGATCACCAAGGGCCCGGCGTAGGAAATCACCGTGGCGATGAATCCGGCGACTGCGGCCGACAGGGAAAAGTCCTGGAATAACGCTTTCATGGAACCTCGCCGCAAGACTCGTCAGGCGATCCGTGGCACAGGGCCCGGCCGCTCTTGTTCGGAAAAAATCGTGTGGGTGACCAGGCAAGGCGACACGGCATGACGCCGCGCCGCCACTGCCTGGTTTAAGCGCTGGTCGGCGCCAGTGTCTGGGCAGCACCTTTGGCGCTGCGCTGACTGCTGATGGCGAACACGGTCATGGCAAGGGCGGCCACTGCGCCTGGCAAGGCAAACGCCATGAAGTTCAGTTGTAGCGGCAGGCTGATCCCCAGCAAGACACCACCCAAGAGCGGACCGACGATGGCGCCGTTGCGGCCGATGCCCGACGCCCAGCCCAGACCGGTGGAGCGAATGGTCATGGAATAGAACTGCGCGGCGCAGGCGTATAACAGAATCTGTGAGCCGATGGTGGTGGCGCCGGCAACGGCGATCAGCAGGTACAACACCGGCATCGGGCTGTTGAAGCCAAGCAAAGTGATCGATACGGCAGCAATGATGAAGAACACCGCCAACACGCGAGGCAGGTTGAGCTTGTCACCCAGTACCCCACCGCCGACTGCGCCGAAAATGGCACCGAAGTTGAGTACCAGCAGGAACGACAGACTCGAGCCCAGGCTGTAACCGGCGTTGGCCATCAGTTTCGGCAGCCAGGAACTCAAGGCGTAGACCATCAGCAAGCAGCAGAAAAATGCCAGCCACAGCATCAGCGTGCGCAGCGCACGGCCCTCGCGGAACAGTTGCAACACCGGGGTGCCAGTGCCCTTCACTTCGCTCATGTGCAATTGATCGCCGGCGTGTGCGATGTAAGCCGGGTCAACCCGTTCCAGGATGTTGCGCGCCTCGTCATCGCGCCCCTGACGCAGCATGAAACCCACCGACTCGGGCAGGAAGTACATGATCAATGGCAACAACAGCAACGGCAGCAACGCCACGTAAAACACCGACTGCCAGCCAAAACTCGGGATCAGCACGATGCCGAGCCCCGCCGAGAGCATGCCGCCCACCGAGTAGCCGCTGAACATGATCGCCACCAGCGTGCTGCGGATTTTCTTTGGCGCGTACTCATTCATCAGCGCCACAACATTGGGCATCACCCCGCCAATCCCCAGGCCGGCAATGAACCGGCAGAGACCGAACTCGGTGGGGTTACGGGCAAAACCATTGAGCACGGTAAAACCGCTGAAAAGCATCACGCACAGGGTGATGGCTTTTTTGCGACCGATCTTGTCCGACAGCGGGCCGAAAAACAGCGCGCCGAACATCATCCCGAACAACGCATAACTTCCCAGCGCCCCGGCTTGCAGGGGACTGAGCCCCCACTCTTTCATCAGCATCGGCAACACCACGCCGTAGATCACCAAATCGTAACCGTCGAAAATAATGATCAGGGCACACCAGAACAGCACCATCCAGTGAAAGCGATTGAATCGTGCATTGTCGATAACCTCATGTACGTTGATCTTGCGCATGGCATCTATCTCTTGTTGTTGTTTTTTTAAGAGTCGGTAAAGCGGCTTACGTCCGTACAGCCGAGGGTAGAGACGCCGGGTACCAGGCAATATCCGCTTTGCGCAGATCGCTATCCGTTTTGTGCAGTGCCCTGAACAAAGGCAAACCGGCCATTGCGGGCAGTCGCGAGCGCGGCCGAACACGTGATTGTCAGCACGTCTATGCTGGACGTACCCGGCTCATGTCTTTGCTCCTATCTACAGGAGGAAATATCAATGATTCCCACGTCCATTTCCGAGAAGGTTTTTTCCCGAGGTCTGCTCGATGTATTGATTCGTGCCGGAGTGATTGCCGTTCTGGTGATGTTCTGCTTTCAGATATTCAGCCCATTCCTCCATCTGATGCTGTGGTCGCTGATCCTGGCAATCACCCTCTACCCATTGCAAATCAGGTTCAAAGGCATGCTGGGGAATAAGGATGGGATCACGGCGACGCTGATCGTGTTGATCGCCATCGGTATCCTTATGGTGCCTGTCTATTTGTTGGGAACCTCGCTTGCAGATTCCTTGGAGCGGGCGATGAGTACGGTCAAAAGTGACAGCTTCCAAATTCCCCCTCCGTCCGATGCGATTGCCGGTTGGCCGATCGTGGGGAAACCTCTTCATGGCTTATGGATGCAAGCCGTCACCAACCTGCCAGATCTGATGCACAAGTTCTTACCGCAAATCAAAGGCGTCAGCCTCGCCCTGCTGAGCAAGCTTGCGGGTGTCGGCATGGGGCTCCTTTTATTCATTGCTGCCCTGATTATTGCCGGTATTTTTTTAGCCTATGGCGAAAGTGGCCACCGTAGCGCAGTGCAGATCGTTTCGCGTTTCTGTGGTCCAGCCAAAGGGCCAAAAATCGCCGATCTGTGCACCGCTACCATCCGTGCAGTGGCATTGGGGGTGGTCGGCATCGCCTTCATCCAGATGTTACTGGTGGGCATCGGCTTTGTGTTCATGGGCGTCCCCGGCGCAGGTCTGCTCGCCTTGGCGGTACTGCTTCTGGGCATCATGCAATTACCGGCCACCCTGATTACCCTTCCGGTCATCGCCTTTGTTTTCGCGAATGAAGGTGCCAGTACGGCGACCATTGCGTTTGCAATCTATGTTTTCATCGCAGGATTGGTCGATAACGTCCTCAAACCGTTGCTGCTGGGTCGTGGTGTCGATGTGCCGATGCCTGTGGTGCTGATCGGTGCTTTGGGAGGTATGGTCACGAGCGGCATCCTCGGTTTGTTTATCGGCCCGGTGATACTTGCGGTCGGCTATCGGCTGTTCTGGCAATGGGTGGAGGATCAAGCACAAGAACCCGGGCCCGACAACCAGGGACAGACCTGACACCGATGCCGAGGATATTCCCATGCTATTGAATCTGCTGGCCGGCCTCCCCGTGATGCTGTTTTGCCTGCTACTGCAAGCTGTTTTCGTGACCATATGCCTGCGTCATTACGTGCATTTCAGACATGTCCAGCCAGATCGTGAATCGCAATGGTTGAATATTTCATTGTTATCGATGGTGATGCTGCTGATGTTGCTCGGTAATTTCGTGCAAATCGCCATCTGGGCCGCGCTGTTCATGCTGCTCGGTGAATTCGACGCGTTTGCCACCGCGCTGTATCACTCAGCGGTCAACTTCGCCACGCTGGGCTACGGCGATATCGTCATGTCCTCGCGCTGGCGTATGCTTGGCCCATTGGAGGCAGCCAATGGCATCCTGATGTTCGGTGTCTCCACCTCGGTGATGACCGCAGCGGTAATGGATGTCATAAAGCACAATTTAGACCAGCTACAGCCGCGTGAACGCCCATAGGCATGCCAGGGAAAAGCGGGGGAAGCTTTCCCCTCTCCTGAAGGATTTTATTTATTCAGGTCACATTTGAACGCTAAGCTTGGGCCTATGGATGACTCAGATTATTTACGCCTGCTGACCATTGCGGCCGAGCAAGCCAACACGTTCCTCTCCAATGCCCGCAAATGGGAGCGTGAGCGTTGGGTTTGCCAGCGCCTGCTGCAGGGTCTGAACATTCCCTATCGCGCCGACGAATTCGCCCCCGCCGGGGAACCGCCGGACGTGCTGTTCCGTGAGGCGAATTTCGAGGTGTTCTTCGTACTCGACGAGGGCCGGCGCCTCAACGATGAATGGCGCGACGAGCTGCAACGTCGGCGCAGCGCGTTTTCCCTGAGCCAGTTGGTGCGCCGTGAGGCCAAGCCCCGACGCATCCCGGCCAATGAATTTCTGTTGAGACTGGCGCCGACCTTGCGCAAAAAAGCGCATAACTACAAAGAGCGCGGCATGGACCTGGGGGAGCTGGACATCATCGCCTTCGCCAGCCTCAAGCGCGAAGTGCTGGACCTCAACAGCCACTTTCCACCACCGACCGAATACCTGCGCCAGGGCTGGCGCTCGTTGTCGTTGGTCGGCCCGACCTTCGCCCGAGTGTTATTCGCGCACCCGGAGGCCCCGGATTTCCTGCGCAGCAACCTGGGTCGCAGCATCGTCTTCGATGTCGGGATCAGCCTGTGAGTCCGTTGCAGGAGTGGGTCGCCGAGTGTTACAAAGTCGAGTCCTTTGCCATTCCAGCCAGCGACTATGCTCCGTTCCACACCGGATAATTCGCAACATCGCTGCGCGCTGTAGCGTCTACACATTCAGCAACGTCTACCTGACGAGGCCTTTATGACCAGCCGCCTGAACCCCGACGACCAGAAGCATGTCGAAGAGTACCTGAACCTGTCCCAGCACCAAGTCGAGCGCCGGCCCTTCCGGCCGTGGATGCTCCTGGTGGTGGTGTTGGCAGTGACCATGGGTTTAGGCCTGTTGAGCCGACTTATCAGTTATCTGACGCTATGAGCAGCATTGCGCTCGCTCGGGTAATTGCACCGATTTCTTTTAGCCTTGCGAGATATCCCCATGACTCATCGTATTGTCATCGTTGGCGGCGGCGCCGGCGGTCTGGAGTTGGCTACCCGTCTGGGTAAGACTCTGGGCAAGCGCGGCACGGCCAGCGTGATGCTGGTCGACGCGAACCTGACCCACATCTGGAAGCCGTTGTTGCACGAAGTGGCGGCAGGTTCCCTGAACTCTTCCGAAGACGAACTCAACTATGTTGCCCAGGCAAAATGGAATCACTTCGAGTTCCAGCTGGGGCGCATGAGCGGGCTCGATCGTACGCAGAAAAGAATCCAGTTGGCCGCCACCTATGACGAGGCCGGTCTGGAACTGGTACCGGCGCGTGAAGTGCCTTACGACTCGTTGGTGATTGCCGTCGGCAGTACCACTAACGACTTCGGCACCCAGGGCGCTGCGCAGCATTGTCTGTTCCTCGACACCCGTAAACAGGCCGAGCGCTTCCATCAGCAACTGCTCAATCACTACCTGCGCGCCCACGCCGGGCAAACCGACACGGTGCAGCAGATCAGCGTGGCCATCGTCGGCGCCGGCGCCACCGGGGTCGAACTGGCCGCGGAGCTGCACAACGCCGCCCATGAACTGGCGGCTTACGGCCTGGACCGGATCAAGCCGGAAAACATGCATATCACCCTGATCGAAGCCGGGCCACGGGTATTGCCGGCCCTGCCGGAGCGCATCGGCGGGCCTGTGCATAAAACCCTGGAGAAACTCGGGGTCAACGTCATGACCAATGCCGCGGTCAGTGAAGTGACCGCAGACAGCCTGATTACCGCCGACGGTCATGTGATCAAGGCCAGCCTGAAAGTCTGGGCCGCCGGGATTCGTGCGCCGGGTTTCCTCAAGGACATCGATGGCCTGGAAACTAACCGCATCAATCAGCTGCACGTGCTGCCGACCCTGCAAACCACCCGAGACGAGAACATTTTCGCCTTCGGTGACTGCGCGGCCTGCCCACAACCGGGCACCGAACGCAATGTGCCACCACGCGCCCAGGCGGCGCACCAGCAGGCTTCGTTGCTGGCCAAATCGCTGAAACTGCGGATCGAAGGCAAAACACTGCCGGAGTACAAGTACACCGACTACGGCTCGCTGATCTCGCTGTCACGTTTTTCGGCTGTGGGTAACTTGATGGGCAACCTCACCGGCAGCGTGATGCTCGAGGGCTGGCTGGCGCGGATGTTTTATGTGTCGCTGTATCGCATGCACCAGATGGCATTGTATGGCGCGTTCCGCACGGCGATGTTAATGCTGGGCAGCAAGATCGGCCGCGGGACTGAGCCGCGGCTGAAACTGCATTAAGATCTTCAGCGTCAATTAGGGCCTCTTCGCGGGCAAGCCTCGCTCAGGTTATACGTCGGACATAAATTCCATGGCCGACTCAAATCCCGAGCGAGGCTTGCCCGCGAATGGAGCACCGCGATCCAGCTTTCGAGCACTTGTGTGTCTCACTGTATCCCTCCTCCCGATTCTATCCCTTCGCTTACAAACTCCCTCCTTCGCGACACAGTAGCGATACACCACACCCGCTAAATGACCACACCCGAGCAAGGCAGCGTCTGCTTCGGTCATCGCCGCGCTCACGTGGCGTCCTTTATCGAACGGTTGTGTCGCGCAACCCAGGAGATTTGTAATGTCCCGTACCACTACTCTCAGCAAAAACACCATTGGCCTGCTTGGCGCTGTCCTGGCCGGCGGCATGACGTTGTCCGGCTCCGTGTTCGCCTCGCAACCTCTGACTCAGGGCTACCTGCTTGCGTCGGCGGAACAGGTCGTGAAAACGCCTGAAGGCAAATGCGGTGAAGGCAAGTGTGGCGATGCTTCGATGGCCAAGACCGACACCGATGGTGATGGCCAGGTATCCCGGGCGGAGTTCTTGAAAGTGGCACCCAAGGCCGACTTCGACAAGATCGACACCAACCACGATGGTCAGATCTCGGAGCAAGAGGCGTTCGATAACGTGAAAGCCAACTACGAAGCCAATGGCAAAAAAATGCCAAAGGGCTTGTTCGAGCACCTGAAAGACAATAGCTAAGCCTCGCAAGACCAGGCCCTGCTTCTCCGTCGAGAAGCGGGGCTTTTTTCATCTGGCGGATTTACACCTGAAACCGCTGGACCATGGTCCGCAACGAATTGGCCAATTGCGACAGCTCATGGCTCGAGGCGCTGGTCTGGTCAGCGCCGGCGGCGGAGCGCACCGACAAATCGCGAATGTTCACCAGGTTGCGATCGACCTCACGGGCCACTTGCGCCTGTTCCTCGGCGGCGCTGGCGATCACCAGATTGCGTTCGTGGATCTGGTGAACCGAAGCGGTGATGGTCTGCAACGCTTCACCCGCACGCTCGGCCAAGGCAAGCGTGCTGGCCGCCCGCGAGGAGCTGGCTTGCATGGAATCCAGCGCCTGGGTTGAGCCAGTGCGCATACCCTGAACCATTTGTTCGATTTCCTGAGTCGATTGTTGCGTGCGGTAAGCCAAGGCGCGCACTTCGTCGGCGACCACCGCGAAACCTCGACCGCTTTCGCCGGCGCGGGCCGCTTCGATGGCCGCGTTGAGGGCCAGCAGGTTGGTCTGTTCGGCAATGGCACGAATCACATCCAGTACTTTGCCGATGTCCTGGGACTGGTTGGCCAGCGATTGCACCAACCCGCCCGTCGTCTGCACGTCGCTGGCGAGGGCGCTAATGGCATTGACGGTTTCGCTGACCCGCTCCTGGCCAACGTGTGCCGACTCACTGGATTGGCGTGTGGCGTCGGAGGTAGAAACCGCATTGCGCGCGACTTCCTCCACCGCCGTGGTCATTTCGGTGACAGCTGTCGCGGCTTGTTCAATTTCGTTGTTCTGCTGTTGCAGGTTCTGAGTGCTGTCGAGCGTGACCGCGTTCAATTCATCGGCCGCCGTCGCCAATTGCGCCGCCGAACCGCTGATACCCTGCAAAGTTTCACGCAGGTTGTGCTGCATGGTCGCCAGCGCCTTGAGCAAGCGGCTCACTTCATCGTTACCATGGGTTTCGATGGAGCGAGTCAGATCGCCTCGCGCTACGCTTTGCGCGGCATTCAAGGCCTCTCCCAAAGGTTTGACGATGCTGCGGGTCAGCAGCATTGCAAGGCCGATCGTGGCCAACGCCGCGAGGGCAATGAACAGGCTGACGATCATCCGGGAGTTGGCATAGTGCTCTTGGGATTTCTGGCTTTCGGCAGCCACTTGCCGGGTGAACAGTTCCGCCAGATCGTTGAGCTGTTTGCCCGAACCATCGACAACGGTCTTCATGTCGACCAGCAGCAGTTTGCTGAGTTCGTCACGGCGCCCCTGCTCCGCCAGCGTGAACGATTGGGCGATGCCCGATCGGTAAGCGGCAAAGGTTTTCTTGAACTGGTCATACAACTCCCGACCTTCGGGCGTGGTGACCAGCTTGTCATAGCTGGCAATCCTGTCGCTCAGCTCCTTGTCGCGGGTGTCCATCTGACTGCGGTACTGAGGGATGTTCTTCGGGTCCTGATCCAGGGCCATGCGCAGCGAAATGGTACGGATGCGCAGCATCAGCTCACGGATCTCGTCACCGCCGCGAATGCTCGGCAGCCATTGGCTCTCCACCGCCACCTCACTGTCGCGAATACTCGACATCTGCCCCAGTGCAAATATTCCGAGTAACGCCACCAGTACCGCAATCATGGCAAAACCCAGCGCGGCGCGAGGGGCAATATTCAGCTGACGAAGAAACATAACGAGCGCCTTTGTTTTTATTGGCTGGAGTGGAGGCCCTGTGTGCCCCGTTAGCTCGTTATCGGCAAGTTGTACGATGACTTGAAGCGATCTGTTTTTTCGCAGACAAAAAAAATCCCCGTATCTTTCGATACGAGGATTTTTAATATGGTCGGGGTAAGGGGATTCGAACTCCTGACATCCTGCTCCCAAAGCAGGCGCGCTACCGGACTGCGCTATACCCCGGTAAAAAAGGCACCCGTTTAAAGGCGCCTTCTGCGAACAGAGCTTTTGGCGTCTGATCTTAAGATTCGATTCCAGCGTTAACCGGTTTCAAAAATGGTGGGTCGTGTGGGATTCGAACCTACGACCAATTGGTTAAAAGCCAACTGCTCTACCAACTGAGCTAACGACCCAAAAATGGTCGGGGTAAGGGGATTCGAACTCCTGACATCCTGCTCCCAAAGCAGGCGCGCTACCGGACTGCGCTATACCCCGGTTTGAAATTGGCTCCGTGACCAGGACTCGAACCTGGGACCCAATGATTAACAGTCATTTGCTCTACCGACTGAGCTATCACGGAACTACATATTTCAATTTACAACTGTGAAGCTTGCTTCACCTCTTCGACCCGTTCGCATCGCTGCGTTCGTGTGTCTGAGGCGCGCTATTCTACAATCTTAAGCACCTCTGTCAACCCCCTAAATTGCTTTCAAGTTAATGATTTGCAACTTATTTCAGATTCCTGCTTGGGGAGCAGAAACCCCTCGGGGTGACTTACTGCGGGGCGCACTTTACAAGCCTTTTCCTTTGAGTTCAACAGCCTAACGAAAAAAAGGCCTCGCAATGCGAGGCCTCTTTCAATTTGCTGCCGCCGGGAATCAGACGAAGACGATTTCGTCGTTTTCCACGGTGCCCTTGGCAGTCTCGCCAGGCATGTATCGACCCGACAGAATCAGCTGTGCCAACGGGTTCTCGATCCAGCGCTGAATCGCCCGTTTGAGCGGCCGTGCGCCATAGACCGGGTCGTAACCGACGGCGATCAACTTATCCATCGCTTCCGGGCTCAGCTCAAGCTTGAGCTCGCGCTCGGTCAGGCGGCTACGCAGGCGACCCAACTGGATCTCGGTAATGCCGGCGATCTGATCACGAGCCAATGGCTCGAAGATCACCACTTCGTCGACCCGGTTGATGAACTCCGGACGGAAGTGCGTGGAAATCGCATCCATCACCGCCGCACGCTGCGCTTCGCGATCCCCTACCAGCTCCTGGATCTGCACCGAACCCAGGTTGGAGGTCATGACGATCACAGTATTTTTGAAATCCACTGTGCGGCCATGGCTATCGGTCAAACGGCCATCTTCAAGCACTTGCAGCAAGATGTTGAACACGTCCGGGTGGGCCTTCTCGACCTCATCCAGCAGGATCACCGAGTAAGGCTTGCGACGCACCGCCTCGGTCAGGTAACCGCCCTCCTCATAGCCCACGTAGCCTGGTGGCGCGCCGATCAGACGAGCCACGGAATGCTTCTCCATGAACTCGGACATGTCGATCCGCACCATCGCCTCTTCAGTATCAAAGAGGAACTCGGCCAGCGCCTTGCACAGCTCGGTTTTACCGACACCGGTCGGGCCGAGGAACATGAAAGAGCCGCTCGGGCGATTCGGATCGGACAACCCGGCACGGGAACGCCGCACCGCGTTAGAGACGGCGATCACCGCTTCGTCCTGACCGATCACACGCTGGTGCAGCAGGCTTTCCATCTTCATCAGTTTTTCGCGCTCGCCCTCGAGCATTTTCGCCACGGGGATGCCGGTCCACTTCGACACGACTTCAGCGATCTCTTCTTCTGTCACCTTGCTGCGCAACAACTGGTTTTCGCTCTTGCCGTGCTGGTCGACCATTTGCAGGCTGCGCTCCAGGTCCGGGATCACTCCGTATTGCAGCTCGGCCATGCGGTTCAGGTCGCCTTTACGGCGTGCGGCTTCCAGTTCCTGACGGGACTGTTCGATTTTCTGCTGGATCTGCGCCGAACCATGGACTTCGGCTTTTTCCGAGTTCCAGATTTCCTCCAGATCCGAATACTCACGCTCGTGACGGGCGATTTCTTCCTGCAGTTTTTCCAGACGTTTCTTCGCCGCGTCGTCGCTTTCTTTCTTCAGCGCCTGGGATTCCACCTTCAGCTGAATCAGGCGACGTTCCAGACGGTCCAGCACTTCTGGCTTGGAATCGATCTCCATGCGGATGCGGCTGGCTGCTTCGTCGATCAGGTCGATGGCTTTGTCCGGCAACTGACGGTCGGTGATGTAGCGATGACTGAGCTTGGCCGCGGCGATGATTGCGCCGTCGGTGATCGCCACCTTGTGGTGAACCTCATAACGCTCTTTCAGGCCACGCAGAATGGCGATGGTGTCTTCTTCGCTCGGCTCGTCCACCAACACTTTCTGGAAGCGCCGTTCGAGGGCCGCGTCCTTCTCTATATATTGGCGATACTCGTTGAGCGTCGTCGCACCCACACAATGCAGCTCACCGCGAGCCAATGCCGGTTTGAGCATGTTGCCGGCGTCCATCGAGCCTTCGCCCTTGCCGGCACCGACCATGGTGTGCAATTCGTCGATGAACAGAATGATCTGCCCTTCCTGCTTCGACAGTTCGTTGAGCAGGGATTTGAGGCGTTCTTCGAACTCGCCCCGGTATTTGGCACCAGCAATCAGTGCCCCCATGTCCAGGGACAACAGGCGTTTGCCTCTCAGACCATCCGGCACTTCACCGTTAATGATGCGCTGAGCCAGGCCTTCGGCGATGGCGGTCTTACCCACGCCAGGCTCACCAATCAGCACCGGGTTGTTCTTGGTACGGCGCTGCAGGACCTGAATGGTGCGGCGAATTTCATCGTCACGGCCGATCACCGGATCGAGCTTGCCTTCTTCGGCGCGTTTGGTCAGGTCGATGGTGTATTTGTCGAGCGCCTGACGCGACTCTTCGTGGTTGGCGTCATTGACGGCCTCACCGCCGCGCAGATTGTTGATCGCATTTTCCAGGGCTTTCTTGCTCACGCCCTGGCCGAGCAGCAACTTGCCCAGCTTGCTGTTCTCGTCCATGGCGGCGAGCAGCACCAGTTCGCTGGAGATGAATTGGTCGCCCTTCTGCTGGGCCAGGCGATCGGCCTGGTTGAGCAGACGCGCCAGATCCTGCGACATGTTCACGTCGCCGGTCGGATTCTGGATTTTCGGCAACTGATCGAGCGCTTTGGTCAGCTCTTTGCGCAAGCTGTTGACGTCGAAACCCACTTGCATCAACAGGGGTTTGATCGAACCACCCTGTTGTTCAAGCATGGCCTGCATCAAATGCGCCGGCTCAATGGCCGGATGATCGAGGCCGACAGCCAGGGATTGGGCGTCGGACAAGGCTAACTGCAACTTGCTGGTTAAACGGTCTATACGCATGGGGTCACCTTCCTTTTGAGCAGGCCGGACCTATAAACATCCCGAATGAAGAAACCTGCCAGATACCGCTATAGATGTGGTCGATTCTGGAAGATTCAAGCGGCGTACAGTTGATGCAGATCAGAGAAGTCTAGAGTTCGAGCCAGATGAGGGAGGCAAACCGGCCGGTGCGTGAGCTGCGGCGGTAAGAAAAGAAACGTGGATCGGTCACCGTGCAGAAACCACCGCCATACACAGCGGTGACACCACGAGCGGCCAGACGCAAACGCGCCAGCTCATAAATGTCGGCCATGAACTTGCCAGCATTCTGGCTCGGTATAAAGGCTTTATCGGCTTCGGGCAATTGCCGGACGAAGGTTTCGCGCACTTCGGGGCCGACTTCAAAGGCTTGTGGGCCAATGGCCGGGCCGAGCCAGACCAGCACTTCGGCGGGTGGCACAGCCAGATTGTCGAGGGTTGCTTCCAGCACGCCCGCCGCCAATCCACGCCAGCCGGCATGGGCCGCCGCTACGCGAGTGCCGGCACGGTCGCAAAACAGCGCTGGCAGGCAATCGGCGGTCATCGCCGCGCAGGCAATACCGGGGGTTGCCGTCCAACTGGCGTCGGCAGTGACTACCCGGCCTGGGTCAGCATGAGCGACGGCAATGCCGTGAACCTGCTGTAACCAGGCCGGTTGAATCGAGAAATGATCGGTGAGGCGACGGCGGTTTTCGGCGACGGCTTCAGGGCTGTCGTCAACATGATCGCCCAGGTTGAGGCTGTCGAACGGCGCCAGACTGACGCCGCCCGCACGGGTGGTAACGCAGGCTTTCACCCCAGCAGGCGCAGGCCAGTCGGGAATCAGCCAGTCACTCATCCGATGAACGCCTCGCGGTCTTGCTTGAGCAGCGACAGCAACCAGACGAAGTCGTCCGGCAGCGGTGATTCCCAGCTCATGCGTTTACCGGTGGTCGGATGATCCAGCTCCAGGAATCGCGCATGCAGCGCCTGACGCGGGAAATTCTTCAGGGATTCGACCATGGTCACACTGGCAGCCGGCGGAATACGGAAGCGACCGCCGTAGGCAGGGTCTCCGACCAACGGGTAGTTGATGTGCGCCATGTGCACACGAATCTGGTGCGTACGACCGGTTTCCAGCTTCACCCGCACGTGAGTGTGGGAGCGGAAACGCTCAAGTACACGGTAATGGCTGACGGCTTGCTTGCCACCTTCCATCACAGCCATGCGCTGGCGTTGCTGGCCGTGACGACCGATCGGCGCGTTGATCTTGCCGCCGGCCGTCACCACACCAATCACGATGCATTCGTAGATCCGGCTGACACTGCGGCTCTGCAATTGCGTGACCAGCTGTGTCTGCGCCTGAATGGTCTTGGCCACCACCATCAGACCGGTGGTGTCCTTGTCCAGGCGATGCACGATACCGGCGCGGGGCACATTGATGATGTCCGGCACGTGGTGCAGCAAGGCGTTGAGCAAGGTACCGTCGGCGTGACCGGCGGCCGGATGCACCACCAGGCCCGCAGGCTTGTTGATCACCAGGATGTCGTCATCTTCATAGACGATGTCCAGCTCGATGTCTTGAGCGATCCATTCGCCCTGAGCTTCCTGCTCGGCAGTCAACTCAAGGATGGCGCCACCATGAACGATGTCTCGCGGGCGGATAACCGCCCCATCCACAGTCAGGCGGCCGTCTTTGATCCAGGCGGAAAGGCGCGAGCGCGAGTGCTCAGCGAATAATTGTGCGGCGACTTGATCGAGGCGTTGGCCGCCCAATTCGGACGGCACCTCTGCGCGAAGTTCAATTTTATCGGACATGCTCAGACTAGGCGTCGGCACAGCCTTTGGTTTCGGCTGCGCGCTTGTGGTTAAATACGGCGTCTTTTGCCCCGAGGCTTTTCAACGGGGCACTCATCATAACAGGACGGCCCCGCCCAAGACAGCGGCCGTCATAGGGACGCAAGCCGCCATGCAAGTGAAACACCTGCTGCTGATCGCCATCCTCGCATTGACCGCTGCTTGCTCATCGAAGGAAGTCGTAGACGAAAACCTGAGCGAAGTCGAGCTGTACCAGCAGGCTCAGCACGATCTGGACAACAATAGCTACACCGCCGCCACAGCCAAGCTGAAGGCCCTGGAGTCGCGTTATCCGTTCGGTCGCTACGCCGATCAGGCTCAACTCGAGCTCATCTACGCCAACTACAAGAACTCCGAGCCTGAGGCTGCGAAATCCGCCGCCGAGCGCTTCATTCGTCTGCACCCGCAGCACCCGAACGTCGATTACGCCTACTACCTCAAGGGCCTGACCTCTTTTGACCAGGACGTCGGCCTGCTGGCGCGCTTCCTGCCGCTGGACATGACCAAGCGTGACCCGGGCGCCGCTCGCGACTCCTACAACGAGTTCGCCCAGCTGACCAGCCGCTACCCGAACAGCCGCTACGCACCGGACGCCAAGCAGCGCATGATTTACCTGCGCAACCTGCTGGCGGCCTACGAAATCCACGTTGCCGACTACTACCTGACCCGTCAGGCCTACGTTGCCGCCGCCAACCGTGGCCGTTATGTAGTGGAAAACTTCCAGGAAACCCCATCGGTCGGTGACGGCCTGGCGGTGATGACCGAAGCCTACCAGCGTCTGCACCTGGACGAACTGGCCGCGACCAGCCTCGAAACCCTGAAACTCAACTACCCGAACCACCCGAGCCTGGTGGACGGTCAGTTCGTGCCATCGGTAGCCGAAGCCGACAACCGTTCGTGGTTGAGCAAGGCCACCCTGGGCCTGATCGAATCCCGTCCGCCGCTGCCGCCGGGTGAAACCCGCGCCAACCAGGACGTGCAGAAGCAGTTCCAGGACGCCAAGGACGCGATCCCGAACGAGCTCAAGCCTAAAGATGAACACGGCGATGTGATCGAAGAACCGGAACCCGAGTCCAGCAACACCGACCGTTCCTGGTTCAGTCACATGACCTTCGGCCTGTTCGACTGATCGCGCTGAGTGAGAAAAAGGGAGATCTTCGGATCTCCCTTTTTTGTGGGCGTTTTCCAATCGATTAGCCCTCCTTTCCTTGCCAATCCATGACAGCGTTTTCCCTGCATAACCTGGGAAAACTCCCTTTATCGAAAAGAATCTACCTGCCTTATTCCCGCCTCGTGGAAAACGCCCTCCTCCAGTATATGAAACGCCTTACACCACTCTCGGACTCATACCGGACGGGTGTGCTGTAACGTTATATGGCGCAACACAACTGATCGTTTGAAGCTCTTTTAACAACGCACATTCAAAAGGATATGAATATGCAAAAACCACCCGTATTTGAATTGACCGAGGCTGTACATACCACAGCCATAGCCCCTCCCGGCATCAGCCCTGCTCCCGCAACTTCAATACACCTCCCTCCCTCCGGCCAGTTCGCACCTCAACAGATTCTCTCGCAAAGCATCAACAAAATTGCGGAGGCGGTTAAAGAAGTTGAACAGGAGTATCACGCTCAATCCGCTCATCTGTCGCAAACTCTTGAGCACGAACTGGCTGCTACCAGACTGGAAGGTTCGACTGCCCCGGTTCCTCCTGTTGACGCAATCATTCGGGAGTTGGGCGTACGCAATACGCTACTCATACGCAAGTCCGCCGAGCTCCAGCAGAAAACCGCGCTCGCCAATATGTTTTACGGGGCAGACCCTCTCGGCAGGCCATTGAAGGAGTTCTACGTGAGGGCCTTGATGTCGCAGCGGCATTTTGGTCCCGACAGCGTAGTGATTCAGGCTGGGCTTGCTTCGTACAAAGCAGCCTACGAGGCACGACTGCTTACCCAAACTATCCAGATGCTGAATCAACAGCAGGTCACGGTGCTCAACTGGCTGGCTGCGGTACAAGTGCAGAATCAGGCAGAACGAGAAGCGCAACGCTTGGCCGCTGAGGCAGCACGTAAAGCCAGGGAAGCACAGATAGAAGCGCAGCGATTAGCCGCTGAAGCCGTGCGCAAAGCCAAAGAGGCGAAAGAGCGTGAACAGGCAAAGGAGAAGAGACGTGCAGAAGCGGAGGCGCGGCTCAAGAGCCTCGACGATTTCTTCGCCGCCATGGATGCAGCCAAAGCCAGTCGCCCATTCCCCATTTCGGGATCGGCAGTGGCAAGCAGCCCCGTATTTACTCTGACTGCCGGCCGTCTCGCCACCAACCCGGCCACTACCTTGGCTATCAGGGCGGCGCTACAGAGCGCTGTCGCAACCGTCAGTGCGGTGGGCGCCGCATCGGCAAGCGCAGTATTGGTCGGGTTCGCGGCGCTGCTGTTTCCTTCGTCATTGGGTAACAGTGACCGGCACGAAATGCTCCTCCCGCCGACGTCGGATCTGGTCCCCGACAACCTGCACAAATGGAGCCTCACGGTCGAGTCATACAATTCTGACGATCAGCATGCATTGAGCGTTCCGCTCTCGGATCTCGCGCCCGACACACTTTCTGACCTGCATGCCATTGCCTTGGTCAATGGGGATGTCGAACTGCCGGTCGCGATGGGAACGCGAACTGTAGGCAACACCACCGAGTTCTTTGTTGCGGCAGCCAATAGTGTGGCAGTGCCCTCCCGGGTGCCAGTGCGCCTTGCCACTTTCGACCCGGCGCTGAATGTTTACCGATCGTGGGATCCGGATGCCCCATCCATTGGCATGACATGGATTCCGATAGTCAAGCCGGCCGGCTCGTCAACTTCCCTCCCTGCAAGTGAACCCAATGTAGCCATTTACAACGGTACAACTGTCACTGCTCTGAAAGGTCGGATCGACAGTTTCCCCGAGCTGGATCTCATCAGCTTCGGTGGCTTCATCACGGTATTCCCGATTGAGTCGGGTATGCCACCTGTTTACACGATGTTCAGGGATCGGCGGAATGAACCCGGTGTTGTCAGTGGTACCGGACAGTCGGTTTCAGGAAATTGGTTGGGGGCAGCTTCGACTCCGGAAGGTGCACCAATACCTGCAAACATTGCCGATAAACTTCAAGGGAGGGAGTTCTTGAACTTTAATGCGTTCCGCAGAGTTTTCTGGAAGACGGTAGCAAATGAGCAACTCCTGATGGATCAGTTCAGCCAACTTAACAAAATTGATATGAGAGATGGTTTATCGCCAAGTGCAATCCCCTCAGAGCAAGTGGGTGGACGGAAAAAGTATGAGATTCACCATATCAAGCCAATCAGTGAAGGAGGCTCGGTCTACGATATAAATAATCTTCGCGTGCTAACACCAAAACAACACATCGAAACCCACTCTAAGAAAGGAGAAATACGATATGAACCTTAAAGACAAATTTGAAGAATACACAGAATCCGAATATGTGAGCCTGATAAATCGCTTATTCCAAGGAGGATTTTCTTCGGAGGAGGAGCATGACGCCATTGTTGACAACATCGTATCCACTTCAGAACACCCAAACGGCACAGGAGTGTTGTACTACCCGGAAGAAGGCGTTGAAGACAGCCCCGCTGGCGTATTAAAAGCCATTAAAGCCTGGCGAGCATCCAACGGAAAACCAGGCTTCAAACCCGAGTGACCCAAAAGGGTTGATAACGCGTCAAGTCACCCCTGAAGCCTCGCGTAAGGCAGCTGCTTTTGCAGCTGCCTTTTTTATTGCCGCGCTTTATTTAGGCTGTGCGCCTGCCATGTCCTTGGCTAAACTGCCAATTCACTCGTCAAAAAGCAGCTCACCATGCTTCGTTTATTGTTCTGGATCGCCCTGATTGCCGCTGCGGTATGGTTCTGGCGCAAGTTCAAGGGCCCGACCTCGGGCGCCAATACACCGCGCGAGCAAGATGCCCCGCCCATGGTCCGCTGTGCTCATTGTGGCGTGCACCTGCCCCGCGACCGCGCGCTGAGGCTTCAACAGCAGTGGTATTGCAGCCAGGCTCACCTTGAGCAAGGCCCTGGCTCCAGTGATCGCTGAGACCTCCAGTCCCGGCAACAAACAGGCCCAGCGACTGCTGCGTCTTTATCACCTCTACCGCTTAAGCATCGGCATCACCCTGGTGCTGTTGATCTCCAGCAACATGGATAACCGGTTGCTGAGGTTCGCCGATGACGACCTGCTGCGCAATGGCAGCTGGTTGTACCTGGTGCTGAATATCCTGCTGGTGGTCTTTCTGGAGAACACCCGGCGCCCGGCGCAATTGTTTGGCCCCTGGCGCTGGTCGATGTCCTGCTGTTGTGCGGCCTGTTCTACGCCGCGGGGGGAGTGCCCAGCGCTATAGGCAACTTGCTGATCGTGTCGGTGGCCATCAGCAATACCCTGCTGCGCGAGCGAGTCGGCTTGCTGATCGCAGCAATCGGCGCCCTTGGCATTGTGGGTTTGAGCTTCCTGCTGAGCTTCAGCCACCCCACCACCCCCAGCGATTACCTGCAAGTCGGCACCCTCGGCGCCCTGTGTTTTGCCGCGGCATTGCTGGTGCAAGGCTTGATTCGACGACTGGAAGTCAGCGAAACCCTGGCCGAGCAGCGGGCCAGCGAAGTGCTCGGCCTCGAAGCACTCAACGCACTGATCCTGCAACGCATGCGCACGGGCATTCTGGTACTCGACGACCAGCGACGGGTACAACTGGCCAACCACAGCGCCTTGACCTTGCTGGGGCAGGAAAAACTGGAGGGCCAGTTGATCGACGATCATTCGATGCCGTTGGTCGAACGACTCCAACTGTGGTGCAACAATCCGACTTTACGCCCGCAAAGCCTGAAAATCGCCAGCAATGGGCTAGAACTGCAACCGAGCTTCATTGCCCTGGACCAAAGCCCGCATCACCAGACGCTGGTCTTTCTCGAAGACCTTGCCCAAATCGCCCAACAGGCCCAGCAACTGAAACTTGCCGCCCTCGGTCGCCTGACCGCCGGTATTGCCCATGAGATCCGCAATCCACTGGGCGCCATCAGTCATGCCGCGCAGTTACTGCACGAATCCGAGGAACTGAACGGCGCGGATCGGCGTCTGACACAGATTATTCAAGACCACTCTCAGCGAATGAATCGAGTAATCGAAAACGTCCTGCAACTGTCCCGCCGCCAGCAAACCGTGCCGCAACGGCTTGATTTGCGACCGTGGCTGGAACACTTCGTCGCCGAAACCCGCGAAGGGATGACCGAACGTCAACAGATTCACCTGCACATCGGGTCGGGAGACTTCAAAACCCTGATGGATCCGAATCAGCTGACCCAGGTTCTCGATAATCTGTTGCGCAATGCCTGGCGCCATAGCGCCCTGAAGCACGATCAGGCGCAGGCCTGGCTCGAGCTGTTTGTCGACCCGGACAGCCTGTTGCCGACCCTTGAAGTCCTTGACGATGGCCCCGGCGTGGCACCGGACCAGCGCACGCACTTGTTCGAACCGTTCTTCACCACCGGCAGCCAGGGTACTGGCCTGGGGCTTTATCTGTCCCGTGAGCTGTGCGAAAGCAATCAAGCCCGCCTAGACTTCATATCACGCCAAGGCGGCGGCTGCTTTCGCATCACCTTTGCTCACGGACGGAAACAAAGTTGAACATGAGCCCACGGCAAAAAATCCTGATCGTTGACGACGAGCCGGATATCCGCGAACTCCTGGAAATCACCCTGGGACGGATGAAACTCGACACCTTCAGCGCGCGCAACCTCGCAGAAGCGCAGGCGCTGCTGGCTCGGGATACCTTCGACCTGTGCCTGACCGACATGCGCCTGCCCGACGGCACCGGTCTGGCGCTGGTGCAGCATATCCAGCAGCGCTATGCACAAGTGCCGGTGGCGATGATCACCGCCTACGGGAGCCTGGAGACGGCAATCAATGCCCTCAAGGCCGGGGCCTTTGACTTCCTGACCAAACCGGTCGACCTCACTCGCCTGCGCGAACTGGTCATCAGCGCCCTGAGTTTGCCGGCGCCTGGCGGCGCCAGCAGTGCCATCGACCGTCGGCTGCTGGGCGACTCACTGCCGATGCGCAGTCTGCGCAAACAGATCGATAAACTGGCCCGCAGCCAGGCTCCGGTGTACATCAGCGGCGAGTCCGGCAGCGGCAAGGAGTTGGTCGCCCGACTGATCCACGACCAAGGCCCGCGTGCCAGCCGACCGTTCGTGCCGGTGAACTGCGGGGCGATTCCGTCGGAATTGATGGAAAGTGAATTTTTCGGCCATCGCAAGGGCAGTTTCAGCGGCGCCATCGAAGACAAACCCGGGCTGTTCCAGGCCGCCAATGGCGGTACGTTGTTCCTCGACGAAGTGGCTGACCTGCCGCTGGCGATGCAGGTCAAACTGCTGCGGGCGATTCAGGAAAAAGCCGTTCGCAGCATCGGTGGGCAACAGGAAACCGTGGTTGATGTGCGCATCCTCTGCGCCACCCACAAAGACCTCAATGCCGAAGTTGCCGCCGAACGCTTTCGCCAGGACTTGTACTACCGTCTGAACGTGATCGAGCTACGGGTGCCGCCCTTGCGCGAACGCCGCGACGACATTGAATTGCTGGCCAGCCACGTACTCAAGCGGCTGGCGGCTGGCACTGGCCAACCCGTCGCATCACTCCACCCCCAAGCCATCGATGCTCTGAAAAGCTATCGATTTCCAGGCAATGTACGGGAATTGGAGAACATGCTGGAGCGGGCTCACACCCTGTGCGAGAACAAACAGATCGAAGCCGGCGACCTGCGACTGGCCGAAGGCAACTGTAATCCGGACAGTAGCATGCCGGACCTGACACAGATCGACAATCTGGAAGCCTATCTGGAAAACATCGAACGCAAACTCATCCTCCAGGCCCTGGAAGAAACCCGCTGGAACCGCACAGCAGCGGCCCAGCGATTGAATCTGTCATTTCGGTCGATGCGTTACCGGCTCAAGAAATTGGGCCTGGATTGAGGGCCCCTTCGCGATCCGACCGACAACAAAGATCATACGGTCAAATACGCCCGGTCGGCGCGTACGGTGCAGGATCGATAATCGGCGCCCGCCCCAGCATCACATCTGCAAACAACTGACAGGAGGCCGGTGCCAGCACCAACCCGTTGCGGTAGTGCCCGCAGTTGAGCCAGAGCCCGTCAAATCCCGGTACCCGACCGATATAGGGAATGCCTTCCGGCGACCCAGGACGTAATCCGGCCCAATGCCCCACCACCTCGGCATCCGCCAGCGCAGGAATCAACTCCACCGCCGAGGCCTTCAGGCTTTCCAGTGCCGTGTCGGTCGGCGTCTTGTCGAAGCCTTCATGCTCAAGCGTACTGCCGACCAGAATGTGCCCGTCGCGCCGAGGAATGGCATAACGCCCCTTGGCCAGCACCATGCTCGGAAGGAAGTCCGCCGCGCACTTGTAGAGAATCATCTGGCCTTTGACCGGTTCGACCGGCAGCTCCAGGCCCAGCCTTTTCAACAAGTCACCGCTCCAGGCCCCAGCCGTCAGAACCACCTCATCACCCGCAATGGCACCCACCGAGGTCTGTACCCCGAGCACTGCGGCCCCTTCACGGATAAATCCGCTGACCTCGCATTGCTCATGAATTGTCACATTCGGCAGCGCCAGCAACGCTGCCTTCAGGGATTTCACCAGCCGCGGGTTACGCACATTGGCCACATCGGCCATGTAGATCGCCCGTGAAAAACCGGCTCCCAATACCGGCACCGCATCGTGTACCGCCGAGATATCCACAGCCCGTAGCGGACGTTTTTCCCGTTCGGCCCAGGCGAGCGCTTCGGCCTCATCGTCCAGGTCCAGCCAGTACAATCCGGTGGTATGCACTTCAGGATCGACACCGGTGGCGGCGAACAGGCGCTCCGCCAGCTGTGGATAAAAATCCTGGGACCAATGAGCCAACGCAGTGACCGCCGGGCTGTAGCGCCACGGGTAGAGCGGCGAGACAATCCCGCCGCCGGCCCAGGATGACTCCTGACCGACATTCGAGCGGTCCAGCAGCACAACGCTCTGCACTTCGGACGCGAGATTGAACGCCGTCAGCAGGCCAATCACCCCGCCGCCGACAATCACCACTTGCTGTTGCCTGCTCATGTTCTGATCCAACCGTTAGATAGACAGAGGCGCAATGGGCGCCCGAAAAAGAAACTCAGCGACCCCAGCAATCCCTGGTGGTCAGGCCGGATGTTGCATTGACCATGCTTCTGACACCGGTGTTGGTGAGCGTGAAATCACCGCACTTGTCGCTCGCCATGGTCGAACCGGTCTTGCGTGTTGCCGTCAGCAGGAAGGTCTGATCGGTCAGGGTCGGGGTAATGGTGTAGAAATCATTACCGGCACTCAGGCCGGTGGCGTTGGTGTAGACATTATTTTTCGAATAGAAACGCTCAAGGATCTGCGCCTGCTCGGAAAGCAGACTGGCCACTTCAGTACGGCGGCCTTTTTTCACGTACTCGGTGAGGCTCGGGTAGCCGATGGTGATGACGATCCCGATGATCGCAATCACGATCATGATTTCGATCAGGGTAAAACCTCGATTGGATCTGCGCATGCCTCACTCTCACTTACTGTATTTGTCGCCACATGATGCGACGGCCGCTGCCGCCACCGGATTTTTCCACCAGAGTGGTCACGCCACCGCCGGAGTCGTTCACAATCTTGCGGGATGCGTCATTGACGACCGCATTCAGGGTCGGGATCCCACCGGTGAAGATCACCCCGCTGGAAATCGTGTCAGTGCTGTCGACCACCCCGTCAGCATTGGTGTCGAGTACCGCATAGTTGAGCATCTTACCGCTGAACGCATCGAGTTCGACCAGTTTGCCAGAGCCGAAGCCGGCACAGGGGTCAACGGTATCCATACTGGCCGTGGTAAAAACGATTCGCCCTGCCACCAGACTGGCCTGATTGATCACCCGCTCCCCGGTCAGTACGTTGTTGTAGACCAGCGGCAAGTACCAGCCTTTCTTTGCCGGATAGGTCACCTCATTCTGGCTGGTGGTAATGAATTGCCCGCTGCTGCCAGAGAACACGCCAGTCACCGCCTGCGCCTGCAAGCTGGAAACGGTGATTTGCCCCGCGCCCCCCTCCGCATCCCATACCGCGTAGAACGCCTGTAGATCCTTGTTGGTCTTGTCGGCGCTCTCATTGAGCTTGCCAGTGCCGAAAAACACTTCCTTGCCGCCCGACGCGTGATCTGCCAGCAACGGTTGCGCGGTAATCGGCTGGGCTGCGCCACCCGCCGTGGTGAACAACGGCTTGCCGGAAAACGCGACACCCCAGGTGTCGGCAGTGGTGCCACTCAAGTCGAACTTCCACAACCGCCCTTTCAGGTCACCCCCATAGGCGGCCTGCACCACATTCTGCGAATTGACCCTGAGCTTCACCGATGACAGGCCGTTGGTAGTTTCCGTACTGTCGACCACGATTTTCTTGATCAGCGAGCCGTCGCGGATATCCACCACATAAAGTGCTGCCACCCCGGAGTTGCTGCCATAGCCGTTGGAGATGAACGCGGCCCATCGACCATCGGCCAAGCGTGCCACTTCGGGGCGCGCATAGGCATAACCCAGATCATTGAAAACGTTCGCCGTATTGGCTGTGGCCGGCGCGCTGATTTCCCACAACGCGTTAGTCACGTTGCCGGCCGATGCGTCGAACAGTTGCAGCGCATAGAAGGTTTTGCCTCCCGCCCCTGTTCCACCAATCGCCAGGGTTTTCCAGGCGCTGTTGATCTGGGCATCGAACACACCGACCTGGCCATCGACCAGAAACTTGTGGCTCACCCCGTTGATGTAGGTGGAATCAGCGATGTAGCGCAATGATGGCAGCACACTGGAGGGCATGTAGGCGTAGCGCCTGGCACCGTTGACCGAGTTGATGACGTTCACAAAACCGTCGTTGGCGTTCACCACCAGGCTGGCATTCATGTTGGCGGCTTTGGTGGCCAGGTAGGTGCTGTAGGTGGTGTCGTTCACCAGATCGGAAGCGGTTTTGTCCGTGGGCGCGGCCAGCACAAGAGGCGAATTGATGATGTCGCCGAGCAATACGCTGCGCGCTTTCAACCCGGTTTTGTTGGTGCCCTTACTCCATTCCACCAGATCGCTGCCGGTGATACCGGTGGGCAAGCTCTGGCTGAGGGTGGTCTGCTGGGTTGGGGAAAAATTGCCGTAGGCCAGGGTGACGGCGGCGTTGGTCTGCGTGTTCCAGGACTGATAGGTCGGCGCGGTGGCGCCGGGCACGATGGTGGTGTCGGTCGTCCACAGCACCGCGGCCGTGTTAACCGCGCCCGCCGACGTGAAGCCAAAGGACTTGATGGTGCCGCGCCAGTCCTTGGGGTCGTAGCTGGTCTGGAAGTAGGCTGAGTTGCTGGTCAGGGTCGTGCCGCTGGTAACGCCGCTGCCACCTGATCCGGCCTTGGAGGTGATGTCGCTCAAAGCCGAAGAAAGTGCACTGTTCAGTCCCGTGCCATCAGTCGCCTGATAGTACCTTCCCTGTCCGTAGGTCGCAGCGTCCGCCAACATCTGGTTTGCCACGGTGAAACCCACGGTATAGGTATTCATGTTTTGCTTGGGAAAATCCACGGCGTCCCAGCTTTTGCCCGTGGCATCGGTTCCCGTGGAGCGCATGTCGATGTCGAAGGCGAACTTGGCGATGTCATCCAGGAACAGGGTATCGCCCTCGTTGTCGCCAAAACGGTTGGCACCATCGTTACTGCTGATACCGTCCCAGTTCGGTAATGCGCTGTTACCGAGTGGATCGTCGGTCGCAAAGGTATGGTCGTAGGTTGGCAGACCACCGGTGATCACCACCCCGTAATTTCTCTGGCAGCGATACTGAATCGGACTGGTATAGGTGGTGGGTGTCGAGTTGTTGTACGGCGTCATGCCACGAAAATAGCGGGTGATCTCATAATAGGCTTCAGCCAAGGGGCTATTGGCCTGCGCGCTCAGTTCGTCGATTCCGGCGATCAATTCGTTGTAGTTGGCATCGGCCTGAGCCTGGGTCACGGTGCCGCTGACGGCCGACAAATCACTGATCGAGCGGACGATGTAACCACCGTCATCCTTATGGTTGCCGACCGCCAGGTTGAACGTCGCCAGACCGATGCGCAGCGAGCGGTTGCTGGCCACCAACGTCTTGGAAACGTTGCGCGCCACGTTCATCCGGTAATCATTGGGGATGGAGCCATCGGTGAAATCCCGGTCGGAGTTGTTGGCCAGGCTTATCAGATAGGACAGGTAATTCGCCGTATAAAGCGTGTCTTCGCTCCCCACCGGATCGGGAAGCTTGAGGCAAAGCGAATCCAGACCGAGAAGGCTGTTTTTATAAAAACCGTACCATCCATCCTTCGAACATGTCCCGTGAGTCAAACTCGACAGGGCAATATTGTTATCGGTCATATCAAGTTCGCGGCCTTTGTTGCACGAGCCATTGGAGAGGCAAATGGTCACCTGAGTGCGCGTGATCGTCGGGTCGAAGCCTGCCGCCCAGATAATGCTGTTCATACTCTCCGAGTCATCAAGTAACAGCATCACATTGGGTGCCACGGCGGCGGCATTCAATAGCGGCGAATCCGAGGGCGTGAAGGCGTAGGTCGGCGCTGCCAGGTAAAAGCTCAACGCCGCGCCGCAGAACAACTGCAACAACCAATGGCGCCAGCCTGCGCGGGTCTCAGTACTTCGCATAGATACTCTCCACCACACTGCGCGAGTTGCCGGTGATGCCCACGGCGGTCACCCGGTACAGCGTTGCCGACGTGTTGCTCGGCACGTTTACGGCCGTCAGGGTGGTGCCGATGTTCTGCACCCCGTAAAAACCGGTGCCGGAGGCGATCCAGGCCACTCCCGAGGTGGAATTGAAACCGGCGGCGGTGATTACCGATGCCTCGGCCGGCGGCGCGCATTGGCTGGTACCGCTGCAGACCGGCAATGAGTAGGTATTGAGTTGTACCGCGCTTTCGCCGACGCGCAACGCCGCTTCCGCGCTCTGGAACGACTGATTGCGCAGGGTCACGCTGCCGGCCATTTTCTCTTGCAACGTAGCGCTCTGCATCGAGGAAAGGCCAATCAACGTCAGTACCAGCAGAAACACCAGGCTGACCAACAGTGCCATGCCGCGCTGGGCATGAGATGTCATGGGAAAACGACTCATCGGCCTTCCTCTCATGGCAACCGGTTGCGCAAGGCGGCAACCACGTTGAAGGTTTGATTGCGTACCCGATTGTTCGGGTCCGTGAGGGTCAGCGTCAGTCGCACACTGCGGATTCGTGCCGGATCGGACGGGTTGCTGCTGTAGCTGGAGGCGGCCGTATCCGTGGCCGAACTGGCGAGGCCGAAGCTCACGCTGAAGGCACTGACATTGTTTATCAACACCGCCTGAGTCGGCGTGCCGGTACCGACGCCCATCAGCAGTTGGTTATTGCTGAAACTGTAGACCAGCCGCCGGATCGGAAACGCCAATTGCCCCGAAGCCGGCGTGCGTGCACCCGTGTAGGCTGTTGCGGTGTTGCGGCAGTCGGAAACCACCGTCCAGGTCGGCACCCCGCCACTGCCGCCGACATCTGCGGTAACCAGGGTCAACTTGAGATTGGCATTGTCCCAATTGATCGGCGTGATCTGGGCGGCATTGAAGTCCCCCGCCGAGCTGGCATCGGTAATCGTACCCAGGCAACCGAACATACCGACCATGCGGATTTCCTGAATCATCTTGCTCAGGACAAACCGTGCATCTTCCTGCATGCCGGCAGCGGTGTTCTGGCTGGCGTAGGTATTTTTGGCCGCGATGAAAATCTGCGCCACGCCCAGGACCACAATCAGGCTCAACGCCAGGGCGATCAGCAACTCGATCAAGCCGAAACCTCTGCTGGTTCTGGTCATGGTGTCGACGCCGGATCAACGGTGGCGCGGCTGGTGAGGACAAAACTGCGGCGCGAGTCGGCGGTATTGGCGGCCCGCGAGTCGTCCCAGGTAATGGTGATGGTGTACACCCGCTGATTGCGGACGATGCTGCCGGTAGCCGTGGCGCCGCCGAAGTTGACGATGTTGCTGGTGAAGTCGTAGAGATCCTGATCCCGGGCCACGCTCAGGTTGCCCGAAGCAGGTGGCGTGACGGTGTAATCGGCGCCGGAGTTGGCACGAATGCGATCCATCATGTCGTAGGCGATAAAACTCGCCTGACTGGTCATCCGCGAACTGTCGGTGTACTTCAGCGCATTGAGCTGAATCGCTGCCGCCCCCAACAACCCCACGGCCAGAACCAACAACGCGACCAGTACCTCGATCAGCGTCATGCCCTCCTGTGCACGCTTGCTCCAACCCCTCATCCGCAACTTCCACCCAATAGAATTCGTCCGTTCAAACACACATTCAGCGTCCTGCTCTGCGCCCCCAGTACATAACTGATCACAACCGCCGTGGACGGCGCCGCCAAACCACCCAGATTATTGAAATCAATTGCGGTCACTCCTGAGGTTAGCGTCAGAGTGGCGCCACTGCTCATCGCTGGAACAACCCGCAATACATTGGCCGGATTGCCAGTACCGTCATAAACGCTCAGCTCGCCGGTCCAGACACTGCCGCCGGCTGTCGGACGAACCCGGGTGGTGAGCCCCCGGTCAATCGCCTCAAGCCGCGCGTAATTGAGCGCGCGTTGCAAGTCGCCGATCTCGGTGTCGGCCTTGTTGTTTTGTACCGATCGGGTAAACGCTGGAACGGCCAGGGTGATCAGGATCAGAAATACCGCGAGCGTGATCAGCAATTCGATCAGCGTGAAACCTTTTGTACGATGATCCATCGGTGCGCTCCGTTGCCGTCGGCTATACCTGCTTCTACACGCTAGAACATTCGACCGGGGGGCGTACGGTTGTTTTGCCATTACTCGCGCAAGGATCGCGCGGGCCACCACACTCCAGGGAGGGAGATGACATGCATCAGCAAGGTTTCAGCCTGATCGAACTGCTCATGGGACTGACGATTGTCGGGATTGTTCTGCTGTTGGTCAGTCCGGCGTTCGCCGCACTGACAGAATCGAACCATCGGGAGCAAGCGGCGCAGTCGATTGTCAGTGGTATGCGTAATGCCAGAACCGCTGCCATCACACGCAATCAGAGTGTGGTGATACACGGAATCAACGGCGACTGGGGCCAGGGTTGGCGGATCATTCTGGATGTCAGCGGTAAAGGCCCGGAGGACAGCAGCAATCCGTTGCTGGTCGAGCAACAGAGCGACGCTCGAGTGTCAATTGTCGGCAATCGACCGGTCAAGAATTTCGTACAGTTCAGCAGCCTGGGCGAACCGCAGTTGCCCAGCGGTGCCTTTCAAGCGGGGACGGTACATATTTGCGCCAGCCGCAAACCGGTCAGCCTGCACCAGGTGGTGCTGTCCCGGACCGGACGCGTCAGCCTGCGCAGCGATAAGACTGAACAGGCGCTGTGCGCGGGAGGAGAAGATTCAGAGCAGGGAGCGGACGCGTAGCTCTTTAGGCATCGAGAACGTGATGTTCTCTTCACGCCCGGCCAACTCATCGGCCCCGGTGGCACCCCAAGCCTGCAACTGCTGGATCACGCCACGCACCAATACTTCCGGAGCGGAGGCACCAGCAGTGATGCCAATACGCTCGACACCGTCGAACCAGCTCTTTTGCAGGTCTTCGGCGCCATCGATCAGATAGGCCGGGGTGGCCATGCGTTCAGCCAGTTCACGCAAGCGATTGGAGTTGGAGCTGTTCGGGCTGCCGACCACCAGCACCACGTCGCATTCGTCTGCCAGCTGCTTGACGGCATCCTGACGGTTTTGCGTGGCGTAGCAGATGTCATCCTTGCGTGGACCGCCGATCGCCGGGAAACGTGTACGCAGGGCGTCGATCACGCGACTGGTATCGTCCATCGAGAGGGTGGTCTGGGTGACGAACGCCAGTCTTTCAGGGTTGTTCACTTGCAACGCGGCAACGTCTTTCTCGTCTTCGACCAGATAGATCGCACCACCATTGCTGCCATCGTACTGGCCCATGGTGCCTTCGACTTCCGGGTGGCCGGCATGGCCGATGAGAATGCACTCACGGCCGTCGCGACTGTAGCGCGCGACTTCGATGTGCACCTTGGTCACCAGCGGGCAGGTAGCGTCGAACACCTTCAGGCCACGGCCAGTGGCTTCGGTGCGCACGGCCTGGGAAACACCATGGGCGCTGAAGATCACGATCACATCGTCCGGTACCTGATCCAGTTCCTCAACGAAGATCGCCCCGCGAGCCCGAAGGTCTTCGACGACGAATTTGTTGTGGACCACTTCGTGGCGCACGTAGATCGGCGGCCCGAAGACTTCCAGGGCGCGGTTGACGATTTCGATCGCCCGGTCCACACCGGCGCAGAAGCCACGGGGGTTGGCGAGTTTGATTTGCATGCTGTGCCTCGTGTCTTGCGCGCAAGAAGTTAGAACATTGCAGGAGCAGAGCTTGACCGTATTACAGCGCTTTGACGTTGATGATCTCGACGTCAAAGGTCAAGGTTTTACCGGCGAGCGGGTGGTTGAAGTCGATGGTCACTTGCGCGTCATCGAACTCCTTCACCACGCCTGGCAGCTCGGTATTGGCCGCATCGTTGAAGATCACCAGCAATCCCGGCGACAGTTCCATGTCCTGGAACTGTGGGCGCGGGATGATCTGTACGTTTTGCGGGTTAGGCTGACCAAAGGCGTTTTCCGGCTCGATGGCCAGCGTGCGCTTGTCGCCGGCCTTGAAGCCGAACAGTGCTGCTTCGAAACCTGGCAACAGGTTGCCATCACCGACCTTGAAGGTCGCCGGGGCTTTGTCGAAGGTGCTGTCGACGGTGTCGCCGTTCTCCAGGCGCAATGCAAAGTGCAAGGTGACTTCCGTGTTCTGGCCGATGCGTTGCTCAACCAATACCTGTTCAGTCATGAACGGCTTCTCCAGTCTTTTTACTTTTGAACATATCCAGTGCAAGCATCACGGCACCGACAGTAATTGCGCTGTCGGCAAAGTTGAACGCCGGGAAATACCAGCGGTTCTGCCAATGCACCAGAATGAAATCGATCACATGGCCCAGGGCAATGCGGTCGTACAGGTTACCCAGCGCGCCACCCAGCACCAGCGCCAAGGCAACTGCAAGCCAGGTTTCGTTGCGTCCCAGGCGCTTGAGCCAGATCACCAGCACCGCACTGACCACCACCGCGATCAGGGCAAACAACCAGCGCTGCCAGCCGGAGCTGTCGGCCAGGAAACTGAAGGCCGCGCCAGTGTTGTAGGCCAGGGTCCAGCTGAAGTAATCGGGGATCACCACGATTTGCTGGTACATGCTCAGTGAGCCTTCGAAGTAGAACTTGCTGGCCTGGTCGATGACCAGGACCAGCAAACTCAACCAGAGCCAGCTCAGCCGTCCGAAACGGCCAACGGCATTAGGCATAGTGACGAACCTCGCCCGCGCCGCTGATGTTGTCGACACAACGACCGCAGATTTCCGGATGCTCCGGGTTCACGCCAACGTCTTCACGGCAGTGCCAGCAACGGGCGCACTTGGCGAAGCTCGACTTGACCACTTTGAGTTTCAGGCCGCTGACTTCGGTGACCACCGCATCGGCCGGAGCCTGCGTGAACGGTGCAACGGTGGCGGTCGAGGTGATCAGCACGAAACGCAGTTCGTTGCTCAGTTTGGCCAGGTCGGCGCTCAGCGCGTCTTCGGTGAACAGCGTCACTTCGGCTTGCAGGTTGCCACCGACGGCCTTCGCCGCGCGCTGGATTTCCATTTCCTTGTTGACCGCCACCTTCACCGCCATGATCCGCTCCCAGTAGGCACGGTCCAGTTCGAAGCCTTCCGGCAATTCGGTCAGGCCTTCGTACCAGGTGTTGAGCATCACCGACTCGTTGCGCTCGCCCGGCAGGTACTGCCACAGCTCGTCGGCGGTAAACGCCAGGATCGGCGCGATCCAGCGCACCAGCGCTTCCGAAATGTGGAACAGCGCGGTCTGGCACGAACGACGGGCCTTGCTGTCGGCGCCAGTGGTGTACTGACGGTCTTTGATGATGTCCAGGTAGAAGCCGCCCAGCTCCTGCACGCAGAAGTTGTGGATCTTGGAGTAGACGTTCCAGAAGCGATATTCGCCGTAGTGCTCTTGCAGCTCGCGTTGCAGCAACAGGGTGCGGTCCACGGCCCAACGGTCCAGGGCGAGCATTTCTTCGGCCGGCAGGATGTCGGTGGCCGGGTTGAAACCGGTCAGGTTGGAAAGCAGGAAGCGCGCGGTGTTACGGATGCGCCGGTAGGCGTCCGCACTGCGTTGCAGGATCTGCTCGGAAACCGCCATTTCACCCGAATAGTCGGTAGACGCGACCCACAGACGCATGATGTCCGCGCCCAGGGTGTCGTTGACTTTCTGCGGCGCAATCACGTTGCCCAGAGACTTGGACATTTTGCGACCGGATTCGTCGACGGTGAAACCGTGGGTCAGCAGCTCGCGGTACGGCGCGTGGTCATCGATGGCACAACCGGTCAGCAACGACGAGTGGAACCAGCCACGGTGTTGGTCCGAGCCTTCCAGGTACAGGTCGGCGCGTGGCCCCGTTTCGTGGCCCATCGGATGCGAACCGCGCAGGACGTGCCAGTGCGTGGTGCCCGAGTCGAACCAGACGTCCAGGGTGTCGCTGATCTTGTCGTACAGCGGTGCTTCTTCACCGAGCAACTCGGCAGCGTCCATCTTGAACCAGGCTTCGATGCCCTCGACTTCGACGCGCTGGGCGACGATTTCCATCAGCTCGACAGTGCGCGGGTGCAGCTCGCCGCTTTCCTTGTTGAGGAAGAACGGGATTGGCACGCCCCAGTTGCGCTGACGGGAGATGCACCAGTCCGGACGGTTGGCGATCATCGAGTGCAGGCGCGCCTGGCCCCAGGCCGGGACGAATTTGGTGTCTTCGATGGCTTTGATTGCGCGTTTGCGCAGGGTGTCGCCCGCTGTCGGCTCTTTGTCCATGCCGATGAACCACTGCGCGGTGGCGCGGTAGATCAGCGGCGTCTTGTGGCGCCAGCAGTGCATGTAGCTGTGTTCGATAGTGGTGGTGTGCAGCAGCGCGCCGACTTCGGTCAGCTTGTCGACGATGGCCGGGTTGGCCTTCCAGATGAACTGGCCGCCGAAGAACTCCAGCGATGGCACATACACGCCATTACTTTGTACCGGGTTCAGGATGTCGTCGTTGACCATGCCGTAGGCTTTGCAGGTCACGAAGTCGTCTACACCGTAGGCTGGCGCGGAGTGAACCACGCCGGTGCCCGCGCCCAGTTCAACGTAGTCGGCCAGGTAAACCGGCGACAGGCGATCGTAGAACGGGTGACGGAAGTTGATCAGTTCCAGCGCTTTACCGGTGGCAGTGGCGATCACCGAACCTTCCGCGCTGTAGCGGGCCAGGCAGGCCTCGACCAGCTCTTCAGCCAGCACCAGCAGTTTGTCGCCGACGTCGACCAGGGCGTAGTTGAACTCCGGGTGAACGTTCAGCGCCTGGTTGGCCGGGATGGTCCACGGGGTGGTAGTCCAGATCACGATCGAAGCAGGTTTGCCCAGCGATGGCAGACCGAACGCAGCCGCCAGTTTGGCTTCGTCGGCGATCGGGAATGCCACGTCGATGGTCGCGGACTTTTTGTTCTCGTACTCGACTTCCGCTTCAGCCAGGGCCGAACCGCAGTCGAAGCACCAGTTCACAGGCTTCAAGCCCTTGAACACGAAGCCACCCTTGACGATTTCCGCCAGGGCGCGGATTTCACCGGCCTCGTTTTTGAAGTCCATGGTCTTGTACGGGTTGGCGAAGTCGCCCAACACGCCCAGACGGATGAATTCGGACTTCTGGCCTTCGATCTGCTCGGTGGCGTAGGCACGGCACAGTTCGCGGGTCTTGTCCGCGCCCAGGTTCTTGCCGTGGGTCACTTCGACTTTGTGCTCGATCGGCAGGCCATGGCAGTCCCAGCCCGGAACATAAGGCGCGTCGAAACCCGACAGGGTTTTCGAGCGGATGATCATGTCCTTGAGAATCTTGTTCAGCGCATGACCGATGTGAATCGTGCCGTTGGCGTACGGAGGACCGTCGTGCAGTACGAACTTCGGACGATCCTTGCCAATCTCGCGCAACTTACCGTACAGGCCAATGCTGTCCCAGCGCTGCAGAATCTGCGGTTCGCGCTGAGGCAGGCCGGCCTTCATTGGGAAGGCGGTGTCCGGAAGGTTTAGCGTGGCTTTATAGTCGGTCATTTAAGGCTCTTCATTAGCGATTGGCGCTAGGTGCGACAGGGCACGGGCGGCGGCAACATCCGCATTGATCGCCGTCTTAAGCGCCTCCAGAGAGGCGAAACGCTGCTCTTCACGCAGCTTGTGGTGGAAAACCACCGTCAAACGCCGGTCATACAGATCGCCGGCAAAATCTAAAAGATGCACTTCGAGGTGGGCTTTGCCATCCCCTTCGACCGTTGGCCGAACGCCGATATTGGCGACGCCTGGCCAGGTCTTGCCGTCGATGTCGACGTTGACCAGGTAAACCCCGCTCAGCGGTACACGGCGACGCTTGAGCTGCACGTTGGCTGTGGCCGTACCCAGCTGGCGCGCCAGCTTCTGGCCATGCAGGACCCGCCCGGCAATCCGGTACGGATGGCCGAGCAGCTGTTCGGCCAAGGCAAAATCGGCAGCGGCCAAGGCATTACGCACCTGAGTGCTGCTGACACGAATGCCGTCCAGCTCGACGGTCTGCGCCGCTTCGACGGTAAAGCCCTGAAGGACGCCGGCCTGTTGCAAGTAGTCGAAATCCCCGAGCCGGTCGCAGCCAAATCGGAAATCGTCACCGACTTCCAGATGCTGCACGCCGAGGCCGTCCACCAGAATAGTATCGACGAATTCGCTGGCGCTGAGTTTGCTCAGACGCTGATTGAAAGCCAGGCACAGCACCCGGTCGACACCTTCCTCGGCCAGCAGCTGCAGTTTGTCCCGCAGGCGGGCCAGACGGGCCGGAGCGGTGTCCGGGGCGAAGAATTCTCGCGGTTGCGGCTCGAAAATCACCACGCAGCTGGGCACGCCCAACTCGAGCGCACGCTCACGCAGCCGGGCCAGGATGGCCTGGTGGCCACGGTGAACACCGTCAAAGTTGCCAATAGTGGCGACACAGCCCCGATGCTGGGGGCGCAGGTTGTGGAGGCCTCGAACCAGCTGCATAACGCGCTTCTTGCTCATAAAGTGGTCGATTATAACCACACCCGGCGGCCGACGACAGGCAACACCGTAACCAAAGTGATCGAACCGACAAAACCGCCGGCCCGCCCGTGTTTATCGAGGCAAAAACCTCAGCTCAGCGCTTTGCGATTGAAGTCGCGCAAACGGAAGCCCATCAACAGCAACATGCCGAAATACGCCACCACGCCGGCGATCACCAACGCCCCCAGCCGCAACAAACGCTCAAGCATATGCCCCTGTTCCCAAGCTGGCATAAAGTGCATTGCGCCCAGCAATACCGCGGACATTACCGCCACCGCCACCAACAGTTTGAGCCCGAACTTCGCCCAGCCCGGTTGCGGCTGATACATCTGCTGCTTGCGCAATTGATAGAACAGCAGCCCGGCGTTGATGCAGGCGCCAGCGCTGATGGCCAGGGCCAGGCCGGCGTGAGCCAGCGGACCGATCAGCACCAGGTTGAACAGCTGGGTAACGGTCAGGGTAAAAATCGCGATTTTTACCGGGGTACGGATATTTTGTTGCGCATAAAAACCCGGCGCCAGCACCTTGATCACAATAATCCCCAGCAAGCCGACGGAATAAGCGATTAACGCACGCTGGGTCATGGCCGCATCGAAAGCGCTGAACTGGCCGTACTGGAACAGCGAAACCGTCAGTGGCTCAGCCAGAATCCCCAGCGCCAGGGCGCATGGCAATACCAGCATGAAGCACAGGCGCAGCCCCCAATCGAGAATCCTTGAGTATTCGTGGCGATCCTGGCTGGCGTAAGTCTTGGCCAGGGTCGGCAGCAGGATTGTGCCCAGTGCCACGCCCAGCACGCCGGATGGCAATTCCATCAGACGATCGGCGTAATACATCCAGGACACGGAACCGGCCACCAGAAACGAAGCAAAAATAGTGTTGATGATCAGCGAAATCTGGCTCACCGAAACGCCGATGATCGCCGGCAACATTTGCTTCATGACCCGCCAGACCCCGCTATCACGCAGGTTCAGGCGCGGCAGCACCAGCATGCCGATCTTTTTCAGGTGTGGCAGCTGAAACAGCAATTGCGCCAGACCGCCCACCAGAACGGCCCAGCCCAGCGCCATTACCGGCGGATCGAAATACGGCGTCAGGAACACCGCAAAGATGATCATGCTGACATTGAGCAAGGTCGGCACGAAGGCCGGCACCGAGAAGCGGTTCCAGGTGTTGAGGATTGCCCCGGCCAATGAAGACAGGGAGATCAGCAATATATAAGGGAACGTGACCCTTAGCAGATCGGTGGTCAGCTGGAATTTTTCCGGAGAATCGACGAAACCCGGTGCCGTGGCCCAGATAACCCAAGGCGCGGCCAGCATGCCCAACGCGGTGACCAGCGCCAGTACCAGCGTCAACAGGCCCGAAACATAGGCAATGAAGGTTCGCGTCGCCTCCTCGCCCTTTTGGCTTTTGTATTCGGCCAGAATCGGCACAAAGGCTTGGGAAAACGCCCCTTCGGCGAAGATCCGCCGTAGCAGATTGGGCAGTTTGAAGGCGATAAAGAAGGCGTCCGTCGCCATTCCTGCACCAAATGCACGGGCGATTAGGGTGTCACGAACAAACCCCAACACCCGGGAAAGCATCGTGATAGAGCTGACAGCGGCCAACGATTTGAGCAGATTCATTGAAAGAGTTTTTGCCTGTCGATAAACAGCAGGCGAACAACACGCCCACTTATGCGATACTCCGCGCCGCAACAGCACAGAGCCAAAGCTCGCGAGTTTACAGGTCGCACGCCGGAAAGAAATATCCAGCTCACCGCCCCCTTGAAAACGTAGCGAGCGAAGGCAAGACAAGGCGAAAGCAGGCGAGAAAGCGGAGTTGACTTTAGTCAATGAGCATTTCGAGTCTGCTTTCAACGCTGTATTGCCGAGCGCAGTAGTTTTCATGGGGACCGGAACCGGCCACTTAGCGGAACGTTTCTCCCGCCCTTGACAAGACATCAACTCATCGGCATGATTCGCGGCCTATTTTGTTTGCTATTTCCTAAAAAGTCTTTCGAGGAGCTCGACGGTGGCCAACACACCTTCCGCCAAAAAACGTGCAAAACAGGCTGAGAAGCGTCGCAGCCACAACGCCAGCCTGCGTTCCATGGTTCGTACCTACATCAAGAATGTAGTTAAAGCCATCGACGCAAAAGACGCTGCTAAAGCTCAAGCTGCTTACGTTCTGGCCGTGCCAGTTATCGACCGTATGGCCGATAAAGGCATCATCCACAAGAACAAAGCTGCTCGCCATAAGAGCCGCCTGAATGGCCACGTCAAGGCCCTGAACGTTGCCGCTGCTGCCTAAGCGACGCGCTCGTTAAAAAACCGACCTCAGGGTCGGTTTTTTATTGCCTGCGATTTGGCAAACATCACACAAAAAAAATGCGGGAGCGAGCAGGCTCGCCCCCGCATCTGCACCAGATTACTGAGCGTGGGTCCACGGCAGAATCGGAATCGCCGTCACCGCATTCTGCGGGCTACCCTCGATTAAACGATCGCTGTAGACCAGATACACTAGGGTATTGCGCTTCTTGTCGAGGAATCGCACCACTTGCATGGTCTTGAACACCAAGGACGTGCGCTCCTTGAACACCTCCTCGCCATCCTTGAGCTCACCCTTGAAGTTGATCGGCCCGACCTGACGACACGCAATAGACGCTTCAGCACGATCCTCAGCCAGCCCCAGACCACCCTTCACACCACCGGTCTTGGCACGCGACAAGTAACAGGTCACGCCCTCCACTTTCGGGTCATCGAATGCCTCGACCACGATGCGGTCGTTCGGGCCGACAAACTTGAACACCGTCGACACCTGGCCAATTTCCTCGGCAGAGGCCAGCAGCGGCATCGCCAACAACAAGCCCAATAATCCTTTTGCCACACGCATTCAGGTATTCCTTCAGACCAGAATCAGGTTATCGCGGTGAACCAGCTCTGGCTCCGCCATGTATCCCAAGAGACCGACAATCGCTTCAGACGACTGACCGATGATTTTTTGTGCTTCCAGAGCGCTGTAATTAGCCAGGCCGCGGGCGATTTCACGACCGTCCGGCGCCACGCAGACCACCATTTCGCCACGACGGAAACTGCCCTGGACCAGTTTGACGCCCACCGGCAACAAACTTTTGTTGCCCTGGGACAACGCCGTCACCGCCCCCGCATCCAGCACCAGCGTGCCGCGGGTTTGCAGATGCCCGGCCAACCACTGCTTGCGCGCCGCTAGCATGCCGCGTTCTGGCGACAACAAGGTGCCGATGCGCTCGCCCGCCTTGAGGCGGTCCAGCACCCGCTCAATGCGCCCGCCAACGATGATGGTGTGCGCCCCGGAACGCGCCGCCAGACGCGCAGCGCGCAATTTGGTCTGCATGCCACCACGCCCCAACGCACCGCCAGTGCCACCCGCCACCGCATCCAGCGCTGGATCATCAGCCCGCGCCTCGTAAATCAGCTTGGCGTCCGGATTATTGCGCGGATCGGCATCGAACATGCCGTCACGATCGGTGAGGATCACCAGCAAATCAGCTTCGACCAGGTTCGCTACCAGCGCCGCCAACGTGTCGTTGTCGCCAAAACGGATTTCGTCCGTAACCACGGTATCGTTCTCGTTGATCACCGGGATCACTTTGAGCTCGACCAGCGCACGCAGCGTACTGCGCGCGTTCAGGTAGCGCTTGCGGTCGGACAAGTCGTCGTGGGTCAGGAGAATCTGTGCGGTATGCCGGCCATGCTCGGCAAAGCTCGACTCCCAGGCCTGCACCAACCCCATCTGACCGATGGCGGCAGCCGCCTGCAATTCGTGCATTGCACTGGGTCGCGAGGTCCAGCCCAAACGGCTCATGCCTGCCGCCACCGCCCCGGAGGACACCAGCACCAGCTCAACGCCCGCCTCATGCAGGGCAACCATCTGCTCGACCCAGACACCCATTGCCGCGCGATCCAGGCCCTTGCCGTCCGCCGTCAGCAAAGCGCTGCCGATTTTCACGACCCAACGCTGCGCACCTGTCACCTTGCTCCGCATCATCTTCAACCTTAGCTTGAGGACAGCACGACCCAGCGCTGCCCGTAACGTTATTCGTGACTACCGATTTCCAGATACTAAAACGCCGCTCTTGTGAGCGGCGCTTAAGTTTATCGCAACGAATCAGTCACGCACGTAAATGATTTCCGGACCGTCTTCGTCATCCACATCTTCTTCGTCCCAATCGTCGTCACCGATGTCATGGACCGACTTCACGCCGCTGCGACGCAGGGCACGCTGATCGTCCAGCGCCTGCAACTGGGCGCGAGCTTCGTCTTCGATGCGCTGATCGAGTTCAGCCAACTCTTCCTTGTAGGCTGGGTCGTTAGCCAGGCGATCAGCACGATCTTCCAGGTAACGCATGATGTCATGACACAGACGCTCGGTGCCTTGCTTGGCGATTGCCGAGATCACGTAGACCGGACCGGTCCACTCCAGACGATCAACGATTTCCTTGACGCGAGCATCGTGCTCTTCTTCGAGGATCTGGTCGCACTTGTTCAGCACCAGCCAGCGATCACGCTCAGCCAGGGACGGGCTGAACTTGGTCAACTCACTGACAATCACTTCAGCGGCATCTGGAGCACTGGTGTCATCCAGCGGCGCCATGTCGACGAGATGCAGCAGCAGACGGGTACGCGACAAGTGCTTGAGGAAGCGAATCCCCAGGCCCGCGCCGTCGGATGCACCTTCGATCAGGCCCGGAATGTCCGCCACCACGAAGCTCTTCCAGCGATCGACACTGACCACACCCAGGTTCGGCACCAGCGTGGTGAACGGGTAGTCGGCGACTTTCGGCTTGGCGGCCGATACCGAACGAATGAAGGTACTTTTGCCGGCGTTCGGCAAACCGAGCAGACCGACGTCCGCCAATACTTTCATTTCCAGTTTCAGGTCGCGCTGCTCACCCGGTTTACCCGGGGTGGTCTGGCGCGGCGCACGGTTGGTACTGGATTTGAAACGAGTATTACCCAGCCCGTGCCAGCCACCCTGAACCACGAGCAGACGCTGACCAGCCTTGGTCAGGTCGCCGATGACTTCCTGGGTGGCAGAGTCGATTACCGTAGTACCGACCGGCACCCGCAGGACCAGATCTTCACCTTTTTTGCCGGTGCAGTCGGTGCTGCCACCGTTGGAGCCGCGCTCAGCATCGAAGTGCCGGGTGTAACGGTAGTCGACCAGGGTGTTCAGGTTTTCGTCGGCCATCATGTAGATGGAACCGCCATCACCACCGTCACCGCCGTTCGGGCCGCCGTTTTCAATGAATTTTTCCCGACGGAAACTCATGCAACCGTTGCCACCGTCACCAGCCTTTACTCGAATCGATACTTCATCAACAAACTTCATAACAAAACGCCTCTCGCCATACGGACGAGCCGAAAAACAACCAAGACATAAGACTCTTGCAAAAATGAGCGCAGCGACCTCAATCAACGACCGCCAATACAGCGCTGGAGCCCATCACAAACAGCTTTGCAAGAGACTCACCCCACAAACGAAAAAGCCCCGTCGCAAGACAGGGCTTTTCCAGCGATCGCGCAATTAAGCTGCGACGACGCTCACGTAACGACGACCGAAGGCGCCTTTTACTTCAAACTTGATCACGCCTTCGATTTTCGCGAAGAGGGTGTGATCTTTACCCATACCAACGCCGTAGCCAGCGTGGAATTGGGTGCCGCGCTGACGCACGATGATGTTACCGGCCTTGATGACCTGGCCGCCATACATCTTCACGCCAAGGCGTTTGGCTTCTGAGTCGCGACCGTTACGGGTACTACCACCAGCTTTTTTGTGTGCCATGAGTTCAATTCTCCTAGTGAGGAATTAGGCTGATTAAGCCTGAATACCGGTGATTTTGATCTCGGTGTACCACTGGCGGTGGCCCATACGCTTCATGTGGTGCTTACGGCGACGGAACTTGATGATGCGGACTTTATCGTGACGACCTTGGGAGATCACTTCAGCCACAACGGTAGCGCCAGGAACAACTGGAGCGCCGATATTCACGTCGTCGCCATTGGCAACCAACAGAACGCGATCAAAAGTTACGGATTCGCCGGTAGCGATTTCCAGTTTTTCGATCTTCAGGTATTCACCTGGAGCAACTTTGTACTGCTTGCCACCAGTAACGATTACTGCATAAGACATGGTATTTCTCCGATAATCCTGCTCACCCAGCTCTTTATAAGAAGAGGTATTGGCTGGCATGGCTGCATAAGGCTGGAAGGCCTGTTTGCAATTGCGTAAGGCAGGTGCTGCCCAGGAAGTTCAGGGTGCGCGATTGTACGCAAGGCACGGGCGCCTTGCAATAGGCCGTCCATCGCGCCTTGACAGGCCCGGACGTGGGTCCTAGCATGCCGCGCAACCCTTCTGGAGCGACTGTCGCTGATGCAACCCCAAGCTTTCTACCGCGCGGTGGCGGACGATTTTAGCGCCGTCGACGGCATCATCAAGAAGCAGCTGACTTCCCGAGTGCCACTGGTATCGAAAATCGGCGACTACATTACCTCGGCCGGTGGCAAACGCCTGCGTCCTTTACTGGTCCTGCTGTGTGGCAAGGCGCTGGGCCGCGAAGGCGATGATCTGCGCCTGCTGGCTGCGACCATCGAATTCCTGCACACCGCCACCCTGCTGCATGACGACGTGGTCGACATGTCCGGCATGCGCCGTGGCCGCTCGACCGCCAATGCCATGTGGGGCAATGCGCCGAGTGTGCTGGTAGGCGACTTCCTGTATTCGCGTTCTTTCGAAATGATGGTCGAACTGGGCTCCATGCCGGTGATGAAGATCCTTTCGCAAGCCACGCGCATTATCGCTGAAGGCGAAGTGTTGCAGCTGTCGAAGGTCCGCGACGCCAGCACCACTGAAGAAACCTACATGGAAGTCATTCGCGGCAAAACCGCGATGCTCTTCGAAGCCTCGACCCACAGTGCCGCGGCCCTCGCCGGTGCCTCGCAGGAACAGAGCGAAGCATTGCGGACCTTTGGCGATCACTTGGGTGTGGCCTTCCAATTGGTCGACGACCTGCTGGACTACCGTGGCGACGCCGAGACCCTGGGCAAGAACGTCGGTGACGATCTGGCCGAGGGCAAGCCGACCTTGCCGCTGATCTACACCATGCGCGAAGGCACTGCGGAGCAGGCTGCACTGGTTCGTCAGGCGATCCAGAAAGGCGGCATCGAAGACCTGGAAAGCATCCGCGAAGCCGTTGAAGCTTCCGGCTCGCTGGATTACACCGCGCAACTGGCCCGCGACTACGTGGCCCGTGCAATCAAGTGCCTCGACGCCCTGCCCGCCAGCGAATACCGCGATGCATTGGTGGAATTGAGCGAATTCGCGGTCGCCCGCACGCACTGATCCCCGCCTTGTAGGAGCGGCCTGTGGCGAGGGGGCTTACCCCTCGCCACAGGCCGCTCCTATAGATCTATAGCATCCCGCCCGCTCTCGCATAAAACCCTATATAATGTGCGCTTTTTAGCCATCCTGAATCCAAGGAGCTTTAGTGAGCACGTTGCCACCCTGCCCGAAATGCAATTCCGAATACACCTACGAAGACGGCGCACAACTGATCTGCCCGGAATGTGCCCACGAATGGTCCGCCAATGGCGAAGCCGAAGTGGCCACTGATGACACCGTGAAAAAGGATTCGGTCGGCAATGTCCTGCAGGACGGCGATACCATCACTGTGATCAAAGATCTCAAGGTCAAAGGCACGTCGCTGGTGGTCAAGGTCGGCACCAAGGTCAAGAACATCCGCCTGTGCGATGGCGACCATGACATCGACTGCAAGATCGACGGTATCGGCCCGATGAAGCTCAAATCCGAGTTCGTCAGAAAAGTCTGAGCCTGCTGTACTCCATCCCGCGCCTGGCGTGGGATGGTGCTTCGCCATTCCCCGCGTCCCCCCCAGTATTCCCGCGCAATAGCCAAACGCCAGTCGGTTTGACCTCCTGCAATCTCTCTGCAGAAAAAAACACAAACCGCCAATAGACCCTTGCTATTTGATGAATAAGAATTATTCTCATTGAATCCAATCAATGGAGATGAGCCCCATGACTTATTTGATCGATGCCTGGCTGGACCGCCCACACCCCTACCTCAGAATCCTGCATCGGGAAACCGGGGAAGTTTGTGCGGTGCTTGAAGAAGAAGCCTTGAGCGAGCTGCAGGATCAGGGTGATCTGGACGTCAACGGCCTGAGTTCCAGCGAGCCGGTGGTACTCAAGGAACTGGTGCGCAATTTGTTTCTGTTCTGCTATGCCCGGGCGTTGCGCCCGACGAGTGAGCTGCACAACAAGATCGAAATATGAGTAACACTGCAAATCTCTGTAGGAGCGAAGCTTGCTCGCGAAACAAGCAACGCGATTTGAGCTTGAAACAGAGTTGATGCCTTCGCAGGCAAGCCTCGCTCCTACAGGATCACAGGATCACAGGATCACAGGATCACAGAACGTCGAGCAGTTCGACGTCGAATACCAGTACGCTGTGCGGCGGGATGCTGCCAACGCCTTGAGCGCCGTAAGCCAGTTCGCTCGGCACGTACAGACGCCATTTGCTGCCGGCATTCATCAGTTGCAGGGCTTCGGTCCAGCCAGCGATCACGCCGCCTACCGGGAATTCTGCAGGCTGACCACGATCGTAGGAGCTGTCGAACACAGTGCCGTCGATCAGGGTGCCATGGTAGTGAGTGCGCACTTGGTCTTCACGGGTTGGCTTGGCGCCTTCACCTTGAGTCAGCACTTCGAATTGCAGGCCGGAAGCCAGAGTAGTGATGCCTTCGCGCTTGGCGTTTTCAGCCAGGAAAGCCAGGCCTTCGCCCGCAGCGGCTTCAGCCTTGGCTGCAGCTTCGGCTTGCATGATTTCGCGGATCACCTTGAAGCTGGCGGACATTTCTTCCTGACCCACACGGCTTGGCTTACCGGCGAACGCGTCAGTCAGGCCTGCGAGGATCGCGTCCAGGCTAACGCCCGGTGGCGGGTTGTCACGCAGCTGGTCGCCCAACTGACGGCCAATGCCGTAGCTGACGCGGGTTTCGTCGGTGGACAGATTTACTTCGGACATGACACTGCTCCGTTGTGCGGACGGCCCTGGAACTTGCCGTGCGTGCACAGCGCATCCCGGAGCGCCCGGAATCAAAAGGGCGAGCAGACTAGCACAGATGCCGTTACGTTGATGAGCCGTGTCGGCCCTGTCACGCGGAACGGAAGGTGATAGGAACTTTCAGGCTTTCCTCGGTGCTGGCACCGCACATTTCATCCTGAACCGAGGTATGCACGACGTTGAACGACAACTTGGGACAGGCGTGAAGCACTTCACGCGCATGCTCGACCGAGCGCAGATGCATTGTTTCGCCGTGTGAATCGAGCAATCGATGCGACAAGCCATGCATCCGAGCCTCCAGCACGTAGAACACGCCTTCCATCGAGATCAGATTCAGCTCATCGACCTTTCCGGCGATGGCATATGCATTCAACTCTTGCAGGTTCATGAGCGCACCTCACAGTGGCGAGCCAGGTTCCTTACATGGATATGCCTCGACGCGCCAAAGTACAAGCCACAAACAACACCACCTGTCTGTTTCACAAAACTGTGGGAGCGTGGCTTGCCCGCGATGGCATCACCGCGGTTTATCGTCAGACCGAGGAGATGCTATCGCGGGTAAGCCACGCTCCCACAAGGATCAATCGATCAGTGCTTGGTCAGCTTGTCCAGATAGCCCATGGCAAATGCCGACACCACGAACGTCATGTGAATGACCACATACCACTTCAAATGCTCGGGATCGACGTTCTTGGCGTCCATGAAGATACGCAGCAGGTGGATGGACGAAATCGCCACGATCGAAGCCGCGACCTTCATCTTCAACGAAGATGAGTCCATGGTACCCAACCAGTTGAGCTTTTCCTTGCTGTCGTCGATGTCCAGCTGGGATACGAAGTTTTCGTAACCGGAGATCATCACCATCACCAGCAAGCCGCCCACCAGCGCCATGTCGATCAGCGACAGCAGCACCAGAATCAGATCCGACTCGGCCATCGAGAACACGTTAGGGATGACGTGGAAGACTTCCTGGAAGAATTTCAGTGCCAACGCCAGCAAGCCCAAAGACAAACCGAAATAGATCGGCGCCAGTAGCCAGCGGGAGGCGTACATTGCATTTTCGACAAAGCGTTCCATTAAATCTCACATCAGGGCTGAAAATGGCGGCGAGTATACCAGCCACCTGTTACACCCAGAAACCGCCGGAAAATCCGTGACCTGCGTGTGTGTGACAAAATTTTTCTGCTAGTGTCCTGATCATTGACAGGTCAACGACGTCGGACAGGAAGACTGGGAATGGATGTGCGATTGCCGTTAACGAGTGCCGGACTTTGCCTCGCGCTGCTGCTCGGCGGTTGTTCGCCCAGCGACGAGAAACGCCAGGTCAGCCTCGAAGAAAAGACCGCACAGTTCGAAAAGTCCCTGGATGCGATCGAGGATCCGAAACTCAAGGATGCCGTAGCCGCGCTCGGCGGTTCTCTGTTGTTACTTGAGCGCGCGCAACTCAAGCTCGACAGCAAACCGGTGGTCACCGAATACGGCGAAGACACCCTTGCCGTACTCAAGCACTACCCCACGCCCCAGGCGCTGGTCGATACCTACATCAATGGCCTGTTCGTACTGCACAAGGAGTCCAGCTCGGATTACCTGACCGATCTGCAGCCCGTATTCCCCTTCAACTTCAACATTCCGGGCGCGTTCTTTTTTCCTCATGGCCTGGAGTGGCAATCGGTGACCCTGAGCAATAAGCGCGTCATCCCCTTTCAGCCGGAATGGTCGGAAACCGATCCCGGCATTCAACTGAGCCCCTCGAGCGCCAACCTGACCAACCCCGATGATTTGACGGTGACCTACCCCTTCATCGAAGGCCTGGATGTGGATAAGAAGAGCCAGCCACAACCGGTGAGCCTGCAAGGCAAGGTGGAAGTCACCGCCCCGCGTCGGCTCTACAGCTTCGACCTGACGAAAAAGGACATCGGCCAGACTCGCACCAACGACAACCTCAGTGTCACCCTGCTGAAACTGGCCAACAACTACGCCGAAATCGAATTCAGTAACAGCTCGCCGCCAGCCCCCGAGATCGCAGATATACCGTTCAACCCGCTGATCGTTCAGGCCCGGGACGCTACCGGGCAATTCCTCTCTCGCTCGGGCGCGATCAACGAAACCGCCGAGCAAATTGCGTTCTATCAAAAACAACTGGCGCACATGCAACAGCAGAAGACCTGGAGCGAAGCGTTCGAAAAACAGCTCGATGACGATCAGCGGGCGTTTGAAAAGCGACAGACCCGGCACTACACCAAGGTGTACTTCAACGGGTCGATCGACACCCTTGAAGTCAGTCTGCTGGACTTTTCGGCAGTCACGGTAACCCGCAAGGACCTGAACCTGCTGGTACGCCGATTCGACCAGCACACCACGAAAAAAACTATCCAGCCACTGACCTTGCCCGTGGTGGTGTATGACGACCAGGCCGCGACCTGGCTCAAGGGTGCGACGCTGGGCGAGGAACAACTGAGGAAGAGCATCAGCATCCGTCAGTCGGTCGATGATCCGAGCGCCGCGCGCATCGAGTTCGATCACCCTAGAAGTTTCAATGACGAACTGCTCGGCACCTCGTTCAATCCCGGCGAAAGCCCGGTGACATTTTTTACCCAAGATGGCAAAGGCCAGCGCGATGGGCCGATCGAACTGCCGCCCGAGGCGTATCAGGTCGACCCGCTACGCGGCAGCATCACCTACGATCTGAATCTGTTTGCAGAAACACCGGCCTACGCGGTCGGCTCAATGCCGCTGTTCCTGGCGACTGTCGACAAGCAAACGTACGACGCCCATCAATTGCCCAAGGGTCTTGAGCTTAAGGGTAATGCGTTGGTGGTTGATCTGAAGCTGTTTCCCGCCCAGGACTGGCGTTTTTTCGCCAAGGACGACAGCGGTCATTATCTGAAGGAGATTCTTTCGGTCAGTCACGACGCGAGTGCACAAGGCCCGGCATTATTTGCAGTGCATTACTTCTATGGCCAGCCCACACGTCTGGAGACTTATCAGCGAACCGACCTCACCACCGTGCAATACGGTTTCGAGGTCAAGCTCGACAAGGCTGAGTCAGGCAACCTGGATCAATAGCCTGTTCAGTGCTCGGGCCGAAACTCGGGACCACTGAGGTTGCGATAACGGCCACCGTTGATCTCTCGCAACTGGGCTTGCAGATGCAGGCACCAGATTTGCGGATCATCAGCCAGCTCGTAGCCATGCAGGGTCAGACTTTCAACGATGGTGTCGAGGATCGATTCAGCTGCGACCGGCCCACGGAAAGGGCCTTGGGCCTTGATGGCTGAAGGCTGCTCGCCGGCCATGCCGGCGGCGAAGAGCAAGGTCCACATGCCCGTATCTCCCGCCAGTGGGCGGATGGCACACTCGATACGGGTCACAAGACCCAGGCATTGACGGGTGAGGCAGAGGTTGCGCGACATGGCGGCGACCCTCGGTAAATCCGGTATTCAACCTCCACGGGAAGGCTGTCTCGATCCAGTGATTACTGTCGATGTCCTTGAGCAGATAATAGAAGAAAAGTGTGGCTCGCACGCGAACCAGAACCAGAAGGCGCCGAGTGGTCACTGCGTGAATATTGACGCCATAATTGTGGCGAGGGGGTTTGCCCCCGTTGGGCCGCGAAGCGGCCCCGAAAGCGGCTGAAGCGGTTGATTAGAAACACCGTATCCATCGTTTACGACTGCTTCGCAGCCGAACGGGGGCAAGCCCCCTCGCCACAGGAAGCTTGCTACTTTTGGCGGACAACTCAAGCCGGTTTGATTTCCAGCATTGCTTCCTGCGCCAACTCCTTTTCGGCTTCCTTGAGGTCTTCCTCGCTGACCATTTCCGCAATCACCCGCAAGCGTTCCACTACCCGCGCATTGATGCTGCCTTCAGGGAAATCGCCATTCTCATCTGGCGCACCGGCCGGCTCGCCGACCAACAGGCTCAGGGCCTCGTCGGCCTGGCGCACCGCGTAGACATGGAACTGCCCCGCGCGCACCGCCGCCAGCACCTTCTCGTCGAGCATCAGCGTGGCCACGTTGGCCTGAGGGATGATCGCCCCTTGCTCACCGGTCAGGCCGCGAGCTTCGCAAAGCCGGAAGAAACCTTCGATCTTCTCGTTGACCCCGCCTACCGCCTGCACTTCACCGAACTGGTTGATCGAACCGGTAATCGCAAAGCACTGCTTGAGCGGGGTTTTCGACAAGGCCGAGATCAGCGTGCACGCCTCACCCAGGGACGCGCTGTCGCCATCGACATAACCATAGGACTGCTCCAGCGCGATGCTCGCGGAAATCGCCAGCGGGAATTCCTGGGCATAACGGCTGCCCAGGTACCCGGTGAGGATCATCACGCCTTTGGAGTGGATCGGCTGGCCGAGGTTGACCTCGCGCTCGATATCGACGATACCGCTGCCGCCCGGATAAACCGTGGCAGAAATGCGCGCCGGCACCCCGAAGGCCGAATCACCGACTTCCAGTACTGTCAGCCCGTTGCACTTGCCGACGGCCGCGCCATCGGTGTCGATCAGAATGATTCCGGCCAGCATGTCATCGAGAATCCGCGCCGAAACGCGCCCGGTACGAGTGGCCTTGGCCTTGAGCGCACGCTCGATGTGCCCGGCGTCGGTCATGTCGTCGCCCGCCAGGTCGCGAATGAAATCCGCCTCGCTGACCAGCTGGAACAGATCGCCGATTCGCGCCGACAAACGCCCCTGGTGCTCGGCCAGACGCGCGCTGTAAGTCGCCAGACGCGCCACCGCATCGGCGGTCAGCGGCGCCATGCCTTCCTCGGAGGTACGGGTTTTGAGCAACTGGGCGAACTGCTCCAGGCTCTCATCGACCATCGGGATGTCTTCGTCGAAATCCACCAGGACGCGGAACATCTCCTGGAAGTCCGGATCGAGGTCTTGCAGCGTGTAATACAACTGCCGGGCGCCGATGATGACGACTTTGACCTGCAACGGAATGTGTTGCGGTGTCAGCGTCACGGTAGCCAGGCGGCCCAGCTCGCCGAGTGGCGATTCCATTTTCAGCTTGCGCGATTGCAGGGCACGCTTGAGCGCATCCCAGACAAAAGGTTCGCTGAGCATTTTTTCCGCTTCGAGGATCAGGAAGCCGCCATTGGCCCGGTGCAGCGCACCCGGTCGCAGCTGCCGATAAGTGGTGTAGAGCGCGCCCTGATCGGTGCTGTATTCGATGCGACCGAACAGGTTGTCGTAGGTCGGGTGCGGCTCGAACACCACGGGCGCACCGCCGCTGAACGGATGACCGACCACCAGGCTCGGGGCGTATTGCTCTTCAAGCAATTTGCGGGCGATGGCGTCGGTCTTGCTGTCGTCCACCAGTTGCTCGACCACTGTCTTGAGCAGGTACACCTGCATCGCTTGCAGATAACCACAAACGCCAGCGTTTTCCGCGTACTTTTCCGACAGCGGCGCGAGCAATGGCTGCAAGGCCAGGGTGATGGTTTCTTCGTTGAGCTGACGCAGTTGATTGCTCGACTCGCGCTTCCATTGCGGCAGGCTGGCAAGTTCTTCGTTCAACCGCTCTTCCAGCCCGGAAATATCGTCATGAAAACGTTCGCGCTCGGCTTCCGGCAACTGGGCGAACTCAGCCTCATCCAGTGCCTTGCCTTCGCTCATCGGCGTGAAGGCGATGTTGCTGCTGTCGCGGTAGAGCGCGACCTCTTTTTCCAGCGCCAGACGTTCGATTACATCCAGTGCCCGGTCATAACGCTGGTTGAAAGCGCGGTCGATGGCGCTTTTCTTCTGCTGATAGGACGGGTGTTCGAACACTGCCGGAAAAGTCGCCAGCAGGTTGTCGATCAGGCCATTGATATCACCGATAAAGGCCCCGGCGGTGCCCGATGGCAACTCCAGGGCGCGAGGTTCGCGCGGCTCATCGAAATTATTGACGTAGACCCAATCCGCCGGGGTCTGCAGGCGTTTGCCTTCGGCCTTGAGGTAGCGTTTGACGAACGAAAACCGGCCGGTGCCGGGCTCGCCCATGACGAATACGTTGTAACCGGGGCGTGGCATGGCCACACCGAACTGCAAGGCTTCGACCGCACGTTCCTGGCCAAGCACACCGCGGAAGGGCTCCAGATCATTGGTGGTAGAGAAGCTGAACTGTTCAGCGGAAAACGGACGGGTCAGCGCTTCAGGCGCTAGACGCAAGCTGGCAGCAACAGGATCAGGCATCGGGCTTCCTTACATCAGGCGGGGCAGATAGCGGCATTCTGGCGCTGCCCGTACCTCACTGGCAAGGCGCACCTCAAGCCAAAGCCTGGACAAACCGTCAGCCTCGGGCCGAAAGGGTCAAAATCAATGTTTTCAGGGAATGTCTCGCAAAAAGTAACGCAACCCCCGGAACGTGCCTAAACTCCAAGCTGCGCGGCTGGAACGAAATAAACGAATAACCGGCCCACTGGCACCATTAGGGGCCAGCACCCTGTCCATTGGTATGCACACAAAGAGAACATAGCTATGAAACGGATTCTTCTCGGTACTCTCTTCACCGCTGTATCCATCAACGCCATGGCTCAGGCGCCAGGCGGTCCGGACTGCGGTTGGGGCAACATGCTGTTCGAAGGTCAGCGTGGCACCCCGGCACACTTCCTGGCATCCACCACCAACGGCACTTCCGGGAACGCAACCTTCGGTATGACCTCCGGTACCAACGGTTGCTCGACCAATGCGTCGCTGACCTATGGCGGCAAATCCTGGATCGCCATGAATGGCATGATGAACGAGCTGTCCGAAGACATGGCCAAAGGTCAGGGCGAAGCGTTGACCACTTACGCCGTGGTACTGGGCGTGGCGCCGGAAGACCGTGCGCATTTCGCCGCGGTGACTCATCAGCACTTCCAGCAAATCTTCAGCAAGGCTGACGTGACCGCTGAAGATGTGCATACCAACACCCTGGCCGTACTGAAGAATGATCCTCGTCTGGCCAAGTACGCTACTCAAGCTTAAGCTCGACCCGCACCCGCTCCTTTCGGGGAGCGGTTTTTGTTTTTTGGACCTGACCCTTTGGGTCTTTGTTTCCTCGAGTTCAAGTAGTCTCTTATGCTCAAACGCCTTGCCTGGCTGGCGCTCTGTGTCTGCGCCCCGCTGTCCGCCGCGCCACACATCGACAATCAACGTTTGCAGCAACTGGCCAACAATCCGTTCTGGATTTCCCTGGGACATTACGAAACCGCCAAGCTCGGCGGCTGGCGCAGCTATGTCAGCGACAGGAAATTCTTTCTCGCCCCCGATGGCAACGAACACCCCGACCGTGAACTGGCGGCGACCGTGCAGGCGCTGTATGCCCCGGCCAGTACCGGTGAGCAGCATGCCCAATGCGTCTATCCGGCCCGTACCCGCTGGCTGAAGGCGCAGCTTGAGCTGACCGGCCTGCCAACGCCGGACTGCGCCGAATTCAAGCAATGGTTCAAGGACGTTGCGCCCCACAGCGCGGTGATGATTTTCCCGGCGGCCTACCTGAACAGCCCGTCATCGATGTTCGGCCATACCTTGCTGCGCATTGATCAGGCTAGTGTGCAGAGCGACAAGACATCGCTGCTCAGTTACGCGATCAATTTCGGTGCCTACATTGAAGGGTCGGACAACAGCATTCTGTATGCCTGGAAAGGCTTGATGGGCGGCTATCCCGGCCTGTTCGCGCTGGTGCCCTACCAGGAAAAGCTCTCCGAATACCGCAGCCTGGAGAACCGCGATCTGTGGGAATACCGCCTGAACCTGACTCAGCAAGAAACCGAGCGCATGGTCGAGCACGTCTGGGAGCTCAAGCAGATCCAGTTCGACTACTTCTTCTTCGACGAAAACTGCTCCTACCGCCTGCTTGAGCTGCTGCAAGTGGCGCGGCCAAACCTGCATTTGACCGAGCAATTCCCGTTGACCGCTATCCCCACCGACACCGTCAAAGCGGTGAAAGCCGCCGGGTTGGTGGAGTCGATCGAGTATCGCCCGTCCCGTGAGCGTGAACTGCTGAGCCGTGCCGAGCCATTAACCTCTGGGGAGCAGGATTGGGTGCTGAAAGTCAGTGCCGATCAGCAGCAATTGCAGAGCCCTGCGTTCAAGGCTCAACCTCGCGACCGTCAGGCGTTGATCATTGATGCGGCTTATCGTCTGGAGCGTTATCGCGCCAACGGACAGGAACGCGACCCGGCACGGGCCCAGCGCAGTTTCGAATTGCTGCGCGCAATCAATCAAAACCCGCCCCCGGAACTGGACATACCGCAACCCGGTTTACCCGAAGACGGCCACGAGTCCCGCACCTGGCAGGCCGGCATCGGCACCCGGGGTGACAAGGCCTTCGGCGAATATGGCCTGCGCATGGCCTATCACGACCTCAATGACAATGCCGAAAGCTTCCCCCTCGGCGCGCAGATCGAAATCCTGCAGATGAAACTGCGCCAGTACGAAGGCAATGACTGGCAGTTGCAGCAACTGGATCTGGCGACCATTCGCTCCCTGACCCCGCGCAACGCGCTGTTGCAGCCGCTGTCGTGGCAAGTCACCGCCGGCCTGGAGCGCGTACCGGGCAAGCATGATGACGAAACCCTGGTCAGCCATGTCAATGGTGGCGGCGGCGGGACCTGGAAATTGGGCGACGACATGCTCGGTTTCGCCCTGGGCACCGTGCGTGTGGAGCATAACAACGACTTTGCGGGTTTCATTGCACCAGCGGCGGGCTTCAACAGTGGCCTGCTGTGGAGAAACCCGTTGGGCAATTTCGGCCTGGAAGCCAAGGGCGATTACTTCACCAATGGCGAAGTGCGCCGTAGTGTGAGCTTGAATCAGCAGTGGGAACTGTCGCGCAACCTCGGTTTACGCTTGAGCGCCCAACGCGAATTCAGCCACCTGGCCTCACCCGAAAACGAAGTGATGCTTGAGGTGAAGTGGTATCACTATTGATCTGACACACCACACCCCCTGTGGGAGCGGCGTTACCCGACAGATTAATCACCGCCGTTTCACATACATCCGACAAATCCGCTTCTAAACTTCCCTTATAGACCGTTGAGCGGCTCGGGAGTCCGGGATGTGGCGTTGCGTGGGTGTGTTGGGATTGTTGGTATTGCTCACGGGGTGCCAGTCGACCCACGAGGATCTGATCGCCAAGGGTTATCCGCCGGCGTTCGCCGATGGCTTCGATGACGGCTGCAGCAGTGGCCGGCAAGCCGCCGGGGCGATCACCGGTGAATTTCGCAAAAATGTGCCGCGTTACCTCAAGGACAAGCAATACGCCGAAGGCTGGACCGACGGTTTCCGTCAATGCCAGGCCATGCGGGAAAACGAGGATCGTAATGAGTACAGGGACCGCCATTGGGACGAGCGCGAACGGGCCTGGCAACAAGAGAAAGACCGGGACGCCGCACGAGCCTATCGCTCGCAATAAGTCGTTTACAGACATTCGTCGAAACTTAAAGCCTGTGACCAATGGCCCAAACCCCTATAACGGGAGAAAAGCATGAGTCGCGCCTTCGTCAATGAAGATAACGCCGCTGCGCAAGCCGATCAGCCGGTCGAACGGCAAGTCAGCGCGCAGCCCAATTACGTCACGCCTGCCGGCCTCGCACAGCTTCAGGCGAAAGTCGACAAGCTGCAAAACCTGCTCGATGAGGAAAGCGCCAAAGGTGACCTGGCCGACAAGCAACGCCAGGCCGACCTCGATCGTGACTGGCGCTACTTCAAGCAGCGCCTGCAAAGCGCCCAGGTGGTCGCACAGGCCTCCTCGACCGACAAAGTGCAGATCGGCAACTGGGTGACCTTCGCCGACGAACACGACCATGAACAGCGTGTGCAATTGGTCGGAGAAGACCAGGCGGATGCCGCCCATGGGCTGATCAATTGGAGTTCGCCGCTGGGACGGGCGTTGCTCGGGGCGAAAGTGGGCGATGAGGTGTTGTGGAAGCGGCCGGCGGGGGATTTGGTGATTGAGGTGTTGGCCGTCGAGGCGGGGTGACCTTCAGACCGTCTTCGCGGGCAAGCCTCGCGCCTACAGATCGTGCAATTCTTCTGTAGGCGCGAGGCTTGCCCGCGAAGGCCGCGCCACGGTCTGACTGAACGCCCATAAAAAAACGGAGCCCCCGAAGGCTCCGTTTTTATGCAACCAACCTGAAATCAGGCCAGTTTCTTGTGCCGTACCCGGTGCGGCTGGGACGCCGCTTCGCCGAGGCGTTTCTTGCGATCGGCTTCGTACTCGGTGTAGTTACCTTCGAAGAACACCGCTTGCGAGTCGTCTTCGTACGCCAGGATGTGAGTCGCGACGCGGTCAAGGAACCACCGATCGTGGGAGATCACAATGGCGGCGCCCGGGAAGTCCAGCAAGGCTTCTTCCAGGGAGCGCAGGGTTTCAACGTCGAGGTCGTTGGACGGTTCGTCGAGTAGCAGGACGTTGCCGCCCTCTTTCAGGGTCAGGGCCAGGTGCAAGCGACCACGCTCACCACCGGACAGGTCCTTGACGAACTTCTGCTGATCGCCGCCCTTGAAGTTGAAGCGACCGACGTAGGTACGCGACGGGATCTCATAGTTGCCGATGCGAATCTGGTCGGAACCGTCGGAAATCTGCTGGAACACAGTCTTGCTGCCATCCAGATCTTCACGGCTTTGATCGACGCACGCCAGTTGCACGGTTTCGCCGACTTCGATGCTGCCCGAGTCCGGCGTTTCCTTGCCCATCAGCATGCGGAACAGGGTCGATTTACCGGCACCGTTACCGCCGATCACGCCAACGATGGCGCCTTTAGGCATGGAGAACGACAGGTTGTCGATCAACACGCGATCGCCGTAGCCCTTGCTGACGTTCTTGAACTCGATGACCTTGTCGCCCAGGCGCGGACCGGCCGGGATGTAGATCTCGTTGGTTTCGCTGCGCTTCTGGAATTCCTGCGATTGCATTTCTTCGAAGCGTTGCAGACGCGCCTTGGATTTGGACTGACGGGCCTTCGCGCCTTTGCGCACCCACTCCAGTTCTTCCTTCATGGCCTTTTCGTGGGCCGACTGCTGCTTGGATTCGGCCGCCAGACGATCGGACTTGGCTTCGAGCCAACCCGAATAGTTGCCCTCGTACGGGATACCGGCGCCGCGGTCGAGCTCGAGGATCCAGCCGGCAACGTTGTCCAGGAAGTAACGGTCGTGCGTGATCGCAACCACAGTGCCCGGGAAATCGTGCAGGAAATGCTCCAGCCAGGCGACGGAGTCGGCGTCCAGGTGGTTGGTCGGTTCGTCGAGCAGCAGCATATCCGGGGCGGACAGCAGCAGGCGGCACAGGGCCACACGGCGCTTTTCACCACCGGAGAGGTGTTCGACTTTGGCGTCCCAGGCCGGCAGACGCAGCGCATCGGCGGCGACTTCCAGCTGGCGGTCCAGGTTGTGTCCATCGCTGGCCTGCAGGATGGCTTCAAGTTTGGCCTGTTCGGCAGCCAGCTTGTCGAAGTCGGCATCCGGTTCAGCGTAAGCCGCGTAGACCTCGTCCAGGCGCGCCTGGGCGTTCTTGATCACACTGACCGCTTCCTCGACCACTTCACGCACGGTCTTGGTCGGGTCCAGGATCGGCTCCTGCGGCAGGTAGCCGATGTTCAGGTCCGGCATCGGACGGGCTTCGCCGTCGAACTCGGTGTCGACGCCCGCCATGATTTTCAGCAACGTGGACTTACCCGAACCGTTGAGGCCGAGTACGCCGATCTTGGCGCCGGGGAAGAACGATAGCGAAATGTTTTTCAGGATTTCCCGCTTCGGCGGAACAACTTTGCCCAGCCGATGCATGGTGAAGACGTATTGAGCCATGGAGAACCTAGGGTCAGTGACTGATGAATGATTGGAGCGCAGGCGATACCCGGCCAGACCATGCGCGTCGTTCGTTTGATGGGTATCAAGGCCTAGGAGCTGGAACGCTCCCGCGTAACCGGCAAAGCTACCTCATTGACAGAAGGCAGTCCAGCCGAGAGGGGCTGGCACTTCGCCATAACTCAAGGCATGCTAGCCGCCCTTCGGGCGTCCGGCTTATAGTGCACGTCGCGCCAGTCCAGCCAAACCGCAGGATTACAGTTTGTCCAATGTCACTCCGCCACCGTCCGTGAGCGCACTTAATCCTGCGACCGGCTCGCCCCTGCGCGGAACCTTGAAGGGCGCGCTGGCGACACTCGCGCTATTGCTGCTCGCATTGCTGTTCTGGCAACTGCTGGATCAGCTTCGCGAAACCCAGAAAAACCAACGCCAGTACACCATCGACTACACCGCCGACCTGGCTTCGCAAGTCAGCCTGAACATGGCCCTCAACGCGCAGATCGCCCTGAATCTGCTACCGATCGTCGAACAACCGCAAAGCGCCGACGAACAGCAGGCGTTGCTGCGTAAACTGCAACAATCGCTGCCCGACCTGCGCAGCCTGGCGCTGCTCAGTCCTTCCGGAAAGATCCTCAGCGACAGCGCCGTCGGCAGTCAGGACGCCAATTATCTGAGCGAACTGGTCCAGCGCAGCCGCGCCCAGGCCCACTATTTCAGCAATGCCGATGACGGTTCGGTCGTGCACCTGCTCCTGCATCAGGCCAGTGGCAGCAGCCGCGGCTATTGGGTCCTGCGCCTGACGCCGACGTTCTTTTCCTCATTGACCAAACAGGCCAATGTCGGCGTTCGTCCCCTGTGGCTGGTGGAAAACCGCATCAATCATCAGATCATCAGCCGCGATGACGCCCTGCCGTCGGTCAAACAGGCCGTGCTGACGCCCGATGAACAGGCCAACAGCGTGCTGACCGTCCCCTTGAGCAGCAGCGATTGGCAACTGCGTGGACTGTTCGACCGGCAACGGGTGATCGAACAACTGCTACCGGCGTTCATCGGCAAATGCCTGCTGGGTCTGGCCTTCTCGCTGTTACCGTTCATCGCTTTGCTGAACATTCGTCGCCGCCAACGCCAACTGCATGAAGGCCGCCGACGCTATCAAGACATTTTCGAAGGCACCGGCGTCGCACTGTGCGTACTCGACCTGTCCGGGCTCAACAGTATTTTCGACAAGGCTCAACTCGACAGCAGCGAGCAGTTGAAAGCCTGGCTCGAAACACCGGAGCAACGTCAGCAACTGTTGCAGGAACTGCGCATCACCGAGGTCAACCAGGTCGCCCTGCAACTGCTCAATGTCAACTCCTGCGACCAAGCCTGGAAGCTGCTGATCAACGGTTGCCCACTGGACTGCACGGCCATCGGCAATCAAGTACTCGAAGCAGTACTGCACCGGCAGAAACAGCTTGAACTGGAAATCAAGCTTCGGGACGCCAATGGCCGCGACCAACACTTGTGGCTGGTGCTGCGCCTGCCGGAAGATCAAGCCGACTATAAAGCGGTGATCCTGAGCATCAGCGACATCACCAGCCGCAAGCTCATCGAATTGTCGCTGCTGGAACGTGAAGGGTTCTGGTCCGACGTGGTGCGCACCGTGCCGGATCACCTGTATGTGCAGGACGTGATCAGCCAGCGGATGATCTTCAGCAACCATCACCTGGGGCAAACGCTGGGTTACAACCGCACCGAACTGCACCAGATGGGCGAGTATTTCTGGGAAATCCTTTTGCACCCCGAGGATGCCGACTACTACCACCGCTCTCGCCAGTCCCAGCGTCACGCCGGTTACACCCAATTGCTGCAATGCCAGCTGCGCTTCCGTCATCGCGACGGCAAATGGCGACGTTTCGATATTCGCGAACAGGCCCTGGCGCGGGACAAGCACGATCAGGTCACGCGCATCATCGGCGTGGCCAAGGACATCACCGAACAGATCGAAGCCAGTGAGTCCCTGCGCGACAGCGAGCAGCGTTATCGCATGCTCGCCGAAAGCATCAGCGACGTGATTTTCTCCACCGACAGCAAGATGGCGCTCAACTACGTCAGCCCCTCGGTGCAAGCCGTATTGGGCTTCGATGCCGACTGGATATTCCAGAACGGCTGGCAATCGACCATCGCCAACCCGCAACAACTGACTGGCATCTACAGCCTGATGGACCGGGTCAGCAAAGCGCTGGACAAGCCCGAACAACTGGCGCTGCTGCGCAGTCAGGTGCAGACCCAGCTGTTTCTGTTCGATTGCCTGCGGGCCGACGGGCGCAAGATTCCCATCGAATTGCGTCTGGTGCTGGTCTGGGACGAGCATGGTGCCTTCGAAGGCGTACTCGGGGTCGGTCGCGACATCAGCCAGCAACGGCGGGCCGAGAAAGACTTGCGCATGGCCGCCACGGTATTCGAGCACTCGACCTCGGCGATTCTGATCACGGACCCGGCCGGCTATATCGTCCAGGCCAACGAGGCCTTCAGTCGCGTCAGCGGCTATGCGGTGGCCCAGGTCCTCGACCAGTTGCCGAACATGCTCACCGTCGATGAGCAGCAGGAAGCCCATCTGCGCTATGTGCTCAAGCAATTGCATCAGCACAGCACCTGGGAAGGCGAAGTCTGGCTCAAGCGGCGCAACGGCGAGCATTACCCGGCGTGGGTCGGGATTACGGCGGTGCTCGACGACGAAGGCGATTTGGCCAGCTACGTGTGTTTCTTCAGCGACATCAGCGAACGCAAGGCCAGCGAGCAACGGATTCACCGCCTCGCCTATTACGACGCCCTGACTCACCTGCCCAACCGCACGTTGTTCCAGGATCGCCTGCACACCGCGCTGCAATCGGCTGAACGGCAGAAGTCCTGGGTGGTGCTGATGTTCCTCGACCTGGACCGTTTCAAGCCGATCAACGACTCCCTGGGCCATGCCGCCGGCGACCGCATGCTCAAGGAAATGGCCACGCGCCTGCTCGCTTGCGTCGACGATGACGACACAGTGGCGCGCATGGGCGGCGATGAATTCACTCTGCTGTTGCAACCGCGGGTCAACCGGGAGATCGCGCTGAACCGAGCGATTCATGTGGCCGAGCAGATCCTCGCCAGCCTGGTGAAACCGTTCGTGCTGGAAGGCCGCGAGTTCTTTGTCACCGCCAGTATCGGCATCGCCCTGAGCCCTCAGGATGGCAGCGAACTCAGTCAACTGATGAAGAACGCCGACACTGCGATGTACCACGCCAAGGAGCGCGGCAAGAATAACTTCCAGTTCTATCAGACCGACATGAACGCCAGCGCCCTGGAGCGTCTGGAGCTGGAAAGCGACCTGCGCCATGCCCTGGAGCAGAACGAATTCGTGCTGTACTACCAGCCGCAATTCAGCGGCGACGGCAAACGCCTGACCGGTGCCGAAGCCCTGCTGCGCTGGCGCCATCCACGCCGCGGCCTGGTGCCGCCAGGAGATTTCATTCCGGTACTCGAAGAGCTCGGGCTGGTGGTGGATGTCGGCGACTGGGTGATCAGTGAAGCCTGTCGTCAGCTCAAGACCTGGCACCAGACCAAGGTGCGGGTACCGAAGGTCTCGGTGAACATTTCTGCCCGGCAGTTCTCCGACGGGCAGCTCGGCACGCGGATCGCCACCATCCTCAAGGAAACCGGCCTGCCACCGGCGTGCCTGGAGCTGGAGCTGACCGAAAGTATCCTGATGCGCGAAGTCAGTGAGGCGATGCAGATCCTCGCCGGCTTGAAAAACCTCGGCCTGAGCATTGCAGTCGACGACTTCGGCACCGGCTATTCATCGCTCAACTACCTCAAGCAATTCCCGATCGACGTGCTGAAAATCGACCGCACCTTCGTCGATGGCCTGCCCTCGGGTGAACAGGATGCGCAAATTGCCCGGGCGATCATCGCCATGGCCCACAGCCTCAACCTGGCGGTGATCGCCGAAGGCGTGGAAACCCACGAGCAGCTCGATTTCCTGCGTGAACATGGTTGCGATGAGGTTCAGGGCTACCTGTTCGGTCGTCCGATGCCGGCCAGCCGGTTCGAAGCGCAGTTCAGCAATGATGCGTTGTTCATGTTTGACTGAAGAGGAACTTCTGTGGCGAGGGGACTTGCCCCCGTTGGGTCGCGAAGCGGCCCCAAAACCTGCGATGACATTTCTTCAGACAAACCGCATTCGCGCAAATTACGACTGCTTCGCAGCCGAACGGGGTGATGCGGCATTCCGACAAGCCCCCTCGCCACAGACACTGAAAATCCTGCGCATGAACACCACTTGTCTGCGACATGATGTCCTTTCATATGCCATCTAAAACCCATTAGGTTAGAATGCCCCCCTTTTCTGCCCCCGATCCTTGAGGACCGCCATGTTCAGCCGTGATTTGACTATTGCCAAGTACGACGCCGATCTCTTTGCCGCCATGGAGCAAGAAGCTCAGCGCCAGGAAGAGCACATTGAGCTGATCGCTTCGGAAAACTACACCAGCCCTGCGGTGATGGAAGCTCAAGGCTCGGTACTGACCAACAAGTACGCCGAAGGTTACCCGGGCAAGCGCTACTACGGTGGTTGCGAGTTCGTCGACGTCGTCGAGCAGCTTGCAATTGATCGTGCCAAAGAGTTGTTCGGCGCCGATTACGCCAACGTTCAGCCACACGCCGGTTCGCAAGCCAACAGCGCCGTTTACCTGGCTCTGCTGCAAGCAGGCGACACCATTCTGGGCATGAGCCTGGCTCACGGCGGTCACTTGACCCACGGTGCCAGCGTTTCTTCCTCCGGCAAGCTGTACAACGCCGTTCAGTACGGCATCGACGCCAACGGCCTGATCGACTACGACGAAGTCGAGCGTCTGGCGGTTGAACACAAGCCGAAAATGATCGTGGCCGGTTTCTCTGCCTACTCGCAGATTCTGGATTTCCCGCGTTTCCGCGAAATCGCTGACAAAGTCGGTGCCTACCTGTTCGTCGACATGGCTCACGTAGCCGGTCTGGTCGCCGCTGGCGTCTACCCGAACCCGGTTCCATTCGCTGACGTAGTGACCACCACTACCCACAAGACCCTGCGCGGTCCACGTGGCGGCCTGATCCTGGCTCGCGCCAATGCCGACATCGAGAAGAAGCTGAACTCCGCGGTATTCCCGGGCGCCCAAGGTGGCCCACTGGAGCACGTGATCGCGGCCAAGGCGATCTGCTTCAAGGAAGCGCTGCAGCCTGAGTTCAAGGCCTACCAGCAACAAGTGGTGAAAAACGCCCAGGCCATGGCCGGCGTGTTCATCGAGCGCGGTTTCGACGTGGTGTCGGGTGGTACTCAGAACCACCTGTTCCTGCTGTCGCTGATCAAGCAGGAAATCTCCGGTAAAGACGCCGACGCCGCTCTGGGCAAAGCGTTCATCACCGTGAACAAGAACTCGGTACCGAACGATCCACGCTCCCCGTTCGTCACCTCCGGCCTGCGTTTCGGTACCCCGGCTGTGACCACTCGCGGCTTCAAGGAAGCAGAGTGCAAAGAGCTGGCCGGCTGGATCTGCGACATCCTGGCTGACCTGAACAACGAAGCGGTGATCGACGCTGTTCGTGAGAAGGTCAAGGCTATCTGCAAGAAACTGCCGGTGTACGGCGCTTAATTGCCCCGCTAAACCGCAGCAATGAAAACCGGCCAGCGATGGCCGGTTTTTTTTCGCCCGCATTATTTTTTTCAAACAGGGAAAACGCTCAAGGCCGGGGCATTGCGCCCAACTGGTAAGACCGGTCATGCCAATCGCGTAATTTTCGCTTGCGATCCACCAAAAACAGCGCCTAGACTGCGCCTGCACTGGACATACCGGTAAGACCACAATAATTAAGTCCTGAATCTGATGCGCATCGCGCACGGCAGCCAGGACACCGACCAGGATTCCTCCCATGCTCAGATGGTGCTCGCGTTCTATCTTCCTCCAAGTGGTTCTCGGACTGGTGCTCGGCATCGTCTGCGGGCTGGCCCTTCCCGAATATTCCGCCCAACTCAAACCCCTCGGCGACGGTTTCATCAAACTGATCAAGATGCTCATTGGCTTGATCGTGTTCTGCGTGGTGGTCAGCGGCATCAGCGGTGCCGGCGACCTGAAGAAGGTCGGACGCATCGGCCTCAAATCGGTCATCTACTTCGAAGTACTGACCACCATCGCCCTGGTGATCGGCCTGGTTTTCGCCTTCGCTACCGGCATCGGCAGCGGCGCGAATATCCATCTGGAGCAGCTCTCCACTGCCGACATGGGTGACATTGCCCAGCGCGGCCAACACATGCAAACCACCGCGCAGTTCCTGATGAACCTGATCCCGACCTCGGTGATCGGCGCCTTTGCCGACAACAACATCCTGCAAGTCCTGTTGTTTTCGGTGCTGTTCGGCAGCGCGCTGAACCTGGTGGGCGAAGCGGCGTCGGGTATTTCCCGGCTGATCAACGAGCTCAGCCACGTAATCTTCCGCATCATGGGCATGATCGTGCGCCTGGCGCCAATCGGTGTGTTCGGCGCGATTGCCTTCACCACCAGCAAATATGGCCTGGACTCGCTGCAGCATCTGGGCAGCCTGGTCGGTTTGTTTTACCTGACCTGCATGGCCTTCGTGGCACTGATTCTCGGCCTGGTGATGCGCCTTTGCGGCCTGAAGATGTGGCCGTTGCTCAAGTACCTGCGCGAAGAACTGCTGATCGTCCTGGGCACCGCTTCTTCCGACGCCGTGTTGCCACAAATCATGCGCAAGCTTGAGCATCTGGGCATCGGCAGCTCCACGGTCGGGCTGGTGATTCCGACCGGTTACTCATTCAACCTGGATGGTTTTTCGATCTACCTGACCCTGGCCATTGTGTTCATCGCCAATGCCACCGGCACGCCGCTGGCCATGACCGACCTGCTGACGATTCTGCTGGTGTCGCTGATCACCTCCAAAGGTGCCCACGGGATTCCCGGTTCGGCACTGGTGATTCTCGCCGCAACCCTGACGGCGATCCCGGCGATTCCGGTGGTGGGCCTGGTGCTGGTGCTGGCGGTGGACTGGTTCATGGGCATCGGCCGGGCGCTGACCAACCTGATCGGCAACTGCGTCGCTACGGTGGCTATCGCGCGTTGGGAAAAGGACATCGATATCCAGCGGGCGAACAAAGTGCTTTCCGGTCAGGTGGGTTATACCTTCCAGCCCAGGAAACCGGTCGCCCCGGCCCATCAGCAGGAATTCTGAATAATCGCCGTGCCTGCCCGCGGGCAGGCACGGTCATCAAACGTTATGGATGCTCATGGAGCGAACAGTGATTACCTCATCGACCGTTGTAAATTCAGTCGTAGAAAAACTTCGGGCCGCACTGGCCCGCGGTCAGTGGCGCTCCGGCGAAATGCTGCCAGGCCAGCGTGAACTGGCCGAACAACTGGGCATCAGCCGCCCGAGCCTGCGCGAAGCAGTGATCGTGCTGGAAACCCTTGGTCTGGTGCGATCCATGCCAGGCAAAGGCGTGGTGGTGCTGGAGGCCAATCTCAACGACAGCCAAAGCCACGACAGCGCGGTCGCCGGGGCCAGCCTGGAAGATGTGCTGCAGCTGCGCTACACCCTCGAACCCTTCATCGTCGGTCTGGTGGCACAGTCCATCAGCAGCAAGGAAGTCGGGCAACTGCGCCTGACCCTGATGGACATGCGCGAAGCCCTTGAGGCCAATGACAGCGAGGCCGGGGTCAGCGCCTACATCGCATTCCACGAAGAATTGTTCACGCTGACCTCGAACCCGATATTCCAGAGTGTGGTGCAGCAGACCAGCAACGCCCTCAAGCAAAGTGCCGAGGTGTTGCGCAATTCGCCAGAGCATCTGGCTGAACGCCTTGAAGAAAACGAAGCCGTGGTGCGTGCCATCCGCAGCAAGAACAGCGCCCAGGCCAGCGCCGAGATGCGTCGGCACATCCTTCGGGAAGGCCAACGCATGGGCATCGAATTGAACATCCCGGACGACCACCTCGGCAGTTGACCCCCTCTTCGCACTGGAGACAGGCCATGAACAGCTTCGCCTCACCACAGATATTCACTGCCCTGCCCTTTTCCCCGCCGGTGGAAGATCTCTACGCACAGATCTTCGATGCCATTCTCGAGCAGCGCATCGATGCGACCAGTCGCTTTACAGAAGAAAGCCTGGCACAGATGTTCGGTGCCAGGCGCAGTGACATTCGTAGTGTGCTGACGCAGTTGTCCCATCAGCAGATCATCATCTTGCGGACCAATCATCGCCCCCGAGTCGCCACGCCGGATGCCGAACAGACACGTCAGACCCTTCATGCCCGACGACTGACCGAAATCACGCTGGTGAAACTGGCCTGCCAGCAACCTCGTGCGCAAGATTTGAAACGCCTGCATGCCTTGATCGACAGCGAACGCCAATGCACGGCGCGTGGTTCGGCCATTCGATTGTCAGGGGAATTTCATCTGCAACTGGCCGAAATGGCGGGAAACGCTCCGTTGGCGCATTTTCTCGGCTCTCTGGTACCGCTAACTTCGCTGGCTATTGCGCAGTTTGATGCGCAGGCAGGCACTGATTGCGCGTGGCAGGAGCACGCGAAGATTGTCGATGCAGTGGAGCGTGGGGATGTAACGGCGGCCGAGTGGTTGATGACCCGGCACCTGGATCATTTGGAAGAGACATTACTGAACTCAGAACAGATATCTAGCCGAAATCGTGTTGCCGGCTAGATCGCCTTCGCGGGCAAGCCTCGCTCCTACAGTTTTGTGTGGGACCGCAAATGTGTGGTCACCCGATCATCTGTAGGAGCGAGGCTTGCCCGCGAAGACGTCGTCATTGATGTACACAACGCTTCAATCCGCAGCCACCCGCGCAAACCCCTCACGAATCTTCTCTTCCGGCAACTCATCGGCAATGAACACGATCACGCTTTCGCGCGTGTCATCGTCCGCCCACTCCGTATCCCAGTCGAATCCGTACAACTTCAAGACCCCCTGAAACACCATGCGTCGCGGTTCGCCAAGGATGTTCAAAACACCTTTGTAGCGCAGCAGTTGCTTGCCATGCTCTTCCAGCAGCTCGTTCATGAACTCGCTGAGTTTGTCGATATCCAGCGGCTTGTCGGTGCGCAGCACCAGGCTGGAGATGCGGTCGATGGAGGGTGCCTTGCTCACCGGACGCAAACTCACGCCACCGCCAAGGTCGGCATTGAGGTTGAAGCCGCGCACGTCGAGCAGTTCAGCCAGATCAATTTTGCCGTGGTCGACCACACGGATTGGCGCGCGACGGTTGATGCGGGTCAGTCGCTCGCTCAGTGCGGTAAAGGTCGCCTCGTCCACCAGATCGCGTTTGCTCACGAGCAGTCGATCGGCAAAACCGATCTGCGCCTGGGCGATAGTCTGGGTCAGGTGCAGGTCGGCGTGGGCCGCGTCCACCAGGGTGATGATGCCGTCGAGGATGTAGCGCTCACGCAGTTCTTCGTCGATGAAAAAGGTTTGCGCCACCGGGGCCGGGTCGGCCAGGCCGGTGCATTCGATCACCAGGCGGTCGAAGGCGATTTCGCCGCTGTCCAGGCGTTCCAGAAGCAGGTACAGCGCTTTGGTCAGATCGGTGTGGATGGTGCAGCAAACACAGCCGTTGGACAGCGTCATTACTTGCACCGGCTCGTCACCCAACAGCTGGGTGTCGATGCCGGCGTCACTGAATTCGTTTTCGATCACGGCAATTTTCAGACCGTGCTCGACTTTGAGCAGGTGGCGCAGCAAGGTGGTTTTACCAGCGCCGAGGAAGCCGCTGAGGATCGTGACAGGGATTGGCGCTAACAAAATATGGTCTCCCGGACGCAAAAAAACTGTAGGAGCCAGGCTTGCCGGCGAAAGCGTCCTGAAAATCGCCTTCGCCGGCAAGCCGTGCTCCTACAGTGGAGTATTGCTTAAACCGCGTGCATCAACAGCACTTCGGCCCACCCTTGCCACCATAACGGGCTTCCTGACGTTCACGAAAGAACATCTCGTAGCTCATCACCGGTTTGTCCGGGTGCTTGGTCTGCATATGCTCGACGTAGTTGTCGTAGTCGGGCATGCCGACCATCAGGCGCGCGGCCTGACCGAGGTATTTACCGAGGCGACTCAGGTCATTGAACATGGTGCAATCCTCAATTACGCATCCGGCTGAGCCTGGAACGGCGATTCTTTATCCGTACGTTCTTTTTTGCCCCAGGCGGCAATGCCGACCTTGAGCGCATAGAACAGGACGCTGAACACCACGAACAGGAACAGCGCGGTCAGCGTTGCGTTGGTATAGGCGTTGTAGATCACGTGCTGCATCTGCTCGATGCTCTTGGCCGGGGCGAGGATCTGCCCGTTGGCCAGGGCATCGCTGTACTTTTTGGCCAACGACAGAAAGCCGATTGCCGGGTTGGCGTCGAACAGCTTGATGAAGCCGGCGGTGGTGGTGCAGATCAGCAGCCACACGGCAGGCAGCATGGTCACCCAGACGTAACGTTGGCGTTTCATTTTGATCAGCACAACGGTTGCCAGCATCAGCGCGATTCCGGCCAGCATCTGGTTGGAGATACCGAACAGCGGCCACAAGGTGTTGATCCCGCCCAACGGGTCGATCACGCCTTGGTACAGCAGGTAACCCCACATCGCCACGCAACCGGCCGTGGCAATCAAGTTGGCGGTCCAGGACTCGGTGCGTCTCAGCGCCGGTACGAAGGAGCCGAGCAAGTCCTGCAGCATGAAACGTCCGGCTCGGGTACCGGCGTCGACGGCGGTCAGGATGAACAGCGCTTCGAACAGGATCGCGAAGTGGTACCAGAACGCCATGGTGTTTTCGCCCGGCAGCACACTGTGCAGGATCTGCGCGATACCGACCGCCAGGGTCGGCGCACCGCCGGCACGGGCCAGGACGGTGGTTTCACCGATGTCCTTGGCCACCGCTTGCAACGCTTCCGGGGTGATCGCGAAGCCCCAGTTGCTGACTGCTTGCGCCACTGCCACCACATCACCGCCGACCACGGCCGCCGGGCTGTTCATGGCGAAGTAGACGCCTGGCTCGATCACCGAAGCGGCAACCATGGCCATGATCGCCACGAAGGACTCCATCAACATGCCGCCGTAACCGATGTAACGGGCGTTAACCTCGTTATCCAGCAGTTTCGGCGTGGTGCCGGAGGAGATCAGCGCGTGGAACCCCGATACCGCGCCACAGGCGATGGTGATGAACAGGAACGGGAACAGACCGCCCTTCCATACCGGCCCGGTGCCGTCGATGAATTGGGTCAATGCCGGCATTTTCAGCTCGGGCATGGTGATCAGGATGCCGATCGCCAGCGCGACGATGGTGCCGATCTTCAAGAACGTGGACAGGTAATCGCGAGGAGCGAGGATCAGCCACACCGGCAACACCGCCGCCACGAAACCGTAGCCGATCAGCATCCAGGTGATCTGGATCCCGGTAAAGCTGAACGCCTTGGCCCACACCGGATCGGCAGCAATCTGCCCACCCAGCCAGATCGAACCCAGCAGCAACGCCACGCCGATCACCGAAATTTCACCGATGCGACCCGGGCGGATGTAGCGCATGTATATGCCCATGAACATCGCGATCGGGATGGTCGCCATCACGGTAAAGATGCCCCACGGGCTTTCCGCCAGGGCCTTGACCACGATCAGCGCCAGCACCGCAAGGATGATGATCATGATCAGGAAGCAGCCAAACAGCGCGATGGTCCCAGGGATGCGGCCCATTTCCTCACGGACCATATCGCCCAAGGAACGACCGTTGCGGCGGGTGGACATGAACAGAACCATGAAGTCCTGAACCGCACCCGCCAACACCACCCCGGCAATCAGCCACAGCGTACCGGGCAGGTAGCCCATCTGCGCCGCCAATACCGGACCGACCAGCGGCCCCGCACCGGCGATAGCCGCGAAGTGGTGACCGAAAAGGATGTGTTTGTTGGTCGGCACATAGTCCAGACCGTCATTGTTGATTACGGCAGGTGTAGCCCGACGCGAATCGAGTTGCATCACATTGTTAGCGATGAACAGGCTGTAGTAGCGGTATGCGACAAGATAGATAGCGACGGCTGCGACAACGATCCACAAGGCGTTGATCGCCTCGCCTCGACGCAATGCCACTACGCCCAGGGCGCACGCTCCTACGACTGCCAGCAGCAGCCAGGGTAAGTGGCGTAGCGGGCTATTATTATTTTTCATTTTATGATTCCAGCCAGAGTGGACAAGAAAGACAGGCATCTCGAGTTTAGCGCTACTGGCGGCAAAGACCATAGTTCGACATCAGTCTAGAGCCATCACTGTGCTGGCAGCCTCCGGCAATGCAGGTCTATAGTCAGCGAACCTTTACGAGGATTGCGCCATGAGCGAACAACCTGCCGATCGCCGCCGCTTCAGACGTATTGCGTTCGATGCCCGAACCGAGCTGAGCCAAGGGGAATTCACTTGGCCGGTGCGGCTGATTGACCTGTCGCTCAAGGGACTGCTGGTCGAGAAGCCCGAGCCATGGCTGGGTAATCGGGAATGGCATTTCCTGGTCGACATTCATCTCAACGATGACCTCGCCATCAAGATGGATGTGCAACTGACCCACGATGACCATGGCCAGCTCGGGTTCGTCTGCAAACACATCAGCCTGGAATCCATCGAGCGCCTGCGGCGGTTGATTGAGTTCAACCTGGGCGATCCCCGGGAACTAGAGCGCGAATTGGGTGCCCTGATCGAAGCCTGAAGGCCTCCCCCTTCCATTGTGGGAGCGAGCCTGATCGCTCCCACAGGGTTTGTGTCCCGTTTACGGTTTATTCGAACAGTGCGTCGAGGGCCTGTTCCAGACGCGTCACGGCAATAATCTGCAACCCCGGCGGCGCCTCTTTCGGGGCGTTGCCCTTAGGCACGATGGCGCGCTTGAAGCCGTGCTTGGCCGCTTCTTTCAAGCGTTCCTGGCCACTCGGCACCGGGCGTACTTCACCCGACAACCCGACTTCACCGAACACCAGCAGATCATGGGGCAGCGGCCGGTTGCGCAAACTGGATATGACTGCCGCCATCAAGGCCAGGTCGGAAGCGGTTTCCAGGACCTTCACCCCGCCGACCACGTTGAGGAACACGTCCTGGTCGTGAGTCGGGATGCCGCCGTGGCGGTGCAGAACCGCCAACAACATGGCCAGGCGATTCTGGTCCAGACCGAGCGTCACCCGGCGTGGGTTGGCCAAATGGCTGTCGTCCACCAACGCCTGGACTTCCACCAGCATCGGCCGAGTGCCTTCCCATGTGGCCATGACCACGCTGCCCGGGACTTCTTCCTGGGCCCGGGTCAGAAAAATCGCCGAGGGGTTGGAGACTTCCTTCAGGCCTTTGTCGGTCATGCCAAACACGCCCAATTCGTTCACCGCGCCGAAACGGTTTTTCACCGCCCGCAGAAGACGCAGGCGCCCATCGGATTCGCCTTCGAAATACAGAACGGTGTCGACCATGTGTTCCAGCACTCGCGGGCCGGCCAGCGCGCCTTCTTTGGTGACATGACCGACGAGGAAAATCGCCGTGCCGCTTTGCTTGGCGTAACGCACCAGTAATGCCGCACTTTCGCGCACCTGGGAGACGCCGCCCGGCGCCGATTGCAGTTGTTCGGTGAAAATCGTCTGGATCGAGTCAATCACCATCACCTTGGGCTTTTCCTGCCGGGCGGTGGCGATGATGGTTTCGATACAGGTTTCGGTCATCACCCGCAGTTGATCCTGGGGCAAGCCCAACCGCCGGGCCCGCATGGCCACTTGTTGCTGGGACTCTTCGCCGGTGACATACAGCGCCGGCATGCTCTTGGCGAGGTTGCACAAGGTTTGCAACAGAATGGTCGACTTGCCGATGCCGGGATCACCACCGATCAACACCACCGAGCCATCCACCAGGCCGCCGCCCAGAACACGATCAAGCTCGCTGGACGCGGTGGAGAAACGTGGAATTTCTTCGACACTGACTTCGGCCAGGGTCTTGATCTGCGCCTGCTGGCCGGTCCAACCGGTGCGACCGCTGGGAGCTGCGGCGCCGCCACTCTCCACCATGGTTTCGGTCAGCGTGTTCCAGGCCCCGCATTCGCCGCACTGGCCGGCCCACTTGGGGAAGGTTGAGCCGCACTCGGTGCAGCCGTACATGCGCTTGGCCTTGGCCATCTGAACTCCCGGCAAAAACCGCGATGATAGCTCAGCTGGCGCGGATCAGCGCGGCGCCGCTGTGCGGATTTCACCGCTGGCCAGACGCGCGGCACTGTTGCCCAGCGGATCTTCGGCGTTCATGTCCGCCCCTTTGGCCTTGAGTGCATCCAGCAACTCGACGCGCTTGAACAAGCCAGCGTACATCGCGGCAGTCTGCCCCGCCCCATTGCGTTGGTCAGGGCTGCAATTGGCGGCCAGCAGGGTTCGAGCGATCTGCACTTCGCCTTTGAAAATCGCGCCCATCAGCGCCGTATTGCCGCGTTGATCCTGGGCGCACGCGTCCGCACCGGCCGCGAGCAAACGTTCCACCGCAGCACTCTGGCCGTGATACGCGGCCAGAATCAGTGCCGTGTAACCCTTGCTGTCGCGGGTATCGAGGGAATAGCCGGCTTCGATGAAAGTCTCGAGCATGGGCACATCACCGCGTCGAGCGGCATCGAAATAGTAATCCTGTAATTGGGCTTTCAGCGCCTCGGGGTTCTTCGAGATTTGCATCTCGGGCCCGGCGAGCACACCGAACGACGCGCACGCCAGAAACACCGACAGATAAAAACGCATGGCAACGCTCCTTGATCAGACGGGACCTCGCATGAGGTCCCGCTTCAGGCAGATGAATCAGTCGACCAGTTTGGCCGACAGCGCCTTGACCCGAGCCAGATCACCCTTGGCTACTTTGGCCACCCCGGTCCCGTATTCCGGGTCGGCCTTGTAAAGGAAGGACAGGATGATGTGCTTGCTCTCGTCATCGGTGGTGGCCAGTGAGCCACCGAAGCTGTCGATCAGGTCCTGACGTTCTTTCTGGTTGAACGAGCGATACAGATCGCCGGCCTGCTTGAAGTTCTGCTCACGCTGAATCTTCGCCTGCTGCGTAGTACCCGACAGGGTCGACTGGCTGTAGCGCGCGGTTTGCGGCTCTTCACGGGACAGCAGACGGCTTGGCTGGTAATTCACGCCTGTGCTGCTGGCACCGATATTCATGGCGCCATCCTGATTACCATTGTTCACGGCGATTTTGGCTGCGTTGATCGGCAACTGCAGAGCGTTGGCCCCCAGACGATACAGTTGGGTGTCGGCATACGAGAACACTCGCCCTTGCAATAAACGATCTTCCGAAGGCTCGATACCTGGAACTAAATTGGCCGGGGCCATGGCCACTTGTTCGGTTTCCTGGAAAACATTCGCCGGATTACGGTTCAACACCATTTGTCCAACTTTTCGCTCAGGTACACCGGGCCAGATCTTGGTCGCGTCCAATGGATCGAAATCAAACTTGGACAAATCTTGAGGATTCAGAACCTGAATGTACAAGTCCCACTTAGGAAAGTTGCCCTTGTTAATATTGGCGACCAAGTCGTTGGTCATATGACTGTAGTCTTGACCTTGAACGTTAGTCACTTCTTTAGGATCGAGATTTTTTATCCCCTGCAAACTTTTCCAGTGAAACTTTACATAGTGCACATCGCCTTTGGCGTTCACTAACTTGTAAGCATGTACACCGTTACCGTCCATCTCCCTATAACTGGCCGGGGTGCCGGAGTTGGAGTACAGCTCAGTCAAGGTACGGGTGGCTTCTGGAACATGGGAGAAGAAATCGAAACGACGGGAGTCGTCGTCAAGGTTGGTGCGCGGATCCGGCTTGAAGGCGTGGACCATGTCCGGAAACTTGATCGCGTCACGGATGAAAAAGGTCGGGAAATTGTTGCCGACCAGGTCCCAGTTGCCGTCCGCGGTGTAGAACTTGGTGGCGAAACCACGCGGGTCACGCAAGGTTTCCGGCGAATGATTGCCGTGAACCACCGCAGAGAAACGCACAAATACCGGCGTGCTCTGGCCGCCAGCGAATACCTTGGCCTTGGTCAGGTCACTGAGGTCGTCAGTCACGGTGAACGTGCCGTGGGCGCCAGTGCCGCGGGCATGCACCACGCGCTCGGGAATACGTTCACGGTCGAAACGCTGGAGTTTCTGGATCAGTTGTACGTCTTGCAACAGCACCGGCCCGGTCGCGCCGGCGGTTTGCGAGTTCTGGTTGTCACCGACGGCGGCACCGTTATCGCGGGTCAACGTCGCTGCATTGACGGAGAAGGACAAGAGGCTGGCGGTCAGAACGCCAACGGTACGACGGAGGGGAAAAGCCCCGAGGCCAAGGGGAGTTGTCATGGAAGTTTCCTCTGGTTTTATAAGGCGCATCCTGGTGCGCCCCACAGAGGCTAGTGACCCAAAGACCAAAACATAAATAGAAATCCCGTACCGAGGCGATAGTGAAAAGGTTCTGGAAAGCCCGGTCTAGAGCGGTTAATCGCGCGCGAATGGTGGCATTTTGTAAACTTATTGCAGGAAGATGTGTCGATAGGAGCGAGCATTGTAAGGAGGTGTTTCGAGCAGGAGCCACCTTGCTGATTTACACTGCGTTCACCAACCTCATCTGTAACAAGGAAATAACCTATGGGCGTGATAAGTGAGTTCAAGGCCTTCGCGGTCAAAGGTAATGTGGTCGACATGGCCGTCGGTATCATCATCGGCGCCGCCTTCGGCAAAATCGTTTCGTCGTTTGTCGGCGACGTGGTGATGCCGCCAATTGGCTTGCTGATCGGTGGAGTGGACTTCAGCGACCTGGCCGTTACGCTCAAGGCTGCCAACGGTGATGTGCCAGCGGTGGTGCTGGCGTACGGTAAGTTCATCCAGAGCTTGATCGACTTCATCATCGTCGCCTTCGCGATCTTCATGGGCGTCAAGGCCATCAACCGCCTGAAACGCGAAGAAGCCGTTGCGCCAACCCTGCCGCCGGTTCCGACCAAGGAAGAAGAGCTGCTGAGCGAGATCCGCGATCTGCTCAAGGCCCAGAACAACCGGCCCTGACGCCCCCAGAAACGGCGCCTTCGGGACGCCGTTTTTACCAGTAGTTTTCCACTGCCACCTGGCCGGGTCGTCGGCTGAGGCTCAGGTGCATCTCCCGTTGCTTGAGCAACTGGCGCGTGTCATCGATCATCTGTGGATTACCGCAAAGCATCACCCGCGAATGCTCGGCCGTCAGCGCTAGACCGGCGGCCCGTTCCAGTTCGCCACTTTCTATTAGCCTGGTGATCCGCCCATTCAAGGCCCCCGGATGCTGCTCGCGGGTGACGGTGGCGATGAATTGCAGCTTATGCGCGAACCCGGCCAGATAGTCGCGCTGCGCCAACCCTGCAATCAACTCCTGGTACGCCAATTCCCGCGCTTCGCGCACGCTGTAGACCAGGATGATTCGTTCGAATTTCTCCCACACCTCGAAGTCCTGCAGGATCGACAGAAACGGTGCCACGCCCGTGCCTGTGGATAACAACCAGAGGTCACGGCCATCGACGAAGCGATCCAGCGTCAGATAACCAAAGGCCTGCCGATCGACCAGCAGCGTATCGCCGACCTCCAGCCGGCTCAGTTCACTGGTGAACTCCCCTCCCGGCACGACAATGGAGAAGAACTCAAGGAACTCGTCATGGGGGGACGAGACCATGGAATAAGCCCGCCATGCCGTGCTGCCATCAGCCTTGGTCACACCCAGCCGGGCGAATTGCCCCCCGCGAAAGCGAAAGCCCGGATCCCTGGTGGTCCGCAGGGTGAACAGGCTTGGAGTCAACGGCTGGACGTCAAGTAACGTCTGGCGAGTGAATTTTTCCGCACTGGCAGTCATGGGTTACTCCATTCAACAGATAACGCCAGTGTCCCGCAAAGCAGGCGGCGTAAACACTGATGATTTGTAATGTCTTTAAAGACATAACCCGGTAGTGCCGAGTAATAAGAACAACGACAGTTAGCGTTGAGTCTGTTTGTGCCTAGTAACAGAGTCTAAGAACCGGATATTCAGTTGCGCGTTTTTTCAAGAGCAAAAAAATCCAGCACACATGTAAGAAAAGTCCTACACTCGTGGCGTGCCAGATATTGGATCCAAAAAGCACCTATCAAGAAAGACCGTATGGAGTTACCCAATGAAAGTGTGGAAGGAGTCACAATTAACGCAGCTTTCTTACGCTCAGAAAATAGAGACCGCGTACGAGATGTCTCTCAACCTCGTTAAGAATTTGGGCTTTAATTTTTGTGCATTTTCAATAACATCCCAAACAAGAGGAATGCATTGCCATAAGGTCAACCTGAATAATTACCCCACCGAATGGAACACCAAATATGAACAAGAGCATTTCAGCGAAATCGATCCGATACTAGCCCATTGCAATCATTCCGAATGGCCGATTCTTTGGCATGAAGAAGTCTTCTCAAAAACACCGACGCTTTGGCAAGCACAAAAAATGCAGGGATTGCAGTACGGCTGGTCCCAATCCATTCATGATAAAAACGGCCTTTGCAGCATGCTGAGCCTTGCCAGAAGCCATTGCCCGATTACCGCGTATGACCTGTATAAAAATCTGGGCTATGCGATGTTCATTAGCCGTCACCTCCATGGGCTTGTCGCGAAAGATCTGCCTCCTTCCTCGACGAAACCGAACACCGTGCACCTGTCATGCCGAGAAATCGAGGTGTTGAAATACTCAGCCGATGGCAAGACGGCGGACGAGGTCGCGATCATCCTCAACCTGAGTCCAAGCACGGTACAGTTCCATATACGCGGCGCCATCCGAAAACTCGGCGTAAACAACAAAATTGCGGCAGTGATCAGAGCCGCGAGAGTGGGCGTCATCTGAATCTGTTTGAATCCGGTAATCCCCGCGAGTAATCCAAGCGAAAAAAACGTACCATCTGCGATCCAGTCCTGAGTGATGCCGTGTGAAACTCCACGACGTAGTCCACTCGGAATGGCTCGCCCGTTGTAAGCCTCTGCGCGGCGGGCCGCTCGTTGATTATCCTCCGCTGACTACCCAGAGCCCCTCGCCTCATGCCTCTGCTTGAAACCCCCTTCGCTCAACTCGATCTGATCCGCCAGCCAGAACAGCAGAACGAACCCTTGCAAGCGTTTGATGCGGCAGACGAATACCTGCTCAATCATCTGGCCGGGCAACAACCGGCAGCAGATACCCGGGTGCTGGTGCTCAACGACAGCTTTGGCGCATTGGCTGCCAGCCTGGTGGGCAAGGTTCGGGTGACCAGCAGCGGCGATTCGTTTCTGGCGTTTCAGGGGCTGGAAAAAAACCTGATACGCAATGGCCAGGCGTTTGATGCAGTGCCGAAGGTGCCTGCCAGCGAAACGCTCGTCGGGCCGTTTGACCGGGTTTTGATTCGCGTACCGAAAACCCTGGCCTTGTTGGAAGAGCAACTGATCCGTCTACAGGGTCAATTGGCGCCCGACGCTCAAGTGATTGCCGCCGCGATGGTGAAACATCTGCCACGCGCTGCGGGGGATCTGCTGGAGCGCTACATCGGCCCGGTGCAAGCCTCGCTGGCCGTGAAGAAGGCACGGCTGCTGATTGCCACGCCCCAAGACAAAGCCCCGGCGATCTCCCCCTACCCGACCCGCTATCGACTCGACGAACCTGCGATCGAATTGCTCAATCATGCCAATGTGTTCTGCCGCGAAGGGCTGGATATCGGCACGCGGGCCTTTTTGCCGCACTTGCCGAAAAACCTCGGCATAGCGCGAGTCGCCGATGTGGGGTGTGGCAACGGCGTGCTGGCGATTGCCAGCGCCCTGCAGAATCCTGAGGCCCATTACACGCTGGTGGACGAGTCATTCATGGCCGTGCAATCGGCTGCTGAAAACTGGCGCGCGGCGCTGGGTGAGCGTGACGTTATCGTGCGGGCCGGCGATGGTTTGACGGGGCAGGAGCCGCAATCCCTTGATGTGGTGCTGTGCAATCCGCCGTTTCATCAACAGCAGGTGGTCGGCGACTTCCTGGCCTGGCGCATGTTCCAGCAGGCGCGCGAAGCGTTGGTGGTGGGCGGCGCGTTGTACATCGTCGGCAACCGTCATCTGGGTTATCACAGCAAGCTTGCGCGGTTGTTCCGCGGCGTCGAGCAAGTAGCGGCCACACCCAAGTTCGTCATTCTCAAAGCACGCAAATAATCACGGACAAAAAAACCCTCCATCACAGGAGGGTTATAAATCCGTGCCGCAAGGCAACGGGATGGGAATTTCAGTGGGTACTCAGGCCCGCGGCATTCATGAACATGCGCATCAGGGTGGCCACGATGAACAGTGCCACGACGCTGCCGGCCCAGATCATCGCCAGCCAGCCGAGCCGCTGCCAGAGCGGCTTTTTCTCGGCGGCTTCGATTTCCTGCAAAGTGGGTTTGCCAGCCATCATCGTTTTCTCCTCTGCAACGGCGCAGGATTCAATTCTGCGCCGTAGTCGCTAGTGGTAACCATCTTCGTGGGTGACCTTGCCGCGGAACACGTAGTAGCTCCAGAAGGTGTACCCCAGGATGAACGGGATGATGAACAGCGTGCCCACCAGCATGAAGCCCTGGCTTTGCGGCGGCGCGGCAGCGTCCCAGATCGAGATCGATGGCGGCACGATGTTCGGCCACAGGCTGATACCCAGACCGCTGTAGCCGAGGAAGATCAGCACCAGGGTCAGCAGGAACGGCGTGTAATGCGCATTGCGGGCCACCGCGCGAATCAGACCGTACAGGGTCACCAGCACCAGAATCGGTACCGGCAAGAACCAGAACAGATTCGGCAGGGTGAACCAGCGCGCGGCGATCTCGGCATGGGCCAATGGCGTCCAGATGCTGACAATGCCAATCACCGCCAGCAACACGAAGGCCAACGGGCGCGCCAGGTCATGCATCTGTTCCTGCAACTTGCCCTCGGTCTTCATGATCAGCCAGGTGCAACCGAGCAGCGCATAAGCCACCACCAGTGCCGCACCGCAGAACATCGTGAACGGCGTCAGCCAATCGAGTGAGCCACCGGCAAACTGACGATTGACCACCGGCAGCCCATCGATGAACGCACCCAATGCCACGCCCTGAAAGAAGGTTGCGGCGATCGAGCCACCGATGAATGCCTTGTCCCAGAGATGGCGCTTGGCGTCCTTGGCCTTGAAGCGAAACTCGAAGGCCACACCGCGGAAAATCAGCCCGATCAGCATGAAAATCAACGGCAGGTACAACGCCGAGAGCACCACCGAATAGGCCAGCGGGAAGGCGCCGAACAAAGCCGCGCCGCCCAGTACCAGCCAGGTTTCGTTGCCGTCCCACACCGGAGCGACGGTGTTCATCATCACATCACGGTCGGTCTTGCCCGGAATGAACGGGAAAAGAATCCCGATCCCCAGGTCGAAGCCGTCCATGACCACGTACATCATGATGCCGAAGATGATGATCACGGCCCAGATCAGCGGAAGATCAATACCCATGACTCAAATCTCCTTGGTCAGGCTGTGGTTGTGATCGCCGTCACCGTTGTCGTCGGCGGCGGACAGCGGACGGGCCGGTGTGCGTTTCTGGCCAGGACCGCCTTCGTTGGTTTCCTTGCCTTCGTCGATCTTCGGCCCTTTGCGCACCAGGCGCATCATGTAGCCAAGACCGGCACCGAACAGCGCGAAATACACCACAACGAACATGATCAAGGTGATGCTCATCTGCATGAAGCTGTGCCCGGAGGACGCATCCGCCGTGCGCATCAGCCCATAAACCACCCACGGCTGACGGCCTATTTCGGTGGTGAACCAGCCGGCGAGGATCGCGATCAGGCCGGATGGGCCCATCCACAGAGCCAGGTACAGGAACGGACGCGAGGTATACAGCTTGTCGCGCTTGCGCAGCCACAGGCTCCACAACCCGGTGAAGATCATCAGGAAACCCAGGCCGACCATGATCCGGAACGACCAGAACACGATGGTCGAATTCGGCCGGTCTTCAGGCGGGAACTCCTTGAGCGCCGGCACCTGTTTGTCCAGGGTGTGGGTCAGGATCAGGCTGCCCAGGTACGGAATCTCGACCGCGAACCTGGTCTTTTCGGCTTTCATGTCCGGCCAGCCGAACAGAATCAACGGGGTCGGTTCATCACCGACATTTTCCCAGTGACCTTCAATCGCAGCGATTTTCGCCGGCTGGTGCTCGAGGGTATTGAGGCCGTGGAAGTCACCGATGACGGCTTGAATCGGCGCCACGATCAGCGCCATCCACATGGCCATCGAGAGCATGGTGCGGATGGCCGGGTTGTCCTTGCCGCGCAGCAAATGCCAGGCCGCCGACGAACCGACGAAGAAAGCGGTAGCGACGAACGCCGCCGTGGCCATGTGCATCAGCCGGTAGGGGAACGACGGGTTGAAAATCACCGCCAGCCAGTCCACCGGGATGACTTGCCCGTTGACGATCTCGTAGCCCTGCGGGGTCTGCATCCAGCTGTTGGAGGCGAGAATCCAGAAGGTGGAAATCAGGGTACCGATGGCGACCATGACCGTGGCGAAGAAGTGCAGCTTGCGCCCGACCCTGTTCCAGCCGAACAGCATGACGCCGAGGAAACCAGCTTCCAGGAAGAACGCAGTGAGCACTTCGTAGGTCAGCAACGGCCCGGTCACGGAACCAGCGAAGTCCGAGAAGCGACTCCAGTTGGTACCGAACTGATAGGCCATGACCAAACCGGACACCACGCCCATGCCGAAGTTGACGGCAAAGATCTTCGACCAGAAATGGTACAGATCGCGATAAGTGTCGTTGTGCGTCTTCAGCCACAGGCCTTCGAGCACCGCCAGGTAACTTGCCAGGCCAATGGTGATGGCCGGGAACAGGATGTGAAACGAAATGGTGAATGCGAACTGAATCCGGGCGAGATCAAGTGCCTCCAAACCGAACATAAGTCTTCCTCTGTCAGGTAATACCGGCTGAAGGCTTGTGGCCTACACCCACTGTCCTACGGATATGGAATGTGGCGAATTCGAATTCGTTCTTTTTTTACCATCATCACAACGTAGGGAATCTGGCCATCTGGCCGCCCGATCAATTCCACGAAGGGTCTTGATCTGGATCAAGCAACGTTGAAAGAGTAGTCGCATTTTTGCCGATGGACGGTGTGGTCTTTTGCCGCGTGACAGGTTGCCTCACGGGTTTGGTCATGCGTTGCAATACATTCCCTGTGGCGAGGGAGCTTGCTCCCGCCCGGCTGCCTAGCAGTCGCAAAACCGGGTAATGCGATGTGCCTGTGGTATGGGGTGGCGGGTTCGGGGCTGCTTCGCTGCCCAGCGGGAGCAAGCTCCCTCGCCACAGGGATTGGTATGTTCTGAGGGATCGGTGTCTAGCTAACTAAATTTTCCGCGCTCGCAACTTCTGGTTACAGGTTGGTGATAATCTCGCCCCTCCCCCTCGCCCAGATTTGTCTTCAGATGCCCAGCCAAGCGCCCCTGCTGTTACGTCATCACCGTCCGTTTATCGCGTTCTGGCTGGCTCGGGTATTTACTGCCAGCGGTTTTCAGATGCTGACCGTGGCCATTGGCTGGAATCTGTATCAACTGACCGGCAACGTACTCGATCTGGGGCTGGTGGGACTGGTGGAATTTGCCCCTCGAGTGTTGTTCATGCTGCACACCGGGCATGTCGCGGACCGCTATGACCGGCGCAAGGTCGCGGCGATCTGTCAGTTCCTGCAAGCGCTGATCGCCCTGTCGCTGGCCATCGGCAGCGCGACCGATCAGGTCACCCGGGAGATGATCTTCATCCTCGCGTTCGTGCTCGGTGCCGCTCGCTCCTTCGAAATGCCAACCACCCAGGCTTTGCTGCCGAGCATCGTGCCCAGTGCCCTATTCCCGCGTGCGGTTGCTGCCGCGCAGTCTGCGCAACAATCGGCCACCATCGTCGCCCCGGCCCTCGGTGGATTGCTTTATGCCTTCGGCAGCGTCTGGGTCTATGGCCCGACGGTGATCCTTTACCTCATCGCCTGTTCGTTGATGCTCAACCTCCCTGCCCGGCAAACGCCGCTGAACAAGGGCAAGGCAACCCTGGATTCGCTGCTGGCGGGCATCCGCTTCATTCGCAGCCGTCCAGATATTCTCGGGGCGATTTCTCTGGATCTGTTTGCCGTCCTGCTGGGTGGCGCGACTGCGCTGCTGCCGGTGTTCGCCAAAGACATTCTGCTGACTGGCCCCTGGGGCCTGGGCCTGCTGCGTTCGGCCCCGGCAGTTGGTGCGTTGCTGATGTCGCTGTTTCTGGCGCGATTTGCCGTGGAGCGCAATGTCGGACGGGTGATGTTCACTGCCGTGGGCGTATTCGGCGTGGCAACGATCGCCTTCGGCCTGTCGACTTCGTTCTGGTTTTCACTCGCTGTGCTGGTGATATTGGGCGCGGCGGACATGATCAGCATGGTAATCCGCGCCTCGTTCGTGCAACTGGAAACCCCCGACGAGATGCGCGGCCGGGTCAGTGCCGTGAATGGCCTGTTCATCGGTGCTTCGAATCAGCTCGGCGAGTTCGAGTCCGGCTTGACGGCCCACTGGTTCGGCACTGTGCCAGCAGTGGTGATGGGCGGCATCGGCACGCTGATGGTCACCGGGGCCTGGATCAAACTGTTCCCGACCCTGGCCAACCGCGACCGCATGCATGTGCCGGTGGAAGAAGTCAGGGCCTGAAGCAGTTCTCTCTACACCACCAACTCCCCCGCCACCGTTGACCGCATGGCTTTGCCACAAAGCGCCTCCACCAGCGCCAAGGCAAACTCCAATGCGGCGCCCGAACCCTGGGCGGTGATGCAGTTGCCATCGACTACTACCGGTTGATCGATGAAGTTACAGCCTTGCAGTTGATTGCTGACCGAGGGCAGGCAAGTCATGCGCCGCTGACGCAGCACGCCAAAAGTCTGCAGCGCCAGCGCCGGCGCTTCGGCGATGCCGGCAAACAAGCGTCCAGCGGCGACCTGGTCCTTGATCAATTGTTGCAGGGGTTGGTGGGCCGCCAAATGCTGCGCCCCCACAGCGCCGCCGGGCAAAACAATCAAGTCGAAGGGTTGGGCCAGTAAATCCACCAACATCGCATCGGCGGTCAGGCGAGTGCCGCGAGCGCAGGTAAGCATGCGTCGCGACTCGATGCTGGCCACCACCACTTCAACCTTGGCGCGGCGCAGCACATCGATCAGGGTCACGGTTTGCAGATCGTCGATGCCCTCGGCGAGGGTAATCAGAGCTCTAAAGGTCATGGGCGCGGTCCACTGGATGATCTTTAAAGCGTAGTCAGCTTTCCTGCCCCTTGTTCGAGCCCTGCCGTTACTTGATGTAAAGCTGCGTCGACATCGTGTTGCCCGGCGCGTTGATCGAGGTGTTGCTGAACGTGAAGGTGCCGTCCTGCTTGCCGGCCAGATCGAAGATATACAAATACCCGACGGTTTTTCTCCCGACGGTGCATTCGGTCAGGTTGCCATTATCAAAGGCACAGACGGGGGTCCGGGTGCCATTCAGATCAAAACCGTCCAGCCCGACATGCGCCCCACGACCATAGCCGACCTCCAGCACATAGACCTTGATGTTCGGCCCCTTGTGGTCGCATCGGGTTTGCGCTTGGCCATCCGCGATACCTTCAAAACCACAGCCTGGCGATTCGACCTTGAGTACCTTTACCTGAGTCAACGGCGGCGCGGAAGCCGCCGAAGCCATTTGCGCCCCCAGAGACAGGGTCATCAATATTCCGAACCCGGCAATCAGTCGCTTTTTCATGCAATACCCATGTCCCCAAAACCAGCGCGCAGTATGGCTCAGTTGGCATTACCGCAAAACATCGACGACGATCGCAGCCATAAGCAGCCATAGCCCCACGCTGCTGGTATGATGCGCGGCTTTTTCCGACCCACAGAAAATTCCCAGGCGCCTGCTGCGGCCTGTGCTTTGCTGTTGAGGTCGATACATTCACGGCGCCCGGCGCGCCACGGGGAGCAGACATGCTGGAAAGGCTGTTTCAACTCAAGGCACACAACACCAACGTGCGGACCGAGATTCTGGCGGGCGTCACGACCTTTTTGGCCATGGCCTACATTCTGTTCGTCAACCCGAGCATCCTCGGCGAGACCGGCATGGACAAGGGCGCGGTGTTTGTCGCCACCTGCCTGGCAGCCGCCATCGGCTCGACGACCATGGGCCTGATCGCCAACTACCCGATCGCCCTGGCACCGGGCATGGGCCTGAACGCCTTCTTCACCTACACCGTAGTCCTGCACATGGGTCACACCTGGCAAGTGGCGCTGGGCGCGGTGTTCCTCTCGGCGGTGATGTTTTTCCTGCTGTCGATCTTCCGCATCCGCGAATGGATCATCAACAGCATCCCGCTGGCGCTACGCTCGGCGATTGCCGCCGGTATCGGCCTGTTCCTGGCGCTGATCGCCCTGCACAACGCCGGCATCGTCGTCAGCAACCCGGCGACCATGGTCGGCCTCGGCGACCTGAAGCAACCGGCACCGATCCTCGCGACCCTGGGCTTTGCCCTGATCGTCGCCCTGGAGGCCCTGAAAGTCCGTGGAGCAGTGCTGATCGGCATTCTGTCGGTGACCATCGTCTCCATCCTGTTGGGCTTCAGCCCGTTCGGCGGCGTGATGTCGATGCCACCGTCGCTGGCGCCGACCTTCCTGCAACTGGACATCAAAGGCGCACTGGATATCGGTCTGGTCAGCGTGATCTTCGCGTTCCTGTTCGTCGACCTGTTCGACAACTCCGGCACCCTGATCGGCGTCGCCAAGCGCGCCGGCCTGATGGGCAAGGACGGCCACATGCCGAAAATGGGCCGCGCCCTGATCGCCGACAGCACCGCGGCCATGGCCGGTTCGTTGCTGGGCACCTCGACCACCACCAGCTATATCGAATCCGCAGCCGGCGTGAGTGCCGGTGGCCGCACTGGCCTGACCGCCGTTGTGGTGGCGATTCTGTTCCTGCTGGCGCTGTTCTTCTCGCCATTGGCGGCCAGCGTTCCGGCCTTCGCCACGGCGCCTGCGTTGCTGTTCGTCGCCGTACTGATGACATCGGGCCTGGCGGAAATAGACTGGGACGACATCACCGTTGCCGCGCCAGTGGTAGTCACCGCGCTGGCTATGCCATTCACTTACTCCATCGCCAACGGTATCGCCTTCGGATTCATTTCCTGGACCGCCATCAAGTTGCTGTCCGGCCGTGGCCGTGAGCTGAACTCAGCGTTGGTGGTTCTGTCGATTCTGTTCGTGATCAAGTTAGGTTGGTTCAACGCATGACTTTTGATTCCCAAGCCTACGCCGTTCAGCTCGAAGATAAGGTCACGCGCCTGCGCGACCTGCTGGCCCCGTTCGGTGCCCCCGAACCTGCGGTGTTCGATTCGCCGCTGAAAAACTTCCGCCTGCGCGCCGAATTCCGCCTGTGGCGCGAAGCCGGCGAGCGCCATTACGCGATGTTTTCCCAGGAAGACAAACGCACGCCGATCCTGATCGAAGAGTTTCCAATCGCAAGCCTGCGCATCAATGAACTGATGCCGCTGCTCAAGGCAGCATGGAAAGCCAGTGCCGCCCTGAGCCACAAGCTGTTCCAAGTGGAGTTCCTGACCACCCTGGCCGGCGATGCGATGATCACTCTGTGCTACCACCGCCCGCTGGACGAACACTGGCACGCGGCGGCGTCGAAACTGGCCGCCGACCTGAACGTCAGCATCATCGGTCGCTCGAAGGGCAAACGCGAAGTGATCGGTCACGATTACGTGGTTGAGAAACTTGACGTCGGCGGGCGCACCTTCAGCTATCGCCAGCCGGAAGGCGCGTTCACCCAGCCCAACGGCACGGTGAACCAAAAGATGCTCAACTGGGCGTATGACGCCCTCGGCGATCGGTCCGACGATTTGCTGGAGCTGTATTGCGGCAACGGCAACTTCACTCTGCCTCTCGCTACCCGCGTACGCAAAGTGCTGGCCACCGAAATCAGCAAGACCTCGGTCAACGCCGCGCTCAGTAACCTGAGTGAAAACGCGGTGGGTAACGTCACGCTGGTGCGCTTGTCTGCCGAAGAGCTGACCGAAGCCCTGAACGAAGTTCGCCCGTTCCGCCGCCTGCACGGCATCGATCTCAAGAGCTACGAGTTCGGCAGCGTGTTCGTCGATCCACCCCGCGCAGGCATGGACCCGGACACTTGCGAACTGACCCGGCGCTTCGACAACATCCTCTACATTTCCTGCAACCCGGAAACCCTCGCGGCCAACATCGCCCAACTAAACGACACCCACCGCATTACTCAATGCGCGATGTTCGACCAGTTCCCGTGGACCCATCACATGGAGTCCGGCGTGTTGCTGACCCGTCGTTGATTGCAGCCGTTACACAAATCAGCCGTCCATTGGACGGCTTTTTTGTGGGCGATCAAAGAGCCGCATCGACCTTGCGTGGGCGACCGCCCTTCTTGCCGTTGGCCCGAGCTGCCTCGGCTTTGGCGGTGCTGCTCTGACGGCCATTGCGCGAGGCGACCACCGAGGCCGCCATATCCATCAGCGGTTTGCTCGCCGAAATCAAACCGGCGATGGAGACCTGCAGATCCTTGTCTTCATGAAAAAGCGCGGCTCCGGCGAAACCGATTTTCAAACCGGCGAAATCCTCGGTCTCAAAACCATCGAACTCTGGATAGTTTTTCACTGGCAACAACACACCGCTGCCATCCTCGAAACCGACGGCGAGACATGGATCAAGAAAGATCACCGTCGTTGCATTCAATCCACTGCGACGGCGTAACTCGCCACTCTCGATTGCTTCGTCCAAAACGCCTTCGGTCACAGGGTGATCTACCTGCATTTTTGCACTTATCGTTTTCATAATTCGATCTCCACGCCCTCCGGTGCTCCCATCAGCGTCAATAAGGTCTTGTTTCCTTCAGGCTCATAGCGAGCCGAACCAATCATGTAAGTCGTGCTGGCAATCCTCTTCATCACGACCACTTCATTGCCCTGCCAATCCCATAACTGATTGTCGAGGCAGGCCGTCTGCAATTTGCTCCACCAGATGCCACGGGCTCGCCGCAAATGGGCAGGTTGCCTGAGCGCCTGGCGTAACCCTTCCAGCATGGCCAGAGGAGGTCGATGCGAATGAGGAACGACATCCCAGAGCTCTACGCCGTTGTGCCAGAAGCTGAACCGAAAGCGTGCGCTCCATGTGCCTCCATCGACGTGAACGTGTGGTGGGCAATGCTCGTCACGCAACATGACTACCAGTGACAACCCCTTGTAGCGGCATACATTCATGCTAACCCATCCGTTAGGTTATAGAATCCGAAGATTCGCCATTCCTTGAAAAATCCGATAACTGGCGCTAACCGTTCGATCAGCTGACCACGTTTGAGCCTAGCGTTTCAGGTCGACCGCCCCCCGCCGATCAGGGCAAAAAAGAGTAAGCAATCCTTTCACTGCCAATATCTGGCCGGTGATGAACTCAACGGCGCTGGTGGTTGAAACGAACCCTGTATTTGTACGTCTGCATTTGATAAATACCACCTCAGGCATCCCATTTGATTCTTGGTGTAATCAATCATGCAGCGACATTTCGACGATCTTCAATTAGGCAGCATCGAATTGTTTTGCCTGGCCGCCGAAGCCGGTAGCTTTACTGCCGCCGCACTGGTGGCGGGCGTAACCCCGGCAGCCGTCAGCCGCTCGGTGTCGCGTATGGAAGAACGTCTGGGTGTGCGGTTGTTCGCGCGGACCACCCGCAGCGTCAAGCTGACCGACAGCGGTCGGCGCTATTTCAAGGAGTGTCGCCTGGCTCTGGCGCAACTGGTCGAGGCCCAGCGCGAGGTGATGGGGCAGCAGCAAGAACCCTCCGGCACCTTACGTATCAGCATTCCCACTACCTACGCCCATCATCGAATCCTGCCCTTGCTGCCGGCATTTCGGGCGCGCTTTCCCGCCGTGAAAGTCGAGGCGCACATCAGCAATCGCAACATCGATTTCGTCGGCGAAGGCTATGACATGGCAATCCGTGTGCGCGCCATTCCCGACTCCGGGCTCATTGCCCGACCGCTGGAGGACGCCGCGCTGGTGATGATTGCCAGCCCTGATTATCTGAAGCGCGCTGGCATCCCGCAGACCCTGGATGATTTGGCGCAGCACGAATGCATCCAGTTCGAACTGCCCAGCAGCGGCCGACGCATTGCCTGGTTGTTCAATGAAAATGGCGCACCGCGGGAGATTCTGGCCGAGGGCAACTACTGTTGCTCCGACGATGTATTGGGCGGTGTGACGTTGGCGAAACACGGTGCCGGGTTGTTTCAAACTTATCGCTTCATCGTCGAAAACGAGCTGGCGGATGGCTCGTTGGTGGAAGTGCTCAAGCCCTATGGTGGACGCTCCCGCCCCTTCACCCTGCTCTATCCACAAAGCCGTCATGTGCCGTTGCGGCTAAGAGTGTTTATCGACTTTCTGGTTGAGCGTCTGCCACGCATCAATGCATGACCGTCCGATCACCGCACAAATAATCCAGCCTCGACGCCTCTTCAATTGACCTTATTAACCAGTTAGTACAATTTATCTCCACAGGCTGAAACCCTCGGCCAATGCCAAAAACAATAAGTGGAGAAACCCGATGTCCCCTATCGTTCTGGTGCTCAATGGCCCGAACCTGAACCTGCTGGGCACCCGTGAACCGGCGACTTATGGTCACGAAACCCTGGCGGACATTTCCGCGCTGTGCGGTCGCGCCGCCGAAGAGTTCGGCCTGACGGTGGAGTTTCGCCAGACCAACCATGAAGGCGAATTACTCGACTGGATTCACGCTGCCCGTGGCCGTTGCGCCGGGATCGTCATCAACCCGGCCGCCTGGACTCACACCTCGGTCGCCATTCGCGATGCCCTGGTCGCCAGCGAACTGCCGGTGATCGAAGTGCACCTGTCCAACGTCCATGCCCGCGAACCCTTCCGGCATCACTCCTTTGTCTCGTCCATCGCCACGGCAGTGATGTGCGGTTTCGGCAGCCACGGCTATCGTTTGGCGCTGGAGCATTTCAGCCAACGTTTGAAAGGTTAAGCGTCATGACACAGAACACTGTGGTACTGGCCGGGCTGATCGGTGCCGGCATTCAGGCTTCCCGCACCCCGGCGCTGCACGAGCACGAAGGCGATGCGCAGGGTTTGCGTTACCTGTATCGGTTGATCGATCTGGATCAGTTGAAACTCGACAGCGGCGCCCTGCCCGACCTGCTGATGGCGGCCGAACGGATGAATTTCACCGGGCTGAATATCACCTTCCCGTGCAAGCAGACCATCATCCCGTTGCTAGACGAATTGTCGCCGGAGGCCCGCGGCATTGGCGCGGTGAATACGGTGGTGCTGAAGGACGGTAAACGCATCGGCCACAACACCGATTGCCTGGGTTTTGCCGAAGGTTTTCGTCGCGGTCTGCAGGACGTTGCCCGTGAGCGTGTGGTGCAAATGGGCGCCGGTGGCGCGGGCGCGGCGGTGGCCCACGCGCTATTGAGCGAAGGCGTACAACTGCTGAGCATTTTTGATGTGGATAACAGCCGCGCCCAGGCGTTGGCGAACAACCTCAACCAGCATTTTGGCTTCGGCCGGGCCGTTGCCGGCCATGACTTGGCGAGTACCCTGGCCGAGGCCGACGGACTGGTGAACACCACGCCGATGGGCATGAAAAAGCTGCCGGGCATGCCAGTGCCGGTGGAGCTGCTTCGGGCGCAGTTGTGGGTTGCGGAGATCGTTTACTTTCCGCTGGAAACCGAACTGTTGCGCAATGCTCGCGCGTTGGGTTGCCGAACCCTGGATGGCGGCAACATGGCGGTGTTTCAAGCGGTGAAAGCGTTTGAACTGTTCAGCGGGGTGGTGCCGGATGCTCAGCGAATGCTGGCGCATTTTCAGAGCATGAATGGTTGAGGAAACGATTTGAGGGCTGCTTCGCAGCCCAACGGGGCGATACGGCGTTCCGACAAGCCCCCTCGCCACAGTTCAGGCCTGCAGATACCGCAAAACCGACTCGCAGATCATCGCCCGATGACGCTGCTTGATGCTTTCGTCCGGCAAGTCGATCTGAAAAATCTCACCGAAAGTATGACGGTTCGACACGCGATAAAAGCAAAATGAACTGATCAGCAGATGCACATCCAGCGGATCAAGGCCGGCGCGGAATACACCCTCTGCGACCCCGCGCCGCAAAATCTCGCCCAGTGAATCGAGGATGGTGTTGTTCATCGCCTTGATCGCATCGGAACGCTTCACGTACTCAGCGTTGTGAATGTTCTCGATGCAGACGATACGCACGAAATCGACGTTGCGATCATGGTGATCGAAGGTGAACTCCACCAACCGCCGAATCGCCTCCACCGGCGCTAGCTCGGCCAGGTGCAAACGGTTTTCGGTGCTGCGAATATCCCCGTAGAGTTTCTCCAGCACCTCGACGTAGAGCTGTTCCTTACTGCCGAAGTAGTAATAGATCATGCGTTTGGAGGTATGGATGCGCTCGGCGATCGCATCGACGCGGGCACCGGAAAGCCCCTGCTGAACGAACTCGACAATGGCCTCTTGAAGGATGTTCTCGCGGGTCTTTTCCGGGTTGTTCTTGCGGCTCTTGCGAGGCTCGACAATGGGTGCGTCGGGCACTACGGAGAGTTCTGAAATTATTGTCATTGCGGGCTCACGGCCATCACTGCACACCCTGGCGATTATGGGCCGCTGCGCACAGTGAAGGAAGCCGTGCGGCAGCGGTTTTGTACCCGTGTTTACGATTTTCCTACAACTTTGCCTGACGTACGCCACCACTTCGGGATTTGGCCATGGCTGCCAGTCGTACCGCGACGTTGGCAGCGCCGTAACCCGCGTAGCCATTTTTGCGCTGGATGATCTCAAAGAAGAACCGCCCTTCGAACGGCTCGGTGTACACGTGAAACAGCTCGCCACCCTGAGCATCGCGGTCGTAGAGCACGTTGAAATACGCCAGTTCGCTGAGGAATTCGTCGTCGAAATCGAAGCGTGCGGCGAGGTCGTCATAGTAGTTGAGCGGGATATCCAGAAGTGGCACACCCGCCGCCTTGGCGCGGCTGACTTCGGCAAAAATGTCGTAACAATCGAAAGCGATGTGATGCACGCCGGAACCGCGATAACTCGACAGTGCGTGTGAGATCGCGGTGTTGCGGTTCTCGGAAATGTTCAGCGGCAGGCGGATCGAACTGCAACGACTGCGCAAGGCGCGGCTCTTCACCAAACCGTACGGGTCGGGCAACACCACTTCATCATCAGCTTCAAAATCCAGCAGGCTTTTATAAAACAGCACCCAACTGTCGAGGCTGTCGGCGGGCAACGCCATAGCCATGTGGTCGATGCGCTTGAGGCCTCCGTGGGCCGCAGCCGTCGGTTGCAGATTGAAGTCAGTGCCGTAGACGTCAGCATCCTGGTCCACCAGGTAAATCAGGCTGCCATCAGGCGCTCGCACGGCAGCGAGTTCCAGTTCATTGGGGCCCACCAGCCCGCGATACGGCTGGCCTTTATAAGCCACGGCACGTGCCAACGCACTGGCGCTGTCCTTGACCCGAACGGCGGTGGCACACAGCGACGGACCATGGGACTCGAAAAAACTGTGAGCGAAAGAATAGGGCTCGGAGTTGAGGATCAGGTTGATATCGCCCTGACGCAACAGGCTGACACTCTTGGAACGGTGCTGCCCGGCCTTGACGAAACCCAGCCGCTCCAGCCAATGGGTCAGCTTGGCGCCGAGGCTTTCGTCCACGGCGAACTCAAGAAACTCGATGCCGTTGTATTCGCTGGCGCTTGGGGTGTCGAACAGAATGTCGCGATTGGCCGTTGGCGTAGATTCCTGCTCCAGACGCTGCCGGGTTTTCTCTTCCAGGTACAGCAACGAACGCAAACCGTCGGCGGCGTTGGCCCGTGGCGGTGCGGCACGGAAGCCGTCGTTGAAGATCTCCAGCGACAGCGGGCCGGTGTAGCCACTCTTGATGATCGGCGCGAGAAAGCCCGGCAGATCGAATTCGCCCTGGCCCGGGAAGCAACGGAAATGTCGGCTCCACTCCAGCACGTCCATGGCCAGGATCGGCGCGTCGGCCATTTGCACGAAGAAGATTTTGTCACCAGGAATCTCGGCGATGGCGCTCGGATCGCCCTTGAGCGACAGCGTATGAAAACTGTCCAGCAACACGCCGAGGTTCGGATGATCGGCCTGGCGCACGATGTTCCACACCTGCTGATACGTGTTCACGTGTCGACCCCACGCCAGCGCTTCGTAGCCGATCCGCAAACCACGAGCGCCGGCCCGTTCGGCGAGCAGGCGCAAGTCATCGACCAGGATCTGCTCATCACCGATGGAGTCGGCCGAGGCGTTGCTGCACACCAGCACCAGGTCGGTGCCCAGTTCCTGCATCAAATCGAACTTGCGCTCGGCCCGTTCCAGATTGCGCGGCAGGCGATCGCGGCGGCAACCTTCGAAATCCCGGAAGGGTTGAAACAGTGTGATGGCGATTCCGAGATCGGCGCACATCTGCCTGATTTCCCGAGGGCTGCCGTCGTAGTAGAGAAGGTCGTTTTCGAAAATTTCCACCCCGTCAAAACCGGCGGCGGCGATGGCTTCGAGTTTTTCCGGCAGGGTACCGCTCAAGGAAACGGTGGCAATGGAACGCTGCATGTGTCGACTCCCAGTGGTGGGGACATTCTTGTTGGGTAAATTATTGGCTTGACGAATCCACACAGCAATTCAAAGTGTACTACCCAGTTAGTTTTGCGGGCGATTATCGAACACAATGGCGGTTGGCGAATTGACGATTTTTCGTCCACTGCGCAACATCGACTACACATTGAGTCCGGTCACGACCCATGGACTCGGTTACCAAAGACCCTGAACACCACATAAAAATTTCAAAAAACGGGTACACGCTCATGCGCTCATTCAACGCCTTGTTTGCTTGCTCCACCGCCCTCGCACCTCGCCTGGCATCCATCCGAAGCTTGCGCCCCCCTCGGCCGAACCGTGCCGCTCGCTGAATAAAACGTTGTCGTCACCTGACGAAAACACCTCAGCCGATCAATCCCACCCGCGCCCGTCGCCATCGATTGATCACGCGCCCTTGAAGTCCCGACAAGCCTCGCTTGTCAGTCATTGAACGGATGGCACACATGTTTCCTTCTCAAAGCTCTCGCGTGGCTTCGGCCCAAAGCGTCGCCACTGGCGGCATCGGCGACAAAATCCGCGGCGCCATGGCCGTCGGCAAAACCCGTTGGGGAATGCTGGCGCTGGTATTTTTCGCCACCACCCTGAACTACATCGACCGCGCCGCCCTGGGCGTGATGCAGCCGATCCTGGCCAAGGAAATGAGCTGGACGGCGATGGACTACGCCAACATCAACTTCTGGTTTCAGGTCGGCTACGCCGTCGGTTTCGTGCTGCAAGGCCGGTTGATCGACCGGGTTGGCGTGAAGCGCGTGTTCTTCTTCGCGGTACTGCTCTGGAGCCTGGCCACCGGCGCTCATGGCCTGGCCACTTCGGCGGCGGGCTTTATGGTCTGCCGGTTCATTCTTGGTCTGACTGAAGCCGCCAACTACCCGGCCTGCGTGAAAACCACCCGGTTGTGGTTCCCTGCTGGCGAGCGCGCCGTGGCCACCGGTATTTTCAACGCCGGGACCAACGTCGGCGCGATGTTCACTCCGATGCTGCTGCCACTGATCCTTCACGCCTGGGGCTGGCAAGCCGCGTTCCTGTGCATGTCGGCACTGGGCGGCATCTGGTTGCTGTTCTGGGGTCTGAAGTACTTCAACCCGGAAGACCACCCGAACGTCAAACAATCGGAACTGGACTACATCCAGAAGGAAGTCGAACCGGAACAATCCCGCGTACCGTTCTCGAAAATTCTGCGCATGCGTGGCACTTGGGCCTTCGCCCTGGCCTACTCGATCACCGCGCCGGTGTTCTGGTTCTACCTGTACTGGCTGCCGCCGTTCCTCAATCAGCAATACAACCTGGGGATCAACGTGACCCAGATGGGTATCCCGCTGATCATCATCTACCTCACGGCTGACTTCGGCAGCGTCGGCGGCGGGATCCTGTCTTCGTTCCTGATCGGTCGCGGGATCAACCCGATCAAGGCGCGACTGATGTCCATGTTCCTGTTCGCCTGCTGCATCATCGGCGTGGTCATGGCCGCAGGTTCGAGCAGTCTGTGGCTCGCGGTGTTCGCCATCTCCCTGGCCATCGGCGCTCACCAGGCCTGGACCGCGAATATCTGGAGCCTGGTGATGGACTACACGCCTAAACACATGATGAGTACGGTGTTCGGCTTCGGCGGCATGTGCGCAGCCATCGGCGGGATGTTCATGACCCAGTTGGTCGGCCACATTCTGACCATCACCAACAACAACTACACCGTGTTGTTCACCATCATTCCGGCGATGTACTTCATTGCGCTGACCTGGCTGTACTTCATGGCACCGCGCAAGATTCCGACCTTAAAAGATTGATACACCGCAAACGCAGGCCTGATCCCGGGCCTGCGTTTTTTTATGTGCGCGGTTTATCCATTTCCCTTTTTTTCTCAACGCCACAGAGGCACACCATGTCGCCAGGTAACTTGAACATCGCCAAGCGTGCCGTGATCAGCTTCGGCGTCATCGCCCTGCTGGTCCTGTTGCAGGGACTGTTCGCCCTCAAACAGGTCGCGCAGGTTCGCGCCACCGGCCAGCACACTGAAAACATCTCCCTGCCCAGCATTCGCCACCTGGGTGAAATACGCGACTACATCCTGAGCATTCGCGTACTCAGCTTGCGCATGGCGCTCAACCGCGATCCAAAAGTGCTCGACGCCACCGTCACACGCCTGCATCAAGTGCAGGGGTGGCTTACAGAGACGCTGGAAAAATTCACCCCGCTGGTCAGTGATTACAACCGGGGGCCGTACGAAAAGTTCGTCGCCACCGTCACCAGCTACCGCCAGGCGCTGGCGCAATACGAAGCGCTGTCGCGAGACAACCGCAGCGAAGAAATGACCGCGTTGCTCAATGGCAAAATCCAGGACTACTCGACCCAGACCGGTGACCAGTTCGCCGAATTGATGGCGCTTTCCGCCAACGAAGTCAGCCTCTCGGCCAACCAGGCCGACTCGCTCTACAACCAGGTAAAAATCACCGTGATCGGTGCGCTGATCGCGGTCGCGCTCCTGACCCTGTGCCTGGCCTGGCTGTTGATTCGCAGCATCGTCATGCCGATCCGCCAGGCGGTCGAAGTGGCCGAGCAAGTGGCCGCCGGTGATCTGAGTCAACCGATCCGCAGCCACGGCGCCGATGAAACCGCACGCTTGCTCAAGGCCCTGTCAGCCATGCAGACCAGCCTGCGGGAAACCCTGCAACTGATCAGCGGCACGTCGACGCAACTGGCAGCCGCCGCCCTGCAGATGAATCAGAGCACTCAGCAGGATTCCAGTCGGCTGCAACAGCAACACAATGAAATCGAGCAGGCCGCCACGGCCGTCAACGAAATGACCGTCGCGGTGGAAGAAGTGGCGCGCAACGCGGTGTCGACTTCCGACAGCACTCGCCAGTCAACGCAACAAGCCAACCAGGGCCAGGCGCGGGTGATTGAAACCCTGGACTCGATTCAGGCGATGAGCAGCAATGCGGGCATCGCACTGCAACAGGTCCAGACCCTGGCCGAGCAGTCCCGGGAAATCGGCAAGGTGCTGGATGTGATCCGCGCCATCGCCGAACAAACCAACCTGCTCGCGCTCAATGCCGCCATCGAGGCCGCACGGGCCGGGGAAGCCGGGCGTGGTTTCGCGGTAGTGGCCGATGAGGTTCGGGCGCTGGCGCATCGCACTCAGCAATCAACCCGGGAGATCGAACAGATGATTGGCCGGGTTCAGGGCGAGACCGACGGTGTGGTGATGTCGATGCACGACAACAGTCAGCGTGTCGCCGAAACTTTGTCGATTGCTGAACAGGCTGGGCTGGCGCTGGCAGAAATCACCCGGGCGATGGAGCAGATCCATGAGCGTAATCTGGTGATTGCCAGTGCCTCGGAAGAACAGGCGCAGGTGGCCCGTGAGGTGGATCGTAATCTGCTGAACATCCGCGACCTGTCGCTGGAAAGCGCCGATGCCGCAACCCGGACCAGCGCCACCAGCCAGGAATTATCGCGACTGGCGGCCGGCTTGCAAAACCTGGTGGTGCGTTTCAGGTTTTGACCGGCCTCAGCGGCGGCTTTGTTGCCACGCCGCCGCCAACCCGCTGCAGCAAATCACTGCGATCCCGACCACCGTGGTCAGGGTCGGCGTGTGAGAAAACAGCAACCAGCCCAGCAAACCGGCAAAGACAATCTGGCAATAGCCGAACGGCGCCAGCAACGCGGGGGCGGCGTGGCGGAACGCCTGGGTCAGAAACAGGTGCGCCGTCATCCCGCAGGCGCCTAGTGCAACCATCATCAATCCATGCCCAAGGCTTGGCACTTTCCAGAAAAACGGCACCAACGCACTCATCACCAGGGTGTTGCACAGGCCGGCAAAGAAGTTACTGGTGGTCGGGCTGTCGATTTCACTGAGCTTGCGGGTGAGCAATTGATAGAAGCAGAAAAACAGCGCCGAACAGAGCGGCAGCAAGACCGCTGGCGTGAACAGATCACCGCCGGGGTGGACGATGATCAATACGCCGACAAATCCGCAAATCACCGCGATCCATTGGCCACGGGTGACCCGCTCACGCAGCAGTGGCACCGACAGCGCGGTGACCAGAACCGGTGCGAGAAAGTTGACCGCCGTGGCTTCGGCCAACGGGATGTACTGCAAACCGGTGGTGAAAAACAAACTGGTGCCCAACAGGCACAACGCCCTCAGCAACTGCAGCAACGGCCGTTTGGTGCGCAGGACTCGCAGCCCGGATTGCGGCAGGAAAATCCCGGCCATCAGCAGGGTGTGAATCACATAGCGGGCCCAGACCACCATGACGATCGGATAGAACCCCGAGAGATACTTCGACAAAGCGTCGTGACTGGAAAACAGGAAGGTCGCGACGACGATCAGCAGAATCCCTTTGAAGGGTTGGTTTACGCCGGAGAGCGGTGTGCTGATGGTCATGCAAGGCCTCTGGAATCAAATCAGAATGTGGCGAGGGAGCTTGCTCCCGCTGGACTGCGCAGCAGTCCCCAAATCAGCAAAGGTGTTCCGTCACTTCATATAAAGGGTCGTTGACGACCGCTTCGCGGCCAAACGGGACGGTGCGGCGGTCCGACAAGCTCCCTCGCCACAGGTTCAAAGGCGCGCCAACAATTCCCGGGTCTTATCCAACGCCATCTGCGCCCGCTGCAGCCCGCTCACGCCCTGCTCCAGCAACTTCACGGTGGGAATCTCCAGGCTTAACGGAATATCGGCCGGCAAACACTGCAACAACCCCGCCAGATCACAATCGCCTTCGCCCGGAAAACGCCGTTCGTTACGCGCCTGACGCAAAATCTCCGCCATGTCTGTTGGCCGTGGCCCCGCAACATCGCATAGCTGTGCATACCGTAACCGTGACGGGGCAACGTTGGCCAGATCTTCCAGCCGCGAACCCGATCGGTCGAAATGGAACGCGTCCACCAACACCGCACCGTTTTCACGGTCAGCGTTTTCGACGATACGCACCGCTTGTTCGAGATTGCGTGCATCGGTCCACGGCATGAACTCCAGGTGCGGATGCAGCCCGTAAGGTGCCGCCAGATCACACAGCCGGGCGAAGTTCTCAGTGAGTCGTTGTTCGTCAGAATCGTTACCGGCCACCAGCAACTCACTGGCACCAAACTCCGCTCCGACCGCCAGCATCTTCTCGAAGTCGGCGACGACGGTTTGCGGTTTAAGACGCAGGATTTCAACATCCAGCACACGAATGCCGGTATCGCGCAGCCGCGCCAGCGTCTCACGCCGTAAACCGACATCGGCTACCAGCGCAAAGTGATGTTCTTCGGCTGTCGCCGGTTCAAGGCGTAGTCCGACATGGCTGTATCCGGCCCGTGCTGCGACTTCGACCATCTCCGACGGAGACAACTCCAGCACAGTCAGGCTGGCCAGGGAAAAGATCCGCTCACTCATGCTCATTCCTCGATCAACATTGGGGTGCAGGCACGACCGGTTTCGGCGGCTTCGCGAATCGCCTCAACCAGCGCCAGGGTGCGCGCAGCATTGGCAGCGCTCACCAATGGTTCGACTTCCCGACGCGCCACGCGCACGAAATGCTGCAACTGCAAACGCAACGCTTCATCGGCGCTGAAGCTCTCCTGTTCCGCCAGCAACGGTTGATGCCATCCGCCATCGACGTCGGCGTAGTGCCAGCGCTTGAGCTGCGGAATGCTCAATGCACCGCCCGTCCCGGCCAGCAAGTAACAGGGCTGATCGGCCTGGCGCGGATAGACCGGGTTCTCCCCGGAATCCAGCTCCCAACTCCAGGGCGCCGCCACCGCATCGGAACCGGTCAGGCTGCCCAGTGCGCCGCTGTCGAATTGCAGCAGCACCGCCGCGCAATCTTCGTTGGCAAACCTGCGCACCGCATTGCTGGTGATCGCCTGCACCTGACGCACTTCGCCACACAGATGGCGCAGCAGATCGAGGTCATGAATCAGGTTGGTCAGCAACATTCCTGCACCAGGCTCGCGGCGCCACGGCGTTTCGAAATAGCTGTCGGGTTTGCGCAGCTGCCAGAGCGCCGTCACCGTCGTCAGTTGCCCCAAAGCGCCACCCTGCACCAGTTCATGGGCGCGGACGATCAACGGATTGTGCCGGCGATGATGCCCGACCAGCACGGGAACACCGGTGGCTTTCGATGCAGCCACCAGTTCGCGTGCTTCATCCAAATGCACACCGACCGGTTTTTCCAGCAGCACCGGCACGCCGGCGGCGAGGCAATCGAGCGCAGTGCTGACGTGGAGTGTGTTCGGGTTGGCGACGATGACCGCGTCTGGCTTCACCTGCTCCAGCATCTGACGGTGATCAGCGAAATACCCCACGCCCCATTCGCCCGCGAGGCCTGCCGCTTGTGGGCCGGGATCGGCCACCGCACACAACGTCGCTTGTGTCAGGTTTTGCAGATGCCGGTAATGCTGCTGGCCCATGTTGCCGGCACCGATCAGGGCGATGCGAAGGGGCGAAGTCATGGTCGGTCCTCTTGTGATTATTGTCGGGAGGATGAGTTCCGACAATTTAGAACCTGGTTCCAGATTCTTACACAGGCGAACCACAAAAGTGTGCGAACAGCGCACACGATCTTAGAAACATCAGCTGAATAGCTCAGAAGCCAGGCTTGCGGCAGACAGCTCTTCAGTAAACGTCAACAACAGTGGCGCCAACTCATGCAACCGTGCCCCCGGCATCCGCGCGCTGGGCCCGGCAATGCTCAGCACACCGATCACTCGACCATCGCCTGGGTGGCGCACCACTGCCGCAATCGCCGAGGTGCCCACGGCCGAGCTCTCTTCGACCCAGGCGTAGCCCTGCTCTCGCGCCAGACGCAGGCGTTCCAGTAACTCAATGTTGGAACGCGGCGCGTTTGGCCCCAGGTCTTTCGGCCGTTCGCTCCCCTGACGCTCCACCAGCGACAACGCTTCGGCATCGCTCATGCACGCCAGCCATGCGTGGCCCGAGGCGGTATAGAACAATGGCGCATCACGACCCATATCCGGGTCGTAACGCAGCCCTGAGCGGGCGCCTTGAGACTTGGCGATCCAGACCTGTCGCTCGCCTTCAATAACGCCAAGACGCACCAGTTCACCGGTTTCCTCGGCCAGGCGATCGAGCACCGGCTGCACGATATCCGCGCCGCTACTCGACAGGTAACGGAAACCCATAGCCACCAGTTTGGTCGACAGGTGATAGCGCAGGTTCTCCGGATTTTGTCGCACGTAACCCAATCGAATCAGCTCAGCGAGCAGCCGGTGAGTCGCGCTTTTGGGGATGTCCAGTTGCTCCGCCAGCGTCTGCATCGGCAAGCCGCGAGGGTCACTGGTGAGGCTTTCCAGCACGCTGAAAACACGTTCGATCTGACTGCCGGCCATGGGGGTTCCACTCGAAATTTTGCCGATTCTAGAAGACAAACCACGTAATACGAAATCTGGAACCCACTGTCCGATAACCGCCCTCTTTACACCTTGAGTGGTTGCCGAGGTCAATCAAGTCTTTATATTTTCCGGAATCAAATTCCAAAAATAATCCGGAGCTTTTAAACGATGCCTGCCGAATCTCACCCCCATGCGGACATCGAATGCGATGTGCTGATCGTCGGCTCCGGCGCAGCCGGATTGTCCGCAGCCGTCACCGCGGCCTGGCATGGCTTGAAAGTGATCGTGGTCGAGAAAGACCCGGTATTCGGTGGTGCCACGGCGTGGTCCGGCGGATGGGCCTGGGTGCCGTGCAATCCCCTGGCGCGTCGTGCCGGCATCGTCGAAGACGTTAAGCAACCGCGCACCTACCTGAAACACGAATTGGGTGAGCGTTACGATCCGGCGATGATCGACGCGTTCCTTGAGGCTGGCCCGCAAATGGTGGCGTTCTTCGAGCAGCACACTTCCCTGCAATTCGCCGACGGCAACGCCATCGCCGACATTCATGGCGACATACCAGGCGCCGGTACCGGCGGACGCTCGGTGATCGCTGCGCCTTATGACGGGCGAAAAGTCGGCAAGCTACTGAAGCGCCTTCGCAAAACCATGCGGGAAACTTCGTTCATGGGCATGCCGATCATGGCGGGGGCGGACCTGAGCGCGTTTCTCAATTTGACCCGCTCTTTGCCCGCAGCGTGGCACGTGACCCGACGCTTTACCCGGCACCTGCTCGACCTCGCCGTTCATGGTCGGGCGATGCAACTGGTCAACGGCGTGGCGCTGGTGGCTCGGCTGGCAAAGTCCGCCGAAGACCTGGGCGTATTGCTCTGGGAGTCGGCACCGGTGACCGGGTTGCTTCGCGAAGGCGATCAGGTGCGAGGCGCGGTAGTCAGCACCGCCAAAGGTAAAACCCGCATCCGTGCACGCAAGGCCGTGGTACTCGCGGCCGGTGGGTTTGCCAATGACATCGAGCGGCGCAAGGCGCTGTTCCCTCGCACACCGACCGGCAACGAACACCTGGCGCTGCCGCCTCTCGGCGTCGCCGGTGATGGTTTGCGATTGGGCGAAAGCGCCGGTGCGCGGGTCAACAGCGACATGGCATCGCCCGTGGCCTGGGCGCCGGTTTCGCAAGTGCCGCATAGTGACGGAAGCATCGGCCACTTCCCGCACATCATCGAACGCGGCAAACCGGGGATCATCGGCGTACTGAGCAACGGCCAGCGCTTCGTCAACGAAGCCGACGGCTACTACGACTACGTGACGGCCATGGTCGCCGCCGCACCGCAGGATGAAGAAGTCGCTTCCTGGCTGATCTGCACTCATGGTTTTCAACGGCGTTATGGGCTGGGCATCTCTCGTCCGTTTCCGGTGCCGCTGTCATCCTTTATCCGCAGTGGCTATCTGAAAACCGGCAACACTGTCGAGGAATTGGCACTGGCCTGCGGCATCGACCCAAACGGATTGCGCAGCACCGTGGATGAGTACAACCGGCATGCGCGCCACGGTGAAGATCCGTTGTTCGGTCGAGGCTCGACGCCCTACAACCGCAAACAGGGCGACGCGTTGCAGCAGCCCAACCCGTGCGTCGCGCCGATTGAACAAGGCCCGTTCTACGCGGTGAAGGTCCAGCCCGGCTGCTTCGGCACCTTTGCCGGGCTCAAGGTCAACGAACACGCACAAGTTCTCGATGAATCTGATCAGGCCATCGCCGGGTTGTATGCAGCGGGCGGCGACATGGCCAGCATCATGGGCGGGCACTATCCCGCCGGGGGCATCAATCTTGGCCCGGCGCTGACCTTCGGTTACATCGCTGCACGGCATATCGCCGATATGGAGTGAGTTTGATCAGTGATTCTCGAGACAAGCATTCGCCCACTCGGTAAAAACCTGTCGCCCTGAAGGAATTCGCTGGGCTATCTGTGTTCAATACAAGTCTGAAATATTCCGTGCGCAGTAAAAGACAGACGACCGGACTGGCGCCGCTCTCGCTCACCAGCAACACTCATCACCATGTCAAACAGAGGATTCCCCCCATGCTTTGGAAAAAAGGCCGACGCAGCGACAACGTGGTCGATGCCCGTGGCGATGATGTCGGCGGTGGGGGCGGCGGGATGCGCTTCGGTGGGGGCAAGGGCCTGAGCCTGACGGCGATCCTGTTGATCGTCGGGATCGGCTGGATCACCGGCCAGGACCCGTTGCAGATCCTCGGCCAATTGACCGGGCAGATGAGCGAACAGTCGGCCCCGGCCACCACACAAACCCGCAAGGCACCACCGGCCAATGATGAAGGCGCCGAATTCGTGCGCTCGATCCTCGGCGATACCGAAGATACCTGGGGCCAGATTTTCCAGCAGGCCGGTCGGCAATATAAAGACCCGACCCTGGTGCTGTTCAGCAATCAGGTGAACTCGGCGTGCGGCCTGGCGACGTCGGCGACCGGTCCGTTCTATTGCCCGGCAGACCAGAAGGTCTATCTGGACATGAGCTTCTTTCAGGAAATGTCGCAACGCTTTTCCGCGGCGGGCGACTTCGCCCAGGCCTACGTGATCGCTCACGAAGTCGGACACCACGTGCAGACCTTGCTCGGCGTTTCGGCGAAGATTCAGGCCGCTCGGCAGCAGGGCCGGCAAATGGAGGGCGACGGTGGATTGCTGGTACGTCAGGAACTGCAGGCCGATTGCCTGGCCGGGGTCTGGGCCAATAATGCGCAGCAGCGCCTGAACTGGCTGGAACCCGGTGACATCGAAGAAGCCTTGAACGCCGCCAACGCCATCGGCGACGATCGCTTGCAACAGCAAGGCCAGGGTCGTGTGGTGCCGGACTCCTTCACCCATGGCACTTCGGCCCAGCGGGTGCGCTGGTTCAAGGCCGGATTTGCACAGGGCCAGATCAGCCAGTGCGACACCTTTACCGCGAAGAATCTGTGATGCGTAAGTGGCTGCTGGCTCTGTTAATCACCTGCGCAAGCACTCAGGCGGCCGAGCAGGGGGCCAAGGAAATCAGTTCCGGGCGCCTGCTGTTGAGCGCCGGGGAAATCGCGGTGGGCATTGGCCCGACGCCGACGAAAATCGAACGCGTGCTGATCATCGTCCATGGTCGTTTGCGCAATGCTGATACCTACCGCCAGAGCGCCGAGCGCGCCGCCGAGCAGGCTGGACAAAACGCGACCACCTTGGTGCTCGCCCCGCAGTTCCTCAATGAAACCGACGTCGCGAGCCACCCGGTGCCTGACAGCGTATTGCGCTGGCAGGGCAATGACTGGATGGCGGGCGGCTTATCCACCGCTCCGTTTACCCTGAGTTCCTTTGCTGCGCTCGACGAAATCGTCACGCGCCTGGGCGATCGGCAACAGTTTCCGGACGTAAAACAAATCGTCATCGCCGGTCATTCCGGCGGCGCGCAGGTGGTTCAGCGTTATGCCTTGTTGAGTCACCCTCAGCCAGCCCTCGATACGGCGGGGGTGAAGGTGCGCTATGTGATCGCCAATCCTTCGTCATACGCCTACTTCAATGAGCAACGGCCGGTGGCATTCAGTCACGCAGGTTGCCCGAACTACAATCGCTGGAAGTATGGGCTGGCTGATTTGCCCGCTTATGCCGATGGACAAACCCCTGCTCAACTCGAAGAAAACTACGTCAAACGTGACATCGTTTATTTGCTCGGGCAGCAGGACGTCGACCCGAATCATCCGGCGCTGGATAAAGGCTGTGAGGCCAAGGCCCAGGGCGCTTCTCGATTAATTCGCGGGCGCAACTATTTCAATTATCTGCAACGGCGCCATCCTCAAGGATTGAGTCAGCAACTCATTGAAGTGCCCGGGGTCGGGCACAATGGGGACGGGATGTTTACCTCGCCTGAGGGGCAGAAGGCGTTGTTCGGGCAGTGAGTTTTTGTGGTGCCGGATCTGACGCTTTCGCGGGCAAGCCTCGCTCCTACAGGATCGCGGTGTGAGCAAAGAACGTCACGTCACGTGTAGGAGCGAGGCTTGCCCGCGAAGAGGCCCTCAAGCCGAAAGCATCTGCCGCAACGCCACGCAATCGGCAGCATGCCAATCGGTCAATTCCGGCCACGGATTATCCGGCAGATTTACCAGCACCGTCCGCGTCCCCGCTGCCCGACCACAATCCAGATCGAAGCGGTAATCACCGACCATCACCATTTCGCTCGCCGGCACCTTCCAGGCCTCGGCCAGTTTCAGTAAACCACCGGGGTGCGGTTTGGGCGGGGCTTCGTCGCGGCCCAGTACATCCTCCACCGCAAAGCAGTCAGCCAGGCCGATGGCCTCCAGCGTGACATGGGCCAACTCACGAGCATTACGCGTGAGAATGCCCAGGCGATAACCGCGCCCGGCCAAGTCACGCACCAGTTCCACCGCGCCCGGCGCCGGTTTCGAACCCAACGCCAGATCCCGCTCATGCTCCAGCAGCCACGCGTGCTTGGCCGCGGCTTCATCAGCCGGCAGCGCAGCCAGGTGGGTGAGGATGTCGTGTTCTGCAGGAATCGCCAACGCCACGCGGATGGCCGCGAAGTCATGCACCGCCACCGTCAGGGTGCCGTCCATGTCGAACACCCAGTGCCGCACCTCGGCCAGGCTCATGCCCAATCCTTGCGATGGCGAATCAGGCCTTCCTGAGTGACCGAGGCCACCAGTTGCCCGGCACGGTTGAACACGCTGCCCCGGGAGAATCCGCGTGAGTTGCCGGCCCACGGACTGTCCATGGCATACAGTAACCAGTCATCGGCGCGCAGGTCGGCGTGGAACCACAATGCGTGGTCGAGGCTGGCGACCTGCATGTCTTTCTGCCAGACCGATTTGCCGTGGGGCAACATCGAGGTGGTCAGCAGACCGAAGTCCGAAGCGTAGGCCAGCAGATATTTGTGCAGCGCTGGAGTATCGGCCAAGGCGCCGTCGGCGCGGAACCACACATACTTGACCGGATCGGCGGGCTGCGGGTTGTAGGGGTCTTTCTCGGTCACCGGTCGGACTTCGATCGGTTTCGGGCACAGCAGTTTTTCACGCATGTGCTCGGGGATCAGGTGCGCTTGGAGCTGGGTGAGTTCCAGCTCCGATGGCAGGTTTTCCGGGCCGACCACTTGCGGCATTTCGCTCTGGTGCTGGAAGCCTTCTTCGTCGTACTGGAACGAGGCGCTGCAGGTGAAGATCGGGTTGCCCTTCTGGATCGCCGTCACCCGGCGCGTGCTGAAACTGCCGCCATCGCGCACCCGATCGACCTGATACACCACCGGCAATTTGGCATCGCCCGGCCGCAGGAAATAACCGTGCATCGAATGCACATGGCGCGCCTCTTCGACTGTCTGACTGGCCGCCGACAGGGACTGGCCGAGGACCTGGCCGCCGAACAACTGACGAAAGCCCAGGTCCTGGCTGCGGCCACGGAACAGGTTTTCTTCAATCGGTTCCAGGGTCAGCAGGTCTACCAGATCTTCCAACACTTGGCTCATTCAGACTCTCCTCACACAAAGCAATGCCGCGCAGCCGTGGCTACGGCGGTCGATTCAGTTTATGGCCCGGCTCAACATGACGGCCATTGTAAACGTCCGTGCCTGCTTATCCATGCAAGGTTTGCAGCCATTGCTCACGGGTGATGCGGTACAACACATGCGGGCGCAGCGGATGATCGGCTGCAAGCCTGGGGTGTTCGAAATCATCGGCGGGGTCATGGTGCATGCCAATCGCTTGCATGACTTTTTGCGAGGGCATGTTGGTTTCGGTGGTGAACGCCACGACCTCTTGCAGCGCCAACCGGTCGAACCCGCAGCGCAGAGCGGTCCATGCCGCTTCGCTGGCATAACCCAGGCCCCAATGCTCGCGCGCCAGGCGCCAGCCGATTTCAGTGGCCGGCGTGAACGGCGCATCGAAGCCGACCACACCCAGCCCGGTAAAGCCGATGAACGCCCCGGTGTCCTTGCGCTCCAGTGCCCAGAAACCGAAACCATGTTCGGCAAAATGCCCGCGAACCCGCCCGATCAGCGCGGCACTTTCCAGTCGACTCAAGGGTGCCGGAAAATAACGCATCACCTGTGGATCGGCGCACATCGCCGCAAACGCCGGCAGATCTTCATCGCGCCACTGCCGCAACAACAGTCGCGCGCTTTCGAGTTCCAGTATCGGCTCCATCGTGCCTCTCCCCCGTTTCCATGCCGCAAGTCTACATCGCTGGTAGGATCGTTCACTCATTCCTACATGCCTTCCTGTATAAATCAGCCATGCCCCTGCCATTGATCTACCACGAAGACTACAGCCCCGAGTTCCCGGCGGATCACCGCTTCCCCATGGACAAGTTTCGCCTGCTGCGCGATCACTTGGTGGACAGTGGCCTGACTCGCGACATCGACCTGCTGCGCCCGGACCTCTGCCCGCCAGAGATCCTCGCTCTCGCCCATGACCCTGCGTATATCGAACGCTACATGGGCGGCGAATTGTCCCGCGAAGATCAGCGACGCCTCGGCTTGCCCTGGAGCGAAGCGCTGGCCCGGCGCACCGTGCGGGCGGTCGGCGGTTCACTGCTGGCGGCCGAACAGGCACTGGAGCATGGTTTGGCTTGTCACTTGGCCGGGGGCACCCACCACGCGCATTACGATCATCCCGCCGGGTTTTGCATCTTCAATGACCTGGCGGTGATCAGCCATTACCTGCTGGAAAGTGGCCGGGTGAATCGGGTGCTGATCTTCGACTGTGATGTGCATCAGGGCGACGGGACTGCACGGATTCTGCACAACACCCCAGAGGCCGTGACCGTTTCCCTGCACTGCGAAAAGAATTTTCCTGCACGCAAAGCCGAAAGTGACTGGGACATTCCATTGCCGATGGGCATGGGAGACGTCGATTACCTGAAGGTGGTCGACGATGCGCTCAACTATTTGCTGCCGCTCTACCAACCGGACCTGGTGCTGTACGACGCCGGTGTCGACGTACATAAGGACGACGCCCTGGGTTATCTGAAGCTGACAGACGAAGGCGTCGCCGCTCGCGATGAAAGCGTGATGCGCCATTGCCTGGGCCGGGATATTCCGGTGGTCGGCGTGATCGGCGGCGGTTACAGCAAAGACCGCAAGGCCCTGGCACGCCGTCATGGAATCCTCCATCACAGCGCCCAACGGGTGTGGCAGTCATCAGGTTGTCATTGAGGTGTGGGTCTTTACCCACAATGCCTGTGGAACCGCCTGTGGATAACCTGCGTGAAAGGGCCTGCAGGCCATGCGGGGTATAGGCTGCAGAGCGGTGGTTGTTTTTTAACCACCTTTGAAAACACCCATGATCCCTGCTCGCGATGAGGCCTTCACATCCGATATCAATGTCGACTGATCCATCGCTATCGCGAGCAGGCTCGCTTGTATGGTAGGACTTGAAGGGAGGAGAAGGGACAAGGCTCGATTCTGACTGTTGACGCAGTACAGACCGTGGGAGAGTTCGCCCCTCCTCCTTTCACCCAAGCGCCGATAAAGAATGCATCTGGCCTAGACCGACGATAGGAACAAGCCTGCGCCCCTGGGTGAGCCCTTCAAGTGCTTAAAACCATATCCCGGAGGAAATCCTATGGCAATGCCGGTTTCTGCTTCAAAGCCGATCGTGGGCGTGGATGTCGCCAAGAATGAGTTGGTGATTTATCACGCCGAACTGAGCCTGCTTGAAGAGATTCCCAACAACAAAACAGCCATCAAGAAGTGGTTGAAGGCCTTGCCGAGTACGGTGGCCATTGCCGTCGAAGCCACCAATATCTACCACTTGGAGTTCGCCGATCTGGCCTACGAGGCCGGATGCGTGATTTACATGGTGGGCGGCTATGAACTCAAGCATTACCGCGAAGGTGTGAAGGTCCGCGCCAAAACTGATGCACTGGATGCCAAGCTGCTTGCTCGGTATCTGAAAAATGAACATGAAGAGCTTCACCCATGGACCCCGCCATCCCCGCTATACCGCCAGCTTCTGGGTCTTTTCCGCCGCCGGGCGGCGTTGGTCCAGGCAAGGGTCGGCCTGGTGCAAAGCTGGGCCAATGAGCCGCTGCTCAAGACCGCTTTTGCCGAACAAGTGAAGTCCATGCAACAGCTTGAGATGCTGATCGAGAAGACGATCAACGATCAGCTCAAAGAAGCCGGTTTGCTGGGCCAGTTAAAACGCTGCCTGAAAGTGGAAGGCATTGGTTTTTTGACAGGAGCGCGTTTGATCACGGCGTTTCAGAGGGGTGACTTCAGAAACGCGGATGCTTTTATCGCCTTTCTGGGAATGGATTTGCGGGTATCAAAATCGGGGCAAAAAGATGGCCGCCGCAGTTTGACCAAGCGCGGTGACCCGGAAGCTCGGCGGCTGCTGCACAATGCGGCAATGTCGGCGAGTCGCACCGAGGCCTGGAAAGATTTTTATCAAGAACAAAGAGCTCGGGGTTTCAGCACGACTCAAGCATTGGTGATGCTGGCTCGAAAGCTCGCTCGGGTGGTATTCGCTCTGCTAAAGGGGCAGGACGAATACCAACCGAAAGTCAGTTGAGGGCTTCCCCTCAACCATAGAATCTCCCACAGAGGGCAGCACTGGTAGAATGCCCGCCCTATTCCGCAAAACCACAGCGCATTCCATGACTCAGCCCTCCACTTCCCTGCCCCCTCACGTCGCCATCATCGGCGGCGGCCCCGCCGGTTTGATGGCGGCTGAAGTGTTGAGCCAGGCCGGGATCAAGGTCGATCTGTACGACGGCATGCCTTCAGTGGGACGAAAATTCCTTCTCGCCGGGGTCGGCGGCATGAACATTACCCATTCCGAGGCCTACCCGGCGTTTCTCTCACGCTACGCCGAACGCGCACCACAGATTGCACCGCTGCTGCGAGCCTTCGGTGCCGACACCTTGTGCCAATGGATTCATGACCTGGGCATCGAAACCTTTGTCGGCAGCTCCGGCCGGGTGTTTCCTACCGACATGAAAGCCGCGCCCCTGTTGCGTGCCTGGCTCAAACGCCTGCGCGATGCCGGCGTAGTTATCCACACCCGCCATCGTTGGCTCGGTTGGGATGACAACGGTGACTTGCGCATCGACAGCCCCGAAGGCGAAAAAACCGTTAAACCCGACGCGACCCTGCTGGCCCTCGGCGGCGGCAGTTGGTCACGCCTCGGCTCGGACGGTGCCTGGATGCTTGCGCTGGAACAGCGCGGTGTAGGACTGGCGCCGTTGCAACCGAGCAATTGCGGCTTCGAGGTGCAGGCCTGGAGCGAATTGATGGTCAGCAAATTCGCAGGCAGTCCGCTGAAAAACATCGCGATTGGCCTCAATGACGACGTGCCGCGACTCGGGGAATGTGTGATCACTGCCACGGGGATTGAAGGCAGTTTGATCTATGCCCTATCGGCACCGATCCGCGAAACGATCAATCGACACGGCTCGGCGACCATTCACCTCGACCTGTTGCCAGGCAAGCCTGTGGATAAAATTCAGTCTGCGCTAAGCAAACCTCGCGGCTCACGCTCCATGGCCAAACACCTGCACAGTCAGCTTGGGCTTGATGGGGTGAAAGCGGCGTTGTTGCGAGAACTGACACCGGCCGACTGTTTTACCGATCCGGCGCTGCTGGCCAAAGCGATCAAGGCATTGCCGCTGATGCTGGTGAAAACCCGACCATTGGACGAGGCCATCAGCAGCGCGGGTGGCGTGATGTTCGAAGCGATGGATGAACGTTTGATGCTCAAGCAACTGCCCGGCGTGTTCTGCGCGGGAGAAATGCTCGATTGGGAAGCGCCGACCGGCGGCTACCTGCTGACCGCGTGTTTCGCCAGTGGGCGAGCGGCTGGGTTGGGGATGGTGGAGTGGTTGCGGCGCAAGGCTTGAAGACCGAGGCGCGTCCATCGCGAGCAGGCTCGCGATGGCGGCTTAACGGATGCAGCGTTTAATCAAGGCTTACGCTTACGCGGCCCGGTATTAAACACCGGCACTTTACGCACAGGCTTGATCGAAGGCTCCGGTGCCGACGCATCACCACTCTCGACCCATTTACCCAGGTTGCGTTTGCCGCCGCCACTGGAGGTCTTGGGCTTCTTCGGTTTTTTCGGCTTCTTGATCACCTGACCACTGGCATCGGTATCCGGCACGCGGTGCTCAGGCTCGAAATCTTGCTCCATCTGGCGAGTCAGCGTCTGACGGGTCAACGTCTCGATGGCCGACAGCAAATTCACCTCATCAGCACACACCAGCGAAATAGCCTGCCCGGTTGCGCCCGCACGGCCGGTACGACCGATACGGTGGATGTAGTCCTCGGCCACGATCGGCAAGTCGAAATTGACCACCAATGGCAAATCTTCGATATCCAGACCACGCGCTGCCACATCGGTGGCTACAAGGATCTGCACTTCGCTGGCCTTGAAACGATCCAGCGCCCGCTGACGGGTCGCCTGAGGTTTGTCGCCGTGGATGCCGTCGGCATTGATGCCCAGGCCCTGGAGTTTTTCCACCAACGCATCTACGCCGTTACGGGTCTTGGCGAACACCAGCACCTGCTTCCACTTGCCTTTGCGCATCAAATGAACGAACAGCTCCGACTTGCGCTTCTTGTCCACCGTCACCACCCATTGCTTGACGGTGTTGGCGGCGACGTTGCGTGGGCTGACTTCGATGCTCAGCGGGTCGTTGAGCATTTGCCCGGCCAGCAGGCGGATCGCATCGGAGAACGTGGCAGAGAACAACAACGTCTGACGTTTCTTCGGCAATACGCGGTAAATGTTCCCCAGCTCCTCGGAAAAGCCCAGATCGAGCATGCGATCGGCTTCGTCCAGCACCAGGGTTTGCAACTGGTTGAACTTGAGCGCGTTCTGGCGGAACAAGTCGAGCAAGCGGCCAGGGGTCGCCACCAACAGATCGACACCTTTGCGCAGCTTCATCATCTGCGGGTTGATGCTCACGCCGCCGTACACCGCATACGTGCTCAACGGCAGGTTCTCGGCGTACTGGCGCACGGCTTCGTGAACCTGTTCGGCCAGTTCGCGGGTCGGTACCAGAATCAGTGCGCGCACCGAGTTGGCGCTGACTTTCGGCCCTTCCATGGCCAGCAATTGCAGCAGCGGCAGGGCGAAACCGGCAGTTTTGCCAGTGCCGGTCTGGGCGGCGGCCATCAGGTCGCGACCGGCCAGCACCGCCGGAATGGCTTGCGCCTGGACCGGCGTAGGAGTCTGGTAGCCCAGCGTCTCGAGGGCGCGCAGCAAGGGTTCGATCAGGCCAAGGGTGGCGAAAGTCATGGGAGTACCGTAGGAAAATTCAGCGCGGGTTTTTCAAAACAAGTGTGCAAAACAAGATGCAATGGCGCGCAGTTTACCCTAATTCGCGCGGGATTCTGTCGGCACTACTACGCCAGGCCGATCGGCACCTCGGCGCCACTGCGGCAACCCGATCAACACCACGGCACTGATGATCACTGTCATGGCCAGCGCTTCCTCGATGCCGATGGTCTCGCCAACAAATACGATGCCCAGCAACACCGCCACCGCCGGATTGACGTAGGCATAGCTGGTGGCCGCGGCCGGACGCACGTGTTTCAACAGGTACATGTAGGCGTTGAAGGCGATGATCGAACCGAAGACGGTCAGGTACGCCAGCGCCGCCCAGCCTTCGATCGGCGGCAGTTGCTCCAGATGCTCGCCACTCACCGCACTGCCGATCAACAACACCACGCCGCCCACCAGCATTTCCACGGCACTGGCCATCGCGCCCTGCGGCAACGGCAAGTGTTTGCTCCACACCGAGCCGAAGGCCCAGGACGCTGCCGCGAACACCAGCAACGCCGCGCCCAACGGGCTCGACTGCAGGTTGGAACCGAGGTTGAGCATGGCGATGCCGATCAGCCCGAGCACAATCCCGGCCCATTCGAGACGGGTATTACGCGCGCCCCAGAAATATCCGCACAGCAAAGTAAACAGCGGCACCGTCGCCACCGCCAACGCGGCCACGCCAGAGGCCACACCGGTGTGTTCAGCCACGCTGACCGCGCCATTACCGCACGTCAGCAGCAAAATCCCGATGATCCCCGCCGCTTTCCACTGCGCCCAGGTCGGTGCCGGTGCTCCACGCCAGCGCAGGTACGCATACATCAGCGTCCCGGCGATCACGAAGCGGATACCGGCGAGCAGCAACGGCGGCCAGTACTGCACGCCGATGCGAATCACCAGGTAGGTCGATCCCCAAATCACGTACAACGCGAAAAAAGCAGCGATCAGCGGTAAGGAAAAACGGCGTAGGCCAGGCATGGGCAGCTCGAGAACAAGACAAAAGAGAGCAGCTATTCTAGAAAGGCCAACAGCGGAAAATAAGCTACAAAACCTGTTTATCGCGCCGGTACACTTTTCAAAACACGGAGTTCGGCGCTATAAACCGTGCTTTCGAAAGTCAGTCATTTTTCAGGTAGCCCACGATGGACAAATACGACCGCATGCTCCTCAGCGCCCTGTTGGAAAACGGTCGTGCGTCCTACGCAGATCTGGCGCGCAAGGTGAACCTGTCCGCTCCGGCGGTGGCCGAGCGCGTTGCCAAACTCGAAGCCTGCGGGGTGATCACTGGCTACCAGGCGAAAGTCGACATGGCCAAAATCGGCCTGCCAATCCAGTGCGTCATCGAACTGCGCCTGAACCAGCACGGCAATCAGAAAGCCTACGACGAACTGATCAAAATCCCACAACTCACCGAATGCCATCGCGTCACCGGCGACCCGTGCGTGATCATGCAAGCGGCCGTGGGCTCGATGCCGGAGCTGGAAGAGTTGATCAACCGGATTGCCACGTTCGGGTTCAGCAAGACGTCGATCGTGCTATCGAGTGCCATCGAGAAGCGCGTGCCGTTGGGGCAGTTGGAGGGGAATGGCAAATCGTGATGTGCCAAGGTCCCTGTGGTGAGCCTTAAAACCCGCGATACCGCTTCAAATGCTCATTAATCTTCGCCGCCGGCACTTTCTGCAAACTGACGAGAAGATCATGGGACAACTCCCGCAACCCATGCTTTTGCCGCAGCTCCTGCGCCAGATGCGCCGTCAGGTTGGCCGCCATTTCAGCATCGGCCATGGCCCGGTGAGCCTTGCCGGTATTGGGCAGGCTGGCGAAAGTGGTGAGGGTGCCGAGTTTGTGATTTGGCGCAGCAGGCATCAGGCGGCGGGCGAGTAACAGCGAGCAGGCAAAGTTCTGCAAACGTGTGCGTTTGATTCGCCCGAGTTCGTAGTCCCAGAACTTCTGGTCGAACGCAGCGTTGTGCGCCAGCAGCGGTGTGATGCCGACGAATTCATTGACCTCGTTCATCACCTGCTCGGCCGAGGGCGCGGTACGCAGCATAGCGTTGCTGATGCCGGTGAGTTGCTCAATAAAGGCCGGCACGGGCACGCCGGCGTTCATCAGGCTTTGGTAACGCTCGACAATGCGCCCCTGTTCAAGAATCACCACGGCAATTTCCGTGGCCCGGCAGCTGCTGCTCGGGGAGATCCCGGTGGTTTCAAAGTCGATGACTGCTATGCGTTCCAAACCTGTTTCAACTCCGTAAAAATCAATTCTTGAGCAGCAACGCGCCTTCGATCGGCACGTATCGGCTGGCGGCGCGGATCAGCGAGTTGGCGGTGAGGCCCGGCACGCCATAGGCCACCGCTTGCACGCCGTGCTTAGCGATGATGCGCTCCAGCAGCATGTCGAAATCACCGTCGCCGGAGGCCAGCACCACTTCGTCGACATGGTCGGCGGCGTCCATGATGTCGAGGGTAATGCCCACGTCCCAGTCGCCTTTGGCCGAACCGTCGCTGCGCTGGATGTAGGGCTTGAGCTTCACGATGAAGCCGAGGTTGCGCAGGATCTGCTGGAACTGCTGCTGCTTGCTGTCGCCACGATCGATCGCATAGGCGTAGGCCTCGACGATCTGCCCCTGTTTGCTGACGTCAGCCCACAACGCGGCGTAGTTGAAGTGGCAACCATAGGCCTGACGCACGGTGTAATAGAGGTTTTGGACATCGGCGAACACTGCGATTTTTTTCACCGTACATCCTCTTGACGCGCTGGCGCGTGGGCGGGATCAGGCACCAGGCCCGAAAAGTCGCCCAGTATGCCAGCCCGAAGGATTGTTCCGCGAATAATCGGCCGTGTGGCGAGGGAGCTTGCTCCCGCTGGGACGCGAAGCGGCCCCCTTGCTTTGAAACCCAAGGGGCCTGCTACGCAGTCCAGCGGGAGCAAGCTCCCTCGCCACAGCGGTGTCAGATGAAGGAGTCGTCATCATCGCCGCCGAAGAACGATGAACTGTCATCATCGTAATCCGCGTCGGTGAAACCGCCCTGATCGCTGGAGTTGTCAGCCACGCGCTGATCATTGCCCCAACCGCTGCTATCGCTCTGATCGTTGACCTTGGCCGGTTCTTCCTTGATGACTTCAACCACTTCCGGCTGCTGATTGTGATGGAACAGGCTGCTGATGCCTTGCGCCAGCATCACACCACCGGCCACGCCCGCTGCCGTTTTCAACGCGCCACCGAGGAAACCGCTGCCGGCAGGCTGTTGCGGTGCATAATTCTGCTGGGGCGGCGCTCCAAAATTCTGCTGAGCAGCCGGCGCACCGAAGTTTTGCTGCGGCGGTTGCGAGTTGAACGACGGCCGCCCCGGTTCACGCCAGCCACCATTCGACGGGGCTGCGCTTTGAGTCGGTGCAGGTTGCGGATCACGGGAAGCGCCACCGAAGATGCTCGACAAAAAGCCGCCGCTGGAGGCCGGCGCCGCTGTCTGCGCCTTGGCCGATTGCAGTTCGGCCTGCAATTGCTGCACTTGCTGGGTGAGTTGCTTGTTCTGTTCGTCGAGGCTCTTGATGGCAGCCTCTTGCACCAGAATCGCCTGGGTCATGAAATAGCCCGCTGCTGGCTGGCGAGTCAGGTGCTCCTTGATCCGCGCCTCGGCCTGGGCGTCGCGCGGGGCTGAGTCCGTTTCGGCCTGCTGCAGCCGGGAAAACAGTCCATCGATCAGGGTTTGTTCTTCGCTGTTCATGGCGACCTCGTAGATTGCCGGGAAATCATTGCCCTCACCCACTGTGGGTAAGGTGCTCACCAGTAATGGGGCTGATACAGGATGTTTCAATAACCTTTACCGAACGTTTACGTTTGTGTCCCGAAGGGTTTGATCGGTTAAAGTGAGGCACTGCTTTCAACCTGCGATACCGACTGATGAATTCGTTCGATGTACTGCGTGACTCTCTGTATTTCTTCAAGCGCAATCTGAGCCAGATTGTGCAGCTGTGCCTGCCGCTGGTGATTTTCGAGTCGCTGCTGCAACAAGTGGTCGACCACTCCACCGGGCCAGACAGTTTCGCTGGCATCAGTGTGATCGTCGGGTTGCTGGTGTATCCGCTGTACACCGCCGCGCTGATCCTGTTTCTCGATGCCCGCAGCCGTGGCGAATCACCGCGCATCCGCGATTTGCTGGCGACCTCCGCAACGTTGTGGCCGCGTTTCGCCGTGTTGACCGCCCTCAACACGCTGTTGATCCTGATCGGCCTGTCGCTGTATTTCCTGCCGGGCATCTGGCTGATGGTGACGCTGGCATTCGGTGAGTACCTGTTGGTGCTGCGCGGCCTGGCACCGCTGGCGGCGATGAAAGAAAGCCTGCGCCTGACCCGCGGGCATTTCCTGCGCATTCTGGTGTGTATTCTGTGCGTGATGGGCCCGCTGTGGGTACTCAAGGGGGCGACGCTGGCGGTTTACCCTGACCCGCAGAACCCGGTGATCTCGCTGCTGATCGACAGTGCCCACAGTTTCCTGCAACTGTTCACCAGCGTGGTGCTGTTCCGCTTGTTCATGCTGATCGCCGATGCCCCCGAGAAATCTGAAGAGCGCCTCTGAACGCTCTACCCTTGGGCCTGGGTGCAGCTCTCGGTTATGCTCGGGGTCAATTTTTGTAACGCTATAAGCCGAGCCATGACCCGTCTACTGCGCTACACCCTGCTGGGCCTGCTGATCGCCATCGGCTTGATTGCATTGCTGATCTACAGCCTGACCTGGCGCCCCGCCGCCAAGGAAGCGCTGCCGGTCAGTTGCAACGCCCAGGCGCCGATGCTGGTGCCCGGTCAGGCGCTGAAGGTGATGACCTGGAACGTCCAGTACCTGGCCGGCAAGCGCTACGTATTCTGGAACGACCTGACCGCAGGAGACGACGAGCGCCCGACGCCTGAAGACATGGCCTTCAGCCTCGACGAAGTGGCGCGGGTGATTCGCGACGAGCAACCGGACATCGTGCTGTTGCAGGAACTCGATGACGGCGCCAAGGCCAGCGACTACCAGAACCAGTTCAAATTGCTTCAGGATCGGGTCACCGACCTGTATCCATGCACCGCTCAGGCCTTCGACTGGAAAGCTGACTTCGTGCCTGAACCGCACATCTTCGGCAGCGTTGGCCGACAATTGGCAACCCTGAGCCGCTACCGGATCGAACACGCCGAACGCCTGCAACTGCCGGTCACGCCGGCCAACTTCATCAGCCGTCAGTTCAGGCCGAAAAACGCGTTGCTGGTCACTCACCTGTCATTGAGCAACGGCAGCCAGATGGCCGTGTTCAACACCCATCTGGACCGTGCCACCACCCCGCTCGATGAAACCTTGCAAAGCCAGGTGACGGCCGTGGCCAAGGTCCTCGACAAATTCGAAAGTCGCGGCACGCCGTGGTTGATCGGTGGTGACTTCAATCTGTTGCCGCTGGGCCAGTATCGACGCCTGCCCGCCGAGCAACGCACGCCCTACTCCGCCGACAGCGCGCTGCATGTGCTGTGGGACAAATACCCGATGATCCCCACCAACAACGAAGCCAGCGGTATCGACCGGGCGCAATGGCTGACCCATTTCCCGAATGACCCAGGCTTGAACGGGCCGGACCGGACCGTCGACTACCTGTTTTACAGCCCACGTCTCAAACGGGTCGAAGCGCGGGTGCGGCAGGACGATACGTTGCGCATTTCCGATCATTTGCCGGTGATTGCGCGGTTTCTGTTGCCGGCCGCGCCGTAAACTCATCTGACACAATGCCAAGCATTTGTGGCGAGGGGGCTTGCCCCCGTTCGGCTGCGAAGCAGTCGTAAAACTGGTTAATGCGGTGTGCCTGACGAAATGAGTTGGCAGGGTTTGGGGCTGCTACGCTGCCCAACGGGGGCAAGCCCCCTCGCCACAGGTCCCCTCGCAACTCTAGGCCGTCGATATTATCTACGAGGTTTGATCCGCGCCGTAGCCTCGGCCACCAGCGGATCATCCGGCCAGTAGTGCTTCGGATAGCGCCCCTTCAAATCCTTCTTCACCTCGGCATACGTACTGCGCCAGAAGTTCGCCAAATCCTGAGTCACCTGCACCGGTCGCCGCGCCGGGGACAGCAGATGCAGTTTGACCACTTGCCGGCCACCGGCAATGCGCGGGGTCTCGGCCAGGCCGAACAACTCCTGCAACCGCACCGCCAGAATCGGCGGCTGCTCGCTGTAATCCAGACGAATCGAGGAGCCCGACGGCACGCTCAAATGATGCGGTGCCAGCTCTTCGAGCCGTTGCGGCAACGGCCACGGCAACAGGTTATGGACGATGCTCGACAGGTCCAGATTGGCGAAGTGACTGAGCCGCGAGACTTTGCCCAGATACGGCATCAGCCAATGCTCGAGGCTTTTGAGCAATGCAGCATCGCTGACATCCGGCCATTCACTCTGCTCCTTACTGCCGAGATCCAGCTGCCGCAACAATGCAACCCGCGCCTGCCACTGACGCAGCTCTGGCGTCCAGGGCAACAGCTCCAGGCCTTTGCGCCGCACAAGGTTCACCAACGCCTGACTACGGGCAGTTTCATCGAGCCCGGTCAGCGGTTCGCGGCTAAGAATCAATTCACCGACCTTGCGCTGTCGCTCGGCCCGCAGCACGCCTTCGCGCTCATCCCAATCCAGTTGATCGACGCAGCGCACCTGTTCGGCCAGCACTGAGTCGAACAGCGCCGGATCAAAATCCGTCGCCAGATAAATCCGTTCTTCACGCTGGCCCTGACGACTGCCCAGATCGGCGATCACCAGCCAGGGTTGTTTCATCAGGCTGTCTGCCTCGGCGAACAAGGCCGCACGACCATTGGCCAAGCGATATTCAGCGCCACCGGCCCGCCGCTGCTGGGCGACCCGATCGGGATACGCCAACGCCAGCAACGCGCCGAGCCAGCGCGGATGCTCAGGGTCGCTGACCGGCTCCGATGCTTTGCCACGCAAATAACCGCGATACTGCCGCGCCAGTTGCCGGGCCCGTTGCACGCCACCCTGAGCGCCGCGTGCGGCCCGTTCTTCGCCGGACAACAGCACCAATCGGCTGTGCAGATCCGCCCCTGCGCCACGCAAGATATCGCGCTCACCGAGCAACGCCGCAACATCGCAGGCCATGTCGGCCAGCCCGAGCGCCTGGCCACGCAACAGCAAATGCGCGATGCGAGGGTGAGCCGGCAGTTCGGCCATGGCCTGACCGTGTCGGGTCAGCGCTTCGCCGTCCAATGCACCCAGGCGCTCCAGCAAATCTTGAGCCTGTGCATAAGCGGCCGCGGGCGGCACGTCGAGCCATACCAATTGCCCCGGTGTCACGCCCCAGCGGCCGAGCTGCAAAGCAAGCCCGGCAAGATCCGCCGAGAGAATTTCCGCACTGGCGTAGGCCGCCAGTTGCTCGTGCTGATCCTGCGACCATAAGCGATAACACACGCCGGGCTCCAGACGCCCTGCCCGGCCTGCGCGCTGCGTGGCACTCGCTTTGGAAATGCGCTGAGTATCCAGGCGAGTCATGCCGCTGCCGGGATCGAAACGTGGCACCCGCGCCAACCCGGCATCGATCACCACGCGCACACCGTCGATGGTCAGGCTGGTCTCGGCGATGTTGGTGGCCAGCACCACTTTGCGCTTGCCCGCGGGCGCCGGATCAATCGCTGCACGCTGCGCCGCCAGGTCCAATTCACCGTGCAACGGGCAGAGCAAAACCTGTGTGCTATCGCCCAGTGCATCGGCGAGTTGCTGATGCACCCGACGGATTTCCGCCTGCCCCGGCAGGAACACCAGCAGGCTGCCAGTCTCATCATTCAGCGCGTCGAGGATGGTCTGCACCACCTTTGCCTCGATAAATTCACCGGGCTGAAACGGCCGGCCCCAGCGCATCGCCACCGGGTACATGCGCCCTTCGCTGCGCAGGATCGGCGCATCATCCAGCAACCCGGCCAGGCGTTCGCCTTCCAGGGTTGCCGACATCAACAGAATTTTCAGCGGTTGGTCGTCGCGAAACAGCTCGCGGCCATTGAGGCTCAGGGCCAACGCCAGATCGGCGTCGAGACTGCGCTCGTGAAACTCATCGAAGATCAGCAAACCCACGCCTTCCAGCGCCGGGTCATCCTGCAAACGCCGGGTGAGAATGCCTTCGGTGACCACTTCGATACGGGTATTGGGGCCGACTTTGCTGTCGAGACGAATGCGATAGCCAACGGTTTCGCCGACCTTCTCGCCCAGTTCACTGGCCAACCGCTCCGCCGCCGCCCGCGCGGCCAACCGGCGCGGTTCGAGCATCAGGATGGTCTGCCCGGCCAACCACGGCTCATCGAGCAAGGCCAAGGGCACGCGGGTAGTTTTACCAGCGCCGGGCGGAGCTTCGAGCACGGCTTCGTGGCGTGTAGCGAGGGCTTCACGCAGGGCGGGTAAAACTTCATCAATCGGCAAAGAAATCATGCTGGCTCCCAAACAGAGCGGCGAGTATAACGGCGTTCAGCGCGGTCCTAATTCATATCGACGATGCTTCGTTCCTAGATAATCCAGGAGATTTCAAATGCGTACTCCCTTTCGCTTGATCGGCGGTGTATTGATCGCGTCCTTGCTGACCCAAATGACCGCCTGCGGCTCGATCTTCTACCCGGATCGTCGCGGTCAGATTGACGGCAAGATCGACCCGGCCATTGCCGCGCTGGATGCTGTGGGCCTGTTGTTCTATATCATCCCCGGCCTGATTGCCTTTGCGGTGGACTTCGCCACAGGTGCCATTTACTTCGAGCCCGGCCGGACAGCTCAGGTGGCCCCGGAAAAACTCAAGGAAGCCATCGGCGCCGACGGCAAGGTCGATAACCACAAGTTGCAGACTATTCTGGAAAGTGAACTGGGCCGCAGCTTCCCGCTGGACGATCCGCGCCTGATCCAGCACAAGGGCAGCGCCCAGCAACTGGCTATGTTTGGCCTGCAACCGGCTGCATAATTCGTGCATTTGAAGGAATCACAGCACTGATGACTACCCCTACCGAACACGCCCGCCTGCTACGGCTGGCGACGCGCGCCTCGGTGGCGGTCGCGTGCACGTTGATCGTCGCCAAAGCCATCGCCTGGTGGCTGAGCGGCTCGGTGAGCATGCTCGCCGGGTTGACCGACTCGGCACTCGATGGTGTCAGCTCGCTGCTCAATCTGCTGGCCGTGCATTACGCCTTGCGCCCGGCCGACGACGATCATCGTTACGGGCATGGCAAGGCCGAGTCATTGGCGGGCATGGCTCAGGCGCTGTTCATTGGCGGCAGTGCGGTGCTGATTGCCTTGCAGGCGATCGAACGGTTGAAACATCCGGAGCCGATAGGTGCTGCGTGGCTCAGCATTGGGGTGATTGTGTTCTCCCTCGCCCTGACCGTGGCCCTGCTGATGTTGCAGCATCGGGTGATCAAGGCCACCGGCTCCAACGCCGTGCGCGCCGATTCCTTGCATTACCGCTCGGACCTGCTGCTCAACGGCAGCATTTTGGTGGCGCTGGTGCTGGCCGGGTTTGGCTGGCATCAAGTCGATCCCTGGTTCGGATTGGGGATCGCCGCCTACATCCTCTGGAGCGCAGTTCATATCGCCCGGGAAAGTTTTGCGGTGTTGATGGATGAAGAACTGCCAACGGATGTCAGCCAGCATATGCTCGAACTGGCCTGCAGCGTACCGGGCGTTTTAGGCGCCCACGACCTGCGCACACGAATCTCCGGCAATCAGTGGTTCGTGCAGTTACATCTTGAACTGCCGGGGGAATTGACCCTGTCAGTCGCCCATGGCATCAGCGATCAAGCCGCCGATGCGATTCACGCCGCTTACCCGCGAGCCGAAGTGCTGGTGCACGCCGACCCGCAGGAAGTGGTGAAGGCCGCCCAGGTTCAGTAACTCACCTGATAACCGCGACTGCTCAGGCAGTTACCCTGGGCCTGTCGGTAGGCTTGCACCACCGACGGATCCGGTTGATAGGTGACGGCTCGCGGATCGAAACCACTCTGCTCCACAGCCCAGCGGTAGCACTCGTAACCGTCCCGACTGACCTCCTCTGGCGACTGGCCGTTGGCCGGATATGCCACCACGTCATAACCATTGCTGACCGGTTGCGGCTGTACGGGCGGTTCGACCACGATGTAATCCTGAGTGCTCTCCTGGTAGGCGTAGTACGCACCGGCCGCCAGGAACAACAGCGCGCCGCCGATCCACACTTCACGGGCGTAGTCGGGCAAGTAGCTGACACGAATCCCGCGAGGCGGCTGAACCACCACATAACGCGGGCCTTGCGGGCGATACCAGTAACCACCGGAATAGAAATAATCCTGGCCACGATACGGCACACGGAAGTGACGGTCCTCCGGGAAACGGTCGATCACGTACCCCGGACGATACTGCGGGCCGGGGCCCCAGCCATTGCCGTGCCCATCCGGGCGACCGGGCCAGCGACGGTCATCGTGACGCGGCTCCCGCCCCCCGGTCTGCCATGGCTGGTTGTAATTGTTACGCCACCGCTCGTCCTGATAGTAGCCACGCCGCGGTTCCTGGGTCTGGCGCACGGTATCGGGCCGACTCTGGATTGGCAGATTGTTACTCGGCTGTTGCGGCGCTCGCTCCTGAACGTTGGAGTCGTGCAGTGTACGGTTCTGCCACTGGCCGCCCCGATCGTTTGGATCGTGTAGTGGACGGTTCTGCCACTGGCCGCCTTGAACGCTGGAGTCGTGCGGCGCACGGTTCTGCCACTGGCCGCCCTGATTCTGGTCGTGGAGCTCGAACTTGCGGCTGTTGTCGCCACGAATGATTTCGTTGTTCTGCGGGCGTGGCTGATTGCTGCCGCCATGGCCCTGACCCTGGTCATTGCCCCGATGATCAGGCCCATGTTGCCCGCCATCGGGGCCGCGGTTCTGCGGCTCATCGGCAAGCGATTGCGCAGTGACACTCACACACAGCAAACCAACACCGGCCAAACGCCAGATGCGCGACTTCATGCTATTCCTCACTGCGGGTTAGGGCCTGTACGTAAGACTGAGAAAGTGCCGGCCGGTTCTGCAACAGGTTATCTGTCACGCAACTTATTTATTGAGGATGAAGACAAATTCCGGGCAAGAAAAAAGGGGGACCCGTCGGCCTCCCTTTGAGAACTTCGTCCGTGCTCGACGCTTATGACGTCGGCTCACCTCACGCCGTCTTCTGGACAGTGTGTAGCTCGGGGGCCGACACATCCCCGGTGGGGGTGGCGACCGCAGCTGGCCTGATTGGGCGAGCCGCACTGGACTGTTTGTCCGAGCAGTGATTCTGGTGATAAGAATAGGCCCGGAGCGCCGGCAGAGGATTGCGAAGATTGCTCAAATAAACATCACTTGCGCAATTTTTAACTCAGGATAGATAATCTGCCGCAATAGTTATGACAAAGGCCTGATTGATGAGCAAACTCGACCGATACGACTTGAGCATTTTGGCGGAATTACAGCGCGATGCGCGCATCTCCAATCAGGAGCTGGCCGAACGCATCGGCCTGTCGCCTTCGCCTTGCTCGCGCCGGGTCAAGCAACTGGAAGACGACGGCTACATCTCGCGCCAGGTCGCCCTGCTGGACCGCAAGATGCTCGGTCTGAGCCTGACAGCCTACGTGCTGATCGGCATGGACCGCCATACCCCCGAGCGGTTCGAGAACTTCGAAGCCGCCATTCGCACCTTGCCACAAGTGCTGGAATGCAGCCTGGTGACGGGGATGGATGCAGATTATCAGCTCAAAGTAGTGGTGCCTGACATGGATCACTTATCAGAAACTGCTGCTGGGGCACCTGACCCGGATTGAAGGGGTGACGAGTGTGCGGTCGAGTTTTGTGTTGAACCAGGTGCTGAACAGTACCGAGTTGCCGCTGACTCATTTGCGCAGCTGAGAATGCCTTTGTGGCGAGGGAGCTTGCTCCCGCTCGGCTGCGAAGCAGTCGTAAACCAGTGAACGCGGGGTGCCAGATTAAACCCGGTCGCTGATTTTTGGGCCGCTTCGCGCCCCAGCGGGAGCAAGCTCCCTCGCCACAATCCGACGCAGGTCAATACCCCGCCAATGCCCCTTGGCGTATACTCCCCCCGCCTTTTTAGCCCCACCCGCGCTGGAGATGTTCGATGGATCCTGCAGTTTTCGAAGAGTGGATGATGACTGGCCTGGTCAGCATCCTGATCATTTTCATGGGTTTCATCGTCTGGGATCTGGCAAAAAAATCCAAGGCCGGGCGCTTCGGCTCGTTCATTCTGTTCTTTGTACTGGGGCTGGGCGTGGCTGCATTCGTGATCAAAAGCGTGGTGATCGGCCTGATCGAATCCGGCACTCTATAAACGCGCCGGCACTTCCTTCCACTGGCCCTGATCGAGCCCTTCGATCGACCAGTCGCCGATTCTGACCCGTACCAGGCGCAACGTCGGCAAGCCGACCGCCGCGGTCATGCGCCGTACCTGGCGGTTGCGGCCTTCGCGAATCACCAGTTCCAGCCAACTGGTCGGCACGCTTTTGCGAAAGCGCACTGGCGGGTTGCGTGGCCACAGCTCAGGTTCTTCAAGCTGCCGCGCTTCGGCTGGCAAGGTCATGCCGTCGTTCAGCTCGACGCCATCGCGCAAACGCTGCAACTGCTCAGCGCTTGGCTCGCCTTCCACTTGCACCCAATAGGTCTTGGCCAATTTATGTTTCGGGTCTGCGATCCGCGCCTGAAGCTGGCCGTCATTGGTCAGCAGCAGCAAGCCTTCGCTGTCGCGGTCCAGCCGCCCTGCCGGGTAAATCCCCGGAATCTCGATGAAATCCTTGAGCGTCGCCCGCCCTTCACCGTCGCTGAATTGCGTCAGCACATCGAAAGGCTTGTTGAACAGAATCAGCTTCGGCTCGGCCGGCGGCGCTTTGGCGACACGGCGCGGGGCTGATTGCGGGTTGTTCGCGCCAGGGCGGCGAGAGACGGGACGTTGTGGACGAGACATGAGGAAAGGAACATCTAACGGTCAGGGCTGCTAATGCTAGTAGCCTGACCGTTAAATGACCATCGCAAATCAGCGGAACGGCGGCTCGTCGAAGCTGCGCAGTTTGCGCGAGTGCAGCGAGTTGAGCTCGGTGCGCAACAGATCCACCGCTTCGATACCGATCTTCAAGTGCTGGCTGACCGCGCGCTCATAGAAAGCGTTGGCCGACCCCGGCAATTTTATTTCGCTGTGCAGCGGTTTATCCGACACACAGAGCAACGTGCCATACGGCACCCGCAAACGATAACCTTGCGCGGCGATGGTGCCGCTTTCCATGTCCACCGCCACGGCGCGGGACAGGTTGATCAGCGGACGCTCCTGCGCCCAGCGCAGTTCCCAGTTACGGTCGTCATAGGTCAGCACGGTGCCGGTACGCAGGCGCTTCTTCAGCTCGTCGCCCTTTTCACCGGTAATGTTGGCCGCCGCTTGCTGCAACGCCATCTGCACTTCGGCCAAGGCCGGAATCGGAATGTTCGGCGGCACAACCCGGTCGAGAATCCCGTCGCGGCGCATGTAAGCGTGGGCCAGCACGTAGTCGCCGATGGTCTGCGACTGACGCAAGCCGCCGCAGTGGCCGATCATCAGCCAGCAATGCGGACGCAGCACCGCCAGGTGGTCGGTGATGTTCTTGGCGTTGGACGGGCCGACACCGATGTTCACCAGGGTTACGCCATGGCCGTCGCTGGCGATCAGGTGATAGGCCGGCATCTGGTAACGATGCCAGACCACGCCGGCGGCAATCGCCGACGCTTCGCCGTGGTCCATGCTCTTTTCGATGATCACATTGCCCGGCAACACCATGCGCACAAAACGCGGATCGTTGCGCAGTTGCTCCAGGCCGTGAACGATGAACTGGTCGACGTAGCGGTGGTAGTTGGTCAGCAGAATCCACGGCTGCACATGGCGCCAGTCGCTGCCGGTGTAATGCACCAGTCGACGCAGGGAGAAGTCCACTCGCGCGGCATCGAACAGGGCCAATGGCAGCGGGTCGGTGTTTTCCCAATCGTACAAGCCATCGGCAATACCATCGGTGGCGGCCGACAAATCCGTGCTCGGGAACACCCGCGCCAGCACCGCCGCCGTGACGCCGGAGCCGGCCAGTTCATCGCCCTGCTCGACCACGTATGGATAAGGAATGTTCTGCTGACTGACGCCGACTTCCACCGTCACGGTGAAGTCGTGCATCAACGGGACGAGTTGTTCCAGCAGGTATTTGCGGAAGGCTGCCGGATGAGTGACGGTAACACTGTAGGTCCCCGGCAATTGAACCTTGGCATAGGCGCGAGTGGTCTGTGGGACTTCGCCCTGGCAAAGGTAGGTCAGGCGCAACTCGGGATAACGAAACAGGGCACGCTGTTCAGCGTCCGGCTCGACACGATCCTTGAGATAACGCTTGAGCGCCTGATTCAGCGCAGTGGTTGCACGCTCGTGCAAGACAGCAAGCCGGTCCACGGCTTGCTCGGCGGTTTGAACGACAATAAACGCTTCGGTCACGATCAGCTTCCTGTGTTCTGACTTGCAGACCTTCATCTTGCCTGCATCATCGCTTCACGGGAACAGTGGCGTGTTGGCTGTACACCAAGATGTGATGCGCAGACAGCCCGCTCCCACAGGTTTTGTGGTGTTTATTCAATTGTGGTCAGAAACCTTGCGGTGTCGACCGAGTCACAATCGCGTCCACATCCAGCCCCCGCGGCAACGTTCCATACACTCGACCGGCCGAACCGAGGCGGCTGGCGATGAAGGCATCACTGACCGCCGCGTTACCCGCCTCCAGCAATAGCTTGGCCTGAAGCCCCAAGGCAATGTCTTCGGTGAGCTGGCGAGCACGGTACTGAGTGTCGTCGGTGTCCTTGAATGCCGCCTGCAATTGCTGGATATGCGCGGCCAGACGCTTGTCGCCATGACCATCGCCCAGTTCGCTGAACAGCACATCGAGTACACCCGGCTCTTTCGACAACGCGCGCAATACATCAAGGCATTGCACGTTGCCGGAACCTTCCCACGTCGAGTTGACCGGTGCCTCACGGTACAGTCGCGGCAGGATGCTTTCTTCGACATAACCGGCGCCGCCCATGCATTCGGCTGCTTCGTTGATCATCGCCGGCGCGCGCTTGCAGATCCAGTACTTGCCCACCGCCGTCACCAGTCGGGCGAATTTCGCTTCGTGGTCATCATCCAGATGATCCAGCGCCCGGCCCATGCGCAAACTCAAGGCCAACGCTGCTTCGCTTTCCAGTGCCAGGTCGGCCAGCACGTTTTGCATTAAGGGCTGTTCGCTGAGCAACTTGCCACCGACCTTGCGGTGGGCGCAGTGATGGCTGGCCTGGGTCAGGGCCTGGCGCATCAAGGCGCTTGAACCGACCATGCAATCGAAGCGGGTCATGGCGACCATTTCGATGATGGTCGGAACGCCCCGTCCCTCTTCGCCAACCATCCAGGCCAGGGCGCCACGGAACTCCACCTCGCTGGAGGCATTGGACCAGTTGCCGAGTTTGTTCTTCAGCCGCTGTATATAGAACTGATTGCGTGTGTCGTCCGGGCGATGACGCGGCAGCAGGAAACAGGTCAAACCCTTGTCAGTCTGGGCCAGGGTCAGGAAGGCGTCGCACATCGGCGCCGAACAGAACCATTTGTGCCCCACCAGTTCATAGGCCTGACCCGGCCCACTGGCACCCACCGGATACGCCTTGGTGGTGTTAGCCCGCACATCGGTGCCACCCTGTTTCTCGGTCATGGCCATGCCGATGGTGACACCAGCCTTGTGGGCCATGCCAACGTTACGCGGGTCGTATTCGGTGGCGAGGATTTTCGGCAGCCATTGTTTGGCCAGATCAGGTTGCAGGCGCATCGCCGGGACGCTGGCGAAGGTCATGGTCAACGGGCAACCGCTGCCGGCTTCAGCCTGACTGTGCAAATACGTCATGGAGGCGCGGGCAACGTGGGCGCCCGGTTGCGGGTCGGTCCAGGGCAAACCGGTCAGGCCATGCTCCACCGCCGTGCGCATTAACTCGTGGTAGGCGGGATGAAATTCCACCAGATCAATGCGATGGCCGTAACGGTCGTGGCTGACGAACACCGGTTTGTTCTGATTGGCCGCAAACCCCGCTTCCATCAGCGGTCCGCCAGCCAAGGCGCCGTACGCATCGATCCGCGACTCGGCCCAACCGGCATCGAAACGCCGCGACCACTCCTGCAAAGGCAGGTCGATGCGATAGAGGTTGGCGCCGTCCAGCGACGGCGGCTGATTGGTGACTTCGTGGGTTTCGGCGAACTGATGCAGGTTCATGACGGGGCTCCTTTGGTCAGCCAAGGGACTTTCAGTTAAGCACCGCCCCGAGGTTGAACAAAGTGGCATATCTGCCTAACTGTCGGCGCTTTCGCCTTGCCCCGGACAGAGCACCCGCCGATAGAGCGCCGCCTGCAAATCTTCGAATTTCACCGGTTTGCTCAGGTAGTCGACCAAGGTGTCGCTTGGGCAATAGGCCCGATACGCACTCTGGGCAATCATGAACATGGGTAATTCGGCACAACCCGGCAAGGCGCGGATCCGACCGCAGATCGAGGCGCCATCCAGTGGCGGCAACTGACAATCGAGCAGCACCGCGTCAATGGCTTCATGCTGCAAGTGTTCGAGCGCGGCAATCCCGCTGTCGGCGGTGCGCACCCGGAACCCAAGCTTGAGCAACATGCCGCGCATCACCAGTTGATTGATGCTGTTGTCATCGACCAGCAACACCGTGCAGTCCTGCGGCAAGCGCAGGCGGGCGGTTGGCCGGGAAATCGAAGGTGCGGGTTCTACCACAGGCAACTCGAACTCGACGTCCAACTGGAAACGGCTGCCGCGGGCCGGCTCCGAGCGATGGCTCAGACGCCCGCCGAGCAATTCGATCAGTTGCCGACAGATCGCCAGGCCAACGCCCAGGCCACCGTATTCACGGGTCATCGAGCCGTCGAGCTGGAAGAAGCGCTGGTACAGCGTTGCTTCGTCCAAATCGGTAAAGCCAATGCCGGTGTCAATCACCGCAAAGGACAGCGCCAGCTGACCGGGCCCCACGGGCTTGCCCGTCACCCGCAGCGCCAGCCCGCCGACCCGGGTGAATTTGATGGCGTTGTCCAGCAGGCACTCCAGGCATTGTGCCAACTTGTCGCTATCGCCATACAAGCGATCCGGCAGTCCGGGCGCTACCTCGACCTTGAAGTCCAGCGACTTGCTCGACGCATTGCCATCGAACTGCAGACGCAAGGCCTCGACCACACTGCGCAAACTGAATGTGTCCGGATAGACCTTGAGCTTGCCGGCCTGCAATTCGGTCAGGGTGAGGATGCCGTTGACCATGCGCATCATGTCCCGCGCCGAACCGGCGGCCGTTTGCTGATATTGCTCCAGCTCCGGGTTCATCTCGACGGTCTGCATCAGCTCCAGCGAACCGATCACACCGTTCATCGGCGTGCGCAGTTCGTGGGTCAAGGTGGCGAGGAATTCGTCCTTGAGCTTGTTGCTGTGAGCCAGTTGCTGGTTCAGCACTTCGAGTTTTTGCCCGGCATCGAACAACGTCTGTGCCTGTTGCTCGCGCATGGCGTTGATGCGATCGGCCAGGGCCAGGGACAGCAGCGCCACTTCGATCGCCGAACCGATCTGGCTGGCATACATAGTCAGGAACACGTTGGGCAAGTAACCCAGCACCATCATCGTGTTGACGACACCGCCGAGCAGAAACGCTGACCAGGCAATGATGAAATACCGCGCCACCCGCAGGCCGCGCCACCAGGCGAAAATACCGGCGGCGAAAATCACCACGGTAAAGACCAACGCCAGCAACGTCGCCAAACGCAGGGCCAAGGCGTAACTGGTCATCAATGACAACCCGACCACTAGCGCACTGAACGCAATCAACGCCAGCAGCAAACGGTCGAGCCAGCGACTATGGGTGGCCGTCTGCAAGAAGCTGCGGGCGAACTGGCTGCCGAACAATCCTGAACAGCCGATGAAGAACGGCGTCGCGGCATTGGCCCACCAGGGATTGTCCGGCCAGAAATACTCCACGGCTGCACCATTCACCGACAGCTGATACAAGCCGAACGAGGCGATATAGACAATGTAATAGAGGTAGCTGGTGTCGCGCACACTGAGGAAGATGAACAGGTTGTAGACCAGCATCCCCAACAACACGCCGTAAATCAGCCCCAGCACATAGAGCCGGACCGGCTGCTCTTCAAGGTAAGCGGTGTTCGACCATAAAGTGACGGGCGCCTGAATCGACCCTTCGCTTTGCAGACGCAGGTACACGGTTTGTGCTTGCCCGGGCGCAAAGCTAAGATCAAACAGATAGTTGTTCTGGCGGATCTGGCGAGTGGCGAACGGCAACGCATCGCCCGTCTGGCGGACCAATTGATAGTCACCGCCTGCATCGGGCAGATAGAGATCTAGGTGATCGAGGGGCGGATAGGCCAGTTCCAGCAACCAGGTCTGTTGCGCCGCCGGGGTGGTCGGACTGTACTGCAGATCGATTTTCAGCCAGAACGCCGAACGCGAATAACCAGCGTTCAGGGTAGCTTTATCGTGGGGTTTGAAGAGTCCGGCTGCGGCTTGCGCACGGACATCGGCGATGGTCGCTTGACCGCCCGCGTCTTCATAAACCTGCATCGTTCGGCCCAGGGGAAGGCTTTGGGTGAACTCGTCGAATTCGACGGCGCTCGCCAGGAGGGGCAAGCACAACAGCAACATCAGCAAATAGCGCATTTAAGCCCCAGCGTGGCCTGTCCGGTTCTGTCAGGAAGCCCCCCATTCCTTTTGAGTAGACGTAAAACCGGTATTACCTGTTATTGGTTTGGATCCACTCTAGCATAGCCGTTGGTGGCCATTGAACACCATTGAAATTTTTCCTGAAAAGGCTCTAGAACAAGCGTTCCAGCTCTATACATTGAGTTAGAGCTGTTGGCTTGGTCAGACCGTGACAATGTCCCGGCGGGTGATGAACCCTGTGGCGAGGGGGCTTGCCCCCGTTGGGGTGCGAAGCGCCCCCCTTTGCCGTCTGCCTGGAACATCGCATCGGCAGGTTTACGACTGCTTCGCACCCCAACGGGAGCAAGCTCCCTCGCCACAATGTATCGACCGGACTGGACGTCGCAACACCCGAAAAACATGTTTGGTGGTAAGCTCGCGCACCATGAATATCTACAGCTCTCGCCCCGTTGTCCTCTGTCTCTCCGGCCACGACCCAAGTGGTGGCGCCGGCTTGCAGGCAGATATCGAAGCCCTGCTCGCTCAGGGTTGCCATGCGGCTCCGGCCGTCACCGCCCTGACTGTGCAAGACACTGTCAACGTCACTGACTTCCGCGTCCTCGATCGCGAGTGGGTGCTGGCCCAGGCCAATGCCGTGCTCAACGACTCCGAAGTCGCCGCGGTCAAACTGGGCATGCTCGGTTCCCTGGAAATGGTCGACACCGTGGTCGAACTGCTTTCAGCGCACCCGCATTTGCCGGTGGTCTGCGACCCGGTGTTGCGCGCCGGCGGTGGCGGACGACTGGGCAAGGACGAAGTCGGCTATGCAATGCGCGAACGCCTGTTGCCACTGTCGATCATCGCCACCCCTAACCTTCCCGAAGCCCGCATTCTCGCCGAACTGCCCGAAGGCACCGCAGACGAGTGCGCTGAAAAACTCCTGCCATTCGTCAAACACCTGCTGATCACCGGCGGCCATGGCGACGAACACGAAATCCATAATCGCCTGTACAGCCGCGACGGTCGCCGCGAAACCTTTACCTGCCAGCGCCTGCCCGGCAGCTATCATGGTTCCGGTTGCACGCTGGCCAGCGCCCTCGCCGGTCGCCTGGCCCAGGGTGAACACCTCGCCAGTGCCGTACAGAGCGCGCTTGACTACACTTGGCGCACCTTGCGTGATGCGGAGCAGCTGGGCAAAGGTCAGTTCGTGCCGCGTCGCTTGCCGCTGGATTTCTGTTCGTAACTTTCGATGCGTAATGCGCAGAGGCTAGTCCGATGAAACTACGTGGCCTGTATGCCATTACCGACAGCCAGTTGCTGGCCGGTAAATTTCTACCGTATGTAAAAGCAGCGTTGGACGGCGGTGTCACCTTGCTGCAATACCGTGACAAAAGCAGTGACGAAGCCCGCCGTCTGCGCGAGGCCGAAGCCCTGCGCAACTTGTGTGAACTCTATAAAACCCAGCTGATCATCAACGACGACGCCGAACTGGCCGCGCGCCTGAATGTCGGCGTGCACCTGGGCCAGACCGATGGCCCGCTGATGCCGGTTCGGGCCCTGTTGGGGCGCCAGGCAATCATCGGTTCGACCTGCCACGCGCAACTCGAACTCGCAGAACAAGCCGCCAAGGAAGGCGCCAGTTACGTCGCCTTCGGCCGCTTCTTCAATTCCAATACCAAACCCGGCGCACCGGCCTGCAGCCTTGAACTGCTTGATCAGGCGCGCAGCAAACTGCACCTGCCGATCTGCGCGATCGGCGGCATCACGCTGGACAACGCTGCGCCGCTGGTGGCCCACGGGGTCGATCTGCTGGCGGTGGTGCATGGCCTGTTCGGCGCCGAGAGCACGGCTGAAGTGACGCGTCGCGCCCGCGCCTTTAACGAATTGTTCAAATCCTGATTTTTGAGAGCCCGATCATGTCTCGTTCCGAAACCCTGTTTGCCAATGCCCAGAAACACATTCCCGGAGGCGTGAACTCGCCGGTTCGCGCGTTCAGGAGCGTGGGCGGCACGCCGCTGTTCTTCAAACACGCTGAAGGTGCCTACGTCACCGACGAAGACGACAAGCGTTATGTGGATTACGTCGGTTCCTGGGGCCCGATGATTCTCGGCCATAGCCACCCGGACGTGCTGGACGCGGTGCGCAAACAACTTGAGCACGGCCTCTCCTACGGCGCCCCGACCGCGATGGAAACCGAGATGGCCGATCTGGTCTGCTCAATCGTGCCGTCGATGGAAATGGTGCGCATGGTCAGCTCCGGCACCGAAGCGACCATGAGCGCCATCCGTCTGGCCCGTGGCTTCACCGGTCGTGACAGCATCATCAAGTTCGAAGGCTGCTACCACGGCCACTCCGACAGCCTGCTGGTCAAGGCCGGTTCCGGCGCCCTGACCCAAGGCGTGCCGAGTTCGGCCGGCGTGCCAGCGGCGTTCGCCAAACACACCCTGACCCTGCCGTTCAACGACATCGACGCGGTAGAAGCCATGCTCGCCGAAGTCGGCCAGGACGTGGCCTGCATCATCGTCGAACCGGTGGCCGGCAACATGAACTGCGTACCGCCGGCACCAGGCTTCCTCGAAGGCCTGCGGACCCTGTGCGACAAGCACGGCGTGGTGCTGATTTTCGACGAAGTGATGACCGGTTTCCGTGTCGCCCTCGGCGGTGCCCAGGCCCACTATGGCGTAACGCCGGACCTGAGCACCTTCGGCAAGATCATCGGTGGCGGCATGCCGGTGGGCTGCTTCGGTGGCAAACGCAAGATCATGGAACATATCGCGCCACTGGGCCCGGTCTACCAGGCTGGCACCTTGTCGGGTAACCCGCTGGCGATGGCGGCTGGCCTGACCACGCTGCGCCTGATCAGTCGTCCAGGTTTCCACGCTGAACTGAGCGACTACACCAGCCGCTTGCTCGATGGCCTGCAACAACGCGCCGATGCGGCCGGTATTCCGTTCGTGACTACTCAGGCCGGCGGCATGTTCGGTCTGTACTTCAGCGGCGCCGATGACATCGTGACCTTCGATGACGTCATGGCCAGCGATGCGAAGCTGTTCGGGCGCTTCTTCCACCTGATGCTCGAAGGCGGCGTATACCTGGCGCCGAGCGCTTTCGAAGCCGGTTTCACCTCGATCGCCCACGGCGAAGCCGAGTTGAAACTGACCCTGGACGCTGCCGAGCGTGCATTCGCCGCGCTGAAATAAAGCTGCAACGCTGACGTTGGCGATTGCCAGCGTCAGCTTTCACCTACAATCCCGCCTTCTTTCCTACGCCACTGCTAATAATTCCTCGCAAAGTGGGTGATATAGTCCCCGCGCAGCAGAAAAACGAGTAAAGACTTTGTAAGGTTGGCCCTGCTTATTTCATAATGCGCGCTTATTGGATCCCTCGACGGGTCCGCGCGCCCCTCAGAGGTAAGTCGATTCCCATGAACCGCACCGGCCGCACCCTTGCATTGGGCTGCCTGTTGCTCCTTCAGCCCCTGCTCGCGCTCGCACAAGCAGGCGGCAACTCGTTGTTGATCCCGGCGATGGGTCGCTGCACCCTCAATACTCAGCCGCAAGACCTGACGCAAGCGCTCGCCGCCTGCCAGAAAGCGTCGGATGAAGGGGATGCGCAAGCGCAATACGAGTTGGGTGAGTTCTACTACGAGGGCAAAAACGCGCCGCGCGACCTCAATAAAGCCCTGAGCTACTTCGAAAAGGCCTCGCTGCAAGGCCATGCCCAGGCGCAATTCAAACTCGGCACCATGTTCTTCCACGGTGAAGGCGTACCGGCCAATAATATTCAGGCGTATATCGTGCTGAAAATGGCTGCAGTCAACGGAGCCGAAGAAGCGCTGGACACCGCCGACGAAGTCGCCGAGAAAATGCCCCGCGAAGATCTGGAAGTTGCCACCCAGGTGCTGGGGCAGATTTTCCGTAAATACCTGATGGAATTGCAGAGCGCCGATGGGCGTACGCCGTTTTCGCCACTGCCCTGAATTGAACACGCCCCCTTGTGGCGAGGGAGCTTGCTCCCGCTCGGCTGCGCAGCAGTCGTAAAACCCAAGAGTGCGGTGTGCCAGACTTATCGTGATTGCAGCCCTCAGGGCCGCTTCGCGCCCCAGCGGGAGCAAGCTCCCTCGCCACAAAAAACAATTCTCACCTTAAAAAACCGGCTGCTTACTTCTCAGGCATCGGCATCGGGAACGGCATGACATTGCCGACCGCGCCACGGGCTTCGCTGATTTTCGGCGTGCCGAGGCGTTCGACCTCGTCGATGCGCACAATCGAATGCATCGGCACAAAACTGCGCACAACGCCTTCGAACTGAGCCTTGAGTTTCTCTTCGCTTGGATCGACGACCACTTGTGTGCGCTCGCCAAAGACGAACTCTTCCACTTCCAGGAAGCCCCACAGATCACTTTGATAGATCTGCTTGGCGTACATTTCGTACACCTGGCCCTGATTGAGGAAAATCACCTTGTAAATTGGAGCTTCACGTTTGGTCATGGTGGGCGGGTAACACATCGGGGATAAAAATGAGGGCGCGAACTATAGCATAGCCGCCGGACGCGCAACGGTAGGAACCTTGGTGCATGTTCCCTATAATGCGCGGTTCTTTGAATCACGTGATGACTCTATCCATGGCCAAGAAGCTTTACATCGAAACCCACGGTTGCCAGATGAACGAGTACGACAGCTCGCGCATGGTCGATCTGCTGGGTGAACACCAGGCCCTGGAAGTCACCGCTCGCGCTGAAGACGCCGACGTGATCCTGCTCAACACCTGCTCGATCCGCGAACGCGCCCAGGACCGGGTGTATTCCCAACTGGGTCGCTGGCGCGAATTGAAACTGGCTAATCCGGAAATGGTCATCGCCGTCGGCGGCTGCGTGGCCAGCCAGGAAGGCGCGGCCATTCGTGATCGCGCTCCGTACGTCGACGTGGTATTCGGCCCGCAGACCCTGCATCGTCTGCCGGAAATGATCGACGCCGCGCGCGCTACCAAGCTGCCGCAAGTCGACGTTTCGTTCCCGGAAATCGAAAAATTCGACCACTTGCCAGAGCCGCGTATCGACGGGCCGAGCGCTTATGTATCGGTAATGGAAGGCTGCAGCAAGTACTGCACCTTCTGCGTGGTGCCTTATACCCGCGGTGAAGAAGTCAGCCGGCCGTTCGACGATGTGATTGCCGAGATCATCCACCTGGCCGAAAACGGCGTGCGCGAAGTGACCTTGCTGGGGCAGAACGTCAACGGCTATCGCGGCACCACTCACGATGGACGCCTGGCCGATCTCGCCGAGCTGATCCGCGTGGTGGCTGCTGTCGATGGCATCGACCGGATTCGCTACACCACTTCGCACCCGCTGGAGTTCTCCGACAGCCTGATCCAGGCCCACGCCGACGTGCCGGAGCTGGTGAAACACCTGCACTTGCCGGTGCAATCGGGATCGGACCGGATCCTGGCGGCGATGAAGCGTAATCACACCGCGTTGGAGTACAAGTCCAAACTGCGCAAGTTGCGGGCCGCCGTGCCGGGCATCTGCATCAGCTCGGACTTCATCGTCGGCTTCCCGGGCGAGACCGAAAAAGACTTCGAACAGACCATGAAGCTGATTGAAGACGTCGGTTTCGACTTTTCCTATTCGTTCGTCTATAGCCAGCGCCCGGGCACTCCGGCCGCCGACCTGGCCGACGAAACGCCGGAAGAGCTGAAAAAGGAACGCCTGAACGCCCTGCAACATCGCCTGAACCAGCAAGGTTTCGAGATCAGCCGACAAATGGTCGGCTCCATTCAGCGGATCCTGGTCACCGATTATTCGAAAAAGGACCCCGGCGAACTGCAAGGCCGGACCGAGAATAACCGTATCGTCAACTTCCGCTGCGACAATCCGACCCTGATCGGCCAGTTCGCCGATGTGCACATCGATGCCGCACAACCGCACTCGCTGCGGGGCTCGCTGTTGTAGGAGCGAGGCTTTTGTGGCGAGGGGGCTTGCCCCCGTTGGATCGCGAAGCGGTCCCGAGTATTTTGCGACTGCTTCGCAGCCGAACGGGGGCAAGCCCCCTCGCCACAGATTCGCCAAAACCTGCATCTTATTTAAGAGCTTTCGTACCCAGGCGACTGGCGTTATCCTTGATTTCATCATAATTGCCCCAGGGCGGCTAAATACGACCTTGAACGCACCCATAGAACCACATCGCTTCATCCTCGAGCCTTTTGAAGCTCGCCGCTTCGCCAATCTGTGCGGGCAATTCGACGAGCATCTGCGCTTGATCGAACAGCGTCTCGCTATCGAGATCCGCAACCGCGGAAACCAGTTCGAACTGATCGGCGAGCCCAAGCACACTTCTTCTGCGGAAAACCTCCTGCGCCGCCTGTACCGGGAAACCAAGGGTACCGAGCTGTCGCCGGACATTGTTCACCTGTTCCTGCAGGAATCGGCCGTCGAGGAATTGGACGACCACTCCCCCGCCGAACCGTCCGTCGCCTTGCGCACCAAGAAAGGCACGATTCGCCCTCGCGGCAGGAATCAGCTGCGCTATGTGAAGGAAATCCTCGGTAACGACATCAATTTCGGCATCGGCCCGGCCGGTACCGGCAAGACCTATCTGGCCGTTGCCTGTGCGGTAGATGCGCTGGAACGCGAGCAGATTCGCCGCATCCTGCTGGTTCGTCCGGCGGTTGAAGCGGGCGAAAAGCTCGGCTTCCTGCCGGGTGACCTGTCGCAAAAGATCGACCCGTACCTGCGCCCGCTCTACGACGCACTCTACGAAATGCTCGGCTTCGAATACGTCGCCAAGCTGATCGAGCGCCAGGTGATCGAAGTCGCGCCGCTGGCCTACATGCGCGGTCGCACGCTGAACAACAGCTTCATCATTCTGGACGAAAGCCAGAATACCACCGTCGAGCAGATGAAGATGTTCCTGACCCGGATCGGCTTTGGCTCCACCGCGGTCATCACTGGTGACATCACCCAGGTCGACCTGCCACGCGGCACCAAGTCCGGGCTGCATCATGTGATCGAAGTGCTCAAGGACGTTCCAGGTATCAGCTTCACCCACTTCCAGCCCAAGGACGTGGTGCGCCATCCGCTGGTGCAACGCATTGTCGAGGCGTACGAGCGCTTCGAAAATCGCGCTGCCGATGCCGCGCCAAAGGACACCCCACGCGATGCTTGAGCTTGATCTGCAACTGGCTACCGAAGCGCCTGCCCCAAGCGAAGCCAAGTTCCGCCAATGGTGCGAACTGGCCTTGCGCCAGCGTACTGCCGACTCCGAAATGACCATCCGCTTGGTCGACGAAGAAGAAGCCCGCGAACTGAACTTCACCTGGCGGCAGAAAGACTACGCTACCAATGTTTTGTCGTTCCCCGCCGATGTCCCCGATGAGTTTCTCGATATTCCCTTGCTCGGCGATCTGGTGATCTGCGTAGCGGTGGTCGAGCGCGAAGCGGCGGAACAAGGCAAGGAACTGGAGGCCCACTGGGCGCATCTGGTCATTCACGGCTGCTTGCATCTGCTTGGTTACGACCATATAGATGATGACGAAGCCGAAGAAATGGAAGCACTGGAACGAACGTTGCTTGCAGAACTGGGTCATCCGGACCCTTATGCGGACGACGAAACAGACACATCCCCTATCGTTACAACAAAGGATTCAGAGTAATCGCTATGAGCGAAGATCGATCGAGCAACGGGCAGAAGTCATGGCTGGGTAAACTGACCCAGGCTTTTGCCCACGAGCCGAAGAACCGCCAGGAGCTGCTGGAGCTGCTGCGCGACGCACATCAAAACAAGTTGTTGGACAGCGAAGCGCTGGCCATCGTCGAAGGCGCCATTCAGGTCGCGGACCTGCAAGTACGGGACATCATGGTCCCACGCTCGCAGATGATCAGCATCAAGGCGACCCAGACACCCCGCGAGTTCCTGCCGGCCGTGGTCGACTCGGCCCACTCCCGTTACCCGGTCATCGGCGAAAGCCACGATGACGTGATGGGCGTGTTGCTGGCCAAGGATCTGCTGCCGCTGATCCTCAAGGAGAACGGCGACAGTTTCAACATCAAGGACTTGCTGCGCCCGGCCACTTTCGTGCCCGAGTCCAAGCGCCTGAATGTGCTGCTGCGCGAGTTCCGCGCCAACCATAACCACATGGCCATCGTCATTGACGAATACGGCGGCGTGGCGGGTCTGGTGACCATCGAAGACGTACTCGAACAGATCGTCGGCGACATCGAAGACGAGCATGACGTCGAAGAAGACAGCTACATCAAGCCGCTGCCCAGCGGTGACTTCCTGATCAAGGCCCTGACGCCGATCGAGAACTTCAACGAGTTCTTCGACAGCGAATTCTCCGACGACGAATTCGACACCGTCGGCGGTCTGGTGATGAGCGCGTTCGGGCACTTGCCAAAACGCAACGAAATCACCGAAATCGGCGCCTATCGCTTCCGCATCCTGAACGCCGACAGCCGTCGGATTCATTTGCTGCGTCTGACACCTATAGCTCGGTAACTCTAAGGATTGAAATGCGCTGGATGACCCGCCCCGGCTGGCCCGGTAACCTGCTGGCCGTGGCGGCCGGTGCACTCACCACCCTGGCCCTGGCGCCATTCGATATCTGGCCGCTGGCATTACTGGCGGTCGGCTTCTTTTACGCCGGTTTGCGCGAACTGAGCCCCCGTCAGGCCCTGGGCCGTGGCTGGTGTTTCGGTTTCGGCCTGTTTGCCGGCGGAACCAGCTGGATCTACTACAGCATTCACAACTTCGGCGGCGCATCTGTACTGTTGGCCGGGTTCTTGATGCTGCTCTTCACCGCAGCGATTGCCTGGTTCTTCGCCCTGCCCGCCTGGATTTGGGCGCGCTGGTTGCGCCGTAACGAAGCGCCACTGGCCGATGCCTTGGCGTTTGCAGCGTTGTGGGTGGGTCAGGAAGCCTTTCGTGGCTGGTTTCTTACCGGTTTTCCGTGGCTCTATTCCGGCTACAGCCAGCTCGACGGCCCATTGGCCGGGCTCGCGCCAATCGGCGGGATGTGGCTGATTTCCTTCGCGCTGGCCCTGACCGCCGCTCTGATCTACAACGCACCGCGCCTGATTCGCACCGCTCGCAAAGGCTTTATTGCCGCTGGCGTGTTGCTGCTGGCCGGTCCGTGGGTGATCGGCATGGCGCTCAAGGAACACGCCTGGACCAGCCCTTCGGGTGCGCCGCTGAGCGTTGCAGCGATTCAAGGCAACATCGAACAAAGCATGAAGTGGGATCCGTCGCAGCTCAACGCACAACTGGCGCTGTACCGCGACATGAGTTTCAGCTCCAAACCCGTCGACCTGTTGATCTGGCCGGAAACAGCGGTCCCGGTGCTCAAGGAGTCCGCCGAGGGCTACCTGAACATGATGGGCAGCTTTGCTGCAGAGCGTAAATCCGCGCTGATTACCGGCGTGCCGATTCGCCAGGAAGTCCATCACCAGAAGCGCTTCTTCAACGGCATTACCGTTGTCGGTGAAGGCGATGGCACTTACCTGAAGCAGAAACTGGTGCCTTTCGGCGAATACGTTCCGTTGCAGGAAGTCTTGCGCGGCCTGATCGCGTTCTTCGACCTGCCGATGTCCGACTTTGCCCGTGGACCGGCCGATCAACCGCTGCTGCAAGCCAAGGGTTATCAGATTGCACCGTACATCTGTTATGAAGTGGTCTACCCGGAATTCGCCGCCGGCCTCGCCGCCCGCAGCGATTTGCTGCTGACCATCAGCAACGATACCTGGTTCGGCACCTCGATCGGCCCGCTGCAACATTTGCAAATGGCACAGATGCGCGCGCTTGAGGCGGGTCGCTGGATGATCCGCGCCACCAACAACGGCGTGACCGGCCTGATCAACCCGTTCGGCCAGATCACCGCCCGGATCCCGCAGTTCGAACGCGGCATTCTGTACGGTGAAGTGGTGCCAATGCATAACCTGACGCCGTACCTGCAATGGCGTTCATGGCCGTTGATCATCATTTGCGTGCTGTTGTTTGGCTGGGCGTTGATGGCCAATCGGATGGCGAAGACCGTTTAACCCGGCCGCGATCATTCCCGCGCACAGGCGCGGGAATGATCAATCGTCAACCGGCTCGCCTCGATAGAACATCCAATACCCGACCTGCCCCACGGCCTCATTCATCAACTGCCCCGATTGCCAGATTGATTTGAATTCCGGCATCCAGCCACCCAGTGGCCGGGCGTTGTCCACGCCTAAAAACCCCACCGGCGCCGGCACCACCTCAAATCCGGCCTGCTCAAAGCTCCAGACCGCCCGCGGCATATGCCACGCCTGAGTCACGACCACCACCCGTTTGATCCCCTGCGGCAACAATACCTGGGCGCTGAACTGCGCGTTTTCCCAGGTTGTGCGGCTGCGCCCTTCCTGCCAGCGCACCGTCACGCCAAAATCATCGAGCAACGAATCCGCCATCAGCTGCGCTTCAGTCGGCGGTGTGCCGTAATGCAGGCCGCCGCTGGTCAGAATCGGCAAGCCGGAAGCCTTGGCCAGACGCGCGGCATAACGCTCGCGCCCAAGACCTACGCCGGTGGGCTGGTCAACACCCCAGGCCAGGTCGCCACGCTCACGCCCGGAACCCAGCACCACGATCGCTTCAGCGCGCTGGCCAAGGGTGGCCCATTCCTCGCGTACGAGCGGCGGCTCGCGCTCCAGAGCCCGGGCACTCCACTCCACCATCACTGGCAGGCTCATCAACCAGAAGCCACCCACGCCCATAACGAAGCACGCTCCCGCCAACCTGGGCCTTGAGCGGCGCCACCACCAGGCGAGCACCAGTAACAGCAAAAGAACGCCGGGCGGCAATAGAAGTTGTTTAATGAAATAACGAAAAGGCATCGGGCATCTCCATAGATGCCCGAAGCCTAAGTGGGTTAACGCAATGCGACAACAAATGCGGAAGGACTTTGTTTCAAAAAACCATATGGAATGGTTCCAAGTGTCCTTACTTGAACTGCAGAGACCGGACCTTTACCGCGCCTCCGCCGGGTGCCTTATCCTTGAGCCAGATGATCTTGGCCGTACGTGGTGCTTCGAGTTGCTTCACTGCTCCTGACAAGCAACCGTGCGTTTCACGTTCACTGCGGTCCAGATAGGCCTTGACCAGTTCAAACTCTGCGGGGGTCAAACCACGCAGTTCCAGCTCCAGGGGACGCTCGTCGCGAAGCCGTCCCGCGGTTTTGGCCGCGTCCAAGGCCATTGCGAGACGGTCGATCAGTCTTTCGTACAGCTCCGGTTTTGTAGCTTTTTGCTGTGAATCAACCATCCATCACCTCATTGAAGATAAGACTCACTCCCCTTTTAGAGCTTAGCTTCGCTGAAAAAACCGGCTGAGCGCCGCGACCAACGGCCCTCGGGGCGGGAATTGGCCGCGCCCTTGCGTGTAATCAGGGTTTCCCTCGGTAGAGTGCCGTCATGTATGCTACGGCGCTTCCTGTAACTCCACTTCCAGCTCGCCTGGGCACCGAAACGCCGATTTGGCGTCATCACCGTCCAGCGTTGCATTGAAGAGGATTAGGCCACCCCTATTCAGTTCAAAAGTAGCCATGCACGAACAATATCAGCCCCGTGAAATCGAAGCCGCCGCCCAGTCGTTCTGGGACGAGCAAAAGTCCTTTGAAGTCAGTGAACAGCCAGGCAAGGAGACGTTCTACTGCCTGTCGATGTTCCCTTACCCCAGCGGCAAGCTACACATGGGGCACGTGCGCAACTACACCATCGGCGACGTGATCTCCCGCTATCAGCGCATGCAAGGCAAGAATGTCCTGCAACCCATGGGTTGGGACGCCTTCGGCATGCCGGCGGAAAACGCCGCGATGAAGAACAACGTAGCGCCCGCCAAGTGGACCTACGAAAACATCGCCTACATGAAAAGCCAGCTGCGCAGCCTGGGCCTGGCGGTGGACTGGTCGCGCGAAGTGACCACCTGCAAGCCTGATTACTACCGCTGGGAACAATGGCTGTTCACTCGCCTGTTCGAAAAAGGCGTGATTTACAAAAAAAGCGGCACCGTGAACTGGGACCCGGTCGACCAGACCGTTCTGGCCAACGAACAAGTGATCGACGGTCGCGGCTGGCGTTCCGGCGCGCTGATCGAAAAGCGCGAAATCCCGATGTACTACTTCAAGATCACCGCCTACGCGGATGAGCTGCTGGAGAGCCTCGACGAACTGACTGGCTGGCCTGAACAGGTCAAGACCATGCAGCGCAACTGGATCGGCAAATCCCGCGGCATGGAAGTGCAATTCCCGTACGACGTCGCTTCCATCGGTGAAACCGGCGCGCTGAAAGTCTTCACCACCCGTCCGGACACCCTGATGGGTGCAACCTACGTTGCCGTGGCCGCCGAACACCATCTGGCTACCCTGGCCGCGCAGAACAACCCTGAGCTGCAAGCGTTCATCGCTGAATGCAAGGGCGGCAGCGTCGCTGAAGCCGACGTCGCCACTCAAGAGAAAAAAGGCCTGCGGACTTCGCTGTTCGTCGAACACCCGCTGACCGGCGAGAAACTCCCGGTGTGGGTCGCCAACTATGTGCTGATGCACTACGGTGATGGCGCGGTAATGGCGGTTCCGGCGCACGACGAGCGTGATTTCGAGTTCGCCCACAAGTACAACCTGCCGATCAAGTCGGTGGTGCGCACAAGTGCAGGTGACACCAACCCTGCCCCATGGCAGGACGCTTACGGCGAGTACGGCACGCTGATCAACTCCGGTGAGTTCAACGGCCTCGACTTCGCCGGCGCTTTCGACGCCATGGAAGTCGCACTGATCAAGAAAAACCTCGGCGCCTCGCGCACCCAGTTCCGCCTGCGCGACTGGGGCATCAGCCGTCAACGCTACTGGGGCTGCCCGATCCCGATCATCCACTGCGATACTTGCGGTGATGTGCCGGTCCCGGAAGATCAACTGCCTGTTGTGCTGCCCGAAGACGTCGTACCGGACGGCGCTGGTTCGCCATTGGCGCGCATGCCAGAGTTCTACGAGTGCACCTGCCCGAAATGCGGCGCACCGGCCAAGCGTGAAACCGACACCATGGACACCTTCGTCGAGTCCTCGTGGTACTACGCCCGCTACGCCTCGCCGCACTTTGAAGGTGGCCTGGTGGAAAAATCGGCGGCCGACCACTGGTTGCCGGTGGATCAGTACATCGGCGGCATCGAACACGCGATTCTTCACCTGCTCTACGCGCGCTTCTTCCACAAGCTGATGCGCGATGAAGGCCTGGTGAGCTCCAACGAGCCGTTCAAGAACCTGCTGACCCAGGGCATGGTGATCGCCGAGACTTACTACCGTCGCGAAGCCAACGGTGCCTACACCTGGTTCAACCCGGCGGACGTCGAACTCGAACGCGACAGCAAGGCCAAGGTTATCAGTGCCAAGCTGATCGCAGACGGCCTGCCGGTGGAAATCGGCGGCACCGAGAAGATGGCCAAGTCGAAGAACAACGGCGTCGACCCACAATCGATGATTGACCAGTTCGGCGCAGACACCTGCCGCCTGTTCATGATGTTCGCCTCGCCACCGGACATGAGCGCGGAATGGTCCGACTCCGGAGTAGAAGGTTCGCACCGCTTCCTCAAGCGCGTCTGGCGTCTGGCTCAAGCGCACGTCACTCAGGGCCTGCCGGGCAAACTGGACGTCGCCAGCCTGAACGACGAGCAGAAAGCCATTCGCCGTTCGATCCACCAGGCCATCAAGCAGGCCAGCCACGACGTCGGCCAGAACCACAAATTCAACACCGCCATCGCCCAGGTGATGACGCTGATGAACGTGCTGGAAAAAGCCCCGCAAGGCACCGAGCAGGATCGCGCGCTGATTCACGAAGGTCTGGAAACCGTGACCCTGTTGCTGGCACCGATCACCCCGCACATCAGCCACGAGCTGTGGCATCGCCTGGGTCACGCCGACCCGGTCATCGATGCCGGTTGGCCGGTGCTGGACGAAAGCGCCCTGGTACAGGACAGCCTGCAACTGGTCATTCAAGTGAATGGCAAGCTGCGCGGCCACATCGAAATGCCGGCCAGCGCCAGCCGCGAAGAAGTCGAAGCCGCCGCACGGGCCAACGAAAACGTCCTGCGCTTCGTCGATGGCCTGACTATTCGCAAAGTGATCGTAGTGCCCGGGAAACTGGTCAATATCGTCGCCAGCTAAATTGGATCGGGCGCCAGGTCATGCCTGCGCCGAGTAAAACCTTTCGGGCCGTTTGACCGGCCCACATGGTTTCAAGGGGAGCAACAAGATGATCAAACGCAATTTGCTGGTGATGGGCCTCGCGGTCCTGCTGAGCGCCTGCGGTTTCCAGCTGCGCGGCACCGGCACCACCGAACTGGCGATCAAGGAGCTCGACCTGAGCGCCCGCAACGCCTACGGCGAAACCGTGACGCAAATGCGTCAGGTACTGGAAGGCAGCGGCGTCAGGGTTTACACCGGTGCACCTTACAAGCTGTATCTGGCTGACGAGCAGGAAACCCAGCGCATTCTCAGTTACGCAGGCGCTGGTCGTACGGGTGAATACGAGCTGACCATGGTGGTGAACTACGACATCCGCGGTCAAGGCAACTTGCCACTGCTCAGCGACAAGCTGCAAGTGCAGAAAGTCTTCATCCACGACGGCAACAACCTGGTGGGTTCCGACCAGGAAGCCAACGATGCCCGCAAGGACATGCGTCGTGAACTGGTGCAACGCATGATGCTGCGTCTGCAACAGCTCACGCCGACTCAGTTGGAACAGATGCAACAGACCGCCGATGCCAGGGCCAAGGCTGAAGCCGCCGCACTGGAAGCGGCGCAGAAGACTGAAGCGGAGACTCCGCGTCAGTCGCCTGTCGAACTGCCGCAGCAGTAAGACTTACGGGGCGCTCAGGCGCCCCGTTCGCCTCTTCTTATGAAACTCGCCCCCGCCCAACTCGGCAAACACCTGCAAGGCGCCCTCGCGCCGGTCTACATCATCAGTGGCGATGACCCACTGCTGTGCCAGGAAGCCGCCGACGCCATTCGCGCCGCTGCTCGCCAACAAGGTTTCGATGAACGCCAGGTCTTCGCTGCCGACGCCAGTTTCGACTGGGGTACGCTGCTGCAGGCTGGCGCCAGCATGTCGCTGTTCGCTGAAAAACGTCTTTTGGAACTGCGCCTGCCCTCCGGCAAACCCGGTGACAAAGGCGCCGCCGCGCTCATCGAATACTGCTCGCGCCCGGCCGAAGACACGCTGCTGCTGATCAGCCTGCCCAAGCTTGATGGCAGTGCGCAGAAGACCAAGTGGGGCAAGGCACTGGTCGAAGGTCCACAGACCCAGTTCGTGCAGATCTGGCCTGTGGACACCAACCAGTTGCCGAGCTGGATCCGTCAACGGCTGTCCCAGGCCGGGCTTTCCGCCAGCCAGGACGCCGTCGAACTGATCGCCGCCCGGGTCGAGGGCAACCTGCTGGCCGCCGCCCAGGAAATCGAAAAGCTCAAGCTGATGGCAGAGGGTGGGCAGATCACTGTCGAAACCGTGCAAGCGGCAGTAGCCGACAGCGCCCGTTTCGATGTCTTCGGCCTGACCGATGCGATTCTCAATGGCGAAGCTGCTCATGCCCTGCGCATGCTCGAAGGGTTGCGCGGCGAAGGCGTCGAACCGCCGGTGATTCTCTGGGCGCTGGCCCGAGAACTGCGTCTGCTGGCCAACCTGTCGCTGCAATACAGCCAAGGCGTGCCGCTCGACAAAGCTTTCAGCCAGGCCCGACCGCCAATCTGGGACAAACGCAAACCGTTGATGAGCAAAGCGCTGCAACGCTATTCGGCACAACGCTGGGCGCAGTTGCTGTTGGAAGCGCAACGCATCGACGCGCAGATCAAAGGCCAGGCGGCGGGTTCGCCGTGGATGAGTTTGAGTCGGTTGACGTTGTTGATGGCCGGGCAGCGGCTGAGCTTGCCCGCCGAGTAACCTGTTTTTTCAGCCTGCACCAACCTCTGTGGCGAGGGAGCTTGCTCCCGCTGGGTTGCGAAGCGACCCCAAAACCAGACACCGCGACTTTTCAGGTAATCCGGGGTTACAGGGTTTACGACTGCTGCGCAGCCGAGCGGGAGCAAGCTCCCTCGCTACAGGTATCGTTTCCTACACAATGTGGGGACTAGACAGAATCCCTACTTCGGCAGATTATTTCCCCCGCAAAACCCACTCACTTGCGAGAAACCCTCATGAGCAAAAAGCCATCCAAGCATGGCCCCAACAAGGCCAAATCCATCGTCGCCCAGCCACTGTTCCGCAGCCGTCAGGAACGAGCCGGCAAGGGCAAAGGCAGCTACCGCCGCGAAGCCTTCCAGTCTAATAGCTGGGAGGCTTCTTACTTTCTGGCCGCTTGAATCAGCAATCAATTCACTGCCTGATCTTGCGCCTGAAAAGCGAAGGTCACTTTTTCGTCCAGCGTTGCGGGCATTGTCACTTTGATAATGGGTATGCTTTCTCCAGTGACCTCCTTGAATCGAAGTTGATCCTTTTGCACTTCCGTCAATCCTGAAGAACTTCCGACAATGACATAAAAGAAGGCCTCAATTCAAGGCAGAACCGCGGCCGCCCCCTTTTCCCAAGTTTCCATCTTCACATCATTGGGTATATCAAAAGCTCTAGGCGTCACCAAGCGACCCGCCTGCATGCCTTTTACAAAGTTGGGGCCGGCAAGCGCATCAATCGAATCTCGGACATCAAAACTGCACACACCCGTCCTGTTGTGACTTGCAGAAGCATATTGTTGGTAGTTCCCTGCCCATTTTTCAGGGGTGTCGATACCCTGAGAAGCGCAGGCAACGGTTGAGGCGTACCCGGAAATACCGCCGCAACCCTTGTCGCTACGATGATCGGAATCCCCGTCCACGGGAAAGAAACACAAAACGGGGATCTTGAGTTTACCTGGAGGAGTTTTCAAAACAGGGTAAAAAATCAGACCCTTCTTATAGCCCATGGCAAGTCTTTTCATCTTGTAGTCCGAACGGACAAATGAAAATGAAGTGCCTCCCACCCTTACTGCCGTAGGGCTCGGATCCCAGACATCGAATCCGTCTGCAGTAGCCGTTCCACGTAGCAAAATTCCACTGCACAAGAATGCTGGCCTTCTATCCAGTCCATCGCATCGAGTGGTGGCAGTATCTCTGTAACGCGCAGCCAACTCGGCTGCCACTAACGGACCGCGAGTTGCCAACGGCGGTTCCGTCGTCGCCGAGGTAGTCATGTTGTTGTAAATTGAATCGTTGCTCGCATCGTGTGATGTCGAACAGCCCAAAATCAGAAAAAACAACAACGAAAGCACTACCCTTTTCATGTAAAAAGTCCCCATCGATGAACGATAAAGTTGCCTGTATCGATCATTTAACAGTTTGAAAAGAGCCCCGAATAGCTGCCAGATCTGACAGTTGAAGAGAGCATGAAACGGGACTAGGTTAGCCAGTTGGCTGGCAAGCTTTCAGTCCAAATGTTTGTCAAGCGACCGATTCTCTCAGCAGGCATGTTAAGGTCTGCACCTGATTCGTATCCTCTGGACCTGTGCATGCCCCTTTGTCTTTCCCGTCGTTGGCACCTGCGCCAATTGATTGCTGCCTCCAGCCTCGTTCTGCTTGTCGCCTGCGCGGAAAAACCCACCGCCGCCGACGCTCAACCGCTTCAGACCCCCACCGTTGCGACAGCCCCTGCGATCATTCCACCAGTGGTTCCGACCGGTGAGAATCTCGACATCCAGCCCACCCAGACCTTCGCCGAATGGCAGGCGGGCTTTCGCAAAGACGCCCTCGCCGCCGGGATCCGCGCCGACCTGTTCGACCGCGCGTTTGCCAATGTCAGCCTGGACACCAGCGTGATCCGTGCCGACCGCAGCCAACCTGAATTTACCCGCCCGGTGTGGGAATACCTCGATGGCGCACTGTCGCCGCTGCGAGTGCGAAAAGGTCAGGCGCTGGTCAGCCAGTACGCCGACATCCTGCAAAGCATCGAACAGCGCTACGGCGTCGATCGCCAGGCATTGGTTGCGGTGTGGGGCATGGAGAGTAATTTCGGTCAGTTCCAGGGCAACAAGTCGGTGATCAACTCCCTGGCGACCCTGGCTTATGAAGGTCGACGTCCGGGCTTCGCTCACGCGCAGCTGATCGCCGCCCTGCAGATCCTGCAACAGGGTGATATCGAACCTGAGAAAATGCTCGGTTCCTGGGCCGGCGCCATGGGCCAGACCCAGTTTATTCCGACCACTTACAACACCCACGCCGTGGACTTCGACGGTGATGGCCGCCGCGATATCTGGAACAGCTCCGCTGATGCATTGGCCTCGACCGCGCACTATCTGCAAAGCTCCGGCTGGCAGAAAGGCCAGCCATGGGGCTTCGAAGCGCAACTGCCGAGCAACTTCAATTACGCCCTCGCCGATGGTGCGATTCGCAAAAGCGTTGCCGAGTGGCAGCAACTAGGGGTCACCCTGCCCAATGGCGGCCAGGTTCCGGCAGGTTCCGAACACCTGTCGGCCGCCCTGTTGCTGCCGGCTGGCTATCGCGGCCCGGCATTCCTGGTCCTCGATAACTTCCGCGCGATCCTCAAGTACAACAACTCCTCGTCCTACGCCTTGGCCGTAAGCCTGTTGTCCGAGCGTTTCAATGGCGGTGGCCTGATCAACGGTCTATGGCCAAAAGATGACTTGCCGCTGAGCCGTACCGAGCGAATCGAGCTGCAAACCCTGCTGAGCGCCCGGAATTACGACGCAGGCACCGCCGACGGCATCATCGGTGCCAATACCCGCAAAGCGATCCGCAGCGCGCAGCAGTCGTTTGGCTTGCCGGCGGATGGGTATCCGACGCACAAGTTGCTCGAAGGTCTGCGTAACCGCTAAAAAGCATCGCGGGCAAGCCCGCTCCCACAAGTTCAAAGGTGAATGTGACATTTGCGTACACCTTGATCCTGTGGGAGCGGGCTTGCCCGCGAAGACTGACTGTCAGGCAGTAACGATCTAACGCTTGACCACCACATCCTGCTCCAACACCAATTCCTTGCTCCCCGCATCCAATCGGACCAGCGCCCCCATGGGCAGCGTCAGGTTAGGATCGCAATGCCCGCTGCGCCATCCGGCCAGCACGGGTATGTGCAACGGCGCGAAGGTCTGCTTGAGCAACCTCTCCAGCGCAATCGCATCAACCCCTGCCACATCCCCCACCAGAACCCCGCGCAGCTTGTGCAGCGTGCCGGCCAGACGCAAATGGGTCAGCAGCCGGTCGATACGATAAAGCGGCTCGTTAATGTCTTCGATGAACAGGATGGCACCCTCGGCATCGATCTCGTAAGGCGTGCCCATGGTCGCGGCGATCATCGACAGATTGCCCCCCAACAAACGCCCATGGGCGATGCCTGGTTCGATTGTTGTCAATGGGTAGGCCACCGGGTGCGTCAACACGCTATCTGCCCTTACCTGCCCGCGCAGCATGTTGAAGAATGAGGATTCGGTGGGTTTCTGCTTGTCGCCCAGCAGGTCGGCATTGAGCATCGGGCCGTGAAACGTCACGAAACCTGCATAACGGCTGATGGCCAAGTGCAGCGCTGTAATGTCGCTGTATCCGATGAACGGCTTGGCGTTGTTTCGCAGTAATTCGAAATCGATGCGATCAAGCAAACGCGGCGTACCATAACCGCCACGCAGACAGATGATGGCGTCGACCTCGCTATCGGCAAATGCCGCGTGCAGGTCATTGAGCCGCACCTCGTCGCTGCCGGCCAGATAGTCATTTTTCTCGTAAACGCCGGAAAACACTCGCAGCGAATAGCCGCGAGCGCGCATCCAGGCGATGGCTTTATCGGTGTCCAGTGCTGCGGGGCCGGCGGGCGCGATCACGCCGATAAGTCCTGCAGCCGGCAAGGCCGGAACGGGGATGTGAGGACAAAGGGTGTGAGTCGGTCGAGCAGTCATCCATGATTCTCCCTGTGTGAACGCTTCAGCACACAGTAGTCAGGAACGGGAATAAACAGAAGAGGGTCAGTTGCCCACTGTTTGCAGGAAAAGACCGGCATGGCTGTGGGCACGGCTAAAAAAACGCCCGCGAGGTCTGAAAAACCTGGCGGGCGTGTTCTTTTTCTCAACGCGGGATCAGGACGACATCAACTCGGCCTTGACCAGCTTCGCCTGCTCGTCGGCGTGGTACGAGGAACGCACCAGCGGGCCGGAGGCGACGTTCTTGAAGCCCATCTTGTAACCTTCCTCGGCAAACCAGGCGAAGGTGTCCGGGTGCACGAAGCGCTGGACCGGCAAGTGGCTGCGGGACGGTTGCAGGTACTGGCCCAGGGTCAGCATGTCGATGTCGTGTTCGCGCATGCGCTTCATGACTTCGATGACTTCTTCGTCGGTTTCGCCCAGACCCAGCATCAAACCGGACTTGGTCGGAATGTGCGGCATCATCTGCTTGAAGCGTTGCAGCAAGGTCAGCGACCACTGGTAATCCGACCCCGGACGCGCAGCCTTGTACAGGCGCGGCACGGTTTCCAGGTTGTGGTTGAACACATCCGGCGGCTCGGCGGCGGTGATTTCCAGCGCGACGTCCATACGGCCACGGTAGTCCGGGACCAGGGTTTCGAGCTGTACGTTCGGCGACAGTTTGCGGATTTCGCGGATGCAGTCGGCAAAGTGCTGGGCACCGCCGTCACGCAGGTCGTCGCGGTCGACCGAGGTGATCACCACGTACTTCAGCTTGAGGTCGGCGATGGCAATGGCCAGGCTTTCCGGCTCATTGACGTCCAGTGGCTTCGGACGACCGTGGCCGACGTCGCAGAACGGGCAACGACGGGTGCAGATGTCACCCATGATCATGAAGGTCGCGGTGCCGCCGGAGAAGCACTCGCCCAGGTTCGGGCAGGATGCTTCTTCGCAAACGCTGTGCAGCTTGTGTTTGCGCAGCAGGCTCTTGATGCGGTCGACCTCCGGGGAAACCGGGATGCGCACGCGGATCCAGTCGGGTTTCTTCGGCAGTTCGGTGGTCGGGATGATCTTCACCGGGATGCGTGCAACCTTCTCGGCGCCGCGCAGCTTGACGCCGGCTTCAACCTTGGCACGCGGGGCCGGACGCTCGGTGACATCGAGCGTCGGGATCATGGTTTGCACTGCATCAGTAGTCATATCAGTCGATTCCGCCCGTTAGGGTCGTCTGCTCAGCATAGTCGAGGTGTTTGACGAGCTGCGCGCGCAGCCGGGCACTTACCTCGGCAAATTCAATCGGTCCTGCGTGATCGCGCAGCTGGGTCATCGCCAGCCCGGCGTAGCCGCAGGGATTAATCCGTCGAAACGGTTCCAGGTTCATATCCACGTTCAGGGCCAGGCCATGAAAGGAGCAACCGTGGCGGATCCGCAGACCCAGAGAAGCGATTTTCGCGCCATCGACATACACACCCGGCGCATCCGGCTTGGCGGACGCGGTCACGCCGTAGCTGGCCAGCAACTCGATCAGGCATTGCTCCATGCGGCTGACCAGGTCACGCACGCCGAACCCCAGCTTGCGCACATCCAGCAACAGGTAGGCCACCAACTGGCCCGGACCGTGGTAAGTCACCTGGCCACCGCGGTCGACCTGCACCACCGGAATATCCCCGGGAAGCAACAGGTGTTCAGCCTTGCCGGCCTGGCCCTGGGTGAACACGGGCGGGTGTTCCACCAGCCAGATCTCGTCGGCGGCATCGCTGCCGCGCTCATTGGTGAAGCGTTGCATGGCATGCCAGACCGGCTCGTAAGCCATCTGACCAAGCTCGCGAAAGCCCAGCGAGCCGGACATCACAGCACCATGTGCACGAAACCGGTAGCCCGCAACTCGCTGTTGATGTCGTACAGCTGTTCCTGGCCGGTGGCGATGATGTGCAACTGGATGGTCGTGTACTTGCCGTTGGTACTCAGCCGTTCGGCAAAGGTGTTGTGGTCAACGGTCGCGTGTTTCTCAAGGATCGCGATGATCCTGTCCTTGAAACCCACGCCTGTATCGCCGATTACCTTGATCGGGTAATCCGCGCAGGGAAATTCGATTTTTGGCGCCTTTACTTCGGAGTCTGTCATGGCGTAACGGCCTCGTAAGCCGTGGCAACAGACATGGCCCCGTTCCGGATTGGAACGGGGCCATGTGAGTCCACACTAATTCAGTTGAACAAGCCGTAGAAGAATAGACGGATGCTATCCCACATGCGGCGGAAGATACCACCCTCGTCGACCGCGTCCAGAGCGATCAGGTCGGCGCTGTGCACCACCTTGTCGTCCAGTTTCACTTCGACTTTACCGATCACGTCGCCCTTGGCGATTGGTGCGACCAGTTGCGGGTTCATGGTCATGCTGGCAGCGAGCTTTTTCAGCTGGCCTTTTGGCAGGGTCATGGTCAGGTCTTCAGCCAGGCCGGCCTTGACTTGATTGGTGGTGCCTTTCCAGACCGGAGCCTGAGCCAGCTCGGCGCCTTTCTGATAGAAGGTCTGGGTTTCGAAGAAGCGGAAACCGTAAGTCAGCAACTTCTGGGTTTCAGCAGCACGAGCTACTTCGCTGTTGGTACCGAACACCACGGCGATCAGGCGCATGCCATCACGCACGGCCGAAGACACCATGCAGTAGCCAGCTTCATCGGTGTGACCGGTTTTCAGACCGTCGACGGTCTTGTCACGCCACAGCAGCAGGTTGCGGTTAGGCTGCTTGATGCCGTTCCAGAAGAACTCTTTCTGCGAGTAAATCGCATAGTGAGCCGGGTCTTCGTGGATGATCGCGCGGGCCAGCACGGCCATGTCGTGAGCCGACGAGTAGTGTTCCGGGTTCGGCAGACCGGTCGGGTTCATGAAGTGGGTGTTGGTCATGCCCAGGTCGGCCACAGTTTTGTTCATCAGGTCGGCGAAGGCGTCTTCGCTGCCGGCGATGTGCTCGGAGAGCGCAACACTGGCGTCGTTGCCCGACTGAATGATGATGCCGTGCAGCAGGTCGCTGACGGTGACTTGCGAGCCGACCTTGATGAACATCCGCGAACCGCCGGTACGCCAGGCGTTCTCGCTGACGGTCACCGGATCGTTTTCGCCGATCTGGCCACGACGGATTTCCAGGGTCGCGATGTATGCGGTCATCAGCTTGGTCAGGCTGGCCGGTGGCAGACGCTGGTCACCGTTGTTCTCTACCAGCACGTTACCGCTGCTGGCGTCCATGAGTACGTAGGCTTTGGCGGCCAGTTGCGGTGGCGACGGCATCATCTCGACCGCGAAAGCGGCAGGCGAGAGGAGCAGCGGGACTAGCAGGCACAGGCGTTTGGCAAAGGTGGTGATGTTCATCCGTCTCTCGAAATCGCTAATGGAAACTGCCCTCGCGGGCAAAACTAATCAGACAACCCTGACGGGTCATCGCGTGTTCAGTTGCTCACTCTGTAACCCTTGCCGGGCTTTTGTTCTTCAACGAGCCAACAACCCGGTGCGCCCCCCAAACCGCAAGCGAACCGTCAATCAAGTACTACGTATTACTCGGCGCTGACCAGGCTCGGCGAACCGAGATTGGCCAACCGCACGCTGTTCTGCACCTGCTGGATTTCACCCGGCGAACCAATCGGCCCCAGGCGCACCCGATGCAGTGTCTGTTGGTTGCGCACGATCGAGCTGATGAATACCGGAGCGCTCACCGTCGCGCTGAGCTTCGATCTCAGCAGCTCTGCAGCGTCCGGGTTGGCGAACGCGCCCACCTGCAGATACTGGCCAGAGGCTGGTGCAGAAGCGTTTTTTTTTGCATCGAGCTGCACCGGCACAACGGCCGCAGCGTGTTGCTGCGGCGGTGGCGTCCATTGTTCGACGGTGCCGGTAGAGGCCGTCACGGTCGGCGCGGTATTTTGCGCTACTTGTGGCTCGTTGAGCATCAACGGCGCCGGACGGCCTTTCTGTGCCCACCATTGCTGCGGGTCGATGCCTTCGACCTTGACCCGTGCCGTACCGGTTTCGGCATAGCCGAGCTTCTTGGCCGCCGCGTAGGACAAGTCGATGATCCGGTCCGAATAGAACGGCCCCCGGTCGTTGACCCGCAGGATGACCGTCTTGTTGTTGTCCAGGTTAGTCACCCGAACGTAACTTGGCAGTGGCAAGGTCTTGTGCGCGGCACTCATGCCGTACAGGTCATAGACTTCGCCGTTGGCGGTGTTCTGACCATGGAACTTGGTGCCATACCAGGACGCAGTGCCCGAGGCCACGTAGGTCTTGGATTCTTGCATCGGGAAATAAGTCTTGCCCAGCACCGTGTACGGGTTGGCCTTATAGGGGCCGGAGTGCAGGGTCGGCGTGGCGTCCGGGATGCGCGAAACGTCGACGTCCCACCAAGGTGCGCCGTCTTTGTGCGCGCGATTGATGTCCAGCCCCGGCGCTGAACGCACGGCGCTAGAGGATTTCTGAGTCGGCGAGCGGCTGGTCGAACAACTGGCGACCAGTACCGCCAACGCGGCGAACGCCATGAGCTTCAGGGGTTTATTCATAGGCAATGCCCGCATTACTTGACGCCCCGTGCTTGGACCAGCTGTTCAGACAGTTGATGTACGGCCATGGCGTACATCACGCTGCGGTTATAACGCGTGATCGCGTAAAAATTCGTCAGGCCCATCCAGTATTCAGGGCCATTGTCACCTTCCAGGCGGAAAGCCGTGACCGGCATATCATCGCGCAGCGCATCATGACTCGACCAGCCCAGCGCCCGCAACTCCCCGACGGTTTTCGTCGGTTCGATGCCGTCGGTCAGCCCGTCGTCCACCTGATCGCCGCGCACATCGGCACGGCTGACCACAGGTTCGCCGGCGACCCAGCCGTGGCGCTTGAAATAACTGGCGACGCTGCCGATGGCATCAATCGGGTTGGTCCAGATATTAATGTGCCCGTCACCGTCGAAATCCACCGCATAGGCGCGAAAACTGCTCGGCATGAATTGCGGCAAGCCCATGGCCCCGGCGTAGGAGCCTTTGAGGGTCAACGGGTCGACCTGCTCTTCACGGGCCAGCAGCAGGAATTCACGCAATTCCTTGCGGAAGAATTCAGCACGGGGAGGATAGTCGAAACCCAGGGTCGACAAGGCGTCGATCACCCGATAATTACCGGTATTGCGCCCAAAAAAGGTCTCGACGCCGATGATCGAGACGATCACCTGCGCCGGCACGCCGTATTCCTGCTCGGCACGGGCCAGCACCGCTTCGTGCTGGCGCCAGAAGTCCACGCCACGGGCGATGCGCGCGTCGGTGATGAACATCGGGCGATATTCTTTCCACTGTTTAACCCGTTCGGCGGGTTTGGAGATCGCGTCCAGAATCGACTGCTTGCGCTCGGCTTCGCGGAACACGCCCATCAGCTGTTCACCGGCAAAGCCGTAGTCGCGGGTCATTTCACCGACGAACTCGGCCACCTGGGGTGAGCCTTCGTAATCGCCGGCCAACGCTTGCTGCGCGGAACCAAGGATGCCTACCAGGCCGACCCACGGTGCGTATCGAGTCGCCCAGCCGCGCATTACCTGCATTGAAATCTTCACCTTATTCAAACCTGTGCGATCCACTTACGATGGGTATGGATCGACATCAAAACCCCAAACGCTGACAGTAGCGTCACCAGCGAAGTTCCTCCGTAGCTAATGAACGGCAACGGCACACCCACCACCGGCAACAGGCCACTGACCATACCGATGTTGACGAAAACATAAACAAAAAACGTCATGGTCAGGCTGCCCGCAAGCAGTTTGCCGAACAATGTCTGAGCCTGGGCGGTAATCACCAGCCCGCGGCCGATCAACAGCAGGTAAATCAGCAACAGAGCGCAGATGCCCACCAGGCCGAACTCTTCGCCCATCACCGCAATAATGAAGTCGGTGTGGCTTTCCGGCAGGAAGTCCAGGTGCGACTGGGTGCCAAGCAACCAGCCTTTGCCGAACACGCCGCCGGAACCGATGGCCGCTTTCGACTGAATGATGTTCCAGCCCGTACCCAGCGGATCACTCTCTGGATCGAGGAAGGTCAGGATTCGCTGCTTTTGATAGTCGTGCATGATGAAGAACCACATCGCCACGGCCACCGGCACTGCTGCAGCGACCACGCCGATGATCCAGCGCCAGCGCAGGCCGCCCATGAACAGCACGAACGCGCCACCGGCGAGGATCAGCAGCGAAGTGCCGAGGTCGGGCTGACGCACGATCAGAATGAACGGGATGCCGATCAGCACCAGACTGATCCCGACATGCTTGAGCTGTGGCGGCAAGGAGCGCTTGGCCAGGTACCAGGCGATGGTCGCCGGCATCAGGATCTTCATGAATTCCGAGGGCTGGAAGCGGATCACCCCGGGGATATTGATCCAGCGGGTGGCGCCCATGGCGTTGTGGCCCATCACGTCCACCACTACCAGCAAGATCACGCCGACCACATAACCGAGCGGCACCCAGCGGGCCATGAAACGCGGTTCGAACTGGGCAATGACGATCATCGACACCAGGCCGATGCCAAAGGAAGTGGCTTGCTTGGCCAGCAGATCCCAGCTCTTGCCGCTGGCCGAATACAGCACGAACAGACTGCCGGCGGCGAGGGTCAGCAGCAGGATCAACAATGGGCCGTCGATGTGCAGGCGTTGCAGCAGCGTCGCCCGGCGACGCATCACATCCTCGCTGGAGAGCATGCGATCGAAATTATTCTTCACGGGCCGTAGCCTCCGCACTGATAGGGCTGGCGTATTCGGCTTTCAGTCGGCCGTCCTGGTCCAGGAGCCAGGCGTCCATGACTTGACGCACCACCGGCGCGGCGACGCCAGAACCGGACTCACCGTTCTCGACCATCACCGACACCACGATTTTCGGGTTGTCGGCCGGGGCGAAGCCGACGAACAAGGCGTGGTCGCGGTGGCGTTCCTGAACCTTGGAGCGGTCGTACTTCTCGCCCTGCTTGATCGCGACCACCTGGGCCGTACCCGACTTGCCGGCGATTCGGTATTGCGCGCCGATCGATGCCTTGCGCGCCGTACCACGGGCACCGTGCATCACCTGCTGCATGCCGTGGTTGACCTTGGTCCAGTCCGACGGGTCGCGCAGGATGATGTCCGGCATCGGATTTTCATCCTTCGGCTTCTCGCCCTCGATGGTCTTGGCCAGGTGTGGACGATTCCAGACACCCTTGTTGGCCACCAGTGCCGTGGCCTGCGCCAGTTGCAACGGCGTGGACTGCATGTAGCCCTGCCCGATCCCCAGAATCAGCGTCTCGCCCGGGAACCAGGCCTGACGACGGGTCACGCGCTTCCATTCCCGTGTCGGCATCAGCCCCGGCGACTCTTCGAACATGTCCAGGGAGACCTTCTGGCCAATGCCGAATTTGCTCAGGTAGGACGACAACCGATCAATCCCCAGCTTGTGCGCCAGGTCATAGAAGTAGGTGTCGTTGGAACGCATGATCGCCGTGTCGAGGTCGACGAAGCCGTCACCGGTACGGTTCCAGTTACGGTATTTGTGGTCATAGTTGGGCAGCATGTAGTAGCCCGGGTCGAACACCCGGCTCGAGGCCGTGACCACGCCCGCATCCAGGCCGGCAATCGCCACCGCTGGCTTGATGGTCGAACCCGGCGGGTACAGACCGCGCAGCACGCGGTTGAACAGTGGCCGGTCGATGGAGTCACGCAGCTCGGAGTAGGCCTTGAAACTGATGCCGGTGACGAACAGGTTCGGGTCAAAACTCGGCTGGCTGACCATCGCCAGCACTTCGCCGGTCGCCGGATCCAGCGCCACGACTGCGCCACGGCGACCGCCGAGTGCAGCTTCGGCGGCTTCCTGCAATTTGATGTCCAGGCTCAGGACGATGTCCTTACCGGAAATCGGTTCGGTACGTTTGAGTACCCGCAGCACGCGGCCACGGGCGTTGGTCTCGACTTCTTCGTAACCGACCTGACCGTGCAATTCGGGCTCGTAGAAGCGCTCGATGCCGGTTTTGCCAATTTGATGGGTGCCGCTGTAACTCACCGGATCCAGAGACTTGAGCTCTTTCTCGTTGATCCGCCCCATATATCCCACCGAGTGCGCAAAGTGCGCGCCCTGCGGGTAATGCCGTACCAACTGCGCGACCACTTCCACACCGGGCAGACGGAACTGGTTCACCGCGATGCGGGCGATCTGCTCTTCGGTCAACTCGAACAGGATCGGCACCGGCTCGAATGGCCGACGCCCCTGACGCATGCGTTTCTCGAAAATCACCCGGTCTTCGGGCGTCAGCTCCAGCACTTCGACGATTACGTCGAGCACTTGCTGCCAGTCGCCGGAGCGTTCGCGGGTCATGCTCAGGCTGAAGCTGGGCCGGTTGTCGGCCACCACCACGCCATTGCGGTCAAAGATCAGCCCGCGAGTCGGCGGAATCGGCTGCACATGGACGCGGTTGTTTTCCGACAGGGTCGAGTGGTACTCGTACTGGATCACCTGAAGGAAATACAGCCGCGCGATCAGCACGCCGATCAGCGTCACTACCGCAATAGCCCCGAACACGACGCGGCCACGCACCAGACGGGCGTCTTTTTCGTGGTCCTTGATGCGGATCGGCTGGGGCATGAGGGCAGAACTACTTGTGGTAAGGGTGGCCGGACAGCACTGTCCAGGCACGATACAGCTGTTCGCCGATCAGAATCCGCACCAGTGGGTGCGGCAACGTCAACGGTGATAACGACCAGCGTTGATCTGCCCGGGCACAGACTTCCGGCGCCAGCCCCTCGGGGCCGCCGACCATGAAATTCACCGTGCGCGAGTCCAGCCGCCAGCGATCGAGTTCGACCGCCAGTTGCTCGGTGCTCCAAGGCTTGCCGTGGACTTCGAGGGTGACAACGCGCTCGTTCGGCCCGACCTTGGCCAGCATGGCTTCGCCTTCCTGACGGATAAAGCGCGCCACGTCAGCGTTCTTGCCGCGGGTGTTGAGCGGAATTTCCACCAGTTCCAGCGCCAGCTCGGAAGGAAGACGCTTGGCATATTCATGCCAGCCTTCTTCCACCCACTTGGGCATGCGTGAACCGACGGCGATCAGTCGCAGTCGCACAGCGTTCCCTTATTGCTGGTCTTTGTTGAGCTTGGTGAAATGCTCATGGGTGTTTTCCGGGCTGTGATGCGCAGCGCTGGCCGAACGGCTTTGCTCGGCGCCGGCCCACAGGCGCTCCAGGTCATAGAACTGGCGAGCCGAGGCAGTCATCATGTGCACGATTACGTCATCCATATCCAGCAACACCCAGTCGCTGTCGCCCTTGCCTTCTTCACCCAGCGGCTTGACGCCTTGGGCTTTGACGGCTTCGCGGACCTTGTCCAGCATCGCGCCGATCTGGCGGTTGGACGTACCGGTGGCGATGATCATGTAGTCAGTGATGCTCTGCTTTTCACGAACGTCGATCACCTGGATGTCCTGGGCCTTGACGTCTTCCAGGGCTGCTACGGCAACCTTGACCAGCTCTTCGCCGGCCAGTGGCGCGCCAGTTGGTGCTTCTACTGGCAGCGGTGCGCTCTTGAATGTGCCCTTGCGCTTTACTTTGTTTACGTCTTTGTCAGTCATATAAAACTCGTTTTGCTCGTATGTTCGGGCGCTTCGATACACGCATTCACGTGCCTTGAAGCGCGCCCTTTTTCAGTTCGACGCACGGTAAAGTCCGTGCGCATCGATGTAGGCCAGGACCGCGTCGGGCACCAGGAAACGTACCGACTTACCGCTGGCCAGCAGTTGACGGATCTGGGTGGCGGATACCGCGAGCGGCGTCTGCCAGACGAATGCAATCTGTCCGCTCGGCCCTTTGAGGGCCAGCGGGTCGCTCACCGAACGCGCTGCCAGCAGGTTGCGCAAGGCATCCGGCGGTTCGCTGTCGGCATCCGGGCGTTGCAGCACCAGGATGTGGCAATGCTGGAGCAACTCTTCCCAGCGGTGCCAAGTGGGCAGGCCGCAAAATGCGTCCCAGCCCAAAAGTAGAAAAACCTGATCTTGTGCGGCCAGTTCGGCGCGCATCAGTTCCAGGGTGTCGATGGTGTAGGACGGTTTGTCCCGCTGCAATTCACGGGCGTCCACCACCAACGGTGCCACACCGGCCACCGCGCACTTGACCATCGCCAGACGGTCCTTCGCCGACACCTGCGGCGTGCCCCGATGGGGCGGCCTGGCACTGGGTGTCAGGCGCAACTCATCGAGCGCCAGCGATTCGGCGACTTCCAGCGCACCGCGCAAATGGCCGATGTGCACCGGGTCGAAGGTCCCGCCCAGTACGCCAATGCGTCGAGGTCGGGGCTCGTTCGCGTTCGCTTGGGCCGACAGGTCGAGGTCGCCCAAGTCAGACCGACGCCTGGCCGCGCAACTGACCGTCACCGACCACGATGTACTTCTCGCAGGTCAGACCTTCGAGGCCCACCGGGCCGCGGGCGTGCAGCTTATCAGTAGAAATGCCAATCTCGGCACCCAATCCGTATTCGAATCCATCGGCAAAGCACGTCGGGGTGTTGATCATCACCGAAGATGAATCGACTTGCGCCACGAAACGCCGGGTGTCGGCCAGGTTTTCGCTGACGATCGAGTCGGTGTGATGGGAGCCGTACTTGTTGATGTGTTCGATGGCCTGATCCAGCCCGTCGACCACGCGAATCGAGAGGATCGGCGCCAGGTATTCGGTGTGCCAGTCTTCTTCAGTGGCCGCAACGGCCTCGATGATTGCCCGGGTGCGCTCGCAACCGCGCAGCTCAACACCTTTTTCGCGGAACTGTGCCGCCATCGATGGCAGGAAATCCCGGGCGACGGTTTGGTCCACCAACAGGGTTTCCATGGCGCCGCAGATACCGTAACGGTAAGTCTTGGCGTTGAACGCGATACGCTGGGCTTTCGCCAGATCGGCGTGGGCACTGACGTAGACGTGGCAGATGCCGTCCAGGTGCTTGATCACCGGCACGCGCGCGTCACGGCTGACCCGTTCGATCAGGCCACGGCCGCCACGGGGCACGATGACGTCGACGTATTCAGGCATGGTGATCAGCGCGCCGACGGCGGCACGGTCGGTGGTTTCGACCACTTGCACCACAGCGGCCGGCAGACCGGCTTCGGCCAGGCCGCGCTGGATGCAGGCGGCAATGGCACGGTTGGAATGAATTGCCTCGGAGCCGCCACGCAGGATGGTCGCGTTGCCGGACTTCAGGCACAGGCTGGCGGCATCGATGGTCACGTTCGGCCGCGACTCGTAGATGATCCCGATCACGCCCAACGGCACGCGCATCTTGCCGACCTGAATGCCCGACGGCCGAAAGCTCATGTCGCGAATCGCGCCAACCGGGTCCGGCAGTGCCGCAACCTGGCGCAAACCGACGATCATTCCGTCGATACGCTCAGGGGTCAGTGCCAGACGTTCCAGCAAAGCAGGCTCCAGACCATTGGCGCGGCCGGCGGCCAAATCCAGTTCGTTGGCCGCGCTCAGTTCGGCGCGCGCGGCGTCCAGCGCATTGGCGGCCGCCTGCAAAGCGCGGTTTTTCTGCGCGGTGCTGGCACGGCCGATCACGCGGGAAGCCTCGCGGGCAGCGCAACCCAAACGGGTCATGTAGTCAAGAACGGACTCAGTCATGGTCTGTAGTGGTCTTTGCTAAGGTCTTGGTAAAGAGTAAAGCGGCAGATTATAGCTGTCGCGTCCCGGGACTAACAGCGGTGACAGGCGGATGGTCGAAATGGAGGGCAATTTGCCGACGTTCAGCCGGGATTAAGCTGGTTATTGTTATCATCACGACTCAATCAGCCTTGATAAACGCTGTTCATCATGACCAACCTGCCTGTTCGTGCGTCCGCTACGCGCCTGCCCAAGGGACTGCCGGATGCGTTTTTCGACCGCGACGCCCAAACGCTGGCGCGGGATTTACTGGGCAAAATCATTCGTCATAAGGTCGGCGACCTATGGCTCAGTGCCCGGATCATCGAGACCGAAGCCTATTACTGCGAAGAAAAAGGCAGCCATGCCTCCCTTGGCTACACAGAAAAGCGTAAGGCTTTATTTCTGGATGGCGGCCACATCTATATGTACTACGCCCGGGGCGGCGACTCCCTGAACTTCAGCGCCCAGGGGCCGGGCAACGCCGTATTGATCAAATCCGCCTATCCATGGGTCGATGAACTGAGCGGGCCTGCGAGCCTGGCGCAGATGCTGCTGAACAATCCCGATGCCCAGGGCCGCCCTCGCCCCTCGCAAAAGCTATGTGCCGGGCAGACGCTGCTTTGCAAGGCGCTGGGGCTGAAGGTACCAGTCTGGGACGCCAAACGCTTCGACCATGAAGTGCTGCTGGTGGAAGATGTCGGGCCAGCGCCCGGCCACGTCATCCAGACCACGCGCCTGGGCATTCCCCACGGGCGCGACGAACATTTGATGTACCGTTTCGTCGATGCGGCTTATGCGCCTTACTGCACGCGCAACCCGCTGCGCCGGGGCCAAATGGAAGGGCGCGATTATTTTTTGCTGTCCTGAATATTGATACGGGTTTGATGCAACCAAAATCCCTGTGGGAGCGGGCTTGCCCGCGATGAGGCCATATCGGTCGATATCAATGTCGACTGAGCCACCGCCATCGCGGGCAAGCCCGCTCCCACAGGTGTTTTATGGCGTTGTTTAAATTGTGTTCGCCCACCAAGGGCCAATTGAATCAGACGGAGTTGTTTTTATGGGCCCATGGCTCGATAGCGTGACCGGTTGGCTGACGGTCAATCCACAGTGGCTGGCCGCGGCAGTGTTCATCGTGGCTTGTGTGGAATGCCTGGCGATCGCCGGGCTGATCGTGCCCGGCACGGTGTTGCTGTTTGCCGTGTCGGTGCTGGCCGGCAGCGGCGCGCTGTCGCTGGGTGAAACGCTGCTGCTGGGTTTCCTCGGCGGTGTGCTGGGCGACATCGTTTCGTACTTTTTGGGGCGACACTTCCACCAGAACATCCGGCGCCTGCCGGGGTTGCGCCATCATCCGGAATGGATGGCCGGGGCCGAGGCGTATTTCGAGCGTTATGGCATCGCCAGCCTGTTGGTCGGACGCTTTATCGGCCCGCTACGCCCGATGCTGCCGATGGTCGCCGGGATGTTCGACATGCCGTTCCCGCGCTTCGCCGTCGTCAGCCTGCTGGCCGCCGCGGGCTGGAGCGTTGCGTATCTGCTGCCCGGTTGGGCTACGGGGGCGGCCATTCGCTTGCCGTTGCCGGATGGTTTCTGGGCCGAGGCCGGAATTGTCGCGGGCAGTATTGCGGTGATGGTGGGGCTGAGTGCAACCAGCAGTCTGCGTCGGCATCGCAAGGCCACGATGTTCATCACCGGTATGAGCTTTCTGATTCTGGCGGGGCTGTTCATCGGCTATCCGCACCTGACTGCCCTCGACCAAGGCCTGATGACCCTGATACAGGAACACCGCAACCCGATGCTCGACGAAGCGGCCGTGGTGTTCACGCTGATCGGCGAGTTCCGCAACATGCTGATATTCAGTGTCCTGCTGACAGCGTTGCTGTTGCTGACGAGACAATGGCGGCATGCACTCTTCGCTGGCGGCACTTTGCTCTTCACCGCGCTGGGCAACACCGCGACCAAGCACTTTTTCGCTCGCCTGCGCCCGGAAGTGCTGAGTGATCCACTCACCAGCTACAGCATGCCCAGCGGCCATGCATCAGGGTCTTTCGCACTGTTCCTGACGCTCGCGGTGCTGGCCGGCCGCGGGCAACCACCAAGAATGCGCCTGACCTGGTTGCTGGTGGGCTGCTTGCCGGCACTGACGATTGCCTTGTCGCGGGTCTATCTGGGAGCGCACTGGCCGACCGATGTGCTGGCCGGCGCGATGCTGGCGGCGTGCATCTGTGCAGCCAGCCTGTGGCTGAGTCAGCGCCAGACACCGCTCAACGCCATGCCACCGAAAATCTGGTGGCTGGTACTGCCGTCGCTGGTGGCATTGTTCGGGTTTTTCGTGTTGCGGCATTTGCCGCATACGTTGTTGCGGTATGCGTACTGATCAGTAGCAGCTGCGATCTTTCAGCGCAACGTCAGGCAAACAAGTCACCCTGCAACTTATCCAGCAACGCCTGAATCGCATCCAGGCGCTGCTGCGGATCATCGAGCTGCAGCAGGTCAATCTTGTCCATCTCGGAAAACGGCAACAGATACGCCAACTGATTGGCCAGCGACTGTTGCCCCGTCGCTTCGGTGCCCATGCTCAGCGCTTCGACCATCGGGTGTTCCGCCAGCGCCTTGAGCAACGCGACCAGGTCGGCGTCTTCACTCTGTAGCGGTTGCCCAGGCTCATCTTTGAGCCACTCGACTTCGGCGACGATCAACTGGTCGCGCTGCACCTCGGTGCGCACAACGTGGAAACGCCGCCCGCCCTTCACCCGAATGCCCAACAGGCCGTTGTCCTGCTGGTGAAAATCGGTGATCAGTGCCTCGCACCCCACCCGTGCATAGCCTTCGGGGGCGATGCCGACTTCTTCGCCTTCGAGAATGCACACCACGCCGAAGCCGCCGCCCTGCTTCATGCAGCGACCGATCATGTCCAGGTAGCGCGCCTCGAATATCTGCAAGTCGAGGATGCAGTCCGGAAACAGCACCGTGTTCAGCGGAAAAAGCGGCAGACTCATAGACATTTCCTTACACCACCATCGACACCGCCAACGGCAGGAAGACCGCCGTGGCCACGCCCATCAGACTCATCGCCAACGCCGCGAAGGCGCCGCACTCTTCACTTTCCTGCAAGGCCACCGAAGTGCCGACCGCATGGGCAGTCATGCCAAGGGCCATACCACGGGCCTCTGGGCTGTGGACACCGAGCCGGGTCAAAAGACTCGGCCCGAAGATCGCCCCGATCACTCCGGTAATCAATACGAACACCGCCGCCAGCGCCGCGACACCGCCGATCTGCTCAGCCACCAGCATGGCAATCGGCGAGGTGACCGACTTCGGCGCCATGGTCATCAGGATCATGTGTTCGGCGCCAAACCACCAGCCCAGCAATACGCCCATGCCCGTGGCGACCACGCCACCTATCACCAGCGTAGTAAATATCGGCCAGAACAACTGCCGGATCCGCCGCAGGTTGAGGTACAGCGGCACCGCCAGCGCAACCGTGGCGGGCCCGAGCAAGATGCTCAGGATCTCGGTGCTCTTGCGGTATTCGGTATAGCTCAGGCTGCAACTGACCAGGACACCGATGACCAGCAACATAGACACCAGCACCGGTTGCAGAAAGATCCAGCGGGTTTTCTCGAACGCCGCCAGCACCAATTGATACGCACCCAACGTAATGCCGATACCGAACAGAGGATGATGAATCACCGACGTCCAGGCGCCGTGCCAATCGAAAATCATTGGCTATCCTCGGGCTGGGAATGACGCTTGACCAGGCGCTGCATCAGCACGCCGGCAAAGGCCATCGACAGCAACAGCGATAGCACCAGCGCACCGGTGATCGCCCAGAAATCCGCGGCGATGTCGGCGGCGTAAACCATCACACCCACGGCCGGCGGCACCAGCAGCAACGGCAGGTAACGCAGCAGGCTGCTGGCCGCGAGGCTCAGCGGTTCACCGACTTGACCACGGATAATCAGATACCCCAGCAGCAACAGCAGGCCAATGATCGGCCCTGGCAGCACCGACAAAAACAGATGGTTGAGGGCGGTGCCGAGCAATTGAAACAGCACCAGCCAGGTCAGGCCACGTAACAACATCCACACCTCCCGCGCGCGCTCCCCACAAAGAAGGGGCCCGGCATTATAAGCACGCCAACGCTATGAATCGGCATTCGCCAAAAGCATGGTTAGTTGACCGGAGCAATTTGTCATGTTGATCTAAAGTGGTTCGCAGGGAGATCAAATACCCCACTCGAAAACTATAAAACCGATGACCCAAGGAGAGTCTCAATGCCCTATGTTCCAGTTGCAGAGCTCAAAGATTATGTCGGCAAGGAACTCGGACGTTCCGAATGGCTCACCATCGATCAGGAACGCATCAACCTGTTCGCAGAAGCCACAGGCGATTATCAGTTCATCCACGTCGACCCGGTCAAAGCCGCGCAAACCCCTTTTGGCAGCACCATCGCCCATGGTTTCCTGTCGTTGTCGCTGATCCCCAAGCTGATGGAAGACATCCTCATCCTGCCCCAGGGCGCGAAGATGGTGGTCAACTATGGTCTGGACAGTGTGCGTTTCATCCAGCCTGTAAAAGTCAATTCCAGGGTTCGGCTCAAGGTCGACATGAACGAGGTCACGGAGAAGAAACCCGGCCAATGGTTGCTCAAGGCCACCGCCACGCTTGAAATCGAAGGGTCGGACAAACCGGCGTATATCGCCGAGCCACTGTCCCTGTGCTTCGTCTGACACATGCCTGATTGCGAAACAGCTCACGCTGTTTCGCGCTGTGTCTGTGCCGTGTCTCTATAAATGCGACACATAGCTGCGGCATACTCGGTCGCCTAATTGCCCGGATCCCGCTATGCGCTCACTTGCACTCCTTGTTCTGACCCTGTTGCTCACCGCTTGCGGCGATGGCGAATCGCTGCTGCCCCCCGATGCCCGCCTGCCGGACGGCGGACGCTATCGTGGTGATCTGGTCAACGGGTTGCTGCAAGGCGAGGGCCGCATCGATTACCCGAACGGCAGCTGGTATGCCGGCCAGTTCGACAAGGGCCAATGGCATGGCCAGGGCGAATGGCACGGCAGCAACGGCGAGGTCTATCGCGGGCAATTCCAGCAGGGGCTGTTCGACGGCCAGGGCACGCTGACCACCACTGGCAGCAGCTACACCGGCGGCTTCAAAGCAGGCAGACGCGACGGTGAAGGTACCCTCAAAGAAAACGCCATGACCTACCGCGGCGAGTTCAAGGCCGACCAATATTCAGGGCTCGGTCGTCTGGAACTCGAAGACGGCAGCCAGTATCAGGGTCAGTTCGCCCACGGCAAACCCAACGGCGAAGGCCAGCGCAGCGATGCCAGCGGCAATCAGTTCACCGGGCATTTCGTCGACGGTCAGCTGGAAGGCAACGGCACCTTCAACAGCGCCGACGGCGATATCTATGTCGGCGGCTTCAAGAACAATCAACTGCACGGCAAGGGCCGCTACGAGAACGCCGATGGCGATGTCTGGCTCGGTCAGTTCAAGGAAGGCGTGTTGAGCGGCAAGGGCGAGTTGATCGGCGCCGACGGCAGTCACTACATAGGTCAGTTCAGCGACTGGCGCTTCACCGGGCAGGGCCGCTTGAACCTGGCCGATGGCAGCTTCTATATCGGCCAGTTCGACGGCGACAACTACCAAGGTAAAGGCACATTGGTGCTGACCGACGGCACGGTCCTGAGCGGCATCTGGATCAATAGTCAGCGGGTGCGCGATGCCGACGGCAAGCTACTGCCCGACACCCTCGAACTCGGCTTGCTGGCTCAGGGCCGCTTGCTCGACGAAGCATTGGCCGCCGTGCCGGCTTCGACCCCGGCGGTCGAGCTGTACACCTTGACCCTGGGCGGTGACGGCAAGCAAAGCGTATTCCTGCGCGAATCCGACTACGTCGCCAACATGCTTTCCAGCCGTTTCGGCGCCTTCGGCCAGATCCGCCTGGTCAACCATCGCGACCACCTCGGCGACCGGCCGATGGCCACCCGGGAGAACCTGCGCCGCGCTGTCCAGACCCTGGCCGAGCGCAGTGGCCCGGAAGACTTGCTGTTCATTTACCTGACCAGCCATGGCTCCAGTGAACACGAATTGGTGCTCGACCAGCCACGCATGGAACTGGCCGACCTCCCGGCCGACGAACTCGCCGCCGTCCTCGCGCCCCTGAAGAAGCGCGACAAAATCATCGTGATTTCGTCCTGCTATTCCGGCGGCTTCATCCCGGCCCTCAAGGACGAACGCACCCTGATCATGACTGCCTCGCGCGCCGATCGGGTGTCATTCGGGTGTTCGGAAGAAGCCAACTTCACGTATTTCGGCGACGCGCTGTTCGCCCAGGCGCTGAACCAGACCGATGATCTGGAGCAAGCCTTCAAACTGGCCAGCGCCACTGTGGCCGAGCGTGAGCTGGCCGATAATTTCGAAGCGTCCGAGCCGCAAATCTGGGCGCCGAAAACCGGTTCTCGCCCACTGGCAATTGTTACGCAAGCAGCAGGCACGAAAGGCACTGCAAAGTGTCTCTATCAGCAAGGATGAAAAGAGCAACTAAGCTGAATAGTATCAAGGGGAAAATATTATGTACTTGACGCCTCAGCATGTATTGCTTGCCGGAGCTACCGGGTTAACCGGTGAACATTTACTTGACCGTCTGCTTAATGAGCCAACGATTGCACGAGTATTGGCCCCCTCACGCCGGCCACTGGCCGAGCATCCACACCTGGAAAACCCGGTCGGTGACCCGACTGTGTTTCTGCCGCAATTGAACGGTCGCGTCGACGTCGCCTACTGCTGCCTCGGCACCACAATCAAGCAAGCCGGCTCCGAGGAAGCGTTTCGCGCGGTGGACCTGGACATGGTCGTGGCCTTCGCCAAACGGGCCCGGGAAATGGGCGCACGGCACCTGATCGTGATCAGTGCCTTGGGGGCCGACCGCAGATCGCCGATTTTCTACAACCGGGTCAAAGGCGAGATGGAACACGCATTGCGCGCGCAGAATTGGCCGCAGTTGACCATCTGCCGGCCTTCGCTGTTGCTGGGCGATCGCGCTGAGCCGAGACTGGCCGAACGGGTTGCCGGTCCGTTGTCGAAATTGATTCCGGGCAAATACCACGGCATCGAAGCCTGCCAACTGGCCCGCGCCATGTGGCGCCTGGCGCTGGAAGAGCAAGATGGCGTGCGGATTGTCGAGTCGGATGAGTTGCGCAAATTAGGCAAGTAATTCAGCGGACCTGTGGCGAGGGGGCTTGTCGGAACGCCGCATCGCCCCGTTCGGCTGCGAAGCAGTCGCAAATCCAGGCGACTCAGTGCAGCTGAAGAAACGGAGGGCCGCTGCGCGACCCAACGGGGGCAAGCCCCCTCGCCACATGGCTCTCTTACAATCCACCCGTCGCCTGAAAACTCACGCCAATCACCGTCAACAACGACAGCGGCAACAGCAGCGTGTCGAGCAACGCACTGGCCGGCAGGTCAACACCCGGATAACTCGGCGCCTCTGCGCCAAATCGGTCCATGGCGCAGCACCCACCGTTCATTGCATACAAATCCAGACGCGTCCCCGAATACACCACTGGCGCCCCCGGTTTGGCGGCATCAAGGGTGCGCGCCGTGGCGCAGCCCGCCAGTTGTACAGCCAACAGGATGATCAGTAGCTTATTCATCGCTGCTCAAATGGTGCTCACCCCAACGTGGCAGCATGTCTTGCGGAATGTTCAGCAGATTGAGAATTCGCGCCACGACAAAGTCGATCAAATCATCAATGGTCTGCGGCTGATGATAGAAGCCCGGTGATGCCGGCAAAATCGTCACGCCCATGTTCGACAACTTGAGCATGTTCTCCAGGTGAATGCTCGAATACGGCGCCTCGCGCGGTACCAGAATCAGCTGGCGACGCTCCTTCAACGTCACGTCGGCAGCCCGCTCGATCAAGTTGTTGCAGGCCCCGGTGGCGATAGCCGACAAGGTCCCGGTGGAACACGGGACCACCACCATCGCCGCTGGCGAGCCGGAGCCCGAAGCCACCGGCGACATCCAGTCTTCCTTGCCGTACACCCGAATCTGCCCGGCGGCGGCGCCGGTGTATTCGGTGAGGAAGGCTTGCATCATCTGCGGTTTGGACGGCAGCGAGACGTCGGTCTCGGTGGCCATCACCAGTTGCGCAGCCTTGGAGATCAGGAAATGCACCTCGCGGTCTTCACGCACCAGGCAGTCGAGCAGGCGCAAACCATACTGAGCGCCCGAAGCGCCGGTCATCGCCAGCGTGATGCGTTCCGGACCATTGTTCATTGCAGCGCCTCGGCCAGTTTGCCGTGCAGGCCGCCGAAGCCGCCATTGCTCATGATCACCACGTGAGTGCCGGGCTGGGCCTGGCTCTTCACACGCTCGATGATGCCTTCCAGCGAATCGCTGACGATCGACGGCACAGTGCACAATGCCGCGGTGGCGCCCAGATCCCAACCGAGGTTGGCCGGCGAATACCAGATCACCTGATCGGCATCGACCACACTTTCCGGCAAGCCATCACGGTGCGCGCCAAGTTTCATGGAGTTGGAGCGCGGCTCGATGATCGCGATCAGCGGCGCATCGCCGATACGTTTACGCAGACCATCAAGGGTAGTGGCGATGGCGGTCGGGTGATGCGCAAAATCGTCGTAGATCGTGATGCCACGAACTTCAGCGACTTTTTCCATCCGCCGCTTCACGCTTTTGAACGCGCTCAGTGCCGCGATCCCCATCGACGGCACGACGCCGACGTGACGCGCGGCGGCCAAGGTAGCCAAGGCGTTGGCGACGTTGTGCTGCCCGGTCATGTCCCACTCGACCACGCCTTGGGCGACGCCTTCGAACATCACTTCGAACTTCGAACCGTCTTCGCTGAGCAGTTTGACCTGCCACTGACCGCCGGCACCGGTGGTTTGCACCGGGGTCCAGCAGCCCATTTCGATGACACGCTGCAAGGCCGGTTCAGTGGTCGGATGGATCACCAGGCCTTCGCTCGGAATAGTCCGCACCAAATGGTGGAACTGCCGCTCGATGGCTGGCAAATCGGGGAAGATATCGGCGTGATCGAACTCAAGATTGTTCAGGATCGCCGTGCGTGGGCGGTAGTGGACGAACTTGGAGCGCTTGTCGAAGAACGCGCTGTCGTATTCATCGGCTTCAATCACGAAGAATGGCGTATCGCCCAGACGCGCCGACACCGAGAAATTCTGCGGCACGCCGCCGATCAGGAAACCTGGGCTCATACCGGCGTGTTCCAGGACCCAGGCAAGCATGCTGCTGGTGGTGGTTTTGCCGTGAGTACCGGCAACCGCCAGCACCCAGCGGCCTTGTAAAACGTGATCCGCCAGCCATTGCGGGCCAGAGACGTACGGCAGGCCTTTGTTCAGCACGTATTCGACGGCCGGGTTACCGCGGGACATGGCATTGCCAATCACCACCAGGTCCGGAGCCGGATCGAGCTGCGCCGGATCATAACCTTGGGTCAACTCAATGCCCTGGGCTTGCAGCTGAGTGCTCATCGGTGGATAGACGTTGGCATCGGAGCCGGTCACGTGATGGCCCAGCTCTTTGGCCAGAACCGCCATCGAACCCATGAAAGTGCCGCAGATACCAAGAATATGAATGTGCATAGTCGACCTCGTAAAACATGGCCGCAGGTTAGCGTAGGGTGGGAAAATTCGCACTCTTTAGCTGAACGTGACACAACCGCCGGGCTGATCGAGCGCGTTTTTTTGTGGCGAGGGAGCTTGCTCCTGCTGAGTTGCGAAGCAGCCCCAAAACCAGCCAACGCGGTGTATTAGTTGGATCACGGTTGCCAACTTTACGACTGCTGCGCAGCCGAGCGGGACGGTGCGGCGATCCGACAAGCTCCCTCGCCACAAAAGCAATTATCGGGCGATGCCGTGTTTGCGCAGCTTCCGGTAAAGGGTATTACGGCTGACGCCCAACTGTTCGGCGGTGTGGGTCATGTGCCAGCGTTGTTGCTCCAGCGCCGCCAGCAACGCCAACCGTTCGGCATCGTCCAGCGGATATGCGGACGGCTCTTCAACCGTCGCCACCGTCACCGGCCGGGCCTGGCGAATCATCGCCGGCAAATCTTCCAGCCCGATCCGACCGCCATCACACAACGCGGCCAGGGTGCGCAGCACATTGCGCAATTGCCGCACATTCCCCGGCCAGGCAAAGTCCAGCAACGCCTGCCGAGCCGTAGCATCAATCAGCACCGCCTCCCCGCCCGCCTCTTCGGCCAGCAAAAAGTCGAGCAACTGTGATTTGTCAGAACGCTCACGCAACGCCGGCAATGCGACTTCCAGTCCATTGAGCCGGTAATACAAATCCTCGCGGAAACTGCCGTCCCGCACCCTTTCGAGCAGGTTGCGGTGAGTGGCGCTGATGATCCGCACATTGACCGATTCCGGCTCGCCGCCAATCGGCACCACCTGACGGTCTTCCAGCACCCTTAATAGCCGGGTTTGCATGCTCAGCGGCATGTCGCCGATTTCATCGAGGAACAACGTCCCGCCATCGGCCTGCTGCAACTTGCCGCGCATGCCTTCCTTGCGGGCACCGGTGAAGCTGCCGCCGCGATAGCCAAACAGTTCGCTTTCGATCAGGCTTTCGGGAATCGCTGCGCAATTGAGGGCGACGAACGACTTTTCCGCCCGTTGACTGGCCTGATGCACGGCTTTGGCGAAAGCCTCCTTGCCAGAGCCGGTTTCACCGTTGATCAGCAATGGCACGTCTCGCTCGAATACACGCAAGGCCTTGCGGAAGTCTTCCTGCAACGCGACATCACCCAGGCAAATGCCCGACAGCCGTGGACGCTCGGCCACTGCCGGGCTTTGCACCACCGGTGCAGGAATGCTGCGCGGCTGCCCACGCAACACGGCAAACAACCGCCGCCCGTCACGGGTGCGCAATGGCCAACTGGCGGTGGCATTGGCGCTCGCGCGGCCGAGTAACTCATCCAGCGAGCAGTCGAAAAACGCCTCCACCGGTTTGCCCAACAACCCGCCGCGAATATGCCCCAGCAAATTCAGCGCACTCTGGTTGACCGCGCTGATCCGCCCTTCCCCGTCGAACGCCAGCAACCCTTCACTGAAGAGCCCGACGGATTCGGCCTGCAAGTGAAAACGCAGCAACCATTGATTGTCGAAATAACGCAGGAAATAACAGCTCTCGATCATCTTCGCCGAAAGGTTGACCAGTGCCATGGTGTGAAACTGGCTCTGACGCGAAACCTCATGACGCGCCGAAGACACGTCGAGCACCGCCAGCAGCTCGCCGTGCGGATCGAACACAGGGCTCGCCGAGCAGGTCAGGCCGGTATGACGGCCACGAAAATGTTCGTCCTGGTGAATGGTCAGGGGTTGGCGCTCCACCAGACAGGTGCCGATACCGTTGGTGCCTTCGCAGGCTTCGCTCCAGTCGGCACCAAGCCAAAGGCCGGCGCGCTCGAAAATCTTCCGTTCGGCGGGCGCGGTGACGCAGTTGAGGATCACCCCGCGGGCGTCGGTCAGCAGCACCGCGTGGCCGGCGCCGGAGAGTTGCTGGTGGAGACTGGTCATTTCGTTGCCGGCGATCTGCAGCACGTGCTGCAAACGTTCGCGGCTTTCCAGCACGCGGCCATGTTCGAGCACCGTCGGCGCCATGGTCAGGGCCGGATCGAGGTGATAGTCCTCAAGGCAACGCAGCCAGGAGCGGGCTATGGACGGGTCGCTGCCGGGACCGTGCAGGTGGGATTTACCCTGGGTCACGGTCAACACTTGCTGGGCATGGCGACTCAAATGGTTATCGTGCATTTCTTATTATTCTCCCCGATAGGTGAGGGCTTACCTATAGCCACTTCCTGTGGCGAGGGGGCTTGCCCCCGTTCGGCTGCGCAGCAGTCGTAAATCCTGTGTACGCGGTGTATCCGGGAAATCGAGGTGACTGGTTTAGGGGCCGCTTCGCAGCCCAACGGGGGCAAGCCCCCTCGCCACACAAGCCCCTCACCACACATCGCCCCTCACCACAGAGGATTACCTGTGTGGCAATTTGAGGCCCAGCATCCTCCAGCCATCGACGCATTGCAATGCTGGCAAGACCCATCGGTCACAGGCTGTGCCACAAGCGGTACAAAGTGTCACACGGGTTGTACCGCAAGCGTCACAAGCACCGGCCAGCCGTCCGACAAAAAATACACAAGCCCTTGATTTACCTGACCTGCAAGGCGCTGGCCCGACCTTTGCTCTACGCTTATGCAGCGCTCTGGCGCGTCCTCCCTTATAAGCACAAAAGCCAAGGAGAAACCCATCATGCGTTACGCTCACCCCGGTACTGAAGGCGCTATCGTTTCGTTCAAGAGCAAATACGGTAACTACATCGGCGGCGAGTTCGTCGCGCCTGTCAAAGGTCAGTACTTCACCAATACCTCGCCGGTCAACGGCCAGCCTATTGCCGAATTCCCGCGTTCCACGGCCGAAGACATCGAAAAAGCCCTGGACGCTGCCCATGCTGCCGCCGATGCCTGGGGCGCCACGTCCGCCCAGGCACGCTCGCTGGTCCTGCTGAAAATCGCCGATCGCATCGAACAGAATCTGGAACTGCTGGCGATCACCGAATCCTGGGACAACGGCAAAGCCGTGCGCGAAACCCTCAACGCCGACATCCCGCTGGCCGCGGACCACTTCCGCTACTTCGCCGGTTGCATCCGCGCCCAGGAAGGCAGCGCCGCCGAGATCGACGGCAATACCGTGGCCTATCACATCCATGAACCGCTGGGCGTGGTCGGGCAGATCATTCCGTGGAACTTCCCGATCCTGATGGCCGCCTGGAAACTCGCCCCGGCCCTCGCGGCCGGTAACTGCATCGTACTCAAGCCTGCCGAGCAAACCCCGCTGGGCATTACCGTGCTGATGGAGCTGATCGGCGACCTGCTGCCGCCGGGTGTGCTCAACGTGGTGCAAGGCTTCGGCAAAGAAGCCGGTGAAGCCCTGGCCACCAGCAAGCGCATCGCCAAGATCGCCTTCACCGGTTCGACCCCGGTCGGCTCGCACATCATGAAATGCGCGGCCGAAAACATCATTCCGTCCACGGTGGAGCTGGGTGGCAAGTCGCCGAACATCTTCTTCGAAGACATCATGAAAGCTGAGCCAAGCTTCATCGAAAAAGCTGCCGAAGGCCTGGTGCTCGCATTCTTCAACCAGGGCGAAGTCTGCACCTGCCCGTCCCGCGCCCTGGTGCAAGAGTCGATCTACGACGAGTTCATGAAAGTGGTCATGAACAAAGTCCTGCAAATCAAACGTGGCGACCCGCTGGACACCGACACCATGGTCGGCGCCCAAGCGTCCGAGCAGCAATTCGACAAAATCCTTTCGTACCTGGAAATCGCCAAGGGCGAAGGCGCCGAACTGCTGACCGGTGGCAAGGTGGAAAAACTCGAGGGCAGCCTGGCGACCGGGTATTACATCCAGCCGACCCTGCTCAAGGGCACCAACAAAATGCGCGTATTCCAGGAAGAAATCTTTGGCCCGGTGGTGAGCATCACCACCTTCAAGGACGAAGCAGAAGCCCTGGCCATCGCCAACGACACCGAGTTCGGCCTGGGTGCCGGCCTCTGGACCCGCGACATCAACCGCGCCTATCGCATGGGCCGCGCCATCAAGGCCGGTCGTGTGTGGACCAACTGCTATCACCTGTACCCGGCGCACGCCGCGTTCGGGGGCTACAAAAAGTCCGGCGTCGGCCGTGAAACCCACAAAATGATGCTCGATCACTATCAGCAGACCAAAAACCTGCTGGTGAGCTACGACATCAATCCGTTGGGCTTCTTCTAAAAACCGGGGGCGACACCGATGTTTCTGTGTCGCCCTTCAGATGGCTATCGCGGGCAAGCCCGCTCCCACGGTGATTTGGGTCACCCCCAATAGGTGAATTTACCCCATGACCCTGTGGGAGCGGGCTTGCCCGCGATGGCGTCCTTAAACGCACCGTAAATCATTGCCCTGCCTGTCTGGCATGGGCTTTGCGTGCCCGCATCACACATAAATGCCATACCCGAAAGTCCAACAGATCAAACAATAAAAAAGACAGAGAGGACTTATGACTTCTACGACACAGCTCAAACCCACACTCGGCACCCTGCACCTATGGGGCATTGCCGTCGGCCTGGTGATTTCCGGCGAGTACTTCGGCTGGAGTTACGGCTGGGGCACCGCAGGCACCCTGGGTTTTCTCGTCACCGCACTGATGGTGGCGACGATGTACACCTGTTTCATCTTCAGTTTCACCGAATTGACCACCGCCATTCCCCACGCTGGCGGGCCGTTTGCCTACAGTCGACGGGCCTTCGGCGAGCGCGGCGGACTGATTGCCGGCATCGCCACCCTGATCGAATTCGTCTTTGCACCACCGGCGATTGCCATGGCCATCGGCGCCTACCTCAACGTGCAATACCCGGAACTGGACCCGAAGGTCGCCGCCGTTGGCGCCTATTTCGTGTTCATGGGCTTGAATATCCTCGGCGTGAGCATCGCAGCCACGTTCGAGTTGGTGGTCACCGTGCTGGCGGTCGCCGAATTGCTGGTGTTCATGGGCGTGGTCGCCCCGGGCTTCAGCTTCAGCAATTTTGTACTCAATGGCTGGTCAGGCTCCAACGAATTCACCATGGCCTCGATTCCCGGCATCTTTGCGGCAATCCCTTTCGCGATCTGGTTCTTTCTCGCCATTGAAGGCGCCGCCATGGCCGCCGAGGAAGCCAAAGACCCGAAACGCACGATTCCCAGAGCTTATGTCAGTGGCATTCTGACCCTGGTGTTCCTGGCCATCGGCGTGATGGTGATGGCTGGCGGGGTCGGCGACTGGCGCCAACTGTCGAACATCAACGATCCGCTGCCTCAGGCGATGAAAGCGGTGGTCGGCAATAATTCGAGCTGGATGCACATGCTGGTATGGATCGGCCTGTTCGGCCTGGTGGCGAGTTTCCACGGGATCATTCTTGGCTATTCGCGACAGTTCTTCGCCCTGGCTCGCGCCGGTTACCTGCCCAAAGGGCTGGCCAAACTCTCGCGCTTCCAGACGCCGCACCGGGCAATTCTGGCTGGCGGCGTGATCGGCATCGCCGCGATCTACAGCGACGGCCTGGTCAACCTGCAGGGCATGACGCTGACGGCTGCGATGATCACCATGTCGGTATTCGGCGCCATCGTGATGTACATCATCAGTATGCTGAGCCTGTTCAAACTGCGTAAAACCGAGCCGAACCTGGAACGCACCTTCCGTGCGCCGGGCTACCCTATCGTGCCAGGGATCGCGCTGTTTCTGGCGGTGGTATGCCTGGTGGCGATGGCGTGGTTCAACACCTTGATCGGGTGCGTGTTCCTCGGGTTCATGGCGGCCGGTTACCTGTATTTCCAACTGACTGCCAAGCAGCGTTCCGACGCACCGGCGGATGCAATGCTCGAAGGCGTCTGAGTTGCACCGGCGCCGGGCTGATTCCCGGCGCCTGCCATATTGAAGTGCACGCAGTTCCCATGTGGGAGCAGGCTCGCTCCCACAGGGGTTCGGCGGTGCATTTGAGTTATTTATTGAATCAGAAGGACACCGCCCCATGGCCGTATTTGCCCATACCGTCGGCGCCCAGACCTACCGCTTCGACAGCCTCAAGGACGTCATGGCCAAGGCCAGCCCCGCGCGTTCCGGGGATTTTCTGGCCGGTGTTGCCGCCCTCAACGATGGCGAGCGAGTGGCCGCGCAGATGGCCCTGGCTAATCTCCCGCTCACCCACTTCCTGCAGGAAGTACTGATTCCTTACGAGACCGATGAAGTCACCCGGCTGATCATCGACACTCACGACAAGCAGGCTTTTGCCGTCGTCAGCCACCTCACCGTCGGCGGTTTTCGCGACTGGCTGCTCAGCGAGGCCGCTGACGAACAGAGCCTGCGCGCGCTCGCTCCGGGCCTGACCCCGGAAATGGTCGCCGCCGTGTCGAAGATCATGCGCGTACAGGATCTGGTGCTGGTGGCGCAGAAAATCCGCGTGGTCACCAAATTTCGCGGCACTCTCGGGTTACGCGGCCGGTTATCCACACGCCTGCAACCCAACCACCCTACCGACGAACCGGCCGGTATCGCCGCGAGCATTCTCGACGGCCTGCTGTACGGCAACGGGGACGCGATGATCGGCATCAACCCGGCCACCGATAGCATCGCGTCGATCTGCGCCATCCTGGAAATGCTCGACGCGATCATCCAGCGCTACGACATTCCGACCCAGGCCTGCGTGCTGACCCACGTCACCACCTCCATCGAGGCAGTGAATCGCGGCGTTCCACTGGACCTGGTGTTCCAGTCGATTGCCGGCACCGAAGCGGCCAACGCCAGTTTCGGTATCAACCTCAACGTACTGCAGGAAGGTTATGACGCGGGTTTGAGCCTGAATCGCGGCACACTGGGCCAAAACCTGATGTATTTCGAGACAGGGCAAGGCAGTGCCTTGTCGGCCAATGCCCACCACGGCGTCGATCAACAGACCTGCGAAACCCGCGCCTACGCCGTGGCACGCCATTTCAAACCGTTTCTGGTCAACACCGTCGTAGGCTTCATCGGCCCCGAATACCTTTACAACGGCAAACAGATCATCCGCGCCGGCCTCGAAGACCACTTCTGCGGCAAGCTGCTGGGCGTCCCCATGGGCTGCGATATCTGTTACACCAACCATGCCGAAGCCGACCAGGACGACATGGATACTCTGCTGACCTTGCTGGGCGTGGCCGGGATTAATTTCATCATGGGCATCCCCGGCTCCGACGACATCATGCTCAACTACCAGACCACCTCGTTCCACGACGCCCTCTACGCCCGACAAACCCTGGGCCTGAAACCGGCGCCGGAGTTTGAACAGTGGCTGGCGAACATGGGCATCTTCACCCAGGCAGACGGCAAAATTCACTTCGGCAACAGCCTGCCTCCGGCCTTCCGCCAGGCATTGGCGCAACTGGGATGAGTGTTGATATGGATAAACCACCCGTCGATCCGCAGAACCCGCTGCTGGAGCTGCGTCGCCTGACCCCTGCGCGAATTGCGCTGGGCCGCACCGGCACCAGCCTGCCCACCAGCGCGCAGCTGGATTTTCAGTACGCCCACGCACAGGCTCGGGATGCGGTACACCTGCCGTTCGACCATCCGGGGCTCAGCTCGCAACTGGCCGAGCGTGGCCGTGAGAGTTTGCTGCTGCACAGCGCCGCCACGGACCGGAACAGTTATTTGCAACGCCCCGATTTGGGGCGAAAGTTGAGTGATGAGTCGGCGCAGACGCTACGCAATTACGCGCGGGCCAATCCTGGCGGGGTGGATCTGGCGGTGGTGGTTGCCGATGGCCTCTCGGCACTGGCCGTTCATCGCCACACCTTACCGTTTCTGACGCGCATGGAAGAACAGACCGCCGCTGAAGGCTGGTCCCTGTCGCCGGTGATTCTGGTGGAACAAGGCCGGGTCGCGGTGGCCGACGAGATTGGCCAGCTACTGGGGGCGAAAATGGTGGTCATATTGATCGGCGAACGCCCTGGCTTGAGCTCGCCAGACAGCCTGGGGCTGTATTTCACCTATAATCCAAAGGTCGGACTGACGGACGCCTATCGCAACTGCATCTCCAATGTCCGGCTCGAAGGCTTGAGCTACGGTATGGCGGCACACCGTTTGCTGTATTTGATGCGCGAAGCCTGTCGGCGGCAGTTATCGGGGGTGAGTCTGAAGGACGAAGCCCAGGTTCAGACGCTGGAGTCGGACACAGGAGCAGACATGAAAGGTAATTTCCTACTGAGCCCGGCGAATGCCTGAACCGTTTCCGCATTGCGTTTCTATTCCGGTTTAAGGCAGGATCGATGCACGGCCGCCAGGGGGTTTCCCATCGCCGTCACCCAGTAAGACAGCCACTTGAAGACGAGACCTACCATGCGGATTATTCAAGCGACCCTCGAACACCTGGATCTGCTGACCCCGTTGTTCGTCAAATATCGTGAGTTTTACGGTTCTCTGCCGTATCCGGACTCGTCCCGGGCATTCCTCGAGAAGCGCCTGCGGCGCAAGGAATCGGTGATCTACCTGGCCCTGGCCGATGACGACAACAACAAACTGATGGGTTTCTGTCAGTTGTACCCCAGCTTTTCGTCCCTTTCGCTTAAACGCGTGTGGATCCTCAACGACATCTACGTCGCCGAAGACGCCCGCCGCCAGTTGGTGGCTGACAACCTGATCCGCACCGCGAAGAAAATGGCCAAGGAAACCAATGCCGTGCGCATGCGCGTTTCCACCAGCAGCAACAACGAAGTCGCGCAGAAAACCTACGAATCCATCGGCTTCAAGGAAGACACCGAGTTCAAGAACTACGTGCTGCCGATCAGCGACGGGCTGTAACGCACTGGGGGCCTCTGTGGCGAGGGAGCTTGCTCCCGCTCGACTGCGCAGCAGTCGTAAACCTGCCAAAGCGATTATCCTGATACACCGCCTCGTCGGACCAGGAGCGCCTCGCACTGGAGCGCCAGCCCGGTCCTGCGGGAGCAAGCCCCCCTCACCACAAGGACCGTGCAAAACCAACAGACTTGTGGTTGCCCCCTCGACATTCCTCGCTACAAACTCGACGCGTTTTTCACTTCTCTCCCCGTATAATGCCGATCTTCAAGGCTCGTAAGAAAAATCACACTCAGGTGTAGTCTTACGCGAAGCCATCCGCACAGGCCTGCCGAGTCGGGCCATCACCACAGGTGCTTTCCATGGATTTCAACCCGATCGACGTTATTCTGCATCTCGATGTTTACCTCGAGATGCTGGTGAACAACTACGGAGCATGGATCTACGCCATCCTGTTCATGGTGATTTTCTGCGAAACCGGGCTGGTGGTGATGCCGTTCCTGCCGGGCGATTCCCTGCTGTTCATCGCGGGCGCCGTGGCGGCCGGTGGCGGCATGGATCCGGTACTGCTGGGCGGCCTGCTGATGCTGGCGGCGATCCTCGGGGACAGTACCAACTACGTGATCGGCCGCACCGTCGGCGAACGGCTGTTCAGTAACCCGAACTCGAAAATCTTCCGCCGCGATTACCTGCAACAAACCCACGATTTCTACGACAAACATGGCGGCAAAACCGTGACCCTGGCGCGTTTCATGCCAATCATCCGTACTTTTGCCCCGTTCGTCGCCGGCGTTGGCAAAATGCCTTACCCGCGTTTCTTTGCCTTCAGCGTTTTCGGCACCATCCTCTGGGTGGGTGGCCTGGTAACCCTCGGTTACTTCTTCGGCAATGTACCGTTCATCAAGAAAAACCTGTCGCTGCTGGTCGTGGGCATCATCCTGCTGTCGCTGCTACCGATGATCATCGGCGTGATCCGCAGCCGCCTCGCCAATGCTGCGTCCAAAGCCGAACCACGCTGACCCACGATGTGGTCCCTTAGCGCCTGGCGACGCCAGCGCACTCTGGCCAGGCACCCGATTGCCGACGACATGTGGCAACGGGTGCGCCATCACCTGAGCTTTCTCGATGGCATCAGCGAGGCCGAAGACCGCTGGCTGCGCGAAGCCAGCGTATTGTTTCTGCAAGACAAACACCTGACCGCCTTGCCCGGCGTCGAACTCCACCAGGAGCAACGCCTGCTGCTGGCAGCCCAGGCCCAATTGCCGCTGCTGCACTTGGGCGATCTGAACTGGTATCAGGGCTTTCACGAAATCATCCTCTACCCCGACGATTTCCTCAGCCCCCAGCGCCATCGCGATGCCAGCGGCGTCGAGCACGAATGGGACGGCGAACACAGCGGCGAAGCCTGGCAGCAAGGCCCGATCATCCTCGCCTGGCCCGGCGTGATGGCCAGCGGTGGTTGGGAAGGCTACAACCTGGTGATCCACGAACTCGCGCACAAACTCGACATGCTCAACGGCGACGCCAATGGCTTGCCACCGCTGCATGCCGACATGCGCGTCAGCGACTGGGCCAGGGTCATGCAAGAGGCCTATGACGACCTCGACCGGCAACTGGACCGCAACCCGGACGCTGAAACTGCCATCGACCCGTACGCAGCGGAAAACCCCGCCGAGTTCTTCGCCGTCACCAGCGAATACTTCTTCAGCGCCCCGGATTTGCTGCACGAGGCGTATCCTCGGGTTTACGAGCAGTTGAAGCTGTTTTACCGGCAGGATCCACTTTCGAGACTGCGGCAACTTCAGGCCGAAGATCCGGTCTATCAGGCACACCACTAGGTCTCTACGACCTCTGGCGCATGGCATCGTCGGCAGAATATGCCTATAATCGCCGCCACTTTTTGGTCAATCCGGCCAAGTGTTTTTGGTCAACTAACGGGGGCACCGCCCAATGAGCTACAGCAAGATTCCGGCTGGCAAAGACCTGCCGAACGACATCTACGTCGCGATCGAGATCCCGGCCAACCACGCGCCGATCAAATACGAAATCGACAAAGACAGCGATTGCCTGTTCGTTGACCGTTTCATGGCCACCCCGATGTTCTACCCGGCCAACTACGGTTACATCCCGAACACCCTGGCTGACGACGGTGATCCCCTCGACGTGCTGGTCGTGACCCCTTACCCGGTTGCTCCAGGTTCGGTGATCCGCGCGCGTCCAGTCGGCATCCTGAACATGACCGACGACGGTGGCGGCGATGCCAAAGTGATCGCGGTTCCACACGACAAGCTGTCCCAGCTGTACGTCGACGTGAAGGAATACACCGACCTGCCTCCACTGCTGATTCAGCAGATCGAGCACTTCTTCGCGAACTACAAAGATCTCGAAAAAGGCAAATGGGTGAAGATCGAAGGCTGGGCCGGCGCAGATGCCGCCCGCGACGCCATCACCAAGTCGGTTGCTGCCTATAAAGGCTGAGAAGCTGCACTAAGCTTCCAGCCGCCAAGCTTCAAGAAGAACCCCGGTTGATCCGGGGTTTTTTGTGCGGCTTGCAATGCCTCTTTTAAACGTGTCGTTTAACACCCGACTGCTTTGGTTTTTTCTTGTTTAATTTCCCCTAAAAGCGTCTTACATCCAGTCTTAAATTTCCCTCGAAATTTGAACGGATCGTTTATTCAAACCCCCATCCTGCGCCCGTAAACTCGTGTTTATGAAAAAGAACACTAGCGGCCCACGGTTTAAAGCGCTCCTCGAAGCAGCGAACATCACCACGACAGGATTTGCCGCTTTCTTCGACACGGAAGCGCAAAACATCCATAACTGGTACACCCGCGGTGTGCCCGCCTACCGCATGGAAGAGGTCGCCAGACTACTGTCAGTAAACAGCGACTGGCTCAAAACCGGCGAAGGCCCAAAAGACTCCAAACACCTGCGCCTGCTCGACGAATCCGGCAACACCTTCGACGCCCAGGCCATCCGCGGCATCTACACGGTAATAGAACCCACCGATGTCGAACTGCCCTTCTACAAAGAAACAGCCACCGCCCCGGGGTCCAGCAAAACCCATGTCATCGAAGACCCCACCCAATCCATCCGCCTGCCCCGCAGCCACCTCGACTCCCTGGAAATCAACCACGCGGATGCCATCTGCATCCATATGATCGGCAACAGCATGGCCGAAAAGATTGAAGACGGTTCAACCCTCGCCATCGATCGCGGGCTTACACAGGTTATCGATGGAGAAATTTATGCGATCGAGCATGACGGAATGCTGCGGATCAAGTACCTGCACCGAATGCCGGGGAATGCGCTGCGGCTACGCAGCTACAACAAAACCGAGCATCCAGATGAGATTTTCAACGCCGAGCAGATCGACAAGCAGAACATCAGGGTATTGGGGTGGGTGTTTTGGTGGTCGACGCTCAATAAACGCAGGCCGTCGGTGCCCTTCCTGTAAGCATGCAATCCTGTAGCCGCTGGCGAAGCCTGCGTCCGGCTGCGCAGCGCGCCGTATACCCCTGCACCGCGGTGTTTCAGCCATACCGTGAATGATGGGTTTACGACTGCTTCGCAGCCGAACGCAGCCTTCGGCAACGGCTACACCTCGCCGCAATCGCTCTACCCCACACGCCAAGCTGGGAATTCCTCAAAAAAATCAGTATGCTGCGCCGCACATTTGCGCATCGACCCTTCCTAAGGCTCAGATCGCACCGACAAGGCAGATGACTTTCTCGCCAAGTCCCACAGCCGGACGCAAGATCCGGGTGTACGTTTTGAAGGCTGGCGCGGTTTACCAAAAATAAACCAAGCCAGTCCCCGAGAAGCCGGCCACAAGCCGGCTTTTTAATGCCTGAAAAATACAGCCCGCATTTGCTTTAACCAATTGACCTGGCCAACCCACATGCTGTGCGATTCGATCGCAGCCGCATGTGAGCGACATGCTGTCCGACAACTGGACGGTGAGCCGAATAGACGTCATATTCGGCTCACTATATGAGCCGAATAGCATTTTTAATCGGCTCACTCACTCCAAGAGTACCGACTCCATGGCACCTCACTGGATCTGGCAGCAGCCTGATTGGCCGAACTTTCAATGGCAAGCGGAGCGTTTGGCGCCACTGTTGCGCGACTGCGTTCAGGCGCAGGGTCGGTTGATGGGGATGGCCAGTTCGGTAGGCAGTTCGTTGAGCGCGCAAAACGAACTGGATGCGTTGTTGCAGAACATCGTGACCTCGTCCGCTATCGAGGGTGAACAGCTTAATGTTGGCTCCGTACGCTCCTCTCTGGCGCGACGGTTGGGGTTGGACCTGGTCAATGGCGGTAAGGTGAGCCAGCGCAGTGAGGGCCTGGCGCAGTTGATGCTCGATGCCACCCGGCATTTCGCTGAGCCACTGACATTGGTGCGATTGCTGGATTGGCATAAATGGCTGTTTCCTGAGCAAGACACGGATCTCGCCGCCCGGTCGATCCGTGTCGGTGCCTTGCGCGGCGACGAGCCGATGCAAGTTGTTTCGGGGCGACTCGACAGGCCGACCGTTCACTTCGAAGCTCCGCCTCGCCTTGGTCTTGAACGACAACTCGAAACCTTCCTGGCCTGGTTTGAAGCCAGCCGAAATCAGGTCGGCCTCGACCCATTGCTGCGGGCCGGCGTCGCGCATTTCTGGTTCGTGACGTTGCATCCTTTCGACGATGGCAACGGTCGCCTGACGCGAACAATCACTGATCTGGCCCTGGCTCAGGGTGAGGCTCAGGCCATCCGCTTCTACGCCATGTCGGCGAGCATTCTGGATGATCGTTCAGGCTATTACCGATTGCTGGAAACCAGCCAGAAAGCCACGCTGGATATCACCGAGTGGCTGGAGTGGTTCCTGCAAACCTTGTTGCGCAGCTTGCAGCAAGCCATGACGCGGATCGAGTCGGTACTGGGCAAGGCGCGTTTCTGGCAGGCGCATCGGGAATCCGGACTGTCGGTCGAGCAAACCAAAGTACTGAATCGCTTGCTCGATGGCGGGGAACGAGGTTTCGATAATGGCATCAGCGCCGCTCAATACCAGGCAGTGGCAAAGGTTTCCAAAGCCACCGCAACCCGTCATCTGGCCGAACTGCTGGAAAAGGGCTGCCTGAAACGCCTGCCCGGCGGCGGGCGCAGTACTCGATATCAAATCAGCTATCCCGATGACTCAACACATTAATCATGATCGATACCGCACTGTGGCGAGGGGGCTTGCCCCCGCTGGGTTGCGAAGCGTCCCCTAAACCATACGTGCGTTTGTCAGCCATACCGCATTCAGCAATTTGCGACTGCTTCGCAGCCGAACGGGAGCAGGCTCCCTCGCCACAGGGTGTGTTTTCACCCGGAAACTGCAGCGTCATAGACCCCGCTCATTTGCCCATAACCCCCATGTCTGCTAGTGTCGCGCCGGTTTAACGTCAACCGGAAATAGCCGCCATGGCCCGCAAAAAAGCTGCACTGGATTTCGAACAATCCCTCGCTGACCTGCAAACGCTGGTGGAGCGTCTGGAGAATGGCGAATTGTCGCTGGAAGACTCGCTGACCGCTTTCGAGCAGGGCATCGGCCTGACCCGTGATTGCCAGGCGGCGCTGGCCCAGGCCGAGCAGAAGGTTCAAGTGCTGCTCGAGCGTGATGGCGAGTTGGCCGAGGAACCCTTCGACGCGGATCAGCCAGAATGATTGCGGCGTATTCGGCGACCAGCCAGGCTCGTGTCAACGCGGCACTGGAAACCCTGTTCAACCCGCCGAGCCCCGAGCTCGCGCGCCTTTACGAAGCCATGCGCTACAGCGTGATGAACGGCGGCAAGCGCGTGCGTCCGTTGCTGGCTTATGCCGCGTGTGAAGCACTGGGCGGCAAGGCCGAGCAAGCCAACGGCGCGGCTTGTGCGGTGGAGCTGATCCACGCCTATTCGCTGGTGCACGACGATTTGCCGGCCATGGACGATGACGATCTGCGTCGTGGCCAGCCGACCACCCATAAAAAATTCGACGAAGCCTGCGCGATCCTCGCCGGTGACGGCTTGCAGAGCCTGGCCTTCAGCGCCCTGCTCGACCCGCGCCTGAGTTCGGCAGACGCCGAAATCCGGCTGCAGATGGTCAGCGCCCTGGCGTTGGCGGCAGGCCCGGCGGGCATGGTTGGCGGTCAAGCCATCGACCTTGGCTCGGTGGGCCTGAAGCTCGATCAAAAAGCCCTTGAATACATGCACCGGCACAAGACTGGCGCGCTGATCGAAGTCAGCGTCAAGCTTGGCGCCCTGGCCAGCGGTCGTGCGGCGAAGGACGAACTGAAGTCCCTGCAAAGTTATGCACAGGCCATCGGTCTGGCATTTCAGGTCCAGGACGACATTCTCGACGTCGAAAGTGACACCGAAACCCTCGGCAAGCGCCAGGGCGCCGACATTGCCCGGGACAAGCCGACCTACCCGGCCCTGCTCGGACTTGACGCGGCCAAGGCCTATGCACTGGAACTGCGTGACCAGGCCCTGCACGCGCTGCGACCGTTTGACGCGGCGGCCGAGCCGTTGCGCGACCTGGCCCGTTATATCGTCGACCGGCGCAGCTGACGGCGTATCCGCCAAAAAAAACCAACGCGTGGGCAGGGGGCGATGCATCAGGTAAACTGCCGCATCTTTTATACCTATAACGATTCGCCTGATGCCCACGACGTTTCATGAGATTCCCCGCAAGCGCCCGACCACGCCCCTGCTCGACCGTGCCAACACGCCGGACGGCCTGCGCCGGTTAGGCGAAGCCGAGCTGGAAACCCTGGCCGATGAGTTGCGCCTGGAACTGCTCTACACGGTCGGCCAGACCGGTGGGCATTTCGGTGCCGGCCTGGGCGTGATCGAGCTGACCATCGCGCTGCATTATGTCTTCGACACCCCGGACGACCGGCTGGTGTGGGACGTGGGTCATCAGGCCTATCCGCACAAAATCCTCACCGGCCGTCGCGAGCGCATGAGTACCCTGCGCCAGAAGGACGGCGTTGCCGCCTTCCCGCGTCGTTCCGAGAGCGAGTACGACACCTTTGGCGTCGGCCACTCCAGCACCTCGATCAGCGCAGCGCTGGGCATGGCGATTGCCGCCCGCCTGCAAAACAGTGATCGCAAGGCGATCGCGGTGATCGGCGACGGCGCACTGACCGCCGGCATGGCCTTCGAGGCGCTGAACCATGCGCCGGAAGTGGACGCCAACATGTTGGTGATCCTCAACGACAACGACATGTCGATCTCGCGCAACGTCGGCGGGCTGTCGAACTACCTGGCGAAAATCCTTTCCAGCCGCACTTACGCGAGCATGCGCGAAGGCAGCAAAAAGGTCCTGTCGCGCCTGCCCGGTGCCTGGGAAATCGCCCGTCGCACCGAGGAATACGCCAAAGGCATGCTGGTTCCCGGCACGCTGTTCGAAGAACTGGGCTGGAACTACATCGGACCGATCGACGGCCACGACCTGCCGACCCTGATCGCCACCCTGCGTAACATGCGCGATCTGAAAGGCCCGCAATTCCTGCATGTGGTCACCAAAAAAGGCAAAGGCTTCGCCCCGGCGGAAGTCGATCCGATCGGTTACCACGCCATCACCAAACTCGAACCTGTGGACGCTCCGGCCGCCACGCCGAAAAAATCCGGCGGGCCGAAGTACTCCGGTGTGTTCGGTGAGTGGCTGTGCGACATGGCTGCTGCCGATCCACGCCTGGTCGGGATCACCCCGGCGATGAAGGAAGGCTCCGACCTGGTGGCCTTCAGCGAGCGTTTCCCGCTGCGCTATTTCGACGTAGCGATTGCCGAGCAACACGCCGTGACCCTGGCTGCCGGCATGGCCTGCGAAGGCGCGAAACCAGTGGTGGCGATCTATTCGACCTTCCTGCAACGCGGCTACGACCAGCTTGTGCATGATGTGGCAGTGCAAAACCTCGACGTGCTGTTCGCCATCGACCGCGCAGGCCTGGTGGGCGAAGACGGCCCGACGCACGCGGGCAGCTTCGACCTGTCGTTCCTGCGGTGCATCCCTGGCATGCTGGTGATGACCCCGAGCGACGAAAACGAACTGCGCAAAATGCTCAGCACCGGCCACCTGTACAACGGCCCGGCAGCGGTGCGTTACCCGCGTGGCACCGGCCCGAATGCTCCGATCGAGAAAGACCTCGAACCGATCGAGATCGGCAAGGGTGTGGTTCGCCGCCAGGGCAGCAATGTCGCCCTGCTGGTGTTCGGCGTGCAATTGGCCGAGGCGCTGAAAGTCGCCGAGAAGCTGGATGCGACAGTAGTCGACATGCGTTTCGTCAAACCGCTCGACGAAGCACTGGTTCGTGAAATCGCCGGCAGCCACGAGTTGCTGGTGACCATCGAAGAGAACGCCATCATGGGTGGCGCCGGTGGCGCGGTCAGCGAGTTTCTCGCCCGCGAAAACATCCTCAAGTCGATGCTGCACCTGGGCTTGCCGGATGTCTATGTAGAGCACGCCAAGCCTGCGCAAATGCTGGCCGAATGCGGGCTGGACGAGGCCGGGATCGAAGAGGCGGTGCGTCAGCGCCTGCAACTGCTGAACCTCTAAGACATATACAAAACCTGTGGGAGCGGGCTTGCCCGCGATAGCGGAATGACAGTCGACTTATTCATTGACTGACACTCCGTCATCGCGGGCAAGCCCGCTCCCACAGAGTTTTGTGCAGCCTCAAGAATGTGCTCGCTTTAAAGCGCCAACGGATTGCCCATGAAACTCCCCCGCCTCGCCCTGACGCTGACGCTCCTGCCAGCCGGCCAACTTCTGGCTGACACCTTCGAACGCGATCAAGCCCTGAAACTGTCGGACGTACTGATCAGCGCCAACCGCCAGGTCGAGGCGCGCAATGACAGCAGCGCCGCCAACACCGTGTTCACCCGCGAAGACATCGACCGCCTGCAACCTGGCAGTGTCACTGACCTGCTGCGCCGGGTACCGGGCGTACAGGTCGGGCAAACCGGTGGGCGCGGCAGTTTGCCGGGAGTCTACATTCGCGGCACCAAGTCGGCGCAAAGCCTGGTGCTGGTCGATGGCCAGCGCATCGGCAACTCGACCTCCGGCGACAGCAACCTGCAACACATCAACATCGAACAGGTCGAGCGCGTGGAAGTGCTGCGTGGTTCGCGCTCAGTGATTTACGGCAGCGATGCGATTGGCGGGGTGATCCAGATCTTCACCCGCCGTGGTGGCGAACAGGGCTTGCAACCCCGCATGCACGTGGGGGTTGGCAGCAATCAGACCTGGGAGCGCAGCCTTGGATTGTCTGGCGGCGATGGGCAGACACACTTCAATCTCGGTGCCAGCCTCGATGAAACCGCAGGCATCAATCGCACCCGCGAGTCTTACCCCAGCGACGGCGATCACGACGAATACCGCAATAAATCGGTCAGTTTAAGCCTGAGTCATGCGCTCAACGATGACCTTGAGATCGGCGCCAACCTGCTGGATAACCGAGGCAAAAGCGCGTTCGACAATCCGTTCGGTCGCTTCGACATGAACACGTTCGAGTCGCTCCAGCAACAGCCCTACAGCGAGTTCACGGTGAGCAGCGTCAGCAGTTACGTCGACGCGCGAATCAATGACCAGTGGAAAACCCGCGTCGAGTTCGGCCACGGCGAAAACCGTGAGAAGACGCTCGACAAGCTCAGCGATGAGCGCAGCGTGTTCAACACCTACCGCGACTCGGTGAACTGGCAGAACGACCTGAGCGTTGATGAGCGCAATAGCCTGATCCTCGGCGGAGACTGGTACGAAGACCGAATCAACAGCAGCACAGCGTTCGATGAAGACAGCCGCTGGAACCGTGCGGCATTTATCCAGCATCGCTATCAGGCCGACAGCTTCTCCACCGAACTGGGCCTGCGCCGCGACCAGAACCAGCAGTTCGGTGGCCAGAACAGTTGGAGCGGCACCTTCACCCTGCCACTGAATCCGGATAACGACGTGCTGTTGACCTACAGCGAAGGCTTCCGCGCACCGACCTTCAACGACCTGTATTACCCGGATTTCAGTAACCCCGACCTGAAACCCGAAACCTCGAAAAGCTACGAGCTGCAATGGCGTAGCCAACTGACGCAGAACAGTCGCCTGGAAACCTCGCTGTACCGCACCGATCTTGAAGACGCGATTATTTTCGGCAGCAACAACCGCCCGGCGAATGTCGCCTCGGCGCGCATCAATGGTTTCGAAGCCGCTTTAAAACAAGAGTTGTTTGGCTGGCAGAGCAACCTCGGCGTAGCGATCATCGACCCACGGGATCGCGACAGCGACCACACCCTCGCCCGCCGCGCACGGCGAACCCTGAGCCTGGACCTCGACCGACAGTTCGATCGACTGGGCCTCGGCGCCAGTTGGCAAGCGGTGAGCAGCAGTTATGACGATGAGAACAACCAGCAACCGTTAGGCGGGTATGCGTTGCTGGGGTTGCGTAGCAGTTGGGAGCTGAATCGCGAGATCAAGCTGGAGTTGAAGGTCGATAACCTGCTGGACAAGGGCTACAGCCGGGCGTTGTACAGCCATGACGGCAGTCAGTATGGGTATCGCGAGGAAGGCCGGGCGTGGATGTTCGGGGTGACCTGGATGCCGGATATCTGAAGCCGTCACCCGATCACTGTGGCGAGGGAGCTTGCTCCCGCTCGGTTGCGTAGCAGCCGCAATCCAAGCTGATACGGCCCACCTGAATAGAACTCGCTGGCAGGTTTTGGGGCCGCTTCGCAGCCCAACGGGAGCAAGCTCCCTCGCCACAGGTTAGAGGTCGGGCGCGATCAACTGGCACAACTTGGCAGTCGCTTCGATCATCTGCCCGCTCGGCCGTTCCAGGCCTTTGTTCGTCACCAGCAACAATCGCCCCTGCACCACCGCCGTTACCTGAGGCCAGGCTTTCCACGCATCGAGTTGCGCCTGGTCACTGGCCAGGATCACCTCGGGATTGCGCTGCAACACCGCCTCCACACTGACCTGCGGTGCAGGCTGTGTCAGGTCGCCAAACACGTTGCGCGCCCCGCATACCTGCAGCGCATCGCTAATGATCTGACCGCCGCCCACGGTGTACAGCGGCCGATCCCAGACCTGGTAAAACACCCGTAGCGGTTCATCCCGTCGATAGCGCTGACGCAGGGAATTCAAGCGCTGACGCAGATTTTCGGCCAATGAAACGCCCCGCTCCGGCCGGCCAAGTTGCGTAGCGATCACTTCAATCTGGGCGGTAAGTTGTTCGAGGTTGTGGGGGTCTGCAACATAGGTGGGAATGTTCAGCCGTTTGAGCTGTTCCCGCTGAGCCGGCCCCACACTGCCCGGCCAAAGCAGCAACAAATCGGGCTTGAGGCTGAGCAATCGCTCCATGTCCAACTGACCGTAGCTGCCCACGGACGGAATGCCTTTGAGCTCGGCAGGACGTTCACCGGCATCCAGCACACCGACCAGCAGGTCAGTCGAGTTCAGCTCAATGACGATTTCAGACAGCGACGGTGCCAGACTGACGACCCGTTCGACCGCGGCGGCCGAGATGCTGACAGCCAACAACAAAACTGCCAGCCACAGGCTGCGCATCAGGCGAGTTGACGCGGGATACGGTAGAGGTAGAACAGCACCGCAGTCGACAACGCCAACAGCATCAGCGGCACGGCTTCCAGACCAACGAAGACTGCCAGTGCACCGATCCAGGCGGGCAGGCCGGCGACCAGAAACGCGATGCGCCGCTTCGCGGCCAGGGCGATCCAGGCAGCGGGTTCTTCAGGGGTATCGAGGGCTTTCTGCGTGGCGATCAGCGCATGTTTGTAGCCGCCAAAAAACTTCAGGCTGACAAACATCGACGCCACACCGGCGATGAACAATGGCATGGCCAGCACCGGCACAATTGCCTCGCTTTGGCCGAATACGCCGTTGATCACGAACAATGGCATCAAGGCCAGGGCCAGGTATTGCCACCAGTTGACGGACAGTCGCCGCCGTACCTGACCGCGGGTCACGCCCGGTCAACCTCGCCCTGGTGCTCGTTGCCCATCATGTGATCGAGCTTGCTGGCCTTGGTGGCCAGATAGAGTTTGTTATGCGGGTTGTGGCCGGTGTGCAACGGCACGCGCTCGGCGACCACGATGCCCATGTCGGTCAAGGCTTTGACTTTGCGTGGGTTGTTGGTCATCAGACGCAGGGACTTCACGCCCAGGTGTTCCAGCATCGGCAGGCACATGGCGTAGTCGCGCTGGTCGGCGGCGAAGCCCAGGCGTTCGTTGGCTTCAACGGTATCGGCGCCACCATCCTGCAATTCATAGGCGCGGATCTTGTTCAGCAGGCCAATGCCGCGACCTTCCTGACGCAAGTAGAGCAACACGCCACGGCCTTCACGGGCGATCGCCTGCAGGGCTGCCTCGAGTTGCGAACCGCAGTCGCAACGCTGGCTGAACAAGGCATCGCCAGTCAGGCATTCGGAGTGCAACCGGCCGAGTACCGGAGCACCGTCGGCAAATTCACCCAGGCTTAGTACTACGTGCTCGCGCCCGTTCTCTTCATCGAGAAAGCCATGCATGGTGAATTGCGCAAAAGGCGTTGGCAGCTTGGAAGCGGCGACAAAAACGACAGGCACCGGTGTGCTCCTGATCTATAAGTACTGAAGATTCGCAGAGGCGGCATTGTAACAGCACGTTCCTACAGACGCTTAGGCTGAATTATGGGGCATAACGATCAATAAGTTTGATCATCGGGTCGACGCGATACATCCCTGTAGCAGGGCGCAGCCTGCGTTCGGCGGCGCAACCGTCGTGAAACCTGTCGACTCGGTCAATCTGACATACCGCAGCGCCTGAATTTACGACGGCTTCGCCGCCGAACGCAGGCTTCGCCAGCGGCTACAAAGGCTGCATTCTGTTTGCAACGAATGGGTACGGCTGTTTCCACTTGGCAAAAATCGGTTTCAGCTGGCCACTTTTTACCAGCAATGCCATACGCTGATCGAACAGCGCCATCAGTTGCCGGGCCCCAGGGGTATCGGCGAAGCACAGGTACAGTGGCAAGTCCGCGATGTGCGTACGACGAAACTGCGACGGGTCCTTGGCTCGGCTGGCGATGTAATCGATTTCGGTCAGCGCGTCGATGTAGTAGTCGATGCGGTTGTGGGTCAGCATCGACAGAATCCCGGTACGCCGCGCGACTTCGTTATAGCGCTGCACGTTGGGCAGGTAAGCCTGGTACTTGTAGCCGCGTACCCAAGCCAATCGATAATTGCCCAGGGTTTCCGGGGTCGGTGCAGGATTGCTGGCCAGGCCCAGTGCATAGATCGGGTCGGTATCGAAACTCCAGCGCGGATAGAGCACATCGCTGACTTCATCCCGATAGGCACCGACACAGGCGTCCACTTCGCCACGCTGTGCCAGGCCCGTGGCCCGCGTGTACGGTTCGATTCGAATATCCAGTTTGACACCCGCCGGCTCGAACACTTCGCGCAACACGTCCCAGCCCAAACCTTGACCATCGGCGGCGGTGAAGTCTTCCCAGGCTTCGCTGGCAAGGTGAATCACGGATGGCGTCTTCGGTGCATCCTCCGCCCGGGCGAGCGAGCAAAACGTCGCGAACACCATCACCATCAACCAGCGAGCCATCTTTTGTCCTCAACTGCAGCCTTCAGGCGAACAGCCACACCAGCCCTTGCATCCCCAACCACGCAAACACCCCGGCCAGTACATCGTCGAGCATGATCCCGACGCCACCGTGCACATGCCGGTCGATCCAGCGAATCGGCCAGGGCTTGAGGATGTCGAAGAAGCGGAACATCAGGAACCCCGCCAGCAACCAATACCAACCTTCCGGCACCAACCACAAGGTGATCCACATCCCGACCATTTCGTCCCAGACGATGCCTTCGTGGTCGTGCACGCGCAAATCATCGGCAACCTTGCCGCACAGCCAGAAGCCGAACAGCATGGTGATGCCGAGCATCAGCCAATAGCCCCAATCGGGCAGCATCTGCCATAACGGAATGAAGGGTAGCGCCACCAACGAACCCCAGGTGCCCGGCGCTTTTGGCAGGGTGCCCGAACCGAAGCCGAACGCCAGGAAATGCCAAGGATTGCGCCAGACCGACGGCGGTACGAACTCTGCCGGGACCTGTTTGGGATGATCTGTCACGGTGTCTCCCGAAAATGTTGATAACCCCGGATTGACGGGGTGATGTCGTGTCCGTCGGCATCCAGCAATGTCACGCCCTGCCCTGCAACAACCTGCCCGAGCACATGGACCGGCCAGCCGTCCGCCAGCAACGATGGCAACTCGGCGGGCGGCAAAGTGAAGGCCAGCACATAATCGTCACCACCACTCAGGGCGGCGTGCTCAGCGCCAGCCTGACCGAGCAAGGCCAGCAGCGCCTTGGACAACGGCAGCTTACTGCGCTCCACCTGAATCGCGACGTTCGACGCCAGGGCAATATGCCCGCAGTCGGCGAGCAAGCCGTCGGAGATATCCAGCGCCGCAGTGGCTCTGCCGCGCAACGCCTGGCCCAGCGCCAGTTGCGGTTGCGGCGACCAGTAATGAGCCAGCAACGGATCGGCGATAGCCGCCTCGGCCGTCTGCTGGCCGAGCACCAGCGGCAATGCGCCCGCACCGTTACCCAGTTCACCGCCCACACACAGTAAATCGCCTGCCCGTGCGCCGCTGCGGGTCAACGCCAGACCGGTCGGCACCCGACCGAATACCGTCATGGTCAGGCTCAACGGCCCACGGGTGGTATCGCCACCCACCAGTGCCACACGGCAATGCTGCGCCATGAGGTTCAAACCACGGGCGAAAGCTTCCAGCCAATCGGAAGTCCCGCTCGGCAAGGTCAGGGCAAGGGTAAAGGCAACAGGGGTGGCGCCCATGGCGGCCAGGTCACTGACGGCCACGGCCAGCGAGCGCTGACCGAGCAGAAACGGGTCGCAAGGGTCGGCGAAATGCACACCGGCCACCAGCGTGTCGGTGGAAATCGCCAACTGCTCCCCGGGGGGAACAGCCAGCAAGGCGCAGTCGTCGCCGATCCCGAGGGCAACGCCTTCGCCGCCCTGCGCACAAGGCGCGGCGGCAAAGAAATTGCGGATCAGCTCAAACTCACCCATGGCTTCGTGTCGACATTCCAAGCGCCGATCAGCGCTTGAACGCCTTCACTTCAGCTTCACGCAGACGTGGGGCCAGCTTGTCGAGTACGCCGTTAACGAACTTGTGGCCGTCGGTGGAACCGAAGACCTTGGCCAGTTCGATACCTTCGTTGATCACAACGCGGTACGGCACGTCGACGCGCTTGAGCAGTTCCCAGGTGGACAGGCGCAGAACCGCCAGTTCAACCGGGTCCAGCTCTTCGATGGTCAAGTCCAGGCAAGGCTTGAGCGCGGTGTCGATCTCGGTCTTGAACTGCGGAACCCCATGCAGGATTTCGCGGAAGTACGCGCCGTCGACATCGGTGAAATCGTTATCGACCCGGAACTGCGCTTCGATCTCGTTCAGCGACTGCTTGGCCATATGCCACTGGTACAGCGCCTGAGTCGCGAGCTGACGGGCTTCGCGACGCTTAGCGCTTTTCGATGGCTTGCCGGCATCCGCAGGCTTTGGATCGCGCGGGTTGAAACGATCGCTATCGTCGCTAATCACTTGGCCTCCAACTGCGCCAGCAGGCTGACCATTTCCAGGGCGGACAGGGCAGCTTCAGCACCTTTGTTACCGGCCTTGGTGCCGGAACGTTCGATGGCTTGTTCGATGGAATCAACGGTCAGCACGCCGAAAGCGACCGGTACGCCGAACTCCATGGACACCTGGGCCAGGCCCTTGGTGCATTCGCCCGCCACGTATTCGAAGTGCGGAGTACCGCCACGAATGACCGCGCCCAGAGCGATGATTGCCGCGTACTCGCCCTTCTGAGCGACTTTCTGCGCAACCAGCGGGATTTCGAAGGCGCCAGGCGCACGGATGATGGTGATGTCGCTTTCGCTCACGCCATGGCGAACCAGGGCATCAACTGCACCGCTGACCAGGCTTTCAACGACGAAGCTGTTGAAACGGCCTACTACCAGAGCGTAGCGGCCTTTAGGGGCGATGAAGGTACCTTCGATGGTCTTCAGGGTCATTCGTTAGATCTCTTAAAGAGCCGGGACGCGTTTTCTACGCGTCCCTCAGTGATATTTGAACCGCGAATACAACGCCGGAAATCACGCATCGGTGTTCACTTGCAAATCGTTGTGGCGAGGGAGCTTGCTCCCGTTGGGCTGCGTAGCGGCCCCTCTTGTGGGCGCTGCGCACCCAAGCGGGAGCAAGCTCCCTCGCCACAGTAAATCAAACATGCCTTAAGTGAACAACGAGGACAGAACCCGGTGTCTTATTCGGAGGGCACGTATTCTACAACTTCCAGATCGAAACCGGATATCGCATTAAATTTCATCGGCGCACTCATCAGGCGCATTTTGCGCACGCCAAGGTCGCGAAGGATCTGCGAACCGGCACCGACGATGCTGTAGGTGGTCGGTTTTTTCACCGCGTTGTGGTCGGCGGTTTCGCGGATGTGCGCCAGCAACACGTCGCCGTCGAGCGGGTGACCGAGCAACAGCACCACGCCACTGCCAGCCTCGGCAACCGCGGCCATCGCGGCGCGCAGGCTCCAGCGACCCGGTTGCTTGACCATCAACAGGTCACGCAGCGGGTCCATGTTGTGCACCCGAACCAGGGTCGGTTCTTCGGCGCATACGGTGCCCAGGGTCAGGGCCATGTGCACGTCGCCTTCCACCGAATCACGGTAGGTCACCAGGTTGAACTGGCCCAGTTCGCTATCCAGCGGCTGCTCGGCAATCCGCTGAACGGTACGTTCGTGGATCATCCGGTAGTGAATCAGGTCGGCAATGGTGCCGATCTTGATATCGTGTTCGGCGGCAAACGCTTCGAGTTCGGCGCGACGGGACATGGTGCCGTCGTCGTTCATCACTTCGCAGATCACACCGCTCGGTTCGAAACCGGCCATGCGTGCCAGGTCGCAAGCCGCTTCGGTGTGGCCGGCGCGGGCCAACGTACCGCCGGCCTGGGCCATCAACGGGAAGATGTGGCCGGGGCTGACGATGTCTTCAGCCTTGGCGTCTTTGGCGGCGGCAGCCTGCACGGTGCGCGCACGGTCGGCGGCGGAGATACCGGTGGTCACGCCTTCAGCGGCTTCGATGGACACGGTGAACTTGGTGCCGAAACCGGAACCGTTGCGGGGCGCCATCAACGGCAGCTTGAGCAGTTCGCAGCGTTCGCGGCTCATCGGCATGCAGATCAGGCCACGGGCGTGCTTGGCCATGAAGTTGATGTGTTCAGGCTTGCAGCATTCGGCGGCCATGATCAGGTCGCCTTCGTTCTCGCGGTCTTCGTCATCCATGAGGATGACCATCTTGCCTTGGCGGATGTCTTCAACCAGTTCTTCGATGCTATTGAGCGCCACAAGGCACCCCCTTGAGTCAGGATTTGAGATAGCCGTTGGCGGCCAGAAAGCTTTCAGTAATATTGCCGGATGTTGGCTCAGCAGCCTTGTCGCCCAGCAACAGGCGCTCCAGGTAACGTGCCAGCAAGTCCACTTCCAGGTTCACCCGGCGACCTGGCTTGTAAGAAGCCATGATGGTTTCGCTCAGGGTGTGCGGAATGATCGTCAGCAGGAATTCGGCGCCATCGACCGCGTTCACCGTCAGGCTGGTGCCGTCGACGGTGATCGAACCTTTATGGGCGATATACTTGGCCAGTTCTTTCGGCGCGCGGATGCGAAATTCCACGGCGCGGGCATTGTCGGTGCGCGAGACCACTTCGCCGACACCGTCGACGTGACCGCTGACCAGATGCCCGCCCAAGCGGGTGGTCGGCGTCAGGGCTTTTTCCAGGTTGACCGGGCTGCCGCTTTTGAGGTCATTCATGGCGGTGCAGTCGAGGGTTTCGCGACTGACGTCTGCTGCAAAACCATTGCCCGGCAGTTCAACCGCGGTCAGGCACACGCCGTTGACGGCAATGCTGTCGCCCAGTTTGACGTCGCTCAAGTCGAGCTTGCCAGTTTCGACGTAAACCCGCACATCTCCGCCTTTTGGGGTCAATGCACGAATACTGCCGATGGATTCGATGATGCCGGTAAACATGGAGTCCTCCTCGAGAACAGGGCCGTCTGGGCCGCAGTCGGGAATTATACGCTGGCCGCTGGCAGAGGGATGGCAATGACTCGCCAGTCATCGCCAACCGCGCGGATTTCGGTGATTTTCAATTCGGGTGCGTCTTTCATTTGCTCCAGCGGCCAGTCCAGCAGCGGTCGCGCCGTGGAGCCCAGGAACTTGCCGGCGATGAAGATCTGGAACTCATCCACCAGCCCTTGCTGAGCAAAGGCCCCGGCCAGACGCGGGCCGGCCTCGACCAGCACCTCGTTGACGCCACGGGCAGCAAGCTCAACCAACAGTTTGTGCAGGTCGACCAAGCCATCGTCGCCGGCCACGATCAGGCATTCCGGACCGTTGGCATATTGTTCTTCGATCGCCATGCACGTGGCGACCAGTACCGGGCCAGCCTTGAAGAACGGCGCGTCCAGCGGCACCCGCAGGCGACCGTCGATCAGCACGCGCAGCGGTGGACGACTCATGGCCAAGGCTGTTTGCTCAGGGTCCAGGCCCAATTCATCGGCACGCACGGTCAACCGCGCGTTGTCCGCGAGCACCGTATCCGCGCCGGTCAGCACCACACTGGCCTGGGCGCGCAGCCGCTGTACCGCCGAACGCGCCGCCGGGCCGGTGATCCACTGGCTCTCGCCGCTTTCCATCGCCGTGCGGCCGTCGAGGCTCATCGCCAACTTGACCCGCACGAACGGCAAGCCGTGTTCCATGCGTTTGAGGAAGCCTTCATTGAGTTTGCGCGCCTCGCCTTCCAGCACGCCGCTTTCAGTGGCGATGCCGGCCTGGGCCAGACGTTGCAGGCCGCGACCGGCGACTTCCGGGTTCGGGTCCTGCATTGCCGCAACGACGCGCGCCACACCGGCATTCACCAGCGCATCGGCGCAGGGCGGCGTACGGCCGTGGTGGCTGCACGGTTCGAGGGTCACGTAAGCCGTGGCGCCCCGTGCCTTGTCACCAGCGGCGCGTAGCGCGTGGACTTCGGCATGGGGCTCGCCGGCGCGCACATGCCAGCCTTCGCCGACAATCTGCCCGTCACGCACCACCACACAGCCAACCCGCGGATTGGGGTGTGTCGTGTAATGACCTTTGCGCGCCAGTTCCAGGGCGCGGGCCATGTAATGCGCATCGAGGATGGCAAGTTCGGGGGAGGTGGTCATTCTTTCACCGGTTCACGGGCGAGGCGATCGATCTCTTCGCGGAACTCGTTGAGGTCCTGGAAGCGTCGATACACCGAAGCGAAGCGGATATAGGCGACTTCATCAAGTTTTTTCAGCTCGGCCATCACCAGTTCGCCGACCACGAGGGATTTGACCTCGCGCTCGCCGGTGGCGCGCAGCTTGTGCTTGATGTGCACCAGCGACGATTCGAGGCGCTCGACACTCACCGGGCGCTTCTCCAGCGCCCGCTGCATGCCGGCACGCAGTTTTTCTTCGTCGAACGGCTGGCGACTGCCGTCGGTTTTGATCAGGCGCGGCAACACCAGTTCAGCGGTTTCGAACGTCGTGAAACGTTCGCCGCAGGCCAGGCATTCACGCCGGCGGCGCACCTGTTCGCCCTCGGCGACCAGACGCGAGTCGATGACCTTGGTGTCGTTGGCACCGCAGAAGGGACAGTGCATGGTGGCTGGCAACAAAAAATGGGAGGGCCATGGTAGCGCATCCCCATGGCAAGACAAGCCATAGGGTTTGCGGTATACAGACTGGCTGTCTATGGATTTCATTTACTGGAGCCGCCAATGCCGTTACGACCGCTCGTTTTGCTCAGTCTTTTCAGCCTGCTGGTGGCCTGTGGCAGCGATGCACCCAAGCCCCAGCCACCAACACCAGGCCCAGCGCCACAACAGGCGCAGAAGAAAGCCAAGGCGTCTGTCGAGCTCGGCCCGCTGCCGGCTTACCAACGTGAAATCAGCGGCACCCTGCTGGGCGTGCCGGCCGATGCCGAAGTCGAACTGGCGCTGCTGGTGATCGACGACAAGGATCGCCCGCAACAATTGCTCGCCAGTGCCAACCTGATCGGCACCAATCAGGTGTTGCCATTTCGCCTGCGATTCAACCCTGAATCCTTCCCGGTTGGCGCTCGCGTTGAACTGCGCGGCCGCGCCAGCCAGTCCGGGCAGTTGATTCTGCATCTACCGGCACAAATCATCACTCAGCCAACGACCCAGGCGCTGGGTCAGCTGCAATTCGTCAAAGCGCCATGATTGCACCGCTCGACCTGCAACACGCGTTGGGTGAACTGCTCGGGGATGCACAGCTTGTCGCCTGTGAATTACCGGGCACCGAGCTGAAACTCTGGCTGATCGACGGCGACAATATGGACCGCGCCTTCAGCCCGGAAGAAACCCGGCGCATTCTTCACGAGCCACCGTACTGGAGTTTCTGCTGGGCCAGTGGCTTGGCCGTGGCCCGTTATCTCGCTGAGTATCCGCAATGGGTCGAAGGCAAGCGAGTGCTGGATTTCGGCGCCGGCTCCGGGGTGGCCGCGATTGCGGCGGTGAAGGCCGGGGCGCTGGAAGTGGTGGCCTGCGACCTCGACCCGCTGGCGATTGCCGCGTGCCGAGCGAATGCCGAACTCAATAATGTGCCCCTGCGCTACTCAACTGATTTTTTCGCCGAAGCGGATCGGTTTGATCTGATTCTGGTGGCCGACGTGTTGTACGACCGGGAAAATCTGCCGCTGCTCGATGAGTTTCTCAGCCGTGGCCGGGAGGCGTTGGTGGCGGATTCGCGGGTACGGGATTTTCGCCATCCGTTGTATCGGCGCATCGAGATGCTGGAGGCGATGACCTTGCCGGATCTGGCCGAACCCGAAGAGTTTCGGCATGTGAGCCTTTACCATGCGCGGCGTTGCTAAAAGCTTCGCGGGCAAGCCATCACTCAATGGTCACCCCGCTTTCAGCCGCCCCCCACCAAGCCGTATAGTTGACCCATCCACGCTTTTACGAGATCCCCCATGAGTCAGGAAACGCCGTACATTTTCGATGCCACGACTGCCGATTTCGACCAGTCGGTGATCGAGAACTCTTTCCACAAGCCGGTGCTGGTGGATTTCTGGGCCGAATGGTGTGCGCCGTGCAAGGCCTTGATGCCGATGCTGCAAACCATCGCCGAGAGCTATCAGGGCGAGCTGCTGCTAGCCAAGGTCAACTGCGACATCGAGCAAGACATTGTTGCGCGCTTCGGCATTCGCAGCTTGCCGACCGTGGTGCTGTTCAAGGATGGTCAGCCGGTGGACGGTTTTGCCGGTGCGCAGCCGGAATCCGCAGTCCGCACGATGCTTGAGCCGCACGTACAGATGCCGCCGCCGGCAGCTGCCGACCCGTTCGAGCAAGCTCAGACGCTGTTCGATGACGGTCGTTTCGCCGACGCCGAAGCCACGCTCAAAGTACTGCTGACTGAAGACAACACCAATGCCAAGGCACTGATCCTCTACGCCCGCTGCCTCACCGAGCGCGGCGAACTGGGTGAAGCGCAAATCGTGCTCGACGCAGTCAAGAGCGATGAGCACAAGGCCGCGCTGGCCGGCGCCAAGGCGCAGATCCAGTTCCTCGGCCAGGCCAAGGACTTGCCGGATGCGGCCGACCTGAAAGCGCGCCTGGCGAAAAATCCGCAGGACGATGAGGCGGTCTACCAACTGGCGATCCAGCAACTGGCCCGTCAGCAATACGACGCTGCGCTGGACGCGTTGCTGAAGCTGTTCATCCGCAATCGCAGCTACAGCGAAGGCTTGCCACACAAGACCTTGCTGCAAGTGTTCGATCTGCTGGGCAACGATCACCCGCTGGTGACCACGTACCGTCGCAAGTTGTTTGCCGCGCTCTATTAAGATTTTTTGCGGCTTACTCGATCCAGCTGTAGAGCGGCGTATCCCCGCCGCTCACCACTTTGACGTCTGCGCAGTGACGCAAGCGCACCAACAAGCGCTTGCCCGCCGCGGCACTGCCAGTCAGCCCTTCCAACTGCTCCAGCAAATCCGGCCCACTCAATTGCCCGGCCTTGCGCAGCAATTCTTTGGCGATCTGCCACAGCGCATCATCCTGATTCACCGGTTTGGCCGGTGTCGCACTCGCCTCGGGTTTTGCAGCCTGTAACTGCGCACCGAGCTGCGCCCAGTCGCCCTCATCCAGTTCCAGGGTCAAATCCACCGGCCAGTCGCCGATGCTTCCGCGTATTCGCAACATAAGTCTGCTCCTGCACATACCTGACTCGCATGCTCCCATGGGTCTTGCGCAACGCCAAGCAGACGGTCAAACTCTCGGCACTTTCGTTATAAGATTACATAACAAATCTTTCATTTTACTTTTCGGAGACCCGCCATGCGCCGTTTGTTGTTCGCTTTGCCGTTTGCCTTGTTGCCGCTGGCTGTCGCCCATGCTGCCGATGAACTTGATCATGAGCACGGCAGCCTCAGCGCCCACGAACATGGCGTCGGTCGCCTGAACGCGGCGCTGGATGGCCAGACCCTGGAGCTGGAGCTGGAAAGCCCGGCGATGAACCTGGTGGGTTTCGAACACGCCGCCACCACCGATGCCGACAAGGCCAAAGTCGCCGCCGCCCGTGCCCAGCTGGAAAAACCACTGGTGCTGTTCAACCTGCCGAAAGCCGCCGGTTGCGTGATCGCGACCCAGGAACTGGAAAGCCCGCTGTTCGGTGACAAGCCGGATGCCGACGATGACCACGACGAAGCGGACAAGGACGGTCACGAGCATCACCACGACCACAGTGAGATCCACGCCCATTACCAATTCAGCTGTTCGGCCCCAGGCGCGCTGAAGACCCTGGACCTGGCGAATCTTTTCAACACATTCCCGGCCACCCAGAAAATTCAGGTACAACTGATCAGCCCGAGCGGTCAGCAAGGAGTTGAAGTGACGGCCAAGGCTGCCGCCCTGAAATTCTAAACTCACCGAAGATCTCCTGTGGGAGCGAGCCTGCTCGCGATAGCAGCCGAACAGTCGACATCCATGTTGAAAGTAACGGCCTTATCGCGATCAGGCTCGCTTGTATGGTAGGACTTGAAGGGAGGAGAAGGGACAAGGCTCGATTCTGACTGTTGACGCAGTACAGACCGTGGGAGAGTTCGCCCCTCCTCCTTTCACCCAAGCGCCGATAAAGAATGCATCTGGCCTAGACCGACGATAGGAACAAGCCTGCGCCCCTGGGTGAGCCCTTCAAGTGCTTAAAACCATATCCCGGAGGAAATCCTATGGCAATGCCGGTTTCTGCTTCAAAGCCGATCGTGGGCGTGGATGTCGCCAAGAATGAGTTGGTGATTTATCACGCCGAACTGAGCCTGCTTGAAGAGATTCCCAACAACAAAACAGCCATCAAGAAGTGGTTGAAGGCCTTGCCGAGTACGGTGGCCATTGCCGTCGAAGCCACCAATATCTACCACTTGGAGTTCGCCGATCTGGCCTACGAGGCCGGATGCGTGATTTACATGGTGGGCGGCTATGAACTCAAGCATTACCGCGAAGGTGTGAAGGTCCGCGCCAAAACTGATGCACTGGATGCCAAGCTGCTTGCTCGGTATCTGAAAAATGAACATGAAGAGCTTCACCCATGGACCCCGCCATCCCCGCTATACCGCCAGCTTCTGGGTCTTTTCCGCCGCCGGGCGGCGTTGGTCCAGGCAAGGGTCGGCCTGGTGCAAAGCTGGGCCAATGAGCCGCTGCTCAAGACCGCTTTTGCCGAACAAGTGAAGTCCATGCAACAGCTTGAGATGCTGATCGAGAAGACGATCAACGATCAGCTCAAAGAAGCCGGTTTGCTGGGCCAGTTAAAACGCTGCCTGAAAGTGGAAGGCATTGGTTTTTTGACAGGAGCGCGTTTGATCACGGCGTTTCAGAGGGGTGACTTCAGAAACGCGGATGCTTTTATCGCCTTTCTGGGAATGGATTTGCGGGTATCAAAATCGGGGCAAAAAGATGGCCGCCGCAGTTTGACCAAGCGCGGTGACCCGGAAGCTCGGCGGCTGCTGCACAATGCGGCAATGTCGGCGAGTCGCACCGAGGCCTGGAAAGATTTTTATCAAGAACAAAGAGCTCGGGGTTTCAGCACGACTCAAGCATTGGTGATGCTGGCTCGAAAGCTCGCTCGGGTGGTATTCGCTCTGCTAAAGGGGCAGGACGAATACCAACCGAAAGTCAGTTGAGGGCTTCCCCTCAACCATAGAATCTCCCACAAGGGGTTGGTGTTGAATGTGAAGTCGAGACAAGTACCCAAATCCCATGAAATCGGCGATATGACCCAAGCACTCATCGAACTGTCCGACCTGGGCTTCAGCTGGCCCGGGCATCCGCCGTTGCTGGACATTCCGGCGTTTCGCCTGGAACCTGGTGAAACGCTGTTCCTCAAGGGCCCCAGCGGCAGCGGCAAAACCACCCTGCTCGGCCTGCTCGGCGGTGTGCAAAAGCCTGATCGCGGCAGCATTCGCCTGCTGGGCCAGGAGCTGACCGAACTCTCGGCCGGTGCTCGCGACCACTTCCGGGTCGATCACACCGGCTATATCTTCCAGCAGTTCAACTTGCTGCCGTTTCTGTCAGTGCGGGAGAACGTCGAACTGCCCTGCCACTTCTCGAAACTGCGCGCCGAGCGGGCGAAACAGCGCCACGGCAGCGTCGATCAAGCTGCCGCCACCCTGCTAGCCCATCTGGGCCTGAAGGATGAAAACATTCTGGGCCGCCGCGCCGATTCGCTGTCCATCGGCCAGCAGCAACGGGTCGCCGCCGCACGTGCGTTGATCGGTCAGCCGGAGCTGGTGATCGCCGACGAACCGACCTCGGCGCTGGACTACGACGCTCGCGAAAACTTCATTCGCCTGCTATTCGCCGAATGCCGTGAAGCCGGCTCGAGCCTGCTGTTCGTCAGCCATGACCAGAGCCTCGCGCCGCTGTTCGATCGCCACCTGTCGCTGGCCGATCTCAATCGCGCCGCCACTCCGTCCGAGGTTTGAGATGTATTTGTTTCGTCTAGCCATGGCCAGCCTGGCTAACCGTCGCTTCACCGCGATCCTCACCGCGTTCGCCATCGCCCTGTCGGTCTGCCTGCTGTTGGCGGTGGAGCGGGTACGCACCGAAGCCAAGGCCAGTTTCGCCAGTACCATCAGCGGCACCGATCTGATTGTCGGTGCACGCTCCGGTTCGGTGAACCTGCTGTTGTACTCGGTGTTCCGCATCGGCAACGCCACCAACAACATCCGCTGGGACAGCTTCGAGCACTTCGCCAACAACCCGAAAGTGAAGTGGGCGATCCCGATGTCCCTGGGCGATTCCCATCGCGGATATCGGGTGATGGGCACCACCGAGGCGTACTTCGAGCACTACCAGTACGGTCATCAACAGCACCTGGAACTGGCCGACGGCCGCGCCTTCGCCAGCGACCCGTTCGAAGTGGTGCTCGGTGCCGAAGTGGCCGATGCGCTGCACTACAAACTCGGCGACAAACTGGTGCTGGCCCATGGTGTGGCGGCGATCAGCCTGGTCAAACATGACGACAAACCATTCACCGTGGTCGGCATTCTCAAACGTACCGGCACCCCGGTAGACCGCACGCTGCACATCAGCCTCGGCGGCATGGAAGCGATCCACATCGACTGGCACAACGGCGTACCGGCGCGTGGTAACGGCCGGATCAGCGCCGATCAGGCGCGCAACATGGACCTGACGCCGCAAGCGATCACCGCGTTCATGCTCGGCCTTAACAACAAGATTTCGACCTTCGCGCTGCAACGTGAAATCAACGAATTCCGTGGCGAACCGATGCTGGCGATCCTGCCGGGCGTGGCGTTGCAGGAGTTGTGGAGTTTGATGAGTACAGCGGAAAAAGCCTTGTTCGTCGTCTCGCTGTTCGTGGTGCTGACTGGGTTGATCGGCATGCTCACGGCGATTCTCACCAGCCTCAACGAGCGGCGCCGCGAGATGGCGATTCTGCGTTCGGTGGGCGCGCGGCCATGGCATATTGCGACTTTACTGGTGCTGGAAGCGTTTGCCCTGGCACTGTCGGGAGTGATTGCCGGCGTGGCGCTGCTGTATGTGGGCATCGCCGTGGCGCAAGGTTACGTGCAGTCGAATTACGGCTTGTACCTGCCGCTGGCCTGGCCGAGCGAATATGAATGGACGCTGCTCGGTGGCATCCTGATCGCCGCGCTGCTGATGGGCAGCGTGCCGGCCTGGCGTGCTTATCGCCAATCCTTGGCCGATGGCCTGTCGATCCGCCTGTGAGGACGTTGAACATGCCCCGCGCTCTGTTTGCGCTGTTGATGCTGGTCGCCCTGCCGCTATGGGCGGCCGAGCCGAAAGACCTGACCTGGTCAGAAATGATCCCGCCGGATGCGGCGCCAGAAATACCGAACATGACGCCGCTGCATGACCTGTCGAAGATGAGCGATGCGTTGTCCGCGGAATCAGCCCCGGCCGCCAAACAGGACATGCCGAACGCCCCGGTGGTGAAAAGCCTCGATGGCCAGAACATTCGCTTGCCGGGGTACATCGTGCCGCTGGAAGTCAGTGAAGAAGGCCGCACCACGGAGTTTCTGCTGGTGCCGTATTTCGGCGCGTGCATCCACGTACCGCCGCCACCGTCGAACCAGATCGTGCATGTCAAAAGCGAAGTCGGCGTGAAGCTTGACGAGCTGTATCAGCCGTACTGGATCGAAGGTGCGTTGCAGGTCAAGGCGTCCAGCAGCGAGTTGGCGGATGCCGGGTATCAGATGGAGGCGGACAAGATTTATGTGTATGAACTGCCGCAGTGACCGGTAGTTATCTGTCGCCTACAAGACTGCCTTCGCGGGCAAGCCCGCTCCCACACGTTCTGCATTGCCTTTGAGGGAGCGGGCTTGCCCGCGAAGAGGCCATCAAAGGTTCCGCAAAAATCCGGGCCATCACTGTTTCATTGAGCTGAGTCAAAAGACCGTATCAGTTGGATCCCTACCATTGGACATCGAACATTTTTAACGTCCTCTGGAGCCCCCATGCACAAGTCCCTGCTCAGCGCTTCGCTGCTTGCCCTCGCGCTCGCAGCCCCGCTCGCCAATGCCCACAACGCCGGTGACATCATCGTTCGGGCCGGTGCGATCACCGTCAACCCTGAAGCCGACAGCTCCAGCGTCAAGGTCGATCAGGGCCCGCTGAAGGGCGCCGATCTGGGTGGCAAAGCCACCATGAGCAGCGACACGCAACTGGGCCTGAACTTCGCTTACATGATCACCAACAACCTGGGGATCGAACTGCTGGCCGCCTCGCCATTCGAGCATGACGTGAAGCTCAAAGGCACTGCGCTCGGCGCCGCCAACGGCAAACTCGGCACCCTGAAACACCTGCCGCCGACCCTGAGCCTGGTCTACTACCCGCTGGACGCCAACTCCGCGTTCCAGCCCTACATCGGCGGCGGTATCAACTACACCTGGATCTACGATGAGCAGCTCAGCAGCGAAGCGCGCGCCAACGGCTTCAGCAACTTCAAGACGGAAAATTCCTGGGGTCTGGCCTGGCAGGTCGGTGCTGACTACATGCTGACCGACAACGTGATGATCAATGCCCAGGTGCGCTACATCGACATCGACACCCGTGCGACCGTGGAGAATAACGCTGTTGCGCCGGGCACCCGCGCACGGGTGAACGTGGACGTCGATCCGTTCATCTACATGGTCGGTCTGGGTTACAAGTTCTAAAGAACCGTGGCGAGGGGGCTTGCCCCCGTTCGCCTGCGCAGCAGGCGCCATCCAGCCGATGAGGACGTCAGGCGAAATGCAGTGGGGCTGCTTCGCAACCCAACGGGGGCAAGCCCCCTCACCACAAGGAACTGCACCGGTCATATTCGACACACAAAAAAGGCGCCTTCAAGGCGCCTTTTTCACGGCTGTGTAAAACCTCAGCGCCCCAACAACCGCGCCAGGCCAACGCTCATTGGCGTCTGCTCCGGGTAGGTGAACCGCTCCAGCAAACGCCGGTTATTCGCTCGTGAATGGCGGATGTCACCGGAACGCGCCGGGCCGTAGCTAACGGGCGGCAGCTTGCCGACCACTGCTTCAAGGGCTTGAAGCATCTGCTTGAGAGTCGTCGCCTGATTCCAGCCGACATTCACCGCCCCGATCTCGACCTGCGGTTTCTCGATGGCTTGCACCAACACGTCCACCAAGTCCTCGACGTAGACAAAATCCCGAGTCTGCTCACCATCACCAAACACGGTGATTGGCAGTCCTTTCTGCGCGCGCTCGCTGAAAATGCTGATCACCCCGGAGTACGGCGAGGAAGGATCCTGGCGCGGGCCGAAGATGTTGAAGAAACGGAAAATCACCGGTTCCAGACCATGCTGGCGACGATAGAAATCGAAGTAATGCTCGCTCGCCAACTTGTCCGCCGCATACGGCGTCAATGGTGCCTTGGGTGTGTCTTCGTCGATCGACTCACCTTCGCCATTGTTGCCATAGACCGCTGCGCTGGAGGCGTACAACACCCGTTTGACGCCAGCCTGACGCATGGCTTCGCAGACATTCAGCGAGCCGATGAAATTGCTCTGATGCGTTTTCACCGGGTCATCCACCGAAGCCTGCACCGAAGCCACTGCGGCCAGATGCGCCACCGCGCTGCAACCGAGCATCGCCTGCGCCACCAGGGCAGCATCGGCGACGTCACCCACGATCAGTTCGACGAGGGGATTGTCCAGCGGCAGGTTGCTGCGTTTGCCGGTGGACAGGTCATCGAGAATCCGCACCGAATGCCCTTTGGCAAGCAAGGCGTCGGTCAGGTGCGAACCGATGAAACCGGCGCCGCCGGTGATTAAAACAGGGCCGTCAGCCATGGCGATAAAACCTATCCAGTAAGCCCGGGAGTGCCGCGCGCCAGGCGCGGGGCTTGATCCCGAAAGTGTGCAGAATTTTCTTGCAGGCCAACACCGCGTGTTGCGGTTCTTCGGCGGCGTCGGGCCGTGCGGCGTGAGCCTGGGCGGTCGGCGTTTCGATGGCCAGCGGGTGCAGGGCGCGAGCTTCGGTGAGGATCGCCTGCCCCAGTGCCAACGGCGTGGTCGCCTCATGCCCGGCGTAGTGGTAAGTACCCCACAGCGGGGCCGCGCAGTCGAGTTGCTTGAGCACCGAAATGATCACCCGGGCGGCGTCGTCTACCGGCGTCGGATTACCGCGACGATCATCCGCCATCAGCAGTTCTTCCGCTTTCTCGGCCCGGGCCAGGAATCGCCCGAGGGTGCCGTCGGGGCTGTCATCGAGCAGCCAGCCGAAACGCAGCAGCACATGCTGTGGACAGGTGGCCCGCACACTTTGCTCGATGCGCCACAAGGCCTGACCGCGCAGGCCCAGCGGTACCGGTTCGTCTTTCTCGCTGTAGGCGGTCGCCCGGGAGCCATCGAACACCCGATAACTCGAGGGTTGCAGCAGCACGATGTTGTGATGCTGGCACAATTCGGCCAGTCGCTCGATGGCTCGTTCCTGCCCGGCCAGACGCTGTTCGCTGACAGTCTCCGCCTGGAACCAGTCGAAGTAGTAGGCGAGATTGATCAACGCATCCGGACGGGTATCGTCGAGCAGTTGCGTCAGGCTCGCGGCGTCCCAGCCGTCTTGTGGTGGGCGGGGGGCGAGGAAACCGATGTCTTCCTCCGCACCGAGGCGAATCAGCGCCTGCCCAAGGGCATTTCCGCCGCCCAGTAACATAAGGCGCATTCGCATAGAGTCAGCAGGCCCAGTCTGATTGGAACGATGGTTTTATCGACAGCGCCCGCAGGCGATGTCCTCAATAATTGCCGGAATCGTTGCATTTTGCGGGTTTAGTTCGCAACCGTCATCCGTAAAGTGTAGTTCTCGGGGATTTGTGGTGCTGCTACTGGCCTCAGGATCAACACAGCCCCTGAGCGGTACTTGCAACTTCCCGCCCCCACCCGCATAAATTACTCCATGAATCTGCCCATCCCCACGGACGCTGCACTGGCAGGCTTCCACCCCGCCGTCAGCGCCTGGTTCAGCAACGCCTTCCCGGCGGCCACCGCCGCCCAGGCCCGGGCGTGGCCGCTGATCCGCCAGCGCCGCTCCACGCTGATCGCCGCGCCCACCGGCTCCGGCAAAACCCTTACCGCGTTTCTCGCCGTGCTTGACGATCTGGTCCATCGCGGCCTGGAAAACCCGGATGGCCTGCCAAACGAAACCCTGGTGGTCTACGTTTCGCCGCTCAAGGCGCTGTCCAACGACATCCGGATCAACCTGCAAAACCCGCTGGCCGGCATCACCGAGCAGTTACGCGTGATGGGCCTGCCCGACGTGCCGATCAGCACTGCCGTGCGCACCGGCGATACGCCGCAAAAAGACCGTTCGGCCATGCGCAAAACCGCGCCGCACATTCTGGTGACCACCCCGGAATCCCTTTATGTGCTGCTCGGCTCCGACTCCGGGCGGCAAATGCTCGGCACCACGCAAACGGTGATCGTCGACGAAATCCACGCCATCGCCGCCAGCAAACGCGGCAGCCACCTGGCCCTGAGCCTGGAGCGCTTGCAAGCGCTTTGCTCACACCCGCTGGTGCGTATTGGCCTGTCCGCCACACAAAAACCCATCGAAGCGGTGTCGCGCTTTTTGGTTGGCCGTGATCGCGCCTGCGAAATCATCGATATCGGTCACGCCCGCCCACGGGATCTCGATATAGAAGTGCCTCCCGTGCCGTTGTCGGCGGTGATGGCCAACGACGTGTGGGAGCTGGTCTATGACCGCCTCGCCGCCCTCGCCCGTGAACACCGGACCACGCTGATTTTCGTCAACACCCGACGCCTGGCCGAACGCCTGAGCCGGCACTTGAGCGAGCGCCTCGGCAAAGACGCGGTGGCCGCCCACCATGGCAGCCTGGCCAAGGAATTTCGCCTGGACGCCGAGCAACGGCTCAAGCGCGGCGAGCTGCAAGTGCTGATCGCCACCGCCTCGCTGGAGCTGGGGATTGATATCGGCGATGTCGACCTGGTGTGCCAGATCGCTTCGCCACGCTCGATTGCCGGTTTTCTGCAACGGGTCGGTCGCTCCGGGCACCAGGTCGGCGGCACGCCCAAGGGCCGGTTGTTCGCCACCACCCGCGACGACCTGATCGAATGCGCCGCCCTGCTCGATTGCGTCCGTCGTGGCGAACTCGACATCTTACAGATCCCCGAAGCACCGCTGGACGTGCTGGCCCAGCAGATCATCGCCGAGATCAGTTGCCAGGAATGGCAAGAGCAAGCGCTGCTGGAAATGCTGCGCAAAGCCTCGCCTTACGCCAACCTCGACGAAAAACATTACCAGGCACTGCTGCAAATGCTCGCCGAGGGCTACAACGGTCGCCTGGGTATTCGCAGCGCTTACCTGCATCGGGACGCCGTAAGCCGCACCTTGCGCAGCCGTCGAGGGGCCAAGCTGACCGCCGTGACCAGCGGCGGGACGATCCCGGACAACGCCGACTACAGCGTTTTGCTGGAACCGCAGGGGCTGAACATTGGCAGCGTCAACGAAGACTTCGCGGTGGAAAGCATCGCTGGGGATATCTTTCAGCTGGGCAACACGTCATATCGAATCCTGCGGGTCGAAACCGGCAAAGTCCGGGTCGAAGACGCTCAGGGTCAACCGCCAACGATTCCGTTCTGGCTCGGCGAAGCACCCGGTCGCAGCGATGAACTGTCGTTCGCCGTAGCACGCCTGCAAGCGCAACTCGATGAGCTGCTCGGCGCCACGCCCGGCAACCTGCAGCCAGCCCTCGACTGGCTGACCAACACCCTCGGCCTGAATCTCGCCAGCGCCGAACAATTGGTCGATTACCTGGCGCGGGCACGGCTGACCCTCGGCGCCTTGCCGTCGCAAGACACGTTGCTGATGGAGCGGTTTTTCGACGAGTCCGGCGGTACGCAACTGATCATCCACTCGCCGTTCGGCAGCCGCATCAACCGCGCCTGGGGCCTGGCCCTGCGCAAGCGCTTCTGCCGCACCTTCAACTTCGAATTGCAGGCCGCCGCCAGCGAGGACGCCATCGTGCTGTCGCTGTCCACCAGCCACAGCTTCGAGCTGGACGACGTCTGGCGCTACCTGCACAGCAACAGCGCCGAACATATCCTCATTCAAGCGGTGCTCGAGGCGCCGCTGTTCGGCGTGCGCTGGCGCTGGAACGCCGGGGTCGCTTTGGCGCTGCCACGCTACAGCGGTGGACGCAAAGTACCGCCACAGATCCAGCGGATGAAAAGCGAAGATTTGATCGCCAGCGTGTTTCCCGATCAGATCGCCTGCGTGGAGAATCTCGCCGGCGAGCGCGAGATTCCCGACCATCCGCTGGTGGAACAAACCCTCGACGATTGCCTGCACGAGGCCATGGACAGCGAAGGCTGGCTGGCGTTGTTGCGGCGCATGGAACAGGGCGACATCCGCCTGATAAGCCGTGATTTGCCGGCGCCTTCGCCACTGGCAGCAGAAATCCTCAGCGCTCGCCCCTACACCTTCCTCGACGACGCACCGCTGGAAGAACGGCGCACTCAGGCGGTACTCAACCGCCGCTGGAGCGATCCGCAATCCACCGACGACCTCGGTGCGCTGGACGCCGAGGCGATTGCCGCAGTGCGCGACGAAGCCTGGCCAACGCCAACCGGCATCGATGAAATGCATGAAGCACTGATGAGCCTGGCGTGCATTACCGAAAGCGAGGCCCAGGCCAACCCCAATTGGCTCGATTGGCTGAACACCCTGGCCGACAGTGGCCGCGCCAGCCGTTTGCAGATCAACATAGGGCAATCATTGTGGCTGGCGCTGGAACGACTGACCTGCCTGCGGGCCATTTATCCACAGGCCATATTGCTTCCACCGTTGGAGGCGTTGCCGGGTTTCGATGAAACCTGGGCGCCGGACGAAGCGCTGCTGGAAGTGATCCGTGCGCGGCTCAGCGCGTTTGGTCCGTTGCCGCTGAAGGCGATTGCCGAGCCGCTTGGATTACCGGCGCTTCAAGTCACTCAGGCCTTGGCACAACTGGAACGCGAAGGCTATGTACTGCGTGGGCAATTCAGCCCGGGCAGCCGTGAGGAAGAATGGTGCGAACGGCATCTGCTGGCGCGGATTCATCGCTACACGATCAAACGGCTGCGACGGGAAATCGAGCCAGTGGCCCTGCAGGATTTCATGCGTTTTCTGTTCGATTGGCAGCATCTGTCCGCCGCGAGCCAAGGCCAGGGCAGCGCGGTGTTGCCGGCGATCATCAGCCAGTTCGAAGGCTACCCCGCCGCCGCTTCAGCGTGGGACAGCGACATACTGCCGGCGCGACTCAAAGACTATTCGGCGAGCTGGCTGGATGAGTTGTGCCGCAGCGGCAAACTGGTCTGGACCCGCCTGACCGCGCGCAACAAGAGCGCCAGCACGGCATTGCGCAGCACACCGATTCTGCTGCTACCGCGCTCTCAGGTCGGGTTGTGGAGCGGTTTGACCGAACAGACGCCGGTCAGCGAACTGTCGCCAAAAACGCAAAAAGTCCATGCAGCGCTCAGCCAGCACGGCGCACTGTTCTTCGATGAGCTGATCCACGAAGCCCATCTGCTGCGCTCGGAACTGGAAATCGCCTTGCAGGAGCTGGTCGGTGCCGGATTGGTAAACGCCGACAGCTTCGCCGGCCTGCGGGCGCTGATTACCCCCGCCAGCAAACGCCAGAATCGCAGCAGCCGACGCGGGCGCGGTGCGTTTGTCGGCGGGATGGACGATGCCGGACGCTGGGCGTTGCTGCGACGCGGTGCCGCCGCGCCGGTTGTGGATAAGCAACGACCGGCGCCCACACCCAGCGAAACCCTGGAACACATCGCCATGACCTTGCTGCGCCGTTATGGCGTGGTGTTCTGGCGCTTGCTGGAACGTGAGGCAGACTGGTTGCCGAGTTGGCGGGAGTTGCTGCGCACGTTCCATCGGCTGGAGGCCAGGGGCGAGATTCGTGGTGGACGGTTTGTCAGTGGCCTGGCCGGTGAGCAGTTTGCGTTGCCCGAGGCGATTGCGTTGCTGCGCGAAGTCAGGCGGCGGCCCCATGACGCAAGTCTGATCGTGGTGTGCGGAGTGGATCCGCTGAACCTCGCCGGCACCCTGTTGCCGGGCGCGAAAGTGCCAGCGCTGGCGAGCAATCGACTGGTGTACCGCGATGGCGTGCCAGCCGCCGCCGAAATCGCCGGCCAGCAACATTTCTGGCTGGAGCTGGATCAGCAGGCCAGTGCCGAGGTGCGCAATAAACTGACCCGCCACAGTTGATCGGTGGTGTTTTGTCGAGTGTTTACCGTCCGTAGCCCCGTCGAAACTTTCCCGCACAACCCACAGTCATCAAAAGACAGGGTTGTCCGAGGACGGGAGACGACATGGCGGCGATTCATATCGGTATTTCAGGTTGGCGCTACACGCCCTGGCGGGGGGAGTTCTACCCGAAGGGGCTGACCCAGAGTCGCGAATTGCAATTCGCTTCACGGGCCGTCAACAGCATCGAAATCAATGGATCGTTCTACGCCCTGCAACGGCCCGAACGTTATGCCCAGTGGTACGCCGATACCCCGGCGGGCTTCGTGTTCAGCGTCAAGGCGCCGCGCTTTATCACCCACATCAAGCGCCTGCGGGACATTCATAAACCCCTGGCGAATTTCTTTGCCTCCGGGGTACTGGAACTCAAGGAAAAACTCGGCCCGATCCTCTGGCAATTTCCGCCCAACTTCAAATTCGACCCAGAGCTGTTCGAAAGTTTTCTCGAACAATTACCCCACGACACGGAACAGGCCGCCGCCCTCGCCCGCCAGCATGAGCCGCGCTTGAACGGTCACGCCAGCCTGAAGGCCTACGGAAAAAAGCCAGTGCGCCATGCCGTGGAAATCCGCCACGAGAGCTTCGTCGACCCGGCCTTCGTGCGCCTGCTCAAACGCTACAACACCGCTCTGGTCATTGCCGACACCGCCGGCAAATGGCCGTACCGCGAAGACCTCACCAGTGATTTCGTCTACCTGCGCCTGCACGGTGCCGAAGAGCTCTACGCCAGCGGTTACACCCCACAAGCGCTGCAACGCTGGGGCGACCGGATCGAGGCCTGGCATCGCGGCCAGCAGCCGGCGGACCCGCAACTGATCGCGCCCCGGCAAAAGCCAAAAGTGCGCAAATCCCGGGAAGTGTTCTGCTATTTCGATAACGACATCAAAGTCCGCGCGCCCTTCGATGCCCGCCGCTTGCTTGAACAGTTCCATCTCGACAAAGACCTTGCCACCGCACCCGGCGAGCCGGCTGCCGAAGGAGCGCTGCCATGAGCATTCCGGAACCTGTCGGGGCAACGGATGAACAACAGCAAATCATCACCTCGGTGAGCCGCTTCACCGTGCTGACAGTCAATACCCACAAGGGGTTCACCGCACTCAACCGGCGCTTCATCCTGCCCGAATTGCGCGAAGCGGTACGCACTGTATCCGCCGATGTGGTGTTTTTGCAGGAGGTCCACGGCACCCACGAGCATCATCCCCGGCGCTACAACAATTGGCCGGCGATGCCCCAGTATGAGTTCCTTGCCGATACCTTGTGGCCGCAATTTGCCTATGGGCGCAACGCGGTCTACCCGGCGGGTGATCACGGCAATGCGCTGTTGTCGAAATTCCAGATCATTCGTCACGACAACCTCGACGTGTCCATCAGCGGTCATGAAAATCGTGGAATCCTGCATTGCGTGCTGCGGATGCCCGGCGATGGCCGGGAAGTGCATGCCATCTGCGTCCATCTGGGGCTGCGTGAAAGCCATCGCACGGCACAACTCAAGCTACTGCGCCAACGTATGGAAGAGTTACCGCAGGATGCCCCGGTGGTGGTTGCCGGTGACTTCAACGACTGGCGCCTGCGCGCCGATGCGCAGCTCAACCCTTGCGGTTTACGTGAAGTCTTCGCTGAACTGCATGGCAAACCGGCCCGCAGTTTCCCCGCGCGTTTGCCGGCGTTACGCCTGGACCGCATCTACGTGCGCAACCTCAAGGCCAGCCATCCGCAAGTACTGGCGGCACGGCCCTGGTCACACCTTTCCGACCATGCCCCGCTATCGGTGGAGATCGAGCTATGACCGGCCCATTGATGGAAAAAACCACGGTCGAACACGTTTCCACACCTCCGCCGGTACGCAAGCCCGCTGTGGTTGATATCGAATACGGTTGGCACGGTAACAATCGGGTCGAATTACTGGAGAACGGCGAGGAATACTTTCCACGGGTGTTTGAAGCGCTGCGTCAGGCCCAGAGTGAAATCCTGCTGGAGACCTTCATTGTGTTCGAGGACAAGGTCGGCAATGAGCTTCAACAGATCCTGATTGAAGCGGCTCAACGCGGTGTGCGCATCACCGTCAGCCTCGACGGCTTTGGCTGTGGCGAATTGAGTACGGAGTTTCTCGCCGCCCTGAGCAATGCAGGTGTGCGCCTGCAAATATTCGACCCCGCTCCGCGTCATCTGGGCATCCGCACCAACTGGTTCCGCCGCCTGCACCGCAAGATTGTGGTGGTCGATGGCACGATTGCGTTCCTCGGCGGAATCAACTTTTCCGCCGATCATCTGGCCGACTTCGGCCCCGAGGCCAAACAGGATTACTCGGTGGAAGTACAAGGTCCGACGGTGGCTGACATTCATCACTATGCCCTGCTACAAAGCGGTCGCCCGGCCCGGGCCAAATACTGGTGGCAGCGCCGCAGGCAGAGGCACGAGGAACTGGCGGTCAACGATCATGATGGTCAGGTGCGGCTGGTGTTTCGCGACAACGCAGAACACCCCAGCGATATCGAAGATGTGTATTTGCAGGTAGTACGCAGTGCCCGCCGTCGCGTGGTAATCGCCAACGCCTACTTCTTTCCGGGCTATAGGCTGCTGCGCGAGATCCGCAATGCGGCGCGTCGAGGGGTCGAGGTGCGCCTGATTCTTCAGGGGCAGCCGGATTTGCGGGTGGCCAGGCTCGCCGCGCGCATGACCTACGACTACCTGCTGCGGGCCGGGGTGGTGATCTACGAATATTGCGACCGCCCCCTGCATGGCAAGGTCGCCCTGGTTGATGAAGACTGGAGCACCGTCGGCTCAAGCAACCTCGACCCGCTGAGCCTGTCCCTGAATCTTGAAGCCAACGTGTTGATCCGCGACCGCGCCTTCAATCGCGACCTGTTCCAGCGCCTCGACGAGTTGAGCAGCAATCACTGCAAGGTCATATCGGCTGACAAGGCGCCTCGCGGACGGGTCTGGGATATGACCATCGGCTTTCTGGTGTTTCACTTCCTGCGGCATTTCCCGGCATGGGCCGGTTGGCTACCGGCGCATAAACCGCGCCTGAAACCCTTCATCCATCCGACCGGGAGCGATAAGGCATGAGCCATTCCGATGCACAACCTGCCCCTCACTCCAACACGCCGACCAAATCTCACTGGCATCGCTGGAAGAGGCCGCTGACGTTGCTGTTTTTCCTGGCGTTGATCGTGCTATTCACGATGCTCGCCCAGCGCATCGAATGGGGCGAAGTGTTCGATACCCTGGTCGACTTCAAGGTGCGCACGCTGATCATCGCCTCAGCGGTGACGCTGATGAGCTTTCTGGTCTACGCCTGTTTTGACCTGATCGGCCGCACCTACATCCGGCAGAACCTGACTTGGCGGCAGATCCTCCCGGTGGGGATTATCAGTTATGCCTTCAACCTGAACCTGAGCGCCTGGGTCGGTGGCATCGCCATGCGTTATCGCCTGTACTCGCGGCTCGGCGTGAGCAAAGGCAACATCGCGAAAATCCTCGGGCTGAGCCTGGCGACCAACTGGTTCGGCTACATGGTGATTGCGGGTACGGTGTTCAGCAGCGGCCTGGTACGCATGCCACCAGGCTGGAAGTTGAGCAGCGATGCCCTGCAAGGTGTGGGCGTGTTGTTGCTGCTATTGAGCATGGGGTATCTGGTGGCGTGTCAGTTTTCCGGACAACGGGAATGGTCGATTCGCGGCGTGGAAATCAACCTGCCGTCATTGCCCATGGCAATCTTGCAACTGGCCCTCGGCGCGCTGAACTGGTCGCTGATGGCAGCGGTGATCTTCACCCTGCTGCCGAGCAAACTGGACTATCCGCTGGTGCTTGGCGTGTTGCTGATCAGCGCCATTGCCGGGGTCATCACCCACATTCCGGCCGGGCTCGGCGTGCTGGAAGCGGTGTTCGTGGCGCTGCTGCAACACGAGGTTTCGCGAGGAAGCCTGGTGGCAGGGCTGATCGCTTATCGGGCGATCTATTTCATCCTGCCGCTGCTGATTACCGTGGTGATGTACCTGGTGGTGGAAGCCAAGGCCAAGTCGTTACGGATCCCGAAGAAATCTTCTTGAGAATGATCGCAAGAACACCACACATCTCATGTCGACTGGATAATGCTCAACCGCTCGCCCACCACCATTTCCGTGATCCAGCCCACCAGGATCGAGGTATACGCCTGCTGCGAAACAGGCTCGCTCAGGGCGTGATCCGCACCGTCGATGATGCGGTGAGTCAGCGAATGGGTCTGCTGACACGCCGCGCGGTAACTCATGATGGTCGCGTGGGGCACATAGGCGTCAGTCTCGGACTCCACCAGCAACACATCCCCGGTAAATTGCGAGCAGGCATGCAGGGCACGATTGCTGTCGGCGCTGACCTGCGTACTGCGGTAATCATGTAGATCGACCTTGTCCAATTCACGCTTGGGCGTGTGCCACAAATCGTCGCGATACAACGCCGGCGCCCGCAGCGCCAGCCAGCGCACCGGGCGCAACGATGTCAGGATCGCCGCCAGATAACCGCCATAACTGGTACCGACCACCGCGATTGCAGAGGTATCGAGCGCCGGGTGGGCGAGCAAGCGGTCATAGGCCGCCAGCAGGTCGCGCAGGTTGTCTTCACGGGTCACCCGGGCCAACGGAATACCGGTGCCGCCAGTGTGCCCGCGCAAGTCGAACGTCAGGCACACACAACCCCAACCCGGCGATGCCTTTGGCACGCTCCAGGTCGCGCTCCTGACTACCGCCCCAACCGTGGACGAAAAGCACACCCGGAACTTTCGATTTGGGGCTGAGGAAGGTCCCGCTCATCTGCTCATCGTCAATGTCGATCGCAATGGTTTCACTTCTAGCCGTCATAGGATTTGACCGTTACGTACTTGAGAAGAAAGTCACTGTGTTGCGCTGGCCCGCGATAGACCTCAATGGCGTTGGCCGGCAGCGGCTGGTCGCTATAGGTTTCGACCGACGACACGCGAATCGCGCGAATGTCGGGGTTGTTGAGGAGGCTCTGCAGCGCCGCGACTTCGGCACTGCTGGCGCCGCCCAGACGCCAGGACTGTTCGAGCACTCCGCTGCGTGGTTTGCCGTTGCAGTCCAGCCCTTGGGCGATGTCGTAGTTGCGCCGCGAGGCATAGAAACCGGGGTAGGCTTCATCCGCCGCGCTGTCAAATACCTGTGCCTGCTGAATCGCCAGCCGCACGTCGTCCGGCAGCTCCAGCGCCAGCAGATCCTCGTAATACCCGCGAACCACTAACAGGTTGGAGCCTCCATAAACCTGCTCGCCCTGACCGTCTTCGGTCAAGTATTGATCACCGCAATAACTCAGCACTTTGTCGCCGATAAAACTCTGGCCGACGCTGTGGGTGGTCACCTCGGTCAAATCCTGTTCCAGCACCACGCCTTCAGTGAACAGTGTTTTGGCATCGGGACCAGCGAGGATAGCGTCGAACTGGTCGAGGCTTTTGATGACTGTCTGACCGCGCCCGGCGCAGGCATGAATAGGCTTCATGCGGATGGGGCCGCTGTAGAGCAGATGCTCCGCTGCCGGGCGAGCATCCTCCAGGGAAAACACGCTGAGGCCATCAAGCACGACGCTGCGCACCCGTTCGGAAAACAACGGCGCCCAGCCTTCGGGGGCGAACGCATGGCGGTTCAACAGCCCATGACTGATGGCTTTGGTGCAGATGAAAGCGTGGTCGACGTAACCGCCCCACAAATCCTCCGGCCCTTTGACGCCCAGTTGCCTTGCGGCAGCGACGCCCACCAGCGTCTGGGTCGGCAACAGATAAACGTCACGACCGCTGTGCAATTGGAGGTCGTAACTGCCGCCGTATTCGAGCCCGACGACTTGCGCCAGCCAACGAGCGAGCGCGCGATTGGTTTCGACCTCGTGCAGCGGGGCATCGGGGCGAACCGAATGGGCGAGCACCAGTTTCTTGCGGTTTGTTGGGGTCATGCGTTCCCCTTCAATTTGTGCTTGATGAATGTAGCTGAAGGAGGTGCAGAGATCAGGCCAATGGCGGCTGGAGAGAAACGGGTTTTAAATCAACCGCTTGTGAAATATGCGATAGCACAAGGCCTGTTTTATTCTGCACGACCCCTTTCCCTGCTCCCGGCATTTTGCACGATTCAAGCCTGCCACCAGCCCCATGTGGGAGCGAGCCTGCTCGCGATGTGGGCCTGACATTCAATGTTCATGTTGAATGACACACCCCACATCTTTTGATCTGGTGTGCTCTGGCTAGCGCGCCATGGCGGCAGTCGGCATCACCCCAAACCGCGCCCGGTAATCGCTCGGCGCCAGCCCGGTAATCTTCTTGAACGTTGCCCGAAACGCACTCGGGTCCTGGTAACCCACGGTCCAGGCAATGTGATCAATGGTGCCATTGGTGAACTCGAGCATTTCCCGTGCCTTGCCGACTCGCAGGTGCTGACAGTATTCGGTAGGTTTCAACCCGGTCGCCGCACGGAATCGGCGCAGAAAAGTGCGTTCTTCCAGCCCTGCCCGCTCGGCCATTACCGCCAGCGAAACATCGGTCGCCCCAGTGCTTTGCAGCCAATGCTGGACCTTGAGAATCGACGCATCGCCATGGCTGAGAATTGGTGAAAAGTTACTGCCGCACTCGCTCGCGCTGTCGCTGTGTTCCACCACCAGAAACCGCGCCGTGCCGGTGGCGATGCTCGGCCCCAGCAAGCGGTCGACCATGCACAAACCCAACTCGGACCAGGCCATTAGCCCGGCGGTGGTGATCAAGTCGCCGTCGTCGACGATGGGCGTTTCGGCCTTGAGCTTGATCGCCGGGTAGCGCTCGGCAAAGGCTTTGGCGGAGGTCCAGTGGGTGGTGGCGCTGCGGCCGTCAAGCAGGCCGCTTTCGGCCAGCAGGATCGAACCCACGCAAACGCCGCCCAGCGTCGCACCTTGCGCATGTTGCTGACGGATCCAGCGGATCAGCCCTTGCGGTGCCTGGGCCTCGGAAAACCCGCCAATCGATGGCGGGATCATCACCGCCACCAACGCGCAGTCCGGGCCGGGATGACTGTCGTACACCCGCTCGGGCACCTGATCGCCCTCAACCCGCCAGTGACTGACCCGCAGTAACGGTAACTGCGCAGCCTGATGCTCCGCGGCGATCCGGTTGGCCACCCCGAACAGGTCCGTCAGCCCATGCACCGCCGCCATCTGCGCACCGGGATAGATCAGCACTCCCAGTTCGGCGACTGCCCTTTCTACACCCATTGTCAGTTTTCCCCCTTCTATTGTCGGTGCGGCCAATCCTCGAACGAACGGCCAGCGCCAATACTTCATTCCACACCCGACACACACTTAGAGGAAACAGTCATGGCCAAGCAAGCACTCATCGTAGTCGATATCCAGAACGACTACTTCCCCCAGGGCAAGTGGCCGCTGGTGGGCGCGGACGCTGCAGCAGACAACGCGGCGCGGTTGATTCAGGCGTTTCGCGAGGCCGGTGATCCGGTGGTGCACATTCGCCACGAATTCACCTCCGACGCCGCCCCATTCTTCACCCCGGGTTCCGAAGGTGCGAAGTTGCACCCCAAAGTCCTCAACCGCGCCGACGAGCCGGTGGTGCTCAAGCACTTCGTCAACTCGTTCCGTGAAACCGAACTGGAAGCCGTCCTCGACCAGCAAGGCATTGAAAGCCTGGTAGTGGTCGGGAGCATGAGCCACATGTGCATCGATGGCATCACCCGCGCGGCCGCCGACCTTGGCTACACCGTCACAGTGATCCACGACGCCTGCGCCACCCGCGACCTGGAGTTCAACGGCGTCACGGTCCCGGCCGCCCACGTTCACGCCGCCTTCATGTCGGCCCTGGGTTTTGCCTATGCCAGCGTGGTGTCCACTGACGACTTTCTGGTTGGTTAGATGAGGAACCTGTGGGAGCGGGCTTGCCCGCTCCCACAGGGTTACGCGGCAGACACAATCGTCGGAAAAATCTCACGCGTGAGCTATTGAAGGTCATAAAAATTGCCTGTAGTGTTTCTCACGCGTGAGATTTTCACTACGGAGTCACCAGTATGAAAAGCAGCTCTCCATCAGATCCGCCTACCGGGTCTGTCACCGATTCAGCGAGCCGCAAGGGAGAGCGCTCGAAACCCTCCGCGAAAAAACCATCGAGCTTTTACATGAAGCAGATGCGCGCGGGCCTGGGTGCCGCCGGTTATGTGAAACACGAGACTTGGGTGCTTCCCGAAAACCGAAGCCTGCTCAAGCAGATGGAGAAACAGCTACGCCAACCGATCCTGGCTGGCTCATTCATGTCGGAGAATTACATGAGCGCAGGTAATAACTGGAACATCGATCGCCTCTACAGCGCCCTTCAGGCCCTCGACGAAGTGGTTTCGAACGAAATCACCCTCTCCCTCGTTCAAGGCTCCGAGTCCAGCATCAAGCTGGAAATGAACGATTTCGGTGGCTTGCCGATTTACATCGCGGTGGTTGGCGATCAGATCATCGTCGATACCGTTCTGGTCGATGTCGAGTCGATCAACGATGTGCCGGCCTTCAATGACGCGGTTTTGCGCAGCCGGGAAATGTTCCCGCTGTCCTCGATCGGTATCGAGTCCATGCCCAACGGGCAGGTCGTTTACAACATGTTCGGCGCGCTCAGCTCCGACTCCAGCCTGACCAACGTCGTGACCGAGGTCAAAACCCTCGTCGACAACGTTCAGCGCGCCAGCGAAGCCTTTGAACGCTTCTTTAATTAATTACTCGGGAACAGGAAATATCCAATGACTCAGTCCATCTGGAGCAAATTGTTCACCGCGCTGCGTGGCGGTGCCAACGAAGTCGGCGAATCGATCGTCGACCAACAGGCCCTGCGCATCCTCGACCAGGAAATTCGCGATGCTGACAGCGCGCTGGCCAACGCCAAGCGGGAGCTGGTCACCATCATGGCCAAGCACAAACTGTCGGCCGATCGCGTCAGCGAGTACAACGCCAAGATCAAGGACCTGGAATCCAAGGCCCTGGCCGCGATCCAGGCCAACCGCGAAGACCTGGCACTGGAAGTGGCCGAAGCCATTTCGACCCTGACCAATGAACTGGACGTCGAACAAAAGCAGGCCAGCGAATTTGGCGGTTACGCGGACAACATGCGTAAAGACATCACCAAGGCCGAAAGCCGCATCAAAAGCCTGCGTCAGCAAGTGGACATGGCCAAGGCTCGTGAAAGCGTACAGAAAGCCCAGGTCAGTGCGTCCATCGCCAGTGGCGGCGCCAACGGCAAGCTGGAAACTGCCGTCGGTACGCTGAACCGCCTGCAGGCCAAGCAGCAGCAACGCGCCGCTGAACTGCAAGCCCAGGACGAACTGACCGATGCGTCGACCGGCACCGACCTGGAACGCAAACTGCGCGATGCCGGTATCACGCCGAACGAAGGCAGCGCCAACGCGATTCTGGAACGCCTGAAGAAAAAATCGGCTGAGTAACCCGGTCACTGCGCAGAAGGAAGGGCATTCATTGCCCTGATGCCAGTCAGTCAAGCGCACTGAACCTGTGGCGAGGGAGCTTGCTCCCTCGCCACAAACTTACTCAGTGCTTGTTCTATCTCTTAACTGACAAGCATTAATTCCATGCCTTCTTTTTTGCCGACTCGAGGTCAAGGATGGATGCCCTGAAGGGTTTCAAGACAATCGCAGGCCTGGCCATCTTCATGGTTGTGCTGCAACTGCTCAATGTGGCGACCGGCTACAGTCTTAACGCCTTCGGCCTGGTTCCGAGAACCTTGCTCGGGCTGGCCGGCATTATCACCTCGCCTTTCTTGCACTCCTCCTTTGCGCACCTGAGTACCAACCTGATTGCCTTTTTGATCCTGGGTACCCTGGTCATCGTCGAAGGGCGCAACCGGTTCATGGCCGTCAGCGCTATCATTATTCTGCTGGGCGGTTCGCTGGTCTGGCTGTTCGGTTTTAGAGGCGTACATATCGGTGCCAGCGGATGGGTATTCGGGTTGTGGGCGTATCTCCTGGCGCGCGCCTGGTTCCAGAGGAGCTGGAGTAATCTGATAACGGCCAGTGTCGTGGTCCTGCTCTATGGCGGCCTGATTTTTGGCTTCCTTCCTCGCCAGGGTATTTCCTTCGAAGGACATATCTTTGGCGCGATCGCCGGGTTTATTGCAGCCAAGGTACTGTTATCTACACCGCGCAGCAGGTTTAATGCCGTCCAGTAACCGCAATCGAGCGCTCAGACGTCGTGGCGATGCGTCGCCAGGAATGAGCACCCCATGGAGTCAGGGACGATATGTCGATTTTTCTTTTATTGCGCGCGTACGCTTCGTCCTTCTTTCATCGGTTCGGTTGGGCAGGCCTGGCCATCGCGTTGGGCGTGCACCTGAGCACGGCCTACATCGGCCTGGTACTTTTGGGCGAACAACACCTCACCGCCCCCGCCACGTTCATCTACTTCTATCTCACTACCACGCTTACCGTCGGCTATGGCGACCTTGCGCCACAGACATCCGCAGGACGGATTTTCGTGGCCACCTGGGTCATGCTCGGGGGCATTGCGCTGCTGACGGCAGCCATCGGCAAAACCACCAGCAGTGTCATCGATGTATGGAGAAAAGGCATGAAGGGCAAAGGCGATTTCACCGGCAAGGTCGGCCACACCGTTCTCATCGGCTGGGAAGGTGCGTCCAGCGAGCGGGTCATTGAGTTGTTACTGCTGGACGAAACCTCCAATGACAACCTGATCGTCATTTGCGATTGCGACCTGGAAGAAAACCCCATGCCGGGTAAAGCGGCCTTTATCAAAGGCGAGAGCCTGTCCTCTGCCGCGCTGTTGCTGCGTGCCGGCGTGCCTGGCGCCGAGCGCGTCCTGGTGCGAACCCACTCAGACGATCTGACCCTGGCCACCGTGCTGGCGGTCAATCAACTGAGCCCGCTCGGGCATGTGGTCGCCCACTTCAACGCAAGTGAAATCGCTACGCTCGCCAGCGCCTATGCGCCGAGCCTGGAATGCACCTCAAGCATGGCCATCGAGATGTTGGTGCGTGCCTCCCAGGATCCGGGCTCGTCAGTGGTCATCAATGAATTGCTGTGCGTGGGTCAAGGCGCCACCCAATACCTGATGCGACTGCCCGAGACCTTTGAAGCAACATTCGGCGACCTATACGCCCAGATGAAAGAACAGCACAACGCTACTCTTATCGGCTACCGCGCCAAAGGCGCCCGACAGCCTGCGATCAACCCGCCCGGCGCCACTCGCGTCGAGGGCGGTGAACTCTTCTACATCGCCTCCACTCGCCTCAAGGAAATCTCCAATGGGATGGTTTAAACAGTTGATGGGGCTTGAGGCCCCGAAAGCGACTACAGATTCGAAATGGACAGCCAGCCAAACCCTGCCTGTCACCGGCCCGCTGGGCCTGGCATTGGGCAAGGGCGTGATGTTCGATACCACCCTGAAATTGCTGCTCGACGAAAAAACTGCTGTGGTCATCCCGGGCTCCCAGCAGGTCTGGAGCGCCGGCACCATCGAGCTTGGGCAGTCGAACTGGCTGTCGCGCTATTACATGAACGATGAAGACTACTGGCTGCAAGTGCACACCACGGGTGACATCGCCGGACAGGTCGAGTCGGTGATCCTGTTCAACTACCTCAGTTACGTCACCATCAACAGTGAAGCGGAGCTGCGTCGACTGGCCGGCCCTCAAAGCCTGATCGGCCTGCCGACCTACACCCACAACGGTGTCGAATACACCCGCGAGTGGGGCACCGAGAACGGCCAGACAGAACTGGTGACGTTGAGCGAACGTCTGAACAATCCGGATGAGTCGTACAGCATCGAGCACCGTTCGATGCTGTACGCCCGCGAAACCGGCCTGACCGATCGCCGGGAATTCCTGCTGTTTTCCGTCGAAGAAGACGCCGAAGGCACCATCAGCTTGAGCACTTCGCTGGGCATTTCACTGTACACGACCGACCTGAACACTTTTTAAAAAGGAAGAAGTCCATGCTTGAAGCGCTCTCCATCTCCCTGAACAAAGCCGCTGTGCTCGGGTTTGTTGCGTACATCCTCGGCGCCGCCGTGCTGTTCGCGCTGTTCCAGTTCATCTACACCCGAATCACGCCACACAGAGAGTTCGAACTGATCCGTTCGGGCAACGTCGCGGCCGCGATCGCGCTGGGGGGCGCCATCATCGGTTTCGCCATTCCGGCCAGCAATGTGATTGCCTACTCGATCAGCATTCTGGACTTCGTCGTCTGGGCGGTGATCGCAGCTTTTGTACAACTGCTGGCGTTCCTGGTGACCAGCCTGGTGCTTAAAGGCGCCTCTGAACGCATCAAAAAAGGCGAAATCGCTGCGGGTATTTATATCGCGGCAGTGGCCATCAGCGTCGGCATGTTGAACGCCGCCTGCATGACCCCTTCCCAGAACTGATTGCGCCACGGAGATCCCGATGAAACGAAGCAAGTACGTTCAGCTCTCGCTGGCCGCGTCGGTCGCCATGGCGATATCAGGCTGCGGGCCGACGGAAAAAACCTACGAGATACACAAAAAGTACAACTTCCAGTCCGTCCAGCAGTGCGCCGATGAAAAGCTCCCGGTCGACATCTGTTCTGACGCCTATATGAAGGCCATGGCCCAGCATCGAAGCATTGCGCCGGTGTACGACAACCAGGCTGATTGCGACGCCGACTTTGTCGCCGACTGGTGTCAGCAGGATTCCGCCGGCAAGTTCATCCCCAAGCTCGGCGGTTTCGAGCTGAGTGCCGATGGCGAAGTGACGCAGTCCGAAGTGGACGCGGCCAAGGCTAAATTGCCCGCATCGGAAGCGACTGCCGCAGGGTCGGGCTTCTCCGGCAGTAGCCTGCTGACGGGGCTGCTGATCGGCAACATGCTCAGTAACAACCGCAACAGTTACTACTCCGAACCGGTCTACCGCTATCGCGATGATCGCGGCAGCTACTCGTCCTCGACACTCAGCCAGCGGGTATCGTCAGGTGCAACCTTCAACAGGTCCAATCAGGCGCGCTACGGCAGCAGTAGCAGTTACACCGACACCATCACCCGCAGTAAGCCGGTGTCTGTTGCGGCCTCCACTTCCCGCGGCGGCTTCGGCAGCCAGGCCAGCGCACGCAGCGGCTGGGGTGGATCGAGCAAGGGTTTTGGCGGGTCGAGCAGTTAAGGAAACAGGGCCATGAAGAAAATCCTCTGCGCAGAGCGTCATGACTGGAAACAGACCGCTGAAAGCCTCGGTTTTCTGTTCCATACCATCGACGACGAACCCTATTGGGACGAGAGCGCGTACTACCAGTTCACGCTCAAACAGATCGAGAACGATCTCGAAGACCCGACCACCGAGATTCATGAGATGTGCATGGACCTGGTGGCCCGCGTGGTGCAGAGCGAGGAGTTGCTGGAGCGCCTGAGCATTCCCGCGCCGTTCTTCGACATGGTTCGCACTTCATGGCTCGAAGGCCACCCGCATCTGTACGGGCGCATGGACTTCTCCTATAACGGCACCGGGCCAGCCAAGCTGCTGGAACTCAACTACGACACGCCGACCAGCCTGTATGAGGCCGCGGCGTTTCAGTGGGGCTGGCTGGAGCAATGCATCGAACGCGGCTTGCTGCCCAAACACGCCGACCAGTTCAACAGTATTGACACCAAGCTGCATCAGGCCTTTGCCCAACTGCAGCTCAAACAGCCCTTCTATTTCGCCTCGATGAAAGGCTCGGTCGAAGATAAAGGCACCACCGATTACCTGCGCCTGGTCGCGGAAAAGGTCGGCATCGAATCGCGGCACATCGATATCGAAGACATTGGCCTCACCAGCGATGGACGTTTCGTCGACCTCGAAGATCGCTGGATCCCTCATTTGTTCAAGCTGCATGCCTGGGAGTTCATCTTCCACGAGCCCTTTGGTGCAGCAATTGCACAAAGCGATACACAGTTTTTCGAGCCGGCCTGGAAATCAATCATTTCCAACAAGGGCATCCTGCCGCTGCTGTGGGAGTTCAACAAAGGTCACCCGAACCTGCTCGCGGCGCACCTGGATGCCGACCCGGGCAAAGCGGTACCCAAGGGCTGGGTGCGCAAGCCGTTCTTCTCACGGGAAGGCGCGAACATCGAGCTGCAAACCGCTGACGGCCTGATCGTAAAAGAGGACGGGCCCTACACTGATGCGCCATTTATCCTTCAGGAGTTCGCCCCGCTGCCGAAATTTGGCGACAGCTACACGCTGATCGGCTCTTGGGTGATCGGGGATCAGGCGGCCGGTATCGGCGTGCGTGAGGACAACAGTTTGATTACCAAGGATTCGAGCCGATTCTTGCCGCATCTGATACTCGACTGACCCCGCCATCGCCCACTAAAAAGGCCTGGTGGCGACATATCGTCAGACACCCACAAGACTTACTGCGCAAATGCCGGATAATGGCGGCCATTCGTTTAGCCGCTATTCTGGTAATCCCCCATGGAAATCAAGGTCAACTTTCTCGACAACCTTCGACTTGAAGCCAAGTTCGACGACTTCACGGTGGTGGCCGATCAACCTATCCGCTACAAGGGCGATGGCTCGGCACCGGGTCCGTTCGACTACTTCCTGGCTTCGTCGGCGTTGTGTGCGGCGTATTTCGTAAAGTTGTACTGCGACACTCGCAGTATTCCCACCGAGAACATCCGCCTGTCGCAGAACAACATTGTTGATCCGGAAAACCGCTACAACCAGATTTTCAAAATCCAGGTCGAGTTGCCGGCGGACATCTCCGACAAGGACCGCCAGGGCATCCTGCGCTCCATCGACCGTTGCACCGTGAAAAAAGTGGTGCAAGCCGGGCCTGAGTTTGTGATCGAAGAAGTCGAAAACCTCGACGCCGATGCCCAGGCGTTGCTAATGCCTGCGTCCAGTTCAGAGGCGAGCACTTATATCGCGGGCAAGGATCTGCCGCTGGAGCAAACCATCGCCAATATGTCAGCCATTCTGGCGGACCTGGGCATGAAGATTGAAATCGCCTCGTGGCGCAATATCGTGCCCAATGTGTGGTCTCTGCATATCCGCGATGCGCACTCGCCGATGTGCTTTACCAACGGCAAGGGTGCGACCAAAGAAGGCGCGTTGGCATCGGCGTTGGGCGAGTTTATCGAGCGACTCAACTGCAACTTCTTCTACAACGACCAGTTCTGGGGCGAAGACATCGCCGACGCAGCGTTTGTGCACTACCCGGACGAACGCTGGTTCAAGCCTGGCCGTAAAGATGAGCTGCCAACTGAAATTCTCGACGAGTACTGCCTGAAGATTTACAACCGCGACGGCGAGCTGCGTGGCTCCCATCTGATCGATACCAACTCGGGCAATGAAGAGCGCGGCATCTGCTCGCTGCCGTACGTGCGCCAGTCGGACGGCGAGGTGGTGTATTTCCCGTCCAACCTGATTGAAAACCTGTTCCTGAGCAACGGCATGAGTGCCGGTAACACGCTGGCCGAAGCCCAGGTGCAGTGCCTGTCGGAGATTTTCGAGCGCGCGGTAAAACGCGAAATCATCGAAGGTGAATTTGCCCTGCCGGATGTGCCGGCCGATGTGCTGGCGAAGTACCCCGGGATACTAGCCGGTATTCAGGCGCTGGAAGAGCAAGGGTTCCCCGTGTTGGTGAAGGATGCGTCCCTGGGGGGTGAATTCCCGGTGATGTGCGTCACGTTGATGAACCCGCGTACCGGTGGTGTGTTCGCCTCGTTCGGCGCGCATCCGAGCCTGGAAGTGGCGCTGGAACGCAGCCTGACCGAATTGCTGCAGGGCCGCAGCTTCGAAGGCCTCAACGACTTGCCCCAGCCGACGTTTGAAGGGCATGCGGTGACCGAGCCGAATAACTTCGTCGAGCACTTTATCGACTCCAGCGGCGTGGTGTCGTGGCGCTTCTTCAGTGCCAAATCGGATTACGAATTCGTGGAATGGGACTTCTCCGGCCAGGGTGAAAACTCGAACGCTGAGGAAGCCGCGACCTTGTTCGGCATTCTCGAAGGCATGGGCAAGGAAGTGTACATGGCGGTTTACGAGCATATCGGCGCGAAGGCGTGCCGCATCCTGGTGCCGAACTATTCGGAAATCTATCCCGCGGACGATCTAATCTGGGATAACACCAACAAAGCGCTGTTTTTCCGCACCGATATCCTGAACCTGCATCGCCTGGACGAAGACGAACTGCAAGCGCTGGTTGAGCGCCTGGTGGAAAGTGAGCTGGACGACTACACCGACATCACCACCTTGATCGGCATCGAATTTGACGACAATACGGCTTGGGGTCAGCTGACGATCCTGGAGTTGAAGCTGCTGATTTATCTCGCCTTGCAGCAATTTGAAGAGGCGAAAGAGGCGGTGGAAATGTTCCTGCAGTACAACGACAACACGGTTGAGCGTGGCTTGTTCTACCAGGCCGTCAATGTGGTACTGGAGATGAAGCTGGACGAAGACCTGGAACTGGAAGACTACGAGGCCAATTTCCGCCGGATGTTTGGCAACGAGCGGACGGATGCAGCGATCGGATCGGTGGACGGCAGCGTGCGCTTCCATGGCTTGACGCCGACCAGCATGAAACTGGAGGGGCTCGACAGGCACCTGCGGTTGATCGATAGCTACAAGAAACTGCACATGGCGCGGGCCGGCGTGACTACTTTATCCAGTTAACAGCGCCCACAAAAAAGCGAAGCCAGATCACTGGCTTCGCTTCATATGTTGTTACTTACTGGATAGCTGCTTTTTAGAACGGAATATCGTCATCAAAGCTGTCGAAATCCGGAGCTGGCTGAGGAGCGGCCTGCGGTGGAGCCGGGCGCGACTGTTGCGGTGCCGACTGCTGCGGACGCGGAGCCTGCTGGCGTGGAGCCGGGGCGGACTGCTGGTAGTTATTGCCCCCGCCTTGTTGGTCACCCTGCTGTGGACGGCCGCCCAGCAGCTGCATGGTGCCTTGCATGTCGACCACGATTTCAGTGGTGTAACGCTTGATACCGTCTTTTTCCCACTCGCGGGTCTGCAGCTTGCCTTCGATGTATACCTGCGAACCTTTGCGCAGGTATTCGCCGGCGATCTCGGCAACCTTGCCGAACATCGAAACACGGTGCCATTCGGTCTTCTCGACCTTCTGACCGGTTTGCTTGTCGGTCCATTGTTCGCTGGTCGCCAGACTCAGGTTGGTCACGGCGTTACCGTTAGGCAAGTAGCGAACTTCGGGATCCTGGCCGCAAGTGCCGACCAATATGACTTTGTTAACCCCACGGGCCATAACGTTCTCCTAGGCTACGCACGCTGCCTCGGCCGGGTTGTTCACCAGGCGCTCAAGGGTCGTGCGATCCAATAGTTCTGTGTCCAATTTGATGTAAATCGCCGCTTCATCAGCAACGATCACCGCATCTGTTACCCCTACGACGGCCTTCAGGCGCTCGACCAGACCCGCTTCGCGGATCGCCTCGGGCGACAACGGCAAGCGCAGGCTCGTCACGTAAGGTGGTTCGCGCATGGTAACAGCAAAGGCCAGCCAGAGGGCAGCCAGGCCGGCGCATCCGAGGAATACAACCGACAAACCGCCGTGCTGGAACAGCCAGCCGCCGAGGATCCCGCCCAATGCCGAACCGAGGAACTGACTGGTGGAATAAACCCCCATCGCCGTGCCTTTGCCGCCTGCCGGTGAAACCTTGCTGATCAGCGACGGTAGCGAAGCTTCCAGCAGATTGAACGCGGTGAAAAACACCACCGTGCCGATCACTAGGGCCCGCAAGCTGTCACCAAACTGCCAGAAGAATAGCTCAGTGAGCATCAGCGTCAGGACGGCACCGAGCAAAACTCGTTTCATTTTGCGTCTTTTCTCGCCGTAGATAATGAACGGGATCATGGCGAAGAAGGAAATCAGCAGTGCGGTCAGGTATACCCACCAGTGCTGCTCCTTGGGCAGCCCGGCTTTTTCGACCAACGCCAGGGGCAATGCCACGAAGCTCGACATCAACATCGCGTGCAACACAAAAATGCCCAGGTCCAGGCGCAGCAGGTCCGGGTGCTTGAGCGTCGGTATCAGCGCCTGACGCGCGACACCGGACTCGCGGTGCTGCAATGGCCCCGTGGCGCGCGGCACCATGAACATCACGATGACGATACCGAGCAGCGCCATGCCGCCGGTGGCGAAGAACAGCCCCGAGAGGCCGAAGGCACGGGTCAGCAATGGCCCTACCACCATGGCGACAGCGAACGACAGACCGATGGTCATGCCGATCATGGCCATGGCTTTGGTCCGATGCTGTTCTCGGGTCAAGTCCGACAGCAACGCCATGACCGCCGCGGAAATCGCCCCGGCGCCTTGCAGGATACGTCCGGCGATAACGCCCCAGATCGAATCGGCATTGGCCGCCAGCACGCTACCCAGGGCGAAGACAATCAGCCCCAGGTAAATCACCGGACGTCGACCGATGCGGTCGGAAATGAAGCCAAAAGGAATCTGAAAAATCGCCTGGGTCAGGCCGTAAGCGCCAATCGCCAACCCGATGAGGGCCGGGGTCGCGCCTGCCAGGTCCATCCCATAGGTCGCCAGCACCGGCAACACCATGAACATGCCAAGCATACGGAATGCGAACACCAGGGCCAGACCGCTTGCCGCGCGGGTCTCACTGCCACTCATGCGTTCGCTGTGGGGATCGTGCATGGAAAAACCTCATGTGAACCGGCGGCGATTCTACCAGTCCCATCGATTGACGGGGTACATCGCGACGCTTTGACGCGCAGCTTTCATGTAAGGCTGCGACGCCCTCATTCGATAGTGTGCATCCATCCAGTATTTGGCCGTATACTCCTACGTTTTCGACGCCCGCCGAGCGAGGCCACTTTGGACAAGATCCTGATTCGTGGGGCCCGAACCCACAACCTGAAGAACATCGACCTGACCCTGCCACGGGACAAACTGATCGTTATCACCGGCTTGTCCGGATCCGGCAAGTCGTCCCTGGCCTTCGACACGCTGTACGCCGAAGGCCAGCGCCGTTATGTCGAATCGCTGTCGGCCTACGCCCGGCAGTTCCTGTCGATGATGGAAAAACCTGACGTCGACACCATCGAAGGTCTGTCGCCAGCGATCTCCATCGAACAGAAGTCGACCTCGCACAACCCGCGCTCGACGGTGGGCACCATCACCGAAATCTACGACTACCTGCGCCTGCTCTACGCTCGCGTCGGCATTCCGCGCTGCCCGGACCACGATATTCCGCTGGAAGCCCAGACCGTCAGCCAGATGGTCGACCTGGTGCTGGCACAACCGGAGGGCAGCAAACTGATGCTGCTGGCCCCGGTGATCCGCGAGCGTAAGGGCGAACACCTCTCGGTCTTCGAAGAACTGCGGGCCCAGGGTTTTGTGCGGGCCCGGGTCAACGGCAGGCTCTGTGAGCTGGACGAGTTGCCGAAGCTGGATAAACAGAAGAAGCACTCGATCGATGTCGTGGTCGACCGCTTCAAGGTCCGCGCCGATCTGCAACAACGCCTGGCCGAATCGTTCGAAACCGCGCTGAAACTGGCGGACGGTATTGCGCTGGTAGCGCCAATGGACGACGAACCCGGCGAAGAAATCATCTTCTCCGCGCGCTTTGCCTGCCCGATCTGCGGCCACGCCATCAGCGAGCTGGAACCCAAGCTGTTTTCCTTCAACAACCCGGCCGGTGCCTGCCCGACCTGCGATGGCCTGGGGGTTAAACAGTTCTTCGACACCAAACGTTTGGTGAACAGTGAATTGACCCTGGCCGAAGGCGCGATCCGCGGCTGGGACCGGCGCAACGTCTATTACTTCCAGATGCTTGGCTCGCTGGCCGCCCACTACAAGTTCAGCCTCGAAGTGCCGTTCAACGAGTTGCCTGCCGACCAGCAGAAATTCATCCTGCACGGCAGCGGCTCGCAGAATGTCGACTTCAAGTACCTGAACGACCGTGGCGATATCGTCAAACGCTCGCACCCGTTCGAAGGCATCGTGCCGAACCTGGAACGCCGCTACCGCGAAACCGAATCCGCTTCGGTTCGCGAAGAACTGGCCAAATTCCTCAGCACCCAGCCCTGCCCGGATTGCCGTGGCACCCGTCTGCGTCGCGAGGCGCGGCACGTGTGGGTTGGCGAGAAGACGTTGCCGGCGGTGACCAATCTGCCGATCGGCGATGCCTGCGAATACTTCGGCGTGCTGAAACTGACCGGCCGTCGTGGCGAAATTGCCGACAAGATTCTCAAGGAAATCCGCGAGCGCCTGCAGTTCCTGGTCAACGTTGGCCTGGACTATCTGTCACTGGATCGCAGTGCCGACACGCTGTCCGGCGGCGAGGCCCAGCGTATTCGCCTGGCCAGTCAGATTGGCGCCGGCCTGGTGGGGGTTCTGTACATCCTCGATGAACCGTCAATTGGCCTGCACCAGCGGGACAACGACCGGTTGCTGGGCACCCTCAAGCACCTGCGGGACATCGGTAACACAGTGATCGTGGTCGAGCACGACGAAGACGCGATTCGTCTGGCCGACTATGTGGTGGATATCGGCCCGGGTGCGGGTGTGCACGGTGGGCATATCGTCGCCGAAGGTACGCCGGCCGAGGTCATGGCTCACCCTGATTCGCTGACCGGCAAGTATTTGTCGGGTCGAGTTAAGATCGCAGTGCCAGCCAAACGCACGCCGCGTAACAAGAAGTTGTCGCTGTCCCTTAAAGGCGCCCGTGGCAACAACCTGCGCAATGTCGATCTGGAGATCCCGATCGGCCTGTTGACCTGCGTGACGGGTGTGTCCGGCTCGGGCAAGTCGACGCTGATCAACAACACGCTGTTCCCCTTGAGCGCTACCGCACTCAATGGTGCTACGACCCTGGAAGCTGCGGCTCACGACAGCATCAAAGGCCTTGAGCATCTGGACAAGGTCGTCGACATCGATCAAAGCCCGATCGGTCGCACGCCTCGCTCCAACCCGGCGACTTACACCGGGCTGTTCACGCCGATTCGCGAGCTATTCGCCGGGGTACCGGAATCTCGATCCCGCGGTTACGGCCCGGGGCGCTTCTCCTTCAACGTGAAAGGCGGACGCTGCGAAGCCTGTCAGGGCGATGGCCTGATCAAGGTGGAAATGCACTTCCTGCCGGACATCTATGTCCCGTGTGACGTCTGCAAGAGCAAGCGCTACAACCGCGAAACGCTGGAGATCAAGTACAAGGGCAAAAGCATCCACGAAACCCTTGAGATGACCATCGAGGAAGCCCGAGTGTTCTTCGACGCGGTTCCAGCCTTGGCGCGCAAGCTTCAGACGTTGATGGACGTAGGCCTTTCCTACATCAAGCTGGGGCAATCGGCGACGACGCTGTCGGGCGGTGAAGCCCAGCGGGTGAAACTGTCCCGCGAGCTGTCCAAGCGCGATACCGGCAAGACCCTGTATATCCTCGACGAACCTACCACCGGCCTGCACTTCGCCGATATCCAGCAACTGCTCGATGTACTGCATCGTCTGCGCGACCACGGCAATACCGTGGTAGTGATCGAGCACAACCTGGACGTGATCAAGACCGCTGACTGGTTGGTGGACCTGGGGCCGGAAGGTGGCTCCAAGGGCGGCCAGATCATTGCCGTCGGTACGCCGGAGGAAGTGTCCGAGATGAAGCAGTCTCACACCGGCTACTACCTCAAGCCGCTGCTGGAGCGTGATCGGGCCTGAATCCGGCTCTAAAAAAAAGCCCCTGTCACTTGCTCAGTGACAGGGGCTTTTTGTATCGGTGCAATCAGGCGTGGGATTGCAGGTAGTTCTCGAGACCGATCAACTTGATCAGACCCATCTGCTTTTCAAGCCAGTAGGTGTGGTCTTCTTCGGTGTCATGCAATTGAACCCGCAGCATCTCGCGGCTGACATAGTCCTTGTGCTGCTCGCAGAGTTCGATGCCCTTGCAGAGCGCGGCGCGGACTTTGTATTCCAGGCGCAGGTCAGCGGCGAGCATGTCCGGCACAGTGGTGCCAACATCAAGGTCGTCCGGACGCATGCGAGGCGTGCCTTCGAGCATCAGAATTCGACGCATCAGGGCATCAGCGTGCCCGGCTTCTTCTTCCATCTCGTGGTTGATACGTTCGTAGAGCTTGGTGAAACCCCAGTCCTCATACATCCGCGAATGGACGAAATATTGATCACGGGCTGCCAGTTCACCTGTCAGCAACGTGTTGAGGTAATCGATTACGTCTGGGTGACCTTGCATCGCCCTACATCTCCCTGCTTGAAAGTCTGTAGTTTGAACCAACCCGACCGGAAGGTCACTCGCCTGACGCAATAAAAGCGAAGATATTCTGAGAAAAGCGGTTTAAATAACGCAAAAACCGCCCAAATGAGGGCGGTTCTGCTTATCGTTTAGACTTAGTTAAGCTGTACGTTGAGTGCCTTTGCGATTCCTTCTCCATACGCCGGGTCGGCCTTGAAGAAATGCTGCAATTGGCGATCAACCACATCGCTGGAAACACCAGCCATTGCGCCGGCAATGTTGTTGATCAGCAGAGTTTTCTGCTCATCGCTCATCAGACGGAACAGCGCACCAGCGTGGCTGTAGTAGTCGGTATCTTCGCGATGATCGTAACGATCAGCCGCGCCACTCAAGGCCAAAGCGGGTTCCGCGTAGCGCGGTGCCTGTTTCGGTGATTCTACGTAGCTGTTCGGCTCGTAGTTCGGGGCTGCACCACCATTGCTGCCAAACGCCATCGAACCATCGCGCTGATAAGTATTAACCGGGCTGCGAGGCGCATTCACCGGCAGTTGCTGGTGGTTGGTCCCCACGCGGTAGCGGTGAGCATCGGCGTAGGCGAACACACGACCTTGCAGCATGCGATCAGGCGACAAACCAACACCCGGCACCATGTTGCTTGGACCGAACGCCGCCTGCTCGACTTCAGCAAAGTAGTTCAGCGGATTACGGTTGAGCTCCAGCTCACCCACTTCGATCAGCGGGAACTCTTTCTGCGACCAGGTTTTAGTCACGTCAAACGGGTTCTCGTAGTGAGCCGCGGCTTGAGCCTCAGTCATGATCTGGATGTTGACGCTCCATTTCGGGAAGTCACCGCGCTCAATGGCACCGAACAGGTCACGTTGTGCGTAATCCGGATCAGTACCGGCCAGGCGTGCAGCTTCTGCAGGAGCGAGGTTCTTGACCCCTTGCCTGGTCTTGTAGTGCCACTTCACCCAGTGACGCTCGCCATTGGCATTGATCAGGCTGTAGGTGTGGCTACCGAAGCCGTGCATGTGACGATAGCCGTCCGGGATGCCGCGATCCGAGAACAGGATAGTGACCTGATGCAACGCCTCAGGCGAATGCGACCAGAAATCCCACATCGCCTGCGCGCTTTTCAGGTTGCTTTGCGGCAAGCGCTTTTGGGTGTGGATAAAGTCGGGGAATTTCAGTGGGTCACGAATGAAGAACACTGGTGTGTTGTTGCCAACGATGTCCCAGTTGCCTTCTTCTGTGTAGAACTTCAGTGCAAAACCACGTGGATCACGCTCGGTGTCAGCCGAACCGCGTTCGCCGCCCACGGTGGAGAATCGCAGAAAGGTCGGGGTTTGTTTGCCCACGGACTCAAACAGCTTGGCACTGGTGTACTGCGTGATGTCGCGAGTCACGGTGAACGTACCGTAGGCACCCGAGCCTTTAGCGTGTACACGACGCTCCGGGATGTTTTCACGATTGAAGTGGGCGAGCTTCTCGATCAGATGGAAATCGTCGAGCAGCAATGGGCCTCGAGGGCCGGCGGAGCGGGAATTCTGGTTATCAGCGACAGGAGCGCCACTGGCGGTCGTAAGCGTTTTATTCTGGCTCATGCGATCTATTCCTCTGTCAGTCTTGGAACTGCCGGCTAATCGGCTGGGAGGGAGTATTGACCATCAAGGTGACTGCTACAAATTCATTAACCTGCAGGCATCGATAGAAAATTACTAATGATAGTTCCCCCGCATATAGTGCAGACATAAACAGGATCGAAGCTTGTACAAACCGCGCATTTATTACGGACACAAAAAACCGGGCACTAGGCCCGGTTCCTTGTTTCAGACTGACGTCTTACTCAGCGGATACAGCTTCACCGCCGACAGCACGATCAACCAACTCGACATACGCCATAGGCGCGTTGTCGCCAGCGCGGAAACCGCACTTGAGGATGCGCAGGTAGCCACCCTCACGGGTAGCGTAACGCTTGCCCAGGTCGTTGAAGAGCTTACCAACGATAGCTTTCGAACGAGTACGGTCGAAAGCCAGACGGCGGTTAGCTACGCTGTCTGTCTTGGCCAAAGTGATCAGCGGCTCAGCAACGCGACGCAGTTCTTTGGCTTTTGGCAGTGTAGTTTTGATCAGCTCGTGCTCGAACAGCGACACCGCCATGTTTTGAAACATGGCCTTGCGGTGCGAGCTGGTGCGGCTCAGGTGACGACCACTTTTACGATGACGCATGGTTCATTCCTTACCAAACACAACGTTCGGTGATTACGACGATCAGGCAGTCGCCTTGTCGTCCTTCTTAAGACTTGCAGGCGGCCAGTTGTCGAGGCGCATGCCGAGGGACAGACCGCGGGAGGCCAGAACGTCCTTGATTTCAGTCAAGGATTTCTTGCCAAGGTTCGGAGTCTTCAACAGCTCTACTTCGGTACGCTGAATCAGGTCGCCGATGTAGTAGATGTTTTCCGCCTTAAGGCAGTTAGCCGAACGTACAGTCAGTTCCAGATCGTCAACCGGGCGAAGCAGGATCGGATCGATCTCGTCTTCCTGCTCGACAACCACTGGCTCACTGTCACCTTTGAGGTCGACGAACGCAGCCAACTGCTGTTGCAGGATGGTTGCAGCACGGCGGATAGCCTCTTCAGGATCCAGGGTACCGTTGGTTTCCAGATCAATAACCAGCTTGTCCAGGTTAGTACGCTGTTCGACACGGGCGTTTTCCACCACGTATGCGATACGGCGAACCGGGCTGAACGAAGAGTCAAGCTGCAAGCGACCGATGCTGCGGCTTTCATCTTCATCGCTCTGACGCGAGTCTGCCGGTTCATAACCACGACCACGAGCTACAGTGAGCTTCATGTTCAGGGCGCCGTTAGACGCCAGGTTAGCGATTACGTGATCGGGGTTAACGATCTCGACATCATGATCCAGCTGAATATCGGCAGCGGTAACCACCCCCGAACCCTTCTTCGACAAGGTCAGCGTAACTTCGTCTCGACCGTGCAGCTTGATAGCCAGACCTTTAAGGTTCAACAGGATTTCAATTACGTCTTCCTGTACACCTTCGATGGCGCTGTACTCATGGAGCACACCGTCAATCTCGGCCTCGACTACTGCACAGCCGGGCATTGAGGACAACAGGATGCGGCGCAGCGCGTTGCCCAGGGTGTGGCCGAAACCACGCTCGAGAGGCTCGAGTGTGATCTTGGCGCGGGTTGGACTGACAACCTGCACATCAATATGGCGGGGTGTCAGGAACTCATTTACCGAAATCTGCATGGATGCACCTATTTTCTAGCCCTTACTTGGAGTAGAGCTCGACAATCAGGCTTTCGTTGATGTCGGCGGACAGATCACTGCGAGCAGGAACGTTCTTGAAAACGCCCGACTTCTTCTCAGTGTCTACTTCTACCCATTCTACGCGGCCACGTTGGGCACACAGATCGAGAGCTTGGACAATGCGAAGTTGGTTCTTTGCTTTCTCGCGAACTGCGACCACGTCACCAGCACGAACCTGGTAAGACGGAACGTTTACGGTCTGACCGTTAACGCTGATCGACTTGTGCGATACCAGCTGACGGGATTCGGCACGAGTAGAGCCAAAACCCATACGGTATACAACGTTGTCCAGACGGCATTCGAGCAGTTGCAACAGGTTTTCGCCGGTTGCGCCTTTCTTGCCAGCAGCTTCTTTGTAGTAGCCGCTGAATTGACGCTCGAGAACGCCGTAGATACGACGGACCTTCTGCTTCTCACGCAGTTGGGTGCCGTAATCGGACTGGCGACCGCGGCGTTGGCCGTGGATACCAGGTGCTGCTTCGATGTTGCACTTCGATTCGATCGCGCGCACGCCGCTCTTCAGAAAGAGATCGGTGCCTTCGCGACGAGCGAGTTTGCATTTTGGACCAATGTAACGAGCCATTCTTTACAATCTCCTGGATTACACGCGGCGCTTCTTCGGCGGACGGCACCCGTTGTGCGGGATTGGCGTCACGTCGGTGATGCTGGCGATCTTGTAGCCACAGCCGTTCAAAGCGCGGACTGCGGATTCACGACCTGGACCTGGACCTTTGACGTTGACGTCGAGGTTTTTCAGGCCGTATTCCAGCGCAGCTTGACCAGCACGCTCAGCAGCTACTTGAGCAGCGAACGGGGTGGACTTGCGGGAACCGCGGAAACCCGAACCACCGGAGGTAGCCCAGGAAAGAGCGTTACCTTGACGGTCGGTAATGGTCACGATGGTGTTGTTAAAAGAAGCATGGATGTGGGCGATGCCATCAACCACTGTCTTTTTAACTTTTTTACGAGGACGAGCAGCAGGTTTTGCCATGATTAATTTCCTGTCGATTCGCTGGGGCGATTACTTGCGGATCGGCTTACGCGGACCTTTACGGGTACGCGCGTTAGTCTTGGTACGCTGACCGCGTACTGGAAGACCACGACGATGACGCAGACCGCGATAGCAACCGAGGTCCATCAAACGCTTGATTTTCATGTTGATTTCGCGACGCAGGTCACCTTCAGTGGTGAACTTCGCCACTTCGCCACGCAGCTGTTCAATCTGCTCGTCGCTCAGATCTTTGATCTTTGCCGCTGGGTTTACCCCAGTCACTGCACAAATTTTCTGTGCAGTAGTGCGACCAACACCATAGATGTAGGTCAGCGAGATAACAGTATGCTTGTTATCTGGAATGTTAACGCCTGCAATACGGGCCATTCAGTGGGACTCCAATTGACAGCTACCTACGCCCCGGAAGCCAAGAAATAGGGCGCGAGATAATATCGCTGTAATAACAAATAATCAACCCGGCAGCGCACTAGCTGCCGGGCTTGAAGCACAATCACACTCAGCCTTGGCGCTGTTTGTGACGCGGTTCCGCGCTGCAAATTACTCGAACAACACCTTCGCGGCGAATAATCTTGCAGTTACGGCACAGCTTTTTCACCGATGCACGAACTTTCATCACCAACTCCTCGAACCTTATGGGTACTCAGCGCAACATGCCGCTGCCGTAACCCTTCAGGTTGGCTTTCTTCATCAGGGATTCGTACTGGTGCGAAACGAGGTGCGATTGTACTTGGGACATGAAGTCCATCACAACCACGACCACGATCAGCAACGAGGTCCCGCCAAGGTAGAACGGTACGTTTGCTGCAACCACCAGGAACTGGGGCAACAAGCATACGGCCGTCATGTAAAGAGCACCGAACATGGTCAAGCGAGTCAGAACGCCATCAATGTAGCGCGCAGACTGCTCACCTGGACGGATGCCCGGAATAAAGGCACCGGACTTCTTCAGGTTTTCCGCTACGTCTTTCGGATTGAACATCAACGCCGTATAGAAGAAGCAGAAGAAAATAATCCCTGCACTAAACAGCAGAATATTCAACGGCTGACCAGGAGCGATCGACTGCGAGATGTCCTGCAACCAGCCCATACCTTCAGACTGGCCGAACCAGGCACCCAACGAAGCCGGGAACAGCAAAATGCTGCTCGCGAAAATAGCCGGAATAACACCGGCCATGTTCACTTTCAGCGGCAAGTGGCTGGTCTGCGCAGCAAAGACCTTGCGGCCCTGCTGACGCTTGGCGTAGTGAACAGCAATACGACGCTGACCACGCTCAATGAACACCACGAAACCGATAATCGCTACTGCCAGCAAACCGATGGCAACCAGGGCGAAGATGTTGATATCACCCTGACGCGCAGACTCGAAAGACTGCCCGATCGCTCTCGGAAGACCGGCGACGATACCCGAAAAAATCAACATCGAGATACCGTTGCCAACACCACGCTCAGTAATCTGCTCACCCAGCCACATCATGAACATCGCACCAGCCACAAAAGTGGATACCGCGACGAAATGGAAGCCAAAGTCACCAGTGAACGCAACGCCCTGCCCTGCCAGACCAATGGACATGCCAATTGCCTGAACGAGAGCGAGGACGACAGTGCCGTAGCGGGTGTACTGGCTGATCTTGCGACGGCCAGCTTCACCTTCCTTCTTCAACTGCTCCAGCTGCGGGCTGACAGCGGTCATCAGTTGCATGATGATCGATGCCGAAATGTACGGCATGATCCCCAGTGCAAAGATGCTCATCCGCTCCAGCGCGCCGCCGGAAAACATGTTGAACAAGCTAAGAATGGTCCCCTCATTCTGTCGAAACAGGTCCGCGAGTCGGTCCGGGTTGATACCTGGAACCGGGATGTGTGCGCCTATTCGGTAGACGATAATCGCCAGGAACAGAAAACGCAGACGAGCCCAGAGTTCAGACATACCGCCTTTGCCGAGCGCAGAGAGAGCACCTTGCTTAGCCATTTATTCCTCGAACTTGCCGCCAGCTGCTTCGATAGCCGCACGCGCACCTTTGGTGGCGCCGATTCCCTTTCCGATGGTGACAGCGCGAGTAACTTCGCCGGACAGCATGATTTTCACACGCTGAACGTTGACGTTGATCACGTTGGCATCTTTCAGGGACTGCACGGTGACGATGTCGCCTTCCACTTTAGCCAGCTCGGACAGACGCACTTCTGCGCGGTCCATGGCCTTCAGGGAAACGAAACCGAATTTTGGCAGGCGACGATGCAGCGGCTGTTGACCGCCTTCAAAGCCTGGAGCAATGGTGCCACCGGAGCGAGAGGTTTGACCTTTGTGGCCACGGCCACCAGTCTTACCCAAACCGCTACCGATACCACGGCCCGGACGATGCTTTTCGCGACGGGAGCCCGGCGCTGGACTCAGATCATTGAGTTTCATCGATTAACCCTCGACACGCAGCATGTAGTAAGCCTTGTTGATCATCCCGCGATTCTCGGGAGTATCCTGGACTTCTACAGTGTGACCGATGCGACGCAGACCCAGACCCTTAACGCACAGTTTGTGGTTAGGGATGCGGCCGGTCATGCTTTTGATCAGCGTAACTTTAACGGTAGCCATGATCAGAAGATCTCCTTGACGCTTTTGCCACGCTTGGCGGCAATGGATTCAGGAGACTGCATAGCTTTCAAACCTTTGAAAGTGGCGTGAACCACGTTTACCGGGTTAGTCGAGCCGTAGCACTTGGCCAGAACGTTCTGAACGCCAGCAACTTCGAGGACAGCACGCATAGCGCCGCCAGCGATGATACCGGTACCTTCAGAAGCAGGCTGCATGTACACCTTCGAAGCGCCGTGAGCGGACTTCATTGCGTACTGCAGAGTGGTGCCGTTCAGATCAACTTGGATCATGTTGCGGCGAGCAGCTTCCATTGCCTTCTGGATCGCAGCAGGCACTTCACGCGACTTGCCACGGCCGAAGCCAACACGCCCCTTACCATCACCCACCACGGTCAACGCGGTGAAAGTGAAGATACGGCCGCCTTTAACGGTTTTGGCTACGCGGTTAACTTGAACCAGCTTCTCAATGTAGCCTTCGTCGCGCTTTTGGTCGTTATTTGACATAACTTAGAACTCCAGCCCAGCTTCACGAGCAGCATCAGCCAGCGCCTTGACGCGGCCGTGGTACTTGAAGCCAGAGCGGTCGAAAGCCACCTGCGAGACGCCAGCGGCTTTAGCACGCGTAGCGACCAGCTGGCCAACCTTAGTGGCCGCGTCGATGTTGCCAGTGGCGCCATCACGCAGTTCTTTATCCAAAGTCGAGGCACTTGCCAGGACTTTGTTGCCGTCGGCCGAAATGACCTGGGCGTAGATGTGCTGCGACGAGCGGAACACGCAGAGACGCACGACTTCGAGTTCGTGCATTTTCAGGCGTGCTTTGCGAGCGCGACGCAGTCGAGTAACTTTTTTGTCGGTCATTTGCTATGCCCTACTTCTTCTTGGCTTCTTTACGACGGACGACTTCGTCCGCGTAGCGCACACCTTTGCCTTTGTACGGCTCTGGTGGACGGAAGTCGCGGATCTCGGCGGCCACTTGACCTACCAGCTGCTTATCGATGCCCTTGATCAGGATATCGGTCTGGCTAGGAGTCTCAGCGGTGATGCCTTCCGGCAGTTCATAATCCACTGGATGCGAGAAGCCAAGAGCCAGGTTCAGCACTGTGCCTTTTGCTTGCGCCTTGTAACCAACACCGACCAGCTGGAGCTTGCGCTCGAAGCCTTGGCTTACGCCTTGGACCATGTTGTTCACCAACGCACGAGTGGTACCAGCCATTGCGCGAGTTTGTTGATCGCCATTGCGAGCAGCGAAACGCAGCTCACCAGCTTCTTCAACGATCTCAACGGACGAATGGATGTTCAGTTCGAGAGTACCCTTGGCACCCTTCACCGAAAGCTGTTGGCCTGCGAATTTGACTTCGACGCCGGCTGGCAGCTTAACGGGGTTCTTAGCGACGCGTGACATGCTTATCCCCCCTTAGAACACAGTGCAAAGAACTTCGCCGCCGACACCGGCAGCGCGCGCAGCACGATCCGTCATCACACCTTTGTTGGTGGAGACGATAGACACACCGAGACCACCACGAACTTTCGGCAGATCTTCGACGGACTTGTACTGACGCAGGCCTGGACGGCTAACGCGCTTCACTTCCTCGATGACCGGACGGCCTTCGAAGTACTTCAGCTCGATGGACAGCAGTGGCTTGATTTCGCTGCTGATCTGATAACCCGCAATGTAACCTTCGTCCTTCAGGACTTTGGCAACAGCTACCTTCAAAGTAGAAGATGGCATGCTTACGACGGACTTTTCAGCCATCTGGGCATTACGGATTCGAGTTAGCATGTCCGCTAACGGGTCCTGCATACTCATGGGCTAGACGCTCCTAATACACAAAAAATTAGCCTTGCGGCTACTACGTGTCGCCGAGTACATCCGCGCAAAAAAAGCACGGGCTCAGGCGAGCCGGGTATTCTAGACACACCCCACAAATGAATCAAGCCCCAAAAGGGGCTTGATTCAAGTTCAAGGTCACCGATGGTCAGGATCTTGCGATCCCGAACACCGAGACTTTGATAGTGCTTACCAGCTGGCTTTAACCAGACCAGGCACGTCACCACGCATTGCCGCTTCACGCAGTTTGTTACGGCCAAGGCCGAACTTGCGGTAAACGCCGTGTGGACGACCGGTCAGGCGGCAGCGGTTACGCATGCGCGAAGCGCTTGCGTCACGTGGCTGCTTCTGCAGAGCTACTGTAGCTTCCCAACGCGCTTCTGGACTTGCGTTCAGATCAACGATGATTGCTTTCAGTGCTGCACGCTTTTTGGCGTACTTGGCAACCGTGAGCTGACGCTTCAGCTCGCGGTTTTTCATGCTCATCTTGGCCATTTTCCTACTCCAATCAGTTGCGGAACGGGAATTTGAAAGCACGCAGCAGAGCGCGACCTTCATCATCGTTCTTGGCAGTGGTGGTCAGGGTAATGTCCAGACCGCGGAGAGCATCGATCTTGTCGTAGTCGATTTCCGGGAAGATGATCTGCTCTTTAACGCCCATGCTGTAGTTACCACGACCATCGAAGGACTTGGCATTCAGGCCGCGGAAGTCGCGAACCCGAGGCAGGGAGATCGACAGCAGACGATCCAGGAACTCGTACATACGCTCACGGCGCAGGGTCACTTTGACGCCGATCGGCCAACCTTCACGGACTTTAAAGCCAGCGATGGATTTCCGAGCGTAGGTCACAACGACTTTCTGGCCGGTGATCTTTTCCAGGTCAGCAACAGCGTGCTCGATGACTTTTTTGTCGCCGATCGCTTCGCCCAGACCCATGTTCAGGGTGATTTTAGTAACGCGCGGAACTTCCATCACGTTCGAAAGCTTAAGTTCTTCCTTAAGTTTCGGTGCGATTTCCTTCCGGTAAATCTCTTTTAGTCGTGCCATGGTCTTCTACCTAGCAGTGTTCAAGCATCAACCGCTTTTTGGGTCGACTTGAAGACACGAATTTTCTTACCATCTTCTACTTTGAAACCAACGCGGTCAGCCTTGTTGGTTTCGCCGTTGAAAATGGCGACGTTGGAAGCGTGCAGTGGCGCTTCTTTCTCGACGATACCGCCCTGTACGCCCGACATCGGGTTAGGCTTGGTATGGCGCTTGACCAGGTTCAGACCACCAACGACCAGACGGTCGTCAGCGAGAACCTTCAGCACCTTACCGCGCTTACCTTTGTCTTTGCCGGCGATCACGATGATCTCGTCGTCACGACGAATCTTTTGCATGTCGGATCTCCTTACAGCACTTCTGGGGCGAGCGAGACGATCTTCATGAACTTCTCAGTACGAAGTTCACGGGTCACTGGCCCAAAGATACGGGTGCCGATCGGCTCTTGCTTGTTGTTCAGAAGAACAGCAGCGTTGCCATCAAAGCGGATAATGGAGCCATCAGCACGGCGAACGCCGTGACGAGTGCGGACTACAACAGCAGTCATCACTTGGCCTTTTTTCACTTTACCGCGAGGAATTGCTTCCTTGACGGTAACTTTGATGATGTCACCGATACCAGCGTAACGACGATGGGAGCCACCCAGCACCTTGATGCACATAACGCGGCGAGCGCCGCTGTTATCGGCCACATCGAGCATGGATTGAGTCTGAATCATATAATTTCTCCGACCCCTAGTCCTTAGACTTCCACAGCGCGTTCGAGAACATCAACCAGCGCCCAAGACTTGGTCTTGGCCAAAGGACGAGTTTCACGAATAGTGACTTTGTCGCCGATGTGGCACTGATTGGTTTCGTCGTGCGCGTGCAGCTTAGTCGAACGCTTAACGTATTTACCGTAGATCGGGTGCTTAACGCGACGCTCGATCAGAACGGTGATGGTTTTGTCCATCTTGTCGCTGACAACACGGCCAGTCAGCGTACGGACAGTTTTTTCGGCTTCAGCCATGATTACTTACCTGCCTGCTGGTTGAGCACAGTCTTCACGCGAGCGATGTCACGCTTAACTTGCGAGAGCAGATGAGACTGCCCCAACTGGCCAGTTGCTTTCTGCATACGCAGATTGAACTGGTCGCGCAGCAGGCCGAGCAGTTGCTCGTTCAGCTGCTGTGCGGATTTTTCACGAAGTTCATTCGCTTTCATCACATCACCGTCCGTTTAACAAAGGAGGTGGCGAGCGGCAGCTTTGCAGCAGCCAGGGCGAAAGCCTCACGCGCCAGCTCTTCAGAAACACCCTCGATTTCATACAGGACTTTGCCTGGCTGAATCTGGGCAACCCAGTATTCGACGTTACCCTTACCTTTACCCATCCGAACTTCGAGTGGCTTTTTGGAAATAGGCTTGTCCGGGAATACACGGATCCAGATCTTGCCGCCACGCTTAACGTGACGGGTCAGTGCACGACGCGCTGATTCGATCTGACGAGCGGTGAGACGACCACGAGCTACAGACTTCAGCGCATACTCGCCGAAGCTGACTTTGCTACCGCGCAATGCCAGGCCACGGTTGTGACCAGTCATTTGCTTGCGGAACTTCGTACGCTTTGGTTGCAACATTTGGCGTACCCCTTACTTAGCAGCTTTTTTACGAGGCGCTGGTGCTTGTGGTTTCAGCTCTTCTTGGCGACCACCAATTACTTCGCCTTTGAAGATCCAAACCTTTACACCGATCACACCATAAGTGGTGTGAGCTTCGTAGTTGGCATAGTCGATGTCGGCACGCAGGGTGTGCAGTGGCACACGACCTTCGCGATACCATTCAGTACGTGCGATTTCAGCACCGCCGAGACGACCGCTCACTTGGATTTTGATGCCTTTGGCACCAATGCGCATGGCGTTCTGAACAGCGCGCTTCATAGCGCGACGGAACATTACGCGACGCTCCAGCTGCTGAGCTACGCTCTGCGCAACCAGCATACCGTCGAGTTCCGGCTTGCGGATCTCTTCGATATTGATGTGCACAGGCACACCCATTTGCTTGGTCAGGTCCTGACGCAGTTTCTCAACATCTTCACCTTTCTTCCCGATAACGATACCTGGACGAGCGGTGTGAATGGTGATACGTGCAGTCTGAGCCGGACGATGGATATCGATACGGCTTACGGACGCGCTTTTTAGTTTGTCTTGGAGATACTCACGCACCTTCAGATCAGCGAACAAATAGTCCGCATAAGTCCGACCGTCTGCGTACCAGACGGAGGTGTGCTCCTTGACGATTCCCAGGCGAATGCCAATGGGATGTACTTTCTGACCCATCTCTTCGACTCCGTTACTTGTCAGCAACCTTGACAGTGATATGGCAAGACCGCTTGACGATGCGATCAGCACGGCCTTTGGCACGTGGCATGATGCGCTTCAGCGAACGCCCTTCGTTGACGAAAACGGTGCTGACTTTCAGGTCATCAACGTCTGCGCCTTCGTTATGCTCGGCGTTGGCTACGGCCGACTCCAGCACTTTCTTCATGATCTCGGCGGCTTTCTTACTGCTGAAAGCCAACAGGTTGAGCGCTTCGCCCACCTTCTTCCCGCGGATCTGGTCGGCGACCAAGCGGGCTTTCTGGGCGGAGATTCGAGCGCCCGACAACTTAGCGGCTACTTCCATCGTTCCTTACCCCTTAACGCTTGGCTTTCTTGTCTGCCACGTGCCCACGATATGTGCGGGTACCGGCAAACTCGCCCAGTTTGTGGCCGACCATGTCTTCGTTCACGAGAACTGGAACATGTTGACGACCGTTATGCACAGCAATGGTCAGACCGACCATTTGTGGCAGGATCATGGAACGGCGCGACCAGGTCTTAACTGGTTTGCGATCGTTCTTTTCCGCCGCCACTTCGATCTTCTTCAGTAGGTGAAGATCAATAAAAGGACCTTTTTTCAGAGAACGTGGCACTGTCGTATCCCTCTATTTACTTGCGACGACGGACGATCATTTTGTCGGTACGCTTATTACCACGAGTCTTCGCGCCCTTAGTCGGGAAGCCCCATGGCGATACCGGATGACGACCACCAGAGGTACGACCTTCACCACCACCATGTGGGTGGTCAACCGGGTTCATGGCAACACCACGAACGGTTGGGCGAACGCCACGCCAGCGTTTGGCACCAGCTTTACCCAGCGAACGCAGGCTGTGCTCGGAGTTCGAGACTTCACCCAGGGTCGCGCGGCATTCAGCCAGCACTTTACGCATCTCACCAGAACGCAGACGCAGGGTCACGTAGACACCTTCACGAGCGATCAGCTGAGCCGAAGCACCAGCGGAACGAGCGATTTGCGCGCCTTTACCTGGCTTCAATTCGATGCCGTGTACGGTGCTACCAACTGGAATGTTACGCAGTTGCAGAGCGTTGCCCGGCTTGATCGGTGCCAGAGCACCCGCGATCAGCTGGTCGCCAGCACTCACGCCTTTAGGGGCGATGATGTAGCGACGCTCGCCATCTGCGTACAGCAGCAGAGCGATGTGAGCAGTACGGTTTGGATCGTATTCGATACGCTCGACAGTGGCAGCGATGCCATCTTTGTCGTTGCGACGGAAATCGACCAGACGATAATGCTGCTTATGGCCACCACCGATGTGACGAGTGGTAATACGACCATTGTTGTTACGACCACCAGACTTCGATTTTTTCTCGAGCAGCGGTGCGTGAGGAGCGCCTTTATGCAGCTCCTGGTTGACCACCTTGACCACAAAACGGCGGCCAGGGGAAGTCGGTTTGCATTTAACGATTGCCATGATGCACCCCTTCCTTACTCAGCACTGCTGCTGAAATCGAGATCTTGGCCTGGCTGAAGGGAGATAACTGCCTTCTTCCAGTCATTACGCTTGCCCAGACCGCGAGCAGTGCGCTTGCTCTTACCCAGGACATTCAGGGTAGTAACACGCTCTACTTTCACGCTGAACAGGCTTTCGACGGCCTTCTTGATTTCCAGCTTGGTTGCGTCGGTCGCAACCTTGAAAACGAACTGGCCTTTCTTGTCTGCCAGAACCGTAGCCTTCTCGGAAACGTGCGGGCCAAGCAGAACTTTAAATACGCGTTCCTGGTTCATCCCAGCAGCTCCTCGAATTTCTTCACGGCCGACACGGTGATCAACACCTTGTCGTATGCGATCAGACTAACTGGATCGGAACCTTGCACATCACGTACATCTACGTGCGGCAGGTTGCGAGCAGCCAGGTACAGGTTCTGATCAACAGCGTCCGACACGATCAGAACGTCGGTCAGGCTCATGTTGTTCAGTTTGCCCAGCAGATCTTTGGTTTTCGGCGTTTCAACAGCGAAATCCTGAACCACGACCAGACGATCAGTACGCACCAGCTCAGCAAGGATGGAACGCATTGCTGCGCGATACATCTTCTTGTTCAGCTTCTGGGAGTGATCTTGAGGACGAGCTGCGAAAGTGGTACCGCCGCCACGCCAGATTGGGCTACGGATAGTACCGGCACGAGCACGGCCAGTACCTTTCTGACGCCATGGGCGCTTACCGCCACCAGAAACGTCGGAACGGGTCTTTTGCTGCTTGCTACCTTGACGGCCGCCGGCCATGTAGGCCACGACTGCTTGGTGAACCAGCGTCTCGTTGAATTCGCCGCCAAATGTCAGTTCGGAAACTTCGATCGCTTGAGCGTCATTTACATTTAATTGCATGTCAGCTTCCCCTTAACCGCGAGCCTTGGCTGCTGGACGTACAACCAAGTTGCCGCCAGTAGCGCCAGGAACAGCGCCCTTGACCAACAACAGATTGCGTTCAGCGTCCACGCGCACTACTTCGAGGGACTGCACGGTCACGCGCTCAGCGCCCATATGACCGGACATTTTTTTGCCCTTGAATACACGACCAGGAGTCTGGCACTGGCCGATAGAGCCTGGAACGCGGTGGGACACGGAGTTACCGTGGGTGTTATCTTGCCCGCGGAAATTCCAACGCTTGATCGTACCCTGGAAGCCTTTACCCTTGGACTGACCGGTTACATCAACCAGTTGACCAGCGGCGAAGATTTCAGCGTTGATCAGATCGCCGGCCTGGTACGCGCCTTCTTCAAGGCGGAATTCCATTACGGTACGACCAGCGGCAACGTTCGCCTTGGCGAAGTGGCCAGCTTGAGCAGCTGTAACACGCGAAGCACGACGCTCGCCGACAGTGACTTGCACTGCACGATAGCCATCGGTCTCTTCAGTTTTGAACTGGGTGACGCGATTCGGTTCGATCTCAATGACCGTGACCGGAATGGAGACACCTTCTTCGGTGAAAATACGGGTCATACCGCATTTACGACCGACTACACCAATAGTCATGTTGTAAACCTCATGAGTGTACGGGGCTTTCACCCGCTATGGCCGCCCATTTCAGAGCGTTACACGACTAAGACCGAGTCTTAGCCGAGGCTGATCTGCACTTCCACACCGGCCGCAAGATCAAGCTTCATAAGAGCATCAACGGTTTTATCCGTTGGCTGGACGATGTCCAGAACGCGCTTATGAGTACGGATCTCGTACTGGTCACGCGCATCTTTGTTGACGTGCGGGGAGACCAGAACGGTGAACCGCTCTTTACGGGTAGGCAGTGGAATTGGACCACGCACTTGAGCACCAGTACGTTTCGCGGTTTCCACGATTTCCTGGGTGGATTGGTCGATCAGGCGATGGTCAAAAGCCTTCAACCTGATACGGATTTGCTGATTTTGCATTGGATTTCAGACTCCGGCTGCTATTCCCACCGGGCGCAATACGCCCGTTAAAAGGAGGCGCAATTCTATAGACGCCCCCGATAGGTGTCAACCCAATAAAAAAGCCCCCGCTAAGCGGGGGCTTTTTCAACTCATCGAAACTTACTCGATGACTTTGGCTACGACGCCAGCGCCGACGGTACGACCGCCTTCACGGATAGCGAAACGCAAACCATCTTCCATCGCGATGGTTTTGATCAGAGTGACAGTCATCTGGATGTTGTCACCTGGCATTACCATTTCAACGCCTTCTGGCAATTCGCAGTTACCGGTCACGTCAGTAGTACGGAAGTAGAACTGTGGACGGTAGCCTTTGAAGAACGGAGTATGACGGCCGCCTTCTTCCTTGCTCAGAACGTAAACTTCTGCGGTGAACTTGGTGTGCGGCTTGACGGTACCTGGCTTGACCAGAACCTGGCCACGCTCAACGTCGTCACGCTTGGTGCCGCGCAGCAGTACGCCGCAGTTCTCACCAGCACGACCTTCGTCGAGCAGCTTGCGGAACATTTCAACGCCGGTGCAGGTAGTTTTCTGAGTATCGCGCAGACCAACGATCTCAACTTCTTCCTGGATGCGGACGATGCCACGCTCAACACGACCAGTCACAACAGTACCGCGACCCGAGATCGAGAATACGTCTTCGATTGGCATCAGGAACGGCTTGTCGATCGCACGCTCTGGTTCTGGGATGTAGCTGTCCAGAGTCTCAACCAACTTCTTGACGGCAGTGGTACCCATCTCGTTGTCGTCTTGACCGTTCAGAGCCATCAGCGCCGAACCGATGATGATCGGAGTGTCGTCGCCTGGGAAGTCGTAAGTGCTCAGCAGGTCGCGCACTTCCATCTCAACCAGTTCCAGCAGCTCAGCGTCGTCTACCATGTCAGCCTTGTTCAGGAAGACAACGATGTACGGAACACCAACCTGACGGGACAGCAGGATGTGCTCACGGGTTTGTGGCATCGGACCATCAGCGGCCGAGCAAACCAGGATAGCGCCGTCCATCTGAGCAGCACCGGTGATCATGTTTTTTACGTAGTCGGCGTGACCTGGGCAGTCAACGTGCGCGTAGTGACGCACAGCCGAATCGTATTCAACGTGAGCGGTGTTGATGGTGATACCGCGAGCTTTTTCTTCCGGGGCGCTGTCGATCTTGTCGAAGTCAACCTTGGCCGAACCGAAAACTTCGGAGCAGACGCGGGTCAGAGCAGCGGTCAGAGTGGTTTTACCGTGGTCAACGTGACCGATGGTGCCAACGTTGACGTGCGGTTTGTTACGTTCAAATTTTTCTTTAGCCACGACAATTAACTCCTTGCCTAAAGGACTGAATCAGCCTTGTTTTTTGGTAACGGTTTCGACGATGTGCGACGGAGCCGTATTGTATTTTTTGAATTCCATAGAGTAGCTTGCGCGACCCTGGGACATCGAACGAACGTCGGTCGCATAACCGAACATCTCGCCCAACGGAACTTCAGCACGGATAACCTTACCGGAAACCGTATCTTCCATACCCAGGATCATGCCGCGACGACGGTTAAGGTCGCCCATCACGTCACCCATATAGTCTTCAGGCGTAACAACCTCTACTGCCATGATCGGCTCAAGCAACTCACCACCGCCCTTCTGGGCCAGTTGCTTGGTAGCCATGGAAGCAGCCACCTTAAACGCCATCTCGTTCGAGTCGACGTCGTGGTAAGAACCATCAAACACGGTAGCCTTCAGGCCGATCAGCGGATAGCCGGCAACAACACCGTTCTTCATCTGCTCTTCGATACCCTTCTGGATAGCCGGGATGTATTCCTTAGGAACCACACCACCCACTACTTCGTTCAGGAATTGCAGACCTTCCTGACCTTCGTCAGCAGGTGCAAAACGGATCCAGCAATGACCAAACTGGCCACGACCGCCGGACTGACGAACGAACTTGCCTTCGATTTCGCAACTCTTCGTGATGCGCTCACGGTACGAAACTTGAGGCTTACCGATGTTGGCTTCGACGTTGAACTCACGGCGCATCCGGTCAACCAGGATGTCCAGGTGCAGCTCGCCCATGCCGGAGATGATCGTTTGACCAGTCTCTTCATCAGTTTTGACGCGGAAAGACGGGTCTTCCTGAGCAAGCTTGCCCAGAGCGATACCCATTTTTTCCTGGTCATCCTTGGTCTTAGGCTCTACGGCAACCGAAATAACCGGCTCCGGGAAGTCCATGCGAACCAGGATGATTGGCTTGTCAGCGTTGCACAAAGTTTCACCAGTGGTGACGTCCTTCATGCCGATCAAGGCCGCGATGTCACCAGCGCGTACTTCCTTGATTTCTTCACGGGCGTTTGCGTGCATTTGCACCATACGACCCACACGCTCTTTCTTGCCTTTTACCGAGTTGATCACGCCGTCGCCGGAAGCCAACACGCCCGAGTAAACGCGGACAAAGGTCAAGGTACCCACGAATGGGTCGGTAGCGATCTTGAACGCCAGAGCCGCGAAAGGCTCGTCGTCGCTTGCATGACGCTCCATTTCCTCTTCCTCGTTATCCGGGTTGGAACCCTTGATAGCAGGAATGTCGGTTGGAGCAGGCAGGAAGTCGATAACGGCGTCGAGAACCAGGGGAACACCCTTGTTCTTGAAGGAAGAACCGCAAACAGCCAGAACGATCTCACCAGCGATAGTACGCTGACGCAGAGCGGCCTTGATTTCCTCGATGGAGAGTTCTTCCCCCTCGAGATACTTGTTCATCAGCTCTTCGCTGGCTTCGGCCGCAGCCTCGACCATGTTGCTGCGCCACTCTTCAGCCAGCTCTTGCAGCTCAGCAGGAATATCCTTGCGAACAGGGACCATACCCTTGTCAGAGTCATTCCAGTAGACAGCTTGCATGTTGATCAGATCGATCTGACCCTGGAAGTTGTCTTCGGAACCGATAGCCAACTGGATTGGCACCGGAGTGTGACCCAGACGCTGCTTGATCTGACCGATCACGCGCAGGAAGTTAGCGCCAGCACGGTCCATCTTGTTTACGTAAACAAGACGTGGAACGCCGTACTTGTTGGCCTGACGCCATACGGTTTCCGACTGAGGCTCAACGCCCGAAGTACCGCAAAACACAACGACAGCGCCGTCGAGTACGCGCAGGGAACGCTCAACTTCAATAGTGAAGTCTACGTGGCCCGGGGTATCGATAACGTTGAAACGGTGCTCGTGCGGGTACTGCTTTTCAGAACCTTTCCAGAAGGCGGTAATGGCAGCAGAAGTAATGGTAATACCACGCTCCTGCTCCTGAACCATCCAGTCTGTGGTCGCGGCGCCGTCATGCACCTCGCCCATCTTGTGACTTTTGCCAGTGTAAAAAAGGACGCGCTCGGTGGTGGTGGTTTTACCAGCATCCACGTGAGCAACGATACCGATGTTACGGTAGCGGCTAATCGGAGTAGTACGAGCCATAAAGCCCTCGCAAAATTAGTGAAGCTAAAATTAGAAGCGGTAGTGCGAGAAAGCCTTGTTGGCTTCAGCCATACGGTGCACGTCTTCACGCTTCTTAACAGCAGCACCTTTACCTTCAGCAGCGTCCAACAGTTCGCCAGCCAAACGCAGAGCCATAGACTTCTCGCCACGCTTACGGGCGAAGTCTACCAACCAGCGCATTGCCAGCGCGTTACGACGGGACGGACGAACCTCGACCGGAACCTGGTAAGTAGCACCGCCTACACGGCGCGACTTTACTTCGACCAGCGGAGCGATGGCGTCGAGAGCTTTCTCGAAGATTTCCAGGGGGTCGCTGTTCTTGCGTTCTTTAACCTTTTCCAGCGCGCCATAAACGATACGCTCGGCAACGGCTTTTTTGCCGCTTTCCATCACGTGGTTCATGAACTTGGCCAGGATTTGGCTTCCGTATTTTGGATCGTCAAGCACTTCGCGCTTGGCTGCTACGCGTCTTCTTGGCATGGATAAGCCCTCAAACGGTCTTCAGGTTCGCTCGGAATCGGTGCCCTTTCGGGACGCCTCCGACCTTACTCTTATCGACTCAGAAAAATAGAAATCGGTTTTTTGCTGCAAGCGACTATTACTTCGGACGCTTGGTACCGTACTTCGAACGACCTTGGTTACGACCTTTAACGCCGGAAGTATCCAAAGAGCCGCGAACGGTGTGGTAACGAACACCTGGCAAGTCTTTTACACGACCGCCGCGGATCAGTACCACGCTGTGCTCTTGCAGGTTGTGGCCTTCACCGCCGATGTACGAGGAAACCTCGAAACCGTTGGTCAGACGCACACGGCATACTTTACGCAGTGCCGAGTTAGGTTTTTTCGGCGTAGTGGTATACACACGGGTGCATACGCCACGACGTTGCGGGCAGTTCTGCAGCGCAGGCACGTCGGATTTCTCGACGATACGCTTACGCGGCTGACGTACCAGCTGGTTGATAGTTGCCATCTACTAGCTCCACTGTTGTCTTGCGACGCTATTGTCTTGCAAGAAAAGCAAAATGGCAGGAACGAATCCCCGCCAAATTTAGGGGTACAAGAGTCTAAAGAGGATCTTGCCCCTAGTCAAGGCAAGGCCCCGACCTCTCCCCCCATCCAACCTCGACAAATTGTCTCGACTGGATGAACGGAGCGATCAGGGCCTGCTCTCATTTACTACCGCAGAACTCAGTTACCGCTCGAGTTCAGCGCTTCGGTCAGTGCAGCTTCCACTTCACTGGCGCTCACGCGCAACGGTTTGTCAGCATCACGGCGGCGCTTGCGCTCGCTGTGATAAGCCAGACCGGTACCGGCCGGGATCAGACGACCCACGACCACGTTTTCTTTCAGGCCGCGCAGGTAATCGCGCTTGCCGGTTACCGCCGCCTCGGTCAGTACGCGAGTGGTTTCCTGGAAGGAAGCCGCCGAGATGAACGATTCGGTGGACAACGACGCCTTTGTGATACCCAGCAGAACGCGAGTGAACTTGGAGACAAATTTGTCTTCAGTGCTCAAGCGCTCGTTCTCTACCAGAACGTGAGTCAATTCCATCTGGTCGCCCTTGATGAAACTGGAATCGCCGGATTCAGCGATCTCAACTTTACGCAACATCTGACGCAGGATGGTCTCGATGTGCTTGTCGTTGATCTTCACGCCTTGTAAACGGTAAACGTCCTGGATCTCGTTCACGATGTACTTGGCCAGCGCACTCACACCCAGCAGACGCAGGATGTCGTGTGGATCGCTCGGGCCGTCAGAGATAACTTCGCCGCGGTTTACCTGTTCGCCTTCGAAGACGTTCAGGTGACGCCACTTCGGAATCAGCTCTTCGTACGGATCGCTACCGTCGTTCGGGGTAATGACCAGACGGCGCTTGCCTTTGGTCTCTTTACCGAACGCGATGGTGCCGCTGACTTCAGCCAGAATCGAGGCTTCTTTCGGACGACGGGCTTCGAACAAGTCGGCAACACGCGGCAGACCACCGGTGATGTCACGGGTCTTCGAAGTCTCTTGCGGAATACGAGCGATAACATCACCGATCGCGATTTTCGCACCGTCCGCTACACCGACCAGGGCGTTGGCAGGCAGGAAGTACTGAGCAATTACGTCAGTACCCGGCAGCAAGAGATCCTTGCCATTGTCATCAACCATCTTCACAGCAGGACGGATGTCTTTACCGGCAGCTGGACGGTCTTTGGCGTCGAGTACTTCAATGTTGGTCATACCGGTCAATTCGTCAGTCTGACGCTTGATCGTGATGCCTTCTTCCATGCCCACGTAGGTCACGGTACCTTTCATTTCGGTAACGATCGGGTGAGTGTGCGGATCCCACTTGGCCACGATTGCGCCAGCGTCGACCTTGTCACCTTCTTTAACCGAAATCACAGCACCGTACGGCAGCTTGTAGCGCTCGCGCTCACGACCGTAGTCATCAGCGATTGCCAGCTCACCGGAACGGGACACCCGCAACCAGGCAACCATCCACTCGCTCAACGTGCTTCAGGTTATGCAGACGGACGGTACCGCCATTCTTCACCTGAACGCTGTCGGCTGCGGAGGTCCGGCTTGCCGCACCACCGATGTGGAACGTACGCATGGTCAGCTGGGTACCCGGCTCACCGATGGATTGGGCAGCGATAACGCCGACCGCTTCACCGATGTTCACCTGGTGACCACGAGCCAAGTCACGGCCATAGCACTTGGCGCAAATGCCGTAGCGGGTTTCGCAGCTGATCGGCGAACGCACGATCACTTCGTCGATGCTGTTCAGCTCGATGAACTCGACCCACTTCTCGTCTACCAGCGTGCCGGCAGGAACGATAACTTCCTCGGTACCTGGCTTGAATACGTCACGGGCAATGACACGACCCAATACGCGCTCACCCAACGGCTCAACAACGTCACCGCCTTCAATGTGCGGAGTCATTACCAGGCCATGTTCGGTGCCGCAATCGATCTCGGTCACAACCAGATCCTGCGCCACGTCTACCAGACGACGAGTCAGGTAACCGGAGTTCGCAGTTTTCAACGCGGTATCCGCCAGACCCTTACGAGCACCGTGAGTAGAGATGAAGTACTGAAGTACGCTCAAACCTTCACGGAAGTTCGCTGTAATCGGCGTTTCGATGATGGAGCCGTCCGGCTTGGCCATCAGGCCACGCATACCGGCGAGCTGACGAATCTGCGCAGCAGAACCCCGTGCGCCCGAGTCGGCCATCATGTACATCGAGTTGAAGGATTCCTGGTCGACTTCGACGCCATGACGGTCGATGACTTTCTCTTTCGAGAGGTTGGCCATCATTGCCTTGGAAACTTCGTCGTTCGCCTTGGACCAAAGGTCGATCACTTTGTTGTACTTCTCGCCCTGAGTTACCAGGCCGGAGGCGTACTGACTTTCGATCTCTTTCACTTCGTCGGTGGCTGCACCGATGATGCGGGCTTTTTCATCCGGGATAACGAAGTCGTTAACACCGATGGAAACGCCGGAGATGGTCGAATAGGCAAAACCGGTGTACATCAACTGGTCAGCGAAGATTACTGTCTCTTTCAAACCAACCACGCGGTAGCACTGGTTGATCAGCTTGGAGATCGCTTTCTTCTTCATCGGCAGGTTGACGACGTCGAACGACAGACCTTTTGGCACAACCTGGAACAACAGCGCACGGCCGACGGTGGTGTCGACGATACGGGTGTTGGTCACGCTGCCGCCATCACGGTCGTTGACGGTTTCGTTGATCCGCACCTTGACCTTGGCGTGCAGTGCGGCTTCGCCAGCACGGAACACACGGTCAACTTCCTGCAGATCCGCGAACACACGACCTTCGCCTTTGGCGTTGATCGCTTCACGAGTCATGTAGTACAGACCCAATACAACGTCCTGCGACGGAACGATGATTGGCTCACCGTTGGCTGGCGACAGAATGTTGTTGGTCGACATCATCAACGCACGCGCTTCCAACTGGGCTTCCAGTGTCAGCGGTACGTGCACGGCCATTTGGTCGCCGTCGAAGTCGGCGTTGTACGCAGCACAGACCAGAGGGTGCAGCTGGATAGCCTTACCTTCGATCAGTACCGGTTCAAATGCCTGGATACCCAGACGGTGAAGGGTCGGTGCACGGTTGAGGAGAACCGGGTGTTCGCGAATCACTTCAGCGAGAACGTCCCAAACCTCTGGCAGCTCGCGCTCGACCATCTTCTTGGCAGCTTTGATGGTGGTAGCAAGACCACGCATTTCCAGCTTGCCGAAAATGAACGGCTTGAACAGCTCGAGAGCCATTTTCTTCGGCAGACCGCACTGGTGCAGACGCAGGGTCGGACCAACGGTAATTACCGAACGACCGGAGTAGTCAACACGCTTACCGAGCAAGTTCTGACGGAAACGACCTTGTTTACCCTTGATCATGTCAGCCAGGGATTTCAGAGGACGCTTGTTGGAACCGGTGATAGCGCGGCCGCGACGGCCGTTGTCGAGCAGTGCGTCGACGGCTTCCTGCAACATACGCTTTTCGTTGCGCACGATGATGTCCGGAGCGGACAGATCCAGCAGGCGCTTCAAGCGGTTGTTACGGTTGATCACTCGACGATACAGATCGTTGAGGTCGGAAGTCGCGAAACGACCGCCATCCAATGGGACCAGTGGACGCAGATCTGGCGGCAGAACCGGCAGAACGGTCAGCACCATCCACTCTGGCAGGTTGCCGGAACCCTGGAAGGCTTCCATCAACTTCAGACGCTTGGACAGCTTCTTGATCTTGGTTTCGGAGTTGGTTTGCGGAATTTCTTCACGCAGACGGCCAATCTCGTGTTCCAGGTCGATAGCGTGCAGCAGTTCGCGGACAGCTTCGGCACCCATGCGGGCATCGAAATCGTCGCCGAACTCTTCCAGCGCTTCGAAGTACTGCTCGTCGTTGAGCAGCTGACCTTTTTCAAGGGTGGTCATGCCTGGATCGATAACGACATAGCTCTCGAAGTAGAGAACGCGTTCGATATCACGCAGGGTCATGTCCATCAGCAAGCCGATACGGGACGGCAGCGATTTCAGGAACCAGATGTGGGCAACTGGCGAGGCCAGTTCGATGTGCGCCATGCGCTCACGACGAACTTTTGCCAGTGCGACTTCAACGCCGCACTTCTCGCAGATCACACCACGATGCTTCAAGCGCTTGTACTTACCGCACAGGCACTCGTAATCCTTTACCGGGCCAAAGATCTTGGCGCAGAACAGGCCGTCACGCTCAGGTTTGAACGTACGGTAGTTGATGGTTTCCGGCTTTTTAACTTCACCGAACGACCACGAACGGATCATCTCAGGCGATGCCAATCCAATACGGATGGCGTCGAACTCTTCGACTTGACCCTGGTTTTTCAGCAAATTCAGTAGGTCTTTCAAGGCCTTTCCTCCTGGCGGAGCAGAGAGCGGGCAATCCTGCCCCGCTCTCGATTCGCGTCACGTGTTATTCGGTTTCCAGATCGATATCGATGCCGAGGGAACGAATTTCCTTGATCAACACGTTGAAGGACTCGGGCATGCCCGGCTCCATACGGTGATCGCCGTCCACGATGTTTTTGTACATCTTGGTCCGGCCGTTCACATCGTCCGACTTCACTGTGAGCATTTCTTGCAGAGTGTAAGCAGCACCGTATGCTTCCAGTGCCCAGACCTCCATCTCCCCGAAACGCTGACCACCGAACTGTGCCTTACCACCCAGCGGCTGCTGGGTAACCAGGCTGTACGAACCGGTAGAACGAGCGTGCATCTTGTCGTCTACCAAGTGGTTCAGCTTCAGCATGTACATGTAGCCAACAGTAACCGGGCGCTCGAACTTGTTGCCGGTACGGCCGTCGGTCAGCTGCATCTGGCCACTTTCTGGCAGGTCTGCCAGTTTCAGCATGGCCTTGATTTCGCTTTCCTTGGCGCCGTCGAACACTGGAGTGGCCATTGGAACGCCGCCACGCAGGTTCTTCGCCAGATCCAGGATTTCCTGGTCGGAGAAGCTGTCCAGATCTTCGTTACGACCGCCGATCTGGTTGTAGATCTCGTCCAGGAAGGTGCGGAGTTCAGCAACCTTACGTTGCTCCTCGACCATCCGGTTGATCTTCTCGCCCAGACCTTTGGCCGCGAGGCCCAGGTGGGTTTCAAGGATCTGACCAACGTTCATACGCGAAGGTACGCCCAACGGGTTGAGGACGACGTCGACCGGGGTGCCATTGGCATCGTGCGGCATGTCTTCAACCGGCATGATCACGGAGACCACACCTTTGTTACCGTGACGACCGGCCATCTTGTCGCCCGGCTGGATGCGACGACGGATTGCCAGGTAAACCTTGACGATTTTCAGCACGCCTGGAGCCAGGTCATCGCCCTGCTGCAGTTTGCGCTTCTTGTCTTCGAACTTGTCGTCCAGCAGACGGCGGCGATCAACGATGTAGGCCTGAGCCTTCTCGAGCTGCTCGTTCAGAGCATCTTCAGCCATGCGCAGTTTGAACCACTGGCCATGCTCAAGACCGTCGAGAACTTCGTCGGTGATTTCCTGACCTTTCTTCAGACCGGCGCCGCCTTCGGCTTTGTGGCCGACAAGAGCGGAACGCAGACGCTCGAAAGTGGCGCCTTCAACGATACGGAACTCTTCGTTCAGGTCCTTGCGGATCTCGTCGAGTTGAGTCTTCTCGATCGACAGTGCACGAGCATCACGCTCAACGCCGTCGCGGGTGAAGACCTGTACGTCGATGACAGTACCCTTGGTGCCGGTAGGCACACGCAGGGAAGTGTCTTTAACGTCGCTGGCTTTCTCACCGAAGATCGCACGCAGCAGTTTTTCTTCTGGTGTCAGCTGGGTCTCGCCTTTCGGAGTGACCTTACCTACCAGAATGTCGCCTGCGCCAACTTCAGCACCTACGTAAACGATACCGGCTTCGTCCAGCTTGTTCAGTGCAGCTTCACCCACGTTCGGGATATCTGCGGTGATTTCCTCTGGCCCAAGCTTGGTATCACGTGCCACACAGGTCAGTTCCTGAATGTGGATCGTGGTGAAACGGTCTTCCTGAACAACACGCTCAGACAGGCAGATGGAGTCTTCGAAGTTGAAGCCGTTCCATGCCATGAACGCGATGCGCATGTTCTGACCCAGAGCCAGCTCACCCATATCGGTGGACGGACCGTCGGCCATGATGTCGCTGCGCTGAACCCGATCACCCTTGCTCACCAGCGGACGCTGGTTGATGCAGGTGTTCTGGTTGGAGCGGGTGTACTTGGTCAGGTTGTAGATGTCGACACCAGCTTCGCCGGTTTCAACTTCGTCATCAGCAACACGAACCACGATGCGGCTAGCGTCGACGGAATCGATCACGCCGCCACGACGAGCCACGACGCAAACGCCGGAGTCGCGAGCCACGTTACGCTCCATGCCGGTACCTACCAGCGGCTTGTCAGCACGCAGGGTTGGTACAGCTTGACGCTGCATGTTCGAACCCATCAACGCACGGTTGGCGTCGTCGTGCTCAAGGAACGGGATCAGCGACGCAGCAACCGAAACTACCTGCTTCGGCGATACGTCCATCAAAGTGACGTCTTCCGGCGCCTTGACGGTGAACTCGTTCAAGTGACGAACAGCTACCAGCTCGTCGATCAGGACTTTCTTGTCGTTCATCGTGGCCGAAGCCTGAGCGATCACGTGATCGGCTTCTTCGATGGCGGACAGGAACACGATCTCGTCGGTGACCAGAGCGTCTTTCACCACGCGGTACGGGCTCTCAAGGAAGCCGTACTGGTTGGTGCGCGCATAGGCGGCCAAGGAGTTGATCAGGCCGATGTTCGGACCTTCCGGCGTTTCGATCGGGCATACACGACCGTAGTGAGTCGGGTGTACGTCACGCACTTCGAAGCCTGCACGTTCGCGAGTCAAACCGCCCGGGCCGAGTGCAGAGACACGACGCTTGTGGGTGATCTCGGACAGCGGGTTGTTCTGGTCCATGAACTGAGACAGCTGGCTGGAACCGAAGAACTCTTTCACCGCCGCAGCCACTGGCTTGGCATTGATCAGGTCTTGCGGCATCAGGCCTTCGCTTTCAGCCATCGACAGACGCTCTTTGACCGCACGCTCAACACGTACCAAGCCAACGCGGAACTGGTTCTCGGCCATTTCGCCTACGCAGCGAACACGACGGTTACCCAGGTGGTCGATGTCATCGACGATGCCTTTACCGTTACGGATGTCGACCAGAGTCTTCAGAACCGCAACGATGTCTTCTTTGCACAACACGCCCGAACCTTCGATCTCGGTACGACCGATACGACGGTTGAACTTCATCCGGCCGACCGCAGACAGGTCATAGCGCTCAGGGCTGAAGAACAGGTTGTTGAACAGAGTCTCGGCAGCGTCTTTGGTTGGCGGCTCGCCTGGACGCATCATGCGATAGATCTCGACCAGCGCTTCCAATTGGTTGCTGGTGGAATCGATCTTCAGGGTGTCGGAGACGAACGGACCACAATCGATATCGTTGGTGTACAGAGTTTCGATGCGAACAACGCCCGCCTTGGCAATCTTTGCCAGGATTTCGGTGTTCAGCTCGGTGTTGCACTCTGCCAGGATTTCGCCGGTAGCCGGATGCACGATGACCTTGGCGGTAGTGCGACCCAGGACGTAGTCCAGAGGCACTTGCAGCTCTTTGATCCCGGCCTTTTCCAGCTGGTTGATGTGGCGAGCGGTGATACGACGACCCTGCTCGACAATAACCTTGCCTTTGTCGTCCTGAATATCGAGGACAGCAATTTCACCACGCAGGCGCTGAGGCACCAGTTCCAGGCTGAGGTTTTCACCCTGCACGTGGAAGACGTTGGTGGTGTAGAACGCGTCCAGCACTTCTTCAGTGGTATAGCCCAGCGCACGCAGCAGTACCGATGCAGGCAGCTTGCGACGACGGTCGATACGCACGAATACGCAGTCTTTCGGGTCGAACTCGAAGTCCAGCCACGAACCGCGGTAAGGAATGATGCGCGCGGAGTACAGCAGTTTACCGGAGCTGTGCGTCTTGCCACGGTCGTGGTCGAAGAACACGCCCGGAGAACGGTGCAGCTGGGAAACGATTACACGCTCGGTACCGTTGATTACGAAGGTACCGTTCTCAGTCATCAGGGGGATTTCACCCATGTAGACTTCTTGCTCTTTGATGTCCTTGATCGCTTTGTTCGACGATTCTTTGTCGAAAATGATCAGTCGCACTTTTACCCGCAAAGGTACGGCGTAAGTTACACCGCGCAACACGCATTCTTTGACATCAAATGCCGGTTCGCCCAGGCGATAACCGACGTACTCCAGCGCAGCATTGCCGGAGTAGCTGATGATCGGGAAAACGGATTTGAAGGCCGCATGCAGGCCCACGTCGCGGAACTGATCTTTAGTCGCTCCCGCTTGCAAGAATTCACGATACGAATCCAGCTGGATGGCCAGGAGGTACGGCACATCCATGACGTCCGGCAACTTGCTAAAGTCCTTGCGGATACGTTTTTTCTCAGTATATGAGTAAGCCATCAGCGTTCCCCAGCTTGGTCACCTGCTTGTTTGGCCCCTCCCGACGGGAGCAGCCAGAAAATCGTGCAAACCCCATGGTTTGCGCCACCACATCGGGTGGTTACAGCTCGTTACCGGCACCGACCCAGTCGGCTGCCAATAACGGAAAAAGGCCGGTGGCAAGAGCCACCAGCCATCAGCCTTTCGCTTAACGCTCGGGCTGGAGGAGCAAAGTCGATGCTTACTTCAGCTCGACTTTAGCGCCTGCTTCTTCCAGAGTTGCTTTGGCTTTGTCAGCTGCTTCTTTGGCAACAGCTTCCAGAACCATGGCAGGAGCGCCGTCAACTACAGCCTTGGCTTCTTTCAGGCCCAGACCGGTCAGTTCACGTACAGCCTTGATCACGTTAACTTTCTTCTCGCCAGCTTCGGTCAGCATGACGTTGAATTCAGTTTGTTCTTCAACAACGGCAGCAGCAACAGCTGGGCCAGCGGAAGCAGCAGCAGCGGAAACGCCGAACTTCTCTTCCATTGCCTTGATCAGCTCAACGATTTCCATTACGGATTTTTCGCCGATTGCTTCGATGATTTGGTCGTTAGTCAGAGACATGACTATAAATTCCTGTATTGGGGTGACAGCCTACGCGGCTATCGAAATAAACAATAAACGCTGAAAGGAGTCGCTCAGCCTTAGGCTGCGGCGGCTTCTTTCTGGTCGCGAAGGGCCGCCAGAGTACGAGCCAACTTGCTGGTTGCGCCTTGAATCACGCTCATCAGCTGAGAAATTGCTTCGTCACGGGTCGGCAGAGTTGCCAGCACGTCGATTTGGTTAGCTGCGAGGAACTTGCCCTCGAACGCAGCTGCCTTGATCTCGAACTTATCCTGACCTTTTGCGAACTCTTTGAAGATACGGGCAGCAGCGCCCGGATGCTCTTTGGAGAATGCAATCAAGGTAGGGCCGGTGAACACGTCATTGAGAACACTGTACTCAGTGCCAGCAACAGCGCGCTTGAGCAGGGTGTTACGTACAACACGTACGTAAACGCCAGCTTCACGAGCCTCTTTACGGAGTCCGGTCATCGCGCCTACTGTTACGCCACGGGCATCAGCCACGACAGCGGACAGAGCGACTTTGGCAGCCTCGTTGACTTCAGCGACGATGGCCTTCTTGTCTTCGAGTTTAATTGCCACGGGTTTAACTCCTGCTTGTTACCGTTTCATCCAACCTAAGCCGGATGTCGTTTTGGTGTCTGATTCGGTAAGGAACCGGGAGCACCATCTGCGTAGGCTTGAGGTTTAAGACTTGCGTCGCCTACGGTCTTGGATAGCCCCCGCCAGGCAGGGACCCCAATCTTTCAAATTGGCGCAACTACTTGCGCCAACTTTTGTCTTACGCGTCCAGCGAGCTCTGGTCGATGACCAGACCTGGGCCCATGGTGGTGCTCAGGGTAACGCGCTTGACATAAATACCTTTCGAGGAAGCTGGCTTGATACGCTTCAGGTCAGCGATCAGCGCTTCAACGTTTTCCTTCAGCTTGACGGCATCAAAACCGATCTTGCCAACGGAAGTGTGGATGATGCCGTTTTTGTCGGTGCGATAACGAACCTGACCAGCCTTGGCGTTTTTAACCGCGGTAGCTACGTCTGGAGTTACAGTGCCGACTTTAGGGTTAGGCATCAGACCACGTGGGCCGAGGATCTGACCTAACTGACCTACAACGCGCATTGCATCCGGGGATGCGATCACTACGTCATAGTTCAGGTCGCCGCCTTTCATTTCGGCAGCCAGGTCGTCCATACCTACGCGATCAGCGCCGGCAGCCAGAGCGGCTTCAGCAGCTGGACCCTGGGTGAACACAGCAACGCGAACAGTCTTGCCAGTGCCGTGTGGCAGCACAGTAGCGCTACGAACAACCTGGTCGGATTTACGCGGGTCTACACCCAGGTTTACAGCAACGTCGAACGACTCGCTGAACTTGACAGTCGACAGCTCGGAAAGCAGAGCAGCAGCGTCTACAAAGTTGTAGGCCTTGCCTGCTTCGATTTTGCCGGCGATAGCCTTTTGACGCTTGGTCAGCTTAGCCATTACACACCCTCCACGTTAAGGCCCATGCTACGAGCAGAACCGGCGATAGTACGCACGGCTGCTTCCATATCAGCTGCAGTCAGATCCGCGTTTTTGGTTTTCGCGATTTCTTCCAGCTGAGCACGAGTCACGGTGCCAACCTTAACGGTGTTCGGACGAGCGGAACCGCTAGTCAGACCAGCAGCCTTCTTCAGCAGAACCGAAGCAGGTGTGGATTTGGTTTCGAAAGTGAAGCTACGGTCGCTGTAGACAGTGATGATCACTGGAGTCGGCAGACCTGGCTCAAGACCCTGGGTACGGGCGTTGAAAGCCTTGCAGAATTCCATGATGTTCACGCCGTGCTGACCCAGTGCAGGACCAACAGGTGGACTTGGGTTAGCCTGAGCGGCCTTCACTTGCAGCTTGATGTAAGCGGTAATCTTCTTGGCCATGAGGCACTCCAATTACGGGTTCAAACGCCTCGAAAGGCTCCCCGGTTACTTGCGCGTTTATCCCAGTGACGACAAAACCCCACAGCCTAGGGCTGCGGGGTTGGGATGCTTGCTCAGCTAGACCTTTTCGACCTGACTGAACTCCAACTCTACCGGGGTAGAGCGACCGAAAATGAGCACCGCCACTTGGATCCGGCTCTTTTCGTAGTTAACCTCTTCAACCGTGCCGGTAAAATCAGCAAACGGCCCGTCATTGACACGCACCGACTCACCCGGCTCGAACAACGTCTTCGGCTTTGGCTTGTCGCTACCATCAGCAACACGACGCAGAATCGCTTCTGCTTCTTTATCTGTGATTGGTGCAGGCTTGTCGGCAGTACCACCGATGAAACCCATCACCCGAGGAGTGTCCTTGACCAAGTGCCAAGTACCCTCGTTCATATCCATCTGAACCAGCACATAACCAGGGAAGAATTTGCGTTCGCTTTTGCGCTTCTGGCCATTACGCATTTCAACCACTTCTTCAGTGGGAACCAGAATTTCGCCGAAACCATCTTCCATGCCAGCCAGTTTTACGCGCTCGATCAACGAACGCATGACATGCTTCTCGTAACCGGAGTAAGCATGCACAACGTACCAACGCTTAGCCACGGGACACCCTTAGCCGACGATCAAGGAAACAAGCCAACCGAGCAGGGAATCAAGCCCCCACAACAGCAACGCCATAACCAGAACAACAGCCACAACGATCAACGTGGTCTGCGTGGTTTCTTGGCGAGTTGGCCAAACGACTTTACGAATCTCGGTGCGCGCTTCCTTAACCAGTACAAAGAAAGACTTGCCCTTAACCGTCTGCAGGCCTACAAAGGCAGCTACAGCAGCAATGACCAGTAAAGCGAGCACGCGGTACAGGATCGGCGAAGCAGAGTAATACTGATTGCCAACAACGCCAACAATCACCAAAGCGACTACTACCAGCCACTTGAGCAGATCGAAGCGAGAGCCTTGAGCTTCAGCTTTAGGAGTCATCTATGAAGATCCTGTGAAAAGAAAGCCAGACACACCTAGTGAATCTGGCAGGTCAGGAGGGAATCGAACCCCCAACCTACGGTTTTGGAGACCGTCGCTCTGCCAATTGAGCTACTGACCTAAAACAAAATCAGGCCGACCATTATGCCGGCCCGAAAAAGACTTTACAACAATTTACTCATCGATCCTGGTTATGCACACCAGCACCGAAGATGCACAACACCCTCTCAGGCAACAACGCGCATCTACAAGCCATTAAAACAAAGGCAGATATTTTCATATCTGCCTTGTTATATGGAGCTCTTGAGCGGATTTGAACCGCTGACCTCACCCTTACCAAGGGTGTGCTCTACCAACTGAGCTACAAGAGCGTAACACTTTGCAGGACCTGCAAACCTGGAGCGGGTAGCGGGAATCGAACCCGCATCATCAGCTTGGAAGGCTGAGGTTCTACCACTAAACTATACCCGCGGAGCTTGCAGCTCTCGCTAAAAATGGTGGAGGGGGAAGGATTCGAACCTTCGAAGTCGTAGACGTCAGATTTACAGTCTGATCCCTTTGGCCGCTCGGGAACCCCTCCTAAGCGAGCCGGCATTCTATATCATGCCAGCCTTCTGTCAAGCATTTTCTCATTAAAAACCTGAGGTTAGCTGCGTTGACCTCGCTTTGCACCGTCAACCTTTAAAAGGTCTTCACTGCGAAGCGGGCGCCATTCTATGCAAACTATCCGGCGGGCGCAACCCCCTCACAAGGCATTATTTTATGTTTTAACTCATTGAATTCTTTAGAAAGGTTTTGCAACTGCAAGTCATCCAGCAAACGCCGGCTTTCCGGTGCCACGCGGACCCAATAACCCGCATATTCAGGGAGATCCTTCGGCAAGGCTTGGAACTTGATGTCCATACCACTCAAGCGACGCTCGATTGCCTGAGCCACTTCCTGTCGAGCAGCCCCCCCAAGATAGAGACAACTGCTGTCCACCTGCGTGGATTTTGCTTTGTCTCGAGTCACATCAGTCGCTTCGCTCAACAAGCGAATATCCTGCTGTGAGCCCCGATACAAACTCAAAGGAGTTACATCCTTCGCGCGAAGCGGGGCCTCCTGTTGGTGCCAGACGTAATAGAACCCATTGAGAACAAGCAGCAGCAGGAACAACCAACGCATAAAAACCTCAGGACAAAGGGCACGCCATAGCCAAACCTATAAATACCAGGTCTGGAACAACCCTGGCCTTGGGCACGATCCCGGAGACCAGATCAGCATCCCCCCCAGTGAGAAATACAGCGAAATCTTCTCCCCAATAGCTGCGCGCCAACTCTAGCTGAGTAAGGACAAAGCCTCTCAACATCAGCGAGCAACCTCGCTCGACAGCCTCGACGGTTGTGCGCCCAGGAACGAGGCTCTCCAAAGCACGCTCAGCGGCAAGATCTCCATAGCGAATTCTACGAGTGTGGGTGCGCAACTGGTTGCGCATCAAAGGCATTCCCGGACAGATAAATCCTCCGAGATGCTCCCCATCCCCGGCGATAAAGTCCGCCGTAACAGCAGTACCAAAGTCGAGCACCAGGCAAGCCCCCGATGCCAGATGAAATCCCCCGAGCATTGCAAGCCAGCGATCGAGCCCTAGCCGTTCAAACTCCTCGTAACCATTTCGAACCCCGGACATTTCGCGAGCCGGTGCCGCGCAAACTACAGACACACCGAAAGCCTCTGTAAGCAGAGAAATCAATGCACTGGTCTCTTCGGCAGTCCTGACGCTGACTAACCGACAATGTTTGAGGGCGAGCCCCTTGAGCGCTTTCAGGCTCTCCAGCAGTGCGAGATCCGAATCAACGACACCCTCACCAATCACCCGCCGCACATCCGCGCCAAGTACACGCCACTTGATGAAGCTGTTTCCGCAATCGAGCTCAAGAATCATCACGCAACCTCAGGCTGAGCTCACCACCACTAAATACTTTTTCCACACCATTTACCTTCAAGCGCAAGGCACCCTGACTATCGATACCTAGCACTTCTCCATCTATCTGACTAATACCAGCAATCAACGACACCGCCCGCCCCTGCCATAGATGATTTTGCTCCCACTCCGCCTGAATAGCCGGGAACCCACCGGCCTGGTGGCGATTCAAGTATGCCTGGAGCATCAATCCTAACTCTGCAACCAGGTGATTGCGATCAACAGCCAGACCCGACTCGAGCCGCATGGATGTCCACTGCTGATCAACCTCATCACTCATCTGCATGTTCACATTGATTCCGACGCCAATCACCACATGACACACATCGGCAGGATCCCCCACCAATTCGAGCAATATTCCAGCAATTTTTTTCTGACCAACCAGAACGTCATTGGGCCACTTCAAGCCCACACCCGAAATACCAAGTCCTTGCAAGACCCGCATTACGGCGAGCCCGACAACAAGACTCAAGCCTTCCAGCTGGCGCATCCCACCATCAATACGCAACACCAGACTGTAATAGATGTTTTCTGCGAACGGACTCACCCACTTACGCCCCCGCCGCCCACGACCAGCAGTTTGCCGCTCGGCGAGCACTAGAAATGGCGCAGCCTGGCCACGGTCGATAGTGCGCAAGGCTTCAGCGTTGGTAGAGTCGATGGAATCGAAGACTAGAATGGGCCAGTCACAAGAAGGCGCCCGCGCTCTTATATCGACAGGATCAAGCAGCATCAATGGCGCAGCCAGTTGATAGCCGCGACCACGCACCTTGTGAATGGATAAACCGAGTTCAGCTTCCAAATGCTGAAGCTGCTTCCATACGGCGCTACGACTGATGCCCAAGGCAGCGCCCAGGGCCTGACCCGAATGGAATCGGCCATCCTTAAGAAGCTTTAACAACGTCAGCATGCAAGTCTCGCCTCACAATGAGGCCCGCATGATAGCCATGCCCCGAGCCGTTGCATAGAAACCCTACCAGCCAGATTTTCCTGCGGACAAAACAAAACCCCTACCTGCAGATGCAGATAGGGGTTTCGGAATTTAATCTTGACGATGACCTACTCTCACATGGGGAAACCCCACACTACCATCGGCGATGCATCGTTTCACTGCTGAGTTCGGGATGGGATCAGGTGGTTCCAATGCTCTATGGTCGTCAAGAAATTCGGGTACCGAACCGTCTTTCGACGCTTCAGCAAATTGGGTATGCGATAGTTTGTGTGTTTGCTTCTCGAACTTTCGGTTCATTGCGTCTTCACACACCGCAATCTGGTGCCCTTTCGCTCTTCAGCTCGAAGCATACAAATTGCTTGGGTGTTATATGGTCAAGCCTCACGGGCAATTAGTATTGGTTAGCTCAACGCCTCACAGCGCTTACACACCCAACCTATCAACGTCGTAGTCTTCGACGGCCCTTCAGGGGACTCAAGGTCCCAGTGAGATCTCATCTTGAGGCTAGTTTCCCGCTTAGATGCTTTCAGCGGTTATCTATTCCGAACATAGCTACCCGGCAATGCCACTGGCGTGACAACCGGAACACCAGAGGTTCGTCCACTCCGGTCCTCTCGTACTAGGAGCAGCCCCTCTCAAATCTCAAACGTCCACGGCAGATAGGGACCGAACTGTCTCACGACGTTCTAAACCCAGCTCGCGTACCACTTTAAATGGCGAACAGCCATACCCTTGGGACCGGCTTCAGCCCCAGGATGTGATGAGCCGACATCGAGGTGCCAAACACCGCCGTCGATATGAACTCTTGGGCGGTATCAGCCTGTTATCCCCGGAGTACCTTTTATCCGTTGAGCGATGGCCCTTCCATACAGAACCACCGGATCACTAAGACCTACTTTCGTACCTGCTCGACGTGTCTGTCTCGCAGTCAAGCGCGCTTTTGCCTTTATACTCTACGACCGATTTCCGACCGGTCTGAGCGCACCTTCGTACTCCTCCGTTACTCTTTAGGAGGAGACCGCCCCAGTCAAACTACCCACCATACACTGTCCTCGATCCGGATAACGGACCTGAGTTAGAACCTCAAAGTTGCCAGGGTGGTATTTCAAGGATGGCTCCACGCGAACTGGCGTCCACGCTTCAAAGCCTCCCACCTATCCTACACAAGCAAATTCAAAGTCCAGTGCAAAGCTATAGTAAAGGTTCACGGGGTCTTTCCGTCTAGCCGCGGATACACTGCATCTTCACAGCGATTTCAATTTCACTGAGTCTCGGGTGGAGACAGCGCCGCCATCGTTACGCCATTCGTGCAGGTCGGAACTTACCCGACAAGGAATTTCGCTACCTTAGGACCGTTATAGTTACGGCCGCCGTTTACCGGGGCTTCGATCAAGAGCTTCGCGTTAGCTAACCCCATCAATTAACCTTCCGGCACCGGGCAGGCGTCACACCCTATACGTCCACTTTCGTGTTTGCAGAGTGCTGTGTTTTTAATAAACAGTCGCAGCGGCCTGGTATCTTCGACCGGCGTGGGCTTACGGAGCAAGTCCTTCACCCTCACCGGCGCACCTTCTCCCGAAGTTACGGTGCCATTTTGCCTAGTTCCTTCACCCGAGTTCTCTCAAGCGCCTTGGTATTCTCTACCCAACCACCTGTGTCGGTTTGGGGTACGGTTCCTGGTTACCTGAAGCTTAGAAGCTTTTCTTGGAAGCATGGCATCAACCACTTCGTGTTCTAAAAGAACACTCGTCATCAGCTCTCGGCCTTAGAATCCCGGATTTACCTAAGATTCCAGCCTACCACCTTAAACTTGGACAACCAACGCCAAGCTGGCCTAGCCTTCTCCGTCCCTCCATCGCAATAACCAGAAGTACAGGAATATTAACCTGTTTTCCATCGACTACGCTTTTCAGCCTCGCCTTAGGGACCGACTAACCCTGCGTCGATTAACGTTGCGCAGGAAACCTTGGTCTTTCGGCGTGGGTGTTTTTCACACCCATTGTCGTTACTCATGTCAGCATTCGCACTTCTGATACCTCCAGCAAGCTTCTCAACTCACCTTCACAGGCTTACAGAACGCTCCTCTACCGCATCACCTAAGTGATACCCGTAGCTTCGGTGTATGGTTTGAGCCCCGTTACATCTTCCGCGCAGGCCGACTCGACTAGTGAGCTATTACGCTTTCTTTAAAGGGTGGCTGCTTCTAAGCCAACCTCCTAGCTGTCTAAGCCTTCCCACATCGTTTCCCACTTAACCATAACTTTGGGACCTTAGCTGACGGTCTGGGTTGTTTCCCTTTTCACGACGGACGTTAGCACCCGCCGTGTGTCTCCCATGCTCGGCACTTGTAGGTATTCGGAGTTTGCATCGGTTTGGTAAGTCGGGATGACCCCCTAGCCGAAACAGTGCTCTACCCCCTACAGTGATACATGAGGCGCTACCTAAATAGCTTTCGAGGAGAACCAGCTATCTCCGAGCTTGATTAGCCTTTCACTCCGATCCACAGGTCATCCGCTAACTTTTCAACGGTAGTCGGTTCGGTCCTCCAGTCAGTGTTACCTAACCTTCAACCTGCCCATGGATAGATCGCCCGGTTTCGGGTCTATTCCCAGCGACTAGACGCCCTATTAAGACTCGCTTTCGCTACGCCTCCCCTATTCGGTTAAGCTCGCCACTGAAAATAAGTCGCTGACCCATTATACAAAAGGTACGCAGTCACCCAACAAAGTGGGCTCCCACTGCTTGTACGCATACGGTTTCAGGATCTATTTCACTCCCCTCTCCGGGGTTCTTTTCGCCTTTCCCTCACGGTACTAGTTCACTATCGGTCAGTCAGTAGTATTTAGCCTTGGAGGATGGTCCCCCCATATTCAGACAAAGTTTCTCGTGCTCCGTCCTACTCGATTTCATGGCCAAGAGATTTTCGCGTACAGGGCTATCACCCACTATGGCCGCACTTTCCAGAGCGTTCCGCTAATCTCAAAGCCACTTAAGGGCTAGTCCCCGTTCGCTCGCCACTACTAAGGGAATCTCGGTTGATTTCTTTTCCTCAGGGTACTTAGATGTTTCAGTTCCCCTGGTTCGCTTCTTAAGCCTATGTATTCAGCTTAAGATAACCATCTTATGATGGCTGGGTTCCCCCATTCAGACATCTCCGGATCAAAGTCTGTTTGCCGACTCCCCGAAGCTTTTCGCAGGCTACCACGTCTTTCATCGCCTCTGACTGCCAAGGCATCCACCGTATGCGCTTCTTCACTTGACCATATAACCCCAAGCAATCTGGTTATACTGTGAAGACGACATTCGCCGAAAATTCGCGATTAAACTCACAAATTTTACCTTAGCCTGATCCGTTACCAGTGAAAGTAACGTTCAGTCTATCTTTCTATCACATACCCAAATTTTTAAAGAACGATCTAATCCAAAGACTAGAAATCAACATTCACCATCATCACGATGGAATGCTCATTTCTAAGCTTTCAACAAACAGAAGCAGTAGTGGTGGAGCCAAACGGGATCGAACCGTTGACCTCCTGCGTGCAAGGCAGGCGCTCTCCCAGCTGAGCTATGGCCCCGTATTTCTACAGGCGTTTCCCACACAAGCAAAATTGGTGGGTCTGGGCAGATTCGAACTGCCGACCTCACCCTTATCAGGGGTGCGCTCTAACCAACTGAGCTACAGACCCAATTTCGGGCTGCTTCTTATCGTCTTCTTCAATGAATCAAGCAATTCGTGTGGGAACTTATGGAGCAGCTGATGTCGTCGATTAAGGAGGTGATCCAGCCGCAGGTTCCCCTACGGCTACCTTGTTACGACTTCACCCCAGTCATGAATCACACCGTGGTAACCGTCCCCCCGAAGGTTAGACTAGCTACTTCTGGTGCAACCCACTCCCATGGTGTGACGGGCGGTGTGTACAAGGCCCGGGAACGTATTCACCGCGACATTCTGATTCGCGATTACTAGCGATTCCGACTTCACGCAGTCGAGTTGCAGACTGCGATCCGGACTACGATCGGTTTTATGGGATTAGCTCCACCTCGCGGCTTGGCAACCCTCTGTACCGACCATTGTAGCACGTGTGTAGCCCAGGCCGTAAGGGCCATGATGACTTGACGTCATCCCCACCTTCCTCCGGTTTGTCACCGGCAGTCTCCTTAGAGTGCCCACCATAACGTGCTGGTAACTAAGGACAAGGGTTGCGCTCGTTACGGGACTTAACCCAACATCTCACGACACGAGCTGACGACAGCCATGCAGCACCTGTCTCAATGTTCCCGAAGGCACCAATCCATCTCTGGAAAGTTCATTGGATGTCAAGGCCTGGTAAGGTTCTTCGCGTTGCTTCGAATTAAACCACATGCTCCACCGCTTGTGCGGGCCCCCGTCAATTCATTTGAGTTTTAACCTTGCGGCCGTACTCCCCAGGCGGTCAACTTAATGCGTTAGCTGCGCCACTAAGAGCTCAAGGCTCCCAACGGCTAGTTGACATCGTTTACGGCGTGGACTACCAGGGTATCTAATCCTGTTTGCTCCCCACGCTTTCGCACCTCAGTGTCAGTATCAGTCCAGGTGGTCGCCTTCGCCACTGGTGTTCCTTCCTATATCTACGCATTTCACCGCTACACAGGAAATTCCACCACCCTCTACCATACTCTAGCTCGACAGTTTTGAATGCAGTTCCCAGGTTGAGCCCGGGGATTTCACATCCAACTTAACGAACCACCTACGCGCGCTTTACGCCCAGTAATTCCGATTAACGCTTGCACCCTCTGTATTACCGCGGCTGCTGGCACAGAGTTAGCCGGTGCTTATTCTGTCGGTAACGTCAAAACAATTACGTATTAGGTAACTGCCCTTCCTCCCAACTTAAAGTGCTTTACAATCCGAAGACCTTCTTCACACACGCGGCATGGCTGGATCAGGCTTTCGCCCATTGTCCAATATTCCCCACTGCTGCCTCCCGTAGGAGTCTGGACCGTGTCTCAGTTCCAGTGTGACTGATCATCCTCTCAGACCAGTTACGGATCGTCGCCTTGGTGAGCCATTACCTCACCAACTAGCTAATCCGACCTAGGCTCATCTGATAGCGCAAGGCCCGAAGGTCCCCTGCTTTCTCCCGTAGGACGTATGCGGTATTAGCGTCCGTTTCCGAGCGTTATCCCCCACTACCAGGCAGATTCCTAGGCATTACTCACCCGTCCGCCGCTCGCCACCAGGTACAAGTACCCGTGCTGCCGCTCGACTTGCATGTGTTAGGCCTGCCGCCAGCGTTCAATCTGAGCCATGATCAAACTCTTCAGTTCAAACATCTTTGGGTTTTTAAGAAACCCTAAACTTGGCTCAGCAATCGTTGGTTACATCTTTGATTTCTCGCGGAGTAACTTGTGATGCTGATAATCTTGTTGACTATCAGTCTGACTCCACAAGCACCCACACGAATTGCTTGATTCAGTTGTTAAAGAGCGGTTGGTTAAGAGCTTTCGTCTCAACCGAGGCGCGCATTCTACAGCAGCGCTTGTTGCTGTCAAGTGATTATTTTCAGAAGCTTTCAAAGTTTCGCTTGGAAATCTTTAACAACTTCAACCACTTGCGCTTCCGATCTCTCGTTAGCGGGAGGCGAATTCTACAGCGTTACTCGCTGCTGTCAACACCTGTTTTTCACCGCTTTCGACCGAGACGATCGAACCGTCAAAAGAGCCAAACAACACCGCCCTTTCAACTCCTTCTGGCCTCGATAAACTGAAGCGTAACCGCTGTCGAAAACTGCGTAACTCTTTGTTTACCAAGGAGTTTTCCGTTTCGACTGCGCCGGAAGTGGGGCGAATTATAGGCTTCTAAAATTCGCCGTCAACACTTTATTTCAAGTTTATTCAGCCTTGAGCGTAATACGCGCAAATGCCTTCTTCCCGGCCTGGCAAACATGGGTCGCACCTAGTGCGTATATAAAGGTGCGATCGACCACCTCCCCATCTATACGCACGCCACCAGAACCCAGAAGGTCGCGCGCCACGGCGGAGTTCTTCACCAGGCCGGCCTTATTAAGGACAGCAGCGATTGGCATATCTTCGGTGGCGGTCAATTCGATTTCTGGCAGATCATCCGGCAGCTCACCGTCTTTCATACGGTTGCCCGCGGCACGGTGAGCATTAGCTGCAGCCTCTTCACCATGGAAGCGCGCGACGATCTCTTCAGCCAGCTTGATCTTGATGTCACGTGGATTCGCACCCGCTTCGACATCAGCCCGCAAAGCATCGATCTCCCCCATGGAGCGGAAGCTGAGCAACTCGAAGTAACGCCACATCAGCACATCAGGAATAGAGACCAGCTTGCCGTACATGACGCCCGGCGCCTCCTGGATACCAACATAGTTGCCCAACGACTTGGACATCTTCTTCACGCCATCCAGACCTTCAAGCAACGGCATGGTCAGAATGCATTGAGCCTCCTGACCATAACTACGCTGCAACTCACGCCCCATCAGCAGGTTGAACTTCTGATCGGTACCACCCAGCTCGACATCCGCACGCAAAGCGACCGAGTCGTAACCCTGAACCAGCGGATAGAGGAACTCGTGAATGGCGATTGGCTGATTGGTTGTGTAGCGCTTGTCGAAGTCGTCGCGCTCGAGCATGCGAGCCACAGTGTATTGCGAAGTCAGGCGAATGAAGTCGGCTGGCCCCATCTGATCCATCCAGGTGGAGTTGAACGCCACTTCGGTCCTGGCCGGATCAAGGATCTTGAAGACCTGAGTCTTGTAGGTTTCGGCATTCTCGAGAACCTGCTCACGAGTGAGCGGAGGACGTGTCGCGCTCTTGCCACTCGGATCGCCGATCATCCCGGTGAAGTCACCTATAAGGAAGATCACCTGGTGACCCAGCTCCTGGAACTGGCGCAGCTTATTGATAAGCACGGTATGACCCAGGTGCAAATCCGGCGCGGTCGGATCGAAGCCTGCCTTAATACGCAGTGGCTGGCCACGCTTGAGCTTTTCGATTAGCTCGGACTCGACCAACAGTTCTTCTGCACCACGTTTGATCAGCGCTAGCTGCTCTTCAACCGACTTCATAACAGACCCGCAAGGCTCAGATTCAAAGGGGAACAACCATACAAGATCGCGCACCAAATACAAGTTTTGCCCGGCGCACGGACGCCAATCCACGGACAGAGCATCCGCGGGCTTGCTTCAGAGATGATTTGGTTATATTTTATACAGTTATTTCGTCTTCATCATGTCATTCATCTTTTCCAATTCATCTTTTCAAAGTCAAAACTACTTATGACCCAAGAATCGTCTAAAGCGCCGCCGCTTTACCCGAAGACCCACCTGCTCGCAGCAAGTGGCATCGCCGCTCTTCTGAGCCTGGCACTTCTGGTATTCCCTTCCAGTGATGTTGAAGCCAAAAAAACGACCCTGAGTCTTGAACTGGAAAGCCCTGCAGAACAACTGACACAAGATCAAGACGCCGCCGATACCGTCCAAGCCACAAATGAGCCGGCAGCCTCCCCTTTCGCGCAGATCGAAAACAGCGCCGAAGACACTCAGCAAGCCGCCCAGGTCGCACCCGCGCCAGTCGTCGAAGAAAAGAAGGCGCCAGGCCACAGGGAAGTGATCGTTGCCAAAGGCGACACTCTCTCGACATTGTTTGAGAAAGTCGGCCTTCCGGCCACTTCGGTGCATGAAGTGCTGGCCAGCGACAAGCAGGCCAAGCAGTTCAGCCAGCTCAAACATGGCCAGAAGCTCGAGTTCGAACTCGGCCAGAATGGCCAGCTGACCAATTTGCACAGCAAAGTCAGCGACACGGAAAGCATCAGCCTGACCAAGAACGACAAGGGTTATACGTTCAACCGCATCACCGCCAAGCCCACCGTCCGATCCGCCTATGTACATGGCGTGATCAACAGTTCGCTGTCGCAATCCGCAGCCCGTGCCGGTTTGTCCCATAGCCTGACCATGGATATGGCCAGCGTGTTTGGCTATGACGTCGACTTCGCCCAGGATATTCGCCAGGGTGACGAGTTCGATGTGATCTATGAACAGAAGGTCGTCAACGGCAAAGCGGTCGGTAACGGTCCGATTCTTTCCGCACGCTTCACCAACCGTGGCAAGACTTACACTGCTGTGCGCTACACCAACAAACAAGGCAACAGCAGCTACTACACGGCTGACGGCAACAGCATGCGCAAGGCATTCATCCGTACTCCGGTAGACTTCGCCCGCATCAGCTCGAAATTCTCCATGGGCCGCAAGCACCCGATCCTGAACAAGATCCGCGCCCACAAGGGTGTCGATTACGCAGCACCGCGCGGCACACCGATCAAGGCTGCCGGCGACGGCCAGGTATTATTGGCCGGTCGCCGCGGCGGTTACGGCAATACCGTGATCATCCAGCACGGCAGCACCTACCGCACGCTATACGGCCATATGCAGGGCTTCGCCAAAGGCATCAAGACTGGCGGCAGCGTCAAGCAAGGTCAGGTGATCGGCTACATCGGCACTACCGGCCTCTCCACCGGCCCGCACCTGCACTACGAGTTCCAGGTCAATGGCGTGCACGTCGATCCACTGGGCCAGAAAGTAGCGATGGCCGATCCGATCTCCAAAGCTGAACGCGCACGCTTCCTGGCGCAAAGCCAACCGCTGATGGCACGCATGGATCAAGAGAAAGCCACCCTGCTAGCCTCGAGCAAACGCTAAGCCATGGCGCTCTATATAGGTGTGATGTCCGGGACCAGCCTTGATGGCCTGGACATTGCGCTGATCGAACAAGCCCCGGCGATCAAACTGATCGCCACGCATTACATCCCCATGCCCGAATCCCTGCGCGCCGAGCTACTTGGCTTGTGCGCCAGCGGGCCGGACGAAATAGCCCGCTCCGCCATCGCTCAGCAGAATTGGGTGAAACTGGCCGCACAGGGAATTCATACCCTCCTCGACCAACAGAACCTGAAGCCGGACAACATTCGTGCGATTGGCAGCCACGGCCAGACCATTCGCCACGAACCGGCACGCGGGTTTACGGTGCAGATCGGCAACCCAGCCTTGCTCACCGAGCTGACCGGCATCACCGTGGTCAGTGATTTCCGCAGCCGCGATGTGGCTGCGGGCGGACAAGGCGCGCCATTGGTTCCGGCCTTCCACGAAGCTCTGTTTGAACAACAACCTGGTAACCGCGCGGTCTTGAACGTCGGTGGGTTCAGCAACCTCAGCCTGATCGAACCCGGCAAGCCTGTTGCCGGGTTCGACTGTGGCCCGGGGAACGTTCTGCTGGATGCCTGGATTCACCAGCAACGCGGCGACAACTTTGATCGTGACGGCCAATGGGCTGCCAGCGGCAAGGTTGATCCTGTTCTGTTGAACGAGCTGCTCAGTGATCCATTCTTTGTGACTCAAGGCCCCAAGAGCACCGGCCGCGAAGTGTTCAACCTGCCATGGCTGATACAGCATCTGTCACAGCTGCCAACCTTTGCTGCCGAAGACGTACAGGCCACGCTGCTTGAATTGACCGCGCTGACCATCGTCGAGTCATTGCAAAGCGCCCAATCGGCGACCCAGGAACTGCTGGTCTGCGGCGGCGGCGCGCACAACGCCACACTGATGAAGCGGTTGGCCAGCCTGCTGCCGAACGCAAAAGTCAGCAGCACCGCGACCCATGGTGTAGACCCGGACTGGGTCGAGGCCATGGCCTTCGCCTGGCTGGCTCATTGCTGCCTGGAAGGCATCGCAGCCAACCGCCCGAGCGTCACCGGTGCCCGTGGCTTGCGTGTTCTCGGCGCCATCTACCCCGCCTGAACCCCAGACAGCAAAACGCCGCAAAATCCTGAGATTCTGCGGCGCCTGGTAATGCGATGAGGTGCGATCAGATCGAGAACGAAGAGCCGCAACCGCACGTGGTGGTAGCGTTCGGGTTCTTGATCACGAAACGCGAACCTTCCAGACCTTCCTGGTAATCCACCTCGGCACCTGCCAGGTACTGGAAGCTCATAGGGTCGACCACCAGGCTTACGCCTTCGCGCTCGACGATGGTGTCGTCATCGGCCACTTCTTCATCGAAGGTGAAGCCGTACTGAAACCCTGAACAACCGCCGCCCGTAACGAATACGCGCAGCTTCAAGCGATCATTCCCCTCTTCATCGACCAGGCTCTTCACCTTGTGCGCAGCACCGTGGGTGAATTGCAAAGCCGTGGGGGTGAAGGATTCGACGCTCATGCTGACTATCTCCCGGCGTTACGCCGCCATAATGCGTGATGACGCGCATTATCCGCTTGTCCTAGAAAATCGGTCAACTATTGTTACGGTATATCAATCAACCCAATCACCAGACCAAAATGCAAAAAGGCCCATTCAGGGCCTTTTTGCCGAGCGGATAAAACCTTACGGCAGCATGCCGGCATGGGAAAGGCCCAGGCGCTCATCCAGACCGAACAGGATATTCAGGTTCTGCACCGCCTGACCCGACGCGCCTTTGACCAGGTTATCGATCACCGACAATACCACCACCAGATCACCATCCTGTGGACGATGCACGGCGATACGGCAAACGTTGGCACCGCGCACACTACGGGTTTCCGGATGGCTGCCAGCCGGCATCACATCGACGAACGGTTCGTTGGCATAACGTTTTTCAAACAGCGCTTGCAGATCCACCGAGCGGTCCACGACGGTCGCGTAAAGAGTCGAGTGGATGCCGCGAATCATCGGCGTCAGGTGCGGAACGAAGGTCAGACCGACGTCCTTGCCCGCAGCACGACGCAGACCCTGACGGATTTCCGGCAAGTGACGATGCCCTTTGACGGCGTAAGCCTTCATGCTCTCCGACGTCTCGGAATACAGCGAACCCACCGAGGCACCACGACCGGCACCGCTGACGCCGGATTTGCAGTCAGCAATCAAACGAGTGGTATCGGCCAGACCCGCTTCGAGCAATGGCAGGAAACCCAATTGCGTGGCGGTGGGGTAGCAACCCGGCACAGCGATCAGGCGCGCCTGCTTGATCTGCTCACGATTGACTTCCGGCAAGCCGTAAACCGCCTCTTCCAGCAGTTCCGGCGCGCCGTGCGGCTGGCCGTACCATTTGGCCCACTCATCGGCGTCTTGCAGACGGAAGTCTGCCGACAGGTCGATGACCTTGGTTCCGGCCGCCAGCAACTCACCCGCCAGGGCATGGGCGACACCGTGTGGCGTAGCGAAGAACACCACGTCGCAAGCGCCGAGGGTCTTGATGTCCGGAACGCTGAACGCCAGGCCGTCGTAATGGCCTCGCAGGTTGGGGTACATGTCGGCCACGGCCAGGCCGGCCTCGGATCGGGAAGTGATCACTACCACTTCAGCTTGCGGATGCTGTGCCAACAAACGCAGCAGTTCGACACCGGTGTAACCCGTGCCGCCGACGATACCGACCTTGACCATAAACCTGCCCTCAAACGAACCCACTGGAAAGCCGTCGATAATAGGGGCCGCGCGGCCCTGCGACAACCGTCAAGGTGACGTGCGGGCGCTCTACCCCCTACTATCTTCACTACCGTGAACCTGGGAATAACTGAAAATGCTTTATCTGTGGCTCAAAGCGCTTCATATCGTCAGCATGGTCTGCTGGTTTGCCGGCCTGTTTTACCTGCCGCGCCTGTTCGTCTATCACGCGCAAAGCGAAGACACCGTCAGCAAGGAACGCTTCAGCATCATGGAGCGCAAGCTATACCGGGGCATCATGGGGCCGGCGATGATCGCTACGCTGGCATTCGGCATCTGGCTGATCAGCCTCAACCCAAGCGCTTATTTCACCCAAGGTGCGTGGATGCACGCCAAGTTGACTCTGGTGGTGATCCTGATCGGCTATCACCACATGTGCGGTGCTCAGGTAAAACGTTTTGCCCGTGGCGAAAACACCCGCAGCCATGTCTTTTATCGCTGGTTCAATGAAGTGCCGGTTCTGATATTGCTGGCTATCGTAATTCTGGTCGTCGTTCGGCCGTTTTAAATCCGACAAGCACAACTCACCGGGGTACTTCCAATGTCGCTGCCCGCTTTGCTCGATCAACGTTTGCGTCTGCCCGTGGTGGTGGCGCCGATGTTCCTGATTTCCAATCCTGAGCTGGTGCTCGCCTGCTGCCGTAATGGCGTGGTGGGCAGTTTCCCAGCGCTGAATCAGCGTGAGAGCAGCGGTTTCAAGGCCTGGCTGGAAGAAATCGAAGCAGGACTGGCGACACTGGAAAACCCCGCGCCTTACGCGGTGAACCTGATCGTCCACAACAGCAACCCACGATTGCAGGCGGACCTGGCGATCTGCATCGAGCACAAGGTGCCGATCGTAATCACCAGCCTCGGTGCCGTGAAAGAACTGGTCGACGCGGTACATAGCTACGGCGGCCTGGTGTTTCACGACGTGACGACCCGTCGCCACGCGGAAAAAGCCGCCGAGGCTGGCGTGGACGGCTTGATCGCCGTAGCGGCGGGCGCCGGTGGTCACGCCGGAACCTGGAGCCCGTTCTCGTTGATCGCCGAGATACGCCAGTTTTTCGACAAGACCCTGCTGCTGGCGGGCTGCCTGAACCATGGACATGAGATTCTTGCCGCGCAATTGCTCGGTGCGGATTTGGCCTACTTCGGTACGCGATTTATCGGCACCACGGAAAGTCATGCGCCTGACGCCTATAAGGAGATGCTGCTGGCTTCCAGAGCCGCAGACATCGTCCATACTCCAGCGGTATCGGGAGTGCCGGCAAGCTTTATGCGTCAGAGCCTGGAGGCCGCCGGTTTCGACATGGCGGCGCTGCAGGGCAAGGGCGAGGTGGATTTCGGCTCCAAGCTCAAGCCGTTGAGCGATGAAGCCAAAGCCTGGAAAACCGTGTGGTCCGCAGGCCAGGGCGTCGGAGAAATCGACGACCTGCCGAGTGTCGATCAACTGGTCGCACGTCTCGACACCGAATACCGCAAGGCGCTGGAACTGGCGGCGGCGCTGCCCAAGCGCTGGCCGCGCTGACAGGAAAACTTGGCCAGCCCCTCCCGGCGGGCCTTACACTCGATACTTGCAGCAGCCTCTATTACAAACTATAGCGACAAGGATGCCTCGGCCATGAGTGAAACCCGTTTCAAGATTGTCTTCGACGGCGCTCTGCTGCCAGGTGTCGACGCCACCACCGCGAAGCTCAATCTCGCCGAGCTGTTCAAGACTGATGTCGCGGCCATCGAGCGCCTGTTCAGTGGCCGGACGGTTGCGCTCAAGCGCGACCTGTCGCACGCCGACGCGCAGACCTATCTTCAGGCGCTGACGAAAACCGGCATCGATGCCCGAATCGAAGCCGAACCCTCGATCGAGCTGGACCTGTCCGACGTTCATGTCAGCCCTTCGGCAGAGCCGGAGTCCCCCTATGCACCGCCGCGAGCCACTGTTGGCGAAGCGCTGCCGGCGTTTTCTGTGCTCAAGCCATTCAGTTTCGATGGACGCATCGGCCGATTGCGTTTTCTGGCCTGGACGATGGCCCTTACGCTGGTGACGCTTGGTATTGGCGCCGTATTGTCCGTGTTCGGCTTCGCCCTTATCGGTACTGACTCGACCGCCGGCCTTATTCTCGCGGGTCTGCTGGCCGTTATTCTGGTCGTGGTACTCGCGTTCATCAGCATCCAGTTCAGTGTGCAGCGCCTGCACGATATCGGATGGTCTGGCTGGCTCTGGCTGCTGAACCTTGTACCGTTCGTGGGGAGCGTTTTTCCGTTCGTGATGGCGATTGTGCCGGGCAACAATACTGCCAATCGGTACGGTGCACCGCCGCCGCCCAACAGCAACGCGGTCAGAGTACTGGCTTCGCTGTGGCTGGTGTTTATCGCGATCATGTTCGTTGGCGGGCTGACCGGAGGTCTTACAGCGATCCAGGATGAGTATGAAAGCGCCGCTGATAGAGCCTATCAAAGTAGCTCCGTGACCATCGATGAAGTCGAAGAAGTGCCTGTCGAGACCGAGTCAGAGCCGAATTCAGCCGACGATGCAGCCGAAGCGGCCCAGCCCCCTGTAGACTCTGCGAAAGAATGAACAGCGCTCCCCGCCCGTGACACCGCGTCGCCGGCGCGGAGCCGTTGCGATGGAGAACTGCATGACCCGTTACGCTCTGATCACTGGCGCTTCCAGCGGCATCGGCCTGGCGATGGCCGAAGCGCTGGCCCGGCGCGGCCGTAGCCTGATTCTGGTGGCCCGACAGCGTGATCAGCTGGAAAGTATTGCGATTGAACTGACGCAACGTTTTGGTGTGGAAGTATTGTTTCGTGCCTGTGACCTGGGCGAGCCGTTAAGACTGTCCGGATTTTTGCTGGAACTGGAGGAAGGCGACCGGCAGATCGATTTGCTGGTCAACTGTGCCGGCATCGGCACTTGCGGCCCATTCCTGGCCCAGGACTGGATGACCGAGCAGGACTTGATCGAAGTGAATATCCTGGCCCTCACTCGCTTGTGCCATGCCGTCGGTAACAGCATGGCCCTACAGGGCGGTGGGCAGATACTGAATGTCGCCTCGGTCGCGGCATTTCATCCCGGCCCATGGATGAGTACTTACTACGCCAGTAAGGCTTATGTACTGCACTTTTCCGAAGGTTTGCGCGTTGAACTGAAAAAATGCGCGGTCAAGGTGTCGGTGCTCTGCCCTGGCCCGACACGCACAGCGTTTTTCCGCACCGCACAACTGGACGCCGACAAACTGGTCGAGAGCAAACTGCTGATGAGTCCAGAAGAAGTCGCGCTCTATACCGTACGGGCCCTGGAAAAAAATCGCGCCATTATCATTCCCGGTCGCCTGAATCGCTGGTTCGCGTTCCTGCCGCGGCTCGGCTCGCGCTGGCTGACCCGGACAATCGCGGGCATGGTCAACAAGGCGCACTGCCCGCGCTGACTGCTTTCAAGGTAAAAAACTGGGCTCAAGCAAGGCCCATGAGTACACTCAAGCCAGCCAAATAACGGAGAAAACAGCTGTGGATACTCTGTTCACCAAGATCATCAACCGGGAAATCCCGGCGAAGATCATTTACGAGGACGACCAGGTACTGGCCTTCCACGACATCGCGCCACAGGCCCCCGTGCACTTCCTGGTGGTCCCGAAGAAACCGGTACGCACCCTGAACGACCTCACCGAGGACGATAAGGCGCTGGCCGGGCATATTCTGTTCACCGCGCAGCGTCTGGCCAAGGAACTGGGCTGCGAAGACGGTTTCCGTGTGGTCATGAACTGTAATGAACTGGGCGGGCAGACGGTCTATCACATTCATATGCACGTACTGGGTCAGCGCCAGATGCACTGGCCGCCGGGCTGATGTGGCGAGGGAGCTTGCTCCTGCTGGGCTGCGCAGCAGCCCCCATCCATGCGTCGTATTTTCAACCCGAGCTATGGGCTGAATTTACGACCGCTTCGCGGTCGAACGGGAGCAAGCTCCCTCGCCGCAGATGACCCAGCGCAAACCCTCCCTCGGCCGATTGGGTTAAACTGGCCGCCGAGATTCTTCCCGGAGGTCAGCATGACTACCCAACGTCACTACTCGCCGATTGACCGTCTTCTGCTGCAAGCCGATGCCGCGATGCGTACTTTGCTGCCTTTCAGTGGTCAGCCTTACCGTCCGTCGCCTGCCATCGTGCAGCCGGATGCGCAAATGAGCGACGAAGATACCCGACACGTCGCCGGTTTGATGCGCATCAACCATACTGGCGAAGTTTGCGCCCAGGCGCTGTATCAAGGTCAGGCCCTGACCGCCAAGCTGCCGCAAGTGCGCGCGGCCATGGAACATGCCGCCGAAGAAGAAATCGATCATCTGGTCTGGTGCGAACAACGCATTCACCAGTTGGGTAGCCACACCAGTATCCTCAATCCGCTGTTCTACGGTATGTCGTTCGGGATTGGCGCGGTGGCCGGGTTGATCAGCGACAAAGTCAGCCTGGGTTTCGTTGCCGCCACCGAGCATCAGGTCTGCAAACACCTGAACGAACACCTTGAGCAACTGCCGGCCGAGGATGAAAAATCCCGAGCGATCCTTGAGCAGATGCGCATTGATGAGGAACACCACGCCGAAAGCGCGCTGGATGCCGGGGGGTTCCGTTTTCCTGCACCGGTGAAGTTCGGCATGAGTCTGTTGGCCAAGGTGATGACCAAGAGTACGTATCGGATCTAAGTATTGCAGCGCCCGCGACGTCCCCATCGCGGGCAAGCCCGCTCCCACAGGGACCGCGTTTCGGCAATAAAAAAGGCGACTACCTCGAGGTAGTCGCCTTTTTTTGTACTCGGAACTCTTAGTTCGGCATGTTGCGCGCGTAGAAAACTTGCATCACCTGAGTCTGCACTGCCTTAACGATAGTTGAATGTCGATTCAACCGAGCTCGATGATTTCGTAGTCATGGGTAATCGCCACGCCGGCCGCGCCGAGCATGATCGAGGCCGAGCAATACTTCTCGGCCGACAGCTCGATGGCGCGCTTGACCTGTGCTTCTTTCAGCCCACGGCCCTTGACCACAAAGTGCATGTGGATCTTCGTGAAAACCTTCGGATCTTCGGTCGCACGCTCGGCTTCGAGGAAGGCTTCGCAGCTTTCCACAGCCTGACGGGACTTCTTGAGGATGCTGACCACATCGAAATTGCTGCATCCGCCAACACCCAGCAGGAGCATTTCCATCGGCCGGACACCCAGGTTACGACCGCCGGCATCGGGCGGACCGTCCATGACCACGACATGACCGCTGCCGGATTCACCGAGGAACATGGCTTCGCCAGCCCATTGGATGCGTGCCTTCATCGCCAAGACTCCACTGTATAAAAAAGGGTCGCCAGCTTAGCACAGGGCCCTTGATTGGCAGTGCTTCGCCTTCCTAGGACATAACCGTATGCGCTGTAGGTAAATTCTCAAATCTTCTAGGAATGTGTCTGTTAAGCTGGCGCCAATTCGCTGGCGCATAGCCATCTTTGTAGCGCATAAAACATTGCAGGCTTCGCCAGCTCCTACAAAAAAATAAACACACCGTGCAGTCTTTACGGGATACAACCATGGTTGCTATTACCCCCACACCAAAAATCAAGAACCTCGACAAACTGTTGATGCACTGCCAGCGCCGTCGCTATGCCGCCAAGAGCAACATCATTTGTGCGGGCGACCGCTCGGATACGCTGTTCTTCATCATCAAAGGCTCGGTAACCATCCTGATCGAGGATGACGACGGCCGTGAAATGATCATTGCCTACCTCAACTCCGGCGATTTTTTCGGCGAACTGGGTCTGTTTGAACAAGCCGGGCTGGAACAGGAGCGCAGCGCCTGGGTTCGCGCCAAAGTCGAATGCGAAGTCGCGGAAATCAGCTACGCGAAATTCCGCGAGCTGTCCCAACAGGATCCAGACATTCTTTACGTGCTCAGCGGACAAATCGCACAACGCCTGCGTAATACCACGCGCAAGGTCGGCGACCTGGCATTCTTCGACGTGACCGGTCGTGTCGCACGCTGCCTGCTGGAACTGTGCAAGCAGCCAGATGCCATGACCCATCCGGACGGCATGCAGATCAAGGTGACCCGTCAGGAAATCGGCCGCATTGTCGGTTGTTCCCGAGAGATGGTCGGCCGCGTGCTCAAGGATCTGGAAGAGCGCAATCTGGTCGACGTCAAGGGCAAGACCATGGTGGTTTTCGGTACGCGCTAAACCCGAAAATCAAGCTCCGAGAACTTAAGCCCCGAGCATTTCTGCCAGTAACTGTCGGTACAACGTGTCGAGCCGTTCCAGCGCATGAGGAGCGGCAAACTTTTCATGCAGGGCGATATGGCTTTCAGCGCGGACCCGCTGATCCAGGCCACAGGCTTCATTGAACCGATTGACCGCCGCGACCATCGACTCTCGCTCGTCATCGATCAACATTGCCCCGTGCACCAGACCAACCGGGCGCTGACCGCCCTTGCTCTGGCGCCAACGTTGAGCGGTGCCGACCATCTTTCGACCATCAAGGTTGACGTTGAAACGGCCGTCGCAGAACGCACCCTCGATTTCGCCCAGAGACGAAGTGCCGCCCAGCTCATCCAGTAACTGACAGATCGGATCGCACAGACGCCGGTAGCCGGTTTCGATACGGTTCAGATCGCCTTCGTTACGCGCAGGGGCATAAACCAGCGCGATGTTGATGGTGGAGGCCGATTGCGGCACCGGCTCACCACCGGTTTCACGCAACAGCACCGGCCAGCCGGCGGCGGCGGAGACTTCGCACGCCGCCTCGAACTGTGGCAGACGATTCAAGCGCCGGGGCATGACCAATGCGCGGTCAGTGGGTTGCCAGAACAGCAGACCGAACTCTGACTCACCGGTGCACACGTGGCCCAGCAGATCCTGTTCGGCGAGCAGGCCGGCTTCGATGGTCAGGGGGATTGGCAGCGACATGGACGACTCGGCAGACTTGAGGTCTTTGGGAAATTTGAGGGCCTCATCGCGGGCAAACCCGCTCCCACAGGGGATCGGGTTGCCTGCAAAATGGTCTTCAGTCGAGGGTAGAACCGCTCACTGGAGTGCCGCGCTCGGGAAAGAACAGACGCTGCAGTTCGGTACCCGGGCTTTCAGCGCGCATGAATGCTTCGCCGACCAGGAACGCATACACGTCGCTGATTTCCATCAGCTCGACATCGGCCCGGTTAAGAATGCCACTCTCGGTGATCACCAGACGATCTCGCGGAATACGCGGCAACAGGTCGAGGGTGGTTTCCAGATTGACTTCGAAAGTGTGCAGGTTGCGGTTGTTCACGCCCACCAGTGGCGTGTCGAGGGTCTTCAAGGCCCGCTCCAGCTCATCGCCGTCGTGGACTTCCACCAGCACATCGAGACCGACGCTTTTGGCGACGGCCGCCAGCTCGGCCATTTTCACGTCATCCAGTGCGGAGACGATCAACAGCACGCAGTCAGCGCCCAGTGCACGGGACTCGACGATCTGGTACGGATCAATCATGAAATCCTTGCGGATCACTGGCAGCTTGCATGCCGCCCGAGCCTGTTGCAGATACGCATCGGCGCCCTGGAAGTAATCGATGTCGGTGAGTACCGACAGGCAGGTCGCGCCGCCCTTCTCGTAGCTTTTGGCGATGTCGGCAGGCACGAAGTTCTCGCGGATCACGCCTTTGCTCGGTGAAGCCTTCTTGATTTCAGCGATGACCGCCGGCTGTTTCTTCTTGGCCTGATCGATCAATGCCTTGGCAAAACCACGGGGTGCATCGGCCGCCTTGGCCAGGTTTTCCAGCTCTGCCAGGCTCACACGAGCGCTACGCTCGGCGACTTCCTGGACTTTGCGGGCCAGAATATTTTCCAGAACCGTCGGTACACTCATCCCTCATTCTCCACTTTGAATACCGCGGTAAATGCACCCAATTCCTCAAGTTTTTCCCGAGCGAGGCCTGTGTGCAGCGCATCGTGCGCCAGGGCAACGCCTTCTTTCAAACTGCTGGCAACATCAGCGGCGTACAGCGCGGCACCGGCATTGAGCACGATCATCTCGGCTGCTTTCTGACCGTTCTCGGTCTTGCGCTTGCCCAAGGCATCGCGAATCAGCTCAAGGGAGGCCGCCGGGCTTTCCACCGCCAGGCCGTGCAGGCTTTGGCTCTTCATCCCCAAGTCTTCGGGTTCGACCCAATACTCGGTGATCTGGTCATTCTTCAATTCCGCTACAAAGGTCGGTGCTGCCAGACTGAACTCATCCAGGCCATCCTTCGAGTGCACCACCAGCACGTGTTTGCTGCCCAAGCGTTGCAAGACTTCGGCCAACGGCCGGCACAACGCCTGACTGAATACACCCACCACCTGATGTTTCACGCCGGCCGGATTCGTAAGCGGGCCGAGCATATTGAACAAGGTGCGCAAGCCCAACTCGCGGCGCGGGCCGGCGGCGTGCTTCATGGCGCTATGGTGAGTCTGGGCAAACATGAAACCGATGCCCACGTTGTCGATGCAACGCGCCACCTGGACCGGAGTCAGGTTCAGGTAGATACCGGCGGCTTCCAGCAGGTCGGCGCTGCCGCTTTTGCCCGACACCGCACGGTTACCGTGCTTGGCCACGGTGCAACCGGCCGCCGCGACCACAAACGAGGAAGCGGTGGAGACATTGAAAATGTTCGCTCCGTCGCCGCCAGTGCCGACGACATCGACCACGCCGTCGAGAGTGTTGAGTTCGACCTTGTCCGCCAACTCGCGCATCGCCGTCACGGCGCCGACGATTTCATCAATGCTCTCGCTCTTCATGCGCATGGCCATCATGAACGCGCCGATCTGCGCATCCGTGCATTGCCCGGTCATGATTTCGCGCATGACATCGCGCATCTCTTCGGTACTGAGGTCGAGGTGGCCGACGATACGGCTCAGGGCTGTCTTGATATCCATGGAAAGTCCTTAGCGCGTGCCGCCGGTTTGTTTGAGGAAGTTGGCGAACAGTTCGTGGCCCTGCTCGGTGAGGATAGACTCCGGGTGAAACTGAACACCCTCGATATTCAGCGTCTTGTGACGCAGGCCCATGATTTCGTCGACCGAACCGTCTTCGAACTGGGTCCAGGCGGTCAGCTCCAGGCAATCAGGCAGGGTTTCGCGCTTGACGATCAGCGAGTGATAACGGGTGACCGTCAACGGGCGATTCAGACCCTCGAATACGCCCTTGTCCTCGTGGAATACCGGGCTAGTCTTACCGTGCATGACTTGGCGAGCACGAACCACATCGCCGCCAAAGGCCTGGCCAATGGACTGATGGCCCAGGCAAACACCGAGAATCGGCAGCTTGCCGGCGAAGTGCTTGATCGCTTCGATGGAAATACCGGCTTCGGTCGGGGTGCAAGGACCCGGGGACACGACGATGCGCTCAGGGTTGAGGGCTTCGATTTGAGCAATGGTGAGTTCGTCGTTGCGCACAACTTTAACCTCCGAGCCCAGCTCGCCGAGGTATTGCACAACGTTGTAGGTAAAAGAGTCGTAGTTATCGATCATCAGCAACATGGCGTTAAGAACCTCTTGAATTCACTGACTTTTAATACGGCCTTCGAATGATTTACCCGCAGTGCGCTGCGCTTTGTCAGGTGCTGGAGTGGCGCCAGCAAAGCGGCATTTCATACAGGTAAAGAAGGCAAAGCGGTACAGGTCCGGCCAGGCCGGCAGAAAAGATTCAGGCGCGCCAACGCCAACGGGCGTGTGCCTTGATGACTTGATCCAGGAGTTTGCTGACGATCAACACGGGGAAGGTCTCATTCATACGTCTCGGCACAGTAACTTAGCTGGGCAGAGCGTGCAATATGGCCGGGGCGGCAGCTCGCGAAACAATCGATCGGTTCGCGATGGATGGCAAAAGGCCGGAAGTTTTTGGTACTGTCGTTTCGTTTACTACAACAATAAATAAACGGACTTGCTCATGATCAAACAGACGTTGTTTGTACCGCTCGCCGGATGCCTGCTCGCTGCTGCCTGCGCCCAGGCAATCGCCGCACCCAACCCTTATTCGAATTTCGTCGTCTTCGGCGACAGTCTCAGCGATGCCGGGACCTTCACCGATACCGGCGGGCCTGCCGGGGCGACCCAGCGTTTCACCAATCGTACCGGCCCGGTCTACCTGGACGGCAGCGGTGAAGTGCGCTCGCTCAATGCCACGCAAATTCTCGGCGGGAGACTGGGGTTCTCACCGGACCAGACGGCGTCTTCTTCCTCGGCGGTACGTGCCAACGAAGGCTTGCCCGATGGCAACAACTGGGCGGTTGGCGGTTATCGCACCGACCAGATTCTCGATTCGATCACCAGCACCTCCGCCACAGGCGAACGCACCCGTGCGGGTTATCTGCCGTCGAACAATTTCCGCGCCGACCCGAATGCACTGTATTACCTCTCGGGTGGTGGCAATGACTTCCTTCAGGGGCGTGTGACCAGCCTGCCCCAGGCCAGCGCCGCCGCCGATCGCCTGGCCAGTAGCGCGCAGACCCTGCAACAGGCCGGTGCCCGCTACATCATGGTCTGGCTGCTGCCGGACATTGGCTTTACCCCAGCTTTCAACGGCACACCATTGCAGGCCTTCACGTCCCAGCTCAGTTCTCAGTTCAACACCGAACTGGTCAGCCAACTGCAAAGCATTAACGCCAACATCATTCCGCTGAACATTCCGGTACTGCTCAAAGAGACGTTCGCCAACCCTGGCCAGTTCGGCCTCGCCATCGACCAGAACCTGAGCGCCACCTGCTTCAGCGGCAACAGTTGCACCGAAAACGCTCGATACGGCATCAACAGCGCCACCCCCGACCCGACCAAGCTGATCTATAACGACTCGGTCCACCCGACCGAAACCGGGCAGCGCTTGATTGCCGATTACGCCTACTCCCTGCTGGCCGCGCCATGGGAAGCAACCCTGCTGCCACAAATGGCCCAGGGCACTTTGCGCTCTCATCAGGATGAGCTGCGCAACCAGTGGTTGGCCGATTGGGAAAACTGGCAAGGCGTGGGTCAATGGCGGGCGATTGTCGCCGGCGGTGGCCAGCATCAGGACTTCGACAGCCAGCGCAGCGGCGCCAGCGCTGATGGCAATGGTTACAACCTGAATATCGGTGGCAGCTATCGGCTCAATGACGCATGGCGCGTTGGCTTGGCGGCGGGCTTCTATAATCAGAAACTCGAAGCCGGCGATAACGATTCGGATTACAAACTCAACACCTACATGGGCACCGCTTTCGCCCAATACCAGCAGAATCGCTTTTGGGGTGACGCGGCACTGACGGCCGGGCATCTGGACTACGACAGTCTCAAACGCAAATTCCAGTTGGGGGTCAATGAACGCGGGGAGAAAGGCGACACCGACGGTTACCTGGTCGCCATCAGCGGCCGCCTGGGTTATGACATCGCACCAGAAGCAACCAGCCCTTGGCACCTGTCGCCGTTCGTCAGCGCTGACTTCGCCAAGGTTGAAGTCGACGGGTACTCGGAAAATGGCGTTGACTCCACCGCGCTGACCTTCGATGACCAGTCGCGCATCTCTCGGCGCCTGGGTCTCGGGATTCAGGGCAAGTACCAGATCACCCCGCAGACCCAGGTGTTTGGCGAACTGGCTCACGAACGTGAGTACAACGACGACACCCAGGACGTGACCATGAACCTCAACAGCCTGCCGAACAACCACTACACCCTGGCCGGCTACACTCCGCAGACCAACCTGAACCGTTTGAACCTGGGCGTGAGCCACAACCTCACCAAGGACCTGGCGTTGCGGGCCAGCTACGATATCCGCAAGGATGATGACTTTACCCAGCAAGGTATTAACGTTGGGGTAGCGTTGGACTTCTGAACCGTCGCACACGGTTTGCGCAGGAGCTGGTGCAGCCTGCGATCTTTTGGCGGCACTGGGAGCGACCGAGGTACAAGATCAAAAGATCGCAGCCTTCGGCAGCTCCTACACGGAAATGTCAGGTACAAAAAACGCGGCGCCCTCACAGGCGCCGCGTTTTTTAATGAAGTACTCATGTGGCGAGCGAGCTTGCTCGCGCTCGGCTGCGTAACAGTCGTCAGAAGGTCTGCTTCGCAGGCCAGCGGGAGCAAGCTCCCTCGCCACAAAAGCCCGCTCCCACAGGTTTTTCGTACTTAGTTGTCCGGCGTCTGCTCGGCCAGGGCCACGGCGCGGAACATGGCGCGGCGCTTGTTCAGGGTTTCTTCCCATTCCAGCGCCGGTACCGAATCAGCGACGATGCCGCCACCGGCCTGTACGTGCAGTTCGCCGTTCTTGATCACTGCGGTGCGAATCGCAATCGCGGTGTCCATGTTGCCGTTCCAGGCGAAGTAACCGACCGCGCCGCCGTAGACGCCACGCTTGACCGGTTCCAGCTCATCGATGATTTCCATTGCACGAATCTTCGGCGCGCCCGACAAGGTGCCGGCCGGCAGGATCGCCCGCAGTGCGTCCATTGCCGTCAGCCCAGCCTTCAATTGACCGGTAACGTTGGACACGATGTGCATCACGTTGGAATAACGCTCGATGACCATTTTCTCGGTGAGTTTCACCGAACCGATTTCCGAAACGCGACCGGTGTCGTTGCGGCCCAGATCGATCAGCATCAAGTGCTCGGCGATTTCCTTGTCATCAGACAGCAAGTCTTTTTCCAGCGCCAGATCAGCCTCTTCGTTGGCCCCGCGTGGGCGAGTACCGGCAATCGGACGCACGGTAATCAGGTTGTCTTCGACCCGCACCAGCACTTCCGGCGAACTGCCCACGACGTGGAAGTCACCGAAGTTGAAGAAGTACATGTAAGGCGTCGGGTTGAAGCAACGCAGCGCCCGGTACAGATCGATGGGCGCGGCCTTGAAGTCGATCGACATGCGCTGGGACGGCACGACTTGCATGCAGTCACCGGCCAGGATGTATTCCTTGATGGTGTCGACGGCTTTTTCGTAATCGCTTTGGGTGAAGCTCGAACGGAACACCGGATCGGCCGACTGCTGTTTGCTGAAGTCCAGGCCACGGCGCGGAGTGATCGGCTGACGGAGTTTTTCCAGCAGCGCTTGCAGGCGCGCCTGACCTTGCTCGAAAGCATCGTCCTGCGACGGATCGGCCAGCACAATCGCATGCATCTTGCCGGCCAGGTTGTCGAACACCACCACCGCGTCGGACACCATCAGCAGAATGTCTGGCACGCCCAGCGGATCCGGGTTCGGGCATTTGCCCAGACGCTTCTCCACATAGCGCACGCAGTCGTAACCGAAGTACCCCACCAGACCGCCATTGAAACGCGGCAGACCAGCGATGGTCGGCACGTTGTAGCGCGCCTTGAAGGCTTCGACGAAGGCCAGCGGGTCTTCAACGTCGTGGCTCTCGATCTCGACGCCGTCGTGGGTCACGCTGACGTGGTGATCATGAACCCGCAACACGGTCCGGCACGGCAGGCCGATGATCGAATAACGGCCCCATTTCTCGCCGCCCTGCACCGATTCCAGCAGGTAGGAGTTGGGCTCGTCGGCCAGTTTCAGATAGATCGACAACGGCGTGTCGAAGTCGGCCAGGGTTTCGCAGGCAAGCGGGATGCGGTTGTAGCCGGCAGCGGCCAAACGCAGGAATTCTTCGCGGATCATGAGGTGCCTCGTGGCTTGAGGGTCTAACGGTCAGGTATGCAAACGCGCCGGTACGCCGGCCAGGAACAAGTCAGGCGCGCCAACGCCAGCGGGCCAGGGCCTTGATGACTTTCATCCAGAGTTTGCGAGTGACCACCACGATGGCGTTTCCAGGAGGGGATTGAACAGCGTCGGGCAACGTTATCTCAGCGGCCTGATCGAGGCAACCGGGAATTAGTTTGCGCAGATCATCAATCACCAGCGCCGGCGATTCTTCGGCAATCGGCCGACCATGGTTATAGCCGTAGCTGAGGGCCACGCATTTGACCCCCGCCGCTTTCGCCGCCAGCACATCGCTGCGCGAGTCGCCGACGAACAACGATTGCGATGCCGGAATGTTGGCCATTTTCATCACGAAAAACAGCGCGGCCGGGTCAGGTTTCTGTTGTGGCAGAGTGTCGCCGCCGATGATCCATTTGAAATAACGACCGATCTTCATCTGATCCAGCAGCGGCGCGACGAAACGCTCCGGTTTGTTAGTGATCAGTGCCATCGCCACGCCCTGCTTGTGCAGCCATTTCAGGGTGTCGCGCACGCCGGGATAGACCGCGGTCAGCTCATGCCCCTCACCGTAGGCCTCCATGAAAATCTGCAACGCGCCTTCGGCTTCGCCATCATCGACGGCCGAATGATCGATGCCGCCGGCCAGTGCACGGCGCACCAGCACCGGCGCGCCGTTGCCAACCCATTCACGCACCGGTGCGATACCAACGGGGGTACGCCCGAGTTTGAGCAGCATGTTATCCACAGCCGCCGCGAGGTCGGGGACCGAATCGACCAGCGTGCCGTCCAGATCGAACATCACCAGCCGCGGCAGACGCCCGGGGAACAGCTGCTCAAAGCCACTCATGGGCGAGCCAGCGCCAGTTCGGAGCGCATTTTTTCAATTACTTCCTGATAGTTCGGCGCATTGAAGATCGCCGAACCGGCAACGAAGGTGTCGGCGCCTGCGGCGGCGATTTCGCGAATGTTGTTCACGTTCACCCCACCGTCGATTTCCAGGCGGATGTCACGCCCCGAAGCATCGATCAGCGCCCGCGCCTCACGCAGTTTGTCGAGGGTGCCGGGAATGAACTTCTGCCCGCCGAAACCCGGGTTGACGCTCATCAGCAAAACCATGTCGACCTTGTCCATCACGTACTTGAGTACGTCCAGCGGGGTCGCCGGGTTGAACACCAGGCCGGCCTTGCAGCCGCCTTCGCGGATCAGTTGCAGGGAACGGTCGACGTGCTGCGTGGCTTCCGGGTGGAAGGTGATGTAGGTCGCACCGGCTTCGATGAAGTCACCGACGATGCGATCCACCGGGCTGACCATCAGGTGCGCGTCGATCGGCGCGGTCACGCCGTACTTACGCAGTGCGGCACAGACCATCGGGCCGATGGTGAGGTTCGGCACGTAGTGGTTGTCCATGACATCGAAGTGCACGAAGTCGGCACCGGCGGCCAGGACGTTGTCCACTTCCTCGCCCAGGCGGGCGAAGTCGGCGGAGAGAATCGACGGAGCAATGACGAAGGGCTGCATGACGCACCTTTTTTGAGCAGAATCACGATGGCGCGCATTGTATACCTCATGCTTTGACGCGCGCACCGTGCCGCGATGATTGGGGCTAATAAGCCGCTCGGTAGATCTTCTCGATATCGGCAGCGGTCAATTTGCGCGGATTGTTGCGCATCAGGCGTTCGATGCCGGCGGCTTCCAAGGCCATGGCCGGGATTGCGTCCTCGGGCACCCCGAAACTGCGCAGGCCCAATGGAATTTCCACCGCCGCACACAGCTCGGTCATCGCCTCCACGGCTTTGTCCGCTGCGTCATTGGCGCTCAGGTGGGCGGTCTTCACCCCCATCGCCTCGGCAATATCCTGCATGCGCTCCACGCAGGCCATCTTGTTCCAGGTCATGACATAGGGCAGCAGCAAGGCGTTGCTGATGCCATGGGCAATGTTGAAACGCCCGCCCAGGGGATACGCCAACGCATGCACCGCGCCGACCCCGGCATTGCCGAACGCCATGCCGGCCATCAGGCTGGCGGTGGCCATATCTTCGCGGGCTTGCAGGTGGGATGGATTGGCGTAGGCCTTGGGCAACGCCTTGGTAATCAGCTTGATCGCGCCAATGGCCAGGGAATCGGTGATGGGCGAGGCATTGAGCGACAGGTAGGACTCAATGGCGTGCGCCAGCGCATCGACGCCACTGGCGGCGGTGACACTGCGCGGGCAGGTCAGGGTCATTTGCGGGCTGACCAGCGCCACGTCCGGCAACAGGTAATCGCTGATGATGCCCTTCTTCATCTGCGCGACCTTGTCGGAGAGGATGGCCACGTTGGTCACTTCCGAACCGGTGCCAGCGGTGGTCGGAATGGCGATCAGCGGCGGGCCTTTGCGTGGCACCTGATCAATGCCGAACAAATCCTCCAGCTCACCGTGATAACCGGCGTAGGCTGCCACGCTCTTGGCGATGTCTATGGCGCTGCCGCCGCCCAGACCGATCAGCCCGTCATGCCCGCCTTCGCGGTAAACCCGCATGCAATCTTCGACGATGGCGATTTCCGGGTCTGGCAGTACCCGGTCGAAAATCTCATAGCTGCGCTCGCCCAACTGCGCCAACGCCAGCTCTACCGTGCCGGACTTGACCAGTGCCACGTCGGTGACGATCAGCGGGTTGTCGATATCCAGGCGCGTCAACTCGGCCGCCAGTTGCTCGATGGCTCCTGCGCCGGTGATCAGTTTGTGAGCGATTTTGAAAGAGGAAAGACTCATGTGCGCAGCCTCTTATAGATAGGGGAGCTGGGCACAATAGTAGCTGGGGATTGGGGTTTGTCTGTTATTAAGTTGGCGAATGATCGAGGTGCTTCTGAGCGAGGCTTGCCCGCGAAGAACGATAACGCGGTCTTTCAATTCAACCGGGGCGTCCCCTTCGCGGGCAAGCCTCGCTCCTACAGAGATTGATCGTTCCCGCAGTGTGTGGGAACGATCATTGCGTACGGTCAGACCTGGGCAGTGCGCAATTTTTCGCTACGGCCACGCAGCCATTCCAGCGTCAGCAACAGGACCACCGAGAATGCAATCAGCAGCGTCGCGGCAGCGGCAATCGTCGGGCTGAGGTTTTCACGGATGCCGCTGAACATCTGCCGAGGCAAGGTCGCTTGTTCGGGACCGGCGAGGAACAGCGTCACCACCACTTCATCGAATGAGGTGGCGAAGGCAAACAGCGCACCGGAAATCACACCGGGCGCAATCAACGGCAACGTCACCCGGCGGAACGTGGTCAGTGGCGAAGCACCCAGGCTTGCAGCGGCCCGAACCAGATTCTGGTTAAACCCCTGTAAGGTCGCCGACACCGTGATGATCACGAACGGCACGCCCAACACGGCGTGCACCACGATCAACGAGGTATAGCTGTTGCCGAATCCCAGTGGCGCAAAGGTCAGGTAACTGGCCACACCAATGATCACCACCGGCACCACCATCGGCGAAATCACCAGCGCCATCACCAGCGGCTTGCCCGGAAAATCGCCACGGGTCAGGCCGATCGCCGCCAGCGTACCGAAGATCATCGCCAACACGGTCGCTGCCGGGGCCACGATCATGCTGTTCTTCAACGAGCGCATCCATTCCGCCGAGGCAAAGAAGTCCTGGTACCAGTGCAGCGAGAAGCCTTGCAGCGGGTAGACCAGAAAGCTCCCGGAGTTGAACGACAACGGAATGATCACCAGCACCGGCAGGATCAGGAACAACAAAATCAAGCCGCAGAGGATCCGCAAGCTGTAGAACCACACCCGTTCGATGGGCGACATATAAGGACTCAGCATTTCACTCTCCCCTTAGCTCAGACGCAGGCGACTGGCGCCCACCAGCCAGCTGTAAATCAGATAAAGCACCACGGTCGCCAGCAGCAACAACCCACCGAGCGCGGTCGCCATGCCCCAGTTGATGCTGGTGTTGGTGTAGAAGGCGACGAAGTAACTGACCATCTGATCGTTCGGGCTGCCCAGCAACGCCGGGGTGATGTAGTAGCCGATGGCGAGGATGAACACCAACAGGCAACCGGCGCCGACACCGGCATAGGTCTGCGGGAAGTACACCCGCCAGAAACTGGCAAACGGGTGGCAGCCGAGGGAAATCGCCGCACGCATGTAAGTCGGCGAGATGCCTTTCATCACGCTGTAGATCGGCAGAATCATGAACGGCAGCAGAATGTGCACCATCGAGATGTAGACCCCGGTGCGGTTGAACACCAATTCCAGCGGCTTATCGATGACGCCCATAGCCATCAGGCCGCTGTTGATCAAGCCGCCCGATTGCAGCAACACGATCCACGCGGCGACCCGCACCAGAATCGAGGTCCAAAACGGTAACAGCACCAGAATCATCAGCAGGTTGCTTTGCCGCGAGGGCAGGTTTGCCAGCAGGTAGGCCAACGGATAAGCCAGCACCAGGCAGATAACGGTGATAATCAGGCCCATCCAGAAAGTACGGGCAAAGATGTCGAGGTAGATCGCCTGGTCGGGAGTGGCCCGGGCCAGTTCACCGAGATCGTCGATACGGTGGTCGACGGCGGCCAGCAGGTAATAAGGCGTCACTCCACTGGTGTTGCGGCGCACGACTTGCCAATAGGCAGGATCGCCCCAACGCTCGTCCAGCCCTTCCAGCGCTGCTTTGTAAGACGCTGGCTCAGTGGCGAACGGCAAGGCGCGTGCGGTTTTGGTCAGCAGGCTGCGGTAGCCGGCCAACTCCATGTTCAAGCGCTTGGACAAGTCGCCCAAGGTCTGATTCTTGCGGGCTTCGGCGAGGTCTTCGCTGGCGGCCTTGTACACAGGCTCCGCCGGCAGGCCTCGACCATCCCAACTGGCAATGGCCGCCACGGTGCGTGGCATCACGCCGACTACTTCCGGGTTACCGACGCTTTTGTAGAGCAGCGCCACGATCGGCACCAGGAACACCAGCAACAGAAACAGCACCAACGGCGCGATCAAGGCTTGTGCTTTCCAGCGGTTGACCCGCTCGGCGTGCTTGAGCCGCTGCTTCAAGGTGGGGTCGGTACCCGCGTTCACGGGAACGGCGATAGCCATGGCGTACTCCGGAAATCTTTGATCAATCGAAAATGTGGGAGCGAGCTATTGTGGCGAGCGAGCTTGCTCGCGCTGGGCTGCGAAGCGGCCCCAAAATTTTGTTAACCACTTTCAATTTTGTGAGTGCGCGCACTCAAGCGGGAGCAAGCTCCCTCGCCACAAACGCCCGCCCTCACAGGAGGGCGAGCCCTCTAATTACTTCGCAGCCCAGGAATTGAAGCGCTGCTCCAGTTGCTCGCCGTTGTCAGCCCAGAAGCTGACGTCGATCTGCACCTGGTTGGCGATGTTTTCCGGGGTGGTCGGCATGTCTTTCAAGACATCCTTGGCCAGCAACGGCACAGCCTGGGTGTTGGCCGGACCGTAGGCGATGTTTTCCGAGTAGGTCTTCTGCTGTTGCGGCTGTACCGAGAAGGCGATGAACTTCTTCGCCGCTTCGGCACGGGTTTTATCCAGGCCTTTTGGAATGGCCCATGCGTCGAAGTCGTAGATGCCGCCGTTCCACACCACTTTCAGGTTGCTTTCTTTCTGTACCGCTGCGATCCGGCCGTTGTAGGCCGAGCTCATGACCACGTCACCGGAGGCCAGGTATTGCGGCGGTTGTGCACCGGCTTCCCACCACTGAATGTTTGGCTTGAGTTCATCGAGTTTCTTGAACGCACGGTCCTGACCGTCTTTGCCGGCCAGCACTTTGTAGACGTCTTTCGGCGCCACGCCGTCGGCCATCAGAGCGAATTCCAGGGTGTACTTGGCGCCTTTACGCAGGCCACGTTTGCCCGGGAATTTCTTGGTGTCCCAGAAATCGACCCAACTGGTCGGTGCGGATGCCAGCTTGTCAGCGTTGTAGGCCAATACGGTCGACCACACGAAGAAGCCCACGCCGCACGGCTGGATAGCGCCTTTGACGTAGTCTTCAGACTTGCCGAACAGCTTCGGATCAAGCTGCTCGAACATGTCTTCATCGCAACCACGGGACAGTTCTGGCGATTCAACTTCCACCAGGTCCCAGGACACGCTCTTGGTGTCGACCATGGCTTTGACCTTGGCCATCTCACCGTTGTATTCGCCCGCAACGATCTTGCCGTTGCCCGCCGCTTCCCACGGTGCGTAAAAGGCTTTCACCTGCGCGGCTTTGTTCGCCCCGCCAAAGGACACCACGGTCAGGTCCGGGCCCGCCGCCATCGCGTGTGCCGCACCGATCATACCCATGACCAAAGCGGTGAATTTCAGGGATCTCAACATTTATTGTTCTCTCCACGTGCAGGGTTGGTGTTGGTGAAGCAGGGGGCGATCAATGCGCCTCTAGAAGTGGGTCGAGCGCGCGAACGTGTTCGACCTGCCAGCCAAGCGGTACCACGTCGCCGACAGCCAGCGCGGGATCGAGCTCGGCAATCGGTTGTTTCACGAAGAAGTCGGTCTTGCCGCAGACTTCCAGGCGAACCCGGACGTGGTCGCCCAGATAGATGAATTCCGCCACTCGCCCCGAGAAGCGGTTGACGCAGGATTCGCTCGAACCATTGAGACTCACGCGCTCCGGACGAATCGACAGTGTGACGGGCTCGCCGGTCTTGCCGACGTTGACCGCCAGCGCCTCGACCTTTTCACCACGGCCGAGCTCGACCACGCAGCGGTCGCCGGTGTGGCTGTGCAAGCGGCCATTGAGACGGTTGTTCTCGCCGATGAAGTTGGCGACGAAGGTATTTTTCGGCTCTTCGTAGAGCGTGCGCGGGGGCGCGATCTGCTGAATCTCGCCCTGGTGGAATACGGCGACGCGGTCAGACATGGTCAGGGCTTCGCCCTGGTCGTGGGTCACGTAAACCACGGTCACGCCGAGGCGTTGGTGCAGGTGCTTGATCTCCATCTGCATGTGTTCGCGCAGTTGTTTGTCCAGTGCGCCGAGGGGTTCGTCCATCAGCACCAGTTGCGGTTCGAACACCAGGGCGCGAGCCAGGGCCACACGCTGCTGCTGGCCGCCGGACAATTGCCCCGGATAACGCTGGGCGAAGGCATCGAGCTGAACCATGCTCAGCACACGTTTGACCCGGTCACTGACATCGCTTTTGTTCAAGCCGCGCACGGTCAGCGGGAACGCCAGGTTCTCGGCCACGGTCATGTGCGGAAACAACGCGTAGTTCTGGAACACCATGCCAATGTCGCGCTTATGCGGTGGCACGTTGTTGATGGAACGCCCGGCCAGTTGAATCTCCCCGGCGGTCGGTGTTTCGAAACCGGCGAGCATCATCAGGCTGGTGGTCTTGCCGGAGCCCGACGGCCCGAGCAAGGTAAGAAATTCGCCTTTGCGAATGTCCAGGTTGAGGTCTTTGACGATCAGGTTCTCGCCGTCGTAGCTTTTTTGCACTCCACGAAAGCTGACCAGAATGTCATTGGCCCCTGCGCTTGAATCGACCTGGCTCATACCCACACCTTTGTTGTTGATGACTGCTGTGGATTAAGCCTAGTGGACGCTGGGAGTCGCGCAAATCGGGGCGCAGGAGAGAATTGCCTCAGCCGGATGGAAGGTTGGGGGTAGGGATTGCCCTACAAGGATGGCGGGGATGGATATGTCGATTCGCGATAGCGACAGGCGGTGAGCTGCAGGTCGCAGGAACCGGTAAAAGCGGCTTTGCGCGCATGTCGCAAATGGACATGCCACAACAATCCCGAGCGAGGCTTGCCCGCGAAGGCGTCCTCACTGACGCTAAAGCTTCGCGGGCAAGCCTCGCTCCTTGGGACCGCGTAAAGAATCAGAGGAGTTTGTGTTCCATGGCGTACTTCACCAGTTCGGCCAGGGAGGTGATATTGAGTTTCTGCATCAGCCGCGCCTTGTGGGTACTGATGGTTTTGCTGCTCAAGGCCAGTTGCTGGGCGATGTCGTTGACGTTGGCGCCCTGGGCCAGGCGTTCGAACACCGAAAACTCACGCTCCGACAGCAACGAGTGCAACGGCCGCGCATCGGTCAGGCCGACTTCGAAGACCATGCGATCGGCCAGGTCCGGGTCGATGTAGCGCCCGCCCGCCGCCACCTTACGGATCGCCGTCAGCAGCAATGCCGGATCGCTGTCCTTGGTTGCATAGCCGGCGGCGCCGACCTTCAACGCCCGGGCAGCCATTTGCGCTTCATCGTGCATCGACAACACCAGAATGGCCGGTGGATTGTTCAAGGCGCGAATCCGCGGAATCGCTTCCAGGCCGTTGACCCCGGGCATGGAGATGTCCAGCAATACCACCTCACACGGCACATGGCGCAAGGTATCGAGCAGCTGTTCGCCATTGCTCGCCTCCCCTACCACCAGCAAGTCCTTGGCCAGGCCGATCAATTGCTTGATGCCTTCGCGAACGATGGTGTGGTCTTCGGCTACCAGTACACGGATCACGTTCTGCTCCATTCTTCTTATGTCAAAGACAAGATCTATCGCGGGCAAGCCCACGAAGGCGCCAGCTCAAACAACACAAGACCATCAGGCCTCATCCAGCGGCACGCGCACAGTCAGGGTCGTGCCCTCCCCTGGCTCACTCTCAAGCGACAACTGCCCACCCATGATCAGTACCCGCTCACGCATACCCACTAAACCAAAGGATGTCGGCCTGCCAGTGGCGGCGACAAATCCTACGCCATCATCGCTGACAGTCAGACAGAGTTCATTGCCCTCAAGGGCCAGCGTCAGTTCAACAGTATGCGCCTGGGCGTGGCGCATGACATTGGTCAGCGCTTCCTGAAGGATCCGGAACAGCCCGATGGCCTTGGCATCGCTAAGCACCGGCAAGTTATCCGGCACCTGTACCAGACACGGAATTTGCGTACGCGCCTCGAATCGCCGGGCCTGCCATTCGATGGCCGAGGCGATCCCGGCGTCGAGAATCGGTGGCCGTAGCGCCGTGGCCACATCACGCACCAGTTGAAACAGCTGAGCGATCAAACGTTTCATGCTGTTCAAGCGCTCGTGCAGGCCTGGGTCGAGCTGGGCGTAGGCCAGTTCGCACATGGACGTTTCCAGCTTGAGCACGGTCAGCATCTGACCCAGCTCGTCGTGAACTTCCCTGGCGATCCGGGCCTTTTCCTCTTCCCGCACACTCTCCAGGTGCGCAGACAACTCGCGCAATTGCTCGCGGGAGCTGGCCAGTTCCAGTTCGATGCGCTTGCTCTCGGTAATGTCCCAGACAATCCCGTCCCAGACATAGGCACCGTCTTCGAGCCGACGGGTGATGGCCTTGATCTCAGCCCAACGCTGTTCGCCTTGACGGGTCAGAATCCGCCCCTGCCATGACCAGTCACTGTCGGTATCCAGGGCATGGTCCTGAGTCTGGTGATAACTGGCTTTGTCATCCGGGTGCACCAGACTGCGCAAGCCTTTGTCCCGATGGGCCAGGGTGGCCGGCGAGTAGCCCACCAGGCTCTCGCTGCCTTCACTGATGTAGGCAAAGTCGATCTGCCCGGTCACCGGCGCGCGCTCCAGACGAAAGACCAGCCCTGGCACGTTGGCGGCAATCCCTTGCAATCTCGCCTCGCTTTCCTGCAATGCAGCCAGGGCGCGACGACGCTCTGTGACGTCATTGAGGTAAACCACCAGGTATTCGCCATCGCGAAAACGCAAGAAACTCAACGAAACATCCGCCGGCAGGATACTGCCGTCCGCTCGCACGCAGTTGGTTTCGAAACTTAACGGCCCTTCCTCGCTGGCCCGGGCGCGTTTCCACAGGTTCAGCCAGCGGTCCATGTGCAAGTCAGGCTCGAAATCGATCAATGGCCGATCAATGATCCCGCCCGCCGGGTAGCCGAGCATGGTTTCGGCTGCGCGGTTGGCGTAGCGCACATGGCTGTCCCAGTTGACCCAAAGGATGCCGACGGTGCTTTGATCGATGGAGAACTGCGTGAGGCGCAAGGCCTCTTCGCTGGCCTCGCGCAGGGCAATGTCTTCGCGCGCCGCCAGCAAACGTTGCTCCAGACTGTGTTGCTGACGACGCTGCCAGAACACAATGGCCATGCTGCTCAGCAGCAACACCAGCAAGAGCAGGCAGAGGTTTTTCCAGAAGCCCGGTGAATCGGACAGCCGCGGATACTTGGGTTGCAGCCATTGATTGTGCAGTTGCTCCAGGTCCTTGGCCGGAATCGCCCGCAGCGCGTTTTCGACGATGCCGGCCAGTTCCGGCCAGTCCCGGCGCGTGGCCACTCGCAGCAGTTGCGGGAAACCGATGTCGCCCACCACCGCCAGTCCGGCGAACTCAGGCTCGGCTGACAGACGCCCGAATTGCGCTTCATCGACCACCGCGTAACCGGCCTGCTGACTCAACAACAGTTGCAACGCCTGGCGCTCCAGAGGCACGCCCTGCAGGTTCAAATGCGGATAGGTGCTACGCAAAAAATCGGCGGTGACGCTGGGCATGCGCACGGCGACGCGGGTCTGACTGTCGAGTTTTTCCAGCTCCACCACACCGGTGCGCTTCTGGTCGCTGACCACCAGTTGCGGTACCCGCATGTAAGGATCGGAAAACTGCCAGAGCCGTAAACCGGCAGGGGTTTGCGTCAGCCCCGGTGCGATATCGATGTCGCCTTCACGCGCGGCGGCTTCCAGTTGCGCAAGATCAGGATAATTACGCCAGCTCAGCTCGACCTTGAGCGCCTTGGCCAGCCACTTCATCAGTTCGACGTTAACCCCGGACAAGCGCTGCAAGCGGCGATCGTATTGGGCATAGGGCGCCTGCAACACCACCCCGACCCGCAACTCTTCATGCTGCGCCAGCCATTGCTGTTGCGCCGAAGATAATGACACGACGTGCGCCGGTGGCGCGGGCGCCGCCCAGCCCATCAAGGGAAACCACAAACAGCCGATAACCCACAGGCAGCGAAAATGCATCATCGAAGTCTCACACACTGACAAATACTGACCAACCCATTAGGCTGCCGGAATAACTTCTGGCCTGGAATATCCGATGCCCCCTGTCTACCGCCTGGCACTGCCAGCATTGTGCCTGTCGTTGATCCTGCCTTGCGCCTTTTCCGTCGAAGCGGCCGACCCGGCACCTGCCGCTGCGGAAAAACCCGCAGAAGAAAAACCGCTCGAACGTCAGCCGCTGCTTGAGCGTAGTCAGGAAGAAGCAACAGCTCTTGAGCGAAACATCCCTGCGCAGGAACAGCAACAACTGCAAGCAGGCGCCGACAGTTTTCTCGCCTTATGGAAACCGGCCAATACCGCCGAACCCAAGGGTGCGGTGATTATCATCCCGGGCGCCGGTGAAACCGTTGACTGGCCGCAAGCAATCAGCCCATTGCGCCGTAAATTGCCGGACGCCGAGTGGAGCAGCCTGAGTATCACCTTGCCGGACCTGCAAAGCGAAGCTATTGCACCACGTATTGTCGAAGTGGCACCTGCGCCCAAAGCGCCTGATGCCGGCAGCAAGGACTCCACTACCGCGGCGCCCATCGAACAGGCGGCCGGCGGCGAAGCGGAGGTGGCCGACAAAGCCATCGCCGAAACCACCGAAGAACAGGCCAAAGCCGACGCCGAGCGAATCTTCGCGCGCATCGATGCCGCCATCGCTTATGCCGAGCAGCAAAGCGCTCGTCGTATCGTCGTGCTGGGGCATGGCACCGGCGCTTACTGGGCCGCGCGTTATCTGAGCGATAAACAGCCATCGCAAGTCGAGAAGTTCGTGATAGTCGCCGCCCAGACGCCCGTTACGGCGAAGCCCGGGCTGGCCGAATTGACGCCAACGATCAAACTGCCTGTCGCCGACATCTTCTATATGGACAAACCGCTGGATCGCAACGCGGCACTGGAGCGCTTGCAGGCCAACAAACGCTTGAAGACTTCGGCGTTCAGCCAGGTATCGCTCAAGGCGTTGCCGGGGAATGCCAAGGCCGAGCAAGAGCAGTTGGTTCGTCGGGTGCGGGGATGGTTGAATCCGCAGTCTGCAGCGCAATAGACCGCGTCGCCCCATTCGCGGACAAGCTCGCTCCCACAGGACTTGAGTCGTAGGCAATTTTTGCAATCGACATAAAACCTGTGGGAGCGAGGCTTGCCCGCGATGGCGGTATCCTTGGCGACACAAATCGTTGTTGCTATCGAAAATCCCGCCGCTCACGAATCAACGTGTAGGCATTGTGCAATTCACGAGTCTTGTCTGTCGCCTCGCGAACCTGCAACGCCGTCGCACCGCTGCCGGCAATCTTGTCCGGATGATGCCGACTGAGCAGGCGTCGATAGGCGCGCTTGATCTGTGCCGGCTCACTCGTGGCGGACACTCCCAACAGCTGCAAAGCAGCCTGATACGTGATCGCGCTGTTGACCAACGGTCGTTTCTGCGGCTCGTAGTCGCTGGCCAGTGCCTGCACCTGATGCGACGTCCAGCCCAGCCATTTGCCCCACTGGGCAATCAGTTCGCGCTCACTGCTACCGGCGCGACCATCGGCCCAGACCATCCGCCAACACGCACGCAACACACCTTCCGCGGCATGGGGTTGAGTACTCAAGCGTCGCAGGTAACCGCGCAACCGGTCATGCCCCGACTTACCACGGTTGAACGCCGCAATGGCCCGACGTTGCGCCGGTTCGCTCATTTCCAGTGAACGCATTTCCTGCCGCGCCTGCTGGATGTGGCCATCCACTACCCGCCCATCACTCTTGGCCAATCGGCCCAGCAACACGAACAGCAGTTCATCGTTGCGCAGCACCGAGCGACCACCGAATTTTTCCCATAAATGCGCCCAGCTCTGCAGGTGCAGGCGCCGATCCAGCGCCTGTCCCAACAAAGCGCCGAGCATGGCCCCCGGAATGCTGGCTATGGCAAAGCCCGCTCCGGCTCCAATCAGAGTCCCTGGCCACAACATGTCAGCTTCTCGCTTCTATCAGAGTTTCTACTTCAGCCAAGCGCTCGTGAGTGCCGACATCCACCCAATGCCCGCTCAGGCGTTCGCCAGTCACTTGCCCATCGGCCATGGCTTTGCGCAGCAGCGGCGCGAGCTTGAAGGCCCCGCCCGAGCAACCATCAAACAGATGTGGGTGCAGCACGGCGATGCCGCTGTAAGTCAGGGTTGATGTATCCGGCCGACCGTCCTGCACCTGACCATCGATCAAAGTGAAATCCCCGGCCGGATGATGAGCCGGGTTGTCCGTCAGCACCAAATGCGCAAGCCCGATGATGGGCTGATGCAACACACTGAAATCATAGTCAGTCCAGATGTCACCGTTGACCACCACAAAAGCCTCGTCACCCAACAACGGCAACGCACGGAAAATACCGCCACCGGTTTCCAGCGGTTCACCTTCCGGCGAATACTGAATACTCACGCCATACCGCGCACCATCGCCCAGATAATCTTCGATCTGCTGACCAAGCCAGGCATGGTTGATCACGATCTCGGTAAACCCTGCAGCCGCCAGGGCGTGCAGGTGATACTCGATCAAGGGCGCTCCGCCGGCGCGAACCAGCGGCTTTGGCGTGGTCAGGGTCAGCGGACGCATGCGCTCGCCTTTACCCGCCGCCAGAATCATTGCCTTCATGCCTTCACTCCAGCACGCAGACTGGCCAGCAATATCCCCAGTTCCGCCAGTTCAGGGCGACGAGCAACGACTGCCTCTATATAAGCAAAGAAGCGCGGCACATCGCCGAGGTAGCGTGGCTTGCCGTCGCGATGGCAGATGCGGGCGAAGATGCCGATGACTTTCAAGTGACGCTGCACGCCCATCAGGTCGCTGGCGCGCAGGAAATCTTCAAAGTCTGGCTGAACCGGGATGTCGAGCGCGCCGGCTTGCTGCCAGTAATTTTCCAGCCAGCCACGCACGCGCTCTTCAGGCCAACTGAGAAAGGCGTCCTTGAACAGGCAGGTCACGTCATAGGTCACTGGCCCGTAGACCGCGTCCTGGAAATCCAGCACGCCGGGATTCGGTTCGCTGAGCATCAGATTGCGCGGCATGTAGTCGCGATGCACCAGGACTTTAGGCTGAGCCAGAGCGCTGTCGATCAGCAGGTCGCTGACCTGCTGCCAAAGTGTTTGTTGCGCCGAGTCGAACTCAATGCCCAGCTCACGTTTCACGTACCACTCAGGGAACAGTTCCAGCTCGCGACGCAGCAGCGCCACGTCGTAACTTGGCAGCGGCGCCACCATCGGCAACTGCTGGAAAGCCAGCAGCGCTTGCAGGGCATCCTTGAACAAATCGTCGGCATTTTCGCTGTCGATCACGTCCAGGTAAGTCTTGTTGCCCAAGTCATTGAGCAAAAGAAAACCGCGCTCCAAATCTTCGGCATAAATTTTCGGCACGTTTATTCCGGATTTCGCCAACAGAAAAGCGATATCCACGAAGGGTTTGCAGTTTTCCTGAGGCGGCGGCGCGTCCATCACGACGAAACTTCTGCCTGCGCCTTCCCAGCGGAAATAGCGCCGGAAACTCGCGTCACTACTGGCCGCAGTCAACGTGGCCGGGGGCACGGCGCCCCAGTCTTGTTCTGCAAAGAGGATAGCCAACTGTTCATCGAGCCAAACTTTCAGGTGTTGCAAGCGTACATCTTGGTCAGGCATTGTAAGGGTCTCCGACGGCGCTAGCCGTCAAGCGGGTCATGCTTTATTATCCAGCATCTTTTTCAGACCATCGAGAGGCGTGCGGCCCACACCGCGGGCAGATGGCACGCAGGAAGCCCGGACTAATAAGATGGCATTGAAATCCCCCGCGTTTCGTAAAAAATTTCCGTTGTTGGTCACCGGCAGTCTGCTGGCCCTGCAACCTCTAGCCACTTCGTTCGTGGTCGCTGCGGAACAGTATGACTGCTCAGTCTCTGCTTCGGGTGCCTGGGACTGTGCGCCAAAGACGCCGGCAGCTGCATTGCCGCCGCGTCCCGTCCATGACGGCAGCGCGGTTTCCGCCACTGGCGAAGCCCCGGCTGGCACCGCCTCCAGCGAAGAAACCGGCGCCAAGCCTGTGCTGGTTACCGAGTCCAAGGGCCGCGGCCTGAAGTCGCGTAGTGAAGACTACAGCCACCTCGACTGGGTTCCGCGCGAGAAGCTCACCGCAGCGCAATTGGCCGAAACCGGTCCTTACTGCTCTGGTTCCTATATCGAACCGATTCGTCCTGGCATGAATGACAAGACGAATAAAAGTGACGCACCGACCTTCCTCGGCGCCAAGGCCTCCCGCTATAAGCAGGATGAACAGATCGCTACCCTGGCCGGTGACGTGGTCATGCGTCAGGGCAGCATGCAGGTCGAAGCCGACGAAGCGAACCTGTACCAGGCCGAGAGCCGTGGCGAACTGAGCGGCAACGTGCGCATTCGCGACAATGGCGCACTGATCGTGGGCGACCACGCCGACGTGCAACTCGACACTGGTGAAGCCAAGGTCGACAACGCCGAATACGTGATGCACAAATCCCGTATCCGCGGTAACGCGCTGTACGCCAAACGTGCCGAGAACGCGATCATCCGCCTCAAGGATGGTACCTACACCACGTGTGAACCGAACAGCAACGCCTGGCAACTCAAGGGCAACAACATCACCTTGAACCCGGCGACCGGCTTCGGCACCGCGACCAACGTGACACTGCGGGTCAAGGACATCCCCGTTCTGTACACGCCGTACATCTATTTCCCGATCGACGACCGTCGCCAGTCCGGCTTCCTGCCGCCGACCATCGGCACCGGCAGCGATACCGGCTTCATGCTGGTCACCCCGTACTACTTCAACCTGGCACCGAACTACGATGCCACGTTGTACCCGCGCTACATGAGTAAGCACGGGCTGTTGATGGAAGGCGAATTCCGCTACCTGACCAAGACCAGCGAAGGTCAGTTCGGCGCTGCGTACCTCAACGACGAAGACACCGATCGCAGTGGTCAGACCGACTACCAAAAAAAAACCGCTACATGTACAACTGGCAGCACAAGGGTGGTCTCGACTCCCGCGTCTTCACGCAGGTCGATTACACCAAGATCAGCGATCCGTATTACTTCCAGGATCTGCAGACTGATCAAATCGGGGTGAAAAGCGCTGATTACGTGAACCAGCAGGGTTCTGTCACCTATCGTGGCGACAGCTACACCGCTCGTGTGAATGCCCAGGCTTATCAGCTGGCAACCGTTTCGAACATCACGCCGTACGATCGTTTGCCGCAGATCACCTTCAATGGACAGCTGCCTTATCATCCGGAAGGTCTGAATTTCGATTACGAGACAGAGGTCGTGCGGTTTGACCGTGATTTGAAGAACGGCAACTTCGTGAACGAAGACGGCACTGTCGCATCGCGCCTTGATAACAACGTTCAAGGCCTGGCACGTGCCAACGGCGACCGCTTGAATCTCAAACCGGCTGTCAGCCTGCCGTTGAACTGGACTTATGGCTTCCTGAAGCCTTCGCTCAAGTACCAATACACCCAGTACCAACTGGATCTGGACGGTACTGGCAAAAACCAAATCGTGGCCCAGGATCAAGCCGCAGCTGCAGCCGGGACTGAAAACATCAATGGTCATTTCGGCAGCAACCAGAATCGTGGCGTGCCGATTGTCAGTATCGACAGTGGCCTGTATTTCGATCGCAACACCCAATGGTTTGGCAAGAATTATCGCCAGACCCTCGAACCGCGCCTGTTCTACCTCTATGTACCTGAGGAAGACCAGAAGGATATTCCAGTATTCGACACCGGCGAATACACCTTCAACTATGCCTCGCTGTTCCGCGACAACCGCTTCTCCGGCTCCGACCGCGTCGGCGACGAGAACAAACTGTCCCTGGGCGTGACCAACCGCTGGATCGAAGACAACGGTTTTGAACGCCAACGCATCAGCGTCGGCCAGGCGTTGTACTTCAAGGACCGCGAAGTCCAGTTGCCAGGTATCGATGCGAAAACCCGCGCCGATGCTCAAGCCAACGTTTCACCGTACGCTCTGGAATACGAGTACCGCTGGAACCGCGACTGGCGCACCACGGCTGACTACAACTGGGATCCGGACAGCCGCAGCCCTCGCTCGGGCAGCGCGATGTTCCACTACCAGCCTGAAGACAACCCGAACAAGGTCATCAACGCCGGTTATCGCTATCGCAATGACCAGGTCCGTTATGACCAGAACACCGGTAAATGGTCGGTGGGCGGCGGTGACTATGGCACCCCGGGCACTCCTGGCTACGTGAAGGATTACTACAAGATCAAGCAGCACGACTTCTCGGTGATCTGGCCGATCGTGCCACAGTGGAACGCCATCAGCCGCTGGCAGTATGACTACAACCGCAACCGTACTCTGGAAGCCTTCGGTGGTTTCGAGTACGACAACTGCTGCTGGAAACTACGCCTGATCAACCGTTACTGGGTTTCCTATGACGAATTCAGTCAGGAAGCTCCACAAAACGAAAAAGGCGACCACGGCGTCTTCCTCCAAATTGTTCTGAAGGGACTCGGCGCCCTCACTGGCGCCAAGGTAGAGAGCTTCCTCGACAAAGGCATCCAAGGTTATCGTGAACGTGAAGACCAAGCTTTCTGATTGTCTGCGCCCGCTGATGCTGGGCGCGCTGTTCCTGGGTACCGCGGCCAACGCCGCGGTACAGTCCATCGATAAGGTGGTGGCCATCGTCGACAACGACGTGGTCATGCAGAGCCAACTGGACCAGCGCGTTCACGAAGTTCAGCAAACCATCGCCAAACGTGGTGCTGCCGTACCGCCTGCCGGCGTACTGGATCAGCAGGTACTCGAGCGCCTGATCGTCGAAAACCTGCAATTGCAGATTGGCGAACGTTCCGGCATCCGCATTACCGATGAAGAACTGAACCAGGCCGTCGGCACCATTGCCCAGCGCAACAACATGTCGATTGATCAATTCCGCGCCGCCCTGGCCCGCGATGGCCTGTCTTACGACGCTGCTCGTGACCAGATTCGTCGCGAGATGATCATCAGCCGTGTGCGTCAGCGTCGTGTGGCAGAGCGCATCCAGGTGTCCGAGCAGGAAGTGAAGAACTTCCTGGCATCCGACCTGGGCAAGATGCAGCTGTCCGAAGAGTTCCGTCTGGCCAACATCCTGATTCCTACGCCGGAAAGCGCCAACTCCGACGCCATTCAGAATGCCGCCAAACAAGCCGACGCGGTTTACCAGCAGCTCAAGCAAGGCGCTGACTTCGGTCAGTTGGCAATCGCCAAATCCGCCAGCGAAACCGCTCTGGAAGGTGGCGACATGGGCTGGCGTAAAGCCGCTCAACTGCCACCTCCGTTCGATCGCCTGCTCAGCACCATGGCTGTTGGCGACGTAACCCAGCCAATGCGCACCCCGGGCGGCTTCATCATCCTGAAGATCCTCGACAAGCGTGGCGGCGAGACCCAGGTGCGTGACGAAGTGCACGTGCGTCATATCCTGGTCAAACCAAGCCCGATCCGCGACGAAGAAAAAACCAAGGCCCTGGCCCAGTCGCTCTACTCCCGTATCGAAGCGGGCGAAGACTTCGGCGAGCTGGCGAAAAGCTTCTCGGAAGATCCGGGTTCCGCCCTCAACGGCGGCGACCTGAGCTGGATCGACCCGAACGCATTGGTACCTGAATTCCGCGAAGTGATGGCCAAGACCCCACAAGGTCAGCTGTCCAGGCCGTTCAAGACCCAATATGGCTGGCACGTTCTGGAAGTCCTTGGCCGTCGCGCCACCGACAGCACCACCCAGGCCCGCGAGCAGCAAGCGATGACCGTACTGCGTAACCGCAAATACGACGAAGAGCTGCAAACCTGGTTGCGTCAGATCCGTGACGAAGCGTACGTGGAAATCAAACTCCCTGGTGCAGACCAGGCAACGCAGTGAAACCCAAGCGTTTCGCGCTGACCCCTGGCGAACCGGCCGGCATAGGTCCTGACCTGTGCCTGCTGCTCGCCTCGCAAGCCCAGCCACACCCCCTGATTGCCATTACCAGCCGCGACCTGCTCATCGAGCGGGCCGCGCAGCTGGGTGTGGCTGTCAATCTGCTGCCGGTAACACCGGACAACTGGCCAGACGTTCCTGCCCCCGCTAACAGCCTGTATGTGTGGGATACACCACTCAACGCCAAGGTCAACGCCGGGCAACTGGACAAGGCCAATGCGGCTTTCGTCCTGGAAACGCTGACCCGCGCGGGGCAAGGCTGCCTGGACGGGCATTTCGCCGGCATGATCACCGCCCCTGTACACAAGGGCGTGATCAATGAATCCGGGATCGCGTTTTCGGGGCATACAGAATTTCTCGCTGACCTGACCCACACCGCGCAAGTGGTGATGATGCTCGCCACCCGCGGATTGCGCGTGGCGCTGGTCACCACTCACCTGCCCCTTCGCGAGATCGCCGACGCGATCACGCCGGAGCGCCTGGAGCGGGTCACGCGGATTCTGCACGCCGACCTGCAAGAGAAATTCGGCATCGCCCAGCCACGCATCCTGGTGTGTGGGCTCAACCCGCACGCCGGTGAAGGCGGTTACCTGGGCCATGAAGAAATCGACATCATCGAACCTACATTAGAGCGCCTGCGCGGCGAGGGCATGGACCTTCGCGGTCCCCTGCCCGCCGACACTCTGTTTACCCCCAAATATCTGGAGCACTGCGACGCAGTGCTGGCGATGTACCACGACCAGGGCCTGCCCGTGCTGAAATACAAAGGCTTCGGCGCGGCAGTCAACGTGACCCTTGGCTTGCCGATCATCCGCACGTCGGTCGACCACGGCACTGCCCTGGACCTGGCCGGCAGCGGCAAAATCGACACCGGCAGCCTGCAAGTCGCCCTGGAAACCGCCTACCAGATGGCCGAGACCCGTTTATGACCGAGCATTACCAGCACCGGGCGCGCAAGCGCTTCGGCCAGAACTTCCTGCACGATGCCGGCGTTATCGACCGCATCCTGCGCTCTATCCACGCCAAGCCTGAAGACCGTCTGCTGGAAATCGGCCCGGGCCAGGGCGCATTGACCAAAGGCCTGCTCGACAGCGGCGCCCAGCTGGACGTAGTAGAGCTGGACAAGGATCTGATCCCGATCCTCAACCAGCAGTTCGCCGGCAAGAGCAACTTCCACCTGCATCAGGGCGACGCGCTGAAGTTCGACTTCAACAGTCTGAACGCCGCGCCGAACAGCCTGCGAGTGGTCGGCAACCTGCCGTACAACATCTCTACGCCGCTGATCTTTCATCTGTTGCACAACGCAAGCCTGATTCGTGACATGCACTTCATGCTGCAAAAGGAAGTGGTCGAGCGTCTGGCGGCGGGCCCAGGTGGCGGTGACTGGGGTCGCCTGTCGATCATGGTTCAGTACCATTGCCGGGTTGAGCATTTGTTCAACGTTGGCCCGGGGGCGTTCAATCCTCCGCCGAAGGTCGATTCCGCGATCGTGCGCCTGGTACCCCACGCGGTGCTGCCGCACCCGGCCAAAGATCACAAACTGCTGGAGCGCGTCGTGCGCGAAGCCTTCAACCAGCGCCGCAAAACATTGCGCAACACTCTCAAATTGCTGCTAAGCAACGCCGAAATCGAAGCCGCCGGCGTCGATGGCAGCCTGCGCCCCGAGCAGCTCGACCTGGCTGCCTTCGTGCGTCTGGCCGACAAGCTCAGCGAACAAGTCCTACAAAAGCCTGCCACCACCGACTGACAGGCGATGAGCGCTATCGGGTAGGACGCCACTCTGGTTTACTACCCGATACTTGGCCTAGACTGACTTCTATCAGCTACGCCCCGCGTCCCGCTTCGTTTCTAAGGCCTTTTGCATGTCCGATCCTCGTTATCAGGTCGACGTCAGCGTCGTCACCCGCTATCTGGCAGAACAATCGCAACCCGAGCACAATCGCTTTGCCTTCGCCTACACCATCACCGTGCAGAACAATGGCCTGGTACCCGCCAAACTGCTTTCACGGCATTGGGTGATCACCGACGGTGACGGGCATGTCGAGGAGGTTCGCGGTGCAGGCGTCGTCGGCCAGCAGCCGTTGATCGACGTGGGCAAGAGCCACACTTACAGCAGCGGCACCGTCATGACGTCCAAAGTCGGTACCATGCAGGGCACTTATGAGATGGTCGCCGACGACGGTAAACACTTCGATGCTGTCATCGCTCCGTTTCGTCTGGCGGTGCCCGGAGCCCTGCACTGATGGCGACGTATGCCGTCGGCGACTTGCAAGGTTGCCTTGAGCCGCTGCAATGCCTGCTCAAGCAAGTCGCTTTCGACCCGGCAAAGGATCGTCTGTGGCTTGTAGGCGACCTGGTCAATCGAGGCCCACAGTCGCTGGAAACCTTGCGCTTCCTCTATAGCATCCGCGAGTCGCTGGTGTGCGTACTCGGCAACCATGACCTGCACTTGCTGGCCGTCGGGCAAAACATCGAACGCCTGAAGAAGGCCGACACTCTGCGCGAAATTCTGGACGCACCCGATTGTGCAGAGCTGCTGGAGTGGGTTCGGCAACAAAAGCTCATGCATTACGACGAACAGCGAGATATCGCCCTGGTCCATGCTGGCATCCCACCGCAATGGTCGCTGCGCAAAGCCTTGAAGTGTGCCGCCGAAGTCGAAGAAGCCCTGCACGACGACAACCGCTTCGCGCCTTACCTTGATGGTATGTACGGCAACGAACCGGTGAAATGGGACAGCGACCTCAAAGGTGCGGCCCGCCTGCGAGTCATCACCAACTATTTCACCCGGATGCGTTTTTGCACCAGCGACGGCAAACTCGACCTCAAGGGCAAGGAAGGCATCGACACCGCGCCGCCGGGTTATGCGCCGTGGTTCACTCACAAGGAGCGCAAGACCAGAGGCCTGAAGATCATCTTCGGCCATTGGGCGGCGCTCGAAGGCCAGTGCAACGAGCCGGGGCTCTTTGCCCTCGATACAGGTTGTGTCTGGGGTGGCGCCATGACCCTGATGAACATCGACACCGGTGAGCGCCTGCAATGTAAATGCGACGCCCGAGGTAATACCCGACCGCCAGTCGCCACCTCTATCCCCGAACAAACGTCAGCCAGCGCCCCGCGCTAGACTGCGCTTTCAGCCGAGCCACAGGAGCCCGCCATGAGCGAATTCAAACGTATCCCCCCAGAACAGGCCCAGGCCCTGCGCGAACAAGGCGCGGTGGTGGTCGATGTCCGCGATCCAGCAACTTTTGCCGCGCTGCACATCGCAGGCTCCAGGCATCTGGACAACCATTCTCTGCATGCCTTCATTCAGGGCGCTGACCTGGACGCGCCGACGGTAGTGGTCTGCTATCACGGTAATTCCAGCCAAGGCGCGGCTGCCTATCTGGTCAGTCAGGGCTTCTCCGACGTCTACAGCATGGACGGTGGTTTTGAGCTATGGCGTACGACTTATCCTTCGGAAACGGCGCAAGGCACTTCCGAATAATTTTTTTGTACCGCGCAAGCCCCCAGCTGCCGCGGGCTAGCGCGGTGGCAGACGAACGGTCTGCCATAACTAATTACGTATCTTGCCTTTCTCTCCCGAATTCCCAACTATCCTTAAGCGCAGGCCATCCAAAACAGGGGAGAGCCGGTACACCGGCGCACGGGTCATCGGGAGTAGCTTTCGGAGTAGTCAGCTCTGGAAGAGTTCTGGGGGGTAAACAGCAACTGCCTGTTCGGTTGCTGCCAGCATCGACTGAGTGATCCGGCGTCGGCTCCACGTATCGAGCGAGGTGACGTCATGAGTATCTTTAGCCACTTCCAACAACGCTTCGAGTCCACGCGCCAGGAAGAACTCTCGCTGCAAGAGTATCTGGAACTGTGCAAAAAGGACCGCAGCGCCTACGTTTCCGCCGCCGAGCGTCTCTTGCTGGCCATCGGAGAACCGGAGCTGCTCGACACCTCGACCAACTCGAGGCTGTCGCGAATCTTTTCCAACAAGGTGATCCGCCGCTATCCGGCCTTTGAAGACTTCCATGGGATGGAAGAATGCATCGACCAGATCGTGTCGTATTTCCGCCATGCCGCTCAGGGTCTGGAAGAAAAGAAACAGATCCTCTACCTGCTTGGTCCTGTCGGTGGCGGTAAGTCGTCCCTGGCTGAAAAGCTCAAGCAACTGATCGAGAAAGTGCCCTTCTATGCGATCAAGGGCTCGCCGGTTTTCGAGTCGCCCCTGGGTCTGTTCAACGCCACGGAAGATGGCGCGATCCTCGAGGAAGACTTCGGCATTCCCCGGCGCTATCTCAATACCATCATGTCGCCATGGGCCACCAAGCGCCTGGCCGAATTCGGCGGCGATATCAGCCAGTTCCGCGTGGTGAAACTCTATCCGTCGATCCTCAACCAGATTGCGGTGGCGAAAACCGAGCCGGGCGATGAAAACAACCAGGACATCTCGGCACTGGTGGGCAAGGTCGATATTCGCAAACTGGAAGAGTTCCCACAGAACGACGCCGATGCCTACAGCTACTCGGGCGCGCTGTGCCGGGCCAACCAGGGCCTGATGGAATTCGTCGAAATGTTCAAGGCACCGATCAAGGTGCTGCACCCATTGCTGACCGCCACCCAGGAAGGCAACTACAACAGTACCGAAGGTCTGGGGGCAATTCCGTTTACCGGAATCCTGCTGGCCCACTCCAACGAGTCGGAATGGCATACCTTCCGTAACAACAAGAACAACGAAGCATTCATCGACCGGATCTACATCGTTAAAGTGCCGTATTGCCTGCGCGTCAGCGACGAGGTGAAGATCTACGACAAGCTGCTGTTCAACAGCTCGCTGGCCAAGGCCCATTGCGCGCCCGACACCCTGAAGATGCTCGCTCAATTCACCGTGCTCTCGCGCCTCAAGGAACCGGAGAACTCCAACATCTACTCCAAGATGCGCGTGTATGACGGCGAAAACCTCAAGGACACCGATCCGAAGGCCAAGTCGATCCAGGAATACCGCGACGCAGCGGGTGTCGATGAAGGCATGAATGGTCTGTCGACCCGCTTCGCCTTCAAGATTCTGTCGAAGGTCTTCAACTTCGATCCACACGAAATCGCTGCCAACCCGGTACATCTGCTCTACGTGCTGGAACAGCAGATTGAACAGGAACAATTCCAGGCTGAGACCCGCGAGCGCTATCTGCGCTTCCTGAAAGAGTACCTGGCGCCGCGTTATATCGAATTCATCGGCAAGGAGATCCAGACTGCCTACCTCGAGTCTTACAGCGAGTACGGCCAGAACATCTTCGATCGCTACGTGCTGTATGCCGACTTCTGGATTCAGGATCAGGAATATCGCGATCCGGAAACCGGCGAAATCCTCAACCGCGTGGCCCTGAACGAAGAACTGGAGAAAATCGAAAAACCGGCCGGCATCAGCAATCCGAAGGATTTCCGCAACGAAATCGTCAACTTCGTACTGCGCGCCCGAGCCAACAACAACGGCAAGAACCCAACCTGGCTCAGCTACGAAAAACTGCGGGTGGTCATCGAGAAGAAAATGTTCTCCAACACCGAGGACCTGCTGCCGGTCATCAGCTTCAACGCCAAGGCCAGCAAAGAGGACCAGCAGAAGCACAACGACTTCGTCACACGGATGGTCGAGCGGGGCTACACCGACAAACAGGTACGACTGCTGTCCGAGTGGTACCTGCGGGTCAGAAAATCACAGTAACCCGCTGCCGGTCAGACCGGTTGTCGTTAGCCAGAGGCCTGTGTACGCTTTTTCTGTTACACAGACCTCTGGGAGGTGTTCGAAAGTCGGTAACGAGGTTCAGGCAGCATCCAGAAGCGCTTGGGGGAGCGTGAACATCCCTTGGCACAGAGTCGATGCTGCATAACCGCTCGCCCCTTTCAGGACAGCTTCTAAGGAGCAGTCATGAGCTATGTGATCGACCGACGTCTCAATGGCAAGAACAAGAGCACGGTAAACCGTCAGCGGTTTCTGCGGCGTTACCGTGATCACATCAAGAAGGCCGTCGAAGAGGCGGTCAGCCGGCGTTCCATTACCGATATGGAGCACGGCGAGCAGATCAGCATTCCCGGCCGCGACATCGACGAGCCGGTGCTTCACCACGGCCGTGGCGGCAAGCAGACCATCGTGCACCCGGGCAACAAGGAGTTCACCAGCGGCGAGCACATTGCCCGTCCGCCCGGAGGTGGCGGTGGCAGAGGTCCCGGCAAGGCCGGAAACACAGGTGAGGGAATGGACGAGTTCGTCTTCCAGATCACCCAGGAAGAATTCCTCGAATTCATGTTCGAGGACCTTGAACTGCCTAACCTGGTCAAACGCCACCTGAGCGGCACCGATACCTTCAAGACCGTACGCGCGGGCATCAGCAATGAGGGTAACCCGTCACGGATCAACATAATCCGCACGCTACGCTCGGCCCATGCCCGGCGAATCGCCCTGTCGGGCAGCAGCCGGGCAAAATTGCGTGAAGTCAAAGAGGAGCTGACGCGGCTTAAACGAGAAGAGCCGGACAACTTCGGTGATATTCAGGACCTCGAAGCAGAAATCGAAAAACTCAGCGCGCGCATTCATCGAGTGCCGTTCCTCGACACGTTCGACCTCAAGTACAACCTGCTTATCAAACAGCCGAACCCCAGCTCCAAAGCGGTGATGTTCTGCCTGATGGACGTGTCTGGCTCCATGACCCAGGCGACCAAGGACATCGCCAAGCGTTTCTTCATCCTGCTTTACCTGTTTCTCAAGCGCAATTACGACAAAATCGACGTCGTGTTCATCCGCCACCACACCAGCGCCCGCGAAGTGGATGAGGAGGAGTTCTTCTACTCCCGGGAAACCGGCGGCACCATCGTCTCCAGCGCCCTGAAGCTGATGCAGGAGATCATGGCCGAGCGTTATCCGAGCAACGAATGGAATATCTATGCCGCTCAGGCGTCCGACGGCGACAACTGGAACGACGATTCGCCGATCTGCCGCGACATCCTGATCAATCAGATCATGCCGTTCGTGCAGTACTACACTTATGTTGAGATTACCCCGCGCGAACACCAGGCTCTGTGGTTCGAGTACGAACGCATCGCCGAAGCCTTCTCTGACACTTTTGCCCAGCAGCAACTGGTCTCGGCCGGGGATATCTATCCGGTCTTTCGTGAACTCTTCCAGCGCAGGTTAGTGACATGACCGCCAAAGAGCAGAAGCGCCAACCCATTTCCACCGGCTCCGAATGGACGTTCGAGCTGATCCAGGCCTACGACCGCGAAATCAGTCGTCTCGCGGCCCGCTACGCCCTCGATACCTACCCTAACCAGATCGAAGTGATCACCGCCGAGCAGATGATGGATGCCTACGCCTCTGTCGGCATGCCCTTGGGTTATCACCATTGGTCCTATGGCAAACACTTCCTCAGCACCGAAAAGTCCTACAGTCGCGGCCAGATGGGGCTGGCCTACGAGATTGTGATCAACTCGGACCCTTGCATCGCCTATCTGATGGAGGAAAACACCATCTGCATGCAGGCACTGGTGGTAGCTCATGCCTGCTATGGCCATAACAGCTTCTTCAAGGGCAACTACCTGTTCCGCACCTGGACCGACGCCAGTTCGATCATCGATTACCTGGTATTCGCCAAGCAGTACATCATGCAATGCGAAGAGCGCCACGGCATCGACGCGGTAGAGGACTTGCTCGATTCCTGCCATGCGCTGATGAATTACGGGGTCGACCGTTACAAACGCCCTTATCCGATTTCCGCCGAAGAGGAACGCCGTCGGCAGAAGGATCGGGAAGAGCATCTGCAAAAGCAGATCAACGATTTGTGGCGGACCATTCCAAAAGGCGCGGACAAATACAGCGACAAGGACAACGCGCGTTTTCCCGCCGAACCTCAGGAAAACATCCTGTACTTCATCGAAAAACATGCCCCGCTGCTGGAGCCCTGGCAACGTGAAATCGTGCGGATCGTGCGCAAGATCGCCCAGTATTTTTATCCACAGCGCCAGACCCAGGTGATGAACGAAGGCTGGGCCACGTTCTGGCATTACACGCTGATGAACGACCTGTACGACGAAGGCCTGGTCACCGACGGTTTCATGATGGAGTTCCTGACCTCCCATACCAGCGTGGTCTTTCAGCCCGGTTTCGACAGCCCCTACTACAGCGGGATCAACCCCTACACCCTGGGGTTTGCCATGTATCGCGATATCCGGCGCATATGCGAACAGCCCACCGAAGAGGACTACCGCTGGTTCCCGGAAATCGCCGGCACCGACTGGCTGTCCAGCATCAAATTCGCCATGAGCAGCTTCAAGGACGAGAGCTTCATCCTGCAGTACCTGTCACCCAAGGTGATCCGCGACCTGAAACTGTTCAGCATCCTCGATGACGATCAGAAGGACGATCTGCTGGTTCCGGCCATACACGACGAAGAAGGCTATCGCACCATTCGCGAAACCCTGGCGGCGCAGTACAACCTGGGCAACCGCGAACCCAACATACAGATCTACAGCATCGATCGGCGTGGCGACCGCTCCCTGACTTTGCGGCACCAGCAGCACGATCGCAAACCACTGGGCGACTCAACCGAGGAAGTACTCAAGCACCTGCACCGGCTCTGGGGCTTCGACATTCACCTGGAAACCCTGCAAGGGGATCAGGTGGTGAAAACCCACCACGTCCCCCCTAAAGGCGAGCATGGCGAGGGGGATTATGGCCGCCTGGATCTGGCAGTCATTCATCTTTGATCCTGTTTTCTGCCTCCGTAAGTTCGACGCAAAGGTTATTCTGTCGGGCTAACGGAGGTTTTTTATGCAGATTTATAAAGTCGGTGGCGCGGTCCGCGATCGCCTGCTGGGCAAGCCTGTCACCGATATCGACTGGGTCGTGGTAGGCGCCACCACCGAAGAAATGCTCGCCAAGGGTTTCCGCCCGGTGGGTACGGATTTCCCGGTGTTTCTTCACCCCAAAAGCAGTGAGGAATACGCCCTCGCCCGCACCGAGCGCAAAAGCGGGCGCGGTTACGGCGGCTTCACCTTTCACGCCAGCCCCGAAGTCACACTCGAAGAAGACCTGATTCGTCGCGACCTGACGATCAACGCCATGGCGGAAGATGATCAGCAGAACCTGACCGATCCCTACCATGGGCAGCGCGATCTCGAGGCTCGCCTGCTGCGTCACGTTTCCCCCGCGTTCGCCGAAGATCCGCTCCGGGTTCTACGCGTTGCCCGCTTCGCCGCGCGTTATGCCGGACTGGGTTTCACCGTCGCCCCCGAGACACTTGAACTGATGCGTCAACTCAGCGAGTCAGGCGAATTGGAGGCGCTGACCCCGGAACGCAGCTGGAAAGAAATCTCCCGTGCACTGATGGAAGACCAACCCCAGGTGTTCATCGAGGTGCTGCGCGAGTGCGGCGCACTCAAGGTGCTGATGCCGGAAGTCGACGCCCTGTTCGGCGTACCGCAACCCGAAGCCCATCACCCGGAAATCGACACTGGCGTACACACCCTGAGCGTTTTGGAGCAAGCCGCGCAGCACAAACAACCGCTGACCGTGCGCTGGGCCTGCCTGCTGCATGACCTGGGCAAAGGATTGACGCCCGAGGAAGAATGGCCCCGCCATATTGCCCACGAGCACAAAGGCCTGAAGCTGATCAAAGCGGTCAACGCACGCTTCAAGGCACCGAAGGACTGTCAGGAACTGGCGCTGCTGGTGGGCGAATATCACACCCATGGCCATCGTGCTCTGGAGTTGAAACCGTCGACCTTGCTGGAGTTGCTGCAGAGTTTCGACGTCTATCGTCGACCTCAGCGCTTTGAGGAATTTATCGCGGCATGCGAGATGGACGCTCGGGGACGCAAAGGCCTGGAGCAGAGAAGTTATCCACAGGCGGATTATTTACGTGGCGCGGCCACTGCGGCGCGAAGTATTGCCGTTCAGCCGCTGCTGGAGAAGGGATTCAAGGGACCCGAGCTGGGCGAAGCGATCAAGCGCGAGCGGCTCAAGGCGTTGAAGGCTTACAAAGACGCGGCGTCGACGTGAAAAGCTTCGCGGGCAAGCCTCGCTCCTACAGATTGGCGCCATTCACATGATCGACGCTACCCCTGTAGGAGCGAGGCTTGCCCGCGAAGAGGGTCACACTAAATTCGAAGGGGTCAATTGCTGGCCGCGCCATTCAAAAGCCACCGGCGCCAACACCTGATCGATCCGCGCCTCGCTCCACAAGGTCGCAAAGCTTTTGCCTACGCCTGGATGCACTCTGTCCGGCGCAATCAGCGACAACGGCCACAGCACAAAGGCATTTTTCAGAATCTCTGCACGCGGCAAAATCAAACCATCGAAATTGCCCACGAGGTCGCCAAACAGCAACACATCGATATCCAGCGGCAAACCCTTGCGGTCTGGAGCGTAACGGCCGTTGTCCGCTTCGATGAACTTCAATCGGCGGTCCAGCTCTATCAGCGGCAGATCAGTGAAGGCCGAGACCACAAAGTTGAAAAAAGGCCCGCTCTTGATCCCCACCGGCTGGCTTTCGAATACCGCCGAGCAGCGCATATCCACCAGGAAACCCGCCAGGGCGTCCAGGCCAGCCTGCAAATGGGATTCACGCTCGATATTGCTCCCGAGCCCGAGATACACCTGAGTCAGCGACATCCGCGCTCGATCTCCACGCCCACGCCACCGGTGGCCGCCGGGATAGCGCCCGGCTTGGTCAGCTTCAGGCGCATCCAGGTGATCTTGAATTCGCTCATCAGCACTTGCGCCAGACGCTCGGCAAACGTCTCGACCAGCTGAAACTGCGCCTGTTCGGCAAATGCCTGGATACGTGACGAAACGCTCGCGTAGTCCAGCGCCAGGGTCAGGTCATCACCGGCGGCAGCCGGACGATTGTCCCAGGCGAAGCTCAGATCAAGTCGCAGACACTGTCGGATGCCTCGTTCCCAGTCGTAGGCACCAATCACGGTGTCGACTTCCAGGCCCTCGATAAACACTCTGTCCAAGCACTTCTCTCCGCTGCACGACAAGGGCGCAATGCGCCGTTAGAATCAGGGCGTCCTCGCCCGGAATAGTTAGCATGTTTTGGTTACTGGCGATCCTCGCCTACCTGCTTGGCTCTCTGTCCTTCGCCATTTTGCTCAGCCGCCTGACCGGTAACCCCGATCCGCGAATGAGTGGTTCGGGCAATGCCGGTGCCACCAACATGTTGCGCCTGGCTGGCAAGAAACTCGCCATCCTGACCTTGCTCGGCGACCTGAACAAAGGCCTTCTGCCCGTGTTGATCGCGGGTGCGGCGGGCCTTTCACTGCAGGAACAAGCCTGGATCGGCGTCTGTGCCGTCATCGGTCACCTGTTTCCGCTGTACTTCCGCTTTCGCGGCGGCAAGGGTGTCGCCACCGCCGCCGGCATGCTGCTAGGGCTCTATCCACCCGCCGCACTGCTGGCGGTCTGCGCCTGGCTGCTGACGTTCTACCTGACCCGCACCAGCTCACTCGCAGCCCTGATTGCCACCCCCCTGACCCTGCCACTGCTTGCCTGGCAAGAACCGGCGGCATTGCTGCCCATGAGCGCGCTCACGGGGCTGATCGTCTGGCGTCATCGCGGCAATCTACGCGACCTGTTTGCCGGGCGCGAACGGCATTTTTAAATACCGTACATGAGCGCCGCTCATCACAGCGCCGACAACTGTTCCATCGGCCAGCGCGCCTGCACGCTGATCGCCAGGCTTTCATGCTGACCGGCCTGCAAACGCTGGCATCCGGCAAACGCAATCATCGCGCCGTTATCGGTGCAGAACTCCGGACGGGCATAAAACACGTCGCCCTTCATGTCGCCGAGCATTTTTTCCAGTGACACCCGCAGCGCCTTATTGGCGCTGACGCCCCCTGCGATCACCAGACGCTTGAGACCCGCCTGTTTCAGGGCACGCTTGCACTTGATGGTCAAAGTCTCCACCACGGCCTGCTGGAACGCCAGCGAGATGTCGCAACGGGCTTGATCGCCGTCGTCCCCGGCGCTGACGCATTGCTGCCAGGTGTTCAAGGCGAAGGTTTTCAAACCGCTGAAGCTAAACGCCAGGCCCGGACGATCACACATCGGACGCGGGAAGACGAAACGTCCGTCAACGCCTTGCGCCGCCAGACGAGCAATCTCCGGACCGCCCGGGTAATTGAGGCCCATCATTTTTGCAGTTTTGTCGAACGCTTCACCGGCGGCATCGTCGAGGGTCTCGCCCAAGAGCGTGTACTGACCGATCCCGTCGACCTGAACCAGCTGCGTATGACCCCCCGAGACCAACAAAGCGACGAACGGGAACTCCGGTGGCTGCGGCTCCAGCATCGGCGCCAGCAAGTGACCTTCCATGTGGTGCACGCCCAGCGCCGGGATACCCCAGGCAAAAGCCAGCGCCTGAGCGCAGGAAGCCCCTACCAGCAGGGCTCCGACCAGGCCGGGACCGGCGGTATAAGCGATGGCATCGATCTCGGTCGGCACGCAATCGGCCTCGGCCAGAACCTGACGAATCAAGGGCAGCATGCGTTTGACGTGATCACGCGACGCCAGCTCCGGCACCACACCGCCATAGGCACGATGCAGATCGATCTGACTGAACAGCGCGTCGGCCAACAACCCGCGTTCACTATCGTAAAGTGCGACACCGGTTTCGTCGCAAGAGGTTTCTAATCCCAGTACTAGCATGGGTTTGCGCCTTGTAGAGGCTGAATTCGAAGGCGCGCATAATAGTCGTCGCGTGATGCCCCGACCAGCGGTTTTCGATCAGAGGCTTTGCATTCCGAGCGATGAGGGGTTAACATCCGCAACCCTTAAAAACCGACGTCTTCAAGTGCTCTTTTGCCGCGAGGATGTTGACCCCGGTAATGAATGAAGGTAGCTCTGGATGCCAGCCGTCAAAGTTAAAGAGAACGAACCCTTCGACGTAGCTCTGCGTCGTTTCAAGCGCTCCTGCGAAAAAGCCGGTGTACTGGCTGAAGTTCGTAGCCGCGAATTTTACGAGAAGCCTACTTCTGAGCGTAAGCGTAAAGCAGCAGCCGCTGTTAAGCGTCACGCCAAGAAAGTACAGCGCGAACAGCGCCGCGCCGTTCGTCTGTACTAATACACAGACGATCGTAGCAAGCTTCTGCCAAGCCCGGCCCCAAGCCGGGCTAATGGCATTTGCGGACAACGCTTGATGCTTCACCGTCAAAGCCGCAGACGCGACCGAGACAAATCTGCTTCACAGCGTCAGACCTGGCTCTTCTGCCAGCGGTGCACGTCTTTTCTGACGAGCCTTCCAAGGCTACTGACGAGCACACCCACTGATTCCTCTCACGACGATCAGCCCAAGGCACCTTCTTGCGTGCCCGCTTATGAGCTATCCGAGGCCATTGACTGGCCGTCGCCGGATTCAGCGAAACACTTTCAAATAGTCGAATACTGATTGGTACTAACGTCAGTGGATTTTCGGCAGATACACTTCCCGACAGCGATTACGCAGACGACACTGGTCGAGCCGCACACCTTGCGCGCCTCAAACAACGACCCACGTTCGGCCGCCCTTCGCTTAGGGTCCATTTCAGCGCAGATGACGAGAACGCCATGGCCGGGCTAATTCCCCAGAGCTTCATTGACGACCTTCTGAACCGCACCGACATCGTCGACGTGGTCAGCTCGCGCCTGCAAATGAAAAAGGCCGGCAAGAACTACACAGCCTGCTGCCCGTTTCACAAAGAGAAAACCCCTTCCTTCAGCGTCAGCCCCGACAAACAGTTCTATTACTGCTTCGGCTGCGGCGCTGGCGGTAATGCCCTCGGCTTCATCATGGACCACGACAACCTGGACTTTCCCCAGGCGGTCGAGGAACTGGCCAAAGCCGCCGGCATGGAAATCCCCCGCGAAGAAAGCGGCCGAGCGCACAAGCCGCGCCAGCCCACTGATTCGCCGCTGTATCCACTGCTCACCGCTGCCGCCGATTTTTACCGCCAGGCCCTGAAAAGCCATCCGGCGCGCAAAGCGGCTGTGGATTACTTGAAAGGTCGCGGCTTGACCGGTGAAATCGCCCGGGACTTCGGCCTCGGCTTTGCTCCGCCCGGCTGGGACAATCTGTTCAAGCATCTGAGCAGCGACACCCTGCAACAAAAAGCCATGATCGATGCCGGCCTGCTGGTCGAGAACGCCGAAACCGGTAAGCGCTACGACCGCTTCCGCGATCGCGTGATGTTCCCGATCCGTGACAGTCGCGGGCGCATCATCGCCTTCGGCGGCCGGGTATTGGGCGATGACAAGCCGAAATACCTGAACTCACCGGAAACCCCGGTTTTCCACAAGGGCCAGGAACTCTACGGTCTTTTTGAAGCACGCAAGAACAACCGCAACCTCGACGAAATCATCGTCGTCGAAGGCTACATGGACGTCATCGCCCTCGCCCAGCAGGGCCTGCGCAATGCCGTGGCAACCTTGGGCACCGCCACCAGCGAAGAACACTTGAAACGACTGTTTCGCGTCGTTCCCAGCGTATTGTTCTGTTTCGACGGCGACCAGGCAGGCCGGAATGCGGCCTGGCGAGCGCTGGAGGCCACCCTTCCGAGCCTGCAGGATGGGCGCCGGGCGCGCTTTCTGTTTCTGCCCGAAGGTGAAGACCCGGACACCCTGGTTCGCTCTGAAGGCACTGACGCCTTCCGCGCACGGATCAATCAGCATGCCCAGCCATTGGCCGACTACTTTTTTCAACAGCTGACCGAGGAATCAGACCCGCGCTCACTCGAAGGCAAGGCCCACATGGCCACCCTCGCCGCGCCGCTGATCGACAAAGTCCCTGGCGCCAACCTGCGCACCCTGATGCGCCAGCGCCTGACCGAAATTACCGGGCTCAGCGGTGAAGCTGTGAGCCAGCTGGTGCAAAGCGCACCTCAGGAAGCACCACCAGCGTACGACCCGGGCATCGATTACGACGCCATGCCGGATTACAGCGACTACCATCAGCCACAGGCGCAAGAGATGTATGTGCCGCAGCAGGAGTGGACGCCGAAGAAGCCTGGCGCAGGCGGCAAGAAATGGGACAAGAAGCCGTGGGACAAGAACGGCAAGCGAGGCGGCGATCGCGATCAGCCGCGCGCACCACGGATACCAGCCGCTGTAGAGCCACCCACACTGGCGGCCTTGCGCACGTTGTTGCATCACCCGCAATTAGCCGAGAAAGTCGAGGATGCCGGGCACTTCGCTGCCGAGGACCATACCAACACACAACTGCTGGTCGCCCTGCTCGAAGCCGTACAGAAGAATCCCAAGCTAAACTCATTTCAACTGATTGCGCGCTGGCACGGCACCGAACAAGGCCGACTGCTAAAAGCGCTGGCAGAAAAGGAATGGCTGATTGATGGAGATAACCTTGAACAACAGTTTTTCGACACCATTACTAGCTTGTCAGCACGCCAACGCGAGCGAAACCTGGAACAACTTCTTCGAAAAGCACGTCAAAGTGAATTGAGTGCCGAAGAGAAAAATCAACTGCGCGACCTTTTAAGCCGCAATGTTTGCGCATCAAGCCCGACCTCAACTGGCGCGTGAGGTCATAGCTCAGGTATAATCCTCGGCTTGTTTTTTGCCCGCCAAGACCTTCAGTGGATAGGGTGTTATGTCCGGAAAAGCGCAACAGCAGTCTCGTATCAAAGAGTTGATCACACTTGGTCGTGAGCAGGGCTACCTGACTTACGCGGAGGTCAACGACCACCTGCCGGAGGATATTTCAGATCCGGAACAGGTGGAAGACATCATCCGCATGATCAATGACATGGGGATCAACGTATTCGAGGTTGCGCCAGATAAGGATTCCCTTATGCTGGCCGACGCCGATACCGACGAAGCCGCGGCCGAAGAGGCAGCAGCAGCGTTGGCAGCGGTCGAGACCGACATTGGTCGCACCACCGACCCAGTGCGCATGTACATGCGTGAAATGGGTACGGTAGAGCTCCTCACACGTGAAGGCGAAATCGAAATCGCCAAACGTATTGAAGAGGGTATCCGCGAAGTGATGGGCGCAATCGCGCACTTCCCTGGCACGGTTGACCATATTCTCTCCGAGTACACTCGCGTCACCACCGAAGGTGGCCGCCTGTCCGACGTCCTGAGTGGTTATATCGACCCGGACGACGGCATTGCGCCGCCTGCAGCCGAAGTGCCACCGCCTGTCGATTCGAAAGCCGTGAAAGCGGACGACGACACCGATGACGATGACGCCGAAGCAAGCGATGACGAAGAAGAAGCCGAAAGCGGTCCGGATCCGGTCATCGCCGCACAGCGTTTTGGCGCTGTCGCCGATCAGATGGAAATCACCCGCAAGGCTCTGAAAAAGCACGGTCGCCACAACAAGGCAGCGATTGCCGAGCTGTTGGCCCTGGCTGAGCTGTTCATGCCGATCAAACTGGTGCCGAAGCAATTCGAAGGCCTGGTCGAGCGTGTTCGCAGCGCCCTGGATCGTCTGCGTCAGCAAGAGCGCGCGATCATGCAACTGTGTGTTCGTGACGCCCGCATGCCGCGTGCCGACTTCCTGCGCCAGTTCCCGGGCAACGAAGTCGACGAAAGCTGGTCCGACGCTCTGGCCAAAGGCAAAAGCAAATACGCTGAAGCCATTGGTCGCCTGCAGCCGGACATCATTCGTTGCCAGCAGAAGCTGACCGCGCTGGAAACCGAAACCGGTTTGACGATCGCCGAGATCAAGGACATCAACCGTCGCATGTCGATCGGTGAGGCCAAGGCCCGCCGCGCGAAGAAAGAGATGGTCGAAGCGAACTTGCGTCTGGTGATCTCCATCGCCAAGAAGTACACCAACCGTGGCCTGCAGTTCCTCGATCTGATCCAGGAAGGCAACATCGGTCTGATGAAAGCGGTAGACAAGTTCGAATACCGCCGCGGCTACAAGTTCTCGACTTATGCCACCTGGTGGATCCGTCAGGCGATCACTCGCTCGATCGCCGACCAGGCCCGCACCATCCGTATTCCGGTGCACATGATCGAGACGATCAACAAGCTCAACCGTATTTCCCGCCAGATGCTGCAGGAAATGGGTCGCGAACCGACCCCGGAAGAGCTGGGCGAACGCATGGAAATGCCTGAGGACAAGATCCGCAAGGTATTGAAGATCGCTAAAGAGCCGATCTCCATGGAAACCCCGATCGGTGATGACGAAGACTCCCATCTGGGTGACTTCATCGAAGACTCGACCATGCAGTCGCCAATCGATGTTGCAACCGTTGAGAGCCTTAAAGAAGCGACTCGCGAAGTCCTGTCCGGCCTCACTGCCCGTGAAGCCAAGGTCCTGCGCATGCGTTTCGGTATCGACATGAATACCGACCACACCCTCGAAGAGGTTGGTAAGCAGTTCGACGTGACCCGTGAACGGATTCGTCAGATCGAAGCCAAGGCGTTGCGCAAGCTGCGCCACCCGACGAGAAGCGAGCATTTGCGCTCCTTCCTCGACGAGTGATCACAGAACCCCCGGCCCAGGCCGGGGGTTTTGCTTTATGCAGATTAAATGCCCCGCACGTCCCCCCCGCCGAATAGCCCGTCTACACTCGAAACATTCCCCCAAGCCATAACGAGACCGTTATGCCCAGATTGCCGACCGTGTTTTTTTTGCTGTCGCTGATGACCTGGACCGCAACGGCTGGCGCGCTGACTCTGACCGACGAAGAACGTAGCTGGCTGGCGGCTCATCCAGAATTGCGCCTTGGCGTCGACGCATCTTGGCCGCCGTTTGAATTTCGCGACGAATATGGGCGTTATCAGGGCCTGGCAGCGGACTATATCAACGTCATCCGTCAACGGCTGGCCATCAAGCTCACGCCCATCGAGCCGGTCAGCTGGACCGAAGTCTTGCAGCAGGCCAAAAAAGGCAAGCTAGACATCTTGCCGGGCATCATGTCGACCCCCGAGCGCCAGACGTACCTGTCGTTCACTCGCCCTTACCTCGACTTTCCGATTGTCATTCTGGCTCATGCCGGAGGTCCTCAACCGCGCAAACTCGAAGACCTGTACGGGCTGAAGATCGCGGTGGTGGAAAACTACGCCCCGCATGAACTGTTACGCTCCCACCATCCTGACCTGAATCTGGTGGCAATGCCCAACGTCAGCTCGGCGCTACAGGCACTGGCCACCGACGCGGTGGACGCCGTAGTAGGCGATCTCGCCTCCAGCGTCTGGAGCCTGCGTCAACTCAAGCTCGAAGGGCTCTACGTCAGCGGTGAAACACCCTATCGCTATCAATTGGCGATGGCCGTCCCCCCAAATAACAAGGTGCTGGTCAGTATCCTGGACAAAGTCCTGGCAGACATGACCCCGAGCGAAATCAGCGCCATCCAGGAACATTGGGTCGGTAATGTCCTGGATCATCGAACCTTCTGGTTTGATTTGCTGATTTACGGCCTGCCAGGATTACTGCTTCTGATGATCGTGCTGGCAGTGGTTATCCGGATCAATCGCCGACTGAGTTCGGAAATTGCCCGCCGGGTCGATCTGGAACAAGAGCTGCGCAGCAGCGAATACCACTACCGCGGGCTGGTGGAGAGTCTTTCAGCTATCGCCTGGGAAGCGCAGATCAGCGACTACACCTACAGCTACGTGTCCCCCCATGCCCAGGACCTCCTCGGCTATCCCCTGTCCCATTGGCTGATTCCAGGCTTCTGGCGCAACATCATCCATCCCGCAGACCTGACCCGGGCCCAGGCCTTCTGCGACCGTGAAGTGGCGGCCGGGCGCGATCACAGCGTCGATTACCGGGTCATCACCGCCGATGGCCGCTGCCTGTGGGTCCGCGATCTCGTCAGCCTGATCGAGCACGGCCATGAACCGGTACTGCGCGGGCTGATGATCGACATCAGCGAGGCCAAGCGCACCGAAGAGGCCCTGCGCCTGTCGGAACAGAAGTTCGCCTCGGTGTTCCAGCAATGCCCGGACATTCTGGTCATTGCGCGGCTTTCCGACGGCTGCCTGCTGGAAGTCAACGAAGCGTTCGAAGAACAGATCGGCCTCAAGGCCGAAGACGTCATAGGCCAGACGGCCACCGACCTGAATATCTGGGGCGTACCCGGCGTGGGACCGGGTTTGCTGCAGCGGTTGCAGGCCGGCAGTATCCGCAACCTGGAGATGCCCTTTCGCCGCAGCAATGGCCAGGTGTTCACCGGCCTGATTTCCGCCGAGCCTTTCGATCTCGATACAACCCCGGCCCTGGTAGTCGTTGTGCGGGACATCAGTCAACTCAAGGAAACCCAGCAACAGTTACAAACCTCCGAAGAGAAATTCGCCAAGGCCTTCCATGCCTCTCCTGACGGCTTGCTACTGTCCCGGCAGAGTGATGGCCTGCTGTTGGAGGTCAACGAAGGCTTCAGCCGTATTACCGGCTTCAACAGCGCGATGTCCGTGGATAGGTCGGCGCTGGACCTGGGGATCTGGGTCAATCTCAACGAACGCAAACAAATGCTCGAGTTGCTGCACCGGGACGGTTTCGTTCGCGACTTCAGTTGCCACATCCGCCGCAAAGACGGGCAGATCCGGCTCTGCGAGGTTTCAAGCCGCCCGCTGCCCATCGGCGATGAAGATTGCATGCTGACAATTGCCCGGGACATTACCGAGCGCCACCTGATGCAGGAGAAACTGCAACAGGCCGCCACGGTGTTCGAGAGCACCGCCGAGGGCGTGTTGATCACCGACACCCAACAGCACATCAGCGCGGTCAATCGCGCGTTCACCGAAATCACCGGCTACAGCGAGGCCGAGGCATTGGGCCACACCCCTCGCCTGCTCGCCTCGGGTCTGCACGACAGCGCATTCTATGCGGCGATGTGGCATCAACTAACGGCCGAAGGTCATTGGCAAGGCGAAATCTCCAACCGGCGCAAGAATGGCGAGCTCTATCCGAGCTGGCTGACCATCAGCGCGGTGCGCAACCGGAACAAATTCATCACTCACTTTGTTGCGGTATTCGCGGACATTTCCAGCCTCAAGCACGCTCAGGCCAAACTCGACTACCAAGCGCACCACGACCCTCTGACCGGCCTGCCAAACCGCACGCTATTCGAGAGCCGGCTGTTGACCGCACTGAACAACCAACAGGAAAACGGTGGCCAGGGCGCGGTGTTGTTCCTGGACCTGGACCGCTTCAAACATATCAACGACAGCCTCGGCCACCCGGTCGGCGACCTGCTGCTCAAGGGCATTGCCGTGCGCCTCAAGGAGCAGTTACGCGATATCGACACCGTAGCGCGCTTGGGCGGCGATGAATTCATCATCCTGCTTCCCGGCCTGCAACAGTCCAGCGATGCCGACAACATTGCCACCAAACTGCTCAATTGCTTCGCCGCCCCTTTCCAGGCCGGCGAGCACGAGTTTTTCATCAGCGCCAGCATCGGCACCAGCCTGTATCCCAAGGACGGCGGCGACGTTGCCACGTTGATCAAGAACGCCGATGCCGCGATGTATCGCTCCAAGGCCAAGGGCCGTAACCGGGTTGAAAGCTACACCCGCGACCTCACCGCCCAGGCCAGCGAACGGGTGGCGCTGGAGCATGAACTGCGGCGCGCCATCGAGCGCAATGAGCTGTTTCTGTACTACCAGCCCAAAATCAGCCTCGACGACCATCGAGTGGTCGGTGCCGAAGCGCTGATACGCTGGCATCACCCCACCTTCGGCGATGTCCCCCCCGAGCACTTCATCCCCTTGGCCGAAGAAAACGGCATGATCCTGCAAATCGGCGACTGGGTACTCGAGACAGCCTGCCGACAGATGTACGAGTGGAACCAGGTCTATGAGTGCCTGGGCCCACTCTCGGTCAACCTCGCGGGCGCTCAATTGCGCCAACCGAACCTGCTCGGCCGGATCGAGCAATTGCTCAAGGACAACCGCCTCAAACCCGGCTTCCTGCAACTGGAGATCACTGAAAACTTCATCATGAGCCAGGCCGAAGAAGCGCTGACAGTGCTGCATCAACTCAAACGCCTGGGCGTGCAACTGGCAATCGATGATTTCGGTACCGGCTATTCCTCCCTGAGCTACCTCAAACGCCTGCCTTTGGACATCCTCAAGATCGACCAGTCCTTCGTCCGCGGCCTGCCGGACGACCCGCATGACGCGGCAATTGTTCGCGCAATCATCGCCCTGGGCCGCAGCATGCAATTCACCGTCATCGCCGAGGGCGTCGAAACCCAGGCCCAGCAACAATTCCTCACTGCCGAAGGCTGCGAACAGATCCAGGGCTACATCGTCAGCCTGCCACTTCCCCCCGACGAATACGCCGCGACGTTTCTTCGTACAGCCGTATTGGATTTTTCGGATAGCACAGCCGAGAAACCATCGCTATAATCCGCGACCTACTGAGGGCCTATAGCTCAGTTGGTTAGAGCAGAGGACTCATAATCCTTTGGTCCACGGTTCAAGTCCGTGTGGGCCCACCAACTCCAAAGCCGCGCATTGCGCGGCTTTCGTGTTTCTGGATGGACCGCCGCAGATACAGTCCTATGGTCCAAGGGTACAAATTAGGTACAGTGCTGGTTCGCCAGCCGCCTAGGAGCCCCCTCTCATGGCAACTCTCGTCAAAACTACTTCCGGCACCTGGAAGGCCCTGATTCGCAAAACTGGCTGGCCAACTGTGGCTAAAACCTTCCGCACCAAGCGTGATGCGGAGGACTGCTCTCGTCGTACCGAAGACGAAATGGTCAGAGGTGTGTACATCCAGCGCAGCGGCTCCGAGCGCATGACGCTGGAAGCAGCGCTCAAGCGCTACTTGAGCGACATTACCCCCACCAAGAAGCCCACCACTCAGCGTGGCGAAACCTCGAAAGCCAAGAAGCTCATCGAGCACCTGGGCAAATACTCACTGGCTGCCCTCTCCGCTGACATCATCGCCGGCTATCGCGACAAGCGCCTGAACGAACCCAGCCGTGGTGGAAACATCAGCAACAACACCGTACGCCTCGCAGGGCTCACCCTACGCGGAATCGCAAGCGGTGCCGCCTCACCGATCACCAAGGGGCTTAACCGACAGTCCACGCGCCGCGACATGCAGTCGGGGCAAATGGTCACTGCTGGAAGATTGAACCACCTTGCGGCCGGTAACACAGCTTGGAACCCAGCCTATCGACAGCACGTCATGCAGAACATGGGTAAAAACTGGGGAAGTGCTACCGGGGGCAAAGTAAATCAGTAGCCCCTGACGCACGGCTCATCAGACCTCGCTTCGGCGGGGTCTTTTTTTGAGCGTCAGGCATGGCGCGTTGCGCGCAAACGCAACCAGCTTGGCTGTGGTGGCCACACTGGTGACTTGGAGGCGGAAGTCTTCTACGCACCGGCAAGGGGAAGTGTTAGCCAAAAGCAAGGGGCGCGGGCAACTGCGAATCTGAAGGAAGCCTGAGGCAAAATGCTGGCCAGACGAACAGCAAGCGAATAGAGGCGACCAACATCGTCAAAGCCCGATAATTACGCGGAACGCTGCGACGTAGATACGATCCACCGGCTTAGCCGTATAACCTGAATCGCCATTTGCGAAACGGACGCACGGTGGTATGAGAGGGCGGCGGATGTGAATCCGCCTCCTGGTGGATGCTGGTTACACGGCGCCACAGCCAATGATGCATTGGACTGCTGTGCTTTATTTTTCGGCAGTGTGCCAAGTGGCACATCAGAAGATTTTCAGGGTTAACTGACTCAGGTCCAAATGGCTTTGCAGCAGCATCACCAGCAGGATCAGTGACGTGCATGTCGCCTGACCTAAAACCCCCAGATGGATCTTCTGAGCAGCCGGCAGCCATTGCTCGGCGCTTGGGCTCGTTGCCTCGAGGACTTCGTTGGCCGGGTCGCGCAAACGTTTTTCGAACACCGAATCAAGGGCAAAGATGGCGACGCTGAGCAGAAACCATACCTCGAAACAACGCTGCCAATCCTTCAGCCAGAACATCAGAATGCCGCTAAGGATCAGCCCCCAACCGGCAACGTTATACAAGCGGTCACTGAAAGCCAGGCCTCCCAGCAACAACGGTTTGGTCGCGTCGCTGCAGCTCTTGAGCCTCGCCGAAAGCCAGGGGGCAAACAGTAACGGGCCGGTAGCGGCTACCGCAGCCAGTGCGTGAACGATTTTCAACCCTTCGTAATGGATCATCAGCTATCAACCTCATTGATTGGAGGTGTCTAGGCTAAGGCAGTACGTTGTTGTCTAAAATGATTCGGAGGGACGGATGATCGAACAAAACCGACATGTCTAAGCCAGGCCCTCCAGTGCTCCCGTGCTCGCAGCCTGCAAGGTACTGCGTACCTTGCCTGGGCTGCTGCCGGTGATGCGCCGAAACCAGTGACCAAACGAATCGCCCGAGGCAAATCCCAAGTGCTGCGCCAGGGTCTCGTTGGTGTTCTCGACCGCCAGGCCACGGTATGCCTCCACGAGCAGCAGGCGGTTGTGCCAGTCCGTGTAACGTAAACCGGTATCCTTTCGAAACAGACGTGCCAGAGTCCGCTCGGTGGCGCCTACCTCGCGACCCCATTCGGTCAGGTTCTTACGCATCCCAGGCCTGGCAATCAGTTGCTCGGTGACACGTTTGAGCCGTGTGTCCCGCGGTAAAGGCAGGACCATATTGCTGGGCGCCAGGTCTTCGATGTCCTCGAACAACAATTGCAACATGCTGCCGCGCCGTTGTTCGGAAAGCGGCCGAGTGCTTTCCTCGGCCAATCGGTCGCACAGGGCGATAATCAGCAGGGATGCATCGATCAGCTTGATGCTCGGAGAGAAGCGTTCGCACAACTCCGGGCCAAGGTACAAGACCGTGAGGTCTACCTGGGTGTAAGCCTCACCAGAGTGCAAGGTCTGTGGCGGAATCCAGACCGCCATTCCCGGTTTGAGTAACCAGCGTTGCTCGACGGCATTGCCATGGAGCACGCCCTTTTTCACTAACACGAATTGCCCGAGGTGGTGTCGATGAGGCTCGCTCTCCTCATCGGCCATCTTGGTCAACTGCCTTTCAATAACTAATGCTGTGTGATCCATGTCAGCGAAATGCATTGTTACTCCGTCTACCTTTTTTGCGGTCCGCCGCGCGAAGGCAGTCCAAAGGCAAAGAGTAAACCGACCGTCATCAAAAGACCTAGCAGCAGGAAAGTGATCTGGTAGGCCAGGCTGGGCGGCAGGTACAGCGCAATAGCCACCATCGCATTGACGCCGAACGCCGCCCCAAGGTTACGCAGAAATTGCACCGTGGACGTGTAGGCTCCCAACTGATCATGCGGGGCGCTGTTCTGCGCGAGCACCAGGGTCGTAGTGGCCGTCAAGCCCATCCCCAGCCCGACCAGTACCTGGCCTGCACCAATGGCCAACCACTGCGACCATTGCAGTCCTGCAGCCACCCCTATGCAACCGAGCATCAGCATCGACATCCCAACTATCGCCATGGGCCTGAAGCCGATGCTCGACAGACGCTTGCCACAGACGGTCGCTCCTACCACCCAGCCTAACGCGGCCAGCATGATCAGCACCCCTGTCGACAATGCGCTGCCCGCCGAACGGCTGAGAGCGATGGGCAACAAGCTGACTGTGGCGTACAAACCGATGCTCGAGATAACCACCAAGGCCATGACCGCTCCCAGCGCTGGCCGATCAAAGAACCCCAATGGCACCGGACTGCCGGCGGGTGCCGCGCGGACTCGAGCTACCAGTGCCACAAGACTGATCAGCATCACAATCGCCAGCGTCGGTATCGGGTGCGGGATCATCTCAAGGTGCTGACTGCTCAACATGAACAGTCCAGCACAGGCGGCGATGGCCAAAAAAAACTGCGCCATGGGATCCACAGTCCTGGCTGACTGACCTCGGCCGATCACGGGTGTGAAAAGCAGCACCATCAATGCCAGAAAGCCCAGTGGCAGATTGAGCCAAAAAACTGCACGCCAGCTCAAGGTGCTGCCCAGTACCGTACCAGCAACAGGGCCCAATACCGCAGCCAGGCCCCAGACGCTGCTGAGCATTCCCTGCATGCTGGCACGCTTTGGCCCTTCGAAGAGCGATGCCAGCATCGAGTAGGAAAGAACGATGATGCCACCTGCCCCGATTCCTTGCAGGGCTCTGCCTGCAATCAGCACGACCATGCTCTGGCTACTGGCAACCACTGCCGACGCGGCGATGAAGATCAGCAGGCTGACTTTCATCATCGAAGAAACCCCGAATCGATCAGCCAGTGCGCCGGCTAGCGGCGCAATGAGTGCCAAAGGTAGCAAGAAGCCCGAGACAACCCAGGGATAGAACGTTGTGTCCTGCATTTGCGCATTGATCTGCGGCAGTATGGTGCTGACCGCAGTGCTGTCCATGGCAGCGAGAAACAGGGCGACGAGCACTGCCAGGACGCTCAGGGAATGCTTCTCCTGTCTGACCGATTCAATTGGTGCAAGCGTTTGCGGCTTCATGCCTGCGTCCTTAGTGGAAGTATTGGGTGTGAACCGTGTTGGCCCTGGAAAATTCCCACACGATGGCCGTAGTATCGACATCCATGTGCTCATCGACATTGCGAATCAGGTCGTGCGACTGGATGATCTCTTTGAAGCGCAGCGTCATGTCCAGCTGAGTACTGGCGGCCTTGTTATCTTGCGCGTAATCCAGATTGAATGCCGCCTTGATTTGCTCGGCACTGGTAATGGCCAACTGAGTGTTCATTTCCTCGGTGTCTTGTATCAATTGGTGCATTCGCCGACGTTCAGACGCGGTGAATGAGGGGATCACATGCTCAAAGATGAAGTGATCACACTGGATGTGTCGCGCCTCATCCAGACCATGAAAATGCAGCAGGCGGGTCAGCAGGCTTTGCTGCATGGGGTCGAGCACCTTCAACCGACGTTCGAAGACCGTGATGACGGACTCACCTACATAGGCGGTTGCACAAAGGGCGGCCAGTTTGACGATAGGTGAGTCGTTGCCGTCGTAGAGTGCCCGCCGCTCGTTGAACAGATTGTCCTTGAGCTTTATATCGCGCCCGGACAGGTGCCTGATGTACTGATAGAAGCTACTGGCATGGTTGATTTCTTCCGAGGCGAAACACGACAACGCGCCATACAGGGCGTCGCCTGCAGCCAGGACATTATTGCTCTCGGCCTGCACTTCGCAGAGGATCCGCGTCATAGTGTTGGCAACGTGCATTTCGATTTCGGCCAACTGCCCCAGCTCCTTGTACAGATAAGCCACGGCCTTTTCCGGCTGGTCGGCTTGCCCGACCAGGGCTTTTGACAGGAACTGCAATTCGGCATCGGTACGTGCGCACTCCCAATCCATGCGATTGGGGTGAAGATAATTGATATGAGCCAGTTGGTTGATGGCTTTCAAGGCATTCATGGGCAAGTCTCTCAATCGATATAGGAAAGGGCGTTGAAAATGGTTCGGGCTGGATCGTCGATAGGTCGACGCCCATGCATGACCCGGGTGTTGTCGATCAGCACCACGTCACCGCGCTGCCAGCCGACGTCTACCGTCAAGCGCTGGCAAATCGCGTCCACCTCCTCCAGTAACTGCGGGTCGATAGGCTCACCATCTGCGTAGGTGATCCGCGGTGCCTCGTAATGGTTGGACGGGCCGAAAATACTGTTGGCGAAATGCAGTTCTTCCGCGCTGCCAAGCCGGCTGGTGCGGATGGCGGGTGTGTGAAAGCGATAGGTAATCGAGCCGTCCTCGTTGAGATCGATCTGCGAGGACGCGTCCCCGGCGGTGAGCGACAGCAGGTCCTGCAAGGTGACGGCCTCGACGCTGGCTGGCGTATTTTTGCCTTGCGCCAGCGCGTGGAAGGCATAGGTCTTCCACTTGAGTGCTTCTACTCGTCGGGCATACATGATGTCCCGCTCGGTAAAAGCCGCACGCTGCGCGGGGCTCAAGTGCTGGTAGACGGCATTGCCATCGCACAAGGTCGTTTGCGATCCCCGTGCAGGCGCTATCTGGCAATAGAACCAGCAAAGGTCCGGCCAGAATGGGCTATTACCGTTTTCACAGTGCAAACCAACGCCATCCAGACCGGCATCGACTTTCTGAGCCGTATCGCCATCGAAGCTGCGCGCCGGGTCCAGACTGATCCTGCTACTGGTCTGACGCACCAGCCGGGAAAAGCTTTCGATACTGTGCTCGAATCCGCGTAGTACCAGATAGCCATGGTTGGCTAACAGGTGCTTCAGATAGTGCGGCGCCAGCGCGCTCAATTCCTGTGGTGCGCCCGGCATCACAATCAGGCCGCCATGCGCGGTATGGGCCAGGGTGTCGAGCTTCATGCACAAATCCTCACAGTTGAATCCTTCAGGAACGCCGACAGCTCAGTGCGGCGTGGTCGTCCGGTGACCGTGAACAGCCGCCCCATGACCTCTTCGCTATGGGCAATCAGTACGGGATGCGGAATCTGTTCGATTTCGTTGAGATGCTCGCGGGCAAAACGCGCGATTGCCGCTCTGACCTCGGCCGGCCTTGCGTGGGCATTGATAATGAACAGCCCACCCAGAAACGCCTGGCGATCGCCAAAGACAATCACCTGTTCGACGCCCGGTATCTGGCGGTAGGCCGACTCGAGCCACTCCGGCGACACGTTGCGACCATTGGCGGTAATGATCATGGTTTTCTTGCGGCCAATGATGCTGACGAACCCATCCGGGTCGATGCTGGCCAGGTCTCCGGTATGCAGCCAGCCTTCGGCGTCGATGACGCAGCTGCTGGGATCCTCGTTGGAGTAGCCGGCAAACAGCGAACTGCTGCGCAGGCACAATTCACCATCCTCGGCCAGGCGTAACTCCACATGGGGCAATGCCTGTCCGACACTGCCCAGGCGGTTGGCGCCACGGAAGTTCCAGGTCGCCACCGAACTGTTCTCACTGAGGCCATAGCCTTGGAAAATGTCGATGCCCAATTGCTGCAGACGGAACAGAACCTCATGGTCCACGGGCGCCCCGCCGGCTGCCAATAATGGTAATCGAGGTGTACCAAAGAGTTGTTCGATACGTTGGTGCTCTGAGGGGCCCAAGGTTTCAGCGCGGTGGGCAATGGCTTCCACCAGCGCGGGCGTCAAGGTCATCGCCGTTGGCCGGGCGCTGCAAATCAGAGCCAGGCGTTCGTCGGCGATCGCACCGGGGCTGCCCAATGGCGGCAGACTGGCGGGCGGCAGCACCACCGCACCGCCGGAGGTCAATGGCATGTAAAGTGCCGTGACCTGTTCAATCAGCAGGCTCAAAGGCACCAGCACCAGATAGCGCTGGTAATCATCGCGCCGGGCTCTCTGCCATAGGGCCTGGACTAATGCACTCAAGCCGTCGCGCCGAATCTTTACGCCCTTGGGTTTTGAAGTCGTGCCGGAAGTATGAATGACCTTGATCACGCTGTCGGCGCCCGCTTCGCAAGCGACGGGGTCCGGTATGGGGTGCGCTGCGGCCTGAGTCTCCAAGGCTACCGAGCGCACGGTTGCCGACAACTCGAGCCCGTTAGTGCGCCACTCCTGAAGCTTGCGCGCACCCATTTCATCGATCAGGACCAGCGCGCACCCCTGTAACAAATGCGCCGCCTGGTCTGCGGAAAAAGCCAGCGGCACCGGCACCTCCACACGCTTGCTTATCATCAGCGCCAGATCGGCCAGCACCCACTGGGTGCTGTTGCCCATCACAATGCCGACGGAGCTTGACGGTAGCGTCTCACCCTCAATTTTCCAGGCCAGGTTTTGAGCTTGTGTCACCAACTGCTGGTACGTCAGGGCTACCGACTCGGTGATGGCGGGGTCCTCCGCCAATTGCACTACGGCCGCCGCGTCAGGAGTACGTTGCGCCTGGACCATTATTTCAGTAAGGACATTCATGCGGCGATCTGCTTGGTAGTAGCGGTGAGATGTTCAAAGGCAGAGAACGTCAGTCTTCCGCAAAACTGATTGAACAGGTGGGAGCATTCTTCCAGCAGGATCACTCCGGTCTTGGGCGATTGCGCGTAGTAACTCCCCCACTGTTGCCGCTCCAGCTCCGACAGGCGATTGATGTCGGCGTCCCCGATAATGCGCAGCGGGATACCGTGGTATTCGAATAAGGTGCGCAACCGGCGCGTCGAGGTGCACAAGATCGCCTTGACCCCCATGAACCAGGTGAGAATCGGCAAAGCACGGATGATCTCCGCCGCCGCATTGGGGTCGTCAGAAGCCAGCGAACCGATTTCCACGATTTGTTCACGGCGCGAAACCCGCTGAGTCAGCGACGCTAATACGCTCTCGACCGGGCTGTCGAAATAACGCTCGGAAAAAAGTTGGTTGGTGGGCGATGCAAAGGAAATCCCCGCGCAGGCGGTTAGCGTTCCGTTTGTGTGGTCGCGACGGGAAATCAGCAGGTCGGGGTTGGGAGTAATCTCGGCGTTGTAACGTCGTTGGTAGATATCCCGGATATAAGTCAATGCAGCGGTTGCGCCCTGATCGTTTCTTTTTATTATTTCGAGCCGCGCATGATCATTATCATCTCGATGAGATGTGTGAATAAAACTATTCAAGACGTATCCCTGTACTTGGCATTTACCTGTGATCAGGTTACGTAACGGCCAAGGTTACGAAAATGCTCAATCAGGACAACTAATCGAATGAAACGGACGACGGCCATCGGTCATGCTTCAGCACTCTCGACGTCCTGCCAATGACTCAATCAATGGTCTTTTTGAGAACCTGCATTCCGCTGGAAGCTGCTCAAAAGAAAAAGGCCAACACTCGGCATTGGCCTTTTTACGGTTCTTTCAACAAGCGGATGACGGGTCAAGGGGTTGGTGCGGCCCGCAGGAGCGAAGCGACGAGGACTCGGCCCCTTGACGCGGCAGGAGCGACCAACGCCGCCCTTGACACCACATCCAGCAAAAACCTTGGTACTTTGATCAATGCACGCTTTCACATGTGCCATGTACCTCCACCACATTCACAGTTTACAAGGCGTACTTGCGCGCAACCAGGAACGCTTCAAATCTGAAGTCTTTGTTCATGAACAAGACTTCTTAAAACTCGCCAGGAACCATCGGCTTCACGCCCTTCACCTATTGCTCGGATCAGCCACTGTTCCACGTCAGCGCTGGCGTCCCCATCGTCGACGCATTGACTCAGGCCTCCGATCTGCTGTTCCTCGCCAAATCATTTGCAGAGGACGCAGCCTACGCAAAAGACACCGACCGTCACGCTTGGGCCGCGCACTATCTGACGGCGATGAGCAAAGCGGTGATTGATGATGTGGTGAAAGTGCTTACACCGCGACCTGCTCGGACCAAAGACGAATCCGAGGTTTAGTCGGACCAACCAGAAAGCCACGCAATGCGTGGCTTTTTTGTGCTTTTTCAGACTCTACACTTGAGAAAAGATCAGTCTCCCGTCAATAACAGCAACGAGATCACTCATGCAAAACCCGGCATATCCGCCTATCGAGCCTTCAGCAAAAAACTTGCAAAGCGATGCGGTTGTACCTAGTCTTGCCCGCAACACACCCGCCATGCCTATGGTTGCGTCAGCAGCCAAGCACAAATTGCGCGGGTTTTTTTTGCCCGGAGCTTTTAGGGCATGAGAGTTTTCCATAAGCCCGTCATCGACATCACCGCACAGATCGAATTGCTCAAGCAACGCGGGTTGAATATCCAGGATGACACACGGGCTCGCCACTTTTTACAGGCAGTGAGCTTCTTTCGCCTAACCCCCTACATGCGAACTTTCCAGCAAGCGGAGGACGAAGACCACCCCTTCCGAAAAGGTGCCGGATTTCGTGACCTGACCACGCTTTATGATTTCGACCGCCGCCTGCGTCTACTTGTCATGGATGCCATCGAACGCGTCGAGGTTGCAGTTCGTTCTCTGATCAGCAATCACATGGGACCGAATCATGGTGGACATTGGTACACGGAAGCGCGGTTGTTTCAGCACTCCTATGACCATGCTCGATTGCTGGAAACCATACGTACCAAGCAAAACGCTGCTAGACGCGACTACGAAAAAGAGTGCCAACGGATAGATCGCTTGCAAACCGATGAAGGGCGAAAGGATCACCTAAAACGCCAACGAGCCAAGGAAAGCTACGCCCGGCACTATCCAGTAACGTATGACCAACCATCACTGATGCCGGGATGGGCCATGCTGGAAGAACTGACCTTGGGTGATCTGTCACATCTTTACAAAGGGCTGGCACGAGACGTCGACAAGAAAATCATCGCCAAAAGCCTCGAACTGCCAGCACCACTGTTGCAGTCATGGCTGCATACATTGACCACCATCCGTAACATTTGTGCCCATCATGCAAGGCTGTGGAATCGAGAGCTGGGTATACGGCCAGAACTGCCTAAGAAAACTCGCTTCCCGTGGCCGCTTGCGTTACTTCAGCAGGGACAGCATCCACGGATTTTCTCGGTTTTGTGCATTCTCAATCACCTGATGCGCCAAGTGAGCCCGCACACCAGCTGGGATCGTCGCTTGCGGGATTTGATGCGGGAGTTTCCAAATGTGAATCAGCGAGCAATGGGGTTTCCACAAGATTGGCACCAAGACCCGTTCTGGCAAATAGCTGAGTAATTCAATAGAAAACCAAAAGTCTCGCTGCTCACCAAGACCAAGACTCTAGTGAACATGAATAACAGCCGCTCATTTACGATGTCCCCAGCGCGCCACCGGGGTGCTTACTCCCAAACACTCAACGCTGGGATCGCCTGCACGGGCAGCAGCCCTTCAAGCCCTTCACCCGTCAACACAACCTCATACGAGTCCCCAGCCCTCCCCCAAAGGTCCACAAGGACCATGCGGTCTACCAGAATCTCTGCCAATCCGGTAATCGTGTCGGCCAATGCCTCCACGATCTTTTGAGTCCGCAACCACAAGCGATCATTAATCGCTGTCAGTTCAGCAATGATGCTGTCAGACGACGCTGGGTCCGTATCGGGGTAGGCGATATTTCGAAGCAAATACCGGAGCTCTCTTATTTTCGCGTAGTCCTGTTCCGCGCCAAGCTCTCCTTTGAGGATGGCTCCCGCTTTCGGCTCATCGACGTGTTTTTTGGGTGAGTGTTTTGGAGGCAATGTCTGCCCCATCGCTCCGGCGAAGAGGACCATGATCCGGCCTTCCAAATGCGCCTTCATTTGTTCGATCGACGAGATAGACCGGCTCAAGGTAATGGAAGCCCCCCCATGGTGCGTCAGGCCCATGGTCACTTTCAGGGTCACATCGCCCGTTTCAAAACCCAGGGCTCGGGCTATGACGTAATGCCCCATTTCGTGATTGGCAATCTGCAGTGCATAGTCGCGCAGAGACGCAGGCATGTTCTTCATTTCGATCCCCTCGCTTCACAGCCCCTAGTTGGGCATTCGACTACGAGTGACAATTTGTGTCCATCCAATTAACCCGTTGAGGGTATGGACTGCCTGTAATATGCCTGCCCATTGCTCTGTACCGCTGGAGATGCCCCTTTGCCTGACACTCGCCCGCCCGTTCTCGACGAAATCGACCGCCAATTGATCGCCGCTTTGCAGATCAATGCCCGTGAAAGTGTGGCCATGCTCGCCCGGCAGCTGGGCATCGCCCGCACCACCGTTACTTCGCGCCTGGCGCGGCTGGAAAAGGCCAAGGTAATCACCGGTTATGGTGTGCGCCTGGGTCAGCGCGTGATCGATGGAGGATTGCAAGCTTACGTTGGGATTACGGTGCAACCGAGGTCTGGCAAGGAAGTGCTGCGGCGTCTGAGTGCCATGGCGCAGGTTCAGCAGTTATGTGCTGTGAGTGGCGAATTCGATTATGTGGCGTGGTTGCGCACCGACTCGCCGGAGCAGCTGGATCAGTTGCTGGATCAGATCGGCAGTGTCGATGGGGTGGAGAAGACAACGACTTCGATCATCCTGAGCAGCAAGATTGATCGGGGGCAGCCGGTTTGAGTTTCTGCCGGTAGATCTTCGGCGTCTGGTCGGGCCTCTTCGCGGGCAAGCCTCGCCCCTGCAATGTGTAGCGATACGTCGTCATATTGATCAAGCAATTAGCAAAACGACGACACATTGCGTCTTATTAACGTGTTCTACGCTCTCTAGAATGGCTGCCATCTTTTCCTATACTCAGACGCGCATCCCGCGTCGGGTCGCCAGTAAGGTCAGCCATGAACAAGAACAATCGCCATCCTGCAGACGGTAAAAAACCGGTCACCATTTTCGGCCCGGACTTTCCTTTCGGTTTCGACGACTGGATCGAGCATCCGGCCGGCCTGGGCAGCATCCCGGCGCACAATCACGGGGCCGAAGTGGCGATTGTCGGGGCAGGTATTGCCGGTCTGGTAGCCGCTTACGAATTGATGAAGCTGGGCCTCAAACCCGTCGTCTACGAAGCCTCGAAAATGGGCGGTCGTCTGCGCTCCCAGGCGTTCAACGGCGCCGAAGGCATCATCGCCGAACTCGGCGGCATGCGCTTCCCGGTGTCGTCCACCGCGTTTTATCACTATGTCGACAAACTAGGTCTTGAGACCAAGCCTTTCCCGAACCCGCTGACGCCCGCATCGGGCAGCACGGTGATCGACCTCGAAGGTCAGACCCATTACGCACAGAAACTGGCGGATCTTCCCGCATTGTTCCAGGAAGTGGCTGACGCCTGGGCCGATGCGCTGGAAGCCGGTTCGCAGTTTTCCGATATCCAGCAAGCCATCCGCGACCGCGACGTGCCCCGCCTCAAGGAGCTGTGGAACACCTTGGTGCCGCTGTGGGACGACCGCACCTTCTACGACTTCGTCGCCACCTCCAAAGCCTTCGCCAAGCTCTCGTTCCATCACCGCGAAGTGTTCGGCCAGGTCGGTTTCGGCACCGGTGGCTGGGACTCGGACTTCCCCAACTCGATGCTGGAAATCTTCCGCGTGGTGATGACCAACTGCGACGATCACCAGCACTTGGTGGTTGGCGGCGTGGAACAAGTGCCACTGGGCATCTGGCGCCATGTGCCGGAGCGTTGCGCGCACTGGCCTGAAGGCACCAGTCTCAGCTCGCTGCACAATGGCGCACCCCGTACCGGCGTGAAGAAAATTGCCCACGCAGCGGACGGTCGTTTTGCCGTCACCGACAACTGGGGCGATACCCGTGAATATGCAGCGGTGCTGACCACTTGCCAGAGCTGGCTGCTGACCACCCAGATCGAGTGCGACGAAACCCTGTTCTCGCAAAAGATGTGGATGGCCCTGGACCGCACCCGCTACATGCAGTCGTCGAAAACATTCGTGATGGTCGATCGCCCGTTCTGGAAGGACAAGGATCCGGAAACCGGCCGTGACCTGATGAGCATGACCCTCACCGATCGCCTGACTCGCGGCACGTACCTGTTCGATAACGGCGACGACAAGCCCGGGGTAATTTGCCTGTCGTACTCGTGGATGAGCGACGCCCTGAAAATGCTTCCGCAGCCGGTGGAAAAACGCGTGAAGCTGGCGCTGGATGCGTTGAAGAAGATCTACCCGAAAGTCGATATCGCCGCGCGAATCATCGGCGATCCGATCACCGTGTCGTGGGAAGCCGACCCGCACTTCCTCGGGGCCTTCAAAGGCGCCCTGCCCGGCCACTACCGCTACAATCAGCGCATGTACGCGCACTTCATGCAGGACGACATGCCGCCCGAGCAGCGCGGGATTTTCATCGCCGGCGATGACGTTTCGTGGACACCGGCCTGGGTCGAAGGCGCGGTACAGACTTCGCTTAACGCGGTGTGGGGCATCATGAAACACTTCGGCGGTGAAACTCACGCCGAAAACCCGGGTCCAGGAGATGTGTTCAACGAAATCGGTCCGATCGCCCTTCCTGAGTAAGAGGAATCCGAAATGCGCGTAGCCCTTTACCAATGTCCACCGCTGCCCCTGGATGTCGCAGGTAATCTGCAACGCCTGCATCAACTGGCGCTGGAGGCCAAGGGCGCAGACTTGCTGGTGCTGCCGGAGATGTTCCTGACCGGCTACAACATTGGCGCCGATGCGGTCAACGTACTGGCAGAGGTGCACAACGGTGAATCGGCGCAGCAAATCGCGCGCATTGCCAAAGCGACGGGGATCGCCATTTTGTATGGCTACCCGGAGCGCACCGAAGACGGGCAGATCTACAACGCCGTGCAGTTGATCGACGCCAATGGCGAGCGGTTATGCAACTACCGCAAGACTCACCTGTTCGGTGACCTCGATCACTCGATGTTCAGCCCCGGGCCGGATGAGTTTCCGCTGGTTGAGCTCAACGGCTGGAAGCTTGGCTTTTTGATCTGCTACGACCTGGAATTCCCAGAGAACGCCCGGCGCCTGGCGTTGACCGGAGCCGAATTGATCCTGGTGCCGACGGCGAACATGACTCCCTATGACTTCATCGCCGACGTCACCGTCCGGGCTCGGGCCTTCGAAAACCAGTGTTATGTGGCGTACGCCAACTACTGCGGGAGCGAAGGCGAGATCCAGTATTGCGGCCAGAGCAGCATCGCTGCCCCGGACGGCAGCCGTATCGCCCAGGCCGGTCTTGATGAAGCATTGATTGTCGGGGAGCTGGACCGTCAGCTGATGATCGATTCCCGCGCCGCCAATCGCTACTTCCTCGATCGTCGTCCCGAGCTTTATGGCGAGCTGAACAAGCGCTGATCCACTTAGGGGGCGTTCCCAATCAGTTTCCCCGGCACGGCGTGGAAACTGATTGAGAACGCCCCCTAATCCGCTAGCATTAGCGCTTCTCTGCTCTGGAAGTGCTCATGCCTGCGCTGAATCACCCCAACCTTCACTCTGAAACCCTGGCCAACGGCCTGCGGGTGACGCTGCGTCATGCGCCCGATTTGAAGCGTAGTGCCGCTGCGTTGCGGGTCGCCGCCGGCAGCCACGACGTGCCGCTTGCCTGGCCGGGGCTGGCGCACTTTCTTGAGCATTTGCTGTTCCTGGGCACAGAACGCTTTCCCGCAGGCCAAGGGCTGATGGCCTACGTACAAGGTCATGGCGGGCAGGTGAATGCACGAACCAGCGAACGTACGACGAATTTCTTTTTCGAGCTGCCGCCTCAGGCGTTTAGCGGTGGACTGGAGCGTCTGTCAGACATGCTCGCCCATCCGCGTATGAATCCGGACGATCAGCGGCGGGAACGGGAAGTGCTGCACGCCGAATTTGTCGCCTGGTCGCGGGATGCGACAGCCCAACAGCAATTTGCATTGTTTGACGGGCTCTCGGCGGCTCACCCGTTACGGGCATTTCATGCCGGTAACCGTTACAGCCTGCCAGTGCCGCAGCCCGAGTTTCAGCAAGCGCTGAAGGACTTCTATCAGCGGTTTTATCAGACCGGGCAGATGACGCTAAGCCTGGCCGGGCCACAGAGTCTTGATGAATTGAAGGGGATGGCGCAGCAGTTTGCCATGGCCATTACTGCCGGTGAAAAAGTCCCTCAGACAAAACCCGCTCTGTTGATGGAATCTTCAAACAATAGTTATCAACAGGCTGGAGAACGGCGGCTGGATCTGCTGTTCACCTTCGAAGCGCTGCCCGACTCATCGCCCGAAGCGCTGGCGTTCCTGTGCCATTGGTTGAATGCTGCAAAACCCGGTGGCCTGTTGGCCCACCTGCGAGACTGCGGGCTGGCGGACCACCTGAAAGCCGCGCCTCTCTACCGCTATGCCGGACAAGCCTTGCTGCACATCGAATTCACACTGCCCGCCAACGCCCCGCAAGCGGGCAGCGTGATTCGCGAACGGCTTGTGGATTGGCTGGGCTTTTTTGCCTCCCATCTGGATTGGGCCGAACTGCGCGCAGAATATGCCGCCCTATTGCAGCGCCAACAGAAAGTCAGCAGCGCCTTGCAGCTGGCCCAACGAGACAGTGAGCAGCTTGAAACAGGGCTATCCGAGCCGGGCGTTGTCGCCCTCAAGGCAGTCCTGAAACAGATCGGCGCTGTGGATAACTTCACCGGCCACTGGCAACTGCCGTCCGCCAACCCGTTTTTGCGTGCTGAGGCACCGGCCGCGAATGCCGGTTTGATTCGCGGCCAGACCAGCGCTCACCGCGGCCTGCGGACCTTCGCCCAGGATCGCTCGCGCAGCCGTCGCGAACGTTCGCCGATGCAGTTCAGTCAGGCGTTGCCGGATAACACGGATGAAGGGGCGGTTTATCTGCGCTGGCGTCTGGAATCCGCAGTTCACGAGCGTCTTCAGTCGGATCTGGAAAACAGCCTGCGGCCGTTACGCGAAGATGCACGGCAGGCCGGTGTCGACGTTTCCTTCAGTGCATCGGGCAATGAATGGCTGTTGAACATGAGCGGGCTGCAGGAACCGATGCCGACAGTCCTGGAACATGTGCTGAAAGCGCTGACAACACCTGGTGCGCACGTCTCACAGGAAACGCCGATGGCCAGTGCGTTGATGCCGATTCGACAGCTGCTCAACGCACTGCCCGGTCTGTGCCTTGCGCACACCGCAGCCTCGGAGGATTTGCAGCAACTGTGGTCGAGCGCACGCTGGGATGGTCTGGCGACAGGCCTGTCTGCCCAGACACAAGCGGCGATGGGGCTTGCCCTGAGCCGTGTGCCGGGGACTCCAGACAATCAACCGACGACGCCGTTATCGATCGGCTCACAGTATCTCTGGAACGCCGTCGATACCGGCTCCAGCGAACACGCGTTGTTGCTCTTTTGTCCGACGGCAACCCATGACATTGCTGACGAGGCCGCCTGGCGCTTGCTCGCACACCTGTTCCAGACGCCGTTCTACCAGCGCCTGCGGGTGGAGTTGCAACTCGGCTACGCCGTATTCAGCGGACTACGCCAGATAAACGGTCAGACCGGGCTGCTGTTCGGCGTGCAATCGCCGAGCGTCGCCCCTGTGGATCTTTTGGGACATATCGGGCATTTCCTGCGCGGCTTGACTGAGATGATTGGCGGCTTCGATGACGCAACTTTCATCGATCAACGCCAGGCCCTGGCCGATCAATTCGATAGAACAGCCCTGCCCAACGCCCAAGCCGCCGAACTGCTCTGGCAAGGCAAACTGGCCGGCCACCCGTCGGATTACCTGAAACGCCTGCCTCAGGCGATTCTGATGCTCGACCGTGAAGCCTTGCTGGCGGCGGCACAACGACTGAACCAGGCCGAAGGTGGCTGGCGCTGTCTGGCCAGCGGGCCCTGCCCCGGGACGCCTTGGCAAGTGGCAAAATGATCATTACCGGGGCTGCAATTAGCTTTCTCAAAGATTCGCGGCCAATCGCTCAGTAATTTTGAGTAACATAGCCACCTATCTATCTGAACATCTCCTGCTGGAGGTGGACTATATGTATAGGTCTCAACTGTCCCATCCACCTGAAGGAGCGCTCCCATGTCCTGGTCCAAACCTGCTTACACCGACCTGCGTATCGGCTTCGAAGTCACCATGTACTTCGCAAGCCGCTAAGCTCCGCCATTTGGTAGAGAACGCAGTGCTACGCCTCGGCTCGCCGGGGCGTTTTTATTTTCAGCTTTCAATGATGGAGCGGCCATGTTTGTCCAGATTCTAGGTTCCGCCGCCGGCGGCGGTTTCCCCCAGTGGAACTGCAACTGCGTGAACTGCGCGGGTTTTCGCGACGGCAGCCTGCGGGCCAAGGCGCGTACCCAGTCGTCCATCGCGATTTCCGATGACGGCGTGAACTGGGTGCTGTGCAATGCTTCACCGGACATCCGCGCCCAGCTCCAGAGTTTTGCACCCATGCAACCGGGCCGCGCCCTGCGTGATACCGGCATCAGCGCAATCATCCTGATGGACAGCCAGATCGACCACACCACTGGCCTGCTCAGTCTGCGCGAAGGCTGCCCGCACCAGGTCTGGTGCACCGACATGGTCCATGAAGACCTGAGCACCGGTTTCCCGTTGTTCACCATGCTGACGCACTGGAATGGTGGGCTGACCTGGAACCGAATCGAACTCGATCAGAGCTTCACCGTCTCGGCCTGCCCGAACCTGCGTTTCACCCCGCTGCCCTTGCGCAGCGCCGCCCCACCCTACTCGCCGCATCGCTTTGACCCGCATCCGGGCGACAACATCGGCCTGATCGTCGAAGACCTGAACACCGGCGGCAAACTGTTCTACGCACCGGGCCTGGGCAAGGTCGATGCTCCGTTACTCAAGATCATGGCCAGCAGCGATTGCCTGTTGGTGGACGGCACGATGTGGGACGACGACGAAATGCAGCGCCGTGGTGTCGGCACGCGCACTGGCCGGGAAATGGGCCACCTGGCGCAGAACGGCCCCGGCGGTATGCTGGAAGTGCTGGGGCAATTGCCCAAACAGCGCAAAGTACTCATCCACATCAACAACACCAACCCGATTCTCGATGAGGATTCGCCGGAGCGTGCGGAGCTGGTTCGGCGCGGGGTTGAAGTGGCGTATGACGGCATGAGTATTGTGCTGTAGCGAAGGCGTCAGACCAGACACCAAAGAATCCACCGGTTGTTCCCGGAGAACCGCAATGACTGACATTCCAATGTCCCCCGCCGAATTCGAAGCGGCCCTGCGCGCCAAGGGCGCCTACTACCACATCTACCACCCTTATCACGTGGCAATGTATGAAGGCCGGGCAACCCGCGAGCAGATCCAGGGCTGGGTCGCCAACCGTTTCTACTATCAGGTGAACATCCCGCTCAAGGATGCCGCAATCCTGGCTAACTGCCCGGACCGCAAGATTCGTCGCGAATGGATTCAGCGCCTGCTGGACCATGACGGCGCCCCCGGCGAAGAGGGCGGCATCGAAGCCTGGCTGCGTCTTGGGCAAGCGGTCGGCCTCGACCCGGATCAGCTGCGCTCTCAGGAACTGGTGCTGCCCGGCGTGCGGTTCGCCGTGGATGCCTACGTCAACTTCGCCCGCCGGGCCCGTTGGCAGGAAGCCGCCAGCAGCTCGCTGACCGAGCTGTTCGCACCGCAGATCCACCAATCGCGCCTCGACAGCTGGCCGCAGCATTACCCGTGGATCGACCCGGCCGGCTACGAATATTTCCGTACACGTCTGGGCCAGGCGCGCCGGGATGTGGAGCATGGTCTGGCGATCACTTTGCAGCACTACACTACCCGGGAAGGCCAGGAGCGCATGCTGGAAATTCTCCAGTTCAAACTGGACATTCTTTGGAGCATGCTCGATGCCATGAGCATGGCCTACGAACTGAACCGCCCGCCGTACCACAGCGTGACCGAACAGCGGGTCTGGCATAAAGGAATTACCTTATGAGTTTTGATCGCAGCAAAACCCCGACCTGGCGCCCAGGCTACCGTTTCCAGTACGAGCCGGCACAGAAAGGCCATGTGCTGCTCTACCCGGAAGGCATGATCAAACTGAATGACAGCGCCGCGCTGATTGGCGGCTTGATTGATGGCGAGCGGGACGTCGCGGCGATCATCGCCGAGCTGGGCGCGCGATTCCCCGACGTGCCTGAGCTCGGTGACGACATCGAGCAATTCATGGAGGTCGCCCGTGCTCAGCACTGGATCGAACTTGCCTGATTGCGTGTCAGACAAGTTACCGCCCAAGCCCGAAATCGGCCTGCCACTGTGGTTGCTGGCCGAGCTGACGTATCGCTGCCCGCTGCAGTGCCCGTACTGCTCCAATCCATTGGATTTCGCCGAGCAAGGCAAAGAATTGACCACCGAGCAGTGGCTCAAAGTCTTTCGCGAAGCCCGGGAGATGGGCGCGGCGCAGTTGGGTTTTTCCGGCGGTGAGCCGCTGGTGCGTCAAGACCTCGCCGAGCTGATCTTTGAAGCACGCAAGCTGGGTTTCTACACCAACCTGATCACTTCGGGCATTGGTCTCACCGAGCAGAAAATCAGCGATTTCAAGAAGGCCGGGCTCGACCACATCCAGATCAGTTTCCAGGCCAGCGACGAGCAAGTGAACAACCTGCTGGCCGGCTCAAAAAAAGCCTTCGCGCAGAAACTCGAAATGGCCCGCGCGGTGAAGGCTCACGGCTACCCGATGGTACTGAATTTCGTCACCCATCGGCACAACATCGACAAGATCGACCGGATCATCGAGTTGTGCATTGCTCTCGAGGCGGACTTCGTCGAACTTGCGACATGCCAGTTTTACGGTTGGGCCCAGCTCAATCGGGTCGGCCTGTTGCCAACCAAGGAACAACTGGTTCGCGCCGAACGCATCACCAACGAGTACCGCGCCAAGCTGGAAGCCGAAGGACATCCCTGCAAGCTGATTTTCGTGACGCCGGACTATTACGAAGAACGGCCGAAAGCCTGCATGAACGGCTGGGGCAGTATTTTTCTGACGGTCACGCCGGATGGAACCGCCCTGCCCTGTCACGGCGCCCGACAGATGCCGGTGCAGTTTCCCAACGTGCGCGACCACAGCATGCAGCACATCTGGTACGACTCGTTCGGCTTCAACCGTTTTCGCGGTTACGACTGGATGCCCGAGCCATGCCGCTCCTGCGACGAGAAAGAAAAAGACTTCGGCGGCTGCCGCTGCCAGGCATTCATGCTCACGGGTGACGCGAGCAACGCCGACCCGGTGTGCAGCAAGTCGGAACATCACGGCGTGATCCTCAAGGCCCGCGAAGAAGCCGAGCACGCGACCCAGACCATTGAACAACTGGCCTTTCGCAATGAACGAAACTCACGCCTCATCGCCAAAAGCTGAACCCTTGAGCGCCGCCAGGGCCGTAGCCGCCGGCATCGACTTCGCCGAGTTGCAGGTCGGGCAACATGGCCTGTTCTGGAACGAGTACCGCCCGGAGGATGCCGCCTGCCGGATCTGGCAGTGGCGCGACGGCCAGGCTCATTGCCTGACACCACCCACGTTCAGTGCGCGCAGCCGAGTGTACGAATATGGCGGTGGAGCGTTTTGTCTGACCGATGACGGGATTGTTTTCGTCAACGAGGCTGATCAGCAGCTGTATCGGCAATCGCTGACAGGTGAAACGCCTGAGGTGCTGACTTCAAGTGAATGCCGTTACGGCGATCTGCAATTCGCCAACGGGCAGGTACTGGCGGTGGAAGAAAACCGTGACCGACATCGCCTGGTGGCGATCGATCTGGCTGACGGCCAACGTCATCTGCTGGCCGAAGGCGCCGATTTCTACGCGGCACCGACCCTGAGTCCCGACGGTCAGCGTCTGGCCTGGATCGAGTGGAACCGCCCGGATCAGCCGTGGACCGCGACTCGCCTGATGGTTGCCGAACGCCAGAACGATCGCAGTTTTGCGCAGCCTCGTTGTGTGGCGGGCGATGGTGCTCAGGAGTCACTGCAACAACCTCGATTCGATGACAGCGGCCGTCTGTTTTGTCTGACCGATCGCGGCGGTTTCTGGCAGCCGTGGGTGGAGTCGACCGGCGGTCTGAAGCCACTTCCAAGCGTTGCTGCCGATCATGGACCTGCGCCTTGGCAACTGGGTGGTTGCACCTGGTTGCCGTTGAGCGAAGACACTTACCTGGCGAGTTGGACTGAAGGCGGTTTTGGTCGACTGGGGCGTTGTCATGGCGATGGTTCCTGTGACGATTTCACTGGCGACTACAGCCGTTTCCGCCATCTCGCACAGGATGAGCAATTCATCTACTGCATTGCCGCTTCGCCGATCAGTTCGTCTGCGGTGATCGCCATCGACCGTAGAACCCGGCAGGTCAAGATTCTGGCTGGCGGTGTTGCGCCATTGCCCGCCGAACAGATCAGCCGCCCACAAACCCTGCGTTATCCGAGCGGTTCCGGCGAAGCTCACGGCTTCTTCTATCCGTCGATGACCGGTGATACGAAACCGCCATTGGTGGTGTTCATTCATGGTGGCCCGACATCGGCCTGCTACCCGATGCTCGACCCGCGGATCCAGTATTGGGCACAACGCGGCTTCGCCGTGGCCGATCTCAACTACCGAGGCAGCAGCGGCTACGGTCGGGCTTATCGCCAGGCGTTGCACCTGAGCTGGGGTGAGGTGGATGTGGAAGATGCCTGCGCGGTGGTCGCCTACCTCGCCGAACGTGGATTGATCGACGGCGACAAGGCATTTATCCGTGGCGGCAGCGCCGGCGGGTACACCACGTTGTGCGCACTGGCCTTTCACAAAGTCTTTCGTGCGGGGGCCAGCCTGTATGGCGTCAGCGATCCCGTCGCGCTGGGCCACGCCACCCACAAGTTCGAAGGCGATTATCTGGATTGGTTGATTGGCGACCCGATGCAGGACGCTGAACGCTACGCGGCGCGCACGCCATTGCTGCACGCGCACAACATCGGCGTTCCGGTGATTTTTTTTCAGGGTGAACTGGACGCCGTGGTCGTCCCGCAACAGACCCGAGACATGGTCAGGGCGCTACAGGACAATGGCCTTCTGGTCGAAGCCCACTACTACGCCGACGAACGCCATGGCTTTCGCAAGGCCGGCAATCAGGCCCATGCGCTGGAGCAGGAATGGTTGTTTTATCGACGGGTGATGGCGTTGGCGGACTGAAATCGGCCCCTCCAAATACCTCAATGAAGACAAAAAAACGCCCCACGCCAAAAAAATCAGGCGTAGGGCGATGCGTTATACCGCGAGACGGTTCGGGAATTCGTGCAGGGCGCATCTGATCAGACCGCAATACCTTTGCGGCACTGCAGTTGCGCGGTGCGTACGCGGGAGAAGGCGCGGGCCAGGCGCAGGAGCATTTCGTCGATATTGGCCTTGCTGACGGTGAGGGCTGGGGTAAAGCGCAAGCAATCGGGTTGCGGGGCGTCGAGCAACAAGCCTTCGTACAACGCAGCTTTGACTACGGCGTCAGCCGAATCGTCGGACAGATCGAGCCCCCAGAGCAGCCCTTGCCCGCGCAATTCGCCGTGACCATGGCGATGGGCCAGACGACTCAGGCCTTCGCCCAGGTGCTGAGCGGTTTCCCTCATATGATCGAGAAAGCCCCTGTCCTGCACGTTGTCGAGTACGACAAGCCCGGCGGCACTCAGCAACGCATTGCCATGATGAGTGCCGCTCATTTCGCCTGTTTCGAAACAACAGGCCTTGCCTCGCGCCAACAAGGCCGCCAATGGCACGCCACCGCCGAGCCCTTTGCCGAGTACCACGATATCTGCCCGCACGCCGTAGGACTGTTCGGCAAGCAAGGTGCCGCAGCGACCGATGCCGGTCTGCACTTCGTCGAGTATCAGCAAGATGCCCAGCTCACGACACAGACGCTCGACGCCTTTGAGGTAGTGCCCGGTGGCCGGAATCACACCAGCCTCGTTCTGGATCGGTTCGAGCATGATTGCGACAGTCCGGGCGTCCACCGCCGCATGCAATGCCGGCAGGTCATTGAACGGAACATGGCTGAAGCCCGGCAGTTGTGGCTCGAATCGGTTGATCAGATTCGAACTGTCCGACGCCGAAATCGTCCCGAGACTACGGCCATGACAACCTTTACTGGCAACGATGATCCGCGAAGCGCCGCCACGATGTCTCTGGCCCCATTTGCGTGCCAGTTTGATCGCCGCCTCACAGGCTTCGCTGCCACTGTTGAGCAGGTACGCCTGGTCACTGCTGGTACTGGTACAGAGCCGCTCGGCGAGGCTGCGCACGCCACGGTTGTGCAAACCGAAACCCGGGTTGATCAGCGATTGAGCCTGCTCCGAGATTGCCTTGACCAGTGCTGAAGGGCTGTGTCCGAGGCTATTGGCGCCGCCACCCTGTGAGAAATCCAGATAAGCGCGGTCATCGCTGTCCCATAACCAGGAGCCTTGGCCACGCACGAAAATCTGTTTCGGCCGTTCGACACTGGGCATCAGGCACTCGCTGGAAAAGTTTTCGCTTCTGGACGGCAGGGAGGTAGCCATTGCCAGGTCGTCAAGACTCGGGGGTTTACGTCGCAAACTGAACAGATTCATCGGAGAAAACCTTGTCCGAGGTTTTTTGCCTTGCCTATGTAAACACTATCGACGTAAACGGTATTCATCGTCTTCTATGGCCCTGCAAGCCCTGTGAATGCGGTTAGACTAGGCTCAGGCAAGGCTTTGAGCCATTTCGATTTCCCAGCATTTTCGATAAGTATTATTTATGGATTTCAAGCAACTGCGTTACTTCGTCGCAGTCTACGAAGAAGGTCACGTCGGCCGGGCCGCCGAGCGACTTTCAATCTCCCAGCCAGCGTTGTCCCAGCAGATTCGCCAACTCGAAACAAACCTCGAGGTGAGCCTGTTCGAACGCAGTAGCAAACGTCTGCTGCCAACCCTGGCGGCCCATACGCTGTACAACCATGCCCTGCCCTTGCTCGATGGCCTGCAACGCGCTCGCGAAGCCTTGGGCAATTTCAAGGGCAAGGCGCTGCGAACCTTGGCCATTGGCGTGCTGCAGACCGTCCACTCCAGCCTGGTACCGCAAATGCTCGAACGCCTGCGCAAGGCACAGCCGCATTTAGTGGTGCAGATCTATGAGCTGACCGGCCTGGAAATCGAGCGGCGGCTACTCAATGGTTCGCTGGACATTGGCATCGGCTATCTGCCGCCCCGTCAGCCGGGCTTGCATGGCGTGCAGTTGTACGAAGATGAGCTGACCCTTGTCATCCCGGCGGACCATCCGTTGCGCGAATTCAAGAAGGTCTCCATGAGCCAGGCAGCCGAGTTGCCAATGTTGCTGCTGGGAGAAGAGTTCCAGGTGCGGCAGATCTGGCAGGCACAATTGGCCAATCTGGGACGCCGGCCGCAGGTGCAGGCCGAGCTGAACAACATGGCGGGGATTCTCGACAGTCTGCCGCACACGCGGCTGGCGACCGTGCTGCCCGGACGCTCACAAAAGACCCATGGCGACCAAGAGCTGCTGTGGAAACCACTGAGTGAGCCGCGGGTGCCGCTGAAAGTGGGGTTGGTGTGTCGGGATGTGCAGCGGCAACAGGCTTCGCTGGCATTGCTGCGGACATTGCTGGAAGAGGTGATGGATGAGCACTTGCGTAGCCCGGCGACACTGGACGGATTGAGCTGAGTACTTTTTCGCAGGCAAAAGAAAACCCCGCCGAAGCGGGGCTTTGCAGACTGTTTCCCTGACATCCATTTCACTCCGCCGTCCTGGCAGAATCCTACGTGTCCGTGTTGTTGCTTTGCGCTTCCTGCGCGACGTCCATGTGAAGTAGATTAGCTCTGGATCCAATTTACGCCTATGGGAAAACAGCAGCACGTCATGTAAGAGAATGCTTACATAACGTTCCCGGGTCAGAACTGTCCTGCATCCAACAGGAACAACGATTCGCTACCGGCCTTTACCGAGGCGCTCAGCGAGTGAATACGCGGCAGCAGACGGGCGAAATAGAACCGCGCCGTACCGAGTTTGCTCGCGTAGAAGTCGTCCTGCGCTTCTTTGCCGAAGGCTGCCTTGGCCATCAGTGCCCACATGTAGGCATAAGCCGTGTAACCGAATACTTGTAGATACTCGACCGAAGCAGCGCCGATTTCGTTCGGGTTATTTTTCGCACGGTCCAGCAACCACGCAGTCAGTTCGTCGAGGGTGTCCACTGCATCATTGAGCGGCTTGGTGAACTCCGCCAGGTCAGCACTGGCCGTCGCGGTGAAATGGCGAATCTCGTCAGCGAACAGTTTGTAGAACGCCCCGCCACTACCGACGATCTTGCGTCCTACAAGGTCCAGCGCCTGAATGCCGTTGGTGCCTTCGTAGATCTGCGTGATGCGCACATCACGAACCAGTTGCTCCTGGCCCCACTCACGGATGTAGCCGTGGCCGCCAAAAATCTGCTGGCCGTGAACCGTGGTTTCCAGACCCAGGTCGGTCAGGAATGCCTTGGCCACAGGCGTCAGCAATGCAACCAGATCTTCTGCGCGCTTGCGGGTGGTGGCATCTTCGCTGAACTTGGCGGTGTCCAGTTGCATCGCCACGTAAGTGGAGAATGCACGGCCGCCTTCGTTCGAGGCTTTCATGGTCAGCAGCATCCGGCGCACGTCCGGGTGGACGATGATCGGGTCAGCCACTTTGTCTTTGTTCTGCGCGCCGGTCGGTGAGCGGCTTTGCAGGCGGTCGCGAGCGTATTCGATAGCGTTCTGGTATGAGCGCTCGCCAGTGGCCAGGCCCTGGATGCCAACGCCCAGACGCTCGTAATTCATCATGGTGAACATTGCCGCCAGGCCTTTGTTCGGTTCACCCACCAGGTAACCCACGGCTTCGTCGAAGTTCATCACGCAGGTCGCGGACGCCTGGATGCCCATCTTGTGTTCGATCGAACCGCAGTTCGCCGGGTTGCGTGCACCCAGGCTGCCATCGGCATTGACCATGAACTTCGGCACCAGGAACAACGAGATGCCTTTCGGTCCCGCTGGCGCGTCTGGCAGTTTGGCCAGTACCAGGTGGATGATGTTCTCGGTCAGGTCGTGTTCGCCGCCGGTGATGAAGATTTTGGTACCGCTGACTTTGTAGGAACCGTCGGCCTGAGGCTCGGCCTTGGTGCGGATAATCCCCAGATCTGTACCGGCATGCGGCTCGGTCAGGCACATGGAACCGGCCCATACACCGGCGTACATGTTCGGCAGGTACGCGGCTTTCAGCTCTTCGCTGGCGTGGGCGTTGATCGACAGGCAAGCGCCAGCGGTCAGCATCGGGTACAGACCGAACGACAGGCTTGCGGAGTTGACCATTTCTTCGACCTGCGCCGAAACCGCCTTGGGCATGCCCATGCCGCCGTAGGTCGGATCGCCACCGACACCGACCCAACCGCCTTCAGCGTAAGTCTGATAAGCCTGTGGGAAACCGGTCGGGGTGGTGACGGCACCGTCGGCCCAGCGGCAACCTTCTTCGTCAGCCGCGCGGCTCAGGGGCGCGATGCTTTTGCTGGTGACCTTGCCGGCCTCTTCCAGAATGGCTTCAACAGTCTCAGCATCGACAGTCTCGGCCAGCGCAGGCAGTTCGGCCCAGAGTTTGGCGACCTCGAAAACTTCATTGAGGACGAAGCGCATATCGCGCAGGGGCGCTTTGTAGTCAGCCATGGCAAACCTCGCAAGATCTAAACAGGTGGTTCGTAGAATAGTGATTTCGTTGTGTCCGAGTGTACCTCAACAACTTTTACGACACATAGGGTCAACTCATGACTGTTTTGTTATTTTTAGTCATCAGCATTTCAGCTGAGATTATTCTCGCCTGCCAGAACGCATTCGCGGGCAAGCCTCGCTCCTACGGTCGTGTCGCACGCATTTCACGTGAACGACCTAGAACCGTAGGAGCGAGGCTTGCCCGCGAAGCTTTTCAAGCCTGATCGTCAGAGCGCAAACAACTCCGCCGGCAGTTTCATCAAACAATCGCTGCCTGCCTCGATGGCCGCCCGATGAGCGGCGGTACGTGGCAGTAAACGCTTGAAGTAAAACTCGCTGGTCGCCAGTTTGCCCTGGCAGTAACCGGCATCACCGTTGCCTGCCTCCAACTGCGCCTGAGCCACTAGCGCCATGCGTAGCCACAGGTAGCCGAGGATGATGTAGCCGCTGTACATCAGGTAATCCACCGAGGCGGCGCCGACTTCATCCGGATTTTTCATCGCCGCCATGCCGACCTTGGTGGTCAACTCGCCCCACTGCTGATTCAGACTATTGAGCTGCGCCACATAGCTGCCGAGTTGCGGATGCTCAGCGTTTGCTGCACAGAACTTGTGGACGATTTTAGTGAAGCCGCGCAGCAGTTTTCCCTGACTGCCAAGGACTTTGCGTCCAAGCAAGTCCAGCGCCTGAATGCCGTTGGTGCCTTCGTAGATGGGCGCGATCCGGCAATCACGAACCAGCTGTTCCATGCCCCACTCACGAATGAAACCATGACCGCCAAGCACCTGCATGCCGAGGTTGGTCACCTCCAGCCCGGTATCGGTCATGAAGGCTTTGCAGATTGGCGTCAGGAACGCCAATAAATCCTCAGCGTCCTGACGCGCCGTTTCATCCGGGCTCATGTGCGCAACATCCAGCAACTGTGCGGTGAAGTAAGTCAGCGCCCGATTGCCCTCGTTGAAGGCCTTCATGGTCAGCAACATCCTGCGCACATCAGGATGAACGATGATCGGGTCGGCGACTTTTTCCGGTGCTTTCGGCCCCGTCAGCGAGCGCATTTGCAGACGATCATTGGCGTACTTGATCGCGCCCTGGAAACTTGCCTCACCCAGACACAGACCTTGCATGCCGGTGCCGAGCCGCGCGTGGTTCATCATGGTGAACATGCAGTTCAGGCCCTTGTTCGGCTCACCGATCAAGAAGCCCTTGGCGTCGTCGAAATTCAGCACGCACGTGGCCGAGGCCTTGATGCCCATCTTGTGTTCGATCGAACCGCAGGAAACACCATTGTGCTCGCCCGCCTCGCCCTCGGCACTGGGTAGGAATTTAGGAACGATAAACAGCGAAATGCCCTTGGTACCGGCAGGCGCGTCCGGCAGTTTGGCTAGCACCAGGTGAATGATGTTGTCACTCATGTCGTGCTCGCCGGCGGAGATGAAAATCTTGCTGCCGGAAATCGCGTAACTGCCGTCAGTCTGAGGCACGGCGCGGGTCTTGATGATGCCCAGGTCGGTGCCGCAGTGGGCTTCGGTCAGGCACATGGTGCCGGTCCATTGGCCGGCGGTGAGCTTGCTCAGGTAGGTCTGTTTCTGTTCTTCGGTGCCATGGGCGTGAATCGCCGACATCGCACCGTGAGTCAGGCCTGGGTACATGCCCCAGGAGGTATTGCTGGAACCGACCATCTCACTGATGACCAGCCCCAAAGAACTGGGTAAACCCTGGCCGCCATAAGCCGGATCAGCCGCCAGACCATGCCAGCCACCTTCAACGTATTGTGCGAATGCTTGCTTGAAGCCTGTAGGCGTAGTCACCACACCGTTGTCGAAATGGCAGCCTTCTTCGTCGCCGCTGCGGTTCAGCGGTGCGAGAACGTTCTCACAGAATTTCGCGCCTTCTTCGAGGATCGCATTGACCATGTCCGGGCTGGCATCGGTGGCCCCGAGCGCGGCGTAGTTGCGGTGGAAATCGAAGACGTGGTCGATCAGAAAGCGCATGTCGCGCAGGGGAGCTTTGTACTCGGGCATGGTCATTTCTCCGGCAGCAGTTTGCTCAAACCTACTGCCGCCAACCATGCCTCACAATCACAGTCCAGACGCTGAATGCGCCATCATCACTCAACCCGTAGCGACGTCCATGCGCACCGCGCCACGGCGGTTCTGACCGAAGGCCATCACACAGTTCCGCCCCGCACCCTTGGCGCTGTAGAGCGCCTGGTCTGCGGATTTGAGTACTTCTTCAGGCGTGCGCTGTTCCAGCCGTTCGGCGACGCCGATGCTGACGGTGACCGACACACTCGAGGCACCTGAACCTGCGCGGCGCTGGCGTCCCTGCTGGTCATCCTGGGGACGACTGTCTTGATTGCGCAGCTGGATGTTGTAGGTGGCGATGGATTCGCGGATGACTTCCAGGTGCGGCATGCACTCTTCAAGGGTCTTGCCCGCAAATACCAAAGCAAATTCCTCCCCCCCGTAGCGATATGCCCTACCGCCTCCGCTGATCTTCGACAGCTTGCTGGCGACAAGTCGCAGCACCTGGTCGCCGACATCGTGGCCATGTGTGTCGTTGAATTTCTTGAAGTGATCGACGTCACTCATGGCCAGCACGTAATTGCGCCCCAGCCGTTGCATACGTTCGTTCAGGGCGCGGCGACCCGGCAGGCCGGTAAGCTCATCGCGGAACGCCATCTGATAGGCCTCATGGGCAACCGCGGCGGCAATCATCAACATCACCTGGCTGCACATAATGTTCAGGGTGAAAGGCAGGATGAAGGTTTTCGGCAACATCCAGAACAATCCCAACAGCCCCACCAATTGCGCAGCGTGCAAGGGTCTTGGGTTGCGCCAGTATTGCCAGGCCAGTAACAGGAACGAGGCGATGAACACGGGATAAGACAATTGGATCAAGCTCATCCACGCACCATGCAACGCTGGCCAGCGGATCTCGGACAGCCACATCAGCAGCGCCTGTGGGTAACTTTGCTCCAGCCCCAGCGCCACGCTGCCGAACGCCAGCAACACAGCGAAGCGCGCCACCATGTCCTGGAACAGGTGGGTGCGCTCTTGCCAGGCGGCGAACAAGCCAAACAGCAACGGCAACAACAGACAGCACAGATGGAACACCACCGCGGCGTCTTCACGAACCTTGCCGTTATCGCGGTAGTAGTCAGTCTGGGTGTCGAGCAGGAAGTAGGCGATGTACACCGTGACCATCAGAAACAGTTCACGCTGACGTCGGTAAACCGCGCAATATGCACCGCCGAGCAACAGCACCAACGTAGGCAGCACGTTAAACAGCGAAGTGAAGAAGACGTTGAGATCCTTGACGTAGGCAGCCGCAAGCCCCGCCAGCAACAACAGCAGCGACGGCAAAAAATGGCTGAAACGTACAGCGGAAGAACGCAACAAGGGTAAAGCTCCGACCCGGCAAACAAAGATGGCATTGTGCTTTCAGTTAGGACAATTAAGCACATTCAATGTGACGTGTGTCACATCGCCATCCTCTTTAACGGCAGCAATGCCGTTCTTCTTAGCGTTTTAGTCGGGAATATTTACAGACGTGATCGTTTGCGCCAGGCACAAAAAAACCGCTGCTCCCGAGGAAGCAGCGGCTTTGTGAAGGAGACTGCGTAGGGCTTAGTAACCCAGTGCGAAGTCTTCTTCTTTCATGTCCATCAGGTTGTTGGCGCCCGACAGCATGGTTGCAACGTGAGTGCGGGTACGCGGCAGGATGCGCTGGAAGTAGAAGCGCGCAGTCTGCAGCTTGGCGGTGTAGAACGCCTCTTCGGTGGTGCCGGCAGCCAGTTTCTCGGCAGCCAGACGTGCCATGTCGGCCCAGAAGTAAGCAAGGCAGGCGTAACCGGAGTACATCAGGTAGTCCACCGACGCCGCGCCGACTTCTTCACGGTCTTTCATGGCAGCCATACCGACCTTCATGGTCAGCTCGCCCCATTCTTTGTTCAGCGCAGCCAATGGCTCGACGAACTCTTTGACCGCGTCGTTGCCTTCGTTGGTCTGGCAGAACTTGTGGACGATCTTGGTGAAGCCTTTGAGTGCTTCGCCTTGAGTCATCAGCACTTTACGGCCCAGCAGGTCGAGTGCCTGGATACCGGTGGTGCCTTCGTACAGCATCGAAATACGGCTGTCGCGAACGTTCTGCTCCATGCCCCACTCGGCGATAAAGCCGTGGCCGCCGTAGATCTGCACGCCGTGGTTAGCGGATTCGAAACCGACTTCGGTCATGAAGGCTTTGGCGATTGGCGTCATGAACGCCAGCAGTGCGTCAGCTTTCTTTTTCTCTTCTTCATCGACGCCGTACTTGACGATGTCGACTTGCTTGGCGGTGAAGTAAACCATCGCACGGTTGCCTTCGGCGAACGCCTTCATGGTCAACAGCATGCGACGTACATCAGGGTGAACGATGATCGGGTCTGCGGCTTTGTCCGGCGCTTTCGGGCCAGTCAGGGAGCGCATTTGCAGACGATCACGAGCGTATTTCAGACCGCCCTGGAAGCCGATCTCGGCGTGAGCCAGACCTTGCAGCGCAGTACCCAGACGTGCGGTGTTCATGAAGGTGAACATGCAGTTCAGACCTTTGTTCGCCGGGCCGATCAGGTAACCGGTGGCCGCATCGAAGTTCATCACGCAGGTAGCGTTACCGTGGATGCCCATCTTGTGTTCCAGGGAACCACAGCTCACAGCGTTGCGCGGGCCGATCGAGCCGTCTGCGTTCGGCAGGAATTTCGGAACGATGAACAGCGAAATGCCTTTGGTGCCGGCCGGTGCATCCGGCAGACGTGCCAGAACGATGTGGACGATGTTGTCGGCCATGTCGTGTTCGCCGGCCGAGATGAAGATCTTGGTGCCGGACACTTTGTAGGAACCGTCGGCCTGAGGCTCGGCCTTGGTGCGCAGCATGCCCAGGTCGGTGCCGCAGTGCGGTTCGGTCAGGCACATGGTGCCGGTCCATTCGCCGGAGACCAGTTTGGTCAGGTAAGCCTGTTGCTGCTCGGGCGTACCGTGCTCGGAAATGGTGTTCATCGCGCCATGGGACAGGCCTGGGTACATGCCCCACGACCAGTTGGCTTCGCCAACCATTTCGCTGACGGCCAGACCCAAAGACTCTGGCAGGCCTTGGCCGCCGTGCTCTACGTCGTGAGCCAGGCTTGGCCAGCCACCTTCGACGAATTGCTTGTAGGCTTCTTTGAAGCCAGTCGGGGTTTTAACGCCGGACTCGCTCCAGGTGCAGCCTTCGGTGTCACCCACGCGGTTCAACGGCGCCAGCACCTGCTCACAAAACTTGGCGCCTTCTTCGAGAATGGCGTCAACCATGTCCGCAGTTGCGTCCTGGCAAGCCGGAAGGCTCTGATAGTGCGCTTCGTAGCCGAGCAGTTCGTCACGAACGAAGCGAATATCACGCAAGGGGGCCTTGTAGTCAGGCATAGCGATAAACCTCTGCTGATGTAACCGGGAATGAACGACCGCGTTGATTTATTGTGACGGTCAAACAGTTGTTTGAAACATACGTTTACGCCCAATTCTTGTCAAGCGCCGATCTTTTGCCGTTCGTCTTCGATCTATGGAAATCTCGGGCGCGCAGTTGCGCAACGTCGTTGATTGAGCAACACGTCATGTAGAAGAGATTAGTTGAGGCACAAGGACTTACGCAGAAAAACGCCGCGAACAGTCGCGGCGTTTGGAGTAGCGGATTACGCGAAGGGTCAGGCGAAGGTATCGATCAACGTACCGAGCATTTCATCAGAGGCCTTGGCGACTTTTACGCCCAGTTCCACCTGGAACTTGCCTTGGGACATCTCGACCACACTGCTGGCCAGATCCGATTGCTGGCTGCGGTCTACCGAGCGCAGACGATCGACCTGAACCTCGGAGGACTGACTGGTGACCGAACGCTCGATGGTGTTGTTGGCGATCTGCCCCGAAGCCTGATCGACACGGTTCTGCCCTGTCTGAATAGTGCTCAGACCGGCATAAAAAGCGGTGTTTCCTGAGATTTCCATGGGGGAACTCGTCCTACAAAGGATCAACAGCGGCCATTGAACCAGACACGCCGCCAAAAGGCCCGACAAAAACACTAATGGCACAGTGCCTTATCATAGGTAAAACCCAAGCCAGAAACTTCAGTCCAGCAGATCCAGCTGTAGATGCTCCGCCACCGCTTCGGCTGTCACCGACTTGAGTTTCGGCACCCGTCCCAGGCACGGCGCGGGAATGCGCTCGGCCAGCGTCGCAAGGTTCTCTTCCAGGCGCGAAGTCTTCGGATCGATGATGTTGGCCACCCACCCCGCCAACTGCAAACCATCCCGAGCAATCGCCTCGGCCGTCAGCAGTGCATGGTTGATGCAGCCCAGACGCATGCCAACCACCAGGATCACCGGCAGACCCAGCGCCATCGCCAGGTCCGACAAATTATCCTGATCCGCCAACGGCACTCGCCAGCCGCCAGCGCCTTCGATCAAGGTGAAGTCCGCCTGCAGATCGAGAACCTGTCGCATCGGTGTCAGCAACGATTGCACGGTCAACGCCACGCCAGCCTCCCGCGCCGCCAGATGCGGTGCGATCGCCGGTTCGAACGCGACCGGATTGACCTGATCGTAGGTCAACGGTACCGAACACTCGGCTAGCAGTGCCAGTGCGTCGGCGTTGCGTAATCCCTTGGGTGTCAGCTCACACCCGGAGGCTACGGGCTTACCTGCCGCCGTACTCAAGCCCGCCACTCGAGCGGCATGCAGCAAACCTGCGGCGACGGTGGTCTTGCCGACATCGGTGTCAGTACCGGTGATGAAATAGGCTGCACTCATAAGGGTTTCTCCAGCACGGCGTAAACCACTTGATAAGTCGCCGGCAGTCCCTGTGCCTGACGATATTGCTCGTAAGCCTCGATCAGGCCCAGGATCCGCGCCCTGCCGGTCAAACCGCCCGGCCGACCGGGGTTCAGGTTATGCGCCCCGAGTGCCTTGAGCTCATGGGTCAAGTTGCGGACATCGGGGTAATGCAGCACATGCGCACGCGTTTGGAGGTTGATGGCCTTCAAGCCACTGCCCGCGCAAAGCTGTTGGTAAACGCCGAACTCGCGGAAGCGGTTGACGTGCACCATGCCATCCACCTGACGCCAGCTGTCGCGCAACTCGTACAGCGTGCCTACACACAGACTAGCAAACGCAAAAACACCGCCCGGTTTCAGTACCCGATACGCTTCGTTGAGCACTGAGGCGAAATCCGCGCACCATTGCACCGCGAGGCTGGAGAAGATCAGGTCGCAGGTTGAATCCTGTAATGGCAAGCGCTCGGCATCGCCCGCGATGAAATGTGTGGCACCGCCCAAGGGGCGTGCGTGATTGAGCATCCCTTCGGCGATATCTAGCGCCAGCCCATTACCGGCAGGAAAACGCTCAGCGAGCGCGCGGCTGAAATACCCGGTGCCGCAGCCCATATCCAGCCAACGAGCGGGCACAAAACCCTCCGGCAATCGACTCAACAATTCACTGCCCACGTCGCGTTGCAACTCGGCCACGCTGTCGTAGCTCGCCGCCGCTCGGGAAAAGGACGCCGCTACCTGGCGTTTATCGGGCAAGCCGCCGGGCAAGTTGGGAAGGGACAAATCAGTCATCACCGGACTCATGCAAAAAGGCCTGAATCGCCCCCGCCACACCGTGGGGGTCTTCCAGAAGAAACGCGTGGCTGGCCTGTTCAATCAGACCGATTTCGACATCCGGCAGCAGCGCCAGCAAATCCCCCGCTGCTTCGGCCGGGACCAATCCGTCGAGGCCACCAAACAAGTGCAATTGCGGACCGCGAAACGCCTGCAATGCTTGCCGTGTATCCAGTTGTGCGAGCAACTCCAGGGCGCTCATCAGCACTGACGAAGAGGCATGCGGTGCGCCAGCGAGCAACAGCCGCGATATCCCGCGCGGGTCTTCGGCACCTTGGGCGCAAAGCAGCGAGAAACGTTTCAACGTCATGCGCGAGTCAGCCTTGCAGCCGGCCAGAAACGCATCGAAAGTCTCGCCCGGCATCGCACTCGGCCACTGCTCATGGGCGACAAAAGAAGGGTTACTCGCCAGGGTCAGCAAACCGCAGCAACGGTCGCCACGCCTCGCCGCCAGCTCGGACGCCAGCATGCCGCCCAATGACCAGCCACCGAGCCAGGCATCCTGGGGCAGCGTCGAGTCCAGTTCATCGAGCCATTCTTCAAGGTCACTCGACTCCAGCTCCGGCAGTGGCTCGATCTCAACGCGCAGGTGTTCATCCAGGCCTTGCAAGGCAGCCGCCAAGGGTTCCAGTGGCGAAATCCCGAGACCCCAGCCCGGCAGCAGAATCAGACGATCACGCATGGCTTGGCTCCGGTCCCAGTTGTTGAAAACAATCGGCCAGTCCATTTAACAATAGCTGTACCTGCGCCTCGCTGTGGGCCGCAGTCAGGGTGACACGCAAGCGTGCGCTGCCAGCGGGTACCGTCGGTGGGCGGATCGCGGTCACCATCAGACCGCGCTCGCGCAGCATTTGCGACAACCGGACCGCGCGCCCGGCATCGCCAATCATGATCGGCTGGATCGGCGTAAAGCTGTCCATCAACTCCAGGCCAATCTGTTCGGCGCCATGGCGGAACTGACGAATCAGCGTCTGCAGATGTTCACGTCGCCAGTGTTCGCTGCGCAACAGTTCGAGGCTTTTGAGCGTCGCGCAGGCCAGCGCTGGTGGCTGGCTGGTGGTGTAGATGTAAGGGCGGGCGAACTGGATCAGGCTCTCGATCAACTCTTCACTGCCAGCCACAAAAGCACCGGCCGTACCGAACGCCTTGCCGAGGGTGCCGACCAGTACCGGCACATCGTCCTGACTCAGGCCGAAATGCTCGACGATTCCGCCGCCATTGGCACCCAGCGGACCAAAACCGTGCGCGTCATCGACCATCAGCCAGGCACCTTTGGCCTTGGCTTCCCGCGCCAGCGCCGGCAAGTCGGCGATGTCGCCGTCCATACTGAACACACCGTCGGTGACCACCAGCGTATTGCCGGTGGCCTTCTCAAGGCGCTTGGCCAGACTGGCCGCGTCGTTATGCAGATAGCGATTGAAGCGCGCACCGGACAGCAGCCCTGCATCGAGCAGCGACGCATGATTGAGCCGGTCTTCCAGCACCGTATCGCCCTGCCCGACCAACGCGGTGACCGCGCCGAGGTTGGCCATGTAACCGGTGGTGAACAGCAACGCTCGCGGGCGGCCGGTGAACTCGGCGAGGGCTTCCTCCAGTGCGTGATGCGGGCCGCTGTGACCGATCACCAGATGCGAAGCGCCCCCACCCACGCCCCAACGCGACGCGCCGGCGCGCCAGGCTTCGATCACTTGCGGGTGATTGGCCAGGCCCAGGTAATCGTTGTTACAGAACGCCAGCAACGGCTGACCATCGACCACCACTTCCGGGCCTTGGGGGCTTTCGAGCAATGGGCGCTGGCGATAAAGGTTTTCGGCACGACGGGCAGCAAGGCGTGCGGCGAGATCGAAAGACATGCAGGCCTCGCGAGTAGGCAAAAAACATAGCTTCTGTAGGAGCGAGGCTTGCCCGCGAATGAAGCGCCACGGTCATTCAGATTGACCGAGGTGCCTGGTTCGCGGGCAAGCCTCGCTCCTACAGGTTTGGTGTCGATCAGACAGCAGCGTTATAGAACTGCTCGCTGCTCTTCTGCTCCACCAGTGCCTGTTCGATGGCGGCCTGATGCACTTCGTCGGCGTGCTCTTCGCGGGCTTCCGGCAGGATGCCCAGACGCGAGAACAGTTGCATGTCCTTGTCCGCCTGCGGGTTGGCGGTGGTCAGCAGTTTTTCGCCGTAAAAAATCGAGTTGGCGCCGGCAAAGAACGCCAGGGCCTGCATTTGCTCATTCATCGCTTCGCGGCCGGCGGACAGGCGCACGTGGGATTTGGGCATCAGGATCCGTGCGACAGCGAGCATGCGGATGAAGTCGAACGGGTCGACGTCGTCAGCATTTTCCAGTGGCGTACCGGCAACTTTCACCAGCATGTTGATCGGTACCGATTCTGGATGCTCAGGCAGGTTGGCCAACTGGATCAGCAGGTTGGCACGGTCGTCGAGGGACTCGCCCATGCCGAGAATGCCGCCGGAGCAGATCTTCATCCCCGAATCACGCACGTAGGCCAGGGTTTGCAGGCGCTCGCTGTAAGTGCGGGTGGTGATGATGCTGCCGTAGAACTCCGGCGAGGTGTCGAGGTTGTGGTTGTAGTAGTCCAGGCCGGCTTCGGCCAGGGCGACGGTCTGGTCCTGATCGAGACGACCGAGGGTCATGCAGGTTTCCAGGCCCATGGCTTTCACGCCTTTGACCATCTGCAGCACGTAAGGCATGTCTTTGGCCGACGGGTGTTTCCACGCCGCGCCCATGCAGAAACGGGTCGAACCGATGGCCTTGGCGCGAGCGGCCTCTTCGAGGACCTTCTGCACTTCCATCAGTTTTTCTTTTTCCAGGCCAGTGTTGTAGTGGCCGGACTGCGGACAATATTTGCAATCTTCAGGGCACGCACCGGTCTTGATCGACAGCAGTGTCGAGACCTGGACGCGGTTAGCGTCGAAATGCGCGCGGTGCACCGTCTGCGCCTGGAACAACAGGTCGTTGAATGGCTGAACGAAGAGTGCTTTGACTTCAGCCAAAGACCAGTCGTGACGCAGGGTAGCAGTGGTGCTGGCGCTCATGGGCGATTCCTTGGTTATGCTTGGCAAGCGGCTGGGGAATGGAATACCCACAGACGCGACACGGATGTTCGGCATATTTAAGGAAGACTCATGCGCTGTCAACCACAGTACGAAGGACCGGTTTACATCTGGTTAAAAAACAAACAATCCTGTTTGCTCTGCACAGAAGTCGCGGACGACACCACACCGATCTGCATGGCCTGCGAAACCGAGCTGCCGTGGTTGGGCGAGCACTGTCAAACCTGCGCCCTGCCCTTACCCGCCATGGGGCTGACCTGCGGCCAATGCCTGAAACAGCCGCCAGCTTTCGAGCGGGTCGCCGCGCCCTGGACCTACAATTTTCCCGTCGACAGTTTGATCACCCGCTTCAAGCACAGCGCGAAGTGGCCGTTTGGCCGCCTGCTCGCCGAACTTCTCGCTCAGTTCCTGCAACATCGCTTCGATGAAGACCTGGATCGGCCCGATGTGCTGATACCCGTACCGCTGGCCTCCAAACGTCTGCGTCAGCGGGGGTTCAACCAGGCGGCGATGCTCGCCCGCTGGCTCAGCGTCAGCCTCGACATTCCTTGCGACGAAACGCTGGTACTGAGGATTCAAGACACCAGCGCGCAACAAGACCTGAATGCCGACGCCCGTAAAAAGAACCTGCGCCATGCCTTTGCCCTAGCGCCTGTAGCCTCGATCAAGGGCCGCCACTTCGCATTGGTGGATGATGTGCTGACCACCGGCGCCACCGCCCAGGCCCTGGCCCGCCTGTTGCTGGATGCCGGCGCCAGGCGAGTCGACGTTTACTGCCTGGCCCGCACTCCCAGACCTGGCGAGGGGGCCTGACTTGACTCCCGCGCGCCAAGCCGCCAACGTCCTCCCCATCGCCACAGCTCAAAGCGCCTTGCCATGTCCTTGCCTACGTTGTTGTCCCAGCACATTGTCCGTCGCCCGCAGCGTATTGCGTTGCTGCAACACATCGCCGAACAGGGCTCGATCACCCGCGCCGCGAAAAGCGCCGGCCTGAGTTACAAGGCGGCGTGGGACGCCATTGACGAGCTGAACAACCTCGCGCAGAAACCGCTGGTGGAGCGCAGCGTTGGCGGCAAGGGCGGTGGTGGCGCCAAATTGTCCAGCGAAGGCGAGCGCGTGTTGCGCCTTTATCAAAAGCTGCAAGCCTTGCAGGCCCAAGTACTGGAAGCCGCCGAAGAGGCCAGCGACCTGGACCTGCTCGGTCGATTGATGCTCAGAACCAGCGCGCGCAACCAACTGCACGGCAAGGTCATGGCGATCGATTCACAGGGGCGCAACGATCGGATCCGCCTTGAACTGGCCGAAGGCTTGTGTATCGACGCGCAGATCACTCACGACAGCACCCTGCGCCTGGAGCTGGAAACCGGCACCGAAGTGGTGGCACTGATCAAGGCCGGCTGGCTGGAACTGCTGGGTGTCGATCAAGCCGCCACACCCGGCAGCAATTGCCTGAAGGGCACCATCGAAGAAATCCTCGACGCCGAAGACGGTCCTTGCGAAGTGCGCATCGGCTTGCCCAATGGCCAGACACTCTGCGCCCTGGCCGAGCCGCTGCACTTGAAAAGCCTGGAACTTACCGCCGGAAAACCGGTGCTGGTGCAATTCGCGCCGTCGAACATCCTGCTGGGTACACCGCTCTAGATCAGACACCACACAACCCTGTAGCAGCTGCCGAAGTTTGCGTTCGGCTGCGCAGCAGTCGCCATCCGACGTTGGGAATCGCGGTGGCAGGTTTACGACCGCTTCGCGATCGAACGCAGCCTTCGGCAGCTGCTACAAAAAATCAATGCAGCGGCTGCAACATAACGTTCATCGACCACCATTAAGGTGGCTGCAAAAACCCGCAGGGAGCCAGATGTGAGCCTATTAGAAGACAACCAACCCACCGATCTCGAAAAAATGGTCGGCCTCAGCCGTCGTGGCTTCATCAGCGCCGGCGCCCTCTGCGGTGCGGCGATGTTTCTCGGTGGCAACCTGCTGAGTCGCAGCGTGCTGGCCGCCAGCGTCAGCGCCGGCTCCAGCAAACTGTTGGGTTTCGACAGCATCGCCGCCGCCACAACCGACACCATCACCCTGCCGCCGGGCTACAAATCCTCGGTGCTGATCAGTTGGGGCCAGCCGCTGCAAAAGAATGGCCCGGCGTTCGATCCGAGCGGCAACGGCACGGCCGAGCACCAGGAAGTCCAGTTCGGCGACAACAACGACGGCATGAGCCTGTTCGAATTCCCCGGCGACAAAGACCGGGCGCTGATGGCGATCAACAACGAATACACCAACTACCGCTACCTCTATCCCCACGGCGGCATGCCGCAATCGGCGGCAGAGGTGCACAAGGCCCTGGCCTGCGAAGGCGTGTCGGTGATCGAGGTACAGCGCAAGAACGGTCAATGGCAATTCGTTCAGGGCTCGCGCTACAACCGGCGCATTCACGGTAACGCGCCGATCAGCCTGAGCGGTCCGGCTGCCGGTCACGAGCTGATGAAAACCAGCGCCGACAAACACGGCAAGAACGTCCTCGGTACTTTCCAGAACTGCGCCAACGGTAAGACACCGTGGGGCACTTATCTGACCTGTGAAGAGAATTTCACTGACTGCTTCGGCAGCAGCAATGCCGAGCAGAAGTTCGACGCCGCGCAGAAACGCTATGGCGCAGTGGCGGCCAGCAAAGAGATCAACTGGCACCAGCACGACGAACGCTTTGACCTGGCGAAGAATCCCAATGAACTCAACCGTCACGGCTGGGTAGTGGAAATCGACCCGTTCGATCCGCAATCGACACCGGTCAAACGCACCGCGCTGGGCCGCTTCAAACATGAAAACGCTGCCCTGGCCGAAACCAATGACGGTCGCGCCGTGGTGTACATGGGCGACGACGAACGTGGCGAGTTCATCTATAAATTCGTCAGTCGCGACAAGATCAACCACAAAAACCCCAAGGCCAACCGCGACCTGCTGGATCACGGCACCTTGTACGTGGCGCGCTTCGACGCGGGCGACGGCAACGCCGATCACCCCAAAGGCCAGGGCCAGTGGATCGAACTGACTCACGGCAAGAACGGCATCGATGCCAGCAGCGGTTTTGCCGATCAGGCCGAAGTGCTGATTCATGCACGCCTCGCAGCCAGTGTGGTAACCGCCACGCGCATGGACCGTCCGGAATGGATCGTCGTCAGCCCCAAGGACGGCCAGGTTTATTGCACCCTGACCAACAACGCCAAACGCGGCGAAGAAGGCCAACCGGTGGGCGGGCCGAACCCGCGCGAGAAGAACGTCTACGGGCAGATCCTGCGCTGGCGCACCGACCGCGACGATCACGCGTCGAAAAGCTTTGCCTGGGACTTGTTTGTGGTCGCCGGCAACCCGGGTGCCCATGCCGGTACGCCAAAGGGTGGCTCGTCGAACATCACCCCGCAGAACATGTTCAACAGCCCGGATGGACTGGGCTTCGATAAAGCCGGACGCTTGTGGATTCTCACGGATGGCGACACGAGCAACGCAGGCGACTTCGCCGGCATGGGCAATAACCAGATGCTCTGTGCCGACCCGGTGACCGGTGAGATCCGCCGCTTTATGGTGGGGCCGATAGGCTGCGAAGTGACGGGGATCAGTTTCTCGCCGGATCAGAAAACCTTGTTTGTCGGGATTCAGCATCCGGGGGAAAACGGTGGGTCGACGTTCCCCGAGCACCTGCCCAACGGCAAGCCGCGGTCTTCGGTGATGGCAATTACCCGCGAGGATGGTGGGATCGTCGGCGCCTGATAGGCCCTCTTCGCGGGCAAGCCTCGCTCCTACTGTAGGAGCGAGGCTTGCCCGCGATGGCGTCGGTGTGAACAACACATACCTCAACCCCAACCCCTAAAGAAGCCCCGTCTGCGCTACCATGTTTGGCCGGACGCGGCAGCCTGCTGCGCGCAGGAGTCAGCATGGCCCACCCGTTTGCAACCCTCACCCCAGACCTCGTGCTCGATGCCGTCGAAAGCATCGGCTTTCTCAGCGACGCGCGTATTCTGGCGCTCAACAGCTACGAGAACCGCGTCTATCAGGTCGGCATCGAAGACTCCGAGCCACTGATCGCAAAGTTCTACCGCCCGCTGCGCTGGACCAACGAAGCGATCCTCGAAGAGCATCAGTTCACCTTCGAACTCGCAGAGTGCGATGTGCCGGTGGTCGCGCCGATGATCCACAACGGTGCCAGCCTGCACGAACACAACGGTTTCCGTTTCACCCTGTTCCCCCGCCGTGGCGGCCGTGCGCCGGAGCCGGGCAATCTCGATCAGTTGTATCGCCTGGGCCAGTTGCTGGGTCGACTGCATGCGGTCGGTGCTACAAAACCGTTCGAACACCGTGAAGCGCTGGGGGTGAAGAACTTCGGTCATGACTCGCTGACCACATTGCTCGAAGGCAATTTCGTTCCCAAAAGCCTGCTGCCAGCCTACGAATCCGTGGCTCGCGACCTGCTCAAGCGCGTGGAAGAGGTCTACCAGGCCACCCCGCACCAGAACATCCGCATGCATGGCGATTGCCACCCCGGCAACATGATGTGCCGCGACGAGATGTTCCACATCGTCGACCTCGACGACTGCCGCATGGGCCCGGCGGTGCAAGATATCTGGATGATGCTCGCCGGTGATCGTCAGGAATGCCTGGGGCAGTTGTCGGAATTGATGGATGGCTACAGCGAGTTCCATGACTTCGACCCACGGGAACTGGCACTGATCGAACCGCTGCGCGCCTTGCGGCTGATGCACTACAGCGCCTGGCTCGCCCGTCGCTGGGACGACCCGGCCTTCCCTCGCAGTTTTCCGTGGTTCGGCACCGAGCGCTATTGGGGCGATCAAGTGTTGGCATTGCGTGAGCAATTGGCGGCGCTCAATGAAGAGCCACTGAAACTGTTCTAACCACACCGGCCCCTGTAGGAGCGGGCAAGCCTCGCTCCTACAAAAATCACAACACATCTATACAATCCCCTCTTTGTTAGCTGCCTAAGCAAGGATTCTCATGCAAGCCGCCAACCCGCGTCGCGGGTACATTCTGGGCCTGAGTGCCTACATCATCTGGGGATTGTTCCCGCTCTACTTCAAAGCGATCGCCAGTGTGCCCGCCGTGGAGATCATCATCCACCGAGTGCTCTGGTCCGCGCTGTTCGGCGCTTTGTTGCTGCTCGTCTGGAAGCACCCCGGCTGGTGGCGCGAGCTGCGTGAGAACCCGCGACGGCTGGCAATCCTGGCCCTGAGCGGCACGCTGATCGCGGCCAACTGGCTGACTTACGTCTGGTCGGTGAACAATGGACGCATGCTTGAGGCCAGCCTCGGTTACTACATAAACCCGCTGGTAAACGTGTTGTTGGGGATGCTGATCCTCGGCGAACGGCTAAGGCGCATGCAGTGGATTGCGGTTGGCCTGGCGGCGGTCGGTGTCGCGCAGCAAGTGTGGCAGGTCGGCAGTCTGCCCTGGGTGTCGCTGGTGTTGGCATTGACCTTCGGCTTCTACGGCCTGATCCGCAAACAGGCGCCGGTCAAGGCGTTGCCGGGGCTGGTGGTGGAAACCTGGATGCTGGTGCCGATTGCTGTCGCCTGGCTACTTTTCAACCCGACGGCGACCAGTGCGCAAGCCGAATTCTGGACCAGCTCCGAAGCCTGGTGGCTGGTGGCAGCCGGCCCGGTGACGCTGGTGCCGCTGGTGTGTTTCAACGCCGCCGCCCGGCATTTGCCCTACACCACGCTTGGATTTCTCCAGTACCTGGCACCGACACTGGTATTGCTGCAAGCCGTCTTGCTGTTTGGCGAGCACTTGTCGTCCAGCACACTGGGGGCGTTCATCTTTATCTGGGCAGGTCTGGCGGTTTACAGCGTCGACGCGTGGATAAGTCTGCGTCGCCGCAGCTGATCAGAAAACGTACAGATCCCTACAGGCCACGCCCGACGTGGCCTGCATCCATCCTTCCCAAGGTTATCCACAGCGTGATCCCCGGCGATTGTGCGCAAGTCACTGAAACTGCTGGTTTTTTGATCAGATCCTGAAGAGCCCCGGCCGACGTGGCCTGGCGAGGTGTCTCTACAGGTTATCCACAGGCAGGTGCACGTATAACTTGGATAACCTTTTCAAGGTTCGCTGCGCAGCACCAATTCGACCATCAGATCATCCGCCAGGGTTTCCAGGCGCGATTGCAGCACCTCCAGCGACAAGGTCAGCGGCACCGCGAGAATCGCTTCAGCATGGAACAAAGGCTCGCTGCTCATCGGCGCCGGGCGTACTTCGGTCACCAGACTTTCCAGGTTCACGCCCTGTTCGCTCAGCAGGCGCGTAATGTCTCGCACGATGCCCGGACGATCATTGCCCACCAGTTCCATGGCAATCGGCTTCCAGGTGCAGGATTGTTCGATGCCGCTTTCGGCGATCGTCACGTGGATGCCCTGGGTCGACAGTCCCTGTAGGGCGTCTACCAGTTCATTGTGAGCCTCGGCCGGTACACCCACCCGAAGAATCCCGGCGAACTGCCCGGCCATCCGCGACATGCGGCTCTCCAGCCAGTTGCCACCATGCTCGGCAATGCATTGGGCAATGCGTTCGACCTGCCCGGGCTTGTCCAGAGCGAAGACAGTGAGTACGAGGTGGTTCATGGCGCAGCCCTCTTGTCATGACTTTTGTTATAGAAAAGCAAGTATAGGCAAGGGGCTGGATTCGGTGCGGTACTGCTTTGGCTCTTGTGGCTAGGGAGCTTGTCGGATCGCCGCACCGTCCGGTTCGGCTGCGAAGCAGTCGCAAGAAACAGCGAATGCGGTCTGTCTGAATAAATGCAGGGGGCCGCTTCGTGCCCCAGCGGGAGCAAGCTCCCTCGCCACAAAAGCAACGCCCATAGCAGGGCATCGAAGACTATGTGTACAAGTTTTTATATTTAACTGGAACAATCCAATAGTTTTTTGAGAACATCCCGTGCCCCGACGTGACTGCAATGCGTCATGGGGTCGCAGAACGACGTAATTAGTCTAATTTTCACAACCGCAATTCATCATGTAGTATGCCGCAGCGCGCACTACATAACGTTGGATCGATGTCTGCCACAGGCGCAGTCGCAACCCTGAAAGCCCCGTCAGCAAGGCCGCAATGCCGTTGATCGGACCGAACCCAGCCGCCCGCAATGGCATGTACTGGTAAAAGGGTTTGTGGTTTAAATGGCCAGAGGCTTCATTGTTAAATTGAAGAGCTGAAAAGCGAAATAGCTGAGCAGAGTGAGGCAAGCAATGACTGAACACGTTCAAGTCGGTGGCCTGCAGGTCGCCAAAGTCCTGTTCGACTTCGTGAACAACGAAGCCATTCCCGGTACCGGCCTCACCGCCGACACGTTCTGGGCCGGTGCCGACAAGGTCATCCATGACCTGGCGCCGAAGAACAAAGCCCTACTCGCCAAACGCGATGATTTCCAGGCACGTATCGATGCCTGGCACCAGGCTCGTGCAGGTGTTGCGCACGATGCGGTGGCCTACAAAGCCTTCCTGCAAGACATCGGTTATCTGCTGCCAGAAGCGGCTGATTTCCAGGCAACGACGCAAAACGTCGATGACGAAATCGCCCGTATGGCCGGCCCACAACTGGTGGTGCCGGTGATGAACGCGCGCTTCGCGCTCAACGCCTCGAACGCCCGCTGGGGTTCGCTGTATGACGCGCTCTACGGCACCGACGCCATCAGCGAAGCGGATGGCGCGGAAAAAGGCAAAGGCTACAACAAGGTTCGCGGCGACAAGGTTATCGCCTTCGCCCGCGCCTTCCTCGACGAAGCCGCGCCATTGGCTGCCGGCTCCCACGTCGACTCCACCGGCTACAAGATGGTTGATGGCAAACTGGTGGTCGCCCTCAAAGGCGGCAGCAACACCGGCCTGCGCGACGATGCCCAATTGATCGGTTTCCAGGGCGATGCGGCGGCTCCGACTGCGATCCTGCTGAAGAACAACGGCCTGCACTTCGAGATCCAGATCGACGCCAGCACCCCGGTCGGCCAGACCGACGCGGCCGGCGTCAAAGACATCCTGATGGAAGCCGCGCTGACCACCATCATGGACTGCGAAGACTCGGTCGCCGCGGTCGATGCCGATGACAAAGTGGTGATCTACCGCAACTGGCTCGGCCTGATGAAGGGTGATCTGTCGGAGGAAGTCGCCAAGGGCGGTCAGACTTTTACCCGTACCATGAACGCCGATCGCACTTACACCGGTGTCGATGGCAAAGAACTGAGCCTGCATGGCCGTTCGCTGTTGTTCGTGCGCAACGTTGGCCATTTGATGACCATCGACGCGATCCTCGATAAAGACGGCAACGAAGTGCCGGAAGGTATTCTCGATGGTTTGGTGACCTGCCTGGCCTCGATCCACAGCCTCAACGGCAACAACTCACGCAAGAACAGTCGTACCGGCTCGGTCTATATCGTGAAGCCAAAGATGCACGGCCCGGAAGAAGCTGCATTCACCAATGAGCTGTTCGGTCGCATCGAAGACGTGCTGGGCTTGCCGCGCAATACCCTCAAAGTCGGGATCATGGACGAGGAGCGCCGTACCACGGTCAACCTCAAGGCCTGCATCAAGGCTGCCAGCGAACGCGTAGTGTTCATCAACACCGGTTTCCTCGACCGCACGGGCGACGAAATCCACACCTCCATGGAAGCCGGCCCGATGGTGCGCAAGGCCGACATGAAGGCGCAAAAGTGGATCAGCGCCTACGAGAACTGGAACGTCGACATCGGCTTGAGTACCGGACTGCAAGGTCGCGCCCAGATCGGTAAAGGCATGTGGGCCATGCCGGACCTGATGGCCGCGATGCTCGAACAGAAAATCGCTCACCCGTTGGCCGGCGCCAACACGGCCTGGGTTCCATCGCCGACCGCGGCTGCGCTGCACGCGTTGCACTACCACAAGGTCGACGTGTTCGCCCGTCAGGCCGAACTGGCCAAACGTGCTCGCGCTTCGGTGGACGACATCCTGACCATCCCATTGGCCGTCAACCCAGACTGGACCGCGGAGCAGATCAAGAACGAACTGGACAACAACGCCCAGGGCATTCTTGGCTACGTGGTGCGCTGGATTGACCAGGGCGTGGGTTGCTCGAAAGTGCCGGATATCAATGACGTCGGCCTGATGGAAGACCGTGCGACGCTGCGTATTTCCAGCCAGCACATTGCCAACTGGCTGCGCCACGGCATCGTCACTGAAGATCAGGTGATGGAAAGCCTCAAGCGCATGGCGCCGGTGGTGGACCGTCAGAACGCTAACGATCCACTGTACCGCCCGCTGGCACCGAACTTCGACAGCAACATCGCCTTCCAGGCGGCGGTCGAACTGGTGGTCGAAGGCACCAAACAGCCGAACGGCTACACCGAGCCGGTTTTGCACCGTCGTCGTCGCGAGTTCAAGACTGCCAATGGCCTTTGAGTAAACGCTGATGTCGGACGTGAAAAAGCCCTGATCGAGAGATCAGGGCTTTTTTTACACCGCGAATCCTGTGGCGAGGGAGCTTGCTCCCGCTCGACTGCGCAGTAGTCGTAAACGCTATGCATGCGGTGCATCAGGTACATCGAGAGCGCTGGTTTTGGGGCTGCTTCGCAACCCAGCGGGAGCAAGCTCCCTCGCCACAAAAGCTGCCAACCTGGAAGTCCGCGCTACACATCCATCCCCAGCTCATGCTTGACCAATTCAAGCAGTTTGCCGCTATCGATGGGCTTGAGCAGAAAGTCCACTACGTGCAAGTGCATGGCTTCGATCGCGTCTTTCACGTCAGCGTCACCAGAAACGATAATGACCGGCAATGCCGCACGAGCCGACTCACGCACCTGACGGATCAATTCCAGACCATCGACGTGCCCCATCCGCAGGTCGGTAATCAGCAGACCAATCGATGACTTCGCCTCCAGCAATTTGAGCGCCGTTTCGCCACTGGCCGCCGTCATGCAATGAATGCCGTCCAGCCCCAGAATTTCCGACAGCAGCTCCCGGGCATCCTTATCGTCATCGACGATCAGCACCCGCTGCGGCGGCAAGTCGGGTTCCAACATGACGGCACTAAGCGCCTCGCGCTCGGCATCACTCAAAATATCGTGGTCGGACATGGTTTTCTCAATGTTTTTCGGTTCGATCCCCTGGCACAGTGGTCAGACATCGCTCGGTATCGCTTCAATGTGCACTTCGTCGGAAGCTTTTCCAATAGACAATGTAGGAGGTTTTTCCCACATTTGTGTCAGACATTTCCCATATTCAGGCCGCTGCACTGCCTACCTAGACTTACGTCCAATGGGCACCCGTCCCACAGGGGTCGACCATGGCTGGAACAATCCGACACAACAATTCGAAAAAGACTGCGGTAATGGTTATGAGTAAAGCGGACGCCTTCACCCAGGCAGGGAAAACCGCGGTATTGCAGAACATCCAGGGCACTTTGCAATTCCTGCAGCGCTTCCCGCCGTTCAATCAGATGGAAAACGCCCACCTGGCCTATTTGGTCGAGCAATGTCAGCTGCGTTTTTATGCCCCCGGCGAAAGCATCATCAAACCCGCCGATGGCCCGGTTGAACATTTCTACATCGTCAAACAGGGCCGAGTCGTGGGTGAACGCCCGCACACGGCCAAGGGCGGGACCGAAACCACCTTCGAAATCACCACCGGCGAGTGTTTCCCTCTCGCCGCGCTGCTGGGAGAACGGGCGACCCGCACCGAACATCTGGCGGCCGAAGATACCTTTTGCCTACAGCTGAATAAGCTGGCGTTCATCAAACTGTTCGCACTTTCCAGCCCGTTTCGCGACTTTGCCCTACGCGGTGTCAGCAGTTTGCTGGACCAGGTCAACCAGCAAGTCCAACAAAAAGCCGTGGAAACCCTCGGTACCCAATACTCGCTCAATACCCGGCTGGGTGAACTGGCCATGCGTCACCCGGTGACTTGCAGCCCGATCACCCCGCTGCGTGAAGCCGTGACGCTGATGCACGATCAGCAAGTCGGCAGCATTGTGGTGGTCGATGAGCAGAAGGCGCCGCTGGGCATTTTCACCCTACGCGACTTGCGGCATGTGGTAGCCAACGGCACCAGCGATTTCAATGAATCCATCGAGCGGCACATGACCCGGGCGCCGTTTTTCCTGTCGCCGGACCATAGCGCCTTCGACGCCGCGATCGCCATGACCGAGCGACACATTGCCCACGTTTGCCTGGTCAAGGACCAGCGCCTGTGCGGCGTGGTCTCGGAGCGCGACCTGTTTTCCCTGCAAAGGGTCGATCTGGTGCACCTGGCGCGAACCATCCGCAGTGCGCAGAAGGTGGAAAACCTGGTGGCGATGCGCGGCGAGATTGGCCAACTGGTCGAACGAATGCTGGCCCATGGCGCGTCCTCGATGCAGATCACCCATATCATCACGCTGCTCAACGACCACACCGTGTGCCGGGTGATCGAACTGGCCCTCGCGGAGAAAGGCGACCCCGGCGTGCCGTTCAGTTGGCTGTGCTTCGGCAGCGAGGGCCGCCGCGAGCAGACGCTGCACACCGATCAGGACAACGGCATTCTGTTCGAGGCCCGTGACGCGGCCCATGCCGCCGAGATTCGTGGAAAGTTGCTGCCCATCGCCCTGCAGATCAATCAGAGCCTGGCGCTGTGCGGCTTCACCCTGTGCAAGGGCAACATCATGGCCGGGAATCCTGAGTTGTGTTTGTCCCGGGCCGAATGGGCGCGACGTTTTGCGGCGTTTATCCGCGAGGCGACACCGGAAAACCTGCTGGGGTCGAGCATCTATTTCGACCTGCGCGTGGTCTGGGGCGATGAGCGAGGCTGCGAGCAATTGCGCCGGGGCATTCTCGATCAGGTCGGCGACAACCGGTTGTTCCAGCGCATGATGGCCGAGAATGCCCTGCGCAACCGTCCGCCCGTGGGACGCTTCCGCGAGTTCGTGCTGGCGCGCAAGAATGGCGAGAAAGCCACCCTCGACCTGAAGCTCCAGGGCCTGACTCCCTTCGTCGACGGTGCGCGAGTGCTGGCCCTGGCCCACGGCATCGACGCCAACAATACCCTGGAGCGCTTTCGCCAATTGGTGGAAAAAGAGGTCATCGAACGGCTGGACGGTGCAGCGTACGAAGAGGCCTATCACTTCATCCAGCAAACCCGCATGCAGCAACATCAGCTACAGACCCGAGAGAATTTGCCCTACTCCAACCGGGTCGATCCCGACAGCCTCAATCATCTGGACCGACGCATCCTGCGTGAATCCCTGCGCCAGGCACAACGCCTGCAAAGCAGCCTGACCCTGCGGTATCAGCTATGAGCCTGTTTTCATGGTTGCGCCCGGCAAGTCCCATATTGCCCGGCGAACAAAAACAACGTCTGGAGTACTTGCCTGCGGTGTCGGAGTTGGGCGATTGCAGCCTGCGCGAGCAACGCTGGGTGGTACTCGACCTGGAAACCACCGGGCTGAACCTGAACAAGGACCGGCTGTTGTCCATCGGCGCAGTGGTGATCGAGGACGGCGCAATCGATTTCAGCCAGCAATTCGAACGCACACTGCAATGCACCGAACTCAAACTCGGCCCCAGCGTGTTGATTCACGGTCTGGGCCCGAGCGCCATTGCCGCCGGCAGCGACCCCGCGCAGGCCTTGCTCGAATTCATGGAGTTCGTTGGCGACAGTCCGGTGCTGGCCTTTCATGCGCCGTTCGACCAGCACATGCTCGGGCGCGCGCTGAAAGAACATCTGGGCTACAAGTTGCAGCATCCGTTTCTGGACGTGGCGGACATCGCGCCGTTGCTTTGTCCACAGGCGCATTTTCGCGAGGCCGGGCTGGACGAGTGGATCGACTGGTTCAAGCTCGAGGTTTTCGAGCGGCATAACGCCAGTGCCGATGCGTTGGCGACGGCGGAGCTGGTGCTGATTCTGTTCAGCCGGGCGCGACAGCAGCAGATTCATAGCCCGTTGAATTTGCAGCAGCGGCTGAGTCAGTGGAAGCGGCGGCGGCAGGCTCCTTCGCTCTGATCTGTGGCGAGGGGGCTTGCCCCCGTTGGGTTGCGAAGCGGCCCCCTGCATTTCGCCATAAAGACCGGTTTTACGACTGCTGCGCAGCCGGACGGGGGCAAGCCCCCTCGCCACAGGATTGCGCTCGACTCCAAATCGCATAGCCAAAACCACCCGACCAGCGCCAATTGCTTACCTCCCCCGCCTCTGCCACAATCGCGAACAATTCTCGTTACTTAACACTTCCCCATCGGTAATGCTGCGTGTCGTCAGTCCAAAGCCCCCAGAGTGAGCTCGTTGGTGCGTTATATCGCGACCATCGCGGTTGGCTATTGGCTTGGCTGCGGCGCAACGTGGCCTGTCCGCAACGGGCCGAAGACCTGAGCCAGGATACCTTCGTGCGGTTGCTGGGCCGTGACGGACTGAAGGCGCCTCGCGAACCCCGGGCGTTTCTGGTGGCGATCGCCAAGGGCCTGCTGTTCGACTACTTCCGCCGCGCCGCGCTGGAGCAGGCCTACCTCAGCGAGTTGATGCTGATCCCCGAAAGCGAACAACCGTCGGTGGAAGAGCAGCAACTGATCCTCGAAGACCTCAAAGCCATCGACCGCTTGCTGGGCAAACTCTCGAGCAAGGCCCGGGCGGCGTTTCTCTATAACCGTCTCGACGGCCTCGGCCACGCCGAAATCGCCGAGCGTCTGGGGGTGTCGGTGCCGCGTGTTCGTCAGTATCTGGCCCAAGGCATTCGCCAGTGCTACATCGCCTTGTACGGTGAGCCAGTATGAGCCCCCCGGTCAGTTCCAAGCCTGTGTCGGCGCAGGTGCTGGATGCCGCGATTGCGTGGCAACTGTCGCTGGATTCCGGCAACGCGGTCGAGCGCGAAGAGTTCGCCAAATGGCACGCTGCCCATGAAGAACACGCTCGGGCCTGGCGTCAGCTGGGCATGCTCGACCAGCGCTTCAGCGTTGCCAACGGCCCAGCCCGCACTGCCCTGCTGCAATCGCGCGAAAGCATCCGGCGACGGGTGCGCAAGCTGGGCAGCGGCCTGGCCAGCATCGTCGCGGTGATCGGCCTGGCGCTGTTCGCCGTTGATCGTTATCTGCCCATCGACTATTGGCTGGCCGACCAGCGCACCGCCACCGGCGAGCAGCGCACCCTGCGCCTGGCCGATGGCACGCTGATCAACCTCAACACCCACAGCGCGGTGGATGTGCGCTTCGACGAGAAGCAGCGGCGGATCGTCCTTCAGGAGGGGGAAATTCTCGTCGAAACCGGCCATGGCGATGCCCGGCCGTTTATCGTCGAAACCCGCGAAGGCAGCATGCGCGCACTGGGCACGCGGTTCCTGGTCAAGCGTGAAGACCAAGGCACGCGCCTGAGCGTGTTGAAATCCGCGGTAGCCGCCCATCCCGAATCGAGCCCCGAAGAACAGATCCTGCGCGAAGGCCAGCAAGTACTGATACGCGGCAATGGGCTGAGCCCCATCATCGCGCTCAACCCCGGCGCCGATGCCTGGACCCGGGGCATGCTGGTGGTGGACAACACACGGCTGGAGGATCTGGTTCAGGAACTCGGCCGCTATCGGCGCGGGCATCTGGGCGTCACGCCAGAAGTTGCCGACCTGCGCATCACCGGCAGTTTCCCGCTGAATGATACCGACAAAGCGCTGAGTGCACTTTTACCGACCCTGCCGGTGCAGATCGAACAGCACACGCCATGGTGGGTGACGGTGGCAGCGAAGGCCGAAGGCAAGCCCTGATAATTCTGTGTCTGAGCCGACGCCATCGCGGGCAAGCCACGCACACAGGTGTTATGTCGTCCACAAAATTACCGTTCGACACAAAACCTGTGGGAGCGTGGCTTGCCCGCGAAGAGGCCGTCAGCGTCACCGCTAATTGATGAACAGAAATTATTTTCATCCAGCCCTATCACTTTTTGAATCTCATCCGGCACCTAGGCAATTGAGAAATATTTCCATTCAGGAGCCGCTGTATGTCCCGTTCGCTAGACACCGTGTTGCGCCCCCGTTTGCTGGCGGTCGCCATTGCCCTTTGCGCCCCTCTGGCCAGCAGCCAACTGATCGCCGCTGAACAGGCGTCCAGCGTTCGCGCCTACAACCTGCCGGCGGCGCCATTGGCCAGCACCCTGAATCAGATTGCCAGCCAGGCCGGCCTGGCGCTGTCGTTGAATCCATCGCTGGCGGCGGGCAAGAATTCGGCGCCGGTGAAGGGCCAGTTCGACGCCACCGGCGCCCTGCGGGAAGCCTTGCGCGGCACCGGCCTGCAACTGGAACAGAGCAGCGCCGGCACCTACAGCCTGGTGGCCGTGCCCGAAGGTGTGATGGCCTTGCCGGAAACCGCCGTCATTGGCCTGGAAAATGCGGAAACTGCCTGGAGCCCGGTCGAAAGGTTACGTTGCCACGCGCACCGCCGCAGGCACCAAGACCGACACCGCGCTGGTTGAAGCGCCGCGTTCGATTTCCGTCGCCACCCGCCAGCAAATGGAAGATCGCGGTGTGCAAAACCTCGATGACGCCGTGCGCTATATGCCTGGCATCGTCGCCAGCAGCTACGGCAGTGACACTCGAGACGACTGGTTGCGGGTACGCGGTTTCGAGCCGACTCAGTTTCTGGATGGCCTGCCCCTGCCCAGAGGCGTTTACGCCAACCCGAAACAGGAAACCTGGAACCTTGATCGCCTGGCCCTGCTGCGCGGCCCGGCCTCTTCGGTTTACGGCCAGACCCCGCCGGGCGGCCTGCTGGACATGGTCAGCCGCCGTCCCAGCGCCGAGTCGAGCCATGAAATCCAGCTGCAATACGGCAGCGACAACCATCGTCAAATCAGCTTCGCCAGCACCGGCAAGATCGATGAAGAAGGCCGGTTTCTCTATGGTCTGAGCGGTGTATTGCGCGACAGCGGCACGCAGGTCGATCACATCGACAACAAACGCTACAACATTGCACCGAGCCTGACCTGGAACATCGACCCTGACACCAGGTTCACGCTGCTGACGCAATTTACCCGCGACGACACAGGCATCACCAGCCAGTTCCTGCCGGTGCAAGGCACGAAGATCCATTCGCCGCTCGGCGATATCTCCCATCACAAAAACCTTGGAGACCCGGACTGGGAATACTACGACCGTACCTACTACGCACTGGGCTACGCCTTTGAACACCGCTTGAATGATGTCTGGCAGTTCAAGCAGAACCTGCGTTACACCAAGACGGACCTGTCCTTCCAGGCCCTCACGCCGGGCGCCTACCCGTTCACCCAGGTCGATGCCCAGGGCAACGTGGGTCGTTCGAGTACCAGTGTCGACGAGGACATCAGCCAGTTCGCCGTGGACAACAACTTCCAGGGCGACTTCGCGACCGGCGACATCCGTCACACCCTGCTGATCGGCCTCGATCACCAGCGCACCAATAGCAACTACACCTCGATCTTCGGTGACGGTCTGACCACTAACGTCAACAACCCGATCTATGGCCAGCCAATCGTTCGCCCGTCACGCTCGACGGCGTTCTATGACTATGACCAGAAGACCTACCAGACCGGTTTGTACGTCCAGGACCAAATGGCCCTCGACCAATGGCGTCTGACCCTCGGTGGTCGTGAGGACTGGGTTCACACAGGCACCAGATTCTTCAACAAGGGTGATGCCACCAACACCGAACGGGACAAGAAATTCAGCGGCAACGCAGCGATCAGCTATGTGTTCGACTCAGGTCTAGTGCCCTACCTGTCCTACGCCGAGTCGTTCCAGCCGACCAGCAAAGCCACGGCATCGCCAACCGAGTCGTTCAAGCCGACTGAAGGCAAGCAGTGGGAACTGGGCATCAAGTACCAACCGCCGGGCAGCAACACCCTGCTGACGGCTGCGGTCTATGACCTGACCCAGAAAAACATCTCCGTCACCACGACCAACTCGGACAACGTCTCGATTACCAGCCAGACCGGCGAAGTGAAGGTCAAAGGCCTGGAGCTGGAAGCCGTTTCCGACGTCACCGACAACCTGAAAGTCATCGCCGCCTACACCCTGGCCAAGTCCGAAGTGCAAAAGGGTGACTTCAAGGGCAATCGCCTGCAACTGATGCCTAACCAGCAAGCGTCGCTGTGGGCCGATTACACCTGGCACAACGGTGTGCTGGATGGTTTCGGCATCGGTGCCGGTGCACGCTACACCGGCAATACTTATGGCGACCAGGCCAACACCTGGCTGGGCAAGGCTGATGCCTACACGGTGTTCGACGCGGCGGTCCATTACGACTTGGGCCGTCTGGATAACAGTCTGAAAGGCGCGTCTCTGGCACTGAATGCCACCAACCTGTTCGACAAGGACTACATCTCCACTTGCGACAGTTTCTATTGCTACTACGGCGACCAACGCAGCGTCGTCGCCAGCGCTACGTACAAGTGGTAATCGCCTGAACTGACACGCGCCACGACCAGGCCGTCCTTCGAGGACGGCTTTAGTCTTTCTGAAGGCAATGAAATGAAGAGTAAAACCATCCGCCGCTGGTCCTGCATTCACACCTGGACCAGCCTGATCTGCACGGTATTCCTGCTGATGCTGGCCCTCACCGGCCTGCCGTTGATCTTCCACCATGAAATCGACCACCTGCTGGGCGATGCCGCCGAGTTGAAATCGATGCCGGCCGATACCCCGCTGCTGGATTTGCAGCAGTTGGTGCAGGCAGCCGAGAAACATCGTCCCGGCGAGGTCATGCAGTATTTCGGCTACGACGAAGAAGACTCCAACGGCGTCATCGCGATCATGGCGCCTACCGCCGGCACCGAGCCGAACGCGTCCCACACCTTCATGCTCGACGCTCGCACCGGCGAAGCACTGGAAATGCCGTCGGCCAACGGCGGGCTGATGATGGTCATGCTGCGCCTGCACGTGGACATGTTCGCCGGCCTGCCGGGCAAGTTGCTGCTGGCGTTCATGGGTAGCTTGTTTGTGCTGGCAATTGTTTCCGGGACGGTGCTGTACCTGCCGTTCATGCGACGCCTGACATTCGCCACCGTGCGCCACGACAAATCCACCCGTCTGCGCTGGCTCGACCTGCATAACCTGATCGGCGTGGTGACCCTGACCTGGGCGTTGGTGGTCGGTGTCACGGGCGTGTTCAGCGCCTGCGCCGATTTGCTGATCGCCGCGTGGCGCAACGACAGCCTGAGCGCAATGATCGCACCTTACCGCGATGCGCCGCCGCTGACTCAATTGGCCCCCGCGAGCCGTTTGCTCGACATCGCCAAAGAGGTTGCACCGGACATGCAACCAGACTTCATCGCCTTCCCCGGCACCCGGTTTTCCAGCGAACACCATTACGCCGTATTCATGAAAGGCAGCACGCAACTGACCTCGCACTTGCTGACGCCGGTGTTGATCGATGCGAGCACCCTGCAAGTCACGGCGGTGGCCGAGCGGCCGTGGTACATGGACGCCATGGGCATGTCGCAGCCGCTGCATTTCGGTGACTACGGCGGCATGCCGATGAAGATTCTCTGGGCGGTGCTGGATGGGCTGACCATCATCGTGCTCGGCAGCGGCGTTTATCTGTGGGTGGTGCGACGCAAGGCCGTGAGACCTTCGCTCGAAGAAGCGCAGAGCCCAGCATGAGGCCGAGGCAGTCGAGTTTCTGGAAGGTTTTCGCCACACCCACCGTCATTGCCCTGTTCAGCGCTGCGGGGCTGTTTGCCGCGTTGCTGGGCGATGGTGTGTGGGATGCATTGAGCTGGCTCGGGCTGGGGATCCCTGCCGTCATCGCCTTGCGCGGGCTGCTGCAATGCCACTGAAGGGTATAAAACCTGTGGGCTTGGGGGCTTGAGATCAAACATTAAAGGGCTATGCTGCGAGACTGCCCATGATCGAGATGTTGCCATGTCCGTTCCCAGCATGACCTTGTTCCACAACCCCGCGTCGCCCTTCGTTCGCAAAGTCATGGTGCTGCTGCACGAAACCGGTCAAACCGGTCGTGTGGCGCTGCAAGCCAGCCAGCTCACCCCGGTCAGCCCTGATCCGGCACTCATCGAAGACAATCCGCTAGGCAAGATTCCGGCCCTGCGCCTGGCCGACGGCAATGTGTTGTACGACAGCCGGGTGATCCTCGACTATCTCGATCATCAGCACGTCGGCAATCCGTTGATTCCTCGTGAAGGTTCAGCGCGCTGGCGGCGCATGACGCTGGCCTCCCTGGCAGACGGAATCATGGATGCCGCGGTGATGATTCGCTATGAAGTGGCCCTGCGTGTTCCGGAAAAACACTGGGACGAATGGCTCGACGGTCAGCGCGACAAGATTCGTCGCGCCCTGGCGCTGCTGGAAGCCGACGCGATTGCCGAGCTGACCAGCCATTTCGATGTCGCGGCAATCAGTGTTGCCTGTGCCTTGGGTTATCTGGATCTGCGCCATCCGGATCTGGAGTGGCGCAAGGCGAATCCGAAGCTGGCCGAGTGGTATTTTGAGGTGAGTCAGCGGCCTTCGATGATTGCGACGATGCCCAAGGTCTGAAACTTTCGGTGACTGGTCTGCCGTCTTCGCGGGCAAGCCTCGCTCCTGCAGGGAATTTGTGTTGTTCACACCATCGGTGCAGCAACTCAAGTCTCATGTGGGTGCGAGCCTGCTCGCGATGGCACCACACCGGATCCAACGCAAACAACTCGGCAATCCGCGTCGCCAACACCTCGCCCACCCGCTGATCCTCACGCAACCCCAACGACCGGCTCATTCCACGGCGCCTATATCAAAGGCCAAGGGTTTCGCGGTTTTCTGCCCGATCCCGTACCAGTCAAGCTTGCGGGTCAGCACCATGAACACGCCCAGCAGGCCGAACAACAGCAACGAGCCCATCAACAGCGCGTAATCCTCGGCACTCAGCAAGCCATAGAGCAAACCGTACAACGCCGCCAACCCCGCCGAAAAACTCAAGCCGTGGCGCACGCTGCGCAGCACATGGCAGACATAGAAGCCGATCAACGCCACACAACCACTCGCCGACAGCAGGTACGCCAGGGTAAAGCCGATGTGTTCGGACAGCGACAACAGCAACAGGTAGAAGAACGCCAGTGCCACGCCCACCAGCGCGTATTGCACCGGGTGTACCGCCAGGCTTTTCAGCACTTCGAAGAGGAAGAAACCGGCGAAGGTCAGGACGATGAACAACAACGCGTATTTAATCGCCCGGTCGCTTTTCAGGTACTGGTCCACCGGGTCGATGAAACTCACGCCGAAGCTGCGACCGCTGAACGCCTCGCACTGGCCGCCAGACACACAACTGTTCAACGCCTCTTGCAGGTTGGTGGAGAAAAACGAGGTCTGCCAGTTGGCGGTAAAACCCTGATCGGTGATTTCACGCTGTGCCGGCAGGTAGTTGCCAATGAAGCTGGGGTGAGGCCAATTGGCGGCCAATGCAACCTTGCTGGTTTTGCCCACCGGCAGAACCTGCAACTGGCCGGTGCCTTGCAGACGCAAGCTGAAACCGAATGCCAGTTCTGTGGCCTGTTTGGTGTCCAGCGCCGGCAACGTCACATGTACACCCTCGCCCAACCAGCCCACTTGGCTACCCGGGACAAAATCCAGATTCTGGCCATTGAGTTCGAGCTTCAGCGCATTCTCGATGCCGCGAATGTCGCTGATGCCGACCGCCAGGAACGGTTGGTCGAAGCGGTAATCGGCGAAGTCTTCCTTGATGCCCAATTGCGCCGGGACCGAGAAATGCCCGCTGATGCGATTGTCGGCATGGAACAGCCGCGCCTCGTAGATACCCCGGGCGCGCAATTCGGTCTGGACCTGGCCGTCCAGTTCAAAGCGCTCCGGCAGGAAATACAAACGGCCGCGCTCCTCGCCGACGTCCTGGTAACGCTGGTTGGTTTTTTCGTTGGTTTTCCAGATGCGTACCGTTTTGCGGTAGGGCACCACCATCAGAGGGCCGCTCAGTTGCTGGCTGTAGCTGGAACTGCGGGCGATGTCTTCAAGCACACCGTCACGCAGTTGCTGGCGCTCCTGGATCACGCCGTTGATCATCAGCAGCGGGATCAGCAACAACAGAATCAAAAGGGCAATCGCCCCGAGTTTCAAGGTCAGGCTACGGTTCATGGGACTCTCCCTGTTTGGATGGGGAGAGTCTGGGATGGGTGTGTGAGGGTTTTATGGGAGAAATGTGGGGATTATGTGGAGACTTGGCCGGCCCCATCGCGACTCGGTCCTAAGGCAAGCACAATATGACTTCAACGCCCCCGTCGACATTCCCGATGCTCATCGCGCCACCATGCAGCTTGACCACCTCTTCAACGAAGTTAAGCCCCAACCCGGTACTTTTACGCCCACTGTCCGGACGTGGCAGCGAGTAGAAACGCTCGCTCAAACGCGGCAATGCATAGTCGGGAATCGCCTCGGCCTGGTTGAATATCCTGAATTCAATGTGTTCACCGACTCGTTCGGCACTCAAGCGCAGTACACCCTGCGCCGGGGTGAAGTCCAAGGCATTCTCCAGCAGATTGCCCAGCGCCTGGCGCAACAGAAACGGTTCGCCGAGCAGATTCAGATCCGCTGCAATCCGCTGCTCCACGTGCAACTGCTTGCCTTCGATTCGCGCAGCCTGCGCATTCAACAGTTCTTCCATCAAACCCGCCAGCGGCACCGCCACCCGCTCTTCCAGGCCTTGACGCTGTTCTACTTGCGCCAGGTTCAACAGTCGTTCGATCAACTGCTGCATGCGCGCACTTTCGCTGTCGATGTTGCTGACAAAGCGCTGCCGCTGGGCCGGCGGCATCTCGCCTTGCAGTAACTCCGCCGCACCACGAATCGCTGCCAGCGGGCTTTTCAATTCATGGGTCAGGGTGTGCACATAACGCTCGACGTAGGCTTTGCCCTCAAGCTGGGTGCGCATCTGTTCCAGCGCCGTGGCCAGTTGCTCCAGCTCGCCGCCACGATAATGCGGCACCTCGACCCGCCGCCCTTCGCTGACTGCCTGGGCATACGCCGTCAACCTCCGCAGCGCCGCGCTCAGCCACCACGACAACAGCGCACCGAACAGCAAACCGAGGCCGACCAGCCCGGCGCCATAAGCCAGCAATCGCCGCTCGGTGCGATCAACGTAAGGCTGCAGCGAGCTATTGGGCTTGGCCACCGTCACCACGCCGATTATCTGGCCGTTGTCGCGAATCGGCGCCCCGACATGCATCACCGACGAATTCGAATCATCCGGGTTGCTGCGCGTCGAACGTGCGCCGTACTCGCCGCGCAGGGTCAGGTAGACGTCGTTCCAGCGCGAGTAGTCCTGGCCCACCGCGATGCCGCTGGAATCCAGCACCACGATGCCCTTGGCATCGGTCACGTAAATCCGGTGGTTGACCTGATTCTTCGGCATTCCCCAGATATTCGCCTTCGGCTGCCGTTCACCCGTAAGCCTTGAGCAGCTCGGGCCAGCGGTTCTGGCTGAGGGTGCCGGCCTTGAAGTCATCGCGCAGGATCTCGGCCATCAGGTTGGCGGTGTCCACCAACGTTTCTTCGGTGGATTGGCGCACACCGGGGCGGATTTCTTCCATCACGGTGTTGAGCACGAAGTAGCCGGTCAGGCCGATGAACAGCACGTAGACCAGAAAAATCCGGATCCCCAGTGACATCAGCTGTGCCCCGGGCTGTAGCTGTAACCGAGGCCGCGATGAGTCTGGATCGGCTCGGCGTCGGCTTTTACCTGGCGCAACTTGGCGCGCACGCTTTTGATGTGGCTGTCGATGCTGCGCTCATAGCCCGCGTCGGCGGCCACACCCAACGCATCGAGCAATTGCTCGCGGCTGAAGACTCGCTCGGGTTGTTCCAGCAGGCATTGCAGCAAACGAAACTCATGGCGAGTCAGGCTCAGCGGCTGGTTGCGATAGCTGATCTGCACCCGTTCGCTGTCGATGCGAAACAGCGCTGACGCCACCTCCGCCACCGGACGTGGCGCCATGCGCTTGAGAATCGCCCGGACCCGCGCCGCCACTTCCCGGGGGCTGAACGGTTTGACCACGTAGTCGTCGGCGCCGATCTCCAGACCCACCACGCGGTCGATCTCGGCGTCACGGGCACTGAGAAAGATCACCGGCACTTCGCTGAAACGCCGCAACTGCTTGCAGGTCTCGAAGCCACTGATATCCGGCAGGCCGATGTCGAGAATGATCAAGTCAGCCGGCGTGGCGCGCTGATGTTCGAGCGCCGCCGCGCCAAGGCTCAACCAGGTGGTGGTAAAGCCCTCGCCCTGCAAGGCGAAAATCAGGGTGTCGGCAATCGCCGCTTCGTCTTCGACAATCAGGATATGAGGCATGGCGTCCGAGCCCGGAAGTTAAGTTGCCGAACGGTGCCCCAAGGCTGATTCGCCGTCAATCAGCAGTCGGGCTTGTCTGCCGTGAAGCGTCGTGCCGGGTTAACCGCCGCGCCGAATTCACGCAGCGCTTTGGCGCCGATCAGCAACGGGTAATTGAAGCTGCTGCGGTCGGTCAGGTTGACCTCTACCGTGCGCTTGACGTTGCCCAGGCACAGTTCCAGATCGACCACCGGACGCTTGGTGGGCTCGATCACTTCCTTGTCATCCTCGTCTTCTTCGGAGCGGGTCTTGATCTTGCTGATCCGCGCGACCTTGTGTTCGTAGACCTTGTTGCTCGCGCCTTTGGTGGCGAGGCGGAAACGCACCCATTCGTCGCCGTCGCGGGTGAAGGTTTCGATGTCTTTGGCCGACAGCGACGCGGTCAGGGCGCCAGTGTCCATTTTGGCCTTGAGGACTTCGCCGCCGATTTCCGGCAGCGCGATGTATTCGTAGCGCCCGTACAGGGTTGGCTCAGCAGCCAGGACCGGCAGGGCCACGAGGGAAAGCAGTGCAAGGAGAGATTTCACGTAATGGGCTTCCTTGAGGAATTGAGGCGCAATGACCGAATTCTAGACCGCAAAAAACCACGATAGTTGGACCACCACAAACCTTTGTGGCGAGGGAGCTTGCTCCCGTTCGGCTGCGTAGCAGTCGTAAATGGTCCATGCGGTGTACCTGAAGGGTTTTGGGGCTGCTTCGCAGCCCAGCGGGAGCAAGCTCCCTCGCCACAGGGGATCTCGTACCGCTGGAAGCATAACCAGGCGAACGTGAAACATTCGTCGTCAGCGATTTGGCCTGCCGTGCGAAGCTGCTTATCATGGCGCGCCCACACGCTTTCAAGAGTGACCTATGCGCCGCCTGCTCACCGGCTGTTTCGTTACCCTGCTGCTATTGCTCAACACCTTGGTCCTGTTCGGGCCTTTGATGGTGTTCGCATTGCTCAAACTGATCCTGCCCGGGCGTTTTCGCGATGATGCCTCATGGGCAGTGATGTGGATTGCCGAAACCTGGGCCGAGATCGACAAACTGATTTTCCATCTGTGCATTCCCACCCAATGGGACATCCGCGGTGGCGATGATTTGCGCGGCGACACCTCGTATCTGGTGATCGGCAACCATCAATCCTGGGTCGATATCCCGGCACTGATCCAGACGCTTAACCGGCGCACGCCGTTCTTCAAATTTTTTCTCAAGAAAGAACTGATCTGGGTGCCGTTCCTGGGCCTGGCCTGGTGGGCGTTGGACTATCCATTCATGAAGCGCTACACCAAGGCATTTCTGGCAAAGAACCCGGAGCTGGCCGGCAAGGACCTGGAGATTACCAAACAAGCCTGTGAGTTGTACAAGCGCCAACCGGTGACGGTGGTCAATTACCTGGAAGGCACCCGCTACACCACGGCGAAAAGCGCCCAACAGCAATCACCGTTCACCCACCTGCTCAAGCCCAAGGCTGGCGGCGTGGCGTTCGTGCTGGCGGCGATGGGCGAACAGCTGGATGCCATTCTCGATGTGACGGTGGTGTATCCGCAGCAGAAGATTCCGGGGTTCTGGGATTTAATCAGCGGTAACGTGCCCAAGGTGATCATCGATATCCAGACGCGGGAACTGGACCCGGCGCTGTGGCAAGGCGATTACGAAAACGATCCGGTGTTTCGCGAATACGTCCAGAACTGGGTGAACCAGCTCTGGATCGAGAAGGACCGGCGCATCAAGGCACTGCGCGCCGAGGGCTGACTCAGCTACCGGCGCCTGTGCCCCAGATCCCGCCGAGGTTTTGCAACAACGAACCGGCAACGCCTTGCTGACCGAGGTATTGCAGGATCACCGGGGCAAACACGCCGACCATCCCGGTGTCCATGCCCAAGGCGCTGAAGGCGTTGTTCAGGTCCTTGGTGTCCTTGACGTTACCCAGCAAGCCATCGAGCAACGCATTCTTGTCCGAGCCCGCGCCGAGCAGCCCACCCAAGCCAGTCAGACCACTGATCGCGCTGTTGCCGGCGATCTGAGCGAGGCCCGGCACGGTTTTGCTCAGTTCGGAGAAGTCCTGGCCGCTGAGCTGATTCCTCGCCAGCCCCAGCATCGCACCGGCACCGCCGATGGCCTGCTCCGGGGTGATGTCGAGCTGCGAACCCAGGGTATTGAGCAAACCGGCCGCCTTGGGCGCCGCCGCCACGATGCCATCGACATCATCGGCCTCGACACCCTCGACATCCTCGTCGTCCTGCATCGTCGACACCGCCTTGACCGCATCGCTGAGGCTTAACTGTGCAAAGGCCGGGCTGGCGGCCAGCGTCGTCAACGAAGCGACAGCCATGAGCGATGCCAGTGCAAAACCGCGTGAAACGTTCATCCAGACATCCTCTTGTGCCATGAAAAACCGCCCGGTAACGGGGGGGCGGCAAAACTGCTGATTGGACCGGGTGTACGCCAGCATGTTCCTCGTCTGCGTGGGCATTTTTCCTCAGGTGGCGCCTATAAAACGCGCCTCCTGAGACGCGACCGACGAACGGTACGACCGAACCGGCTGCGCTTTGGTTCTGGTGCCACTCGCCATAAAAAAAGGGCGACATCACTGTCGCCCTTTTTTCCGTCTTGCTCCAGGCCTTACGCCGCGCTGAACAACTTGTGCGGATCGATCACAAACTTCTTCGGCACGCCCGCATCGAACTCGCCGTAACCACGCGGGGCGTCGTCGAGGCTGATGACTTCGACACCCACGATGTCGGCAATCTTGATGCGGTCCCACATGATGGCTTGCATCAGTTGGCGGTTGTACTTCATCACCGGGGTCTGGCCAGTGTGGAAGCTGTGGGATTTGGCCCAGCCCAGACCGAAGCGAATGCTCAGGCTGCCCATTTTCGCGGCAGCATCCACTGCACCCGGATCTTCGGTGACGTACAGGCCAGGAATACCGATTTTGCCAGCGACGCGAACCACGCCCATCAGCGAGTTGAGTACGGTGGCCGGAGCCTCGTGCTTCACGCCGGCATGGCCGTGACCGCGAGCTTCGAAGCCTACGGCATCGACGGCGCAGTCCACTTCCGGTTCGCCCAACAGTGCAGCGATTTGTTCGTGCAGTGGGGTGTCTGTCGACAGGTCGGCGATTTCGAAACCCTGAGCCTTGGCATGGGCCAGGCGGATCGGGTTGACGTCACCGATGATCACCACCGCAGCACCCAGCAGGCGAGCGGAAGCGGCAGCTGCCAGGCCAACCGGGCCGGCCCCGGCGATGTACACGGTGCTGCCAGGGCCAACGCCGGCAGTCACTGCGCCGTGGTAACCGGTGGGCAGGATGTCGGAGAGGCAGGTCAGGTCACGGATTTTTTCCATGGCCCGGTCGCGATCTGGAAGTTTCAGCAGGTTGAAGTCGGCATACGGCACAAACGCGTATTCGGCTTGGCCACCGGTCCAGTCACCCATGTCGACATAACCATAGGCACCGCCCGGACGCGCCGGGTTAACGCTCAGGCAGACGCCAGTATGTTGCTCTTTGCACGAACGGCAACGGCCACAGGCAACGTTGAAAGGAACCGACACCAAGTCGCCGATCTGCAGGTTCTCGACACCGCTGCCCTTCTCGATCACTTCACCCGTGATCTCGTGGCCCAGCACCAGACCGGTCTGAGCGGTGGTGCGACCGCGCACCATGTGCTGATCGGAACCACAGATGTTGGTGGAAACTACGCGCAGGATGACACCGTGCTCGATCTTCCTGCCGCGCGGGTCCTGCATTTTGGGATAGTCGATTTTCTGTACTTCGACCTTGCCAGCGCCGAGATACACCACACCACGATTACCAGACATGCTTTCACCTCGCTGTTGTTTTTATGTAGCGGTCGCGTCGCCAGGAAGCGGCGGCGCGTTGATTGCTCGGTAAATCAAAAGATCGCCGCCTTCGGCAGCTCCTACAGAGCCATGCGATCTTTTCAGGCAGTGAAAACGCTAGAGAACAACTGTCCTGTTAGCGTTAAGGAACACGCGTCTTTCAATGTGATAACCCACGGCCCGCGCCAGGGTCAGCCCTTCGATATCACGCCCCTTGGCGATCAAGTCTTCGGGATAGTGGCTGTGATCCACAGCCTCCACGCCCTGGGCGATGATCGGGCCTTCATCCAGGTCGTTGTTGATGTAATGCGCCGTAGCGCCGACCAGTTTCACGCCTTTGTTGTAGGCCTGGTGATACGGCTTGGCGCCCTTGAAACCCGGCAGCAGGGAGTGGTGGATATTGATCGCCTTGCCATCGAGCTTGCGGCACAGCTCTGGCGACAGGACCTGCATGTAGCGGGCAAGAATCACCAGTTCGGCGCCGGCCTCTTCGATCACCTGCCAGACCTGACGCTCCTGGGACGGCTTGTCGTTCGGGTCCAGCGGAAAATGGTAGTACGGAATCTGATGCCAGTCGGCCAACGGCTTGAGGTCCGGGTGGTTGGAGACCACGGCGACCACGTCCATCGACAACTGACCGATGCGCTGGCGGTAGAGCAAGTCGTTGAGGCAGTGATCGGCCTTGGACACCATGATCACCACTTTTGGCCGGTGATGCGGCGGGGTCAGTTCAAAGACCATCCCGAAGGCATCACCACGTTCCGCCAGACCTGCACGAAAAGCTTGTTCGTCGAAACCGTCGGGCTGACGGAATTCCACGCGAATGAAGAAACGGCCCGAGAGCCGGTCATCGAAAGAATGGTGCTCGGTGACGTAGCAGCCCTGCTCGAACAGAAAGCGGGTCACCGCATCCACGGTGCCGAGGACGCTTGGGCAATCGGCGGTCAGAATCCATGTGTCTGGGGCGCGGCTCATAGTGCGGTGACTCCTGTTCGAAAATACCTACACGACTGCGAAGACTGGCGATGACCTTGTGGAAAGGGGCTTGCCTGTGGCGAGGGGGCTTGCCCCCGTTCGGCGGCGAAGCCGTCGTAAACCAGTCAACTCAATCTGCCTGACAAACCGCGTTCTGAGGTTTTAGGGCCGCTTCGCAGCCCAACGGGGGCAAGCCCCCTCGCCACAAAAGCTCCCTCACCACAGATGGGAACGATCGTTACGCCTGAACGCTAAGGCCGTATTCGGCGGCCGCATCCTGCAACCACAACCACCAGTAATCCGAGAAGCTGCGACGAATCAGCAGTTCCCAAGTGTCTTCGGCGGTGTGGCGGATCATCAGTTGCGACTTGGCGAACACCGTGCCGACAGCCTTGCCCACCGGGAAGTTGTTGGGGTGCACGTCGTAGCTGGTGGACTTCATCAGCACCTGGCGTACGTTCGGGCCGCTGAGTTCGAGGATCTGCTGGCCACCGCTGACGTTGACGATCTGGATGTGCAGGTCGCCCAGCGCTTCACGGAGTTTTTTCTCGGCGGCGAATTCTTCACCGGTCGGGACGATCAGCAGCCATTCATCCGGCCCCATCCATTGCAGGCTGGTTTCGCCTTTGATGACCACGGTCAGCGCAGGCGGCAATTCCAGGCCAAGGGCCTTGTGCACGCCAGCGGCGAACGCCGCGTCGTGGCCATCGCCACGAATGGTCAGGTGACCGAGGAGTTTTTTCTCACGCACGATCACACCGGCGTTCTTGCGACCCTTGCCCACCAGGCTGGCGAGGTCGGCATGATGCAGCGACGACTCGGCCTTGGCCCCAGTGGTTGGGCGTTGTTGGTAAACATTGGCTGCGGTCATAAAGCACCTTTCCTGTATTCGTATCCCTGTGGGAGCGGGCTTGCCCGCGATGGGAGCAACTCGGTCTGCCTGAGGCACCGCGTTATCGTTCATCGCGGGCAAGCCACGCTCCCACAGGTACTGTGGTGTTAGACGTTCTGGCGATCGCCTTTCGGATCGAAGAACACCGAAGAAACGATTTCCGCCTCGATCACGCTGCCGTCGGCCAGCGGTGCGAACACCCGCTCACCCATGCGCTTCAAGCCGCCTTTCACCACGCCCATGGCAAACGAATAGCCCAGGGAGTTGTGCAGGTAACTGGAAGTCACGTGACCGACCATGGTCATCGGGATGGTTTGCTTGGTGTTGAACACCAGTTGCGCACCTTCGGGCAGCCACTTGGTCGGATCGATCGGCTTCAGACCAACCAATTGTTTGCGTTGATCACGCACGCAGTCTTCGCGGTTCATGCCACGCCAGCCGATCCACGAGAACGGTTTGGTGCGACCGACACACCAGCCCATGTTCAGGTCGTCCGGGGTCATCGAGCTGTCAGTGTCCTGACCGACGATGATGAAGCCCTTCTCGGCCCGCAGTACGTGCATGGTTTCGGTGCCGTACGGGGTCAGGTTGTATTTCTTGCCGGCCTCGACGATTTTCTCGAGCACGCCCATGGCGTAGTCGGCCTGCACGTTGACTTCGTACGACAGCTCACCGGTAAACGAAATCCGGAATATCCGCGCCGGTACGCCACCGACCAGGGCTTCTTTCCAGGTCATGAACGGGAAGGCATCGTTGCCCAGATCGGCGTCGGTGACTTCGCTGAGCAGCTTGCGGCTGTTCGGCCCGGACAGGGTCATGGTTGCCCAATGATCCGTCACGGAAGTGAAGTACACCTTCAGGTCTGGCCATTCGGTCTGGTGGTAGATTTCCAGCCATTGCAGCACGCGTGCAGCGCCGCCGGTGGTGGTGGTCATCACGAAATGGTTGTCGGCCAGGCATGCGGTCACGCCGTCGTCGAACACCATGCCGTCTTCTTTACACATCAGGCCGTAACGGGCCTTGCCCACGTCGAGCTTGGTCCAGGCGTTGGTGTAGATGCGGTTGAGGAACTCGCGCGAATCCGGGCCCTGGATGTCGATCTTGCCCAGGGTCGAAGCGTCCAGCAGGCCGACGCTGTCGCGCACGGCTTTGCATTCGCGTTTTACCGCAGCGTGCAGGTCTTCACCGTTTTTCGGGAAGTACCAAGGACGTTTCCACTGACCGACGTCTTCGAATTCAGCACCGTTCTTCACGTGCCAGTGATGCAGCGCGGTGAAACGCACCGGCTCGAAGATGTGCCCACAGTGACGGCCGGCCACGGCGCCGAAAGTCACCGGCGTGTAGTTCGGACGGAACATGGTGGTGCCCATCTGCGGGATGGTCACGTTCAACGAACGGGCGGCAATGGCCAGGCCGTTGACGTTGCCGAGCTTGCCCTGATCGGTGCCGAAGCCCAATGCGGTGTAGCGTTTGACGTGCTCGACCGACTCGAAGCCTTCGCGGGTCGCCAGTTCGATGGCGGCAGCGGTGACGTCGTTCTGCAGGTCGACGAATTGCTTCGGCGCACGGGCAGTGGCTTTTTCGTGAGGCACCTGGAACAGCGCCAAAGTCGGCTCTTCCAGACGGCTCAGGGCTTTGGGCAGTACGCCTTCGACCTTGCCGAAACCGGCTTCGCTGGCAGCGCGAGCACCGCCTTCAAAACCATCGGCCAGCGAATCGCCGAGGCTGTAGACGCCATTGATGCCACCGACGCATACGCGTTTTTGCGGTGCTTCGCCCGGTACGAAACCGAGGATATCTTCACGCCAGATCGGCTTGCCACCCAGGTGCGACGCCAGGTGAACCACTGGGCTGTAACCGCCGGAACTGGCGACCAGGTCGCAATCGAGCCACTCGCCCGGACTGGTCACGGTGTGTGCTTTTACATCAATCGCGGCAACACGAGCGGCGGTCACGTGCTTGCTGCCACGGGCCTCGATCACGGCGCTGCCGGTCAGGATGCGGATGCCTTTGGCGCGCGCTTCTTCCACCAGCGCACCGCGCGGGTTGCTGCGGGCGTCGGCGATGGCCACCACTTGCAGGCTGGCGTCGAGCCAGTCCAGGGCAACGCGGTAGGCGTGGTCGTTGTTGGTCGACAGCACCAGTTTCTTGCCCGGTGCCACGCCGTAGCGACGTACATAAGTCGACACAGCGCCGGCGAGCATGTTGCCCGGCACGTCGTTGTTGCCGTAAACCAGTGGACGCTCATGAGCGCCGGTCGCCAGCACCACACGCTTGGCGCGAACCCGGTGGATGCGCTGACGCACCTGGCCAATCGGGGCACGGTCACCGAGGTGATCGGTGAGGCGCTCGTGAATGGTCAGGAAGTTATGGTCGTGGTAACCGTTGACCGTGGCGCGCGGCAACAGCAGCACGTCCGGGGTGTTTTTCAGTTCTGCGATGACGCTGGCGACCCACTCGGTGGCAGGCTTGCCGTCGAGGCTTTCGCGGGAATCGAGCAGGCTGCCGCCAAACTCTTCCTGCTCATCGGCCAGGATCACACGCGCACCGCTACGGGCAGCCGCCAGTGCAGCCGCCAGACCCGCAGGGCCAGCGCCGACGATCAGCACGTCGCAGTGCTGGTTCATGTAGTCGTAGGTGTCCGGATCGTTCTCGGTCGGCGAACGGCCAAGACCTGCTGCCTTACGAATGTACTTCTCGTAAGTCATCCAGAACGATTGCGGGTACATGAAGGTTTTGTAGTAGAAGCCCGGCGGCATCAGCTTGCCGCCGACCTTGCCGAGAATCCCCATCATGTCGTTGTTCACGCTTGGCCAGCCGTTGGTGCTGGTGGCAACCAGGCCTTGATACAGCGCTTGTTGCGTGGCGCGTACGTTCGGGATCTGCGTGGCTTCGGTCGCACCGATCTGCAGCACAGCGTTCGGCTCTTCGGCGCCGGCGGCGAAGATGCCGCGTGGACGCGAGTACTTGAAGCTGCGGCCGATGATGTCGACACCGTTGGCCAGCAACGCTGCAGCCAGGGAATCGCCTTCAAAGCCTTTGTAGACCTGGCCGTTGAAGGTGAAGCTCAGCACTTTGTTGCGGTCGATGCGTCCGCCGTTGGACAGGCGATTGATCTGGCTCATACCTTCTCTCCCAGAGCCGTGGCGGCCGCTTTCGGGCTGTCGGTCTTGTCGGTGAACTGCGGCTTGGTGCCGATCTTGTAGGTTTCGAGAATCTCGTAGGTCACGGTGTCACGGGTGACGTTGAAGTACTGATGGCAACCGGCGACGTGATCCCACAGCTCGTGGTGCAGACCGCGAGGGTTGTCGCGGAAGAACATGTAGTCGCCCCACTCCTCGTCGGTGCAGCTGTTCGGGTCCAGTGGGCGCGGGATGTGCGCCTGGCCGGATGCATGGAATTCCTCTTCGGAGCGCAGTTCGCCACAGTGAGGACAGAAGATATGCAACATAGGGATTTCTCCTGTTAGTGGGCGACTGCTGCAGCGCCGTGTTCGTCGATCAACGCACCGCTATGGAAACGGTCGATGGAGAAAGGTGCAGCCAATGGGTGCATTTCACCCTTGGCCAGGCTGGCGGCAAACACGTTGCCCGAGCCAGGTGTGGCCTTGAAGCCACCGGTGCCCCAACCGCAGTTGAAGAACATGTTCGGTACCGGGGTTTTCGAGATGATCGGGCACGCGTCCGGGGTGGTGTCGACGATGCCGCCCCACTGACGGTTCATGCGTACGCGCGACAGCACCGGGAACATCTCGACGATGGCCTGAATGGTGTGTTCGATCACCGGGTACGAACCACGCTGGCCGTAGCCGTTGTAGCCGTCGATACCGGCGCCGATCACCAGGTCGCCCTTGTCGGACTGGCTGATGTAACCGTGTACGGCGTTGGACATGATCACGCTGTCGATAATCGGCTTGATCGGCTCGGACACCAGCGCTTGCAGCGGATGAGATTCGATCGGCAGACGGAAACCGGCGAGTTTGGCCATGTGCCCGGAGTTACCGGCAGTCACCACGCCGACGCGCTTGGCGCCGATGAAGCCCTTGTTGGTTTCAACACCGATACACACGCCGTTTTCCTTGCGGAAACCGATCACTTCGGTCTGCTGGATCAGGTCCACGCCCAAGGCGTCGGCGGCACGGGCAAAGCCCCACGCCACGGCATCGTGACGGGCCACGCCGCCGCGACGCTGGACGGTTGCGCCCATCACCGGGTAGCGAGTGTTTTTCGAGCAGTCGAGGTACGGAATCTCGTCGGCTACTTGTTTGGCATCGAGCAGTTCACCGTCCACGCCGTTGAGGCGGTTGGCGCTGACCCGACGCTCGGAATCACGAATGTCCTGCAGGGTGTGGCACAGGTTGTAGACGCCACGCTGGGAGAACATCACGTTGTAGTTCAGGTCCTGGGACAGGCCTTCCCACAGTTTCATGGCGTGTTCGTACAAGTGAGCCGACTCGTCCCACAGGTAGTTGGAGCGCACGATGGTGGTGTTGCGCGCGGTGTTACCGCCGCCCAGCCAGCCTTTCTCGACCACGGCCACGTTGGTGATGCCATGTTCCTTGGCCAGGTAGTAGGCGGTCGCCAGACCGTGCCCGCCACCGCCGACGATGACCACGTCATAGACCTTTTTCGGGGTCGGCGTGCGCCACATCTTCTGCCAGTTTTCATGATGGCTGAGGGAGTGTTTGAAGAGGCCGAAGCCCGAATAGCGTTGCATAGTCATTTACTCCAAAACCGCGCTCAGCGATAAACCGGGAAGTCCGCGCACAGGGCTGCCACATGCTTGGCGACATTGGCCTCGACATCGGCGTCGCCGAGGTTGTCGAGGATGTCGCAGATCCAGCCGGCCAGTTCCGTGCACTGGGCAACCTTGAAGCCGCGAGTGGTCACCGCCGGGGTGCCGATACGCAGGCCGGAGGTCACGAACGGCGACTGTGGATCGTTCGGCACAGCGTTCTTGTTCACGGTGATGTGGGCGCGACCGAGTGCAGCGTCCGCCTCTTTGCCGGTGAGGCCCTGACGGATCAGGCTGACCAGGAACAGGTGGTTATCGGTACCGCCGGACACTACATCGTAGCCGCGTTTGATAAATACGCCGGCCATGGCCTGGGCGTTGTCGATCACTTGTTGCTGGTAAACCTTGAAGCCAGGCTCCAGCGCTTCCTTGAAGCACACGGCTTTACCGGCGATGACGTGCATCAGCGGGCCGCCCTGGGCACCGGGGAACACGGCAGCGTTGAGTTTCTTCTCGATTTCTTCGTTGGCCTTGGCCAGGATCAGGCCACCACGCGGACCGCGCAGGGTCTTGTGGGTGGTGGTGGTCACTACGTCAGCGTAAGGCAGCGGATTGGGGTACAGGCCAGCAGCGACCAGACCGGCAACGTGAGCCATGTCGACGAACAGCAGCGCACCGACCTTGTCGGCGATCTGACGGAAGCGTGGGAAGTCGAGGGTCTTGGAGTAGGCAGAGAACCCGGCGACGATCATCTTCGGCTTGCATTCAACGGCCAGGCGCTCAACTTCGTCGTAGTCAATCAGCCCGGTCTTGGTGTCGATGCCGTACTGCACGGCGTTGTACAGTTTGCCCGAGGACGACACCTTGGCGCCGTGAGTCAGGTGGCCGCCATGGGCCAGGCTCATGCCCAGGATGGTGTCGCCGGCTTGCAGCAGGGCCAGGTACACGGCGCTGTTGGCCGAAGAACCGGAGTGCGGCTGAACGTTGGCGTAATCGGCACCGAACAGTTGCTTGGCGCGTTCGATGGCCAGGGCTTCGACCTTGTCGACGTGCTCGCAGCCACCGTAGTAGCGCTTGCCCGGATAGCCTTCGGCGTATTTGTTGGTCAGGCCGCTGCCTTGCGCTTCCATCACGCGCTTGCTGGTGTAGTTCTCTGACGCGATCAGCTCGATGTGATCTTCCTGGCGTTGCTCCTCGGCATTCATCGCCGCCAGCAGTGCATCGTCGTAACCTTTGATCTGGTCTTGCTTGCTGAACATCGCGTCTCTCCCAGCGGCATCTATGCGCCATTCGTCTCGGTAAGGCACTGGCGTTACGGCAGTGCCCTTTGGATGCGATGGTATGACCGGCGCAGACAGGTCAAATGCCTATGGACGCCACGCAAAGGTGCGTTTACGACATGGGCCGAAATGGGTGACGGGACGAACCTCCCTGTGGCGAGGGAGCTTGCTCCCGCTCGACTGCGAAGCCGTCGTAAAACCGACAAATTCGATCTAACTGGCTAACCGCATGCGCTGGGTTTGGGTCTGCTGCGCAGCCCAGCGGGAGCAAGCTCCCTCGCCACAGAGGACGGGGGTCAGGCGATGAGTTGGCGCAAAGCCAGAAGTGCGAGGAAATGCCCGGGATAAAGTGCATAAGCCCAGCGGCGCATCGGCGGTGGCTGGATGCCTTGGGCATGTCGCAATAGCAGCAGGCCCGACAATGGCGCAATCAGACAAACGGCAATGCCGAGGATCGCCGCACCGCTGCCGAACCGGGCAGCGGAATACAGCACTTGCCACTGATTGGCCGCCAGGCACACCAACCCCGGCAGCAGGCTGAAATACCAGGGACGCCTGATCACCAGCAGCATCGCCAGCGGCAACAGCACGCCGAAGAAACCGAACATCAGTCGCTGCGGGAACAGTGCCGCCAGCAACAAGGCAGCCGCCGCCAACAGTCGCGACTGAACTGCCTCGTGCTGCCAGCCCCGGGCCACCAATAAACCGAGGGTAAGCGTGGGCAACACGTTCAAGGTGTCGTGGTCAGGGATGTATAACCGGTAGGGAATTTCGCTCAGGGCACTAAACAGCAACAACCAACCGAGGTAGCGCCATTGGCCGTCGGTCGTTACTGCCTGTGCCCGCGACAAGTTCGCCGCCATCGCCAGGCAGAACCACGGGAACGCCAATCTGCCCGGCACATACAGCAGATCGATGGAGTAACCGACATATCGCAGGTGATCGAGCACCATACTCAGTAGCGCCAGCCACTTGAGCAGATCCAGTGCCCCATCCCTTGGAGTCATGTGCATAATTGCCCGTCGTCTTTGTATTTTTCTGACAGCATCATCCCGTGTGCTCCCCGGACGATCTTCGGTAAAGTGCGCACCATCATTGACCACGATGCTCTTCACCATAAGAGCCTCGACCACGGAAGCCGGCCATGACCGATAAGAGCCAACAATTCGCCAGCGACAACTATTCCGGTATCTGCCCTGAAGCCTGGGCCGCCATGGAACAGGCCAACCACGGCCACCAACGTGCTTACGGCGACGATGAGTGGACCGCACGCGCGTCCGACGATTTCCGCAAACTGTTCGAAACCGACTGCGAAGTGTTCTTCGCCTTCAACGGCACAGCGGCCAACTCGTTGGCCCTGTCATCGTTGTGCCAGAGTTACCACAGCGTGATCTGCTCGGAAACCGCCCACGTCGAAACCGACGAATGCGGCGCGCCGGAGTTTTTCTCCAACGGCTCAAAACTGCTCATCGCCCGTACCGAAAACGGCAAGCTGACGCCGGAATCGATCCGCGAAATCGCCCTCAAGCGCCAGGACATTCACTACCCCAAACCGCGCGTCGTCACCCTGACCCAGGCCACTGAAGTCGGCAGCGTGTACACCCCGGAAGAAATCCGCGCCATCAGCGTCACTTGTAAAGAACTGGGCCTGAACCTGCACATGGACGGCGCACGTTTCTCCAATGCCTGTGCATACCTGGGCTGCTCGCCAGCCGACCTGACCTGGAAAGCCGGGGTGGACGTGTTGTGCTTCGGCGGCACCAAGAACGGTATGGCGGTGGGCGAGGCGATCCTGTTCTTCAACCACACACTGGCTGAAGACTTCGACTACCGCTGCAAACAGGCCGGGCAACTGGCGTCGAAAATGCGTTTTCTCTCAGCCCCCTGGGTCGGGATTCTGGAAAACGACGCCTGGCTCAAATACGCCCGCCACGCCAACCATTGCGCGCAGTTGCTGGCCGAGCTGGTGAGCGACATTCCTGGCGTGGAGCTGATGTTCCCGGTGCAGGCCAACGGCGTGTTCCTGCAACTGTCGGAACCGGCCATTGCCGCACTGACAGCCAAGGGCTGGCGCTTCTACACCTTCATCGGCAACGGCGGCGCGCGGTTCATGTGCTCCTGGGACACCGAAGAAGAGCGCGTGCGGGAGTTGGCCACAGATATTCGGCACGTAATGGCAGCCTGACACCCCACCAACTTTTGTGGCGAGGGAGCTTGCTCCCTCACCACAGGCTTGCACGCTCCCCCTTCCTCCTGCGCCACTGACTTGGTCTACATTGTTTGTCGAGCCTCCGCTCAGATAACAACGATCAGGAGCGTACGCATGTCACTACAAGGCAAAACCCTGTTCATCACCGGCGCCAGTCGCGGGATTGGTCGTGAGATTGCGCTGCGGGCCGCGCGCGATGGGGCCAACATCGTGATTGCCGCGAAAAGCGCCGCCCCTCACCCCAAACTGCCCGGCACCATCTTCAGCGTGGCGGCGGAAGTCGAAGCTGCGGGCGGTAAGGCGCTGGCACTGGAGGTGGATGTGCGCGATGAAGCCATTGTGCGCCACGCGATGGCTGACGCCTGCGAACATTTCGGTGGCATCGACGCGCTGGTCAACAATGCCGGGGCGATCAAGCTGACCGGCGTGCAACACATCGAACTCAAGCGCTTCGACCTGATGCACCAGATCAACACCCGCGCCGTGCTGCTGTGCAGCCAGGCCGCCTTGCCCTATCTGAAAAAAACCGCTGGCCACATCCTCAACCTGTCGCCGCCGCTGAACCTTGCGACCAAGTGGTTTGCCCAATACAGCCCCTACACCGTCACCAAGTACGGCATGAGCATGCTGACCCTGGGCATGAGCGAGGAATTCGCCGCCTATGGCATCAGCGTCAATTCCCTGTGGCCGCAGACGATGATCGCCACGGCCGCCATCGAGTTTCAACTAGGGTCGCGCGAGTCTTTCAAACATGCCCGCACGCCGGCGATCATGGCGGATGCCGCCTATGCGATTCTGAACAGCAGCGGTCGCAGCATTACCGGGCGGCTGCTGATCGATGAGGAGATTTTGGGCGAGCATGGGGTGACGGATTTTGAAGGGTATCGGTTTGCGCCTGATTCCACCGACCAACTGATGCCAGATCTGTTTGTCGATTGATTGAAGCATGCCCTCTGCAGGAGCAGCCTTCAGCAGCTCCTGCAGAGGTTATTCAACGATCATCTCGACCGATCAATACTCAATCCGCACGTCACCCTTCGGCACACTGCAGCATGACAGGATGAACCCTTCGGCTTCGTCTTCCTCGGTAATCCCGCCGTTGTGCTCCATTTCCACTTCGCCGGCAAGCTTCATCACCTTGCAGGTGCCGCAGATGCCCATGCCGCAGGCCTTGGGGATCATCAGGCCAAGTTTGGCGGCAGCGGCGTGGACGGTTTCGCCCGGGGCCACGCGGATGCTCTTGCCGGAGGCAGTGAATTCCACCTGGTGCAGATCCGCCGCGTCGACTTCCGGCGCGTCCGCTGCTTGTTCGGCTTGTTCCACCGCGTCAGCACGGGCTTCCGGCGGCGTCGCGCCGAAGGATTCTTCGTGATAACGCTTCATGTCGAAACCCGCCGCCTCGAGCATGCGCTTGACCGCATTCATGTACGGGGTCGGGCCACAGCAGAAGACTTCACGATCGAGGAAGTCCGGCGCCATCAATTCGAGCATCTTGTGATTCAGGTAACCGCGATAACCGGCCCACGGCTCGCCCAGACCGTGCTTCTCGCAGATCAGGTGCAGGCTGAAGTTATCGATCCGCGACGCCATGTGTTCCAGCTCGCGGTGGTAAATGATGTCTTTGGGCGAGCGGGCGCTGTGGATAAACACCATGTCGACATTGCCGTTGGTGTCATAGAACCAGCGGGCCATGGACATGCATGGCGTGATGCCGACGCCGCCGCTGAGGTAGAGCACTTTCGGCGCCGGGAAGTCCATGGCGTTGAACAGCCCGACCGGCCCGTGCACCGCCAGCTCCTGGCCTTCGTGCAGGGTGTCGTGCAGCCAGTTGGAGACCTTGCCCCCCGGCACGCGCTTGATGGTCACCGAAAAGCTGTACGGCACCGACGGCGAACTGGAAATGGTGTAGGAGCGCATGATCGGCACGCCGTCGATTTCCAGCTCCAGGGTGACGAACTGCCCGGGTTTGAAGAAGAACAGGATCGGCTGGTCGGCCATAAAGCAGAAGGTGCGCACATCCCAGGTTTCCTGGATGACTTTGACGCAACGGACGATGTGCCGACCATTGGCCCAGGTCTGGGTGGTTACCGGATTCAGGAAACTATTGGACATGCTGATCTCCACGGCCGACTACCGGCCTCTATGTTGGCGATTCTGCGTATAGCGCAGCCCCGCCATTTACCTATCTGCGACATTCACATACTTATCGCGACCAGCCCCCAATTACCGGGGGTTGCGCGTCGGGAACAGATTGGGCCATGTCGCCCATGGATAAGGTTCTGGTGCGCGCCGGCCCCACACTCGCCCCATACCAAGACACAACCTTTACACCTTGCGTAGCAAACCGGTGGCCGGTGTAGCGGGGTTGGGTGGAGCAGGTTCGGATGCGTGAAGTTCTGAGCCAAGGCGCCGCGACGACTCATAGCTAGCTATGGGGAGGAGCGGCAACGCAGGATCAGGACTTCATGCGCCGGACCTGCCCGCCCAACCCCGCTACACCGGCCACATAGCCACTTTCGCCGGCCACACAGAATGGCCTTGAGGATTAAATGATGGACGTCACCACTACCCTGAGCCTGGGCGATCCACTGGAACCCGCACGCAAGGCCACCGCGCAGATGCTGCAAGAGCGCGAGCGCACTTTCTCGCTGCCGCAGCCGTTTTACTCTGACGAGCGGCTGTTTGATATCGACATGCAGGAAATCTTCCAGAAAGAGTGGTTGATCGCCGGCATGACCTGCGAGATCCCGACCAAGGGCAACTACCTGACCCTGCAAGTCGGCAAGAACCCGATCATCGTGATTCGTGGCGCCGATGGCGTGGTCCATGCGTTCCACAACGTCTGCCGTCACCGTGGTTCACGGCTGTGCACCAGTGAAAAAGGCAAGGTCGCCAAACTGGTCTGCCACTACCACCAGTGGACTTACGAGCTGGACGGTCGCCTGCTGTTCGCCGGCACCGAAATGGGCGCCGACTTCGACATGAAGCAATACGGCCTCAAGCCGGTGAACGTGAAGACCGCCGGCGGTTACATCTTCATCAGCCTGGCAGAAAACCCGCCAGCCATTGATGACTTCCTGTCGACGCTCAGCCATTACATGGAACCGTACGACATGGAGAACACCAAGGTGGCGGTGCAAACCACACTTGATGGAAAAGGCCAACTGGAAACTGGTGCTGGAAAACAACCGCGAGTGCTACCACTGCAACGCGTCGCACCCGGAACTGCTGAAAACTCTGTTGGAATGGGACGACGTCACCGACCCGCGTGCCGACCAGGCCTTCAAGGACCACGTAGCCGCTTCCGCCGCTGCCTGGGAAGCCGAGAAGATCCCTTACGCCCACGCCAGTTTCGGCCTGCGTAACCGCATCGTGCGCATGCCGCTGCTCAAGGGCACCGTGTCGATGACCATGGACGGTAAACAGGGCTGCGCCAAACTCATGGGCCGTATCAAGAACCCGGACCTGGGCTCGATGCGCATCCTGCACCTGCCGCACTCGTGGAACCACTGCATGGGCGACCACATCATCGTGTTCACCGTGTGGCCAATCAGCGCTCAGGAAACCATGGTCACCACCAAGTGGATCGTGCACAAGGACGCAGTCGAAGGCGTGGACTACGACGTGGAGCGCATGCGCCAGGTCTGGGATGCGACCAACGACCAGGACCGTCGCCTGGCCGAAGAGAACCAGCGCGGGATCAACTCCACTGCCTACCAGCCTGGGCCTTACTCCAAGACCTATGAGTTCGGTGTGGTGAACTTTGTGGACTGGTACAGCGAGCGCCTGCTGAACAATCTTGGGGCCGAGCCTGCGCCATACCTCAAAGGCGTGCCGGTTCAGGGTTAATCAAGATCTGATCGTTCCCACGCTCCGCGTGGGAACGATCCTTCCCCGCTAAATTGAAGACCACCGCACCGACCCATCCTCGCCAATAAACGTCTCTTCGATGTTCTCCCCCACCAGCCGCACCTTCACATAACCGTTCAGCACCCGATCAGGGTACGCCTCATCCCGCGCATTCTGCGTTTCCGACCACAGCACCCGCGAATGCCCGTTCAGCTCACTGGCATTGCCGTAGGGAATCGCCCCATGCCCGGCGCAGCGCGCATGCAAGCCACCTTGAGTGGCGTAGCAGATGCCATTGTGCAAGTGCCCCCAATACCAGTAATCCGGCTCGCGTCCCAAGGCATCGCACACCGGCTTATACAACGCGGTCTTGTCGTGCCCGGTAATGTCGAAGCCCTGATGGTGACTGAGCACCATGATCTTCTTGCGTTGGGGCAGGTCTTTCATCCAGACGATCTGCTGCTTGTTCAGCGCACCGTCCATGTACAGGTTAATCGGATCCGAGGCATAAGCCGTGTCGAGCCCGATCACCAGCCAGTCATCGTTGTATAACGCAAAATAACTGGTGCCCTGCTGCGCCGGAAAACGCTTGGCCAGTTCCTTGAAGTAGCCATGGGCACCGCTGTACATCTCGTGGTTGGAGTTGAGGGTGAACGAGCCTTGCTTGCCCATGGGCCAGCCGACCATGTCGACGTCTTCCTGGGAGCGGGTGCCGGCGTAATACACATCCCCCAAATGGATGGTGAAGTCGGCCTGGGCCAGTTGCATCTGGCTGGCCACCGCCACCGCCGGGGCATGGCTGTCGAACGGCCCGGTGCCCCAGTCACCGGCAATGGCCAGCGTCACGTCACTGTCCATGCGCATCAGCGCCGGGTTGGTGGCGAACGGCGCGTGATGCCGCAGGTTCTCGATCCACTTCAGTAGCGCCTCGCTCCACAACAGATCCAGCAGCTCCCATTTGCGACAACCGAGCAGGCTGCCGTCCTTGAGTACCCGGGTTTGCAGCTCGTCCACCGATTGCGGCAAGGGGCTGGCATTACCAATGTGCAGGATCGACAAGCCATGGGCCAACTCCCACGGCACACTCGGTTGATCGTCCGGCAAGTCGCCGTGCTTGAGCACGTATTGCGCCTGATCGTGCCCCCGTTGCAGTAGCGCGACGATGGCCTGGTACTCCTGCGGTTCAAGCTCGCTGACGAGCTTCTTCCAGGCCATTTCCAGGCGGGTGAACAAGCCATGCAGGCGCAGCTTGACCTTGTCGTACTCGTGTTCCCAATGACTGACCAATGACATGTCGTTTACCTCCATCCGTAGTGGAATCACAGGGTTTTCATGTACTCGATGAGCGCTCGTTTATCGAGTTCCGACAGCTGCGTGCCGTACAGGTGGCCACCGTTGTGGTTGCCCTCCAGGCGCGTGTCGTATTTGAAGTCCACCGAGGCTTTCATTTGCTCGCCACTGGTGACAAAGCCGACCTTGTCCTGGTCGTAAATGTCGGAACCGGTGAAGAACACCAGCGGCCTTTTTTCCGGTGGTTGCAGCAAATCCCACAGGGTCGGCACCGAACCGTTGTGCAAGTACGGCGCACGCAACCAGATGCCGTCGGTGGGCGTGTTGCTGTAGCTCTGGGTCTTGCGGTAGGCGCCAAAGTCGAACGGCGCTTTCTTGAAGCCGTGGAAGGCTGTCACTAAACCGCTGGTGAACGAGTTCAGCCGATGGGGATCGGTGCCCAGTTCATCGATGTTGGTGGTGACCTGGCCGGTGTCGGTGCGGCCGAAATCATGGCAACCGGCGCAGTTGTTTTCCCAGACCGGCTTGCCCCGGGCGACCTTGGCCTGATCCAGCGCGAACGGCCAGGCCGGCGCCTTGTGGCCCAGCAACCAATTGGTCACCCGGTTGAAACTGTCCGGCAGCACAGACTCCGGCGTCGCGCCAACGGCCATGGCCGCCGCGTAGTTGCGCTCATGGATGTCGTTGTTGTTGCCGTCCCAGTGCAGGTACAGCGACTCCCGGGGTTTCTGGTTCCAGACCTGCGGCAAATCGACGGTGCCGATGGTCGAGTCATCCGGGAAGCCGAACACCACCATTTTCGTCGGGTTGAAGGTGTCGGTGCGCCCCGGACCCTGCGGTGCGCGCAGTTGCTGCCAGGCATAGGCTTGCTTCTGCTTGACCAGTGCGCTCGTGGCCATCGGGATGATCAGATAACGGTTGTACAGGCGCTCGAAAAAACCGAGCTGGAACTTGCTGTTGATCGCGGTCATCACCGCGTCGGTGGTGAATTTCGGGTCGCTCGCGCAATCGTAGGCGAACCACTGAAAGGCCTGCAGTTGCAGGGTATTGGCCGGCGCGGAGGCCACCGGGATGGCGACATCGCTGGCATTGGCCCGGTAGGAGCCGGTGTGGCACAGGGCGCAGTTGGGCTCCACGGTCGGGTAGCCGATCTGCCGCTTGGCCATGCCGATGGGCAGGTCCTTGCCGTTTTCGTAGAGGAAACCGAAGACTTCGTAGCCGCCGGGCTTCGGCATTTTTTCCGGGCACATCTGCGGCAAAACGGCGAACAGGTAATAGGGAATCCGCGCTTCGATGCCCAGGCCGATGGCGGCATATTTGTAGTGGTCTTCGTCGGAGGCGTATTGCTCCGCCGGTACCACCCGCAGCATCTGATACCAGGTTTCGTAGCCGATAAACCCCAATGCCAGTACCACGACCAGTGTGGCGACCTTGAAGCTGTGCCGCTGCCAGCGTCGCGCCCAGGCTGCGCGCCACTCACGCCAGCCGTCGCGAAGCAGCGCCCAGGGCCGATTGGCCGGCGCGCTGCCCAGGTACAGCAGAATCCCGAGGATCAGGAACATGCTCAGATCGCCCAGCAGCATCGGCACAAACACCTGGGCCTGGTTGCTGGTGTTGATCAGGTAGATCCAGAACGCCACGGCAACCAGTCGCGACAACACGCACAACCACGAATGCACGACGTATTTGCGCGCGTTGAAGCCTGACGGCATGTAAAACAGGCTGATCCCCACCAGCAACATGCCGGCGTTCTCCAGCCAAGGATCGGAGAGTTGCGGCGGCATCCCGAGCATCGAGGTCAGCAACGCCGGCACGAACAGCGCCGGAATCGCGAAGACCATGTTCATCACGATGCCTATCCAGATGAAGCGTTGAAACCAGCGGATGTAACTGTCCATGGCATCCATTTCCTTTTTGTCCCAATCCACCAACAAATCTTGAGTGGGCACATACCTGTGGCTAGAGGCTTTTGTGGCGAGGGGGCTTGCCCCCGTTCGGCTGCGAAGCAGTCGTGAAACCTGCAATCGCGGTGTTCCTGAATGACCGCATTTGCCGATTTTGGACCGCTTCGCGGCCCAACGGGGGCAAGCCCCCTCGCCACAACAAGCCCCAGGCCACAGGTAAGCAGTGTCAACCGAGAGCCGTTTTCTCCAGGTGTTGCAGGATGATCGGGTACACATCGACCACTGCATTTTTGCCGAACATGCAGTCGATATGCCCGTAACCCGGCACCACATGCCGGCTGTAGCGTTCCGGCCCATGGACTTTGCACACGCGCTCATAGGTCTTGAGCGTGCTTTCGGGCAAATAGCACTGGTTGTCTTCACCGCTGATGAAGCAGATCGGCATGGTCAGCCGATCGAAGTGCGGCATGTAGACGTCCTGGCCCTTGAAGTCCACCAGATGGCCTTTGCGCAGGATCAGCGCCAGATGCTCGAAGGTCTGCATGTTCGACTCGCCGAACAGCTCATGCAGGTTGTCGTGCAAGGTTTCGTTGAGCGTGTCGTGGCGGTACAGCGACGCATACATGAAGGTGATGCGGTGGCACACCGGGTTGGTGCAGTAGCCCTGAGCCTCAATGCGGGCGTAGATGTTGAGGGCCTTGTCGTAGAGTTTGTTGAACCAGCTCTCCTTGTTGTCGGCATAAGCGGTGAGGGATTTGATGCCGATGGCGTCGAGCATCCCCGGAAGGTGCAGACCGGCCTTGAGCCCCGTTGCCGTGGCGACCACCGTGTCCGCGGCAATCTGCGAACAGACCACCGAACGCACGCCCTGCAACCCGGCCAACAGCGACATGAAGAAGGTCGTCGCGCCGTAGCAATGCACCACGCACTGCACGTCCGGCGCCTTGGTTGCCTGCTGGATCTGCTCGATGGCGGCCTTGAAGTCGTACTGGGCGATCTGATCGCCGTTCCATTCATGCTTGCTGGCCGGTATCAGAATGCTGACCCGGAAATCCAGCAGCCAGACGTCGTACTCGTGCTTGCACAAGTACTCCAGCAGGTTGGTCTGGATGGTGTCAGTGGAGAAAATATTCGAGCCCACACCCAAGCCATGCACCAACATCACTGGCCCTTTGCTGCCGCTCTGATAGCGGGTCAGGCGTAGCTGGACGCTGTCTTCGGTCTGGAAGAACTGCACACTCGGCGTCGGCGCGTCCAACGGACGTTTCTGCCGGGGCGGCGCATCGGGGTTGAAGTAGATGTCACCGGCGAACACCCCGCCGTAGCTTTCCCACAAGATGCCGGCGAAGAACTTGCCGAACCGCGCCAGCCCTTCAATGCGCTCGCGTTCGTTGCGCGCGTTGAGCACCTTCATGGTGGTCATCTGCTTGGCGAAATCGGCCGGCTCGATGTGCATCACCCCCGAGCCGATCACCTCGCCCGTCTTGTCCGGCCCGCGATACAGCGTCACGTAGAGGGTGCTGGTGTCGTGCCAGACGTTCAGCACGCCGTTGTCTTCGGGCACGGTCTTGAACGCGCTGAAGTAGTAATCGCTGCCGTCCTCGGCGGTCAGTTTCATGTCGTAATTCATGTGCCGCACGCCAACCTGTTCCTGATATTCCTCGAACAGGTTGAACACGCCGTTGCTGGCGGTCAGTGGCTCCGGTGACAGGCCCGGCGCATTCAACGTGCCAACCAGCGTCGCGGCGTGTTGCGGCTCCCTGATCATGCGATTGAGATCGTTGGCGGTGATGGTCAGGGTGAACTCAATCGGCGAGTTGTCCGACTCGCCACGTTTGGCCGCCGCTTCATAGCGTTTGAGATCGGTGCCCTGAGGCTGGGTGAAGTCCTTGGAGAAATAGCCCGTCATGGTTTCGGTGAACTGCACGCCGAGGGTCGGCGGCGCCACCGCTTTGCGCGGTGCCGAAGGCAACGTGTAGTCGATATGCCAACCGCGATCGGCGGCCAGCAGGCCCATGTTGCGCTCGCTGACGGCGGAGATGGTCAGCAGCGGATTGACCGCCAGGGAGGTCGGAATCACCGCTCCGTCGGTCACGTACAACCCGGCATAGACATCAGTGCCACTGGCGCCGCTGAACACCTGGCCCTTGTGGTTGACCACGCCCTGCACCGCATCCTCGCCCATCACGCAACCGCCCAACGGGTGAACGGAAACGATGCTGTGTTTGAGCAACTCGGTCCAGATCGGGTTCTCGACCCAGATCCCGCCCAATGCCTTGGTGCTCTGGTGCAGCCGGTCGTTGCCAATCTTCACGTTTTCCTGCTCGCCGACGCCTGGCCAGTCGATGCGCAGTTGATCCTTGCTGTCGAGCACCATACGACCCTTGCCGTCGTCGTGGCTCATGATCAGGTAGGTCTGCATGTTGTGCAGGGCGCCGTGATACGGGCCACGCAGGAAGCTCTCGGTTTCACGCTCGGCATACTTGAGCTTGCCGGTGAAACTGTCATCGGTGGGTTTGCCAATCAATCCGGCAAACGCCGCCATGCTCGGCACCATGGGCCGGCCGAGCGCACCGGGAATCGAACCTTCTTCGATGACCATGCGGCTGCGCCAGTCGCCTTCGGTGCGCATGTCGATGATCGAGGTGATGCAAGGGCCGACCGGCTTCATTTCCTTGGCCGGATGCGCACCAAAACCGATGCCGTTGATCGTTTCATCACAGTTGTGGCCGAAACCGAGGATGTCGCCGTTGCCGCTCATGTTTTCGCCGAGCTGACTGGACGTCGACAAACCTTTATCCCGCGAGCGCAGGAGGATTTCGGTGGAACCCAGGGTGCCGGCCGATACCACAACAATGTCGGCCTTGACGAACAGCGTCGGCGCGGAGAATTTCTCGCGGCCGCTGTCCAGGTATTGGAAGTGCACGATCCAGCCATCACCGTCGCGCTCCAGATGCCGCACCTCGGCCTGGCAGAAAATCTCTGCGCCGTGGTTCCAGGCATCGGGCAGGTAATTCATCAACGTGGTGTTCTTGGCCTTGTTGTTACAGCCTGAAACGCAGTCGCCGCAGTGGTTGCATGGCAACTGCTCGACGCCAACGTGGTTGAGGTTGTTCGGCAATTTGTCGAAGGTCACGTTGATCGGCGGCTTGTAGAAGTGCGCGTCTTGCTTGAGGTACTCAGCGGACTTTTTGTTGGCGTCGAGCTTGGGCAGGTTTGGTGCGGCGTTCGGGTACGGATTGGGCTTGAGCATCTCACGAGCCCGGGCGAAACCGTCCTTGAGCAAAGTGTCGCGGTGCTCCCGTATCGCCAACGGCCAACGTGGGTCGTCGAACACACCGGGTTCCGGCTCCAGCGCGACGTTCGCATTGATCAGCGACGTGCCGCCCAGGCCACAACCGACCACCACGTTCTGCTGGGCATTGACGTGCAGGTCGAACAGCCCGGTGCGCGAGCCGATGTGCCCGTCCGGGTCATGGACTTGCAGCTCTTCGGTAGCCGCCAGCATCGTATTGGGGTATTCGCCCGGCTGGATTTCCCGGCCTCGCTCCAACAGGCACACCCGCTTGCCGGCCCGGGACAGGCGCGACGCCGCGATTCCGCCGCCGTAGCCGGAGCCGATGACGATCACGTCGTAATGTTCCTTGATGTCGCTGATGGGCGTAGCAATCCGTGTCATGGGTCATTTCCTCTCAGGCAGATAGGGCAGCTCTGCGGTTGCCGCAATCAATGGATGAACCAACACTGGTCACCGGGCACGGTCGGGCCTCAATGGCAGCTGCGTTTGGGCATGGATAAAAGTTCAGGCGCTATAGGCGAGCGCGCTGATTGGCGGCGCGACGATGAATTCGTTTATGCAGCAGGGAGGCGGGCGCTGGAACACAGGTCATGCAGGGGCTTGGGTGCGAGCGATATCGCTGGCTATCCATCACGCGTTCTCCCTGAACCAGATGTGGATAAGAGACGGCTGTCCTTATGCCGTGAAAGTGAAGACAGGCGACAGATCGAAGTCAAGGAAGTGCCTTAGACCTGTATGAAATCTGATCTATCGCGTTCGAGCCTATACAGACCGTGGCTTACAGGGTTCAGCGAACAAGTTATCCACATCTCCACCCACAGCTAATGGGGACAACTGTGGAAGAGCAGTCAATTCTCTTCACAAAAACCGAAAAAAAACCGTGACTTATCCAGAAGCAGGGTTTTAGCCAGGCACTGGTTGTTTTTTAACCGAAAGCTTACAAGCCACGTTTTATATGGCGTGCAGATGATGGCAAACACCTTATCCACAGAAGCGCCAACAGACTTTGGGGGAAACTTTGCAGGTTCTGTGGAAAACCCCTGAAAGCCCGCAGAATTCGGGGTTTGCACGAGGATCAGCGAGGGAAAACCTCAAATTGAGCATTATTTGATCAACCCACTGAAAGCCACGTTATATATGGCTTGTAGCGGACAGCAAACATCTTATCCACAGAAGCGCCAACAGAGATTGGGGGCAAGTATCGGCCAGTGAGCGACGTTACTCTGTGGAAAAAGCCCGAAAAAACCGTGGCTTAGGTTGGTTGTTTTTTGTACGGAGGGCTGTAGGGCTTGATTGGCATGGGGTGTAGCGAGGGGCGAACATGTTATCCACAGAAGCACTAACAGGGATTGTGGGTAACAGAGATTCACTGTCGGGGCCTGGTGTTGGGAGTACATATCCATTGCCGCGGTAACGGCCACTTAGGGTTCCGCCCTTACGGCGGGTCACTTTCGAAAAGCGCGAAAGTAACCAAAGCGCTTTGCCCCGCCATTCGGTGCCTCGCTTAGGCTCGGCATGCCCTCACTCCGGCATTGCTCCGGGGGCCCGCCGCCATCGGCCATCCATGGCCGGGGGCGGCTACCGCGGCATCCCTGCCGCGGTGCCCCCTGCACAATACCTGCGTTCGGCCTCTGGGAAAGGGGCGTGCAGATCAAGATCAAAAGCAAGATCAAAAGATCGCAGCCTTCGGCAGCTCCTACAGGGGGAATACGTACCCGTCCGACCAGGCCGGCCGGTAGGCCGCCTCGCTTTTGCTTTTGCGGTATTCGCCCCCTCGAGAGGCTGAGTGGAGGTTCTGCGCAGTGGGCAACCCGGCATGGATGCCGGGTTAGCCGCCCCCGGCCATGGATGGCCGATGGCGGCGGGCCCACGGAGCAGGACCGGAGCGAGGGCACCCTGAGCCTAGGCGAAGGGCCGAACGAAAGGGGCAAGAGCCTTTGGTTACTTTGGGCTTTTCAAAGTGACTCGCTGTAAAAGCGAAACCGCCAGCCGCCATTACCGCAGCAACGGATATGTGCACCATCAAAAACGGGGAACCCTTAAGGCCGATGCATGAGATAGGCATCACCCGTCACCCGAATCATCGGATGAGGAACGACCTGGCAGGTTTTGACAATGCTGAAACCCTGGCGCTCATAGAAACGTCGGGCCCCGGTATTCGCCGCATAGTCGATCAGGCTCAGACCTTCGAGTTCCAGTTGATCGGCGCGCTGTTGAGCGTGCTCCAGGAAGCGCACACCCAGCCCCTTGTTGCGCCACCCCTCATGCAGGGCCAGGCTCGAAATATAAAGGGTATCGGGGATTTCCATGTCGGCGTAAGGCGCCAGGATCGGGTCGGTCACGGGAGCCGCCAGCGGATCGTGACGCATCACATAGCTGTGCATCATGCCGATGACCTGTCCCTCTACCTCTGCGACCAGGCAGTTCTGATAGGAGAAATCAACATCTTCACGGGCGTAACGAGTGGCCCCCACTTCCAGCAGATCCTGCCCGGGCTCCGCCAGCTGGCTCCAGATGTAATCCGAGGCGCCCTCTGATGAAATCTGGAACAAACGAGCGATTTCGCGCGCATCCGTGCGCAATGCCGGACGAAATTCAACTTCCATTGATGTGGCTCCACAGAATACGAGCGACCTTTTTGGCGTGCAGGTTGATGCGTCACAACCGGTCAGGCAGGCGGTTTTATGACCGGTTGTTGCAGTCGCTCAACCCTGACGGACCACGCCTTCTTCAATCAGCAACTTGAGAATGGCTTCAGCGCCCGCCTGCGCGGTCACGCCCTTGAGCACTTGCCCGCCTCCGCCACTGGCCTTGGCCGTCGCGGCCTTCATGCGGTCTGCACCGCTCTTGGCCTTGATCACTTTCAAGCGTTTGGGCCGTGGCTTGGCCGGTTGCAGCGTGGCCACTGCCAGCAGTTCATCGTCGATCACTTCAACTTCATCCGCCTGCAACACCCCGCGCCGCGCCGGACCGTAGGCGCTCTGCCGAGGCTTGGGCGCTGCGTTATCCACAGTCGCCAGAAACGGCAGGCGCACTTTCAAGCGACGACGCTGACCGCGAGGCAAGGCCTGCAGCACCAGCGCCGAACCGCCGTCGATGGATTCGACTTGGGCCAAACCCACCACCAGCGGCCAGCCGAGGCTTTCGGCCAGCAGGAACGGCAACATGCCCGAGCCTTCGCCGGTTTCCGCCTGGCTGCCGGTCAGCACCACTTGAGCGCCCGCATCGCGCAGATAAGCGGTCAGCGCTGGCAGCGCATCGGCGCCTTCCGGTTGCTCCAGCACATGCAATTGTTCCAGGCCCATGCCCAGATAAGCGCGCAGCGCCGGTTCCGCGACGTCGCCGGCATGCAGCACTTGCAGGTTATCCCCAGCCAGTTGCAGACCCAGCTCCACCGCCCGCGCGTCCTGCTCGGCGCGGCGCGGCCGGCCGGAGGTCGGGTGGGCGCCGATGGACACCAGGCTGATGATTTTCGTGCTCATAACCCTTTCCTTCCCTTAAGCCGCATCGCGCTTGGCGTCGTTGCGGTAAGCCTCTACCGCATCGATCAAGGCTTGAAGAATCTCGGCGCTCTCACCGATCACCGACAGGTCGGCCCGTTTGATCATGTCGCAGCCAGGATCGAGGTTGATCGCCACCACCTTGTCGCAGGCACCGATGCCTTGCAGGTGCTGGATCGCCCCGGAAATGCCCACCGCCACGTAAACCCGTGCCGTGACCCAGGTGCCGGACGCTCCGACCTGCCGGTCGCGCGCCATGAAACCATCGTCCACCGCCACCCGCGATGCACCTTCGGTCGCGCCCAACGCTTCGGCCGTCCTGTGGAAAAGTCCCCAGTCCTTGACCCCGTTGCCGCCAGAGAAGATGAACTCGGCTTCGGCCATCGGAATCGCCGCCGGGTCCACCGCCACTGCGCCCAGATCTTCGATCCGCGACAGGCTGCGAGCGACCGCTGTGGATAACTCCACCGGCAACGCTTCGTGACGGGTTTCGCTGACCGGTTCGGCGCATTCGGCAGCCGCCAGGATCAAGCGTGCCACCGGACGTGCAAGGTCCTGCAAACCAGCACCGGCGCGGCCGATGCATTCCTGATCCTTGACCTGCCAGACCCGCGTGGCCGGGCGCTCGCCCAGTGCCGCGGCAAAGCGTCGACCCAGTTCGCCGCCACCGCTGCGGCTGTCCGGCAGCAACCAGTGACGGGGGCTGAATTGGTTATCCACAGCCCGCAAGCCCTGGACCCGTTGTTCCGGTGCATAACCGCTGAATTCGTCGCCTTCCAGTACCAGCAAGCGGTCAACGCCTGCCGTGGCGAAGGCGTTTTCCTTGTGTTCGCCAAAGACCACAGCCAGTACCGCGCCGTCCTTGCCGGCCAACTGATGGGCCAGGCCGAGCAAGTCACGGTCGTGGCTGCTCAAGCGGCCACCGACCATGTCCGGCACCACGCTGATGTAGAACACCGGTTGCGGCACTTGATGCAGCGGCAATTGCACTTCAACCGCGGCCGAGCGTTTAGTCGCCCCGCCCTGTTGAGCGCCGCTGCGGTCGATCCGCTTGATGCCGTTGGGACCGATAAAACCGATCCCGTGGGGATTCTTGCGGATGATGCCGTTAGGCCCCATCCAGCTGTGTTGCGCCGGTTGCATGGCCGTGTGCAACGGGTGCAAGCGGTTGCGGGCGATCCATTCAGCGCGTGGGTCGCGGCGGATAATGTCGCTCATCAATGCACCTCCGCAGGTTCACGTTTGGCCGGTGCCGAAGGCTTTCCCGGCGCGGCGTCTTCGAGCAGCGCATCAGCCACCAGTTCGGCGATGTCCTTGATCAACGGCCGTGGTTCGACCACGCCTTCAAGCATCGCGGTGCACTGTGGACAACCCACGGCCACCAGTTCGGCGCCCGTCTCGCGGATGTCTTCCATACGCATGTCAGGGATCCGTTGCTTGCCCGGAATGTCGGTGATCGGCGCACCGCCACCACCGCCGCAGCAGCGCGAACGGAAACCGGAGCGTTGCATTTCCTTGATCTCGATGCCCAGGGCGCGCAGCACTTCGCGCGGAGCCTCGTACTCACCGTTGTAGCGGCCGAGGTAGCACGGATCGTGATAGGTCACGCTGCTGCCTTTGTGCTGGCCGAGATTCAGTGCGCCTTCGCCAATGATCTCTGCCATGTAGGTGCTGTGGTGCTGCACGAGGTAGTTGCCGTCGAAGGCGCCGTACTCGTTTTTCAGCACGTGGAAACTGTGCGGGTCACAGGTGACGATGCGGTTGAAGCTGTACTTGGCCAGGGTCTGAATGTTGCGTTTGGCCAACAGCTGGAAGGTCGCTTCGTCGCCCAGACGCCGGGCCACGTCACCGCTGTCGCGCTCTTCAAGCCCCAGCACCGCGAAGTCGACCTTGGCCGCTTTCAGCACTTTGACGAAGGCGCGCAAGGTGCGCTGGTTGCGCATGTCGAAGGCACCGTCGCCGACCCAGAACAGCACGTCGGTGGATTTCTTCTCGCTGAGCAGGTTCAGGTTCAAATCCGCCGCCCAGTTCATCCGCCCGCCCGGCGCAAAACCGCCCGGGTTGTCGGTGGCGATCAGGTTTTCCAGGACTTCGGCGCCCTTGTTCGGGGTCGCGCCTTTTTCCAGGGTCAGATGGCGACGCATGTCGACGATGGCGTCGACGTGCTCGATCATCATCGGGCATTCCTCGACGCAGGCGCGGCAGGTGGTGCACGACCACAGGGTTTCAGCGTCCACCAGACCGTTGACGATCGGTTGATGCGGATTGCCACTGTGTTCGCCAATGGCCTTGCCTGGATAAGGGCTGCCAGCGAATTTGGCATCGGTGCCACCGGCCAGGCCGACGACCATGTCCTGAATCAGCTTTTTCGGGTTCAGCGGCTGACCCGCAGCGAAGGCCGGGCACGCCGCTTCGCATTTACCGCACTGCACGCAGGCATCGAAGCCCAGCAGTTGGTTCCAGGTGAAATCCTTGGGTTTTTCCACGCCCAGTGGCGCGGTCGGGTCGTTCAGATCCAGCGGCTTCAAGCCGGTGGAACGACCGCCGCCAAAACGTTCTGAGCGACGGTGCCAGGCCAGATGCAAGGCACCGGCGAAGGCGTGTTTCATCGGCCCGCCCCAAGTCATGCCGAAGAACAGTTCCGACACGCCCCAGAGCACGCCGACGCCGAGGATCGTTGCCAATACCCAGCCACCGAAGTTTTCCGGAAGGATGCCGGCCACCGGCAGGGTCAACAGGAAGAACGACACCGAGAACGCCAGCAGGCTTTTCGGCAGGCGCATCCACGGACCTTTGGACAACCGGGCCGGCGGGTTGCGACGACGCAGGTAAACAAAGATCGCGCCGACGAACATCACGGCCGTCATCAACAGCAGTGCATAACCGAGGATGCGGTTATGCAGGCCAAAACCATGCACCAGAATCGCCAGCACAATGGACGCCACCGCACCACCGGCCGTGGCGACGTGGGTGTTGGCAATGTATTTGTCCCGCGCGACAACGTGGTGCAGATCGACCATGTAGCGTTTGGGCATGGCGAACAGACCGCCGATCAGGTCGACTTTCGAAGCCCGGCCCTGACGCCACATAGCCACCCGCCGCAACGCGCCCAGGACAGCCAGGCCCAAGGCAGCGAACAACAGGATTGGAAGAAGGGTGTTCAACATGGTGGAGCTCCCAAAGACCTCGGGGTCATGTGCGTGCCGATGAGAGCGACGCACCTACTTGTGGCGAGGGAGCTTGCTCCCTAAACAGTCTCAGGTGTACACCTGATACACCTCGACTGCAGGTTTTGGGGCTGCTTCGCAGCCCAGCGGGAGCAAGCTCCCTCGCCACAGGTGATGGTGGTAAATCCGTTAGAAATCCTTGCACAACCGCAGCGCGTCATAGATCGCCGCGTGGGTGTTGCGCTGGGCCACGCAGTCGCCGATGCGGAACAGCAAGTAGCCGTCTCCTGCCTGGCTCAACGAAGGCTGAGGCTTGATCGCGAACAAAGCTTCGATGTCCATCTGGCCTTTGTTGCGCGAGCCTTCCTTCAGCGCGTAGTAGATTTCTTCGTCCGGACGCACGCCGTTTTCAACGACCACCTGGTCCACCACCCGCTCCTCTTTGGCGCCGGTGTATTCGTTTTCCAGGACCGCCACCAGCTTGTCGCCTTCGCGGTAGACCTTCTCCAGCATCATGTCGCCGGTCATGATCACTTCTTTGGGGTACATGCTGCGGTAGTAAGTCGGGAACGACGTACCGCCGATAGCCACACCCGGCTTGATGTCGTCGGTGACGATCTCGACCTGGCTGCCCTTGTCGGCAAGGAAGTCGGCAACCGACATCCCCGTGAACTCGCAAATGGTGTCGTACACCAGCACGTTCTTGCCCGGCGCGACTTTGCCGTCCAACACGTCCCAGCTGCTGACCACCAGGCCTTCAGCCGCGCCCCAGTGTTCGTTCTGTTCCAGGAATGGATGGCCGCCGACAGCGAGTACCACCACGTCCGGACGCAGGTCGAGAATGGTCGCTGCATCCGCCGCCACGCCCAGGCGCAGATCGACTTTCAAACGCGCCAGTTCCAGCTGGAACCAGCGAGTGATGCCAGCGATCTGGTCCCGCTGCGGGGCTTTCGATGCGGTGGTGATCTGCCCGCCGATGAATTCTTTCTTCTCGAACAGGGTCACGTCGTGGCCACGTTCGGCCGCCACGCGAGCGGCTTCCATCCCGGCAGGACCGGCACCGACCACCACGACTTTGCGCTTCACACCGGTCGATTTCTCGATGATGTGCGGCACGCCCATGTATTCACGGGAGGTCGCGGCGTTCTGGATGCACAAGACGTCCAGGCCCTGGTACTGACGGTCGATGCAATAGTTGGCGCCGACGCACTGTTTGATCTGGTCGACCTGGCCCATCTTGATCTTGGCGATCAGGTGCGGGTCGGCGATGTGAGCGCGGGTCATGCCGACCATGTCGACGTAGCCGCCTTCCAGAATACGGGTCGCCTGGTTCGGGTCCTTGATGTTCTGCGCATGCAGTACCGGGGCCTTCACCACTTCCTTGATACCGGCTGCCAAATGCAGGAATGGCTCCGGTGGATAACTCATGTTCGGAATAACGTTGGCCAGGGTGTTGTGGGTGTCGCAACCCGAACCCACGACGCCAATGAAGTCGATCATGCCGGTGTCGTCGTAGTACTTGGCGATCTGCTTCATGTCCTCATGGCTCAGGCCATCAGGGTGGAATTCGTCACCACAGATACGGATGCCGACGCAGAAGTCCGGACCGACTTCCTTGCGCACAGCCTTGATCACTTCCAGGCCGAAACGCATGCGGTTCTCGAAACTGCCGCCCCATTCGTCGGTACGTTTGTTGACCCGCGGGCTCCAGAACTGGTCGATCATGTGCTGGTGCACGGCAGACAGCTCGACGCCATCCAGGCCACCGGCCTTGGCCCGCGCCGCGGCGCTGGCGTAGTTGCCGATCACCCGCCAGATTTCTTCCGGCTCGATGGTTTTGCAGGTCGCGCGGTGCACCGGCTCGCGGATGCCCGACGGCGACAGCAGGGTTGGCCAATGCTCGCCGTCCCAGCGCGAGCGGCGGCCCATGTGGGTAATCTGGATCATGATCTTGGCGCCATGCTTGTGCATGGCATCGGCCAGGTTCTGGAAGTGCGGAATGATCCGGTCGTCGGCCAGGTTGACCGACTTCCACCAGCCTTGCGGGCTGTCGATGGCCACGCTGGAGGAACCGCCGCAAATCGCCAGGCCGATCCCGCCCTTGGCTTTCTCTTCGTAATACTTGACGTACCGGTCGGTGGTCATGCCGCCGTCGGTGGCGTAGACCTCGGCGTGCGCGGTGCTGAGCACGCGGTTGCGGATGGTCAGTTTGCCGATTTGAATCGGTTGAAACATTGCTTCGAAAGCCATGGCGGGTTCCTCGACTTACAACGGCTTGACGGTGAACAAACCGTCGTCGTGGCCTTCTTCGGAGCCACCGTAAACCTGTTCTGCAACGGTGCGGATCGAGCTGCCACGGGCCTGAAGAATCTGGTCCATGGCGCCGGCGAACCAGCCAGTGAACATGTAGTCGACCTTGCGCCCGACCTTGCCGTACACGTAGACGAATGCGGAGTGTTCGAGCTTGACGCTGGCGGTGCCTTTGTCGAGGTCGATGTCCTGGATCTTGAACAGGCCCCAGCCGCGCTGCGACAGGCGCTTCATGTAGTGTTCGAACACCGCAACGCCTTCCAGGCCGTGGCACTCGGCTTCTTTTTCGCACCAGTGCCAGGCGGACTTGTAGCCGGCCTTATAGAGGATTTCAGCGTAGGCGTCGGCGCCCAGCACTTCCTCGATGCCCATGTGGTTGTTGACGAAGAAGTGACGCGGTACGTACAGCATTGGCAGGGCGTCGGAAGTCCAGACACCGGTTTCGCTGTCGACTTCGATTGGCAATTGCGGGGCGATTTTGGCCATGGAAACTTAACTCCAGAAAATTCGTGGTTAGTGCTTAGCAAAGCTTTTGCTTTGCTCTTATAAACAAGCCGTGTGAATGACTTTGGAGCCGTAGCGAGCACGTCGAGAGCAAGGAAGGACCGGAGCGACAAGCGAGACAGTACGGGACGTACGGCGAGCTTGGCGCGAGGACCTGACGCAGCTATCGGCGAGCGGAGTAGGCTCCAGAGTTATTCACTCGCCCCAGACGTCTTTCAGGACGCTGACCCAGTTCTCGCCCATGATCTTGCGCACCACTCGCTCGGAGTGACCGCGCTTGAGCAGGGTCTCGGTCAGGTTCGGGAACTCGCCCACGGTGCGGATGCCCAGCGGGTTGATGATCTTGCCGAAGCTGGTCAGACGGCGGGCGTAGCCCTTGTCATGGGTCAGGTATTCGAAGAAGTCCTGGCCATGGCCCTGGGTGAAGTCGGTGCCGATGCCGATGGCGTCTTCGCCGACGATGTTCATGGTGTATTCGATCGCTTCGGCGTAATCGTCGATGGTCGAATCGATGCCCTTGGCCAGGAACGGCGCGAACATGGTCACACCGACGAAACCGCCGTGATCGGCGATGAACTTCAGCTCTTCATCGGATTTGTTGCGCGGGTGGACTTTCAGACCCGACGGCAGGCAGTGGGAGTAGCAGACCGGTTTCTTCGACTCGAGGATGACTTCTTCGGAAGTCTTCGAGCCGACGTGGGACAGGTCGCACATGACGCCGACGCGGTTCATCTCGGCAACGATTTCACGACCGAAGCCCGACAGGCCGCCATCGCGCTCGTAGCAGCCAGTGCCCACCAGGTTCTGGGTGTTGTAGCACATCTGCACAATACCGACGCCCAGCTGCTTGAAGACCTCGACATAACCGATCTGGTCTTCGAAGGCGTGAGCGTTCTGGAAGCCGAACAGGATGCCGGTCTTGCCCTGCTCCTTGGCCTTACGGATGTCGGCGGTGGTGCGCACCGGAATCACCAGGTCGCTGTTCTCGCGGATCAGCTTCTGGCTGGCGGCGATGTTGTTGACGGTGGCCTGGAAGCCCTCCCACACCGACACGGTGCAGTTGGCTGCAGTCAGACCGCCTTTGCGCATGTCTTCAAACAGCTCGCGGTTCCACTTGGCAATAATCAGCCCGTCGATAACGATGCTGTCGGCGTGCAATTCGGCTGGGCTCATCAGGCTGTCCCCTATTAGCGATTCATGCGCCGAATCGTGTGCCGGCGCTTTGGGGCCAGCATATGCCTGAGGGACGGGGTAGCCGGGTGCAAAAACGACAGGGGGTTTGCCGAAAGCGTCAATCCGCGACAAAGGGTCGTCGACAGGCGTGATTGCCCACCTGTTCAAGCCCCTCCGCTTGGGCCAGAATTCCCCGCATTACTGGATTTATTACTGAATTGAGGGGCGGCGACGCAATGAAATCGATCTTCCTGGCTTTGGCACTGATAGCGACTGGAGTACACGCAGCCGAAGAGGCCGACGATAACCCCTGCGACAAAGTCGAAAACGAGGTTCAGACCCTGGAATGCTCGGTCTACAGCAGAACCACCGCCGAACAGCTGCTGAGCGAAAACTACAAAAGCCTGAGCGAGCGCATGCAGACGCGCTACGGCAGTAACAAGGCGCAACTGGCCGACATCACCGCAAAAATCAAAACTGCGCAACAGCAGTGGCTGAAAACCCGTGACGCCGATTGCGCAGTGGAAGCGTTCCCGGCGACGAGCGGCAGTAAAGCCTTCAACATTGCGCAAAATGATTGCGTGGCGCGGATGAGTGACGAGCGGTCGGAGTTTTTGGAGTCGATTGGGCAGGAGTAATCCTGAATCGTCCGTCGAAAGCTGGTAGCCCTACCAGCTTTTACCCTTAATAAAGACCTTTCCCACAAGCCTCACTGAGCAAGCCTACAACTCCCCGCCGAGTAAGGCTTAACGCAGTTTTTTCGAGCAACATGCTGACAAATTTCATTTGTTGGTCACCTGAAAAATATAAGCAAAGATTCGCAAATCTTATAAAAGACTTATATTCTTCTATGAACAGCATTCACTGGACTCGAAAGGCCGTTAAGCAGCTCTTGAAATTGCATTCCGTTCATCAGATCCAGGTTCGTGGCCATCACGGCGCTAGCTGGCATGCCTGATGTAGGCAACGTCAAAGCACTGGTCGGTCATGACTACGCCTATCGACTGCGAGTCGGTAGTTATCGGGTTATGTTCGACTGGGATGGCGCGATCAAAGTGGTCAGTATTCAAGAGGTCAAAACGCGATGAACGCACCTACTGAGATTCAAATCATCAACGACGCGGAGGGAAAACCGGCGTTCGTGGTCATTCCCTACGCGCAGTATGTGGCGCAGAAGATCGAGCCCGATCTGATCCCACACGAAGTGGTCAGTCGCATCGTCGATGGTGCGACGCCTATTCGCGCCTGGCGCGAACACCTGAACCTTACGCAGGATGAAGTTGCCAAGCGCATGGGCATCTCCCAACCAGCCTTCGCCCAGCAGGAGACGGTTGCCAAGCCCCGCAAGGCCACGCGTGAGAAAATCGCCGCGGCTTTTGGCATCACCGCCAATCAACTAGAGCTGTAAGCTGCATGCCAGCATCAGGAAAAGGGATCGAAATGAAAATCTGCGGTATCGAAATCAAAGGCAGCGAAGCAATCCTCGCCGTGGCCTCCCTCGACGATCAGGGGCTGACCCATGTCGCGCTGGCCACCAAGAAAATCGCCCTCGACGATGACGACGAAGCCGCCAACGTTAAAGTCTTTGCCGCTCAGGTGGCGTCGTTTATTCGTGAGAATTCAATCGACCGGATCGCGATCAAGAAGCGCAGCAAGAAAGGTGAGTTCGCCGGTGGGCCGACCACGTTCAAGATCGAAGGGGTTTTCCAGTTGCTGGAAAATTGCGAGGTGGTGCTGCTGTCGCCGCAGACGATCAATGCGCAGAACAAGAAGTTCGATTTTGCACTGCCGGAGACGCTGAACAAGTATCAGCATGAGGCTTTCAAAGCGGCCTGCTCGGCACTGATGGAGAAGTAAAAACAACACATCTCCTGCAGGGGGAGTCGGTTTCAGGCTTTTTGGCTTTGCCGCCGGTCTTCACGTGGGCAGCGCTCGAATCTCGCCCGATAACTGCGGGTGAAATACGACGGTGATTCAAACCCGCAGGCGATGCTCACTTCCAACACACTCATATTGGTCTGCCGCAGCAACTGCTGTGCCTTTTCCAGCCGTAGTCGCAGATAGAAATTGCTCGGCGTGTCGTTCAGATGCAGCCGAAATAGTCGTTCGAGCTGACGTCGGGTCACCTTGATCGATTCCGCCAGCTCCAGCGTACTGAGCGGCGGTTCGCTGTGTTGCTCCATCTCCCCGATCACCTGCACCAGTTTCTTGTTGCTGATGCCATACCGCGTGGCGACTTCCATGCGCTGGTGGTCTTTGCGCGGGCGAATGCGCCCGAGGACGAATTGTTCGCTGACCTGGATCGCCAGTTCCGGGCCGTGGGCCTGGCCGATGAGGTCAAGCATCAGGTCGATGGAGGCCGTGCCGCCGGCAGAGGTGATGCGCCGACGGTCGATCTCGAACAGCTCCTGAGTGACGCTGAGCTGTGGATAAGACTCCTTGAAGGCGTCGATGGCTTCCCAGTGCAGCGTCAGGCGATGGCCATCGAGCAGACCGGCTTCAGCGAGGATGAAGCTGCCGGTGTCGATGGCGCCGAGGGTCACGCCTTCGATGTCCAAACGACGCAACCAATGCTCCAGTGCCGGAGTGGTGAACTTCAGCGGTTCGAAACCGGCGACCACCAACAGGGTTGCGCCTTTCTTCAGGGGTTCCAGCGCCGCATCGGCGTTGACCGACATGCCATTACTGGCCAGAACCGCCCCACCATCGGCGCTCAACACATGCCAGCGGTACAACTCGCCACGAAAGCGATTGGCGACCCGCAGCGGCTCGATGGCCGAGATAAAACCGATCGCCGAAAAGCCCGGCATCAACAAGAAGTAGAAATCCTGGGACATGGAGCGCACTCGCTTAGCAGGTAAAAAGAGGCCAGGTAACGAGAGGGCGGTTAGCGTGTGGACGTTGATACGCCACTTGCAAGCGGCATTCAAGGGCTCAGGTCGCTGCAGTGCAAGAGCTGGTCGCCGCAGTGCGTTTTCACGGGGGCTTTGCTGCGTAACTTGGGCATCACCGGAGCATCAGACTCCGGAACCCACAATAACGACCTGCCGAGGAACCCCGACATGAAACGACTGATCAGCAGCTGTGTTCTTGCACTCAGCGGTACCGCTTTCTTGAGCGCCAGTGTCATGGCGGCCGAACCCGCGTCGTGCCAGAACGTGCGCATGGGCGTGGTGAACTGGACCGACGTGATCGCCACTAGCGCCATGACCCAGGTCTTGCTCGACGGCCTCGGCTACAACACCAAACAGACCAGCGCCTCCCAGCAAATCGTCTTCGCCGGCATTCGTGACCAGCGCCTGGATTTGTTCCTGGGCTACTGGAACCCGCTGATGACCCAGACCATCACCCCGTTCGTCGATGCCAAGCAGGTCAAAGTGCTGGAAGCGCCAAGCCTCAAGGATGCCCGCGCCACCCTGGCAGTACCGACTTACCTCGCCGACAAGGGCCTGAAAACCTTCGCCGACATCGCCAAGTTTGAAAAAGAACTGGGCGGCAAGATTTACGGCATCGAGCCTGGCTCGGGCGCCAACACCCAGATCAAGGCAATGATCAGCAAAAACCAGTTTGGCCTGGGCAAGTTCCAACTGGTGGAATCCAGCGAGGCTGGCATGCTCGCGGCGGTGGATCGTGCGGTACGCCGCAAGGAAGCCGTGGTGTTCTTCGGCTGGGCACCGCACCCGATGAACGTCAACGTGCAGATGACCTACCTCACCGGCAGTGACGACGCCCTCGGCCCGAACGAAGGCATGGCTACCGTCTGGACCGTCACCTCGCCGAACTACGCACAGCAATGCCCGAACATCGGCCGCCTGCTGAGCAACCTGACGTTCACCGCCGAAGACGAGAGCCGGATGATGCAGCCATTGCTCGATCACAAAGACGCCTTCGAATCGGCCAAACAATGGCTTAAGGATCACCCGCAAGACAAGCAACGCTGGCTCGAAGGCGTGACCACTTTCGATGGCAAACCGGCCGCTGAAAACCTCAAGCTGACCAGCAAATAACCCTGATTGAACCACCGATTCGCAGCCCGACAGGGCTGCGAACCTGACTAATCACGCCTGCAAGGAACCACCCAATGAACCACGACGTCATCATCACCTGCGCACTCACCGGTGCTGGCGACACGACCGCCAGAAGCCCACACGTGCCGGTCACCCCGAAACAAATCGCCGCGGCCGCCGTGGAAGCCGCCAAGGCTGGCGCCACTGTGGTCCACTGCCACGTTCGCGACCCGCAAACCGGCAAGTTCAGCCGTGACGTGGCGCTGTACCGCGAAGTGATGGAGCGCATCCGCGAGGCCGATGTCGACATCATCGTCAACCTCACCGCCGGCATGGGCGGCGATCTGGAAATCGGCGCGGGCGAGAACCCGATGGAGTTCGGCCCGAACACCGACCTGGTCGGCCCGCTGACCCGTCTGGCCCACGTTGAAGAACTGCTGCCGGAAATCTGCACCCTCGATTGCGGCACCCTGAACTTCGGCGACGGCGACACCATTTACGTCTCCACCCCGGCGCAGCTGCGTGCCGGCGCCAAACGTATTCAAGAGCTGGGCGTGAAGGCCGAGCTGGAAATCTTCGACACCGGTCATCTGTGGTTCGCCAAACAGATGATCAAGGAAGGCCTGCTCGATAACCCGCTGTTCCAGCTGTGCCTGGGCATCCCGTGGGGCGCGCCGGCTGATACCACCACCATGAAAGCCATGGTCGACAATCTGCCGGCCGATGCGGTCTGGGCCGGTTTCGGTATCGGTCGCATGCAGATGCCAATGGCCGCACAAGCCGTCCTGCTCGGCGGCAACGTGCGGGTCGGTCTGGAAGACAACCTGTGGCTGGACAAGGGCGTACTGGCAACCAACGGCCAACTGGTCGAACGCGCCAGCGAGATCCTCAGCCGCCTCGGCGCCCGCGTTCTGACGCCGGCTGAAGGCCGCAAGAAAATGGGCCTGGCCAAACGCGGTTAACCCGAACCTGCACCTTCCCCTGTGGGAGCGGGCTTCTCCAAGACCTTTAGGAAGTGACCATGAGCTTTATCACTGATATCAAAACCTTCGCCGCTCTGGGTAGCGGCGTCATCGGCAGCGGCTGGGTGTCCCGCGCCCTCGCCCACGGCCTCGACGTGGTTGCCTGGGACCCGGCGCCCGGTGCCGAAGCGGCCCTGCGCAAGCGCGTCGCCAATGCCTGGGGCGCGCTGAAGAAGCAAGGCCTGGCACCCGGTGCATCGCAGGATCGGCTGCGCTTTGTCGCCACCATCGAAGAATGCGTTCGCGACGCGGACTTCATTCAGGAAAGCGCCCCTGAGCGCCTGGAACTGAAACTGGAGCTGCACAGCAAAATCAGCGCGGCGGCCAAGCCCAATGCACTGATCGGTTCCAGCACTTCGGGGCTGTTGCCGAGCGAGTTCTACGAGAGTTCCACCCACCCGGAACGTTGCGTGGTCGGGCACCCGTTCAACCCGGTTTATCTGTTGCCATTGGTGGAAGTGGTCGGCGGTAAAGACACCGCGCCAGAAGCGGTGCAAGCGGCAATGAAAGTTTACGAGTCCTTAGGGATGCGCCCGCTGCATGTGCGCAAGGAAGTGCCAGGTTTTATCGCCGACCGTTTGCTCGAAGCGTTGTGGCGTGAGGCGCTGCATCTGGTCAACGACGGCGTGGCAACCACCGGTGAAATCGACGATGCGATTCGCTTTGGCGCGGGCCTGCGCTGGTCGTTCATGGGTACTTTCCTGACTTACACCCTGGCGGGCGGCGATGCGGGTATGCGGCACTTCATGGCGCAGTTCGGGCCGGCGTTGCAGTTGCCCTGGACGTACCTGCCGGCACCGGAGCTGACCGACAAACTGATCGATGATGTAGTGGATGGCACCAGCGATCAGTTGGGCAAGCACAGCATCTCGGCGCTGGAGCGCTATCGTGACGATTGCTTGCTGGCAGTGCTGGAAGCGGTGAAGACCACCAAAGAGAAGCATGGAATGGCGTTCAGCGAATAAACACACACCCTGTGGCGAGGGAGCTTGCTCCCGCTCGGCCGCGAAGCGGTCGTAAACCAGCAAACGCGATTTGACTAATACCTCGCATCCACCGGTTTTGGGACTGCTTCGCAGTCCAGCGGGAGCAAGCTCCCTCGCCACAAATGTGTACACCAGCAATTATCTGTGGAGTTCCACCATGCCCACCCTCACCACCTACCAAACCAGAATCATCCCCGACTGGGTCGACTACAACGGCCATCTGCGCGATGCCTTTTACCTGCTGATTTTCAGCTACGCCACCGACGCACTGATGGATCGGCTGGGCATGGACAGCAACAACCGTGAAGCCACCGGCAACTCGCTGTTCACCCTCGAACTGCACCTCAACTACCTGCACGAAGTGAAGCTCGATGCTGATGTCGAAGTGCATACCCAGATCATCGGTCACGACAGCAAACGTCTGCACCTCTACCACAGCCTGCACTTGGTGGGCGGGGACAAGGAGCTGGCGGGCAATGAACAAATGCTGCTGCACGTCGACCTCGCCGGGCCGCGGTCCGCACCGTTCAGCGAGCAAACCTTGAGCACGCTGCAAGCCATTGTCGCCGAGCAAACCGACTTGTCCGCGCCCGCCTACATTGGCCGCGTGATTGCCCTGCCCCCTGCAAAATAGCCACCACAGAATAAGGAGATCGCCATGAACACCGCTGCCGCTTTTGCCGATTTTCGTACCTACCCGTTGATCAGCGCGTTGACCGCCGTGGACACCCTGGCGGACCGAATTCAAGTGAAGTGGTCGGACGGTCGGGTCAGTCCTTTTCATCATCAATGGCTGCGGGATAACTGTCCGTGCCCGCTGTGCGTCTACACGGTGACCCGCGAGCAAGTGCTGGAAATCGTCGATGTCGCGCCAAACCTGAGGCCCGACAACGCTCGAATCGATGCCGAAGGTTGCCTGTGTATCGATTGGCAGGACGGCCACCTCAGCCGCTTCGATCCGGGCTGGCTGCGCGCCCATGCCTATGACGACGAATCCCGCGCCGAACGCCGGGCGGCCAAACCGAAAAGCCGACTGTGGGACAGCCAGCTGAAGCTGCCGGTGTTCGACTATCAGGCGCTGATGGACGACAACGATGCCTTGCTGCAATGGCTGCTGGCCGTGCGCGACACCGGCCTGACCCAGGTTCGCGGCGTGCCCACGGAGCCGGGCTCGCTGAAGCTGATCGCCCAGCGGATTTCCTTCATCCGCGAGAGCAATTTCGGCGTGCTGTTCAACGTGCAATCCAGGGCCGATGCCGACAGCAATGCCTACACCGCTTTCAATCTGCCGCTGCACAGCGACTTGCCGACCCGGGAGTTGCAACCGGGGCTGCAATTTCTGCATTGCCTGGTCAATGACGCCGACGGTGGCGAGAGTATTTTCGTCGACGGGTTTGCCATCGCCCAAGCCTTGCGTCAGGAAGATCCCGAGGCGTTTCAAGCCTTGTGTGAAATTCCCGTGGAGTTCCGCAACAAAGACCGCCACAGCGACTACCGCTGTCTGGCGCCGATCATCGCCCTGGATGCGTTCGGGCAAGTGTCGGAAATCCGCATGGCCAACTTTCTGCGCGGGCCTTTCGAGGCTTCAGTCGAGCAGATGCCCAGGCTCTACCGCGCGTATCGACGCTTCATTGCGATGACCCGCGAGGCGCGCTTCCGGGTGATGACGCGACTCAACCCCGGCGAGCTGTGGTGCTTCGACAATCGCCGCACCCTCCACGCCCGCAACGCCTTCGACCCCGCCACCGGCGCCCGGCATTTCCAGGGTTGTTATGTCGATCGGGATGAATTGCTGTCGCGCATTTTGGTGCTGCAACGGTAAACCGCGTCATCGTTCATCGCGAGCCTGCTCGCGATGGCGCCCGCCCAGACACCACCTTCCCCACTAATTCACAGGCAAAAAAAACCCCGATCAAGCCGTGACAGGATCGGAGCTGAGGAGGGTACTGTTGAGGAGCTGTTGCGCGAGGGTGACCAAACCTTCGTGAAGCCAGCTGAATCCAGTGTGCCCATTCCCATGCATAGCAAGTTAGCCGAAAACGACCTGTTCATAGGTATTGCGGCCATTGCGACAAATCGTCCTTGCCGCCGTCCCCAGCCCCTACCAGAATCGAGCCACGACACCGTTCCCTGAAGAAGGATTGCGTCATGATGCACGCCGATTTGATTGACCAGGAAGACCTGTTGGGCCAGCTAAAGTCATTGGGCTTTCAAGTACCTAGCGGCTCCACAGCCGAGCAAGCTTGCGAGTGCGCAGTGCGAGGCTTGAACGATGAACGGGCGATGACGCTGCGCACCATGGTCAAGCAGATGTACACCAGCAGCGCGACCATCCTGCCGGCCGTGCGCCAGGCGATCGACAAACAACTGCTGCCGGCGTTGGCGGAGTATCAGCAGAGCCGCAACGCCTGATTTCTGGGGGGTGAACACTTTGTGGCGAGGGGGCTTGCCCCCGTTGGGTCGCGAAGCGACCCTGAAATCTTTGCGACTGCTACGCAGCCGAACGGGGGCAAGCCCCCTCGCCACAATAGCCCGCGCGGTTAGAGCCTTACGCTCGCGAAAGTCGACTCATTACGCGCCTGGCTCAACGCCGACAGCGGCCCGGACAACGGCGACAGCACCAGTGCTTGCGGCAGCGGCATCATCGCAACCTGCTGAGTCGTGTTGGAACCCACGCGCTCGTCACGCGGCGGAATGCCGAAGTATTCGCGGTAGCACTTGGAGAAGTGCGGCGTGGACACGAACCCACACACCGACGCCACTTCGATGATCGACATCGGCGTTTGCTTGAGCAATTGCCGAGCGCGGATCAGGCGCAGCTTCAGGTAGTAACGCGACGGCGAGCAGTGCAGGTATTTCTGGAACAGCCGCTCCAGCTGACGACGCGAAACGGCGACGTACACCGCCAGTTCGTCGAGGTCGATCGGCTCTTCGAGGTTGGCCTCCATCAGCGCGACGATTTCCTGCAACTTCGGCTGGTTGGTGCCAAGCATGTGCTTGAGCGGTACACGCTGGTGATCCTGCTCGTTGCGGATGCGCTCGTAGACGAACATTTCCGAGATGGCAGCCGATAGTTCACGACCGTGATCGCGGCTGATCAGGTGCAGCATCATGTCCAGCGGCGCGGTGCCGCCGGAGCTGGTGAAACGGTTACGGTCGAGGGTGAACAGCCGGGTACTCATGGCCACCCGCGGGAAGGCTTCCTGCATCGACGCCAGACATTCCCAGTGCACGCTGCAATCGAAACCGTCCAGCAGGCCGGCGCATGCCAGGGCCCAACTGCCGGTGCAGACCGCGCCGAGACGACGGTGCTGACGCGCCTGGCTTTGCAGCCACGACACGTGCTCGCGGGTCACGGTGCGCTGAATGCCGATGCCGCCACAGACAATGACGGTGTCCAGGGGCGGTGCTTTGTGCATGGCGGCGTCGGGGGTGATCTGCAGACCGTCACTGGCCCAGACCTGACCGCCATCGACGGTGAGTGTGGTCCAGCGATACAGCTCGCGGCCGGACAATTGGTTGGCCATGCGCAGGGGTTCTACTGCGGAAGCCAGAGAAATCAGCGTGAAATTGTCCAGCAGCAAAAAGCCGATGGATTGAGGCGCACGGTTCTGGGGTTGAGCCCCGGAGTTGAACGTCGTCATCGCGGTATCTCCTCACACAAAGCGGGTGATGGCCTCAGGCGGAGGCTCTTTTTATTGCCATCGTTCTCGCGTGGGAGACGGGCTTTGTAATGACAGAGCAATTGCCATGCCTAAAATTGAATGCGCGTTCAATAACTCCTGAAAACGACGTCGCGATGCGTCTAGATATGGCGCGCAGAGATAAGAGGTTACAAGTGCTATCAGAGCCCCCAAACCCGCGCCCCCATTGCGTGTGAGCAAATCGGTAGCACTTGTGGGAACAGGTCTGCGACGCGCCGTTAAAGAGTGTCACCGCAGGCACAGGTGACGAACGGTCAGGGCTTGAACTGGATCCCTGACCGGGGAAACAGGCTTACCTGTTTGCGACGCGCCAAAAGGTGGCGCGTTTTGGTGCGAGTGTTCAGTTGGCGCGCAGTTTTGACTGGTCTGGTGTGGCACATGAGGTCTTTGTGGCGAGGGGGCAAGCCCCCTCGCCACAGGTCAGCTCGGTGTCAGCACTCCACCGCACTGACCGCCAACCCACCACGCGATGTCTCTTTATACTTGTCGTGCATGTCGGCACCGGTATCACGCATGGTGCGGATCACCCGATCCAGCGAGATAAAGTGCTGACCGTCGCCCCGCAGCGCCATTTGGGCCGCGTTGATCGCTTTCACCGCGGCAATCGCGTTGCGCTCGATACACGGCACCTGCACCAACCCGCCCACCGGGTCGCAGGTCAGGCCGAGGTTATGTTCCAGGCCGATTTCCGCCGCGTTGCACAACTGCTCAGGGGTGGCACCGAGAATCTCCGCCAACCCGGCTGCAGCCATGGCACAGGCCGAACCGACTTCACCCTGGCATCCGACTTCGGCACCGGAGATCGAAGCGTTCTTCTTGCACAGAATCCCTACCGCCGCGGCACTGAGGAAGTAATCGACCACGTTGGCGTCGGTCACTGCCTCGCTGAATTTCATGAAGTAGTGCAACACCGCCGGAATGATCCCCGCCGCGCCGTTGGTGGGCGCCGTGACCATGCGCCCGCCGGCGGCGTTTTCTTCGTTGACCGCCAAGGCGAACAGGTTGACCCACTCCATGGCGCTCAGGGTCGAACCGATCACGTTAGGCTTGTTCAACTCCTGCAGGCTGCGATGCAACTTGGCCGCACGACGGCGCACATTAAGGCCGCCGGGCAGGATGCCTTCGTGCTTGAGGCCCTGTTCGACGCAATCCTGCATGGCGCGCCAGAGCTTCATCAGGCCGGCGCGAATTTCCTCTTCGCTGCGCCAGACTTTCTCGTTGGCCATCATCAGCTCTGCAACGCGCAGGTTGTGCTGCTTGCAGAGACTGAGTAGCTCGACGGCACTGGAGAAGTCGTAAGGCAGCACGGTGCTATCCAGATCCACCACGCCACTGGAGGCCTGGGCCTCATCGACGACAAAACCGCCGCCAACTGAATAGTAGGTGTCGCGATGCAGCTCGCCGTGATCGCCTTCGGCAACCAGGGTCATGGCGTTCGGATGGAACGGTAGGTTCTCGTCGATCAAGCGCATGTCCCGGGCCCAGATGAACGGGACCGACAAGCGACCGTCGAGCAATAGCGTTTGGGTTTCGCGCAGAGCTTCTATGCGAATGCCGATTTGCGACGGATCGATCGCGTCCGGCCATTCGCCCATCAACCCCATGATCACCGCGTTGTCGCTGCCGTGGCCGATGCCGGTGGCCGAAAGCGATCCATAAAGCTGAACTTCGACGCGACACACCTGCTCCAGAAGTCCCCGCTCGCGCAAACTTTGCACGAACAGCGCCGCGGCGCGCATAGGCCCCACGGTGTGCGAACTGGAAGGGCCGATGCCGATTTTGAACAGGTCGAAAACGCTGATAGCCATTACTGCTGAACTCCTGGATGTGCCTGCTCCAGGCGCAAAAGCGCCCAGTGACGGAGCTGCTACGCTCAAGCTGCAATCCGTCGAGATGGCCGCATCATCAGGCTTTTACCATGTCGTTCAACGTCTCACACCGACGCACTCATGCCCACTAGCGCCGCGGGTCTCTTACGCAATGTTTTCGCCGTTTTTTTGCGGATCAGAGGAGCAAAACGGGCTGAAAAAAGCTGTAAACGACGTCACCGACACTGGATGCGACCATCCCTGTACTGGTTACGACGCACCCTGTAGGCGTCAGATTTTCACTGGTACATGATCGTATCGACTCGATTGCAAGGCGCCGTGGTAGAGCTGTCTCCAAAACGCCATCCAACCGCAACAGATAAGTGCGGTGGTCCAGTCGGAACACTGCCAAAAAAAACACTTAGGAGTCGCCCCTATGAAAGGTTCCCCGTCGTTGTTGTTGGCCGCCATGCTGAGTCTGCCGTTCCTGGCTCAAGCCGCAGAACCGGCCCAATGCAGCACCGTAAACTTCTCCGATGTTGGCTGGACGGACATTACCGTCACTACCGCCACCACCAGCGTCGTTCTCGATGCCCTGGGCTACAAGACCAAGACCACGATGATTTCCGTGCCGGTGACCTACAAGTCGCTGGCCGATGGCAAGAACATGGACGTGTTCCTCGGTAACTGGATGCCGACCATGGAAAACGACATCAAGGCCTACCGCGATGCCGGCACCGTGGATGTCGTGCGCACCAACCTCACTGGCGCCAAGTACACCCTCGCCGTGCCGCAAGCGCTGTATGACAAAGGTCTTCACGACTTCGCCGACATTCCGAAATTCAAGAAAGAACTCGATGGCAAGATCTACGGCATCGAGCCGGGTAACGATGGCAACCGTCTGATTCAGAGTATGATCGACAAGAACGCCTTCGGCTTGAAAGACGCCGGATTCAAGATCGTCGAGTCCAGCGAAGCCGGCATGTTGTCGCAAGTCGACCGCGCCCAGAAACGCGACACCGCCGTGGTGTTCCTCGGCTGGGCGCCGCACCCGATGAACAAGCGCTTCAAGATCCAATATCTCACCGGTGGTGACGATTTCTTCGGCCCGGACTTCGGTGCCGCCACCGTGGCGACCAACACCCGCAAGGGTTATGTCCAGGAATGCAGCAACGTCGGTCATCTGCTGAAAAACCTGGAGTTCACCGTCGACATGGAAAGCACCCTGATGGGCAACGTCCTGGACGACAAAATGAAGCCTGAAGCGGCCGCCAAGGCCTGGCTCAAGAAGAATCCACAGGTACTCGATACCTGGCTGGCTGGCGTGACCACCATTGACGGTAAACCTGGCCTGGAGGCCGTGAAAGCCAAGCTTGCGCAGTAATGCTTACGCCGGGCGAGTTCGCTCGCCCGGGCTGTTTATTCCCTTGCATGCGGACGTTCACTACCATGCTGATTGATCAGAAAATACCTTTAGGCCAGTACATCGCAGGCTTCGTTGAATGGTTGACGCAACACGGCGCCAGCACCTTCGACGCCATCGCCGTGTCACTGGAAACGATGATCCACGGTGTGACTTTTGCGCTGACCTGGTTCAACCCGCTGGCATTGATCGGCCTCATAGCGCTACTGGCACACTTCATCCAACGCAAATGGGGCCTGACCGTTTTCGTCATCGCCTCCTTTCTGCTGATCCTCAATCTGGGGTACTGGCAGGAAACCATGGAAACCCTCGCCCAGGTGTTGTTCGCCACCCTGGTCTGCGTACTGATCGGCGTGCCGTTGGGCATCGTCGCCGCGCACAAACCAATGTTCTACACGCTGATGCGTCCGGTACTCGATCTGATGCAGACCGTGCCGACCTTCGTGTACCTCATTCCTACCCTGACCCTCTTCGGTCTGGGTGTGGTCCCGGGTCTGATCTCGACGGTGGTGTTCGCGATTGCCGCGCCCATCCGCCTGACCTACCTGGGTATCCGCGATGTTCCGGACGAACTGATGGACGCCGGCAAGGCCTTTGGCTGCTCGCGCCGTCAGCTGCTCTCGCGCATCGAACTGCCCCACGCCATGCCAAGCATCGCGGCCGGTATCACCCAGTGCATCATGCTGTCGTTGTCGATGGTGGTGATTGCAGCACTGGTGGGCGCCGACGGCCTGGGCAAACCCGTGGTCAACGCACTGAACACTGCTGATATCGCCCTGGGCTTCGAAGCAGGCCTGGCGATCGTACTGCTGGCGATCATGCTCGACCGTATCTGCAAACAACCCGAAGCCAAAGTAGGGGGTGACGCATGAGCATTATTCGCTTTGAAGACGTGGACGTGATCTTCTCCAAAGACCCGCGCGCGGCCCTCAAACTTCTCGACCAGGGCATGACCCGCAACGAGATCCTGAAAAAGACCGGGCAAATCGTCGGTGTCGAAAAGGCCAGCCTGGACATCGAGAAAGGTGAAATCTGCGTACTGATGGGCTTGTCCGGCTCTGGTAAATCCAGCCTGTTGCGCTGCATCAACGGCCTCAACACCGTCAGCCGTGGCAAGTTGTTCGTCGAGCACGAAGGCAAGCAGATCGACATCGCCTCATGCACCCCGGCGGAACTGAAAATGATGCGCACCAAGCGCATCGCGATGGTGTTCCAGAAGTTCGCCCTGATGCCTTGGCTGACAGTGCGCGAGAACATCAGCTTCGGCCTGGAAATGCAAGGGCGTCCAGAGAAGGAACGCCGCAAACTGGTGGACGAGAAGCTTGAGCTGGTGGGCCTGACCCAGTGGCGCAACAAGAAACCCAATGAGCTCTCCGGTGGCATGCAACAACGTGTCGGCCTGGCCCGCGCCCTGGCGATGGACGCCGACATTCTGCTGATGGACGAACCGTTCTCGGCCCTCGACCCGCTGATCCGGCAGGGTCTGCAAGACGAACTGCTGGAACTGCAACGCAAACTGAGCAAGACCATCGTCTTCGTGAGTCACGACCTCGATGAAGCCCTGAAGCTGGGCAGCCGTATTGCGATCATGAAAGACGGCCGGATCATCCAGTACAGCAAACCGGAAGAAATCGTCCTCAACCCTGCGGACGATTACGTGCGCACCTTCGTCGCCCACACCAACCCGCTGAACGTATTGTGCGGTCGCAGCCTGATGCGCACCCTGGACAACTGCAAACGCATCAACGGTTCGGTGTGCCTGGATCCGGGCGGCGATTCGTGGCTGGACCTGGCCGAAGGCAACACCATCAAAGGCGCACGCCAGAACGGTTCGAGCCTGGACCTGCAGAACTGGATACCGGGGCAAGCGGTTGAAGGTTTGGGCCGTCGTCCAACGCTGGTGGACTCCAACATCGGCATGCGCGATGCGCTGCAGATTCGCTACCAGACCGGCAACAAGCTGGTACTGCACGACAACAACAAAGTGGTCGGGATCCTTGGCGACAGCGAGCTGTACCACGCGCTGCTCGGCAAGAACCTGGGGTAAGAGTCAGCAGACACAAAAACGCCGCGAGATGATCGCGGCGTTTTTGTTTGTGCAGATGTTTAGCCTGGAATACTGACAACTGTGGCGAGGGCGCTTGCTCCCGCGGGGTTGCGAAGCAGCCCCAACCCCAGACACTGCGGTATTTCAGAGAGATCGCGTTATCCGGATTTGCGACTGCTGCGCAGTCGAACGGGAGCAAGCTCCCTCGCCACATAAGATCTGCGGTGCAACTGACGCCACCGCCGACCTCAAACCTCAGCTATAAGCCCGGCCAAGCAACTGCCGATGGCTTTCAAACTGATCGGCAAAAACCTGAGGTAATCAAGACAGCAGACACAAAAACGCCGCGAGATGATCGCGGCGTTTTTGTTTGTGCAGATGTTTAGCCTGGAATACTGACAACTGTGGCGAGGGAGCTTGCTCCCGCTGGGTTGCGAAGCAGCCCCAAACCCAGACACTGCGGTATTTCAGAGAGATCGCGTTATCCGGATTTGCGACTGCTGCGCAGTCGAACGGGAGCAAGCTCCCTCGCCACAATGGAGCTGCGGTGCATTCACTGCACCGCATCTCCTCAAACCTCAGCTATAAACCCGGCCAAGCAACTGCCGATGGCTTTCAAACTGATCGAGCACGTCGCGGGTGATCTGATCCTGCGTGAAGCCCATCAAGTCATAGTCCTGACTGCCGTTGTGCAGGTACACCTCGGCGCGGTAGTAACGCGCGCGCGGCTCATCGGCACTTTCGGCCGACACCGTTTCACTCGCCGCCGCCAGATAACCGTCCAGGCTCACTTCGTAGACGAAAGGGTTGCCCTCTTCCATCTCGATCCGCACACCCATGCAACGCTTGGCCTTGCCCAGCAACGTCTGCACGTCCAGGCCCTTGCCACGCAGTTGCACCACGGCCTCTTCCAGCGCCGGGCTGACTTGCTTGTCCATGAAGCGCTGAACGATCGACTGGTTCGGTTGCAGGTCCAACTGAGTCAAACGCTCGCTGAAACCACGACGACCACGTGCCGCCAGCTCCGCTTGCTCCTGTTCGATCTGCACGTCCTGGCGCATGGCCTTGTGCAAGCCGAACATGAAGAACACCAGCACCACCGAGAACGGCAGACCGGCCAGCACGACCATGGTTTGCATGGCTTCGAAGTTACCGGCGAACAACAGACCGATGGTCACCAGGGTGATCACCACCGACCAGAAAATCCGCAGCCAGTGCGGGGCGTCTTCGTCGACGTTGCCGCCCTTGCAGGAAAGGTTGGCCATCATCACCGCGCCGGAGTCCGCCGGGGTCAGGAACAGCACGAAACCGACAAAAATCGACACGCCGATCACGATCTTCGACGCCGGGTAATGCTCAAGCAACTGGTAGATCGCCATTGACGGCTGTTCCAGCGCCGTCTTCCCGAGTTCCACCGCCCCATGGTTCATCACCAGGTCCAGGGCCGAGTTACCGAAGATCGACAGCCATGCCAGGGTGAAACCCAGCGGAATCAGCAGCACGCCGGCTACCAGTTCACGCACCGTACGACCACGGGAGATACGCGCGATGAACATGCCTACAAATGGGGCCCAGGAAATCCACCAGGCCCAGTAGAACAGAGTCCACAGGCCCAACCAGCGGTCGGACTTCTCACTGTCGCCTTCATACACATAGAGGTCGAAGGTCTTCAGCACCACGCCATTCAGGTAGTCACCGATGTTCTGCACAAAGCCGTTGAGCAGGTGCAGGGTCGGGCCGAACAACAGCACGAAAATCAGCAGACCGCTGAACAGCACGATGTTCAGGTTGGACAGACGGCGAATACCATTTTCCACACCAGACACGGCAGCGATGGTCGCCACGGTGCTCATCACGATGATCACGATCAGCAGGTTGGTGTTGCTGTGCTCCATGCCGAACAGGTTTTCCAGCCCCGAAGACACTTGCAGCGAACCGATCCCCAGGTTCGTCACCAGCCCCAGCAGGGTCACGAACATGCCGAAACCGTCCACCGCATGGCCGGCCGCGCCTTTGACCCAACGCTCGCCAACCAGCGGATACAGCGCCGAACGCAGCGCCAGCGGCTGGTTATGACGGTAAGCAAAGTACGCCACGGCCAGACCGACCAGCGCATAGATCGCCCAGCCATGCAGGCCCCAATGCAGGAACGTGAGCTGCACCGCCTGACGTGCCGCAAGGTTGCTGCCGGCCACGCCTTCCGGCGGATTGAAGTAGTGATCCAGCGGCTCGGAAGCACCAAAGTACAGCAAGGAAATGCCGATACCCGACGAGAACAGCATCCCCGCCCAGGCACCGTAGCTGAAATCCGGGGTATCGTCCTTGCTGCCCAGTTTGAGCTTGCCATAGGACGAAAACGCCAGGCCAACCACAAACACCAGGTAGGCGGCGATCACCACCATGTAGTACCAGCCGAAGCTGCGGGACAACCAGGCTTGGGCAATGCCGAGCATTCTGCCGGCCTCTTGCGGGGCGATGATCAGAATGGCGGTCAACAACAGAATCAACGCGGTAGAGGTGTAGAACACCCAACCGTTGACCATCACCTTCTCGGGTGGGGTCTTTATTAGAGAGGCAGAACTCATGGCACAGATGCTCCGGGCAGTGCGAGAGAAGAACACAAGGCAACGCGTTACCCGACCAATCGATTAGTTGGCAGCCGACCGGCGGGTGATATAAAGACACCCCGAAAAAAGCCCGAAGCCCATGGAACGCCAGTGCGTGTGGATTTCGAGCATGTTCAGATGTCGTTTTTCCGCCCACTACACGTAGGAAAAACCTGTAGGCAGCGACGAATTGTCGCAGATCTTATTCTTTGTTGATTGAACGTTCAATCAAAACAAAATAGACTGGCCCTCAATCCGGTAGGCGTATTTCGTCCACCGGAAGGCCTAAGGAGATGTGCAAGATGCCCAAGGTCGGTATGCAACCCATCCGCCGCCAGCAATTGATCGAAGCCACGCTACAGGCCGTCGATCAGGTCGGCATGGGGGACGCCAGCATTGCGCTGATCGCCCGTTTGGCCGGTGTCTCGAATGGCATCATCAGTCACTATTTTCAGGACAAGAATGGCCTGATCGCCGCCACGATGCGGTATCTGATGAGCGTCCTCAGCGAGAACGTCACCGCGCGCCGTCAGGCGATGGCAGATGACAGCCCACGGGCGCATCTGCAGGTGATTATCGAAGGCAACTTCGACGCCAGCCAGGTCAATGGCCCGGCAATGAAAACCTGGTTGGCCTTCTGGGCCACCAGCATGCACCAGCCGTCTTTGCACAGGTTGCAGCGGATCAACGATCACCGTCTGTATTCCAACCTGTGCTGCCAGTTCCGCCGTGCGTTGCCGCTTGATCAAGCGCGCAGCGCCGCCCGTGGCCTGGCAGCCCTCATTGACGGCTTGTGGTTGCGCGGCGCGCTGTCGGGAGATGCTTTCGACACCGAGCAGGCGCAACGGATCGCTTACGAATACATGGATATCCAATTGGCCAAGCAGGTGAGTTAGAGCACACATAAAACCGCTCAGCCCCTGAACCGCCACTGATCAGCGTCGCCCCCGCAACACGGCACGCCCAGTGGTCAACGCCAACCACTTAATGCACTTGCGAGGACACTATGGCCCGTTTCGAACTGCAAAAACTCTACATCGACGGCGGTTACACCGACGCCAGCAGCGACGCCACCTTCGAAGCCATCAACCCGGCTAACGGTGAAGTCCTCGCAACCGTACAACGTGCAACCAAGGAAGACGTTGAGCGTGCAGTGGTCAGCGCCGAAAAGGGTCAGAAAATCTGGGCTGCAATGACCGCCATGGAGCGTTCGCGCATCCTGCGTCGTGCCGTCGACATCCTGCGCGAGCGCAACGATGAACTGGCCGCGCTGGAAACCCTGGATACCGGCAAGGCGTACTCCGAAACCCGTTACGTCGACATCGTCACTGGCGCTGACGTGCTGGAATATTACGCAGGTCTGGTACCGGCCATCGAAGGCGAGCAGATCCCGCTGCGCACCACGTCGTTCGTCTACACCCGTCGCGAGCCGCTGGGCATCGTGGCCGGTATCGGCGCGTGGAACTACCCGATCCAGATCGCACTGTGGAAATCCGCGCCAGCCCTGGCAGCCGGCAACGCGATGATCTTCAAGCCAAGCGAAGTCACCTCGCTGACTACCTTGAAACTGGCCGAGATCTACACCGAAGCCGGCCTGCCGGCTGGCGTGTTCAACGTGTTGACCGGCAGCGGCCGTGAAGTCGGCACCTGGCTGACCGAGCACCCACGTATCGAAAAAATCTCCTTCACCGGCGGCACCGACACCGGCAAGAAGGTCATGGCCAGCGCTTCGGGCTCTTCGCTCAAAGACGTGACCATGGAACTGGGCGGCAAATCCCCGCTGATCATTTTCGACGACGCCGACCTCGATCGCGCCGCCGACACCGCCATGATGGCCAACTTCTACAGCTCCGGTCAGGTCTGCACCAACGGCACTCGCGTGTTCGTGCCGAGCCACCTGAAAGCCGCATTCGAAGCCAAGATCGTTGAGCGCGTTGCACGCATTCGCGTCGGCAACCCGGAAGACGAAAACACCAACTTCGGCCCGCTGGTCAGCTTCGCCCACATGGAAAGCGTGCTCGGCTACATAGCCAAGGGCAAGGAAGAAGGCGCTCGCCTGCTGTGCGGCGGCGACCGTCTGAGCGATGGCGAATTCGCCAAAGGCGCGTTCGTGGCACCAACCGTGTTCACCGACTGCACCGACGAGATGACCATCGTTCGCGAAGAAATCTTCGGCCCGGTAATGAGCATCCTGACTTACGAAACCGAAGAAGAAGTGATCCGTCGCGCCAACGACACCGAGTTCGGCCTGGCCGCGGGTGTCGTCACCAAAGACCTGAATCGCGCTCACCGCGTGATTCATCAACTGGAAGCCGGTATCTGCTGGATCAACGCCTGGGGCGAATCCGACGCCAAGATGCCGGTCGGCGGCTACAAGCAGTCGGGCGTGGGCCGTGAGAACGGCATCAGTTCGCTGAACAACTTCACACGCATCAAATCGGTACAGGTCGAACTGGGCGATTACGCCTCGGTGTTCTGATCTGACGCGTACCTGAGGCTGGGGCCTTCTGTGGCGAGGGAGCTTGCTCCCGCTGGGCTGCGAAGCAGCCCCAACTTCAGGTTCAGCGCTCATTCAGACAGAACACGGTCGCTGATTTGCGACTGCTGCGCAGCCGAACGGGGGCAAGCCCCCTCGCCACAGTTGCGCGGCCTCCAGGCGACCCGCGACCTGACCAACTTCAAAGAGGGTGCATTCAATGTCCCAAGAATTCGATTACATCATCATCGGTGCCGGCTCGGCCGGTAACACCTTGGCGACCCGTCTGACTGAAGACGAAGGCGTCACCGTCCTGCTGCTCGAAGCAGGCGGCCCGGACTACCGTCTGGATTTCCGCACGCAAATGCCGGCCGCCCTGGCATTCCCGCTGCAAGGTCGTCGCTACAACTGGGCCTATGAAACCGATCCAGAACCACACATGGATGGCCGCCGGATGGAATGCGGTCGTGGCAAGGGCCTGGGCGGCTCCTCGCTGATCAACGGCATGTGCTACATCCGCGGCAACGCCATGGACTACGACAACTGGTCGAAACTGCCCGGCCTGGAAGATTGGACCTACCTCGACTGCCTGCCGTATTTCCGCAAGGCGGAAACCCGCGACATCGGCCCGAACGACTACCACGGTGGCGACGGTCCGGTCAGCGTGACCACGCCAAAAGCCGGCAACAACCCGCTGTTCCATGCGATGGTTGAAGCAGGCGTACAAGCCGGTTACCCGCGTACCGTAGACCTCAACGGCTACCAGCAGGAAGGCTTCGGCCCGATGGACCGCACCGTGACGCCGAACGGCCGTCGCGCGAGTACCGCTCGCGGTTACCTGGACGTCGCCAAGAAGCGTTCGACCCTGACCATCGTCACCCACGCCCTGACCGACAAGATTCTGTTCGAAGGCAAGCGTGCGGTCGGCGTGCGTTACCTGGTCGGCGCCGCCGAAGAGCGCGTTGAAGTCCGCGCCCGCAAAGAAGTGTTGCTGTGCTCCGGCGCCATTGCGTCGCCGCAGATCCTGCAACGTTCTGGCGTCGGCCCGGCCGAACTGCTGAAGAAACTCGACATCCCGGTGGTCCATGACCTGCCTGGTGTCGGTGAAAACCTGCAGGATCACCTTGAGTTGTACCTGCAATACGCCTGTACCCAACCGGTCTCGCTGTACCCCTCGCTGCTGCTGCACAACCAGCCGGCCATCGGTGCCGAGTGGTTGTTCAACGGCACCGGTATCGGCGCCAGCAACCAGTTCGAAGCCGGCGGTTTCATCCGCACCCGTCCGGAATTCGATTGGCCGAACATCCAGTACCACTTCCTGCCGGTGGCGATTAACTACAACGGCAGCAACGGTGTGAAAGAGCACGGTTTCCAGGCACACATGGGTTCCATGCGCTCGCCAAGCCGCGGTCGCATCCAGGCCAAGTCCAAGGACCCGCGCCAGCACCCGAGCATCCTGTTCAACTACATGGCCACCGAGCAGGACTGGCAGGAATTTCGCGATGGCATCCGCCTGACCCGTGAAATCATGCAACAGCCTGCGCTGGACGCCTACCGTGGTCGCGAAATCAGCCCGGGCATCGACGTGCAAACCGACGAGCAGCTCGACAAGTTCATCCGCGAACACGCCGAAACCGCGTTCCACCCGTCCTGCTCGTGCAAGATGGGCACCGACGAGATGGCCGTGGTCGATGGCGAAGGTCGTGTGCATGGCATGCAAGCCCTGCGCGTGGTCGATGCCTCGATCATGCCGATCATCACCACCGGCAACCTGAACGCACCAACGATCATGATGGCCGAGAAAATCGCCGACAAGATCCGCGGTCGCAAGCCATTGCCGCGTAGCAAGGCCGATTACTACGTCGCTGGTGATGCACCGGTGCGTGGCAAGCCGTTGCGGGATGTGGGTACTGCTGTTCAGTAAGCCGTAACACCGCATCGCGGCCAATCGCGGGCAAGCCCGCTCCCACAGGTTCCGGGGTGGATTCGCAATTTGTGATCCACCCAAGTCCACTGTGGGGCTTGCCCGCGATGGGGTCCGACCAAACACCACACCTTTCCCTGCTGCTGGCCAGGTAAACCCTTCCTACACCCGCTACGCCCTTGATCCTCCCCCCACGCAGGCCTAATCTAGCGCCACGCAAACGTTACACCCCCTCGTAGTACCGATACGCCGCTACTCCATTCCAAGGAGGTTCACGAATGTTCGATTTCCACCCCCAGCTCAAGCAGCGCTTCGCTGCGTTGCGCACGGGCGCTGAATTCTTTTCGCTGCGTTATGTACGCGAATCCGGCCAGTACCTGTCGGTGCGCAAGAACGTCGCCGAACCTCCGAGCCTGAGCCGGGACGAAGGCGTGATGCTGACCGTTCGGGTCAACGGCGTCGAAGCCTACGCCGCGACCAACGACCTGTCCCAATCCGGCCTTCAGGCCGCACTGGAGAGGGCCGAGCAACAAGCCCGTCGACTCAAGCCCCACGCCCTGCTCGATCTGAGCGAGCAAGCCGTTTCCAGCGACCGTGCCGACTATTTCTCACCCAGCCTCGATCAGCCCTTCCCGTCCCTGAGCGATTGCTACCAATTGCTCGGTGCCGAATCCGCCGCCGTGCCCAAGGACGAGCGCCTGGTGAACTGGCAGGCGAGCATCGGCATCACCAACGTCGAGCAAATCTATCTCAACAGCGCCGGTGCCGAATTGCGCCAGGCCCAGCGTTTCGTCTACCCGAGCATGGAGGTCACCGCCTACAACGGCAACGACAGCCAGACCCGCACCCTGGGCCGCGAGAACTTCGGCCAACAGGGCGGCTTTGATGTGATCAGCCGTTGCGGCCTGATCGGTGCCGGCCCGAAAATCGCCGATCAGGCCCTGCAATTGCTGCTGGCGCCGAATACTCCGCAAGGCCCGCGCGATCTGCTGCTGATGCCCGACCAGATGATGCTGCAGATCCACGAGTCCATCGGTCACCCGCTGGAACTGGACCGCATTCTTGGCGACGAGCGCAATTACGCCGGCACCAGCTTCGTCAAGGCCGAAGACTTCGGCAGCCTGCAATACGGCTCCGAACTGCTCAACGTGACGTTCGACCCCGACATCCCCGAACAACTCGCCAGCTACGCTCATGACGACGATGGCACCGCCGCGAGCAAGCAATTTCTGATTAAAGAAGGTTTGCTGCTGCGCCCATTAGGCGGGGCACTTTCACAATTCCGGGCCGGCATGGAGGGCGTCGCCAACAGTCGCGCGTGTGGCTGGAACCGTCCGCCGATCGACCGCATGGCCAACCTCAATATCGAGCCTGGCGATCAGCCGCTGGAACAGCTGATCGGCGATATCGAACACGGCATTTTAATGAGCACCAACCGATCGTGGTCCATCGACGATGCGCGCAACAAATTCCAGTTCGGCTGCGAATGGGGCCAGTTGATCGAAAATGGCGAACTCAAAGGCGTGGTGAAAAACCCGAACTACCGGGCAATTTCCGCACAGTTCTGGAAGAGCCTCAGCGCCGTCGGTGACGCCAGCACGTTCAAGGTGCTGGGCACGCCGAACTGCGGCAAGGGCGAACCGAACCAGGTGATCCGCGTCGGCCATGCGTCGCCGGCTTGTGTGTTCAGCAATGTTGATGTGTTTGGAGGAGACGCCTGATGAGTACGTCGAACAATCAGAGCGATTCGTTCAAGGCCCTGGTCAACTGGTTGCGCGATGCGGTGCGTGAGCCTGAGCAGTTCACCCTCAGCTATGCCGCCGAGTCGTCGGCCTTTGTGCGTTTCAATCATGCCAAGGTCCGTCAGGCCGGGCAGGTGCAGCAGGCGAGTGTCGGCTTCAAACTGATCAATGATGGGCGTCACGCCAACCTCGACATCACCTTGTCGGGCAACACAGAAGGCGACCTTCAACGCTTGGCCGAGGGCCTGCAACAGCTGCGCGAAACCTTGCCGTTGCTGCCTCAGGATCCGTACCTGCTGCTCAACCATAACGGCTGGCAGAGCAAGAACGTACAGGATCATCCGCTGCCGGACACCGAACAGGTGGTCGCGCAAATCACTCAGGCTGCCGACGGGCTGGACCTGGTCGGTTTCTATGCCGCCGGACCGATCAGCCGCGGTTTCGCCAGTTCTTCCGGCGCTTTCGGCTGGCATCAGGCCAACAGCTTCAACTTCGATTTCAGCCTGTTTCATGAAAACGGTCAGGCAGTGAAGGCCAGCTATGCCGGGCACGACTGGAACAGCGAAGGCTTTGCCAGGCGCTTCCAGCAGGCCCGCGAGCAATTGGCGTTTCTGGGTCGTCCGTTGCGCACGTTGGCGCCCGGCGAATACCGCGCCTATCTCGCGCCGGCAGCGCTGGAAGAAATCATGGGCATGCTTAGCTGGGGCGGATTTTCGGCCCAGGCGATTGCCAGCAAACAGAGCCCGTTGCAGAAACTCTACGCCAGCGAAACCTGCTTCAATCCCGGTGTGTGGTTAAGTGAGCAGGTCAGCGGTTCCTTGAGCCCGGCGTTTTCCGACGAAGGTTATCCCCGCGATGATCTGGGGTTGATCGCCAAAGGCATGGCCAATGCCCGACTGATCAACTCCCGCAGCGCCGCCGAATACGGCCTCACTGCCAACGGCGCCAGCAGCCATGAATACCCGACGGCGCTGGTCATGAACGGCGGCGATCTGGAGCAGAAGGACATCCTCAAGCGCCTCGGCACCGGGCTTTACATCAGTAACCTCTGGTACCTGAACTACTCGGATCAACCAGCGGCCCGCCTGACCGGCATGACACGCTTTGCGACCTTCTGGGTCGAGAACGGCGAGATTCAGGCACCGGTCAGCACCATGCGTTTCGATGACAGCGTCTACAGCCTGCTCGGTTCGCAGCTGGAAGCGTTGACCGAGGAGCGTGAATTGCTGCTTTCGGCCAGCACCTACAGTCAGCGCGCGACTGCTTCGGCACTGTTGCCGGGCGCGCTCGTCAGCCGACTGACCTTGACCCTGTAAACACAAACCCTGTGGCGAGGGGGCTTGCCCCCGTTGGGCTGCGAAGCGGCCCCAGATCGGCAAACGCGTTCCGTCAGACAGAGCGCCTTCGCCGGATTTACGACTGCTTCGCAGCCGAACGGGGGCAAGCCCCCTCGCCACAGGGGTCAACGTCAGCCATGAATCTGCATTAACCCACAAGAGGTCCCATGCCCAACCGCCTACCTCTCGATGCTGTTACCACCCGCTGGTTGCCGTGGGTCGTCGCCATTGCCTTCTTCATGCAGTCCCTCGACGGGACGATCCTCAACACCGCCCTCCCCGCCATGGCTCGGGACCTGGCCGAAGACCCGCTGCGCATGCAGGGCGTAATCATCGCCTACATGCTCACCGTCGCCTTACTGATCCCCGCCTCCGGCTGGATCGCCGACCGTTTCGGCACCAAAAAGATCTTTTTCGGCGCCATCCTCCTGTTCAGCCTCGGCTCATTGCTCTGCGCCTTGTCGAGCACCCTGAGCATGCTGATCGGCGCCCGGGTGATCCAGGGCCTGGGCGGCGCCTTGATGTTACCGGTCGGACGGTTGGTGGTCCTGCGCGCGTACCCGCGCTCGGAGCTGGTGCGGATCATGGGATTCATCACCATTCCCGGCCTGCTCGGCCCGCTGATCGGCCCGACCATGGGCGGCTGGATGGTGCAATACCTGACCTGGCACTGGATCTTCCTGATCAACCTGCCGGTGGGCGCCGTCGGTTGCTACGCGGTGTGGAAATTCATCCCCGACCTGCGCGGCAGCGAACGCACGCGCTTCGACAGCCTCGGCTTTTTGTTGTTCGGCGCGGCAATGGTATTGATCACCATCGCCATGGAAGGCCTGGGTGAATTGCATCTGCCGCACTTGCGGGTGATGTTGCTGCTGTTCGGCGGCATGGCCTGTCTGGCGGCGTATTGGCTGCGGGCTGGGCACGTCGATAATCCGTTGTTCGCGCCATCACTGTTCAAGACCCGGACCTTCGCCGTGGGCATTCTCGGTAACCTGTTCGCCCGTCTGGGCAGCGGCGCCCTGCCCTTTCTGGTGCCGTTGCTGCTGCAGGTCGCGCTGGGTTATTCGCCGTCTCAGGCCGGGATGAGCATGCTGCCCCTGGCGGCAGCCGCGATGGTCGCCAAATCGGTGGCGCGGCCGCTGATCGAACGGTTCGGCTACCGCAGCGTGCTAACCGGCAACACACTGGCGCTGGGGATCATGCTGGCAAACATGGGGCTGGTCAGCGAGCAGACCCCGTATGGGCTGTTGCTGGCTCAGTTGGCGATTCTGGGGGCGATCAACTCCTTGCAGTTCACCGCGATGAATACCGTCACCCTGATCGACCTCGACGACGCCAGCGCCAGCAGCGGCAACAGTCTGCTGTCGGTGGTCGCGCAATTGTCCCTGAGCCTCGGTGTAGCCTGCGCTGGCGCCCTGCTCGGCGGTTTCACGGCAGAGATCGGCAATGATGGCGTGGACACGGTTCTGGGCGCATTCCAGCTGACTTTCGTGACGGTCGGAATCATGGCGATGCTGGCGGCAACCATCTTCTCGCAACTGTCACCAAAAGATGGCCGACGGATGGTCAGCCGTGAGCACGATATCGAGCACTGACCCTACGACTTCTCGTCCGGAAACTTCAGGCGAATGGCCATGAGACTGATACACTGCGCGACATTTTGTTTTGCAGGCCAGTCCCGTGACCACCATCGCCACCGCTTTTAACACTTTGCCGCTGTCCGCCGCCATGCTGGCTAACCTCGACTCCCTCGGTTATGCCCAGATGACGCCGATCCAGGCGCAAAGCTTGCCGGTGATCCTCAAGGGGATGGACCTGATCGCCCAGGCCAAGACCGGCAGCGGCAAGACCGCGGCCTTCGGTATCGGCCTGTTGAACCCGATCAATCCGCGCTTCTTCGGTTGCCAGGCACTGGTCATCTGCCCGACCCGTGAACTGGCCGACCAGGTTGCCAAGGAAATCCGTCGCCTGGCCCGCTCCGAAGACAACATCAAGGTTCTGACCCTGTGCGGCGGCGTGTCCTTCGGCCCACAGATCGCTTCGCTGGAGCACGGCGCGCACATCATCGTCGGCACCCCGGGGCGCATTCAGCAGCACCTGCGCAAGGGTTCGCTGGTACTCCATGGCCTGAACACCCTGATCCTCGACGAAGCCGACCGCATGCTCGACATGGGTTTCTACGACTCCATCGAAGAAATCATCGCCCAGTGCCCGGAGCGTCGTCAGACCCTGCTGTTCTCCGCCACTTACCCGGTGGGCATCAAGCAGCTGGCGTCGAAATTCATGCGCAACCCGCAGCAAGTAAAGGCCGAGGCGTTCCACGACGACACACAGATCGAGCAGCGCTTCTACGAAATCTCCCCGGAAGAACGCATGAGCGCTGTGACCAAGGTCCTTGGCCACTTCCGCCCGGCCTCTTGCGTGGCTTTCTGCTTCACCAAGCAGCAGGTGCAGGAAACCGTCGATCACCTGACCGCCAAAGGCATTTCCGCGGTGGGCCTGCACGGCGACCTGGAACAGCGTGATCGCGACCAGGTACTGGCGATGTTCGCCAACCGCAGTACTTCGGTACTGGTCGCCACCGACGTCGCCGCCCGCGGCCTGGACATCGATTCGCTGGACATGGTGATCAACGTCGAGCTGGCCCGTGATTCGGAAATCCACATCCACCGCGTCGGCCGAACCGGTCGCGCTGGCGAGAAAGGCATCGCGATCAGCCTGGTCGCGCCGTCCGAAGCGCACCGCGCCCAGGCCATCGAGCAGTTGCAGAAGTCGCCGTTGAATTGGGATCAGGTGGACAACCTCACCTCCCAGGGCGGTGGTCCGCTGCTGCCGCAGATGAGCACCCTGTGCATCGGTGCCGGCCGTAAAGACAAAGTGCGTCCGGGTGACATTCTCGGCGCACTGACCGGCGATGCCGGCATCCCGGGTGCCCAGGTCGGCAAAATCGCAATTTTCGACTTCCAGGCCTATGTGGCCGTGGAGCGCGGGATCGCCAAGCAAGCCTTGCAGCGCCTGAACGACGGCAAGATCAAAGGCCGCTCGTTGCGCGTGCGCATCCTGTAAAACCGCCACCGCCCGCCCCCTGTAGGAGCGAGGCTTGCCCGCAAAGAACGATAACGCTGTCTACCTGCTTAGACCGCGGCGCCTGGTTCGCGGACAAGCCTCGCTCCTACGGGATCTGGGTTAGCCCTGAGATTTGTGTGAGGACACCGTTTTGCGCTCTACCGAAGTCATGATCATTGGCGCTGGCGCCGCAGGGTTGATGTGTGCACTGACCGCCGCCGGGCGTGGGCGCAAGGTGATGTTGCTCGACCACGCGAACAAGGCCGGCAAGAAAATCCTGATGTCGGGCGGTGGCCGCTGCAATTTCACCAACATGTACACCGAACCGGGCAATTTTCTCTCGCAGAACGCCCATTTCTGCAAATCCGCCCTGGCGCGCTACACCCAGTGGGATTTCATCGGCATGGTCGCCAAACACGGCGTGCCCTACCACGAGAAAAAACTCGGCCAGCTGTTCTGCGATAACAAGTCCAGCGATATCCTTGAAATGCTCCTCGACGAATGCAGTCAGGTCGGTGTCAGCCTGCACCTGGACACCTCGATCCAGACCATCGAGAAGCTTGAAAGCGGTTATCTGCTGGAGACCACGCTGGGCCAGATCACTTGCGAGTCGTTGGTGATCGCCACCGGCGGCCTGTCGATCCCGACCCTGGGCGCCACCGGCTTCGGCTATCAGGTGGCCAAACAGTTCGGCCACGACCTGCTGCCGACCCGCGCCGGCCTCGTGCCATTCACCATTACCGATCAGCTCAAAGAGCTTTGCACCGAGCTGTCCGGTACGTCGGTGGATTGCCTGGTGAGTTGCAACGACCAGAGTTTCCGCGAAAACATCCTGTTCACCCACCGAGGCCTCAGCGGCCCGGCAATTTTGCAGATTTCATCGTTCTGGGAATCCGGCGATACGGTGGAGATCAACCTGATGCCGGATCATGACGTTCCGGGCTGGCTGCAACAGCAGCAAGCCGAACGCCCCAACAGCGAGCTGAAAACCCTGCTCGGTGAAATCTTCACCAAGAAAATGGCCAACCTGCTGGCAGACAACTGGTTCGTTTCCAAGCCGATGAAGCAATACACCCACGCCGAACTGGCAGGCATCGCCGAAAAACTGGCGAGCTGGAAAGTCGTGCCGGCCGGCACTGAAGGCTACCGCACCGCCGAAGTGACCCTGGGTGGCGTCGACACCCGTGAAGTGTCGTCCAAGACCATGGAATCGCTGAAAAGCCCCGGCCTGTATTTCATCGGCGAAGTGCTCGACGTCACCGGGCACCTGGGCGGATTCAATTTCCAGTGGGCCTGGGCTTCCGGATACGCCGCCGCGCAATTCGTCTGATCGACCGCGAAGGCGTCCCGACAGGCAACACAGAGTGCGCAAGGAACAGATTTTGCTATCAGATGTGATCGGCGCCATTGCGTCGGCGTCATTACTGGCTCAATTTAGCGTCATCGCCTCGGAAGGCCTTCGCACTTCATGTCATCGACCACATTTCGGCAATCTCTGCGTCGCCTCTGGGCGCTGGATAAATTCAGCTACAGCGTGCGGGTATTCATCGCCCTGACCGGCAGCATGGCGCTGTGCTGGTATCAGGATCAAATGGGGCTGCTGATCCCGTTGTTCCTGGGGATCATCGCGAGCGCCCTGGCTGAAACCGACGACAGTTGGCAGGGTCGCCTCAACGCGCTGGCCGTGACGCTGGTGTGTTTTATGGTCGCCGCCCTGTCCGTCGAACTGCTCTTCCCCTACCCCGTCCTCTTTATCATCGCCTTTGCCCTGGCCAGCTTCTGCCTGACCATGCTCGGCGCGCTGGGCGAGCGGTATGGCGCGATCGCTTCGGCGACGCTGATTCTGTCGGTCTACACCATGATCGGCGTAGACCAGCGCGGCGGCGCGGTCACTGATTTCTGGCACGAGCCGGTGCTGCTGGTGGCCGGTGCGGCGTGGTATGGCCTGCTCTCGGTGCTGTGGCAGGCGATGTTTTCCAACCAGCCGGTGCAGCAGAGCCTGGCGCGGTTGTTCCGTGAACTGGGTTATTACCTGAAACTCAAATCGTCGCTGTTCGAACCGATCCGCCAGATGGACGTGGAAGCGCGGCGCCTGGAACTGGCCCAGCAGAATGGTCGGGTGGTGGCGGCCCTGAATGCCGCCAAGGAAATCATCCTGCACCGGGTCGGCGATGGCCGGCCAGGCTCGAAACTCAGCCGTTACCTGAAGTTGTACTTCCTTGCCCAGGACATTCACGAGCGCGCCAGCTCCTCGCACTATCCCTACAACGCGCTGGCCGAGGCATTCTTTCATAGCGACGTGTTGTTCCGCTGTCAGCGCCTGCTGCGCCAGCAAGGCAAGGCTTGCCGCGCACTGGCCGAATCGATCCAGATGCGTCAGCCCTTTGTCTACGACGCCGGTTTTGCCGAAGCACTGAACGACCTGCACGCCTCCCTCGAACATTTGCGCATCCAGAGCAACCCCGCCTGGCGTGGACTGTTGCGCTCGCTGCGGGCACTGGCCGCCAACCTCGGCACCCTCGATCGGTTGCTCAGCGACGCCAGCAACCCCGACGCCCTGGCCGACGCCACCGACAGCAGTCTGCTGGACCGCTCGCCGCGCAACCTCAAGGACGTCTGGACCCGCTTGCGGACCCAGCTGACACCGACCTCCCTGTTGTTCCGCCACGCCCTGCGATTGCCTCTGGCACTAAGCATCGGCTACGGCATGGTGCACTTGATTCACCCGTCCCAGGGCTACTGGATCATCCTCACCACGCTGTTTGTCTGCCAACCGAACTACGGCGCCACCCGCCGCAAACTCGGCCAGCGGATCATCGGTACGGCTATCGGCCTGACCGTGGCCTGGGCACTGTTCGATCTGTTTCCGAGCCCGCTGGTGCAGTCGCTGTTCGCTATTGCCGCCGGCGTGGTGTTCTTTACCAACCGTACCACCCGTTACACACTGGCTACCGCAGCGATCACCCTGATGGTGCTGTTCTGCTTCAACCAGGTCGGGGATGGTTACGGGCTGTTCCTGCCGCGGCTGCTCGATACCTTGCTCGGCAGCCTGATCGCCGGGCTGGCGGTATTCCTGTTCCTGCCAGACTGGCAGGGTCGACGCTTGAATAAAGTGCTGGCCAACACCCTGACCTGCAACAGCATTTACCTGCGCCAGATCATGCAGCAATACGCTGCCGGTAAAAGCGATGACCTGGCTTATCGCCTGGCCCGACGTAACGCGCACAACGCCGACGCCGCGTTATCGACGACGCTGGCCAACATGCTGATGGAGCCGGGGCATTTCCGTAAGGAGGCAGATGTCGGGTTCCGTTTCCTGGTGCTGTCGCACACCTTGCTCAGCTATTTGTCGGGGCTGGGGGCACACCGCGAAACCCAATTACCGGCGGACGCACGCGCACACTTGATCGACAGCGCTGGCTTGGGCCTGGCCGCCAGCATCGACGAAATCGCCCAAGGCCTGGCGAGCAAACAGCCGATTGCGATTCAGAGTGATGAGGAAGAAGCACTGGCCAATGAGCTTGAACAGATGCCGGATGAAATCGATGAAGGGCAGCGCTTGGTGCAGACACAACTGGCGCTGATCTGCCGGCAACTGGGGCCGTTGCGGACGTTGGCGGCGCATTTGATCAAGGATACGAGCGAGGCTTGAGATTTGTAGTGACAGGGCCGGCCCCTTCGCGGGCGAGCCTTGCTCCTACGGATCCAGCGTAAATCTGTGGGAGCGGGCTTGCCCGCGAAAGCGTCAGCTCAGACACCACAGGCCTTTCAGATCACATCCCATGCTGCCTCATCAACTTCTCATAACTCCCATCCACCTTCATCGCCGCAATCTCGCGATCAAAACCGGCGACGATCTGTTCATGCTGCGGATTTTTCAGGCTCACCAGAATATGCAGGCTGTTCTCGCTCAACGGCTTGGGCAAAAACTCCACGGCATTGCGCACTTTGGATGATTCCCGAGAAAGGTAATACCGGGCGACGAACTCGTCTTCCAGGGTCAGCTTGACCCGGTCGGCCGCGACCATGCGCACAGCCATGGCGAAGCTATGCACCGGGACTTTCTGCAGCGACGCATCGTCGTCGAATTCGTGCGAATAGGCATAACCGCGTACCACCGCTATCGGGTACGTATGCAGTTGTTGCAGGTTATTGAATTCGATTGGCGCGTCCTTGCGCTTGAGAAAGCGCACGCGGTTGAGCAGGTACTCGCTGGAAAACTGTCCCAGCTTCGTACGCTCGTCGGTGTACCAGGCGTTGACCAGCACGTCATAACGCCCCTCGCCTACCCCAAACAAGGCCCGCGCCCACGGCACCTGCTCGAAATCACTGGCATAACCGGCCCGGGCCAGTGCGGTACTGACGATGTCCGTGGCCAATCCGCCATTGACCAACGTGGCGTCGGTAAAGGGTGGCCACGCATCGGCTACCAATCGCAGCTTTTCCGCTGCCGCGGTCTGTGTCAGCAACAGCAATCCAATCAAAGCCAACGCTCGATGCAATCGCGGCATGCCAGAAATCCTTAGCGGGCGGCTGCCCGACGTGTTTTTCAGCCAAAACTCCAAGGGCCCCTTACCGACGAAACCCAAGTCCTAACACTAGCTCATTGAGGCCATTGCACAGCGCTTCATCGCAGATTACACAAAGAAGACAATTTCGCGAGAAATGAATGATGGCATTTTGGTCCTTGTCACAGATTTCTCCGCCTTGAAGACATCCCGCCTCAGGACGCTTAGTATCGGAATGACGTTGTTCAAGGAATGTGAAGATGACAATCGATTGGGTCTGCAAACACCACAGTGACCTGGGTAAAGAGCAGCTATATGCCATTTTGCAGCTGCGGGCCGAGGTGTTCGTCGTCGAGCAGAAATGCGTTTATCAAGACATCGATGGCCAGGACCTGGAAGGTGACACCTGCCATTTGATGGGCTGGGATGCAGACCAACTGGTGGCCTACCTGCGATTGCTCGACCCGCAGTTACAGGGCGGCGACGTAGTGATCGGCCGGGTGATCATTGCTCCCGCTGCACGCGGCACCGGGCTTGGACATGAGTTGATGAGTCAGGCGTTGAAACAGGCCGAGAAGCACTGGCCAGAAGTACCGATCTATCTCTCGGCCCAGGCGCATTTGCAGGGGTATTACGGGGGGTATGGGTTTGTGGTGGCGGGCGAGGAATATTTGGAGGATGGCATTCCGCATATCGGGATGCGTCGCTCATAAGGGCCCCATCGCGGGTAAGCCCGCGATGGCGTCAGCACCGACGCAGCAATACTCAGGGATACTCAAGCACCGCTTTGATCTGCCGCAGATTACGCTCGATCCATCCCCGATCAATCGCCCCCCACTCGCGAATCCGATAGCGCCCCGCATGGTTGCGCGCACCTTCTTCCTGCTCGAATTCACAGATGATATCCAGGTCCGCCAACGCCGCGATGGTGTCCTGGGCTGTGCGCCGGGGCATGCCGGTGACCTCGGTCAATGCCGGGACGCTGCTGGCCAGCCCGCTGTCGATCAGGTACGCCACGTACAACCGGCGGTAGAAGCTGCTCTTGGTCTTGCTCACGTCCATCCATGCGCTCCTTGTTAATCAGAGAATCAAAAGACCCTACGCGCCCGTGGCTGCGGACATATCCCGCCACGTCAGGTACACCCGCAAATCGAACTCCACCTGGTGATACCCCGGCAGCATGTGCTCGCACAGCTTATAGAACGCCTTGTTGTGATCCGACTCTTTGAAGTGCGCCAGCTCATGCACCACGATCATCTTCAGAAACTGCGGCGCCGCGTCCTTGAACAGCGAGGCGATGCGAATTTCTTTCTTGGCCTTGAGCTTGCCGCCCTGCACCCGGGAGATCGCGGTGTGCAGGCCGAGCGCACGATGGGTCAGGTCCAGGCGATTGTCGAATAACACCTTGTCGATGGCCGGGGCGTTACGCAGGAATTCCTGCTTGAGGTCCAGGGCATAGGCGTACAACGCCTTGTCGCTCTGCACCCCGTGCTTTTGCGGATAGCGTTGGCTCAGGTAATCGCCCAGCCGACCTTCGGCGATCAGCTGGCGCACCTGGTCCTGCAACGCAGCGGGATAGGCCTGGAGGTATTTCAACGCGGTCATTGGGGCGGCAACACGAATCACGAAAAGGTCGCCAGTGTAGCGAATTCAACTCGTCAGCGCGCCCCAGTCGAACGGCTCCACAAAGTGCCCGGTGTCCTCGGCCATCAACGGCCGTGCTACCAGGAAACCTTGCACATACTGGCAACCGTTGGCTTGCAGCCATTCATATTGCGCCACCGTTTCAACCCCTTCGGCGATCACCAGCAGACCGAACTGATCGCACAAGTCGATGACGCTGCGTGCCAGCGCCGCATCCCGTTCAGACCCCGGCAACCGGGCGATCAGGTGACGGTCGAGCTTGAGCGTGTCCAGCTCCAGGTCTCGCAGATGGGCCAGCGAACATGCCCCGGAGCCAAAGTCATCCAGCGCCACCCGCACCCCCAGATTACGCAGCAAACGCAGTTGCTTGCGGGTTTCGTCGGGGTTAAGCATCAAGGCTTCTTCCGTGACCTCGACCTCCAGCTGCCGCGGCTTTAGACCATGGCGCTCCAGCACCTGACGCAACTCGGTGACCAGATTGGGCAAACCGAACTGTGTGCTGCTCAAACTGACGCCCAGCACCAGATCTTCGGCAAACAAGGTTTCCCAGGCTTTGCGCTGTCTGGCTCCGCGATGGTAAATCCAGCTGCCCAGTCGACTGATCAAACGCGCCTCTTCCAGCAATGGCAAAAACAGCCCCGGCGGTACATCGCCGACACTCGGATGCTGCCAGCGCAGCAACGCCTCGAACCCGCGAATCTGCCCGTTGGCGATCGCCACCTGAGGCTGATACACCAGGTTGAAATCACGGTTCTCGATGGCCGTGCGCACGCTTTCTTCGAGCATCAGCCGCGAACGCGCCCGGCCGTTCATTTCGTGATCGTAGAAGCGATATTGCTGACGCCCGGCGCGTTTGGCTTCGTACATGGCAATGTCGGACGCCCGCATCAACCCGTCGAGATTAGCCCCGCAATCGGGGTAAGTGGCAATGCCGATACTGGCGCCCAAGGCGATGTCCATGCCTTCGATCTGCTGACAGATCGACACCCGCTCAATAAGTTTCTCGGCAATTTTTGCCGCCTGCTCGGGCAGCTCAAGATCCAGCAACGCGGTGAACTCATCACCGCCCATCCGCGCCAGAATATCGAAGGGCCGCAGGCACGCCTTCAACTGCTCGGACACCCAGCGCAGCACCCGGTCACCGGCATCGTGGCCGAGGGAATCATTGACCCGCTTGAAGCCGTCAAGGTCCAGGTACAACAGCACCCAAGTGCTGTCGGAACGTTCGCCGCGCAGCAGCAGGTTTTCAACGGTCTGGTAAAAGCCCCGGCGATTGAGCAGGCCGGTCAGCGGGTCGGTCACCGCCTGAAACTCCAGCTGCTGATGCAGATGGCGCACCACCGACATGTCCAGCACCGTCACCACCATGGCATGTTGCTCGGCGGGTAACGGCGCACAGGACAACGCCACCGGCACTTGCTGACCGGGCGCCGTACGCAGCGACGCATCGTGCAGGCGCAAGGTTTCACCGCGTTTGTAGCCGGCAAACAATTCGGAATCGGCCCAGATCGGGATGTGCGGTTTCTGCAGGAAATCCAGAAACTCTCTGCCTTGCAGCTCATGCACCGTGGCATTGAGCAGGCGAGATATGGCCGGGTTGGCAAAGCGAATCAGCCCGTCCTCGCTCACCACCAGAATGCCTTCGGCGGCGTTATCCAGCACCGAAGCATTGAAGGCCCGGGCGATTTCCAGGTCATGACTCAACTGCTGCAAGGCACGGCGATTACGCTGATGCTCGAGCAACGCCTGGACTTTGGGTTTGAGAATTTGCGGGTCGAACGGTTTGAACAGGTAATCCACCGCGCCACTGGCATAGCCCTTGATCACAGCGTCCTGGGACTGTTCATTGGCAGTGAGAAAAATGATTGGCGTGAGGCGGGTCCGCTGGCTGCCACGCATCAGCCGCGCCACTTCGAAACCGTCCATGCCCGGCATCTGCACATCCAACAGCACCAGGTCGACATCGTGTTCGAGCAACTGGCCAAGGGCCTCGAAACCGGAGGCCGCGGTGATGACCTGCCAGTCCTGGCGCTGTAATAACGCGCGCATGCTGATCAGGTTTTCAGGGTAATCATCGACAATTAAAAGGATTGAGTTGCCTTCAGCTGGCGTAGGTTGTGCGCATTCCATGCTGCATCTCTTGTTCGGGACCTCAGGCCGGCCTCTTGTGAAAACCGGACACATATTGCGACTTCACTCTAGACCCGGATCCACGAAAGCAGAAGCTGCCGGTGTGCCATCATTTAAGCAAAGTTTCACAAGCCGACTAACGGTCGGTCCTGCAGCCCCCGGAAACCGGGAAAGATGGCATTTCGACAGGATGTTGACGTCAGCCATTTGCCAAACGGGCATTAACAAAGATCTCTTCTACGCTTATAAAGACCCCCCCGAAGGCGCAGGCTAGAGCTTCTGGTACGCGCGTGCAGCAAAAAAAAGTGGAAGCTTGAATATGATCGATCTCGCAACCTGGAACCTCAGTGTTCCTGTCGGCAGCCCGCCGTACACCGTCGAAACCGCCAAGCTGGTAGACGGCTTCAAGGATCAATACTTCCACTCCGACACCGGCACCTTGTTTTTCTGGTCCCCGGTCACCGGCACCCGCACTGAAAACGCGATCTACCCTCGCACCGAACTGCGCGAAACCTACAGCAACGGCACACTGAAAAACTGGTATTACCCCGACGCGGACAACTCCCTGCGTGCCACCCTCTCGGTCAGCAAGGTGCCCAGCTCGGGCAAGATCGTCATTGGCCAGATCCATGCCTACAACAGCCAGAAGCCGATGGTGAAAGTCGAGTATCAATACAAAGACTACAGCGCGACCGGCAACATCGTCGCCAAAGTCCGCATGCACCCCGACGACGACACCGCCCGGGTCATCACCATCGCCACCGGCGTGAAACTCAATCAGGAGTTCTCCTACCTCATCCACCTAAGCCCCGGTGGTGCATTGGGCATCAGTGCGGCAGGCTATCAGTGGGACACCGACATCAGCGCGATGTGGCGTGATAAACCGCTGTACTTCAAGGCCGGCGTCTACGTGCAGGACAACACCGGGTACACCAGCGAAGGCGGGGAAGTGACATTCAGCAAGCTGGATATCGATCACGACACCTAATCCCTGAAAGACCGCAGCCTGCAGCTCGAGTTACGAGTCCTCTGTAGGAGCTGCCGCAGGCTGTGATCTTTTGATCTTCAGCTCCGAAAACTTCGTAGGAATCCACCCATTGTGACGAGGGAGCTTGCTCCCGCTGGGCTGCGCAGCAGTCCCTCTTTTTGGGGGGCCGCTTCGCGCCCCAGCGGGAGCAAGCTCCTTCGCCACAGGTTCTTTATGTCCAACTCCATCTCTTCACTGACCGGCATCTGGCCCCATTTAAACGCCCACGTTTAAAGACACTCAGCGTTACCTCATGAAGCCTACAACGGCTTGCGTCACCGCCTACAGGTACGCCAGAATCCGCCGGCTTGTGCGCCTTGAAGCCCACCGGTAACTTGATTCGCGTCACTGATTTCCAGTGATCGGGTTTAGTAGCCCGTGGTTTCGAGCTTGGTGCACAAGCATCTGTCAGTCAGGGATTTCGATTCCTGCGCTTGATGGTAACTGTGCGCAGGGCACCCTCGGGTGCGCCGGCCTGCTCGAAACCCCGGTCTACTAACCTGCGTACAGTTGCCTCCACTTTGATTAGTAGCCAAAGAGGGGGCACTCCAATCAGGTTTCGAGCAAATGACCAAATCCACGCCGCATCCGCCGGTCACCGACCCGGCATCACCCTACGAATCACGCGACTCAAAAAAATTCCACGAAGCCGCCGAGCGCGCCCTCGACCATTACCTCAACCCGGCCGCTCAGATCATGGCCTCCACCAACGAACCCGAGCCCATGTACTTGGCCAATCCGAAGTACAACACCAAATCCCTGCTGGCCAACGCCAGCGAAACATTGGGCTCGGCTACCACCATGCTCAACAATTTCGCGGCGCTGCTGGAGACCTCCCATCGCAAGACCCTGCTGGGCATCGCCCAAGTGGTCATGCTCGGCGAACTGGCGGTGAACCAGGCGTTGGACCACGTCGAATTGAAGGAGTAATCGCGGCTCGGCTGATGCGAACAACTTGCCCCCAATAAAACCCCGCCTCTCGGCGGGTTTTTATCAATGCAGCTTAACGCTCAGGCTTAATTAACCTTAGCGTTCAACTCACTGAATAAGGGACGATTAAATAAATCAGCCACTTTTTGGTTTCTACTCTGCCTTTACTTTGCCGCCTTCTTACTTTCGGAAAAGTCGAGCCGATACCTTCCTTCCATGGCTGACTTATCCGTATCACCCTCCCGACGCTTGTTTACATGAAAACTACCTCGATAGTCAGCGACATCATTATTTTCGATATTCACATATCCCGACTGAGCGTACCAAGGCTCGCCCCCAGGATCAGACATAAATAAAAATTCCCCCTCGTCCGTCAATTTGTGCTTTTTGATACCAAAATCCTGCGGAATCTGGAATTTTATAAGATTATTATCTTTATCGTATGCATTTACATTGAATATATCGCCATCCATTACCCCACTAATTCGATCTACCTTGAAGTCTCCTGACTTATTGCCGAACTCATCGTAAAAAGTAGCCGTGAATTCACCGTCCACACTCTTCATACCGCTCTTATCCTCCTTAACTTTCATTATCCACCTCAATATATAAACGGAGACAAAGGGAACCTATCTATTTAATTGGCTCCTCTGTGATTGCACGACCAGCATAGGTAATATCTCTCACCCAATCACCTGTAATAAATGACAGCGCTTAATACATCTTTGAAATAATCGATATAACCAAAGAACCAAGGCTTTACTTTCATCTACACGGGGTTAACGCAAAATCCACCCACAGCCCACAAAAAAACCCGCCTCTCGGCGGGTTTTTCGTGCAACTCAAACGCAGAAGGCTTAGTTGACCTTAGCGTTCAACTCACCCTTCAAATACCGCTGGAACATCGCTTCCAACGAGATCGGTTTGATCTTCGAAGCATTGCCCGCAGTACCAAACTGCTCATAACGTGCGATACACACATCACGCATTGCAGTCACGGTCGCGCCGAAGAACTTACGCGGGTCGAACTCGCTCGGGTTGGTAGCCATCAGGCGACGCATGGCGCCGGTGGAGGCCAGACGCAGGTCGGTGTCGATGTTGACCTTGCGCACGCCGTGCTTGATGCCTTCGACGATTTCTTCAACCGGTACGCCGTAGGTTTCTTTGATGTCGCCGCCGTACTGGTTGATGATCGCCAGCCACTCTTGCGGAACCGAAGACGAGCCGTGCATCACCAGGTGGGTGTTCGGGATGCGTTTGTGGATTTCTTTGATGCGGTCGATGGCCAGCACGTCGCCGGTAGGTGGCTTGGTGAACTTGTAGGCGCCGTGGCTGGTGCCGATGGCGATGGCCAGGGCGTCGACCTGGGTGCGTTTGACGAAGTCAGCGGCTTCTTCCGGGTCGGTCAGCATTTGGCTGTGATCCAGAACGCCTTCGGCGCCGATGCCGTCTTCTTCACCGGCCATGCCGGTTTCCAGCGAACCCAGGCAGCCCAGCTCGCCTTCTACCGAAACGCCGCAGGCGTGAGCCATGGCTACGGTTTGTTGGGTAACACGGACGTTGTAGTCGTAGTCGGTCGGGGTCTTGCCGTCTTCGCCCAGGGAGCCGTCCATCATCACCGAGCTGAAGCCCAGTTGGATGGAGCGCTGGCAGACGTCAGGGCTGGTGCCGTGGTCCTGGTGCATGCACACCGGGATGTGCGGGAATTCTTCGATGGCTGCCAGGATCAGGTGACGCAGGAACGGGGCGCCTGCGTATTTGCGAGCACCGGCCGAAGCCTGGACGATCACCGGGGAGTCAGTCTTGTCAGCGGCTTCCATGATGGCGCGCATCTGCTCAAGGTTGTTGACGTTGAAGGCTGGAACGCCGTAGCCGAACTCGGCTGCGTGGTCCAGCATCTGGCGCATGCTGATAAGTGCCATTGTGTGTGTCTCTCCCGGTTGAGGGTCGTTAATCGTGCCAGCCTGCCGTAGCGGCGGCGGCTATTCAAGTTATTGCAGATCGGGGGATGGCCCGGGCTGCGAATTCGGTACAACAAAAAACCTGTGTCGCTGAAACCTTGTGGCGAGGGGGCTTGCCCCCGTTCGGCTGCGCAGCAGTCGCAAATCGGATGACGCGGTCTAATTGAAGCATCGCGTCCGCTGGCCTCGGGAGCGCTTCGCACTCCAACGGGGGCAAGCCCCCTCGCCACAAAAGCCCGCTCCCACATTTGGAGCGCTGTGAATCAAATCAATCGTGTTACTCGGCTTTACAACCGCGGCCGATCAAATCATTGGTGACGACCCAGTACACCAGGCCTTCCTCACCTTTTACGTGAAATGCCAGCATGTCGTTGCTGTACAGCGAACCTTCGGCGCCCGGCTCTAGCTTCAAGCGGTAGACCTGATCAGCACCGCCCAGGCGAACGTCGACTTCCTTGCGGTTGATGTCAGTGTAGCGCCAGAGCACTTTGGCCTGGCTATCACAAGTCCAGGTGGTCCAACTGTCCGCTGGCTCGGCAGCGTTGAACAGGTTCAAATGGGTGCAACCTGCCAGCAATGCCAATGCCGCAACGGCGATAAAGCCTTTCATCCGTGTTCCTCGACTGACGGCGCACGCCGCCCGCCTTGAGTAAAGAGTCAGACCCCTCAAGGACAACCATGTTCCTTGGCCGGGGTCTGCGTCTCATATTTGTCCAGGCCGTCCGGCCCGGAACGCTTGTTGATCACCGGGTTGGTTTCCGCTTGCCAGTCGGCCTGGTAGCAGCCTTTTTCTGGCGCGCGCGGCTCGGATTCCGGCGTGGCCTTCGGGTTACTCCCGCAAGCCGCCAGCATACCCGCGGCGATCAACAGCACTAAGGTCCTGACCACGTGAACACTCCTTTGCCTGGTCAAATCGGCGGCCTCAGGCCTTGGCCCGGCTTTCCAGGACTTCAACGGCCGGCAGTACTTTGCCTTCGACGAATTCGAGGAACGCGCCGCCGCCGGTAGAAATGTAGGAGATTTGCTCGGCAACGCCATATTTATCGATGGCTGCCAGGGTATCGCCGCCGCCAGCGATGGAGAATGCCGAACTTTCGGCGATGGCCTGGGCCAGCACTTTGGTGCCATTACCGAACTGGTCAAATTCGAACACGCCCACCGGGCCGTTCCACAGGATGGTCTTGGACGACTTCAGCAGCTCGGCGAAATTCGCCGCGGTCTGTGGGCCAATGTCCAGGATCATGTCGTCGGCGGCCACATCGGCAATCAGCTTGACGGTCGCGGTCGCGCTTTCAGCGAATTCCTTGGCGACCACCACGTCCACTGGCAGCGGCACGCTGACTTTCGCGGCGATTTCACGGGCGGTGTCCAACAGGTCCGGCTCGTACAGGGATTTGCCGACCGGGTGACCGGCAGCGGCCAGGAAGGTGTTGGCAATGCCGCCGCCAACGATCAGTTGATCGCAGATCTGGCTCAGGCTGTTGAGTACGTCGAGCTTGGTCGAAACCTTGGAGCCGGCAACGATGGCAGCCATTGGCTGGGCCGGGGCGCCCAGGGCCTTGCCCAGTGCGTCCAGTTCAGCGGCCAGCAACGGGCCCGCGGCGGCGACTTTGGCGAACTTGGCCACGCCGTGGGTCGACCCCTCGGCGCGGTGAGCGGTGCCGAAAGCATCCATCACGAACACGTCGCACAGGGCGGCGTATTGCTTGGCCAGTTCGTCAGCGTTCTTTTTCTCGCCCTTGTTGAAGCGCACGTTTTCGAACAGCACGATGTCGCCGGCTTTCACGTCGACGCCGCCCAGGTAATCGGACACCAGCGGCACTTCGCGGCCCAGGGCCTTGCTCAGGTAGTCAGCAACTGGCTTGAGGCTGTTCTCGGCCGAGAACTCGCCTTCGGTCGGACGGCCAAGGTGCGAGCAGACCATCACGGCCGCGCCTTTTTCCAGGGCCAGCTTGATGGTCGGCAGCGAAGCAAGGATTCGCGCATCGCTGGTGACAACACCGTCCTTGACTGGGACGTTGAGGTCTTCGCGGATCAGTACGCGCTTACCTTGCAGATCGAGGTCGGTCATCTTCAACACGGTCATGGGTCGCAATTCCTGGATAGCTGTTTTAGAGAGCAGGTTTTTTGGAAATAGCTGTTTGCAGATAATGTGTAGCAACGTCCAGCATTCGATTGGCAAACCCCCATTCGTTGTCGAACCAGGCCAGGATGTTCACCAGCCGTGGGCCAGAAACGCGGGTCTGACTGGCATCGACGATGGCCGAATGTGGGTCATGATTGAAATCACAACTGGCGTGAGGCAACTCGGTGTAGGCCAGAAGGCCTTTGAGCGGGCCATGGGTGGCGGCTTCGCGCAGAATCCGGTTGACCTCGGTGGCGTCGGTATCGCTTACGGTCTGCATCGTAATATCGAGGCAGGACACGTTAACCGTCGGCACCCGCACGGCTTTGGCCTGAATTCGCCCGGCAAGTTCCGGCAACAGACGTTCAATGCCTCGCGCCAGACCAGTGGACACCGGAATCACCGACTGGAACGCCGAACGGGTGCGGCGCAGGTCTTCGTGGTGATAAGCGTCGATCACCGGCTGATCGTTCATCGCCGAGTGGATGGTGGTGATCGACACGTATTCCAGACCAATGGCCTGATCCAGCAGGCGCAACAGCGGCACGCCGCAATTGGTGGTGCAGGAGGCGTTGGACACCAGCAGTTCGTCGCCGGTCAGGCAATCCTGGTTCACACCGTAGACGATGGTGGCGTCGACATCTGCCTCGCTGGCCATCGGCTGGGAAAACAACACCCGTGGCGCGCCGGCGTCGAGGAATCGCTGGCCATCCTGGCGGGTGTGGTAAGCGCCGGAGCATTCCAGCACCAGATCGACACCCAGTGACGCCCAATCGATGCTTTCAGGGGTGGCACTGCGCAGGACCTTCACGCAGTCGCCATTAATATGCAGACAATCGCCCTCGACCCTCACCTCACCGGGAAACCGCCCGTGTGTGGAGTCAAAGCGTGTCAGGTATTCGATGCTGGCCATGTCGGCCAGATCGTTGATCGCAACAATTTCAAACCCGGCCGTCGAACCTCGCTCAAACAACGCACGCAAGACGCAACGACCAATCCGGCCGTAGCCGTTGAGTGCAACTTTGTAAGGACGCGGTTGAGGCATGGGGTTCTCGATAAAGCTTGGGAATGTAGTCGCAGGTCTGCCGCCTTCGCGGGCAAGCCTCGCTCCTACAGATCTTGCGTCTGTTTTGCCGGATCGGGGTAATTCCGATTCCGCAAAACGACGCGATCCCCTGTAGGAGCGAGGCTTGCCCGCGAAGACGTCAGCACAGACAACGCAACTGTCGGACTTAGTCTTCCAGCAGCTCTTCAGCCTGGCCCAGGATGTTTTCCAGGGTGAAGCCGAACTCTTCGAACAAGGCAGGCGCAGGCGCCGACTCGCCGTAGGTGGTCATGCCGATCACGCGGCCTTCCAGGCCCACGTACTTGTACCAGTAGTCCGCGTGGGCGGCTTCGATGGCGATACGCGCGCTGACCTGCAACGGCAGAACCGATTGCTTGTAACCGGCATCCTGGGCTTCGAAGACGCTGGTGCATGGCATCGACACCACACGGACCTTGCGGCCCTGCTCGGTCAATTTGTCGAAGGCTTGAACCGCCAGGCCGACTTCCGAACCGGTGGCGATCAGGATCAGCTCAGGCTCGCCTGCGCAGTCCTTCAACACGTAACCGCCACGGGCGATCTCTTCGATCTGGATCGCATTGCGGGTTTGGTGCTGCAGGTTCTGACGGGAGAAGATCAGCGCCGAAGGACCATCGTCACGCTCCAGGGCGAACTTCCAGGCCACCGCCGATTCAACGGCATCGGCCGGACGCCAGGTGTCGAGGTTCGGCGTGCAGCGCAGGCTGGCCAGTTGCTCGATTGGCTGGTGAGTCGGGCCGTCTTCGCCCAGACCGATGGAGTCGTGGGTGAACACATAGATGATGCGTTTCTTCATCAGCGCCGACATGCGCACCGCGTTGCGGGCGTATTCCATGAACATCAGGAAGGTCGCGCCGTAAGGCACCAGGCCGCCGTGCAGGGCCACGCCGTTCATGATCGCGCTCATGCCGAACTCGCGAACGCCGTAGTACATGTAGTTGCCGCTGGCGTCTTCGGCGGTGACGCCTTTGCAACCTTTCCACAGGGTCAGGTTGGAACCGGCCAGGTCAGCCGAACCGCCAAGCAGTTCCGGCAACAGCGGGCCGAACGCGTTCAGGGCGTTCTGGCTGGCTTTACGGCTGGCGATGGTTTCACCCTTGGCCGCGACTTCAGCGATGTACGCCGAGGCTTTTTCAGCGAAGTCTTCCGGCAGGTCGCCGCTCAGACGACGAACCAGTTCGTTGGCCAGCTCCGGGAAGGCCGCGGAGTACGCAGCGAAACTCTGGTCCCACTCGGCTTCGGCTGCGCGACCGGCTTCCTTGGCGTCCCACTCGGCGTAAATGTTGGCCGGGATTTCGAACGGGCCGTGGTTCCACTTCAGTGCTTCGCGGGTCAGGGCGATTTCCGCGTCACCCAACGGAGCACCGTGGCAATCTTCCTTGCCTTGCTTGTTCGGCGAACCGAAGCCGATGGTGGTCTTGCAGCAGATCAGCGTCGGGCGCTCGCTTTTGCGCGCCGTGTCGATGGCGATCTTGATTTCTTCCGGGTCGTGACCGTCGACGTTGCGGATCACTTGCCAGTTGTAGGACTCGAAACGCTTCGGCGTGTCGTCGGTGAACCAGCCTTCGACTTCGCCGTCGATGGAGATACCGTTGTCATCGTAGAAGGCGATCAGTTTGCCCAGGCCCAAGGTACCGGCCAGGGAGCTGACTTCGTGGGAAATGCCTTCCATCATGCAGCCATCACCCAGGAACACATAGGTGTGGTGATCGACGACGTTATGGCCGGGACGGTTGAACTGCGCCGCCAGCACTTTTTCCGCCAGGGCGAAACCCACGGCATTGGCCAGGCCCTGGCCCAGTGGGCCGGTGGTGGTTTCAACACCCGGGGTGTAACCGTATTCCGGGTGACCCGGGGTGCGGCTGTGCAGCTGGCGGAAACTTTTCAGGTCATCGATCGACAGGTCGTAGCCGGTCAGGTGCAACAGCGAGTAGATCAACATCGAACCGTGACCGTTGGACAGCACGAAGCGGTCACGGTCGGCGAACGATGGATTGCTCGGGTTGTGCTTGAGGTAGTCACGCCAAAGTACTTCGGCGATATCTGCCATACCCATAGGGGCACCGGGATGGCCGCTGTTGGCTTTTTGCACGGCATCCATGCTGAGGGCACGAATGGCGTTGGCGCGCTCACGACGGCTAGGCATCGCTGTTCTCCTGCGGATATTGAATCGAGAGTGAATAAAACGAAACGGAAAAAAGGCGAGCATTTTCCCTCACCGGGCGGCCTCGGGGCAATGACAGATAGTCATCCGAAGGCGTTTTTCCGGTGGATAACGTCGCATTAACCTGATGAAACCTTTCTGCTATTCGTTTGTTGACTGAAACTAACGTTCAGAAGTGCCACCCATCGAGCAATATCAAAACTTTTTGATATTGGCCTTGCAGTGATTTCTGACCGTCACTAGACTGCTGGCCCTATGAATTTACGCGCGCCTTCCATTCAACATGACGATTGCGACGATCTGGCGGCCCTGTGCAAGGCCGGCGGCGATCCTCTGCGGCTGAATGTATTGCGCGCACTGGCCAACGATTCGTTCGGCGTGCTGGAACTGGCGCAGATCTTCGGCATCGGCCAGTCCGGCATGAGCCATCACCTCAAGGTATTGGCCCAGGCCGGCCTGGTGGCGACCCGCCGTGAAGGCAATGCGATTTTCTACCGTCGCGCCCTGCCCCACACCGATCTGCTGGGCGGCAAGTTGCATGCTGCGCTGCTGGACGAAGTGGACAACCTGACCCTGCCGACGGATGTTCAGTCACGAATCGCTCAGGTCCACGGACAGCGCGCGGCGGCCAGCCAGGACTTTTTCTCACGGGTCGCGGAGAAGTTTCGCGCCCAGCAAGACTTGATTGCCGGCCTGCCGCAGTACCGCGACAGCGTGGTGGCACTGCTCGACAAGCTGAGTTTCGGCCCTGGCGCCACGGCGATCGAAGTCGGCCCCGGCGATGGCGGTTTTCTGCCGGAACTGGCGCGTCGCTTCACTCAAGTCACGGCGCTGGACAACAGCCCGGCGATGCTCGATTTGGCCCGCCAGGTCTGCGAACGTGAAACGCTGGCTAACGTCTGCCTGCAATTGGCCGATGCATTGAACGGTGTGAGCCTTCAGGCCGATTGCGTTGTACTGAACATGGTGCTGCACCATTTTGCCGCGCCGGCCGAAGCGCTCAAGCACATGGCCGCCTTGCTGCAACCAGGCGGCAGCCTGTTAGTGACAGAGTTATGTAGCCACAACCAGAGTTGGGCCAGGGAGGCCTGCGGTGATCTCTGGTTGGGGTTTGAACAGGACGATTTGGCCCGCTGGGCCACCGCTGCGGGACTCGTTCCCGGGGAAAGTCTGTATGTAGGCTTACGTAATGGTTTCCAGATTCAGGTCCGCCATTTTCAGCGACCGGCTGGCGACACTCACCATCGGTAAATTCAGGAAAAAATCGAGATGAGCGAATACTCCCTCTTCACCTCCGAGTCCGTGTCTGAAGGGCATCCGGACAAAATCGCCGACCAGATTTCCGATGCGGTGCTGGACGCCATCATTGCTGAAGACAAGTTCGCCCGCGTGGCGTGCGAGACGCTGGTGAAAACCGGCGTGGCAATCATCGCAGGTGAAGTCACCACGTCGGCCTGGGTCGATCTGGAAGACATCGTCCGTAACGTGATTCTGGACATCGGCTACAACAGCTCCAATGTCGGTTTCGACGGTGCGACCTGCGGCGTGATGAACATCATCGGCAAGCAGTCCCCCGACATCAACCAAGGCGTTGACCGCGCCAAGCCTGAAGACCAGGGCGCCGGCGACCAGGGCCTGATGTTCGGCTACGCCAGCAACGAAACCGACGTGCTGATGCCAGCACCGATCACCTTCTCGCACCAGTTGGTTAAACGTCAGGCTGAAGCCCGTAAATCCGGCCTGCTGCCTTGGCTGCGCCCGGACGCCAAGTCGCAAGTGACTTGCCGCTACGAAGGCGGCAAGGTTGTCGGTATCGACGCCGTTGTACTGTCGACCCAACACAACCCTGACGTGTCCTACAAAGACCTGCGCGAAGGCGTGATGGAGCTGATCGTCAAGCATGTACTGCCTGCCGAGCTGCTGTCCAAGGACACCCAGTTCCACATCAACCCGACCGGCCAATTCATCATCGGTGGCCCGGTGGGCGACTGCGGCCTGACTGGTCGCAAGATCATCGTCGACAGCTACGGCGGCATGGCCCGTCACGGCGGCGGCGCATTCTCCGGCAAGGACCCATCGAAGGTTGACCGTTCGGCAGCATACGCCGGTCGTTACGTGGCCAAGAACATCGTCGCGGCCGGCCTGGCCGAGCGTTGCGAGATTCAGGTTTCCTACGCGATCGGCGTTGCACAGCCTACGTCGATTTCGTTGAACACCTTCGGCACCGGCAAGATCAGCGACGACAAGATCGTCAAACTGGTTCGCGAAGTGTTCGACCTGCGTCCATACGCGATCACCACCATGCTTGACCTGCTGCACCCGATGTACCAGGAAACCGCTGCGTACGGCCACTTCGGTCGCACCCCGGGCACCAAGACTGTGGGCGACGATACGTTCACCACTTTCACTTGGGAAAAAACCGACCGCGCCGACGACCTGCGTGTCGCCGCCGGCCTGTAAGACTTTTCCTGCGGTACCCAAAGCCCTGCACGGTTCGCCGTGCGGGGTTTTTTATTGCCCTGCACCTGGAACCGTGTCACTGCCATCAGAAACACCAGGCAAAACACTCAGCCATCTCGCCCGAAAATACTGACTAGCCTTGTAGCATCTCCCCGAGCAAGGACGCTCTCGATGCTGCCCAACCTGCGCCTGTTTTTCGCTTTCCTGCTGACCTTCGCCTGCCTGATCGCCAATGCCACCGAATGCCCCGACTGGCCAGAGCCCCGCGCGCTGGACGAAATCACCACCCTGCAACAGCAAATCGACCTTTGGGACGACAGTTACCACCGTGAAGGCCAATCGCTGATCGCCGACGAGCTCTACGATCAATCCCGTGCACGACTGACCGAATGGCGCGAGTGCTTTGATTCAGCCCCCTCGGCCGAACCGCTGCGTACGGCCGGCGGCACGGTTGCTCATCCCGTCGCCCATACCGGCCTGGAGAAACTTCGCGATGGGCGCGCCGTCGAAGCCTGGCTAAAAGACCGGGAGGAGGTCTGGATTCAGCCCAAGGTCGATGGTGTAGCGGTAACGTTGACCTATCGCAACGGTTGGCTGCACCAGGCGATCAGTCGTGGTGACGGGGTAAACGGCCAGGACTGGACTGCCTCGGCGCGACAGATCGCCGCCATCCCGCAAAAACTTTCGCAGCCGCTGGACCTGCTGCTGCAAGGCGAACTCTATTGGCGCCTGACCGAACACGTGCAAGCCCAGGCCGGCAGCCTCAATGCCCGCGCCACGGTGGCCGGATTGATGGCGCGCAAAACCCTGAGCCCTGAGCAAGCCGCCGGTATCGGGTTGTTTGTCTGGGACTGGCCACAAGGCCCGAAAAACCTGCCCACCCGCGTGGCGGCTCTGGATGAGTTGGGATTTCCCAGCACGGCACCCTACAGTCAGCCGATCGAAGCATTGGCCGATGCCGAACGCTGGCGCGATCATTGGTATCGCTCACCCCTGCCCTTTGCCAGCGATGGCATCGTCTTGCGTCAGAGTCTGCGCCCGCCGGCCGAGCGCTGGCAGGCGAAAACGCCGTACTGGGCCGTCGCCTGGAAATACCCGTTCGCCCAAGCGCTGGCCGAAGTGCGCAAAGTCCACTTCAAGATCGGACGGACGGGCCGGATCACACCGGTGCTGGATCTGACCCCAGTGCAACTCGATGACCGGCAGATCAAGCGCGTCAGTGTCAGCTCCCTGCAACGCTGGGAAGCGCTGGACATTCGTCCGGGCGATCAGGTGGCCGTCAGCCTGGCGGGGCTGACCATTCCCAGGCTTGACGGTGTCGTATTGCGCAGCACCGAACGCCCTGAGGTGAACATACCGCGGGCAGCGGACTTTCATTCTTTAAGCTGCTGGCAGCCGACTCCGGGCTGCGAGAGCCAATTCCTCGCTCGCCTGAGCTGGCTCAGCGGCAAACAGGGGCTGGCCCTGCCTCATGTCGGGCCGGGCACCTGGGAAAAACTGCTCAAGGCCGAACGCCTCGGCAGCCTGCTCGATTGGATGACCCTCGATGAGCAAGAGCTTGCTAACATTGACGGCTTCGGCGATCGCAGTAGTGCTCGTCTTTTAAACAGTTTCAACAGCGCCCGGCAACGCCCTTTCGCTCGCTGGCTCAAAGCCCTGGGCTTGCCACCGACCGGCCAGGCACGCCTCGCCGACTCATGGCAGGCGCTGGCGCAACGAAATACCGAACAATGGCAGGCCGAAGCCGGCATCGGCCCGGGACGCGCGGCACAATTGAGCGCTTTTTTTCGCGACCCTCAGGTCCTGGCCTTGAGCGAGACATTACGTGTTGCCGGGATTGACGGCTTTTAGCAGCCGGTGATGCCCGCCAGACCGGGAACCCAAAGGTACCGATGCGCTCAAACAGCCCATCGCTACATCGTTTTTTTCATCTGGAGCTTTTATGAAACTTCTTTCACCGCTCGCCTTGTTGACCCTGTGCAGCGTGATGGCCGCTCCATTGATGGCCGCCGAAGACGCACCCGGCCTGACCGGCTGCGCCGCCAAGAAACAAGGCATCATCAACCAGATCGAACTGGCCAAGTCCCACGGCAACGCCGATCAACAGGCGGGCCTGGAAACTGCCCTGAGCGAAGTCACCGCCCATTGCACCGATGCCTCCTTGAAGAAGGAAAGGGAAAACAAGGTGCTCGACGCCAAGCACGAAGTCAGCAAGCGTCAGGCCGACCTCGACAAGGCGATGAAAAAAGGCGACGCCGAGAAGATCAACAAGCGCAAAGACAAACTGGCTCAATCACGCAAGGAGTTGCAGGAAGCGCTGGATGAGCTGGATAAATAAGCAATCATTTTGAGTTTTCTGGAATCAATGATCCCGAAACTCTTTATGGCAGGCACTGCACGCGTCTTCGACTTTCTGCACCGCCGGCCCCAGGTTACTGACCTTGTAGGGCTGAACCTTGCTGGCAATCACCAGCTCACCGGTGGCGCCTTCAAGGGTGCGGGCCATTTCCTGGAAGCGTGCCTGCTTCTGCCAGACATCATCCTTGGCGCTGGTGTGATCATCTTCGCGCACCTGCGGGAAATGCTTCCACGGCTCATGGGACAACGCGTCGAGTTTCACGGCGCCGTCGGCGAATTTCGGACCATCGAACGGAATACGCCCACGCAACATGCCGCCCAGGTCTTCGCCGGTCTTGAGCATTTGCTTGAAGATCGCCTTGCGCTGACCCAGTGGCGAGTTCGGGTCGACACCGCCGCAGGCAGACAACGTCAGGCAGGCCAGCAATACAACGGAAAGTCTTTTAAGAGTCATGGTGGCTTCAGGTCACTGGAAACGGCGGCCAGTATCCTCGCGTCACCCGCAAAGACCAATAGCCCTATTATCAATACGGGTTGCTTGAGCGCATGGAGCACTCAGGCAACCGACAAAGGAATTACTCCATGAACAGCCGTTTCAAGGCATGGCGTCACAATCTGGCCTGGACCCTTCCGATGGTGGCCATGCTGGCAGGTTGCACCGGTGGTGACAGCGGCAAACCGAAAACCCATGCATTGGCGACTTACTCCAGCGCCACCTGGGAAGCGCTTCCGGCGGTGTCCGACAACGACCTTGTCGCCGGCTTCGGCTCGTGGCGCAGCGCCTGCACCCGACTCAAAGCCGACCCGGTCTGGGGCTCGACCTGCGCGGCTTCCGCTAAAGTGCCGGCAACCGCAACCGCCAACGACATCCGCGGGTTTCTCAAACAGAACCTCGACGTCTACGGCTTGCGTGCCGCCAATGACAACCCCAACGGCCTGATCACCGGTTACTACGAGCCGGTGTATCCCGGCAGCCTGACCCAGACCGAGCAAGCCAACATCCCGGTGTACGGCGTGCCCGAGGACATGATCATCGTCTCGCTGGACAGTATCTACCCGGAACTCAAGGGCAAACGCCTGCGCGGACGACTCGAAGGTCGCGTGCTCAAACCTTACGACGATGCAGCGACCATTGAAACCAAAGGCGTGAAGGCGCCGGTGATTGCCTGGCTGACCGACCCGATGAACCTGCAGTTTCTGCAAATCCAGGGCTCGGGTCGCATCCAGCTCGACGATGGCCGGCAATTGCGCATCGGTTATGCCGACCAGAACGGCCACCCCTATCGACCCATCGGCCGCTGGCTGGTCGATCAGGGAGAGCTGAAAAAAGAAGACGTGACCATGAGTGCCATCGATAACTGGGCCAAGGCCAATCCGACGCGCATTCCCGAACTGCTCGGCAGCAACCCCAGCTACGTGTTCTTCAATCGCAACCCGGACAGCAACGAAGGGCCGCGCGGCTCGCTGAATGTGCCATTGACCGCAGGTTATAGCGCAGCGGTGGACCGCAAGGTGATTCCGCTCGGCAGTCTGTTGTGGTTATCGACCACGCGACCGGATGGCAGCGCGCTGGTACGCCCGGTGGCGGCCCAGGACACCGGCGGCGCGATTGCCGGCGAGGTCCGCGCGGATCTGTTCTGGGGCACCGGCGAGGCCGCCGGGCAATTGGCCGGAGACATGAAACAGCAGGGGCAGATCTGGATGCTTTGGCCAAAAGGGGCGGCGTTGCCGCAAGTGCCGCAGGTGGCTGACACACTTTAAAAGCAAAAGATCGCAGGCTTCGCCAGCTCCTACATTGACCGCGTGCACCGCAATATCGCGGACGAACATCGATCCCTGTAGCTGCCAAAGGCTGCGATCTTTTGGTCTTGCCTTTAAACCGACACCACAAAGAAACTGACAATCAACCCCACTCCAATGGCCCATACCAACGACCGCAGAATCGCCCAGTCCGCCAGATAGCAAATGATGTAGAGCAGCCGACTGGTGATAAACAACACCGACAGCACATTGATCGTCACCAGTTCGGCATTTCCGGCCAGGTGCGCGACGATCACCGCCGCCGCAAACGCCGGTGTCACTTCGAAGCTGTTCAACTGCGCCGAATGCGCACGCCTGGCCACCCCTTCAAGCGAATCCAGAAACGCCCGCGGGTCGTGATTCTGTTTCAGCCCGAACTTGCCGCCGCTGAACTTGGCGACGCCTGTGCATAGATATGGCAAGCAGATCGCAATCAAAATGCACCACAGAGCAACCGTCATAACGCAGTCCCTTCTTTCAAGTTATAGAGAGTCGAGCTCCATCAAAGGTGACTAAAACTTCATCACCAACATGCCGATCAGCACCAGCCCACAGGCTAAGAGCCGCGGCCTGCCGAAAGGTTCTTTCAGATAGCGCATGCCGAACAGCACCACCAGAATCACACTGATCTCGCGCAGCGCCGCCGCTTCGGCAATCGAGCCGAGCTGCATGGCCCACAGCACCAGAGCGTAGCTGAACAACACGCAAAACCCGACCGCCAACCCCAACCGCCACTGCTCACGCCAGAACAGCATGAACGCCGGGCGTTTGCGCACCAATGCCAGCAACGGGAACGGCCAGGCACTGAGCAATGTGACCCAAACCAGGTAGTCCAGGGGATAGGGCCAGCGCCGCAAGGCCTGGCCATCGATGAAGGTGTAGCAACCGATGCACAACCCGATCAGCGCCACCACCGGCAGAATCGACCACGGCAGGCGCACCCCGCCACCGCCCTGCCAGAGCAAGCACAGCATGCCGAACGGGATCAGCAAAATGCCGAAGATCTGCTGAGCCGTCAGCACTTCTCCAGCGAAGATCAGCGTCAGAGCCAGCACCACCAGCGGCGACAAGCCACGCATCAACGGATAGACCAGACCAAGATCGCCAACCCGATAGGCCTGGATCAACAGATAGCGATAGAGCAACTCGAACGCCGCCGACGCCAGGATCCATGGCCACATCTCTATCGGTGGCAACGCCACGAAAGGCAGCATCAGGGCGACAAACAACAGCGCCACGCTGTCCATGCAGGCCACCACCAACAGCCGCTCCGCGCTGAATTTGATCAGGGTATTCCACGCCGCGTGCAACAACGCCGCCACCAACACCAGAACCGTCGCAAGCACGACACACTCCTTATTGTTGCTTGCCCTCCCCCTACATAAAACGAGGGCAGAGGAATTGATTCGCCATATATCCGCAGCTGTTTATACTGCAAGCGACCACGCCGCACTCAGTTGCGCACAGACTAATTCCAATAATTTCTGCCTCTGCCCGCTCTCATCGAGAACGGTCGATGGCCTGCGTACGCCTGATCAAAGCGTCAAGACTACCGACGGAGACCTTGCGCATGCCTCTCGCCTTGCTTGCACTGGCCGTTGCCGCTTTCGGCATCGGCACCACTGAATTCGTCATCATGGGCTTGCTGCCCGATGTCGCCCGCGACCTCGCCGTGAGCATCCCTCACGCGGGCTTGCTCATCACCGGTTACGCGCTGGGGGTGGTGTTCGGTGCACCGATCCTCGCGGTCGGTACTGCCAACATGCCGCGCAAAGCCACGCTCCTGGGCATGACGCTGATGTTCATTCTCGGCAACATCCTCTGCGCCCTGGCGCCGAACTACGCCACCCTGATGGCTGCACGGGTGATTACTGCTTTGTGCCATGGTGCGTTTTTCGGCATCGGTTCAGTGGTCGCTGCCAGTCTGGTGGCACCGAACAAACGAGCCCAGGCGATTGCCATGATGTTCACCGGCCTGACATTAGCCAACGTGTTGGGCGTGCCATTGGGCACCGCGCTGGGGCAATACGCCGGCTGGCGCTCGACCTTCTGGGCGGTGTCGGTAATTGGCGTGATTGCGGCTATTGCGCAGTGGGTCTGGCTGCCAAAGGAAATCCCCATGGACAAAGCCAACCTGGCCAGCGAGTTCAAAGTGCTGGGCAAGGTCAACGTACTGCTGGCGCTGGGCATGAGCGTTCTGGCGTCGACCAGCCTGTTCAGCGTGTTCACCTACATCGCGCCGATCCTGCAAGACATCACCGGTGTCAGCCCGCATGGCGTGACCATCATGCTGTTGTTGTTCGGGGTCGGTTTGACGGCGGGCAGCATGCTCGGCGGCCGATTGGCAGACAGCCGTTTGCTGCCTTCGCTGGTGGGTATGGCGTTGGCGGTGGCCGTCGTGCTGGCCGCCTTCAGCCAGACCAGCCATTCGGTGATCCCGGCGGCGATCACGCTGGTGTTGTGGGGTATCTTCGCGTTCGCGCTGTGCCCGATCCTGCAATTGCTGATCATTGATGAGGCTCATGAGGCGCCGAACCTCGGTTCGACGCTGAATCAAAGCGCCTTCAATCTCGGCAACGCAGCCGGGGCGTGGATTGGCGGGCTGGTGGTGGCCAGTGGTGCGGACCTGGCGGACTTGCCGTGGACCGGCGCACTGGTCAGCGGGTTGACGGTGCTGACGGCGCTTTTGTTCATCTACCTGCAACGTCGCAGTGCTGCCGCCGTCAGTATGCCCGGCTGACAGGAGCGGAAGTTTTTGCCATTGATCATTTTTTGATCTTCTGCGGTTCGGGTACCTGTTCCCGCTCCGCGGATGTCTTGGGCGCCCCGCTTTCGCTGCGGATCTGCGCGTGACTGATCAGCGCGAAGATAAAACTGCCACCGATGATGTTCCCCACCAGCGTGGGCCCTGCAAACACTAGCCAGAAATCCCTCCACGGCAACTCGCCGGCAAACACCAGGTAGGAGACTTCGACCGATCCGACCACGATGTGGGTGAAATCGCCCAGTGCCATGAAATAGGTGATGAGGATAATGATCCACATCTTGGCGCTCTCCATGGACGGGATCATCCAGACCATGGTGGCGATCATCCAGCCGGAGATGATGCCTTTGGCGAGCATTTTTCCGGCGTCGTTTTCCATGACCTTGCGCCCGATCTCAAGAAAGGCCAGATCGGTCTTGCTGTCGAAAATCGGCAGATGCAGCATCACATACGCCACCAGCAAAGTGCCGCAGAGATTCCCCACCAGCACCACCGTCCACAGTCGCAAAAGCCGACCAAAGTTACCCAGCGTAGGCTTGCTCATGATCGGCAGCACCGCGGTCAGGGTGTTTTCGGTGAAGAGTTGCTGACGGGCGAGAATTACCGCGAGAAAACCTGCGCAGTAACCGAAACTGGCGATCACCTTGAAGCCTTCGCCGTCCGGCAGACGCGAGTTGAGCAGCCCCATGCCCATCAGCGACAAACCCATGGTCAGGCCGGCAGCCAGGGCCGACCACCACAGCGCTGCAACGCTGCGCTCGAGTTCCTGATTGCCTTGGGTACGAATGATTTCGTGCAACACCGCCGCGCGCGGTGGCTGGTTCTTGTCGACCTCGCGCTGTTCTTGCGCCGAGAGGTCCGGGGTCTTGCCGTCTTTGGACGTGTCCATAAAGCTCCTGAACCGGTGGCGTGTCGTTTAGTTACGACACGCGGGGATCGGAGCTGTTCACTACCCGGGGGAACGCAGCAAACCCTGTGGCGAGGGAGCTTGCTCCCGCTGGGGCGCGAAGCGGCCCTAAAACCTTTCACCGGGCTCCTCAGACAGACTTCATTGCCGGCTTACGACTGCTTCGCAGCCCAACGGGAGCAAGCTCCCTCGCCACAGAGCGACAATTACCCGCCGATGTCATCATCCTTGAACTGGTCTTTGACATACCTGATCTCGGTCCGGCCGTGCGGCACGGGCAGGCCGTCTTCGCCCAGGTTCACGAAAACCATTTTCTCCACCGTCAGGATGCTCTTGCGGGTGATCTTGTTACGCACTTCGCAAGTCAGCGTGATCGAGGTGCGACCGAACTCGGTGGCGGTGATGCCCAGCTCGATGATGTCGCCCTGGCGCGAAGCGCTGACGAAGTTGATTTCGGAAATGTACTTGGTGACCACGCGCTGATTACCCAGCTGGACGATGGCATAGATCGCCGCTTCTTCGTCGATCCAGCGCAGCAGACTGCCACCGAACAGCGTGCCGTTAGGGTTGAGGTCTTCGGGTTTTACCCACTTGCGGGTGTGGAAATTCATGTTCACTCCTGACCGTCTTGCCGATTGATGCCGGCCATCATGGCAGAGCCCGGACTAGAGCTCTATCAAGCATCGACTATGGTCTCGATTACCGTTCGGGCATTGACCTTGCAGAAAGGCTTTGGAAGATCAGCATAGCCCGCTATAATCGCCCCCGTTTCAAAACGGTAACGTTCCATTGATACCGTTTTCCCGCCACCTGTCCGAGGGGCGCTGCAGCAGGTTCGACCTGTCAGGCTCGGATGGGGCGTTGACTGGCCATCACTGGCTGGACACTAAACGCACAACGGCGCCCATTCGCATACATTACGAATGGAGGCTCTTTATGAGCGCTGTTATCACGCCTGCAGATTTTAACGATTACAAAGTCGCCGACATGTCCCTGGCTGCCTGGGGCCGTCGCGAAACCATCATCGCCGAATCCGAAATGCCAGCCCTGATGGGTCTGCGTCGCAAATACTCCGTCGAGCAACCGCTCAAGGGCGCGAAGATTCTCGGCTGCATCCACATGACTATTCAGACTGCCGTGCTGATCGAAACCCTGGTTGCCCTGGGTGCCGAAGTACGCTGGTCGTCCTGCAACATTTTCTCGACTCAGGATCAAGCCGCCGCTTCCATCGCCGCTGCCGGCATCCCGGTATTTGCCTGGAAAGGCGAGACTGAAGAAGAGTACGAGTGGTGCCTGGAGCAAACCATCCTCAAAGATGGCCAGCCTTGGGATGCCAACATGATCCTCGACGACGGCGGTGACCTGACCGAGCTGCTGCACAAGAAGTATCCGCAGGTGCTGGATCGCGTCCACGGCGTCACCGAAGAAACCACCACCGGCGTTCACCGTCTGCTGGACATGCTGGCCAAGGGCGAGCTGAAAATCCCGGCCATCAACGTCAACGACTCGGTAACCAAAAGCAAGAACGACAACAAGTACGGCTGCCGTCACAGCCTGAACGATGCGATCAAGCGCGGTACCGACCACCTGCTGTCCGGCAAGCAAGCGCTGGTCATCGGCTACGGTGACGTGGGCAAGGGCTCGGCCCAGTCCCTGCGCCAGGAAGGCATGATCGTTAAAGTCTCCGAAGTCGACCCGATCTGTGCCATGCAAGCCTGCATGGACGGTTTCGAACTGGTTTCGCCGTTCATCGACGGTATCAACAACGGTACCGAAGCGAGCATCGACAAAGCGCTGCTGGGCAAGATCGACCTGATCGTGACCACCACCGGCAACGTCAATGTTTGCGACGCGAACATGCTCAAAGCCCTGAAGAAGCGCGCCGTTGTCTGCAACATCGGTCACTTCGACAACGAAATCGACACCGCTTTCATGCGCAAGAACTGGGCATGGGAAGAAGTCAAACCTCAGGTTCACAAGGTTCACCGTACCGGCGCGGGCGCTTTCGACGCTCAGAACGACGACTACCTGATCCTGCTGGCCGAAGGCCGTCTGGTTAACCTGGGCAACGCCACCGGCCACCCAAGCCGCATCATGGACGGTTCGTTCGCCAACCAGGTTCTGGCTCAGATCTTCCTGTTCGGCCAGAAGTACGCCGACCTGTCGCCAGCCCAGAAAGCCGAGCGCCTGACCGTTGAAGTACTGCCGAAGAAACTCGACGAAGAAGTGGCCCTGGAAATGGTCCGCGGTTTCGGCGGCGTGGTCACTCAACTGACCAAGCAACAGGCTGACTACATCGGCGTCACCGTCGAAGGCCCGTTCAAGCCGCACGCTTACCGCTACTGATTGGTCCTGCTGTCCGCTTCCTCAAGGGGAGCGGACTCATGCAGGAACCACGCGCTCTCGGTAGGAGCGAAGCTTGCTCGCGAACGCTTCACCACGGCGCTTCTGAAACACTGCGGCGCCTGTTTCGCGAGTAAGCTTCGCTCCTACAGAGAACGTAGCGGCCTGCAAGGCTTATACGCTTCCAAGGATATGACCATGTCCCAAGACCGTCGCTACAGCTTCGAATTCTTCCCGACGAAGACCGATGCTGGGCATGAAAAACTGATCGCCACTGCCCGTCACCTGGCGACCTTCAATCCCGACTTCTTCTCCTGCACCTATGGCGCTGGCGGTTCGACCCGTGATCGCACCCTCAACACCGTGTTGCAGCTTGAAAGCGAAGTCAAAGTCCCTGCCGCACCGCATCTGTCTTGCGTGGGCGACAGCAAGGACGACCTGCGTGGCCTGCTGAGCCAGTACAAGGCAGCCGGCATCAAGCGTATCGTTGCGCTTCGCGGTGACCTGCCCTCGGGCATGGGTATGGCCAGCGGCGAGATGCGTCACGCCAATGACCTGGTTGAATTCATTCGTGAAGAGACCGGTGATCATTTCCACATCGAAGTCGCCGCTTACCCGGAAATGCACCCGCAAGCGCGCAATTTCGAAGACGATCTCAACAACTTCGTGCGCAAGGCCAACGCCGGCGCCAACAGTGCGATCACCCAGTACTTCTTCAACGCCGACAGTTATTTCTACTTCGTCGAGCGTGTACGGGCCAAGGGTGTGAACATCCCGATCGTGCCGGGGATCATGCCGATCACCAACTACAGCAAGCTGGCGCGTTTTTCCGACGCTTGCGGTGCAGAAATCCCGCGCTGGATCCGCAAGCAACTGGAAGCCTACGGCGACGACACCCAGAGCATTCAAGGCTTTGGTGAGCAAGTCATCACCGAAATGTGCGAACGCCTGTTGCAAGGTGGCGCCCCCGGGTTGCACTTCTACACGTTGAACCAGGCTGAGCCGAGCCTGGCGGTGTGGAACAACCTGAAGTTGCCGCGCTAAAAGTCGTTAAACAAAGATCAGAAGATCGCAGCCTTCGATGGTCCCGCAGGGAAAACGTATCTCTGTGGAGCTGCCGAAGACTGCGATCTTTTGCTATTCGGTGCCCTTTTATTGTGCAGCAATGTCTTGAACCAGAGCTTCTGGATCCGGTTTCTGGCTCTTTATGATTTCTCGTCGTAATCTCAAGCCATGCCCCTGATCGCTCAGTTACTGACCGTGCTTCTGTTCACTTGCCTGAGCCTCACCGCCCGGGGCGAGAAGTTGCGTATTGTCACCGAACCCTGGGCGCCTTACGTGTATGAGGAAAACGGCACGTCTCTGGGGCTCGACTACGAAACCACCGCCATCGTCTTCAAGCGTCTGGGGATCGATGTGGAATGGCAATTCCTGCCGTGGAAACGCTGCCTGTCGATGCTTGAGCAAGGCCAGGCAGACGGTGCGCTGGATATTTTCCACAGCGATGAACGCGATGCGACCCTGCTCTATCCCAGCGAACCGCTCTCGCAAGTCGAGTTCGTGATGTTCTACGCCAACAAACGGCCCTTTCCATTTCGCACGCTGGACGATCTGAAAGGCCTGACCATCGGCACCTCGCCGGGCTACCTGTACAGCAAGGACTTCAGCGAGTCGACGCTGTTCACCCGGGAACCGGCGCCAACCCATGAAGCCAATTTCGGCAAACTGGTGCGCGGCCGGATTGACTTGCTGATCACCGATCGCCGGGTCGGCCAGTACCTGCTCGATCAATTGAACATCCGCGACAAAATCACCGAGAACCCGACCATCATCAGCCAGCAGAGCCAGTATCTGGCCGTACGCCGCAATGCCGGGATGGATTTGCTGGTGCAGCGCTTCGGTGCCGAGCTCAAACGTTTCAAGCGCGAGCCGGCCTATGCCGAACTCAGCGCCCGTTATGGCGCCAGCCCGGCCAGCGAAGCCCGGGCCGCCAGCGCCAATGCAACCGGCAAAAAAACCGTTGAGCAGCAGGAAAGCAGCGCGCAGTGATTGCTCTGTTATACTCCGGCCTTCCCGCCAGGCTCACGCCCGGACGCTCGGACTTGTTCAAGGCATCTCGATACCGCTACAGCGCAGCTTTTCAGCCCGCGCGGGCGCTCCAGACGAGCCTTCGAGACCCAGCAGGACCGGACGGGATTGCGTCCTCTTAAACGCCATTCGCGCCAGGCAAGACTCCCATTGGGCCAAGCCCTAACTAAAACAGGATTACTCATGTCCTTTGCTTCCCTCGGTCTCTCCGAGGCTTTAGTCCGCGCCATCGAGGCAGCGGGCTATACCGAGCCTACTCCGGTGCAACAGCGGGCCATTCCCGCCGTGTTGCAAGGTCGCGACCTGATGGTTGCGGCACAGACAGGTACTGGTAAAACCGGCGGCTTCGCCCTTCCGATTCTGGAGCGGTTGTTTCCCAACGGTCACCCGGACAAATCCCAGCGTCACGGCCCGCGCCAACCGCGCGTACTGGTCCTGACCCCAACCCGCGAACTCGCGGCCCAGGTACACGAAAGCTTCAAGGTCTATGCCCGTGACCTGAAGTTCGTCAGCGCCTGCATCTTCGGCGGTGTCGGCATGAACCCACAGGTTCAGGCCATGTCCCGCGGTGTCGACGTGCTGGTGGCCTGCCCCGGCCGTCTGCTCGACCTCGCTGGCCAAGGCAGCGTCGATTTGTCCCACGTGGAAATCCTCGTGCTGGACGAAGCCGACCGCATGCTCGACATGGGCTTTGTCCATGACGTGAAAAAGGTCCTCGCCCGCCTGCCGAGCAAGCGCCAGAACCTGCTGTTCTCGGCGACGTTCTCCAAGGACATCACCGACCTCGCCGGCAAACTGCTGCACAACCCGGAACGCATCGAAGTCACGCCGCCGAACACCACGGTCGAGCGGATCGAACAGCGCGTGTTCCGCCTGGCCGCCAACCACAAGCGTTCGTTGCTGGCGCACCTGATTACCGCCGGTGCCTGGGAACAGGTGCTGGTGTTCACCCGCACCAAACATGGCGCCAACCGCCTGGCCGAGTACCTGGACAAACACGGCCTCACCGCCGTCGCCATCCATGGCAACAAGAGCCAGAACGCCCGCACCAAAGCACTGGCCGACTTCAAGGCCGGTGATGTGCGCATCCTGGTCGCCACCGACATCGCCGCCCGCGGCCTGGACATCGACCAGTTGCCCCATGTGGTCAACTTCGAACTGCCAAACGTCGACGAAGATTACGTGCACCGTATCGGTCGTACCGGCCGTGCCGGTCGTTCGGGCGAGGCGATCTCGCTGGTGGCTCCGGACGAAGAAAAACTGCTCAAAAGCATCGAGCGCATGACCAAGCAGAAAATCGCCGATGGCGACCTGATGGGCTTCGACTCCAGTGCCGTGGAAGCCGAGAAGCCGGAAGTTCGCGAGCGTCCGGATGTTCGTAACCCGCGCAACCCACGTGGCCCGCGCGGCGACGGTCCGAACGGCAGCGGTGGCGGCGGCGGTCGTAAAGACAAAGGCAAGGACAAGGGCGGCAAGGAAAAACCGGCGGCGACTGGTCGTGGCGACCGTCCTGCACGTGAACACAAGCCTCGCGAAGGCACCCCGGCCCGCGAGCAACAGCGTCCGGCACCTCGCGCCGCCGCCGACCGTGCTCCGGACGAGTTCCTGGACGACGACATCGATAACTTCGGTAACCGCGTCGACTACGTGCCTCAAGCCAAACCGGCTCAGGGCCGTGGCCGCCGTCCGGGCGCTCCGGCACAAGGCGCAGGTGCGCCGCGCACCGGTCAGCCACAAGGTCGCCAGAACGGCCCGCGCAACAGCAGCGGCGCAACCACCGGCACGCCACCGGCCAAGCGCAGCGGCCCACGCAACGGCGCTCCACGTGACGGCCAGGCCCGTCGCGAAGAGTCCCGCAACCGCCGCCCGGCCCGTGACGAGCAGTCTCGTTCGGAACCGGCCGTGCAGAACCCGCGGGGTCCGGCACCGAAGATCATCCACAAGGAGTCGAAAAGCGATCGCTTCCCGACACCTGAGCAACTGGATCAACTGCCAGGCCGTCCACGCGGCGAAAAACCAGCGTTGCTGACCCGCAATCGCTGAGTTTTCCAAAGCCATGAAAAATGCCCCGGATCTCACGATCCGGGGCATTTTTTATGCCTCAACAAAAAACTTGTAGGAGCGAGGCTTGCCCGCGAAGACGTCATCCGCTGCACCGCAAAAACCGAGTCGCCCCCTTCGCCGGCAAGCCTGGCTCCTACAGGGTTATGTGCCGATCGGCCCTAATCCATCAGAAACAAAAAACGCCCCGGATCGCGAGATCAGGGGCGTTTTTGTTCAAGCAGCGAAATTCACTTCGCTTTCACACCTTCAAACGTAATGTACAGTTCGACCGCGTCGGACGCTGGGCCCAGGTCTTTCTGCTTGCCGAAATCGGAGCGCTTGATGCTGGTGGTGCCTTCGAAGCCGGCACGGTAGCCGCCCCATGGATCCTTGCCTTCACCCAGGAATGTGGCCTTGACCACGATTGGCTTGGTCACACCCAGCAGGGTCAGGTTGCCGGTTACGTCGGCAGTGTCTTTGCCTGCGGCGTTTTTACCGGTGGGTTTAACGCTGGTGGAGACGAACTTGGCGTCGGCGAATTTGCCCACGTTCAGGAAGTCACCGCTGGCGATGTGCTTGTCGCGTTCGGCGTGGTTAGTGAACACGCTGGCGGTGCGCACATTGAATTCGATCTTGCTGTCTTCTGGCTTGGTAGCGTCGAAGTTGAACTTGCCGTCGATATCCTTGAAGGTACCGATGATGTAGCTGTAGCCCAAGTGGCTGATCTTGAAGTCAACGAAGGCATGCTGGCCTTCTTTGTCGACCACATAGTCGGCCGCCATCACGTTGGCGGACAGCAGAGCAGAACCAATTGCCAAAGCGGCGAACGTTTTTTTCAACATGCTTTCTATACCTTTGGAGTCGAGGTTGAACATCAGGCTTTGCGCCCCAGCATTCGCGCCAGGGTCGCATCGCGATCGATAAAATGGTGTTTCAATGCTGCCAACGCATGGAGGCTGGAAAAAATTACCAACACCCAAGCCAGGTACAAATGAATTACACCCGCGGTGTCTGCCTGGTCCGGTAGTCCGGAAACCAGTGCAGGAACTTCAAACAGACCAAACACCGGAATCCCGACACCGTCTGCGGTGGAAATCAGGTAACCGGCAATCATCACAGCGAACAGACTGAGATAGAGGAAGGAATGGCCGAACCTGGCGCCAAGGCGCGTCATGCGGCTATAGCTTTGCAGGAGCGGTGGCGGTGGGCTGATGAAGCGCCACAACACCCGCAGCAACATGACGGCGAATAACACCAGGCCAATGCTCTTGTGCAGATCCGGTGCGTCTTTGCGCCAGGTGCTGTAGTAATCGAGACCGATCATCCACAACCCCAACGCGAACAGACCGAAGACCGCGAGCGCCACACCCCAGTGCATGAAGATGCTGACCCAACCGTAGCGGGAAGAAGAGTTACGTAGCTGCATTGCCCAAATCCTGTAAGAACTGCGCCCAAGACTATCGAGTTATCTATCGATTTAAAGCGGAAAATTTCGCTCTGAAATATCGAGAAATACGATCAAGACCTTGGAGTCGAGATGTTAAGAGAGTGTTAACCAAACCAAAATACCTTCAGGTGCAATCCCCATCTCCACCTCCAAAAGCTTCTACCACTCGTCAGAACTGTCATATCTGGCAGTAGATGCCATTACTGGTCATTGATGATCTTTAGCTCGGGTATTTGTCCGAGCGGCCGAAAAGGAGTTCTACCATGAGTCACAATTCGAGTTCACTCCCGTGATAACGCACAATCAATCCAATTCGATATCCGTAGGAGAAGGACCGCGTGGGATAGCCATCAGCAGTGATGGATCACGCGTTCTTGTTTGCAATTACATTTCAGGCAATGTGTCAGTCATCGATACCCGCAACAGAAAGGTAATCCACACCATTGCGGTCGAGCGTTACCCCCAAAGCATCGCCCTTAGCCCCGGCGGTAAAAGAGCTTACGTAACCAACTACGGTTCCGGTTCGGTTTCGGTTATTGATACCGAAACATACGCAGTGGGTAACGTTGCAGTGGGGACACACCCGTGGGGAATCGTCGCGAGCCGGGACGGCAAGCATATTTACGTCACGGTTCGACAGGATAAAGAATGGCTGGCAATTATTGATGCCCGCACTTATGCGGTAACCAGACTGCGAGGGTTGCCCTCACCGTCCATCAGTGTGGATATCAGCCAGGACAATTCACGTCTTTATGTTTCCAGCACCAACGCCCCTGGCGGCCCGTATCAGGACGCACTAACGGTCATCAGTAGCGAGACCTTCAAAGTCATCGGCATCTTCAAAACCGAACAATATCCATCAGCCGTTACCGTCAGTCCCGACGGCAGAAAAGTGTATGTCGTGGGCCTGGACGCCCGAAAACTTACCGTGCTGGACACCCGGTCATCGACTACCCGGCATTTCGATTTTGTGACTTGCGAAGGAAAAATAGTGTTCGGCAAAAATAACGCTTATGCCGTTGATCAAACCAACAAGGAGATCGTGGAAGTGAATACCGCCACGCATGAGATTGTTCGCAGGCTGCCCATCCCTGGTGCTGTAGAACCGTATGACATGGTTCTTGGTCGACGCAACCGTGCCTATGTCAGCGACTATCAAAGCGACGAAGTTCATATCGTCGATCTGCCTAAGGCATAAAAAAACGCGGCATCACTGCCGCGCTTCTTTTGATCCCGAAACTTACTGCGTCTTGGTTTCAGTCGCCGCCGGGGTCTTCGCAGCGGTAGTCACCGCTGGTTTCTTCACCGGTTCAACCTTTTTCGCCGTCGCCTTGGTCGGAGCCTTTTTGGCCTCGGCTTTGGCAGCAGGTTTTTTCACTGGCGCTTTGGCCGGTGCCTTTTTGGCAGGCTCCGCCTTCACCGGTTCCACAGGCTTGGCTGCCTCAACCGGTGCTGGCGCCGGGGTTGGAGCAACGACTGGGGCGGGTGCCGGAGCAACCGGTGCCACGGGCGCTGGCGCCTTGGCCGGTTCCGGTTTGTCGTCAGAACCACCGAACAGGTTGGTGAAGAAGTTGCCTTTCTTCGCCGCCACTGCACCTGCCGCTGCTGCGGTCGCTGCCGGCACAACTTTCGCCGGCTCAAACGATTTGCCCGCTGCCAGGTCTTCCAGCTGACTGGCTGCACGCTGACCGGTGCGCAAGGCGCCTTCCAGGGTGCCTGGGTACAAGGTGTCAGTGTGCTCGCCGGCAAACGCTACACGTTGCAGCGGACGCTCCCACAGGCGCCAGTATTTGCTGATCTGCCCCGGGCCGAAGGCCAGGTAAGCGCCGCCCATTGACGGGTCGGTGCTGTAGCGGCGGATTTCATAACCGGTGAACGAACCGCGTGCCTGTGGATAAAAGGCGTGCAAACGAATCAGCACCTGATCGGCCATTTGCTTGTCGCCGAAGGCCTGCATCACCCGCGCGTTGTCGCCGGAAATGTTGATCACCACGTTGGCGCCGCCCTTCAAGGCCGGCTCGATCCACAGCATGCCCAGACCGGCGTTGCTGTAGATCTCGCCAGACATGCGCGCCTTGCTTTCCCACACTGGCGTCTTGAACTTCAGCATGATCTGGTCACGCCAGCCGTAGTTGGTGCCTTTGATGGCGCCCATGTGCTGGGCGTCCAGCGCCGGAGTCATCTGGATTTTGTTCAGTGCGCGCAATGGCACGGCCAGCACGACGTAGTCCGCCTGATAGCCAACGCTGCCGACCTTCACGGTCACGCCGTCCTTGTCCTGGGTAATGGACGAAACCGGGGAGCTGGTCTTGATGGTTTTCAGTTGCTTGACGAAGGCCTGGGCCAGCACCGGGCTGCCGCCGGGCAGGCGCGAGGCACGCAGGTCACGGTCGGCAACGCCACGGTAGACGCGGCTTTGTTGTGCGAAATACAGCAGCGACAGGCGCGAAGGTTCGTCGTAACGGGTACGAATCTCCTGATTCACCAACTGACGCGCAGTGGCTGGCAGGTTCAAGCGATCGAGCCAGTTGGCTACGTTGATCTGGTCCAGGGCGAACAGCGTGCTGTTGGCGGCCGGGTTCTGCGGGTCTTCGATCGAGCGCGCCAGATCATCCAGAGTCTTTTCGTAGCGTTTCAGCGCATCGGCGGTGGCCGGCTGTTTAGTCGCCAGATCGGCGGCGCTGAAGTATTCACCATCGATCAGGTAACCCGGGGTCCGCACGAACTCAGGGGCTGGCGTGGTGCTCAGTTTGAACGTCGAGATGTACTTGTTCAAAACCGGCTGGGTCTTGTCGTTGCCGATCCACTCACTGGTGGCCATGCCGGAGCGACCGCCCAGGGTCGGCTTGGCTTCCAGCAGGGTGACCTGCCAGCCTTTGTTCTGCAGCTCGTACGCCGCGGTGAGGCCCGAAAGCCCGCCGCCGACCACGATCGCCGTTTTATCCTTGGCCAGCGCCGAAACGCTGAACAGCCCCAACATCACCAACGCACAGGCGCGCAGCCAACCAGCAGACATTCAGCGAACTCCGGAAATACACGAGGAAATAGCGGTTTTACGAGTCAGACGACTCAAAGAACCGCGAAGAATACGTCAGCCATCAAAACGCCGCCAGCGACGTCTATCTCCTTATACAAAGTAGCTCAATCGACACAATGGGTTGTCCCGATGACGCGCATTGCATAGGCTTGCGCGATTGTTTGCCCGCGCACCAAGCGAGCCGCCTCGAGGAGACTGAACATGGGCCTGAATAATCAGTGGATGCAACGCGATCTCGCGGTGTTGTGGCATCCCTGCACCCAGATGAAAGACCACGAACAGCTGCCGCTGATCCCGATCAAGCGCGGCGAAGGCGTCTGGCTGGAAGACTTCGAAGGCAAACGCTACCTCGACGCGGTCAGCTCCTGGTGGGTCAACGTGTTCGGCCACGCCAACCCGCGGATCAACCAGCGCATCAAGGATCAGGTCGACCAGCTGGAACACGTGATCCTCGCCGGTTTCAGCCATCAGCCGGTGATCGAACTGTCCGAGCGTCTGGTGAAGATGACGCCCGAAGGCCTGACCCGGTGCTTCTATGCCGATAACGGTTCGTCGTGCATCGAAGTCGCGCTGAAAATGAGCTTTCACTACTGGCTCAACCGCGGCCAGCCGAACAAGAAACGCTTCGTCACCCTGACCAACGGCTACCACGGCGAGACCATGGCGGCGATGGCGGTGGGCGACGTGCCGCTGTTCACCGAAACCTACAAAGCCCTGCTGATGGACACCATCAAGGTGCCAAGCCCCGATTGCTACCTGCGCCCCGAGGGCATGACCTGGGAAGAACACTCGCGCAACATGTTCGCCGCCATGGAGCAGACCCTGGCCGACAACCACGACACCGTGGCCGCGGTGATTCTGGAGCCGCTGATTCAGGGCGCCGGCGGCATGCGCATGTACCACCCGGTGTACCTCAAGCTGCTGCGTGAGGCCTGCGACCGCTATGGCGTGCACCTGATCCACGATGAAATCGCCGTTGGCTTCGGTCGTACCGGAACGATGTTCGCCTGCGAACAGGCCGGCATCCGCCCGGACTTCCTCTGTCTGTCCAAGGCCCTGACTGGCGGTTACCTGCCACTGGCGGCGGTGCTGACCACCGATGAGGTCTACAGCGCCTTCTACGACGACTACCCGACCCTGCGCGCCTTCCTGCACTCTCACAGCTACACCGGCAATCCGCTGGCGTGCGCGGCGGCATTGGCGACGCTGGATATCTTCGAAGAAGACAACGTCATCGAGAACAACAAGGCCCTGGCTCAACGCATGGCCTCCTCCACCGCGCATCTGGTCGATCACCCGAACGTTGCCGAAGTGCGCCAGACCGGCATGGTGCTGGCCATCGAGATGGTCAAGGACAAAGCCAGCAAGACCGCTTACCCGTGGCAGGAACGTCGCGGTTTGACGGTGTTCCAGCATGCACTGGAACGCGGTGCTCTATTGCGGCCGCTGGGCAGCGTGGTGTATTTCCTGCCGCCGTACGTGATTACCCCGGAGCAGATCGATTTTCTGGCCGAGGTGGCCAGCGAAGGCATCGACATCGCCACCCGTGACAGCATCAGCGTGGCGGTGCCGAAGGACTTTCATCCGGGTTACCGTGATCCGGGCTAACAGCCTTATGCAAATCCCTGTGTGAAAGAGCTTCTGTGGCGAGGGGGCTTGCCCCCGTTGGGTCGCGAAGCGGCCCTAAAACCGGCCACCGGGTTTTGTCAGTTAAAACGCATCAGCCAGATTTACGACTGCTGCGCAGCCGAACGGGGGCAAGCCCCCTCGCCACAAAAGCCGTTGCCGCAGATCAGTGCCAAGCTACATTCGACTTTTTACAGAGACCCAAGATGAGACTGTCCCGCTTCTTTATCGACGCCCCCTTGAGCACCGGCGAACACGAGTTGCCCGAAGCCCAGGCGCATTACATCAGCCGCGTGCTGCGCATGGCCGAGGGTGATGCGGTGCAACTGTTCGATGGCTCGGGCCATGAGTTTCGCGGCACGCTGGCGGAAGTCGGCAAGAAGCGCGTCGTGGTGAACATCGATGAAAGCTTCGCCGGGCAGGTCGAGTCGTCGCTTGCGGTCCATCTCGGCCAGGGTTTGTCCCGTGGCGAGCGGATGGACTGGGCGATTCAGAAAGCCACCGAACTGGGCGTCAGCGAAATCACCCCGATCTTCACCGACCGCTGCGAAGTCCGCCTCAAGGACGAGCGTGCCGACAAGCGCTTAATGCATTGGCGTCAGGTCGCGATCAGCGCTTGCGAGCAATGCGGGCGCTCACGGGTGCCGGTGATTCATCCGCCGCTGCTATTGGCTGATTGGCTGAAGCAGACGCAAGCCGAATTGAAACTGGTGCTGCACCCGGTGGCCGAGCCGCTGGTGAGCCATGCGAAACCGGCGACGCTGGCGTTTTTGATCGGCCCGGAAGGCGGGTTGTCCGACACTGAAGTCGAACAGGCCAAGGCCGGCGGCTTTCACGCCGCCCGCCTCGGCCCTCGAGTGTTGCGCACCGAAACCGCGCCTGTGGTGGCGCTGGCGGTAGCCCAGCAGTTGTGGGGCGACTTCTAGGTTTCAGGAATTACTGCACCGGATCACTCACCGGCTTGGCGATGATCGCCTTGAGTTCGCTGGTCATCGGAAACTCAAGGTTCAAACCTTTAGGCGGAATCGGCTGCTGGAACCAGCGGTTGTAGATGCCGTTGATTTCCCCTGAACGGTACAAATCGGCGAGCGTCGAGTTCACCAACTCGAGAAATTGCGGATCGCCTTTGCGCACCATGCAGCTGTAGATTTCCCGCGATTGCTCCTCGCCCACCACGACCCAGTTATGCGGATCGCGAGCCTTGGCTCGTTCGCCGTAGAGCAGCGCATCATCCATATAGAACGCCGCCGCCCGCCCTGACTGCAGCATCTGGAATGCTTCGCCGTGGTCCTTGGCGCTGATCACGAACATATCGATCTTGTGATCGACGTTGTAACTCTTCAGAAACCGCTCATTGGTGGTGCCGGCGGTGGTCACAACGTTCTTGCCGCGCAGATCGGCGAAGCGCTTGATGCCGCTGTCCTTCGCCGTGAGCAATTGCCCCTTCACGTAGATAAACCCGTAGGAAAATGCCACTTGCTGCATGCGCTCGGCGGTCACGCCGGTGGAGCCGCATTCAAGGTCGACCGTGCCGTTCTGCACCAGTGGAATACGCGTTTGCGAGGTCACCAGGTTGTACTTCACCTGCAGATCCGGCCGCTCGAGTTTTTGTTTGATGCGCTCGACAATCTTGCTTGCCAGGTCCACCGAATAGCCCATCGGCTGCCCCGTGTGATCACCCACGTAAGAGAACGGCACCGACGCGTCGCGATAACCCAGCGTGATGCTGTTGGCATTGGCGACCTTGTTCAGCGTGCCGGTCAACGGCGCTTCATTGGCCTGGACCTGGCTGCCGAGTAGCAGACCGAGGGTGCAGCCGATCAACGTGATTTTTTGCATTGTTATTCTCCGTTGTGGGTTAAGCGTTTAGCAGCGGGCGACACGGGGTGCGAGGCCCTGCATTTCGATCGAGGGGGCGCGCTGGGTAATTAAATCGCCAAGCAGCCGAGCGCTACCGCAGGCCAGGGTGAAGCCCAGGGCGCCATGGCCAAGGTTGAGCCAGAGGTTGCGGTACGCCGTGGCGCCAATCAACGGCACGCCGCTGGGGGTGGCCGGGCGCATGCCGGCCCATTCGATGGCGGCGTCGTAATCGCTGGCATTGGGCAAGGTCTCCCGGGCCTGGCGTTTGATCAGCGCCAGACGCTTGGGATCGAGCGCCGGGTCGAAGCCGACAATGTCGACCATCGCCGCCACACGCAGTTGTGCACCGATGCGGGCGTAAACGATCTTGCGGTTGTAATCGGTGATGCTCAGCTCTGGCGCGCGGTGTTCGGCGCGGATCGGCATGGTCAGGCTATAGCCCTTGAGTGGGTACAGCGGCAGGTTCATGCCCGGCAACGCCAGCGCCGGGCTGCGATGACCGGCAGCGATCACCAGGTGCTCGACCGGCAGCACCTGCGCGCCCATTTCGACGGCCTGCACCGCGCCGTCCCCGTGGCGAATGCCGGTGACCGTGCGGCCCAGCAAGAATTCGCAACGCCCCGACGCCTTGAGCCGGGCTACCAGTTGCATACAGAAAGCATGGCAATCGGCGACTTCTTCATCGGGCGTGTAGATCGCGCCCACGAATGGCGCCTCGGCGAGCGCTGGCTCCAGCTGCGCACACTCGACGCGGGACAACACCTGTTGCTGTTGCGGATCAGCCAGACATTGGTGCGCATGCTCGAAACTCGCGGCTTCCCGAAACGTCACCAGTTTGCCGTTGCGCCGCCAGTCGAAACCGTCGAGGCGATCTTCGTCGCGCCAGCCTTGCAGCGTGGCCTGGCTCAGCAGCGCCAGGCGCAGCAGATGTGCGCCGTTGCGCTGATTCACCGAACGACGGCAGGCCGCCAGAAAGGACGCCATCCAGCGCCATTGTGCCGGGTCCAGGCGCGGGCGCAGCTTCAGGGGCGAGTCACCGCGCAGCATCCAGCCAAGCGCCTGCAACGGTACGCCAGCATCGGCCAGTGGCGCGACATAGCGGTAGGACAACTGGCCGCCGTTGGCGAAACTGGTCTCGCTGGCAAACGAATCCCGGGCCTCGATCAGCGTCACGTCGATGCCGTCGCGAACCAGTGCGTAAGCCGTTGTCAGCCCGATGACGCCGCCACCGATGATGCAAACCCGCTGAACCATGTCTGTCCTTAAGCGTTGTCGGAACATGCCTCAGGTTAGGACCAGGTGACAGACGTTGAACAATGCATAAAGATGCCTGCCCCATAAACAAAGGTTATGGACTTGCCATGCGACTGCGACACATAGAGATTTTCCAGGCCATTCGCCAGACCGGTTCGGTCAGTGGCGCCGCCCAGTTGCTGCACGTGTCGCAGCCGGCGGTGAGCAAAGTGCTGCAACACGCCGAACAGCAATTGGGTTTTCCGCTGTTCCTGCGGGTGCGCGGCAAATTGCAGCCGACGCCCGAAGCCCTGGAGCTTGAACGCGAGGTCGACAAGGTCACTGAAAGCCTGCAAGGCGTGCGACGCCTGGCCCAGAGCCTGCGCCGCAAGCCGGGCCACAGTGTACGGATCGGCGCGATCCCGGCGCTGGCCTTGTCGCTGCTGCCGCCGGCGATCAACGAATGGACGCAACGCTACCCGGAAATCGCCTGCGAACTGTCCAGCGCCCATAGCCGCGAGCTGATGCAGAATTTGTTGATGCGCGAAGTGGATGTCGCCCTGACGCTGCAACCGCCGGATCATCCAGGCCTGAAGGCGCAGGCCCTGGCCTGTGGAATGCTGGTGGCGCTGGCGCCAAAGGGCTATTGGGCCGACGACACCCTCGGTAAACCGCTGCCGTTGATCGAACTGGCCGGTGCGCCGCTGATCGGCCTGTCCAGCGCCGACCCGCTGGCCGCCAGGCTCGACAGCTACCTTGAGGCAGTCGATCCGCCGCCAAAGGTACGCATCGCCGTGCAAACCTATTCGCTGGCACGGGCGATGGTTGAATCCGGGGCCGGGTTGGCGGTGATCGATCCCTTCACCGCACTCAGCGCGTCCCCCTCCACCACGGCGATTCGCCCTCTGGCACCAGCGCTACCGATCACCCTGTACGCGGTGACCCGCGCCGACGAACCGCCGCCGCACACCTTGAACGATTTATTGCAGGTGTTCAGCCGACGGGCGCAAGCGCAACTGGATCGCTTGATCCCGTAGCGGCCTCAAAGGACATAAAACAGAATCGCCACAAAGTGCAGCAAACTCCCGGCGATCACGAACAGATGCCAGACCCCATGGGCATGGCGCAGACGATGGTCGAGGGCAAAAAAGATAATGCCTACGGTATAGAGCACCCCGCCCGACGCCAGCCAGGCAAAGCCGACAGGGCCCAGCGCCGCCAGCAGTGGCTTGACCGCCACCAGCGCGATCCAGCCCATCACCGCATAAATCACGATCGACAGAATCCGCGCTTCCGAGCGCGGCTTGATCTCTTGCAGGATGCCGATCAGCGCCAACCCCCAGACTATCCCGAACAGCGTCCAGCCCCACGCCCCGCGCAGGGTCACCAGGCAGAACGGTGTGTAACTGCCGGCAATCAGCAGGTAGATCGAAAAATGATCAACCTTCTGCATGATCGCTTTCTTGCGCCCGCGCACGCTGTGGTACACGGTCGAGGCGCTGTAGAGCACCAGCAAGGTGAACACATAAATCGCCACGCTGACGATCTTCCACGGACTGCCGTCCATGCTGGCGATCACCAGCAGCCACACGCCCCCGACAACCGCCGCCACCGCCCCGACCAAATGCGTCCAGGCGTTCAATCTTTCTCCGTGATACATGTGTTGCTCACCTCGAAATTCATTCCCGCAGTGCGCAAGGCTCAAGCCTTGAGACTAAAAGCGCAATGTTTCAGAACACAATGCTCCCTACAAAAACCCACATACGTGCACAATCGAGCCATTCGAATAAGAGTCTGGCCCATGCTGATCGATGAAGAGTTGACCCTAAAAAAACTCGAGGTGTTCCTGGCCTTCATGCGCACCGGCAACCTGGCCCGCGCGGCTGCCGAATTGCAGACCAGTAACGTCAGCGTACACCGCGCCATCCACTCCCTGGAAAGCGCCCTGCGTTGCCCGTTATTCAAACACGAAGGCCGCAACCTCACGCCGCTGGAAAGCGCTTATGTGCTGGAAGAACGGGCACAGAAGCTGATTCAGGATGTACTCGAAAGCGTGCGCCTGACCCGCGAAGCCGCCGGGTTCTCCGCGGAGCGTTTCAAACTTGGGTCGCTGTATTCGCTGACGGTGAAGACCGTGCCGCAGCTGATCATGGGCCTGAAAATCCGCCGCAGCGAACTCAATATCGACCTGATCCTGGGCTCGAACATCGACCTGTTGTACAAGCTCAAGAACATGGAAGTCGACGCGATCCTGGTGTCGCTGGACGACAGCGTCAACGACCCGGATTGTGAGCACATCCCGCTGTTTTCCGATGACATCTTCCTCGCCACCCCGGCTGATTCGCCCTTTGCCCAGCGGACCGAAGTCGATCTGGCCGAGGTGCGCGACGAGACATTCATCACCTTGACCCAAGGCTTCGCCACGCATCAGGACGGTATTCGGGTGTTCAAGCAGGCGGGGTTCGAGCCGAAGGTGGCGATGCAGGTCAACGACATCTTCACCCTGCTGAGCATGGTCAGCTCCGGGGTGGGCTATGCGTTGCTGCCGGGAAGAATCGCGGCGGTGTATGAGAACCGGGTGAAGCTGATTCCATTGCAGGAAAAGTATCGGTTGCAGCAGCACATTGGTGTGGTGTTTCTGAAGGCCAAGGAGCGTGACCCGAATTTGCTGGCGTTGTTGGCGGAGTGCCGGATGTATGCCAATCGGCAGGTTTGAGTGTGGCGAGGGAGCAAGCTCCCTCGCCACAAGAAGCAGTGATTCGTTAGCCGACAATCCCGCGAACAATGAAGTACAGCAACGAAGGCCCAAGCAAACACCCAAGCCCGGTATGGAACGTCGCCGTCAGCGCGCCATACGGCACCAGCCGCCGATCCGTCGCCGCCAGCCCTGCCGTCACCCCACTCACCGTCCCGGCCAAGCCGCCAAACACCATCGCCGAGCGCGGGTTATCCAGGCCCATCCAGCGTGCCGCCACCGGTGTGCCGACCATCACCAGAATCGCCTTGATCAGCCCGGTGGCAATCGACAACGCCATCACATCGGACGTGGCACCAATCGCCGCTCCGGTGACTGGCCCGACGATGTACGTCACCGCGCCCGCGCCAATGGTGGTCATGCTGATCGCATCGCGATAACCGAACACCCAGGCCATGCTCGCCCCGACAATGAACGGCAGAATCGTGCCCAGCAGCAGCGCGATGACGCCAATCATCCCGGCCTTTTTCGCTTCGGTGGCCTGCACCTCGAACGCCGTGGCGACAATGGCGAAGTCCCGCAGCATGGCGCCGCCCATCAAACCAATACCGGAAAACAGCGACAAATCCGCCAGGCCTTTTTGCCCGCCGGTCAGGGTGCCGCCGACCCAGGCCAGCACCAGGCCGATGACGATGGCAATCGCCGAGCCGTGAATCCTCCCGAAGGTCAGGCGCTTGGACAACACCACCGACACCCACATGATCACGCCAACGAAGGCGAATGCCGTGATCAGACCGTTATGTTCCAGACCTTTCTCGATGAGATCCCACATATCAGCGGCCTCCTGCAGGCGCGACAACCGACGTTACGTCCGTCGGTTCATCGGGTAAGGGTTCGCCCTTGTGGGTCCGGCTGATCAGCGCAATGGTGCAGCCACAGAGCACCACCGAACCAATCGCCGCCAACACCGCCACCGGGCCGCCGTGCAGGGCCGTGACTACGTTCTGTTGCGCGGCCATCGCCACCACCACCGGAATGTACATGGCGCCCCAGAAGCCGACGCCCATCTCGCAATCCTTGGTCATGCCGCCGCGTTTTTGCATCCACAACCGCGCGCAAATCAGCAGGATCATCGCGATCCCGACCCCGCCGACGTTGGATTTCACACCCAGCAACACGCCGAGCATGTCACCCATGATCACCCCTGCCAGCGTACAGATCGCCAACAGCGCCACACCGTAAATAATCATTGTTGTAGTCCTCAAAGTGCATCGTCGGAATTGTTGTTCTTGTAGTTCGCAGCCTGAGTCGGTGGTCTAGGGTTGGCGGCTTCCCTCCTCACGCAACAGCGCCTGCAAGGTATCGAGCCGCGCACCGTCGAAGGCAATCACGGTGCCCTGCTCGAAGACCCGGCGCGCCAGCCCGGTCAACACCGCACCGGGCGGCAGTTCGATCTGTAGACGTACGCCACGCTCGTAAGCGCTTTGTACCGTGCCGCGCCAATCCACCACGCGGCACATGTTGAACGCCAGGTCGTCACGCAGGGCGTCGGTATGGGTGACAGGCCGTGCGCGGCTGCCGCTCAAATAACCCAGTGTCGGCGCCTTCAACTGCACCTTGGCGAAGGCTTCGGCCAAGGCTCTTGCCGGTGTATCCAGCAACGGGCAATGGGACGGCACGCTGACCGCCAGACGCTTGGCCAGACCGGCGCCACGCCCCTTCGCCAACTCGGCAACCGCTTTCATCGCCTCGTCGCTGCCAGCAATCACCACTTGGGTATCGGCGTTGATATTGGCCAGGTAAACCGGGGTGTCGACGCTGTGAACCTGCGCCAGCAAGCCTTCCACCGTCGCCAGATCCAGACCGATGATCGCGGTCATGCCATAGCCCTGAGGATAAGCCTGCTGCATCAGCTCACCGCGCAGCCTGACCAGATGCAACGCATCACTGAAGCTCAAGGCGCCGGCAACCACCGCTGCCGGATAGGCGCCGATGGACAATCCGGCCACGTAGTCCGCCTTCAATGAGAACTGGCGTGAAGCGGCGACTCCGGCGATCAGCAGGCATAACTGAACCGCCCTCGTCGACTGCAACGCCTCGGCAGAATCGAGCAACAAAACATCTTCACCCAGCACCTCGCTCGCCTCGATCAGCGTTTCCCGAGGCAAGCGATGGAGCATGCCTGGTTGCTGCGCACCTTGGCCCGGGAACACCAGCAAGCTGCTCATGCTGCTTGCTCCTGCGGGTTCCAGGGATCGATCACCAGGCAGGCGACCTGAGCATTTTTGAGCAGCACCCGATGCGGCGGGCCGGCCCATTCGCGCAGGGCGACTGCGCCGTAAGGCGTCTGCAATTGCATGTCCACCAGGCACTCCGCGGTGCCCAGCAGAGTCACCAATGCCTGCGATTGAGGTCGGCTCAACGGCTGCGGAGTACGCAGAATCAAATCGAGATCGCTGCGCTCATGGAGCGCCGCAAAACCGCTGGCCAATTCAAACCCGGCGCTGCCGCTGACACCCCACACCCAACCACAGGCGTCGAGCATTGGCCGCAGCTGCGCCAGCGCTCGCAACGCCGGCAGGTCCCGAGCCGTCTCGACATGACACAGCTCTTCCGGCCTTACCCGACGTGAAATCGCCGTGATCGCCATCGACGTTGCATAACGCTGCTCGCGCAAGCGTCCGCGCACGCCGACCGCGATTTGATCCGGTGCGGTAATCGCGCGCCGAACCACCACTGGCTGACCCGCGCTGACCGACTCGACTACCCACCCAGGCGCATCTGCAGGCAGCTGCTCCGGGGTCATCCCCCAAAGCAGGTCGTGGGCCAGAAACGTATTCACCACTGCTCTCTCAGCAGTTGGCGAACCTTGCTCGACGCGGCGCGATTGCTCGCACCCAAGCGGCCGCTCAAATCGCGACGACCTGCCCCGACATCCTCAATCGCCTGAACCAGACACTCGTTCACTCGCGCCAGATCCGCCGTCGTCGGCTGCTCGATCTGATCCACCGACAAGGTTTCCCAGAGCAGGCCCAGGCTGGCAAAGCTGTCGATGTCATAGGCCATCGGCGGCACGCTGGCGGCCAAGGCTTCAAGCTCTTCGACACTGCGCAAGGTGACCCGCGCCGCCGAAGCCTTGCCCATCGCATGCACCATCACGCCCGGATCGCGTAGCGCGATCAGCCGGTTGGCCTGATAGCCATGAGCGAGAAAGGCCCCGGACATTGCTTTGCCCACCAGCAAACCGATCACCGCATGCCCGGCCAGTCGGGCACGGGCATAACTGTCCGCAGCACCGGCCAAGGCTTGATGAATGCCAAGGGCCTCTTCGCGTCGACCGTAAGCCTGGCTCGGCACATCGACGATGGCGATCAGGGCACGCTTTTGAGGTTTGTCGTTATCCGCGGCAATGACGTCATCCACCGCTTTGGCCAGGCCCCAGCCTTCCAGTAAACCGACCTCGCCATTGCGGGCGCGGACGAAACGGTTGTCGGGATCGGCCACCACCGCAATAAATCGCACGGGCTGGTCACCCAGCGCACCATCGGCGACTTTCAACGACGCCGGCAAAGCCGCGACCGATTTCGCGCCGGCACTCAAGGCGTTGAACCAGTTCAAGCCTCTCAGGGAATACGAACTCATGAGCGCTCTCCTTGATACAGATCGCGAACCGTCGCCGGCTCGATTTGTGGTTTGGCGTCCAGACGCGCCAGCCGTTGCAGAAACCATTCGGCCTGGCGGCTACGTTGCTGCGCTGGCAAACCCTGCTGGAGCAACTCGCTAACCTGCTGCTGAATCTGCGCCACGTCGTCAGCCACGTAGCGATCCACCAACCCACTGGCGAAACGTTGCTCACCGCCGGTCAGGCTCCAGATAAACGGCCGGTCACGGGAGTCGTATTCCTCAAGACCGGCTTCCTGCTCAATCACTTGGGGGCCGTTGAGGCCGAGCCGCGCTTCCTGAGTCACCAGTAAATAGCTGCACAACCCGGCGGCAATCGACATGCCGCCAAAGCAACCGACGCTGCCGGCAACCACGCCGACTACCGGCTGGTACTGGCGCAGATCAACGATCGCCGCATGAATATCGGCAATCGCCGCCAGCCCCAGATTGGCCTCCTGCAATCGTACGCCACCGGTTTCCAGCAACAACACGGCGCGAGTGGGAATGCCTTTGCGGTTGTCCTCGGCGGCCAGTTCCAGCGCACCGGCAATCTTCGCCCCACCGACTTCACCCAAGCTGCCGCCCTGAAACGCGCCTTCGATGGCCGCGATCACCACCGGCAAACCGCCGAGGCTGCCCTTGGCGATCACCACGCCGTCATCGGCTTGCGGCACCACGCCCTGGCGCGACAGCCATGGCGACATGACCCGCTGAAACGGGTCGAGCAATTCGCGGAAGGAGCCGGCGTCGAGCAAGGCCTTGGCCCGTTGCCGGGCACCGAGTTCGACGAAGCTGTGTTTATTCAGCAAGGCTGCGCTATCAGTCATGACCGATCTCCTCGAAGCCTTGTTCCAGGCGCAAACGCACCACACCGGGAGTGGCGCCGAAATCGTGGATATCAATCGCCATCGCGGGCGGTGTCTGGCCGTCGAACATCCGCGCGAACAGATGCTGCCAGCGTTGTTCACTGCCGTTGACCGAGGTCTGCACCTGGATCGTCAGCTTGCCGGCCAGCCCCGGCTCGATCAGCACTTCCAGATCGCCCGAGCCGACGCAGCCCACCAGCGCCCTGCCCCGTGGCGGCTGCCCGGCGGGGAATTCAAAGGATAAGGTTTCCATCAAAACGCTCCCTGGAGGACGTCGACGCCCGACTCGATGCGGTCGATAAACAGGCAGGCTGCGAGCAAGTCCGCAGCACCGCCGGGCGAGGCATTCAACGCGATTAATTGTTGGTCCAGCTCATGCAAACGGCGGCGACCGGCCAGGCTCGCACTGCCGCCGGCGTCGAGTACTGCCTGGGCGCCGAGTTGCATGGTCTGCAGGCCGAGTTCGCCCGCACGGTAGAGCACGCAGGTGTCGGCCAGTGTCGTCATAATCGCCAGCAAGGCGTCGAGCCGGGCGTTCTGTTCGCCATGGCCGGCGGCGCGGCTGCGCTTGAGTTGCGGCAGGCCAAGTTGCAGCACGGCCGGGAAACCAAGCTGCGCTTCTTCACGGGCACCACGAACGCCGTAACGTTGGGCCACTTGAGCGCCATGGCTTAGGGGGCGCGGAGCGTAACGATCGTCTAGTAAGGCCAGGCGTGCGGCGCGCAACGTGATGCCGCTGGCGGTGCTGGATTCAGGTTCCAGCGCAGCGGCGGCTACCAACAACCCCAGCGCCCAGATCGCCCCACGATGAGTATTCACACCGTTGGTGGTAGCGAGCATCGTTTGCTCACCGTCACGACCAATCCGCCCAAGGGCTTCGCGCAGGGGTAAACCGACGTCGCCAAACTCGCTGGCCGCGTCCGCCATTGCCTTGAATGTCGGCCATAAAGACAACGCGGAAGCGTGCATCAGCCCGAGGTGCAAGTCGGTATGAGCACCATTGCCACGACGGTCCACCAGCGCCGGTTTCGGCGACAGATCCGCTTCATCGATCAGCGCGTCCACGGCCAGGTCCGCCAGCCGTTCGGCCAGGGTTAACGTTTTCGGTTGCAGGTTGAATGCGTGCATTACCAGCTCCTGAACTTGGCGGGCGGGTTGTAGAGGCCACCGGACCACTCCACCAGATCGGCCACGCTTTTCGCTGCGAGCAATTCGCGGGTGGCGTCAGTGCGGCGGATGCCGAGGTCTTCGGGCAAGGCGATCAAACCTTCGCGGCGCATACGGGCGGTGTCTTTCGGGTTGTGGCGCAGGCCGATGGCGGTCACTCCGGCGACGGCGGCGATCATCGCCTGACGTTCTTCCAGCGAACGCGCCTTGTACAAATAGGCAATGCCTTCTTCGGTCAACAGGTGAGTGACGTCGTCGCCGTAGATCATGATCGGTGCCAGCGGCATGCCGCTTTTCTTCGCCACTTCCACTGCGTCGAGGGTTTCAACGAAGGTCGGTTTGCCGCCCTCCTGAAAGGTCTCGACCATCTGCACCACGAGTTTCTTGCCGCGTTCGAGCATCGGCTCGGCGACGTCGGTGTGGCGCATGTCGAGCCACGCCGGTGTGCCGTGACGACGACCGCGCGGGTCGTGGCCCATGTTCGGCGCACCACCGAAACCGGCCAGGCGGCCGCGAGTCACGGTGGAGGAATGGCCATCGCCATCGACTTGCAGGGTCGCGCCGATGAACAGGTCCACCGCGTACTGCCCGGCCAATTGGCAGAACATCCGGTTGGAACGCAGTGAACCGTCGCGGCCGGTGAAGAACACATCGGGCCGGGCAGCGATGTAGTTTTCCATGCCCAGTTCGGTGCCGAAGCAATGCACGCTTTCGACCCAGCCGCTTTCGATGGCCGGGATCAGGGTTGGATGCGGGTTAAGGGTCCAGTTGCGGCAGATCTTGCCCTTCAAACCGAGGGATTCGCCGTAGGTCGGCAGGATCAGTTCGATGGCGGCGGTGTTGAAACCGATGCCGTGGTTGAGGGACTGGACGTTGTGTTTTTCGTAGATCCCACGGATCGCCATCATCGCCATCAACACATGCACAGGCTTGATGTGCCGTGGGTCGCGGGTGAACAGCGGTTCGATGTAGAACGGCTTGTCGGCCACCACCACGAAATCGACCCAGGACGCCGGGATGTCGACGCGAGGCAGGTCGCTGACGTCGTCCACCAATTGGTTGACCTGAACGATGACGATGCCATCGCTGAAGGCGGCCGGTTCGATCAACGCCGGGGTATCTTCGGTGCTGGGGCCGGTGTAGATGTTGCCGGCGCGGTCGGCCATGAAACCGGCCGAGAGCACGACGTTGGGAATCAAGTCGACCACCAGCCGCGCATAGAGCTCGATGTAGGTGTGGATCGCGCCGATTTCCAGCAGGCCGTCTTCAAGCAACTGGCTGATGCGCAGGCTCTGGGTGCCGGCGAAAGAGAAGTCGAGCTTGCGCGCAATGCCGCGCTCGAACAGGTCCAGGTGCTCGGAACGCCCGACGCTGGGCATGATCATGTGCAGATCATGCAGCTTCGCGGGATCGGCCTTGGCCAGGGAGCGAGAGAGGAAATCCGCCTGCTTCTGGTTATTGCCCTCCAGCACCACACGGTCGCCGGGCAGGATCAATGCCTCCAGCGCCGCAACGATCTTGTCGGTGGGCAACACCACACCGTCGGCAAGCCCCTTCACCAATTCGAGGCGCCGCTGCTTTTCGCTGCGCCGCCGCGTCCATCGCGAGTCGGGGGATATTGTTGTTGTCATGACCACTCCACGGGTTCGCTGTCGTGGGAGTCACCTTAGGAGGGTGGGGGCGGGGCATCAATCAAGCAGAGTGTTGGATTGTTACGGTCAGGGTAACGATCAGCGATAAGTCCCAAAATAGGACCGATCGGTCCCTTTTTGGGAATCTTCAACCTGACGCAGAAACCTTTGTGGCGAGGGGGCTTGCCCCCGCTCGGCTGCGCAGCAGTCGTAAAACCATTGCGTGCGGTGTACCTGTTACACCTCGATTGCAGGTTTTGGGGCCGCTCCGCGACCCAGCGGGAGCAAGCTCCCTCGCCACAGGGATCCGGTCAGACCGATCGGGGTTTTGTGTTTAAAAGTTTGTCCGCAGGAACGGTGAGAGGCTACACAACCTTGCGTCGCTGCCTACAGCAATGCCGGAACCCGCCGACTGGTGCGGTTTTGCGTTGATCTTTATCGTTTGTGTGTCGCTGGCAATTCAGCGACCGGGCTTGGAACCCCGAGGTGTGGAAGGCGCAAAAGCGCCCCTCATGACGTATGCTTGCGCACCTTTAATGTGTGTACTCCGTTATGGCGGCTGTGCGCGGGAGACCTTCGGGTCTGCCGGGTTTTCTCCACCTCGGGTTCCAACCTGCGTACAGCTGCCACCCCTTCGCTTGGAACCGATGGAGCAGCTGAAACTCATTACTGGAGATGCACAATGTTCAAAGCTACTCCCAACCCGCCAGAATCCGGGACCGATTCCCAAGCCTCCCTCGAAGCCGAGAAACTCAAGGAAGCCGCCGACCGCGCCTTCTCCCATTACTTCCCGTCACCCCACGAAAAACCGGCCAAGCGCCGTAAATCCCGGCTTTTCACCGTCTCCCCGGACATCGACACCGAAGCCCTTCTGGCCAATGCCTCCGAAGACCTGCTGTCCATCAGCGCCATTGCTGCCGATCTGGCGGACGATGTGGAAGGCTCACGCCGCTCTGTAGCCTTGGCGCTCAGCCGTTTGGCAGATGGCGTGCAGTTGTTGGTCGAGCGAGTGCTGGATCATCATGAGTCGTTGCAGATGAAGGCTCGGGCCGGGGTTTAGCGCAGAACCCCTGTGGCGAGGGGGCTTGCCCCCGTTCGGCTGCGCAGCAGTCGTAAAACCATTATTCTCGGTGTACCTGATACACCTCGATTGCAGGTTTTGGGGCCGCTTCGCGACCCAACGGGGGCAAGCCCCCTCGCCACAGGAAAATGCATGCGGTTTACCTGACAGACCTCGATTGCAGGTTTTAGGGCCGCTTCGCGACCCAGCGGGAGCAAGCTCCCTCGCCACAGGAAAATGCATGCGGTTTACCTGATACACCTCGATTGCAGGTTTTGGGGCCGCTTCGCGACCCAGCGGGAGCAAGCTCCCTCGCCACAGGAAAATGCATGCGGTTTACCTGATAGACCGCGATTGCAGGTTTTGGGGCTGCTTCGCAACCCAACGGGGGCAAGCCCCCTCGCCACGGGGATCCGGTTAGACCAGACCCGCACTTACAAGCAGTTCCTCCAGCGCGAGCAAGTCAGGCACTTTGGCCACTTGCTCCCCCACCTGCACCGCCGCCTGCTCCAGCGAACACAACGGCACATCCACATAACTCAACTGACTGTCGAGCTTGTAAGAGCGCGGAATCCCCTGCACCAGCAGCGCAATGAACTTCAGCTCAGGCCGTCCGCCGAGGGCATTGAGGATGACGATCCGTGCTCGCTCACCGATCACCACTTTATTGCCACATGCCGATTCGAAACTGAGTAATGGAATCTGTCGTTCACGCCATGTCACCCGCCCCAGGTACCACGGCGGCGTGTCGAGGTCGAAGGCGCCGGGTTGGTAGTCGATGAGTTCGGCGACGGCGATGTTGGGCAGGATCAGGTTGCGGTCGGCCAGGGGCAGCAGCAGGCCGGTGAGGTTGCTGGAGCGGTGTTCATGCATGGGTTTTGCTCCAGCGGGTGATGCTGTCGAGCAGCACCGATTCCTGGTATGGCTTGCCGAGGTAGTCGTTGACGCCGATGGCCATGGCGCGGTCGCGGTGTTTCTGGCCGGTGCGGGAGGTGATCATGATGATCGGCAGATGCCGCAAGCGCTCGTCGGCGCGCACTTGGGTCGCCACTTCGAAGCCGTCCATGCGCGGCATTTCGATGTCTAGCAGCATCAGGTCGGGCATGTGCTCTTCGAGCAGTAACATGGCGTCGACACCGTCCTTGGCGGTCAGCACGTTCATACCGTGGCGTTCCAGCAGACGGCTGGTGACCTTGCGCACGGTGACCGAATCGTCGACCACCAACACCAGCAAGGGCCGTTGCGGCTCGGGCTCTACTTCCTGAGTCACAGGCCGCTTCGGCACCTGTGCTTGCATCGCGCGGATCGGCGACAGCAAGTCGAGAATCAGCACCACCCGACCATCGCCGAGAATCGTCGCGCCGGACAAACCCTGCACCGCCGCAAACTGCGGGCCGAGGCTCTTCACCACGATTTCCCGGGTGCCCGCCATGGCATCCACCTGCACCGCGACATGCCGCTCATTGCACTGCACCAGCAATACCGGCAACGGCAGGCTCTGGCCCAGCAGTTTTGGGCGGGTGCTGGTTTTCAGCAGTTCACCGAGATAGCACAACTCGTAACGTTGCCCGGCGTATTCGTAGGTCGGTGGATCGAGCCGGTAATGCCCTTCGAGTTCGTTGGGCAATACACGCACGATGCCGTCGATGGTGTTCAGCGGGATCGCGTATTGATCCTCCCCACACTGCACCATCAGCGCACGGTTGACCGACACGGTGAACGGCAGGCGAATCCGGAAGTGCACGCCCTGCCCCGACGTCGAGTCGATGCTCATGCTACCGCCCAGCTGCCGGACTTCTTCGTGAACCACGTCCATCCCCACGCCACGCCCGGAAATCTGGGTGATTTTCTCAGCGGTGGAGAACCCCGGTTGCAGGATGAATTGCAGCACGTCACGGTCGCTGATGTCGCTGTCCGGGTCGAGCAGCCCGCGCTTGATCGCCTTGCGCCGCACAGCGTCCAGCGGCACGCCGGCACCGTCATCGCGGATGTCGAAAATGATGTCGCCGCCCTCTCGGGACAGGTCCAGGGTGATCCTGCCCTGAGCCGGTTTACCCGCCGCGACACGCACCTCGGCCGATTCCAGCCCGTGGTCGACGGCGTTGCGCAGCATGTGTTCCAGCGGCGCGGCCATGCGTTCGAGGACATTGCGGTCCATCTCGCCTTCGGCGTTGCCGACAATGAACTCCACGTCCTTGCCCAGCTCGCCGGAGACCTGACGCACGATGCGTTTCAAGCGCGGCAACATCCGTTCGAACGGCACCATGCGCGTGCGCATCAGACCTTCCTGCAATTCGGTGTTGATGCGCCCCTGCTGTTGCAGCAGGTTTTCCGCGTCCTGATTACGCCGGTCGAGGGTTTCCTTGAGGTCAAGCAGGTCGGAGGCGGACTCGAACAGCGCCCGTGACAGTTGTTGCAGCTGCGAGTGGCGGTCCATCTCCAATGGGTCGAATTCTTCGTAGCCCAGGCGTTCGGCATCGACTTGCTGACGGCTGAGAATCCGCCCCTGGGTTTCGGTGTCGAGGCGGCGCAACTGGTCGCGGATACGCTCGATGGTGGTTTCCATCTCGCTCAAGGCCACGCGTGCGTCGTTGACCTGTTGTTCGATACGCCCGCGGAAGATTGAAGTTTCCCCCGCCAGGTTGACCAGATCGTCGAGCAATTCCGCCGAGACCTTGACCGTGTCAGTGCCTTCGGGTTGCGGTGCGGGCGGTTCGGCCTTGGGTACTGCGGGCATCACCTCCGGTGCCGGTGTTTCGGGCACTGCCGGATGGCTGAAATTCTTGATCGCGTCGATCAGTCGATCAGCCGGCGGCAACGGCTGACCGGCGCGGGTAGCGTCGAGCATCTGCGCCAGCCGGTCATGGCTGCTTTGCAACAGCGTAAACAGTGCCGTAGTCGGTTGCAGCGCCCCCGCCGACAAGCCTTCGTAGAGGAATTCCAGTTCATGGGCCAGGTCGCCAATCGGCGCAATTTCCACCATCCGCGCGCCCCCTTTGAGGGTGTGCAGGTCGCGCAGCAGGGTTTCCACCTCCTGGCGATTCGAAGGCTCGGCCTGCCAGCGCAACAGCGCCGCGCCGGAATTTTCGATGATGTCGAAACCTTCCTCGAGGAAGATTTCCAGAAGCTCTGGATCATGGCCCGCCGAATCATTGCTGGCCGCCGGTTCGATCACTTCGGCGCTGCCGGCATTGCCCAGGCGAAACGCCCGAATGGCCTCGATCAATTCGCCCGGGTCACCCAGGGAGCGGTTGCTCTGCAACTGCTCAAGGAACAGCGCCAGTCGGTCATGGCTCCGTTGCAGCAACTGCGCCAGCGCCTCGCTGTGGCTGTAACGGCGGTCCACCAGGCCTTCGTAAAGGCTTTCCAGTTCATGGGCCAGATCGCCGACCGGCTCGACCTCGGCCATTCGTGCACCGCCCTTGAGGGTGTGCAAATCGCGCTGCAAGGACAACAACGGTGCAGCGTTGTCCGGGTCGCTCAGCCAGCGCTGCAAGGCCTGGCCGACGCTTTCGAGGATATCCACCGCTTCTTCAAGGAAGATCGAAACGATTTCGTCATCCAGTTCCACCTGAGTCGCGGCCTGCTCCAGCTCGGCTGTGGCGCTGCCTAACTCGCGAATGCTCAGGGTGCGGCTGCCGTCACTGCGGATCAGGCCCATGGCGGAGGGGTCGAGACTCGCATCAAGCAAGCCACGCAAGGCTTGCACCCGCTGCGGTTGCGCCGTGACTTCCTGGCCCGCGGCCAGTTCGTCGAGCATGTTGATCAGCGCTTCGTGGGCACTTTGCGCCTCATGGAAAAACGCCTCGCTGACCGCCAGGCTGCTTTCTTCCACCGCGCCATAGAGGTCGAGCAAGGCTTCGCAGAGTTCATCCACCGGATGCAGGTCGGCCAGGTGTGCGCCTTCGCCCAAGGTGGTCAATTCATCCAGCAGCGCGCTGAGTTCCAGGCGCTCACCGGGGTGTTGCTGCCAGCGCTGCAACAGACTTTCGGCGTCCAGCAGGATGTCCATGCCCTGGGCAAGGAAGTTATTGATCAGTTGCGGATCACGCTTGATGCGCAGCTTCGTATTGGGCGTACTCAAGAGGCTTTCCAGACGCTCGGCCAGCAATGCCCGGGTTCGCTCGATCAACGAGCGGGCGTCGGGGATTTCGGCCTGCGGGTCGTTCTTGAGCTGTCGCAGCCCAAGGCGGAACAAGCCTTCGGCTTCCAGCAGCAATTCGACTTCATCGAGGTCGAGGGCAATCCGGTGCGCCTTGTACTCCCGAGTGAGTTGATCCAGCGACGCCGCCAGCTCGGCAATCGGCAGCACGCCGGCCATCGAGGCGCTGCCCTTGAGCGTGTGCAAGGCCCGCTGCAACTCGTCGCTGGCCTGCAGCGGTACGTGCTCGGCGGCCTGATCGAGGAAGCGATTGAGGCTGTTCAAATGGGTTTGCGCTTCGTTACGGAAGATCTCCAGCAACAATGGATCGAGCGCCGCGACATCCTGCGCGTCTTCATCGGACACTGGCTCATCCCCCTTGGCGAGGGCATGGGCGCGCGCGGCCAATTGATCGACATCGTTACGCTGGCGCTGGGCATTGGCGGCAAATTCAGCCACCAATTCCGGCAGCAACTTCAACGCATCGCCCACCAGGTGTTGCACCGCAGGTGACGGCGCAACGCTGTGTTCAAGCACGCGGTTGAGCAGGTTTTCCACCGCCCAGGCCAGCTCGCCCAGCACCAGCGCGCGGACCATCCGGCCACTGCCTTTGAGGGTGTGGAAGGCGCGACGCAATTCACTCAAGGCCGATGTGTTGTCGGGATTGGTCGTCCAACGCGGCAGGTATTCCCGGAGAATTTCCAGCACCTCGTCGGTTTCTTCGAGGAAGACCTCACGCAGCTCATCGTCCACCGGCTCTTCATCGGCGGGCGGCGGCAACAGGCTGCCCGGCGTCGTCAGCGCTGGCGGGTTGACGGACGACACCGGACTGGCCAGCACATCAGCCAACGACTGGACGATTTCGGGGTCATCCAGTTCCAGCATGTCCTGCATCACCAGGGCTTCACTGGAGTTGAGCACATCCTCAAGCATCGGCACGTGCTGTTCGCTGGGGAAGAAGCCGAGTGAGACCAGGCCTTTTTCCGCAACGTCGAGCAGGTGTTCCCCCGGTGCTTCGGGGTCGTCGCCGAGGCGCTCCAGGTAATACTCGATGCTGGTGATGACATCGGCCAAGCTGTCCAGTTGCTGCCAGCCGGGCTGGCCCGGGTCCACCAGCAGATGTTCGCGGATGAAGCCGTTGCAGGCCTCGACCAGGCTCGCCGCGCGGGCCAACGGAATCATCGCCAGCGCACCGCGCACTTGGGTCAGTAACGCCGGCAAGGGCTGCAAATACTGGCGGTCCCAGTCGGCGTCGATGTAGTCGACGATCATGTCTTTGGCCTGTTGCAGGCAGATGCGCGCTTCCTTGATCACGATCTGGTGGATCTGCGTCAGGTCGGTGGTCGGCAGACGGCTGTCTTCCTGGCTTTGCGGCTCCACGGTGCCGACCATGCCGGCCAGGTTCGCTTCGACGTAGAGCAAGGCCCCGGCGACGTCCATGAGGGTCGCATCGTTGGGCTCGCGTTGGCCCTGGGCGAGGCTCAGCACCACCGCCAGTTGATCGATGATGACCTTGCGCGGCTGGCCGAAACCGAGCACCGCCAGGGTGTCGGCGATTTGCCGCAGGGGCGCCAACAGGCTTTCGAGGTCTGAGGTGTGCTGGCGGTCGCTGCGCACGAACAGGTCCAGGCGTTCCTTGACCCGCACCAGCTCTTCGCACAGCGCCGCCAATACCGAGCGCATGGCGTCGCGGTCAGGGCCGGCCAGCCGTGCCCGTTCTTCATCGACCATCGCGCCGTCGGGTAGCGCATCGTCAAGTGAGTAGCGATCTTTCATGGTCAGCATCTGCCCGGTGGGGTGTTCGGCCTTGGCAATATAGAACAACAAACTCTTGAGCAACTCCGGCGGCGCCGGTTGATTGATTCCGGCCATGCCCTGTTCGAGCAAACGCTTGAGCTCTTTGTCTGCCTCCTTGAACAGGCTGCGCAACGCCGGGCTATTGGCGATCGAGCCATTGCGCATGCCTTCGACCAGCGCCGAAGCGACTTGCCATAACGGGCTCAGGGGCGCATTGGCGCACAAGTCTTCGAGGCGCGTAAAAACCCTGGCCAGATAACCGAAGTGGGTTTCGTCATCCTGCTCGCGCAGCAAGCCGGCCAGTGCCATCTGCACCATCTGCCGCAACTTGCGCAGCACGTTCGGCAAGTCGGGCGGTTCCAGCAGCGCCAGGGCTTCTTCGCTCAGGGGCGGCAGGTCCGGCAGTTGCGGGCTGAACAGGCTGGTTTCCGACAACAAGCTTTCACCACGGGCGCTGCGCAGGTCGTTGATCAGCGGCAACACCACCAGCGGCAAGTCACGACGGGCGCCTTGTACCCGATCGAGGTAAGTCGGCAGTTGCCCCAGGGCTTGCAGCAAGAGATGGATCGCCTCGTCGCGATGGCTGACGCGGTTCTGCTGCAAGGCCGTGGTCAGCTGCTCGATCTCTTCGGCAAGCAGGGCCGCGCCGTAGAACTCGACCATCTGCAAACCGCCGTGAACCTGATGGACACAGGCCAGACACTCACTCAGGGCGTGCGTCGCCTGCGGGTCATCGATCAGGGTTTCGATTGCCTGATGAGCCTGCTTCAGCGTTTCGGCAATCTCGCCTTTGACCCATTCGAGGGCCACATAGTCGTGCCGATCACCCATAACTACTCCAATCAAATGCATACGCCCTTAGGCGTTTCAAGCTTTGTCCGCAGCCTGCGCTTTAGCGGCCGGCAAGGTGAAACCGGACACCGAACGCCGCAACTGGCTGGCCATTTTCGCCAGGTTGCCAATGCTCTCGGCGGTGGCGGTGGAGCCGGACGAGGTCTGCGTGGTGATCTGCTGGATCACGTTCATCGTCAGGGAAATCTGGCCGGCCGAAGACGTCTGTTGCTGCGCGGCGTTGGAAATACTCTGGATCAATGCTGCGAGGGTCTTCGAGACACCTTCGATTTCTTCCAGGGCTACCCCCGCATCCTGCGCCAGACGCGCGCCGCGCACCACTTCGGTGGTGGTCTGTTCCATGGAAATCACCGCTTCGTTGGTGTCGGTCTGAATCGCCCGCACCAGCGTTTCGATCTGCCGGGTCGCTGCGGACGAACGCTCGGCCAGGCGCTGCACTTCGTCGGCCACCACCGCAAAACCGCGCCCGGCATCGCCGGCCATGGACGCCTGAATCGCCGCGTTGAGGGCGAGGATGTTGGTCTGATCGGCAATGTCATCGATCAGGCTGACAATATCGCCGATTTCCTGAGAAGACTCACCCAGGCGCTTGATCCGCTTGGCGGTGTCCTGGATCTGTTCGCGAATATTGTCCATGCCGTGGATGGTGTTGTGCACCACCTCATTGCCCTTGTTGGCAATTTCCACCGAGCGTTCGGCCACCGCCGAGGATTCAGCAGCGTTGGCTGAAACCTGATCGATGGACTGGGCCATGTCGTTGATCGCCGTGGAGGCCTCGGAAATCTGTTGAGCCTGGTGCTCCGAGGCCTGGGCCAGGTGCATCGCGGTGGCCTGGGTTTCCTGCACCGCAGCGGCGACCTGGCCGGCGGTGAGGTTGATGGTCGCCACCAGATCGCGCAATTGGTCGACGGAATAGTTGATCGAATCCGCGATGGTCCCGGTGAAGTCTTCGGTCACCGAGGCGGTCACGGTCAGGTCGCCGTCGGCCAGGTCTTCGATTTCATCGAGCAGGCGCATGATCGCGTTCTGGTTGCGTTCGTTCTTCTCGGCGGTTTCACGCAGTTGCCGATTGGTTTCGCGCACCATCACCAAGCCGATGAGAATGATCGACATCAGCGCCAACAAGCCCAACACGTAGCCGCCGATGGTATCGGTGTCGCGCCCGCCAGCAAGGTTTTCGAAACGGCTGGCCAGGTGCGAGGCTTCATCGAGCAGGGTTTGCGACAGGGTAAAAATGTTGCTGGCCGATTCGCGGACCTTGAACAGCTCCGGCGAGGTTTCAAGGATTTCATCCACCGAACCTGAAACGAATTCGAACAGTTCAGCAATCTCGGTCAACCGGGCGCGCGCATCACGGTCTTCGACCTGGCTGACTTTCAGTGCCGCATTGCCTTGAAGCATGCCGTTGAGCACCTGGCCGAAACGCGCCGCGTCGCGACCAAAGGCGTCGGCCGCCTGCTGCGAGTTTTCATCGCCGGACAGTACGGTGTTCACCGCACCAAGAATCCGCTCGGCCAGCAGCGACTGACGCTGAGCCATCGCCACCTGAGCAGCCGGGGCGCCACGCTGCAGGAGGGTTTCGACCACTTTTTCGTATTCGACCTGCAACTGCGGCACGGTTTCGGCCAGCGTCGCGGCGACTTGATGCAAGGACAGCACGGTCTGCTCGCTGGAGAGAATGGCGTCGGTATTTTTCAGCAGACGCTCCCAATCCAGCTGCACGGCGCGCATTTCCGGGCGCACGGCGGACGGTGCCGGCGGCAGGCCGGTGGAAGGATCGCCTTTCTTCAGATAGCTCCAGCGCAGGGCGAAATCGTTGCGCGCATCGCCGAGCAACTTGAACGCGGCAGCCTTGCCGGCGGCGGCTTCAGTGGCATTTTTGGCGATACGTTGGGACAGCACGCGCAGCTCGCCGGCGTGGCCGATGTACTGCTTGTCATAATTCGCCTGGGTGTTGAGGTACGCGAAGTTGGCGAACAGCAGCATGATGAAGACGATCAACGCGATGAACAGCGCAATGATCTGCGACCGGCTGCGCGACCCTTCTGGCTTGTCTGTTTTTGCTTTTATCATCGGTCCTCGCCTGTCCTGCTCAATTCACTCAATGCCCTTGTAGGAGCGAGGCTTGCCCGCGAAGCAGGCGCTGCGGTCCCGCAGGAACACCGAGTTATCGTTCTTCGCGGGCAAGCCTCGCTCCTACAGGATTGCGGCGTCGCCCCGCGCTACGTTCATGAAGCTCTGTGACTGCGCCAGCGCAAACGGGCTGAATACGTGCCAATTCTGCTCACGCGGGAACCGGCCTTTGATGAACGGTGCAATCGGGCCGTTCAAGGTATCTATCGGTTCCAGGCTGTCCTGGGCAAAGTGCTGCAAGCCGAACACTTCATCGACCAGCAACCCGGCAAACACCTCGTTGTGCTCCACCACCAAAACCCGCCGCTGCTTGCGCAGGTTCGACAGCTCATGGCCGAAGAAACCACTCAAATCCATGATCGGCAGCAATCGCCCCCGCAGGTTCGCCACGCCCTTGACCCAGGGCTTTACCCCCGGCAATTGCGTAACGCGCGGTTCGTGCAGGACTTCGCTGACTTCACCCATGGGCGCGACGTACCAATGCTCACCCAAGCGAAAGCCAATGCCGCTCCAGCTGTCCTGTCGGGTCGGCTGGGACGGCAGATCCGCCGCCAACAGACGACAGCGCTGGTCAATCTGCAGCAGCAGTTCGAAGGCCGTCAGCGATTCGGTCATGGCCGGACGATCAACCGGCCAGCACGTTGTTCAGGGTCTTGATCAGGGTGTCTTCGTCGACCGGTTTGGTCAGGTAGTCCTTGGCGCCCTGGCGCGTGCCCCAGACTTTGTCGGTTTCCTGATCCTTGGTGGTGATGATGATTACCGGGATGTGCCCGGTTTCCGGGTCTTTGGTCAACTGACGGGTCGCCTGGAATCCATTGAGGCCGGGCATGACGATGTCCATCAGCACCGCGTCGGGTTTTTCCTGACGGGCCAGGGCCACGCCGTCGGCGCCGTTTTCGGCTTTCAACACTTCGTGACCGTGCTTTTCGAGCATGCCGGTCAGTTTGTACATTTCAGTCGGCGAGTCATCGACGATCAGAATACGTGCCATGGTCTTCCCCATTCTTGTCGACACCAGGCCCCATGGCCGAGCGTCACTGTGCGTGTCCTACTGCGGCGAAACAGCGGCGAAGCCCGGTACATGGGCCTGGATCGCATTCAGCAGTTCTTCCTTGCTGAAAGGCTTGGTCAAAAACTGGTCGGAACCGACGATCCGCCCCTTGGCCTTGTCGAACAACCCGTCCCTGGACGACAGCATAATCACTGGCGTGGACTTGAACGCACTGTTGTTCTTGATTAAAGCGCAGGTCTGATAGCCATCCAGACGCGGCATCATGATGTCGACAAAGATGATGCCGGGGTGATTGTCGGCAATCTTGGCCAGGGCATCGAAACCATCGATTGCGGTGATGACTTCACAGCCCACGTTCTTCAACAGCGTTTCGGCGGTGCGACGAATCGTTTTCGAATCATCGATCACCATGACCTTCAAGGCGCTGGATTGCTGTCCCATAGTGGCTCTACCGTCGCCTTTGTGAATCAATTTGTCCATTTGCGGGTATCGAGGGCCCGAAACCCTTATTGATCAAGGGCCAACACGACATGGCAGCCTTTTTAGCACAGTCTCCCCATCCGATCTATCAGGCGACCTTTGCTGTGGTTTTTCCTTGACCGGGAACCCACTCAGCGCCACTCTGACGCCACTTTTTCACTGCACTTTCCACCCCAATTTCGAGGAAAACCCCATGAGCGTTCGCGTCGGGATTGTCATGGATCCTATCGCCAGCATCTCCTATAAAAAGGATAGCTCGCTGGCCATGCTGCTGGCCGCGCAAAAGCGTGGCTGGGAACTGTTCTATATGGAACAGCGCGATTTGTATCAAGCCGAAGGCGAAGCACGCGCACGGATGCGTCCGCTGAAAGTCTTCGCCGACCCGCATAAATGGTTCGAACTGGGCGCCGAATCCGACGCGTTGCTGAGCGATCTGGACGTGATCCTGATGCGCAAGGATCCGCCCTTCGACATGGAATTCGTCTACTCAACTTACTTGCTGGAGCAGGCCGAACGCGCCGGCGTGCTGGTGGTCAACAAGCCGCAAAGCCTGCGCGACTGCAACGAAAAACTGTTCGCCACATTGTTCCCGCAGTGCACGCCGCCGACCATCGTCAGCCGTCGCCCGGACGTGTTGCGTGAATTCGCCGACCATCACGGTGACGTGATCCTCAAGCCGCTGGACGGCATGGGCGGCTCGTCGATCTTCCGCCACACCGCTGGCCACCCGAACCTGTCGGTGATCCTCGAAACCCTGACCCTGCATGGCCGACAGCAGATCATGATCCAGGGTTACCTGCCGGCGATCGTTGATGGCGACAAGCGCATCCTGATGATCGACGGCGAGCCTGTGGATTACTGCCTGGCGCGGATTCCGGCCGCCGGTGAAACCCGTGGCAACCTCGCCGCCGGTGGCCGTGGCGAAGCCCGACCGCTGACCGAAAAAGATCGCTGGATCGCCGCGCAAGTCGGCCCGACCCTGCGCGAGAAAGGCTTGCTGTTCGTCGGCCTGGATGTGATCGGTGAGCACCTGACCGAAATCAACGTCACCAGCCCGACGTGCATTCGCGAGATCGATAACGCGTTCGGCACCGACATCGGCGGCCTGCTGATGGATGCCATCGATCAGAAGCTCAAGGCTCGTTGACAGAGAACAACCAAGAATCAACCAACATTGCGTTATCATCCCCGGCCTGTAAAAAACGCGATGTTGGTTTTCTTGTCATGACACTCCCGTCCGATCTGCCCGTTGAACTCGCCCATCGTGGCGTGCGCCCGGCTGATCGCCTCGGTTTTACCCTGTTTCTCGCAGTGCTGATTCACCTGGCCTTGCTGTTGGGCGTCGGGTTCACCATGGTCGAACCCAGGCAAATCAGCAAAACCCTGGAAATCACCCTCGCCACTTTCAAAAGCGAAAAGAAGCCTGCGAAAGCTGACTTCCTCGCCCAGGAAAATCAGGAAGGCAGTGGCACCCTGGAGAAAAAGGCGATTCCAAAGACCACCGAGGTCGCGCCCTTCCAGGACAACAAGGTACAGAAAGTCACTCCGCCGCCAGCGGCCCAGCCTCAAGTGCAGGAAGCCGCGCCCAAGGCGTCTGTGACCACCGTCGCGCCGAAGCCGAAAAAAGCCGCGGCCAAGACTGAAGAACCCAAGCCCCAAGCCAAACCCCTAGTGGCGGCACCGACGTTCGACAGCTCGCAGCTGTCCAGCGACATCGCCAGCCTGGAAGCGGAACTGGCCAACGAACAACAGCTGTACGCCAAGCGCCCGCGCATCCACCGTTTGAGCGCCGCATCGACCATGCGCGACAAGGGTGCCTGGTACAAGGATGAATGGCGCAAGAAGGTCGAGCGCATCGGCAACCTCAACTACCCCGACGAGGCTAGGCGCAAACAGATTTACGGTAATTTGCGACTGATGGTCTCGATCAACCGCGATGGCTCGCTGTATGAAGTGCTAGTGCTGGAGTCTTCCGGCCAGCCGCTGCTGGACCAGGCCGCCCAGCGCATCGTGAGGCTGGCGGCGCCGTTTGCACCGTTTACCGGGGATCTGTCGGACATCGATCGCCTGGAAATTATTCGGACGTGGAAGTTTGCGCGTGGGGACCGGTTGTCCAGTAATTGATCAGCACAAACCCCCTGTGGGAGCGGGCTTGCCCGCGATAGCGGTCTGTCTGACACTTCAATTTTGAATGTACCGCCGTCATCGCGGGCAAGCCCGCTCCCACAGGGAACAGGTTGTTTGCGGGGATTCTGGGCATTTCCTGTGCATCCTCAGCTTGTCAGTTCGCCCCTCCAACGCCACACTAGCGCTCATGAAGAACGTCAGCCCCAGCTACCTCAAGCATCACTTCCTGATCGCCATGCCTCACATGGCCGACCCGAACTTTGCGCACACCTTGACCTACATCGTCGAGCACACGGCCAATGGTGCCATGGGGCTGGTGGTCAACCGTCCGCAGGACCTGAACCTGGCCGATATCCTCGAGCAATTGCGCCCCGATATCGAACCGCCGGTACTCTGCCAGCATGTGCCCATTTTTATTGGCGGCCCGGTGCAAACCGATCGTGGTTTTGTCCTGCACCCGTCGGGAAAAACCTATCAGGCAACCGTTGATCTGGACGGCGAATTATCGTTGTCGACTTCGCAGGATGTGCTGTTCGCCATCGCCGACGGTGTCGGCCCCGCGAAAAGCCTGATCACCCTCGGCTACGCCGGTTGGGAAGCCGGGCAACTGGAAGCCGAACTGGCCGACAACGCCTGGCTGACCTGCCCGTTCAGCGCCGACATTCTGTTCAACACCAGCAGCGAATTGCGTCTTGAAGCGGCGGCCAGGCATCTGGGTATCAATCTCAGCCTGCTCACCAGCCAGGCGGGGCACGCCTGATGGCCCTGCGGCTGATTTTGGGTTTCGACTACGGCACCAAACAGATCGGCGTTGCGGTCGGCCAGGTGATTACCGGCCAGGCCCGCGAGCTGTGCACCTTGAAGGCACAAAACGGCATTCCGGACTGGAATCAGGTCGAAGCCCTGATCAAAGAGTGGAAGCCCGACGCCGTGGTGGTCGGCCTGCCGCTGAACATGGACGGCACACCCAGCGACATGTGCCTGCGGGCCGAAAAGTTCGCCCGCCGCCTGAACGGTCGCTACAACCTGCCCTTCTATACTCACGACGAGCGCCTGACCACCTTCGAGGCCAAGGGCGAACGCCTGGTCCGTGGCGGCCAGAAGGGCAGTTACCGCGACAACCCGGTCGATGCCATCGCCGCCGCCCTGCTGCTGCAAGGCTGGCTCGACGAAAACACCGCACTGTTTGAATCCTGACCGCACCTGATCCTGATGAGCCGTTGCGCGTCTCTTTTAGCTACAACCCGAGCCATACCCAACCGCTTTCCCCAAAAGCAGGGCTCGGGACAAAGAAGGAGCAAACCATGAGCCTGCCTAATCCCGCCGAACTGATCAGCCAGATGGCGACCCGCCTCAAGGCGCATCTTGCCCAGCGTGGCATCAGCGAACCGCGTTACATCGGCATTCGCACGGGTGGCGTCTGGGTCGCTCAGGCATTGCTCGATGAACTGGGCAGCGATTCGCCCCTGGGCACCCTGGACGTTTCCTTCTACCGCGACGACTTCAGCCAGAACGGCCTGCACCCGCAAGTACGTCCTTCGGCATTGCCGTTCGAGATCGAAGGCCAGCATCTGGTGTTGATCGACGATGTGCTGATGAGCGGTCGGACCATCCGCGCCGCGATGAACGAACTCTTCGATTACGGCCGCCCGGCCAGCGTGACGCTGGTGTGCCTGCTGGACCTGGACGCCGGTGAACTGCCGATCCGTCCGAACGTGGTCGGCGCGACGCTGGCGCTGGCCGCCCACGAACGAGTGAAGCTGTCCGGCCCGGAACTCAAGCTCGAACTTCAAGACCTCGCCCTTTAATCCGCCCTATTGAGAGTCCCCCTCGCGATGACGCCTCTAGAAACCAAGCGCCCGCTGCAGCTCAATGATCAGGGCCAGCTGCGCCACTTCCTCTCGCTCGACGGTTTGCGCCGCGAGCTGCTGACGGAAATCCTCGACACCGCCGACTCGTTCCTCGAAGTCGGCGCCCGGGCGGTGAAGAAAGTCCCGCTGCTGCGCGGCAAGACCGTGTGCAACGTGTTCTTCGAGAACTCCACCCGCACCCGCACCACCTTCGAACTGGCGGCCCAACGGCTGTCGGCCGACGTGATCACCCTGAACGTGTCCACGTCGTCGGCGAGCAAGGGCGAAACCCTGCTCGACACCCTGCGCAACCTGGAAGCCATGGCCGCCGACATGTTCGTCGTGCGCCACGGAGATTCCGGCGCGGCGCACTTCATCGCCGAACATGTCTGCCCACAAGTGGCAATCATCAACGGCGGCGACGGCCGTCACGCCCACCCGACCCAGGGCATGCTCGACATGCTCACCATTCGTCGGCACAAGGGCGGCTTCGAAAACCTTTCCGTAGCCATCGTCGGCGACATCCTGCATTCGCGGGTGGCACGCTCGAATATGCTGGCGCTGAAAACCCTCGGGTGCCCGGACATCCGCGTGATCGCGCCGAAAACCCTGCTGCCGATCGGCATCGAGCAATACGGCTTGAAGGTCTACACCGACATGACCGAAGGCCTGAAAGACGTCGACGTGGTGATCATGCTGCGCCTGCAGCGCGAACGCATGACCGGTGGCCTGTTGCCGAGCGAGGGCGAGTTCTACCGCCTGTTCGGCCTGACCACCGCGCGCCTGGCCGGGGCCAAGCCGGATTGCATCGTGATGCACCCCGGGCCGATCAACCGTGGGGTGGAGATTGAGTCGGCGGTGGCCGACGGTCCGCATTCGGTGATCCTCAACCAGGTGACCTACGGTATCGCAATTCGTATGGCTGTGCTGTCCATGGCCATGAGCGGGCAAACAGCCCAGCGCCAATTCGAGCAGGAGAACGCCCAGTGAAGCTCAGCATTCTCGGCGCACGCGTTATCGATCCAGCCAGCGGCCTGGATCAAGTGACTGATATCCACGTTGAAGCCTGCAAAATCGTCGCCCTTGGCGCCGCCCCCGCCGGTTTTGTTGCCGTCGACACGATCGACGCCAAGGGCCTGGTGGCCGCCCCCGGCCTGGTTGACCTGAACGTCGCCCTGCGCGAGCCGGGTTACAGCCGCAAAGGCTCAATCGCCAGCGAAACCCGCGCAGCGGCTGCCGGTGGCGTGACCAGCCTGTGCTGCCCACCGAAAACCAAACCGGTGCTGGACACCTCGGCCGTGGCCGAACTGATCCTCGACCGCGCCCGCGAAGCCGGCAACACCAAAGTCTTCCCGATCGGCGCCCTGAGCAAAGGCCTGGATGGCGAACAGCTGGCCGAACTGGTCGCCTTGCGCGATGCCGGCTGCGTGGCCTTCGGCAACGGTCTGGAGAGCTTCCGCAACACCCGTACCCTGTGCCGGGCGCTGGAATACGCGGCGACGTTCGATCTGACGGTGATTTTCAACTCTCAGGATCACGATCTGGCCGAAGGTGGCTTGGCTCATGAAGGGCCAACTGCAAGCTTCCTCGGTCTGCCAGGCATTCCGGAAACCGCCGAAACCGTAGCCCTGGCCCGGGATCTGCTGCTGGTCGAGCAAAGCGGCGTACGCGCACACTTCAGCCAGCTCACCAGTGCGCGCGGCGTAGCGCTGATCGCCCAGGCCCAGGCCCGTGGCCTGAAGGTCACCGCGGACGTGGCGTTGTATCAGCTGATCCTCACCGACGAAGCACTGATCGACTTCAGCAGCCTCTATCACGTCCAGCCGCCGCTGCGTACCCGTGCCGACCGCGACGGCCTGCGGGCCGCGGTGAAATCCGGCGTGATATCAGCCATCTCCAGCCATCACCAGCCCCATGAACGCGATGCCAAACTGGCGCCGTTCGGTGCGACCGAGCCGGGCATCAGCAGCGTTGAACTGCTGCTGCCGCTGGCGATGACCCTGGTGGAAGACGGTTTGCTCGATTTACCGACCCTGCTCGCGCGGTTAAGCGCCGGACCTGCCGAGGCGTTGCGCCTGCCGGCGGGTAAATTGGCGGTGGGGGGTGCGGCGGATATCGTGCTCTTCGATCCGACGGCCTCGACCGTCGCCGGCGAGGCCTGGCTGTCCAAGGGCGAAAACTGCCCGTTCATTGGCCACAGCCTGCCGGGCGTGGTGCGTTACACCTTGGTGGATGGACGAATCAGTCACCCGGCGTAAGACCCTGTGGCGAGGGAGCTTGCTCCCGCTGGGCTGCGCAGCAGACCTGTTTTGGGGTCGCTTCGCGACCCAGCGGGAGCAAGCTCCCTCGCCACAACTTACTGGAAGGCGCCTCTGTTCTGCGCGTTGCGAATCGACACCTGGTCATTCAGCGTCCAGAAGTCATACAACACCCCCAGAAAGAACAACCCGCCCGTCACCAGGTACAGCAACCCGCTGATCCATTTCCCCTGATACATCCGGTGTACGCCAAACACACCAAGAAACGTCAGCAGAATCCACGCAACGTTGTATTCGATGGGGCCGGCGGTAAAACGCAGGTCTGCTTCACGATCCATGGCCGGAATCAGGAACACGTCGATCAACCAGCCAATGCCCAGCAAGCCCAAGGTCAAAAACCAGATCGTCCCGGTCACCGGCCTGCCGTAATAGAAGCGGTGAGCCCCGGTAAAACCGAAAATCCACAGCAGGTAACCGATCACTTTACTGTGCGTGTCTTGCTGTGAAACAGGTTGTCGATAGGGGTTCATGGATGACCTCGATTCACACGATAGAGAAATATTCTTGAATTCTTTGTGACTTTTTTACAGGCAGCCGACATACGGCAAATGCTACCTTGGGTCCCGTCAAAGCCTTGTAACACCTGACTTGTGTCCGACAATTGCGCCAAATTGCCGCTTATTTGGTTCCGTTGACCCCAAGGTTGAATCGACCAACGGCCTCGGAAGGGACAAAAAAGCTGTTATAAAGTTGCGCGCTAACCCATATGAGCCTTGCCTAATGCGTCCATTTTTCAAGACATGGCTAACCATTTGCCTATTATTGCCCCTGGCCGCCCACGCCACCAATCGTGAGCAACGTCTTCCTAACGTTAATGGTTACACCCCCAAATCCCATGTTTCTGCTCCGTCGAGCAAAAACAAACAGACAGTGACACGCTCCACCGAACTGAGCAGCACCAACCGCATGGTCCCGCCAATGGCGACCAAGGAAAGCAGCAATGTATTGAGCCGCGCGGTCAACGTACTCGGTACGCCTTATCGTTGGGGTGGCAGCAGCCCAAGTAAAGGGTTCGATTGCAGCGGTCTGGTGAAATACGCATTCAACGATGCCACCTTCGACCTGCCACGTACGTCCAATGCCATGGCCAGCGGACATGGCGAGAAAGTCGATCGCGACGATCTGAAGCCAGGCGACCTGATTTTCTTCAACATCAAGAGCCGCCGGGTCAATCACGTCGCCATCTATCTGGGCAACGACCGCTTCATCCACGCACCACGCCGTGGCAAGTCGGTGACCATCGACACCCTGAAGAAACCGTACTGGGAAAACCACTATGTGGTTGCCAAGCGGGTTCTGCCGAAAGAACCGAATCAACTGCGCGTCGTACAGCGCTGATCCGATTGTGGCGAGGGGGCTTGCCCCCGTTGGGCCGCGGAGCGGCCCCAAAACCTGCCACCAAGCGTTACTAGAAAGACCGCATCGCCCGAGTTTGCGACTGCTTCGCAGCCGAACGGGGGCAAGCCCCCTCGCCACAGGTCCCGCGCTGCTCTCCTCAAAAATTATCTGGCGACCGCGCCTTGTCCCGCGCATGCTCGCGGCTGATCACGCCTTTGGTCACCAGCTCCTTCAGGCACATATCCAGCGTCTGCATCCCCAACGACCCTCCGGTCTGAATCGACGAGTACATCTGCGCCACCTTGTCTTCGCGGATCAGGTTACGGATCGCCGAGGTGCCCAGCATGATTTCGTGAGCGGCAACACGCCCACCGCCGATTTTCTTGATCAATGTCTGGGACACCACCGCCAGTAACGACTCGGAGAGCATCGAACGCACCATCGATTTCTCATCGCCCGGAAACACGTCCACCACCCGGTCGATGGTTTTCGCCGCCGACGTGGTGTGCAGCGTGCCGAATACCAGGTGACCGGTCTCGGCGGCAGTCAATGCCAGCCGAATAGTCTCCAGATCCCGCATTTCCCCCACCAGGATCACGTCCGGGTCTTCGCGCAGGGCCGAGCGCAGGGCCGTGGCGAAGCTGCGGGTATCGCGATGGACTTCGCGCTGATTGATCAGGCATTTGCGCGATTCGTGGACGAACTCGATAGGGTCTTCGATGGTGAGGATATGGTGATGGCGATGGCTGTTGAGATAATCGATCATCGCCGCCAGCGTGGTGGACTTGCCGGAACCGGTGGGGCCAGTCACCAGCACCAGGCCCCGGGGCGCTTCGGTAATCTTGCGAAACACTTCTCCCATGCCCAGGTCATCCATGCTCAGGACCTTGGAGGGAATAGTCCGGAACACCGCGCCCGCGCCACGATTATGGTTGAAGGCGTTGACCCGAAAACGCGCCACGCCGGGCACTTCGAAGGAAAAGTCGGTTTCAAGATGCTTTTCGAAGTCCACCCGCTGGAGGTCGTTCATGATGTCGTAGATCAACTCATGCACTTCCTTGTGATCGAGAGCCGGCAGGTTGATCCGCCGTACATCGCCGTCGACACGGATCATCGGCGGCAGGCCGGCGGACAGGTGCAGGTCGGACGCGCCCTGTTTGGCGCTGAAAGCCAGCAGTTCAGTGATATCCATAGCGCTCCTCAATTCCAGTAGAATGCCGCGAACCTTCAGACCGCTGGCGCCTCTTGATGTCCACGATAGCAGACAACATCGCTCAGGTTAGTTCACGCATCCGTGCTGCCGCCCTCGCCGCCGGGCGCAACGAGCACAGCATCCAGCTGCTAGCCGTGAGCAAGACCAAACCCGCCGAAGCCCTGCGTGAAGCCTACGCCGCCGGGATCCGCGACTTTGGCGAAAATTACCTGCAGGAAGCCTTGGGCAAACAGCTCGAATTGGCCGACCTGCCCTTGATCTGGCATTTCATCGGCCCCATTCAATCGAACAAGACTCGCGCTATCGCCGAGCACTTCGCTTGGGTGCACTCCGTGGATCGCTTGAAAATCGCACAACGCCTGTCAGAACAACGTCCTGCCGATTTGCCGCCATTGAACATCTGCATCCAGGTCAACGTCAGCGGTGAAGCCAGCAAATCCGGCTGCACCCCGGCCGACCTGCCCGCCCTGGCCAACGCCATCAGTGTTTTGCCGCGCCTGAAACTGCGCGGGTTGATGGCGATTCCCGAGCCGACTGAAGATCGCGCCGCCCAGGACGCCGCTTTTGCTGCCGTGCAGAGCCTGCAAGCCAGCCTGAACCTGCCGCTCGACACACTTTCCATGGGCATGAGCCACGACCTCGAGTCGGCCATTGCCATGGGCGCCACCTGGGTCCGCATCGGTACGGCTCTGTTTGGCGCCCGCGATTACAACAAGCCATAACGTGGCTGACACCCCTCTCTATAAGGACCTGACATGAGCAAGACTCGTATTGCCTTTATCGGTGCCGGCAACATGGCCGCCAGCCTGATCGGCGGCCTGCGCGCCAAAGGTCTGGACGCCGCGCAGATCCGCGCCAGCGATCCGGGTGAACAAACCCGTGCCCGCGTACATGCCGAACACGGCATCGAAATGTTTGCCGATAACGCCGAAGCGATTCAGGGCGTGGACGTGATCGTGCTGGCAGTCAAACCCCAGGCGATGAAAGCCGTTTGCGAAGCCCTGCGCCCAAGCCTTGCGCCGAATCAACTGGTGGTTTCGATTGCCGCCGGCATCACCTGCGCCAGCATGAACAACTGGCTTGGCGCCCAGCCAATCGTGCGCTGCATGCCCAATACCCCGGCGCTACTGCGCCAGGGCGTGAGCGGTTTGTACGCCACGGCCAACGTCAGCGCCGAGCAACGCCAGCAAGCGCAAGAGCTGCTGTCGGCGGTCGGCGTTGCTTTGTGGCTGAACGAAGAACAGCAACTGGACGCGGTCACCGCCGTTTCCGGCAGCGGCCCGGCCTACTTCTTCCTGCTGATCGAAGCCATGACCGCCGCAGGCGTGAAACTCGGTCTGCCAGCGGATATCGCCACACAACTGACCTTGCAAACCGCACTGGGCGCTGCGCACATGGCTGTCGCCAGTGACGTCGATGCCGCTGAACTGCGCCGCCGCGTGACATCGCCTGCGGGCACCACGGAAGCGGCGATCAAATCGTTCCAGGCCGGTGGCTTCGAAGCCCTGGTGGAAAAAGCACTCGGCGCCGCCGCGCACCGCTCGGCCGAGATGGCCGAACAACTGGGTCGCTAATCAGCTCTTACAAAGGAATCAATGATGCTCGGACTCAATGACGCTGCCATTTTCATCATCAAAACCTTGGGCAGCCTGTACCTGCTGATCGTGCTGATGCGCTTCATCCTGCAATTGGTTCGGGCGAATTTTTACAACCCGCTCTGCCAGTTCATCGTGAAAGCCACTCAACCGCTGCTCAAGCCCCTGCGCCGGGTCATCCCGAGCATGTTCGGGCTGGACATGTCGTCACTGGTACTGGCACTGGTCGTGCAGATGGTGCTGATAGCGGTCATCCTGCTGCTCAAGGGCTTTGCGGTGGACTTGCTGCTTTTGGTGCCTTGGGCACTGATCGCAATCTTCTCGCTGTTCCTGAGTGTTCTGTTCTACGCGATGATCATCAGCGTGATCCTGTCCTGGGTCGCTCCGGGGAGCCACAATCCGGGCGCAGAGCTGGTCGCTCAGATTACTGAACCGGTACTCGCCCCGTTCCGCCGTATCATTCCGAACCTGGGTGGCCTCGACATCTCGCCGATCTTCGCGTTTATCGTGATCCAGTTGCTGCAAAGCTGGCTGATCCCGCGACTTGCGTACTATGCCCTCATGCCGCAGGGGCTGCTCGGCCTGATCTGATGAGCTACTTTCGCTGGGACGGTGATGACCTGATTCTGGAATGTCACCTGCAACCTGCGGCCCGCAGCGATGATTTCTGCGGGCTGCACGGTGACCGCTTGAAGATCCGCCTGACCGCGCCGCCGGTCGAGGGCAAGGCCAATGCGTATCTGATGGCGTTTCTGGCCAAGGCGTTCGGGGTTTCCAAGAGCCAGGTCAGCTTGATCAGCGGGGAGTTGAACCGGCAGAAACGGGTGCGGATCTGTTCGCCGAAGAAGCTACCGGATCTGCCGGATCTGCTGCGCCCGGCCTGACCTCAATGTGGCGAGGGAGCTTGCTCCCTCGCCACAGGTACACCAGGAAAAAATCAGGCCCGGCCTTTGCTTGCCGCTAGCCACAGCGGTCTTTAGACTTACGCCTCATTTCAACGAGAGCAGGGTCGATGCCAGCTGCCTTCCCCCCCGATTCTGTTGGTCTGGTGACGCCGCAACTGGCGCACTTCAGTGAACCCCTGGCCCTGGCCTGTGGACGCTCGCTGCCCGCCTATGACCTGATCTATGAAACCTATGGCACGCTGAACGCTACGGCGAGCAACGCCGTGCTGATCTGCCACGCGTTGTCCGGTCATCATCACGCCGCCGGTTTCCACAGCCCCGACGACCGCAAACCCGGTTGGTGGGACAGCTGCATCGGCCCCGGCAAACCGATCGACACCAACAAATTCTTCGTGGTCAGCCTCAACAACCTCGGCGGTTGCAACGGTTCCACCGGCCCCAGCAGCATCAATCCGGACACCGGCAGGCCATTTGGCGCCGACTTCCCGGTGCTGACCGTGGAAGACTGGGTGCACAGCCAGGCTCGCTTGGCCGACAGGCTCGGCATTTACCAATGGGCGGCGGTGATCGGCGGCAGCCTCGGCGGCATGCAGGCCTTGCAGTGGACCATCACTTACCCGGACCGCGTGCGGCACTGCCTGGCAATCGCCTCGGCACCGAAGCTGTCGGCGCAGAACATCGCGTTCAACGAAGTCGCACGCCAGGCGATCCTCACCGACCCGGAGTTCCACGGCGGCTCGTTCCAGGAAGCGGGTGTAATCCCCAAGCGCGGCTTGATGCTGGCGCGGATGGTCGGGCACATCACTTACCTGTCCGATGATTCCATGGGCGAGAAATTCGGTCGCGGCCTGAAGAGCGAAAAGCTCAATTACGACTTCCACAGCGTCGAGTTCCAGGTCGAAAGCTACCTGCGGTATCAGGGCGAGGAGTTTTCCGGACGTTTCGACGCCAACACCTACCTGCTGATGACCAAGGCGCTGGACTACTTCGACCCGGCGGCGAACTTCGACGATGACCTGGCGAAAACCTTCGCCAATGCCCAGGCCAGGTTCTGCGTGATGTCCTTCACTACCGACTGGCGCTTCTCCCCTGCCCGCTCGCGCGAGCTGGTGGACGCGCTGATGGCGGCCAGGAAAGACGTCTGCTACCTGGAGATCGATGCTCCGCAAGGCCACGATGCCTTCCTGATTCCGATCCCGCGTTACTTGCAGGCCTTCAGCAATTACATGAACCGTATAGTGCTTTGAGGAAGACATGAGAGCCGATCTGGAAATCATCCAGGAATGGATCCCCGCCGGCAGCCGCGTGCTCGACCTCGGCTGCGGTGACGGCGAGTTGCTGACCTGGCTGCGCGATAACAAGCAGGTCACCGGCTATGGCCTGGAAAATGACCCGGACAACATTGCCGAGTGCGTGGCCAAGGGCATCAACGTCATCGAGCAAGACCTGGACAAAGGCCTGGGCAACTTCGCCAGCAACAGCTTCGACATCGTGGTCATGACCCAGGCCCTGCAAGCTGTGCACTACCCGGACAAGATCCTCGACGAAATGCTGCGGGTCGGTCGCCAGTGCATCATCACCTTCCCCAACTTCGGTCACTGGCGCTGCCGCTGGTACCTGGCGAGCAAGGGCCGGATGCCGGTTTCGGAGTTTCTGCCGTACACCTGGTACAACACGCCGAACATTCACTTCTGCACCTTCGAAGACTTTGAAGCGCTGTGTCGCGAACGTGAAGCCAAGGTCATTGATCGGCTTGCCGTGGATCAACAGCATCGACACGGGTGGGCCAGTAAGCTATGGCCTAATCTGTTAGGTGAAATCGGTATTTACCGAGTCAGCAGCCCCGGGCTGCAGGACCACAAGGTCGCGGTCTGAATCACGACATTTCGAGGAGAACGATCATGGGTCGTCTAGCGCTGTTTTTACTTACTGCCTGCCTGAGCGTCACCGCCATGGCCGCCGATGTCATCAAAGGCGAGCGCAAGGAAACCTTTGGCGACGTGACGGTACACTACAACACCTTTAACTCGACCTTCCTGACACCGGACATCGCCAAAGCCGCCGAGCTGACCCGCAGCAAGAACCAGGGCGTCATCAACATCTCGGTACTCAAGGATGGCAAACCGCAAACAGCCCAGGTCAGCGGCACGGTCAAAGACCTGACCAGCCAAAGCATCCCGCTGAAGTTCAAACAGATTACTGAAACAGGCGCGGTGTACTATATCGCCCAGTTCCCGGTGGACCAGCAGGAAGTCCGCACCTTTGACATCAAGGTACAAACCGGCGACAAAACCAACACCATCAGCTTCCAACAAGAGCTTTTCCCCGGCGAATGATGAACTTCACGCAACTCGTACTGGCCAGCCACAACGCCGGCAAACTCAAGGAACTCCAGGCCATGCTCGGCGAATCGGTGCACTTGCGCTCGATTGGTGAGTTCAGCAGCGTCGAGCCTGAAGAAACCGGCCTGTCGTTCGTCGAGAACGCCATCCTCAAGGCCCGCAATGCCTCGCGCCTTTCCGGGCTGCCGGCATTGGCCGACGATTCGGGGCTGGCGGTGGATTTCCTCGGCGGTGCGCCAGGCATCTACTCGGCCCGTTATGCCGACGGTAAAGGCGATGCGGCGAACAACGCCAAACTGCTCGACGTCTTGAAAGACGTGCCACAAGCCGAACGCGGCGCGCAATTCGTCTGCGTATTGGCGCTGGTGCGTCATGCCGACGATCCGCTGCCCATTCTGTGTGAAGGCCTGTGGCATGGGCGCATCCTGACCCAGGCCAGTGGCGAACACGGTTTTGGCTACGACCCGCTGTTCTGGGTGCCGGAGCGCGAATGCTCCAGCGCCGAACTGAGCCCGAGCGACAAGAACCAGATCAGCCACCGCGCCCGTGCAATGGATCTGCTGCGCCAGCGTCTGGGCCTGAAATGACCCATGACTCGTCCGCGTCGCCGCTGATCTTCGGCGGCGCCGCACAATCGCCTCGGGCAGCGTTGCCCGTGCTGCCGCCCCTGGCGCTGTACATCCATATCCCGTGGTGTGTACGCAAATGCCCTTATTGCGACTTCAACTCCCACACTGCCAGCCCCGTGTTGCCGGAAGAAGAGTATGTGGATGCCTTGCTGGCCGACCTCGATCAGGACCTGCATGCGGTCTATGGACGCGAGCTGGCTTCGATCTTCTTCGGTGGCGGCACGCCGAGCCTGTTCAGTGCTCAAGCGCTGGGCCGCTTGCTCAAGGGGGTCGAGCAACGTATTCCGTTTGCCAGCGACATCGAAATCACCCTGGAAGCCAACCCCGGGACCTTCGAACAGGAGAAGTTCGTCGCTTACCGGGCGCTGGGCATCAATCGCCTGTCTATCGGCATCCAGAGCTTTCAGGAAGAGAAACTCAAGGCCCTGGGGCGGATTCACAACGGTGATGAAGCCTTGCGTGCCGCCGGCATGGCGCGTCAGGCCGGTTTCGATAACTTCAATCTGGACCTGATGCACGGTTTGCCCGATCAGTCGCTGGACGATGCCCTGAACGACCTGCGCCAGGCCATTGCCCTGAAGCCAACGCACCTGTCCTGGTATCAGCTGACGCTGGAGCCGAACACGGTGTTCTGGAACCAGCCGCCGACGCTGCCGGAAGATGACACCCTGTGGGACATTCAAGAGGCCGGCCAGGCGCTGTTGGCCGAGCACGGTTACGCACAATACGAAGTCTCGGCCTATGCCCTGCCCGGCCGTCCGGCGCGGCATAACCTCAATTACTGGAGTTTCGGTGACTTCATCGGCATCGGCGCCGGTGCCCACGGCAAGCTCAGCCATCCGGACGGGCGCATCGTGCGCACCTGGAAGACTCGCCTGCCGAAGGACTACCTCAACCCGGCCAAAAGCTTCCAGGCCGGTGAGAAAGCCCTGACCAACGAGGAACTGCCGTTCGAATTCCTGATGAACGCCTTGCGCCTGACCGAGGGTGTCGAAGCGCGGTTGTATCCAGAGCGCACCGGGCTGCCTCTGGAAAGCCTCGCTGAAGGCCGTCGGGTGGCCGAACAAAGTGGCTTGTTGCAGGTCGAACCGTCACGTCTGGCGGCCACGCTGCGCGGACAACTCTTTCTCAATGACTTGCTGCAGAATTTTCTGACTTAAGGAAATCGAATGGATCTGGTACTCGACCTGCTCGCCACCGTGTCCCGCTGGAGCCGTAGCAACCTGTCAGAAATCTCGCTGGCGCTGGTGGGCTGCCTGCTGGTGCTGTTTGGCGCCGACATCAAAGGCTGGGTCGACCAACGCCTGGGCAGCATCGCCGGCGCCTTGCGCGTCCCGCTGATGGCCCTGCTGTGCATGGTCGGCAGCGGCGTGGCGCTGATCTATGCAACGCCATGGATCGTCAAAGGCCTGAGCCAGTTCAACAACTACAGCCTGGCACCGGTGCTGTTGGTGGTGCTGGTGTTGATCGGGGTTGTGGCAGACCGCCGCTGATTTCAGTTACAACCGAAAACAACTGTGGGAGCGAGCAGGCTCGCTCCCACAGTTTTTACAGCGTTGTACTTAAGACTGCTTCTCGAACTTCAAATCCCACACGCCATGCCCAAGACGTTCGCCACGGCGTTCGAACTTGGTGATCGGGCGCTCGGCCGGGCGCGGGACGCATTTGCCGTCTTCGGCGAGGTTGCGGTAGCCCGGCGCGACGTTCATCACTTCCAGCATGTACTCGGCGTACGGTTCCCAGTCGGTAGCCATGTGCAACACACCGCCGACCTTCAACTTGCCGCGTACCAGCTCTGCAAACGATGCCTGGACAATACGACGCTTGTGGTGACGGCTCTTGTGCCACGGATCCGGGAAAAACAGCATCAGGCGATCGAGGCTGTTGTCGGCGATGCAACGGTTAAGCACTTCGATCGCATCGCAATCGTAGACGCGCAGGTTGGTCAGGCCCTGGGTCAGCACGCCATTGAGCAGCGCGCCGACACCCGGACGGTGAACCTCAACGCCAATGAAATCCTGCTCCGGTGAAGCCGCGGCCATTTCCAGCAGCGAATGGCCCATGCCGAAACCGATTTCCAGCGAACGCGGCGCCGAACGCCCGAACACCTGATCGAAGTCCACCGGCGCATCGGCCAGCGGCAGCACGAACAGTGGCGTGCCCTGCTCCAGACCTTTTTGCTGGCCTTCAGTCATGCGCCCGGCGCGCATCACGAAACTCTTGATGCGGCGGTGTTGGCGCTCTTCGCCTTCTTCCGTCTGGATAGGCGTGTCGTTTGATTCAGTCATCAATGGCTCTTACTTGATCAGACCATCCAGCGGCGAGGAGGCGCTGGCATAGAGTTTTTTCGGCATGCGGCCGGCGAGGTAGGCCAGACGGCCCGCCACGATGGCGTGTTTCATGGCTTCGGCCATCATGATCGGCTGCTGGGCATTGGCGATGGCCGAGTTCATCAGCACCGCTTCACAGCCCAGTTCCATAGCGATGGTGGCGTCGGAGGCAGTACCGACACCGGCATCCACCAGCACCGGAATCTTGGCTTCTTCGAGGATGATCTGCAGGTTGTACGGGTTGCAGATCCCCAGGCCCGTACCGATCAGACCAGCCAGCGGCATGACCGCGATGCAGCCGATTTCCGCCAGTTGACGGGCAATGATCGGGTCATCGCTGGTGTACACCATCACGTCGAAGCCTTCCTTGACCAGCACTTCGGCGGCCTTGAGGGTTTCGATCACGTTGGGGAACAGGGTTTTCTGATCCGCCAGCACTTCCAGCTTCACCAGGTTGTGGCCGTCGAGCAGCTCACGAGCCAGGCGGCAGGTACGCACGGCTTCGATGGCGTCGTAGCAACCTGCGGTGTTCGGCAGGATGGTGTAGCGATCCGGCGGCAGGATATCGAGCAGGTTCGGTTCGCCCGGGTTCTGGCCGATGTTGGTCCGGCGCACGGCAACGGTCACGATCTCGGCGCCCGAGGCTTCGATGGCCAGGCGGGTTTCTTCCATGTCACGGTACTTGCCGGTGCCTACCAGCAAACGCGACTGGTAAGTACGACCGGCCAGGACGAAGGGCTTGTCGCTACGAACGATGCTCATGGGAAATCCTCTGTTGGGGTGAGGTTCTTGCAGAATAATTCTGTGGCCGCTTGGGCCGGAGGGCTAGCCGCCGCCGATGGCGTGCACCACTTCGACGCAATCGCCGTCGTTCAGCGTGGTTTCAGCGTGCTGGCTGCGCGGGACGATATCCAGATTGAGCTCGACCGCCACCCGGCGCCCGGTCAGTTCCAGACGGGTCAGCAGGGCCGCAACGGTTTCACCGTCGGGCAGTTCAAGGGATTCGCCGTTCAATTGAATGCGCATACCGAATGCCGCCATCATTTTTAGGGGCTGGCATTCTAGCCCGATCAGTCAGGTCGACCCAAGCCATTCGTCACGAAATGGACCGCGTAGTCAGCTCAACCGCCAGGCGGCAAGCCCCAGGCAAACCCAGCCGACCAGGAACGCCAGGCCACCGAAGGGCGTAACGATCCCGAGCTTGCTGACGCCTGTGATCGTCAGCAGGTACAGGCTGCCGGAAAACAACACAATGCCGATAGCAAAGGATGCGCCGGCCCAGGTGATCAGTCGACCGGGAATCTGCGTGGCGAGCAGCGCCACACCCAGCAACGCCAGGGTATGCACCAGTTGATAGGTGACCCCCGTATGGAATATCGCCAGGTATTCGGCGCTCAGACGGGTTTTCAGGCCGTGGGCGGCGAATGCGCCCAAGGCAACACCGGTGAAGCCGAAAAAGGCAGCCAGCATCAGGAAGCCACGCAACATGAAAAACTCCAGTCAGACTCGATCAACAGGGTCTGTATAATGGCCGGCTCAACGGGTTCGGCCAAGCCATCTCTATGCTGCAGTTAATTTTCCGCCGTTTCACGAAGGCCCTGCTCTGGTTCGCGGCTGGCAGCGTATTGCTAGTGTTGCTGTTTCGGGTGGTGCCGCCACCGGGAACGGCATTGATGGTCGAACGCAAGATCGAATCCTGGCTCGACGGCGAACCCATCGACCTGCGACGCACCTGGAAACCCTGGGATGAGATCTCCGACGACCTGAAAGTCGCGGTGATTGCCGGTGAAGACCAGAAGTTTCCCGAGCATTGGGGCTTTGATTTCAGCGCGATTCAGGCGGCATTTGCGCATAACGAGCGCGGTGGCTCGATTCGCGGCGCCAGCACCCTGAGCCAGCAAGTGTCGAAAAACCTGTTCCTGTGGTCTGGCCGCAGCTGGCTGCGCAAAGGCCTGGAAGCCTGGTTTACCGGACTGATCGAAGTGTTCTGGCCCAAGCAGCGGATTCTTGAGGTATACCTCAACAGCGTCGAGTGGGATGAAGGCGTGTTTGGCGCCGAAGCGGCGGCCCGACATCACTTTGGCGTGGGCGCTGGTTCGCTGTCCCGGCAGCAGTCGAGTTTGCTGGCGGCTGTATTGCCGAACCCACGGGTGTGGAGCGCCAGCCATCCGACGTCTTACGTTGCAAGGCGGGCCGGGTGGATTCGCCAGCAGATGAGTCAGTTGGGTGGGGACAGCTACCTGGTTGGCCTCAACGATTCGCGCCGGGCACCTTGGGCTCAATAACCGCTCCCACAGAGATCAAGGCGAGCCTGAAAAATGGGTACAAACAAAAACGCCCCGATCAATGATCGGGGCGTTTTTTTATTGTCGGCGCTGCGGTTATGCGGCGATCGACAACTTGAGCTTGTTCATCGCGCTCTTCTCGAGCTGACGAATACGCTCGGCCGACACGTTGTACTTCTGCGCCAGGTCGTGCAGCGTGGCTTTTTCTTCTGCCAGCCAGCGCTGGTAGAGGATGTCGCGGCTACGGTCGTCCAGCACTTCGAGCGCTTCGTGCAGGTTGTGATTGGAGTTGTCGCTCCAGTCGGCGTCTTCCAGTTGACGGGCCGGGTCGTACCGGTGGTCTTCCAGGTAGTTGGCCGGCGATTGGAAAGCACTGTCGTCGTCCGCTTCCGCGGCCGGGTCGAAAGCCATGTCATGGCCGGTCAGGCGACTTTCCATCTCGCGCACTTCCCGAGGCTCTACACCGAGGCTTTCCGCCACGCGATGGACTTCCTCGTTGTTCAGCCAGGCCAGACGCTTCTTCTGGCTGCGCAGGTTGAAGAACAGCTTGCGCTGGGCCTTGGTGGTCGCGACTTTCACGATCCGCCAGTTGCGCAGGATGAACTCGTGAATTTCCGCCTTGATCCAGTGCACTGCAAAGGACACCAGGCGTACGCCCATTTCCGGGTTGAAGCGCTTGACCGCCTTCATCAGGCCGACGTTGCCTTCCTGGATCAGGTCAGCCTGGGCCAGGCCGTAGCCGGAATAGCTACGGGCAATGTGTACGACAAAACGCAGGTGGGCGAGCACCATCTGCCGAGCCGCCCCCAAATCCTGCTCATAATAGAGACTCTCGGCCAGTTCACGCTCCTGCTCCGGCGTCAGCAATGGAATGCTGTTCACGGTGTGCACATAGGCCTCCAGGTTCGCACCCGGGACCAGAGCATATGCAGGCTGCAAAGAATTGGTCATACGAAAAAACCTCCGACTTACATAACTCGTGCAGTTCAGCACTGCGAAAATTGACCGGAAACCAAAAAACAAGTTCCCATAAACGCTGAAAGGTCAATACGAGCGAAATGATATTACTTTGGCGCAAGCTCCCGGAGGTGGCGTGCGACTGCAATCCATGCACCGATATACCCCAACAGCACCGCGCCAAGCAAGAGCGACAGACCGTCGGCAACTGGCACTCCGGCCAGCGCAAAATCACTGCCGTACAAACCGGCCAGTCCAACCACCGCGTCGTTCAGCCAGTTCAGGCCGAACGCCAATACGCCCCAGGAAAGAATCCCCGCACCGAAGCCATAAAGCGCACCCATGTACAGAAAGGGCCTGCGTACATAGCTGTCAGTGCCGCCGACGAGTTTAATCACTTCTATCTCTGTGCGGCGGTTTTCAATATGAAGACGAATGGTATTGCCTATCACCAAAAGTAATGCAGAAACCAAAAGCACGGTCAGACCGAAGACAAATCGGTCGCCCAGCTTGAGGATGGCCGCCAGACGCTCGACCCAGACTAGATCAAGTTGCGCCTGTTGTACCTTCGGCAACTCGGAAAGTGTTTGTCTCAATGCTTCAAGCGCCGGCTTGTCGACCTCCTTCGGGGTCACCAGGACCACGCCCGGCAGCGGGTTTTCCGGCAGCTCCTTGAGCGCTTCGCCCAGGCCGGACTGCTGCTGGAACTCTTCCAGCGCCTGATCTCGACCGACGTATTCGGCGTCGGCCACGCCCGGCATGCCCTTGATTTGCTCGCGCAACGCCTCGCCCTGCGCGGGGCCGGCATCGAGTTGCAGGTACAGGGAAATTTGCGCCGCACGCTGCCACGAACCACCGAGACGCTCGACGTTACTCAGCAAAAGTGACAGGCCCATCGGCAAACTCAGGGCAACCGCCATCACCATACAGGTGAAAAAACTACCGATCGGGTGTTTACCCAAGCGGCGCAAGCTGTCCAGCAGACTGGCACGATGGCTTTCGACCCAGGCGCGGCACAGCGTGGCGAAGTCCGGGCCGTCGTCATCGTCGCGCTTTTTCTTCTGCGGTTGCGGATCGGCGGCCTTCGGGGCCACACGCTCGGAAACCTTGGGGCTACGTGTCGCACTCATACGCCAGCCTCCCCGTCGCCGATCAATCGGCCGCGCTGCAGGGTCAACATGCGATGACGCATGCGGGCAATCAGTGCCAGGTCGTGACTGGCGATCAGCACGCTGGTGCCCAGACGATTGATGTCTTCGAACACACCCATGATTTCTGCCGCCAGACGTGGGTCGAGGTTACCGGTCGGTTCGTCGGCCAGCAGCAAGGCTGGACGGTGAACGATGGCGCGGGCGATGCCGACGCGCTGTTGCTGGCCGGTGGAAAGGTCGCCGGGGTAGAGATCGGTTTTGTCCGAGAGCGCCACGCGTTCCAGGGCCGAATCCACGCGTTTGGCGACTTCGGCCTTGGACAGGCCAAGGATCTGCAACGGCAACGCGACGTTATTGAACACCGTGCGATCGAACAGCAACTGGTGGTTCTGGAACACTACGCCGATCTGCCGGCGCAGGAACGGAATCTGCGCGTTGCTGATGGTGCCCAGGTCTTGCCCTGCCAGCAGCAATTTGCCGGTGGTCGGTCGCTCCATGGCCAGCAATAGCCGCAACAAGGTGCTTTTACCGGCGCCGGAATGGCCGGTGACAAACAAGAATTCGCCCCGACGGACTCGAAAGCTCAGCTCATGCAAGCCGACGTGACCGTTCGGGTAGCGTTTACCGACCTGTTCGAAACGAATCATGAACGCTCCCGCTCGGCAAACAATGCCTGGACAAAGGGTTCTGCTTCAAAAGTACGCAAATCGTCGATGCCTTCACCGACGCCGATGTAGCGAATCGGCAAGCCAAATTGCTTGGCCAAAGCGAAAATCACCCCGCCCTTGGCCGTGCCGTCGAGCTTGGTCAGCGCCAGGCCGGTCAATTCGACGGTCTGGTTGAATTGCTTGGCCTGATTGATGGCGTTCTGGCCGGTACCCGCGTCGAGTACCAACAGCACTTCATGAGGGGCATCGGCATCGAGCTTGCCGATTACTCGACGAACCTTTTTCAGCTCTTCCATCAGGTTGTCTTTGGTGTGCAGACGACCGGCGGTGTCGGCGATCAAAACATCGATCCCACGGGCCTTGGCGGCCTGCACGGCATCGAAGATGACCGAAGCCGAGTCGGCGCCGGTGTGCTGGGCGATGACCGGAATCTTGTTGCGCTCGCCCCAGACCTGCAATTGTTCGACTGCGGCGGCGCGGAAGGTATCACCGGCGGCGAGCATGACCTTCTTGCCCTCGAGTTGCAGTTTCTTCGCCAGTTTGCCGATGGTAGTGGTTTTGCCGGCACCGTTGACACCGACCACCAGAATCACGAACGGCTTGTTCTGCGAGGTGATTTTCAGCGGTTGCTCGACGGGCTTGAGCATCGCTGCCAATTCCGCCTGCAAGGATTTGTACAGCGCGTCGGCATCGGCCAGTTCTTTGCGAGCAACTTTCTGAGTCAGGCGCTGAATGATCACCGACGTCGCTTCGACGCCGACATCAGCGGTCAGCAAACGGGTTTCGATGTCTTCGAGCAGCTCGTCATCGATGATTTTCTTGCCGAGGAACAGGCTGGCCATGCCCTCGCCAATGCTGGCGCTGGTCTTGGACAGGCCCTGCTTGAGGCGGGCGAAGAAACCGGCTTTGGACTCTTCGGTACGCACAGGCTCGACCGGCGTTGCGGCGAGCGCAACAGGTTGGGCGACAACGGGAGCGATGATCGGTGCAGGTGCAGGTGCAGGCTCTGGCGCTTGAGCAACCGGAGTAACTGGAGCAACCGGCGCAACGAATGCTGGCACTACAGGCTCTGGAACAACCGGTGCACGCTCGGCCACGAACACGGGTTCGGTTACCGGGGCAACCACTGGCGCCCGAACCGGCTCGGGAGTAAACACAGTCGGAGCAGGAATCGGTGGGGCAATGTGAGGCGCTTGCTCATCTTCGACCAACGCCACCGGCTCTTCCGCCACTGGTAACGTCAGCCATGGCTCGGCGGTTGGCGTCAGCGGCAATGGGGCCACGACTTCGGTTTCAGGCTTGAACCCGACCGCGGATTGCAGCACCGGCTCGGCGATCGGCGGGGCAATTGGCGCAGGCTCTTGTTCCATGGCCGGCGCAGGTGTTGGCTCAGGAAGTGGTTGTGGCTGTTCGACAACGGGTTCCTGCGGCTTTTTGCGCAGCCATCCGAACAGGCTTTTCTTCTCGCCAGCCGCAGCTGGGGTCTTCTTGTCGTCGTTGGAACCAAACATGGAGGACGGCTATCTCACGGTAGCGACGCGCCAAAGGGCGCCTCGGCAATAAATAATTCGATGCAGAACAGACTGCGATTCATCCAGCTTGTTCACGCGCAACATTTTGTCGAGGTGCAAACGGCACCTTGCAAAAAACGATTTCACGAAGGACTGAAGCGGCAAAATCGGCGAAAAAGCAGAGTTTAGTCGATAAACCCCAGCCTTCTGCCGTAAACCCATACAACCTGATCAAACGTAAAGGCCTGATAGGCGTGGCCGCCAGTAAAACGGATCAGTATCCTAGCACCTCCTCGCCCGCCTAGGCTAAGACCAAGCGGGCAGCCCAACAGGTTTAAAAACGAATGAATGCTCTAGCCCGCCGCGCTGCAGGCCTGCTGTTCAGCACAGTTTGTCTGCCCCTCTCGGCCCTGGCTGCCGATCCACAACCCACCCACGAATTCACCCTCGACAACGGCTTGAAGGTTGTCGTGCGCGAAGACCATCGTGCGCCGGTCGTCGTTTCCCAGGTCTGGTACAAGGTCGGCTCAAGCTACGAGACCCCGGGCCAGACCGGGCTGTCTCACGCGCTGGAGCACATGATGTTCAAGGGCAGCGAGAAAGTCGGCCCCGGCGAAGCCTCGCTGATCCTGCGCGACCTCGGTGCCGAAGAGAACGCCTTCACCAGCGATGACTTCACCGCGTATTACCAAGTGCTGGCCCGCGACCGCCTGGGCGTGGCCTTCGAGCTGGAAGCCGACCGCATGGCCAACCTGCGCCTGCCGGCCGACGAGTTCACCCGCGAGATCGAGGTTATTAAAGAAGAGCGTCGCCTGCGCACCGACGACAAGCCGATGTCCAAGGCCTATGAACGCTTCATGGCCATCGCCTACCCCGCCAGCGGCTACCACACGCCGACCATCGGCTGGATGGCGGACCTGGACCGCATGAAAGTCGAAGAACTGCGCCACTGGTACCAATCCTGGTACGTGCCGAACAATGCCACTCTTGTGGTGGTCGGCGATGTGACCCCGGACGAAGTCAAAACCCTGGCCCAGCGCTACTTCGGCCCGATCGCCAAGCGCGACGTGCCGTCGGCGAAAATCCCGCTGGAACTGGCCGAACCCGGTGAGCGGAAGATCACCCTGCATGTGCAAACCCAATTGCCGAGCCTGATGCTGGCCTTCAATGTGCCAAGCATCGCCACCGCCGAAGACAAACGCTCGGTGAACGCCCTGCGCTTGATTTCCGCCCTGCTCGACGGCGGCTACAGCGGGCGCATCCCGACGCAACTGGAACGCGGCGAAGAGCTGGTGTCCGGGGGTTCGTCGAGCTACGACGCCTACACCCGTGGCGACAGCCTGTTTACCCTGTCGGCCTCGCCAAACACCCAGAAAAAGAAAACCATGGCCCAGGCTGAAGCCGGCCTGTGGAAACTGCTCGAACAGCTGAAAACCACCGCACCGTCCCCGGAAGAGCTGGAGCGGGTGCGGGCGCAGGTCATTGCCGGCCTGGTCTACGAGCGTGACTCTATCACCAGCCAGGCCACCGCCATCGGCCAACTGGAAACCGTCGGCCTGTCCTGGAAACTGATGGATACCGAGCTCGCCGACCTGGAAAGCGTGACCCCGGAAGATATCCAGAAGGCTGCCAAGCTGTATTTCACTCGCGAACGTCTCAGCGTCGCCCATGTACTGCCACAGGAGACGACTCATGAGTGAGCGTAAAACATCGCGCCTGGCCCTGATCGGCCTGGTCGCTGTCGCACTGATCGGGTCTGCCGCTTTCTATTTGTCCAAATCCGACGAATCCAGGGCCAGCGAAGCCCTCGACAAAGCCAAGGCCACCCAGAAGCTGCAATCGCTGGCAGAACTCGACAGCAAGGCTCCAAGCCATCGCTCGCTGAACGTACAGACCTGGAACACCGCCGAAGGCGCCAAGGTACTGTTCGTCGAAGCCCGTGAGCTGCCGATGTTCGACATGCGCCTGATCTTCGCCGCCGGCAGCAGCCAGGACGGCAATGCACCCGGTCTGGCGCTGCTGACCAACGCCATGCTCAACGAAGGTGTGGCCGGCAAAGATGTCGGCGCCATCGCTCAGGGCTTCGAAGGATTGGGCGCTGACTTCAGCAACGGCGCGTACAAAGACATGGCGCTTGCCTCCTTGCGCAGCCTGAGTGCCGTGGACAAGCGTACGCCTGCCTTGAAGCTGTTCGCTGAAGTCGTCGGCAAACCGACCTTCCCCGCCGACTCCTTCGCCCGCATCAAGAACCAGATGCTGGCCGGCTTCGAATATCAGAAACAGAACCCCGGCAAACTCGCCAGCCTGGAGCTGATGAACCGCTTGTATGGCGATCACCCGTACGCGCATTCCAGCGACGGCACGGCGAAAAGCATTCCACCAATCACCCTGGCGCAGTTGCGAGCCTTCCATGAGAAAGCCTACGCCGCCGGCAACGTGGTGATTGCGCTGGTAGGCGACCTGTCGCGTGCCGAGGCCGAGGCGGTTGCCGCACAAGTGTCCGCCGATCTGCCCAAAGGTCCGGCGATGGCGAAAGTCGAACAACCGACCGACCCCAAGTCCAGCATCGGTCACATCGAGTTTCCGTCCAAGCAAACGAACCTGATGATCGCGCAACTGGGCATCGACCGTGACGATCCGGATTACGCGGCGCTGTCCCTAGGCAACCAGATTCTTGGTGGCGGTGGTTTCGGCACCCGGTTGATGAGCGAAGTGCGCGAGAAGCGCGGCCTGGCCTACGGCGTGTATTCGGGTTTCAGCCCGATGCAGGTTCGCGGCCCGTTCATGATCAACCTGCAAACCCGCGCCGAGATGAGCGAAGGCACCCTGAAACTGGTGCAGGATGTACTCGCCGACTACCTTAAGACCGGCCCCACCCAGAAAGAACTCGACGACGCCAAGCGTGAACTGGCCGGCAGCTTCCCGCTGTCCACCGCCAGCAACGCCGATATCGTCGGTCAGCTCGGCGCCATGGGTTTCTACGACTTGCCGTTAAGCTATCTGGAAGACTTCATGCAGCAGTCCCAGAGCCTGACCGTCGAACAAGTCAAAGCCGCACTGAACAAACACTTGAGCACGGACAAACTGGTCATCGTCAGCGCTGGCCCGACCGTGCCACAAAAGCCGTTGCCGGCCCCTACTGATAAACCTGCCGAGCAGCCGCTCGGGGTTCCGGAGCATTAATGGCCCATCCATCGCGTCCTAAAAAACCTGTTCACAACGTGCACAACGGCGTGAATCAACTGCGCATCATCGGCGGCGAATGGGGCAGCCGAAAACTGAGCTTCCCCGATGCGCCAGGCTTGCGTCCAACGCCGGACCGAGTCCGTGAAACCCTGTTCAACTGGCTCGCGCCTTATGTCGCAGGGGCCAAGGTACTTGATCCATTTGCCGGCAGCGGTGCGCTGTTTCTGGAAGCTTTGTCCCGTGGCGCAGCAATGGGCCAGGCACTGGATGCCAGCAACATTGCGGTAGCGAGCATCAAGGAACATCTGGGCACCCTGCGCTGCACCACCGGCCAGGTACAGACGGCCGACGCCTTGCGTTATCTGGAAACCCAACCGGCCACGGCGTTCGATCTGGTATTCCTCGACCCGCCGTTCAATCAGAATCTGTTGCCGGTCGTTTGCACCCTGCTTGAGGAGCGTAACTGGCTGGCCAACGATGCGTGGGTCTACACTGAAAGCGAAACCGCACCATCGATACTTGGCTTGCCGGGAAACTGGCGCCTGCATCGGGAGCAGAAATCCGGACGGGTGTATTACGCATTGTGGCAACGTATGGCAGGGATCGCCGGCTAGTCCGGCCTGAGAAACGGTGCGAAGCTCAGTCAGCTAACGCTGCGGGTAAGCACCGCTGCATCGAGAGCAATCGTGTCCCATCTGCCAGAACGTTTCACCCCCGCCTTCACGCCCGCCTACGGCCTGGGCAATCCGCACTTACAAACCCTTTGGGGACCGCTATGTCGCAAAACCACGCATATCGAGCGTGAGCGAGAACGCTTGTGGCTTGAAGACGGCGATTTCCTTGACCTGGACTGGCACGGTCCCCACAGCGCCAATGCGCCGTTGGTACTGGTGCTGCACGGTCTGACCGGCTCATCGAATTCGCCTTACGTGGCTGGCATGCAAAAGGCGTTGGGCACCCAGGGTTGGGCCAGTGTCGCGCTGAACTGGCGAGGCTGCTCCGGCGAGCCCAATCTATTGCCGCGCAGTTACCATTCCGGGGCCAGCGAAGACCTGGCGGAAACTATCAAACACCTGCGCACCCAACGCCCCCTCGCGCCGCTGTATGCGGTCGGTTATTCCATGGGCGGTAACGTGTTGCTCAAGCATTTGGGCGAAACCGGCAGCAACAGCGGAGTGCTAGGCGCCGTGGCAGTGTCGGTGCCGTTTCGCCTCGATCATTGCGCCGATCGTATCAGCCAGGGTTTTTCCAAATTCTATCAAGCGCATTTCATGCGCGAGATGGTCGCCTATATCAAGAACAAGCAGCGCAAGTTCCAGCATGACGGACATGAGGATGGCCTGGCGGCGTTGGCAGCGTTGGGCTCGCTGGAGAACTTGCGCACCTTCTGGGAGTTCGATGGCCGGGTCACCGCACCGCTGAATGGTTTCGCCGATGCCGCGGATTACTATCGTCGCGCTTCGAGTCGTTATTTCCTTGGAGAAATTCGCACGCCGACCCTGATTATCCAGGCGGCCGATGACCCGTTTGTGTTTCCCCATAGCCTGCCGCTAGCCGACGAATTGTCCGCTAGCACTCAATTCGAGTTACAGGCCAAAGGTGGGCACGTCGGTTTCGTCGAGGGCTCGTTCCGGCAGCCGGGTTACTACCTGGAACGGCGCATTCCCCAATGGCTGGCCACCACAGGGCGCAAGTAAAGCATGGGTAGCGATCAGGGCGAATCGAGGCGCTATTGCAGGGTGGCTGCCAGCCGCTGGAAGTCGCGACGCAGCTGGGTTTTGCCGACCAGAGCCATCTGAGTCGGCAATTCAAGCAGGTTTATGGCGTAGGGCCGGGGGCGTATCGCAGCGCGCGGCAGCTGTGAATCTCAAAAGCACCTTCTCGCCCCACATTACTGGATCTGCGTTTACTCGCCCTTGGCGACGCCTCGCGCGGGATCGTTGATCCACTCGCTCCACGACCCGGCATACAACGCCCCCAATGGATAACCCGCCAGGCACAGCGCGAACAGGTTGTGGCAAGCCGTCACCCCGGAACCGCAATACGCGACCAGCTCCGTCGGCGAACGACTACCGAGCTTCGCGGCAAACCGCTGCTTGAGTTGATCGGCCGGTAGGAACCGCCCATCGCTGCCCAGGTTGTCGGTGAACGCGGCACATTGTGCGCCGGGGATGTGCCCGGCAATCGGATCGATCGGCTCCACTTCGCCCTTGAAGCGCGGCAGGCCGCGGGCGTCGAGCAAGGTCAGCGCTGGCTGGCCGAGACGTTGCTGGAGCTGTTCGGCGCTGAGCACCAACGCAACATCTGGCGTCCCGGTGAAGGTGCCGCGGGTGACCGATGGCGGATCAAGACTCAGGGGCAGTCCGGCGGCGTGCCAGGCTTTCAACCCGCCATCGAGAATGAACACACCGTCGCGTTTGCCCAGCCACGCCAGCAACCACCAGGCCCGCGCCGCGTAGGCACCGGGACCGTCATCGTACAAAACCACTTCGCTGTCGGCGTTGATGCCCCAGGCTTGCAAGCGCTCGATCAAGTCGGCGGGCTCAGGCAACGGATGGCGCCCGGTCACACCCTTGACCACCGCCCCGCTCAAATCACGCTCAAGATCGGCAAAGCTCGACCCGGCAATATGCCCTTCGGCATAGCTGCGCTGACCGTAATCCGGGTCTTCGAGGGCAAAACGACAATCCAGAATCACCAGCCCCGGCGCCTCCTTTTTCAGGTCCAACGCTTGCGGGCTGATCAGTTGCGCAATGGGCATAACGGGCTCCTGTGATGGGTCGACTTTCAATCCTGCAGCACTTGCTGATTCATTGCTGCCAGCCTAATTCACTTCTTCCAGGGCTTGGGCCAGCGGTACGTAAAACTCTTCGAACAAGGCATTTACCGCGTCGCGCGATTGATCGGTGACGAACCCGGCCTCCAGCACCAACACCTGATAGACGCCCCGCTTGATGGCCTGTTCGCTCAGATGGTTTGAGTTCTCGCGCGTGGTGCACAGAAAACGCACCCAGGACGTGAGGATGATCCAGGCATTGAGGGTCAGGGATTCGATCTGCACGCGGTCCATGTTCAAGATGCCAGCCGTAACAAACCCTTCGTATATGGCCGTGCCCTGGATCAGGCAGCGCTGGGAAAAGCGCCGGTAACGGGCGGCCAGCTCGGGATCGCTGTCGAGTAAATGCTCGAGGTCGCGATGCAAGAACCGGTATTGCCACATGGCGGCGAGCAATTCCTTGAGATAGAAGCGCTTGTCTTCGACTGTCGCGGCGCGGCCCTGGGGTGGGCGCAGGAAGCTGTCCACCAGGTTTTCGTACTCACTGAACAACACGGCGATGATCGCCTGCTTGTTGGGGAAGTGGTAGTACAGGTTGCCCGGGGAAATCTCCATGTGGGCAGCAATGTGGTTGGTGCTGATGCTGCGCTCGCCCTGTTGATTGAACAGCTCCAGGCTGTTCTGCACGATGCGCTCGCTGGTTTTGATCCGAGGGGCCATGGCTTGAGCTTTAATTCAGAGTGCGATGACAGGCATCTTACGACCTATCCGCGGATGGATAAAACAAAGCTGCACCAGGAAGGTACATTTGACTTTCTAGAGCATAGACTCTAAAAAGTTCCTCATTCTAATAAATCCCGGAGCCGATCATGCCTGCTGACATCGCCTACCTGAATAATCTGCAGCAGCCCCTGGACGAACTCCAAACCCTGTTCGACTCCCAACGCGCAGCGTATGCAGGCAACCCGATGCCACCCGCAGCCCAGCGTCAGCAATGGTTGAAGGCATTGCGGGACCTGTTGAGCAATGAGCGCCAGGCCCTGATCAATGCGATCAGCCAGGATTTCAGCCACCGCAGCGCCGATGAAACCCTGCTCGCCGAACTGATGCCCAGCCTGCACGGCATTCACTACGCCAGCCGGCACCTCAAAGACTGGATGAAAGCCTCGCGACGCAAAGTCGGCATCGCCTTTCAGCCCGCATCGGCCAAAGTCGTTTACCAACCGTTGGGCGTGGTCGGGGTGATCGTGCCGTGGAACTATCCGCTTTACCTGGCCATCGGGCCGCTGGTGGGGGCGTTGTCGGCGGGTAACCGGGTGATGCTCAAGCTCAGCGAATCGACCCCCGCCACCGGCTTGCTGCTCAAGGAACTGCTGGGGCGAATTTTCCCCCAGGACCTGGTCTGCGTGGTGCTGGGCGAGGCCGATATCGGTGTGGCGTTCTCGCGGCTGCGTTTTGATCATTTATTGTTCACCGGCGCCACCAGCATCGGCAAACACGTGATGCGCGCGGCGGCCGAGAACCTGACTCCGGTGACCCTCGAGCTGGGCGGCAAGTCCCCGGCCATCGTTTCCCGCGATGTGCCGCTCAAGGACGCCGCCGAACGCATCGCTTTCGGCAAGACCCTCAACGCCGGGCAAACCTGTGTTGCCCCGGATTACGTGCTGGTGCCGGAAGACCGTGTCGGCTCGTTCGTCGAAGCCTATCGTCAGGCGGTTCGCGGGTTTTATCCAACGCTGGCCGACAACCCGGACTACACCGCCATCATCAATGACCGACAGCTGGCGCGGCTCAATGGCTACCTCAGCGACGCCACCAGCAAGGGCGCGCTGCTGATTCCGCTGTTCGAGCAGGGCCAGGGCCGGCGCATGAGTCATAGCCTACTGCTCAATGTCAGCGACGACATGACGGTGATGCAGGACGAAATCTTCGGTCCGCTGCTGCCGATCGTGCCGTACAAAGATCTCGATGAAGCGTTTGCCTACATCAACCAACGGCCTCGTCCGCTGGCGCTGTACTACTTCGGCTACGACAAGCGCGAGCAAAACCGCGTCCTCCACGAAACCCATTCGGGCGGCGTTTGCCTCAATGACACCTTGCTGCACGTTGCTCAGGACGACATGCCGTTCGGCGGTATCGGTGCCTCGGGCATGGGCCACTACCACGGTCGCGAAGGTTTCCTGACCTTCAGCAAGGCTAAAGGTGTGCTGATCAAACAGCGCTTCAACGCGGCGAAGCTGATCTATCCGCCGTATGGCAAAGCCATTCAGAAACTGATCCAGAAGCTGTTTATCCGCTAATCACCATCGCCGCCGGGTAATAACAATAATGAGCCCAAGCCTGTTCGATACACCCGCGCTGTCACGGCGCGGCCTGCTTAAATTCAGCCTGGGCGCCAGCGCCTTTCTGGCCACGGCCGGATTAGGCGCGAGCCTCGGCGGCTGCTCGTCGAGCGTCCCGGCCAGCGGTTTCGCGATTTTGCGCAGCGGCGACCTGCCGTTTCTGCGCGCACTGATCCCGGTAATGCTTGATGGCGCCGTGGCGGTTGAAAAAATGTCGGTCGCCGTTGCCGAGACCCTGCACTCCCTGGATAACGGCCTGAATCACCTGTCGCCGGAAATGCTCAAGCTGACCCGGCAATTGTTCGATGTGTTGGGGATGAGCATCACTCGCGGACCACTGACCGGGATCTGGGGCAGTTGGGAAAACGCCAGCAGCGAAGCGATCCGGCACTTTCTCGACCGTTGGGAAAACAGCTCATCGAGCCTGCTGCGCATGGGCCACAACTCGTTGCTGCAAATGGTGATGATGGCGTGGTACAGCCGGGCGGGGTCGTGGGCGCATTGTGGGTATCCCGGGCCGCCCACGGTTTGAGACCGAGTCGACCCTATCGCGGGCAAGCCACCAAATCCAAATAATAAGAGAACCCGAACATGCCCGTACCCGATCCGTTCCGCGAAGGCCTGGCCCGTGGCTGGAAAACCTACAACGGCGCCCGACTGAGCCAGGACCTGACCCTCGAAGCAGACGTGGCGATCATCGGCAGCGGTGCCGGCGGCGGAACCACCGCCGAAATCCTCAGCGCCGCCGGCTACAAGGTGTTGCTGATCGAAGAAGGCCCGCTCAAGACCAGCAGCGACTTCAAGATGCTCGAAGACCAGGCCTACACCAGCCTCTATCAGGAAGGCCTCGGGCGCATGAGCAAGGACGGTGCGATCACTATCCTCCAGGGCCGGGCAGTGGGGGGCACCACGCTGATCAACTGGACCTCGAGCTTTCGCACCCCCGGATCCAACCCTCGTTCATTGGGCCAGGGAACATGACGTCAAAGGCCACACACCGGCCGAGATGGCGCCCTGGTTCGAACACATGGAACAGCGCCTGGGCGTCGCCCCATGGCCAGTGCCGCCCAACGCCAACAACGACGTCATCCGTAAAGGCTGCGAAAAGCTCGGCTACGCCTGGCATGTGATACCGCGCAACGTGCGCGGCTGCTGGAACATCGGCTATTGCGGCATGGGTTGCCCGACCAACGCCAAGCAATCGATGCTGGTCACGACCATTCCGGCGACCCTGGAAAAAGGTGGCGAGTTGCTCTATCTGGCCCGTGCCGAAAAGCTCTCGATCCAGGACGGCAAGGTCACTGGCCTGCAATGTGTGGCGATGGATGAGCGTTGTGTCGCGCCCACTGGTCGCATGATTGCGGTCAAGGCACGGCATTACGTGCTGGCCGGCGGCGGGATCAACAGCCCGGCGCTGCTGTTGCGCTCAGAGGCGCCGGATCCGCATGAGCGACTGGGAAAACGGACGTTCCTGCATTTGGTCAACATATCCGCCGGGCTGTTCGACGAGGTGATCAACCCGTTCTACGGCGCGCCGCAGTCGATCTATTCCGACCATTTCCAATGGCAGGACGGCGCTACCGGCAAGATGTCCTACAAATTGGAGGTCCCACCGCTGCATCCGGCGCTGGCCACCACCCTGCTTGGTGGCTTCGGCACGGAAAATGCCCGGCACATGGAGAACCTGCCGCATACCCACGCGATGCTGGCGCTGCTGCGCGATGGCTTTCACCCGGACAGCCCTGGTGGCCGTGTCGAATTGCGCGGTGACGGCACGCCGGTACTCGACTATCAGGTTTCACCGTATGCCTGGGACGGGTTGCGCCGGGCGTTCCATAGCATGGCCGAGATCCAGTTCGCCGGTGGCGCCAACGCGGTGATGCCGGTGCACGCCGACGCTCGTTACGTAAAAACCCTCGCCCAGGCGCGCACGCTGATTGATGACCTGAGCCTTGAGCTGTATCGCACGCGCCTGGGCAGTGCTCATGTGATGGGCGGTTGTGCCATGAGTGAAGACCCGAAAAACGCCGTGACCGACAGCCTCGGCCGACATCATCAATTGCGTAATCTGTCGATTCACGACGGCTCGCTGTTCCCCACCAGCATTGGCGCAAACCCACAATTATCGGTTTACGGACTGACGGCGCAATTGGCGACATCATTGGCTGAACGTTTGAAAAACCCATGAAAACGCGGAATATTCCCATCGTCTATAGTGCTTTCTTACCCAACAGGCGACTTGGCCGACCGGGAAGGCTGCGATACCATCCGACTCCCCAACGGACTCCCGCCAGGACGACGCGATGAACCGAGTGTTGTACCCAGGTACCTTCGACCCTATTACCAAGGGCCATGGCGATCTGGTCGAACGCGCCTCGCGCCTGTTCGATCATGTGATCATCGCCGTGGCCGCAAGCCCGAAGAAAAACCCGCTGTTCCCCCTGGAACAACGTGTGGAGCTGGCTCGCGAGGTCACCAAGCATTTGCCGAACGTTGAAGTCGTCGGCTTCTCGACGCTGCTCGCGCACTTCGCCAAAGAGAAGAACGCCAACGTGTTCCTGCGTGGTTTGCGCGCAGTCTCGGACTTCGAATACGAATTCCAGCTGGCCAACATGAACCGCCAACTGGCACCGGATGTGGAAAGTCTGTTTCTTACCCCGTCCGAGCGTTATTCGTTCATTTCCTCGACGCTGGTCCGTGAAATCGCAGCCCTGGGCGGCGATATCACCAAGTTCGTCCATCCGGCGGTCGCTGACGCCCTGACCCTGCGCTTCAAAAAGTAGGCGCTGGCGCTGGCTGCAAGCTTTTGCAGCCACCGCAGTCTGTGATCTGCTGCACTTGATCGCGCCCGCGTGCACTGCGGGCGCCAATGCGGCACAATTACGCGCATTGGTTTATTGCGCCCGGGCCTGCCGCCCTGGCTGGAGTTAGCATGTCCCTGATCATCACCGACGATTGCATCAACTGCGACGTCTGCGAACCCGAGTGCCCGAACGCCGCCATCTCCCAGGGCGAAGAGATCTACGTGATCGACCCCAACCTGTGCACGCAATGTGTCGGCCACTACGACGAACCGCAGTGCCAGCAGGTCTGCCCGGTGGATTGCATCCCGCTGGACGAGGCCCATCCGGAGACTGAAGAACAGTTGATGGAGAAGTACCGCAAGATTACCGGCAAGGCTTGAGTCATTCGGCGCCTGTCAGGGCGCCGAAGCTTTTACAGTCTCACTCCCGCTGCTCAAACCCCTCCCCGACACACCCCAGACACCGTACGAATGCCGCTTTCGCCGGGTCAACCACCAGCGCCTGCCCCGCATCGCCAATGCCGCCACCCAGCGCGGTAAACGGCAACGACACCACAAACACGCCCGCACCAATCACCGTCGCCGCGACCAACAAAGGTCGGGCAATCAGCAAGTCGCCGATCATGGCGTAGGCCGGTGGGTTCTGGATGGTGTAACGCGGATCGCCGCTGCCGTTCTCAGCCGCCAGCGCGGGCGCTCCGACACTTAGCAGCAGCATGACGACAAGGGTTCGAAACAGATTCATGGCACGGTCCTTCGGCTAGGCAATGAGAACACTGACTATAGACCGTAGGCGATATCAGCTCTGACAACGCGGGCAAAAGACGCTCGCGCGCTGCCCAAGCTTGACTTCCCGCAGCCCGGAGCCACAAACCTTGCAGTGTTCACCGCCACGGCCATAGACGAACAGCTCCTGCTGGAAATAACCCGGTTGGCCGTCGCCACCGATGAAATCGCGCAACGTGGTACCGCCCCGTTCGATCGCAAGAGCCAGAATGCGCTTGATCTCGATCGCCAGCCTCAAATAGCGTGCCCGGGAAATACTCTTGGCTTCGCGGCGCGGGTCGATGCCGGCGGCAAACAGCGCTTCGGTCGCGTAGATATTGCCGACGCCGACCACTACCGCGTTATCCATGATGAACGGTTTGACCGCCATGGACCGCCCGCGGGATTGCTGGAACAGACGCTCGCCGTCAAACAGGTCGGTCAACGGCTCCGGCCCCAGGCGAACCAGCAGCTCGTGATTAAGCGGGTCGAGGCTCCAGAGCATCGCCCCAAACCGTCGCGGGTCGGTGTAACGCAGGGCCAGGCCCGATTCCAGTTCGATGTCCACATGCTCATGTTTGGCCGCCGGCAGGCCGACTTCCACCAGCCGCAGATTGCCCGACATGCCCAAATGACTGATCAGCGTGCCGACCTCGGCGTTGATCAGCAGGTATTTGGCGCGCCGCTCCACCAGCACGATGCGCTGGCCGGAGAGCCGCACATCCAGGTCTTCGGGGATCGGCCAGCGCAGACGGCGCTCACGCACGATCACCCGGCTGACGCGCTGGCCTTCCAGGTGCGGTGCAATCCCGCGGCGGGTGGTTTCGACTTCCGGCAGTTCAGGCATGGGGCTCTCGAATCAGGCGAGTTCGACACTCAACGTGTGGCGAGGTCGCGAATCTCTTGTTTCTGGGTTTCGAAATCGTATTCCGATAAACCGATGTAATCGAGCACCAAGTGGCCGACAGTGTTCCATTCATGGTCTTCGGACTGGATGCCCAGTACCCGATAGGAGGCGCAAATGTGCTCGGCCATCTTCAGGATTGCCAGCAGGTTTTTCAGCGGCGTATTGCGGGATGATTCATCGCTGAAAATGGCCAGGGCATTGTGATGGTTGGCAATGGCCTGGGTGACATGTTCCGGCAGGCGCCAGGACTTGGCGGTGTAATACCCGACCACGGCGTGGTTGGTGTTGTATTGCTTGTTTTCGGTATCCACCACCCGGCATTCGGCGCTGGCATTGCCATAGGCCTGTTCCAGCACTTTCATGTAGTCGGGGAATTTCTTGAGCATCAACGGGATGCCGCAATCGTGGAACAGGCCCAGCGCATAGGCTTCATCACCGGCCTGGACACCGACGCGCTTGGCCAGGGTCAGGCACGTCATCGCCACGTCCTGCGCCGTGTCCCAGAAACGGTTGAGGGTGACGATCGCGTCGTCGTTCAGCTCGCCCTTGATCGACTGCGCATTGATCAGGTTGATGATCGAACGGCTGCCCAACAGGTTCACTGCCCGCTGGATCGCGGTGATCTTGTTACTCAAGCCGTAGTACGGCGAATTGACGATTTTCAGCAAGGCACCGGACAGGCCTGGATCCTGGGAGATCAGCTTCGCGATCACCTCCAGGTCCGGGTCGGGCATGTACTGCTCCATCTGCAGATCCACCATGATCTGCGGCTGGGCCGGCACGCTGATGCCTTGCAGGGACTGTTGAATCTGTTCAGAAGACAGCTCTTGGGACATAAGTACACACTCCGGGTCAGGCGGGGATTCTAACCCTTAAAAAGATGGATCCGACACCTTGGCCGGCACACCGCTTGAAGTTTCATCAGCAAATGCTCAGCCCCTCTCCCGGGTACAAAGCAACCTACTTTGACGAGGGAGTTTGCTCCCGCTCGGCTGCGAAGCAGTCGCAAATCCTGCGAATGCGGTTTGCCTGAGTGCACTAACTACCGCTTATGGGACGGCTTCGCCATCCAGCGGAAGCAAGCTCCCTCGCCACATGTCCACTCACCGGCCTATCCGGGATCTCAACACGCTATACTCCCGCTCTTTTTTCCGGAGCGACGTCATGTCCCTGCCTAGCCTGCGCCTCAAAGCCAACGCCGACCGACGCCTGCGAAATGGCCACCTGTGGGTCTACAGCAACGAAATCGATGTAGCCGCTACTCCTTTGCACGGTTTCAAGGCTGGCGATCAGGCGATCCTCGAAGCCGCCGGCGGCAAACCGCTGGGCATCGTGGCCATGAGCCCGAACAACCTGATCTGCGCCCGCCTGCTGTCGCGCGACATCAAGTTGCCGCTGGACAAGTCGCTGCTGGTGCATCGCCTGAACGTTGCCCTGTCCCTGCGCGAGCGCCTGTTCGACAAGCCGTTCTATCGCCTGGTCTACGGTGATTCCGACCTGTTGCCAGGCCTGGTGGTCGACCGTTTCGGCGACATTCTGGTGGTGCAGATCGCCTCGGCGACCATGGAAGCGCATAAAGATGATGTGATCGCGGCGCTGACCCAAGTACTCAAGCCAAGCGGCATTCTGTTCAAGAACGATTCCGCTGCCCGCGACGCTGAAGGCCTCAACCGCTACGTCGAAACCGTGTTCGGCCTAGTACCGGAGTGGGTCGCGCTGGAAGAGAACGGCGTGAAATTCGAAGCGCCAGTCATCCAGGGACAAAAAACCGGCTGGTTCTACGACCACCGCATGAACCGCGCGCGTCTGGCACCTTATGCCAAAGGCAAACGCGTACTCGACCTGTACAGCTACATCGGCGGCTGGGGCGTGCAAGCGGCGGCGTTCGGCGCCAGTGAAGTGTTTTGCGTCGACGCGTCGGCCTTCGCCCTCGACGGCGTCGAGCGCAATGCCGCGCTGAACGGTTTTGCCGACAAAATGACCTGCATCGAAGGCGACGTGTTCGAAGCCCTCAAAGAGCTGAAAGCCAGCGAAGAACGTTTCGACGTGATCGTGGCTGACCCGCCGGCGTTCATCAAACGCAAGAAAGACATGAAGAACGGCGAAGGCGCCTACCGTCGCCTGAACGAGCAAGCCATGCGCCTGCTCAGCAAGGACGGCATCCTGGTCAGCGCTTCGTGCTCGATGCACTTGCCCGAGGACGATCTGCAGAACATCCTGCTGACCAGCGCCCGTCACCTGGACCGCAACATCCAGATGCTCGAACGCGGCGGCCAGGGCCCGGACCATCCGGTTCACCCGGCCATCGCCGAAACCCGCTACATCAAGAGCATCACCTGCCGCCTGCTGCCAAACAGCTGAGTACGCTGATTTGACGGGGAGCCAACAGGCTCTCCGTCAGCCCTTCTGGCCACAACATCTATTCTTCAGCCCCACTTCTTACTTTTGCAGTCCTTCTGACTTGCAGGACGTTTCCCTGCATTTTTTATTTTAAAGAATACGACTTACAAATTTCCTCCATTCGTAAGATCGCTCCGACAAAATTACTGGAACATTCCTACTCAATACCCCCTTGATAAGAATGCATTACAGCCTATGATTAAGTTGTCACCGCGAAGTGACACTCACTTTCAACAAAATCAATGACAAGGAGTCAAAACATGAAAGCAATTACTCTGGAAGCTAACAAGATCGCTAACCTGGCCTTTCTGGTTGCACCAAAAGCCCGCTAAGTAAATGAGACGCTGGGGAGTGCCGGCTACCCAGCGTTTTCTATGGCATTGCCCAGAGCGAACTGTCCATCATGCAGATAAATCCATATTTATTCATACTTCCTCGCACACCCGGCCAAATAGTCTGGAACTACAAAAGCCACAAACAATTTGAACTGAGCCTGGAATATTCAACCCGACTCGCACAACTTATCGACGACCCCGAGCTGTATAGCGACAGCAACATAATAGACACTCAACTTCTAAGTGCCGAAATACTGACAATTTCAAAACAAGACACTATTGAATGGGGTTGGGATGAACTGTCGAAGATATTCCATATCGGCACCAAGAACATTCCCTGCGAACATGTTCCTCAGAACATTCATGAATGGTCGAGGCACTATCTGGACCATTGCACCGAAGTACTGGCTGCACCCGCGCCGGGCACCAGGCGCACAGAATGCCAGGCACGCGAGCTGATTGCCCTGCCAAAACCCTCCTGCCTGCCGCAAGGTTCGCTTGCCAACGCCCTGATCGGCCGAAAAACCTGCCGCACTTTCACCGATGAAGCGGTTTCACTGGAAGATCTTGGCACACTGCTTTACCTGTCCCTGGGTTACTTGCATGAGCGCGAAAATGACGTCGACGACTGCCTTGCCGAAGGTCTCGATGCCCGGCGCAGCAGTCCCTCCGGTGGCGGGCTGAATGCCTGCGAAGGCTTTCTTCATGTACAAAACGTCTGCGGCCTGAAACCCCGGGCTCTACGCCTATCATCCCGCCGACCACGCACTGAGTTTCGTCAACCCGGCACCTGACTCGCCACTAGGGCAATTGCTGTGTGGGCAACACTTCATCGATAACTTGCCCGTGGGTCTGTTTATCACCAGTCGATTCGACAAGCTGTGGTGGAAGTATGAACACTCGCGCGCCTACCGAATGGCCTTCGTGGAGGCGGGGCACCTTTCCCAGACGTTCCAGTTAGTGGCCACCGCGCTGGGGTTGAACACTTGGCTGACCGGCGCACTGGCAGATGATCGGGTAGAAGCCTTGTTGGGGCTCGAGGACAGTGCGGAACAACCGCTGTTTTTTGTCGGCTGTGGCAAAAGCGACGGTCAGGCAATGTGCAAGGAATTGAAGGCGCTGCTCAGCAGCCAGGAGCTGGCGCAATGAATGCCATCATTGAGCGGTCGGAGCATCCCGCTTCCCGGGCCCTTCGTTTCACCCTCGGCGACTGGAATACCCGCGCGTCGGTGCGAACCAGCGAGCACGACTATCTATTGCCGCCAGACCTGGAACAACAGCTGGAAACACGCCACTGGTTTCCCCCGGCCTTCCTCGCTTACCTGAAGCACCCGGCTATCGAAGCGCTGGGCCAAACCGTCATCCATCGGCTGTCGGCCAATCATCTGGTGTATTTCCTCGACTACACCACCTTGCTCGAACACCGCATCGTCAACCGAGCCGTGGAAACCATCATCCATGGTGAACTGAAGGCCTACATCCCTCCACGGATGAAGACCGCCGCACTTCAGCTTTATACCGACGAGGGCTATCACGCGCTGTTCTCCAACAGCCTTGCCGAGCAGGTTGCCGGGATCTACGGGATCAGTCCGCGCCCGGTCATGCCCCACCGCATCACGCAGTTGAACACCCTGCTCGACCGCACACCTGAAAAAAACAGGGCATTGGCCTGGTTTCTTGTCGGGTTCGTGTCGGAGACGATCATTGCCAAGGAGCTGCTCGACATCTGTCGTGACGACCTGGTGTCCAGCGTCCAGGCAATGCTCAGGGATCATCTTTCGGACGAGGCGCTTCACAGCCGCTATTTCTCTGAAGTGTTCCATTACCTGTGGCTGCCCCTGAACAGTCGTCAACGCACGCTCGCCAGCAGGTTGCTGCTGGACATCATCCGGGTTTTCTTCGAAGCCGATGAGCGATGGATGCGGGAAAGCCTGCACAGCGCGGGTGTCGACGAGACCGCCGCCACCGAGATTCTCGGGGAGCTGACTAGCCGCCAAGCCACCCTTCAGCGTGCGCGATCCGGTGCTGGCGCGACGCTTGAGGCTTTGAGAAAAGCCGGCTTCTTCGCCCTGCCATACAACCAGCAACTGTTCACGAGGGCAGGGCTTATCGATGGATGAAGGACACTCTGCGGCAACCCTCAGACAGCGTCGTGGGGCGGTCAGCCTGTTGTTGGCAATGATGCTGCTTGGCGTATTCCCGCTGGATGTCCTGCTTCCCTCGTTCCCGGCGCTCGCCGAACATTTTCGCAGCCCGCCCGCCGACATTGCCCTGTCGATCAGTCTGTTTGCGGTCGGCATCGCGGCCTCTCAACTGCTGATCGGGCCGCTGTCGGATGTGGTTGGACGCAAAGGGCTGTTGCTCGTCGGAATCACCGTTTCGATGCTGGGGGCGGTGGGCTGCATACTGACCACGGACTATGTCCACTTCCTGCTGCTGCGTGTCATTCAGGCACTCGGCTGCGGGTGTTTCGTGCTCTCACAAGCCCTGATTCAGGATCTGTTCGAGGGTGAGGAACGTGACCGGTTGCGGATCCTGATGGTCACCGCCACCGGCATTTTCATCTCGGTCTCACCGTTGGCCGGTACGTTGCTGCAAGCCACGCTGGGCTGGCAGGGTAGCTTCTGGGTGTTTACCGCACTGGCCGGCGTGGTACTGCTCAAAGCCTGGCTGTTTCTCGAAAACACCCGCCCGCCAGCAACCCGCGTGCGGCCGAATATCCTCCAGTCCTACAGTCGGGTCTTGCGTGATGCCGATTTCCTGCCCTACTGGTTGATTTCAGGCTTTGCCTTCGCCTGCCATTTCTCGTTCATCGTGATTTCGCCACTGATCTTCATGGACCAACTCCAGTTATCGGCCTATGACTACTCGCTGATCCTGCTGGTATATGGCGGTGCCTACATCGTCGGCGGCACGGCTGCGATTGTGCTGGGTAAACGCATCAGTCCCGGTCATCAGATCATCAGCGGGCTGAGCCTGATTCTGCTGTCCGGCCTGATCATGCTTTACCTTTCAAACCACGTTGCACTATCACCGCTCACCGTCCTGGTACCGATGCTCATCTGTACCGCCGGCACCACCATCGCCCGACCCGCCGCCACCTCCAAAGCCATGAGCCTGTTCCCTGAAAATGCAGGCACCTCGGCATCGGCCGGCAGCACGGTGATTTTCATTTGCGGCGGGTTGATCAGTGCGCTCATCAGTTTGAGTCCGGCCAACCTGCAATCCACCCTTGGATACAGCTTTGTCATCCTGAGCAGCGTGGCGCTGGCGCTCAACAGTCGCATCAATAGCCGCGCCAAAAGCCCAAGAGCCAGCCCAAGCGTCGAATAACCCCGCCGATCGTCACCCTACGCATTCCATCGACGCTGGATCAGCACTTTCCGGCATTCCCTCCTGACGCCAGCGGTGTAGAATCGCGAGATTCATCGCCAGTCATCCCCCGGCGGGTTTATGAGCTCAAGCTGAAGCGCGCGGCGATCCCGCAAAGTTATCGGCAACCTCCGGACACACGGCCATTTCTGAGTGTTCCAGACGTCAATAGAAGCTCACTTCCCTTTTGATACCTGTTTAGCCGCCCGGAGTGCTCCATGCCTGATTACCGCTCGAAAACATCCACCCACGGCCGCAACATGGCCGGTGCTCGCGCACTGTGGCGCGCCACGGGGATGAAAGATGACGACTTCAAGAAGCCGATCATCGCCATTGCCAACTCCTTTACCCAGTTTGTACCGGGCCATGTGCACCTCAAGGACCTGGGACAACTGGTCGCTCGCGAAATCGAGCGGGCCGGCGGCGTCGCCAAAGAATTCAACACCATCGCCGTGGATGACGGCATCGCCATGGGCCACGACGGCATGCTCTATTCGCTGCCGAGCCGCGAGATCATCGCCGACTCCGTCGAATACATGGTCAACGCCCACTGCGCCGATGCCATTGTCTGCATCTCCAACTGCGACAAGATCACCCCAGGCATGCTGATGGCCGCCCTGCGCCTGAACATCCCGGTGATCTTCGTTTCCGGCGGCCCGATGGAAGCTGGCAAGACCAAACTGGCCAGCCACGGTCTCGACCTGGTCGATGCCATGGTGATCGCCGCCGACTCCAGCGCCTCTGACGAGAAGGTCGCCGAGTACGAGCGCAGCGCCTGCCCTACTTGCGGCTCCTGCTCCGGCATGTTCACCGCCAACTCGATGAACTGTCTGACCGAAGCCCTCGGCCTCGCGTTGCCGGGCAACGGTTCGACCCTGGCCACCCACAGCGACCGTGAACAGCTGTTCCTGCAAGCCGGCCGCACCATCGTCGAGCTGTGCAAGCGTTACTACGGCGAGAACGATGAGTCGGTGTTGCCGCGCAACATCGCCAACTTCAAGGCGTTCGAAAACGCCATGACCCTGGACATCGCCATGGGCGGTTCCACCAACACCATCCTGCACTTGCTGGCCGCGGCCCAGGAAGCCGAGATCGATTTCGACCTGCGCGACATCGACCGTCTCTCCCGTCACGTACCGCAACTGTGCAAGGTCGCGCCGAACATCCAGAAGTACCACATGGAAGACGTGCACCGTGCCGGAGGGATCTTCAGCATCCTCGGTTCCCTGGCCCGTGGCGGCCTGTTGCACACTGATCTGCCGACCGTGCACAGCAAGACCATGGCCGAAGGTATCGCCAAGTGGGACATCACCCAGACCACCGACGAAGCCGTGCATCACTTCTTCAAGGCCGGTCCTGCAGGCATCCCGACACAAACTGCGTTCAGCCAGTCGACCCGTTGGGAAACCCTGGACGACGACCGTGAAAACGGCTGCATCCGCAGTGTCGAACACGCTTACTCGAAAGAAGGCGGCCTGGCCGTTCTGTACGGCAACATCGCGCTGGACGGTTGCGTGGTGAAAACCGCCGGCGTCGACGAGTCGATCCACGTCTTCGAAGGCAACGCGAAGATCTTCGAAAGCCAGGACAGCGCGGTACGCGGCATCCTCGCCGACGAAGTGAAGGCCGGCGACATCGTGATCATTCGTTATGAAGGTCCGAAAGGCGGCCCGGGCATGCAGGAAATGCTCTACCCGACGTCTTACCTGAAATCCAAAGGCCTGGGCAAAGCCTGCGCCCTGCTCACCGACGGCCGTTTCTCTGGTGGTACTTCGGGCCTGTCCATCGGCCACGCATCGCCAGAAGCCGCTGCAGGCGGCGCGATCGGTCTGGTGCAGGATGGCGACAAAGTGCTGATCGACATTCCAAACCGCTCGATCAACCTGTTGATCAGCGATGATGAAATGGCCGCGCGCCGTGCCGAACAGGACAAGAAAGGCTGGAAACCCGTGGAAGTGCGTCCACGTAAAGTGACCACGGCGCTCAAAGCCTATGCCCTGTTGGCCACCAGCGCCGACAAGGGTGCGGTACGTAACAAGGCGATGCTCGACGGGCTGTAATACTTAACCGTCGAACAAAAAAATGCCCCGCCAAGTGCGGGGCATTTTTTTGTTGGCCCCGGTTAAATGTGGGGGCGACTCGGTCTTACTGAATCTCTTCCGGCTTCACGATCACCCAATTCTTGTCCGCCGTCACTGCCAAGCCTTCTTTGGCCTGGGCTGCGGCGTTCTTGGCCATCATGCCGTTGATCTGGGTCATGTACTTGTCTTTACGGTTGACCCACAAATGGATGCCGCCCTTGGACACGTCGACGCTGTGGAACAGCATGTAACCGTCGCTGGTCGGGGTATCGCCGCCCACGAGGACCGGTTTCTTCCATTCATCGATGTAGGTCAGGATCGCCGCCTGCTTGCCGGCCATCCAGGTTGCTGGAGTCCACAGGTACGGAGTCAGTTCCAGGCCCAGGTTAGCCTTCTCGTCATACTTGCCGGCAGTAATCTGCTTACGCGCCGTGGTCAGCTCGCCAGTCTTGCGGTCCTTGAGCAGCGTGGTCACGCCGATCACGTTCTGTGGTTTGACGTTGTAGCCATATTTCGGATCGGACGCGACCATGCGCACCAGCTCTTCGGAGGCGGCGGTCATCACGTAGACCTCGATGCCGTTCTCCATCAGTTTGTTGTAGAGCTCTTTCTGACCGGTAAAGATTTTCGGCGGGTTGACGTCGATGGTCTTGACCACGTCGCCGTCGTAATAAGTGCTCGATACCGGTTTGCCAGACGCCATCAGCTCATCGACATTGCCTTTGAGCTCTTGAAGTGTGAAGCCGGAAAACACTTGGGCGACCCATGGGTAGCACACCATGTCGTCGATTTCGCAGAGGCGATAGTAGTAGCTGAACAGGCTTTCCTTGTGGTCGGCGGTGTCCTTGAACGGCATCAGTTTCAGGGAGGGATCAAGTGACTCGCGGGTGATCAGGCCCTTGTTTTCCATGAACGGCAGCAATGACTCTTCGAGGTCGTAGCGGTAACTGGTGTTGTCCATGTCGAACACCGCGAAGTTACCTTTGTTGGCATTGGCCGCGATCATCGCGTCCAGCGCCTTGGCCTGATCGGCTGGCCAGTGCTTCAAATCCGTGGCGAAGACCTGGCCGGCAAGGCCCAGTCCCAAACTCAGTGCGGCAGCCAGAATTTTCGGTGCGAGCTTCATCTGCGTTTCTCCCTGATTCAAAGATATCGACGCTAACAAATCTGTATGACAGTCCTCGCCTGCCCGCGACCGCTTACATCCTGATTCCGTCAACGGCATTCCCCACAGCGTCAGTGGCTTATTCCAAAAACGACAGTCAACCGCTGTTTTTGATATTAAATCATTACATATCAAGCTGTTAGGCTTGCCGGTTCGCAGTCACACACGAAGGTGGCTGGCACAAGTCTATGGAGCTTCTATGAATCTGCCGCTGATCCTCAATCTGCTGGTGTTCCTCGCCTTGCTTTTTGGCCTGGCGCAAACCCGTCACACCACCTGGAGCCTGGCCAAAAAGGTTCTGCTGGCGCTGGCATTGGGTGTGGTATTCGGTGTCGCTCTGCACACGATTTATGGTGCGGGCAACCCGGTACTGAAAGCCTCGATCGGCTGGTTCGATCTGGTGGGCAACGGTTATGTGCAGTTACTGCAAATGATCGTGATCCCGCTGGTGTTCGCCTCGATCCTCAGCGCCGTGGCGCGCCTGCACAATGCTTCGTCGCTGGGCAAGATCAGCTTCCTGACCATCGGCACGCTGCTGTTCACCACCGCCATCGCCGCGCTGATCGGTATCGGCCTGACCAACCTGTTCGGCCTCACCGCCGAAGGTCTGATCGCCGGCACCCAGGAAATGGCTCGCCTGCAAACCATCCAGACCGATTACGCGGGCAAGGTCGCCGACCTGAATGTGCCGCAGCTGCTGCTGTCGTTCATCCCGCAGAACCCGTTCGCAGACCTGGCTCGCGCCAAGCCGACCTCGATCATCAGCGTGGTGATCTTTGCCGCGTTCCTTGGGGTCGCCGCGCTGCAACTGCTCAAGGATGATGTCGAGAAAGGTCAGAAAGTGATCAACGCCATCGACACCCTGCAAGCCTGGGTGATGCGCCTGGTACGCCTGGTGATGAAGCTGACCCCGTACGGCGTATTGGCGCTGATGACCAAAGTGGTCGCCGGCTCCAACCTGCAAGACATCATCAAGCTCGGCAGTTTCGTGGTGGTGTCCTACATCGGCCTGGGCCTGATGTTTGTGGTCCATGGCGTGCTGGTGTCGGCCGCCGGGATCAACCCGCTACGGTTTTTCCGCAAGATCTGGCCGGTGCTGACGTTTGCCTTCACCAGCCGCTCCAGCGCCGCCACCATTCCACTGAGCATCGAAGCCCAGACCAGCCGTCTGGGGATTCCACAGTCCATCGCCAGTTTCGCCGCCTCGTTTGGCGCGACTATTGGCCAGAACGGCTGTGCCGGTCTGTACCCGGCAATGTTGGCGGTGATGGTCGCGCCGACCGTGGGCATCAACCCGCTGGACCCATTGTGGATCGCGACGTTGGTGGCGATTGTGACGCTGAGTTCGGCCGGTGTGGCCGGGGTCGGTGGCGGCGCGACCTTCGCCGCATTGATCGTGCTGCCGGCGATGGGCTTGCCGGTGTCACTGGTGGCGTTGCTGATTTCGGTTGAGCCGCTGATCGACATGGGGCGTACGGCATTGAACGTCAGTGGTTCGATCACCGCCGGGGCGATCACCAGCCAGATCATGCAGCAGACCGACAAGCAATTGCTGGACGCGGATGAGCATGGGGCGTTGGCTCAGGCTTGATGCCTGTTAGATCGCCTTCGCGGGCAAGCCTCGCTCCTACAGGATTTGTGTCGATCACCTAATGTGGTTCACCACAACCCTGTAGGAGCGAGGCTTGCCCGCGAAGCTTTTAGACTTTTTCCCAAACCTCGAAGCTGTACGCCGGCTTGTCGCCTTCTGCCGGATTCGGAACATTCGACACCAGTTTCCACTGGTTCAAATCAAACTCCGGAAACCACGCATCCCCTTCCGGGCTCAGCGCCACGCGCGTCAGGTACAGCCGATCGGCCTGCTCCAGCGCTTGCGCATACAACTGCGCGCCACCAATCAGCATCAATTCATCGACGCCCTGCTCCCGCGCCCATTCCTCAGCGCGAACCACCGCTGCCTCCAGCGACGGATAAACCTCCGCGCCTTCCAGCTGCAGATCCGCTTGACGGCTGACCACGATGTTCAACCGCCCCGGCAGCGGACGACCGAGAGAATCCCAGGTCTTGCGACCCATGATGATCGGCTTGCCGAGGGTGGTGGCCTTGAAGTATTTGAAGTCCCCCGGCAAGTGCCAGGGCATGCTGTTGTCGACGCCGATCACACGGTTTTCACCGAGGGCTGCGATCAGGCTGAGGGGGAGTGATTTAGTCATGCCGGCGAGGATACCAGAGCCTCCCTTACCCCGATAAGCGCCACAGCGGTTATGCTCACTGCTCAATTAAGCGACGGGATGCCGCGTGACTGAACTGACGCCCCTGCAAAACCTCTGGCTGAGCGAAACCATACGCCTGCGTGAAGAACACGCCGGGCCCCTGGATGATCTGGAAGCCAACCGAGTCGCCCGTAGCGCTGGCGGTGACCTGCCGACGCGCATTCAATGCCGCGCCCGGTGGCTGGCCGAGCGCGATGGACAGACCAGTGCCCTGAAACACTGGTTGCAAGGCGCGCGACTGGCGCTGATCGTACTGGCCGTACTGGCCGTGATCAGCGGCGCCGGCCTGGCGTTTGCTGCGCTAGGCGACGGTCAGATTCCGGTCAATGTGTTCTGGGCTTTGGGCAGTCTGCTCGGGCTGAATCTGATCCTATTGCTGAGTTGGGCCTTGGGCCTGGTATTCGCCGGTGAACAGGGCGCCACCCTCGGACGCTTGTGGCTGTGGCTCAGTGAAAAACTCGCCCGCGATGCCAGCGCCGCACAACTGGCGCCGGCCTTGCTGCTGTTGCTGCAACGGCAGAAACTCAATCGCTGGGCGCTTGGCGTGCTGGTCAACGGCTTGTGGTTACTGGTGATGCTCAGTGCCTTGGTGATGGTGCTAACGCTGATGGCGACCCGGCGCTATGGCTTCGTCTGGGAAACCACCATTCTTGGCGGCGACACCTTCGTCGCCATCACCCAAGCCCTCGGTGCCGTGCCGGCCTTGCTCGGTTTCAGTGTGCCCAGCGTGGAAATGATCCGCGCCAGCGGCGATGCTGCGCTGAACATCGAAAGCGCCCGCCAGGCCTGGGCGGCCTGGCTGGTTGGGGTGCTGCTGGTCTACGGTCTTTTGCCGCGTTTACTGCTTGCACTGTTCTGCCTGTGGCGCTGGAAAACCGGTCAAGCGACCTTGCATCTGGATCTGAACCTGCCCGGCTACGCCCAACTGCGCGAACGGTTGATGCCCACCAGCGAACGCCTGGGCATCAGCGACGCCGCGCCTGCGCAACTGCATCAGATTGAAAACACCGCCAGCGATCTGCAAAGCGATGGCGCGCTGCTGGTGGCCATCGAGCTGGACGATCAACGCCCCTGGCCGCCGCAGCTGCCGAAAAGCGTCAACAACGCAGGCGTCCTCGACAGCCGCGAATCCCGGCACAAGCTGCTCGAACAACTGAGTCGCTTTCCCCCGGCCCGGCTGGCCATCGCCTGCGATCCACGGCGTTCGCCAGACCGTGGCAGCCTGGCACTGATTGCCGAACTGGCCCGTAGCGCCACCGCCACCCGCGTGTGGCTGCTGCAAGCGCCGCCCGGCGAAGCGCTGGATGCCGAACGCCTGGGCGACTGGCATGTTGCGCTCCAACAACTGGACCTGCCATTCGCCGATTGCGCGCCGTTGAACTGGCTGGAGACGGGTCATGACTGATACCTGGAAACAGCCTTTGAAACTCGCCGTGGTCGGCCACACCAATGTTGGCAAGACCTCGTTGCTGCGAACGCTGACGCGCGACGTCGGCTTCGGCGAAGTGTCTCATCGCCCCAGCACCACGCGCCACGTCGAAGGCGCGCGCTTGTCGGTAGAGGGCGAGCCGTTGCTCGATCTGTTCGACACGCCGGGCCTGGAAGATGCCATCGCCCTGCTCGACTACCTCGAGCGTCTGGAACGACCCGGCGAACGCCTCGACGGCCCGGCACGACTGGCGCGATTCCTTGAGGGCAGCGAAGCCCGGCAGCGTTTCGAGCAGGAAGCCAAGGTGCTGCGGCAACTGCTCGCCTCGGACGCCGGCCTCTATGTGATCGACGCCCGGGAACCAGTGCTGGCCAAGTACCGCGACGAACTGGAGGTACTGGCCAGTTGCGGCAAGCCACTGCTGCCGGTGCTGAATTTTGTCAGCAGCGCCCAGCATCGCGAACCGGATTGGCGTGAAGCCCTGGCGCGTCTGGGCTTGCATGCCTTGGTGCGTTTCGACAGCGTTGCACCGCCGGAGGATGGCGAACGTCGACTGTATGAAAGCCTCGCGCTGCTGCTGGAAAACTCCCGCGAACAACTGGAGCGCTTGATCGCCGATCAGCAGGCCCAACGCCTGGCCCGTCAGCAGAGTGCAGCGCGGCTGATTGCCGATTTATTGATCGATTGTGCCGCCTGCCGCCGCAGCGTGGTCAGCGAGGCAGAGCAGGAACAGCACGCAATCAGCGAACTGCGCAAAGCAGTGCGTCAGCGCGAACAACGCTGCGTCGAGGCCCTGCTCAAGCTCTACGCTTTCCGCCCACAGGATGCGGCGGCCAGTGACCTGCCGCTGCTCGATGGTCGCTGGGGCGATGATCTGTTCAACCCGGAAACCCTGAAGCAGCTCGGTGTGCGGGTCGGCGGTGGTATCGCGGCGGGCGCGGCGGCCGGGGCCGGGGTTGACTTGCTGGTGGGTGGCCTGACCCTCGGCGCGGCGGCATTGGCCGGCGCGATTGCCGGCGGCGCACTGCAAACCGCCCGCAGTTACGGCAGCCGTTTGCTGGGCAAGATAAAGGGGCAGCGAGAACTGACCGTCGACGACAGCGTGCTGCGGCTGTTGGCCTTGCGTCAGCGGCAATTGCTACAAGCCCTGAACCAGCGCGGGCATGCGGCGATGGACAGCATTCAGGTCGCCACACCGCAAGACAAAACCTGGCGCGAAGGCAAACTGCCTGAAGCGCTGAACAAGGCGCGGGCGCATCCGCAGTGGTCGTCGCTTAATCCGAATTCGAAGTTGAGTCAGGCGGAGCGTCAGGAGCAGGTTGAGGTGTTGGCGCAACAGCTTTAAAGACCCGCAATCTGCGGTGTCAGCTCTGGCCCCATCGCGGGCTTGCCCGCTCCTCGGCAACAACCGCGCGCTTTCGTCGCTGACGCTGAGGCGGCGGCCGCCACGGTAGAACAGTTCAACCGAATACTGGCTTTCCAGATGCCGAATATGGGTCGTCACCGTCGGTTGGCTCAGACCGAGCTTTTTCGCCGCCAGGGTGATGCTGCCCAGCCGGGCAACCATGTAAAACGCCTTCAGCCCGGCACTCAGCACACCCTTCCCTCATCGTTTATTTGCGCAGCAGGCGCAAACCGTTGAACACCACCAACAGGCTTACGCCCATGTCAGCGAACACCGCCATCCACATGGTGGCGATCCCGGCGAAGGTTACCCCAAGAAAGATCGCCTTGATGACCAAAGCGAGGGCGATGTTCTGTTTCAGGATGCTTGAGGTCTGCCGCGACAGGCGAATAAAGGCCGGAATCTTGCGCAGATCGTCGTCCATCAGCGCGACATCGGCAGTTTCGATGGCGGTATCGGTACCGGCCGCCGCCATGGCGAAACCGATCTCGGCCCGCGCCAGTGCCGGAGCATCGTTGATGCCGTCGCCGACCATCCCCACCCGATGGCCCTGGGCATACAGCGTTTCGATGGCTTGCAGCTTATCGGTCGGCAACAGATCGCCCTGCGCCTGATCAATGCCCACGTGGGCGGCGATGGCCTGAGCGGTGTGAACGTTGTCGCCGGTCAGCATCAGGGTTTTGATACCCAGCTCATGCAATTGCTGGATCGCCTCGCGACTGGACGCCTTCACGGTGTCTGCCACGGCGAACAGCGCCAAGGGGCCCGACTTATCGAGCAACAGCACCACGGATTTGCCCTGTTTCTCCAGAGCAAACAGCTGCTCTTCCAGCGCTGGCGAACACAGGCCCAACTCTTCCACCAGGCGGTGATTGCCCAAGTGGTAGAGCTCACCGTTGATCTCACCGCGCACTCCACGACCCGCCAGGGCTTCGAAGTTATCCACAATCAGCGGTTCCGGATGTTTATCCACAGCCGCATTGGCGATGGCCAGCGACACCGGGTGATCCGAACGACCGGCCAGTGCCGCCGCAATGGCCGGGGCTATTTCATCCGCGATTGGGTCGAGGGACAAATAGTCGGTCTGCACCGGTTTGCCGTGAGTGAGGGTGCCGGTCTTGTCGAGGGCCAGGTAATCGAGTTTGTGGCCGTGCTCCAGATAGACGCCGCCCTTGACCAGAATCCCTTTGCGCGCCGCCGCCGCGAGGCCGCTGACGATGGTCACCGGGGTGGAAATCACCAAGGCGCATGGGCAGGCAACCACCAGCAACACCAGCGCCCGGTAGATCCAGTCGAACCACAGCGCATCCATGAACAACGGCGGAATCACCGCCACGGCCAAGGCCAGGATAAACACGGCCGGTGTATAGATTTTCGAGAAACTGTCGACAAAACGCTGGGTTGGCGCTCGCGCCCCTTGGGCCTGTTCGACCGCGTGAATGATCCGCGCCAGGGTCGAATTGTTCGCCACGGCAGTCACAACATATTCCAGCGAACCGGACTGGTTGATGGTGCCGGCGAACACCTTGTCGCCGATAGTCTTCTCGACCGGCAGGCTTTCTCCGGTAATCGGCGCCTGGTCGATGGTCGAGCTGCCGGACAGCACTTCGCCGTCCAGACCGATCCGCTCGCCGGGACGCACCCGCACCCGTGCGCCCAGCTCGATGTTTTTCACCGGTTGTGCGACCCAACTGCCGTCGGCCCGCAGCACCGTGGCTTGTTCCGGGGTCATCTGCATCAGCCCGCCGATGGCATTGCGCGCCCGGTCCAAAGACCTGGCTTCGATCAGCTCGGCCACGGTGAACAGGAACATCACCATCGCCGCTTCCGGCCATTGACCGATCAGGACCGCACCGGTCACCGCGATGCTCATCAGCGCGTTGATGTTCAGGTTGAGGTTTTTCAGGGCGATCCAGCCCTTTTTATAGGTACCCAGGCCGCCACTGAGGATTGAGATCAGCGCAATAACCGCCACCATCCAGTTCGGCGCCGCGTTGGTGAAGTGGATAACTTCGGCTGCCAGCGCGCCAACGCCGGACAACGCCAATGGCCACCAGGGCTTTTTCTCAGGCGCCGGGGCTGGCGCTTCGACGCCCGGCTCCAGCGGCTCGGCGTGCATGCCGAGCGACTTGATCGCATCGATGATCGGTGCGGTGCCTGGCAGGTCGTGGGTCACGCCCAATACCCGATTGATCAGGTTGAATTCCAGTTGCTGCACACCCGAAAGCTTTCCGAGTTTGTTCTGGATCAGCGTCTGCTCGGTCGGGCAGTCCATGGCTTCGATGCGGAAGCTGCTCAGCCGCGCGCCGGTGGTCGGTGTCTCGCTCAACTTGATCAGCGATGGCGCCGCAACTTTGGAGGAACAGCAGGAATCGCCGTGACTGCCATGATCATGCTTGGGCACAGGCTGCAGCTTGTGGCTGTGATCGTGATCGTGATCGTGATCGTGATCGTGATCGTGATCGTGATCGTGATCGTGATCGTGATCGTGATCAGCCTCGGGTTTGTGGGTGTGAAGAGAATCGCTCATTGGTCGCGTCCATGAAGGTGCCTGTTGCCAAGTAAAGACCCTGTAGCCACTATAGGGTCAAGCACCCTTTTGGAGATTGACGCGATGAAAATAGGAGAACTGGCGAAACTCACCGACTGCGCCGTGGAAACCATCCGCTACTACGAGCGCGAAAACCTGCTGCCGGAACCGGCCCGCAGCGACGGTAATTACCGCGTCTACACCCAGGCTCACGCTGAGCGCCTGACCTTCATCCGCAACTGCCGAACCCTCGACATGACCCTGGAGGAAATCCGCAGCCTGCTGGCCCTGCGCGACAGCCCGCAGGACCAATGCGAAAACGTCAACGCGCTGATCGACGAACACATCCACCATGTAAAAGCGCGGATCGACGGCTTACTGGCCTTGCAGACACAATTGCTCGACCTGCGCCAACGCTGCAGCGAAGGGCCGGATATCGATCAGTGCGGGATTTTGCAGCGGCTGGAAGTGAGCGGTGGGGTTGTGGCGACGGAGGTTGAGCATTCTCATGTCGGTAGGAGTCATGGGCATTGAATCCATCACCATTCAAGCCGATTACACCAATTTGAACTCGAGGATTCCGTTGTTTCCCATGCCATAGCTGATGCCGGGCACCATCCCGGACCCCAGAAAAAGGCTGCAAAATAGATGAACGAGCTCACCGCGATGGCCTTGATAGACAGAAGGCTCAATCCGGAACTCCAGGGGTGAGTCGGGGCTAACGGCCAATTTACGCTGATAGTCTCTCCAGGCTCCGCCTGCCCCGCCATTCGGGCCACTTTTCCAGAACATTTCGATGGCGTTGTTTGTTTGCAGGTTTTCAATCCGGGGGATGGTCAGGATAACGCCGTCGGGATGTTGATCGATCTCCAGTACATCTTCCAAGACCCCTTCAATAGACACCCGGTCGGTTTGAATCAGTGCCGGGGCCAACGTCATGAACAAAGAGCGAGAAGGTAGAGGGTTTTCCTCTCTCACGATCACAAAAATGACTTCACACCTCTTTCCTTCAAACTTCCGGGCTTCCTCATCTGGAACAACAAAATGCAGCGCGGTGAAATTCAGTACCCATTGGGGTAATGACTGGAAGCTCTCGCCGGTCCCGTCCAATGCCTGCCATTGCACTCGAACCTGATCGTATAGCTGAAACTCCAACTCGTTCGGATACACCACCACTCGCAACGAATCAACGAAGATGGGCGTCCCTGTGAGTATTTCCATGGGTACCACACATCCCCATGGAGCGAGGCTCGGAATGAAATGAAAGAGCCCCGAGCGGCTTTCACAGCCAATGAGCGGTGAACTGGCCAATTCGGCGCGCAAGCGCTTCGGCGCAAGGCTTGAATGTTTCTCCGAAAAGCCGGCAGGCGCATGAGGCACGTTGATCGTCATGAAGAGGCTCCTGAACAAGAAGAGGGTGTTGCTGACCCGGCCTGATGGCCTTGGGATCAGTCAAACACCCTCTCGTTTATTCGCCTACTGTCATAAATGACAGTTCAACAGACCTTTTCCTAATAAAAAGATCGCCGATCAAAACTATCAAACCGCCATCGGCGCGGTCATCGGCGCGTGGTGCTCGTAACCTTCGAGCGAGAAATCACTCGGCTCGATCTGCTCCAGCCACTCCGGCTGATAAATACCGGTCTTGGCAAACTCCGGCACGCGGTTGGAAATCACCAGTTTTGGCATCGGGAACGGCTCGCGCTTGAGCTGTTCGTTGAGCATGTCCAGGTGGTTTTCGTAGACGTGGGCGTCGCCGATGAAATAGGTGAACCAGCGTGGCGTGTAACCGGTCAGGCGACCGATCAGGCTCAACAACGCGGCGCCTTCGGTGAGGTTAAACGGCGTGCCCAGACCCAGGTCGTTGGAGCGGATGTAGAGGGTCAGGGAGATTTCCTTGGTCTCGACATTCGGGTGGAACTGGTACAGCAAGTGGCACGGCGGCAGAGCCATCTCATCAAGCTGCGCAACGTTCCAGCCGTGGAACAGGATGCGACGGCTGCCCGGATCCTTGATGATGGTGTCGATGCACTGGCGGATCTGGTCGATCGCCTTGTACAGCACCACGTAGGCCTGGCCGTCTTCTTCGCCTTCGGCGATCTGCCGATAACCCTGGCTCAAGGTTTGCTCGATCGCGGCCTGGTTGCTGACCGGAATCTGCTTGTACGCCGGCCATTTGCGCCATTGCACACCGTAGATCTCGCCGAGGTCGTCTTCACCCTGACGGAACGGGTTGGCCAGCCATTGGGCGTTTTCGTTGGCGTTCTGGTCCCAGACCTTGCAGCCCAGCGCCCGGAATTCGGCGGCGTTGTTCACCCCGCGTAGAAAACCGCACATCTCGCCGATGGCGGATTTGAAGGCCATCTTGCGAGTGGTGATTGCCGGGAAACCTTCCTGCAAATCGAAGCGCAGCATCGCACCCGGAAAGCTGATGGTGTTGACGCCGGTGCGGTTGGCCTGCTTGGTGCCGTTCTGGATGACGTGGGCGACCAGTTCGAGATATTGCTTCATGAGTTACCTGTGTCCTTGAACCCGGAGCTGTCGCCCCGGGGTTCGAATTTTTAGCGCCTGCTTCTTACACAGCAGCTGCGGGGGCCGCCGGGGCGCGTCGATAGGCCAGCCAGATCAGGAACAGACCGCCGACGATCATCGGTACGCACAGCACCTGACCCATGGTCAGCCAGTTCCAGGCCAGATAACCCAGTTGCGCATCCGGCACGCGAACGAATTCGACGATGAAGCGGAAGATGCCATAGAACAGCGCGAACATCCCGGACACCGCCATGGTCGGCCGCGGCTTGCGCGAGAACAGCCAGAGGATGGCGAACAGCGCCACGCCTTCTAGTGCGAACTGGTACAGCTGCGACGGGTGACGCGGCAACTGCGCCGGATCGCTGAACGGCGGGAAGATCATCGCCCACGGCACGTCGGTCGGCTTGCCCCACAACTCGGCGTTGATGAAGTTACCGATGCGCCCGGCACCCAGGCCGATTGGCACCATCGGTGCGACGAAGTCCATCAGCTGGAAGAACGACTTGCCATTCTTTCTACCGAACCACAACGCCGCCAGCATCACACCGATAAACCCGCCGTGGAATGACATGCCGCCCTTCCACACTTCGAAAATCAGCGTCGGGTTGGCCAGGTAGGCATGCAGATCGTAGAACAGCACATAACCCAAGCGACCGCCGACGATGACGCCCATCGACATCCAGAACACCATGTCGGAGAGTTTCTCCTTGGTCCAGGTCGGGTCGAAGCGGTTCAGCCGACGGGACGCCAGCAGCCACGCGCCGCCGATGCCGACCAGGTACATCAGGCCGTACCAGTGGATTTTCAGCGGACCGATGGCCAGGGCCACCGGGTCGATCTGCGGGTAAGGCAGCATTGCGACTCCTCGTTAGAGTTGAAACCTTTAAAATTCCCGGGCGACGCTGTCACGCCAGGATTAAGCCAGGATTGCGCTACGCGTCAGAGCAAGAAGCTCAGGCCGACGCAAAACAGCAAAGCGGCAAACAGTCTTTTCAGCAAGCGCGCCGACAGCTTGTGGGCCAATCGCGCACCGAGACGGGCGAAAACCATGCTGGTCAGGGCGATCCCCAGCAGCGCCGGCAAATAAACAAAACCGAGACTATGGGCCGGCAACAATGGATCGTGCCACCCCAGAATCATGAAACTTAATGCACTTGCCAAAGCGATGGGCAGGCCACAGGCCGACGATGTGGCCACCGCTTGTTGCATCGGCACGCTGCGCCAGGTCAGGAACGGCACGGTCAACGAGCCGCCGCCAATCCCGAAAATCGCCGAAGCCCAGCCAATCACACTGCCGGCCACGGTCAGACCGACTTTACCGGGCACCGTTCGGCTGGCCTTGGGTTTGAAGTCCAAAGCGAGTTGAACGGCGATGATCAACGCGAATACGCCAATGATCTTCTGTAAATTCGGCCCGGAAATCGCTTCGGCAGTCAGCGCGCCGAAACCGGCACCGATCAGAATGCCAAGGGTCATCCAGGCAAAAATCGGCCAACGCACGGCGCCGCGGCGATGGTGCTCGCGAACCGCATTGACCGACGTAAAGATGATCGTCGCCAGGGAGGTGCCGACTGCCAGATGCGTCAGGATCGACGCATCAAATCCCTGCAAGGTGAAACTGAACACCAGCACCGGGACAATGATGATCCCGCCGCCTACCCCGAATAGCCCGGCCAGCACGCCCGCACAGGCGCCCAGCGCCAGATAGAGCAGAAATTCCATGGCCGCATCCCCAAGCATCCCAAAACAGGAGCGGCATGGTAACGGATGGATGGCCTCGGGCTCCACTGTGGATGGCGATGGATCGATGAGCGATGTCTGCGTAGAGTGAGCAAAAAACACACAAGGACCACCTTATGTGCCTGATTGTTTTTGCCTGGCGGCCGAGCCACGCCCAGCCACTGATCGTGGCGGCCAACCGCGACGAATTCTATGCCCGGCCCAGCCTGCCCCTGGCGCAATGGCCGCATTCCCCCCACGTGTACGCCGGGCGCGACCTTGAGGCCGGTGGTACGTGGCTCGGCGTCGGCGCCAATGGGCGCTTCGCCGCGCTGACCAACATCCGCGATCCGCTTCAGCCACCGGCCGCCAGGTCGCGAGGTGAACTGGTGGCGCAGTTTCTCAGCGGCGACATGCCGATTGACGACTATTTAAATGACGTTGTCCGACGTTCGCCTGAATATGCCGGGTTTAACCTGCTGATTGGCAATGCCAACGAGTTGTGGCACTTCAATGCCCGGGAAACGGAGGCAGTCATGCTCAAGCCTGGCGTTTACGGATTATCCAACGCAGGGCTGGATACGCCGTGGCCAAAAGTGCTCAAGGCCAAGGCCGCATTAAGCGAGGTGCTGAACGATCCACAGCCGCAGGCGCTATTGGCCTTGCTGAGCGATCCACAGACCGCGCCGCTTGCCGAGCTGCCGGACACCGGCGTAGGACAGACCACCGAGACGCTGTTGTCGAGTGTGTTTATCAAGAGCCCGACTTACGGAACACGAGCGAGCACGGCGTTGATCGTTCAGGCGGATGGGGTGCGGCATATGGTCGAACGGAGTTTCGGGCCGTATGGGGGGCATCTGGGGGAGGTAGAGATCAGGATTTGAAGGTCGAGCGATTAATTGTGGCGAGGGAGCTTGCTCCCGCTGGAGTGCGAAGCGCTCCCGATCCGGCCGATGCGTTCTTTCAGAAAGATCGCATTAGCCGGTTTACGACTGCTTCGCAGCCGGACGGGAGCAAGCTCCCTCGCCACAAGGGCCCTCAGCGTTTTAGAGGGTCTTGACCGAAGCCGGATTGATCATCCGCGCCAATCCAAGGTTCTTCAGCGCCAGTTGCAGCGAGCTGTGGATAACTTGCGGATTGTCGATGGTCATCAGTTCCGCCAGCAATTCCTTGGCCTTGCTCAGGTTGATCTGACGCAGCATCCACTTCACTTTCGGCAAGTTGGTGGCGTTCATCGACAGGCTGTCGAAGCCCATCGCCATCAACAACACCGCCGCTGCCGGGTCACCGGCCATTTCGCCGCAGATACTCACCGGCTTGCCTTCGGCATGGGCGTCGCGCACTACGTTCTGCAAGGCTTGCAGCACCGCCGGGTGCAGGTAGTCGTAGAGGTCGGCCACCCGCGGGTTGTTACGGTCCACGGCCAGCAGGTACTGGGTCAGGTCGTTGGAGCCGACGGACAGGAAGTCCACTTGCCGCGCCAGTTCCTTGGTCTGATACACCGCTGCCGGAATCTCGATCATCACGCCAACCGGCGGCATCGGCACATCGGTGCCTTCGTCGCGGACTTCGCCCCAGGCCCGGTGGATCAGGTGCAAGGCTTCTTCCAGTTCATGGATGCCGGAAATCATCGGCAGCAGAATCCGCAGGTTATTCAGGCCTTCGCTGGCCTTGAGCATGGCCCGGGTCTGCACCAGGAAGATTTCCGGATGGTCGAGGGTCACACGAATGCCGCGCCAGCCGAGGAACGGGTTGTCTTCCTTGATCGGGAAGTACGACAACGCTTTGTCGCCGCCGATGTCCAGGCTGCGCATGGTCACCGGTTGCGGATGGAACGCGGCGAGTTGCTCGCGATAGATCGCCAACTGCTCCTTTTCGCTCGGGAAGCGCTGGTTGATCATGAACGGCACTTCGGTGCGGTACAGCCCCACGCCCTCGGCACCGCGTTTTTGCGCCCGCGCCACGTCCGCCAGCAGACCGGTGTTGACCCACAGCGGCATGCGGTGACCATCGACCGTTACGCACGGCAGGTCGCGCAATGCATCCAGCCCGAGGGCCAGTTGCTTTTCTTCCTCGACCACGTCGGCGAACTGCTTGCGCAGCACGTCACTGGGGTTGGTGTAGACCTCGCCGTGATAGCCGTCGACGATCATCTGGATGCCGTCGACCTTGGAATATGGCAGGTCGACCAGGCCCATCACCGTCGGAATGCCCATGGCCCGCGCCAGGATCGCCACGTGGGAGTTACCGGAACCGAGTACCGACACCAACCCCACCAGCTTGCCTTCCGGCACCTCGCCGAGCATCGCCGGCGTCAGTTCTTCGCTGACCAGAATGGTGTTGTCGGGGTAGACCAGCGTCTGCTGCCGCTCTTCCTGCAAGTAGGCGAGCAAGCGGCGACCGAGGTCCTTGACGTCCGAGGCGCGCTCACGCAGGTAGGCGTCGTCCATCAATTCGAAACGGTTGACGTGTTCCGTGACCACCTGGCGCAACGCGCCCTGGGCCCACTGGCCGGTCTTGATCACCGTGGTGATTTCGCTTCCCAGCGAGGCATCGTCAAGCATCATCAGGTAGACGTCGAACAGCGCGCGCTCTTCGGGCCGCAGCTGAGTCGCCAGCTTGGCGGACAAGGCACGCATGTCGGCGCGCACGCCTTCGATGGCGGTCTTGAACAGCGCAAGCTCCGCATCAATGTCGGTAATGGTCTTGTCCGGCACCACATCCAGATCGGCCGGTGGCAGCATGACGACCGCAGTCCCGACCGCCGCGCCCGGCGAACCCGGTACGCCGATGAACTTTGCTTCCTGGATACCTTTGCCCTGACGGCCCAGGCCGCGGATCGAACCGGTGGCCTCGGCGTGGGCGATAACGCCGGCGAGCTGCGCGCTCATAGTCACGAGGAAAGCTTCTTCACCTTCATCGAACTGGCGGCGTTCTTTTTGCTGAATGACCAACACGCCGACAACACGACGGTGGTGAATGATCGGCGCCCCAAGGAACGAGGCGTAGCGTTCTTCACCGGTCTCGGCGAAGTAACGGTAGCGCGGGTGATCCGCGGCGTTTTCGAGGTTCAGGGGTTCTTCACGCGTGCCGACCAGGCCGACCAGACCTTCGTTGGGTGCCATGCTGACTTTGCCGATCGAGCGCTTGTTCAAGCCCTCGGTGGCCATCAGCACGAAGCGATTGGTCTCTGGATCAAGCAAGTAGACCGAGCAGACCTGGCTGCCCATGGCCTCTTTGACGCGCAACACAATAATCCCCAACGCCGCCTTGAGATCCTTGGCGGAGTTAACTTCCTGGACGATCTTGCGCAGCGTATTGAGCATGGCTCGGGGTCGAACTCCGTCGTCAGTCGCGCGCTAAAAGGCGCGGGGCAAGCTCTTTGAGAGCGCGTCGATACACCTCGCGCTTGAATGTCACCACCTGGCCCAACGGATACCAATAGCTGACCCAGCGCCAGCCATCGAATTCCGGTTTACCGGTCAAATCCATCCGCACCCGCTGCTCGTTGGAGATCAGGCGCAGGAGAAACCATTTCTGCTTCTGGCCGATACACAGCGGTTGGCTGTGCGTCCTGACCAGACGTTGCGGCAAACGATAACGCAACCAGCCCCGGGTGCAGGCGAGAATTTCAACATCTTCGCGCTCCAGGCCCACTTCTTCGTTCAACTCGCGGTACAAGGCGTCTTCCGGCGTCTCCTGGGGATTGATCCCGCCCTGTGGAAACTGCCAGGCATCTTGATTGATACGGCGAGCCCATAGCACCTGGCCGGCATCATTCGTCAGAATGATCCCGACATTGGGGCGGAAACCATCGGGGTCGATCACGGCAACAACCTCGCAAACGCATGTCGCCGCATTGTTCCACAAAGGTTGTGAAAGCAGCAACGAGCCGACCTACCTTATGTGCACTCTTGTGAAAAGTCCGTATTCTGGACACCTTTCTACAGACTTTTCAGCGAGTAACTGCAATGCGGCTGGCTTTATTCGACTTGGACAACACGCTTCTGGGCGGCGACAGTGACCACGCCTGGGGCGATTATCTGTGCGAACGCGGTTTCCTCGACGCCGTCGCCTACAAGGCACGCAACGACGAGTTCTATCAGGACTACCTGGCCGGCAAGCTGGATAACGACGCGTACCTGAACTTCTGCCTGGAAGTCCTCGGTCGCACCGAGATGGCCACGCTGGATCAATGGCACATGGACTACATGCGCGACTGCATCGAACCGATCGTGCTGCCCAAGGGCCTCGAACTGTTGGCCCAGCACCGCGAGGCCGGCGACAAGCTGGTGATCATCACCGCCACCAACCGCTTCGTTACCGGGCCGATTGCCCAGCGTCTGGGCGTCGACACCCTGATCGCCACCGAATGCGAAATGATCGACGGCCGTTACAGCGGCCGCAGCACCGATGTCCCGTGCTTTCGTGAAGGTAAGGTGACCCGCTTGAATCGTTGGCTGGAAGAGACCGGCCACAACCTGCAAGACAGCTATTTCTACAGCGATTCGATGAATGACTTAGCGTTGCTGGAGCAGGTGGCGAATCCGATCGCGGTCGATCCGGACCCTAACTTGCGGGCCGAGGCCGAGAAACGTGGCTGGCCCGTGATCAGTCTGCGCGATTGATTAAGCCTGTAGCAGCTGCCGAGGTACGAGGCTGCGTTGCGGTCCGCAGGACCGCCCTTTGGGGCCGCTTCGCAGCCCATCGCAGCCTCGTACCTCGGCAGCTGCTACAGATTCCGCGCTATACCGGCTTGGCCCCCATCAACCCCGCAATGGCGATAAAGCAGACAAAGCTGAACAACGCCAACGCAAACGTAAACTTCCCATTGCCCCCCGCAGGCAGAGTGCGCAGCCGATTGAGCCGTACCACCAGCCAGAACCAGCCCAGCGCCGCCAAGGTGTAGAGCACACTGGAAGCCAGCAACCAGGTCTGCCCCAATGGCCAGCCCACCAGATGCACCATCCACCAACCGGTGAACGGCATGCTCAGCAGCGCCAGGCCCATCAGTAGCCAGATGAACACCTGTGGCCGTTGCAAGGTACGCGCATGAGCCGTCGCGTCACCGTTACGGCGTGTGCGCCAGACCCAGATCGCCAGCCCCAGCGCGCTGATCAACAGCAGCACCGTCGCCATGGTATGGGCGATTTTGAGGGCGGTTAACGTTTCCATTGTCCGGTTTCCTTATGGTTTGCCCATCAGCGTAGCCGCTCAGCCAAGAAACAGCTGATAGGCCGGGTTGTCGCTTTCGTCCCAGTATGGATAACCGATTTCTTCCAGCGCCGCCGGTACCAGATGACGCTCGTCGTGGGGCACTTGCAGGCCCGCGACCACACGGCCATCTGCCGCGCCGTGGTTGCGGTAGTGGAACATCGATATGTTCCAGCGCCCGCCGAGCTTGTTGAGGAAGTTGAATAGCGCACCCGGACGCTCCGGGAACTCGAAACGCAGCACCACTTCATCGACCACATGAGCGGCGCGCCCGCCGACCATGTGGCGGATGTGCAGCTTGGCCAGTTCGTTATCGGTCAGGTCGAGTACCGGGAAGCCCTGCTCGGTGAGGCTGGCGAGCAGCGCACTGCGCGGGTCGCTTTCCGGATGCGTCTGCACGCCGACAAAAATGTGCGCTTCGCTACCGGTGTTATAGCGGTAGTTGAATTCGGTGATCTGGCGCTTGCCGATGGCTTCGCAGAATGCCTTGAAGCTGCCCGGTTTCTCGGGGATGGTCACAGCGATGATGGCTTCGCGGCCCTCACCCAGTTCGGCGCGCTCGGCGACGTGACGCAGGCGGTCGAAGTTGACGTTGGCACCGGAATCGATGGCCACGAACGTTTGGCCGGTGACACCACTTTGCTCGATGTACTTCTTGATCCCGGCCACACCCAAGGCGCCGGCAGGTTCGGTGATCGAGCGGGTATCGTCGTAGATATCCTTGATTGCCGCACAGATCTCATCAGTGCTGACGGTGATGACTTCGTCTACGTAGTCTTTGCAGATATCGAAAGTGTGCTGACCAATCTGCGCCACAGCGACGCCGTCGGCGAAGAGGCCCACGGTAGGCAGGATCACGCGTTCACCAGCGGCCATGGCGGCTTGCAGGCAGTTGGAGTCGTCCGGCTCGACGCCGATGATTTTGATTTCAGGCCGCAGGTACTTCACGTACGCCGCAATCCCGGCGATCAATCCGCCACCGCCCACCGGAACGAAGATCGCGTCCAGGCGCCCGGGGTGCTGGCGCAGAATTTCCATGGCCACCGTGCCCTGCCCGGCAATGGTGTGGGGATCGTCGTAGGGGTGAATGTAGACGTAACCTTTTTCGTCGACCAGTTTCAGCGAGTAGGCCAGGGCTTCCGGGAACGAATCTCCGTGCAGTACCACTTTGCCGCCGCGCGAACGCACGCCTTCGACCTTGATCTCAGGGGTGGTCTTGGGCATCACGATGGTCGCCTTCACGCCCAGCACTTTGGCTGCCAGGGCCAGGCCTTGCGCATGGTTGCCCGCCGAAGCAGTGACCACGCCACGGGCGCGCTCTTCATCGCTCAGCTGCGTCAGCTTGTTGTAGGCGCCGCGAATCTTGAACGAGAACACTGGCTGCAAGTCTTCACGCTTGAGCCAGATATCGTTGCCCAGCCGCTCGGAGAGCTGGCGGGCAGTCTGCAATGGGGTTTCTACGGCAACGTCATAAACGCGCGAGGTGAGGATCTTTTTGACGTACTGTTCGAGCATCGGAAAGCATCACTGAGCGGGTTGGGCAGGGTCAAGGAGTCTAACCCGGCTTTCGGGCGGGCGACCACACTAAACAGGTGGTTTTAAGGTAAGACGCGATACCTGTGGCGAGGGGGCTTGCCCCCGTTCGGCTGCGAAGCAGTCGTAAAACCTATGAATCCGATGCGGCTGGAATTATGCAGAGGAGTGCTTCGCACTCCAACGGGGGCAAGCCCCCTCGCCACAAAAGCCAATGTGCGCCGCCCGCCAATCGGGCAATGACCTTCCCAACCCCGAAGCCTATAATGCCGGCCTTTCGTTCCCCCTCTTCGGCACCTCGGAGCCCGCATGACCCAGGATCAACTCAAACAGGCAGTGGCTCAGGCCGCCGTCGACTACATCCTTCCGAAACTCGATGACAAGAGCATCGTCGGGGTCGGCACCGGTTCCACCGCCAACTGCTTCATCGACGCCCTGGCCCAACACAAAGGCGCGTTCGACGGTGCCGTTGCCAGCTCCGAAGCCACCGCCGCCCGCCTCAAGGGCCACGGCATTCCGGTATATGAACTCAATACTGTCAGCGATCTGGAGTTCTACGTCGACGGCGCCGACGAAAGCGACGCGCACCTGAACCTGATCAAGGGCGGTGGTGCGGCCCTGACCCGCGAGAAGATCGTGGCAGCCGTGGCCAAGACCTTCATCTGCATCGCCGACGCCAGCAAACTGGTGCCGGTCCTCGGCGCGTTCCCGCTGCCGGTGGAAGTGATCCCGATGGCCCGCAGCCACGTGGCCCGCGAACTGGTGAAGCTTGGCGGTGACCCGGTTTACCGTGAAGGGGTGTTGACCGACAACGGCAATATCATCCTCGACGTGTTCAACATGCAGATCACCAACCCGGTGGAGCTGGAAACACAGATCAATGCCATCGTCGGCGTGGTCACCAACGGTCTGTTCGCGGCTCGCCCGGCTGATTTGCTGCTGCTAGGCACGAGTGAAGGCGTGAAAACCCTGCGCGCCGAGTAAGCGAGATCGCCCACACATCTGCGGGCAAATGAAATACCTGTGGGAGCGGGCTTGCCCGCGATGAGGCCGTAACATTCAACATTGATGTTGACTGAAAGGCCGCCATCGCGGGCAAGCCCGCTCCCACAGTGTTTTGGGGTGTTGGTTAGGGTTGTGCCGGTTTTTTGAAGACGTAGAACAGATTTGGCTCGCTGACGAGGTACAGGGTACCGTCTTCGTCCATGGCGATGCCTTCCGCTTGCGGCACAGCCTTCTGCAATCCCTGACGGCCCTTGCTTAGTGACAGGGTGGTCAGCGGTCGCCCGTCGACATCCAGCTCCAGAATCAGTCGCGACTCATCGGACAGCGCCAGCAAATGACCGCTGCGCTCGTCGTACTGCAGGCTCGACAGGTCTCGCACGAACATCCCTGCATCGCGCTTGGGGTTATTCACCACGTGTACCGCGTAGGATTTCTCCGGGTTGTAGTGCGGAAAACCCTGTACTTCGTAGATCAACATCGGGTCGCGCTCCTTCGCGACGAACAAGCGCTTGCCCACCGAGTCATAGGCCAACCCTTCGAACCCCTTGTTGCCACTCATGTGCACGCCGAGGGTCATCTGTTCGGCGTCCGCCGCATCGAGGAACGTCGTGTCCTTCTGCAGATGAATCTTGATCAGCCGTTGCTCGCGCTCATCAGTGATCACGTAAGTGTCGGCGCTGATGAATTCCACCGCCTCCGGATCGCCAAACCCAATCAGCGCCACACGCCGCAGGATTTTGCCTTCCAGGGAAAGCTCGATCAGTTCGGCATTTTTGTTGGTGACGGTAAACAGGCTTTTGCGTACGGGGTCGAAGGTCAGCGCCGAAACATCGTCGTCCAGACCGTCAATGACTCGCGCCTCGACCGCTACCTGATACTGATCCAGGCCAATCGACTGGGCATTCATCGGCTGCCATAGCGTCTGCACATTGAACCAGGTGCGCTCGAACAGGCGCAGGTACTGGCCGACGGCAACCAGCACGATCAGCGCAATGACCGACAGGATCAGCATCAGGAATTTGGCACGGGCAAGTCGGCGCATTCAGGCAGCTCGGAAGAACAGGACGGGCGAATGAAATACCACGACTGTCTGAATTCAAGCTTAATGGCCAGTGGCCGCGGCCCCGCAGGTTTACCCCAACGAGCGACCGCGCGCCACCCTCATGGCGGGGTTATTTCTGTTTTTCGAAGCGGTAGAACAGGTTCGGTTCGCTCACTATGTACAGCGTACCGGCTTCATCCATGGTCACGCCTTCGGCACGGGGAATGGTTTTCTTCAGACCATTGAAACCACCAAGCAAGGTCATGAAACTGACTTGCTCGCCCTTTTCGTCCAACTCCAGCAACAGGTGAGAATCGGCGGACAGCACCAGGGTGTGACCGGTACGCGGGTCAATGGCCAGGGCCGACAGGTTGCGGATATCCAGTTCGTCGCTGGACAGTTTCTGCTTGTCGCCCTTGAGGATTTGGCTGCCGTCGCTTTTCCAGCTGAACAGCGCCGGCGGACGTTCTTCCCCCAGCAGCAGTTGCTGGTTGTGCGCATCCCAGACGACGGCTTCAAAGGCTTTATTCTGGTCTTTCGAGGGGCCGAGATCGTATTTCGGGAAATTGGCGATGTTCAGCTCGCGAGTATCGGCATCGACCTTGACGATGGACAGCAGGTGTTCACGCTCATCGGTAATTGCCAGCAAACCATTGCCCATGACCGTCACCCCTTCCGGGTTGCTCCAGCCCACCAGCGGCATTTTGCGCAACACATCACCCTGCAAGGTCAGCTCGACCAGAAACGGGTTCTTGCCCATCACGGCAAACAGGGTTTTGGTCTGCGGGTCGTACGACACGTCCGAGGCTTCGTCTTTCTCCATGCCCGGCAGCAGCTTGGCGTCGATGACCGCCCGATAATCCGGCAGCCAGATACTCTCTTCTCGTTTGGCTGGGCTTTCGAAGCCCTCCTTCACCCAGAGCACACCGCGATCATCCCAATGCATCGCAAACGCAAGGCCATAAGCAGCGACCGCCACCAGTAAAAGCCAGGAATACCAACGCATGACAAAACGCGAGCGGCGGGCAGTTTTCAGCTTGGGCAGCGATTCGATGGCCATTCGGGGATGCGTTCCAGAAATTCAGGCTATGGGTAATAGCACATTGGGACTGGCTCAGACGCCAGAAGCCCGGAATTATCCAGACAAAATGTGAAAAAAACGGGAAATGGCGGGATTGCCCTGCGTGGGCGATCACGAAAACCAATGTGGGAGCGAGCCTGCTCGCGATGAGGCCCACACATCCAACATTGATGTTGAATGGCAGACCGCTATCGCGAGCAGGCTCGCTCCCACAGGTTTTTTGCGGTGTTTGTGCTAGAGAACGCTGCTGGTGAAGCGGCTGACGCCCGGCAATTCGAGTACCAGTTCGTCACCGACATTCAGCGGACCAACGCCCACCGGCGTCCCGGTGAGAATCACGTCACCGGCCTGCAACGAGAAGCAGCCGGCCATGTACTGGATCATCGGCACGATCGGGTTGAGCATCGCGCTGCTGTTGCCATCCTGGCGGACTTCGCCATTGATGGTCAGACGGATGCCGATGTCGGTCAGGTCGGCAAACGTGCTGCCCGCCACGAACGGCGCAATCACCGCCGCGCCATCGAACGACTTGGCGATTTCCCACGGCAGGCCCTTGGCCTTCAGCTCGGCCTGCTTGTCGCGCAAGGTCAGGTCCAGCGCCGGAGCGAAGCCGGAGATGGCATCCAGCACTTCTTCACGGCTCGGCTTGGTCGACAATGGCTTGCCGATCAGCACCGCGATTTCCGCTTCGTAATGCACCGAGCCACGCTCGGCTGGAATGCTGAAACCACCTTCCAGCGGCACCACGCAACTGCCCGGCTTGATGAACAGCAGGGGTTCGGTAGGCACCGGGTTGTCCAGTTCCTTGGCGTGTTCGGCGTAGTTGCGGCCGATGCACACCACTTTCCCCAGCGGGAAATGAATACGCGTACCGTCGACATACTGGTGCTGATAGCTCATTGACCGACTCCTTTGATTCAAACAGCGAAAATCTTGCCCGGGTTCATGATGCCGTTCGGGTCGAACACCGCTTTGACCGCTTTCATGTACTCGATCTCAACCGGGGAACGACTATAGGTCAAGTAATCACGCTTGGTCATGCCCACGCCGTGTTCGGCGGAAATCGAACCGTTGTACTTCTCGACGGTTTCGAACACCCACTTGTTGACCGTCGCGCACTTGGCAAAGAACTCGTCCTTGCTCAGGTTATCCGGCTTGAGGATGTTCAGGTGCAGGTTGCCGTCGCCGATGTGACCGAACCAGACGATTTCGAAATCCGGGTAGTGTTCGCCGACGATCGCGTCGATTTCCTTCAGGAATGCCGGGACTTTCGACACAGTGACCGAAATGTCGTTTTTGTACGGCGTCCAGTGGGAGATGGTTTCGGAGATGTATTCGCGCAGTTTCCAGAGGTTCTGCAACTGGGTTTCGCTCTGGCTCATCACGCCGTCCAGCACCCAGCCCTGCTCGACGCAGTACTCAAAGGTTTCCAGGGCCTGGTTGGCCACTTCTTCAGTAGTCGCTTCGAATTCCAGCAGCGCATAGAACGGGCAATCGGATTCGAACGGTGCCGGCACATCGCCGCGTGCCATGACTTTGGCCAAGGCTTTATCGGAGAAGAACTCGAAGGCTGTCAGGTCAAGTTTGCTCTGGAACGCGTGCAGCACCGGCATGATCGAGTCGAAATCGGCGGTACCGAGGACCATCGCGGTGAGGTTTTTCGGCGCGCGGTCCAGGCGCATGGTGGCTTCGACCACAAAGCCCAGCGTGCCTTCGGCGCCGATGAACAGCTGACGCAGGTCGTAGCCAGTGGCGTTCTTGATCAGATCTTTGTTCAGCTCCAGCAAATCACCTTTGCCCGTGACGACTTTCATGCCGGCCACCCAGTTGCGGGTCATGCCGTAGCGAATCACCTTGATCCCGCCGGCATTGGTGCCGATATTGCCGCCAATCTGGCTGGAACCTGCCGACGCGAAGTCCACCGGGTAGTACAGACCGTGCTCTTCGGCCTTGTTCTGCAATTGCTCGGTGACCACGCCCGGCTGGCACACGGCCGTGCGGTCAGTCAGGTTCACGTCGAGGATCTGGTTCATGTAGTCGAAAGACACAACCACTTCGCCATTGGCCGCCACCGCCGCAGCAGAAAGTCCGGTACGACCGCCGGACGGCACCAGCGCCACCTTGTGCGCATTGGCCCAACGGACGATGGCCTGGACCTGCTCGATAGTTTTGGGGAACACAATGGCCGTCGGGGCCGGGGCGAAATGCTTGGTCCAATCCTTACCATAAGCATTCAGGGAGTCGGCGTCGGTCAGCACCTTGCCAGGCTCAACCAGGGTCTTCAGCTCTTCAATCAGGGCAGGATTGGTCATCGACAGAACTCTCGAACAATTCATGGTCATCCTGAAGACGCTTCACGTCGCAGGAATGAGTGTTTAGCGGGGCGCATATGCTAGCATATCGACCCCGCAGGATAGTGCCCAACGGCTGCCCTGCGGCGACGGCTTTCCTGCCGCTCGGGTCAGCGTCTGTTGACCATTTCCTGCCAATTTTCTCCGGGATACAGGTTTACGCAGATGAGCAAGACTTCTCTCGATAAGAGCAAGATCAAGTTCCTTCTTCTCGAAGGCGTCCACCAATCGGCTGTCGACGTCCTCAAGGCGGCGGGCTATACCAGCATCGAGTACCTCACAGGTTCTCTGCCGGAAGCCCAGCTCAAGGAAAAGATCGCTGATGCTCACTTCATCGGCATTCGCTCCCGCACTCAACTGACCGAAGAGATTTTCGATCACGCGAAGAAACTGGTCGCTGTCGGCTGTTTCTGCATCGGCACCAACCAGGTCGACCTGGACGCGGCTCGCGAACGCGGTATCGCGGTGTTCAACGCGCCGTACTCCAACACCCGCTCCGTTGCCGAGCTGGTGCTGGCCGAAGCAATCCTGTTGCTGCGCGGTATCCCTGAGAAGAACGCTTCCTGCCACCGTGGCGGCTGGATCAAAAGCGCCGCCAACTCCTTCGAAATCCGCGGCAAGAAGCTGGGTATCGTCGGTTACGGCTCGATCGGCACGCAATTGTCGGTCCTGGCCGAAGGCTTGGGCATGCAGGTGTACTTCTACGACACCGTGACCAAGCTGCCACTGGGTAACGCCACCCAGGTCGGCAACTTGCACGAGTTGCTGGCCATGTCCGACATCGTGACCCTGCACGTTCCGGAAACCGCTGCCACCCAATGGATGATCGGCGAGAAGGAAATCCGCGCCATCAAGAAGGGCGGCATTCTGATCAACGCCGCGCGCGGCACCGTGGTCGAGCTGGACCACCTGGCTGCCGCCATCAAGGACAAGCACCTGATCGGCGCGGCCATCGACGTTTTCCCGGTGGAGCCGCGCTCCAACGAAGAAGAGTTCGAAAGCCCGCTGCGTGGCCTGGACAACGTGATCCTGACCCCGCACATCGGTGGCTCCACCGCTGAAGCGCAAGCCAACATCGGTCTGGAAGTGGCGGAAAAACTGGTCAAGTACAGCGACAATGGTACTTCGGTGTCGTCCGTGAACTTCCCGGAAGTGGCACTGCCGGCTCACCCTGGCAAACACCGCCTGCTGCACATCCACGAGAACATCCCGGGTGTGATGAGCGAGATCAACAAGGTCTTCGCCGAAAACGGCATCAACATTTCCGGTCAGTTCCTGCAGACCAACGAGAAAGTCGGCTACGTAGTGATCGACGTAGACGCCGAATACTCGGAACTGGCGCAAGAGAAGCTGCAGCACGTCAACGGCACCATCCGTAGCCGCGTGTTGTTCTGATCGCTACTTGAGCGACAAAAAAGGGAGACCTCTGGTCTCCCTTTTTCATGCCTGTGGAAAAGTTATTTCACATTCACGGTGATTTTCTTCGAAACGATCGGCGGATCGAACGGCATGTGACCGCTGTCGCCCAGTTCGAGCTGCAAGGTGTGCTTGCCCGGTGTCAATTTGACTTCAGCCTGGGTCTGCGCCTTGCCAAAGTGCAAATGGTTGGCATCATTCGGAATCGGGGCGCCAGCGGCTGGCAGCTTATCGACATCGATCAGCAAATGGTGATGGCCGGTGTTCTTGGTGACATCGCCCGCCGGGGCCAGCGCAATGTTCTCGACAGCGAACTTGACGACGACAGTTTGCGGAACCGTGGCACCGTCCGCAGGAGAAACAATGGACACTTCTGCACCTTTGGGAGCCGGTGTAGCAGCAACTGCCAGCATCGAAGCACTCAACAACAGCCCAGCCAATGCTGCACGTGACATAAAGCTTTTCATTCTCTTCTCCAGTTTTTCCGTAAAATTCGCTCAGCCGTGAACAACTTAACGGCCATTCGTTGTCGAAGGCACTCAATAACCATAGCAAAGCGAGCCTGAACAGCGCGTCGCGATAAATGAATTCAAAGGAGTGACCATGCGCTTTTTGCCTGGCCTGATCTGCCTGCTACCCCTTTTGAGCCCTTTGGCTCATGCCGAACTGATTGACGATGTAAACGACCGCGGCGAATTGCGCATTGCCCTTGAGGCTAATACACCGCCCTTCAATTTCAAGGATGACGGCAAACTGACCGGGTTCGAGGTCGAGTTGGGTCAACTGCTGGCCGATGAACTGGATGTACGGGCCGACTTCGTTGTCACCGATTCCGACGATCTGTTGACCGGCGTCGAAAGCGGCAAATACGACGTCGCCATCAATCACGTAGCTCCGACTCCGGACCTGAAGGATCGTTTCGACTTCAGCGAACCTTACATTCACACCAATGCGCAATTGATCGCGCAGAAAGAAGAGCAACCGCGATCAATCCTGTTGGTGCAGTCGCTGACGGAGGAAAAGCCGAAAGCCGCCCCGGCTGTGAGCCTGGCCATTCCGTTTCAGAAGGGTAACCCGGCGTTTCATGTAAGCCTGGAAAACGCCTTGCAGCGAATCAAGGCGGATGGCCGGTTGGAGGCGCTGTCGCAGAAGTGGTTCGGGGCGGATACGGGTGTGTCGCCGAAACCCTGATTCAAGGTTGACGAATAACCCTGTGGTGACTGCTAGTCCTGCGTGGCCAGCGCCTGCACCGCTTCGGCCAATTCCAGCTCGCTGAAAACCTGCACGCCATGGCGTTTGAGCAGCGCGGCGGTCACGCCCTCACCGCTGACCTTCACGCCACTGAACGTCCCGTCATAGGTCAACAGGTTCCCGCAGGACGGGCTGTTGGCCTTGAGTACGGCAATCCGGATGCCGTGCTGGCGCACCAGTTCCAGCGCCTGACAGGCCCCGGAAAGAAACTCGGCACTGACGTCCTCGCCCTCGGTGGTGATGACCGATGCCAGGCCATCAAGTACTTCACCGCCCTGCCCGCCGGGAATCTCCGCCGCAGCCCTTGGTGTCGGCAACCCGCCAGCGACTTCCGGGCACAACGGCACCACCCGGCCTTCGGCGACCCATTGCTCCAACAGATCGAATGGCCCACTGGCCGCGCCGTCGTAACGCACGCGATGACCGAGCAAACAGCGGCTTACCAGAATCTTTTGCATGATCAGAATGGCTCGTTGCCACGACGGCGGAACCAGCCTGTCAACGACAGGCGCTCGCGGGTCGCGGGCAGGACTTCGTGGGGCACTTCACCCGACAGGAACACCACCAGGCATCCGCCGGTGGGCACCACATCGCGCTCGACGCTGTCATCCAGGTACATGCGCAACTGACCGCCATGTTCAGGCAGCCAGGCGTCATTGAGGTAGATCACCGCCGAAACCATGCGCCGATCGTCGTCACGAAAACGGTCGACATGCTTGAGGTAGAAAGCGCCGGGCGGGTACAGGGCGAAATGGCTTTCGAAATCTTCCAGGCCCAAAAACAAATCGCGATTCATCGCCTCACGCAGGCTGTCCATCAACCCCAGATAGCGGTCGCAGGCTTCGACCTGACCGGGTTCGAGCCACTGGATATGATCACCGCGAATGCCCTCGCGAATCTCCGAAAACGGCCCGCGCCCGACGGCGGCCGGGGCGAGTTCCCCCTCGGCGGCACGTTTACGGCACTCGGCCGCCAGCGCCCGGGTCAGGTCCAGGGGCAGGAAAATATTCTGCTGCGACCAGCCCTGAGTGGCCAGGTCGTCGACGATCCGTAACAGCAGCGGGTGATCAGAGGGTATGTGCATGGCGCGCATAGTATTCCTGTGCCCGCAAATCCGACAGAGCCACGCAGCGGAGGATTGGTCGGATAAGGTACTCAACCTGATACGAATTCTCGACAAGTACGAATGCCGCACGGAGAATAGTCGCCTGCTGACAGGAGCCCCTATGCGTCGCTTGCTTTTCTCACTGTTGATGTTCTGCGTTTTGCCCGCCTGGGCGGACGGCCACGACCAGTTGTACAAGGTCGCCGGTTGGCCAGAACAACGCGCGCATTTCAACGATGCTCTCTCCACCGCTCAGCAGCGCTATCAGAACAGCTTGCCGCCGGCAGTGTTCCAGGCCCTGGTCAACAACAGCAACCAGCGGTTCGCCCCCAAGGCCATGGATCAGCGCGCCGAAGCGCAACTGCGCAAGAAACTCGCCGATCCGAAACCTGCGCTGACCTTCTTTCAAACGCCCCTGGGCAAGAAAATCGTCGCCGCCGAACTGCTGGCGACCCGTCGCGATCAATTGGCGAAAAACGCCAAGGGCTTGCCGAAGATGCAGGCCAGCGATACCCGTCAGCTGATCATCGGCCACCTGGCCCAAGCCCTGCCCGCCCGCGAGGCCGGTGCGGAAGTCAGCCTGGCGATCGCAGGCGTAGCGGCCGACAGCTTGAGTTCGATGATCCCCGGCCTGCTCGGCGGCGGTCAGGCTCAAGGCATGTTGAACGGCCAGCGCCAGCGCCTGATGGAGCAGATTGGCGCCGACCTGAACAACACGTTGTTGTATGTCTATCGCGACCTGTCGGATGAAGAGCTGGAAGAGTTCGCCACGTTCGCCGAGTCCACTGAAGGCAAGGCTTATTATCAAGCCGCATTGGCGGCGATTCGGGCAGGGTTGGCGGTGGGGCAGAGTACGTCGAGCCTGGCTCAGTAATTTCCAGCGTCAGGTAGATCGCTATCGCGAGCCTGCTCGCGATGAGGCCCGAACGACCGCTAAAGATTCCGTCCCTTCATCCGCTTGGTCAAAAACCCGAAATACTCCTGCCGCAACTCCAGCGACTCATTCGCCAGATGATGCCGTGCCTCGGGCAGCATCAGCACCTGCGGCCGATCGAACTTGCGCCGCAACACTTCAAGGTTGTGCTGCCAATCCACGGTCATGTCTGCCTGCCCCTGCACAATCAGCGGGCGCCGTGGGCTACTCGGTGCCGCTTCGATACGCTTGATCCAGCGCCCCAGCGCACCGACCCAGGCCGTGGGCAGACGCAGCGGCTGTAGCGGATCGGCTTGCAGGAACGATAAGAAACCAGGGTCGTTGGAGTTCTCGCTGAAACGCCGGGCGATGCCTTTGACGAATGGCTTGAGCAGGTAATAACTGAGCTGCGACCAGCCCCAGGCTCGCGGCCGCACCAGTGGCGACAGCAGAATCACCTGCCCCTGGGCCGGACTGTTTGCGCCCTGATTGAGCACATGATCGATCACGATCGCCCCGCCGGTGCTTTGCCCGCACAAGTGCCAGGGCTGCGGAAGGCCCAGCGACTGCGCCTCGGTCAACAGCCCTTGCAGCGTGTTCTGGTACTCGGCGAAATCCTTGATGCTCGCCCGTTCGCCGCTGGACAGACCATGCCCCGGCAAGTCGCAGGCAATCACCGCAAACCCCTGATCCAATGCCCACTCGATTACATGCCGGTAGAGCCCGGTGTGATCGTAGAAGCCGTGAAACAAAAACAGCGTCGCCTTCGCCTGCTCGGGCCACCAGAGCTGGCTGACCACTTCATAGCCATCAACCTCGAAACGTCCCAGGCCTCTGAGCAAGGTTCGTTGCACAAAATCCAGCCCATAAAAACGTTGATAGGCCATGGCCTCCGTCGACAGCGGCTGCCACTCGGCCAATGGCCGCAGGCTGGCACGCAAATGATCGGGGTCGAAAGTGGCGGACATGGGCAATTCCAGAGCGCAAAACGGACTTTATGGGCCTGCGATATTCATCTGTCGCGGCAAGCATGGCAAGCTAGCCGGCCCTTGAGGATTGAAACCCATGCGTCCGGTCTATCGCACCACACTGCTTGCCAGCCTGCTCGCCCTTGTGTGTGCCGGCGTGCTGTGGGCCGCCTACGACTGGTTTCAGGGGCGCTACTTGCGATCCTTCAGCTCGCACACCGCCGTTTTCTCCGGCGACCCGTTGCGCCTGCCAGACGAACTCGCCGGCCCCGGCGCCATCCGCCTGGTGCACTTCTGGGACCCGGCCTGCCCATGCAATGTCGGTAACCAACAACACCTGGCCGAACTGGTTGAGCAGTATGTACCGCAGGGCGTGGAGTTTTATGCGGTACAAAAGCCCGGCAGCCATGGTCAGTTGCCCAGCACCTTGAGCCGCCTTAAAACCCTCGCGGTCCTGCCAGGCTCCGAACAGATTCCTGCCAGCCCGGCAGTGGCGATCTGGGACCGCAGCGGCAAGCTGGCGTATTTCGGTCCATACAGCGAAGGCCTGACCTGCAATTCGAGCAACAGTTTTATCGAGCCCATTCTGCAAGCGCTGAACGAAGGCCGGACGGTGAACGCCACCCACACGCTGGCGGTGGGTTGCTACTGCCCGTGGCCTGCGCAAGTGAAGTAAGGCATTCCTGACTTTTCCAGGACCGCGATGCCCGGCACGGAAGGTCTGTGCTACACGTCTGCAGCCCACACGGGCGGCAATCCCGAAAGAACAAGGAGTCACCATGAAACGCGTCCTGACCGTACTTGCCTTGTTGATCGTCGTGCTCGTCGCCGGGGGTGGCTGGTATGTGTACAGCAAGCAACCGACGCGCCAGGGCCAGGTAGAGTTGCAGCACCTGCAGGGGTCGGTGACCGTGCGCTACGACGAACGCGGCGTGCCGCATATCCGAGCCGACAACGAAACCGACCTCTACCGCGCCCTCGGCTACGTGCACGCCCAGGACCGGTTGTTCCAGATGGAAGCCATGCGGCGCCTGGCCCGTGGCGAACTGGCCGAAGTCCTCGGCCCGAAACTGGTCGACACCGACAAACTGTTTCGCAGCCTGCGCATCCGCGAGCGGGCCGAAAGCTATGTGGCCGCTCTGGATCGTCAGTCGCCAGCATGGAAGGCCCTACAGGCCTATCTGGACGGCATCAATCAATATCAGGACAGCCACGCGGCGCCGGCAGAGTTCGACGTGCTGGGCATCCCCAAGCGCCCTTTCACCGCCGAAGACAGCATCAGCATCGCTGGCTACATGGCCTACAGCTTTGCCGCGGCGTTTCGTACCGAACCCTTGCTGACTTATGTGCGTGACCAACTGGGCGTCGAGTACCTGAACATCTTCGATCTCGACTGGCAGCCCAAGGGCGTGCTGGCCAAAGGGCGCGCCAACCCTGCGCCGATCCTTACCGCCAATGACTGGAAGGGTCTGAATGCCCTCGCCCGTTTGAGTGAGCAGACCCTGGCCGACAATGGCCTGCCGCAATTCGAAGGCAGCAATGCCTGGGTGATTTCCGGCAGCCGCACCCAAAGCGGCAAGCCGCTGCTGGCCGGTGACCCGCACATTCGCTTCTCGGTGCCGTCAGTGTGGTACGAGGCGCATCTGTCGGCGCCGGGCTTCGAGCTTTATGGCTACCATCAGGCGCTGGTGCCGTTTGCGTTTCTGGGGCACAACCTGGACTTCGGCTGGAGCCTGACGATGTTCCAGAACGACGATCTGGACCTGATCGCCGAGAAGGTCAACCCGGACAACCCGAACCAGGTCTGGTATCGCGGCAAATGGGTGGACATGGTCAACAGCGAACAACAGATCGCTGTGAAAGGTCAGTCACCGGTGACATTGACCCTGCGCCAGTCGCCCCACGGCCCGATCGTCAACGATGCGCTCGGCACTGCCGCCGGCAAGACGCCGATCGCCATGTGGTGGGCCTTCCTCGAGACCCCGAATCCGATCCTCGACGGTTTCTACCAGCTCAACCGCGCCGATACCCTGGCCAAAGCCCACGCCGCGTCGGCCAAGGTTCAGGCGCCGGGGCTGAACATTGTCTACGCCAACGCCAAGGGCGACATCGGCTGGTGGGCCTCGGCGCTGCTGCCCAAGCGCCCGGCCGGGGTGAAGCCCGGTTTCATCCTCGACGGCAGCACTCCTCAGGCGGACAAGGAAGGTTTTTACCCGTTCAGCGCCAACCCACAGGAAGAGAACCCGGCGCGGGGCTATATCGTCTCGGCCAACTTCCAACCCGTGTCGCCGACCGGCATGGAGATTCCCGGTTATTACAACCTCGCCGATCGCGGTCAGCAGCTCAATCGTCAGCTCAGCGACAAGAACGTGAAGTGGGACAACGAGTCCAACCAGAAGCTGCAACTGGGCACCACCACCGAATACGGTCCACGTTTGCTGGCGCCGTTGCTACCGGTGCTGCGTGAAGGGGTGAGCGATCCCGCCGAGCTCAAACTGGTGGAGCAACTGGCGCAGTGGAGCGGCGATTACCCGCTGGACTCCATCAGCGCCACGCTGTTCAACCAGTTTCTGTTCAACCTTGCCGACGCAGCGATGCGCGATGAACTGGGCAATGACTTCTTCGAAACGCTGCTCCCGACCCGGGTGATCGATGCAGCACTGCCGCGTCTGGCGGCCTCCGCCGATTCACCGTGGTGGGACAACCGCAACACCCCCGGCAAGGAAACCCGCGCCGATACGGTCAAGGCGGCCTGGCAAGCGAGCATGGCTCACCTCAAGAGCACCCTTGGCGCCGATCCCGCGCAATGGCAATGGGGCAAGGCGCACACCCTGACCCATGGCCATCCGCTGGGGATGCAAAAACCGCTGGAGCGGATCTTCAACGTTGGCCCGTTCGCGGCACCCGGCACCCACGAAGTGCCGAACAACCTCTCGGCCAAGATCGGCCCGGCGCCGTGGCCGGTGACCTACGGCCCGTCGACGCGTCGACTGATCGACTTCGCCGACCCGGCCCACAGCCTGACCATCAACCCGGTCGGCCAGAGCGGCGTACCGTTCGACCGTCACTATGACGACCAGGCCGAGGCGTATATCGAAGGGGTTTATTACCAGGCGCATTTCAATGATGAAGAGGTGACGGCCAATACCCGCAGTACGTTGAAGCTGTTGCCGGCCAGGGCTGCTCATTAGTTTTGTGGTGTGACTGCGGGCAATGCAAATTACCGCTAAACCATCGCCGCAAAATTCAACCTGAACTGCTGCGGCGTAACCCCCAGCCTGCGGTTGAACACGCTGCGCATGTGCTGGGCATCACGAAAACCGCACTGGTACGCCACGGTTTTCAGCGGCGCACGGGTGCTTTCGAGCATCACCCGCGCCGCATCCACCCTCGCCCGCTCGACGAATTCCGCCGGGGTGATTTTCGCTTCCTTGGCGAACACCCGGGAAAAGTTGCGCGCGCTCATGTTGGCGGCATTGGCCAGGTCGGCGATGGTCAGGTCGCCAGTAAGGTTGGCCAGCACGTAGAGCTGGACCAGCGCCACCGCCGAAGTCGGTTCGGCATGGGGCACAAGGAACGGGCTGAACTGCGATTGCCCGCCCGAACGCTGCGTGAACACCACCAGCCGCTTGGCCACGCTGAGAGCCACGTCCGGTCCGTGATCCCGGGCCAGCAGATACAGCGACAGATCGATCCCCGCGGTAACCCCGGCCGAGGTGTAAAGCTCGCCGTCCTGCACGTACAAGCGATCAGCCTCGACCTGAGTCGACGGACACAAATCCGCCAATGCCGCGGCGTCGCCCCAATGAGTGGTGACTGTTCGCCCGTCGAGCAATCCGGCCCGAGCGAGCATGAAGGCGCCATTGCAGATCGAGCCAAACCGTTGCGCCAGCCCGCAGGCATCGCGCAGCCAAGCATCGAACGCCGCACCAAAATTGATGAACGGCAACTGCGGCCCACCCGCCACCAACAGCAAGTCATAAGCCTCTAGCGCTTCGCTGAAATGCCGGTGGGCATTGAGCAACAAACCGTTGGAACACGCCATTACCCCACGCTCGATACCGATCACCTCCAGCCGATAGTGATCCTCCGGGGCCAGGAAACGATTGGCTTCGGAAAACACATCCATGGAGCCGGTGACGTCCAGTGACTGGACGCCTGGGAACACTACGATGGCAACGGTTTTGTGCATGGCAGGAAGCCACCCTCAATTGATCAGGATTAACACTCACTTGTGGCGAGGGGGCTTGCCCCCGTTGGGCTGCGCAGCGGCCCCATTTCAGGTTCATGTACGGGGATGGGAGTGCTGCGCACTCCAACGGGGGCAAGCCCCCTCGCCACAGCAAGCCCCCTCGCCACAAAAGCGTAATTACCGCGTTGAACCCTAGCCAATCCAGGCACAACAAGCGAGGTTGGCGCGATATGCATGCTCATTGGCCGGGATCGCAGCCATGGATCGATTGTCCGGTTTCGGGTGCGCGAACAGACTGAGCCCATCAGCGCCGCCACGGCGTTCCCCATGAGGAAAGCACCATGAGCAGCATCATCGCCGGCGTCGAAATGGACGTGCTGGGCATCGACTATGCGGCGTTTTCCACCGTGCAGCGCGAAGCCGTGGTGCATGCGCATCCACGGGGTGAAGGGTTCAAGGAGTGCATCCTGTGTGCGTTCGCCAACGGCTTCAAGCACAAACCGGACAGCACGTTTGGCACCGTGAACGCGGATGTGCTGGTGGACAGCGAGCCGGGGTTCAAGGCGATGAACTTCGTCGAGATCATCCGCAAATCGCCTTGGATTTCCTAAAAACCTGTGGGAACGGGTTGGCCACACAACGGTGGTCAACCCAACATCAAGCTCAAGCCGCTTCCGGCGCCTGCGCCCGACGTACGTCCGGTTGCTTCCAGGAGTCGGCAGCGGCTTCCTCGATGGCTTGCTGGATCGCACGCTTGCGGCTTTCTTCGGCACGACGGCTGAAGAACCAGACCAGGAAGGTCACCAGCGACACCGCCAGCAGAATCAGGCTGGCCACCGCATTGATCTCGGGTTTCACGCCCAGGCGCACCGCCGAGAACACTTCCATCGGCAGGGTCGTCGAGCCTGGCCCCGACACAAAGCTCGCCAACACCAAATCATCCAGCGACAAGGCAAACGACATCATGCCGCCGGCCGCCAGTGACGGCGCGATCATCGGGATAGTGATCAGGAAGAACACCTTCCACGGCCGCGCACCGAGGTCCATGGCCGCTTCTTCGATCGACAGGTCCAGCTCACGCAAGCGCGCCGACACCACCACCGCCACATACGCCGCACAGAACGTGGTGTGGGCGATCCAGATGGTGACGATGCCGCGCTCCTGCGGCCAGCCAATCATCTGCGCCATGGCCACGAACAGCAGCAGCAGCGACAGACCGGTGATCACTTCGGGCATCACCAGCGGCGCGGTGACCAGGCCACCGAACAGCGTGCGGCCCTTGAAGCGGGTGATACGGGTCAGCACGAACGCGGCCAGCGTCCCCAATGCCACCGCGGCAATCGCCGTGTAGCAGGCGATTTCCAGCGAGCGCACCACCGAGCCCATCAGTTGTGTGTTGTCGAGCAGGCCGACGTACCACTTGATCGACCAGCCGCCCCACACCGTCACCAGTTTGGAGGCGTTGAACGAGTAGATCACCAGGATCAGCATCGGCGCGTAGATGAACAGCAAGCCCAGCACCAGCATCAGGTTCGAGAAACGGAAGCGCTTCATTCTTTACCCTCCATTTCCTTGGCCTGACTGCGGTTGAACAGGATGATCGGCACAATCAGGATCGCCAGCATCACCACCGCCAGGGCAGATGCCACCGGCCAATCACGGTTATTGAAGAACTCTTGCCAGAGCACTTTACCGATCATCAGGGTTTCCGGACCACCGAGCAGTTCCGGGATCACGAATTCCCCCACTACCGGGATGAACACCAGCATGCAGCCGGCGATAATCCCGTTTTTCGACAGCGGCACGGTGATCTTCCAGAAACTGTTGAAGGTACTCGAACCGAGGTCCGACGCGGCTTCCAGCAGGCTGATGTCGTGTTTGACCAGGTTGGCGTAGAGCGGCAGGATCATGAACGGCAGATAGGAGTAAACAACCCCGATATAGACCGCGAGGTTAGTGTTGAGAATCTGCAGCGGTTCGTCGATCCAGCCCATGCTCATCAAAAAGCCGTTAAGCAGACCGTTGTTGCTGAGGATGCCCATCCACGCATACACGCGGATCAGGATCGCGGTCCAGGTCGGCATCATGATCAGCAGCACCAGCACCGTTTGCAGTTCTTTGCGGGCGCTGGCGATGCCGTAGGCCATCGGATAGCCGATCAGCAAGCAGAGGATCGTGCTGAACAGCGCCATCTTCAGCGAGCCAAGGTAGGCGGCGATGTACAACTCGTCGTCGCCCAGCATCGCGTAGTTGCTCAGGTTAAGCAGCAACTGCACCTTCTGGTCGAGGTAGCTGTAAATCTCGGTGTACGGCGGAATGGCTACGTCGGCTTCGGCGAAGCTGATCTTCAGGACGATGAAGAACGGCAACATGAAGAACAGGAACAGCCAGATGAACGGAACCCCGATGACCAGCTGACGGCCACCGGGAATTATTCGATTGAGCCGGCGTTTGAGTTTGCGCAGGTTCATGAGCGAAGTACCACGCCGCTGTCGTCTTCCCACCACACGTAAACCTGATCGCCCCAGGTCGGGCGCTGGCCACGGCGTTCAGCGTTGGCGACGAAGGACTGGACGATCTTGCCGCTCGGCAGTTCGACATAGAACACCGAATGGCCGCCCAGGTAGGCAATGTCATGCACCTTGCCGCTGGACCAGTTGTGTTCGCAGGTCGGCATGTCGGCCGTCACCAGCAGTTTTTCCGGACGGATCGCGTAGGTGACGGACTTGTCTTGCACCGAGGTGCTGATGCCGTGACCCACGTAGATGTTGCGGTCCAGGTCCTTGCAAGTGATCAGCGCATGGCCCTCGGCGTCGTCCACCACTTCGCCTTCGAAGATGTTGACGTTGCCGATGAACTCACAGACCAGACGGCTGGTCGGGGTTTCGTAGATGTCGATCGGGCTGCCGATCTGGGCGATCCAGCCCAGGTGCATGATCGCGATGCGTTCGGCCATGGTCATGGCCTCTTCCTGATCGTGGGTCACCATCACACAGGTCACGCCGACCCGCTCGATGATTTCCACCAGCTCCAGTTGCATTTGCGAACGCAGCTTTTTATCCAGTGCGCCCATCGGTTCGTCGAGCAACAACAGCTTCGGTCGTTTGGCCAACGAACGCGCCAACGCCACACGCTGACGCTGGCCACCGGACAACTGATGCGGCTTGCGCTTGGCGTACTGACTCATCTGCACCAGCTTGAGCATTTCCGCCACGCGAGAATCGACCTCGGCCGTCGGGATTTTGTCCTGCTTGAGGCCGAAGGCGATGTTCTGCGCCACCGTCATGTGTGGGAACAAGGCGTAGGACTGGAACATCATGTTGATCGGCCGCTCGTACGGCGGCATGTCAGTGATGTCTACGCCATCGAGGAAAATGCGCCCCTCCGTGGGCCGTTCAAAACCCGCCAGCATCCGCAGCAAGGTGGATTTGCCCGAACCCGAGCCGCCGAGCAAGGCGAAGATTTCGCCTTTCCTGATTTCCAGGGACACGTCGTCCACGGCAATCGTCTCGTCGAACTTTTTGGTGACCCGGTCGATTTTGACCAGCACCTGTTTAGGTGTCTGGTCGCCCTCGAGGGCTTTCTTATAGGCGCCGGAGGCAACTGCCATTTACGAAACTCCCAACAGAATTTGCAGTTCGCTCAACGTGGCGAACCTGGATAGTTTGAAGCTATTTGCCCGACTTGACCTTGGTCCAGCTGCGAGTCATCAAACGTTGAATGTTCGGTGGCAGCTCGATGGACACATACGTTTTGTCGAGGACCGCTTGCGGTGGATAAACCGATGCATCGGTGCGTATCGACTGTTCCATCAGTTTGTCCGACCCAGGGTTCGGGTTGGCGTAGCCTACGGAATCGCTGACCTTGGCGATCACCTCAGGCTTGAGCAAATAGTTGATGAAGGCGTGGGCTTGCTTGACGTTGGCCGCATCCTTGGGGATAGCCAGCATGTCGAACCAGAGTGCGCCGCCCTCTTTGGGAATCGAGTAGACAATGTTCACGCCTTTGCCCGCTTCAGCCGCGCGGGCCTTGGCCTGGAACATGTCGCCGGAAAAACCGATCGCGACGCAGATATCACCGTTGGCCAGGTCTGCGATGTACTTGGACGAGTGGAAATACGTCACGTAAGGCCGAACCGCCAGCAACTTGGCTTCGGCCTTTTTGTAGTCTTCGGGATTGGTGCTGTTGGCATTCAGGCCCATGTAATTGAGGACCGTGGGCATCATTTCATCGGCGGAGTCGAGGAACGCGACGCCACAGCTGTGCAGCTTCTTGATGTTCTGCGGCTCGAACACCACATCCCAGGAGTCGATCTTGTCGAGGCCCAGTACAGCCTTGACCTTGTCGGCGTTGTAACCAATACCGTTGGTGCCCCACAGGTACGGCACGGCGTACTGGTTGCCCGGATCATTCTGCTCCAGGCGCTTGAGCAGCACCGGGTCGAGGTTGGAATAGTTGGTGAGCCTGGACTTGTCGAGCTTCTGGAAAGCACCGGCCTTGATCTGCTTGCCAAGGAAGTGGTTGGACGGCACGACCACGTCATATCCGGTACGCCCGGCCAGCAACTTGCCTTCCAGGGTTTCGTTGGAATCGAATACGTCATACACCGGCTTGATGTCGGCTTCTTTCTGGAAGTCGGCCAGGGTGGTTTCACCAATGTAGTCCGACCAGTTATAAATATGCACTGTGCCGGCGGCCTGAACACTGACGGCAAGCGTCAGCCCGGCGCCGACCAGCAGGGCATTGCGCAACAAAGAAAAAACAGGCAAGTGGAGGTCCTCCAAAATTAGTTGGGCCCAAGTTGCCCCGCGTTACATGACAGCCATGGCTGCCTGACAACAAAACCGGCGCGCAACTTACCCTCGAAAAACCGTTCCAGCAAACTTTATGAAGATCCTGTAGCAGCCGCCGCAGGCTGCGTTCAACTGCGAAGCAGTTGTGCTGTCGAAAAGCGGAGGTCCTTCGGACCTCAACGCAGCCTTCGGCAGCTGCTACAGGGTTTAGTACTTATTTACCGGATTTGATCTTGGTCCAGCTGCGGGTCAGTTCACGCTGGGTTGCGGCTGGCAAATCAGCGATCGCATACAGCTTGGCCTGTACTTCGGGAGTCGGATAGATGCCCGGATCCGAAGTGATGTCCTTGCTCACGTACTGGGTGGCTTCAGCATTACCGTTAGGGAAACGCACAGCGTTGGTGATGTCAGCCATCACTTTTGGTTGCAACAGGTAGTTCATGAACTTGTAGGCCCCTTCGACGTTTTCCGCATCCTTGGGGATTGCGACCATGTCGTAGAAGCTGCCAGCGCCTTCTTTTGGAATGGCGTAGCTGACTTTCACCTTGTCACCGGCTTCGGCGGCGCGGGACTTGGCTTGCTGGACGTCACCCGAATAGCCGACTGCTACGCAGATGTTGCCGTTGGCCAGGTCCGAAATGTACTTCGACGAATGGAAGTAGGTCACGGAAGGACGGATCTTCAGGAACAGCTCTTCGGCTTTCTTGATGTCTTCCTTCTTCTGACTGTCGGTTGGCAACCCCAGGTAATGCAGGGCGACCGGCAGCATTTCGGTAGGCGAATCGAGGAAGCTCACACCGCAGCCCTTGAGCTTGGCGATGCTTTCAGGCTTGAACAGGACGTCCCAGGAATCGATCGTGTCGACGCCCAGCGCTGCCTTGACCTTCTCGGGGTTGTAACCGATTCCGATCGAGCCCCACATGTAAGGGAAGGCATGTTTGTTGTCCGGGTCGCTGACGGAAACCGCTTTAAGCAACGACTTGTTCAGGTTGCCGTAGTTGGACAGCTTGGACTTGTCCAGCTCCCGGTAAACCCCGGCCTTGATTTGCTTGGCAAGGAAGTTGTTCGACGGTACGACGATGTCATAACCGGACTTGCCTGCCAGCAACTTGGCCTCCAGGGTTTCGTTGCTGTCGAAAACGTCGTACACCACCTTGATCCCGGACTCTTTCTCGAAGTTCGCGATGGTGTCCGGTGCGATGTAATCGGACCAGTTGTATACGTGCAACACTTTGTCGTCAGCCTGAACGGCGCCCGCCATCACGCCCATCAGGGACATGGCGAGGAGGGTCTTGCCAGCTATCTTCATACCTAATGCCTTCATGGGTAATGCTCCAATTTTTCTTTTTAACCACATGCTCAGCGGCCTGTTACTGGGCATCCGAACAACCGTTAGTCTGGCAAGATCCAAGGCAGGCTTTCAAGGAAAGCCCCATCCTTTGTTTGCACTGAGCGAAGTGCACATTTCACACCTCGCTCAGAGCCTAGCACTTAGCCCTGTAACGCACTCAGGGTCAGGTCCAGGCACTTGCGTGCTTTTGTTACCAGCTCATCGATTTCAGCCGGTGTAATCACCAGTGGCGGAGCAATGATCATGGTGTCGCCCACCGCGCGCATGATCAGGCCGTTGTCGAAGCAGAAGGTGCGGCAAATCATGCCAACGCCCTTGCCTTCGTAACGCTTGCGGGTGGCTTTGTCCTGAACCAGTTCGATGGCCCCCAACAGACCGACCCCACGCACTTCCCCCACCAACGGGTGATCGTTCAGTTCCCGTAGACGCTTTTGCAAATAGGGTGCCGTTTCTGCACGCACGCGCTCGATAATTTTTTCATCGCGCAGGATGCGAATGTTTTCCAGCGCCACCGCAGCGGCCACCGGGTGCCCGGAATAGGTGAAACCGTGGTTGAAATCACCGCCTTCGTTGAGCACTTCGACCACATCGTCACGCACGATCAGGCCGCCCATCGGGATGTAGCCGGACGTCAGGCCTTTGGCGATGGTCATCATATGGGGCTTGAGGTCGTAGAAATCGGAACCGAACCACTCACCGGTACGGCCGAAACCGCAGATCACTTCGTCAGCCACGAACAGAATGTCGTACTTGGCGAGGATTTCCTTGATGCGCGGCCAGTAGCTGTCTGGCGGGATGATCACGCCGCCGGCGCCCTGGATCGGCTCGGCAATAAAGGCCCCGACGTTGTCGACGCCGACTTCCAGAATCTTCTCTTCCAGCTGATTGGCCGCCCAGATACCAAACTCGTGCGGTGTCATGTCACCGCCTTCGCCGAACCAGTACGGCTGGGCGATGTGGACAATGCCCGGGATCGGCAAGTCGCCCTGTTCGTGCATGTACGTCATGCCACCCAGGCTCGCGCCGGCCACGGTGGAACCGTGATAGCCGTTTTTGCGGCTGATGATGACTTTCTTCTTCGGCTGGCCCTTGATCGCCCAGTAATGGCGAACCATCCGCAGCATGGTGTCGTTGCCTTCGGAGCCGGAACCGGTGAAGAACACATGATTCATGCCTTCAGGCGCAACGTCGGCGATGACCTTGGCCAGCTCCAGCACCGGCGGGTGAGCGGTCTGGAAGAACAGGTTGTAATAAGGCAGTTCGCGCATCTGTTTGCTGGCGGCATCGGCCAGTTCATCGCGACCGTAGCCGACCGCTACACACCACAGGCCGGCCATGCCGTCGAGGATCTTGTTGCCTTCGCTGTCCCAGAGGTAAACGCCCTTGGCGCTGGTGATGATCCGCGGGCCTTTCTCTTTCAGCTGTTTGAAGTCGCTGAACGGGGCCAGGTGGTGATCGCTGCTCAGGGTTTGCCACTCACGGGTTTGCGGGTTGTTGCTGGTCATGCGAATTCTCCTTGGATTCCAGTGAAGGCGCGGCGATTTACAGCCGCGCCCGGCGCATCAGACGGCGAAGAGCAGGAACTCCCGCTCCCACGAACTGATCACGCGCTTGAAGTTTTCATGCTCGGCCCGCTTGACCGCGACGTAGCCCGTGATGAATTTCTTGCCCAGGTATTTTTCGATGGCCTTGCTGTTTTCCATCCGTTCCAAGGCGTCTTCGATGGTCAATGGCAGGCGCAGATTGCGCCGTTCGTAGCCACGACCGACGACCGGCGCACTCGGGTTATGCCCTTCGACCATGCCGATCAGCCCGCACAACAGACTGGCGGCGATGGCCAGGTAAGGGTTGGCATCGGCACCCGGCAAACGGTTTTCCACCCGACGGTTCTGCGGCCCGGCGTCCGGAACCCGCAGGCCCACGGTGCGGTTCTCTTCGCCCCACTCCACGTTCACCGGCGCCGAGGTATCGGGCAGGAAGCGGCGGAACGAGTTGACGTTGGGGGCGAACAGCGGCAGCAACTCTGGGATGAATTTCTGCAGACCGCCGATGTGGTTGAGGAACAGCTGGCTCATGGTCCCGTCTTCATTGGAGAAGACGTTTTTGCCGGTCTCGAGGCTGATAATGCTCTGGTGCAAGTGCATGGCACTGCCCGGCTCGCCGGTCATGGGCTTGGCCATGAAGGTCGCGGCCACGTTGTGCTTGAGGGCGGCTTCACGCATGGTGCGTTTGAACACCAGAATCTGGTCGGCCAGGGACAGGGCATCGCCATGACGGAAGTTGATTTCCATCTGTGCCGTGCCGTCCTCGTGGATCAGCGTGTCGAGGTCCAGTTCCTGCAGTTCGCACCAGTCGTAGACGTCTTCGAATAACGGATCGAATTCGTTCGCCGCTTCAATGGAGAACGACTGGCGACCGGTTTCCGGGCGACCGGAGCGGCCAATCGGCGGTTGCAGCGGGTAGTCCGGGTCATCACTGCGCTTGGTGAGGTAAAACTCCATTTCCGGCGCCACGATCGGCTGCCAGCCGTGGTCGGCGTAGAGTTTCAGCACTTTCTTGAGCACGTTGCGCGGCGACAGCTCGATCGGGTTGCCCTGCTTGTCGTAAGTATCGTGGATCACGATGGCGGTCGGCTCGATGGCCCAAGGCACCAGGAACACAGCGTTCTGGTCGGGGCGGCAGATCATGTCGATGTCGGCCGGGTCGAGCAGTTCGTAATAGATGTCGTCTTCGACATAGTCGCCGGTCACGGTCTGCAACAGAACGCTTTCGGGCAGGCGCATGCCTTTTTCGGCAATGAACTTGTTGGTCGGCGAGATCTTGCCCCGGGTGATGCCGGTCAGGTCGCCAATCATGCATTCGACTTCTGTGATCTTGTGGTCTTTCAACCAATCGGTGAGCTGGTCGAGGTTGTTACTCATAAATGCCTCTTAGGCTGAGTTTCCTGACTCTTATAAGTCAGGCGTTGTTTGACGCATCGGCGTCGCGTTGTAGTGCGCGCTTGCGGCAGGCATCGCCAAATGCCTGGAAGATCGCAAGGTAGTCAGGGTTTGAGCTTACCTGCCATTCGGGATGCCATTGCACCCCTAAAGCAAAAGCCTTGCCTTCAATAACGGAAACGGCTTCGATCAACCCGTCGGGTGCCACCGCTTCCACACGAAGGCCAGGCGCCAGACGCTCAATGCCCTGACCATGAATTGAGTTGACTTGAATCTCGCTCTTCAGGCCCAGCCTGGCAAGTACACCGCCCGATTGAATGTGCACCGGGTGACTTGGCGCGTACTGTCCTTCCAGCGGCAAGCTGTGGTCTTCACGGTGATCCATGAATGGACCGGCCTCGTGAACCTTCTGATGCAGGCTGCCGCCGAATGCCACATTCATTTCCTGTAAGCCACGGCAAATGCCGAGCACGGGAACACCGGCCTCGACAGCGGCGCGGATCAGCGGGAGAGTGGTGGCATCGCGTGCAGAATCATGAGCAGTATCTGGCGCACTGGCCGGGCCGTTATAGTGAATCGGTTCTATATTGGAAGGAGAGCCTGTAAAGAGAATGCCGTCCACAGCGTCCAGAATATCGGACGGCGCCAGTAGATCCGCCAGGGATGGAAGAATCAACGGCAGGCCCTTGGCAGCTGAAGCCACGGCGCGTACGTATTTGTCGCCACTGATGTGATAAGCATGCAGACCGATCTGCCTGGAGCAGGCGGTGACGCCGATTAACGGCAGGCGAGACATGAAGCACCCCGGTATTATTGCTGTTATGGGTTTAAATCGAGCTTAGCCTTGTTCATTTTTTTACACAACACCCCCGTAAAAAATACAACACGGCCCGCTCAAGCTCGCGGGCGCCAAGAAGGCTGAAGGCAGAAAAACGCCCCAAAGTGCCTCAAAAATGCCTCGCGAGTGCTTTTTTAGGGCAAAAAAGGCCTCGCTTGACTTCGGCATGCCGTTCGGGTTGACTGGAATCCGAAGAGATCAATGATTGATATTTTTAACAACAAAGGTGTTGCATCATGTCGGTACCCCCGCGTGCCGTTCAGCTTAACGAAGCGAACGCGTTCCTTAAGGAACATCCTGAGGTTCTGTACGTTGACCTTCTGATTGCGGATATGAATGGTGTGGTGCGCGGCAAGCGCATTGAACGCACCAGCCTCCACAAGGTTTACGAGAAAGGCATCAACCTGCCGGCCTCTCTATTTGCTCTGGATATCAATGGTTCTACGGTGGAAAGCACCGGCCTGGGCCTGGACATCGGCGATGCTGACCGAATCTGTTATCCAATCCCCGACACCCTGTGCAATGAGCCCTGGCAGAAGCGCCCGACCGCGCAACTGCTGATGACCATGCACGAACTCGAAGGTGACCCCTTCTTCGCCGACCCGCGCGAAGTCCTGCGTCAGGTCGTGGCCAAGTTTGACGAAATGGGCCTGACCATCTGCGCCGCGTTCGAACTGGAGTTCTACCTGATCGACCAGGAGAACGTGAACGGTCGCCCACAACCACCGCGCTCGCCGATCTCCGGCAAACGCCCGCACTCGACTCAGGTTTATCTGATCGACGACCTCGACGAATACGTCGACTGCCTCCAGGACATTCTGGAAGGTGCAAAAGAGCAAGGCATCCCCGCGGACGCGATCGTCAAGGAAAGTGCCCCGGCGCAGTTCGAAGTGAACCTGCACCACGTGGCCGACCCGATCAAGGCTTGCGACTATGCGGTCCTGCTCAAGCGCCTGATCAAGAACATCGCCTACGACCATGAGATGGACACCACCTTCATGGCCAAGCCTTACCCAGGACAGGCGGGTAATGGTCTGCACGTCCACATCTCGATTCTTGATAAAGAAGGCAAAAACATTTTTGCCAGCGAGGATCCCGAGCAGAACGCCGCACTGCGTCACGCGATCGGCGGTGTGCTCGAGACCCTACCCGCGCAGATGGCTTTCCTCTGCCCGAACGTCAACTCCTACCGTCGTTTCGGCGCACAGTTCTACGTGCCAAACTCGCCGTGCTGGGGCCTGGACAACCGCACCGTGGCGATCCGCGTACCGACCGGTTCCTCCGATGCGGTGCGCATCGAACACCGTGTGGCCGGCGCCGATGCCAACCCGTACCTGCTGATGGCTTCGGTGCTGGCCGGCGTGCACCATGGCCTGGTCAACAAGATCGAGCCGGGCGCACCGGTGGAAGGCAACAGCTACGAGCAGAACGAGCAGAGCCTGCCGAACAACCTGCGCGATGCATTGCGCGAGCTGGACGACAGCGAAGTCATGGCCAAGTACATCGATCCGAAATACATCGATATCTTCGTCGCCTGTAAAGAGAGCGAGCTGGAGGAGTTCGAACACTCCATCTCCGACCTCGAGTACAACTGGTACCTGCATACCGTGTAAGCGGCTGCAGTAAAAACAACGCCGCCGGCTTCATAGCCTGCGGCGTTTTTTATGGTCGGCATCAAAAATCCTGTGGCGAGGGAGCTTGCTCCCGCTGGAGGCCGAAGGACTCCCTGTAACAGCGATACGGTTTTGTCAGGCACACCGCATTGACTGGTTTTGGGGCTGCTACGCAGCCCAACGGGGGCAAGCCCCCTCGCCACAGGGATATGGAACATCTGCCCGCTCTGCGTACAATGCCCGCTGCCCTGCAGGAGACTTCAATGACGCGCACCGCCACCATTCGCAAACCCCGTGCACGCAGCCAGGCCCGGATCGATTCGATACTCGATGCCGCCCGCACGCTGCTGGCCGCCGATGGCGTGGCCAGTCTGTCGATCTACAGCGTCGCCGAACGCGCCGAGATCCCGCCCTCCTCCGTCTACCACTTTTTCGCCAGCGTTCCGGCGCTGCTCGAAGCCCTGACCGCCGACGTCCACGCCGCGTTTCGCGCCTGCCTGCAAGCCCCCATCGACCACAACGCCCTCAACGGCTGGCGCGACCTGTCGCGACTGGTGGAACAACGCATGCTCGCCATCTACGGCGAAGACGCCGCCGCCCGGCAATTGATCCTCGCCCAGCATGGCCTGACCGAAGTCACCCAGGCCGACCGCCAGCACGACATCGAACTCGGCGATCTGATGCACAAGCTGTTCGATCATCACTTCGAACTGCCGACGCTGCCCAGCGATGTCGATGTGTTCGCACTGGCCATGGAACTGGGGGATCGGGTGTACGCGCGCTCAGTGCAGCAGCATGGGCAGATCACCCCGCGCATGGCTGAAGAAGGGATGCGGGTGTTTGATGCTTATCTCGGGCTGTACCTGCCGCCGTATTTACCCAAGCGCATTCACTCAATCTGACTGCGGCGGCTGTCACACTGGCCTCATCGCTGAGCTCAAGACACGCGCAAAAACCCCGAAGGGCTCACACCCTTCGGGGTTGTTGTTTGCGCACACGCTTACAACTTGGCGATCGACACCTCGGTGGATTTCACAAACGCGATCACTTCGCTGCCGACCGCCAGTTCCAGCTCTTTCACCGAGCGTGTGGTGATCACCGAGGTGACGATTCCGGAAGCCGTCTGCACGTCGATCTCGGAGAGGACGTCGCCGAGCACGATTTCCTTGATCGAGCCTTTGAACTGGTTACGGACGTTGATGGCTTTGATAGTCATGATGTTGATTCCTGTCGTTGGGGTAAGGATGAGGCTTGAGTTACTGAGCCCAGCGCAATTGCGTGGGCAATGGTGAAACAGGTTCCGGTTCCGGCGGTTGGCCGGGCAGGGACAGCACGCGGTTGAGCACTTGGGTTTCCAGCGCCGCCAGCCGATGGGAGCCACGAACCCGAGGACGCGGCAGCTCCACCGCCAGGTCGAGGCCGACTTCACCCTCTTCAATCAGGATCACCCGATCGGCAATCGCCACCGCTTCGCTGACATCGTGGGTCACCAGCAACACCGTGAAGCCATGCTGTTGCCAGAGCCGTTCGATCAATTGCTGCATCTCGATGCGGGTCAAGGCATCCAGCGCGCCCAAGGGTTCGTCGAGCAACAGCAGACGCGGTTGATGGATCAGCGCACGGGCCAGGGCCACACGTTGCTTCTGCCCGCCGGACAAGGCTGCCGGCCATTCGTGGGCGCGATCCGCCAGGCCGACCGCCTCAAGGGCTTCCAATGCTTGCGGCCGCCAGTTGCCCTTGAGCCCGAGACCGACGTTGTCGATGACCTTTTTCCACGGCAGCAGCCGCGCTTCCTGGAACATCAGCCGGGTGTCTTCCCGGGCTTCACTCAGCGGCGCTGTGCCAGCAAACAACTCGCCAGCCGTAGGTTTGTCGAGACCGGCGAGCAAGCGCAGCAAGGTACTTTTGCCGCAGCCGCTACGCCCGACCACCGCCACAAACTGCCCGGCCGGAATGTGCAGGTCGATTTCACGCAGCACTTGCCGCGAACCGAAGGTTTTTTGCAGCTTGCGAACGGCCAATGGAATACCGCGCAGCAGGCGTGGAGGTTGTTGAGCCGTCATGCGGCACCTCCCTTGGCAACTTGATAAGCCGGATGCCAGCGCAGCCATATACGCTCAAGCCCACGCGCCGCAAGGTCGGCCAGCTTGCCGAGTACCGCGTACAACAGAATCGCCAGCACCACCACGTCGGTCTGCAAGAACTCCCGGGCATTCATCGCCAGATAGCCAATGCCCGAGCTCGCGGAAATGGTTTCCGCCACGATCAATGTCAGCCACATGAAGCCCAGGGCAAAACGTACTCCAACCAGAATCGACGGCAGCGCCCCCGGCAGAATCACCTGACGGAACAGGCTGAAACCGGACAAGCCATAACTGCGGGACATTTCCACCAGCGCCGGATCGACGTTGCGGATGCCGTGATAGGTGTTGAGGTAGATCGGGAATAATGTGCCCAATGCCACCAGAAAAATCTTCGCCGACTCGTCGATGCCGAACCACAGGATCACCAGTGGAATCAGCGCCAGGTGCGGTACGTTGCGGATCATCTGCACCGAACTGTCGAGCAGGCGTTCGCCCCACGTCGACAGGCCAGTGATGAAGCCCAACGCAAGACCGATGCCGCCGCCGATGACGAAACCGAGCGCCGCGCGCCAGCCGCTGATGGCCAGGTGGGTCCAGATTTCGCCGCTGCTGACCAGGCCTACACCGGCTTCGATCACCGCGATCGGCGCCGGCAGAATCCGCGTCGACAACCAGCCCGCCGACACCGACAACTGCCATACCGCCAGCAACAAGATCGGCAACACCCAGGGCGCGAGGTTGTGGATTGTTTTCTTCATGGCTGCGCCTCAGTTCTGGGACGCGGCTTTGGGAAGGATGTCGTTAGCCACCATCTCGCCGAACGGGCTGACATAGCCGGCGCTTTTCGGCAGCTCCGGGCGCTCGATATCAAGGTGCGGGAACAGCAGTTCAGCGACACGGTACGACTCTTCGAGATGCGGATAACCGGAGAAGATAAACGTGTCGATGCCCAGGTCCGCGTACTCCTTCACGCGTGCCGCCACAGTCGGACCATCACCCACCAGCGCCGTACCGGCACCACCGCGCACCAGGCCGACGCCGGCCCAGAGGTTGGGGCTGACTTGCAGGTTGTCGCGGCTTCCGCCATGCAGGGCGGCCATGCGTTGCTGGCCCACCGAATCGAAACGCGCCAGCGATGCTTGAGCGCGAGCGATGGTGTCGTCGTCCAGATGCGAGATCAGCCGATCCGCCGCTTGCCATGCCTCGGCGTTGGTTTCACGGACGATCACATGCAAGCGAATACCGAAGCGCACGGTACGTCCGAGCTTCGCCGCTTTGGCGCGAACCTGTTCGATTTTCTCCGCGACGGCGGCGGGTGGCTCGCCCCAGGTCAGGACCATTTCGACCTGCTCCGCCGCGAGGTCTTGCGCCGCTTCCGATGAGCCACCGAAATACAGTGGCGGACGCGGTTGCTGGATCGGCGGATAAAGCAGCTTGGCGCCCTTCACGCTGATGTGCTGACCGTCGTAATCAACGGTTTCACCTTCCAGCACCCGGCGCCAGATGCGGGTGAATTCCACCGAGGCCTGATAGCGCTCTTCGTGACTGAGGAACAAACCATCGCCGGCCAACTCTTCCGGGTCGCCACCGGTGACCAGGTTGAACAGCGCTCGACCGCCGGACAGGCGATCCAGTGTCGCCGCCTGACGCGCTGCCACCGTCGGGGAAATGATCCCGGGGCGCAGGGCGACCAGAAACTTCAAACGCTGGGTCACCGGAATCAGCGATGCGGCCACCAGCCACGAGTCTTCGCAGGAGCGACCGGTAGGAATCAGCACCCCGCCAAAGCCCAGGCGATCCGCCGCTTGCGCGACCTGTTGCAGATAACCGTGGTCCACGGCGCGAGCGCCTTCAGCGGTGCCAAGGTAATGGCCGTCGCCATGGGTGGGCAGGAACCAGAAAATATTGAGGCTCATGGAGTGGTCTCCTTGGAAAGTCGGATTACGGCGCTTTGGCCACGGCCGCCGGTGGCGTCCAGATCACATCTTTGATGCTCAAGGGCTTGGGAATCAGCTTGAGCTGGTAGAAGCTGTCGGCGATTTTCTGCTGGGCGGCGACCACGTCGGGGGTCAGGAACAGCGCGCCGTAACCCTGGCGTTTCACCGAGGTCAGGGTGATGTCCGCTGGCAAGCCAAGCAGTGGCGAAACCTGTTTGGTCACGTCCTCAGGATTGGCCCTGGACCATTCGCCGACCGCGCGCACTTCTTCCACCAGGGTCTTGATCACTTCAGGATTTTTCTGCGCGTAAGGCTTGGTCGCCAGGTAGAACTGATGGTTGTCGACGATGCCTTTACCATCACGCAGGGTGCGCGCTTGCAGTTGCTGTTCGGCGGCGGCCTGGTACGGATCCCAGATCACCCAGGCATCGACACTGCCACGCTCGAACGCGGCGCGGGCATCGGCCGGCGGCAGGAACACGGTCTGGATGTCGGTGTATTTGAGGCCGGCATCTTCAAGCGCACGCACCAACAGGTAGTGCACGTTGGAGCCTTTGTTGAGCACGACTTTCTTGCCCTTGAGCTCCTGCACCGATTTGATCGGCGAGTCCTTCGGCACCAGGATCGCTTCGCTGTGGGGCGCAGGCGGTTCATAAGCGACGTAGAGCAGATCGGCGCCGGCCGCCTGGGCGAACACTGGCGGCGTTTCGCCGGTGACGCCAAAGTCGATGGAGCCGACGTTCAGGCCTTCGAGCAGTTGCGGGCCACCGGGGAACTCAGTCCATTGCACGTCCACGCCTTGGGCGGAGAGACGTTTTTCCAGTGTGCCTTTGGCTTTGAGCAGCACTAAAGTGCCGTATTTTTGATAGCCGATCCGGAGTGTCTCGGCCTGAGCTTGAGTAATGGCGCCGAAGGTGACAGCCGCAGCAAACAGAGCGACCAGACCACGACGCAAAATGACAGTGCGCATAGCGCTCTCCTTTTTGCAGTTGGGTTTTGGCTGCACCTGCTTGCCCGTTAGCGGGCCAGTAAGGTGGAGTACTTCAAATTCAGATGTGGCTTGAGGGCTGGCTTAAATGCTCCAGCGAGCACTCAACAAACGCTCGTTCAACAGGTGCGGATCGAGCGGCTTGGGCCGTCGGGCCATGGCGCTGAAAAACGCTTCCAGCGCTTCAAACAATCGTTGCGCAAGCTCTGGTGCCAACTGCGCCTGGGCGCTGCCTTCGCCGTAAGCGATCTGGCTGTCCACGGCGAAAATCCCCTGCAACATCTCCTGGGCCTTCAACGCCGACAGCACCGGCTTGAGGGCGTAATCCACCGCCAGCATGTGGGCGATGCTGCCACCGGTTGCCATCGGCAGAACGACCTTGTGGCTCAGGGCGCGTTCGGGCAGCAGATCAAGTACGGTTTTCAGCGCGCCAGAGAACGACGCTTTGTAAACCGGTGTGGCGATCAGCAAGCCATCGGCGTTTTCAATCTGTTGCAACAGATCGATCACCTTCGGGCTGTCGAAGCGGGCATGCAGCAAATCGTCGGCCGGGAAATCCCTTACCTGGTAACTCACCACTTCCACACCTTGCTCTTGCAACCAGCGCTTGGAGCAGTCCAGCAAAACTCCGGAGCGGGAGCGTGGGCTGGGACTGCCACCGAGTGAGACGACCAGCATTCAGACAATTCCTTTGAATGGTGTTGGCGATTCGCGGCTTGCGATCTCGCTTTGATGGAGTGACCTTAACAGGTGAGTCATATATCTATAAATCATATTTATTCATTTAGTTATGCATTATTGCTCTATACAAAACTGCTTTTTCCAGGACAAAAAAAGGCCGTAGAAACGGCCCAAAATCCCCTGCTTTGGTGAATGTGTGCACCCCTTGCAGGAAGCGAGGCTTGCCCGCGAACGGTACGACTCGGTATCTCTGGTACTCCCAAAGACGCCTTCGCGGGCAAGCCTCGCTCCTTACAAGGGTCGGTACAATTTAACGATTCGGTTGTGGCGTAAGGCGCAGGTACGGCTTCACTGCGCGATAACCCTTGGGAAAACGTCGCTGGATTTCGTCTTCATCCTTGAGCGATGGCACGATCACCACCTCATCACCGTCCTGCCAGTTAGCCGGGGTGGCTACCTTGTAGTTGTCGGTGAGCTGCAGCGAATCGATCACCCGCAGGATTTCATTGAAGTTGCGGCCGGTACTCGCCGGGTAAGTGATGGTCAGCCGAATCTTCTTGTTCGGATCGATCACAAACAGCGAGCGCACGGTCAGGGTGTCGTTGGCATTCGGATGGATCAGGTCGTACAGGTCGGACACTTTACGGTCCGCATCGGCGAGGATCGGGAAGTTGACAATGGCGTTCTGGGTTTCGTTGATATCCTCGATCCACTTGTGGTGCGAGTCCACCGGGTCCACGGACAAGGCGATGGCTTTGACGCCGCGCTGGGCAAATTCATCCTTGAGCCTGGCGGTGAAACCCAGTTCGGTGGTGCACACCGGCGTAAAGTCCGCTGGATGGGAAAACAACACACCCCAGCTATCGCCCAGCCATTCATGGAAACGGAGGGTGCCCGCGCTGGAATCCTGTTCGAAATCGGGGGCGATATCGCCAAGTCTGAGGCTCATGGTGCTGCTCCTGGTGAGTGCTTGTTGAGCTCAACTGTGCCTGTGTTGCCATTGAATTAAAAAGAATAAATATCGATTTATTTAGATCGTAAACGAATATTAAAAATCTGTTCACTGGACCTCGACGGTCATCGGAACGAACATCGATCACAAGGTTCGAGAAGGCCTTGAGTTGCTGCAAAAGAGGGAATTTCAAGGAGGGTTTACGGGGGTGAGCCCACCTTGAAAACGCAAAAGCCCCGCCCGGCGTGATGCCGGGCGGGGCTTTTTTACGTCGGTTACGCGAGCGCTATTACAACAGCGGGATCGAGTAGCTGACGATCAGACGGTTTTCGTCCTGGTCGCGAGCGCCCGGAACATCGTTGCGCCACATGGCGTTTTTCCAGGTGACGCCCAGGTTTTTCAGCGGACCTTCTGGTACTACGTAAGCCAGGGTCAGGTCGCGTTCCCACTCGGAATTACCGGAACCGTTCTCGCGACCGTTGGTACCCACGGTGTCAATGTTGTCGCCACGCAGGTAAACGATGCCGGCAGTAGCGCCTGGCAGGCCAACCTTGGCGAAGTCATACGAGTAGCGAGCTTGCCAGGTACGTTCGCCGGCACGGGCGAACTTGGCGATCTGGCTGTCGGTAGTAATGTAAGCCGACGAGCCGTCACCCTGGTTCAGCCAAGGGAAGTCGCTGCTGCCGTTGCTGACCTGATAACCGCCACCGAAGGTGTGACCGGCAACGGAGTACAGGAACAGGCCGCTGTACAGGTTGTTGTCGACTTTACCGCGACCGGAGCGGAAGCCCTCATAGTTACCGGAGCTGAAATAAGCCGAGTCGTGACCGTTGGCACCGTCATCAGAGCTGTTGAAGTAACGCAAGTCAGACTTCAACACACCAGGACCGATCGACCAGTTGTGAACCAGGCCCAGGAAGTGTTGCTTGTAGAAGTCTTCCAGGTTGCCGTAGTAGTACTGGGCAGTCAGGTCTTTGGTGATTTTGTAGTCACCGCCACCGTAGATGAACTTGTTGCTGTCACGGAAGCCAGTACCGCGCGTGTTTGCACCAGCGATCGACAACTCTTCGTTGTTGCTGGAGTTACGGCCCTTGGCGTGTTCGATCTGACCGCCGACCAGTGTCAGGTCTTTGATTTCGTTCGAGGTGATCTGACCGCCCTGGAAGGTTTGCGGCAGCAGACGACCATCGTTGGTCACAATTACCGGCAGTTTTGGCTGCAGGGTGCCCAACTTCAGTTCGGTCTGGGAGATCTTGGCTTTCGCAGTCAGGCCCAGGCTGGAGAAGTTATCAACCGCTTCGCCGTTGGATTTGCTTGGGAAAACAGTGCCGCCATAAGAGGTAGCAGTAGCGCCGTTGGTGCCGCCGCCCGAATCCAGACGCACGCCCAGCAGGCCGATAGCATCAATACCGAAGCCAACGGTGCCTTGTGTGTAGCCCGAGGTGAAACGCAGATCGAAGCCTTGGCCCCATTCTTCGTTTTTGCTCTGAACGCCCGCAGCGGTGCGGGCAGCCGAATCGCGGTTATCGGTGTTGATGTAAAAGTTGCGCAGCCCCAATGTGGCCTTGCTGTCTTCGATGAAACCGGCGGCGCCTGCCTGCTGCGCCAAAACCCCTACGGCCACAGCCAGGGCCAAGGTGGACTTATTCATTGTTTCGCTCCTCTCGTTCTAATTTTTGTGTTCTTTGGTCTCGGGTCTAACGCCCCAGATCCACAGATGCGCGATTAGCACCGGACCGTGACTGACAAGTCAATCGTAACCATGTGTATCTACGACCAAGGTCTAACCGCAGTGATTTTGGTCCCTGCAGGGTAATGATTTTCACATAAACCCAAAAAGAATTATTTCATTCTTTTTAATGCCGTTTAGGAATATAGCTCACTAGAAATGACCCCCACCGGGACACAAGGTATCGGCCCATAAGCTAATTCCTAAATGGTATTTGCTTGCCTTTTTTTAGATCGACTAGCGTTGGCGCATCCCCCACACGTCAATCACTTTCGAAAAGGCGACGCCATCATGGCTAAACGCGCACTATCCAGTCAATTTGTTACAGTTTGTGTGTCGATAATATTTTCTTTTTCCGCCCAGGCGGCGAATCTCACGGTCGGCTATCAAACCGGTATCGACCCCAGCAAAGTCCCCCAGGCCGACGGTGTTTACGAGAAAACCATTGGCCAGAACATCGATTGGCGCCGTTTCAACAGTGGCCCGGAGGTGGTCACTGCCATTGCGTCTGGCGATGTGCAAATCGGCAATCTTGGTTCAAGCCCGCTGGCGGCCGCCGCTTCGCGCAACCTGCCGATTGTCGCGTTCATTGTTTCCGCCCAGATCAACGCCGCCGAAGCACTCGTGGTGCGCAATGGCAGCGGCATCGATAAACCGCAAGATCTGATCGGAAAGACCATCGCCACACCCTTCGTTTCCACCTCTCACTACAGCCTGCTCGGTGCGCTGAAGCACTGGGGCCTGGACGCTTCGAAAGTCAAAGTGGTGAACCTGCAACCAGCCGAAATCGCCGCGGCCTGGAAGCGTGGCGACATCGATGGGGCGTTTGTCTGGTCGCCGGCGCTGGGGGAAATCCGCAAGACTGGCAAGACGTTGACCGATGCTGCCGAGGTCGGACAATGGGGCGCGCCGACCTTCGAGGTGTGGGTCGCTCGCAAGGATTACGCCGAGAAGCATCCTGAGGTCGTAGCCCGATTTGCCAAGGTCACCCTGGACTCGTTCGCCGACTATGCCGCCCATAAAGACAGCTGGACCGCCGATTCGGTACCGGTGCAGAAAATCGCCAAATTGACCGGTGCCAATGCCTCCGATGTGCCGGAACTGTTAGCCGGTTCCGCATTCCCGGACGCCAAGGCACAACAGACCACTGCGCTGCTGGACGGCGGCACAGCCAAGGCGATTGGCGAGACGGCGAAGTTCTTGAAGGAGCAAGGGAAGGTAGAAACAGTGCTGCCGGATTATTCGCCGTATGTCAGCGCGAAATACATCACCGAGTAAAACGCAAAACCTGTGGCGAGGAAGCTTGCTTCCGCTGGAGGCCGCAGGACTCCCCCAATCCAACAACGCGGTGAATCAGTCATAACGCGTTCGCTGGTTTTGGGGCCGCTTCGCTGCCCAGCGGGAGCAAGCTCCCTCGCCACAAAAGCCAACACAGACAGCCTCTCAGTCAGAGGGCTTTTTCGAAGATCTTCGAATTACGCTGATAGTTGTACAACGACGCCCGCGCCGACGGCAGACGTTCGACGCTGCTGGGCACGAAGCCCCGCTCACGGAACCAGTGGGCGGTCCGGGTGGTCAGCACGAACAAGGTCTTCAAGCCCTGTGCCCGGGCGCGGGTTTCGATGCGTTCCAGCAATTCATCGCCGCGACCGCCATGACGGTACTCCGGGTTCACCGCCAGACACGCCAGCTCCCCGGCATCCGAATCGGCGATCTGATACAGCGCCGCGCAGGCGATGATCATACCTTCGCGTTCGACCACGCTGAACTGCTCGATCTCACGCTCCAATACCTCGCGGGAACGGCGCACCAGAATGCCCTGCTCTTCCAGCGGGCTGATCAAGTCCAGCAAACCACCGACGTCCTCGATGGCCGCCTCGCGCACCACTTCGAATTGCTCCTGGGCCACCAGCGTACCGCCACCGTCACGGGTGAACAGTTCGGTCAATAGCGCTCCATCTTCGGCATAGCTGACGATGTGACTGCGTGCCACCCCGCCCCGGCACGCCTCGGCGGCCGCGTCCAGCAGCTCGGCTTGATAGTTGCTGCCCAGCCGTTGCAAATGCGCCGGCACTTGTTGCGGACGCAGTTCACGAACCAGACGACCATTTTCATCCAGCAGGCCGAGTTCGGCGCCAAACAGCAGCAGTTTGTCTGCACCCAAGTCGATGGCCGCGCGGGTAGCGACGTCTTCGCACGCGAGGTTGAAGATCTCACCGGTCGGCGAGTAACCCAAAGGCGACAACAGCACGATGGAGCGTTCGTCCAACAGGCGATTGATGCCCTTGCGGTCGACCCGGCGCACTTCGCCGGTGTGGTGATAGTCGACACCTTCGAGTACGCCGATCGGCCGCGCAGTGACCAGATTGCCGCTGGCCACCCGCAGGCGCGAGCCCTGCATTGGCGATGAGGCCATGTCCATGGACAGCCGCGCTTCGATGGCAATACGCAGTTGACCGACCGCATCGATCACGCACTCCAGGGTCGCCGCATCAGTGATGCGCATCCCGTGGTGGTAATGCGGGGTCAGGCCGCGAGCGGCGAGGCGGGTTTCAATTTGCGGGCGCGAACCATGAACCAGCACCAGTCGCACACCCAGGCTGTGCAGCAGCACCAGGTCGTGGACGATGTTGCCGAAGTTCGGGTGCTCAACGCCGTCGCCGGGCAGCATGACGACGAAGGTGCAATCGCGGTGGGCGTTGATGTAAGGCGAAGCGTGACGAAGCCAATTGACGTATTCGGGCATGAACCTGGGCCTGTAATAAATAGCAGCCGAAAAAAGAGTAACGCAGTAAACGCACAGCGGGCTGATGGTTATCGTCGGAACAGGCTTGGCGACACGCGCGCTCTCCTCATAAGTACGGGTTGTGACACTGGCAATTTATACGAGTGATGCCGGCGTCAGGCAGTAATGTTCAATCAGTTGACGTAATAGATGCACGGTAGGCTGCAAACGTGACATTTCGAGGTACTCCCCCGGCTGGTGCGCGCAGGCAATGTCGCCGGGGCCCAATACCACTGTTTCACAGCCAAGGCGCTGAAGATAAGGCGCTTCCGTGCCAAATGCCACTGCTTCGGCGCGATGGCCGGTGAGCTTTTCGGCGATCCTCACCAATTCGCAGTCCTCGGCCTGCTCGAACGGCGGCACTTCGGGGAACAGCGGCGCGTAATCGATCTTCACCTTATGCCGTTCGGCGATCGGGTTGAGCTTCTGCAAAATCGCCGCGCGCAAGGCTTTGGGGTCCATCCCCGGCAACGGCCGCAGGTCGAATTCCAGCGAACACTGGCCGCAGATGCGGTTGGGATTGTCACCACCGTGGATGCAACCGAAGTTCATCGTCGGGTGCGGCACGCTGAATTGCGGGTTGCGGAACTCGCGCTGCCACGCCAGGCGCAAGCCGCGCAGTTCGCCGATGGCATCGTGCATGGCTTCGAGGGCGCTGTGGCCAAGGCTTGGGTCCGAGGAATGACCGCTTTGGCCGAGGATGTCGATGCGTTCCATCATCACGCCTTTGTGCAGGCGGATCGGCTTCAGCCCCGTCGGCTCGCCGATCACCGCCGCGCGACCTAGTGGCCGCCCGGCTTCGGCCAAGGCACGCGCACCGGACATCGAGCTTTCTTCATCGCAGGTCGCAAGAATCAGCAGCGGCTGTTTGAACGGCTGGTCGAGCAAGGGTTTGACAGCTTCGATGGCCAAGGCGAAAAAGCCCTTCATGTCGCAACTGCCCAAGCCGACCCAGCGGCCGTCCACTTCCGTCAGTTTCAGCGGATCGGTCTGCCACAGCGCCGCGTCGAACGGCACTGTATCGCTGTGACCGGCCAACACCAGGCCACCGGGACCGGAACCGAAACTGGCCAGCAGGTTGAATTTGCCGGGGCTGACCTGTTGGATGTCGCAGGCAAAACCCAGATCCCCGAGCCACGTCGCCAACAAGTCGATGACCGGGCGATTGGTTTGGTCCAGGCTGGGTTGGGTACAGCTGACGGACGGCGCGGCGATCAGCGCAGCGAACTGATCTCTCATGGACGGCAAAGGCATCGCTGACTCCCAACTCCCGAATTGAAGTCCATCATAGAACCATCCGGCGACAGGAATAAACCGCCACGGCGTCACCAAGTGTCAACAGACCCTACACCTCTTCAGTCCTGTACACTGCACGACCTTGGCAGCCACACATTCCCCCGGCTGCGCTCCCGATCCTGGATTTTCCGGCCATGCAGAAAGAAACCGAAATCAAACTCCGCGTCAGCCGCGAAACCCTCGCCGCCCTGCGCGAGCACCCGTTACTGAAAAAACGCAACAAAAGTGGCTGGGAACGCCGTGAGTTGATGAACCAGTACTTCGACACGCCCGAGCGCGACCTGGCCCGCGCCAAGGTTGCCCTGCGCCTGCGCCGCGATGGCGACGAAGTGATTCAGACCCTCAAGACCCGTGGCCAGAGCGTCGCCGGTCTGTCCGAGCGTCACGAGTACGACTGGCCCCTGGCCAAAGCCAAACTCGACGTGAAAAAGCTCGACGGCGAATGCTGGCCCGAAGAACTGGCCGAGCTGGACAAGAAAGCCCTGAAAGCCATCTTCACCACCGATTTCGTTCGCGAACGCGCAGAAATCGCCTGGGGCCGTGGCAAGACCAAAGTGGTCATCGAAGCCGCACTGGACCTGGGCCACGTAGTGGTCGGCAAGCAGAAAGAAGAAATCTGCGAGCTGGAACTGGAACTGCGCGAAGGCGAACCGGCCGCGCTGCTGGAGCTGGCCGCCGAACTGGCTGCCACCCTGCCGCTGATGCCATGCGACATCAGCAAGGCCGAACGCGGTTATCGCCTGTTCGACGCCAACAGCTACTCGCTGAGCTTGCCAGCACCGCAGATCACCGCCGAAATGCCGCTGGACGATGCGTTCGCCGCCCTGAGCTGGCATTTGCTGAGCAGCAGCCAGCGCTTGGCCGAGCAGTATCGTTTCAATGGCCACTGGCGCCTGTTGCAGGACTGGGTCGAGAACCTCGCTGAAATGCGCGCGCTGATCAGCAGCCTCGGTCAGGCCGCACCGCGTCAGTCGACTCACGATCTGCGGGTCGCGCTGGACGCCTTGCTGGAAGACTGGCGCCCGCTGGTACAGGCCGGCCTGGACGACGAAGACGTGCGCAAAGCCGCGCCGGAGCAGTTCCTCGAAGAACTCGAAGACCCGCGCTGGGGCCTGTTTTCGCTGAACACATCGCGCTGGTTGCTGGCCCGCACCTGGGCCGCCGATCGCAATACCCGCGGCAATCGCCAGGGCGCAGCACAACTGGCTAGCTGGCTGCCACGCCTGCTGGGCGAAGAAGCCAACTCGCTGCAATTGCAGCGTTACCAGCAACAGCCGGAAGACCTGGCCGAACAGCTGCCGCGCATCGAGCGCATCCAGGCCTGGCTGCATCACGCTCGCAACGTACTGGACATCCCCGAAATGGACCGCCTGTATGGTGAGCTGAACAAACTGGCGCAACTGGCCAACGAACCGATCACTGATGAATCGCTGGATGCGCGTAAGCAGCAGGCGATTGCGGTGTATCAGAACCGCGCCTGGAAGACTTTGCTGCGCCTGTAAATACCCTGTGGCGAGGGGGCTTGCCCCCGTTGGAGGCCGAAGGACTCCCAAAACCAGCCAACGCGGTGCATCAGGCATAACGGGTTGGCTGGGTTTACGACTGCTTCGCAGCCGAACGGGGGCGAGCCCCCTCGCCACAAAAGCCCTCTGACACGTCAGTCAGCGCAACACCGGCAAACTCGTCGTGGACTTAATTTCGGATAAAGCCACGATCGAGTTGACCTCCTGTATCCCCGGCACCATCGACAGCTTCTCGAAGAAGAAGCGCTCATAAGCTTCGATGTCCGCCGTGACGATCCGCAGCAGGAAATCCACCGCCCCCATCAGCACATAACATTCCAGCACTTCGGGAAAGCCGCGAATCGCCTCGGTGAATTCGGTGAAGTTCGAACGTCCGTGGGCGTTGAGTTTGATCTCGGCGAAGATCTGCGTGTTCAGGCCGATTTTCTTGCGGTCGAGCAATGTCACCTGACCGCGAATGATCCCCTCCTCTTTCATCCGCTGAATCCGCCGCCAGCACGGCGACTGCGAGAGCCCCACCTGTTCGGCGATCTGCGCGCTGGAGAGCGAAGCGTCCTCTTGCAGCAACGCGAGAATCTTGCGGTCGTAGCCATCCAACTCGCTGTGCATAGAAAAACCTGAAAATAATATGATCTTGAATTGATCGATTCGATAAACCGTCAATAAGCCCCATCATAGATAAGAAATACCCGGCACCGAATGTAAAAATTTCTCCAGTGATTTTGGAGCCCGACCATGCCGCCTCTTGAAGCCGTAAACACCCTGCCCGCCCGCGCCGATGTCTGGAACGTCAGCAATGCCCACTGCCGCGTTCATTACCAACTACTGGCCGAGGCCGAGCCGGATTTGCTGTGCCGGGCGCTCAACCTGTTCGCCCTGCAGTTTCTGACGCCGCAACAGGTCAACGTGCAGCGCATGGACGATCTGCTGTCGATCGACATCGTCATGGACGGCCTGAGCTGGCACCGTGCCCAAGTGATCGCGGAAAAATTACGTAACCTGATCAGCGTCTGCTCGGTGAACCTGCAAGCGGCTGATTCTGCGTGGGAAGCGCCGGCTCAGGCGGCAGGCTGAAAAGAAACGTCACGCCTTGGTCGGGTAGTGGCCCAACGGTCTGCGGGTGCGCGACTATCCTTTGCGAACGGTTGTTCAAAAGGAGCCCGCATGTCCGTTCAACTCGCCACTCAGGACCGCTGGCTGGACCTCAATGATTTGCTGCGTGAATTGGTCGCCCAAGGCTTTATCAGCCAGGATTCGGCCGAGCACGCGCTCAACGCCCGCCGCCGTCACGCCATAAATGGTCAGCAGCACCCGCTGGAATTCATCGCCAGCCAACACCTGGACGACCTCAGCCGTCCCGGCAAACACCTCGATCTGGAAAGCCTGACGCTGTGGTTGTCCCAGCAGGCCGGCCAGCCTTACTTGCGCATCGACCCACTGAAAATAAACGTCGCGGCCATTACGCCGTTGATGTCCTATGCCTTCGCTCAACGCCACAAGATTCTGGCGGTGGCCATCGACCGCGATTCCGTCACCGTGGCCAGTGCCCAACCCTACGTCAATGGCTGGGAAGCCGACCTGACCCACGTATTGAAGTTGCCGATCAAGCGAGTGGTGGCCAACCCGGTGGACATCCAGCGCTTCAGCGTGGAGTTTTTCCGCCTGGCTAAATCGGTCACCGGCGCCACCAACGCTGATCAACAAATAAGCACCCTGGGCAACTTCGAACAGTTGCTCAACCTCGGCGCCAGCGACCAGGAGCCGGACGCCAACGATGCGCACATCGTCAACATCGTCGATTGGCTGTTCCAGTACGCGTTCCAGCAACGGGCCAGCGATATCCACATCGAACCCCGGCGCGAGCAAGGCACGGTGCGCTTTCGCATCGACGGCGTGCTGCACAACGTCTATCAATTCCCGCCGCAGGTGACCATGGCCATCGTCAGCCGCCTGAAAAGCCTGGGGCGGATGAACGTCGCGGAAAAACGCAAACCCCAGGACGGACGGGTCAAAACCAAAACCCCGGATGGCGGCGAAGTCGAGTTGCGGCTGTCGACATTACCGACCGCATTCGGCGAAAAGATGGTCATGCGGATCTTCGACCCGGAAGTACTGCTCAAGGACTTCGATCAGCTGGGTTTTTCCACCGATGACCTGCGCCGTTGGCAGGACATGACCCGCCAACCCAACGGCATCATTCTGGTGACCGGGCCGACCGGTTCGGGCAAGACCACCACGCTGTACACCACCCTCAAGAAACTGGCGACGCCGGAGGTCAACCTCTGCACCATCGAAGACCCGATCGAAATGGTCGAGCCGGCGTTCAATCAGATGCAGGTCCAGCACAACATCGACCTGACCTTTGCCGCCGGTGTGCGCGCGCTGATGCGGCAAGATCCGGACATCATCATGATCGGCGAGATCCGCGACCTCGAAACCGCCGAAATGGCGATTCAGGCCGCACTCACTGGCCACTTGGTGCTGTCGACGTTGCACACCAACGACGCCCCGAGCGCCATCAGCCGCCTGCTGGAGCTCGGCGTGCCGCATTACCTGATCAAAGCCACGGTGCTCGGGGTCATGGCGCAGCGCCTGGTCCGTACGTTGTGCCCGCACTGCAAGGCACCGCTGACCCTGGGCGAGGACGACTGGCAAACCCTGACCCGGCCCTGGCAAGCGCCACTGCCAGGTAATGCCCAGCGCGCCATCGGTTGCCTGGAATGCCGCGAAACCGGCTATCGCGGTCGTGCCGGGGTTTACGAAATCATGCAACTGACGGACGGCATCAAAGCGCTGATCAACCCAGATACCGATTTGCTGGCAGTCCGGCGTCAGGCGTTCAAGGAAGGCATGCGCAGTTTGCGGTTATCAGGGGCGCAGAAAGTGGCGGCGGGTTTGACCACGATCGAAGAGGTGTTGCGGGTGACACCGCAGAGTGAGCAGAAATAGGCATCCCCTAATGCCTACGCAAAAAGCGCCGGAAGCAAAACCTGTGGCGAGGGGGCTTGCCCCCGCTGGGGCGTGCAGCGGCCCTAAATTCGGCAAACGCATTGTGTCAGGAAGAATGCATTTGCCGGTTTTACGACAAGCCCCCTCGCCACACTGACGGTATCAGCCATAGTCCCCGCCCCCTCCAAGTCGCATAGCAAGCCTTTTGCCCTACACTCTGGTCATCGCAACTCAATCCAGACTGGACAGGGACCGTTATGAGCATTGCACTGATTCTCTTCGTCGCGCTGGTCGTGGCCATTCTTTTCATGGGCTTCAAAGTGGTGCCCCAAGGGTTTGAATGGACGGTCGAACGCTTCGGCCGTTACACCAACACCCTCAAGCCAGGACTGAGCATCATCATCCCGGTGATGGACCGCATCGGCCGCAAGATCAACGTGATGGAAAGCGTACTGGACATTCCGCCCCAGGAAGTCATCACCGCCGACAACGCCACCGTGCAGATCGACGCCGTATGCTTCTTCCAGGTGGTCAACACCGCCCAGGCCGCCTACGAGGTGAACAACCTCGAACATGCCGTGCGCAATCTGCTGCAAACCAATATCCGTACCGTACTCGGGTCCATGGAGCTGGACGCGATGCTCAGCCAGCGCGACAACATCAACGAAAAACTGCTGCGCACCGTCGACGAAGCCACCGCACCGTGGGGCATCAAGATCACCCGGATCGAGATCAAGGACATCAGCCCGCCCGCCGACCTGATGGCGGCCATGTCCGGGCAAATGAAAGCCGAGCGGATCAAACGCGCACAGATTCTGGAAGCCGAAGGTTTGCGCGCCTCGGCGATCCTCACCGCCGAAGGCAAGAAGCAGGCGCAGATTCTCGAAGCCGAGGGCAGCCGTCAGGCGGCCTTCCTCGAAGCCGAAGCCCGGGAACGTCAGGCCCAGGCCGAAGCCCAGGCCACCAAAGTGGTGTCCGAAGCCATCGCCGGCGGTAACGTGCAGGCGGTCAACTACTTCGTCGCACAGAAGTACATCGATGCCTTGGGCAAACTGGCCTCGGCCAACAACAGCAAAGTGATCCTGATGCCGCTCGAAGCCGGTTCGATGATCGGTGCAGTCGGTGGCATCGGCGAAATCGTCAAGGCCACCTTCGACGGCAAGAAAGGCTGAGGTCGCTCCCCATGGAACTGTTTTCGTTCTGGAGCTGGCTGGCCCTGAGCACGCTGTTGCTGATCCTCGAGGTGTTCGGCGCCGGGGGTTATCTGCTGTGGATCGGCATGGCAGCCGCCTCCGTCGGCGTGCTGACGTTCTTGATACCGGGCTTGCCCTGGGAATTGCAGGTGTTGTTGTTTGCCGTCTTTTCGATCCTCACCGCCCTGTACTGGTGGAGACGTCAGCGCAGTGTGGTGCGGGCCAGCGATCAGCCGAACCTGAACCTGCGAGGGCAAGAGCTGATCGGCAAGGTGTTCGTGGTCAGCGAAGCGATTGTTAACGGCCGCGGCAAGATCAAGGTCGCCGACGGCGTGTGGATGGCCCGAGGGCCTGATACCGCATCCGGCAGCCGTGTTCGGGTGGTCGGGCAACAAGGGGCGATTTTACTGGTGGAGCGAGCCGACTAACGTCACGGAACTCGTTTGGGTTATTGGCAATCAAAGCCCGCAGTTAAAACCCAGTGGAGTCACCTTTTATGCGTCTCAAACTTGCTGTCGCTACCTTCGCCGTGTTGTCCCTTCAAGTCGGTTCGGCGATGGCTGATGACAGCTTTTTGCGTAACGTCCTTACTTCCGGTGCCACCACCGGTACGTCCTACCTGACCTCCAGGGATCACAAGTTGGTCGTCGCCGCTCAGGACGACGCCGGCAGCTTTGTCGCCAGTGACGGCGCCATTCGCGGCCCCTATCTGGAAGCCGCCATACAGAAAGTTCGTGCCGACAACCCTGGCCTGCAAGCCACGGACATGGAACTGGCGAACGCCATCCTGGCGAAGAATGCCATCGCCTCGAAGTAAGGTTCGTTGCTTAACAAAATGCCGCTCATATGAGCGGCATTTTTTTGCGTGCGATACAGGGGCCAGCGACTTCAGCGATATTCGTCCACCGGCACACACGCGCAAAACAGGTTGCGGTCACCGTAGACATTGTCCACACGGTTCACCACCGGCCAGTACTTATGGGCCTTGGTGTGAGCATCCGGCGTTACCGCCTGCTCGATGCTGTACGGCCGCTCCCAAACGCCAGTGATATCAGCCAAGGTATGTGGTGAGCGCTTCAACGGATTGTCCTCCGCCGGCCAGTTGCCGTTCTGCACTTCGGTGATTTCCGCGCGGATACTCAGCATCGCGCCGATGAAACGGTCCAGTTCCGCCTTCGACTCACTCTCGGTCGGTTCGACCATCAACGTTCCCGGTACCGGGAACGACATGGTCGGCGCATGGAAGCCGTAGTCCATCAGCCGCTTGGCAACGTCCTCTTCACTGATCCCGGTCTGCGCCTTGAGCGGTCGTAAATCGAGGATGCATTCGTGGGCCACTCGCTCATTGCGCCCGGTGTAGAGCACCGGGAATGCCCCGGACAAATGCTGCGCCAGGTAATTCGCGGCGAGGATCGCCACCTCACTCGCATCCGCCAGTTGCGGCCCCATCATGGCGATGTACATCCAGCTGATGGGCAAAATACTTGCACTGCCCCAGGGGGCCGCACTCACCGCGCCGTTCTCCGGCAGCGGGCCGTCGATCGGCACCACCGGGTGATTGGCGACGAACGGCGCCAGGTGCGCCCGGACTCCGATCGGCCCCATGCCCGGCCCACCACCGCCATGGGGAATGCAGAAGGTTTTGTGCAGGTTCATGTGCGACACGTCGGCACCGATATCTGCCGGTCGCGCCAATCCGACCTGCGCGTTGAGGTTGGCACCATCCATGTACACCTGACCGCCATGGCTGTGGATAACTTCACAGATCTGGCTGATGCCTTCCTCGTATACCCCGTGGGTCGAAGGATACGTCGCCATCAGGCAGGCGAGGTTGTCCCCCGCTTCCGCGGCTTTTGCTCTCAGGTCATCCAGATCGACATTGCCCGCCTCGTCGCACTCGACGATCACCACCTGCATCCCGGCCATTTGCGCCGAAGCCGGGTTGGTGCCGTGGGCCGAAGACGGAATCAGGCAAATATCCCGCGCGCCCTGATGGCGGCTCTCATGATATTTGCGGATCGCCAGCAACCCGGCGTACTCGCCCTGAGCGCCTGAATTGGGTTGCATGCAGATGGCATCGAAACCGGTGATCGCGCAGAGCCAGCGTTCCAGTTCCTCGATCATCAACGAATAACCCACCACCTGCTCTTTCGGCACGAATGGGTGCAGGTTGGCGAACTGTGGCCAGGTGATGGGGATCATTTCGCTGGTGGCATTGAGCTTCATGGTGCAGGAGCCCAGCGGGATCATCGATTGGTTGAGCGCCAGGTCCTTGTTCTCCAGCTGCTTGAGGTAACGCAGCATTTCGGTTTCGCTGTGATGAGTGCTGAACACCGGATGACGCAGATAAGGCGTCGTGCGCTGCAACTCTGCGGGAATGCCGGACACCAGGGTTTCAGCGTCCAGTTCGTCGACGTCGAGCCCATGGTCGGCACCCAGGAACACATCGAACAGTTTCGCCACGGTGCTTTCGTCACAGGTTTCGTCGAGGCTCAGGCCCAGTTGCCCACGGCCGAGAATGCGCAGATTGATCTGCGCCGCCTGGGCACTTTCGATGATCGCCGTCTGAGTGCCGCCGACCTCCAGGGTCAGCGTGTCGAAGAAGTGTGGGTTCAGACGTGTGATGCCGTGGCGCTCCAGGCCGGCAGCGAGGATGCAGGTCAGTCGGTGCACGCGCTGGGCAATCCGTTTGAGACCTTCCGGACCGTGGTAGACCGCGTAAAAACTGGCGATATTGGCCAGCAGCACCTGGGCGGTGCAGATGTTCGAGTTGGCCTTCTCCCGACGAATGTGTTGCTCGCGGGTTTGCAGGGCCATGCGCAGCGCGACGTTGCCGCGAGCGTCTTTCGACACACCGATGATCCGCCCGGGAATCGCCCGTTTGTATTCATCACGGCTGGCAAAAAACGCGGCGTGGGGGCCGCCGTAACCCATGGGCACGCCGAATCGCTGAGATGAACCGAACACCACGTCGGCGCCCAGTTCCCCTGGCGGGGTCAGCAACAACAGGCTCAGCAGATCGGTCGCCACACAGGCCAGGGCCTGCTGGGCATGCAGGTGATCAATCAGCGGACGAAGATCGCGCACTTCACCGTGGGTGTCCGGATATTGCAGCAGCGCGCCGAACACCTGGTGCTGTTTCAAGTTATCCACAGCGTCGATGATTAGCTCGAAACCGAACCCTTCGGCCCGGGTCCGCACCACGGAAATGGTTTGTGGATGGCAATTGTGATCGACGAAAAACAAGTTGCTCCTGGATTTGGCGACCCGCTTGGCCAGGGCCATGGCTTCGGCCGCCGCCGTGGCTTCATCCAGCAGCGAGGCATTGGCCAGTTCCAGGCCGGTCAGGTCGATGGTCATCTGCTGGAAATTCAGCAACGCTTCGAGACGGCCCTGAGCAATCTCCGGTTGATACGGCGTATAAGCGGTGTACCAACCGGGGTTTTCCAGCACGTTGCGCAGGATGACGGCCGGCGTGAGGGTGCCGTGGTAACCCATGCCGATCAGGCTGGTCCAGACCTGATTCTGTTCGGCGTAGCTGCGCAGCTTGGCCAGCGCGGCTTCTTCGTCGAGGGCGGGCGGCAGGTCCAGCGGTCGGTTGAGGCGGATTCCCGGCGGCACCGTCTGCTCGATCAGCTCGACCCGGCTGCCAAGGCCGAGGCTGTCGAGCATCGCCTGCTGCTCGGCGGCATCGGGCCCGAGGTGGCGGCGCAGGAAGACATTGGGATCGCGTAACTGACTCAAGGACGGCAACTGGGACATGACGGGCTCTCTCTTGACTGGCGCTCAGCGTCGATGCAATACGGTCAAACCAGCATAGCAGTCGATACCCGCACGGATGGCGTGGCGCTATTGGACAATCCGTATCATCATCCTCGGCGCCTACAAACGTTCGCTGATCGGGTAACTACATTTATGAGCCAACTGTCTTTCCTGCCCTTCTCCAAACCCACCATTGATGAAGCCACGATTGCCGCTGTCAGCGATGTGCTGCGCTCGGGCTGGATTACCAGTGGCCCCAAGGTGCAGGCTTTTGAAGCGCAACTCTCGGAATATTTTGGCGGGCGCCCGGTGCGTACGTTCAATTCCGGCACCTGCACCATGGAGATCGCGTTGCGAATTGCCGGAGTCGGACCGGGCGATGAAGTGATCACCACGCCGATTTCCTGGGTAGCCACCGCCAACGTGATTCTGGAAGTTGGCGCTACACCAGTGTTTGCCGACATCGACCCGGTCACCCGCAATATCGACCTGGCGCAGCTTGAAGCTGCAATTACCCCGCGCACCAAAGCCATCATCCCGGTGTTTCTCGCCGGACTGCCCGTGGACATGGCGCGCCTTTATGCGATTGCAAAAAAGCATGGTTTGCGAGTGGTGGAAGATGCGGCTCAAGCATTGGGTTCGAGCTGGAACGGGCAGCGAATCGGTGCGACTGGCGATTTCGTGTCCTTCAGTTTCCAGGCGAACAAGAACGTCACCTGTTCGGAGGGCGGTTGCCTTGTACTGAACAATGCCGAGGAAGCGCGGCTGGCGGAAAAGTACCGCTTGCAGGGTGTCACCCGCAGTGGTTTCGACGGGCTGGACGTTGATGTGCTGGGCGGCAAGTTCAACATGACCGATGTCGCGGCAGCCATTGGCCTGGGTCAATTTGCCCACATCGAAGCGATCACCGCTCATCGTCGTGAGCTGGCCAAACATTACTTCGCTTGCTTCGGCGAGGACTTCGAAGCGCAATACGGTGCTCAACTGCCCCCGGCGGATTTCGCGAACAGCAATTGGCATTTGTTCCAACTGGTACTCCCGGAACGCCAGGATGGCAAACCGGCACGGGCTACTTTCATGGAGCAGATGCAGGCGCTGGGAGTGGGTATCGGCTATCACTACCCGCCGATTCACCTGCTGAGCCTTTACCGCGAACGCGGGTTCAAGGAAGGCATGTTCCCGGTAGCCGAACGGGTCGGACGACTGATCGTCTCGCTACCGATGTTCACGGCCATGGATAAAGCGGATGTCGAGCGTTCGGTGGCTGCGGTGAAAACCGCCTTGCGGCCTTGATTCGACCTTCGCAGGAGCTGCCAAAGGCAGCTCCTGCGAAGGCGGGCATTACTCGCCGATGGCAGCCTTGTAGCCCACCGGGTCGAGCAGGTTGTTCAGCTCAGAGGTATCGCTTGGCTCAAGTTTGAAGAACCAGCTGTCATAAGGCGCGCTGTTGACCAGTTCCGGGCTGTTGGCCAACTCTTCGTTGACGGCAATGACTGTACCGGAGACCGGCGAGTAGATATCCGACGCAGCCTTGACCGACTCGACGACACCCGCAGTCTCACCGGCAGCGAACACTTTGCCGATTTCCGGCAGTTCGACGAACACCACATCACCCAAGGCTTCCTGAGCATGGTCTGAAATACCCACTTTCACGCCGCCATCATGGTCTAGACGGGCCCATTCGTGACTTTCGGCAAAACGCAGGTCGACAGGGATTTCGCTCATGTTCTGTGTCCTCAAGAAAAATATCAGCGGTCATTGCCCGCCAAAAAAAGTTAGATCAAGGTTTTGCCGTGGCGGACGAAGGTCGGTTTGACCACTCGAACCGGGTACCACTTGCCACGGATTTCCACTTCAGCGCGGTCGGCGGTGGCCACCGGTACGCGCGCCAGTGCAATCGACTTGCTAAGCGTAGGAGAGAAACTACCACTGGTGATCTCCCCTTCGCCAACATCGGCGATGCGAACCACCTGATGCGCCCGCAAAACCCCACGCTCTTCAAGGACCAGACCCACCAGTTTGTGCTGCACGCCAGCGGCCTGTTCGGCTTCCAGAGCCGTGCGGCCGATGAACTGGCGCGTGGCCGGTTCCCAGGCAATGCTCCAGGCCATGTTGGAGGCCAATGGCGAAACTTCTTGATGAATGTCCTGACCGTAGAGGTTCATGCCGGCTTCGACCCGCAAGGTATCGCGCGCACCGAGGCCGATCGGTGAGATACCTGCGCCCACCAGATCGTTGAAGAAAGCCGGCGCCTGATCGGCCGGGAGCACGATCTCCAGACCGTCCTCGCCGGTATAACCGGTACGTGCGATGAACCAGTCGCCGTCGGGCTGACCTTCGAAGGGTTTGAGTTGCTGGATCAGTGTGCTGCGGGACTGGGTCACCAGTTCGGCAATCTTATGCCGGGCGTGAGGCCCTTGAATGGCCAGCATCGCCAACTCGGAGCGCTCGTTGAGCTGCACATCGAAGTCGCCGAGGTGAGCCTGCATCCAGGCCAGGTCCTGATTGCGGGTGGAGGCGTTGACCACCAGCCGATAACCGTCCTCGAGGCGGTAGACGATCATGTCATCGACAATGCCGCCGTGCTCGTTGAGCATGGCGCTGTACAAGGCACGGCCGGGGCTGTGCAGACGTTCGACGTCATTGGCCAGTAAATATTGCAGCCAGGCCTTGGCCTGGGGGCCGTCAACATCGATCACGGTCATGTGGGATACATCGAAAACCCCGCAATCGCGGCGCACCTGATGGTGTTCCTCGACCTGCGAGCCGTAATGCAAAGGCATATCCCAACCGCCAAAATCGACCATCTTCGCGCCGAGGGCGAGATGAAGGTCATACAGAGGCGTACGCTGTCCCATGGGTTTCTCCTTCCGGGCGTGGCGAAGGTGCGGACAGACGCTGTACGGGATGAAATGCCTTGAAATAAAGGCTTTCAGCCGATTTCAGCGACCCGGTCTGAAAGACGGACCGCACCGAATGCCGCGCATTGTAGCCGCAAGGTGTAGGACTGGCACAGCACCCTGTCTCACGAATCACTGTCCCGTTTTGACGGCGCCTGTTATTGCCATGCTGCGTTGCCGTTCCTCGCCATAGCGAGCTATGACTCGTCACGGCGCCTTGCCTGGCAATAACAGTCACTCGTCAAACTCGGGACGGATTCGCGAGACAGGGCGCCTAGCCGTTTCGATGTGCCGACCTTCTGATCAATCCGATGACCGGCAACAGCCCGACCAAAACCAGGGTCAGTGCCGGCAACGAGGCCCTCGCCCACTCGCCTTCGCTGGTCATTTCAAAGATCCGCACCGCCAGCGTGTCCCAGCCAAACGGGCGCATCAGCAGGGTCGCGGGCATTTCCTTGAGCACATCGACGAACACCAGCAACGCCGCGCTCAACGTGCCCGGCAGCAGCAGCGGCAGATACACTTTGAAAAACAGTCGTGGCCCACTGACGCCAAGGCTACGTGCTGCTTCGGGCAAAGAAGGCCGTATTCGCGCCAGGCTGCTTTCCAGCGGCCCATAAGCCACGGCGATGAAGCGCACCAAATAGGCCAGTAACAACGCCGACAGACTGCCCAGCAGCAGCGGTTTGCCCGCGCCGCCAAGCCAGCCCGACAGCGGGATCACCAGTTCGCGATCCAGATAGCTGAACGCCAGCATGATCGACACCGCCAGCACCGAGCCCGGCAAGGCGTAGCCGAGGTTGGCCAGGCTGATGCCGGAACGGATCGCCCGGGTCGGCGCCAAGCGACGGGAAAATGCCAGCACCAGCGCGACGCTGACAGTGATCAACGCCGCCATGCCACCCAAGTACAGGGTATGCATGATCAACCCGGCGTAGCGCTCATCCAGATCGAAGCGCCCGCGTTGCCAGAACCACACCATCAGTTGCAGCACGGGAATGACGAAGGCGCAGGCGAACACCAGACCACACCAGCTCATGGCCGCCAGCGCCTTGACCCCGTGCAGGTGATACAACGCCTTGACCCGCGGCCGTTCGTTGCTCGCCCGGTTGGCCCCACGGGCACGGCGCTCGCCGTACAGCACGACCATCACCACCAACAGCAACAGGCTGGCCAGTTGCGCAGCGGTGGAGAGACTGAAAAAGCCGTACCAGGTCTTGTAGATAGCGGTGGTGAACGTATCGAAATTGAACACCGACACCGCACCGAAATCCGCCAGGGTCTCCATCAGCGCCAGCGCCACCCCCGCGCCAATGGCCGGGCGTGCCATCGGCAATGCAACCCGCCAGAACGCCTGCCACGGAGATTGCCCAAGGACTCGCGCCGCTTCCATCAGGCCTTTGCCCTGGGCCAGGAATGCGCTACGCGCCAACAGGTAAACGTAGGGATAGAAGACCAGCACCAGCACCAGAATCACACCGCCGGTGGAGCGCACTCGCGGCAGCCTCAGGCCGCTGCCGAACCATTCGCGCAGCAGGGTTTGCACAGGGCCGGCGAAGTCCAGCAGGCCAACGAAAACGAATGCCAACACGTAAGCAGGAATTGCGAAGGGCAGCATCAGCGCCCAGTCCAGCCAACGCCGCCCGGGGAACTCGCAGAGGCTGGTGAGCCAGGCCAGGCTGACGCCCAGAAACGTTACGCCGAAACCGACGCCGAGTACCAGCGTGAGGGTATTGCCCAGCAGCCGCGGCATCTGGGTACCCCACAGGTGGGACCAGATCTGCTGATCGATGGTTTGCCAGGAAAAAAGCAGGACACTCAGGGGCAGCAGGACCAGCGCAGCAATGGCGAAGACCAGGGGATACCAGCGGCGTTGGGCGGGGTGGGCCAAGGTAGTTCTCTAGAAAATTTGGTGCCAACGCAGATCGGCAGTCGGCCCCACTCTGTGGCGAGGGAGCTGGCTCCCGTTCGGCTGCGTAGCAGCCGCAGGAGGTTATCAGATCATCTCGATCGAGCGCAGTCCGATGCCTTCAAGGTCGCTTCGCGCCCCAACGGGAGCAAGCTCCCTCGCCACAGGCAAGCCTCTCGCCACAGCAACGGTGGCTTCAGTTCCAGCCAACCCGATCCATCATCCGAATCGCTTCAGCCTGACGCTTGCCAGCGATTTCCACCGGCAAGGTATCGGCCAAGAATTTGCCCCAGCTCGCCACTTCAGCTGAAGGCTGAACGGCAGGGTTGGCCGGGAATTCCTGGTTCACGTCAGCGAAAATCTTCTGCGCTTCAGGCGTGGTCATCCACTCCACCAGCGCCTTGGCGGCTTCCGGATGCGGTGCGTGTTTGGTCAGGCCGATGCCCGACAGGTTGACGTGCACGCCACGGTCGCCCTGATTCGGCCAGAACAGCTTCACCGGCAGGTCCGGCTTCTGTTTGTGCAGACGGCCGTAGTAGTAAGTGTTGACGATGCCGACATCGCACTGACCGGCGTTGATCGCCTCCAGCACGGCGATGTCGTCGGAAAACACGTCGGTGGACAGGTTATTGACCCAGCCCTTGAGGATTTTCTCGGTTTTCTCGGCGCCATGGACTTCGATCATCGTGGCGGTCAGCGATTGGTTGTAGACCTTCTTTGCCGTGCGCAGGCACAGGCGGCCTTCCCACTGCTTATCGGCCAGCGCCTCGTAGGTCGTCAGCTCACCGGGCTTCACCCGGTCGGTGGAGTAGGCGATGGTCCGCGCCCGCAGGCTCAGGCCGGTCCAGGCATGGGAGGATGCGCGGTATTGCAGCGGAATGTTGGCATCGATCACCTTGGACGTGAACGGCTGGAGGATGCCCATCTGCTCGGCCTGCCAGAGGTTGCCGGCATCGACGGTCAGCAGCAGGTCGGCGGTGGCGTTTTCACCCTCGGCCTTGATCCGCTGCATCAGCGGCGCTTCCTTGTCGGTGATGAACTTCACCTGCACGCCGGTTTTCTGGGTGTAGGCATCGAAGACCGGTTTGATCAGCTCATCGATACGCGAGGAGTAAACCACCACCTCGTCGGCGGCCTGGGCGGCGGTGCTGCCAATCAGGGTCAGGGCCAGTGCAGTCAGTAGACGCTTGGGTGCCAACATGGAAGCGGTCTCTCGAATGGGGAAGTGAGGGCAAATGATAAGGACTCACATTTCGCATCTCAATCAAACAGTGGGTGGAGGCGTTACCGGATGTTGCACAATCGAATGAATGACAATGGCGAGGGGGCTTGCCCCCCGTTCGAGTGAGCAGCGGTCGCAAATTGGATTGCAGATTTTGTCTGGGAAAATGCCGGGACTGCTTCGCAGTCCAACGGGGCGGTGCGGCGATCCGACAAGCCCCCTCGCCACAGGGCCGTGCCCGCTTCAGGCCTTGGCCAACGCCGGCAAATCCCCGATCAACCCAAGCGCTTCGCGCACGAACAACGCCTTGGCCTCGGGCATCTGGTCAACCATCTTCAACCCGGTATTGCGCAACCAGCGCACCGGCAACGGGTCGGCCTGGAACAAGCGCTCGAACCCTTCCATCGCCGCCATCAACGCCAGGTTATGGGGCATGCGCCGACGCTCGTAGCGACTGAGCACTTTCACATCCGCCAACCGCTCGCCGCGCGCGGCTGCTTGCAGCAGCACTTCGGCCAGCACCGCAGCATCGAGGAAACCGAGGTTCACGCCCTGCCCGGCCAGCGGATGAATGGTGTGGGCCGCGTCGCCGATCAGCGCCAGGCCTTCAGCCACGTAACGCTTGGCATGGCGCTGACGCAGCGGCACGCACAGACGCGGGTCGGCACTGAGTACCGTGCCGAGGCAGCCTTCGAAGGCCCGCTCCAGCTCCTTGCAAAAGCCTTTGTCGTCCAGCGCCATCAGGCGTTCGGCTTCGCTCGGCGTGGTCGACCAGACGATCGAGCACCAATCCTGCTGGCCATCCCGTTCCAGCGGCAAAAACGCCAGCGGGCCGTTGTCGGTGAATCGCTGCCGCGCGGTCATCTGATGAGGCTTTGAACTGCGCACACTGGTAACGATCGCGTGATGCATGTAATCCCACTCGCGCGTCGCAACGCCGGTCAGGCGTCGAACGGCTGAGTTGGCGCCGTCCGCCGCGATCACCAACGGCGCCCGCAAGGTGCGGCCATCGGCGAGGGTCAGCAGCCAGTCGTCACCGGAGCGGCGCATCTGTTCCAGACGCGCATTGGCCAGCATTCCGAGGTCGCAGTCGTGCAGTCGGTCGAGCAAGGCGTCCTGAACCACACGGTTCTCGACGATATGCCCGAGTACGTCGGCATGCACGCTGGTCGCCGAGAAATGGATCTGCCCAGTGCCGCTGCCGTCCCAGACATGCATGTCGGTGTAAGGGCTGCTGCGTCGATTGGCGATGCCATCCCAGACACCCAGGCGTTCGAGTATTCGCTGGCTGGCGGCCGACAAAGCGCTCACCCGCGGTTCGAACGGCGCCTGAGCATCGAAGGGTTTGACGCTCAGGGGGCTGCCGTCCAGCAGCAGGACTTCAAGCCCACTGTTTTGTAGCGCCAGCGCCAAGGCGCTGCCGACCATTCCGGCCCCGACAATCAGCAGATCTGCGCGCATTTCCATGCTTTAGGCCTGTCTCGCTTGCGGCTTGAGCCGCACGTAAAGGGTTTTCTCGACGCACGCCACCAAGGTGCCTGCGCCGTCGTGAATATCGACTGGGTTCGTCAACCACTTAAACATCAGGACGTGTACCCAGGCCCATGGCCTGCCGGGCGAACCAGCGTTTGGCCGGCGGCAGCAGATCGAGGCCGAGCAGGCCGATGTTGCGGCCCAGGGAAACCAGCGGCTGGGTGCTGCCGAACAACCGGGTGACCTGATCGGAGAAACCCACGGTCAGGTTCTGGTCCAGACGCTGGCGCTCGCGATAAGCCTGCAACGTGGTGAAATCGCCGAGCGCGGTCTCGCTAGCCAACAAGGTGTCGGCCAAGGCCTGGGCATCGCGCAGCGACAGGTTGAACCCTTGCCCGGCAATCGGATGCAGGCTGTGGGCGGCGTTGCCGAGGATCGCCAGATGCGGGCGAACTTGCTCCTCGGCTTCGATCAGCGACAGCGGATACAAATTGCGTGCACCGACCTGTTTCAGCATGCCGAGGCGATAACCGAACACGCCCTGCAGCTCGTTGAGAAAGCTGCGGTCATCAAGGGCCGCCAGTCGTTGGGCGTCCATGCCCAGACGGGTCCAGACCAAGGCGCAGCGGTTTTCCGGCAACGGCAACAAAGCCATTGGGCCATCGTCGGTGAAGCGCTCGAAGGCCATGCCGTTGTGCGCTTCGCTCGGAGTGATGTTGGCGATCAGCGCGCTCTGGTTGTACGGGCGTTTCTTGATACCGATCCCCAGTTGTTCACGCAAGCCCGAACGGCCGCCATCGGCCAACACCGCGAGGTCGCATTCCACCAGGGTTTCATCGTTGAGCGTCAGGCGATAGCCGTCGGTCAGCGGTTCCATGCCGGTGACCTCCGCCGGGCAACGCCAACTGATCACGTCCTTGTCCAGACTGTGCCAGAGGCATTGGCCGAGCCAGGCGTTTTCCACCACATAACCCAGCGCTGGAACGCCCTCTTCCATCGCCGACAACCGCGCAGTGGAAAAACGCCCACGGTCGGAGACATGAATTTGCTTGATCGGCTCGGCGCGGCGGGAGATTTCCTGCCACACGCCCAGCCGTTGATAAATCTGCCGGGCGCCGAAGGACAACGCCGAAGAGCGGGCGTCATAGCTCGGTTGATAGGTGTCGCCGGGGGCGAACGGCTCGATCAGCACGATCTTCCAGCCACGGGCCTTGGCCCCGGCCTGCAACGCCAACGCCAGGCTGGCGCCAACCAGGCCACCGCCGATGATTGCCAGATTGACTCGACTCATGCCGCGTGTGTCCGTGCGGCGGCCATCAAGGCCTCGATCTCGGCGACCGTTTTCGGCACGCCGTTCGTCAGGATTTCACAACCGGTTTTGGTGACCACCACGTCGTCCTCGATGCGCACGCCAATGCCGCGCCATTTCTTCGCCACGTTCTGGTTGTCCAGGGCAATGTATATGCCCGGCTCGACCGTCAGCGCCATGCCGACTTCCAGCACGCGCCATTCGCCGCCGACCTTGTACTCGCCAACATCATGCACATCCATGCCCAGCCAGTGGCCGGCGCGGTGCATGTAAAACGCCTTGTAGGCTTCGCTGGCGATCAGTTCATCAACGTCGCCCTGCAACAGGCCCAACGTCACAAGGCCCGTGGTAATGACCCGAACCGTGGCTTCATGAGCCTGATTCCAGTGTTTGTTCGGGGCGATTTCGGCAAACGCCGCTTCCTGGGAAGCCAGCACCAACTCGTAAATCGCTTTCTGTTCGGGTGAATACTTGCCGTTGACCGGCCAGGTGCGGGTGATATCACTGGCGTAGCAGTCGATCTCGCAACCGGCATCGATCAACACCAGATCGCCATCCTTGAGCACCGCGTCATTCTGCTGGTAATGCAGGATGCAGCTGTTGCGCCCCGCCGCGACGATCGAGCCATAGGCCGGCATTTTCGCGCCGCCCTTGCGGAATTCGTAATCGAGTTCGGCTTCGAGGCTGAACTCATGCAAACCGGCACGACTGGCCTGCATCGCACGGATATGTGCCTGGGCGGAAATCCGCGCGGCTTCGCGCATCACCTTCACTTCTGCCGCCGATTTATACAGGCGCATGTCGTGAAGCAGATGATCCAGGGCAACGAATTCGTTCGGCGGCTGAGCGCCGAGATTCGCCTTGGAGCGGATCACATTGATCCAGTCCATCAGGTGTCGATCGAATTCCGGGTTGCTGCCCATGGCCGAATACACCCGGTCGCGGCCTTCGATCAGACCCGGCAGGATGTCGTCGATGTCGGTGATCGGGAAAGCGTCATCGGCGCCAAAGTCGCGGATCGCGCCTTCCTGGCCGGCGCGCAGACCGTCCCACAGCTCTCGCTCGGCATTGCGTTCACGACAGAACAGGATGTACTCGCCATGTTCGCGACCGGGAATCAAAACGATAACGGCCTGAGGCTCGGGAAAGCCGCTGAGGTACTGGAAGTCGCTGTCCTGACGGTAAACGTGCTCGACGTCGCGGTTGCGGATGGCCACCGCGGCGGCGGGCAGGATGGCGATGCTGTTGGGTTCCATCTGCGCCATCAGGGCCTTGCGGCGACGGCTGTATTCCGATTTCGGGATATGAATCATGGGCAGATGGCTTTCCCTGGCACGCGATTAATGCAACGACGGTTTGGCAGCCGCTTCGTCGGTTTTCTTGGTTTCGGTGAACAGCAGCAACGGAGCGACGCGCAGGTACTCCATGACTTCCATGTAGTCGCTTTCGCCGTCGTCGGACTCTTCCAGGGCATCCTGGACCTGAGAAATCGCCGCCAGATCCTGCAACACTTCTTTAGCTTCTTCGCTCAACGCGTATTCACGGCGGGTCAGGCCAAAGCCGGCGAGGAAGCCCTGGCACCACTGGCCCAGCGCGGCCGCGCGTTCGGTGAGCGGCGCGTCGTCGGTCGGCAGCAACAGAACCACAGTCATGTCGTCGCTGGTCAGCTCGCCCTTGACCATCTCTTGCAGGCCGATCAAGGCGTTGCGAACGTTGTCTTGCGGCTCGCCTTCGAGCAGTTCGGCGGCGTCTGCCAGCCAGCTGTCGGCTTCGAAACCGGCACCGGCGCAACTGCGACCGAGCAGCAGGCCATGCAGTTCGGCAGGCGAGACGGGATGGCCGCTGGTACTCAGCAGGGTGGCAAAGGCTTGGTACGGAGAATTCTGAATGGGCATGGGTAGCTAGGCGCCAGACGGCGCTATGTCTAGAATGAAGGCCTTGTATCCTACATCGACAGACTCGCCAAGACTATTAAAGGCTGTCCGCCAGCTACCTCCCATCAGACGAACACGTGGACACAATGGAAGACACCGACCTGCAAGCGCTGATGGCCAGACTCGAACTGCTAATTACTCGAGTCGAGCAACTAAAGAGTCAGAATGGACTCCTATTAGCTCAGGAAAAGAGCTGGCGCGAAGAACGCGCGCACCTCATTGAAAAAAATGAAATCGCCCGGCGTAAGGTCGAATCGATGATTTCGCGCCTCAAGGCCCTGGAGCAAGACTCATGAGTTCAAGCAATAGCGTTACCGTGCAGATCCTCGACAAAGAGTATTCGATCATCTGCCCCCAGGAAGAGCGCAGCAACCTGATCAGCGCCGCCCGCTACCTGGACGGCAAGATGCGCGAAATCCGCAGCAGCGGCAAAGTCATCGGCGCCGACCGCATCGCCGTGATGGCCGCGCTGAACATCACGCACGATCTTCTGCACAAGGAAGAACGCCCGGATGTACAGGCCAGCAGCTCGACCCGCGAGCAGGTTCGCGACCTGCTGGACCGCGTCGATCTGGTGCTGTCGACCGATCCGGATGTCACCAAGGGCTGAAACGCGAAACCGCTTGGGGTATACTCGCATCACTCCCTGGGGTGCTTGCCAGTTGACGACGTCCCTGAGCCGATTCGCACTACCCTGGAGGTTGCACGTTGGGCTGGTGTGCATGTCCGCTAGACGGAAAGCCTTAAAGCCTACTGCATCTTCCACCTTGAACTTTCGGGTTCAAGGGCTAAGTCGACAGCGGTTCATCCGGGGAGCCTTATTTCAGTCCGATGCCGGTTTTCATACCGGCATCGGCTTTTTTACGGGTACGCTTCAGTACCCGCACTTCTGAAGCCCTGATCCATGACCGAACCTGCGCTGCTGCCCCGCCCGCAACTTCGACGCATGCTGCGCAAAGCCCGCCGCGCACTGACCCCCAGTCAGCAGCGCCAGGCTGCTCGCGGGCTGTATAAACAATTGGCCCAGCACCCGCTGTTCCGCCGCGCAAAACACATCTCCTTGTACCTGCCCACCGACGGTGAAATCGATCCACGCCTGCTGATGCGTGCCGCGCAACGCCGGGGCAAGGCGACATATCTGCCGGTACTCAGTGCCTGGCCGCGAACCAAAATGGTGTTCCAGCGGATTCGCCCCGGCGAAAAGCTCAAGCCCAACCGTTTTCGCATCCCCGAACCACGGCACAACATCGCCCGGCAACGCAAGGTCTGGGCGCTGGATCTGGTGTTGTTGCCACTGGTGGGGTTTGACGATGTCGGCGGGCGTCTGGGGATGGGCGGCGGCTTCTACGACCGAAGCCTGGCGTACCTGGCACGCCGAAAAGACTGGCGCAAGCCGACGCTGCTGGGCCTGGCCCATGAATGTCAGAAGGTTCAACGGTTGGCTCAGGCGAGCTGGGATGTGCCGTTACAGGGAACCGTTACGGACAAGGCGTGGTATTTCGCGGGCTAGACGCCACTGGAGTCAGCGGCGTCCAGAAGACAGGTTCAGCGCTTGAAGGCCGACGGCTGTTGCTGCGCGATCTCGACCGGAGCATCGGGTTTGTTGTTCCACAGGCTTTGGGCATAGCCGGTGGTCACGACACCAAGGCCGAACAAAATAACCAAAATCCATAGTAAATCCGGTTTGCGTTTCATCGATTGCCCCCCAAAGGCACATCAACACGATGACAGCAGCGGTTTCCGTTGTAGGTGTAGGCCGTGCAGCAGCGTCAAGCTTAGAAGGCCGGCATTTTGCGACAACGTGAACCGACACGCAAACGCTGGCGTCAACCGACTGTCGGTTTGTCATAAAATTGACCGACCACTTGCCCGCACACCTCGCAAGGAGCAAAAACCATGGCCTATTGGCTGATGAAATCCGAACCCGACGAACTCTCGATCAAAGACCTGGAGAAGCTTGGCCGAGCGCGCTGGGACGGGGTTCGCAACTACCAGGCGCGCAACTTCCTGCGTGCCATGGCGGTGGGGGATGAGTTTTTTTTCTACCATTCCAGCTGCCCGGAGCCCGGGATTGCCGGGGTCGGAAAGATTGTCGAGGCGGCGTATCCGGACCCGACGGCGCTGGAGCCGGAGAGTCATTATTTCGATCCCAAGGCTACTGCCGAGAAAAACGCCTGGAGCGCGATCGATGTCGCGCATGTCGAGACGTTTCCCAGGGTACTGAAGCTCGATTATCTGAAGCAGCAAACGGCGCTGGCCGAGATGCCCCTGGTGCAGAAAGGCTCGCGATTGTCGGTGATGCCTGTCACTGCCGAGCAATGGGCGGCGGTGATGGCGCTCAAACCGTAAAATTTCCAGCGCTACTCCGAATGTCATCGCGAGCAAGCCCGCTCCCACAGGAACTGTGCCGAACCCTGTGGGAGCGGGCTTGCCCGCGATGAGGCGCGCTCAGACAACAAAAGCCTTACTGGATAATGAGGTTGTTGAACAACAGATCCTCAACCACCGGCTTGCCGGTCTCGTCGTTCATCACTTGCTGGGTCTGCTTCAAGGCTTCCTGACGCAGCTTTTCCTTGGCTTCGACGTTGTTCATGGTTTCAGTGGTCTGCTGCGCAAACAATGCCACCAACTGATTACGAATCAGGGGCTCATTGGCCTTCACCGCCTTGGTCGCCTCGTCACCGGTCACCCGCAACGCCACGTCAGCCTTATAGACCTTGAGTTTCGGCGTACCATCCAACCCATAGTTGCCCACGAACGGCGGGCTCAGGGTGATGTAGTTGACCTTCGGGGCTTCACCTTCTTTGGCTTCTTCGGCCATCGCTGCCACAGGCAGAGACAGGGCCAGCATCAACATGATCCACGCTTTCACAATTCGCTCCTTATCCGGTTTGCGGCCAAGCATAACGACCCGCCGCTCAAGCACAAGCTTATGGCTGACTATCAGGGTCGGGCATGCTCGTTGACCCAATGACTCACACACCTACACTTATCGGCCATCACTCCCAAAGGAATAGCCCTGATGAAAGCCGTGCTGTGCAAAGCCTTCGGCCCCGCCGAATCGCTGGTGCTGGAAGACGTCGCCAGTCCTGTTGCGAAGAAGAACGAAATCCTGCTGGACGTGCACGCCGCCGGAGTGAACTTCCCGGATACGCTGATCATCGAGGGTAAATACCAGTTCAAACCGCCCTTCCCGTTTTCACCGGGCGGCGAAGCGGCCGGCGTGGTCAGCGCGATGGGTGAAAAGGTCAGTCACCTCAAGGTCGGTGATCGGGTCATGGCCCTGACGGGCTGGGGCAGCTTCGCCGAGCAGGTCGCGGTACCGGGCTACAACGTACTGCCGATTCCGCCCTCGATGGACTTCAACACCGCCGCCGCATTCAGCATGACCTACGGCACTTCAATGCACGCCCTCAAGCAACGGGGCAACCTGCAACCCGGCGAAACCTTGCTGGTACTCGGCGCTTCCGGCGGCGTCGGCCTCGCCGCCGTGGAGATCGGCAAAGCCATGGGCGCCCGGGTGATCGCTGCCGCCAGCAGTGCGGAAAAACTCGCGGTGGCCAAAGCCGCCGGCGCCGATGAGCTGATCAACTACAGCGAAACCAGCCTCAAAGACGAAATCAAACGCCTGACCGATGGCCAGGGCGCCGACGTGATCTACGATCCGGTGGGCGGCGATCTGTTCGACCAGGCCATCCGCGCCATCGCCTGGAACGGCCGCCTGTTGGTGGTCGGCTTCGCCAGCGGACGCATTCCTGAGCTGCCCGTGAACCTGGCGCTGCTCAAGGGTGCGGCGGTAATCGGCGTGTTCTGGGGTTCCTTCGCCCAACGCCAGCCGCAGGACAACGCAGCAAACTTCCAGCAACTGTTTGGCTGGTTTGCCGAGGGCAAGTTGAAGCCGCTGGTGTCTCAGGTGTATCCGCTGAACAAGGCGGCGCAAGCCATCAATGACCTTGGCCAGCGCAAGGCGGTCGGGAAAGTGGTGGTTCAGGTTCGCTGATTGTTTGCCTGCCCGGGTCGCCCACCCTGCGACCCGGGTTCGCCATTCCTATACCGCCCTCTATTTATACCTGAGCGACAGGTTCATAAAAGAACATGCGATCTCCAATATTTCCGCTGTTTTGCGGCTGCGAACCGATGCTATTTTCGGTAACGAAACTGTAACATTCGCATTCGCAGTCAAAACAAGAAATCTGGAGCTCTTGAATGTTTGCTTTCTTTCGTCCTGCCGCACATCAGGCTCCATTGCCTGAAGAAAAAATAGACAGCACCTACCGGCGCCTGCGCTGGCAAATCTTCGCAGGGATTTTCATTGGCTATGCGGGTTACTACCTGCTGCGCAAGAACTTCACCCTGGCGTTCCCGGACCTGATCGCCCAAGGCTATACAAAAGGGCAATTGGGTGTGGCGATGTCGGCGATTGCAATCGCCTACGGCCTGTCCAAGTTTCTGATGGGCATCGTGTCCGACCGCTCCAACCCGCGTTACTTCCTGCCCTTTGGCCTGGTGATGTCCGCTGGGGTGATGTTCGTTTTCGGTTTCGCACCTTGGGCAACGTCCAGCGTGACCATGATGTTCATCCTGTTGTTCATCAACGGCTGGGCGCAAGGCATGGGTTGGCCGCCGAGCGGGCGAACCATGGTGCACTGGTGGTCGCAGAAGGAACGCGGCGGTGTGGTTTCGGTCTGGAACACCGCGCATAACGTTGGCGGAGGCTTGATCGGCCCGCTGGCAATTCTCGGCATGGGCTGGTTCAACGACTGGCACAGCAAGTTCTACGTACCGGCTGCCGTGGCGCTGTTGGTCGCTGTATTTGCCTTCATTGTCATGCGCGATACGCCGCAGTCGACAGGCCTGCCGCCCATCGAGAAGTACAAGAACGATTATCCGGAAGGTTACGACGCCAGCCACGAAGAAGAATTCAGCGCCAAGGACATCTTCGTCAAATACGTGCTGCGCAACAAAATGCTCTGGTTCATCGCCCTGGCCAACGTCTTCGTCTACCTGCTGCGCTACGGCATTCTGGACTGGGCGCCGACCTACCTCAAAGAGGTCAAGCACTTCGACTTCGACAAGACGTCGTGGGCTTACTTCCTGTACGAGTGGGCAGGCATTCCGGGCACGCTGCTATGCGGCTGGATGTCGGACAAGATCTTCCGGGGCAACCGTGGCCTGACCGGCATGGTGTTCATGGCGTTGGTAACCGTTGCGACGATCGTGTATTGGCTGAATCCGCCAGGCAACCCGATGATCGACATGATCTCGCTGTTCGCCATCGGCTTCCTGATCTACGGCCCGGTGATGCTGGTCGGCCTGCAAGCGCTGGAGCTGGTGCCCAAGAAAGCCGCGGGCACGGCTGCCGGTTTTACCGGTCTGTTTGGCTATCTGGGTGGTTCAGTCGCGGCGAGTGCCCTGATGGGTTACACGGTGGACTATTTCGGCTGGGATGGCGGCTTCGTCCTGCTGGTCATCGCATGCCTGCTGGCGATGGCGTTCCTGGCACCCACTTTGGGCCACAAAAACGTCGCCAGTCAGAGCCGCGAAGTACTCGCCTGATCAGCCTTTGATTTACAGCGCTTGAGCCGCGCCTCCAGATTCCGGTCTGGCATGGCGTGGCTACGCAGGGCGTGGGCGGTCTGCTCGACATACTCACGCGTGGTGCCGTAACGCCCGCAAGCGCTTTCGAACACCTGGCTCAGCACATGATCCGGTAAGTTGCCGGCATAGCTGGGCAGGTGCCGTTCCAAAACGAATCCCAATGCCTGAACCTGGCTGCCATCTTCAAGACGGCAGTTGAGCCAGTGTGGGCGATAGGACGGGAATGGCATTTCACGCTGCCAGAGCGCATAAAGCGAAGCCTCGAGTTGTTCTTCGGGCAAGCGATAGGCAAACCCGCTGCACGAGCCGCCGCGGTCCAGGCCAAACACCAGCCCCGGCACTTCCGGCGTACCGCGATGTTCGTGGGACCACAGGTATAAACCGCGATGGTAACCATGCACGCGACCACGCACTCGCTCAACCGCTGCACATTCAGGGCGCCAGATCAGCGAACCGTAAGCGAACAGCCACACCGGCCCACCCTTGTGACGCGCCATGGTCGACTGCATCGAGCTGAGTAATTGTTCGTGCGTAAGCTGCGGCCCCAGATCGAGCCGCGGAGGGTAAGCCAGATTCAAAAAAGCAGATTCAATGGCGCTCATGGCGAATAGCGTTCAGCTCCCCGCGAGTGAAGAATTACTTAATAGAACGCACCGCTGTAACAATAAGGCACATATGAATCAAGGCAATTTAAGTGCCATGGCAGCGCTTTTAACTTATTGCCTGAATGACATATAACCTACCGGCATTTATTCAAATAGATAAATACCGATAGGCTATATAGCGAGTTATAACGATTGGGGCTGGATCAGGATCGCGGCGCGTAGGCAAACACATCCGCGCGCATCTGATGGGCATCCATTCCAGCTTCAACCAGCGCATCCAGCGTGCCATAGACCATGGCCGGTGAACCGCTGGCATAGACGTGCAAGGCTTTCAGATCAGGGAAGTCTTCACATACTGCCTCATGCAACATGCCGCAGCGCCCCTGCCAGCCGCATTGATCGCTGACGACTTTATGCAGGAACAGATTGGGCAGTTTCAGCCATTCGTCCCAATGCTCGATGGCATAAAAGTCTTCAGGACGACGCACGCCCCAATACAAATGCACCGGATGCTTGAAACCCGTGGCGCGGCAATGCTCGATCAGACTGTGGATCTGACCCATGCCGGTCCCGGCGGCAATCAGTACCAGTGGACCGTCCGGCAGTTCCGCCAGATGGGTATCGCCGAACGGCATCTCGATCCGCACCATCGGGTTGCGCTGAAGCTGTCCGATCAGGCTCAGCGCACTGCTTTCGCGCGCCAGCACATGAATTTCCAGGTCTCGCCCCGAATGCGGAGCAGAGGCCAGGGAGAAGGCTGACTTTTCGCCATTCTCACGTTCGATCATCAGGTACTGGCCGGCGTGATAGCGCGGCGGTTTGCCCGCCGGCGCACGCAGACGCACGCGCCAGGTATCGCCGCCGACGTCCCTGCATTCAATAACCTGACACGACAGGCTGCGCACCGGCAGTTCTCCTAGCGCGAGCACGCCATCCCACAGCACGATGCAGTCTTCCAGCGGCTCTGCAATGCAAGTGTAGAACTCGCCATGGTCGCGCACATCGCCGGCCTGCTCGACCCGCCCTTCCACCAGCAATGCGCCGCACACATGGCAATTGCCATTGCGACAGCTTTGCGGGCATTCATAGCCCAGGCGCCGCGCGCCATCGAGAATCCGCTCGCCGGGCAGAATCTCAAGCACTGCTCCGGAGGGCTGCAAGGTTACACGCATCAATCTATTCCTAACTGATTCCAGATGGCATCGATCCGTTGGGTAACGGCTTCATCCTTGACAATGACCCGGCCCCACTCGCGGGTGGTTTCGCCTGGCCATTTATGTGTGGCATCAAGCCCCATCTTCGAGCCCAGGCCGGAAACCGGCGAGGCGAAGTCGAGGTAGTCGATCGGCGTGTTGTCGATCATCACCGTGTCACGCTTGGGGTCCATGCGCGTGGTGATGGCCCAGATCACGTCGTTCCAGTCCCGTGCGTTGATATCGTCGTCGGTGACAATAACGAACTTGGTATACATGAACTGTCGCAAAAACGACCAGACACCGAGCATTACCCGCTTGGCATGGCCGGGATACGACTTCTTCATGGTCACGATGGCCATGCGGTACGAGCAACCTTCGGGCGGCAGGTAGAAGTCGGTGATCTCCGGAAACTGCTTTTGCAGGATTGGCACGAACACTTCATTCAGCGCCACACCGAGAATCGCCGGCTCATCCGGCGGACGACCGGTGTAGGTGCTGTGGTAGATCGGTTTGATCCGGTGGGTGATGCGCTCGACGGTGAATACCGGGAAGCTGTCGACTTCATTGTAGTAACCGGTGTGGTCGCCATACGGGCCTTCGTCGGCCATTTCACCCGGATGGATCACACCTTCGAGGATGATCTCGGCGGTGGCCGGCACCTGCAGGTCGTTGCCGCGGCACTTCACCAGTTCGGTGCGGTTGCCGCGCAACAGACCGGCGAAAGCGTATTCGGAGAGGCTATCCGGCACGGGCGTCACGGCGCCAAGAATGGTTGCCGGGTCAGCGCCCAGGGCCACGGACACCGGGAACGGCTGGCCGGGATGCTTCTCGCACCACTCGCGATAGTCCAGCGCGCCGCCACGGTGGCTCAACCAGCGCATGATTACCTTGTTACGGCCGATCACTTGCTGACGGTAGATGCCGAGGTTCTGGCGGTCCTTGTTCGGGCCTTTGGTGACGGTCAGGCCCCAGGTGATCAGCGGACCGACGTCGCCCGGCCAGCAGGTCTGCACCGGCAGCATGGCCAGGTCGACGTCGTCGCCTTCGATCACCACTTCCTGGCACACCGCGTCCTTGACGACTTTCGGCGCCATGGCAATGATCTTGCGGAAGATCGGCAGCTTGGACCAGGCGTCCTTCAGGCCCTTCGGCGGCTCGGGTTCCTTGAGGAACGCCAGCAACTTGCCGATCTCGCGCAGCTCGCTGACCGACTCGGCGCCCATGCCCATGGCCACCCGCTCGGGGGTGCCGAACAGGTTGCCGAGTACCGGAATGTCATAGCCGGTGGGTTTCTCGAACAGCAGCGCCGGGCCTTTGGCTCGCAACGTGCGGTCACAGACTTCGGTCATCTCCAGCACTGGAGAGACGGGGATCTGGATGCGTTTCAACTCTCCGCGCTGCTCAAGCTGCTGCACGAAATCCCGAAGATCCTTGAATTTCATTGATGATGGCACCCCTAAAATAGGCGTACATCCTACCTGCTCTGCCGACCAAACAGCAGCCTGTCAGTGCGCAGCAGCAATCAATTGTGATTTGCACCCAGCAGCACCGGCGCAAACAACGGGCTCAACCGGGCACTGCCGGTGTCCGACAGGATGATCCTCGTCCTTGTACTGCGAATGACCATTGATCTCGATACTGCAAACCTGGTCCCCACACATCAACGGCGTAGGGTCGATGACATGTACACCTGGGTCGGCGGCACTCATCGAGTCGAACAAGGTACTGAGAAAATGCTGGCGCGCCAGATGCTCTTCGAGCGGCCGGCCCAGCCCCTCGGCCGAACGCCCGATCCGGGCCAGGCTCGTCAGTCGGTCGACGGCACCCTTGCGCTGCAGCGGCACATCCTTGAACAACCAGACTTGCGCGCCCGCCCCCCTTAACGCCGCCACTCGCGCCTTGAGCGCCGTGGCCATACGCTCTTCGGCCTGGGCCGTATTGTCATGCTGATTAAGCAGAACCTTTTTATCGCCATCTTCGCGACCGTAAACGTAAAGATTCCAATTGGATGCCAGCACCACATCCTTAATCTGCAGGCTGCGAACCCGCTCCATCGTCTGTTCGTTGAAATCCTTGCAACGCTGGCGTAAGTCATCGCTCTGAAGCGGCGGACAGGCACTCATGCTGTAAAGCCACACCGGGCGATTCTCGCGTTTTGCGCTACTTTCGATCGCCGGCAACAGCGCTGCGGCGTGACTGTCACCCCAGAACATTTGCGTCGCCGGAACCTCTTCGTTACCCCCCACCAGACACGCCTTGTCCAGTTTTTTGTCCGAGGTCACCGACATGCATTTCAACTGCCCGGCCCGCCAATCCCGAGACAGTGCATATTCCAGCGCTTTGCCGGTAAGGCGTTGAGGAAACCCGTCCGCCGATCGCACTATCGAACCGGTGACCGCCAGAGCGACCATGGTCAGCAAGCCCCCCAACAACACGGGTTTGCGTCTGGCCAGCAGGCGTCTTTCACGGAATGGAAGTTCGACGAAGCGCCAGCTCAACCATGCAAGGCCCAGCGCCAACAGTATCCAGCCCGTAGCCTCCAAGGGCTGAATGCCGTCGATCGAAATGGCATTGGCGTAGACGTAGACCGGCCAGTGCCACAGATACAAGGAATAGGAGAGCAAGCCGATCCATACCAGCGCGCGAGCACTCAAAACCTGACCGACCCATGTAGAACCGTGCCCGCCTGACCAGATCAGCGCGGTTGCACCGAGCACGGGCAGTAAAGCCGCCCAGCCTGGAAACACCGTAGCCTTGTCAAAGGTGAAAACCGCCGCCAGGACCGCCATTAACCCGGCCACCCCAACAGACTGATAGAGCCAGGGCCGCACGGCTTGTTTTGACGCGGGCAAAACCGCGAGCATGGCACCGCACAACAGCTCCCAGGCGCGTGTTGGCAGCGAGAAGAAAGCGACATCGGGCTTGCGGTCGATATAGGCGATATTGAGCCCGAAAGACACCAGCAGCACGGCAAACAGCATCCAGCGCCAATGACGAACATGGCGCATCAACAACACCATCAACAGCGGAAAGAAGATGTAGTACTGCTCTTCAACGGCCAAGGACCAGGTATGAAGCAACGGTTTCAAATCCGACGCGGGCTGGAAATAGCCGTCTTCACGCATGAACAGAATGTTTGAAATAAACAGCGACTGATAACGAACCGTCCGTCCCAGTTCGGAGAAGTCCTTGGCCGTCAGCAGCAACCAGCCCAGAGCCAGCGTCGCCAGCAGCACCACGCTCAAGGCCGGAATGATCCGTCGTGCACGGCGAGCCCAGAAATCGACGAAGCTGAAACGCTGCGCGTCGATCTCACGGAACAGGATGCTGGTAATCAGGAACCCGGAAATGACAAAGAAGACATCAACACCGACAAAGCCACCGCTGAAAGTGCTAAAGCCAAAATGAAACAGCACGACCGGAATAACGGCCAGGGCCCGCAATCCGTCGATATCACGGCGATTGCCAAATGTGTGCATAACGTCCCTTGTCGCTGCTGATACAAAGCCGATTGAAAAAGGGACTCACCGGTAACGCGACGGCGGATATTCGACGCAGGCCAACTCAGGGAAAGACCTGTCAGAACACTTGATTCAATCGCCAGCAAGAGTGAATACGGAGGCGATAGATCCGCTGTTGGCGGGCGGCGGCACCCATTGAATGGGCGCCAGTTTACAGCACAGTAAGTATCAATCCAGATACAAAGTACCCTGCGCAAAAAAAAGAGCGCCCTTTCGGGGCGCCCTTTTTTGAAGCGTATGTCCCGTCCTGAATGGATTTAACCAGCTTCAGGACCAGACAGTACTTCGTGTTACTTACGCTTCATCGACAAGAAGAACTCGTCGTTGGTCTTGGTCTGTTTCAGCTTATCGACCAGGAACTCGATGGCAGAGACTTCGTCCATCGGGTGCAGCAGCTTGCGCAGGATCCACATACGCTGCAGTTCGTCGTCGGCGGTCAGCAACTCTTCGCGGCGGGTACCGGAACGGTTGATGTTGATGGCCGGGAACACACGTTTTTCGGCGATCTTGCGATCCAGAGGCAGTTCCATGTTGCCGGTGCCTTTGAATTCTTCGTAGATCACTTCGTCCATCTTCGAGCCGGTTTCAACCAGCGCGGTAGCGATGATGGTCAGCGAGCCGCCTTCTTCGATGTTCCGTGCAGCGCCGAAGAAACGTTTCGGTTTCTCCAGGGCGTGGGCATCGACACCACCAGTCAGCACCTTGCCGGAGCTCGGGATCACGGTGTTGTAGGCACGCGCCAGACGGGTGATGGAGTCGAGCAGGATCACCACGTCCTTCTTGTGCTCGACCAGGCGCTTGGCCTTCTCGATCACCATTTCGGCAACCTGCACGTGGCGGGTTGGCGGCTCGTCGAACGTCGAGGCAACCACTTCGCCGCGCACGGTGCGCTGCATCTCGGTCACTTCTTCCGGACGTTCGTCGATCAGCAGCACGATCAGATGAACTTCAGGGTTGTTACGCGCGATGTTCGCCGCGATGTTCTGCAGCATGATCGTTTTACCGGCTTTCGGCGGTGCAACGATCAGGCCGCGCTGGCCTTTGCCGATCGGGGCGCACAGGTCGATGACACGACCGGTCAAGTCTTCGGTGGAACCGTTGCCGGCTTCCATCTTCATGCGCACAGTCGGGAACAGCGGGGTCAGGTTCTCGAAGAGAATCTTGTTTTTCGCGTTCTCGGGACGATCGTAGTTGATCGTGTCGACCTTGAGCAGCGCGAAATACCGCTCGCCTTCCTTCGGAGGGCGGATCTTGCCAACGATGGTGTCACCGGTGCGCAAGTTGAAGCGGCGGATCTGGCTCGGCGAGACGTAGATATCGTCCGGGCCGGCGAGATAGGAAGCGTCAGCGGAGCGCAGGAAGCCGAAGCCGTCCTGGAGAATCTCCAGCACGCCATCACCGGAGATTTCCTCGCCGCTTTTAGCGTGCTTTTTGAGCAGGGAGAAAATCACGTCCTGCTTGCGCGAACGGGCCATATTTTCTATGCCCATCTGTTCGGCCAATTCGAGCAGTTCGGTAATCGGCTTTTGCTTGAGTTCAGTCAGATTCATATAGGAATGACGTAATCATTTATGGAGGGGGGAAATTAAGCTTTTGGCTTAATGAGGCCGCGCCGCAGAGAAGGCGACAGGATCGCGTACTTATTCGAAAAGGAGTGCGTCGGCGACGGCTAGCAGGGGGCAGTGGAGAAACCAGTGCGGGGCCGAATGTACCACCTGAGTTTCGGAGCGTCTAGCCCTCAATAATGAAAAGGCCCCGCGATATGCGGGGCCTTTTCATGACACTTTATAACAACGCTTAGATGTTGGCGTCGAGGAAAGCCGCCAGTTGCGACTTCGACAGCGCGCCGACCTTGGTGGCTTCGACGTTGCCGTTCTTGAACAGCATCAGCGTCGGGATACCACGCACGCCATGCTTGGCCGGGGTTTCCTGGTTCTCGTCGATGTTCAGTTTGGCTACGGTCAGCTTGCCTTTGTAGGTCTCAGCGATTTCGTCCAGAACAGGAGCGATCATTTTGCAAGGGCCGCACCATTCAGCCCAGTAGTCGACCAGTACAGCGCCTTCGGCCTTGAGTACGTCGGCCTCGAAGCTAGCGTCGCTAACGTGTTTGATAAGATCGCTGCTCATGGAAGTCTCCAGGTTGTAAGCAAAAAAACGTGGCCCATCATAGCCGCCCTTCCCGCGTTCAGGAAGCTGCAGATGATTGAGTCTCGCTATGGTGGCCCATGAATTTGGGTATAGCTCAAGTCACGAAGTGGCGGGAGCGACGAAAGCAATTCCGGTGCGAAGCGCAGCGTTGCGCACATGTTCCTGCATGGCCTTCTGCGCGGCGCCAGAGGCCCGGCGAGCCAGCGCGCGAAGGATTTTACGGTGTTCCTGCCAGGTTTCCATGGCCCGTTCGGCCCGGATGAACGGTAGCTTCTGGCTCTCCAGAAAGATATCGGCACTGGCCGTCAGGATGCTCAGCATCGCCTGATTGCCGCTGGCCAGCAGGATGCGCCGGTGAAACTCGAAGTCCAGCCGCGCCGCCGCCTCAAAGTCGGCGGCACGCAGTTCGTTGCGCATGGCGGCGACGTTGTCTTCCAGGGCATCAAGATCGTCGGTGCTCAGGGTCACGGCCGCCAGCCCGGCGGCAAACCCCTCCAATGCGTAGCGCAACTGGAAGATGTCCAGCGGCGATGCCTGGGCCGCGAACGGCCAGCCCGGCGCCGCATCACCCCGAGGCAAGTCGACCGGCGATTGCACGAACACGCCCTTGCCCGGCTGGATACTGATCACGCCCAACGCACTCAGGGATGACAATGCCTCACGCAACGACGCCCGGCTGACCCCCAATTGCACCGCCAGGTCCCGTTGCGAAGGCAAGGCATCCCCCGCCCCGAAACCTTGTTCGGTGATCAGCTTGCGGATGGCTTGCAGCGCCACTTCGGGTACCGCGCGAGAAATCGAATTCATGGTTTTTCAGACGAACCAGGCCAATGAGCGGCTAGTTGTAAAGCTATTCGCGGCGTCCGGCAAGTCGTGCCCCATGGGGGTTCGGGAATTTTCACGGGTGCGCCATCGGGGTGCGAAATACGACCCGACTGTTCAGACCAGTAAGACCGAACAACATCAGTAAAACCGTGCCTTGCACCCCCCAAATCCGAATCTTGGCATGGCCCGTGCTGTGTCGATCCGCAGAAATCACTTCCCGCCGATCCGGAGATTTGCCATGACCATGCGTTACAGCGCCCTCCTCACCGCCTTGTTTGCCAGCCTGATGCTGAGCCAGGCACCCGCCCACGCCGACGGTCTGGAGGATGTGGTCAAACGCGGCACCCTCAAAGTCGCCGTGCCCCAGGACTTTCCGCCGTTCGGTTCGGTCGGCCCCGACATGAAACCTCGCGGCCTCGACATCGACACCGCCAAACTGCTGGCCGACCAACTCAAGGTCAAACTCGAACTGACCCCGGTCAACAGCACCAACCGCATTCCGTTCCTGACCACCGGCAAGGTCGACCTGGTGATTTCCAGCCTCGGCAAGAACCCTGAGCGCGAGAAAGTCATCGACTTCTCCCGCGCCTACGCACCGTTCTACCTCGCCGTGTTCGGCCCGCCAGACGCTGCCATCAGTGGCCTGGACGATCTCAAGGGCAAAACCATCAGCGTCACCCGTGGCGCCATCGAAGACATCGAATTGACCAAAGTCGCCCCCGAAGGCGCGACCATCAAACGCTTCGAAGACAACAACTCGACCATCGCCGCCTACCTCGCCGGCCAGGTCGACCTGATCGCCAGCGGCAACGTGGTGATGGTGGCGATCAGCGAGAAAAACCCGAAACGCGTGCCGGCGCTGAAAGTGAAGCTCAAGGATTCGCCGGTTTACGTTGGCGTGAACAAAAACGAGCCGGCATTGCTGGGCAAGGTCAACGACATCCTCACCACGGCCAAGGCTGACGGCGCGCTGGAAAAAAATTCGCAAACCTGGCTGAAAGAGCCGCTGCCGGCCGATCTCTGATCGTTCGCGCGGGAGACGATTTATGGCTTATCAGTTCAATTTCTTGCCGGTGGTGGAAAACACCGACCTGCTGCTGCGCGGTGCGCTGTTCACCCTTGAGCTGACGGCCATTGGCGCGGTGTTCGGGGTTGGCCTGGGCATCGTCGGGGCGCTGGTGCGGGCGTGGAACATCCGCCCGTTCGCCGGCATTTTCGGGGTTTACGTCGAGTTGATCCGCAACACGCCATTCCTGGTGCAGTTGTTTTTCATCTTCTTCGGTTTGCCGTCGCTGGGCCTGCAGATTTCCGAATGGCAGGCGGCGGTGCTGGCGATGGTGATTAACCTTGGCGCCTACTCGACCGAAATCATCCGCGCCGGCATCCAGGCGATCCCTCGCGGGCAACTGGAAGCCGCGGCCGCTTTGGCGATGACGCGCTTCGAAGCCTTCCGCCACGTGGTTCTGTTGCCGGCGCTGGGCAAGGTCTGGCCGGCCCTGAGCAGCCAAATCATCATCGTGATGCTCGGCTCGGCGGTCTGCTCGCAGATCGCCACCGAAGAGTTGAGCTTCGCCGCCAACTTCATTCAATCGCGCAACTTCCGCGCCTTTGAAACTTATGCCCTGACCACACTGATCTACCTGTGCATGGCGCTGCTGATCCGCCAATTGCTGAACTGGATCGGCCGGCGCTACATAGCAAGGAGCAGCCAATGAGCGATTTCACCTTCTGGGACATCCTGCGCAACCTGCTCATGGGCCTGCAATGGACCCTGGCGTTGTCGCTGGTGGCGTTTATCGGCGGTGGGCTGATCGGCTTGCTGATCATGGTGATGCGGATTTCAAAAAAATCCCTGCCCAGCAACTTCGCCCGCACTTACATCGAATTGTTCCAGGGCACGCCGCTGTTGATGCAGCTGTTCCTGGTGTTCTTCGGCGTGGCGTTGGCCGGGGTGGAAATTTCGCCGTGGATGGCTGCGGCCATTGCCTTGACGCTGTTCACCAGTGCTTATCTGGCGGAGATCTGGCGCGGTTGCGTCGACTCGATCCCCAATGGCCAATGGGAAGCCTCGTCGAGCCTGGCGCTCAACCCGCTGGAACAATTGCGCTACGTGATCCTGCCGCAAGCCCTGCGCATCGCCGTGGCGCCGACCGTGGGCTTTTCGGTGCAAGTGGTCAAAGGCACCGCCGTCACCTCGATTATCGGCTTCACCGAACTGACCAAAACCGGCGGCATGCTCGCCAACGCAACTTTCGAGCCCTTCATGGTCTACGGCCTGGTGGCGCTCGGTTACTTCCTGCTCTGCTACCCCTTGTCCCTCAGTGCGCGCTACCTGGAAAGGAGACTGCATGCCTCTGCTTAGAATTTCCGCCCTGCATAAATACTACGGCGACCACCATGTACTCAAAGGCATCGACCTAAGTGTCGAGGAAGGCCAGGTGGTAGCGATCATCGGCCGCAGTGGCTCGGGCAAGTCCACTTTGCTGCGTACTCTCAATGGCCTGGAATCGATCAATGACGGAGTGATCGAAGTCGACGGCGAATACCTCGACGCCGCCCGCGCCGACCTGCGCAGCCTGCGGCAGAAAGTCGGGATGGTGTTCCAGCAGTTCAACCTGTTCCCGCACCTGACCGTCGGCGAAAACGTCATGCTTGCGCCACAAGTGGTGCAGAAAGCGCCCAAAGCCAAAGCCGCCGAACTGGCGCGGCAGATGCTGGAACGGGTCGGGCTGGGCGAGAAATTCGATGCCTTCCCGGACCGACTCTCTGGCGGCCAACAGCAACGGGTGGCGATCGCCCGCGCACTGGCGATGTCGCCCAAGGTGCTGTTGTGCGACGAGATCACCTCGGCGCTGGACCCGGAGTTGGTCAATGAAGTACTCAGCGTGGTCCGGCAATTGGCCAGGGAAGGCATGACGCTGATCATGGTCACCCATGAAATGCGCTTCGCCCGCGAGGTTGGGGATAAATTGGTGTTCATGCACCAGGGCAAGGTGCACGAGGTGGGGGATCCGAAGGTGTTGTTTGCCAATCCGCAGACGGCGGAGCTGGCGAATTTCATTGGGACGGTCGAGGCGGCGGGCTAACACCTCTGTGGCGAGGGGGCTTGCCCCCGTTGGGCTACGAAGTAGCCCAAAAACCATTCAAATCAATTCCAGATAGACCGCGCATGCAGGTTTTACGACTGCTACGCAGCCGAACGGGGTGATGCGGCATTCCGACAAGCCCCCTCGCCACAGGGTTGTGTTGGATCAAGGCTTTCAACTCTACGCGTTGGCGGCAGCGTTTGATCGTGGCAGGATGTCGAGGTTATCGACCGAGACCCCCTGACCATGCCGCAATCCCAAGCCAAGAATCTGTCCCTGATCGCCGCAATCGACCTGGGCTCCAACAGTTTTCACATGGTCGTGGCCAAGGCCCAGAACGGCGAAATCCGGATTCTCGAACGTCTCGGGGAGAAGGTTCAGCTGGCCGCCGGCATCGACGAAGAACGTCAACTCAGCGAAGAATCCATGCAGCGCGGGCTCGATTGCCTGAAGCGTTTCGCCCAACTGATCGGCGGTATGCCACCGGGCGCCGTGCGGATCGTCGGCACCAATGCCCTGCGCGAAGCCCGTAACCGTGGCGAATTCATCCGCCGCGCCGAAGAAATCCTCGGCCATCCGGTAGAAGTCATCTCCGGTCGCGAAGAAGCTCGCCTGATTTACCTCGGCGTCTCCCACACCCTCGCCGACACGCCGGGCAAACGCCTGGTGGCCGACATCGGCGGCGGCAGTACCGAATTCATCATCGGCCAGCGCTTCGAGCCGCTGCTGCGCGAAAGCCTGCAAATGGGCTGCGTCAGCTATACCCAGCGCTATTTCAAGGACGGCAAGATCACCCCAGCCCGCTACGCCCAGGCGTACACCGCGGCGCGGCTGGAGATCATGAGCATCGAACACGCCCTGCACCGCCTGACCTGGGATGAAGCCATCGGCTCCTCGGGCACTATCCGTGCCATCGGCCTGGCGCTGAAGGCCGGCGGCCATGGCACCGGCGAGGTGAATGCCGAAGGACTGGCCTGGCTCAAGCGAAAACTGATCAAGCTAGGCGATATCGAGAAAATCGACTTCGAAGGCATCAAGCCTGATCGCCGGGCGATTTTCCCCGCCGGCCTGGCGATTCTCGAAGCGATCTTCGATGCCCTCGAACTGCAACGCATGGACCACTGTGAAGGCGCCCTGCGCGAAGGCGTGCTCTACGACCTGCTGGGCCGCCATCATCATGAAGACGTCCGCGAGCGCACCCTCAGCTCGCTGATGGAGCGTTATCACGTCGATCTGGAACAAGCGGCACGGGTTGAACGCAAGGCGCTGCATGCCTTCGATCAAGTGGCCGTGGATTGGGAGCTCGATGACGGCGTCTGGCGCGAACTGCTGAGCTGGGCCGCCAAGGTCCATGAAGTGGGCCTGGACATCGCCCACTATCAATACCACAAGCACGGCGCTTACCTGATCGAACACTCGGACCTGGCCGGGTTCTCCCGCGAAGACCAGCAAATGCTCGCACTGCTGGTGCGTGGCCATCGACGCAACATTCCCCGGGACAAGTTCGCCGAGTTCGGCGACGACGGCATCAAGCTGATTCGCCTGTGCGCGCTGCTGCGCTTTGCGATTCTGTTCCACCACATCCGCGGCACCCAGCAAATGCCCCAAGTCGCGCTGCACGCCAATGGTGACAGCCTGGATGTGTTGTTCCCCGAACACTGGCTGGACGACAACCAGTTGACCCAGGCCGACTTCGCCCTGGAAGCGGAATGGCTGACCCGCGTCGGGTTCGTGCTGAACGTGCGCTAAACCTGTGGCGAGGGAGCTTGCTCCCGCTGGGCTGCGAAGCGGCCCCAAAAAAAGGGACGGCTGCGCAGTCCAACGGGAGCAAGCTCCCTCGCCACAAGTCATTCACCGCTCGGGCGGGAGATAAAAAAGGGCGACCCATGTGGATCGCCCTTTTTTGTATCAACCGAATCTACGTTAACGAACCGCCAGGATCGGGCTGCCCAAACGCTCCAGCAAGGTTGCCTGGGCACTGCGCGGGTTCTGGTTGCCGGTCGGGGTGTTGCGGATGTAGCGACCGTCCGACTGCAGGCTCCAGCTGTGGGTGTTATCGGTCAGATAAAGCTCCAGCTCTTTCTTGACCCGCAAAATCAGCTTCTTGCCCTCGACCGGGAAGCAAGTTTCGACGCGCTTGTCGAGGTTGCGCTCCATCCAGTCGGCGCTGGACAGGAACATCTGCTCTTCGCCGCCATTGAGGAAGTAGAAGACCCGGGTATGTTCCAGGAAGCGACCAATGATCGAGCGCACGTGGATGTTGTGCGAGACGCCGGCGATGCCCGGTCGCAGGCAGCACATGCCACGCACCACCAGATCGATACGCACCCCGGACTGACTGGCCTTGTACAACGCGCGGATGACTTTCGGATCGGTCAGCGAGTTGAACTTGGCGATGATGTGCGCCGGTTTGCCGTCGAGGGCGAATTGCGTCTCCCGGGCAATCATGTCGAGCATGCCCTTTTTCAACGTGAACGGTGCGTGCAGCAGTTTCTTCATGCGCAGGGTCTTGCCCATGCCGATTAACTGGCTGAACAGTTTGCCGACGTCTTCGCACAAGGCGTCGTCGGAGGTCAGCAGGCTGTAGTCGGTGTACAGACGGGCGTTGGCCGCGTGGTAGTTGCCGGTCCCCAAGTGGGCGTAACGGACAATCTCGCCCGCCTCGCGGCGCAAAATCAGCATCATCTTGGCGTGGGTCTTGAAACCGACCACGCCGTAAATCACCACCGCACCGGCCGCTTGCAGACGGCTGGCCAGCTGCAGGTTGGATTCTTCGTCGAACCGCGCGCGCAATTCGATCACCGCCGTCACTTCCTTACCGTTACGCGCCGCATCCACCAGCGCATCGACGATTTCCGAGTTGGCGCCGGAGCGGTACAACGTCTGGCGAACCGCCAATACATGCGGGTCTTTCGCCGCCTGACGCAGCAAGTCGACCACCGGGGTGAACGACTCGAACGGGTGCAGCAGCAGGATGTCCTGCTTGCTGATCACGCTGAAAATGTTCTCGCTGTTTTGCAGCAGTTTCGGGATCTGCGGGGTGAACGGCGTGTATTGCAGCTCCGGATGACTGTCCAGGCCGGTGATGCTGAACAGCCGGGTCAGGTTGACCGGGCCGTTGACCTGATACAACTCGGTCTCATGCAGGTTGAACTGCTTGAGCAGGTAATCGGACAGGTGTTTCGGGCAGGTGTCGGCGACTTCCAGCCGCACCGCATCACCGTAGCGACGGGAGAACAACTCGCCGCGCAGGGCGCGGGCCAGGTCTTCGACATCTTCGGTATCGACTGCGAGGTCGGCGTTTCGGGTCAGGCGGAACTGGTAGCAGCCCTTGACCTTCATGCCCTGGAACAGGTCATCGGCGTGGGCGTGGATCATCGACGACAGGAACACATAGTTGTCGCCGGGGCCGCCGACTTCTTCCGGCACCTTGATGATCCGCGGCAGCAGGCGCGGCGCCGGGATGATCGCCAGGCCGGAGTCGCGACCGAAGGCGTCAATGCCTTCGAGCTCGACGATGAAGTTCAGGCTCTTGTTCACCAGCAACGGAAACGGGTGCGTCGGGTCGAGGCCGATCGGGGTGATGATCGGCGCAATCTCGTCGCGGAAATAACGACGAACCCAAGTCTTGAGCTTGGTGGTCCAGTAGCGGCGACGGATGAAGCGGACCTGATGTTTTTCCAGTTCCGGCAACAGAATGTCGTTGAGGATCGCGTATTGGCGATCGACGTGGCCATGCACCAGCTCGCTGATGCGAGCCAGGGCCTGGTGCGGTTGCAGGCCATCGGCGCCAGCCTGTTCACGGGCGAAGGTGATTTGTTTCTTCAAGCCGGCCACACGAATCTCGAAGAACTCGTCCAGGTTGCTGGAGAAGATCAGCAGAAACTTCAGCCGCTCCAGCAATGGGTAGGACTCATCCAGCGCCTGTTCCAGCACGCGAATGTTGAACTGCAGTTGCGAGAGCTCACGATGGATGTACAGGCTGCTGTCATCCAGGCCGGGAATCGCAATCGCTGGCGCCGCCACAACGGGCTCGGCCACCACCGCGGGTGGAGCAGGCTCCAGCTCAGGCGGGGTTTCAGCGATGTGCTCCACCACAGGTTGAGCGTCTTTTACGGCAACTTCAGTGAGTCCTTCGGTATTCATCGAATGTTCCTGGGAGGGCTATTTTTGCTCTCGTAACAATTGAGCAGCACGGACGGCAAAGTAAGTCAGGATGCCATCAGCGCCTGCACGTTTAAAAGCGGTCAGGGATTCGAGGATAACCCCTTCGCTCAACCAGCCATTCTGGATCGCTGCCATGTGCATGGCGTATTCGCCGCTGACCTGATACACAAAGGTCGGCACTTTGAACGCTTCCTTGACCCGATAAAGGATATCCAGATACGGCATGCCTGGCTTGACCATGACCATGTCTGCGCCTTCTGACAAGTCGGCTGCCACTTCGTGCAGGGCTTCGTTGCTGTTGGCCGGGTCCATCTGATAGGAGGCCTTGTTGGCCTTGCCCAGGTTCAACGCCGAACCCACCGCATCGCGGAACGGGCCGTAGTAGGCACTGGCGTACTTGGCCGAGTAGGCCATGATGCGCACATTGACGTGACCGGCCAGCTCCAGCGCCTCGCGGATCGCCTGGATGCGACCATCCATCATGTCTGACGGGGCCACTACCTGAGCGCCGGCTTCGGCATGGGACAAGGCCTGTTTAACCAGTGCGTCGACGGTAATGTCGTTCTGCACGTAGCCTTCTTCGTCGAGGATGCCGTCCTGACCGTGGGTAGTGAACGGGTCCAGGGCGACGTCGGTGATCACACCCAGCTCCGGGAACTGCGCACGCAGAGCGCGGGTGGCGCGCTGGGCGATGCCGTTGGGGTTCCAGGCTTCGGCGGCGTCCAGCGACTTGAGTTCCGGTGGCGTCACCGGGAACAGTGCCAGCGCCGGAATCCCCAGCTCGACCCATTTGGCGGCTTCTTCCAGCAACAGGTCGATAGTCAGGCGTTCAACGCCCGGCATCGACGCCACTGCTTCGCGACGGCTTTCACCGTCCAGCACGAACACCGGCAGGATCAGGTCATCGACGGTCAGTACATTTTCACGAACCAGTCGACGCGAAAAATCATCACGACGGTTGCGACGCAGGCGGGTTGCAGGAAACAAACGGTTGGCGGGGGTAAAGCTCACGACAGACTCCTGAGCCCGCGCTGGCGGGCGAGCGTGACAGTTATAAGCGGCCATTATGACCAACGTATTACAGTTATGTGCACCCCTGTGGCTAGGGGGCGTTCTCAATTAGTTACCCCGCCGCGTTGTCGCCTTAAAGCGGGCCAGGCAAGGCGCAGGCCGCTGGGAATGGTTGTTCCCTTTCCAAGGCCTGCAACGCAGCCTGGCCCGCTTTAATGCACAACCCGAAGGGCCGGGCCTGCTGTTGTGCAGGGCTGCGTTGCTCGAAGCTTATTTGGAATGACCAAACCACGCTTCTCGCGCCTTGCCCTGCACAACAGCAGACCCGGCGCGGCGGGGAAACTAATTGAGAACGCCCCCTAGAGTCGCATTCCATTGTCCTTGTAGGAAATGTTCACGTCGAGACACATTTTGACACTTTCCTGAATGTGTCCGAGGGGTTAGGCTGCGCGTTCATTTCGCCAGCACCCAGACAATGCTCCAACAATTTCTGCATGACTTCGGCTACTTTGCCCTTTTCCTCGGGACGTTTTTCGAAGGCGAAACCATTCTGGTGCTCGCAGGCTTCCTCGCGTTCCGCGGATACATGGACATCAATCTGGTGGTGGTAGTGGCGTTCTTCGGCAGTTATGCCGGCGATCAGCTGTGGTACTTCCTGGGACGCAAGCACGGACGCAAATTGCTGGCACGCAAACCGCGCTGGCAATTGATGGGCGATCGGGCGCTGGAGCATATCCGCAAGCACCCGGACATCTGGGTGCTGAGCTTCCGTTTTGTCTACGGGTTGCGCACGGTGATGCCGGTGGCGATCGGCCTGTCGGGCTATCCGCCGGGACGGTATCTGCTGCTCAACGGGATTGGCGCGGCAATCTGGGCAGCCGCTCTGGCCGCTGCTGCTTATCACTTCGGCGCGGTGCTGGAAGGCATGCTGGGCAGCGTGAAGAAGTACGAGCTATGGGTACTGGGTGCCCTGCTGGTACTGGGTTTTTGCCTGTGGCTACGACGGCGCTTCAAGAATGCCCGTCTGGCGAAGAAGATCTACGCCGACGAGCAGGCTGAACTGGCCAAGGCCGCCGAGACTAAGACGCCAATCGAGTGAAGCGGTTTCTGCAGCAGTAGAGACCGATGCCGCTGAGCAGGCTGTAACTAAGCAACCCCACCCAGCCCACCACGCTGCCCGGCCAAAGCCCGAGCATCGGCGCCAACCACACCAGCGGCAGGTTCGACGCCAGCCGCAACAGTTCCAGTTTCAACGCCTGCGGGCGATTCTCCAGGGCCACGCCCAACACAAACAGCCCCAATGCCACGGCCCCCCAACCCAACACCAGGGCCGCGGTCGGCAGACTCTGTTCCAGATTCATCAAGTAACTGCCCAAGGCGATGTAGACGCAGAATTGCAGCGCCACATACCACTGCTGACGCCCGTCCAATGGCACCTCGAATTTGCGGAACTGGCTCAGGTCCGGTTTGTTCAGCGGGTATTTGGCCGCCACATCCGCCGGCCGCCAACCGGTACGCATGAACCAGATCCGCAGCTTGTCCCAGCCACTTCCGGCACGGCGAGCGTCATCCCATAGCTGCGCATAGAACTGCACGTTCGCCCACAACGGATTCCAGCTCGCCAGCGGTGTGGTCACGCCGAAAATCACCGGTTCGTTGTCGTCCTCTTCCTGGAACGAGCCGAACAGACGGTCCCAAATAATGAACACCCCGCCGTAGTTGCGATCCATGTAGAGAGCGTTCTGTGCGTGGTGAGCCCGATGATTGGACGGCGTGACGAAGAACCACTCGAACCAGCCAAGCTTGGGGATGTGCCGGGTATGCACCCAGAATTGATACAGCAGGTTCAGCGCCGCCACACTGACGAACACCAGCAGCGGCACCCCGAGCACGGCCATGGGCAAGTAGAAAATCCAGCTCAGCAGAAACCCGGTGCTGGTTTGGCGCAACGCCGTGGAGAGGTTGTAATCCTCGCTCTGGTGATGCACCGAATGCGCGGCCCAGAGGATGTTGCGCTCGTGGCCCATGCGGTGCAGCCAGTAATAACAGAAGTCGTAGAAGACGAAGGCAAATACCCAGACCCAGACGCTGTCGGCCGACAGCTCGATCACGGCCAGGTGTTCCAGGGCGAAGGCATAAGTGACCAGGCCGACGCCTTTGGTCAACAGGCCCGTGGTGGTCGACAGCACGCCGGTGCTGAGGCTGTTGATCGCGTCCGCCACGCGATAATTGCTCACCCCGCGCCAACGGTCGGCCAGCAACTCGACCGCAATCAGCACAAAGAAAAACGGCACGGCATACAGAATGAAGTTCATGACGCGACCTGATCAAAATCGTTCAGCAAAGATTAGGTGTAGCCGCGACTGAACCCTATGGCAACGAGTGACAAATTAGTGGACATTTAACGCCATGAATCTGGAGAAAAGCCCATGAGCAAAAAAGTTGCAGTGATCCTTTCCGGCTGTGGCGTGTACGACGGCGCCGAGATCCACGAAAGCGTGATCACCCTGCTGCGCCTGGACCAGCGCGGTGCTCAGGTGCAGTGTTTTGCACCCGATATCGCGCAATTGCATGTCATCAATCACGTCACCGGCGAAGAAATGCCCGAGTCGCGCAACGTGCTGGTGGAGTCGGCGCGTATCGCCCGGGGCAACATCAAGGATGTCCGTGAAGCCAGCGTCGAAGACTTCGATGCGCTGATCGTTCCCGGCGGATTCGGATCGGCCAAGAACCTGTCGAACTTTGCCGTCGAAGGCGTTGGATGCAGTGTTCAACCTGACGTCCTGGCGTTGACCGAAGCATTCGCCGAGGCCGGCAAACCGGTGGGGCTGATTTGCATCTCGCCGGCCCTGGCGGCAAAAATCTACGGCCCGGGCGTGACCTGCACCATCGGCAACGATGCCGATACCGCCGCAGCGATGAATAAAATGGGCGCCACCCATGCCGAGTGTGCGGTGACCGACATCGTCGAAGACAAGGCGCGCAAGCTGGTCAGCACGCCGGCATACATGCTGGCGCAATCGATCAGCGAGGCTGCGTCTGGCATCAATAAACTGGTCGACCGCGTGCTGGAACTGACCCACGAAAACGACGAGTAACACTCGTGATTGTTCCCACTCCGCGTGGGAACGATCATTACCGTCTTGCTCAAGCTTTACGCGACAACCGGGTCAGATCCGGTCCAGCGCATTGGCGAACGCTTGCTTCTCGCGGTCGCCAAACGGCGCCGGCCCGCCGCTCATCTGGCCCTGCTCGCGCAGATCGGTGAACAGGTTACGCACCGCCAGTCGATCGCCCATGTTCTGCGCATCGAATTCCTTGCCCCGTGGATCCAGTGCCGCCACGCCTTTCTTCACCAACCGGTCCGCCAGCGGCACATCGCTGCAAATCACCAGCTCACCCGGCGTCGCGTGTTCCACCAGGTAATCGTCGGCGGCATCCGGGCCGCTGGGCACTACGATCAGTTTCACCAGCGCCAGGCCCGGTTTGATCTGCGGCTGCCCGGCCACCAGCACCACTTCGAACTGGCGCTTGAGGGCGAACTTCACCACCAGATCCTTGGCTGCCCGAGGGCAGGCGTCGGCATCGATCCATACGCGCATTGGGTTTCCTCTGTTGAAAAGCATCGCGGGCAAGCCCGCTCCCACAAGGTTAGCGCTGAACCTGTGGGAGCGGGCTTGCCCGCGATTATGAGCGCAGCGAATGCTTTTAAGAAACCGGCACCCGCCGCTTCTCAGCCATCCGGCTACGGCTGTACAGCACGATGATCGCAATGATCGCCACGGCCTGGGCACTCAGCGAATAAGCATCCGCGTGGATCCCCAGCCAATCGAAGTCAAAGAACGGTACCGGCCGCGTGCCGAAAATCCCTGCTTCCTGCAATGCCTTCACGCCATGGCCGGCAAACACCACCGACAACGCGCAGAGCAATCCGGCATTGATGCCGAAGAACAACGCCAGCGGCAGTTTCGCCGAGCCACGCAGAATCACCCAGGCCAGACCAATCAGCGATACCAGCGCCGTCGCCCCGCCCGCCAGTACGGCGTTATGCCCTGCCGTTCCTGCCTGTAACCACAGGGTTTCGTAAAACAGGATCACTTCAAACAGTTCGCGATAGACCGAAAAGAACGCCAGGATCGCAAAGCCGAAACGCCCGCCGCCGCTCACCAGGCTGCTCTTGATGTAATCCTGCCAGGCCGCTGCGTGGCGACGGTCGTGCATCCACACGCCGAGCCAGAGCACCATGACACTGGCGAACAGTGCGGTGGCGCCTTCCAGCAGTTCACGCTGGGCGCCACTGACGTCGATCACATACGCCGCCAACGCCCAGGTCGCCAGACCGGCCAACAACGCCAGGCCCCAGCCGATGTTAACGCTGCGCACCGCCGATTGCTGGCCGGTATTGCGCAGGAACGCGAGGATCGCCGCGAGCACCAGAATCGCTTCCAGACCTTCGCGCAATAGAATCAACAGACCGGAGATATAGCTCAGCGACCAACTCAAGCCATCACTGCCCAGCAAGCCAGCGGACTCTTTCAATTTGGCCTTGGCCGCCTCCAGACGTTGCTCGGCCTGGGCCACTGGCAAGCCGTCCTGCAATGACTGACGGTAAGCCATCAGGGACTTCTCGGTGTCTTTGCGCACGTTGGCGTCGACGTTGTCCAACGAGCTTTCGACCAGTTCGAAGCCTTCCAGATACGCCGCCACGGACAGGTCGTAGGCCTGATCGTGATCACCGGCGCGGTAGGCGGCGATGCTCTTGTCCAAGGTGGCCGCCGTGTATTCAAGCAATTGCCCCGGGCCGCGCTTGACCTGCGGCGGCTGCGCCCGTTGCGCACGGAATGTAGCGGCCGCTTGCGAACCTTCGGCGGCCAGCACTTCGGCTGGCGTCTGACGCGCCAGATCGGCAATGTTGTAGGTTTTCTCGGATTTTGCCGCGGCCGGATCGGCGCTGAAGCTGGCGATGTAGGTCGCCAGGTCCCAACGCTGGCGATCATCGAGCTGATCGGCGAAGGCCGGCATGTCGGTGCCTTCGACACCCATCCCCAGTGTGTTGTAGATCGCATAGAGGCTCAGACGGTCCAGTCGCGCGGCATCATGCAGATTGGCCGGCGGCGGCGTCATGCCGACGCCCGCCGGGCCGTCACCGGCGCCCGCATCGCCATGGCACACCGAGCATTGCTGGGCATATAGCGGCGCACCGCGGGTCGGGTCCGGGGTGATGACCGGAGCCTGGCTGACTTCATAAGTCACCGCCAGTTTTGCTCCCAGTTGCCGAGCCTGACGAGCGACATCCGCGCCGTCCTTGCGAGAGGCGATCGCCGCGCGAAGGCTTCTGACGCCCTGCTCCAGCTCGGCGCGTTCGGGTTTGGCCGGCAAATCGGCGATCAAGCCTTGCAGCACCTTCAGGAATTCCTGCTGTTCGCGGTATTCAGACTCATCGATGACGTTGCCCGCCTCGACCGTCGCCGGATAATCGGCGCCAATGTAGTCGAGCAAATGCAAGGCCTTGGGCGCACCTTCCGCGGTTTCGGCCAGCGCATTGAAGCTGCAGAACGCGATCACCGGCAGCACGAGCCACGCCAGAAAACGAGAGGAGGCAATCATGAATAACTCTCAAATGGAAATACGAAGTAACACATTGTTCACTCTCAATGAGTTTCGCTCAAGCTTTGTTGGAATTTCCTGGGAAAGCACTGTGGTATCCGCTCTGAAATAAGTAATGGCACATCGTGAAAAGATGAAATTAAAAAGCCATTACATCGCCAGCATCCCTGTTTATAATGCCGCGCCGTCGTTATTGCGATATGGCATTTAAGCTCCTCTTTTTATGAGGAATTGGCAGGAGGCCAACAACCCTGCCGATGGGTCCCAACAGCCCGACCAGCACGTGCGGCTGCTTACAATCAGGGAAGAAGTACCCCCTATGGCCTCTCGCGCCCTTACCTCGATCGCCCTCAGCGCGGTCACTTTGCTCTCCGGCTGCTCGGCTTTTCGCAACTACGACTCCGAACTTGCACAAACCAACCAGCAACTGGCTTCCGGCAACGTCGACGCCGCATTGACCCTGCTGGAAAAGAACAACACCAGCAAAGACAAAGACCTGCTCTACTACTTCGAGAAGGGTGAACTGCTGCGCGCCAAAGGCGACTTGTCCGGCAGCCAGAATGCTTGGACCAGCGCCGATCAGGTGGTGGGTAAGTGGGAAGACGCGGTCAAGCTCGACACCGACAAGTACCTGGCTCAGTTCGGCAGTTTCCTGGTCAACGACAAGGTCCGTCGCTACGAAGGCTATGACTACGAAAAAGTCATGCTGACCACGCAAATGGCCCTCAACCTGCTGGCGGTGAACGACTTCGACGGCGCGCGTACCGCGATCAAGAAGACTCACGAACGTGAAGCGGTGATCGCCGACCTGCGCGACAAGGAATACCTCAAGAGCGAAGAGCAAGCCGAGAAAGAAGGCGTCAAGACCCAGTACAAGGATCTTCAGGGGTATCCGGTGGCCAGCCTCGACGCGCCGGAAGTGGTCAGCCTGAAAAACAGCTACCAGAGTGCGTTCAGCCATTATCTGGCCGGCTTCGTCTATGAAGCCCTGGGCGAGAAGGATCTGGCGGCGCCGGGTTATCGCAAGGCCGCCGAACTGCGCCCGAACACGCCGCTGCTGGAACAGGCACTGGTGAATCTCGACAAACCCGCCAAGGATGAGGACAGCGACATCCTGATCGTCGTGCAAAGCGGCCTGGCGCCGTCCCGCGACTCGATCCGCATTCCGCTGCCATTGCCGATCAGCAACAACGTGGTGATCACGCCGCTGTCGTTCCCGATCATCAAGCCCGACACCTCCACCGCCACTTTCACCCAGATCGGCGTGGACGGTCAGCAGCTGAACCTGACTCAACTCAACAGCACCACCGCCATGTCCCGTCGCGCCCTGCGTGATGACATGCCGGGCATCATCCTGCGCACCACCGTGCGGGCGATCACCCGTGGCGTGGCGCAGAAGCAGATCAACGAAACCAACCCGTTGGCGGGTCTTGCGGTCGGTATCACTTCAGCCGTACTCGAAGGTGCCGATACCCGTACGTGGCGCACGCTGCCGGACAACACTCAGGTAGTGCGTCTGCGCTTGAAGAAGGGCGAGCACCAGGTCACGTTGCCGAGCGCCGTGGGCGGCTCGGTAGTCAAGGTCACCGTCGACCAGCGCTATCAGGTCATCAGCCTGCGCGCCGTGGGCAATCACGTGTTCGCCAGCGGCCTGGCTGCACACGTGATCCCGAGCGCCAACCCGACCACCGTGGCCAGCCTCAAACAACCTTAAGAACGGAGTCTTTGCATGCGTTTCAAATTCATCGCTGTCGTCGCCCTGGCCTTGCTGGCCGGTTGCGCCACCCCGCCACCGCCGGAGCCAGGCAGCGCGGCCAGCAAGGTCGTGGCCATGGGCAAACTCAAGAACATCGTGGTCGGCGCCATGCGCGTGGCCCGGGAAAACGGCTTCATGACGGTCAATGCGCAGCTGAGTAACACCAGCTACAACAACAAGACCTTCTATTACCGTTTTGCCTGGCTCGGCCCTGAAGGTTTCCCGGTTGCCGAAGAAGAAACCTGGAAAAGCCAGATGATGTACGGCGAGCAGACCAGTTTCATTCAGGCCATTGCGCCAACCGCCAAAGCCGTGGATTTCCGCCTCGAAATCAAAACGCCTTAAACCCTACCCCCTATTCGTTCAGTTCTAGAGAGCATTCCCATGTTTGCACGCTTTTCGTTCATCGCCGTCATCGCCCTCCTGGCCAGCGGTTGCGCCAACACTTCGCCGACGCTTGGCAGCAAAAACATCAGCTACGGCGATACCAAGGCCGTGGAAACCGTGACCAACGAGTTCGGCTCCACCGACCTGCAGATGATCGCTGAATCCATGACCCGCTCCCTGGCTCAGTCCGGCATTCTGCAAGGCCGTCCGGTGGTTCAGGTCTACGACGTGAAGAACAAGACCAGCGAGTACATCGACACCCGCGAAATCACCACCAGCATCAAGACTCAGCTGATGAAGTCCGGCACTGCGCGCTTCGCCAGCGATAACACCGCCATGCAAAGCCAGGTCGACCAGCTCAAACTGCAAAACCAGAGCGGCCTATACAAGAAAAGCACCGTGGCCAAGACTGGCAACATGATCGCCGCCCAATACCGCCTTGAAGGTTCGATCAGCTCGATCGTCAAGCGCAGCAGCGACTACAAGGACGTCTTCTACAAATTCAGCCTGCAATTGATCGACGTTGAAAGCGGTCTGGCCGAGTGGATGGACGAAAAAGAGATCCGCAAAACCACGGAGCGTTAATCGATGCGTGCATGGATTGGCATGATGGCCCTGGCTTGCGCGTTCAGCGTGCAAGCGGCCCCGAAAGTCGCGGTGACGGATCTGGCGTATCAGGAGCGAGTGGAGCAATACATCCACATCGTTTCGGCACAGAGCAACCACAGCCAGAGTTACTACGGCGCCAGCGGCTCTTCGAGTTACAACGAGATCGAAGCGACCAGCAGCTACATCGAGCAAGGCGAGCTGCGTAAATTCACCGGCGACATCAAGGGCGAGATTCTGCGCACCGGCATGTTCCAGCTGATGCAGGGCACGCCCTACACTGCTTCGTCCAAGGGTGACGTCTACGACGTGATCAAGCGGATCAAGGCCGGTAGCTTCAAGGGTGCCGACTACGTGTTGTTCGGCACCGTCTCAGACATCGACTTCACCCGCGACATGAACGAGCTGGCCAACACCGACAGCTATTCGGCGGTGCTGGGGCTGACGCTGGTGGCGGACTTCAGCCTGATCAACACCAAGACCTTTGAAATCACCTCGGCTTTCACGGCGATGGGCGAAGGTCAGGACACCAAACTGGTGAATGGCCGGGACATCCGGGTTTCGCTGAACCGCCCACGGGTGGTACGTGACGTGTCCAAGGCGCTGGGTGAGGATGTGGCTGCGCAATTGAGCCAACAGCTCGGCGGTGGTGGTTACGAGCAACCGGGGCAAGCCCCGTTGCGCAATAACCTGCCACGGGATACGGCGCCGGTGATTCTGCGCTGATATTCAGGTCAGGCACTCTGTGGCGAGGGGGCTTTGTGGCGAGGGAGCTTGCTCCCGTTGGGCTGCGCAGCGGCCCCAAAACCATTCCTCCGGCAGTGTCAGGCAAACCGTATCAGTAGGTTTACGACTGCTGCGCAGCCGAGCGGGAGCAAGCTCCCTCACCACAAAAGCTCCCTCGCCACAAATGAAAAAGGCGACCTGAAGAGGTCGCCTTTTTTGTACCTGAAGGTTTTACACCGCCGCTTTGCGCAGGGTCGCCATGAACGCTGCCGCGCCAATGAACAGCCCGGCGAAGGTACGATTCATGCGTTTCTGCTGCTTGGGGGTGCGCAACAAACGCAGGACCCTGGCCGCCAGCCCGGTGTAGCCGGCCATGACGATCAGGTCGACACAGATCATGGTCACGCCAAGGATCAGGTACTGGGCCACCAGCGGCGCGTGGGGGTCGATGAATTGCGGCAGCACCGCAAGCATGAATACCAAGGCCTTGGGGTTGCTGACGTTCACCAGAAAGCCGCGAAACATCAGCGCCAGCGGCTTGCCGATCTGCCGTATGGCAGCATCGTCGCTCATGTCATTGGGCAGCGCGCGCCATTGCTTGACCGCGAGGTAAACCAGATAGGCTACGCCGAACCATTTGATCGCATAGAAAGCGGTGGCGGAGGCCGCGAGGATCGCACCGACACCGGCGGCGACAATCGCAATCTGCAACGCCAGGCCCAGTTGCAGGCCCAGGGCGTTCCAGTAACCGCGCCAGAAACCGTAGCGCAAACCGCTGGACATCGACGCAATAGCGCCGGCACCGGGGGAAAGACTGATCACCCAGCAGGCGGCAAAAAACGCCAGCCATGTTTGAAACAGCATCGCACACCTCGACTCAGACTCGTGACAAACGTCTAAGCTAATGCGCCTTTGGGCCGATGACTACCGATTTTTTGCGGGACAGAGCGACTGCCGACCAGCGTATATGGAGGCAGGGCCCTATCGAGCCTATTTTTCGAACCCGTTCGAAGGGAATACATCAGTACCACGCCAGCGTCGAACCGAGCGCTGGAAGAACAGGCTGTTGGGCACTTGCACCATGGCGCTGCCGGTACCGAGTTCTTCGGCTTCGATCAGCGTGGTGTAGAGCAGATTGATCGCCACGACCCGGCCTTTGACGCCGGGCTTGTCGGTGGTATCCACCAACTCGACCACATCGCCGATGCGAAACGGGCCAACGGTGAAAATCAGGATTGCGCACAGCAGGTTGGACAGCACGCTCCACATGGCGAAAAACGCCACAGCGGCCACCGCAACGAACCCGGACAGCGCGGTCCAGAGCACCGTTGCCGACACCCCAAGGCGCTCCAGCACGAAGATCAGCGCGCTGCCCATGATCAGCCAGCGCAAGCCACCACGCAGCGGCATCAAAAACTGCGGCGGAAACGGGTAGCGTTCGCCCAATCGGGTCAGGCATTTAGCAACGACGCGCTGGGCGATATAGCCGGCCAGCAGGATCAGCAGAATTTGCACGACCAGCCAGATCGGATCGACCCACATCGCTGGCAACGGCAGCTTGAAAGCGTCCATCAGGACAGCGCCTCCAGCTCCGCCTGCATGCTTTCGAGCAGCTCAAGTGCTTCCATCCATGCCTCTTCCAGCTCGGCTTCGCGCACCTTGAGCCTGGCTTGCTCAGCCAACAGATCGCGCAAGTCATTCTTGCGCGCCGGCTCGTAAATATCGCTGTCGCCAAGGCTGGCATCGATCTTCGCCAGTTTTTCGTGCAGCTTGCCCAGTTCGGCTTCGAGCTTGTCGGCCTCGCGCTTGTGCGGCGCCAGTTGCTGACGCAACGCGGCGGCGGCCTGACGCTGGGCTTTTTTGTCAGTCTTGTCCGGATTGACCGGAGTGTTATTGACCGGCGCGTTGCGCTGGCGGTATTCCACCAACCAACGGGTGTAGTCTTCCAGGTCGCCGTCGAACTCCTCGACCTTACCGTCTGCCACAAGATAGAAATTGTCAGTGGTGCTTTTGAGCAAATGGCGATCGTGGGAGACCACCAGTACCGCGCCACTGAATTCCTGCAAGGCCATGGTCAGCGCCAGGCGCATTTCCAGGTCCAAGTGGTTGGTCGGTTCGTCGAGCAGCAACAGGTTCGGCCGGCCCCAGGCGATCAATGCCAGGGCCAGTCGTGCTTTTTCGCCGCCGGAAAAATTCAGCACCGGCTCATCGATACGCGCACCCCGGAAGTCAAAACCGCCAAGGAAGTCGCGCAGGGTCTGCTCGCGCTCGGTCGGCGCCAGGCGCTGCAAGTGCAGCAAGGGGCTGGCCTTGGAATCGAGGGAGTCCAGTTGATGCTGGGCGAAGTAGCCGACCACGGTGTTCTCGCCCCGGGTCAGTCGACCAGCCAACGGCTCGAGCTCACCGGAGAGGTTTTTGATCAGGGTCGATTTACCGGCACCGTTGGGGCCGAGCAAACCGATCCGCGCGCCGGGAGTCAGTTGCAGCTTGACCTTCTCCAGCACGGTTTTTTCACCGTAACCCAGGCGCGCATCCGACAAGTCGATCAGCGGACTGGAGATTTTCTGCGACTCGCGGAAGACGAAGTCGAACGGCGAATCGACGTGGGCGGCAGACAGCTCTTCCATCCGCTCCAGCGCCTTGATCCGGCTCTGGGCCTGACGGGCCTTGGTGGCCTGGGCCTTGAAGCGGGCAATGTAGCTTTCCATGTGCGCACGTTGCGCCTGCTGCTTCTCGTAGGCCTGCTGTTGCTGGGCCAGACGTTCGGCGCGAGCCCGTTCAAACGCTGTATAACCACCGCGATAGAGGGTGATCTTGCGTTGATCGACATGGGCGACGTGATCGACCACGGCATCGAGGAAGTCCCGGTCGTGGGAAATCAGCAACAAGGTGCCGGGGTAGCTTTTAAGCCACTCTTCGAGCCAGATGATGGCGTCGAGGTCCAAGTGGTTGGTCGGCTCATCGAGCAGCAACAGGTCCGAGGGGCACATCAATGCCTGCGCCAGATTCAGACGCATCCTCCAGCCACCGGAGAAATCTCCTACCTGGCGGTCCATCTGCTCATTGGTGAACCCAAGCCCTGCCAGCAACTTGCGGGCTCGGGCATCGGCGGTGTAACCGTCGGCGCTATCGAGTTCCGAGTGCAGGCGGGCCTGAGCGGCACCGTCATGGGCCGCTTCGGCTGCCGCCAGGTCATGTTGTACCTGGCGCAGGCGCAGGTCGCCATCGAGCACGTAGTCGACCGCCAGGCGTTCGAGCGTGTCGACCTCCTGGCGCATGTGGGCGATGCGCCAGTCGGCCGGCAGGAAGCAGTCACCCGAGTCCGGGTGCAGTTCACCCCGAAGCAAGGCGAACAGGCTCGATTTGCCGGCGCCGTTGGCACCGATGAGGCCGGCTTTGTGGCCGGCGTGCAGGGTCAGCTCGGCGTCTTCTAGCAGACGTTGCGGGCCACGCTGTAAAGTCAGGTTCTGAAGTCGAATCATAATGGCGGCGGAGTCTACCAGCTTCGCTCGCAACTGGCGCGAGTAGCACTATGTCCTCTGACCTGTGGAGCTTTTCCGTTATCACCTACTCCCGTCGCGGGGTAGAACGTGCGTGCCTGCAATTGCAGTCGGCAGGCGTGAATGTGTGCCTGCTGCTGTGCGGGTTGTGGCTGGAAGAACGTGGAGTTACCTGCAACGAACAACGCTTGCAGCTGCTACGCGATGTAGCCGGGCCTTGGGACGCGGATGTCGTGCAACCGTTGCGCGCCTTGCGCCTGCAATGGAAAGCCGCCGCTAGCGAGGATGCCGGGCTGAATGATTTGCGCGAACAAGTAAAGTCACTGGAGATGGAAGCCGAAAGGCATTTGTTGCTGCGACTGGAGCGTTTGGCACAGAGTTGGCCGCAGTGTGAGGAGACCGAACGAACGGCCTGGCTCGAAGGTGTGGCGGCGGGCGCCGCCAACCTGAACCGCGACGCGCTGCATCAGCTGCGCGTCGCGGTAACCGGCACTTAGGAAGCGCTGGTTGGGGTGGTTGCTGCGATCGATGCGGCGGCCGGCGTTGGCGCTGGCGTGGCTGTCGAGGTGGCTGCTGCTAAAGCAGACGTCGCTGCCGGGTTGGCTGGCTTGGCAACTGGCGCGGCGGCCGGCTTGGCAACTGGCGCGGCGGGCGGCTTGGCGGCAACCGGTTTTTTCACGGCTGGTTTTACAGCTGGCTTGGCGGCTGGTTTTGCAGCCGGTTTGGCAGCGGCAGGTTTGGCTGCTGGTTTCGCTGCGGCAGGTTTTGCAGCAGCAGTTTTGGCAGCCGGTTTGGCTGCAGCTTTTGCAGCTGGCTTGGCAGCAGTTTTAGTCGCGACTGATTTCGCGGCAGGCTTGGCAGCAGATTTCGCAGCGGCAGTTTTAGCCGCTGGTTTTGCAGCCGGTTTGGCAGCTGGTTTAGCCGCTGCAGTTTTCGCCACCGCCGGTTTAGCAGCAGCGGTTCTTGCAGCCGGTTTAGCGGCCGCTGTTTTGGCAGCGGCTGGCTTGGCGGCAGGTTTGGCAGCGGCTGTTTTAGCAGCCGGTTTTGCAGCGCTAGCAGCGATTGGTTTTTTTGCCGCAGGTTTAGCGGCAGGTTTTGCTGCGGCTTTCACCGGTGCTTTTGCAGCAGCCGGTTTGGCGGCAGGCTTGGCCGGTGCTTTTGCTGCAGCCGGTTTGGCAGCGGCTTTCTTCGCAGGGGCCGCGGCTGGCTTGGCCGAACGCAGGGACAACGCCTTGCCGACAGCCTCTTGGACACGACCGACACCCTGGGCCAGTTTCAGGCTTTCTTGGGCGTCGCGTTTGAGTTGCAGGATGTAGCTGCGCGTTTCGGACTGACGATCCTTGAGGGCGTCGAGCAGGCCTTCAAGTTCTTTGACCGCCTCTTTGGCCTTGGCTTGAGCCTTGGCTTTGCCGGCCGCCGCAGCGTCCTGCAATTTGGTCCGGGATTTGTGCAACTTTTCCTGTGCTTTTCCGCGCTGCTTCTCCAGTTTGGCGAGCAGTTTTTCAGCATCAGCCAAGGCTTGGGAACAAGCGTTTTCCAAATGCTCGAGCAGGCTGCCCGAGAGTTGTTGGAGTAAGTGCAACGGAGTATTTACTGGCTTCTTGGTGGCCGACATGGTTTACCTCCTGGCTGACGTGAATGCGGCTCATACTAGACCTCTGCTGCAACCGCCGCTAGGGCATGTTGACACTATCGAAAGCGCTGCGTTGCAACGAAGTAAAAATGTTCCGCGCTGGCGCAAAACCAGTTCACCTTCGAGCGCATTCACACTGGCATAATCCTGCGCATCCCAGGTCGGAGAGTGCCCATGTCGCGCTACCTTTTTTTATCGCTGTGCGTGTTTTTTTCCATGGCCCAGGCCGCCGAAAAAACCACCGCAAATGACGCTCACGATCTCGCTTACAGCTTGGGTGCAAGCCTTGGTGAACGATTGCGCCAGGAGGTTCCGGATCTGCAACTTCAGGCACTGCTCGAAGGTTTGCAGCAAGCCTATCAAGGCAAGCCGCTGGCACTGAAAGAGGAGCAGATCGAACAGATTCTGGCCGAGCATGAAGCTCGGGTTGCCATGCAACCGCCCGTGCCGCAAAGCGAATTGGCTTTGGAAAACGAGCGACGTTTTCTAGCCGAGGAAAAAGCCAAACCCGGTGTTCGCGAATTGGCGGATGGAATATTGCTGACGGAGCTGGCTCCGGGCAACGGCGCCAAGGCGGGTCCGAACGGCAAAGTGCAGGTGCTGTATATCGGACGCTTGCCGGACGGCACAGTGTTCGACCAGAACAGCCAGCCGCAGTGGTTCAGCCTGGATAGCGTGATCACGGGCTGGCGCAGTGCGTTGCAAAACATGCCGGTCGGCGCGAAATGGCGCCTGGTGATTCCATCGGCCCAAGCCTACGGCGCCGACGGTGCCGGCGATGTGATCGCGCCATTCACGCCGCTGGTATTCGAAGTCGAATTGCGCGGTGCTACAAGCTGAAAGCCGGATACGAAAAACGGCGCGCATAGCGCACCGTTTTTGGGTTTCTTGAGAGGGGTCTTGCGGGAAGGGTTCAGGCCTGAACCGAACTCTCTTCCTTGTGAGCGGTGTGCAGCACTTCGATCAGGCAATCTTCCAGTTCGAAGCGTTCACGCAGTTGGCTGCCCAGCTTTTCCAGCGCTTCGGCAAAACGCTCGGTGTCGTTGCAGTCACCCTTGTGGCAATGATCATTGAACGACAGCGCCATCTCGGTGCTCACGTCGATACGCGGGTTGATCTGCTCCGCCAGTTCAAGGCCGCCATCGTCGCCAAAGGCCTTGGCCTCATTGACCAGATGCTCACTCACTTCGAAGTGCCAGGCAGAAACGTAATCAACAAGAATTTCGCAGAACCGACCGTTCAAGGACTTGTCGGCGAAAGCCGGTTTGGCATTTCGCAAGTCGTGAAACGCCTTTACCAACTCTTCACGCTCTTGTAGCCAGCGGTCAATGAGCTTATGAACCCCACCCCAGCGTTCCTGAGCATTCTGACAACTATCTAACATGGCGATCTCTCTTCCCTAATGGGTCATGCCGTTCTACACCTGCCACAAGATTCGGCGCATTGGTCAGGCAGAACAGCAACGAGCAACATAATTCCAATGACACGTGCGGGCCAGATTATGCCCGCGCGCCTATGGCTTCAAGGTACGCAGGAGATAAAGTTCATACAAGTGTTTAATCACCCCCCAGCACCCGGTGCGACGACTCGCCGCTGAGCGGTCGCTGACACGCGATCCAGACGAGGCGCAGCAACTGATACCCGCCCAGGATCATCATCGCCACGAAGAACAGCAGGCTCCACTCTGGGATGCTCAGGTCGAACAGCGTCCAGGAAATCTCCGCGCAATCGGCGGTTCCCTTGAACATCCGCTGCACGACACACAACCAGGGCGTACTGGCGAACAGATCGGCCAGATTGGGCGAGCAAGCCGATAGCTGATGCACCGGATCGCTCTGCAACACCACCTGCCGCCACGCCGTGACGGTACCCGCCAGACTGCAGAGCAGACCCAGCAACCAATACAGGAACGATCCGAATCGACCAGGCCCCTGCACCGAAGCCACCAGGCAGACTCCCATGAGCAGCGCCAGGCAAACCCGTTGCAACAGGCACAATCCGCAAGGCTTGAGGCCGACCACATATTCAAGGTGATAGGAAACGCCCAAGGCCAGGGCACCTGCGATGAAAACCATGAAAAACAAGGAGCGTGAGCAGGCCAAAGACATGGCTTTTCCGTAACAGTAGAGACAGGCGGTTACGGTAGAGGAAAGCGCAGCAGCCTTTCAAGGCAGGCCCCCACGGACACTTCACCAGAAGTGTAGGGAATTCCCGACAGCGTCGAGAGGATTTGATGTAGTCCTCTGTAGGACTTTGCCGGCGAAGGATTACAACGCTGAAACAGTGGCGGATTCGAAGCGATCCCGCCCCTTGTAGCAGCTGCCGAAGGCTGCTGCTACAAGGGATCGGCGCAGGCTTCAGGCGTGAGCCGGCACTGGCAACGGTGCCGCCAGCAAGCGCTCATCCAGCAAGCCCAAGCCCTCCTGGAACAACTGATTGCTGCGCTCGGTGTCACCCAGTTGCGCCAGCAATCGCGCCAGCTCGGCGCAGGCTTCAGGGTTGCGCTGCATGCGCAGGCTGCTTTCCAGGTAATCCCTGGCCTTGCCCCACAGACTGCTTTGCAGACACAAACGGCCCAACGTCAGCAACAAGCTCGGGTCGGCCGGATGATCCTTGAGCCAACCCTCGGCGGTGTGCAACTGCCTGGCCGGATCACTGCCGCGAACCAGCCCGTACAGACGGGCCAGATGACTGTCGTATTTGCGCTTGAGGGCCGCACGCAGGACCTCTTCGGCCTCGACCTGCGCGCCCAGTTGCCGCAATTGTTCGGCGTAAGCCAACACCAGCTGCGGCTCCTGGCGCTGCGCTGCGGTGAGTTGCTGCCAGGCGCGATTGAGCGATTGCAAACCGACCGTTCCGTCTTCTTCCCGGTGCGCTGCCAACGAAAGATTCTCACCCCAGGCACGGCGCTCCAGTTCTGACAATTCGGCCGGTGGCAGCACCTTGTCCTTGCGTAACTCCGGCAACAAGCGAATCACCGCCGACCAGTCGCCCCGCTGCTGATGCAGGCGTTGCAACTGGCGCAGGGTCTGGACGTTATGAGGATGACGCTCGTGCATGGCTTGCAGGGTCACCAAAGCACCGTCAGTGTCGCCGCGATCGGTCTGCAATTGGGCATGACTCAAGGCAATCGCCAGCTCGGCCTGGGGCTGGCGCTCCAGGGCACGTTCCAGCAGATTGTCGCTTTCCTCATAGTGACCTTGTTCGTTCGCGGCGCGGGCAGCCCCCAGGTAATAGAGCAGCGGCTGGCGCTCGGCTTCCGCGGCGCGATACAGATGACGCTGCGCACTGGCCCAGCGGCCCTCGGCCAAATCCAGCTGGCCGTGCTCGATCGCCACTTGCACCCGTCGACTGCGATTGCGCCGCGACCATGGATTGACCACCCCACCGGAAGTCGTCACCAATTCGACCAACGCCTTGATGCCCCAGAACACCAGCCACAGCACAGCCACCAGGGCCAGGGTTGCCCACAGACTCGATTCATAACGGAAGGTCTTGTAGGCGATCAGTACGTAGCCGGAATGCTCGGCAATCGCCAGCCCCAGCGCGGCAGCAGCGGCGATGACCACAAACACGATTACATAGAGGCGTTTCATGGCGTTGCCTCCTGCGCAGTGTTCGCGGCAGGTTTGGCCAGGGGTTTCACCGAGTCTTCGGCATTGACGTTGCGTCGCTCAAGGTAGCCCTGAACCGCACTCAACGTGCCCGTCAGATCAGGCGTGACCACCGTGACCGGCTGTTTGCTCAACTCGGCCACCTGCTCCAGCATGATTTTGCTTTGAGGGTTGTCCGGGTTGAAGTTGCCCTTGAGTACGTCCCGCGCCTCGGCCAGCGCCTGGGTGTAAACCGCGGCCTGGCCATTGAGCGCGGCCCACTGCGCCTGCTCCAGCGCCAGGCTCAGGGCCAGGCGCACCTGACTCAGGCTCTGCCCTGCCAGCAACGGACGGACATTTTTGTCGGCGTTGAAATCGATGCGGATATAACGCGAGATCTGATCCCACCATTGCGCCCAGCGACTGGCACCGTCGCCATCGGCCGTCAGGCCCAGCAGGGATTCGCCGCGGTCCTTGTACTCAGGCGCCAGCTCGGTGAGGTTGATCACTTGATCGCGCAAGGCGCCCAGCCGCAGGAACAACCCGGTGCGATCCGGCTGTTCGGTGCTGCGCAGGGCTACCAGGGTTTTGGCCACTTGCTCGCGGGCGGCAAACGCCCCCGGGTCATTCTGTTCACGGAGAATCTCATCGGCACCCTGCACCAGGGCCTGGGCGCTGCTGATGTCTTGCAACGCCGACAGACGCAGGCTGGCCAGACGCAGCAAATGCTCAGCCTCGGCCAAACGCCAATCTTTGCGGCTGGCACCGAGGACGGTTTCCAGGCGTTGATTCAAGCGTTGCTGATCGCCTTGAAGTTGAATGACCAAACGACTTCGCGCATCGAGCTCGTCGGCGGCAGGCATTTGTTCGAGGCGAGCAGTCAGGCGCTGCTCATTGAGTTTCAGGCTCTGCGCCTGATCGTTCAACGCCTGTACCTGGCTCAGCTGTTGCTGGTTATTGGCCTGCAGGTGACGCACCTGCCAGACTCCCCAACCGCCCACGGCAACTCCGGCAGCGCCCAACAGCAGCGCGACGATTGCCAGCCCATTGCCTCGGCGCTGCTCAGCAGCAGGTGGCGCAGTTTCAACCGGTGCTTCAACCGGTGCACCAGGCACTGGCTGGACGTCATCTTTTGGCAAGGCTGTTTCGCTCACGTATCCATCCTTTGCATTAGAGAACGGGCACGGGGTACTCCCGTAACGCCGTCAGCAAAGCCGCGGCACTGGCGCCACGACAATCCACAACTGTTTGGGCCCCGGCGGCACGTGCCAGCTCGGCGACCCTGGGGCTTGGAACAAACAACGGCAACCGCGCCATGATCGGCCAGGCAGCGCCGGCCAATCGGTGCAGGTGCTCAAAACCCTGCCCACTGCTGACCACCAGCCCGTTCAAGTGTTCCGCCTCGATCCGGTCAGGCAGCGTCGCTGGCGAGTACTGCGGCAAGCCGCGTCGATACAACTCCAGATACTCGACACTAGCACCAAGCTCGCGCAAACGCTCAGCCAGCCACTCGCGCCCGCCTTCCCCACGCATGATCAGCACCCGTGGATCGGGCCGGGCAATAGCCTCGCGCAACGACGCAAGCTCAAGCAAGGCTTCGCTGTCATCACCGTCGACCGGGAAGTCCACGTCCAGCCCGTTATCCTTGAGAATCTGCGCCGTCGCCGCGCCTACGCTGAACCACTTCAGAACCGGTGGTTGCGGCCAGAACTGATTGAGTAGATCGACCGCGATCCGGGCCGCCGGTTTGCTGACCACGATCACCGCGCAGCAGCGATTCAGCTGCTGCATCACCTCGCGCATTGTGTCAGAGGCGGGAATCGGCACTATGTCCAAAAGCGGCAAGCTGCAACTGAAAACCCCCGCTTCGGCCAGCACACCGGCAAGCGCCACCGACTCATCCGCAGGGCGCGTCAGCAGCAGGCGCCAGCCAGTCACTCGTGACCTGCCTCGCCATAGACTGCTTTGAGAATGGCGTCGGCACCCTGGCTCAGCAGGTCTTCAGCCACTCGCACACCCAATGCCTCGGCATCAGCCCGTGGTGCACGGGCCTCGGCGCAGAGCAACAGGCCGCCGCTCGGATCCCCCACCAACCCACGCAACCAGATCTGCTCACCTTCAAGCACGGCGTAGCAAGCGATCGGCACCTGGCAGCCGCCATTCAAATGTTTGTTGAGAGCACGTTCGGCAGTAACACGAGTGGCCGTGTCCTGATGATGCAGTGGCGCCAGCAGCGCATGAATTTCAGTGTCGACGCTACGGCACTCGATACCGACCGCGCCCTGGCCACCGGCCGGCAGGCTGTCTTCGACGCTGATGGCCGAAGTGATGCGGTCTTCGAAGCCCAGACGAATCAAACCCGCCGCGGCGAGGATGATGGCGTCATATTCGCCGGCATCAAGTTTGGCCAGGCGAGTGTTGACGTTGCCGCGCAGGAAGCGGATTTCCAGGTCCGGGCGGCGGGTCAGCAACTGTGCCTGGCGGCGCAAGCTGGAGGTGCCGACGATGCTGCCTGGCGGCAACTCGGCCAGGCTGGCGTAGGTATTGGAGACAAAGGCATCGCGCGGGTCTTCGCGCTCGCAGATGCAAAACAGACCGAGGCCTTCGGGGAAGTCCATCGGCACGTCTTTCATGGAGTGGACGGCGATGTCAGCTTGGTTTTCCAGCAGCGCGGTTTCCAGCTCCTTGACGAACAGGCCCTTGCCGCCGATTTTCGACAGGGGCGAATCAAGCAGCTTGTCGCCGCGACTGACCATGGGCACCAGTGTCACGAGCAAGCCCGGATGCGCCTGTTCCAGACGAGCCTTGACGTATTCTGCCTGCCACAGGGCGAGAGCACTTTTGCGGGTGGCGATGCGGATTTCGCGAGAGGACATGGATCAATCCGTACTGAATAGATACGGCGGATAATAACAGCTCAGCCAAATCCGCTTTGACTTGTATCAGAAACAGCATGGCCTCCCTGGCTCTCAATGTCCGGCAATAGGGTAGAAACCCGCCCTGAAACAGCGGATTAAAGCTGTTGCATCATTTTGCGCACACCGGCCACATGGCGGCGACTGACGATCAGGGCATCGCCGTTCAGACCTTTGAGAAACAGCTGAAAATGCCCCAGAGGCGTGCGTTGCAGCCGTTCGATGCGTTCGCGGGCGACCAGTGCGTTGCGGTGGATCCGCACGAAACGGTCGCCGAATTCGTCTTCGAGGGCCTTGAGTGGCTCATCCAGCAGCACTTCGCCACCTTCATGGCGCAAGGTCACGTACTTGTGGTCGGCAATAAAGTAGACCACTTGCCCCAGCGGGATCAGTTCGATGCCTTTTCGGGTGCGGGCGCTGATGTGGCTGCGTGGACCGCTGCCGGTTTCGGCCGCCGGGCGAGTCAGGGCCGCGAGCTGGACGCGATTGGGTCGTTCGGCTTTCTTCAATGCTTCGTGTAACTGTTCTGTGCGCACTGGCTTCACCAGATAGCCCACGGCGCTGGCCTGTAGGGCTTCCACGGCAAATTCATCGGGCCCTGTGCAAAACACCACGGCAGGCGGGGTCTCGCGTTCGCACAATCGTGCCGCCACTTGCAGGCCATCGAGGCCTGGCATGCGAATATCGAGCAGCACGATATCCGGCTTGTGGCTGTCGATCAGTGCCAACGCCTCCTCGCCATTCGTGGCGCTGGGCTCCAGGACGTTGTATCCCTCGAGTTCGCCGACCATTCGGCTCAGGCGCTCGCGGGCCAAGGGTTCGTCATCAACGATCAGGACATTCATATTGCGCTGGATTCCTGCGTGAGTCTCGCACAAGGATAGCGTAGACAGGTGAAGTGACGTCCGTCACCGCGATCCACGCTAAGACTAGCGCGAGGGCCAAAAAGTGCCGCGAGACCGGCGGCTAAATTTTTATCTGCCGGGTGACTGACGGCCCAGGCCTGCGTTGGCGAGGCATCGCCGTCGTGTTTGCCGATACACAATATGAACACCCCTCTTCTCTCTATAGTCAGCTGCAGCATCGAGAAGTGCGCTGATCCTCTGTCCAACTGTAGACGGTTGCCGGGACGATATTGCTCAAATGAAAAATATCGTTGCGCAATTTCCACAAGGTTTGCTTTCGAGCAAGGAACGCGCCACGAGAAAAAAACCTGTCGACCAGTGTCAGCGACAGGATTGGCAACCCTGTTATTATCCGCGATAGCTTTTCAAAGCTACCTTTCTTCAGCCGATACGAGCGAATTCATGAGCACTGACAAGACCAATCAGTCCTGGGGCGGCCGCTTCAGTGAACCCGTCGACGCCTTCGTCGCCCGCTTCACCGCCTCCGTCACCTTCGACCAGCGCCTGTATCGCCACGACATCATGGGCTCGATCGCCCACGCCACCATGCTGGCCAAGGTCGGCGTGCTGACCGATGCCGAGCGCGACAGCATCATCGATGGCCTGAAGACCATCCAGGGTGAAATCGAGGCTGGCCAGTTCGACTGGCGCATCGACCTCGAAGACGTGCACATGAACATCGAGGCGCGTCTGACCGACCGCATCGGCGTGACCGGTAAAAAACTGCACACCGGCCGCAGCCGTAACGACCAGGTCGCCACCGACATCCGCCTGTGGCTGCGTGACGAGATCGACCTGATCCTGGGCGAAATCACCCGCCTGCAAAAAGGCTTGCTGGAACAGGCCGAGCGCGAAGCGGGCAGCATCATGCCGGGCTTCACTCACCTGCAAACCGCGCAGCCGGTGACCTTCGGGCACCACATGCTGGCCTGGTTCGAAATGCTCAGCCGCGACTACGAGCGTCTGGTGGATTGCCGCAAGCGCACCAACCGCATGCCGTTGGGCAGCGCCGCACTGGCCGGCACCACGTACCCGATCGACCGCGAATACACCGCTCAACTGCTGGGCTTCGACGCGGTTGGCGGCAACTCGCTGGACAACGTCTCCGATCGTGACTTCGCCATCGAGTTCTGCTCGGCCGCGAGCATCGCGATGATGCACTTGTCGCGGTTCTCCGAAGAGCTGGTGCTGTGGACCAGCGCGCAGTTCCAGTTCATCGATCTGCCGGACCGTTTCTGCACCGGCAGCTCGATCATGCCGCAAAAGAAAAACCCGGACGTGCCGGAGCTGGTTCGCGGCAAGACTGGCCGGGTGTTCGGCGCACTGATGGGCCTGCTGACCCTGATGAAAGGCCAGCCGTTGGCCTACAACAAGGACAACCAGGAAGACAAGGAACCGCTGTTCGACGCCGCCGACACCCTGCGCGACTCGCTGCGGGCCTTTGCCGACATGATCCCGGCGATCAAGCCCAAGCACGCCATGATGCGCGAAGCGGCCCTGCGCGGTTTCTCCACCGCCACTGACCTGGCTGACTACCTGGTGCGCCGTGGCCTGCCGTTCCGTGATTGCCACGAGATCGTCGGCCATGCGGTGAAGTATGGCGTGGACACCGGCAAGGATCTGGCGGAAATGAGCCTGGAAGAACTGCGCAAGTTCAGCGACCAGATCGAGCAAGACGTATTTGCTGTGCTGACCCTGGAAGGTTCGGTGAATGCCCGTGACCATATCGGCGGGACGGCACCGGCGCAGGTCAAGAAAGCCGTCGCTCGCGGCCAGGCATTGCTCGCCAGCCGTTAAAAGCTTCGCGGGCAAGCCTCGCTCCTACAGACCGAGTGTCCCTGTAGGAGCGAGGCTTGCCCACGAAGGCATTCTCAAGATCGTTACACATCTATTTTTTGGACGCGATCATCTCCAGAAACGCAGGCATCGACGCGTCCTTGTCCTTTGCGATCCGCTGCACATGCGGGTTCTGCCCCAGACGCTCCAGCAGCGCCCTGGCCGCCGGCATCCCGGCCAACAGATCGATATCGAACAGTTTCTGCGCCACGGCACAGGCCATCGGCACGCTGTACAGGAAGTACAAATCCGCAATGCTGAGACTGTCGCCCGCTACGTAAGGGGCGAACTTGCCATGCCTGCCCAGCGAGGCGACCCCCAGCAGCAGCTCGGCCTTGGTCTTGTCCTTGATCGCCTCCGGCACAGACATGCCGAAAAACGCTTCGGGGTAGCAGGCGCGCGCCGGCAGTTCGATGTACAACTCGATTTCCTTGGCCAACGCCAGCGCCTGCGCTCGCTCGAAGGGCTCGCTGGGCAGCAGCGGCGTGCCTTTCTGGCTCTGCTCGAGGTACTCGAGAATCACGCTGGTTTCGTTGATGAAACCTCGTTCGACGCCCAGTACAGGAATCTTGCCGCGCGGGCTGATGGCCAGTGCCTCGGGGCTGGTGCTTGGGTAAAACGGCACTTCTTCAAACGGCAGTCCCTTCTCCAGCAACGCCAGCTTGACCATGTTGTAGTAGTTGCTGACGCAAAATCCATAAAGCTTGAGCATTACATAGCCTCCAGGCCGTGCAGGGGGTTGGCAGCGCCAGTTATAGAACGCCCGGGCACTTCTTGCCAGCAGCATCACAACGTTGAATGCAGGTAAACTGGCCGCCTTAACTTGAGGAGCCTGCCATGAGCGAGCCAACTGATATCGAGATCGACGAAGAAGAGTTCGCCGAAAATACCCTGATCGAAGCCATCGAAAACCAGATCGAAAGCGACAACCCGCCGGCGGCCAAGGCGACCTTCAACAAGCTGACCCTGGTTGGTTACGAGCGTGATGAAATCCTCAACCTGATGGCCCACGTGCTGGCGGTGGAAATCGACGCGATCCTCGAAGAAGACCGCGCGTTCAACACCGAATGGTACGAAGCTGCGCTGCGCGCGCTGCCAGAGTTGCCGCCAGAAAAGAAATAACCCCACCCCTGTCACGGGGCTTTTGTGGTCAGGGGCTTGCCTGTGGCGAGGGAGCTTGCTCCCGTTGGGTCGCAAAGCGGCCCCAAAAGCTTTGCGACTGCTACGCAGCCGAACGGGAGCAAGCTCCCTCGCCACAAAAGCCCGCCTCCACATAGACATAGATTGTCCCCCATCAGTACCGCCTTGCCCCAGACGCTGACTAAACTGGAAACCACCCCGAGGCGAAAAAACCCTGTTACGAGCACTGGACATGCTGCGCGAGTGGGATCACCTTAGGGGCGCTATCGTCCAATTCCTAGAAAGTCTGGAGTCCTTATGTCGCTTACCCCTGAGTTGGTTGCCGAACTGGAAATCCTCGCACTCTTCAACCTGGACAGTTCCCAGGAAGGTTTGAAAATTCATCAGACCGCTGCCCCGAAAGCCATTGCCGCTGCCCAAAGACTGTTCGACAAAGAATTGATCACTCAACCCGACGGCGGTTACCTGACCAGCCTCGGTCGTGACGCCGCGCAAAATGTGCAAACCGTTCTAACCATTCTGTCCGTCCAGGAAACAGCCTGAGCATCAGCGCCTCGCCCACGGAAAGCTCTGTCACGGGATTTCCGCGGGCACACTTGATTGCCGGCCCCGTACCTGCTGTCGCCCAGTGATAGATATCTGACGCCAGACAAGCAAAATCAGCCTGAAAGTCCCGGGGCCGAGGCGCTAAACTGCCCCTCATCCTGAGCCCTCCCACGTCCGAGCCCCGCGAGCCGGATTGAGCTGACATGACCCGCACCCATGAAATCCGCCCCGATCTGGACGAGGGAATCGACCGCAAGGTTCTCAGCCAGCTGCGCGCCCGTTTTCTGAAACTCAACGAGGGCCGCATGGCCCGTGCCATGGAAGGGTTGTCGACCCGCCAGCAAACGGTGCTGACCCTGCTGCCGCTGTTTTTCCACGTTAATCATCCGCTATTGCCGGGTTACGTTTCGGGTAGTACCCCGGCCGGGCTGTCGAATTTCGAGCCTGACGCCAGCACCCTTACCGAAGCCCAGCGCCTGACCCGCTCGTTTTCCTACAAGCCACGCCACGGCAGCAATCCACCGCGCCCGATTCACGGCCTGTTCCTGATGGGCAGCCTCGGCACGCTGGCCCAGGCCGATCAGAGCGACATGGACGTGTGGGTCTGCCACGGGTCGGACTTGAGCGAAAGCGAACTCAGCGAGCTGCGCAAGAAATGCCAGTTGCTTGAAATGTGGGCCGCCAGCCAGGGCGCCGAGGCGCATTTTTTCCTGATCGACCCGGCCCGTTTCGTACTCGGCGAGCGCGATACGCAGTTGAGTTCAGAAGACTGCGGCACTACCCAGCACTATTTGCTGCTGGACGAGTTCTACCGCACCGCGATCTGGCTGGCCGGCCGCACCCCTATCTGGTGGCTGGTGCCAGTTTACGAAGAGGCCGCCTACGACCGTTACACCCACACGCTGCTTTCCAAGCGCTTCATCCGTGCCGACGAAACCCTGGACCTGGGGCATCTGGCGTATATCCCGCCCGGGGAATTCATCGGTGCCGGGCTCTGGCAGTTGTTCAAAGGCATCGAGTCACCGTACAAGTCGGTGCTCAAACTGCTGCTGACCGAGGTGTACGCCAGCGAACACCCCAAGGTCCGCTGCCTGAGCCTGCGTTTCAAGCAAGCGGTGTTTGCCAATCAACTGGACCTTGATGAGCTTGACCCGTACATGGTGGTTTACCGGCGCATCGAGGAGTACCTCACCGCCCGGGGCGAACCAGAGCGGCTTGAGCTGGTACGTCGCGCGTTGTACCTGAAGGTCAATCGCAAACTCACCGGCAGCAGCGGTCGCACCCAGAGCTGGCAGCGCTCGTTGCTCGAACGCCTGGCCCACGAATGGCAGTGGGATCAGCGTCAGCTCGCGTTGCTCGACAGTCGCAGCCAGTGGAAAGTCCGCCAGGTCAGCGCCGAACGCCGGGCCTTGGTCGGCGAACTGAATTACAGCTACCGCTTCCTCACACAGTTTGCCCGCAACGAGCAAACCGTCAGCCTGATCAACAAACGCGATCTCAATGTGTTGGGTCGGCGGTTATACGCAGCCTTCGAGCGCAAGGCCGACAAGGTCGAATGCATCAACCCGGGCATTGCCCCCGACCTGGCCGAAGACACGCTGACGCTGGTGCAGGCGCCGAACAAGAAAGAACCGGGGCAAACCCAATGGGGTTTGTACAATGGCAGCCTGACCGCCCACGAGTGGGAGCATTTCGCGCCGATCAAGCGCAGCCGCCAGTTACTCGAACTGCTCACCTGGTGCCACCGCAACGGCGTGATCGACAGCAGCACCCGCCTGGCCCTGCACCCCGGCACCAGCGACTTGAGCGAGTTCGAACTGTTCAACCTGCTCGGCAGCCTGCAACAAAGCATCGCCCTGCCCCTGACCACCGTCGCCGAAGAGCCTTTGCTACGCGCCAGCGTGCCGAGCGAAGTGTTGATTCTGGTGAACGTCGGCATCGACCCGCTCAAACACCATCGCGACCTGAACATCCTGATGACCACCGAACGCACCGACTCCCTGAGCTATGCCGGCGTGCGGGAAAACCTGGTGCTGACCCTGGACCAGATCACGCTCAATAGCTGGAATGAGGTACTCGTCAGCCGTTTTGACGGCCCCCACGCCCTGCTCGATTGCCTGCGCGACTACCTCAATAACCTGCCAACCGGGCCACAACAGCCCAAGCTGCGGGTGCGTTGCTTCTGCCACAACCGCGCGCAATTCATTGCCCGACGCGTCGAAGAAGTCCTCGACACCGCGCAGAACCTGCTGCTGAGCAAGCTCAATCATCGTTATTTGATTCAGGTCCAACAGCATTACCACGTGCTGGAGCTGGTGCCCGGCCAGGTCAATCACGTTGCATTGGCTACGTTGCCGGCGCTGTTCGACTATCTCGCAGAAGAACGGGTGAGTTACAGCCCGTTGCACCTGGACCCTATGGCGCTGGAAGACCATGACCTGGCGCTGATCCTGCCCATGGGGCAACCCGACTGCGTTCAGGTGTTCTACCGGATTAACGAACACCAGGCCGACCTGTACGTACTGGATGAGTTCAATGCCCTTTGGCAGCAACGCTTGCCCTATCACGACGAGCAAAGCCTGCTGGTGCCACTGCAACGCTTCCTGCAATCGATTCAGTACCGGCGCGATGCCTTGCTGCCGATGGACACCTCTCAGCCGCTGAGTCTGGACACTTTGTATTACCAGTTGTTGCCTTCGGGCCCCTTGCGGGCACGTCGGGTCGAAGCTCGGCTGGCGCCGCAAACCCCGGTCAACAAACCGTTCTATGACGTGCAGGCGATCGTCGGCAAAGCCGCACCGGGGCAGGTGCAGGTCACGTTGTATTGCAATCAGCGGGAATTTTCAGAACTGGAACATGGCGGTCAGCTGTTCAGCGTGGTCGCCCGGGAAATCGTCGAGCAGCGCCGCGAGACTGAACGCTATCGCTGCTACATCACCGACCTGGACCTGTCGGGCCTGCTCGGTGATGGCCAGAGTTCAAGCAATCTGTATCTGCGTTACAAGGCCGACCTGGAGCGCGCATTGAACGAGGCGCTCGAGCAGGTCTGAGGGGTTTTATTCCGGGAAGTCGCCGCCATGGGCTGGCTGTGATTCGACTTCCAGCAGGGTCAGTTTGAGGGTCTTGCCGCCCGGTGCCGGCCAGTCGATGTGCTGGCCGACTTTCAGGCCCAGCAAAGCACTGCCCACCGGCGCCAGAATGGAAATCCGGCCTTCATCGGCGTTGGCATCCTTGGGGTAAACCAGGGTCAGGTGATAGTCCTTGCCACTGCTCTCTTCACGGCAATGCACACGGGAATTCATGGTCACGACATCGGCGGGCACTTCCTCGTGACCGACCAGGGTATCAGCGCGATCCAGCTCGGTTTGCAGCGCGATAACGCCCGGCAGCGTGTCATCCAGGCTGTCGATCAGGCGCTCCAGACGTTGTACGTCCAGACGGGTAAGGGTGATGGAAGGTGCGGTCATGATCAGGGCAGACTCCTTTCTTCTGCACGAAAAAAGCAAAACCCCGCCAGAAAAAGGCGGGGTTTTCACGAGCCTCGATGGGTTGAGGCGTATCTGGACACTATCACAGCTCAATAAATAAACAAGTGAGGCCCAACACCGCCCATTCCGGCTTATCGGGAAACCCTGTGGCGAGGGGGCTTGCCCCCGTTCGGCTGCGCAGCAGTCGTGAGCTTTTTGGGGCCGCTTCGCGACCCAACGGGGGCAAGCCCCCTCGCCACAAAAAAGCGCCGTTACCCAATAGAGTGATCAGACCGCAGATTTTCGCTGAACAGCCTGCGCACAGATCACCCGCCGCCGCTCATCATCGGCCGAGCGCCATTCGCGGATGTCTTCGACATGGCGGAAACACCCCAGGCAGACCTTCTGCTCATCCAGCCGGCACACACCGCTGCACGGCGAAGGCACCGCCGGGCTGACGTTGCTGTAAAGCGGCTTGGGCGCACGAACCGGTGCAGGCTGGGTCACGATTTCACAGACCTTCGAAATCGAGTTCGACGTCGGCTTGCTGCTTGACGATGCGCTCGAGCATTTCGCCCAGTTGCTCTTCGCTCTTGTCGCACATCCAGCGTTCACTCTCTTCGTCGTAGTCGAAGTGGAAGCCGCCGGACACCGCCGCCAGCCACAGCTGCCGCAACGGTTCCTGGCGACTGAAGATCAGCGCGGTGCCGTTTTCGAACTTGACGGTGAGCACACCGGCCGAGCTCTCCAGATCGATATCCAGGTCACACTCGTCAAAAATATCCTCCAGCGTCTGCTGGGTGGCATCGACCAGATCGTGGAAACGGGCTTCGGTCAAACTCATTGCGGGAACCTCAAAAAGTGTCTACTCACGCTCAAGCGCCGCAAGATACGGGCGAGCCCCGGTGATTGCAAAGGATAACGACCAAGCACCGATATAGGTACACCTGTGGGAACGGGCTTGCACCTCGCCGGACAACATCCGGCGAAGGCCCGCCGGACGGGAGCCGCGTCGCATAGGCAAGCTGCCGGGTGGCCGGTATACTCCGGCGCAATTAACGCTTTTTCAAGGATTTCGCCATGAAGCGCCTGATCTCTTCCCTTGCTGCGCTCACTTCGCTCGTCGCTTTTACCTGCCTGTTATCGGCCTGCGGTCAAAAAGGCCCGCTGTACCTGCCCGATGAAAATCAGGATCCTGCAGAGCAAGCCCAATCGTCGCAGCAGTCTCCGTCGAAAGCCCACAAGCACGACGTCTACCAATAAGGGAACGCCATGGACGCTTTTAACTACCGTGACGGTGAGCTGTTCGCGGAAGGTGTTGCCCTGTCCGCCATCGCCGAGCGCTTTGGTACACCGACTTACGTCTACTCCCGTGCCCACATCGAGGCCCAGTACCGGGCTTACGCCGATGCCCTGGCCGGCGTGCCACATCTGGTCTGCTTTGCGGTCAAGGCCAACTCCAACCTGGGTGTACTGAATGTCCTGGCGCGTCTGGGCGCCGGTTTCGACATCGTCTCCCGTGGCGAGCTGGAACGTGTGCTGGCCGCTGGCGGCAGCGCCGACAAGATCGTGTTCTCCGGTGTCGGCAAGACTCGTGACGACATGCGTCGAGCACTGGAAGTCGGCGTGCATTGCTTCAACGTCGAGTCCACCGACGAGCTCGAGCGCCTGCAAGTGGTCGCTGCCGAGCTGGGCGTTCGCGCGCCGATCTCGTTGCGCGTCAACCCGGACGTCGATGCCGGTACCCACCCGTACATCTCCACCGGTCTCAAGGAAAACAAGTTCGGCATCGCCATTGCCGACGCCGAAGACGTGTACATCCGCGCCGCGCAACTGCCTAACCTGGAAGTACTCGGCGTCGATTGCCACATCGGCTCGCAACTGACCACCCTGCCGCCATTCCTCGACGCCCTCGATCGCCTGCTGGGCCTGATCGACCGTCTCGGCGAGTGCGGCATATACCTGCGCCACATCGACCTCGGTGGCGGCGTCGGCGTGCGTTATCGCGATGAAGAGCCGCCATTGGCTGCCGACTACATCAAAGCCGTGCGCGAGCGCTGCGAAGGCCGCGAACTGGCGCTGGTGTTCGAACCGGGCCGCTTCGTCGTCGCCAACGCCGGCGTGCTGCTGACCCAGGTCGAGTACCTCAAGCACACCGAACACAAAGACTTCGCCATCGTCGACGCGGCCATGAACGACCTGATCCGCCCTGCGCTATACCAGGCCTGGATGGACGTCACCGCCGTGCGCCCGCGCAACAGCGCCGCTCGCGCCTACGACATCGTCGGCCCGATCTGCGAAACCGGCGACTTCCTGGCCAAGGATCGTCAACTGGCCCTGGAAGAAGGCGATCTGCTGGCTGTGCATTCGGCCGGTGCCTACGGGTTTGTCATGAGTTCCAACTACAACACCCGCGGCCGTGCCGCTGAAGTGTTGGTGGACGGTGATCAGGCATTTGAAGTGCGTCGCCGTGAGACGGTAGCCGAGTTGTTTGCTGGCGAAAGCCTGCTGCCGGAGTAAAACCATGCTGCTGCGTTTTACCAAGATGCACGGCTTGGGCAATGACTTCATGGTTCTCGACCTGGTCAGCCAGCACGCGCACATCCTGCCCAAGCACGCCAAGCAATGGGGTGATCGGCACACCGGCATCGGGTTCGACCAGTTGCTGATCGTCGAGGCACCCAGTAATCCGGACGTGGATTTCCGCTATCGGATCTTCAACGCCGACGGCTCCGAAGTAGAACAGTGCGGCAACGGTGCGCGCTGCTTCGCCCGTTTCGTGCTCGACAAACGCCTGACCGCCAAGCGGCAGATTCGCGTCGAGACCAAAAGCGGCATTATCGAACTGGACATCCGCAGCGATGGCCAGATCAGCGTCAACATGGGCGCCCCGCGCCTGGTGCCGGCCGAAATTCCATTCGACGCGCCTGCGCAGGCCTCCAGCTATCAGGTCGACGTCGACGGCACCACGGTCGAACTGGCCGCTGTGTCCATGGGCAACCCCCATGCCGTGCTGCGGGTCAGCGACATCAACAACGCACCGGTGCATGAACTGGGGCCGAAAATCGAACATCACCCGCGCTTCCCGGCACGGGTCAATGTCGGTTTTCTCCAGGTCATCGACCGGAGCCGCGCGCAGTTGCGCGTCTGGGAACGCGGCACCGGGGAAACCCAGGCGTGCGGAACCGGCGCTTGTGCTGCCGCAGTGGCCGCGATCAGCCAGGGGTGGATGGATTCGCCGCTATTGATCGACCTGCCCGGCGGGCGTCTGTCCATTGAATGGGCAGGCCCTGGCCAACCGGTCATGATGACTGGCCCGGCAGTGCGCGTATACGAAGGACAAGTGCGTCTTTGAGTGAGCGAAATCCATGACCGACAAGCCTCAGGTTCCCGCCCTACAGCCCGACGAATCCCCTTCCGAAAGCCTTGAGGCGGCGGCGATTGCCGCGTACCTGGAGGCTCATCCGGATTTCTTCATCGAGCACGAAGAACTGCTCCCGGCCCTGCGCATTCCGCATCAGCGTGGCGACACCATTTCGCTGGTCGAACGCCAGATGGCTATTCTGCGCGACCGCAACATCGAGTTGCGTCATCGCCTCTCGCACTTGATGGACGTGGCCCGGGACAACGACCGTCTCTTCGATAAAACCCGTCGCCTGATTCTCGCGCTGATGGACGCCAGCAGCCTGGAAGACGTGGTGATCAGCGTCGAAGACAGCCTGCGCCAGGACTTCCAGGTGCCTTTTGTCAGCCTGATCCTGTTGGGCGACAACCCGATGCCGGTGGGTCGCTGGGTGACCCATGCCGACGCGCAAACAGCCATCGGCGGCTTGCTCTCGGAAGACAAAAGCGTCAGCGGCAGCCTGCGAGAGCATGAACTGGACTTCCTGTTCGGCGAAGAACAACGCAAGCAGATCGGTTCCACCGCCGTCGTCGCCATCAGCCACCAGGGCATCCATGGTGTTCTGGCCATCGCCAGCCGCGATCCGCAGCACTACAAGAGCTCGGTGGGCACGCTGTTCTTGAGCTACATCGCCGAAGTCATGGGCCGCGTGCTGCCACGGGTCAACAGCTCCCTGCGATCGGTACGCTGACCATGGAACGACAGCTGGACGCTTACTGCGAACACCTGCGCAGTGAGCGGCAGGTGTCGCCGCACACGCTGTACGCCTACCGCCGCGACCTCGATAAAGTGTTGGGCTGGTGCGAAAAACAGAACATCAGCAGTTGGGCCGCGCTGGATATCCAGCGCCTGCGCAGCCTGATCGCTCGCCTGCATGCCCAAGGTCAATCGTCCCGCAGCCTGGCGCGCCTGCTCTCGGCGGTGCGCGGGCTTTATCACTACCTGAACCGCGAAGGTCTGTGCGACCACGACCCGGCCAACGGCCTGGCACCACCCAAGGGCGAACGCCGCCTGCCGAAAACCCTCGACACCGACCGCGCGCTGCAACTGCTTGAGGGCGCTGTGGAGGATGATTTTCTGGCGCGTCGGGATCAGGCGATTCTGGAGCTGTTCTACTCCTCCGGCTTGCGCCTTTCCGAGCTGACCGGGCTCAACCTTGATCAACTGGACCTGGCTGACGGCATGGTCCAGGTGCTCGGCAAGGGCAGCAAGACGCGACTGCTGCCGGTCGGTAAAAAGGCTCGCGAAGCGCTGGAGCTGTGGCTGCCGTTGCGGGCAATGACCAACCCGACGGACGATGCAGTGTTTGTCAGCCAGCAAGGCCGGCGTCTTGGCCCTCGGACGATTCAGCTGCGGGTCAAGGCCGCCGGCGAACGCGAGCTGGGACAGAACCTGCACCCGCACATGTTGCGACACTCCTTCGCCAGCCACTTGCTGGAATCCTCTCAGGATTTGCGCGCGGTGCAGGAACTGCTCGGCCACTCAGACATCAAGACCACCCAGATCTATACCCACCTGGATTTCCAGCACCTGGCAACGGTCTACGACAGCGCCCATCCACGGGCCAAACGCATTAAAGGCGATGATTCATGACCATCCAATTGATCACCTTCGACCTCGACGACACTTTGTGGGACACCGCCCCGGTGATCGCCAGCGCCGAAGTCGTATTGCGTGAATGGCTGACCGAGCATGCACCGAACCTGGGCGCGGTGCCGGTGGAGCATTTGTGGTCGATTCGCGAGCGGGTGTTGAGCAACGAGCCGAGCCTCAAGCACCGTATCAGCGCGTTGCGTCGGCGGGTTCTTTTTCATGCTTTGGAAGAGGCTGGTTACGACCATGGTCAAGCCTCAGACCTGGCTGATCAAAGTTTTGAAGTGTTTCTGCATGCCCGGCATCAACTGGAAGTATTCCCCGAAGTCGAGCCGACGCTGGAGACGCTGGCCAAGCACTATGCCCTCGGTGTAGTGACCAACGGCAACGCCGATGTGCGCCGACTGGGCCTGGCGGACTACTTCAAATTTGCCCTGTGCGCCGAAGACATCGGCATCGCCAAGCCCGATGCGCGACTGTTTCATGAAGCGTTGCGCCGTGGCGGTGCGACCGCCGAAACCGCGGTGCATATCGGCGACCATCCCGGCGACGACATCGCCGGTGCCCAGCAGGCGGGGTTGCGAGCGATCTGGTTTAACCCAGCGTGCAAAGTGTGGGAAGCCCAGAAGGTGCCGGATGCCGAGATTCGCAGTCTGACCGAGTTACCTGGGTTGTTGGCCCGCTGGAATTCAGCCGATATTTGAGGTGCTGCGATCTTTTGATTTTCGCCCATGAAAAAGCCCGCAGCGACGGCGGGCTTTTTCAGCAAGCAAGAAGCAGGCGCTTAGATAGGCCGGCTGCCGTACTTGTTATCAGGTTTCTTGGGAGGATCGGCGACCACATTGGCCTCCACTTCCTGCACCTTGCCACCCCGTGCCAGAAACTCTTCCATGGCCTTGGCCAGGGCATCGCGTTCCTTGTTCTTGGCTTCGACGCTCGGCAGCTCATCGACCGATACCGCAGCCTTGGCCTTACCTTTGGCAGTTGGAACGGGCACATCACCGCTGTCGTCTTCAGCGACATCTTCTGCCGCCGCTTCAAGGCCTTCTTCGGTTTCGTCGTCGTCGCCTACTTCGAGGTCGTCGTTTTCCAGATCATCGTCGCTCATGTTCTACCTCATGACTTGCGAAAAGCAGATTAGTTATAGCCCAGCTTTGCCCTCTGTCGAAGGCTGCCGGAAAAAAATCAACCACCGCTGGTGACCAGCGGTTTATGCCCCTTCACCGTGCACGGTGGCGAGGACTTTACGGGCACCGCCATGATCACGGTGCTCGCCCAGATAAACGCCTTGCCAGGTCCCCAACGCCAACCGGCCTGCCGAGATCGGCAAACTGAGCTGACAGCCAAGCACGCTGGCCTTGAAGTGCGCCGGGAGGTCGTCCAGGCCTTCGTCGTTATGCTCATAGCCGTCTGTTCCTTGTGGGATCAGACGATTGAAAAATCGTTCGAAGTCGCGACGTACCGCCGGATCGGCGTTCTCGTTGATAGTCAACGACGCCGAGGTATGCTGTAGCCACAAATGCAACAGACCGACCCGACATGCCTTGAGTTCAGGCAAGCCGGCGAGTAACTCGTCCGTTACCAGATGAAAGCCCCGGGGCCGTGCCCGCAGGGTAATCAGAGTCTGTTGCCACATACAGTTCTCCGCACGTTCGGGGCGCATTCTAGCGCGCTCTGGGAAAAAACAAAGGCCCTAATATTCCTTCAATCGTGTAAGCCATTGGCCGCAGAAAAACGCCCGTCGTAAACGCGCCGGAACCTGTGTGAAAAAACCTTTCAGCCCTTCCTTCACTGACAAATTCCAGACAAAAAAATGCCCGGCAAGCCGGGCATTTTTTTATGCGCGCGTGCTTACAAGTTGTAGCCGCGTTCGTTGTGAAGCGCCAGATCGATACCGACTGCCTCTTCTTCCTCAGTGATACGCAGCCCCATGACGGCGTCCAGGACCTTGAGAATGATGAAGGTGACGATCGCGGTGTAGATCACCGTGAAGCCCACGCCTTTGCACTGAATCCAGACTTGGGCCGCGATGTCGGTGACAGTACCGAAACCGCCCAGCGACGGTGCCGCGAACACACCGGTCAGGATCGCGCCGAGGATACCGCCGATACCGTGCACGCCGAAGGCATCCAGGGAGTCGTCATAACCGAGTTTGCGTTTCAGGGTGGTGGCGCAGAAGAAGCACACCACGCCCGCCGCCAGACCGATCACCAGTGCACCCATCGGGCCCACGGTGCCTGCCGCCGGAGTGATTGCAACCAGACCGGCCACCACACCCGAAGCAATACCCAGTGCGCTTGGCTTGCCGTGGGTGATCCACTCGGCAAACATCCAGCCCAGCGCCGCAGCAGCGGTAGCGATCTGGGTCACCAGCATCGCCATGCCCGCAGTGCCGTTGGCGGCGGCAGCAGAACCGGCGTTGAAACCGAACCAGCCGACCCACAACATCGCAGCACCCATCAGGGTGTAGCCGAGGTTGTGCGGAGCCATCGGGGTAGTCGGGAAACCTTTACGCTTGCCCAGCACCAGGCAGGCAATCAGACCGGCCACACCGGCGTTGATGTGCACCACGGTGCCGCCCGCGAAGTCCAGCACGCCCCAGTCCCACAATAGACCGCCGTTACCGGACCAGACCATGTGCGCGATCGGTGCATAAACCAGGGTGAACCAGATGCCCATGAACACCAGCATGGCGGAGAACTTCATCCGCTCGGCGAAGGCGCCGACGATCAGCGCCGGGGTAATGATGGCGAAGGTCATCTGGAAGGTGACGAACACCGCCTCAGGGAACAGCGCCGCAGGCCCGGTCAGACTCGCAGGCGTGATACCGGCGAGGAAGGCCTTGTTCAGACTCCCGAAGAACGAGTTGAAATTGATGACGCCCTGTTCCATGCCGGTGGTGTCGAACGCGACGCTGTAGCCATAAATGACCCACAGAATGCTGATCAGACCGGTAATGGCGAAGCACTGCATCATCACGGAAAGAAGGTTTTTGGAGCGAACCATGCCGCCGTAGAACAGCGCGAGGCCGGGAATGGTCATGAACAGCACCAGGGCTGTCGAGGTCATCATCCAGGCGGTGTCGCCGGAGTTGAGGACTGGGGCCGCCACTTCGTCTGCCGCCATGGCCAGGCCGGGCATTACGAGGGACAACAGGGCTCCTAGCCCTGCGATTTTACGCAGAGTCATATTGTTTTCTCCTGGGGCGTTGGGTTTGTGGCGGCTTAGATTGCGTCGGTATCGGTTTCGCCGGTACGGATGCGAATCGCCTGTTCCAGATTGACCACGAAGATCTTGCCGTCACCGATCTTGCCGGTGTTGGCGGCCTTGGTTATCGCCTCGATAACCCGGTCCAGATCCTTGTCGTCAATGGCGACATCGATCTTCACCTTGGGCAGAAAATCGACCACGTACTCCGCGCCGCGATACAGCTCGGTGTGACCCTTCTGCCGACCGAAGCCTTTGACTTCAGTAACGGTAATGCCCTGCACGCCGATCTCGGACAGCGACTCGCGCACGTCGTCCAGTTTGAACGGCTTGATGATGGCAGTGACTAGCTTCATGAAAACTCTCTCCCGAATTGGTGGACTTGCCCCAGGAAAACAAACCCGACTCAAGTCTAAGCGCAGTGCCTGGCTTTGTAACGCATCGTTCGGCCTTACCTGCCCGTCCGACGCCAGCTAACCACTCCGCACGAAACTTCCCCCGTTCCGCTTGGCGCACTGCATTCGTCACAGCGACTGCATCAGTGCATGGGTCACCAGCGACTAAGCAGAAAGCTTGCCATCTATCCAAAACCCATTGATTTCAAGCCCTTGGCCGCTGCCGCAGGCCCCTCCAGCCGATTGACGCAACGGTTACGCACAACAACAGTGCGCGGCCATCCACTCGCATGCGCGAAAAGCGTGCATCGCAGCCGCCGAGATTGACTATAGACACTGCGTGATACACTGCCCGCCATTGTTGACAGGACATTTCCCATGCTCGCGCCAAAAGACTTCCTCGACGCCCTGAGCGGCACCGCCTCCCGCCTCTTCAGCGGCGATACTCCACTGCCAAAAAGCGAAATCGAAAGCCAGTTCAAAGCGCTGCTGCAGAGCGGCTTCAGCAAGCTGGATCTGGTGAGCCGTGAAGAATTCGATAGCCAGATGGTCGTGCTGGCACGCACCCGCGCACGGTTGGAGAGCCTTGAGGCGAAAGTGGCGGAGCTGGAAGCGAAGCTCAATCCACCGACCGAGTAACCCCACCAATCCCCTTTGACAATGGGGTCTATGTGGGAGATTCTATGGTTGAGGGGAAGCCCTCAACTGACTTTCGGTTGGTATTCGTCCTGCCCCTTTAGCAGAGCGAATACCACCCGAGCGAGCTTTCGAGCCAGCATCACCAATGCTTGAGTCGTGCTGAAACCCCGAGCTCTTTGTTCTTGATAAAAATCTTTCCAGGCCTCGGTGCGACTCGCCGACATTGCCGCATTGTGCAGCAGCCGCCGAGCTTCCGGGTCACCGCGCTTGGTCAAACTGCGGCGGCCATCTTTTTGCCCCGATTTTGATACCCGCAAATCCATTCCCAGAAAGGCGATAAAAGCATCCGCGTTTCTGAAGTCACCCCTCTGAAACGCCGTGATCAAACGCGCGCCTGTCAAAAAACCAATGCCTTCCACTTTCAGGCAGCGTTTTAACTGGCCCAGCAAACCGGCTTCTTTGAGCTGATCGTTGATCGTCTTCTCGATCAGCATCTCAAGCTGTTGCATGGACTTCACTTGTTCGGCAAAAGCGGTCTTGAGCAGCGGCTCATTGGCCCAGCTTTGCACCAGGCCGACCCTTGCCTGGACCAACGCCGCCCGGCGGCGGAAAAGACCCAGAAGCTGGCGGTATAGCGGGGATGGCGGGGTCCATGGGTGAAGCTCTTCATGTTCATTTTTCAGATACCGAGCAAGCAGCTTGGCATCCAGTGCATCAGTTTTGGCGCGGACCTTCACACCTTCGCGGTAATGCTTGAGTTCATAGCCGCCCACCATGTAAATCACGCATCCGGCCTCGTAGGCCAGATCGGCGAACTCCAAGTGGTAGATATTGGTGGCTTCGACGGCAATGGCCACCGTGCTCGGCAAGGCCTTCAACCACTTCTTGATGGCTGTTTTGTTGTTGGGAATCTCTTCAAGCAGGCTCAGTTCGGCGTGATAAATCACCAACTCATTCTTGGCGACATCCACGCCCACGATCGGCTTTGAAGCAGAAACCGGCATTGCCATAGGATTTCCTCCGGGATATGGTTTTAAGCACTTGAAGGGCTCACCCAGGGGCGCAGGCTTGTTCCTATCGTCGGTCTAGGCCAGATGCATTCTTTATCGGCGCTTGGGTGAAAGGAGGAGGGGCGAACTCTCCCACGGTCTGTACTGCGTCAACAGTCAGAATCGAGCCTTGTCCCTTCTCCTCCCTTCAAGTCCTACCATACAAGCGAGCCTGCTCGCGATAGAGTCACTACGGTGTTCCAGCAGCCCCTTGCTGGAACGACCACCCCTGTAGGAGCTGCCGAAGGCTGCGATCTTTTGATCTTTAAGCCCTCAATAACCCCGGCAACGTCCTACAAGAAAACCACCGCCGTCCGATTGCGTCGCAAAGCCCCGGTTTCTAAGCTCACTCAATGCTGAATGTTCAGCACTGGGTTTGGCGACCTGGATAACATCCGACGCACTGCGACCACGTTCGAACCGGGGAATTATCCCATCTCGAATTATGGCGGCTGTGCGTGGGAGACCTTCGGGTCTGCCGGTTTCCGGATGCACCGGTTCGCCAACCCACGTATAGCTGCCACCCTTTTCGTTTGGCGACGATCAGAGGCAGTTTCCTTCATACGAATCCGGGAGCTGCACCATGGACGAAAACTATCTAATCCCCCACATCTTCACCCGCCACAAACTTCACCTCCACGCCCTACTCCTGGAAAACCAACCCTGGTTCAGCGCCCGCGACCTGGGCCGGTTGCTCCGTCTCTTCCTCGACGAACGAGCGCTACGCAAACTCGATCCCGACCAACACCAAACCGTACCAATGCTCATCCACGGAGCCATCGAAAACACTCTCCTGATCAGCGAATCCGGCGTCTACGCGTTACTGATTTACCACTACTGCCCCGAATACCGAGGCCTGCGCGAATGGCTAACCCACGACGTAGTGCCAGCTCTCAGAGACGCCCAACAACCCACCTCAACCGAACGCCCGATTCTGAGCCTGCTGAATTGGCCGCAGATGTCATTGAGTTTGCTGCACTGGAATAACCAGCCGTGGATTCGGTTGCAGGATGTTCCGCAGCTGCTGCCGAATGAGGAACGACCGCGAAGTCCGGTCAATGCACCGTGGTGGAAGCGTGCTTCGCGGGTGCTGCAGTCTTTTTAATTACCCGAAGCTCACCCACGCTCGATTTCGGCTCTGCGCTGATCGTAGGTCGATTGCAGGTTTAGCCAGAACTCGGGCGTGGTTTTCAGGTAGCGCGAGAGCTTCTTTGCGAGCTCAGGACTGATACCACTCTCCTGCATCACAAGGGCCCTCACGTCACCCGCGCCTTCATTCAACAAGCGAGCTAGCCCAGCCGCCGTAATGCCCAGAGGCACTAGAAACTCCTTTTCAAGGATTTCGCCAGGATGAATCGGCCGCATTCCAGAATTGCTCATTTCCCTTCCTGAGGGCTCGATCAACTGTGATCATAAGCAGCCACGTCGATCCGACAAGTGCGTCCGTGAGTTTTCACCGAAGTCCTTCATTTATCCAAGACCGGTCCTACAAAAAACTAGCTGCCGCCGCTGATTACGCCTAAATACCGGCCGCGACATAACCTTTGTAGCAGCTGCCGAAGGCTGCGTTCGGCTGCGCAGCAGCCGTGAAATCAGAACACGCGGTGCATCTGGCAGACCGCACAACTTGAATTTACGACTGCTGCGCAGTCGAACGCAGGCTCCGCCAGCTGCTACGGATTGCGTTACGGCTTAACTGACTGGAATCAGCTCCCCCAGCAACATCCTGCGAAAGTTTGGTTACTCCGCCGCCACGCTAAATCATCCGCCCACGACTACCCTTCAAAAAACCGCAGGAAGCGGTCCTCGTCAGCTCAAGGAACGACCATGTCCCTCTCCATCGTCCACAGCCGCGCCCAGGTCGGCGTAGAAGCACCCGCCGTCACCGTAGAAGTGCACCTGGCCAACGGCTTGCCGTCGCTGACCATGGTCGGGCTGCCCGAGGCGGCGGTGAAGGAAAGCAAAGACCGGGTGCGCAGCGCAATCATCAATTCGGGGCTGCAGTTTCCGGCACGGCGTATCACCTTGAATCTCGCCCCGGCCGATTTACCAAAGGACGGCGGACGGTTCGATCTGGCGATTGCGCTGGGGATTCTCTCGGCCAGCGTGCAAGTGCCGACATTGACGCTGGATGATGTGGAGTGTCTTGGGGAGTTGGCACTGTCGGGCGCGGTGCGGGCGGTTCGGGGTGTGTTACCCGCGGCACTGGCAGCGCGTAAAGCCGGGCGCACGCTGGTGGTGCCGCGGGCGAATGCCGAGGAGGCGTGCCTGGCTTCGGGGTTGAAGGTGATTGCGGTGGATCATTTGCTGGAAGCGGTCGCGCATTTCAATGGCCACACGCCCATCGCCCCCTACGCTTCCAATGGTTTGCTCTACGCCAGCAAACCCTACCCCGATTTGAATGAAGTGCAGGGGCAACTCGCGGCCAAGCGCGCGTTGCTGATTGCGGCGGCTGGGGCTCATAACCTGCTGTTCAGCGGACCGCCAGGAACGGGAAAAACCCTGTTGGCGAGTCGTCTGCCGGGGCTGTTACCGCCATTGGCCGAGAGTGAGGCGCTGGAAGTCGCGGCGATTCAATCCGTCGCCAGTTGTGTGCCGCTGAGTCATTGGCCACAGCGTCCCTTCCGACAGCCACACCACTCCGCTTCAGGCCCGGCATTGGTGGGCGGTGGCTCAAAACCACAACCTGGCGAAATCACCCTCGCCCATCATGGCGTGTTGTTCCTCGATGAACTCCCGGAATTTGATCGCAAGGTATTGGAGGTATTGAGAGAGCCACTGGAATCCGGCCACATCGTGATCTCCCGCGCCAAGGACCGCGTACGCTTCCCGGCGCGCTTTCAACTGGTCGCGGCGATGAATCCTTGCCCCTGTGGATATCTTGGCGAGCCCAGTGGTAAATGCAGTTGTACACCGGACATGGTTCAGCGTTATCGCAACAAATTATCCGGGCCCTTGCTGGACCGCATCGACCTGCATTTGACCGTAGCCCGGGAAAGCACGGCGCTGAACCCGATCAAGGCCGGTGACGACACGGCCAGCGCTTCTGCCCTGGTCGCCCAGGCCCGGGAGCGTCAGCAACAGCGTCAGGGCTGCGCCAACGCCTTTCTCGACCTGCCAGGGCTACGCCAGCATTGCGCGTTATCCAAAGCAGATGAAGGCTGGCTGGAAAGCGCCTGCGAGCGACTAACCCTTTCGCTTCGTGCTGCTCACCGCCTACTGAAAGTCGCCCGCACTCTGGCGGATCTGGAACAAGTAGACGCTATCAGTCGCAGCCACGTAGCCGAAGCACTGCAATATCGGCCATCAGCACCCAGCTAGAGACGCAACAGGTTGGCATCGGATGCACCCATCCATCTCAGGCGCCTTGCCGCGCGCCTGGTTTTTCGCCCGATGATGGACATCAGCCTGGTAATAGCCCGGAGTAACAGGGTTAACGATAGACAGGATGACGGCGGCAGAGCTCCACCACCTGTTCGCGCACGTGGTGCCTGACCCTTTCGCTGTCGCCGTTTTCCAGGGCGTCCAGTACGTCGCACAACCAGCCCGCCAATTGTTCACATTCGATCACGCCGAAACCACGGGTAGTGATGGCTGGGGTACCGATGCGCAGCCCGGAAGTCACGAACGGTGAGCGCGGGTCGTTGGGCACCGAGTTCTTGTTAGCGGTGATGTAGGCATTGCTCAGGGCCGCATCGGCTTCCTTGCCGGTATAGGGCCTGTCGGACAGGTCGATTAGCATCATGTGATTATCGGTGCCACCGGAGACGATCTTGTAACCCCGCTCTTGCAGCACGGCCGCCATGGCCCGGGCGTTGATCACCACTTGGGTCTGATAGGTTTTGAACTCGGGCCTCAGTGCTTCCTTGAAAGCGACGGCTTTGGCGGCGATCTGGTGCATCAATGGGCCGCCCTGAACACCCGGGAATACCGCAGAATCGAGTTTTTTGTAGAATGCTTCATCTTGTCCCTTGGACAAAATCAAGCCACCCCGTGGGCCCCGCAGGGTCTTGTGCGTGGTGCTGGTGACCACATGGGCGTGCGGCAATGGGTCCGGGTATTCTCCTGCGGCGACCAACCCTGCGACGTGGGCCATGTCGACCCAGAAAATGGCTCCGACCTTGTCGGCAATCGCCCGCATGCGCGCCCAGTCTTTGTACCGGGAGTAGGCGGAAAAACCACCGATCAGCATCTTCGGCCGGGTTTCCAGGGCGATACGTTCCATCTCGTCGTAGTCGAGAAAGCCCGTCTCCGGGTCAAGGCCATAAGGAACGATCTTGTAATGACGACCCGAGAAGTTTGAAGGGTTGCCGTGGGTCAGGTGGCCACCTTGGGCCAGGTTCATGCCCATCACCGTATCGCCGGGATTGATCAATGCCAGGAATACCGCGGCGTTCGCCTGTGCACCCGCATGCGGCTGCACGTTGGCGTAGTCGCAGTTGAACAGGGCCTTGACCCGCTCGATGGCCAGGCGCTCGGCCACATCGACATATTCGCAGCCGCTGTAGTAGCGCTTGCCTGGATAGCCTTCGGCATATTTATTGGTGAGCACGGTGCTCTGGATTTTCATCACCAGAGGGCTGGCGTAATTTTCGGAAGCGATCAGTTCGACGTGGTCTTCCTGACGATGTTCTTCGTTATGAATCGCCTCACACAGCTCGGCGTCGAATGCTTTAAGGGTCAGCGTTGAGTCGTACATATGAAGGGGTCCTTGGTTGGGAAAGTTAAGCTGATTTACAACGGTGCAGAGGGCATCGGATGGCTTCCTGTGTGCTCATCACTTTCCGAACGGGCATCCGCGGTCGGCCAGTAGTAGGCATCCGGCATGGCACGTGCGCCGAAGATGGCCTGACCGACACGCACCACGGTCGCCCCTTCTTCAATGGCGATTTCGAAGTCACCAGACATGCCCATGGACAGTTCCTCCAGCCCGACGCCCGCCGGGGCGTGCTGGCGCAAGCGCTCGCGCAGCCGTACAAAGCAAGGGCGGACACGGACCACGTCGGCCGAAAACAGCGCTAGCGTCATCAAACCACGCACCCGTAACGCCGAGAACGCCGGCAGGGCGTACAAAAAGTCCGCGACGGCTTCGGGCGCCAAGCCGTATTTGCTGGCTTCGCCGGAGGTATTGACCTGAACGAACACATCCAGTTGGCGCCCCTCGATGTGCAGGCGACGATCCAGAGCCTCGGCCACTCGCAGGCTGTCCAGCGCCTGAAACTCACTGGCAAAACGCGCCACCTGCTTGGCCTTGTTGGTTTGCAGGTGGCCGATAACCGACCATCGCAGATCGGCCAGATCGGCCATGACCTGCGATTTTCGCTGCGCTTCCTGCACTTTGTTCTCACCCAGTAGCCGGCAGCCGGCGGCGTAGGCCAGACGCAGATGAGCTTCGTCAAAGGTTTTGCTGACCGGCAGCAGGCGCACACTCGCCGGATCACGTCCGACCCGCTGACAGGCATTGGCGATTCGCTGCTGCACGGCTGCCAGGTTGCGGCGAAAGTCCTCAACGCTGGTGGCCTGTGGGTAACGGCCATGACGCTCGTGAAGGGTGACGGTTTCTTCCAATAGATCGAGCATCAGTGGGTGGCTCCTTTGGTCGTCACAACAGCGTCGGCAGCCGGAATGACTACCGCCTCGCGACGCGGCAAGCGCCCATTGAGTAAGGCGTAGGCCGCCAGACCGATCAGCAATCCCCAAAACGCCCCACCGATCCCCAGCAAGGTGATGTTTGCGGCGCACGCCAGAAAGGTGATCAGCGAGGCTTCACGGGTTTTGACGTCAGCCATGGCACTGGCCAGGCTGGCGCCGATAGTGCCGAGCAGGGCCAGCCCGGCCAGCGTCGTAATGAAGGTGGGCGGGAACGCCATGAACACTGCGGCGAGGGTCACCCCGAAAACCCCTACGAGGATGTAGAACAATCCCGCGGCAACCCCGGCGACCCAGCGCTTGGACGGATCCTCCGAGGCTTCCTTGCCGGTGCAGATGGCTGCAGTGATCGCCGCGACGTTGAAGGCGTGGGAACCGAAGGGTGCCATCAGCAGCGAGCCCAGCCCTGTGACAGTCAGGATAGGGTTAGCGCTGGTACTGAAACCATCGTTGCGCAGTACCAGCATGCCCGGCATGTACTGGCCGGTGAGGGTGATCAGGAACAGCGGCAGCGCCACGCTGAGCAGCGCATTGATCGAAAACTCGGGCTGGGTGAATACCGGTGCCGCGAATTGCAGCGCCAGCCCCGACAGTTCTACACGGCCCTGCGTCAGAAGAAACGCCAACCCCAGCACCAGAATGCCCACCACCGCGTAGCGCGCGGTAAAGCGCTTGAGCAAAACGTAAGCGGCAATCAGCAACCCGACCAACACCGGGTCAAGACTCATGCCACCAAATGCGCCGATACCGAACTGCAGCAAGATACCGGCCAGCAGCCCCGCAGCCACACCCGGCGGAATCAGTCGGATGACTTTTTCGAAGCAGCCGGACAAACCCAGCAGCACGAAGGCGGCGGCTGAAATGATGTACGCACCTACTGCCTCGGCGTAGGGCGTAGTAGACAGCGCGACGACCAAAAAGGCCGCGGCGGGTGTCGACCAGGCAGTGATGATCGGCTCACGGCTCACCCAACTGAGAAACAGCCCGGTAATACCCACGCCAATTGACACCGACCATACCCACGACGCCGTCATTTCGGGGCTGAGCCCGGCGACTTTGGCGGCCTGAAAAACCAGGATGAACGTGCCGCCATAGTTGACGATGACCGAAATCAGCCCGGCGACGATCGGATGCAGAAGATCGCGTAAACGCAGGGGCGATGGGGAGGCTGAAGAAGACACGATTGCTTTGCTCCTTGCAAAACGAGGTGTTGGCCCCGGGTGAGGGGATTTATAGCGCTGAAATGACCGAGCGCAGAGGCAGTGGCGAGGGGCGGATTCTACGGATAGGATGGCCTGCTACTACAGGCCAATTTATTCAATTAGGGCAGACCGCATGGCTAGAGCGTTCGAACTGGAAACGCTCAAAATGCGCCTCAGCGATGTCGAGTTTCAGCGGTTGGATCTGCACCAGCGGATTCAACGCGCATTGCGTGCATTGATCCTCGAAGGCGCCCTTGACCCAGGCTTGAAGCTGCCTGCGACTCGGGTCTTGGCCAAGTCACTGGGGATTGCCCGCGATACCGTTGAGAACGCCTATGTGCAACTGCACCGCGACGGGTTTATCGTGCGGCGCGAGGGGGCTGGCAGTTATGTCTGTGAAACGCTGGGTACCGACTTGCGCGGCGCAGCGCGCCGACGCATCAAGGCGCAAGAGGTCAAAGGCAACCAGGCGGCACCGGGGGCGGGGTTGAGCCAGCGCGGGCGGATGATCTTCGACAGTGGCGGCGTGACCGATCAGCAGGTGATCAAAGCGTTTGCGACCGGCCTGCCGGAAACCCGCACTTTCCCCACCGATGTCTGGGAGCGCCTGCAACGCCAGGTGATGAAGGACTATCGCGCCACCGTGCTGTTGCACGGCGACCCGCAAGGTGCCGAGCCGCTGCGCAAGGCCATCGCCACTTACTTGAACCTCGAGCGCGGGGCCAAATGCTCCGCCGACCAGATCCTGGTGCTGAGCAGCACTCGCCAAGCCCTCTTTCTGTGTGCGCAGTTGTTGGTGGATGCCGGCAAACCGATCCTGCTGGAAAACCCGGGTTATTTTGGTGCCAGGAAAGCCTTTGAAACCGCCGAGACCAAGGTTCTGCCCATCGATGTCGATGAACTGGGCATACGCACCGACCTGCTGTACGCCGATCGCAGCGGCGCCAATTGCGTCTATGTCACGCCTTCTCATCAATACCCCACCGGCGCGACCTTGCCGCTGGAACGCCGGCTCGAGCTGATCAACTGGGCCGCAGAGAAGGGCAAGTGGATCCTCGAAGATGACTACGACAGCGAGTTTCATTACGACGGGCAACCGACCGCCTGCGTGCAGGGCCTCGACAAGTACCAGCGTACCCTCTACCTCGGCACCTTCAGCAAGACCCTCTACCCCGGGCTGCGAATGGGCTACATGGTCTTGCCCCACGAGTTGATCAAAGCCTTCACCTACGCGCGCAGCATGATGGACGGCCATACGCCCCAAATCCTGCAACTGACCCTTGCACGCTTTATGGAAGACGGCCATTACAACGCCCATGTCCGGGCCATGCGCAAGCTCTATGCCGGGCGCCAATCCATCATGCTCGACGCCATTGGCAAGCACTTGGACGGCATCGTTACCGCCTTGCGCCCCCAGGGCGGGCTGCAAATTCCCTGCCTGCTGCATGATGGCTGGTCGGAGGAAAAAACCATCCGCCAAGCAGCCAGCGCGGGCGTGCAGCTTTCCGGTCTCAGCCGGTTGTACGCCGGCGATCAGAAGAAACAAGGTTGGCTATTGGGTTACTCGTCCTTGACCGCTTATGAAATCGAAGCCGCCATGCTGCGCCTGGCCAATGCGCTGAAAACCAGGTAGAGCAGCGTCAAGCGGCTAGTGGCCCAAGGCATGGAGTCAGCATCACCCCTTGGTCAGATCAACCAACGGCGTCTGCCGCACCTCAGTCTCCCGCCCACCCTGAATCTCGCTCACCCGCTTCAACGCCTTATCCACAGCCACCTTATCCGCCAACAAGCTGTAGCTGATCCCGAACTGTTTCTGTTCCTTCGGCCCAATCGTCGGCACCAGGTTCAGTGGCCGTTGATACCGGCGGTTGTAGGAAAAACTCGTCCCTGGCTCCAGCCCCGTGACATAGCCCTGCCCTTGGGTATCGGTGTTTTTCCACAGGGAGAACACGGGCAGTGTCTGAGTATTGAAGCCGACCGAGACACCCAGGCTGCCGGCCTTGTTATGCAGCACGGTCAACGTATCGCCCTTGGCATCGGCATACGGCACCACGTTGTAAACCGTTTCGTCGTAGTCCTTGGTCGGTGCACGGTAGGTTTGCCAGTCCGGCAGATCGCCTTTGGCTTTGTCGTTGAATGGCGAAACTTGCTTCACCGGCGCGGCGAAGCGGGCGCCCTGCTCCAGGAATGGGGTGCTGAAGTTGCTGTGATACAGCGCCTGGTATTCCTTCGGATAGTCGCCATTGTTGGTCAGGGTGTCGTTGAGGGCGAACGCTACGCTGCCGGGTTCGGTGACCAGTTCGGTTGCGACGGAGAAGTCGACTTTCTTGAACGCCTGTTCTTTCAGCTCGCCGCGCAGGGTGATGGCGTACGGCGGCTTTTCATCGATGTGCAGGGTGACTTTATTGGCGGGGATATTGGCGGCGCGACCGTGCAGGGTCAGCAGTTCGCCGTTGTCGATGCCGGGGTGGCCGACCCATTCGTAGCCGCAGCGGGTGACCAGTTCGTTGAAACCTTCCAGCCAGCCCAGGCCACCACGCCCGTTGAGTTCGATGAAAGATGGATTGACCACTTCCTTGACCGGCGAATCCCAGCCCATACGCACATTGCCGACCGAGGCCTGCAGGACGTTCATGCCACGAGTCGGTACCACCGAGAGTTTCATTGTGCCGTTATCGATGTCGACGATGCTGACCCCCTCCTGCCGCCCACCGTGCAAAGTGCGCAGGGTCACGGAGAAGGGTTTGTCGGTTTTTACACCGAGTTGCTGGCTGGTGATCTGCCAGTTCTGGGCGGCTTTGTCGGTGTCGAGCAGGACGTAGTCCCAAGCCATGGCTTGGGAAGCAGCGGACAGTGCGCTGAGAGCAACGAAGAGTTTGAGCGGGGTCATGGCAGCAGCCTTTCTTGGAGTTGTGCCAATTTTATAGACTTGAAGAAACGTTTCAGCAAGCATAAAAATCGAGACACTGGTGCTAAATGCCAATGCCGATTTCAGAAGCGACTCAGCGAAACCGATCAACCTCATGCCGTAAGTCCGCCGCGAGCTTCTCCAGCTCTTTGGCAGTCACTGCCAGGTTGGACACCACTTCGCGCTGTTCACTGTTCGCCAGGGCGATGCTTTGCAGGTTGCTGCTGAGCAAGGTCGCGGTGCTGCTTTGTTCCTGGGTCGCGGTGGTGATGGCGGCGAATTGCTGACCGGCGGAGCGGCTTTGTTCATCGATCCGCGCCAGGGCCGAAGCGACGTTGGCGTTGCGCGACAGGCCTTCCTGCATCAGCACGTTGCCCTGCTCCATGGTGCTGATGGCGTTACCGGTTTCCTGCTGAATGCTTTGAATCATCCCGGAAATTTCATCAGTGGCCTGGCGAGTACGTGAGGCCAGGTTGCGCACCTCATCGGCCACCACCGCAAACCCGCGGCCCTGCTCACCGGCGCGGGCGGCTTCGATGGCGGCGTTGAGCGCCAGCAGATTGGTTTGCTCGGCGATCGCGGTAATCACCCCGACAATGCCGCCGATTTCCTGGGAGCGCTGCCCCAAGGTATTGATCACCGTCGCGGTGCTGTTCAGAGCACCGGCGATTTGCTCCAGGGATGAGGACGCTTCGTCCATCGACGTACGACCGATCTGGGTTTGCTGTGCGTTTTCCTGCGCCAGTCGCTGGGTGTTGCCCATGTTGTCGGCGATGTTCAACGAGGTGGCGCTGAATTCTTCTACGGCGCCGGCCATGCTGGTGATTTCGCCGGACTGCTGTTCCATCCCTTCATAGGCGCCACCGGACAAACCGGATAACGCCTGGGCACGGCTGTTGACCTCTCCCGACGCTCGGCGGATGTGCTCGACCATGGTCGACAGGGCTTGGCTCATCTGGTTGAAGGCGCGGGCCAACTGACCGATTTCGTCGTTGCTCGACACGTTCAGGCGCACACTCAAATCACCGGCGCCCAAGGCTTCGGCCTGACGCACCAGATCACTCAGCGGCGCCAGTTTGCTGCGCAGCAACCAAACCGCCGAACCCACTGCCAGCAACATCGCCAGCAGACTGCCGATGGCCAGTCGTATACCGACACTCCAGGTCACCGCACGGATTTCAGTTTTCGGCATACTCGCCACCACCGACCACGGCCCACCTTCGAACGGCACGGCAACGCTGTAGAAATCTTGCGACGTGTCGCTCCAGAAATCGCCCTTGCCCGGCGTCTTGGCCAGGCCGGCGATGGTCGGAACCGCCTGATCCAGCGCTTGCACACCGGCGATCGGCACCAGCCATTTGTTCTGCTCGTCAAGCAGTGCCAGGGAGCCGGTCTGGCCGATGCGGAAGCGTTTCAGGTTGTCAAACTGGGCGTTCTGCGCGTCGGTGTAATCGAAGCCTACGAACAACGCGGCAATCACCTTACCGCCGCTGTCGCGTACGGGGGTGTACTGAGTCATGTAGGACCGTTCGAAGAGCAAGGCGCGACCGACGTAGCTCTGCCCCGCCATCAAGCGCGCATAAGCCGGGTGAGCGTGATCGAGAAGCGTGCCGATGGCCCGGTTGCCATCCTGTTTGCTCAGGGACGTGCTGACTCGAATGAAGTCTTCGCCACTGCGCACGAACAGCGTCGCGACGCCGGCGGTCATTTGCTTGAACTCGTCCACTTCCTTGAAGTTGTTGTTCAACACTTCGCTGCCCAGGTGCAGGCCTGGGGTCTGCACGCCTGCCACAGCCACCGGCTCATCCGGGTGCACGCTCAAACCGGCGCTGAAGCGCTTCTCGAACAGGCCGCTGAGACGCTGGGTACTTTCACGCAACGTGCCGTGGAAAGTGCTCAACTGATCGGCCAACAGTCGCGCCTCGCTGGCCAGGTGCTCTTCGCGGGTGGCGAGGTTGGCGGCGTCCAGCGAGCGCAGGGCAAACACGGTGCTGCCGCTGATGACGATCGCCAGTATCACGGCAAGCGCAAGACCCAGCTGTGAGGCAATCCGAGCACGAGGTTGAGACATGACAGCTCCTGACCCAGTGGCCAGATCATTCTGATCTCATCGCACACTCGGCAAAATTTCTGATTAGTGGGGACAACCTGGACCTGCACTAAGGTTCCATATGCAGATTTTCGGCGGCAAAGCGCAATACTTGAGTGATCAGCGCGGATATGGCTCAAGGCCACATTGTGGCGACTTCATCGATTCAGCCCAGACGTTCGACATCCGGTAATTCCATGGCCCGGACTTCGCTTTGCAGGAAATCGCTGAGCCGGCGTAAACGCTCGCCTCCAGGGCGGGTTTTCGGCCAGACCAGGTAATAATTCTCACCGCTGGCAACGGCCGTCGGCCACGGCAAACTCAGACGTCCCTGTGCGACATCCTCCGCCACCATCAGCAAATCGCCCATGGATACGCCATAACCTCGGGCGGCAGCAATCATGCCCAGCTCCAGCGTGTCGAACACCTGCCCACCCTTGAGCGAGACTTGATCGGTCAGGCCCATGCGCTCCAGCCAATTGCGCCAGTCACGGCGGTCCGGCGTCGGGTGCAGCAGTTCGGTACTGGCCAGGCGCGCAACATCCCACGGCTGATCCTTCAGCAGATTCGGCGCACCCACCGGAATCAACTCTTCGGGGAACAGCAACGTCGTCTCCCAGTCCGGTGGAAAATGCCCGTTGCTGAGGATGACGGCGCAGTCGAAGGGTTCGTGGTTGAAGTCCACCGTATCGATGTCCATCCAGGCACTGGTCAATTGCACCTCGTTGCCCGGTCGCAGGTGCCGAAAACGACTGAGCCGTGCCAACAGCCAGCGCATGGTCAGAGTCGACGGGGCTTTCATGCGCAGGATGTCGTCTTCGGCGCGCAAGGTGTTGCAGGCCCGCTCAAGGGCGGTGAAGCCCTCGCGAATGCCCGGCAGGATCAGCCGCGCCGATTCGGTCAGTTGCAGGTTGCGCCCGCTGCGGTGAAACAGCCGACAGGCGAAATGCTCTTCGAGCGTACGAATGTGCCTACTGACCGCACTTTGCGTGATCGACAGTTCTTCGGCGGCGCGGGTAAACGAGCTATGCCGCGCCGCCGCTTCGAATGCTCGAAGGGCATACAAGGGAGGAAGACGACGGGACATCGGGAAAGCTCCTATAGCGCGGTTGCCTCAACTTATCAGAAACTTGCGAGCATGAGTTTTAATCATGCCACCCATCCTTTTTATCCCTTTGTGCAATCCCCGCAGAGCGCCGAGAATCGACGTTTCCTGTTCTCTCTGACAATCGAGCGTGATGATCATGCAGCATCCAGCGCGTATTGAACTCTGGGCCATCCTGCGGCTGGCGGGGCCGTTGATTGCCTCGCAGTTGGCGCACATGTTGATGGTCCTCACCGACACGTTGATGATGGCGCGCCTGAGCCCCGAGGCGTTGGCCGGCGGCGGCCTGGGCGCGGCGACGTATTCGTTCGTGTCGATTTTCTGCATCGGCGTGATCGCCGCCGTCGGCACCCTGGTGGCGATCCGTCAGGGCGCCGGCGACATCATTGGCGCGGCGCGGCTGACCCAGGCCGGGCTGTGGCTCGCCTGGTTGATGGCGCTGGTGGCGGGTTTGCTGCTGTGGAACCTCAAACCGGTGTTGCTGCTGTTCGGCCAGACCGAAACCAACGTCCAGGCTGCCGGCCAGTTTCTGTTGATCCTGCCGTTCGCCCTGCCCGGCTATCTGAGCTTCATGGCGCTGCGCGGTTTCACCAGCGCCATCGGCCGGGCGACACCGGTGATGGTCATCAGCCTCGGCGGCACCGTGGCCAACTTCCTGCTCAACTATGCGTTGATCACCGGCATGTTCGGCCTGCCGAAAATGGGCCTGGTGGGTATCGGTCTGGTCACGGCGATTGTTGCCAACCTCATGGCACTGGCGCTCGCGCTGCACATTCGCCGACATCCGGCCTATGACGCTTATCCATTGCGCCAAGGCCTGTCGCGGCCTGACCGTCAGTACTTGAAGGAGTTGTGGCGCCTGGGCCTGCCGATTGGCGGTACCTATGCGGTGGAGGTCGGCCTGTTTGCCTTCGCCGCGCTGTGCATGGGCACCATGGGCAGTACGCAACTGGCGGCGCACCAGATCGCCCTGCAAATCGTCTCGGTGGCGTTCATGGTGCCGGCGGGGCTTTCCTATGCGATCACCATGCGCATCGGCCAGCATTACGGCGCCGGGCAATTGCTCGATGCACGGCTGGCCGGACGGGTCGGGATCGCCTTCGGCGCCGCCTCGATGCTGGGGTTTGCGATGGTCTTCTGGCTGCTGCCCAATCAGTTGATCGGCTTATTCCTGGACTACAACGACCCGGCCTTTCGCCCGGTCATCGAACTGGCCGTGAGCCTGTTGGCGGTGGCGGCGTGGTTCGAGCTGTTCGATGGCACGCAAACCATTGCCATGGGCTGCATTCGCGGACTCAAGGATGCCAAGACCACATTCCTGGTGGGTTTGGGTTGCTATTGGCTGATCGGTGCGCCGGCCGCGTGGTGGATGGCCTTCCATTTGAACTGGGGGCCAACGGGGGTCTGGTGGGGTTTGGCGCTGGGGCTGGCGTGTGCGGCGGTGAGCCTGACACTGGCGTTTGAGTGGAAGATGAAGCGGATGATCAGACACGAGCCGGCGTCAGAGCAGAATTTCCAGGTCGCGCAGCCAGATTGAGATCCCTGTAGGAGCGAGGCTGCGTGGCGAGGGAGCTTGCTCCCGCTGGGTCGCGAAGCGGGCCCAAAAGCTTTGCGACTGCTTCGCAGCCGAGCGGGAGCAAGCTCCCTCGCCACAAAAGCACCCACATTTGTTTGCGGTTAGCTCACGACTTCCAGTGCGGGCTGCTGACTGCTGCCGAACGTCAGGTACTCCACCAATTCCGCCAACGGCAACGGCTTGCTGATCAGATACCCCTGCACCTGATCGCACCCGAACCCGCGCAATAAATCCAGCTGCTCCGGCGTTTCCACGCCTTCGGCAACCACTTCGAGGTTGAGGTTGTGCGCCAGGTTGATCATGGCGTGTACCAGTTTGCGATTCTCTTCCCGTTCTTCCATGCCGCCGACAAAACTCTTGTCGACCTTCAGCAAGGCTATCGGCAGGCTGTTGAGGTGCACGAACGAAGAGAATCCGGTGCCGAAGTCGTCCAGCGAGAAGCGCACGCCGAGGCGCCCGAGGGCATCCATGGTCTGCTTGACCAGATCGCTGCGACGCATCACCGCGGTTTCGGTCAGTTCGAACTCCAGCCATTGCGCCTCGACGCCTCGCTCGGCAATCAACCGGCTCAGGGTCAACAGCAATTGGCTGTCCTGAAACTGTCGGAACGACAGGTTGATCGCCATGTGCAGCGCTGGCAGACCCCGTTCGCGCAATGCTTGCATGTCCCGCAGGGCCCGGGAAATCACCCAGTAACCCAGCGGCACGATCAAGCCGCTTTGTTCGGCCAGCGGCACGAATTCGCTGGGAGGCAGCAAGCCGCGTTCGCCGTGACGCCAGCGCACCAAGGCTTCGAGGCCAACGATCTGGCCGTCCTCAAGGTTCAGGCGTGGCTGGTAATGCAACTCCAGCTCATCGCGGCGCAAGGCCCGGCGCAGCTCGCTTTCAAGGTCGGCGATGCTGCGGGCATTGCGATTGATCCGTTCGTTGAAGATGTGAAAGGTGCAGCCCTGAGTACTCTTGGCCTGCTGCATGGCGATGTGCGCATGCCACATCAACGGGTCGGCACCGGCCTGCGCTCGCGCGTGGGCAATGCCGAGGCTGGAGCCGATCAACAGGCTTTCGCCGTCGATCCAATAGGGTTCGGACAGGGCTTCGGTAATACGCTCGGCCATCCACTCGGCACGCTGAGGGGCGCGACGGGTGTCGATCAGCAGGGCGAACTCATCGCTGCCCAGCCGCGCCAGTTGATCGCAGGCCTCCAGCTGGCTTTTGAGCCGCGAGACCACTTGCAGGATCAACCGGTCGCCGGCCTGGTGGCCGAGGGCATCGTTGGCGTGTCGGAAGTTGTCGAGGTCAAGGTGACCGAGGGCCAGGCCTCGACCTTCGTTGTCGGCCAGACGCGCCGCCAGCAAGGTCTGGAAACCCTGCCGGTTGGCGATACCGGTCAACGGGTCCTGTTCGGCCAGGCGCTGCAACGTGTTTTCCAGCACGCCGCGCTCACGCACATGACGCAGGCAGCGGCGCAGCATGCCGGGGTCCAGCAGATTGCGCACCAGCCAGTCGCTCACACCATCGGGCGGTGCCAGCGGCTCGTGTTCGAGCAGCAACACCGTCGGCAGGTTGCAACGGCCAGGTGCCGGCTGCAGAGCAGGAATCGTCAACAACACCGCGCTGCGGTTGTCATCGAACAGGTTGCTGACCGACTCCCAGCTCGGCGCGCTGAGCAGCATCGCCGAACTCCCCATCGGAGCCAGACACTCGCGCAACAACGCTGCCCACGCTGGCTCTTCGGCCAGCAGCAGCAAACGCAAGGGTTCGACAGGCGTAGACAAGCTAGCTCCTAGACTCTGCAAAGATGTAGGCGGCGGGCATTATGCCGCGCGGGTAACCAATGACCAAATGACATAGGTTATCAAACACGGCGCTTGTGTCTTGAATACGAACATTAGACGCAAATTCATTGCGCATCCTGCGTGAAAGTATCAAAACCGGCAAATAGAGATAGCGTGTTGCGTCACAAGTCGGAGAGAGCAGCACAATTCGCTGAGCCTGTTAAAATGCCGGCCCATTTCGCTAACGACTCCCTGATTTCGTATGTCCCGACTCAATCCCCGGCAGCAAGAAGCCGTGAGCTACGTCGGCGGCCCTCTTTTGGTGCTCGCCGGCGCAGGTTCCGGCAAGACCAGCGTGATCACCCGCAAAATTGCGCATCTGATCCAGAGCTGTGGCATCCGCGCCCAGTACATCGTCGCCATGACCTTTACCAACAAGGCCGCGCGCGAGATGAAAGAACGGGTTGGCACACTGCTCAAGGGCGGCGAGGGCCGTGGCCTGACGGTCTGTACCTTCCACAACCTGGGCCTGAACATCATCCGCAAGGAACACGTGCGGCTGGGCTACAAACCGGGCTTCTCGATCTTCGACGAGACCGACGTCAAAGCCCTGATGACCGACATCATGCAGAAGGAATACTCGGGCGACGACGGCGTCGACGAGATCAAGAACATGATCGGCGCCTGGAAAAACGACCTGATCCTGCCGCCCGAAGCCCTGGAAAACGCACGCAACCCCAAGGAACAGACCGCCGCCATCGTCTACACCCACTACCAGCGCACGCTCAAAGCGTTCAACGCAGTGGACTTCGACGACCTGATCCTGCTGCCGGTAAAACTGTTCCAGGAACACGACGACATCCTGGAAAAGTGGCAGAACAAGGTCCGCTACCTGCTGGTGGACGAATACCAGGACACCAACGCCAGCCAGTATTTGCTGGTGAAACTGCTGATCGGCAAACGCAACCAGTTCACCGTGGTGGGCGACGACGACCAGTCGATCTACGCCTGGCGCGGCGCCCGCCCGGAAAACCTGATGCTGCTCAAGGACGATTATCCGTCCCTGAAAGTGGTGATGCTGGAGCAGAACTACCGATCCACCAGCCGCATCCTGCGCTGCGCCAACGTGCTGATCTCCAACAACCCGCACGAATTCGAAAAGCAGCTGTGGAGTGAAATGGGCCACGGCGACGAAATCCGCGTGATCCGTTGCCGCAACGAAGACGCTGAAGCCGAACGCGTGGCCGTGGAAATCCTCAGCCTGCACCTGCGCACCGACCGGCCGTACAGCGATTTCGCGATCCTGTATCGCGGCAACTACCAGGCCAAGCTGATCGAACTGAAACTGCAGCATCACCAGGTGCCTTACCGACTTTCCGGCGGCAACAGCTTTTTCGGACGTCAGGAAGTGAAAGACCTGATGGCCTACTTCCGGCTGATCGTGAACCCGGACGACGACAACGCCTTCCTGCGGGTGATCAACGTCCCGCGCCGGGAGATCGGTTCGACCACCCTGGAGAAGCTGGGCAACTACGCCACCGAGCGCAAGATCTCGATGTACGCCGCCACCGACGAAATCGGCCTGGGCGAGCACCTGGACAACCGCTTCACCGATCGCCTGTCGCGCTTCAAGCGGTTCATGGACAAAGTGCGCGAGCAGTGTGCCGGCGAAGACCCGATCTCCGCCCTGCGCAGCATGGTCATGGACATCGATTACGAGAACTGGCTGCGCACCAACAGCTCCAGCGACAAGGCCGCCGATTACCGCATGGGTAACGTCTGGTTCCTGATCGAGGCGCTGAAGAACACCCTGGAGAAAGACGAAGAAGGCGAGATGACCGTCGAAGACGCCATCGGCAAACTCGTGCTGCGCGACATGCTGGAGCGTCAGCAGGAAGAGGAAGACGGTGCCGAAGGCGTGCAGATGATGACCTTGCACGCGTCCAAAGGTCTGGAATTTCCCTACGTGTTCATCATGGGCATGGAAGAGGAAATCCTTCCGCACCGCTCCAGTATCGAAGCCGACACTATCGAAGAAGAACGCCGCCTGGCCTACGTCGGAATTACCCGGGCGCGCCAGACCCTGGCCTTCACCTTCGCCGCCAAGCGCAAGCAATACGGCGAAATCATCGACTGCGCACCGAGTCGCTTCCTCGATGAATTGCCACCGGACGACCTGGCCTGGGAAGGCAACGACGACACCCCGAGCGAAGTCAAAGCCGTCCGCGGCAACAGCGCATTGGCGGATATACGCGCGATGTTAAAGCGCTAGAATCGAATACTTTTTAACCCGAACACTTTTTAACCCGGGCTCAGGCGCACAAGGCATCAGTAGAGGAAAGCTTCATGGACGCACTGCACAAGAAAATTCGCGAAGAAGGCATCGTACTTTCCGATCAGGTCCTGAAAGTCGACGCCTTTCTGAACCACCAGATCGACCCGGCCCTGATGAAGCTGATCGGCGACGAATTCGCCATGCTGTTCAAGGATTCGGGCATCACCAAGATCGTCACCATCGAAGCCTCGGGTATAGCGCCTGCGATCATGACCGGCCTGAACCTTGGCGTACCGGTGATTTTCGCACGCAAGCATCAGTCCCTGACACTGACTGAAAACCTGCTGTCGGCGACCGTTTACTCGTTCACCAAGCAGACCGAAAGCACCGTGGCGATCTCGCCGCGCCACCTGACCAGCAGCGACCGCGTGCTGATCATTGATGACTTCTTGGCCAACGGTAAGGCATCGCAAGCGCTGATCTCGATCATCAAACAAGCCGGCGCGACCGTGGCCGGTTTGGGTATCGTGATCGAGAAGTCGTTTCAGGGCGGCCGTGCGGAACTGGATGCCCAGGGTTATCGGGTGGAATCGTTGGCGCGGGTGCAGTCGCTGGCCGGCGGTGTTGTGACCTTCATCGACTAAACCAGCTGCATCACCGAACCTGTGGGAGCGGGCTTGCCCGCGATGGCGGTGGAACAGCCAACATCAATGTTGAATGTTATGACCTCATCGCGAGCAAGCCCGCTCCCACAGTTTTTTGTGGCGGCTGTTAATGCGCGGTGGCCTTCAGGCCGGTCAGCAACAACCGCTGAAACAAATCCTCTTTCAATCCCTCGGGATTCGTCAGCTGCATCCGCTCCAAATGCTCGGGAAACTCCGAAGGTTCTGGCGCATCCAGCGCCGCCTTGCCCAATTCCAGAATCTCCGTGAGTTTGAACTTGCTCTTCAACCAGTTCAGTGCCCGTAACAGATCCCGTTCTTGCGCGGTGAAATCACACCCCAATGGATATTCCGGAAACAGATTCGCATGCCGTGCCTGAATGGCCTGTAGACGCTGTGGGCTGTTGTCGGCGAAACGCGGATCGAGGCGAAAATGCTTCGGCAGTTTGCCAACGTTCTGCGCCTGCTCGATCAGCCCCGGCTGGAAGCGTGAGTCGCTGATGTTCAGCAATGCTTCGATCACTGCCGCGTCGGTCTTGCCCCGCAGGTCGGCGATGCCGTACTCGGTGACGACGATGTCCCGCAAATGCCGCGGGATCGTGCAGTGGCCGTACTCCCAGACGATGTTCGAACTGACTTCACCGCCCGACTCGCGCCAACTGCGCAGCAGCAGGATCGAACGCGCGCCTTCCAGCGCATGGCCCTGGACGACGAAGTTGTACTGCCCGCCCACACCGCTGAGTACCCGCCCGTCTTCGAGTTGATCGGCCACGCCGGCACCGAGCAGGGTCATGGTGAAAACGGTGTTGATGAACCGCGCGTCCAGGCGCTGCAAACGTTTGAGTTCTTCCTGACCGTAGAGCTCGTTGATGTAGCTGATACGGGTCATGTTGAATTCGAGCCGCTTGCTCTGCGGCAACTCGCGCAAGCGCTCGTAGAAACTGCGCGGTCCGAGGAAAAACCCGCCATGCACCGAGATGCCGTCGGTTTGCGCAGCTTCGTTCAGCGTCCCGGCATTCGCCTGTTGCTGGGTCGGTACATCGGGGTAGACCTTGCGCCGTACGATGCCGGCGTCGGCCAACACCAGCAAGCCGTTGACGAACATTTCGCTGCAGCCGTACAGGCCCTTGGCGAACGGTTCGATGCCCCCTTCGCGCTCAATCAACCGCGCCCATTGGCTGAGATTCAGATCCGCCAGCAATGCCTTGTAACCGTCATTGTCGGCCTGCCGCGCCAGCAACGCCGCGGTCACGGCGTCGCCCATGGCGCCGATGCCGATCTGCAAGGTGCCGCCATCGCGCACCAGCGTGCTGGCGTGCAGCCCGATGAAATGATCCTGGGGGCCCACCGGCATGTTCGGCGTGGAGAACAGCGTGGTGCTGTCCTTCGCGTCGATCAACAGGTCGAAGGTGTCGATGCCGATTTCCGCATCGCCGGGCATGTACGGCAAATCGTTGTGCACCTGGCCCACCATCAGGATCGTCTCCCCCGCCGCCCGGCGCTTGGCGATCATCGGCAACAGATCGAGGGTGATGTCCGGGTTGCAGCTCAGGCTCAGGCGATCGGGATGCTCGCTGTGGCTGGCGACCAATTGCGCGATCAGGTTCAAACCAGCGGCATTGATGTCCCGTGCGGCATGGCTGTAATTGCTGCTGACGTAATCCTGCTGGGCCGATGCGCTATTAAGCAGGCTGCCCGGCTGCATGAAAAACTGATGAACGTGAATGTTGGCCGGCAGACTGTCGCGATGCAGGTCGGCGAGGAAATCCAGTTCCGGATAATCGCCGAACACTCGCTCAATGAAAGGTTCGAGGAAGCGCTTTTGCAAGCCATCGCCTAATGGCGGACGCCCGAGACACAGGGCGGTATAGACCGTCAGCTGCCGCTCGGGCAGTTGCGCGATGCGTTGATACAGCGCATTGACGAAATGGTTGGGTTTGCCCAGCCCCAGCGGCAGGCCCATGTGGATATGCATCGGCAACCGTGCCAGGACGTCATCGACTGCCTGCTCGATAGAACACAACTGCACCATCTGATCCTCCCGCCCGTTCCATGCATTGGGGTTGGACCGAGCTTGCCGGGGATTTGCAGCAAAGCATAGCCTCAGGGAAAAATCGCAGGCACAAAAAAGCCGCTCGAAAGCGGCTTTTCGTTGAAGACCGGGCTTACTTCAGGCCGGACATCTTTTGAATGGCGCCCTTGAGATCGGCATCAGAGCAGTCGGCGCAGGTGCCTTTTGGCGGCATCGAGTTGAGGCCGGAGATCGCTTTGGCGAGCAGGCCGTCAACACCACCTTCTTTCTTGGCTCGCTCGCCCCAAGCGGCGGCATCACCGATTTTCGGTGCGCCCAACACACCGGCGGTGTGACAAGCACCGCAATGTTTTGCAATCACTGAGTCAGGGGTTTTGGCATCACCGCCACCAGCAGACGCGGCGACTTCCATCCCCTTGCACTCTTTGCCCTGCACACAAACCTGGCCGACGGGTTCAAGACGTTTAGCAATATCGTCGTTGGTCGCAGCTTGTGCGCTGACTGCCCAAAGGGCCAATACGGTTGCTGGTGCGGCCAGCATTTTCATAATTAGGTTCACGCGTACACCCTCAATGGTGGCTAGTCACGCCCACGGCCACGGTTCGCAGGCGGGCGCAAGTATAGCGGTAAGCCCGCCGCACTGAAACAACCCCAAAGTCGAAGGGGTCTTATCACCGGGCGGGAATACAGCATGGGCATCTGTGCAATCCGGGCACGACGCCGTGTCTCTTAGAAATTCGCTGGAGTGGCTGCGCTGATTAGTCGCGCCGGGGCATCGAACGGATTACGGAAACGGTGCGGCTTGGTACTTTCAAAGTAGTAGCTGTCGCCGGCTTCGAGCACAAATGTTTCGAGCCCGACTACCAGTTCCAGCCGACCTTCCACCAGGATTCCGGTTTCTTCGCCCTCATGGGTGAGCATCTCCTCACCGGTGTCGGCGCCTGGCGGGTAGATTTCATTGAGGAACGCGATAGCCCGGCTCGGATGAGCCCGGCCGACCAGTTTCATGGTCACTGCCCCATCGGAAATATCGATCAGCTCGTGGGCCTTGTAGACGATCTGAGTCGGTATTTCCTGCAGGATTTCTTCGGAAAAGAACTCGACCATGGACATGGGAATCCCGCCCAGTACCTTCCTCAGCGAACTGATCGAGGGGCTGACGCTGTTCTTCTCGATCATCGAAATGGTGCTGTTGGTGACACCCGCGCGTTTGGCGAGCTCACGCTGGGAAAGACCTTTGAGCTTACGGATCGATTGCAGTCGTTCACCGACGTCCAATGCTGGAGCCTCCAGGGATTCAGGTTGCAGGAATATTGAGCGTTATCATGGCGACAGCGTTCAGTATTTACAACACTTGGGCCTGAATCCTGTTTGGCGAAGCGACTTTCGGTCAGGAACGCTATGGGTCAGGCCCCGGAATAGAGCAGCGGTACCCGACGCAGGTTGCAGAAGATCTGGTAAGGAATCGTGTCGGCAGCCGCCGCGACGTCACTGGCGAGGATATTTTTGCCCCACAACTCGACGGGCGAACCGAGACCGGCTTGCGGCACATCGGTCAGATCGACGCAGAGCATGTCCATCGACACCCGGCCCAGCAACTGGCTACGCTGCCCGGCCACCAACACCGGCGTGCCGCTCGGTGCCTGGCGCGGATAACCGTCGGCATACCCCATCGCCACCACGCCAACACGCATCGGCTTGGAGGTGATGAATTTCGCACCGTAACCAATCGGCTCGCCGGCTGGCAGTTCACGCACGCAGATCACTTTCGATTCGAGGGTCATTACCGGTTGCAGGCGGGACGCCACGGCATTGGCCTCTTCGAACGGTGTCGCGCCATAGAGCATGATGCCTGGGCGTACCCAATCGCTCGGAATCTGAGGCCAACCGAGTACTGCCGGCGAATTACGCAGGCTGATTTCGGCCGACAACCCCTGACGCGCCGCCTCGAACACCGCAACCTGCTCGGCGCTGGCCTGGCAGTGCAGCTCATCGGCGCGAGCAAAGTGACTCATCAGCACGATCTTCGCCACTTTTCCGCTGGCCAAAAGCCGTTGGTAGGCCGCCTGGTAATCCGCCGGGTGCAGCCCAACCCGATGCATGCCCGAGTCGAGCTTGAGCCAGACCGTGATCGGTTTGCTCAGTGCGGCCTTCTCGATGGCTTCCAGTTGCCACAGCGAATGCACCACACACCAGAAGTCATGCTCGACGATCAGCGACAGCTCATCGGCTTCAAAAAAACCTTCCAGCAGCAACACCGGCGCCCGGATACCGGCGGCGCGCAGCTCCAGGGCTTCTTCGATGCAGGCCACGGCAAACCCGTCCGCCTCGGCTTCCAGCGCCTGGGCGCAGCGCACCGCGCCATGGCCATAGGCATCGGCCTTGATCACCGCAAGGGCCTTGGCCCCCGTGACTTCACGGGCGATCCGGTAGTTGTGGCGCAGGGCTTGAAGGTCGATCAGGGCACGGGCTGGACGCATGGCGGCAGACTTCTAGTCGGTCATTGGAAAAAAAACCGGCGCTGGCTGACAGCGTGAACCGCCAACAGCGCCGGGAGAGGGATCTTTCTGGATACTTACTTCAATGCAGTTACGTCAGAGCAGTCATGGCAGCGCGGCGACTACCGACAACTCGACCAGGATTTGCGGTTCGCACAACTTCGACTCGACCGTAGCACGGGCCGGCGCAACGCCTTTTGGCAGCCACTGGTCCCACACCGAATTCATCCCTGCAAAGTGCGCGTCGATGTCTTTCAGGTAAATCGTTACCGACAGCAGGCGGTTCTTGTCGGTCCCGGCCAGATCCAGCAAGCGCTCGATATTGGCGAGGGTTTCACGGGTCTGCTGTTCAATCCCGCCGCTCATGTCATCGCCGACCTGCCCTGCCAGATAAACAGTGCTGTTGTGGACGACGATCTGGCTCATGCGTTCATTGGTGAGCTGGCGCTGGATTGACATGTTTTGCGGACTCCTTGAGTTTGTTGCCATAACGGGAAATATCGAGGCCTTCTGCGCTGATCTGAGGTGTTCTCTTCGCCATCAGGTCAGCCAGCAAACGACCGGAACCACAGGCCATGGTCCAGCCGAGCGTGCCGTGGCCGGTGTTCAAGAACAGGTTTTTGAACGGCGTGGCGCCGACAATCGGCGTGCCGTCCGGGGTGGTCGGACGCAAGCCGGTCCAGAAACTCGCCTGGGCCAATTCGCCGCCCTGAGGATAAAGGTCGTTGACGATCATCTCCAGGGTTTCGCGCCGGCGAGGGTTCAACGACAGGTCAAAACCGGCGATTTCAGCCATACCGCCGACGCGGATGCGGTTGTCGAAACGGGTGATGGCGACCTTATAGGTTTCGTCGAGAATGGTCGACGTCGGGGCCATCGCCGGGTTGATGATCGGCACGGTCAGCGAGTAACCCTTGAGCGGATACACCGGAGCCCGGATGCCCAACGGCTTGAGCAGTTGCGGCGAGTAGCTGCCCAGTGCCAGCACGTAGCGGTCGGCGGTTTCCAGCTTACCGTCGATCCACACGCCGTTGATGCGATCACCGGCGAAGTCGAGGCGCTGGATGTCCTGACCGAATCGGAACTCCACACCCAGTTTCGTGGCCATTTCGGCCAGGCGGGTGGTGAAGATCTGGCAGTCGCCGGTCTGGTCGTTCGGCAGGCGCAAGGCACCGGCGAGGATGTCGGTGACATTGGCCAGGGCCGGTTCGACCCGGGCAATACCGGCGCGGTCGAGCAGTTCGAACGGCACGCCAGACTCTTTCAGCACGGCGATGTCTTTGGCCGCGCCATCGAGTTGCGCCTGGGTGCGGAACAGCTGGGTGGTACCGAGGCTGCGGCCTTCGTAGGCAATGCCGGTTTCGGCGCGCAATTCGTCGAGGCAGTCACGGCTGTACTCGGACAGGCGCACCATGCGCTCCTTGTTCACCGCGTAACGGCTGGCGGTGCAGTTGCGCAGCATCTGCGCCATCCACAGGTATTGGTCGATATTGGCAGTGGCCTTGATCGCCAATGGCGCGTGACGCTGCAACAGCCACTTGATGGCTTTGAGCGGCACGCCCGGTGCGGCCCACGGCGAGGCATAACCCGGCGAAACCTGCCCGGCGTTGGCGAAACTGGTTTCCATGGCCGGCGCCGGCTGACGGTCCACGACCGTCACTTCAAAGCCGGCCCGTGCCAGATAATAGGCACTGGCGGTACCGATGACGCCGCTACCCAAGACCAGAACGCGCATTTTCATATCCCTCATCGCGGCTTACCGCTGACGTTTAGTGTGCAGACCGAAGATGTGGGCAGTTTAAAAAAGATTAACCAGTGCTTTTCACTATATAAGTGCTTATATTTGGCGACAATTCTCGGCAAAAACCCTTTTCACGGAGGCGCATCCCCTATGCGGACCAACACTCAGACCAAACGTGAGCTGGACAAGATCGACCGCAACATCCTGCGGATCCTGCAAGCGGACGGGCGTATCTCCTTCACCGAACTGGGGGAAAAGGTCGGCCTCTCCACCACACCCTGCACCGAGCGGGTACGGCGACTGGAGCGCGAGGGGATCATCATGGGCTACAACGCCCGGCTGAATCCGCAGCACCTCAAGGGTAGCCTGCTGGTGTTCGTCGAGATCAGCCTCGACTACAAATCCGGCGATACTTTCGAAGAGTTCCGACGCGCGGTGCTGAAATTGCCCCACGTACTGGAATGCCATTTGGTGTCAGGGGACTTCGATTATCTGGTGAAAGCACGGATTTCCGAGATGGCCTCGTACCGCAAACTGCTGGGCGACATCCTGCTCAAGCTGCCGCATGTGCGCGAATCAAAGAGCTATATCGTGATGGAAGAAGTGAAAGAGAGCTTGAATCTGCCGATTCCGGATTGAGGATTCAGCCATGTCTGAGCGTCCGCTATCGCGAGCAGGCTCGCTCCCACAGGTACAGCGGTGTCCTTGTGAGAGCGAGCCTGCTTGCGATTGAAGCGACTCGGTCCAACTGAAGTAACGCCATTTCTACACCAACACCTGCCGAGTGCTGGCCATGTACTCATGAATCTGCTTCTCCACCCGCGGATGGATTAGCTCCACCGGCCGTCGTCCGTTAGGGCATGGCAATGTCTTGGTGGTACCGAACAGCCGGCAGATCAGCGGTCGTTCGTCATACACCGTGCAACCGTCAGGCCCCAGGTGCACGCAATTAAGCTCATCCATCGCTGCGTCCTGTTCGGCGCGGGTCTTGCGCGGCAGGCGGGACATCTCTTCGGGCGAGGTGGTCACCGGCCCACAGCAATCATGGCAGCCGGGCACGCACTCGAAGGAGGGAATCTGCTGGCGCAACGTGCGGATTTTCTGACTGTTGCAACTCATCGAAACGGTGACCGAATGTGGAATAGACCGGGATTCTGACGCAAAAGCCCCGATCCAGACAGCGCCACCCGACCGATGTTGCCCGCGTTCGAAGCCGCGGCTTATGCTCCGTCAACTTTTTCAAACACAAACATCAGGACGACGAACATGAACGCCCCCGTTCAGCAACCCGCCCCGAACCATCAGCACGCAGCCTCTTATTACGCCGCTAGCAGCTTGCCGCAGCCCGACCTCCCGGCGCTCGCGGGCGAGCTGGTAGCGGACGTGTGCGTGGTGGGCGGCGGGTTCTCTGGGCTGAACACCGCGCTCGAATTGGCCGAACGGGGTTTCAGCGTGGTGCTGCTGGAAGCACACAAGATCGGTTGGGGCGCCAGCGGACGCAATGGCGGGCAATTGATTCGCGGCATCGGCCATGGCCTCGATCAGTTCGCCAACGTAATCGGTGCGGACGGTGTGCGTCAGATGAAACTGATGGGGCTGGAAGCGGTGGAAATCGTCCGACAGCGGGTCGAGCGTTTTCAGATCCCTTGCGACCTGACCTGGGGTTATTGCGACCTCGCCAACAAAACCCGTGACCTGGATCGCTTCGCCGAAGACGCCATCGAGTTGCACAGCCTCGGTTACCGTTACGAAACCCGTCTGCTGCAAGCCAACGAAATGCACAGCGTGGTAGGTTCCGACCGTTATGTCGGCGGCTTGATCGACATGGGCTCCGGGCATCTGCATCCACTGAACCTGGCACTGGGCGAAGCGGCCGTCGCCCGGCAATTGGGCGCGAAACTATTCGAACGATCGGCGGTGACCCGCATCGATTACGGCCCCGAGGTCAAGGTCCATACCGCTCAAGGCACGGTTCGCGCCAAGACGCTGGTGCTGGGCTGTAACGCCTACCTCAACGATCTCAACCCGGAACTCGGTGGCAAGGTACTGCCCGCCGGCAGTTACATCATCGCCACCGAACCCTTGAGCACAGAACAGGCTCACGCATTACTGCCACAAAACATGGCGGTCTGCGATCAACGGGCGGCGCTGGATTATTACCGGCTCTCGGCGGACCGACGCTTGCTGTTTGGCGGTGCCTGCCATTATTCAGGACGCGACCCGAAAAACATTGCCGCCTACATGCGGCCGAAAATGTTGGAAGTGTTCCCGCAACTGGCCGGAGTGAAAATCGACTATCAATGGGGCGGGATGATCGGCATCGGTGCCAATCGCCTGCCGCAGATCGGCCGACTCAAGGAACAGCCGAATGTGTATTACGCCCAGGCCTATTCCGGTCATGGCGTGAACGCCACACACTTGGCGGGCAAGTTGCTGGCTGAGGCCATCAGCGGCCAGCACAGTGGTGGTTTCGATCTGTTTGCCAAGGTGCCGCATATCACCTTCCCGGGTGGCAAGCATTTGCGTTCTCCGCTGTTGGCGTTGGGGATGTTGTGGCATCGTTTTAAAGAGTTGGTCTGAAAGATTTTCGGCGTCTGTGTCGACGCCTTCGCGGGCAAGCCTCGCGCCTACAGGTCATGCGCAACCTTGTAGCGAGGCTTGCCCGCGAATGGATCTATAAACCGCCGCAATATTCAGACCCGCCAAAAAGGCTTTAACCCCTCCTCCCGCGCCTGCTCCCGACTCAATCCGACATCCCTGAGCTGTTCCGGCGTCAATTCCAACAACACCTTGCGCGTGTGCAGACGATGCCAGAACAGGCCCCAGCGACCCAGGCAGGACGGTGCGTTGCGCATCACCGCCTCGCGTGTGCCGTTCTTTTGCCCTGCCGCCAGTTCCTGACTGTGTAACGTCAGCCGCACATCGCTCAAGCCGTTCATTTTCATTGCTCCTGTTTACTTGGGTAGCCAGAGGTTTCATGATGCGCGGGCGGCAAAAAGCATTACAGATTCAAAAGAGCTCTATTAATTCCATACAGTTTTTCTGTTTCGGTCTCTGAATCGCTTATTTTTGCCCAATCTGTATTGGTTACCCGAATCACCCACATCGAGACTGCGCCATGACCCTTTACGTCAACCTCGCCGAGTTGCTCGGCACACGTATCGAACAGGGCTTCTATCGGCCCGGCGACCGATTGCCGTCGGTGCGGGCGCTGAGTGTCGAGCACGGGGTCAGCCTGAGTACCGTGCAGCAGGCCTATCGAGTGCTCGAAGACGTGGGGCTGGCGATGCCCAAGCCCAAATCCGGCTACTTCGTACCCGTGAGCCGCGAACTGCCGGAGCTGCCAGTGATTGGCCGACCGGCCCAACGGCCGGTGGATATTTCGCAGTGGGATCAAGTGCTGGAACTGATCCGCGCCGTGCCGCGCAAGGATGTCGTGCAACTGGGCCGCGGCATGCCGGACATCACCTCCCCGACCATGAAACCGCTGCTGCGCAACCTGGCGCGAATCAGCCGTCGGCAAGACATGCCCGGCCTGTACTACGACAACATCTACGGCACCCTCGAACTGCGCGAACAGATCGCCCGCCTGATGCTCGATTCCGGTTGCCAGTTGAGCGCCAACGACCTGGTGGTCACCACCGGCTGCCACGAAGCACTGTCGACCAGCATTCGCGCGATTTGCGAACCGGGTGACATCGTGGCCGTGGATTCGCCAAGCTTTCACGGGGCCATGCAGACGCTCAAGGGCCTGGGCATGAAAGCCCTGGAAATCCCCACCGACCCGCTCACCGGCATCAGCCTCGATGCTTTGGAACTGGCTTTGGAGCAATGGCCAATCAAGGCCATACAGTTGACCCCCAACTGCAACAATCCGCTGGGCTACATCATGCCGGAATCACGCAAACGCGCGCTGCTGACACTCGCACAGCGTTTTGACGTGGCGATTATCGAGGACGATGTGTATGGCGAACTCGCCTACACCTACCCACGCCCGCGCACGATCAAATCCTTCGACGAAGACGGCCGCGTCCTGCTCTGCAGTTCCTTTTCCAAGACCCTGGCACCAGGCCTGCGCATTGGCTGGGTCGCACCGGGGCGTTATCTGGAACGGGTGCTGCACATGAAGTACATCAGCACCGGATGCACCGCGCCGCAACCGCAGATTGCGATTGCCGAATTTCTCAAAGCCGGGCATTTCGAACCGCATTTGCGGCGGATGCGCACGCAATACCAGCGCAATCGCGACGCGATGATCGATTGGGTCAGCCGGTATTTCCCCGCCGGCACCCGCGCCAGCCGTCCGCAGGGCAGCTTCATGCTGTGGGTCGAACTGCCAGAGGGCTTCGATACCCTGAAGCTCAATCGCGCGCTGCATGATCAAGGCGTACAGATTGCGGTCGGCAGTATCTTTTCCGCCTCGGGCAAATACCGCAATTGCCTGCGGATGAACTACGCTGCCAAAGCAAGCCCGCAGATCGAAGAAGCAGTGCGCAAGGTCGGTGCGGCAGCGATCAAATTGCTGGCTGAAGGCTGAACGATCAGTCCAGCTGAAATCGCCCCGATGCCTGGTACGGGGTTATTTCACGAACGCGTGTCGCTTGTGGAGACAGGAGGGTTTCGATGTCCAGCTCCAGGCGCCAATGCTGGCCAGCCAGAGGCTGACCGTCGAGCCTGGGTCGGATGCGATCACCCGGCCGCAGCAGCGCTACGTTTTGCGCGCCATCGGATTCTCTAAACCAGTTGACTGTCTGGCCATCGAGTCGTGCAGAAACCAGACGCATCTGCAGAATGCCCGGCCCGAACCGATAGTGCTGTGCGTCGACAGCCGGCGCCTCGAACCGCAGCCCCATCGGTTGCGGCTCACTGCATTGCACGTTCAAGTGCATCCGCCGACTGCCGAAGCTCAGCGCCGCCCCCCCATTCGACGCCTGCAAGCCATCACGGGTCTGCGAACCGAAATCCAGCACCATGGGATTGAGCTGCATCGTGCAATCCGCCTGCGCATAACTCGGTAGCGCAACCGGCCACAATGCCAGCAACAGTAACCTGACAAAATCTTTCATGAACGTCCTCTGGATCAACTGTCACCCGCCCGACAGGTCACTTCGGCGGCCTGATAAGGCGCGGTGGTTTCGGGGAGCTGGCGGGTGTCGAACTCAAGCAGGCAGCGACGATCGTCGGGCAACGTCAATTGCAGCCCAAGCCACTCGGGGGCATCGGCGAGGTACACCAGACCGCCCTCGACCACACTGGTCAGGTATACGCCATCACTGTCGTACACCGAGCCTCCCTTGGGCACCCACTGCCCGGCTTCGGTGCGCACATGCAGCATCAGCCGGCGAGCGCTGCTCAGTTTGAAGTCGAGTCGAGGCACCGCACCGCGTCCGGCTTCGATTTCCTGAAAACCATTGAGCACTTCGACATTGCGCGGCAGGCTGACGGTGTCTACTTCCAGACGGCTGCTCTGGTACGCCGGCAGGCTGGCCGCTACCGCCCTCCCGGAGCCATCGGTCCAGACCGGCCCCTGAGGCGTGCTGACTTTTATCCCGGCATCGGAGCCGACCTTCAGCAGACCGAAGGTATCGCGCAGCGCATAGGGTGATGGTGTGAGTCCATTTTCATGAACGGCCACACCGCCGCGCAACGCGAGGTCATAGCTACGAGTGCCGACACTGTTGCGCGAGTAGCCGAGGTCGACACTGGTGTAACGAGGCAACAGGCTGATTCGCCCGTCGAGATTTGCCTGGCCGGTATCGGCACGTTCGGCATTGATGCTGTAGCTTGAGGTCTCGCTGACTTGTTCGTTGTAGCGTGTGCCGGTGCGCATACCCTGCCGGTGATCCTGTCGACCGTAGACCCTCAATCTACGGTTTTGCCCGAGGGGAAAGCCAAGGGTGGCGTAAACGCCCGTACCGCGATCATCGTCACCCGTTTCGCGCTGCACATTCAGCGACAGATTGGCGCCACCGAATTCCCGAGACCATGAAGCACTGATCCGTGACCGATCCTGGCTACCGGTCATGGCATAGCGGGTCATCGAACCGTTGAACGCGCCCCAGCGCCGATCTGAATAATTAAAAGAAGTCCCCCAATGACGTTCTGCCCGGCCATAAGGGTCATCGCTCGGAGATTCCGGCCCCGTGTCCGCCAAGGTCCGAAACCCGTTATTGCGCCGAGCGGCGGTCAGGCTGGCGGACAAACCGGAGCCCAACGAGGTGCTGAAAGTCGCCTGCAGGCTTTGGCCCTGCCCCGCTGACGCTGTACGCGAACTCAACTGCTGAATGCTCACCACCGAGTCGCGCGTCAAGGCTTGTTGCACCCCCAAGCCCAATGACTGGTAGGCACCGCTCCCCATCCAACCGGCGGTAAATAACGAATCGGAGCCCCACTGCCAATCCTTGCTGGCAGCAAAAAACGAGGGCGTCTCGCGTTCGTCATGGGTGAACCGCCGTACCTGGCCCGCCGCGATGGCGAAGCCCGGTGAGGTCCTCCCACTCGGCGGACGCACATTGGCTGCCAGAACCCGGAAGTGGCGCTGTTCGCCGCTGTCTTCGATGACCGTGACCTCAAGGTCCAGTTGAAGGCTGAGTAGAGGTAGATCGCGCAAGGTGAATGGCCCTGCGGGAACCAGTGTGGTGTAAATCACGACACCACTTTGGCGCACTTCTATCCGCGACGGTGAGTAAGCCATCCCTTCGACTGCCGTTCCGACGCCGAGGCCCTCCTGACTGCGCAAGACGAACGCTGTTTCCGGCAGGACCTGAATGCCGGTAAAGGGCTCACCGGCGAACAGCGACGAATGCATATTGAGCTGGCCAAGTTGTACATTGGCCTGATAACGCTCCCAGGTTCGCGAGGCCTGGGTGTACAACGTCTCGAACCGCGTCACCCCGTCGAACGCAGTGTAATTCTGGCGACTGCGAACCACCCAGTCTCCGGCATTGAATCCCAGTTCCGTTCCCAGGTTGCGATACTGCCTGGATGCGTCCGCGCCTGAGCTGGAAACCATCAGCGCGTCATAGTTCAAGACGCCAGCCACGCCACCTGATGCCCAGTTTCGCTGCTGTCGGGGCTGCGTAAGCAACAGATCAGTGGGGACCAAAAGCGTCACTAGCTGTTGGCCTGGAGCGAGTCGCACTTGCCCTGCGGCCAACCCTTCGGATGCCCGTAAACACGCCTTGTCGTCAGCACTGTCGGGTAAACCTGGCGGCGCAGCGATACCGGCGTGATCGAGCAGGTTCGCATCAAGGCATAACTGGCCTTCACCATCGAAGGTGGCCAGCACCTGTCCTACAAACGAACCGTTGACCTGCAAGAGGACTCGCGTACGGCCGGCCTGAAAACGGGGCGAGTCGCGAAAATGCTCAGCGACTTTCGGGTCGATACCCCGAGCCTCAAGCACCGAGCGATCGAATTCGATCGGCGTTTCGCCCCAGGTTTTTCCTGTCGCATCAATCACCAGAACCAGACTACCGAGCCAGCAACGTGAGTCGCCATACCAAGGCTTGCGGCGACTCATTACCGGCGACTCAACGGCGCATCATGGCTGTCGACCGCGAATCCATAAGTCGTCGCGGGAAAAATCCGCACATGAGTACCCAGCGTCGACACGGCATCGAGTGTCAGCACTTCGCCAGGCAAGATGTAGGTGCGTCCGAGATCCAGCATCGCGCCGCCGGGGATCAAACTCACCGATCTGGCGAGTCGCACCACATACGGACCGGGATTGCTCACCTGCACCTGTTCGCCAACAACGCTCCAGAGCAAATGTTTCCAGGGCATGCGGTCTACCGCCAGGTTGGCCGGACGCAGGATCACCGGAATGTTCTGCCGCACGCCCAGGCTGAGCCGCGCACCGTCGGCGCCCTGACGGGGCTTGATCCCCTCGAACACCACCCGTTTGAGGCGTTCGGTTTCCAGGGGTTTGGCGCTGCGCAAGATGAACCTGACCTGTTGGCTCTGCCCAGGCTCAACCCGGGCCACGGGCGGAGTCAGCAGCAACAGCGGCTCTTCATCCTCTGCAATGTGTTCGATCGTGCTGTAGAGCAATGCCGGTTGTTCGTCGGTGTTTTTGATGTTGAGGGTCGCTTCGCCCAATGCCTCATCGACTATCACGACAGGGGTTTGCGGCACCATGCCAGCCGCCATCACAAGCGCACTGAAAAATGACAGGCACAGCGCCGCAACGGCGCCGAGCACCTGCAAAGGTTTAGGGGGACACATGAGATTCTCCAGAAGGCATCGACCCGCACGGCGAACGCCATGCCTGTCGATGCCCGATGACGCGATAGGAAACGGCCGATAGCGATCTGCCCGTCAATCCATCAACAGCACTTTATGTTGCGTCGGCTCAGAGGTAGAACACGTCGAACGTCACCGAACCGTCGAGGGGGAAGTCGTCGGTGGTCGCGGGCAGTTCGGAGGTCGGACGAATAGCCGCGGCCACTTTCATCGGAAAGACATGCAGACGCGCGGCGGCAGGGCCGGCTGCCGCGCCAGGCCCCCAGGAATAGGAAACCGGTGCGTTGGACATCAGGCCGCTGACCGGAACTCGCCATACCGGATTGGCCGGGGAGCGCACCAGAAAAGTCTGCGGGGTGCCATCGGTCAGAGGCTGGCCGGTCAGCAGGCCGAAGCCGCCAATGCCGACGCCGTTCGTGCTACCGAGGCCATAGTAAAGGTGATCACCGGAGCGGCCATTGAACGTGAGGCCCGGCACTTTGGTACCACCACGATTATCCGTGACCGCAATCTCCACCGCTGCCGGTGCATCGCATGCGATTTTCAAAGTGATGTCTCGCGGCGGCAGATCGTTTTGGGTTGTCGCGCTCAACGTCGAGGAATAGATCCGCCCCAGATCGATGTTACTGCCACCGGCGAAAGCAGGAATGCAGGACGTCGGAATGACCGTACCGCTGATGCTCAGGTCGACACTTGCCGCTTGAGCGGCGAATGGAGCGATGGTTGCCGCTAAGGCGCCCATCAAAAAAAGCTTCTTCATAAACACTTACCTGTGAATGGGTGAGAACACCAACACGTCGGATGCAGCGGGAAATTACGGCCGTCTTCCGACACGTCGAATACCCGGAGATCATTCCGCTTTCTGTAGGTCTTTTATGTAAGAGAAGTCGCCATGTCTGTTGGGTATCGGCGACAGAATTTGTAGTTCTTTCGGTTCCTTCAGCGAAGGAGCCGATAAACCGGGGTCATGCCACCGTTCAAACATGTGGAGCCCCAATGCCGTGCCATACTTCGGTTGACTCCGACGCGAGGAATCCTGCCTTGATACTCATACCGGTCCGGCCCTTCGCTTTGTTGCTCGCCTTGCTGCTCGGTAGTTGCACCAGCCTTGATACCGTTCGCGAGTCGAGTCAGGCCCTGCCAGCGACGGATTCGGCATTCGGCCGTTCGATCCAGGCCCAGGCCGCCCCCCATGAGGGTCAATCGGGCTTTCGCTTGCTCTCCGACAGCGCCGAGGCCTTCACCGCACGGGCCGAACTGATTCGCAACGCCCAAAGCAGCCTGGATTTGCAGTACTACATCGTCCACGACGGCATCAGCACGCGGATATTGGTGAACGAGCTGCTCAAGGCCGCCGACCGTGGAGTACGGGTACGGATTCTGCTCGACGACACCACCAGCGATGGTCTGGACTGGGTCATCGCGACCCTCGCCGCACATCCGAAGATTCAGATCCGCGTGTTCAATCCGCTACATCTGGGCCGTAGCACCGTCGTTACCCGAACGATGGGCCGGCTGTTCAACCTGTCGCAGCAACATCGCCGCATGCACAACAAACTGTGGGTGGCGGACAACAGCGCGGCGATCGTTGGCGGGCGCAACCTGGGGGACGAGTATTTCGATGCCGAGCCCAAAATGAATTTCACCGATATCGATATGCTCAGTGTCGGCCCGGTTGCGGAGCAGCTGGGGCATAGCTTCGATCAATACTGGAACAGCGCTCTGAGCAAGCCGATTGAGCAGTTTCTCTCGAGCAAGCCGACAGCTGGGGATTTGAAAAACACCCGGACTCGCCTGGACGAATCCCTGGAGGAAACGCGCAAACAGAATCACGCGCTCTATCAGCAGTTGATGACCTACACCACTCACCCACGCCTGGACACCTGGCGCCGGGAGCTGATCTGGGCCTGGAACCAGGCGCTGTGGGACGCACCGAGCAAGGTGCTGGCCGACGGCGAACCGGACCCGCACTTGCTGCTGAGCACCCAGTTGGCGCCCGAACTCAATGGGGTCAGCAAGGAGCTGATCATGGTCTCGGCCTACATCGTGCCCGGCCAACCGGGGCTGGTGTACCTGACCGGTCGCGCCGATGCCGGCGTGTCGGTCCGTTTGCTGACCAATTCACTGGAAGCCACCGATGTACCGGCCACGCACGGGGGTTACGCGCCTTATCGAAAAGCCTTGCTGGAGCATGGAGTGCAGCTGTTCGAATTACGCCGTCAGCCCGGCGACAATGGTGACGGCGGCAGCGGACCGCGTCTGTTTCACAGCGGGGCCTACCGTAGTTCCGACTCCAGCCTGCACAGCAAGGCGATGATTTTCGACCAACAGAAAGCCTTCATCGGCTCGTTCAATTTCGACCCGCGCTCGGTATTGTGGAACACCGAAGTCGGGGTGCTGGTGGACAACCCGCAACTCGCCGGACGGGTGCGCGAACTGGCGCTGGAGGGTATGGCGCCGCCCATCAGCTATCAGGTCCGACTGGATAAGGGCCAGATGCTCTGGGTTACCGAGGATGATGACAAACCGCACACATTGACCAAGGAACCCGGAAGCTGGTGGCGGCATTTCAATTCATGGCTCAGCAGCGTGGTCGGCCTGGAGCGGATGCTCTAGTCAGGAGGCGGGTGATAAAGTGTGGCACGCCCCCTCACCACAGGTTTTGTGCAGCGCTCAGGCCGGTTCGGCAACCGAGCCAAACGCCCCTTGCCGCGACACCAGAATCACCAACCCCAACGCACCTGCAGCCATCAGCAACGGCAGGGCATGCCCGCTGATCCACTGGCTCCCGGCGCCTGCCGCCAACGGCCCGATCAGGCAACCGATACCCCACAGCTGCGCGATATGGGCATTGGCCCGCACCAGCGCATCGTCGCGATAACGCTCACCGATCAGGATCAGCGACAAAGTGAACAGACCGCCGGCACTGGCGCCAAACAACACCCACAGCGGCCAGATCAGCAGCGTGTCGATCAGCAATGGAATCGCCAGGCTCGACAGCAACAAAAGCATCGCACAACCGGTGAACAACGTACGTCGCGACAAGCGATCAGCCAGCGCGCCAATCGGCAATTGCAGCAAGGCATCACCCACCACTACCGTACTGACCATCGCCAGGGCGATTTCCGTGGTGAAGCCCTGACGCAGGCAGTAGACCGGCAACAAGGTCAGGATCATCGCTTCGAACGCCGCAAACAGCGACACCGCCCAGGCAATGGCCGGCAGGCCGCGGCAAAAGGTCAGCAAGTCGCCGAGGGTTACGCTACAGGCTTCGCTGGTGGGGGCGCCGCTGCGGCCCAGCAACAGGAAGGGGGAAGTCATCAGCAAACCAACACCGACCCAGAAGCCATAATCATGTTCGGTGCCCAACGCCCCAAGCAGTAACGGCCCGGCCAGCTGACTCAGCGCATAGCTGCTGCCATACAACGCTACCAATCGGCCGCGCCACTGCTCGACCACCAGTTGGTTGATCCAGCTTTCGCCAAGGATGAAGACGAGCGTCAGGATCACCCCGATCATCAACCGCAGCACCAGCCAGATCGGGTAACTCGGCCACAGCGCCAGCAAGCCGATGGACACCGCCCCGGCCCACAGGCACAGGCGCATCAGATTGGCCGTGCCAAGACGGGCCGCGAGATGGCTGGAGATCTTCGCCCCCAGCAGTACGCCAATGGCCGGCATCGCCGCCATCACGCCAATCGCGAAAGAACCGTAACCCCAGCCTTCCAGACGCAGCGACACCAACGGCATGCTGACACCCAAGGCCAGGCCGACACTCAAGACAGACGCCAAGACGGCGAAATAAGTCGCCCAACGCATGTTCCACGCTCCTGTGGATATTTTTATGTACAGCACAAAACAGTGTGGGAGCGGGCTTTTGTGGCGAGGGGGCTTGCCCCCGCTGGGTCGCGGAGCGGCCCCAAAACCTGCGTCTGCGGTGCATCAAGTACACCGCATGCAATGGTCTTGCGCCTGCTTCGCAGCCGAACGGGGGCAAGCCCCCTCACCACAAAAGCCCACTCCCACAGGGGATCTGTGTCGTTCAGGAGCCCGATATTCAATCGGGCTCCACACAGGCTTACAACTTGATCCAGGTCGCCTTCAGCTCGGTGTACTTGTCGAACGCGTGCAGTGACTTGTCGCGACCGTTGCCGGACTGTTTGAAGCCACCGAACGGCGCGGTCATGTCGCCGCCATCGTACTGGTTGACCCACACGCTACCGGCGCGCAAGGCCTTGGCGGTGAGGTGAGCCTTCGAAATGTCCGCGGTCCATACCGCAGCGGCGAGGCCGTAAGGGGTATCGTTGGCAATCGCAATGGCTTCTTCGGCTGTATCGAAGGTGATCACCGACAACACGGGGCCAAAGATCTCTTCCTGAGCAATTTTCATCGCGTTGCTGACACCGTCAAAAATCGTCGGCTCGACGTAGGTGCCACCGGTTTCCTGAAGAATACGCTTGCCACCCGCCACCAGTTTGGCGCCATCGGTGTGACCGGATTCAATGTAGGACAGCACGGTGTTCATCTGCTGGGTATCCACCAGCGCACCGACATTGGTCGCCGGATCCAGCGGATTGCCCGGTTTCCAGGTCTTGAGGGCTTCAATCACCAGCGGCAGGAATTTATCTTTGATCGAGCGCTCCACCAGCAAGCGCGAACCGGCGGTGCAGACTTCGCCCTGGTTGAAGGCGATGGCGCCGGCGGCCGATTCGGCGGCGGCTTGCAGGTCCGGCGCATCGGCGAACACGATGTTCGGGCTCTTGCCGCCGGCTTCAAGCCAGACGCGCTTCATGTTCGATTCGCCGGAGTAGATCAGCAGTTGCTTGGCGATCTTGGTCGAACCGGTGAACACCAGAGTATCGACGTCGTTGTGCAACGCTAGAGCCTTGCCGACGGTATGACCGTAACCCGGCAGCACGTTCAGCACGCCTTTCGGAATGCCGGCTTCAACCGCCAGCGCCGCGAGGCGGATGGCAGTCAGCGGGGATTTTTCCGATGGCTTGAGGATTACCGAGTTACCGGTGGACAGCGCCGGGCCGAGTTTCCAGCAGGCCATCATCAGCGGGAAGTTCCACGGCACGATCGCACCGACCACGCCGACCGGCTCGCGAGTCACCAGACCCAGTTGATCGTGCGGGGTGGCGGCGACTTCATCGTAGATCTTGTCGATGGCCTCACCGCTCCAACTCAGCGCTTGTGCAGCGCCAGGAACGTCGATGTACAGGGAATCGCTGATCGGCTTGCCCATATCCAGGGTTTCGAGCAAGGCCAGCTCTTCGGCGTGCTGTTTCAGCAGGCCGGCAAAACGAATCATGGTGGCTTTGCGTTTGGTCGGCGCCAGGCGCGACCAGGCGCCGGAATTGAAAGTGGCCCGGGCGTTTTCCACGGCACGCTGGGCGTCGGCGACATCACAGCTGGCAATCTTGCCCAGCAGACGGCCATCGACCGGGCTGATGCACTCGAAGGTCTCGCCGGAAGCGGCATTGGTATATTCGCCATTGATGTAGGCGCGACCTTCGATCTTCAGATCGCGAGCCCGTTGTTCCCAGTCGGCACGAGTCAGGGTGGTCATACGAGTGTCCTCCTCTTATTGAATACGAGCGTCCCGCGCTCTTCGCGGGCACTGTCAGGAATTCTGCCCGGCCAGCCTGCTTTTCGGCTCAAGGCAACCGTCACCCTAAACCAGCGGCCGGTGAAGTTTCAATATATTTGACATATGGCGCGAAAACGACCTTGCGATGTTCATTTTAATAAACATAGACTTTCGACTTTCCAGGCAATCACGGGGGATTACCAGCATGAGCATTCAGGATATCGTCGATTTCAGTCAGGCCATCACCCAGCCCGATCGCTATCGGCCAGACCCGGCAAAAGTCCTCAAGGGCGACCCCGAGCAAGCGGCATACAACCACTACAATAGCCCGTGCGGCCAGATGAGTGCAGGGGTTTGGGAGGGCGAAGTCGGCCAGTGGCGCGTGAACTACACCGAACACGAATACTGCGAAATCGTTCAGGGGGTTTCAGTGCTGCGCGATGACGACGGCGGCGCCAAGACCCTGCGCGTGGGCGATCGCTTCGTGATTCCGGCCGGCTTCAAAGGCACCTGGGAAGTGCTGGAGCCTTGCCGTAAGATTTATGTAGTGTTTGAACAGAAGGCCTGAGGGGTTTTTGTCGTTTGGGCCGGCCTCATCGCCAGTTCAAGCCCGCGATGGGGCCCTGACAGGCACTATAAAAACCAGGCAACAAAAAAGGCCCGTATCTCGCGATATGGGCCTTTTTCGTAAGGATGAAAAATCAATTACTTGATTTTGCCTTCCTTGTAGATCACGTGCTTGCGAACAACCGGATCATATTTCTTGATCTCGATTTTGTCCGGAGTAGTGCGCTTGTTCTTGTCGGTAGTGTAGAAGTGACCAGTACCGGCGCTCGAAATCAAACGAATCAATTCACGCATGATTAGCTCCCTTAGATCTTGCCAGCTTTGCGGATTTCGGCCAGCACGACAGTGATGCCACGCTTGTCGATGATACGCATGCCTTTGGCAGATACGCGCAGACGCACGAAACGTTTCTCTTCTTCAACCCAGAAGCGGTGATGCTGCAGGTTCGGCAGGAAACGACGACGGGTTTTGTTGTTTGCGTGGGAAATGTTATTCCCAGTCACCGGACCCTTACCGGTAACTTGACATACTCTCGACATGCCTCAGCCCTCTAAAACCACATGCCCAACCCGGCATGGGTTGGCCGCTTAATCTCTCAGTCATTTGGCGCCAGGCGCCGCGTTTCTTTAGAGGTCTTACCGGCTACACCTACAAGTGAAGGAACCGGGCCCCTAGAAAAGAGCGCTGCTTTATACCAGAAAGACTGGAGAGCAACAACATTCCGTGTGCACGGACTTGATAAAAACCCCATTTTTCGAGCTGCGAGCGCCTTGGATAAAGGCCGTCATCGATAGAGACCGCTCGTCGCAGAAAATCGGCCAACCGGCCAATCGAGGATTTTTCCCAGCCAGCACTCACCGAAAACAATCGCCCATACTCCCCTCAAAATGAAAAAGGGGATAGTCATTTGCAAAAGAGCCCACTAGGGTAAGCCTTTTCCAGACTGCACTTGCAGATGGGCCTTCGATCTGTAAAGGAATCCGACCATGCGCCTCGCTGCCCTACCGCTGCTGCTCGCCCCGCTTCTACTGAGCCCTCTCGCCCAGGCTGCCGCCCTGAGCGTCTGTACCGAGGCCAGCCCGGAAGGGTTCGACGTGGTGCAATACAACTCGCTGACCACCACCAACGCCTCGGCCGATGTGCTGATGAACCGCCTGGTGGACTTCGACACCGCCAGCGGCAAAGTGGTTGCCAGCCTTGCAGACAGTTGGGAAGTCACGCCCGACGGCCTGGCCTACGTCTTCAAATTGCACCCGCAGGTTAAATTTCACCACACTGAGTACTTCAGCCCGACGCGCGACCTGACTGCCGAAGACGTGAAATTCAGCTTCGACCGCATGCTCGACCCGGCAAACCCGTGGCACAAAGTTGCCCAGAGCGGCTTCCCACACGCCCAGTCGATGCAGTTACCGGCGCTGATCAAGAAGATCGACGCACTGGACCCGCTCACCATCCGTTTCACCCTCGATCACCCGGACTCGACGTTCCTGCCGACCCTGACCATGGGGTTCGCCTCGATCTATTCGGCCGAATACGCCGACCAGCTGATGAAGGCCGGCACTCCGGAGAAGCTCAACAGCCAGCCGATCGGCAGCGGCCCATTTGTCTTCACGCGCTTCCAGAAAGATGCCTCGATTCGCTATAAGGCCAACCGCGACTACTTCCAGGGCAAGCCATCGGTGGACCCGTTGATCTTCGCGATCACCCCGGACGCCAACGTGCGCTTGCAGAAATTGCGCCGCAACGAGTGCCAGATCGCCCTGTCGCCCAAACCTCTGGACGTACAGGCTGCGAAGCAGGAACCGACCCTGAAGGTGGAAAAGACTGACGCCTTCATGACCGCATTCGTCGGCATTAACAGCCAGCATCCGCCGCTGGACAAACCTGAAGTGCGTCAGGCAATCAACCTGGCGTTCGACAAGGCCAGCTACCTCAAGGCGGTGTTCGAAGACACTGCCGAGGCTGCCAATGGCCCGTACCCGCCCAATACCTGGAGCTATGCCAAAAACCTGCCGGGCTATCCCCACGATGTCGAGAAAGCCCGGGCATTGATGGCCAAGGCCGGGCTCAAGAATGGCTTCCAGACCACTATCTGGACCCGCCCTTCCGGTAGCCTGCTGAACCCCAATCCGAGCCTCGGCGCGCAACTGCTTCAGTCGGACCTGGCGGAAATCGGCATTCAGGCCGAGATTCGCGTGATCGAATGGGGCGAACTGATTCGTCGCGCCAAGGCCGGCGAGCATGACCTGCTGTTCATGGGCTGGGCTGGCGACAACGGTGACCCGGACAACTTCCTCACGCCGCAGTTTTCCTGCGCGGCGGTCAAATCCGGCACCAACTTCGCCCGTTACTGCAATCAGGACCTGGACAAGCTGATCAGCGCCGGCAAGACCACCGGCGAACAAGGTGTGCGCACCAAACTCTACGAACAGGCCCAGGCGCAGATCCAGCAACAGGCGTTGTGGCTGCCACTGGCTCACCCGACGGCCTTCGCCCTGACACGCAAGGATGTCGAGGGTTACTCGGTCAGCCCGTTTGGGCGCCAGGATTACTCGAAGGTCAACTTCAAGTAATCGAGTCGCCAAAAAAACATGTACAAGCGGGCTTGCCCGCTTCCACAGGGTTTTCGTTTAACTCCCCCCTTACATCCACCCATACTCGGCCATGGACAGCGGATCGCCGTCACCGACAATGAAATGGTCGAGTACCCGCACATCGATCAGGTCCAGCGCCTCTTGCAGGCGCTTGGTCAGTATCCGGTCGGCCTGACTGGGGTCGGTGTTGCCCGACGGATGGTTGTGGCACAGGATCAGCGCTGCGGCGTTGTGAGCCAGGGCGCGCTTGACCACCTGCCGCGGATAAACGCTGGTGCTGTCGATGGAGCCGCGAAATAGCGCCTCAAAGGCCAACACCCGGTGTTTGGAGTCGAGAAACAGGCAACCGAACACCTCGTGAGGCTCATGACGCAGCATCGACTTGAGGTAGTCACGCACCGCCAACGGACTCTCCAGCACTGAGTTGTGACGCAAACGCTCGGCAAGATGCCGCCGGGCCATTTCCAGCACCGCCTGCAACTGGGCGAACTTTGCCGGCCCAAGGCCCAACTGGCCGCTGAAGGTCGGCTGATCGGCCTCAAGCAACGTACGCAGGCTGCCAAATTGATACAGCAGGTGTCGCGCCAGATCTACCGCGCTTTTGCCGGACACGCCGGTTCGTAGAAAGATCGCCAGCAACTCGGCGTCGGAAAGGCTCGCCGGGCCCTGTTCAAGTAGTTTCTCCCGCGGCCGTTCCGCCGCCGGCCAATCGCGAATGCTCATAACACCTCCATGTCTGTGGGCGCCGCTGTTCCATAGCGGTCGCTGTGATATCGTAGCCCATCTTTTTTGCGGGCGATTTCATCCCTGGGGAGGGGGTATCGCCATGCAGTCATCAACGAAATGAAAGGCAGACCTATGCAGCGGCTGTATCGGAAACGCATCGTTCTGGGCGTCGGCGGCGGTATCGCTGCCTACAAGAGCGCCGAGCTGGTTCGCCGCCTGATCGACCAGGGCGCCGAAGTGCGCGTGGTCATGACCCGTGGCGGCAGCGAGTTCATCACACCGTTGACCATGCAGGCCTTGTCCGGGCATCCGGTCCACCTCGATTTGCTGGACCCGGCAGCCGAGGCCGCCATGGGCCACATCGAGCTGGCCAAATGGGCTGACCTGGTGCTGATCGCCCCCGCCACCGCGGACCTGATCGCCCGCCTGGCCCAAGGCATTGCCGACGACCTGCTGACCACGCTGGTGCTGGCCACCGACGCGGTGGTCGCGGTGGCGCCAGCGATGAACCAGGCCATGTGGCGCGACCCGGCGACCCAGGCGAACCTGCAAACCCTCGAAAGCCGCAGCCTCAAAGTCTTCGGCCCGGCCTCCGGCAGCCAGGCCTGCGGCGACGTCGGCATGGGCCGCATGCTCGAAGCCACCGACCTCGCCCAGTGCGCGGCGGACTGCTTCCAGCGCCAGGCACTGACCGGCAAACACGTGCTGATCACCGCCGGCCCGACCCAGGAAAACATCGACCCGGTGCGCTACATCACCAACCACAGCTCCGGGAAAATGGGCTTTGCCCTGGCCGAAGCCGCGGTAGAAGCCGGCGCCCGCGTGACCCTGATCACCGGTCCCGTGCACCTGCCAACCCCGGATCGCGTCACGCGTATCGACGTGGTCAGTGCCCGCGACATGCTCGCTGCCTGTGAAGCCGCGATCCCCTGCGACCTGTTCATCGCCTCTGCCGCGGTCGCGGACTACCGCCCGGAAGTCGTCGCCCCACAAAAACTCAAGAAAGACCCTACGAACGGCGACGGCTTGTTGCTACAGATGGTGCGCAACCCGGACATCCTGGCCACCATCGCCACCCGTCCCGACCGTCCGTTCAGTGTCGGCTTCGCCGCCGAAACCGAACATTTGCTCGATTACGCTGCCCGCAAGTTGAAAGACAAGAACCTCGACCTGATCGTCGCCAACGACGTCGCCAACCCGAGTATTGGCTTCAACAGCGAAGAAAACGCCTGCAGCGTGATCGACCGTGAGCTGCACGCCACACTTTTCGCCCAGACCAGCAAGAGCAAGATTGCTCGCCAGCTGATCACTTTTATCGCCGAACGTCTGAACCAGGTTTAATTTACATGCACGCTTTGCAAGCCAAGATCCTCGACCCACGCATTGGTACCGAATTTCCGCTGCCGCAGTACGCCACGCCAGGCTCCGCCGGCCTCGACCTGCGCGCCATGCTGGAAAAAGACACCGTCATCAAGCCGGGCGAAACCCTGCTAATCCCTACTGGCCTGTCGGTGTACATCGGCGATCCAGGCCTGGCGGCATTGATTCTGCCGCGCTCGGGCCTGGGCCATAAGCACGGCATCGTGCTGGGTAATCTGGTCGGTTTGATCGACTCCGATTATCAGGGCCCGCTGATGGTGTCTTGCTGGAACCGTGGCCAGACCGATTTCAACATGGTGGTAGGCGAACGCCTGGCCCAATTGGTGCTGGTACCGGTAGTTCAAGCGCATTTTGAAATGGTCGAAGAGTTCGTCGAAACCCAGCGCGGCACCGGCGGGTTCGGCCACTCCGGCAGCCACTGATCATCGGCATTCAGGCTGGGAGCCCTGCCCGGCCTGACCTGTCCTCTGCATTTTAAGGATGAAAATTGCAAAGACGTCATCTGGAAGGTTTACCACTGGAAATCAAGGCATTGGCCGGCCAATTACTCGCCGATGCTGATGGCATGGCCTTTTCGCACCACGAACTCTCAGCCGAAAACGCCGTCATACCCTTCAGTTTGAACCTGCCGACGAGTTCTTCGCCGGCAGGTCCAGCCACTTTTGAAATGGAGCATTCCTACAGATGAGCACCCCAGCCCAAGTCGCACCCAAGTTCCCCGACAGCATCTTCCGCGCCTACGACATTCGCGGCACCGTCCCGGAATTCCTGAACGCCGAAACCGCTTATTGGCTCGGTCGCGCCATCGGTTCCCAGAGCCTGGCCCAGGACGAACCCAATGTGTCCGTCGGCCGCGACGGCCGTCTGTCCGGTCCGGAACTGGTCGAACAACTGATCCAGGGCCTGGCCGACAGCGGTTGCCACGTCAGCGACGTCGGCCTGGTGCCAACGCCTGCGCTGTACTACGCCGCCAACGTACTGGCGGGCAAATCCGGCGTGATGCTCACCGGCAGCCACAATCCGTCGAACTACAACGGTTTCAAGATCGTGATTGCCGGCGACACCCTGGCCAACGAACAGATCCAGGCCCTGCACGAACGCCTCAAGACCAACAACCTGAGCAGCGGCAAGGGCAGCATCACCAAGGTCGAGATCCTCGATCGCTACAACACCGAGATCGTCCAGGACATCAAACTGGCTCGCCGCCTGAAAGTGGTGGTCGATTGCGGTAACGGCGCGGCCGGCGTGATTGCCCCACAACTGATCGAAGCCCTGAACTGCGAAGTCATTCCGCTGTTCTGCGAAGTCGACGGCAACTTCCCGAACCACCACCCGGACCCGGGCAAGCCTGAAAACCTCGTGGACCTGATCGCCAAGGTCAAGGAAACCAACGCCGACCTGGGCTTGGCCTTCGACGGCGACGGCGACCGTGTGGGCGTCGTTACCAACACCGGCAGCATCGTTTTCCCTGATCGCCTGTTGATGCTGTTCGCCCGCGACGTCGTGGCGCGTAACCCGAACGCGGAAATCATCTTCGACGTCAAATGCACCCGCCGCCTGATCCCGCTGATCAAGGAATATGGCGGTCGTCCGCTGATGTGGAAAACCGGTCACTCGCTGATCAAAAAGAAAATGAAACAATCCGGCGCCCTGTTGGCCGGCGAAATGAGCGGACACATCTTCTTCAAGGAGCGCTGGTTCGGTTTCGACGATGGCATTTACGCCGCCGCACGGCTGCTGGAGATCCTCAGCAAGGAAAAATCCACCGCGGAAGAGTTGTTCGCGACCTTCCCGAACGATATTTCTACGCCGGAGATCAATATCCATGTGACCGAAGAGAGCAAATTCAGCATCATTGATGCACTGCACGACGCACAGTGGGGTGAAGGCGCCGACCTGACCACCATTGACGGCGTGCGAGTCGACTATGCCAAAGGCTGGGGCCTGGTTCGCGCCTCCAACACCACACCGGTGCTGGTGCTGCGCTTCGAGGCCGATGACGCGGCTGAATTGCAACGCATCAAGGACGTTTTCCACGTCCAGTTAAAGCGTGTTGCACCTGATCTCCAACTACCGTTCTGATTCACCCGGAGCCCTGAATGACCCTCGAACGCGAAGCCGCCGCCAACACCGCCAAGGTCCTGTCCGAAGCGCTGCCTTACATCCGCCGCTATGTCGGCAAGACGCTGGTGATCAAATACGGCGGCAACGCGATGGAAAGCGAGGAGCTGAAAACTGGCTTCGCCCGCGACATCGTGCTGATGAAAGCCGTCGGCATTAATCCGGTGGTGGTTCATGGCGGCGGCCCGCAAATCGGCGACCTGCTCAAGCGTCTGTCGATCGAGAGCCACTTTGTCGATGGCATGCGCGTCACCGACGCTGCGACCATGGACGTGGTGGAAATGGTCCTCGGCGGCCAGGTCAACAAGGACATCGTCAACCTGATCAACCGTCACGGCGGCAGTGCCATCGGCCTGACCGGTAAAGACGCCGAGCTGATTCGCGCGAAGAAGCTCACCGTCACCCGCCAGACCCCAGAGATGACCACCCCGGAAATCATCGACATCGGCCACGTCGGCGAAGTGGTCGGCATCAACACCGACCTGCTGAACCTGCTGGTCAAAGGCGATTTCATCCCGGTGATCGCGCCGATCGGCGTCGGCGCCAACGGCGAGTCGTACAACATCAACGCCGATCTGGTGGCCGGTAAAGTAGCCGAGGCACTGAAAGCTGAAAAGCTGATGCTGCTGACCAACATCGCCGGCCTGATGGACAAGTCCGGCAAGGTCCTGACCGGCCTGAGCACCCAGCAAGTCGACGAGCTGATCGCCGACGGCACCATCTACGGCGGCATGCTGCCGAAGATTCGTTGCGCGCTGGAAGCGGTACAAGGTGGCGTGGGCAGTTCGTTGATCATTGATGGTCGGGTGCCGAATGCGATTCTGCTGGAAATCTTCACCGACACCGGTGTGGGCACCTTGATCAGCAATCGCAAGCGTCACTGATCCAACACCTCAAAAAGATCGCAGCCTTCGGTTGCTCCTATGACAGAGGATTTTTCGGATGTACGAAAAATCTGTAGGAGCTGACGAAGTCTGCGATCTTTTTTATGCGCGCAGGAAATGCCTGACCTGACTAAGCGAAACGCCCGACATCGCGAAGGAAGCAATCTGCATAGGATCGTCTCTGTATCCACAGGAGACTTACCATGCATAAAGACTACGTCCCTTACGGCAGTGATGTTTCAGCTGGCACCTATGCCTGCGTCGACTGCGGTCATGAGTATTCCAATCAGGCCAAGACGTCGATGCCGCCATGCCCGCAACTCCGCAAAACCGCACACACCCGTCATGGCTGGAAAATTCTGACCGGTCAGGGCGATGCCGCTGCTGATCCGTACCCGGAGAAAACCGATAAACCCGCCGGGATCAAAAAGGCCGAAACTCTCAGTACCCCCCATAAAAAATAATCCTGGAGGACTGAGCCATGCAGATCTCGTTCACGATCGACGCCCAGGCCTTCGACCTAGAACAAAAGGAACCGGTCAAAAAGACCCTGAGGATTTCTGACAGCGAAATCGCCCACACCCTACAGCGGATAGCGAAAGCGAGCCTCACCGAATACCTGAAAATGCTGGTCGAAGGCGGCATGCCGAGCCGAGCTGACGAGGCAAAACAGGATCGTTTGCTGTATCTGATTCAGAGCTACTTCGGGCAAACCCTGCCAACCGAATCGCAGATATCGACGATTTTCCAACTCACCCAAAGCCAGAGCAAAACCCTGCTGAAGAACACGGTTTCACGCTTTCGCAATCAGCTGGACGAGATCCTTCAAAACAGCATGCGGGCCGTGATCGAATCCGCAGAGCACGCGCAAACGGTTTATCTGGTGGTCATCAGCTCTGACGTCATCCGTGATGAACTGAACATGCTGATCACCCAGAACCAGCCGACCTTCAAACCCATCATCAAACGCAAAGGCAGCGCCGGGCAGTTCGAGATCAGCGAAGATCTCCCACGCCCTGCTGTGCCAGACACTCGGCCTGAATGCCGTTCAGTGACATCGTTGCGGTCAGCGGCTTGCTGCTGCCCCTGACCACCTTTCTGTTCAATCTGGCTTGGCCGACGCTGCACGAAGCGTTGGCGCTGAACGAAAAACAACCAGGTCCGCTGGCCAGAAAACGTAGCCAGGGGAAAGTGATGAGCGTTTTGGTGGGCTGCGCCGTACCGCTGACTTGCGCCTTCATGGCACTGTTTTACGTCAACCTGCCGGCCGCGATGCGGATCATGCGCAGTAGCACGCTGGATCTATGGGATTTCGAGGTGGATCGCACGCTATACGTGATGGTCGTTGCAGCGCTGCTGGTGTTTGCGCTGTTCAACTTGGGATTGACGCTGAAACTAATAGGAAAATGGCGAAGACTGCGCTGACAAAAAAGACCCCGCTCAGACTGGCTGAGCGGGGTCTTTTTTGCTTTCGATACCGTGACAATCCACCTCTGTGGCGAGGGAGCTTGCTCCCGCTTGAGTGCGCAGCACTCACAACATCCTTGGGGCTGCTATGCAGCCCAGCGGGAGCAAGCTCCCTCGCCACACAAACCCGCACCCACAGGGGATGCGGTTACACGCCGAATTGGGCGCGATAGGCTTCAACTGCCGGCAGGTGTTGCTTGAGCTGCGGATCGTCAGCCAGGAATTCGAGTACCTGGTTCAGCGAAACAATGCTGATGACCGGAATGCCGAAGTCACGCTCCACTTCCTGAATGGCCGACAACTCACCGTTGCCACGCTCCTGACGGTTCAGGGCGATCAGCACGCCGGCAGCCTTGGCGCCGTCCTGGGAGGCGATGATCTGCATCACTTCACGAATCGCGGTGCCTGCGGTGATCACGTCGTCGATGATCAGCACGTCGCCGGTCAATGGCGCGCCAACCAGGCTGCCGCCTTCGCCGTGGGCCTTGGCTTCCTTGCGGTTGAAGCACCATGGCAGATCACGGCCATGATGCTCGGCCAGCGCCACGGCGGTGGTCGCCGCCAATGGGATGCCTTTGTAGGCCGGGCCGAACAGCACGTCGAACGAAATACCGCTCTCGACGATGGCTGCCGCGTAGAAACGACCCAGCTGCGCCAGGGCCGAACCTGAGTTGAACAGGCCGGCATTGAAGAAGTATGGACTGGTGCGCCCGGACTTAAGGGTGAACTCACCGAAGCGCAAAACGCCGCGATCGATGGCAAAACGAATGAAATCGCGTTGATACGCTTGCATGAAAAAACCCCAAATACCACGGATTTAGCTAATTAGGTAGACGCCGTGTATCATACCCGCACGCGATTTTTGGGGCCACTTATGCGGATCATCAGTGTGAACGTCAATGGGATTCAGGCTGCAGTCGAGCGTGGTTTGCTCAGTTGGCTGCAAGCACAGAATGCCGACGTCATCTGCCTGCAGGACACCCGCGCCTCCGCCTTTGAACTGGACGATCCAGCCTTCCAACTGGATGGCTACTTCCTTTATGCCTGCGATGCCGAAGTTCCCGCCCAAGGTGGCGTGGCTTTGTACTCGCGGTTGCAACCGAAGGCTGTCATCAGCGGTCTCGGCTTCGAGACGGCCGACCGCTACGGGCGCTACCTGCAAGCCGATTTCGACAAGGTCAGCATCGCGACCTTGCTGCTCCCTTCGGGGCAGAACGGCGATGAAGACTTGAACCAGAAGTTCAAGCTAATGGACGACTTCGCCCGTTATCTGGATAAACAGCGACGCAAACGTCGCGAGTACATTTATTGTGGCTCGCTGTACGTGGCGCAACAGAAGCTGGATATCAAGAACTGGCGCGACAGCCAGCAATCCCCGGGCTTCCTGGCACCTGAGCGTGCCTGGATGGACGAGATTGTCGGCAATATGGGTTATGTCGATGCCCTGCGCGAAGTCAGCCGTGAAGGCGACCAGTACAGCTGGTGGCCGGACAACGAACAGGCCGAGATGCTCAACCTGGGTTGGCGTTTCGACTACCAGTTGCTGACCCCTGGCCTGCGCCGCTTTGTACGCAGCGCGCGTCTGCCACGTCAGCCACGGTTCTCGCAGCACGCACCGCTGATCGTGGACTACGACTGGACGCTGACTATCTAAGCGTGTTTTCGCAGACGCAAAAAAGCCGACATCGCTGTCGGCTTTTTTGTGCGCGCTGACTTTTGCTTTTCGTGGGGATTTTTGCTGTCTGTTATTTGATCAACCGCCAGGTGAACGGATACCGGTAAGGCACCCCGTCATTGGCCTTGAGCCCGGCAATGATGCATAGCACCATCGCCCCGATCAGCACCAACGGCAACAGCGCAAAACCGATCAACACCAGCATCAGCACGTAACAGATACCCGAGACCAGGGCCACGGTGATCTGAAAATTCAGCGCTTCTTTACCTTGGGCGTCGATGAACGGATCGGCTTCACGCTTCCATTGCCAGAGTATCAGCGGCCCGATCAGGTGACCGAACGGAAACCAGACACAGAGAAACGCCGAGAGGTGACAAAACATCGCCCACTGGCGAGCCTCGGGGCTCGGGGTGGGAAGCAGCTGTTGTTCATCACTCATGGCGCTCTCCTTTGCCGGACATCAAAACAATCAGTCAGCCAGTGCAGCCTTTTGCAGTTCGAAAATCTCGATCATGCCTTTCTTCGCCAGCGCCAGCATCGCGTTCAGCTCTTCCGGCTGGAACGGCGCGCCTTCAGCAGTGCCCTGAACTTCGATGAAACCGCCCGTGCTGGTCATCACCACGTTGAGGTCAGTCTCGGCAGCCGAATCTTCCAGATAGTCGAGGTCAAGCACAGGCTCGCCCTGATACATGCCCACCGAAACGGCAGCGATCATTTGCTTGAGCGGGTCGCCACCTTTGAGGCCGCCGCGCTTTTTGATCACTTTCAAGGCATCGATCAGTGCAACCATAGCACCAGTGATGGATGCGGTGCGGGTGCCGCCGTCAGCCTGGATCACGTCGCAGTCGACGTACAGAGTAACGTCGCCCAGCTTGGACATGTCCAGCGCAGCGCGCAGGGAACGACCGATCAAACGCTGGATTTCCAGTGTACGGCCGCCTTGCTTGCCGCGGCTGGCTTCACGCTGGTTACGCTCGCCGGTGGCGCGCGGCAGCATGCCGTATTCGGCGGTCAACCAGCCTTGGCCCTGGCCTTTCAGGAAGCGCGGCACGCCATTCTCGACGCTGACGGTGCAGATGACCTTGGTATCACCGAACTCCACCAGTACAGATCCCTCGGCGTGTTTGGTGTAGTTGCGGGTAATGCGGATCGAGCGGAGCTGATCGGCAGCGCGACCACTTGGACGTTTCATAGGGATTACCTGTACGGAGGACGGAAAACTGCCGAGCATTATAGAGCCGTGGGCCGCGAGTGGGCACTTCTAAAAAAATCGCCCGACGATTGAAGCCCCTGAATAGAGCGTAGCCGACGGCCTGCAGCTCTTTGTCACCGCGTGTGTTTGGGCGCATTCGCCCCACTGCGCTACAATCCTGCGCCTTTGCTGCCTGTCGGCTTTAATTCACAGATATCAGGTCCGCGAAACCACTGGTTACGCGCTGACCTGCATTGCGAGGTACCTCCATGGTGCACAGCATGACCGCCTTCGCCCGCGTCGAGAAAGCAGGCATCCAGGGCACCCTGAGCTGGGAACTGCGCTCGGTCAACAGCCGCTACCTGGAACCCCATCTGCGCCTGCCGGAATCTTTCCGCGACCTTGAGGGCGCGGTCCGCGAAGCCCTGCGCCAGGGAATTTCCCGGGGCAAGCTCGAATGCACCCTGCGTTTCACCGAAGAAAGCACTGGCAAACCGCTGCAAGTGGACCGCGAGCGCGCCGCGCAACTGGTCGCTGCCGCCGAGACCGTCGCTAGCCTGATCAAGAACCCCGCCGCGCTGAACCCGCTGGAAGTCCTGGCCTGGCCCGGCGTACTGGTGGCCGACGCCGCCGACCCGCAAGCGCTGAATGCCGAAGCCATGGCGCTGTTCAACCAGGGCCTGAAAGAACTCAAGGCCGGCCGCGAGCGCGAAGGCGCGGAGCTGGCGCGGTTGATCAACGAGCGCCTGACGTCCATTGAAGAAGATGTGGTGATCCTGCGTGAGTTGGTCCCGCAGATGCTCGCCACCCAGCGCCAGAAAGTCCTCGACCGCTTCACCGACATGAAGGCCGACCTTGACCCGCAGCGTCTGGAGCAGGAAATGGTCATGCTCGCGCAAAAGAGCGACGTTGCCGAAGAACTGGATCGCCTGAGCACCCACATCATCGAAGTTCGCCGGGTGCTGAAATCCGGCGGTGCTGCTGGTCGGCGCCTGGACTTCCTGATGCAGGAACTCAACCGCGAAGCCAACACACTGGGCTCCAAAGCCTTCGACCCGCGCAGCACCCAGGCTGCGGTCAACCTCAAGGTGTTGATCGAGCAGATGCGCGAACAAGTGCAGAATATTGAGTAAGGCAAACCCGACATGACCCACAGCACCGGCACTCTCTACATCATTTCCGCGCCTTCGGGCGCAGGCAAGACCAGCCTGGTCAAGGCGTTGATCGACGCCCAGCCACAGATCCAGGTGTCCGTTTCCCACACCACCCGCGCCATGCGCCCGGGTGAAGTGGACGGCGTGAACTACAACTTCGTCTCGCGCGAAGAGTTCGTGAAGATGATCGAACACGGCGACTTCCTGGAGCGGGCCGAAGTCTTCGGCAACCTCTATGGCACTTCGCAAAGCCACTTGCAGCAGACCCTGGATGAAGGTCACGACCTGATTCTGGAAATCGACTGGCAAGGCGCCGAGCAAGTGCGCAAATTGATGCCCCAGGCCCGCTCGATCTTTATTCTGCCGCCGAGCCAGCAAGCCTTGCGTCAGCGCCTGACCAATCGTGGCCAGGACAGCGACGAAATCATCGAAGGCCGGATGCGCGAAGCTGTCAGCGAGATGAGCCACTATGTCGACTACGACTACCTGATCATCAACGACGATTTCGCCCACGCACTGGACGATCTGAAGGCGATTTTCCGCGCCAATCAGCTGCATCAGAAGCGTCAGCAGCAGCGTCACGGCAAATTATTGGCCGAATTGCTCGGCTAAACAGCGCTTCCCAAAACCGCTGCAAGGGCTTTACATTGGCACTTATAGCGCGTTGAAGAGCCTGGTCAAAAAATCAGCGCTTCCCTAATCGCTGGTGATTTTTTAAACTGTTGAGTCCGCTCGCCCAACCGGGCAGCGCGCATATTGCATTCGCTCCGAGGAATACCATGGCCCGCGTAACCGTTGAAGACTGCCTAGAACACGTGGAAAACCGCTTTGAGCTGGTCATGCTCTCTACCAAGCGTGCCCGTCAACTGGCCACCGGTGGCAAAGAGCCCCTGGTTCAGTGGGAAAACGACAAGCCTACAGTTGTAGCCCTGCGTGAAATCGCTGAAGGCCTGATGAGCTACGAGTTCATCGCCAACGCTGAAATCGTCGAAGACGAACCGCTGTTCGCAGCGTTCGAGGACGAGTCCAACGAGGCAGTATAAGTCCATGCCTGGTCGACGTAGCACGGCGCGGGGTCACAACGAACGGCAGGAATTATCATGCCGAGCATAGACGCCCTCGCCGATCGCTTATCGACCTACCTCGGCAAGGACCAGGTCAACCTGGTCCGCCGAGCGTACTTCTACGCCGAACAAGCCCACGACGGCCAACGCCGCCGCAGCGGTGAGGCGTACGTCACGCATCCTCTTGCAGTGGCGAATATTCTTGCCGACATGCACATGGACCATCAAAGCCTGATGGCCGCAATGCTGCATGACGTGATCGAAGACACCGGTATTGCCAAGGAAGCGCTGCAAGCGCAGTTCGGCGAAACCGTGGCCGAACTGGTCGATGGGGTCAGCAAACTGACCCAGATGAACTTCGAGACCAAAGCCGAAGCCCAGGCCGAAAACTTCCAGAAAATGGCCATGGCCATGGCGCGCGACATTCGCGTGATCCTGGTCAAGCTGGCCGACCGCCTGCACAACATGCGAACCCTGGAAGTCCTGTCCGGCGAAAAACGCCGGCGGATCGCCAAGGAAACCCTGGAAATCTATGCGCCCATCGCCAACCGGCTGGGTATGCACGCCATTCGCATAGAGTTCGAAGACCTCGGCTTCAAGGCCATGCACCCGATGCGTTCCGCGCGGATCAACCAGGCGGTCAAACGCGCCCGGGGCAACCGCAAGGAAATCGTCAACAAGATCGAAGAATCCCTCAGCCACTGCCTGGCCATCGACGGCATCCAGGGCGAGGTCAGCGGTCGTCAGAAACACCTCTATGGCATCTACAAGAAAATGCGCGGCAAGCGTCGGGCCTTCAACGAAATCATGGACGTCTACGCGTTCCGGATCATCGTCGACAAGGTCGATACCTGCTACCGCGTGCTGGGTGCCGTGCACAATTTGTACAAACCGTTGCCGGGTCGCTTCAAGGATTACATCGCGATCCCCAAGGCCAACGGCTACCAGTCGCTGCATACCACGCTGTTCGGCATGCACGGTGTACCGATCGAGATCCAGATCCGCACCCGTGAAATGGAAGAGATGGCCAACAACGGCATCGCCGCCCATTGGCTGTACAAATCCAGCGGCGACGAGCAGCCCAAAGGCACGCATGCCCGCGCTCGCCAGTGGGTCAAAGGCGTGCTGGAGATGCAGCAACGGGCTGGCAATTCGCTGGAATTCATCGAAAGCGTGAAGATCGACCTGTTCCCGGACGAGGTCTACGTGTTCACGCCCAAAGGCCGGATCATGGAGCTGCCCAAGGGCTCCACGGCGGTCGACTTCGCTTACGCGGTGCACACCGACGTGGGCAACAGCTGCATTGCCTGTCGGATCAATCGTCGTCTCGCACCGCTGTCCGAGCCGCTGCAAAGTGGCTCCACGGTCGAGATCGTCAGCGCTCCGGGCGCGCGGCCGAACCCGGCATGGCTCAATTTCGTGGTCACCGGCAAGGCGCGGACGCACATCCGCCATGCGCTGAAACTGCAACGCCGCTCCGAATCCATCAGCCTCGGCGAACGCCTGCTGAACAAAGTGCTCAACGGTTTCGACAGTTCCCTGGAAAAAATCCCGGCCGAACGCGTGCAGTTGATGCTCCACGAATACCGCCTGGAACTGATCGAAGACCTGCTCGAAGACATCGGCCTGGGCAATCGCATGGCGTACGTGGTCGCCCGCCGTCTGCTGGGCGAAGGCGAACAGCTGCCAAGCCCCGAAGGTCCGTTGGCGATTCGCGGTACCGAAGGCCTGGTGCTCAGTTACGCCAAGTGCTGCACGCCGATCCCGGGCGACCCGATTGTCGGGCACCTGTCCGCGGGCAAAGGGATGGTGGTGCACCTGGACAACTGCCGCAACATCAGCGAAATCCGCCACAACCCGGAAAAATGCATCCAGCTCTCATGGGCCAAGGATGTCACCGGCGAATTCAACGTCGAACTGCGCGTCGAACTGGAACACCAGCGCGGCCTGATTGCCCTGCTGGCCAGCAGCGTCAACGCAGCCGACGGCAATATCGAAAAAATCAGCATGGACGAACGCGACGGTCGTATCAGCGTGGTTCAACTGGTGGTCAGCGTGCACGACCGCGTGCACCTGGCCCGCGTGATCAAGAAACTGCGCGCCCTGACCGGGGTCATCCGCATCACCCGCATGCGCGCGTAGCCCACCCCTTACAAGGAGTCATTCATGACCAAGACTGTTATCACCAGCGACAAGGCCCCGGCCGCCATCGGTACTTATTCCCAGGCGATCAAGGCTGGCAACACTGTTTACATGTCGGGTCAGATTCCTCTGGACCCAAAAACCATGGAACTGGTCGAAGGCTTCGAAGCCCAGACCGTCCAGGTGTTCGAGAACCTCAAAGCCGTGGCTGAAGCGGCCGGTGGTTCGTTCAAGGACATCGTCAAACTGAACATCTTCCTCACCGACCTGAGCCACTTCGCCAAGGTCAACGAGATCATGGGCAAATACTTCGACCAGCCTTACCCAGCCCGCGCCGCCATCGGCGTAGCGGCCCTGCCAAAGGGCGCGCAGGTTGAAATGGATGCCATTCTGGTCATCGAGTAATGTGTCCGGCGCAGCCGACCAAAGGCTGCGCCGATCTTGCTTTGAAAGGATTCCACCATGCGCCAAGCGCTAGCTCTCTCGCTGGTCGCCCTTCTGTTGGGCGGTTGTGCCAGCGATCCTGCCGACCGTGATATCAGCGGCACCTGGATCAATCAGTCGGCGATCGATGCCGCATCCAAAGGCGGCCCCCTGCGTGAAGCGCTCCAGGCCTATGGTCCGAACCTGGAATGGGACGTCAACACCAGGGCAGGCCAGGCCCGCTACACCAATGGTTTTGAAAACGTCGAAGGCAAGCTGCTGGGCGAAAAGTCCGGCGCCTGGAAAGTCGACTTTTATGGCAGCTCCGCCAGCGAGCTGAAGCGTGATGGCAAGCAACTGAGCCAGGCCGCCAACGATAACGAGCCGGAGCAAGTCTTCGACCGTGCATCGGTCCAGGTTCCGGACGGCGCGCCGATTGGTGCGAGTTTCGAGCGAGCGCTGTATTCGGCTTACATGGGCGGCAGCTGGAGAATCGTCAGCGGCCCCGGCGAAGGCAACACCGTGAAGTTCCAGGCCGATGGCCAAGTCGCCGGCCTGCCCGGTGCGGATCGTTATGCCCTGTGCCTGGCGGGCGATTGTGCGTCGATGAGCGGCGGCAACGACAACATCTGGCTGCAGGTGAACGGCCAGGGCAATACCTGGATCTTTGCGCGCAAGGGCAAGGAACTGGAGATTTTCCAGACGGTGAATACCGCTCTGGCGGACGAAATGCCTTCGTTCACGCCGGGTGATCGCAAGTGGTTGCTCGAGAAGCAGTAATCCGAATCTGAAGCCAACAGATAATCCTGTGGGAGCGGGGCTTGCCCGCTCCCACAGTTTTTGTGTGTAACTGGATTTCAGCAGCGCCCTTCGAGGATCGCAGCATAGCCCTCGCGGAAACTCGGATAGCGCGGCGTCCAGCCCAGCGCCTTCGCTCGGGCATTGCTGCAACGCTTGCTGCCGGCACGACGCACACTGGCGTCTTCGGCCCATTCAGTCACGCCCAAGTACTCCCGCAACCAGCTCACCACCTCGGCCAACGGCGCGGGCGCATCGTCGACACCGATGTAACAATCGTCCAGCGCCACCCCTCGCCGATCCGCCTCAAGCAGAAACGCCAGCAACCCCGCCGCATCGTCGACGTGAATGCGGTTGGCGTACAACGGCGGATCGATCGCCACGCGATAGCCGCGACGGACCTGGGTCAGCAGCCACTCGCGACCCGGACCATAAATACCGGTCAGGCGCACGAGACTGGCCGGGATGCCGCTATCGAGCGCCACCTGCTCGGCTTCGAGCATCAAACGCCCCGAATAACCGCCTGCTACCGTCGGCGAAGTCTCATCGATCCACTCACCGTCCTGCTGGCCATAAACGCTGCTGCTGGAAACGAACAGCAATCGATTGGGGACTTGCCCGTAGTCGCTCAGCCATTCCAGCACGTGCTGCAAACCCTGCACATAAGCGGCGCGGTAACCCGCCTCATTGTGATCGGTGGCCGCCGCGCAATACACCAGGTAATCCACCGCACCGATTGGCCAAGTCGCCGGACAGTCTTTATTGAACAAGTCGCCGGCAACGCCGATCACGCCCTGCGGCAGGCGTGAGACATCACGCCGCAAGCCGTGAACCTCCCACCCACAAGCCAACAATTGCGTGGCCAGACGACTGCCGACATCACCGCAGCCGGCGATCAAAACAGAAGGCGCGGACATCAGATAACTCCCATCGGAAAGGCACAGACTAGCGCCGGCAAGGGACCAGCGGCTAGCAATGAAGGAAAAAAAGATACTCTATTACTTTTGTTAACAAGAATTACTTGCAATAATGCCTGCCACTTTTGTTCTCGGCCTCACGAGGCCTGGAAGAACATTTATCGTCTTTTCCTCTCAGGTCCGGCCAGCATGACACCCAATCAATTCCCCGCTTCGCCAACCAAACGACCTCGCGCCTGGAGCGCGGTGGCCGCCCTGTTGCTCAGCCTGATGCTGGCGCCGACCGCCGCCTTCGCCGATGCACAAGCACCGGCCACACAGCCTGCAGCTCAAACACCTGCCGCACCTGCCGTGGCGCCTGTCGCGACGGATCTGGCCGTGGACTCTGCTGACGCGCCGCAAGTACTCGAAGCCGACAACTCCCTGGGCATGGCCCATGACCTGTCGCCGTGGGGCATGTACCAGAACGCCGACATCATCGTGAAAATCGTGATGATCGGCCTGGCCATCGCCTCAATCATCACCTGGACCATCTGGATCGCCAAGGGCTTCGAGCTGATGGGCGCCAAGCGTCGTCTGCGCACTGAAATCGTCCACCTGAAAAAAGCCGCCACCCTTAAAGACGCCAGCGCAACGGCAGCCAAGGAAGGCACCCTCGCCAACCTGCTGGTCCACGACGCACTGGAAGAAATGCGCCTGTCGGCCAACAGCCGCGAGAAAGAAGGCATCAAGGAGCGCGTGAGCTTCCGTCTCGAACGCCTCGTCGCTGCCTGTGGTCGCAACATGAGCAGCGGCACCGGCGTACTCGCCACCATCGGTTCCACCGCGCCGTTCGTCGGCCTGTTCGGTACCGTTTGGGGCATCATGAACAGCTTCATCGGCATCGCCAAAACCCAGACCACCAACCTCGCCGTCGTGGCCCCCGGCATTGCCGAAGCCCTGCTGGCGACCGCGCTGGGTCTGGTTGCAGCGATTCCTGCAGTGGTCATCTACAACGTCTTCGCCCGCTCCATTGCCGGTTACAAGGCACAAGTGTCCGACGCCTCGGCAGAAGTCCTGCTGCTGGTCAGCCGTGATCTCGACCACCTGCCGACCGAGCAGCGCAGCTCGCAACCGCACATGGTGAAAGTGGGGTAATCGGCCATGGGCCTGCATTTGAAAGAAGGCGCAGACGACGATCTGGCCGAGAACCACGAAATCAACGTCACGCCGTTCATCGACGTGATGCTGGTGCTGTTGATCATCTTCATGGTGGCAGCGCCGCTGGCCACCGTGGACATCAAGGTCGACCTGCCCGCCTCCACCGCCAAACCGGCGCCGCGGCCAGAGAAACCGGTGTTTCTCAGCGTAAAAGCTGACCAGCGCCTGTTCCTCGGCGAAGACGAAGTGAAGACCGAAGCCCTCGGTGCCACGCTCGACGCCAAGACCCAGGGCAAGAAAGACACGACGATCTTCTTCCAGGCCGATAAAGGCGTGGACTACGGCGACCTGATGAGCGTGATGGACGCCCTGCGCGCCGCCGGCTACCTGAAGGTCGGCCTGGTCGGACTCGAGACGGCAGCCAAGAAATGATCAACACGCGCCAAAAGCTGACGCGTTACAGTGGGAGCCTGGTCGTAGTGCTGGGCGTCCATGCGCTGGCCATTGCGCTGGCACTGAACTGGACGTCGCGCCCGCCGATCGAACTGCCGCCGCAAGCGATGATGGTCGAGCTGGCGCCGGTTCCGGCCCCGCCACCGCCCGCACCGCCGAAGGTGATCACGCCGCCACAGCCACCAGCTCCGGTGGAAGAACTACCGATTCCGAAACTGGCTGAAGCGCCGAAGGCCGAGATCGCCGTACCGAAACCGGTCAAACCCAAGCCCAAGCCTCAACCGCCCAAGCCTGTGGAGAAAAAACCGGAGCCACCGAAGGAAAAACCGTCCGAGGCAAAACCGAGCGACGTGCAACCGACCCAGGCACCGACGGAGAAATCCGCTCAGCCGGCACCCGGTCCATCGCCCGCGCAACAAGCCGCCAAGGCCAGTTGGCAAGGCACCCTGCTCGCGCACTTGGCCAAGTACAAAAAGTACCCGGCCAGTGCCCAGCAGCGGGGCAAGGAAGGTTTGAACCGTCTGCGCTTCGTGGTGGATGCCGAAGGGAACGTGTTGTCGTTCGAACTGGTGGGCCGCTCCGGCAACGCCGATCTGGACCGGGCCACCCTGGAAATGATCCGCCGCGCCCAACCGCTGCCCAAGCCACCGGCCGACATGCTGAACAACGGTTCCATCGAAATCGTTGCACCGTTCGTTTACTCGCTGGAACGCCGACGCTAAAACACAATATGCAACACCCATAAAGGCACTCGAAAGGTGCCTTTTGCATATCTGGCAACGGCAAACCTGCATTGCCCAGTGTCACTCAACACACTCAGTCTGATAACGTGCGTCTATCGATTGCAGCCGGTATGCTTGGCCCGCAACTTCATGGACGCTTGCTATGACTCTGACAGAATTACGCTACATCGTTACCCTCGCCCAAGAGCAGCACTTCGGCCACGCGGCCGAGCGTTGCCACGTCAGCCAGCCGACCCTGTCGGTGGGCGTGAAAAAGCTTGAAGACGAACTCGGTGTGCTGATTTTCGAGCGCAGCAAGAGCGCCGTGCGCCTGACCCCGGTCGGCGAAGGCATCGTCGCCCAGGCACAGAAAGTCCTGGAACAGGCCCAAGGCATTCGCGAACTGGCCCAGGCCGGCAAGAACCAGTTGACCGCCCCGCTAAAAGTCGGCGCGATCTACACCGTCGGCCCGTACCTGTTTCCGCACCTGATTCCACAACTGCACCGGGTCGCCCCGCAGATGCCGTTGTACATCGAAGAAAACTTCACCCACGTATTGCGCGACAAACTGCGCAATGGCGAGCTCGACGCGATCATCATCGCCCTGCCGTTCAGCGAAGCCGACGTGCTGACCTTGCAGCTCTACGACGAGCCGTTCTACGTCCTGATGCCAGCCCAGCACCCCTGGACCCAAAAAGAATCCATCGACGCCGCACTGCTCAACGACAAGAGCCTGCTGCTGCTCGGCGAAGGCCACTGCTTCCGCGATCAAGTGCTGGAAGCCTGCCCGACCCTGGCCAAAGGCAACGACGGCGCCAAGCACACCACGGTGGAATCCAGCTCGCTGGAAACCATTCGCCACATGGTCGCTTCCGGTTTGGGTATTTCGATCCTGCCGCTCTCGGCGGTGGACAGCCACCACTACGCTCCCGGCGTGATCGAAGTGCGCCCACTGAGCGCACCGGTGCCGTTTCGCACCGTGGCCATTGCCTGGCGTGCGAGCTTCCCGCGGCCGAAGGCGATTGAAATCCTCGCCGACTCCATTCGCCTGTGCTCGGTGGCCAAGCCGCCAGCGCCGGTGGTTGCCGGTTAAGCGGCTGCCATGACCGAGTTGTCGCAAGTGTCGGTGACGGCACTCAAGGGTGTCGGCGAAGCCATGGCCGAAAAACTGGCCAAGGTCGGCCTGGAGAATCTCCAGGACGTGCTGTTCCACCTGCCGCTGCGTTATCAGGACCGCACCCGCGTGGTCCCGATCGGCCATTTGCGACCGGGCCAGGATGCAGTGATCGAAGGCACCGTCAGCGGCGCCGACGTGGTCATGGGCCGGCGCCGCAGCCTGGTTGTCCGCCTGCAGGACGGCACCGGCGGGCTCAGCCTGCGCTTCTACCATTTCAGCAACGCCCAGAAAGAAGGTCTCAAACGCGGCACGCGCATTCGCTGCTACGGCGAAGCGCGGCCCGGTGCGTCGGGGCTGGAGATCTACCACCCGGAATACCGCGCCATCACCGGCGACGAGCCGCCGCCGGTGGATGAAACCCTGACCCCGGTCTACCCGCTCACCGAAGGCCTGACCCAACAGCGTTTGCGCCAACTGTGCATGCAAACCCTGACCCTGCTCGGCCCCAGCAGCCTGCCCGACTGGCTGCCGACCGAACTGGCCCGGGACTATCAACTGGCGCCGTTGGCCGATGCGATCCGCTACCTGCATCACCCGCCCGCCGATGCCGATGTCGACGAACTTGCCCTCGGTCATCACTGGGCACAGCACCGTTTGGCATTCGAAGAACTGCTGACCCATCAACTGTCCCAGCAACGCCTGCGCGAGAGCATGCGTGCCCTGCGCGCGCCGGCCATGCCCAAAGCCTCGAAGCTGCCACAACAGTATTTGGCCAACCTCGGCTTCACCCCGACCGGCGCCCAGCAACGGGTCGGCAAAGAAATCGCCTACGACCTCAGTCAGCACGAGCCGATGTTGCGGCTGATTCAGGGCGACGTCGGCGCCGGCAAAACCGTGGTCGCCGCCCTGGCCGCGCTTCAGGCGCTGGAGGCTGGTTATCAGGTCGCATTGATGGCGCCCACAGAGATTCTCGCCGAGCAGCACTTCATCACCTTCAAGCGTTGGCTCGAACCGCTGGGCATCGAAGTCGCGTGGCTGGCCGGCAAGCTCAAGGGCAAAAACCGCGTGGCCGCGCTTGAGCAAATCGCCAACGGCGCGCAGATGGTGGTCGGCACCCACGCGCTGTTCCAGGACGAAGTGCAGTTCAAGAACCTGGCGCTGGCGATCATCGACGAACAACATCGCTTCGGCGTGCAACAGCGCTTGGCGCTGCGGCAGAAAGGCGTCGGTGGGCGGATGTGTCCGCACCAGTTGATCATGACCGCCACGCCGATCCCTCGGACGCTGGCCATGAGCGCCTACGCCGACCTCGACACCTCGATCCTCGACGAACTGCCACCCGGTCGGACCCCGGTGAACACCGTGCTGGTCACCGACACCCGGCGCGTCGAAGTGATCGAACGGGTGCGCGGCGCCTGTGCCGAAGGGCGTCAGGCCTATTGGGTGTGCACGCTGATCGAAGAGTCGGAAGAGCTGACCTGCCAGGCCGCCGAAACCACCTTTGAAGACCTCACCGCCGCCCTCGGCGAGTTGAAAGTCGGCTTGATCCACGGTCGCATGAAGCCCGCCGAGAAAGCCGCAGTGATGGCCGAGTTCAAGGCCGGCAACCTGCAACTGCTGGTCGCCACTACCGTAATCGAAGTCGGCGTCGACGTGCCCAACGCCAGCCTGATGATCATCGAAAACCCCGAACGCCTCGGCCTCGCGCAGCTACACCAATTGCGTGGCCGTGTCGGCCGGGGCAGCGCCGTCAGCCATTGCGTGCTGCTCTACCATCCGCCGCTGTCGCAGATCGGCCGTCAGCGCCTGGGCATCATGCGTGAAACCAACGACGGTTTTGTCATCGCCGAAAAAGACCTCGAACTGCGCGGCCCCGGCGAAATGCTCGGCACACGCCAGACCGGCCTGCTGCAATTCAAGGTCGCCGACCTGATGCGCGACGCCGACTTGCTGCCCGCCGTGCGCGACGCCGCCCAGGCTTTGCTCGAACGCTGGCCGGATCACGTCAGCCCGTTGCTCGACCGCTGGCTACGCCATGGGCAGCAATACGGCCAAGTGTGAGCACTGTCGCAGTTTCTGAGCCCTGGCTTTAAACAAGCTGGTTATACTCCTGCAATTGTTTGCAAACGGATACAGACCATGACCGACGTTGCCCTCGCCCCTGAAACCCCGCACGCTCCGTCTGTTATTCGGCTGCTGCTCGGCAAACTGGGCATCGCCTACGAAGAAGTCCTCGACCATCACGGCCTGAACGCCGCGCGTAAAGTGCAGGCAGTTTTGCTGGACGATGCGGTCGGCGCGCTCATGGTGCTGTTCCCTCAGAGCCAATTGCTGGACCTCAACCGCCTCGCCGAACTCACCGGTCGCCGGTTGACCGCCGTATCCACCGAACGCCTGGTAAAAATGCTCGGCAAACACAGCCTGAGCCTGTTGCCCGGTCTGCCGGCACTCACCAGCTCGCCGTGCCTGTATGAAGAAAGCCTGCTGCGCGAACCGACGTTGCTGATCAACTCGGGCGAGCCGGGCGTGCTGCTGGAAATCACCAGCGACGATTTCAAAACCATGCTGACCAAGGCCAGCGCCGGCAATTTCGGCGAAGCCGTGCACAGCATCCGTCCAAACCTCGATCGCCCTGATGATGACCGCGAGGAAATCACCCAGGCCGTGCAAGCGTTCACCGCGCGGCGCATCCAGCAACGCCTGGAAGAGACCATCGAGATTCCGCCGCTAGCCGAAACCGCGCAGAAAATCATCAAACTGCGGGTCGACCCCAACGCCACCATCGACGACATCACCGGCGTTGTCGAAACCGACCCGGCCTTGGCTGCACAAGTCGTCAGCTGGGCGGCGTCGCCGTACTACGCCTCGCCGGGCAAGATTCGTTCAGTGGAAGACGCCATCGTGCGGGTGCTGGGTTTCGACCTGGTGATCAACCTGGCGCTGGGCCTGGCCCTTGGCAAAACCCTGAGCCTGCCCAAAGACCACCCGCAACACACCACGCCGTACTGGCAGCAATCGATCTACACCGCCGCCGTCATCGAAGGCCTGACCCGCGCCATGCCCCGCGCCCAGCGCCCGGAAGCCGGCCTGACCTACCTCGCCGGCCTGCTGCACAACTTCGGTTACCTGCTGCTGGCCCACGTGTTCCCGCCGCACTTCTCGTTGATCTGCCGCCACCTGGAAGTCAACCCGCACCTGTGCCACAGCTACGTGGAACAACACCTGCTGGGCATCAGCCGCGAACAGATCGGCTCATGGCTGATGCGCTTCTGGGACATGCCCGACGAACTGGCCACCGCCCTGCGCTTCCAGCACGACCCAAGCTACGACGGCGACTACGCCGAATACCCGAACCTCGTCTGCCTGGCCGTACGCCTGCTGCGCAGCCGCGGGATTGGGTCTGGGCCGGATGAAGATATTCCGGATGCGTTGCTGGAGCGTGTTGGCTTGACTCGCGACAAAGCCAACGACGTGGTCAGCAAAGTGCTTGAAGCTGAAGTGCTGCTGCGCGAATTGGCTTCGCAATTTAGCCAGGCCTAAAAGCATCGTCGGATCGCTGCCCGGACCAAGCCACGCTCCCACAGGACTCAGGTAATCCCTGTGGGAGCGGGCTTGCCCGCGATGAATCCCCCGCCGATCTACCTGATCACCACAACCTCTGTGGCGAGGGAGCTTGCTCCCGCTCGACTGCGCAGCAGTCGCAACCCAGCCGCCGCAGTGTGTCAGATACAACCGAAGTCTCAGGCTTTAGGGCCGCTTCGCAGCCCAGCGGGAGCAAGCTCCCTCGCCACAACAGCCCTTCCACTCTCAAGCCTTAGGCTTAGCCTTCCTAGGCTTCAAATACTTGGTCAACCCCTGAAACCACATCACCAACGCCGGATTCCCCTTGATCTGAATCGACTTGTCCTGAATCCCGGTCATAAACGCCAACTGCTTGTTCTTCGCCTGCATCGTGGCAAAACCATACGCCGCATCCTTAAACGCAATCGCAAACGCCGGCTCGGCATACACACCCGACTTGCTGGTAATGCGCTGATCCTTCACCACGAAATGCCGCGCCACCTTCCCGTCCAGGGTCTGTAGCTGAAACACCAATGCCTTGTCAGCCAACTGCTGCTGAAACGCAGGATTAGTCCGACTGGCCTTACCCATCAACAAACCCAGCATCCATAGAAGAAAACGAAATTTCATGCGCACAGCCTCAAAGAAGAAATGAACGGCTGGCGCAGTGTAGCGGCTTCAAGCGAGAACGCCACCGTCGGGTTGCGTTAGAAGAAGATGAACCGCTTTTCCCGCATGATGACCGCCAAGTCACGCTTTACCGACCCGCCCCTGATCGTTGCCACACTCCCGCGCGGGAATGCATCCCGTGACGCTCCGCGTCACACCCAACACCCGCCCTACACCCGCCCTACACCTGAAGAAACACATTCTGTAGGAGCTACCGAAGGCTGCGATCTTTTGATCTTGATGCCCTCAAACTTATCGGACATTTCCTTCAAAACGCCGGGTTGTCCATGAACTAGGCAGCCCGTCTCTCCCAATGTCGATACCAAAGCCCTCTTGGCCAACGCCTTAGAAGACCTGCTTTCCATCAACGCCATAGCCGCCGACCTGGCCGATGACATCGACAACTGAAATTTCTAACAGAGAATCGACTAACAACCATCGGCATCGTTGCATTGAACCCAGCCCCGAATCTCCTTTCCTTTGGGGGTTTTAAACATGATCTTCAGCCACCCAGCCTCACCTCCTTCCTGCAACACCGAGTCGCCCTTGATCAAATACATTTTCGTCATGTCCGCCAAAACGGGCGAACTGTGAATCGAGGTCTTTTTGTTAATCGTGAGCGTCACCCTGTCCTCCGCTGCCCAGTGTTTATAGGCGGCAGAATTGAGTTTGGCGACGATGTCATCAGCGGTTTTATACGGGAACGTGTAGACCAACTCCTCCGACTCGGCATCGCGCGCAATATCGCCGCCATTGCCAAAATAGTTCGACAACCGCTCATCCCTGACGTAACCCGTCGCCGTAGGGGAATACGCGTCAACGGTGTAGTAGTCGCCCAAATAATTAACGCCCGTATAGGCTCTGATTCCGACCGCATGAATGATGAAAAGCATCGGTGCGGCATCGGGTTTGGCCTGAGCAAGGAAAGCCGCTTGTACTCGCCCGGTGGCCGCCAAAAATGGCAGCCCACCGACGTTCTTTTTCGTACCGTCAGCGCAATTTATAAAATCGACATCGATGGCGACATCGTCGGAGCCTTGGGATTCGTCTTCGGGCAGTTTGGTGTAGTTGAAAACGATAGTGCCCGAGTCTGTGTTGAGCGCTGGGAATGCTTCACTTTTTGGGGGCTCGCAGGTGATCCTGGAAAGGATTTTTTTCAGGTTTGATCTCTCACCTTCATAAAAAGTGTTGCACTGAGAAACAACGACAAAGCCCTTCGTTGTTTCTGCTTGAAGCGTGTTGCAGATTAATCCGAACCCTTCAACACCACCCGGGCCAGGATAAATGACGTTTTTCATGTCCAGCAGCTTCCAGTCTTGCTGCTTCATCGACGCTTTGGCTGTCACCGCAGCGTCCGAAAACTCCATGATTGATTCAGCATCAGGCAGTTCGATCAGCTTGTTGTAGCGCCGTGGATTGTCGATTCCGACAACCGCCAAAATGTCCTGCAGATTTTTCCCAGTGACAATGACGGTGGGGAGATTGTCGAAGTTGTTGGCGTAGTCAGGTTGGTTACGGGGCACAAGCTTGAGTATGTTCACGCCCTCTTCCTGAACGCAGCTTGCAACCTTCAGTTCCGTTTGAGGCACGTCGAACGGGCAAGGTTGATCTTCAGCGAACGCATACGCGCGCCCCTGGAACAGACTCAAAACAACAGCGCCCATCAGAGCCGCCCTGAAGCCGTATCCTTTTTTAAAAATACAATCCATGTCGATCACTCAAAAAACCTTCGGTTTAACCTGCTCAGGCGTCGTGTTTAAAAACGCTCAATCATCCGCCTACGTTTACTTCGACACCATCGGACATTTCCTTCAACACGCCGGGCTGTTCATGAACTATCCGGCGCTCGCGTTCACCGATAACCTCTGTTCGTCACCGCAAAATCGGTGACACGGACGTGCAAGTCCGGCGGGATACACAATGGTTATGGCAATTCATCGAGCATTTTTCTATGCTCGCGAACCGTTATGGCTGCTGTGTATGGGAGACCTTCGGGTCTGCCGGGTAATCCCGCCGGTCTTGCACACCTATGCACAGCTGCCACCTCTTTCGAAGTGCACGCGAAACGGTGTCGGCTCCTTAATTGCGGGATTACATCTATGTTCAAGCCAACACCGAATCCACCAGAAAACGAAGCCACATCCCCCTACGAATCCTTCGATTCCAGAAAACTCCACGAAGCCGCCGAACGCGCCCTCGACCACCATTTCGCACCACCACCCAACGAAAAACCCAAACGCAAAGGCAAGCTCTTCACTGTCTCCCCCGACATCGACACCGAAGCCCTCCTGGCCAACGCCTCGGAAGACCTGCTGTCCATCAGCGCCATCGCCGCCAACCTGGCCGACGACGTGGACGGTACACGGCGCTCCTTAGCCTTGGCGCTCAGCAGATTGGCGGATGGGGTCCGGTTGTTGGTGGAGCGAGCGCTGGATCACATTGATTCGCCGAATCCGGCGGAGTATCGGTCGAAGGCGTAGCAACTTCGCGAATAGAGAACGGGGGGCTTCGCGTCCCCCTTCTTGATGAACCAAAATCGCACCGAGCCTCAATACGATCGACCAGTTGAACGTCCCCTTCTTCAACGTTTATATCTGCCCAGCGAAATTCACAGACAGTGGCTAGCCTTTATGGCTGAGCCTTGCGAAACCAAGCGCTTCACGCTGTCGCTACCCTGCGGGCTACCTTTGTCAGCTGACAACTGATAACAGGCCAACGCCCGGGACATATCCTTCGTTCCCAACTCGCCACTCTCAAAAGAAGAAGCCAGATAGTTAATCGCCTCTATGGATCCCATGGAAACCGCGCGAATAACTTCCCTTTCTGCCTGCTCGGGGTGCAGGCAAGGGCCGTTATAGTCGGTGGAATTACCGTTACAAAAATAAGTGGCATAACCCAACGCGCCGCTCGGTGTCGTCGATGCCGCTTTAAACAGAGCCTCAAGCTTGCTGGTTTCCAACTGAGGTGCCATCTGCGAAAGACTCAAGCTTGCCGCCGACAGACTTGCCTGTGGATCACCCGACTCTGCAGCACATACATAATTTTCCAGAGACGCTTCATGCAATTCTTTAGTCAGCCGGTATTGTTCAAGCGCGCCTAAACCACCCAAACCCTCCGCACGTTGATAGCAGAAATTCTCGGCACGGCTCATTCCGGGTTTACTGGATGCAACAAGCTCCTTCTCGCTTATCGACCAATCCTCAATCCCCACCAGCGCCCAGCACGACTTTTTAGAAAAGTTAAAAATCTTGATATTGCTGTTACCGGCCCGTTTATCCACAACGTTCATGTGAGTGTCGTCGACCGTTTCGATCTCAACCACTTCAGTCTTGCCTTCCATCGCAGCCATCAACGGAAACGCCAAACTCGAGCCTGTCTCAGCAGTAATTTGCGGTTCAAAGCGACCAGGGTCCGAAGTCCGCTTCAACACCAGTATTTTTACCGCCAGCGCGGTTAGACGTTTCTGGGACTCAATACTGGCAGAGAATGCCGGCAGAAACTGAGCAAAGTTCTGGGATGGACACGAGACACCTGATCCACGCCCAGCAGCGGAGCCACTCACGATGTCGGCCACAATATTGTCCAGAAAGACTGTGCGCTCACGGCTCATTCTTGCGATGCAAATGTTCACCGTCGCTACATAGGCGGACGTGCCAGGCTTAATCTCAAACGCTTCGAGCGGACAATTCGCATCGCGCAATTTTATCCACACACGCTGTGCTTCTTTGACCTTCGCCGTATACGCCGCCCCCGTGTCGGGTTCGCGGGCGGCGAGGGTCTGGTTGCCGTCGTTTTTGCGCAGGCAATCGAGCAGCAGACTGCGTTCGACCTGCTCCAGGCGTTCGCGCAGGTTCAGGCTGCTGTCTTCCGGCATGGCTTCCATGCGCAGGGAAAAATGCTCGGCCAGCAACTCGCCGCCCTCGCACAGCAGCACTGCGCGCTCGACCAAACCCTTGAGTTCGCGAACGTTGCCGGGGAAGGTATAACCGGACAGGTGATCCAGCGCCGCGTCGGACCAACGCACGGCATCGCGTTGCAAAAACGCGCAGGCCTTGTCGGCGAAGTGCCGGGCCAGATCGAGGATGTCGCCATCGCGCTGACGCAACGCCGGCAGTTCGATCGGGAATTGCGCGAGGCGGTAGTACAAGTCCTCGCGGAATTTGCCTTCGCTGACCAGCACCGACAAATCCCGGTGCGTCGCGGCGATGATGCGCACGTCGATCTTGTGGGTGTCGTTGGAACCCAACGGACGGATCTCGCCTTCCTGCAACACGCGCAACAGCTTGGCTTGCAGGGACAGCGGCATGTCGCCGATTTCATCGAGCAACAAGGTGCCGCCATTGGCCGCGTCGAATAGCCCGGCACGGTCGCGGTCGGCGCCGGTGAAGGCGCCTTTGCGGTAGCCGAACAGCTCGCTTTCCAGCAGGTTCTCGGGGAACGCCGCGCAGTTCTGCACGATGAATGCCTGAGAACGCCGCGGGCCGCAGTCGTGAATCGCCCGCGCGACCACTTCCTTGCCGGTGCCGGTTTCGCCGCGCAGCAACACGGTGTACGGGCTGTGCAACACTTTGCTGATCAGCGAATAGGTCTGGCGCATCGCCGCGCTCTTGCCGATCAAGCCATAACCGCTGACGCGGGGGACGCTGACCGACGCCGGTCGTGTATCGCCGGCCGGCCGACGCAATCGTTGTAGCAAGTGCAATTGGCCGAGCACGAACGAGCCCAGTTGACCGAGGGAATCAGCAAAGCCTTGCAGGTCGATCTGCCGGCGGCTGGCGCACAGCAGCAAGCCTTCGACAGCCTTTTGCTGATTGACCAGCGGCACGCACAGCAACGACTGCCAAGGCGTGGCCTGGGGCGGCAGGAAACTGGTTTCGTGCAAGCTGCCGCTCAGTTCGCCGAGGCACACCACGCGGTTCTGGCACAGGGCGAATTGCAGCAGTTGTTCACCGTTGTAATCCGCCGGCAGGCTCGCCGCTTCCCGGGGTTGCAGGATGCCGTTCAGGCACTCGGCATTCATCCCCAGGCAGGTATGAGTCGCGTCCAGCAGGTACAGCTGCGTCAACTCGCAACCGCTGAGTTCGGCCAACCCGCGCACAAAGTCACCCAGCAGCGCAATGCCGTCCGCCGCCCGCGACAGGCTGGCGAACTGCGCCAGCAAGGCTTCGGCATAGACCAGCGGTTGCGGCACTTGAGTGAACATCACACCCACCTCAGGCGAACTCGCACGTCACGCTGGCGTCGCCGTCGAGCGTCGCATGGACACGCTTGAGGCTTTCGCCGGTTGCCATTGCGTCGAGCAAACGGTCAGCCACCAGCGGCAGCACGTGCAGGTCCAGCAAGTGGTCGATCAGGCGTGCGCCGCTGTCGCTTTGGGTGCAGCGTTCGGCCAGGTGATCGACGAGGTCCTGGGAGTAAGTGAAGTCGAGCTGACGACGGTTCAGGCGCTCGCCCAAACGACCGAGTTTGATTTCGATCAGCTCGCGCAGCACTGGGCCACCGACCGGGTAGTAAGGCACCACGCGCATCCGCGCCAGCAACGCAGGTTTGAAGTGTTTGCTCAGCACCGGGCGGATGGTTTCTTCGAGGACTTCGGCAGTCGGCCGCGCACCGTTTTCGCAGAGTTCGCTGATGCGGTCGCTGCCCAGGTTCGAGGTCATCAGAATCAGCGTGTTGCGGAAGTCGATCTCGCGCCCTTCCCCGTCGTTGGCCACGCCTTTGTCGAAGATTTGGTAGAACAGGTTGAGCACGTCCGGGTCGGCTTTTTCGACTTCATCGAGCAGCACCACCGAGTACGGTTTCTGGCGCACGGCTTCGGTGAGCATGCCGCCCTCGCCGTAACCGACGTAGCCCGGCGGCGCTCCGATCAGGCGCGACACGGTGTGCTTCTCCTGGAACTCGGACATGTTGATGGTGGTGATGAAGCGATCGCCGCCGTACAGCAAATCGGCGAGGGCCAGGGCGGTTTCGGTCTTGCCGACGCCGCTCGGGCCGACCAGCAGGAACACGCCGACCGGTGCATCCGGCTTGTTGAGGCCAGCGGCGGTGGCGCGCATCGAACGGTCGAGGGCGTGAACCGCTTGCTCCTGACCACGAATACGTGTGCGCAGGTCGGTGGCGAAACTCGCGACCTTGGCGTTGTGTTCGCGGGCCAGTTGCGCCAACGGCACGCCGGTCCAGGCGCTGATCACTTCGGCCACCAGACGCGGGCAGACTTCGAAACTCACCAGACGTTCTTTGACCTGGGCCTCGGTCAGGGCGCGGTGGGTTTCGTTCAGCGCAGTTTCCAGGGACGCGACGCTTTGTGCTTCGTCTATTGGCAGGGTTTCAATCACGGTGCCTTCGGCGTCTTCTTCAACCGTGATGGTCGGTTCGACGGCAGCGGCTTCACGGGCCTTGGCCAGTTGCTGACGCAGCTCCAGCAGGCGCTCGGCCAGCGCTTTCTGCTCGGTCCACAGCGTTTCCAGAGCGACCCTTTCGTCTTCGGCGTCGGCCAATGTTGCGCACTTCACGTTATTGATTCCGTTTGTTCGCAACGATTTTAAAGTGCTGGTCTTTGAAGGTATTGAAGCCATCAGCACCTTGTATTCGACCGAGGTTGAACTGGTCAGCGAATACCCTGATGTCGAACTTGGAGAGTTTGCTCAGCCGATACACCGCAGGGACCTGGCCGACGGAGAAAGGTACTCGACACTCGGTAAGCTTGGCGCTCAGCAGAATGGCAAAGGACGTGTAGTTGCCGGTGAAACGAGCGCTGGATCATTTGCCAGTGCAGGAGATGGCGGCGCACAGCGCCAAGGTGTAACCAGTACAGATCATTCCCACGCAGAGCGTGGGAATGATCAAAGACCTACAGAAAACTCAATCAAGCATTCGGGCAAGGTACCGGTGCCCAGTCGCCCAGGTCCGGGTTCTTGCACATGCTGTTGACTTGAGTGGTGCCAGCGCTGGCGACCTGTTTGCTTTCAGCCTGTTTGGCTTGTGCGGTCTGCAGGGTTTTCTCGGTGGTGACCGCTTCTTTCGGCACGGTTGGCAGCACCGGTTTTTTCGCCGGTTTCACCGCTTTTTTGCTCTTGGTCGGTGCCACGACTGGCGTGGTGTCGGCGGTTGCCACGGTGACCACGTCAGTGCGCTGCACGCCGACTTGCTGCAGGTCTTTTTCGTAGGCCTGGGTGTAGTTGTTCAGGTCTTCGCTGGCTTTACCGTTCACCGCAACGATCAGGTCGTTGGACTCTTTGAGGCCCGCGACGATTTCTGCCAGGCGCTTGCGGCCCTCGGTGTCGTTGACGGTCTTGGCCTTGCGGTCGGCGACCAGTTTGGTGAACGCGTTCTGGTAGCACTGTTGCGAAGTCTTGGCGTATGCGGTGCTGCGGTCGATGTCGGCGGCGCTTTTGTTGACGTCGGAGGCGTAGGACGCGATGCGCTGGTTGTCATCGGCGATCTGCTTCTGGCGCTCGGTGTAGTAACCGGCCGCGCCGCCCGCCAGGGCACCGCCCGCGGCACCGATGGCGGCGTTGCGGCCACGGTTCTCGGAGTCGGTCAGGGCGCCCAGCAGTGCACCGCCGACAGCGCCGACGGCCGCGCCGGTGACAACCGACTTGGTCATGTTCGAATCAGTGGCGCGCAGGTGCTGCACTGGCTCGTAGCAGTTGGGGTAGTACTCGACCTTGGTGCTCGAGGCGACCTTGGAGGTCGGCGACGTGGCGCAACCGGTCAATACGGTGCTGAAGCCGACGGCCATCAGCAGCAAGTGACGCTTGGAAAGCGAAGCAACAGGTTTACGGGAGGAAAGCATAGTTGTGTTCTCTTTTAAGTTTGACCAGCTCAGCACGGCCCAACGCCGCCTGAGTCCCTTCCAAGCTCGCTGTACAACGAACGATCAAGACCGCTGAGCGTTCGATGCGAGCAATTCCTTCAATATCGCCGCCGGGTCGGCTCGTCGTTGCTGACGATACTCACCGACATGACGAACGAATAACGTCGCACGCGTCACCAGGCTCTTGCCCAGTACTGGCTTGCGCTCCAACTCTTCCTTGATGCGTTGAAACTGCGCCTGGATCACGGCATCGGTGTAGCGCGTGCCGGTCGCCAGGTTGTCGATGTAGATCGCCACCGCGCCGTCCAGCGCACTGCGGCCATTGTCGATGGCCGTGGCGAACAGCTTGGCGCTGGCCTCGTCCTTGGCGTCCACGGCCTGCTGGCGACTCTTCTGCAAATTGGTCAGGCGAATGTTGTAGTTATTGACGGTCTCGGCCACCAGGGCCGCCGACTGGATCAGGTTGCCGGCCGCTTCCTCGCGCTGCTGGGCGATGAGCGAGACGTTGCGCTTGAGCTCTTCGTTGACCAGCCCGAGTTCGGCTTGCAGGCGTGGATCGACACTGGCAGCAATGATGCTGTCCAGACGTTTGGTCGGGTCCTGGGCGTCGTCGATGGCATCGGTCAGCGAAGCCAGCCGACCTTCTTTTTCCCACTGGACGAACAGTTCCTTGTAGCGCGAACGTGGCGCCGACAACGCGCCAATCGCCACCCGGAACCCGGTGGTTTCATTGCTTTGCTCGGTGCCGTCGGCAGCGAACAACGGGTACTCGCGGCGCATTCCGGTGAACAAGGTGCCCTCGCCTTCCAGGTAGTTGCCGCCCTTGACCACGAAGCCGCCGTAGGTGCCTTGGCGGCGTCCGGCGTGTACTAGCTGGAAGGACTCCTGGACCATTTCGGCGGCATTGCCGATCACGTCGAACAGGCCGATGGGGTTTGGCAGTTTGGTACCGATCGGCATCAGCCGCGCTGCCTGACCAGTGCCGCCGGCGACTTGGTTGAACACCGCCCAATCGGCCAGTGGCCCGTCGCTTTCGCTGCCCTCCAGACGCCGGGGAAACAGGCGCCCTTCCAAATCCTGACGGCTGATGGCCTGCCCGCCACGGGCAGCAAATTCCCATTCGACCTCGGTGGGCAAGCGCACAAACCCCAGCCCGCCGTCTTCAGCCGAGGTACCGCGACCGCTCACCGGCAGCAGGTCCTTGTGGTATTTCATCAGCCAGGCGCTGTAGACCGCCGAGAAGCGTTCGGCCTCGAATCGCGACAACTTCACTTTGGGCAAACGCCCGGCCATGCCTTGCGGCGCCTCCGCTTGCAGTGCCTCGCAGGTCGGCGCTGGATCGCCGCTGGCCAACGATTGCGCCTGGGCCATGACCTGGGCGTATTGGTGGGCGGTGACTTCATACTTGCCGATGAAATAGAGCATCGGCTTGAGCGGAGTCTTGGTGTCAGTCTTGGGCATCAACGGCGTAATGGTCTTGCCCCAATCCTTGGGCAGATCCTTGAGGGTGAACTGGCCGTTGATGAAGTCCCGGCGGTAACCGGAGATGAACGACTGTTGATAACCGGCCTCGCCCTCGCTGAAGGGATAGCCGAGGCTGATCTCGCGGTCGTCCAGGGTGCCCTCGGCCAGAATGTACACATAGCGGAATACCATCTGCCCTTCGCACGGCAACGGCAGGCTGACGTCATCGGGCAACGGCTTGGGGTTGTCCAGTTTGTCTGTGTTTTCATCGGCCCAGACCAAGCTGGCCAGGCTCAGCGCCACGGCGGCGCCCAGTAACTTATACATCTCGGATTCCTTCAAACGCCTGGATACGCGCCACTCGCCAGCCACCACAGGCCGCCGCCACGACGCTGACGCCGAGCACGGCTACCAAGGCCCATGCGTAGTGACGCGCCAGCAGATGACTGGCGTATTCGCCCGGCGCCTGCGCAAATAAATGGTTCAGGCCCGATTGCGCCAAGCCATACAGCCCGGCGCTCAGCAGAGCCGCGAGGCCGGCGCTGTACAGCGCCTGCAACACAACAAAGAGCAACAGCGCCGCCGTGGAAAACCCCAGCAGGCGCAACACCGACAACGCTCGACGCTTGCGCTCGACCGCCGCCAACGCACCAGCAAAAATCGCCGCAAACGCTCCCGCCAAAGCCAATCCGGCGATGATCCAGAATACGATCGACAGGTTGCGGCTCAGCGATTGCACCTGGGCGATGGCCTGGGCCTGGGTCGAGACCAGCAGATTCTGCGCAGCGAAGTACTGGCGCAGCGGCTCGACATCCGCGAGACGACGGGCGTACAAACGAAACGCCGGGTACACCCGTTGCTCCGTCACGCCCACCGCATCACCTGGCCAACCGAGCGCTGGAACGGCGCGGCCGTCCCGGTAATCTTCAGCCGCTTCCAGCAAGGCCAACGGTGCGAACAAGCCGTCCCGGGCGAAGGCTTCCAGCGGCAGTACGCGCAGCACCTGGACGCGAGTGCGCTGCGCCTCGCCACGACCGGCCACTTGCCGACCGACACTGGCCTGCAGCCAATCACCGGCCTTGGCCCCGAGCTTTTCGGCGGCGGTCTGGCTGAGCAACACCTGATCCAGCCCTTGGGGCACCGGCAAGCTGCCGAGCAAAGGATCGTCGTTGGCGGTGGGGATCATTTCGACAGTCACCGCTGAAGTGCCAACGATCAGATCCGCCGTCGCGGCAATCTGCCGGGTGCGCGGCAAGACGAAAGCCACATCGTCGCGCCGGCTCAACTGTTCGATAAACGCGGCACTGAACCGACCGCCGCCCAGAGGAATGATTTCCCGGGTGGCCGGGTCGTTTTCCAGGCGCTCGGTCAAGCTGCTGACCAGGCCGAATTTCAAGCCGAACAGCACCAGCAACGGCGCAACCACCGCCACCAGCGCCAGCACCGAACAGGCCGACAGCCACGCGTCGTTGCGGTAATCCTGCCAGGCCAGGGAAGCCACCAGAGCGCTGCGCATCAGCAGGCCTCCCCGAGAGTGGCGGTGACACCGCCATCAACGTCGCGACGACAACTGATGCGCCGCACCTGCAAACCGCTGGCGCGGGCCAGTGATTCGTCGTGGGTGGCGACGACGCAGCACACACCGTGTTCGCGAGCCTGGGTCACCAGTAACTGCATCACCCGTTCGGCGTTCAGCGGATCGAGGGCGGCGGTCGGTTCGTCCGCCAGCAACAGACGCGGCCCATGAGCCAAGGCGCGGGCGCAACTCACCCGTTGCCGTTGACCAACGGACAAGTCACCCGGCTTCTTGCCCAGTTGATCGACGATATCCAACGCCCCGGCCAAGCGATCCACGCTGCCGTCGTCTTTCAAACCGAGCAGTTTGCGCGACAGGTCGATGTTGCCGCGCACGTCCAGAAACTCCAGCAGGCCACCGGTTTGCAGCACATAGCCCAAGTGCCGGCGGCGCAGGTCCGCCAAGGCACTTTGCGCCTCTGTGCGCCACAGCCCGGTAATGTCCGTGCGGGTTTGGCCGGGCGCAAAATCAAATTGCCCGGCCTGATCCGGAGCCAGCACCAGCGCCAGCAAATCCAGCAAGGTGCTTTTGCCGCAGCCGCTGGGACCGACCACCGCCAGTTGCTCACCGGCACGCAGTTGCAGCCGAGGGATCACCAGGCTGTAGCGTTGACTGCCGGCGCCCCGGTTTTTATGCACTGCGCTCAGGTTCATCATTACGGCAGCGTCGACAATGGAACGCGGTACAAGGCATCACCCGGTTCGGCATCGCCGAAACGCACCCAGTTGGCCAGGTCGTTGTGGAAGGTTTCGTAGAGGCGGATTTTCGAGTCCAGTTCGTCGATAAAGTCCTCCTGCTCGGCCACGCTCAGGGAAAGCCATAAATCCTGGGTCATGCTCAGCGACTTGCTGCGATAGGGCAGCCCTTCCAGGTACTCACCCAGCACCCCGCCATCGGCCAGGTTGCCACCCTTGCGCAAGGCCGAGGGATCGCGGCTCATGTAGGCACTGGCGCTGGCGATTTCCTGGAAGAAATTCTTCGGCGAGGTCTGGGTCTTGCGGGCCGCATCGACGATCAGTTTCAGCGATTGCTGCAAGTCGTTGAGTTGCAACTTGGTCAGCATCACGCACACCTGGAACGCCGGCAGTGCCGGGTTGGTCAGGTCGCGGTCGGCGGTCCAGGCGCTGACCAGTTGCGGCGCCTGGCTGGCGGCTTTACGCCCCAGGAAGTCCATGTGCATCGCGTAGCCGACGGCGGCTGATTTGTCGCTCAGACTCGGCGCGGCACTCAGCAGCGGCACGGTTTGGGGCTTGTCGCTACGCACCTGATGCACCAGGTCGGCAAACACCGAACCGATCTCGTCCACCCGCTCACCGAACTTGCGCACATCGGCGCCCGGCACCGGAATGTACAGGTCGCCGATCTGTGGGTTGGCGTCGGCGGTCAGTGTGCGGTATTGGGTTTGCGCACCGCTGTGGGTTTTCTTGCCGGCATCGCTGAGCAGGTGCAAGGCGTAGATCTTGATCTGCTTGCCCAGCGCAGCCTGGCGCACTTCGGCCTCGTTCATTTGCGTGGCGGCATACGGGTCGTTCTTGCGCAAGGCACCGGCATCGGTGACCAACAGAATCAGGCGCCCGCCATAGCCGGACCAGTCCATGCCCTCGACCGCTTCCATCACGCCGGCAAACGCATCTTCGTTGAACGAATGGCTCGAGACCGTGGACGCCTTGACCTGCCGCGCCAGGTCCATGAAGCGCTGCGGGTCGCGGCCCTGTTCCAGGGTGATCAAGGTTTTGGCGACGTACTCCAGGCCCGGGGTTTTCTGGGTGCTGCTGCGAAACCCCACCAGGCCGAAGCTGACGCTGTCCAGCTCGCCACGCTCGGCGATGCGGGTTTGCAACTGGTGCACCACATCGCGCACCTGATCGATGTAGGGCTGCATGGACACGGTGGTGTCGACCACCAACACCACGGCGGTGCGGAACGCGTCGGCATTGGCGGTGCTGATTGGCGTGTTGTTGGCAGCGGCCCTTGGAGCATTACCGGGGTCGATGGACGCCACGTTCAGCAACTGCACCGGCTGGCCGTTCTCATCGAAGCTCTCGCGTGAATCGAAGATCGGCAACAGGTAAAACTGGTTTTGCGGCACCGCGCTGGCGGCCGGTTCCAGGGCCAGCACCTGCTGGTTGTCTTCGTGATTTTGCTGGGCCTTGAGCAGCAGGTTTTTTGCCGCCGACGGATCGGCCAGCAGCCTCTCCACTTCGCCGGGCTGACGCAGGAACATCACCGGCGCACGGCCGGAGCGTTCGGTGAACTTGAGTACCAGGCTTTGCTTCCAGTCGCTGACTTGCTCGGCCGGCAACCAGCCGTCACTGCGCCCGTCGGTAGCGGCACCGACGCGCAGCCACGGGCTGCCATCAACCTCTTTGCGCTGATAGACGTAAAGCACGGAAAACGCCGGAAAGGCCTTGTCAGGGGTGCCCCCCGGTTCGCTGGCGAGTTTCGTCCCCGGCTTGCTGAGTACCCGCTGGAACAAGGTTTTTTTGCCAGCCATCAGCAGCGGGCGCTGACCATCATCGACCGCCGTTGCTACAGGAGGGCTTGCAGGAGGGCTTACGGGGGGCGCCACTGCCGGCGGCGAATTGGCTGGCGGTGCTGAAACCACCGGCGCCTTGGCGTCTGCTTCGACGTCACCGGACAGCCACCAATAACCCGCGCCGCCCAAGACCAGCGCCACGGCCACCGCGACGGCAGCGAGTGCGAACACCGGCCCCTTTCGCTGCTCCGAGACCGTGGACGACGGCGTCGGCTTCACAGTCGGCGGAACCGGATTGGATCGAGGTTGTGGCTGCGCGGGGCCGGTCGGTATATCGATGGACACCGGCGTCAGTCCCGCCAGGTCATTGCTCACCGCAATCGGCGATACCGGCATTGGCAATGGCCGGATCGTGGTCGCTTCAACCGATTCCCGAGGCAGATTATCCAGCGCCTGCAACAGCGCCGCTGCGTCCGGGAAACGCTCGGCCGGATCCTTGGCCAACAGCTTGCGCAGCACCTCTTGATAACGACCGTGGTGCACCGGCAGCTCCGGCAACGGTTCGGTCAAATGCGCCAGGGCGGTGGAGAGCGCGTCGTTGCCGGTATACGGCAGTTTGCCGACGAGGATTTCGTAGAGCACCACGCCCAGGGCATAAAGATCGGCCCGGCCGTCAATGTCCTGGCCGCGTGCCTGTTCCGGGCTCATGTAGCTGGGCGTGCCGACGGCGAAACCGGCCTGGGTGAACTGGGTGCGATCGTCCAGGGACTTGGCGATGCCGAAGTCCGAGAGTACCGCCGTGCCATCGGCACGGAACAGGATGTTCGCCGGTTTGACGTCGCGATGAACCAGCCCCAGCCGATGGGCATAGCCCAGGGCCGAAGCGATATGGCGAATGTAGATCAGACCCTGTTCCGGCGTCAGGCCGGCGGCAATGCGTTCCTTGAGCGTGCCATTGGGCAGGTACTCCATGGCCATGTAGTACAGCTCACCGACATTGCCGATGTCATGGATAGTGACCGTATGCGGGTGAGACAGGCGCGCCAGGGTTTTGCCTTCGCGCAGGAAGCGCTCGCAGAAACTCGGGTCGGCCGCCAGCGCGGCAGCCATGACCTTCAAGGCCACTTTGCGTTCCAGTGAGCGCTGGGTCGCCAGGTAAACGCTGGCCATCGCACCTTCGCCGATCTCACCGTCGATGTCGTAGCCCGGGATCAGAATGTTCACCGTGGGGTTCATGAAGGCACCTTCACGACGATCACGGTGATGTTGTCCGGACCGCCGCGCATCAGGCCCAGGGACACCAGGCTGCTGGCGATTTCACTGGGCTCGTCGTGGCTCAGCACCTCGCCGATTTCATGGTCCTCGACGGTCTTGGTCAGCCCATCGCTGCACAGCAGGTAACTGTCGCCGGGCATCAACAGCAGCTCGACCATCGCCAGTTCCAGTTGCGCTCCGACCCCGACGGCGCGGGTGACAATATTGGCCCGTGGATGCACCCGGGCTTCGGCTTCGCTGAGCAGGCCGCTGTCCTGCAAGTCCTGAACGTAACTGTGGTCCCGCGAGATGCCTTTGAGCCGGCCTTTACGCAGGCGATACAAGCGGCTGTCACCGGCCCACAGGCACACCCCGCGCAAGTCACGCGTCACCAACGCCACCACGGTGCTGCCCATCATGGTCACGCCGCGGTTGGCGGTTTCTTCACGCACGGCAGCGTTGACCCGCTGCAGATCGGTTTTCAGCGCCGCGACGTATTCGTCCAGCGAACGGCCTACGGCAACGTTGCGCAGGCTATCGACGATCAGGCTGCTGACATAGTCGCCCGCCGCGTGGCCGCCCATGCCATCGGCGACCACCCACAGGCCATTTTCCGGCAGGTCCAGGCAAGCGTCTTCGTTAACCTGGCGGACCATGCCGACATGGCTCTTGCTTGCAGATTTGAAGGTTTTTCCAGCGCTTGGATGCATCTACACAATACCTTCTTGGCCGAGCAAAAGTTGCGCAAAATCAGCGGCGGCAGGCAGGCCCTGGCACCACAATAAAGCGGGGGCGATACGCTCCGAACCCTGGCCCCACCAAAGGCTTGCGCCTTCGCAGGCCTGTTCGGCGAGGGCGGTCATACGTGCCCGCGGATCGGTGGCATCAAAGCGCTGAAGACCGGCAAAGCGGTGGCTCGTGGTGCGCCGCTGACACGCTGGGTTGCCCAAGGTCTCCAGCCCTGCGCCAAAGGCCTCGAAACTGGCCTCCACGTTCAACGTGCTCAGCAACAAGGCTTCCACTCGCTCAAACCACTCATCCGCACCGCCCACCACTGACGCGGGGTCCAAGTCGTGATCCAGCAGCACAGCAACGGTCAGCGGAAAATATCGACCGACCCGGTCGATACTCGGCATCACCACCCCGACGGCGGCCTCTGGCCCACACACACCGGGCGCGACCATAAAGCGCCACAACGGGCTGACCAGATAGGCATCCAGCCAACGGTCCCCGAGACGGGTCTGGCTGGCGAGCAGGCCCGCCGCCAGCCACGAATCCCAGGGGCCGATAAAACTCTGCGGCAAGCCACGGCTGACGAAGTCCCCGCGACTGGCCAACTTTCCATAGAAACCCGGCGTGTTCATAACCGCTCCGGCAGGCTGAAACCGCTGAGTACACGGCTCTTGAACGGGTTGAAGGCGCTATTGGCCCGTAGCTCATAAGAGACGCTGGCGCCGTCGACCCGTAGCCGAAGGTTGAAGCGGTCCGGCGAATTGCCGGCGGTCAGGTCCGATTGCTCCAACAGGCGGAACCAGGCCCAGGGCCCGTCCAGGGTGATCCCGGAACGACCGCTGGACGAGGGCGGCATGATCGAGATTCGCACCACGCCGATGCTGCCGGGATTGGGCCATTGCATGGCGGTCGGGCGGCTCGGGCCGTGGTCGTAGCTCAGCTGCTGGCCGTCGAGGTCCAGCAGGAACTGGGTGATGGTGGCGTCCATCGCCACCGGCTTGAGCTCGAAGCGCACCATTGGCTGGGTGCCGCCGGAACGGAAAAAAGCATCCCGGATAGTCGCCGCCCGCTGGAACGTTTGCAGCACGCCCGGGGCAATGCCGAGTTTCTGCGCGGCGCCCGGTTGCCAGCGCCAGGCCTGGGTCGAGGTATCCACGTACGGCTGCAGGTATTTGCGGAAATAGTTGTCCATCACCCCGCCGACGCCGAAGAACTGGCCAAAATCATCCAGGGTCGCGTCCCGCGCACTGCCCGGCGACATTGGATAGCGCCCAGCCAGCGACTGGCGATAGATGTTCACCACTTCGCTGGTCCAGGCCGCGTTCAGTTGATTGCGTACCCCGCCCATCATGCTGTTGGTGGTGGAGTTGACCACCGACTTGACCAGGCCTTGCACCAGCGGCGGTTGCCGCTCGGCGTTGAGGCTGACCCGCGTGGCAGCTGCGGCGGCCTGGTTCTTGGCTTCGCCGAGCAAGGCGTCACCGCTGGCACCGACCATCGCGCTGACCTGCACATACAGGGCGTTCATATCGGCCAGCAGGCCATCAATGGCCGCCGGCTCGCCTTCGTTCTTGCTGACGATGCTGTTGAATTCGGCGAAGTGCGCGGTGATCGGATCATCGCTGGCCTGGGGTGCGTTTTGCCTCCCCGGATCCTGGCCAACCAAGCTGCCCAGACGCTCCTTGAGCTTGTCGACCCCGCCCTCCACCGGCGCGCCCTTGGCGGCCAGCAGGCGTTCTTCCTGTTGCAGGTCGGTTTCCTTCGCCACCGCCACCAGCAATTTTTTCAACGGCGAGGTCGGGCCGGAAATCACCCGCAATACGTCAGCGGCCTGGGCCACGCTGGTGATCGGCACGAAGTCGATATCAGCCAGCAAGGCGTCCCACTGGCGCTGATAATCCTGGAAATACAGGCGGCGCACGTCGGCGGCCAGGCTGACGACGTTCTGTTGTTCCGCCTGGTCGTGACCGAGCACCCATTGTTCCTCGGCCAGGGTGCCGGTCTGGTTCAGGCTGGTGAGCAAAAAGCCCTGGCGGTAACCCTTGGCCGTGAAGAAGCCGCTCAAGGGTTCGCCCAGCGGCTTGCCACTCTTGCGGCTGAACACCAGCGCGGCATCGCGCCCGGCTGCTTCGTTGAGACGAAAATCCGGGATGTCGTCCGGCAGTTTCTGGCGCTTGATCCGGTCATAGACACGCTGGGCCACCGGCAGTTGTTGCAACTGTCGGCGCAGGTCATCGATCAGGCGCGGGTCGAGTCGCGCGGTCGGCGGATGACGCTCGAACAGCGCCTGCAAATGATCAGCCAGAGCCAGACGCTGCTCGGCCGGCAAGTCACGCGGCAAGCTGCGATCCCAGTCCAGGGCAATCCACGCCTTGATGAAGTCGGCGTCGTAATGCTCACTGTCGGCGAGCATCAGGTAGGCCTTCAAGCCTTCGTAAAGGAAGTCCGAATTGCCGCCGCTGTGCAGCTGCTCTTCGATGCGCGTGAGCAAGCGTGGCGCGAAGACCGCGATCAACAGCTTGCGATAAACACTGCCGGACTCGGCTTCAAGCATGTCGCCCTGATACAGGCCCAGGCCTTCGGCCCAGTTCGGCGAATCATCGGCCAGGTGCTTCACCGCGTTGAGCAAAGGCAGCACCGCGAGTACGTCCCGTTGTGCCGGGCTGAGGTTCTGCACGGCCTGACCCAGGGGCGCGACTTTCTGATCGACTTGCGCGATATACGCCTGATTGGCGCGGTAGCTGACCCACCACAAAGTCCCGACTACCAGCACCAGGGCCACGGTCGAGGCCAGCACGCCCCGGGCGATCCACTTGCGCCGACGTTCGACTTTCGGGTTGACCCCCACCAGCCCACGCTCGGCGAAAGCTACGACGGTGAACAGTTTTTCGATGAAGTAACTACGCCCGGTGCCGTTCTGGCGCACCAGGTGCTGGCGGTCCAGATTCATGCTCTGGGCCATGGAGCCAATCAGCCGGTCAATCGGGCTGCCTTCCTGGGTACCGCTGGTGAAATATACCCCCCGCAGCAGCACCCGCTCTTCAAAGGCGTTGGGTTTGAAGACGCCCTCAAGGAAGCTTTGCAGGCAATCCTTCAACGCGCCGAACTGTTGTGGGAAGCCGTAGATCAGATCACGCCGCGCCGGATCGCGTTCCTGTTGCAAACGCTCCACCAGACGAGCGTTGAGGCGCTGCTCCAGGCCGACGAATTCACTTTGCAGATGGGCCAGCGGGCTGTCATTGCCTTTACCGTCGTCCAGGGCAAAGGTCATGCCCCAGACCTGGGCTCGTTCTTCCTTGGTCAGGGTATCGAAATACTCCATGAACCCCGGCACCAGATCGAGCTTGGTCAGCATCAGGTAGATCGGAAAGCGCACGCCCAGTTGGGTGTACAGCTCCTGGATACGCAGGCGGATCGCGGCGGCATGAGCGGCGCGCTCGGCGTCGCTGCCCAGCAGCAGGTCGGAGAGACTGATGGCGATAAACGCGCCGTCGATCGGACGCCGGGCCCGCTGTTTTTTCAGCAGGCCGAGAAAACCCAGCCACGCGGCTTTATCGACCGTCGCGTCGCTGTCCTGGGTGGTGTAACGCCCGGCAGTGTCGAGCAGCACCGCTTGGTCGGTAAACCACCAATCGCAATTGCGCGTACCGCCCACGCCCCGCACGGCTCCGGCGCCCAACTGCGCGGCCAGGGGAAAGTGCAGCCCGGAATTGACCAGCGCGGTGGTCTTGCCCGACCCCGGTGGGCCGATGATCACGTACCACGGCAGCTCGTAGAGATTGCGTCGCTCGTCACCGCCCAGCTTGGCTTTCTTCAACAGCGCCAGGGCTTCGTCCATGCGCTGGCGCAACGTTTCGAGCTCTTCGGCTGTGGCGATGCTGGTCGGGTCCGGCGGAGTTTGCGCCGCCAGGCTGCGCATGACTTCGGCGGCCTGACGGCGGGCCTGGATGATGCGAAACACCCGGTAGGCGATCCACACCGCGAACACCAGAATGATCAGCGCCCAGCGCCGACCTTCGGGTACCAGCAATTCAAGCAGCGGCCCGACAAACCAGATGATCAGGCTCAGGGCGATCAGGCCCAGCAGCGGGATCACCCAGCGGATGATAAAACTGAAAAACGCCTTCACTCGACCCCCTCCGCCAACACTGTGATTTCGACCCGACGATTACGTGCTCGGCCCTCTGTCGTTGCGTTCGAGGCCAGCGGCTCGGTGTCGCTGCGGCCTTCGGCGCTGAAGCGTTCGGGCTGGCCGGTCTTGGCCGAAAGGATTTGCAGCACCGAATTGGCCCGCGCCTCGGACAAGGCCCAATTCGATGGAAACCGCAAGGTGGCAATCGGGCGATTGTCACTGTGGCCGGTCACCCGGACCTGGCCCTTGACCTTGCGAATGGCATCGGCGATGCGCAGCATCAGCGGCTGGAAATTGTCGACGATGCTGGCGCTGCCCGAGGCGAAAAGCTCATCGCCACGGATGGTCACCACCGAACGGTCAACGGCATCTTCCACAGCGACCCGACCAGCCTTGATTTCATCGGCGAGGAAGCCTGCCAGGCGGGGACGCTCGATCAGTTTCGGTTGCACTACCGGACGGTCGATGGCCTGCACCGGGATCTCGCCCAGCGCATGAATATTTTTAAACACCGGCTCGGCATCGGCGGCCAGTTTCAAGCGCAGGCCGAACAGCAGTGCCAGCAGCAACGCCACGCCGATGGCCACGGCGATCCATGGCGGCATGAATTGCGCGAGTCGGTCGCGAGCCACAGTGACACCCCGCCAATGAGGCGACAGCTCACGTTCATAGTCGCCACGGGCGCTGCGGATCGCTGCACTGGTGCGCTCACGCAAGGCTTCCAGTTGGCTACGACCGTCGTTAATCACCCGGTAGCGCCCTTCGAAACCCAGGCACAGGCACAGGTACAACAGCTCCAGCAGGTACAGGCGTTCGCGGGGGCTTTGCAGGCAATGCTCCAACAACTGGAACACCTTCTCGCCGCCCCAGGCTTCGTTGTGCACGGTGATCAGCAGGCTCTGCTTGCCCCAGTCGCTGGTGCCGCCCCACGGCGTACTCAACACCGCTTCATCCAGGGCGGTGCACAAGGCGTAACGGGCCAGCAACACATCGTTGCGCACGACGCCGGCGGCCTCGGCGCGCTCTTCGAACTGGCGCAGATAGGCCAGCAATTGCGCCCGCAGGCTCGCCGGTGCCGGGTGGGCAATGGTATTGCGCAAGCGGGTCAGCAAAGCCAGCAGCGGGCCAGCGGCACTTTCCAGGGGGTTGAGACCTTCGGCCTTGCTGGTCAAAAGCGGCGCGGCCGGCATCAAAAGTGGCGCGGGCTGGGGGCGGCCAGCATCCGCGCGGGCCGGGTCGGCGCCACGGCCACCGGGTGTCGGCATGAACTGGGTACGATCGTCGTTGTTCATCGCGGTTTATCCTCGGATGGCCCAGAAAGCCAGGTTCAGCCCCGGGAATTGCCCCGCAATGTGGAACGCAAAACCGCCTGAGTTGGCCAGCTGCTGCCAATGCTCGCTACCCCGGTCGAGTTCGTAATAGGTGGAGCCGGTGTGATACGGGATCTGCCGTGGTGCCACCGGCAGCGGCAGCAGGACGATGCCCGGCAATTGCAGGTTGACCAGGTCGCGGATGTGCTCCACCGAGCCAACCTTGCTCTGTTGGCCAAAGTGGCTGCGCAAAGTCTCGGCGGGCACGTCGGCGCGCACCACCAGGATGAAACTGGCACTGTCGAGCAGGGACTTGTCGGCCAGCATCGCGACATGGACGCCGTAGGCTTTTTCGACGATCGGAATCGGCGTGGCCTTGCTGTCGATCAGCATCGACAGCGCCTCGCGCAGGGCTTGCATCACCGGCGCGAAACTCAGCGCCAAGTCATCGTGCTGATACTGCGGGTATTCCTGTGGTCGCCGCCCGGAAGCGGTAAACGTCGAAAACTCCCCGGCCAGGCTCACCAGCTCGCTGTAGAACCGCTCGGGGTGCAACGGGCTCAACTGGCTCAAGTGCTGGATCAACGGCTGGGCACGGTTGACCAGTTGCAGCAGCATGAAATCGGCAATCTCCGAGGCACCGCCGGCACCGGATGCCACCACCCGCCCGGCGAGGGCTTCGCCACGTTGATGAAGCAGGCCCAACAGTTCGCTGCGAAACGCGGCCAGGGGTTTGGAGGCGGCCACATCCAACAGCGGCGGGATGTAGGAGTCGTCGAGCACCAGGGCGCGGTCGGCACGTTTCTCCTTGATTCGCACCAGGCCGATGGCGGCGTAGTCGCTGATGCCGTCCTGGGCTACCAACAATCGCAGCGCTCGCGAACCCACCGCTACCGGTGCGCGGTTTTCGAACGGGGCGTTGTCGTCGCGCACTTCGCGCACCTGGCTTACATAGCGCGCAGCGCCCAGCACTTCACCTTCATCGACGGTGTCGCGTGCGCCGGCGCGCTTGAGCGGCAAGGCCAGATACACCAGGCCATCGCGCAGATTATCGTCGATGTTCAGCGGGCTCGGCGCCAGGTCGTCCTGGGGGATGTTGAATGGCGTACCGTCCGGCAGCAGGCCCCGCGCCGAAATGATCGCCAGCTTGCCCTGGGCCAACAGGCCCTGGTCGATCAGCAATTCGGAGAAACCCCAGGCGCCGGCCGACAACGGGCGGCTCCGGGCGTCGATGAGGTTCTCCAGGTAACGGTCATGCTGCTGGAAGTGCTGCGTTCCAATGAACATGCCTTCCGACCAGACCACACGATTGTTCCAAGACATGGGGGCTCCGATTGCTTATTGGGCAGGGCTGGATGGGGTAACTACGACGGCGCTGCGCACGGCTCGTACGTCGAGGCTGATCTGGTATTCGGTGTATTGGCGTGGCGGGACATTCATCACCGTGCGCCACAACGACTGGTCCAGTTCGCGATACCCCACCAGTACGCCGATATGGCGGGTGGCTGGGTCGAGGTCGCGCTGCAGGCTCAACTGCTGGCCGGGCTGGACCAGCACTTCGTCCTGGTCGATCAGGTCCGCACCAAGCGTCGCCTGGGCCCGTTCGGCCAGTGCGAAATAATCGGAACGAGCGAAGGTGGCGGCATTTTTCAGTTCGAAAATGCGCACCCGTACCGGGGCCGGCTGGCCCGTGGCGCCGGGGTTGAGCCCAGCAATGGCGTGGAAGTGCAACTCGATGGCGGCAGTGTCGGCCTCAGCCTCTTCGGGCTGGGGTTTGGCCCCATCCTTGGTACACGCGACCAGCAGAAGCACGGTGGCGACTGCGAGTAAAAACCTGGGAATCATGCTGCGTCCTCAATGACGTTACAGCTATCCGTTATTCCGTTCTTTGCTATGAATGGCGTTATCAGCCGCGGCGCTGCCTTGCACTGTGTTCTTCGTAGGCGCGGCTGAATTCCCGTCCGAACAGGTCCTGGAAATCCTCCTGGGCCTCACGGGAAATATTGCTGTAGAGCTCGGTGAACTGCTGCCAGTACTGGGCCTGTCGCGAGCCATTGAAAATGCCCGACAGACCACTGGGCTTACCCATGCGCTCTTCCAGTTGCGAGGGCTCGAAGCGCGCCAGCAGATGTTTGATCGCCGCCTCCACGCCGGCCATCACCGCCAATTGGTGGGCACGCAAGTCATCGAAGCTGTCGCGCACCGCCTGGTCCGGCGCCATGAACGCCTGATTGCTGTGGCGCAACAGCAACAGCAATGCTTCATCGACATTGGGAGCGAATTTCAGCGGATTGTTTTCCACCGGTTGAATCATCGTCTGCTGAATGCGGAACTCGCCCTTGAGGCTGCTGCGAGCACGCAAGACATCGATCAGGCCTTCGACCATCAGCCGATAACTGCGGCCGATGTTTTCCATCTGCGCTTGGGCTTGAGCTGTGTCCAGGCGCAATTGATCCAGCCCGGCGCCGCGCAGAAAGGCTTGCAACAGGTCGGTTTGGGAACTGTCGGCCGGATTGACCGGGCGTTCGACGATGGCCGCAGGCGGTTCGCGAAGGGGTACCGACTCGATCGGTACGCTGATTTGAGCTACGGGCGGCGGCGCAATTTCTGCAACAGGCAAGGGAGGAACAGGCAGGGGGGCAACCGCCATCGGTGCAGAGTTGTCGCTGAGCAGGTCCCAATCTTCCGGAATCACCATGGCCGACACACGCGGCGCAGGCTCGGCAATGGGGGCTGGATTGGGGATCGGGGTCGGAGGGCGGAAGTCGTGCTGCTCGGCCGGGACATGGTCGGGTTGGGCGGCCGGTGGGACGCTGGTCGGTGCCAGAAAATCGAACAGGTCCGGCAGTGTGTCCATGGACGACACGCCCTGGAAATGTGCAGGGGGGGTGACGGGCAACGAGGTCGGTTTATTCACCACTGCGCCCTGACGCCCCATCAGGGCCTCGAAGCTGTTGGACGATTCGACGAAAGGATTGCTGTCGGTTACCGGCAGAGCGAAATCGATGCGCGCCTGGATTTCATAATCACCGATGCGGATAACTTCGCCATCTTGCAACGGCTCACTGTTTCCCTTGCGCAGACGAATACCGGCCTTAACCAACTCCACACCATTAGTGCTGTTATCGGTTAAATAATACCGGCCATCTTTGTATTGAATAACGCAATGTTTGCCGGACACCAAACGCTCTGGATCGGGCAATACCCAGTCATTATCAGAATTGCGGCCAATTGCCATCACACCCTGATCCATGGATTTTTCAGAGCACTGACCAGGGGTAATTTTGTGATAACTAGTGATAGTCAAACACAGTGACATCTTGCCTCCTTGCTGAACACTTTGCACGCGGGCGAATCGGGATTCATTCCCGCCAGACTCGCTCCGACAACCTTGCAAAAACAACCTTGAAACGACTTTTTACCAGCATGATTGCTGATCTTAACCGGCTTGCGCGACAAAAAAACTGCGTAAGTGCCTGCCTCGACCTATCAGTCGCGCGGGTTGTTAAGCACCTCACATCTGTCACACAGGGGAAATAGCTTACCTTGACAAGCCATAAGTACTACACCAAAAATGCATAACTTCTTGAATATAGATGATGGCACTTTAAGATCACGCATCTTTTAAAAGGTCATCACACTCAAGGAAACATGTGAAGTTCCACTTGGAACTTACATGTGAACTGCCCGACTCTTGAGCGGGCGATAGGGAGATCAAATTCAGTGGAAGTGCCTTTGCTGCTCGCCGCCGTTTCCGCGACTTCGCCTTGCGGCGAAGATCTGGAATATGACGCGGATTTTTTGCGCCTTGAACGCGACTCCCAAGGTCAGCCCGAGCGCAGTATGGGCGATTCGATATTGCCTGCCGAACCCCCTGAGTGGCGCAGCATCCAGCAGCAGAGCCTGGATTTGTTGCAACGCAGCAAAGACCTGCGCATCACCCATTTTCTTTTGCAAAGCTCCCTTGCCCTTGAAGGCGTCACCGGGCTGGCCCGCGCCCTGACGCTGATCAGCGAATTGCTCAAGCAATACTGGGCCGACCTGCATCCGCGCCTGGATGCCGAAGACGACAACGACCCCACCGTACGCATCAATGCCCTCGCCGGCCTGACGTCCGACACCACCATTCGCTTGCTGCGCGAAAGCATCCTGGCTCGTTCGCGAACCTTCGGCGCTGTCAGCCTGCGCGCCGCCGCCAATGCCAGTGGCCTGCAAAGCTTCTCTGACGAAAACCTCGGCGCCGAGCAACTCGCCGGGGCGTTTCTCGACAGCGATCCCGAGCAGCTGGAAATCACCCGCACTGCCTTGCACGAGGCCCGCAGCGCCGCCGAGGCCATCGAGCAACAGGTCAGTGAACAGGTCGGTTCCGCCCAGGGCGTTGACCTTGGCCCGTTGAAGCAACCGCTCAAAATGGCCTTGCAGATTCTCGGACAGTTCGCCCCACAGAGCGGTGACAGTCCCCTGCCCGACTCCATCAGCGACGACAGCGCCGCGCCGGTTGAATTCTCCAGCGCACCGAGCGCACCGCGCAGCACTGGCGAAATCAATAATCGCGATGACGTGCTGCGCAGCCTGGACCGGATTCTTGCGTACTACACCCGTCATGAGCCCTCCAGCCCGCTGCCGGTGCTGTTGAACCGGGCGAAGAATCTGGTGCACGCCGACTTTGCGGCCATCGTGCGCAACCTGATTCCCGACGGCATGAGCCAATTTGAAAACCTGCGCGGACCAGACAGCGAATAAAAGCGAACGGATCACGCAGTCACGTCAGCGGTACCACCGATGACGCCAACACCGTCGCTTGAGCGACCAGGAGCAGCAACGTGGCGAAGCAAAGTTCTCAGAAGTTCATCGCGCGCAACCGCGCGCCTCGAGTGCAGATCGAGTACGACGTCGAGCTCTACGGCGCCGAGAAAAAGGTCCAGTTGCCCTTCGTCATGGGCGTCATGGCGGACCTCGCCGGCAAGCCCGCCGAGCCTCTGGCACCTGTGGCCGATCGCAAGTTCCTCGAAGTGGATGTCGACAACTTCGACTCGCGCCTCAAGGCCATGCAGCCGCGCGTGGCGTTCCATGTACCCAACGAGTTGACCGGCGAAGGCAACCTGAGCCTGGACATCACCTTTGAAAGCATGGACGACTTCAGCCCGGCCGCCGTGGCGCGCAAGGTCGATTCGCTGAACAAGCTACTCGAAGCGCGGACCCAACTGGCCAACCTGCTGACCTACATGGACGGCAAGACCGGTGCCGAAGAAATCATCATGAAAGCCATCAAGGATCCGGCGTTGCTCCAGGCCCTGGCGAGTGCGCCAAAGCCCCAGGACTCCGAGCCCAGCGCTTAATCAGGACGAACGATCATGACCCAGTTGCAGCAAGAAAATCAGCCCGTCGCGGGCAGTTCCACCGAGCCGAGCGAGTTCGCCAACCTGCTGATGCAGGAATTCAAACCCAAGACCGATCGCGCTCGCGAAGCCGTCGAGACCGCCGTGCGCACCTTGGCCGAACAGGCCCTGGCGCAGACCGACCTGGTGTCCAACGACGCCATCAAGTCGATCGAATCGATCATTGCCGCCATCGACGCCAAGCTCACCGCGCAGGTCAATCAGGTCATCCACCACCCCGATTTCCAGCAACTGGAAAGCGCCTGGCGTGGCCTGCACTACCTGGTCAACAACACCGAGAGCGATGAGCAGCTGAAGATTCGCGTGCTCAACATCTCCAAGACCGACCTGCACAAGACCCTGAAAAAATTCAAGGGCACCGCGTGGGACCAGAGCCCGATCTTCAAGAAGATGTACGAAGAAGAATACGGCCAGTTCGGCGGCGAACCTTACGGTTGCCTGGTGGGCGATTACTACTTCGACCAGTCGCCTCCAGACGTGGAACTGCTGGGCGAACTGTCGAAAGTCTGCGCCGCCATGCACTCGCCATTCATTGCAGCCGCATCGCCGACCGTGATGGGCATGGGCTCGTGGCAGGAACTGTCGAACCCGCGCGACCTGAGCAAAATCTTCACCACCCCGGAATACGCCGGCTGGCGCTCGCTGCGCGAATCGGAAGACTCGCGCTACATCGGCCTGACCATGCCACGTTTCCTGGCGCGCCTGCCATACGGCGCCAAGACCGACCCGGTGGAAGCCTTCGCCTTCGAAGAAAACACCGACGGTGCCGACAGCTCCAAGTACACCTGGGCTAACGCCGCTTACGCGATGGCAGTCAACATCAACCGTTCGTTCAAACACTTCGGCTGGTGCTCGCGCATCCGTGGCGTGGAGTCCGGCGGTGAAGTGGAAAACCTGCCTGCCCACACCTTCCCGACCGATGACGGCGGCGTGGACATGAAGTGCCCGACCGAAATCGCCATCAGTGACCGCCGTGAAGCGGAACTGGCGAAGAACGGTTTCATGCCGCTGCTGCACAAGAAGAACACCGACTTCGCCGCGTTCATCGGCGCCCAGTCGCTGCAGAAACCGGCCGAGTACGACGACCCGGATGCCACCGCCAACGCCAACCTGGCCGCGCGCCTGCCGTACCTGTTCGCCACCTGCCGTTTCGCCCATTACTTGAAGTGCATTGTGCGCGACAAGATCGGCTCCTTCAAAGAGAAGGACGAAATGCAGCGCTGGCTGCAGGACTGGATCCTCAACTACGTCGACGGTGACCCGGCGCACTCCACCGAAACCACCAAGGCCCAGCACCCGTTGGCTGCGGCCGAAGTGATCGTCGAGGACGTGGAAGGCAACCCGGGGTACTACAACTCCAGGTTCTACCTGCGCCCGCACTACCAGCTCGAAGGGCTGACCGTGTCGCTGCGCCTGGTATCCAAGCTGCCTTCGGCCAAAGGCGCATAAAAGACTGCAGCGGCACGCTTGTGTGGGAGCCGGGCTTGCCCGCGATGGCATCAACGCGGTTCTGCTGAAAAACCGCAGTGCCTGCATCGCGGGCAAGCCCGGCTCCCACAGGTTCTGTGCCTTGACTGGCATTGGACCAGGCTCGAGAAAGCGTGATTCTGCAGGAGCTTTGAACAGATTTCGCAAGGTCAGCGTCAACCAAACAATGTGGTAGAGACCACACAGGGAGAAAACATGGCTGTTGATATTTTCATCAAGATCGGCGACATCAAGGGCGAGTCCATGGACAAGGCCCACAAGGACGAAATCGACGTCTTGAACTGGAGCTGGGGCATGTCTCAGTCCGGCAACATGCACGTGGGCAGCGGCGGCGGTGCCGGCAAGGTAAACATTCAGGACCTGTCGCTGACCAAGTACATCGACAAGGCCTCGCCGAACCTGATGATGCATTGCTCCAGCGGCAAGCACATCGACAAGGTCAAACTGACCGTGCGCAAGGCCGGCGGCGAAAGCCAGGTCGAGTACCTGATCATCAACCTGTCCGAAGTGCTGATCACGTCCCTGAGCACCGGCGGCTCGGGTAACGATGATCGCCTGACTGAAAACGTCACCCTGAACTTCGCCAAGGTGGAAGTGGACTACCAGCCGCAGAAAGCCGATGGCACCAAGGACGGCGGGCCGGTCAAGTACGGCTGGAACGTTCGCCAGAACGTCAAGGTGTGATCGAACCTGCCCCCGGCGTTATGCGTCGGGGGTGTTTTGGTGCTTGCTCGAATCCAATCCTTTCCTATCCGGTATCTGAGTCATGGCCAAGCCTTCGTTTATTAATTTGTGGAGCAGCTATCCCACCGTCAAGGATCCATGCGACCAGCCCTGGGGCAACCAGTGCGCGATTCGCATGAGTGTCGCGTTGAATGGCGAGCTGACCATCAAGGTCAACAAGTCGACCTACACCGACCCCAAATGCAAGCATGACCATGCCCGTGGCGCCGAATCTCTGGCGAACTGGCTGTGGCGACACCATTTGGGGCGGCCGACCATTTTGAGTGGCAGCGCAGCCGATCGGCTGACACTCAGCCAGAAGACCGGAATCATTTTCTTCAAGGATTGCTTTTCCCGTGCAAACGAGCCTGAAAGCGAGCGTTCAGGTGACCACATCGATCTATGGAACCGTGGCCGAACCAAAGGCTTCTTTGATGGTGATTTCCTTTCCAGACAGGTCTGGTTCTGGGAGTTGACATGATAGGGCCAATGCTCCGAGCGACACTCCTGTGCGGCCTGCTGATCAGCTTGAATGCCTGCGCTGAAACCGACCCAGACCAACTCGACGCGCCCGCTCGCACTCAAGGAACGTTCGCCGGCCAGCTACTTAAGTTGGTCGACCAGAACGGTCAATGCGCCGTGCTCAAACCTGACCAGACTCATCTGGTACTGGGTATGGAATGGCCGTGCTATTTCAATCTGAACCCGAAGGGTGAATTGCGGGTAGAAATGTTCAGAAACGTCCCGATCTTCCTGGTCGAACGGAGCGTCCCCGAACCACCGCCTAGTCGAGACTGCGATACAAAATCCCAGGCCGTACGCAAAATCAACGGCGTTCTGGAAGCCTCGTCGGTCAACCCCAGCGCCATGTGCGGGCTCGGCCAGCAAGACCAGAAAATGTTTACGGCGCTATTCCGGTGGTAACCGAAATCGCCACCCGCGATCGCCTGCAACCGTTCCTGCTGGCCCGGTTGAATGCGTCGAGGACGGTTGGTGCTTGCGCCAATCCAATCCTTTCCTGCCCGGCGTCCGAGTCATGGCCAAGTCATCGGTCATCAATGAAAAAGCACCTGCTCACCATGTGCCTGGCGATGAATTTGATCAGCCTGAGCGCATGGGCCGAACATGCCGAGATGCCAACAACCCAGGCGGTTTTTGTTGGGCAGCAACTCCGACTGATTGACGACCAGGGACAATGCACGCTGGTCAAACCCGACCAGAGCCGCATGAAACTGGACATGGAATGGCCTTGCAGTTTCAGCCTGGATAAACAGCAGCAACTGCGAGTTGAGACTTTCAACGACATCCCGATATTTGCCGTCTGGCGCAGCGAACATATGCCCGCGCCCAGCCGCGACTGTCTCAGCAAGATGCAGGCTATTCGTCAGATGCCTGAAGGCCTGGAGGCGGGAGCAGTTAACGCATTTGCGTCCTGCGGCTCGGGCGGGGACCAAAAAATGTATGTGGGGCCTTTTACGTGGTAACCGAAATCGCCACCCGCGATCGTCTGCAACCGTCCCTGCTGGACCGGTTGACCGATGACGACCCGAGCAATCCCAAGGAAAGCGCCGACAAGCGCGTACTATCCCTGACCCAATTGAAAGCTTCGGTGCTGCGTGACCTGGCGTGGTTGCTCAACACCACTTCATTGCTCGGCGCCGATGCGACGTTGCATACCCCGGCCGGCACTTCGGTGGTCAACTTCGGGCTGCCGGCGCTGGCCGGCAACAGTGCGTCGAATGTCGATATCGCGGCGCTTGAAGCGCTGATCCACCAGGCCATTGCCACGTTCGAACCGCGGATTCTGCGTCATACCCTGCGCGTACGGGCTCGGGCATCCGCCGAGATGAACCACAACGCCCTGAGTTTCGAGATTGAAGGCGACCTTTGGGCGCAGCCGGTGCCGCTGCGCCTGATGCTGCAAACCGACCTGGACCTGGAATCCGGCCATGTGCGAGTGATCAACGCCGATCAGCGGAGACGCTCATGAACCCGCGCCTGCTGGAACTGTACAACCAGGAATTGCACCACGTGCGCGAAAGCGCGGCGGAGTTCGCCCAGGAATACCCGAAAATCGCCAGTCGGCTGACGTTGTCCGGTATGGACTGCGCCGACCCGTACGTCGAGCGCTTGCTGGAAGGGTTCGCCTATCTGACGGCACGGGTACAACTCAAGCTCGACGCCGAATACCCGACCTTCACCCACAACCTGCTGGAAATCGCTTACCCCCATTACCTGGCGCCGACACCGTCAATGACTGTGGTGCAATTGCAGGCCGACCCCGATGAAGGCTCGCTGAGCAGCGGCTTTGCGCTACCCCGGGACACAGTCCTGCGCGCCGCCCTGGGCCGCGAAACTCAAACCTGCTGTGAATACCGTACGGCCCATGCGGTGACGTTGTGGCCGTTGCAGGTCAGCCAGGCCGAGTACTTCGGCAACCCGGCCGCCATGCTCGGGCGCCTGGCCGCCAGCGAACCCAAGGCCAAGGCCGGCCTGCGCCTGACCCTGCGCACCGGTGCCGAACTACCATTCAACAGTCTGGCCCTGGACAACCTGCCGCTGTACCTCAATGGCGCAGACGAGCAGCCCTTCCGCCTTTACGAACAGCTGCTGGGCAATGTCTGCGCCGTGTTTGCCCGTCAGCCCGGCGGTGATTGGGTGGAACGCCTGCCGCAGGACGCACTGCGCTCCCAGGGCTTCGACGATACCGATGCCGCGCTGCCAGTGGTTTCACGGGCCTTCCAGGGCTATCGCCTGTTGCAGGAATACTTCGCCCTGCCCCACCGTTTTCTGTTTGTCGACTTCACCCAGTTGAGCCGGGCGGTCAAACGCTGTGATGGCCAGGAACTGGAATTGATCGTGCTGTTCGACCGTCACGATCCGAGCCTTGAAGGCAGCGTCGGTGCGGCGCAGTTCCTGCCGTTCTGCACCCCGGCCATCAACCTGTTTCCCAAGCGCCTGGATCGCATTCACTTGTCGGAACGGGTCAATGAACACCATGTGATCGCCGACCGCACCCGGCCGATGGATTTCGAGATTCATTCCCTGACCACCCTCACCGGCCACGGCACCGGGTCGGAGCAGCCTTTTTTGCCGTTCTATGCCGTGCGCGATCCGTCTCGCTATGGCCGCGACCAAGCCTGGTACACGGTGCGGCGCGAACCACGCATGCTCTCCAGCGGCCAGCGGCGCAACGGCCCGCGCTCGACTTACATCGGCAGCGAAACCTTTGTCAGCCTGGTGGATAGCCAGCAGGCGCCCTATCGCCACGACCTGCGCCAACTGGGCGTAACGGCGTTGTGCACCAACCGCGACTTGCCGCTGTTCATGAGCGTGGGCCATAGCAAGACCGACTTCACCCTGGCCGACAGCGCACCTGTAGCGGCGGTGCGCTGCGTGGCCGGCCCGAGCCGCCCACGCGCCAGCCATGCCCATGACGCCAAGGCCTGGCGGTTGATCAGCCAGCTCTCGCTGAATTACTTGTCCCTCAGCGAGCAGGGCCAGGGCGCCGCCGCCCTGCGCGAACTGCTGCGCCTGTATGGCGACAGCAACGACGCGGCATTGCAGTTGCAGATCGAAGGCCTGCGCGAAGTCAGCAGCAAGGCCTGCACCCGACGCCTGCCGATGCCCGGCCCGATCGTGTTTGGTCGTGGCCTGGAGATCACCCTGGAATTCGATGAAAACGCGTTTCGCGGCACTGGGGTCTTCTTGCTCGGTGCAGTGTTCGAACGCTTCCTGGCACGCTACGTGTCGATCAACAGTTTTACCGAGACGGTGATCCGTACCACCGAACGCGGCGAGATCATGCGATGGAAAGCCAAGCCCGGACGCCGTCCGACCCTGTGAATACCCTGGACGCGATGCACCAGGAGCCCTGGGAATACGACTTCTTCCAGGCGTTGCGGCGCATCGAGTGCGAATCGCCCGGGCTGCCGCGCCTGGGTCATTCGACGCGCCTGGCCGATGATCCGCTGCGCCTTGGGCAACAGGCCGATTGCACCTTCGCCCCGTCGACCCTGGCCTCGCTGCAGCCGGGCGTCGACGGCTCGCCGGCGCGTCTGGAGCAGTTCTTTTTCGGCCTCGGTGGCCCCAACGGTCCGTTGCCGCTGCACCTCACCGAATATGTGCGCGAACGCCAGCGCAACAACGCCGACAGCACCAGCAAACGCTTCCTGGATGTGTTCCACCATCGCCTGCTGAGCCTGTTTTACCGGGCCTGGGCTGAAGCGCGGCCGACGGTCAGCCATGACCGCCCGGACGATGACTACTGGTCGGCACGCCTGGCAGCACTGAGCGGCCGGGGCATGCCGAGCCTGCTCAAACAAGGGCTGATCCCCGACACGGCGAAGTTGCATTACAGCGGTCATCTGTCGGCGCAAACCCGCTACCCGGACGGTTTGAAGGCCATTCTCAGCGAGTACTTCGGCGTGCCAGTGGATATCGAGGAATACGTCGGCCAATGGCTGGAGCTGCCGGAACGTAGCCGCGTGGGCGTCAGCGCCCATCAATTGGGCGTGGATTTTTGCCTGGGCCGTTACGCCTGGGATCGCCAGCACAAATTCCGCATTCGCCTGGGGCCACTCAGCCTGGATGACTACATGGGCATGCTGCCCGGTAGCCAACCCTTCAATGAGTTGGTGGCCTGGGTGGCCGAGTACCTGGGCCATGAACTGGACTGGGACCTGAACCTGGTTCTGAAACAGCCCGAAGTACCAGCGCTGCAACTCAATGGCCGTTTCCGCCTGGGGTTCAACATTTGGCTGGGCCGGCCCGCAACAGATGCCAAGGACTTAATACTGGCCCGGCATTACGCCGAGCAGGCCAACACCTCACACACCTCAAGGAGCCAAGAGCATGGGTGAAATCAGTCGCGCCGCGTTGTTCGGCAAACTCAACAGCGTGGCCTACAAAGCCATCGAAGCCGCCACCGTGTTCTGCAAGTTACGCGGTAACCCTTATGTGGAACTGGCCCACTGGTTTCATCAGTTGCTGCAATTGCAGGACTCGGACCTGCACCGCATCATCCGTCAGTTCAATATCGAGCCGGCGCGCCTGGCCCGGGACCTGACCGAAGCCCTGGACCGTTTGCCACGTGGCTCGACGTCAATCACTGACTTGTCTTCCCATGTGGAAGAAGCCGTGGAACGTGGCTGGGTCTACGGCAGCCTGATGTTCGGCGAAAGCCAGGTGCGTACCGGTTATCTGGTGCTGGGCATCCTCAAGACCCCGAGCCTGCGCCATGGATTACTGGGACTGTCGGCAGAGTTCGACAAGATCAAGGTCGAGGCCCTGAGCGAGCGTTTTGACGAGTACGTCGGCGACTCGCCGGAAAATGCACTCGGCGCCAGCGATGGTTTCAATGCCGGCAGCGTGCCCGGTGAAGCCAGCGGCGCCATGGCCCCAAGCGCCATGGGCAAGCAGGAAGCGCTCAAGCGTTTTACCGTCGACCTCACCGAGCAGGCCCGCAGCGGCAAGCTTGACCCGATTGTCGGCCGTGACGAAGAAATCCGCCAACTGGTGGACATCCTCATGCGCCGGCGGCAGAACAACCCGATTCTGACCGGTGAAGCCGGCGTCGGTAAAACCGCCGTGGTCGAAGGTTTTGCCCTGCGCATCGTCGCCGGTGACGTACCGCCGGCGCTCAAGGATGTGGAACTGCGCAGCCTCGACGTTGGCCTGTTGCAGGCCGGCGCGAGCATGAAAGGCGAGTTCGAACAGCGCCTGCGCCAGGTCATCGAAGACGTCCAGGCCTCGCCAAAACCGATCATCCTGTTTATCGACGAAGCCCACACGCTGGTCGGTGCCGGTGGCGCCGCCGGCACCGGAGACGCGGCCAACCTGCTAAAACCGGCTCTGGCCCGGGGCACCTTGCGCACCGTGGCCGCCACGACCTGGGCAGAGTACAAGAAGCACATCGAAAAGGACCCGGCCCTGACCCGTCGCTTCCAGGTGGTGCAGGTGGCCGAGCCGTCCGAAGACAAGGCATTGCTGATGATGCGCGGCGTGGCCTCGACCATGGAAAAACACCATCAGGTGCAGATCCTTGACGAAGCCCTGGAAGCCTCGGTCAAGCTCTCCCATCGCTACATTCCCGCGCGCCAGTTGCCGGACAAATCCGTGAGCCTGCTGGACACCGCCTGCGCCCGGGTCGCCATCAGCCTGCACGCCGTGCCGGCCGAAGTGGACGACAGCCGTCGCCGCATCGAGGCGCTGGAAACCGAGCTGCAAATCATCGCCCGCGAGCACGCCATCGGCATCGTCATCGGCGCCCGCCAGAGCAACAGCGAAAACCTGCTGAGCGCCGAACGCAAACGCCTGACCGAACTGGAAAGCCGCTGGGCCGAAGAGAAAACCCTGGTGGACGAATTGCTCGCCACCCGCGCCACCCTGCGCGAGCGCGTTGGTGTGGTGGACAGCGAGGACGGCAGCGAGACCAGCCACGCCTTGCGCGAGAAACTGGTGGACCTGCAACAGCGCCTCAGCGCCCTGCAAGGCGAAACCCCGTTGATCCTGCCGACCGTGGATTACCAGGCCGTGGCCTCGGTAGTCGCCGACTGGACCGGCATTCCGGTGGGCCGCATGGCCCGTAACGAACTGGAAACCGTACTCAACCTCGACCTGCACCTGAAGAAACGCATCATCGGCCAGGACCACGCCCTGCAGATGATCGCCAAACGCATCCAGACCTCCCGCGCCGGCCTCGACAATCCGAGCAAGCCGATTGGCGTGTTCATGCTCGCGGGTACTTCCGGTGTAGGCAAGACTGAAACCGCCCTGGCGCTGGCCGAAGCCATGTACGGCGGCGAGCAGAATGTCATCACCATCAACATGAGTGAATTCCAGGAAGCCCACACCGTGTCCACCCTCAAGGGCGCGCCACCGGGCTACGTCGGCTATGGCGAGGGCGGCGTGCTGACCGAAGCCGTGCGGCGCAAACCCTACAGCGTGGTGCTGCTGGACGAGGTGGAAAAAGCCCACCCGGACGTGCACGAGATTTTCTTCCAGGTCTTCGACAAAGGCGTGATGGAGGACGGTGAAGGCCGGGTGATCGACTTCAAGAACACCTTGATTCTGCTGACCACCAACGCTGGCACCGAGCTGATTGCCCAGGTCTGCAAAGACCCGCAAAACGTGCCCGAACCCGAAGAAATCGCCAAGGCCCTGCGCCAGCCGTTGCTGGAGATTTTCCCGCCGGCATTGTTGGGAAGGCTGGTGACCATTCCGTACTACCCGCTCAGCGACGAGATGCTCAAGGCCATTACCCGCCTGCAACTCAACCGCATCAAGAAGCGCGTGGAGAACACCCACAAAGTGGCTTTCGATTACGACGATGCGGTGATCGACCTGATCGTCTCCCGCTGCACCGAAACCGAAAGTGGTGGGCGAATGATCGACACCATCCTGACCAACAGCCTGCTGCCGGACATGAGCCGCGAGTTCCTCACCCGCATGCTCGAAGGCAAAGCGCTGGCAGGCGTGCGGATCAGCGCCCGGGATAAAGAACTGCACTACGACTTCAGCGACGCGGCCTGACCGGTCCGGAACACGGTAAATGTTGGAGCGAGCCTGCTCGCGATGAGGCCATGACATTCAGCATCGATGTTGAATGTCAGCCCGCCATCGCGAGCAGGCTCGCTCCCACAGTGGATTCGGTTCCGGCAGGAAGAAAGCGACGCCACGATTACGGGATAACCGATGCTATTCAAGCAACTCTCACGCCTGGCAAAGATCACCAGCCCCCTGGGGCCGGAGGTGCTACTGCTCAAGGACATGGACGGCGGCGAAGAGCTGGGGCGGCTGTTCAACTATGAGCTGCAGCTGCACTCGCTGGACAACGCCATCGACCTCAACCAGTTACTCGGCAAACCCATGTGCCTGAGCCTGCAACTGGACGGCGGTGGCGAGCGTCATTTCCATGGCATCGTTGCCCGTTGCAGCCAGAACGTCGACCAGGGTCAGTTCGCCAGCTACCAGGCCACGCTGCGGCCCTGGCTATGGCTGCTGACCCGCACGTCCGATTGCCGGATTTTCCAGAACCTGACCATCCCGCAGATCATCAAGCAGGTGTTTCGCGACCTGGGTTTTTCCGATTTCGAAGACGCCCTGAGCCGGCCCTATCGCGAGTGGGAATACTGCGTGCAGTACCGCGAAACCAGCTTTGATTTCGTCAGCCGCCTGATGGAGCAGGAAGGGATCTACTATTTCTTCCGCCATGAACTGGGTCGTCATGTGCTGGTGCTGGCCGATGCTTATGGCGCCCATACCAGTGCGCCCGGCTATGCCTCGGTGCCCTACTACCCCAAGAATGATCAGCAGCGCGAACGCGACCACATCCATGACTGGCACCTGGCCCAGGAAGTCCAGCCGGGCTCGCTGGAACTCAACGACTATGACTTCCAGCGCCCCAGCGCGCGAATCGACGTACGCTCGGCCATGCCCCGTCCGCACACCGCCGGCGACTATCCGCTGTACGACTACCCCGGCACCTATGTGCAAAGCGAAGACGGCGAACACTACGCCCGCACCCGCATCGAAGCCTTGCAGACCCTGCACGAACAGGTCGAGCTCGCCGGCAATGCCCGGGGCCTGGGGTCGGGTCATTTGTTCAGCCTCACTGGCTTCAGCCGCCAGGACCAGAACCGCGAATACCTGATCGTCGGCAGCCGCTATTCCATTTCCCAGGAAAGCGGCGAAACCGGCATCGGCGCAGCGTCGGCACAGTTCGAAAGCAGACTGACCTGCATCGACGCCCAACAAAGCTATCGCCCGCTGCCCAACACCCACCGCCCCATCGTCAAAGGCCCGCAGACCGCACTGGTGGTCGGCCCCAAGGGCGAGGAAATCTGGACCGATCAGTTCGGCCGGGTGAAGGTGCACTTCTACTGGGACCGTCACGACCAATCCAACGAAAACAGTTCGTGCTGGATTCGCGTGTCGCAATCCTGGGCCGGAAAAAACTGGGGCTCGATGCAGATCCCACGGATCGGCCAGGAAGTGATCGTCAGCTTCCTCGAAGGCGATCCGGACCGGCCGATCATCACCGGCCGTGTCTACAACGCCGAACAGACCGTGCCCTACGACTTACCGGAAAACGCCACCCAGAGCGGCATGAAAAGCCGTTCGAGCAAGGGCGGTACACCGGCGAATTTCAACGAAATCCGCATGGAAGACAAAAAGGGCGCCGAGCAGTTGTACATCCATGCCGAGCGCAACCAGGACATCGTGGTCGAGGTGGATGAAAGCCACTCGGTAGGCCACGACCGCAACAAGAGCATCGGGCATAACGAGACGGTGACCATCGGCAACAACCGCCTGCGGATCGTCAAACAGGAAGACATTCTTTCGGTGGGCCAGCGCAAGACCGACAGCATCAGCCAGAGCTACGTCATTGAAGTGGGCGAGAACCTGCGCCTGGTCTGTGGTGAAAGCATCCTGGAGCTCAATGCCAGCGGCCAGATCAACCTGACCGGTGTGCAAATCAGCTTCTATGCCAGCGGCGATGCGGAGTTCAACACCGGCGGTGTGCTGCACCTGAACAACGGCGGCGGCGCTGGCGCCACGCCTGATGGCCAGGGCGTCAAGGCCAGCATCGACGCCAACATCAATGCCGCGTTTCCCAAGCCCAAGGGCTAATCACGAGATCTGTGCTCCATGACTTACCGAATCAATGAATTCCAGTTCCAACTGCCGGCAGGCGAACTGCAAGACGCGTCGATCAACATCCTCAAGTTCCCTGAGCTGAGCACTTCGCTGATTGTCAGCCGCAGCTTGCTGGCCGAAGGCGAAACCCTGCAAAGCAACTTCGACGACCAGCTCAAGCGCCTGGAAAAACAAGTGCAAGACTTGCGTTTTCAACCGGGCTTCGCCGTGCGCCTGGGGGCCAACCAGCAAGTCGAAGGCATCGAATTGCGCAGCCAGTTCAACAAGGGCAACGACAAAGTCTTCCAATACCAGTTGGCGCTGGTGTTGCCCGGCACCCGCAAGATGCTCGCCTTGAGCTACGTGAAAGCTGAAAAACTCGGCGAGGCCGAAGCCGCGCATTGGGCGACCATCAAGAATTCGCTGCTGTTCGACGTTCCGGCCTGATGAGCACCCTGCATGTCTGACGCACTCTGGGCCGCCCGACTGGGCGACGCGCTCGATCACACCTCGATGATGGCCGACATCCTCGGTGGCGTACTGGAAGTGGCGGCCAACATCGCGATTACCGCGCTGGCCACTGTTGCCGTGGTGGCGGCCACCGGCATCACCGTCGTCACTGGCGGGTTGGGTTGCTTCGTACTCGGCCTGGTGGTGGGCACGATCGTCGGCCTCGCCATGAGCAAGACCGGGGCCGACAAGGGCTTGAGTAACCTGTGCGAGAGCTTCAGCAACGCGCTGTTTCCGCCCACGGTGCAGGCAAATATTCTCACCGGCTCCACCAACACCCTCACCAACAACATTCCCGCCGCCCGCGCCGCCGGGGCGATCCCGTCCCATGTCGCGCCGGCCGGTACCGAACTGGAGGCGCCCGAGCCGGAAGCCGAGCCCAGCTATCTGGACATGGCCGAGAGCTTCTTCTCCCAGATGTGGCGCCCCACCGTTGCCACCCCGGCGCCCGGCGCGGTACCCAAGCCGCTGGACCTGCTCGTCTGCATGAAGCATCCGCCGATGCCGCCGCAGTTCCTGGCCGAGGGCTCGGACAAGGTCACCATCAACGGCCAGCCCGCCGTGCGCAGCGGCGACCGCAGCACCTGCGACGCCAAGGTAGTGTCGTCCGGGCTGATTTCCTCCAACGTCACCATCGGTGGCGGTTCGGTGGTGGTGCGTGAGATCCGCAGTGGCAAGACCCCGGGCGTGGGGCTGGCAGTCACCGCGTTGCTGATGCTCAAGGGTGGCAAGGGAAAGTTCTTCAGCAAATTGCCGTGCATGCTGATCGGTGGCGCGACGTCGATGGCCGTCAGCAGCGCCATGAGCGCCATGGCCAACGCCGCCATGGGCTCGTCGAACCCGGTGCATGCGGCGACCGGGGCCAAGGTGCTGGGTGGCGATGAAGAGCGGGATTTCGTGTTGCCCGGCATCTTGCCGATGGATTGGCAGCGCTTCTACAACAGCCGTGATGAACGTCGCGATGGGTTGTTTGGCGCGGGTTGGAGTGTGTCCTACGAAGTGCGCGTTGAAATCCTGCCTCACCCGGAGGGTGGAGAAACGTTGGTGTACACCGATGAGCAGGCCCGGCGCATCGACATGGGTTCGATTCCCTTGGGCGGTGCGGTGTTCAGTGCCGGTGAAGGGCTGAGCGTTCGACGGCACGTCAATGGGCAGTTGTTGATTGAAAGCGATGACGGCATGTATCGGTTGTTCAATCCAACGCCGGGCAATACAGCGCTGCTGCGCCTTGATCAATTGGGCGACCGCAACGACAACCGCATCTACCTCGACTATGACGACACCGGACGCCTTGTAAAACTGCGCGACACCTTTGACTTGGTTCAGGTGGAATTGACCTACCTCCAGGCACGGGTCAGTCAGGTGGAACGGGTCTACCCTGACCAACACCGCGAAGTGTTGGTGAGTTATGGCTACGATCAGTCAGCCAACCTGGCCGAAGTGCGCGACGCCACCGGCCAGGTGCAACGGCGTTTCACCTACGATGCCGGACGGCGGATGGTCGAGCACCAGTTGCCCACGGGGCTGCGTTGCTTCTATGAATGGGCGTTGATCGAAGACCTGGAGTGGCGCGTGGTCCGGCACTGGACCGATGAGGGCGATACTTACCAATTCGACTATGACCTGGTCGCCGGTGCAACGCGCATCACCGATGGCCTGCAGCGCATCAGTACTCGCCGCTGGAACGCCCAGCACCAGATCACCGAGTACACCGACAACCTCGGCCAGACCTGGCAGTTCGAATGGAACGACGAGCGCCAACTGCTCAGCGCCACCGACCCACAGGGCGGTCGCTATGAATACAGCTACGACGACGCCGGCAACCTGATCGGCGAAACCGACCCGCTGGGCCGCAATGACACGACCTTATGGCTGGAACTCTGGGCCCTGCCGCTGGTGGACACCGACGCCGCCGGCAACAGCTGGCGGTACCGCTACGATCAGCGCGGCAACTGCATCGCCGAAACCGATCCGCTGGACCACATCACCCGCTACCGCTATGACACCCACGGCCAGGTGGTGGAGATCATCGACGCCACCGGCAAAAGCAAAAAACTGCGCTGGAACCCGTTCGGCCAATTGGTCGAGCACATCGATTGCTCGGGTTATCCGACGCGGTTCAGCTACGACAACCGGGGCTATCTGCAAACCATCACCGATGCCCTCGGCGAACGCACCCAATTCAGCTACGACGCCCAAGGGCGCCTGCTCAGCAGCCAATTGCCGGACGGGCGTACCGAGCAGTACCAACGCGACGTCAGCGGCCAATTGATCGGCTACACCGACCCGGCCGGGCACACCACGCTCTATCAACACAACCGTCGCGGCCAGGTGCGTCAGCGCACCGACGCCCATGGCCGGCAGGTGCAATTCGGGTATGACAGCTACGGGCGGCTGCAAGCGCTGACCAACGAAAATGGCGAAAGTTATCGGTTTGCCTGGGATGCCGGCGATCGGCTGACCGAACAACAGGATCTGGATGGCAGCGCCAAGCGCTACACCTATGACCTGTTGGATAACGTCGCGGCGGTGACGGCTGTTCCGGCGCCTTACGGCAACGGTTTGGCCATCGTCCCCGAGACGCCCCTGGCCCCCATCGTTCATCGACTGGAACGCGACGCCGTCGGCCGGCTGATCGCCAAAGTCACCGACGATGGCCGCACCGACTACACCTACGATCCGCTGGACCAACTCACCGCCGTCACCTTCACCGACCACCAGGGCAACGCACAAACCCTGAGCTTCGCCTACGACGCCCTCGGCCAGTTGCTCGAAGAACAAAGCGCGGCTGGCAGCCTGCAATATCACTATGACGAACTCGGCAACCTGATCCAGACCCAACTGCCTGACGGCCGCTGGCTCAATCGCCTGTACTACGGCAGCGGCCACCTGCACCAGATCAACCTCGACGGCCAGGTCATCAGTGACTTCGAACGCGACCGCCTGCACCGCGAAGTGCTGCGCACCCAAGGCCAGATCAGCACCCGCAGCGAATACGACCGCAGCGGACGTTTACGCTCACGCCAACGCCGACACAGCAGCCAGCCCTCGCTGATGCCGGCCGCCGTGCAGAAACATTTCGAGTACGACCCCGCCGACAACCTGATCGGCAAACTCGACCAACAACCCGCCGCGCAACACCGCCAACTGCTGCACTACGACGCCACCGGCCGCATCATCGCCAGCCAGGACAGCCTGCACGGCCAGCGCGAAACTTTCGCCTACGACGCCGCCGCCAACCTGCTGGACAGCCCACAACCCGGTGCCGGGCTGGTGGTGCACAACAAACTGCTGACCTTCCAGGACAAGCGTTACCGCTACGACGCGTTTGGCCGGATGATCGAAAAACGCAGCGCTAAACGGGGCCTGCAGCGCTTTGCCTACGACGCTGAAAGCCGGTTGATTGAAGTGCGCAACCAGAGTGGCAGCGGCGAAACCGTGGTCAACATGACTTACGATCCGCTCGGTCGACGCATCGAGAAAACCGAACACGACAAGAACGGCTACCCTCTGGGTCAGACTCGCTTCACCTGGGATGGCTTGCGTCTGCTGCAAGAACATAAAGGTCAGAGCAGCCTCTACCTCTACGCCGATGACGGCTATCAACCACTGGCCCGGGTCGATGGCACGGGCGCGCAACAAAAAGTCCGCTACTACCACAACGACCTCAACGGCCTCCCCGAACTACTCTCGGAAACCGACGGCCACACCGTCTGGCAGGCCACTTATCGGGTCTGGGGCAATACCGTTAAAGAGGTCCGCGAACCGTACTACATCGAAGAGCAGAACCTGAGGTTTCAGGGCCAATACCTGGATCGGGAGATTGGGCTGCACTACAACACGTTCCGGTTTTATGATCCGGATGTGGGGCGGTTTACTACGCCGGATCCGATTGGGTTGGCGGGAGGACTGAATTTTTACAGTTATGCCCCAAACCCCCTGACCTGGATAGATCCGCTTGGGCTATACAATGGTGAAGGATCTCGCGACCTAGGGAAATATCATGTGTTCCATGAGCACTCACTGAACGCGTCCGAATACAAAATGACTGACGCAGAGCACTTTAGCCGCGCAAATGAATCTGTTTACAAACGAATGCAAACAGATCCGGACTTTAAACGTCAAATGCAAACTAAATACCCTGGCACTGTAGAGCATGTGCAACCACGACCGAATGGGACGTTCAGAGGAACCTCCCCAGCCAATATGACTTGGCATCATGGAAACAAACCAGGCTCATTACAGCTAGCCGACTTCAATGATCATAAAACGTATCATAAAATCTACCACCCTGATGGTAAAGGCGGTCGAAATAAATGGGGCGGCGGTACGAAATGTCGAAAATAAGGAGTACTTATGATAACCATTAATGGCTTTGACGAACTTCTGCAAAAATGTAATGACCTACCCAATGTCGGCTGGTTATATGTGGATACTGATTTTGATTTGGAGTCAAAAAACGACATCCTAAATAAAAAATATTACCTTGCAGAAAATGACGACGAAGAAATGGAGTTCGATGACAAATACGGAACATTTCTTGAGTCTCCAATACTCAAAGCGATCATTGAAAATAAAACAGAACATCATCCGAACTCCAGCAAAGAAGAACTACTGAAAGCAGTTACTTATTATTTGGAAAACGATGACTTTCTAGACTAGATTAGAAAAGGAGCCGGAAGAGCCAAACAACTTCCGGCTTTACTTTTTAGCGAAAACCATAACATGCATGTTTGGATAAAAAACGGGAATAAGTTTTTCTACCGAGAGACCTGGCTGCACTCAACACGCTCCGGCTTTATGATCCGGATATGGGGCTCCCAACTCCACCGGGTGGATTGACCCTGCTAAAAGAAGGTGAGGTGGCCGGTTACGGTGCCAAAGCCCACAAGAATGCGACCGCCTGCACCGCGAAGTGCTGCGCACCCAAGGCCAGATCAGCACCCGCAGCGAATACGACCGCAGCGGACGTTTACGCTCACGCCAACGCCGACACAGCAGCCAGCCCTCGCTGATGCCGGCAGCGGTGCAGAAACATTTCGAGTACGACCCCGCCGACAACCTGATCGGCAAACTCGACCAGCAACCGGCCGCGCAACACCGCCAACTGCTGCACTACGACGCCACCGGCCGCATCATCGCCAGCCAGGACAGCCTGCACGGCCAGCGCGAAACCTTCGCCTACGACGCCGCCGCCAATCTGCTGGACGGCCCACAGCCCGGCGCAGGGCTGGTGGTGCACAACAAACTGCTGACCTATCAGGACAAGCGTTATTGCTACGACGCGTTTGGCCGAGTCGTTGAGAAGCGCAGCACCAATCGCGGAACCCAACGTTTCTTCTACAACGCAGATAATCGTTTGGTTGAAGTGCAGAATCAAAACGGCATTCACCAAACCGTTGTGCGGATGAAATACGACCCACTGGGCCGTCGTATAGAGAAAACCGAATACACCTCTGACAACCGGCCGCTCTCCCAGACTCGTTTTATTTGGGATGGAATGCGCTTGTTGCAGGAGAGTCGGTACAGCCAGACCAGCCTCTATCTTTATGCAGGCAACACCTATGAACCACTTGCACGAATTGATGGACAGGGCGCTCATCAGAAAGTCCGTTATTACCACAATGACCTGAACGGCCTGCCGGAACAGCTCACAGAGGACGACGGACATAGCGTCTGGCAAGCTTGTTTTGAGGTGTGGGGCAACACCATCCAGGAAGTCCGTGAACCCTACTTCATCGAAGAACAAAATCTGAGATTCCAGGGACAATACCTCGACCGTGAAATCGGATTGCACTACAACGTCCTACGGTTCTACGATCCTGACGTTGGTCGCTTTACGACACCAGATCCGATAGGCCTGGCCGGAGGCCTTAATTTTTACTCTTACGCACCCAACCCTATCGGCTATGCTGACCCTCTGGGCCTTGCAGTCGACCCGCTGGTAAAACTGAAAGACCGCGGCTACACAGGCGTTACGAAGACCCCCGGCGGAGGTCTCGACTACTCAGAAAGTAATGCTCTTTACAACAAGAAGCCCGGCGTTAATCCAATCGTCAGAATTGAATACACTGGTGACTATGGCAAAGACTTCGAGGCCGCAAACAAGGCGGCCAAGTTGAGTCAAAAAACAACGCCGGCCGGTCATGTCTGGCATCACTTGGATGATTACGATCCCAAGACCAACAAAGGCACTATGCAGCTCATCAAGCAAAACGCCCACAGTGGCATAAGCCACAATGGCGGCGTAGCCCAATACAAGGCTGCTACAGGCAAGGCCTATACTCACCCAGCTCGTTTCAAGAGCAAGACAAAAGGAGCGCTCAAATGCGGTTGACCCTCGAAGAGTCCGAACATGCCCTCTCCGTGCAGGACCTAAATGAATTCGAAAAAAAATTCAGCGTGCCATTACCAACAGCCTTTAAAGAGTTTTATCTAAGGAACAATGGCGGCTATTTACCTGAGAGTAAAAGCGACAACGAGTTTTTGTTGGGCGGATTCACACCAATCAAATACGGCGAAGTACCCATTGAAGTTGTTCATGATGATTTAACTGATGATATTCCGTCATTAAAAGAAATGATCCCCTTTGCCTACGATCAAGGCGGGAACTCTTTCCTTCTGTCAGTCAAGGATGATGACTATGGAAACATCTACCTTTTTTTGATGGATGAAAAAGAGTTGGCATTTGTATGCAGCTCATTTGAAGAATTCATTGCCGAACTCACAGGCTGAACAACCAATACGAGGATCGTTTTACCTGCCGCAATGGTCGCTACGCGACAATGCCGAACTCACCAGCCAACCGTCAATGACGCCGGCTACCGTGCATAAGCATTTCGAGTACGACCTCGCCGCCAACCTGCTGACGGCCGGTGCTTATTACAGTTTTTGCGCAGCTTCTACCTTTCGCGAATGGCTGGGGCGGCAATTTCTTTTGCCTGAATCTTGATTCGGGGTCTATCTACGAGTGAACATAATGAGCATAGAAATTCGTAAAAGTTTGGAAGAGGAATTACTGGCGGAGCTAAAAAAGATAACGTCGCCCCACTTGGACCTGAAAGCAAGCAAAAACAAACTTTGCCTACTTATCTCCAAGGAAAAGTGCGGGGAGATTTACATACAACACTTGACCAAGTCCGATGGCTACTATGCGGGCCTGGAGGTTTATACATGCGAGGCATTTAGCTTCTGCATAAACCAATCACCGCCCTATCAGAGCCGACTGTTGAACTCATCTTTTTTGTCGAAAAGTTCATTGTCGGAAGAAACAAAACAGTTTGGTGACGAGCTGGGCGGAATCATTAGAACCCCATCACCTGATGAAATAAGCACAGCAGTCAAAAGAATAAACGAACGACTGATAAAATTTTACTTGTCAAAGGCAGAGAACTGCACCCTTAGCACGCCCTCATTAATTTATGACGTATTGGCCGAACCTGACAACTATGCGTACCCCTTTCTAACCGCATTATTCGCAGCGCAAAAAAATGACCTGAGCCTGGACTCAGACCTCTTCAAAAAAGTCCTCGCAACCAAATCAATATTCGGAAACAAACAATTTGATTTGGCTTTGGCAAATCAAATTCTAGAGGTAGGTAACAAGTAGGCCCCAAAGAAGTATTCACCGAGATCAACGGTACCTCCTGCCTGACGATTACGTAGGCAACCCCAATCCTGATCAAAAATGGTTTTCCAATCGATCCCACACCAATGCCTGACAGTGCTTGTTTAAAAGCGTTGTAGGTAACGTCGTGAAAGCTACAACACCTTGCGTCGTTGCCTACGGCTACGCCAGAATCCGCCGGCTTGTGCGCTTTGGGGCCGGTCGGTAACTTGATTCGTGTCACTGATCGTCAGTGGTCGGGTTTAGTCGCCCGCTGGTAATTGAAGTTGTACAAGCGTCCGTCAGACAGGTATTTCCTACCTGCATTTGATGGTAGCTGTGCGTAGGGCACCTTCGGGTGCGCCGGCTTCTTCAATTCCCCGGTCCGACTAACCTGCGTACAGCCGCCACCCCCTTCGTTTAGTCGGCGAAGTGGTGTCAGCATCACTCAAGGAATTGAAGATCATGTTTAAAGTTACACCCAACCCACCGGACACCGACCCGGTCTCCCCATACGTAAGCCCCGATTCAAAGAAACTCAACGACGCCGCCGAACGCGCCCTCGACCATCACTTCCCACCAGCCGAACCAAAGCCACCGAAACGCAAAGGCCAACTCTTCAGCGTCTGCCCGGGCATCAACACTGAAGCCCTCCTCGCCAATGCCTCGGAAGATATCTTGTCCATCAGCGCCATCGCCGCCGACCTCGCCGACGACGTGGACGGTTCACGCCGCTCCGTAGCCCTGTCGCTCAGCCGCCTGGCCGACGGGGTGCATTTGTTGGTAGAGCGCGCGCTGGATCACCTGAATGAGCCGGAAATAGCAGCGATTCTCGCCAGGAAACAAAGCCGAGTCGGCTGATCCGCCAGACAGAAAAAATGGGCACCCAACCTCGTTGGCGTGCCCATTTTTTATCCCGCTCGCCCGCTGTGCGGGAAGTCGGTGCGTGTTACGGATTAACGCTGTCTTTCAACGATTTGCCTGGCTTGAACGCAACAGTGTTGCTGGCCTTGATTTTGACTGGCTCACCGGTCTGCGGGTTTTTGCCCGTACGTGCACCGCGATGGCGTTGCAGGAAGGTGCCGAAGCCCACCAGCGTGACGCTGTCTTTGCGGTGCAGAGCGCCGGTGATTTCTTCGAGAACGGCGTTGAGGACGCGGTTGGCCTGTTCTTTGGTGAGGTCTGCTTTTTCTGCAATTGCAGCAGCGAGTTCTGGTTTACGCATTAGTGAAGCCCCTTTGACGGTTTTTTGTTGTTATGTCCGTGCTGTTCTCGTTGGAACAGCGCCCAAGGCGCCGCAGGCTCTACTCTGCGGCAGACGGGAGTGAGGATGGCACGCGCTTAAGACCGGCGCCAGTCTCCCCGCGACCTTTGTGGGGGCAAAAGCGGGGTGATTCCGACAGAACGACCGCTATTTACGCCAGCAAGGCGGGAAGCTCTTTGTTCAGGGCGAGTTTTTCCATCACCGCCGCGCCTGTCAGGGCATAGCCCAGTAATTGGCCGGCGCTGTCGCGGCACAGCACCTTGATGTCCGCGCCCTGCCCTTCGACCGTCCAGACGCCTTCCGCACCCCGTGGTGGCGGCGAAACCACCAATGGGCAGACCGGTGTTTTCACCGTGATCGGCATCGGGCCATAACTCACCGCTGTAGTGTTTCCGGCGAGGGTTTGGGCCAGCGCTCTCGCACAGCTCATGAGGGGCATGACGTACAACAGATTCAGCCCGTCGACCTCGGCGCAGTCGCCCAAGGCGTAGATGTTGGCGTGAGAGGTTTTCAGGTGACGGTCGACCACCACGCCGCGATTGACCTGCACCCCGGCAGCGGCCGCCAGGTCGATGCGCGGGCGCAGGCCGATGGCCGAGACCACTACATCGCAAGGGATGACCTGGCCGTCGGACAGGTGCGCCTCCAGGCCGTCTGCCACTCGCTGCAAGCGATTGAGCACCGGCCCGAGGTGGAAGCGCGCGCCCAGGCTTTCCAGGCCGGCCTGGACCGCAGCGGCCGCCGCCGGGTGCAGCAAGGTCGGCATGACCTGTTCGCACGGTGCAACCAGTTGCACCTCGTAACCACCGAGAATCAGGTCGTTGGCGAATTCGCAGCCGATCAAACCGGCGCCCAACAGCAACACCCGACGTTTGCCGGCCGCGGCCGCGCGAAAGCGTGCGTAGTCTTCAAGATCGTTGATCGGGAAAACGGCGTCAGCGGCATCGCCTTCGATCGGCACCCGCACGGTTTCCGCGCCCCAGGCCAGGATCAGGTCGCGGTAGATCACCGCCTCTTCACCAATCCACAGGCGCTTATGGCCTGGGTCGATACCGCTGATGCGCGTGTGGGTACGCACTTCGGCCTTCAATTGCTCGGCCATGGCGCCCGGTTCGGCCATGCTCAGGCCGTCGGCGTCTTTATTCTTGCCGAAGCCGGTGGAGAGCATCGGCTTGGAGTAGGAGCGTCCGTCATCTGCAGTAATCAGCAGCAGCGGGGTTTCGCCATCGAGTTTGCGAAACTCCCGGGCCAGATTGTAGCCAGCCAGCCCAGTGCCGACGATCACGACAGGTGCGTTCATTCCTTGCTCCTTGCTTGTCTTAGTTGATTTCAATCATTTCGAAATCCATCTTGCCCACGCCGCAATCCGGGCACAGCCAGTCTTCCGGCACGTCCTGCCACGGTGTGCCCGCCGCAATACCGTCGTCCGGCCAGCCCTCGGCTTCGTTATAGATCAGGCCGCAGACCACACATTGCCACTTTTTCATTCAGGTATTTCCTCGGGATTCAGGCTTTTGCCGGCGCGAACGGTCGATAGGTGGAACGCTGCCGTCCGGCTCAGGGCGTTTTGTACTGATCGCGCCCGGCAGATGCAAGCCTGTTCGGCGCAACGGCAGGCCGGATCAATCAAAATCGCCGTCTGACATGGTAAGCTCGCCGCCTCATTTGCTGCCAATAATGACTCACTGTGCCGCACTCAAAATCTCCCTCCCCGATGCCGCTCTGGCTCCCTCGAAGCCAACTGACGCCCCTCCCCGACACGTCTACGCTCGATTGGTTGTTCGATGAAGGATCGCTGACCCGGCGCCTGATCCGCTTGTCGAATGACGGTTTCAGCGTCACGCCGCTGTTCGAAGGCTGGCAATCGCTGCGCACCGATGAATGTGCCGCGCTGGAGCTGGCCGAAGGCAGCGAAGGTTGGGTGCGTGAGGTGTATCTGCGCGGCCACGGTGAAGCCTGGGTGTTCGCCCGCAGCGTGGCGGCGCGTAGCGCGCTGCAGGGCGACGGGTTGCATATGGATGAATTGGGCAGCCGCTCTCTGGGCGAATTGCTGTTTTGCGATCAGGCGTTTCAGCGTCGGGCCATCGAGGTTTGTCACTATCCTCAAGCATGGTTGCCGATGGAGGCTCAGGCGCCTGAACTGTGGGGCCGGCGCTCGCGCTTCGATCGTGGCGCCTTGAGCGTGCTGGTGGCCGAGATCTTCCTGCCGACCTTGTGGAACGCCACCCGCGCCCATCCGGAGAATTGCTGATGTACCAGAGCCTGCTCAAGTCCCTGAATCGCTTGAATCCTCGGGCCTGGGATTTCATTCAGTTGACCCGCATGGATAAGCCGATCGGCATTTATTTGCTGCTGTGGCCGACGTTGTGGGCACTCTGGATTGCCGGTGAAGGTTCCCCGTCATTGGCCAATATCGTGATTTTCGTGCTCGGCGTGGTACTGACCCGCGCCGGCGGTTGTGTGATCAACGATTGGGCAGACCGTAAGGTCGATGGCCACGTGAAACGCACCGAACAGCGGCCACTGGTGAGCGGCAAGATCAGCTCGAAAGAAGCCCTGGTGTTCTTCGCGGTGCTGATGGGCGTGAGTTTCCTGCTGGTGTTGTGCACCAACGCGACGACTGTCTGGCTGTCGCTGGGCGGCTTGGCCCTGGCGTTCACGTATCCATTCATGAAGCGCTACACCTATTACCCGCAAGTGGTGCTGGGCGCGGCGTTCTCCTGGGGTATGCCCATGGCGTTCACCGCCGAAACCGGTGAACTGCCGGCAGCGGCCTGGTTGCTATGGATCGCCAACCTGTTGTGGACCGTGGGCTACGACACCTATTACGCCATGACCGACCGCGATGACGACCTGAAGATCGGGGTGAAATCCACGGCGATTCTGTTTGGCGACGCCGACAGGGCGATCATTCTGACCCTGCAAGGATTGGCACTGGGGTGTTTGCTGCTGGCAGGTTCGAAATTCCATCTCGGCGGCTGGTTCCACCTTGGGCTACTGGTGGCAGCGGGCTGTTTTGGGTGGGAGTTCTGGTACACCCGCAGCAAGGACCGGATGCGCTGCTTCCAGGCGTTTTTGCACAACCACTGGGCCGGGTTGGCGATTTTCGTGGGGATTGTGCTGGATTACGCGTTGCGTTGACCGTTGGAAAAGATCGCAGCCTGTGCCAGCTCCAACAGAGGGATGGAGCGACTGCAGGCCGCGAACTGTTTACGGCGCAGGCGAATCGCTTATTTATGCTCGCGCATGATGTGCCAGACGTTCTTCATATTGTCGCCTGCCATATCACCGGGTTTTTTGTCCTTCATGAAGGTGTAAAGCGGCTTGCCATCATAGGCCCACTGCATCTTACCGTCGTCACGCTTGATCGTGCTCCACTTGCCTTCGGGCTTGGCGCCCGCCGGCGCCATCATTGGCGGCCAGTATTCAGTGCACTCGCCGTTGCACATCGACTTACCGCCTGAGTCCTTGTCGTATGTGTACACCGTCATGCCCTTGTGATCGACCATCATCCCGTCTTTCATCATGGCCGGTTCTGCCGCGAAGGCCAAGGATGGCAGCGTTAGCGCAGCCGTGACCAGCAGGACCTTCCAGGATTGAGCAATGTGATTCATGGAAACCTTCCTCTTGTGGTTGTCAGGATTCGGAATTAGAGCTTAGTTCAGGATCGCGACAATCGCAGGGCGGCTAAAATACTGTCACACGACTGCAATAATTCCGTTATCTAATGCGGCGCAAGACAGTTAAATGACAAGAGGATTAAGGCATGGTTGGCAGGAGCATTCTGATCGTCGACGACGAAGCGCCCATTCGCGAAATGATCGCCGTTGCGTTGGAAATGGCCGGCTATGACTGCCTGGAGGCGGAGAACTCCCAGCAAGCCCATGCCATTATCGTCGACCGCAAGCCGGACCTGATTTTGCTCGACTGGATGCTGCCCGGCACCTCCGGCATCGAACTGGCCCGCCGCCTCAAGCGCGATGAACTGACCGGGGACATCCCGATCATCATGCTCACCGCCAAGGGCGAAGAGGACAACAAGATCCAGGGCCTGGAAGTCGGCGCTGATGACTACATCACCAAACCGTTTTCCCCGCGCGAACTGGTTGCGCGGCTGAAAGCTGTACTGCGCCGCGCCGGCCCGACCGATGGCGAAGCGCCGATCGAAGTCGGCGGCCTGCTGCTGGACCCGATCAGCCACCGCGTGACCATCGACGGCAGACCCGCCGAGATGGGCCCGACCGAGTACCGCTTGCTGCAATTCTTCATGACCCACCAGGAACGCGCGTACACCCGCGGCCAGTTGCTGGACCAGGTCTGGGGCGGCAATGTCTACGTTGAAGAGCGCACCGTCGACGTGCACATCCGTCGCCTGCGCAAAGCCCTCGGCGATGCCTACGAAAATCTGGTACAAACCGTGCGCGGCACCGGCTACCGGTTTTCCACCAAGGCCTGAAGACTCGCTGACAAGGATGCAAATTTTCCGTGAATCAAAACTGGCATGGCACCCTGATTCGCCACATGCTGTTGCTGGTCACCGCTTGCCTGGTGATCGGCCTGATTTCCGGCTACTACGGCTGGAGCCTCGCCGTGGGTCTGGGTCTTTACCTGGCCTGGACCCTCAAGCAGTTGCTGCGCCTGCACGAATGGCTGCGCCTGCACCAGCCCGATGAAGCACCGCCCGACGGCTATGGCCTGTGGGGCGAAGTGTTCGACAGCATCTATCACCTGCAACGTCGCGACCAACGGGTACGCGGGCGCCTGCAAGCGGTGATCGACCGGGTCCAGGAATCCACCGCCGCGCTGAAAGACGCGGTGATCATGCTCGACAGCGATGGCAACCTTGAGTGGTGGAACCGCGCGGCTGAAACCCTGCTGGGTCTCAAGACGCCTCAAGACAGCGGCCAGCCCGTGACCAACCTGGTGCGCCATCCGCGCTTCAAGGAATATTTCGAGCAGGACAGCTACGCCGAGCCACTGGAAATCCCGTCGCCGATCAACGATCGCCTGCGCATTCAGTTGTACATCACCCGCTACGGCAACAACGAGCACTTAATGCTGGTGCGCGACGTGACGCGTATCCATCAATTGGAGCAGATGCGTAAAGACTTTATCGCCAACGTATCCCACGAGCTGCGCACACCGCTGACGGTGATCTGCGGCTACCTGGAAACCCTGCTCGATAACGTCGAGGACGTGAATCCGCGCTGGACCCGTGCCCTGCAGCAAATGCAGCAGCAAGGCGGGCGCATGCAAACCTTGCTAAACGATTTGCTGCTACTGGCCAAACTGGAAGCCACCGATTACCCGTCGGACAACCAACCGGTGGCCGTCGATGGCTTGCTGCAATCGATCAAGAGCGATGCCCAGCAGCTGTCAGGCCAGAAAAATCAGCGCATTACCCTGGAAGCCGATCCGACGATTCTGCTCAAGGGCAGCGAAGCCGAATTGCGCAGTGCGTTTTCCAACCTGGTGTTCAACGCGGTGAAATACACCCCGGCCGAGGGCAATATCCGCATTCGCTGGTGGGGTGACGAGCAAGGCGCACACCTGAGCGTGCAAGATTCGGGGATCGGCATCGACAGCAAACACCTGCCGCGCCTGACCGAACGCTTCTACCGTGTCGACTCCAGCCGCAATTCCAACACCGGTGGCACCGGGCTGGGACTGGCCATCGTCAAACACGTGTTGCTGCGCCACCGGGCACGCATGGAAATCAGCAGTGTGCCGGGGCACGGCAGCACGTTTACCTGCCATTTTGCGCCAGCCCAGGTCACCAAATCCCGGGTCATCAGCGCCGCCGACTGATACCGACCAGCACTCGCCACTAGGCAATCACTCAGTCAGCCGCTACATTGGCTGACTTGTGCCTGCTCTTCAGGCGCACTTTTTTCTTTCTTTCGAATATACGGAACCCGCAAAACTCCATCATGGACCCTTCCCCTGGTTTGACCCTCGCAACAATATTCGCCGACTTCGGCATGATTCTTTTTGCTCTGATCCTGGTTTTGCTCAACGGCTTTTTCGTTGCGGCGGAGTTTGCCATGGTCAAACTGCGCTCGACCCGGGTCGAAGCCATCGCTGAACAGCACGGCTGGCGCGGGCACATCCTGCGTACGGTGCACAGTCAGCTCGATGCTTACCTGTCAGCGTGCCAATTGGGTATCACCCTCGCCTCTCTGGGGCTGGGCTGGGTCGGCGAACCGGCGTTCGCGCACCTTCTGGCACCCGTGCTGAGTGCCGTGGGCGTAGATTCCGCTGAAGTGGTCAAGGCAGTTTCGTTCTTCACTGCGTTCTTCATCATTTCGTACCTGCACATCGTGGTCGGTGAACTGGCGCCGAAATCCTGGGCCATTCGCAAACCCGAGTTGCTGTCGCTGTGGACGGCGGTGCCGCTGTACTTGTTCTACTGGGCCATGTACCCGGCCATCTACTTGCTCAACGCCAGCGCCAACCAGATCCTGCGCATCGCTGGACAAGGTGAACCCGGCCCGCACCACGAGCACCATTACAGCCGTGAAGAACTGAAGCTGATCCTGCACTCCAGCCGTGGCCAGGATCCGAGCGACCAAGGCATGCGCGTACTGGCCTCGGCGGTGGAAATGGGCGAGCTGGAAGTAGTCGACTGGGCCAATTCCCGGGAAGACCTGGTCACGCTTGAGTTCAACGCACCGCTCAAGGAAATTCTGGCGCTGTTCCGTCGTCACAAGTTCAGCCGTTACCCGGTATACGACAGCGGGCGCCAGGAGTTCGTCGGTCTGCTGCACATCAAGGATCTGCTGCTCGAACTCGCCGCCCTGGATCACATTCCCGAGTCGTTCAACCTCGCCGAACTGACCCGGCCGCTGGAGCGCGTGTCGCGGCACATGCCGCTGTCACAACTGCTGGAACAATTTCGCAAGGGCGGCTCGCATTTCGCCGTGGTCGAGGAAGCCGACGGCAACATCATCGGCTACCTGACCATGGAAGACGTGCTGGAAGTGCTGGTGGGCGACATTCAGGACGAACACCGCAAGGCCGAACGCGGGATTCTCGCGTATCAGCCGGGCAAGCTGCTGGTGCGGGGCGATACGCCGCTGTTCAAGGTGGAACGCCTGCTGGGCATCGACCTGGACCACATCGAAGCCGAAACCCTCGCCGGGCTGGTCTACGAAACCCTGAAACGGGTGCCGGAAGAGGAAGAAGTGCTGGAAGTCGAAGGATTGCGGATCATCATCAAAAAGATGAAAGGGCCGAAGATCATATTGGCCAAGGTGTTGATGCTCGATTAAGCGTGCGTTCGGTGGTGAGCGGGTTCTTATGGCGAGGGAGCTTGCTCCCGCCGGGTCGCGAAGCGGCCCCAAATCCCGCAGCCGCGTTCATCCAGGCATACTGCATTCACTGGTTTACGACTGCTGCGCAGCCGAGCGGGAGCAAGCTCCCTCGACACAATCCTCGTTGCCTTCACTGCTTGCCCAACGCAAAGTTGGGCAATGTACCTACCGGTTGATTGAACTGGTACGGAATCGACACCAGCCCCAACCCGGTATTGCGCTGCACCACGAAGTGCAGGTGCGGGCCGCTGCTGTTGCCGGTGTTGCCCGACAGCGCCAGCGCGCTGCCCACTACCACTCGCTGACCTTCCCGTACGCAGACAGAACCTTTCTTGAGGTGCAGGTAAACGCCCATGGTCCCATCGTCGTGTAACACCCGCACGAAATTGCCCGACGGGTCGTTGCCGCGTCCGGATTGACCATTCTCGGTTTTCACCACCACCCCGCCGCGCGCCGCGATGATCGGCGTGCCTTCGGGCATGGCGATGTCCATCGCATATCGATTCTTCGGCCCGTAGTGGCTGTATTGGCCATTGGCGCCCTGACTCAGGCGAAACGGCCCGCCACGCCAGGGCAATGGATATCGATAGGCCATGGCCGCCCCTGAGGGGTCGCCCAAGGAATATGCGAACCTTGGGGTATACACAATCGGCCTTCCGGCCTTCGTCGGCGTGAGCAGGGCCAGACGAAGGTTACTGCGCGCCGGCATCACCCGCCGGATCGGTCGGCTCGGCGCTCCGCTGACGTTCTGCAGTCTGTCGAAACTCAGCTCGATCTCGACCGGCGCATACAGGTCGTTGCGCACGAACACGCTGTCCATGCCATTCAGCCTCTTGATGTCGAGGTACACCTGCCGCTCAAGGTGTTCGACCATTCGGTCGCGAAAAACGAACACCTTCGCACCTTTGGTGGGGCGATCACTGTAAGAGACCACGCCACTGGCATTAGTGGACCTGTAGATCGTCATGGCCACAACCGAGGTGGAGGCCATGAAAAGACCACAGAAAAACAGCAGGCGCGCGAGCATGGGCAAAATTCTGTTGAGTAGGCCTGGAAAGGAGCCTAGCAGCAGAAATGGACCCGCGTAGTCGGCAGATGTTTCAAAATGGGCAGTTCAGAAGATGTGCGGTGATTTCGATGGCCTCTTCGCGGGCAGCCTCGCTCCTTGGTAAACGGTGAATCTGGAGCGAGGCTTGCCCGCGAAGACGGACTGTCAGGCGGCGAAGATTACGCGCCGGGTACGAAGTGCTTCTGCGCAGTGCCACGGGCGATCAGGCGGGAGATGTAGTCGAGCTTCTGCGCATCCTGGTCGACAAAACGGAAGGTCAGTTGCAGCCACTCGCTGTCGGGTTTCGGTTCGTGGGCGACGATGGCGTGCAGGTAGCCGTTGAGGCGGGCAGTTTCGGCGTTGTCGCCCTGCTCCAGGTCGAGTACGGCGTTGTCGAGGACTTGCGGCAAGGTGTCGGTGCGTTTCACCACCAGCAGCGCTTCCTTGATGCTCAAGGCCTTGATCACGCATTGCTGAGTGCCGCTCGACAGGCGCAGTTGACCTTGGCCACGACCGCCAGCTGATGCGGAGGCAGCGGCAGGCGCCTTGATCGGTGGGTTGTTGAGCAGGCCGCGAGACGGCGCCGCAGCCGGGGCTGGCGCTGCGGCGGCAGGTTTGGCAAACGGGTTGACCGCTGCAGCCGAGGGTGCGACTACCGCCGCTTTACCGCCGGTCAATGCGCTGAGGGAATCATTACCGAACGCCGAATTCATTTTAGTCGGCGCACTGTTCATCAAGGTGTCGAGCTTGCCAACCTTGTTCAGCGCCTGCTTGACCTTGGTCAGCAGCTGCTCGTTGGTGAACGGCTTGCTGACGTAGCCGGAAACCCCGGCCTGGATCGCCTGGACCACGTTCTCTTTATCGCCACGGCTGGTCACCATCACGAACGGCATGGTCTTGAGGTTGTCCTGCTCGCGGCACCAGGTCAGCAACTCCAGACCGGACATTTCCGGCATTTCCCAGTCGCACAGAACCAGGTCGAACGCTTCCTTGGCCAGCATGGCCTGGGCCTTTTTACCGTTGACTGCATCTTCGGTCCGGATCCCCGGGAAGTAGTTACGCAGGCACTTTTTTACCAGGTCACGAATGAACGACGCATCGTCCACGACCAACACACTGATCTTGCTCATCCAACACCCCTTTAAAAATCCCGGCAAGCATAACGCTGGCTGATGGCACTTTGCCAAAACTCTTCAGTCACGCCGGGACTTTTCGTTCGCGGGTGCTGCATTTCAATTCGGCTTTTCAGTTCAAAAGCCACACAAACAAAAACGCCCGGCCAAGGGGCCGGGCGCTTTTTCTTGGGCAACCTTACTTATCGTCAGCTTTGTCCGGAACATTAGCGGTTTCGGCACTTGTGCCTTCCACTTCTTCCTTCATGCGCTTGAGGCCCAGGTGACGCACGTCGGTGCCGCGCACCAGGTAAATCACCAGTTCCGAGATATTGCGCGCGTGGTCGCCGATGCGTTCAAGGGAACGCAGCACCCAGATAATGCTCAAGACACGCGAGATAGAGCGCGGGTCTTCCATCATGTAGGTGGCGAGTTCGCGCAGCGCGGTCTTGTATTCGCGGTCGATGATTTTGTCGTACTGCGCCACCGACAGCGCCAGGTCGGCGTCGAAGCGGGCAAATGCGTCCAGGGCATCGCGAACCATATTGCGCACCTGGTCGCCGATGTGGCGAACCTCGACATAACCGCGCGGCGCTTCGCCTTCTTCGCACAACTGAATGGCCCGACGGGCGATCTTGGTGGCTTCGTCGCCGATACGCTCGAGGTCGATCACCGATTTGGAGATGCTGATAATCAGACGCAAGTCCGACGCCGCCGGCTGACGACGGGCCAGAATGCGCAGGCATTCTTCGTCGATGTTGCGTTCCATCTGGTTGATCTGGTCGTCGACCTCGCGCACTTGCTGGGCCAGGCCGGAGTCGGCCTCGATCAGCGCGGTGACCGCGTCGTTGACCTGCTTCTCGACCAGCCCGCCCATGGCCAGGAGGTGGCTGCGCACTTCCTCAAGCTCAGCGTTGAACTGCTGGGAGATGTGATGGGTAAGGCCTTCTTTACTAATCATGTTGGCGTCCTTGGAGCGTCCGGTAAGGTGCGGTGGACCGCAGCGTCAGTTCAGTGAGCAACAACCGCTTACTAGCCGTAACGACCGGTGATGTAGTCTTCGGTCTGCTTCTTCGCCGGATTGGTGAACAGGGTGTCGGTGTCGCCGAACTCCACCAGTTTGCCCATGTACATGAACGCCGTGTAGTCGGAAACCCGCGCGGCCTGTTGCATGTTGTGGGTCACGATCACAATGGTGAATTTGGATTTCAGTTCGTAGATCAGCTCTTCGACTTTCAGCGTGGAGATCGGGTCGAGTGCCGAGCACGGTTCGTCGAGCAGCAGCACTTCCGGCTCCACGGCGATGGTGCGGGCAATCACCAGACGTTGCTGCTGACCACCGGACAGGCCGAGTGCCGATTCGTGCAGACGGTCTTTGACCTCGTCCCACAGCGCCGCGCCTTTCAACGCCCATTCGACGGCTTCGTCGAGGATGCGCTTTTTGTTGATGCCCTGGATGCGCAAGCCGTAAACCACGTTTTCGTAGATGGTTTTCGGGAACGGATTCGGCTTCTGGAACACCATGCCGACCCGGCGACGCAGCTCGGCCACGTCTTCGCCCTTGCGGTAGATGTTGTTGCCATACAGATTGATCGCGCCTTCGACCCGGCAGCCATCCACCAGGTCGTTCATGCGGTTGAAGGTGCGCAGCAGCGTGGACTTGCCGCAGCCGGACGGACCGATAAAGGCGGTCACGCGCTGTTTCGGGATGTTCATGCTGACGTCGTACAGCGCTTGTTTTTCACCGTAGAACAGGCTCAGGCCCGGCACTTCGATGGCCACGGTTTCCTGCTCGAGGCTCAGGCTCTGTTTGTCGCGGCCCAGGGCCGACATGTTGATGCCGTGAGTGTGTGCTTCGTGCTGCATGGGAGGCTCCCTGTGCTAACAAATTCGGTTCAGTGAGCCGCTGGCCTCACAAGATGGGCCAGCGGTGTCGCCGCTCTGTAGGTGCGGCGGTAATTAGCTATCCAGCGCTTTGTACTTCTCGCGCAGGTGGTTACGGATATAAACGGCCGACAGGTTCAATGTCGCGATCACCAGTACCAGCAGCAGCGCCGTGGCGTATACCAGCGGCCGCGCGGCTTCGACGTTCGGGCTCTGGAAGCCGACGTCATAAATGTGAAAGCCCAGGTGCATGATCTTCTGGTCCAGGTGCAGGTACGGGTAGTTGCCATCCACCGGCAGCGACGGCGCCAGCTTCACCACACCCACCAGCATCAGCGGCGCCACCTCACCAGCGGCACGGGCCACGGCGAGGATCATGCCGGTCATCATTGCCGGGCTGGCCATCGGCAGCACGATCTTCCACAAGGTTTCGGCCTTGGTCGCGCCGAGGGCCAACGAGCCTTCGCGCACGGTGCGAGGAATCCGCGCCAGGCCTTCTTCGGTGGCCACGATCACCACCGGCACCGCCAGCAGGGCCAAGGTCAACGAAGCCCACAGCAGACCCGGCGTACCGAAGGTCGGTGCCGGCAAGGCTTCGGGGAAGAACAACCGGTCGATCGAGCCGCCCAGCACATAAACGAAGAAGCCCAGGCCGAACACGCCGTAAACGATCGCCGGTACGCCCGCCAGGTTGTTCACCGCGATGCGGATAATCCGGGTCAACGTGTTCTGCTTGGCGTATTCACGCAGGTACACCGCCGCCAGCACACCGAACGGGGTGACGATCATTGCCATGATCAGGGTCATCATCACGGTGCCGAAGATCGCCGGGAAGATCCCGCCTTCGGTGTTCGCTTCACGCGGGTCGTCGCTCAGGAACTCCCAGACCTTGCTGAAATAGAAACCGATCTTGGTGAAGGTGCCCATGGCGTTCGGTTGATAGGCGTGAACCACTTTACCCAGGCTGATTTCGATTTCTTTACCGTTGGCATCGCGGGCGGTCAGGCTGTCGCGGTTGAACTGCGCGTGCAGATCACTCAGGCGCGCTTCAACCTCTTGATAACGGGCATTGAGTTCGGCGCGCTCGGATTCCATGTCCGCTTGCGCGGCAGGGGCGAGCTTGCCTTCCAGCTCCAGTTTGCGACCGTGCAGGCGAATGCGCTCCAGGCCAGCGTTGATAGTACCGATGTCGACCTTTTCCAGGGTCTTGAGTTGGGCGGCCAGTTGGTTCACCCGATTGATCCGCGCTTGCAGTTCAGGCCATGCGGCCTCGCCCTCGGCGATAACCTTGCCGTCCTGTTTGACGTTGACCAGGTAGCCGTAGAAATTGCCCCATTCGCGACGCTCCAGAGCCATCAATTCGACTGGCCTCTTCTGGTTGGTCAGCCACTCGCCGACAATCCAGGTGAAGTCCGTACCGTTCAAGTCACGGTTGCCGACCTTGATCAGCTCGCGGGTCATGAATTCCGGGCCTTCGTCCGGTACCGGCAGACCGGCGCTTTTCAGACGCGCACGCGGCACTTCTTCTTTCTGCACCACTTCGCCGATGACCAGGTGATTGGCCTGGCCTGGCACGTCGTAGCTGGCGTGGATCAGGTCCGCCGGCCAGAAGTGACCCAGACCGCGCACGGCAATCACCGCCAGCAGGCCAATGGTCATGATGACCGCAATGGACACCGCGCCACCGCTGATCCAGACGCCGGGGGCGCCGCTCTTGAACCATCCATTCAGGGAGTTCTGTTTCACAGACTTCTACCTTTCTTAAAGCGACGAGTATTTCTTGCGCAGACGCTGACGAATCAGTTCCGCGAGGGTGTTCATGACGAAGGTGAACAACAGCAGTACCAGCGCCGAGAGGAACAGCACGCGGTAGTGGCTGCCGCCGACTTCCGATTCGGGCATTTCCACCGCGACGTTGGCCGCCAGGGTACGCAGGCCTTCGAACAGATTCATTTCCATGACCGGGGTGTTGCCGGTGGCCATCAACACGATCATGGTTTCACCCACCGCACGGCCCATGCCGATCATCAGCGCCGAGAAAATGCCCGGGCTGGCGGTGAGGATCACGACGCGAGTCATGGTCTGCCACGGCGTGGCACCGAGGGCCAGAGAGCCGAGGGTCAGGCCGCGAGGCACGCTGAACACGGCGTCTTCGGCGATAGAGTAGATGTTCGGAATAACCGCAAAGCCCATGGCCAGACCGACCACCAGAGCGTTGCGCTGGTCGTAAGTGATGCCCAGGTCATGGGAAATCCACATGCGCATGTCGCCGCCGAAGAACCAGGTTTCCATGTAGGGGCTCATGTACAGCGAGAGCCAGCCCACAAACATGATCACCGGAATCAGGATCGCGCTTTCCCAGCCGTCCGGCACTTTCAGGCGGATGGACTCAGGCAAGCGACTGAAGACGAATCCGGCCACCAGAATGCCGATCGGCAGGAGCATCAGCAGGCTGAAAATGCCCGGCAAATGCCCTTCCACATACGGCGCCAGGAACAGGCCGGCGAAGAAGCCGAGGATCACCGTCGGCATCGCTTCCATCAACTCGATCACCGGTTTGACCTTGCGACGCATGCCCGGTGCCATGAAGTACGCGGTATAGATTGCCGCGGCGACGGCCAGGGGCGCGGCCAGCAACATGGCGTAGAACGCGGCCTTCAGGGTACCGAAGGTCAGCGGCGAGAGGCTCAGCTTGGGTTCGAAGTCGGTGTTGGCGGCGGTCGATTGCCAGACGTATTTAGGCTCGTCGTAGTTCTCGTACCAGACCTTGCTCCACAACGCGCTCCACGAGACTTCCGGGTGCGGGTTGTCGAGCAGCAGCGGTTGCAGTTTGCCGCCCTGCTCCACGATCACACGGTTGGCCCGTGGCGACAGGCCGAAAAGGCCTTGGCCATCGACCACCTGGTCCACCAGCAAAGTGCGGTGAGCGGTGCTGTGGAACACCCCGAGCTTGCCGGACGCGTCGAGGGCAACGAAGCCTTTGCGGCGCTCTTCGGCAGTGATTTCAACGATCGGCGTAGTGCCCATCTGGAAGGTACGGATCTGCTTTAGACGCAGCTCGCCATCGGGGTCGCGAGCCATGAACCACTGAGCGAGGCCACCCTTGGAGTCGCCGACGATCAGCGAGATGCCACCGAGCAATTGAGTACTGGCGGTCACTTCGGCATTACCGTCTTCAAGCAACTTGTAGCGACCGTTGAGGCTCTTGTCGCGCAGGCTGAAAACGTCGGCCTGAGCACGGCCATTGACCACGTACAGCCACTGCTGACGCGGGTCGACGAAGATGTTCTTCACCGGTTCCGTCATTTGCGGCAGATCGATGCGCTTCTGCTCGCTGGTGACTTCGCCGGTCATCATGTTTTCTTCGCTGGTCAGCGACATGACATGCAGCTGCGCACCGGTGGCGCCGGCCAGCAGCAGGGTCGAATCGGTAGCATTGAGGCTGACGTGTTCCAGAGCACCGCCCGCCTCGTTCAGTACGACTGGCGCTTCACCATACGGGTATTCAATAGCCGGCGAGATGGTTTTCTTGCCATCGGGGTAGCTGACTTTATAGGTGTGACGGAACACCAGGGCCTGGCCGTTGGACAACCCCACCGCCACCAATGGATGGCCAGGTTGGTCTTCACCGATGGAGGTCACGCTGGTGCCGGCCGGGATCGGCAGGTCGACGCGACGCAGTTCGGCGCCGCTGTCGATATCAAAAAACAGCGCCTGGCCCTTGTCGGAAACCCGCATGGCGACCTGGTTCTGTTCTTCGAGGGAAATCATCAACGGCTTGCCGGCGTCTTGCATCCAGGCGGGCGTGATGGAGTCTTTGGCGGTCAGATCGGCACCCTGGAACAGTGGCGCGACGACATAGGCCAGAAAGAAAAAGATCAGCGTGATCGCGCCAAGAACGGCGAGGCCGCCGACGAGCACGTACCAGCGGGTCAGGCGATCTTTGAGCGCACGAATACGGCGCTTGCGATGCAACTCAGGCGTATTGAAGTCAATTCGCTTGGGGGGATTTGTAGTCATGGTGGAGTTGGCCAGATCATTCATGCGCACACCCTAGCGATCCTGTATGACAGAAAGATGACAATGCAGTGACGCAACAAATCCGCCGCCAGCGGTAACTGGCAGTGGATCGGAAATTTGGGGAGGGCCGGGTCGCCAGCGTGGCAACCCTGAGCCTTTGCAGGAGCGAGTGATGCGGCGATTCCTTCGCGGGCAAGCCTCGCTCCTGCAGGTCCGGGTTTACCCCGGACCTAGGGTTTTACTTTTTTGCGACTTCAGCGCCGCCTTCCGCCAGGCCGAGGTCAGCCAGTGCTTTTGCAGCGACCTTGGCTGGCAGAGGGATGTAGCCGTCTTTCACGACAACTTCCTGACCCTGTTTGGACAGAACCAGTTTCACGAACTCGGCTTCCAGCGGGGCCAGAGGCTTGTTCGGGGCTTTGTTGACGTAAACGTAGAGGAAGCGCGACAGCGGATACTTGCCGTTCAGGGCGTTTTCTTCGGTGTCTTCGATGAATTCAGTGCTGCCTTTCTTGGACAGGGCCACAGTCTTCACGCTGGCAGTCTTGTAGCCAATGCCCGAGTAACCAACGCCGTTCAGCGAGGAGCTGATCGACTGCACGACCGAAGCCGAGCCTGGTTGTTCGTTGACGTTTGGCTTGTAGTCGCCTTTGCACAGGGCTTCTTCTTTGAAGTAGCCATAAGTGCCGGATACCGAGTTACGACCGAACAGTTGAACCGGCTTGTTGGCCAGGTCGCCGGTCACACCCAGGTCGCCCCAGGTTTTGACGTCTGCTTTAGCGCCGCACAGACGAGTCGAGGAGAAGATCGCGTCGACTTGTTCCATGGTCAGGTGCTGGATCGGGTTGTCTTTGTGTACGAACACCGCCAGGGCGTCCACGGCAACCGGGATAGCGGTTGGCTTGTAGCCGTACTTCTGCTCGAAGGCAGCCAGTTCGGTGTCCTTCATCTTGCGGCTCATCGGGCCCAGGTTAGAGGTGCCTTCAGTCAGCGCAGGTGGCGCAGTGGCGGAGCCAGCGGCCTGAATCTGGATGTTTACGTTCGGGTATTCTTTTTTGTAGTTCTCAGCCCACAGGGTCATGAGGTTGGCCAGGGTATCGGAGCCGACGCTGGACAGGTTGCCCGACACACCAGTGGTCTTGGTGTAGCTCGGGATAGCAGGGTCAACAGCGGCAACCGCGTTGGCAGTCGCAACGCCAGCAGCGACAAAAGTCATTGCCGCCATCAAACGCTTCAGTTTCATGCCTTACTCCTAGCAGATAGGTGTGTTAAGTCGGGGCCAAGTATCAGCAGGCCGTGTGAACACTCTATGGCTGAAATATGACAATTGGATGAAAGGCCAGTATTTGGTTTTTTCGCAGGAATACCGCGTTATCGTTCTTCGCGGGCAAGCCTCGCTCCTACAGGATTAGTGTCATTTCAAAATTGGCGCATGACCTGTAGGAGCGAGCGGTGCGGCGATCCGACTTGCCCGCGAAGACGTCGGTCGGCTTAGCGACCTTTCTTCCAGAGATACCCGCCCACCAGAATCCCGACCCCACAAATAATCGCTACGTAATAGGCCGGCCCCATCGGACTTTCCTTGAGCAGCAGGGTGACGACCATCGGGGTCAGGCCGCCGAAGATGGCGTAGGCCAGGTTGTAGGAAAACGACAACCCGCTAAACCGCACCACAGCCGGGAAGGCTTTGACCATCACGTACGGCACCGCACCGATGGTCCCGACCAACAGACCGGTCAGTCCATACATCGGGAACAGCCAGTCGGGATGGTTGAACAGGCTGTGATAGAACGTCCACGAACTGATCAGCAGCGCGGCGCTACCGAGTACGAACACCCGACCGGCGCCGAAGCGGTCAGCCAATGCACCGGAGGCCACACAGCCCAGGCTCAGGAACACAATGGCCAGGCTATTGGCCTGCAACGCGGTAGTCGGCGGGAAATGATAGACGGTCTGCAGCACGGTCGGAGTCATGAGGATGACCACGATGATGCCGGCGGACAGCAACCAGGTCAGCAGCATGGAAATCAGAATCGCGCCGCGATGGTCGCGCAACACGGCGCGCAGCGGCACTTCTTCGGCCAGGGCCTTGCGCAATTGCAGCTCGGCGAACACCGGAGTTTCGTGGAGCCAACGGCGCAGGTAGACCGAGAACAGGCCAAATACACCGCCCAGCAGGAACGGGATTCGCCAGGCGTAGTCCGACACTTCCACCGGCGTATAAACGCTGTTGATCGCAGTGGCGACCAGCGAGCCCAAAAGAATACCGGCGGTCAGACCGCTGGTCAGCGTGCCGCAGGCATAACCGATGTGCCGCTGCGGCACGTGTTCGGAAACGAATACCCAAGCCCCTGGCACTTCACCGCCAATTGCCGCGCCCTGGATCACCCGCATCAGCAACAAGAGGATCGGCGCCCACATACCTATCTGCGCATAAGTCGGCAGCAAGCCCATGATCAGGGTCGGCACGGCCATCATGAAAATGCTCAGGGTGAACATCTTCTTGCGTCCCAACAGGTCACCGAAGTGCGCCATGACGATACCGCCCAGCGGACGCGCCAGGTAGCCGGCGGCGAAGATGCCGAACGTCTGCATCAGGCGCAGCCACTCGGGCATGTCGGCGGGGAAGAACAGTTTGCCGACCACTGTGGCGAAGAACACAAAGATGATGAAGTCGTAAAACTCCAACGCGCCGCCCAAGGCAGACAGCGACAATGTCTTGTAGTCGTTACGGGTCAGCGGACGTGCGGGTTGAGCTGGCTGCGCGATGCTCGAGGGCGCTGTGGTCATGGCAAGGGCTTCTCTTATAGGCGGATCTGCAACCTCAACAACGCTGGCGGAGGCTTGGGCAGGTTCGGCACGATAGCAAATTGTTCAAAAAAGCACATAGAGGCGCGTATTTGACGGTCGAAATGAGAACCGGACGGTCGTCGTGGAGTCTACCGATCGATATACTCCCAATATTGCAACGGCTTGTAAGGGGTTGCTGTGCGAAACCGTTGTTGGCCTCCACCAGCCGATTTCGCAGAGTTTCCCTTTAGGCGCCTTACGAAAAACGTGACGAACGTAGTATGTTCGGGGCTGAATCGTTTTTCTTGAAGACGGCTATTCACCTGAAAGACCAACGTAGAGTCACGGGTCAGAGGCACCCCCGGCATGATAGAGCTCGAACAAGAAGATCCAATCCCGCAAGGCGACCTGGCCTTGCAAATCACCGCGCTCCCGCGCGAAACCAACGGCTTTGGCGATATTTTCGGCGGCTGGCTGGTGGCGCAGATGGATTTGGCCGGTACCGCAATGGCCAGCAAGGTTGCCGGCGGGCGGGTAGCCACCGTTGCGATCGACCGCATGGCATTCCTGGTGCCGGTGGCGGTGGGCGCGCAGCTCTCCTTCTATACCCAGGCCCTGGAAATCGGCCGCAGCTCGATTCAGATGATGGTCGAGGTGTGGAGCGACGATCCACTGTCCAGCGAGTGGCGTAAAGTCACCGAAGCAGTCTTCGTGTTCGTCGCCATCGACGGCAGTGGCCGCACTCGTTCGGTTCCGCCTAGAGCTCGTTAAACCTGAGCTCGTAAAAAACGGTGCGTTAAACCCGGCGACCGTTTTGCGGTCCATTGCAGTCATTGTTCCTGATCGAGAGTTGCCCCATGAACACGCCCAACGTTGAAGCCGTGAAACTGGATGAACTGAACTGCTGGCGTATCCGCCACGGTCAGGCCGAATTGCTGGTGGCCCAGCAAGGCGCGCACATCCTCAGTTATCAACTGGCTGGCGAGCCGCCGCTGATCTGGCTCAACGACGAGGCGGCATTCAAGACCGGCAAGAGCATCCGCGCCGGTGTGCCGGTGTGCTGGCCGTGGTTCGGTAACCTGTCGCGCAATCCACAGAGTGTCCAGGCCATGCGCGTCAGCCAGGAACCGCCGACCGCCCATGGTCTGGTGCGAGCGATGAACTGGGAACTGGGCGGCATCGAAACCGAGGGCGAAAGCCTGAAGGTGGAATTCGTTCTGCCCTATCCCGAGGGCGGTCTGCCAGGCTGGCCGCATCAGGTGGACTTGAAGCTGAGCATTCGCCTGGATGAGCAGTTGCACATCAGCCTGACGAGCGAGAACAAGGGGGCTGAAAATGTCACCATCAGCCAGGCATTGCACAGCTATTTCGCGGTCAGCGATGTGCGCAACGTGCATGTTGAAGGGCTGGACGGCTTGAGCTACATCGAAACCCTGGACGACTGGAAAACCGTCTCCCAGACCGGTGATTTGCACTTTACTGGCGAGACCGACCGCATCTATCTCAATACTCCGCCGAAGCTGAATATCGTTGATCCGCATTGGGAACGACGCATTGAGCTGACCAGCAGCGGTTCGCGCTCGGCGGTAATCTGGAACCCGTGGATCGACCGCGCCGCGGCGTTCAGCGACATGGCCGACGATGGCTGGCAGCGCATGCTGTGCATTGAAACAGCGAATGTGATGGGGGATGTGGTGACGCTGGCACCGGGGGCGAGCCATACCTTGGGTGTGAGCATCGCCAGCAAACCGCTATAAAAGCTCCGCGGGCAAGCCTCGCGCCTACAGGACTGTGAGTCATTGTAGGAGCGAGGCTTGCCCGCGAATGGATCCATATAACGCTACAAATCCGACTCCTTGACCACCCGTACCTGTGCCGCATCCAGCGCATACGCTGCATCTGCCAGGTCGTTGTTGACCGTCTCGATCTTCAACGTGCCAGTCACCCACAGTGGCGTGTAGATATCGTTCAGCTTCAGGCCTTTGGGATAACGCACCAGCACCAGTTGGTTAGGTGGCGGTGGCGGCACGTGGATGCACGCGCCCGGATACGGTACGAGGAAGAACAACGTGCTGCGGCCCTTGGCGTCGGATTCCAGCGGCACCGGATAACCGCCGATGCGGATGTGCTTGTCGTTCATCGACGGCACGGTTTTGGTCGAGTACATCACCGCCGGCAAGCCCTTGCTCTGCTTCATGCCACCCTTTTGGGTAAAGGTGCCATTGGCTTCCGGGGAGTTATGGTCGATTTCGGGCATGGCCTCGAGGGCTTTCTGATCCGACTTGGGCATCAGCTCGAGCCAGTCGGTTTCCGGCAATTCGCCGGCGTGGGCCAAACCACTGCCCAGGAAAAGAAGAGTCAATAGAAGACGGCGCATGAAGGTGCTCGGCAAAGGAAAGGACGGTGTAACGCCAAGCATTCTAGCCCTCTCCGGTGATGGCGCAGAGAGGGCTTTGTCGCTTGAATCAGTTCTTTTTGATCAGACCGTAGATAACCAGCAATACCACAGCGCCCACCAATGCACCGATGAAACCTGCGCCTTGGCCGGCCTGGTAGATGCCCAGAGCCTGGCCGCCATAAGTGGCCGCCAGCGAACCGCCGATACCGAGCAGGATAGTCATGATCCAGCCCATGCTGTCATCGCCCGGTTTCAGGAACCGAGCCAGCAGGCCAACGATCAAGCCGATAAAGATGGTTCCGATAATTCCCATGGCATTTCCCTCTGATTGAATTGGCTAAGCGAAAGCCTAGCCAGACTTTGGCATCCTGCCATCAGAGAACGGCGGCCACTGAAGGTTCCGCCGCTGCCACATGAAACTATTCAGCAATCAGCGCTTCGACCTTGAGGATCTGCGCGGCAAGCGTCGCCCGGTCGGCACAGCGCAGGTTTGCGTGACCGACCTTGCGGCCGACCTTGAAGGCCTTGCCGTAGTGATGCAGATGGCAATCGGCGATGGCCAGGACTTTCTCGGTGTCCGGTACTTTACCGATGAAGTTGAGCATCGCGCTCTCGCCAACCTTGGCAGTCGAACCCAGCGGCAAACCGGCAACGGCCCGCAGGTGGTTTTCGAACTGGCTGCACTCGGCGCCTTCGGTGGTCCAGTGCCCGGAGTTGTGCACACGCGGGGCGATTTCGTTGGCCTTGAGGCCGCCGTCGACTTCGAAAAACTCGAATGCCATCACGCCAACGTACTCCAGTTGCTTGAGCACACGGCTGGAGTAGTCTTCAGCCAACGCTTGCAACGGGTGGTCGGTGCTGGCCACGGACAGCTTGAGGATGCCGCTGTCGTGGGTGTTGTGAACCAGCGGATAGAACTTGGTTTCACCATCGCGGGCGCGCACGGCGATCAGCGAGACTTCACCAGTGAACGGCACAAAACCTTCCAGCAGGCAGGCGACACTGCCTAGTTCGGCGAAGGTACCGACCACGTCTTCAGGTTTGCGCAGGACTTTCTGGCCCTTGCCGTCATAACCTAGGGTGCGGGTTTTCAGCACGGCCGGCAGGCCGATGGACGCTACGGCGGCGTCCAGATCGGCTTGCGACTGGATATCGGCGAACGCGGGCGTCGGAATCCCCAAGTCCTTGAACATACTCTTCTCGAACCAGCGATCGCGGGCGATGCGCAGCGCTTCGGCACTCGGGTACACCGGAACGAATTGCGACAGGAACGCCACGGTTTCGGCCGGGACGCTTTCGAACTCGAAGGTCACCAGATCGACTTCATCGGCCAGCTGACGCAGGTGATCCTGATCGCCGTAATCGGCCCGCAGGTGTTCGCCCAACGCGGCTGCGCAAGCATCCGGCGCCGGATCGAGAAAAGCGAAGTTCATGCCCAGCGGAGTGCCCGCCAGCGCCAACATGCGACCCAATTGGCCGCCACCGATTACACCGATCTTCATCGTCAACAACCTCAGGCGATGCGTGGGTCTGGATTGTCCAGGACGCTGTCTGTCTGCTCAGCGCGGAATTTTTTCAGCACCGTATGAAATTGCGGATGCTTGGCGCCCAGGATGCTCGCCGAGAGCAGGGCTGCGTTGATCGCGCCGGCCTTGCCAATGGCCAGGGTGGCGACCGGAATGCCTGCGGGCATCTGCACAATAGAGAGCAGAGAGTCGACGCCCGAGAGCATCGACGACTGCACCGGCACGCCCAGCACCGGCAGGTGGGTCTTGGCCGCACACATGCCTGGAAGGTGGGCCGCGCCACCGGCACCGGCGATGATTACCTCGATGCCACGGGCCTCGGCCTCTTCGGCGTACTGGAACAGCAGGTCCGGGGTGCGGTGGGCAGAGACCACTTTCACCTCGTAAGGGATGCCGAGCTTTTCCAGCATATCGGCGGTGTGGCTAAGGGTGGACCAATCGGACTTGGAGCCCATGATCACGCCAACCAGTGCACTCATCGTCGTGCCTCTTCTCTCTGGGCGCCCGCAGGCGCGTCAAAAAACAACAAGCCACGCAAAATGCGTGGCTTGTTGTACGAATTAAGGCCAGGTAAACCGGCCGAAGGCCGCGCAGTATACCTCAATGAAGCAGATAAACAGCCCCCGATGCGACCATCTGTCATACGGCGCAAAGTGCCGGTTTTATTGACTTCAGGGTCAGCCTGAAATAGTTCATATCGACCTAAATCTGTAGGAAAAATCATTAACCCGCAGGGTTTTGCGCTGCGCTGCCTTCAAGCTTGCGCCAGAGCAACCGCACATTCGCCTTGCGTACCAGCGCGCAGCGGTACAGACGAATCTCCAGCGGCACATGCCATTGCGGGCCGCCGCAGACCACCAACTCGCCACGAGCCAGTTCGGCGCGCACGCTCAAGCGCGGCACCCAGGCGATGCCCAAGCCTTCCAGCGCCATGCTTTTCAGGCTGTCGGCCATGGCGGTTTCATAAATAGTGGTGAATCTCAGGGCACGCTGGCGCAACAGCATGTTTACCGAACGCCCGAGAAACGCCCCGGCGCTGTAGGCCAGCAACGGCACGCTAGTATCGCCTTCCAGGTCGAACAACGGCTTGCCGTCGGCATCCGCCGCGCACACCGGGAGCATTTCGGTGTCTCCCAGGTGCAGCGACGGAAAAATCTCCGGATCCATTTGCATCGCTGCGTCCGGATCATAGAACGCCAGCATCAAATCACAGCCGCCTTCACGCAGCGCGTGCACTGCATCGCCGACGTTGGTGGCCACCAGTCGCGTGGCGATGTTCAGACCTTCATTGCGCAATTGCGCAATCCAGCGCGGGAAGAAGCCCAGCGCCAGGGAGTGCGCGGCAGCGACCTGCATCACTTCGCCCTGCCCGCCTTCCAGGTGATGAAGGTGGCGCAGCACTTCACCCAGCTGTTCGACCACAGTTCGCGCGGTAACGAGAAATAGTTGCCCCGCCGCCGTCAACTCGACCGGTGTGCGGGAACGGTTGACCAGTGTCAGCCCCAGCGCGGCTTCGAGGCTGCGGATCCGTCGGCTGAACGCAGGCTGGGTCACGAAGCGTCTTTCCGCCGCCTGGGAGAAGCTACGGGTGGCGGCCAAAGCACTGAAGTCCTCGAGCCATTTACTTTCCAGATTCATCACGCCCTCCCGGATAACGCACCAATTTAGGTCACACGCTCGCCGCACACGCGGCGTCACACAGGCATTATGCCGAATGTGCATAGGCTAGTGCTTAACAGCATTGGCCCAAAATTCTTCACAAGCCTAGCATTTGCAGTGTTCCGGCATAGACCGGGTCCATATCGAGATGATTTCTATCATGTCCTCCGCTGCATCTTTCCGCACAGAAAAAGACCTGCTTGGCGTACTCGAAGTACCTGCTCAAGCGTATTACGGCATCCAGACCCTGCGAGCGGTGAACAACTTCCGTCTCTCCGGTGTTCCGATTTCGCATTACCCGAAACTGGTTGTCGGTCTGGCAATGGTCAAACAGGCCGCCGCTGACGCCAACCGCGAGTTGGGTCACCTGAGCGAAGCCAAGCACGCTGCCATCAGCGAAGCCTGTGCCCGATTGATCCGCGGCGATTTCCACGAAGAATTCGTGGTGGACATGATTCAAGGCGGCGCTGGCACTTCGACCAACATGAATGCCAACGAAGTCATCGCCAACATCGCGCTGGAGGCCATGGGCCACAGCAAGGGCGAATACCAGTACCTGCACCCGAACAACGACGTGAACATGGCGCAGTCGACCAACGACGCCTACCCGACCGCGATCCGTCTGGGTCTGCTGCTGGGTCACGACGCGCTGCTGGCCAGCCTCGACAGCCTGATCCAGTCGTTCGCCGCCAAAGGTGAAGAATTCAGCCACGTTCTGAAGATGGGTCGTACCCAGCTGCAAGACGCCGTGCCGATGACCCTGGGCCAGGAATTCCGCGCCTTCGCCACCACCCTGAGCGAAGACCTGGCGCGCCTGAAGACCCTGGCACCTGAGCTGCTGACCGAAGTGAACCTGGGCGGCACCGCGATTGGTACCGGCATCAACGCCGACCCGCGTTACCAGGCCCTGGCCGTTCAGCGCCTGGCAACTATCAGCGGTCAACCGCTGGTACCGGCCGCCGACCTGATCGAAGCCACCTCCGACATGGGCGCCTTCGTGCTGTTCTCCGGCATGCTCAAGCGCACCGCGGTCAAGCTGTCGAAGATCTGCAACGACCTGCGCCTGCTGTCCAGCGGCCCACGCACCGGCATCAACGAAATCAACCTGCCAGCGCGTCAGCCAGGCAGCTCGATCATGCCAGGCAAGGTCAACCCGGTAATTCCGGAAGCCGTGAACCAGGTTGCGTTCCAGATCATCGGCAACGACCTGGCCCTGACCATCGCGGCCGAAGGCGGCCAGCTGCAACTGAACGTGATGGAGCCGCTGATCGCCTTCAAGATCTTCGACTCGATCCGCCTGCTGCAACGCGCCATGGACATGCTGCGCGAACACTGCATCGTCGGTATCACCGCTAACGAAGAGCGCTGCCGTGAACTGGTCGAACACTCGATCGGCCTGGTCACCGCGCTGAACCCGTACATCGGCTATGAAAACGCTACCCGTATTGCCCGTGTCGCTCTTGAAAGCGGCCGCGGTGTACTGGAACTGGTGCGCGAGGAACGCTTGCTCGACGAAGAAATGCTCGCCGACATCCTGCGCCCGGAAAACATGATTGCTCCGCGTCTGGTGCCTTTGAAGGCTTAACCGAACGCAGGCTCTCCAAGTGAGAGCACGCTCACCAGGTCGAGGGACTAGACACCTCTCACCTTTTGAGGGCTTGGGGATTTATTCCCTCAAGCCCTTTTTTTTAACCCTTTTGCGGATTTTCGAATATGCTGAATGCTTTCAGTTCCGCCAAGATCGCAGCCTTCGGCAGCTCCTACCGGGTTTGAGACCCTCTGTAGAGGCTACCGAAGGCTGCGATTTTTTGATTTTGCAGCGCTCTCGTTTCATCGCTTGCACCACAACCGTGCAGACGGAAGGCACTCTCCTATGTATAGTGCCGGCCCTCTTCGCGTGAGCGGTCGTCGATAACGAGACCCAAACCCATGCGAAACCCGAACTAATAAAACCCGCGATATGGAACCGGAACGAACCTCGATCCACTTGTTGTGCCACGCGCAAGCCGGTGTAACGCGATGTGTCGGTCCACCATTATCTGCACACACAAAAAATAGCGAGGAATAATCCATGCTCGAAGTCATCAACGACTTCCTCTCAGGGAAAGTACTGATCGTGCTCATTGTCGGGCTCGGTAGCTACTTCACGATCCGCTCGCGTTTCGTCCAGTTCCGCCATTTCTTTCACATGTTCGCGGTGTTCCGTGACAGCCTCAAAAGCAGCGCTGGCCAGCTCAGTTCCTTCCAGGCCCTGATGCTCAGCCTCGCCGGCCGCGTCGGTGCGGGCAACATCGCTGGTGTCGGCATCGCCGTGACCCTTGGTGGCCCCGGTGCGGTGTTCTGGATGTGGGTGACCGCGCTGGTCGGCATGTCCAGCAGCTTCTTCGAATGCTCCCTCGGCCAGCTCTATAAGCGCTGCGACTCCGAAGGCCAGTTCCGTGGCGGCCCGTCCTTTTACATTCAGCACGGCCTGCAGAAACGCTGGTTGGGCATGATCATGGCGTTCCTGCTGCTGATCACCTTTGGCTTTGCCTTCAACGGCCTGCAAGCCCACGCCGTAACCCATTCGCTGAACAATGCCTTCGGCCTCGACACCACGTACACCGGCCTTGGCCTGGCGGTATTGCTGGGTCTGGTGTTCATCGGTGGTATCAAGCGGATCGCCAAGGTCGCTGACCTGCTGGTACCGGTGAAAACCCTGGTGTACATCGGCGTGACCATCTACGTGATCGTGCTGCAGTTCGACCACGTTCCAGGCATGTTGATGACCATCGTCAAAAGCGCCTTCGGTCTGGACCAGGCGTTCGGCGGCCTGATCGGCAGCGCCATCGTCATGGGCGTGAAGCGCGGCGTGTTCGCCAACGAAGCGGGCCTGGGCAGTGCGCCGAACGTGGCCGCTGTGGCCTCGGTCGAGCACCCGGTCTCGCAAGGCGTGGTTCAGGCGTTCAGCGTGTTCCTCGACACCTTCGTGATCTGCACTTGCACCGCATTGCTGATCCTGCTGTCGGGCTTCTATACCCCGGGTTTCGAAGGCGACGGCATTGCCCTGACCCAGAACTCCCTGGCTGCCGTAGTCGGTGACTGGGGCCGGATGTTCATCTCCGTGGCCCTGGCGTTGTTTGTGTTCACATCGATCCTCTACAACTACTACCTGGGCGAGAGCAACCTGCGCTTCATGATCGGCGAAAACCGCAAGGCGCTGATCGGCTACCGCGCGCTGGTACTGGTACTGATCTTCTGGGGTGCCATCGAGAACCTGAGCACAGTGTTCGCGTTCGCCGACATCACCATGACCCTGCTGGCGTTCGTGAACCTGATCGCGCTGTTCCTGCTGTTCAAGGTCGGCATGCGCATCCTGCGCGACTACGATGACCAGCGTGCTGCCGGTATCAAGACCCCGGTATTCGATTCGAGCAAGTTCCCGGATCTGGACCTGGACCTGAAAGCCTGGCCAGCCAATCCGACAGCCGCCGCTCCTACGGCCGCCGCCGAGCCGCAAGGCGTGACCGCAGCGCAACGCTGATCGGTAAAAAACCGGGCGCATCCCCTGCGCCCGGCGTGACACAGCTTGCGACCGGCGTCATGCTCGGTCGTATGTTGTGGCAGCTTTTTTGATGCTGCCGTTCAGGGTTCAAGCCTGCAAGACCGCATCGCAGCCTTCGCGAGCAAGCCCGCTCCCACAGTTTTCGGAGAACCTCCATGAATTCCTCGACTTTTCCTGCTGCCCAGCACGTCATGGTGCTCTACACCGGCGGCACCATCGGTATGCAAGCCAGTGCCCACGGGCTGGCCCCGGCGTCCGGTTTCGAAGCGCGGATGCGTGAGTATCTGCACAGCCAACCCGAACTGGTGGTACCGCAGTGGCGCTTTCGCGAGATGTCGCCGCTGATCGACAGCGCCAACATGACGCCCGCCTACTGGCAGCAACTGCGTGAAGCGGTGGTCGATGCCGTTGATGTCCAGGGCTGCGACAGCGTGTTGATCCTGCATGGCACCGACACCCTGGCCTACAGCGCTGCGGCCATGAGCTTTCAGTTACTCGGCCTGCATGCCCGCGTGGTGTTCACCGGCTCCATGCTGCCGGCCGGCGTGACCGACAGCGATGCCTGGGAAAACCTCAGCGGCGCGCTGGTTGCCCTTGGCCAAGGCTTGGCACCGGGTGTTCATCTGTGCTTCCACGGAGAACTGCTCGACCCGACCCGTTGCGCCAAGGTTCGCAGCTTCGGCCGTCATCCGTTCAAACGGCTGGAACGCCAGGGTGGTGGTGTGAAAGCTTCCTCGATACCTGAGCGGTTGAACTACAACCAGCCTAAACAGCTGGCGAAGGTCGCGGTGCTGCCGCTGTTCCCCGGCATCGGTGCCGATCAACTGGATGGCCTGCTCAACAGCGGTATTCAGGGTCTGGTGCTGGAATGTTATGGCAGCGGTACCGGCCCAAGCGACAACCCCGAGTTTCTCGCCAGCCTGGGGCGGGCGCGGGATAAAGGTGTGGTGGTGGTCGCGGTCACACAATGTCATGAAGGTGGTGTGCAGCTCGACGTGTACGAGGCGGGCAGCCGCTTGCGTGACGCCGGTGTGTTGTCCGGTGGCGGCATGACTCGCGAGGCGGCGTTCGGCAAGTTGCATGCGCTACTCGGCGCAGGGCTTGAGACCACTGAAGTTCGACGGCTGGTTGAGCTCGACCTGTGCGGCGAACTCATCTGACACAACACCAGACCTTGAGCGAGGCTTGCCCGCGAAGCTTTTGGCGCACTTGAGGACGCCTTCGCGGGCAAGCCTCGCTCCTTGTATGTTGGTCATAACCGGCATGTAACTTGCTCCCCTTCCGGCATGCCCAACGCCGGAAGCACCCATGCTCCACTCCCACCTCACCACCCTCAACGCCGTCTCCCTGGTGCTGAACACCTTCAAGGCTGAAGGCCTGTCCAGCGAGGCATTGCTGGCCGGCAGCGGCATCAGCGCAGCGGATCTGAGCCGGGCGGACACGCGCATCACCACCAACCAGGAAATGCAGGTCTGCGCCAACGCTGTCGCGCTCAAGCGGGATATTGGCCTGGAGTTGGGTCGGCGGATGCATGTTTCTTCCTATGGCATGCTCGGGTACGCCCTACTCACCAGCGCCACTTTAGGTGACGCCCTACGGTTGGCGCTGCACTATCCGGCGTTATTGGGAACACTGTTCGAATTGAGCCTGGAAGAAGAGGATGGGCGCATCTGGCTCACCGCGGGCGACTATCGGGAAAATCCCGCGCTGGCGCCGTTCAATGTCGAGTTCTGCCTGGTCTCGATGAAAGTCACTTGCGAAGACTTGCTTGGCCACTCTCTGCCGCTGCTCGGTGCCCGCTTCGAATACCCGGCACCGGATTATCAGGCACGCTACACCGAGCGTTTCGACTGTCCCTTGCTGTTTGACGCTGCGTCCAATGCCTTTGCCTTCGACAAACGCTGGCTCGAACAACCCCTGCCTCTGGCCGACGCCATCACTCATCAGGCCATGGCCGAGCGCTGTCGCAAGCAGAATACCGAGTTCACCGGGCGGCAGGCCTGGCTCGGGCGCATCCGCCAATTGCTCGCCGCGCAACTGAGCGCGGCGCCGGGCCTGGAGGGGCTGGCCGAACAGCTGAACTGCTCGGCGCGCACACTGCGCCGACATCTGAAAGACCTTGGGTGCAGCTATCAGGAACTGCTCGATGAACTGCGATTCGAGCAGGCCAAACGAATGCTCTGCGAGGATCAACTGCCGATCTATCAAATCGCCGAAGCACTGGGGTTCAGCGAAACCGCGAGCTTCCGGCATGCGTTTGTGCGCTGGAGTGGCGTGGCGCCGAGCCAGTTCCGGCCCTAATCCATCCTGTTTGGACCGCGGACATGATGGACACATATCCCCGGCCCAAACATACCCCTGTGGCGAGGGAGCTTGCTCCCGCTCGGCTGCGCAGCAGTCGTAAAACCGGCAACCGCTATTTGAATGAAAGAGCCCGGTTCGGGGCTGCTACGCAGACCAACGGGAGCAAGCTCCCTCGCCACAGAGGGGCGAATTTCGGTCAAACCTTTTGGCCATATCGATCCCCTTTTGGCCTTTCCTGCCGTTCTCCCAAACGCCGCCCGCCGCAAGACTGTGTGCAACCGAATCAGCCTGCGGAGAACAAGAATGCTGACAATCTACTCGAACGATCACCACCTGCACCACGGCCGTTGTGAATTGATGGACGGGCAACTGATGCCCTGCTTCGAAATGCCCTCACGGGCTGACCATGTGCTGGCACGCGTACAGTCCCGCGATCTGGGCCCGGTCGAGGCGCCGCAGGATTTCGGTCTCGGGCCGATCGAGCGCATCCACAGCCGCGACTACCTCGACTTCTTCAAAGGAGCGTGGGCGCGCTGGACCGAATTCAATACCGACGGTGACTTGCTGCCCTACACGTGGCCGGCCCGCACCCTGCGCCGAATCATGCCCACCAGCCTGCACGGCCAGCTCGGCTATTACAGCTTCGACGGCGGCGCACCGATTACCGCCGGCACATGGCAAGCGGCGTATAGCGCGGCGCAAGTGGCGTTAACCGCTCAAGCAGCGATCCAGCGCGGTGCCCGCAGTGCCTTCGCTCTGTGCCGTCCACCGGGACACCATGCCGCCAGCGATTTGATGGGCGGTTATTGCTACCTCAACAACGCAGCCATCGCCGCCCAGGCATTCCTCGATCAGGGCCACAAAAAGGTCGCGATCCTCGACGTCGACTACCACCACGGCAACGGCACGCAATCGATTTTCTACGAACGCAGCGACGTGCTGTTTACCTCGATCCATGGCCATCCGGAAGCCGAGTTTCCGTTCTTCCTCGGCTACGAAGACGAACGCGGTGAAGGCGCAGGCGAAGGGTTCAACTTCAACTACCCGTTGCCCGCCGGTTCAGGCTGGGACAGTTGGAGCGCCGCACTGGAACAAGCCTGCAAAGAGATCGAAACGTACGGCGCCGACATCGTTGTCGTATCGCTGGGCGTCGATACGTTCAAGGACGACCCGATTTCCCAATTCAAACTCGACAGCCCGGATTACCTGGCGATGGGCGCGCGCATCGCGGGCCTCGGCAAACCGACGCTGTTCGTGATGGAAGGTGGTTACGCGGTAGAAGAAATCGGTATCAATGCCGTGAATGTTCTCGAAGGTTTTGAAAGCGCCCAATGAGGAATTAGAACAATGAACCGACTCAAGCGTCTTATCGCTCCAGTGCTATGCGCCACCGTATTCAGTGGTGTCGTTCACGCCGAAGAGCGCACTTTGCGGGTGTACAACTGGTTCGACTACATCACCCCCAAAGCGCTGGAAGATTTCAAGGCTCAGAACACCCAGACCAAACTGGTCTACGACATTTTCGACACCAACGAAGCACTGGAAGCCAAGCTGCTGACCGGCAACTCCGGCTACGACGTGGTGGTGCCGTCCAACGTATTCCTCGCCAAGCAGATCGAAGCCGGCGTGTTCCAGCCAGTGGACCGCAGCCAACTGCCAAACTGGAACCATCTCGATCCCAAGCTGATGAAGCTGATCGAAGCCAACGACCCCGGCAATAAATTTGCCGTGCCGTACATGTACGGGACCATTCTGATCGGCTTCAACCCGGACAAGGTCAAAGCCGCGCTGGGCGACAACGCTCCGGTGGACAGCTGGGACCTGATTTTCAAGGAAGAAAACATCAGCAAGCTCAAGCAGTGCGGCGTGGCCCTGCTCGACTCACCCTCGGAGATCCTGCCGCTGGCCCTGCAACACCTGGGCCTGGACCCCAACAGCAAGAAGCCGGCGGACTACGCCAAGGCTGAAGCGCTGCTGATGAAGATCCGTCCGTACATCACCTACTTCCACTCCTCCAAGTACATGGCCGACATCGCCAATGGTGACATCTGCGTCGCGGTCGGTTACTCCGGCAGCTTCTCCCAGGCCGCCAACCGCGCCAAGGAAGCCAAGAACGGCGTGATCGTCGATATGCGCCTGCCCAAAGAAGGCGCACCGATCTGGTTCGACATGCTCGCGATCCCCAAAGGCGCGAAGAACCCGCAAGACGCCTACACCTTCATCAACTACCTGCTGCAACCTCAGGTCATTGCACCGGTCAGCGACTTCGTCGGCTACCCGAACCCGAACAAGGACGCCACGGAAATGGTCGACCCGGCGATCCGCAACAACCCGAACCTGTACCCGACCGAAGCGGCGATGAGCACGCTTTACACCCTGCAACCGCTGCCTCGCGATGCCGAACGGGCGCGGACCCGGGCCTGGACCAAGATCAAGTCCGGCACCTGATCCGGGCGGCGCGACTCACACCGGGCGCCAGATCTCTTTGAGCCTCGCCAGTGCCGATTCGATAGCCGTCTCTGGCACTGCGGCGAACCCCAGGACCAGCCCCGCTCGCTGGTCCTCGGGAAGCGTCGTGTCTGGCAGCCAATAACTGCTCAAACCATTGATCTCCACCCCGACGCTGGTGGCTTGTTCAATCAATTCGCGCTCACGAGTCACGCTGTCGACACGTACCGTCAGGTGCAAACCGGCCGCCACACTGGGCAGCTTACCGACGCCCGGGATATCCACAGGCCAGCCATTGAGCAACACGTTACGCCGACTCAACGCAGCGCGGCGCATACGTCGGATATGCCGCTGGAAATGCCCGGCGGCCATGAACTCGGCCATTACCGCCTGGGTGCTGACCTCCGAGTGCCGTACGTCCACCGCACGACGCTGGGAGAACGCCTCAACCAATCCGGGCGGCAACACCAGGTAACCCAGTCTTAACGCCGGGAATGCGACCTTGCCGAAGGTTCCGACATACAGCACCCGCCCCTGTCGATCCAGTGCAGCCAACGGCGCCAGCGGTGCGCCGCTGTAACGGTATTCGCCATCGTAGTCGTCCTCGACGATCCACCCTTGGGTGCGTTCGGCCCAGGCCAACAATTCAAGACGTCGCGCCAGACTCATGACCACCCCGGTCGGGTACTGATGCGACGGCGTGACGTAAGCCAATCGACAATCGCTGAGCCCCGCCAATTCGGTGCAATCAATGCCCTCACTGTCCACCGCTATCCCGTGCAATCGCGCGCCGGCTACAGCGAACGCATGACCCGCCGCTCGATACCCCGGATTTTCAATGCCCACCCCATCGCCAGGCTCCACCAGCAACTGTGCACAAAGGCTAATCCCCTGTTGTGCGCCACTGGTGATCACTATTTGCTCAGCCGAGCACTGCATGCCCCGCGAACTGCGCAAATACGCAGCAATTAACCCACGTAATCGCGCATCACCCGCTGGGTCGCCGTAACACAGTTGCTCTAAATCCGGCTTACGCCAGAAAGCCGCATTCAGCTTGGCCCAGACCTCGAAAGGAAACAGATCGAAGGCTGGAACGCCGACACGAAATGCCCGAGGCGGACCACTGGGAGGCAAGGTCAAATGGTTCTTTTCAACCCGGCTCAAAGCACCGCTGTGGATAACTTTACTGGATGAAACCACAGGTAAATCCAGCCAATTTGTGGATAAAGCTGTGGGTAACCCTGTTGAAAACCCTGTGGATACTTTTGTGGATAATTTTTTCACTGACATCGCAGCTTGAGGCAACTGCGCGACATAAGTCCCGTCGCCAACACGCCCCTCGATGAAGCCCTCAGCGTAAAGCTGATCGTAGGCACGGACCACGCTGTTACGGGAAATCGATAACGCCGCCGCCAGATCGCGACTGGCTGGCAGTCGTGTGCCGCTGGCCAGTCGTCCGTCGAGCACTCGCACCCGCAGCGTTTGATAGAGCTGACGACTCAGGCCTTGACGACGGTCGAGTTCGATACCCGCCGGGTTGAACGACGAGGGAAACGGCGTGTTCGACATGGTAATGGACCTATGAAATTGGTCATTAATGGCTCTTACAACAGACCAATAGCCTGCCTAGGATGCAGGCATTCGCCAAGGAATATTTCCATGTATACGCCCAGCAATTTCGCCATCAATGATTTGAATGAGCTGCATCAGCACATCCTCGGCGCCCGTCTTGGCGTTTTGGTCACCCACGGTGAGCAAGGCCTGCAAGCCAGTCATTTGCCGCTGTTGCTGAATGTCGACCATGGCCCCAATGGAACCCTCTACGGCCACTTCGCCAAGGCCAATGCGCAATGGAAGGAATTGCAGAACGGCGCTGAAGCGCTGGTGATATTTGCCGGTGCCGACGCTTATGTGAGTCCAGGGTTTTATCCGGGCAAAGCGGAGCACGGCAAAGTGGTGCCGACCTGGAACTACGTAGCCGTACACGCTTATGGCACTGGCGAAGTGTTCACCGATGCCGATCGCCTGCGCGATCTGGTCAGCGCATTGACCGATCGCCATGAAGCCGGTCGCGCCCAGCCGTGGAAGGTCGCCGACGCCCCTGCCAACTACATCGACGGCATGCTCAAGGCCATCGTCGGTTTTGCCTTGCCGATCCAGCGGCTGGAGGGCAAACGCAAGCTCAGCCAGAACCGTAATGCCGCAGACATCGCCGGTGTGCGCGAGGGGTTGGCCGCCAGCCCTGATGTGCACGACCAGGCCCTCGCCCACTTGATGCGTTAAGGAACGAACATGAGTCAGATCGACATCCGCCAGGTCACCGCCGACGATCACGCGGCCTGGCTGCCGCTGTGGCAAGCCTACTTGCGCTTCTACAACACCGAACTGCCCGAGGTGGTGACCCGAAGTACTTGGCAACGCCTGCTCGACCCGAGCGAACCGACCCACGCGGCGCTGGCCTGGGCCGATGGCAAAGCGGTGGGCATGGTGCATTTCATTTATCACCGCTCGAACTGGAGCATCGAAAACTCCTGCTATCTGCAAGACTTGCTGGTGACGCCAGAAACCCGCGGCACCGGCGTCGGTCGGCAACTGATCGAATTCGTCTACACCACAGCCAAGGCCGATGGGTGCTGCAAGGTCCATTGGCTGACCCATGAAACCAACGCCACCGCGATCCAGCTCTATGAGCGCATCGCCGAGCGCCCCGGTTTCATCCAGTTTCGCAAAGCCCTTTAAGGTTCAAGGAGAGCAGCATGCCGACTTCACTCGCCGACTGGAAAGGCGTTCCACCGCCTTCGGTCCAACTGATCGAAGGGCGTTTCATTCGCCTGGAAAAACTTGACCCCGCGCGTCACGCCGACGGTTTGTGGGAAGCCCTGGAAGGCCCGGGCGCGGATCCGAAACTCTGGGACTATTTGCCTTATGGGCCTTTCCCGGAGCGCAGCGCTTTCAACGATTGGCTGAACAACCACGCGGCCAACAGCGATCCGTATTTCTTCACGGTGATCGACCGTGCCAGCGGCGACGTCCAGGGCATCCTCAGCCTGATGTCGATTGTCCCTGCTCAGGGCCGCATCGAGATCGGCCATGTGACCTTCGGCGCAGCGATGCAGCGTTCCCCGAAAAGTACCGAGGCGGTTTACCTGCTGGCCAGGGAATCTTTTGCCTTGGGTTACCGGCGCCTGGAATGGAAATGCAACAACGGCAATGCCCGTTCCAAGTATGCAGCGCAGCGGTTGGGGTTCAGTTTTGAAGGGGTGTTCCGCCAGCACATGGTGGTCAAGGGTCAGAACCGTGACACGGCGTGGTATTCGATTCTGGATTCGGAATGGCCGGCGATTGGCGCGGGGTTCGAGCGGTGGCTTAGCGATGAAAACCAGACGGATTCGGGGCAGGTGAAAACGTTGGTGGAGTGTCGCGGGTAATCTTCGGCGCCCTGACGGACGCTATCGCGAGCAGGCTCGCTCCCACATTGGATCGTTGTCGAACACAATATACGTGTTCACTGAAGATCTATTGTGGGAGCGAGCCTGCTCGCGATTGGCGTCACGCCAGTTTTTGGGCCAGCACCGCAATATGCTCCGGCCCGATCCCGCAGCACCCACCCAAATGGCTGGCCCCACGCTTCTGCCAATCAGCTGCCCATTGCAGGTAACCCGGCGGGTCGAGATCGTCGCGCAACGGGTCCAGACCGTCATTGGCCGTGGCCTCTTTCGGTTGCGGCGGGAAGGCATTGGCGTACGCGCCAATGTGAATCTTCACCCCCAAGCGTTCGAAGGTTTCCCGGGCCGCATCAATCGCCGCGCCGATCACTTCTGGCTGGCTGCAGTTGAACAGCAAAGTCTCGACGCCCAACTCAGCCGCCACTGCGGCAGCCTCGGCCACAGGTTCACCGGAACGCAAACGCGGCACTTCGTCGGTGTCTTCATCCTTCAAGGTAAACGACAGCCAGAACGGCTTGCCGTCTTTCGGCAGACCCGCATGGATCGCCCGCGCCTCGACGATCGAACTCTGGGTTTCGGCCAGCCACAGGTCGACATGCGGCGCCAGGCCATTGACCAGAGGCGTCAACAGTTCAGTCACTCGGGCAGCATCGAACAAATCGGGACGATAGGAGCCGAACAACGGCGGCAATGACCCGGCCACGCGCACTGGTTTGCCTGCCGCATCGACTGCACGCCGCGCCAGCTCACCGGCCAATGCCGCGAGGGCTTGGCCTTCAGCGGCAAAACGCTCTTCGCCAATATGGAACGGCACTACCGCATAGCTGTTGCTGGTGATCACGTTGGCGCCGCTTTCGATATAAGCCGCGTGCACCGCCTCCACCGCTTGCGGCGCTTCGCTCAAAGCCAGTGCCGACCACTCGGGCTGCCTGAACGGCGCCCCTCGGCGTTGCAGCTCACGACCCATGCCGCCATCCAGAATTATCGTGCTGTCTGCGCCCATATTCTTTTCACTCATAAGCTTATGAAAATAACTCACTATCAGAGTCTTTCTTATAACTATTTAATACGCACCACCCGGTTAATAACAACCTCTTTTTTTCAGGGATCAACTGTGAAATTTCAACCACTGCTGGCCCTGGGCCTGACGATTTTAGCTGCCTCTACCCAAGCCTTTGCGGGCGCCACTCTGGATCGCATCGAGCAAAAGAAAGAACTGGTGGGCGTGTTGATGGAAAGCTATCCACCGTTCTCGTTCCTCAATGATCAGAATCAGCTCGACGGTTTCGACGTCGATGTGGCCAAGGCCGTGGCGAACAAGCTGGGCGTCAAGCTGCGCCTCGAAACGCCGTCCTGGGATGTGATCGCCGCCGGGCGCTGGAGCGGGCGTTACGACATCTGCATCTGCTCCATGACCCCGAGCAAGGCCCGCGCCGAAGTCTTCGATTTCCCGGTCGAGTATTACGCTTCCCCAGCCGTGATCGTGGTCAATGCCAAAAACGATAGCATTCACGGTGCCAAGGACCTGAGCGGCAAGAAAGTTGGCCTTACCAGTGCTTCCAGCTATGAAAGCTACCTCAACAAAAACCTGGTGATCGAAGGCGCCGAAGACACCCAATTGCAGTACCCATTCGAGAATGTGCAGATCGCCCCGTATGACACCGACAACGTCGCATTCCAGGATTTGGGCCTGGGCGCCGGCGTGCGCCTGGACGCGATCCTCACCAACCTTGTCACTGCGCAACCGCGCCTGAACGAAGACCAGCGCTTCAAACTGGCAGGCGAGCCGCTGTACTCGGAGCCGAACTCGGTGGCCATCGAAAAAGGCGATGCTCAGTGGGACGCCAAAGTGCGCGATGTGTTTGCCCAGTTGAAACAGGACGGCACCTTGAGCAAGCTGTCGCAAAAATGGATCGGCGCCGACATCAGTAAATGACTTCTTTCCCCAAACCTCCTCAGCCACCGCAACCGGTGGCTGAGTCGTTGCTGCAACGGATCTTCGGATTCCGCACACGGCTGTACCTGACCTGGACAGCAATGTTCGGCTTGTTCGCCAGTTTCTTCCTGAGCTTCGACCTGAAGTTCTCGATCATCCTCGACAAGCTGCCGAACCTGATCGGCTTGCACCTGGCGCCCAACGGTTTTCTGCAAGGCGCGGCGCTGACGCTGTTTTTGTGCCTGTGTTCGATCGTGGCGTCATCGCTGCTGGGCTTCATCACTGCCCTGGCTCGGCTATCGAAAAGCGCCGTGGCGTTCGGTATTGCAAGCTTCTATGCCTCGTTCTTTCGCGGCACGCCGCTGCTGATCCAGATCCTGCTGATCTACCTCGGCCTGCCACAACTCGGCGTCGTGCCAGGCGCCATCGCCGCTGGCATCATCGCCTTGTCGCTGAACTACGGCGCCTACCTGAGCGAAATCTTCCGCGCCGGCATCCTCGGCGTCCCCCACGGCCAACGCGAAGCGTCGCTGGCCCTGGGCATGCGCGAAACCGTGATTTTCTGGCGCGTCACCCTGCCCCAGGCCATGCGCACCATCATCCCGCCCACCACCAACCAATTCATCTCCATGCTCAAAGACTCGTCACTGATCTCGGTGATGGGGGTTTGGGAAGTGATGTTCCTGGCCCAATCGTACGGGCGCTCGAGCTATCGCTATATCGAGATGCTCACGACCGCGGCGATTATTTATTGGCTGATGTCGATTGGACTGGAGCTGATTCAGGCGCGGATGGAGCGGCATTATGGGAAGGCGTATTTGAAGCGGGGTTAGAAAAAAGTTCGCAGCCTTCCAGTCAGCTGAAATCGCGGTGGACCCGCACAACGCCCATCTTCAATCCAAACGGCCGGAACACCGCATTCAACGATTTCAGCGTCTGATTCCCTTCCCCATGCTCGATATGCACCAGCGTGCGCACCGAGACTTTGCACATCTTTGCAAACTGGGTCTGGTGCAGGCCTGTGACTTCCACCCGCAAGCGACGGACGGCCTCACCAATCTCTAGAGTGCCTTGAGCCAGCCCCTCTTGAATGCTTTCTATGAGCACAGTGCGCTCGGCAACTGTCATGCTCATTTCAGGCCCCACTCTTTCAAACGCTGCTCCAGGTTTTTCAAAGCTATTCGCGGGTGATTCATTGTTACGTCGGGCAATCCGCTGTCCGCCAGAATATCCGGGAGTGCCATCAAGCGTTTGGCATCCTCGCGCAAGCGTTCAAAAGAGCCCGGCGAGTCAATCAACGCTGCCAGCGGATCATTTGGATCAGCAATATCAGCCAGTGCCTGGCACACACCAAGCCAATTTACATCCCCGGCTCTTTCCAACTCTTTTGGCCACTTGGTGGTTCTTGTTACGCCTTCGTCGTCCATCACCATTGGTGCCAAGTCATAGATCGGTGCCAGTCGAAAGGAGGCCGTATCGCGGATGATTGCGGTGTTGCGCCCATGGTTATCCGAATTGCCGAGGATTTTATTTAGCAGATCCCGACGCAGATAGTCAGCAACCAGATCCGGGATCTGGTCCGTCTGCCCCGCATCACGCCAGAGTCCAGCGAGCAGCCGGATAACTTCCATGTGGTTCATCGGGCTACCGGGCGTGGTTATTTGCGCCAGTGAGTAGATCGACTCCACAGCAAAACGCTCGACCCCCTGAAGGGTTACCTGACGGTCAAAGCGCTGCATCCACAGGCTGGGTTTGGTCGCTTCTTCCAAGGCCAAGCCCTGTGCTGCCACCGTTTCGATGCCCAGTGTTTGTAGTGCCTTGTAGTAGTGGTACTCGCTTCTGAGGATGTCCTGATCGTTCCTGGTTCCTTTATTGCGAGAGAACTTCACGAACCAATGCTGGGTAACGTTTGCGTCGTCCAGTACTGCATCGGGGTATAGATTTCCGTCCTTGCCCTGAGCCAGCAAGAGTTTCGGTGCCTCGCCACCTGCCCCCGTTGCCCCGCCAATCGCGGCGCCCTGCTCATAGGCATACTCGAGAAACCGGTTATCACGACTAATGACGTCCTGACGCTCAAACCCCATCGCCTCACGTTGACCGACTACATCGACAGATTCCTTTATCCGCATATTGCCAATCGGAGCCGGAGTGCTTCTGGCCAGAAGAAAAAGATCCTCACTGATGTCAGCTGGTTTTTCTCTGCCTACCCGTTGCAGAAGAAATCGTTTTGCCGCGCCGGCTGGCGCAATGTCATGCAGAAATGCAGGTGCATTGGATCGCTTTACCTCCCAATCCAATGGCAACCTGGCACTCACTGCCTTCGCAAAAGGAGTTGGAATGTCCTCATGGTTATCGACCAGATAGGTGTGTTCGTAACCGAAGCTGCATCGACTTTCGAAGCCCTTTTCAGGACTGTCGAAGCTCAAGAGCATGGCGTCGTGCCATTTCCCTGCCGTATAGACCTGTAAGGTCAGGTTGTACATGTCGTCACCACCTGCATTTAAATGCATTTTTTGAAAGTCATCCTATATCCAACATGCAATATAGTGCATTCAACTCGATGTAGTCCTCACCTTAAACGCAATAAAATGCAGATACTTGCTCAATAGCCGCGTAAAAACGCAAAACAATGCAGATCTGTAAAAATCCTCCCGACCGGCGTGACGGTGACCAGCCCGAACCGTTGCGGCCGGGAGCATTTCGGCGCGCCATACCATCGGTGTGGGCTACAGCGGCGAGATCGGCAGCAACAGCCACAATCACGGGCTGATCGGGTAGTGACAGACGAGTTTCTGATTTTTCGCCAATGGAAGCTTCCGGGATTGCTGTAAGGAAAGACGCCTGATGGGCGGGTGAATCCGTACATGCTCGAAGCCCACTGTTGATTCGGCTACAAGAGAAGTCACTGCGCCTTGCGGAACACCCGGAAATGCCCGGCATCCGGGCATTGGTATCGATTTTAGAGTTTGGTCTCCCTTCACGAGAGGCTGAACCCGATGCCCATCCGACACACTTTTCGACCCCATTGCATAGCGCTGGCGATTTCCCTCGCCCTCGGCCATGCAGGCTCCGCGATTGCTCAACAGCCAGCCGGCATCCCCCCGTCATCCGCCGACCAAGTGGCATGGATTGAGGCATTCATCAAGGATCCGGATACCATCACAACCAAGGTCACCAAGGCAGAATCCGGACCTGAAGGTATCGCATTAAAACTGGGTGACGCCCATGACCTTGTCACCGTTAGCGGACGCGGTCGCTTCAATGGACTGGTTGACGGGGGCGTCGGCACAAACGTACTGCAACTCGATGTCGCGAGCGGCGGCGAACTCGGGGAGAGCCGGAACTTCAACGCCCTGCATATCAAGCGAGGCCAGTGGACGCTGACGGGAACAGATGACTTTCGGGACGGTGCCGTGGTGATGAGCAACGCAGCGTTGACCAATCGCGGGCGTATCGTCGGCTCAGTGTCGATTGATAAACGAGCGACCTTTCGCGGCAACGGTCGTGTCGGCCACCTGACGGTAGCAGGCCGCCTTGAGGTCAATGCGTTGCACGGAGCGCCACAGGTGAGTGGCAATCTTGAACTGCATGACAGCGCCGAACTGGCCTATGAGGTCAATGCCGATGGCCGCAGTGAAACGATTAAAGTCGACGGCACTGCCAGTCTCGGCGATGCGACCCTGAAAATCGTCGCAGCACCGGGCGATTACCCGGCTACCAGCAAATATCGCGTCATCGAAGCCGGCAAGGTGCAAGGCCAGTTCGGTAAGGTGCTCAATAACCTGGCCTTCATGACCCCAACCCTGCGTTACGACGACGGAAATGTCGACCTGACCTATGCCCGCAACGATGTGCCTATCGAGAGACTCGCAATCACCGAAAACGGTCGGGAACTCGCTCAAAGCATTGCGGAGCCAAAGCACATCCCGCAAGCACAGGCTCCCTCCGTTACAGCTGCGAAACCTTCCACCCAATTGAACGCCGCTGTCACCGCCCTGCTCGGCTCAAGCAAAGCCACCGCCACTTACGCCATCGAACAACTGGCTGGCGGCAGCAATGCCAATCTGGCCAATGCCACCCTGAGCAGTGTCAATCCGGTGAGCGGAAGCATGCTGTCAGCCATGCGCCAACTGGACAGCAGCGACCTCAACGGACAGAGCGGAGCCCCACGTCTGGCGGCGGGTGGTGAAGCCACTGGCAGGGTCTGGCTACAAGCACTGGGCCATGGCGGCACGCTGGACCGAGGCCAAGGCAGCAGCGCCCTGCAACACTCCACCAAAGGTCTGGTACTGGGCGCGGATTGGGCGCTCGATGAACAGTGGCGTGTGGGCGTGATCGGCGGACAATCGCAGACGCGCCTGGACGGCAGCCAACTGAATGGCGACTTCGACAGCTGGCACCTGGGCGCCTACGCCCTGCGCCAAAGTGGTCCGCTGGCATTGCGCCTGGGCGCGACTCACAGCAACCATAATGGCAGCACCAAACGGCGGGTAGCTTTCAACGGTTTCAGCGATCGCCCAAAGGGCAGTTACGACGCCAGCACTCAGCAAGCCTTTACAGAGGTCGGTTACAACCTCGGCAGGGGCAATCTCAGCGCCGAGCCCTTTGCCAATATTGGCTACCAACGCTATCAACGCGACAGCTATACCGAAAAGGGCGGCGCGGCGGCACTGCAGGTCCATGGGCAAACACAGAACAATTTCAGCACCACCTTCGGCCTGCGCCTCGCACAGCTCAATACACTGGATAACGGCATGGAACTGACGCCGCGATTCAGCGCTGGATGGAAACACACCTATGGTGATGTCGACAGCAAGACTCAACAGCGACTGGCTACCGGCGGCAAGAATTACATCGTCGAAGGCGCCGCTCTGGATCGCGACAGCCTGATGCTCGATGCAGGGCTGGAGCTGGCGGTTTCGGCTCGGCATACGTTCGGTGTCGGTTACAACGGCGAGATCGGCAATGACGGCCGCAGTCATGGCTTAATGGGGCAGTGGCGGATGGCATTCTGATAAAACCGCCTCGTTCTCACTGACACAGCACAGTACCTTGTGGGAGCGGGCTTGCTCGCGAAGGCGGTGTGCCAGGCAACATTGATGTCGGCTGACACTCCCTCTTCGCGAGTAAGCCCGCTCCCACACAAGGATTGTGGCACTCCCAAATACCGGGCGAAAAAAAGGGGAGCACATGCCCCCCCGAGGTTTAAAACGGTCTATCGAGGCTGTTAACTCAGCCTTCGATCTCGATCAGGATTTCGCCCGGGTTCACCCGATCGCCCTTGACCACATGGATGGCGGTGACTTTGCCGGTGATGGCCGACTGGACTTCGGTTTCCATCTTCATCGCCTCAGTGATCAGCACGGCCTGGCCGGCTTTCACGGTGTCACCTTCCTTGACCAGCACATCGACGATGTTGCCCGGCATGGTGGTGCTGACGTGGCCCGGTGCAGTGGCTTGCTTGCGCTTGCTGGTGCCGCCGCTGACAAACTCGTTGAGCGGTTCGAACACCACTTCTTCCGGCATGCCGTCGATGGACAGATAGAAGTGGCGCTTGCCCTCGGCCTTGACGCCGACACCGGTGATGTCGACGCGGTAGGTTTCACCGTGAACGTCAATGACGAACTCGGTTGGCACGCCTTCACCACCGGCCGAAGTCACGCCGCCCGCTTCCGGAATCGGCAGCAGTACTTCTGGGGTCAGGGTGCCGGCAGCGCGTTCTTCGAGGAACTTGCGACCGATGTCCGGGAACATGGCGTAGGTCAGCACGTCTTCTTCAGATTTGGCCACGGCGCCGATTTCGGCACGCAGCTTGGTCATTTCCGGCTTGAGCAGATCGGCCGGACGCACGTCGATCACCTCTTCGCTGCCGATGGCCTGGCGACGCAGTTTTTCGTTCACAGTACCTGGCGCTTTGCCGTAGCCGCCTTGCAGGTAGAGTTTCACTTCGTTGGTGATGGTCTTGTAGCGCTCGCCGGCCAGCACGTTGAAGAACGCCTGGGTGCCGACGATCTGCGAAGTCGGGGTCACCAGCGGCGGGAAGCCGAGGTCTTCGCGAACGCGCGGGATCTCCGCCAGCACTTCGCTCATGCGGTTCAGGGCGCCCTGCTCTTTCAACTGGTTGGCCAGGTTGGAAATCATCCCGCCCGGTACCTGGTTGACTTGAACGCGGGTGTCGACGGCGGTGAATTCGCTTTCGAACTGGTGGTACTTCTTGCGCACGGCGTAGAAGTACAGGCCGATCTCTTGCAGCAGTTCCAGGTTCAGGCCGGTGTCGAATTCGCTGCCTTTAAGGGCAGCAACCATCGATTCGGTGCCTGGATGGCTGGTGCCCCAGGCGAAGCTGGAGATCGCGGTGTCAATGTGGTCGGCGCCGTTTTCGATGGCTTTGAGTTGGCACATTGCAGCCAGGCCAGCCGTGTCATGCGAGTGAATAAACACTGGCAGCGACTGTTCGGATTTCAATGCCTTGACCAATTCACCTGTGGCGTACGGGGTCAACAGGCCAGCCATGTCCTTGATCGCCACCGAGTCGCAGCCCATGGCTTCCATTTGCTTGGCTTGGGCCACGAAGGCCTCGATGGTGTGCACCGGGCTGGTGGTGTAGGCGATGGTGCCCTGGGCGTGTTTGCCGGCAGCTTTTACCGCTTCGATGGCGACTCGCAGGTTACGCACGTCGTTCATCGCATCAAAAATGCGGAACACATCGATGCCGTTGACCGCAGCCTTGGCGACGAAGGCTTTGACCACGTCGTCGCTGTAATGGCGGTAGCCCAGCAGGTTCTGGCCACGCAGAAGCATTTGCAGACGCGTATTAGGCAATGCCGCGCGCAGTTGGCGCAGACGCTCCCACGGGTCTTCCTTGAGGAAACGTACGCAGGCGTCGAATGTCGCGCCGCCCCAGCACTCCAGCGACCAGTAGCCGACTTTGTCGAGTTTGTCGCAGATCGGCAGCATGTCTTCGGTGCGCATGCGGGTGGCGAGCAGCGATTGGTGGGCGTCGCGCAGGATAGTGTCGGTAACTTGGATTTGCTTGCTCATTGTTCTATTCCTCACAGGCCTGCGTGGGCGGCGATGGCGGCGGCGATGGCCAGGGCCAGCTCTTCGGGTTTGCGCTTGATCGAGTAGTTGGTCAGTTCAGGGTGGCTTTCAACGAAGCTGGTGTTGAACTGGCCGCTACGGAATTCCGGGTTACGCAGGATTTCCTGGTAGTACGCGGCGGTGGTCTTGACTCCTTGCAGACGCATGTCGTCGAGGGCGCGCAAGCCACGGTCCATCGCCTCTTCCCAGGTCAGTGCCCACACCACCAGTTTCAGGCACATCGAATCGTAGAACGGCGGAATGGTGTAACCGGTATAGATCGCCGTGTCGGTGCGCACGCCAGGACCGCCGGGTGCGTAGTAACGGGTGATCTTGCCGAAACTCGGCAGGAAGTTGTTCTTCGGGTCTTCGGCGTTGATCCGGAATTGCAACGCGAAACCGCGGTGCTGAATGTCTTCCTGCTTCACCGAAAGCGGCAGGCCGGAAGCGATGCGGATCTGCTCGCGAACAATGTCGATGCCGGTGATTTCTTCGGTGATGGTGTGTTCCACCTGCACCCGGGTGTTCATCTCCATGAAGTACACCTCGCCCTCGGCGAGCAGGAACTCCACGGTGCCGGCGTTCTCGTAGCCCACGGCCTTGGCCGCACGCACCGACAGGTCGCCGATGTAGGCACGTTGTTCCGGGGTCAGTTGCGGGCTCGGAGCGATCTCGATCAGCTTCTGGTTGCGCCGCTGGATCGAACAGTCACGCTCGAACAGGTGCACCACGTTGCCGAAGCTGTCGCCGAGGATCTGCGCTTCGATGTGTTTCGGGTTTACGATGCATTTTTCCAGGAACACTTCCGCCGAACCAAACGCCTTGGTGGCTTCGGAAATGACCCGTGGAAAGGCTTGTTCGAGTTCTTCGCGACTGTTGCAACGACGAATGCCGCGGCCGCCACCACCGGAGGTGGCTTTGAGCATCACCGGGTAACCGATGCGGTCGCCTTCGGTCAGGGCCTCTTCGATGCCCGACACGTTGCCTTCGGTGCCCGGCGTGACCGGCACGCCGGCCTTGATCATGCTGCGACGCGCTTCAGTCTTGTCGCCCATGCGGCGAATCACTTCAGCCGATGGACCAATGAATTTGATACCGCGTTCAGCGCAAATGTCTGCCAGCTCGGCATTTTCCGAGAGGAAGCCGTAGCCGGGATGCAACGCATCGCAACCGGTTTCCACCGCCAGGTTCACCAGCTTGCGCGGGTTCAGGTAGCCGGCCAGTGGTTCGGCACCGATGCTGTGGGCCTCGTCCGCACGCTTCACATGCAAGGCATGACGATCGGCGTCGGAATAGATCGCGACCGAGCGAATGCCCATTTCGGCGCAGGCGCGCACGATTCGTACGGCAATCTCACCACGGTTGGCAATCAGGATCTTTTTTATCACTTGGAGGTTCCCTTGAGCCGGTGGTACCCACGACCTGTCTAATCAGGTCGACGCGTGACCAAATGTTTCAATTCAGTCGCAGCTCCACACTAGCGCCCACAAGGGATTAACAAAAATGAATAATAATTGGGTCACGCATAAGCAAAGACTTATAGTTGAGTCATCGGCCTTCGCTCAGGATTTATAGAAAATGCGTAAGTCATTGATGCGTATGACATTGCGTCAATTGCAGATCTTCAATGAGGTGTGCGACTTAAGGTCCTACAGCCGCGCAGCTGACGAAATGTCTCTCACACAACCTGCCGTGAGCCTACAGATTCGTCAACTCGAAGAGCTGATTGGTCAACCACTGTTCGATTACGTCGGCAAAAAACTCTACATGACCGAGGCGGCCGAAGCACTGCAGCGCGCCAGTCGAGACATTTTCGGGCGGCTGGAAAACCTCGATATGCAGCTGTCGGACATGCAAGGCTCATTGCAGGGCCAGTTGAAACTGGCAGTGGAATCCAGCGCCAAGTATTTCGTGCCGCACCTGTTTGCGGCGTTCAAACGCCAGCATCCCGAAGTGAACCTGCACTTGACGGTGGTCAACCGTGGCCAGGTTATCCGGCGCCTGTCGGATAACCGTGATGATCTAGTGATCATGTCGATGGTTCCACAGGACATGGGGCTGGAGTTTCTGCCATTCCTCAACAACCCGATTGTCGCCGTGGCGCCGCCGGATCATCCGCTGTGTCACATGGGCCCGCTGCGCTTGCAGGATCTTGAGCCCTATACATTGCTGTTGCGCGAACCTGGCTCCGGTACGCGCCTGGCCTGCGAAGAGTATTTCAAAGAGAAACGCGTGCACTTCACCCAGATTCAGGAGGTTGCCTCAGCAGAAGCTCAGCGTGAATGCGTATTGGCGGGTCTGGGCCTGGCGCTGTTGACGCGCCATGCCCTGAACCTTGAATTGGCAACCGGCGGATTGATCGAGTTGCCAGTCGAAGAGCTGCCGCTGTACCGCAGTTGGTGCCTGGTGCAGGCCAAAGCCAAACGGCTGTCACCGGTGGCCCATGCATTCCTTGCGTTTATCCGCAGCGAGCGGATGCAGATCAGCGCGCTGGTTGAGCGTTTCGACGGGAAGTTGCGGGAGCCGCCTGCCAGTAATTGAGTTCCAGATCGTCAGGAAATTCTCCAATTTCGGCCAGAAGCTGGCGGCGCTCGCAGCGATCTTCGATGGCGCGGCGAAATTCCATGCGGCGCTGATCTTCTTGCTGACGACGGGTTTTGACGGCGCTGTTGCGTTCTTCGTAGGGCTGGGCCATTTCGAGTCTCCCAAGGCGAGTACGGGAGTTTCAAGATAGGCGCCTGGGATGACGGTTTGGCGGCGGGTGAGTTACAGACTGATGAAATCAACTGGCTGAGCGCTTATCTGTGGCGAGGGAGCTTGCTCCCGCTCGACTGCGCAGCAGTCGTAAATCGTTTGATGCGGCTTATCAGAAATACTGCAGCAAGATGGTTGTGGGGCCGCTTCGCAGCCCAGCGGGAGCAAGCTCCCTCGCCACAAATCCAGCATTCCCCGACGAATCAATCGTCCAGCGCTTTCACCGATTTGGGCGACAGCCGCAAGCTGCGAAGGCTGCGTTTGACGCTTTTCAGGTGATTGACCAGGCTCGGACCGCGGGCCATGGCTACGCCCATCGCCAGCACATCGATCACCACCAAGTGCGCAATGCGCGACGTCAGCGGCGTGTAGATTTCGGTGTCTTCATGCACATCGATCGCCAGATTGACGGTCGACAGCTCGGCCAGAGGGGTCTGGCTCGGGCACAAAGTGATCAGCGAGGCGCCGCTTTCACGCACCAGGTTGGCGGTGATCAGCAAGTCCTTGGAACGCCCCGACTGGGAAATGCAGATCGCCACGTCGGTCGGCTTCAGGGTGACCGCCGACATCGCTTGCATGTGCGGGTCGGAATACGCCGCCGCGGTCAGCAGCAAACGGAAGAATTTGTGCTGGGCATCTGCTGCCACCGCACCGGACGCGCCGAAACCGTAGAACTCGACACGCTGGGCCTGGGACATCGCGGTCACGGCTTTCTGCAACGCCACCGGATCGAGTTTCTCGCGAACCTCCATCAAGGTGTGCAGGGTGGTGTCGAAGATTTTCAGGCTGTAATCGGCAACAGAATCGTCTTCATGAATCGCGAACTGCCCAAAGCTCGCGCCAGCCGCCAGGCTTTGCGCCAGTTTCAGCTTCAAATCCTGAAATCCGGAACAACCGATGGCGCGGCAAAACCGCACGATGGTCGGCTCGCTGATGCCCACGCTGTGGGCCAGGTCGGCCATGGAACTGTGCATCACCGCCGCAGGATCAAGCAGCACATGGTCGGCGACTTTGAGCTCCGACTTGCGTAACAGGTGGCGGGACTGGGCGATGTGTTGCAGCAGATTCAAGGGGCTGGACTCTTTGTTATTGGCAGGTGCCGGGGATGTAGCACGCTTGTAGTTATACTACATGAATCGGCTTTTTGCCTGCTCAATGCGTAACTCAATGTCCCCATTTCATGCGACATGCGCTCCATGTAGCCCTCTCGGTCCTTGTAGCAGCTGGCGAAGCCTGCTGCTACAAAGGGTCGGCGTCGCGACGTAAAAGCTCGGCGAGGTCATCAGCCTCGACCGGCCGACTGATTAAATACCCCTGCACCTCATCGCAGCACTCGGTTTTCAGAAACTCCAGCTGCTCGGGCCGTTCGACGCCTTCAGCCACCACTTTCAGTGACAAGCCGTGAGCCATGGCAATAATCGCCCGGGTGATCGCCGCATCCTCGCTGCTCTCCCCCAGACCTCGGATAAATGCCTGATCGATTTTCACGTAGTCCACAGGGATCCGCTTGAGGTAGCTCAGGGATGAATAACCGGTACCAAAATCGTCGATCGCCAGTTTCACGCCGAGATCGCGCAACTGTTGGAAGGTCGCGATGATGTGCTCGACGCTGTCCAGCAACTGACTTTCGGTGAGTTCCAGCTCCAGGTAGTGCGGCGCCAGACCGGTTTCCTCCAGCACCTGACGCACCAGGCTGACCAGTTTCCCTTGGCGCAGTTGATGCACCGACAGGTTGACCGACACCCGAATCGGCTCCAGTCCCTGACGTTGCCACTCGCAAGCTTGCCAACACGCCTGGCGCAAAACGAACTCGCCGATGGCGCCGATCAGCCCGGTTTCCTCGGCCAGACCGATGAAATTCCCCGGCGGCACCCGGCCCAGAGTCGGGTGATCCCAGCGTACCAATGCCTCGGCGGCGTTCAGCCGGCCGGTGGCGAGGCAGAGTTTCGGTTGATAGAAGACCTTCAGCTGCTTTTCTTCGATGGCTTTGCGCAACTGATTCTCAAGCTGCAATCGCTCAAGGGTGCTGGCTTGCAGACTGTCGGTGTAGAACTGGAAGTTGTTGCCGCCCAAGTGTTTGGCATGCTGCATGGCCATGTTCGACTGGCTGACCAGCGCGGAAATCTCCCGCGCGGTGTCCGGCAACAGGCTGATACCCATGGATGCGCTCATCACCAGCTCATGCCCGTCGACGGTGATTGGCAAACACAGTTTGGTCGACAAACGGGTTGCCATGCGCGCCAGGCTCGACAGGTTGCCGTAGGCGTCGAACAGCACCGCAAATTCATCGCCGGACAACCGGGCGATGGTGTCCGCTTCCGGCAGCGCATTGACCAGCCGCCGAGCCATTTTCTGCAACATCTGATCGGCGATTTCGTGGCCGAGGCTGTCGTTGAGCAGCTTGAATCGATCCAGATTGATGTGCAGCAATGCCAGGCTACGCCGACCGCCCTGACGCACCCGCTGATGAGCCTCGTGCAGCCGTTCGCGGAACAACGATCGGTTGGCCAACCCTGTGAGCTCGTCGTAATGGGCGAGGTAGCGCATACGCTCTTCGGACTCACGCCGAGCAGACAGATCGGCGAAGAAGCCGACAATATGACTCACCTTTCCCCGCGAATCGCGTACGGCATTCAGTTGCAACCATTGCGGATACAACTCGCCATTCTTGCGGGTTTCGACCAACTCGCCCTGCCAGCTACCGTGCTGCTCCAGCGCCTGACGAATCGCCGTGTAATGTCGGCGCGCGTCGCGACTGCAGGGTAACTCGACCACGTTGCGCCCGAGCATGTCGTCGATGTCATAGCCAGTCACCCGACTGAAGGCCTGATTGGCGGCAATCAGCGCGTAATTGGGGTCAAGAATGACGATGCCCTCGCTGGCGGCCTCGAACACTGTCGCCGCCAGTTGACGCTGTTCTTCCTGTCCCTTGCTGGCACTGATGTCACGACGGGTGCCGACCATGCGGATCACCCGGCCGCTTTCGCTGCGCTCAACCGCTCGACCACGGTCCTCGATCCAGACCCAATGGCCATCGCTATGCCGCACCCGGTATTCGATCTGATAATCCTCGCTACGGCCCTTCAAATGCTCGACCAGCGCGCGCCTGAGCGACGGTAAGTCTTCGGGATGCAGCCGTGGCTTGAGGTGGCTGAGCATCGCCGTCACATATTCCGGCTCCAGCCCGAACAGCTCCTGAAGCTGAGTGTGATGGACTTCGTCGGTTTGCAGGTTCCAGTCCCATAACCCGAGTTCGCTCGCCTTTAATGCCAGCGCCAGCCGCGCCTCGCTCTTGCTCAAGGCCTGGTTGGCCGCGTCCAGCTCCAGGCTGCGTTGGGCGACCCGGTTTTCGAGATCGACCTGGGTTTCGCGCAATTCGTCTTCGGCACGGCGGCGCTGATCGATTTCTCTGGCCAGCTCGTGGTTGAGCCGGTCGCTGCGACTTTGCGCTTGCTGCAAGTGCTCGATCAGTGCCTGATTTTGAAAACGTCGCAGCAACCCCTGATCGATCAGCCGATTGACCTGCCAGGCTACCACGCTCAACGCGCCCAGCAGAATCAGCCCGAACCAGCCCCAGCCCTGCTCCTGTTCATCACCACCCCAGAACAGATAGCCGATGGCCGGCAACAGACAGGGCAAAGTAAAGGACAGGAAAGCCGGCAGGCTGACGGCATAAGCGACGCTGGCCGAGAGGGCTGCGGCGCCGATCAGGCCAAACACCCAGGCTTGCTGCATGAAATTGTCAGCAGGCACCAACGCAATACCGGCACCGGCCAGGGTCAGGCCAGTCATCGCAGAGCCGAGCATGAACATGCGACGCCACACCGGATGGGCCTGACGATTGGGAATCGCCGAATCGAAGGCCGCGACCTGAATCACCCGCAACGCCACCAGCGACAACAACCAGATCAGCCAGACGCTGACCACGAAGTAACGCTGCGGGCTCCAGAGCAGCCCGGCGCACACCAGCCCGTTGATCAGCATGAACAGCGTCGGCAACAGCGACCCCTGATACAGCAGGCGCGTGCGTTCGACCGCCATCTCCATGGCGTACTGTTTGCGGATAGCCCGCGGCTCCACAGAGGGGCCCGACAGGTCGGAGCTGAGGGTCATAGGCAATATTCTTGTTCTTATTAGTGAGCATGCGAGCCCGATTTGTGAACGGAGCATACACAAGCAAATGCCCGGACCAAACTGCCTCAGGTCATAAAATAGACAAAAGTTTTAGTCGCCCGCATCCGGCGCAAAAGCATCCAGACGAGCCCCGCCCCTGCTCGCAACCAGTGACCGACCGGTCGTCATCGACGCTTCTTTCATCGGCTAATGCAAAGCTCGGTTTGCCCGGTGTGACGGCGCACCCTAGAATGCCCCGATGCGCGATGATCTCTCCCTTCTGCTGAACTCCCTCAACGATGCCCAACGCCAGGCCGTAGCTGCCTCCGTGGGTCGTCAGTTGGTCCTGGCCGGTGCTGGCTCCGGTAAAACCCGAGTGCTGGTGCACCGTATCGCCTGGTTGATCCAGGTCGAAAACGCCTCGCCCCACTCCATTCTGTCGGTGACCTTCACCAACAAGGCTGCTGCCGAGATGCGTCATCGCATCGAGCAGTTGATGGGTATCAACCCGGCCGGTATGTGGGTCGGCACCTTCCACGGCCTGGCGCACCGCTTGCTGCGGGCACACTGGCAGGAAGCCGGCCTGAGCCAGACCTTCCAGATTCTCGACAGCGACGACCAGCAACGGCTGGTCAAGCGGGTGATCCGCGAGCTGGGCCTGGACGAACAACGCTGGCCGGCCCGGCAGGCCCAGTGGTTCATCAACGGGCAGAAAGACGAAGGTCTGCGTCCGCAACATATTCAAGCCAGCGGCGATCTGTTCCTGGCGACCATGCGCAGCATTTATGAAGCCTACGAGGCTGCATGCCTGCGCGCCGGCGTCATCGACTTCTCCGAACTGCTGCTGCGCGCCCTCGATCTGTGGCGCGATCACCCGGGCCTGCTCGCCCATTATCAGAAACGCTTCCGGCACATTCTGGTGGACGAGTTCCAGGACACCAACGCCGTGCAGTACGCCTGGTTGCGTCTGTTGGCCAAGGGCGGCGACAGCCTGATGGTGGTCGGCGATGATGACCAGTCGATCTACGGCTGGCGCGGCGCGAAAATCGAAAACATCTATCAGTATTCCGACGACTTCCCGGATGCCGAGATCATTCGTCTGGAGCAGAACTACCGCTCCACCGCCGGGATCCTCAAGGCTGCCAACGCCCTAATCGCCAACAACACCGGGCGCATGGGCAAAGAGTTGTGGACCGATGGCGGCGAAGGCGAAGCAATCAATCTGTACGCAGCCTTCAACGAGCACGATGAAGCACGCTACGTGGTCGAAACCATTGAAAGCGCGCTGAAAACCGGCTTGGCTCGCAGCGATATCGCGATTTTGTACCGTTCCAACGCCCAATCGCGCGTTTTGGAAGAAGCTTTACTGCGCGAGCGCATCCCGTATCGCATCTATGGCGGTCAGCGCTTCTTCGAACGCGCAGAAATCAAAAATGCCATGGCGTACCTGCGTTTGCTGGAAGGCCGTGGCAACGATGCGGCGCTGGAGCGGGTGATCAACGTTCCGGCCCGTGGCATCGGCGAAAAAACTGTCGAAGCGATCCGTGATCATGCGCGCCACAGCGATGTGTCGATGTGGGAAGCCATGCGTCAATTGGTGGCCAACAAAGGCTTGACCGGTCGTGCTGCCAGCGCCCTTGGGGCGTTTATGGAGCTGATCGAGAACCTCGCCGCCAAATGCCTGGAAATGCCGCTGCATCTGATGACCCAGACCGTCATCGAGCAGTCGGGGCTGATCGCCTACCACCAGGCGGAAAAAGGCGAGAAGGGCCAGGCCCGGGTAGAAAACCTTGAGGAGCTGGTCAGCGCCGCGCGCAACTTCGAAAACCCGGAAGAGGACGAAGAGCAATCGCCACTGGCGGCGTTCCTCGGCCACGCCTCGCTGGAGGCCGGGGACACCCAGGCCGATGAGCACGAAGACAGCATTCAGTTGATGACCCTGCACAGCGCCAAAGGGCTGGAATTCCCTTACGTGTTCCTGGTGGGCATGGAAGAAGGTCTGTTTCCGCACAAGATGAGCCTGGAAGAGCCCGGTCGCCTTGAAGAGGAGCGTCGTCTGGCCTATGTCGGTATCACCCGGGCGATGCAGAATCTGGTGCTGACCTATGCGGAAACGCGGCGTCTGTACGGCAGCGAGACCTACAACAAGGTGTCGCGCTTCGTACGTGAAGTGCCGAAAGGCCTGATTCAGGAAGTGCGGCTGTCCAACAGCGTCAGCCGTCCGTTCGGCGGTGGCCAGCAGCAGAGCTCCAGCAGCCTGTTCGGCGGCAGCGAGATCCCGGACACCGGGTTCAGCCTTGGTCAGACCGTGCGGCATTCGGTGTTCGGCGATGGTGTGATCCTGAACTTCGAAGGCGCTGGCGCTCAGGCGCGGGTGCAGGTGAACTTCAGCGAAGGCAGCAAGTGGTTGATGCTGGGTTACGCCAAGCTGGAAGCGATCTAAGAACGTACGCTTTTGTGGGAGCGAGCCTGCTCGCGATGAACGATAACGCGGTATTTTCTGCTATTGAGCGGTGCGACTACCGCGAGCAGGCTCGCTTGTATGGTAGGACTTGAAGGGAGGAGAAGGGACAAGGCTCGATTCTGACTGTTGACGCAGTACAGACCGTGGGAGAGTTCGCCCCTCCTCCTTTCACCCAAGCGCCGATAAAGAATGCATCTGGCCTAGACCGACGATAGGAACAAGCCTGCGCCCCTGGGTGAGCCCTTCAAGTGCTTAAAACCATATCCCGGAGGAAATCCTATGGCAATGCCGGTTTCTGCTTCAAAGCCGATCGTGGGCGTGGATGTCGCCAAGAATGAGTTGGTGATTTATCACGCCGAACTGAGCCTGCTTGAAGAGATTCCCAACAACAAAACAGCCATCAAGAAGTGGTTGAAGGCCTTGCCGAGCACGGTGGCCATTGCCGTCGAAGCCACCAATATCTACCACTTGGAGTTCGCCGATCTCCCACAGTTTGATCGCGTCGCGGCTTTCCTACAGAGCTTATCCCCTCATCCTACAAACCAAAGTTCATAGGTCTTATTGCGTGACCGGAAGCTGAACACAACCTGTCAGGCAAAAGCCCGAAACACTCTGCCGCTAGCCAGTAACACTTCAGCTGTGCAACATGGCGCGCGTGCCATCCACAAACGGGAATTCCCTTTATGAAACGTTTTCTTAGCATCGCCATGGCGTTGTGCATCGGCCTGACGATGAGTCTCGACGCCAATGCCGCCAAGCGCTTTGGTGGTGGCAAAAGCTCCGGCGCTGCGCCGACCCACCAGACCAGCCAAATGGCGCCTTCTTCTCCTGGCGTGGGCGGTGCAGCCGCCACTGCCGGTGCGGCCGGTGCCGCTGGCGCTGCCGCCAAAGCCGGCGGTGCTTCGCGCTGGCTCGGCCCTCTGGCCGGTATCGCGGCCGGTGGCTTGCTGGCCTCCATGTTCATGGGTGGCGGCTTCCAGGGCATGCAGATCTTCGACATTCTGATCATGGCGGTCATCGCCTTCCTGGTCTTCCGCTTCATCGCCGCTCGTCGTCGCAAGCAGCAGGAGCACATGGCTCCGGCGGGCCACGCGCCGATGCAGCGTGAAGTGTTCGAGCAGAAGCCAGCCATGGGTTCGATCTTCGGCGGCTCGGCCGCACCTGCTGCCGCTCGTCCGGTGATCAATGCTCCGGCCTGGTTCAACGAAGAGCGTTTCGTCGAAGCAGCCCGCAACCATTTCCAGTCCCTGCAGCAGCACTGGGATGCCAACGAAATGGACAAGATTGCCGAGTTCGTGACGCCACAGCTGCTGGAGTTCCTCAAGCGCGAACGTGCCGACCTGGGCGACGGCTTCCAGTCGACCTACATCGACAACCTTCAGGTACAACTGGACGGCGTTGATGACCGTGCGGACAAGACCATCGCCACCCTGACCTTCAGCGGCGTATCGAAGTCCTCGCGTTTCGACCAGGGCGAAGTGTTCAGCGAAAGCTGGAACATGGAACGTCCACAGGGCGAAAACCAGCCTTGGCTGGTAGCGGGTATCCGCCAGAACGGCTGATAACCTCCGCGTTTCGCATGCTGTAATGAAAACCCCGGCCTTGCCGGGGTTTTCTATTTCACGGTTGCATCTATAGCGAGCTACTGTATAAACCGCCCCAACTAAACCGCGCCATCAAGCAAGAGGATCCCGGACGTGGAAGAAATCATCGAACAACTGCGTGAAGCCAACGAACCGGTACCGGTCCCCTTGGAGTTGCCCGACGAAGATCTGCTGGTAGAAATCGAAGAACAACTGTTCATCGACATCCCATTCGTTTTCAGAGAGTTCCTGCTGACCGTCAGTGACGTGGTCTACGGCAGCGTGGAGCCAGTGACCGTCACCGATCCGCAATCCCACACCTACCTGCCGGATGTTGCCGCCAATGCCTGGGACGCTGGCGTCGATCGCAGCATGATTCCGATCTGCCAGGACGGTGATAATTACTACCTGGTCGAAGAAGACGGCACCGTGGTGTTGTGGCTGGCTGAAGAAGAGCTGATCGCCGAAGAAACCTGGGAATCGGTATGGCACTGGGCGCGGGACGTCTGGCTGGAAAGCTGATCCTTTCCCGTACCGCGATTTTTGTAGCAGCTGGCGCAGCCTGCGTTCGGCAGCTGCTACAAGTGCAACGGTGCAACAGGTGCAACAGGTGCAACAGGTGCAACAGGTGCAACGTCAGTGGCCAGAAGCATCCTTGTGGTTGTCCAGGGTTTCCAGCAAGGCCACCTGCATGCGTGTGTGCACGCGGATGAACCAGCGCCAGAGCAGCGCCGCCACCGCGGCCGCGACCACGACAATCAGCACCAGCAACTTGTTGGTCGGCAGAATACTGGCCGACAAGGCCGCCAGCAGCAGGAAAATCACCAACAGAGAGAGGATCGGAATCACTTCGGCGATTATCCGACGCACTCGCTGTGTGTGGCGGCCGGCCATTTCCGGCTTTACGCCCATTTCTGCCAGCAGCATCGACAGTGCCTTGAGCTTGCGATAAGCGGCGATCAGGAACGGCAGTGACAACAGCAACGCCCCGCCCCAGATCAACGCTTTCTGCCAGCTCGGGTCGTTGATCCAGCCTTGCAGATAAACGGACATGCGCTCGGCAAAGAAGGCGCCCGATAAAAAGATCGCAATCACCAGCGCCAGATTGACCCCCACCTGCAACAGAATCCGCCGAATCATCGACGCCAACAGCGCGCCCTCGCCCTGCGGCTGGATGCTGCGCAGCCATTCGCCATACATTCCCAGTACACGGCTCAACCGCTGCGGCATCACCGCAGCAAGCTTGATCGACAGCGGATCGGCCGCACGGATCAGATACGGCGTCAGCAGCGTGGTGATCACCGAGACGGCCACAGCCACCGGATAGAGGAAGTTGCTGGTGACCTGCAGCGTCATGCCCAGCGCCGCAATGATGAAAGAAAATTCGCCAATCTGTGAGAGCCCCATCCCCACTCGCAGTGAGGTACGTCCGTCATTGCCGGCGATAAAGGCGCCAAGACCGCAAGACAACATCTTGCCCAGCACCACCGCCACGGTGATCACCGCAATCGGCCAGGCGTATTGCAGCAGGATCATCGGGTCCAGCATCAAGCCGATGGCGACGAAAAAAATGGCACTGAACAGATCGCGAACCGGCTCGATCAGGCGCTCGATCTTCAGCAGTTGTCGCGATTCGGCCATGATCGCGCCGATCAGGAACGCACCGAGCACCATGCTGTATTCAAGTTTTACCACCAGCAGACAGAAGCCGAAACACAGGCCCAGCACGGTGATCAGCAGCATCTCGTCGCTTTCGAATTTAGCTACATAGGCCAGCAGTCGGGGCACCAGCAGGATGCCGATGACCAGTGCAACAATCATGAACAGTGAAAGCTTGCCGACCGTGGAAAAGACCTCGCCGGAACTGACTGTGCCGCTGACCGCGATACTCGACAACAACGCGATGATGCCAATGCCGAGGATGTCTTCGACAATCAGTACGCCGAAGATCAATTGGGCAAAACGCTCGTTCTTCATCTTCAGGTCGTTGAGTGCCTTGACGATGATGGTGGTCGAGGAAATCGCCAGGATCGCGCCGAGGAACAGCGAGTCCATGGTATTCCAGTCGAACCAGCGGCCGATTTCATAGCCGATCCAGATCATCAGGACGATTTCCAGGAAGGCCGCGATGAACGCCGTGGCGCCGACCTTGAACAGCTTGCGCAGGCTGAATTCCAGGCCCAGGCAGAACATCAGGAAAATCACCCCGAGTTCGGCGAGGGTCTTGATGGTTGCTTCATCGTGAATCAGGCTGAACGGCGGCGTGTGCGGGCCGATGATGAAGCCGGCGACAATGTAGCCGAGTACCACCGGTTGTTTGAGACGATGAAAGAGTACGGTCACCACACCCGCAATCAACATGATCACTGCCAAGTCCTGAATGAAACTGATGGCATGCATGGTGGTGGCTCCTTGGGGATGGGCTTTTGAAGGGTAACATCGCGACTTCCGACGGGAAGACGGTGCAATATATGGAAACAGATCGATTCAGGCGTGACGACGGCCCCCCGCCCGGCGTCCCGATAACTGTTGGTTTGAAAACACCGACCAAGCACCCACAGAGGTGTTACCCCGAAACTCTGCCTTGAACCCGTGAGTACGTTATGGAACCCGGAAACGCCCAGCTGTCGATGACGGTATTGATGACCCCCGACATGGCCAACTTCTCTGGCAATGTCCACGGCGGCACCCTGCTCAAATACCTCGATGAAGTGGCCTACGCCTGCGCCAGCCGATATGCCGGCCGCTATGTGGTGACCCTGTCGGTGGATCAGGTGATCTTCCGCGAGCCGATTCACGTCGGCGAACTGGTGACTTTCCTGGCCTCGGTCAACTACACCGGCAATACCTCGATGGAGGTGGGCATCAAGGTAGTGACCGAGAACATCCGCGAACGCTCGGTACGCCACACCAACAGCTGCTTCTTCACCATGGTCGCGGTGGATGACCAGCGCAAACCGGCCGCCGTCCCGCCGTTGCAACCGCAGCACAGCGAAGACAAGCGTCGGTACATGCAGGCCCAGCAGCGTCGGCAGATTCGTCAGGAGCTGGAAAAGCGTTATCAGGAAATCAAGGGCGACGCCTGACGTGTTTGGTCTTTAGATCGCTTTCGCGGGCAAGCCTCACTCCGGGTAATGCGCCATCCCTGTGTAGGAGCGAGGCTTGCCCGCGAAGCTTTAAAGGCTGATCGCCGTCGCCTCGAACCGCACCCGCGGATGAGCGATCCGGTCCTGCGCCCGCACCAGTTCCAGCTCATAGCTGGCGCAGGCCTGGGTTTCGAGCAGCACTTCATGCACCGCCGCCGCAGTGAACTCGAAGGCGCTGACCAGACTGTCACCCAGCAACACTCGCGCCAGGAACAGCCCGGCGGTGAGGTCTCCGACGCCCACCGGCTGACGCGGAAATGCCAGCAGCGGCCGACGCAGATGCCAGCTGCCTTCAGCGGTCACCAGCAACATCTCGAAGTCATCCGCCGGTTTGCCGGGATAGTCCAGATGCTTGACCAGCACGGCCTTTGGACCGCGCGCCAGCAGCGCTCGCGCCATGGCCAGGCAATCGAACAATGACTGCGCCTTGCGCCCCGAGAAGCTGTTCAGCTCCAACTGATTCGGGCACATGAAGTCCGCCATCGCCGCCGCCTCTTCCAGCAGAAAATCACTGACTTCGGCTGGAACGCTGCAGCCCTTCTCCGGATGGCCCATCACCGGGTCGCACAGGTACAACGCTTTGGGATTGATCGATTTGATTCGCTCCACCCCCGCGAGAATCGCCCGACCTTGGGCCGCGCTGCCGAGGTAACCGGACAACACGGCATCGCAGTTGCCCAGTTCGCCAATCGCCGCGATCCCTTCCACCAACTCCGGAATCTGATGCGGGGACAGCACTTCCCCGGCCCACTGGCCATATTGCGTATGGTTGGAGAACTGCACGGTATTGAGCGGCCAGGCGTTCACCCCGACCCGCTGCATCGGGAAAACCGCGGCGCTGTTGCCAGCGTGGCCGAACACCACGTGGGACTGGATGGCGAGCAGATGGGGCGTACGTTTCATGCGGTGAGTTTTCCGTAAACCGATTGAAATTCGAGCCGCGCAGTATGCGACTAAACGCAACCTGTACGACAGACCAGAGACGCAGTTAAGCTGGCACTATCTTGTTGGAGCACCCTGTTGATGCTGACCCTCGGAAATATCTTCGTGCTGATGCTGTTCGCCACCGGTGGCGCCTGGCTGTGGCACAACCACGGCTTGCGCGAACGTGCACTGGAGCGGGTCATGCAGCATTGCGCCAAGCTGCGGATCGAGCTTTTGGACGGCAACGTTGCCTTGAAAAAGATCGCTTTCATTAAAGACGCCAACGGCCGTCGGCGCCTGGCCCGTGTGTATAACTTTGAGTTCACTGTGACCGGCGAAACCCGCCACACCGGCACCATCACTCAGTTCGGCGCCCATAGCGCACAGATCGAGCTCGCGCCCTACCCGATGCCGTTAGACGACACACCGCCGGTGGTCGATATCGCGAAGCCCAGCGCAGAAGTGATTGAGTTGAGCCAATGGCGGCAAGAACATACCAAGTGGCGGCCTTGAGTCAGATGTCAGTCTGTTAAAACCAATCGCGGGCTTACCCGCGATGAGGTCTTCAAAAACTGCACAAAAACTCTCTAATTTGCCTGAGCGCGGCACCCCGCCAAACCTTCCTGCAGTTCTGGGACAGCCTGCGGCTCACTGAAAATCAGCTCGATGCGCGAATCCCGACGCCATTCGCTGGGCTGCCAATCCAGTAATGAGTTATCCACCGCATTCGCCGACACCCACCCCTCGACGCTGTGGATAACCAGCTTCGCCCGCAACCATTCAAGGCTCTCAAGCCACTTTCCGACAAGCACGGCATCGAATCTCTGATTCGGATGCCAGCGCCAGCCGACGCTCCAGCCACCCTCTTGCGCCTGACACAAGCAAATCGGCTGCGCGGGGTCGGTCCAGATGGCCGGCATCTGCGCCAATCCCTTGGGCACGATGAAATTATCCACACCCGCGACAGCCTGGGCCTTGAGACCCGGCAGCTCGCTTAACGGCAAGGCAGCTTGCTGCGTCCAGTACAAAGACCGCGTCGGCAACTGTGCGGTGATTCGTTGACGATCAGCGTCATTAAGGCTTTCTGCTTTGTTCAGCAACAACAACCCAGCGCTGTTCAAGGCTTGCTGTTGCGCTGCCGGTAGCGATTTTCCGGCCGCGAGCGCTTGAGCGTCCAGCACCAGCACGCAGGGCTGCACCGCCAGGACGCCTTGCCACGGGGCCTCGCTCAATTGCCTGAGCAACTGCGCCGGATGCCCTAGCCCAGAGGGCTCGATGAACAGACGATCCGGTCGTGCCTTGCGCAGCAACCGCCCGAGGCCAACCTGAAACGGCGCACCATTAACGCAACACAAACAGCCCCCGGCCACTTCCCCCAGTGCGATACCATCGGCGTCCTGGGTCAACAGCGCAGCGTCCAGGCCGATCTGGCCGAACTCATTGATCAGCACCGCCCAGCGTTCACCGGCCGGCCGTTGCGCCAGCAGGTGCTTGATCAGGCTGGTCTTGCCGGCACCCAGCGGGCCGGCAATGACGTGGGTGGGAATGTTCTGCAACATGGTCAAGGTTTTCTGAGGAGGTGAAGGATGCGGTTGATGGGATGGTCGTTGCTTCTGGCACTCACGTCGGGCGAAGCGCTGGCCCAGGCCTGCGTGGTACATAGTACGGCTGCGCGGCTGGACGTGAAGGTCTGCCAGCAGAACCGCAACATCCCGGAAAAACTGTTCGCCGACGGTTTCTGCCAGCCGAATCTGGCCGGGCAGAAAGTCGAGGTGCAGTACGTCGACCAATGCCCCACCGGCGCGTTCGGAGTGTGCAGCAACGCCCAAGTGGCCAATATGCCTTACCGGCAGGATATTCACTATTATGGCGTGGCCACCGATGCGGCGTATCTGAAGCCGTTTTGCGAAGCCCAGAGCCAGGGAACCTGGCTCAAACCTTGAGCGGCTAACCGAGCCAATCGAGGGTCAGGATCAAACGCCGCTCACCCGGTGCCGGCTGTGGCGAACGGTGGATCAGGCCGAAGCCTTCGTTGCCGTGCCACTTCTCCCCTTTGAGCAGCGCCACCTCGCCGCTGATGATTTGCTGGATCAACGAATCGTCCAGCGGTTCGGCGTCAGGTTTGCCTAATTGCCGGCGATCCATCGCCCCTTCTTTCAGCCATTGGCTGCCGATCCCTGCATAGGTGGTAATCAACCGCACCGGCACATGATCGACATGAAAACGCGGGCACATGGCCTTATCCAGAACCCGCAGACGCAGGCCGATACGCTGGGCGCCCAACAGGCAGGCAAAAGCGCTGACCAGCCAGGAAACATCGGCGATAAAGCCTTCATAGCCTTCGAGGTCGCTCAAGCCTGAGGCTAAACCGCGAAGATTGGGTTCGGCGTCATCGCTGGGCATTTCCAGGGACAGCGACTCGGCCAGTGGCTCGTTCAGGGACAACAGCAAATGACTGAAATCGGCAATGTGCGCCGGGAGCTGGCGTTGCCAGAGAGCCAGGTTTACGCCGTCGTCCAGAATTCTGGTCAACACTTTGGGCGTGCCACCTTGAACCTGAGCAATGACCGGTCGCAGCTTCAGGCCGGGCGCCAACATCAAGCGGCCGCCTCTTCATGCCAAGGGCCAAATGGATCGGGCAGCAATTGCCAGCCCTCGACGCCCAAGGCCATTTCGTCATCCGTCAGCAGGCAGTCATCGAGTTCGGCAGTGAGTTGCGTGAAGTCGATGTTCTGGCCGATAAAAACCAGCTCCTGGCGGCAATCGCCGGTGGCGGCCGTCCAGTTTTCCATGATCCCGGCGGTGCTTTCTTCGTCTTGCGGCCACTGGTTTTTCGGCACGAAACGCCACCAGCGCCCGGCAAAACCGTGGCGCATCAAACCGCCCGCCTGCGACCAACTGCCAGCCTCCCGGTGTTTGCTGGCCAGCCAGAAAAACCCCTTGGAGCGCAGCAGTTTGCCGTTCACCCACGGACGGTCGATGAAGCTGAAGAAGCGCTGCGGATGAAACGGTCGCCGCGCCCGATAGGCCGTGGAGGCGATGCCGTATTCCTCGGTTTCCGGCACGTGTTCACCGCGCAGTTCCTGTAACCATCCCGGCGCCTGAGCGGCCTTTTCGAAGTCGAAACGACCGGTGTTGAGGATTTTCTTGAGCGGCACTTCGCCCATGACCATCGGGATGATTTCGGCCTGGGCATTGAGCCGTTCGAGGATCGCGATCAACTCCTGACGCTCGCGACTGCTGATCAAATCGATCTTGCTGATCAGGATCACGTCGGCGAATTCGATCTGCTCGATCAACAGGTCGGTAATCGAGCGTTCATCCTCCTCACCCAGGGTTTCGCCCCGGGAAGCGAGGCTTTCGGCGGCCTGATAGTCGAGCAGGAAGTTCATGCCATCGACCACGGTGACCATAGTATCGAGCCGTGCAATGTCCGCCAGGCTCTGTCCTTCTTCATCGCGAAAAGTGAACGTTTCCGCCACAGGCAGCGGCTCGGAAATGCCCGTTGACTCGATCAACAGGTAATCGAAACGACCGTCCTTGGCGAGTTTGCTGACCTCTTCGAGCAAATCTTCACGCAAGGTGCAGCAGATGCAGCCATTGCTCATTTCCACGAGTTTTTCTTCGGCACGGTTCAGGCTGACATCGCGCTGGACTTCGCTGCCATCGATATTGATTTCACTCATGTCGTTGACGATCACCGCAACCCGCAGGTTGTCGCGATTACGTAGTACGTAATTCAGCAGTGTACTTTTTCCAGCGCCGAGAAAACCCGACAGGACGGTCACGGGGAGACGATTGGGCATCAGGTATTCCTCATCGGGTATGGCCGGTCAAATCGCCCGTTGATGGCGTTCGCGCAGCTCTTCATCAGAGCGGGTGTATATTTATGTTATAGTATAACAACACAAACAAACCACTCCCTCTTGCTCGCCATGACAAAGAGCATGATGCTTTAGCCTGTCCGCCCCTTGAGAAATGCCATGGGAAACGTCCTGAAAATCTCGTTGTTGAGCCTTTCGCTGTTGATCGCGGTCGATGCCCAGGGACAAATCCCGAGCCAAGCCAAATGCACCCGCAGCGCCAATCTGCTGGCCTGCGTGGATGCCGACGGCAATGCCTACAGCGTCAACACCGTCGGTGGCACGATCTATCTGCGCGGCTTCGAAGTCGCTGGCAAACGCCATTGGGCGCAAACCAACAGCCGCTACGGGCAGCTGACGTTCTTTACCGGCATCGCGTCCGATGGCGAAGCCTGGGTGGGCTACAACCGCCGGGTTGGCTGGACAACCATCAATCGGTTCTCCAGTTCCGGCGGCAGCAGCGCCAAGTTCACCTGTAGCCGGATTACCGGCTGTTAGGCCTGCGCCTTCTTCTGCTCCTGCTGCCAAGCGATGTAGCTGTTCATCGGCGGATTCTTCTGGAAATACCGCTGTAAACCGTCGAACAAACCATCAGCCACGGCCTGCTGATGCCGCGCAGTCACTAGTCGCTGGCTGTCGCGGGCATTTGAGATGAAGCCGGTTTCCACCAGAATCGACGGCACATCCGGCGACTTCAATACAGCGAATCCTGCTTGTTCCACACGCTTCTGATGCAGCGTGGTAATGCCCGCCAGACTGCCGAGCACCGTGTTGCCCAGCTGCAAACTGGCGGCAATGGTGGCATTCATCGACATGTCGAGAATCACCCCGGCGAGCATCGGATCCTTGTCCTTGAGATTGAGCAAACTGGTGGCCCCCAGCAGGTCCGCGCCGTTCTCCCGTTGCGCCATGAAGCGCGCTGTGGCCGAGGTCGCGCCGCCTTCGGACAGGCAGTACACCGATGCACCGGAAGCGGTGAGACGCGGCGCTGCGTCCGCATGGACAGAGATGAACATGTCGGCATTGTGCTTGCGGGCGATCTCCACCCGTTTGCGCAGCGGGACGAAGAAGTCGTCGTTGCGCACCAGTTTCACGTCGAAGCCCTTTTCGCGCTTCAACCGCTTGGCCAGCAATTGGGCGATCGACAGCACCACGTCTTTTTCCCGCTCACCTTTGGCACCGACCGCGCCGGGATCTTTGCCGCCGTGACCAGGATCGACCACCACGATGATGTCGCGCTTGGGGTGAGCCTTGTCTGTGACGGGTTCAGGTTTTTCCGACGGTACCGCCGCCGCGATCTGTAGCGGCGCAGCGGTCTTCAGATCGAGCACCAATCGGTGCCCCTGACCGTCCTGTGGCGCCAGCAGGAAACTGTTGAGCTGCACCGGGCCGCTGAGGTCGAGGACGATCCGTGTATCACCCTGGCCGAAATGTCCGGAGCGAATAGAGCGGATCACCGTGTTGCTGAGTGCCAACTGACTGAGGTCGCCACTGAGATTGGCGCCACTCAGATCGATGATCAACCGCTGCGGAGCGCTCAGGGAAAAGGTCTTGTATTGCACCGGCCCGCTCAGATCGAACACCAGTCGCAGCTTGTCGTCCGAACGCCACAGTCGTGCATTGCGAATTTGCGTGGCCGACGCACTAAAGGGAAAAGCGAAGGCCGCGCTGGCCAGAATCAGGTTGAGCAAGTGACGTCTGTGCATGGTGAAGGCCCGCTCACGAAAAAGGCATCGTCGATTTGATTGTTATAATATAACATGTCAAATCAACTCCCACGATGGACCTGCTCATGAATGCGCTGACTCTGCCGGATATCGCCGCGCAGGCCTCACGCCAAGCCCTGCCACTTGATTGGGTGGGCATGTGCGGCATTGCTCTTCCTGTTTTATTCGATGGCCAGCGACTGAGCGCAAAGGCCGACGCTGGCGTTAGCCTCGACGATGGAGAGGCGCGTGGCATCCATATGTCGCGGCTGTATCTGGCGTTGGAGATGCTTGAGCAGGAAAACCTTTCGCCCGCGTTATTGCGGCGAGTCTTGCAGAATTTTCTCGAAACCCATGAAGGGCTTTCCCACAACGCTTACCTAAAAATTCACACCGAACTATTGCTCAAAAGACCTGCGCTCGTCAGTCCACTGGCCGGCTGGAAAACTTATCCGGTGAGCATCGAAGCCAGTTTGAAAAACGCGATGTTCCACGTGGAACTAAAAATCGATGTGCCTTATTCCTCAACCTGTCCGTGCTCAGCAGCCCTTTCGCGGCAGTTGATTCAGCAACAATTCGTTGATGACTTTGCCAACAAGTCGCTGCAACACGCTGACGTTCTGGCTTGGCTCGGCTCCACGAAAGGCATCGTCGCCACGCCGCATAGCCAACGCAGCAATGCGCAATTGCAGCTGCGTCTGGACGACTATCTGGATGACCTGCCGCTGATCGCCGCGATCAACGATGCGGAAGCAGCCCTCGGCACCGCTGTGCAAACCGCCGTGAAACGCGCCGACGAACAAGCTTTCGCCCTCGCCAACGGCCAGAACCTGATGTTCTGCGAAGACGCTGCCCGACGCTTGAACCTGGCCCTGAAACGCTCCCCGGGCATCAACGCCTTTCACGTGCAAGTCGTTCACGCCGAAAGTCTTCATGCCCACGATGCTGTCGCCGAAAGTCGCTGGAATTGGGAGGCCGCATGATCCAATGCCAAGCCTTGCGCTGGGGCGCACCCGGTCAACCGCTCACTCCGTCGGTGGATTTTCAGTTGCCCAAAGGGAGTCTGACCGCTGTCATCGGTGCCAACGGTTCGGGTAAAAGCAGCCTGCTGAAAGTCATCGCCGGTCTGCAAAAGCCGCTGGCTGGAAAAATCATCATTGATGTTCCACGCAAAGGCGGCCTTTCGTTCCTGCCTCAGCAACAACATCTGGATCGGCAGTTCCCCATTAGCCTGCAAGAGTTAGTGGCCGCTGGTTTTTGGGGCAGCAAGCAAACTCCTGAGATACGCAGCCAGCGCCTCAAGTCTGCGCTAGAAGACTGGTGCCTGAGTGGCCTGGAACATCGCCCATTGATGGCCCTCTCCGGAGGTGAATTGCAGCGTGCCCTGCTCGCCCGCTTGAATCTCGCCGAAGCCCCCTTGTTGTTGCTCGACGAACCCCACGCCGCACTCGACGAACTCGGCCAGGTGCTGCTCTGGAAACACATCCACGCCTGGCATGCCGAAGGCCGAACCCTGGTCGTGGTGTGTCATGACCTGGCCGCCGTGCGCCAACACATCCCCCAAGCCCTATTGATCAACAGCAGCGGCTGCGTCCTCGGTCCCAGTACCGATCTGATTCGCCAACAACCCCAGACGCAGGTGGCTTGATGATCGCTGCCGCTCAGCTTTGGCAACCGTTCCACGAATTCGTATTCATGCGCAGGGCGTTGCTTGGTGGTCTCGTTCTGGCGTGCAGCACGGCACCGCTTGGGGTGTTTTTGATTCTACGGCGCATGAGCCTGATCGGTGACGCGGTGGCTCACGGCATCTTGCCCGGCGCCGCATTGGGCTTCTGGTTCGCCGGGTTGAGTCTGCCCGCGTTGACCATCGGGGGCCTCGGCGCGGGCCTGAGCATGGCCGGACTGGCCGCCTGGATCACCCGCCGCACCGGCCTGCGGGAAGACGCGAGCCTGGCCGCGATCTACCCGATATCGCTGGCCAGCGGCGTGCTGATCCTCGGCATTGCCGGTAAGCGACTGGACCTGTTGCACCTGTTGTTCGGCTCGGCGCTCGCGGTCGATGGGCCGACTTTGACCGGCATGATTTGGGTCTCGGGCTTCAGCCTGATCGCCATGGCCCTCATCTACAAACCCCTGTTGCTGGACACCCTCGACCCGCTCTTTCTGCAAACCGTCAGCCGCCTCGGGCCACTGGCTCACGGGGTATTTCTGACCCTGGTGGTGCTTAACCTGGTGATCGGTTTCCAGGCTATCGGCGCCCTGATGGTGGTCGGTTTGATGATGTTGCCAGCCGCGGCCTCTCGCTTCTGGAGTCGGCGCTTGCCAGTGCTGATGATCATCGCGGCGCTGCTCGGCTGCCTCTCTGTGTGGTTCGGTTTGCTGCTGTCGTTCTACTACTCGCTGCCCAGCGGACCGGCGATCGTGCTAGTGGCTGGCGGTTTGTATCTGCTGTCCGTGGTGTTCGGTCCGGTGCACGGTTTGCTGCGCCGCCCGCCTTTGCTCACATCCCAATGAGGTGTAACCCGATGCGCGCTTTACTCGTGCTGTTCAGTTTGATGTTGTCGATGTCGCTGTCTGCCGCGGAAAAACTCCAGGTGGTCACCAGCTTCAGCATCCTCGCCGACATGACTCATCAAGTCGGCGGCGAGCATATTCAGATCACTAACTTGGTCGACCCGGACGCCGATGCCCACACCTACGAACCGACTCCGGACGATGCAAAGGCATTGCTCAACGCCAGACTGATCATCAAGAACGGGCTGGGTTTCGAGCCATGGCTGGACCGTCTGGTGACCAGCACCGAGACCAAAGCCCCGGTCATCAGTGCCAGCCACGGTGTCATTCCACGCTCGCTGGATGAAGACGGTGAAACCATCCCGGACCCACACGCTTGGCACAACCTGGCGAACACCGAGCTGTACATCAGCAACATCACCAAAGCGCTGATCGCCGCCGACCCTGCGAACAAAGCCGATTACGAACACAACAGCCAGGCCTATCTGAAAAAGATCTACGCCTTGCTCGCCGAAGCCAAAGCCAAGCTCGGTTCACTGCCGCCGGGTAATCGCAAAATCGTGACCTCCCATGATGCCTTTGGCTACCTCGGTCAGGCTTACGGCATCGACTTCATGGCGCCTCAAGGACTGTCCACCGAACGTGAACCGTCGGCCGCCGAAGTCGCTGCGCTGATCACGCAGATCCGTCAGGCCAAGGTCAAAGCGGTGTTCATGGAAAACATCAAGGACACACGCCTGCTCAAGCAAATCGCTGATGAAAGCGGCGCGCACATCGGCGGCACGCTGTACTCCGATGCTCTTGCAGCGACTGGCCCGGCCAGCACCTTCGCAGGGTTGTTCGAATGCAACCTAAACACCCTGTACGAAGCGTTGAGCAAACCATGATCCGCAAGAATCCTTCAGGCGATCTGCCGTCGATTGCGGAGTCGGCGTATGTGGATAAAACAGCAATCATCTGCGGCAAAGTAGTGATCGGCGAGAACGTCTTCGTCGGTCCCTACGCCGTGATACGCGCCGATGAAGTGGACGACTCGGGCGAGATGGAAGCGATCACCATCGGCGCCAATTCGAACATCCAGGACGGCGTGGTGATCCACTCCAAGTCCGGTGCAGCGGTGACCATCGGCGAATTCAGTTCCATCGCCCACCGCTCCATCGTGCATGGCCCCTGCTCCGTCGGTAATCGCGTGTTCATCGGTTTCAACAGCGTGCTGTTCAATTGCGCGGTGGCCGACGGTTGCGTGGTGCGCCACAACTCGGTGGTCGATGGTCGTGACTTGCCTGAAAATTTCTACGTGCCCTCCACCACGCGCATCGGCCCCAATACCGACCTGTCACAGTTCCCGCCGGTGAGCGTCAGCGCCTCGGAGTTTTCCGAGGACGTGGCGCGCACCAACGTAGATCTGGTGCGGGGCTACAAAGCCCTGCAAAACGAGTTCTGACCATGAGCAGCGTGCTGATCCGCAACGCCAAAGCATGTTTTCGTTCCTCCTCGATGGCCGTCGATCTGGCCAGGCGACATGGCACCCGACTGCACGTTTTGCACCTGAGCACCGCCCGTGAGCTGGCACTGTTCGAAGACAAGCCGCTGGCACAGAAACGCATCACCGCCGAGGTCTGTCTGCACCATTTGCTGTTCGACGACCGCGACTACCCGAGCCTCGGCAACCTGATCAAATGCAACCCGGCAATCAAGACCCAGGCCGACCGCGACGCCTTGCGCAAAGCACTGTTGAGCAATCGACTGGACGTGATCGGCAGCGATCACGCGCCTCACACCTGGGCCGAGAAACAGCGGCCCTACAGCCAGGCGCCGTCCGGCTTGCCGTTGGTGCAACATGCCCTGCCCGCGCTGCTGGAACTGGTGGCCGACGAGGTCTTGCCAATCACCACCCTCGTGGCCAAGACCAGTCACCGGGTCGCCGATTTGTTTGCGATTCCCGACCGCGGCTACCTGCGCGAAGGCTATTGGGCTGACCTGGTATTGATCAAATCCGAACCCGATGGCATTGCCGTCTCCCTGCAGCCAATCCTCTCGCAATGCGGCTGGACACCCTTCGCCCGGCATCACTTTCGCCACAGTGTCAGCACCACCGTCGTATCGGGGCAAATTGCCTGGCACGCCAATCGTCTACATGACAGCTGTCAGGGTTTACCCCTGCGGTTCATGCGCTAACGCACGTTTTTTTGTCAGCATGCGCAGTTGCAGCGGAGAAGATTTGGGAGAGAAAGGGATTGAGGCGGTGTATGAATGGTTGTATCAACCGAAGACTCGAAGTGACTAAGCGGACGCCTTCGCGGGCAAGCCGGCTCCCACAAGGACCACGTATGACCTTGTAGGAGCGAGCGGTGCGGCGATCCGACTTGTCCGCTAGCTTTTAAGCCCGAGGCTTAACGGTGCCGCAATCCTGCCCCAACCACACGGCACGAGTATCGAGGCTACCCTTCTGCTGGATGCCGGTGGCGTTGAAGGTGCCGTTGACCTTGGTGGTGAATTCACGATCGCTGAGGAATGTGGCGACACCCGCACCTTGCGCTTTCGGACAGCTGAAACGGAATTTCCACTGGTTGCCGGTACGTTCGGTGATTTGCTGCTTGCAGCCCGATTGCGGGTCCGTCAGCGGAATGTTATCGGTCTTCACCTGCTCAGGAGTCAGGCACGCCCGAATCCCTTTGCCGCCCATGGTGATGCCCTGTTTTTCCAACTGCGCGCGCTGTTCAGGGGTCATCTGGCTCTGTATCTGGCCGAGGATCAATTGCAGATCGGGCAGGTTCTGGTCATCGACCTTCATATTGCTTGAGGTCAATTCCCACAAGCCCGGCTGCAGCATCTGTGCTTGAGCAGCCACAGGAAGTGCCAAACCAAGCGCCATGGCCAAACCCAGCAGACGAACGTTCATCGAGTAACTCCTGATCATTAGTGGCTGTTAGACGTCGGCCGAGGGCTTCGGTTCATGGGCCAATTAAATAGCGACATTCTGCACGGAACATGGTCTGTTAAGCATTGAATCTTCAGGAGCAAGGCAGCCCCCATGGATTATTTCGGACCGCATGTTTTCGGTTATCTGATCGCACTACTGCACACGCTGGGCCTGATCGCCGCCATCCATGCCGTATTGACCGTTCGGACCGCTCAGGGCTCGATCGCCTGGGCTCTGTCACTGCTGTTCATTCCTTACCTCACGCTCATCCCGTATCTGGTCTTTGGCCGCAGCACCTTCGATGGCTACATCAAGGCCCGACGCCAAGCCAACGAGGAAATGCGCAAGGCAATCTCCGAGCTGAACTGGCGCCCCTGGGTAGAGGAAGCGTTGACTGCCCGTGCCTCCAACGCTTACGCCTCTTTGCGGGCCATGCCGAAACTGGGGCGCATGCCGTGTCTGGCGAATAACGAAGTTCGCTTGTTGATCGACGGCCAGGCCACCTTCAATGCGATTTTCGACGCCATCGACAACGCCAGGGAAGCGGTGCTGATCCAGTTTTTCATCATCCACGACGACCGCCTCGGCCAACGCCTGCACACCCTGCTGAAGAAAAAAGCTGCCGAAGGCGTGGCGATTTACTTGCTCTACGACCGCATCGGCAGCCACTCCCTGCCCCACGATTACGTGCAACCCTTGCGCGATGCCGGCGTCGAGGTCAAAGCCTTTGCCACCCGCAGTGGCTGGCTAAACCGTTTTCAGGTCAACTTCCGCAACCACCGCAAAATCGTGGTGGTCGACGGTATTGTCGGTTTTGTCGGCGGGCTCAATGTCGGCGACGAATACATGGGCGAGAAACCGCCCTTGGCACCGTGGCGCGACACCCATGTGCAAGTGCGTGGGCCGGTGGTGGCCTGCCTGCAGGAGTCCTTCGCCGAAGACTGGTTTTGGGCAGCCCGCTCGCTGCCGCCGTTGATCCTGCCAGAGGTTTATCCGGCCGACGGCGTACTCTGCCAATTGCTGGCCAGCGGCCCGGCAGATTCCTACGAAACCTGTTCACTGTTCTTCGTCGAAGCCATCCATGCGGCAACGGAGCGGGTATGGATCACCAGCCCTTACTTCATCCCCGACGAAGCGGTGTTCGCGGCGTTGCGACTGGCGGTGCTGCGCGGTGTGGATGTACGGATCCTGTTGCCGTCGCGACCAGATCACCGGATCGTCTATGCCGCCTCCAGCCTTTATGCCTTCGAAGCGGTACGCGCCGGCGTGCGTTTATTCCGTTATCAACCTGGCTTCCTGCATCAGAAAGTGGTGCTGATCGACAACGAGATCAGCGCTATCGGCAGTGCCAATATGGACAACCGTTCGTTCCGGTTGAATTTCGAAGTGATGTTGCTGACGGTCGACCGCGCATTTGCCGGCGAAGTGGAACAGATGCTCAACGACGACTTCGCCCAGGCTGACGAAATAGCCAAAGAAGAAAGCCGGGAGACCCGCCGCCTGCAACAGGTCGGCATGCGGATCGCCCGGCTTATTTCACCGATTCTCTAATGTCTAGGGGTTGTAGATGTCGTCGCGGGTCCAAGGCAGTTCATGGCTGCCATCGGGATGGGTTTTCACCGCGAGGATTTGATGCAGATTAATCCAGCCTCTGGCGAAGGCATAGGCGCATCCTGCCAGGTACAACCGCCAGATTCGCAGTGCCTGATCCGGGACCAGCCTGCCGGCGGCTTCCAGATTGTCTTCCAGGCGCTCGCTCCAGTGGTCCAGGGTCCGCGCGTAATGCAGGCGCAGACTTTCGACGTCGACGATCTCCAGCCCTGCCTCGCTGATCTCGGCGGAGATCATCGCCAGGTGTGGCAACTCGCCGTTGGGGAACACGTACTTCTCGATGAATTCACCGGCACCGCGCCCCACGGGACGACCGTCGGTGCGTTTGGCGGTGATCCCGTGGTTCATCACCAGGCCGCCCTCTTTCACCGCGCCGAACAAGGTTTTGCAGTACTCGGACAGGTTCGCGTGGCCGACGTGTTCGAACATGCCAACGCTGACCACCTTGTCGAAGCGACCATCCTGAGGCAGGTCGCGATAATCGAGCAGTTGCAGTTCGACCAGATCCTCCAGGCCTTCGGCGGTTACCCGCTCGCGGGCCAGGGCCAGCTGCTCTTTACTGAGCGTGATCCCAAACACCTTCGCGCCGAACTCTCGGGCCGCATACCGCGCCAACCCGCCCCAGCCGCAACCGACATCCAGCAGATACTCCCCTGGCTGTAACCGCAGCTTGCGGCACAAGTGGCGAAACTTGGCCTGTTGAGCTTGCTCAAGGGTTTCGCTGCCGGTCTCGAAGTAGGCACAGGAATAGGCCATGTCGCTGTCGAGCCACAGTTGATAAAAAGCGTTGGAAAGATCGTAGTGATAGGAGATGGCTTGGGCGTCGGTTTCCTTGTCGTGGACGGTGCGCACAGGCTGATTGTCTTCATCATCACTCAACAACGCCTGACTCCACTCATCGCAAACGCGAATCACGTCGCTGATGGAGCCTTCCAGCTCCAGTTTGCCTTCGACAAACGCCGTCCCCAGTGCGTCGAGACTGGGATGGGTGAACTGGGTAACCATGTGTGGGTCCTTGACCACAATGGTGACGCTGGGCGTCGGCCCCAGATTGAACTCATGGCCGTCCCAGAGTCGCAAGCGAAGCGGTAATTGCAGATTCTGTAAGGCCAGTGGAAGTTGCGCGAGCATGAAAAGTCCCCCTGTTTCAGACGTCAAATCTGAGGGTAGACCATCCCTGAAAAATAGCAGGCTATCGATTTAATAGCCTATTTCTATTCCGATGTTGCCACCAACGATGAAACCAGCCAACGGGCGCCCCTTGAAACTGACCGCCTTACCCTAGATGACTGCAAATCCGGTGCACAGTTCTGAAAAGTTGCAGACGCTCAAACCTCATCCTTAAGCTTGAGTAGGGGTTCCTGAAAGCGTAGCAAACGCCCGGCATTACCGAGCACCAATAACGTACTCAAGTTATGCAACAGTGCGGCAATCATCGCGCCTGCCGCGCCAAGCCAGCCGAATGCGGCGAAGGCGACAATGGCCAGGGTCCAGCCCAGACCAATGATCACGTTGGCCTGCAAGGTCTGGCGGCATTGGCGACTCAGGCGCACACAGGTTCCGAGCCGGCGCAGGTCACTGCCGATCAGTACGATGTCAGCCGAAGCCAGCGCGATGTCCGCGCCACCCGCCCCCATCGCCACGCCGACCACACCGGCCTTGAGTGCCAGGGAATCATTAATGCCGTCTCCCACCACCATCGGCCGGAAACCACTGCCGATTTCTTTCATCACGCGATTAAGCTTGTCCTCGGGCAAGGCTTGGGCCTCGACATCGCTGATGCCCACATCCCGGGCCAGCGAGTGGGCAACACTTTGCCGATCTCCGGTGAGCAACAACTGACGCCCCAGGCCCAGTTCACGCAACTCGTCCAGAGCGAACCGCGCCTCGGGTTTGACGCTGTCGGCAAGCAACAGCCAGGCGAGAAATTCACCGTCGAGTGCCAGCCCGGCAATCGGGCCATCATGTTCGGGAACGGCTGAAGTGGCGATACCCAATTGCGCGAACAACTCCGGACGACCGAGGGCCGCCTCGCCCTGCTCGGTCATCGCCACTACGCCCAAACCTTGACGCTCGTGAATGTCAGAAAGCAGCAGAAAATGTTCCTGGGTGACCAGCCCGGCCAATGCGCGGCTGACCGGGTGGCTGCTGGCGGAGCCGAGGCTGGCAGCGAGTTTTAGTACGTGGCTGCGATCCTCCAGCGGGCTGTCGATTGATTGCAGGCGCAAGGTGCCGAACGTCAGGGTTCCGGTCTTGTCGACGACCAGCGAAGTCAGGTCAGCCAACTCTTCGAGGAACGCCGAACTGCGGATCAGAATCCCGTGCCGGGCCGCCACCGCCACCCCGGCAATGGCCGTGGCCGGTGCCGATAACACCAGCGCACATGGGCAAGCCGCCACTAATACCGCGAGCATCGCTTGCGCATCGTTGGTGACGAACCAGGTCACGGCGGCCAGCAGCAACACCAGCACCATGTAGCTACCGGAATAGCGTTCGAGCAAGCGCGTGATCGGCGGCTTGGAACGCTCCGCGCTTTGCATCAGCGCGATGACTTTACCCAGCGTCGACTCGTGACCGGTGCGGGTCACTTCAATGCGCAACAGGCCATCGAGGTTGATCGCCCCGCCGAACACCGGCATGCCCACAACGGCCTCAATCGGCACGGACTCGCCGGTGATGGATGCGGTGTCGAGGCTTGCCTGACCGGACAGCACACGACCATCCGCTGGCACTCGATCACCCGCACGCACCTCCACGAGATCACCGGCCTTGAGGGTGCCGTTGTCGACTTCGATAACGGAACCGTCAGCCTGAATCTTGCGCGCATGGCTGCGGGTCAGTTTGCCGAGGGCATGAATCGCTTCCTGGGAGCCGATCACGCTGCGCTCCTCCAGCACGTGGCCGAAGATCATGATGATCGGCAGCAGCGCCGCGGTCAGTAGATCTCCAGTGGCCCAGGCACCGAGCATGGCCAAGGCTATGAGCTGATCGGTGATCCCGTGCAGGCTCGGATAACGCAGGCTGTACCACGCCGAGCGCATGACCGGCACGGCCACCAGCAAGGAGGCAAAACCCAGCAGCAATTGGCTGACCCCGGTCTGCCCCGGCGACAACCAGCGCCAGATCAGACCCAGCGCAAGCAAGCCCAACGCAAGCATGGCCAGAGTCAACTGGCGCGCGGCGCTACGTTGTTCAGCCGAGGACAACATGCTCGGCGCGGTGGCGGTTTGGGCAGTCATTGTGCAGCTCCCTGAATGATCAGGCGGGAATCGTCTTTCGGATCGACCGTGGTCACCGAGCCGGCCTGGCCGAGAATCTTCGGCATCCGCTCACGGTAAATACGTAGCAGCATTTGCGGGTCGGTGCCCTGCTGTTGCGCCTTGGCCAAGCTCAGCACCGTGGCAGTGTCGGCGGAGGCTTTGGCCAGGCGTTCGCTGGCTTGGGCGTGAGCCACTTGCAGCGTGCGGTCGGCTTGTTCGTTGGCGCTCTGAGTCAGCTTCTCGGCTTCAGTGCGTGCGTTGGCCACGGCTTTATCGGCCTGTTGACTGGCGGTTAACACGGCATTGAAAGCGTTCACCGCCGGCCCGGGCAAACTCGATTGCACATCGACTCGTGCCACTTCGATGCCCAACCCCTGCCCGGTCGCTGTCAGTTCGGCCAAGCGTTGATTGATGCTGCGCACCAGATCGCCGCGTAGACGTTCGCGACGCTCGGCGGCCTGATTGTCCGCGCCGATCAGTTCCGGTCGAGCCACCAGGATGGTGTCCAGATCTCGTGCAGCGGTGAGTGCCACGGCACTGCGCGTCACCAACCGATCCAGCGCCGGCAGCACATGTTCACCCTGAAGAACGAAGGCATAGGGCTCGATGACTTTGTAAAACACCCGCACATCCAGTTGCACCACGCCCGCATCACCGGTCAGCAGATAACCGGAACCGGCGAGCGCATCGCTGATGGGCGTGGCAAAACTCGCCACTCGATCAGCCTGCAGCGCAGCATCCGTGCGCAGCAGGTTTTCCACTCGACGCTCGATCACCCGATCCGCTGCCGGCAACAAGATCACCTGCTCGAACGGGCGCGGCCACGCCAACAGCAAACCGGCATTTTGAATGCGATCCAGAGCGCCGAAGTGCAGCACCACCACACGATTCTGCGGGTCGATTTGCCGCACATTGGAAAAGGCCCACGCCAACGCAGCGAGCACGGTCACGGCGTAAAGCGCCAGAAAAGCCAAGCGTCCGGCCTGAATCCAGGGGCTGCTCAACTCATGTGTTCCACGTGGAACTTTTAAACTCATGGCTGCAACCCGGACTTGTTATCGAGCGTCGGTGGGCCGTCAACCAATACCCGGAATGGCGCGGCATCGGTACGTAAAATCAATTTAGTGCCCGGCGTGACGACGGTGCCCAAGGTGTCGAGAGAGCGCAGCAAGTTGTAGAGCTGCGGCGAACCGGCGTAGGCACGGCCGTAAATCTGCGCGGCTTCAACGCGGGATTGGGCTTCGATGTCTGCGGCTTTCACCGTCGCATCGGCTTGCACGATTCGCGCATCACGCTCGGCCGCGGAGCGAATTTGCGCAGCTTCACGCTTGCCGATGGCCGTGCGTTCAGTGGCGATGGTTTCACGCTCAGCGCGCATACGATCGACAGTCGCGGTGAGCGTCACCGACGGCAGGGTCAAACGCTCGATGCCCACTTGCAGCACTCGCACGCCATACGTGGCGAGTAACTGCTGATCAATCTGCTGACGCAACTGCGCTTCGAAATCGGCGATGTGCACTTGGTTGGCATCGGTGTTCACCAGGTTGGCCAGATCAAAACTGCTGGCGGTGGTTTCCAGGGCCGAGCCGACAAAGGTGCGAATCTGCCGCGCGGCTTCGTCCGGCTGGTTCTGTACGGCGCGCATGAAGCGTTGCACGTTGTCCGCATCGCCCTGCACCTGCCAGGCCACATAGGCTTGCACGATGATGCGCAAACCATCGCGCGTGCCCACATCCTGCAAACCGCTGGAGGTAGTGCGCAGCCTTAGATCCACCGGGATCGCCGCCTCGAACGGTGCCGGCCAGCGCCAGCCAAGACCCGGCTCCAGCAATACCCGCGAGGGATTGCCGAAGCGGGTGATCACCGTGGCCTCCCCCGAGCGCACTTGCACCAGGCTCGCTGCCGCGATGGCAAACGCCACCAGCAGCGCCGCCCAACCCATCCGCCGCCATGGGAAAGGGCCGGCTTCTTGCGGATCACCGTGATGATGGTGATGGTGACCGTGGTGATGCCCGCCATGGCCGTGATCGTGGCCGGTGTGGTCATCGTGATCGTGATGATCGTGAGTAGGCGTCGACTGGCTCAATGGGCGGCTCCTGGCTGAGCGGTATTACGCGGCGGCGCAGGGTCAGCCGGCAGCGTGAATGTACGTAGATCGATGGTCGGCGCACTGCTGCTGCCACCCAGACGATGATCGAGAACCAGCAGCTTGGCGTTAGCCAGGCCCTGGGTCAGTTGGCTGAGGTATTGCTCCAGTACAAAAGCCTGGCCGGCGCTGGAAAACGCCTTTCGTTCGGCGGCAAATTTCAGGTCGGCAGCCTGGGCGCTCGAGTTGATTTCATGAGCGGCGGCCGTGGCTTGATCGCGTGCAATGCTGGCCTGCAATTGCGCCTGGTTGGTCGCCTCCGCGGCTGCACCGCGCTCGCGGGAAATCAAAGCCTGGGCACCAATCTGCGCCGCTTGCACGCCGTGATAGGCGTTGGCCGCCCCCGCTGGTGGATGAATGGCCTCGACCACCGTGGCGAGAATTTCCACGCCGCTGTCGAGTTTTTGCAGGTCTGCCTGCACAGCTCGGCCGATGTCTTCGGCGAGCCCTACCCTGTCTTCACCGAGTAAACCGTCAAGGGTTCGCGAGGCGAAATCGTGAACCAGAATTCGGCTGGCGGTGCTGCGGATCAGCGTCGGCACGTCGGCGCTGTTGTACGTCGCAGCCAGTGCCGCCTGATCGCTCAAGCCGATGCGATAAACGAAGCGCACGTCCATGTTGACGATCTGGAAGCTCTGCTTGTCGGAACGGCTGCTGGCAATGACCTGGGATTTGTCATTCACATGGCTGGCGTCCCACAAGCGGTTGGCAATCGCCGGTGCCGGGCCCTCGGCAGGTTCGGCCTCCACTGGTGCCGACGTTTCGCCGACGCTGGTGGCCAACTCGTGAACCACACCGTTTTCGACGTTCAGCACGCGCCCCAGCGGCCACGGCAAACCGGCGTGCAAACCAGGACCGAAAACCTCTACCGGTTTGCCGAAACGCTCGTAGATACCCCGCCCTTGCAGCGGTATTTCATGAATGCCGGTTAGCGACCAACCCACGATTGCCACCACCGCCAGCACCGGCAAAAACGCCCGACGCATGTAGGTGAAGGCCCAGATTTGTCGCAGGTCGATGCCGAAGCGGTTGTGTAACTCGTGCTGCAACGCGAGCAGGGGCTGCGGCGGCCAGCGCAACATATCGGCGACGAAGCTTCGCGCCAGCAAGACCGGTTCAAGCTGCTCACGCCGGGGACTGAACAGCGACAACATGGCCCGCAGCAATAACTCGATAGCAACCAGCCCCGGCAGCACACCGATCAGTACCGCCAGACGCACTGGCCAGACCGACGCTTCGCTACCGAACAACAAGCACAGAGCGCTGAGTACCAGGCAAATGATCGCGACCCGCGTCAGCTGTGCCAATGACCCAGCCTCGGGCCATTGGGCGATGTTTTCCTGCGCCAGTTGCCGCTCCAGCACCAATAAACCGAAAGCCAGCAACAGCGACAGCACGGCGCCGACACTGGCCGACAGCCCTAACGCGGCCGGCGGCAAGGCCAGGTTCCAGATTTGTACGATGCTGTACAACGTCAACAGTGCCCAACCGCCCAGCCAAAGCGTTGGAGGACCGATCTGCCCCAACAAACGCATCCAACGCTGATTGATCCGATCCAGCAACCGCTCGTACCAGCCTTCGGGGGCAACCACTTCGTCAGTGACGACTACCGGCACCGACATTGCCGGATTCATCGCCCGTGCGCGCCACTGCGTCACCCACCAGGCCGATTGCAGGCCGGCGACCAGCACCAGCAAACCGGCGCTCTGATTGACCAATAACGCGGGCCACAGCGATTGCGGTGCAAACAGCCCGACAAAAAACGCCAGCACCAATCCAGCCGCCGCCAAGGCACCCAAACCGATTGCGAATTGCCGCAAACGTCGTCCTTGAACGACCGCCTGCTGAAAGCGCGGCAGCCCTGCTATCTGTACTCCATCGCCATCGAGATCGACTTGCATACCACCCCAGCCATTGCTCACATCACAATTCGTTACGATATAACGAAAATGGTGAAATTTTCGTCCTGAATCGTTCTATCTAAAAACGCTGAACCTGTCGCCAAGCTGAAGCCTTGACCGAAAAGGTGAGAAACGCACATATTATGTTCGTAATTTTTTACTGAAGACTATTTTTTATCGACCCCGTCCCTCTCAATCCAGGAGTTGCACCATGAGCACCTATGACGTCGTGATTCTGGGCGCTGGCCCCGGCGGTTATAACGCAGCAATCCGCGCCGGGCAGTTGGGCTTGAAAGCGGCGTGCGTGGAAGGCCGCGCCACCCTCGGCGGGACCTGCCTGAACGTCGGCTGCATGCCGTCCAAGGCACTGCTGCATGCCTCCGAACTCTACGACGCAGCCATGGGAGCGGAATTCGCCAACCTCGGGATCGAGGTCAAACCTGTGCTCAACCTGGCTCAGATGATGAAACAGAAGGATGAAAGCGTCACAGGGTTGACCAAGGGCGTCGAGTTTCTATTTCGCAAAAACAAGGTCGACTGGATCAAGGGTTGGGGCCACATCGACGGGCCGGGCAACGTCACGGTGACCGACAGCCAGGGTGGCAAGATCCAGCTGAGCGCCAAGGACATCATCATCGCCACCGGTTCCGAACCCACTCCCCTGCCGGGCGTGGACATCGACAACAAACGCATCCTCGACTCCACAGGTGCGCTGTCGCTGACAGAAGTACCGAAGCACCTGGTGGTGATCGGTGCCGGGGTGATTGGTCTGGAGCTGGGCTCGGTATGGCGGCGTCTGGGTGCTCAGGTGACGGTCGTCGAATTTCTCGACCGAATCTGCCCGGGGGTGGATGGTGAAGCCGGTAAAACCCTTCAGCGCTCATTGAGCAAGCAAGGCATCCGCTTCAAGTTGAGTTCGAAAGTCACCAGCGCCACCCCCTCGGCGAGCGGTGTTCAGCTCAGCGTCGAACCGGCCGCCGGTGGCTCTGCCGAGCTGCTGGAAGCCGACTACGTGCTGGTGGCTATCGGCCGTCGGCCTTACACCCAAGGCTTGGGGCTGGAGAACGTCGGCCTCGCCACCGACAAACGCGGCATGCTCGCCAACAAGGGCCACCGCACCGAAGCCGCAGGCGTCTGGGTGATCGGTGACGTCACCTCAGGACCGATGCTCGCCCACAAGGCCGAAGACGAAGCCATGGCCTGCATCGAGCAGATCGTCGGCAAGGCTGGCGAGGTCAATTACGACCTGATCCCCAACGTGATCTACACCAAACCGGAGTTGGCCAGCGTCGGCAAGACCGAAGAACAGCTGAAGGCCGAAGGTCGCGCCTACAAGGTCGGCAAATTCCCCTTCACCGCCAACAGCCGGGCGAAGATCAACCACGAAACCGAAGGCTTCGCCAAGGTACTGGCCGATGAGCGCACCGACGAAGTCCTCGGCGTGCACCTTGTGGGCCCGAGCGTCAGCGAAATGATTGGCGAATATTGCGTGGCCATGGAGTTCAGTGCCTCGGCCGAAGACATCGCCTTGACCTGCCATCCACACCCGACCCGCTCCGAGGCCTTGCGTCAGGCGGCGATGAATGTGGAGGGAATGGCGACGCAGATTTAGAAAGTTCAAAAGATCGCCGCCTGCGGCGGCTCCTACGCAGGCTGCGATCTTTTCAGTTGGGCAAATGCCCCAACGGCAACGCCCCCGGCGTCTTCACCGTGTGAATCGCAAAATTGCTGCGGATATCGCTCACGCCGGGCAATTTCAGCAGCCGTCCGGTGAGAAAACGGTCGTAGGCGCGCAAATCCGGCACCACCACCTGCAGCAGAAAATCCGATTCCCCTGACACCAGGAACGCCGAAATCACCTCAGGCAATGCCGTCACGGCCAGGCGAAAGGCTTCGGCCTGTTCATCGTTGTGTCGTTCAACTTTGACCCCGACAAACACCGTCAGCCCAAGGCCCACTTCATCTCGATCCAGATTGGCCTGATAGCCACGAATCACTCCCGCCTCTTCCAGCATCCGTACTCGACGCAAACAGGGCGAGGCGGACAGGCCAATCTCGTCGGCCAATTGCACGTTGCTCAGGCGACCGTCCCGTTGCAGCGCCGCGAGGATTTTGCGGTCGTAGGCGTCCAGCTTCATGGTTTGGCAGATCCCGATAGTTCGCTAATCAAAAAATAGCAGGTTATGCCAAATATCGAAGCTTTAGAAGCTGACTACGCAACCACCTGCCCTGCTCTTCAGCCATAGACTGACCTCACCAAATCGACAACGAATGGGGTGCAACATGGCAGGACTCTGGCTGTTTTTCATGGCTCTGGCGGTGGTGTACCTGTTGCCGGGCCCGGACATGATTCTGCTGTTGCAGACCGGCGCGCGTCAGGGCAAAGGCGCGGCGCTGGCCACGGCGTTGGGGCTGGGCATAGCGCGTGGTTGTCATGTGGCCTTGGCTGCGTTGGGTTTGGCAGCGCTGTTCAAGACAGCACCCTGGACCTTCGACGTGGTGCGCCTGGTCGGGGCCGCGTACCTGCTGTGGATCGGCATTCAGTGCCTGCGTACCACGATGCTGCCGAGCTTGAACAGTGCAGGTGCCACGACTGAAAAACCGCATTGGCGCGAAGCGATCCAGCGCGGTTTGCTGACCAATCTGCTCAACCCCAAGGCGTTGCTGTTCTGTTCGGTGCTGTTGCCGCAGTTCATCGAACCTCACGCCGGGCCAGTGCTCGCGCAATTTGCGACCCTGGGTGTCGTTCTGGTCAGTGTCGGATTGCTGTTCGACAGCGCCTATGCCCTGGTCGGGGCCGCGCTGGGCCGTTGGTTGCAACGCAGCCCCTCGGCCCAGCGGGTGCAGCAATGGTTGTTCGGCAGCCTGCTGATCGGTTTTGCGGTGCGGCTGACTTTTGTGCAGCAAGCGTGATTACTGTCGCGCCTTGCGCTGGCGTCGATTGATCAGCACCAGCGCAACCGCTGAAAGCACCACCACACCGCCCACTTGCAGCCATTTTTTATAAGGTCGCAATGCTGAGCGGACCGGGCTCAACGCCTGGGTTACGTAGCGCTTGTCCGCATTCTGGAAGTCCGGATACGGGCATTGGTGGCCGAAGTTCACCGCCCAATCCACGTACGGGCCTTCTTTCACATAGCGTTGATAGAAGGCGCTTTCTTCTTCAAGACTGGTGTTCCACCCGGCCGCCGCACACAAAACAGCCGCAAAAGCCTGGCTGGTATGAGGCAAATTATCGGCAGCGCGGCTGGCCAACGCCGTGGCGACATAACGATAGTGATAGCGCTGATCAGGTTGAGCGGCGCTGGCTTGCTGACGCAGGACTTCATCTTCAGCCACCAACGGACCGACCTTGAGCTCGCTGCTCTCGAGGCTGTAATTACCGCCGAACGTGGCATAGTCCGGCGCCATTTCGTAGCCCAGAAGCTCCATCCCCCACTGACGCGCCGTCGAAGCGGCATTGAACAACGCCGCAGCACGGTTGGTCGGCCACCAGGCAGCATCCGCCTCCTGACGCAATTGCCCATACGCCTTGGCCTTGTTCTGCAGATCGACGTTGTCGAAGTAAGCCGGCGCTTCGTCATAACGCCCTTCACGCAACAAGCGCCGCCCGAGCAAATTGCGCAGGTTCGCAGCCACCGGCAACGGCACATAATTATCGCGATCCTGCTGGCTGAGCGGCGGCGGTGCGGGCACTTGAGTGTCGACGTACTGCTTGAGTTCATCGAGGGTCAGCACCCGCTCGGCAACGGTGGCCGCGTCGTACCAGTAAATGCTTTGGCTGCGATAGAGCTGGTCAAAGGCTTGCAGATAATCGCCGCGTTGCAGGGCCAGGATTGCGCTTTCGCCGTCGACCCGGCACTTGGGCTGCACCGTTTCGTAATCCCAGTCCGGGGTCCGTCGTTCACCCCAAGACTCGTTCTGCGGGAAGGCTTGGGCTGCCTTGGCGTAGGCCGCAGCGGCAGCGCCTTTGTCGCCATCACGCAACGCCAGTTTCGCCCGCAGCCACCACGCGAGGCCGCCGTCACCGGCCTGTTCGAGGAAGGCTTTGGCACTGGCGTAATCGCCCTGCTGATAGTTCATCGCCGCCAGGCGATCCGCGTTATCCAGGCTGCCGCGGGTGCTGTTTTGCAGCAGCTTGATCAGTTTCTGTTCGCTTGGCGGCTGATCACCGAATGACCAGCCCAGTCGACTGGTCAACGACGCCGTCACCAGTTGCTGCACCGCTTTGCCCTTGAGCAACACGGCCAGTTGATCGTCGGGCATTACCATCAGATCGGCCATCAACAACTTCAACGAGCTGTAGCCCACCGCCGAACCGTGGAGGTTCTGCGTGGCGTAGAGTTCGATGGCGCTGTCCCAATCGCCAGCGGTACGGGCCACTCGCGCTTCTTCGCCGAGGCTGGCAACACCCAGTTCCAGCGGGTCGCTGAAGCCGTCGATACTCAGCTGACGAGTTTGCTCGAAAGCCTTTCGGGATTGAGCCAACAGGTCGGGACCTGCGCCCGCCTCTGAACTCATGGCAAACAGTGTCCGCCCCAACGAGTAAGCCGCCCAGGTACTGCGCAATGCGCGTTGATCCGCCGGCAGCGCCAGCACTTTCTGAAAATATTCAGCGGCCAAACCATGGTCACCCGCGTTGAACGCCACCGCGCCCGCCAGATAGAACATGTGTTCGGCCGGCAGGCTCGCGCCTTGCTCTTCAACCTGACGGGCATCGGTCAGATTGCGCAGCTGCTTCACCAGTGCTTGCCGATCAGGCGTCAGACCGGCCTGTTCGGCGGTGTTGCGCTGACCCGCGTAATCCGGCGCATCGCCGTAAGCGTCCCCCGGAATGTTGGTGGCAGCCGTGACATTTTTCAGTCCCGCGATGGCATGCCCGAGGCGACTGATCTCAAAGTTGAAGTTGCCTTCCGGCAGTTCCGCCAGCGACTGGCCACGGTTTTCCAGCAGGCGCATGGGGAAGTCCGGCCCGCAGGCCAGCGCCGAACCCATCGGCAGGCTGAGGCTCAGGCAAAGCACATGACACGGCCAGTTACGGGTGAACATTCGAACCTCCTTGATCAATAGTTGCGCAGCGTGCCCAACCGATAGCCCGCTGCCCGCCGGCGGGGATTCGCCCCTCGCGCAGGCGGGTGAAGGTAAGCAGATCCGGGCGTTGTTGCAATGCATAACCGGCCAATGCATCGGCGCCATCGCAGCCTTGCACCGCCAGTGTCAGGCGTTCGGGCCAGGCACTGTCGAGGTTGCCTTGGTTGCTGACGCTGATGTCGTAGAGACCGTCCTGTGCCGAGAGTTTCAGCCCCACACGACTGTCGAGGGTATCGCCACGCACCACGGCGATAAGCGTCGTCAGGCTCCAGGCCCTGCGATCATTGGCCAGTGGCAGGCGAAACCAGATCAACCCGGCCAAATGAGCCGGTGGATCGGCGCGTAGCTCGGCGCCGAGCTTGCTCAGTTGCAACGGATCCGCCAGCAACTCTCGACGTTTGCCGCCCCGCTCGATAGGCACTTCGCTTTCCACGACAGGCACGCCACTGCCCCCCGGCAACAACGCCATGCCATAAGCCGGCAGCGCCAGATAAAACGGTTTCGAGGTGACGCGGCTCCAGGCCTTGGCCCATTGCCGGGACTGATCCGGGTCGAACAGCCCACGCCGTGGATCGTTCACCGCGTGCACCTGCAATACGCTGCTGTCGACCGTCGCCAGCAGCGCCGGCAATTCGGGGCTGTCGAGCCAGGCCGGCAATGCGGTGATGCTCAACGGCATGGAAGCCGGCAGAACGGTGCGCAGGTGCGCGAGAAATTTACGGTAGACCGGTAGCCTGGCGTTGCCCGCATCGTGGTCGATTTCCACGCCGGAAAGGATCAACCCCTGCCCTTGCCAATCGCTGAGCATCTGCTGGATTTGCGCCGTGACCGCGTCCTGATCCAGACCCTTGAGCTGGCCATCCAGACGAACCACTGCAATCAGCGGTCGGCCATCACGTTTGAGCAGCGCCGCATCGATCCGCGCCCGGCTCCAGCCAGCCTGCGGAAACGCCTGCAAGGCCAATACGCGCAAAGTCGAGAAGTCGGCGCGGCTGTCTCGCAGCGCGGCATCATGGGCCGGCGTCCATTGCCGTTGCCAGACGTAGAGTTGCTGATCGAGCGGTGGCGCTTCCTGGTGCTCGCAACCGTTGAGCAACAGCAAAGCGCCAAGCAAGGCTGACAGGCGAATGAAAAACACAATGAACCCCTCATCCTCTGTGGCGAGGGAGCTTGCTCCCGCTCGACGGCGCAGCAGTCGCAAAATGCAGCCCATGTGGTGTGTCTGATGATATGAAGGGGCTGCTTCGCAGCCCAGCGGGAGCAAGCTCCCTCGCCACAATTGATCGGTTACGAATTCCCGGCAGCCTACTCAGCCATCGGCTTGCGGGCAATGATCACCTGACTTTTCGCCACGACCGCATCCAGCGCCTGTTTGATCTGTGCGCCCCGCGGCGAGGACAGGACGGCTTGCCAGGTGTCGGCCCAATGGTTGAGCAGTGGATGGTCGGCGTTGCTGAAATCGACCTTGGCTTCCCAGAACAACAGCATCCACATCGACCAGTAGAACCCATACTGGCTGTGGCTGAGGACTTCCAGCCCGGCATCGCTGACCATTGCCTTGAATTGCTCTTCGCTGATGATGCGAATGTGGTTGGGCTTCTGGAAATACTCCGGCGCGGCGATGTCTTTTTGCAGGTCTTCGGAACTCGGGTGCGGGACGCTGAGCAAATATAGCGCCCCAGGCTTGCCGACCCGCACCAGCTCGGCGAGAAACTGCGCCGGATCGTCCACGTGTTCGATGACTTCGGTGGACACCACCCGGGTCGCGGTCGCATCGACTATCGGCAACGGATTGCAGTCGGTGACGTGGCACTCGACGCCCCGCGCCGGCGTGTCGCTGAGGCGTTGACGGGTCGCTTCGACCTTCGCGGCATCGATGTCGGCGATGATGATCTTCGCCCCGCGCATGCCACAGAAGTGCACGTTGCCTCCGTCACCGCAGCCCACGTCCAGTAGCGTGTCTTCGGGGCTGACCGGGAAACCGGTGAATAGCTCGCCGGTTTGCTGATTGAACCAGCCACTGAGCATCGCGTCGTGCAGGCCGAGCATGTACGGGTCGACCTTGTCCGAGACCGGGGGTACTGGCGTCTGCGGCTGCGCGGCAGCAGGCATGCCCGCCGTGAGTTTCTTCAAAAGGCTCAGCATGAGGTGGCTCCAGAGGATGGAAGGGCTGATCGGGACTCGCGCAAGCGATGCACCACACGGGCACCCCGGTTACGCATGGGTAGCTCGATGAATCGGTAATTGAGTTCACTCAGCAGCACGATCAGGGTCATGGCGCAAAACAGCGCCAGTGCCGGTTGCGTCGCCACGTCCTGCGAACCGCCAGGCGCGAAACGAAACCAGCCTTCGCGCACGGCAAAAAACACCGGGATGTGAATCAGGTAAATGCCATAGGAACGGGCACCCAACCACACCAGTATTTGCTTGAGCTTGCCCTTGGGCAGCAGGTAATCGCGGTTGTAGGAGGCGATCCAGACCAGCACCGCGCACAACAAGGCAATGGCTGCGACCCGATAGCTCGCCAGATTGAACGGTGTACTCGCCAGCACGCTCAGTACCGTCCCCAGGCCGATCAGTATCAACGGGCCGGACCAGGGGCGGCTCAACAATCGTGGCTCCCAGGCACGATAGCTCGGCCTTGAACTCCACATCGCCAGCAACACACCCAGTGCCAAGGCGTCGGTCCTGATGCTCATCAACAGCGCTGAGCGCCAGGTGAACAGTTGCACGGCAACCAGGGCCAGCAACACCCACACCAGACGCTTGCGGCAGACGAAGATCAGTAACGGCAGCAGCAGGTAGAACTGCTCTTCAAGGGACAGGCTCCAGTAAACGAAACTGGCGCCGTATTCAAAGCGCATGAAGCTTTCAGCAAAGCGAAAATTGGCAAATTGCAGAAAGCCCGCCAGCGTTGCCTGCAGATTGGCCTGCACCGTGCCAAAAGCGCCCGATTGGTTGAACAACAACGTGCCCGACAACATCAGCAGCAGCCACAACCAGGCGGACGGCAACAGACGAAAGGCCCGGCGAATCCAGAAATCTCGGGTTTCCTGCCAGAAAGCCTGCGGTGTCCGGCATCCGCGCAGCAGCGGAATCAGGCCACGGGCGATCACAAACCCCGAGATGACGAAAAACAGGTCCACGCCCCACCAGAATTGCCCGTGGGCCGTGCCCGACTCAAAGTCCGGCAGCCCCCCTGGAAATGGCATGGTTTGCAGGTGATGCACCAGCACGCCAAGCACAGCGATCCCACGCAACAACTCGATGTCGAGAATCCGCCGATTACTCATGGCGCAGTCCCGGCGTCTGAGGCGGTCGTCATCGGTTTGCGCGCAATGATCACCTGGCTCTTGGGCATGAACTGATCGAGCATCTGCTTGATCGCCAGGCCGTTGGGTTGCGCCAGCAGGTCTTGCCAGGTTCTCGCCCAACTCTCCATCAGCGGCGGATAGGGCGCCTGAATCCGGTCACGCACCGCGCCGCCCAAGTCGCGCCCGGCCGCACGTTCGCTGGCCCAGAAGAAGATCATGCCCATCACCCAGAAGAACCCCGTGGCTTGGCGATGTTCGATCACCAGACCGGCGTCCTCCACCAGTGCGGCGAAGCGTTCCGGGGTAAAAATCTGCACGTGATTGGGCGACTGGAAATAGCTGGCCGGGGCGATGCCCTGCTGCAAATGCTCACCCACCGGTGCCGGCACGCTGAGCAGGTACTGCGCACCGGGACGGCCCATGCGCACCAGCTCGGTCATGAATGGCTCGGGCTGATCAATGTGTTCGAGCACTTCCATGCACACGACTTTGCTCGCGCAACCATCGGCCAGTGGCAACGGCAGACTATTGCTGACCAGCCCCAGACTGGGCCTTTCCGTCTGCGCTTCCACTTGTCGGGCCAGGTCGCGGACCTTGTCGTGTTCACTGTCAGTGAAAATCACCGACGCGCCCTGACGCACCGCAAACAACGTCGCAACGCCTTCACCGCAACCGACGTCCAGCAAGGTGTCGTCTGCCGTGATCGCAAAGCCCTTGAGCAGTTCGCCGCTATCGCCGGAAAACCAGCCGTCGAGCATGGCGTCATGCAAGCCGATATCTCGCGGCGATACGCTGCCTTGCGCCACCGATACCGGCACAGACACCGGTTCGGGTTTCGCCACTGGACGCAGCCATCTCATCAATGCGCGGATCATGCCTCGGGGGTTTCCATGACGGACGCGGCGCGGGTTTCGAACAAGCGGGCGAAAAATACTTTCAGTCGCTGTTCGGCGGCTGCCTGGCTGCAGAAGTTTTGCAGGCTGGCTACCGCCTGGGCGGACATCCTGGCATAGCGTTGCGGGTTGTCCCTGGCCACGTCATAGCTGGCCCGATAGGCCGTGCACAACGAGGCCCAGTCGGTGACGTAACGCAGGGTGCGAAACGCCTTGCGCGGGTCATGGGGCCAAGCCGTCAGTCCATCCGTGCTGTCGATGAGGAAAGCGTTGTCGGCGTCCAGGTAATCGATCATCGCCGTGGTGCGCGGTGCCACTGCCGGCTTGCCGCAGGACATGAACTCCATCAGCGGCAGGCACTGGCCCTCGCCGTAGGACGTGTTCACCACGTAGCTGGTGGCCTGCACCAGACGTTCGTAGTCCGCATCCGCGAGGTAGCCGTAAATCAACACGATACGGCAGCGGTAGGACTGGTTTTTGTACAAGTGATGAAGGATATCGGTCAGCGCTTCTTCGGCATCGTGGTGCGTCAATTTGAGCACCAGTGTGGCGTCTTCCACCTCGCGGAAGGTCACGCAGAAGGCGCTGAGCATGTCTTCCCAATTCTTGCGCCCGTCGCCGGGGTTGAACACCGAGGTGTAAATCACACCGTCGAGCACCAGCTCCTGTTCACGAACGGGCGCCTGAAAGTCGATGCCCTTGCCGGCTCGCAAATGTGCAGGACCAAAGGCTCGCAGATCGAGTTGGCGACTGTCCGCCAGCAAGCCTTTGATCTTCAATCGCACTTGATTGGCCAACGGCTGACGCTGCAGTTGCGCACCGCGTGCGGCAAAGCGATCCCACACCGGTGCCGGCACTGCGACGATCGGATAGTCGGCGCCCATGGCTTCGCGCACGGCATTGACGGTGTAGCTGGAATGGGTGATTGCCGCACCGCACGTGCGCAACACTGTGCGCCAGTCGTTACGCGGTTCGCCCGCAAACGGCTCGTTGGGAATGGTGCTGAATTCCCATGCAAACACCGCCAGGGTCGGACAGGCAAAATGCACCGGCGTGCGATGGGGCGGCGAGAACGACAGAAACACGCAGTCTTCGCCATGAGCCAGGCAGTCGAGGTACAGGGCGTCGACTTCGGTCTGTGGGTCGCTGACTTCCACCACCCGCCCCAGTCGCTCCAGCACCGGTCGATACTCCTTGAGTACGAAGTAGTAGCTGTACTCTGAACGGCCCAGATTCTGGGCAATGGTGCGCTGGTTGGTTTCCGAATGAATGATGATCAGCATGAGGCGTTATCCGTTACGGCCGCTGCTGGCACAACGTGTGGCACCAGCCCGAAAAAATCCGCCAGACGCTGCTGCACTGGAGTGAAGGCGCAGTAATCGTGCATGCGCTCGACCGCGGCGTGAGACATGCGCTGGTACTCCAGCGGCTGTTCCTTGGCAATCCGATAGCTGTTTTCATAGGCCGTTTTCAACGAACCCCAGTCCGGTCGATAACGCAGGGTGCGGTAGACGATGCGGGTGTCCTGGGGCCAGATGGTCAGCTCTTCGCTGGACTTGACCACAAACGCCACGCGCTCATCGATGTAATCTTCCATGGCCGTGTGGTCCGGGGCGATCACCGGTTTGCCGCTGGCCATGAACTCCATCAGCGGCAGGCACAGGCCTTCGCAGCGCGAGGCGTTGACGTAATAACTCGCCGCCTCATAGAGCCGGGCATATTGCGGATCGTCCAGGTAACCGTGCATCACCACCACCCGACAGGCGAACGGCGACAGCTGCGCCAGCAAGGTCATCAGCTCGGTGTAGTAGGACGACAGATCGCTTTGGGTAATCTTCAGCACCAGCGTGGCATCCTCGGTTTCCCGGAACGCCCAGCAGAATGCGGTAACCAGTTGATGCCAGTTCTTGCGCCCGTCCCGTGGGTTGAACACGGTGACGTAAACCACGCCGTCGACTTGGGTCTGCACCTGTTGCGTAGTGTCCGGCAGCTCCACCGGTGCCGGTGCATGGACCGGCAACGACTGCGGACCGGCAATGGCCGGGAGGTATTTTGCGAGCCTGGAGTGAGCCTGGTCGGACAACAGATCGCGAATCCCCTCCCAGTACCACTGGCTCAGAAAATGAGTGCGATGAACTGGTACCGGTTGCACCTTGCCCAGGTCCAGCGCCCATAGACGCAAATAGTGCCTGGCGATGACGAAGCGGCGTTTCAGGGTCAGTGGCGGCGGTCGCAAGGCATCGAGTTCGGCCTGCTGCTCGGGGGTCAACGGCGGTGGAATCAGCGAGTCGGCAGACAGTCCGAGCGTACGGGAATCGAGGATGCACCCCTTGATGTCGAGGGTCGAACCCGGATTGACCGGCACGCTGGTATGGCGGCTACGAATGGCCGCGAAGTTTTCCCACAACGGGGTCGGCAATACCAACACAGGGAAGTCTTCGCCCATGGCCCGACGAATCGCCCGGGCGGTATGACTGGAGAGCGTGATCACCCGACCCTGGCGCGCCAGCATGCGGGTCCAGTCCTGCCGCGGATCGTTGTCCCACTGCTCATCGGGAATCGAATCGAACTCCCAGGCCACCACGCAGATCGTCGGGCACTCAAGGTCGTTCGGGGTTTTCTGCGGCGGCGTGAAGGACAGGAACAGGCTGTCTTCGCCGGCGGCAAGCAGTTGCCGGTAGAGGGGATCGACCTCGGCGGTGGAGGACACCACATGCACCCGCCCAAGGCTTTCGAGCACCGGGCGATAAGCCTTGAGCACGAAGTAGTAACTGTATTCGGGACGACCGAGGCTCTGGCTGATGGAGCTGTCGTTGACGTCCGAGTAAAGAATGAAATTCATGGCATCCCACGATGAGGCCGCCATCCCGGCAGCCCCACTCTATGACGGCAAAACCACGGATCGAGTCGGCGTTTGCCAGTCGTCGTCCATCGTCTTCGTGCCCGTCTACGTTCTTGTTTTAATGGTCAGCTTCACGGGGCTCGGAACAACCCGGGCGAACGCTGGATAATCGTGACGAGGGGCATTCTAAACACATCCATCGCGGATTCGTGAACCGCCCGGCGAGAATAAAGCGAGCTACGCTAACGAGAACTGACCAGTCACGGTGGGACCTGTTGAAATTGCTGCGCAATTGGCACAGATTGGCTACCAAACAACTACAACAAAACATTTCGCCTGTCTTTCGACCAAGGAATCCAACCGGTCCGTCAGACATCTCCATAAAGTCTGTGGGGAATAGACGAAATGCATGACCAAGGGGCCGCTGTTTGAAAAAGCGTCTGTTCGTGACGGGTCTGAGTGGATTCGTAGGACAACACATCCAATCTCGTCTGAAGGCTGACACCTCGGAATGGGAACTGCTGCCTGTCCCTTCCCGGTACGATCTCGGACAACCAGAAAGCCTTGAAGGCTTGTGGCCGCAAATGCCCGACGCGGTCATCCATCTTGCTGGCCAGACCTTCGTCCCCGAAGCCTTTCGTGATCCGGCACGCACGCTGAATATCAACCTGCTGGGCACCCTCAATCTGCTTCAAGCCCTCAAGGCCCGTGGCTTTAACGGCACCTTCCTGTACGTCAGCTCCGGTGACGTCTACGGCCAAGTCAACGAAGCCGATCTTCCAATCACCGAACTCCAGCCACCCGGCCCGCGCAACCCTTACGCCGTGAGCAAACTGTCGGCGGAGTTCCTGAGCCTGCAATGGGGCCTGAGCGAGAACTGGCCGGTGCTGGTGGCCCGCCCGTTCAACCACATCGGCACCGGGCAGAAGGACAGCTTCGTCATTGCCAGCGCTGCACGGCAGATCAACCGGATCAAGCAAGGCCTGCAGGCCCCGCAACTGGAAGTCGGCGACATCGATGTCACTCGCGATTTCCTCGACGTGGGCGACGTGGTGTCGGCCTACCTGGCGTTGCTGGAAAAAGGCACGCCGGGGCAGGTCTACAACATTTGCTCGGGGCGCGAGCAGAGTATTCGCAGTTTGATCGAACAGCTGGGGGATCTCGCCCAGGTCGATATGCAACTGATTCAGGATCCGGCGCGTCTTCGGCGCGCCGATCAGCGTCGCGTTTGTGGCAGCCACGCCAGGCTCGCCCAGACCACAGGATGGACGCCTGAAATCACAACACAACAATCCCTGCGGGCGATCCTGTCCGACTGGGAGAAGCGGGTAGAAGAAGAATGACAAAAAGTGCACTGATCACAGGGATCACCGGCCAGGACGGCGCGTATCTGGCCAAACTGCTGCTCGACAAGGGTTACAACGTCCACGGCCTGGTGGCGCGGCGTAGCAGCGATTCACGTTGGCGTCTGCGCGAGACGGGGATCGAGGGCGATATCGTCTATCTGGATGGCGACATGGCCGATGCCTGCTCAGTGCAGCGCGCGGTGATCAAGTCGGCGCCGGACGAGATCTATAACCTGGCCGCGCAAAGCTTTGTCGCGGCCTCCTGGGATCAACCGGTGACCACCGGCATCGTCGACGGCCTGGGCGTGACCCATCTGCTCGAAGCGATCCGCCAGTTCAGTCCGCACACCCGCTTCTATCAAGCCTCCACCAGCGAAATGTTCGGCTTGATTCAGGCCGAGCAGCAGGATGAAAACACGCCGTTTTATCCGCGCAGCCCTTACGGTGTGGCCAAGCTCTACGGCCACTGGATCACCGTCAACTACCGCGAAAGCTTCAACCTGCACGCCAGCAGCGGGATCCTGTTCAACCACGAATCACCGCTGCGCGGCATCGAGTTCGTGACCCGTAAAGTCACTGACGCCGCCGCCCGCATCAAGCAAGGTAAACAGCAGGAACTGCGCCTGGGCAACATCGACGCGAAACGGGATTGGGGCTTCGCTGGTGACTATGTCGAAGCCATGTGGCTGATGCTGCAACAGGACAAGCCTGACGATTTCGTGGTCGCCACCGGCGTGACCACCACCGTGCGCGAAATGTGCCGTATCGCTTTCGATCACATCGGCCTCAACTACCGCGACTACGTGAAGATCGACCCGGCATTCTTCCGCCCGGCCGAAGTAGAGGTGCTGCTTGGCAACCCGGCCAAGGCCCAGCGCGTTCTGGGCTGGAAACCAAAAACCGATCTGGACACCTTGATCCGCATGATGATGGATGCGGACATGAAACGCGTTGCCAAGGAGTAGGCCATGCTGATTCCCGTGATTCTCTCCGGTGGTGCCGGGACCCGTTTGTGGCCGGTCTCTCGCGAAGGCCATCCCAAGCCCTTCATGGTGCTGCCCGACGGTCAGTCATTGCTGGGCAAGACCTATCGGCGTGCGGCCGGTTTGCTCGATGGCTGGGGCGATATCGTCACGGTGACCAACCGCGACTATTACTTCCAGAGCAAGGATCACTATCAGGATGCGCGTCTGGAGCGCCATCGCGGGCATTTCCTACTTGAGCCGATGGGCCGTAATACAGCCCCGGCCATCGCCGCTGCGGCCCTTTCGCTGCAAGCCCTGCACGGCGACGAAGCGATCATGGTGGTGATGCCTGCCGACCATCTGATCCTCAACGAAGACGCATTGAAGAGCGCGGTCGAGCATGCCGTGGCACTGGCCAAGGCCGGTCATCTGGTGACGTTCGGCGTCGTGCCGACAGCCCCGGAAACCGGTTTCGGCTACATCGAAACCGGTGCCCCCCTGGATGACAAAGGCGCTGCCAAGGTGCAGCGCTTCGTCGAAAAGCCCGACCTGCAAACCGCCACGCATTATCTGGAGAGCGGTAATTTCCTGTGGAACTCCGGGATGTTCTGCTTCTCGATCGCCACGCTGCTGGCCGAGTTGCACCTTCACGCCCCCGAGCTACTTGAACAGGCGCGTGCCTGCATGGCGGCCAGTGCACCGGTGGAAACCGGCGGTTGCCTGCAGCAGGAACTGTCGCCGACACATTTCGCCGAGATCACCGACATCTCCATCGACTACGCCTTGATGGAGCGCTCCGACAAAGTGGTCGTGGTGCCAGCCGGTTTCGACTGGAGCGACATCGGTTCCTGGGGCGCGGTGGCAGCATTGGTGCCAGCCGATGCACAGAACAATCGCGCCAGTGGCGATGCGATCTTCATCGACAGCCACGACAACTTTGTCCAGAGCGAAGACCGGTTGGTCGCCGCAGTGGGTGTGGATAACCTGATCATCATCGACACCGCCGACGCGCTGCTGGTGGCTCACGCCGATCGCGCCCAGGATGTGCGCCGGGTAGCCCGGCAGCTCAAGGACAAAAAACACGAAGCCTATCGCCTGCACCGCACAGTCAGCCGACCGTGGGGCACCTACACCGTGCTTGAAGAAGGCCCGCGCTTCAAGATCAAGCGTATCGTGGTCAAACCCGGGGCCAAGTTGTCGTTGCAGATGCACCACCACCGCAACGAACACTGGGTGGTGGTCGAAGGCATGGCCAAGGTCACCAACAACGGTTCCGGTTCGCACCTGGTGGCCAAGAACGAGTCGACGTTCATTGCCGCCGGGCACAGGCACCGTCTGGAAAACCCCGGCGTGATCGACCTGGTGATCATCGAAGTGCAAAGCGGCGAATACCTGGGTGAGGACGATATCGTTCGCTTCGAAGACCAATACGGCAGGACGGTTTGAATGCTGCTTTCCCTGTATCGCTCGCTGTGGGGCTATCGAGGTTTCATCCTCGGTAGCGTCAAGCGAGAGTTTCAAGCGCGTTATCGCAATTCGCTGTTCGGTGCCCTGTGGACCGTGCTCAATCCGCTGTCGATGATCGTTGTCTACACGGTGATTTTTTCCCACATCATGCGTGCACGTTTGCCGGGTGTGGATGACGGCATGGCCTACAGCATCTACCTCTGCGCCGGGCTGCTGACCTGGGGCCTGTTCTCGGAAATCACCCTGCGCAGCCAGAACATGTTTCTGGAAAACGCCAACCTGCTGAAAAAAATCAGCTTCCCGCGGATCTGCCTGCCGGTGATTGTGCTGTTCAACGCCGGCATCAACTTCGCGATCATCATCGGGCTGTTCCTGGGCTTTCTGCTGATCACTGGACGTCTGCCGGGGATGGCCCTGCTGGCGTTGCTGCCGCTGGTGGCGTTGCAGGTAATGTTCTGCGCCGGGCTGGGAATGATCCTCGGCGTGCTGAATGTGTTCTTTCGCGATGTCGGGCAACTCTTCGGCATTTGCCTGCAATTCTGGTTCTGGCTGACGCCGATCGTGTACCCGCTGAGCATCCTGCCCGAGTGGGTACAACGGCTATTGCAACTCAACCCGCTGACCAACCTGATTGGCAGCTACCAGAACCTGTTCCTCTACGGCCAATGGCCGGTCTGGAGTTCCCTGCTGCCGATCTTCGTGATCGGTCTGTTGTTCTGCGTGATCGGGCTGCGGCTGTTTCGTCAGCGGGTCGGCGAAATGGTGGATGAACTCTGATGGGGCACATACGCGTGACCGGCCTGGGCAAGGCCTACAAGCAATACCCCACGCGCTGGAGCCGACTGGCTGAATGGCTGATCCCGTTTTCGCCGATCCGTCATCGCCAGCATTGGGTGCTACAAGACGTGGCCTTCGAGATCGCTCCCGGTGAAGCGGTGGGCATCGTCGGAGTCAACGGCGCCGGCAAAAGTACTTTGCTGAAGATGATCACCGGCACCACCCAACCCACCTGTGGACAAATCCAGCTCGAAGGCCGCGTCGCCGCACTGTTGGAGCTGGGCATGGGTTTTCACCCGGACTTCACCGGCCGGCAGAACGCGGTCATGGCCGGGCAACTGCTGGGCATGCAGGTCGAAGAAATCGAAGCCCTGATGCCACAGATCGAACATTTCGCGGAAATCGGCGAAGCCATCGACCACCCGGTGCGCACCTACTCCAGCGGCATGCAGATGCGCCTGGCGTTCAGCGTGGCCACCGCCCGGCGCCCGGACATCCTGATCGTCGACGAAGCGCTGTCGGTGGGCGACGCCTACTTCCAGCACAAAAGCTTCGACCGCATCCGCAGCTTCCGCAAGGCCGGCACCACCTTGTTGATCGTGTCCCACGATCGCTCGGCGATCCAGTCGATCTGCGACTCGGCAATCCTCCTGGAAAACGGCCGCATGGCCATGCATGGCAAGCCCGAAGCCGTCATGGACTACTACAACGCCCTGCTCGCCGAGCGCGAAGGGCAGACGGTGCGTCAGGAAATGCTCGCAGACGGCCAGGTGCAAACCGTTTCCGGTACCGGTGAAGCCGGGATCCTCAGCGTGCGTCTGCTGGATGAGCGCGAGCGTGCCATCGATGCCGCCGAGGTCGGCCAGGCGGTGGTGCTTGAGGTGCAAGTCGAAGTACGCCAGGACATCGAACGCCTGGTGCTGGGCTTCATGATCAAGGATCGTCTGGGCCAGGCCATGTATGGCATCAACACCCATCGTCAGGACCTCGCCCTCACCGACCTGCAGGCTGGCGAGCGATTGACCTACCGCTTCTCCTTCGTCATGGGCCTGGGCAAGGGTAATTACTCGGTAGCCCTGAGCCTGTCGCGGCTGGACTCGCACCTGGACCGCAATTTCGAGTGGCGCGACTACGGTCTGGTGTTCCACGTGATCAACAACCGCCACGAAGACTTCGTCGGTTGCTCGTGGCTGGGGGCGAAAACCACCATCACTCGCGCAGCCGAATCGATTGTTTCGGAGAACGCGCCATGACACGTCTTCTGGTGGAATGCACCCACGTGTTCCTGCACCCCAAGGTCAATTCGGGCATTCAACGGGTGGTGCGCAACGTCATCAATCAATTGCCTGAGCGTGTCGACGGCGTCGAGTGCATCCCGGTGGTGCTGCTCAAAGGCAAGCTCTATCGGGTGCTGAGCCTGGCCCCTTTGGACACACCGCTTTTCAATGGGCTGATGGAATTCGGCGGGCGTCTGGAGCGTGTGGCCCATCGTTTCTGGCAATTGCACCAGCGCCTCCACAAACGCTGCAAATCGCGCTGGACCCGGCGTGCGCTGTATGTGGCCTACCGCCTCACAACGCTGGCGAGCCTCAGCGTGCCATTGCGCCTGATCGACCGGATCAATCAGTTTCAACTGCCTAAACGTTGTTCGCCGTTGCAGCATCAACCGGGCGATCAATTAGTGTTGCTGGATTCGTCCTGGCATACCGACTTCTTCCCATGGGCCGAGCAACTCAAACGCGAAGGCGTGGGCATTGTCTCGGTGATCTACGATCTGATTCCCCTGACCCATCCGCAGTTCTACGACACGCGACTGGTGCAGATTTTCAATGAGTGGTTCGACTGGATCACCCAAACCGCCCATGGCTACGTGGCGATTTCCGCCACGGTGCGCGATCAGGTGCGCGATGAATTGCATCGTCGCGTCGGTCCTGCCAAAGCCGACACCTTGTGGTTCGACTATTTTCACCTGGGCTCCGAGCTGGACCTGCACGAAGAAACCGCCGCCATCGAAACGCGTTTGGCACGGCTGTTCGATACCCCGGAACCGGTGTTCCTGATGGTCAGCACCATCGAGCCGCGCAAGAACCACGACTACTTGCTGGACGCCTTCGAACTCGCCTGGGCCGCAGGCTCCACTGCCCGTCTGTGCATCGCCGGGCGCATTGGATGGAAGTGCGATGCCCTGCTCGCCCGGGTGCGCAATCACCCACAGTTGAACACACGACTGTTCATGTTTAACGACCTGAGCGACACCAGCCTTGAACACGCCTATTCCCACGCCAGTGCGTTGGTGTTTCCGTCCTACGTCGAAGGCTTCGGCCTGCCACTGGTGGAAGCCATGCAGCGCGGTTTACCGGCCATGGGCAGTGACATCCCGGTCTTCCGCGAAATAGGCGGCGAATTCATGGCGTACTTTGATCTGGCCGAGCCGCAAAATCTGGCCGATCTGGTTGCCCGATTCGAGAGCAGCAAACAATTCCCGGCCGCCCGCGATGTGGTGGACTGGCGCTGGATTGGCTGGCGTGAAGCCAGTGCGCAACTGGCTGAACGGACCCTGCGCAACCTTGGGGAAACAGCCGTGGCGCAAGAGAGGCAGCATGCGAATTGCCCTTAACGCACGCATCCTCCAGGCCCCGCGCACCGGCATCGGCCATTACGTCGCCGAACTGGTGGGTGCCCTCGCCAGTGAGCCGGATGTCGAGTTGTCGCTGTTTCATGGCTGGGGCTGGAGTTCTTCACTGCCCGAGGCGGCCATGCCGGGTTACTCGCGACTGACGCCGTTACTGCGGCAAATACCCGGGGCATATCAAGCACGCCGCTGGCTGACGCAGAAACGTTTCGATAAAGGTCGCTCCCTGGCGATCGACCTTTATCACGAACCCAGTCTGTGGCCGCTGTCGTTCGACGGCCCGACGGTCATCACCTTGCATGACCTGACGCACCTGCACTATCCCGAGACGCAACCACCGGCACGCCTGCGAGAAATCGAGCGGCGACTGGCCGATGGCGTGCAACAGGCGCAGCTGATTCTCACCGACTCGCAGTACATCGCCGACGAAGCTCAGGCCTATTTCGCCCTGCCGGCGGAGCGTTTCGTGGTCGCACCGCTGGGCGTGGCTGCACGTTTCCACCCGCGCGAACCCGAGGTTATCGACGCGGTACTCAAAGCTCATGGGGTCGAGGCCCGGGAATACTTCCTTTGCGTCGGCACTCTGGAACCCCGCAAGAACCTGACCCTGGCCCTGCGCGCCCACGCCCAACTTCCGCAAGTGCTGCGCCAGCGCTTCCCACTGCTGATCGTCGGCATGGCTGGCTGGCAGCGCGAGCAATTCAGCGATGAACTGCACCGGGCATTGGCCACCGGCCATGTGTGTTTACTGGGTTATCTGCCCGACGAGCACGTCGCGCAGCTGTTGGCCGGCGCTCGGGCGCTGATTTTCCCGTCGCGCTATGAAGGCTTCGGCCTACCCGTGCTGGAGGCCATGGCTAGCGGCACGCCGGTCATCCTGACCCGACGTTCGGCCATGCCCGAAGTCGCAGGCGTTGCAGGCAACTATATTGAACCTGACGATCCAGACGGCCTGCGCGATGCGATGCTTCGCCTGATCGACGATCAAGCGTATTGGCAGGCATGCTCGGACGCCGGGCTGCAGCAGGCAAGGATTTTTTCCTGGGAGCGTTGCGCGAAGGCCACGGCCCGCGCCTACCGCCAGGCCATGGGAGGTTGAATGCGAGTTCTTCATTTTTTCAAGACGTACCTGCCTGACTCGGTCGGCGGGATCGAGCAAGTGATCTTCCAGTTGTGTGAAAGCGGCGCCCAGCATGGCATTGAAAGCCAGGTGTTGACCCTCAGTGCCGATCCGACACCGCCGGTGGTGCAACTCGGGCAGCACGAAGTCCATCGGGCCAAACTCGACATTCAGTTCGCTTCCACAGGCTTTTCTTACAGCGTCTTCAAGCAATTTCGCGAAATGGCCGCAGAGGTGGACGTGGTCAATTACCACTTCCCGTGGCCGTTCATGGACCTGGTGCATTTCTTCAGCGCCATGAACAAACCCAGCGTAGTGACCTACCACTCGGACATCATTCGCCAGAAGCACCTGCTCAAACTTTACCGGCCACTGATGAACCGCTTTCTTGCCAGCGCCGACCGGATCGTCGCCGCGTCACCCAACTACCTGCACACCAGTGATGTGTTGCAACAGTTTCAGGGCAAGACCCGGGTCATCCCCTATGGCCTGAACAAGGCCGGTTATCCACAGCCCGATCACGAACGCATGGCCCGTTGGCGGCAAACCCTTGGGGATAAGTTTTTCCTGTTCGTTGGCGTGATGCGCTATTACAAAGGCCTGCACATCCTGCTCGATGCCTTGAAAGACGTGGACTACCCGGTGGTGATTGTCGGCGCCGGGCCGCTGGAAACCGAGCTGCACGCCCAGGCCGCGGCGTTGGGTTTGCGCAATATTCACTTCCTCGGGCGTCTGGGGGACGAAGACAAAGTCGCCCTGCTGCAACTGAGTTACGCCATCGTGTTTCCCTCGCACCTGCGCTCCGAAGCGTTCGGTATCTCGCTGCTCGAAGGCGCGATGTACGGCAAACCGATGATCTCCAGCGAAATCGGCACCGGCACCAGTTACATCAACATCCACAACGAAACCGGGCTGGTGGTGCCGCCGAGTCATCCACAGGCGTTCCGTGAAGCCATGCGCACCCTGTGGGAAAATCCCACGCTTGCGGCGCAAATGGGCGAGAAGGCCGAAGCCCGTTATCGGCAGTTGTTCACTGCCGACGAAATGGGTCGCAAGTGGACGACGTTGTACGAAGAACTACTGGAAGAAAAATCCCTGTCCTACGCCTAAACCTGCGGGACCGGACTGTTGTGGCGAGCGAGCTTGCTCGCGTTGGGCTGCGTAGCGGCCCCAAGATTCTGGCAACTAACGCCGAATTTGTGAGTGCTGCGCACTCAAGCGGGAGCAAGCTCCCTCGCCACAAAAGCCATTCCTACAGGGGATTAGCTGTGTGGTGCAGGTTTCGGTATGTCGAGGTTATCCAGCATCCGGTTCACCGCCAGTTCTGCCAGCATGACGATCTGTTGAATCGCCATCGCCGTATGCCGGTGCGGCCCTTCCAGATACCCCGCAAAATCACTCGCCATCACACTGGCCTGGGCCAACGATTCACAGGTGTGGGCCAACAGGTCTTCGTCCTTGATATCCGGCGCAACCATATACATCGTGCTCGGTTTGCGGCTCGCGGGTGATTTGAGGGCGGCTGGGTTGAGGTAGTGATCGAGCGCGCGGTTAGCGGCTTCGTTGAGTTTTTTTGAATCGAGAGATTCGTAGGGGGAAACGTCGTCGGTTTCTGGGGGATTCGGTGTTGCTTTGAACATGGTGAAACTCCATTCGAGGACTGGAGTTCGCCAACACTGCGACCAAGCAGAAGGGTGGCGAACCGTACGCGGGTTGGTCGACCAGGGAATGGAACCCGGCAGGGCCTAAGCCCTCCCACGCACAGCTCGCCATGAAGCAAGCACAAAAGTGCGCCATTCTAAACCTGGGCGACCAAACCCGATCACTGAATTTGCAGCGACTCCCAAAGCCTATCCAGCGCATTTCCGACCGGCAACCGTCAAAACTTGTCGGAAACATTCCCAAAAATCACTCGGTCTGTAGGACGACCACGACCCAATGTGGGAGCGAACCTGCTCGCGATGGCGGCGTGTCAGGCGACCTCAATGTTGAATGTGAGAAAGTCTTCGCGGGCAAGCCTCGCTCCTACAGTGGATTTTCTGTGTTCCCCACATGGGTTACAGGTCCGGCTTGGGCTTACAAGCGTACATTCGCCTGTGCCCAAGTCCCGGTCAGTAAACTGGTGGGTGACACGCCGTCAAAGCGCCAGCGCAAGGCCAGTGCCGCGGGCCGTCGCACCACATGCTCCACCTCGAATGTCCATAACCGCTCGGCCCCTTGAAAGGCTTCGACCTGCGGGCCTTCGAGAATGATTTGCGTGCGACCGCTGAGGTGCAGCAAGTCACCCGAATCGAAATCGATGAACAGCAAACCGGCTCGAGGATTGATCAGCAGGTTGCCCAGGGTATTGAAGAACAGGTTGCCGGCGAAGTCCGGGATGGTCAGGCGATTACCCTCTACCCGGACGAAACCGGCCTGGCCCCCCCGATGAGAAACGTCCACCGAGCGTTGGCCATCGACGTCCACATAGCTGGCGACAAAGAAGGTATCGGCGCCGGCAATCATGGCTTTGGCCGCGTCATCCAGCCCGTTGAGGTGCTGCGCGATACGGGTCGCCGGATCCGCCAATGGCACCGAGCGAAACTGGCGCAATTGAATGTATTTCGGGCAATTGCCGAAAGATTGCTCCACCTTCACCTCCAAGCCGCTCGCCGTCACAGTGCCGACTCGACCATTGAGACGGTTGCGACGTCGGGTGTGCAGTTCGATACCAAGCAGACCGATCGCCGCTCCCTCTTGCAATTGCGCAGGGTCGTCGTGGCCAGGCAGGCTGGCGAACTGCAACAGCGTAGGCTCGGGAGACTTCGCAAAGCCCGGCGGCCCTTCAAGAATGCTGGCCCAAGGGTTGCCGTCAGCATCCACCGCGCCGTACAGCATGAATGGCAGTTGCTGATAGAACGTGCGGTGCTGATCCGGCATCTCGCTGCGAATCACCCTACGACCTAATACGTCCATTCGCTCAGCGACACCCACGTGAGCCTGCAACTGTTTCTCGCCGACGTGCCACGGTGAACGTTCCATTATGGCTTCTCCTCTGCGCCCATCGCGCAATGTGAGCGGCCCGGCTGAGTCGGGCCATGAGCATCAGGCCGTTGTTTGCAAACCGGCGACGGTGCGTGGCATGCCGACAAACCCCGGCAAGGCTTCGACCCGCGCCAGCCAGGCGCGGACGTTGGCGTAATCTTCCAGCGATACATTGCCTTCCGGCGCATGGGCGATGTAGCTGTAGGCCGCGACATCGGCGATGGTCGGCTCGTGGCCGGCCAGGTACTGAGTATTGGCCAGTTCCTGATCGATCAGCTTGAGCAAAGCGTGGGAATTAGCGATCACCTCTTTAGCGTTGTAAGGCGCGCCAAACACAGTGATCAGCCTTGCACGGGCGGGGCCAGAGGCAATTTGCCCGGCGGCGACCGACAACCAGCGCTGAACCTTGGCTGCACCGACCGGATCGGTTGGCAGCCAGCGACCGTTGCCATATTTTTGCGCCGGATAGACCAGAATCGCGTTGGAATCGGCCAGTACCACGCCTTGGTCATCGAGGACTGGAACTTGACCAAAAGGATTGAGCGCGAGGAAATCCGGCTGTTTGTGCGCGCCCTTGGCCAGATCGACGAAGATCAGCTCGGTCGGCAGTTCAAGCAGCGACAGCATCAGTTCCACACGATGAGCGTGGCCGGAACGGGGGAAGTGGTAGAACTTGATGGCGCGCATGGGTCAACTCCGCTGGGTGGTGGCGCCGCTGCATGGAGATCAACACCGGGAGGCCATCTTCCATCCACCACCAAAACAACAGAATAACCAGTAAACGCAATCCATTATTTCAACCAGCGCAATAAACATTCAGCTCTGCAGTGCCGGGTGTTCGCGCAGCGCCTTCACTGCAAAATCCACAAAACTGCGGACCCGCGCCGGGGCTTTGCGCCCGCCCTGGTAAACCACATGGATCGGTAATGGAGGCAGTTCGAAGTCGGCCAGAACAATTTCCAACTCACCGGCCGCGACTTTGCTCGCCACTTGATAGGACAGCACGCGGGTCAGCCCCAACCCCAGGCACGCTGCAGTAATGGCAGCCTGATTGGCGGTCACCACCAGCCGCGGTTCAGGACGAACGCTGAGCGGCTGCCCTTTTTCGAGAAACGGCCAGTTCCTGAGTTGCCCGATGGACGAGGTCGCGACAATCGGCGCATCGGACAACTCCTCAGGGTGCCGAGGCCGGCCATGAGCTTGCAAGTAGCCCGGCGATGCACAGATCACACGGCGCACCTCGCCGACCCGAATCGCGTGCTGATTACTGTCCGGCAGCTCACCAATGCGCACGGCCACATCGATGCCCTCCTCGACCATGCTCACCACACGATCGACCAGCACTCCATTGATCGTGACTTGGGGGAATTGATTGAGGTAATCCACCATGACCGGTGTGATGAACAATTCGCCGAACAATACCGGCGCGGTGATCGTCAGCTGCCCACGGGGTTGCGCGTGGCTCCCGGCTGCTGAATCCTCGGCTTCCTGCACCTCGGCGAGAATTCTGCGACAGTCTTCCAGATAACGCTGACCCGCCTCGCTCAAATACACGCTGCGGGTCGTACGCGTCAGCAGCAGCGTGCCGATGCGTTTCTCCAGCGCTGCCACCGCGCGGGTGACACTCGCCGCCGACATCCCCAAACGCCGCGCCGCCGCCGAGAAACTTTGTTCCTGGGCGACGACGGCAAAGACCTGCATTTCCTGGAATCGGTCCATGGGCATGCCCTCTGTTCAGATAAAAAAAGATCGCAGTCTGCGGCAGGCTGCGATCTTTTGTGTTTTAAATTTAGAGAACAAAAACTGTCGCATGCTTCTAACTCATTGAATTTTATTAACTTAATACCCGTTACTGGCTGCATCCTTGCAGCCAGTTTCGAAGGGTAAATGTTACGCATTATTCAATGCGGCTCCCGATCAAGTCGCAATGTGTCAGGCGCGGATATCTCGATCATATCCACCACGAGTTTGCTATCGAGTTCAAACCCGGTGCCTGAAGACCCTGTGTAGCTTCAATACTATTTCAGCGTTACATCAATCATCGGTGGGATGTAACCGTAGTCATACTCGGCCACCACGAAAGTCTGCTGCCCTTTCACCTTGATGCCCACTGTCGGCGCTTCAGTACCGCCGATCCTGAACTGCATTCCGGTGTCGCTTTCCTCAGTTGGTACACTGTCGATGAACGAGGTCACCAGGCCGTTAGGCATCACGTAATGTGAATAGGTTTGAAATGGTTGGGAAGATGGGTTGCCTAGCACCAGACCTGAACCGTTCAGCGGCACGTAGGGGCCGAAGAGCGAATCTGCCACGAAACCGTACACCCCGTCCGGACCGGTCACACCGTCGGTATAAGTAAACGTATGGCTGATGGTGAACAAATAGTATTTACCGTCCTGGAACAGGAAGTGCGGACGTTCGGTCTGATCGTTGACTCCGACTGCGGTCAGCAGTGGTGGCAGCATTTCCCAGTCATCGCCCTCTTCGTCATTTGCTACGGCGATACCGACGCAGGCGGTTTGGAAGCGCGAGCTACCGACGTCTTCATAGCCCGGCGGTACGTTGCCGATTTCCGCTTCGCCAACCTTGTGCGAACCACGCTCACCGGCCACGTTGCCCTCAAACAGCATGTACAACTTGCCGTCTTTCGGATCGCGGAACGGCCATGGATCACGGAAACCCCAGTACGGGTTCTGCGCCTCGGTCTGATACATCTCGCCGTCGGCTTCAAACAACGACGTAACCTTTTCGAAGCCCACCATGCTGACGCCATGTTCAGTCGTCACTACGCGGCCACGCACCTTGACGATCGTGGCGCCCGGTGTAACGGCGGTGTAATACAAATCCACTTCACCCTGGTCGTTCAACAGAATCGGAGAGCCGGCCCATTCGCGGGTGGTTGGCGAAACCCCTTCGGCCATCACACGACCACCCAACTGCCAGTCTTTACCGGTGCGGGAAAACCAGTAGTACATCTTTGCCCGACCGTGGCGATCGTTCCAGTCGCGAGAGATGTCGTAATTGCCGTTTTCGTCGATGTACTCCGGGTCGTTCGGATGGCGATCCGCAGTCAGGGTGAAGATCACTGACCAGCCATCGACGGAGGTCACGTTACCGTCCATGTCGCGCAGCGGCATGGTGTCCCAGATGAACACCTCGTCGCTCAATACCGGGAAATCCCCGCTGACCAGCGGTTGGGTCGTGGTGGGATCATCCGCGTGAACTTTCAGCGCATCGGCTCGGGTCCACAGGCTGGGTTGATGGGGTGTTTTGCCGAATTTTTCAGTGTTGCTTTTCATAGGAAAGACCTCGTCCATGAATGGGTTCAAATAAATACTCATCAAAATACTGTATGTACATACAGTTGTTTTACTGTAGGACAATGCATTTTCAGGATCAAGAAAAATCTTGATTTTTTTGAAAAATTTGGCTTTTTATTGCTAGCTGATACGTTTCATCCAATTATTTTTTGCAAAAAAAAGACCTACCTCTCGGCAAGTCTCTTTTCATTCCAGCGTGAGATTCAGTGTGAAGCGCTTCCCCTCACACCACGCCCTTTGCGACAGTTTTTATTCTCTAATTTCAGTTTTACATCATCTGTGGATAACTTATTCCACCGTCACCGACTTCGCCAAATTCCGCGGCTGATCCACGTCAGTACCCTTCAATACCGCCACGTAGTACGACAGCAACTGCAACGGAATGGTGTAGAGAATCGGCGACAAGATGTCATGGATGTGCGGCATATGGACGACATGAGTGCCTTCGCCATTGGTCATGCCGGCTTGCTCGTCAGCGAAAACGATCAGCTCACCGCCACGGGCACGGACTTCCTGGAGGTTGGACTTCAACTTCTCCAGCAATTCGTTATTCGGTGCCACGGTGACCACTGGCATGTCGTTATCCACAAGCGCCAACGGGCCATGTTTCAGTTCGCCAGCCGGATAGGCTTCGGCGTGGATGTAGGAGATTTCCTTGAGCTTGAGGGCCCCTTCCATCGCCACCGGGAATTGCGCGCCGCGACCGAGGAACAAGGTGTGGTTCTTCTCGGCGAACAGCTCGGCAATTTTCTCCACGGTGCTGTCCATGGCCAGGGCTTCGCCCAAACGGGTCGGCAGGCGGCGCAGTTCTTCGACCAGCGTGGCTTCGACACCTGCAGCCAACGTACCGCGAACCTGCCCCAGGGACAGGGTCAGCAACAGCAAACCAACCAATTGAGTGGTGAAGGCTTTGGTCGAGGCCACGCCGATTTCGCGACCGGCCTGGGTCAGCAGGGTCAGGTCCGATTCACGCACCAGGGAGCTGATGCCGACGTTGCAGATCGCCAGGCTGGAGAGGAAACCCAGTTCCTTGGCATTACGCAGGGCGGCCAAAGTGTCGGCGGTTTCACCTGATTGGGAGATACTCACGAACAGGGTGTCTGGCTGCACGACCACTTTGCGGTAGCGGAATTCGCTGGCGACTTCGACCTGACACGGAATACCGGCCAGTTCTTCGAGCCAGTAACGGGCAACCATGCCGGCGTGATAACTGGTGCCACAGGCAACGATCTGCACATTACGCACTTTGGCGAACAGCTCGGCAGCTTGTGGACCGAACGCCTGGACCAGCACCTGATTCTGACTCAGGCGACCTTCCAGGGTGCGCTGCACCACGACCGGTTGCTCGTGAATTTCCTTGAGCATGTAATGGCGGAACTCGCCTTTGTCAGCCGCTTCGGCACCGTCACGGTACTGAACGCTTTCACGCTCGACGAGTGCACCGTTGATGTCCCAGATTTGCACGCTGTCGCGGCGAATTTCGGCGATATCGCCTTCTTCCAGGTACATGAAGCGGTCAGTGACCTGGCGCAGGGCCAACTGGTCGGAAGCGAGAAAGTTTTCACCCAGGCCCAGACCGATCACCAATGGGCTGCCACTGCGGGCGGCCACCAGGCGATCCGGTTGCCGGGCGCAGATCACCGCCAGACCGTAAGCGCCGTGCAGTTCTTTGACAGTCGCTTTCAGGGCTGCAGTCAGGTCGGGCTGCTCGTTGAGTTTTTCGTTCAGCAAATGTGCAATGACTTCAGTGTCCGTATCCGACGTGAACACGTGGCCCAGAGCCTTGAGTTGTTCGCGCAGGGCTTCGTGGTTCTCGATGATGCCATTGTGCACCACCGCCAGATCGCCGGAAAAATGCGGGTGAGCGTTGCGTTCGCATGGCGCGCCATGGGTTGCCCAGCGGGTGTGGGCAATGCCCAGACGGCCAACCAGAGGCGCTTCGATCAGCGCTTGTTCCAACTCGCTGACCTTGCCCGGGCGACGCATGCGCAGGAGTTTTTCCTCGTTGGTGTACACCGCCACACCGGCGCTGTCATAGCCACGGTATTCCAGACGCTTGAGGCCTTCGAGCAGGACGGCGGTAATGTTACGTTCTGCGACTGCACCGACAATTCCACACATGCTAGTTCTCCTGACTGACGGCGGCGCAAATCAAATTAATGCCGCGGGCCTGAATCTGATCGCGTGCCGCAAGTGGCAGGCGATCATCGGTAATGAGGGTATGGACGCTGCTCCATGGCAGCTCCAGATTGGGAATTTTGCGGCCGATCTTGTCGGCCTCGACCATCACGATCACTTCGCGGGCGACCTCAGCCATGACGCGGCTCAGGCCCAGCAACTCATTGAAGGTGGTGGTGCCGCGCACCAGATCGATGCCATCGGCACCGATAAATAACTGATCAAAGTCATATGAGCGTAGTACTTGCTCGGCCACCTGGCCCTGGAAGGACTCGGAATGCGGGTCCCAGGTGCCACCGGTCATCAACAGCACCGGCTCGTGTTCGAGTTCGCTCAAGGCGTTGGCGACATGCAGGGAGTTGGTCATCACCACCAGACCCGATTGCTGGCCGAGTTCCGGGATCATCGCGGCAGTGGTACTGCCGCTGTCGATGATGATTCGCGCATGTTCGCGGATCCGCGTGACGGCGGCGCGGGCGATCGCCTGCTTGTATTTGGAAACCGGTTGGCCGACATCGGCGACCAGTTCCTGGGGCATGGTGATCGCACCGCCATAACGGCGCAGCAACAGACCGTTGCTTTCAAGCGCCGCCAGATCCTTGCGAATCGTAACTTCCGAAGTTTCGAAGCGCTTGGCCAGTTCGTCCACACTGACTTCGCCCTGCTCATTGAGCAAGGCGAGGATATTGTGGCGGCGTTGGGGCGTGTTGCGTTTCGACATGGCTTGGTAAGTTTCGATTCGAAAGATAACGTAAGCAATCAAAACCTATCAGCGAAATTTCGTCAAGCGGGATATGACAAAAAAGACCTGTGGATAAAAGCTTCGCGGGCAAGCCTCGCTCCTTCTGGATATCACTGTCCGTAGGAACGAGGCTTGCCCGCGAAAGCAATCTCATAGTCGTTACATCATACGCTGTGGATAACTCAGCTCTTCTTGATCTTCTCCGGCCGCTTCCAGCCGTCGATGTTCTTCTGCCGTGCCCGGCCTACAGCCAACTGAGCTTTATCCACATTCTGGGTAATGGTCGAACCCGCCGCCGTGGTTGCCCCCGCCAAGATATCCACAGGCGCCACCAACGAGTTGTTGGAACCGATGAACACGTCTTCACCCAGCACGGTTTTCCATTTGTTGGCACCGTCGTAGTTACAAGTAATGGTGCCCGCGCCAATGTTGGTGCGCGCACCGATCTCGGCGTCGCCCAGGTACGTCAAATGACCGGCCTTGGCGCCTTCACCCATGTGAGCATTCTTCAGCTCAACGAAGTTACCCACATGCGCGCGGGCTTCCAGCACTGTGCCGGGACGCAAACGAGCGAACGGGCCGGCATCGCTGCCTTCGCCGAGAATCGCGCCTTCGATATGACTGTTGGCCTTGATCACCACGCCTTTGCGCAGGGTACTGTCCTTGATCACGCAGTTCGGGCCGATCACCACGTCATCCTCGATGACCACCTTGCCTTCGAGGATCACGTTGATGTCGATCAGCACGTCGCGGCCAACAATGACTTCGCCGCGCACATCGAAACGTGCCGGGTCGCGCAGGGTCACGCCTTGCGCCATCAAACGACGAGCGGCGCGCAACTGATAGTGGCGCTCAAGCTCGGCTAGTTGTTTGCGATCGTTGGCGCCCTGCACTTCCATGGCATCGACAGGCTGTTCGGTGGCCACCACCAGACCATCGCTGACCGCCATGGCGATCACGTCGGTCAAGTAATACTCGCCCTGAGCATTGTTGTTAGAGAGGCGGCTGACCCAATCGCCCAAACGTGCAAAAGGCAGCGCGAGAATGCCGGTATTGCCTTCGGTGATCGCACGCTCGGCTTCGTCGGCGTCTTTCTGCTCAACGATGGCGGTCACCTTGCCGGAGGCATCACGGATAATGCGACCATAACCGGTCGGGTCATCCAGTTCGACGGTCAGCAGGCCCAATTGCTGCGGTGCAGCCTGCTTGAGCAGGCGTTGCAGGGTTTCGACTTCGATCAGCGGCACGTCACCGTAGAGAATCAGCACGGTATCGGACTCAATGAACGGCACGGCCTGGGCCACTGCATGACCGGTACCCAGCTGTTTGTCCTGCAGGACGAAATTCAGGTCATCGGCGGCCAGACGCTCGCGCACCGCTTCGGCACCATGACCGATCACCACGTGGATGCGCTGTGGATCAAGTTGCCGGGCGCTGTGGATAACATGGCCAAGCATCGAGTTACCGGCAACAGGGTGCAGGACTTTCGGTAAGGCCGAACGCATGCGAGTGCCTTGGCCGGCAGCAAGAATTACGATTTCAAGAGACATGACAGACTACTAATCCTGGGGTCAGCAACCGCGACCGGGTGATAAAAGTCGGAAAAGAAAAAAGGGTAGCCGAGGCTACCCTTTTTAATCAATCACGCAACAAGTCGATAGCCGCTTAGTGGCCGAACTTCTTGCGGATCTGCTGGACGGTGCGCAGCTGAGCTGCAGCCTCGGCCAGACGTGCGGCAGCAGCTCCGTAATCGAACTCTGCGCCTTTGTCATGCAGGGCCTTCTCGGCAGCCTGAACTGCTTCCCGAGCGGAGGCTTCATCCAGGTCGGCAGCACGTTGCACGGTGTCGGCAAGAACCTTGACCATGTTCGGCTGAACCTCGAGGAAACCACCGGAGATGTAATACACCTCCTCTTCCCCGCCCTGCTTGATCAGGCGGATCGGACCCGGCTTGAGATTGGTGATCAGCGGCGCGTGACCCAGGGCGATACCAAGATCACCCAGTGCACCGTGCGCAACCACCATCTCGACCAGGCCGGAGAAGATTTCCCCTTCCGCGCTGACGATATCGCAATGGACTGTCATAGCCATCTGATTGCCTCAACCTAAATTAGCGCCCGTTGCCGGGCGCCGGGATTACAGTTTCTTGGCTTTCTCGATCGCTTCTTCGATGCCGCCGACCATGTAGAACGCTTGTTCTGGCAGGTGGTCGTAGTCACCGTTGAGGATGCCTTTGAAGCCAGCAATGGTGTCCTTCAGGGAAACGTATTTACCCGAAGCACCGGTGAAGACTTCAGCCACGAAGAACGGCTGCGACAAGAAACGCTGGATCTTACGAGCACGGTTTACCAACTGCTTGTCGGCTTCCGACAGCTCGTCCATACCCAGGATCGCAATGATGTCCTTCAGTTCTTTGTAACGTTGCAGAACATACTGTACGCCGCGAGCGGTGTCGTAGTGGTCCTGGCCGATTACGTTCGGGTCCAGCTGGCGCGAAGTCGAGTCGAGTGGATCGACCGCTGGGTAAATACCCAGGGAAGCGATGTCACGGGACAGAACGACGGTGGCGTCCAAGTGGGCGAAAGTGGTCGCTGGCGACGGGTCAGTCAAGTCATCCGCAGGTACGTATACCGCCTGGATCGAAGTGATCGAACCGTTTTTGGTCGAAGTGATACGCTCTTGCAGAGTACCCATCTCTTCGGCCAGGGTCGGCTGGTAACCTACTGCGGAAGGCATACGGCCCAGCAGTGCGGATACTTCAGTACCGGCCAAGGTGTAACGATAGATGTTGTCGACGAACAGCAGAACGTCGTTACCTTCGTCACGGAACTTCTCGGCCATGGTCAGGCCGGTCAGTGCTACGCGCAGACGGTTACCCGGCGGCTCGTTCATCTGACCGTAAACCAGTGCCACTTTGTCCAGAACGTTGGAATCCTTCATCTCGTGGTAGAAGTCGTTACCCTCACGAGTACGCTCACCCACACCGGCGAACACGGAATAACCGCTGTGCTCGATGGCGATGTTACGGATCAGTTCCATCATGTTTACGGTTTTGCCTACACCGGCACCACCGAACAGACCGACTTTACCACCCTTGGCGAACGGGCAAACCAGGTCGATAACCTTGATGCCGGTTTCCAGCAGGTCGTTGCCGCCCGCTTGTTCAGCGAAGGTTGGCGCAGGACGGTGAATGCCCCAGCGCTCTTCGGTGGCGATCGGGCCAGCTTCGTCGATAGGGTTACCCAGGACGTCCATGATCCGGCCCAGAGTCGCTTTACCGACCGGTACGGAGATGGCTGTGCCAGAGTCGGTGACTTCCAGACCGCGCTTCAAGCCTTCGGTGGAACCCATCGCAATGGTACGAACCACGCCGTCGCCCAGCTGTTGCTGAACTTCCAGAGTGGTTTCGGCCGCGCTTTGTACTTTCAGCGCGTTGTAGATGCTCGGTACGCTGTCGCGTGGAAATTCCACGTCGATAACGGCGCCGATGATTTGAACGATACGTCCGCTACTCATAGCTGGATCCTCTGAATATTTGAACCGTTAAACCGCGGCAGCGCCGCCGACGATTTCCGAGATCTCTTGGGTGATCGCAGCCTGACGCGCCTTGTTGTAGACCAGCTGCAAATCGCTGATCAAATCACCGGCGTTGTCGGTAGCGTTCTTCATCGCGATCATCCGCGCAGCTTGTTCAGCCGCGTTGTTCTCGACCACCGCCTGGTAGACCTGCGACTCCACGTAACGGACCATCAAGCCGTCAAGCAGCTCTTTGGCGTCCGGTTCGTACAGATAATTCCCAGTGGTGCTTGAGTTCCTGATCCGGGGTTGCCACCAGTGGAATCAACTGCTCCACGGTAGGCTGTTGTGTCATGGTGTTGATGAACTTGTTGGACACCACGGACAGGCGGTCAATACGGCCGTCCAGGTAGGCATCCAGCATCACCTTGACGCTGCCGATCAGGTCATTGATCGACGGCTCTTCACCCAAGTGGCTGATAGCTGCAACGACGTTACCGCCGAAGTTGCGGAAGAAAGCCGCACCCTTGCTACCAACAACACACAGATCGATCTCGACGCCGTTTTCGCGGTTTACCGCCATGTCCTTGACCAGGGCCTTGAACAGGTTGGTGTTCAAGCCACCACACAGACCACGGTCACTGCTCACCACGACGTAACCGACGCGCTTTACTTCGCGCTCGATCATGAACGGGTGGCGATATTCCGGGTTGGCGTTGGCCAGATGGCCAATAACCTGGCGGATGCGCTCCGCATAAGGACGGCTAGCAGACATGCGCATTTGTGCCTTGCGCATTTTGCTGACCGCCACTTTTTCCATGGCGCTGGTAATCTTTTGCGTGCTTTTGATGCTCGCAATCTTACTGCGAATCTCTTTTGCGCCTGCCATGTAACACCTATCAGGTTAGCAAGCGGGAGCCTTGCGGCTCCCGCTGCGGCTTACCAGGTTTGGGTGGCCTTGAACTTCTCGATACCGGCTTTCATGCCAGCGTCGATTTCGTCATTGAAGTCACCCTTCACGTTGATCTTCGCCATCAAATCGGCGTGATCGCGGTTGAAGAAAGCAATCAGCGCTTGTTCAAAGCTGCCGATCTTGGCGATTTCGACGTCAGTCAGGAACCCACGCTCAGCGGCATACAGCGACAGCGCCATGTCAGCGATCGACATTGGTGCGTATTGCTTCTGCTTCATCAGCTCGGTAACGCGCTGACCATGCTCAAGTTGCTTACGGGTCGCTTCGTCCAGGTCAGAAGCGAACTGGGCGAATGCCGCCAGTTCACGGTACTGAGCCAGAGCGGTACGGATACCACCGGACAGCTTCTTGATGATCTTGGTCTGAGCGGCACCACCCACACGGGATACCGAAACACCGGCGTTCACTGCAGGACGGATCCCGGAGTTGAACATCGCCGATTCCAGGAAGATCTGACCGTCGGTGATGGAAATCACGTTGGTCGGAACGAATGCGGAAACGTCGCCAGCCTGGGTTTCGATGATCGGCAGTGCGGTCAGGGAACCGGTTTTGCCGGTTACTGCGCCGTTGGTGAACTTCTCTACGTATTCTTCCGAAACGCGGGATGCGCGCTCCAGCAGACGGGAGTGGAGATAGAACACGTCGCCTGGGTAAGCTTCACGGCCTGGTGGACGGCGCAGCAGCAGGGAAATCTGGCGGTAAGCCACTGCTTGCTTGGACAGATCGTCATAAACGATCAGCGCGTCTTCACCGCGGTCGCGGAAGTATTCGCCCATGGTGCAACCGGAGTACGGTGCCAGGAATTGCAGTGCAGCGGATTCCGAAGCACTGGCAGCCACAACGATGGTGTTGGCCAGAGCGCCGTTTTCTTCCAGCTTGCGAACCACGTTGGCGATGGTCGATTGCTTCTGACCGATGGCTACGTAGACGCAGAAGATGCCGCTGTCTTTCTGGTTGATGATCGCGTCGATCGCCAGAGCGGTTTTACCGATCTGACGGTCACCGATGATCAGCTCACGCTGGCCACGGCCGACAGGGATCATGGCATCGACAGCCTTGTAGCCAGTCTGTACAGGCTGGTCTACCGACTTACGCCAGATCACGCCTGGAGCAACTTTCTCGACCGCATCGGTCTCGGTGTTGTTCAGCGGACCTTTGCCGTCAACTGGGTTACCCAGTGCGTCGACAACGCGACCCAGCAGTTCCTTACCAACCGGAACTTCGAGGATGCGGCCAGTGCACTTGGCGCTCATGCCTTCAGCCAGAGACTGGTAAGAGCCCAATACAACGGCGCCTACAGAGTCTTGCTCGAGGTTGAGGGCCATACCGAAGACGCCGCCCGGAAACTCGATCATCTCGCCGTACATTACGTCGGCCAGACCGTGAATCCGCACGATACCGTCAGATACGCTGACGACAGTGCCTTCGTTACGGGCTTGGGAGGTCACATCGAGCTTGTCGATGCGGCCCTTGATAATTTCACTTATTTCGGAAGGATTGAGTTGCTGCATTGCTCTGCTGCCCCTTCAAACTCAAGATTTCAATGCTTCGGCAAGGTTTGCGAGTTTCCCGCGAACCGAGCCATCGATAACCAGGTCGCCGGCGCGGATGACAATGCCCCCAATAAGGGATTTGTCTTCCTCGACTTGCAGGCGCACTTCCCGGTTGAGTCGTGCACTGAGAACCTTGGCGAGTTTGTCTTGCTGTTCTTGGTTCAATGCAAAAGCACTGGTGACTTCAACGTCTACCGACTTCTCTTGTTCGGCCTTGTACAGGTCAAACAGAGCGCTGATCTCCGGCAACAGCGGGAGACGGTCGTTTTCGGCAACGACGTTAATGAAGTTCTGTGCCTTGGCATCAAACTTGTCGCCGCACACGTCAATAAACGTGGCGGCCTTGTCTGCGCTCGTCAGTCGCGGGGCCTTGAGCACGCGCTGCATGGTGTCGTCTTGCGACACTGCTGCAGCCAGGCCGAGCATGGCTGACCAAGAGGCCAGTTGCTGGTGGGCCTGGGCGTGCTCGAAGGCTGCCTTAGCGTAAGGTCGGGCCAACGTGGTCAGTTCTGCCATGATCGCCCTCGCTTAAATTTCAGCAGCCAGTTTGTTAACCAGCTCCGCGTGCGCGTTTTGATCGATTGCGGCACCCAGGATCTTCTCGGCGCCACCAACGGCCAGAGCACCCAGTTGGGCACGCAGCGCGTCTTTGACACTGTTCAGTTCCTGTTCGATCTCGGCCTGAGCCTGAGCCTTTACACGTTCAGCGTCGATACGGGCTTTTTCAACAGCCTCTTCAACGATCTGATTACCGCGTTTCTTGGCTTGCTCAATGATTTCAGCTGCCTGAGCTTTCGCTTCGCGCAGTTGCTGACCCACTTTCTCATGGGCCAACTCCAGGTCGCGAGCTGCTCGGCTGGCAGCGTCCAGTCCATCCGCGATCTTCTTCTGACGTTCGTGCAAAGCCGCGATGACCGGAGGCCACACGAACTTCATGCAAAACAGTACAAAAATGAAGAACGCAACGGACTGGCCAATCAGGGTTGCATTAATGTTCACGCCAACACCTCGCTCGTTCGTTGCACATCACACCAATCAACTCGAAGGTTCGAGTGATTAGCCAGCGAGTTGACCAACGAATGGGTTCGCGAAGGTGAAGAACAGAGCGATACCAACACCGATCATGGTCACGGCGTCGAGCAGACCGGCAACGATGAACATTTTGACTTGCAGCATTGGAACCATTTCTGGCTGACGCGCTGCGCCTTCCAGGAACTTGCCGCCCAACAGGCCGAAACCAATTGCGGTACCCAGTGCGCCCAGGCCGATCAACAGTGCAACAGCGATAGCGGTTAGACCAACTACAGTTTCCATCTTTCCTCCCGACTTTTACGTCGTATGGTTTAGGTTTTTTAGATTTTAAAGCGGTAAAACAAATCGTTTCATAGCCCTGTTCGGGCACCCTCTCGTTTGACCGAGAGGGACATCAGACTAGTCGAGACTGGTCTTAATGGTTCTCTTCGTGCGCCATCGACAGGTAAACGATGGTCAGCATCATGAAGATAAACGCCTGCAGGGTGATGATCAGGATGTGGAACACAGCCCACGCCCACTGCAGAACTACGCCCAGGCCGCTAAGCCAGAGCAGACCGCTGCCGAACATCACAGCAATCAGAATGAAGACCAGCTCGCCGGCGTACATGTTGCCGAACAGACGCAGTGCCAGGGAGATTGGCTTGGCTACCAGTGTCACGAACTCCAGCAGGAAGTTCACCGGGATCAGCAGGGCTTGAACGACGATGTTCTTGCTGCCGAACGGGTGCAGGGTCAGTTCGCCGATGAAGCCGCCGATGCCCTTGACCTTGATGCTGTAGAAAATGATCAACGCGAATACCGACAGGGACATGCCCAGGGTCGCATTCGGGTCAGTAGTAGGAACGGCGCGGAATACCAGATGCGGGTCGCCGGAAATGATGGCAGCCAGCTTTGGAATCCAGTCGACCGGTACCAGGTCGACAGCGTTCATCAGGAATACCCAGACAAAAATCGTCAGAGCCAATGGCGCGATCAATGGATTGCGGCCATGGAAAGTGTCTTTCACGCTGCCGTCGACGAACTCGATCAGAACCTCGACGAAGTTCTGCAGGGCGCCTGGTTGACCGGAAGTCGCCTTCTTTGCCGCCATGCGGAAAAGAAGAACGAAGATCAGACCCAACGTAACCGACCAGCCGAGGGTATCGACGTGGAAAGCCCAGAAGCCCATTTCCTTGGCCTCTGCTGCGGTGTGGGCAAAGCCCCAGCCGCCGGTAGGTAGCTGACCGAAGGTCAGGTTCTGCAAGTGGTGCTGGATATAGCCCGAAGCGGTTTCTGCTGCCATGGTTGCCTCAAACGCCCTAAGGTCTCGAAAGTCTTGTTCTCATTAGCAGGGGAGCGAACCAGCTGACCAGTTGGGTCAGCACGAAGACGCCGAATACTGCTAACGGCGCCAGTGGCTTCACACCTGCAAACGTCAATGCAAACAGCACTGCCGTCAAAATCAGTTTGCCCGCCTCGCCGGCATAAAAAGACCGGACGATGGCTTGAGCTGCTCGGGCGCCGGAAAACCGAAATGCCCTGTGAGCGAAATAAATATTGGGAAGCAAGGCTATCAGGCCTCCGCAAAGCCCTGAGTACCCGGCAACGACTCCATGCCATTGCCAGAGCGCCAAAGCGGCAATCAGCAAAACGACAAATTGAGCCATTAACACCGGAAAAACAGCCAGGCGATGGAACGGCAAGCGGTTTGGCGTGCGGGTTTCCATCACTTTTGCTCTCCAATGGTCGGCTGCCGGAATTCAATAACTTGGCATAATTTGTGCCGACAAAATGCGCGCAGAGTATAGGGGCGGTTCTGCCCCTATTCAACTGTCAGGTAGTGATTTCCCACTTCACGCTACATGAGCAATTGTTTCAGCGGATGTGAGCAAGTACACCTTGAAGCTCATCGAGAGAGTTGTACCCGATTACCAACTGCCCTTTACCCTTCTTTCCGTGGCGGATCTGCACCGCAGAGCCTAGGCGCTCAGCCAGACGCTGCTCGAGCCGGGCGATATCCGGGTCCGGTTTTGCAGGTTCCACAGGCTCCGGTTTGCCACTCAACCACTGGCGAACCAGTGCTTCAGTCTGGCGCACAGTCAGGCCTCGTGCGACAACATGTCGCGCCCCTTCGACCTGCTGGTTTTCCGGTAAACCGAGCAAAGCACGGGCATGACCCATTTCCAGGTCGCCGTGAGAGAGCATGGTCTTGATGACTTCCGGCAGCGAAATCAGGCGCAGCAGGTTGGCCACGGTGACGCGGGACTTACCCACAGCCTCGGCCACTTGTTGCTGAGTCAGCTGGAATTCCTGCTGCAAACGCTGCAAGGCCACCGCTTCTTCGATCGGATTGAGGTCTTCGCGCTGGATGTTCTCGATCAGCGCCATGGCAATGGCGGTTTCATCCGGCACATCGCGAACCATCGCCGGGATGGTTTCCTGGCCAGCCTGCTGGCTGGCGCGCCAGCGGCGTTCGCCGGCGATGATTTCGAAGCGGCCACTACCGATCGGGCGAACCACGATCGGCTGCATCACGCCTTGGGCCTTGATCGACTGCGCCAGCTCTTCCAGCGCCTGGGGATCCATGTCCCGACGCGGCTGGTACTTGCCACGCTGGATCAGGTCCAGGGGCAGGTGTTGCAACTCACGCTGGTCGGCTTGCACCGCTTGTTCTTCCAGCGAGCTGACAGTCGGACCACTCAGCAGTGCATCCAGTCCACGTCCGAGACCTCGTTTCTTGACGGCCATGGGGATTCCTTAAGTTGCCTGAGCAGCGGCGATGCGTGAATTTTTGCGTTGACGGCGAACCATCTCGCCGGCCAATGCCAGATAGGCAATCGCGCCGCGCGATGATTTGTCGTACGCCAGCGCCGGCATGCCATAGCTTGGTGCTTCGGCCAGGCGGATGTTGCGCGGAATCACAGTATCGTAGAGCTGATCGCCGAAGTGTTCCTTGAGCTGCGCCGATACGTCGTTCATCAGGCTCAAGCGCGGATCGTACATAGTCCGCAACAAGCCTTCGACTTTCAGGTTCGGGTTCAGCAATTCGGCAATGCGCTTGATGTTATCCACAAGGTCGCTCAGCCCTTCGAGCGCGAAGTACTCGCACTGCATGGGGATAATCACCCCATCGGCGGCAACCAGCGCGTTGAGCGTCAACATCGACAACGACGGCGGGCAGTCGATCAAAATGTAATCGTAGTTTTCACGGATCGGCGCCAACGCACTGCGCAGGCGGCTTTCCTTCATCTGCATTTCCAGCAGAACCACTTCGGCCGCAGTCAGGTCGCGGTTGGCCGGCAGCAACTGGTAACCACCGTGCTCGGAATAGTGCATGGCCTGGGCCAGATCACATTCGCCGATCAGCAGATCGTAGACCGAGTTTTCCAGGCCGTGTTTATCCACACCGCTACCCATGGTGGCGTTGCCCTGTGGATCAAGATCGATCAACAGCACCCGACGCTTGGTAGCGACCAGGGAAGCTGCGAGGTTGATGCAGGTGGTGGTCTTGCCCACACCACCCTTTTGGTTCGCTATCGCGAATACCTTAGCCATTCTTGCTTGTGTTCCCAATCATGCCGTGCGGCGCAGTATCAGCAGATGGCGTTGGCCTTGGCAACCGGGTACGGCCAGGGCGTGTTCGCTATCGAGGTGGAAGTCTGCCGGCAATGCTACCAGCTCATCGGCGGGATGAACGCCCTTCATTGCCAGCCAGCGTGTATCGGCGTCGCCCAAATGGCGAGTCCAGTTGCTGAAGTTCTCCATGCTGCTGAACGCCCGGGAAATGATCCCGTTGAATGGCAGTTCAGGCTGGAACGCTTCGACGCGACTGTGGATAACTTGCAGGTTATCCAGTTTGAGTTCGAGTTTGACCTGGGTCAGGAAGCGGGTTTTCTTGCCATTGCTGTCCAGACAGGTCACTTGGGACTCTGGAAACAGGATCGCCAACGGAATACCCGGCATGCCGCCGCCGCTTCCAACGTCAAGCCAGCGACCGTTTTCGACGAACGACATCACGCTCAAGCTATCGAGCAGGTGACGGGAAACCATTTCGTCCGGATCGCGCACGGCGGTCAGGTTGTAAGCCTTGTTCCATTTGATCAACAAGGCCAGATAACCCAGCAACTGAGCGTGCTGGGTTTCTGTCAGCGTGACACCGAGCTGGCGAGCACCTGTGGATAACTCTTCTGCGTGTTGCGAGGTAACCAACGAACTCAAGCGCTTTGCTCCAACTGACGGCCCGCGCCGCGTTTTTTCAAATGAATCATCAACAGCGAAATCGCTGCCGGGGTTACGCCCGGGATACGCGACGCCTGGCCCAAAGTCTCTGGACGGGTCGCACCGAGCTTGCTCTGGATCTCTTTGGAGAGACCGGAGATGTTCGTGTAATCGATATCCACAGGCAGTTTGGTGTCTTCACTGGCCCGCAGGCGTGCGATTTCATCCTGTTGACGGTCGATGTAACCGGCGTATTTGGTCTTGATTTCGACCTGTTCGGCGACCTGTGGATCTTCTGTGCCCCCACCGGTCACGGCGATCAGACCAGCGTAGTCGATTTCCGGACGGCTCAGCAGGTTGAGCAAATTGTATTCGTGGGTCAGCGGCGTACCGAACTTCTCGGAAATCGCATCGCCCTGCTCGGTGCCCGGGCGAACCCAGGTACTTTTCAGGCGTTGTTCTTCCAGATCGATACTTTCGCGTTTTTTGCAGAACGCCGCCCAACGCACGTCATCCACCAGACCCAGTTCGCGACCTTTTTCGGTCAGACGCAAGTCGGCGTTGTCTTCGCGCAGAATCAAGCGGTATTCGGCGCGGGACGTGAACATCCGGTACGGTTCCTGGGTTCCCAGGGTAATCAGGTCATCAACCAAAACGCCGATGTAGGCTTCATCGCGACGCGGGCACCAGGCATCTTTGCCCTGAGCTCGCAATGCGGCGTTGGCTCCAGCCAACAAACCCTGGGCGCCGGCTTCTTCGTAACCGGTGGTGCCGTTGATCTGCCCGGCGAAAAACAGACCGCCGATAACTTTGGTTTCCAGGCTGTATTTCAGGTCACGGGGGTCGAAGTAGTCGTACTCGATGGCGTAGCCCGGACGAACGATATGCGCGTTTTCCATGCCACGGATCGATTGCACGATCTGCAATTGCACGTCGAACGGCAGGGATGTGGATATCCCGTTCGGATACAGCTCGTGGGTGGTCAGACCTTCCGGTTCGATGAAGACCTGGTGACTTTCCTTGTCGGCAAAGCGGTGGATCTTGTCTTCGATCGATGGGCAATAACGTGGGCCGATGCCTTCAATCAACCCAGCATCGGAATACATCGGCGAACGGTCGAGGTTGGCGGCAATGATTTCATGGGTACGGGCGTTGGTGTGGGTAATCCAGCAACTGACCTGTCTCGGATGCTGCTCTTTGGAGCCCATGAACGACATCACCGGAATCGGCGTGTCCCCTGCTTGCTCGGTCATCACCGAGAAATCCACAGAGCGACCGTCGATACGCGGCGGCGTACCGGTTTTCAGGCGACCGACACGCAATGGCAGTTCACGCAAACGGTGAGCCAGGGCAATCGACGGCGGATCACCGGCGCGACCGCCGGAATAATTCTGCATGCCGATGTGGATAAGTCCACCGAGGAAGGTGCCGGTGGTCAACACCACGGAATCGGCGAAGAAACGCAGGCCCATTTGGGTGACGACACCGCGCACTTGTTCCTGCTCGACGATCAGGTCGTCAGCAGCTTGTTGAAATATCCACAGGTTCGGCTGGTTTTCCAAAGCTTCGCGGACAGCGGCCTTGTACAGAACCCGATCTGCCTGAGCGCGGGTTGCACGCACGGCTGGGCCTTTGCGGCTGTTCAATACGCGAAACTGAATACCACCTTTATCGGTAGCCATGGCCATCGCGCCGCCCAGGGCGTCGATTTCCTTGACCAGATGGCTTTTGCCGATCCCACCAATGGCGGGGTTGCAACTCATGGCACCGAGGGTTTCCACGTTATGCGTCAGCAACAGGGTTTTTGCCCCCATACGTGCTGATGCAAGTGCAGCCTCGGTACCGGCATGACCGCCGCCGATGACGATCACTTCAAAACGGGAAGGGAAATCCACCACGCACCTCGTGCCTGCTTCAGTCAGGTAATCCGGAATAGTTTGAGATCAGGTTTTTGGACCTGGTCGGCAAGTATAGGGACTTCGCCCTTCCTAAAGAACCCTTTGCACAAAATTTAACCAGCTGTGGAGAAGTCGGGGTTATAGAAATTAAAAAGAGAGAAATTTATTAAATCTTTGTTTTTATGTTTATTTCTACTGACCGACCTTTCTGTGGATAGATTACTACAGGCCTTTATTTTCAATGTGTACAGAGATTCAAAACCCTGTGGTCATGTGCCACGGAGGCCCTTGGATAACCGGTGTAAGCCTGTGGATGAAATGGGTGGTTATCCACAGAGGCGGTTATCTTCAGTTTTGATGCCCTGTTATCAACTGCCCTTAGCGGCAGTTATTCACAGGGCTTAATCCACAGAAAAGTACTGACTGGATCAAATCGCGGGCACGGAAAATCCGCTCAGGTAGAAAATCTACCCAGGCACCGGAGGACAATTTCAGAAAAGAGGGGGCAGACAGGCCTGAATGGCCTGTCTGTGGGTAACGCGGAAGGCTATTTACCGATGCAGAAGCTGGAAAAGATTCTTCCCAGCAGGTCATCGGAGCTGAATGCGCCGGTGATTTCGCCCAAAGACTGTTGAGCTTGTCGCAAATCTTCAGCCAGCAGTTCACCGGCCCCCGCTAATGTCAGCTGTGCACGGCCATGCTCAAGGGACGCACTGGCATGACGCAGTGCCTCCAGGTGACGCCTGCGAGCACTGAAGCTGCTTTCAGAGGTCTGCTCGTAACCCATGCAGGCCTTGAGATGCTCACGCAACAACTCCAGGCCTTCGCCGGCGGACCTCGCACTGAGGCTGATCGTGACGTGACCATCGTCACTGACTTGCAGGGAAATCGCTTCGCCCGTCAGGTCTGCCTTGTTACGAATCAGTGTCACTTTTGCCGGATCCGGGCGTGTTTCGAGGAATTCTGGCCACAAGGCAAATGGATCAAGGGCCTCGGGAGCCGTGGCATCGACCACCAGCAATACGCGATCCGCCTCGCCGATGGCTTTCAATGCCCGCTCGACACCAATTTTTTCCACCTGATCATCGGTATCCCGCAGACCGGCAGTGTCGACCACGTGCAATGGCATGCCATCGATGTGGATATGTTCGCGAAGAATGTCCCGGGTCGTGCCGGCAATCTCGGTCACGATCGCGGCTTCACGTCCGGCCAGGGCATTCAGCAGGCTGGACTTGCCAGCATTTGGCCGGCCGGCGATCACCACCGTCATTCCGTCACGGAGCAAGGCTCCCTGCCCGGCTTCACGAAGCACTGTGGATAATTCGTCACGCACTTTGTCGAGCATGCTCAGTACGTGACCATCGGCCAGGAAGTCGATTTCTTCTTCCGGGAAATCGATGGCCGCTTCGACGTAAATGCGCAAACCGATGAGTTGTTCAGTGAGGTTATGCACACGCTGGGAAAACGCGCCCTGCAAAGAACGCAGGGCATTTCGCGCGGCCTGTGCAGAACTCGCCTCGATCAGGTCGGCAATGGCTTCGGCCTGAGCCAGGTCGAGTTTGTCGTTGAGGAAGGCACGCTCGCTGAACTCACCTGGCCGGGCCAGACGACAGCCCAGCTCCAGGCAACGCTTGAGCAGCATATCCAGGACGATCGGACCGCCGTGGCCCTGCAGCTCAAGCACATCTTCGCCGGTGAACGAATTCGGTCCCGGGAAATACAGCGCGATGCCTTCGTCCAGCACCTCTTCGTTTTCACTGAGGAACGGGCCGTAATGGGCGAACCGCGGTTTCAGTTCGCGACCGCTGATGGCTTTGGCCGCCACACTCGCCAGCGGCCCGGAAATACGGACGATGCCCACACCGCCACGACCTTGAGCGGTGGCGACGGCTGCGATGGTTTCACGAGGAACGCTCATAAACCGGTATCCAGACAAAAGTGACAGATAGCAAAACGCCCCACTAGGGGGCGTTTTGAGTGGTTATCCACAGTGTAAATCAGGCAGCTGCTTTGGTAGCCGCTTCGATCTTACGAGTGATGTACCACTGTTGGGCGATCGACAGGCAGTTGTTCACTACCCAGTACAGTACCAGACCGGCCGGGAACCACAGGAAGAAGAAGGTGAAGATGATTGGCATCAGCTTCATCACCTTGGCCTGCATCGGATCCGGAGGCGTCGGGTTCAACTGCTGCTGGATGAACATGGTTGCGCCCATGATGATCGGCAGAATGAAGAACGGATCCTTGATCGACAGGTCAGTAATCCACAGCATGAATGGCGCCTGGCGCATTTCCACGCTTTCCAGCAGAACCCAGTACAGCGAAAGGAAAACCGGCATCTGCACCAGGATTGGCAAGCAGCCACCCAGTGGATTGATCTTCTCTTTCTTGTACAGCTCCATCATGGCTTGCGACATTTTCTGCCGGTCTTCGCCATGTTGCTCTTTCAGCGCGGCCAGTTTCGGTGCCACTGCACGCATGCGGGCCATGGATTTGTAGCTGGCGGCCGATAGCGGGAAGAAAATCCCCTTGATCAGCATGGTCAGGAAGATGATCGAGAAGCCCCAGTTACCGACCAGCGCGTGGATATGTTGCAGCAGCCAGAAGATTGGCTGGGCAATGAACCACAGAATGCCGTAGTCGACGGTCAGTTCCAGACCTGGGGACAACTGTTTCAGGACAGCCTGGCTTTTTGGACCTGCGTACAGCACGGCGCTGGTTTCAGCCTTGGCACCTGGCGCAGCGGTCAGCGAAGGACCGGTGTAGCCGATGATGTAGTTGCCTTTGCTGTCTTTGCGGGTCTGGACGACGTTGTTTTCGCCCTTGGCCGGGATCCACGCGGTCACGAAGTAGTGCTGCAACCAGGCAACCCAGCCACCGGTGACAGTTTCTTTCAGCTGAGCCTTGTCCATGTCCTTCATCGACACTTTCTTGTACGGCTCGTTACTTGTCCACAGGGCGGCGCCCAGGTAAGTCGCGGTGCCGGTGGCAGTGCTGGAAGAAGGATCGGAGCTGGCATCGCGCTTCAATTGCGCGAACATTGCACCGGACCAGGGCTGAGCGCTCTGGTTGTCGATCAGGTAGGAAACGGTTACGTCATACAGGCCACGTTTCAGGGTGAAACGCTTGATGTAGTTGACGCCGTCCTTGCTGAACTTCAGGTCTACGACCAATTGGTCCTGACCGTCAGCCAGTTGATAAGTCTTCTTCTCGGAGGAGTAAACCGGACGACCGGCAGGACTTGCGTCCGGGCCGTTGGTGCCGATCAGGCCGCTCTGAGCCAGATAAGTCCGCTCGTTGCCGTTATCGAACAGCTGGAATGGAATTTCCGGATGGTCCTGGCGACGTGGATACAGCGGCAGCGTCAACTGGGCAACATCGCCACCTTGTGGATCGATAGCCAGGTTAAGCACATCCGTTTTGATCTGGATGAGGTCTTTGCTTGCAGCTACTGGTGTTTCAGCAGGGGCAGTTGCACTGGTATCGCTTGCGGCGCGTGGAATGTCGTCACTGACAGAAGCATTATTGCCAGTCGCCGTATCCGGTAGGCCCGGTGCGGTAGTACTGGAAGCAACATTCTGAGTCGGCAGGGCAGCCTGGCCATAGTCCTGGTTCCATTTAAGAACCATAACGTAGGACACGATTGCCAGGGCGACGATCAGGATCGTGCGTTTGATATCCATGATTACTCGGCCATCGAAGAAGAACGGGAGGTAGGGATAGATGGAACCGGGTCATAACCACCGGGATTCCACGGATGACAGCGACCTAAACGACGAAAGGTCAGCCAGCCACCGCGCAGAAGGCCATGATTTTCAATGGCTTCATACGCGTAGCAGGAACAACTGGGGTAGAAACGACAGTGACTGGCCATCAGGGGACTAATGGCATAGCGATAAAACTGGATCGGAACGAGTGCCAGTTTACGCATCGGGACTGTCTACCCCTACAGTTTCGGTTTTGACTGCTGGTACCGGCTTGCTGCGTGCCAGACGCTTCCAGAGTTTGCCGAAATGCTGAATCAATTCGGGGTTTTCTACGTCACCCAAACCTTTGCGCGCGACGATAACAATGTCCCAACCGACCAGTGAATCCTGGTTCAGGCGAAACGATTCGCGCATCAGACGTTTGAGGCGATTGCGCTCGACGGAGAGCTTTACGCTCTTTTTCCCGATAACCAGCCCGAGACGGGGGTGATCAAGATCGTTGTTGCGCGCAAGGAGCAGGAGATTTTTCCCCGGAACCTTGCCGGTAGGGGAGTCAAAGACTGCCTTGAAATGCCGGGGAGTAAGCAGACGCTTTTCCCGACTGAAGTCCTGACTCACCTCCAGTGCCGGATTATCAAACTGCCAGACGCGCACGACCTTTGGCGCGACGACGCGACAGGACGGCACGACCGTTTTTGGTAGCCATGCGAGCACGGAAACCGTGGGTACGAGCGCGTTTGATAGTGCTTGGTTGGAAAGTACGTTTCATTGTCGTGTTACCTGGTTCGTCCACAACGGGCCGGAATGGCCCCCGTTTTAAGAGACCGGGGATTCTAGAGAAAGCAAGCCTCTAGGTCAATTTCCAACCAGCGTTTCCTTATAAATAGATCTCCAGACGTTTTGCTCGTCCGAAGGTCATTCGCTAGATATAGAAATAAAGAAGGGAATTATTTAAAGCTTTTCTGTAAAGCTTATAAAAGCTAGGGATGCGATCATCTGTGGATAACTACCTTTAGCCCTTCTAAACCGTGATGTACAGAGAATGACAACTACGCTGGAAAACGGTGGTCAGCCTGTGCTGCACTGTCGGATAAGCTGTGTGTGGAACGGTCAGTTATCCACAGTAAGGTTATCCACTGAGTTTCGCCCCCAGTTGTCCAGTGCCCTCATGGGCGGTTATCCACAGAGCTTATACACAGACCGTTGGTCTTCTTTTCGAGGGTTAACGCATTGATAATTCATGCCCTGTGCGCAACCTGCATGTGGATAAGTGGACGTCTGGCCGCTACAATGAGCGCTTGTTTTTGCCTCACCGGCTTTCAACTTAGGGGATATCCGTGTCAGTGGAACTTTGGCAGCAGTGCGTAGAGCTTTTGCGCGATGAGCTGCCTGCCCAACAATTCAACACTTGGATCCGTCCACTACAGGTCGAAGCCGAAGGCGACGAGTTGCGTGTCTACGCACCGAATCGTTTTGTTCTCGACTGGGTTAACGAAAAGTACCTGGGTCGCGTCCTCGAACTGCTGGATGAGCATGGCAATGGCATGGCGCCGGCGCTTTCCTTATTAATAGGCAGCAAACGCAGTTCGGCACCGCGTGCGGCACCCAATGCCCCGTTGGCCGCTGCGGCGTCCCAGGCTCAGGCGGCTGCCACACCGGTCAGCGCTCCCGCGCCTGCTCCGACGGCGGCACCGACCAAGCGTTCAACACAAAAGGTTGCCGAAGTCAGTGAAGAGCCGTCCCGCGACAGCTTCGACCCAATGGCTGGCGCCAGTTCGCAACAGGCCCCGGTTCGTTCCGAACAACGCACAGTGCAGGTCGAAGGCGCGCTCAAGCACACCAGCTACCTGAACCGTACCTTTACGTTCGAGAACTTCGTCGAAGGCAAGTCCAACCAACTGGCCCGGGCTGCTGCCTGGCAGGTGGCGGACAACCCCAAGCATGGCTACAACCCGCTCTTCCTTTATGGCGGTGTCGGCTTGGGTAAAACCCACTTGATGCACGCTGTGGGTAACCACCTGTTAAAGAAGAATCCGAATGCCAAGGTTGTGTACCTGCATTCCGAGCGTTTCGTCGCGGACATGGTCAAGGCTTTGCAACTGAATGCGATCAATGAGTTCAAGCGCTTCTACCGTTCGGTGGATGCGTTGCTGATCGATGACATTCAGTTCTTCGCTCGCAAGGAACGCTCCCAGGAAGAATTTTTCCACACCTTCAACGCCCTGCTTGAAGGTGGCCAGCAGGTCATTCTCACCAGTGACCGCTATCCGAAAGAAATCGAAGGCCTTGAAGAGCGCCTGAAGTCACGTTTCGGCTGGGGCCTGACGGTTGCCGTCGAGCCACCGGAACTGGAAACCCGCGTGGCGATCCTGATGAAAAAGGCCGACCAGGCCAAAGTCGATCTGCCACACGACGCGGCATTCTTCATCGCCCAGCGTATTCGCTCCAACGTCCGTGAGCTGGAAGGCGCGCTTAAACGCGTGATCGCCCACTCGCACTTCATGGGCCGCGACATCACCATCGAGCTGATTCGCGAATCCCTGAAAGACCTGTTGGCGCTGCAAGACAAACTGGTCTCTGTGGATAACATTCAGCGCACCGTCGCCGAGTACTACAAGATCAAGATCTCCGACCTGCTGTCCAAGCGTCGTTCACGCTCGGTAGCACGTCCGCGTCAGGTCGCCATGGCGTTGTCCAAGGAATTGACCAACCACAGCTTGCCGGAAATCGGCGATGTGTTTGGCGGCCGCGACCATACGACTGTTTTGCACGCCTGCCGCAAGATCAACGAGCTTAAGGAATCCGACGCGGACATCCGCGAGGACTATAAGAACCTGCTGCGTACACTGACCACTTGATGAACACCAGCGCAGCTTATTAAGGCAAGGGACTAGACCATGCATTTCACCATTCAACGCGAAGCCCTGTTGAAACCCCTGCAACTGGTCGCAGGCGTCGTCGAGCGCCGACAGACCTTGCCGGTGCTCTCCAACGTGCTGCTGGTTGTCGAAGGCCAGCAACTGTCGCTGACCGGTACCGACCTGGAAGTCGAGCTGGTCGGTCGTGTGCAACTCGAAGAGCCTGCAGACCCTGGTTCCATCACTGTGCCTGCGCGCAAGCTGATGGACATCTGCAAGAGCTTGCCGAACGATGCGCTGATCGATATCAAGGTCGACGAGCAAAAGCTCGTGGTGAAGGCCGGCCGCAGCCGCTTCACCCTGTCGACCCTGCCGGCCAACGACTTCCCGACAGTGGAAGAAGGCCCTGGCTCGCTGACCTGCAGCCTTGAGCAAAGCAAACTGCGTCGTTTGATTGAGCGCACCAGCTTCGCCATGGCCCAGCAGGACGTACGTTACTACCTCAACGGCATGCTGCTGGAAGTATCCGCTGGCGTCATCCGTGCCGTGGCCACTGACGGTCACCGTCTGGCGATGTGCTCGATGCAGGCCGATATCGGACAGCCGGATCGTCATCAAGTCATCGTGCCACGCAAAGGTATTCTGGAACTGGCGCGTCTGCTGACTGAACCGGACGGCAATGTCAGCATCGTGCTGGGCCAGCACCACATCCGTGCCACCACTGGCGAGTTCACCTTCACCTCGAAACTGGTCGACGGCAAATTCCCTGACTACGAGCGTGTTCTGCCAAAAGGCGGTGACAAGCTGGTACTCGGCGATCGCCAGGCCCTGCGTGAAGCGTTCAGCCGTACCGCGATTCTGTCCAACGAGAAGTACCGTGGCATCCGTCTGCAATTGGCCAATGGTCAGCTGAAAATCCAGGCGAACAACCCGGAGCAGGAAGAAGCGGAAGAAGAAGTGGGTGTTGAATACAACGGCGGCTCTCTGGAAATCGGCTTCAACGTGAGCTATCTGCTTGACGTGCTGGGCGTGATGACCACCGAGCAGGTTCGCCTGATCCTGTCCGACTCCAACAGCAGTGCGCTGGTGCAAGAGTCCGACAACGACGACTCGGCCTACGTTGTCATGCCGATGCGTCTGTAATCATGTTCAGCAGAAGCTAGATGTCCTTAAGTCGCGTCTCGGTCACCGCGGTGCGCAATCTGCACCCGGTGACCTTCTCCCCCTCCCCCCGAATCAACATTCTTTACGGCGCCAACGGCAGCGGCAAAACCAGTGTTCTGGAAGCCATTCATCTGCTGGGGCTTGCCCGTTCGTTTCGTAGCAGCCGTCTGTTACCCGTCATTCAATACGAGCAATTGGCGTGCACGGTGTTTGGCCAGGTCGAACTGGCCGAGGGTGGACACAGCGCGCTGGGGATATCTCGCGACCGCCAGGGCGAGTTCCAGATCCGCATCGACGGGCAGAATGCCCGAAGTGCAGCGCAACTGGCGGAGATCCTGCCGCTGCAGTTGATCAACCCGGACAGCTTTCGCCTGTTGGAAGGAGCGCCGAAGATTCGCCGACAGTTTCTCGACTGGGGTGTGTTCCACGTGGAACCCCGATTCATGTCCACGTGGCAGCGCTTGCAGAAGGCCTTGCGCCAGAGAAACTCTTGGCTGCGACATGGTACACTTGACGCCGTTTCGCAAGCGGTTTGGGACAGGGAACTGTGCCAGGCCAGCGCTGAAATAGATGAATACCGCCGCGCTTACATCAAAGCCTTGAAACCAGTCTTTGAACAGACCTTGAGCGAACTGGTTGAGCTTGAGGGCTTAACGCTCAGCTATTACCGGGGTTGGGATAAAGACCGTGAGTTGAGTGCAGTACTCGCCGGATCCCTTCAACGGGATCAGCAAATGGGTCATACCCAGGCCGGACCACAACGCGCTGATTTGCGTCTTAGATTGGGCGCACATAACGCCGCGGACATCTTGTCTCGTGGCCAGCAGAAGTTGGTGGTCTGTGCATTGCGGATCGCCCAGGGGCACTTGGTTAGCCAGGCCCGTCGCGGCCAGTGTATTTATCTGGTGGATGACCTGCCGTCCGAACTGGACGAGCACCACCGTCGCGCGCTTTGCCGCTTGCTGGAAGACTTACGCTGCCAGGTCTTTATCACCTGTGTAGATCACGAATTATTGAGGGAAGGCTGGCAGACGGAAACGCCAGTCGCTCTGTTCCACGTGGAACAGGGCCGTATCACCCAGACCCACGACCATCGGGAGTGAAGGCATTGAGCGAAGAAAATACGTACGACTCAACGAGCATTAAAGTGCTGAAAGGCCTGGATGCCGTACGCAAACGTCCCGGTATGTACATTGGTGACACCGACGATGGCAGCGGTCTGCACCACATGGTGTTCGAGGTGGTCGATAACTCGATCGACGAAGCTTTGGCCGGCCACTGCGACGACATCAGCATCATCATCCATCCGGACGAATCCATCACCGTTCGCGACAACGGTCGTGGCATCCCGGTAGACGTGCACAAAGAAGAAGGCGTTTCGGCAGCCGAGGTCATCATGACCGTGCTGCACGCCGGCGGTAAGTTCGACGACAACTCCTACAAAGTATCCGGCGGTCTGCACGGTGTAGGTGTTTCGGTTGTGAACGCACTGTCCAAGGAACTGGTTCTGACCGTTCGCCGCAGTGGCAAGATCTGGGAACAGACTTACGTCCACGGTGTTCCGCAAGAGCCGATGAAGATCGTTGGCGAGAGCGAAACCACCGGCACCCAGATTCATTTCAAGCCATCGGCTGAGACCTTCAAGAACATCCACTTCAGCTGGGACATCCTGGCCAAGCGGATTCGCGAATTGTCCTTCCTCAACTCCGGTGTCGGCATCGTCCTCAAGGACGAGCGCAGTGGCAAAGAAGAGTTGTTCAAGTACGAAGGTGGTCTGCGTGCGTTCGTTGAATACCTGAACACCAACAAGACTGCGGTCAACCAGGTGTTCCACTTCAATATCCAGCGTGAAGACGGCATCGGCGTGGAAATCGCCCTGCAGTGGAACGACAGCTTCAACGAGAACCTGTTGTGCTTCACCAACAACATTCCACAGCGCGATGGCGGTACTCACCTGGTAGGTTTCCGTTCCGCATTGACGCGTAACCTGAACACCTACATCGAAGCTGAAGGTCTGGCGAAGAAGCACAAAGTTGCCACCACCGGTGACGATGCCCGCGAAGGCCTGACAGCGATCATTTCGGTAAAAGTGCCGGATCCGAAGTTCAGCTCCCAGACCAAAGACAAACTGGTGTCTTCCGAAGTGAAGACCGCGGTTGAACAGGAAATGGGCAAGTACTTCTCTGACTTCCTGCTGGAGAACCCGAACGAAGCCAAGCTGGTCGTCGGCAAGATGATCGACGCGGCCCGTGCACGTGAAGCCGCGCGTAAGGCGCGTGAGATGACCCGCCGCAAAGGCGCGCTGGACATCGCCGGCCTGCCGGGCAAACTGGCTGACTGCCAGGAAAAAGACCCTGCCCTCTCCGAACTGTACCTCGTGGAAGGTGACTCTGCTGGCGGTTCCGCCAAGCAGGGACGTAACCGCAAGACCCAGGCCATCCTGCCGTTGAAGGGCAAGATCCTGAACGTCGAGAAGGCGCGCTTCGACAAGATGATCTCTTCGCAAGAAGTGGGCACCTTGATCACCGCGCTGGGCTGCGGCATTGGCCGCGACGAGTACAACATCGACAAGCTGCGTTATCACAACATCATCATCATGACCGATGCTGACGTCGACGGTTCGCACATTCGCACCCTGCTGCTGACCTTCTTCTTCCGTCAGCTGCCGGAGCTGATCGAGCGCGGCTACATCTACATCGCTCAGCCACCGCTGTACAAGGTCAAGAAAGGCAAGCAAGAGCAATACATCAAAGACGACGACGCCATGGAAGAGTACATGACGCAGTCGGCCCTGGAAGATGCGAGCCTGCACTTGAACGAGGAAGCCCCGGGTATCTCCGGTGAAGCCCTCGAACGTCTGGTGAATGACTTCCGTCTGGTGATGAAAACTCTCAAGCGCCTGTCGCGCCTGTATCCACAGGAACTGACCGAGCACTTCATCTACCTGCCAGCCGTGAGCATGGAACAACTGTCCGATCACGCAGCGATGCAGGATTGGCTGGCTCAGTACGAAGTTCGCCTGCGCACCGTCGAGAAATCCGGTCTGGTTTATAAAGCCAGCCTGCGTGAAGACCGTGAACGTAACGTCTGGCTGCCAGAGGTCGAACTGATCTCCCACGGCCTGTCGAACTACGTCACCTTCAACCGCGACTTCTTCGGCAGCAACGATTACAAGACCGTCGTTTCTCTTGGCGCTCAACTGAGTACCTTGCTGGACGAAGGCGCTTATATTCAGCGCGGCGAGCGCAAGAAAGCCGTCACCGAGTTCAAGGAAGCCCTTGAATGGCTGATGGCCGAAAGCACCAAGCGCCACACCATCCAGCGCTATAAAGGTCTGGGTGAGATGAACCCTGATCAGCTGTGGGAAACCACCATGGACCCAGGTTCGCGCCGCATGCTCAAAGTGACCATCGAAGACGCCATTGGCGCAGACCAGATCTTCAACACCCTGATGGGTGATGCGGTCGAACCTCGCCGTGACTTCATCGAAAGTAACGCCTTGGCGGTGTCCAACCTGGACTTCTGATCCGGCAGGACCGCTAAAACGAAAAAGGCCAACGCTTAGCGTTGGCCTTTTTTATTGCGTGTGTCCCGTCCTGAATAAGGTTTACACCTGTTTCAGGACTAGACACCCTTCTTGATCAATCGCTCAGAACATCGATGCACCTTTGGACTTGGCCAGATAACGCCCCGGTGAATCCCCCAGATTACGCCGAAATGCCGAGGTAAAGGCGCTTGGGCTGCTGTAACCCAGATCAATCGCCACTTCGGTGATAGATGAACCATTGCTCAGTCTGGATGTTGCTTCTAGCAAACAGACTTGTTGCCGCCAGAACACAAAACTCATGCCAGTCGCTGCCCGAAAACTTCGCGTGAACGTTCGCCGGCTCATGCTCGACCAACTGGCCATTTCACTGATGGAAATATTCTGCGTGGGTGCATCAAGGAATCGATGGCACGATTGGGCCAGTCGAGGTTCTGAAGGCAAAGGTGCGCTCAGTGGAAGCTCCGACATGGCGCCGATTTCATCCACCAATAGCGTCTGCACGGACTGGCTTCGGATATTGGGCGGTTGCTCTGGATCAATGGCCAACGCCGCTTCCAACAGGTGCCTGAGTAGCGGCGAAACATTGTAGACCTGGCAATGCTCCGGCAAACCGGCGCGGATGGAGGCAGCCTCATTGAGGTAAGTATTGATCATGGTCACGTCGCCGCGCATATGCATTTCATGCGACACGCACGCGGGAACCCAAAGTGCTCTTTGAGGCGGGACAACCCAATTCCCCTGATCGGTGAACATCTTCAACGCGCCCGTCGAGGCGTACGCAAACTGACCACGACTGTGCGTATGCCGCGCAAAAACAGTACCCGAAGAATACTTGCGCAGGCTCACCACAGCATCGGGGCTTCCATGCTCGTAGGGATCCAGTCTTGGATTGATCGACATGGCCCGATTTTGACAAAAATAGACCTGCTATAGCAAGCAGGCCAAAATTTTGGACCATAGAATCGCATCTCCAAAAATGCCTGATGCAGAAACGGTTCGCATTGAACTGATTGGAATGCGGTGTGCCGCTTAATGTGAGGATAGGGACATGCAGAAAAAACATTTGATTCTGGCGATACTCGTCACCTTAGTGTGGGGAGTGAACTTTCCAATCACCAAACTGGGTTTACGCTCGATCGATCCCTTTGTGTTAACCGGAATACGCTTTGCGCTCGCCGCCATACCTTTGGTGTTCTTCATCAAGCGCCCCGCCATCAAGTTCAGCTATGTCGCCGCTTACGGCTTCATTTTCGGGTTGGGGATGTGGGGGGTGATCAATTATGGCATTCAGGTAGGTGTCAGCCCCGGTATTGCTTCGCTGATCATTCAGCTCAGCGTGTTCTTCACCATGGGTTGGGGGGCGTTACTATTTAAAGAAAAGCTTCGCGGTGCCCAGCTTATCGGGGCACTGCTGGCATTGGTCGGGCTAGCGGGCATCATTTCCACCCAGCAAGGGGAGCACGCAATACTTGGAGTACTGCTGATTGTGCTGAGTGCAGTCGCTTGGAGCGTCGGCAACGTGATTATCAAGAAATCGGGTGTCAAAGAGATTTTTTCATTCATGGTCTGGGCCAGTCTGTTTCCACCCATCCCGCTCTTCTTCATCGCCTGGCTCATGCAGGGTGCCGCGCCCTTTGAGAACCTGCAAAGCAGTCTCGACCTGACGGCTGTGCTATCGATTATTTTTCAAATCTATCTGGCCACACACTTTGCCTATTGGGGATGGAACTCGCTGTTGAAGCTTTATCCTGTTTCAACAGTGGCACCGCTGTCGTTGTTGATTCCGGTATTCGGCATCGGCAGTTCGATGCTGATTATCGGCGAACACATCTCGATACCGAACTTGATTTCAATTGCGATCATCATTATGGGATTGGCAGTCGGCCTCTATCGCAAGTCCGCCGGCACAATCCATGCCGCCTCCAGAGCCAGGTTGCGCTCGGACTAAGGCGGTCGTGCCAGAACATTGATCAATTGAAATCTACATGGGCGGGGTATTGATTCCCCGCGCAGAACTGCCGTAATGGACACTGCCAACGCTCAGCGTTGGACTTTTTTATTGTTCGTCGAATCATTCGCTAGCGGTGGCTACGCTCTCAAGCCGATACCCATACCCGTAAATCGTCAGCAGTTGCCAACCGCGATCAGCTGTCAGGCCCAGCTTGTTGCGCAGGCGATAAATATGAGTATCCAGAGGCCGGGAGGACACGATTTCTTCATGGCTCCAAAAGCGCTCATACAAGTATTCACGGGACAAAGGTCGGCCCAGATTGGCGAACAGGCAGCGGGCGAGACGGTATTCTCGTTCGGTCAGGCTGATGGGGGTGGAGGCACGGGTGACTGTGAGTTCGGCGTCGTCGAATTCGAGGTCATTGAATGTGAGTATTTCGGTGGCTGCCGCGCGTTGCGGTCCATGCCGACGAAGCACGGCGCTCACCCGAGCCATCAGCTCGTTAGGACGAAACGGTTTGCTCACGTAATCGTCGGCTCCGACGTTCAAGGCATGGACGATATCGCTTTCGGTATCGCGACTGGTGAGCATGATCGCCGCCGGTGGCGAGTCCATGTGTTCCCGGGTCCAGCGCAACAACGACAGCCCGCTGATGTCGGGTAATTGCCAGTCGAGGATCAGCAGATCGAAAGTTTCCCTGCGAAGTTGCCGTAACAGGTCCTCTCCCCGCTCGAAACTGTGCAACGTCCACGCCTGCTCCCCTGTTACGGGGATCTGTCGCAGTGTCTGTTCCACCCGGCGGAGTTCGGCGGGTTCGTCATCCAGTATTGCGACACGCATGCCGAGTGTTTCCTTCATCTCGTAAGTGCAACGTTAAGAAAATTCCTGCGGGAGTTTAGGCTGATTGGTTGAATCTGAACAATTGTGGCCAATTGCTGCGAACTTCCCAAGTATGGATACGCTGATATCACTTAGCCGGTAGGCGATGAATGCAAGAGAGACAGTGGGGAAGATGCGTCCAAAGATTTTCTTTAACGGGTTTACAAGATTGGCAGCGTTGATGTTGGCCGCGGGTCTCGGATTGGGATGCACCACGGTCCAGTCAAAACCAGCCATCGAGCAGAATGCTGCAGCGCATTACTTTGGCCCGGCAGAGACAAACGCAGTGATGGGCGACTCGCCAGGCTTTGCCCCGGTGCACTCCGCACAGGTGGAAGCCGCCCAGCTCGACATTCGCCCGGCACAACAACGTTGGGTGTTTTAGTCCGCGGCCAATTCTGAACAAATATTGAGAATTACCTCGCAAGGTTCTTTATGCCAGTAAATTTGTCGTCGCTGAGCGGCACAGGGGCATTGGGATGTGCTCCGACGCAGGGAGCGTCAACACCAAACTGCAGGACCGTCGATCGCCGGTTTTCGGCGGGTCTGCAGTTCAGGGGAAAACACACGGAGTGCCTGCTCGGTTCCGACACAGGGATGTGTCGTTTCATTTCCTTTGTTCCCATGGCAATCTGCCAGAGCATCCGGTCAGGTATCGTGCTCAAGCGCGTGCGTTTCCCGGCATGATTTCTATAAGAGCATAAACGCCAATCCATGAACCCCATGACCTTATTGCTCCCGCGCCGTTCTGGCGTTTGTCTTTTGCTGGTGGCCGGCCTGATGGGATTGCTCACCCAGAGCGCATCGGCGGCTGCCATCTCTGCAAAACGTTTGCCTTATATCGATGACAACCAACAATGCCGCGGCCAACCGCTGCCCGCGACTGTCGAGCACCTGACCGGCGAAGCTTGGAAGCTGGACGCCAAAGGTAAACAGACGCCACTGCAAGAAGGCATGCCGATCGATGAGCAGGAAGGCGTCAAGACCTCGCCCTCGGCGTTTGTCAGCCTGTCCCTTGGGCGATGGCTCGCGGGTGGTGCTGCCCTCCAGCTCTCAGATCACGCTGCACCTCAATGAAGAATATTCGATCCCTCAGGTTATCCTTGAGCAGGGTCAGGTCGAGTCATATGTGATCAAACGTGCCAGCGACCATGATCGTTTTCAGATCGTCACACCGGTTGGTGTACTGGGCGTACGGGGTACGCACTTCCGGGTGCGCAACGATGATGGTGGCCAGGCATTACTGGAAGTGCTGAACGGGCAAGTGGCGGTCAATCGTGATGAGGAACCGTCGCGCCCCCGCTCTGCCCGCTCCACTGCCAAACGGACTCAGGGCCCTGAGAATGACGAAGTCCAGGTCATGGCCCGTCAGGGTTTGCGTATTCAGAAACAAGGCACATTGACGCCAATCGACTTGTTACCCGCCCCGCGTTTGTTGGGGCAGGCCGGTCAAACGGGGGCTGTGCCGGTTTGGCAATTGATCATGAAGCCCATCGAAGGGGCCACACGTTATCGGGCGCAAGTGGCTACCGATGCAGCCTTTCTGGACATCAAGCAAGAGCAGTTTTCCAGCACGCCCGAGGTCAAATTCAGCGGGCTGAAAGCGTTGTTCTACCATGTTCGCCTGTCGGCCTATGACGCTCAGGGATTAGAGGGAGAGACCGGGGTGTATGACATTTTCTATTACCCCAGGACCACGCGTGTCCAATAGCATTCCGGCCGACGGCCGATGAAGGGCCAGCCAAGGAAGGACGGTCGCGAGCCGACGCAGGCTCAGCGGCTGTTTCGGCGGATGGTCCGCGAGTGGCTGTGGGTCAGCCTGATCCTGTTGCCGCTGACGGCAGTGCTGTCCATGACCCATGGTCTGGTCTTGAGCAATCTGCTGTACGACAACCTGCGTCGGCTGAGCCCGCTGCCGGTGGACCCACGAATACTCATCGTCACGATCGATGACTACAGCTTGCAGCAGCTAGGCAAATGGCCTTGGTCGCGGGCTATGCACGCGCAGTTGCTTGATCGGCTAGGCGCCGCGAACGCCAAAGGCATTCTGTTCGACGTGATCTTCAGTGAACCCGATAGCCATCCCGGCAACGATCAGCTTCTGGCCCAGGCGGCCTGCCGTGCCGGAAATGTCTTCGTGCCGTTGCTGCGCGAAGGTGTGGCGCGTTATGGGCAGCCTTTGGGGGAAATTGAACCGGTGGCGCCACTGAGCCATTGCACCAAAGGCATCGGGCACATCAATGCCGAAGCAGATGCCGACGGGATCGTGCGCAGTGTGTATTTAAGCGAAGGACCGGCACAACAAACACGCGCGCAACTGGCTTGGCTGTTGTACAAAGAGACCCTTGCCGACAAGGAAAATGTACCGATGCCCGGGACCCCGGCCCTGTCGTCGACGCAAGGCTGGCAGCGAGCCCACGAAATACGGATTCCTTTCATCCGTTCCGATGGAGGTTTTCCCAGTGTGCCGTACGTCAGCGTATTGCGCGGTGAAGTCCCGCCCGAGTTGTTGCGCGATCGCTTGATCCTGATTGGCTCCACCGCTCCAGGTTTGGGCGACCGTTACGTGACACCGCAATCGGCGAGCATCGGCACCACCCCGGGCATCGAGATTCAGGCGAACATCCTCAACGGGCTGTTGCAACAACGCAATGTCGTGGAGGTCGATAAACGCTTGGCGGCGTTGTTATCGGTGGTGATTGTCGGTGAGTTGCTGGGCTTGATGTTGGTGCGCCCGCGTCGCGCACTATGGCTGACCCTGGTGGCAATGGCGGTCGCGCTGCTGGGTTCGAGCCTGCTGTTGCGTCTTGGCTGGTGGTGGTCACCGGCCGCGAGTTTGCTGGGTATGCTGTTGGGTTACCTGATCTGGAATTGGCGAAGGCTGAATGCGGTGCTCGCCTATTTCGGCTGGGAACTGGCGCGCCTGGACAGCGAGCCGAAAGTCTTTCCCGAACGCCGCCGTAGCCAGGCCCCGGCTGGCGATGTGTTGCAAGGACAAATCGTCGCGCTGGAGCAGGCCATGAGCCGGACCCGCGACACCCGGCGTTTCATTGCCGATGGCCTTGAGTACTTGCCGGTGGCGACGCTGATCAGCGATCCGAACGGGCGCATTCTATTGGCCAACCGTAAGGCTCGAGAGATATTTTCCAGCAGCCTGGTGGGCGAGGAGATGCTCGAGCAACTGAGCGAGTTGGGTTACCCGGTGCCGTCCGGTGGAGCGCTACCTGCGTTGTCGACCCTGGAGCCGCTGGAGTTTCGTGACACCCAGGCACGCAGCCTGCGTCTGGACCTGGCGCCGCTGTTGCCGGCCGAAGGCGACTCGGTGATTGGCTGGTTACTGAGCCTCACTGACTTGAGCGTCGAACGGGACGCCGAGGAGCAGCGGGCCGTGTTGCTGCGTTTTCTGTCTCATGACCTGAGGGCCCCCCACTCGGCGATTCTGGCTTTGCTCGACGTTCAGCGGCATCAGGTGTCTGGCGACACTCAAGTGTTCAGTCAGATCGAGTTACAAGTGCGCAAGGCGCTGAACCTGACCGAGGCCTTTGTGCAGTTGGCAAAGGCTGAATCCGAGGCCTATCAGTTTCAGTCGAGCATGTTCGCGATGTTGCTGCTCGATACCTTCGACCAGGCCTCGAGCATCGCTCATTTGAAGAAAATTCAGTTGCTGCATGATCTCGACGAAGATGCTGAAGCTCTGGTCCTGGCTGATCAGTCGTTACTGACACGGGCACTGTTCAACCTGCTGGAAAACGCCATCAAGTACAGTCCGGCGGGTTCGCGGATCACCGTGCGGGTGAGTTGTGCCGAAGGTTGGTTGACGTGCGAGATCGCCGACCAGGGCCGAGGGATTGCCGTCGAAGAACTTCCCGAACTGTTCAGTCAGTATCGACGCTTTGCATCGGCTCACGGCAGTGACGGCCTGGGGTTGGGGTTGTCCATGGTCAAGGCGGTGGTGGATCGTCACGGCGGGCGGATTTCCTGTCATAGCGTGGTGGGACAAGGCACGACGTTCAGTGTCCAGTTGCCCCTTTTGAGCGAGTGAGCCTGATCTTTTTCACAGGCATAAAAAAACCGGCTATATCAGCCGGTTTTTTTACGTCCGAAAAAAACTTATGCACGTTTTCCGAAGTTTTATCTGCTTAAGAAATATGTATGAAAATCAAAAGCTTAAAAACTAAACACAGCGATTTTCAACAAAACGGTACACAGGTTATCCACAGAATTTCAGACAGTCACTTGATCGGTCGCACTCGGTGCCGCCGGGGCTGCTGGCAGCGAACCCATTTCGCGCTGCATTTGTTCGTTCCAGGCTTGCACCCGGTCATTCAGATCGGCAATGGCCCGTGGCCCGCTGCCCTCGGCGTACATCGGCGCGCCGATGATCACGGTAATCACCCCCTGCTGTTTCGCCCAACCGGTTTTCGGCCAGAACTTGCCAGCATTGTGCGCAATCGGCAGCACTGGCAATGACGCATTGACGGCCAATGCAGTGCCGCCACGGGAGAATTTTCCGATGGTGCCGTAGGGCACACGAGTCCCTTCCGGGAAAATCAGCACCCAGACATTGTCCTTGAGCAGCTCATCGCCCTTCTTCGCCACATGCTTGAGCGCGGCTTTCGGGTTGTCACGGTCGATGGCGATCGGTCGCAACATGGCCATGGCCCAACCGAAGAACGGCACGTAAAGCAGTTCACGCTTGAGCACCTGGCTAAGCGGCGCGAAGTAGGCCGAGAGAAAGAACGTCTCCCAGGTGCTCTGGTGGTTCGACTGAATCACGCAGGGCTGCTCAGGCACATTCTCGGCACCCTTCACTTCGTAGCGAATACCCAGAAAGACTTTGCTCAGCCACAAAGCGCAGCGGCACCAGTACACGTTGATAAAGCGATAACGCGCCTTGAACGGCAGAAACGGCGCGATAAAAAAGCTCAGGGTGCACCAGAGCAACGAACTGGTGCCCAGCAGCAGGTAAAAGAGGAAAGTTCTGATGGCCTGCAGTATCGACATGGCGACATTTACCGTTGCGGGCACTGCCCGCCTATTCAAGCGCACTCCTGATCAGTCCTTGGCCAGGATGTCAGAAGAGCCTTAGTTGTGGATAAGTTCCGCGGCAATCGCCGCCAGATCGTCAAAAATCAAGGTGCCTGCCGGTAGGGTCTTGCCCTGAGTCTTTTCGCCTTTCCCGGTCTTTACCAAAACTGGCTGACAGTCGACGGCTTTGGCGGCTTCCAGGTCACCGAGAGTATCGCCGACGAACCATAGATTCGTCAGCGAAACGTTGTAATGCGCGGCGATGGTTTTCAACATCCCGGGTTTTGGCTTGCGGCAATCGCAGCCATCGTCTGGCCCATGCGGGCAATAAACGATCAGCCCGACTTCGCCGCCCTGCTCCGCCACCAACTCGCGCAAGCGAACGTGCATGGCCTCCAGGGTGGCAATGTCGTAATAGCCGCGAGCGATGCCGGACTGGTTGGTAGCGACCGCCACCGTCCAGCCGGCCTTGCTCAACTGCGCGATCGCTTCGATCGAACCGGGGAGCGGAATCCACTCCTCCACCGACTTGATGTACGCATCGGAGTCGTAATTGATCACTCCGTCCCGATCGAGAATCAGCAGTTTCAAACAGTCTTACCCCAGCAACGAAATGTCGGCGACGCCGAGGAACAAGCCACGCAGACGCGCCAGCAGCGCATAGCGGTTGGCTCGCACCTTGGCGTCTTCGGCGTTGACCATCACGGCTTCGAAGAATGCATCCACTGGCTCGCGCAATGCGGCCAGACGCGCCAGCGACTCGCTGTACTGACGAGCAGCGGCCATTGGTTGCACCGCTTGGTCCGCCTGCTGGATCGCCGAATACAGCGAGAACTCGTTGGCATTGTCGAAGTACTTAGCTTCAACGACCGTCGGCACGGAGCCTTCGACCTTGCTCAACAGGTTCGAAACACGCTTGTTCACGGCGGCCAGGGCAGCGGCTTCGGGCAATTTGCGGAACGCTTCTACCGCTTGTACGCGTTGGTCGAAGTCCAGGGCCGAACCCGGCTTCAGGGCACGTACCGACAGGTAAGTCGCAACGTCGACGCCTTCGTCTTCGTAACGGGCGCGCAGACGATCGAAGATGAACTCCAGCACGGCATCGTTAAGGCCAGCAGCCTTGATCTTGGCACCGAACGCATTCACGGCGAAGGCCACTGCGTCGTTCAGGTCGAGGTCGAGCTTCTTGTCGATCAGGATCCGCAACACACCCAGCGCAGCACGGCGCAGGGCATACGGGTCTTTGCTGCCGGTAGGCAACATGCCGATACCGAAAATGCCGACCAGTGTGTCGAGTTTGTCGGCGATGGCCACGGCCGCACCGGTCAGGGTAGTCGGCAGTTCAGCGCCGGCACCGCGAGGCATGTATTGCTCGTTCAGCGCCAGGGCGACATCTTCCGGCTCGCCATCGTTGAGGGCGTAGTAGTAACCGGCGACACCTTGCATCTCCGGGAACTCACCGACCATCTCGGTCGCCAGGTCGCACTTGGACAGCAGGCCGGCACGCGCCGCCCAGGAAGCGTTGCCGCCGATGCGGGCGGCAATGTAGGCCGCCAGTTTCGACACGCGCTCGGCCTTGTCGTAGACGCTGCCGAGTTTTTCCTGGAACACCACGTTCTGCAGACGCAGATTGAAGTCTTCAAGTTTTTGCTTCTTGTCTTGCTTGAAGAAGAACTCGGCGTCGGTCAGGCGCGGGCGAACCACTTTCTCGTTACCGGCGATGATCTGCTGCGGGTCTTTGCTTTCGATGTTGGCCACGGTAATGAAACGTGGCAGCAACTTGCCGTCGGCATCCAGCAGGCAGAAGTACTTCTGGTTGTCCTGCATGGTGGTGATCAGCGCTTCTTGCGGTACGTCGAGGAAGCGTTCTTCGAACGAGCACACCAGCGGCACCGGCCATTCAACCAGCGCGGTCACTTCGTCGAGCAAGGCTGGAGGAACGATAGCCGTACCTTCCTGCATTGTCGCCAGTTCTTCGGTGCGCTTGCTGATCAGCTCGCGACGCTCATTGGCATCGGCCAGCACATAAGCAGCACGCAGATCGTTCAGGTAGTTGGCCGGCGAGGTGATTCGCACGCTTTCCGGATGGTGGAAGCGGTGACCACGGGAATCGCGGCCGGCCTTCTGGGCGAGGATGGTGCAGTCGATGACGTGGTCACCGAGCAGCATCACCAACCATTGGGTCGGACGAACGAATTCTTCCTTGCGAGCACCCCAGCGCATGCGCTTGGGGATAGGCAGGTCATTCAGGGAGTCTTCGACGATGGTCGGCATCAGGCTCGCGGTCGGCTTGCCGGCGATGCTCTGGCTGTAGCGCAGTTTCGGACCGCTCTGATCGATTTCGCTCAGCTCGACGCCGCACTTCTTGGCGAAGCCCAGGGCCGCTTGAGTCGGGTTGCCTTCGGCATCGAACGCGGCCTGACGTGGCGGGCCGTCGAGGTTGATGCTGCGATCCGGCTGCTGGGTTGCGAGCGCGGTGATCAGCACGGCCAGACGACGTGGCGCGGCGTAGACGGTTTTGGTTTCGTAGTTCAGGCCAGCGGCTTGCAGGCCTTTGTCGATACCGGCCAGAAACGCTTCGGCCAGGGTATTCAGGGCTTTGGGTGGCAGTTCTTCGGTGCCCAGTTCAACCAGAAAATCTTGAGCACTCATTGTGCAGCCTCCAGCTTGGCCAGTACTTCATCACGCAGGTCCGGGGTCGCCATCGGGAAGCCCAGCTTGGCGCGAGCCAGCAGGTAGGCTTGCGCAACGGAACGCGCCAGGGTGCGTACACGCAGGATGTATTGCTGACGCGCGGTCACCGAAATCGCCCGGCGCGCATCCAGCAGGTTGAAGGTGTGGGACGCCTTCAACACCATTTCGTAGCTCGGCAGCGGCAACGGCTGGTCGAGTTCGATCAGGCGCTTGGCTTCGCTTTCATAGAAGTCGAACAACTCGAACAGCTTCTCGACGTTGGCGTGTTCGAAGTTGTAGGTCGACTGCTCCACTTCGTTCTGGTGGAACACGTCGCCATAGGTGACTTTGCCGAACGGACCGTCAGCCCAGACCAGGTCGTAGACCGAGTCCACGCCTTGCAGGTACATGGCCAGACGCTCCAGACCGTAAGTGATCTCGCCGGTCACCGGATAGCACTCGATGCCGCCCGCTTGCTGGAAGTAAGTGAACTGCGTCACTTCCATGCCGTTGAGCCAGACTTCCCAGCCCAGACCCCAGGCGCCCAGCGTTGGCGACTCCCAGTTGTCTTCGACGAAACGGATGTCGTGCACCAGCGGGTCGAGGCCCACGTGCTTGAGGGAACCCAGGTACAGTTCCTGGAAGTTGTCCGGGTTCGGCTTCAGCACCACCTGGAACTGATAGTAGTGCTGCAGACGGTTCGGGTTTTCACCGTAGCGGCCGTCAGTCGGGCGACGACTGGGCTGCACATAAGCGGCGTTCCAGGTTTCCGGGCCAATGGCGCGCAGGAACGTGGCAGTGTGGAAAGTGCCGGCGCCTACTTCCATATCGTAGGGCTGAAGTACCACACAACCTTGCTCGGCCCAGTATTGCTGGAGGGCGAGGATCAAGTCTTGGAAGGTACGCACGGCTGGCGTAGGCTGGCTCACGAAATTCACCTGTTTCTTGGGCTGCGATTTAAAGAGCGGGAGTATACCCGATTCGGTCCTGCGCACGCCCCCTGGAGCCTTATGCCACGCTGCTTTTGGTGTACCGAAGATCCGCTGTACATGGCTTATCACGATCAGGAGTGGGGCGCGCCGCTACGCAATGCGCAGGGATTGTTCGAGTTGCTTTTGCTCGAAGGGTTCCAGGCCGGGCTTTCCTGGATCACCGTGTTGCGCAAACGTGAGCGTTATCGCGAGGTGCTGTTCGGTTTCGACGTACAGCGCGTGGCGCAGATGAGCGACGCGGAAATCGATGAATTGATGCTCGATCCGGGGATCATCCGCAATCGTCTCAAACTCAACGCAGCCCGGCGCAATGCCCAGGCCTGGCTGGAGCTGGAGGATCCGGTGGCGTTTCTCTGGTCGTTCGTCGGCGGCACGCCGGTGATCAATCATTTCAAGGATCGCAGTGAAGTCCCGGCGGTGACACCGGCCGCCATCGAGATGAGCAAAGGCCTGAAAAAAGCCGGCTTCACGTTCGTCGGTCCGACCATTTGTTACGCGCTGATGCAGGCTTCAGGCATGGTCATGGACCACACCCGCGATTGCGATCGCTACGCCATGTTGGCGAACGGCGGTTAGAATAGCCGCCTCGCGCACAGCACAAGATCAGGAGTGACCTGTGGATAAGTTGAAAGGCGCCTTGCTGGTAGGCGCTCTGCGGCTGTTTGCCCTGCTGCCATGGCGGGCAGTTCAGGCGGTGGGTTCGGCGATTGGCTGGATCATGTGGAAAACCCCCAACCGCTCCCGCGAAGTGGTGCGGATCAATCTTTCCAAGTGCTTCCCGCAGATGGACCCGGCCGAACGAGAACGTCTGGTGGGCCAGAGCCTGAAAGACATCGGCAAGTCGCTGACCGAAAGCGCCTGCGCGTGGATCTGGCCGGCACAGCGCTCGATCGATCTGGTGCGCGAAGTCGAAGGTCTCGATGTATTAAAGGACGCGCTTGCCTCCGGCAAAGGTGTCGTTGGCATCACCAGCCACCTGGGCAACTGGGAAGTGTTGAACCACTTTTATTGCAGCCAGTGCAAACCGATCATTTTCTATCGTCCGCCCAAGCTCAAGGCGGTGGATGAGTTGCTGCGCAAGCAGCGGGTGCAATTGGGTAACCGGGTGGCCGCTTCCACCAAGGAAGGCATCCTCAGCGTTATCAAGGAAGTGCGCAAAGGTGGTGCGGTGGGCATTCCGGCTGACCCGGAACCGGCCGAATCCGCCGGGATCTTCGTTCCGTTCTTCGCCACTCAGGCGCTGACCAGCAAATTCGTACCGAACATGCTCGCCGGCGGCAAAGCGGTCGGCGTGTTCCTGCATGCCCTGCGGCTGCCGGATGGTTCGGGTTACAAAGTGATCCTCGAAGCCGCGCCCGAGGCCATGTACAGCACCGATACCGAAACGTCCTGCGCGGCCATGAGCCAGGTGGTCGAGCGCTACGTGCGGGCTTATCCGAGCCAGTACATGTGGAGCATGAAGCGCTTCAAGAAGCGTCCGCCGGGTGAAGAACGCTGGTATTGAGGTTGCTGTGGATAACTCCGCAGGCTGCGATCTATTGATCTTGGCCTGCGTTACCGCTGATCAGTGCGCCTGTCGCTCAAGCTTTTTCAGAAACACCGTCATCTCCTTCTCCGCCTGCTTGTCGCCATGGGCGCGGGCAGCTTCCAGACCCTGCTCCCAGGCCTGTCGCGCCGCCGCGTAATCCGCCAGCGCCAGATGGGCCTTGCCCAAGAGCTTCCAGGCTGCCGAATACTTCGGATCGAACTCGACGCAGCGCTGGAAATGCTCTGCGGCCTTGGCGTTTTCCCCAAGATCCAGATAACCCTTGCCCAGGCCGAAGCGCAGCAATGAGTTATCCACACCCTTGGCGAGCATTTTTTCCAGGGATTCGATCATCGGTGCTTCCTCAGTCAGTGATCGTTCCCGCGCTCCGCGTGGGAATACAGCCCGGGACGCTCTGCGTCCCATTCAAAGCCGAACGCGGAGCGTCCGTTGAGGCGTTCCCACGCAGAGCGCGGGAACGATCATCAGAAGAAGCTCAACCCCACATGGAACAGCTTCTCCACGTCCCGAATATGCTTCTTATCCACAAGGAACAGAATCACATGGTCGCCGGTTTCGATCACGGTGTCGTCGTGGGCGATGATCACTTCTTCGTCGCGGATGATCGCGCCGATGGTGGTGCCCGGTGGCAGGCCGATGTTTTCGATGGCCTTGCCGATCACCTTGCTCGACTTCGCATCGCCGTGGGCAATCGCCTCGATGGCTTCCGCCGCGCCCCTGCGCAGTGAGTGCACGCTGACAATGTCCCCGCGCCGGACGTGGGCCAGCAAGGTGCCGATGGTCGCCAGTTGCGGACTGATGGCGATGTCGATGTCGCCGCCCTGGATCAGGTCGACGTAGGCCGGGTTGTTGATGATCGTCATCACCTTCTTCGCGCCCAGGCGCTTGGCCAGCAGCGAAGACATGATATTGGCTTCATCATCGTTGGTCAGGGCCAGGAAAATATCGGCGTCGGCGATGTTCTCTTCCAGCAGCAGATCCCGGTCCGAAGCGCTGCCCTGCAACACCACGGTGCTGTCGAGGTTGTCTGAGAGGTAGCGGCAGCGGGCCGGGTTCATTTCGATGATCTTCACCTGATAACGGCTTTCGATGGCCTCGGCCAGACGTTCACCGATCTGCCCGCCCCCTGCGATGACGATGCGTTTGTAGCTTTCATCGAGACGGCGCATTTCGCTCATCACCGCACGAATGTTCGCTTTGGCGGCGATGAAAAACACTTCGTCATCGGCCTCGATCACCGTATCGCCCTGGGGCAGGATCGGCCGGTCACGCCGGAAAATCGCCGCGACGCGGGTTTCGACATTCGGCATGTGCTCACGCAACTGGCGCAATTGCTGGCCCACCAGTGGACCGCCGTAATACGCCCGCACCGCCACCAGTTGCGCCTTACCCTCGGCGAAGTCGATCACCTGCAACGCGCCTGGGTACTGGATCAGGCGCTTGATGTAATTGGTGACCACTTGTTCCGGACTGATCAGCACGTCGACCGGGATCGCTTCGTTATCGAACAGTTCGGCGCGGGTCAGGTACGCAGCTTCGCGGACCCGGGCGATCTTGGTTGGCGTGTGGAACAGAGTGTGGGCGACCTGACAGGCCACCATGTTGGTTTCGTCACTGTTGGTCACGGCCACCAGCATGTCGGCGTCGTCCGCGCCGGCCTGGCGCAGTATGGTCGGCAGCGAGCCGCGGCCCTGTACGGTGCGGATGTCCAGTCGATCGCCGAGGTCACGCAGGCGTTCGCCATCGGTGTCGACCACCGTGATGTCGTTGGCTTCGCTGGCCAAGTGTTCTGCCAGCGAACCGCCAACCTGCCCCGCGCCGAGGATGATGATTTTCATCCAGTCACTCCCTTAAACCCGGTTAACCGCGCGCGGCGGCAATCTTGATCAGCTTGGCGTAGTAGAAGCCATCGTGGCCGCCTTCCTGGGCCAGCAATTGGCGACCATGGGGCTGTTTGATGCCGGCCGTCGTGGCGAGATCCAGTTCACGGGCACCCGGTGTGCGGGCGAGGAACGCTTCAATGACTTCGGTGTTTTCGGTTGGCAGCGTGGAACAGGTGGCGTAAAGCAGAATGCCGCCCACCTCCAAAGTTATCCACATGGCGTCGAGCAACTCGCCCTGAAGCACCGCCAGTGCGGCGATGTCGTCCGGTTGGCGGGTCAGTTTGATATCCGGGTGACGGCGGATCACGCCAGTGGCCGAGCATGGCGCGTCCAGCAGAATGCGCTGAAACGGCTTGCCGTCCCACCAGGTAGCGGTGTCACGGCCATCGGCGGCGATCAGTTCGGCGCTCAGGCCCAGGCGTTCGAGGTTTTCCCGCACCCGCACCAGACGCTTGGCTTCCAGGTCCACGGCCACCACGCCGGCCAGTTTGGGTTCGGCCTCGAGGATATGGCAGGTTTTGCCGCCCGGTGCGCAGCAGGCGTCCAGCACCCGTTGGCCTGGCGCCAGGTCCAGCAGATCGGCAGCCAGTTGCGCGGCTTCGTCCTGCACGCTGATCCAGCCTTCGGCAAAACCCGGCAGGCTGCGCACGTCGGCAGCGGCGTCAAGGATGATGCCGTCCTGGCTGTAAACGCAGGGCTTGGCGGCCACGCCGGCGTTGCTCAGCAAGGCGAGATAAGCATCGCGCGTGTGATGACGACGGTTGACCCGCAGAATCATCGGCGGGTGCGCGTTATTCGCCGCGCAGATGGCTTCCCATTGCTCAGGCCAGAAGGCTTTGAGGGATTTTTGCAGCCAGCGCGGATGGGCGGTGCGCACCACCGGGTCACGCTCCAGCTCGGCCAGCAGCGCTTCGCTTTCCCGTTGGGCGCGGCGCAGCACGGCGTTGAGCAAGGCTTTGGCCCACGGTTTTTTCAGTTTGTCGGCGCAACCGACGGTTTCGCCGATGGCGGCGTGAGCCGGGACGCGGGTATAGAGCAGTTGATAAAGACCGACCAGCAACAGCGCCTCGACATCGGCATCAGCGGCCTTGAACGGCTTTTGCAGCAATTTGGCCGCCAGCGCCGATAAACGCGGTTGCCAGCGAGCCGTGCCGAATGCCAGGTCCTGGGTGAAGCCGCGATCACGGTCTTCAACCTTGTCCATTTGTGTCGGCAGAGAACTGTTGAGTGAGGCTTTTCCGTTAAGAACTGCAGCCAGTGCCTTGGCGGCGGCCAGACGTGGATTCATTGAGCGTCCGCCGTTTGACCGAGGACGGTGCTGACGGCGAATTTCTCACGACGGCTGTTGAACAAGTCGCTGAAGTTCAGCGCTTTGCCGCCGGGTAGTTGCAAACGGGTCAGGCACAGCGCCTGTTCACCGCAGGCGACGATCAAGCCGTCCTTGCTGGCGCCAAGGATTTCCCCTGGTGCGCCCTTCCCTTCAGCCAGATTTGCAGCCAACACTTTCAGCGCTTCGCCGTTCAGCGTGCTGTGGCAGATCGGCCACGGATTGAAGGCGCGAACCAGACGTTCCAGCTCAATGGCTGGGCGGTTCCAGTCGATGCGCGCTTCATCCTTGTTCAATTTGTGTGCATAAGTGGCGAGGCTGTCGTCCTGCATTTCGCCTTGCAGAGTGCCCGCAGCCAGCCCGGCAATCGCCTGAACCACGGCCGGTGGGCCCATTTCTGCGAGGCGATCGTGGAGGCTGCCGCCGGTGTCTTCGGCACTGATCGGCGTGGTGACTTTGAGCAGCATCGGCCCGGTATCGAGGCCGGCTTCCATGCGCATCACGGTCACGCCGCTTTCGCTGTCGCCCGCTTCGACGGCACGCTGGATCGGCGCCGCACCACGCCAGCGTGGCAGCAAGGAGGCGTGGCTGTTGATGCAACCCAGGCGCGGAATATCCAGCACCACTTGCGGCAGGATCAGCCCGTAGGCGACCACCACCATCAAATCGGGTTTGAGCGCAGCCAATTGCGCCTGAGCGTCTTCGTTGCGCAGTGTTGGCGGTTGCAACACCTGGATGTTGTGTTCCAGAGCCAGCTGCTTGACCGGGCTCGGCATCAGCTTTTGCCCACGACCTGCCGGACGGTCCGGTTGGGTGTAAACGGCGACGATCTCGTAAGGGCTGTCGAGCAGGGCCTTGAGGTGTTCGGCGGCGAATTCCGGGGTGCCGGCAAAGACGATGCGCAATGGCTCAGTCATGGAAGCTCTCAATTGCAAAGTATCTTGAAAAGAAAAAGGCTTGCCGCAGCAAGCCTTTGAAAGAAGGGCATCAAGCGTTCTGGCGATGGAGCTTTTCCAGTTTCTTCTTGATCCGGTCGCGTTTGAGCGTGGACAGGTAATCGACGAACAACTTGCCGTTGAGGTGGTCGCATTCATGCTGGATGCACACGGCGAGCAGGCCTTCGGCGATCAGTTCGTATGGCTGGCCGTCGCGGTCCAGGGCCTTGATCTTGACCTTTTGCGGGCGATCGACGTTTTCGTAGAAGCCCGGCACCGAGAGGCAGCCTTCCTGGTACTGGCCCATTTCGTCGGTCAGAGTTTCGAACTCGGGGTTGATGAACACCCGCGGTTCGCTGCGGTCTTCGGAGAGGTCCATCACGACGATACGTTTGTGCACGTTGACCTGGGTAGCGGCGAGGCCGATGCCTGGCGCTTCATACATTGTTTCAAACATGTCATCGACCAACTGACGCACTTCGTCGTCCACTACAGCCACTGGTTTGGCGATAGTGCGCAGGCGCGAGTCAGGAAATTCGAGGATGTCTAAAATGGCCATAAGCTTAATTGCTGCACGTGTGAGGTAAAGTCGGGTCGATGGCCTGGCGAGTCCGAAGATGCAGGCTACCGTTGTGAACGTAGCTTCCGGCTTTTCAATAATGAGCCGGAGGCGAGCCACGAGGGCTCTGGCGTTTCACGCGAACGTACATAATAAAGGGATTCACCGCATGAGGAAATCACTACTCGCCTTGCTCCTTCTGGCCTCGGCCGGTTTTGCGCACGGGCAAGTGCAACTCAGGGAAGGTTTTCCACAGCAATACACCGTGGTGGCAGGGGACACACTCTGGGACATTTCCGCCAAATACCTGCGTGAACCGTGGGAGTGGCCGCAGCTTTGGCAGGCCAATCCACAGATCGAAAACCCCAATCTCATCTACCCCGGCGATACGCTATCACTGGTCTACGTCAACGGTCAGCCACGCCTGACCCTCAATCGTGGCGCTTCCCGGGGCACCATCAAGCTTTCGCCACGAGTGCGCAGTTCGCCGGTGGCCGATGCCATTCCGAGCATCCCACTGAAGTCGATCAACAGCTTTCTGCTGAGCAATCGCATCGTCGACAAGGCCGAGGATTTCGACAAGGCGCCCTACATCGTCGCCGGCGATGCCGAACGGGTACTCAGTGGCACCGGTGATCGAATATTCGCGCGTGGCCATTTCGACCCGGCACAACCGGTCTACGGCATCTTCCGCCAGGGCAAGGTCTACACCGACCCGCAGAGCAAGGAGTTTCTGGGGATCAACGCCGATGACATCGGCGGCGGCGAGATCATCGCCACTGAAGGTGATGTCGCCACTCTGGCCCTGCAGCGCACCACTCAGGAAGTGCGACTCGGCGACCGGCTGTTCAGTGGTGAGGAACGCTCGATCAATTCGACCTTCATGCCCAGTGCACCAACAACCGACATCAACGGCTTGATCATCGATGTGCCACGCGGGGTCACCCAGATCGGCGCGCTGGACGTCGTCACACTGAACAAGGGGCAGCGCGATGGCCTGGCCGAGGGCAATGTGCTGGTGGTGATGAAAACCGGTGAAACCGTGCGTGACCGGATCACCGGTCAGCCACTGAAAATCCCCGATGAGCGGGCCGGGTTGCTGATGGTATTCCGCACTTACGACAAGCTCAGCTACGGGCTGGTCCTTAACGCATCGCGCTCCTTGGCGGTAATGGACAAGGTGCGAAATCCTTAAGCGTGCTCCACAAGTTACCAACAGAGTTATCCACAGCTTATTCCCGATTCGACGGGACCCTATAACGATCAAGGATGATCCATGTCGCTGTCTGCCTGTATGTCCATTTCCCCCGCGGAACTGGAAGCCCGTTTACGCCTGCACCGTTTACCCGAACTTGGCCCTGCACGTTTCAAAAAGTTGCTTGAGGCCTTCGGCTCTGCCTCCAAAGCCATCAGCGCACCGGCCAGCGCCTGGCGCGCGTTGGGGTTGCCCCTCGCTTGCGCGCAGGCCCGGCGCTCCAGTGAAATTCGTGAAGGCGCCGGCCACGCATTGGCCTGGCTAGAGCGTCAGGGTCAGCATTTACTGATGTGGGACCAACCTGACTACCCCGCGCTGTTGGCGCAAATCAGTGATGCACCGCCGCTGTTATTCGTTGCGGGCGATCCGGGCATTCTGGAAAAACCGCAGTTGGCGATGGTTGGCAGCCGTCGTGCTTCGCGACCGGGCATGGACACCGCCACCGCGTTTTCCCGCAGTCTGGCCGGCGCCGGTTTTGTCATCACCAGCGGTCTGGCCCTGGGTATCGATGCCGCCGCGCATCAGGCGGCTCTGGACGTTGGCGGGCAAACGGTGGGCGTGCTGGGCACCGGGCTGGAAAATTTTTATCCACAGCGCAATCGACGGCTGGCAGATGCGATGATCGGTTCGGGAAGCGCGGTACTTTCGGAGTTTCCGCTGGACGCCGGCCCTTCTCCCGGCAATTTCCCTCGGCGCAATCGAATCATCAGCGGTTTGTCGCTCGGCGTGCTGGTGGTCGAGGCAAGTGTTGCCAGTGGTTCGTTGATCACCGCGAGGCTGGCGGCGGAACAGGGACGCGAGGTGTATGCGATTCCAGGGTCGATCCATCACCCTGGCGCAAAGGGTTGTCATCAACTGATCCGCGACGGTGCGGTACTGGTGGAAACCATCGAGCATATCCTTGAGGCCTTGCGCGGCTGGCAACGGTTGCCGTTATCCACAGAAACGCCGACGGAATCTCATCCGCTGCTCATGTTGCTCCACGCGGCGCCCCACACCAGTGAAGCCTTGGCGGTCACCAGTGGCTGGGCGTTGTCGAAAGTGCTGGCAGCGCTGACGGAACTGGAAATGGACGGCCGGGCAGTCTGCGAAAGCGGCCGATGGTTTGCGCGGGTAAACTAGGTTTTATAAGCAAGATCGGTAAACTGCGCAGAGCCTTATTCCGGAGAGTTTTTCATGGTTAACAGTTGGCGTGTGCAGCAAGCCGCACGAGAAATTCGCGCCGGGGCGGTCATTGCCTACCCAACGGAAGCTGTCTGGGGCTTGGGTTGCGATCCTTGGAACGAGGAGGCGGTGGATCGTCTGCTGATGATCAAGGGCCGGTCTGTGGATAAAGGCCTGATTCTGGTGGCCGACAACATTCGCCAGTTCGACTTCCTCTTCGAAGACTTCCCTGAGTTGTGGATGGACCGCATGGCCAGCACTTGGCCGGGCCCCAACACCTGGCTGGTGCCGCATCAGAATCTGTTGCCCCAGTGGATTACCGGTGTGCATGAAACAGTGGCGTTGCGGGTTAGCGATCACCCACAGGTGCGGGATTTGTGTGCGTTGGTCGGGCCATTGGTTTCGACCTCGGCCAACCCTCAGGGGCGGCCGGCGGCGCGGACGCGGATTCGCGTGGAGCAGTATTTCCGTGGGCAGGTTGATCTGGTGCTGGGTGGCAATCTGGGCGGGCGCAAGAATCCGAGCGTGATTCGCGATCTGGCCACCGGCCACGTTGTGCGCCCGGATTAAGACCGCGTCATCGTTCATCGCGGGCAAGCCTCGCTCCCACAGCTGCGAGTCGTATACGAATAATGTGCACGACCGAAATCCTGTGGGAGCGGGCTTGCCCGCGATGGCGTCCTCAAGGCAATAGAATCGTCGAGCCAGTCGTACGCCGCGCCGACAATTCGGTCTGTGCCTTCGCAGCCTCAGCCAGTGGATACCGCTGGCTGATGTCCACCGTAAGCTTGCCGCTGATGATCATCTCGAACAGCTCATCAGCCATGCGTTGCAGGTTTTCAGCATTGTTGGCGTAGGTCGCCAGAGTCGGCCGGGTCACGTACAGCGATCCCTTAGCCGCCAGAATCCCCAGATTCACTCCGTCTACCGCGCCCGAAGCATTACCGAAACTCACTACCAGCCCTCGAGGCGCAACGCTGTCGAGCGACGTTAGCCAGGTATCTTTGCCTACACCGTCGTACACCACCGGGACTTTTTTACCGTCAGTCAATTCCAGCACACGTTGTGCGACGTTTTCATGGCTGTAATCGATGGTCGCCCAGGCACCATTGGCTTTCGCCAGGGCGGCTTTCTCTGGTGAGCTGACCGTGCCGATCAGCTTCACACCCAGGGCCTTGGCCCATTGGCAGGCCAGGGAGCCGACGCCGCCAGCCGCGGCGTGGAACAGGATGGTCTCGCCACCCTTGAGTTCATATGTCTGACGCAGCAGGTACTGCACGGTCAGGCCTTTGAGCATCACGCCGGCGGCCTGTTCGAAGCTGATGGCGTCCGGCAGGTGCACCAGGTTGGCTTCCGGCAAGACATGCACGTCGCTGTAGGCGCCCAACGGGCCACTGCCATAAGCCACGCGATCGCCAATTTTGAAGCGGGTGACTTCGCTGCCGACTGCTTCGACCACACCCGCGCCTTCAGCGCCCAGGCCTGATGGCAGGGTGGGTGGCGCATAAAGGCCACTGCGGTAATAGGTGTCGATGAAGTTCAGGCCGATGGCCTTGTTGGTCACGCGCACCTGTTGCGGGCCGGGCTCGGTGGGTTGGTAATCCACGTATTCGAGCACTTCGGGGCCGCCATGGGCGCGGAACTGGATACGCTTTGCCATCTGCACTCTCCTTAGGTCTTGGCTTCTAGAGTTGTAGCGCCAAGCGCCCTATCGAACTCCCAAGCTTGACCTTCGTCAACTGCGACGGCACAAGGTGCAGTGTTATCCTACGCAGCAATTTGCCGCCGGCCTGTATCAGCGCCGCGTAGCTTTGCCCGATTCAAGGTGATGCCATGACTACCCGCACCGAAGCCGTAAAAGCCTACCTGCTCGACCTGCAAGACCGCATTTGCGCTGCCCTGGAAGCGGAAGACGGCGGCGCGCATTTCGTCGAAGACGCCTGGACCCGCCCTGCCGGCGGTGGCGGTCGCACCCGGGTGATCGAAAACGGCGCGGTCATCGAAAAGGGCGGCGTTAACTTTTCCCACGTCTTTGGCAGTGGACTCCCACCCTCCGCCAGCGCTCATCGGCCAGAATTGGCCGGCCGACGCTTCGAAGCCTTGGGTGTGTCGTTGGTGATTCACCCGCACAACCCCCATGTACCGACGTCTCACGCCAACGTGCGCTTTTTCATCGCTGAAAAAGAAGGTGAAGAGCCGGTCTGGTGGTTCGGTGGCGGCTTCGACCTGACCCCTTATTACGGAAATGAAGAAGACTGCGTGCACTGGCACCGCGTCGCCGAACAGGCCTGCGCGCCGTTCGGCCCGGACGTCTATCCACGTTACAAGGCCTGGTGCGACAGTTATTTCCACATCAAGCATCGCCATGAGCCGCGTGGCATTGGCGGTCTGTTTTTCGATGACTTGAACGAGTGGGACTTCGACACCAGCTTCGCCTTCATGCGCGCCATCGGCGATGCGTTCATCGACGCATACCTGCCGATCGTGCAGCGCCGCAAGAATGATGCGTTCACGGCCAAACAGCGTGAGTTCCAGGAGTTTCGCCGTGGCCGTTACGTCGAGTTCAACCTGGTCTATGATCGCGGCACGCTGTTCGGCCTGCAATCGGGCGGGCGTACCGAATCGATTCTGATGTCATTGCCGCCGCAAGTGCGCTGGGCCTACGACTGGAAGCCCGAACCGGGCAGTGAAGAAGCGCGCCTGACCGATTACTTCCTGCAAGACCGCGATTGGTTGGCCAAGGGCTGAATGAGGAATTCTGATGGACCGTTATGTCGTATTCGGTAACCCGATCGGCCACAGCAAGTCGCCGCTGATCCACCGTTTGTTCGCCGAGCAGACGGGGCAAAAACTGGACTACAGCACCTTGCTGGCGCCCCTCGACGATTTTTCCGGCTGTGCCCAGGCATTTTTCCGCGAAGGGCGTGGGGCGAATGTGACGGTGCCGTTCAAGGAAGACGCCTATCGCCTGGCGAACAGCTTGACTAAGCGGGCGCAGCGGGCTGGCGCGGTGAATACCCTGAGCAAACTGGCCGATGGCAGCCTGCTGGGCGACAACACCGATGGCGCCGGGCTGGTGCGGGACCTGACGGTCAATGCCGGTTTCAGTCTCAAGGGCAAACGCATCCTGCTACTGGGTGCGGGCGGCGCGGTGCGCGGTGCGCTGGAGCCGTTGCTGGCGGAGCAACCGGCATCAGTGATCATCGCTAACCGCACGGTGGAAAAAGCCGAGTTGCTGGCGCAATTGTTCTCTGATCTGGGGCCGGTGTCCGCCAGTGGTTTTGACTGGTTGCGCGAACCGGTGGACCTGATCATAAACGCCACGTCCGCCAGTCTGTCAGGCGATGTACCGCCAATTGCCAGCAGTTTGATCGAACCGGGCAAGACGGTTTGCTACGACATGATGTACGGCAAGGACCCGACCTCGTTCTGCCGCTGGGCCAGCGAGCACGGCGCGGCGGTGGCGATGGATGGCCTGGGAATGTTGGCCGAGCAGGCGGCGGAAGCTTTCTACCTGTGGCGTGGTGTGCGGCCGGATACCGCGCCAGTGCTGGCCGAACTCCGACGGCAATTGGCCGCTTAGTTCTCTGTGGCGAGGGAGCTTGCTCCCGTTGGGTTGCGAAGCGACCCTAAAATCTGCGGGCGCTTCGCACCCGAACGGGGGCAAGCCCCCTCGCCACAGGTCGGTGTTTATTTCAGGGTTGGGTATTTCAATCTTCGAATCGGATCGGGCATTTCTCCGCCCCTTCCAGCTTCCTCAACTCCTCCACCACCTGCGGCCGTGCCCGCCGCAGAGTCAGGCTGCGATCCTGACGCAGCAGGCGCCGCGCTTCCTGGTGCAGCATTTCCACGCCCGAGTAGTCGATAAAGTTGATCTGCTGCGCCTCAATCACCACTCGCGCGCCGTGCATTCGTTGCAGGCGTACTTGCAGGTAATGGCTGGCGCCGAAAAAGATCGAGCCACCGACCCTCAGAATGTCTTCGTCGCCATCACGCCAGTGCTGCACCCGTGGCTGCGAGGTGCGTTTGAGGTAGAAGAACAACGACGCCAGCACCCCGGCGTAGATCGCCGTTTGCAATTCCAGCAACAGCGTGGCGACACAGGTCAGCACCATGACCAAAAACTCGGCGCGGCTGACCCGCAGCAAGGCGCGAATGCCGCGATGGTCCACCAGTCCCCAGGCGATCAACAAAATGCTCCCGGCCATGGCCGGGATTGGGATGTGCGCAATCAACACTGCCCCGAAGATCGCGAACAGCGCCACCCACAACGCCGAAAAAACCCCGGCCAGCGGAGAGCAGGCACCGGCGTCGTAACTCAGCGCCGAGCGGGTGAAGGAACCGGCTGACAATGAGCCGGAAAAAAACGCACCGACCATGTTCGAGAAGCCCTGGGCGCGGACTTCTTGATTGGCGTCGAGTAACTGTTGCGAGCGAGCCGACAAGGAGCGGGCAATCGACAGGCTCGTCACCAGCCCGAGCATACCGACCGCCACCGCGCTGGGCAGCAGGCGCAATACCAGGTCCAGATCCAGCGGCAGCGGGCTGAAGGGCGGCAGCCGCCCGACAAAGGCGCTGACCAACTGCACATGGCCGAACATGGCAGGCCACAACCACACCAGCAAGCCGCTCAGGGCCAAAGCGATCAATAGCGTCGGCCAGCGCGGCACCAGCAGTTTCAGTACGACGCCCACCCCGACCGTGGCCAGGCCCAGCAGCAGCGAGGGTTTGTCCACTTCGCTGAGATGACTGAACAGCAGCACCAGGCTATTCAGCGCCGTGGCCTGGTTGGGCACATCCAGCCCCAGCAGATTTGGCAGTTGCCCGATGGCAATCACCACCGCCGCGCCAAGGGTGAAGCCCAGCACCACTGAGTGAGAGACAAAATTCACCAAGGCGCCGAAACGCAGCAGACCCAGCAACCACTGGAAAATACCCGCCAAGAGTGTCAGAAGCAGGATCAGCGTGACGTAGTCTTGCGACGCTGGCACGGCCAGAGGACTGACGCTGGCGTACAAGACGATGGAAATGGCCGCTGTAGGACCGCAGATCAAATGCCACGACGAACCCCAGAGGCAGGCGATCAGTACCGGGATGATTGCCGCGTACAAGCCGTATTCCGGAGGGAGACCGGCGATCAGCGCGTAGGCAATGGATTGTGGTAACGCGAGAATCGCGCCGCTCAGGCCGACGATCAGGTCACGACCAACGCTGGCACGGGTTTGTCGGGGCAACCAGGTCAGGAAGGGAAAGAGTGAATGGCGGCTGGGGAAGGCCATGGGTCCTCTCGGTACGGGGTAAATCGTAAGGGTAAAGCATTGGCTCGTTGTGGGCAGATCATTGTGGCGAGGGAGCTTGCTCCCGCCCGGTTGCGCAGCAGCCGCAAATCCGGACAACTCGGTGAGACAGATAAACCGTGTTGCCGAAATGGGAGCGCTACGCACTCCAGCGGGAGCAAGCTCCCTCGCCACAGGTAACTATTACAACTTGGCTTTCACTGCCGGCAACGCATCCTTTCCGTCCACGGTCTTCACGCCCTCCAGCCATTTATCCAGCATCGCCGGGTTGGCCTTGATCCACGCCTTGGCCGCCTCGGCGTTGCTGACTTTCTTGTTCACCACCTCAGCCATAATGCTGTTCTCCATTTCCTGGGTAAAACTCAGGTTGGTGAGCAACTTGCCGACGTTCGGGCAGGCCTGTGCATAACCTTTGCGGGTCAGTGTATAAACGCTGCCGGTGTCGCCGAAGTACTTCTCGCCGCCCTTCAGGTAATGCATTTTCAGCTGCACGTTCATTGGGTGTGGCGTCCAGCCGAGGAAGGTCACGAACTTCTGTTTCTTCACCGCGCGGGACACTTCGGCCAGCATTGCCTGCTCGCTGGATTCGATCAGTTTCCACTGGCCCATGTCGAAGTCGTTCTTCTTGATGATCTCTTGCAGTGAAATGTTCGCCGGGGCGCCGGAGCCGATGCCATAGATCTTCTTGTCAAACTTGTCGGCGAACTTGTTCAAGTCATTAAAGTTATGCACACCCGCGTCCCAAACGTAATCCGGAACCGCCAGCGTGAACTCAGTGCCATCAAGGTTCTTCGCCAGTTGCGTAACGTCGCCGTTGGCCACGAACTTGTCGTAGAAGCCTTGCTGCGCCGGCATCCAGTTACCCAAAAACACGTCCACCTGGCCATCCTTCAGGCCGCCAAAGGTGATCGGCACCGCCAGCGTGTCGACCTTGGCTTTGTAGCCCATGCCGTCCAGCAGAAACCCGGTGATGGCGTTGGTGGCGGCGATGTCGCTCCAGCCAGGGTCGGCCATCTTCACTGTCTCGCAGCTCTGCTCGGCATAGGCCGAGGCGCTGCCCAGAGCCAGAAGCCCGACCGTCAGTACTGTGGATAACTTTTGCATGGACTTCCCCTTAACATTATTGGTTTTGGCAGGGTTGTGGATAACGTGCTTTGCGCTCCAGATCGTCGAGGTCGATGTGGTTGCGCATGTACTGCTGACTGGCGTCCACCAGCGGCTGGTGATCCCAGCTCTTCAGCTTGCCGATGGTCAGGGCGTCGGCGACGAAACGCCGGCGTCGCTGACTGGCGAGCACCTGTTGGTGGATCGCCGGGATATCCCATTTGGCCCGTGCTTCGGCAAGAAAATCCTCGAACAGCTGACGATGTTGCGGCGAATGGCTGAGTTCTTCTTGTTCATGCGGGTCGTTGTGTACGTCGAAGAGTAGGCAAGGGTCGTCTTCGCTGTAGATGAATTTGTAGGCGCCGCGCCGAATCATCATCAATGGGCTGATGGTGCCTTCGGCCATGTATTCGCCGAATACCTCGTCGTGACCGCCCTGCCCTTGCAGGTGTGAAACCAGCGAGCGGCCGTCCAGCGGCAGACCCGGTTCCAGTGAGCCGCCGGCCAATTCCACAAAGGTCGGCAGCAGGTCGGCGGTGGATACCGCCGCGCTGACCCGTCCAGCGCCGAATTGCCCGGGTGCACTGATCAGCAGTGGCACGCGCGCGGCCATTTCGTACCAGTGCATTTTGTACCAGAGGCCGCGCTCGCCGAGCATGTCGCCGTGGTCACCGGAGAACACGATGATCGTGTCTTCGATCAGCCCGGTTTCCTCGAGTGTTTGCAGGAGTTTGCCGACGTTATTGTCGATATAGCTGCACGCCCCGAAATACGCGCGGCGTGCGTCGCGAATTTTATCCACAGGCAGCGGCTTGTCCCACAGGTCATAGACCTTGAGCAAACGCTGGGAGTGAGGATCGAGTCCGGTTTGGGCCGGGGTTTCCGGTAAAGGGATGTCGGCGTCGTCGTACAGATCCCAAAAAGCTTTGGGAATCGTGTACGGATCGTGTGGGTGAGTCATCGACACGGTCAGGCAGAACGGCTGATCGCCCTCCTCGCGGATATGATCGAACAGGTATTGCTGGGCCTTGAATACCACCTCTTCGTCGAAATCCAGCTGATTGGTGCGCACGCATGGCCCGGATTGCAGCACCGAAGACATGTTGTGGTACCAGCTCGGACGCACGTCCGGTTCATCCCAGTTCACCGCCCAACCGTAGTCGGCTGGATAGATGTCGCTGGTCAGGCGTTCTTCGTAGCCGTGCAACTGGTCCGGACCGCAGAAATGCATCTTGCCCGACAGCGCGGTGCGGTAACCGAGGCGTCGCAGGTAATGGGCATAGGTCGGAACGTCGGCAGGGAAATCGGCCGCGTTGTCGTAGGCGCCAATCTTGCTCGGCAACTGACCGCTGACCAGGGTGAAACGTGACGGCGCGCAGAGCGGGCTATTGCAGTACGCGGCGTCGAACACCACGCCTTGGGCGGCGAGGCGGCTCAGATTCGGCAGTTTGATGGGCGAAGGGCCGTAGAACGGCAACATTGGCGCGGCCATTTGATCGGCCATGATGAAAAGAATATTTTTGCGCTTCATGTGATCGCGGCATTCCATAGTGGATATTTATGCGAGAGTGCTGTGATCGAGCATGGAACCCATTACCTTTGTGGTAAAGCCCATGCCAGGCAATGACTAGGATAAGCACAGCTTATGTATGACTCCCTCGGTGATTTGTCTCTGGACCTGCTGCGTGCCTTTGAAGCCGCGGCCCGGCAACGCAGCTTCACCGCCGCCGCGGTGGAGCTCGGCACCACGCAACCGGCCATCAGCCAGCAGATCAAACGATTGGAAGAACAGCTCGCTACGCGGTTGTTCGACCGCATTTATCGCGGTATCGAACTGACCGAGGCCGGAACCATTCTCTTTGAGCAAGTTCAGCTCGGTTTACAGAACATCGAAGCAGGATTGAGCGCGATCAGCGCACAGCAACAACACGAAGTGTTGCAAGTGGCCACCGATTTTGCTTTCGCCGCGTATTGGCTGATGCCGCGCCTGCACCGCTTCCATAGCGCCAATCCTCAAGTGGACGTCAGCCTGGTTACCAGCGAGCGCAGCCACAACATGCTGCGCACCGACATTGATGTTGCCGTGCTGTTCGGCGATGGTCGGTTCAAACAGGGAGAAAGCCATTGGCTGTTCAGCGAAGAGGTGTTTCCGGTGTGCAGCCCGCTGCTATTGAAGGACCGTGCCCTGCCCTTGCCGGCCCAGTCATTGCTGGAGTTTCCACTGCTGCACCTGCGAGGCGAACACAGCAGCAACTGGTTCGACTGGAGCGGCGTGTTTCGCGAACTGGGGATCACATCGGCCCCGGCCCCGGGGCAATTGCGCTTCGACAATTACACCTTGCTGATTCAGGCGGCGATTGGCGGCCAGGGCGTTGCGATCGGTTGGCGGCACCTTGTGGATAACTTATTGGCGCAAGGCCTGCTGTGTCGCCCGATTGCCGACACGGTGATTTCCAGACTGGGTTATTACGTGGTCCTGCCCCAACGCAAACGGCGTGGGGCCTTGATTCAAAAATTTGTGGATTGGTTGATGGCGGAACAAGCCAGCAGTGCGCAATCGCTCAATGGTCTCGCGTTGCCATCCATAGCGATTTAGCTATCGGTCGCGACGAAGTTCACATGCTCGCCGACGTGCAGGTTGAAGTGCAGTTCGTCGGCAATTCCCACGGCGACTCGGTTCAGCCTTTCCAGCGGTTTGGCCAGGCCGGGCTCCAGGCTCGAGCTGACATGACTGAAATGCTCAAGGGTCAGGCCGGGCACGCCCCGTGGTGCGTTCACCATGGTCCAATGCAATGTGCTGCTTTGCAAAGCCTCGCGAATTTCTTCGGCGGCGTAGCGTTGTAACGGGTCTTCTATTTCCGGATCGTCCAGCACCTCGAAATCACCCACCACAAACAGCCGGGTGATGCCTGCGGCCTGCATGCCGTCGATCAGTGCATCCACCGCCAGCACCTGCTCGACCGGACCGGGCACAATGGATTTTTCGATGTGTTCGCTGTTCATCGGCAACCCCGGCGCATCCAGCAGGCAGATCACCGCCGAACCGCCGGCCACGCTCTGCTTGACTCGCTGGGCATCGAACAGGTCGCCGGCCTTGGTGCGTAATCCGGGCCGTGGCGCCAGCGCGGTCAGGTCATCGAGAATCGCGATCACTTCATGCTGGCGCCGCAGCATTTCAGCCATCAGCGCACTGCCCAGGCTACTCATGGCACCATAAAGCACCACCTTCACCACTGGGGTTTCGGCATTTTTCATGGATGTGCTCCGTACTTGCTGCCTATATAGCGTGTGACCTGCGGGAAGCGGGGTGGGTTCGACAAGTAGTTTTAGAGGGGGTTTGAGATGCAGCAGATCAAGGGTTACCACGCCCATGTCTACTTCGATGCCAGCACCCTGCCACAGGCTCGGGCCTTGTGTGAGCAGGCAGCGCAATTGTTTCCACTGAAGATGGGGCGCGTGCACGAACGCCCGGTCGGCCCGCACCCGGACTGGAGCTGCCAGTTGGCTTTCGAGCCGCAGTACCTTGGCGCGGTGTTGCCGTGGCTGGCGCTCAACCGCAAGGGGCTGGTGGTGTTCCTGCACCCGGACACGGGCGACGATTTTCTCGACCACACCGAACACGCGATCTGGATGGGCGCGATCCGGCCGCTGAACCTGTCTGTTTTCTGATCAGAGTTGTTCTTCGGCCTCGCCCGGCAGGTGTTCGTCCAGATGCAACCAGGGTAATCGACTGTCCGTCCAGATATGCCGCTCGGCCGGAGCCTGCTCGGGATGGTCGAGGGTTGCGATGGTCACATCGATGCTCTCGGGGCTGAGCTTCGTCACCAGGGCCAGTTGTGCCCCACAGTTAGGGCAGAAATATCGCGCGCAGGTAGACGAAGATTCGTACCGGGACGGCGTACCCGCCACCCATGCGAATGCCGAGGCGGGTACGGTGATCCAGGTGGTCACGATCCCGCCGCTGACCCGGCGGCAAATCGAGCAATGGCAGTGAGCGATGTCGTGCAGCGGGCCGCTGAATTGATAGCGAATTTGTCCGCAGTGGCAGCCGCCGGTGTGAAGTTCGCCCATGTTTTTCCTCCTGACCCAGTGTTTACGGGCTGTAAGGCCAGCCGACGACCGGTTGTACATTCGGTCAATGCTTTCACCGGCGAAAGCTGGCTGAAAGCTTCCCCCATTAGGATCGCCCCACTGCCGGCAATAGACCGGTTGGCCAACGCGAGTGTTTTATCGCCCGCCCGGCCCATTTAACAACAACAATGGTGATTCTGATGTCCACTCCTACCCGCCTCGTCGCTGTAACTCCGCCCGTACGTCTCGTGCTTCCCGTTCTGCGCTGACCCTACCGGTTCGCCCATTCCCTAGCTGCGCTACGCCTGGAGTATTCCTATGCTGACTTTCCTTGGCTTCGCCATGGTCATCACGTTCATGTTCCTGATCATGACCAAGCGCCTGTCCGCGCTGATCGCACTGATCATTATTCCGATCGTCTTCGCCTTGTTCGGTGGTTTCTCGCCGAAGATCGGTCCGATGATGCTTGAAGGCATCACCAAGCTCGCGCCGACCGGCGTGATGCTGATGTTCGCCATTCTCTACTTCGCCCTGATGATCGATTCCGGCTTGTTCGACCCGGCCGTGCGCAAGATCCTCAAACTGGTCAAGGGCGACCCGCTGAAAGTTTCGGTCGGCACCGCCGTACTGGCGCTGATTGTGTCCATGGACGGTGATGGCGCCACCACTTACATGATCTGCGTAGCCGCCATGCTGCCGCTCTACAGCCGCATCGGCATGAGCCCGCGGATCATGGCTGGTCTGATCATCCTCGCCGGTGGCGTGATGAACATGACGCCATGGGGCGGTCCGACCGCTCGTGCGGCCAGTGCGCTGCATGTGGACCCGTCGGCGATCTTCGTACCCATGATCCCGGCAATGCTGGCCGGCGTGGTGGCGATTCTGGCGATTGCCTACTTCTACGGTAAACGCGAGCGTGCGCGTCTGGGTGAACTGCATCTGGTCGGTGATGAAATCGACCACAGCGAAATCAGCGTCTCGCAGTTCCCGGATGCCCGTCGTCCGAAGTTGATCTGGTTCAACGGCGCTTTGACCCTGGGCCTGATGGGCGCCCTGATCGCGGGCCTGTTGCCGCTGCCAGTGTTGTTCATGGTGGCGTTCAGTATCGCGATGATCGTCAACTACCCGTGCCTGCAACAGCAGAAAGACCGCGTTGCGGCTCACGCCGGTAGCGTGCTGGCGGTGGTCGGGTTGATCTTTGCCGCGGGTATCTTCACCGGTATCCTGTCGGGCACCGGCATGGTCGACGCCATGTCCAAGAGCCTGCTGGCGGTCATCCCGGATTTCCTCGGCCCATACCTGGCCGTGATCACCGCGCTGGTGAGCATGCCGTTCACGTTCTTCATGTCGAACGACGCATTTTATTACGGCGTGTTACCAGTGCTTGCCGAAGCCGCCAGTCACTACGGTATAACCGCAGTAGAAATGGCACGTGCCTCGATCGTCGGTCAGCCCGTCCACTTGCTGAGCCCACTGGTACCATCGACTTATCTGTTGGTGGCCCTGGCCGGTATCGAATTCGGTGACCACCAGCGGTTCACCCTGAAGTGGGCAGTGCTGGTTTGCCTGTGCATACTGGTCGCTGCATTGCTGATGGGGATTTTTCCGCTGTTCAGCACTCTATAAGCCCAAGACTCACCATGACGGGTCCAGGCTTTGTTGTTTGAAGCCTGGGCCCTTCGTGGTTTAACACGCCCTCAAAGGAATACACATGGAATGGCTGACCAACCCTGAAATCTGGGTTGCCTTCTTCACCCTGACTGCCCTGGAGATCGTCCTGGGCATCGACAACATCATCATGATCTCGATCCTGGTCAGCCGCATGCCCAAGCACATGCAGGCGCGCACCCGGATTTTCGGCCTGGCGCTGGCCATGGTTACGCGGATCCTGTTGCTGCTGTCGATCACCTGGGTCATGCGCCTCACCGCGGACCTGTTCGAAGTGTTCGGCCAGGGTATTTCCGGGCGTGACCTGATCCTGTTCTTCGGTGGTCTGTTCCTGCTGTGGAAGAGCTCGCAAGAGATGTACCACGCGCTGGAAGGCGAAGATGAAGGCGGCGACGAACCTGCGGGCAAGGGCGGTAATTTCCTGTACACCATCATCCAGATCGCGATCATCGACATCGTGTTCTCGCTGGACTCGGTGATCACGGCGGTGGGCATGGTTTCCCACGTACCGGTGATGGTCGCGGCGATCATCGTTGCTGTGCTGGTGATGATGTGGGCTTCTGGCACCATCAGTGAATTCATCGACAAGCACCCGTCGCTGAAGATGCTGGCACTGTCGTTCCTGCTGCTGGTCGGTACCGTACTGATTGCCGAATCGTTCGATGTGCATTTGCCAAAAGGCTACGTCTACTTCGCCATGGCATTCTCGCTGGCGGTGGAAGCGATCAACATCAAGATGCGCACCGCAATGATGAAAAAGAGAAAACAGCAGGAGCCGGTAAAACTGCGCAAGGACGTTCCGGGGCAGTAATCGGTCCAAATGGGACCTCTGTGGCGAGGGAGCTTGCTCCCGCTGGGCTGCGAAGCGGCCCTGAAACCGGTCACCGCGATTAGGCAGTAAACCGCGTATGCCTTATTGCGGCTGCTTCGCAACCGAACGGGAGCAAGCTCCCTCGCCACAAGAACAAAGGGCCTAACGGCCCTTTGTTCGTTTCTGCAGCAAATTGTTTTCATGACAGTTTTATTTCAATCGCTTCTTTAGCTATGCGATGCTGGCGTCCAGACCGTTAGCCAACTACAGCTTAGGGGGCGGTCTCAATTAATTTCCCGGCGCGGCAGGGAAATTAATTGAGACCGCCCCCTAGTACAGAACGTAGAAAAACGCGCGGCACCGTCAACTTGCCCCACTGGGGCGCTACCACCACAGGGGGCCTCATGCTCACCCTGCTCAATTTGTTATCGGCCGTGGCCTTGTTGATCTGGGGCACGCACATCGTTCGAACCGGCATCCTGCGGGTCTATGGTTCCAACCTGCGTCACGTGATTGCACAGAACATGTCCAGGCGCTGGCTGGCGTTTGTCGCCGGGATCATGGTGACCGCCATGGTTCAGAGCAGCAATGCCACCGCCATGCTGGTCACCTCGTTTGTCGGTCAGGGCCTGATGGCGCTGACCCCGGCCCTGGCGACCATGCTCGGCGCCGACGTCGGTACCGCACTGATGGCGCGGGTACTGACCCTCGACCTGTCGTGGCTGTCGCCGCTGCTGATTTTCCTCGGGGTGATTTTCTTCCTGTCGCGCAAGCAGACAAGGCTCGGGCAAATGGGCCGGGTCAGTATTGGTCTGGGGTTGATCATTCTGGCGCTGCAACTGATCGTCGAGGCCGCCGCGCCGATCACGCATGCTCAGGGGGTGAAGGTCATTTTTGCTTCTCTGACCGGCGACATCCTGCTCGATGCGTTGGTCGGTGCGCTGTTCGCGATGATTTCCTACTCCAGCCTGGCCGCCGTCCTGCTGACCGCGACCCTCGCCGGCGCCAGCGTGATCAGTCTGCCGGTGGCCATCGGCCTGGTGATCGGCGCCAACATCGGCAGCGGCATTCTCGCTTTCCTCAGCACCAGCATGCAGAACGCCGCTGGCCGTCAGGTGGCGCTGGGCAGCCTGTTGTACAAACTGATTGGTCTGCTGCTGATCATTCCGGTGCTCGATCCACTGGTGCACTGGATCGACAGCTTCGACTTCAGCGCTCAGGAAATGGTCATCGGCTTCCACCTGCTCTACAACACCACGCGTTGCCTGATCCTGCTGCCCAGCGTCGGGCCGATGGCCAGGCTCTGTGCGTGGCTGCTGCCGGAGCGGCCGGACATCAACGGCACGGCCAAACCGCGGCATCTTGACCCGACGGCATTGGTCACCCCGAGCCTGGCGCTGGCCAATGCCGCCCGGGAAACCCTGCGCATCGGCGATCTGGTCGACAGCATGCTCGAAGCCATGCTCGCCGTATTGCGCGGCAAACAGACCGCCGTTACCCAGGAAATCCGTCGCCTGAGCGATGATGTCGAAGCGCTCTACAGCGCGATCAAACTCTATCTGGCGCAAATGCCCCGGGAAGACCTCAGCGAACAGGATAGCCAGCGTTGGGCGGAAACCATCGAGCTGGCGATCAACCTGAAACTGGCCAGCGACGTGATCGAGCGCATGCTGCGCAAGGTTCAGCAGCAGAAAACCTCGCAGCGCCGGTCGTTTTCCGAGGTCGGTCTGGAGGAGTTGGCGGGGCTGCATAGCCAACTGATTGCCAACTTGCGTCTGGGATTGTCGGTGTTCCTCAGTTCCGACCCGGAAAGTGCTCGCCAGTTACTGCGGGAGAAACGTCGCTTTCGCGCACAGGAGCGCCGCCTGGCCCACGCTCATGTCAGTCGTTTGCACCGTAAGATTGTGCAAAGCATCGAGACCAGTTCGCTGCATCTGGAGTTGATCGCTGACATGAGGCGCCTCAATTCGCTGTTTTGCAGCAGCGCCTATGCGGTATTGGGTACTGCGGACACTGGCGCTCTGGCGGTCGACGATATGGCTGACATCACTCATTCACCCTGAACGTCCACAGTTGCCTGAAGTCTGTTGTACTTACGCTGGTCGTACGGAAACTCGTTATGCGTTGTCTGCTGTTCGCTTGTCTGTTGCTTGGCGCCCTGCCTTCATTTGCCCTGGATCGCTTTAAGGTCGAGGGCTATACGCTGCCCAACGGTCTGCAATTGGTCCTCAAACCCGGCACCGAGCGCGGGCATGTGGCGATCCGGTTGGTGGTCGGCGTTGGCCTGGATGATTTCAGCTGCGCCGACAAAGAACTGCCGCATCTGCTCGAACATTTGCTGTTCAGCGGCATCGACGCCACCGGCGAAGGCGGTCTGGAAGAACGCATGCAGGCCCTGGGCGGCGACTGGAATGCCTACACCAGCAACGCTGACACGACCTTCGTCATCGAAGCCCCGGCGAAAAACCAGCGCAAGGTCCTCGACCTGTTGTTGGCCCTGCTGACCCAGACCCGTATCGACGACAATGCTATCAACGTCGCCAAGCAAGTGGTCGAGCGCGAAGACGGTGGCCATTATTCGCGTCTGCAACGCTGGCTGGATCGCCAGGACCTGGGCCACACCGCCAGTAATCAGTTGGCGGTGGAGCTGGGCCTCAAATGCCCCGAGCGCGCCCAAGTCGAGCACCTGACCCGCGAGCAACTGGAGAAGGTGCGCAAGGCCTGGTACGCGCCCAACAATATGACCCTGATCGTGGTCGGCGAGCTCGACCGCCTGCTGCCGGCCTATCTGGAACGAGCCTATGGCGCGCTCAAAGCGGTTGAGCCGACGGCTCACCTGCCTCTGCCGGAAATCCGGACCAGCGCGGCTCACGAGCGTACTCTGAGCCACGGTTTCGTCGGCAGCGGTGCCAAATTGCACTGGCTGGTTCCGGAACCGGTGCTGGAAGACCAGCACGACGAAACCTTCGACTTGCTCAAAGACTATCTGGACTGGGCGCTCTATCGCCAATTGCGCCTGGCCCATGGGTTGTCCTACGGTCCCTCGGCCGAGCGCGAGGTGTTTGGCGGGGTGGGCTTCATGAGCCTGAACGCTGACCTTGATCGTGACGACGTGCGGGCAGCAGAACGGGTGCTGGATGAGTTGAAAGCCGATCTGCTCAAGAAGGGGCTTGATGCCGACACGTTCGCCCGTCTCAAGCAGGCTGCCATCGCGCGCCAGACCTGGGCCGTGCAAGGCAACAGCGCCTTGGCGGATTACTACTGGAGCGCCCTTGGGGACTACGAGGATGGCCATTTCGCCGACCCGGCCAGGGCACTGCAAGACGTGACACTGGCCGAGGCAAACAAGGCGATGCGTGAGTTGCTGCTGCAGCCGGGGTATTTGCGGATCGAGAAGCCGCTAATGAGCTATGACCAGTTGATGTGGGCGATTGCCGGGGGATTTGGTTTGATGGTGCTTGGGGTATTGGGTTGGCGTGTTCACCGCAGAAAGTAGTTACTTCCCTGTGACAACGGGTTTTGTGTGGCGAGGGGGCTTGCCCCCGTTCGGCTGCGCAGCAGTCGCAAAATTGGCCGATGCGTGTGCCGGATAAATCGAGGTGCCCTTTTTAGGGCCGCTTCGCAGCCCAACGGGGGCAAGCCCCCTCGCCACAGGGCCCCTCGGGCGGTAACCTGTCGAGGATTTTTCCCTCGACTATTGTGAACCGCCGAATGCCGAATCTGACCCTGTACGTACAGCGCATCCTGGAATTGATGAAGCGCTATCCCGGGGTCATTGCGCTCGGCGGTTTCATCTCAGGGGTCGGCAGCTTCATGCTGGTGGATCGTCAGCAAGGACTGGCGAGCTGGATCACCACCATCATGCTGGTCAGCTGGGTCTGGCTGATGCTGGAAAACAGCCTCACCAAGCTTTTCGCCAGGGTCTTCAAGCGCGAAATACCCCAGCCGCTGCTGCGTTACGCGACGCAGATGATCCATCAGGAAAGTCTGTTCTTTGTCCTGCCGTTCTTTTTCATTACCACCACCTGGAACAGCGGCCAACTGTTCTTCACGGGATTGTTGAGCATCGCGGCGCTGATTTCGATCATCGACCCGCTCTACTACAAATGGCTGGCGCCGCGTCGCTGGGCGTTCCTGGCGCTGCACACCCTGACCCTGTTCGCGGCCCTGCTGACCGCCCTGCCCGTCATCCTGCACCTGACCACCGCCCAGAGCTTCAAACTGGCGCTGGGCATTGCCATGGTGCTGTCGTTCCCGAGCCTGGCGTCGATCTTCCCGATTCGGACCGTGCGCAACGCGTTGGCGATTCTCAGCATCACCGTCGGCATTGGCGCCGTGGGCTGGGTGCTGCGCTCCTGGGTTCCACCGGCCACCCTGTGGATGACTGACGTAGCGATCAGCACCCAAATGCAAGACCGCACCCCCGGCAAGAGCCTGGAAGAAGTCAGCGCCGAGCAGATTCGTGGCGACGGTTTGTACGCTTACACCGCGATCAATGCCCCACGGGGGCTGGACGAGCGGATTTATCACGTCTGGATATTCAACGGTAAAGAGGTCGACCGCATCCCTCTGGATATCCACGGCGGGCGCAAGGAAGGCTACCGCGCCTGGACCCACAAGCAGAATTTCCCCGGCAATCCCGCGGGCAAATGGCAGGTTCGGGTGCTCACCGAAGACGGCCAGTTGATCGGCGTGCTGCGCTTCAAGGTGATGGACAGCACACCCATCAAAGATAAGTAACGCGGTTCGTGCTATTAATCTGGTCTGCGCAATTGCCGAACAAGCAGGAGCTTATGACCAGCAGCACAACGCCCGGCAGTGTCCGACTGGATACCTCGCACATCCCAGCCCTGCTGCGGGTCACGGGTGACTGGACGCTCGCTCATTACGCCGATCTCTGCCGCCTGAGCGAAAAGCTCCGTGGCCAATACGACAACAACACCCACATCGACCTCAACGGCCTCGGTGCCCTGGACACGGCGGGTGCGTCGTTGTTGGTGGAGTTGCTGGGCTCCGAGCGTCTGGGCAAGTCCGCCGAACACCCTGATTGCACCCTTTCCTCCGCCGATCGCGCCTTGCTGCAGACGGTGTATTGCTCGCTGACTGATTTCTGCGTGCCGATCAAAGAGCCGGAAATCAGCGTCGGCATTCAACTGCTGACTCGCATTGGCCGCGCGGTCGATGCGGTCTGGCAGGACACCCTGCAGGTGCTGGGTTTTGTCGGCCTGATCCTGCAAACCATCGCGCGCGGGCTGTTTTGTCCCAAGCGCTGGCGCCTCACGCCGATGGTCGCGCACATTGAGCAGACCGGCCTCGACGCCGCTCCCATCGTCGCCCTGCTGACCTTTATGGTGGGCGCCGTGGTAGCGTTTCTCGGTGCGACTGTGCTGGCGAGCTTCGGCGCGAGCATTTTTACCGTGGACCTGGTGGCGTTCTCTTTTCTGCGGGAATTCGGCGTGTTGCTCACCGCGATCCTGATGGCCGGCCGCACCGCCAGCGCGTTCACCGCGCAGATCGGTTCGATGAAGGCCAACGAAGAAATCGACGCGATCCGCACCCTCGGCCTCGACCCGATGGAGTTGCTGGTGGTGCCGCGGGTATTGGCGTTGCTGGTGGCGCTGCCAATGCTGACCTTTCTGGCGATGTTGTCGGGGATTGTCGGCGGTGGCGTGGTGTGTGCGCTGTCGCTGGATATCTCGCCGGCGATGTTCCTGTCGCTGCTGCAATCGGACATTGGCGTTCAGCACTTTCTGGTGGGGATCGTCAAAGCGCCGATTTTTGCGTTCCTGATCGCCGCCATCGGCTGCCTTGAAGGCTTCAAGGTCAGCGGCAGCGCCGAGTCCGTCGGCGCGCACACCACGTCGAGTGTGGTGCAGTCGATTTTCGTGGTGATCGTCCTCGATGCCGTGGCCGCATTGTTTTTCATGGAGATGGGCTGGTGAGTCGTCTACCCCGAGCGCCTTCCGAGGCGGTGATCGAAGTCCGTGGGCTGTGCAATCGCTTCGGCCGCCAGAGCGTGCACGAGAACCTCGACCTGGATTTGTACAAGGGCGAAATCCTCGCGGTGGTCGGCGGTTCTGGCAGTGGCAAATCGGTGCTATTGCGTAGCATCGTCGGTTTGCGTCAGCCCAGTGAAGGGCTGGTGAAGGTCTTCGGCAAGAACTTGCCGAGCCTTTCGGAACACGAGCGCTCGCTGGTTGAACGGCGGTTCGGTGTGTTGTTCCAGAAAGGTGCCTTGTTCTCTTCGCTGACGGTGACCGAGAACGTCGCCCTGCCCCTGATTGAACACGCCGGCCTGAGCCGTGCCGACGCCGAGCATCTGGCGGCGGTGAAACTGGCATTGGCCGGATTGCCGTTGTCGGCGGCCGACAAGTACCCTGCTTCACTGTCTGGCGGCATGATCAAGCGCGCCGCCCTGGCCCGGGCGCTGGCACTGGACCCGGACATCCTGTTTCTCGACGAACCCACCGCCGGTCTCGATCCGATTGGCGCGGCGGCGTTCGATCAGTTAATCCTGACCCTGCGCGATGCGTTGGGTTTGAGTGTGTTTCTGGTCACTCACGACCTCGACACGCTCTACACCATCACCGACCGGGTGGCGGTGCTGGCACAGAAAAAAGTGCTGGTAGCGGACGCCATCGACAAGGTGTCGGAAACCGATGATGCGTGGATTCACGAATACTTCCATGGCCCTCGCGGCCGCGCGGCGCTGACGGCCGCTAACCAGCTCAACGAGGTCTGACATGGAAACCCGAGCCCATCACGTACTGATCGGCCTGTTCACCGTAATCGTGGTGGCAGGCGCCCTGCTCTTCGGTCTGTGGCTGGCCAAGTCCAGCGTCGACACCGAATTCAAGGATTACGAAATCGTCTTCAATGAGGCGGTCAGCGGTTTGTCCAAGGGCAGTGCCGTGCAGTACAGCGGGATCAAGGTCGGCGACGTAGTGACGCTGCGCCTGGACCCGAACGATCCACGCCGGGTGTTGGCGCGGATCCGCCTGGGCGGCGATACCCCGATCAAGGAAGACACCCAGGCCAAACTGGCGCTGACCGGGATCACCGGCACCTCGATCATTCAGCTCAGCGGCGGCACGCCGCAAAGTCCGACGCTCAAGGGCAAGGGCGGCAATTTGCCGACCATCGTGGCATCACCCTCGCCCATCGCCCGATTGCTGAACGACAGTAACGACCTGATGACCGGTGTGAACGTGTTGATGCAGAACGCCAATCAGATGTTTTCTTCGGAAAACGTCGAGCGCATCAGCAAGACCCTTGAGCATCTGGAGCAAACCACCGGCACCATCGCCGACCAGCGCGGCGACATCGGTCAGGCCATGCAGCAACTGGCGTCGATCGGTAAACAGGCCTCCGCCACACTCGAACAAACCGCTGTGTTGATGCGCAACGCCAACGGCCTGCTCAACGATCAGGGCAAGCAAATGTTCGGCAGTGCCGAGCAAGCCATGAAGTCCCTGGAACAGAGCAGCGCGACCATCAACTCATTGCTCACCACTAATCAGGATTCCCTGAACAACGGCATGCAGGGCCTCAATGGCCTGGCACCGGCGGTGCGTGAGTTGCGCGATACCTTGAGCTCGCTGCGGACCATTTCCCAGCGGCTCGAGGCCAACCCCAGCGGTTACCTGCTGGGCAGTGACAAGAACAAGGAGTTCACGCCATGAAGCTGATCCCACTAGCCTTGGCTGCCGGTTTTGCACTGACCAGTGCCTGCTCGATTCTGCCCAAGTCCGAGCCATCCGATGTCTACCGGTTGCCCTCGGCCCAGAACAGCGCACTGGCCAATCACAGTACGATGCTGCACTGGTCGTTGCGACTGGCCAAGCCTCAGACCAGCGAAGCCTTGAACAACCCGAAAATCGCCGTGATCCCCCAGGGTGACCTGATCAGCAGCTACAAGGCTTCACGCTGGAGCGACCCGGCGCCGGTGCTGTTACGCAATCGTCTGCTCGATGGTTTCCAGCGTGACGGTCGCGTGCCGTTGCTCAGCACCGACGACAGCAATCTGCAGGCGGACCTGGAGCTGGGCGGCAACCTGCAAGCGTTCCAGACCGAATACCAGGGCTCAGCGGCGAGTGTGGTCGTGCGCCTGGATGCGTTGCTGGTGCGTGGGTATGACCAGCGCATTCTCGCCAGTCGGCGCTTTGAAGTACGTCAGCCGTTGAGCGATGTGAAGGTGCCGGCGGTTGTCGCCGGGTTTGGTCAGGCCAGCGACCAGTTGACGGCGCAGGTGGTGGCCTGGACGGTGGAGCAAGGTCAGAAGGTTGCACCGCCGCTGAGACCTTGAAGCCACCGCCGAACCCATAGGTTTTTCGTTTAGCCGAAGAACCAGTAGCAAACGCCGATGGCCCCCAGCACCCCGCCAAGCTCCGCCAGCAGCGCGCAGCCCACCGCATGCCGTGCGCGCTGGATGCCCACCGCGCCGAAGTACACCGCCAGTACATAGAAAGTCGTTTCGGTACTGCCCTGGATCGTTGCCGCCACCAGCGCCGGGAAGCTGTCTACCCCCTCGGTCTTCATGGTTTCGATCAGCATTGCCCGGGCGGCACTGCCGGAAAAGGGTTTGACCAATGCAGTCGGCAAGGCATCGACAAAGCGCGTGTCCCAGCCGGCCCACTCCACCAGATGACGAATCCCGTCCAGACCGAAGTCCAGCGCTCCGGACGCTCGCAGTACCCCCACGGCGCAGAGCATCGCCACCAGATACGGCAGCAGGTTCTTGGCGACGTCGAAGCCCTCTTTCGCGCCTTCGACGAACGCTTCGTAGACTTTCACCTTGCGTAACGCGCCGATGATCAGAAACAACATGATCAAGCCGAACAGTGTCACGTTGCCGAGGACCGATGACAGGCTCGCCAGCGCGGTCGCCGAGAGCGTCGCCAGCAGCGCCATGAAGCCGCCCAGGGCGAGGGCGCCGGGAATCAGGTAGGCCAGCACCACCGGATCCCAGATGCGCAGGCGTTGCATGAACGCTACGGTCAGGAAGCCGACAATGGTCGAGCAACTGGTGGCGAGCAGGATCGGCAGGAACACCAGCGTCGGATCGGGCGCACCTTGCTGGGCGCGGTACATGAAGATCGTCACGGGCAGCAGGGTCAGGGAGGAGGCGTTGAGCACCAGGAAGAGGATCTGCGCGTTGCTGGCGATCGTCGCGCTGGGGTTGAGCTCTTGCAGCGCCTTCATGGCTTTGAGGCCGATCGGTGTGGCGGCATTGTCCAGACCCAGGCCGTTGGCGGCGAAGTTCAGCGTGATCAGGCCGATGGCGGGATGACCGGCCGGCACTTCCGGCATCAGGCGCAGGAACAGCGGGCCCAGCGCCTTGGCCAGCCATTCGACGATGCCGGCCTTCTCGGCGATCCGCAGAAAACCCAGCCAGAGGGTGAGGGTGCCGAACAACAGGACCATGACCTCGACCGACAATTTGGCCATGGCGAAAATGCTTTCCACCATCGCCGCAAAGATCCCGGCGTTGCCGCCGATCAGCCACTGCGCCAGCGCCGAAACGGCTGCCACGATGAAGAAGCCAAGCCACAGGCCATTAAGCATCAGTCAAATCCCCCGGAAGATGGGGCGAATGATAGCGGGGTAGGCAGAAACGACAAACCCCGGATTTCTCCGGGGTTTGTTTGGGGCTCTTGTGGGAGCGGGCCATGCTCCTACAAAGGGTTGTACATCAGTTGCTGGAAATCTCGCCCACCGGCAGCTTTTCCTTGCTGCGCCAGTGCGGCAGGGAATTCCAGTAGCGCTGGCCCTTGGCGTCGTCGTACATGCCTTCCCAACGCGAGATGACCAGCACGGCCAAGGCGTTGCCGATCACGTTCAGCGCGGTACGGGCCATGTCCATGATGCGGTCGACACCGGCGATGAACGCCAGGCCTTCCAGCGGAATACCGACGCTGCCCAGAGTGGCCAGCAACACCACGAAGGACACGCCCGGTACGCCGGCGATGCCTTTGGAGGTGACCATCAGGGTCAGCACCAGCAGCAATTGCTGGCTGATCGACAGGTCGATGCCGTACAGCTGGGCAATGAAGATCGCCGCGATGCTCTGGTACAGGGTCGAACCGTCGAGGTTGAACGAGTAGCCGGTCGGTACCACGAAGCTGCAAATGGCTTTCGGCGCACCGTAGGCTTCCATTTTCTCGATCACGCGCGGCAGCACGGTTTCGGAACTGGCGGTGGAGTAGGCCAGGACCAGCTCATCCTTGAAGATGCGCATCAGCTTGATCACCGAGAAGCCGAACAGGCGAGCGATCAGGCCCAGCACCACGAAGGCGAAGAAGGCGACGGCGAAGTAAACCAGAACGACCAGTTTGGCCAGTGGCAGCAGGGAGGCGAAGCCGAAGTTGGCCACGGTCACCGCGATCAGTGCGAACACGCCGATCGGGGCGTAGTTCATGATCATGTGGGTGACTTTGAACATGCTTTCCGACACGCCCTGGAACATCTTCACCAGCGGTTCGCGCAGGTCCGATTGCAGGCTCGACAGACCGAGACCGAACAACACGGAGAAGAAGATGATCGGCAACATCTCGCCGCGGGTCATGGCCGCAAAGATGTTCGACGGGATCAGGTTGAGGATGGTCTGAACGAACGCGTGTTCATGCTGAACCTCGGCGGCGGTGGCCTGGTACTTGGAGATATCCACGGTACCCAGGGTGCTCATGTCGATGCCGCTGCCCGGATGGACCACGTTGGCCAGCACCAGGCCGACCAGAATGGCGATGGTGGTGACGATCTCGAAGTAAATGATGGTCTTGAGGCCGATACGCCCGAGTTTTTTCGCGTCCCCAACGCCAGCGATGCCGACGATCAGTGAGGAAATCACGATCGGGATCACAATCATCTTGATCAGACGGATAAAGATATCGCCTGCCGGTTGCAGAACGTTGCTGATCCACCAAGCCTTTTCGGCACTGAAATGGTTGAGCAGTGCACCTATTGCTATCCCCAGAACCAGACCGATGAGGATCTGCCAGGCGAGGCTAAGCTTTGCCTTCTTCATATCTTTACCCTTACTTGCGTTTGACTCAGGCTGATGCATGAACTGAAACGCGCAATGGCGATGAAGTTTTGCACCAGCCCCCGTATAAGGTCCCCGCGAGCGAGCATTTACGGCTCTCAGGCAGTGAAAAAGGCGCAACTATTCCGATGCCGGGAAGCGGCGTCTAATGCCGTAAACGCCTACCCTATGCCGAATCGGCATGAGATTTTTCATCTGAAACCCGCGTCCCAGCCGGTTCGAATACGACATTTGGGCGGGCATAAGTGCCGTGAGCCGGCCATTTCAGCGCAGGTTCATGTTTTTTGAACCAATGAAAATTTAGGAGATGTCCTACGTTCGACTGCGATTTTTCTTCTCATGAAAGTCAGAGCTTTCTCGATATACGGTCACGAAGAAACACCGCGAAACGGTTTTTCGGGGAATATGAAGCAAAAACAAATGAGCTGAATGCTCTAGGTCAACGTTTTGCACGTTGAAGCTCTCCGCAAGTCCGTCGAGTACTCGGGGTCGGCGGACTTGCGTCGCAGCTTGCCTGGCCCGGCCCTTGCGCGGGTACTCCGTGTACCCGTAGGTCACTCCGACCCTGAAACAGTCAGAACGTCCCGACCCCTTGGTCATGCGTCTACCGTCCTCGGGTAGCGCAGTGGAAAGAAGCGCTGTGGCCTCTTTCGGTGTTTCGAACTCAACATCAGTCTGGATCTTTGTTCAGTCAGCCTCGACCGCGGCGGCCAAAGAAGAAGGAAGCAATGAACATCACCAGGAATACGACAAAGAGAATCTTGGCGATACCCGTGGCGGTGCCCGCGATACCACCGAAGCCCAGTACTGCGGCGATGATGGCAATGATCAAGAATGTGATTGCCCAGCTCAACATGGTGATTCTCCTTACGTTTGTATTTAAGGCGTTGCTTGTGCTGCCTTTCTCGACGCATCGAGTACGCCAGGTTCATTTGCCTAGAACACCCAACGCTCCTGACGGGACGTCTCATCCACAGGTTGGGTCTGGTCGACGTCCATCATTCGTATTGAGGCGCCGTCAGCCTGGTTGCTGCTGGCTGCGCTGAAATGGGTTTGGGGTGCGTGTGGAATCGATAGGTGCGGCGCCTCTGGCTGCTGGCTTTGCTCCCAAAGCAAGAACTGTTGGCCACCAATCAAGGTGATCAACAGTGCCAGCAGGGCAAACAAGCCTTGCTGGACATGCAGTGGCGAGATCCGCAACCGGGCGGCACGTTGGCGACTCATCCTGAACCTCCCATTGGTCGTGATCTTTGGCGGGCGCTGGTTTATCAAATGTCCCGATTACTCAGGCTGTTGCAGCCTGCATGCCAGCTTTTTGTCATAAAAAACATGAATAAAATCAATAAGTTGAATGGTTGTTGAAAATCGTTCTGGACGCATCCTGCACGATGGACCTGTGAAGGTCGTGCGTAATGCACGATAAACGCTTCATTATTTTTGAATTGAGAGGAGGGCGCAGATGTCAGAAAGGGACGCAGGCAATCGCCGAAAGAATGGGCTATTAATAGAAAATCAAATAAATCAGTTGGTTAGTTGGATATTGAGTAGATAGCTAACCCGCTGTTGCTGGAATGGACCAGAATCAACCATGCAACTTGCCCGATTTTTCTGGCACTAACCAAAAACATCAATTAAAGGAGCGCAGGAACATGGAATCAGCCACTGAGCATCAAGGCCGCATTCTGTTAGTGGACGACGAGTCCGCCATCCTTCGAACCTTTCGCTATTGCCTCGAGGACGAAGGCTACAGCGTGGCCACCGCGACCAGCGCTGCTCAGGCCGAAGCCTTGTTGCAGCGTCAGGTTTTCGATTTGTGCTTCCTCGATTTGCGCCTGGGCGAAGACAATGGCCTTGATGTGCTGGCCCAGATGCGTATCCAGGCGCCGTGGATGCGGGTGGTGATCGTCACCGCTCACTCGGCTGTGGACACGGCCGTGGATGCGATTCAGGCCGGTGCCGCCGACTATCTGGTCAAACCTTGCAGCCCCGACCAGTTGCGGTTGGCCACCGCCAAACAGCTGGAGGTGCGACAGCTCTCGGCGCGCCTGGAAGCCCTCGAAGGTGAAGTGCGCAAACCCAAGGAAGGTCTGGATTCCCACAGTCCGGCCATGAAAGTGGTGCTTGAAACCGCACGGCAGGTCGCCAGTACCGATGCCAATATTCTGATTCTTGGCGAGTCCGGTACCGGTAAAGGTGAACTGTCACAGGCCATTCATGGCTGGAGCAAACGCCAGAAGAAATCCTGCGTCACCATCAACTGTCCGTCCCTGACTGCAGAGTTAATGGACAGCGAGCTCTTCGGCCACAGCCGTGGTGCATTTACCGGTGCCAGTGAAAGCACCCTGGGGCGTGTCAATCAGGCCGACGGCGGAACCTTGTTTCTCGACGAAATCGGCGATTTTCCCCTGACGTTGCAACCAAAATTGCTGCGTTTCATCCAGGACAAGGAATACGAGCGCGTGGGCGACCCGGTGACCCGCCGTGCCGATGTGCGAATCCTCGCGGCCACCAACCTTAATCTTGAAGACATGGTCCGCGACGGCCGTTTTCGTGAGGACTTGCTCTATCGGCTGAACGTCATCACCTTGCACCTGCCGCCACTTCGCGAACGCAGGGAGGACATTCTGAATCTGGCAGACCGTTTCCTGGCGCGTTTCGTCAAGGAGTACTCGCGTCCGGCCCGTTGTTTCAGCGATGAGGCCCGCGAAGCGCTGCTCAGCTACCGCTGGCCCGGCAATATCCGCGAGCTGCGCAACGTGGTGGAGCGCGCCAGTATTATTTGCCCGCAGGAACGGGTCGAGCTCAGCCACCTGGGCATGGCCGAAGTTCCTGTCAACCATGCGCCACGCATTGGCGCCGCGTTGAGCCTGGATGAATTGGAGAAAGCCCACATCGGCGCAGTTCTCGCCACGGCCGATACGCTGGACCAGGCGGCCAAGACCCTGGGTATCGATGCCTCGACCCTGTACCGTAAACGCAAGCAGTACAACCTGTGAGCCGTACCCGATGAAACTGGCGATGACGTTGCGCACCCGGCTGTTTCTGAGTATTTCCGCGCTGATTACGGTGGCGCTGCTTGGGCTCTTGCTCGGGCTGGTCAGCGTGATGCAGATGGCAGGGACTCAGGAGGCCCTGATTCGTGACAACTTCGTCAGGCTGGACCTGGGATTGAAGTTGCGCCAGACCCTCGGCGACCAACTGATCATCATGCTCGGCGAAACACCCGATCCTGCGGCGTTCGAGGCATCCAAGCAGAACTACCTCCAATTGCTCGATGAAGGCATCGCTCACGAGCCGCCCGGCGAGGGCGCCCAGTACGGTTTCAACAAGGCCAAGGCGGACTACCAGGCCTTTCTCCAGGCCTTCGATCTTTCCCATGATTCAGCGCAGGTATTCACTGGCGGCGGCGATCTCACGGAAAAATTCAACGTACTGCGCAACGGTTTGATCTCCGAACAGAAGCACGCGCTGGATAGCATCAATGAGACCGAACGCCTGGCCCGGGAGCGGGCGTTGTTGATTGCCGGCCTGCTCGGGCTGGTGGGGGTCGCGGTACTGTTCATCGGGTTCATTACCGCCCATGCAATCGCCCAGCGTTTCGGGGCGCCGATCGAGGCCCTGGCCGCAGCGGCTGACAATATCGGCCAAGGTAATTTCGAAGTGACCCTGCCGATTTCCTCCGCGTTGGAAATGAACCAGCTGACCCGGCGTTTCGGAATCATGGCCGAGGCCTTGCGTGAGCATCAGGCTACTAATATCGACGAGCTGCTCGCCGGCCAGCAACGTCTGCAAGCGGTGCTCGACAGCATCGACGACGGGTTGCTGATCATCGATCGCCAAGGGCATCTCGAGCACCTCAATCCAGTGGCTCAACGCCAGTTAGGCTGGGACACCGATCGTCTCGGCCAAGGGCTGGGCATCGCACTTGAGCGTCCCGAACTGGATAAACAGCTACAACTAATACTGCGCGGCGGCGCCCTGGAACGAGCGCCGGAGGATTTGAGCATTGAGGTCGATGGAGAGTCGCGACTGCTGACCTATAGCCTGACGCCGGTCAGCCATACCCAGGGTCATATTCTCGGCGCCGTGATGGTGTTGCATGACGTCACTGAGCAGCGTGCATTCGAACGGGTACGCAGCGAGTTCGTCTTGCGCGCTTCCCATGAATTGCGCACGCCGGTCACAGGGATGCACATGGCATTCGGTCTGTTCCGCGAGCGGACGCATTTTGCCGAAGCTTCTCGCGAAGCTGATTTGCTGAACACCATTAATGAAGAAATGCAGCGTCTGATGCAGTTGATCAACGATCTGCTGAATTTCTCTCGTTATCAGAATGGCCTGCAAAAACTCACGCTGGCACCGTGCTCTATCGAGGATTTGCTGGATCAGGCTCGGGCACGTTTTGCCGGCCCGGCGCAGGAGAAGGGCATTGAGTTGCTGGTTCAAGTGCAGGGGCCGTTGCCGCGGCTGCAAGCCGATCAGGCGCAACTGGAGCGAGTGCTCGATAACCTGATCGACAATGCCTTGCGCCATACCTCCCGCGACGGGCTGATACGTTTGCAGGCCCGGCGCCATGGGGAGCGGATGATTATCAGCGTTGAGGACAACGGCGAAGGCATCGCCTACAGCCAGCAGGGGCGGATCTTCGAGCCCTTTGTTCAGGTCGGCCGCAAGAAGGGCGGTGCCGGGCTCGGTCTGGCGCTGTGCAAGGAAATCGTGCAGCTGCATGGCGGGCGGATGGGGGTCTACTCGCGGCCGGGGCAGGGTACGCAGTTCTACATGGCGCTGGCGGTGTAAGCCTGGGCAATCTCAGGCTTCGTCATCCAGACGTCGCGTGGTCGTTCGGCGGCCACGGGTAATCAGTTCGATGAATTGCACAGCGCTCAGTGCATGGGCGAACAGCCAACCCTGACCGAACTTCACCCCTTCGCTACTCAGAAACGCTGCTTGTGCTTCATGCTCGATGCCTTCTGCAATCACCTTGAGTTGCAGGGCCTGAGCCATGCGAATGATATGCGGTGCCACGCCGCTGCTGGCGGCGTCATGACCCAGTGCGTCGATAAACGCCTTGTCGATTTTCAGGCAGTCCACCGGCAGGGTTTGCAGGTAGGCGAGGCTGCAATAGCCGGTACCAAAGTCATCGATCAGCACCTGATGCCCGACATCGCGCAAGGCTTGCAGGTTTTCTCTGGCCACCACCACATCAACCAGCCCGCGCTCGGTCACCTCAAAGGCAATCTGTCTGGCGGCTACCCGGTGCAAGGCCAGCAGGCGCGCTATCACCTGACCGATACGCGGCACCATGACGTCGCAGGCGGCCAGGTTGACCGAGATGTACAGCTGCGGATTGGCGCGCAACAGTTGCCCGAGCTGTTCCAGCAGGCGCTGCAAGACGAAGTCGGTCATCTGGCGGATCTGGCCGGTATTCTCCGCCATCGGAATGAACAGTTCGGGGCTGGTCAGCGTGCCGTCAGGCCTTCGCCAGCGCAGCAGGGCTTCGGCGCCGACGCAGTTGCGGCTGTCGAGGTCGAAGATCGGTTGATACAACACCTGCAGCTCGCCTCGCCCTATGGCACCGTGCAGTTCGGCATCCAGCGATTGACGCTGGCGCACCAGTAGAAACACCAGAATGCCCACGCAAGCACTCAGTGCCAGGCTGGCCGGCAGTAACCACCACCATACCGCCGGCACATGCATCCCGGTGCGCGGTGTGATCAGCACCAGTTGGTATTCAGGGGTGTTGCTCGGCATTCGGTAAATCAGGCGGGTAGGGGTGATTTGCAGTGCATCTCTGTTTTTCGGGGGCCAGGGTTCCGTCGGAGGCCAGGGCTGCGCGACTCCGAGTACCGGAATCGCGCGCGAATCATGATCAAGAACCACCAGCAGGCTGCTTCCCGGAGACAGATCAACCATGTCGGTCAAATGCCCGCGAGACGTCGCAACCCGAAAATTGCCACGCCCAAGCATCAGTGCGGCGCGGTTTTCATCGGGTTCGGTGGTGGTATTGAGCCAATAGCTGTAGGTGGCACCTTTGATGTCCGGTGGCCGGATCAGCGTCAGCCCTTCCTGGCGGGGGCGGTTGGAGCAGATTCGCGAGGCGTCCATATAGGCGGCTTCATAAACGAAGCGGTAGTTGAAGCTGACCTGCTGCAAGGTGGCGATCATTTCATCATCGCAGCCTCGCAGTGGCTGAGCTTCCAGGTCATCGAGACTTTCGCGCAGTTGCCCGAACAGCTGCTCCAGGCGAACCAGGAAGCGCTCCCCCTGAGCGTTCATTTCCTGGCTTTCGTTGTACTCGACCTGATGCATCGCCACGAACAGACTGCCGGTCATCAGTAGCGTGGCACTCAAGGCAGCCGCCAGCACCGCCAAAAACCAAGGGCGATAAAACCAGCTACGCAGCCTCTCTCGAGCAGCCGTCATCATGGAATATCCGAAGAATTACCAATGAGTTATAGCTGCTGATTGGGGGGAAAGCGCTGACCGTCGGGCGGGCGTCATTATTTTGTCTGGTTCAACACCTGAAGAAGCGCTGCGGTTTGCGCGTCCGGCGTGCCGTCGAAACGGGACGGGCGGAAATGCATCTGAAAGGCGGCCAATACGTGGCGTGTCGCTACATCCAGTTCGCCGGTTTGTGGTGTGGCGTAGCCCAGGCGGGCAAGTTGTCCCTGAAACCAGGTGATGCTTGGCAGTTGTGCGGCGAATTGCGCTTGCTGATTCGCTACGGCCTGTTCATTCGGCCAGATTCCCAGGCCTTCGGCGGCCAGGCGCTTCCAGGGAAACAACGGGCCGGGATCGAGCTTGCGCAGTGGCGCGATATCGCTATGACCAATGATATGGCGGGGGCTGATGCCTTGGCGCTTGCTGATGTCCTTGAGCAGGAAGATCAATGACTGAACCTGGGCTTCGCTGTAGGGATACCAGAGGCGCCCGGTCGGGGTGTCCTGGAAGCCTGGATTGACGATTTCGATGCCAATGGAGCTGGAGTTCAACCACGTCCGGCCTTGCCATTCGCTTTCGCCCGCGTGCCAGGCCCGGAGATTTTCATCCATCAGCTTATAGATGGTGCCGCGTTTGTCGTCACCGATCAGGTAATGACTGCTGACCTCGCCATGGGTCAGCAATTGCAGCGAGTTCTCCAGGGAGGTGGAGGTGTAATGCATCACCACGAATTGAATACGACTGTCGTGATTGGCTGAAGGGTGACTGGTGTCAATCCGGGGACCGCTGGCGCAACCGGCTAATAGAAGCAGGGAAGCAATAAGAGCAAGACATTTCATGGCAGGAGGCAGTACACGCAAGACAAGAATGCAACAGTGTAACGTATTGCCTTGCGCACAGACGGCTAAAGAGCTCCTTTAAACAAAATGGAACAAATTGCCGTCAGCCCGTTTCAATCCGATTGCGGCCGGCATTTTTTGCGCGGTATAGCGCCTGATCGGCTCTTTTAAGCACAAAATCGCTATGTTCTCCCGGTCTGAATGCAGTCAGTCCCATGGAGATGGTGATGGTGACTCGCTCGCCCTTGAAGTGGAACGGGCAGGCTTCGATGGCTGCGCGCAAGATTTCCAGGAGTTTCGCGCCGACCATCGGCGCCGTGGCAGGCATCAACAAAACAAACTCCTCACCGCCGAACCTGGCAATGAAATCTGTCCCGCGCAGGCGTTTACGCAGCACATTGGCGATGATTTTCAGTACCTTGTCACCTGCCAGATGGCCGTAGTTATCGTTGATGCGCTTGAAATGGTCGAGGTCGAGCATGGCCAGTAACAGGGTATTGCCATGTTGTTGCCACTGGCCGATTTCATGCTCCAGGCGTTCGCTCCAGGCCGCTCGATTCGGCAGGCCGGTCAATGGATCGATCAAGGCCTTCTGGCGTTGCTCTTCGAGATGCTCGCGATAGCCCAAGGCTTCCTGCTCCATGTGGGCAACCCTTTCGGCCAGGCTGTGCAGGCGGGCTGCTACTTCCTGCTCACGCTCGTCACGCTGCTTCTGGTGTTGGTCCATGGTGCCGAGCAGGCCTTCGAGATGGTTTTCCAGCATATGCTTGAGATCTTCAAGGTCCGCCGCTTCCTGCATGCTGCTCTGCAAGCCGTCGACTTGCTCGCGAATCTGCGTGTCCATCTCGCGCGCGGCAGAGCGATTGTCGGCGTGGCCTTCGCTCGCTGCTTGCAGGTTACTCTGGAAGGATTCCAGGCGTTCGTTGAGTTGCTGCAGATACGCTTCGAATTCGTGCTGGCCGCTGTCGGTGATTGCCAGCATTAACGTCGCCAGATCATCGAGAATGGGCAGCAGTTCATACCAGTTCAAGCCGTTTTGAAGACGATCGCGCATTGCCTCGGCTTGCGGACGATAGCGCTCGGGCAGCGTCAGGTCGTCGAGAAGGCCCAGCAGCGTGTCTTCGATGTGCTTGGCGACAGAGCTATAGGAGGGTTCCGGTGAGTCCGGCAGGGCATACAGAACGTCATGCTCGCAGGGTTGCGGATCGACGGCCACCGGGGTCAGTTCATCTGGATTGATCGCCATCGGAGTCTGAGTGGGCGGGACGGCGATCGATGAAGCCGGCTCTGGTGGTTGCTCGATGGTCGGTCGGGTTTGTGGCTCCGGGGCCGGGCTGCTTGTAGCCTCTGGCTCAAGGACGGGCGGGACAAACGCCACGATTTCAGCGGCAGATGCCATTGCTGTGGGTGTCTGAATTTGCAGTGGCTCAGGGGGCACAGGAACGGACAGGGCGGCTTCTATGGCTGGCAGCACCCCTTGCGGTTTATCGGCAGTTGGCCTGAGATTGACCATCGCTTGCGTGGGCTCGGCCAGCGGTGCTGCAACCGGTTCGACAGCTTGCCGGACAGGCATTTGCGGTTCGGGGTTGGCGATCTGTAGCGCTGCCTCGTCCGCTTCCCGACTACCGAACAGGCGCTGCAGCAAACCCGGGCGACCAGGCTCTGCGGGATTCTCCAGCAGGCTCAAGGCTTTGCCTTGCAAGCTGCTCAGTTCGCCGAGCAACAGCGGGATTTCGCGAGCCTGACCTACGCGTCCATCCAGCTGTTTGGCGAAATTCTTCAGTGGTCGGCTCACTTCCCGTGGCAGCGGCAAAGATTGCAACTGAGAGACCAGCGCCGCCAGTGCAGCGCTGACCTGATCGACTCGGGTTTCCCGGCGCTGCTCGGAGTCGAGCACGGCTTTTTCCAGGCGCGGCAACAAGGCGGCCAAACCAGCGTCCATGTCGTCGGTGCGCACGACTTCGCGCATTTCCTTCATGCATTGGTCAACGGCGCGATCGGTGCCTTCCGCGGCCAGGGTGCTGCGCACCAGCCCACGACGCAGCAGGTCGAGCCGGGCGTCCCATCGGCGTTCGAGCTTTTCCTGTTGTTCGATGCTTTTGAGATACTTCTCTTTCCAGCGCTGTGCTTCGTCGCTCATTCAGGCAGGACTCAACGCGGGCAATGCATCGGCCGTGAGCGAACCCGGCAGACGAATCTCTACCGCGACCGGCAGGTGATCGGAAATGGGTTGTGCCAGCACTTCGACCTTTTCAAGGGTCAGGGTGGGGCTGAGCAGAATATGGTCCAGGCAACGCTGTGGGCGCCAGCTGGGAAACGTCGCTTCCAGTTGCGGCGCGAGCAGGCCTAAATCACGCAACGGGGAGTTTTGCAGCAAGTCACTGGCATGGGTATTCATGTCGCCCATCAGCACCTGGTGTTTATAACCGCCGATCAATTCGCGGATATAGGCCAGTTGCAGGCTACGGGCCCTGGCCCCCAGCGCCAGATGCATCATCACGACCACCAGCGCTTCCGGGCCTTCGCCGAAACGCACCAGAATAGCGCCACGGCCCTTGGGCCCCGGCAGCGGATGATCTTCAATCGCCCACGGGCGCAGGCGGCTGAGCACACCATTGCTGTGCTGACCGAGATGGCCGAGATTGCGATTGAGTTGTTGATACCAGTAGGGGAAGGCACCGAGCTGCGCCAGGTGTTCGACCTGATTGACGTAGCCTGACCGTAGGCTGCCGCCGTCGGCTTCCTGCAAGGCGACCAGATCGAAGTCGCCCAGCAGATTGCCGATTTTTTGCAGATTGTCGGCACGCCCTGGGTGTGGCAACAGATGCTGCCAGCCGCGGGTCAGATAATGCCGATAGCGTTCGGTACTGATGCCGACCTGGATATTGAAACTGAGCAAACGCAGACGGCTGTCCACGGGCAACCCCGTCGATTCCAGGTGATGCTCGTTGACCTGCGGGTGATGCAGGCCAACGATGCGTTCAGTTCCCCAGCGGCGCATGGCAATGTGCCGCGCTTAGTTGGCAACGGCCTTGGTTGCCGCTCGCTCTTTGGCGACCAGTTGGTCGGCCAGTTTCAGCGCTTGTTCGGCACCGCCGGCAGAGCCGATGTCAAAGCGATACTTGCCGTTGACGATCATGGTAGGCACACCGGAGATTTCATATTTCTTCGCAAGTTCTTTGGCTTTGTTGATCTGGCCCTTGATGGCGAAGGAGTCGAAGGTGGCCAGGAATTTGTCCTTGTCTACGCCCTGGGTGGCCAGGAAGTCCGCCATGTCTTCTTTGTCAGTCAGCTTCTTGTGTTCTTTCTGGATTGCGTTGAACACCGCAGCGTGAACCTTGCTCTCGACACCCATGGCTTCAAGGGTCAGGAACATCTGGCCGTGTGCATCCCAAGGGCCGCCAAACATGGCCGGGATACGCACGAAATTCACGTCGGAAGGCAGTTTTTCAACCCATGGATTAATGACGGGTTCGAAGGCATAGCAGTGCGGGCAGCCGTACCAGAACAGCTCCACCACTTCGATCTTGCCAGGCTCGGCCACCGGGACCGGATTGCTCAGTTCGACATAGGGCGCTTCAGGCTTTTCGGCGGCTTGGGCAGTCATGCCGAACAGGCTGGCAGCGACGAGTGCGGCGCTGATGATCAGATTACGCATGCTTTACTCCTGGACAATTGGGGCGCCTCGCGCGACCTGGTTTCAGACAGATCCTGGCGGGCTTGAGTTTGTAGTGTAACGGCAGCGGCCACAAAAAAGGGCAGCCAAAGCTACCCTTTTTATGTTTGCATCGATGGATTAATCGAGTGTTAACGTTGCAAGAGATGTACGTCACTTACAACGCTCGATCACAGGCCTCAGTGCAAGCCTTGAATATAGCTGGAGACAGCGGCGATATCTTCGTCGCTCAGCTTTTTGGCGATGCTTTGCATCGGTTTGGTATCGCCGTCGTTGGTCCGGCCACCTTCTTCCTTGCGGAAGTCAGTCAGTTGCTTGCCGACGTACTGAGCGTGCTGGCCGCCCAGGTGCGGGAAGCCGGCGGCTGCGTTGCCTGCGCCATTAGGCGAGTGGCAACCAGTGCAGGCTGGCAGGCCCTTGGCCAGATCACCGCCACGGAACAGTGCTTCACCGCGAGTCACGACTTTCGGGTCGGCGGCACCGACGCTGCCTTTCTGGCTGGCGAAGTAGGCGGAGATATCAGCCAGGTCCTGATCGCTCAGGTTGGTCAGCAGGCCGGTCATTTCCAGCACCGTGCGTTTGCCGGACTTGATGTCGTGCAGCTGCTTGTTCAGATAACGCTCGCCCTGGCCTGCCAGTTTCGGAAAGTTAGGCGCCATGCTATTGCCATCCGGGCCATGACAGGCGCCACATACTGCGGCTTTCGCCTGACCAGCAGTCGCATCACCTGCAGCATGGGCAATACCGGAGATCCCCACGGTCAACAGCAGACTCACGATCAATTTGTTCATCAGCTAATCCAACTACGGCTAAGGGTTAAAGAGTTATGGACCGGGTTTACTCGCTCATCCACTGGATGATGGCTCGGTAATCCTCGGCACTGCAGTCCATGCACAAACCACGCGGCGGCATCGCCTTGAAACCCTGGGTCACGTGTTGCACCAGCGTCTCCATACCTTTCGCCAACCTCGGCGTCCAAGCTTCCTGATCGCCCTTTTTGGGCGCCATGGGTAGTTGGCCGGAATGACAGGCACCACAAACACGGTTGTACACAGCTTCCGGATCCTGTGTAGCCTGAGCGCTGTAAAGCGGCATCAAGACACCGGCAGCTAGCAGCCATTTCGTCATAAAACGACCTTTTCAGGGTTGAGAGCGTGCTGCGTTCTAATGCGCAATCAAGGTCAATCGCTCTCGTGAACTTCATCCTACGCTGGGACAAAGCGCACACAAAATCTGCGGCATTATATACTGGCGTCACTGAAACGGAAACGACACTGCTTGCCGCGTCCATTCCCGGCGCCGCCCACATCGGAAATCCCATGCAACTCAAGAATCCCATCCTCGGCCTGTGCCAACAGTCCACCTTCATGCTCAGTGCCGCCAAAGTCGACCAATGTCCCGACGACGAAGGCTTTGAAGTGGCTTTCGCCGGGCGTTCCAACGCCGGCAAGTCCAGCGCTTTGAATACCCTGACGCACGCCAGCCTGGCGCGGACCTCGAAAACGCCAGGTCGCACACAGCTGTTGAACTTCTTCAAGCTAGACGATGAACGCCGTCTGGTCGACCTGCCAGGTTACGGTTATGCGAAAGTACCGATCCCATTGAAGATGCACTGGCAGCGTCACCTGGAAGCCTACCTGGGCGGCCGCGAGAGTTTGAAAGGTTTGATTCTGATGATGGACATCCGTCATCCAATGACCGACTTCGACCTGTTGATGCTCGATTGGGCCGTCGCCAGCGGCATGCCGATGCATATTCTGCTGACCAAGGCAGACAAGCTGACCTACGGCGCGGCGAAAAACACGCTGCTCAAGGTTCAGTCGGAAATTCGCAAGGGCTGGGGCGATACGGTCACTATCCAGCTGTTTTCGGCACCCAAACGCATGGGGCTGGAAGACGCCTACACCGTACTGGCGGGCTGGATGGAGCTGGCGGACAAGGGCAGTGAGACTGCCGAGTAAGGCTTTACAGGTGAAAAGCCAGGCAAAAAAAACCCCGGACTTCATATGGGGAGGGAGAAGTTCCGGGGTTCAAGTTCCGGACCGCTAGGGCGGGGTCCAGATATCTGCCAACACTTAACACAACATAGGAGCATCGAAGGGCTTCACCAGCCATTCAGTATCTCTGAGTGGCGGTTCACGGATTTAGTTCAGACTATTTTCAAAAACCATTGGAAATAATCGTCGTTATTTTCCGCACTAAGCCTTTCGTATTTTGTGCTGCGGCACCATGGCGCAGCACAAACGGCTCAGTGAGCCTCATCCCAGTTGTTGCCTATACCCACCTCCACCAGCAGCGGTACATCCAGCTGCGCGGCGTTGCTCATGTGCAGGCGAATTTCCTCACGTACCTGGTCGACCAGGTCCTCTCGCACCTCAAGCACCAATTCATCGTGTACCTGCAGGATGACTTTGGCGTCCAGGCCTGACGATGTCAGCCAGTTGTCCACCGCCACCATGGCTTTCTTGATGATGTCAGCCGCGGTGCCTTGCATCGGGGCGTTGATCGCTGTGCGCTCGGCAGCTTTACGCAGGGCCTGGTTTTTCGCGTTGATTTCCGGCAGGTACAGACGACGACCAAAGATGGTTTCGACAAAACCTTGCTCGGCGGCCTGGGCGCGAGTGCGCTCCATGTATTCCAGCACGCCGGGATAACGGGCGAAATAACGATCGATGTAGGCTTGGGACTGTTTGCGGTCAACGCCGATCTGCTTGGCCAAGCCAAACGCGCTCATGCCATAGATCAGGCCGAAGTTGATGGCTTTCGCGCTACGACGCTGATCGTTGGTGACCGCGTCCAATTCGACGCCGAACACTTCTGCGGCCGTGGCCCGGTGGACATCGAGGTTATTGCGGAAGGCGTGCAGCAAGCCTGCGTCCTTGGCCAGATGCGCCATGATCCGCAGTTCGATTTGCGAGTAGTCCGCGGCGAGCAGCTTGTAGCCTTTTGGAGCGACGAACGCCTGACGAATCCGGCGACCTTCGGCAGTGCGAATCGGAATGTTCTGCAGGTTCGGGTCGATGGACGATAAACGCCCGGTGGCTGCGACGGCTTGCTGGTAAGACGTATGAATGCGCCCGGTGCGAGCGTTGATCTGCTCTGGCAAGCGGTCGGTGTAGGTGCTTTTGAGCTTGCTCAGCGAGCGGTATTGCATCAGCACCTTGGGCAGCGGGTAGTCCTGTTCGGCCAGCTCGGCCAACACCGCTTCGGCAGTCGAAGCCTGGCCCTTGGCGGTTTTGCTGAGCACGGGCAAACCGAGCTTTTCGTAGAGGATCACGCCCAGTTGCTTCGGTGAGCCGAGGTTGAATTCTTCACCGGCAATGGCAAAGGCCTCGCGCTCAAGAGCGACCAGTTTCTCGCCCAGCTCGACGCTCTGGATGCCCAGCAGGTTGGCGTCCACAAGCGCGCCCTGACGCTCGATACGGGCCAGCACCGGCATCAGCGGCATTTCAATGTCGTTGAGCACTTTGCCCAGGCTCGGCGTTGCTGCCAGTTTCTCCTGCAAGGCCAGATGCAGGCGGAAGGTGACATCGGCGTCTTCGGCGGCATAGGGGCCTGCCAGTTCAAGGGAAATCTGGTCGAAGGTCAGCTGTTTGACGCCTTTGCCCGCGATCTCCTGGATGTCGGTCTTGCTTTGGCCCAGGTACTTGAGCGCCAGGCTGTCCATGTCGTGGCGGGTGGCCGTTGAGTCCAGTACGTAGGACTCGAGCATGGTGTCGTAGGCAATACCCTGAACAGTAATCCCATTGTTCTGATCGCCACCGATGGCGCAATTGGCGAGGATATTGGTGTCGAACTTGGCATGCTGGCCGACTTTCAGTTTATTCGGGTTTTCCAGCAGCGGTTTCAGCGCCAGCAGCACGGTGTCGCGATCCAGTTGCTCTGGCACGCCCATGTAGGAATGGGTCAGCGGAATGTAGGCCGCTTCATTGGCCGCGATGGAAAACGACAGCCCCACCAATTGCGAGTGTTGGGCATCGCTGCCATTGGTTTCGGTGACGAAGGCGATCAGCGGTGCCTTGTCGAGCTTGTCCAGCCAGGCCTCGAAGTGCTTTTGGTCGAGGATGGTTTCGTACTTCGCTTCGGCGGCACCCGGCTGCTCCTGGGCGACCTCGACGATGTCCTGACCCGAGCGCTTGGCATCGCGCTGGTTCTCTTCGAACCAGCTCTTGAATTCCAGCAGGGAATACAGCTCGGCGAGTTTTTCGTGATCCGGTGGGCCCATGTGCAGGTCGTCGAGGCCGAATTCCAGCGGTACGTCGATCTTGATGGTTGCCAACCGATAAGAAAGAAAAGCCATTTCCTTATGTTCTTCGAGTTTGGCTGGCAGGGTCTTGGCGCCGCGAATAGGCAGGGTCGGGACAATGTCGAGCTGCGCATAGAGTTCGGTCAGGCCGCCGTTCACGCCGACCAGCAGGCCGGAAGCGGTCTTCGGACCGATACCCGGAACGCCCGGAATGTTGTCGGACGAATCGCCCATCAGCGCCAGGTAATCGATGATCTGCTCGGGAGCGACGCCGAATTTCTCCTTCACGCCTTCCACGTCCAGTGCGCTACCGGTCATCGTATTGACCAAGGTAATGTGCCCGTCGACCAATTGCGCCATGTCCTTGTCGCCGGTGGAAATCACCACCGGGCGATCGGCGGCCGCGCTGCTGCGGGCCAGGGTACCGATCACATCGTCCGCTTCGACATTGTCCACGCACAGCAATGGAAAGCCCAAGGCCTTGACGCTGGCGTGCAGCGGCTCGATCTGGACCCGCATATCGTCAGGCATGCTCGGACGGTTGGCCTTGTATTCGGCGAACATCGCGTCGCGGAACGTCCCGCCCTTGGCGTCGAACACCACGGCGAACGGGCTGTCCGGGTACTGCTTGCGCAGACTCTTGAGCATGTTCAACACGCCTTTGACCGCACCGGTGGGCAGGCCTTTGGATGTGGTCAGCGGTGGCAGCGCATGAAAGGCGCGGTACAGGTAAGAAGAACCGTCCACCAGGACGAGGGGGGCTTGGCTCATGAGCAGGATCAACCTTTTCGGCGGGTCCGGCGCTAGAATAGCGGGACCGTTGACGACAAAGGGACAAGGTTATCATGCGCACACTAAATCGCTTGTTGCTGGCTGGCTTCTTTGCAATCACTCCATTGGCAGTGATGGCGGCGGATGATGCGCCATCGGCGGAACCGCAAGTCACTATCCGCACGGAAGGCGATAAAACCATTCAGGAATACCGGCAGAACGGTTTTCTGTATGCCATCAAGGTCACTCCGAAGGGCGGTAAGCCATACTTCCTGGTGCGCGCTGATGGCTCGGAGGGTAACTATATCCGCTCGGATCAGCCGGATATGCTGATCCCTGCGTGGGAAATTTTTAAGTGGTAAGCGGTTCTTAACTTTAATCGGCGCTTGCTATGTAGCGGCGCCCGTACTGGCAGTTTTAACCATGTCTGTGTTCACCCCCCTGGCTCGGCCCGAGCTGGAAACCTTTCTCGCCCCTTACGGGCTTGGCCGCCTGCTTGATTTCCAGGGGATCGCCGCCGGTAGCGAAAACACCAATTTCTTTATCAGCCTGGAGCAGGGCGAGTTTGTCCTGACCCTGGTCGAGCGCGGTCCGGTGCAGGAAATGCCGTTCTTCATTGAACTGCTCGACGTGCTGCATGACGCTGATCTGCCGGTGCCTTATGCACTGCGCACCACCGACGGTGTCGCCTTGCGCGAACTGGCCGGCAAACCTGCGCTGTTGCAGCCACGCCTGGCGGGCAAGCACATCAAGGACGCCAACGCGCAGCATTGCGCTCAGGTCGGTGAGCTGCTGGCTCATCTGCACCTGGCGACCCAGGCCAACATGATCAAGCGCAAAACCGATCGCGGCCTGGACTGGATGCTGGAAGAGGGCACTCAGTTTCTTTCGCACTTGAATGCCGAGCAGAGCGATTTGCTGCAACGGTCTCTGGACGAAATCACGCAGCAGAAGACCAAAATTCTGGCGCTGCCGCGGGCCAACATCCATGCGGACCTGTTCCGTGATAACGCGATGTTCGAAGGCACGCACCTGACCGGGTTGATCGATTTCTATAACGCCTGTTCAGGGCCGATGCTCTATGACGTAGCGATTGCCTTGAACGATTGGTGTTCGGACGAGCAAGGGCAGATCGACAGCGCTCGGGCCCATGCGTTGCTGGGCGCTTATGCCACGTTGCGGCCATTCACCACTGCCGAAGCCGAGCTGTGGCCGACCATGCTGCGCGTGGCGTGCGTACGGTTCTGGTTGTCGCGGTTGATCGCCGCGGAATCTTTCGCCGGGCAGGATGTGTTGATTCACGATCCGATGGAATTTCAGTTGCGCTTGGCGCAGCGGCAGAAGGTCAGTACGCCGCTGCCGTTCGCGCTTTAAATTGTGGCGAGGGGGCTTGCCCCCGTTGGACCGGGCTGGCGCTCCAGTGCGAAGCGCTCCCCAGCAATTCATTGGGCGGGCTCATGTGGGGCTGCTTCGCAGCCCGACGGGGGCAAGCCCCCTCGCCACAGTTCTACGGGACGCTTACAACGACTCCAGACACCCCGCCAAATCATTCCCCAACTTTTCCAGCACCTGCTCATACCCCTGAGCGGTCGCTGGCGTGTACCCGCCCAGTGCATCCAGCTCCGCCAGTTTCACCGGCAGCCCGGCCACCAGGGTTTCTGCCAGGCGTGGACGCAACGGTGGCTCGCTGAACACGCAGGTCTTGCCGACTTCCTGTAACCGCGTGCGCATCGCCGCGACGTGCTGGGCACCGGGCTGCACTTCAGCTGCGACACTGAACACGCCGGTGTGCTTGAGGCCATAGGCGTCTTCGAAGTAGTCGAAGGCTTCGTGGAAGACGAAGTAAGGCTTGCCCGTGATGCCCGCCAGACGAGCCTTCAGGCGCAGGTCCAAGGCATCCAGGCGCTCATCGAAGGCTTTGAGGTTGCTCTGATAGCGCGCTGCGTTAGCCGGATCGGCAGCACTCAGATCGGTGGCTATTTTGGTAGCGATCACTCGGGCGTTGATCGGTGACAGCCACAAGTGCGAATCGAGGCTGCCGGGGCGATGATCGTGGTCATGCTCGTCGGCTTCTTCGGCATGGGAGTGGTTATCTTCGGCGAAATGTCGCAGCTTCAGGCCAGGCAAGTCCTGCATCGCGACGCTGGGCAGCGTACGACCTTTCAACACGCGAGGCAGGAAACCTTCCATGTCCGGGCCGATCCAGTACACCAGGTCCACCGATTGCACTTTCCGTACGTCGGATGGGCGCAAGGCATAGTTATGCGGTGAAGCCCCGGGTGGCAGCAACACCTCCGGAACTGCTACACCGTCCTGCACCGCAGCGGCAATCAGCTGCAGCGGCTTGATGCTGGTAAGGACTTTGACTTCGGCCTGGGCTGAACCGATCAGCAGAAAACTGGCGAAAAATGCGACAAAGGTAGAAAAAAGTCGGGACACGATGACCACTCGAAGAGGCGAGAACAGGTAACATAATAACGTCTCTCACAAAACTCGTCGCCGCTCATGCCTAAAACACCGATTGCCAGCCGTCCCCACGACCACTCTCATTGCGTGCACAGCGCATTGTCTGAGGCCGATGCCTTGTGCGCACGTCAGGGGCTACGCCTGACCGCCTTGCGCCGGCGGGTGCTGGAACTGGTCTGGCAAAGCCACAAGCCGCTGGGTGCCTACGACATTCTGGCAGTGCTCAGCGAACAGGACGGCCGCCGCGCCGCGCCGCCGACCGTGTACCGCGCGCTGGATTTTTTGCTGGAAAACGGCCTGGTACACCGCATCTCCTCGCTGAACGCTTTCGTCGGCTGCAATCATCCGGAACACGCCCACCAGGGACAGTTCCTGATCTGCCGCGAATGCCACGCCGCCATTGAGCTCGAACAAAAGTCCATCAGCGACGCGATCATTGGCAGCGCCAAGGACGTCGGATTTATCGTCGAGGCCCAGACTGTTGAAGTCATCGGTCTCTGCTCGGGTTGCCAGGGGGCTTGATGAGCAATGCGCTGATTCGCCTTGAACAGGTGGCCGTCACCTTTGCCGGGCAAAATGTGCTGGATAACATCGAACTGAGCGTCGAGCCGGGGCAGATTGTCACCCTGATCGGCCCTAACGGTGCTGGCAAGACTACGCTGGTGCGCGCGGTACTAGGCCTGTTGAAACCGGACAGCGGTAGCGTCTGGCGCAAGCCGAAGTTGCGCATCGGTTACATGCCGCAAAAGCTCCATGTCGATCCGACCTTGCCGCTTTCGGTGCTGCGTTTCTTGCGTCTGGTCCCGGGCGTGGACCGCGCTCGGGCCTTGGCGGCGCTCAAGGAAGTCGGCGCCGAGCAGGTGATCGACAGCCCGGTGCAAAGTGTTTCCGGTGGCGAAATGCAGCGGGTGCTGCTGGCGCGGGCATTGCTGCGCGAACCGGAATTGCTGGTACTCGATGAGCCAGTGCAAGGCGTTGATGTGGCCGGTCAAGCCGAGCTCTACAGCTTGATCACGCGACTGCGCGACCGTCATGGTTGCGGCGTATTGATGGTCTCTCACGATCTGCATCTGGTGATGAGCACCACCGACCAGGTGGTGTGCCTGAACCGGCACGTTTGCTGCTCCGGGCATCCCGAGCAGGTCAGCGGCGATCCGGCGTTCGTCGAGCTATTCGGAAAGAACGCACAAAGCCTGGCGATTTATCACCACCATCACGACCACGCCCACGACCTGCATGGCTCGGTGGTCAGCGCGGCCCCGTCGGCCCATACCCACGTTCATGGAGATAGCTGCAAGCATGGCTGATTTTCTGCTCTTCGCCCTGCTTGCAGGCTTGGCCTTGGCGCTGGTCGCGGGCCCGTTGGGTTCGTTCGTGGTCTGGCGGCGCATGGCCTATTTCGGCGACACCTTGTCCCATGCCGCGCTGCTCGGCGTGGCGCTGGGCTTTCTGCTGGATGTCAGCCCGACCGTGGCCGTCACCGTAGGCTGCCTGCTATTGGCGGTGTTGTTGGTGACGTTGCAACAACGCCAGCCACTGGCGTCCGACACGCTTTTGGGAATTCTCGCACCGAGCACGCTCTCCCTGGGCCTTGTAGTACTAAGCTTCATGCATGAAGTGCGGATTGACCTGATGGCCTATCTGTTCGGCGATTTGCTGGCGATCAGCCCGACCGATCTGGCCTGGATCCTCGGCGGCAGCGCGGCGGTGCTGGTATTACTTGTAACGCTATGGCGACCCTTGCTGGCGATCACGGTGCACGAAGAGTTGGCCAAGGTGGAAGGTTTGCCGGTGGCGGCGTTGCGCTTGGCCCTGATGTTGCTGATCGCCGTGGTGATCGCGGTGGCGATGAAAATCGTCGGCGTGTTGCTGATTACTTCGTTACTGATTATTCCGGCGGCTGCGGCACAGCGTCACGCCCGCTCGCCGGAGCAGATGGCACTGGGCGCGAGCCTGCTGGGCATGCTCGCGGTGTGTGGCGGGCTGGCGTTGTCCTGGTTCAAGGACACCCCGGCCGGCCCGTCGATTGTGGTGGCGGCCGCTGCGCTGTTTCTGCTGAGTTTTGTCCTGCCCCGTCGAGGGGTGTAGACTTGCTCGTTTTTTGCGCAAATAGAGAGTCGCAGGAATGAAGCCGTTCGCCTCCCGTTATCTGCTCCTTGTCGCGTTTTCGCTGCTACTGGGTGCTTGTCAAAGCACGCCACCGGCAGCCACCGAGGCTCCCGATGCGCGGGCCACGGCTATCGCACAGCTGGAAAAAAGCCTGGCCAGCAGCGAGCTGGCCACCGCTGAGGATCAATTGGCGGCCTTGCAGGCCGAGTCGCCCAATGATCAATCCCTTGAGCAATACCAGCGGCAATTGGCCGAGGCTTATTTGCTGCGTAGCCAGATCGTGTTGCAAAAAGGCGATGTGAATGCCGCGGCCACGGCCCTCAGCCGTGCCCGGGTATTAATGCCCAAAGCCCCGGCGCTGACGGGTGGCGTTAACAGCGCCATCACTCATGCGCGCAAGGCTGAGCTGGATAAAGCCGAAGCGGCCCTCAAGGCCGCCGAAGCCAAACCTCAGGCCAAAGTCATTGACCCGACAGCGCAAAGCACCACGGTAGCGTTGAACGTCAGCGATATGAGCAAGCTTCGTCGTCAACTCGATGCTATCGCCGCCGACGTGGTGAATTATCAGTGCGACGTGAGTATTCAGGCTCCGCGCACTCAGGATTACTCTTGGCTGGCCACGCTGCTGACCAAGCGGGTGAAGAAACTGGATGCGGAGTTTGATCTGAAGCTGCAGAAGCAGATTCTGCGCAACATCCCGGCGCAGATGGTTTTGAGTCCGCGCAAGCCTTAAAAGCTTCGCGGGCAAGCCTCGCTCCTACAGGTCTGGTGTTGTTTACGCTAAATCTGTAGGAGCGAGGCTTGCCCGCGAAGGCGTCCCCCTATTCGATAAAGATCCTCAAGCCGGAATCGCCTTGGCCTTTGGCTCCCTACCTTTGATCGCGTTATTGCCAAATCGCTGGTTGAATGCGAAATAAATGCTAAGAACCTCTATACGGACAGGCTAAAATGCCCGCCCGGCTAACCGCTGATCCTTTTCCAACGCGCCCCACAAGGTTCGCTACGTGATCGAGTTTCAAAACGTCCACAAAACTTACCGCGTCGCCGGTAAAGATATTCCCGCTCTGCATCCGACCAGTCTGACCATCGAGAATGGTCAGGTCTTTGGTCTGATCGGCCATTCCGGCGCGGGGAAAAGTACTCTGTTGCGCCTGATCAACCGCCTGGAAAACGCCAGTGGCGGCAAAATCATCGTCGATGGCGAAGAGGTCACGGCGCTGGATACCAATAGCCTGCGGCGCTTCCGTCAGCAGGTCGGGATGATTTTCCAGCACTTCAACCTGCTGGCGTCCAAGACCGTTGCCGACAACGTCGCGTTGCCGCTGACCCTCGCCGGTGAATTGTCGCGCAGCGAGATCGACCAGCGTGTGGCGCAGTTGCTGGCGCGGGTCGGCCTGTCCGACCACGCGAAAAAGTACCCGGCGCAACTGTCTGGTGGTCAGAAGCAGCGCGTCGGCATCGCCCGCGCCCTGGCAACCAAACCGAAAATCCTGTTGTGCGATGAAGCCACCAGTGCCCTGGACCCGCAAACCACGGCGTCGGTCCTGCAACTGCTGGCCGAGATCAACCGCGAACTGAAACTGACCATCGTCCTGATCACCCACGAAATGGATGTGATCCGTCGGGTCTGCGATCAGGTGGCGGTGATGGATGCCGGCCAGATCGTCGAACAAGGTTCGGTGGCCGAGGTGTTCCTGCATCCCAAGCATCCGACCACCAAGCGCTTCGTGCAGGAAGACGAGCAGATCGACGAAAGCGAACAGCGTGACGACTTCGCCCATGTACCGGGGCGCATCGTGCGTCTGACCTTCCAGGGCGAAGCGACCTACGCGCCGTTGCTGGGGACCGTCGCTCGGGAAACGGGCGTGGACTACAGCATCCTGGCCGGGCGTATCGATCGCATCAAAGAGGTTCCGTACGGCCAATTGACCCTGGCCGTCACCGGTGGCGACATGGAAGCGGCATTCGCCCATTTCACCGCAGCTGATGTCCACATGGAGGTGCTGCGCTGATGGAAGTCCTGATGAGTTTCTTTTCCAATATCGACTGGTACGAAATCTGGCTGGCCACCGGCGATACCCTGCTGATGCTCGGCGGTTCGCTGTTGTTCACCGTCCTGCTGGGCCTGCCGCTGGGCGTGCTGTTGTTCCTGTGCAGCCCGCGTCAGTTGCTGGAAGCCAAAGGCGTCTATGCGCTGCTGTCGCTGGTAGTGAACATTCTGCGTTCGCTGCCGTTCATTATTCTGCTGATCGTGATGATTCCGTTCACCGTGTTGATCACCGGCACCTCCCTGGGTGTTGCCGGCGCGATTCCACCACTGGTGGTGGGCGCCACGCCGTTCTTCGCACGACTGGTGGAAACCGCCCTGCGTGAAGTGGATCGCGGCATCATCGAAGCGACCCAGGCCATGGGGGCAACGACACGTCAGATCATCACCAACGCCTTGCTGCCGGAAGCCCGCCCGGGCATCTTCGCGGCAATTACAGTGACCGCTATTACACTGGTGTCCTACACGGCAATGGCCGGTGTGGTTGGCGCCGGCGGCCTGGGTGACCTGGCGATCCGTTTCGGTTACCAGCGTTTCCAGACGGACGTGATGGTGGTCACCGTCGTGTTGCTGCTGGTACTGGTTCAAGTGCTGCAAACCGTCGGCGACAAGCTGGTGGTTCATTTCTCCCGCAAATAAACAGTTCTCACTTAAGACATGAGCCGGCCATTCGCTGGCAGGCGCCGAAGACTGGCGCCTCACAAGGAGTTAGCCGAATGAAAAAACTACTCGTCGCATTCGCTGCCGTTGCAGCCTTTTCCGCACACGCTGCCGACACCCTGACAGTCGCAGCCACCCCGGTGCCGCACGCGGAAATCCTTGAATTCGTTAAACCGGCCCTGGCCAAAGAAGGCGTGGACCTGAAAGTCAAAGTCTTCACCGACTACATCCAGCCGAACGTGCAGGTGGCCGAGAAGCGTCTGGACGCCAACTTCTTCCAGCACCAGCCGTACCTGGATGAGTTCAACAAGGCCAAGGGCACCAACCTCGTCAGCGTTGCCGGCGTGCACCTGGAGCCGCTGGGCGCTTATTCCAGCAAGTACAAAGCGCTGACCGAACTGCCAGGCGGCGCCAACGTGGTGATTCCGAACGACGCCACCAATGGCGGCCGTGCGCTGTTGCTGCTGGCGAAGGCTGGCCTGATCAAGTTGAAGGATTCGAACAACATCCTGTCGACCGTGAAGGACATCACCGAGAACACCAAAGACTTGAAATTCCGCGAACTGGAAGCCGCGACCATCCCGCGCGTGCTGACTCAGGTCGACCTGGCGCTGATCAACACCAACTACGCGCTAGAAGCCAAGCTCGATCCGTCCAAGGACGCGCTGATCATCGAAGGCAGCGACTCGCCGTACGTGAACATTCTCGTTGCCCGTCCGGACGACAAGGACAGCGTGGCGATGCAGAAACTGGTTGCTGCCTTGCACAGCCCGGAAGTCAAAAAATTCATCACAGAGAAGTACAAGGGCGCGGTATTGCCGGCGTTCTGATCTGACGCAGTAAAAAAAAACGGGGACGCATTGATTGCGTCCCCGTTTTTTTATGCCTGAAATACCACCCCTGTAGGAGGAGCCAGGGGTGCGGTGCTTATTGGCGATGGAGCATCACTGGCAACTGCAGCACCAGTTTCTGGTTGTTCAACGGTGCGCGAATGAATCCGCGTTGAGTCCCGTCCGGCCCGATCACCGCCAGGTTGCCGCTATGATCGACGGTGTAGTTAGGCTTGCTGGTGTCCGCCGGAATGAACGGAATACTCACTGCATTAGCCAATTTCTGAATGTCTTCGACCGAGGACGCGGTCAGCCCGATGAACTGTGGATCGAAGTAACCCAGGTACTGCTTCAGTTGCTTGGGCGTGTCGCGATTCGGGTCGACGCTGACCAGCACCACCTGCAACTTGTCCACGGCATCCGCCGGCAGTTCGCTCTTGATCTGCCGCAGTTGGGCGAGGGTGGTCGGGCAGATGTCCGGGCAGAAGGTGTAGCCGAAGAACAGCAAGCTCCACTTGCCTTTCAGCTCGTTGACTGCCACAGGTTTACCGTCCTGATCGGTCATCTTCACGTCCGGCAGGTTACGGCTTTGGGGTAACAGGATGATCCCCGCATCGATCAGTGCCGTCGGGTCACCCTGGTTTTTTCCGGTCAGTACTTTATTGATGGTCAGGCCCAGGATCAGCGCGATCAAGGCGACGAGAATGAAGACGGTTTTCTGGGTTCGAGTCATAGGTTCAACAGTAAGTAGTGGTCTACGAGCAGCGCGATAAACAGCAGGAACAAGTAGTAAATAGAGTACTTGAACGTGTTGATCGCCGCGTGCGGCCGAGTGCCACGGTACAGCACCACGGCCCATTGCAGAAACCTCGCGCCCAGTACGAGGGCACACATCAGGTAGAGCACGCCGCTCATGTGGATCACGTAGGGCATCAGGCTGACGGCCAGTAGCGCAAAGGTATAAAGCAGGATGTGGACTTTGGTGTAGTGCTCGCCATGGGTCACCGGCAGCATCGGAATGTCAGCCTTGGCGTATTCCTCCTTGCGATGAATCGCCAATGCCCAGAAGTGCGGCGGGGTCCAGGCGAAGATGATCAACACCAGGAGCAACGGTTCGGCGCTGACGTGACCGGTGGCGGCAGTCCAGCCGAGCAATGGCGGGGCAGCGCCGGCCAGGCCGCCGATGACGATGTTCTGCGGCGTCGCGCGTTTCAGGAAACCGGTGTAGACCACGGCATAGCCGAGCAGGGACGCGAGGGTCAGCCACGCGGTCAGTGGATTGGTGAAGGTCAGCAGCAAGACCTGGCCGAGCACCGCCAGCACCAGGGCGAAGGTCAATGCCGCGCTCGGCGATACCCGACCTTCGGCCAGCGGGCGTTTGTGGGTGCGGGCCATGACCGCATCGATGCGCCGGTCCACCACATGGTTGACCGCCGCCGCGCCGCCGGCACACAAGGCGATCCCCAGATTGCCGAACACCAGCACCGTCCATGGCACCCCGGCGCGGGTCGCGAGGAACATGCCGACCAGCGAGGTAATGAGCATCAACACCACCACTTTGGGCTTGGTCAGCTCCAGGTAATCTCGCCAGATCGCCTGACTGCGACGTTCGCCGGTCAGAATCGCCATGGCATCTCTCCTTTTATTGTTGTGGGCCCGGCCGAGTGTTTACGCAGGCGTAGACGCCAGCGCCGAGGAGGCTGATGCTTGACCCGAACCAGGCTGGTTCGCGCGTGATAATTGACCAGCACCATCGTCAGCAACAGCGCTGCGCCGCCAGCGTTGTGGGCAACGGCCACCGGCAACGGTAGGTGGAACACCACGTTGCTGATGCCCAGGGTGATCTGTGCTGCAAGGGCGATCAGCACCATGGTGGCCAGGCGCGTCATGCCGATGACCTTCAGTTGCCAGGCCAGACCGAGCAGAACGAGGGTGACCAGCAACGCGCCGATGCGATGAGTCAGATGAATCGCGGTGCGGGCATCGCTGTCCAGCTGCCCGCCCAGGTAATTCGGCCCGATGTGTTGGCTCAGGTGAAAACCGTTGGCGAAATCAGTCGGTGGCAGCCATTGTCCGTGGCACGTCGGAAAGTCGATGCAGGCCACCGCCGCGTAATTGGAGCTGACCCAGCCACCAAGGGCAATTTGCAGGATCACCAGCAGCAAGCCGGCGGTTGCCCAGTACTGCAAACGCCGTGGCACGGTCAGCGCAGGCAACACGCCGGACAGGCGCAAGGTCAGGAGAAACAACAGGCTCAAGGTCGCAAAGCCTCCGAGCAAATGCCCGGTAACCACTTGCGGCCACAGCTTGAGCGTCACCGTCCACATGCCGAACGCCGCTTGGGCGAGTACCACCGCCAACACAAACAACGGGAGCTTCACCGGTTGCCCCGGATGATGGCGATGGGTCCAGGCGCGGCCCGCCAGCACCGCGATCAGCAGCCCCAGCGTGCCGGCGAAGTAGCGATGGAGCATCTCGTTCCAGCCCTTATGGGCTTCCACTGGTGTGTCTGGAAAATGCAGTTCGGCATGGGCCAGTTGGGCTTCGCTTTTCGGCACGCTGATAAAGCCGTAGCAACCGGGCCAGTCCGGACAGCCGAGGCCTGCGTGGGTCAGGCGTGTGTAGGCGCCGAGCAACACCACAATCAGTGCCAGCAAGGTGGCAAACAGCGCGAGGCGAAATCCAGGTTTGGCCATGACGATGCCCTTATCCGATGTTCGACAGTTTCAGCAGGTGACGCAGGTCGTTGAGCAGGTCCTTGCCCTTCACGGTCGGGTCGTAGCGCAGCACCAGATTGCCGTGAGGGTCGATGATCCACAGGTGCGGTGTGTCATTGCTCTGAGCGCCTTTGATGTAGGACGGCAGGTCCAATGAATAGCGTTGCAGCTGCGGATACTCACGTTGAAGTTTAGCTTCGTACTCACTGTTCAGCGGTTGCGCGACGGCCAGCGCATGGCTGGCGCGCAAAGCATCGCGACCGAGGCCGATCTGGATCTGCCGCGCCAGATAAACCATCTGCTGGCAGTCCACTGAACACTCTTTGGGTGCCGTCACCAGCAACTGCCAGCGGTCTTCTTGCGCCTGTACGCCGATGTCGGCGCGGGTCTGGCCGTTGCCGATCAGTTCACCGTGATAACTGCGGCCCTCCGGCACCCAGAACTGCAATTTGTACATGCCGGTGGCGAGGATCATCGGACCGATCACCCCCAATAGGATCAGCAACAACTGCAAGCGCCCGCGCCGCCGATTTACCGGTGTTTTTGCCTCAGACATGCCGGGTGGATTCATGGCCACTCCCATTATTGTTCTCCTTTGCGTTGTGCCAGCCGAGATAGAGGTAAAGGCCGAGCAGGGCTATCGACAGGGCGAACCACTGCACGGCATAAGCCAAGTGTTTTTCCGGCCCCATGGCCACCACCGGCCAATCGGCCTGGTAGGTCGCGGGACCGCTCTGCGCGCGTAATTCGTAGGCGAAACCGTCACGGTCAAGTGCCGTCCATAGCCTGGCCGGCTCAACGGCGGTGATCAGTTGTGGCCAGGTTGTGGCGTTCGGGTCGGCGTGCAGTTGGAACGTTGCGCCAGGGGAGACGTAGACCCAGGCGTCGAGGCTCAATGCCTGAGCCGGTGTGGTGAATGACGGCGGTGTGCGCCGATCCGGCCACGGCAACCAGCCGCGATTGACCAGCAGCCAGAGCCCGGTGGCCTGATCCTGAAACGGTTGCAGCAACTCGACCCCGACCTTGCCGTCGCGCTGACGGTTGTCCAGCAGCAGGCTGTGCTCGGCATCGAACTGGCCGTGCAGGCGAACCCGGCGGAAGGCCGGATCTTCGGTGTGTTGCAGTTCGGTGCTGGCCATCGGTTCGGCCGCTCGGCGCTCGGCGTAGCTTTGCAGCAGTGCGCTTTTCTCCGCACCCCGGCTCAATTGCCAGAACCCGAGTGACACCAGCAAGGGCAGCAGAGCCGCGACCACCAGGGTCGGCACGAGGCCCGGGCGGAAGCGCTTCATGGCGTCGCCAGAAAGTCGGTCGTCGCGATAGCTATACTCAAATGCATCGCCTGTCCCCCCGGAGTGTCCCCATGCTCAAAGCAGCCATCGTCCTGATGCTGATTGCCACGGTTGTCAGCCTGTTCAGCGGCCTGTTTTTTCTGGTCAAGGACGACAGCCGCTCGAATCGCCTGGTCATCGCCTTGAGTGTTCGTGTCGCGCTGGCCGCCGCCACTGTCGGCTTGATCGCCTGGGGTTTTTTCAGCGGCCAGTTGGTGTCCCACGTGCCTTGGTAGTCATGAGAGCCAAGGCTCAGAGCACGTAGACGAAAACGAACAGACCGATCCACACCACGTCCACGAAGTGCCAGTACCAGCTCGCCGCCTCGAAGCCGAATTGATGGTCGGCATCGAAGTGCCCGCGCATGATGCGCATCAGCATCACGAACAGGATGATGGTGCCGATGGTCACGTGAGCACCGTGGAAACCGGTGAGCATGAAGAAGGTCGCGCCGTAGATGCCGGACCCCAGGGTCAGGCCCAACTCGTGGTAGGCGTGCAGGTATTCTTCGGCCTGGAAACCGAGGAACGCACAACCGAGCAACACGGTCAGCGCCAGCCAGATTTTCAGTGCGCCACGGTGGCCTTTTTTCAAGGCATGGTGAGCAATGGTCACGGTGACGCTGGAGCTCACCAGCAGCACGGTATTGAGCAGCGGCAGGCCCCAGGGGCTGATGACTTCCTTGGGGGGAGGAAAGAGTTTTGAGTCCGGGTTGTTCAGCAGCGGCCAGGTGAATTCAAACGCCGGCCACAGCATGTGAGCGATGCCTTTGGTGCCTTCACCGCCCAGTGCCGGCCCCGCGATGTTGCGCACATAAAACAACGCACCGAAAAAGGCGATGAAGAACATCACCTCGGAGAAAATGAACCAGCTCATGCCCCAGCGGAACGAGCGATCCATCTGAGCGCTGTACAACCCCTGGCGACTTTCCTTGATCACCGTGCCGAACCAGCCGAACAGCATGTAGGCCAGCAGCAGCCCACCGACGAAAAAGATCAGCGGGCCGTGGGATTCCGGCCGCGCCGCCTTCAGGTCGTTGAACCAGGTGCCCAGGCCGAACACCGTGACCAGCATGCCGACCGTGGCGATAATCGGCCATTTGCTCTGGGCTGGAACGTAATAATGTTCATGAGTTGCCATTTATTGTTCTCCTTATCGGGCACGCTTTAACGCCTAGCCACCGGTGCTTGCTGCAACAGCCACGGGCGGATGACGTGCGGTGATATCGAACAGCGTGTAGGACAGCGTCAAGTGCTTCACTTCCTTGGGCATATCGCGGTCAACGATGAACCGTACCGGCATCTCGATGCGTTGACCGGGCTGCAGCACTTGCTGGGTAAAGCAGAAACATTCGGTCTTGTGGAAGTACGCGGCTGCGTTGCTGGGTGCAATGCTCGGCACCGCCTGGGCGCTCATCGGCCGGTCGGTGGGGTTGTGGGCGATAAAAATCATCTCGTTCACCGCCCCCGGGTGAGCGGTCAGCTCATCGCTCTTGGGATAAAAATCCCAAGTCATGTCTGCGGCGTTGGTCGACAGAAACTGCACGCGAACCTGCCGCGAGGCGTCGACCGTTTGCTCGCCTTCATACTGCCCGGCGGTTTTGCCATTGATGCCGAACGCCTTGCACATCACGTCGTAGATCGGCACCAGGGCAAAGCCGAAGATAAACATCGCCACCACCACCAGCAACAGGCGGGTGACCAGTTTCTTCATCGAAATCGAATCAGCCATGATTTCTAACCTCCACCGAGAACCCTGTGGGAGCGGGCCCGTGGCGAGGGGGCTTGCCCCCGTTTGAGTGCGTAGCACTCACAAAATCCTGGAACATCAGAGATTTTAGGGCTGCTTCGCAGCCCAACGGGGGCAAGCCCCCTCGCCACGGGCAAGCTCCCACAAGGCCGAAGCGTTTCATTTCACTTCCGGCGGTGTGGTGAACGTGTGATACGGCGCCGGCGACGGAATGCTCCATTCCAGGCCTTCGGCACCGTCCCACGGCTTGGCCGGTGCCGGCTCGCCGCCGCGAATGGTCTTGATCACGATGAACAGGAAGAAAATCTGCGTGGCGCCGAACATGAACGCGCCAATCGACGACACCATGTTGAAGTCGGCGAATTGCAGGTTGTAGTCCGGAATCCGTCGCGGCATGCCCGCCAGCCCCACGAAGTGCATCGGGAAGAACGCCATGTTCATGCCGATGAACGACAGCCAGAAGTGCAACTTGCCGAGGGTTTCGTCGTACATGTGGCCGGTCCACTTCGGCATCCAGTAATAGGCCGAGGCGAAGATCCCGAAGATCGCTCCCGGCACCAGCACATAGTGGAAATGCGCGACCACGAAGTAGGTGTCCTGGTACTGGAAGTCCGCCGGGGCGATGGCCAGCATCAGCCCGGAGAACCCGCCAATGGTGAACAGGATGACAAACGCCACGGCGAACAGCATCGGTGTCTCGAAGGTCAGCGAGCCCTGCCACATGGTGCTGGCCCAGTTGAACACCTTGACTCCGGTGGGCACCGCGATCAGCAGCGTGGCGTACATGAAGAACAACTCGCCCACCAGCGGAATGCCGACCACGAACATGTGGTGCGCCCAAACGATGAATGACAGGAACGCGATACTCGCCGTGGCGTAGACCATCGAGGTGTAGCCAAACAAAGGTTTGCGTGAAAAGGCCGGAATGATCGAGCTGACCGCGCCGAAGGCCGGCAGGATCATGATGTACACCTCAGGATGACCGAAGAACCAGAACACGTGCTGGAACAGCACCGGATCCCCGCCACCGGCGGCACTGAAGAAGCTGGTACCAAAGTGGATGTCCATCAGCATCATGGTCACGCAACCGGCCAGCACCGGCATCACCGCGATCAGCAGGAACGCGGTGATCAGCCAGGTCCAGACGAACAGCGGCATTTTCATCAACGTCATGCCGGGGGCGCGCAGGTTGAGGATGGTCGCGATCACGTTGATCGCGCCCATGATCGAACTGATCCCCATCAAGTGGATGGCGAAGATGAAGAACGTCACGCTTTCCGGCGCATAGGTCGTCGACAGCGGTGCGTAGAAGGTCCAGCCGAAGTTCGGACCGCCGCCGGGGGTGAACAGGGTCGATACCATCAGGATGAACGCCGCCGGCAACAGCCAGAAACTGAAGTTGTTCATCCGCGGCAAGGCCATATCCGGCGCGCCGATCATCAACGGGATCATCCAGTTGGCGAGGCCGACGAAGGCCGGCATCACTGCACCGAAAACCATCACCAGGCCGTGCATGGTGGTCATCTGGTTGAAAAATTCCGGCTGGACGATTTGCAGTCCTGGCTGGAACAGCTCGGCCCGGATCACCATGGCGAACGAGCCGCCCAGCAGGAACATGGAGAATGCAAACCACAGGTACAGCGTGCCGATATCCTTGTGGTTGGTGGTCAGCACCCAGCGCATCAGGCCTTTGGCGGGGCCGTGGGCGTGGGCGGTGCCGGTATGAACATGGTCATCGACTACAGCGGTCATGTCCTGTCTCCTGCAAACGGATGGGCTGGGCGGACCGGGGCGTCATGCCCCGGCCGATTTCCTGAGTGCGCAATAGACCGGGTCATTTGCTTTCCGCCTGTTTCAGCTCCAGCACTTCTTTAGGGGTGACCATGTCGCCCTTGTTGTTGCCCCAGGCGTTACGTTCGTAGGTCACGACCGCTGCGATATCGACTTCCGAGAGCTGCTTGCCGAACGCCGCCATGGCGGTGCCGGGCTTGCCGTGGAAGACAGTGCTCAGGTGATCCTTGATCGGGCCGGTGGCGATTTTCGAGCCCTTGAGTGCCGGGAACATCGGCGGCAGGCCCTGGCCTTCGGCCTGGTGACAGGCCACGCAGGTGGTGTGATAGACCTTGTCGCCGCGCTCCTTGAGTTCGTCGAGGGTCCATTCCTTGCTGGTCAGCTCTTTGAGCTGCGCAGCCTCTGCCTTGCGCTCGCCCAGCCAGGTTTCGTAATCGGCCTTGGTCTTGACATCGACCACGATCGGCATGAAGCCGTGGTCCTTGCCACACAGCTCGGCGCACTGGCCGCGGTAGATGCCGGGTTTGTCGACGCGGGTCCAGGATTCATTGACGAAGCCCGGAATCGCATCGCGCTTGACCGCGAAGGCCGGCACCCACCAGGAATGGATGACGTCGGCGGAGGTCACCAGGAATCGCACCTTGGCACCGATCGGCAGCACCAGCGGCTTGTCGACCTCCAGCAGGTAATGTTCGCCCTTGGCTTCTTTGTTGTGGATCTGATCGGCGGGGGTGGTCAGGTTGCTGAAAAACTCGACGTCCTGGCCCAGGTATTTGTAGTGCCACTTCCACTGATAACCGGTGACCTGGATATCGAGGTCCGGCTCAGTGTTGTCGTACATTTTGATCAGCGTGATCGTTGCGGGAATCGCCATCGCCACCAGAATAAGCAAGGGCACGACGGTCCAGAGGATTTCAACGGTAGTGCTTTCATGAAATTTGGCGGCCACCTGCCCGGTAGAGCGGCGGTGGACCATCATCGACCAGAACATGGCGCCGAAGACGATGATGCCGATCACTACACAGATCCAGAAAATGGTCATGTGCAGATCGAATACTGCGTGACTGATTTCAGTCGCTCCAGGCGCCATATTCACAGTCCAGGCCGCTTGCGCCTGACTGAAAATCGACCACAACAGGAGGCCCATCCAGACATGTGGATGTCGCATCATTGCGGGTTCCCCTTATAGTTCTTTTTATCCCGCCGGCTTTCACCTGCGGCAAGGGAGCGGCTTTTTCAGACTACGAACTTGAATCGCCGAGCCTTGCTGCATATGCAGTCGGGCGTCATCAGCTAACTCCATTCAGAACCGAGTATAGACAGCGACTGCCACCTGGCAATGCGATGGCGTAAATCATCCGAAACAGCCTGGACTTGCGTTCCAGGTCACGAATGGAGAAGGATGTAGACGAATGGTGGCAAATCGATATAACCCTGATGTCTCAAGGATGAAATAATTATGACAAATGGATCTTAGCCTCTTTCATAAGCCAGCTAAGTTATGTCTTCCCTATTTCATTGCCTTGTTTCCTGGAGTTTTCATGAACACCGCCGCATTGCGCGAGCAGATCCAAAAAGCCCAACAACACGAAGCCGAGACCGGCCTGCTGACTCGTCAGCTGGAAACTCAACTGCCGCACCTTCACTCCGCCATCCAGTTGCCGGATGTCGACGCCAACGGCGTGATGACGCGTTTTGTGGCCGCGTATATAGAACAAGTGCCAGACCTGCTGGATGCAGCCAATGAAGTCGCCAGGGAAGCGGGCATCGAGTCACAGATCCAACCAGTGCTGAGAATCGCCGAGCAGTTCTTTCTCAAGCCACCGGTGATCATGGCCGGTCACGTTGGCCTGGACAGCCTGCTGGACGAAGCCTATCTGGCGCATCGGTTGGTCGAAGAGGTCAATGACCTGTACATCAAGCATTTTGGCCAGCCACTGATCCCCTTGGACATGACTGTTGCCAACCTGATTGCCCATCAACTGATCGGCGAAGAGTTTGCCAATCAACTGGATGAGGCGGTGCATCACGCTGTGGACGAGATGCTTGGCGATGAAAGTTTCGCACTGGAGTCGGTAGAGGCCTACCGCGAGAAGCTCAGCAGCCCGGACACCGGCGCCGCGTGGAAACGCTGGCCATGCCTGTCGCGCCAATTGGGCGTGGGCCTGGAACTGGATCAACCAGCGGCGTAAGTCTATGTAACCCCTGTAGGAGCGAGGCTTACCCGCGAAGGCGTCCTCGAGTACGCCAAAAGCTTTGCGGGCAAGTCGGATCGCCGCACCGCTCGCTCCTACAGAGGTTTGCTTCAACCCGCCGTTGAGCCAATGCCGGTGGTGGTACGCAAACGCCCCTCCAATCTGCGCTTCAACCCCCGCGCTTCAATCAACAGCTTCGAACCCTTGGCCGCATTGGCCCGGCCCCACTCCTCCAGCAACTCAAGGCACGAGTGATCGATGTAGCTCAGGTTATTGAGTGGCACATGTACTGTTGCGCCCGCCGGAATGGTTCCCAGCACTTGGGTCAGCGCTGGCACCTTGAGGAAGGTCGCCGCTCCCACCAGTCGCAGTTCCATCTCGCCGTCCGCCGGCAGATCGATCAGGCTGATCTTCAGGCGCGAAGCCTTCCAGGCCAGTTTGGCCAGCGTCAGGCCGAAGCCGATCAGCACGCCCGTCAGCAGGTCGGTGAAGATGATTGCCAGTGCAGTCGCCGCATAGGTGAACATCGGCATCCGGCCATAACGGCCCAGGCCGCGAAAGGCCTTGAGGTCCACCAGTTTGAAGCCGGTGTAAACCAGCACCCCCGCCAGACTCGCCACCGGAATGCTTTGCAGCACGCTCGATAGCAGCAGCACGAAAGCCAGCAACCACAGGCCATGAAACACTGTCGACAGTCGGGTGGTGGCGCCGGCCTGAACGTTGGCTGAGCTGCGCACGATCACCCCGGTCATCGGCAGCGCGCCGAGCAGACCACACAGCATGTTGCCCACACCTTGCGCCGACAATTCGCGGTCGAAGTCCGAGCGCTGGCCGCTGTGCATGCGGTCCACGGCAGCGGCCGAGAGCAGGGTTTCGGCGCTGGCGATAAAGGCCACGGCGAAGGCGGCGATCAGCAGGGCCGGGTCTGCGAGATTGAGCAGATCCGCCGGGCGCAGCCAATCGATGGCTTGTGCCAGGTTAGCCGGGACTTCCACCCGTTTGACTTGCAATGCGAGTACCAGGCTGGCGATCGTTGCCAGACCGACTCCAAGTAATGCACCGGGAACGAAACGCAGGGAATGCGGGCGCAGTTTTTCCCACAGCCACATCACGGCAATGGTCGACAGCCCGAGTAAACCGGCTTGCCAGCCAAACGAAGGCAAAGCCTGAATCACTGCAGCCGGGAAAGCCGCCAGATTATCCAGCCCCGAGGGTTTGGGCACGGCGTCGAGCATTACATGCGCCTGTGACAGCACGATCAGTACCCCAATCCCGGCGAGCATGCCGTACACCACAGCCGGTGCCGTAACCCGAAACCAGCAACCGAGTTTCAAACGCCCGGCCACCAGTTGCAGAAAACCCGCCAGCAGCAGGATCGGCCCGAGCATGGCGATACCATGCTGGCGCACCAGTTCGAACACCAATACCGCCAGACCCGCTGCCGGGCCGCTGACTTGCAGCGGCGAACCGGCGAGCCAGCCGACCACGAGTCCACCGATGATGCCGGTGATCAGGCCTTTGGCCGGCGGCAGCCCCGAGGCGATGGCGATGCCCATGCACAAAGGCAGGGCAACCAGAAACACAACCACCGAAGCCAGCAGCTCCCGTGGCAGAACAGCTTTTAATTGAGCAGCACGCATGGTGACTCTCCCGAAGTTTTCTTCAGGCGTGGCAAAGCCGGCTGCCTGATCAGCAGTCTTGGCTAAACCACACGGGGATCTAGTGTCCTGACTCGCAAATACTGTTTGTGAGACAGGACACGAAGTATTTAGAAGCGCGCCTTGGGCGTCGCCACTGGTATTGGATGGCTGCCATCGAGCGGCAGGAAACAACCCTGGTCCGCGTCGTAAGCCTGGATTTCGCTGGTTTCGATGTTGTAGACCCAACCATGGATAAACAGCTGACCGTTTGCCATGCGCGAAGCCACTGATGGGTGCGTGCGCAAATGTTGCAACTGAGCGATCACATTCTCTTCGGTGAGAATGTGCATGCTCTCGTTTTCATCCGTGCAATGGCAGTTGTCCTGGACCATGGTTTTCGCCACTTCGGCATGCCGCAGCCAGGCTTTGACCGTCGGCATCTTTTCCAGGCTCTGCGGGTTGAGTACCGCGCGCATGGCGCCACAGTCGGAGTGCCCGCAGATAATGATGTGCTGCACGCCGAGGGCCAGCACCGCGTATTCGATGGCCGTGGAAACGCCGCCGTTCATTTGCCCATAAGGAGGCACGACGTTGCCGACGTTACGGGTCACGAACAGGTCGCCGGGGGCGCTTTGGGTAATCAGTTCGGGAACGATGCGTGAATCGGCGCACGCGATGAACATCGCCCGAGGCCGCTGGGCCGTGGCGAGTTTTTTGAAGAGTTCTTCCTGTTGCGGAAAGATCTCGTGATGAAAGTGCAAAAAACCGTCAACGATATGCTGCAGCGCTGCATCGGCGGTTTCCGCCTCGGGTTGGGCTGAAGCCGACACAGCCAACGGCTGTTTATCCTTGTCACTCATGATTCATCCTCTTTGGCGGAGTCAGGGGAATTTTCCCGTTTTGTCCGATGTGAAGCCAGTGGCTGTTTAAAAAACATCCAGGTCGAGAATCCCGACCCATCAGTCACTCGATGAACAAGGTAACTGCCGAAACTTAACTCAAACTGAATCAAGCGCTCTAGAACGTGCGTTCCAGGTCACAGGAAGCGTGACCACCCTAAACCTGACATGCCTTTTTCACTACTCCACCATAGGTCCAATTGTCCTTAAATCAACGACATTTGGCGGCCCGGCGGACAAAAGGCTTCGCAATCCAGATTGAAACCTTCCCGATGATTGAGTCCCAGGCGTTTGATGGTTTTGGCAAAGCGTTGTGCCAACAGATCGGCAAACGGACCCTCACCGCGCATTCGAGCACCAAACCGACTGTCGTAGAGTTCACCGCCACGGCTCTGGCGGATCAGGCTCAACACATGAGCTGCACGCTGAGGATAGTGGGCGGCCAACCATTCCTCGAACAACGGTGCCACTTCCAGCGGCAGGCGCAACATCATGTAGGCCGCGCTTTGCGCGCCGGCCGCATGGGCTTCGGTCAACAGGCTTTCGAGTTCGCTGTCGTTGATCATTGGAATCATCGGTGAACACAAAACGCCCACCGGAATCCCGGCTTCGCGCATCACCCGGATCGCCCGCAGTCGTGCCTTGGGTGCCGCGGCGCGCGGTTCGAGAATGCGTTTGAGTTCATCATCCAGCGTGGTCAAGCTGATCATCACCGCTACCAGCCTTTGTTCGGCGAGTTCGGCCAGCAAGTCCAGATCGCGAAGAATCAGCGAGCCCTTGGTGATGATGGTCACCGGATGGCGGTAACGCAGCAGCACTTCGAGAATCCTGCGGGTGATTCTGTGTTCGCGTTCGATCGGCTGATAAGGGTCGGTGTTGGAGCCCAGGTTGATCGGCGCGCATTGATAGCCACGCCTGGACAGTTGCTCTTCCAGCACGTCGGCGGCGTTGGTCTTGGCGATCAGCCTGGTTTCGAAATCCAGCCCCGGCGACATGTCCCAATAGGCATGGCTGGGCCGTGCGTAGCAATAGATGCAACCGTGTTCGCAGCCGCGGTAGGGGTTGATCGAGCGGTCGAAGGGCAGATCCGGCGAGTTGTTGCGGGTGATGATGGTTTTCGCCTTCTCGATACGCACCTCGGTGCCTTGGGTGATTGGCGCTTCCTGATACCAGCCGTCATCCTCGGCCACCGAACGATTGGGCGCAAAGCGGTTGTGCGGATTGGTGGCGGTACCGCGGCCGCGGGGTGGCAGAGGCGTATTCATCGATAAAAGCCCTATAGCTGTATGTGCATACAGTATCCGAACATCAAACGACAGACCAGTGCCGTTCGGCAGCTTCATGCCCGAGATAAATGAAACAAACTAAAAAACTAACCAATGATCAAAAAAGTCCCGCGGCAGTCATCGCGAGAAACATATACCAAGTGGCGTACTTACAAAAATAGCCAGTACTATCCGCCCCACACGAAGTTGTCGTGGATCAATAATTAGAAGGAACTAATCATGTCATTTTTTAATCAGCGCGGTATTTTCTTGCAACTGCTGGCGCCAAACATTACCAACCCTCATGAAGCTCAGGTATCGATGCAACTTGCCCGTAAAGAGTTGGAGTGGGATCCGGTAAATGAGGTGCAGACCGCAGCACTGGTCGACTCCGTCTTTGTGACAGCGGTTTCCAGCGATGCTGGCCGGTCCTTCACTATCAAGACCGTCAACAGCGATGTGGACGGGGATGGCGATATCGATAATGACGACAAGGCAAAACTGCTGGCTCTGGCCAAGGCTTATTCCAGTATTGTAAATCCCTGAAGTTGATAGTTATTGCCAGGCCTGCATGAGTCTATATGCAGGCCTGGTTTATCGCCCACTGTTGATTCAGTCCCTGCCAACGTTTGTCTCGAAACTAATGCATCAATAAAAATTAGAGTTTCCCCTTATATATAACGTCAATCAGCGAGGTCGGATACGTCGACTGCAATACCCCGGATGCCCCTCTGCGTCGGACATCCGCTATTTGATTCACGTTTCTTTGACAGTGGCCTCACAGGCTTTTGACTGTCCCAGGTTCAGGCTGTCGGTTACTTTTCTACACTTCACGGTCAACCTGAGCATGCCCCTACTGCGCCTTTTACCCGCGATGCTTTTTTTGTCGTTGGCCACACTTTTCAACCTGACGCTGGCCTACGCTGACGATACTGCTTTACCCCGTCCCGCAGACTGGGCTCAATCGGTGGAGGTTCAGTACAACCTCTATCAGATGTCCCCGACCCTCTATCGCAGCGCGTTGCCGGACAAGGGGGCTGTGCCGTTGCTGGAGAAACTCAAGGTTGCCACCGTTATCAACTTCCTGCCTGAACCGGACTCAAGCTGGTTGTCCACACCCGGAATCACGCAGATACAGCTGCCCTACCGGACCAATCACGTGGATGACAGTGATGTACTCAAGGCCATTCGCGCGATTCAGACCGCCGAGGCCAAAGGCCCTGTTCTTATGCACTGCAAACACGGCTCGGACCGCACTGGCCTGATGGCGGCGATGTACCGGGTGGTGGTGCAGGGCTGGAGCAAGGAAGATGCGCTGAGTGAAATGACCCAGGGCGGTTTTGGCGACAGCACCCACTTCAAGGATGGCATTCGCTACATGATGCAGGCCGATGTCGACAAACTTCGTACGGCGCTGGCCAATGGTGATTGCAGTACCAGTCCATTTGCCAGTTGTTCGATGAAGAACTGGTTCAAGTCGGCCCATGTCGAGTAAGTAATACCTCCCACTGCATGGCGCAGTGGAAGGTGGTTTCCATCACTCAGTGTTGCTCGTCTGGCTTTTTCTTCAACTTCGGGTTCGGAAAAAACTGCACGGCCTGCACCTTGGCATCCGGCACCTTCAGTGCCGAGGTGTTGACCCGCGTACCCAATTCCTTGGGCACTGACAGACCTTGTTCATTCAGCGTGTCGGAATAACCGCAGGCCACGCACTCGCGATGCGGGACTGCGTCCTCGCTCCACATCATCAACTTGTCCGGCTCGCTGCAGGCCGGGCAGACCGCCCCGGCGATAAAGCGTTTTTTGGTTATCACAGGTCCCTCACTCATGCTGCCGCGTCCTCACTCAGGCCGCTGTGGCGCAAGAGTGCGTCAATCGATGGCGCACGGCCACGGAAGTCGACGAACAGCACCATTGGCTCTTGGGAACCACCACGCGCCAGGATCGCTTCACGGAACGCACGACCGGTCTCGGCATTGAGCACGCCGTCTTCTTCGAACTTCGAGAAAGCATCGGCCGACAATACCTCAGCCCATTTATAGCTGTAGTAACCCGCCGCGTAACCACCGGCGAAGATGTGAGCGAAGCTGTTGGGGAAACGGTTGTAGGCCGGCGGACGCATGACCGAGACCTCGTCACGCACACCTTCGAGCACTTGCAGCACACTGCGACCGTCGCCGTGGGTGGCGTGCAGTTCGAAGTCGAACAGCGAGAACTCCAGCTGGCGGACCATCATCAGGCCGGACTGGAAGTTTTTCGCCGCGAGCATTTTCTCCAGCAGATCCTGGGGCAACGGCTCGCTGGTTTCGTAGTGACCGGAAATCAGCGCCAGACCTTCCGGCTCCCAGCACCAGTTCTCCATGAACTGGCTTGGCAGCTCGACCGCATCCCAAGCCACGCCATTGATGCCAGACACGCCGGCATGCTCGACGCGGGTCAGCAGGTGATGCAGACCATGACCGAATTCGTGGAACAGAGTGGTTACTTCGTCGTGGGTCAGCAGGGCCGGTTTACCGCTGTCAGCCGGGGTGAAGTTGCACACCAGATTCGCCACCGGACTTTGCAGCACGCCGTTGATTGTGCGGCGATGATCGCGAGCGCCGTCCATCCAGGCTCCGCCTCGCTTGTTGGCGCGGGCATACAGGTCGAAGAAGAATCGGCCGACATGTTGGCCGTTTTCCTTGATTTCGAACAGGCGAACGTCCGGGTGCCAGGTATCGAAGCCCTTCAGTTCGGCGATCTCGATGCCATACAGGCGTTGGACGATGCTGAACAACCCACCCAGAACCTTGTCGATCGGGAAGTACGCGCGAAGGGTTTCCTGGGCGACGCTATAGCGCTGTTCGCGAAGTTTTTCACCGTAGAAACCGCTGTCCCAGCTTTGCAGGTCCGGGCAACCCTGTTCGGCGGCGTAGGCCTTGAGCTGTTGCAGATCCTGGGCGGCGAACGGCTTGCTGCGTTTGGCCAGGTCGCGCAGGAAACTCAGCACTTGATCGTTGGACTCGGCCATTTTGGTGGCCAGGCTCAGCTCCGAGAAACTGGTGAAACCCAACAGTTTTGCCAGCTCCTGGCGCAGGTCGAGGATTTCTTCCATGACCGGGCCGTTGTCATTCTGACCGGCATTTGGGCCTTGGTCCGACGCACGGGTGCAGTAGGCGGCGTAGACTTCTTCGCGCAGGGCACGGTCCTGAGCGTAGGTCATCACCGCGTAGTAACTCGGGAATTCCAGGGTGATCAACCACCCGTCCAGGTCCTTGGCTTGCGCGGCGGCGGCCATTTGCGCTTTGGCCGATTCGGTCAGGCCGGCGAGGGCGGCTTCATCGATGACGTGCTTGGTCCAGGCCTGGGTGGCGTCTAGCAGCTGGTTGGAGAAGCGGCTGCCCAGCTCCGACAGTTTGCTTTGCACGTCGGCGTAACGCTTTTGTTCGGCTTCAGGCAGGTCGATACCCGACAGACGGAAGTCACGCAGAGCGTGTTCCAGGATTGTTTTCTGCGCCACGTCGAAACCGGCGGCCTCCGGGCTGTTGGCCAGCGCTTCATAGGCCTGAAACAGTTCACGGTTCTGGCCCAGCTCAGTGGCGTAGGCGCTCAGGGCCGGCAGGCAGGACTCATAGGCTTCGCGCAACTCAGCGCTGTTGCACACGGCGTTGAGATGGCTGACCGGGCTCCAGGCGGCGCCCAGACGATCGTTGAGTTCGTCCATCGCCAGCACCAGGCCGCCCCAGGTCGGTTGTTTAGCCTGGGTTTTGAGGATGTCGACGATGGCAGCGCGGTTGTCAGCCAGGATCTTTTCAATGGCCGGTTGTACGTGTTCGGCACGGATCGCCGAGAACGGCGGCAGGTCGTAGGACTGCAGAAGAGGGTTGTTCACGCTCACGGTTGGCACCTTGGCTGGAAAACATGCGGGAAGAAACATGACCCCATCTTAATTACAATCGACGCTCACCGCAGCTATCAGCAAAAGAGAGAGAGCCTATCGTGACCCTTCGCAAGTATCAGAATCACACGCCGCTGGTGGGCAAAGGCGTCTTTGTCGACAGTTCGGCGGTGGTGATCGGCGACGTCGAAATCGGCGAAGACAGCTCCGTCTGGCCGCTGACGGTGATCCGCGGCGACATGCACCGCATCCGTATCGGTGCGCGCACCAGCGTGCAGGACGGCTGTGTGTTGCACATTACCCACGCCGGGCCGTTCAACCCCGATGGCTTCCCGCTGCTGATCGGCGACGATGTGACCATCGCGCATAAAGTCATGCTTCATGGTTGCTCCGTGGGCAGCCGGATTCTGATCGGCATGGGCAGCATCGTCATGGACGGAGCGGTGATCGCGGACGATGTGATCATTGGTGCTGGCAGTCTGGTTCCCCCGGGCAAGCGCCTGGAAAGCGGGTTTCTCTATGTCGGTAGCCCGGTGAAACAGATCCGACCGCTGACTGACAAGGAAAAAGCCTTTTTCACCTACAGCGCGGCGAACTACGTGAAGCTCAAGGACCTGCACCTGGCCGAAGGCTACGACCAACTTTGAACCGAATCGCTATCGCTCAGGAATTGTCATGCACTACCAAACTGTACTGTTCGACCTCGATGGCACGCTGACCGACCCGCGCGAAGGCATCACGCGCTCCATCCAGTTTGCCCTGAGCAAACTAGGCATCGATGAGCCGGACCTGACCAGGCTTGAACATTTCATTGGCCCGCCATTGTTGCAGGCGTTCATGCAGTTCTACGACTTCAACGAGCCCAAGGCCTGGGAGGCAGTGAACTTCTATCGTGAACGCTTCAAGGTCACCGGCCTGTATGAAAACCGCGTGTTCGATGGGGTTACACCGCTACTGGAAACCCTCGGTGGGCAAGGGCGACAGCTGTACATCGCGACCTCCAAGCCATGGGTTTTCGCCCGGGAAATCGCCCGGCACTTCGACTTCGCCAAGCATTTCAAGGTTATTTACGGCAGTGAGCTGGATGGCACGCGGACCAACAAGGTCGAGCTGATTGCCCACCTGATGAGCGAAGAAGGCCTGGACCCGGCCAGTACGCTGATGATCGGCGACCGTAAACACGATCTGATCGGTGCTCGCAGCAACGGACTGGACGCGGCGGCGGTAGGTTATGGTTTTGGCAGTCGAGAGGAGTTGAGTGCCGAAGCACCGGCGTATCACTTCGAGACGCTGGATGAGTTGCATCAGGCGTTTTTGCGCAGCTGATCAGTCCGTCTTCGCGGGCAAGCCTGTAGCGGTCCAGTTTTTTTAGACCAATCTGTAGGAGCGAGGCTTGCCCGCGAAGAGGCCCCTTCAGCCACCTGAACTCACTGATCCCGCCAACACCTTCAACGCCGCCTTACGCTCCCCAACCGGCAACGCGCCCAGCGTCTCGACCGCGGCATAAAACCTCCCCCAATCCCCATCGACCTGCTTGAACAACGTGGCAAACGCCGGCACCCATTGGTCGTACAAACCAAACGGGAGCAGCCGGGCGTTGTTCATCGGGGCGTTGATCCAGGCGTCGTAGCGTTTGTTCCCGGCCCATTGGCTGTCCCGCAGCGTCCGGTATTCACGGCGTAATTGTTCGAACTCTGCTGCTTTGCGTTCACGCATTTGCTCGGCAGGCAGCCGCAGGGCATAAAGCCGTTCAAGTCTGTTGCGGGTGTCCAGAAGCAACTGAATGAATTGGTCGCGTTGCCGCGCCAAAGCTCCGTTATCGGGTGGCATACCTTGGAATGCGCGCCATTGGCGAGTGCCTTCCTGCTCGACGAAGGTGGCGAAAGACTCGTTGAACTCACTGTCGTCTTTCACATAAAAACGTTGATGGGCGAGTTCGTGAAAAATCAACGTAGCCAACCGTTCGTCGCCCCAACCCATCATCGAGCTCATGATCGGGTCGTTGAACCAACCGAGCGTCGAATAGGCCTCGACGCCGCCAATCGACACGTCCATACCTTGCAGACGCTGCAAGGCGGCCTCACCGCGTGCAGCGCTCTGGCTGTAATACCCGCGATAGGCAACGCAGCCAGCGACGGGGAAGCAATGGTTCTGTGGCTTGAGCGAAAATTCCGGCGTGGCAAAGACATTCCAGACCACAAACGGCCGGCCGATGTCGGCGTACAAGCGGTAGCTCTGGTTGTCCGGCAGGCGCAGGTGTTGGCTGGCGAACATCCGGGCTTTTTGTGACTGGGCCAGATGCGCGCGCAATTGCTGATCGCGGCCGGGATCGGCAATCACACTGGCAACTGGCTCCCGTGCCCGCAGCAAGTGCAACTGGCCACTGGCCAATTGGCCGTAATAGCTGATGCTCGCACAGCCATTGAGCAACAAAAGAAATATGCCCGGAAACAAAATGCGTAAAACGCGATCAAGTAACCCAAGGCTTGGACGCGGCCTGATCAAAATAAAAAATCCCTGGAAAGTCTGCCCGCAAGACTATCCCGCCTATTGGAGCTCCGCTATGCGCAAGTTGATGCTGACGGGAGGCCTTCTGATGCTGGCCGGTTGTGCCGGATTGCCCACTCCTGATCCTTCGCAGGCCTGGATCGATCTGGATTCACGGCAGGAAGACACCGCGCTGCAAGCGCTGGAAGTCGATGACAAGGCTTCCATCGACAAGCGTTACTTCGAGGTGCAGCCCGGTAGCCACGAGTTGACGGTTCGCTATTTGTTTGCGGTCCAGCCGACCAACATTGGCCCCGATGCCGAGCCGCTGTGGCGTGACTGCCAGTTGAATGTGAAATTCAAGGACTTCAACGCCGGGCAGCGCTATCAACTGCAAGCGGGGTATATCGGCTTTCGGCCGTGGGCGAAGCTCTATGATCAACAGCGAAAAGTGATTGGACAGGGCACACCGGCAGGCTGCCAACGTACTTGATCGACGCTATGCTGAATTATCAGTCCTTGGGAAATTCATCATGCGTAGGTTGTTGCTGTTGCTCGCTGCAGGCGCCTTTGTCGGTTGCACGAGTCCGTTGCCGGCGGCCGATCCGCAGATGGCCTGGGTCGACTTCGCTACGCCGAGCCCCGGCGGGAAACTGTTGATGGCCGACCGGCTGGACAACCAGCGGCTGAGCGACGGGCGTTACTTCCAGGTCACCCCGGGTAGCCATGAGCTGAGAGTACGTTTCGATTTTGAAGTGTTTGGTGGTGGCTCGGGCTTGATGAACGCTCCGCTGGAGCGACTGTGCTACCTGACCATCAACTACGACCACTTCGAGGCCGGCCAGCGTTACCTGCTGGAAGCGCGTTCTATAGCGTTCACCCCCAGCGCCCGTCTCTACAATGCCAAGCGGGAAATTGTCGCCGAAGATCGGCTGGCCAACTGCGTCATGTGAGGCGAATCAGCTGTCATTTTTTTGGTAGATGATTTTTTTGGTGCCGTATTCGCATGAACCCACGACCATGTTCTGATCGTGCACTTCGTCGTTAGTGACGATTTCCAGGGTGTAGGACGAGACGTTATTGGCCTGGATCTTGGCTTCGATCTCGGCCTTGAGTTCTTCGCAGGATTTCGGTGCCGCGAGAACCGATGTGGTCAGTGCGCAACAGATAATCGCCAAGACAAGACGTTTCATGGTTGAAGCTCCCTTGAGGCAGCGCGCACGGTGATGCGCTAAAGCTGCTGTCATTTATTCGACCACAATTTCGCCAGCCAGGTTTTGTTTCAGCGCAAAAAAGATCGCAGCCTTTGACAACTCTAAAGGATCACTCGATCCATCCGGGAGTTACCGAAGGTTGCGATCGTTCATCGCGCCAAGGCTGATCTAGCTGACCAGCGTCGCATCCAGGCTGATTTTCGCATTCAGCACTTTGGATACCGGGCAGCCTTCTTTGGCTTTGTTGCTCAGTTCCTCGAATTGCGTCTGGCTCGCCCCAGGGATTTTCGCCTTGAGAATCAGTTTTACCGCCGTGATCGCAAAGCCGCCGTCTACCTGGTCCAGGGTGACTTCGGCAGTGGTGTCGATGCTGTCAGCCTTGAGGCCGGCCTCGCCGAGAATCATTGAAAACGCCATGGAAAAACAGCCGGCGTGGGCCGCACCGATCAACTCTTCCGGATTGGTGCCCTTACCGCCTTCGAAGCGGGCCTTGAAGCCGTAGGGCGCTTCTCTGAGTACACCGGTTTCGGTGGAAATCGAGCCAACGCCGGTTTTCAGATCACCTTCCCAATGAGCCGATGCCTTCTTTGTTATAGCCATGTCTGCCTCCTCAAGATGCGGCACGAAACGTCGCGCCTCAGTGATTTTCGGTTACCAGGGTTCTGAGGATAGACCGTCAAACAAAGTTCACCTCATCTGATCAGTCCTCTAATCGCGTAGGAATTTTGCTCCTCCTATTGAAACTCGGGTATATGCCCTCATTGCATAGGACACATTTATGGACTTGGCAGGTTTTCATTCAAAAACCTGCTTACTCATTGGAGAAGCAGATTGATGAAACGACTGTCTGATATCAAATTTTCGACCCTCGATCTGGTGCCCGTACGGGAGAACGGCAGCGCGGCCCAGTCCCTGCGCAATTCCCTGGACCTGGCGCAGCACGTCGAAAAATTCGGCTACAACCGCTTCTGGGTCGCCGAACACCACAATATGGATGGGATCGCCAGCTCGGCGACCTCTGTCCTGTTGGGCTATCTGGCCGGCGGCACTTCGACCATTCGTGTCGGTTCGGGGGGTGTAATGCTGCCCAACCACGCGCCACTGATTATCGCTGAGCAGTTCGGCACGCTTGAAAGTCTGTATCCCGGCCGGATCGATCTAGGCCTGGGCCGCGCCCCCGGCTCCGATCAAATGACCGCCCGCGCCTTGCGTCGTGAGCGTTCCGGCAGTGCCGACGACTTCCCGCAAGACGTGACTGAACTGATGCGCTACCTCGGCCCACGCACGCCGGACCAGCGGATCATTGCCATGCCGGGTACCGGCACTAATGTTCCGGTCTGGTTGCTGGGTTCGAGCCTGTTCAGTGCGCAGCTGGCGGGTGAGCGCGGTTTGCCCTACGCCTTCGCCTCACATTTCGCACCGCGCTTCATGCATGAGGCGATTCGTATCTATCGCAACCACTTCAAGCCTTCAGCAGTATTGGATAAACCTTACGTGATGCTCGGCGTGCCGCTGGTGGCCGCGGACACCGATGAACAGGCCGACTACCTGGCCACTTCGGTCTACCAGCGGATTCTCGCGCTGATGCGTGGCCAGAGCCTGGTGCAACGTCCACCCGTGAAGACCATGGACGGCTTGTGGTTGCCCCATGAGAGAGAAGCGGTTGGTGATTTCCTGGGGCTGGCCATGGTCGGCAGTCCGCAGAAAATCCGCGCCAAACTTGAGGTGCTGATCGAGCAGACTCAGGCGGATGAGCTGATTTTCACCTGTGACCTATACGAACATGCTGATCGCGTACATTCCTACGAGCTGCTGGCGCAGGTCATGAAGGGCTGAGGTTCAAACGCCCACAAAAAAGCCGACGCTATTGCGTCGGCTTTTTCATTTTCGAGGGCGATCAGCCCTGCTTGTAGACGATTTGCCTGGAGCCTTTTTCACAGATGCCGACGACTTTTCCGTCAGCAGCAGCGCCTTTGTCGACGATTTCCAGTGTGTAGTTGGAAACACCCTTGGCATCCAGTTTCGCTGCGATTTCGGCTTTCAGCTCGTCGCACGACTTGCCCTGGGCAAAGGCTGTTCCCGCAAGGCTCAACAAACCTACCGCCAAAATAAACTTCTTCATAGGTTGCACTCCCTGGTCGGATCAATAGGAGAGGGCATCCAGCCATCGGCGGATGAGCTCACCATGCAGCGCTCTGCCATTGCTATGGCACTCGGCCGACGCGCAAGTTCAGAAGCCCGGCTCAACCTCAACTGCTGGCAATCCGGAATCCGACTTTGAGGGTCACCTGGAAGTGTGCAGCTTTACCGTCCTTGATGTGCCCACGGGTTTCGGTCACTTCAAACCATTCCATGTACTTGAGGCTTTTGCTGGCCTCGGCCAGGGCATTGTTGATGGCGTCTTCAATGCTGGTGGTGGATGAGCCAACCAGCTCGACTTTCTTGTAGGTGTGATGGTCAGTCATGGCGTTCTCCTAAGGGTGTGAAATACAGCCTAGCAGTGATTTTTCTTATGTCTTCTGTCGAACAATCCGTGGGGGACGTTCAGATTTACTGCACTTTCTCGAACCTCTGAAGTCCCAACCAACACACGCAACTCAAACAATGCAGGAGAGCCACCATGGCCAACACGTCGTTACGCAAAGCCTCATTGCAAAGCATGGAAGCGGAGATCGAGAGTCTGCTGAAATCGTTGGAAAGCCTGAAGGACGACGCCTCGGACGAGTCGCGTAGAACCCTTAAAACGCTGAAAAGCAACGCCGAGAACGCGCTGAAACACTCGCGCCATCTGCTCGCCGATGCCTATGAAGAGGTGAAGGTCAAAACCCGTGAAACCGGGATCGCGACACGTGACTACGCCCAGGAACACCCTTGGACTACAGCCGGTGTCGCCGTTGGTGCGCTGGGCCTGCTCGCGGCCTATCTACTGTGCCGACGCGGTAATTAAGGTGTCTGGCGCAGTTCGTTTTTAAGCCATTGCGCCAGTTGCCGAGCGCGCCCGTCCGCGGCGCGCTTGGGTAGCCACAATGCCAGGTGCGCCGGGGTTTCACAGAAGCCCCATGGCGCCACCAGGCGACCGGCCTTCACGTCCTCGGCCACCAGCGGCTCAGGCGCGATAGCCACGCCTAGCCCGGCCACCGCCGCCTCCAGCAAATAATACAAATGCTCGAAACCCTGACCATACCGCAGCGCCTTGGCGTCGAGGCCGCTTTGCTGTGCCCAACTCGGCCAGGCTTGCGGGCGTGAGGTGGTGTGCAGCAAGGGTTCGGTCAACAGTGCGTTTGCCGGTGCTCCCTGCAGCCTTTGGTAACCGGCGAATCGCGGGCTCATGACCGGGCCGATTCGTTCGCTGGCCAGTTCGTAGACCTGCATGTCCGCCGGCCATGGCGGCTCGGCAAACACCAGCAAGGCATCCAGGCCGGGCCGCCGTGGATCGAGATCGCCTTCGCCAGCCGACAGGTGCAGGCGTAAATCCGGCAGGTCCGCATTCAATCGACCCAAGCGCGGAATGAACCAGCGTGCCAGCAGGCTGCCCGAGCAGCCGAGCACGAACGGCGCATCGGCGGTGCTTTGGGTCAATTCGGCGCAAACGGTGCGCAAACGCTCGAAAGCTTCGCCGCTGGCATCGCGCAAACGAACGCCGGCATCTGTGAGTTTAAGGCCACGTCCATCCTTGACGAACAGGCTCACGCCGAGGTGTTCTTCCAGCACCTTGAGTTGCCGGCTGACTGCACCATGAGTGACGTGCAGCTGTTCGGCGGCCTGACTGACGCTGTTCAGGCGGGCAGAGGCTTCGAAGGCGCGAAGAGCGTTCAGCGGGGGAAGGTCATGGCTCATGGGATCTGTGAGTTTTCCTGACAGGTTGTGGCGATCTTATCGGTTTTCAGGGTGGAACGTCAGGGGTAGAGTGAACCCCATCGTCACCTCTCGAATACAACTGGAGCGACCCATGACCCAGACTAATCTGCGCAACGGCCCCGACGCCAATGGCCTGTTTGGCGCGTTCGGTGGCCGCTACGTCGCCGAAACCCTGATGCCGTTGATCCTCGACCTGGCCCGTGAATACGAAGCGGCCAAGGAAGATCCGGCGTTCAAAGAAGAATTGGCCTACTTCCAGCGTGATTACGTCGGACGCCCAAGCCCACTGTATTTCGCCGAGCGTCTGACAGAGTTCTGTGGCGGCGCGAAGATTTACCTCAAGCGCGAAGAGCTGAACCACACCGGCGCGCACAAGATCAACAACTGCATCGGCCAGATTCTGCTGGCGCGGCGCATGGGCAAAAAACGCATCATTGCCGAGACCGGCGCTGGCATGCACGGTGTGGCGACTGCCACCGTGGCCGCACGTTTTGGCCTCGATTGCGTGATCTACATGGGCACTACCGACATCGAACGTCAGCAGGCCAACGTGTTTCGCATGAAGCTGCTGGGCGCCGAAGTGATCCCGGTGGTTGCGGGCACCGGCACCCTCAAAGACGCAATGAACGAAGCCCTGCGTGACTGGGTGACCAACGTCGACAGCACCTTCTACCTGATCGGCACTGTGGCTGGCCCGCACCCTTACCCGGCCATGGTTCGTGACTTCCAGGCGGTTATTGGCAAGGAAACTCGCGAACAATTGCAAGCCCAGGAAGGCCGTCTGCCCGACAGCCTGGTGGCGTGCATCGGCGGCGGTTCCAATGCCATGGGCCTGTTCCACCCGTTCCTCGATGACAAGAGCGTTGAGATCATCGGCGTCGAAGCCGCCGGTTACGGCATCGAAACCGGCAAGCACGCGGCCAGCCTGAACGGCGGCGTGCCAGGCGTGCTGCACGGCAACCGTACGTTCCTGTTGCAGGACGATGATGGCCAGATTATCGACGCCCACTCGATTTCCGCCGGCCTCGACTATCCAGGCATCGGCCCGGAACACGCCTGGTTGCATGACATCGGCCGTGTCCAGTACACCTCGGTGACTGACGATGAAGCCCTCGACGCATTCCACAAATGCTGCCGCCTGGAAGGGATCATTCCTGCACTGGAAAGCGCCCATGCCCTGGCGGAAGTGTTCAAACGCGCACCGACCCTGCCGAAAGATCACCTGATGGTGGTCAACTTGTCCGGTCGCGGCGACAAAGACATGCAGACCGTGATGCACCACATGGAACACTCTCAGCAATCCAAGCAGGAGAAACACTGATGAGCCGCCTGCAAACGCGTTTTGCCGAACTCAAGGAACAGAACCGCGCCGCCCTGGTGACCTTCGTGACCGCCGGCGATCCGAGCTACGACACGTCCCTGGCGATCCTCAAAGGCTTGCCCGGTGCCGGCGCCGACGTGATCGAGTTGGGCATGCCCTTCACTGATCCGATGGCCGATGGTCCGGCGATCCAGTTGGCCAACATTCGTGCCTTGGGCGCCAAGCAGAACCTGGCGAAAACCCTGCAAATGGTTCGCGAGTTCCGCAAAGGCAACAGCGAGACTCCGCTGGTGTTGATGGGTTACTTCAACCCGATTCACATGTACGGCGTGCCGCGTTTCATCGCAGAAGCCAAAGAGGCCGGTGTCGACGGCCTGATTGTGGTCGACATGCCACCCGAGCATAACGGCGAACTGTGCGACCCGGCACAGGCGGCGGGCCTGGACTTCATTCGTCTCACCACTCCGACAACTGACGACGTGCGTTTGCCGACTGTTCTGAATGGCAGCTCGGGCTTTGTTTACTACGTGTCGGTGGCGGGTGTGACCGGTGCAGGGGCGGCGACTCTGGAGCATGTCGAAGAAGCCGTCACCCGTCTGCGTCGTCATACTGATCTGCCGATCAGTATCGGTTTCGGTATTCGTACTCCGGAACAGGCAGCATCCATCGCACGTCTGGCCGATGGTGTGGTGGTGGGGTCGGCGCTGATCGATCACATCGCCAATGCTTCGACTCCGGACCAGGCTGTGGAAGGCGTACTCAGCCTGTGCGCAGCCTTGTCCGATGGCGTGCGTAAAGCACGGGTCAGCTGAAGGTAAAGTTCCTGATACAGAGGAATTAGAGGCTCGCGGCACAGACTAAACAGCAAGACCGAGGGGTTCAGGACCACGTTCTGAACCCCTTTTTGCTGCCTGTGCTGTGAGGGTAGATCTGATGAAAATGCCGAAACGTCTGATTGCCAGCCTGGGCGTGCTGATGCTCAGTGACTGCCGTATTACCCGGGTTACGAGTGGCGTCGTGCAGGCGGCGACATTGTGCTGATCGCCGTAGGTACCGGGATCGTTTATGAGATTCTCGATGGGGTTTTGTATTGATCCACGCCTAAGGGGGAAGGCGATCCATTGTGGCGAGGGAGCTTGCTCCCGCTGGGGCGCGAAGCGGCCCCAAAATCGGCCAGGCACCGCACTACGACAGCTTCGCTACCGAACGGGAGCAAGCTCCCTCGCCACAGAGGATCTCTGGTCTTTCGCAGATCCTCTATCTCAGGGCAACTCCAACCCGCCCGCAGCCTTGTGCAACTTGCGCAAATGTTCGCCAACCTGTTTCAGGTTGGCTTCGTTGGCGGCCATTTCAGCGGCACGGCTCGGCTCGAGCAGTGCCCTCACTTCCTTGTCGAGGTCCCCGGTCAGCGCGTGAAGCTGCTTTTGGCGCAAGCTGCTTTCCGATTCCAGGCGTGTCCACTCGTTCGGTTGCGGTAAACCATAACCACCGGTGCCAAGCAGTTCGGCCGGACGGCTGAGGAAGCCGCTGTTGGCGAGAATCTGCTGCAAAGTCGCATTGGCCTTGTCCATGCCGCCATTGTTCAGTTCCCGAGCGCCCAGGTAGCGCTGTTTCACTTCGTCCTGGGCCAGCACCAGCTGTTGGCGAAAACTTGCCTGCTCCAGCAGCAGCAATGCCGCGCTGGTGCGCAAGTCAGCTTGGTCAATCCATTTGCGGCGCTCTTCAGCTTTCAATGACAGCCAGTCTTCGACCTTTTCCTGCTTGATCGGCAAATGCTTTTTCAGCACTTCGAACATCGCTTGATAACGATCGCGGAAGGAGTCGAAGCGATAGCCCAGGCGTAATGCTTCGCGAGGATCGTCGAGTACGCTGGTGTTCGCCAGTCCGCGGCCCTTGAGTACTTCCAGCAAGCCATTGGGCATGATGCTGTCGAGGCCGACCAATTGCGCATTATTGGTGCCGCTGCGCAGTAATTTCAGGCCTTCCACCGCGCAGTTGTTGGACAGGAAGAAGTAGTTGCCATCGTAGCTCCAGTGCATCTCCGCGGCGTGTTCCACCACCTCTTCGATCTCGCTACGCGACAGGTTCAGCGGTACCGAGGCGAGGCTGCGCAGTTCGGTCTTGGTGTATTCGTCGATCACCTGGGCCAGCGGCAAGACAAACAAACGCGAAGGGTATTTGCCCACCAGCCCATCCCAGCTCGAGAGCTGTAAGTCACTGACGAAGGCGCGGTAGGACAGCACCAGGTGCTGATCCAGGTCGAGGCGGCAATCCGGCCCGCGAGGCCGACCGGGCGCGCAGATCACCAGTCGCAGCATGCTGTGGCCCCAGCGACTGACCCAGTTCTGGTTGGCTTCTGCCAGCAGATAGTCGACGGCGTAAACCCGCTCCGGATCAACCTGGCCCAAGGGCTGTTTGGCGAAGTCGCTACCGGCATTGAGGAAGGCGAATGATTGGGCGCACGAGTCTTTGGCGGCGGGGGCCCAGCCGAAATGTTCTTTGTAGTAGCGATACAGCGCAGGGCGACGGCAGGCATAGCTCGGGTCGAGGAGGAAGTACTCCATGTTGACCGCGACGAACTCCTTCGGGCTGCTCGTCTCGTAGATGTCCGGGCTGCGGGCAATCTGCCGGTTGTGCTGTTCGCGCTCGCCGCGTCGGCCGACATACTGCGGCCAGCCGGCGAGGTCGAGCAGACGTGGATCGTCGCTGAGGGTCCAGCGTCTCGCCGTCTGCCCGCGGCATTGATCCGGGATACCGATCAGCCCGGAGCTGCTGTTACGTTGTGTGCAGCGCTGGATCAGTGTGCGCTCGGCGTCCGGCCACAGGCGTGCGCGGTCGTAGATGTGGGTGAGCTCGTGCAACACCGTGGCGAGCATTTCCTGGCGCACGGTGCCGTGGGGACGATAGGTTTTTTTGGTCGCGGCGCTGCCGTCGGTGAGGCTGGCGAGCAGATTGCGATTCAAGTCTAGCTCGGACACCAGCGACGCCTGGCCGTAGGCATTGCTCGGCATGTCATCGGTCCAGCCGACCTCGATACGCCGGTCCAGTTGCTCAATGAAGCGCGGCGGTAACGCTTGCATGGCTTCATCGAGCAGCGCTTGACTGGCCTGCTGTTGCGCGGGGCTCAGGCCGTCGGTCTTGAGCCGTAATTGCAGGCCGGCCTGGGCCGTGTTGCCAAGCAGCAACACAACCCCGGCCAGCAGCCAGGCGCTTAGTGATTTCACAGTGCGAGGATGGCTTCGGCGAGAACCTGATCACTGGCGTCGCGGGCTTCCGGTACGCGGGTGCGCAAGGTGTCGAAGGCCGCTTCCAGGTGTGCTCCACGGATTTCACCCTCGCTGGCGACGAAACTGGCCGCATCGTCGTGGGCTTCACGGACGATCTTCGAATCGCGGATGGACGTGGTGGTATCGGAAGTGAAATCAAGTGTGCGCTGGGTGGCACGAATGAGCATGTTACTGGTGGCTACCAGGGTGTGCGCCTGGGCCACGTCGGCCAACAACAGCAGGCCAAGGGTGGCAGCAATCAGCGGGCTACGCATGGAACGACTCCGGAGAAACAAGGGATAACTATTGGACGAGAATTGCCTGCGCCAGTTCAAGGTCGCTGGCATGAAGTTTTGGCTGGGTCTGGCGCAGGTAAATCAAAGCGGATTCCAGTTGCGCTCCTCGCAGTTGGCCGTCACTGGCGATGAACGCTGCAGCGTCATCCCGGGCGGCGATCAGCAGTTTATGGTCGAAGGGCGCGGAGGTCACCATGCTGGTGGCATAACCACTGGCCACAGTGCCTTGTGTGGACAGGTTAAAGGCGTCGAAGGCATGGGCTGAGCCCGACCAGCAGATCGCAAGACAAACCGGAGTAATCAACAGACTTGAAGGAAAACGCATGAGACTCGATAGCTGAAAGCGAGTCCCAAGGCTAGCGCAATGCCTGGACTAGAGCCAGCGCCGAAACATTGGGACACGACGGGCGTGTCCCGTTTCAGAGCTGTCGCTTAGATCGTCAGGATAGCTTGAGCCAGTTGTGCGTCGGTCGCATTCAGTTGCGGAGCCTGTTGGCGGATATGGTCGAGTGCGCTTTCCAGCTTCACGCCACGGATGGCACCTTCACTGGCAACGAAGCTGGCGGCATCGTCACGGGCAGCACGCACAATTTTATCGTCGCGAAAGGAGGACGAGACATCCGAAGTCGCATTGGAGGAAGCCTTCAGCCCATCCACAACGGTATCGGTGGTCACGATAAAGCTGGAGGCGTGGGAATTGGCAGCCACGGCAAGCAGGGCTGCGGCACTGAGCAGACGAAGACGGGACATGGGAGAAACTCCTTTGGGTCGATCGATTGAGAGGTGGCGCAGGATCAGACGGCTGTCGTAAAGCGTTCGCCACGTTCTGTCTGGATATTAGGCCTGTGTATATCAGTTAGAACAGTCCTGTCTGTTAATAGACAAGCTAGCGCCAGAATGGTTTGTCCACTTCGTTGAGTCAGTGGCATGGCTGATGCCCAAATCCGAGAGCTGTCGATCGACTCAATAGTGATCCCGTCACTCATGCAGGCGCAGACACACTCCGATAGAATTGTACTGGTGCATTTTAAGTAATTAAAAACTGTACCTGTCGGTGGCTATCTCTTCTGTAACGACCCAATATGAAGCTCCAGAACGACAAAACCCGTCGTGGTTTCCCACGACGGGTTCTGTTTGTTCAATTCGGGTTGCTGGCGGTGGACCCGGTGGGTCAGGGCCAGCGACGCTAACTTAGCGCCAGAACGGCTTGCTCAGCTCTTCGTAGCGTTGTGCTTCGCTAATCCCGGCATCAGCCAGCAGACGCGAATCCAGACGAGCCAGTTGATGGCGGCTGGTGATGCGGCGTTGCCACAGCATCAGGTTGGCAATAACGCGCAGAGGCAGGGAAGCCTGGGTTTTTGCAGCAGTGTCTTCGAAGAACAGTTCGGAACTGAGTGTACGTTCCATGGTTGACATCCTTCCGCTTATGGCGGGATTAGGTAGTGGTTTAACTGATGCCAATGATCCTCTCGTTTGGCCAGCCTCTGTAGATACAGTTCACCTGTATTGTGAGAGACCAGTTAACTGTTAAACGGTGGTGTACTGGTCAAAATTGAGGCAACTGTACCTATCGGCACCTAAATGGTGCATTTTTGATTGTTTGACCGGGAAAGGTAGGCGATTACGGTAGGAAAATACCAATACAGCAGTACAGTTTTTGACAATATTGAGTGTTGCCACAGCGAGCTGACGAAACTGTGTTTGCGTCAGCCGCTATCTGTATCAATTACCCCGCCAGCATTCGCCCGGTTTCTTCCAGGTTTATGTGCCAACTCAGGGCATCGCGCAGGATGTGCGGAGTGTGCCCGCCGACTGCGCAAGCAGCAGTGAAGTAGGCATTCAAGGCCGGGCGATAGTCCGGATGAACACAGTTATCGATGATGACGCGCGCACGCTCGCGCGGCGCCAAGCCACGCAGATCGGCCAGGCCAATCTCGGTCACGAGGATATCGACGTCATGTTCTGTGTGGTCGACGTGGCTGACCATGGGAACCACGCTGGAAATCGCCCCGCCCTTGGCGATCGACTTGGTGACAAAGATCGCCAAGTGCGCATTGCGCGCGAAGTCGCCCGAGCCGCCGATGCCGTTCATCATCCGCGTGCCGCAGACGTGAGTGGAGTTGACGTTGCCATACAGGTCAAATTCCAGCGCGGTGTTGATGCCGATGATGCCCAGGCGCCGCACCACTTCGGGGTGATTGGAGATTTCCTGGGGGCGCAGCACCAGCTTGTCCTTATAGTGCTCCAGATTCCCGAATACATCGGCGTTGCGTCGGCTCGACAGGGTGATCGAACTGCCCGAAGCAAAGCTCAGCTTGCCGGCATCGATCAAATCGAAAGTCGAATCCTGCAGCACTTCGGAGTACATGGTCAGGTCTTCGAATGGTGAGTCGATCAAGCCGCACATCACTGCGTTGGCAATGCTGCCGATACCGGCTTGCAATGGGCCAAGCTTGTTGGTCATGCGCCCGGCAGCCACTTCTTGTTTGAAGAAGTCGATCAGGTGGTCGGCGATGGCTTGGGTGTCCGCATCCGGCGGCAGCACAGTAGATGGCGAGTCGGATTGATTAGTGATCACGATCGCGACGATTTTTTCCGGCGGTATCGGGATGGCGGTGCTGCCAATGCGATCGTCGACCTTCACCAGTGGAATAGGTGTGCGGGTCGGGCGGTAGGTGGGGATATAGATGTCGTGCAGACCTTCGAGATTCGGGTTGTGCGCCAGATTGATCTCGACGATCACGTGTTTGGCGAAAATCGCGAAGCTGGCTGAGTTGCCCACCGAGGTGGTCGGCACGATATGGCCCTGCTCGGTGATCGCCACGGCTTCGATCACCGCGATGTCCGGCAGCTTGAGTTGCTGGTTACGCAGCTGCTCTACGGTTTCCGACAGGTGCTGGTCGATGAACATGACTTCGCCGGCATTGATTGCCTTGCGCAGGGTGCTGTCCACCTGGAACGGCATGCGTCGCGACAATACACCGGCTTCAGTCAACTGTTTATCGAGGTCGTTGCCCAGGCTGGCACCGGTCATCAGGGTGATTTGCAACGGCGTGACCTTGGCGCGCTCGGCCAACGCATGAGGCACAGCCTTGGCTTCGCCGGCTCGGGTAAAGCCGCTCATGCCGACGGTCATGCCGTCCTGAATCAGAGCGGCAGCGTCGGCGGCGCTCATTACCTTGTCCAACAATGAAGGCAAGCGAATACGGTCACGGTACATGATTGTTATCTCGGGCAACGGAAGCAAGGTGCGCAGTCTAGTGAATTTGAGCGGTGCCCGTCCCGCTACCAAGGTCGCATTCAAGGCGTCTATTCCGGTGCTTCCAGACAAAACACCTTTACAGGATCGGTAACAGACGCAAACAAAAACGCCCCGACGAGTCGGGGCGTTCAGATTGCCGAAGGGTATTACTCGACGGCTTTAACCATATCTTCGATGACTTTCTTGGCGTCGCCGAAGACCATCATGGTCTTGTCCAGGTAGAACAGCTCGTTGTCCAGGCCGGCATAGCCGCTGGCCATCGAGCGCTTGTTGACGATGATGGTCTTGGCTTTGAACGCTTCGAGAATTGGCATGCCAGCAATCGGCGATTTCGGATCGTTCTTGGCCGCCGGGTTGACCACGTCGTTGGCACCCAACACCAGCACCACATCGGCCTGGCCGAACTCGGAGTTGATGTCGTCCATCTCGAACACCTGGTCGTAAGGCACTTCGGCCTCGGCCAGCAACACGTTCATGTGGCCGGGCATACGACCGGCAACCGGGTGAATCGCATACTTCACGGTCACGCCGCGATGGGTCAGCTTCTCGGTCAGCTCTTTCAATGCGTGCTGCGCGCGGGCTACCGCCAAACCGTAGCCCGGCACGATGATCACGGTGTCGGCGTTGGTCAGCAGGAAGGTCGCGTCGTCAGCCGAACCGGATTTCACCGGACGGGCTTCTTTCGAACCAGCCGGGCCAGCGGCATCTGCTGTGTTGCCGAAACCGCCGAGCAACACGTTGAAGAACGAACGGTTCATCGCCTTGCACATAATGTACGAGAGGATCGCACCGCTTGAGCCCACCAGGGAGCCTGCAATGATCAGCATCGAGTTGTTCAGCGAGAAGCCGATACCTGCCGCAGCCCAGCCGGAGTAACTGTTGAGCATCGACACCACGACGGGCATGTCCGCGCCGCCGATCGGGATGATGATCAGCACGCCCATCACGAACGCCAGCGCCAGCATCAGGACGAATGCGCTGAAGTTGCCAGTCAACATGTAGGTGATGCCCAGCGCCAGCGTCGCCAGACCCAGCACCAGGTTCAGCTTATGTTGGCCGCTGAACTGTACGGGTGCACCCTGGAACAAACGGAACTTGTACTTGCCCGACAGCTTGCCGAAGGCGATCACCGAGCCGGAGAAGGTGATTGCACCGATGGCCGCGCCGAGGAACAGTTCCAGGCGATTACCGGCAGGAATCGAATCGCCCAGTTGTTTGACGATACCCAGCGATTGCGGCTCAACGACAGCCGCGATCGCAATGAACACCGCGGCCATACCGATCATGCTGTGCATGAAGGCGACCAGTTCCGGCATTTTGGTCATTTCAACGCGCTTGGCCATGATCGAGCCGGCGGTGCCGCCGACCAGCAGGCCTACGATGACGTAACCAATGCCCGCGGTAGCCAGCTCTGCGCCCAGCTTATAAATGAGGCCGACCGTGGTGAGGATCGCCAGGGCCATGCCGAGCATGCCGTAGACATTGCCGCGCCGCGACGTGGTGGGGTGCGACAGGCCTTTGAGGGCCTGGATGAAGCAGATCGACGCGATCAGGTAGAGCGTCGTTACCAGATTCATGCTCATTACTGGGGCGCCTCTTCTTTTACGGCTTTCGGGGCTTTTTTCTTGAACATCTCAAGCATGCGACGCGTTACCAGGAAACCACCGAACACGTTAACGGCCGCCAGGGCCACCGCCAGGGTGCCCATGGTCTTGCCCAGTGGCGTCACGGTCAGTGCTGCGGCCAGCATGGCGCCAACGATCACGATCGCCGAGATGGCGTTGGTCACCGCCATCAACGGCGTGTGCAGCGCAGGTGTAACGTTCCAGACCACGTGATAACCGACATAAATCGCCAGCACGAAGATGATCAGGTTGTAGATACCGGGGGAGATAAGCTCTTCCATCGTTCTGAATCCCTGCTTAGGCGTTTTTGCGGATGACTTGGCCATCGCGGCACATCAGGCACGCGGCGACGATGTCGTCTTCGAGGTTTACTTCAAACTGGCCTTCTTTGTTGAAGACCAGCTTCAGGAAGTCCAGCAGGTTGCGTGCGTACAGCGCCGAAGCGTCTGCCGCGACCGCGCCGGCCAGGTTGGTCGGGCCGACAATGGTCACGCCATTCTCGACAACCACCTGATCGGCCACGGTCAACGGGCAGTTGCCGCCCTGGGCTGCCGCGAGGTCGACAACCACCGAGCCTGGCTTCATCTGCGCTACGGTTTCGGCGCTCAATAGCGTCGGAGCCTTGCGGCCCGGGATCAGTGCGGTGGTGATGACGATGTCGGCCTGCTTGGCGCGTTCATGCACTGCCAGGGCCTGACGCTGCATCCAGCTGGCCGGCATGGGGCGCGCATAACCGCCGACACCAACGGCGCATTCGCGCTCTTCATCGGTTTCGTACGGCACGTCGACGAATTTCGCACCCAGGGATTCAATTTGTTCCTTCACCGCAGGACGCACATCGGACGCTTCGATCACCGCTCCCAGGCGTTTTGCCGTGGCAATCGCCTGCAAACCGGCCACACCAGCACCGAGAATCAGCACGCGCGCCGCTTTCACGGTACCTGCGGCGGTCATCAGCATCGGCATGAAACGTGGATAGTAGTGAGCGGCCAGCAGCACGGATTTATAACCGGCGATGTTCGCTTGGGAGGACAGCACATCCAGGCTCTGGGCGCGGGAGGTGCGTGGCGCAGCTTCCAGCGCAAACGCGGTAATGCCGCATTCGGCCAGTTTGGCGATGGTTTCATTGCTGAACGGGTTGAGCATGCCCACCACTACGGCGCCGCTCTTGATCAGCGTCAGTTCGCTGTCGCTGGGGGTGACCACCTTGAGAATCAGCTCAGCACCAAACGCATCGTTGGCGCTGCCAATGGTTGCGCCTGCCGCTTCATAAGCACTGTCGACAACACTGGCGTTAACGCCGGCGCCGCTTTGTACAGTGACCTTATGACCCTGGGCGATCAGCTTCTTGATGGTTTCCGGGGTTGCAGCAACCCGTGTTTCACCCGTCTGGGTTTCGAGAGGAACACCAATGTGCACGTCAAATCTCCTGCGTGATCTTATTGAGTAAACCCAGGCACTTCGGATGGTGCGGCTGGGGCGGCCGATCAGCACGATCCCGCCGAATCAGGGCGGGGCGCGGCATTTTGCAGGCGAACTTTGTGCCCTTCAAGGGATTATGACGGGTGACGGAAAATTAACTACAAGTCACCCCGTGACCGAATGTCGCACTGTCCTGTTGAATCCCTTACAGGCCGTGGCGTGTAAGGATTTTTTCCGAAATTAAAGAATTTATACAATTGGCACCGTGAATGAAGTTACATCGCATACCAATAGAGGCTCAAAGCCACGTACTCAGGAGCTTGTGGGACGTTTGTGCTGTTTGTCGGTACAGTCTGTCAATATGCGACAAATACTTATATCTGTAGTGCTTTTGTTTTTCTGACTACGAAGTCAGCTAAATGGTGTAAGCCTTTCTCCTTCTAGGCTGTAGCTTTGTGCCTGATTCACCAGCCAATCACGAAATGCCTTTAAAGAGGCTGATTCGACCTTTCGCTCAGGAATCATCAGGTAATACGCCTTGATGCTCGACAGTGCCTGGGGGTTGGCGATCACCAAGCGCTTTTCCGCCAATTCGCGCTGAATCAGGAACGGCGGAATCAGAGCGATCCCCATGTCATGCATTGCGGCTTGGGCAAGCATGGAGAATAGCTCGTAGCGCGGTCCTGTCATGTCTCTCGGGATATTCAGGTTTTGGGAGTTGAACCACTGACGCCAGGCATAAGGGCGTGTGGTCTGTTGCAGCAGGGGCAATTCGGCAATTTCGACGGGGCTCAGGTTGGTTTTTTTGCCTAGCAACGTGGGGCTGCACACCGGCATAGGATTTTCGCCCATTAGCCTGTGGGATTCGGTGCCCGGCCAGTCGGCGTCGCCGAAATAGATGGCGGCATCGAAATCAGTGTCGGCAAACATAAAAGGGCGCGTGCGATTGGTGAGGTTGACTGTCACTTCCGGGTGCCTGTGCTGAAAGTCCTTGAGTCGTGGCAGCAGCCATTGAGTGCCGAAGGTCGGCACCACCGCCAGCTCGATCGCGTTGGCGCCTTGTTGGCCCATCACTGACAAGGTGTCCCGTTCAACGGCGTCGAGTTGGGTGGCTACTCGGCGGCTGTAGGAAAGCCCGGCCTCCGTCAGCTTCACCCCGCGCCGCGAGCGTCGGAACAGTTCGACGCTGAGGAACTCTTCAAGGCTGGCAATCTGTCGGCAAATCGCTCCCTGAGTGAGCGAAAGTTCCTGGGCTGCCTTGGTAAAGCTTTCGTGGCGCGCTGCCGCTTCAAAACTGATCAGGGCGGTTGTGCTGGGGATCTTCCTGCGCATGTACGTCAACCTCACTAATACATCGCATAAAGGCTATTTTGCGACGTTTCGGAGTGAGAAATTAGCACAACAGTATGCAAAATCCTCGTTTGTCGTAAAGCCCGGCCCGGCCTAGGATCACTCCACGTTATTTGACCCGATTCGAGAGGACTCACCCATGGGCGGTAAAGCTAGCTTCAACTGGATCGATCCCCTGCTGCTGGATCAACAGCTCACTGAAGAAGAACGCATGATTCGCGACACGGCTCAGCAATTCGCTCAGCAGAAGCTCGCGCCACGCGTTCTCGAAGCTTTCCGTCATGAGAAGACCGACCCGGCGATCTTCCGCGAGATGGGTGAAGTGGGTCTGTTGGGTGCGACCATTCCTGAGCAATACGGTGGCAGCGGCCTTAACTACGTCAGCTACGGTCTGATTGCCCGTGAGGTCGAGCGTGTCGATTCTGGCTATCGCTCGATGATGAGTGTGCAGTCGTCGCTGGTCATGGTGCCGATCAACGAATTCGGTACCGAAGCACAGAAGCAGAAATACCTGCCGAAGCTGGCCTCGGGTGAATGGATCGGTTGCTTCGGTCTGACCGAGCCTGACCACGGTTCCGACCCGGGCGCGATGATTACTCGTGCACGCAAAGTGGAAGGCGGCTACAGCCTCACTGGCAGCAAAATGTGGATCACCAACAGTCCGATCGCCGATGTGTTTGTGGTCTGGGGCAAGGACGATGCGGGCGACATTCGTGGCTTCGTTCTGGAGAAGGGTTGGAAAGGTCTGAGCGCTCCGGCCATTCACGGCAAGGTTGGGCTGCGTGCATCCATCACCGGTGAGATCGTCATGGACAACGTGTTTGTCCCTGAAGAGAACATCTTCCCGGATGTCCGGGGCTTGAAAGGTCCTTTTACCTGCCTTAACTCGGCACGTTACGGCATTTCCTGGGGGGCACTGGGCGCTGCCGAATTCTGCTGGCATACCGCTCGTCAGTACACCCTGGATCGTCAGCAGTTTGGCCGCCCATTGGCGGCCACTCAGTTGATCCAGAAGAAGCTGGCCGACATGCAGACCGAAATCACTTTGGCGCTGCAAGGCTGCCTGCGTCTGGGGCGCATGAAAGATGAAGGTACTGCTGCGGTCGAGATCACTTCGATGATGAAGCGCAATTCCTGTGGCAAGTCTCTCGACATTGCGCGTATGGCGCGCGACATGCTGGGTGGCAACGGTATTTCCGACGAATTTGGTGTCGCTCGCCACCTGGTCAACCTGGAAGTGGTGAATACCTATGAAGGTACGCATGACGTCCATGCACTGATCCTCGGTCGCGCGCAGACCGGCATCCAGGCGTTCTATTAATAGGAGAACGGCCATGGGGGCGCTTTCGCATCTACGGGTACTGGATTTATCGCGGGTGCTTGCCGGGCCTTGGGCCGGGCAGATCCTGGCGGACCTTGGCGCTGAGGTCATCAAGGTCGAGCGCCCGGGTAATGGCGATGACACGCGCGCCTGGGGGCCTCCGTTCCTTAAAGACGCTTATGGCGAGAACACCAGCGAGGCGGCCTATTACTTGTCCGCCAACCGCAGCAAGCAGTCGGTGACCATCGACTTCACGCGGCCAGAGGGTCAGCGGTTAGTGCGCGAGTTGGCGGCGAAGTCGGACATCCTCATCGAGAACTTCAAGGTCGGTGGTCTGGCGGCATACGGGCTGGACTATGAATCGCTCAAGGCGATTAATCCAAAGTTGATCTATTGCTCGATCACCGGGTTCGGTCAGACCGGTCCATACGCGAAGCGTGCGGGTTATGACTTCATGATCCAGGGCTTGGGCGGTCTGATGAGTTTGACCGGTCGCCCCGAAGGAGATGAGGGGGCGGGCCCGGTGAAAGTGGGTGTGGCGCTGACAGATATTTTGACCGGTCTCTATTCAACGGTAGCGATCCTGGCGGCCTTGGCTCATCGGGATCAAGATGGTAGCGGTCAGCATATTGATATGGCATTGCTGGACGTTCAGGTGGCTTGTCTGGCCAACCAGGCGATGAATTACCTGACTACAGGTAATGCGCCAAAACGCCTAGGCAACGCCCATCCGAATATCGTGCCTTATCAGGACTTTCCTACGGCTGATGGCGACTTCATCCTCACCGTGGGTAACGATGGGCAGTTCCGCAAGTTTGCAGAAGTGGCCGGGCAGCCGCAGTGGGCGGATGATCCGCGCTTTGCGACCAATAAGCTAAGGGTGGCAAATCGGGCGGTACTGATTCCGCTGATCCGTCAGGCGACTGTGTTCAAGACCACTGCTGAATGGGTGGCGCAGCTGGAGCAGGCAGGCGTGCCGTGTGGGCCAATCAATGATCTGGCCCAGGTGTTTGCCGATCCTCAGGTTCAGGCGCGCGGCTTGGCCATTGAGCTACCCCATGCTTTGGCCGGGATGGTGCCGCAGGTCGCGAGCCCGATTCGTCTTTCCGAGACGCCGGTGGAGTACCGTAGTGCGCCGCCTTTATTGGGTGAGCACACACTGGAGGTTCTGCAGCGGATATTGGGTCTGGATGCCGACGTAGTCGCTG
>NZ_JBWBQJ010000001.1:4540000-5172500 GCF_056278945.1 Pseudomonas sp. TE3552 | reverse complement strand
GCACCTCGATGTCGGCTCATCACATCCTGGGGCTGAAGCCGGTCCCAAGGGTATGGCTGTTCGCCATTTAAAGTGGTACGCGAGCTGGGTTTAGAACGTCGTGAGACAGTTCGGTCCCTATCTGCCGTGGACGTTTGAGATTTGAGAGGGGCTGCTCCTAGTACGAGAGGACCGGAGTGGACGAACCTCTGGTGTTCCGGTTGTCACGCCAGTGGCATTGCCGGGTAGCTATGTTCGGAATAGATAACCGCTGAAAGCATCTAAGCGGGAAACTAGCCTCAAGATGAGATCTCACTGGGACCTTGAGTCCCCTGAAGGGCCGTCGAAGACTACGACGTTGATAGGTTGGGTGTGTAAGCGCTGTGAGGCGTTGAGCTAACCAATACTAATTGCCCGTGAGGCTTGACCATATAACACCCAAGCAATTTGTAGGCTTCGAGCTGAAAAGCGAAAGGGCACCAGATTGCGGTGTGTGAAGACGCAATGAACCGAAAGTTCGAGAAGCAAACACACAAACTATCGCATACCCAATTTGCTGAAGCGTCGAAAGACGGTTCGGTACCCGAATTTCTTGACGACCATAGAGCATTGGAACCACCTGATCCCATCCCGAACTCAGCAGTGAAACGATGCATCGCCGATGGTAGTGTGGGGTTTCCCCATGTGAGAGTAGGTCATCGTCAAGATTAAATTCCGAAACCCCTATCTGCATCTGCAGGTAGGGGTTTTGTTTTAGTAGAAGTCACCGATTTTACTGGCGCGTTATTGCTGTAACGGGCCGGTCACAGAATTTCTTGACGACCATAGAGCATTGGAACCACCTGATCCCATCCCGAACTCAGCAGTGAAACGATGCATCGCCGATGGTAGTGTGGGGTTTCCCCATGTGAGAGTAGGTCATCGTCAAGATTGAATTCCGAAACCCCTGTCTGCTTATGCAGACAGGGGTTTTGTCTTTCTGGGCTTATAGAAGTTTCAATCCCGAAGAGGGAGTCAGACCCAGACCTTGCGTGCCTTGTTACTCCTTCGAGCCAGCAATTCGAGCACCAATGCCTGTGCCTCGGCGCTCAGGGTTTCGGTCTCGAGAGCAACTGCCGTTCAATGCAACCCCTCACTAAACGCTGCTGTGTGGATGCTCTAGTACGCCGTTCGGCGGGTAACTGACTACTTTCGTACAAATCCCTAAGTTTTCTCCCCCTTGTGCCGAAAGACTGGTGAGACATGCGTGCACCAAAGTAGAGCGGCTTCAGAATGCCGTCTGCGCTGTTACATGGAATGTTGCAACCCGGAACGCATCCCCACTTTTTTGCATAAGAAGTCCCCTGAAATGAATCTCAAGTTCAGCCATAAAATCCTGCTGGCCGCTTCAGGCGTCGTGGTGCTGGCTTTTGCGTTGTTCACTTTGTACAACGACTATCTGCAGCGAAACACCATCCGGCAAAACATTGAATCCTCTGTCGAGCAAGCCGGAGATCTGACCGCCAGCAGCGTACAGAACTGGATGAGCGGCCGCGTGCTGGTATTGGAAAACCTCGCGCAGAACGTCGCTCATCAAGGCGCCAAAGTCGATCTGCCGGGACTGGTCGATCAACCCGCCCTCACCTCGAACTTCCAGTTCACCTACGTCGGACAAGCCAATGGCGTGTTCACCCAGCGCCCTGATGCGAAGATGCCGGACGGTTACGATCCGCGTCAGCGCCCTTGGTACAAACAAGCCGTGGTCGCCGACAAGACCATGCTGACCCCGCCTTACATGGCAGCGGTCGGCGGGCTGGTGGTGACCATCGCTATGCCGGTGAAAAAGAACGGCGAGTTGCTGGGCGTGGTCGGTGGCGACCTGAGTCTGGAAACCCTGGTGAAGATCATCAACTCGGTGGACTTCGGTGGCATCGGTCATGCGTTTCTGGTCAGCGCCGATGGTCAGGTGATCGTCAGCCCGGACAAAGATCAGGTAATGAAAAACCTGAAAGACATCTATCCGGGCTCCAGTGTCCGCATCGAGAAAGGCAATCAGGAAGTCGAACTGAACAAGCAGGACCGCATCCTCTCGTTCACGCCGGTGAGTGGTTTGCCGAATGCCGAGTGGTACGTCGGTCTGTCGATCGACAAGGCCAAGGCCTACGCACCACTGAGCCAGTTCCGCACCTCGGCTCTGATCGCGATGTTCATAGCCGTGACCGCCATTGCGGTGCTGTTGAGTCTGCTGATTGGCGTATTGATGCGTCCGCTGACCACGATGGGCCGTGCGATGCAGGACATCGCTCAGGGCGAGGGCGATCTGACCCGTCGTCTAGTGGTAGAGAGCAAGGACGAGTTCGGCGAGTTGGGCGGTTCTTTCAACCAGTTCGTGGAGCGGATTCACGCGTCGATTTGCGAAGTGTCCTCGGCGACCCGTCAGGTTCATGACCTGTCGCAACGGGTAATGGCATCGTCCAACGCTTCGATCATCGGCTCTGACGAACAAAGCGCCCGCACCAACAGTGTGGCCGCGGCGATCAACCAATTGGGCGCCGCCACCCAGGAAATCGCCCGCAATGCCGCCGATGCTTCGCAACACGCCAGCGGCGCGAGCGAGCAGGCCGATGACGGTCGTCAGGTGGTGGAAAAAACCATCCTGGCCATGACCGAGCTGTCGCAGAAAATCAGCCTGTCCTGCACGCAGATCGAAACCCTGAACGCGAGCACCGACAACATCGGGCACATTCTCGATGTGATCAAAGGCATCTCCCAGCAGACCAATTTGCTGGCGCTCAACGCGGCCATCGAAGCGGCCCGCGCCGGTGAGGCCGGTCGTGGTTTTGCGGTGGTGGCGGATGAGGTGCGTAACCTGGCTCATCGCACCCAGGAATCGGCGGAAGAGATCCACAAGATGATCAGCTCGCTGCAGATCGGCTCTCGCGAAGCAGTGACCACCATGAACGCCAGTCAGGTCTCCAGCGAGCAGAGTGTCGAAGTGGCGAATCAGGCCGGCCTGCGCCTGGTCAGCGTGACCCAGCGTATCGGCGAAATCGACGGTATGAACCAATCGGTGGCCGCGGCGACTGAAGAACAGACGGCGGTGGTGGAAACCCTCAACGTCGACGTCAACCAGATCAACCTGTTGAACCAGCAGAGCGTGGCCAACCTCAATGAAACATTGAAGGATTGTGACGCGTTGTCTCAGCAGGCCAATCGGTTGAAGCAGTTGGTTGATAGTTTCAAGATCTGATTTCTGGTTAGTTGGACCGCGTTATCGTTCTTCGCGAGCAAGCCCGCTCCCACATTCGGCCGCATTTTCCCTGAGAGAACGCGGTCATTTGTGGAAGCGGGCTTGCTCGCGAAAGCGGTGCATCAGTCACCGCCGCACCGAAGCCTTACACAAACAACTTCAACACATTCCCCATCGCATCATCGGCAAACCCCTGAACGAAATCCTTGAACCCCGGCAGTGCCTCGGCACCACCTTGGGCCGGTTCGGCGATGATGGTCCATGTCGCCCGCGACTTGTTCACTCCCAAGGATTCAACACTCATCGCCGCCCACAAATTGGCCACGCCCAAGGTGTTGTAGATCGTGGTCCAGGTCATGTTCAGCGCCTGGTCGTCCCGGGAGTTAAGTTGTTCGACCACCAGGTTACCGTCCTTAAAGAACTTCTTGCGCAGCGACGACACGCCTTCGCCCGTCATCTCGATGTGCGACAGCGCCGGAATGAATTGATCGAAGCCGGCAAAGTTACCGACTACCGCCCAGACGTGCGCCGCATCGGCCGGTACTTCCACCGAAGAAATGACGTGGCAGCCTTGAGGATTTTTGATCAGGGTATCGGGTTGCAGAGTATTCATGGTTTTGCTCCGTGCAGGGTTAGGGTGAATCAGATGAAGTTGATTTCTTTGAGGTAGTCGCAGCCGCGCCGCAGCAGCGCCGGGGATTTTTCCGGGTAGTGCGCGCCCATCTGCCGTACGCCGGCCTGGGCGTTGTCGTGGCCGATCATCGAGATGTCGCCGATGTCTTCTTCGAAGCCGTTGAGGTAGAAACCCAGCACGCCAAACAGCGCGTTATCACTGTCGACTCGGCCCAGTTGCTGCTGCCAGTCGGCGACGCTGACCATGGCGAACTCCCGGCCGGCTTCGCGAAATGACGCTACGTAGGTGTCCCAGCTCAGGGGTTCGGGGTTGTGCAGGTTGAATACGGCTTTTTCGGCCTGGTAACGGCTGGCATGGAAGGCGATGAAACGGGCGAGGAAATCCACCGGCATCAGGTCGAAATTCAGCGCGAACTCCGGTACCTGCCCCAGCTGAATCGAGCCCTTGAGCATTAGCATCAAGCGATTCTTGTGGGGCTGACAGACGCCAGTGAGGCTGTTGAAACTGATGTTGCCGGGACGATAAAGATTGACCCGTACCCCACGCTCCCGCGCCCGCTCGAGGATCCGCTCGGCGACCCATTTGGACAGGTTGTAGCCGTTCTTGATGTAGATCGGCGGTGTCTGCGCTGCGGGCAACTCCAGAACCCGGCCATCGTCGGAGATCGTGCTCGAAGCCGAGAGCGTCGAGACGAAGTTGAAGATTTTCTTGCTGCGCCCTTCACACAGGCGCAGGCACTCGAAAATCGGCTCGACGTTATCCTGCGCCAACGACTCGTAATCGAGGACGTGATTGACGTTGGCGGCGTTGTGCACCAGCGCGCCGAACTCGCAGTCCAGTTGTTGGTAAACGTCTTCGCTGAGCCCCAGTTGCGGGCGAGTGATGTCCGCCGCGTAAACCCGCACCCGGCTCAGATCCAGATGCTCCAGACGGTTTTCCCGCAACGCCTGAGCAAAGCGTTGCGCCGCCGATTGTCCGCCACCATCACGTACCAGGCACGCCACTTCGGTAGCGCCCCAGGCCAGCAGCGCTTCGACGATATGAACGCCGACAAAGCTGTTGGCGCCGGTGACGATCACCTTATGCACATCGCCCATTCGGCTGACCGGCAACGGCTCGATATCCAGTTCGCGGAAGGCATCGGCCAGGGCTTTTTCACTTAGCACTTCCTCGGTCCCGGAGCCGCGAACCAAGGTCGCCAGCTTCGCAATTGTCGGCAGTTCGATGAAGCGGTTGATAGAGATGCTGCGGCCGAACTCCTCACGCAAACGCAGGAGCATGCGCGACAGCAGGATCGAGTGCCCGCCGAGGTTAAAGAAACTTTCATCGGTGGAGATATCACTGGTGGGTAGCTCCAGCAACTCGGCCCAGATCTCCAGCAACAGCGCTTCGTCGGCGCTGGCGGGCAAACGCCGCTGGTTGTTTTCGCTCACATTGACGGGCAGTTCCAGCAGTGCTTTGCGGTCGACCTTGCCGTTGCTGGCGAACGGCATGCTGTCCAGTTCTGTCCAGGCCGTCGGCTGCATGTAATCCGGGAGAAACTGCATCGCGTGGGCTTTCAATGCCTCGCGAGCGACGCCGGTTTGGTCTTCCTGAGGTTGTGCGAGAAAGGCCAGAATCCGTCGATGACGGTCGATGACCACTGCCACCTGACGGTACAGCTGACTGTCGCGCAGGCAGCGTTCGATCTCTTCCGGCTCGACCCGAAAGCCGCGAATCTTCACCTGATTGTCTCGCCGTCCACAGAGTTCGATACCGTCGCGGGTCCACTTGGCCATGTCGCCGGAGCGGTAGGCGCGCAGGCTTTGGCCGTTCGGCAGGCTCAGGTTCAGATAGCGTTCGGCAGTCTGCTGCGGATTGTTCAGGTAACCCAGGCACACCCCTGGACCGACGATGTACAGCTCACCGACGGTTTGCTCGGTCACCGGTTGCAAGTCCTCATCGAGGATCAGCACCAGGCTGTTGGCAATCGGTGCGCCGAGTGTCCGGTTGCTGTCGCCGGTGCGCAGTTGCCGCGCGGTGATCAGCACCGTGGCTTCGGTCGGGCCGTAGAGGTTGTAGAGATTGCCTTGGCGGGTCAGTTGCTCGATCACGTAGGGTTCGCAAACATCGCCACCGGTCATCACATGATCAAGGACCTGCAACTGATCCAGCGGCAGGATGCTTAACAACGCCGGCGGCAGAAAGGCGTGGCTGAGTTGTTGGTGACGGATCAGCTCGACCAGTTGCAGCGGGTCGCGACGTTGGTCCTCGTTGGGCACGATCAGCTCGGCGCCCTGGAGCAACGTCGGGAAAATATCGATCAGCGACGAGTCGAAACTCAACGAGGAAAACTGCAACACCCGGCTCTGCTCGGTCAGCTGCACATAGTCGGCGTACCACGCGGTGAAGTGCGCGAGGTTGGCCTGGCTGAGCAACACGCCTTTGGGGTGACCCGTAGTGCCTGAGGTATAGAGCGCCATGCACGGTGCGTCGAGATCGGGGCGTTGGCGCATCAAGGGTCGATCGAGGTTCACATCGCCGATGTCGATGCGGCCGATGTCCAGCCCCGGTATCGTCTCGCTGAGCGGGTGTTCGCCGTCATGCAGCAACAACACTGCCCCGGCGTTTTCCAGAATGTACTGCTGACGTTGCAGCGGATGGCTTGGCTCCAGCGGCAGGTACACCGCGCCGCTGCCCAGGATCGCCAGAATCCCCGCATACAGCGCGCTGCATTTTGGCAGGCAGATGCCGACCACCAACAGTCCTTGATGCTGATCGAGCAACGGCTGCAAACGCTGTTGGATGGCGCGGCTGTGGGCGTGTAGTTGCCGATAGCTCAGCGATGTGTTGGCGATGTTCAGCGCCGCGCGCTCGGCAGACTGGATGAAGCGCTGTTCAAGCCGCTCGATCATCGGGATCTGGGCGAGTTGCAGTAGCCAGGGTTCAGCCGTGGTGTTGAGCTGATGGACGAAGGCCAGGCGCTCTAGAAACAGCAGATTTTCCACCTGCTCAAAGTGCGCGGCAGCCATTGGCTCAGCCTGCAGGAAATAGTCGGCATCGCGGGAGAAGCGGCTGACCAGCAGTGCCACATGATCGACCAGCTCGGCCACTGCTCGCAGACGCAATGCCTGGCCATTGCCGGACACCTCTTCGGCGACCGGCACGCGAGTCAGTTGCGTCGTGTTGTACGTGCACAGCAGGTCCAGTGATGGCAGGCCGTAGGCGCCCGGCAGTCCGACACCCAGTTGCAGCATCAGGCGCGGAGCTTCGCCGAACTCCTGAAACGGCAGGCTCGCATCATCGATCAGCAAGTCAAACGTATACAGCGGTGGCTCCTGCAGATTCGCAAGCCGCGCCAGTGAATGACCGTGTTGTTCGAGCTCCAGCGCCAGTTCGGTCAGGGCCTGGCTTTGCCCGATGAGCAAAATATCGAGACGTCTCATGATGTTCTCCTCGTTAAACCAGGTAGTCGCTCAGGGCGCTTTGCACGCACGGTGAATCGAGCAGCGAACTGCTGCGGAAAAACCGCACGATGTTGGCGACCAGCGGGTGATGGCGATTGATCGGGAAGGCCAGCCCCGACACCTCGCTCTTGAGTGCCCGACGTGCGACATCGCTGATCTGCAAGGCGTCGATCAAGCGGAAGTCGAAGGACTTCTGGATGTCATTGGTCAGGTAATGGCCGATAAACACCGGCAAGATTTGCGCGATGCATTGGCGATCGTCCTCATTTGCGGTGTGCCAGTAGATGCGCACCAGCCGTGCCCAGAACCCGGAGTGACGGCCCTCATCGAGCAAGTGGTCGGCCATCAGGCCTTTGATCGACTGCTTGACCGTGTCGTCCTTGGCGAATGCCGCCACATCACCGGTCACGGTGTTCTCGGCGATGGCCACGCAGATCAGCTCCACGGCGGCGCGCAAATGCTCCGGTGCGAGCGCCACGGCTGCCGGGATGGCACGGCTCAGTTCGATTTCATCCGGTAGCTCGATCGGCGCGATGCCGGTCATGGCGACGGTCTGCTGCATGAAGTCCATGGCCACCAAGGCGTGATAATCCTCGTCCACCACCACGGTCATGGCGTCGTAGCGACAGGCGAACGGGAACGCTACGCTGAAGCGGTTTTTGGCGATGCTGCGGGCGGTTTTGTCGACGATCTCGGTTTCGAAAATCACCACGTCGTTGATGAACTTGTAGAGCGTCTGTACCAGGGCGAAGTCCCGTTGCTCCGGGCATTCGCGCAGGAAGGTTTCACTCAGCACCAACGGCTGGCGGCTCAGCGGATAGATCAGTTTTTCGTCGTTCTCCAGCACGCGCCGGGGGCGGGTGCGAATGGTCGCGCGGCTCTCCCAGGCGTCGGCGAAAGATTGGTAGTCGGCGGCGTTCATGCGTGCACCTCCGCCACCGGATCGTTCATGCTCAGGCGCAAGCCGTCCCACAGGGCGATGCGACTTTCCACGGCGGCAATGGCGCTGGCGTAGACGTCTGCTTCGCGCAGTGGATCGCCATCGACCAGGCGTGCGAGGAGTTTTTCCGCAGCCGGGCCATGGTCTTCGGAGTCGACTTCGATGTGCCGCTCAAGGTAGTAGCGAAAGGTCGGCGCCTGTTCGATGCCAATGCCCCAGTCGTCGAGAATCCGCTGAAACATCTGCGGGATGACACTCTCGCGCCCGTGCAGAAACGCTGCTGCCACACTGTGCCCCGGCGCATGCAACGCGGTGTGCAAGGTGTGGCGTACGAACTGCGCCGCCGCCGGGTCGACGTCCACGCTTTGTAAGGCGACGTCGTAGCTCACACCTTCTTTTTGCAGCGCCACGAAGCGTTCGACGGCGACCGTGCTTGCACCGACTTCTCGCATCGCATCCAGGTACAACTCGAAATGGCTGTAGTGACCTTGGACGAGGCGATCGTCGGACTCTTCACCGAGCACGATCTCGTTGATCAACCGCGCGGCCTGAGGATCTCGCGGCGGCAGCCAGGGCAGTTGAACGCAGGTCAATTCCTGTTGCAGGCGCTTGGTCAGCGACATGAAGTCCCACACTGCAAACACATGGGTTTCCATGAAGCGTTGAAGCACCGATAACGAATGTATTTCAGAAAAGATCGGGTGCGCACTAAGTTCTGCTTTCTTCTGATTAAGACGGTCTTTAGTCGGTTTCATGGGCGAGCCTATAAGTGATCTGGAATACCGTTGAGGGTGGTGTTGATCAATAAATGATGGTTGCCTGAAGTTTTATATTGGCGAACGGATGCCTCAATTGAATTGATGTTTGTCAGGTGTTTATAAGTCGCTAGGTTGTGCCTGGTCGCCAGTGTTTATGGGCGGCGGAGAAAAACTAATACATGGGTAAAGTGTCGGGCAAGTCATTTTTTTATTAATTTAAAGTTTAACTTTCTAGAGTGCGACAAGTTCCAATAAAACTTTTATATAAAGTTTTATTTTGGCGTAGTTGCTCCTTTCGGCGTATATAAGCCAAAATTCAAATAAAGAGTGAATGCCTCACTCAAAGCAACTTTTTACTTGGATCGCTGACGTGATTTGAGGGGGTGGAAGTTGGCTGGGAGCGACGCCGGTTTCTTCCTTTCCCGTGGCAAGACTCCTTCCGTAGGTTCTTGGTGCGGGGGACTGCTCCGCGGATGCGGTGCGTCGCCCGTCATTATTCGTTGGCAGCTCAAGAGTGAGCGTAATTCACGGCAGTCGCTATCTCCCCTGCATGATCTGATAGGAGCAATTATCGGGCTCGGGGGTGGCAGGGGCTTTGGGGAGTGGGCATGAAGTCGTTGCACACCGGTGCGGTGTGAACAAAAGGGGGATTTGTAAGCAGATCTGTTCGTCGCGCAGTCCCGGTGCGGATCGGCTAGAAATCGCGGCAAACGAAAGCGAGCCGTTCAATGGGCTCGCTCGGGGTTGTCGCCGCGGTTTACTTCGAGGTTTTCCTGCGCTGCGCCTCAGGGCTTGCGAGGTAGCGCGTGATGACTTCGACACCCCGGTTGAGGTGGTTTTCGAGCAGCATCGCCGAGTGCTCGACGTCCCGCTCTTCGGCGGCTCGCAACAACGCTCGGTGATCTTCCTGGGACAGTTTGCCCAGGCCCATGGCTTCCAGGTTGAAGCGCAAGAAGCGTTCCTCTTCGTTCAACCCGTCTTCGACCAGTCTCAGTAACCGCTGGTTGGGGGCCTTGCTGTAAAGCGCCATGTGGAACAAGCGATTGAGTCGGCCGATCTCGGTGTAGTCGTGTTCCGTTTCCAACTCGTCGATATAGCGGGCAGCCTGTTTGAAATCGGCGTCTTCAAGCAGGGGGATCGACCGGCGCAGGGCTTCGGATTCCAGCAGGATCCGCAGCTCATAAGTTTCGGCCGCATCGCCTTGAACCAGCGGTGCGACCACCGCGCCTTTATGGGCGACCACATTGAGCAGAGATTGTGCTTCAAGCTGGCGCAAGGCTTCGCGCACCGGCATGCGGCTGACGCCGAACAGATCGGCGAGGTCTTGCTGACGCAGGGCCGTGCCGCAAGGAATGCGACCGTCGAGAATGGCCGCGCGCAGGGTTTCTTCGATCACCGAGCGTGCCAGGTGAGCGGGAATCGGCCCGTTGACCTTGATACTACTGAGAGGGTTGGGCTTCTGTGTCACAACAAACGCACCCTGATTGGCTGAAGAAATCTGGATCCAAATGGACACTAGTGACTGCCTGACGGGTTGTCAAACGGGCAAAGGATTGCATTACCTTAAAGTCTAGCGTGCCGACAGTGATCTCACCGTGCCATTGTCTTTTAGCAGGCTAACCTTCACCATCAAGCGGAATTCCATCTGCCCTATCTGGATGCCTCGCATTGGCGGTACGTTTCGCGATCCCTCGGACTTTGCGCTGGCTAGGCTGCGCACTGCTGCTGGCCGGCGCCATGCTGGGCGGGCTGCATGCCGATTGGGATTTTTCGCTGATCAGCCGTCGCGCGCAGGCGTTGTACGGGCCTTTGGGGGAAGGGCGGCAGCGCATCGATGCGTGGCAGCAGTTACTGGCCACGCAGAAGCAGGTCGATGAGATGGAACAGCTCAACGTGGTCAACCGGTTCTTCAACAAGCAGATGCGTTATGAAGAAGACATCGATCTGTGGCACGAGGTCGATTATTGGGAAACGCCGATCGAAGCCTTATGGAAAGGTGCCGGCGACTGCGAAGACTACGCTATCGCCAAGTATTTCAGCCTGCGCCATCTCGGAGTTTCCAGTGACAAGCTGCGCATCACCTACGTCAAGGCTTTGCGCCTGAACCGGGCGCACATGGTCCTGACCTACTACTCGAGCCCCGAGGCCATGCCTTTGGTACTCGACAGTCTGGTCGACGCGATCAAGCCTGCCAACCAGCGAACCGATTTGCTCCCGGTCTACTCTTTCAATGCCGAAGGATTGTGGTTGCCGGGCGCCAAGGGCAACAAAAAGGTCGGAGACACCAAGCGTCTGTCCCGCTGGCAGGATGTGTTGAAGAAAATGCAGGCCGAAGGTTTCCCGGTCGAGACGACTAACTAGGAGCACGCGCTCAGATGTCTTTGTTCAAACAGCTGTTGATCGCTATCTGTCTGTTCCTGGTGGTCGCCTTCACCGGCAGCTTCATGGTCAGTCTGGAGAGCTCACGCACTCAGTACGTCAACCAGCTGCGTTCCCACGCCCAGGACGCCGCGACGGCGTTGGCGCTATCGCTGACACCGAACATCGACGACCCGGCGATGGTCGAGTTGTTGGTCAGTTCGATCTTCGACAGCGGTTATTACGCGAGCATCCGCGTGGTCGATCTGGCCAACGACAAGACGATTGTCGAGCGCAGCGGCATCCCTGCGGTCACCAACGTGCCGGACTGGTTCGTCAGGCTGATCGGCCTGGAACCGGCCGGTGGCGATGCGCTGGTCAGCCGAGGCTGGGAGCAGGCCGCGCGGGTTGAGGTGGTCAGCCATCCAATGTTCGCGTTGGCCAAGTTGTGGCAGAGCGCGTTGGGCAGCCTGGGCTGGTTGCTGATCTGTGGCGCAGTGAGTGCGGTGCTGGGCGCGCTGTTGCTGCGTCGGCAATTGAAACCGCTGGACTACATGGTCAAGCAATCCCACGCCATTGCTCGCCGGGAATTTCTCAGCCTGCCAGAACTGCCGCGCACCCCGGAACTGCGCCGCGTGGTGCAGGCCATGAATCAGATGGTCGAGAAGCTCAAGGCGTTGTTCCAGGAACAGGCCGAACGCAGTGAAAAGCTGCGGGCCGAATCCTATCAGGACAACCTGACCGGCCTGGCCAACCGGCGCTATTTTGAAATGCAATTGAACGCGCGGGTGAGCAATGCCGAGCAGGCCAGCTCGGGTTATCTGTTGCTGTTGCGGGTGAAAGATCTGGCCGGGTTGAACCAGCGGCTGGGCGGCCAGCGTACTGATGAATTGCTCAAAGCGGTCGGCGAGCAGTTGTCCCGCGAGTGCGCCAAGTACCCGGAAACCCAGAATCTCGTCACGCGGATTCGTGGCGGTGAATTCGCCGTGCTGGCGCCGGGGCTGGTGCGCGAAGAAGCGCTGCAACTGGCGAGTAACCTCGACAGTGCCTTAGCAAGCCTGCATGCGACGGGTGCCACGGACGTGGCCTCGGTGGCCTCGATCGGGCTGGCGCCGTTTGCTCATGGCGACTCGCCGCAAGCGGTGATCGGTTTGGCCGATCAGGCACTGGCCCAGGCGGAAAGTCAGGGCGAACCGAGTTGGGCGTGCCTTGATCAAGGCGCTCCGGCCCGGGTTGGCGACGATCATCATGCCTGGCACACCTTGCTGGATCAGGCGTTGAATCAGCAACGTTTCGAGCTGTACTTCCAACCGGTGGTGGCCAGCCAGGACACGCACTTGGTGCTGCATTACAAAGTGCTGTCGCGCCTGCTCGACGAGCAAGGCCAGATCATCCCCGCCGGACGCTTCTTGCCTTGGCTCGAGCGTTTTGGCTGGACCGCACGGCTGGACCGTTTGATGCTCGAACTGGTGCTTGAGCAGATGGCCGAGCATGAAGAGTCGCTGGCGCTGAACCTGTCTTCGGCGACACTGGCGGATCCACAGGCGTTGAACAAAGTGTTCGACATCCTGCGTCAGTATTCGAATCTCGGGGAACGATTGACCCTGGAAATCGGCGAAGAACAATTGCCCGAGCAGGCGGTGCTGGAACAGCTGACACGGCGTCTGCGCGAACTCGGGTTCTCGCTGAGCCTGCAACGCTTTGGTGGGCGTTTCAGCATGATTGGCAACCTGGCGCGGCTTGGGTTGGCGTATCTGAAGATCGACGGCAGTTACATTCGTGCGATTGACCAGGAGAGCGATAAACGTCTGTTCATCGAGGCGATTCAGCGGGCGGCGCATAGCATTGATTTGCCGTTGATTGCCGAACGGGTCGAGACCGAAGGGGAGTTGTCGGTGATTCGCGAGATGGGGTTGTATGGGGTTCAGGGGCAGTTGTTTGGTGAGCCTAAGCCTTGGCAGTAGCCCACTGATCGTTCCCACGCTCTGCGTGGGAATGCAGCCTGTGACGCTCCGCGTCACAACGGTGTCAGGCGCAACGTCGGCGGTGGGGCTGGAACGCGGAGCGTCCCTTGAGGCATTCCCACGCAGAGCGTGGGAACGATTACCGCTAGCGAAGTCCTAGGAGATTTCCTTCAGGTTGTAGCGGTGTTGGTGAACTTGTCCGGGCTCAGGCTCAGGGCTAGTCTGGCTTTTGGCGGCTGCGCGCAGGAGATTCTCGGATCTGCTGGGTGTCCTAAACAGTCCCGGTCTTGCACACCTGCGCACAGCCGCCACCTCTTCACCGTCTCTCCCGACATCGACACCGAAGCCCTTCTGGCCAACGCCTCAGAAGACTTGCTGTCCATCAGCGCCATTGCCGCCGACCTGGCGGACGATGTGGAAGGCTCACGGCGTTCAGTAGCCCTGGCGCTTAGCCGAATGGCCGATGGCGTGCAGTTATTGGTGGAGCGGGCGCTGGATCACCTTGAATCGCCGCAGATGCAGACTCGGGCCGAGGTTTAGCGTGAGGTAGCACAGATGATCGTTCCCACGCTCTGCGTGGGAATGCAGCCCGTGACGCTCCGCGTCACAATGGTGCCAGGCGCAACGTCGGCGGTGGGGCTGGAACGCGGAGCGTCCCTTGAGGCATTCCCACGCAGAGCGTGGGAACGATCGGCGTCGGGCGTTAGATCAACCCTGTCTCATCATCATCGATCAACTGGCTCAACCCGCCCAACGCTTCACGGGCCTGGGTCCGGTCCATCAGCTTGGCCTGCGCAGCGGCCGGCAGGTCGGTAACGCGGATCACGCCTTTTTGGGTCAGCACCTGGATCAAGTCGTCGAGTACCCGGATCATTTCCAGGTCGCTCTGCTTGAGCTGCTTGAGGCTGGTTTCAACCACTTCGTGGGCATACCAGGCCTGGATTTCATGGTGGTCGGCCGGCAGCGTTTCCGTGGCCTCGGCGTAGGCCGTGGCTTCCACGCGCACTAACTGACCTTGCGCATCGCGTTGCACGTAAAACATTGAGCATCCCTCGGAAATGGACCAGCGTCATGCTGTCAGCAGCATAGGCCAACGCAGGCGAGTATGCGGTGCGACGACGAAATCGTCACCCGTGAGGTGGACGCAAACGTGACGGCCGCCCGGTTTTTGGCGGCCGTCAGCTCACGGATCAGCTGTTGTTGTGATCGATCTTGATGGTCGGGTCACTGCCGGCGATCAACGAGTTGATGCTGGCGCTGGACCAATTGTTACCTTCCAGTTTGATCGTCACGTCCGGGGTGGCCGCTGCTGCGTCAGAGCTGTTGAACTTGCCGGCGGAGCTGACTTGCAGCGACGACACGCCGTCCACGGTGGTGATCTTCAGGAAGTTGTCGATGGTGCTGCCGCTTTCGCCCTGCAACAGATCATGCAGGTCGATGCGGTCGCCTTCGCTGGCCTTGAAGTCCTTGATCACATCGCTGCCGGTATCGCCAGCCTTCCAGATGAAAGTGTCGGCACCCGAACCGCCAATCAGGATGTCATTGCCTTGACCGCCGATCAGCGAGTCATTGCCGCTGCCGCCGAGCAGAATGTCATTGCCCTTGCCGCCGTCGAGGAGGTCGTTGCCACCCTGACCGAAGAGAATGTCGTTGCCCGCGCCACCCAGCAGCGTGTCGTTACCGTCATGGGCGCCAGACACGTCGAACGCGGTGTAGTGCTCAGTGATGTACTGGTGCACGTTGCTGGTGGTGACTTTGCTGACGTCGACGCCGGTCTGCTGGGCCACGAACGCCTGCATGGCCTGATAACCCTCGCCGGCAATGCCGTTGAAGCTCACCAGATCGCCGAACAGAAGGTCGTTGCCGTCACCGCCGCTGACCGTGTCTGCACCCGGCAGTGTCGCTTCGGTATGGCCGATGATCGAGTTGGCCAGGTCTTTCGGGTCGATGTTGGTTTGTGGCGTTTGATCCGAGTCGTACGGCTTGAGGTCGCCGAGGGTGACGTCTGTGTTCAGGCCGATCGCTTCCACCGTCGACACGTTGCTCAGCAATGTGAAGCCGCTGGAGGAGTTGTCGATGGCGGTGGAATCGGTGCTGTAGCCGGTGCCATCGCGATAGGACAGTTCGTACGTGCCGTTACCCTCGGCATGGAGGGTGCCCAGGTCAGAACTGTGCCAGTTGCCCTTTTTATTCTGAGTCAGCAGCGTGACGTTGCCAGCGCTGTCGATGGTCAGCTGGTGAGTGCTGTCCAGGTAGCTGGAATAGGTCTGCCCCAACTTGTAGTTGGTGGTGGTGATGACGTCATCGAGCTTCACGTTGCCGTACAAGATCGGGTTGGTTTGCTCGCCGCTCTGGTAGTAGGTCGGCTTGCCGTCGGTGATGAAGTACGTGAGGTTCTTCGCGCCAGTATTGGCAATCGCGTCGGCACTCTGGAACCAGTTGGCCGTGGTTTTGAACACGTCCTCGTAGTTGGTGCCGCCGCCGGATGACATCGAGTCCAGAACGGATTTGAGCAAGGTCAGTGCGTTCGGGTCGTTCAGGTTCACCGACACCGATTTGTTGACCTGGTTATCGAAGTCCGCCAGGAAGATATTCACAGTCCCGGAGTTACCGCCCAGGCTTTGCTTGAGAGTGTTGAACACCGCCGTCAGCGAATCCTTGGCGGCGCTGATCGAAGAAGCGCTCATGCTGCCCGAGCTGTCGACCATGAATGCGATGTTGTAGTTGGTGCCCGGCACCACGGTCAGCCCGCCGATGTCGGCGACCATGATGTCGTTGCCATCGGTGCCGGTGATGGTGTCGTCGGCCGCTGTGGCGGTGGTGGCGTTGTAAGCCGCCGGGTACACCGTGACCGGGATCTGCGTGGTACTCAGTGCCGAACCGCCCTGGGCTTCGGTGGATGTCGATGTCACGGTCAGGGTGAACTGGCCGTTGTAGTACGGCGGCGGAGTAACGGTCAGCGTGCCGAGGTTCCAGCCGGTGACGTTGGCTTCACCGTTGGTGGTGGTGAAGGTGTGGCCCGCGCCATCACTGAGCACCGAGCCCTCCGGCATGCCACTGATCTTCACGCTCAGGCTTTCAGAGCCATCGGTGTCGGTCAGAGCGGTCTTGATCGCGGACAAGTGAACGCTGGTGCCTTCGGCACCTTCATTGAGTCTGTAGCCGTCGTAGTAACCTTCGCCATTGGTGCCATGCAGGTCGGAAACCGTCACGCCAGAAGCGGCCAGATCCGCCACGCCGGTGTACAGCGGCACGCCGGCGCTGCTCAGGTCGACTGCCGCACCACCATTGACCGACAGGTTGACGTCATAGTTGCCCGGGCCACTCTGGTTGTGGTGGTAGATGTCCAGGGTGTAGTAACCACTGGTGGTCGGGGTGAACGAGCCGTTCAGGCTGCCGCCTGCGCCCCACGTGGTGGCGGCCACGTTTTTACCGCCGATGGTCACCAACAGGCTGTCGTCACCGGTACCGCTGAAGGTGTATGTCTTGCCGGCTTCGAGGTAAATCAGGCCCGACGTTTTCGACGCCGTGCCGGCCGTGACGCCACCATTGGACTGAACGTTGGTCACGGTGCTGCTGGAGTTCGGTGTACCCGCGCCGTCGATGATCGATTTCAGCGTGCCGGAAGACGCGCCGCTGCCATCGGTGCCAAGGCCCGACAGACCGGTCCAGACTTCCTTGATCAGCCCGGTGGACTTGACGCTGTTGTCCGCGACGCTCAGGGAAGGCGCGTCGGCAACCGGTGTGATGTCGATTTTCACCGTGCCGGTGTTGCCCAGCAGTTGACCGTCGGTTGGCTGGAACTTGATCTGCGCGTAGTCCGCCTGCTTGTTGCCCACGCCGCTGCCGCCGTAGCCATCGACGCCCGATTCGTTGGCATCTGGCGTGAAGCGCAACTTGCCGGCGTCGATGTCGGCCTTACTGAAGGTCTGGTTGGTGGCCACGTCTTTCCAGGTCGCACCGTCCAGGTACTGCAACTTGCCGTCGCCCGGCAGCTGAGTGATTTTCACCCCCAGGTTGGCGGTGGGGCTGTCGACATCGCTGACGCCGAAGGTCGACCAGCCGAGGATCAGCGGGGTGTCTTCGGTGCCGGTGACGTTAACCGGTGCGGCGGTCGGCGCATCGTTCACAGCCACCACGTTGACGGTGGTGGTTGCGGTGTTGGAGTAGTTGCTGCCATCGGTCACTGTCACGGTGATGATCCGCGGCACGGTGCTCGGATCTTCACTGCTGTTGGTGAAACTGATGTTCTTGATCTGCTGCATGTAATCGGCCAGCGTCGCGTTGCCCGACAGGGTCAGGGTGACGGTGCCGTCCTGGCTGTTGGCGTTGATGCTGATGCCGTTGACGCTGTTGCCCAGGTTCAGCGCATCGCCCGGCTGACGGTTGGTCAGCACGATGGTGGCGCCGGTCAGCATCGTGCTGTCCGGGTCGGTGATGGTCAGGTCGGTATCACCGATCGACACGCCCTGGCCCGTGGTGCCTTCGGTGAAGGTCACGTTGTAGTTGGCCCCGGTGGCGCCGCTGGAGTTGTTGGCGTCCAGGTCGAGGACCGGCGCGGCATCGTTGTCGATGATCGAGGTGCTGACGCTGACGCTGCCGTTGGTAGTGCTCACCGCGAGATTTTCGAAGTTACCCCCGGTGGCCGAGTCGATCTTGACTACGAAGTTCTCTGTGCCTTCGGTGAGCTTGTCGTCCAGTGTCGCGACGTTGAAGCTCGCGCTGCTGGCGCCGGCCGGGATTTTCACGGTGTACACGCCGGTGAAATCCGAACCGTCGGCGGCGGTGCCGCTGTAGACGATTTTCAGCGTCACTTCGGTTTGCGCCGGGTGGGTCAGGCTGACGGTGTAGCTGGCGGTCTGGCCTTCGGTGACCGAGGTGCTGCCACTGATGCTGACTTCGGTTTTGTCGATGGTATCGGTGACGGTGGTGACCGCCGGGGCAGTGCTCGCAACCAGGTTTTCGAAATTGCCACCAGTGGCAGTGGAGATGGTCGCCTGGACTGTGCCGGCGTCTTTGTAAACGTCATCGGATGGAGCTGGAACGGTCACGGTGCCGGTGGTTTTACCGGCGTCGATGGTGATCACGGCGCCGTTCGACAAGGTCACGGTCACTGGCGTGCCAGCGGCGTTGGTCAGGGTCGCGGTATAGGTGATCTGGCCACCTTCGGCGACCGAGTTGGACGCACTCAGGCTGAGGTTGGTGGTGTCGACGGTGTCGGTCACGGTGGTGCTGACCGGCGTTTTGTCCGCCACCAGATTTTCGTAGTTGCCGCCGCTGACGCTGGTGATCGAGTTGGTCAGCGGAGCATGGCCGGTCAATGCGTCGTTCGGCGCGGCGGTGGTCACGGTACCAGTGGTTTTGCCGACGTCGATGGTGATCGTCTGGCCGTTGGCCAGGGACACGGTGACCGGGCTACCCGTCACCGGCGCACCGACGGTTGCGGTGTAAGTGACGGTGCCGCCTTCCGCCGCCGAAGCAGTGGCGTTCAGGGTCACGGTCGAGGTGTCGATGGTGTCGCTGACGGTGGTGACCGCCGGGGCAGTGCTCGCAACCAGGTTTTCGAAATTGCCACCGGTGGCGGTGGAGATGGTCGCCTGGACTGTGCCGGCGTCTTTGTAAACGTCATCGGATGGAGCTGGAACGGTCACGGTGCCGGTGGTTTTACCGGCGTCGATGGTGATCACGGCGCCGTTGCTCAGGGTCACGGTGACCGGAGTGCCGGCGGCGTTGGTCAGGGTTGCGGTGTAAGTGATCTGGCCACCTTCAGCGACTGAGTCTGTCGCGCTCAGGCTGAGGTTGGTGGTGTCCGGGGTGTCGGTCACCGAGGTGTCCGCCGACTTGCCGTCGACTTCCAGTTTCTCGTAGTTGCCGCCCTTGGCATCGTCGATCTTCACGCTCAAAGAACCGCCCCCGGCCAGGGCATCGTTTGGCGCAGTGAAGTTCACGCTGGCACTGCTCGAGCCGACCGGGATGGTGATGGTCTGGCCATTCGACAGGGTCACGACCACTGGCGAACCGGTGACCGGTGCCGACACGGAAGCTGTGTAAACCACGGTTCCGCCTTCAGCAACGGTAGACGTCGCGGTCAGGTTGACCGTGGATGTGTCGATGGTATCGGTGACATCGGTAACCGCCGCCACTGGGCTGGTGGCCAGGTTTTCGAAGTTACCGCCCGCCGCATCCTTGATGGTCACTTCGACTTGCCCAGCGTCTTTGTAGACGTCGTCCTTCGGCGCGTCGACAGTCACGCTGCCGCTGGTGGCGCCGGCGGCGATGGTGATCACGGCGCCGTTCGACAGGGTCACAGTCACCGGCGTGCCGGCGGCATTGGTCAGCGTCGCGGTATAAACGATCGAACCGCCTTCGGCCACCGAATCGGTTGCGCTCAGGCTGAGAGTGGTGGTGTCCTGAGTATCGGTAATCGAGGTATCGGCCGACTTGCCGTCGACTTCCAGTTTCTCGTAGTTGCCGCCCTTGGCATCGTCGATCTTGACGCTCAGCGAACCGCCACCGGCCAACGCATCGTTGGGTGCGGTGAAGTTGATACTGGCACTGCTCGAGCCGACCGGGATGGTGATGGTCTGGCCGTTGGACAGGGTTACAACCACCGGCGAGCCGGTGACCGGGGCCGACACGGACGCGGTGTACACCACGGTGCCGCCTTCGGCGACGTTCGCGGTGGCAGTCAGCGAAACGGTACTGGTATCGATGGTGTCGTTAACAGTGGTGACCGCCGGGGTGTTGCTGGTGGCCAGGTTCTCGAAGTTGCCGCCCGCAGCATCCTTGATGGTGACTTCGACCTGGCCGGCATCCTTGTAGACGTCGTCTTTTGGCGCATCGACGGTTACGGAACCGGTGGTTTTGCCCGCCTCAATGGTGATCACCGCGCCGTTCGACAGGGTCACAGTCACTGGTGTGCCGGCGGCATTGGTCAGGGTCGCCGTATAGGTGATCTGGCCGCCTTCATCTACAGCGCCGGTCGCAGTCAGCGACAGGTTGGTGGTGTCCGGAGTATCGGTGATCGAGGTATCCGCCGACTTGCCGTCAACTTCCAGTTTCTCGTAGTTGCCGCCCTTGGCGTCGTCGATCTTGACGCTCAGCGAACCGCCACCAGCGAGGGCATCGTTTGGCGCAACGAAATTGACAGAACCGCTGCTGGCACCGACCGGAATGGTGATGGTCTGGCCGTTGGACAAGGTCACGACCACTGGCGAACCGGTGACCGGTGCCGACACGGAAGCTGTGTAAACCACGGTTCCGCCTTCAGCAACGGTAGACGTCGCGGTCAGGTTGACCGTGGATGTGTCGATGGTATCGGTGACATCGGTAACCGCCGCCACTGGGCTGGTGGCCAGGTTTTCGAAGTTACCGCCCGCCGCATCCTTGATGGTCACTTCGATTTGCCCAGCGTCTTTGTAGACGTCGTCCTTCGGCGCGTCGACAGTCACGCTGCCGCTGGTGGCTCCGGCGGCGATGGTGATCACTGCGCCGTTCGACAGGGTCACAGTCACTGGCGTGCCGGCGGCATTGGTCAGAGTCGCGGTATAAACGATGGAGCCGCCTTCGGCCACCGAATCGGTCGCCGACAGGCTGAGGGTGGTGGTGTCAGCGGTGTCGGTCACCGAGGTGTCGGCCGACTTGCCGTCGACTTCCAGTTTCTCGTAGTTGCCGCCCTTGGCGTCGTCGATCTTGACGCTCAGGGAGCTGCCACCGGCCAAGGCATCGTTCGGCGCGGTGAAGTTGAGGCTGGCGCTGCTCGAGCCGACCGGGATGGTGATGGTCTGGCCGTTGGACAGGGTCACAACCACTGGCGAACCGGTGACCGGCGCGGACACGGACGCGGTGTACACCACGGTGCCGCCTTCAGCCACAGTGCTTGTCGCGGTCAGATTGACGGTCGAAGTGTCGATGGTGTCGGTGACGCTGGTGACTGCCGGAATGGTGCTCGGCACCAGGTTTTCGAAATTGCCACCGGTGGCGGTGGAGATGGTGGCCTGGACCGTACCGGCATCTTTGTAAACGTCATCGGATGGAGCCGGAACGGTGACAGTGCCGGTGGTTTTGCCGGCGTCGATAGTGATCACGGCGCCGTTGCTCAGCGTTACGGTGACCGGTGTGCCGGCGGCGTTGGTCAGAGTCGCGGTATAAACGATGGAGCCGCCTTCGACCACCGAATCGGTCGCCGACAGGCTGAGGGTGGTGGTGTCAGCGGTGTCGGTCACCGAGGTGTCCGCCGACTTGCCGTCGACTTCCAGTTTCTCGTAGTTGCCGCCCTTGGCATCGTCGATCTTGACGCTCAGCGAACCGCCACCGGCCAACGCATCGTTCGGCGCGGTGAAGTTGACACTGGCACTGCTCGAGCCGACCGGGATGGTGATGGTCTGGCCGTTGGACAGGGTCACGACCACTGGCGAACCGGTCACGGGTGCCGACACGGAAGCCGTGTAAACCACGGTCCCGCCTTCAGCCACAGTGCTGGTCGCGGTGAGGTTGACGGTCGAAGTGTCGAGGGTGTCAGTCACCTCGGTGACCGTCGCTGCCGGATTGGTGGCCAGGTTTTCGAAGTTGCCGCCTGCGGCATCCTTGATCGTCACTTCGACCTGGCCGGCGTCTTTGTAGACGTCGTCCTTTGGCGCGTCGACAGTCACGCTGCCGCTGGTGGCGCCGGCGGCGATGGTGATGACGGCACCGTTCGACAGGGTGACGATGACTGGAGTGCCGGCGGCATTGGTCAGGGTCGCGGTGTAAACGATCGAACCACCTTCAGCGACGGAGTCGGTCGCCGACAGGCTGAGGGTTGTGGTGTCCGCAGTATCGGTAACCGAGGTGTCCGCCGACTTGCCATCGACTTCCAGTTTCTCGTAGTTACCGCCCTTCGCATCGTCGATCTTGACGCTCAGCGAACCACCACCAGCCAAAGCATCGTTGGGCGCAACGAAGTTGACCGAACCGCTGCTGGCGCCGACCGGAATGGTGATGGTCTGGCCGTTGGACAAGGTGACGACCACTGGCGAACCGGTGACCGGCGCGGAGACGGACGCGGTGTAGACCACGGTACCGCCTTCGGCGACGTTCGTGGTAGCACTCAGCGAAACGGTGCTGGTGTCGATGGTGTCGTTGACGGTAGTGACTGCCGGGACAGTGCTAGGAACCAGGTTCTCGAAGTTGCCGCCGGTCGCGTCTTTGATGGTCGCTTCGACGGTACCGGCGTCTTTGTAGACGTCGTCCTTTGGCGCATCGACGGTCACGGAGCCGGTGGTTTTGCCCGCTTCGATGGTAATCACGGCGCCGTTGCTCAACGTCACAGTCACTGGTGTGCCGGCTGCGTTGGTCAGGGTGGCGGTGTAGGTGATCTGGCCGCCTTCATCCACGGTGCCGGTCGCGGTCAGCGACAGGTTGGTGGTGTCCTGAGTATCGGTAACTGAGGTGTCGGCCGACTTGCCGTCGACATCTAGCTTCTCGTAGTTACCGCCCTTCGCGTCGTCGATTTTCACGCTCAGCGAACCGCCACCGGCCAACGCGTCGTTCGGCGCGGTGAAGTTGACGCTGGCGCTGCTCGCGCCGACTGGAATGGTGATGGTCTGTCCGTTGGACAGGGTGACAACCACTGGCGAACCGGTGACCGGTGCCGACACGGACGCGGTGTAAACCACCGTGCCGCCTTCGGCGACGGTAGACGTCGCGGTCAGGTTGACGGTTGAGGTGTCGAGGGTGTCAGTCACCTCGGTGACCGCTGCCTCTGGGTTGGTCGCCAGGTTCTCGAAGTTGCCGCCTGCGGCATCCTTGATGGTCACTTCGACTTGTCCGGCGTCTTTGTAGACGTCGTCCTTTGGCGCGTCGACGGTCACGGAGCCGGTAGTTTTACCCGCTTCGATGGTGATGACGGCGCCGTTGCTGAGCGTGACGGTCACAGGTGTGCCGGCGGCATTGGTCAGGGTCGCGGTGTAAACGATCGAACCACCTTCAGCGACCGAGTCAGTCGCCGACAGGCTGAGGTTGGTGGTGTCTGAAGTATCAGTTATCGAGGTGTCCGCCGACTTGCCATCGACTTCCAGTTTTTCGTAGTTGCCGCCCTTGGCGTCGTCGATCTTGACGCTCAGGGAGTTGCCGCCGGCCAGGGCGTCGTTTGGCGCGGTGAAGTTCACGATGGCGCTGCTCGAGCCAACCGGAATGGTGATGGTCTGGCCGTTGGACAAGGTGACGACCACTGGCGAACCGGTGACCGGCGCGGAGACGGACGCGGTGTAAACCACGGTCCCGCCTTCGGCAATGGTAGACGTCGCGGTCAAGTTGACCGTCGTAGTGTCGATGGTGTCGGTGATGCTGGTGACTGCCGGGACAGTGCTAGGAACCAGGTTCTCGAAATTGCCACCGGTGGCGGTGGAGATGGTCGCCTGGACCGTGCCGGTGTCTTTGTAAACGTCATCGGATGGAGCCGGGACGGTGACGGTGCCGGTGGTTTTGCCAGCGTCGATGGTGATGACGGCGCCGTTGCTGAGCGTGACGGTCACAGGTGTGCCGGCCGCGTTGGTCAGGGTCGCGGTGTAGGTGATCTGGCCGCCTTCATCCACGGTGCCGGTTGCGGTCAGCGACAGGTTGGTGGTGTCCTGGGTATCAGTCACCGAGGTGTTTGCCGGCGTGCCATCGACTTCCAGCTTCTCGTAGTTACCGCCCTTGGCGTCGTCGATCTTGACGCTCAGGGAGTTGCCACCGGCCAGTGCATCGTTTGGCGCGGTGAAATTCACGCTGGCGCTGCTTGAGCCGACTGGGATGGTGATGGTCTGGCCGTTGGACAAGGTCACAACCACCGGTGAACCGGTCACTGGAGCCGACACGGACGCGGTGTAAACCACGGTTCCGCCTTCGGCAATGGTAGACGTCGCGGTCAAGTTGACCGTAGTAGTGTCGATGGTATCGGTGACGCTGGTGACTGCCGGGGAAGTGCTAGGAACCAGGTTCTCGAAATTGCCACCGGTGGCGGTGGAGATGGTCGCCTGGACCGTGCCGCTATCTTTGTAAACGTCATCGGATGGAGCCGGGACGGTGACGGTGCCGGTGGTTTTGCCGGCGTCGATGGTGATCACAGCGCCGTTGCTGAGCGTGACGGTCACAGGTGTGCCGGCTGCGTTGGTCAGGGTCGCTGTGTAAACGATGGAGCCACCTTCAGCCACCGAGTCGGTCGCGCTCAGGCTGAGAGTCGTGGTGTCTGCTGTGTCGGTAACCGAGGTGTCGGCCGACTTGCTGTCAACCTCCAGCTTCTCGTAGTTGCCGCCCTTGGCATCGTCGATCTTGACGCTCAGCGAGTTGCCGCCGGCCAACGTATCGTTTGGCGCGGTGAAGTTGACGCTGGCGCTGCTCGCGCCGACCGGAATGGTGATGGTCTGGCCGTTGGACAGGGTCACAACCACTGGCGAACCGGTCACCGGCGCGGAGACGGACGCGGTGTAAACCACCGTGCCGCCTTCAGCCACAGTGCTGGTCGCGGTGAGGTTGACGGTTGAAGTGTCGAGGGTGTCAGTCACCTCGGTGACCGCCGCTGCCGGATTGGTGGCCAGGTTTTCGAAGTTGCCGCCTGCGGCGTCCTTGATCGTCACTTCGACCTGGCCGGCGTCTTTGTAGACGTCGTCCTTCGGTGCGTCGACAGTCACGCTGCCGCTGGTGGCACCAGCGGCGATGGTGATCACCGCGCCGTTCGACAAGGTCACGGTGACCGGAGTCCCGGCGGCGTTGGTCAGGGTCGCGGTGTAAACAATGGAGCCGCCTTCAGCGACCGAGTCGGTTGCCGACAGGCTGAGGGTCGTGGTGTCCGCCGTGTCGGTGATCGAGGTATCCGCCGGCTTGCCATCAACTTCCAGCTTTTCGTAGTTACCGCCCTTGGCATCGTCGATTTTCACGCTCAGCGAACCACCGCCGGCCAACGCATCGTTTGGCGCGGTGAAGTTGACGCTGGCGCTGCTCGCGCCGACCGGAATGGTGATGGTCTGGCCGTTGGACAGGGTCACGATCACTGGGGCGCCGGTCACCGGAGCAGTGACGGAAGCCGTGTAAACCACGGTCCCGCCCTCAACAACGCCTGCGGTAGCAGTCAGCGAAACCGTGCTGGTATCGAGGGTGTCGGTGACGCTGGTGACAGCGGCCGTCGAGTCAGTCACCAGGTTTTCAAAGTTACCGCCCGCAGCATCCTTGATCGTCACTTCGACTTGGCCGGCATCTTTATAGACGTCATCGGCAGGGGCGGCGACGCTCACGCTGCCAGTGGTCGCGCCTGCGGCGATGGTGATCACGGCCCCGTTGCTCAAGGTCACGGTAACCGGTGTGCCCGCCGGATTGGTCAGGGTCGCGGTGTACAGAATCTGACCACCTTCGGCCACTTCGGTGGACGCCGACAGGCTCAGGCCGGTGTCATCTTTTGAATCGGTGAGGGTGGTGACCGCCGGCTCGGTACTCGGGGTCAGTTGTTCGAAATTGCCGCCGCTGGTGCTGGTGATCGTAGTGCTGACGGTGCTGCCATTGTTGTAGACGTCGTTGGCCGGCGTATCGACTGTCACGCTGCCGGTGGTCTTGCCCGCTTCGATGGTAATGACCGAGCCATTGCTCAAGGTCACGGTCATCGGCGTGCCGGCCGGGTTGGTCAGGGTGGCGGTGTAGGTGATCTGGCCGCCTTCGACGACGGTGCCGGTGGCGCTGAGGCTCAGGCCGGTGTTGTCGATCGAGTCGGTAATAGTGGTGACGGCCGGCGTGGTGCTCGGTACGAGGTTCTCGAAGTTGCCGCCGGTAGCGCCCGTAATCGTGGTACTGACGGTGCTGCCATTGTTGTAGACGTCATTGGCCGGGGTATCGACGTTCACGGAACCGGTGGTTTTACCGGCTTCGATGGTGATGGTCGAACCGTTGGACAGAGTGACGGTGACCGGCGTTTGCGCCGGGTTGGTCAATGTGGCGGTGTAGGTGATCTGGCCACCTTCAGTGACGCTGCCGGTGGCGGACAGAGTCAGGCCAGTGTCGTCGACCGAGTCGGTAATGGTGGTAACCGCCGGGGTCGGGTTCGGTACCAGGCTCTCGAAGTTGCCGCCGGTAGTCCCGGTAATCGTGGTGCTGACGGTGCTGCCATTGTTGTAGACGTCATTGGCCGGGGTATCGACGTTCACGGAACCGGTGGTTTTACCGGCTTCGATGGTGATGGTCGAACCGTTGGACAGAGTGACGGTGACCGGCGTTTGCGCCGGGTTGGTCAGGGTGGCGGTGTAGGTGATCTGGCCGCCTTCGGTGACGGACGAACCGGCCGTCAGCGTGACGGTGGTGGTGTCGACGGAGTCGGTGATGGTGGTGACGGCCGGAGTTGGGCTCGGTACCAGATTCTCGAAGTTGCCGCCGGTAGCGCCGGTAATCGTGGTGCTGACGGTGCTGCCATTGTTGTAGACATCATTGGTCGGCGTCGGAACATTGACGCTGCCGGTGGTGTTGCCCGCGGCGATGGTGATGGTCGAACCGTTGGACAGAGTAACGGTGACCGGCGTCTGCGCCGGGTTGGTCAATGTCGCGGTGTAGGTGATCTGGCCACCTTCGGTGACGGTCGAGCCAGCCGTCAGCGTGACGGTAGTGGTGTCGACTGTATCGGTGACCTGGGTCACCGCCGGAACTGTCGGCGGGGTGACCACGATACCGCTGCCGCCCGTGGTACCGGTGACAGTCACGTTGATCTGGGTCGGATCGTTATAAACAGTGTCGTTCGGCGCCAGCGGAACGTTGACCGTGCCAGTGGTTTGGCCGGCTGCGATTACGATTACCGAGCCGTTGGACAGGGTGATGGTCAGGTCGGTCAGCGGCGCCTGGGTCAGGGTCGCGGTGTAAACCAGCACGCCACCGGCCTCGGTGATGGTCGGCGTGGCACTCAGGCTCAGGGTCGATTCGCGCAGCGTGTTGGCACTGGTGTCAGCCGTTTGCACGCCGGTGGTGTCTTGTGTTGCCAAGGCAGCAGTGGCAAGGCCCGCGGTCGGGAATCCGATGGTCGGGTCGACCCGGGCGGCGGTTGCCTCCAGGGCCACGAAACTGTGGCCGCCCCCGGCAGAGCCGCCCGCGCTCGCAGCGGTCGGGCCGGCTGCTGTGGCTTCAAGAGCGGTGGTCGGGTCGACGCCGGCGGCGATGGCTTGTTGCAATTCGTCAACCGATGGCGCGGCTTGTGCAGTGGCTTGCGCAAGGTCGGTGCTGGAATCCGGATCGCTGCCGCTCCACTGAGTGTCGCGGCCCAGGTCCAGGGTTCGGCCATCAGCCAGCTCAAGGGTGACGGCGCCAGCGGCATCGGTGTCTACCTGATCGCCGACAAACAACCGGTCGCCTTCAACGAGTACGCGGCGGATGCCCTCTGGGGACACCGCGAAAACCTGACCAACAATGCTTTTGACGATGGCAACAACACTGCTCATTGAAGACTCTCCGGGTGTCACGTTCAGTTGACTTCCATGAACCGGTCGGGGGTGTTCGCCGATCGGGGCTGGACGTACTTTCAAGATTTTCGATGCATAACTTTGACGCCAAATGGTCAATTATTTGGCTATGCTTTTTCGAAATTAACTTTATGTCAAACTATTGACCTTATCGGAGTCATCCTAAACAATCGTCCCAGTAATGTCACATTGATATTTAAGCGGTGACCTGTTCTACAGTGTGTGACCCAGTTCCGATTTTGAACTTTCCGACATACGGTCATTCCGGTTGCCATCATGCGATGCAGTGCCACGTTCTGCAGTGATTCACGACAAGAAGTCCCGGGAAATTCCAACTATGCGTTTGCACCTGTTCAAGGTTCTACCCTTCGCCCTTGCCGCCAGCTTTGTTCAGGCACAAAGCCTTCCGCAGGCCATGCAGCAGGCACTGGATGTCCATCCGGAAATCCAGGCAGGGGTCAACAGTCGGCTGGCCGCGGATTATCAGTTAAAGGCAGCCAAAGGTGGATACCTGCCACGGGTCGATCTGCTGGGCGGTTATGGTCGCGAAGGCACCGACAGCGTCACCACCCGCGCCGCTGGCAACAACAATCACTGGGAAACGCTGAACCGCAGCGAGTCAAGCTTACGTCTGTCGCAGATGGTGTTTGACGGTTTTGCGACGTCTAGCGAAGTCGGGCGTCAACAAGCCACCGTTAATTCCCGCGCCTATTCCTTGCTGGGTACCTCGGAGCGCACCGCGTTGACCGTCGCTCAGGTCTATCTCGACGTGCTGACCCGCCGCGAATTCGTGCGCCTGGCCGAAGACAACCTGAAGAACCATGAACGGATTTTTGACCAGATCAAGTTGCGCACCCAGCGCGGCGTAGGCAGTGGCGCCGATCTTGATCAAGCCGAAGCGCGTATGGCCCAGGCCCGCAACAATCTGCTCACGGAGCAGACCAACCTGGCTGACGCCGAAACCAACTTCCTCAGCGCCGTCGGCCAGATGCCCGATCAACTGGAACGGCCTGCCGATTTCATGGCGCTGTTGCCGGCCAACCTGAATGAAGCCCGGGCGCAGATGCTGGAAAACAGCCCGATCCTGCGCTCCGCCGAATCCGATATCGCTGCTGCCGAGAAGCAGTACGAAGCGGCCAAGTCGAGCTTCTACCCGCGCTTCGATGCCGAATTGGGTCGTACCGCCGACAACGATCTCGACGGTCAGAACGGTCACAACAACGAATGGCAGGCCATGCTGCGCATGCGCTTCAACTTGTTCGCCGGTGGCAGCAACAAGGCTGACCTGGAATCCAAGTCCTACCTGTCGAACCAGGCGCTGGATATTCGCAACAACGCCTTGCGCGTGTTGAACGAAGAGCTGGGCCTGGCCTGGAATGCCCTGAACAACGCCAATGCCCAGGTGCCGATCGCCCAGCAATATGTCGACCACAGCACCAGTGTGCGCAGTGCTTATCAAAAGCAGTTCAGCCTCGGCGAACGCACCTTGCTCGATCTGCTCGACAGTGAAAACGAGCTGTTCAGCGCTTCCCGTCGGCTGGCCGAGATCAAGAACATTCAGTTATTTACTCAGTACCGAATCAAGGCGACCATGGGCGAATTGCTCAAAAGTCAGGGTGTAGTCGCACCGTTGGCGTCCGTTGTGCAGAACGACGTGAAGCCCAAGGTCCAGTTGCCCGGGATGAATTGAGTCCTGCCCCCTTTCAATCGTTAGCCAAGAGTGTCGAGCGTGGAATCAGAAGTCAGTCGAGTTCAACTCATTCATGATCCACGCGCGCTGCATGACGATCCGTTACTGGACGGCCTGCTAGCCCTTTGCACTTTGCATCAGAAGCCGGCCAGCGCGGCGATGCTGACCACCGGCCTGCCGTTGCCCAAACAACGCCTGAGCGTCGAATTGCTACCCCGCGCGGCCGCTCGCGCGGGGCTGCAAGGGCGGGTGTTGCAACGCAAATTGGAGCAGATTCCGGCGATCGCCATGCCGGCGCTGTTGTTGCTCAAGGACGGACGCAGTGCGGTGCTGCTTGGCTGGAAGGGTGAAGACCAGGCTCGCTTGCTACTCAGCGAAAGCGATGGCGGTGAAGTTTGCGTCGATCGTGAACTGCTCGCCGACGACTACATAGGCAAAGTCTTCTTCGCCCAACCCCAACACAAATTCGACGTCAACCACGGCACGCTGATCCCGCGCGCGCGTTCGTGGTTTCGCGACACCCTCAAGCGTTCTCGCTGGCTGTACGTCGACGCCATCGCTGCCAGTTTCCTGATCAATATCATCGCCATGGCCGCGCCGCTGTTCGTGATGAATGTCTACGATCGTGTGGTGCCGAACCAGGCCGAATCGACCCTATGGGTCCTGGCCATCGGCATCACCGGTGCTTATGTATTCGACCTGATCCTCAAGAGCCTGCGCAGCCTGTGCCTGGACCTGGCCGGCAAGAAAACCGACCTGATCATTTCAGCGACGCTGTTCGAGCGCATCGTCGGCATGGCCATGAAGTACCGTCCGGCCCGGGTCGGCAGCTTCGCCCAGAACATTCATGAGTTCCAGAGCCTGCGGGACTTCCTCGCGTCGCTGACCCTCACCAGCCTGATCGACCTGCCGTTTACCTTGCTGATCTTCATGGTCATCGCGATCCTCGGTGGGCATCTGGTGTGGATTCCAGTGCTGGCGTTCCCGATTGCCTTGCTGATTGGTTATGCCCTGCAGAAGCCGCTGGTGGCGACCATGGAACGAACCATGGCTCTGGGCGCCGAGCGCCAGTCGAGCCTGATCGAAACCCTCGCCGGCCTCGATGCGGTAAAGGTCAACAACGCCGAAAGCGAACGCCAGTATCAATGGGAGCAGACCATCGGCACCCTCAGTCGCCTTGAACTGCGGGTGAAAATGCTGTCCGGTCTGGCGATGAACATCACCTTGCTGATCCAGCAGCTGGCCGGGGTGATCATGATCGTCTTCGGCGTGTACCAGATCATTGCCGGCAACCTGAGCATGGGCGGTTTGATCGCCTGTTACATGCTCAGCGGTCGTGCCCTCAGCCCACTGGCTTCGCTGTCCGGTCTACTGACCCGCTATCAGCAAGCCCGGGTGACCATGACCTCGGTCGATCAGATGATGGAGCTGCCCCAGGAGCGCAATTTCGACGAACGCCCGCTGAGCCGTAAGGTCCTGCAAGGCGCCATTGAATGCCGTCAGCTGACCTTCACTTATCCGAATCAGCAGAACCCCGCGCTGAAGGGCATCAACCTGGTCATCAAGCCGGGCGAAAAGATCGGCATCATCGGCCGCAGCGGCTCGGGCAAAAGCTCCCTGGCCAAACTGCTGGTGGGGCTCTATCAGCCGGACGACGGCGCGCTGCTGGTGGATGGTGTGGATATCCGGCAGATTGACGTCAGCGAACTGCGCCACAACATCGGCTACGTGCCTCAGGACATCCAGTTGCTCGCCGGTACGTTGCGCGACAACCTGGTGTCGGGCGCGCGCTATGTCGAAGACGAACTGGTGCTGCAAGCCGCGGAACTGGCCGGCGTCCACGAGTTTGCCCGTCTGCACCCGCAAGGTTATGAACTGCAAGTCGGTGAGCGTGGGCAGAACCTGTCTGGCGGTCAGCGCCAGAATGTCGCCCTGGCCCGAGCGCTACTACTCAATCCGCCGATCCTGTTGCTGGACGAACCCACCAGCGCCATGGACAACACCGGCGAAGAGCGCCTCAAGCAACGCCTCGCTGCCGTGGTGGAAAACAAGACTGTGGTGCTGGTGACGCACCGGGCTTCGCTGTTGTCGCTGGTGGATCGCCTGCTGGTGATCGACCGCGGGCAGATTCTCGCCGATGGCCCAAAAGCCGCCGTGATGGAAGCGTTGAAAAAGGGGCAGATCAGTGTTGCTTAAGTCCGGGGTCAAAGAATCCATCCGCCGCTACTTCAAAGGCTCCGCGTCGCTGCAAGGCCAGCCCCTTCCCGAGGTCAACAAAGCGCTGATCGAGGACGCCCCGCGCGTGGTGCGGTTGACGATCTGGGCGATCATCGGCTTCTTCGTGTTCCTGATGCTCTGGGCCAACTTCGCGGTGATCGATGAAGTCACCAAGGGCGACGGCAAGGCGATTCCGTCGTCGAAGATCCAGAAAATCCAGAACCTTGAGGGCGGTATTGTTTCCGAGCTGTTCGTCAAGGAAGGGCAAATCGTCGAGGCTGGCGCGCCGCTGATACGTCTGGACGACACACGGTTTGCCTCCAACGTTGGCGAAACTGAAGCCGATCGGCTGTCGATGCTGTTGCGCGTTGAGCGCTTGAGCGCCGAGGTCGATGACCGCCCGTTGAATTTCCCTGCCGATGTGCTCAAAGCCGTGCCCGGCCAAGCTGCCAGCGAACAGTCGTTGTACATCAGTCGTCGTCAGCAACTGCACGATGAGATCGGTGGCTTGCAGGAGCAGTTGATCCAGAAGCAGCAGGAGCTGCGCGAGTTCACCTCCAAGCAGGCTCAGTATCGCAGCGGTCTGTCCTTGCAGCGTCAGGAAATCGCCATGTCCGAGCCGTTGGTGGCTCAGGGCGCGGTGTCCCCGGTTGAGGTTTTGCGACTCAAGCGTGCCGAGGTCGAAACCCGCGGCCAACTGGACGCCACCACCCTGGCGATTCCTCGCGCCGAATCGGCGATCAAGGAAGTTCAGCGCAAGATCGACGAGACTCGAGGCAAATTCCGTAGTGAAGCGCTGACTCAACTCAACGAAGCGCGTACCGACCTGAACAAGGCCCAGGCCACGGGCAAGGCGCTGGAAGACCGGGTCAGCCGGACGCTGGTCACTTCGCCGGTGCGCGGTATCGTCAACAAGTTGCTGGTCAACACCATCGGCGGCGTGATCCAGCCGGGCAGCGACCTGGTGGAGATCGTGCCACTGGATGACACCTTGCTGGTAGAAGCCAAAATTCGCCCGCAAGACATCGCCTTTCTGCATCCGGGGCAGGACGCCACGGTGAAGTTCACGGCCTACGACTACACCATTTATGGCGGTCTGAAAGCCAAGCTGGAGCAGATCGGTGCCGACACCATCACCGATGAAGACAAGAAGACCACTTACTACATCATCAAACTGCGCACCGAGCGCAGCCACCTCGGGACGGATGAAAAGCCGTTGCTGATCATTCCGGGGATGGTGGCGTCGGTGGATATCATTACCGGCAAGAAGACCGTGCTCAGTTATTTGCTCAAGCCGATTATCCGGGCTCGTGCCGAGGCGCTGCACGAGCGGTAAGACGCTAAACCTGTGGCGAGGGAGCTTGCTCCCGCTGGGGCGCGAAGCGGCCCCCTCTTTATCAAAAAAAGGGACTGCTACGCAGTCCAGCGAGAGCAAGCTCCCTCGCCACAAGTTACTCATCGCCTGTTCGGCCATATCGTTATTCGCTAACGGTATTTAAATTTCAATTCTTATAGCTATAAAGTCACTCCTCTGCGTACCTGCCGACCAATCGGCGCGCCGCACGACACGAACCAACACGGGACCTCCGTGAGTTTCTGATCGATGCGCGCCCTTGAGCGCGCTGTGCGTGGGAGTGATTTTTATGTCAGCTGTCTCTTTTTCTCCAAAGCCTGCGTCAACCAGCGTCGCCGCTATCGCGTCACAATCCTTCGAAATCCGCCCGTTCAGCGGCGCCGTCGGTGCTGAAATCATCGGCCTGGATCTGTCCCGCCCGATCAACAACCGGGATTTTGCCCGTGTCCATCGTGCGCACCTGGATCATCACGTGGTGGTGTTCCGCGACCAGCGCATTACTCCCGAACAGCAGATCGCCTTCAGCCGCCGTTTCGGTGTGTTGCAGATCCATGTACTCAAGCAATTCCTGCTGGCCGGGCATCCGGAAATTCTCATCGTTTCGAACATCATCGAGAACGGCCAATCCATCGGCCTCGGGGATGCCGGCAAGTTCTGGCACTCGGACCTTTCCTATAAAGAGCTACCAAGCCTGGGCTCGATGCTGCATGCCCAAGAGCTGCCGTCCGAAGGTGGCGACACGCTGTTCGCCGACATGCATAAAGCCTGGGACAACCTGCCCGAGGCGCTGCGCAAAGCCGTCAAAGGTCGTTCGGCCGCGCACTCCTACACGGCGCGCTACAGCGAGAGCAAATTCGAGGGCAACTGGCGCCCGACGCTGACGCCAGAGCAGCTCGCTCAGGTTGCCGAAGTCGTTCACCCCATTGTCCGCACCCATCCGGAAAGCGGCCGCAAGGCGTTGTTCGTCAGTGAAGGCTTCACCACCCGCATCGTCGGTTTGCCGGAAGACGAGAGCAAACAGTTGCTCGACGAGCTCTACGCCCACAGCGTGCAGCCGCAAAACATTTATCGCCATCAATGGCAGGCCCATGACTTGGTGTTCTGGGACAACCGCTCGCTGATCCACCTCGCCGCCGGATGCCCCAGCCATCTGCGCCGCAAGCTGTATCGCACCACTATCCAGGGCGACGCGCCTTTCTGATTTCGGAGAACCCAAATGTCCAAACGTCTTCCATTCGCACCCTTGGCTGCCGCCATCGGCTTGGCTTTCAGCTTGCTCGCCGGTAGTTTGGTAGCGCCGACCGTGGCTCACGCCGAAGGTGAAATTCGCATCGCTGAACAATTCGGCATTGTTTATCTGCTGCTCAACGTGGTGCGCGATCAGAACCTGATCGAGAAGTACGGCAAGCAGGAAGGCATCGACATCAAGGTCGACTGGACTCAGCTCTCCGGTGGGGCGGCAGTCAACGATGCGCTGCTCTCCGGTTCCATCGACATTGCCGGTGCTGGCGTCGGCCCGCTGCTGACCATCTGGGACCGCACGCATGGCAAGCAGAACGTCAAGGCCGTGGCGTCCCTGGGTAACTTCCCTTATTACCTGGTGAGCAATAATCCCAAGGTCAAAACCATTGCCGACTTCACCGAGAAGGACCGCATTGCGGTGCCGGCGGTCGGGGTGTCGGTGCAGTCGCGTTTCCTGCAATACGCGGCCGCCAAGCAGTGGGGTGACAAGGAATTCAATCGCCTCGACAAGTACACCATTGCCGTTCCGCACCCGGATGCCACCGCGGCATTGATCGCCGGCGGCACCGAGTTGAGCGGGCACTTCTCCAACCCGCCGTTCCAGGATCAGGCGCTGGAAAACCCCAACGTGCACGTGGTGCTGAACACCTATGACCTGCTCGGCCCGAACTCGCCGACCGTCCTATTCGCCACCGAGAAATTCCGCAACGAGAACCCGAAAACCTACAAGGCATTTGTCGACGCGCTCACCGAAGCGGCGCAATTTGCCCAGAACGATAAAGGCGCGGCGGCCGACACTTACATCCGTGTCACCAAGGCAAAAATCGACCGCACGGCGTTGCTGAAGATCATCGACAACCCGCAGTTCGAATTCAGCGTCACGCCGAAAAATACTTACCCGCTGGCCGAGTTTCTTTACCGCGTCGGTGCGATCAAAAACAAACCGGATTCATGGAAGGATTACTTCTTCCAGGACGCCAAACCACTGCAAGGGAGCTGACCGACATGAACGCCCCTTTGCAAGGCCACACGGCCAGCAATCCGATCGCGGCAGCTCAAGCGCTGCTGTCGGTCGATAAGGTCAGCCTGGAATACCGCACGCCTGCGCGTGTGGTTCGAGCGACCCATCAGGTCAGTTTCGAGATCGACCCGGCAGACCGCTTTGTATTGCTCGGCCCGTCGGGCTGCGGCAAATCGACGTTGCTCAAGGCCGCCGCCGGGTTCATCCAGCCGGTGGAAGGCGAGATTCGTCTTCAGGGTCAGCGCATCGATGCACCGGGGCCGGACCGGATCGTGGTGTTCCAGGAGTTCGATCAACTGCCGCCGTGGAAAACCGTCAAACAGAACGTGATGTTTGCGCTGCTCGCTTCCAAAACCCTCAAGCGCAAGGAAGCTGAAGAGCGGGCGCTGCACTATCTGGACAAGGTCGGGCTGGCGGCGTTTGCCGATGCCTATCCGCATACCTTGTCCGGCGGCATGAAGGCTCGCGTAGCCATTGCTCGCGCCTTGGCCATGCAGCCGAAAATTTTGTTGATGGACGAGCCCTTCGCCGCCCTCGATGCGCTGACCCGGCGCAGGATGCAGGAAGAGTTGCTGCTGCTCTGGGAAGAGGTGCGTTTCACGCTGTTGTTCGTCACCCATTCCATCGAAGAAGCGCTGGTGGTGGGCAACCGGATTTTGCTGCTGTCGCCCCATCCGGGGCGGGTGCGGGCGGAGGTCCACAGCCATCAATACGATTTGCACAGTTTGGGTGGCTTGGCATTTCAGGCGTCGGCACGGCGGATTCATCGGCTGTTGTTCGATGAAGGTCAGTCCCCGGAAACCGAGCGTGAGCTGGATTTCGCCGACATTCGCATCGCTTATTGAGCCATTGGAGGATTGCCCGATGAGCCATTCATCGTCTGCGCGTGAAGAGTTCGAAATTGTTTTGCAACCGCTGACCAGCGTACCGCTGGAGCGTGAATTACCGCTCGGCCAGCGCCTCTGGCAGCAGGGCTGGCTGCGTAAAAGCCTGATCCTGATTTTGCTCGCGGTGCTTTGGGAAGCCGTCGCCCGTTATCAGAACAACGACCTGCTGCTGCCGAGTTTTTTGCAAACCGCCAGTGCGCTGCACGATGGCCTGCTCAGCGGCGAACTGCTGGGCAAGGTGTGGATTTCGTTGGTGGTTTTGCTCAAGGGTTATCTGATCGGCATCGCTCTGGCGTTTGTCCTGACGACGCTGGCGGTGTCGACCCGGTTCGGTCGCGATCTGCTGAGTACGCTGACCTCGATGTTCAACCCGTTGCCAGCCATTGCCCTGTTGCCGCTGGCGCTGCTGTGGTTCGGGCTGGGGCAGAACAGCCTGATTTTTGTCTTGGTGCATTCGGTGCTCTGGGCGTTGGCCTTGAACACCTATGCCGGGTTTCTCGGGGTCTCGGAAACTCTGCGCATGGCCGGGCGTAATTACGGCCTCAAGGGCATGCGTTTCGTGTTGTTCATCCTGGTCCCGGCCGCGCTGCCGTCGATCCTCGCCGGGTTGAAAATCGGCTGGGCTTTCGCCTGGCGTACGCTGATTGCCGCCGAACTGGTGTTCGGCGCTACCAGCGGCAAGGGTGGTTTGGGCTGGTACATCTTCCAGAACCGTAATGAGCTGTACACCGACAAAGTCTTCGCCGGGTTGGCGGTGGTGATCCTGATTGGATTGCTGGTGGAGAACCTGGTGTTTGATACGTTGGAGCGGGTAACTGTTAAGCGTTGGGGAATGCAGCGGTAGGTTCTGGGGTGTCTGGTCTGGCCGGCACATCAGCCAAGGGATGTTTGCTAGCATTGCGTCTGAATCAATCCACATCAGACACGAGTGCTCAGCATGCAACTCCCGGACATGAACCTGTTGGTCGCCCTCGACGCCTTGCTCGACGAGGGCAGTGTGGTGGGTGCCGCGCGGCGGATGAACCTCAGCCCGGCGGCGATGAGCCGGACGCTGACGCGGATTCGCGAGGCCATCGGCGACCCGATTCTGGTGCGCGCCGGGCGTGGCCTGGTGCCGACGCCCAAGGCGCTGGAGTTGCGCGAGCAGGTGCGGGATCTGGTGGAGCAGGCTGCTTTGCTGTTCCGCTCTGCCGACGACGTGGACCTGGGCAGTTTGCGCCGGCGGTTCAGCATTCGCGCCAATGATTTCTTTGTGGGCGTCTACGGCGGCAAGTTGTTCGACACGATGGAACGCCAGGCCCCGCATTGCGAATTGCGCTTTGTCCCTGAGGGCGATGGCGACGACGAAGCCTTGCGCGAAGGACGCATCGATCTGAGCGTCAGCAACAATCGGCCGCTGATGCCGGAAGTCAAAGTGCAGAACCTGTTTTCCACGCACTTTGTCGGGTTGGTGCGCGAAGACCATCCGCTGTTCGATGAAGAAATCACCGCCGAACGTTACGCAGGCTTTTCCCATATCAGCATGTCCCGTCGCGGGATCGCCCGCGGGCCCATAGATACGGCGCTCAACGCCCTGGGGCTGGAGCGGCGGGTAGCAGTGATTGCGCCGAGCTTCCATGCGGCGATGTTCGCCTTGCCGGATTCCGATCTGATTCTGCCGGTGCCCAAAGAGGCATTGCTGAGCGTGCGGCGCCTGGGCTTGAAGCTGCGCTCGTTCACCCTGCCGATTCCATTGCCAACCCTCATGCTGACCCAGGCCTGGCACCCGCGCTTCGATAAAGACCCGGCGCACCGATGGATGCGCGAGACGCTGAAGACTTGTTGTGATGAAACCTGGCTGGCTGCGCAGCCAACCTTAGGTTGATCACCGCTCCTACAGGGGGAGTGTATTGCTGCGTCAAGTGCACTTATAACTTGTCGATAAGTCAATTTTCGTAAGTTACCACGCTACCTAGAATGCTTCGGTATCCCCCTTCCGGAGCTTGCAGGACATGACTTCCCTCACGGTTGCGGCGCCTCTCGTCGCAGCCAACCCAGCAGCCGCCGTCGTACCACCGGTCTTCGGCCCGCGCATCATCATCGGTCTGGTGGGGGTGTTGCTGGCCGTGCTGGTGTCGGGCTTGAACGAGATGGTGACCAAGGTTGCGCTGGCTGATATCCGTGGTGCGTTGGCCATCGGTTACGACGAGGGTACCTGGCTGGTCGCCAGTTACACCGCGACCTCGGTGGCCGCCATGGCGTTTGCCCCTTGGTGTGCGGTGACGTTCTCGTTGCGGCGGTTCACCTTGTGCGCCATCAGTGCGTTCACCCTGTTGGGCGTGCTGTGCCCGTTTGCGCCGAATTACGAAAGCCTGCTGCTCATGCGCACCTTGCAAGGCCTGGCCGGCGGCGCATTGCCGCCGATGCTGATGACCGTCGCGCTGAGGTTCCTGCCAGCCAATGTAAAGCTCTATGGCCTGGCCGGTTATGCCCTGACGGCAACCTTCGGCCCTGGCCTCGGTACACCTCTGGCCGGGTTGTGGACCGAGTATGTCGGCTGGCAATGGACCTTCTGGCAAATCATCGTGCCGTGCCTGATTGCCATGGCGGCGGTGGCCTACGGTTTGCCCCAGGATCCGCTGCGTCTGGAACGCTTCAAGTCATTCAACTGGCGTGGCTTGCTGCTGGGGTTCCCGGCGATCTGCATGTTGGTGATCGGCATCCTGCAAGGCAATCGGCTGGACTGGTTCGAGTCGAGCCTGATTTGCGGACTGCTCGGCGGCGGGCTGCTGTTGTTGGTGCTGTTTCTGATCAATGAGTGGTCGCAACCGATTCCGTTTTTCAAGTTGCAGATGTTGGGTATCCGCAACCTGTCGTTCGCGCTGCTGACCTTGGCTGGCGTGCTAGTGGTATTGCTCGCGGTGGTCCTCATTCCCTCCAGTTACCTGGCTCAGGTCCAGGGTTATCGCCCGGTACAGACCGCGCCGATCATGCTGCTGGCGGCGCTGCCACAGTTGATCGCGCTGCCATTGGTGGCGGCGCTGTGCAACCTGCGTTGGGTCGATTGCCGCTGGGTGCTGGGGATCGGCCTGAGCATGCTGGCGTTGTCTTGCCTCGGCGGGTCGCAGCTGACGTCGGCATGGATTCGCGATGACTTCTACGTCCTGCAATGGCTGCAGATTTTTGGTCAGCCCATGGCCGTGCTGCCGCTGTTGATGCTCTCCACCGGCAGCATCACCCCCATGGAAGGGCCGTTCGCCTCGGCCTGGTTCAATACCGTGAAAGGCCTGGCGGCGGTGATCGCCACCGGTGTGATCGAGGCACTGACCACCGCAAGGCTGCATTTCCACTCGACCATGCTGGTGGACAGCCTCGGTAACTCACCCCTGGTCGACAGCAACAACGCAGGCCTGGCTCACCGACTGCATCAGCAAGCCGTGGTGCTGACTTCCTCCGATCTTTATCTGTGCATGGCCGGCGTCGCCGTGGCGCTGATCCTGCTGATTTTCTGGCTGCCGACGCGGATCTATCCACCGCGCGCGCCGACTTGAACGCTTGACTGAAACAGAAGGTTTTTATGACAACTCAATCAAAGCAAAAAATCGCCGTCAGTGTTGCCGCAGTGATGGCGGTCGGCGTGTTGATTTACCTGCTGGCGCCGGGCTTGTTCGGCAAGCGTACACAGCAGAGCACCAACGACGCCTTCGTCTCGGCGGACTTCACCCGGGTGGCACCGCGCGTGGCGGGGTTCATCAAGGACGTGCTGGTGGAGGACAACCAACAGGTCAAGGCCGGGCAGCTGTTGGCGTTGATCGACGACCGTGATCTGCGCGCTGCCGCTGAGGCTGCCGACGCGCAAACCCTGGTGGCCAGGGCGCAGCTGCAAAACGCTCGGGCAACCCTGGAGCGCCAGACGTCAGTGATCGCCCAGGCCCAGGCGACGGTGGTTTCGGCGAAGGCTGAAATGGCCTTTGCCGAGCATGAGCTGAACCGCTACAACCACCTCGCCGGGGTTGGCGCCGGCACGGTGCAGAATGCTCAGCAAGCGCGCACGCGCATCGATCAAGCCACCGCTCGATTGGCCAATGCCACGGCAGTGCTGGCGGCGGAACGCAAACAGGTGGAGATCCTGACTGCCCAGCGTGATGCAGCCGAAGGTGGGTTGAAACGGGCGCAAGCGGCGCTGGAAATGGCCAGCTATGAGCTGTCCTACACACGCATCGTTGCGCCTCAGGACGGCATGGTCGGCGAACGCGCGGTGCGGGTCGGTGCCTATGTCACACCGGGCAGCAAAATTCTGACCGTGGTGCCGTTGGAACGGGCTTATGTGGTCGCCAATTTTCAGGAAACCCAACTGACTGATGTGCAGCCGGGGCAGGACGTGCAAGTGCATGTCGACAGCCTTGGCGGCGAGGCCCTGCGTGGTCGCGTTGAAAGCATCGCACCGGCTACCGGCGTGACCTTCGCCGCGGTCAAGCCGGACAACGCCACCGGTAACTTCACCAAGGTTGTGCAACGGATTGCGGTGAAAATCATCCTCGACCCGGACCAGCCATTGGCCGAGCGGTTGCGGGTGGGGATGTCGGTGGAGGCGAGGATTGATACAGCAAGCGCCAGCGAGCATGAGGTTGCGCAACGATGAACTTTGTTAATCGCACATCCCTGTGGCGAGGGGGCTTGCCCCCGTTCGAGTGCGCAGCGCTCGCAAATTTTGGGTCCGCTACGCGGCCCAACGGGGGCAAGCCCCCTCGCCACAGGGTCAGCATTCATTCAGTAGCTTTTGTGTTGAGCCTGTTTTCATTGAGTGCCTGCACCGTCGGCCCGGACTTCCAGCGCCCTCAGGCGCAGCAAGTCGCCCAATGGTCGAAACCGGTCAACGCCGCCGCCAGTCAGGTCGTTCCCAACGAGATGGATGAACGCTGGTGGGAGGTATTTCACGATCCGAAACTCTCGGCCCTGACCCAACGTGCTCTGACCGACAACCTCGACCTGAAACTCGCCAGCAGCCGTTTGCAGCAAAGCCGAGCCGCGCGCCAGGTCATCACCGCCGACCGCTATCCCAACACCGCCGCCACCGGCAGCTACGGGCGTAAACACAACAGCGGTGAAGGCCTGAACGATCCGTCGGGCCACAACGGCGACGCGGCGTTCAACCTGTGGGACGCGGGCTTTTCCGCTTCCTGGGAACTGGATTTCTGGGGCCGTGTGCGCCGCGAAACCGAAGCCGCCGACGCCACCCTGGAAGTGGCGGAAAACGATCGCCGTGGAGTGCTGCTGTCAGTGCTTGCCGAAACCGCTCAGAACTACATTCAACTGCGCGGTGTGCAGAGTACGCGGGCCGTTACCGAGCAAAACCTCGACGTCGCCCGCCACAGCCTGAAACTCTCGCAACTGCGCCTGGCCGACGGCGTGGCGACGGATCTGGACGTCGCCGAAGCCGCTGCGCAAGTGGCGGCTATCGAATCACGTTTGCCGGCGCTGGAGCAGCGTCAGTCGCAACTGATCAACGCGCTGAGCCTGCTGATGGGCGAGCCGCCTCAAGCGCTGTCCGCCGAGTTATCCACAGACGCTCCTGTGCCGCAAACCCCGCGTCAGGTCGCCATCGGCTTGCCGTCGCAATTGGCCGAGCGCCGCCCCGACATACGTCAGGCCGAAGCGCGTCTGCATGCCGCTACCGCCAGCATCGGCGTGGCCAAGGGCGACTTTTATCCGCGGATCACCCTGTCGGGCAACGTCGGTTCGCAAGCCCTGCAACTGAGTGATTTCGGTTCCTGGGGTTCGCGCTCGTTCGGCATCGGTCCGCAATTGAGCCTGCCGCTGTTCGACGGTGGTCGCCTGCGCGGCGTGTTGCACCTGCGCGAAGCCCAACAACAGGAGGCAGCGCTGGCCTACCAGCAAACCGTGCTGCGGGCCTGGCACGAGATCGATGATCAACTCATCGCCTACAACGCCAGCCAACTGCGCCGCGACAGCCTCGCCGAAGCCGTGCGTCAAAACCAGATCGCCCTGCGCACCGCGCAACAGCAATACGTCGAAGGAGTAGTGGATTTCGTCAACGTCCTCACCGTGCAAGGCGAATTGCTGGCGACCCAGCAACAATGGGTCGAGAGTTCGACCGGGGTGTCGTTGGCGATGGTTGGTTTGTATAAGGCGTTGGGTGGGGGATGGGAGTCGGTGTATCCGGTGGTAGGCGCCGTTACCAATAATCCGGTTTGATCGCGGGTGTTTTATGAGTAGGCACACGAACTGGAAACTGGTGCGACTGAAGTTCTTCTGAGGTTACGACACGTCGCATCCAGTGTGAGTACTCCTTTAAGGAGCCAGGTGGTGAGCGTTTGAACTCGGTCCTGCATGGGAGAACAACGCCAATTATCATCTGCGGAAAATCCTCTCGGATGGCTTTTAATGCGGGAGCCATATCTGTGTCCCCGGAAACAAGAACGAGCTGTTGCGCTTTGCGTTGTGCTCGTTGGTTTCTCTCGCTGCGGTGCGATACATGCTTATTGCGATGTGGACGTCAGTTTCTTTCTCTTCGAGTTTCCAGATAGCGACTTTGTCCTGGCGTGACGCACCGATTTTTTTGTCGATAAAACGCGGCGCTCTTGCGGGTTCAAGTTGGTGGCGACCATAGTGAACGGACACATTATTGGCCTTGAGTGCTCGGACATAGGTGTCCTGAGCCTCCTTGGAAATTCTGCCGCGAGTAGCCAGCTCCGGCTTGACGGAGGAGGTGAAGTAATCCATTGAAACGAGTGAGCTTCGAGGATTTTCGATGTAGGCGATGTGGGCCAACAACTTTGGCAAATTCAGCCATTTGTAAGGAGTGCCTGCTAACAACCCGTAGAACACGTTGTAGCCGTCAACGAAGAACGCAGTACGCACAAATCCAATCCTCAGAAACGAAAAAACCGGCCTAAGCCGGTTTTTTCACCCCAACTGCCAGAGAACCTAATCTCTGCGTACGGGGTTGAGTAGTGGGTTGATCCTAAATTGAGTGCGTTAGCACGTCAACCCTCGACGGACCAAGGTTCTACTCGACTGGACGATTTCCAGTCGCCGGCCAACCAGTTTTGGGCATTTGCATGATCGATGGTCAAGGCATTCCCAGGTTCAATTATTTGTGATTGTTGCAGGGATAAGTTTGAAGCATCCGCCTGTCTCTAGATCGGCGAAGTGTCTATTGCCGTCTTCAGTTTAGGCTGAATGGATGTTCCTGATTTCATGTGGGATTTAATACCGATGCTCATTGCCCCAGAAATCAAACGACCGCCTTGAAAGTTTTATCCTTTTTGAAACATTACATTTCCAACCAATGATGGCCATCCGCTTGACGCTCACCCCGGCTGTCGTAGACTCCGCTCATCCGTCAGGGAGTTACGGTCATGCGGCGTTTTCGTGTTTGGGTTGCAGGATTAACCTTTGTAACGTGCGTAGTACAGGCGCAAACGCCCGCGCCTGACGATCCGCTGCTGGAAAATAGCGCGGTCGGCGGTAACGCATCAGCCAGCAGTGAAGCCCGTGGTGTGCTGCGAGCGCGGGATCAGGCGGTGCTCGCCAGCGAGTTGTCCGGGCGGATTGTCGAGTTGCCATTCAGTGAGGGCGAGTCGTTCAAAAAGGGCGACACCCTGGCGCGGTTCGACTGTTCGGCTTATCAGGCTCAGCTCAATGCGGCTCAGGCCGCCAGCCGTGGTGCTGGTGAGGAGCTGGCGCATAACAAACAACTGGCGGCGTTGAATTCAGTCGGGCGCTTTGAAGTGGCGCGGGCCGAGGCCAAGGTCAGCGAAACCCAGGCGCAATCTCAGGTTTATCAGGTTCAGGTCAAGCGTTGCAGCGTGATCGCGCCGTTCGATGGCCAGGTCGTCGAACGCAAGGTCAAGCGCTACGAGAGCGTTGCCGCCGGTACGCCGTTGCTGGACGTGGTCGATAACCGCACCCTGGAAATTCACCTGTTGGTTCCTTCGCGCTGGATGGCCAGACTCAAGCCCGGCCAGACGTTCAGTTTTGTCCCCGATGAAACCGGTCAGCCGCTGGATGCCACGATCAAACGCCTCGGTGCGCGGATCGATGAAGGCAGCCAGACCTTGCTGCTAGTGGCGACGCTGCCCAACGCCAACGGTCTGTTGGCCGGCATGAGCGGAACGGCACGTTTCGCGGAGCTCAAGTGAACGCCCCGGTAACGGGCGGCGCCGAGCAGGTGTTCGCCAGGTTTCTCGACCTTGAGCGCCAGACCCGCGCTGCCCGCACGCCTTCGCAACTGGCCTATAGCCTGGTCAATGACGGCCAGGCGCTATTCGGTTTCCGCCATGCCGCGCTGTTGATTGCCGGCAAGGTGCAGGCGGTGACCGGTGTCAGCGCCGTGGAACCGAATGCGCCGTTCGTGGCGTTTGTCGAGCAAGCGGTCGCGCAGCTGTTCAAGCTTGAGGTGCTGAAGCAGGCGCGAGTGATTGCGCCCGATCTCCTCAGCGAATCGATTCTGGCCGACTGGCAAAGTCTGTCAGCTGCTCAAGTGTTCTGGCTGCCGCTGATTGATCATCAAGGCGAAGTGTTCGGCGGTCTATGGCTGGCGCGGGATTTGCCGTGGAACCCTTCCGAGCAGGTGCTGCTGTCGCAACTGGGCGACACCTACAGCCATGCCTGGCTGGCGCAGCAACCACGCAAACCCTGGCGACTGCGCTGGACGCGCAAGCGCCAGGTGGCGCTGGTCGCCGTGTTGTTGCTCGGGCTACTGATTCCGGTGCGCCAATCGGTGCTGGCGCCGGCCGAAGTCGTCCCGCTGGGCGGCCGGGTGGTCGCCGCGCCGCTGGACGGGGTGATCGCCGAGTTTCTGGTCAAACCCAACCAGACAGTGAAAACCGGCGACCTGCTGCTGCGCTTCGAAAGCACCACGCTCAAGGCTCAGGCCGATGTGGCCGAGCGCGCCCTGGGCGTTGCCGAAGCAGAGCTCAAGGCCAATTCCCAACGCTCCTTCGCCGATGCCGAATCCAGTTCGAAAATCGATCTGCTGGCGGCGCGAGTCGAGCAGAAGCGCGCCGAGCGGGATTACGCCCGTGAGCTGCTCAAACGCAGCGAAGTACGCGCCGAGCGGGACGGCATCGCGGTGTTCGCCGACGCCGAACGCTGGACCGGCAAACCGGTGCAAACCGGCGAACGGCTGATGGACCTCGCTGACCCGAACCAAGCCGAGTTGCGCATCGAATTGGCCGTGGGCGATGCGATTTCCCTGGAGCCGGGGGCACAAGTCGCGCTGTTTCTCGACAGCGATCCGCTGCAGCGGCACCTGGCCAAGCTCGAACGTTCAGCCTACGAGGCGCAGCCCACTGCTGGCGGGCAATTGGCTTATCGACTGGATGCGACTTTCGACGCCGCACCACCGCGCATCGGTCTGCGTGGTACCGCGAAAATCTTTGGTGATCGTGCGCCGCTGGCGTTGTACCTGTTGCGCCGGCCGCTGGCCGGGTTACGCCAGAGCGTGGGTCTTTAGATGAGCCTGCCGAGCCTGCGGGCAGACCTGCAATTGTCGGCGGCGGCCCCGGCCCTCGACGGGTCGCCGTGCTGGACCCTGGCCGATCCGGTGCGTGGGCGCTATTTCAAACTTGGCGCGGCGGCGATGCGTTTACTGCGCCATTGGTCCCTGGGCGATCCCGAGCAAGTGCTGCGTGCCGCCAACCGCGAGCCGGGGCTGGCGCTCGATGGCGCGGCGCTTGAGCAATTGCTGGAGTTTTTGCGTGGCCACGACCTGATCAGCGCTCTCGATCCGTCGCAGCGCGCCAGTTACAGCCTGAAGGCCGCGGCCCAGCGCCAGAGCCTGTGGCAAATCCTGCTGCATCAATACCTGTTTTTCCGGATTCCGCTGTGGCGTCCGGACGCTTTTCTCAATCGCGCCTGGCCGTGGCTGGAGCGTTTCGGTCCGCGTGCGTTGCGCTACGGATTGCCCGTGACGCTGGGGCTCGGCGTGTTTCTGGTGTCGCGGGACTGGCAGCGGTTTATCGCCACTTTTCCGCACCTGTTCAGTCTCGGCGGTGCGCTGGCGTTCGCTGTGGCGTTGTTTTTCGCCAAGCTTTGCCACGAGTTCGGCCACGCTTTCATGGCCAAGCGCGCCGGTTGTCGAGTGCAGAGCATGGGCGTGGCGTTCATGGTGCTGCTGCCGATGTTTTACACGGACGTCAGCGACGCCTGGCGGGTCAACGATCGACGTGCGCGGTTGCTGATCGGTGCCGGCGGAGTGCTGGCGGAACTGGTATTGGCGTGTATCGCGCTGTTCGCCTGGTCATTGTTGCCTGACGGTCCTGGCCGCACGGCGGCGTTCATGCTCGCCAGTGCGACCTGGATCACCACGCTGGTGATCAACCTCAACCCGTTCATGCGTTTCGACGGCTACTTCTTGCTCAGTGATTTCTGGGAAGTGGACAACCTTCAGGGGCGGGCCTTTGCTTTGTGCCGTTGGCGTCTGCGCGAGTTTTTGTTCGGGTACGGGGCTGTCGCGCCGGAGCCTTGGTCGCCGAGGATGCAGCGGCGTTTGCTGATTTGGGGGTATGGCGCGTGGCTGTGGCGCGCGGCGTTGTTTTTCGGGATTGCGCTGGCGGTTTATCACCTGTTCTTCAAGGTGTTGGGGATCTTCCTGATGCTGGTGGAGCTGGTGTGGTTTATTTTCCTGCCGATCCTGAGCGAGTGGCGGCAATGGTGGAGCCGTCGCGAACAGGCGCATGCGCCTCGGGTACTGCTTAGCAGCCTGGCATTGCTTGGGCTGTTGTTGCTGCTGGCGTTGCCGTGGCGCAGCGCGGTGGAGTTGCCGACGATGCTTGAGGCTGGACGCGCCAGTGCCTTGCACGCGCCAGTGGCGGCACGGGTCAAAACGGTGAATGTGCATGACGGCCAGGTTGTTGCTCAAGGTGAGGTGCTGATCGAACTGGAGTCGCCGGATCTGGACTCACGTCAGGCCATCGTTCGTCGTGAGATCCAGATCCAGCAGTTGCAGATGCGTCGTCAGGCCGGCCGCAGCGAAACCGCCGCTGACGCCGGGATCGTCGAGCAGCGCCTGGCTGAAGCCGTGGCCGAATACCGAGGCTTGGTCGCCCAGCGCGAGCGTCTGCTATTGCGCGCGCCCCATGCCGGCAAGGTGCGTGATCTGCTGCCGCAGTTGACGGTCGGGCGCTGGCTTTCGACCAAAGAGCCCCTGGCGCGGGTGGTCGAAGACGGTACGCGGTTGCGCGGTTATCTGGCCGAAGCCGAACTCTGGCGTGTCGCCCCGGGGGCCAGTGGACGGTTCATCGCCGACGACCCGATGCACCCGGCGATCGCCGTGCAATTGACCGAAATCGATACCAACGGCGCGGCTTATGTCGACCAGGAAGCGCTGACCTCCGATCACCATGGGCCGATTGCCGTGCGCCGCGATCAGCATCAGCGCGCCGAGCCGGTACAGGCGCAGTACGGCGCGCGGTTGAGCATCCTCGAAAACACCCCGACACAGGTGCAACCCTTGCGCGGCATTGTGGTGCTGCAGGGCCATGGTGAGTCGTTGCTGGGTGTTGCCTGGCGACGCATGGCGGCCCTGGGGGTCAGGGAAAGCGGTTTCTAAGGGAGAACAGCGATGGCGAACAGCAATTCAGTGGCAGCGGACGGCCTGGTGGTCAGGCTTTCGCGACCCAGCGACGGACCGTTTCTGCACAGCCTTTACCAAGCGGCGCGACCGGACCTGCAATGGATCGACGGTGAGCAGGAGGAGGTTGCGCACGTAGTTGCCCAGCAATTCAAGGTGCAGGATCAAGGGCTGGGAGAGAACTTCCCCAACGCTATGCATTACGTGATCGAGAAACTCGACACGGCCATCGGCGCACTGACCACCGACTTTGGCCCCAATGAAATTCGTGTGCTGTACCTGGCGTTTATCCCCCAGGCCCGAGGCCAGGGTTACGGTCGGAAGGTGCTGCAAGGCGTACAGAAAGCCGCGCAACAAATCCGCTGCCCGGTGGCGACGGTGGTCTGGACCAACAACCCCCATGCGCGCCGGCATTACCTGGCGCTGGGGTTTCAGGTTGAAGAGCGCAACCCGGCGGCGGAGCGGTTGGTGTGGTACCCGAAGGGTTGAACCCACCGCCGATCAACTGTGGGAGCGGGCTTCTGTGGCGAGGGGGCTTGCCCCCGTTGGGTCGCGCAGCGGCCCCATGATCTGCGAGCGCTGCGCACTCGAACGGGGGCAAGCCCCCTCGCCACAAACCCGCTCCCACATTGTTCAGTTGAACGCGATGTAGAAATACCCCAGTTGTGGATCCCGCCCCATGGTCGGCACTCGCGAAACAAAAATATCTTCTACCTGGCCCAACTCCGGCAACTCCAGTGCACACAACCCATCGACAAAGTCGGTGGGTTGCAGGCTGTTGAGCTCGACGCTGAACGGCATGCGCTCGCTATTGGGCATCTGTGAGTGCGGTGTTTCTTTAAGGCTGTCGATATGGATCAGCAATTCACTGCCATCGGGCAGCCGCAGCGTTCCGGTCTTGCCCAGCAGTGCCTGAAAGTGTTGGCTTTGAACCTGTTGCAGCATGGCATCACTCCATAAAGCAAAGGTGGCTGGGGGATTTACACCCCCGGCCAGGACCCTCAGTTGCGCGAAGGGAACAGCCCGTTCAGGGCGACGCTGAAGTTAAGCACCAGGAACGGATTCATCACCTCCATCGGCAAACCGTTACCGACGGACGAGATTTCCCCCGCCACCGTAGTAGCCACGCCCTTGAGCGGTACGGCCGCGGCGCCTTGCTGATCGGAGTAAATACTCGCTGAACCGGGGCCGCCGCCCGAGGCACCGATGAACGAGTTGGTCGCGGTCGGGTTGGTGACCGGGTTGCTCGCCGGGCTTGCCAGTTGCAGGGTGGTGGTGGCCGTGAGTCCGGATAAGGCATGTGTGTGGTTGGGCAGGTTATTGATGGTCGCGGTGACGTTCTCGGTGCCGGAGACTTCGCCGATGACACGCGGGGTCAGGCCCAGGCCGTTGCCTTGGGCCATCGGCAGGCGGCCCTGCAGGTTGGGCAGCATGAAGTTGGTGGTGCCATTGCCTCCATAGTAGGTTCCCAGCAGTGAGAAAAGCGCTTGGTATTGTGAGATCCCCAGCGTCTGGCCGTAGCACAGGGCCCAGCCGTTGGGGGCGAAGTTAAAGGCGAAAGGTTGGATAGTGCCCATGAATACTTCCATAGTTCCTCATCCCTCAGGTTAGTGTCTGATGCGTCACGTTGCAGGCCCGGTTATCCGGGCAGTTCGCGCTGATCAGCCGACTCCATTCATCTCCGTGGCTGGGTCACGCCACGGCAAAGCGTAGACGCTGATCGGAGTAGTTGCCGGACGTCGTTCGTCGCAAAGCCAGCATCGACGACGGCCCCGTGCCTGTCCTACAGTGCTCCTGAAGCTTCGGTTTTCACTGGGCACAAGGGGAGGCAATGGAGGCGCGTAGAGAAACACCACTGGGCGACACCCAGGATCCGCACGCAGCGCCGGGCTCGTGGGCGGCTGTCCGCCGCTTGCTTCGATGGGCGCGGGAGCACTGGCTATTGCCGATCCTGGCATTGGCCGCGCTGGCGCGTTTTTACGACCTGACGGCGGCGGCGATCTGGGGCGACGAAGGTTCCAGCCTGTTGCTGAGCCAGTATTCGCTGGCCGGAATCTGGCAACACGCGGCCCGTGATGTGCATCCCCCGCTGTATTTCATGCTGTTGCACGGCTGGATTGAGCTGTTCGGCGATGGCATTTTTTCGATCCGCTGCCTGAGTGCACTACCGGGGATTGTCACGGTGGGGCTCGGCGTCTGGCTGGTGGACCTGCTCGCTACCCGCCGTGCCGCACTATTGGCCGGTGTTCTGCTGGCGCTATTACCCACGGCGGTGCGTTACAGCCAGGAAGTACGCATGTATTCGCTGTTGGGCCTGTGGCTGATCGGCGCCACGATCGCCTTGATGTGTTGGATCAGACAGCCGCAACGCACGCGCTATCTGGTGATCTACACGCTGCTGATGAGTGCGGCGTTCTACACCCATTACTTCACGGCGCTGTGCGTGCTGTGTCACTGGCTGTATCTGGGCCTGATCCGCGTGCAGCCAGGGTATCGATTGCGGCACATTCAGCGTCCCGGCTGGTGGCTGGCCAATGTGGCCATCGTGGTGTTGTATTTGCCGTGGGTGCCTAACCTGATCGATCTGATCCAGCATATGGATCAGCTCAAGGCCAATGGTGATGTGGGATGGGAGACACCCGTCACGCTTGGCTCATTACCTTCGATGATCTGGTCGCTCCTGATCCAGGACGATGGCGAGAACCTGCCTACGCTGGTTTTTATCGCGCTGCCGCTGGCATTGCTGGCCCTGGCGGGTGTGGCGCTGGCGCGGGACCGCAGTGTTTTCCGTGGCAGTGCGCTGGCGGTGATCTACATCGCTCTCCCGTTGTTGCTGGTGTTTTTGGTGTCGTTCATCTCGCCGGTGTTCATCGAGCGTTACCTGACCGCTTATGCTCTGGGCCTGCCGATGTTTGTCGCGCTGGCCATCGATCGCTTGTATGCAGACTTCAAGGTCTTGGCGCTGGCCGTGCTGATGCTATTTGTCGGTGTTGAGCTGGTGGGCCTGAAGAACAATGCCACGGTGGATACCGACGATCAGATCAGCGTCATGGTCCACTACGTGAACCAGCACTTCATGCCCGGCGACCGAATTGTCACCAGCGACATGCTCTGGTACCTGAGTTACGTTTATTACAACCAGACCGACGCCAAACCGATGCTCTATACGCCACCGTTGGCCGATGGCAGGTCGAGCCGGCCGAATGCCTATGGTTTCGGCACGCTGGTGACCAATGACATTTACCTGGATAGCCTCGGCGCCTTGCCCAGAGGCACAGGTCGAGTATGGCTGGTCGGTTCCATTGAGGGGCCGGACGAGTTCGCGCCGTTGCCCGCGGGCTGGCAACGCGTCGACGAAGCCCGGGGGGGAGGCGCTGAGGCACGCTTGCATGTGCTGAAGTAAATCCGTCGTTCGCGGCTTAAACGATTCAACTTTCAGGTCGTTATATCAGGCGTGTTTTCCAGTCGATTTAGCTCCGATTTGATATCAAAACACCACTAGCTGTAAGGCAATTCCTGGTCTACGCTCGTCATACAAAAGGACTTATGACGGGTGAATGGATGCAGCACTTTCACTTTATTTCCGGCTTGCCGCGCTCAGGCTCGACCCTGCTTTCTGCGATTCTTTTGCAGAATCCGCGCTTCCATGCCGGCATGACCAGTCCCGTGGGTGCGCTCTTTTCCGGTGTTCTGGAACAATGCAGCGCTGGCAGCGAATTCGGTGCGGTAATCGACACTGACCTGCGCCGCCGCCTGTTACGTGGTCTGTTCGATTCCTTCTACGCCGACAAGGCCGACAAACCGGTGGTGTTCGACACGAACCGCCTGTGGAGTTCGCGCCTGCCGGCGATCAGCGATCTGTTCCCTCAAGCCAAGACCATCGCCTGCGTGCGCAATGTCGCCTGGGTCATGGACAGCCTTGAGCGCTTGTATCGCGCCAATCCCTTCGAAAACACCAGGCTGTTCGGCGATGCGGTCGAACGCAATACGGTTTATAGCCGCTGCGAAACCCTGGCTCAGCGCAATCGGCTGGTGGGTTTTGCCTGGGCCGCCCTCAAGGAAGCCTATTACGGCGAACACGCCGATTCGTTGCTGATCATCGATTACGACCTGCTGAGCCAGGCCCCGGAACGAGTGATGCGGCTGGTTTACGAATTCATTGGTGAGCCCTGGTTCGAACATGATTTCGATCATTTGGCCTACGACGCACCGGAGTTCGACCAGGCCCTGGGCCTCTCGGGGCTGCACAAGGTGAAGGCCAAGGTTCAATTGCAGTCCAGGCGCACGATCCTGCCGCCGGACTTGTTCAAGCAATACGCCGAGTTGTCCTTTTGGCTCGATGGCTCCGCCAGCGCCGCCAATGTCATTCGTATGAAAGCCGACGCCGCGATCAGTTGATCGCGGCGTTTTCATTGATACCTCAGAAAGTTCGAGTCCGGGTGAGCAGCATGTGGTGGAGCAAAGGCAAGTCGCGGGTTACAGAAGGCGCACGAGCGCTGGCCTCGCCAATGATCATGTCCCTGGAGCCGCGCATGCTGTTCGACGGCGCGGTGGCCGCCACGGTGGCCGATACTGCCCAGGCTGACAGCCATACCACTGCCGACGCGGTCAAGGCACCGACTGCCGATCAGCCGGTTGCCAGCAAGGACACCCACGGCCAGGCCGATGCCACGCCAACCCCGACACCTGTCACGGTGCCGGGGCAAAGCGTGGTGTTCGTCGATTCGCGGGTCAAGGACGCCGACAGCCTGCTTAAAGGCGTCGCGCCCGGCACTCAGGTGGTCCAGCTGGACGCGAGCAAGGACGGCTTGCAACAGATTGCCGACTACCTCGATACCCATCAGGGCATCAGTTCGGTGCAGATCATCGCCCACGGCAACGCAGGCGATCTGTGGTTGGGTAATAGTTATCTGTCGGCCGATAACGTCGCGGCCCGCAGCGCCGTGTTGGCAGAAATCGGCAAAGACATGAACGTCGGCGGCGACATTTTGATCTACGGCTGCTACACCGCCGAAGGCGAGCGCGGCTTGAGTTTCGTCGACTCGCTGGCGCAACTGACCGGCCGTGATATCGCCGCTTCCAGCAACCGCACCGGGGTCAGTGGCGACTGGAATCTGGAAATTGCCACCGGCAACATTGAAAGCGCCAATGTCCTCTCGACCACGGCCATGAGCGACTATCAATGGGGGCTGGCTACTTGGACCGCCACCAACAACGCCAACACGGGCGTCGGCTCGTTGCGTGCCGCCATCGCCTCGGCGCAGAACGGCGATATCGTCACCTTCAGCAGCAGCATGACGGTGCAGTTGACCTCCGAACTGTTGATCAACAAGAACATCACCGTTGATGGCGACTTGAACAACGACGGCGCGGCTGACGTGATTCTTGACGGTCAGTACAGGACCCGAGTGATTGAAGTGTCGTCTGGCAGCATCGTGACGCTCGATGGCCTGGTGATCACCCGTGGCCTGGTGTCGGGCACGGGCGGCAACGGTGGCTACGGTGCCACGGGCTCGATGGCCGGGGGGATTTTCAACGCAGGGATTCTGACCCTGAACAACGTCAGCGTGACCTCCAACGCCGCTTCCGGTGGTGGTGGCGGCGGCGGTGTCACCGGCACTTTTTACGGCGGTGGCGGCGGCGGTGGCGGCGGCTTGGGCGGCCAGGGCGGTGGGCACGGCGGTTCGGCAGGGCCGGGCACCGGCACATTGGGCGGCCAGGCGGGCGGCGGCGGTGTCGGTGGTTACGGCGGCGGTTATGACGCCACCCACATGGGCGGTCGCGGCGGTACCACCACTGGCGGGGCTGGCGGCATAGGCGTTTCCTATTACAGCAACGGCGGTAACGGTGCGACGGCCACCAATGGCACGATTTCCATTGGCGGTGGTGGCGGCGGGGCCGGTTGGGACAAGGTGGGTGGCGCCGGCGGCAACGCAGTGGGCGGGATCTACAACGCCAGCAGCGGCACCATAACCGTCATCGGCACGTCGACCATCAGCAACAACATCGGCGCCGGTGGCGGCGGTGGCGGTGGTGGTGGCCAAGGCAGCAATGCCAGTAATGGCGGCATTGGCGGCCGGGGCGTCGGTGCGATCTGGAACAAAGGCACGCTACTGATCACGGCTGCCAACTTCGCCGCCCTGGCCGGTAATGCCGCGGCCAGTGGTGCAGGCGGTACCGCGCAGGGCGGAGGTTCAACCGGCACCTCGCCGACCTCTTTCTCGACTATCTACAACGACGGTGGCGTACTCAACACCGCGTATTCGCCACCGCCGACCGCGACCATTGTGGTCGCTGATAACACACTGAGCATCGGCGAAACGTCCTTGGTGACCATTACCTTCTCCGAGGTGGTGACCGGTTTCACCAATGCGGATCTGACCATCGCCAATGGCACCTTGACTGCGGTAACCAGCGGCGATGGTGGCATCACCTGGACGGCAACCTTTACCCCATCCGCCAGTATTTCCGATACGTCCAACGTCATCACCCTGGACAACACCGGGGTGATCAACATTCTGGGCACCGCCGGCGTCGGCACCACCAACTCCAATAACTATACGGTCGACACCGTACGCCCGACCGCGACCATCGTGGTGGCGGACAATGCGCTGAAAGTCGGCGAAACCTCGCTGGTGACCATCACCTTCAACGAAGCGGTCACCGGCCTCACCAACGCCGACCTGACGATTGCCAACGGCACCTTGACCTCGGTGAGCAGCGGCGATGGCGGCATCACCTGGACGGGGACCTTCACGCCAAGCGCGAGCATCACCGACACCACCAACCTGATCACCCTGGACAACACCGGGGTCAGTGACCTGGCGGGCAACGCCGGCAGCGGCACCACTGATTCCAACAACTACGCCATCGACACGGTGCGCCCGACCGCCACGATTGTGCTGGCCGATACGACACTGACAGCGGGTGAAACTTCGCTGGTGACCATTACCTTCAGCGAGGCGGTCAGCGGTTTCACCAACGCCGACCTGACCATTGCCAATGGTACGTTGAGCGCGGTGAGCAGCAGTGACGGCGGCATCACCTGGACCGCCACCTTCACACCCTCCGCGAGTACCAACGACACGACCAACCTGATCACCCTGAACAACACCGGGGTCAGCGATCTCGCGGGCAACGCCGGTAGCGGCACCACCGATTCGAACAACTATGCCATTGATACACTCCGTCCGACCGCGACCATCGTGGTAGCCGACAACGCACTGAAAATCGGCGAAACCTCACTGGTGACGATCACCTTCAGCGAAGCGGTGACCGGGTTCACCAACGCCGATCTGACCATCGCCAACGGTACGCTCACCGCGGTGAGCAGCAGTGACGGCGGCATCACCTGGACGGCGACCTTTACCCCCACCGCCAGCATCACCGACACGACCAACCTGATCACCCTGGACAACACCGGGGTCATCGATGCTGTCGGCAATGCCGGTAGCGGCACGACCGATTCCAACAACTATGCGATCGACACCGTGCGCCCGACAGCCACCATCGTGGTCGCGGACACGGCGCTGAAAATCGGCGAAACCTCGCTGGTGACCATTACGTTCAGCGAAGCGGTGAGCGGTTTCACCAATGCGGACCTGACCATCGCCAACGGGACACTCACGGCGGTGAGCAGCAGCGACGGCGGCATCACCTGGACCGCAACCTTCACGCCTTCGGCGAGCATCAACGACACCACCAACCTGATCACCCTGGACAACACCGGGGTCAGCGATCTTGCGGGCAACGCCGGTAGCGGCACCACCGACTCCAACAACTACGCCATCGACACCGTACGCCCGACGGCCACCATTGTGCTGGCCGATACGACGCTCACCGCGGGCGAAACCTCGCTGGTGACCATTACCTTCAGCGAAGCGGTGAGCGGTTTCACCAACGCCGACCTGACGATTGCCAACGGCACGCTGAGCGCGGTGAGCAGCAGCGATGGCGGCATCACCTGGACTGCGACCTTCACCCCGACCGTCGGCGTGAATGACTCGAGCAACGTCATCACCCTGAACAACACCGGGGTCAGTGATCTGGCGGGCAACACCGGCAGCGGCACCACCAACTCGAACAACTACGTGATCGACACCGCCCCGCCGACCGCGACCATTGTGGTAGCCGACAACGCACTGAAAATCGGCGAAACGTCACTGGTGACCATCACCTTCGATCAGGCCGTAACCGGCTTCACCAACGCTGACCTGACGATTGCCAACGGTACGCTCACCGCGGTGAGCAGCAGTGACGGCGGCATTACCTGGACGGCGACGTTCACCCCGACTGCCAGCATCACCGACGCGACCAACCTGATCACCCTGGACAACACCGGCGTGCAGGCTGTCGCCAGCGGTAACGTGGGCACTGGCACGACCGACTCCAACAACTATGCCATCGACACCGTGCGCCCGACGGCCACCATCGTGGTCGCGGACACGGCGCTGAAAATCGGCGAAACCTCGCTGGTGACCATCACCTTCAGCGAAGCGGTGAGCGGTTTCACCAACGCCGACCTGACCATCGCCAACGGCACGTTGAGCGCGGTGAGCAGCAGCGACGGCGGCATCACCTGGACGGCGACCTTCACCCCGAGCGCCAGCATCAACGACACCACCAACCTGATCACCCTGGACAACACCGGGATCAGCGACCTGGCGGGCAACGCTGGCAGCGGCACCACCGACTCCAATAACTACGCCATCGATACGGTCCGTCCCACCGCGACCATCGTCCTGGCAGACGCCACCTTGAGTGCCGGAGAAACCTCGCTGGTGACCATTACCTTCAGCGAAGCGGTCAGTGGTTTCACCAACGCCGACCTGAGCATCGCCAACGGTACGCTCACGGCGGTGAGCAGCAGTGACGGCGGCATCACCTGGACCGCGACCTTCACCCCGACCGTCGGCGTGAATGACTCGAGCAACGTCATCACCCTGAACAATACCGGTGTCACCGATGTGGCCGGAAACACCGGCAGCGGCACCACCAACTCCGGCAACTACACCATCGATACGGTGCTGCCGACGGCGACTATCGTGGTGGCCGACAATGCGCTGAAAATCGGTGAAACGTCGCTGGTGACCATTACCTTCAGCGAAGCGGTAAGCGGTTTCACCAATGCCGACCTGACCATCGCCAACGGTACCTTGACCTCCGTCGGCAGCAGCGACGGCGGCATCACCTGGACGGCCACGTTCACCCCGACCAGCACCATCACCGACACCAGCAACGTCATCACCCTGGATAACAGCGGTGTGACCAACGCCTCGGGCAACGCCGGTAGCGGCACCACCGACTCCAACAACTACGCCATCGACACCGTGCGCCCGACGGCCACCATCGTGGTCGCGGACTCGGCGCTGGCGGTGGGTCAGACATCAGTGGTGACCATCACCTTCTCCGAGGCGGTGACCGGCTTCAGCCTCGCCGACCTGACGGTGAGCAACGGTACCCTGAGCAGTCTGAGCACCAGCGATAACATCACCTATACCGCCACCCTGACGCCGGCGGCGAGCATCACCGATGCGACCAATCTGATTACCCTGGACAACACCGGGGTGACCGATGGGGCCGGCAATACTGGAAGCGGCACCACCGACTCCAACAATTACGCCGTCGACAGCCAACGCCCGACGGCCACCATCGTCCTGGCGGACGCCGCCCTGAGTGCCGGAGAAACATCGTTGGTGACGATCACCTTCTCCGAGGCGGTGACCGGTTTCACCAATGCTGACCTGACCATCGCCAACGGTACGCTCACGGCAGTGAGCAGCAGCGATGGCGGCATCACCTGGACCGCGACCTTCACCCCAACCGCCGGCGTGAATGACACGAGCAACGTCATCACCCTGAACAATACCGGTGTGACCGATGTGGCCGGCAACACCGGCAGTGGCACCACCAACTCAGGCAACTACACCATCGATACGGTGCTGCCAACGGCCTCCATCGTGGTGGCCGACAACGCGCTGAAAATCGGTGAAACGTCGCTGGTGACCATTACCTTCAGTGAAGCGGTGACCGGTTTCACCAATGCCGACCTGACCATCGCCAACGGTACGCTCACGGCAGTGAGCAGCAGCGATGGCGGCATCACCTGGACGGCCACGTTCACCCCGACCGCCAGCATCACCGACGCGACCAACCTGATCACCCTGGACAACACCGGCGTGCAGGCGGCCGCCTCCGGTAACGTGGGCAGCGGCACCACCGATTCCAACAACTACGCCATCGACACCGTGCGCCCGACGGCTACCATCGTGGTCGCAGACACGGCGCTGAAAATCGGCGAAACCTCGCTGGTGACCATCACCTTCAGCGAAGCGGTGAGCGGTTTCACCAATGCGGACCTGAGCATCGCCAACGGTACGCTCACGGCGGTGAGCAGCAGCGACGGCGGCATCACCTGGACCGCAACCTTCACGCCTTCGGCGAGCATCAACGACACCACCAACCTGATCACCCTGGACAACACCGGGATCAGCGACCTGGCGGGCAACGCCGGCAGCGGCACCACTGATTCCAACAACTACGCCATCGACAGCCAGCGTCCGACGGCAACCATCGTGTTGAGTGATTCGACCTTGAAACCGGGGGAAACCGCCCTGGTGACCATCACCTTCAGCGAAGCGGTGACGGGTTTCGACAACAGTGACTTGAGCGTCGCCAACGGTACCTTGAGCGCGGTGAGCAGCAGCGACGGTGGCCTCACCTGGACCGCGACCTTCACCCCGACTGCCGGGATTACCGACGCCAGCAACATCATTACCCTGGATAACAGCGGGGTGTCGGACGTGGCCGGCAATACCGGAGCGGGTACCACCAACTCGGCCAACTATGTGGTCGAAACCCAGGTGCCGACCGCCACCATCGTAGTCGCCGACAACGCCCTCAAGGCCGGTGAAACATCGCTGGTGACCATTACCTTCAGCGAAGCGGTGAGCGGTTTCACCAATGCTGACCTGACGGTTGCCAACGGTACCCTCAGCAGCGTTTCGTCCAGCGATGGCGGCGTGACCTGGACGGCGACTTTCACGCCCACCGCCAGCGTCACGGACACCACTAACCTGATCCGCCTGGACAACAGCGGTGTGACCAACGTGTCGGGCAACAGCGGCGTCGGCGTGACCGACTCCAACAACTACGCCATCGACACCGTGCGTCCGACCGCGACCATTGTGGTCGCGGACAATAAACTGGGTATCGGCGAGACCACCACGGTGACCTTTACCTTCAGCGAAGCGGTGTCCGGTTTCGACCTGTCCGACCTCAGCGTGGCCAATGGCGTATTGTCCAACCTGGCCAGCAGCGACGGCGGAGTGACCTGGACCGCCACACTCACGCCGACCGCAAGCATCAATGATGCGACCAACCTGATCCTGCTCGACACCGGCAATGTACTCGACGCCGCGGGCAATGCCGGCGCCAGCATCGCCATCTCCAACAACTATGCGCTCGATGCGACCCGCCCGACCGTCAGCATCGTGGTTGCCAATCCGGTGTTGGGAATTGGCCAGACGACGCTGGTGACCTTCACATTCAGCGAAGCGGTCAGCAACTTCGACTTGTCGGACCTGAGCGTGACCAACGGCGATCTGACCAATCTGGCCAGCAGCGATGGCGGCAAGACCTGGACCGGGACCTTCACGCCCACCGCGAACATTACCGACCCGAGCAACTTCATTGCGCTGGACACCAGCAATGTGACCGACCTGGCGGGCAACCTGGGCGCCAGCGTCGCGGTATCCAATAACTACGTGATCGACACCGTACCGACGCCACCCCCCTTGGTGTTGACACCGGTGGTCGTGGCCGATCCACCGAACGTGCCATTGCAACCGATCATCTTCACCCCACCCACTGGCGATCTCGGCTCGCCGCTGACCTTTGCCCCGCTGTTTGAACAACGGGTGATCGGCAATGGCATTCGCCCTCTGGGTGACATCTTCATGAACCACGGGGCGTTGACGCCAAGCTTTATCGCCCAGGTATTCAGCAGCAGCGACAGCGGTGGCGATGGCTCAGGCCACGGCTTCCTCGGCTTTGGCGGGGGCGATGGCGGGGTCTTCGGCAGCAGCACGCTGTCGAGCCTGTTCAATCAGGCCGCCAGTAGCGAGGGGGATTCGCTGAACATCTTTGGTAATCAGTCAATCAGGGCGGGGGATGCTTCCCAAGGGCTGCGCGGCGTGTTTGGCGCACCGAGTCTTGGCCAGCAATTACAACAGCTCAAAGACACCGAGCAGCGGCAGGTCGACAGCTTGGCCGCGGCTTTGCAGCAAGTCGGCATCAGTGAAATGCAGGCCTGAAAAAACCATTAAAAGCAGTGCGGCACCGGGGGCAATACAAGGATGAAAAGAAGTCATAAGTTGTTCGGCGCCAGCCTGCTGGCGCTGGCGATCAGCGGATGTGCAGTCACCAGCCAACCGATCGAACGCAGCGTCAGCCAACAGCGCGCCAAAAGCGATCTGCAAAACATGTACAAGGGTCAGGAGCCCCTCAGCGGCCCGCTGACCCTGCACCAGGCCATGGCCCGCGCGGTGAAATACAACCTCGAAGGCCGGCTCAAGATCATGGAAGAGGCCCTGGCCAAGCGCCAACTCGACCTCGCCAGTTTCGACATGCTGCCGCGCATGGCGCTGGATGCCGGTTACGTGGGGCGCAACAACGTCAACGCCTCCAGCAGCCAGAGCGTGCGCACCGGCACCCAATCTCTGGAACCGTCGACCTCCCAGGACCGCGACCGTGACGTGGCGGACCTGACCATGGTCTGGAACGTGCTCGACTTCGGCGTCAGCTACATCAGCGCCAAACAGCAGGGCGATCAGCGGCTGATCGTGCAGGAGCGGCGGCGCAAGGTGATCAACACCATCGTTCAGGACGTGCGCTCGGCCTATTGGCGAGCCGTGGCCGCCGAACGTTTGCTCAAGCAAATCGACAGCCTCATGGCCCGAGTCGACACCGCCCGTGAGAATAGCCAGAGCATGAGCCAACAGCGTATCGGCGATCCGATCCAGTCGTTGGCTTATCAGCGCTCGCTGATCGAAGCCACCCGGCAACTGGAAGAACAACGCCGCGCGCTGTCGCTGGCAAAAACCGAGTTGGCGACCCTGATCAACCTGCCACTGAATACCGAGCTGACGCTGGCGACCCAGGACGATTACGTCATTCCGGAACTCAAGGTCGACCTCGCCAGCCTGGAACAGGAAGCCTTGACCAGTCGGCCGGAGTTGCGCGAGCAGGATTACCAGACCCGCATCAGCGCAGCCGAAACCCGCAAAGCCATGCTGCGCCTGTTACCAGGGCTGGAGTTCTCCGCTGGCGGGCATTACGACAGCAACTCGTTTCTGGTGGAGCAGGGCTGGGCGGATTACGGGGTGAAAGTCACCTGGAACCTGTTCAATGTGATTTCCGCCCCCGCTGCGATCGACGTCGCCAAGGCCGGTGAAGAAGTCGCCGCGGCGCGCCGTCAGGCGATGTCGATCGCGGTGCTGGCCCAGCTTTACGTGGCCAACGCCAATTACCGCGAAGCACTGCGCCAGTTCCAGACCAACCAGCAACTGTCGAACATCGATGGGCAAATCGTCGGCCAACTGCGCAACCGCTATCAGGCGGCCGGGCTGGGCGAGCTGGATCTGATCCAGGGCGAACTGAACACCTTGCAGGCCGATCTGCGTCGTGACCTGTCCTACGCTGACCTGCGCAACGCGTACGGGCAAATTTTTGCCAGCGCCGGTCTCGATCCGCTGCCGGACGAGGTGCAATCGACGCAAGTCCAGTCCATCGCCACGGCACTGGCCAATCGTGAAGAGGCGTGGGCGGCGGGCGATATTTCAGTGCCGGTGACCCATGCCCCGGCCCGCTGACCTGCTGGCGCCGACAGCGAGCATCAGCCGCGCCCAACGGGAAGCCCGCAACGGCCATCGCGGCACGGCGATTCTGCTGACCGGTTTACCGGCGGCGGGCAAGTCGACATTGGCCCAGGCACTGCACGCCGAGCTGTTCGAACATGGCGTGCAGAGTGTGGTGCTCGATGGCGATGGACTGCGGGTCGGGCTCAATCGCGATCTGGGGTTCACCGACAGTGATCGCCTGGAAAACATCCGCCGCGCCAGCGAACTGGCGGCGTTGTTGGTCGAGAATGGGCAGATTGTCATCCTCGCGATGATCGCGCCCTTGGTGGAGTTGCGCGAACTGTTTGCCCGACGGCTGGGCGAGGATTACCGCGAAGTCTGGTGCAGCGCCTCTTTGACGGTGTGTGAACAGCGTGATCCGAAAGGTCATTACGCCCGGGCTCGACGGGGTGAGTTGGCGGGGTTCACGGGTGTCTCTGCGCCTTACGAACCACCGCCGTGTGCGTCGTTGGTGCTCGACACGGGCGCGCTGTCGGTGGAGGCCTGTCTCGACCGTTTGCTGACCTGGCTCGGCGAATGCGCGGTGCTGCCGAAACGATGAGTCGGCCGGCCTTCTCCCGCTTGCCGGTAACGGTGGATTTGCCGTTGCTGTTGCAGGCGCTGGCGGCGATTGGCGAAGACGACTGGCACAGCCACTTCAATAGCGCTTATTACGCGGGCGACTGGAGTGGCGTGGCGCTGATTTCCGCCGCCGATGCCTTGACTGAACTGGCGCCCGGTCGTGGTGAGTCTCAATTGCGTGAGCCCTGGCGGCGGGATGTTCGATGGCAGCAAGGGCTTCGGGATCTGCCGTTGCAGATCGTCTGCGCGCGCCTGTTGCGGCTCGGCCCGGGCGGGCGCATCCACGAGCATCGCGACTATGACCTGGGCGAACCGGATGCGGACTTGCGTCTGCATATCCCGCTGCTCAGCCCGCCTCGGGTGGACTTTCTGCTGGATGGCCAGCGCATGCCGATGAGCGCGGGCGAATGCTGGTTTCTCGACCTGGCGCGGCCTCATCGCGTGGACAATCACGATACCCGGGCACGGGTGCATCTGGTGCTCGATTGCCGGCCCGGTGCCTGGCTGGAGCAAGCGATTCTCGACGGGTTGGCAATCACGCCGTCGCCACAAATCGGTCATCAAGCGTTTGTGCAGTTCAAGGCGCTGGTGACCAGCGATCCGCAGTTGTGCAAGACCTTGCAGGGCTTGCAGGACAACGAAGCTTTTATCGCCCGCACGCTGGCGTTGGCCGCCGGGCGTGGGCTTGCGTTCTCCCGCGAAGAACTGCGCGCAGCGATGCGCGACGGTCGCCGCCAATGGCATGAACAATGGAGTGCCTGAACCTCGAAGGCTGGTTGCCGATTCGGCTCTGGCAAGAGGCCGGGCAATGGCAAGTCGACTGGTGCTGGTTCGGTGACACGCGGCTGCATCAACCGTTTTTTCGTGACGCCGTGGAAGACGCGCTGCGGTTGCCGTTCAATCAGGCATTTCGCCAGACAACGGCATTGTCGACCCTCGCCGACTGGCAGGTTTGCAGCCCCGGTCTGACGCCGAGCGCCTTTATCTTTCACGCCTCGCGCTGCGGCTCGACACTGATCAGCCAGATGCTCGCGCAGCTCGACAACCACATCGTCATCAGCGAACCGCCGCCGCTGGATGCCTTGCTGCGCAGTGATTTACCCGCCGTCGAGCGCCGTGCCGCCATCAAAGGGTTGTTGTCTGCCTATGGCCAGCGTCGGCTTGGTTCGGAGCAACGACTGGTCATTAAACTCGATGCCTGGAACATCACTGAATTGCCTGTGTTGCGCGAGTGTTTTCCCGAAACGCCTTGGTTGTTTGTGTACCGCGATCCGCTGGAAATCGCCGTTTCGCATCTGCGTCGTCCGGGCATGCACATGGTGCCGGGAATGATCGGGGCGAGCGGGCTGGATGACGAATTGCCCTTCGATAGCCGCGAGGATTACATCGCCCGACGATTGGGGCGGTTGCTGGCATCGGGATTGGCGCAATGCCGGGCGTTTGGCGGCCTGGCGGTGAACTACAGCGAACTGCCACAGGCCATGGCGGGGCAGTTGGCAGCGTTCTTTGCGTTGGATCTCGAGCAGCGCAGGCAAGTGTTTGCGGCGGTGGGGCAACATGCCAAACAGCCGTCGGAAGTATTTGTGGGGGACAGCGACGACAAGCGACGTGAAGCCTCGACGCTCCTTAACGAACGCATACAACAATGGGCGCTAGAGCCTTATAAGGCTTTGGAAAAAATGCGCAAAATGTGATTGGAATGGCTTTTTGTGGCGAGGGAGCTTGCTCCCGCTCGGCTGCGAAGCAGTCGCAGGTTTTAGGGCCGCTGCGCGACCCAGCGGGAGCAAGCTCCCTCGCCACAAGTCATCGGTGCATCAAGGCTTGGACGACAAATCCGCCATCCCCTTGAGCAATTCGATCGGCAGCGGAAAGACAATGGTCGAACTCTTGTCCCCGGCAATCGAACTCAGCGTCTGCATGTAACGCAGCTGCATGGCACCTGGCTGGCGGCCGAGCATTTCGGCGGCCTGCATGAGTTTTTCCGAAGCCTGCAACTCACCTTCGGCGTGGATCACCTTGGCCCGACGTTCCCGTTCGGCTTCGGCCTGTTTGGCGATGGCGCGAATCATCGATTCGTTGAGGTCCACGTGCTTGATCTCGACGGTGGCGACCTTGATGCCCCAGGCATCGGTTTGAGCATCGAGCACTTGTTGGACGTCGACGTTCAGCCGTTCCCGTTCGGCCAGCAATTCATCGAGTTCATGTTTACCGAGCACTGCCCGCAACGTGGTCTGGGCCAGTTGGCTGGTGGCCATGAGAAAGTCTTCGACCTGAATGATCGCCTTTTGCGGATCGAGCACGCGGAAATACAGCACCGCATTGACCTTGACCGAGACGTTATCGCGGGTGATCACGTCTTGCGGCGGTATGTCGAGCACCACGGTCCGCAGGTCGACACGAACCATTTGTTGAACCGCCGGAATCAGCAGGATCAGACCAGGGCCCTTGACCTGCCAGAAGCGTCCGAGCTGGAACACCACGCCGCGTTCATACTCGCGCAGGATGCGGAAGGTCGACCCCGCCAGTGCAATCAGCAGTAACAACAGCGCGGCAAAACCCAGTTGCAAGCCCATGACTATTCTCCGCCATCATTGTTCATGCGGGCGCCGCATCAGCCGCGACCACTTCCAGCAGTAGACCCTTGCGTGCCACCACCCGGACCTGTTGTCCCGGTTGCAACGGTGTGGCGCTCAATACCTGCCATTGTTCACCTTGCAGGTGCACCCAGCCGATACAAGCATTGCCAGCCTGCAACGACGTGATCGGCGTCACGCTGCCCAGTAATTCGTCGTCGCCGGTGACGTTGCGGCGCGGTCGGGTTTTCAAGGCGCGGATCAGCAGGAACGTCAGCAGCAATGCGCTGATCAGCCCCAAGCCGATCATCAAGGGAACGGGGACTTCGGCATTGGTCAGAATCACCGCGCCAATCACAAACATCACAAGACCGCCCAGACCGACCACGCCGTAATTGGGCAAGGCCGCCTCGGCGATCAGAAACGCAATGCCGAACGTGATCAGCCAGAGCCCGATGGGATCGGGAACCAGCACTACGAGAGTGTCCGCCGCCAAAACCGGTCCGCTCAAGGCCAGCAGCAGCGCAATTGCCCAGCAACGAGTGTTCACTTGACCCTCCGGGAGAGTCGTCCATCCGCGAGCCGTTCGTGGCTCTGTGTATAAGTCTAGTTGAGCCTGCGGCTGTATGAATTTTGACCAGTTGTCCACCGCGTCCGACGGGCGGATTTCCCGCCGGATCCCATCAGCGGGCCTAGACTTTTAAGGGAGAGAAGAACTTTAACCATCGTCCGCCGTTTCATTGTTGCGGACTCCGAGGTGCATCATGCGTATGGCAAAAACCGTGCAGAACAGCCTGGACAAGGCGCATTGCGAATACGACATCGTTTCCCATCCGCACTCGGCCAGCAGCCTTGAAACGGCGCGGCTAGCGGGCATTCCCGCTGAACGGGTGGCCAAATCGGTGATCCTCGACGATCGCCACGGGCACTACTTGATGGCCGTACTGCCCGCCAGTCGTCACCTGGACCTGAGCAAAGTACGTGGCAGCAGCGAATGGCAAGTCACCCGGGAAAGCAACCTGCCGCACCTGTTCGACGATTGCGAACGCGGCGCCGTGCCTGCATTGGGCGAATCCTATGGGCTGGACATGGTCATCGACCCACAACTGACCCGGCAGAAAGACATCTACCTGGAAGCCGGCAACCACAACAACCTGGTACACATGAGTGTGCCGGAATTCTTGAAAATGGTGCCGCATGCCGAAGTGTGCGAGTTGAGTCTTTCGGCGTAGACATAACTACCGTCATCGCGGGCAAGCCTCGCCTCTACATCCCTGTAGGAGCGAGGCTTGCCCGCGAATTGCCGCGCCGCAGTCACCCATCCAATACGCGATTACGAAGGAGCCCGACATGGAATCCCCCACCCACAGCCTCCCCTCCCTGTTCAAACAACTTGGCCTGCCTGACGACGCCGAGAGCATCGATAAATTCATCGCCACCCATTCACCGCTCAAACCCGAACTGCACCTGGCGGACGCGTTCTTCTGGAGTGAGAGCCAGGCAGAGCTGCTGCGTGAGGAGATTCTGGATGATGCTGACTGGGCTGAGGTGGTGGATCAGCTGGATGTAATGCTGAGAAAGGGGCGGGGGGTGTAAAAAACGGCACGAAAAACCTCGTCACAGGTTTCTTCTGGGCCTCAAAAACTTGGTTGAAGTAGCTTCCATGGCTACAAATCCGGAGATGAGACTGACTTATGCAATGTGTTTTGGCCGAAAGGATCATCAGCATCTCCGAGCTTGCAAAAAACGTGGGTGCTGCCATGCGGGATACACAAGCTGGACCTATCGCGGTACTGGATAACGATCGAATCACGGCGTATCTGGTTTCGGCAGATCTCTATGAAGCAATGCTGGAGCGCCTGGATGATTTCGACCTTGCGATTCTCATACGCGCTCGCAGTCAGGAAATTGCCGAACCAATCAGTCTTGATGATCTGTGAAAAATCATCTGCCAGCATGAGAATTGTTTCAAAACTTGACCGACTTTCCCCTCAAATGCCATATTGATAGTTAGCAAACTAACAGTGTGTGTATTCCCTCGTGCCGAACCTCGCCGCTCTCCAGATGAACATCAGCAGCTCCATGGTGGTGGCCGCCAGGCATTGGCGCAAAATCTGCCAGACCACGCTGGTCAACTATGGAATTTCCGAAGCCTGCGCCGTGCCATTGTTGATGATCGGGCGTTTGGGCGAGGGTGTGCGGCAGGTGACGGTGGCGCAGGCGGCGGGGATGGAAAGTCCGTCTCTGGTGCGGTTGCTGGATCAGCTGTGTCATGCCGGTTACGTTTGCCGGACCGAAGACGTCCATGACCGACGCGCCAAGTGCCTGAGCCTGACCGAGACCGGTCGCGAGTTGGTGCAGGCGGTCGAAATCGAATTGGTGCGCTTGCGCCATGAAGTACTCGAAGGGATCGACCAGAGTGATCTGGAGGCGGCGCTGCGGGTACTGAGAGCCTTCGAAACGGCCAATCATCCATCGGTGGCCCACCCTTGAACGGGTTTTTCATCGGCGTGCCCCCGGCGCGGGACTGGTTCTACGGTGTGCGCACCTTCGCGGCATCGATGATCGCGCTGTACATCGCCATGCTCATGCAAATGCCCCGTCCGTATTGGGCGATGGCCACGGTGTATATCGTTTCCAGTCCCTTCGTCGGCCCTACCAGCTCCAAGGCGTTGTACCGCGCGGTCGGCACCTTACTGGGTGCGGCGGCGGCGGTTTTTTTCGTGCCGATGTTCGTCCAGAGCCCTTATGTGCTGGTGGTGGTCATTGCGCTGTGGACCGGGATTTTGCTCTTCCTGTCCCTGCACCTGCGCACCGCCAACAGCTACGCCTTGATGCTCGCCGGTTACACCTTGCCGCTGATCGCCCTGCCGGTGGTGGATAACCCATTGGCGGTGTGGGACGTGGCTGAAGCGCGCACTGAAGAGATCTTTCTCGGCATTGCCGTGGCAGCAGTGGTCGGCGCCATGTTCTGGCCGCGGCGGCTGGCGCCAGTGTTCAACGATTCGGTGAATAAATGGTTCGCCGATGCCTCGACCTACAGCCTGCGCTTCCTCAGTCGCAACGTGCAGCCGGACGAAGTCAGTGCCCTGCGTTCATCGATGGTGGCGAACTTCAACAGCCTGGAATTGATGATCGGTCAGTTGCCCCACGAGGGTGCTCGGCCGCAAACGGTGCGTAATACCAAGGAGCTGCGCGGGCGGATGATCCATTTGCTGCCGGTAATCGACGACCTCGACGATGCGCTGCACGCCCTCGAGCGGCGCACGCCGGAGCTTGTGGATAAGTTCGCGCCGCTGCTGGCCGTGACCACTGAATGGCTCGACCATCGCGATGCTGATCTCGAGCGCTGGCAGGCCCTGAAAAACCGGCTCGAAGCGCTGCAGCCGAGTGCCGAGGCGCTGGATGAGCGCAAGCAGTTGTTGTTCTCCAACGCCCTGTATCGCCTCGGCGAATGGATCGATGTGTGGCAAGACTGCCGCAGCCTGCAATACGCCATTCAGTGTGAAAGCCAGGACAGTTGGCGCGCGGTGTATCGGCACTGGCGCCTCGGTCGGCTGTCGCCGTTTCTCGACCGTGGGTTGATGCTCTATTCGGCGGCGTCCACGGTCACCGCCATTATTGTCGCCTCGGTGCTGTGGATTCTGCTCGGCTGGACTGACGGCGGCAGCGCGGTGATCCTGGCGGCGGTGGCGTGCAGTTTCTTCGCGTCGATGGACGACCCGGCACCGCAGATCTACCGGTTCTTTTTCTGGACCGCGATGTCGGTGCTGTTCGCCAGCCTTTATCTGTTTCTGATCCTGCCGAACCTGCATGATTTCCCGATGCTGGTGCTGGCGTTCGCCATCCCGTTCATCTGCGTCGGCACTCTGACGGTGCAGCCGCGTTTCTACCTGGGCATGCTGCTGACCATCGTTAATACCTCGTCCTTCATCAGTATTCAGGGCGCCTACGACGCGGATTTCCTCAGCTTCGCCAACTCCAACCTGGCCGGCCCTATGGGCTTGCTGTTCGCGTTCATCTGGACCCTGATCGCCCGGCCATTCGGCGCCGAACTGGCGGCCAAACGCCTGACCCGTTTCAGCTGGCGCGACATTGTCAGCCTCACCGAGCCGGCTTCGTTGGCCGAACACCGGCAATTGGGCGTGCAGATCCTCGATCGCCTGATGCAGCATTTGCCGCGCCTGGCCATGACCGGGCAGGACACCGGCATCGCGCTGCGCGAAGTGCGCGTGGCGCTGAATCTGCTGGACCTGCTCGCCTATTTGCCGCGAGTCACCGGCGTGCCGCAAGTGCTGCTGCGTCAGGTGGTGACCGAAGTCGGCGAGTACTTCAAGGCCTGTCTCAAGGCGGGCGAGCGCCTGCCGGCGCCAGGCCCATTGCTGATGACCCTCGACCGCACCCGCCGCGCCCTCGGTGGCCAGGGTGATGAGCAAACCCGTCTGCACCTGCTGCACGCCTTGAGCGGCCTGCGTCTGGCGCTGTTGCCGGGGGTCGAATTTGTCGGCACGGGCGAGCTCGAAGAGCCGCTTCCCCATGGCATCGATGGAGCGCCTTTATGATCGGTGATCTGGATATCAGCGGGGTGTTCCTGCCCACGCTGCTGGTGCTGATGGGCATTACCTACGTGTTGTACCTGTTGGTGCACGGGTTGCTGACGCGCCTGCACTTTTACCGTCTGGTCTGGCACCGGGCATTGTTCAACGTGGCTCTTTACGCCGTGCTGCTCGGCACCGTGGACTCACTCAGTCGATACCTGATGACATGAAAAAACCTATATTGACCCTCGGCCGCGTAGTCCTGACGCTGTTGATCGTGACCTTCGCTGTTGTCGTGGTCTGGCGCATGGTCATGTATTACATGTTCGCGCCCTGGACCCGGGACGGGCACATCCGCGCCGACATCGTGCAGATCGCCCCGGACGTATCAGGGCTGATCCAGCAAGTGGAAGTGCGCGACAACCAATGGGTGAAACGCGGCCAGGTGCTGTTCAGCATTGATCAGGACCGCTTCAAACTGGCGCTGCGTCAGGCGAAAGCAGCGGTGGCCGACCGTCAGGAAACCCTGGCTCAGGCGCAACGGGAAGCCAAGCGTAACCGTGGCCTGGGCAATCTGGTGCCGGCCGAACAACTGGAAGAAAGCCAGTCCCGTGTTGCCCGCGCCGAAGTTGCATTAATGGAGGCGCAGGTGACGGTGGACAGCGCCCAGCTCAACCTCGACCGCTCGGTGATCCGCAGTCCGGTGGATGGCTACGTCAACGACCGGGCGCCGCGCTCCCAGGAGTTCGTCACGGCTGGACGGCCGGTGTTGTCGGTGGTGGACAGCAATTCCTTCCACATCGACGGTTATTTCGAAGAAACCAAACTGGACGGCATTCATGTCGGCCAAGGCGTTGACATTCGGGTGGTCGGTGACCGTGCCCGCCTGCGCGGGCACGTGGAAAGCATCGTCGCCGGCATCGAAGACCGCGACCGCAGCAGCGGCAGCAATCTGTTGCCCAACGTCAATCCGGCATTCAGTTGGGTGCGGCTGGCCCAGCGGATTCCGGTGCGGATCGCTTTTGATGAGGTGCCGGAAGATTTCCGCATGATTGCCGGGCGTACGGCCACGGTGTCGATCATTGACGAGCAAACCCGGGAGCCGGCGAAATGAGCAGGGCCTCGGGTTTGGCGGTCGCCGGATTGGGTTTGTTGCTGTCGGCCTGTCAGGTGGTGGGGCCGGATTATCACTTGCCGGACGAGGCCGCCGTGCACCGTGCAGACTTTCAGGGCGACCTGGCGGTGAATGGCAAAAATGTTGTTTCGGCACCGGTGCCCAGCGATTGGTGGCGCCTGTATCAGGATCCGCGTCTGGACCAATTGGTGCAGCAGGCCATGGCCTCCAACACCGATTTGCGGGTGGCGGCGGCGAATCTTTCGCGGGCTCGCGCCCAGGTCGACGAAGCGCAGGCGGCGGGCGGTTGGAGCGGCGGCGTGAAAGTCGGTGCCCAGCGTTTACAGGAATCCGGTGAGGCGTTCTTGCTACCGGAGAAAGTGCCGGTGGCCAATGTCGGTGACATCGGCATCACCACCTCGTATCAGTTCGACCTGTTCGGCACCTTGCAGCGCGGTATCGAAGCGGCCAAAGCCAACGCCGATGCGACCCAGGCGGCGGCAGACACCGCGCGCATCACCTTGGTGGCCGATGTGGTGCGGGCTTACACCCAAGTCTGTGCGGCCAATGAAGAACGGGGGATCGCTCAGCATTCCCTCGACCTGCAAGCCCAGAGCACCACCCTGACCCAGCGCTTGCGCGATGCCGGGCGCGGCGATGAAACCCAGGTCACCCGTTCGCAAACCCAATTCAAATCCTTGCGCGCCGATATGCCGCGTTATGAGGCGGCGCGTCAGGCCGGATTGTTCCGTTTGTCGATGCTGCTGGCCAAACCGGTCGAGCAATTGCCGGCGGGCACCAGTGATTGCGCTGAGCTGCCGAAAATTACCCAATTGTTGCCGGTAGGTGACGGCGCCACGTTGCTCAAACGCCGGCCCGACGTGCGCCAGGCCGAGCGCAGATTGGCGGCCGCAACTGCCGGCATCGGTATTGCCACCGGCGAGTTGTACCCGGACATCAGCATCGGTGCGAGCATTGGCACAGTCGGGATTCTGGAAAACCTCGGCAAACCGTCGACCAATCGCTGGGGCTTTGGCCCGCTGCTGAGCTGGACCGTGCCGTCCAACGGCTCCCGCGCGCGAATCCGTGAGGCCGAGGCCGCGACCCAAGGCACGCTGGCGCATTTCGATGGCGTGGTACTCAACGCCATTCGCGAGACTCAGACCGGGCTGGCGCAATATGCAGCTCAACTTCAACGCCGCGATGCGTTGGCCGATGCCGAGCAATCGGCGCAACTGGCGGCAGACCAGACCCACCGCTTCTTCCAGGCTGGCCGCGCGTCGTTCCTGGCGGACCTGCAAGCGACCCGCACTTACACCGACGTACGGGCGCAACTGGCCTCGGCCAGCACGCAAGTCGCCATGAGCCAGATCGATTTGTTCCTCGCTTTGGGCGGTGGCTGGGAAAGCGGACGAACGCAAGGCTCACAACCCGGCAAACCCTGAGGCCGTTGCTATGCTTTGATTTGATGGGGACGCGCGGCGAACCCGTCGATCAAGGCTTGCGTTGGTCATGGGGATCTAATAATGAAAAACCCTTATGCTCCTGGCTTCTGGTGCGCCATTGCGGCATTGGTTTTGCTGTCGGCCACCTATTTCTACGGCGTCATGCTGGCCCACCAGCTCGACAAGGCGCTGATCTTCCTCGACAGCGCGGCGGCGCTGATCGCCGTGATGGCCATTGTGGTGGTCGCCTGGGCCTCGCTCCAGGGCCAGCGCATCAAAAAAAGACAACTCGAACAAGGCAAGACCCTGGTGCTGATCTGGGACACCAAGGTGGCTTTGCGTCGCGTCGAGACGGTGTTCGACCGGTATTTCTGGGGCAGTTACTGGCAACCGGGGCGCACGTTCCAGGAAGTCATGGGCGAACTCACCGGCACACCGCTGGAAAAAAGCCTCGAAACCTTGAAAAAACAATGCCTGGCGCTGGACAAGCAAGTGGCCGACGAGGGGTGGCACTGGCTTAACAACGCCCGAGAGCTGTCCGATGTCGCCAACGCCATGGCCCGTGAACGCTATCAACTGGACTTCTGCGACCCGCGCGCGGAAGTGACCGGCGGGGCGGTAATCAATCGGGATTTTGAAGTGCTGGTGTATACGTGGACTGCGCGGTTGAAAAGCTTCGATCATCAGCTTGATGAAATTGAAGTGCAGTATTCCTGAGTCGATGTCGTTTGCACTGACGCCATCGAAACTCTCGCCCCCATGCGCGGGCCATAGACACTCTTTCACCTTTAATCATTGGGCCGCTTTGCGGCGCAAATGCTAATCTCCATCCCACTTTCGGCGCAGTCGTGACCATAACCCGTCATGGGTTCAGGGAAGACGACCACACTTTCAACAACGGACATTGATCGGGTACTTCATGAATAAATCAGCAGGCGTGCTTCTAGGAATCGTCGTGGCCATCGGTGCAATCAGCGCTGGCGGTGCGTGGTACACCGGCAGCAAGCTCGACGGGGTGCTGAACACCTCGATCGCCGATGCCAACAAAGAGCTGGCGGCCGCGCTGGCAGGTTCCAACGGCACCGCATCGCTGGAGCTGGTGTCGCTGGAGCGCCATGTGTTCAGCAGCACCGCGCACTATCGCCTCAAGGGCGAGGGCGAGATGTTTGGTGAAGCGCCGGTCGAGTTGCTGTTCGTCGACCGCCTCGAACACGGCCCGCTGCCGTTCTCGCGTCTGGTATCGCTAAAGTGGTTGCCGGTCCTGGCCACCAGTCACTACGAGCTGGAAAAGACCCCGCTGACTGAAAAGTGGTTCGCCGCCGCCAAGGACAAATCCCCGGTCAAAGGCGTGGTCAACATCGGCTACGACAACTCCACTAAGGGCTCTCTCGAGTTTCTGCCGCTGGAAGCAGCGCTGGATGACAAGTCCAATCTGACCTTCTCGGGCTTGAAACTCGACGTGGCCGCCAGCGCCCAGGCGCAAAAGGTCAAGGCCGACGGTTACATGGACAGCCTGAAACTGACCACCGTGGCTGAAGATCAGACCCCGGTGCAGGTCGAGCTCAACGGCTTGACCGTGGCCAGTAACCTGAACAAAAGCACGTACGGTTATTACACCGGCGAAAACACCGTCGAGCTGACCAACAGCAAAACCACCTTCGGCCCCAAGCAGTCGGTACTGGGCTTCAAGAACTTTGAAATGAAGAACCAGACCGAGGAATCAGGCACCAACGCTTCGGGGCGTGCCGATTACAAAGTCGGTGAAGTGTCCTTGAACGGTAAGGTTATCGGTTCTGCGCAGATGGCCATGAGCCTGAAAAACCTCGACATCCCGTCAACGATGTCGCTGATGCAGATCTACCAGACCAAACTGCAACCCTACGAAAGGGCCGCTGCTGAAGCTGCTGCAGCCGGTGAACCGGCGCCACAGCTGAACCTGACCCCGGCCGAAGAGGCGCAGGTCAAGACCGGTCTGGAGAAGCTGCTGGCCGCAGGTCCGCAGGTGGCCTTGGAAAACCTGTCGTTCAACACCAGCAATGGCGAAAGCCGCGCCAACCTGGTGCTGGACCTGACCAAACCGCAATCCATGGACCTGCCGCCGGACCAGTTGGTCAAGCAGTTGATCGCGTTGCTGGAGTTCAACGTACTGGTGTCCAAGCCAATGCTCATTGACGTACTCAGCGTGCAGTCGCAAATCGACGGTCAGACCGACGCCAAGCTCATCGCTGATCAGGCGAGCGCCACCGCTGACATGTTCGGCAGCATGGCGGTCGGGACACAACTGGCGAAACTGGACGGTAATAACGTCGTCACCAAGCTGCACTACGCCAACAATCAGGTGGACTTCAATGGCCAGAAAATGACCCTCGAAGAATTTATCGGTTTCTTGATGGGCAAACTCGGCGGCGCTGGCACGATCCAGTAACACCGTAGCCTTCAGCGCAACGCCCGGCCTCTGCAATATGCAGGCGCCGGGCGTTTTGCTGTCTGGCGTTTAGACACGGGGGTTGATGCCGGACAGTTAAGCGCAACCCTGTGGGAGCGGGCTTGGCTGACTGATATTGAGAGAAATACCGAACGTCACGAATCTGAAGAAATATTGTGTCCTGAATAATTGACTACGCTTGCATGCAAGACTGTTTCGATAAAGCTTGGCTGGGTCTGTCGATCCGGCTTTCCGTTATGAATGGGCAAGGGGACATTGCGACCCGGCTGGCCATGTAAGGATGCTGACGAATGCCGCGTATTGCTGGTCCCTTTATCCATCGTGGTTTGCGCCCCGTATTTCGCCTTGCGCTGTGCAGCCAATTGCTGTGGCCGGTGCTGGCGTTTGCCGACACCCCCTATGACCAAATGGTTCGCGATGCGCGGGCCGGCAATTACACGCCTGCGCTGACCGTATTGCGCCAGGTGCCTGTAAACCAGGCCACCACCGGCCAGATCAGCGATCATTTGCAGATCGCCAGTTGGGCCGGTCTGGACGCCGAAGTGATCCAGGTCTATGAAACCCAGGGGCGCAATCGGGCGTTGCCGGTCCAGGCCCTGACCGCCACCGCGCGGGCCTATCGCAACCTCAAGCGCTGGGACTCGGCGATCCAGGTGTACAACAAGGCCCTGGCCCTGGCGCCACAAAATCCTGATCTCCAACTGGGCCTGGCGCTGACCCAGGCCGATGCCGGCAAACCTGACGAGGCCGTCGCCCGCACCAGGGCACTGGCGGCGGCGAAACCGGATGATCCTTCCCGTCGCCTGGCCCTGGCCTACGCCTTGAGCCGCGCCGGTGCCACCTACGACGCATTGTTCGAATACGACCAGGCCTTCATCCGTGCCGGCAGCAAGCCCGAAGTCGCGCGCGAATACGTGGTTGCCCTGCAACGCGCCCGTTTGCCGGAACCGGCCTTGCGCCTGGCTCGCCAGCGGCCGGGGTTGCTGGATCCGGTCACGCTGCGCCGCCTCGAAGGTGACATGGCCGCAGAACGCGTGCGTCTGGCTGAACTGGCCACCCGCAGCGAAAAAGAACGTTATGTGATCGCCGATCGGGCCTTGGCCGATTACGACCAGTTGCTGGCCACCTGGACGCCAGACCCTCAGGCTCACGATGACGTCATCCGCTGGCGAATCGACCGCATGGGCGCCCTCAAGGCCCGTGCGCGCACTGCCGATGTGATCGCCGAATATCAGAAGCTGCTCGGCGAAGGCGTGAAGATTCCGACTTATGCCCTGCGTTGGGTGGCGTCGTCGTATCTGGACCAGCGTCAGCCGGAAATCGCCACCGACTTGTATCGCCAGGTGCTGGTCGCACCGGATGCCGATGTCGGCGACCGTCTGGAGGACAGCACCGCGCTCTACTACGCCTTGCTCGAAAGCGACAAAGCTGATGAAGCACGTCAGGTCGCCGAAGACGTGGCCAAGACCCAGAAACCGCGAATCGAGCTCAAGGGCTTGCCAGTGGGCAATCCCAACGATGAATGGATGGACGCGCAGCAACTGGCCGCCCAGGCCGGCACTTACGGCGCCGATCTGCCGTCGGGCGAGCAACGTTTGCAGACCCTGGTCGATCAGGCGCCGGGTAACCTCGGCCTGCGCCTGGCCCAGGCCGATCTGTATCTGGCCCGGGACTGGCCACGGCGCGCCGAGAATCAGCTCAAGGAAACCGAGAGCATGGCCCCGCGGGACATTGGGCTGGAAATTGCGCAGGGCCACACCGCCATGGACCTGCAGGAATGGCGGCAGATGGATGCGCTGACCGACGATGTGGTCGCGCGTTTCCCCGACAGCCGTCAGGTGCAACGTTTACAGCGTCAGCGTGAAGTCCATGACATGGCCGAGTTGCGGGTGCAAGCCTACGGCGGCAAGACTTATGGCGGTGGCAACGACAACGTCGGGGCGGTCAACGGCAGTCGCGATTTCGGCATCGAAACCACCCTGTACAGCCCACCTATCGATGAAGACTGGCGCCTGTTCGCCGGTGTCGGTTACGCCACCGGCGATTTCCAGGAAGGCACCGGCCACCATCGATTCCAGCGCGTCGGGCTCGAACGTCGGACTCGCGACATGTCCCTGGAAGCGGAAGTCTCCAACCATTCCTACGGCTTTGGCGATAAACAGGGCGCGCGTCTGGCGATTGCCCGAGACATCGATGATCACTGGCAGTACGGCGGCAGCCTCGAGTACTTGTCGGCACAAACGCCGTTGCGAGCCTTGAACAGTGACATCACCGCCAATGGCGGCAGTGGCTTTATCCGCTGGCGCGCCAATGAAAGCCGTGAGTGGAAACTGGCGGTCAGCCCCTCGCACTTCAGCGACGGCAACAACCGTGTCGAAGCCTTGCTCACCGGTCGCGAGGGCGTTTATCGCGCGCCGGGGCTGCAGGTCGACCTCGGCCTGGAAGTCGGCAGCAGCCATAACTCCAAGTCCGAAGACGTGCCGTACTTCAACCCCAAATCCGACTTCAGCGTGCTGCCGACGGTGAACGTCAATCACGTGCTCTACCACCGCTATGAAACCTCCTGGAGCCAGCAGTTCCAGGCCGGTGCGGGCACTTACAGCCAGCGCGATCACGGCACTGGCGGCATCGGCCTGCTGGGTTACGGCCAGCGCTACAGCTGGAACGATGTATTCGAGGTGGGCGGCATGCTGAGTGTGATCAATCGGCCTTATGACGGCGACCGCGAAACCGATCTGCGCCTGCTCGTCGACCTTACTTACCGCTTCTAGAAGAGTTTGAAGATGCCTTTTATTTCGCGTTTCATCCTTCTGCTGGGAGTGCTGTTGATCAGCGCCTGCGCCCAGCAAGCCCCGGCCTTCGCACCGCCGTCCGAACGCCCGGTAGCGGCCAATGAAAAGCCGTGGCCAAAAAACCATGTGCTGGGGATTGCTTACCACGACATCGAAGACCGCGACCCCGATCAGGCGGTGGTGGCCGTGCGCACCGAACGGCTGATCGAGCAACTGGCGTGGTTGCGGGAGAACGACTACAAGCCGGTCACCGTCGACCAAATCATGGCCGCTCGCAACGGCGGCCCCGAGCTGCCGCCACGGGCGATCCTACTGAGTTTCGACGACGGTTATTCGAGCTTCTACACCCGCGTGTTGCCGGTGCTGCGCGCCTACAACTGGCACGCCTTGCTGGCACCGGTCGGAGTGTGGATCGATACACCGCTGAACCAGCCTGTGGACTTCGCCGGTACACCGCGCAAACGTTCGGACTTCCTGACCTGGGAGCAGATCGGGGAAATCTCCCGATCCGGCCTGGTGGAAATCGCCGCCCACACTGACGCCAGCCACAAAGGCGTGTTGGCCAACCCGCAAGGCAACCTGCAACCGGCGGCCGCGACCCGGCGCTATGACGCTGCCACCGGTCGCTATGAAACCGAAGCCCAATTCCAGGCCCGGATGCGCGCCGATGTGGCGGCCATCTCGGAGAAGATCCGCAAGGTCACCGGTTACAAGCCGCGGGTCTGGGTCTGGCCGTACGGCACTGCGGATGGCACCTCGCTGCAAGTGATCGACGACCAGGGCTATCAGATGGCCCTGACCCTGGACGACGGCCTCGATGCCCTCGACAACCTGATGAGCAGCCCGCGCTTTTTGGTAGCCTCGGACCCGGATGGCGAACACTTCGCTAACAGCATCGTCGCGGTGCAGTCCGAATCGCCGATGCGCGTGGTGCATGTGGATCTGGATAATGTCTATGACCCGGATCCGGCCCAACAGGAAATCAACCTCGGCAAACTGGTCCAGCGCATGGCCGACATGGGCGCCAACACGGTGTTCCTGCAAGCCTTCGCCGACCCTGCGGGCGATGGTCTGGTGCATTCGCTGTACTTCCCCAACCGTCACCTGCCGATGCGTGCCGATATTTTCGACCGCGTGGCCTGGCAGTTGCGCACTCGGGCTCATGTCAAAATCTATGCCTGGATGCCGGTGCTGAGTTTTGCCCTGGATTCGAAGCTGCCGCGGGTCACTCGCTGGGACCCGAAAACCGCTACCACCTCGATCGAACCGGACCAGTACAAGCGCCTGTCGCCATTCGACCCGAATGTGCGGCGCATCATTGGTGAAATCTACGAAGACATGGCGCGCCTGACCTCGGTCGACGGCGTCCTCTATCACGATGACGCGGTGTTGTCGGACTTCGAAGATGCCGGTCCCGAAGCCCTGAAAGTCTATGCTGCCAACGGTCTGCCGGGCTCGATTGCCGCCCTGCGCGCCGATCCGGCCACCCTGCAACGCTGGACACGCTTCAAGAGCCGCTACCTGATCGATTTCACTCGCGAACTGACCGCCAAGGTCCGCGCCATCCGTGGCCCGCAAGTGCACACGGCGCGCAATATTTTCGCCGAGCCGGTGCTCAACCCCGAGAGCGAAGCCTGGTTTGCACAGAACCTCGATGACTTCCTGGGCGCCTACGACTGGACGGCGCCGATGGCCATGCCGCTCATGGAAAAACAGAGTCGCCAGCAATCCGGTCCCTGGCTCGAAACACTGGTGGCGACGGTCAAGTCACGCCCCGGCGCGCTCGACCGCACGGTGTTCGAATTGCAGGCCCGCGACTGGACAAAACACACCGACGCCGACATCGCCGGCGAACAGTTGGCCGACTGGATGGGCCGCCTCAAGCGTCAGGGCGCCACCAGTTTCGGCTACTACCCGGACAACTTTCTCGAGAACCAGCCGGACCTGAAAACCGTGCGGCCCGCGCTCTCCAACAAGTGGAATCCATAACATGCTGGACAGACTTCTGGCTCTGCTGGTTCTGGCGATCGTCCTCGGGGTTCCCCTTGGGCTGATTTTTCTGCTCACCGGACAATTCCTGATGGACTTCGTGTTCTTCTATCCACTGTTCATGTCGGGATTGTGGATCGCCGGCGGCCTGTATTTCTGGCTGCACTGGGAGCGGCACTGGCCATGGACGGACGATACCTTGCCGCCAGCGCTGGCCGGCGAACCGCTGATCTCGATCCTGATTCCTTGCTACAACGAGGGCGATAACGCGGCCGATACCATTCACGCGGCGCTGGCCCAGCATTACCCGAACATCGAAGTGATCGCGATCAACGACGGCTCCAAGGACAACACAGCCGCGGTGCTCGACGCACTGGCCGCGCAAGATCCGCGTCTGCGGGTGCTGCACCTGGCGGAAAACCAGGGCAAGGCCGTGGCCCTGCGTATGGGGGCCATCGCGGCGCATAGCGAGTATCTGGTGTGTATCGATGGCGACGCGTTGCTGGCGCCGAACACCGCGGCGTATCTGGTGGCGCCGATGCTCGATAATTCGCGACTGGGCGCCGTGACCGGCAACCCGCGAATCCGCACCCGTTCGACCTTGATCGGCCGCGTGCAGGTCGGCGAGTTCTCGTCGATCATCGGCCTGATCAAGCGCACTCAACGGGTGTTCGGGCGAATCTTCACTGTCTCCGGGGTAATCGTCGCCTTCCGTCGCACAGCCCTGAACCGGGTCGGCTACTGGAGCCCGGACATGATCACGGAAGACATCGACATCAGTTGGAAGCTGCAACTGGATCACTGGAGCATTTTCTACGAGCCCCGCGCGCTGTGCTGGATCCTGATGCCGGAAACCCTCGGCGGTCTGTGGAAGCAGCGCCTGCGCTGGGCCCAAGGCGGCGCCGAGGTGCTGTTCAAGAACATCCGTGGCATCTGGCAATACCGCCATCGTTACCTCTGGCCGCTGCTGTTCGAATACTGCCTGTCCACCGGTTGGGCCTTCACCTTTCTGCTGTCGGTGATTTTCTGGGGCGTCGGCAAATTCATCGAAATGCCGCCAGCCATCGCCGTCGATCACCTGATGCCCCCGGCCTTTACCGGGCTGCTGTTGGCAGTTGTCTGCCTGGTGCAATTCGCGGTCAGCATCGTGATCGACCGCCGGTACGAAAAGGGGCTCGGGAAGACCATGTTCTGGGTGGTCTGGTATCCGCTGGTGTTCTGGTTCGTCAGCCTGCTCACCACCCTGGTCAGCTTCCCGAAAGTGCTGTTCGGTCAACATCAGAAGCGCGCGCGCTGGGTCAGTCCGGACCGGGGCATCAAGCCGCTGAATGATGATGAGGAGGAGGTCATCAAATGAAAATCATCAGAACCCGGCAGCGGCCCTTTCTGGTCGTGATTGATGTCTTTTTAACCGTGCTGGCCTGGATCGGGCTGCTGTATTTGCTGGTGAGCGGTTTGTGGCCGTTGATCGATACCCATGACGGCCCGCGTATCGATGCATTGGTATTCGAAGCGCTTGGCACGTTGCAGATTTACCTGTGGGTGGCGCTGTTGAACGCGGTGATCCTGATCGGCTGGGCGCGTTATCAACAGCGCAAAAGCAAACGCTTCGCCCAGCGCCGTTTGCCGGCGCCGGTGGTGGATGATCAAGGGCTGAGCAAAAGCTTCAAGCTGACCGGCGATCGGCTGGCGAAACTACGCACGCCGGGCTCGATGACCATCCATAACAATCAGGATGGCGATGTCAGCCATGTCGTTACGCACTTCTTTCCGGTCGACCCGGCCGAGCTGCCGCCGCCTTTGGCACCGCTGGAGCATCCGCTGGTGATCCGTCTGCCGGCCGAAGATGACGATAACCGAGAGCCAATAAGCCGCGTCTAGCTTGCATTCCCCTGTGGCGAGGGGGCTTGCCCCCGTTTGAGTGCGTAGCGCTCACAAGATCGTTGGTAAATTGGAGATTTTGCGTCTGCTGCGCAGACGAACGGGGGCAAGCCCCCTCGCCACAGGTTTGCGCCTTGCCCCAGAGGTTTACGTGATTGGCGGGGGAGCAGCCGTCAACTCATGTCCCGAACCAAGCGCCACGCCTCATCCACCGACAACGGCTGTTTCATCCGTTCAGCGAGCATCGCCATCGCCCGCTCTTCATCGCAGGCCACGGCCGCCGCTACCACGCCGTTCTTGCCGAACAAGCCGATAAACGGTGGATGGTCAGGGTCGCCTTTGAACTCAACCTCGTCCCAGGCCTGGGCGTGACCGAGATAGTCGTAGTTTTTGCCGAAGTGCCAGGTCCAGAAATACGGCACGTCGAGGTAGCGTTCGTCGCCGCCGAGCATATTCGCCGCCGCAATCCGCGCCTGTTGCTGGGCCAGGCGCCAATGCTCGATCCGTTGGGGCTGGCCGTTGAGCGGGAAGGTCGCGATATCGCCGACGGCCCAGAGCCCGTCGGTCACGCGCATCCCGCCGTCGACCTTCAACGACAGATCCTTTTCTTTGGGCAAATCGGCAAACGGGGTCGTTGCCGGGGTGACGCCAATGCCGACCAGCACCAGATCCGCCGGCAAGCGCTGACCATTGTCCAGCTGCACCGCTTCGACTTTGCCTGCGCCTTCAATCCGGGCCGCTTCGCCATCGGTATGAAACACCACGCCGTTGGCCTCGTGCAGGGCACGAATCGCTTTGCCGACGGCATCGCCGAAGTGCGCCTCGAACGGGATGGCATGGCGGGCCAGGACGGTGACATCCAGGCCGTACTGACGCAGGGATGAAGCGGATTCCAGAGCAATGAAACTGTCGCCAACGATCACTGCCCGCTGACCGGGTTTTGCGCTCGTCAGAATCCGCTCCGCCTGCGCTTTCGAGCGCAGTACGAATACCTGCGGCAGATCGGCGCCAGGTAGCGACAGGGTTTTGGGGATGCCGCCGGTGGCGATCACGGCGGCGTCATAGCTCAACGATTGACCATCGGCCAGGCGCAGAGTCCGGTCCGCTGCATCCAGGCCCATCACATCGCTGTTTATCCGTTCAATGCGCTGTTCTTGATAAAAAATTTCATCGCGCAGAGGCGGGACTTCGTCCGGCGGCATCTCGCCTGCAATCACGAATTTGCTCAATACCGTACGGTCGTAGCCAGCCTCGGGCTCACGGTCGATCAGCAATACCCGGCCGCCGAAACCTTTCTCTCGCAGCGCTGCGGCACAAGCCGTACCGGCGGCCCCGGCGCCGATGATTACAAACGTCCGCTTATCATCAGCCGGCGGAGTGCTGGGGGTGGGCATTGGCTGGTCGTCGACCCAAACCTCATCGTCGCGGATTTCGAGCGGGTAGCGCCGCAGGCTGTCCAGGGACGGCGGCTCGCACAACGCACCGTCTTCAAGCCGGTAAGCCGCCTTGTGCCATGGGCAGATCAGCCGTCCCTCACACAGCGCACCTTTGGCCAATGGGGCCCCGGCGTGGGGACATTTGCCTTGATAGGCGCGCAATTGATCGCCGACCCGCAGCAAGACGATTTTTGTCTTGTCGATCCGGACTTCAAGGCCACGGTCTTGGGACACATCGGCTAAACGGGCAACGCGGTGCAGTGCCATGATCGCTCTCCGGGCAGGTGTTTCACTTAGGAGTTTGGCGCTTATTCCGAGGTTCAGCCAATTCTGCTGCCACCGCACGAACGGTCCGGCTATAGTTTGCGAGCCGACGACGGCCCCACCCGCACAAGGTGCTCCGGTATGACCCGATTGACCTCTTTGAACCCTTGGCTGGCGGCTGTTGCAGTCGCCCTTTGCGTGCAGTTTCCGGCGCAGGCCCAGGAGCGTTTCACCCTTAGCATTCCCGGTGTTTCGGACAATCGTCTGTTCACGGTGGCAGAAGCCAGCGATGTCAGCGGTTGCGGCGGCAAGAACCTGTCCCCGGCCCTGAGCTGGAATGCCGGCCCTCCGGGCACCCTCAGCTACGCCATCGTCATGCACGACCCCGACGGCCAGAAAGGCCAGGGTGTCGATCACTGGATTCGTTACGGCATCAAGGCCACGACGCGGCAGATTCCGGCCGGTGTCGGCACCAAATCCACCCTCGAAGGCATGGGCGGCACCAATATCAAAGGCACCACCACCTACATTGGTCCTTGCCCGCCCGTCGGCGACAGCTCCCATCACTACATTATCCAGCTCTACGCCCTGGACCTGGCGCCAGAAGCCTTGCCCGCCGGCCTGACCCGCGCGCAGCTGATGGAACAGATCAAAGGCCATGTGCTGAAAAACAGCAGCGTGGTGCGGCGTTATCACCGCTGAAGATTCTTTCAGGTGATTTAACCCGAACCCGGCGGGCTGTCCGTCTCAGAGGATGAATGAGTCAACTTCCTCCTGAGGTCAGCCCCCATGTCCCTTCCTCTGCATTTCCTCCGCCCGGCCGCCCAGGGTTTCGCCGCCGGGTTGTTGCTGGCCGTTGCCGGTTGCGGCGTTTCATCCACGCCAGACTCTGAGACGAACAGCCCGGCCGCGGCCGCGCCTGCGGCTCAAAGTGAACCGAAAACTGAAGCGTTGGTGCACCGCGAGGCGGTCATGGCGGACACTTCGATGGCCAAGCACAACGCGCGACCGGCACCATTGGTCGCTTTCGCGCCAATGCCGGCCGGTGAGGTTTATCCACAGGGCTATCGGGATGAGCAGCGGGAGCAATATCAGGCACTGGCCGATAACCCGATTCACAGCGTGGCAGAGGCACCGGTCTCGACCTTCAGTGCCGATGTCGATACCGGCGCTTATGCCAATGTCCGCCGCTTGCTCAATCAGGGGCGCTTGCCTCCCGAAGGGGCGGTGCGCCTGGAAGAAATGGTCAATTACTTTCCCTACGATTACGCCTTGCCCGGCGATGGCTCGCCGTTTGGCGTGACCACCGAACTGGCGCCGTCACCGTGGAACCCGCATACCCGATTGCTGCGCATCGGCATCAAGGCATCCGATCGCGCGGTGGCGGAACTGGCCCCGGCGAACCTGGTGTTTCTGATGGACGTGTCCGGCTCCATGGACCGCCGCGAAGGTTTACCGCTGGTCAAAAGCACGCTGAAATTGCTGGTCGATCAACTGCGCGAGCAGGACCGGGTTTCACTGGTGGTGTATGCCGGAGAATCTCGCGTGGTGCTGGAGCCGACTTCCGGACGGGAAAAAGCGAAAATTCGTACCGCCATCGATCAATTGACTGCAGGCGGCTCGACCGCCGGAGCATCGGGTATCGAACTGGCTTATCAAATGGCGCAACAGGCCTTCATCCCCAAAGGCATCAACCGCATCCTGCTGGCCACCGACGGTGACTTCAACGTGGGCATCAGCGACTTCGACAGCCTTAAACAAATGGCTGTGGATAAACGCAAAACCGGCGTGTCCCTGACCACCCTGGGTTTTGGTGTGGATAACTACAATGAACACCTGATGGAACAACTGGCCGACGCTGGCGACGGCAACTACGCCTACATCGACAACCTGCGCGAGGCCCGCAAGGTGTTGGTGGATCAGCTCGGCTCGACTTTGGCGGTGGTGGCAAAAAACGTGAAGCTGCAGGTGGAGTTCAATCCGGCCCAGGTCAGCGAATATCGGCTGCTGGGTTATGAGAATCGCGCCTTGAAGCGTGAGGATTTCAGCAACGACAAAATCGATGCCGGAGAAATCGGCGCAGGACATACGGTGACCGCGTTGTATGAAATTGTGCCCAAGGGAGAGAAAGGTTGGCTGGAGCCATTGCGCTATGGCAAATCTGCGGCCGATGTTTCCGCAAAAACCGGGGAATTGGCGATGCTGCGGGTGCGTTATCAGTTGCCGGAAGGTGGGAACAGTCGCTTGATCGAGCGACCAATACTGAAAGGTGAGGCCGGCAAACTCTCGGCCGCCAGCGACGATCTGAGATTTGCCGCCGCCGTCGCGGCCTTTTCCCAGCAGCTCAAGGACGGTCGTTACACCGGCGATTTCAGCCTGAAAGACACCGAAGCCCTGGCCCGTGGCGCACGGGGTGACGATCAGTTCGGCCTGCGCGGTGAGTTCGTGCAATTGGTGGAGTTGGCGCAGAGCCTGCGAGCCTCGACTGCCTCGAATCAACCATCCAACGACAACCGGATAGAGTGAAAGAGGCCAGCACTGACATGTCCGATCCTGAAATCAGCTCCGCCGCCGGCAGCGATGAATCGCTGCTGGCGCGTTATCGCTCGGGCGACGGGCCGGCGTTCGAAGTTTTGTACGCCCGCCATCGCCAGGGCCTTTATCGATTCCTCCTCGGCCTCAGCGGCAAGCCCGAACTGGCCGAAGAGGTGTACCAGGAAACCTGGCTGAGCCTGATCCGCAGCACCAGTCAGCCACAAGGTCGGGCGAATTTTCGTACCTGGCTCTACCAGATTGCCCGCAACCGACTGATCGATCACTGGCGCAAACACGGCATCCACAACCCGTTGCACGACAGCTATGACGAACAGGCTCACGCCCTGATCGATGACACGGCCGACCCCGAACAACTGCTGAGCCTGAGCCGCGACAGCCAACGCCTCGAAGCCGCCCTGCAAACTTTGCCCGCCGACCAGCGCGAAGTGTTCCTGCTGCGCGCCCACGGCGACCTCGACCTGCCGCAGATCGCCACCCTTACCGAAACCCCGCTGGAAACCGTAAAAAGCCGCTTGCGCTATGCCCAGCAAAAACTGCGTCGGCTGCTGGCCGAGGAGGTACTGACATGACTGACGCCCGACAAATACCGCCATCGCCCGACGATGAAGTGCTCAAGCATTTTCGCGATCACAGCAGCGGCGAACCACCGGCGCATCTCGACGCCTTCATCCTCGCAACGGCCCATCGCGAAGCCCCCGCGCCAAAGCCGAACCTGTGGCAACGCTGGGTGCAGGCCTGCCAGAAACCCCGTTGGCAAGTGGCATTCGCCAGCCTCGTCGGCGTCGCGCTGATGCTGGCACTGGTGCAACGCACGCCGGAACAACTGCCGAGTTACGACTTCGCGCCTGCGCCCAAAGCCTCCGCACCGCTCTCCAAACAGGAGGCGGCTGAAGCGAATGAACCCGCTGCTCGCGCCCAGACTGCACCAGCCGGCGCCATGTCCATGCCCGCACCGGCTGCGCCAATGGCGGAGTTTTCTGCACCGATGCAACGAGAGTCGATCAATAGTGAAATGGCTGACGAAGCAAAACTCAGCAAACGCTCAGCCGCGCCGGCCAAGTCATTGGATGATCAATTACGTGAGGTGATACGCCTGCAGGACTCCGGTCAGACCCAAGCCGCCGAGGCGCTGATGACGACACTGCACAAGCGCTTCCCCAAGGAAAACCTCACGGCCCGACTCAAGGATTTGCAGAAAAAATGAGGTGAACAGCGGTCGGCAAATTTGGCATCGACACCCGAAAGCGCGCACTATCGGCCCATAGCCGATGCGTTGGAGGATGCCGTGGCCCAAAAAATCGACCGCATCGCCCAAATGCTCAACTGCCCGGTGAAGGGCGAGGAACTGCGGCGAGCAGTGACTGAGAGTCGTAAGGAGTTTCTGCTGGCGAAGCAGGCAGAAGAAGCGCTTGAGGAAGACGTTCTTGATGATGAGTTGATCGAGGACGAAGAAGACGATGATGAGTACGACGAGTTTGACTGGACGACAGAATGAAAAAACCGCTTTGGCGGTTTTTTGCCATTAAAAAAGCGCTGTTTGATCTGGAGTTCATCAAGGTGTGTTTTACGCAACAGGTGTAGGGGAGCGCCAGCAGCATCGCCGACTACCCAAGAAGCTACCCAAGAACTACTAAGAACTACCCAAGAAACTACCCAAGAAATGGTTTGTTACGGCGATGATCATTGGTAGTGATGCAGCTGACCTGACGCGAGTCAGCGATTTGAACAGTCAAGTTTTCCTTGACGATTGCCTCTGCCTTGACTGGATCACCAGTGCCTACCGGCAGTTGACGAGAAGTCCTCAACCCTTACAATCGCTCACAACACGGCCCCTGTCGGTTGATGCGCTTCGGTGCTGAGACTGCTCAGGGGTTTTTTGTTGGCTGGGATTTTTCCGCCTTACCAATCGCGGCGGGTCCGGGGTACGCTTTGAGCTGAACGGTGTGGTCGGCCTCTTTCACCGACCACACCCGGACAAGAAAGCAAAGCCCTACCAGGTTCGTGATGCGCGGGCTTTCCTTGAACAAGCAGGAGTCACCGCATGAACGTAATGAATTACAAAGGCTATGCCGCCCGAATTGAATACAGCGAGGAAGATGGCCTGTTTGTCGGCCATATCGCTGGTATTAGAGATGTCGTTGGGTTTCATGGTGAGTCAGTACAGGAGCTTCGAAATGCTTTTGAAGAGGCCGTCACTGATTATCTGGAGACTTGCGCCAAGCTCTGACGGGGGCATGCCTGACCACTGCCATTGCACGGGTATGCAGTTGCAGGAAATGGTAGACGCTAGAAGTCAGAATCAACACGCCTCCCTTCACATCTGACAGTTTTGGAGGCCCCGAAAAATCGGGGCGCATTTCAAGGGTGAGTTGCCGCTATTCTGCGGTTTATGGCGTCGCCGCCTGCGGTGGTTGCGTCAAAACTTTCACCACATCATCAATCACTGCCTTACCCATCGCAGTCAGATAATGCGCGGCCCACGCGTGGCGGTCGGTGTCTTTCGCGTAAGCAGCATCCTCAGCAAACGACTTGGCCAAGAACAACAGGTCGGACGCCTGCGCCAATGCTTTGCTAATAGGCACCCCAGCGCTGACATGAAACAGCGGATCGTCTGCACAGTAGAGGCAGGGCGTGTAGCCGATGGTTTTTGCTTCTGAGTGTTCAGTCATTTGCCACCTCCATTGACGGAGGTGCGGTGGGGGCGCGATTCGAAATCGCGGTGAGGGATAAGCCTAATTTGGTACGGATTTACATTGCGCATGGTCTAGCTCCTTGACGAGGAACTGCCACTTTTTCGTTACCAAGCGAATGGGTGGCAGCTGTGCGCAGGTTGGTAAACCGGGAGTCAAGGAATCCGGCACGCCCGAAGACGTCCCACGCACAGCCGCCATAACTCAAAATTGCGGGCATAAAAAAACGCCTGCAAATCTGAATGAGGGCGCTGTTGCGCTTAACTCTCGGGTTACCAAGCCCGGTCGCTGAATTGGCAGCGACGGCAGAAGGGTAACGTGCAGGCTGACCTCCTGCAACCTTCGAAAGTCGTAAGGATTTTCTGCTGAATCGGTCGGAAGAAAAAAATATCGATAATCCAAGGCCAATCGCGATGCACCCGACTGGGTATGATCGTCATTTGACGGTCATTTGCTTGAAGAAGGCGCTGGCAGCAGGTATCAACTGGCCAAAGAGCGGCCTCAGTCGACTTTACTCGCGCCGTTCATTTGCCGGCCATTTGACTGGCTATCTGGATTTAACGACAGAATAGAAACTCCGTTTCATTGTGGAGCACATGGCTCCGGTCAGTTGCATGTTGACCGTTGCTCAGTCAATCGAACACTATAAGGTACTATTTTGTGTACCTTTGGAGGCCTCATGGAGCAATTACTCGCGAGTCGGTCGGTTAGTATTACCGAGCTGAAACGCAGCCCGAGTACCGTGATTGAGCAAGCAGGCTCAGAGCCAGTTGCCGTTCTCAACCACAATCGCCCTGCTGCCTACCTTTTACCGCACGCCACTTATCAACAGCTACTTGATCGATTACAAGCCGCAGAAATACGTGAAGCTATTGCAGCCAGCCGCAATGACCCACGCCCGGCTATTGCAGCCGATACGGTGTTTGCTGAGCTTGATGCGCTCATTGATGAGGTCGAAGCGGAGCAGAAACGCCCATGAGACAACTGCTTTTCTCCGCACTGGCACGAGAGGATCTGCAGCAAATTGCCCGCTACATTGCCCGTGACAATCCCGGCCGAGCTCGGACTTTTGTTGGTGAGTTGCGAGTGTGCTGTGCACGGCTGGTTGATCAGCCAAATCAAGGTATTTCCCGAGATGACTGTGCCAGAGGGCTGCGAATGATTTCCCACGGCCGATATTTGATCTTTTACAGTCTTTTAGAGGGCGATGTTCAGATTGAGCGTGTCCTGCATACCGCTAGAGACATTGGGCGCTTGTTTGAATCAGTCAGCACTGATCACTAGACCCAAACATTAAAAATGCTGACCCACAAAAAAGCCCCAGACCCTAAGATCTGAGGCTTTCTCGTTTCTACATATGGTGCACCAGGCGGGATTCGAACCCACGACCCCTGCCTTCGGAGGGCAGTACTCTATCCAGCTGAGCTACTGGTGCGATGCGGGCGCCATGATACTCATATGCGCTGCGGGCGTCCATGCCGCTGAATCGCCTGCGTTTTTCAAAAGCGTAACCTGCGTTTGCTACGCTGATCAGAAAAAATAGGCAAATGCGGCGTTTTCGTTCTTTTTTTCGAACAGCCTATTGTCCTTTACCCCCTTTGATCCTAGGATTCGTTTGAGATTTCAAACGCTCTTGTCTGGGTGCTGAACCGCACGAGTTCGATCAGTGCGCTATTTATGTGCTTCAGCCCGGTGAATGATTTCCCTGACGGCAGCCTATAAGGCGCCTTTCTACAATCATAATTCGCCCCGCGTTTGTCGCGGTGCTGTTAAGGAAAGCCGACATGCAGCTTAAAGACACCCAGTTGTTCCGCCAGCAAGCCTTTATCGATGGCGCTTGGGTCGATGCGGACAACGGTCAGACGATCAAGGTCAATAACCCGGCAACGGGCGAAATTCTGGGCACTGTGCCGAAAATGGGCGCTGCCGAAACCCGCCGTGCGATCGAAGCCGCTGACAAAGCGCTGCCGGCCTGGCGTGGCCTGACCGCCAAGGAGCGCGCGAACAAGCTGCGTCGCTGGTTCGAGCTGATCATCGAGAACCAGGATGACCTGGCTCGCCTGATGACCCTGGAGCAGGGCAAGCCATTGGCTGAAGCCAAGGGCGAGATCGTTTATGCCGCTTCCTTTATCGAGTGGTTCGCCGAAGAGGCCAAGCGCGTCTACGGTGACGTGATTCCGGGTCACCAGCCAGACAAGCGCCTGATCGTGATCAAGCAGCCGATCGGCGTGACCGCTGCGATTACTCCGTGGAACTTCCCGGCCGCGATGATCACCCGTAAAGCCGGCCCGGCCCTGGCCGCTGGTTGCACCATGGTGCTCAAGCCGGCTTCGCAAACCCCGTTCTCGGCGTTCGCCCTGGCTGAACTGGCTCAACGTGCCGGTATTCCGAACGGCGTGTTCAGTGTGGTGACCGGCAGTGCTGGCGATATCGGCAGCGAGCTGACCGGCAACCCGATCGTGCGCAAACTGTCCTTCACCGGTTCGACCGAAATCGGTCGTCAGTTGATGACCGAGTGCGCCAAGGACATCAAGAAAGTTTCGCTGGAATTGGGCGGCAACGCGCCGTTCATCGTGTTCGACGACGCGGACCTGGATAAGGCCGTCGAAGGCGCGATCATTTCCAAGTACCGCAACAACGGCCAGACCTGCGTCTGCGCCAACCGCCTGTACATTCAGGATTCGGTCTACGACGCGTTCGCCGAAAAACTGAAAGTGGCCGTGGCCAAACTCAAGATCGGCAACGGTCTGGAAGACGGCACCACCACTGGCCCGCTGATCGACGAAAAAGCCGTGGCCAAGGTGCAAGAGCACATTGCTGACGCCGTCGGCAAAGGCGCTACCGTGTTGGCGGGTGGCAAGAGCATGCAAGGCAACTTCTTCGAGCCGACCATTCTGACCAACGTGCCGAACAACGCTGCCGTGGCCAAGGAAGAAACCTTCGGTCCATTGGCGCCGCTGTTCCGCTTCAAAGACGAAGCCGATGTGATCGCGATGTCCAACGACACCGAGTTCGGTCTGGCCTCGTACTTCTATGCTCGTGACCTGGGCCGTGTGTTCCGTGTGGCTGAAGCCCTGGAATACGGCATGGTCGGCGTCAACACCGGGTTGATCTCCAACGAAGTCGCGCCGTTCGGCGGTATCAAGGCGTCGGGCCTGGGCCGTGAAGGCTCCAAGTACGGCATCGAAGATTACCTGGAAATCAAATACCTCTGCCTGGGCATCTAAGCCCGGCAGGGATTGCTTCAAGCGCAAAGGGCACGAGAGCGCTGTCCCTTTGCGACGCTTCAAACGGAATTTTCTCTGTGGCCGGGAACGCTGTGGCAGTCGATCATCGCATGCTGCCGTAGTTGCTTCCCCGCCGCTTAATCCTTGAACCACGCCGACCGATGAGCGGCGAATGAGGAATGTATGAGCAAGACTAACGCTGATTTGATGGCCCGCCGCACTGCTGCTGTACCCCGTGGTGTTGGCCAGATCCACCCGATCTTCGCCGACCACGCGAAGAACGCTACCGTGACCGACGTTGAAGGTCGCGAGTTCATCGACTTCGCCGGCGGTATCGCCGTGCTGAACACCGGTCACGTGCACCCGAAAATCATCGCCGCCGTCACCGAGCAGCTGAACAAGCTGACCCACACCTGCTTCCAGGTTCTGGCCTACGAGCCGTACGTGGAAGTGTGCGAAAAAATCAACGCCAAGGTGCCGGGTGATTTCGCCAAGAAAACCCTGCTGGTGACCACCGGTTCCGAAGCTGTAGAAAACTCGATCAAGATCGCCCGCGCCGCCACTGGCCGTGCCGGCGTGATCGCGTTCACCGGCGCTTACCACGGCCGCACCATGATGACCCTGGGCCTGACCGGTAAAGTCGTGCCTTACTCGGCCGGCATGGGCTTGATGCCAGGCGGCATCTTCCGCGCGCTGTACCCGAACGAGCTGCACGGTGTGAGCATCGACGATTCGATCGCCAGCATCGAGCGCATCTTCAAGAACGACGCTGAGCCGCGTGACATCGCTGCCATCATCATCGAGCCGGTGCAGGGCGAAGGTGGTTTCTACGTCGCGCCTAAAGAGTTCATGAAGCGTCTGCGCGCTTTGTGCGACCAGCACGGCATTCTGTTGATCGCTGACGAAGTACAGACGGGCGCTGGCCGTACCGGCACCTTCTTCGCCATGGAACAGATGGGCGTTGCCGCCGACCTGACCACCTTCGCCAAATCCATCGCTGGCGGCTTCCCGCTGGCCGGTGTATGCGGTAAGGCCGAATACATGGACGCCATCGCCCCGGGCGGCCTGGGCGGCACTTACGCCGGTAGCCCGATCGCTTGCGCCGCGGCCCTGGCCGTGATGGAAGTGTTTGAAGAAGAGCACCTGCTGGACCGTTGCAAAGCGGTCGGCGAGCGTCTGGTGACTGGCCTGAAAGCCATTCAGGCCAAATACCCGGTGATCGGCGACGTGCGTGCCCTGGGCGCGATGATCGCCGTCGAGCTGTTCGAAAACGGTGACAGTCACAAGCCGAACCCGACTGCTGTAGCAGCCGTTGTGGCCAAGGCGCGTGACAAGGGCCTGATCCTGCTGTCGTGCGGCACCTACGGCAACGTTCTGCGCGTGCTGGTACCGCTGACTTCGCCGGACGAGCAACTGGACAAAGGCCTGGCGATCATCGAAGAGTGCTTCGCCGAGCTCTGATTCATTTGTGATCTGATCGACAAAAAACCCGCTTCGGCGGGTTTTTTTATGGGTGCTTGAAACACATCAGGGCAATTGAGTTGTATCGAATGGCCAGCATTGACTAAGGTGCAAGCATTGCCGTTGGAGTATGCAGATGACTGCTGTGGTGTTACCCGCTGTACCGCGAGTGCTGATTGCCGAGGCGGACCCTTGGTCTCGCGACCTGCTCAAGCAAGTGTTGTTGAATGTGCGCTGCGACGCGCGGCTGGACCTGTGTGCCGATGGCCAGGAGACCCTGCAGCTGTTGGCGGAAAATCCTTATGACTTGGTAATCGTCGACTGGGAGTTGCCTGGCGTCGATGGCCTGAATGTCTTGCGCAATGTTCGTCAGCGTAAACGTAATCCGCCGCTGCCGTTCATTCTGATGAGCAGCCGCAACGACGGTGCCAGTGTGCGTGAAGTCTTGCCCCTGGCGCCCACGGCATACCTGACCAAACCCCTGAACATGGAAAACCTGACCCAGCGCCTGCAGGATTTGCTGCTGAGCGCGGGTGAAGAGGTGTCCTGCGAAGTGCCGTCTCTGGCGCCGGGCATGACCTTGTCGGTGTATCTGGAGCGGCGGCGCGAGCTGGCGGACGGTGCGCCGTTGATGACTGACGTGCAGGTGGCAATCAAACGCAGCCTCAATCCCAATGGCCTCGATCTGACGCGGCTGGAAGATGAGATCCGCACCGATCCGCAAGTCACCGCTGTCTTGATCGCTGCCGCCAACAGCGCGGCGCAGCATCATGGCGCCGCTGTGCAAACCCTGGCCCAGGCGTTGCACCGTTTGGGCACCGGGCAAAGCATGAACCTGATTCTGGGGCTCGCCCTCAAGCGCAGTGCCCGGCTCAGCGATCCGTGTCTGGCCGATTATGCGCAGCGTTATTGGGAGTTGTCCCTGCACACCGCCGAATATGCGCGGACGTTGGCGCGCTTGCTCGACCTGGATCAGGAGCGCTGTTATTGCGCGGGCATGCTGCATCGCCTCGGCGACCTGGCGTTGCTGCGGTGTTTGCAGGAATGGAAGCAGGCCGGTGGTGAGCTGGATGAGTTGGAAGAAATCGGCGATGCCCTGGCCGAATTCGGTGCGGCCTACGGTTCGGCGCTACGCACCCGCTGGCGCCTGCCGCTGGAGCTGCGAGAGCTGATTGCAGCGGTTTATCAGCTCGGTGGCGGGGTTTACTCCCGTGAAGCGCTGGTGATGAACATGGCCGCGCAACTGGCGCGCCTGACCGAGCATGAGGGCATCGAGACGCTGGCCAAGAGCCGCACGGCGCGGTTGCTCAAGATCGGATTGCCGGAATTGATGCGTTTGCGCAAAAAATAGGCTTCACGCAAAACCTGTAGGAGCGAGGCTCTGTGGCGAGGGGGCTTGCCCCCGTTGGGCTGCGAAGCAGTCCTGAACCCCGACAACCTGGCTCTGTCAGAAATACCGCGTGCTCTGATTTTACGGCTGCTGCGCAACCGAACGGGGGCGAGCCCCCTCGCCACAGGTAGGTGTCAGCGTCAGACAGTTTCTCAGCCAGAAATGATGCGGTTCTTGCCCTGACGCTTGGCCTGATACATGGCCGCGTCGGCGCGGGCGAACAGGCTGTCGAGGCTTTCATCCTCGGGCGTGAGGCTGGTCAAGCCCTGGCTGACAGTGATGCCGAAGGTCCTGTTGTCATGGCTGAAACTCAACTGCTGAATCTCCCGTTCCAGCCGCTCGGCCACTTGCATGGCCATGTCCGGTGCACAACCGGGGAACACCGCGGCGAATTCCTCACCGCCGATCCGCCCGAACAGATCACCACGTCGCAGGGCCGCGCGACCGCTCTCGGCGATGCGTTGCAGTACCTTGTCGCCTTCCGGATGGCCGTAGGTGTCGTTGATCACTTTGAAGTCATCGATGTCCAGCAGCAGGAAGGCCAGCGGCTTGCCTTGCTGGCGCGCTTGCTCGAATTCGCGATGGGCGCCTTCGAAGAAGTGTCGGCGATTGCTGCTTTGGGTCAGTACGTCGGTGGTGGCCAAGCGGTGGAGCTCGGTTTCCATCTGCTTCTTTTCGGTGATGTCTTCGGCAATGCCGACGATGATCACCGGTTGGCCCGGCTCGGCCTGACGGTTGATGAAGCACTTGTCACTGAGCCAGCGTACCTGGCCGTCAGCGGCGATGATGCGGTATTCGCGGTCTTCGACGGCACCGTTGACCAACACTTGCGCCAGGCTGCGTTCGGCGTAGTCCAGATCGTCGGGGTAGACGCTGTCGCGCCAGTGATTGTAGTCGGACAGCAGCAGGCCGGCAGGGCGGCCGAAAATCCGCTCATAGGCCGGGCTGACGTAGAGCACCTGACGGGTTTCCCAGTTGAATGCCCAAAGCACCGCATTGACGCTGACCAGCAGCGAGCTGAACAGCTGTTCGCGTTCGCTCAGGCGCGCCACTTCACCTTGGGCATGCATCAGCGCCATCAGCGTTTGCGCGGCTTCAGGCCACTGTGGAAGGGATGTGTCTTGTAGGTTTTCATTGACCATCGGCACAAATCTCAAAGGGCGTGCCGCTATTTCGACAGCGGCTAGAGCAGAGCCCGCCTGGATGGCGAAGTGTCTTTGAGATAAGGGATTTGGGGCGAAGTTCCCGTGTTTTTTGGTGAGGGGCCGTGGTCCCGCTGGGCGGTATAGCGCGGGAATCTGGCGGGCGCGTTTTGTCAGTTAAAACGCGTCGTCAGGTTTTACGTCTGCTGCGCAGCCGAGCGGGAGTAAGCTCCCTCGCCACAGGCAGCCCCTAATCAGAGGCAAGCCGTCATCAGAGGATTAGGCGTTGGCAGGGCGCAGGGAGTAGGTTTTCAGCTGGTCGGCGAAGTCGCGCAGGGATTGAATCCCGCTGGCCTCGGCCTCGTGTACCCAATCCTTGATGGCGGCCAGCATGTCGTGACCATTTGAGCTGGTCTTGACCCAGATCTGCTGCAAGGCCAGGCGTTTCTCGTAAATTACCTTCAATGCCTGGCTATGCTCGAGCATGGTCTGGATGCGCACATGGTGCTTGTCATCCAGCAGGCTGGTTTCCCGCGAGAGCAGGCGCTTGGCCCGGTGGAACTGGTGGCGGACCGAGTGATCGACCTTTTCCAGCTCTTGCTTGACCAGCGGCGCGATCACCAGCTTGCGGTACTGGGCCATGATCTGGAAGCGGTTGTTGAGGATCGCCATGGCGGTGTCCATGTCCAGGCTGCCTTTGCCTTCGACACGGTGGGCGATCGGCGCGACCCGCTGGACTTTGGCCAGGCGCAGGAAGCTGAAGACCTGGATCCAGGCCCAGCCGAGGTCGAATTCCCACTTCTTCACCGACAGTTTGGCCGAGTTAGGGTAGGTGTGATGGTTGTTATGCAGTTCTTCGCCGCCGATCAGGATGCCCCAGGGCACCAGATTGGTCGCCGCATCGCGGCATTCGAAGTTGCGGTAGCCGATGGCATGGCCCAGACCATTGACCACGCCGGCGGCCCAGACCGGGATCCACATCATCTGGATGGCCCAGATGGTGATACCGATGGTGCCGAACAGCAGCAGGTCGATGACGCCCATGATCGCCACGCCCAGCAACGGGAAGCGAGTGTAGAGGTTGCGTTCGATCCAGTCTTCGGGGCAGTTCTTGCCGTAGATGCGCAGGGTCTCGGGGTTTTCCGCTTCGGCGCGGTACAGCTCGGCGCCTTTGCGCAGAACGGTGGACAGACCCTTGATGACCGGGCTATGCGGGTCATCGACGGTTTCGCATTTGGCGTGATGCTTGCGGTGGATGGCGGTCCACTCGCGGGTGTTCTGCGCCGTGGTCAACCACAGCCAGAAGCGGAAGAAATGTTTCAGGCCGGCATTGAGCTCAAGCGAGCGATGGGCTGAATAGCGATGCAGATAGACCGTGACGCCAACGATCGTCACGTGGGTCATCAGCAGGGTGACGGCTACCAGTGACCAGGGCGATAAGCCAAGAAAACCTTCGTACCACATAGGCTATAGGGCCCTCGATAAAGAAAAAACAGCCTTTGCATTATCACTAAGCCCACGGATAAAACCAGTCGCCCTTTCAGATAAGAGTGGCTGGATGTTTCTTTAATCTATAATTCCAACCTTTTTGTAGGGACATGGACGTTCGAATGCCAGCCACATATCGCGATGCTTTGCGTGCAGCGCTGCTTTACCTGGTGCTTTCCATAGTTTGGCTTCAGTTCAGTGGTTATTTATTGAACAGTTTCTTCGATAACTCCACCGATCTGCTGCGCTGGCAACTGATCAACGGTTATGCCTGGGTGGCCTTCAGTGCCGCGCTGATTTTCATCGCGCGGGCACGGTTGTTTCGCTGCCTGGGCGTCGGCGCCAAATTGCGTGAGCGCACTGCCGACCGGGAGCGTTTGCGGCAAGCGGCCGCGGTGTTCGATTGCACCCGTGAAGGGGTGCTGGTCACCAATAGCAAAGGGCTGATCGTCCATGTAAACCGGGCGTTCATGGAAATCACCGGCTACCAGTGTGAGGAAGTGCTGGGTCAGCGCCCGAACATGTTCAAATCGGGTCATCATCCTCCGGGTTTCTACCAGGCGATGTTCGCGACTCTCGACAGCATCGGCGAGTGGAGCGGGGAAATCTGGAACCGTCGCAAAAGCGGCGAGATTTACCCGCAATGGCAGACGATTCGCCTCGTTCACGATGATCAGGGGCGGCTCAGCCAATACGTTGCGGTGTTTTCCGACATCAGTGCGATCAAGAACTCCGAGCATGAGCTGACGCACCTGGCCCACCATGACCCGCTGACCGATCTGCCCAATCGCCTGCTGTTTACCGACCGTGCCGGACAGGCCGTGGCCTCGGCGCAGAGTCATAAGCGCGGTTGCGCGTTGCTGATGATCGATCTGGATCACTTCAAGCTGATCAACGACAGTCTCGGCCACAGTGTCGGTGACCAACTGCTCAAGGCGGTGGCTGAGCGCCTGGGCGCCTTGTTTGGCCCGGGCATTACGCTGGCGCGGCTCAGTGGCGACGAATTTGCGGTATTGGCCGAAAATTGCCCGCAACCGGGGCATGCCGCAGCGCTGGCTCAGCGGGTCATCGATGGCCTCAAGGAGCCGTTTCGGATCAACGACAAGCAACCGTTATTCATCAACGCGAGTGTCGGCATCAGCCTGTTCCCCAGCGATGCCTTGAGCGCCGAGCAACTGTTGCGCAATGCCGACTCGGCGCTGTTCAAGGCCAAGAGCGCGGGCCGCGACAGCTATGCGCTCTACACCGAAGAGTTGACCGCCCATGCCCAGCAACGTGTCGAGATTGCCTTCGACTTGCGCCGAGCGCTGGAGCAAGAGGAGTTGCGGGTCTATTACCAGCCCGTGTATGAGCTCAAAACCAGTCGCCTGATCGGCGTCGAGGCTCTGGTGCGCTGGGAGCATCCGCAACGCGGACTGGTGTCGCCGGCTGAATTCATCCCCATTGCCGAACGTACCGGACTGATCGCCGAGATCGATGCCTGGGTCATGCGCCAGGCCTGTCGGCAGATGTGCCAGTGGCAAGCGACGGGCGTGGGGTTGTCGTTTGTCGCGGTGAACGTTTCTTCGCGCCTGTTTGCCCGCCGCGAGTTGTATCAGCAAGTGACTCAGGTGCTGCACGACACGGGGCTGGATCCGGCGTATCTGGAGCTGGAAGTCACCGAAAGCGCGGTGATGGAAGACCCGGAAGTGGCGCTGGAGCAGATGCATCGCTTGCGCGAGTTGGGCGTGCGGCTGGCCATCGATGACTTCGGCACGGGCTATTCGTCATTGCTGCGACTCAAGCGTTTGCCAGTGCAAAAACTCAAGATCGATCAGGGATTTGTCGCAGGCTTGCCGGGTGATGAGGATGACGCGGCGATTGCGCGGGTGATCATTGCGCTGGCGCAGAGCATGGGCATGCAAGTGCATGCAGAGGGGATCGAGCAGGTCGAGCAGGCGGGGTTCCTGCTCGAACACGCTTGCGATCTGGGGCAGGGGTACTGGTTTGGGCGGCCGGTGCCGGCGACAGCATTGGATTGGGCTCGAACGCCAACGATTGGATGAGCGCCTGATCTGCTTTTTGTGGCGAGGGGGCTTGCCCCCGTTGGGTCGCGTAGCGGCCCCAATTTTTTGCGTCTGCTACGCAGCCGAACGGGGGCAAGCCCCCTCGCCACAGGGTTTTGTGTGCCCGCGAAAGTAGTTGGTCCTCCGCAACCCCTTGCTCCATCAAATAATTCATTCTAGTTATATAAACATTCTTAAATAGTATTTTTAAGAATATCAGTGCCTATCTACTATTGCTCTCACGCCTTGAGCAGTGCCGCCGCTGCCAGGCACATCTCATTTAAGGAGCAGCACCATGAGCGCATCCCTACGTAGTGTTGACGGGCAGGACGAAGCCACGATTTTGCGTGAGATCCAGAGCGCCTTGCGCGATCTGCGTTTTGGCGCAGTGGAAATCACCGTGCATAACGCCCAGGTCGTCCAGATCGAACGCAAAGAGAAGTTCCGTTTGCAGAACCCGGGCAACAAACCGAGCTGAAAAAACCGGCAACCCGATTCCAGCACACCATAAGAAAAAGCCAACACACCCAGTATTCCAGGAGCTTTCACCATGTCGTCGATTCGTCATTTTGCTTTGGCCGCCCTGGCCAGTGCCCTTTTTGCTGGTTCCGCGGTTGCCAAGGATTACGAATTGCTCAACGTGTCGTACGACCCGACCCGTGAGCTGTACCAGGATTACAACGCCGAGTTCGTCAACTTCTGGAAGAAAGACCACGCCGGCGACAACGTGAAAATCCAGCAGTCCCACGGTGGCTCGGGCAAGCAGGGCCGGGCGGTGATCGACGGTCTGCGGGCCGACGTGGTGACCCTGGCCCTGGCCGGTGACATCGACGAAGTCGCCAAGCTTGGCAAGAGCCTGCCGGTCGACTGGCAGAAGCGTCTTCCGGATGCGAGTACGCCTTACACCTCGACCATCGTGTTCCTGGTGCGCAAAGGCAATCCCAAAGGCATCAAGGACTGGGGCGACCTGACCAAAAACGGCGTGGAAGTCATCACTCCGAACCCGAAAACTTCTGGCGGCGCACGCTGGAACTTCCTCGCGGCCTGGGCCTATGGCCTGAAAGCCAACGGTGGTAACGAAGCCAAGGCCAAAGAGTACGTGCAGACCTTGTTCAAGCATGTACCTGTGCTGGACACCGGTGCTCGCGGTTCGACCATCACCTTCGTCAACAACGGCCAGGGCGACGTATTGCTGGCCTGGGAAAACGAAGCTTTCCTGGCATTGAAAGAAGACGGTGGCGCCGACAAGTTCGACATCGTTGTGCCGTCGCTGTCGATCCTTGCCGAACCACCGGTGGCCGTGGTCGACAAGAACGCCGAGAAAAAGGGCAACACCGAAATCGCTGAAGCGTACCTCAAGCACCTGTACAGCCCGGCCGGTCAGGAAATCGCGGCGAAAAACTTCTATCGTCCACGTGACAAGGACGTCGCTGCCAAGTACGCCAAACAGTTCCCGACCCTGGAGCTGGTGACCATCGATAAGGACTTCGGCGGCTGGAAAGCCGCCCAGCCGAAATTCTTCAATGACGGTGGCGTGTTCGACCAGATTTACCAGGCGCAGTAACCTGAAATAGATCTGCCAACGGTCAGTTAGGAGGCAACTTGTGGGAGCGAACCTGCTCGCGATGACGGCGGTACATTCAACATCAATGTTGGCTGACCAGGCGCTATCGCGAGCAGGCTCGCTCCTACAGGGGTTGCAGTGTTCAGTCCCTTAACTGCCAGGCATTAGCCAACGGGCCCCGATCTTGTTGTCGGGGCTTAGCGCGTTCTCAACCAAGGACTTTTATGTCGCGTCGTATCTCCCCCGTCATACCCGGCTTCGGGCTGACGCTGGGCTACACCTTGGTGTACCTCAGCCTGATTGTGCTCATTCCACTGGCGGCGATGTTCGTGCATGCCGCTCAACTGACCTGGGACCAGTTCTGGGCAATCATCTCGGCACCTCGGGTGTTGGCCGCGTTGAAGCTGAGCTTCGGCACCGCGTTGTACGCCGCGGTCATCAACGGCGTGATCGGCACGCTGCTGGCCTGGGTGCTGGTGCGCTACACCTTCCCGGGGCGCAAAGTCATCGATGCGATGATCGACCTGCCGTTCGCATTGCCCACTGCCGTGGCCGGTATCGCGCTTACCGCGCTGTACACCCCCACCGGCCTGGTGGGTCAGTTCGCGGCGGACCTGGGGTTCAAGATCGCGTATACCCCCCTCGGCATCACCCTGGCGCTGACTTTTGTAACACTTCCATTCGTAGTACGTACGGTACAGCCTGTACTGGCCGATATCCCTCGTGAAGTGGAAGAGGCGGCGGCGTGCCTGGGGGCAAAACCGCTGCAGGTTTTCCGCCATATCCTGGTGCCGGCGCTGCTCCCAGCCTGGCTGACAGGTTTCGCTTTGGCCTTTGCCCGCGGGGTCGGCGAGTACGGTTCGGTGATTTTCATCGCCGGTAACATGCCGATGAAAACCGAAATTCTGCCCTTGCTGATCATGGTCAAACTCGACCAGTACGATTACACCGGCGCCACCTCCATTGGTGTACTGATGTTGGTGGTTTCCTTTGTCTTGTTGCTGCTGATCAACTTGTTGCAGCGGCGCATCGAAACCCCATAAGGAGGCGCGAAAAATGTCCCAATCGTCTATTGCAGCGGCCTCCTCGAACGCCGCCCGCCGTGGCAGTGCCACTTCGCGGCGCATCCTGATCGGCCTCGGCTGGCTGATCTTCGCGCTGTTTTTGTTATTGCCATTGTTCATCGTGGTGTCCCAGGGCCTGAAGCTGGGCCTGGGGGCATTCTTCACCGCGATCTTCGAACCGGACGCCTTGTCGGCGTTGAAGCTCACCGTGATTGCCGTGTTGATATCGGTGCCGCTGAACCTGGTGTTCGGGGTCAGCGCGGCGTGGTGCGTGAGCAAATACTCGTTCCGCGGCAAGAGCATGCTGGTGACGCTGATCGACTTGCCGTTCTCGGTGTCGCCGGTGATTGCCGGTCTGGTCTATGTATTGATGTTCGGCGCCCAAGGCTTGTTCGGCCCATGGTTGCAGGACCACGACATCCAGATCGTCTTCGCCTTGCCGGGCATCGTGCTGGCGACGATTTTTGTCACCGTGCCGTTCGTGGCCCGTGAACTGATCCCGCTGATGCAGGAACAAGGCACTCAAGAGGAAGAGGCCGCGCGCCTGCTTGGCGCCAATGGCTGGCAGATGTTCTGGCACGTCACCGTTCCCAATATCAAATGGGGCCTGATCTATGGCGTGGTGCTCTGCACTGCGCGAGCGATGGGGGAGTTCGGTGCGGTGTCGGTGGTCTCCGGGCACATTCGCGGGGTGACCAACACCCTGCCGCTGCACGTCGAGATCCTCTACAACGAATACAACCACGTGGCCGCGTTCGCCGTGGCGAGCCTGTTGCTGATCCTGGCGCTCTTCATCCTGCTGCTCAAGCAGTGGAGCGAAAACCGTATTAACCGCCTGCGCGCCAGCGCCGCGGAGGAATAAGTCATGTCGATCGAAGTGCGTAACGTCAGCAAGAACTTCCACGCGTTCAAGGCGCTGGACAACATCAGCCTGGACATTCAAAGCGGCGAACTCGTGGCGCTGCTGGGGCCGTCCGGTTGCGGCAAGACCACGTTGTTGCGAATCATCGCCGGCCTGGAAACCCCGGATCAGGGCAATATCGTGTTCCATGGCGAAGACGTCTCCGGCCACGACGTGCGTGATCGCAACGTCGGTTTCGTGTTCCAGCACTACGCTTTGTTCCGGCACATGACGGTGTTCGACAACGTTGCTTTCGGCCTGCGCATGAAGCCGAAAAACCAGCGCCCGAACGAGAGCCAGATTGCGGTTAAAGTCCACGAATTGCTGAACATGGTGCAGTTGGACTGGTTGGCGGATCGCTACCCGGAACAACTCTCCGGCGGTCAGCGTCAACGCATCGCGCTGGCCCGCGCCTTGGCGGTGGAGCCGAAAGTCTTGCTGCTCGATGAACCCTTCGGCGCCCTCGATGCCAAGGTCCGTAAAGAGCTGCGTCGCTGGCTCGCACGGCTGCACGAAGACATTAACCTGACCTCGGTATTCGTGACTCACGACCAGGAAGAGGCGATGGAAGTCGCCGACCGCATCGTGGTGATGAACAAGGGCGTGATCGAGCAGATCGGCTCACCGGGCGACGTCTACGAAAACCCGGCCAGCGATTTCGTCTATCACTTCCTTGGCGACTCGAACCGTCTGCATTTGGGCGAAGACCGGCACGTGCTGTTCCGTCCCCACGAAGTGTCGCTGTCGCGGCATGAACTGGAAGATCATCACGCGGCTGAAGTGCGCGATATTCGTCCGCTGGGCGCGACTACGCGGGTGACGCTGAAGGTGGAAGGCCAGAGCGAGTTGATTGAAGCTGAAGTGGTGAAGGATCACGATAGCCTGGTTGGATTGGCCAAGGGCGAGACGCTGTTCTTCAAGCCGAAGGTCTGGCAGAAAGTCGCCAACCTCTAAAGCAAAGGCATCGCGGGCAAGCCCGCTCCCACAGTGATCTGTGTCGTTCACAAATCTCCTATGGGAGCGGGCTTGCCCGCGATGGCGTCCTACGCCGCGGCGTTCTTCTGACGCAAACGCACACCGCCCACTCGCGCCTCGATCTGCTCTTTCAGCTCACGCCGCATCCCGAGCAAAAACGCCAACTCAACCACCACAAACAACGGCCCGACAATCAACCCCGTCACATCATCGACAAACGCCGGTTTGCACCCTTCGTAATGATGGCCGACAAACTGAATCGCCCACCCCACCACAAACATCCCGATGCCGCTGGCAAGCCAGACGAATGTGCTCTGCTGCGCAAGCACATGCCCCACCCAGACCGACAGGCCCAGCAATCCCGTCATCAGTACCCCGAGCCGCAATTCCAGGCGCAAGTAAAACCACGCCGAAGCCAGTGCCAGAAGCACCGCCGGTGACACCCAGGCCCCGGCCAGCGACCACTCCGGCCGCGACAGCAACACCGCGACCGCCACCACGATCAACGGAATACCCACGAAGTGGCTGGCGATATTGCGCGGGTCACGGTGGTAGGCGGCGTATTGACTGAGATGGTCAACGAGGCTTTTCATTGTTATTCCTCCTGTAGGGTGATGGATCATGCCCCCGGGCTCATCTCTCGTTCTGTCAGCCAGGCGACAATCTCTAGGAGTTTTCATGGACATGCAGGCTTGGCGTTCGCGCCTGATGACGGGGCAATGGTTCAGTCATTTACCGGTCCCCTTTCAGGATAGTCTGCTGGCCGCCGCCCGAGTGCGGCGGCTGTCGCCGGGGCAACGGCTGTTCAAGCGCGGCGATCCCCCGTGCGGTTTGTACGCGGTGCTTGAGGGCTCGGTGCGCATCGGCGCGGTGAGCGAGCAGGGCAAGGAAGCGCTGCTGAGCCTGGTGGAGTCGCCACACTGGTTCGGCGAAATCTGCCTGTTCGATGGTCAGCCGCGAACCCATGATGCATTCGGCACAGGCCATTGCATCCTGTTGCACATTCCACAAACGGCGCTGCTGGCGTTGCTCGACAAACACCCGGTGTACTGGCGGCAACTGGCATTGCTGATGAGCCACAAACTGCGCCTGACCTTCATCAGTCTCGAACAGCTCAGCCTGATGCCAGCCCCGGCACGCTTGGCTCATCGTTTACTGATGATCGCCGAGGGCTATGGCGAAACCGACTCGCCGCGTCGTGTTCTGCAACTGCCTCAGGAACAACTGGCGTCGATGCTGTCGCTGTCGCGCCAGACCACCAACCAGATCCTCAAGGATTTGCAGGGGCAAGGGGTTGTGGATCTCAAGTATGGCGAGATCGAGATTCTGGACGCCGAGCGGTTGCGGGCGTTGGCGATCTTTTAAATCCGGCGTTATAGGTAGGCTTTGTCCACGAACGCGCCTAGCCTGTGCAGACGACAATCGAGGTGTGCCATGCGTGTGTTGCTAGTGGAAGACGAACCCGAGACCGCCAGGCTCCTGGCCAAAGGCCTGAGCGAAGCGGGTTACGCGGTGGATGTGGCGCTCAATGGCATGGACGGCCGGCGCTTTATCGAGTCCGGTGAATACCAACTGATCATCCTCGACGTGATGCTGCCGGGGCTCAATGGCTGGCAGTTGCTGCAACAGATCCGCAAACTCGGCGACACACCGGTGCTGCTCCTCACCACCACGGACGGCATCGAGGATCGGTTGCGCGGGTTGGAGTTGCATGAGGATGATTACCTGCTCAAGCCGTTTGTTGTCAGTGAACTGGTGAAGCGGGTGCGCAAATTGTTGCGGCGTGATCGCGGGCGGTAGCGGTTTCAGTGGTGTTTGAGAAATTGCTATCGCGGGCAAGCCCGCGAAGAGGCCGGAAAACTCAACACACCTTGCGGATCTATTACCGCAACCCATCCCGAAACTGCCCCGGCGTCATCCCGGTCCAGCGTTTGAACGCACGGCTGAAGCTGCTGGTGTCGGCGAACCCCAGCAGGTAACTGACCTCGCTCAACGAGCACTGTGGGTCGCGCAGGTGCAACAGCGCCAGGTTCTCCCGGCTTTCGTTGAGCAGCGTATCGAACCGACAACCCTCGTCCGCCAAGTGCCGTTGCAGGCTGCGCAGGCTCAAGTGCAGCGCTTGGGCGATGCATTCGGCCGATGGTTCACCTTCGGGCAATTGCTCTTCAATGGCGTCGCGAACCTTGCGCTCCCAGGTCATGGGCTGGAGTTGCGCCAGGGTGCGTTTGAGTACGGTTTCGTTGTGTTCGGCCAGTTCCGGGTTGGCGTCGTCAAGGTGACTGTCGAAATCCGCGAGGGAGAATTCCAGTCGGTCTTCGTCGGCGGCGAAATACACCGGCGAGCGAAACACTTTGTGCCATTGATGCGGGTCGGCCGGTTCCGGACGGCGCAAGTAGACCGCCAGCGGGGCATAGTCGCGGCCCAGGCGATTGCGGCAGGTGCGCACGTAAATCGCTGCGAAGGCGTCGATGGCTTCGAAGGCGGGCGCGGGGTTGCCCTGGGGGATTTTCAGGCGGAAGCAGTAGCGATCCTCGGCGCGGGTCAGCTCCAGGTCCAGCGCATCGCTGACCACCTGGTGATAACGCACGATGCGCTCGAAGACTTCCCGCAGGCTGCCGCTGGCCACCAATGCGTAACCCAGTGCATGAAACGTGGTGGGGCTGACGAAGCGCGACACTCGTAAGCCAATCGCCGGGTCACCGCTGACCTGCACCGCGATGTGCCACAGGCGCGTGGTGCCGGACAACGGGTAACGGGCGTTCGGGTCGTCCATCAACTGTGGGTCGAGCCCCGCCTGTTGGCACAGGGCTGTGCTGTCGAGCCCCAGCGCATCGAGCTGCTTGCGCAGGGCACGGGTCCAGCTGGCGAGGGAGGTCGGTTCAGTCATGTTGAATGGCGCGTCCGGTCAACAGGTTGGCGTTCACGGCTACCGCTCTCTACAGCATCGCAAGGCAGGATGCGAACATCAATAACCAGAGGATGGAAGCATGGACGGTACTTGTGCAAGTCCCCAGCGACTGAATGCAGCACAGCGATCAGCGCATATTCGCGAGGTGGTATTGGCCAAAGGCGTCGAACTGCGCCAGCGCTACCCGATTCTCAACCATCAGGACGCACTGGGCGCGGGTATTCTGGCCTTCGCGCTGGCTGGGATGATCGGTTCGGCGGCGCTGTACATCACCGGGTACATGGCCTGGTGGGTGTGCTTGTTGCTTAACGCGTTTTTCGCCTCGCTGACCCATGAGCTGGAGCATGACCTGATCCACAGCATGTACTTTCGCAAGCAGCGCGTGCCGCACAACCTGATGATGGGCCTGGTGTGGCTGGCGCGGCCGAGCACCATCAACCCTTGGATACGTCGCCACTTGCACCTCAACCACCACAAGGTGTCCGGCACCGAAAGCGATATGGAAGAGCGGGCGATCACCAATGGTGAGCCTTGGGGGATCGCGCGGCTGTTGATGGTCGGCGACAACGTGATGTCGGCGTTCATTCGCATGCTGCGGGCCAAGACCCGGGCGCACAAGTTCAGCATCATCAAGCGTTCTCTGAAAGTTTATGCACCACTGGCGCTGGTGCATTGGGGGGCGTGGTACGGGTTTCTCGGTTTCAATGGGGCCAATGGCATCGCCTACCTGCTGGGTGCGCCCATCGAATGGTCGTCGACGACATTGGCGGTGATGCAGGTGATCGATATCGCCGCCGTGGTGATCATTGGGCCGAACGTGTTGCGTACGTTCTGTCTGCACTTTGTCAGCTCGAACATGCATTACTACGGCGACGTGGAACCGGGCAATGTGCTCCAGCAGACTCAGGTGTTGAACCCTTGGTGGATGTGGCCGTTGCAGGCGTTCTGCTTCAACTTCGGCAGCAGCCACGGGATCCATCATTTCGTGGTGAAAGAGCCGTTTTACATCCGGCAAATGACCGTTGCGGTGGCGCATAAAGTGATGCGCGAGATGGGTGTGCGGTTCAATGATTTCGGGACGTTCGGGCGGGCGAACCGGTTTGTGCGCAAGGAAACCACCGAGACGCAAGAGGTGCGTGCCGCTCAGGTTTGATGGTGTAACCGGAAACTCAAATGCTGGTCATCAATTTGACCCAAAGGGACGATACGGTGTGACGCAAGCAGTGATTCGCTTATGTGATTTCGGTCTATTAAAGGAATTAAATATTCCTTTATCGGATAACCGTTTCAGCCAATTATTGCGTCACAGCGAGGTTGATCAGCGCTAACAGATTTCGAGTTTCCGGGGCCGTCTCCTTGGCAGGGTGCGGCCCCTTTTTTATTCCGAGCCAATACAAGCCCGCGCCCACAAGAATTTGTTGTATATTCTTTATTGGTCTTAATAAATAGCTTCTTATTCCTTAACGAATATAACTCTCCTCCCTATACTCGGTCAGCAACAGACACGCAGCAGGAGAGCTCCCCCATGCGCAACGAATCAATTCGCTACCTGATTGTGCCGGGCTGGCAAGGATCGCCAGAAAATCATTGGCAAACCCATTGGCAGAACAGCCTGCCAAACAGCGCGCGGGTGGAGCAGGCCGACTGGCTGACACCTCGTCGCGAAGACTGGGTCGCGGCGTTGGCCGAGGCGATTGCCGCCGACAGCACGCCGGTCATTCTGATCGCCCATAGCCTGGGTTGCATCACGGTTGCGCATTGGGCCGCTACGGCGCCGCTGCAGTTTTTGCGTCAGGTGCGCGGCGCCTTGCTGGTTGCGCCAGCGGACGTCGAACGTCCCGCTTGCGCACCGGCCCTGCGCAACTTTGCACCGATCCCGACCCATTTGCTGCCGTTCCCGAGCCAGGTCGTCAGCTCCGATAACGACAGTGCCGTGAGTGCACCGCGTGCTCTGGAACTGGCACGTAACTGGGGCGCCGAGGCGGGGATTTTATCGGGGGCCGGGCACATCAACGTGAAGTCCGGTCATCAGCATTGGGAGCAGGGTTTTGCGTACCTCTATCGTCTGCAAAACCGCATGGAACAACACGCCCTGCGTCGCGCTTGAACCCTATTTCTTTAAAAAACGCCCCCGTCTGCCGGCGGTTTGGGGCGGGAGTCTGCCATGAGCTTGCATGAAACCTTCGGTCAGCCGCTGCTGACCTTTCCCGACGCGGAAAAGAGCCCGCTGAGCATTCGCGCCAAGGCGTTGGTGTTTGTCGATCCGCGTTCCCGGCAGTTGCGCCAGGAGCTGGAGCAACTGGCGCCACGTTCGATCTCGGTGTTGATTCGCGGTGAAACCGGCAGCGGTAAAGAACTGCTGGCCCGGCACATCCATCGCGCCAGTGATCGTGGCGGGTTGTTTGTGTCGGTCAATTGCGGGGCGATCAGCCCGACCTACGCCGACGCTGAACTGTTCGGTTATGCCGTCGGCAGTTACAGCGGCTCGGCCAGCAGTCGTGCCGGGTGGTTCGGTTCGGCCAACGGCGGCACGCTTTATCTGGATGAGATCGGCGACCTGCCGCTACCGATCCAGATCAAATTGCTCGCGGCCCTGGAAAACCACGAAGTCACCCGCGTTGGCGCTCACCAACCGAGCCCCGTGGACGTACGTCTGGTGGCCGCCACCAGCATCGATCTGGCCCAGGCGGTAACGGCCGGGAAATTCCATGAGCGGCTCTACCACTACCTCAGCGAAGGCCAGCTCGAGCTGCCGGCATTGCGTGAACGGGTGGGCGATATCTTGTCGCTGGCCGAATACTTCCTTGGCATCTACAGCCAACGCCTCGACCTGCCGGTGCCATTGATCAGCGAAGCCGCGCAGCATCTGCTGGAGCAGCACAGTTGGCCGGGCAACACGCGGGAGTTGGAGAACGTCATCCACTTTGCGTTGTTGGTGAGTACGGGCGATGAGATTTTGCCGGAGCATTTGAATTTGCCTGAGGTGGCTGTGTCGCTGGGGGGGATTGAGCAGCAGGTGGCCCATGTGATCAACAGCGGCACGACTGCTGAGCGAACTGCTTTAAAAAGTCTGCTGACAGATCTTTTAGGCACTCTGTAACCCCTGTGGCGAGGGAGCTTGCTCCCGTTGGGTTGCGCGGCAACCCCAAAATCAGCGACCAATTCTGTCAGGCACACCGCGTTTGCGCAGTGCGACTGCTGCGTAGCCGAGCGGGAGCAAGCTCCCTCGCCGCAATGGTTAAGTGTGCTTTGGTTGGTATGAACAAAATGGAATATGAAAGTGAATAAAAGATATTGTTAGGGAATAAAAAATCCCGGTATTGTCCGCGTCACGCCAGCGCTAGCACTTCGCTGGCACTTTCATTTTTTAGCCGTCGTCGATGACGATCGCGATTTTCGATAAGGACACTGCATGAAAAAGGTTCTGTTGTTCACCGCATTGGCGGCTGCCCTGACTGCGGGCCTGGCCCAGGCGGGCGAGAAACTGGTGGTGGCGGCGACCCCGGTCCCACACGCCGAGATTCTTGAACTGATCAAGCCAACCCTCGCCAAAGAAGGCGTGGACCTGGAAATCAAAGTCTTCACCGACTACGTTCAGCCAAACGTACAGGTCGATCAGAAGCGTCTGGACGCCAACTACTTCCAGACCCTGCCGTACCTGAAAAACTTCAACGAAGGCAAAGGCACTAACCTGGTGACCGTGATCGGCGTGCATGTCGAACCCTTCGGCGGCTACTCGAAGAAAGTCAAAAGCCTGGCTGAGCTCAAAGACGGCGCAACCATCGCCATCCCGAACGAAGGCAGCAACAGCGGCCGTGCCCTGATCCTGCTGCAGAAGGCTGGCCTGATTGAGTTGAAAGACCCGAAAAACGCTGTGGCCACACCGAAAGACATCGCCAAGAACCCGCACAATTTCAAGTTCAAGGAACTGGAATCGGCCTTGCTGCCGCGCGTTCTGGATCAGGTCGACCTGGACATGATCAACACCAACTACGCGCTGGATGCAGGTCTGAACCCGGCCAAAGATGCACTGGTGATCGAAGGTGCCGATTCGCCTTACGTGAACTTCCTGGTGGCTCGTCCGGACAACAAGGACAGCGTCGCCATCCAAAAACTGGCCAAGGCCCTGACCAGCCCGGAAGTGAAGGCTTTCATCGCCAAGAAGTACAGCGGCGCGGTACTGCCGGCGTTCTGATCTAACGCAGTATCAAACCCCTTCAAGGTTTCAACGCCGACGGCTTTCGATAGCGTCGGCGTTTTTTATTGCTCCACCTTTGGTGAGGGGCTTTTGTGGCGAGGGGGCTTGCCCCCGTTCGACTGCGCAGCAGTCGCCGATCAGTCGATGAGGTGTGTCAGAGGGAATCGGAGTACAGGTTTCAGGGCCGCTTCGCAGCCCAACGGGGGCAAGCCCCCTCGCCACAACAAGCTCCAGCCACAGGGAACCTGCTCACCTCAAGATCGTTCAGGCCACTCTGGTCTTCAGCGCCTTGCGCAACGCCACCAGCAATTTCACGATGTCTTGCGGGTCCAGCCGCTGCGGCACTTTTACGTCAGCCATTTTCTCTTCCTTGTGATGGTTCGGCCGGGGGAGTCTGGCCAAAAGCTGTACGTCCTTGGAGGGGCTTTTTGAAAAAAAGATCCGTCCTACGGCTGAAAGAAAAATAGTCGTCTTCCCCAGTCTCGGCAAATCCGCAGGATAGTCTTTTGCGTGATATCAATATGCTTTATCGGTATTTAAATTCTGCTTTTTATACCTTTAAAGTCGGTGCCTGCCGGGTGGTTATCCACTGCCCATGGACTGCGCCATCGTCGCTTACCGAGCGGCGTACAGGATGTTCAATGACTTTCGATTACGCGTTTATCCTCAGCACCCTGCCGGCGTTTCTCAAAGCCGTGGGCGTGACACTGCAGGTCGGCTTTATCGCCATCGGCACTTCGTTGCTGGTGGCGCTGATCAACGCGACGATTCTGGTGTTTCGCACCCCCTACCTTCAACGCCTGGTCGGGCTGTACGTGGAGCTGGCGCGCAACACGCCACTGCTGATCCAATTGTTCTTCGTCTACTTCGCCTTGCCGGCCCTGGGCATCAAAGTCTCGGGCTTCGCGGCGGCAATCATCACCATGACTTTCCTTGGCGGTGCCTACCTCACCGAAGTCCTGCGTGCCGGCGTGGATGCTGTGCCTCAGGCGCAACTTGAGTCCGGCCGCTCCATCGGTCTGTCCCACGGGCAATTGCTGCGCTACGTGATCCTGCCGCAGGCCGGCATCCTCAGCCTGCCATCGCTGTTCGCCAACTTCATTTTCCTGCTCAAGGAAACCACCGTGGTCTCGGCGGTTGCGGTGCCGGAGATTCTCTACACCACCAAAAGCTACATCGCGCTCTACTACAAAACCTACGAAATGCTCGCCGTGCTGACGCTGATTTGCGTGCTGCTGTTTTTGCCGTTGTCGCTGCTGCTCAGCCGTCTGGAAAGGAGGCTCCAGCATGGCCAGTTCGGGTCTTGAGTTGCTCTGGGTGTCGTTGCCGCAACTGGGCAAGGGCGCTGCGCAAACCCTGTCGATCTCTTTTCTGAGCATCGCCTTCAGCACCGTCGGCGGCGTGCTTTACGGTGTGTTGCGCACGCTGAATTCAAAATGGCTCAACGGGTTTCTGCGGGTCTATCTGGAGCTGTTCCGGGCGATCCCGGTGCTGGTCTGGCTGTATTTGCTGTTCTTCGGCCTGCCGATCTTTTTTGGGCTGAGCATTCCGAGCTTCTGGTGCGCGGTGCTGGTGTTGTCGCTATGGGGCGCCAGCGAAGTCGGTGAAGTGGTGCGCGGCGCGTTGCATTCGTTGCCGCGCGGCCAGCGTGAGGCGGGGTTGTCGATTGGCCTGGATGGCCCGCAACTCTACGGCTACGTGCTGCTACCTCAAGCGCTGAAACGCATGACGCCGCCAACCATCAACGTCTACACGCGCATCATCAAAACCAGTTCCCTGGCGGTGCTGATCGGCGTGGTGGATGTGATCAAGGTCGGTCAGCAGATCATCGAACGTACCTACGAATCGGTGCTGATCTACGGCGCGCTATTTCTGTTCTTCTTTTTCATCTGCTACCCGCTGTCGGCCGCTTCACGCGTGCTGGAGCGGCGCTGGACGCAAGCATGAGTGCATTGATCGAGTTCAAGGGTTTCAACAAGTTTTTCGGCGAGCAGCAGGTGCTCGACGGCATCGACCTGCAAGTGAAACCGGGCGAGGTGATCGTCATCCTCGGCCCCAGCGGCTGTGGCAAAAGCACCTTGCTGCGCTGCCTCAACGGCCTGGAAGTCGCTCACAGCGGCAGCTTGAATTTTGCCGGGAGCGAGTTGCTGGACAAGGGCACCGACTGGCGCGAAGTGCGTCAGCAGATCGGCATGGTGTTCCAGAGCTACCACCTGTTCCCGCACATGAGTGTGCTCGACAACCTGTTGCTCGGCCCGCTCAAAGTGCAGAAACGCGAACGCCGTGAAGCGCGTGCCCAGGCTGAAGCCTTGCTGGAGCGCGTGGGCCTTTTGGACAAGCGCGACGCCTTCCCGCGCCAGCTCTCCGGCGGCCAGCAGCAACGCATCGCCATCGTCCGTTCGCTGTGCATGAACCCCAAGGTCATGCTCTTCGACGAAGTCACCGCCGCCCTCGATCCGGAAATGGTCAAGGAAGTGCTGGAAGTGATTCAGGGCCTGGCCCGCGAAGGCATGACGCTGCTGATCGTCACCCACGAAATGGCCTTCGCCCGCGCGGTGGCCGACCGCATTGTGTTCATGGATGCCGGGCGCATTCTTGAGCAACACCCCCCCGAGATTTTCTTTACGAACCCGCAAACCGCACGAGCGCAGCAGTTCCTGGAGAAGTTCTCCTACGTCGCCGCACTACCCAAAACGACTCAAACAAAGGAATTGGAACTGTCATGAAAACTGCCAAGTCTTCTCTGCTGCTGCTCCCGCTGTTCGGCCTGGCGCTGCTCGCCGGCTGCAACAAAACCGAAGAGCCGACAAAGCCGAAAACCGCCAGCGTCAGCACCGCACCGGCTGGTTACCTGGAAAAAATCAAAGCCCGGGATAAGCTGATCGTCGGCGTCTTCACCGACAAGCCGCCGTTCGGCTTTGTCGATGAGGCCGGGCGCTATGTGGGGTTCGATACTGATATCGGTCGTCAATTCGCCAAAGATCTGTTGGGTGATGAGAACAAGGTCGAATTCGTTGCGGTGGAGCCGGCGAGCCGGATTCCGTTCCTGCAAAGCGACAAGGTCGACCTGATCCTGGCCAACATGACCGTCACCCCGGAGCGCAAGGACGCGGTGGACTTCACCAACCCGAACCTCAAGGTCGCGGTGCAGGCGTTGGTGCCGCAGGCGAGTTCGGTGAAGAACCTTGATGACCTGGCGACCCGCACCACCATCGTGACTACCGGCACCACGGCGGATATCTGGCTGACCAAGAATCATCCGGACTGGAAACTGCTGAAGTTCGAGAAAAACTCCGAGTCTTTGCAAGCCCTGGCCAATGGTCGCGGCGACGCTTATGCGCAGGACAACCTGGTGCTGTTCAGCTGGGCCAAGCAGAACCCCGGCTACCGTGTGCTGGAGGAAAAATTGGGTGCCGAAGCACCGATCGCTCCGGCGGTGAAGAAGGGCAACATCGAACTGCGCGACTGGGTGAATGTGGAGTTGGCGAAGTTGGGTGAGGAGAAGTTTTTGCTCAAGCTGTACGACCAGTATGTGCGTAAAGAATTGAGCGATGACACCAAGCCTGAGAGCGTGATTGTCGAGGGTGGGAAGTGGCAGGGGTGATTTGCTTCAGATGATCGTTCCCACGCTCTGCGTGGGAATGCCTCTCGGGACGCTCGGCGTCCCTGCGGCTGTGACGCAGAGCGTCACTGGCTGCATTCCCACGCAGAGCGTGGGAACGATCAGTGTGTCTCAATCCGGCCAATGCCACGCCGGCTCATCCAGCATCCGCTGCCCGACTATCCCGGTCTGGCCGAAATCCTTCTCCAGCACAATGCAATTGCACTCCGGGTCCTGCTGCAATGCCGAGATCAAGCGCCGCGCATGGGATACCACCCACACCTGACACTGCTGGGACGCTCGGATAATCAACCGCGCCAACGCCGGCAACAGATCTGGATGCAGACTGGTTTCCGGCTCGTTCAACACCATCAGCGTCGGCGGCCGGGGCGTCAGCAATGCCGCGACCAGCAACAGGTAGCGCAACGTCCCGTCCGACAACTCGGCGGCGGACAGTGGCCGCAATAACCCCTCCTGATAAAACTCGATTGCAAATCGGCCACCTTGCAGCGGTGCGATGTTCAGCGTCGCGCCGGGGAACGCGTCGCTGATCGCCGCCTGCAAGGCTTCGGGATCGCCGATTTCGCGGATGGTCTGTAACGCCGCCGCGAGGTCGCGACCGTCGTGGTGCAACACCGGCGTGCGAGTGCCCAGTTGTGGTTGTCGCGCCGGAGCTTCGGCATCGCTGCGAAAGTGATCGTAGAAGCGCCAGCGGCGGATGAATTCACGCAGCTGCAAGACTTCCGGCGAGGTACGCAAGCTACCAACCTGATCGAACAGGCTGTCGAAATTCGGCGTGCGTTGGGCCAGCACCTCCCAGCCGCGGCCGACCCGTGTGCGAATCATCGGGCCGTCACGATCCACCAGCAGGCTGGCCGGGCGATAGAACGGCCCGGACCAGATGCATTCCCTTTTGATTTCCGGGTCCAGAGAAAACGCGGAAAGACTCGGTTCCTGAAGGCCCAGCGCGATCGAGTAGCTGAAGTCTTCACCGGTAAACCCCAGGCGCAGGCGTTTGGCGCCGTGTCGCATGGTTGCCTGGATCGGGATTTCACCATTGCGCATGCGCTGGGTGATGGTTTCCGGCCCGGCCCAGAAGGTCGAATCCAGCCCACCCTCGCGTGCCAAGCCATTGACCACTCCACCCTGAGCAGTTTCCGCCAGCAGGCGCAAGGCGCGGTAGAGATTGGACTTGCCGCTGCCGTTGGGGCCGGTGATCAGGTTCAACCGTTGAAGCGGAATCACCAATTTATTGATCGAGCGGTAGTTGGCCACCGCGAGGGTTTTGAGCATGGGGAGCTTCCTGCTGCAGGGTCCGCCAGTTTGTCTTATTGTCGGCGACTGTGATCGTATGTGGCGAGGGAGCTTGCTCCCGCTGGGCTGCGAAGCGGCCCAAAAAAGTTAAACCAGGTGTGTCAGGGAAAACGAGATAGCAGGTTTTGCGTCTGCTGCGCAGCCGAGCGGGAGCAAGCTCCCTCGCCACAGGCAACCCCCAAGCCCCATGCGATGCAGCAAACCCGTGCACCTGTTGAACCCTGTTCTAAGCTCACAGTCGTATCGTCACTTGCACGTTCGTACAACGCAAAGGAGTCTGCATGGCGGGTCCCGGATTGAAGTTAATGGTTGGCCTGAGCCTCTTCGCCATGCTGACCGCCTGTGGCGATAAAAATCCGGTCGAGAAGGACCACCCGCGAGTCTTCGTGCAAGAGGTCAAGCCAACCGATTACGCCGCGGCGGTGACCCTCACCGGCGACGTCCAGGCGCGAGTACAAACCGAGTTGTCGTTTCGCGTGGGCGGCAAGATCATCCAGCGCATGGTCGACGTCGGTGACCGGGTTTCGGCCAGACAAGTGCTGGCCAGGCTCGATCCCAAGGACCTGCAAACCAACGTCGACTCGGCCCAGGCCCAGGTCGTTGCCGAACAGGCCCGGGTCAAACAGACCGCCGCCGCTTTCGTTCGCCAACAAAAACTCCTGCCCAAGGGTTACACCAGCCAGAGCGAATACGACTCCGCCCAAGCCGCGTTGCACAGCAGTCAGAGCGCACTGACCGCCGCTCAAGCGCAATTGGCCAACGCCCGTGATCAACTGAGCTACACCGCGTTGATTGCCGATGCGCCTGGGGTGATTACCGCGCGCCAGGCTGAAGTCGGCCAAGTAGTGCAGGCCACGGTGCCGATTTTCAGCCTGGCCCGGGACGGCGAGCGTGACGCGGTGTTCAACGTTTACGAATCGCTGCTGGCCGAGCCGCCGTCGGACAGATCGATTGTGGTCAGCCTGCTCGACAACCCGAAAATCAAGACCACAGGCACCGTTCGGGAAGTCACGCCGGCAGTCTCGGCGCAGACCGGCACAGTGCAAGTCAAAGTCACCCTCGACAGCCTCCCCGAGGGCATGCAACTGGGGTCGGTGGTGAGTGCCACCGCCAAGCCGGTGGGCAAAACCGCAGTGGAACTGCCTTGGGCGGCCCTGACCAAAAACCTCAGCGACCCGGCCGTGTGGCTGGTGGACGCCGAGGGCAAGGCGCAATTGCACACCGTCACCGTCGGCCGTTACCTGACCGGCAAAGTCATTGTCAGCGCCGGCCTCAACGGGGGCGAAAAAGTCGTCACCGCGGGCGGCCAGTTACTGCATCCGGGCGTGCGCGTGGAGATTGTCGAAAATACTTACCAAGCCCCAGCGACAGGAGCCCAGCCATGAAGCGCCTGTTGCTGTTATCCGCCGGTTTGCTACTGGTCGCCTGTTCCAAAAAGGAAGCGCCGCCAGAACCGGTTCGGCCGGTGTTGTCCGTGGAAGTGAAAGCGCTCAATCAAGAAAACCTCGGCCGGTTTGCCGGCAGCATCCAGGCCCGTTACGAAAGCAACATCGGTTTTAGGGTGCCGGGGCGTATCGCCAGCCGTAACGTCGATGTCGGCGCCGAAGTGCAGAAGGGCGCGTTGCTCGCGACCCTCGACCCCACCGATCAGCAGAACCAGTTGCGCTCGGCCCAGGGTGATCTGGCGCGGGTTCAGGCGCAGCTCATCAACGCCCAGGCCAATGCCCGACGGCAGCAGGAACTGTTCAATCGCGGGGTTGGCGCGCAGGCGCAACTGGACATCGCCCAGACCGACCTGAAAACCACCCAGGCGTCCCTCGATCAAGCCAGGGCTGCGGTCGATCAGGCGAAGGACCAACTCAACTACGTTGAGCTGCGCACCGATCACAAAGCCATCGTCACCGCGTGGAACGCCGAAGCCGGGCAAGTGGTAACGGCCGGCCAGCAAGTGGTGACCCTGGCGCAGCCGGACATCAAGGAGGCGGTGATCGACCTGCCCGATACTCTGGTCGATCAGTTGCCAGCCGACGTGGTGTTCCAGGTCGCCTCACAACTGGACCCGAGCATCACCAGCACCGCCATCGTGCGCGAAATCGAACCCCAGGCGCAAAGTGCGACCCGCACCCGTCGCGCCCGCCTGAGCCTGACCGATACGCCGCCGGGTTTTCGCCTCGGCACGGCAATCAGCGTGACCCTCAGCTCCGCGATCAAGCCGCGCCTCGAACTGCCGGTGAGCGCGCTGCAGGAGGTCGATGGAAAACTGCGGATCTGGGTCGTTGATCCGCAGACGCAAACCGTTTCGCCACGAGAGGTGAGCCTGATCAGCCGGACCGATGCCACGGTGGTCCTGGCCAACGGTGTGAAGACCGGCGAGCGGGTGGTCAGCGCGGGTGTGAACAGCCTCAAACCGGGGCAGAAAGTGAGAATTGACGAGGACAGCCCGCAATGAAAGGGAGTTTCAACTTATCCGAATGGGCCCTCAAGCATCAGTCGTTTGTCTGGTATTTGATGTTCGTCGCGCTGTTGATGGGCGTGTTTTCCTACCTGAACCTGGGCCGCGAAGAAGACCCGTCGTTCACCATCAAAACCATGGTGATCCAGACCCGTTGGCCCGGCGCGACCCAGGAAGAAACCCTCAAGCAGGTCACTGACCGGATCGAGAAAAAACTCGAAGAACTCGACTCGCTCGATTACGTGAAAAGCTACACCCGCCCCGGCGAATCGACGGTCTTCGTTAACCTGCTCGACACCACCAGCGCCGAGGACATTCCGCAAATCTGGTACCAGGTGCGCAAGAAGATCAACGACATCCGCGGCGACTTCCCGCAAGGCCTGCAAGGGCCGGGCTTCAACGATGAGTTCGGTGACGTGTTCGGTTCGGTGTATGCCTTTACCTCTGACGGCCTGTCGATGCGCCAGCTACGCGATTACGTGGAACAGGTGCGTGCCGAAATCCGTGAAGTGCCAGGGTTGGGCAAGGTCGAAATGATCGGCGAGCAGGATGAAGTGCTGTACCTGAACTTCTCCACCCGCAAACTCGCCGCCCTCGGCATCGATCAGCGCCAGGTGGTGCAGAGCCTGCAATCGCAGAATGCCGTGACCCCGGCCGGGGTTATCGAGGCCGGCCCGGAACGGATTTCGGTGCGGACTTCGGGCCAGTTTGCCTCTGAAAAAGATCTGGCCAACGTCAATCTGAAGCTCAACGACCGCTTCTACCGCCTGGCCGACATTGCCGACATCAGCCGTGGTTACGTCGATCCGTCGACCCCGGAGTTTCGCTTCAATGGTCAGCCAGCCATCGGCCTGGCGATCGCCATGAAGAAGGGCGGCAACATTCAGGCATTCGGCAAGGCGCTGCACCTGCGCATGAACGAGCTGACCGCCGACCTGCCGGTGGGCGTCGGTGTGCACAACGTTTCCGACCAGGCCGAAGTGGTGGAAGAAGCCGTCGGCGGTTTCACCAGTGCGTTGTTCGAGGCCGTGGTGATCGTGCTGATCGTCAGCTTCGTCAGCCTTGGCGTGCGCGCCGGGCTGGTGGTGGCGTGTTCAATTCCGTTGGTGCTGGCAATGGTCTTCCTCTTCATGGAATACAGCGGCATCACCATGCAGCGGATTTCCCTCGGTGCGCTGATCATCGCCCTCGGCCTGCTGGTGGACGACGCGATGATCACGGTGGAGATGATGGTCACGCGCCTGGAAATGGGTGAAACCAAAGAGCAGGCGGCGACCTTCGCCTACACCTCGACCGCATTCCCGATGCTCACCGGCACGTTGGTTACCGTCGCCGGTTTCGTGCCAATCGGCTTGAACGCAAGCTCCGCCGGTGAGTACACCTTCACGCTGTTCGCGGTGATTGCGGTGGCCATGCTGGTGTCGTGGATTGTCGCTGTGCTTTTCGCCCCGGTGCTCGGTGTGCATATTTTGAGCGCTAAGGTGAAACCTCACGACGCAGAGCCTGGGCGTATCGGTCGGGCGTTCAATGGCGGCTTGCTCTGGGCCATGCGTAATCGCTGGTGGGCTATCGGCATCACCGTGGCGCTGTTTGTACTCTCGGTGTTTTCCATGCAGTTCGTGCAGAACCAGTTCTTCCCGTCCTCGGACCGCCCGGAAATTCTCGTCGACCTGAACCTGCCGCAAAACGCCTCGATCGCTGAAACCCGCAAGGTGGTGGACAAGCTCGAAGCGTCGCTCAAGGATGACCCGGACATCGTGCGCTGGAGCACCTACATCGGCGAGGGGGCGATCCGTTTTTACCTGCCCCTCGACCAGCAATTGCAGAACCCGTACTACGCGCAACTGGTGATCGTCAGCAAAGGCCTGGAGTCACGCACGGCCCTGACTGCGCGACTGCAAAAACGCCTGCGCGAAGAGTTCGTCGGTGTCGGCAGTTACGTCCAGGCGCTGGAAATGGGCCCGCCGGTGGGGCGACCGATTCAGTACCGGGTCAGCGGCAAAGACATCGATCAGGTGCGCAAACACGCAATTGCCCTGGCCACCGAACTGGATAAGAACTCGCACATCGGCGAGATCATTTACGACTGGAACGAGCCGGGCAAAGTCCTGCGTATCGACATCGCCCAGGACAAGGCGCGGCAACTGGGGCTGTCCTCGGAAGACGTGGCGAACCTGATGAACAGCATCGTTGTCGGCTCGCCGGTAACGCAGGTCGATGACGATATTTACCTGATTGACGTGGTCGGCCGCGCTGAAGATGCCGAGCGCGGCAGCCCGGAAACCTTGCAGAACTTGCAGATTGTCACCCCCGGCGGCACTTCGATTCCATTGCTGGCGTTTGCCACGGTGCGTTATGAACTCGAGCAGCCGCTGGTGTGGCGTCGTGACCGCAAACCGACCATCACCATCAAGGCGGCGGTGCGCGACGAGATTCAGCCGACCGATCTGGTGAAACAGCTGCAACCGGACATCGACAAGTTCGCCGCCGGTTTACCGGTGGGCTACAAAGTCGCCACCGGCGGTACGGTAGAGGAAAGCGGCAAGGCCCAGGGGCCGATTGCCAAGGTCGTGCCGTTGATGCTGTTTTTGATGGCGACCTTCCTGATGATCCAGTTGCACAGCGTGCAGAAGCTGTTCCTGGTGGCCAGCGTCGCGCCGCTCGGCTTGATCGGCGTGGTGCTGGCGCTGATCCCGACCGGCACGCCCATGGGCTTCGTGGCGATCCTCGGGATTCTGGCGCTGATCGGCATCATCATCCGCAACTCGGTGATTCTGGTGACCCAGATCGATTCTTTCGAGAAGAGCGGTTATACGCCGTGGGATGCGGTGGTGCAGGCCACGGAACATCGGCGTCGCCCGATTTTGTTGACGGCGGCGGCGGCGAGTATGGGGATGATCCCGATCGCCCGGGAAGTGTTCTGGGGGCCGATGGCCTACGCGATGATTGGCGGGATCATCATCGCCACGTTGCTGACGCTGCTGTTTTTGCCGGCGCTGTACGTGGCCTGGTACAAGGTTCGCGAGCCGAAGACACAAGCGCAGTAAAGCGTCAGTACCGACACCTCAGACTTGAGCTGCTTACACCTTACGCCAGACACTCGCCAACCAAGGCTGCTGCTCCCGTGGCAGCCCCGCCGGCCGGTAGTAATGCTCAAGCTCCACAAACCCCGCTTCGGTCAGCATTTCGCGCCACACCTGAAGATCGTAATATGCCCCATACCGCGGTCCGTTCCAGCCTTCCTGATTCTCGCCACGCGGATTGGAACTGAACAACACACCGCCCGGCTTCAACGCCTCGCGCAACTGCTTCAACACCCGAGGCAACTCCTGACTCGGAATGTGAAACAACACCGCATTGGCGAATATCCCGTCGAAGCGTTCGGCCGGCAGGTCGAGCTTCAGAAAGTCCTGCTGCCAGACCTCGCAACCACTGTCCTCCCGGGCCATCTGCGCAAGCTTTTGCGAACCGTCGAGCCCGATGGCGATGTGGCCCATGCGGGTGAAGGTTTTCAGGTCGCGGCCAGGGCCGCAGCCAAAGTCGAGAATACTGAACGGCGCCTTACTCTGGATGTGCCGTAGCAGGGCATCGATGTTCTGGCTGACATCGTGATCGCGAGTGCCTTCACGGAAGTCTTCAGCCACCGCGTTGTAATGGCCCAGGGTGGTGGAGGTGATCTGCTCCAGGTCGGTGGGAGTCTGTTTCATGGTTGGCTGCGCAGGCAATGGGGATGTGTCGAATATACGCCATGACGCCGGGGGCTGCTTCGCAGCCATTCGCGGGTTGTTGGGTGGCAGCTGTACGCAGGTTAGTCGACCGGATACCAGGAAAACCCGGCGCACCCAAGGGTGCCCTGCGCACAGCCACCATAACTTTCAGGTAATAAAAAACACCTGACATGAGGTAGCGCTATGCGCCTGGTAAGATCCGGGCGACTAAACCCGATCACTGATGAGCAGTGACGAACCGAGACTAGCCACCAGATTCTGTCGGCGCAAGCGAGCGGAATGATCTAGGAAATGTCCTGCAAATGAAAGGGATCGGGCCTGCTGGCACTCTGATTTTCCTGTGCGAAATGTTCCCCAGGACCTAGGGACAATACTTCTGGCGAGTGAGCTTTTCTGTGGCGAGGGAGCTTGCTCCCGCTGGGCTGCGAAGCAGACCCCAAACCATTCAATCAGGTGTGTCAGAAAAAACCGGTAGACAGGTTTTGTGATTGCTGCGCAATCGAGCGGGAGCAAGCTCCCTCGCCACAAAAGCCTGCGACCTCCACCGCCTTCAACGCTTGTTCAACCCCCGAGCCAACCGATCCCCACCCAACTGAATCACCGCCACCAACACCACCAGCAACACAATCACCGTCAACATGATCTGGCTATCAAACCGCTGATACCCATACCGATAAGCAATGTCCCCCAACCCACCGGCCCCAATCGCTCCGGCCATGGCCGAGGAGTTGATCATCGTCACCAACGTAATGGTGAAACCCCCGACAATCCCCGGCAGCGCCTCGGGCAACAGCACATGCCAGACGATATGCCAGCGTCGGCAGCCCATCGCTTGCGCCGCTTCGATCAACCCGTGGTCGACCTCGCGCAAACTGACCTCGGCAATGCGCGCAAAGAACGGCGTGGCGGCGATGGTCAGCGGCACCACGGCAGCCCACACGCCATACGTAGTGCCGACAATCAGCCGGGTGAACGGAATCAGCGCCACCATCAAAATCAGAAACGGAATCGAGCGAAACAGGTTCACGAATGCACCCAATGCGCGGTTTAACGCCGGTGCTGCGTAGATCCCGCCCTTGGAACTGGTGACCAGAATCACCGCCAGCGGAATGCCCGCCAGTAACGCGATCAACGACGACACACCCACCATCAAAAACGTGTCGATAAAACCCTGAAGCAACCGATCAAACCACATAACCCAGCACCTCAACCTGTTGTGCCCAGTTGCCGGCGCGCTGACGCAATTCTTCCGCACCGAGGGACGAGCCGGTCACCGCCAGCAGCAATTGCCCGAGCGCATGCCCCTGAATCCGTTCCACGCCCCCTTGCAGCAAGCGCACGCGACCACCGAGGGCGCTGAACAGCGCCGCCAGGTCTGGCTCGTCGCTCGCGCTGCCGGTGAATTGCAAACGCAGCACCACGGCAGCATCTGAAGACTGCGGCTGCGCCCGCAAGCGGCTTTGCAGTTCTTCCGGCAGGGCGTGTTGCAACGGCGCAAGCAAGGTCTTGCTGACCTCATGTTGCGGGTTGCCAAAGACTTCCCAGACCGGCCCTTGCTCGACGATTCGCCCGTGTTCCAGCACCACGACCCGATCACAGATATCGCGGATCACCGCCATCTCGTGGGTGATCAGCACGATGGTCAGGCCCAGGCGCTGATTGATCTCGCGCAGCAGGCCGAGGATCGATTGCGTGGTTTCCGGATCCAGCGCCGAAGTCGCCTCGTCGCACAGCAGAATCTCGGGATCGTGGACCAGTGCGCGGGCGATGCCGACGCGTTGTTTCTGTCCGCCGGAAAGCTGCGCCGGATAAGACTTGTGCTTGCCTTGCAGACCGACCAGTTCCAGCAGCTCGCGAACTTTCTGCTCGCGCGTCTCCTTGGGCACACCGGCGACTTTCAGCGGCAATTCGACGTTCTGCCAAACCGTCTTGGCCGACATCAAATTGAAGTGCTGGAAGATCATGCCGATCCGCCGCCGCAGCGCCACTAAGCGGTCTTCATCGAACTCGCCGATGTCCACCTGATCGATCAGCACTCGCCCGCTGCTCGGTTGCTCGAGGCGGTTGATGGTGCGGATCAGCGACGACTTGCCGGCGCCGCTGCGACCGATGATGCCGAACACTTCACCGCGTTGGATCGCCAGGTCGATGCCGTGCAAGGCCGCCACCGGACCTTGCTGGCCGTTGTAGGTTTTGCCCAGGCTGATGAAGCGCACATGGGCGCGATTCAGGTCCGGGTGCAGTTCGGTTTGTATGGCGCTGTGTGGCTCCGGAAGTTCCAGTCGCCGTTGGAAAGCGGCCGTCATGCTCAGCTTTCCCAACCGGCTTGATAGAGCTTGCCGTGGGCCTTATCCAGCGCCGCGCGAACGGCCGGTGAATGCTGGTAGATGTCGACGAATTTGATCAGGCGTGGGTCGGTTTTGCTTTTCGGCTGGATCACGAACTGGATCACGTATTCCTTGTGATCGAGACCATCGAACAGCAGCGCGGAACTGGCATCGAAGGTCTTCGACAGACGGATGTAGGCCGGGTAACCCTGAACCAGATCGGCATCGTCATAAGCGCGTACCAGTTGCACGGCTTCGACCTGGAGGATTTTGATGTGCTTCGGGTTGGCGATGATGTCTTCTTCGGTGGCCTTGTAGCCGACCCCCGGTTTGAGCGTGATCAGCCCGGCCTTGGCCAACAGTTGCAGGCCGCGACCGCTGTTGATCGGATCGTTGGCGATGGCCACGCTGGCGCCTTCGGGCAACTCGTCGAAGCTTTTGTATTTCTTCGAGTAGAGGCCGACGTTGTTGATGATGCCCGGGGCGAACGGCACCAGGTCAAAACCGGCGGCGGCCTTGGCGTTTTCCAGGAACGGGATGTGCTGGAAATAATTCACGTCGATGTCACCCGAGGCGAGGCTGACGTTGGGGGCGATCCAGTCGCTGAATTCCACCAGTTCGACTTTCAGGCCTTGTTTGGAGGCTTCTTCTACTGCCGCTTCCAGGGGAATGGCGAAGGCGGCGGTTGTGCCGACCTTCAGCGGCGCGTCGGCGGCAAAGGTGACGGAGCTGAAGAGGCCGAGGGCCAGGGCCAGTGCTTTGACTGGGTGGGTTAAGAGTTTTTTGGTCATGATGGTTATTCCAGTCAATTGTTTAATGTGCATGCTTTTGTGGCGAGGGAGCTTGCTCCCGCTGGGCTGCGAAGCGGCCCCAAAACCATTCAATGAGGTGTGTCAGGTAAAACCGTTCCGCAGGTTTGCGACTGCTGCGCAGCCGAACGGGGCGATGCGGCGTTCCGACAAGCCCCCTCGCCACAGGGATCAGCGGCGGAACGCAGAGCCCGTATGTTGTTCAGGCAAATGAGCTTGGCCATGAAACAGCTTTTCCCGCAGGCTGCCGTCGTCGTAAGCGGTCTTGTACGACCCTCGGCGCTGTAACTCCGGGATCACCAGTTCGATGAAGTCCACATAGCTTTCCGGGGTGACGATCCGTGTCAGGTTGAAGCCGTCCAGGCCGGTTTCGGCGATCCATGATTCCAGCTCATCCGCCACCTGCTGCGGCGAGCCGACCACGGTGATGTAGCGGCCACCAAGGGCGTGTTGTTCCAGCAGCTTGCGGCGGGTCCAGTCGTTGTTTTGCAGGTTCTTGGTGGCGGACTGGATGGCGTTGCTCTTCACGTACTGGATTGGTTCGTCGAGTTCGTACTCGGAAAAATCGATCCCGGTGGAGGCCGAAAAGTGCGCCACGCCGGCCTCGGCGCTGGCGTAGCTCAGGTACTCGGCGTGCTTGGCCCAGGCCAGCTCTTCGGTGGCGCCGACAATCACATTCAGGCCCATGAACACCTTGATGTCCCAGGGCTTGCGCCCGGCCTCGACGGCGCTGGCGCGCACCTTGTCCACCTGAACTTTGGTCGACGGTTTGTTCTGACCGCTGATGAACACGCACTCGGCGTGGCGCCCGGCGAACAACAAACCGCGATCAGAACTGCCGGCCTGGAACAGCACCGGCGTGCGTTGCGGCGATGGTTCGCAGAGGTGATAGCCCTCGACCTGATAGAACTCGCCCTTGTGCTCGACCTTGTGCACTTTGTCTGGCTGGGCGTAGATCCGTTGCTCGCGGTCGTTGAGTACCGCGCCGTTTTCCCAACTGCCTTCCCAGAGTTTGTAGAGCACTTGCAGGTACTCGTCGGCCTGGTCGTAGCGCCGATCGTGTTCCACCTGTTCGCTGAGGCCCATGGCCTTGGCGGCGCTGTCCAGATAGCCGGTGACGATGTTCCAGCCGACCCGTCCACGGCTCAAATGATCAAGCGTCGACATACGCCGGGCGAACAGATACGGCGGTTCGTAGGTCAGGTTGGCAGTGAGGCCGAAGCCGAGGTTTTTGGTGACCGCAGCCATGGCCGAGACCAGCAGCAGCGGGTCGTTGACCGGCAACTGGATCGACTCTTTGAGCGGCACGTCCACCGAGTTTTGATAGACGTCGTACACGCCGACGATGTCGGCGATGAACAAACCGTCGAACAGTCCGCGTTCCAGCAGCCGCGCCAAATCAGTCCAGTACTCGATCGTCTTGTACTGGGTCGAGGTGTCCCGCGGATGCGTCCACAGGCCATGGTTGATGTGCCCGATGCAGTTCATGTTGAAGGCATTGAGCAGGATTTTCTTTTTGCCACCAGCCATCAGATGGTCCCCCGCAGCGGCGGGTTTTCATCGTTGAGGTAGTAATTGCCGATGGCGTGATATTTCCAGCGCACCGGGTCGTGCAGGGTATGCACCCGGGCATTGCGCCAGTGGCGATCCAGGCCGTGTTCGGCCAGGGTCGCCTGGCTGCCTGCCAGTTCGAACAGTGTGCTGCCGGCGGCGAGGGAAATGTCGGTGCTGATGGCGCGGGCTTCGGCAACCGCAATCGATGCCGCGGCGACGGTCTCGGCATTGGTGTCGGCCTGGGCCTGGTCGAGGAATTCGCCGGAGCGCTCCAGCAAGGCCTCGGTTGCGTGCAGACGAATACTCAAGTGGCCGAAGCTCTTGATGGTCAGCGGGTCTTCGGTGGCTTTTTCATGAGTGGCGTCGATCCACGGCCGGGTCTTGGTGCGCACAAAATGCAGTACATCTTCGTAAGCGGCGCGGGCGATGCCGGTATCGATGGCGGCATGGAGAATCTGCGCCAGCGGGCCCACGGTAGTCGGGCGCTCGAACGCGCTTTGAAACGGGATCACGTCCTCGGCGGCGACGTAGACATCCTCGAACACCACCGAACCGCTGCCGGTGGTGCGCTGGCCGAAACCGCTCCAGTCGTCGATCACCGTCAGCCCTTTGCTGTTGCGCGGGACGAACGCCAATTGCTGCACACCGTTTTCGTCCACCACTGACGTGGGGATGCGCTGGGCGTAAATCGCGCCGGTGGCGTAGAACTTGCGACCGTTGATGCGGTAGCCGTTGCCATTGCGAGTCAGGCTGGTGACGCGATCATGGGCGGTTTTTGTGCCCAGTTCCGCGAGTGCATTGCCGAAGCGCTGGCCGGCCAACACTTCGGCGTAGAGACGTTTTTTCTGCTCATCGGTGCCGTTCACACGCAGCACTTCGAGGGCATAAAAATGGTTTTGCGGAATTTGCCCGAGGGAGCCATCAGCCTGGGCGATCAGCGCGATCACCTTGGCCAGGGTGACGTTGGAAACCCCAGCGCCGCCGTATTCTTTTGGCACGCTGATGCCCCAAAGACCCGAGCGGGAAAATACTTCCAGCTCCGGGTGCGGTAAACGACGTTCGCGGTCGCGCAGGGCGCTGTCGCGTTTGAAATCGTCGGCCAGGTCACTGGCGACGATCAGGGCTTGCTCATCGCTGGTAATGACCGCGACGGGGTGAGAAAGAGTCATGTGTTTCTCCAGATGTCTGGTCGTCAGATCCAGGAATGCCGCGCAGGCAAGGTTTCATTGAGGTGGTAAGCGCCAACCGCGTGATACTTCCAGCGCACCGGGTCGTGCAGCGTGTGCACCCGGGCGTTGCGCCAATGGCGGTCGAGGTTGAATTCGGCGAGGGTGGCGCGGCTGCCGGCCAGTTCGAAGAGTTTTTCACTGGCCAGCAGCGAGATCTCGGTGGTCAGTACTTTGGCTTCCGCCACGGCAATCGAGGCGCGTGCAGCGGACTCGGCGGTGAGCGGCGCGGCGCTGACCTGATCGAGTACTTGCCCGGCCTTGCGCAGCAGCGCTTCGGCGGCATGCAATTCGATTTTCAACTTGCCGATATCAGCGATCACGTAGAGGTCGTCGCTGGCCCGTTCGACTTTGGCGTCGACCCACGGCCGCGCGCGCTTTTGCACGAACTCGATGGCGTCATCGATGGCGCCCCGGGCGATGCCGGCGTCGATGGCCGCTTGAATCAGTTGCGACACGGCGCCCTGAATATTCGGGCTGTCGTTGATCTTCCAGTTATCCACCACCAGCTCGGCGTCGACCCGCACGTTGTTGAGCAAGACAGTGCCGCTGGCGGTGGTGCGCTGGCCGAAACCCGACCAGTCATCAACGATGCGCAGCCCTGGTGTACCGCGACGGACGAAGGCCAGCACTTGCTTGCCGTCGTCGTTCAACGCCTTGACGGCCACCCAGTGGGCGAACAGTGCGCCGGTGGAATAGAACTTCTGCCCATTGATGACGAAGCCATCGCCGTCGGCGCTGATCCGCGCCTTGAGTTCCAGGGTGTTTTTGGTTCCGCGCTCTGGCCCCGCGTTACCGATCCGCCAGCCTTCGAGCACGCTTTTGAACAGCTGCTTTTTCTGCGACTCGGTGGCGCTGCCGAGTATCAGGTTGAGAATCCCGAATTGGTTCTGCGGGATTTGCCCCAACGCCGGGTCGGCCGCGGAAATGATCGCGAACACCGAGGCCAGGGTGACGAATGAAACCTGCGGGCCACCGTACTCACGCGGGATGGAAATACTGCCCAGACCGCTGTGGGTGAACTGCTCGATTTCCGACCACGGCAACTTGCGTTGCTGGTCACGTTTGGCTGCTTGCAGGCGGGCGACTTGCGCCAGCTCATGGGCCGCCTTGATGGCTTGTGCGTCGTTGCGCAAGACCTGCGCGGGCAACAACAATGGGGCGATGTCCAGATCACTCTGGACGATTGCATCTGCCAGATTGGACATCAGTGCCGCTCCTTGGCTGCACGCAATGCCCTGGCGATTTGCACTGGGGTGATTGTGTTCCGGACCATACCTACCTCACATCTCATGAAAGCGCCGCAAGCGTTGCGGCGAACGAAAAACACGAATGTCCGGTGGTCCGGTGTATATACCCTAAACGTGCATAAATAATTAATAAACTAACTTTTAGGAATATATATAGAAGGGTGGCATCGCCCAGGTGGTCGGAGCCCTTGTGGCGAGGGAGCTTGCTCCCGCTCGGCTGCGCAGCAGTCGCAAAATCGGCCAGCACGATTCAATGGCGCAAACCGTGCCGGGTTTTGGGGGGCGCTTCGCACCCCAGCGGGAGCAAGCTCCCTCGCCACAAAGAGTCCTCATGTCTGTTGCCACAGGGACTTTCACCTATTGCGAGGTTCCGCGGCTTTGAGCGCTTCTTTCGGCGGCACTTTCAGGTAGGGGGTGGCGCAGCCGATCTTCAATGTGCGGGCCGGCGCCCAGCGCGAGTTGTTACCCACCCGGTCGAGAATGCAGTACGTCACTTCCAGTCGAAGGTCTTCGCCGGCTTCGAGAATGATCGCCGGTGGCACCCAGACCTGAATCGGCTGGCCCACATCGCACGCCTTGAGTTTGGGCAGGTCCATGCGCACATCGCCCCAGCGCAGGGTGATTTCATCGTCGGCGGCCATGTTCAGGTACGGCTCGATGGTCAAGGGAACACCGCGCTTGACCTGGTTTGCGTTGACCCCCTGACGGCGAATGGTTTCGGGGATGAACACCGGTGCCAGGCTCTGGTTTTCCTCATCGCAAAGGGGCAGGCCGCCGGGGCAATCAAGTTTGATCTGGACGCGCGCCGCCGGTGATACCGCTGGCCCTTGCCCGACCTGCATGATCTTGTAATGGATGCGTGCAGAACCATTGGCAATGAAGCTTTCCGGCACCCGCAAACTCACCGCTTTGCCACCGTGGTCGGCAGTCAGCACGCGGGAGGCGACGTAGCAGTTGTTCCAGAACAGCTCGATCAGGTCGCCTTCGTCCATGCCGGGGTAGGGCGGCACCTCGATCATGAGATGAGCGGCCGAGGTGATGTTGATACCGGCCTTGTGGCTTTGTGCCAGGCTCGGCGCTACAAGTTCGGGTTTGTTCGATGTGCTTGTCATGGGGGTTTCTCCTTGAAGCCTTGCCGCGAAGTCCGTTTCTGAAAGTTCGAAAGGCGTGAATTACCAAGCAACAAAACGATTCACTGTTGGTGCGTTTAAATAATGATTGAGTGTGATGTCTGGCACTTGTTGGAGACTAGATAAGAGTGCGTTCGAATAGGTGTCAATAGCGTTGATTGGTTAAAGGTTGGTTCTTCGGTTATTCAGAAATTTCCTACGCAGTGTAGTTAATAAACCCCATTGCTCTGTCGAATTTAGTCCAGAATTTGTTGGGTTTTACGTCTCGGAAGCAGCGATCCATTGACCATGAAAGGCGCAGGGATGTTATGGGTTTCAGGAGAAATGAATCTGTTGCAGGACATATATATGTACCGCATGGGAGGGTAGGGTGTTATCTATGATTCGAGCGAATCAAGTAAACCGTTGATGGCGACTATAAGATTTTATAAGGCGGAATAAATGTCACTTCCATCCATGGAAGTTGACAACTTTCGAGTGGGGCAGTACTAGGCGTTATTCAGGAACTTGCTGAGAAACTGCTGGGTCCGCTCTTCTTTCGGGTTGGCAAACAGCGCCTTGGCTTCGCCCTGTTCGACGATCACACCCTTGTCGAAAAACACCACGCGGTTGGCCACGTCCCGGGCAAAGCCCATTTCGTGGGTGACGATCACCATGGTGCGTTTCTCCTCGGCCAGGCCGCGAATGGTCGCCAACACTTCGCCCACCAGTTCCGGGTCCAGGGCTGATGTCGGTTCATCGAACAGGATCACTTCCGGTTCCATCGCCAGCGCCCGGGCAATCGCCACGCGCTGTTGCTGACCGCCGGAGAGGCGCCGCGGGTACGCGTCTTCCTTGCCCGCCAGGCCGACCTTGGCCAACAGCTTTTTACCCAGGGCAATGGCGTCGGCCCGTGGAATTTTTTTCACCACGATCGGGCCTTCGATGACGTTTTCCAGGGCTGTGCGATGGGGGAACAGATTGAAGTTCTGGAACACGAAACCCACATGCTGGCGCAAGCGTCGCACCAGGCTCTGCTGCTGGCTCAGGGGGCGGCTGCCATCGATCTCGATGTCGCCGACCTTGATCCGGCCGCTGGTGGGTTCTTCCAGAAAATTCAGGCAACGCAGGAACGTGGTCTTGCCCGAGCCGCTGGGGCCGATGATTGCCACTACCTCGCCTTCCTTCACCTGCAGATCGATGCCGTTGAGCACCACCTGACCCTTGAACTGCTTTGTCAGTTTTTCCACGACGATCATTGGGTCAGGACTCCAGGTCGTGCCGATTGACCCGCGCTTCCAACTGATTCTGCAGGTGCGACAGTACAGTCGCCAGAACCCAGTAGATCAGCGCGGCGGCCAGATACATGGTGAAAATTTCGAAGGTGCGGGCGGTGATCAGCTGCGCCTGACGGAACAGTTCCGGCACCTGAATGGTGGCCGCCAGCGCGGTGTCCTTGACCAGCGAAATGAAGCTGTTGCCCAACGGTGGCAGGGCCGTGCGCATCGCTTGCGGCAGGATGGCCCGGCGCAGGGTTTGCGCACGGGTCATACCGATACTGGCGGCGGCTTCCCACTGGCCGCGCTCGATGGAGCTGATCGCGGCACGCAGGATTTCGCAGGCGTAGGCAGCCATGTTCAACGAGAAGCCGATCAGGGCTGCCGGCAGCGGATCAAGTTCGACGCCCAGTTGCGGCAAGCCGTAATAGATCACGAACAGTTGCACCAGCAACGGCGTGCCGCGAAAGAACGACACGTAGATGCGGGCGATCCAGCTCACCAGTTTGAAGCGCGACAGGCGCATCAATGCCAGGCCGAAGCCCATCAGCAGGCCGAAAAACATCCCGCCCAGGCTCAAGATGACTGTGTAGTACGCGCCCTTGAGCAGAAAGGGCGCGGAGTCCAGTGCGAGTTGGAAAGCTTCTCCCATTATTGAGTGACGTCAGCGCTGAAGTACTTTTCCGAAAGCTTTTTCAGCGTACCGTCGGCACGCAGCTTGTCGATGGCTTTGTTCACAGCGGCCAGCAGCTCAGGCTCGCCTTTGCGCAGGGCAATACCGGCTTCCTGGCGGGAGAACGCTTCGCCGGCGGCGGCAGTGTCCTTGGCCTTCCTGGCGTATTCCAGCGCGGCGAGGCGGTCGATCAGAATGGCGTCGATGCGGCCGACGCGCAGATCCTGGAACTTGCTCGGGTCATCTTCGTAGGTGCGGACGTCAGCCTTAGGCACATTCTCTTTCACCCACTGCTCGTAGTTGGTGCCCAGGCCTACGCCGACTTTCTTGCCGGCCAGATCGGCGGCGGTCTTGATGGTGTCTTTGTTTTTGGTCAGGGTCAGCGCCTGAATCCCGGAAACGGTGTAAGGCGTGGAGAAGTCGTACTTCTTCTTGCGCTCTTCGGTGATGGTCACCTGGTTGATCACCGCGTCCAGACGCTTGGATTCCAACGCAGCGAGGATGCCTTCCCATTTGGTCGGCTGCAGTTTGACCTTCACGCCCAGCTCTTTGGCCAAGGCTTCGGAGAACTCGACTTCGAAGCCGCTCAGTTTGCCGGCCTCGTCGACGAAGCTGAACGGTGGATAAGTGCCTTCCAGACCGACGTTGATCACGCCAGCGTCCTTGATTTTTTGCAGTTGCTCACCGGCCACTGCCTGCCCGAGCAGGCCGGCGCTCAGCGCCAGGCCCAGTGAACCCACCAGCAGATTTCGACGTAATACGGAAAAATTCATGACAAGCCCCTGTGTTTTCTTATGGAAGACGCTTAAGGAAAGTTGGCAAATTCGGGATTTGAACGACTGCGATATCCTGCCTTAAAGCAGCTTATGCGTCTTGCTGCAAATTCGCCTGCGGCGCGACTATATGACGAGATTTTTAGATTGGAAAATAATAAATATTAAGTTTGTTATTCTTTAATTATATATTGCAGGGCGATACCGGACCTTGGCACAGAAAGCTGTCCGCAGCGTGCTCAAAACACCGAGGTATAAGCAAACAACGCCGGCGCCCCACCGGTGTGCAGGAAGATGATCGGGCCGTCGTTGAAGCGCTGGCGGCCGATGCCGTCGAGCAAACCGGCCATGGCCTTGCCGGTATACACCGGATCCAGCAGCAACCCTTCCTGACTCGCCAGCAGCTTTACCGCTGCCAGCGTCCCGGCATTCGGTTCGCCGTAACGCGGGCCGAAATATTCGTCCCACAGTTCGATTTTGAAACTCGCCGGCAGGCCCACGCCTAGCAACTCGGCAGTGCGCTCGGCGAGGCCTTGGACTTTCGGTCGTTGATCTTCATCGCTACGGGAAACGGTCACGCCGATCACTGGCAAATCCGGCAGAACTTCGCTCAATGCCAGCGCCAGGCCGCTGTGGGTGCCGGCACTGCCCGAGGCCAGAACCACGGCGGCGAATGGCAGCCCGGTGTCCTTGATCTGCTCGGCCAGCTCCAGGCCTGCACGCACATAACCCAAAGCACCCAAGGCATTGGAGCCACCAATCGGCACCAGATACGGTTTCTTGCCATTGCTGCGCAGACGCGCGGCCAGCGCTTCCAATTGTTGGTCGGCATTGTCGAGGTTTTCGACCAGCTCGACCTTGGCGTCGAACAGATCCAGCAACAGCCGATTGCCGTTGCCGACATAGTTGCTGTCGTCGGTGCCGAGGGGATTTTCCAGCAGGGCCACGCAGCCCAGGCCAAGCTTGGCCGCAATGGCAGCAGTCTGGCGTACGTGGTTGGACTGGATCGCGCCAGCGGTGATCAACGTATCGGCGCCCTGGGCCAAGGCATCGGCGGCCAGGTACTCAAGTTTGCGCAGCTTGTTGCCACCCAATGCCAATGGCGTCAGGTCATCGCGTTTGACGTACACATCGCGCCCCAGCCAGGTCGACAGGCGTTCGAGTTTTTCCAGGGGAGTAGGGTGGCCGAGCAGGTCGAGGCGGTTAAAGCGGGCAAGTTGTTGTTTGATCATGGGTCCGTACTGGCGGAGGAAGATGTCAGGACTATAGGCACGGGTATTTAGTCGGGCAACTGCCAATCGCTTATAGCCAAAAGTGTTGTTCCCAGCACTATTGGTTCTTAATTCGGCTGCAAGCGGTTGCCGTAAAGTAATCGCCGTTGACGCGGCCAGACCGTCCGGCCGCCCGTGAGGAGTTTTTACCGTGAGCGAGCGTTCCAGCCATTGGCAATTGCAGACCATCGTCAGCCAACTGCGTACGGCGCGCGACCAGTGGCGCGCACAAAACGGCCGCGCCAGCGGCGAGCAGGGCGGTCGCGAGTTGCCGTCCCGAGCGGCCATGGCGGACATTCTCGAAGCCTTATGCGGTGCGTTGTTCCCGATGCGATTGGGGCCAGTGGATTTGCGCGAGGAGAGTGAAGACTTCTACGTCGGCCACACGCTGGACGTGGCACTGAACGCGTTGCTGGCGCAGGCGCGGCTCGAACTGCGTTATGCCGCTCGCCACAGTGCCGAGGCCGCCACTGAAGTCGAAGCCAAGACCATTCAGATCATTCAGGACTTCGCCCTCGCTTTGCCGGGGCTGCGCACTCTGCTGGACACCGACGTGCTGGCGGCCTATCACGGCGACCCGGCGGCTCGCAGTGTCGATGAAGTATTGCTCTGCTACCCGGGGATTCTGGCGGTGATCCACCATCGCCTGGCTCACCATTTGTACCGCGCCGGGTTGCCGTTGCTGGCGCGGATCAGCGCGGAAATCGCCCACTCGGCCACCGGTATCGACATCCATCCGGGGGCGCAGATCGGTCGCAGCTTCTTCATCGATCATGGGACGGGCGTGGTGATCGGCGAGACTGCGATCATTGGTGAGCGCGTGCGGATTTATCAGGCGGTCACCCTCGGCGCCAAGCGCTTTCCGGCGGACGAAGACGGCCAGTTGCAGAAGGGCCATCCGCGGCATCCGATCGTTGAGGACGACGTGGTGATCTATGCCGGGGCGACGATTCTGGGGCGGATCACCATCGGCAAGGGCTCGACCATCGGCGGCAACGTCTGGCTGACCCGCAGCGTGCCGGCGGGATGCAACCTGACCCAGGCGAATCTGCAGCATGATGATGGGACGCAGAAGTAATCGATAGCGCATTGCGCTTTTGTGGCGAGGGAGCTTGCTCCCGCTCGGTTGCGTAGCAACCGCCAATACAGACAACGCCGTTTATCCATATGAATGGGGGCACGATTTTTGGGGGCCGCTTCGCGGCCCAACGGGAGCAAGCTCCCTCGCCACAGCCCTTCCCTGAGCCTGCGTACGAAAATACCGCCGAGCCCTGCGATTAGTCCTTAGCCCCCTATCCATGTTTAACTTGACCGTTCATTCAAGTTAAACCGGTGGTTCGCTGCCCGCTCACAACAGGAGGCTTGCCTTTGCTGAGTCCGATTTATACAGCCACGTTTTCCCCCCTCGAGATGCACCTTTCATGAGTGCATCGTCCATCCCCGCAAGCGGCCTGGTCCGCATGAATCCGCCGGTGTTTTATTTCGCGGCGACCTTCATTTTGTTGTTCGCCGTCGTGGTCATGGCGATACCCGAACAGGCCGGTGCCTGGCTTCTGGAAGCGCAAAACTGGGCGGCCAATACGGTCGGCTGGTACTACATGCTCGCGATGACGCTGTATCTGGTCTTCGTGGTGGTCACCGCCTTGTCCGGCTACGGCAAGATCAAGCTCGGTGCCGACCACGACGAACCCGAATTCAGCTACTTGTCCTGGGCCGGCATGCTGTTCGCCGCCGGGATCAGCATCACGCTGTTTTTCTTTTGCGTGTCTGAACCGCTGACGCACTTGGCGCAACCACCGCAAGGCGAGGCCGGCACGGCGGATGCGGCGCGTCAGGCGATGCAGATTCTGTTTCTGCACTGGGGTCTGCACGGGTGGGGCGTGTTCGCGTTCGTCGGCATGGCGCTGGCCTATTTCGCCTATCGACATAACCTGCCGCTGGCCCTGCGTTCGGCGCTGTACCCGCTGATCGGCAAGCGCATCAACGGCCCCATCGGCTACGCGGTGGACGGCTTCGGCATCATCGCCACGGTATTCGGCCTCGGTGCCGACATGGGCTTTGGCGTATTGCACCTCAACTCAGGGCTCGACTACCTGTTCGGCATCGCCCATACCCAATGGGTTCAGGTCGGGCTGATCACGCTGATGATGGGCGCGGCGATCATCGTCGCGGTGTCCGGCGTCGACAAGGGCGTGCGAGTGATGTCCGACATCAACATGCTGTTGGCCTGTGCGCTGCTGCTGTTCGTATTGTTCGCCGGCCCCACTCAGCACTTGCTCAATACGCTGATCCAGAACCTGGGCGATTACCTCGGCGCCTTGCCGATGAAGAGTTTCGACCTCTACGCCTATGACAAACCCAGCGACTGGCTGGGCGGCTGGACGGTGTTCTACTGGGCCTGGTGGATTGCATGGGCGCCGTTCGTGGGCCTGTTCATCGCGCGGATTTCCCGGGGCCGGACCATCCGTGAATTCGTCTTCGGCGTGCTGCTGATCCCGCTGGGTTTCACCCTGGCGTGGATGTCGATCTTCGGCAACAGCGCCATCGATCAGGTCCTCAACCACGGCATGAGCGCGCTCGGTATGTCGGCCATCGATAATCCGTCGATGACCCTGTACCTGCTGCTGGAAACCTACCCGTGGAGCAAAACCGTGATCGCGGTGACGGTGTTCATCAGCTTCGTGTTCTTTGTGACATCCGCCGACTCGGGCACTGTGGTGTTGTCGACCTTGTCCGCCAAGGGCGGTAATCCCGATGAAGACGGGCCGAAATGGCTGCGAGTGTTCTGGGGCGCGATGACGGCGCTGGTGACCAGCGCGCTGTTGTTCTCCGGCAGCATCGACGCCTTGAAGTCAGCGGTGGTGCTGACCTCGTTGCCGTTCTCGATGATTTTGCTGCTGATGATGTGGGGGCTGCACAAGGCGTTTTATCTGGAATCGCAGAAGCAGATCGCGCAATTGCATTCCCTCGCGCCAGTGTCCGGATCGCGGCGCGGCGGTTGGCGTCAGCGCTTGAGTCAGGCGGTGCATTTCCCGTCTCGTGATGAGGTCTATCGCTTCCTTGATACGACGGTGCGCCCGGCGATTGAAGAAGTGACCTCCGTGTTTGTCGAGAAGGGCCTGCACGTGGTCACTCAGCCCGATCCGGCCAATGACAACGTCAGCCTGGAAATCGGTCATGGCGAACTGCATCCGTTCATCTATCAGGTGCAGATGCGCGGTTACTTCACGCCGTCCTTCGCCCGTGGCGGCATGGGCTCCAAGCAACTCAACAACCGCCGTTACCACCGCGCCGAAGTGCATTTGCGCGAGGGCAGCCAGGACTACGATCTGGTGGGCTACACCAAGGAGCAGGTCATCAACGACATCCTCGACCAGTACGAACGCCATATGCAGTTCCTGCACCTGGTGCGTTGATCGAGCACCGGTGGCGCTCAGGCGTTGCTCATCGCCATGAACAACACCAGCGCCGCCACCGGCACGCCGAACACCGCGCTACCCACCACCAGTTCCGTACTCAACGGCTGGCCGGCGTTGACCATGCCGACCGCGCCGTTGATCAAGGTCAACGCCAGCCATAGCACGACAAAACTGTAGGCCAGGGTCTGGCGGGAGAAACCGATTTTCTCGCCGATAAACAGCATCAGTGCCAGCAGGACCAGGCCGAAGAAGATGATGATCGCGGTGTGCATGGTGAGTTTCTCCCTTCAGATGTGCGTTGTCCTTGAGGCTGCCTTCGCGGGCAAGCCTCGCCCCTACGGATTCGCGTCGATTACGGGATTGCCGTCCGACACAATCCCTGTAGGAGCGAGGCTTGCCCGCGAAGGCGTCCTTACAGATTCACACTAAGCAAATCATCAATACCAATCCGCTTGGCGAAATCCACCCGAACCCGCTCCGCTACCTCCAGCACTTGTGCCGCGCCATCCCCGACAAAGTCGATCACCGACCGGGCCGGCCGTGAACCCTGCGCCAGGCCGACAATCCGCACGATGTCATCGGCCACTGCTTGTGGATCGGCATCCTCCGGTGTCAACGCGCTCAAACGTTCGCCCACTTTATCCATTACCCCGTCATATCGAGCATAGGCGTCGCTGCGTGCTACGTCGGCCGGTTTGCCCGCGCTCGGGAAATGATCAGTGCCGCGCGTGAACGCCCCGGGCACCACAATCGAGGTTTCAATGCCAAAGCGCGTCAATTCGTAGGACATGCTCACCGCCAGGGAGTCCATCGCCGCTTTCGCCGCCGCGTATGGCCCCATGAACGGTGGGAAACCGCCCTTGGTCGTGGTGCTGCTGATCCACAGCACTAATCCTGAAGCCTGGGCCCGCATCTGTGGCAACACCGCACGACTGACTCGTTGGGCGCCGTAGAAATTGGTGTCGAAGACTTTCATGATTTCTTCGGCGGTGAAGGCCTCGGTCGGGCCGATCACCAAGTGCCCGGCGTTCTGCATCACTACGTCCAGGCGACCTTGCTGCTCGACGATGGTTGCGACCGCGGCGTCCGCCGAATCTTGCGACAACACGTCCAGTTCCAGCGGGTATAGCTCAACATTTTGCTCTTTGGCCCAGAGGCGAATGCCCTCGGCCCGTGCAGCGTTGCGACCGTTCACGTCACGCATGCTGGCGTAAACGATGTGCCCGGCCTGGGCGAGGGACTCTGCGGCGAGCTTGCCGATACCGGTACCGGCGCCGGTGATGAGAATGACGTTTTTCATGAGCTTCACCTTAATCTCGGATATTCGGAAAAGTTGAGGTTTAAACCAACCCGCCATTGACCCGCAGGATTTGCCCGTTGACCCAGGCCGAATCGGGGCCGACCAGGAAGGACACGACGCGGGAGATGTCTTCTGGTTGCGCCAGGCGTTCGAGCGGCGCCATCTTGGCGAAGTTCTGGATCTGCTCTTCGCTCTTGCCATGCAGGAACAGGTCGGTGGCGACCGGGCCAGGAGCCACGGCGTTGACGGTGATGTTGCGACCGCGCATTTCCTTGGCGAACACCTGGGTCAGGGACTCCACCGCCGCTTTGCTGGCGATGTACACCGCGTAGCCCGGCAGGTTCATGCCAACGGTGCTGCTGGAGAAGTTGATGATCCGGCCACCGCTGTTCAGGCGGGTTGCCGCTTCACGCAGGGTGTTGAAGGTGCCGCGAGCGTGGATGTTGAAGTTCTGGTCGAACAGTTCATCGCTGTGTTGCGCCAGTGGCAGAACCTTGAGGATGCCCGCGTTGTTGACCAGCACGTCGATCTTGCCCAGTTGGGTTTCGGTCTCGTCGAACAGCTGGCGTACATCATCGGCATTGGCCACATCGGCCTTGATCGCTATGACGCGGTGGCCGGCCTGACGCAGTTCCACAACCAGTTTTGAGGCTTCAGTGGCGCTGCTGGCGTAGTTGATGGCGACGGCGAAACCTTCGCTGGCCAGTTGTTTGGCAATCACAGCGCCGATGCCGCGGGAGGCGCCGGTCACGATGGCAACTTTCGAAGTTTGAGTAGTCATGGCGTTGATTCCTTGGAGTGGCTTGGGTGTGGAGTCAATTTCACATGTTTACTCAGGTCGATAAATGCACGAGAGTTGCCTTGACTATTCAATAATCGCCAACAATCGAGCGCCAGGAGTGACCCGTGGACCAAGTCAAAGCGATGAAGGTGTTCGTGCGGATCTACGAGCGCAGCAGCTTCACCCTGGCGGCCGATGACCTGAACCTGCCGCGGGCGACCCTGACTCACACGCTGAACCAGTTCGAAGCCTGGCTCGGCACCCGTTTATTGGAGCGCAGCACCCGCAAGGTGCGTCCGACCCTGGATGGCGAGGCGTATTACCTGCGTTGCGTGCAGTTGCTGGCGGAACTGGAAGAAGCCGAACTGGCATTTCGCGGCGTGGCGCCGAAGGGCCGATTGCGAGTGGATTTGCACGGCACGTTGGCCAAACACTTCGTGATCCCGGCATTGCCGCAATTCATGGCGCGCTACCCGGATATCGAGTTGTCCATCAGCGAAGCTGACCGCTTCGTCGACCTGATCGCCGAAGGCGTTGATTGCGTGTTGCGCGCAGGCACCTTGGGCGACTCGGCGCTGATCGGAAAACGTGTCGCCAACTTGCGCCAGATCACCTGCGCCAGCCCCGCCTACCTGCGCAAATACGGCGAACCGAAAAGCCTCGACGACCTGAGCCGCCACCGCGCGGTGAACTACGTTTCGCGCACCACCGCCAAGTTGTTCCCGTTCGAATTCATGGTCGATGGCGAACTCAAGGAAGTGGCCATCGATGGCGCGCTGTCAGTGTTCGGTGCGGAAATTTACGCGGCCTCGGCGATTGCCGGGTTGGGGCTGATCCAGTGCCCGCATTACCGAATGGCAACGCAGATTTCCCAAGGGCTGGTGCAGGAAGTCCTGGTCGACACACCACCGCCGCCGATGCCGGTTTCGGTGCTGTATCCACACAACCGACACATGTCGCCACGGGTTCGGGTGTTTGTGGATTGGTTGGGGGAAGTGTTTGCGGGCGCCCGGTAACCGATGGTCTGCGGGCAATCCGGCCTGCTTGTGTTCGGCTAATATTTATCAGAGTGTGTATCGTGTGTATTTAGGGTGTGATCATCGCGTAGTGTGCTCAGCAGATGCTGCCCACAAGGACGAAGGTGATGCGAAGTCGGGAAATGATCAGGATGATCGAGGAGGATGGTTGGTATCTGGTGGCGTGAAAGGTAGCCATCATCAGTACGAGCATTCGTGCAAGTCAGGCAGGGTGACGATAAAACACCCTGATTCGGATCTTCCAAAAGGAACGATCAACAGCATATTGAAACAGGCGGGTCTGAAATGAGGCCCGACATCGGAAACGAGAGCCTCGAAGGGGCCACATCACAGGAAGGACTCATCGAAATGAAATTCCCGGTCGTTCTGCACAAGGATGCCGACTCAGAATACGGAGTGATTATCCCGGACGTGCCGGGGTGCTTCTCCGCGGGCGCTACTGTGGCGCAGGCATTTGAAAACGTGAAAGAAGCGTTGGCTTTGCACTACGAAGGTCTGGTCGCCGATGGTGATCCACTTCCGCAGGTGCGTGAGATTGACGCTCATCTGGATAACCCTGATTACGCTGGCGGCGTGTGGGGTGTGGTCGAATTCGATATCACGCCTTATTTCGGCAAGTCGGTGCGCTTCAATGCCACGCTCCCTGAGCAATTGCTTGAGCGTATCGACCAGACGGTCAGACGAGATCAGCGATACAGCTCAAGATCTGGTTTTTTGGCGGCTGCCGCGTTGCGTGAGTTGTCGGCGTAAACGTTGGGAGTGGATATCGGCGCTATGCGGTGGGTCAGATTTAATAATCTGTGAAACGTTTCAGCAATTAGTCGAATCCGGGGTTTTCTGACGTTTATCTGGGCGTATGCTGGGCCGCTCGCAAAGCAGTCGATACCCCATTCAAGACGGACAAGAGAGGATTCGATGACCTACACCGCTGCCGAAAACCGCTACGGCTCCATCCCTTATCGCCGCGTTGGTCGCAGCGGGCTGGTGCTGCCGGCACTGTCCCTGGGCCTGTGGCACAACTTCGGTGACAGCACGCCGATAGACACCCAACGCTCATTGTTGCGTACAGCGTTCGACCTGGGCATCAACCACTTCGACCTGGCCAACAACTACGGCCCGCCCTATGGCAGCGCCGAGATCAACTTCGGCCGTTTGCTGCGTGAAGACTTCAAGCAGTACCGCGACGAGTTGATCATCTCCAGCAAGGCCGGTTGGGACATGTGGGCCGGCCCGTACGGTCAGGGCGGCGGTTCACGCAAGTACGTGCTGGCCAGCCTCGACCAGAGCCTGCAACGCCTGGGCCTCGACTACGTGGACATCTTCTATTCCCATCGCTTCGACCCGGACACGCCACTGGAAGAAACCGCCAGCGCCCTGGCCTCCGCCGTGCAGCAGGGCAAGGCGCTGTACATCGGCATCTCGTCCTATTCCGGGGTGAAAACCCGTGAAATCGCCGGGTTGCTGAAAGAGTGGAAAGTCCCGCTGCTGATCCACCAACCGGCCTATAACCTGCTCAACCGCTGGGTGGAAAAGGACCTGCTGGATACCACCGATGAACTCGGTACCGGCGTGATCGCCTTCACGCCGTTGGCTCAAGGGCTGTTGACCGACAAGTACCTTAATGGCGTGCCAGCGGATGCGCGGGTCAACCGTCCGGGCGGTGATTCGTTACAGGCGTCTCACCTGTCCGAAGCCAACATCGCCCATGTGCGGGCGCTCAATGAAATTGCCAAACGCCGAGGTCAGAGCCTGGCGCAGTTGGCGCTGGCCTGGACCCTGCGCGACCCACGAGTGACCTCGGCGCTGATCGGTGCGAGCCGGCCGGAGCAGATTGTCGAGAACGTCGGGGCGTTGAAGAACCTGAGCTTTAGCGTGGAAGAACTGGCGGAGATTGATCGATTTGCCCAAGAGGGCGGGATCAATTTGTGGGAGAAGCCTTCGACGGCGGAGTAAGTGTTCGGTGCCCATCGCGGGCTTGCACCGCGATGGGGCCAACAATGTCAGTACAAAACTGGCTGATCACCGGAAAAACGGCACATCCCCCAACACCGTCGCCCGCTGCATCACCCGCCGCGCCGGGCGGTAATCATCTACTGCGTAATGCTGGGTCACGCGGTTGTCCCAGAACGCGATGTCGTCTTTCTGCCAGCGCCAGCGGATGGTGAATTCCGGCCGTGTGGCGTGGGCGAACAAGAATTTCAGAATCGCCTCGCTTTCCGTCTCCGACAACTCATTGATCTTCGATGTGAACCCTTCATTGACGAACAACGACCGGCGCCCGCTCACCGGATGCGTGCGAATCACCGGATGCGACAACGGCGGATTCTTGCGCCGCGCTTCTTCCCACTGCGCCAGGGCTTCGGGTGTATTGCCATAGCGCTCCAGCGGGAACGAACGGGTGAAATCGTGGGTAGCGGTCAGCCCTTCGAGCAAGGCTTTCATCGGCGCGGACAACGCTTCATACGCGGCAATGCCGCTGGCCCACAGCGTGTCGCCGCCAAATTCGGGCAGCAGTTTGGCGCTGAGTACCGCGCCCATGGCCGGGGTTGGCAGGAAGGTTACGTCGGTGTGCCAGATCGCATTGTCCCGCACGTCGGTGACGGCGGTGTCGAGGATCAATACTTCGGGTTGTTCCGGCACGTTCGGGTAGATCGGGTGAATATGCAGGTCGCCGAAATAGGCGGCGAAGCGTGCTTGCTGTCGCGGGTCAATTGGCTGGTTACGGAAAAACAGCACCTGATACTTGAGCAACGCCTGCTCGATGGCGTCGCGTTGTTCCGCATTCAGCGGCTGGCTGATGTCGATGCCGCTGATTTGCGCGCCGAGGGCGCAGCTGAGAGGGACGATGGTCAAGTTACTCATGGTGGTTCTCTTCAATCCGGGATGCCGACTGTGGGAGCGACCTGTGGCGAGGGGGCTTGCCCCCGTTTGAGTGCGTAGCACTCACAAGATCTTTGGTATATCAGAAATTTAAGGGCTGCTTCGCAACCCAACGGGGGCAAGCCCCCTCGCCACACAGGCTCCCACAGGTTGAATATTCAGTGAGCCTGGCCATGCCATGGCACCAGTTTGCGTTGCAGCGCACGCAAGCCCATTTCCATGGCGAAGGCGATCAGCGCGATCACCAGAATCCCCAGCACCACCACATCGGTGACCAGGAATTGCGCGGCCGACTGCACCATGAAGCCCAAACCGCTGGTGGCGGCGATCAACTCGGCGGCAACCAGCGTCGACCAACCCACACCCAGGCCAATGCGCACACCGGTCAAAATGTCCGGCAAGGCACTGGGCAGAATCACATGCCGAATCAACTGTGCGCGGGTCGCACCCAGCGACTGCGCGGCGCGTAATTTCGCCGGGTCGACGGTGCGCACGCCAGTGGCGGTGGCAATCGCGATCGGGGCGAAGATCGCCAGATAGATCAACAAAACTTTCGACAACTCACCGATGCCGCACCAGATCACGATCAGCGGCAGATAAGCCAGCGGTGGAATCGGGCGGTAAAACTCGATCAGCGGATCGAGAATGCCGCGAGCGATGCGATTGTGGCCGATGGCAATGCCCACCGGCACGGCGGTCAGCACCGCGAAGCCCAGGCCCAGGCCAATACGGCTGAGGCTTGCGCCCAAATGCTGCCACAAGGTCGAATCCATGTAGCCGCTGGTCACCAGCAGCCAGCCTTTTTGCAGTACGGCGGAGGGCGGCGGCAGAAACAGCGGTTCGATCAACCCCGTGGCAGTGACGGCCCACCAAATGGCAACGAGAGCGACCAGTGTCAGAACGCTGATCCAGCGCGTGTTCAAACTGCGACGCAGCGCAATCGCTGTCGAACCCGGCTTCACCGTCGCGGCGGGAATTTCATAGCTACTGCTCATGCGCGCTCCTGTCGCTGGACGGTGCTGCGTTGGGAGAACACTTTGGCGAGCACGTGTTCGCGGGTTTCGATAAAACGCGGATCGGATTTGATTGCCCGTGCCGACTCGCCAGCGGCGTAACGCTGACCGAAGTCCAGGCTCAGGCGCTCGACGATTTGCCCGGGGTTCGGGGCGAGCAGAATCAGATCCGTGGCGAGGAACACCGCTTCTTCAATGTCGTGGGTAATCAGGAACACCGGTTTGGCGGTGCGCTGCCAGACTTGCAGCAGCAGCTCCTGCATCTGTTCGCGGGTGAAGGCATCGAGCGCACCGAAGGGCTCATCCATGAGCAAAACCCGAGGGTCTGCTGCGAGGGCGCGAGCGAGGCCGACACGTTGCTTCTGCCCGCCCGATAGCTGCCAGATTCGGCGATTTTCGAAACCGCAAAGGTCCACCAGCGCGAGCATTTCCCGGGCACGGATTTCGCGTTTATCCCGGGCGACACCAGCCAGTTCCAGACCGAAGCCGACGTTGGCCAGCACGTCCTGCCAAGGCAGCAGGGCGTCGTCCTGAAACACCACGCCGCGCTCGGCGCTCGGGCCTTTGACCGGCATACCGTCAAGGGTGATGCGCCCGGAACTGGGTTCGACGAAACCGGCAATCAGGTTCAACAGCGAGGTCTTGCCACTGCCGGACGGGCCGAGGGCAACCAGCAATTGCCGGGGCCCCAGGCTCAAGGAAATATCCGCCAGCACAGGTTCCGCTGCACCGGGGTACTGTGCGCTGATGCGCTCCAGATGAAGCAAAGCCATCGCGGTTAACTCCCGATCAATTGGTGATGTACTTGGCGCTGACGTACGGCGCGTAATCGGGCAGCACAGCCTCGACCTTGCCCTGTTCCTTGAGGAACACCGCGGTGTCGGTGATGGCTTTGGTGGTCGGCGCGCCGAGGGTGATCACCTGATCAGCCGCCAGCGGGTACACGTTGCCTTGCAGCAGCAACGGAATGTCGCTGGCCTTGGCACCGGAGAGTTTCACCAGTTTGTCGACGTTACTTTGGTTGGCCAGCCAGGCTTTTGGGTCTTTGCGGTAGTCGGCATAGGCATCGAGGGTCACTTTGGCGAACGCGGTGACGATTTCCGGGTGCTTCTCGGCGAAATCCTTACGCACGATCCAGGCGTCGAAGGTCGGCGCGCCGAACTTGGCCAGTTCGCCGGAAGTGATCAACACTTTGCCGTTTTCCTTGGCCACTCCGAGGGCCGGGTCCCATACATAGGTGGCGTCGATATCACCGCGTTTCCAGGCCGCGATGATCGCCGGTGGAGCGAGGTTGAGCACGGTGACTTTCGATGGGTCGATGTTCCAGTGTTTCAGCGCGGCCAGCAGGCTGTAGTGGCCGGTGGAAACGAACGGTACGGCGATTTTCTTGCCGATCAGGTCTTGTGGGGTCTTGATCCCGGAACCGTCGCGCGCGACCAGCGCTTCGGCGGCACCGATCTGGGTGGCGATGAGAAAGGTCTCCACCGGAACTTTGCGGGTGATTGCAGCGGTCAGGGGGCTGGAACCGAGGTAACCGATCTGCACGTCGCCGGAAGCGATGGCGGCGATGATGTCGGCCCCACTGTCGAATTTGCGCCAGTTGATGTTGGCCTTGGTGGCCTTTTCGTAAGTGCCGTCGGCCTGGGCAACCTTGGCCGGGTCAACGGTGGTCTGGTAGGCAACGGTCACGTCTGCCGCCTGAGCCAGGAAACTCGCCGCAGCCAGAGACGCGGCTGCCAGGAGGCGAAGAGGGGAAGTCAGTTTCATCGGGAAGCTCCTTGTCAGACGACCGAGTGTCGGCGTGAAAGGAGACTAAATGATATAAGAACTTGGAAATAAATAACTTTTTAGAATTAACTTATGAGCGGAAAATTCTAAGGGAGAATAGTCGTGTATTGCTTTTGTGGCGAGGGAGCTTGCTCCCGCTGGAGGCCGAAGGACTCCCAAAAACAGCGAAGGTGTGTCTGATTAAACACGGTCGCAGATTTTACGGCTGCTGCGCAGCCGAGCGGGAGCAAGCTCCCTCGCCACAGAGGTTTGCGTTTAGTTGCTGATCGCCAGAATGCTCGCCTGATACGACCCGACAAACACATCGAAATCGCCGACTTCGTTCTGTTCAAGCGTCACTTGTTGAGCCAGCGACGAGCGCGCCAGTTCTTCAAATCTCGCCTGTTCTTCGTTTGAAAGCGGCTCGCTGCGGAAAAAATCCGCGTGCGCCTGGCTCTGACGCAGGGAGAACTGTGCAAAGCTTTCCTTGTGCTCGGCCATCGCCGCCAGCACCTGGGCCGATGGCGTCAGGGACGAGTCCTTGACCTTGGCCAATTGAACGTCCAGCGCTTTGCTGTGGGCATCGCCGCCGTGGGTTTGATCCAGCAACGCCGCCAGTGGCGCGATCTTTTCCAGCAACTCGCCAGCCCATTCCTTCAGGTCCACCGCTTGCCCGTCGCGTTGCAGTTGCAGGCCCGGACGACGACCTTCCTTGACCACGCTGAGGAAGTTCGAGGTCGCGTTGCCGCACGAGGTACTGGTCAGCAGAGGGCTGTCGTTCAGCGCGCAGTACAGCAGGAACGCGTCGAGGAACCGCGACTCGGTGAGGTCGATGCCCATCGGCAGGAACGGGTTGATGTCCAGGCAACGCACTTCGACGTACTGAATGCCACGGGCCACCAGCGCCTGAATTGGCCGCTCACCGGTGTAGGTCACGCGTTTCGGACGGATGTTGGAGTAGTACTCGTTTTCGATCTGCAGGATGTTGGTGTTGAGCTGAACCCATTCGCCGTCCTGGTGCGTACCGATCTCGACGTACGGCGGATACGGCGTGGCCACCGCTTTGCGCAGGCTGTCGGTGTAGCTGGTCAGATCGTTGTAGCACGGTGTCAAACCGGCCTGGGCGTTGCTCTGGTAACCCAGGTCGCTCATGCGCAGGCTGGTGGCGTACGGCAGGTACAAGGTGTCCGGATCCAGTTGTTCCAGCTGATGCGAGCGTCCACGCAGGAAACTGGCGTCCAGCGCGGGGGACGCACCGAACAGGTACATCAGCAGCCAGCTGTAGCGGCGGAAATTGCGGATCAGCGCGATGTAGGCCGACGATTGATAATCGCGATCGGTGCCGTCAAAGCCTTCGGCCTCTTTAAGCAGCGGCCAGAGCTTTTCCGGCAGGGAAAAGTTGTAGTGAATCCCGGCGATGCACTGCATGGTCTTGCCGTAACGCAGGGCCAGGCCCTTGCGATAGACGTACTTGAGCTGACCAATGTTGGAGGTGCCGTAATAAGCAATCGGGATGTCTTCCTCGGCCGGCAACGGGCACGGCATCGAAGGACTCCACAGGTACTCGTTGCCGAGCTTGCTGTAGGCAAAACGGTGAATCCTGTCCAGGCTCGCCAGCATCTGTGCCGGGTCTGGCAGGGCAGGCGTGATGAACTCCAGCAGCGACTCGGAATAGTCGGTGGTGATCTGTTCGTTGGTCAGCGCGGAACCCAATGCTTCGGGGTGCGGCGTTTGCGCCAGGCGCCCTTCGCCCGTTACTCGCAGGCATTCACGTTCGATGCCGTGAAGGCACTGTTCGAGCAGAGAGAGGTTAGCGCGCTCGCCAAGCAGAGCCAGGCGGCGGTTGAGAAGTTCGCTCAAGTTGGATTCCTTCACGCGTCAGTCGCCCCAATATGGGGGTGGGCAAGACGGTCTACAAGGGTGAAGTTAAAACTGGCGTTTTCGCCTGGTTTTTGGGCCGCACTGGCCTGCTGTCAGCCAGCCAGGAGTTGATCGCCGCAATCCCCTGTGGAAACTCCGACGCTGCAGTCACAGCGTCGAAATTAACTCAAATTGATGAAGAGTATCTACAGGACAGCGAACGTGCCTTGTGCTTTTGCGACCAGTTTGTCGCCTTGCATCACATCGGCTTCGACCACCAGCGTGCGACGGCCCGGGTGGATCACCCGCGCCGTGCACATCACTTCACCGTCGGCGACGGCGCGGATGTAGTTGATCTTGCATTCGATGGTCGCGCTCTGCTGGTCAAAGCCGTGGGTGCTGGAACAGGCCAGCCCCATGGCAATGTCCACCAGACTGAATAAGGCCCCGCCATGCAGTTTGCCGCCACGATTGCGCAGTTCTGGCTCAAGCCCCAGGGCGACTTGCGCCACCCCGGTCTCCAGGCTGTGCAAGCGACACCCCAGCAGCTTGAAAAACGCGCTTTCGGTCAGCCCGGCAGGGATATCCATCAGCGTTTCTTCAACTGCTTGGCGTTGGCGAACAGCGACGCCATGGCGTTGTTGGTCGGGGCCGCTGCCGTGGTTTCCTTGCGCGGTGCGGTGTTCTGCGATTGGCGCGGGGCCGAACCCGGACGCGCACCACGGGCACCGTCGATTTTCTCGCCCGGGGTGTCGCTCATGCGCATCGACAGCCCAACGCGTTTACGCGGGATGTCGACTTCCATGACCTTCACTTTCACCACATCACCGGCTTTCACCGCTTCGCGCGGATCCTTGATGAATTTCTCCGAAAGCGCGGAGATATGCACCAAACCGTCCTGATGCACGCCGATGTCGACGAACGCACCGAAGTTGGTCACGTTGGTCACCACGCCTTCGAGGATCATCCCCGGTTGCAGGTCCTTGAGGTCTTCGACGCCGTCCTGGAACTCTGCAGTCTTGAACTCGGGCCGCGGGTCGCGACCTGGTTTTTCCAGCTCTTGCAGGATGTCGGTGACTGTCGGCAGGCCGAACGTTTCGTCGGTGTACTTCTTCGGATCCAGACGCTTGAGGAACGCGGCGTCGCCGATCAGCGAGCGAATGTCACGGTCGGTTTCAGCGGCAATGCGCTGCACCAGCGGATAGGCTTCCGGGTGAACCGCAGACGAATCCAGCGGGTTGTCGCCGTTCATCACGCGCAGGAAGCCGGCGGCCTGTTCGAAGGTTTTTTCACCCAGGCGCGCGACTTTTTTCAACGCGGCGCGGGTTTTGAACGCGCCGTGTTCGTCGCGGTGGCTGACGATGTTTTGCGCCAGGGTCGCGTTGAGGCCGGAGATGCGCGCCAGCAGCGCCACGGAGGCGGTGTTGACGTCGACGCCCACGGCGTTCACGCAGTCCTCGACCACCGCGTCCAGGCCGCGCGCCAGTTTCAGCTGCGACACGTCGTGCTGGTACTGGCCGACGCCGATGGATTTCGGATCGATCTTCACCAGCTCAGCCAGTGGATCCTGCAGACGACGGGCAATCGACACCGCGCCACGGATCGACACGTCGAGGTCCGGGAATTCCTTGGAGGCCAGTTCCGACGCCGAGTAAACCGATGCACCGGCCTCGGAGACCATGACTTTGGTCATCTTCATGGCTGGGTATTTTTTGATCAGTTCAGCAGCGAGTTTGTCGGTTTCACGGCTGGCCGTGCCGTTGCCGATGGCGATCAGGTCCACCGAATGCTTGGCGCACAGGGCGGCGAGCACGGCGAGGGTCTGGTCCCACTTGTTATGCGGCACGTGCGGGTAAACCGTGGCGTGGTCCAGCAGTTTGCCGGTGGAGTCGACCACGGCCACCTTGCAGCCGGTGCGCAGGCCCGGGTCGAGGCCCAGGGTCGCACGCGGGCCGGCCGGCGCGGCCAGCAGCAGGTCGTGCAGGTTGTGGGCGAACACATTGATCGCTTCGGTCTCGGCGCCGTCGCGCAGCTCGCCCAGCAGGTCGGTTTCCAGATGGGTGTAGAGCTTGACCTTCCAGGTCCAGCGCACCACTTCGCCCAGCCATTTGTCGGCGGCACGGTTCTGGTTCTGGATGCCGAATTGCTGGCCGATCATGCCTTCGCACGGGTGCATGGTGCCCGGCAGTTCGTCGCCGACCTTCAGCGCGGAACTGAGAATGCCTTCGTTGCGGCCACGGAAAATCGCCAGCGCGCGGTGCGATGGCATGCTTTTCAGCGGTTCGTCGTGTTCGAAGTAGTCGCGGAACTTGGCGCCTTCCTCTTCCTTGCCGGCGATTACGCGGGCACTGAGGGTCGCTTCCTGCTTGAGGTAGCTGCGCAGCTTGTCCAGCAGGCCGGCGTCTTCGGCGAAGCGTTCCATCAGGATGTATTTGGCGCCTTCGAGGGCGGCCTTCACATCGGCCACGCCTTTTTCGGCGTCGATGAAGCGCGCGGCTTCTGTTTCCGGGCTCAGGGTCGGGTCGTTGAACAAACCGTCAGCCAACTCGCCGAGGCCGGCTTCCAGGGCGATCTGGCCCTTGGTGCGGCGCTTCTGCTTGTACGGCAGGTACAAGTCTTCGAGGCGGGTCTTGGTGTCGGCCAGCTTGATGTCGCGCTCAAGTTGCGGGGTCAGCTTGCCTTGCTCTTCGATGCTGGCGAGGATGCTGATACGCCGTTCGTCGAGTTCTCGCAGGTAGCGCAGACGCTCTTCCAGATGACGCAGTTGCGTGTCATCGAGGCTGCCGGTCACTTCTTTCCGGTAGCGGGCGATGAAGGGTACCGTGGAGCCTTCATCGAGTAGCGCGACGGCCGCTTCGACCTGTTGTGGGCGTACACCGAGTTCCTCGGCGATGCGGCTGTTGATGCTGTCCATAAAACCACCTGACAAATTGTGAAAGCAGGCTCGCAGGCGCAGAGATAAGGGCTCGGCGAGTCTGGTTGAGCGGCCTGGCGTGCGCCGCTACCTGGATCAAAAAGGTTTCCCGTTGACCCGTGAAATCGAACAATTACTGCCAGAGCCATGAAAAAAATGCGGCTACCGGCAATAACGATCAGACGTTGCCTGACACAAAAGGCCGCGCATTATAACCAGCGTTCTGTCATTCGGGGGCATCGCAGGCTGTAGGCACAATGGCCGGTTTTCTGGCAGTGCAGGAAAAATCTGCTAACAATGCACACGGTGCGTATAACGGCAGCTACGCCATAATGCGCGCCGAGATCAAAGGAGCATCCAATGAGCAGCACTGCACAAACTGCTGAAGGCGAAAAAATTCTTATCGTTGACGACGATCCGGGGCTGAGCAGCCTGCTGGAGCGCTTTTTCGTCAGCAAGGGCTACCGTGCCCGCGCCGTCCCGAACACTGAACAAATGGACCGCCTGCTGGCGCGAGAAGTGTTCAACCTGGTCGTCCTCGACCTGATGCTGCCCGGCGAAGACGGCCTGACCGCCTGCCGCCGCCTGCGCACGGCGAACAATCAGATTCCGATCATCATGCTCACCGCCAAGGGCGACGAGCTGAGTCGCATCAAGGGCCTGGAACTGGGCGCCGACGATTACCTGGCCAAGCCGTTCAACCCGGACGAGCTGATGGCTCGGGTCAAAGCGGTTTTGCGTCGTCAGGCAGCGCCGGTGCCGGGCGCGCCGGGCAGCGAAGACGAAAGCGTGACTTTCGGTGACTACGAACTGTCCCTGGCCACCCGCGAACTCAAGCGCGGCGACGAAGTGCACATGCTCACCACCGGTGAGTTCGCGGTACTCAAGGCCCTGGTCATGAACGCACGTCAGCCACTGACCCGCGACAAGCTGATGAACCTGGCCCGTGGCCGCGAGTGGGATGCCCTGGAGCGTTCCATCGACGTGCAGATCTCCCGTCTGCGCCGGATGATCGAGCCCGATCCATCCAAACCACGCTACATCCAGACCGTCTGGGGCGTGGGTTACGTGTTCGTTCCGGATGGCGCCGCCACGAAGTGATTGGTGATTTGTAGGAGCGGGTCTTGCGGACAGCGGGTCAGATGAACCTTGGCCGCAGACTCGCGATCCGCAATGTGCGAGCATCGCTCGCTCCTGCAAGTGTGTAGCGGTATCCCATGAAAACCCCTGTTTGGTTCCCCCAGAGCTTCTTCTCCCGCACCTTGTGGCTGGTGTTGATCGTCGTCCTGTTTTCCAAGGCGCTGACCCTGGTTTATCTGTTGATGAACGAAGACGTGCTGGTGGATCGCCAATACAGCCACGGTGTCGCCCTGACGCTGCGTGCCTATTGGGCCGCCGACGAAGAAAGTCGCGCGAAGATCGCCGATGCCGCGACCCTGATCCGGGTGGTGGGCGCCGGTGTACCGGAAGGCGAACAGCACTGGCCATACAGCGAGATCTACCAGCGCCAGATGCAGGCAGAACTGGGGGCCGACACCGAAGTAAGATTACGCATGCACTCGCCGCCGGCGCTGTGGGTCCGGGCGCCAAGCCTGGGCGATGGCTGGCTGAAAGTGCCGCTGTACCCGCATCCGTTGCGCGGCCAGAAAATCTGGAATGTGCTCGGCTGGTTCCTCGCCATCGGTCTGCTGTCCACTGCCTCGGCATGGATCTTCGTCAGCCAGCTCAATCAACCGCTCAAACGTCTGGTCTATGCCGCGAGGCAACTCGGTCAGGGCCGCAGCGTGCGTTTGCCGATTAGTGATACACCAAGCGAGATGACCGAGGTTTATCGCGCCTTCAACCAAATGGCCGAAGACGTCGAGCAGGCCGGGCGTGAACGGGAGCTGATGCTGGCCGGGGTGTCCCACGACCTGCGCACGCCGCTCACCCGTTTACGGCTGTCGCTGGAACTGATGGGCGACCGCAATGACCTGACCGACGATATGGTCCGCGACATCGAAGACATGGACGCGATTCTCGACCAGTTCCTGGCGTTCATTCGTGACGGGCGTGACGAGTCTGTGGAGGAAGTGGACCTGAGCGATCTGGTTCGCGAAGTCGCCGCGCCGTACAACCAGAACGAAGAGAAAGTGCACTTGCGCCTGGAGCCTATCCAGCCGTTCCCGCTGCGTCGGGTGTCGATGAAACGGCTGCTGAACAACCTGATCGGTAATGCCTTGCATCACGCCGGTAGCGGAGTGGAAGTGGCGGCGTATGTGTCCGGGGATACCAGCGCGCCGTATGTGGTGTTGAGTGTGATGGACCGTGGCGCGGGGATCGATCCGTCGGAACTGGAGGCGATCTTCAACCCGTTCACCCGTGGTGATCGGGCCCGGGGCGGGAAGGGGACCGGGCTAGGGTTGGCGATCGTGAAGCGGATCGCTTCGATGCATGGCGGGAATGTCGAGTTGCGCAACCGGCCTGGTGGTGGGCTGGAAGCGCGAGTGCGCTTGCCGTTGGGGTTGATGTTGCCGAGGGATGCTGTCTAGCGTTGTACACAACCTCTGTGGCGAGGGAGCTTGCTCCCGCTGGAGGCCGAAGGACTCCCGATCCCCCGACCCCGACAACCGCGTTCTTGTAGCTAAAACACGGTTTTCTGGTTTTACGACTGCTGCGCAGCCGAGCGGGAGCAAGCTCCCTCGCCACAAGGGGACCGGGTAAACCTCAGCCCTTGCCTTTGGTCCGAGTCATATTCGGCCCGCCGTTCTTCTCCAGATGCTCGATGATGATTCCCGCCACGTTCTTCCCGGTGGTGGTTTCAATCCCTTCCAGCCCCGGCGACGAGTTCACTTCCATCACCAGCGGGCCGTGATTGGAGCGCAGGATATCCACCCCCGCCACCGCCAGGCCCATGACCTTTGCCGCACGCAATGCCGTCATGCGTTCTTCCGGCGTGATCTTGATCAGGCTCGCACTGCCACCGCGATGCAGGTTGGAGCGAAACTCCCCCGGCTTGGCCTGGCGTTTCATCGCCGCGATCACCTTGTCGCCGACCACGAAACAACGAATGTCCGCGCCGCCGGCCTCCTTGATGTATTCCTGGACCATGATGTTCTGCTTCAGGCCCATGAACGCCTCGATCACCGATTCCGCCGCTGTCGCCGTTTCACACAGCACCACACCGATGCCCTGAGTGCCTTCCAGCACTTTGATCACCAGCGGTGCGCCGTTGACCATCTCGATCAAGTCGGGAATGTCATCCGGGGAGTGGGCAAAACCGGTGACCGGCAAACCGATCCCCCGGCGCGACAGCAACTGCAGCGAACGCAGCTTGTCTCGCGAACGGGCGATGGCCACCGATTCGTTGAGCGGAAACACCCCCATCATTTCGAACTGGCGCAGCACCGCGCAGCCATAAAACGTTACCGATGCGCCGATCCGCGGGATCACCGCATCGAAACCCTCCAGCGGTTTGCCGCGGTAGTGGATTTGCGGCTTGTGACTGGCAATGTTCATGTAGGCGCGCAGGGTGTCGATCACCACCATTTCATGGCCACGCTCTATACCGGCTTCGACCAGACGACGGGTGGAATACAGACGCGGGTTCCGCGACAGCACAGCGATCTTCATGCAACACCTGTGGAGGAGGTAGATACCGGGAACACCGGCTTGTCTTGTACATACTTGATGCCCGGATTGACCACTAACTGGCCGTGTATCAGGGCTTTGGAACCGAGTAACAGGCGATAACGCATGGACTTGCGGCAGGCGAGGGTGAACTCGACCCGCCAGACCCGATCACCGAGGGCCAGGGTAGTGCTGATCACGTAGCGAGCTTGCGCATGACCGTTGGAGCTTTTAATGGTCTTCATCGTCACCAGCGGTGCTTCGCAACGCCGGTGCCGCAATTGCACCACCGTGCCCAGGTGCGCGGTGAAACGCACCCATTGTTCGCCGTCGCGCTCGAACGGCTCGATGTCAGTGGCATGCAGGCTGGAGGTACTGGCACCGGTGTCGATTTTTGCGCGAAGGCCCGCGACTCCCAAATCAGGGAGCGCCACCCACTCGCGCAAACCGACAACGGTCAAATGGTCAAATGTCTTCAAAGTGCTCAACCGGCAAAAACCGCTCAGGCCGCGTGCGGCCGAATTCGCGGTATTCACGCAGAATAATGGGTAAAAGGCGACAGATATCTACTGTCCGGATTTCCGTCCCTCAACTGGGGGGAATGCCTGCATTCTAATCCAGAGTGTGGGAATTCATGGCACGACAGAAACGGTAGTACAGTTCATCGATATTTCAGAATGAGGTCATCCAATGGCACAAAAAAGCGAAGAGGACGACAAGGTCCGTCTCGATAAATGGTTGTGGGCCGCGCGTTTCTATAAAACACGTGCCTTGGCCAAGGCCGCGATCGAAAGCGGCAAGGTGCATTGCCGGGGCGAGCGCTGCAAGCCAGGCAAGGAGCCGAGGATTGGCGACGAGTTGCAGATTCGCACTGGCTTCGAGGAGCGCACGGTGGTGGTCCAGGCCTTATCGATCGTGCGCCGTGGCGCGCCGCAGGCTCAGGCCCTGTACGCCGAAACAGACGCCAGCATCGCCAAGCGCGAAGCAGCGGCGGCCATGCGCAAGGCCGGAGCGTTGGGCGTAAGCACCGACGGCAAACCGAGCAAAAAGCAGCGCCGGGACCTGTTCAAGTTTCGCGGCAACAGCAACGACCAGCAGTGATGGCCGTCGGGTGCAGACTTGCAATCGCGCACCTGCGTAGCCATATGGGGGTATTCGCCGGTGGCGCATTGAGCGGACGAAAGCACCGTTCGTCGAAAACCGAGGTTTGACCTCGCTTGGAACAACCCTGGATTGTTCATAAAATGCCTCCCATGGCTGAACTTTGCGCATCAAGGTGCCGCAAAAGGGGCAACTTTCATTTTTGTAACCACTTCAGATACCCAGACCTATGACCGACCTACCGGATACCGACTACTCCCAACGCTTCATCTTCGATGACAGCGACACCCGCGGCGAACTGGTGGCATTGGAACGTAGCTATGCCGAAGTCCTCGCCAAACACACCTATCCGGAGCCGGTCGCGCAACTGCTGGGCGAACTGATGGCGGCCGCAGCGTTGCTGGTTGGCACCTTGAAGTTCGATGGCTTGCTGATCCTGCAGGCCCGTTCCGAAGGCCCGGTGCCGTTGCTGATGATCGAGTGTTCCAGCGAGCGCGAAATTCGTGGCCTGGCCCGTTACCACGCCGAGCAGATCGCCCCCGATGCGACCCTCGCCGACCTGATGCCCAATGGCATGTTGGCGCTGACTGTCGACCCGACTCAGGGCCAGCGCTATCAGGGCATCGTCGATCTCGATGGCGAAACCCTGTCCGATTGCTTCACCAACTATTTCGTCATGTCGCAGCAGGTCGGCACTCGCTTCAAGCTATACGCCGATGGCCGTCGCGCCCGTGGCCTGTTGCTGCAGCAACTGCCTGCCGACCGTTTGAAAGACGAAGAAGAGCGCGCCGCCAGCTGGCAGCACATCACCGCCCTGGCCAGCACCCTCTCCGCCGATGAATTGCTGAGCCTGGACAACGAAACCGTGCTTCATCGCCTCTACCATGAAGAGCAAGTGCGCCTGTTCGATGTGCAGAAACTGCGCTTCCGTTGCAGCTGCTCCCGGGAACGCTCGGGCAATGCGCTGGTCAGTCTGGGTCTGGAAGATGCTCAGAAACTGGTCATCGAACATGGCGGTAGCATCGAGATCGACTGTCAGTTCTGCAACGAACGTTATCTGTTCGATGCGGCCGATATCACCCAATTGTTCGCCGGAGCAGGGGTCGATACGCCGTCAGATACCCGTCACTAAAACGTTTCAGCGCAGGTAAATTCACTGCTTAACGCCGGAATAACGCCGTTCTGACGGGAGGGCCCTACACTTTTTGGGCTTTTCTGGCATAATCCGGCCCACTTTTTTCGCGGTAGTAGTGCACGACTTTCTACTACAAAACGTTTGGAGCACTCGGCCACTGGCCGACGGGGAACCTCATGACGCAAGCTAATAACGCCGTGTACACCGATCTGAGTGTTGATGATCTGGTCAAAGAAGCCCTGAAGCGCGGTGAAGGCGAGCTTGCCGATACCGGCGCGCTGGTTGTTCGCACCGGTCACCGTACCGGCCGTTCGCCAGTCGATCGTTTCATCGTTGAAGAGCCAACCACCCAGGACGCCATCGCCTGGGGCCCGATCAACCGCAAGTTCCCGGCCGACAAGTTCGATGCCCTGTGGGCTCGCGTCGAGGCGTTCAACAACGCGCAAGAGCATTTTGTTTCCCACGTGCACGTAGGTGCTGCCGAAGAGCACTACCTGGCCGTGAAGATGACCACCCAGACTGCCTGGCAGAACCTGTTCGGTCGTTGCCTCTTCATCAACCCGGCCCAGTACAACCCGGCTGGTCGTGAAGAGTGGCAGGTCCTCAACGTCGCCAACTTCGAGTGCGTGCCAGAGCGTGACGGCACCAACTCCGATGGCTGCGTGATCCTCAACTTCGCCCAGAAGAAAGTGCTGATCGCCGGCATGCGCTACGCCGGTGAAATGAAGAAAGCCATGTTCTCGGTGCAGAACTTCCTGCTGCCGGCCGCCGACGTGCTGCCGATGCACTGCGCTGCCAACATTGGCGAAGCGGGCGACGTGACCCTGTTCTTCGGTCTGTCCGGTACCGGCAAGACCACCCTGTCCGCCGACGAAAGCCGTTACCTGATCGGTGACGACGAACACGGCTGGGGCGAGGGCGTGGTGTTCAACATCGAAGGCGGTTGCTATGCCAAGTGCATCGACCTGTCCGAGAAGAACGAACCCGTCATCTGGAAAGCCATCAAGCACGGCGCAGTCCTGGAAAACGTTGTCCTGGACGACGCCAAGAAGGCTGATTACGCCGACGGCAGCCTGACCCAGAACAGCCGCGCCGCTTACCCGCTGGAGCACGTCGAGAAGCGTTCCGAGAAAAACCTCGGTGGCGAGCCAAACGCGGTGATCTTCCTGACCTGCGACCTGACCGGCGTCCTGCCGCCAGTGTCGATCCTCAGCGAAGAACAAGCGGCCTACCACTTCCTGTCCGGCTACACCGCTCTGGTGGGCTCGACCGAAATGGGTTCCGGCAGCGGCATCAAATCGACCTTCTCTACCTGCTTCGGCGCACCGTTCTTCCCGCGCCCGGCCGGCGAATACGCAGAACTGCTGATCAAGCGCATCCGCGGCTTCGGCTCCAAGGTCTACCTGGTCAACACCGGCTGGACCGGCGGTGGCTACGGCGTCGGCAAACGCTTCAACATCCCGACCACCCGCGGCGTGATCGCAGCGATCCAGAGCGGCGTTCTGGTCGGTGCCGAGACCGAGCACCTGGACACCATCAACCTCGACGTGCCACTGGCCGTACCGGGCGTTGAAACTGGCCTGTTGAACCCACGTAACACTTGGGCTGACAAGGCTGCTTATGATGAAGCTGCCAAGGCACTGGCTGGGTTGTTTGTTGAGAACTTCAAGAAGTTCGACGTGAGCGACGCGATCAAGGCTGCTGGGCCGAAGTTGTAAGTATCGGTAGTGGTTTGAGGTAAGAGAAAGCCGCCCTTTGAGGGCGGCTTTTTTTGGTGGCTTAAGTTTTGTGCGAGTGTTAAGTTGGTAAAATAACCCCGATTATCTTTTCTTTTTCATAAGCTAAAAATTCTTTGTTGTCGTAGCAGGATGAGCTTCTAATAATATTTAATACGTTTTCTTCGCTTGCGTTTTCTGGTATGTATTTGCCAAGTTTTTCAATCGCAGACTTTGGAATTCCATACTCATCAAGAATAGTCAGGTTTCCTCTTAGAAAATCATTCTCAATTTGGCTTGCAAAATGTAGATAATTTCCAGCTTTCCAGCCTCGTTCTGAGCATATATATGACTGAAGGCTATTCATCACGATTAACCACTTGGGGACTTTATACTGTAGCCAGTGTCTTAAAATTTGGAAGCCGTCTCTAATGGCTGCATCCCAGATTTCTTGCTTTGATGTACCATTTTTTGCTCTTTTTAGTTCGAAGCTATAAATGTTATTTATAATTGGGAATATTGACTCGTTGAAGCTATAGATGGATGTTAGGGTTATCAGCCTTTGTTTAGACATTCGCTGGCTTTTTTCGTGAGAAGCAGCAAGTAGTTCATAAGCCATCCCCAATACATATTCTAGTTGGGCTTTTGTTGGATAGGTCGTCCAATTGATAAGGTCGTAACAGTTGGGAAGATCCTCTCTCAGTTTTTGTATGACTGAATACTGACCTTGTATGTTAATCTGGTTTTCTTTAAGTATACTAAATTCCGCCGGATCGAATTTTTTTAGCGTTATATATTGATCGCTCTGCTTATCTATAACTTCTTCGTCGTCAAGTTGAATTAATATTTCTGTAGAAATTGGATTTTGCTCGAAAAAAGGGATATCTACAACAGTCTCTTGTTTTTCTGGGGGAGGACTGAAGTTGTAAATATATCCGCTATAATGTTTCATCATTCGTCCAGCCCGACCTTTGATGTTGGAATAGTCAAAGTAGTCGATGGTGTTATCACCTTTAGTGCTGTCGAAATAAATTACATTTTTTGCGCTAGTATTTACACCTTCGATAATAGTGGCGGTGCAAAATAAATAATTTAAAGAGCCGTCTTCAAAGTAATCAATTATAGACGAGGTTATATGTTTTTGTAGTGCTCCATCGTGAAATGCTATCCCATGTCGAAGAAATTCAATTAATGACCATTTGTCTGAGATGTTTTGCTGTATCCATGGGATGATGCTTAGGTCCTTACGAGGAGTCGGGTTTTTATCTAATAGGTAGCTATAGAAGCCATATGAGAGTTGTCTCGCCTTACGTGGTGATGAGCAATATATGATATTTTGGTCGGATGAGAGTTTTTCTAGAAGTTCATAAAGGATTTCTTCTTTATACAGTTTTTTTTGGCCTCTGGTTCCGAATTTTCCTATGTGATTTTTGTATAGATCTATTTCTATGTTTCTTACAAGTTTGAAGTTTGTTTTTATGAATTCAGCATTATATTTTTTCTCGAATCCCTCAGAAATTCCGTCAATGTTTGGGCCGAGGAGGTAAAATCGACATTTGAATCTTTGTAGTATTTGGTGGAAGGCGTTATTTAGAGAATCTGAACGTTCATCATCTCTCTGGGCGCTCAACTTGTAAAACTCATCGATTATTAAGAAGTCAACATCTTCAAAGTACTGATACTCATTGACCCGTTCAGCTGTCAGGAGAAATAAATTTCCTAGGTCTTTGGAGGGTTCTTGAGTCGTGCGAACGATGATTTTGTATGAGTCTCTATACTTGGTTAGTTTTTTTCTTGTCTCATCAAGCAATGCTAAAGTTGGTTGTATTATTACAATATTTTTATGTTTTTTTGCCGCGACAATCTCTTCGATTAAAAGGCTTTTTCCAAAACTTGTGGGTGCACTAACTATTAGGTTGTTTTTTGAGGTTTTGATTTTTTCAAGAATGTATTTTTGAGCTTCGTGAAAGCTGAAATTCGTTCCCGAGTCGGACTTGTGGTAAGCGTTCCTGATTTCTGAAGATGTGGATGTGGGGTTTAATTCCTCTCGTTTCAGATATGGGTATAGACCATAAGCCTCTATTAAGTCTGCAAGAATTTCATCGAGTTGTGGATCGAATTTTTTTCTATGTTCTATCGTCGCAATAATGAGTTCGTTAGATTCACTCTCGCGCATCAGCAGATTCGAGCACTCCTTGTAAATTCCAAAAGTCTCGTTGAAATCGAATTGGACTTGTTCCTCTATATGTTTTACCAGTTCTGTGACGTCCATGTATTAATCTCCGACTGCTTGTAGTAACGATAGCTTTGTATGAAGTCTTTTTACCAACTCATTTTTGCATTTGACGGGGAAGAACATTAATACGATGTTGATTTTTTCTTTTAGGGGGTGGTCATTGTTCTGTGAAAATACTTGGCTCAGCTTACTGATTTCGGTCCTAAGTTCCTGCTTGAACTCATCGAGCTCTTCGTCGTCGTGATTTGTGAATGATTGTGAGCTGTAAGTGCACAGCATTGGAATGACAATATCATTTAGTCTGGTCTTAAGCTTTTCGCTCGTGGATAATTTGTTGGTCCAGTATTCAACGTCCGGATGAAAATTGAAGTGTTTTGTTTTTTTGGTAATTATATTAAATTCGGAGTTTATGTAGTCTGCAGTGATGTGTTCTTTTAGATCTTTTATCAGTGCTTTAACTCCGAGTGCTGGATCTATATAAAGTTTTGACTCTCCTAGCCATAGGGTTTTTGTTGTTGGGTTAATATGTACTGAGTCAAAACCGTGCACAGTAAATCCATAGGAGTCTTTAAAATATATTTTCGATAGGAGAGGAATCGTTTGATGATAGTCCCTTAATAGGAGATGTAATATGAGTTCGCCGAACTCTCCTCGTCTAAGATACTTGTCCTCTATGTCATCAGCGATATGCCCTCCGCTTAAATATAATTTTTTAACATTTTCGAAATTATCTATTTTGTATACAGAGTTTGCGGCTTCAATTACTTTTTCAACGGTTTCTGTATTGTTGGTTACGGCCTCTTCGTGCAGGCCGAATGCAAACTCATGAATTGCAGATATTATTGTTTTTACTAGAGGTTTCCATCGATACTCTTGTGCGCCTTTATCATCTAGGTCGTAACCTACTATATAGCAACGAAGATTGTCTTTAGAAAAAAACTCTTCAATGATACCGTTGGATTTAAAAGGTTTAGACATTGATAGTTCTTCTGTTCAGATAGTTGCTCGGTGTCGGCAAGGGGTATTCGCCAGTTTTCTTCGTATGGTGCGCATTTTTTGATTGTAGGTAGGATAAAGTTTGAGTTTTTTTATTTAATGTGAAAGCCGGCTTTTCTCCGGATATGCTCGAGTTGCAAGAAAGAATTGAGATCGAGTTTAGGTTTTTATGGGGAATAGCTGGAAAATAGCGAAGGCGGGAAATATAGGTATTACCGATTTTTCTTCTGCGCACGGGAAGATTTTTGGCATCCGCTATAAAGGAACCTAGATTTTGGATGATGTGTTTTTTTGTTTTAACTTTATGCATCATGGCATTTGTTTTCATCCTTGGCTCACGACTTCTCAGTCGCTTGGTGTTTCAGGTATCAGCTTAGCCCGAGATTAAACTGGAATGCCATTATTTTGCTAGCAGTGTGCGACGTTTGGTTTTAAGACTTTGGTATTGACGCTTCATGCAAACAAAAGCTGTCACATGAAGCGATTGGAAGGTGGGACGGACGAACGAAGAAAATCCACCCAGGTGCTAGCCAATGAGAATCATGGAGTTTTCAGTGGCAGAATTTTTAAGCGGCCCTTGATCTTCGGTGCTAGGACCTGTAACACCATCAGCTGCGTATGTACGCAATCCACTTCATCCGTTATGTATTGGATTCAAGCTTTTTTCTGACCAGCAGCGCTGACAATGAATAAGTGTTGAGGGGAAAGGGAAGAGATTCGCTCGCGTTGAGCTTCAATGCTTTGGTGGATCGCGACTCCCGCGAGCGGTTCGGTGTCAACGACTCGGTCGCAATCACGCTATGTTCACGTACGGGTTTTTTAGTCCGCGGACTGGATGCTCGGGTTAATCGAGAATCCTGCAGATGACGTCCCATTTCATCGGCAGCACCAACCTTATTCAAGTCTTGCTCCAGACCCAACACGTGCATCACCGACAGATAAGCCCCCATCGTCACCCCCGCACCACCCGACTCCAGCGAACGCAACGTCATGACAGACATGCCGGCTCGCTCTGCCACTTGTTTAGCTGTCAGCCTTCGACGTAAACGAGCCAGTTTTAGGCGTTCGCCGAGGTCGGTAAGCAGTCGTGCAATACGCGGGGGAAGTGCCGCTGTTTTTCTAGCCATACAGCTAATATTCCTTCACTTCGGAGGAGATAACGCCAGAATAATTGCAGTTATACGAACCGCTTCAGCCAGAGGACCTGCTCTACTGGCTCTCCAACTCCTGCGTATCCCACCGCTGCACCTTGATCGCTCGGTAGAGCATGCCAATGGTCAGCGGCACCTTGTCACCACGCCCCTTCGCTCGACGCTTGAGAAACACATCAAACCCTTCCGGCTGAAAATATCGATACGCATCGTAGTCCACGAAGTCGATCCCGAACTGCTCCTCCAGCGCTTCCATCAAATGCCGCGCATCGGCACCGTCGCAACCCAGGTCAAAATTGATCGAGGTGGTGAGGCTGATGGTTTTGCGTTCGGGCAGGCCGAGTTCTTCGTGCAGCAGCTGCATGAGCAGGTGCATGGCGTGGTCGTCGGGGAAGTGGGGGGCGAGGTTCATTGCAGGGTATCCGTTTGGCTTGGGGAGGGCAGGTTGAGTCTGTTTGCCTTGCCGGTACTTGGCAATCACGTCTTCTCGTGTAGAAAGCGGCATGTCGAGGTCTGCCGGAGACGTATCGAATCCGGCGAGGCGCAGGCTAGCCAAGTAGTTCGAACGGCGGACTTTTTCGTAGTGCGCTTGTTTTTGTTTGAAGGTTAATTTGCCCATGAGGAGAGTGCCGGAGCCGTTTCACGGCCATTTCTGTCTGGCATGCATCACCCGGAGCATCTCCACCAAATCGTCTCTGATCAGATAGACCATGACGTAGTTTGAGGTTGCGACTATCTCGCGCGTCCCAGGAACGATGCCTTTTCTGTAAAGAGTCGGGTGCTGTCGAGCGTGCTCTGCCTTCAATTCAAACATCTCATCGAGGGCAACAGCTGCGATTGGGTTGTCCTGACTGATGTGATCCATGATTTTGTTTCGGTCATCAAGCGCCGTCGGACGCCAGACTACCCTCATCAGCGCGCTCGCTGACGTATGGCATCACGCTTGGCGGCAAATATTCGGCGGGCCTCTTCGTCGCTCACGCTCGGTCTCAAATCATCAATACTGCTTTGTACCTGTTCCTTGAACCATTCTTCATATGCCGCAGCTTCATGGGCCTGTTTCATTGCCTCGGAGCGATCAGGGCGCGTATAGGTTTTGATTTGGAACGGATCATAGTTCGACGCGTCCACATCGAAGTGGTTGATGCCCATGTCTCGCAGATAAGTCACCAGCGTTTCAAGTCGTTTGAATAGGCGCACTTGACGACTGCGTTGTGCCGTCAGCGAGCATTCTTTACTTCCGTGTCGGATTTGAATCGACCAGCCACCTGGTCTTGCGACGATATGAGCGCTGCTTACCGAACCGTTTTCAAGCAATCGTGTGAGGGTGCTGTGGTCGATGGTTTCGGTTGTCATGAAGGTGAGTCCATTGTTGAACAGTGGCTCATATGCTACGCAATCAATAATAGTTTGCAAGATTCAGCTCCTCACATTGGAAGGCGGGAATACAGCGTTGATGATCGTTGATCAGGCAGGCAGCCCTTGCTGGAACAATGCCTGCCTGAGAGTGGGTTTAAGCCGGAGCTTTCCAGCCCATCATGCGTTGCTGGGCGACTTTCAGTAGGTCGCAGCCGTCCTGGGTCAGCAGGTAGAGCGCGTGGGTGATGTGGGGGATGTCTTCTACGTCGCCGTGTTTGAAGCAAACGCAGTGCAAGGTTTTGAGGAGATCGCTGGACGCTCGGATGCGCTGGAGGGCGGCTTCGAGGATGTCCTGGGGGTTGGCCTCTGTGTCGATGATCAGGGGCGGGGAGTCGGTGAGGTTAGTTTGCAGCGGAAGGTAACGATCGTTTGTGAGCGGATTCCATGTATTCATTTTATGTATTCCTAATGCATCAGATGAAAGCACCGCCATCGTGACCAAGCGATGGAGGCGGACTGTGTTCGGGTTGGTCAACCGGAGGAATACATAAGACCGGCACGCCTTAAGGCGTCCCAAACACAGCCACCATATAGCGTGCAGACACTTGAGGTGCCGGCAGCATACAACGGACGTGTTTATGTATTCCATCGAGTGACCAAGCCCGAGCCGCTGATTTGGCAGCGACAGTCACGACTATAGGTATGAGCCGCCGGGCAGCGATAGGCGACAAGGTGTCTTCGGTTGTAGGAACGGGATGAAGCTTTGATAGGTCGTTGCCTACGGACTTGTTTCCAGCCGGCATTTCCCTCTTTTTGATTGTATTCAGACACACCGCGTTTTCGTTCTTCGTGGGCAAGCCTCGCTCCTACAGATGGTCGTGGTCTGGAGCTCAAACGGCTGTGGTTTTCGGCAGGCGTTGCCGGGCGATTTCGAGCAGTTCGTTGCCGTCCTGGATCAGCAGGTACAGCGCGTTGACGATGTTTGGAATGTCTTTCACGTCGGCCTGTTTGAAACACAGGCAATAGAGTGTTTCGAGCAGGTCACTGGCGGCGCGGATGCGTTGCTGGGCGGCGTCGAGAATCTCGTGCGGATTGGCTTGGGTGTCGATGACCAACACGGGGGTATCGCTGTAGTTGGTTTTGAGTGGGCGATAGCGGTCGGTTAACGAGTGGGATGTGTTCATCGAGGTCAGTCCTGTGGGAAGTCGGGCAGGCTCGCCGGCAGGCCGACACAGTGTTTTCAGCCGCGTCGGAAACTATAGAGGCCGGTGGCGAGGCGTCGCAAGATGGCGCAAATGGACAGGTTTTGTAGGGGGTTTACCGGCGCTATCGACCTTTGCCTACGCACGTTCCGACTATTTTTTAAGCTTTTCCCCTGGAGGTCGATATTCCTACGGGATTGTCAGGCTTAACGCATCCAGCCTCTGGAGGGTGCGCGCCAGAATGTGTAGGACGTTTCGAAGCGTCTGAGTCGACTCTTAAAGGGAATTAGGTATGCAGTGGCTACGTGTGGCCTCGATTTTATTGTTGTGGGCCGGTGTTTGTCGGATAGCGGGCGCTGCTGACGTCGGTCATTCGCTCCTCCTCGCCAACATGGACCGCACCGGTTGGCCGGATGCACTGACCACCCAGGCGGACATCGACACCGCATCTCGCGCCGAGGTGTTGATGGTGGGCAAGGCGTTGCTGGCCAGCGAAGCGCTGGATGAACAGGGGCTGAAACAGCGACTGGGCGTGCAGGTTGTGAAGCTCAAGTCGGTCAGGCAGGTGCGTGACGGGTTGTGGGACCGGTTGCTGATCAGCTATCGCAGTGCCAGCCAGAACTGCGACGACCAACTCTTCTGTCCTCGTGTACGTAGCGTCGCCGATTTGCGTCAGCTGGCGGCGGCGTTTACCGGCGAAATCAGCCCGGCCCATGCGGTTTGGGCGAGCAAGAGCCAGGTTTTTCATGAGCGGGCGCTGGATGAGCAGTTGCGGGTGGCGGTATTGGTGCCCTCCACCCGACGTCAGTCGATCGATGACTAAGTCTGTGAGGCGCCGCCCAGCGTTGTGGGCGCAGCGAGGAGAGGAGGTTCGTCAGGGAGCTTCATGCACCCGCTCAGCAGCAGGGATGCAAAGACAAGGGCGATTGGAAAAAACAGAGTGTTAGGCATGATTGTTCCTTCATAAGGATCCGCGTGCAGGCGTCCTGCCTTGATGAAAACTTCGCGGATAATGGTTTTTCTCGGGGTGAACCTTACCGGCTGACAGGGGACTGATGTCAGGGGGCAAAGTGCCTCGTTTGTTTCAATCTGTGGCGAAGGAATCGATGGGGTGACGCTGTATCATCCCGTATCGTTTTTGCCCCTGGCCTTTTCTCGACTCGCTGCAATCGCCCGCTAGGCTTTTGGCATGGCAGCAGTCAACGGAGTGACAGCTTATGCATAACACCCTGGAACAGGTTTTCGGTTATCCACAGTTTCGGCCCGGCCAGGAGGCGGCGGTCAGCGCAGTGCTGGCCGGGCGCTCGGCGGCGGCGATTTTTCCTACCGGCTCGGGCAAATCCCTGTGCTATCAGTTACCGGCCATCTTGCTGCCGCACCTGACGCTGGTGGTCTCGCCTTTGCTGGCGTTGATGCAGGATCAGCTAGCGTTCTTGCAGCGCCACGGCATTGCGGCGGGCAGTATCGATTCGGCGCAGAGCCGCGATGACGCCAGTGATGTGATGGCCCGCGCCAAGTCCGGCGAGTTGAAGATTCTGATGATTTCCGTGGAGCGCCTGAAGAACGAGCGCTTCCGTCATTTTCTGCAGCAGGTGCCGATCTCGCTGCTGGTGGTGGACGAGGCCCACTGTATTTCCGAGTGGGGCCACAACTTCCGCCCTGACTACCTCAAGCTGCCGGACTATCAGCGCCAGTTCAACATCCCTCAGGCCCTGCTGCTGACCGCCACTGCGACACCCAAGGTGATCGCCGACATGGAGGCCAGGTTCGCCATTGCCCCCGAAGACGTGGTGACCACCGGTTTCTACCGGCCCAACCTCAATCTGTTGGTGGAGCCGGTACGAGGCCAGGACAAGCGCCGACGCCTTGTCGAATGGATGAACCAGCGCCCCGGCCAGCCGAGCATTGTCTACGTCACCCTGCAGAAAACCGCCGAGCACATTGCCGAGCACTTGAACAGGAACGGCATCCAGGCCGAGGCTTACCACGCCGGTTTGCCCCACGAGCAACGGGAGGCGATCCAGCGCCGGTTCATGGGCGGGCAGTCCAATTGTATCGTCGCCACCATCGCCTTCGGCATGGGCATCGACAAAAGCGATATCCGCAACGTGGTGCATTTCGACCTGCCCAAATCCATCGAAAACTACAGCCAGGAAATCGGTCGCGCCGGGCGTGACGGGCAGCCGTCCGATTGCCTGGTGCTGGCCAACCGCGACAGCCTCAACGTGCTGGAAAACTTCGTCTACGGCGACACGCCGGAACTGGATGGCATTCGTTGCGTGCTCGACGAATTGCAAGCCGCCGCGCCCGAGGGGCAGTGGGAATTTCTGCTGGGACCTTTGGCCGATCAGAGCAACATTCGCCAGTTACCGCTCAAGACCTTGCTGGTGCAGCTGGAGTTGCGCGGGCTGATCGCTCCGCGCTATGCCTATTACGCCGAATACCGCTTCAAGTATTTGCAGGAGCCCGAAGCGTTGCTTGCCCGATTCGAAGGTGAGCGAAAGGATTTTGTCGCGGCGATCATCCAGACCTCCAGCCGCGCACGGACTTGGGCCACGGTGAATTTCGACGCGCTGTACGAGCAGCATTCCGCCGAGCGCAGTCGGGTGGTCAAGGCGCTGGATTACTTCCAGGAGAAGGGCTGGGTCGAACTTGAAAGCAAGCAGATGACTGAGGTCTACAGCTTGCTGAAAACCGGCATCGACACCCAGGCGCTGAGCGCCGAACTGCATGCCTACTTCACCCGGCATGAACGCACCGAGATTGCGCGGATTCACGCCATGCTGGATCTGTTCGCCACGGACCACTGCCTGGGCTATCGCCTGGCCGAGTACTTCGGCGACGAAAATGCGCCGCAGCGGTGCGGGCATTGTTCGGTGTGTCATGGCCACGTAGCGCGGCTGCCAGCGCCACCGGAGTTGCCGGCGCTTGTGGATAAAAATTTCGAGGCGCTGTGCGGTGATTTTATCCACAGGCACCAGCAGCACACGGGGAGTGTTCCATCGGCGGAGCGCGTGACGCGGTTTTTGTGCGGGATCAGCGTGCCGCTATTTACCAAGCTCAAGGCGCGGTCGATTTCGGGGTTTGCGGCGCTGGAGGATTATCCGTATGCCGACGTGCGTTGCTGGGTAGAGGCCCATTTATAGGTCGTTCCCACGCGGAGCAAGGGAACGGTCAACAAGATGTGCATCCATCCGCTGAATGTCGCTCATCGCAGGAATAAACTTTAAAAGCATGCATGGGCTGACTATGGTGAGGATTGTCTTTGGATCGCCAATAAGAGAACAACCATGAGCCAGGCATTGTTCGATATTCAGCGCGCTGCCGTGATCGGTGCGGGCACCATGGGCCGTGGCATTGTCATGTGCCTGGCCAACGCCGGGGTGCCGGTGCAGTGGGTCGATAACAATCCACAGATGCTCGAGCAGGCGCTGACCGCCGTGGCCGACACTTACGCCCACAACGTGCGTCAGGGGCGGATCGATCAGGCCGAGGCGGATGCACGAATTGCGCGGGTGACGGCGGCTGCCGATTATGCGGCGACCCGCGATGTCGATCTGGTCATTGAGGCGGTCTACGAAAATCTCGAGTTGAAGCAGAAGATCTTTGGCGAACTCGACAGCCTGCTCAAGCCTGACGCAATTCTGGCCAGCAATACCTCGGCGCTGGACATCGACGCCATCGCCGCCGCCACTCGCCGTCCGCAGCAGGTCCTGGGCCTGCATTTCTTCAGCCCGGCGCACATCATGAAATTGCTCGAGATCGTGCGCGGTGTCCAGACGGAGCCGGCGGTGCTCGATGCAGCCCTGGCCCTGGGCCAACGCATGGGCAAGGTCAGCGTGGTCTCGGGCAACTGCCACGGTTTCATCGGCAACCGCATGCTGCACCCCTACGTACTTGAAGCGCGCAAGATGCTGCTGGAGGGCGCTTTGCCTTATCAGGTGGATGCGGCGCTGCAAGGTTTTGGTTTCGCCATGGGGCCGTTCCGCATGTACGACGTGGTTGGCATCGATCTGGAATGGCGCGCTCGGGAACTGGCTGGCAAAGGCCAGGATGCGCCGCAGGTTCAGGTGGACAACCGTCTGTGCGAGCTGGGGCGTTTCGGTCAGAAGAGTGGCGACGGCTACTACCATTACGAACCTGGCAGTCGCCAGGCTGAGCACGATGTGGAAGTCGATGCGCTGGTACTGGAAATCAGCGAAGGGCTGGGGTTTCAGCGTCGCGAGATTGGCCCTGAAGAGATTCTGGAGCGTTGTTTGCTGGCGTTGGTCAACGAAGGGGCGAAGATTCTTCAGGAAGGCATCGCGGCATCGGCGCATGACATCGACCTGGTTTACCTCAACGGCTATGGCTTCCCGGCGGACAAGGGCGGGCCGATGGCCTGGGCGGATCAGCAAGGGTTGGCGGATATTCATCTGCGGTTGTTGCAGCTTGAGACCAAGCAGGGCGATCACTGGGCGCCGGCGCGGTTGATCGGGGAGTTGGTGGCAGAGGGGCGAGGGTTTGCTGACATGTGATTTTATGTAGCGTCTGTGAAGGCCCTTTCGCGAGCAGGTTCGCGAAGGGGGACGACGCGGTTTCACCTTAAACTAGCCGTTCAACCCCAGGAACCAACACTGATGTCCAACCCGATGCCCCAACGCACCGACTATCGCCACTTCCAGCCCATCACCACTCGCTGGCATGACAACGATGTCTACGGTCATGTCAACAACGTCACCTACTACAGTTTTTTCGATACGGCGGTGAACACCTACCTGATCGAAGTCGGCGGTCTGGATATCCATGACGGCGAGGTGGTGGGTTTTGTGGTGAGTTCGGCCTGCGATTACTTTGCGTCTATCGCCTTCCCGGATCGGATCGAGATTGGCCTGCGGGTTGGCAAGTTGGGCAACAGTTCGGTGCAGTACGAGCTGGCGGTGTTCAAGGCTGGAGAAGATGAGGCGTGCGCGGCAGGGCGCTTCGTGCATGTATTCGTGGATCGGCTGTCGAATCAGCCGGTGGCGATTCCTGCCGGATTGCGTGGGGCATTGGAGCGACTGGAGATCTGAGGGCAAAAAAAATCGCAGCCCGAGGGCTGCGATTTTTGGATCTACCGGCAAACGAGGCGATTCAAGCCTCAGTCGCGATAGCGATGGTGATGCTTGCGATGGCCGTAGGCATGGCCACGACCTGGGTGGCCACGGTAGTAGCGACGATCATCATCGTCATAACCACGACGATAGGAACGACGATCATCGTCGTCATTGCTACTGTTGCCCATGTGATTACCCAGCGCGCCACCGAGGCCGCCGCCTGCTGCGGAGCCGATCAGGCTACCGGTGGTGCCGCCCATGCTGCGGCCGACCACGTTACCGCCAGCTGCGCCCAACGCACCGCCAATGGCGGCTTCGCCACGGCTGTGTCTGTCTGCGCCAACTGCGCTACCACCCGCGCCGCCCAGGGCCGCGCCAATGGTTGAACCTGTACTGCCGCCTAACGATTGACCGACGACCGAGCCAAGTACCCCGCCCAATGCGCCGCCCACACCTGCTTCGGTGGTGCCGCCAGCAGACGCGAAGCCACTGACCAGGCCAAGGGACAACAAGAGAATCGAGGAGAACTTCATAGAGGAACCTCAAGGGGATGACGGCGCGATCCTGAGGCTGTGTCGTGGCTGTGACAATAGAAATCCGACGAATAACACGACTTGAACACAATTCTATAAGTTACTGTTTTTTGGGTGGAACTTAAGCGAACTTCACCGGTCTTTAGCTACTTCGGACAGGCCGTTTTTGTGAAAAAAGCGGCCTTTTTTGTGGGCGTTTGGAAAGCTGCTTACCGCCGAAAAATGAGAAGTGAACATCGCCCTGTGGCGAGGGAGCTTGCTCCCGCTGGAGTGCGAAGCGCTCCCAAAACCGGCCAGCACAATATCCCTGACACGCCGGGGTGAATGGTTCTGGGTCTGCTGCGCAGCCCAGCGGGAGCAAGCTCCCTCGCCACAGGGGGGCTTTAAGCCGACTTGGCCATGATCAGCCCAGTCTCACTCGCCGCTTCCAGGCGGATCGCCACAAACTTCGACGTCGGCGTATGGCTGCCATCCCCGGTGCTTTCCAGCGGCACCAGCGGGTTCACTTCCGGATAGTAAGCCGCCGCTTGCCCGGCAGGAATATCAAACGCCAGCAGCGTAAAGCCTTTCACTCGACGCTCACGGCCATCATCCCAGATCGACACGATGTCAGCCTTCTGCCCCGGTTTGAAGCCCAGGCGAATGATGTCGGCCTCATTGACGAACAGCACGTCCCGCTGGCCTTTCACCCCGCGATATCGGTCGTTGAGGCCATAAATGGTGGTGTTGTACTGATCGTGGGAGCGCATCGACTGCATGATCAGGTCTGGCAGCACGCCAGTGGCGCGTGTGCGTTCGTGCACCAAATCTTTGGGCAGGATGTTCGGGCGGAAATTGGCCCGGCCCGACAAAGTGTTCCAGCGGCGAGCACCGGCGCTGTTGCCCAGATAGAAACCGCCCGGGTTCTGGACTTTCTCGTTGAAGTCCCGGAAGCCCGGGATGGTGTCGGCGATCAGGTCGCGAATGCGGCTGTAATCGGCCACCAGCCAGTTCCAGTCCACCGGTTGGTTGCCCAGGGTCGCGGCGGCGATGCCGGCGATGATCGCAGGTTCCGAACGCATCTGGTTCGACAGTGGCTGCAACTGGCCGTTGGAGGCGTGGACCATGCTGAAGGAGTCTTCCACTGTCACCGCTTGGGCGCCTTCGGTCTGGATATCAATGTCGGTACGGCCCAGGCACGGCAGGATCAGCGCCTCTTTACCGTGGGCCAAATGACTGCGGTTGAGCTTGGTGCTGATCTGCACCGTCAGGTCGCAATTGCTCAGGGCCTGGAAGGTACGCTTGCTGTCCGGGGTGGCCTGGGCGAAGTTGCCGCCCAGGCCGATGAAGACTTTCGAGCGGCCGTCGGCCATGGCGTGAATCGCCTCGACCACGTTGTGACCGTTTTCCCGCGGCACCTTGAACTGGAAGCGCCGCTCCAGGGCGTCGAGGAACGCCACCGGCGGACACTCGTTGATGCCCATCGTCCGGTCGCCTTGCACGTTGCTGTGGCCACGCACCGGGCACAGACCGGCACCCGGCCGGCCGATGTTGCCGCGCAGCAGCATCAGGTTGGCGATTTCCTGGATGGTCGCCACCGAATGACGATGCTGGGTAATGCCCATGGCCCAGCACATGATCACGTTCTTGCCTTTGGCATACATGCGCGCCGCTTGCTCGATTTCCACCAGGGTCAGGCCGGACTGCTGGACAATCTGCTCCCATGGGGTGTCGTCGATGGCACCTATGTATTCCAGTACGTTGACCGCGTGTTCATTAAGGAAGTCGTGATCGAACACCGCCGGGTCGCCGGCCTTCTGCGCATCGCGTTCCCATTGCAGCAGGAACTTGGCCATGCCGCGCATGATCGCCATGTCGCCGCCCAATGCCGGACGGAAGTACGCGGTGTTGGTCGGCTTGTCGCCGTTGGTGAGCATTTCCAACGGATGCTGCGGGTGCTGGAAGCGTTCCAGGCCACGCTCTTTCAACGGGTTGATGCACACCACCTGAGCGCCGCGTTTCACCGCTTCGCGCAGCGGTTCGAGCATCCGCGGGTGATTGGTGCCAGGGTTCTGGCCCCAGACGAAAATCGCATCGGCGTGTTCGAAGTCGTCGAAGGTCACCGTGCCTTTGCCGACGCCAACGCTCTGCGCCAACGCAACACCGCTGGCTTCGTGGCACATGTTCGAGCAGTCGGGGAAATTGTTGGTGCCATAGGCGCGCACGAACAACTGATAGAGGAACGCCGCTTCGTTGCTGGCACGGCCCGAGGTGTAGAACTCGGCCTGGTTCGGGCTCGACAGCCCTTGCAGGTGTTTGCCGATCAGGGCGAAGGCGGCTTCCCAGCTGATCGGTTTGTAACGATCGGTTTCGGCGTCGTAGCTCATCGGCTCGGTCAAACGGCCCTGGTACTCGAGCCAGTAGTCGCTCTGCTCCAACAGGGCGCTGACACTGTGTTTGGCGAAGAACGCGCTGTCGACACGGCGTTTGGTCGCTTCCCAATTCACCGCTTTGGCGCCGTTCTCGCAGAACATCACCATGCCCTTTTCCGGAGAGTCGCCCCAAGCGCAACCTGGGCAGTCGAAGCCGCCGTTCTGGTTGGTCTTGAGCATGATGCGCAGGTTTTTCAGCGCATTATCGCTGGTCAACCAGGCGTGAGCGACGCTGATCAGCGCGCCCCAGCCACCGGCCGGGCCTTTGTAAGGCTTATAACGAGGGGTTGGTTTCTGGTCGGCTTGTTGGTGTTGGCTCACGCTTGATTCTCCGTCGCAGGGCTGTAGACCCGCGGCGCACTTTTCTGCGGCAGGTGGATGAGATTGAGGTTGTGTCGGCGGGCCCATTGCACGGCAAGGCCCGTGGGCGACGACAGGCTGACCAGGGTCTGGATGCCGGCGCGCAAAACTTTCTGGATCAGTTCGAGGCTGCAACGGCTGGTGACAATCGCCAGGCCATCGGTGGTCGGGATTTTCTGGCGGATCAGCCCGCCGATCAGCTTGTCGAGGGCGTTGTGCCGGCCGATGTCTTCGCGGCCCAGCAGCAATTCGCCATTGCCGTTCATGAACACAGCCGCATGCACCGCTCCGCAATGCTGGCCCAGAGGCTGGAATTCGCCGATGCGATGGCGCAGTCCGTCCAGCCATTCGGCCGGAGGCAGTGGGGCGCCGGGCAGTACTTTGAGATCGGGTAGCGCTTGCTCCACCGCTTCCACGCCACAGAGCCCGCAACCGCTGGTGCCGGCCAATTGCCGACGCTGCTGCTTGAGGTTCCAGAAGGCGCGGTTGGCGATAGTCACTTGCGCGTATTGCGCCGACCCCGAGCCGCTGAGTTGCAAGTCGTAGATGTCTGAAGCGTCTTCGATGATGCCGCTGCCGAGGCTGAAGCCGACAATGAAGTCTTCAAGATCTGTCGGCGTCACCAACATGACCGCCTGGCTGATGCCGTTGTAGGCGATCGCCAACGCGACTTCCTCGGCCAGCGCGGTGCTGGCCGATTCGGAATATTGAAGATCGCAGTAACTGTATGTCTGGCTTGCGGCGGGCGCTGGCGTTTCAAGAGCAGGCGCCGCGCGGGCAGGGCGCTTGGCGTTCATTAGGCATCACCGACGGTTTGGTAGCTTTAAGCCTAGGCGCGTCAACATGTCGCGTCTAATTGCTATTACTGATCTGTCGATAGATGAGGTCGATCAAGAGCCCGTCAGTGATTGCTGATAAATCGTGAAACAGGCTTCTGCGAGCGCCGAACGCGGTGCGCTGCGACGCATGATCAGCCCCAGCCGTGCAAGGGTTTGGGCGCTTTCTACCGGTTGCAGGCGCAAGTGATCGGTGAGGTTTTCGAGGCCACTGTCCAATGGCATCACCGCACAGCAGAGGCCGCCGTGTACCGCTTGTAACAATTGGTGCACCGCGTCGGTTTGCAGCAACGGCTGTGGGGTCAGGCCACGGCTGTGGAAGTTATGGTCGATGGATTGGCGAAAATGCATGCCGCTGGTGAGCATGCCCAGAGGCAGTTCGATCAGCGATTCCCAGCTCAGCGGCGCCTCGCCGAAACTGAAAAAGCGCTGATCGTAGAGCAGGCCCATACGGGTTTCGCTGAACGCCAGGGAGTCGAAGCGCTCGCCGTCCAGATGCTCCAGGTACGATACGCCGAGGTCCAGACGGTTATTCGCCAGTTGTTCGAGGATCTGTTCGGAACTCAGGGCCGAGAGCTCGAAGCGCAGGTTCGGGTGTTCGGCATGCAGGCGTTGCATCAGCGGCACCGGGTCGAAACTCGACAACGGCACCACCCCCAGACGCAACGTACCCACGAGGTTGCCGCGACAGGCTGCCGCTTCGGCCTGCAAACCGTCGTAGGCCGCGAGTACCGTGCGCGCCCACGCCAGCACACGCTCGCCTGGTGCGGTGAAACCTTCGAAGCGTTGGCCACGGTTGACCAGCGGCAGTTCGAGCTCTTCTTCGAGACTGCGCAGGCGCATGGACAGCGTTGGCTGGGTGATGTGGCAACGCGCGGCAGCCTGGCCGAAGTGCCGGGTTTCGTCGAGCGCGATGAGGAATTTGAGCTGCTTGATGTCCATCTTCGCTCCAGGGCGCGGGCAAGGTGCGTGATTCTACCGCCTGCACGGGGTTGGGTCATTGGTCGGTTGGGAACCGGGCTTTTGAAGGCTGGTCTAGTCTTTGGCGTCTGGAACCCAAATCCCAAGGAGAGCGCACCATGAGTATTTTTAGCTTTGTGAAAGAAGCAGGCGAAAAACTTATTGATCTGCTGACGCCTGGTAATGCCAATGCCAGCGAACAATTGAAGGAACACATCAGCAAGGTCGGCCTGGGTAACCCGAATGTTCAGGCGACCATCGAGGGCGACAAAGTCATCGTCACCGGTGAAGTGGGGAGCCAGGAGGAGAAGGAAAAGATTCTGCTGGCCGTGGGCAATATTGCTGGTGTCGGTAGCGTGGATGACCAAATCACGGTGACCGGGCCGGTGGCGAAGGCCGCTCGCTTCGTTACGGTGAAAAAGGGCGACACCCTCAGCGCGATTTCCAAGGCAGAGTACGGCGACGCCAATAAGTACAACAAAATCTTCGAGGCCAACAAACCAATGCTGTCGCACCCGGACAAGATCTATCCGGGGCAGGTGTTGCGGATTCCTGAGTAACCCGCAGATCTGTGGCGAGGGGGCTTGCCCCCGTTCGGCTGCGAAGCAGTCGCAAGGATTTTGGGGCCGCTTCGCGACCCAACGGGGGCAAGCCCCCTCGCCACAGGCTAGAGCCCTGTGATGAGCTCCCGATAATCCCCCACCGCCGCAAACTCGGCCGTGTCCTTTGGCCCTTTGCGACTGTCCGGCTCACTTACGGCCAACAGATGCGCCACGCCAAAATTGCGAGCACTGCGCAGGATCGGCAAGGTGTCGTCGATAAACAGACTGCGCGCCGGGTCGAAGCCAATGTCGGCCCGCAAGGCATCCCAGAATTGCGGGTTTTCCTTGGCGAAACCGTAATCGTGAGAACTGATCAACCGCTCGAAATACGGCGCCAGTTCAATTCTTTCCAGCTTCAATGACAGTGAGTCGCGGTGGGCGTTGGTGATCAGTACCACGCGCTTGCCGGCTTGTTTGATCGCTGCCAGAAAAGTGTCCGCATCCGGACGCAGGGCGATCAGGTGCGCGGTTTCCAGTTTCAACTCGCGCACTGGCAGTTTCAGCTCGGCGCTCCAGAAATCCAGGCAGTACCACTGCAGCTGTCCGGCATTGCGTTCGAACAGCGGCTGCAATTCCAGCTCCGCCATGGCCTGGCTCACCCCATGCAGCTCGGCATAACGCTTTGGAAGATGCTCCATCCAGAAATGGTTGTCGTAATGCAGGTCCAGCAGCGTGCCGTCCATGTCCAGCAGAACGGTATCGATGTCGTGCCAGGGCAGCAGGGACATAAAAAACTTCTCCAGCGGTAAAAAAGATATCCGAGGTAAACAATCAGGATAGGCCGGGTATAGTAACGCGTTCACGCCAAGGAGCTTTCTATGCGCCAGAAACCCACCGTACTCGCTCGCGAGATCGTCGCCACCAGCCGTTTGTTCTGTGTCGAAGAGCTGAAGCTGCGCTTTTCCAATGGCGTGGAGCGTACTTACGAGCGCTTGGTCGGCAAGGGCGCAGGTTATGGCGCGGTGATGATCGTGGCGATGCTCGACGCGGACCACGCGGTGCTGGTGGAGGAATACTGCGGCGGCACTGATGCCTATGAACTGTCCCTGCCCAAAGGCTTGATCGAGCCGGGCGAAGATGTGCTGGCGGCGGCCGAGCGGGAGCTCAAGGAAGAGGCCGGGTTTGGCGCGCGGCAGTTGGAACATCTGACCGAGTTGTCGTTGTCACCTGGCTACATGAGCCAGAAGATCCAGGTGGTGCTGGCCACTGATCTGTACGAAGAACGTTTGGAGGGCGACGAGCCCGAGCCGATGGGCGTGGACAAGATCAACCTGCGTGAATTGTCGGCCCTGGCGCAGAACCCGCGATTCACCGAGGGCCGTGCCTTGGCGGCGCTATATCTGGCCCGTGACTTACTGACTCAGCGTGGGGTGTTTTTACCGTGAATTCGAATTTTCCCCATCCGTTGATGGCGCCAGTCGTTGAACTGGCTTTGAAGGCGGGCGAAGCGATCTTGCCGTTCTGGCGGGTCAACGTTGCCGTAACTGCAAAGTCCGATGATTCCCCGGTCACGGCGGCTGACATGGCTGCTCACCATGTGATTCTGGCCGGGCTGACGGCGCTGGATCCGAGCATTCCGGTGTTGTCGGAAGAGGACGCCAACATTCCCCAGGGCATTCGCGCCGGCTGGCAGCGCTGGTGGCTGGTCGACCCGCTGGACGGGACCAAGGAGTTTATCTCTGGCAGCGAAGAGTTCACCGTGAACATTGCGCTGATCGAGCAGGGGCGTGTGGTGTTCGGCGTGGTGTCGATGCCGACCAACGGGCGGTTTTATGTCGGCGGTGCCGGGTTGGGTGCCTGGCGTGGCGATAAAGGCGCCGAGCCGTTGCCGATTCAGGTTCGTGAGGTGCCGGCTGCGGGTGAGGCTTTCACGGTGGTCGCCAGTCGTCGGCATTCGAGCCCTGAGCAAGAACGATTGCTCGCGGGGTTGAGCGACAGCTTGGGTGAGCTGCAACTGGCGAACATCGGCAGTTCGCTGAAATTTTGCCTGCTGGCGGAAGGGGCGGCGGATTGTTATCCGCGATTGGCACCGACGTCGCAGTGGGACACGGCCGCTGCCCAAGGTGTGCTGGAAGGCGCGGGCGGTGAAGTGCTGGATTTGAGCGGTGAGCCGTTCTGTTATCCGGCGCGGGAGTCGTTGTTGAACGGGTTTTTCCTGGCGTTGCCGGCCAAGGCGGCTTGGCGGGAGAAGCTGCTGAAACTCGCACGTTCCTGAGTACGCCGTACCCCTGTGGCGAGGGGGCTTGCCCCCGTTGGGCTGCGCAGCGGCCCCAAGTCCAGCCACCGCGAAATATCAGTTACCCCCCATTGTCTGAATGGCGACCGCTGCGCGGCCGAACGGGGGCAAGCCCCCTCGCCACAGGGTTTGCGTTGGCCCTGACGCCTAGCGGTGCAGCACGTACTGCCCCACGAATTTCACCGCATCTTCTTCACTCCCGGCATTCACAATCCGCGAATGCAGTGTCAACCGTGCCCGGCCATAGCGTTGATACATCGCCAGAAACTTCCTCCACACAGCCGCACTCGGTGCCTGGCAAATCGCCGTCGCGTCTGTATTGACCGGTAGTGGATAACTGATCTGTCCTTCCTGAATCACGATGTGCCCGTCTTCGATGATGCCTTCTTCACGCAAGCGCAAATGCAGCCAGCCCCAGCCTGCCAGCACCGCGCCGCAATACAGGCTGCCGCCGAACATGGTGCTCTTGTGATTGACGTTGGCCGCAAGCGGCAGGTGCAGGCGCAGTTGTTGATCGTGCCAGTCGAGCACTTTGAGGCCCATGTCCCGTGTGAGGGGGATGTCGGAATGGAGGATCGATTCCAGGTGACGACTGTCGCGGTTCATTCGCGGGCCTTTTATTTGAAGAGGATGGTTTTACGGTAGCTCAATCAAGGTCGTCGGTGTGGCTGCTGGTACCGCTGTCGGCGAAGTTCAGGCCATGCTTGCGCAGTTTGTCGTGCAAGGTTTTGCGCGGAATGCCGAGCGCTTCGGCGAGGCTGCGCACAGAGCTGTGCGAGCGCGCCAGTTCGGCGGCAATCAGGCTCTTCTCGAAATTCTCGACTTGCTCGCTCAGGCCACCGCTGACCACTTCAACCGTGGTGCCGGCACCGCCATCCGGCGCGTCCAGTGCCAGCTCCAGACCCAGGGCAAAGCGCTCGGCGGCGTTCTGCAGTTCCCGCACGTTGCCTGGCCAGCTGTGACGCAATAGCAGCGCCCGTTGGCCCGGTTGCAATTCGTGGGGCGGCAAGCCGTGGCGGGTGCTGGCTTCGTCGGCAAAATGCTGGAACAGCACCAGCGCATCCTCGCCCCGCTCGCGCAGTGGCGGAATGCGCAACGGCGCGACGTTCAGGCGGTAATACAAGTCGGCACGGAAGCGGCCCTGATCGGCGGATTGGCGCAGGTCTTCCTTGGTGGCGGCGATGATGCGGATGTCCAGCGGGATTAACTGATTGCCGCCCAAGCGTTCGACGACCCGCTCTTGCAGCAAGCGCAGCAATTTCACCTGCACGTCCAGACTCATGCTTTCGATTTCATCGAGGAACAACGTGCCGCCGTTGGCGAATTCGAACTTGCCGATACGGCGCTTCTGCGCGCCGGTAAACGCGCCGGGTTCGTGGCCAAACAGCTCGCTTTCCACCACCGATTCGGCCAGGGCTCCAGCGTTGATTGCCACGAACGGGCCGTTACGCCGACTCGACAAATCGTGCAGCGCGCGAGCCACCACTTCTTTACCCGCGCCGGTTTCGCCGAGGATCAGCACGTCAGCCTTGGTCGCCGCCAGGGCCCCGATCTGCTCGCGCAGGCGCAGCATCGGCGCCGATTGCCCGACCAGTCGAGCGCTCAGCGCGTTGCGATCGCTCAAGGCCAGACGCAAGCTGCGGTTGTCCAGCACCAGCCGGCGCAGGTCCAGGGCACGGCGCACGCTGTCGAGCAGGGCGTCGCTGGCGAAAGGTTTTTCCAGAAAGTCATAAGCCCCGGCGCGCATGGCTTGAACGGCCAGCGGCACATCGCCGTGGCCGGTGATCAGCAGCACGGGCAGCTCCGGGTCCAGGGCGTGAAGTTTCGGTCAGCAGTTCGAGGCCGTCCATGCCCGGCATGCGGATGTCACTGACCACCACGCCCGGCCAGTCGCGCTCCAGTTGCCCGGCCAGGCCTTTGGCTTCAGCAAGCGGCAGGATCTTCAGGCCGGCCAGGTCCAGGGTCTGGCTCAGGGCTTGGCGCAGGTGGGGATCGTCGTCGATCAACACGACCTGGATGCGGTTGTCGATGGTCATGCACTTCGGTCCTCGGACGGTTGCAGGCTCACACCCGGCGCGCCTGCGCGCAGCTTCAGGGTAATCAGGGCGCCGCCTTCCTTGTGGTTGGAGAACGACAGTTCACCACCGAAGGCGCGCATCAGGGTGTCGCAGATCGCCAGCCCCAGCCCAAGCCCCTGAGTGCGGGTCTTGGTGGTATAGAAGGGCTCGCCGGCACGACCCAGCGCTTCCAGGCAGAACCCGGGGCCGTTGTCGCGAATGTACAGGTTGACGCCGTCGGCAGTGGATTCGGCACTCAACCAGAGTTTACGCGGCGGGCCTTTTTCCGTCAGGGCATCAAGGGCATTGGCCAGCAGGTTGCCCAACACTTGGCGCAAGCGGGTTTCCCCGGCCTCGACCCATAGGGTGGCGGCCGGCAGGTCACGGATCAGCTCGACTTCCATGCTCCGTCGGCGCTTGGCCAGCAACGCCAGCGCGTCGTCCAGCGCCGGTTGCAGGGCCACGCTTTCCGGGGCGTGGCGATCACGTCGGGCGAAGGCGCGCAGATGGGCGATGATCGAAGCCATGCGCCCGGTCAGTTCGCTGATCAACTTGAGGTTGCCGCGTGCATCCTCGGTGCGTTGATGGTCGAGCAGCACTTCGGCGTTTTCGGCGTAGCTGCGGATCGCCGCCAGCGGTTGGTTGAGTTCATGGCTGATGCTGGCCGACATCGTCCCCAGCGCCGAGAGCTTGCCGGCCTGCACCAAGTCATCCTGGGCGCGTACCAGTTCCTGCTGGGCATGTTCGCGCTCCAGCACTTCCTGTTTCAGTCGACGGTTGAGGCCTTCGAGGTCGCTGGTCCGTTCGGCGACACGGCCTTCCAGTTCATGGCGGGCCTTGGCTTCGAAGGCGATCCGGTCCAGATAATGGCGTCGGCGTTGCATCATCAGGCCGAGCAGCAGCATTAATACCAGCAGCGTTGCGCCACCGATGGCCACGACCGTGCGTACCGGGCGATCGATCAAGGTGCGCGGCGCAAGGATACTGACGCTCCAGCCGGTCTCTTCGATCTGCCGGGTTTGGGTCAACCAGGCGTTGGCGTCGAGACTCAACGGCTTGGGGTCACGGGTCGGATAGGGTTGAATCGCGGCGACGGCCTTGTTCTCTTCATCACTCAACGGACGGGTCGAGCGAAAGCGCCACTCTGGCCGCGATGTGAGAATGACCACGCCGTTATGGTCAGTCACCAGCAGTTGTTCCGGGGTTTTACCCCAAAGGCTTTCGGTGTGATCGAGGTCGACCTTGACCACCAGTACGCCGATGATTTTTTCACGATCATGCACCGGCGCGGCGAAGAAGTAACCGCGCTTGGCCGAGGTGGTGCCCAGGCCGAAGAAGCGTCCCAGGTGCCCGGCCATGGCTTCGCTGAAATAAGGGCGGAAGGCGAAGTTGCGGCCGACGAAGCTGTCATGTTTGTCCCAGTTGGAGGCCGCCAGGGTCTTGCCGGTGGTGTCCATCAGGTACATCACTTCGGCGCCGGTCTGGGCACTGATGTGTTTCAGCAGGCGATTGGCATTACCTTGAACCACACCCTCATCGGGGGCGCCCAATGTCGCGCGCAGGGCGGGCAGCTCGCCGAGAATCTGCGGCAGCACTTCATAGCGGTGCAGGGTGCCCAGCAGGTTGGCAACATAGAGGTCGAGGGTCTGACGGTTCTGCCCGGCCAGTTCGCTGCGGTAGTAACGCTCGGCCAGATGTTCCAGCGGCCACAGCAAGGGCGCCAGGCACAGCGCGAGCAGGGCCAAGCTGCGCCAGCGGGGTCTGCGGGGGAGAGTCAGTGTCATGAGCATCAAGCGCCTGTGGGTACAGACGCATTATGCCTAGGCTTGCGTGCGCAGTCTGCGCACCCTGGATCAAGTGCGCACTGGCGGTGAAGATTCACACAGGCATTCAGGAAAAGACTTCGGCGTCCTTGAAGAACGCAGCGGACTGATCCTTGGCGGACAGCTTCGGTGCTTCATCCAGTTGCCAGTCAATGCCCAGCTCCGGGTCGTCCCAGCGAATGCTGCGCTCGGCCGACGGGGTGTAGTAGTCGGTGGTTTTGTAGAGGAACTCGGCGAACTCACTCAGTACCACGAAACCGTGGGCGAAACCTTCCGGTACCCAGAGTTGGCGATGGTTGTCGGCGGACAGGCGCACTGCCACCCATTTGCCGAAATGCGGCGAGCTGCGGCGAATGTCCACCGCCACATCCAGCACTTCGCCAGCGGTGACTCGGACCAGTTTGCCCTGAGTGTTCTCCAGCTGGTAATGCAAGCCGCGCAGTACGCCTTTTTGCGAGCGGGAATGGTTGTCCTGAACGAATTGGGTGTTCAGGCCGGTTGCTTCTTCAAAAGCCTTGGCGTTGAAGCTCTCATAGAAGAAGCCGCGCTCGTCACCAAATACCTTGGGTTCGATGATCAGAACACCGGGCAGGTCGGTGGTGACTACATTCATGGTGTTTCTCCGGCAATAGGCATTGATGGCCGACATTCTTACGTAAAGTGGCGGCGGGCGCGAGTGGTGCGGTGGTTCAGGCGATAAAATCCTGAAGGACGCTGCGTCCCATTAGTAAAAAACGGCGATCCCTCACCCATTAATCGACCTCACCGAAATACCACTGCTCGGTCTCATAAGGCTGCCCGTCGCAATCTTCAGAGGTATAGCGCAATCCTCTTTCCTTCATCCCGTCCGGTAGGACGAGGCCCCATTCAGTTGCGAGGCTTTTATCAGTTTGGCAGTGCTCGCTGTCGATTGGCGGGATATGACCTCGGTGGTAGTCCAAATGGGTATAAATGCAGATTTCACTGGTGAACATGTCTGGTAGGCAAATGACCGCGACTTTCATCTGGGTAATCGCTGACCGGAAACCACCCCCAATGCCAACCCCCTGACCGGGTTATAAGGGGGTTGCGTATCGCCCCCAGCAATGGCGATATAAGCGCCAAATAAAACTTTCAGGGGTCGTTGTATGCCGCTCGCCACGTTGATTCACCGCGCCAGTCTGCCCAGCCCGCAAGTGTCTGCGACGCAAGCACTAGAGCTGCTGGAGGAGCATTACGGGCTGAGCGGGCGGTTGCAGGCGCTGGGTAGCCAGCAGGATCTCAACTACCGCGTCGATAGCGAACAGGGGCGTTTCGTCCTGAAAATCTGCCGTGGCGATTATTCGGTGCTGGAGCTGCAAGCCCAGCACGCCGGGCTCAAGCATCTGGCGGAACTCCCTGGCGTGCAGGTGCCGCGAGTGATTCCTGCCAAAAACGGTGCAGAGCTGCTTTCTCTGGATGTCGGCGGCCAGGCAGTGCATGTGCGTCTGCTCGATTACATCGATGGCCAGTCCCTGACGCATCTCGATCACCTGGGGCATTCAGTGGTCAGCGGTTTCGGTCGGCTCTGCGGCGAAATGGACCTGGCGTTGGCCGGCTTCGATCACCCGGGCCTTGAGCGCACCCTGCAGTGGGATGCCCGCCACGCCAACGCGTTGATCGCTCATTTGTTGCCGGTAATCCAGGATGAGCCGCAACGAAAGCTGATCGCTGAAGCAGCCGAACAGGCCGAACGCCATTTGCAGCCCTTGGTGGACAAGCTGCCGGTGCAGGCAATTCACATGGACATCACCGACGACAACGTGGTTTGGCAGCGGGATGCGCAACGCCAATGGCAGTTGCAAGGCGTTATCGATTTCGGCGATCTGGTCCGTACCTGGCGGATCACCGATCTGTCGGTGACCTGCGCCGCGCTGCTGCACCATGCCGACGGCGATCCGTTTTACATTTTGCCGGCGGTTTGGGCTTATCACGCGGTCAATCCGTTGCAGCATGAAGAATTGCTCGCACTCTGGCCGCTGATCGTTGCCCGCTCGGTGGTGTTGGTTCTGAGTGGCGAACAGCAGGTCAGTATCGATCCAGGCAATGAGTACAGTCGCGACAACCTGACCCATGAGTGGGAAATTTTCCGCGTCGCCACCTCGGTACCGTTGGAATTGATGGAGGCGGCGATTTTGACTGCCGTCGGCCAGACCCTGCCCGCCATCGACAGCGAAGGTTTCGCGCCCTTGCTGCCGAGCCTGGTGGGGCGTGAATTTGCGTTGGTCGATCTGGGCGTGCTCAGCCCGCATTTCGAGGCGGGTAACTGGGAGCAGCAAGGGATCGATCTGCGCCTGTTGATGGAAGCTGCCGCGGCTCACGGTTTGGCGGCCAGTCGATATGGCCAGTATCGTCTGTCCCGCACCCAGCCGGACAGCGCCAGCGAACCGGACACTTTCCCGTTGCACGTTGCCTTGCAAGTGCCCGACGGCACAGCGGTCGAAGCGCCGTTTGCCGGGGTCATCCATATCGAAGGGGAGGGCCTGTTGCAACTGGACGGCCCAGAGCTGAGCGTTCGGTTGTCGGGTGTGATTGCGTCGGTGCGCAGTGGCGCGGCGTTGGTCAAGGGCCAGGTGTTGGGTTCGGTCAGCGGGCCGTTGATCGTGCAGTTGTGCCGAAGCGCTGAGCTCGACGCGCCGTTGTTTTGTACGCCTTCGCGTGCGGCAGCCTGGCAAGCATTGTGTCCTTCACCTGCTGCGTTGCTGGGCCTGGCCTGCGATGCGCAAGAAGAACTTGACCCGCAAACGTTGCTGGCCCGCCGGGACGCCAGTTTTGCTCGTTCCCAAAAACACTATTACGTCGACCCGCCGCGTATCGAGCGCGGTTGGCGCAATCACCTGATCGACATGCAGGGCCGCTCTTACCTCGACATGCTCAATAACGTCGCGGTCCTGGGTCATGGCCATCCGCGCATGGCCGCGGTTGCCAGCCGGCAATGGTCGTTGCTCAACACCAACTCACGTTTTCACTACGCGGCAATTGCCGAGTTTTCCGAGCGCTTGCTGAAGCTGGCACCGGACAACATGGATCGCGTATTTCTGGTCAATAGCGGCACCGAGGCCAATGACCTGGCGATCCGTCTGGCCTGGGCCTACAGCGGCGGTCGCGACATGCTCAGTGTGCTGGAGGCCTATCACGGCTGGTCGGTGGCGGCGGATGCGGTCTCGACCTCGATTGCCGACAACCCCAAGGCTCTGAGCAGCCGTCCCGATTGGGTGCATCCGGTGACTGCGCCGAACACTTATCGTGGCGAATTCCGCGGGCCGGGCAGTGCGCCGGACTACGTGCGCAGCGTCGAACACAACCTGGCGAAAATCGCCGAGCAGAAACGCCAGTTAGCCGGATTCATCTGCGAACCGGTGTACGGCAATGCCGGTGGTATCTCGCTGCCGCCGGGCTATTTGCAGCAGGTCTATGCGCTGGTCCGGGCTCAAGGCGGGGTCTGCATCGCCGATGAGGTGCAGGTTGGTTACGGCCGCATGGGCAACTTTTTCTGGGGCTTCGAAGAGCAGGGCGTAGTGCCGGACATCATCACCATGGCCAAGGGCATGGGTAACGGCCAACCGTTGGGCGCGGTGATCACTCGCCGGGAAATCGCCGAAGCCCTGGAGGCCGAGGGTTATTTCTTCTCGTCGGCCGGTGGCAGCCCGGTCAGTTGCCGGATCGGCATGGCGGTGCTGGATGTGATGGAAGAGGAAAAACTCTGGGAAAACGCCCAAGTCGTTGGCGGGTATTTCAAGGAGCGTCTAGAAGCGCTGATCGACCGGCATCCGTTGGTGGGCGCGGTGCATGGTTCCGGCTTCTATCTAGGTGTGGAGTTGATCCGCAATCGCGAAACCCTTGAGCCGGCGACCGAAGAAACCACGGCACTGTGCGATCGCCTTCGTGAGCTGGGGATCTTCATGCAGCCGACTGGCGATTATCTCAACATCCTCAAGATCAAACCGCCGATGGTCACGTCGCGGCAGAGCGTGGATTTTTTTGTCGACATGCTGTCGAAGGTTCTCGCGGAGGACCTGTAAGCGCCTATCCCCTGTGGGAGCGAGCAGGGATGGTGGTTAAATTCGATTGTTATCGGCTTTAAGCGGATATTTTTAGACGGAATGAATATTTTTCCCTTTAAAAGCCGATTTTTATCGGCTATAAAGTCGCCAGTGCCCACACGGTGTGGATGAACCACGTTCGGTGCTTCCCATTTCTGTCATCGGTCGATGCCACACTCGACCCAAGCATTTGCCCAGGAGATGATTCATGAGTCGTATCGTTACCGTCGCCGCTACCCAGATGGCCTGTTCCTGGGATCTTGAAGCCAACATCGAGACCGCTGAGAAGCTGGTCCGTGAAGCCGCGGCCAAAGGTGCGCAAATCATCCTGATCCAGGAATTATTCGAGGCCCCATACTTCTGCCAGAAGCCGAACCCGGATTACCTGCAATTGGCCACGACCGTTGAAGACAACGTTGCCATCAAGCATTTCCAGAAAGTCGCCAAGGAGTTGCAAGTGGTGCTGCCGATCAGCTTCTACGAACTGGCGGGCCGCGCGCGTTTCAACAGTATCGCGATCATTGATGCCGACGGCAGCAACCTCGGGATTTATCGTAAAAGCCACATCCCGGATGGCCCTGGCTACCACGAAAAGTACTACTTCAACCCGGGTGATACCGGCTTCAAAGTCTGGAATACCCGCTACGCAAAAATCGGCGTGGGCATCTGCTGGGATCAGTGGTTCCCTGAATGCGCCCGCAGCATGGCGCTGCAAGGTGCGGAAATTCTGTTCTACCCGACCGCCATCGGCAGCGAGCCACACGACAAGACCATTTCGTCCCGTGACCACTGGCAGCGCGTGCAACAGGGCCATGCCGGCGCGAACCTGATGCCGCTGATCGCCAGCAACCGCATCGGTAATGAAGAGCAGGACGGCTACGACATCACCTTCTACGGCTCGTCGTTCATTGCCAACCAATTTGGTGAGAAAGTCGAAGAGTTGAACGAAACCGAAGAAGGTATTCTGGTTCACCGTTTCGACCTCGATGAGCTGGAGCACATCCGCAGCGCATGGGGCTCGTTCCGTGATCGTCGCCCGAACCTGTATGGCGCGATCAAAACCCTCGACGGTTCCCTGGAGTCCTGATGGCCATGACCACTTTACACAGCACCCCTCGCGCCGACGGCTTTTACATGCCAGCCGAGTGGGCACCGCAAACCCAGGCCTGGATGATCTGGCCCGAGCGTCCGGACAACTGGCGTCTGGGTGGCAAACCGGCGCAAGCCGCGCACATCGCGGTGGCCAAGGCCATCGCCCGTTTTGAGCCGGTGACCGTGGCGGTATCCGCCGGCCAGTACGAAAACGCTCGTGCTCGTCTCGATGTGCCGAATATTCGTGTGGTGGAGATGTCCAGCGACGACGCGTGGGTCCGGGATACCGGCCCGACGTTTGTCATCAATAACAGCGGCGAAGTCCGTGGTGTGGATTGGGATTTCAATGCCTGGGGCGGTTTCGACGGTGGTTTGTATTCGCCGTGGAACCGCGACTCGCAGGTGGCGGGCAAGATCCTCGAAATCGAACGCAGCCCGCGTTACCGCACTGAGGGTTTCGTGCTCGAAGGCGGCTCGATTCATGTCGATGGCGAAGGCACCCTGATCACCACCGAAGAATGCCTGCTCAACCGCAATCGCAACCCGCACATGAACCGTGCGCAAATCGAAGCGGTGCTGAGCGCTAATCTGGCTGTGGATAAAATCATCTGGCTGCCGGACGGTTTGTTCAACGACGAAACCGACGGCCATGTGGATAACTTCTGCTGCTACGTGCGTCCGGGCGAAGTACTGCTGGCCTGGACCGACGACCCGCAGAACCCGAATTATCCGCGCTGCCAGGCGGCAATGAACGTGCTGCAAGGCAGCACCGATGCCAAGGGACGCCCATTCACGGTGCACAAGATGCCGATTCCGGGGCCGCTGTATGCGACCGAAGAAGAGTGTGCCGGTGTGGATCCGGTGGACGGCACTCAGGAGCGCAATCCAACTGTTCGTCTGGCCGGTTCCTACGTGAACTTCCTGATCGTCAATGGCGGCATCATCGCGCCGAGCTTCGACGACCCACTGGACGGTCCGGCCAAGGAAATTTTGCAGAATTTGTTTCCGCAGCACGAAGTCGTCATGGTTCCGGGCCGTGAACTGTTACTGGGGGGCGGTAACATTCATTGCCTTACCCAACAACAGCCCGCCCCGCACAACGGGAGTGAGTGAGGTCGTAACAGCTTGAGTTGATTGCAAAATCGATTGAGCAACGATTTAACCTCGTCGTTCGGCACCAAGCCCGCAGCCCATCAGGACTGCGGGTTTTTTTGTATCCACTTATCGACACTTCGAAAACATTGGCACAGCTCTTGTATCTTCGATGGCGCAACACGGGGAGGGAGAGAACTTCGATGTTCTGTCATAAACCTTGGATAAGTTAGCCGCTCACAAACCCAGGAGAGAGCGCTGAGATGAACGCCGAAATGAACGTGGTGAGAGAGCGTGCACTGCATCCCCTGGCAGTTAACAGCGAATCGCTCCAGGCCTTGGCGCAATGGTTGAAGTCCAATGGAACGCGTCAGATCAGGGAACCTGATCCGCGCCGGATGATGATCGAGCGCTACCCCGCTGGCTTATTCAGCGAGGCGGAACTGGAAGCATTGTGGGATGTGATGGAAGGATAAAAAGAAAAACAACGGATTGATAAAAGCGCTGCCGGGAAGGCGGCGCTTTTTTATGGGCGAAGGTTTTTACAATCACTGCAGATCAATCAGCAGTGCTTAGAAGCACCTGGAATGCATTCGACCGATTCATGAAACAGACTGAAAGCCATTCCAGCGTTTTTCCGAAACTGTGTGGGGATTAATCTACCGGCATTGAGTTTTCCTACTTTTTTGCCGGAGTCTTCCCATGATCCTTCACTACATTTACGACCCCTTGTGCGGCTGGTGTTATGGCGCCAAACCCTTGGTGCAGGCCGCCCAAGCCGTGTTGCCGGTGATCGCCCACGGGGGCGGCATGATGACCGGTGCCAATCGCCAGAGGGTTTCGGCACAACTGCGCAATTACGTCATGCCCCACGACCGACGCATTGCCGAGTACACCGGCCAGCCGTTTGGCGAGGCGTATTTCGAAGATTTGTTGCGGGATGAAACGGCCTTGTTCGACTCCACGCCGCCGATTGCCGCTGTGCTGGCTGCCGAGCAGATCGCTGGGCGCGGGCTGGCGTTGCTGGGGCGTTTGCAAATGGCTCATTACGTAGAGGGGCGCCGCATCGCTGACGCCGCCGTTCTACTGGAACTCGCCATACAAATGGGCCTTGAGCCTGATGCATTCCAACAGGCCTTTAATGAAGCCGACACTGATCGCCATATCAAGGACAGTCGCGCCCTTTTGGCCAACGTCGGCGGTCAGGGTTTTCCGACGTTCGCATTGGAGCAGGATGGCCAATTCACCCTGGTCGATATCGGCCCCTGGCTCGGTAAGCCGCAAGCCTTTGCACATTGGTTGAGCCAATCACTTGTGGCCAAAGAGTCTTCATCCGCGTTTCAAGCCTGTGGCCTCGACGGCTGCGCCCATTGAACTCACCTGGAGTCACCATGGATAACCTGAGCCTGATCAAAAGCACTTACGAAGGCGCCAATTCCCAGGAGAACGCACGCAACACCGCCGCGGCGCTAGCTGATGACGCCTGCTGGACCGAAGCGGCGGGTTTCCCGTACGCCGGCACTTACACTGGTTTCGACGCCATCGTTGAAAACGTATTCAAGCGCCTGGCCACTGAATGGGACAATTTTCAGTTCAAAGTCGAGAACTATGTCGCACAGGGCGACAAGGTATTTGCCTACGGCAACTACAGCGGCGTCTACAAAGCCACAGGCCGTGCGATGAATGCCCGGGTCGCTCACTTGTGGACGCTGGCCGACGGCAAAGTCACTCATTTCGAACAGTTCGTCGACAGCCACACTGTGCAATTGGCTATCGCTGACAAGTGATTTCTTAGACGTTTTTCGCCTATTTACAGACGATTCATGAAATTGACACATCATTCACAGCGCAGATAGGATTCGCCCCAACGCCTGTGGCTAACAGCCATGACTCACAAAACAACAAAAGGCCCGCCGCGAATTTTCGTGGGCGGGCCTTTTTGTTTTCGGGTGAAAAAAGAGCGCGATAGCGCCGTTTCAGTTGTACGGCACAGCGCGTATCAACCCGTAATAAGGAAAATAACATGTTGAACAAGCGAATCAGCCTGATCGCACTGGGGATGTTGAGCGCCACACAGGCCATGGCTAACGACCAGGCCGAATCCAAGGGTTTTGTTGAAGACAGCAGCCTCAAAGTGCTGCTACGCAATGCCTATATCAATCGTGACTACAAGGACGGCCGACAGGACAAAGCTGAATGGGGCCAAGCGGCCATCGGTACGTTCTCGTCTGGCTTCACTCAGGGCACCGTCGGTGTCGGTGTGGATGCCTTCGGTCTGTACGCGCTGCGTCTGGATGGCGGCAAGGGCCGCAGCGGCGCCGGTGGTATCGACTTCTTCAAACAGGGTGATAGCGGCAACGCGGCTGACGATCTGTCGAAGGGTGGCGCAGCAGTCAAGTTCCGTCTCTCCAGCACCACGCTGACCTATGGCGACCAGATGCCGGCCCTGCCGGTGCTTAACTACGACAACTCGCGCCTGCTGCCGGAAAGCTACACCGGCACCCTGATCACCTCCAGGGAGATCAAAGGCCTGGAGCTGAACGCTGGCCGCTTTACCGCCGAGTCGCGCAAAAGCGCTGAAGGCCGTGACAGCGGTGGCTTGAAGTCGATCAACGTGTTGGGCGGCAGCTACCAGTTCACCGAACAGTTCAAGGCTGCGCTGTACGCATCCGACGTCGAAGACGTGCTGAAGAAGCAATACGTGAACGCCAACTACGTGTTCCCGATCGACAAGGATCAGTCCCTGACCCTGGACTTCAACGGCTACCGCACCAAGCTGGATGATTCCTACGTCCGCGAAAACGGTGTCACCGGCGACGACAACAAGATCTGGAGCCTGGCCGCCACCTTCGCCACCGGCCCGCACTCGTTCACTCTCGCTCACCAGCGCAGCACCGGCGACAGCAATCTGGGTTATGCCTATGGCGGCTATCAGAAAGATCAAAACCGCATCGGCGATGGCGGCAACACCATCTACCTGGCGAACTCCTACTGGTCCGACTTCAACGCTGAAGACGAACGCAGCTGGCAGTTGGGTTACGGTCTGGACTTCAGCACCTTCGGCATTCCGGGCCTGAGCTACAACGTGGCCTACGTGCGCGGTGACAACATCACCACGTCCACCAGCGAAGGCGGCACCGAGCGCGAGATCTTCAACCAGTTCAAGTACGTCGTGCAAAGTGGCCCGGCCAAAGACCTGAGCGTGAAGGTGCGCAGCTCTATCCTGCGTGTGTCGCAGAAGTCCAGCGAGTACAATGTCAGCGGCAACGAACTGCGCGTATTTGTGGATTACCCGATCAACATCTTCTGATGATCGGCTGAGTTGTTCGCAATGCTGTTCACTTAAGTGCGGCTCTTCAGTCATGTCCTACCTTTGTGGCGAGCGAGCTTGCTCGCGTTGGGCTGCGTAGCGGCCCCAAAAATCTGACAACCATTGCCGATTTTTGTGAGTGCTACGCACCCAAGCGGGAGCAAGCTCCCTCGCCACAGGTTTTCACTGATACTCAAGACTCTCTTAGATGAAAGGTATTGGGGCTGGTTCGGGGTTTTTTTCGCCTCAAGACTGTAGAAAAAAACGAAAAACGACTGTTTTTGATCGTTAAAAGTCGAATTGAAGCAACTTCATACTGCGTTTCAAGCGGCGCTTGATATGCCTGAAATTCTTTCTCATGGGCCACAAATCCCGCACCTACTAGATTAAGCCGCTAAATGCAGTGGAGACCTAGTAATGATCGTTTTGAACAGAGAAGTTGGCGAATCGCTACGACGCGACAAATATGTCAATGTCCAGGGCGCTGACTTCAATCTCTTCGGTCATTTTTCCGACTTTGTCAGATTGACCAAAAGTTGGGAAAACATGGAGCCGGACAGTTATTACGGCCAGGCCGATGCAGGCATGCGTTTTCGTCGCTACAGCGATTTTGAATACAACCCGGTCACCCGTGATTTGACGCAGTTGGAACACCGCGCCTACGTGCAATCGAAGGCCAACAACAGCTATGTCGGCGGACTGGAGCGGCACTTTCAGGACTTCTCCAATGAGGTCATCAATTCGCCAGTGATGCGCAGCCTCATCGATGCGGATTTCGAGGTGTACAAAAACGTATTGCCGCCGGAGTTGCACGACGAAATCTGGCAATGCCAGATCCATCAGATCCGCATCGAGATCAAGCCGGGCAAGCAACTGGAAATTACCCCTGAAGGTATTCACTGCGACGGTTATCCGTTCAGCGGTGTGCATTTCTGGGGCCGCAATAACGTGGACGGAGCGGAGAGCCGTTTGTATTCGGCCCAAGAGGAACAATTGGCGGCGACGACCTATCTGGAAATCCTCGACACCACCTACTTCCTCGATCGCGACATGCGCCATTACGTGACGCCGGCACGCAACACCCATGCTCATGAAATGGCCTATCGACAAATTCTGGCGATTTCTTTCTCGCGGCCCGGGACCGCTTTCGACATTGTTCGCTGAGCAGCTAGACCCCATGTGCATCGCCGAGTGCCCTGCACCGGTGATGCTGCAGCGCGCGATGGCCAAGGATGCACAACGCCTGGAGCGCTTCTTTCGGCAATTCGAAGAAGTGTCGTTCTGTGAATGGCAGGACGCCAAATGCCTGGGCGGTGTGTTGGTGCAGAAAACCACCACCGCGTTCCTCGCAATCGATACCCGTGGCGAAGTGGTCGGCGCGGTGTTGGGCGGCATGCTCGGCAGCCGTGGCACTATCAATCACTTGGCGGTGAGCCCGCAGTATCGCGCCCAAGGCGTGGGCCAGCGTCTGGTGGAAGCGGCCTCGGCAGACATGAAACGGGTGGGTGTGCTGCGGATGTTCCTGTTCGTCGACGATGCTAACCTTGCCGGCAAACGTTTTTGGAGTGCCCAGGGCTTTTGCGAGCCGCGCGGCGAAACGACCTTTGAGAGGGACCTATGAATGAGACGTCCAGCAGCCAGCCGCTGATGGTCGAGCCCCAGCCCTCACGCACGTTTGCTGAAGCCAGCCCGGTTATTGCGGGCTACTTCACGGTGTCGTTTGTGTTCGGTCTGATGGCCGTCAATGCCGGGTTGCCCGTGTGGCTGCCGGTCGCGATGTGCCTGTTCGTGTATGCCGGTGCATCGCAATTCGCCGCTCTGGCGCTGATCTCCAGCGGCGCATCGCTGACCACCATCATCCTCACCACATTTCTGATCAATGCGCGGCACATGCTGATGTCGGTCTATATGGCCAAGGCTCTGCAAGCGCTGGGGCTCAGTCGCCTCGAGCGCTGGTGTTATGCCAGCGGGCTGACCGATGAATCGTTCGCCTTCCACAGCGTCAAACTCGGCAAGGGCACGCCGGTCAATGTGCGTTACCTGATCGGTTTCAATCTGTATTGCCATACGTCGTGGGTACTGGGCGGTTTGCTGGGTGCGATCTGCGCGCAGTACGCGGCGCACCTGATCAAGTATCAGCTCGACTATGCGCTGACCGCGATGATGCTCTACGTGCTGGTATCGCTGTGCAACACCCGCAACAAACTGATCGCCGCACTGGCCGCGGTCGCCTGCATGGGTGCCCTGAGCCTGATCGGCAGCTCACCCTTCAACGTCTTCATCGCCACATTCGTGGGCTGCGGGGTGGGCGTATGCCTGACCAAACGTTCCTGATCCTGGTTGTCGCGCTGATGATGGCCGTGACGTTCCTGCCGCGCGCGCTGCCGTTGCAGGTGAACACCGACCATTGGCCACCCTTGGTCGCCCGGGCGCTGGAGTACCTGCCGGTGGCGATCGTCGCTGCCATCAGCCTCACGCCGCTGTTGATCAAGGATCAGCATGTGCAGCTCGATCGCCCGGAATTTTATGCAGCCATTCCGACGTTGTTATGTGCGTATTTCAGCAAAAACCTCTTTCTCAGCGTAGCGGTGGGAACGGCTGCGTACATCGCGCTCGGATCGTTCATGTAGCGACAGAGCGACCACGTCGTTCAACGCCTGGCCCGACAGCTCGGGGTTATTGACCGCCAGCCGCACTTCGAGGGAATCCTCGAAACCCGGGAAAATGGTCAAGCCGTTACGCAGGGCCGCCTCGCGGGAAACCATGCCGAGGCCGTCCATTTGCGTGATCAACGACAGGGTCAGCGTCTCGCTGCAGGAATAGATCATCCGCTTGCCTGACTCATAGTTGCCAAGGCCGGCGTCGAGAAAACGCAAGAAACTGTGGGAATACGGACAATCGTCGGCTGGCCGGACCTGAAATTTATTGCCGAGCAGCACCAGCGGATCGTTTTCCTGACCACAATGAGCGCCGACCACCTGCACCTGTACATCGGGCAGGGCGATGCTGGGTAATCCCGGTTTTTGTGGACCGATCAGCACAGCCAGGTCGAAGTCCTCGTTCTTCAATTTACTGAGGTTCTCCATCGACTCGGCGTAGCTGAATTCCAGCTGATAATCAGGAAACACCTCAATGAGGCGTCCGATCATTCGCCGGTTGAAGTCGGCCGAGAGCGTGGTGTTAAGCGCAACCCTGAGCGTGCGCTGCCCGGGTACCTTGAGCGCGGCGGCTTTCTCTTCCAGCTGCCGCGTGGCAACCAACACCTTGTCCATGTAGGGCGTGAGCTCCGTGCCCTGCGTTGTCAGGGTCAGCCCCTTGTTGGAGCGACGAAACAACCGAAAACCGAACTGCTCTTCAACCTTGTTCAACTGCGCGGCCAATGCCTGCACGGTCAAACAGGAATGCTCTGCCGCTGCCGACAACGAGCCGGTCTGCACAATGCGCATGAGGTTGCGTAAGGTTCTGCTATCCATTTGGGTAATGCCCTCTAAAGTGGGCTGGCTATTGTTGTGTACCTGGCCGCTGGGTGGGCGTCGGTCGCGTGCTGGCTATGATCCTGCACCTGAGCATGCTTGTCCCGAGTTTAGTAGCGAAATGATTCCGCGTCCGATGGCTTGAGGCTTACGCAGAATCGGGTTTTTTGGCGCGGGGCGGGTGATCGGGATCAAGAATGTGTTTCCCGGTAATCCGTGAAGAACCAAAAAAAAAGCAGCCTGAACAGGCTGCTTTCACGAATAGGTGCTTGATATTGTGCTCCCTCAAGCAGGGGAGGAGAGGTTTTACCCGGGCGCTGATTTTCAGGCCATCAACGGGGTTCCTACTTCGACTATTGCCACCTGAAGGCAGTCGGTTTCGCGCTCTCGATTAAATTTTCTTCCCCTGTGAGGCGAGTGTCAACGTGTGTATCGGACCGTGTGTCGGCGTCTTTTCTGGCTACTCGACTCCCCCGAACCAGACGAGTCGGGTGGGCCCGCATTTTCTGGTGGCAATAATCATTACACCACGTAACTAATGATGTTCCCGCCCCCACCTTTATCCCCCTGACCCAACCCAATACATTTCTCTCCAACGCCTCCCCATCATCCCGATGAGAAGGTCACTGGAGATTCCTCATGCCTTTCGTAAGCGTACGCATCACCCGCGATGGCGTTACCTCAGAGCAGAAAGCTCAGGTGATCGCCGAAATCACTGAAACCCTGGAACGCGTCCTCAACAAGCGCCCGGACCTGACCCACATCGTGATCGAAGAAGTCGACACCGATAACTGGGGTTACGCCGGGATCACCACCACCCAGTACCGAAAACAACTGGCTGAGGCGCAGGGGCAGTCATGACTACGTCCGTCGCCATCGATTTTGTCTCCGACGTGGTGTGTCCGTGGTGCGCCTTGGGCGCGACGGCGCTGGAGCAAGCGATCGAGAACGTGGCCGGTGAAGTCTCGGTCCAGCTGACCTACAAGCCTTTCGAGTTGAACCCGGACATGCCGGCGGAAGGCGAGAACGCGGTTGAGCACTTGATGCGCAAGTACGGGCGCAGCGCCGATGAAGTTGCCGCTGGCAAAGCGATGCAGATCGCTCGCGGTGAGGCCATTGGCTTGCGCTTCGATCTGGAGAAACGCAGCCATTTCTACAACACATTCGATGCTCACCGGCTGTTGTTGTGGGCGTTGCAGAAAGGGCGACAGGTCGAACTCAAGAAAGCCTTGCTGCGCGCCTATTTCAGCGACGGCCAGAACCCGAGTGATCACCAGACGCTGGTTCGTCTGGCGGTGGAAGTGGGGCTGGATACAACGGCTGCGCGTGAGGTGCTGGCATCCGGAGCGTTTGCCAGGGAAGTGCGTGAGCTTGAGGCGTTTTATCGCGAGCGCGGCATTAATTCGGTCCCGGCCATGGTGCTTAACGGGCGTCACCTGGTGTCCGGTTCGCAGTCGGTCGAGTACTACGAACAGATGCTGAGGCAAATGGCGCAAACACCCGCCGAAACCTGATTGATCACTTTTCAAACCATCATTTATTCGTTGAGGTTCATCATGAGCAATTCGAAAAAAGTCATCGTCATTACCGGCGCTTCCCAAGGTCTCGGCGCAGGTATGGTCAAGGCGTTTCGTGAACTCGATTACCGGGTAGTCGCCACTTCGCGTTCAATCCAGCCGTCCACCGACCCGGACATTCACACCGTGGCAGGCGACATCGGCGACCCGGCGATCGCCCAGCGCGTCATCCGTGAAGCGATCGAACGTTTTGGCCGTATCGACACCCTGGTCAATAACGCCGGGATCTTCGTCGCGAAGCCGTTTACTGCCTACACCCACGAAGACTACGCCGCGGTGCTGTCGGTGAACCTGAATGGTTTCTTCTACATCACCCAACTCGCCATCGCCGAGATGGAAAAACAAGGAAGCGGCCACGTCGTCAACATCACCACCAGCCTGGTGGACCACGCCATCGAAGGTGTGCCGTCGGTGCTGGCTTCGTTGACCAAAGGTGGCTTGAATGCAGCGACCAAATCCCTGGCCATCGAGTACGCCAAGCGTGGGATTCGGGTGAATGCGGTCAGCCCCGGCATCATCAAGACGCCGATGCATGGCGAAGAAACCCATGAAGCGCTGGGACGTTTGCATCCGGTTGGGCGCATGGGGGAGATCAGCGACATTGCTCAGGCTGTGGTGTATCTGGACAGCGCCAACTTTGTCACCGGGGAGATTCTGCATGTTGATGGCGGGCAGAGTGCGGGTCACTGAGACCTGATTTACAACCCCCAGGAACAACAAAGCCCTCGCATTGCTGCGAGGGCTTTGTTTTGATGCAGTGCTGGAGCAGCGAAGGATGCTTCAGGCCCGCCAAGTTCTATAACTTCAGGTACTTAGTGGTACGTCATTGCGCCCAAAAAAACTAAATCCATCCTGTTGTTTCTACAATGTTTAAGAATTCATTGCTGGAGTCGTGCTGCTGCCGGCTCCGGCATGGCCGCCAGCGAACTAAACTATTTGTATCTCTGTAGCAGATGTCTCTCCAGAGGTAAGGAGGTGTCAAATGGCTATTCGTGATACCTATCAGGAAATTGAGCAGACCCTAGGTCTGGTACCGGAGTGGATCAAGCAGATGCCGGAAGGCGGAGCGATCGGATTCTGGGGCGTGGCCCGGGATTTCTGGCTGGCGGATACCAAGATTCCTAATAAGTACAAGGAGTTGATAGGTCTGGCGGTGTCCGGGGCGACCCGTTGCAAGTATTGCGCCCTGTTCCATACCGAAGCTGCGCGCTTGTTTGGCGCGAGCGACGAGGAAATTTCCGAAGCCAGCTTTATGGGCTCGCTGACCATGATGGGCAGCACCTTTATTAACGCCCAGCAGATCGACTACGAGCAGTTCCGGCAGGAAACGCTGAGTATCGTCCGGTATGTCAAAGATCACTCGCAACCCAAAGCCGCTTAAGCCGTTGCGCGAACCTGCACTTCGCCAGCTGACGAAGGATAAGTTGATTGCAATCACCAGCGATGGTCCCAGGACCACCGCTCGGTGGCAAGCGGCTGTGCTGCGAGCCATCAGCGAACTAATGCAGTACAGCGATACCGCCCGCGAAGAAAACCAAGACCTGCGCATCCCCTTCGCCAAAGCACTCCATGACCTCTATGCCGGACAGAAGTCCGACGCCGAGTTGACGGAAATGGTGCTGCTGATGCTGGAAGTGGAAACCGCCCCCTTGCTCGGCAAAGGCCCCCCCGCAGGAGAGGCATCCGGGAACAACAACCTCTGAGAAGTGGAAAAGGGACAACTTTATTTTCCCAGATGGAAATCCTCGTATCCCTGGTTCGAGCAAAAGACCCGCACGATTTGAGCATGCTGACAGCGTCAACCTGGGCTGGCGGGTGTATTGGTGTGCATTTCAGGTGGGTGCAGTCGCTCGTCAACGTCATGCTGAAGCGAATGTGTAACGGCAGGCGCGCAGGCGAATTTGGTGGGACTATCAAGGTCGGGTGGAAGCAGATTCTCCAACCCCAGAAACAACAAAGCCCTCGCATTGCTGCGAGGGCTTTGTTTTGTATGGTGCCGGCACCAGGAGTCGAACCCGGGACCTACTGATTACAAGTCAGTTGCTCTACCAACTGAGCTATACCGGCGTGTTGGGCGACGATTATAGCGATTGGGTTGGTTCTGTAAACCCCTGAATTCAGACTATTTTTGCGCAGGCGTTTGGTCAGGCGCGAAGCAGTACGTTCTTGAGTTTCTGGAGGGCGCGCCAGGTTCGGCTGTTTTGCAGGGCGCGCAGTTGGGCTTCGGCGGATTCGGCGCGTTGCAGGGCGGCGGTGAGGTGGTTTTCGGCGTCGGTGACGGGGTGGCTGAATTTGTGGCCGCGGCAGAACTGGAAGTCGTCCAGGTTGCACGGCGGGATGTCGAAGGCGGGTTTGAGGGCCAGGTGTTCTTCGGCGAGGTAGTAGGTGTTGATGCCGTCGAACAGGATGGGCTGGTAGCCGGCGCCGGTGACGAGGGTTTCCCAGGTCTGGTCGCGCTCCCATGGGGTTTCGATGAGGATGATCCATGGACGCCATCGGGCGAAGTCCATGCCGCGCAGGACGGTTTCCTCGTGGCCTTCAACATCGATTTTCAGGAAGTGGATCGGGCGGTTCCCGGCGTGTTGTTCGCAGATGGAGGCCAGAGTGCGGGATTTGACGGTTTGGCTGCGCACGTCCATGCCGGCGTCTTTGTGTTGCTGGGCCAGGGCTGGGTCGAGGGTCGACAGGCCAGTGCCGGCGATGCCGTAGAAGGTCAGGTCGTCGGCGCTTTCGCCGGCCACGCATTGCAGGTTGATGTCGTTGGGACGTTGCTGGCACAGGGCGTCGTAGTAATTGGGCATGGGTTCGACGTTGATGCCGGTCCAGCCGCGGTCGTAAAAGGCTTTGGTGACGGAGTCCTGGGTGGGGTCGTTGGCCCCGATGTCGATGTAAAAGCCGTTTTCGACGTATTTGAGAGCGCGCCAAAGGCGGATGTCTTCGAAATTCTGTGCGTAAGAAATGAACGTCACGGTCGCATCCTGTCGGTCAGATTTTTCTTGTTCATGGCCGCGCTGTCGGCGCCCTTGTATGCCTGTATAGCAAGAGGTATTGCAAGGCGCCATTTTCCGCTATGGGTGTCCGGTATTAGGCGTTTATGTCGTTTTGGTTGAATGCTTATGCACAACGGGTTAGCGCAACTGGCCTGTTCATTGCGTTTTTGTGGACCCGTTCTCATTTGCCTGCAAATGCCTGTTTTACGGGTTTTTTATTTATGTGAACAAAAAATGACCAGCAGTGTTTTATCCCATAAAACAGCGTGGATATTGGATCCACGATAATTTCATCAACAGAGTTATCCACAGGATGTGGCCGTTTAAGGGCGTTCTGCCAGAAGCAGGAAATTACGCGGGGTGAGTGGAGTTTCACAGAAGGTGCCGAGGCGAACGGCATAACCCTGTTCGATGAGGAAAAGAGCCCGATCGAGTATCAACCATAGCTCCAGTGGCCGTCGGAAAAGGCCTCGCAGCAGCTCCAGGTTGCGCACTTCGGCTAGTCGTTGCCACCCGGCGGCTTCCAGCGCTACCCAATCTTGCTCGGCGACTGTGGATAAGTCTTTGAGTGCGGCGAGATCACGGCAGTAATCGGCGAAGGGTTTGTCCAGCCAGGCGCTGGGCAGGGAAGGGCTCGGCAGGTATTCGTCGACGCCGCGCAGTTGTCGTTGCAGCAAATCGAACACCAGGCGTCGGGCCATGGAAGTGTCGCGCTGGCGTCGGACGCGAGCGCCGGCGGTGACGGTTTCGCTCATCGGCAGCGCAAGATCATCGAGGGAGAGGCGTAGGACGGAGCGCTCAGCTGCAGAGGAAAGCGGCTGATAAGTGTTCAAGCTGATCCGGTTGTAGCAGCACGGTGCGATGGCCAGTTGTTTGCAACCGGCGGCGCTGGCGAGCCGGATCAGTTGCACATGCAGATCCCCGCAGGCGTGCAGCGCTACGGGGGTATGGCCGGCGTTCAGCATAGAAGCAGCACTTGCAGCGAGTACATCCTGCTCGACATGCAACGCATGCAATTGATGACGCTGGCTGAGTGCCTGGCCGCTGGCGACCAGCGCCGGGTCGTATTCCAGGCAGGTCAGTTGTTGACCGGTTTGCAGCAGGCGTCGCCCCAAGTGCCCTTTGCCCGAACACCAATCCAGCCAATGCGTCGGTGCATGAGCAAACTGCAGGCGACCGGCGAACGCTTCAATCTGCTGCCATTTGCGCCCCGGAACATCCACGTTCAACCGATGGCCCGCCGCTTCAAGCGCACGAGCCGGCAACTCACCCACCGTACTCAGTTCAGCAGACATCGCCGCCAATGAAGCAAATGGCTCCGGCGCATCCAGCAAACAAGGCTGGTTATGACTGTTTTCCGCATCTTCCAGCGACCGCCCGCGCAGCCACAACGCCAACTCTGGGTAGGACGCTTCCCAGGGCAGTTGCAGATGGGTAAACGGCCGAGGTTTCCACAGCGCCTGATGATCGATCAGAAAAGCATCCAGCGCAGTGAAACGGGCGAGCAGGGCCTCGCCCGTCAGCACGCAGGAATCAACGCCCTTGGCAGGCATCGACGCGCAACCGGCGCTCCAGCAACTTGAAGCCGCGAACCAGTACGTAAGCCATGAGCAGATAGAACATGCCCGCGGCGAAGAAAATCTCCACCGGCAGGTAGGTGCGGGCAATGATGGTGCGGGCCATGCCGGTCAGTTCCAGCAAGGTCACGGTGCTGGCCAGGGCGCTGGCCTTGAGCATCAGGATCACTTCGTTGCTGTAGGCCGGCAGGCCGATGCGCGCCGCACGCGGCAGCATGATGTAGAACAGCGCTTTGGCCCGGGACATGCCCAGCGCCCGCGCCGCTTCGATCTCGCCCGGAGGAATCGCCTGGATCGCGCCGCGCAGGATCTCGGCGATGTAGGCCGCGGTGTGCAGGGTCATGGTCGCGGTGGCGCACCAGAACGGATCGCGCAAGTACGGCCACATTGAGCTGTTACGTATGGCGTCGAACTGTGCCAGGCCGTAGTAGACCAGGAACAGCTGAACCAGCAACGGCGTGCCACGGAAAAAGAAGATGTAGCCGTAGGGGAATGCCCGCACGTACCAGAGTCGCGACGAGCGAGCGATGCCCAGCGGAATCGCCAGCAGCAGCCCGGCGATCACGGCGATGGCCACCAGCTCCAGGGTCAGCGTCGCGCCCTGAGCCAGTTTCGGCAGCCACTTGATGATGACTTCCCAGTTCATTGGGTACTCCCGGCGAAGCCGCGAGCGGCGCGTCGTTCCATAAAGTGCATGCCGGTCATGGCCAGAACGGTCAGGCCCAGGTACATGAAGGCGGCCACCATATAGAAGGTGAACGGTTGCTTGGACACGGTCACGCCGATTTGCGCATGACGCATGATTTCTTCCAGGCCGATGACGGATACCAGCGCAGTGTCTTTCATCAGGATCATGAACAGGTTGCCCAGGCCCGGCAGCGCGATGCGCCACATCTGCGGCATGATCAGTTTGGTGAAAATGCGAAACTTCGACAGGCCCAAGGCCACGCCGGCTTCACGATGACCTTTGGGGATCGCCAGAATCGCACCACGAAACACTTCCGTGGCGTAGGCGCCGAAGCACAGCCCCAGCGCAATCACGCCGGCGGCGAAGGCATTGAGTTCGAGGTCGGGGTTGCCGAAAAGCTCGCCCAGGGCACGCATCAGGTTGACCGTGCCGAAGTAGATCAACAGCACCCAGAGCAATTCCGGGATGCCGCGAACCAGCGTTGAATAGGAGCCGCCAAGCCATTGCAGCGGCTTGTACGGGGAAGTCTTGGCCAAGGCGCCGAGCAGACCGAGCACCAGCCCCAGGCACAAGGCCGAGAGTGCCAGTTTCACAGTCATCAGCGCGCCAGCGGCGAGCGCCGGGCCGAATCCGTAGAGGTCGATAATCATGGATTTCTTTTCAAATCGCGGCAGGCAATACCAAGGACTGGCGCCGTCAGAAAGCGGCGCCGGCCAGGCAGGTCAGAATCAATAGATGCTGAACGGGAAGTACTTGTCGTTGATCTTTTTGTAGGTGCCGTCAGCGACAATTTCTTTCAGCGCGGCATTCAGCTTCTCGCGGATCGGGTCGTTCTTGCGCACAGCGATACCGATCTTGTCGCTTTCTTCCACCGGGTCGCCCTTGAATTCGTAAGCACGGCCGGCGTCGCTTTTCAGCCATTCATAGTTGACGTATTTGTCCGCCAGAATGCCGTCCAGGCGACCTGAAGTCAGGTCCAGGTAGGCGTTTTCCTGGGTGTCGTAGAGTTTGATTTCAACGCCTTGCATGTTGTCTTCAAGCCAGGTTCCGGCCAGGGTCGCGCGTTGGGCGCCGATCACCTTGCCTTGCAGGGAAGCCTTGTCGGTTTTGAAGTCGACGTCTTTCTTGGCGATGAATTGCAGCTTGTTGGAGTAGTACGGCGCGGTGAAATCCACCGCTTGCTTACGCTCGTCGGTGATCGACATCGAGGAGATCAGGAAGTCGAACTTCTTGGCGTTCAGGGCCGGGATGATGCCGTCCCAGTCGGAGGTGACCACGGTGCACTCGACTTTCATCTTGGCGCACAGCGCATCGCCAATATCTTTGTCGAAGCCGACGACATTGCCACTGGCATCTTTATTGTTGAACGGCGGGTAGGCCGCTTCGATGCCCATCTTCAAGGTCTCGGCGGCGGCACCGGCGCTGAAGGCCAGGGTGACGGCAGCGGCCAGGAAGATTTTTTTGTAGTTCTGCATGCGGGTAGCTCCGTTAGCGGTTGCTGGACATGAATTGTTTGCAGCGCGCCGAAAGCGGGTTTTCGAACACTTGCTGCGGCGATCCTTGTTCTTCTACCAGGCCCTGGTGAAGGAACACCACTTCGCTGGAAACCTGACGGGCGAAGCCCATTTCATGGGTCACCAGCAGCATGGTGCGGCCTTCTTCGGCCAATGCGCGGATGACATTAAGTACTTCCTGGACCATTTCCGGGTCAAGGGCGGAGGTGGGCTCGTCGAACAGGATCACCTTGGGCTGCATCGCCAGGGTTCGGGCGATGGCCGCGCGTTGTTGCTGGCCGCCGGAGAGTTGCGCCGGGTAGGCATGGCGCTTGTCAGCGATGCCGACCTTGGCCAGCAATGCTTCGGCGACTTCGATGGCTTCGGCCTTGCTCTGGCCGAGTACGCGGCGCGGGGCTTCGATGATGTTGTCGAGCACGCTCATGTGCGGCCAGAGATTAAAGTTTTGAAATACAAAACCGATCTCGCTGCGCAGGCGATTGATCTGCTTGCCGTCGGCAGCGACCAGTTCGCCGTTCTTGGCGGCTTTGAGCTTGAGTTCTTCGCCGGCTACCAGGATCTGGCCCTGATGCGGGTTTTCCAACAGGTTGATGCAACGCAGGAACGTGGACTTGCCGGAACCGGAGGAACCCAGGATCGAGATCACATCGCCGTCGCGGGCGGTCAGCGAGATGCCTTTGAGCACCTCAAGCTGTCCGTAGCGTTTGTGCAAGTTGCGGATTTCAAGCGCGGGCGTGGCCTCAGCCATGTGCGTTCCTCATAGTGTGTTGCGCTCCTGCTGTTGGCGGCCTTCCTGGCGAGGCGGCCAAGCTAGCATAGCGTTCGAATGGCAGCCAACAGCGCTACGGACGGTAAACGGCTGGCATGTGGCAGGTTGTCGCATCGGTACAGCAGACTGTCGCGCTGCTATCAACCGAACAGCCGTTTGAACAAGATTTGGCGCGGCTGTCGCGTAAAAAAAGGCGCGATGGTGCCAGCTTTGCCAGGGTGTTGGAAGCGCTAACCGGCCAAACGTTCCTGATCTGCTCTTTTATTGTGCGTGCCTGCATTTTTTGGTGTGTTTCTGGTGCGCTAATTCGTTCTTTAAAGTGGGTGGCAAGGTAACGCTCTGGCGAAATGCCATTAATCTCAATGGGTTGCGATGATCGCTCGTTCAGCGTCCAGCCCGCGTGAACCGGGTGCGTGAAACATTTTGGCGCAATTATTGCGTGCAGAATAAGGAACGCACCGTTTGATTCTTTTTACGAGAAAGAAATGCCAGACGGGGTGGACTGAATCGCTTTCCTTGCAAAGGTAGTTTCAATGAGCAGCACCCAAAGCTCCAATGGCCTCGAACAGGGGCTTAAACCGCGTCATGTGACTATGTTGTCGATCGCCGGCGTTATCGGCGCCGGTCTGTTTGTCGGCTCGGGTCATGCCATCGCCGCTGCTGGTCCTGCTGTGCTGCTGGCCTACGCCGCCGCCGGTGCTCTGGTGGTGTTGGTGATGCGCATGCTTGGCGAAATGGCTGTCGCTTCGCCGGACACCGGCTCCTTCTCGACCTACGCCGACCGCGCGATCGGTCACTGGGCCGGTTTCACCATCGGCTGGTTGTACTGGTGGTTCTGGGTCCTGGTGATCCCGCTGGAGGCCAATGCCGCCGCAACCATCCTGCATGCCTGGTTCCCGAATGTGGCGATCTGGGCCTTTACCCTGGTCATCACCTTGCTGCTGACGGTGACCAACCTGTTCAGCGTGAAGAACTATGGTGAGTTCGAGTTCTGGTTCGCCCTGGTCAAAGTCGTGGCGATCATTGGTTTCATCGGCCTCGGTATTCTGGCGATTTTCGGCTTCCTGCCGACCAGCCAGGTCAGCGGTGTTTCGCATTTGTTCGATACTCAAGGCTTCCTGCCAAACGGCATGGGCGCTGTGTTGGGGGCCATCCTGACCACCATGTTTTCCTTCATGGGCACCGAGATCGTGACCATCGCGGCTGCTGAGTCGAAGAACCCGGGCAAGCAAATCTCCAAGGCCACCAACTCGGTGATCTGGCGGATCGGCTTGTTCTACCTCGTGTCGATCTTCATCGTCGTGGCTCTGGTGCCATGGAATGACCCGGTTCTGGCCAGCGTCGGTTCCTACCAGACCGTCCTTGAGCGCATGGGCATCCCGAATGCCAAGCTGATCGTAGACATCGTGGTGCTGGTTGCTGTGACCAGTTGCCTGAACTCGGCGCTGTACACCGCATCACGCATGATGTTCTCCCTGGGCAAGCGCGGTGATGCACCGGCCGTTTCCCAGCGCACCAACAACAGCGGCACACCATATTGGGCAGTGATCCTGTCTACCGCAGCTGCCTTCCTGACGGTATTCGCTAACTACGTGGCCCCGGCCGCCGTGTTCGAATTCCTGCTGGCCAGCTCCGGCGCCATCGCGCTGCTGGTGTACCTGGTGATCGCCATCTCCCAACTGCGTATGCGCAAGCAGCGGATGGCGCGCGGCGAGAAAATTGCTTTCAGTATGTGGTTGTTCCCGGGCCTGACCTACGCGGTGATCATATTCATCGTCGCGGCCCTGACCATCATGCTGTTCCAGGAAGCCCATCGCGTGGAGATCCTCGCGACCGGCCTGCTGAGCGTGCTGGTGGTGGCCGCCGGGTTGCTGGTGGCTCGTCGTCGCAAGCTGGAACGGCGTGGAGCGGTGGTGTTGAGTTGATTCACACCGCTTGATGCAAAACGGCCGCTGTCAGTGATGACAAGCGGCCGTTTTTGTTTCTGAAGAGGCGTGTATTGCCGATCGCGCTACAGATCGCGTTACGGCATAACAGGTGTTTACTCGGCCTTTTCTTCCTGGGCATCCAGCGACTGACGATAACTGTCCAGCGCATCGCCAAAGTCGGTGATGAATTGCGGGTCGGTCAGCCAGGCCTGGGCGGCATCGCGGTCCATGCCATCGGCCCACATGCGATAGTCGATCAGCATGTCGGCGGCCAGGTGCGTGGCGGCCATGGCTTCGTTGTCGGCATTTTCCATGTCCAGCAGTTCTGGATGGTCGCTGATGATCCCGGCGAGGTTCGATAGCAGGGTCAACAGCATGTCGTTGCGGCTGGTGGCCTCGGCGTCACGCATTTTGCTGAACATGGCCAGGGTGTATTCCGGGATCGGCTCACTGATGTTGTCCAGATCATCGTCCAGCGCGGCGGGTTTTCTGCCGTGGATATTGATTTGCTTGGCTTTGATCTTTGCGCGCTTGGCGCGTTTTTGTTGCTTGTTCAGGGATGCCATGGGAACTCAGTTCGGTTTCTGTTGGGTTTGGGCCGCGATGGCGTCGGACGCCGCCACGTAGTCAGCCTGGAAGGCCGGGGATTCGATCCACGACAGGGCGCCGGCTTCGTCTGTCTCGGTGGACCATTGGCGGTATTCGATCAGGGCCGCGAGGATGAAATCCATCGCGCCTTCTTCGCCTTCCTGCTCGTACACCAGTTCCAGCAGCGGGTCTTCGAGGAAGGCTGCGCACATCGCTTGCTGGCTGGTTTTTTCAGCGTCGATCATTTTTTTGAACAGTTCAGTCAGGTCCACTGATTCGAAGTCGATGCGATCATCGTTCGGGTCCAGCTCGACCGGTGCGGCGGCCCGCTGGGTGCGGTTCTGCTTGGCCTTGGCTTTTGCGCGTGAGGCGCGTTTGTTCTGCTTGTTGGCGGAGGCCATGGGCGTCGTTCCGTATTTCGTTGATAGGGCGCATCAGTCAGCTGCGTGGCACTCGCCGCCCGGGAGTCTCGGGGGCCAGTTCGGCGGTTTGCAGCCAGGACAATGCAATGGGCCATAGTGTGGCTTGGTATGCGCTGCGAAAAAAGGCGAAATGTCCGACTTCTTCTTCGCCGATGTCTTCGGGGGCGATTCGCAGGTGGGTGTTTGTACTGTGGGTGAAGTAACCGAGCAGGCGTTCGATCGCCGGTATCGTGCCGTAGGGATCGTCGCTGAGGCTGATGGCCAGGGTTTGGGCGGTAACGTTCCTGAAGGGTAACTGGCCGCATTTGGCGTGGATGACGCGAGCGCTGGGGCGTTTCTCATATCGGGCGGCGGGCATGCTCCAGTCGCGGACTACACCGGCCGGGGTGTCTTCGAGCCAGCCCAGGCGCTTGCCGGGAAAGTAGCCGTAAAACATCGTCAGCAATGGCATCGCCACGTGCCACTTGGCGAGCATCCGCCAGCGATGGGCGGGGGCGTAGTCGCGCCAGTAAGCGAACTGCGCGCCCACTGTCACCAGGCGTCTGATCACCTGCCCAGAGGCGCCCAGCCCTGCCGCACAACCGCCGAAGCTATGGCCGACGACATCGACGGGTTGCTGTGGAAACTCGCGTTGCGCCTTTTGCAGCATCGCCTCGAAATCCAGCATGCCCCAGTCAGACCATGAGGCCTCAAGCCCCTTCAGTGACGCGGGGCGCGACTCGCCAATGCCGCGGTAGTCATAGGTGATCACGTCGAAGCCGTTGGCGAACAGGTAATCGGCGAAGCGCGAGTAGTGTCGGCAGCGGACGGAGGTGGCGGCATTGATGATCACCACCGGGCGTGTTGGGTCTTGATTCGCATGCCGCCAGGTGAAGCCGCCAAGGATGAAGCCGTCGGCGGCGGGCTCTTTGAAAGATTCACCAGGTGTGCCGGTGGGTAACGGCAATTCAAGTTGCGTCGGGGCCAGTGAGGGCATGTCCTGCAAATTCATCGGCATTGGACCTTTGCGGCTAGCCACTCACCATAGCCTTCACGCCGTTTATGAACAATCCACCCGTGTTTATCGGAGTCTGTGCTTGAGTAGCCGTTCCTCAAGCACCGCCCATTCCCGATCCAGTTCTACGCGAAGTTCCTCCTCGCTCGGCAGCACCAGCCTGTATGTACTGGCGAACAGTTGTTCGTTGCCTTGCAGCACCGAATAGCGCACCACCGATTCATCTTTTTGCGCGCAGAGAATGAGGCCGACGGTGGGGCCATCCTCCGGTCCGCGCTTGAGGTCGTCGTACATGCGTACGTACATGTCCATCTGGCCGACATCCTGGTGGGTCAGTACGCCGCGCTTGAGGTCGAAGATGACGAAGCACTTGAGCAGGTAGTTGTAGAACACCAGGTCGATGTAGAAGTCTTTGCTGTCGGTACTGATGCGTTGCTGGCGGGCGATGAAGGCGAAGCCTTTGCCCAGTTCGAGCAGAAAGCCCTGGAGTTGATTGATCAAGGCTTGCTCAAGTTCGCTTTCCTGGATCAAGCCCGCATTGGGCAGGCCGAGAAACTCAAGCAGCACGGGGTCCCGGATGAAATCCCGAGGGCTGGCGTTCATTTTCTGGATGTTGGTGGCAGCTTCCTGCTTGACCGCAGGCCGGTCGCGGCTTGCCAGCAGGCGCTCGTAGTAGAGGGTGTTGATCTGGCGCTCCAGGGCGCGACTTGACCAGTTCTGGGTGGCTGATTCGTTCATGTACCAATGGCGAGCATGGTCGTTGTCGACTCGCAGCAGCCTGCGGTAGTGGGTCCAGCTCAATTCGTGACGCAGTGCGTCACGAATTGGGAATGCTTGATAGAACAGGCGCATGTAGCGAAGGTTGGAAGCATCAAAGCCTTTTCCAAACTCCGAAGTGAGGACTTTGGCCAGTGTCGCAAGCAAACGCTTGCCATAAGCCGCCCGCCGAGCGCCTTCCTGCTCGAACTCCACAATATGCCGCCCGATCTGCCAGCAGGTTTGCACCTGGACGGTATCGACCGCCCTTAGCACCTTCTGGCGCGCTTCACGGATCAGTTCGCCAAGGTTGTCGAGCAGTGAAGCGATTTGAGGATCTTGAGTGCTATCGGGTTTGAGGGGCATGACATCTTCCACAGCTGAAGAAAACAGGCCGAAGAGGATGACAAGAGTGCGATGGGGGGCGATGCCGGGCGCGGCTGGTAAATCGGAAGGAAATAGCGGATTCGTTTTGCAGGACCAAGCCGATTGCTCTCCGTGTTTGAGGAGCGTATTGCGTAGTCCGATTCGTAGTGAGCTCAAGTGCGAATCGATCTAAAACTTGAGTATTCAGCGATAAATCTAAAAGGAGTAACGATTGGGTTCTGTGTAACCCGGGAGTCGCCATCATGAAGTACGTCCATTCACTCATGCTGCCCATCGCTGCTGTCGGCGTACTACTGTTTCCAGTCGTGCTTAACGCCGCCAGTCTTGAACCGATCGATCCCGCAGGCGTGCAAGTCCAGCAACAACAGCAAAACGGGATTACCTACCTGTCCGGAGGGATTGGAGAGGACGAGGCTAAAGCCATTCAGCAAACCAAGGGCTACAACCTGCACATGACCTTCTCCACCGGGCCTCAGGACGAATACGTTCCCGATGTGGATCTGGTTATTCAGAAGGCCGCAGGGCAGACCGTGCTGACACTGAGTCAGGCTGGACCGTTGGTTTACGTTCAGCTGCCTGCCGGCAAGTACACCGTTGTCGCCACGCATAAAGGTGAGGTGCGGCGTGATACAGCGGATGTAGACGGTGGTGCCGCTCGCAATCTGGTCTTCCACTGGGGGACTGAAAACTAGCGAAGAGAGACGACTTGCGCGACATCTGATCAAATCGCAGGCATAAAAAAACCCTGAATCTTGCGATTCAGGGTTTTCGGTATTTGGTGCCCAGAGACGGAATCGAACCGCCGACACGGGGATTTTCAATCCCCTGCTCTACCGACTGAGCTATCTGGGCAACGGGGCGCATTAAACGGGTTTTTCAGGGGGTCGTCAAGCAAGTTTTCAAAAAATATTTAATTATTACCGTCGCTTACGTGCCGACCCCGGATTTTGATCAATTATTGAGCAGGTGGAACGTAGCCTTCAGCCTTGGCGTAATCCTCGCCGGAAAAGAACTTGTCCATCTCACCCTGAAGGTATTTGCGGTCTTCGGCGTTCATCATGTTCAGGCGTTTTTCGTTGATCAGCAGGGTCTGGTGTTTCTGCCAGTCGGCCCAGGCCTTGGCCGAGACGTGGTCAAAAATGTCCTGACCTTTGGCACCCGGAAACGGAGCGCGCTCCAGGGCGGGCAATTCTTCTTTGTACTTGCGGCACATGATGGTGCGGGTCATGACGACTCTCCTGCGTTCAATACGGCGGCCGCGCGTTCGAGCAAGGTTTTGACCGGGGCGGCAAGGCCCAGGCGCGGCGGGATGGCGAGGTTATACCAGAGCCAGTCGGCCTCGGCCACGTGATGGCCGGCCTCCTGGACCTGAACCAGCCAGGGTTCGATGGATAACTGGAAGTGGCTGAAGGTGTGCACCAGGCTCGGCAGTGCCTGCTGGCTGCCCAGCTCCAGCGAATGCTGCGAAGCCAGATGTTGCAGGTCGTCGAGGTCATCGAGTTCCGGCAGGCTCCAGAGACCGCCCCACAGGCCCGTGGAAGGGCGACGGTAAAGCAGAATCGCACCATCGCCGTTGGCGAGCATCGGCATCAGCGTACGCTTCTGTGGCACGGCCTTGCGCGGTTTGGGGATCGGGTAGCGGGTTTCCAGGCCGAGCATGTGTGCTTCGCATCCCTTTTTCAGCGGGCAGAGCAGGCAACTCGGTTTGCTGCGGGTGCAGAGCGTGGCGCCCAGGTCCATCATCGCCTGCGTGTAGGCGTTGACTCGATCATGTGGCGTAAAGCGCTCAGCGTTGGCCCACAACTGTTTGGCCACCTTAGGCTCGCCCGGATAACCCTCTTGCGCGGTAAAACGCGCCAGCACCCGTTTGACGTTGCCGTCGAGGATCGGCGCGCGGATGCCCATGCTCAGGCTGGCAATCGCGCCGGCCGTGGACAGGCCGATACCCGGCAGGTCGGTAAGCTTTTCCACATCGCGGGGAAACTCGCCGCCATATTCGGCGACGACAATCTTCGCGGTCTTTTGCAGATTTCGCGCGCGGGTGTAGTAACCGAGGCCGGTCCACAAGTGCAGCACTTCGTCTTCCGGCGCGGCGGCCAGGGCTTCGACGGTAGGCAACGAGGCCATGAATCGGTCGAAGTAGTTCAGCACAGTGCTGACCTGGGTCTGCTGCAACATGATTTCCGAGACCCACACCCGGTAAGGGGTGATGCCCTGTTGCCACGGCAAATCGTGACGGCCGTGACGGTCGTACCAATCCAGCACGGCCGTTGAAAACTGCTCGGCTCTCATCGCTTGAACAGCCCCTTGAGCGCGTTTTTCAGTTCCGGGCTGACTTTGTCGCCAAGCTTCTCGTCGATTTTTTCGCTGATACGCTCGCCGGCCAGTTTGCTCGCGACTTGGCCCATGCGTTCGTTGTCGAGGCGGCAGGCCTTCGCGCCCAGTTCCAGCGGACCACGGCAGCGCAGTGGCCACTCGATGCCGACGTAGCGCTCGCCGACCTGGCAGGCAGGGTCCGGCATGTCGCTCTTGTCACCTTCGACGATGATGCCGACGCGATAATCCATGCCCATCACCCGCAGGTCGATGTCGCCGTTACCGTTTACGGTCATGCCCGGGATATGCACTTTCAGGTCCGGGTTATTGGCCACGCCGTTGCGCAATATCAGGTTGCCCTTGAGTTCATCGAACGGTGTGTCCTTGCCCCGCGGTTCGCCGCTGAGGGTTTTGCGGTTCAGGGTGGCGATGCCTTTGCACAGTTGCTGCTCAAGATTGGCATTGAGCAGCACGCCGTTATTGATCACGAAACTGGCGTTGCCGTTGAGGCTGTCGATCAGCGCACTCTGGCTATTGCCGCTGCCGGTCAGCGCGCTATCGAGCGTGACCAGACCTTTGACCGGTGGGTTTTTACCCTGGCTTTCGAGAATTTTTTCCACGGGTACTTTGCTGATGCGGGTCTGCATGTTCAGCGCCGGTACTTGCTGGCGCACATCCAGGGTGCCCTTGGCTTCGAAGTTGCCTTCGTACAGATCGCCGCGCAGGTTTTCCAGGGTCAGCAAGCCGCCCTGGCCGGTGGCCTTGAGTACTGCGTTCTGGATCGGCAGTTTTTCGAGGGTCAGTTGGCCGAAGGTCAGGTCAGCGTCCACGTCGAGTTTGCTCAGGCGCTCAACCGGCAACAGGCGCTCAGTGCTCCATGGGCCTTTGGTCGGTGATGGCGGCAGCGGTGTGCTGCCCGCGCCGGCCATGGCATCAGCTTCGGTGCTGGCGACTTCGGCCTGACGCACCTGCTTCGCGCTGTTGGCCTCGGCAGATTTTGGCGGCAAGTAACGGTCGACGTTGAAGGTGTCAGCCTTGAGGGTTGCCCGCAGTGATTGCTTGGCGAAATCTTCGATAGCGATGCGGCCGCTGAAGTTGCTGTCGTCGAGTTTCAGGTTGATGTCATCGAGCGCCAGGCTGGTCGGTGTGGCGGCAACGTGGCTGACCAGTTCGACCTTGCTCAGGCTGCCTTCGGCCATCGCCGGGAGTTTCTGGCCGATGCTGTCGACGAATTTTGCCAGGTCGAATTGGGCAATCGACAACCCACCGCTGATTTGCGGGGTCTTGTCGAGGTCATTGGCCTTCAGCTCGCCCAAGGCGCGCAGCTGGTTGGCAGAGATCTTGATGCCGGTCCATTCGGCGACGTTGGCGGCCTTGTCCAGCAGCAGCTGACCTTGGGCGGCGAAAGTCATAGTCTTGCCTTGCAGCGGATCGCCAGTGACTTCGCCGGAGAGTTTCATGTCTTCGAATTGGTAGCGCTGCAGCGCACGCTCGAAACGCAACTCGCCGGCCAGTTCGGTCCGCACCCGCAGAACCGGTTGGTTAGTGCCCAGAAACGCAGTGAGTTTGACCGGGATGTTGGTCGAGTCATGTACCGCGCCGGTACTCAACTGGATGCTTTCGGCGCTGAATTGCTTGCCGGTTTTCTCGTCGCTGTACTCAACGCGGGCGTTGTTGACGGTCAGGCTGTCGATGTCCAGGCGGATCGGCTGGGCCGGTTTTTCTGCTTGAGCGGTAGTCGTTGGCGCGGGCTCGCCGGTGGCGGCGGGCGGCGTGGCCGAGGTGCTCGGGGTGGCAGGCGCCGGAACCTTGCCGATGTCTTCCCAGTTGCCGTGGCCGTCCTTGTCGCGGTTCAGGCGCAAGTTCAGGCCTTCGACGCGCACATCGCTCATCTGCACTTCGCGACGCAGCAGTGGAATCACGCGAACCGACAAGCCGAGCATCTGCAAATCGGCAAACGGCTCGGCGGGCTTGGCCAGGGTCGCCACACTGGCTTCGTGCAATTCCAGGCCCAGCCAGGGGAACAGGCTCCAGCCGATATCGCCATTGAGCGTCAGCTCGATGTGGGCCTTGTCGCGGGCAATCTGGCGAATCTCGTCTTTATAGTCGTTGGGATCGAAGAGGTGGGTCAGGGCAAAGCCCAGCGCCACAATGATCAGCAACAGCCCGAGAAGTACCAGACCCAGGATTTTGCCGAACGCTTTCATGGGCGAGTCCTTGTATTAGTCGAATTCAAAATTTAGCCGGGGAGTATAGCTCCCCGAAGTGGCCGACCGGTCAGCGATCACGTTGGGAGCACATCCAGTGGCACCTTCAGCTTAGCCGCCAGCGCCTGGGATTCGAGGTGCCCGGCGGGCTCCAGCAGGCGCAATGTCGCGCCCGATTGCGCCGCCATTTTCTGCGCTTCGCTCACCAGGCGCTCGGCCACACCACGACGACGGGTGATTTTTCGTACGCATAAATGGGACAAATGCCAGGTGTCGTGGTGCCGTTGCAAACGTGCCGCGCCCAGCAGCCGATCGTTGAAGCGTCCGGCGATCAGCGAACCGTCTCGCAGGCACCTTTCGATCAGCTCTGTACCTCCTGCAAATGGCGCAAACAGCCAGTCGGGGGCGTCGCAGTAGATCTTCTGCAGATCTTGCTGATCTTGATAAGTGGCTTGGTTCAGCAGCTCGACAGTGATCGGCATGGCGCCTCCTTCAGTGGTACGAGATCAGATGACATACAAAAGGTGATATCACTTTGGTTTTTCTGTCACGTGCAAATGGTAACCTCTGCCCGTTCGTCCGTCCTTCTGCGACGTGATGTCGCACCAAAATGGCGCTTCACCTAAAAACAGTCATGTCTGCGTGCATAAAAGGCTGGGGGTGAGGAGCGGCTGGCGAACAATACTAATAATTGGGGGAAACACCATGACTACGAGCATCACGGCGGACGGCATCAAAGCCGACCAGCCCGCGTTCCTGTCCAAGGAACGCATCATCGCCAAGCCCGGTTTTAACCGTTGGCTTGTACCACCGGCCGCTCTGGCCATCCACCTGTGTATCGGCATGGCCTACGGCTTTTCGGTGTTCTGGCTGCCACTGTCCAAAGCCTTGGGCATTACCAAAGCCGTGGCCTGCGCGCCGGACATGAGCTTCATCGCTCAGGTCTTTTCGTCGCAATGCGACTGGCCGATCTCGATGCTCGGCTGGATCTACACGCTGTTCTTCATCTTCCTCGGCTGCTCGGCAGCGATCTGGGGTGGCTGGCTGGAACACGCCGGTCCGCGCAAGGCCGGTGTTGTGTCGGCGCTGTGCTGGTGTGGCGGTCTGCTGATTTCGGCGTTGGGGGTCTATACCCACCAGATCTGGCTGATGTGGATCGGCTCCGGGGTCATTGGCGGTATCGGCCTGGGCCTGGGTTACATCTCACCGGTCTCGACCCTGATCAAGTGGTTCCCGGACAAACGCGGCATGGCGACCGGCATGGCGATCATGGGCTTCGGTGGCGGCGCGATGGTCGGTGCTCCACTGGCTGCAGCCCTGATGGGGCACTTCGCTTCGCCAACCAGCGTGGGCGTATGGCAGAGCTTCCTGGTGATGGCTGCGATCTACTTCGTGTTCATGATCGGTGGCGCGCTGTCCTACCGCGTTCCGCCAACCGGCTGGAAGCCTGAAGGCTGGACTGCTCCGGCGAAAAAAGCCTCGAACGCGATGATCACTCACCGTCACGTCCATGTGAATGTGGCGTGGAAAACCCCGCAATTCCGTCTGGTGTGGTTGGTGCTGTGCCTGAACGTTTCGGCGGGTATCGGCATCCTCGGCATGGCTTCGCCGCTGTTGCAGGAAGTGTTCGCCGGTAAATTGCTCGGAAACGATCTGACCTTTGGTCAGCTGGACGCTTCGCAACTGGCCTCGATCGCGGCCATTGCTGCCGGTTTCACCGGTTTGCTGAGCCTGTTCAACATTGGCGGCCGGTTCTTCTGGGCTTCGTTCTCGGACTATCTGGGCCGCAAAAACACCTATTTCGTGTTCTTCGCCCTGGGTTTTGCCCTGTACGCATTGATTCCGAACCTCGGTCACCTGGGCAGCGTTGCGCTGTTCGTGGCGGCGTTCTGCATCATCCTGTCGATGTACGGCGGTGGTTTTGCGACGGTGCCGGCTTACCTGGCCGACCTGTTCGGTACGCAAATGGTCGGCGCGATCCACGGTCGTCTATTGACGGCTTGGGCGGCGGCGGGTGTGTTGGGGCCGGTGTTGGTGAACTACTTGCGTGAATATCAGCTGAGCATCGGCGTTGAACGTGCCGCGGCTTACGACATCACCCTGTACATCCTTGCGGGCTTGCTGGTGCTGGGTTTCATCTGCAACCTGCTGGTGCGTCCGGTGGCCGACAAGTACTTCATGACCGAAGCCGAACTGGCCGCCGAACAGGCGCTGGGCCACGACAAAGGGGCTGATGCCAGCACTGTGCTGGAGTGGAAAGCGGATGCCGGCACCAAGCCGTTGGCGGTGGCGGCGTGGCTGGTGGTAGGTATTCCGTTGGCGTGGGGTGTTTGGGTGACCCTGCAGAAAACTGCGGTGCTGTTCCACTAAGTAAACGCATCACCTTTGTGGGAGCGAGCCTGCTCGCGATAGCGGTCTGACAATCGACAGGGATGTTGAATGTGATGGCCCCTTCGCGAGCAGGCTCGCTCCCACATTTGTTTTGTGGTCCACTCAAATGCTTGTATGGACATGTCTATCCCCGACGGCACGGGGTTCACTCCGTCAGTGATATCACCTCCTGTGTTTCTGTTTAGCGCCCGCGACCCTATAATGGCTGCCTTTTTCGCCCCAATGATTTTTGCGGAGCTGGTGATGGCCGAACGTATGGCGTCTGTCGAGCGCGACACTCTGGAAACCCAGATCAAAGCCTCGATCAACCTGGATGGCACCGGAAAGGCCCGATTCGATATCGGTGTGCCTTTTCTTGAGCACATGCTCGACCAGATCGCCCGTCACGGGCTGATCGACCTGGATATTGTCAGCAAGGGCGACCTGCATATCGACGACCACCACACGGTGGAAGACGTCGGTATCACCCTGGGTCAGGCTTTCACCAAAGCCATTGGCGACAAGAAAGGCATCCGTCGCTATGGCCACGCCTACGTGCCGCTCGATGAAGCGCTGTCGCGTGTGGTGATCGACTTCTCCGGCCGTCCTGGCCTGCAGATGCATGTCCCGTATACCCGCGCTACCGTCGGCGGCTTCGACGTTGACCTGTTCCAGGAATTCTTCCAGGGCTTCGTCAACCACGCCAACGTCACCCTGCACATCGACAATCTGCGTGGGCACAACACCCACCACCAGATCGAGACCGTGTTCAAGGCTTTCGGTCGCGCGCTGCGCATGGCCGTGGAGCTGGATGACCGCATGGCCGGGCAAATGCCGTCGACCAAAGGCGTTCTGTAATGCAGACGGTCGCGGTTATCGATTACGGCATGGGCAACCTGCACTCGGTGGCCAAGGCCCTCGAGCACGTTGGTGCCGGCAAGGTCCTGATCACCAGCGATGCCGACGTGATTCGCGAAGCCGACCGGGTGGTATTCCCCGGCGTCGGTGCGATTCGCGATTGCATGGCGGAGATCCGTCGCCTGGGTTTCGACTCGTTGGTGCGTGAAGTCAGCCAGGACCGTCCGTTCCTCGGCATCTGCGTAGGCATGCAAGCCTTGCTCGACAGCAGCGAAGAGAACGACGGCGTGGACTGCATCGGTCTGTTTCCGGGCCAGGTGAAGTTTTTCGGCAAGGATTTGCACGAAGACGGCGAACACTTGAAAGTGCCGCACATGGGCTGGAACGAAGTGAAGCAGACGGTGACTCACCCGCTGTGGCACAACATTCCGGACCTGGCGCGTTTCTACTTCGTGCACAGCTACTACATCGCTGCCGGCAACCCGCGGCAAGTGGTGGGCGGCGGTCACTATGGTGTCGATTTCGCTGCGGCGCTGGCCGATGGCTCGCGTTTCGCCGTGCAGTTCCACCCGGAGAAGAGCCACACCCATGGCCTGCAATTGCTGCAGAACTTCGCCGCGTGGGATGGTCGCTGGTAAATGGCCGTCAAGAAGGGCAAGCCGCCGATCCTGACCCTCACTCCCGAACAGGAGAGCGAGGCCAATCACAAGATCAAACGCTTCATGGAGGACCGTTTCGAACTGGACCTGGGTTCGTTCGAAGCGGCTGAAATCCTTGAGCTGTTTACCCGCGAAATTGCTCCGCACTATTACAACAGGGCGATTTTCGATGTGCAGACGCACCTCAAAGAGAGGTTCGAAAGCATCGAAAGCGACCTGTGGGCGCTCGAGAAAAACTGATTTCCGAGCCAAGCTGAACACTCGAATTTGAAGGTTTGCCAGATGCTGATTATTCCCGCTATCGATCTCAAAGACGGTGCCTGTGTTCGTCTGCGCCAGGGCCGCATGGAAGATTCCACGGTGTTCTCCGATGACCCGGTGAGCATGGCTGCCAAGTGGGTGGAAGGCGGTTGCCGCCGTCTGCATCTGGTCGACCTGAACGGTGCCTTCGAAGGCCAGCCGGTCAACGGCGAAGTGGTCACCGCCATCGCCAAACGCTACCCGAACCTGCCGATTCAGATCGGCGGCGGTATCCGCTCGCTGGAAACCATCGAACACTATGTGAAAGCGGGCGTGAGCTACGTGATCATCGGCACCAAGGCCGTGAAAGATCCGGCTTTCGTTGCGCAAGCCTGCCGCGCGTTCCCGGGCAAAGTGATTGTCGGTCTGGATGCCAAAGACGGTTTTGTCGCCACCGACGGCTGGGCTGAAATCAGCACCGTGCAGGTGATCGACCTGGCCAAACAGTTCGAGGCCGACGGCGTGTCTGCGATCGTTTATACCGACATCGCCAAAGACGGCATGATGCAGGGCTGCAACGTTTCGTACACCGCCGCGCTGGCCGCGGCGACGAAGATTCCGGTGATTGCTTCCGGCGGTATCCACAATCTGGGTGACATCAAGTCGCTGCTCGACGCCAAGGCGCCAGGCATCATCGGCGCCATCACTGGCCGGGCGATTTACGAAGGCACCCTCGACGTCGCCGAAGCGCAAGCTTTCTGCGACTCGTACAAAGGCTGAGGACTGACCATGGCGCTGGCCAAACGCATCATCCCTTGCCTGGACGTGGATAACGGCCGGGTGGTCAAGGGTGTGAAATTCGAAAACATCCGCGATGCCGGCGACCCGGTGGAAATCGCCCGTCGCTACGACGAGCAGGGTGCCGACGAGATTACCTTTCTCGACATCACTGCCAGCGTCGACGGTCGCGATACCACGCTGCATACCGTCGAGCGCATGGCCAGCCAGGTGTTCATTCCTCTGACTGTCGGCGGTGGCGTGCGTACCGTGCAGGACATTCGCAACTTGCTCAATGCCGGTGCGGACAAGGTCTCGATCAACACCGCTGCGGTGTTCAATCCGGAATTCGTCGGCGAAGCGGCTCAGCATTTCGGCTCGCAGTGCATTGTTGTCGCCATCGACGCGAAGAAAGTGTCCGGTCCGGGCGAAACCCCGCGCTGGGAAATCTTCACCCATGGCGGTCGCAAGCCAACCGGCCTCGACGCCGTTGAGTGGGCGAAAAAGATGGAAGGCCTGGGTGCCGGTGAAATCCTGCTGACCAGCATGGACCAGGACGGCATGAAAAACGGTTTCGACCTGGGCGTCACCCGCGCCATCAGCGATGCGCTGGGGATTCCGGTGATTGCCTCCGGTGGTGTCGGCAACTTGCAGCACCTGGCCGACGGTATTCTCGAAGGCCACGCCAGTGCGGTGCTGGCGGCGAGTATTTTCCATTTCGGCGAATACACCGTGCAGGAAGCCAAGGCCTACATGGCGCATCGCGGCATCGTGATGCGTTAAACAGTACAGGCCGATGGACAGTATGGCGGGCTCAAGGCACTCTTGGGCACGCCATGGATTCCGGTAGCCCGACATGTTTAAACGACTTCTTCTTGTCCTCGCCAGTGCTTCTCTGTTGCTCATCAATGGAGTTCGCGCCGAAGAAAGTCCCGGCCCCGGCCTGGTGTTGCTGACGGAAAATTTCCCGCCATACAACATGGCGAAGAATGGCAAGAACTTCGCTCAGGACGAGAACATCAACGGCATCGCCGTGGATATCGTCCGCGAGATGTTCAAGCGCGCCGACATTACCTACAGCCTGACACTGCGTTTCCCTTGGGAGCGAATCTACAAACTCGCCCTTGAAAATCCCGGTTATGGCGTGTTCGTGATGGCGCGGTTGCCGGACCGCGAGAAACTCTTCAAGTGGGTCGGCCCTATCGGCCCGGACGACTGGATCATGCTGGCCAAGGCCGATAGCAAGATCACTCTCGAATCGCTGGAGCAGGCGCGCAAATACAAGATCGGTGCCTACAAGGGCGATGCGATTGCCGAGACGCTGGCTAAACAAGGATTGAAACCGATTGTTGTGCTGCGCGATCAGGACAACGCAAAAAAACTGGTCAACGGCCAGATCGACCTGTGGGCTACCGGTGACCCGGCAGGCCGCTATCTGGCGCGCCAGGAAGGCGTGAACGGGCTCAAGACCGTGCTGCGCTTCAACAGCGCCGAGTTATACCTGGCATTGAATAAAGACGTGCCAGACGAAACCGTCGCCAAGCTGCAAGCCGCACTGGATCAGCTGCGCAAGGAAGGCATCGTTGACGACATCATGGGGCGCTATCTGTAGCAATTATCTTGATGTGGTCTGAAGCGTAGCGTCCGGTGTCGCGCTCAAGTACGCGGCACTTGTAAACACGTTATTCAACGTCGCCCTTGTCAGCTGCTGTTCTCCTGAGGCGACGCCGATAATGCAGAGTGCATGTGTGCCGCTTTGTGGCCCGATTTCAGTATTGATGTAAGCGTCTTCAGCGCTGATGGCGGCGCTGTAATTGTCGGGAGCCTTGCAGTCCCTGGCGTTATGGACCGTTTTGTAGCGATAGAAGGGCGCCTCGAGGGCGAACCTGAAGTCCCACGAAGGCAATACGATCTGCCCATCCGCCTTTTGCGTTCTATGAACGTATGACTTGAGCTTCCAGGGCTCTGTGACAGTCAGCTCGACCGGTTCCAACGAACAGTCCAAACCATCGCTGGTGAAGACACCGTCAATAAAACACTTATGCAGAAAGTTGGCCGAGTAGCTGTAGTTGAAACGGGCGGCCTTGCAAGACGTCGAATACTCACAATCGGGCGGCGCTGGTGTATTGCGCGAGGCCACGACTTTGCTGACGATGCCGGTGATTTCGTTGGTGCGGCGATTCAGCATCGGGCTACCGGAGCCGCCAGCGTAAAGGTCGCAGCTGTTTCTCATGGCTAAAGGGAACACCCCGGGATGATCAATGAATGTTCCGGCGGTTTGTTCAGCACAGGCGCTCAATCGAAGCCCCTGTTCGGTAAAGCCGCCCGGCGCGCCAACGTTAAGCGCATCACGACTCTCGTAGGTTTGATGGGACGCCAGCTTGAGCGGGTTGACCCCGGCCTGTATCAGCGACGCCAATGTCGCGTCGACTTCGAGTACTGCAAGATCGGTCCCAACCAGGCTGCTCCATCGGGCGGTCCGAATGGTGTATTGGCGCTTACGCTGTGGCATGTCATGAAAGTAGTGGAAGGTGACGCTGGCTTTCAAAGGCAGATTGGTCCGCGCCGAACCGTACTGAAAAAATACGCAATGACCGCTGGTGAGCAGGTAAGCGGGGCCAATGGCTCGACCTTGACTGTTTCGCGTATCCAGTAGAACGGCGCTGCAGGTCTCGCCCGATTGGAGACGGAGTCGTCCCACACCGCTCCAGATTTCATAAAAATGTTCGCTGTTTTGCAGTGCCCTTGACGGTGAGTCGTTGACGGCGCCTTCGCCCAGGTCGCGGGCCTGCACTGCGGAAATAGCCAACAGGCCAATCAGGTCTGCGAAGCAAAAGAAGCTGAGATATTTCATGTCCATTCCTTGGTGATGAAATTCAGGGTGAGCGCTATCGTGGCATGCAGCGGTGTGCCGACAGGTATAAATAGTTATCGCGAAAGGAGTGGGCTGCGAGGAATTACCGGGCAGTCGGGAGGCGGTACTGACCATCCTTGCCGTGCGCTGCCGTTGCACGATTGCCGCGCACGCTGATCATCTGTTTGATATCGATCCAGTCAATGCCCTGAGCCTTGAGCTTGGGCAATTCACGTTCAAGCACCGCCAATGTCTGGGGATACGGATGCCCGATCATCACCGCAGAACCCTGCTTGCGCGCCAGGCTGATAGCCGTCTGTAGCTGAGTAAAGATTGCGGTTTCGGTGGGCTCGTCATCCAGGAACACATCCCGCGAAACGCTCGCCAAACCAATCTTCTGCGCCTCGGCGGCCGCCACGGTTTGCGCGCTGGTGCGGCTGTCGACGAAGAACTTGTGCCGACGCTGCAAGTCCGCCATCAGCCAGGCCATGGCCGGTTGCTGAACGGTCATGCGGCTGCCCATGTGGTTGTTGATGCCAGCGGTATGCGGCACAGCCTGGAACGCCGCATTCAGGCGCTTCTCGAGTTCTTCGATGGGCAACCCTGGATGCCAGGCAAACGGTCCGGTGGCAGGGTCCATGGGCATGTGAAGGATGACGATCTTTCCGGCGCGATGGGCTTCGTGGGCGAACTCGGTGGCGTGGGGTGTGTCGGGCATGATTGCCGCGGTGACCGGGCCGGGCAGGGCCAGCACGCGACGATCCCGGGGCAGGTTCTGTCCCAGGTCATCGATGATCAGGCTCAGATAAGCCTTGTGAGGCGTGGCCGCTGTTGTGGCCGGTGCCGCGTGAGCGACACCCGCCAGACAGCACAGCAGACCGAGGAGCAACCGCAGGCGCATCTCAGCGGCCGGAGGTGATGCTCAATCCTTTGAGCAGGCTCAGGGCCTGGGCCAACTGGTAATCGTCATCCTGCGGCATGGCCTTGGCTTTGCCGCTGGAACCGGTCGGTTTGTCGGCGCCGCCGTTGCCATTGCCCAAGTGCCCTTGCAGATCGGCTTCCTTGAAGTATTCGCCGTCCTGCTCGTTGGTGATCTTGGCCTTGCGCACTTCGATGTCCGGGACGATGCCCTGAGCCTGGATCGAGCGGCCGTTCGGCGTGTAGTACAGCGCCGTGGTGATTTTCAGCGCGCGGTCGTTGTTCAGCGGCAACACAGTCTGCACCGAGCCTTTGCCGAAACTGGTGGTGCCCATGACAACCGCGCGTTTCTGATCCTGCAGGGCGCCGGCGACAATTTCCGAGGCCGAGGCGCTGCCGCCGTTGATCAGTACGACCATTGGCACGGCTTCGCTTTCATCCTTGCCAGTGGCGGAGAAGCGCAGTTCGGAGTTGGCGATGCGGCCCTTGGTGTAGACGATCAGGCCCTTGGTGATGAAGTGATCAACCACTTCCACCGCCGATTGCAGCACGCCGCCAGGGTTGTTACGCAGGTCAAGGACGATGCCGCTGAGCTTCTTGCCGTTGTCCTTGCGCAGCTTGGCCAGGGCCTTGGAGACCTCTTCGCCGGTCTTGACCTGGAACTGGGTGATGCGGATATAGCCGTAGCCGGACTCCAGCAACTGGCTCTTCACGCTCTTCACTTGAATGATGGCGCGCACCAGGGTCACGTCGAATGGCGCACCGCCATCCCGCACCAGGGTCAGGGTGATTTTCTGGCCGATCTTGCCGCGCATCTTGTCCACGGCTTCGGTCATGCTCTGGCCGCGAGTCGGCTGGCCATTGATCTTGACGATGAAGTCGCCGGCCTGAATGCCAGCCTTGGAGGCCGGGGTGTCATCGATGGGCGAAACCACTTTGATGAAACCGTCTTCGGCGCCGACTTCGATGCCCAGGCCGCCGAATTCGCCGCTGGTACTTTCCTGCAATTCAGCGAAGTCTTCCGGGCCCAGGTACGCGGAGTGCGGGTCGAGGTTGCTGAGCATGCCTTTGATGGCGTTTTCCAGCAGGGTCTTGTCGTCCACCGGTTCTACATAGGCTGCCTTGATCCGGTCCATGACTTCGGCAAAGGTGCGCAATTCGTCCAGCGGCAATGGTGCCTTGGTGGTGGCAGCGGTACCGGCAGGCGCGACCGCCGGGGCCGGTTGAGCGGCGAACGCCAACGGCGCGCCGATCACCAGGGCGATCGTCAGGGCCAGCGAGGTAAGACGGGACAAATACAGCATGTCGAACGAACTCCTAATGTAGGTGACTCAACGCCTATCCTTGCGCGCGGCACCATTGCGCCGGATCACTCGGGTGACCCTGCTGACGAATAGCGAAATACAGCGCTGGTGTGTCCTGCCCGCCACTATTGCCGACAGTGGAGATGGACTCACCGGCTTTTACCACGTCACCCGCAGACTTGAGCAGCGTCTGGTTGTGACCATAAAGACTCAAGAAACCATTGCCGTGGTCAAGAATCACCAGCAACCCGGCGCCCCGCAGCCAGTCGGCAAACACTACGCGACCGCCGTGGACGGCATGTACCTGGCTACCGGCGGAAGCGCTGATCATTACGCCGTCCCATTTGGTTCGGGCATCGTCGCCACGGGTTTCACCGAAGCGCGCCAGTAGTCGACCATCAACCGGCCATGGAAGTCTGCCACGGGTAGACGCAAAGGGGCCGCCAAAGGTCTCGCCTGAGCTTGAAACCAGTGCGCCGGGTGTCGATTTGGCGGGTTTGCGTGGGGCATCGCTGGCATCTGCTTCAGCCTGGGCCTCACGTAAACGCTTTTTTTCGGCTTCCTGCTGGGCGATCAGCGCTTTCTGCCGCGCCTCTTCTGCCTCACGAGCCTGGCGGGCCAGGGTTTCTTCAATGGTTTTAAGGACTTTAGACAGGTCTGCCTGATCCTGCTCGCGGGCTGCCAGTTTCTGATCGCGAGCCTTTACGTCGTCGTTGAGTTTTGCCAGGACTTGCTGACGTTCTTTGCGGACTTTATCGAGTTCGTCGCGCTGGCTGTCGAGGCTGCTTTTCTGCACCAGCAATTGAGCCTGCTGCATGGCGATGTCTTTTTCGACATTAGCCAGTTGGCGCAGGGTCTCGTTGAAATTTTTCAGCTGTTCCAGGCGGGCCTGGCTCAGGTAATCGTAATAGGTGAGGGTGCGGGCGAATTTTTCCGGGTTCTGCTGGTTGAGCAGCAGCTTCAGGTACTCCTGGCGGCCATTCTGATAGGCCGCGCGGGCCTGGATGGCGATCAGTCGTTGCTGTTCAATGCGCGCGCTCTGGAGTTTTTTTTTCTCAGCATCGAGTCGCTGCAACTCGGATTCGCTTTTCTTCAGCTCTTTTTGCAGAGCCTCGACCTGCTTCTCGAGCTGGCCCATCTCGGTTTCGGTGCCTTTGAGGTCTTTCTGCACCCCGGATTTTTCTTCCTGGAGCTTACCCAGCAGTTTTTTCAGCTCGGCAATATCCTGACGCGTGGCGTCCAACTGTTGTTGGGTTTGCGTGCGCTCGTCGGCAAAGGCCGGTTGAAGCAGGCAAGTCAGGGCAAGGGCTATCAGGACGCGAAGCATAGAGGCGGGCGACACCAGGGAAAGGGACGGGCCTAGTATGCCCGCCCCACGCTGCAAAAAAAACGCCCAATTGGGGTTGTGTGATAACCGGACAGAAAAACACCGCAAAACCAATGTGGGAGCGGGCTTATGTGGCGAGGGGGCTTGCCCCCGTTCGGCTGCGCAGCAGTCGTAAAACCATTGAATGCGGTGTACCTGATACACCGCGACGGCAGGTTTTAGGGACGCTTCGCGACCCAACGGGGGCAAGCCCCCTCGCCACAAAGGCTCGCTCCCACAGGGTTTTGGCGGTGTTTGAAGGGGCGGGTTACACCAGAATCGATGTCCCGGTCATTTCCGCCGGTTTTTCCAGTCCCATCAACATCAGCATGGTCGGTGCCACATCCGCCAGCACGCCGCCGTCGCGAACCTTGAAGTCACGCTTGCCGACATAGATGAACGGCACCGGTTCGGTGGTGTGGGCGGTATGCGCCTGACCGGTGGTCTCATCGGACATCTGCTCGACGTTGCCGTGGTCGGCAGTAATCAGGGCTTCACCACCGACTTTTTCCAGCGCATCGACAATGCGGCCGACGCACAGGTCGAGGCATTCAACGGCTTTTACGGCCGCGTCGAACACGCCGCTGTGGCCGACCATGTCGCCGTTGGCGTAGTTGACCACGATCACGTCGTAACGCTGGTTTTCAATGGCGTCGACGATGCGGTCGGTGACTTCTGGTGCACTCATTTCCGGCTGCAAGTCATAGGTGGCGACTTTCGGCGACGGGATCAGGATGCGTTCTTCGCCCGGGAACGGTTCTTCACGACCGCCGGAGAAGAAGAAGGTCACGTGGGCGTACTTCTCGGTTTCGGCGATACGCAGCTGCGTCTTGCCGTTTTTCGCCAGGTAATCGCCCAGCACGTTGTCCAGGCTGCTCGCGGCGAAGGCCGACGGCGCGGGGATGCTGGCGGCGTATTGGGTCAGCATGACGAAACCGGCAAGTGCAGGCTGGCGAGCGCGCTCGAATTCCTTGAAATCGTCTTCGACGAACACGCGGGTCAGCTCGCGAGCGCGGTCGGCGCGGAAGTTCATGAACACCACGGCGTCGCCGTCTTCGACTTTCACCGGCTCACCGATGCTGGTGGCTTTGACGAATTCGTCGCTCTCGCCACGCTCGTACGCAGCTTGCAGGCCTTCCTGCGCGGTAGCGGCGTTGAATTCGCTGGCGCCATCGACAATCAGGTTGTAGGCCTGGGACACGCGGTCCCAACGGTTGTCGCGGTCCATGGCGTAGTAACGGCCGATGATGCTGGCGATCCGGCCTTTGCCGAGGGCTTCGAAGGTTGCGTCCAGCAATTCGATCGACGACTGGGCGCTTTTCGGCGGTGTATCGCGACCGTCGAGGAATGCGTGCAGATAGATTTTTTCAGCGCCGCGCTTGAAGGCCAGTTCGGCCATGGCGACCAAGTGGTCCTGGTGGCTGTGAACGCCGCCATCGGACAGCAGGCCCATGAAGTGCACCGCTTTGCCGGCAGCAACGGCTTTATCCACCGCGGCACAGATGGTCGGGTTCTCGAAGAACTCGCCGTCGCGGATCGCTTTGGTCACGCGCGTGAAGTCCTGATACACCACCCGGCCGGCGCCGAGGTTCATGTGACCGACTTCGGAGTTGCCCATCTGGCCGTCCGGCAAGCCGACGTCCATGCCGCTGCCCGAGATCAGGCCGTTCGGCACGGTGGCCCACAAGCGGTCCAGTACGGGCTTTTTCGCCGCATAGATGGCGTTGGATTCCTGGCTTTCACTGTGACCGAAGCCGTCGAGAATCATCAGGACCAAAGGTTTAGGCGTCGTAGTCATAGATTCCACTCGTGGCTGAATTAAAAGAGGGCGATGGAAAAGGGAGTGGCAGTTTAAAGCTAAGTTCCGACCGCGTCACCGCCGGACGGGGTTTGGCCCGCCATAGTGGCTGTGTATACTGGCCGACATTTTAACGCCCTGGAACCTCCTTCGATGGTTGCTCACCTGATTGAATTTGCCACTAACCACTATTTGCTCGTCGGTATCTTCGTCGTACTGCTGGCGTTGCTGATCGCTTATCAGATGCAGGGCGGCGGCCGCAGCCTGAGCACGGGTGAACTGACCGGGCTGGTCAACAAGGACGCAGGCGTGGTGGTCGACATTCGTCCGACCAAGGATTTTGCCGCCGGTCACATCGTTGGCGCGTTGAACATTCCTCAGGACAAACTGACCGCTCGCGTCGGCGAACTGGAAAAGCACAAGGCCAAGACCATTATCCTGGTCGACGCCATGGGCCAGACTGCCGGCACTCATGCCCGCGAACTGATGAAATCCGGCTTCACCGCCGCCAAACTGTCCGGTGGTATTTCCAGCTGGAAAGCCGACAATCTGCCGCTGGTGAAGTGATATGAACAACGTCGTCGTCTATTCCAGCGATTACTGCCCTTATTGCTCGCGAGCCAAGTACCTGCTCGAGAACAAAGGCGTAGCCTTCGAAGAGATCAAGGTCGATGGCAAGCCGCAGGTGCGTGCCGCGATGGCTCAGAAGGCCGGGCGTACGTCCGTGCCGCAGATCTGGATCGGCAGCACCCACGTTGGTGGCTGTGATGATTTGTTTGCCCTGGAGCGCGCCGGCAAGCTCGACGCCCTGCTCAAGGCCTGACTGCCTTAATTAGAAATAGCCAAACCCTACAAGACCCGAGATCAGAAAGGATCTGAGATGACTGACCAACAGAACACTGCAGCTAGCGAAGAAGAAACCGCACCGCAATTCTCCTTGCAGCGCATCTACGTACGCGACTTGTCCTTCGAAGCCCCGAAAAGCCCGGCGATCTTTCGCCAGCAGTGGGAGCCGAGCGTCGGTCTGGATCTGAACACTCGCCAGAAGGCTCTGGAAGGCGACTTCCACGAAGTCGTGCTGACTCTGTCGGTCACCGTGAAAAACGGTGAAGAAGTGGCGTTCATCGCTGAAGTGCAACAGGCCGGGATCTTCCTGATCAAGAACCTGGACGATGCTTCGATGAGCCACACCCTTGGCGCGTTCTGCCCGAACATCCTGTTCCCGTACGCTCGCGAAACCCTGGACAGCCTCGTGACCCGCGGTTCGTTCCCGGCCCTGATGCTGGCCCCGGTGAACTTCGACGCGCTGTACGCACAAGAGCTGCAACGTATGCAGGCCGCGGGCGAGACTCCGACCGTTCAATAAGCTGCGTTGCTGAAAATCGCGGGCAAGCCCGCTCCCACAGGGTTGTGCAAAACCTGTGGGAGCGGGCTTGCCCGCGATTGTTTCTGTCAGGCGAAAACGATCGTCGAGTTATTTGAACCCGAGCTGACGCCAGCCTTCGTAAACGGCCACCGCCACGGTATTCGACAGGTTCAGGCTGCGGCAACCTTCGCGCATGGGCAGGCGCAAGCGCTGTTCGCTGGGCAGGGCATCGAGCACTTCGGCTGGTAAACCACGGCTTTCCGGGCCGAACAGGAAGGCATCACCCTCGGCGAAGCTGGCGTCGTGAAAGGGCCGCGAGCCCTTGGTGGTAAACGCGAACAATCGAGGATGTCCGAGGCTTTCCAGGCAGCTGGCGAGGTCTGCGTGGCGTTGCAAGGTGGCATACTCATGGTAATCGAGGCCGGCCCGGCGCAGACGCTTGTCGTCCATCTCGAAGCCCAGCGGTTCGATCAAATGCAGGTGGCAGCCACTGTTGGCGCACAGCCTGATAACGTTGCCGGTATTCGGCGGAATTTCTGGTTGGAAAAGGATGACGTGAAACATGCACGGCTCCGAAGGTAAAGATGACGGGCATTCTACGCCGCCAAAGGACCCTCGTTCGAAACTATTCCCAAGGGTGATGGCTTCGCTGGCGATTGTCGGGGTGATGGTGGGCCTGATGATCGGCCGGCTGACCGCGCCCGACCCGAGCGTTTTAGAGCAAGTCGAGGTGACGAACGATGGGCTGGTGGTGTGGTTCAACAACGAACCCAAAACCCACGGCGAGCTTGTCGACGGCAGTGTTGCATTGTTGTTCGAGGCTGAAGGCAAGGTGCAGAAGGGCCAGCTCAAGCTCGACGGCAAGGACGTGAACTGGCGAACGCGTTTGAGTGATGGGGGATTGTTGCTGACGGTGGTGGCGGCCCGGCCGCTGCAGGGCGAGTGGGCCGGGAGCGAGGTCAATGACCGCTGGCGGCTGGAGATCCATCTCCGAGAGCAATAAAAGAGGGAATCCCCGGCCTGCCTGTACCAAGGTTCCCAAAACGGGAGGGCTCGCGCATTGCGTCGAGAGCCCGGTGTAAAGAGGGAATCCCCGGCCTGCCTGTACCAAGGACCCCAAAACGGGAGGGGCTCGTCGCTATTGCGGTGTGAGCCCGGTGTAAAGAGGGGAATCCCCGGCCTGCCTGTACCAAGGTCCCCGAAACTGGGTAGTGAACCGAATCACTGATTGGACTATTGCAGGGGGCGTGCCAGTTTTTAACAAGTTGCAACAGAAAGCCGCTGAGCAGCGCTGAAAGCCCCGTAAATCGGGGCTTTGGTGTTTCTGTGTTATGGATTTTTTTGCAAGTGAAGGCGGGGTTTCAGATCGGTTGTCGTGCGCGATTGCAGGTCACGGTGCATTCGGGCGGTGCACGTTGGCCTCAAAAGCATCGCGGGCAAGCCCGCTCCCACAAGGTTCAATGGTGTTCACGCGATAGTGAAACCACTGAAAATTCCTGTGGGAGCGGGCTTGCCCGCGATTGGATCTGGAGCTCAGCGAGGAACTGGCGGCTATTTAGCCCTCATCCCCCTCATCATCATCCCCACCATCCACCTTCATCCCCAATTCCTTGATCTTGCGCGTCAAGGTATTACGGCCCCAACCCAGCAGCACCGCGGCGTCGCGGCGGCGGCCGGCGGTGTGTTTGAGGGCGGTTTCGATCATGATCCGCTCGAAAGCCGGCACGGCACTGTCCAGAAGACTCGACTGACCGCGAGCCAGCGCCTGATCAGCCCACTGACGCAGCGCTTGCTCCCAATTGGTCACCGGCGCCGAATCCTGCGGCAGACTCAGCAGCTCGGGTGGCAGGTCACTGATATGTACTTCGCGACCCGAAGCCATCACCGTGATCCAGCGGCAGGTGTTCTCCAGCTGACGCACGTTGCCCGGCCATGGCAGGTTTTTCAGGTATTCCTCGGTTTCGCTTTTCAGCAGCTTCGGTTCCACCGCCAGTTCTTGCGCGGCGCGGCTGAGGAAGTGCTTGGCCAGGGTCGGGATGTCTTCGCGGCGGTCCGACAGCCGTGGAATGTGGATGCGGATCACGTTGAGACGGTGGAACAAGTCTTCGCGGAATTTCCCGGCATGCACCAGGGTTTCCAGATTCTGGTGAGTCGCGGCGATGATGCGCACATCGACCTTCACCGGCACATGGCCGCCGACGCGGTAGAACTCGCCGTCCGCCAACACCCGCAGCAAGCGAGTCTGGGTGTCCGCCGGCATGTCACCGATTTCATCGAGGAACAGCGTGCCGCCGTCAGCCTGCTCAAAACGCCCGCGACGCAGGTTAGCCGCGCCGGTGAACGCGCCTTTTTCATGGCCGAACAGCTCGGATTCCATCAGGTCCTTGGGAATCGCCGCCATGTTCAGCGCAATGAACGGCGAGGCCGCGCGTGGGCTGTGACGGTGCAACGCGTGGGCCACCAGTTCTTTACCGGTACCGGATTCGCCGTTGATCAGCACAGTGATGTTGGAGTGGCTCAAGCGCCCGATGGCGCGAAACACTTCCTGCATCGCTGGCGCTTCGCCGATGATTTCCGGGGTGCGGGTCAGCGTTGGGACGACTTCCAGGCCTTGTTGCTCCTGGGCGTGCTGGTTGGCGCGCTTGACCAGGGAAACAGCTTCATCGACATCGAACGGCTTGGGCAGGTACTCGAACGCGCCACCCTGATAGGACGCGACAGCGCTGTCCAGATCGGAGTGCGCAGTCATGATGATCACTGGCAGCCGTGGGTGTTGTTCGCGAATCCGCGCCAGAAGGTCCAGGCCGCTGGCGCCCGGCATGCGGATGTCGGAGATGATCACGTCCGGCTGCTGGCGGGCCAGGCGGCTCATCACGCCATCGGCGCTGTCGAAGCTTTGCGTGGTCATGCCTTCCTGTTGCAAGGCTTTTTCCAGGACCCAACGGATAGAACGGTCGTCATCGACGATCCACACGGTTTCACTACGGCTCATGTCGATGTGGCTCCTTGTTCCAGTGGCAGAAAGATCGAGAACGTGGTGTGGCCTGGATGGCTGTCACATTCGATCAGGCCCTGGTGCTGGCTGATGATGTTCTGGGTAATGGCCAGGCCCAGCCCGGTACCGTCCGGACGGCCGCTGACCATGGGGAAGAAGATGGTTTCCTGCAGCTCGGCGGGGATTCCCGGGCCGTTGTCGATGATTTCGATCTTGGTCACCAGGCGATGACGCACGTGGCCGATGGTGAACTGGCGCATGGCGCGGGTCCGCAAGCTGATGCGGCCAAGGCGCAGCTCGTTCTGGCTGCTGATGGCCTGCATCGCGTTGCGCACGATGTTCAGGACGGCCTGAATCATCTGTTCACGATCAATCAAGACATCTGGAATGCTCGGGTCGTAGTCGCGCACCAAAGTGATGCAGCCCTGACTTTCGGCCTCCACCAGCTGACACACGCGCTCCAGCACTTCGTGGACGTTGCACATGGCCAGCGACGGCAATTTGTTGGAGCCGAGCATGCGGTCCACCAGATTGCGCAGGCGGTCGGCTTCTTCAATTATCACGTTGGTGTAATCGCGCAGGCTTTCTTCCGGCAGCTCGCGGGCGAGCAACTGAGCCGCGCCACGAATCCCGCCGAGAGGGTTCTTGATCTCGTGGGCGAGGCCGCGTACCAGCATCTTGCTGGTTTCCTGCTTCGACAGCTGCGCCTCTTCCTTGGTGATTCGCAGCAAGCGGTCACGGGGATGGACTTCCAGCAGCAGCATCGTGTCGCCATTGCTCAGGATCGGCGTCACGGCGTAGTCGACTGTCAGGGTCTGGCCGGTGAGGGCGGTAAGCATCGCTTCGCGCTTGGTGAACGGATGTGCCTGCTCCACCGCCTGGCGCAGGGAATTCAGCGCCTCGGTGGATTCGGTGAACAACTCACTGATGAACTGCCCATGGCTACGCTGGCCGCTGATGGCCAGCAGCATCTCCGCCGCCGGGTTCATGTACTCAAGGCGCAGTTCGGCGTCGAGCAGAATGGTTGCGGTGGTCAGGTTGTCGAGTAGCAAGCGGTGTAGTGCGTCGCTAATGGTCATCAGGACCTCTTTTGGAGCAGGGCATGCGCATGAACAACGCGCTGATACGAGGAAAATGCAAAAACCAAACCAAGGCTCCGAAAAGAAGCGTTAAACGCCTGAAACAGGCGTTTGACGCTCGTTTGCGTGGCGTTTTGCCAGTTTTTGCGGGTACTTTCGAACCAAAATGGGTTGAAGAATGGGTATGGTGCAGCTTATCGCACCAATATAGTGCGCAAACCTGAACGAAGTAAAACAAGCGTAGGTAGGCAGTGCCAGCTACAAAGAGTGCGTCGCGGCTTTGTCTGACTGGCATCAGCGCCAGAAGAAGCTTTTTTCTTCTGCGGGTTTGTCTTTGAGGGGGCATTCCGGCCGTTGGCCGTAGTCGGTGAGGACGCAGGGTTTGGCCTGGCGTTTCTGCGCCAGGGAAATGCGCTGCATGTGGAAGGGTTGATTGGCCGTGCGTTCGACGGTGCGGCCCTGTTCGTCGAGGATTTCCACCGACAGGTTGTGACTGCCGCGGTCGATATTGTTCAGGGCGAACACTGGGCTCGGGCCGGGCTCGGCGGTGGGTTGGCCGTCCAACAACAAACGGTAACGATGGCTCTGTTGCAGGCCGGGTTCGCTGGTAACGCTGACGATCAACTCACCGGCAGTGCTACGGATCGTGGCATCCGGGTCCGGCACCAGCACTCGAAGCATGTCGTAATGAAACAGTGGTTTGGTTTTCGTGGCCGGCACTGGCGCCGCGCCGCTCGGGTTGGCCGACATTCGATTGCTCGTTGTCAGTGGCACACGCTTGGCGTTACGGGTGCCCGGCTGATCGGTGAAGACTCGATTGCCCTGGGCGTCGATATAGGTGAAGACCTCGGCCATTGCCGGCAGGCAGACCAGGCTCGCGATCAACAGCCAGACCCTCAAGGCTGATGCACCCGTTGCACGGTGAAGGTCACGGTAGGGCTCTGTTGCACGATGTTTTGCCCGTCGATCACCTGAACCGCGAGGCTATGTTCGCCCCGGTCGATGTTCACTAGTTGCAGAATCGGTACGTTGCTCGGTTGGCCGTAGGGTTGATTGTCCAGCAACAGCCTCAATCGGTGAGGGCCTTGCAGGCGCGGGTTGATCAATACGCTGACGGTGAAGGTGCCGTTGTTGGCGCGCAACGCTTCTTCGGTGGGCAGGCCGGTCAGTTCCAGCACTTGGTAGGCGCTTTGGGGCTGTTCGCGATGACTGGTTTGGGCGGGCGCTGGCTCGCTCGGCGACTGCCGCTCGATGCTGTTGAGCGGTGGCAACTCCACGGGCTGGGCCTTTACGCCATAGGGCGGTTGATTGCTGTAGGCGGTGTTGCCGTTGGCGTCGGTGTACTTGTAGATCTGCGCGGCGGCGGGCTGGGCGATCAGTACAAGCAGGCATAACAACAATGAGCGCATTACAGGCTTCCATTGGCCGTTGGGCAAGTGTCTGGCCCTGTTCCGTTCATGGCGACTAAGCGCTGAGCATAGAGCACATCAGCGCATGTCGGCAGGCCGGCTCAACGGCTGGCGCTGCATAACTCAGCGGTGGCGCGTACCTGGGCCAGTTTACGCAGTGGCGCCTGGCCGCTGGTTTTATTGGCCTTGGCCAGCCAGGACGGGCATTGCGGGTCGTTGCGATAAGGGCTGAAATCGGCCAGTTGTTGCAGCAGGCGTTTTTGTAACCGATCAAGTTGTGGGCGGATCTGCCCGACGAGATCCGGGCGAGGGTCGTCGGGTGCCTTGCCTTGCGTATGCCAGTCAGACAAATGCGCGTATTGCACCAGTTTGTTGGCCTCGATCTGCGCCGAGAAGAACTGTTCGACGGCTTCGTTGCTCAATTTATAAGCCGGTGCCAGGGCGACAGCACCGGCAATCACCTCACGCTCGCGTTGACGGTCCTCCACCGGTTTACCGCTGTCCCATTTGCTCAATGCGACCTGATCGGCAATCGCCAGGCGTTCCTCGATAGTGCCTAGCAGCGGGGCGAGAGTGGCAGGTGCCGGGCTGGCAAAAGCGCTGTTGGCCAGCAAGACGGTGAACAAGGCAAGGCATGGGCTCAGGCGCATGGAGGATCTCGGCTTTATCGGATGAAGGCATGATGCACGCAACCGGGCATCCGATGACAGACGGTCGCCCATAAAAAAGGCCTCCCGAAGGAGGCCTCTCTTTTGTCACGCCGCGTAGCGCGACGCTACCGGATCAGCAGCTGTAGTACAGCTCATATTCCAGTGGGTGTACGAAGGTGCGAACCTTGATTTCTTCTTCGCTTTTCAGAGCGATGTAAGCGTCGATGAAGTCGTCGCTGAAAACGCCGCCTTTGGTCAGGAACGCACGACCTTTGTCCAGCTCTTCCAGGGCTTCTTTCAGGCTGCCGCAAACTTGTGGGATCTCTTTCGCCTCTTCAGGCGGCAGGTCGTACAGGTTTTTGTCAGCAGCGTCGCCAGGGTGGATCTTGTTCTGGATGCCGTCCAGGCCAGCCATCAACAGTGCAGCGAAGCCCAGGTACGGGTTAGCTGCTGGATCCGGGAAGCGGGCTTCGATACGGCGAGCGCGAGGGCTGGACACGTAAGGAATACGGATCGAAGCGGAACGGTTGCGAGCCGAGTAAGCCAGCATCACTGGAGCTTCGAAACCTGGGACCAGACGCTTGTAGGAGTTGGTCGACGGGTTGGTGAAGCCGTTCAGAGCCTTACCGTGCTTGATGATGCCGCCGATGAAGTACAGAGCGGTATCGGACAGGCCGGCATAGCCTTCGCCAGCGAAGGTGTTCTTGCCATCTTTGGCGATGGACAGGTGAACGTGCATACCCGAACCGTTGTCGCCGTACAGAGGCTTAGGCATGAAGGTCGCAGTGCGGCCGTATGCATCAGCAACGTTGTGTACGCAGTATTTCAGGGTCTGAACTTCGTCAGCCTTGGCTACCAAGGTGTTGAACTTCACGCCGATTTCGTTCTGACCGGCAGTCGCCACTTCGTGGTGGTGAACTTCGATGACCAGGCCCATTTCTTCCATGGCGTTGCACATGGAGGTACGGATTTCGTGGTCGTGGTCGAACGGCGGAACAGGGAAGTAGCCGCCTTTGACGCCTGGACGGTGGCCTTTGTTGCCGCCTTCCACGTCCTGGTCGGACATCCACGAACCTTGTTCGGAGAAGATTTTGAACATCGAACCGGAAATGTCGGACTTGAACTTCACTTCGTCGAAGATGAAGAACTCTGGCTCCGGGCCTACGAATACGGTGTCGCCGATACCGGTCGACTTCAGGTATTCCTCGGCACGCTTGGCGATCGCACGTGGGTCACGGTCGTAGCCTTGCATGGTCGAAGGCTCGATCACGTCGCAAACCAGGATCAGGGTTGGCTCTTCGGTGAACGGGTCGAGAACGGCAGTGGTGTCGTCCGGCATCAGGATCATGTCGGAAGCTTCGATGCCTTTCCAGCCAGCGATGGAGGAACCGTCGAACATTTTGCCTTCTTCGAAGAAAGCTTCATCCAGCGCATCGCGAGCCGGCATGGTCACGTGGTGCTGAGTGCCTTTGGTGTCCGTGAAGCGCAGATCAATCCACTTGACGTCATGATCTTTGATGAGTTGAACCGACTTCGACATAGTGTCCTCCGGGTGGCTTCGGGCTTAGTAGTGGATGCCCTTAGAATGTGGGTGATGCCGGCGCGAATACTCTGCCATGGCAACCTGCCTCACAAGGGAGCAAATTGCATGCCAGTGCCCCACCATGGGTTTTTTGCCCCAATATCACGCTTATAAACGTGCAAGGCGTCGGAAAGCGCAAAATTACGCCCTGTAATGTAGCGTCGAATTTCATAAATGACCTGTTTTGGTGCGAGCGAAACCTTCTGCACATTAACTGGTTAAACCTTGAGCAATTTCCGCTATAATCCGCGCCCCCCTTTTTCGGCTGGCCCGGCGCGCGCTGTTTTCATGAAACTAATCGTAAAAGTCTTCCCCGAGATCACCATCAAGAGCCGCCCGGTACGGATGCGTTTCATCCGCCAGTTGGCCAAGAACATCCGTACCGTGCTCCGCGACCTGGATCCGGTTGTGGTGGTGAACGGTGTGTGGGACAACCTCGAGCTGGAAACCCGCGTCAGCGACCCCAAAGCCCTGAAGGAGATGACCGACCGCTTGAGCTGCATGCCGGGCATCGCGCATTTCCTGCAAGTAGATGAATACCCGTTGGGCGACTTCGACGACATCGTCGAAAAGTGCAAGCTGCACTTCGGTGATGCGTTGGCCGGGAAGATTTTTTCGGTGCGCTGCAAGCGTGCGGGCAAGCACGAATTCAGCTCCATGGACGTCGAAAAATACGTCGGCAGCCAACTGCGTCGTCAGTGCGGCGCCGCCGGTATCTCGCTGAAAGAGCCAGAAATCGAAGTCCGTATCGAAATTCGCGACAAACGGTTGTTCGTGATCCACAGCCAGCACAACAGCATCGGCGGTTATCCGCTGGGGGCCCTGGAACAGACGCTTGTGTTGATGTCTGGCGGCTTCGATTCCACCGTTGCCGCCTACCAGATCATGCGCCGCGGGCTGATGAGCCATTTCTGCTTCTTCAATCTGGGCGGACGTGCCCACGAACTGGGCGTCATGGAAGTCGCGCACTTCATCTGGAAGAAGTACGGCAGCTCCCAACGCGTGTTATTTGTCAGTGTGCCGTTCGAGGAAGTACTGGGAGAAATTCTCGGGAAAGTCGATAACAGTCATATGGGTGTAGTTTTGAAGCGTATGATGTTGCGCGCTGCTTCCCGTATTGCCGATCGGCTGGACATCGAAGCGCTGGTCACTGGCGAAGCGATTTCCCAGGTGTCGAGCCAGACGCTGCCGAACCTGTCCGTGATCGACTGCGTGACCGACAAGCTGGTCTTGCGTCCGCTGATCGCCAGTCACAAGCAGGACATCATCGACCTGGCCAACGAAATCGGCACCGCCGACTTCGCCAGGCACATGCCGGAATACTGCGGGGTCATCTCGGTGAACCCCAAGACCCACGCCAAGCGTCCGCGCGTGGAGCATGAAGAGAAAGAATTCGACATGGCGGTGCTCGAGCGTGCGCTCGAGAACGCCAAGCTGGTGCCGATCGATCGCGTGATCGACGAATTGGGCCAGGACTTGCAGATTGAAGAAGTCAGCGAAGCGCTGGCGGGCCAGATCATCATCGACATCCGTCACCCGGATGCCGCTGAAGACGAACCGCTCGTGCTGCCTGGCATTGAGGTACAAGCGATGCCGTTTTATGCACTGAACGCTCGTTTCAAGGAACTGGACCCTACTCGCCAGTACCTGCTTTATTGCGACAAAGGCGTGATGAGTCGCCTGCATGCCCACCATTTGCTCAGTGAGGGGCATGCCAATGTGCGCGTTTATCGACCGAGCTAAGTGCCCGGGGCTGTTTGCCTGTGGCCTGCGTCACCGGCCCCCCGACGCCGCCGTCAAGCTGTAACGGCTTTGCGGACGCAACGTTAATCGCTGCCAAGACTTGTCAGCACACCGAATCCTCTGATCGAGATACACAAGTGATCGAAAATCTACGCAACATCGCCATCATTGCCCACGTTGACCATGGTAAAACCACCCTGGTAGACAAACTCCTGCGTCAATCCGGCACTCTGGAGCGCAACGAGCTCAACGACGAGCGCGTGATGGACTCCAACGACCAGGAAAAAGAGCGCGGTATTACCATTCTGGCGAAAAACACCGCCATCAACTGGAACGGCTACCACATCAACATCGTGGACACCCCGGGCCACGCCGACTTCGGCGGCGAAGTTGAACGCGTAATGTCGATGGTCGACTCCGTTCTGCTGCTGGTCGACGCTCAAGACGGCCCTATGCCGCAAACCCGTTTCGTGACCAAGAAGGCGTTCGAAGCCGGCCTGCGTCCAATCGTGTGCATCAACAAGATTGACCGTCCAGGCGCGCGTCCGGACTGGGTTCTGGACCAGATCTTCGACCTGTTCGACAACCTGGGCGCTACCGAAGAACAACTGGACTTCAAAGTCGTCTACGCCTCGGCCCTGAACGGTATTGCCGGTCTGGACCACACCGACATGGCTGAAGACATGACCCCGCTGTACCAGTCGATCGTCGACAACGTACCTGCGCCGGCTGTTGACCGTGACGGTCCGTTCCAGATGCAGATCTCCGCTCTGGACTACAACAGCTTCCTGGGTGTTATCGGTGTTGGCCGTATCGCTCGTGGTCGCGTCAAGCCGAACACTCCGGTCGTGGCTATCGGTGCCGACGGCAAGAAGCGTAACGGTCGTATCCTGAAGCTGATGGGTCACCACGGCCTGCACCGTATCGACGTTGAAGAAGCTGCTGCAGGCGACATCGTGTGCATCAGCGGCATGGACTCGCTGTTCATCTCCGACACCCTGTGCCACCCGGACACGGTCGAAGCGATGAAGCCGTTGACCGTCGACGAGCCAACCGTTTCCATGACCTTCCAGGTAAACGACTCGCCTTTCTGCGGTAAAGAAGGCAAGTTCGTGACTTCCCGTAACATCAAGGAACGTCTGGACAAAGAGCTGCTGTACAACGTTGCACTGCGCGTTGAAGAAGGCGACTCGGCTGACAAGTTCAAGGTTTCCGGCCGTGGTGAGCTGCACCTCTCGGTACTGATCGAAACCATGCGTCGCGAAGGCTTCGAAATGGGCGTTGGCCGTCCGGAAGTGATCATCCGTCAAGTTGACGGCGTGAAGCAGGAACCGTTCGAAAACGTAACCATCGACACCCCTGAAGAATCCCAGGGCAAGGTCATGGAAGAGATGGGCCTGCGTAAAGGCGACCTGACCAACATGGTGCCGGATGGCAAAGGCCGTGTTCGTCTGGAATACAACATCCCTGCTCGCGGTCTGATCGGTTTCCGTAACCAGTTCCTGACCCTGACCAACGGTGCTGGCATCCTGACCTCGATCTTCGATCGCTACGACACCATGAAGTCCGGCGACATGTCCGGTCGTCAGAACGGTGTTCTGGTATCGGTAGAAACCGGCAAGGCGCTGACCTACTCCCTGGAAACCCTGCAGGCGCGTGGCAAGCTGTTCGTTGAGCACGGTCAAGAGATCTACAACGGTCAGATCGTTGGTCTGAACAGCCGTGACAACGACATGGGCGTCAACCCAACCAAAGGCAAGAAGCTCGACAACATGCGTGCTTCGGGTAAAGACGAAACCATCGCCCTGGTTCCACCTGTTCGCTTCACTCTGGAGCAGGCCCTGGAATTCATCCAGGATGACGAGCTGTGCGAAGTGACACCTAAGTCGATCCGCCTGCGTAAGAAGATCCTGGACGAAGGCGAGCGTACCCGCGCTGCCAAGAAAGCCAAGAACTGAGTTAACTCAGGCTGAATGAAAACGCCCCCGGTCGAAAGGCCGGGGGCGTTTTTGTTTGTCTGGAGCGAAAATCAAAAGATCGCAGCCTTCGGCAGCTCCTGCAGGGTGTACGTCGATCCAATGCAGGAGCTGCCGAAGGCTGCGATCTTTCAGGTCAGAACTTGTCGAGGGTTCGCGGATTGTTCTCGCGTACCACTTCTTTGGGCTTGTACGCGCAATACCCCGGCCGCGGTCCGATCTTCGGGTGGTTGCGGCAGGTGTCCGGGCGCTTATCATAAATAGTGCACAAACGGCTTTTACGATCCAGGTACAGGCAATCGTTGTTGCTCATGCGCTGGAGGGTGAAGATCTCGGACTTCTGGTTGTAGCGCTCGACAATCCCTTCCTTCTGCAAGCGCTTGGCGATGTTCTTGGGTGGATCGCCCAGTTCGAATTCGTCGACGATGCCGATACGGATCAGATCCTTGATCTTGACCTCGACCGGCAGCGTGCAGCAGCTGGACATGCACGAGCCGCACATTGGGGCAGAGTACTTGGCCCAGGTATCGAGGCGATCGATCTCCGCGGCGGCGATCAGGTTGGACTTCATCATCGGTTGTTACCAGCGTGTGCATCAGGGCGCGCGATCATACCGGGACTGGTGGATTTTTGAACAACCTTTCGCCAGATTTTTTCGCTTGTCGCAAAATTGCCCTTGGGTCCGGCACGGCCCCTGCATTGTTTAAGCACGCGACAACGTAATGTCGACCTATCTCGCACTTACTGGGAAAACTGCCGAACCAGAGCCTCAATGGTCTGTCAGACCGACTAGGCTCAGACAACTCCACGCTCGCTCGAGGTCCTATCGATGACTCAAGAACCACTTGTTCGCGAAGCCGAGGTGGCCGCATTTCGCGACGCCGTCTTGACCAAACTCACCTACGCGGTGGGCAAAGACCCGGATCACGCCTTCGACCACGACTGGTTCGAAGCCATTGCCCTGGCGGCGCGTGATCATATGGTCGAGCACTGGATGGATCACACCCGACAGATCTACCGCAAAGGCCAGAAACGGGTTTATTACCTCTCTCTTGAATTCCTCATCGGCCGTTTGCTCTACGACAGCCTGAGCAACCTCGGCCTGCTCGATGTGGCCCGCGAGGCCATGACCGAGCTTGGCGTCGACATCGAACGCATCCGTCTACTGGAGCCCGATGCGGCACTGGGCAACGGTGGCCTCGGGCGTCTGGCGGCGTGCTTCCTGGAAAGCATGTCGACCCTCGGCATCGCCGGCCATGGCTATGGCATTCGTTATGAACACGGTTTGTTCCGTCAGGCCATCGTCGACGGTTGGCAGCAGGAACAGACCGAACACTGGCTGGATTTCGGCAACCCGTGGGAGTTCGAGCGGCCAGAGGTTGCCTACCCGATCGGCTTCGGCGGCAGTGTCGAAACCGTGACTGATGAAACCGGTAAATCCAGGCAGGTCTGGTCCCCGGCGGAAACCGTGCGGGCCATTGCCTATGACACCCCGGTGGTCGGTTGGCGCGGCGCGAGTGTCAACACGCTGCGGTTGTGGCGTGCCCGGGCCATGGAAGAGTTGCACCTGGAACGCTTCAACGCGGGCGACCATTTGGGCGCGGTAGCAGAAGTGGCCCGGGCCGAAAGTATCTCCCGGGTGCTCTATCCGGCTGACAGCACCGAGGCTGGCCAGGAATTGCGCCTGCGTCAGGAATACTTCTTTGTCGCCGCATCCTTGCAGGATTTGTTGCGTCGCCATCGCAACATGCACACCTCGGTGCTGACCCTGGGCGATCACGCGGCCATTCAACTCAACGACACCCACCCCTCGATTGCCGTGGCCGAGCTGATGCGTCAGTTGGTCGACGTCTATGACGTGGCGTGGGATGCAGCGTGGCAGATCACGGTCGACACGCTGTCGTACACCAACCACACGCTGTTGCCCGAAGCGCTGGAAACCTGGCCGGTGGGCTTGATGGAGCGGATGTTGCCGCGGCACATGCAGATCATTTACTTGATCAACGCCCAGCACATCGACTCGCTGCGAGCCAAAGGCATCCACGATTTCGACGTGCTGCGTGCGGTGTCGCTGATCGAGGAAGACAACGGTCGCCATGTGCGTATGGGTAACCTGGCGTTCCTCGGTTCCCATAGCGTCAACGGCGTGTCCGGCTTGCACACACAGCTGATGCGCAACACGGTGTTCTCCGAACTGCACAAGCTCTACCCGGAACGGATCAACAACAAGACCAATGGCATTACCTTCCGCCGTTGGCTCTACCAGGCCAACCCCGAGCTGACTTCAATGCTGGTCGATGCCCTCGGCCCGGCGCTGCTGGACAACCCCGAGGAGGGCTTGCTTGCGCTGGAGCCGTTCGCCGAGAAAACCGCGTTTCGCAAGGCGTTCGCCGAACAGCGTCTGCACAGCAAGAAAGCCCTGGCGTACCTGATTCATGAACGGCTGGGCATTGCGATCAACCCAGCGGCAATGTTTGACGTGCAGGTCAAACGGATCCACGAATACAAACGCCAGTTGCTCAACCTGCTGCATACCGTCGCGCTGTATCAGGCGATTCGTGCCGAGCCGGAAATCGACTGGGTACCACGGGTGAAAATCTTCGCCGGCAAGGCAGCGGCCAGCTATCACCAGGCCAAGATGATCATCAAACTGGCCAATGACATCGCGCGGGTGGTCAACAACGACCCGACCGTGCGCGGCTTGCTCAAAGTGGTGTTCTTGCCCAACTACAACGTCAGCCTGGCCGAAAGCATTATTCCGGCGGCGGATTTGTCGGAGCAGATTTCCACCGCAGGCTTCGAAGCCTCAGGCACCAGCAACATGAAGTTCGGCCTCAACGGCGCGCTGACCATAGGCACCCTGGACGGGGCCAACGTGGAGATGAGCGAGCGCATTGGTGTCGAACACATGTTCATCTTCGGTCTCAGCGCCGAGCAAGTGGAAGCGCGCAAGCTCAACCATGAGTTCAGCGCGGCACCGGACATTGCCGCCTCCCATCGACTCAACGATGTGCTGCAAGCGATTCGCGGCGGGGTGTTCTCACCGGACGATCCGTCCCGTTACACCGCGCTGATCGATTCGTTGGTGGATTATGACCGCTTCCTGGTCTGCGCCGATTTCGACTCCTACTGGAACGCCCAGATGCGGGTCGAGGCCCACTGGCACGACTCGAAAGAGTGGTGGCGCTCGGCGGTATTGAGCAGCGCGCGGATGGGCTGGTTCTCGTCCGACCGGACTATTCGCGAATACGCCACGGATATCTGGAAGGCTTTGGAGTAACTTTTAGCAATAATTGCGAGCCAAGCCCGACGGTTGTTGGGCCGGGCCGATATACTAAGCGCCAGTTGCACCGGATGTTTCAGTGACCGCTGCGCGGTCAATCGCGGGCAAGCCTCGCTCCTACAGGCGCAAATCCTGTAGGAGCGAGGCTTGCCCGCGATGACGTCAGTGCAAACGCCACAAGGCAATGGGCCGCTTAGGGATATCGACCATGCAATGGATGTTCATGCTGATTGGACTGCTGCTGGGCTGGATACTGGACGAGTCGTTCAGCGATGCGCTGCTGGGCGCTTTGCTCGGGTTGGGTATCGGCCAGGCCATTCGCATCGGCCGCTTGAGTACTCAAACGGCCGAGCAGCGACGCTTGCTCGATCAGGCGCAAGTGGCGCTGAATGCGGTCGAGCAACGACTGGCATTGCTGGAGGTGTCGGGCGTCCAAGCCCCTCAAACCAGCGAACAGGTTGCCAGCGAACCCGTTCCCGCCCCTGAAATCATGCTCGATCAAACCCCTGTCGCTACCCCGGAGTTGATCTGGGAACTGCCGCCTGAGCTTGAACCGATAGCGGCCGCGACCACCGAAACCAGTCGTCCGCTGCCCGATGATGCCTGGAAACCCGAACCGGTTGCCCGCGAACCACAGCAACCGGCTGAGCCACGTGGCCCGAACTTTATCGAGCGCGCCATCAGCGGCGCACGCAGCTGGCTGTTCGGCGGCAATACCGTGCTGCGGGTCGGCGTGGTGCTGTTGTTCCTCGGCCTGGCCTTCCTGTTGCGTTACGCCACCGAAGGCATGGTGGTGCCGGTCGAGCTGCGTTATGCCGGTGTGGCGGCGTCGGCCTTGGGCTTGCTTGCGCTGGGCTGGTGGTTACGGCTGCGCAACAGCAGTTATGCGCTGATGCTGCAAGGCACCGGGATCGCGGTGTTGTACCTGACGGTATTTGCCGCAATGCGCCTGCATCCGCTGCTCGACCCTACGGCGGCATTGGGGTTGCTGGTGGTGGTGACGGTGTTCTCGGCGATTCTCGCCATCACCCAAAATGCCTTGGGCCTGGCCGCCGCTGCCGCGCTGGGCGGTTTCGCCGCGCCGATTCTGACGTCTACCGGCGCCGGCAACCATGTCGCGCTGTTCAGCTACTTTGCCTTGCTCAATGCCGGCATCCTCGCCATCGCGTGGTTCAAGGCCTGGCGGCTGCTCAACCTGATTGGTTTTGTCGGCACCTTCGGCATCGGGTTGGCCTGGGGCCTGCGTTCCTATAAACCGGAACTGCTGTGGAGCACCGAGCCGTTCCTGATTCTGTTTTTCTTTATGTACCTGGCCATCGGTCTGTTGTTCGCCCGGCGCAAGCTGCTGGAAATGAGCGATGCGCCCGAGGACGATAGCCGCGATGCGCTGCTGCACTGGTCGGCGCGCAAGGGCGATTACGTTGACGGCACGATGCTGTTCGCGCCACCGCTGGTGGGCTTCGGTTTGCAGTTCGCATTGGTGGAGCATCTGGAGTTTGCCGCTGCTTTCAGCGCCTTGGCGCTGGGCATGATTTATATGGGCCTGGCCCGATTGCTGATGGGTGGCCGAGCGCTGTTGTTGGCGGAAACCTGCCTGGCGCTGGGGGTGATTTTCGCCAGCCTGGCGATCCCCTTGGGGCTCGACGCGCGTTGGACCGCAGCCGCCTGGGCGGTGGAAGGCGCGGGGATTTTCTGGCTTGGCCTGCGTCAACAACGACCGCTGGCACGAGCCTTTGCCTTGCTGCTGCAACTGGGCTCGGCACTGGCCTTTCTCAGTGAACTGCGCAGCGGCGAGAGCAGCCTGCTCGATGGTGCACCGCTGGGGGCGTTGATGCTCGGCGTGGCGCTGCTGTTCAGCTTCTACCAATTGCGCAAAGCGTTACCTGAACAGGCGTTGCCGTGGGAACGCCAAGGGTTGCCGGTGCTGGCGTGCCTGGGGCTGACGTTCCTTTATCTGCTGGCGCCGCTGTTTTTCTTCACTCACGGCACGGCGATCAGTTGGGCGCTGGCTGGTTTGGCGACGCTGTTCGTCGGCCTGCGCCTGCAGTCGCGGGCGTTCCTGTTCACCGCGTTCGCCGTGCAACTGCTCGGCGGTACGTTGTTCCTGTTGCGACTGCAAGGGGCGAGCGGTGAGTCGGCAGCGGTGTTCAGCGCCGGTTGGAGCGGTTTGCTCAGCGCGTCCCTGATCGGGTTGGCATTGATCGCCGGCATGTTGCTGGCGGCTCGCGACGACATGGTGCGCAGTGACGTGCGTTTGCTGCGCGGCTTGTCGGTGGTGTTGCTGGCCGGCCTGGTGCTGATGAACCTTGCCGTGTTGTTTGTGTTGCCGTGGCAAACCGCGAGTGCGGTGTGGGCCGCCAGTGGTTTGCTCATCATCTGGCTGAGCCTGTACCTGAAGCAGCGCGTGAGTTTTGTCTTTGGTCTGCTGTTGCAGGTGATCGGTGGCGTGGCGTTCCTGTTCGCCGGGCCAGAGCTGCTCGGGCCGCTACTCAGCGAAGGGCTGCGACCGCTGGCGCATAGCGGGTTCTGGACACCGCTGGTGCTGGGGCTGGCGGCATTTGTCGGGGCTTGGCGTTTGCAGCTCGGCAACCATGCTTCGGCTTTCGATGTGTTGAGCCTGCAGCGCTTGTCCGAAGTGTTGCTGGTGTGGGGCGCGGGTTGGTGGGCGCTGGCGTGGGTCAGCGAAGTGCTGCGCTTTGCGCCGGTAAATCTGCAAGCGACGTTGTTGCTGGCGGTCGCGGCCGTGAGTGTCGCGTTGTGGGCGGTACTGGCGTTGCGCCTGAAGTGGTCGTCGCTGGGTTTGCTCTGCACCTTGCTGATTCCAGCCGCCGGTCTGGTGCTGCTCGCCGCGTGGCATTCGCGTTATCACCCAGCGGCCAATTTTGGCTGGCTGGTGTGGGTTGCGGTGTTTGGCGTGCATTTCTTGTCTCTGCGGCGTCTGGCGCCGATGCTCCCCGCAAGAGCCCTGAGTACCGCCCATGTATTTGGCTGCTGGCTGTTGATCGGTGTGCTGGCCCTGGAGCTGCGTTACGGTCTGCTGCTGTTGTCGGAGCAGTACAACGCCTGGCGCTGGTTGGGTTGGGCGATTCTGCCGAGCCTGTACCTGGTGCTGATGGCCGCACCGCGTACGTGGCCATGGCCGGTGTCGGCTTATCCGCGCGAGTACCGGGTCTATGCCGCTACGCCGCTGGCGGTGTTGATGCTCGGTTGGTTCTGGCTGGCGAACATCGCCAGTGACGGCACCGCCGAGCCGTTGCCGTATGTGCCGCTGATCAACCCGCTGGAGCTGGGCCTGTTGTTCGCCTTGTTCGGCGTTTACGTCTGGTCCCGAAGCGCCGTGACGCAACTGGCGATCCGCAAGGATTACGCCGATAACGCCACGCAGGTGATTGCCGGGGTTTCGCTGTTCGCCTTCTTCACCGCGCTGGTTATGCGTGCGGCTCACCACTGGGGCGACGTGCCGTTCGCGCTGGATCTATTGCTTGAATCGATGCTGGTGCAGGCAGGCCTGTCCATCGTCTGGACCCTGATGGCCCTGAGCCTGATGATCGGCGGACATCTGCGTCATCGCCGCGAAGTCTGGTTGATCGGCGCGGCGCTGATCGCGCTAGTGGTCGCCAAGCTGTTCTTTGTTGAATTGAGTAACCGCGGCGGGCTGGCGCGGATCGTGTCGTTTATCGGCGTTGGCGTCTTGCTGCTGGTGGTGGGCTATTTCGCCCCGTTGCCACCCAAGCGTGCCGAGGCTGAGCCGAGTGCTGGAAAACCGGCCGCTGAAACCGAAGGAGTGTCGTCTTGAGTCAGAAGCTGAACCTGGGCTGGTGGGGTGCTGTTGTATTGGGCGTGACACTGTCGGCCGGCGCGCAGGAAAAACCGGCGGACTTTGCCGCGCAGGTGCCGTTGTCCGTGAGCGGCGAGGGCCCGTGGTATCGCCTTGAGTTGCCCTTGGGTGTGCAACTGAAAGCGCGGCAAACCGATCTCAGCGATCTACGCGTGTTCAACGCCGCTGGTGAGCCTCAGGCATACGCTCTGGCCCGGGAGCCCGCACAGACCCGCGAAAACCGCACGTTGACCGACGTAAAGTGGTTCCCGTTGTACAACTCGGCGGATGCCACCGAACACGCGCCGAGCGTACGGGTGCAATCGAGCGCCAACGGCACGTTGGTCGAAGTGCAGCCGTCCAGCCAGTTGGAGGCGGGCGAAGAAGAGCTGCGCGGCTGGTTGCTCGACGCCAGCGGCATCAAGGCGCCGTTGCAGCAGTTGATCCTTGACTGGACCAGCGAACGCGACGGTTTCCAGCGTTTCAGCATCGAAGCCAGCGACGATCTGCAGCATTGGCAGTCGTGGGGCGAAGGACAGGTGGCGCGGCTGACCTTTGCCGACGAACGGGTCGAGCAACATGAAGTCGGTTTGCCGGGGCAATCGGCGCGCTACCTGCGTTTGTTGTGGAGTTCGCCACAATCGGCGCCGGTGCTGACATCGGCGCAACTGCAAAGCGCCAACCCCCGCACCTTGCCGCTGCCGTTGGTCTGGTCGCAACCGTTGGCCGGCAGCAGCGTGAAGGCCGGTGAGTACATCTGGCAATTGCCGATGGGGCTGAACATCCAGCGCGTGCAGATTGAACTGAGTCAGCCCAATAGCCTGGCACCGGTAACGTTGTCGGGGCGCCGGGAGACCAGCCTGCCGTGGCAACCGCTGACCAGCGGTTTGCTTTATCGCCTGACCCAGAATGGCCAGGACGTGGTGCAAAACGAATTGCAGCTACCGGGCCAGACGGTGCAGCAATTGAAGTTGACGGTGGATGAGCGCGGCGGAGGTCTGGGCACCGAAGCGCCGACCGTACGGTTTGCCGTGCGCTCCACGCAACTGGTGTTCCTGGCACGCGGGGCCGGGCCTTACACCTTGGCGCTGGGGAGCGCGACGGTGAAGGCGGCGAGCCTGCCATTGTCGACGCTGATTCCGGATTACAGCGCGTCGAAGCTGGCGGCGTTGGGCAAGGCGACGGTGGACAGTGGGGCAGTGGTGACCCCGGCGGCGACAGCGCCAACGGTGCTGGGCACGAACTGGAAAAAAATCGGGCTGTGGGCGGTGTTGCTGCTCAGTGTGCTGGCTTTAGGGGCCATGGCGTTCAGTTTGCTGCGCAAGCCCCCCGTCAAACCCTGAGGAAGGCGTTCTTCCTGCCACCAAAAATATTGAAACTGCCGCCAATCGCGGCCCATTTCGAACTACGCTCAACCCCGCGCATGAACTCTATTGGACGTATCACGTCTGATAGGAGGAAATGCGCCCCGACTCGCGTTAAACTGCGCGGGTTTTTAGCCCCCCCATTCCCCCGGAGCCGTCCATGTCCCGCGTTACCCTGAGTCGCTATTTGATTGAGCAGACCCGCAGCAACAACACTCCTGCCGATCTGCGTTTCCTGATCGAAGTGGTGGCGCGTGCTTGCAAGGAAATCAGCCACGCCGTCTCCAAAGGCGCCCTGGGTGGTGTCCTGGGCAGCATGGGCACCGAAAACGTCCAAGGCGAAGTGCAGAAGAAACTCGACGTGCTGTCCAACGAGATCCTGCTTGAAGCCAACGAGTGGGGTGGTCACCTGGCCGGCATGGCGTCCGAAGAAATGGACAATGCCTACCAGATCCCGGGCAAATACCCGAAAGGCGCCTACCTGCTGGTATTCGACCCACTGGACGGTTCGTCGAACATCGACGTCAACGTGTCGGTCGGCACCATCTTCTCGGTACTGCGTTGCCCGAACGAGCACCTGAGCCAGAACGAAACCCTGAGCGAAAAAGCCTTCCTGCAGCCAGGCACCAAGCAGGTTGCCGCCGGTTACGCGATCTACGGTCCACAGACCATGCTGATCCTGACCCTGGGCGATGGCGTGAAAGGCTTCACCCTGGACCGTGAAATGGGCAGCTTCGTCCTGACCCACGAAGACATCAAGATTCCGGAAACCACTCAGGAATTCGCCATCAACATGTCCAACCAGCGTCACTGGGAAGCTCCGGTAAAACGCTACGTGAGCGAGTTGCTGGAAGGCGAAACCGGCCCGCTGAAAAAGAACTACAACATGCGCTGGATTGCCTCGATGGTGGCGGATGTGCACCGCATCCTGACCCGTGGCGGCCTGTTCATGTACCCACGCGACAGCCGCGAGCCGTCCAAGCCGGGCAAACTGCGCCTGATGTACGAAGCCAACCCGATGTCGTTCCTGGTGGAACAAGCCGGCGGCGCCTCCACCGACGGTCACCAGCGCATTCTCGACATTCAGCCAGAAGGCCTGCACCAGCGCGTAGCGGTGTTCCTCGGCTCGAAAGAAGAAGTCGAGCGCGCCACGGCTTACCACAAGGAATAAAACATGACCGCGCCCTGGCAGCCGTTACTCGAATGGTGGTTTGGATCTTTCGAATCACCCAACGAAATAGCGGCTGACAAGGGCAAGTTATGGTTCGGCAAGCGCGACAGCCAGGACCTCGAAGCGCGGACGCGTTTCGGAGACCAGGTCGAGCAGGCACTGGCCGGCGGATTGACCGAATGGGCGCAATGCCCCGAAGGTTGGCTGGCCTTGGTGCTGCTACTCGATCAACTGCCGCGAATGATCTTTCGCGACACCCCCAAATCCTTTTCAGGCGATCTCAGGGCTCAGGCACTGGTAGCGCAAGGTATTGCTGCGGATTTCGATCGGCAACTGCGACCGATCCAGCGAGTATTTATCTATCTGGTGTTCGAACACTGCGAAAATCTGGCGGTGCAGAATGAAGCGGTTTCGCGGTTTCTCGACCTGGTTGAACAGCAACCGGAGGCGGATCGGGCGGTGTTTGCCGATAACCTGGATTATGCCGAGCGGCATCGGAAGATCATTGCGCGGTTTGGCCGGTTTCCCCATCGCAATGCGGTGTTGGGGCGTGAATCTACGGCTGAAGAGCTGGAGTTTCTTTCAGGACCCGGGTCTCGCTTCTAAAGTTTCTTTGCGGCTAATGCCGTCTTCGCGGGCAAGCCTCGCTCCTACAGGTCAGTCCCTGTAGGGGCGAGGCTTGCCCGCGAAGGGGCCCTTGAAAACACTAAATCCTGAAACTACCCACCAACTGCTTCAACCGCGCCGCCTGCTGCTCAAGATCGGCACACGCACGCAAAGTTGACTGCAAGTTCTCCACGCCTTCCTGGTTCAGCGTGTTGATCTCGGTGATGTCGACGTTGATCGATTCCACCACGGCGGTCTGTTCTTCGGTCGCGGTGGCCACGGACTGGTTCATCCCGTCGATTTCACCGATACGCTGCGTCACGCTGCCCAGGCGTTCGCCGGCCTGGTTGGCGATGCCGACGCTGCTTTCGCTCTGGCGCTGGCTGTCGGTCATGGTGCTGACCGCTTCCCGGGCGCCAACTTGCAGCTCTTCGATCATCCGCTGCACTTGCTGCGCCGAATCCTGAGTGCGGTGGGCGAGGTTGCGCACCTCATCGGCGACCACGGCAAAACCACGCCCGGCTTCACCGGCACGGGCCGCTTCGATGGCCGCATTGAGTGCCAGCAGGTTGGTTTGCTGCGAGATGCTGGTGATCACTTCCAGAATCTGGCCGATGTTCACTGTGTTGCTGTTGAGGGTTTCGATGTTGCCGCAGGAGTCGCTGATTTTTGCCGACAACTGTTGCATCGCGGCGATGGTTTTATCCACCACTTGCTGACCGTCTTCGGCCAGGCTGCGCGCGTCGCTCGAATGCTGCGAGGCGAGGGCAGCGTTCTGGGCGATTTCCTGGGCGGCGGCACCGAGCTGGTTGATCGCCGCCGCGACGCTGCTGGTGCGCGAGGTCTGCTGATCGGAGTTGAACATCGACGAGTTCGAGGCCGCCACTACGCGCAGGGCGACTTCATTGACCTGGCCGGTGGCCGAGGACACTTCACGGATCGAAGTGTGAATCCGTTCGACGAAGCGGTTGAACGATAGCCCCAGTGCGCCGAATTCGTCCTGATTCTGGATGGTCAGGCGCTTGGTCAGGTCGCCTTCGCCCTCGGCGATGTCATGCATGGCGCGGCCCATGGTCAGCAGCGGTTGCATCAGCACGCGGATCAACATGCCCAGCAGCGCGATGATGATCACTACGGCGATGACCATGGCGATGATCGCCGAGGTGCGGAATTCACTGAGCATCGAGAGCGCAGTGTCCTTGTCCAGCACCAGCGCTACGTACCAATCCGCCGACGGTACACCGTTAACGTGAGTGAAGGAGATAAACTGGGTTTTGCCATCCAGTTCGACTTCCTTGAGGCCCGGGCTGACTTTCGGCGCGCCATTGGGGTAAGCATCGGCCAGGCTCTTGAGTATCAGTTTGCTGTCGGGGTGAATCAGGATCTTGCCATCGGCGCTGACGATAAAGGCATGGCCATGACCGCCAAAATTCAGCGAGTTGATAATCGCGCTGACGCTGGACAGGTCGATATCCGCGCCAGCGACGCCAATCATCTGGTTCTGGTGCTTCACCGGCGTGGCAACAGTGATTACCAATTTGCCAGACGATGCCGCGATGTAGGGTTCTGTGACAATGGTCTGCTGCGCACTGTTGGCCGCCTTGTACCAGCCGCGGGCGCGAGGGTCGTAGTCCGCGGCGCGGTTGCCGGCCGGGATCGAGAACATCACGCCATCAGTGCCACCGAAGTAGCTCAGCTGGAAGTTGCCGGTGTAGGCCGGCAAGTCGATGGCGCGCTTCAGGTTGGTTTGCTCGCTGCCGTCCACGGCGATCTGCTGGGACAGCGATTGCAGCAATTGAATGCGGCTTTCCAGCCAGGTCTGGATGTTGCTGGTGGTCAGGCTGCCGAGTTCTTGCATTGAGGACTCGGTACTGCTGAGCAGGGTCTGACGCTGGCGGTAATCGTTGAACAGGATGAAACAGGCGAACGCAACAGCCACTACAAGGGCGGCTGCCAACAAGATTTTGTGGCTGAATTTCATGTTTCTGGTCATTAAATGATCTACCGCGGAGGGCTGGTCAACAAGGGGTGTCAATTTGCCACAGTGGAAGGCTTTGCGCTGCTTCTATGTCGACTGGCCGGCGCCAAAGATTAGGCGGCTTGCGACGAAAACCGACGAAATACCCAGTGGCGAAAGAAAGTGGCTGATTTATCGGTAAAACGCTGACGAGCGGCCTAATAAATAGCCGGAAGGTGAGGGAACCAGACAGGGGTTTTCTCTTCTAAGCTTCTGGTTGGCAACATGCCACCCCTCTTCCGCTCCAGGAGTTACACCATGTCGCTGCGTTCTATCGCCTTGCTCTCGTTCTGCGTGTTATTGGCCGCGTGCGGCAAGATCAATCAGGAAAATTATTCGAAATTGTCGACCGGTATGCCCAAGTCCGAGGTTGAAACCTTGCTGGGTAAACCAACCGATTGTTCCGGCGCGCTCGGTATGTCCAGTTGCACCTGGGGCGACAAAAACAGCTTTATCAGCGTGCAGTATGCCGGTGACAAAGTGCTGATGTTTTCTGGCCAAGGCCTGAAGTAAACCGGGGCTATTCGCCCACGGGAGAAAAAAATAATGAAGCGGTTACTGATCGTTCTTTTTGCCGGCCTGGTATTGGCCGGCTGCGCCACTTCTGGCGTAGATCCTTTGGCGCCCAAGACCGTCAACAGTGTCAACCTCAAGCGTTATCAGGGAACCTGGTACGAGTTGGCGCGTCTGCCGATGTATTTTCAGCGCAATTGCGCGCAATCCGAGGCCCATTACAGCCTCAAACCTGACGGTGACATGGCAGTACTCAATCGTTGCCTGACGTCGGATTGGCAATGGGAAGAGGCCAAAGGGACGGCTTATCCACAGGTGCCCGGCAAAGCCGACAAGCTGTGGATCAAGTTCGATACCTGGTTCTCACGACTGATACCGGGTGTGGCGAAGGGAGAATACTGGGTTCTGTACGTCAGCGATGATTACAAGACCGCGATTGTCGGCGATCCGGGCCGCCGTCATCTCTGGCTGCTGTCACGCACCCCGACGGTCAATGGGGTGGTGCGAGAAGAGCTGCTGAGCAAGGCGCGTCAGCAGGGCTATGACACGACACGGCTGATCTGGCGTGCGTCGGATAGCAAGATGGCCAAGACTTCGAACTGATTTACGCATAACTCTGTGGGAGCGAGCCTGCTCGCGATGGCGGACTTTCAGTCAACATCATCTGTTGAATCTGTTGGCCCCATCGCGAGCAGACTCGCTCCCACATTGTTTGGTATTAGCCCAGAAGATCACGCAGGACTTGGGTGAAGGCGTGGTTGCTTTCATCTTCGTCAGCATGCCGCCCATCGCGCACGACCCACTGGCCGTTGACCAGCACGTCCCGCACCTGGCGATCGCCACCGGCGAACAACCAACGATTGAGAATCCCGTCGCCACTGGCCGTCGCCAGATAAGGATCGTTGCCGTCCAGCACCAGCCAGTCGGCACGCTTGCCGACTTCCAAGGCACCGATCGGCTGCCCCAGCGCCTGGGCACCGCCATCCAGTGCAGCGTCGTACAGAGTGCGACCAACCATCGGCTGATTCGCGCCATACAAACGATTACGCCGCTGATCACGCAGGCGCTGGCCGTATTCCAGCCAACGCAATTCTTCCACCACGCTCAACGACACATGGCTGTCGGAGCCGATGCCCATGCGTCCGCCCTGAGCGAGGAAGTCCACCGCCGGGAAAATCCCGTCGCCGAGGTTGGCTTCAGTGGTCAGGCACAAGCCAGCAATGGCACGGCTCTTGGCCATTAGCGTGACTTCTTCCGGGTTGGCGTGGGTCGCGTGGACCAGGCACCAGCGCTGATCGACTTCGGTGTTTTCGTACAGCCATTGCAACGGACGGCGACCGCTCCAGCTCAGGCAGTCATCGACTTCCTTTTGCTGCTCGGCGATGTGGATGTGCACCGGGCATTGCTTGTCGCTGGCCGCCAGCACTTCGCTGATCTGCTGCGGTGTTACGGCGCGCAACGAGTGGAAACACAAACCCAATGCCTGCGCCGGCTGCTGCGCCAGGATCGGCTGCAAGCGCGACTGAAGCTTCAGGTAGTTTTCGGTGCTGTTGATAAAGCGACGCTGACCTTCGTTCGGGGCCTGGCCGCCGAAACCGGAGTGGCTGTAGAGCACCGGCAGCAAGGTCAACCCGATACCGGCGGAGCTGGCTGCCTGGCTGATGCGCAGCGCCAGTTCGGCCGGGTCCGCGTACGGCTGGCCGTTATTGTCATGGTGTACATAATGAAATTCGGCGACCGAGGTATAACCGGCCTTGAGCATTTCGATGTACAGCTGACGGGCGATGACGCCGAGTTGGTCCGGGCTGATTTTTCCGACGAGCCGGTACATCAGATCGCGCCAGGTCCAGAAACTGTCATTCGGATTACCCGCCACTTCCGCCAACCCGGCCATGGCCCGCTGGAAGGCATGGGAGTGCAAATTTGGCATTCCCGGCAGCAACGGGCCGCTCAGTCGTTCGGCGCCATCTGCATGGGAGTCGGCCTGGATATGGGTCAGTACGCCATCGGCGCTGACTTCAAGACGTACATTGTTGGCCCATCCACTAGGCAGCAGCGCGCGTTCGGCAAAGAAGGCGGACATGGTTCAGCACCCCATCGTGTGTTATTTGTATATACATATACAGACGTTTGCCTGCTCGGTAAACTCCGGCAAGCTAGCAACTTCTAACAGATGAACAAGGATTAACCGTGCCGACTCCCTCTGCCACATTGCCGCCGAATGCCAATCTGAGCGCCAATCTGGGCGACAGTCCGGCGCCCTTGTACGCCCGCGTGAAACAGATGATCACCCAGCAAATCGACAGTGGAAACTGGCCGCCGCACTACCGCGTTCCGTCGGAAAGCGAGTTGGTCAGCCAGCTGGGTTTCAGTCGCATGACCATCAACCGCGCCCTGCGCGAGATGACCGCCGATGGCTTGCTGGTGCGTATGCAGGGTGTCGGAACGTTCGTCGCCGAACCGAAAAGCCAGTCTGCCTTGTTTGAAGTGCACAACATCGCCGACGAAATCGCCTCTCGTGGCCATCGCCACACGTGCAAGGTGATCACCCTCGAAGAAGAGGCCGCCGGTTCCGAGCGGGCCCTGGCGCTGGACATGCGCGAAGGCCAGAAGGTGTTCCACTCGCTGATCGTGCATTTCGAAAACGATATTCCGGTGCAAATCGAAGACCGTTTCGTCAACGCGCTGGTGGCGCCGGAGTACCTCAAGCAAGACTTCACCCTGCAAACCCCTTACGCCTATCTGAATCAGGTCGCACCGTTGACCGAAGGCGAGCATGTGGTCGAAGCGATTCTCGCCGAGCCGTCCGAATGCAAGTTGCTGCAGATAGAAAAGGGCGAGCCGTGCCTGCTGATTCGTCGCCGCACCTGGTCCGGTCGTCAGCCCGTGACCGCCGCCCGTTTGATCCACCCCGGTTCCCGTCATCGTCTGGAAGGTCGGTTTCATAAATGAATCAAGTAAAGGTTCTACGCGCAAAAGATTACCCGCGCATGCCGTGGAAAAACGGCGGCGGCAGCACCGAAGAAATTACCCGTGATACCGGTGTAGGCCTTGATGGTTTTGGCTGGCGCCTGTCGATTGCCGACATCGGCGAGTCGGGCGGGTTTTCCACCTTCGCCGGCTATGAGCGGGTGATTACTGTGTTGCAAGGCGAAGGCATGACCCTGCGCGTCGATGGTCAGGACACGCGGGCATTGTTACCTCTGGACCCGTTTGCTTTCAGTGGCGAGAGCCAAGTGTCCTGCACATTGCTTGGCGGGCCGATTCGCGACTTCAACCTGATTTATGCGCCGGACCGTTACAGCGCGCGGTTGCAGTGGCTGGAGGGCGAGCAGCGGTTTTTCAGCTCGGCCGGCACAGTGCTCGTATTTAGTGTCGCCGAAGCGCTTGAGGTGAATGTCGGTAACGGCACTTCACAACTGGGCCGCCATGATTGCCTGCAGCTCGACGGTAACGTCGGCCTGCTGGATATCTCCAGCAACGGCCCATGCTGTGTGATCGAACTGATCGCACGCAGTTAACTGTGGCGAGGGAGCTTGCTCCCGCTCGGCTGCGCAGCAGTCGTCATCCAGCCTGCCGGTTTCATCTGACACACCACTTGCTCCGGTTTTAGGTCTGCTTCGCAGCCCAGCGGGAGCAAGCTCCCTCGCCACAACAGCAGTAGCCCACGCCGTTTCCCATTGCGCACCACTTTGTTACTGAACGCCCCAACGTGGCGCAAAACCACGCTCAAGTAACAGCCATCGTCCTCGCACAAAATCCCCCCGAAAAATTTCATCTCCGTTAAAACCCTTGATCTACAGGCTTTCCAGTCCTTCCAGAAATTTTCTTGGATGCTCATCCAACAAGTTGGCCGCTTGATTGCATATGCTTGTATGTACAAGTAAAGACGTATGTGTATGAGTCACGAGGACTCAACCATCGTCCACTGATTCGCTGGTGTGCATTGTTGCCCATTGGCTTGCTCGCCCACTGCCTGGGTTGGTTTGGATTGATTGCTGAGGAGTTTTTTTCGTGACTGAGAATAAGCCTACTAAGTTTCGTAACGTCGAAATCCGCGCTGCCCGCGGTAACAAGCTGACCGCCAAGAGCTGGCTGACTGAAGCGCCGTTGCGCATGCTGATGAACAACCTCGACCCGGAAGTTGCCGAGAACCCTAAAGAACTGGTGGTTTACGGTGGTATCGGTCGTGCGGCACGTAACTGGGAATGCTACGACAAGATCGTTGAAAGCCTGACCAACCTGAACGACGACGAGACCCTGCTGGTGCAATCCGGCAAGCCGGTCGGCGTGTTCAAGACCCACAGCAATGCCCCGCGCGTACTGATCGCCAACTCCAACCTGGTACCGCACTGGGCGAACTGGGAACACTTCAACGAACTGGACGCCAAAGGCCTGGCCATGTACGGCCAGATGACTGCCGGCAGCTGGATCTACATCGGCAGCCAGGGCATCGTCCAGGGCACTTACGAAACCTTCGTCGAAGCCGGTCGCCAACATTACAACGATGACCTGAAAGGTCGTTGGGTCCTGACCGCAGGCCTGGGCGGCATGGGTGGCGCTCAACCACTGGCCGCGACCCTGGCCGGCGCTTGCTCGCTGAACATCGAATGCCAGCAGGTGAGTATCGATTTCCGCCTGAACAGCCGCTATGTCGATGAGCAAGCCACCGACCTCGACGACGCTCTGGCGCGTATTGCCAAATACACCAAAGAAGGCAAAGCGATTTCCATCGCCCTGCTGGGTAACGCGGCGGAAATTCTGCCTGAACTGGTCAAGCGTGGCGTGCGCCCGGACATGGTTACCGACCAGACCAGCGCCCACGACCCGCTCAACGGTTACCTGCCCGCCGGCTGGACCTGGGAAGAGTACCGCGCTCGCGCCAAGACCGAGCCGGCTGCTGTGGTGAAAGCCGCCAAGCAGTCGATGGCCGTACACGTTAAAGCGATGTTGGACTTCCAGAAAATGGGTATTCCGACCTTCGACTACGGCAACAACATCCGTCAGATGGCTCAGGAAGAAGGCGTCGAGAACGCATTCGACTTCCCGGGTTTCGTACCGGCTTACATCCGTCCGCTGTTCTGCCGTGGCATCGGTCCGTTCCGTTGGGCTGCGCTGTCGGGCGACCCGCAGGACATCTACAAGACCGACGCCAAAGTCAAAGAACTGATCCCGGACGATGCCCACCTGCACAACTGGCTGGACATGGCCCGCGAGCGCATCAGCTTCCAGGGTCTGCCGGCACGTATCTGCTGGGTTGGCCTGGGCCTGCGCGCCAAGCTCGGTCTGGCGTTCAACGAAATGGTTCGCAGCGGTGAATTGTCCGCGCCAATCGTGATCGGTCGCGACCACCTGGACTCCGGTTCCGTATCCAGCCCGAACCGCGAAACCGAATCGATGCAGGACGGTTCCGATGCCGTGTCCGACTGGCCACTGCTCAACGCTCTGCTCAACACCGCGAGCGGCGCGACCTGGGTTTCCCTGCACCACGGTGGCGGCGTCGGCATGGGCTTCTCCCAGCACTCGGGCATGGTGATTGTCTGCGACGGTACTGACGAAGCGGCCGAGCGTATCGCTCGCGTACTGCACAACGACCCGGCCACCGGCGTCATGCGTCACGCCGATGCCGGTTACCAGATCGCGATCGACTGCGCCAAGGAACAAGGCCTGAATCTGCCGATGATTACCGGCAAATAACGCAGAAATACCTGTAGGAGCGAGGCTTGCCCGCGAAGGCGTCTTAACTGACACACCGCGGTGCATTCTTCGCCGGCAAGCCTCGCTCCTACAGGGATCACCAACACCGACAAACAATCCATAGAGGTTGAACAATGGCTGTTAATGACGATCGTGCAGGCAGTAAACCGTTGATCGAGAAACGTTCGATCGACTACATCCCGGAAGCGGAGAGACACGGTCGTCTGTTGAGCCAGTTCACCCTGTGGATGGGTGCCAACCTGCAAATCACCGCGATTGTCACCGGGGCCCTGGCCGTGGTGCTGGGCGGTGACGTGTTCTGGTCGTTGATCGGTCTGTTGATCGGTCAATTGCTCGGCGGTGGCGTAATGGCGCTGCATGCGGCGCAAGGGCCCAAGCTTGGCCTGCCGCAGATGATCTCCAGCCGGGTACAGTTCGGCGTGTATGGCGCGGCCATCCCGATCGTGCTGGTCTGTCTGATGTACCTCGGTTTCACCGCAACGGGCACCGTGCTTTCCGGCCAGGCGCTGGGCCAGTTGTTTGATGTCAGCGACAGCGTCGGCATCCTGATCTTCGCCAGTGTCATCGTGCTGGTCACGGTGCTTGGTTATCGGGTGATCCATTGGATCGGCCGTGTTGCCAGTCTCATTGGCGTGATTGCTTTTGTTTATCTGTTCAGCCGTCTGATGAGCCAGGTTGATGTTGGCGCACTGTTGCAAATCCGCCACTTCAGCTGGAGCAGTTTCCTGCTCGCGGTATCGCTCGCGGCGTCCTGGCAGATCGCCTTCGGTCCTTACGTGGCTGACTACTCTCGCTACCTGCCGAGCAAGATTTCCTCGGTGAAAAATTTTTTTGCCGCAGGCGCAGGTTCGGTCATTGGTGCGCAGGTAGCGATGGTCCTCGGCGTGTTCGCTGCCGCATCGGCCAACGGCCAATTTGCCGGTCACGAAGTCGCCTACATCGTCGGTCTGGGCGGTACCGGTGCCACCGCTGCGCTGCTGTATTTCAGCATCGCGTTCGGCAAGGTCACCATCTCCACACTGAACTCCTACGGCAGCTTCATGTGCATTGCGACCATCATCAGCGGCTTCCGTGGTGACCTGAAGGTATCGCGCTTGCAGCGTCTGGTCTTCGTGCTGGTCATCGTCGGTGCTGCGACCCTGATGGCGCTGCTCGGTCAGCACTCGTTCCTCGGTGCGTTCAAGTCCTTCATCCTGTTCCTGCTGGCGTTCTTCACGCCATGGAGCGCGATCAATCTGGTGGACTACTACTGCATCACTCGCGAGCGCTATGACGTGCCGGCACTGGCCGATCCGAACGGTCGCTACGGCCGTTGGAACGCCCTCGGTATCAGCGTCTATGTCTTCGGTGTACTGGTGCAGCTGCCGTTTATCTCCACCAAGTTCTATACCGGTCCGTTGGTGGCGGCCCTGGGTGATGTGGATATTTCCTGGATCATCGGTCTGGTGATTCCTGCAGCCCTGTATTACGTATGCGCGAAAAAATGGCACAGCGCAGTTCCCGATCACCTGATCCTGCCGCTCGAGCAGGACAGCGATGCAGCACCTATAACAAGCGGGGCCGGTCGCGCTGCGGCGCAGGCCTGATTGGACGTGGACAGGGCTGGATGCCTCTTGACTGCCGTAAGCCAACTCATGATTAGGAGCGTCACTACAATGAAATCGAACAAGACCCTGCTGACCACATTGCTTTCCATGGGCCTGCTGGCCAGCGCCGGCGCCACTCAGGCGGCGGGTTGGTGCGAGTCGGGCAAACCGGTGAAATTTGCCGGCCTGAACTGGGAAAGCGCCATGCTGCTGACCGACGTGCTGCAAGTCGTGTTGGAGAAAGGCTACGACTGCAAGACTGACAGTTTGCCTGGCAACTCCATCACCATGGAAAACGCCCTGAGCAGCAACGACATCCAAGTGTTCGCCGAAGAATGGGTCGGCCGCAGCGAAGTCTGGAACAAGGCCGAGAAGGCCGGCAAAGTCGTCGGTGTCGGAGCTCCTGTCGTGGGTGCCGTCGAAGGCTGGTACGTGCCACGCTACGTGATCGAAGGCGACGCCAAGCGCAAGTTGGAACCCAAGGCGCCGGACCTGAAAAACATTGCTGATCTGGGCAAGTATTCCGCTGTATTCAAGGACGCCGAAGAGCCATCCAAGGGCCGTTTCTACAACTGCCCGGCCGGCTGGACCTGCGAGCTGGATAACAGCGAAATGCTGAAAAGCTACGGCCTGGAAAGCACCTACACCAACTTCCGCCCAGGCACCGGCCCGGCGCTGGATGCGGCAGTGCTGTCGAGCTACAAGCGTGGCGAGCCGATCCTGTTCTACTACTGGTCGCCAACCCCGCTGATGGGTCAGGTCGACCTGGTCAAGCTCGAAGAAAAACCGGGCGTGGACAAGCGCGTGACCATCAAGGTCGGCCTTTCCAAGACTTTCCACGAGCAAGCCCCGGAACTGGTTACGGTGCTGGAAAAGGTCAACCTGCCGATCGACCTGCTGAACCAGAACCTCGGGCGCATGGCCAAAGAGCGGATCGAATCGCCAAAACTGGCCAAGATCTTCCTGAAGGAACATCCTGAAGTCTGGCACGCGTGGGTGAGCGAAGACGCAGCCAAAAAGATCGACGCGGCCTTGTAGGTCGAGTGTCTCCGACTGTCGGCAACGGCAGTCGGATGCTTGATCGCAACCCCTTGATTGAGAGTCTTTTTATGTTTCCCGAAAGCTTTACCTTTTCCATCGCCGACTGGGTCAACAGTTGGGTCGATTCGCTGGTCACCAACTACGGCGATGTGTTCCGCAGCATCTCCGACACCCTGTTGTGGGCCATCGTCAATCTCGAAGGGCTGCTGCGTGCGGCGCCCTGGTGGCTGATGCTGGCCATCGTGGCGGGCGTTGCCTGGCATGCGACCCGCAAAGTCGTGACCACGTCGGTCATCGTCGGTCTGCTGTTCCTGGTGGGTGCGGTCGGCCTCTGGGACAAGCTGATGCAGACCCTGGCGCTGATGATGGTGGCGACAGTCATCTCGGTGCTGATCGGCATTCCGCTGGGCATCCTCTCGGCGCGCAGCAATCGCCTGCGTTCGGTGCTGATGCCGCTGCTGGACATCATGCAGACCATGCCGAGCTTCGTGTACCTGATCCCGGTGCTGATGCTGTTCGGTCTGGGCAAGGTCCCGGCGATTTTCGCCACGGTGATCTACGCCGCGCCGCCGCTGATCCGCTTGACCGATCTGGGTATTCGCCAGGTCGACGGTGAAGTGATGGAAGCAATCAACGCCTTCGGTGCCAACCGCTGGCAACAACTGTTTGGCGTGCAACTGCCGCTGGCCCTGCCAAGCATCATGGCCGGGATCAACCAGACCACCATGATGGCCCTGTCGATGGTGGTGATCGCCTCGATGATCGGTGCCCGTGGCTTGGGTGAGGACGTGTTGGTGGGGATTCAGACCCTCAACGTCGGACGTGGTCTTGAGGCCGGTCTGGCGATCGTGATTCTGGCAGTGGTCATCGACCGCATTACTCAGGCGTATGGTCGGCCACGGCATGAGGTGAGCAAATGAGCAACGAAGCCATCAGCAAGATCGAAGTCAAAAACGTCTTCAAGATTTTCGGCAACCGTTCCAAGGACGCGCTGGGCATGATTGGCCAGGGCAAGACCAAAGACCAGGTATTGGCCGAAACCGGCTGTGTGGTCGGCGTGAACAATCTGTCGCTGAGCATCGGCACCGGCGAGATCTTCGTGATCATGGGCCTGTCCGGCTCTGGCAAGTCCACGTTGGTGCGCCACTTCAATCGCCTGATCGACCCCACCAGCGGCGCGATCCTGGTGGACGGCGTGGACATCCTGCAATACGACATGGAAGCCCTGCGCGAATTTCGCCGGCACAAGATCAGCATGGTGTTCCAGAGCTTCGGCCTGCTGCCGCACAAGACAGTGCTGGATAACGTCGCCTACGGCCTGAAAGTGCGTGGCGAGAGCAAGCAGGTGTGCGCCGAGCGTGCGCTGCACTGGATCAATACCGTGGGCCTGAAGGGCTACGAAAACAAATACCCGCATCAGCTCTCCGGCGGCATGCGCCAGCGTGTGGGCCTGGCTCGCGCCTTGGCGGCGGACACCGACATCATCCTGATGGACGAAGCCTTCAGTGCTCTCGATCCGCTGATCCGCGCGGAGATGCAGGACCAGTTGCTGGAGCTGCAAAAGACCTTGCACAAGACCATCGTCTTCATCACCCACGACCTCGACGAGGCCGTGCGCATCGGCAACCGCATTGCGATTCTCAAGGATGGCCGGCTGATTCAGGTGGGTACGCCAAGAGAGATCCTGCACTCGCCGGCGGATGAGTATGTCGACCGGTTCGTACAGCGGCGGGCGGCGGTGGTTTGAGGTTGAGTGGTGGCGAGACTGTTTTTGTGGCGAGGGAGCTTGCTCCCGTTCGAGCGCGCAGCGGTCGCAGATTTTTTGGGGCTGCTTCGCAACCCAGCGGGAGCAAGCTCCCTCGCCACAGGTGTCATCCGTCCATGAATTTTGTATGAGGCTCCAGATGTCCCAGGCTGAAAAAATCGTTATCGCCGACGCCCCGTTGCGTTGGCAGGATGTGGTCGCCGTAGCCCGTCATGGCGCACAGCTTGAGCTGTCACCACAGGTCTGGGCACGGATCGAGAATGCCCAGGCGATCGTCCAGCGCATCGTCGCCAGCGGCGAGCGTGCCTATGGCGTCAATACCGGCCTGGGCGCCTTGTGCAACGTCTCGCTCAAGGACGAACAACTCAGCCAATTGTCGCGCAACACCCTGCTCAGTCACGCCTGTGGCGTCGGCGCACCATTGGCCGACGAACAGACCCGCGCAATCATCTGCGCCGCTATTCGCAACTATAGCCATGGCAAATCCGGCATTCATCGCCGGGTGGTCGAAGCCCTGCTGGCGCTGCTCAATCGCGGCATCACCCCGCAAGTGCCGTCCCAGGGCTCGGTTGGCTATTTGACCCACATGGCCCACGTCGGAATCACTCTGCTGGGTGTCGGCAATGTCAGCTATCGCGGGCAGATTGTCTCGGCGCAGCAAGCCCTGGCCGAAGAAGGTCTGCAGCCGGTGCAACTGGGCGCCAAAGATGGCTTGTGCCTGGTCAACGGCACGCCGTGCATGACCGGTCTTAGCTGTTTGGCGCTAGCCGATGCGACGCGTCTGGTGCAGTGGGCCGATGTGATCGGCGCCATGAGCTTCGAAGCCCAGCGCGGCCAGATTACTGCGTTCGACGCCGAGATCATCGCGCTCAAGCCTCACCCGGGCATGCAGCAAGTCGGTATCAACCTGCGGGCGTTGCTCGAGGGCAGTGATGTGATCGCCAGCAGCAAAGGCATTCGCACTCAGGATGCGCTGAGCATCCGCTCGATCCCGCAAGTTCATGGTGCGGCTCGCGATCAACTTGAACACGCGAAACAGCAGATCGAAACCGAACTCAACTCTGTCACCGACAACCCGATGTTGCTGGGCACGCCGGACAACTTCCGCGTCATGTCCCAGGCCAACCCCCACGGCCAATCCGTCGCGCTGGCTGCTGATTTGCTGGCAATTGCCATGGCCGAAATCGGCTCCATCGCAGAGCGTCGCCTGGACCGTTTGATCAACCCGCACGTCAGTGGCTTGCCGGCATTCCTGGTGGCCAATCCGGGCGTCAACTCCGGGATGATGATCGTCCAGTACGTCGCCGCGTCCCTGTGTGCGGAAAATCGCCAGTTGGCGCAACCGGCGGTGCTCGACAACTACGTCACCTCGGGGCTGCAGGAAGACCACCTGAGCATGGGCACCAACGCGGCGCTGAAGCTGCACCGCGCACTGGAAAACTGCACGCAGATCCTCGCCATCGAGTACCTGCTGGCGGCCCAGGCTTTCGAATTCTTGAAGGAGCAAGGCTTTGGCGCCGGCACCGACGTCGCCTGGCGTCTGCTGCGCGAGCGTGTTCCGGCCTACGAGCAGGACCGCTGGCTGGCACCGGACATTGCCGCCGCTGCCAGTGTTTTGAAAGACCCGATTTTGCTGCACAAGGCTTTACCCAACCTGAACTGATTTCCACAACACCAGCGTGCCAAGGCGCGGCCCCTCCAAAAGGCGGGACGCGACGGACAACGGATATCTCCGGAGCGTCTGGTTAGTTAATAAAAACTCTCAAAAGGAGAATGAATGTGACTGCGCTTAATTTGATTCCCGGCCAACTGAGCCTTGCCCAACTGCGTGATGTTTATCAGCAACCGGTCAAAATCACCCTCGACAACAGTGCCTCGGCCCAGATCGAAGCCAGCGTTGCCTGCGTGGAACAGATCCTCGCCGAGAACCGCACTGCTTATGGCATCAACACCGGTTTCGGCCTGCTGGCTTCGACCCGTATCGCCAGCGAAGACCTGGAAAACCTCCAGCGCTCGCTCGTTTTGTCCCACGCCGCCGGTGTCGGCGAGCCGATCAGCGACGCGCTGGTTCGGCTGGTCATGGTGCTCAAGGTCAACAGCCTGAGCCGTGGTTTCTCCGGCATTCGCCGTGTGGTGATCGACGCCCTGATCGCCCTGATCAATGCCGAGGTTTACCCGCACATTCCATTGAAAGGTTCGGTCGGTGCCTCCGGCGACCTGGCGCCGTTGGCGCATATGTCGCTGGTGCTGCTGGGCGAAGGCAAGGCTCGCTACAAAGGCGAGTGGCTGCCAGCCACTGAAGCGCTGAAAGTCGCTGGTCTGACGCCTCTGACCCTGGCTGCCAAAGAAGGTCTGGCACTGCTCAACGGTACTCAGGTGTCCACCGCTTACGCGCTGCGCGGCTTGTTCGAAGGCGAAGATCTGTTCGCTGGCGCCCTGGCCATTGGTGGTATGACGGTTGAAGCGGTATTGGGCTCGCGCTCGCCGTTCGACGCCCGCATTCATGCGGCTCGCGGTCAGAAAGGCCAGATCGACGCCGCTGCCGCTTACCGCGATCTGCTGGGCGAGCGCAGCGAAGTGTCTGACTCGCACCAGAACTGCGAAAAGGTCCAGGACCCGTACTCCCTGCGCTGCCAGCCGCAAGTCATGGGTGCTTGCCTGACCCAGTTCCGCCAGGCTGCCGAAGTGTTGGCCATCGAAGCCAACGCCGTTTCCGACAACCCGTTGGTGTTCGCCGCTGAAGGCGATGTGATCTCCGGTGGTAACTTCCACGCCGAACCAGTGGCCATGGCTGCCGACAACATGGCCCTGGCCATCGCCGAAATCGGTTCCCTGAGCGAACGCCGCATTTCGCTGATGATGGACAAGCACATGTCGCAACTGCCGCCGTTCCTGGTGGCCAATGGCGGCGTGAACTCCGGTTTCATGATCGCTCAAGTGACTGCGGCGGCATTGGCCAGCGAGAACAAGGCGCTGTCTCATCCGCACTCGGTCGACAGTCTGCCGACTTCCGCTAACCAGGAAGACCACGTTTCCATGGCGCCGGCGGCTGGCAAGCGTCTGTGGGAGATGGCGGAGAATACTCGCGGGGTTCTGGCGGTGGAATGGTTGGCTGCAGCCCAGGGGCTGGATCTGCGTGAGGGTCTGAAAACCTCGCCAAAACTGGAAAAAGCCCGCGCGATCCTGCGTGCCGAAGTGCCGTTCTATGAGAAGGACCGCTTCTTCGCCCCGGACATCAATGCGGCCAGTGAGTTGTTGGCGACGCGTTGCCTGAATGACCTGGTGACGGTGAAGTTGCTGCCTAGCCTGTAATGGCCCCATCGCGAGCAGGCTCGCTCCCACATTAGAATGCACACCCCTGTGGGAGTGAGCTTGTTCGCGATTCGATTTTGCGTCGAACAAGAATAATTAAGGACGGGAAATGCAACAGCCAGCAAAGAGTTTGAAACGCGGGCTCTCTGCCCGACATATTCGCTTCATGGCGCTGGGGTCGGCGATCGGCACCGGGCTGTTTTACGGTTCTGCCTCGGCCATTCAAATGGCCGGGCCTGCGGTGCTGCTCGCTTACCTGATCGGTGGCGCGGCGGTGTTCATGGTCATGCGCGCCCTCGGTGAGATGGCCGTGCACAACCCGGTGGCCGGCTCTTTCGGCCAGTACGCCAGCACCTACCTGGGGCCGATGGCGGGCTTCATCCTCGGTTGGACCTACGCGTTTGAAATGGTCATCGTCGGTATGGCCGACGTCACCGCGTTCGGTATCTACATGGGCTTCTGGTTCCCGGAAGTTGCCCGCTGGATTTGGGTACTGGGCATCGTTTCGGTGGTCGGCGGCTTGAACCTGTGCAACGTCAAAGTCTTCGGTGAAATGGAGTTCTGGTTGTCGCTGCTCAAGGTCGCGGCCATCGTTGCGATGATCCTGGGTGGCTTCGGCATCATGCTGTTCGGTATCAGCACGGTGCCCGGCGCCCAGGCGACCGATATCAGCAACCTCTGGAACCATGGCGGCTTCATGCCCAATGGCGTGGGCGGCCTGATCGCTTCGTTCGCCGTGGTGATGTTTGCGTTCGGCGGCATTGAAATCATCGGCGTGACGGCCGGTGAAGCCAAGGATCCGCAGCACGTGCTGCCCCGGGCGATCAATGCCGTACCGTTGCGTATCCTGCTGTTCTACGTGCTGACGATGTTTGTGCTGATGTCGATCTTTCCATGGCAGCAGATCGGCAGCCAAGGCAGTCCGTTCGTGCAGATTTTCGACAACCTGGGGATCAGTTCGGCGGCGACTATCCTCAATATCGTGGTGATCTCGGCGGCGGTGTCGGCCATCAACAGTGACATCTTCGGCGCTGGCCGGATGATGTACGGGCTGGCCCAGCAAGGGCATGCACCCAAGGGCTTTGCTCGCCTGTCGGGCAATGGCGTGCCATGGATGACCGTGGTGGTGATGAGTGTCGCGCTGTTGCTGGGTGTGCTGCTGAACTACCTGATTCCGGAAAACGTGTTCCTGCTGATCGCCTCTATCGCGACCTTTGCCACGGTGTGGGTCTGGCTGATGATTCTGTTTACCCAGGTGGCGATGCGTCGTTCCATGAGCGCCGAGCAGGTCGCACAACTGAAATTCCCGGTGCCGTTCTGGCCCTATGCGCCAATGGCGGCGATTGCCTTCATGCTGTTCATTTTCGGCGTGCTGGGCTATTTCCCGGACACCCAGGCGGCACTGATCGTCGGCGTGGTCTGGATCGTGTTGCTGGTGCTGGCCTACCTGACGTGGGTGAAACCGGCGGCAGGCCAGGCCGCATTGGTGGCGCGGGATCCTGATTTTTCTCATCGATAACCTAACGGAGGCCAGGATGAAAACGCTCTGGCAACACTGCCACGTCGCAACCATGGCGCAAGGCGTCTACTCGATCATCGAGGATGCGGCCATCGTGACGTCCGGTGCGCACATTGAGTGGATTGGTCCGCGCGGCGAACTGCCGCCGGGCGAATACCCAGCGGTCAATGACCTTGATGGGGCCTGGGTCACCCCCGGCCTGATCGACTGCCACACCCATACGGTATTCGGCGGCAACCGCAGCGGCGAATTCGAGCAGCGCCTGCAAGGTGTCAGTTACGCGGAAATTGCAGCGGCTGGCGGCGGCATCGCCAGCACCGTGCGCGCTACCCGCGCCGCCAGCGAGGACGAGTTGTTCGCCAGCGCCGCCAAGCGTCTTAAAAGCCTGATGCGCGATGGCGTCACCAGCATCGAAATCAAATCCGGTTATGGCCTGGACCTGGCCAACGAACGCAAGATGCTTCGGGTCGTTCGTCGTCTCGGCGCCGAGCTGCCGGTCAGCGTGCGCAGCACCTGCCTGGCGGCCCACGCTTTGCCGCCGGAATACGCGGACCGCGCCGATGCTTACATCGATCACATCTGCAGCGAAATGCTCCCGGCCCTGGCTGCCGAAGGGCTGGTGGATGCGGTGGACGCTTTCTGTGAATACCTGGGGTTTTCGCCGGAACAGGTCGAGCGGGTTTTCGTCGCCGCGCAGAAACTCGGCTTGCCGGTGAAGTTGCATGCCGAACAATTGTCGTCGCTGCACGGTTCGAGCCTGGCGGCGCGTTACCACGCACTGTCCGCCGATCATCTGGAGTTCATGACCGAAGACGACGCCATCGCCATGGCCAAGTCCGGCACTGTCGCGGTATTGCTGCCCGGTGCGTTTTACTTCCTGCGCGAAACCCAATTGCCGCCGATGGACGCCCTGCGCAAACACGGCGTGAAAATCGCCATCGCCAGTGACCTCAATCCGGGCACTTCGCCGGCATTGTCTCTGCGCTTGATGCTGAACATGGCTTGCACTTGTTTGCGCATGACCCCGGAAGAGGCGCTGGCGGGCGCGACTATTCATGCCGCCACCGCGCTGGGCATGGCCGAGACTCATGGTTCGCTGGAAGCCGGCAAAGTCGCGGATTTCGTTGCCTGGCAAATCGATCGTCCAGCCGATTTGTCGTACTGGCTGGGCGGCGATCTGGAAAAACGCGTCGTGCGTCACGGCGTCGAAACAAGCGTTTAGGAGAACAGTTGTGGATAAGGTTCTGAATTTCAAACAAGGCCGCGTACCGCTGCTGATCAGCATGCCCCACGCCGGCCTGCGCCTGACCCCGGCGGTCGAGGCCGGGTTGATTCCCGACGCGAAAAGCCTGCCGGACACCGACTGGCACATCCCCACGCTCTACGAATTCGCCACCGAGCTGGGCGCCAGCACACTGGCGGCCGAGTACTCGCGGTTTGTCATCGACCTGAATCGGCCGTCCGACGACAAGCCTTTATATGTCGGCGCCACCACCGGTCTGTTCCCGGCAACGTTGTTTGACGGCATTCCTCTGTTCCGTGAGGGTATGGAGCCCTCGGCCACAGAACGCGCGAATTATCTGGAACAGATCTGGACACCGTACCATCGCACCTTGCAGGAAGAGCTGGCACGACTGAAAGCCGAATTCGGCTACGCGCTGCTGTTCGATGCACACTCGATCCGCTCGATCATCCCGCACCTGTTTGACGGCAAGCTGCCGGACTTCAACCTCGGCACCTTCAACGGCGCCAGCTGCGATCCTCAATTGGCAACTCAATTGGAAGCAATCTGCGCGAAGCACACCGATTACAGCCATGTGCTGAACGGTCGCTTCAAGGGCGGGCACATCACCCGGCATTACGGTAACCCGGCCGAGAACATCCATGCCGTGCAGCTGGAATTGGGCCAGTGCACCTATATGGAAGAGTTCGAGCCGTTCCGCTACCGCCCGGATCTGGCGGCACCGACGCAAGTGGTGCTCAAGGAGTTGTTGCAAGGGTTGCTGGCGTGGGGCGAAAAGCACTACAGCGCATAACCCTGTGGCGAGCAGGTTTTTGTGGCGAGGGAGCTTGCTCCCGCTCGGCGGCGAAGCCGTCGTAAACCCGGCGGGTCGGGTGTATCTGATAAAACTCGGCTGAATGGTTTGGGGGCCGCTTCGCGGCCCAGCGGGAGCAAGCTCCCTCACCACAGATCATCACTCGCCTCGATACCTTTCCGGAACTGTCGCCACCGTGCAAATCTCGGTCGCCACAGTTCGCTTTTACCCTCTCGACGCTGCGTAATGTTCTGGGCACGGTGCACGAAGACACCGGCCCCCAACAATAATCTGCCGCGCGAGAAAGCTCTCTATGACAAGCACCAAAGGTTTGTTCACCCGCTGTCTCTCAATCCTCTGTGGCACTGCTCTTCTGAGCACCAGTGTTTTCGCCAACGACCCCGCTTCCTGCAAGGCCGTGCGCATGGGCGTGGTCAACTGGACCGACGTCATCGCCACCAGCGGCATGGCCGATGTGTTGCTCAACGGCCTTGGCTACGAAAGCAAGCAAACCAGCGCGGTTCAGCAAATCATCTTCGCCGGCATCCGCGACAAGCGTCTGGACATCTTCCTCGGTTACTGGAAACCGGCGATGGACAAGAACATCGCCCCATTCGTGGCCGCCAATCAGCTCAAGGTCATGGACAAACCGAGCCTGGCCGACGCCCAGGCGACGCTTGCGGTTCCCGACTACGTTGCCGCGGCAGGCTTGAAAACCTTCGGTGATATCGCGAAATTCAAAGACCAGCTCGGCGGCAAGATCTACGGCATCGAGCCGGGTAGCGGCGCCAATACCACCATCAAAACCATGATCGAGACCAACCGCTTTGGCTTGAAGGACTTCAAGCTGATCGAGTCCGGTGAAGCCGGGATGCTCGCCGCCGTGCAACGGGCGGTCAATCACAAGGAGTTCGTAGTGTTCGTCGGCTGGACCCCGCATCCGATGAACATCAACATGAACATCGCCTACCTGACCGGCAGTGAAGATGTCTATGGCCCGAATGAAGGCGCGGCGACCGTTTCTACCGTGACCGCGCCGGACTATGCCGAGCGCTGCCCGAACGTGAACCGTCTGCTGGAAAACCTGACCTTCACCGCCGCCCAGGAAAGTCAGCTGATGGTGCCGATCATGGAGCGCAAGACACCACAGGACGTTGCCAGGCAATGGCTGCGTGATCATCCCGAAGATCTTCAGCGCTGGCTGGCGGGGGTCAGCAGTTTCGATGGCAAGGATGGCGTGGCAACCGTTCAGGCCAGTTTGAAGAACTGATCACCATTTCTTCGGAAAGAGCGCTGTCTGTGGCGAGGGAGCTTGCTCCCGTTCGGCGGCGAAGCCGTCGTAAATCCGGCTGGTCGGGTGTATCTGATAAAACTCGGTCGAGTGGTTTGGGGCTGCTATGCAGCCCAGCGGGAGCAAGCTCCCTCGCCACAGAACTGAGTTCCAATCCAAAATCGTTGGCTAACTGGCTGCAGACTCATGGCTTCTTATCCACTCTCTGAACAGATGGCGGCTTTCGTCGAGAAAACCGTCAGCTTCAACAGCGCCGACAGCAGCCTCACCGGTTTGCGTCAGGCCTACAGCGAAATGTGCCGGGCGTTTACCCCGTCGTGTCCCGCAGGGCTTGAGGTCATCGATTTTGAGTTGGCGGGAGTGGCAGTGCGCGCCTGGCAACCGCCGATTCCTCCGCCGACCAACGGTTGGCCCTGCATTGTGTATCTGCATGGTGGCGGTTGGGTGGTGGGGGATCTGGACTCCCATGCCTTCATCTGCGCCGAACTGGCGTCGGTGCTCGGCGTGTTGGTGATCGCCGTCGATTATCGGTTGGCGCCAGAGCATCCGTTTCCGGCGGCGTCCGATGACTGCCTGAGTGTCTGGCGCGCGCTGCGTACCGGACCGTTTCGGCTCGACCCCGCGCGGACCCTGGTGGCAGGCGACAGCGCAGGCGGCAACCTCGCCGCTGCGTTGTGCCTGGCCTTGCGCGATGCCGGCGAGCCGGCGCCTTGTGCGCAGGTTCTGATCTATCCGGGGTTGGGCGGCGATCGTCGATTGCCGTCGCGCAGTGAGTGCGTCGACGCCCCGTTGCTCAGCAGTAGCGATCTGGATTGTTATCACGGGTTGTATTTGCGCGGCATCCGTCGGCCAACGGCCTATGCAATGCCGTTGCTCGCCGACGATTTCAGCGGTCTGCCGCCCGCGTTGATTGCCGTGGCGCAGTTCGACCCGCTGCGCGATGACGGCGTGCTTTACGCCGAGCGACTCAATGCCGCCAGCGTGAGCGCAACACTTTATTACGGCGAGGGGCTGGTTCACGGTTGTTTGCGGGCGCGGGGGCAGGTTGCCGAGGTCGATCGACTCTATGAAACCCTGCTCGGCTATTTGGCTGAGAAGACGGGCTGACAAACGCTGACGCTGCAAGGGGCATGCTCATTGAAGTAATTCGGGTTTATGATGCCGGACGGCAGAATAATAGAAGTCCCTACAGGGATGACCTCGACCCCTTACGGAGCGCGCAATGCAGACTTTGTACCCGCAGATCAAACCCCACGCCCGGCACGATCTGGCTGTCGATAAAACCCACACGCTGTATGTCGACGAAAGCGGTTCGCCGGAAGGTTTGCCAGTGGTATTCATTCACGGCGGCCCCGGCGCCGGGTGTGATGCCCAGAGCCGCCGGTATTTCGATCCAAATCTGTATCGCATCGTTACCTTCGACCAGCGCGGTTGCGGTCGCTCCACGCCCCACGCCAGCCTGGAAAACAACACCACCTGGGATCTGGTCGCCGACCTCGAGCGGATTCGCAAGCACCTGGGCATCGATAAATGGGTGCTGTTCGGCGGTTCCTGGGGTTCGACCCTGGCCCTGGCCTACGCGCAAACCCATCCGGAGCGCGTGCACGGTTTGATTCTGCGCGGGATTTTTCTCTGCCGTCCGCAGGAAATCGAGTGGTTCTACCAGTGTGGCGCCAGTCGCCTGTTTCCCGATTACTGGCAGGACTACATCGCGCCGATCCCGCAGGACGAGCGCGACGACTTGCTTTCGGCGTTCCACAAACGCCTGGTCGGCAACGATCAGATTGCCCAGATGCATGCAGCCAAGGCTTGGTCCATCTGGGAAGGCCGTACCGCTACCCTGCGTCCGAATCCGCTGGTGGTCGACCGTTTCTCCGAACCCCAGCGTGCATTGTCCATCGCCCGTATCGAATGCCACTACTTCACCAACAACGCGTTCCTGGAGCCGAATCAGCTGATCCGCGACATGGGCAAGATCGCCCATTTGCCTGGGGTGATCGTCCATGGTCGCTATGACGTGATCTGCCCGCTGGACAACGCCTGGGAACTGCATCAGGCCTGGCCGAACAGCGAATTGCAGGTGATCCGCGATGCTGGCCATGCCGCATCCGAGCCGGGCATCACCGATGCATTGGTACGCGCCGCCGATCAGATGGCCCGTCGCTTGCTCGACTTGTCGCCCGACGAAGCATGAAGGGCCTGCTGCAACGCGTGCGTGGCGCCCGAGTCGAGGTCGCTGGGGAGATCGTCGGTGCGATAGATCAGGGATTGCTGGTGCTGGTGGCGGTCGAGCCCGACGACACTCGGGCCAGCGCCGACAAACTTCTGCATAAACTGCTTAACTATCGAGTATTCAGCGACGCCGAGGGCAAGATGAATCTGTCCTTGGCGGATGTAGGCGGTGGGTTGCTGCTGGTCTCGCAGTTCACCCTGGCCGCCGACACCAAAAACGGGTTGCGCCCGAGTTTTTCGACTGCAGCCCCTCCGGCGCTGGGTGAGGAGCTTTTCGACTATTTACTGGGCAAAGCGAAACAGGTGCATGGCACTGTGGCATCAGGTAGATTCGGCGCGGATATGCAGGTGCATCTGGTCAATGATGGCCCGGTAACCTTCCTGTTACAGACGTGAAAGCGCTTGAAACATCTTTATTAAGGGCATTTCGGCTGAAAACAGGGGTTTTTCCCGATAAATACTTGCTTCCCCCTGATGCGTTGTAACGCGGCCTACTAGATAATCGCGCGCTACGGGGATCAGCGTTCGTTGGTCCATTTTGACTTAGGTAGAGACTTGTCCGGGACCTGTTGGGGAATCATTTTGCCCCATGGGAGTCGGAACAATGCTCGCCAACTTGGCAAGAGTGGTCCGCAGGGTCGGTTTTTTTCCACCGTACACCGTGCTGGCACTTTAACTGGCCGTTGGTTTTTTGATTTGTTTTCGGCGAGGGTTGCTCGTGATTGTTAGTCCCTGTAATGCACCAAAATTGTCTGCCAAACGGTTTCGAAACGCACTGGTAGCGGGCTCTGCACTGCTCTGCCTGTTCAGCGCCGGCCAGCTTTGGGCATTCAATCTGGATGACGTATCGGTCAAGGCAAAAGAGCTGGCCGGGCAAAAATACGAAGCCCCGCGCAGTAACCTGCCGAATGAATTTCGTGAGATGAAATTCGCGGATTATCAAAAAATTCGCTTCCTCACCGAAAAAGCCGAGTGGGCAAACCAGAAAACCCCTTTCAAACTGTCGTTCTATCACCAGGGCATGCACTTCGATACTCCGGTGAAAATCAACGAAATCACGGCCAATACCGTCGAAGAGATCAAATACGACCCAAGTCGTTTCGATTTCGGCGACGTGAAGTTCGATCCTAAAGCCACCGAACAGCTGGGCTATGCCGGTTTCCGTGTGCTGTACCCGATCAACAAGGCCGACAAGCAAGACGAAATCATGACCATGCTCGGCGCGAGTTACTTCCGCGTTGTCGGCAAGGGCCACACCTATGGCCTGTCCGCTCGCGGCATGGCCATCGATACCGCCTTGCCGTCCGGCGAAGAGTTCCCGCGTTTCACCGAGTTCTGGATTCAGCAGCCGAAGCCGGGCGACAAGCACCTGGTGATCTTCGCCCTGCTGGATTCGCCGCGTGCCACCGGTGCCTATCGCCTGACCCTGCGTCCGGGCAGCGACACGGTCGTCGACGTCAAGGCCAGGATGTTCCTGCGTGACAAGGTCACCAAACTCGGCGTTGCGCCGCTGACCAGCATGTTCCTGTTCGGCGCCAACCAGCCGTCGAAAGTGCTGAACTACCGTCGCGAACTGCACGACTCCAGCGGTCTGTCGATCCATGCCGGCAACGGCGAATGGATCTGGCGCCCATTGAACAACCCGAAACACCTGGCCGTGAGCAACTTCTCGATCGAGAACCCGCGCGGTTTCGGCTTGCTGCAACGTGGCCGTGACTTCAGCCACTACGAAGACCTCGATGACCGCTACGACAAGCGCCCAAGTGCCTGGATCGAGCCGAAGGGCGATTGGGGCAAGGGCTCCGTCGATCTGGTGGAGATTCCTACCGCTGACGAAACCAACGACAATATCGTTGCTTTCTGGAGCCCGGAAAAACTGCCAGAGCCTGGCCAGTCCCTGGACGTCGCCTATCGCATGCACTGGACCATCGACGAAGCCTCCCTGCATTCGGCGGACAGCGCCTGGGTTCAACAGACGCTGCGTTCCACTGGTGACGTGAAGCAGTCGAACCTGATTCGTCAGCCGGACGGCAGCGTGGCCTACCTGGTGGATTTCCAAGGTCCGTCCCTGCAAGACTTGCCGGAAGATGCCGACGTGCGCAGTCAGGTGAGCGTTGGTGACAACGCGGAACTGGTCGAGAACAGCGTCCGTTACAACCCTGAAACCAAGGGCTGGCGCCTGACCCTGCGGATGAAGATCAAGGATCCGGGCAAGTCCACCGAAATGCGTGCAGCACTGGTCAAGACCATCACGCCTGCCGAGACGATCAAGACCACGGCGCCAGCGTCCAGCTCTTCCGTTGCCAAGGCTGACAAGATCGCCGCCAAGCAGCAGGAGAAGAAGGACAAGGAGGCCAAGCAAGCTGAAGCGCAAGCCCTGCAAGTCAAGGACACCAAGGACAAGGACAACAAAGACGCCAAGCAGCCTGTCGCTGCCGAAGCGGCCCCTGCCACACCGGAATCGGCGCCGACTGAACAAGTCCTGACCGAGACCTGGAGCTATCAGTTGCCTGCCGATGAGTAATTCACACGTACAGCCTCAAACGCTTGCCGAGTACCTGGCGCATTTGCCGATGACCGACGAGCAGCGCGCGGAACTCGCGGGCTGCAAGTCTTTCAGTGAACTGCACGAACGTCTGTCGTCCTCGACGTTCGACGCGCCAACCGATGCCGCCCAGGCGTCGGTCGGGCGGCGCCTGACCCTGAACACCGCCGAAGAACTGGCGGATGCGCAAATGCTGGGGCTCGACGCCAGTGGTCGGGTTTGCCTCAAGGCAGCCCCGCCGATCCGTCGGACCAAAGTTGTTCCGGAGCCGTGGCGCACCAATATTCTGGTGCGTGGCTGGCGTCGGCTGACCGGTCGCACCAATCCGCCGGCCCCGCCAAAGGATGAGAACGTGCTGCCGGCGGCTCGCTGGCGCACCGTCGGCTCGATCCGCCGCTACATTCTGCTGGTGCTGATGCTCGGTCAGACGATTGTCGCCGGCTGGTACATGAAAGGCATCATGCCGTACCAGGGTTGGTCGTTCGTCGATCTTGAAGAAGTCCTGCACCAACCGTTGCTGCAAACCGCGGCCCAGGTGCTGCCTTACGTGTTGCAAACCAGCATCCTGATTTTGTTCGGGATTCTGTTCTGCTGGGTGTCGGCCGGTTTCTGGACCGCGCTGATGGGCTTCCTCGAGTTGATCACGGGTCGCGACAAGTACCGCATTTCCGGTGCCAGCGCCGGCAACGAGCCGATCGCCAAGGACGCACGCACCGCATTGGTGATGCCGATCTGCAACGAAGACGTGCCGCGGGTGTTCGCCGGTTTGCGGGCGACCTTCGAGTCGGTGGCGGCCTCGGGTAACCTTGATCGCTTCGACTTTTTCGTGCTCAGTGACAGTAACGATGCCGACATCTGTGTTGCCGAACAGCAGGCCTGGCTGGACGTCTGCCGTGAAGCCAAGGGCTTCGGCAAGATCTTCTATCGCCGCCGTCGCCGCCGCGTAAAACGTAAAAGCGGCAACCTCGACGACTTCTGCCGTCGTTGGGGCGGTGACTACAAGTACATGGTCGTACTCGACGCCGACAGCGTCATGAGCGGCGAATGCCTGAGCAGCCTGGTGCGCTTGATGGAAGCCACGCCGGACGCCGGGATCATCCAGACCGCGCCGCGTGCGTCGGGCATGGACACCCTTTATGCGCGTATGCAGCAGTTCGCCACCCGTGTGTACGGTCCGCTGTTCACCGCCGGCCTGCACTTCTGGCAGTTGGGCGAATCCCACTACTGGGGTCACAACGCGATCATCCGTATGAAACCGTTCATCGAGCACTGCGCCCTGGCGCCGTTGCCCGGTAAAGGCGCGTTCGCCGGCGCGATTCTGTCCCACGACTTCGTCGAAGCTGCGCTGATGCGCCGTGCCGGCTGGGGCGTGTGGATTGCCTATGACTTGCCGGGCAGTTATGAAGAACTGCCGCCGAACCTGCTGGACGAACTCAAGCGTGACCGTCGCTGGTGCCACGGCAACCTGATGAACTTCCGACTGTTCCTGGTCAAAGGCATGCACCCGGTACACCGTGCGGTGTTCCTGACAGGCGTGATGTCTTACCTGTCGGCGCCGTTGTGGTTCTTCTTCCTCGTGCTGTCGACAGCCCTGCTGGCGACCAACACGCTGATGGAGCCGCAGTACTTCCTGGAACCGCGTCAGCTCTATCCGTTGTGGCCGCAATGGCACCCGGACAAGGCGATTGCACTGTTCTCGACGACTATCGTGCTGCTGTTCCTGCCGAAGTTGCTGAGCATCATCCTGATCTGGGCCAAGGGCGCGAAAGAGTTTGGTGGCAAGTTCAAGGTGACGCTGTCGATGCTGCTGGAGATGTTGTTCTCCATGCTGCTGGCGCCGGTGCGGATGATTTTCCACACCCGTTTCGTCCTCGCTGCGTTCCTCGGCTGGGCTGCGACCTGGAACTCGCCGCAACGTGACGACGACTCCACGCCATGGAGCGAAGCGGTCAAGCGCCACGGTCCGCAGACGCTGCTGGGCTTCTTCTGGGCCTTGCTGGTGATCTGGTTGAACCCGAGCTTCCTGTGGTGGCTGGTGCCGATCGTCGGTTCGCTGATGCTGTCGATCCCGGTATCGGTGATTTCCAGCCGCGTCGGCCTGGGCCTCAAGTCCCGTGACGAGAGCCTGTTCCTGATTCCTGAGGAATACAATCCGCCGCAGGCGTTGCTGGCAACTGACCAGTACACCCACGAAAACCGCTGGCACGCGCTGAACGACGGCTTCGTCCGTTCGGTGGTCGATCCGCAGCAGAACGCGTTGGCGTGCGCGCTGGCGACGTCCCGTCACCGTGAGGCCGAACCGATCGAATGGCTGCGCATCGAGCGGGTTCGCCATGCGATGAAGGTCGGGCCTGCGGGGCTGACCAACAACGAGCGCGTAGCCCTGCTGAGTGATCCGGTGGCACTGGGTCGCTTGCATGAGCAGGTCTGGAACGAAGGCCATGCGGAGTGGCTGCAAGCCTGGCGCACATCGGTGGATGCCGATCCCCATGCGCCGCTATTGCCGCTCAAGCCAATGAGTGTTCAGCCTCAGTTGGCATAACGAAAAGCCCCGCTTTCGAAAGGAAGCGGGGCTTTTTTTCGCCTGCTGCTTTTTGGGGCGGGCGCAAATTCTGTGAGAACGGGGGAGAAGCCTTCGCGGGCAAGCCTCGCTCCTTGGGACGACGGGAATCCTGTGGGAGCGGGCTTGCCCGCGAAGGTATCGCCTCGGTTCAAAGCGAACCGGGGCATTCGTATCACCTCAAACCTTGAACCGGCCCACCAGCATCTGCAGATGCGTCCCCAGCCGCGCCAGCTCGACGCTGGAGGCCGCTGTCTCTTCGCTGGCGGCGGAGGTCTGTTCGGACACATCGCGCACGTTCAGCACGCTGCGGTTGATCTCTTCGGCCACCGCGCTCTGTTGCTCGGCAGCAGCGGCGATCTGCTGGTTCATCGACTGGATGGCCGACACGGTGCGGGTGATGCTTTCCAGCGAGCCACCGGCGCGGCGGGTCAGTTCGACACTGCTGTCGGTCAGGCTGCGGCTGTTGTCCATGATGGTCGCGACTTGCTGAGTGCCGGTTTGCAGGCCGACGATCAGCTCTTCGATTTCTTCGGTGGACTTCTGGGTGCGTTGCGCGAGGCTGCGGACTTCATCGGCGACCACCGCAAAGCCACGCCCGGCCTCACCGGCGCGGGCGGCCTCGATGGCGGCGTTGAGCGCCAGCAGGTTGGTTTGCTGGGCCACGGATTTGATCACGTCGAGCACGCTGCCGATTTTGTCGCTTTCGCGCTTCAGATCGTCCATGGCGGCGGTGGAGTTGCCGACTTCGACGGCCAGGCGCTCGATCTGGGCGATGGCTTCGCCAACCACCCTGTCACCTTCGCGGGCCTGCTGGTCGGCGGCAACGGCGGCTTCGGATGCTTCCTCGGCGTTGCGCGCGACTTCCTGCACGGTGGCGGTCATTTCGTGCATGGCGGTGGCCACCTGATCGGTTTCCACCTTCTGGCTGTTGACCCCGGCGCTGGTCTGCTCGGTGACGGCCGACAGTTCTTCAGCGGCGCTGGCGATTTGGGTCACGCCATCGCTGATGCCACCGATCAACTCCCGCAGGCTGACGACCATCCGCTGCAGAGTACTTTGTAATTGACCCAGCTCGTCGTGGCGAGTGACCTCAAGGTTATGGCTCAGGTCGCCCGAGGCGACACGTTCGACAGCAGTCAAAGTCTGTTGCAGTGGAACGACGATCTGCCGCGTAATGACCCAGGCGGCGAGGAGGCCAAACGCCAATGCCAGGACGGTCACGATGATCAGCGTGCTTTTTGCCTGGGCCGTCTCTTGGTCACGGACGTCGGTTTGCGAGCGGGTCAATTGTGCGTTCAGGTCATTCAAGCGGATCTCTTGATCCACCATCTTCTTGAGGGCTGCGGCGCTGGTCACCTGCGAGTCGCGGAACTGGCTGACAGCGGCGCGATAACCCTTAAGGGACTCAGTGGCTTGTTGCAGGTTGGCGGCGTGCTGTTCTGGCAGTTTGCCCGGCAGGCTTTCAAGGTTTTTCAGGGTGTTGTCAATGGCATCCAGCGCCGGTTGCTCGGCTTCGGTCTTGCTGCTGTAGGTGTAACCGCGCACCTGGAAGCGCGCTTGCTGGATCAGTTTGCTCAGCTCGACCACGCTGTTGAATTGAACGACGCTGTCACCTTGCAGCAAGGACTTTTCGACTTCTGCCACCCTGGCCACAGCATTGTCAGCGGTGGCGCCTAGCTTGGATCGGGCCGATTCGCGGTTCTGCGTCGCTTGAGTCATATCGGCAAAGGCGCGTTTGTACTCACCGATGGTGGCCAGTTGCTGTTTGAGCATTTCCTGATTCACAGGGCGCACAAACAGTTTGAGGGCGACCTGTACGCCATCATCGAGCTTGCCCAGGAGTTCGCTGACGGCTGCCGGACCTTGTTCGCCACGGCGCATTTCGTAGTCGACACGGGCGGTTCGCAAATCCTTGCTCAAGTCGTTGAGACTGGCGATGTGACTCTGCTTGTCTGCGCGACTGATCACACTGCTCAGGCTATTCCAGCCAGTGAAGGTGATCAGGAGAGTCATGAGCAGCACGAGGCCAAAGCCGACACTCAACTTGCGATTGACGCTTACGTTTCCCAGTTTCTCGGCTAGCCATCGGTACATGCTGCGACTCCCCTCGGACCATTAATCGGTTTTATGGGGACTGTATCGGCAGGCCGGCTGGAACCTGTAGGTGAGCAAACACTTGTGGCGAGGGAGCTTGCTCCCGCTTGGGCGCGAAGCGGCCAGCGCTTTTCCCGGCAAGACCGCATTCACCGGTTTTACGACTGCTTCGCAGCCGAGCGGGAGCAAGCTCCCTCGCCACTGGGTAAGTGTCTGGGCTAGAACAGGCGTGAGAGCAGCGCGGTGACGGCGGTTTCGACCCGCAGGATGCGCTCGCCAAGCTGCACCGGTTGCAGACCGGCCTTGGCCAGCAGGTCGATTTCGTAGGGAATCCAGCCGCCTTCGGGGCCGATGGCCAGGGTCACTGGCTCGTCCAGGCCACGGGGGCAGGGCGGGTAGTTACCGGGATGGCCAACGAGGCCGAGGGTGCCCTCGGTGATGGCTGGCAGACGGTCTTCGACAAAAGGCTTGAAGCGTTTCTCGATGACCACCTCAGGCAGCACACTGTCCCTGGCCTGTTCAAGCCCCAGGATCAATTGCTCACGAACCGCCTCAGGTTCGAGGAACGGGGTTTGCCAGAAACTCTTCTCGACGCGATAGCTGTTCACCAGCACGATTCGCGGCACACCCATGGCGGCCACGGTCTGGAACACCCTGCGGAGCATTTTCGGGCGTGGCAGGGCCAACACCAGGGTCAGTGGCAGCTTGGTCGGCGGCGGTTGATCGAGGGTGACGCGCAACTCGGCTTCGTCGGCGTCCAGGCGCAGTACTTCGGCGGCACCCATCAGCCCGCCGATACGCCCGACGCGCATGCTGTCACCCACTTCACAGCGGTGGACTTCCTGCATATGAGTCAACCGGCGATCGCGCAGGATCACCCGGTCGGCCGCAATAAAGTCGGCCTCTTCGAGGAGCAGCAGGTTCACGCTTGGGTCGCTGGCGGCTGGTCGTTGTGATCGTCAGCCGGCTGGTCGTCCGGATGCTCGCCGCGCTTGCTGATCAGGCTGCCGAACAGGATGCCGATCTCGAACAGCAACCACATCGGTACGGCCAACAGCGTCTGCGAGAAGATATCCGGCGGGGTCAGGATCATGCCGACCACGAAGCAACCGATGACCACGTAAGGGCGGATTTTCTTCAGGTACGCGACATTGACCACGCCGATCCACACCAGCAGCACTACGGCCACCGGAATCTCGAACGCCACGCCGAAGGCGAAGAACAGCGTCATGACGAAATCGAGGTAGCTGGTGATGTCGGTCATCATTTCCACGCCGGCCGGGGTGGCGGCAGCGAAAAATTTGAAGATCAGCGGGAACACCAGGAAATAGGCGAAGGCCATGCCGGTGTAGAACAGCAGAATGCTGGAGACGAGCAACGGTACCGCGATGCGCTTCTCATGCTTGTACAGGCCCGGCGCGATAAAGCCCCAGATCTGATGCAGGATCACCGGGATCGCCAGGAACAGCGAGACCATCATGGTCAGCTTCAGCGGCGTCAGGAACGGCGACGACACATCGGTGGCGATCATCGTCGCGCCCACGGGCAGGTATTGACGAAGCGGCGTGGAGACGAAGGTGTAGATCTGCTGGGTGAAGGCAAACAACCCGGCAAAGATGATGAAGATCGCCGCTACACAACGCAGCAGACGGGTACGCAACTCGGTGAGGTGCGAAACCAGCGGCATGTGCTGGTCATTTTCGGGGAGATCGCTCATGGGGCTCGCGGCGGCAGTGTTGGGTCATGAGGGGCCGGCGCAACAGGCGCAGCCGCAGGCGTAACAGGTTCAACCGGTGTTGCTGCAACAACGGGCGCAGGTTCAACGGCTGCTACAACAGGTGCAGGTTCGGCAGCGGTCGGAGCATGAATCGTCTGCTCCGCCACAGGCTCAACCGGGGTAGCCTCCTGCTGAGTCGGCGTGAAGATCTTCCGCGCCTCCTGCTCCAGCGACAGAATGTGCTCGTTGTGCAGTTGCCGACGAATTTCGTCGGCACCGATCTCACGTTCAACTTCCTGTTTGATCGCGTTGAAGCTGCGCTTCAACCGCCCGACCCACAGGCCGGCGGTGCGCGCAGCACCCGGCAGGCGCTCGGGGCCCAGCACCAGCAGGGCAACGAGGCCGACGAGCAGCAGTTCAGAGAAGCTGATACCAAACATTAGTCAGTGCTCACGAGTCTTTGCGGATCGGCTCTTCGACTTTTTGCGCCTGCACATCGATGGTGTGCGGCTGGTTCACGGACTGTGTGGTCTGTGGCTGAACGGGCGGAACCGGTTGGGCCGGAGTCGCTGTCGGATCGGCCGGTTTTTCGTCGTCGTTCATGGCCTTGCGAAAGCCCTTGATCGACTCGCCCACGTCAGTGCCGAGGTTTTTCAGTTTCTTGGTGCCGAACACCAGCACCACGACAACCAGGATGACGATCCAGTGTTTCCAGTCAAAAATGCCCATGTTGCGCTCCTCTCTAATAGTTGTTCAGGCGGACGGGCGAGAGGCTTTCTCGGCGTGTCCGGACAGACCGAAGCGACGGTCCAGTTCATCGAGCACAGCCTGTGGGTGCTGCCCCAGTTGGGCGAGCATGACCATGCTGTGGAACCAAAGATCGGCGGTCTCGTAGATCACATCGCTGCAGTCACCGCTGATGGCGGCATCCTTGGCGGCAATGATGGTTTCGACCGACTCTTCGCCGACTTTTTCCAGAATCTTGTTCAAGCCCTTATGGTACAGGCTGGCGACATACGAACTGTCGGCAGCGGCGCCTTTGCGCTCTTCCAGTACCTGAGCCAGACGGGTCAAAGTGTCACTCATGTTTGTGTCCTGCGGAATAGATAGCGTGCGGGTCTTTGAGAACCGGGTCGACGGTTTTCCAGTCGCCGTTCTCGAAGACGCGGTAGAAGCAGCTCTGACGGCCGGTATGGCAGGCGATGTCGCCGATCTGCTCGACCATCAGGATGATCACGTCAGCGTCGCAGTCCAGGCGCATCTCATGCAGGGTTTGCACGTGGCCGGACTCTTCGCCCTTGCGCCACAGCTTGCCACGGGAACGTGACCAGTAAATGGCACGGTTCTCGGCGGCGGTCAATTGCAGTGCTTCGCGGTTCATCCAGGCCATCATCAGGACGCGTCCGGTCTTGTGATCCTGGGCAATCGCCGGCACCAGTCCATCGGCGTCCCACTTGATCTCGTCCAGCCAGTTTTTCATCTTCGACTCCGACAGCGGGCTCTACTTCTATAGCTGAGCCCAAGCGTTCAAACAGTGTGCCAGCCGATGATCCAACTGGCTATCGGCGAACGACCAGATACAAGCCGATCGCCACCATGATTCCGGCGGGCCAATGCCCCAGTTCGTGCAACGGGCCACCGACGGCGAGTATCGTGCCACCCGCCAGGTGAGCGGTACCGAGCAGGCGCAGGAACACGTCGTCCTTGCGCCTGTGCCACGGGGGGGCAGGGTCGTTGGCGTGGGGTTGGGACACGCGCTCGAGCAGGTCGCGGGCCATGTTGGCCAGGTGCGGGATCTGCTCGAACTGGCTCTGCACGTTGCCCAGCAAGGCTTTGGGGCTGACGCGCTCGCGCATCCAGCGTTCGAGGAACGGCTGGGCGGTGTTCCACAGATCGAGGTCCGGGTACAGCTGACGGCCCAGGCCTTCGATGTTCAACAGGGTTTTTTGCAGCAAGACCAACTGTGGCTGCACTTCCATGTTGAAGCGTCGGGCGGTCTGGAACAGGCGCATCAGCACCTGGCCGAAGGAAATATCTTTTAATGGTTTTTCGAAGATCGGCTCGCACACCGTGCGGATTGCCGCTTCGAATTCGTTGAGTTTGGTTTCTGCCGGTACCCAGCCCGAATCGATGTGCAGCTGCGCGACACGACGGTAATCACGCTTGAAGAACGCGAACAGGTTGCGCGCCAGATAGTCCTGGTCTTCCGGGGTCAGGCTGCCGACGATGCCGCAGTCGATGGCAATGTACTGCGGGCTCCAGGGCTGCACGGTGCTGACAAAGATGTTGCCGGGGTGCATGTCGGCGTGGAAGAAGCTGTCGCGGAATACCTGGGTGAAGAAGATCTCCACGCCTCGTTCGGCGAGCATTTTCATATCGGTGCGCTGGTCGGCCAGGGTCGCGAGGTCGGTGACCTGGATGCCGTAGATGCGCTCCATCACCAGCACTTTTGGTCGGCACCAGTCCCAATAAACCTGGGGTACGTAGAGCAGCGGCGAACCATCGAAGTTGCGCTTCAACTGGCTGGCGTTGGCCGCCTCGCGCAACAGGTCGAGTTCGTCGTAGATGGTTTTTTCGTAGTCGCTGACCACGTCCACCGGGTGTAGCAGGCGGGCGTCGGCCGAGAGTTTTTCCGCGGCGCGGGCAAGAATGAACAGCCACGCGAGGTCTTGGGCAATGATTGGTTTCAGGCCCGGGCGGATCACTTTGACCACCACTTCTTCACCGGTTTTCAGCTGCGCGGCATGCACCTGCGCCACCGAGGCCGAGGCCAGCGGTTCGACATCGAAACGGCTGAAGACTTCATTGATCTTTTTGCCGAGCTGCTCTTCGATCAGCCGGACCGACACTTGCGAGTCGAAGGGCGGCACGCGGTCCTGCAACATCATCAACTCATCGGCGATGTCTTCGGGCAGCAGGTCGCGGCGTGTGGAGAGAATCTGGCCGAACTTGATAAAAATCGGCCCCAGGTCCTGCAACGCCAGGCGCAATCGTGCGCCACGGCTCAGGTCCAGAGGCTTGCGCGGGAACCAGCGCCACGGCAAGGCATAGCGCAGCGCCAGCAAAAACCAGGGCAGTGGCAGGGCGAACAGCAGGTCATCGAGGCGATAGCGGATCACGACGCGCTGGATGCGCAACAAACGGCGGACGGCAAGCAGCTTCATGCGTTATCGCTTGGGTCGAGGGATCGGGAAAGGCGCTCGAAACGCGCCTCGAGACGTTCCAGATCGAGCTTGATCTGGTCCAGTTCATTAAAACGGGCGTCAGCTTCGCGCTGACCGACGAGGGCGCGCGATTCTTCGGCCAGGTATTCGCCCAGGTTCTGGTTCAGACTGGCGAACCCTTGCTGATACCAGCGTGCGCGACTGCGCAGGTGACCGCCGACCAGTTGCGTGGCCACAGGTCCCAGCCAGCGCGAGAGTTCGTACTCCCAGTCCAGTTCGAGGTCCTGAAGGATCGCCGCCAGTTCCAGCAGCACGCCGCTGTCGCCGTCGAGTTCGACTTCCGGAGCATGCAGAACCGAAGTCTTGTCCTTGCTCGTCGCCAGTTTCAGCAGGCTTGAGGCCGGCGCGCGCAAGGTGCAGTCGGCACCGGTTTCCCACTGGGAGGCGAGCATCAGGCCTTCATCGCTGGGCAGGATGAACACTTGCAGCGCCGGGCTGCGGCAGTCGACGGCAATCACCTTGCCACTCAAATGCGCCAGCCGCGGCAGCGCCGTGCTGTCGAGACGCAGCACCCGGTTCAGGCCAAGCTCAACGCTGGCGAGCAGGCCGGCCAGCAACATCAGGGTTTGATGCCGCGGTGCAGGGCGACGATGCCTGCGGTCATGTTGTGATAGGTCACGCGGTCGAAACCGGCCTCGACCATCATCGACTTCAGGGTTTCCTGGTTCGGGTGCATGCGGATCGATTCGGCCAGGTAGCGATAGCTTTCCGAATCATTGGTGATCAGCTTGCCCATCAACGGCATGAAGGCGAACGAGTAGGCGTCGTAGGCTTTGGACATCAGCGCATTGGTCGGCTTGGAGAACTCCAGCACCAGCAGACGGCCGCCGGGCTTGAGCACGCGGAGCATCGAGCGCAGGGCGTCTTCTTTATGCGTCACGTTGCGCAGGCCGAAAGCGATGGTCACGCAGTCGAAGTGATTGTCCGGGAACGGCAGCTTTTCAGCATCGGCCTGGACGAATTCGACGTTGCCAGACACACCCAGGTCCAGCAGGCGGTCACGGCCGACCTTGAGCATGGACTCGTTGATGTCGGCCAGGACGACCTGGCCAGTCGGGCCAACGAGGTGCGAGAATTTTTTGGTCAGGTCGCCCGTGCCGCCGGCGATGTCCAGCACGCGGTTGCCGGTGCGCACGCCCGACAGTTCGATCGCGAAACGCTTCCACAGACGGTGCATGCCGCCCGACAGGAGGTCGTTCATCAGGTCGTACTTGGCGGCTACCGAGTGGAAAACCTCAGCGACTTTTTCCGCTTTCTGGCTTTCCGGAACGTTTTTGAAGCCGAAGTGAGTGGTGGGTTCGGCATCGCTGCCTTTGCGCTGATCAGTCATATCGCTGTCACCAAAAGAGAATGCGCGACATTCTAATCCCGGTAGCCTGCTTTGTCTTGGCAAGGCTGAAGGTAAGATAGGCAACTACCGGGACGTTTTGACGCATGCAGGGTCAAGATGTCTTGAGCAAGTCACGATAAAACAGGAATCATTCGATGGCCCATATTAGTGTTGAACGTGCCCACGGCCTGGGTAAGGAAGCGGCCCGCGAGAAGGCCGACAAGTTGGCGCAGAAACTGTCCGAACAATATGGCCTGGAACCGCAGTGGTCCGGCGACACCCTGAATCTCAGACGCCCGGGTGTAAAAGGGGCGGTATATGTGGGCGAGAATTCGATCAAGGTCGATGTCGAACTGGGCCTGTTGATGTCCGCCATGAGCGGCACCATCAAATCGGAAATCGAAAGGGCCCTCGATAAAGCGTTGGCCTGATTTGGTTCTATCTGTGAGACGCGATTCCTGTGGGAGCGAGCCTGCTCGCGATAGCGGTCTTCCAATCGACATCAATGTTGAATGTGTCGGCCCTTTCGCGAGCAGGCTCGCTCCCACATTTGTTTGTGGTGTGACCAAAGGTTTATGTCACTTGTTAGGGTGCCGTTTCTAATTATTCTCACTACTTTGTGCCTGAGCCCGACTCTTTGCGGGCCGTTCCTCAACCCTTCTGCGCGTGAGGTGCACCATGGCCAAAGTTATTTTGAAGAAAAAAGTCGACGTTGAAACTAGTGCTCTTGGCGACGTCAAATCGTATGCCCGCAAGATCTGGCTGGCAGGCCTGGGTGCTTACACCAGGGTCGGTCAAGAGGGTGGAGAGTACGTTCAAGAGTTGATCAAGGCTGGTCAAGCTGTTGAAAAGAAAGGTAAAAAAGTAGTTGTTGAGAAACTTGAAGCGGCTAATGCCGAGATCGATGAAGCCAAGAGTGAAGTGAGCACTTTCAAGGGCAAAGTCGAAGTTCAACTCGACAAGGTCGAGAAGGCTTTCGATACGCGCATCGCAAGTGCCTTGAATCGTATCGGTATTCCGTCTAAACATGACGTTGAGACACTCTCTGCTAAGCTCGATGAGCTGACGGCATTGCTCGAACGTGTCGCGCGTAAATCTTAAGGAGAACGGGATGGCTGGTAAAAAGAATACTGAAAAAGAAGGCAGCTCGTGGATCGGGAAGGTCGAAGACTACTCCCGCAAGATCTGGCTGGCTGGTTTAGGCGTGTACTCGAAGATCGACACTGACGGCAGCAAGCTCTTCGATGCATTGGTTAAGGACGGCGAAAAAGCCGAGAAGCTCACCAAGAGTGCTGTCGGCAAGAAAGTCGATGCCGCCAAGGACTCCGCTTCGTCGGCCAAGTCGCGCATCAGCGGCGTGAAAGATCGTGCACTGGGCAAATGGGATGAGCTGGAAGGGGCTTTCGACAAGCGTCTGAACAGCGCCATTTCGCGCCTGGGTGTACCGAGCCGCAATGAGGTCAAGGCACTGCACAGCAAGGTCGATACCCTGACCAAGCAAATCGAAAAACTCACCGGTGCCAAGGTTGCGCCTGTTGCGGCGAAAACCGCTGCGGCCAAACCAGCAGCCAAAAGCGCTGCCAAACCATTGGCTAAAGCTGCCGCTAAACCGGCAACCAAAACTGCAGCGGCAAAACCTGCAACCAAGGTGGCGGCAAAACCAGCCGCTAAACCTGCAGCTAAAACCGCAGCGGCCAAACCAGCCGCAGCGAAGAAACCTGCGGTGAAAAAACCGGCAGCCCCGAAAGCGGCCGCACCGAAACCGGCAGTGGCTGCCGCCAAACCGGTAACTCCGGTGAGTACGGCGAACTCCGCCGCTGCGCCGACCCCTGTTGTAACCCCGACTGCCGCGCCGGCTCCATCGACGCCAACCAGTCAGTCCTGATTTTCAGGACTCAAAAAAACGCCCGGCCTGTAAAGGTCGGGCGTTTTTGTTTGTGATTCCAGAAAACATCGACGACCCACCGGGTTAGTCGTGTTCTTCCAGATACTGGAGCGCCAACCGCTCGGTCGCGACTTTCACCGACGGCAGCAAGTGCGGCGCCACCAGCATCATGACTTGATACACCACCAGTCGCACTTCACCTTCCCGGTCGAGAATCCGCTGATAGTCCAGCGAGAACAGCAACGTCATGGTGATTTGTTCCACCAGTTGCCCCAGCGCCTGAGTGTCACTGACCAGCAGCCCCTTGGCCTTCAACTGTGCCAGCAATGAAGCGAGTGTGCGCTTCAACGCATTGAGCAGGTTGCGTATTCCCTTGGCCAGTTTCGGCAGGCGGCCGGCAAGGTTCGACAGGTCCTGGAACAGAAACCGGTAGTGGGCCAGGCGTTCGACGATCAGGTGCAGGAACAGCCAGTAATCTTCAGGCGCCAATTCCACATCACACGGAGGATCGAGCAATGGCGTCAGTTCGGTCTGGAAACGCTCGAACAGCCCGAGGATCAGCGGTTCCTTGCCGTGGAAGTGATAGTAGAGATTACCCGGGCTGATGCCCATTTCGTTGGCCACTTCCATGGTGGACACGTTCGGTTCGCCCTTCTGATTGAACAACTGCAGGGCACATTCGAGAATCCGGTCGCGGGTTTTCATCCAGTCTTCTTAATGGTCGAGTCATGCCACGGCCATTCATGGCCGTGGTTCGTTGAACGTCAGCGCACGCGTACATAAGTACCGGGTGCCGCCTCCATCGGTGGATAGTTCTGGTTGCCGAGGGCCATCTGGGTTTCACGTTGTGCGCCGGAGCGTTCCTGAATCCAGCCCAGCCATTGCGTCCACCAACTACCGTCGACGCGCTTGGCGTCGTAATACCAGGCCCGCGGGTCGCTGCTCAGTTTCGGATTCTCGACGTAGTTGGCTTTGGGATTGTTGGGTGGGTTGAGAATGCTCTGCACGTGACCGCTGTTGGACAGCACGAAGCGCCGCTCGCCACCCAGCAGCAATGTCGAGCGATACACCGCATCCCACGGGGTGATGTGATCATTCATGCCCGCCACGCTGAAACTGTCGACGGTGACTTTCTGTAGGTCGATCGGGGTGCCGCACACCTCCAGCCCACCCGGATGACTCAGCGGGTTGTGCTTGAAGAAATCCAGCAGGTCGCCATGAAATGCTGCCGGCAGGCGCGTGTTGTCATTGTTCCAGTAGAGGATGTCGAACGCCGGCGGCTCCTTGCCCAGCAGGTAGTTATTGACGAAGTAATTCCAGATCAAATCGTTGGGACGCATCCAGGCAAAAACCCGGGCCATGTCACTGCCTTCCAGAACACCCTTCTGATATGAGCGGCGCTTGGCTGCTTCCAGCGTCTGCTCATCGGCGAAGAGCGTTGCCGGGCTGTCGATCTGACTGTCGAGCAGGCTCACCAGGTAAGTCGCGCTGGACACCCGCCGCAGCTGCCGCTTGGCCTGCAAGTGTCCTTGCAGCGCGGCAATGGTCAGCCCGCCGGCACAGGCCCCCATCAGGTTGACCTCACGAGCGCCGGTGATCGCGCGGCACACATTCATCGCTTCTTCCGCGGCTTCGACGTAAGACGACAGCCCCCATTCGCGATGACGCACATCGGGATTGCGCCAGCTGATGATGAAGGTCTGCAAGCCGTTCTTCAGGGCGAACTGGACGAAGCTGTTGCCGGGGCTCAAGTCGAAAATGTAGTACTTGTTGATCTGTGGCGGCACGATCAACAACGGCTTGGAATATTGTTTTTCGCTCATCGGCTTGTACTGGATCAGCTCCAGCAGCTCATTGCGAAACACCACGGAGCCGGTGGTGGTGGCGACCGTTTTACCCACCTCGAACGCTTGTTTGGTGACTTGTCTGGGCAGACCATTGTTGTGCAGAAGGTCGTCGACCAAATGGCCGAGACCGCGTACCAGGCTGTTGCCGCCGGAGTTGAAAATCTCCTTGATCGCCAGCGGATTGAGCAGGGTGTTGGACGGCGCCATGGCATCGTTGAGCAAGGCAAACGCAAAGTGGGCGCGGGCGCGATCGTCCGGGTTCATGTTGCTGTCGTCGATCCAGCTTTTGATCTCTTTCTGCCAGCTCAGATAGGCCTGCAAACTACGGCGATAAAAAGGATTGAGGCTCCACGTCGGGTCGGCAAAGCGACTGTCCTGCGGGTTGATCGGGTGCAGGGTTTCACCCAACAGTACGCGGCCCAGCTGGCCGCCCAGCTTCAAGGCATGTCGGGCCGTATACACTGGGTTGCGCAGGCCGTGGGCGGCCAGGCTGCGCAAGGTCGAAAGCAAGTCCCGGCCGCGCAGACCGGTCACCGCACTCTGTGCGTTGATGAATGCAGCGGGAGTGGGCAAAGAGCCCTTCGCTGGTTTGTCGCGCATGAGTCAACACTCCTTCGTCATCAGGCCAAAAACAAACACACCCGAACAAAACACCATAGACGCTGTTGCAGGTTGTTGCGCGGCACGGCGTCCTGCCACTCCCCCTTTTCATAAACAACAGCCGGGGTTGGCTAGCCACCCGATGGCGCCGGATGCGGATGCATCACTGCGCGCTGACGTTCCTCCTCGAGAAATTTCATGATGATCGGTGCCACTGCTTCGGCCCGGGTAATCAGGAACAAATGCCCATCATCGATGATGTGCAATTGGGCATTGGGAATCCGCCAGGCCAGCACACGCATATTGATCAGCGGGATCAGTGGATCATCGTCGCCGGCCAATACCAGGGTCGGCTGGTGGATCTTGTGCAGCCAGTGAATGCTGGTCCAGCCGAGGCCGGCGAACAGCTGCCAGTAGTAGCCGAGTTTGCCTGCCGAGCGGACCCTGGCGGCGTGACTGGCAGCGAGGGTCGGATCTCGGCGGAATGAACCGCCATAAATCATCGGTGCGATGCGGATCACATGGGATGGCTGGATGTAGCGCCGTGGGCTGGCCATCATCCATAGCACTTTCGGCTTGCCCGGAACCATCACGGCACCGGCCGCTGTGGCTGCCAGCACCAGCTTCTTGCAGCGCTCGGGATAGTCATGGGCGAACTGCTGCGCCAGTGCGCCACCCCACGACACGCCAATCACATTGACTTGCCCGTAATCGAGATAGTCGAGCATTCGCGCCGTGAGTTTCGCCAGGCCCGAAAAGCGATACGGGCGGGTGGGAGTCGATGAGCCGCCGACGCCGGGTACGTCGAAGGCGATGACTTCCAGGTCCGGATCCAGAGCCTGGACGAACGGGAATATCAGCTCCAGGTTGGCGCCGATGCCGTTGAAAATCAGCAAGGGCGTCAAGTGAGGCTTGCCGGGGCGTACCGCAGTGCGGAGGGTCTGGCCATCCAGGTTGACGGTACGAAAGATGAACGGTTGCGGCATGCACAGAGCCCTGTAGGTTTTAAACGCTGATCGGGCCGTCCCGGGCCGTCGCAGAATGTTCGAGGCTGGCCTCGAGAGTGATGGGTAGAAATCGCGGCACCTCCCAGTGCCGCGGACTATGAGTTATTTGAAGCTCAACGTTCATGCACGTAAGTACCCGGTGAAGCTTCACCCGCTGGATAGGCCTTGTTGCCAAGGTTGGCAGGGGATTTCTTCAGTTTGCCCGAACGCTCGGCCTGCCACGCCTGCCAATGCAACCACCAGGAGTCGGTGTGCTTGGTGGAGTTTTCCATCCACTCTTCTGCTTTGACCGGCATTTCGGTGCTGGTCATGTAGCGTGCTTTCGGATTGCCCGGAGGGTTCAGAATGCTCTGGATATGCCCGCTGCTGGACAGCACGAACTCGACCTTGCCGCCGAACAGCTGCGCGGATTTGTAGCAGGACTTCCACGGAGTGATGTGATCGTTGGTGCCGGCCAGGGAAAAGATGTCGGCGGTCACCTGCTTGAGGTCGATCGCTGTGCCGCACACTTCCAGGGCATCGGGGCGGATCAGTGGGTTATTTTTGAACATCTCGATCAGGTCGCCGTGGAACGCCGCTGGCAACCGGGTGGTGTCGTTGTTCCAGAACAGAATGTCGAAAACCGGCGGCTCATTACCTAGCAGGTAGTTGTTGACCCAGTAGTTCCAGATCAGGTCGTTGGGGCGCATCCAGGCGAAGACTTTCGCCATGTCGCGACCTTCCAGCACACCGGCCTGGTAGGAATGGCGCTTGGCGGCTTCGAGGGTCTGCTCGTCGACGAACAGGGCCACATCGCTATCGAGGGTGGTGTCCAGCACGCTGACCAGCAGGGTGAGGGCGTTGACCTTCTTCTCGCCGATCGCTGCGTAGTGACCCAGCAGGGCGGTGCAGGTGATGCCGCCGGAGCAGGCGCCAAGCATGTTCACGTCTTTGCTGCCGGTGATCGCGGTGACGACATCGACCGCTTCCTTGAGCGCTTCGATGTAGGTCGACAGACCCCACTCGCGCTGCTCCTTGGTCGGATTGCGCCAGCTGACGATGAACGTCTGCACGTTGTTGCGCAGGCAGAAGCGCGCCAGGCTCTTGTCCGGGCTGAGGTCGAAAACATAGAACTTGTTGATTTGCGGCGGCACCACCAGCAGTGGGCGTTCATGCACTTGCTCGGTGATCGGCTTGTACTGGATCAGCTCCAGCACGTCGTTGCGAAAGACCACCGCGCCTTCGGTCACGCCCAGGCTCTTGCCGACTTCGAATGCGCCCATGTTGACCTGGCTCGGCATGCCGCCGTTGTGGATCAGATCCTTGGCCAGATGGGAGAGGCCGTCGAGCAGGCTCTTGCCGCCGGTTTCGAAGAAGCGTTTGACCGCCGCCGGGTTGGCCGCCGTGTTGGTCGGTGCCATGGCTTCGGTCATGAGGTTGATCACGAAATGCCCGCGAGCGACGTCCTTGGGCGAGAGGTTGCTCTTATCGATCCAGGTGTGGAGCTCCTTGCGCCACGCCAGATAAGTTTGCAAATAACGTTTGTAGAGAGGGTTCTGGCTCCAGGCCGGGTCGAGGAAGCGACGGTCATCACTTTGCGGTTGAAGCTCGGATTTTCCGAACAGTACGTTCTTGAGTTCGATGCCGAAATGGGCGACGTGCCTGGCACTGTGGATGGGTTGTCTGATGGCCTGGGTCAGCACCATTCGAGCAGAACCCAGTAGATCCTTTCTACGTAGCCCAACAACAGGATTCAGTCCCAAGGTATTTTCTGAAGCCTGGAATTTCAGGTCATCGTTTTGCTTGTTACTCATCTACGACGCTCCATTGTCCTGAGGCGAGTACCTGAGCCCAGCTGTGTAGTCACACAGCAAACGCCAGGTACTACTGCTCGGGTGACCGTTTAATTGCGCATAGCTACAAATGCACGGAACTTGCCAGCTCCATTGGTTACCCGAGTTTAATTTTTTTCGCAAGCGGGCCAATCGTTGACCCGGCAGCCAAGCATTCAAACAGATGGAATTAGAAAATGCCCTCTAAATAGCCAGAGGCCTGACCTAGAGCATCAGCTTGACGACGGATTCATTCGGATCACGGGTCTTTCCAGCCGCTTTGAGTTCCGCAAGATAATCACTCCAGAGATCTTCTTGGCGCACTGCCAGCTGGTACAGATATTCCCAGGTGAACAGGCCGCTGTCGTGGCCGTCGTCGAAGGTCAATTTCAGTGCGTACTGACCGGCCGGTTCTACCTTGGTCAGGCCTACGCCGATCTTGCCAAATTGCAGGATAGGTTTGCCGTGGCCCTGGACCTCGGCGGAAGGAGAGTGCACGCGAAGGAATTCGGCGGGCAGGTGATATTCCTCGCCGGACGCGTATTTGAGCGACAGGGTTTTCGAGGCTTTGTGCAGTTTGATGTCGGTGGGGAGTTGGGTCGTCATGGGGCCGATCTTCCGTCTGTATGGAGGCCCTGTGTCAACGGGTGACTTGTGGCGAGGGAGCTTGCTCCCGTTCGGCTGCGCAGCAGTCGCAAATCCGGCAAATGAGGTCTGGTTGAAAACCTCATTCGCCGGTTTCGGGGCCGCTTCGCGACCCAGCGGGAGCAAGCTCCCTCGCCACAGAAGCCCGCTCACACAGATTGAGACCTACAGGATATAACGGGACAGGTCTTCGTTCTGCGCCAATTCGCCCAAGTGGCTGTTGACGTAATCGGCGTCGATCAGGATGGGCTTCTCCTCGTGGGTGCTGGCCAGATCGCCGGCGCTGAACGACACCTCTTCGAGCAGGCGCTCGAGCAAGGTGTGCAGGCGACGGGCGCCGATGTTCTCGGTCTTCTCGTTGACCTGCCAGGCAATCTCGGCAATACGCTTGATGCCGTCCGGCTGGAACTCGATGAGCAGGCCTTCGGTTTTCAGCAGTGCACAATACTGCTCGGTGAGCGATGCATGCGGTTCGCTGAGGATGCGCTCGAAATCTTCCGGGCTCAGAGCCTTGAGCTCGACCCGAATCGGCAGGCGACCTTGCAGCTCGGGCACCAGATCGCTCGGTTTGCTCAGGTGGAACGCACCAGAGGCGATGAACAGAATGTGGTCAGTCTTGACCATGCCCAGTTTGGTGTTGACGGTGCAGCCTTCGATCAATGGCAGCAAGTCGCGCTGTACGCCCTCACGGGACACGTCGACGCCACCGGAGTTACCGCGCTTGGCGACCTTGTCGATTTCGTCGATGAACACGATGCCGTGCTGCTCGACGGCTTCCAGGGCCTTGGCCTTCAATTCTTCTTCGTTGACCAGGCGACCGGCTTCTTCGTCGCGAACCAGTTTCAGCGCTTCCTTGACCTTGAGCTTGCGGTTTTTGCGCTTGCCCTTGCCCATGTTGGCGAACAGGCTCTGCAACTGGTTGGTCATTTCTTCCATGCCCGGTGGCGCGGAGATATCGACGCCGGACACTTCGGCCACTTCGATTTCGATCTCCTTGTCATCCAGCTGACCTTCACGCAGGCGTTTGCGGAACAGCTGACGGGTGTTGGAGTCCTGGGCCGGTGCGGCGTCCTCGTTGCTGAAGCCCATGCGTGCCGGTGGCAGCAAGGCGTCGAGGATGCGTTCTTCGGCGGCATCTTCGGCGCGATGGCGAACCTTGGTCATTTCCTGTTCGCGCAGCAGTTTGATCGCGGCGTCGGCCAGATCACGAATGATCGATTCGACGTCGCGGCCAACGTATCCCACTTCGGTGAATTTGGTCGCTTCGACTTTGATGAACGGCGCATTGGCGAGCTTGGCCAGGCGACGGGCAATCTCGGTTTTACCGACACCGGTGGGGCCGATCATCAGGATGTTCTTGGGGGTGACTTCGACGCGCAGCTCTTCGGGCAGCTGCATCCGGCGCCAGCGGTTACGCAAGGCGATGGCGACGGCGCGTTTGGCATCGTCCTGGCCGATGATATGGCGATTGAGTTCGTGGACGATTTCACGGGGGGTCATGGGCATAGTAATTGGCGGTCCTCAAGCAAAAGTGAGCCGTGGCGCAATGGCCTGCACGGGCTTACTCAGCGAGATCCTGCTCCTCGATGGTGAAGGTGTGGTTGGTGAACACGCAGATGTCGCCAGCGATGCCCAAGGCGGTTTCGACGATTTCCCGGGCCGACAGGTCGGTTTTTTTCAGCAGCGCGCTGGCCGCAGCCTGGGCGTAGCCGCCGCCGGAACCCATGGCGATCAGGCCTTCTTCGGGCTCAACCACGTCACCGTTGCCGGTGATGATCAGGGAGGCATCTTTGTTGGCGACTGCGAGCATGGCTTCGAGGCGGCTCAGGGAGCGGTCGGTGCGCCATTCTTTGGCGAGTTCGACGGCGGCGCGAACCAGATGGCCCTGATGTTTCTCAAGCTGGCCTTCGAAACGCTCGAAGAGGGTGAAGGCGTCAGCGGTGGCCCCGGCAAAACCGGCGATAACCTGGCCGTGGTAGAGGCGGCGAACTTTCTTCGCGTTGCCTTTCATCACGGTATTGCCGAGCGAAACCTGGCCGTCGCCGCCCATGACGACTTTGCCGTGGCGGCGAACTGAAACGATGGTGGTCAAGGGAGAGTCTCCACGCAGCGGGGCGAAAATGCCTTATGCCAACTCATATGGGGGTGGTGGAGCGTTTTTCAACTGTAGGACGAGGCGGGGGACGAGCGGTTTGTCATTGGTAAAGGAGGATGCAAGTGAATCCCTGTGGCGAGGGAGCTTGCTCCCGTTCGGCTGCGCAGCAGTCGTAAACCCAGCTACCGCAGTCTGTCTGATGGACTGCGGTGCCCGGGTTAGGGAGTGCTGCGCACTCCAGCGGGAGCAAGCTCCCTCGCCACAAAATCAGGTTGTTTCTGCTAGGTCAGCGGCTCTGACGTTGTTGTAACAACAGGTTGCTAAAACCGCTGCCCGCCAGTTGCTTCTGGGCGGTGGTCAGTTGTTCGCGGTTGCTGAACGGGCCGACCAGCACCCGGTACCAGGTCTCGTCTTTCACGGTGCCGGATTCAACCGCCACGGCCTGACCCAGCAAGATGATCTGGGCACGCACCTTGTCGGCATCGGCTTCCTTGCGGAACGAACCGGCCTGCAGGAAGAACTTGGTCACCGGCGCCGCTTTTGCCACCGGTGGCGCGGGCGGCGGGGTAATGCCGGCCAATGCCGCTTGAGCTCGGGCCGTGTCGATCTTCGCTGCTTCCGCAGGCGTCACCGGCGTGGTCGGAATGGCCGGCACTTGTGGTGTCGGCAGGGTTTTCTCCGGCACCGCGTCCGGCGGCACGATCACTTCCGATTCCGGCAGCAAGGTATAGAAGTCGTATTTCGGCTTCACCGGTTGTGTCGGGCTCGGCGGCGTCTTGTTGGCCTCGGCGATCTTGGTGGCTTTCTGTTGCTCGATCTTTTCGCGCTTGACGCTGTCGCTGCCTTTGCCCGGCTCCAGCTTCATCAGAAACACAATGAACGCGCCGACCGTCAGGCCGATGGCCATCCACAACCAGCCCGGGATCGGTTGCTTTGCAGGAGCTTGGTAACGGCTGGCGCCACGCTTGGGTGCAGGTTTTTTCTTGGCAGCCAACTTACATACGCTCCAGAGTTTCCAGGCCCAAGAGTTCCAGGCCTTGCTTGAGAGTGCGACCGGTCAGCGCGGCGAGGCGCAGACGACTCTGCATTTGCGCCGGGGTGTCGGCGCTGAGAATCGGGCAGTTCTCGTAGAAGCTCGAGAACAGGCCGGCAACATCGTACAGGTAGGTGCAGAGGATGTGTGGCGTGCCTTTGTCGGACACGTTGTTCAGTATTTCGCCGAACTGCGCCAGTTTCGCCGCCAGTTCATGTTCGTGCGGTGCTTCGAGGGCGATCTGCCCTTCGACTTCGCTGAAGGCCTTGCCGAGTTTGCGGAACACGCCGGCCACCCGGGTGTAGGCGTACAACAAGTACGGCGCGGTATTGCCTTCGAAATTCAGCATCAGGTCGAAGTTGAAGCTGTAGTCGCTGGTACGGTGCTTGGACAGGTCGGCGTATTTCACCGCGCCAATGCCCACGACCTTGGCGATGTTGCGCAGCTCGTCTTCGGCAAGTTCCGGGTTCTTCTCCTTCACCAGCGTGTAGGCGCGCTCCTGGGCTTCGGTCAGCAGGTCGATCAGCTTCACGGTGCCGCCATCGCGGGTCTTGAACGGACGGCCATCGGCGCCGTTCATGGTGCCGAAGCCCATGTGTTCCATCTCCATCGGATGGGTCACGAAGCTGGCCTTGTGGGCGACGGCGAACACTTGCTGGAAGTGCAGGGCCTGACGCTGGTCGACAAAGTACAGCGCGCGATCAGCCTTGAGCTTGCCGCTGCGGTAGCGCACGGCCGCCAGGTCGGTGGTGGCGTAGAGATAACCGCCGTCGGCCTTGACGATGATCACCGGCAGCGGGTCGCCATCGGCGTTCTTGAATTCATCGAGGAACACGCATTGCGCGCCATTGCTCTCGACCAGCATGCCTTTGGCCTTGAGGTCGTTGACCACGTTGATCAGGTCGTCGTTATAGGCGCTTTCACCCATCACGTCGGCCATGGTCAGTTTGACGTTCAGCAGTTCGTAGATTTTCTGGCAGTGGGACAGCGAGATGTCCTTGAACTTGGTCCACAGCGCCAGGCAATCCGGGTCGCCGGCTTGCAGCTTGACCACCAGGCCACGGGCACGGTCGGCGAACTCTTCGGATTCGTCGAAGCGTTGCTTGGCGGCGCGGTAGAAGTTTTCCAGGTCCGACAGCTCATCGCTGGTGATCGGGTTTTCCTGCAGGTAAGCCATCAGCATGCCGAACTGGGTGCCCCAGTCGCCGACGTGGTTCTGACGGATCACGGTATCGCCGAGGAATTCCAGAACCCGGGCCACGCCGTCGCCGATGATGGTCGAACGCAAGTGGCCGACGTGCATCTCTTTGGCCAGGTTCGGGGCCGACAGGTCAACTACCGTGCGCTGCCCCGGGCCGGTCTTGCGTACGCCGATGTGGTCGTCGGCCAGCGCCGCGTCCAGGCGGGTCGCCAGGGCTTGCGTGTTCTGGAAGAAGTTCAGGAAGCCAGGACCGGCGATTTCGGTCTTGGTGACGTTCTCGTCAGCCGGCAGCGCGGCAATGATTTTCTCCGCCAGGTCACGCGGTTTCATACCGGCCGGTTTGGCCAGCATCATGGCGATGTTGCTGGCGAAGTCGCCGTGAGTCTTGTCGCGGGAGTTTTCCACCTGGATCGCCGGCGACAGGCCTTCAGGCAACACACCTTCGTTGACGAGTTGGGTGATGGCTTGTTGGATCAGCTGGCGAATGGTGTCTTTCATGGTCTTCTCTTTCGACCGCAGGCGCGGCGGCGCTTCGATGCGCTGGTGGAAAAACTGGGCATTATCCGTTGCGAAGGCGGGCTTGCCAACTATAGCGGGCAGGTTATGGATATGTGGTGACAAAAGCGGCAAAGATCGCAGGGTAGGAGCTGCCGAAGGCTGCGGTCTTTTGATCTTGATCTTTTAATACAAATCGACCGGGTCCACATCCAAAGACCAACGCACCGCCCGCCCGCTCGGCATCTGCTCCAAAGCCAGCAGCCAACTGCTCAGCAATCGATGCAACGGCGCCCGGGCCGTGGCTTGCAGCAACAACTGCGCGCGATAACGCCCGGCCCGGCGCTCCATCGGCGCCGGGACTGGCCCCAGCAATTCGATACCGGTCAGATGTTGCTCGGCCAGAAGCCGCTCGGCCTCGCTGCACGCCTCATCGAGGAACCCTTCGGCCTGCCCCGGTTTGTGCGCTTCGGCGCGCAGCAGCGCCAGGTGCGCAAATGGCGGCAACCCGGCGGAGCGGCGCTCGCTCAACGCCTGTTCGGCAAAGGCGAAATAGCCCTGCTCGGTCAGTTGTACTAGCAGCGGATGGTCTGCCAGATGCGTCTGAATGATCACTTTGCCCGGCTCTTCGGCCCGCCCCGCGCGCCCGGCGACCTGGACGATCAACTGCGCCATGCGTTCGCTGGCGCGGAAGTCGCCGGAGAACAGTCCGCCGTCGGCATCGAGAATCGACACCAGAGTCACCCGTGGAAAGTGGTGCCCTTTGGCAAGCATTTGCGTGCCGACCAGAATGCACGGCTGGCCTTTCTGGATGGTCGCGAACAACTGATTCATCGCGTCCTTGCGCGAAGTGCTGTCGCGGTCGACCCGCAGCACCGGGACGTCCGGGAATAGAATTCCCAGGCGTTCCTCGGCACGCTCGGTACCGGCGCCCACGGGCCGCAAATCGACCTTGCCGCACTTCGGGCAATGCCGAGGCACGCGTTCGACGTAGCCACAATGGTGGCAACGCAGTTCGCCCGAGCGTTGGTGCACGGTCATTCGTGCGTCGCAGCGCTGACATTCGGACATCCAGCCGCAGTCATGGCATAGCAGCGTCGGGGCGAACCCTCGGCGGTTGAGGAACACCAGCACCTGCTGGCCGGCGGCGAGGGTCTGACCGATGGCTTGCTGCATCGGCCCGGAAATGCCGCTGTCCAGTGGGCGACTTTTTACGTCCAGGCGCAGGAAACGCGGTTGCTTGGCGCCACCGGCTCGCTCATTCAGGCGTAAGAGACCGTAACGGCCGGTGTAGGCGTTCTGCAGGCTTTCCAGCGACGGCGTGGCGGAACCGAGGACAATCGGGATGTTTTCCTGCCGGGCGCGAACCAGTGCCAGGTCGCGGGCGTGGTAGCGCAGGCCTTCCTGCTGTTTATAGGAGCCGTCGTGCTCTTCATCGATGATGATCAGGCCGGGGTTTTTCATCGGCGTGAACAGCGCCGAACGGGTGCCGATAATAATGTCGGCCTCGCCATCCCGTGCTGCCAGCCAGGCGTCCAGGCGCTCGCGGTCGTTGACGGCGGAGTGGATCAGCGCGATGCGCGCATTGAAGCGCTGCTCGAAACGCGCCAGGGTTTGTGGGCCAAGGTTGATCTCCGGGATCAGCACCAGGGCTTGCTTGCCGGCCTCCAGTGTTTCGCGGATCAGCTGCAAATAGACTTCGGTCTTGCCGCTGCCGGTGACGCCGGCCAGCAGGAATGCGTGATAACTGTCGAACCCGGCACGAATCGCTTCGTAAGCGGCGCGTTGCTCCGGGTTGAGCGGCAATTCCGGTTGCGCCAGCCAATGTTCGTGGCGAGCGCCGGGCGCGTGCCGGCGGATGTCTACCTGCACCAGATCCTTGGCCAGCAACAGGTCGAGGCTGTCCTTGCTCAGCATCAGTTTGCTCAGCAACTGATGGGCGACGCCGTGGGGATGCTGGGCCAGGGTCGCCAGGGCTTCGCGCTGTCGCGGGGCGCGGGCGATGCGCGGGTCGTCGAGGCTGGCGCCGGGGGCGGCAGACCAGAAACGCTCCTGACGGGCTTCGGCCAGTTCACCCTGACGCAGCAACACAGGCAGCGCCCAGCTCAATGTGTCGCCAAGGCTGTGCTGGTAATACTGGGAGGTCCACAGGCACAGCTTGAACAGCGCGGGCGGCAGCGGCGGTACGGCATCGAGCAGCGCCAGCGCCGGTTTGAGCTTTTCCGTCGGGACTTCGCTGTGGTCGGTGATCTCCACCAGAATCCCGATCATCTCCCGCCGGCCGAACGGCACCCGCAAGCGCATGCCCGGGTGTAGCTGGGCGCGCAAAACCCCGGCCGGCGCTCGGTAATCGAACAGGCGGCGCAGGGGCGAAGGCAGGGCGAGGCGCAGAATGGCGTTGGGCACGCGATTGTTTTCTCGGTGAGGGGGCGATGAAGAAGGCCGGGAGCCTAGCAGACGGTCGGAGTGAGGCATAGCTTGCGTGATTGCAAAGGTCTGGTAGAATCCGCGGCCTAATTACGTGCGGTATTCAACAATAGTGTTGGGTGGCGGCACGCTAGCCTGAGGAAGACACCATGAAAGCCGATATCCATCCAGAATACCCAGCAGTTGACGTAACTTGCAGCTGCGGCAACAAGTTCGAAACCCGTTCGACCTACGGCAAAGCCCTGGCGATCGACGTTTGCAACGAGTGCCACCCGTTCTACACCGGTAAGCAAAAGACTCTGGACACTGGCGGCCGCGTTCAGCGCTTCGCAGACCGTTTCGGTGCTTTCGGCGCGAAAAAGGCCTAAGGCCGATCAACTTGGGAAGCCGTTACGGTTTTTCCATGCTGATGAAAAAGGCGTCCCTCGCGGGCGCCTTTTTTGTGTCTGCGATTTGGCTTTCCGCTGCGCAGGCCTTCTGCCCGGTGCCGGGCGGGCTGACGCCGGTCGCGGTGCAACGGGTGGTGGATGGCGATACCTTGCGCCTGAGCGATGGCCGCAGTGTGCGCATGATTGGTTTGAATACGCCGGAGCTGGGCAAGCAGGGTCGCTCCGACGAACCGTTCGCCGTAGCCGCGCGCAAACGCCTGGAAGCATTGGTGGCCGCCAGCGACGGGCGGGTCGGTTTGCTGCCGGGCAAAGAAAGCAAGGACCATTACGGCCGCACCCTGGCTCATGTCTACGGCATCGATGGCACCAACCTTGAGGCGCAGATGCTCGCCGAAGGCCTCGGTTTTCAGGTGGCGGTAGCGCCGAACGTCGATTTGGTCGGCTGCCAGCAAGCGGCGGAACGCAGTGCTCGTCAGGCCGGCCTCGGGCTATGGCGCCAATCACCTGTACTGAAAGCGGAGCAGATCAGCGAATCCGGCTTCGCCGTGCTCAGTGGTCGTGTGAGCAAGGTTCAGCGCAATCGCGGCGGAGTTTGGATCGAGTTGCAGGATTCGGTTGTATTGCGGGTTGCACCCAATCTGCTGGATCAATTCGATGTGGCGTCGCTTGAAAAGCTCAAGGGCAAGCAAATCGAGGCTCGTGGCTGGGTGGTGGATCGTTCGCGTCGCGGCGGGTTGAAACCGGGGCAGGCGCGCTGGCTGCTGCCGCTGACCGATCCGGCGATGTTACAGGCAGCACCGTAAGAAAAAATTGTAGACATTTTTTCTGTTGATTGTGAACAGTCTATCCCTTGTGTTCCGTGGCTCTTGGCCCAAAGTCGTAGGGCCGGGCGCTTGACAGGGGTGACTGGTCAGTCTTGTGAGGACTTTGCGAGGCGAGTATCCTCGGCGGTCCGTCTGTCCAACAGTAAAAAGCGGAATGCCCTTATGTCTGATCTGAAAACTGCCGCTCTCGAATATCACGCCCATCCCCGTCCAGGGAAGCTGAGTGTCGAGCTCACCAAGGCCACCGCTACCGCCCGCGATCTGTCGCTGGCCTACAGCCCCGGCGTAGCCGAACCAGTACGCGAAATCGCCCGCGATCCTGAACTGGCCTACAAATACACCGGCAAGGGCAACCTGGTTGCAGTCATTTCCGATGGCACCGCGATTCTGGGCCTGGGTAACCTCGGCCCATTGGCTTCCAAGCCGGTTATGGAAGGTAAGGGTGTACTGTTCAAGCGCTTCGCCGGCATCGACGTATTCGACATCGAAGTCGACTCCGAAAGCCCGCAAGCCTTCATCGACACCGTCAAGCGTATCTCCATCACCTTCGGTGGCATCAACCTGGAAGACATCAAGGCGCCTGAGTGCTTTGAGATCGAACGCGCGCTGATCGAACAGTGCGACATCCCGGTGTTCCACGATGACCAGCACGGTACCGCGATCGTGACCGCTGCCGGCATGATCAACGCCCTGGAAATCGCTGGCAAAACCCTGGCTGACGCCAAGATCGTCTGCCTGGGCGCCGGTGCTGCCGCCATCTCCTGCATGAAATTGCTGGTGAGCATGGGCGCCAACATCGAAAACATCTACATGGTTGACCGTACCGGCGTGATCCACTCCGGCCGTGACGACCTGAACCAGTACAAGGCTGTGTTCGCTCACGCGACCGAGAAACGCACCCTGGCTGACGCGCTGGAAGGTGCTGACGTGTTCGTTGGCCTGTCCGGCCCGAACCTGCTGAGCGCTGAAGGCCTGAAGTCCATGGCTGCCAACCCGATCGTGTTCGCGTGCTCGAACCCGGATCCGGAAATCTCCCCGGAACTGGCGCACGCCACCCGTAACGACGTGATCATGGCCACCGGCCGTTCGGACTACCCGAACCAGGTCAACAACGTATTGGGCTTCCCGTTCATCTTCCGTGGTGCCCTGGACGTTCGCGCCAAGCGCATCAACGAAGAAATGAAAGTGGCTGCTGCCAACGCCCTGCGTGAACTGGCCAAGCTGCCAGTGCCTCAGGAAGTGTGCGACGCCTACGGTGGCATCAAGCTGGAATTCGGTCGTGAGTACATCATTCCGAAACCAATGGATGCCCGTCTGATCACCCTGATCTCCGATGCCGTGGCCAAGGCCGCGATCGAGACCGGTGTGGCGACCCTGCCGTATCCGAAGAACTACCCGCTGAAAAGCGTGGATGACGTGTTCAACGGCTAAGCTGTTGTAGCGCATCAACTAAAAGCCCCGGCTCTTATTGAGTCGGGGCTTTTTTGTATCTGAGGGTTTTGCATCGTTTGTAAGGGCCTCTTCGCGGGCAAGCCTCGCTCCTACGGGATTGCGGTTGGTCGTGGGTTTGCATTCGGCACAAAATCCGTAGGAGCGAGGCTTGCCCGCGAAGGCTGCCTGACAGGAAACCCAAATACTAAAAAGCCCCGCCTTCCAGAGAAGCGCGGGGCTTTTGCGTTGCGATATCCGATCAGAACAAATCGATCGGTGCCGCTTCATCCGCTGGTAGCGGGCTGCCCGGCACATTGCCGTTATCCAGCTCGTTCACCGACGGTGGCGTGTCTTCGGCCTTGAACAGTTCGAAGTAGGCGCCTGGCGTGCTTGGGGTGGCTGCACGACCGCTGACCGGATCGACCCGCAGGCTGAGAATGCCTTCAGGCTCCGCCTGGGTATGCGGCGGCTTGTCCTTGAGCGCAGCCGCCATGTAGTTCATCCAGATCGGCAGCGCCACGGTGCCGCCGAACTCGCGTTTGCCCAGGCTTTCCGGCTGGTCGAAACCGGTCCAGACGGTGGTCACGTAATCGGCGTTGTAGCCCGAGAACCAGGCGTCCTTGGATTCGTTGGTGGTGCCGGTCTTGCCCGCGATGTCGCTACGGCCCAAGGCCAGTGCGCGGCGACCGGTGCCGAGCTTGATCACGTCCTCAAGCATGCTGTTGAGGATGTAGGTGGTGCGACCATCGATAATTCGCTCGGCCACCGCCGGCGCTTGCGGTACAGCGGCGCTGCCTGGCGCTTCACCCGGCGTTGCGTTGACCGTGAAGGCCTGGGCGGTTGGCACGGCGATGCCATCACTGGCGATGCCGCCTTTTGGAACGCTCGGCGGGTTGGCGACGAACAGCGTGTCGCCGTTGCGGCTTTCGATCTTGTCGATGATGTACGGGCTGATCTTGTAGCCGCCGTTGGCGAAGGTACTCCAGCCGGTGGCGATTTCCATTGGCGTCAGGGTCGCGGTGCCCAGCGCCAGGGACAGGTTGCGCGGCAGGTCCTGCTTGTTGAAGCCGAACTTGCTGATGTAGTCGATGGTGCGGTCGACACCCAGCGCTTGCAGCAGGCGGATCGAAACCAGGTTGCGTGACTTGTAGAGCGCTTCACGCATGCGGATCGGGCCGAGGAAGGTGTTGGTGTCGTTCTTCGGGCGCCAGACCTTATCCAGGTACTCGTCGACGAACACGATCGGTGCGTCGTTTACCAGGCTGGCGGCGGTGTAGCCGTTGTCCAGGGCGGCGCTATAGACGAACGGCTTGAAGCTCGAACCCGGCTGACGCTTGGCCTGCATGGCGCGGTTGTAGTTGCTCTGCTCGAAGGCGAAACCGCCGACCAGCGAACGAATGGCACCATTCTGCGGGTCGAGGGAAACCAGTGCGCCCTGGGCCTGCGGAATCTGGCTGAATTTGAGCGAATTGTCCGGCTGGCGCTGTACGCGAATCAGATCACCAACCTGGGCCACGTCCGACGGTTGCTTCGGATTGGCGCCCATGCTGTTGGTGTTCAGGAATGGACGGGCCCACTTCATGGTGTCCCAGGCAACGTGTTCTTCGCCGGTGCGGGTCAGCACCTGCACGCCGTTCTTATCGACCTGGGTCACGATCGCCGGTTCCAGGCTACTGATGGTCCGTTGCTTGGTCAGCTCCAGGGTCCAGGCCTCTCGGGTTTTACCCGGCAGGCGTGACTCGGGGCCGCGATAGCCATGGCGTTGATCGTAGGTCATCAAGCCTTCGTGAACCGCGGAGTTGGCCATTTCCTGCAAATCGCTCGGCACCGTGGTGGTGACGCGGAAACCTTCGGTGTACGCATCGCTGCCATAGCGGCCGACCATTTCGGCACGGGCCATTTCGGCGATGTACGGGGCGTTCACTTCCGGAGTCGGCACATGGTAACTGGCATTCAGCGGCTCATTGATCGCAGCGGTGTAATCGGCTTCGGTGATCTTGCCGAGCTTGTACATGCGCCCCAGGATCCAGTCGCGACGCTCCTTGCTGCGGGCCGGGTTGGCCAGCGGGTTGAAGCGCGACGGGGCTTTTGGCAGGCCGGCGATCATTGCCATCTGCGCCAGGCTGACGTCACGAATCGATTTGCCGTAATAGACCTGTGCCGCTGCCTCGATACCGTAGGCGCGGTTGCCCAGATAGATCTTGTTGACGTACAGCTCGAGGATTTCGTCCTTGGTCAACTGCCGTTCGATCTGCAGGGCCAGGAGGATTTCGGTGGTCTTGCGCGAGAAGCTGCGTTCGCTGGTCAGGAAGAAATTCTTCGCCACCTGCATAGTGATGGTGCTGCCACCGGACTGAATGTGTCCGCTCTTTACCAACTGGGTGGCGGCACGCATCAGGCTGCTGGGATCGACGCCATAGTGGTTGGCGAAATTGTCGTCTTCAGCACTTAGTAACGCATTAATGAAATTGGGGGGAATGTCGGCGAAACGGATTGGCGTGCGGCGCATTTCTCCAAATTCTGCGATCAATTTGTTGTCGCTGCTGTACACCCGCAAAGGAATCTGCAACTGAATACTTCTCAGCGCCTCCACGGACGGCAATCCGGGGCTAAGGTAAAGAAAGGCGCCGCTCAGACCCAGAAGCAGTCCGCAAAAAACGGCGACGATGGACCAACCGAAAAATTTCAGCAGACGGATCAAGGCTTTTGGATATCCAGGGTAAAAAATGAATTAGGCATCAGGGTTCGGCTATACAGAGAATGACCCGCGCTTGCAGCGAAAGCGGAAAAAACGCTCGGCATTATAAGCATTTTTCCGTCAGAAGCGTCATTTGCGCTTCTGTCAAGACGGGGGGTATTGAACGCAATGGATATTACAGAGTCCGTAACTCACGGATAGTCATAGGGAATTGGTAGTGCTAGGACTCTTCAATAAAAAAGCCAATACGCTTCTGGGGATCGACATCAGCTCCACGTCGGTGAAGCTACTGGAACTCAGTCGCCAAGGCGACCGCTACCGGGTCGAGGCCTATGCGGTCGAACCGCTGCCTGCCAGTGCCGTGGTCGAGAAAAATATCGCCGAGCTCGAAGGCGTGGGGCAGGCGCTTGCGCGCGTGCTGGCCAAGGCCAAAACCAGCCTCAGGAACGTGGCCGTGGCCGTGGCCGGTTCGGCGGTGATCACCAAGACCATCGAGATGGACGCCGGTCTTTCCGACGACGAGATGGAAAACCAGCTGAAGATCGAGGCCGATCAGTACATTCCTTATCCATTGGACGAAGTAGCGATCGACTTCGAAGTGCAGGGCGTGTCGGCGCGCAACCCTGAACGGGTCAATGTGCTGCTGGCGGCCTGTCGCAAGGAAAACGTCGAGGTTCGTGAAGCGGCTTTGGCCTTGGCCGGGTTGACCGCGCGAGTAGTCGATGTCGAAGCTTATGCCCTGGAGCGATCGTTCGGCCTGCTGGCCACCCAGCTGGCCGCCTCTCAGGAGCATCTGAGCGTGGCGGTGGTTGATATCGGCGCCACCATGACCACCCTGAGCGTGCTGCGCAACGGGCGGATCATCTACACCCGCGAGCAATTGTTTGGCGGTCGTCAACTGACGGAAGAGATCCAGCGTCGTTACGGCCTGACGGTCGAGCAGGCGGGGCTGGCGAAGAAGCAGGGCGGTTTGCCGGACGATTACGTCAACGAAGTCTTGCAGCCGTTTCGTGAGGCGTTGGTGCAGCAGGTGTCGCGTTCGTTGCAGTTCTTCTTTGCCTCCGGGCAGTACAACTCGGTCGATCACATCCTCCTGGCCGGCGGCACCGCCTCGGTCCCCGGGCTGGATCGGTTGATCGAGCAGCGACTGGGTACGCCGACCCAGGTCGCCAATCCATTCTCCGACATGACACTGAGCAGCAAGGTCAATGCCGGTGCCCTGGCGAGCGATGCCCCGGCACTGATGATCGCCTGCGGGCTGGCTCTCAGGAGTTTCGACTGATGGCGCGGCTCAATCTTTTACCCTGGCGCGAAGAGTTGCGCGAAGGGCGTCGCAAACGCTTTTTGCTGGCGTTGGTCAGTGTCTTGGTGGGCTCAGTGGGGGTGCTGCTGATCGCGGATCAGGTCATTGACGGCGCCATTAACCGGCAAGTCGCCCGTAACGATTACATCGGCAAGCAGATTGCCGTGGTTGATGAGCGGATCAAGCAGATCAGCGACCTGAAGGCCCGTCGCCAGCAACTCGTCGAACGCATGCGCATCATCCAGGACCTGCAGGGCAACCGACCGATCAGCGGGAGAATTTTCGATCAGTTGGCGCGAACCTTACCGGACGGGGTGTATTTCACCGAAGTGAAAATGGTCGGCAAGACCTTGTCCATTGCTGGTGCGGCGGAGTCCAACAATCGGGTTTCGGATTTGATGCGCAATCTTGATGCGTCCGACTGGTTCGATGCGCCCAATCTCACGGAAGTCAAAGCGACCACCGCCGGTCAGCTGGATCAGGCCAATGTTTTTCAGTTGACCGTCCGTCAGACCCAGCCAGCGGTTGTGGGGGGCGTTAAATGAAACCGTCTGAATGGTTCGAAGGGTTGCGCCAGATCGATATCAGCGATCTGGACACCAACAACATGGGCTCCTGGCCAGCGCCGATCAAGGTTCTGGCGAGTGTCCTGCTCATGGTTCTGGTGTTGGCCCTGGGCTACAACTTCTTGATCAGCGACCTGCAAAACCACCTGGAACTCAAGCGCGAGGAAGAGTCGACGCTCAAGGAGCAGTTCGCGACCAAAGCCCACATGGCGGCAAATCTGGAGCTGTATACCCAACAGATGAAGGAAATGGAGAACTCCTTCGGCATGCTCTTGCGGCAATTGCCCAGCGACACCGAAGTACCCGGCCTGCTGGAGGACATTACCCGTACTGGCCTGGGCAGCGGCCTGGAGTTCGAGGAGATCAAGCTGCTCCCGGAGGTCACCCAGCAGTTCTACATCGAGCTACCTATCCAGATCACCGTCACCGGCGCTTACCACGACCTGGCGACATTCGTCAGCGGCGTGGCCGGGCTGCCGCGGATCGTCACCCTGCATGACTTCGACCTGGCGCCGGCCAGCCCGGACGGCGGTCCGAAATTGCGCATGAGCATCCTGGCCAAGACCTACCGCTACAACGACAAGGGGGTGCAAAAGTGAGCCCGACTCGTTGCCTGTCGATGGTTATGTGTCTGGTCGTCCTGGCCGGCTGTGGTGGCGACAACGGTTTCAGCGACCTGGACGCCTACCTGAATGAAGTGCGCCTGCGTGCACCCGGAAAGATTGAACCAACGCCGACATTCCAGTCTTACCCGACGTTCACCTACAACGCTGCCAACCTGCGCAGCCCGTTCTCCCGGCAGGTCCGGGTCGATCTGGCCGGCGGGAAACATGGGTCGCGTAACGTCAAGCCTGATCCCAATCGGGTCAAGCAGTACCTCGAAGGTTTCAACATCGAACAATTTGAAATGGTCGGCACGATCTCCAATGCGAACGGTTCCTTTGCGCTGCTGCGCGGGGCGGGCGGTGTGCATCGGCTGAAAGTCGGCGATTACCTGGGGCGTAACGATGGGCGGATCGTCGCCATCAGCGGTTCGCAAGTCGAAGTGGTCGAAATCGTTCCCGATGGCGAAGGTGCCTGGCTGGAGCGGCCGCGGACCATCCCTTTGAAAGAGCACTCATAGTGGAACTCGAATAATGAACAGGATTTTCTCAACCTTCGGTATCTCGCTATGGATAGCGTTTCTGTCGCCGATGGTACAGGCGGCCAACCTCAAAGCGCTGGATGTCGCTGCGCTGCCCGGTGACCGTGTCGAGTTGAAGTTGTCGTTCGATGCACCGCCGCCCCAGCCCCACGGTTATACAACCGAGCAGCCAGCGCGGATTGCACTGGACCTGCCGGGGGTTAGCAGTCAGCTGGCGAACAAGAATCGAGACCTGGGCGGCGGCAATGCCCGCAGCGCCACGGTGGTGGAGGCCAAGGACCGCACACGGCTGATCATCAGCCTGACTCAATTAACCCCATATAACGCTCGTGTCGAAGGCAACAATCTGTTCGTGGTCGTCGGGCAGGGCGCCGATAGCAAGGCGCCCAAGCCGATCGCCAGTGCACCGCGCACCGCCACTGCCAAGCCTGTGCCCGCCAGAGTCAATGCCCCCGTGGGCAAAGCCATTCGGGGCGTGGATTTCCAGCGTGGCACCCAAGGTGAAGGCAATGTGGTCATCGATCTGTCGGATCCGTCCATCGCCCCGGATATCCAGGAGCGTGAGGGCAAGATCATCGTCGGATTCAACAAGACTCAACTGCCTGAACGGTTGCGTGTGCGCCTCGACGTCAAGGACTTCGCTACGCCGGTGCAGTTCGTCAACGCCAGCGCCACGGGCGACCGTGCCACGATCAGCATCGAGCCCAGCGGCGCCTTCGATTATTCGACCTATCAGACCGATAACAGGCTGACCATCAGCATCCGGCCGATGACGGTTGATGCCTTGCACAAACGCAACGCCGAACGTTTCGCCTACAGCGGTGAAAAGCTCTCGCTGAATTTTCAGGACATCGATGTGCGCTCGGTGCTGCAACTGATCGCCGACTTCACCAACCTCAATCTGGTGGCCAGCGACACGGTGCAGGGCGGCATCACCTTGCGCCTGCAGAATGTGCCATGGGATCAGGCGCTGGACCTGGTGTTGAAAACCAAAGGGCTGGATAAACGCCAGATCGGTAACGTGCTGTTGGTCGCTCCGGCCGATGAAATTGCTGCCCGGGAGCGTCAGGAACTGGAATCGCAGAAGCAGATCGCCGAACTGGCACCTCTGCGTCGCGAGCTGTTGCAGGTCAACTACGCCAAGGCTGCCGATATCGCCAAACTGTTTCAGTCGGTGACCAGCGCCGAGGCGAAAATAGACGAGCGCGGCTCAATCACTGTCGATGAGCGGACCAATAACATCATTGCCTACCAGACCCAGGATCGCCTCGACGAACTGCGGCGCATCGTTGCGCAACTGGATATTCCGGTGCGCCAGGTGATGATCGAAGCACGCATCGTCGAAGCCAACGTCGACTATGACAAAAGCCTCGGCGTGCGCTGGGGTGGTTCGGTGCAGAAGGGCAACTGGAACACATCCGGGGTCAACGGTTCTTCGACCACCGTCGGTACGCCGGGCAGCACCAGCACCAATTCGCCGTTCGTCGACCTGGGGACCTCTGGCAATACGTCGGGGATCGGCATCGCCTTCATTACCGACAATGTGCTGCTGGACCTTGAGCTGTCGGCCATGGAGAAAACCGGCAACGGGGAAATCGTCTCGCAGCCCAAGGTGGTCACGTCCGACAAGGAAACCGCGAAGATCCTCAAGGGCACCGAGATTCCCTATCAGGAGGCCAGCTCCAGCGGTGCCACCTCGGTGTCGTTCAAGGAAGCTTCGCTGTCCCTGGAAGTGACGCCGCAGATCACTCCGGACAACCGCATCATCATGGAGGTCAAGGTCACCAAGGACGAACCGGACTACCTGAACAAAGTGCAGGATGTACCGCCGATCAAGAAAAACGAAGTCAATGCCAAGGTCCTGGTCAACGACGGCGAGACCATCGTCATTGGTGGGGTTTTCTCAAATACTCAGAGCAAGGTTGTAGATAAGGTGCCATTTCTCGGTGATGTGCCGTATCTTGGCCGCCTTTTCCGGCGTGACGTGGTTTCGGAGAAAAAATCCGAGCTGCTGGTATTTCTCACTCCGCGTATCATGAACAATCAGGCGATTGCTGTGAGTCATTGATTCTGTGCGAAATTTGATTCTTGTTGGACCGATGGGGGCTGGAAAAAAGCACCATCGGCCGGTTGCTGGCCAAAGAGCTGCGCCTGCCATTCAAAGATTCCGATAAGGAAATTGAATTGCGCACGGGCGCTAATATCCCGTGGATTTTCGATAAAGAAGGCGAACCGGGCTTTCGTGACCGCGAGGAGGCGATGATTGCCGAACTGTGCGCGTTCGATGGCGTGGTGCTGGCCACCGGTGGCGGAGCGGTGATGCGCGAAGCTAATCGTCGGGCGCTGCACGCTGGTGGTCGGGTGGTCTATCTGCATGCATCTGTCGAGCAGCAGGTCGGTCGAACGGCTCGCGACCGCAATCGGCCATTGTTGCGCACTGCCGATCCGGCCAAGACCCTGCGGGACTTGCTGGCGATCCGTGATCCGCTGTATCGGGAGATCGCCGACCTGGTGGTGGAAACCGATGAGCGGCCACCGCGGATGGTAGTGCTCGACATTCTCGAACGCTTGCAGCAACTACCGCCCCGTTAATGCGCGGCGCGAAATGCGCTATCCTCGGCGTCCTGTCGCAGCCGCTCAAGGTTGTGGCAGATGGCTACTGAACGGCGTCACACCAGCAGACGCCATGGAATTCGTAAACTCAAGGCAGGATGCCTGATTCCATCTTCACTGTGGGGACACATGCAGACACTCAAGGTCGATCTAGGCGAGCGCAGCTACCCGATTCATATTGGCGAAGGTTTGTTGGATCAGCCTGAGCTGCTGGCCCCGCATATCCGTGGGCGGCAGGTGGCGATCATCTCCAACGAGACCGTTGCGCCGCTCTACCTCGAGCGTCTGACCCGTAGTCTCGCGCAGTTCTCGGTGATTTCCGTGGTGCTGCCCGACGGCGAAGCCTTCAAGACCTGGGAAACCCTGCAACTGATTTTCGACGGCCTGCTGACCGCACGGCACGACCGCCGCACTACAGTGATCGCCCTCGGTGGCGGTGTGATCGGTGACATGGCTGGTTTTGCCGCCGCCTGCTACCAGCGTGGCGTCGATTTCATCCAGGTGCCGACCACGTTGCTGTCGCAAGTCGACTCCTCGGTGGGCGGCAAGACCGGGATCAATCATCCACTGGGCAAGAACATGGTCGGCGCCTTCTATCAGCCCAATGTGGTGCTGATCGATACCGCTACTCTCAACACACTGCCAGCTCGCGAACTGTCCGCGGGGCTGGCAGAAGTCATCAAGTATGGGCTGATCTGCGACGAACCGTTCCTGACCTGGCTCGAAGAAAACGTCGATCGCTTGCGCGCCCTGGACCAGGCCGCCCTGACTTACGCTATCGAACGCTCCTGCGCGGCCAAGGCTGCGGTGGTCGGAGCCGACGAGAAAGAGACCGGCGTGCGTGCCACGCTCAACCTTGGCCATACCTTCGGTCATGCGATCGAGACTCACATGGGCTATGGTGTCTGGTTGCATGGCGAGGCGGTGGCTGCTGGCACCGTAATGGCTCTGGAGATGTCCGCGCGCCTGGGCTGGATCAGCGAGCAGGAACGTGATCGCGGTATTCGCCTGTTCCAGCGTGCCGGCCTGCCGGTCATCCCGCCGCAAGAGATGACCGAAGCCGATTTTCTCGAACACATGGCAATTGACAAGAAAGTGATCGACGGTCGTTTGCGCCTGGTGTTGCTGCGCCACATGGGCGAAGCAGTGGTGACCGACGATTATCCGAAAGAGGTTCTACAGGCCACGCTGGGAGCGGATTACCGCGCCCTGGCTCAGCTTAAAGGTTAATAAGATCCCGATGACTAGTTTGCATGCCGACGAGGCTTTCCTCGGCCATTACCAGTTGAGTCATGACCCTTTCGCTCCACGGGTGCCTGGCTTCAAATTCTTCCCGGCCCAGCGCAAACCGGTGCTGGGGCAACTGCATCATCTGGCCCGTTACAGTCAGTTGTTGCTGGTGGTCACTGGCCCTCAAGGTAGCGGCAAAACCCTGTTGCGTCAGGCGCTGGTGGCCAGCACCAACAAACAGTCAGTGCAGAGTGTGGTGGTTTCCGCCCGTGGCGCCGGCGATGCAGCCGGTGTGCTGTATCAGGTGGCTCAGGCGCTGAACGTCGAGCAGGCTGAAATCGGCGCGATCCTGGCCCAGGTGGTCCAGCTTGCCCTTACGGGGCAGGAAGTCTATTTGCTGGTGGATGACGCCGAGCAACTCGACGAGTCCGCGCTGGAAGCCTTGCTGGCCCTGGCTGCCGGCGCGCCGGAAGGTCGTCCGCACGTGTTCCTGTTCGGCGAGTCTTCGCTGATTGCCCAGCTTGAAGCGCTGAGCCTTGAGGAAGAGCGTTTCCACGTCATCGAATTGCAGCCCTACACCGAAGAAGAAACCCGCGAGTATCTGGATCAGCGTCTCGAAGGTGCTGGCCGGGGAATCGAACTTTTCACCGCGGATCAGATCTCTGATATTCACGAAAGCTCCGACGGTTGGCCTGGCAACATCAACCAGGTCGCCCGCGATGCAATGATCGAAGCCATGATTGCCAGCCGCTCAGCGGTCAAGCGTCCAAGTATGGGGTTCAACATGCCGAAGAAACACGTATTGGCGATTTCCGCCGTCGTGGTGGTCGCGGTAGCTGCCGCCTGGTTGATGCCGGGTCGCAGCAAAGCACCGACCACCGGCGCGCCTGCCAACGAACAGGCGCAACTGCCGCTGGGGCAGGGCACGCCAAAAACTGACGGCAACGGCGCTCCTGCCGTAGAGTTCGCCGGTAACTCACAACCGATGCCATTGCCGTTGGTCGGTAATTCGCAGCCGGTGATGCGCGGTCCGCTGGCCGAAGCGGCCGGTGGCATTACCGAAGGCGACGACGGGGTGCCAGTCGAGGGTTCCAGTGCCACACCACCAACCGTGACCACCACCGCGCCGCCTGCAGGCGTTCCGGCGGGACCTGCGCCAACACCGGCCGCCAAGCCGACGCCTGCGCCGACTCAGGTCGCGACTGCCAAGCCAGTAGCGCCGGTTGCCAAGCCAGCCCCTGCGCCTGTTGCCAAACCGGCTCCAGCGCCGGCCAAGCCTGCGGTAGTGGCCAAACCCGCCGAGAAGCCAGCTACCGTGGCCAAAGCCGCTGGTGGCAGCTGGTACGCAGGCCAGGCGCCGGGCAACTACGTGGTGCAAATCCTCGGCACCAGCTCCGAAGCGACCGCACAAAGCTTCGTCAAGGAGCAGGGCGGCGAGTACCGTTATTTCAAGAAAGTACTCAACGGCAAGCCGTTTTACGTCATCACCTACGGTAGCTTCGCCAACCGCGATGCAGCCGTTACCGCCATCAAGGCCTTGCCAGCGAAGGTTCAGGCTGGTAAACCTTGGCCTCGCACTGTCGCCAGCGTCCAACAGGAACTGGCAACAACTCGCTGAAGATTCGGCGGCCTTACCCAGGCCGCCTCTCCAAGCACCTCAAAATTTCTGCAAGCGCATGCCGTCTTTAGGGTCTGTTGGCGCTTGCTGACGACCGCGTTGCGCGCCAACATGCGCGAGGCTGCGTTGCGGGATTTGCCAAGGGAAGAGCCATTGGCAGCATCCCGCGCCTTGCCCCACGCACGTTGGCATCACAACGCGGTTCGTCAGCAAGCACCAACAGACCCTGGACCGCGTGCCTTGTGGTGTCTGCGTCACAGTAGTCTTTGAGTCGCTGCGGTCAAAATTAAAAAAGTTTTGACTAGCACAGCATATCGCTTTAAACCTTTCACAAATGCGACATGGATTTGCGACATTTCGTCGTCAAATTTGTGGGCCTCTGTGTCGGTGTGTACAATGACCTCCCTTTTGCCCCCGCAAAGCTGGCGTACGTCCGGCGTGGATGGTAACTGGTTGAATTGAAAAGAAATTTGCCTCGATAAGAGGCAGCCTGGTGAGAAAGTGTCTATGAAAGCAGGTCTGTACCAACCAGATGAATTCAAGGATAACTGCGGTTTCGGCCTGATAGCCCATATGCAGGGCGAGCCCAGTCATACCCTTTTGCAAACGGCCATTGAGGCCCTGACCTGCATGACCCACCGCGGTGGGATCAACGCCGACGGCAAGACCGGTGACGGTTGCGGTCTGCTGATTCAAAAGCCGGATGTGTTCCTGCGTGCCATTGCCCAGGAAACCTTCGGTGTCGAACTGCCCAAGCAATATGCCGTGGGCATGGTCTTCTTCAACCAGGATCCGGTCAAAGCCCAAGCCGCTCGCGAGCACATGAACCGCGAGATACTGGCCGAAGGTCTGACCCTGGTCGGCTGGCGCAAAGTGCCGATCGACACCAGCGTCCTCGGCCGCCTGGCCCTCGAGCGCCTGCCGCAGATCGAACAAGTGTTCATCGGTGGTGACGGCCTGAGCGATCAGGACATGGCGATCAAGCTGTTCAGCGCCCGTCGTCGTTCGTCCGTGGCCAATGCCGCCGACGTCGATCACTACATCTGCAGCTTTTCCCACAAGACCATCATTTATAAAGGCCTGATGATGCCGGCGGACCTGACCGCCTTCTATCCAGACCTGAGCGACCAGCGCCTGCAAACCGCAATTTGCGTGTTCCACCAGCGCTTCTCCACCAACACCCTGCCGAAATGGCCGCTGGCTCAGCCATTCCGCTTCCTCGCCCACAACGGCGAGATCAACACCATTACCGGCAACCGCAACTGGGCCCAGGCCCGTCGCACCAAGTTCACCAACGATCTGATGGATCTGGAAGAACTCGGCCCGCTGGTCAACCGCGTCGGTTCCGACTCCTCCAGCATGGACAACATGCTCGAGCTGATGGTCACCGGTGGCATCGACCTGTTCCGTGGCGTGCGGATGATCATTCCGCCTGCGTGGCAGAACGTCGAAACCATGGACCCGGACCTGCGTGCGTTCTACGAATACAATTCGATGCACATGGAACCGTGGGACGGCCCGGCGGGCGTGGTGATGACCGACGGTCGTTACGCGGTGTGCCTGCTCGACCGTAACGGTCTGCGTCCGGCGCGTTGGGTCACTACCAAGAACGGCTTCATCACCCTGGCGTCCGAAATCGGTGTCTGGAACTACCAGCCTGAAGACGTGATCGCCAAGGGCCGCGTTGGCCCGGGCCAGATCTTTGCCGTGGACACCGAAACCGGCCAGATCCTCGACACCGACGCCATCGACAACCGCTTGAAGTCCCGTCATCCGTACAAGCAATGGCTGCGCAAGAATGCCCTGCGCATTCAGGCGACCATGGAAGACAACGACCACGGTTCGGCGTTCTACGACGTTGACCAGCTCAAGCAGTACATGAAGATGTACCAGGTCACGTTCGAAGAGCGCGACCAGGTGCTGCGTCCGCTCGGCGAGCAAGGCTACGAAGCTGTCGGTTCGATGGGCGACGATACGCCGATGGCCGTGCTGTCCCAGCGCGTGCGTACGCCGTACGACTATTTCCGTCAGCAATTCGCGCAGGTCACCAACCCGCCGATCGACCCGTTGCGTGAAGCCATCGTCATGTCGCTGGAAGTCTGCCTCGGCGCCGAGCGCAACATCTTCCAGGAGTCGCCGGAACACGCCTCGCGCGTGATCCTCAGCTCGCCGGTCGTTTCCCCGGCCAAGTGGCGCTCGCTGATGAACCTCGATCGTCCGGGCTTCGAACGCCAGATTATCGACCTCAACTACGACGAGAGCGTCGGCCTCGAAGCCGCAGTGCGCAATGTCGCCGATCAGGCTGAAGAAGCCGTTCGCGCCGGTCGCACCCAGATCGTGCTGAGTGACCGTCACATCGCTCCGGGCAAGTTGCCGATCCACGCTTCGCTGGCGACCGGCGCGGTGCACCATCGCCTGACCGAAAAAGGCCTGCGTTGCGACTCCAACATCCTGGTAGAGACCGCGACTGCTCGTGATCCGCATCACTTTGCAGTGCTGATCGGTTTCGGTGCCTCGGCGGTCTATCCGTTCCTGGCCTACGAAGTGCTGGGCGACCTGATCCGCACTGGTGAAGTGCTGGGCGACCTCTATGAGGTGTTCAAGAACTACCGCAAAGGGATCACCAAGGGCCTGCTCAAGATCCTGTCGAAGATGGGCATTTCGACCATCACGTCGTATCGCGGTGCGCAGTTGTTCGAAGCCATCGGCCTGTCCGAAGAAGTCTGCGAACTGAGCTTCCGTGGTGTGCCAAGCCGCATCAAGGGTGCGCGCTTCGTCGACATCGAAGCTGAGCAGAAAGCCTTGGCGGCCGAAGCCTGGAGCCCGCGCAAGCCGATCCAGCAGGGCGGTCTGTTGAAGTTCGTCCACGGTGGCGAATATCACGCCTACAACCCGGACGTGGTCAACACCCTGCAAGCCGCTGTGCAGCAGGGCGACTACGCCAAATTCAAGGAATACACGTCACTGGTGGATAACCGCCCGGTGTCGATGATCCGCGACCTGTTCAAGGTCAAGACCCTGGACACGCCGCTGGACATCAGCGAGATCGAACCGTTGGAATCGGTGCTCAAGCGCTTCGATTCCGCGGGCATCTCCCTTGGCGCCCTGTCGCCGGAAGCCCACGAAGCCCTGGCCGAAGCCATGAACCGCCTCGGTGCGCGTTCCAACTCCGGCGAAGGCGGCGAAGACCCGGCGCGCTATGGCACCATCAAGAGCTCGAAAATCAAGCAGGTCGCCACTGGCCGTTTTGGTGTGACCCCGGAATACCTGGTCAACGCTGAAGTGCTGCAGATCAAAGTCGCTCAGGGCGCCAAGCCCGGCGAAGGCGGTCAGTTGCCAGGTGGCAAGGTCAACGGTCTGATCGCCAAGCTGCGTTACGCAGTGCCCGGCGTGACCCTGATTTCGCCTCCGCCGCACCACGACATCTATTCGATCGAAGACTTGTCGCAGCTGATTTTCGACCTGAAACAAGTCAACCCGAAGGCTTTGGTCTCGGTGAAGCTGGTGGCAGAAGCGGGCGTCGGCACTATCGCTGCCGGTGTGGCCAAGGCTTATGCGGACTTGATCACCATCTCCGGCTACGACGGCGGCACCGGTGCATCGCCGCTGACCTCGATCAAATACGCGGGCGCACCGTGGGAACTCGGCCTGGCCGAAACCCACCAGACCCTGCGTGGCAACGACCTGCGCGGCAAAGTCCGGGTGCAGACCGACGGCGGCCTGAAAACCGGCCTCGACGTGATCAAGGCCGCGATTCTCGGCGCTGAAAGCTTCGGCTTCGGCACCGCGCCAATGATCGCCCTGGGCTGCAAATACCTGCGTATCTGCCACCTGAACAACTGCGCCACCGGCGTAGCGACCCAGAACGAGAAGCTGCGCAAGGATCACTACATCGGTACCGTCGACATGGTGGTGAATTTCTTCACCTACGTCGCCGAAGAAACCCGTGAGTGGCTGGCCAAACTGGGCGTGCGCTCCCTCGAAGAGCTGATCGGTCGCACCGATCTGCTGGAAGTGCTTGAAGGCCAGACCGCCAAGCAAAATCACCTGGACCTGACCCCGTTGCTCGGCAGCGATCACATCCCGGTCGACAAGCCTCAGTTCTGCCAGGTCGACCGCAACCCGCCGTTCGACAAAGGCCTGCTGGCCGAGAAGATGGTCGATTTGGCCACCTCGGCGATCAACGACCTGAGCGGCGCGGATTTCGCCCTGGATATCTGCAACTGCGACCGTTCCATCGGTGCGCGGATCTCCGGTGAAATCGCTCGCAAGCACGGCAACCAGGGCATGGCCAATGCGCCGATCACCTTCCGCTTCAAAGGTACTGCCGGTCAGAGCTTCGGCGTTTGGAACGCCGGTGGCCTGAACATGTACCTGGAAGGCGACGCCAACGACTACGTCGGCAAAGGCATGACCGGCGGCAAACTGGTCATCGTTCCGCCGAAGGGCAGTATCTACAAGACTCAGGACAGCGCCATTATCGGCAACACCTGCCTGTATGGTGCCACCGGCGGCAAGCTGTTCGCCGCCGGCACCGCGGGCGAGCGTTTTGCGGTGCGTAACTCCGGTGCTCACACCGTGGTGGAAGGCACAGGCGATCACTGCTGCGAGTACATGACCGGTGGTTTTGTCTGCGTTCTGGGCAAGACCGGTTACAACTTCGGCTCAGGCATGACCGGCGGTTTCGCCTACGTGCTCGACCAGGACAACACTTTCGTTGACCGGGTCAACCACGAACTGGTGGAAATCCAGCGGATCAGCGGTGAGGCGATGGAAGCCTATCGCAGCCACCTGCAACGCGTGCTGAACGAATACGTCGAGGAAACCGACAGCGAGTGGGGTCGTAACCTCGCTGAAAACCTCGATGACTATCTGCGTCGTTTCTGGCTGGTCAAGCCCAAGGCTGCCAACCTGAAATCGTTGCTTTCCAGCACCCGTGCCAACCCGCAGTGATATGCGCCTGAAGAGTTTGATGAGGTTTTAACAATGGCTGAACGTCTGAATAACGACTTCCAGTTCATCGATGTCGGGCGCAAGGATCCGAAGAAGAAACTGTTGCGTCAACGCAAGAAAGAGTTCGTGGAAATCTACGAACCCTTCAAACCCCAGCAGTCGGCCGACCAGGCCCACCGCTGCCTGGGTTGCGGTAACCCGTATTGCGAATGGAAGTGCCCGGTGCACAACTTCATTCCCAACTGGCTGAAGCTGGTGGCCGAGGGCAACATCCTCGCCGCCGCCGAGCTGTCGCACCAGACCAACACCTTGCCGGAAGTCTGCGGTCGGGTGTGTCCCCAGGATCGTCTGTGCGAGGGTGCCTGCACCCTCAACGACGGTTTTGGTGCGGTGACCATCGGTTCGGTCGAGAAGTACATCACCGATACCGCATTCGCCATGGGCTGGCGCCCGGACATGTCCAAGGTCAAACCCACCGGCAAGCGTGTCGCGGTAATCGGCGCGGGCCCTGCCGGCCTGGGCTGTGCCGACGTGCTGGTACGTGGCGGCGTGACCCCGGTGGTGTTCGACAAGAACCCGGAAATCGGTGGCCTGCTGACCTTTGGTATCCCCGAGTTCAAGCTGGAAAAGACCGTGCTGAGCAATCGCCGCGAAGTCTTCACCGGCATGGGCATCGAGTTCCGCCTGAACACCGAAGTGGGCAAGGACGTGACCATCGAGCAACTGCTCGAAGAATACGATGCCGTGTTCATGGGCATGGGCACCTACACCTACATGAAGGGTGGCTTTGCCGGTGAGGATCTGCCGGGTGTGCACGACGCGCTGGATTTCCTGATCGCCAACGTCAACCGCAACCTGGGCTTTGAAAAGTCGCCAGAAGATTTCGTCGACATGAAAGGCAAGAAGGTCGTGGTACTGGGTGGCGGCGACACGGCGATGGACTGCAACCGCACTTCGATCCGCCAGGGCGCCAAAGCGGTGACCTGTGCGTATCGTCGTGACGAAGCGAACATGCCGGGCTCGCGTAAAGAGGTGAAGAACGCCAAGGAAGAAGGCGTGAAATTCCTTTACAACCGCCAGCCGATCGCGATCGTCGGTGAAGACCGTGTCGAAGGCGTGAAGGTGGTCGAGACCCGTCTCGGCGAACCGGACGCCCGTGGCCGCCGCAGCCCCGAGCCGATTCCGGGCTCCGAAGAGATCATCCCGGCTGACGCCGTGGTCATCGCCTTCGGCTTCCGTCCAAGCCCGGCGTCGTGGTTCGAGCAGTTCAGCATCCAGACCGACAGCCAGGGCCGCGTCGTGGCGCCGGAACAAGGCCAGTACAAGCACCAGACCAGCAACCCGAAAATCTTCGCCGGTGGCGACATGGTGCGCGGTTCCGACCTGGTGGTAACGGCGATCTTTGAAGGCCGCAATGCCGCTGAAGGGATCCTGGATTACCTGGGCGTCTAAACCGCTATCCAGAGTTGGAATGCAATTCCTGTGGGAGCTGGCTTGCCAGCGATAGCATCGCCTCGGTCTAACTGAAAGACCGAGGTGTCCGCATCGCAGGCAAGCCAGCTCCCACAGTGTTTTTTGGTGTGGCCAAAACTGTGTTCCACCGCGACAAATTGACCCGATAGACAAAAGGAACGGCTCTTGCCGTGCCTTTTGCGTCGCGCTCTGAGAAAATGCCCGCACTTTTTTTCCGGATGCCGACATGACTGCCCTGAAGAACGACCGTTTCCTTCGCGCCCTGCTCAAGCAACCCGTAGACGTCACCCCCGTGTGGATGATGCGTCAGGCCGGTCGCTACCTGCCTGAATACCGCGCCAGCCGTGCCAAGGCCGGTGACTTCATGAGCCTGTGCATGAACCCGGCGTTCGCTTGCGAAGTCACGATGCAGCCCCTCGACCGCTATCCGCAACTGGATGCGGCGATCCTGTTCTCCGACATCCTGACCATTCCCGATGCCATGGGCCAGGGCCTGTACTTCGAAACCGGTGAAGGTCCGCGCTTCAAGAAAGTCGTCAGCACCCTGGCCGACATCGAAGCCCTGCCGATTCCTGACCCACAGAAAGACCTCGGCTACGTCATGGACGCGGTCAGTACCATCCGCCGTGAACTGAACGGTCGCGTGCCGCTGATCGGTTTCTCTGGCAGCCCGTGGACCTTGGCCACCTACATGGTTGAAGGCGGCTCGTCGAAAGACTTCCGCAAGACCAAGGCCATGCTCTACGACAACCCGCAAGCCATGCACCTGCTGCTGGACAAGCTCGCACAGTCGGTCACCTCGTACCTCAACGGCCAGATCCTGGCGGGTGCGCAAGCGGTGCAGATCTTCGACACCTGGGGCGGCAACCTCTCGGCGGCGGCCTACCAGGAATTCTCCCTGGCCTACATGCGCAAAATCGTCAGCGGCCTGATCCGCGAACACGAAGGCCGCAAAGTGCCGGTCATCCTGTTCACCAAGAACGGCGGCCTGTGGCTGGAAAGCATTGCTGACGCCGGCGCGGATGCGCTGGGCCTGGACTGGACCTGCGACATCGGCGAAGCCCGCCAGCGCGTCGGCAACAAAGTCGCCCTGCAAGGCAACATGGACCCGACGGTGTTGTACGCCAAGCCAGAAGCGATTCGCGCCGAAGTCGGCCGGATCCTCGCCAGCTACGGCAAGGGCAGCGGTCACGTGTTCAATCTTGGCCACGGCATCACCCCGGAAGTCGATCCGGAGCACGCAGGTGCTTTCCTGCGTGCGGTGCATGAGTTGTCGGCGCAGTATCACGAGTGATTGTCGCCCAATAAAAAACGCCCGGCTTATGCCGGGCGTTTTTGTTTGTGGTTCAGAAAATGAGAAGTGGATGCAGTTCATTGTGGGTGCGTCAGGCTTTCACATTTTCCAACGGCGGCAACTTCGCCAGCTTCAACGCCACCAACAGCGCAACCACCAGTAACCCGCCAATGAACAAACCAATCCCGTTCCAGCCACCCAAGTGCCAGGCTACGCCCCCGGCAGTACCGGCGATACTCGACCCGGCGTAATAGCTGAACAGATAAAGTGACGACGCCTGCCCCTTGGCCTTTATCGCCCGTCGACCAATCCAGCTACTGGCCACCGAATGCGCGCCAAAGAAGCCAAACGTGAAGATCAGCATGCCAATGATCACCACCGGCAACGGCGTGAGCATGGTCAGGGCGAGGCCGGCGATCATCAGCACGATGGTTGCCCACAGCACTTTGCGCCGGCCGAGCTGGTCGGCCAGGGCGCCGATTTTCGCCGAACTGTAGATGCCCGACAGGTACACCACCGAGAGCAGCCCGACGAAGGCCTGGTCCATGTGGTACGGCTCGGCCAGCAAGCGATAGCCGATGTAGTTGAACAGGGTGACGAACGCGCCCATCAGCACAAAGGCCTCGACAAACAACAGCGGCAGGCCGGCGTCGCGAAAGTGCATGGTGAAGCCGTCGAGCAGGCTGCGCGGGTGCAACGAGCGGGCGCGGAAGTTGCGCGACTCGGGAAGGATCTTCCAGAACACCGCGGCGGCAATCAGCGCCAGGCCGCCGATCACCAGCATCGCCGTGTGCCAGCTGACGAAGTCGATCAATACGCCGGTGATCAGTCGTCCGCTCATCCCGCCGATGGCGTTTCCACCGATGTACAGGCCCATCGCCAGGCCGATGTGCTGCGGGTGGATCTCTTCGCTCAGGTAAGTCATGGCCACCGCTGCCAGGCCGCTCAAAGACAACCCGATCAACGCGCGCATGATCAATACGCCTTCCCAGCTCGGCATCATCGCGCTGGCCATGGTGAACAGCGCTGCGGCGAACAACGCGGTCACCATCACTGGCTTACGCCCGACGCGGTCGGAAATCGGGCCGGTGATCAGCAGGCCGATGGCGAGCATGCCAGTGGCCACCGACAGGATCAGACTGCTCTGCGCAGCATTGATGGAATATTCGTGGGACAGCAACGGCATCATCGGTTGCACGCAGTAGAGCAATGCAAAGGTCGCGAAACCGCCCGAGAACAGCGCCAGCACCGTGCGCATGAACATCGGGGTGCCTTTTTCGATGTAGATCTCGCTTCGCTCGGCGACGACATCATCCAGCGCGGCGGGCGGAATTTCATGGGCGAGTGGGGCGACAGCAGTTTTCACTTCGAACCTCGGAGGGCGCAGCCAGTCAGGCAATGGAAAAATCATATAGCTGGCTAATGTTTCTATCCAATATATTGTTCGACCTGTTTGATAGGTTTAACGACCTAATGGAGTTCACATGGAATTGCGTCACCTGCGCTACTTCATTGCCGTCGCCGAAGAATTGCATTTCGGCCGCGCCGCCCAAGTGCTGGGCATCTCGCAACCGCCGTTGAGCCAGCAGATTCAGGCGCTGGAGCAGGAGGTGGGAGCACGTCTATTTGAACGGACCAATCGTCGGGTCGAACTCAGTGAGGCCGGTCGGCTGTTTCTGGAAGAGGCGCGGCTGGCGCTGGCTCAGGTCGACAAAGCGGCGGATGTGGCTCGGCGGGCACAACTTGGTGAATTGGGTGAACTGAAGATCGGCTTCACCTCGTCGGCGCCGTTCAACTCGACCATTCCCCAAGCGATTTTCTCCTTTCGCCAGCGCTTCCCGGCGGTGCACCTGAACCTGCGGGAAATGAGCAGCACCCAAGTGGCCGATGCATTGGTGGATGAGTCGATCGAGGTCGGCATCATGCGACCGTTGGGGTTGCCGGACTCGCTCAGCGTAGTGGAACTGATGCGTGAGCCTCTGGTGGCGGTGCTTAGTTCCAAGCATCCGCTGGTGACCGATAGCGAAGAGGGCTTGTTCCTCTCAGCCCTGGCCCTCGAACCGTTCGTATTTTTCCCACGCAGTTATGGCAGTGGTCTGTATGCGCAGTTGCTCAGCCTGGCACGGGATGCCGGCTTCAGCCCGCACTTCGCCCAGGAGGCGGGTGAGGCGATGACGATTATTGGGTTGGTGGCGGCGGGACTGGGTGTGTCGGTGTTGCCAGCGTCTTATCAGCGGATGCGTATTGATGGTGTTGTGTATCGGCCTTTGCTCGACCCGGAAGCGGTGTCGGCGGTGTGGCTGGTGCAGCGCAAGGATCAGAAGTCGCCGATGGCCAAGGCGTTTGTGGAGTTGTTGACGCGTAAGGTTGAACCGCTAACACCATGATTGCGAGCGCCCGAAAGAGGGACATTTCAGGTTACGGATCTGCCTTGGTTATTTACCCGATTCTTGCGCAGAATCGTTTTTTTTCGATGAGTGCCATGGATGCCACTTCGATATCAACCCAAGGAAGGCAGCGTACTGATTTGCGACTTCAGGGGTTATGAAGTCCCGGAGATGATCAAGGTCAGACCTGTTGTCGTAATACGCAAACACAGGACCAATAGTTTGTTGGTGACAGTCGTACCCCTGAGCACCACCGCCCCGGACTGTGTACTTGACCATCATCTGAAGCTTGCGAATCATCTGCACGGAGCCAGTCCGATCTGCTGGGCAAAATGCGACATGGTTGCGACGGTAAGTCTCTCCAGACTGGACCGGATCAAAAGTCGGGATCGTCAGGGAAAGCGCGTTTATCTCATTTCACAACTTGCAACAGATGAGTTTTTTGCAATCAAAGCCGCAGTCCGTAGCGCTCTTGGTCTGTGATGGCACTAGAGGTGGCGCGACCGGCGAATTGCCAGCCGTTGTCGTGCGTTCAATTTAAAGCAATACTGCTGATGTTCCCGAAAGGGGCTTGTGAGACTCTGAGGATTCTGGGCAACCAGCCATCGCAGAGCCAGACAGGTAAAGGGCAATGACAAGCCGACCTGTTTGTGAAAGGGCGTCGAAAGGCGCCCTTTGTCGTTTCTGGTGTTACTGAACCTTCGCCAAATCCCCTTTCAACGCAACGCCCGCCATGAGCGCCCCAGCGTGGCACTCATAGGTCTTGGCATCCTTGCGCTCATTTTTCTTGTAGAAGCTGACGATGTTGGTCACGGCGTTGGCGCCGGCGTTCTTCGCTGCCTGGTGCAGGCTGATGATTGCCGATTGCGCGACCCATTCGCAGGCCACTTCGTCAGACTTGTTGAAGGCGTTGGTTTTCTTGTTGGTCACGGCACCGGCGCTGAGCACGGTGACGTTGCCAGTCGGTGTATTGCCTGCCAGGTAGAACTTCACGCTGCCATCGATTTTGCCGGCGCGGGTTGCTTCGGCGACTGCTTTGTCAAACGGCAGGTACAGCGCCGTGTCTCGCGCCTGGCTGATGCCCGGCAAGGCGCAAATCAGCAGAGTGGCGGCAGCGAGTTTCTTGAAGTGCATGGTGGTCTCCTTGACCTTGGTATTTCGTTTACGACCAGCGGCGGAAAATCAACGAGGTGTTGACCCCGCCAAAAGCGAAATTGTTGTTCATCACGTACTCGTTGCTCATCTGCCGGAATTCACCGCGCAGGTAGTCGAGCTTGCCGCACTGCGGATCGACCTCATCGAGGTTGAAGGTGTGCACATACACATCGCGATTCATCATTTCGATGCTGAACCAGGACTCCAGCGCGCCGCAGGCCCCCAAGGTGTGGCCGAGGAAACTTTTCTGCGAACTGATCGGCATGTGTTCGCCGAACAAACTGCTGGTCGCCAGTGTTTCGGCGATGTCGCCCTGTTCTGTAGCCGTGCCGTGACCATTTACATAACCGATGGCGGTCGGTGCGAGCCCGGCGTCTTCCAGGGCCAGCTCCATGGCTCGGCGCATGGTGATTTGTTCCGGGCGGGTGGCGTGCTGGCCGTCGGCGTTGCTGCCGAAACCAACGATCTCGGCGTGGATGCGGGCACCGCGCGCCAGGGCGTGTTCGAGCTCTTCGAGTACCAGCATGCCGCCGCCTTCACCGATCACCAGGCCATCACGGTCAGTGTCGTAAGGGCGAGGGCTGGTTTGCGGGGCATCGTTTTTCAGGCTGGTGGCGTAGAGCGCATCGAACACCATGGCTTCGGTCGGGCACAGTTCTTCGGCGCCGCCGGCGAGCATCAGCGGCAGGCGGCCGAACTTGATCGCTTCGTAAGCGTAACCGACGCCCTGGCTACCGCTGGTGCAGGCGCTGGAAGTCGGGATCAGTCGGCCAGTGAGGCCGAAAAAGATGCTGATATTTGCCGCCGTGGTGTGCGGCATCATTCGCACGTAGGAGTTGGCGTTCAGGCCTTCGGCCACGGAGTTGAGCAGCATGTTGCCGAACGCCTTGATCTCGTCGGTGCTGCCGGTGGACGAGCCGCAGGCCACGCCCATGCGCCCGTCCTTGATCGATTCGTCGCCCAGCAGCCCGGCGTCCGCCAAGGCTTGTTCAGCCGCGCCCACTGCCAGTCGCGACACTCGGCCCATGCTGCGCAGTTGCTTGCGCGTCCAGTGGCCTGGCACCTGGAAGTCGTCGATCGGCCCGGCCAGGCGAGTGTTGAGTTCGCTAAAACGATCCCACTCGTCCATGCGACGGATGCCGCTGCGGTTGGCGGCGAAGTTGGCGGCGATGGTGTCCCAGTCGCTGCCCAGTGAGGTGATGCCGGCCATGCCGGTGACGACGACGCGCTTCATCAGCACAGGCCTCCATTGACGGCCAGAACCTGCCGGGTGATGTACGACGCTTCCGCCGACATCAGGAAATTTACGGCACCGGCTACTTCTTCAGGGGTGCCCATGCGTTGTGCGGGGATCATTTTCATCAGTTCTTCCACCGGCACGTTTTCATCGAGCATCGCCGTGTCGATCAGGCCGGGTGCGACACAGTTGACGGTGATTTTGCGCTTGCCCAGTTCAATCGCCAGCGCTTTGGCCGCGCCGATCAAACCGGCCTTGGACGCGCTGTAATTGACCTGCCCGCGATTACCGATCAGCCCGGACACCGACGTAATGCAGACGATCCGCCCGGCGGCGCGACGACGGATCATCGGCATCATCACCGGATGCAGCACGTTGTAGAAACCGTCGAGATTGGTGCGCATCACCACATCCCAGTCGTCTTCGCTCAGAGCCGGGAAAGCACCGTCGCGGGTCAGGCCGGCGTTGAGTACCACGCCGTAATAAGCGCCGTGGGTTTCGACATCGGCTTCGAGGATGGCTTTGCAACCCGCGCGGTTGCTGACGTCGAATTGCAAAATGCGCGCCTGACGCCCCAGGGCCTCGACTTCGGCTTTTACAATTTCGGCATCCGCGAGACCGCTGCGGCAATGCAGCACGATGTCATGCCCGGCCCGGGCCAGACGCAGCGCAATGGCGCGGCCGATACCACGGCTGGAGCCGGTGACCAGTACGGATTCAGTCATCACTCGACTCCTTGGGGTTCATGCAGATATTGAGCGGCTTGAGGCGGGCGGAACACGTTCAGCCGGGCGGTGGCGTGGATGCCGGGAGCGGTGATGTGGCATTCGAACACGCCCATGCCGTTGTCATCTTCCAGCGAGCGTATCCCGTGGATGGTCAGCTCGGTGCCGGCGGGGAAGTGTTCCACGTTGCATTCGAATTTACGGGTGCCGAGCAGGAAACCCAGTTCCACCGCATTGCCTTTCTGGCGCGCATGGCAGCCGGCGTACGCGGCGACGCTCTGAGCCATCAGCTCGATGCCGACCCAGGCCGGCAGGCTGCCGTCGGGGCGATTGAACAGGCCACCGGGTTTGACGGTGAGGCGGGTGTGAATCTGCTCGTCATCGAACGACAGGATCTGATCGATGAGGATCATGTCGCCAGCGTGAGGCAGCAGGTCGGCGAGCGGCCAGGTAATCATGGGGCGTCTCCGATAATCAGGCTGACGTTATTGCCACCGAAGGCAAAGGAATTGCTCATCAGGTAGCGCGGTGCAATGGACGTCAGGCGGTCGCTCGGGGTCACCCAGTGCAAGGCTGGCAATTGCGGGTCGGGCTGGCCGTCCCAGACGTGGGGCGGTAGGGCGTGCTCGCGGTTATCCGCGCTCAGGCTCAACCAGCAGAACGCCGCTTCCAGGGCACCGGCGGCGCCGAGGGTGTGGCCGGTCATCGGTTTGGTCGACGAGCAGGGCACGCCTTTGGGGAACAGCGCCGTTACAGCCAGGCTTTCCATGGCGTCGTTGTGTTGGGTGGCGGTGCCGTGCAGGTTCAGGTAACCAATCTGCTGGGGTTGCAGGCTCGCGCGGCTCAAAGCTTTGCGCATCGCTTGCTGGGCACCCCGCCCGGTCGGCTCCGGTGCGGAAATATGGTGTGCATCGGAGCTGGCGCCGCTGCCGAGCAGAGCAATTGGTTGGCGGTTGCCGGCGGTTTTGCTCATCAGGAACAGCACCGCCGCTTCGCCGATATTGATGCCATTGCGGTTCACCGAAAACGGGTTACAGCGCTCTGCGGACACCGCTTCCAGAGCCGAGAAACCGTTGAGGGTCAGCTTGCACAAACTGTCGACACCGCCGCACAACACAGCGTCGCACATGCCCAGGTCGAGCAGTCGTTGGGCACTCATCAACGCGCGGGCGCTGGAGGTGCAGGCGGTGGAAATCACATACGCCGGGCCACTCAACTGCAGCCAATCAGCGAGAAAAGTCGCCGGCGCGCCAAGTTCCTGTTGCTGGTAGTCATAACCGGCAGGGAAGTGATGCTCACGGATGTAATGGGCCAGACCGCTGCTGGCCTCGTGAATGCCTGAGGTGCTGGTGCCCAGGATGACGCCGATACGGTCACGGCCGTAGGTCTGGATCGCTTGCTCGATGTCTTCGCGAATTTGCAGCGCGGCCTCCAGCAGCAATTGATTGTTGCGACTGCTTTGATGCGCCAGCTCAGGCGGAATCGGCGCCAGTTCACCGCGTACCGCCGCCACAGGCAACGAGCGTTCCGCAACCCAGCCGGCTTCACTGCGCATGCCCGAGCAATCGCCAGCAAACAGATTGCGGGCTACTTGCTGCTTGTCGCGGCCGAGGGCGCAGATCACCCCGAGGGCGTTCAGATAAGCTGTCATGGCGTGTACTCGCCTAGCGGAGTGACGCGATAGTGTGGGCCTTGGGACACGTTCAATTCGAAGCTCAGTGGTTGTGAGTAGCGGATGTTCCAGCGCGGTGACAAGGAGCGTTGCTCGCCCTGCTGCAGGGCGGCGGGATAGTTGCCGTGCAATTCTCCCGCAGGGGTCAACGCAAACAACAAGGCAGCGAACAGTTCCCGGGCTTCCGGATTGGGCGGCAGCAGACCATCGGCCTGCCACTGGCCATCGATCAGTTTCTGCCGTGCCACGGGAATACCCAAAGGGTCCATCATCGACCAGCGAATGCCTGGACCTTCACGCTGGATCACCAGCAGCCAGTCCTGACGCTGTTCGGCCATCTGCCGTTCGATATGCAATTGCAGCGGCAACGCCAGGTTCGGGGTTCGCTCGGGCAGCGGTGCCTGGCTGGCGCAGGCGCTCAGCAACAGGGCACAACCCAGGAGCAGGAAACGAATCATCAGGCACACCCTTCAAGAGGCTTGCGCGCGACCACATTGACCAGGGTTTCTTCCCGTTGGCCAAAAGGTTTCGGCTGGCGCAAACCGAAGCGTTCGAGCAGGCCGAAATCCTTGGCGCGACTCCACCACAAATAGGGATAAGACACGTTCTGCGGGCCGAATTCGAAGCCCTGCCGACGAATCATATCCAGGTACCCGGCCGCACTCTTTTGCACGTGCATCGGGTGGCGGAACAGCCAGCGAATCACCCACGTATCAATGTAAGCCTCGGTGGACTCGGCGAACAGCAAATAGCCGCCTGGCTTGAGCACCCGATAGAACTCCGCCAGGGCCTGATCCTGCTCGACAAGGTGATGGAAGGTCTGGTGACAGAACAGCAGATCGACGCTCGCATCGGGGACGGCGAGGGTAGCGCAGTCACTGCCGATCAGCTCCACATCCATACCCTGGCGGGCCGCTTCCTCGCCGCTCAGGTTCAGGCTGTGAGGGTCGGCATCCAGCCCGATCAGGCGCTGAGGCGCAAAGGTCTGGCGCAGGTACTGGAACGATTTGCCCTGGCCACAACCGGCATCCAGCAGTACCGGGTTGGCGGGCAATGGCGCGCTGAACAGGCCGCGCAAATCGTTTATCGCCACGCGCAACACATGGTGCTGCCAGGTGTGACTGCGCAGGAACCAGAAACCGAAACGGGTTTCTTCGACGTAGTTATCGCTCAAATAACTCATGTCGGATCCTGTGCGCAAAGGTCCGAGATCATCCGCAGTCGACGTTTGGCTTCGCTGACGAACGGGTTGCGTTCATCCCAGGCGTAGCCGGCGAGGATAGAGCTGATCATGCGGCGGATATCCGCTGTGCCGCCCTGATAGAAAATCACATCCTGAAAGGTCCCGGCGTACCAGCCTTCGACGTAGCAGCGGAAGGTGTCGACGCCGCGCTTGAGCGGTTCGGCGAACTCGGTCTGCCAATCGACGCTTTCACCTTGCAGTTGGCGGTGCAGCACCCCGGCGGCCATGCTCGCTGAACGCATGGCGATGGTCACACCGGAGGAGAACACCGGGTCGAGAAATTCCGCCGCATTACCCAGCAGGGCGAAACCTTGGCCATGCAAGGTTTTGACGTTGGCCGAATAGCCGCCGATGGTCCGCGCGGGGGTATCCCACACGGCGTTGTCCAGCACACCGGCCAGGCTTGGGGTTTGGGCGATGAAGCCGCGCAGGCAGTCGTCCAGATTCTCGGTGCGGCCTGCGAAGTGTTCGGCGGCGGCCACAACGCCCACCGAGCAACGGCCGTTGCTGAACGGGATGGTCCAGAACCAGATGTCGCGCTGGGTCGGATGGGTAGTGATGAGGATTTTCTCCCGGTCGAAAGCCGGGCTGTCGATACGGTCTTCGACGTGGGTGAACACGGCCTGGCGCACCGGGAAGTTCGACGGTGCTTCAAGGTCCAGCAAGCGCGGCAGCACACGACCGTAGCCGCTGGCATCGAGCACGAAATCGGCCTCGACGCGGTATTGGCTGCCGTCTTCGCGAAGCACATCGAGCTGCGGTTTCGCCAGGTTGAAATCGACACTGACGATGGCTTCGCCGTAGCGGACGTCGACACCTTGCAGTTCAGCCTGATCGGCCAGCAGCTTGTCGAAATCGGCACGCTGGACCTGGAACGTGGTCGGCTTGCCGTTGCTGAACGTGTCGCCGAAATCGAAGGCGCTGTACTGATCGCCCCAGGCGAATGCCGCACCGTTCTTGCGCTGGAAACCGGCGGCATTCACCGCCTCGAGCATGCCGGCTTCTTCGACGAAATCGAGGCAGTGGGACAACAGGCTTTCACCGATGGAAAACCGTGGGAAATGCTGGCGCTCGATCATCAGCACATCATGACCTTTACGCTTGAGCAGTGCAGCGGCGATGGCGCCCGAGGGGCCGGCACCGATCACCACCACCTGGCGACGTTCCACTTCAACTGTTGGCACGAGAGCTCCTTGCCGGGGCGGCGATGTTCAAAGGGATTCGGTGCATGCCGGCCAATGCTGGCAGCAGGGTTGCGATCAGGCCCATCAACATCAGCGCGAAATACAGCGCCGGGCTGATGAGCTGTTGCTGCAGCAGCAGGTTGAGAAAGACGATCTCGCTCAGGCCACGAATGTTCAGCAAAAGACTTTCCCGCCAGCGGCTGGCGCCTTCAAACGAGGCGCCGCCCCAGCCCAACCCCAGCCAGTTGCCCAGCAGTTTGCTGGCAATCGGTAGCAGCAGGAGTACCGCCAGTTGCACCCAGCCGAGGCTGGCCATGGCGCTGTGCACGTTGATCTGCACGATGCCGAACGTGAGGATCAGCGGGATGGCGATCCAGGTCTGCAAACGGCTCATCCACGCGGCCGGCAATGGCAGCACCAGCGGCACCTTGAGCGTGGCCATGCACAGCAGATAGCCGATGCCGAAGATCAGCGCATTGAGCTTGAAGTGTTCGGCGACCACCAACAGCGCGAAGAAGCAACCGCTGTGCAGCAATGGTTGGCGCAACCCGAGCAGTCGCAGCAACAACGGCAGGCAGGCGCCGGCCAGCGGCAGCAAGAGGCTGCTCAAGTGCAGGCTGCCCTGGGCGAAAGCGAACAGGGTCCAGCACGTCAGGTCAATCAGGATCGCGGTCTGTACCAGGCGTCGGGTGGCGGAGGGCGGGTAGTTGATGTGTCGCAGGTACAGATACAACACCGGAATCGCGGTGATGGCGAACAACAAACCGATCGCCAGCGAGCTGATCCACGGCTGCGGCGGCAACAGCCAGACCGCTGTCGCCAGCCCGCAGGCAAACGGAACGCAGAAGCTCGGCAGGGCGATTTTCAGGCTCTGGCGATCCAGCCGCAGGTCGATTACGTCGCTAAGAATGTGCCCCAGCAGCAAGGCAAAGCCCAGGCTGTAGAGGTTCTTCAGCCAGCCCGGCGAGATCAGGTCGGCACCGCTGAGGTGCCAGCCCGGTTCAATCCAGAAGTACATCAGCAGCGGCAGGCCGAAGGTCGCCAGCAACAACTGGCTGACGATTGGAATCAGCCCGAAATGACGACCGACACGGGTAGCCATGGCGAACAATACCAGGGCCATTACCCAGAACGCCGCGACCATCACGCTGTCGGCTCCGCAACGGTGGCGGCGTGGGTTTGTCGTCCGGCCCACGGCGCCAGGATGAAGCTGTACGCCAGGCCGAGGCTTACCGACAGACCGAAATTGCTCACCGCCGGTGTGCTGGACACCGCCAACAGGCCGAACGACAACCATGTGGTCACCGCTGCCAGCAAGGTGCCCAGCAGGCTCGCCGCGGCACCGCCGATCTGTTCGCGCATGAGGATCGCGTAATCGACGCTGATGGCCGTCACCAGCAGCAGGCCGAACAGGCTGAACAGCGTCAGCGGCTGACCGAGCCAGCCGAGGCTTGCCAGGCTGCACAGGGCCGCCAGCAACGGCAACGAGACGATTCGCAACGCGCCACCGAGACCGAAGGGCAGGATCAGCACCAGCACGATCAACACGCAGGAAGCGAGTTTCAATTCAGCGGCGCTGATTTGGGTCGCGGCGAACACCTTGTTCAAATCACCGAGACGGTCCACCAGTTCCACACCCGGCAAGTCCAGCGCCTGGGCCCGTAACAGCGTGGGATTGTTCAAGCCTTGCAGGCTGACCATCGCGGCCACGCCGTCTTCGGTCGGCCCCAGCCACAGCGTGCGATAAGGCTCGGCCAATGGACCGATCAGCGCCGCATCGATGTCTTCGACGGGCAGCGCCTGCAACGTTGCCAGCTCGGCTTGCAACGCGGCGGCCGGCACGCCGAGGTCGAGTAACGGTTGCCAGAACTGCGGGAGCTTGTTCAGTGCTTCACGCACTTTGCGCTGTTCGCTTGGTTGGCTGACCAATTGATTGAGCGACAGATAACCCTGGAGTTTTTCCAGATTGACCAACTGATCCAGACGCTCGTTCAGCGCGGTCTGGCGTTCGAGCAATTGCTGCTGATTGGCCGCGCGCACCAGGAAGAACTGGCTGGTGGGTTGATAACCGGTGATGCGTGCAATGGTCTGGGCTTCGTCAGTCAGTTGCTGCGGTGCGCCGACCCATTGGCGAATATCGTTTTTGGTCTGGAGCTGCAACAAACCGCCGACACAAAAGGCGATCAGCAGTGCCAGCAGCACCGGCGAGCGTACGTATTTGAGCAACGTTTCACGCAGCGCCAGCAATTTTTCGGCGATGCGCATCGGCCACTGCGCCGGGCGCAGATCCGCGCCCTTGAGCAGCGCCGGCAGTAGGCAGACGGCCGACAGATAGGCGCCAAGCAGGCCGGCGGCGGAAAACACGGCAATCTGGGTCAGGGCCGGGAACGGCGTCCAGGCCAGGGCCAGGTAGCCGATGCTGCTGGTGATCAGGCTCAGCGTCAGCCCCGGCAGGGTCAGGCGTAACGCCGGCCAGCTGTGCCAGGGTCTGAGGCTCCAGCTTTTGGACAGGTAATGCAGCGGGTAATCCACCGCCACGCCGATCAGGCTTGAGCCCAGCACCAGCGTCATCACATGCATGTGCCCGAACAGCGCCACGCAGGCCACCGCGCCGAACAGCATGCCCACCAGCACCGGGACGAACGCCAGCAATACCCGCCAACGCCGGAAGGCCAGCAACAACAGCAACAAAATTCCGACCGTGGCGCCGCCGCCGACCCAGGTCATCTCGCGAGTCGCTTGCCGTTGACCGCTGGCGGCATACAGCAGGCCGCTGGCGGCAAGCAGTTGCACATCCGCCTGGGCGGCTTCTTCACGACTGTGTTGCAGCAGGTCGGCCACTTGCAGCGGCAGGTTCATGTCGAAAGCATTGCCGACGCTTCGCGCCCGCAGCATCACCCAACTTTTGCCGTCGGCATCGGCGACCAGCGCGCCGCTGCCGATGTCCAGCTGCACTGAACCGCGCTGTGGCTGGCTGTTCTGAATACGCCCGGTCAGGCCGAGCCAGTCGTCCTGGCTCGGCACCAGGCTGAAGCCGGTGAACGGGTCGAACAGGGCTTGTACCCGTTGCTGGATAAAGGCGTCGGGGTGCTCGATGAGTTGTTGCCGATCGGCCGCGGACAGCATCGCCAATCGGCCTTGCAGCAATTGAGTGCGCAATGCGGGCAAGTCGGCCTGCAGGGTCCACTGGACCTTTTCGAACACGCCGCTGGCCTGCCATTGCTCGCCGAGTTTCTGCGCCATGGCGATGGCTTGCTGGCGGTCTTTATGGCCGACCAGCACCAGCATTTCCCGGTTCAGCGGTTCTTGCATGCGCTGTTCGGCGCGCAGTTCCAGCGCGTCCGGTGCCGTGCCTGGCACCAACTCCATCAGGTTGGCCGACAGTGGTGCGTCGTCACGCCATTGCCAGCCGGCGAGTGCGAGCACCGCCAGCAGCAGGATCAGGAACAGCCGCGGCAGCATCCGTTCACTCGGCAAAGTCATGTTGCTCCGCATCGCTCAAAGGTTGGGCGCTGGTGCTGTCCTGCATGCGCAACAGGGTTCGATCACCCTGGGTTTCGAGCAGCTCGATGCTGTGCACCAGTTCGCCGCCATCAATGTTGATTTGATTGAACACCTGCTTGAGCAGCATCGAGCGCGGGGTCAGAGTCAGCTTCCAGTTCTGGGCATCGCCGCTCAGCGCAAGCTCGAAGTCCCGTTGCAAGCCGCTGCTGTCGCCTTGCAGCACCGCGAGGAACAAACGGTTCTGCTCGGCACCGGCACTCTTGTTCGGCAGCATTTGCCAACCGTTGGCATCACGCCGGGCAATGCCCTTGGCGCTGATGCGGTAGTCCTGTTGCAGCGGTGTTTTCAGCAGCCAGAGCAGGCCATGATTCTTCGCCAGAACGAAGGTGCCCTTGCTGGTGAGCGGCTGGGGCAGGGCGCGCAGGTGTTTTTCCTGGATGAAGTTGCCGTGGATCACATCGGGTTTGGCCAGTTGATCGCTCAGTTGTTGCAGATCGAAGGCCTGTGCCAACGATGAAAGCCCGAGCAATGCTAAAGCGCCAAGGCATTTGAAAAACGAATTCATGGCAGCACCCTTTCAACCGCGTCGGTAAACACCTTGGGTGAAGCCAGCTGCATTTCGCGGCTGCTCATGTCGACGGCGACCTGCACTGAAACAGCGCGGGTCAGGCGTTCGCCGGTCGCCAGATCGCTGATCAGGTAATTGATCTTCAGGCGGTTTTCCCACTCCACCAGGCTGGCGCGCACATTCAGCTTCTGGCCGAACACCGCGCCGCGTACATAGCGCAGCTGCAAGTCGATCACCGGCCAGGCATAACCCGACGCCACCATGGCGTCGTAGTTGTGGCCGATCCTGTCCAGCAGCGCACAGCGGGCGACTTCCAGGTATTTGACGTAATGGCCGTGCCAGACCACGTTCATGGTGTCGACGTCAAAGAACGGTACGAGGATTTCCGTGTCGGTGTGAAGCACTCCCTTGCTACGCATGCAGCCTCCAGTGTTGTGCGGCGATACGTTGCAGGCACAGGCGCAATTCACCTTCCAGAGCACGGTCTTCGATGACCGGTGGGAAGTCCCTGGCCAACTCTTCGTGCATCGCGGCCAGGGCCGGTGGCAGTGGCCGCGCGTCTTCAGCCTGGCCACGCAGCCAGACGCCCTGGTTGGCGGCGAGCAAGGTAGCGGCGGCGACCTGTTCGGTCAGCTCCAGCACGCGGATGGCGTCGCGGGCGGCGATGGTGCCCATGCTGACTTTGTCCTGGTTGTGGCACTCGGTGGAGCGTGAGAAAACACTGGCCGGCATGGTGTTTTTCAGGGCTTCGGCGGTCCAGGCGCTGGTGCCGATCTGCACCGCCTTGAAGCCATGGTTGAGCATCGCGCGGTCGGCGGTGGCGCCGGACAGGTTACTCGGCAAACCATGGTTGTAACGCTCATCCACCAACAGGGCGAGCTGGCGGTCAAGCAAGTCGGCGACGTTGGCCACCAGCGTCTTGAGGCTGTCCATGGCGAACGCGATGTGGCCGCCGTAGAAGTGCCCGCCGTGCAGCACACGTTCGGCTTCGGCGTCGATGATCGGGTTGTCGTTGGCGCTGTTGAGCTCGATCTCGATAAATGAACGCAGCCAGTTCAGGCTGTCGGCCAGTACGCCGAGTACGTGCGGCGCGCAACGCAGGGAGTAACGGTCTTGCAGGCGATGCAGCGGCGCGGTCGGCGCATCGATCGCCAGATCCTTGCGCAACCACGCAGCGACTTGTGTCTGCCCTGGATGGGGCTTGGCGGCGAACAGGCGCTCGTCGAAATGCTCCGGGTTGCCTTGCAGGGCGACCACGTTCAGTGCGGTGATGCGCGTGGCCAGTTGCAGCAGGTAATCGGCACGAGCGAACGCCAGGCAGGCGATGCCGGTCATGACGGCAGTGCCATTCATCAGGGCCAAGGCTTCTTTGGGACGCAGCACCAGCGGTTCCCAGCCGAGTTCGCGGTGCACATCGGCGGCTTGTCGACGTAAACCGCGGAACATCACTTCGCGCTCGCCGGACAAGGTGGCGGCGACATAGGACAGTGGCGTCAGATCACCGCTGGCGCCCACCGAACCTTCTTCCGGAATCAACGGCAGAATGTCGTGTTCAAGGAACGCTTGCAGGCGCTCCAGCAGCTCTACCCTTACCCCGGACACGCCTTGGCACAACGACTGCAAACGCGCCGCCAGCACCGCGCGGGTCGCTTGGGCGTCGAGCAGTTTGCCCAGGCCGCAGCCGTGGAAGGTATACAGGTGACGGGGCAGGGCTTCGACGTGGTGCAGCGGTACCGCCACCACGCAGGAGTCGCCGTAACCGGTGGTCACGCCATAGATCACGCCTTCCTTGTCCAGCAGGGAGTCAAGGAACTGCGGACCCTTGGCGATGCGCTGGCGAAACCCGGCGTCGCCTTGCAACTGCGTCGGCACCTGACGGTTGGCCAGGGCCAGCACGTCTTCGATGCGCAAAGGGAGCTCGCCGAAGGTTACCGGCTCAAGCGTTGGCGTCGTCATCGGTCTTCCAGAAAGGGTAAAAGTTGAACCATTGTTGGGGTGCTTCGAGGCAATAGTGACCCAAGCGTTCGGCGTAGCGGGAGGCCCACTGATGAATGACCTGTTCGCGGTCGTTGCGCTTCCATACCACCGCCTCGGTGAACGGTTCGAGGGTCAGTCGATAGTCGCCCGTGGGTTTTTTCAGGCACAGCAACAGATTGACCGGGCATTTCAGCAGCCCGGCCAGCAGCCAAGGGCCTTGGGGGAAGGCTGCCTGATGACCGAGAAAATCCACCGTCACGCTGCGCCCGCCATGCAGTGGTACGCGGTCGCCGGCGATGGCCAGCCATTCGCCGCGTTCCAGGCGTTCATGCAGTTGCAGCATGATCACCGGGTCCAGCTCGCTGACCTGAATCAACCGCAGATTGGTTGCCCCGGCTTCGCCCAGCAGACGGTTGAATTGCTCGGCGTGCTTGGTGTGCACCAGCACGTTCATGGTGACTTTCTCACCGATCTCGGCCAACGCCCGGCAGACCTCGAGATTGCCCAGATGTGCGCCTACCAGCATTTGCCCGCGTATGCCGCGCAGTTGATTGCGCAGCAGAGCCGGGTCGATGATTTCGATCTGCTCGATGCTCAGCTTGCCATTCCACACGTCGAGTTTGTCGAGCATGGAGTCGGCGAAGGCCATGAACTGGCCGAACACCCGCCAATGGGTCGGGCGCAATTCAGTGCGAGTGCTCCAGTCGGCGAGCCGCTGCTGGTATTGCCAGGCGCTTTGGCGGGCGCTGCGTCCGAACAGGAAAAAATACAGCACGATGCCATACAGAAGTGGGCTCAATAGTCGGCGGCCCAGCACTTTTGCGCAGAATGCGGTGAACTTCATCAGCCAGAAACTGCCACGCTCCTGGCGGTCGGCCCAGTGCTGTTTGTCTGCGTTGTCGCTCATGCTCGCCACCGTCGCCAGAGGATCACCGGAGCCCGCAGCAACATGCCGAAGAATAGCCGGGTGTGCATGCCCGAAATCAGCACGTTGTCGTAGAACAGACGGAAATGCGAAACGCCATCCAGAGGGTAATGGACCCTGGTTTTCAGCCACTGCATCGGCAGATTGCGCCAGGCCAGGCGAACCAGAATGTCGGAGTCGAAGTCCATGCGCTTGCCGATCCTGGCCGAGTCGATCAATGCCAGGGTTGGCGGTAATGGATAGACACGGAAACCGCACATCGAGTCGCGAATCTGAAGCGATAGGGTGTTGATCCAGACCATGACGTGAGTCAGGTAGCGGGCGTACAAACGACCTTTCGGCACGCTGGCGTCGTATTGTGGATAGCCACAGATCACCGCCTCGGGATGGTTGCGTGAGTATTCGATGAAGACTTTGACGTCTTGCAGGTCGTGCTGGCCATCGGCATCCACCTGCAAGGCATGGCTGAAGCCCAGGCGCGAGGCCTCCCGCAGGCCGGTCATCACTGCGCCACCCTTGCCCTGATTGACGGTGAGCCTGATCAGGTAAACTCTGTCGCGCTGCGCCAATTGGTCAAGCACCTTCGCACAGGCCGGGTTGCTGGCATCGTCCACAAGAATGCATGGCAGGCCATTGGCGAGCAACGCTTCGAGCACAGCGGTGATTGCGGTTTCGTGGTTGTAGACCGGGATGACGGCGCAGGGGTTATGCATCTGAAACCTCCACAGAACCCTGGTTGTGCAGAGACTGACTGTGGCGAGGGAGCTTGCTCCCGTTCGAGCGCGAAGCGCTCGCCATGAAGTCTGCGCCGGATGGTTTTGGGGCCGCTTCGCAGCCCAGCGGGAGCAAGCTCCCTCGCCACAGCTTATGCATCGCCGGCAGCCTCCAGCAAAATCCGCCCGCTGGAGCAGGTGGCGGTTTCATTGCGATAGGCGAAATACAATTTGCCACGCACCGGGTCGAAGCGCAGGTGCAACTGGACTTCATCGCCAGGACGCACCAGTTGCTGAAATTTCAGCACTTCCATACCGGCGAATTTTGCCGGCAGATTCATCAATTGCTGGCCCAGGCTCAACGCCCAATCCACCTGCACCACGCCGGGCAATACCGGCGCCCGGGGAAAGTGCCCGCTGAAATATGCCAGGTCTGGCGGGACGGCCAGTTGCAGGCTCCACTCGCCATCGACTTCGACCTGCTCCAGCACTTGCGGCGCCTTTGGGCGGGGCGCCAGCAGCAAGGCTTCAACTTCGGCCTGGGGCAGTTTGCCCTGTGCGTTCAGCGGCAGTTGCCGTAGCAAACGCCAGCGTCGTGGCAGGGCCAGCGTTTCACAGTGCTGGCTCAGATGCTGGCGCAATGCTTGAGTGAGGCTGCGTCGTCCCTGATTGCGCAAGGCATACAAGCCTTGCTCGCTGAGTACCAGCAGCGCACCTAAGGAGGCGCGATTTTCCTGAACCACACCGAGGCGCGCTTCGGCGACCCAGTGGTGAGCCATCAGCGCTTGTTCGAGCATCGGTAGCGAGATACGTTTTTCTTCCAGTTTGACGATCCGGTCCAGCCGTCCCAACAGCTCGAAACGGCCGTCGGCGGCGATGCGCGCGGCATCGGCGGTGTGTTCGATATGGCCCGTTGGCAAATACGGCGATGCGATAAGCAGGGCGCCGTCGCTGTCCTGGCTCAGCTCCACGCTGGCGAAGGGTTGCCAGAGATCCTGCCCCTGACGCCAGGCGATGCCGCCGGTTTCCGAACTGCCGAGGATCTCTGTCGGCCATTGTTGCAGGCGCTCATGCAGGCTTTGCGCCGCGTCGGCGGGCAGCGCGCCACCGGAGGAAAACACTCGGCGCACCGCGCTCAGCGCTGGCCAATCGAGGTTGTCGCCCATGCGCTTGAGCAGCGCCGGGCTGGCGACCCAGGCGAAGGCCGGGTGTTCGCGGCTGGCGCGTTGCAAGTCTTCCGGGAAGGCCAATTGCTTGCGTACGAACGCGCGCCCGGCGCATAACGGCCACAGCACCCGAAACAGCAGCCCGTAGATATGCTGGGTGGCGACGCTGCCGATGATGCAGGCTTCGCCCAGATCAGCGCCCCACAAATGCTCCAGCGCCTGAACTTCATTGGCCAGTTGGCGCAGGGTTTTATCGATGCGCTTGGGTTCGCCACTGGAGCCGGAGGTGCACAGGCTCAAATGACAGCGATCCAGATCCAGTGGGACGGCCGGTAGCGGTGGATGCCGGTAATCGTTCAGGTGCGCATCGTCGGCCTGATCGCTCAGCCACAGATCGACCTCGCTCGACCAGCGCTGGCGTGTCTGTGCTTGCAGGTCGGCGGGCAACAGCACGCGGACCCCGGCACGCCAGGCGCCGAGCAGGGCGATGGCCAGGTCGGCGGCGTCCTCAAGGTGCACGGCCATGCGCTGCACGCCCTGAGCTTGCAGGCCGGCAGCCAGGCTCAAGGCCTGTTCGCACAGTTGCGCGTGATTCAGCGCCGGTTCGGCCGTCACGACACGGTCCGGCCGAGCCTTGAGCAACAGTTGCTCAAGTTTTATCCAATTCATGGGTGGCCTCGTACCCGTTGTCGTATGAGCCATTCAATGGCAAACATCAGGCCGATCAATCCATAGGAGATCAGGCCGGTGTACAACATCCACCAACTCAGCGGCGCCCAAAGGGTCAGGGCGGCGGCGCACAAGCCGTTGCAGAGAAAAAACACGCTCCAGGCAATCGTCACCTGGCGGGTATAGCGAATGGCCCTGGCCGGTAATTCCGGCTCTCGCAGACGGGCCAGGCGCTCGGCCATCGGCGGGCCATATTTCAGGCTCAGACCGAACAGCGCCAGCATGAACGCGCTGATCAACACCGGGTACCAGCGCAACAGCGTCGGGCTGTCGAACACCGCCAGCAGCAGGCAGAACGCGATGGCGACCATGGCCATCCACAGGCTGCCGGGGCGCCGTTCGCCGGTCAGCGCCCGCGCCAGCCACAGGCTACCCAGCAGCAGGCCGAACTGCCACGGGGCGAAATGCTCCATGCCGAAATACACCGCAAAGGGGTACAGCAGACCTGCCAGCAGCAGGCCAAGGCCGATCAGTCGGCTCATGCGGCTGGTTGAACCAGACGGTAGACCGCCTCGACCACGTCGCTGACGGTACGCACCGATTTGAATTCTTCGGCGGCGATTTTCTTGCCAGTCTGGCGCTTGATGTGATCGATCAGGTCGACCGCATCGATGCTGTCGATTTCCAGGTCCTGATACAGGTTGGATTCCGGACTTATGCGCTCGGGGTCCAGCTCGAAGAGTTCGACCAGAGCATCGCGCAGGGTATTGAAAATATCGTCACGAGTTTGCATGGTCCGGTCTCAAGCTGCCTGTTTTGCAGTGACGAACGCCGCAAGGCTCGCCACGTTGGTGAAGTGATTACGGGTGTCCTTGGCGTCGGCATCGATTTTGATGCCGTACTTTTTCTGGATCGCCAGGCCGAGTTCCAGGGCATCTACCGAGTCCAGGCCCAGGCCTTCGCCGAACAGCGTCTGGTTGTCGCCGATGTCGTCGACGCTGATGTCTTCGAGGCCCAGTGCTTCGATGATCAGTTCTTTTATCTCACGGTGCAGATCGCTCATCTTCGGCGAGCTCCTTAATAAAGTAATGGTGCAAATAATCATTGAGCTTGCGCGAGGCCTGAGGCGCAGGCCCCTGCGTAGCGAAGGCCTGTGGGTCTATATCGGCCCCGACGCGAAAACTGAAGTGCACGCGGCGTTTGGGAATGCGATACCAGGGTTCGGCCTTGGTCAATGTGGTCGGGCTGACCTTGATGATCACCGGGGTGAGGATTCTCGCACCGCGCAGCGCGATTGCCGCAGCCCCCCGATGAAAGGCCGGTGGTTGGCCGGGTTTGGTCCGGGTGCCTTCGGGGAATATGATCAGGGTCTGACCGCTTTTCAGCGCCTCGGCAGCGGCGTCGAGCATGTCCATGCTGCCATCGTTGCTGATGTATTCGGTACGGCGTAGCGGGCCGCGGGTGAACGGGTTTTCCCAGAGACTTTTCTTGACCACGCAGTTGGCGTGGCGCACCAGGCCGATCAGGAACACTACGTCGATCAGCGAGGGGTGATTGGCGACGATCATCTGGCCTGGCCGTCCAAGTTTTTCCGCGCCCTGAATGTCATAGGTCAGCACGCCACTGCGCGCCATGAACCGAATGAAAAACCAGAAACACCGGCTGACCGTATGTCGCGCACGCTGACGATGAGCCTGAGCGTCTCCCGGCAGGCAGTTCAACAGCGGGAACACCACCAGTCGCAGGCACAAGCTGCTCAACCCGAACAGGGTGAAGCTTGCGGCAGTGGCCAGCAGGCGCCAGTAATAGGCGTCGCGGTTTTTATCGGTTACGGGTTGCGTTGCCAGGTCCATACACGATTTTTCCAGGCATGTTGGCAGGTAGTCTGCTGGCCGAGCAGGGTACGCAACAGATTCAGGGCATGGGGCCAGTGGGGTTTGGACAACGCCTGCGAGGTGCTGTTCAGTGACAGCTGCCACTCATTACCGGGTGTGATCAACAGGCCAACCGCATAAGGGAATGGCACATCGTCGATCCAGGCCGAGTAGGCAGTCGGCGGTTGCTCTTCGGTCACTACCACCAGTACCGCGGGGGCGCCTTCGGCCAGCAGCGCCGCCGCCTCCAGCATGCCGTGTTCAAGGCCATCGCCGGCCGCGGCGAGAGCAGTCATTTCGCTGGTTTCGCCGCGCATGATCGACCACAGGCCGATGACCGCGTTGTGCACCGACAGGCTGAACTGGGTGGGCGACAACGGTTGGTCGGTGGCCAGGTCACTGAGGATTTCGAAGGTGCGCGGGGTTTCACCGTGGCGGGAAATAAAGACCAACGGTAGGTCCTGGTGAGCTCCGGCCAAGGGCCAGCCGACACTGAAAGCCATCCGCGCCAGACGGCTGAGTCGTCGGCGTTGCATGGCCGGCAGAAACGACACATCGGGGGCAGCATCGCTGCGCTCGAGCACGACCGGTTGTCGGCTCCAGGCCTGCCAATCATCCACGCTTTCAAGCCCGGGGGCCCATGCGCGCCATTGGGCGATGTTGAAGTTGATCACAGACATTCATCCCGCCCCTGCGGGCTTCCTTGACGCGGTGAGTCGCAAAAACCACGGCTGACCTTACGTGGCGCTTAACGCCGAGTGGGGCGCATTATCCCGGTGCAGCGGGCGTGTAGCAAATACTGGTTACATTTTGCGCAACGAAATGTACCGTCTGGTTCGCGAAAAAAAGCTGTCGTTTGGCCATTATCCACATTGCAGCGGGCGCGTCTGTCGGCTCTATCGGTTATCGATGGACGCGTTGGCAGCTTTTTCAGCGGGAAATTTACCAATGACTGTGTAGTCCAGATGCCGGCGAGGTAGCTAAGCAGCGCCGTGGACTACTACACTCGGTCATTCTTTGGTACACGGAGGTTTTGACATGCGGCGCGTGGTGTTCAATCAGAAAGGTGGCGTGGGCAAATCGAGCATTGCCTGCAATCTGGCGGCGGTCAGCGCCAGCGAAGGCTATCGCACGCTATTGGTGGATCTCGATGCCCAGGCCAACTCCACTCAGTACCTGACGGGGCTCACCGGCGATGATATTCCGATGGGGATCGCCGACTTCTTCAAGCAGACCCTGTCCTCCGGGCCGTTCTCGAAGAAAAACCAGGTCGACATCTACGAAACCCCGTTCGACAACCTTCACGTCATCACCGCCACTGCCGAACTGGCTGACTTGCAGCCCAAGCTTGAGGCCAAACACAAGATCAACAAGCTGCGCAAACTGCTCGAGGAACTGGACGGCGATTACGACCGAATCTATCTCGATACCCCGCCAGCGCTGAATTTCTATGCCGTCTCGGCGTTGATCGCCGCTGATCGTGTGTTGATCCCCTTCGACTGCGACAGTTTCTCGCGTCAGGCACTGTATGGCCTGCTGGCGGAAATCGAAGAATTGAAGGATGACCACAACGAAGGGCTGGAAGTCGAAGGCATTGTCGTCAATCAGTTCCAGGCCCGCGCCAGCCTGCCCCAGCAAATCCTCGACGAACTGATCGCCGAAGGGCTGCCGGTACTGCCGGTGTACCTGGCGAGTTCGGTGCGCATGCGCGAATCCCATCAGGCCAACACGCCGCTGATCCACCTCGACCCGCGGCATAAACTGACCCTGCAGTTCGTTGAGCTGCACAACCTGCTGGAAACTGCCTGATTTGCTCCTACCTTTTGTTGAAGGGGGTTCAAATCCCCTGACAGCGCAACCAGCTCATCAGCTGTGGTAATGGGAACGCCCCGCTCTGGCGAGCCACTTCCCGGCCGTTCTTGAACAGAATCAGGCTGGGAATCGAGCGAATCCCCAGCTGCGCCGACAGCTGCTGATTCGCCTCGCTGTCCAGCTTGGCCAGCCGACACTTGCCCGCCAATTGCCCCGCCGCCTGCTCGAACACCGGCGCAAACGATTTGCACGGCCCACACCAGTCTGCCCACACATCCACCAGCAACGGCAGATCGCCCTTGATCTGACTGGCGTAATCGCCTTGCTTCAATTCGAATGGCTTGTTCAACAGGACTTCGGCCTTGCAGCGACCGCATTTCGGATGGTCGTTGAGACGCTCGGCAGGGATGCGGTTCAGGCCGTTGCAATGGGGGCAGGGGATGAGGAGTGGGTCAGTCATGATTGGCTCTTAGTTGGGCAGTCTATGAAACTGATCTGGAGTCGAAGGTGGTCTTTATCAAGGCGATAGGTTTTAGACCATTATCTTCTTCGGTTGCGAAGAGGGCTTTTCCACTCACGACGAACAACTGATCTCCAAATGCTTGCCCCATTCCGGTGGGCGCTCAGCGTAGCTCTCCATCCCCGGTTGTTCCTCGAACGGATTGCTCAGTACTGCATGCAAACGACGAACTTCTGAATAGTCGCCGCTTTGCGCCGCATCGATGGCTTTCTGCGCCAGATAGTTGCGCAGGATGTACAGCGGATTCACCGCATGCATTCGTTTGCGGCGCTGTTGCTGATCAATCACGCCCTCACGAGCAACCCGAGCGATGTAGAGCTCGCCCCAGGCATCGAAACCCTTGATGTCGACGAAGTCATCGCGCAAGCGGGCGAGGGCCTGCTCCGGTGACTCGTCGCCGAGGCGGCGGAAGAACAGGCTGTAATCGACGCCGCTGTTCTGCATCAGTTGCAGCAGGTGTTCCAGCAGTTTCTGGTCGTCGTCTTCGGCAGTGGTTAGACCGAGACGACGGCGCATCAGGTCCAGGTAATGGGCCTGGAACAGTGGCAGGTACAGGCCGAGGGTTTCGCGCAGGGCTTCGACGCTGATGAACGGCGTCAGGGCCTGGGCGAGGGCGCTGAGGTTCCACTGGCCGATCGGCACCTGGTTGCTGAAGGAGTAACGGCCCTGGTCATCGGAGTGGTTGCAGATGAAGTGGGCGTCGAAGTCGTCGAGGAAGGCGAACGGGCCGAAGTCGAAGGTGATGCCCAGGATCGACATGTTGTCGGTGTTCATCACGCCGTGGCAGAACCCATAGGCCTGCCATTTGGCGATCAGCTCGGCGTTGCGCTCGACGATTTCGCGGAACATTGCCAGGTACGGTTCCGACTGTTCCAGGCAATGCGGGAAGTGCATGGCCAGCACGTGCTCGCCGAGTTCTTTCTGCTGCTCGGGGCGCTTGGTGTAGTAGAAGAATTCGAAATGCCCGAAGCGCACATGGCTCGGCGACAAGCGCAGGACCATGGCCGCGCGTTCCTGTTTCTCACGCCAGACCGGCGTGTCGGAGCCGATCACGCACAGTGCGCGCGTGGTGGGAATGTTCAGCGCATGCAGGGCTTCGGAGGCGAGAAACTCGCGGATCGAGGAGCGCAGCACCGCCCGTCCATCGCCCATGCGCGAGTAAGGCGTCTGGCCGGCGCCCTTGAGGTGCAGGTCCCAATGCTCGCCGGCGTCGTTATAGACCTCGCCCAGTAACAGGCCACGACCGTCACCCAGTTGCGGGTTATAGGAACCGAACTGATGCCCGGAATAGACCATCGCCCGCGGCTCGGCTTCGGCCCACAGCTTGTGGCCGCCGAACAGTTCGGCGAACACTGGTGTTTCGGCCTCGGCCGGGTCCAGGTCCAGCAGCGCCATGGCGGCGGGGCTGGCGACCACCAGTCGCGGAGCAGCGATGGGCTCAGGCAGCACATGGGTTGAGAACGCGTCGCCCAGGCGGGCGAAGCGATTGTCGAAGGTCAGTTCGTCGAGGGCTTTCAACGGCCATCTCCAGCAGAATGTCCGAGCATTCTGCTAGGGATAGAGCGCTTAGTCGAGTTCGACAGGTGGCGGCTCGCTCCGCGGTTTGCTGGCGGCCACCGGCATGATGGTTTTGGTTTCCGGCTCGATCGGCACCATTTTGTATTCCTGGCCCTGAAGGTTCTTGAGGTAGACCTCCATCTGCCGGAACGAGATGTTGATGTGCTGCTTCTTGAACTCGCGATTGATGAAGCGGTTAACCTCGTCGAGTACCGGGTTACGGTCGCCGAGGTCACGCACATGCATGCGCAACTCGTGGTCAAGGGTGCTTTCGCCGAAGTTCAGGAAGTACACGTGAGGCTCCGGGTCCTTCAGCACGCGCGGGTTATCGCGCGCCGCCTTGAGCAGCAGTTCTTTCACCAGGTCCAGATCCGAGCCGTAGTCGACGCCGAGCTTGAGGGTTACCCGGGTGATGGTGTCGGTCAGGGACCAGTTGATCAGTTGCCCGGTGATGAACGTCTTGTTCGGGACAATGATGTCCTTGCGGTCGAAGTCGGTGATGGTGGTGGCGCGGATGCGGATCTTGCTCACCGTGCCCGACAGGTTGCCGATGGTGATGGTGTCGCCGATCCGCACCGGGCGTTCGAACAGGATCATGATACCGGAGATGAAGTTGGCGAAGATCTCCTGCATCCCGAAACCGAGACCGACCGACAGCGCCGCCACCAGCCATTGCAATTTGTCCCAGCTCACGCCGAGCGTGGACAGGGTCGAGACAAAACCGACGCCCGCGATCACATAGGACAACAGCGTGGTCGTGGCGTAGGAACTGCCCTGGGCCAGGTTCAGCTTCGACAGCACAAACACTTCCAGCAAACCCGGCAGGTTGCGCGCCAGTGCAAAGGTGATGCCGATGATGATCAGCGCGCCGAGCATGTCACCGATACTGATCGGCACCATGCTCATGTTGGCACCGGTGCCACTGGTGTATTCGTAGAGGGTGATGTTGTCCAGGTACGAGAACACCGAGATCAGGTCCGACCAGACCCAATACAGCGCCGCGATGAAACCGCCGAGCAGGGCCAGGCGGATCAGACGCAGGGACTGCTCGTTGACTTTCTCGATGTCCAGGGTCGGCTCTTCGATCACCGCTTCACCGTCGCCGGCCTCTTTCGCGGCCTGCCGTTTGGCCAGGGCGCGTTGATAGGCCAGGCGCCTGGCCGCAACGCTGAGACCACGCACGAAGGTGGCTTCGATCACCAGCCAGAACATCAGCAAGTAAAGCGTGTTGATCAACCGGTCGCTGAGTTTCAGCGCGGTGTAGTAGTAGCCAAAGCACACGGCAACGAACAATGCGACTGGCAAGATGGTGAACAGAACCCCCACCGACTTGCGGAACAGCGATGCGTTTTCGTGTGTCGGGCTGCTGACCAGCAGGCGGCTGAGCAGCCAGGCCATCAAGGCGTAGCAGGTCAGCACCACCGGCATGCCGAGTACGTCATCGGCTAGTATCGCCGGTTGCAGTTCAGCGACTGCCACCACGGTCACCAAGGCCATCACCACCAGCCCGAGCCGGCGGATCCAGCCCTGAAGGAATTCGACCTGAGGTTTTTCCCAGCGGAAATGCAGTTCAGCCACGCCACCCGGCGCGAGGATGCGGTAGGCGGTGTAGAACACCAGCCAGGCTTGAGCCATCTGCAACAGCGCCGCACCCATATTGGCGTTTTGCCCACGGGCGTCGATCTGCAAAGCCAGGCCGCACAAGGCCAGGCCGAGGGATACCGGCATCGCCAGCAGGATGTTGATCAGAATCGCTTGGGGGGTATGCCACTGGCTGTCGCGCTTGAAATGGCCGATGTCCTGGTGAACCTTGTTCAGGCGGGCATAAAGATTTTTGCGGCGCCACAGCAGAGCGCCAATCAGAAAGGCCAGCGGCAGGAACAGTAGCGGCCGCTGCGTCAGGCCATCGGTCAGTTCGCTCAGGCTCGAGGCCCATGGCAAGGTAGTGACCTGACGTTCCAGGCGCTCCGGCACGGCGTGTATCCACTCAAGATCCAGCGGCTTGTTGCTGGGAATCCAGAACATTTGCTCATCGAGGGTTGCCCGCAGACTTTGCGCGGTGCTGAGCAGTTGTTTCTGGTTGAGTTGCAGGGTGATGGACTCGTTGAGCACCGCGCTCAATTCGCGATTCAAACGCTCCAGCAGGTCCGCGCGGGTGGTGGCCAGTTCCAGCAGGCTCTTGCGCAGTTGCGGGGTGACTTGCTCGGGCTGTTGAGTCGCCAGCAAGTTGTCGACATAGGTTATCGGGTTGCTGAGCAGTTCCCGCTGCTGACTGACTTCGAACTGATACAAGCGAATGTCGGCAATCTGATCCGCCAGATCGCGGTCGAGCCTGAGACGCGGCAGGGCCTGTTTCTGTTTGTAGAGAATCTTGGAGAGCAGCAGGCTGCCCTTGAGGACGTTGATCTGCTCGTCCAGCGCTGAATCGCTCTGGGTCACGCTGTCCAGTTGCTGCTTGGTCTGCAGGTTCTGTTGAGTGACTTCGTTGAGGCGGTCGGTGCTTTTGAGCAGGTAGTCGGAGAGCTTCAGGTTGGCTGCGCTTTCGGTGGCCAGCAGGCTGCTGCCGCCAGCCTTCTGCGCTTCGATGGATTGCTGGGTCACCGTCTCTTGCGACTGGGCCAGGCGTTTCTGGTTGATCAGGGTCTGCAGGTCCTGGATTTCCTGGTCCAGGCGTGCGGATTTTTCCGACAGCAAGTCATGCTGGCTGTTGCCCAGATCCTGCAACTGGCTATTGCCGGCCAATTCCTGACGACGCAGCGGGATCAAGGCGTTCAGCGCCGCGAGTTCGGCGTTGAGCTGATCGCGTTGCTCGGCGGTCAAGGTCTTGCCGCTGTCCTTGCCGAGCTTGAGGGTGTTGTTGATCTGCTGGATGCGCGTCTGGCTGGCAGATATTTCGGCCTGGGCGCGTTCGGGGCGGGTCTGTGCGGTGATGATCAGACTGTTCGCTTCGGCCAGGGCTTTTTGCAGATCGCTCTGCTGGGTGGAGCGTTCGGTCAACAGTTGTTCGAGCTGCTGAATCGTCTCTTTGGTATAGCGCTGTCCCACCGGCACCACTTTGGTGGCCTTGAGGCGGGTCAGTTCACGCTGGTTCTCGATGTTCTGCCTTGGTGCGTTGGCCAACTGCTGCTTGAGATTGATCAGCTTCTGATCGTAATCGCTCTGATTGTTGAGCTGGGTGAGCGTGCTCTGCAGCACGGCTTGCAGGGCTTTCTGATCGGCTTCCGGCAGTTTGCGGTCGGCGATCTTGTCCAGGCTCGCCTGCACGGCTTCGCTGGAGGGCGGCTCGGCAGCTTGCAGATTGCTTATGGAAAGACTCAAGCCCAGCAGGGCCATGATGAAAAAGGTGCGCAGAGTTGACATAAAGACCGATCAAAACGAGACGAAGAATGGAGTTTAGAGGAACAAGCCGGGGCCGGGGCGACTTCCTTCGGGAAATCTGACGCCCACTTTACCGATCTTGTTCCCTTCCATGACGGCGACGGTCCACAGGGTGTTGTTCCATTCCACCTGGTCACCGACGACTGGAGCACCGCCCACTTTCTGGGCAATGAAGTGGCCCAGGGACATGTTCGGGTCGATGCCTTCGACTTTCAACCCGTACAGGGCAGCAACCGCGCCCAGTTGGGCATCTCCTTCGAGTACGAAGTCGCCGAAGAAGCGCAAATCCAGCCCCCGTTGCGGGGCCTGACTGAAGAGTTTTCCGAGGGCCGGAAGGTTGTGTTCATGGCCGATCACGCAGAGCAAATCATCGACTTCGAGTACCGTACTACCCGACGGATGGAGCAGTTGCTGGCCACGAAACAGGGCTGCGATACGGGTGCCTTCGGGCATTTTCAGCTCGCGAAGGGGAGAACCGATGCACCATTTCTCGGCTCCGAGGCGATAAACGAACAGCTCCCACTCGCTGGTGACATGCACTTCCAGCGCTGATCGGGAGATGGGCAGGGGCTCCGGCGGGACGGTCACTTTCAAGAGCTTGGCGACCCAGGGCAGGCTTGTGCCTTGCACCAGCAGCGACACCAGCACGATAAAGAACGCCAGATTGAAATAGAGCTGCGCATTGGGCAGCCCCGCCATCAGCGGGAACACCGCCAGAATGATCGGTACGGCGCCGCGCAGTCCAACCCAGGAGATGAAGGCCTTTTCGCGCCCATGGAACGCCTTGAAGGGCAGCAGGCCGACCAGGACCGATAGCGGACGGGCAAACAGAATCATCCACAGCGCCAGGCCCAGCGCCGGCAGGGCAATCGGCAGCAGGTCATGGGGCGTGACCAGCAGTCCCAACACGAGGAACATGCCGATCTGGGCCAGCCAGGCCATGCCGTCGAGCATATGCAAAATGCCGTGACGGCTGCGCACCGGACGGTTGCCGATCACCAGGCCGCACAGGTACACCGCCAGAAAGCCGCTGCCGTGCAGGGCGTTGGTCAGGGCGAACACAACTAATCCGCCGGCGATGACCAGAATTGGATAAAGGCCGGTGGCTAAATGGATGCGGTTAACCAGTTGCAGCATCAGCCAACCGCCGCCCAGGCCGATGACGCCGCCGATACCGAACTCACGCAGCAAGTGCCCGAGCAGGCTCCAGTGCAGGCCGGTCTGACCGCTGGCGAGCATGTCGATCAGGGTTACGGTGAGGAACACCGCCATCGGGTCGTTGCTGCCGGATTCGATCTCCAGGCTCGCGGTCACCCGTTCGTTCAGGCCTTTGCCGCCCAGCAGCGAGAACACGGCCGCGGCATCGGTGGAGCCGACGATGGCGCCGATCAGCAGGCCCTGAATCAGGTTCAGGTTGAATAACCAGGCCGCCGCCATCCCGGTCAGCCCGGTGGTAATCAACACCCCCACCGTGGCCAGCGACAGTGCCGGCCATAACGCCACGCGAAAACTCGCCACCCGGGTGCGCAAGCCGCCGTCGAGCAGGATCACTGCCAGGGCGAGGTTGCCGACCAGATAGGCCGTGGGGTAGTTATCGAAAATAATACCGGCGCCGTCGACACCGGCTGACATGCCCACCGCGAGGATGATCACCAGAATCGGGATAATAATACCGAGGCGCGATGAAAGTGAGCTCACCAGAATGCTCGCACCTACCAGCAACGCGCCGATCAAGAACAGGCTGTTGATGGTCGTTGCATTCAAAGGCAGTACTCCAGAAAGCTAAAGGCGGGCACAAACTGACCATGCAGTCTGCGTGCCAGCGATTCTAACCTGTTGAAATGTGATGCTGTCAAAAAGCTTTTAACGGCGATCATCCCCTGTGGCGAGGGGGCTTGCCCCCGTTGGGTCGCGCAGCGACCCCAAAGCCGGCGCTGCGGTGCGCCAGGTTCAACGCGTGGGTTAATTTGCGACTGCTTCGCAGCCGAACGGGGGCAAGCCCCCTCGCCACAGGGGGGAGCCGTTACAGACTAAACCGCCCAACCATGTTGTTCAGGTCCAGCGCCAGGCGCGACAGCTCATTACTGGCCGCACTCGTCTGGTTGGCACCGGTGGCCGATTGCACCGACAGGTCACGGATGTTCACCAGATTGCGGTCCACTTCACGGGCCACTTGCGCCTGTTCTTCGGCCGCACTGGCGATCACCAGGTTGCGCTCGTTGATTTCGACGATGGCGCTGTTGATGGTGTCCAGCGACATGCCGGCACCGCGTGCGATGTTCAACGTCGACTCGGCGCGTTCGGTGCTGTTGCGCATCGAATCCACGGCGTGTTCGGTACCGCTCTGGATGCTGCCGATCATGCGTTCGATTTCGCTGGTCGACTGCTGGGTGCGATGGGCCAGGGCACGCACTTCGTCGGCAACCACCGCAAAACCACGACCGGCTTCACCGGCGCGGGCCGCTTCGATGGCGGCGTTCAGTGCCAGCAGGTTGGTCTGGTCAGCCAGGCCGCGAATCACATCCAGCACTTTGCCGATGTCGCGCGACTCGTTGGCCAGATCGCCGATCAGGGTGGCGGTGCTCTGTACGTCGGCGCTCATGCGTTCGATGGCGCTGACGGTTTCCTGTACCAGGTCACGGCCGTCGCCCGCCGAAGTGGTGGCGTTTTTCGAGGCTTCGGAAGTGCTCACGGCATTGCGCGCGACTTCCTCCACGGCGCTGGTCATTTCGTTGACGGCGGTGGCGGCTTGTTCGATTTCGTTATTTTGCTGGGTCAGGCCACGGGCGCTTTCGTCGGTGACGCTGTTGAGCTCTTCCGCGGCGGAGGCCAGTTGTGTGGCGGAACCGGAAATCCGTTGCAGGGTGTCGCGCAGTTTTTCCTGCATCTTCGCCATGGCGGCCAATAGACGACCGGCTTCGTCTGCGCCATCGACCGTGATCGGGCGTGTCAGGTTGCCTTCGGCGATTTCTTCGGCGGCGCTCAGGGCGTTGGCGATCGGTTTGGTGATGCTGTTGGTCAGCAGCCAAGCGAACAGCAGGGTCAGGCCGGTGGCGATGACCAACAGGGTCACCACCAGGTTGAAGGCCGACGAGTACTGGTCGGCGGCTTGCTGGTTGGTGTCGACGGTCTGCTGGGTGTTGATCTCCAGCAAGCGGTTGAGCACGGTGTTTGATGGCTTCAGAATTGTTCAGCAAATCGGTGTTGAGCAGCGTGCGCAGTTCTTCGACCTGATTGTTGCGCGACAGGCTCTTCATCCGGTCTTCGATCTGGCGGTACTGAGCCAGCAACTGCACATACTGATCATAGGCTGCACGTTCCTGCGGGCTGGCGATCAGTTTTTCGTAGGCTGTCTGAGCCGCTCGGATCTGCTGGTTACGGGTTTCCAGCAGCTCGATGGTTTTCTGCTGGACGTCCGGCTCACGATTCACCAACAGGCGATAAGACAGTACGCGCAGGCGCAGAGTCAGCTGAGTGAATTCGTCGAGGCTTTTGATGCTCGGTACGCTGTTTGAGGTGATCTCCTCGGCGGCACCGCGGATTTTGCTCATCTGGTTCAGGGCGAACACACCCAGGATCAGCATCATGGCGCCAATCAGGGTGAAACCGAGGAACGCCCGCGGTGCGATATTCATATTTCTTAGGGACATGGTGTTCACCGAAAAAAGCGCCTCCGTGCGAGGCTGAGACTGTTGTATGGATGACTTATCGGTCATACGACTAAAGTCTTGAGTCGCTGCGCGCATTTGTCGCAGAAGGGCCGCGACGACGAAGTGCAGGAACCAGAGCCGTCAATCGCAGTCTTTAAAACTCGCGAGGAAGGTCGCCCGCCAGGAAAATCAAGGCCTTGCGCCTGCATAACCCTGGCTTCCACAGTGACTTTTCTTTATCGTACGCGCCCTTTGAAAATGCCCGGAAAATCAAAATGTTAGAAGCATCCCTAAGCCAATTGGAACAACTGGTCAGCGACCTGGTGCAACAGAACCAGACCCTGCTTGGCACCCAGCAATCCCTGAGTGCAGAACTGGCCCAGGTCAAGGAAGAAAACGAAAGCCTGCAGCTGAGCCTGATGGAGCAGGAAGAGAAACAAGGCGCTACCGCCGCGCGCATCCAGGCGCTGGTTGAGCGCGTCAGCGCCGGCCCTGTCAGCGCATGAGTTACGGCGCCGCAGGGGTAAAAGTCGTCTCGATTCTGGGTGAGGACTATTCGATCAAGGCGCCGGCCGGGGAAGAACAGACCCTGCTGGATGCCGCACTAATGTTGAAAGCCGCTCTGGCCGAGACCAAAAAGAAGTACCCGGCGCTGATCGGCGACCGCTTGCTGGTGCTGGCGGCGATGAATCTGTGCTCGCAGCAGATCGAAATGCAAAAGCAGCACAAGCTCGAACTCGACCGTTACCAAGAGCAAGTCAGCGCCACGGTTGAAGTGATCGCCAAGACGATCAATCAGGCCTGATCGGCTTTGCGCACAACCAAAGAATAAATTGTCGATTTAGTTGTATACAATCGGCATGGCTGTTGCAGTGTTTCAGCCTCTTATTCTTTGGGGGTGCTCCATGCAGTTCTGGCGACGCAGTATTCAATGGCAGTTGATCCTGAGCATGGGCACCGCCCTGCTGGTCAGTATTCTGATCGTGGTTGGCGTTTATACCCTCGTGGTCAACCGCCTTGCCCAGCGCTATCTGGTCGAGCAAGCGCTGCCGTCGAGCATCGAAGCGATGCGCAACGATATCGAACGAATCCTCGTTCAACCCCTCACCGCGGCCAAGGACATCGCCAGTAACCGCATGGTGCGCGACTGGTTGGCTGGAGGTGAAAACAGTGCCCAGACCGCTGGCTTCGTCAGTTATCTGGAAGGCCTTCGTGCCGAGCACAAAGCCTTCACCGCGCTGATTATCGGTGCTGCTTCAAACCACTACTTCACTGAAAAAGGCCTGGACCGTACGCTCAGCCGCGCCAACCCCAGTGACGCCTGGTTCTATGCGTTCCTCGACAGCCATCAGCCGCGCACCCTCAATATCGACAATGACACCGCTACCGGTGAGTTGGCGCTGTTCATCGACCTCAAGGTCGAGCAGGCCGGCAAAGTCGTGGGCGTTGCCGGGCTGGGTTTGAGCATGAAAGAGCTGTCGGAGCTGATCCACAACTTCAACTTCGGTGAGCGCGGCAAGGTCTATCTCGTGCGCTCCGACGGTTTGATCCAGGTTCATCCCGAGGCGCAGTTCAGCGGCAAACGTACGCTGGTCGAACAGATTGGCGCTGCGGCGGCGCAAGCGGTCATGGGGCAGCTCTCTACCTCCACCGCGTTCGCCACCAGCAGTTTTGTCCGCGATGGCGAAGACTTTCTGGCATTGAGCCTGCCGCTGCGTGATTTGGGCTGGACCCTCGTGGCCGAAGTGCCGCAGTCGCAGATCTACGCCGAAGCCCGCCGCGCCATGCGGATGAGCAGCGGCATCGGTCTGGCGGTAGCGTTGGTGTGCCTGTTGTTGGTGGTGGTGCTCGCCCGTGGGTTGGTACGACCGATTCGTCAGGTAACAGCGGCGCTGGTAGCCATCGGTAGCGGTGGTGGAGATTTGACCCACAGGTTAGATTCCAGTCGCGCCGACGAACTCGGTGACCTGGCTCGCGGCTTCAATCGTTTCCTGGACAGTCAGCGCGAGATGATCGGTGAAGTGCTGACCACCAGTGAGCGTTTGCGTATGGCTGTCAGTCAGGTGGCGCGGGTGGTGGACAACACCGCCGAGCGCTCCGGTCGTCAGCAGGAAATGACGGATATGGTCGCCACCGCCGTCCACGAGATGGGCCTGACCGTGCAGGAAATCGCGCAGAACGCCGGCAACGCGGCCGTCGCTTCGCAATCGGCGCGCGATGAAGCGTTGCAGGCGCGGGAAGTGGTGGGCGGGTCGATTCGGCATATTGAAAGCATGTCCGATGAGATTGGTATCGCCGCCGGCGCGGTGGGCGAGTTAGCCCATCAGGTGGCGTCCATCGATCAGGTGTTGGCAGTGATTCGCGGGATCTCCGAGCAGACCAATTTGCTGGCACTGAACGCAGCCATCGAAGCGGCGCGGGCCGGGGACATGGGGCGCGGGTTTGCGGTGGTCGCCGATGAAGTGCGGACCCTGGCACGGCGGACTCAGTCGTCCACCGACGAAATTCAGCAGATGATCGGCAGCCTCAAGCAGGGCGCAGAGAATGCAGTGTCTTCAATGCACGCCGGGCAAACGGCGACCGGTACCGGCGTTGAGTCGAGTCAGCGCACCGGTGCGTCGTTGACGGCGATTACCGGGCAGGTCGAGCGCATCAGTGACATGAACCATCAGGTGGCGACGGCGACGGAAGAGCAGTCGGCGGTAACGGAAGAAATTAACCGCAACGTGCAGGGGATTTCCGATCTGGCTCGAGCGACGGCGGGGGAAGTCAGGGCTTGTCGGGAAGATTGTCAGACGTTGCAGCGGTTGGCCGATGACCTGGCGCGGCAGATGGGCAGTTTCAAACTCAACTAAAGATTGTGTAGGCGGTGGTGACACCAATCGCGGGCTTGCCCGCGATTGGATGTCAGCCTCGCCACAAAGCCCCGATCAAAACCACTCATCCCGCATGCCCAGGCAAACATCATCCCGCGCCTCAAGAATTACCAGTTCATGGTGACAACCCGGCACTTCCCACGTCAGGAAATAGCGCGCCGCCTGTAGCTTGCCTTTATAGAAGCTCTCATCCGCCACATTGCCCTTGGCCAACCCTTCCTGCGCGCGAATCGCCTGCTCCAGCCAGCGCCAGCCGATCACCGTATGACCAAACACTTTCAGGTACAGCGCCGAGTTCGCCAGGCTGCTGTTGACCTTGCCCTGAGCCAGATCGGTCAGCAGGCCAATGGTCACGGTTTGCAGGCGTGCCACCAGTTTCTCCAGCGGTTCGCGCAGTGGCGTCAATGATTCATGCGCCTGGGCCCGCTCGGCGGTGCTGGCGATCAGACGGATCAGTTGCTTGAGTCCCGCACCCCCGTTCTGCGCCAGTTTTCGCCCCAGCAAGTCCAGCGACTGAATGCCGTGAGTCCCCTCATGGATCGGGTTCAGGCGGTTGTCGCGGTAATACTGCTCCACCGGATACTCGCGGGTGTAACCGTGGCCGCCGAGAATCTGGATCGCCAGTTCGTTGGCCTTCAGGCAGAACTCCGACGGCCAGGATTTGACGATCGGCGTCAGCAAATCCAGTAGCTCATGAGCCTGTTTGCGCTCGGCTTCGCCCTCAAGCGTGGTGGTGTCGTCGAACAGTCGCGCCGCGTACAGCCCAAGGTCGAACGAACCTTCGACGTAAGCTTTCTGGGTCAACAGCATGCGCTTGACGTCGGCGTGCTGAATGATTGCCACCGGTGCGGTGGTCGGATCCTTGCTATCCGGTACTCGACCTTGCGGCCGCTCGCGGGCGTATTCCAGGGAATACAGGTAACCGGCGTAACCGAGCATCACCGCGCCCATGCCGACGCCAATTCGTGCCTCGTTCATCATCTGGAACATGTAGCTCAAACCGTGGTGCGGTTTGCCCACCAGATAGCCGACACACTCGCCGTTGTCGCCAAAGTTCAGCGCGGTGGACGTGGTGCCGCGCCAGCCCATCTTGTGGAACAGCCCGGCCAGCAACACGTCGTTGCGTTTGCCCAGGCTACCGTCATCGTTGACCAGAAACTTGGGCACGATAAACAGCGAAATCCCCTTCACCCCGGCTGGCGCGTCCGGCAGTTTGGCCAGCACCATGTGCACGATGTTTTCCGACAGCGGATGATCACCGCCGGAGATGAAAATCTTGTTGCCCTTGAGTCGATAGGTACCGTCGGACGCAGGCTCGGCGCGAGTACGAATATCCGACAGCGACGAGCCGGCATGGGGCTCGGTGAGGGCCATGGTGCCGAAGAAGCGGCCGTCGATCATCGGTTGCAGGAAGCGCTGCTTCTGCTCATCGGTGCCGAAGCTTTCAATCAGGTTCGCCGCGCCCATGGTCAGGAACGGGTAGGAGGTCGACGCCGCGTTGGCCGACTGAAAGTGCGCAAAGCAGGCTTGGGACAGCAGTGTAGGAAGTTGCATGCCGCCAGCGTCGAAACTGCGCGCGGCGTTGAGGAAACCGGCTTCGAGGAACGCATCCACCGCCGGTTTCACTTCCGGAATCAGAATTGCCTGACCGTCCTCATAGCGCGGCTCGTTTTCGTCGCCCTTGCGGTTGTGCGGGGCGAAGAATTTCTCGGCGATGCTGCGGGCGGTGCCAATAGCAGCATCGAAGGTCTCGCGGTTGTGCTCGGCGAACCGCTCACGCTGGGTCAGGCCCTCGGCATCAAGGACTTCATACAGCTCGAAAGCCAGATTGCGGGAACTGAGCAACGTCTCGGACATGGCGGCCTACCTTTATTTGGGATGGACCGAGTCTAGGCGCGGGAATAGAGGCTGAACAGGATGATTGATCTTGGTGATGGAGAAGCAAAAGATCTTGCTTCTAAAACACCGGGCACCCATTGCAGGCGCCCGGTTCTATTGCGGTTTAACCGATCGTCATCAAACTGGCATTACCACCTGCAGCAGCAGTGTTAACGCTCAACGCCCGCTCGATCACCAAGCGCTCCAACGCAATGTTGGTCTCGCCTTGCGACAAACCATGAACCCCAACGATCGCCCCGGCACGCTTGGCCACTTGCTGGCACACCGCGCGCAACTGATCGGAATGGCCATGATGCAGAACCGCATCAATTACCACCTCGTCTTTGGTCCAGTCAGCCACCCGCTTGATCCGCGCCTGGATTTCTTTCGGCAGGCGTGCGAACAGGGCCTTGCCCGGTTCAGCGTCCGGCCATACCGCCGAGCCGCCCACGGCCAATACCGCCGCCAGTTGGGTCAGCAAATCGCCTTCGACGTCCGCCAGGCACAGCACGTGTTCGCGCGGCAGGATGGCGTAGCTGTTGCGCTCGCCGGTCGGGCCCGCCAGAACACGGGTGATCCCGCTTTGCGATTGCGTCGCGAACTGTACGCACAGGGTGCTTAAGTCAGCGAACTTGTTGCTGTCGGCCCAGGCTTTCAGCGCGGTCAGCGGTTTGCTCATGGCATCACGCAGGCGGACGTCTGGTGCTGCGATCGCGTCGCCGCGAGCGAAGGATTGTTCGATCGCGTCGGTAGGACGGGTCGACAACAAACGGTACAGGTACAACGGACCACCGGCTTTCGGGCCAGTCCCCGACAGGCCTTCGCCGCCGAACGGTTGCACGCCGACTACGGCGCCGACGATGTTGCGGTTGACGTAGACGTTACCGGCGTTGACGTTGTCGATCACCTTGGCGATGGTCTCGTCGATGCGGGTGTGTACGCCCAGGGTCAGGCCGTAGCCGGACGCGTTGATCTGGTCGATCAGTTGGTCGATGTCCTTGCGCTTGTAGCGCACCACGTGCAGCACCGGGCCGAAGATCTCCCGTTGCAGCTCGTCGAAGCTTTCCAGTTCGATCAACGTCGGCATCACGAAGGTGCCGCGTTTGACTTCTTCGCTGTTGGCGATGGCCACCTGGTACACGCTACGACCTTTGTCACGCATGCCCTGGATGTGCTTCTCGATACCGGCCTTGGCTTCGGCGTCGATAACCGGACCGATGTCCACGGACAGGCGCTCAGGGTTGCCAAGACGGCATTCAGCCATGGCACCTTTGAGCATTTCGATGACGCGGTCAGCGGAATCTTCCTGCAGGCACAGCACCCGTAGAGCCGAGCAACGTTGACCAGCACTGTCGAAGGCCGACGATACGACGTCGATCACGACTTGTTCAGTCAATGCCGAGGAGTCGACGATCATTGCGTTCTGGCCACCGGTTTCGGCGATCAGCGGAATCGGACGGCCCTGGGCATCCAAGCGACCGGCGACGTTGCGTTGCAGCAAACGAGCGACTTCGGTGGAGCCGGTGAACATCACGCCTTTGACCCGATCGTCGCCGACCAGACGGGCGCCAACGGTTTCGCCACGGCCCGGCAGCAATTGCAGCACGCCTTCCGGAATCCCGGCTTCGAGCAGCAGGCGCACGGCTTGAGCCGCCACCAGCGGGGTTTGTTCCGCCGGTTTGGCCAGTACCGGATTACCGGCAGCCAACGCCGCCGCGACCTGGCCACTGAAAATCGCCAACGGGAAGTTCCACGGGCTGATGCACACCACTGGACCCAATGGGCGGTGGGCATCGTTGGTGAAATCGTTGCGCGCCTGCACCGCGTAATAACGCAGGAAGTCCACGGCTTCGCGCACTTCGGCGATGGCGTTGGCGAAGGTCTTGCCGGCTTCGCGAGCCAACAGGCCCATCAACGGCTGGATCTCGCCTTCCATCAAATCGGCGGCACGTTCCAGGATCGCGGCGCGTTCGGCGGGCGGGGTGGCCTGCCAGATCGGCGCGGCATTCAGGGCGCACTGGATCGCGTTGTCGACGTCTTCGACGGTGGCTTCCTGTACGTGACCGACCACGTCACGCAAATCGGAGGGGTTCAGCACTGGAGCAGGGGTTTCAGTGCTGGACGCGCAACCGAGCATCGGCGCGGCTTTCCAGTTGTTATGGGCAGTGGCGAGCAGAGCGCACGACAGGGAGGCCAGACGATGTTCGTTGGCCATGTCGATGCCGCTGGAGTTGGCGCGTTCGCTGCCGTACAGGTCACGCGGCAGCGGAATACGCGGGTGCGGCAGGCCGAAGCCGCCTTCCAGCGTCGCCATCTGCTCGATGCTGGCCACCGGATCGGCCACCAGCTCCTGAATCGAAATCGACTGGTCGGCGATGCGGTTGACGAACGAAGTGTTCGCGCCGTTTTCCAGCAGGCGACGCACCAGGTACGCCAGCAGTGTTTCGTGCGTGCCAACCGGAGCGTACACGCGGCACGGACGGTTCAGCTTGCCTTCGGCAACTTTGCCTACAACCTGTTCGTACAGCGGTTCACCCATGCCGTGCAGGCACTGGAACTCGTACTGCCCCGGGTAATAGTTCTGACCGGCGATGTGATAAATGGCCGACAGGGTGTGGGCGTTGTGCGTGGCGAACTGCGGATAAATGACTTCCGGTACCGACAGCAACTTGCGGGCACAGGCGATGTAGGAAACGTCGGTGTACACCTTGCGGGTGTAGACCGGATAGCCTTCCAGGCCTTCGACCTGGGCGCGCTTGATCTCGCTGTCCCAGTACGCGCCTTTCACCAGGCGGATCATCAGGCGATGACGGCTGCGGCGCGCCAGGTCGATTACGTAATCAATCACGTACGGGCAACGCTTCTGGTAGGCCTGGATCACGAAGCCGATGCCGTTCCAGCCGGTCAGTTGCGGCTCGAAGCACAGGCGCTCCAGCAGATCCAGCGACAGCTCGAGGCGGTCGGCTTCTTCGGCGTCGATGTTCAGGCCGATGTCGTATTGCTTGGCCAACAGAGTCAGCGACAGCAGGCGCGGGTACAGCTCTTCCATCACGCGCTCGTACTGGGCGCGGCTGTAACGCGGGTGCAAGGCGGACAGCTTGATCGAAATGCCCGGGCCTTCATAAATCCCACGACCGTGGGAGGCTTTGCCGATCGAGTGGATGGCTTGTTCGTACGAGGCCAGGTACTTCTGGGCGTCGTGCTCGGTGAGGGCGGCTTCACCGAGCATGTCGTAGGAATAGCGGAAGCCCTTGGCTTCGAACTTGCTCGCGTTGGCCAGGGCTTCGGCAATGGTTTCGCCGGTGACGAACTGCTCGCCCATCAGGCGCATGGCCATGTCGACGCCCTTGCGGATCATCGGCTCACCGCTCTTGCCGATGATGCGGCTCAGCGACGACGTCAAGCCAGCTTCGTTGTGGGTGGCAACCAGTTTGCCGGTCAGCAGCAAGCCCCAGGTTGCGGCATTGACGAACAGCGAAGGGCTGTTGCCCAAGTGCGGCTGCCAGTTACCGGTGCTGATCTTGTCGCGGATCAGCGCGTCGCGAGTGCCTTTGTCCGGGATGCGCAGCAGCGCTTCGGCCAGGCACATCAGTGCCACGCCTTCCTGGGACGACAAGGAAAATTCCTGCAACAGGCCCTGAACAATCCCGGCACGGCCGCCGGCGCTTTTCTGATTGCGCAGTTTTTCGGCAATCGAGGCGGCGAGCTTGTTGGTGGCTTCCGCCATCGGGGCCGGCAGGCGCGCCTGCTCGATCAGCATCGGCACCACTTCAGGCTCCGGGCGACGGTAAGCGGCGGTGATCGAGGCGCGCAGCACCGATTGCGGGAGGATGCTTTCGGCGAACTCGAGGAAGCACTGGTGCGCGTGATCGGTGTGAACTTCGCCGACGTCGTCAACTTCCTTGCCATTCAAACCGTTCAGCTCGGACAGGGTTGCACCACCCTCGAGTTTTTCCAGGTAATTGAAAATTGCCTGCTTGATCAGCCAGTGCGGCGTGCGATCAATCGAGGTTGCGGCGGCCTTGAGGCGTTCGCGGGTCGGGTCATCAAGTTTGACCCCAAGGGTGGTGGTAGCCATATTTTTATCCTCATGTTTGCCACGACCGCGTGGCATCAGCTGTTGGCAAGATTAGCTGTGCGATTGTCGAGGTGCAACCGGGTGCAACCCTTTTTTTGTCAGAATAGTAAGCAGCTCGTCAGGAAAGAAACGGTAGTGCATATGTCCAGCTCCTGCTTGGTGCGTTTGCTTCTGGCGTGCCTTCCAAAAACGCCCCGAAAAGGAGCAAAAACCGACCCTATTCAAGAAAATCCGATTAGGTGCAACTTATTCGCACGAAACTGGTTGCACCTTATTTGCTTTGTTGAATAGCATTCGCGGCCAAGGTGCAACCGGTCAAAAAGATCGGTGCACCGGCTGATGGCTTTCCTGGGGAAACATCAGTCATAAATGCGCGGGACCCCGAATCGTCTGTCAAACGTCGTCGTTTGCAAGCGGTTCACCAGCCGCTGCTACATAAAAACAATGCCAGGGCGTAACTCAATGAGCGTAAGCAATCCAACCCTGATCACGTTTGTGATCTATATCGCAGCAATGGTGCTGATCGGCTTCATGGCCTATCGCTCCACCAACAACCTTTCTGACTACATTCTGGGCGGTCGTAGCCTGGGCAGCGTCGTGACCGCACTCTCTGCCGGTGCTTCCGACATGAGCGGCTGGTTGTTGATGGGCCTGCCGGGCGCTATCTATATGTCCGGTCTCTCGGAAAGCTGGATCGCCATCGGCCTGATCGTCGGTGCTTACCTGAACTGGTTGTTCGTTGCCGGCCGTCTGCGCGTGCAGACCGAGCACAACGGTGATGCACTGACCCTGCCGGATTACTTCTCCAGCCGTTTCGAAGACAAAAGCGGCCTGCTGCGGATCATCTCCGCGGTCGTGATCCTGGTGTTCTTCACCATCTACTGCGCTTCCGGCATCGTGGCCGGCGCCCGTCTGTTCGAAAGCACCTTCGGCATGTCCTACGAGACGGCGCTGTGGGCCGGTGCTGCGGCGACGATTGCCTACACCTTCGTCGGTGGTTTCCTGGCAGTGAGCTGGACTGACACCGTACAAGCCACGCTGATGATCTTCGCCCTGCTGCTGACGCCGATCATCGTGCTGCTGGCGACCGGCGGCATCGATACCACGTTCCTGGCCATCGAAGCACAAGATCCAAGCAACTTCGACATGCTGAAAAACACCACCTTCATCGGCGTGATTTCGCTGATGGGCTGGGGCCTGGGCTACTTCGGCCAGCCGCACATCCTGGCGCGTTTCATGGCCGCGGATTCGGTCAAATCGATCGCCAACGCTCGTCGCATCTCCATGACCTGGATGATCCTGTGCCTGGGCGGCACCGTTGCCGTAGGTTTCTTCGGCATCGCTTACTTCTCGGCAAACCCTGCCGTAGCGATGCCAGTGAGCGAAAACCACGAGCGCGTGTTTATCGAACTGGCAAAAATCCTGTTCAACCCGTGGGTTGCCGGTGTACTGCTGTCGGCCATTCTGGCGGCGGTGATGAGTACCCTGAGCTGCCAACTGCTGGTGTGCTCGAGCGCCCTGACCGAAGACTTCTACAAAACCTTCCTGCGTAAAAGCGCTTCCCAGGTTGAACTGGTCTGGGTCGGTCGCGCCATGGTGCTGCTGGTTGCCCTGATCGCCATCGCGATGGCGGCTAACCCGCAAAACCGTGTACTGGGCCTGGTCAGCTACGCCTGGGCTGGTTTCGGTGCTGCTTTCGGTCCAGTCGTCCTGATCTCCGTGATCTGGAAAGACATGACCCGCAACGGCGCACTGGCCGGCATCCTGGTCGGTGCGATCACCGTGATCGTCTGGAAACATTTCGAACTGCTGGGCCTGTACGAAATCATCCCTGGTTTCATCTTCGCCAGCCTGGCGATTTACATCGTCAGCAAACTGGGCGTGCCGACTCACGGCATGCTTCAGCGCTTTGCGGCTGCCGAGGCAGATTTCCGCCTGAACAAGTGATGGGGATGAGCTGATGCTCTGACCTTTTGCCGAACATGAAAACGGCCCGCTTCCTTTTGGAGGCGGGCCGTTTTTTTGTTTTGAGGGGAAGGGTTTGGTGTTTTTGATGCCGCCTTCGCGGGCAAGCCTAGCTCCTACAGGATTCATGATTCACCGCAGAACTGTAGGAGCGAGGCTTGCCCGCGAAGAGGCCATCCGCTGCAACACACTACTTTTGCAGGGAATGTCTGTAGCCAAATATCCCGATTTTTGAAGGAAAAATCCCTAAAAAAGTAGGGAAAATCTGATTTCCTTGTCCCTCCATCAACACCCCTTGTCGCTCATGCAGAATCGCCCGCCTTCATTCTGCAGAGACACATCGGATGTTCGCGCCTGCCAATCAACCGCGTTTCACGTTGACCCTCGACGGCGTCCAGAATGAACTCAAGGTGCTTGAGTTCACGGGCAAGGAAGCCATCAGCCAACCCTACCGTTTTGACCTGGAACTGGTCAGCGAGCGCCCGGACCTGGAACTCGAAAGCTTGCTGCACCGTCAGGCGTTTCTGAGTTTCGATGCGCAAGGTTCCGGTATTCATGGTCAGATTTTTCGCGTCGGCCAGAGCGATTCCGGTCAACGTCTGACGGGCTATCAAATCAGTCTCGTACCGCGCCTGGCGTACCTCGGCCAGCGTATGAATCAGCGGATTTTCCAGCACAAAAGTGTGCCGACCATCGTCGCGCAGATTCTCAAGGACCACGGCATCCAGCGCGATGCCTTCGAGTTCCGGCTCGGCAGCGACTACCCCAAGCGCGAGTACTGCGTGCAGTACGCCGAAAGCGACCTGGCATTCATTCAGCGTCTGTGTGCCGAGATCGGCATTCACTACCATTTCCAGCACAGCCCTGACGGGCACTTGCTGGTATTCGGTGATGACCAGACGGTTTTCCCCCGGCTGCCCGAGCCGACGCTGTACCTGCCAGGCAGCGGGATGGCAGCGGATGCGCCGGCGATCAAGCGTTTCAACGTGCGCCTGGAAACCCGGACCACTGCGGTCACTCGCCGGGACTACGACTTCCACAAACCACGCCTGCAACTCGAAAGCCGCGTCGACAGCGAGCAGCGACCAGTGCTGGAGGACTACCACTTTCCCGGTCAATTCACCGATCGTGAACACGGCAAGCATCTGGCTCAACGAGCCTTGGAACGCCACGCGGCGGACTACCGTCAGGCAGAAGGTCGCGGTGATGAATCGGCTTTGGTCAGCGGGCATCTCCTACACCTTGCCGAACATCCCCGTCAGGGATGGAACGATCTGCGGTTGATCACCGAAATCGAACACCGTGGTCGGCAGCCGCAAGTGCTGGAAGAGTCGGCCACCGGCGACAGCCCGGATGATTTCCAGGGCTATCGCAATACCTTTCTGGCGACGCCGTGGGACGTTTCCTTTCGCCCAGCGCTAGGGCCAGAAAAGCCGCGCATGCTCGGCTATCAACCCGCCGTGGTCACCGGCCCGACTGACAGCGAAATCCATTGCGATGAGTACGGCCGGGTCAAGGTTCAACTTGCCTGGGATCGCGACGGTCAGCTCAACGAGCATTCCAGTTGCTGGCTGCGCGTAGCCTCCGGTTGGGCCCATGACCGTTATGGCAGCGTGCTGATTCCACGCGTCGGCATGGAAGTGTTGGTGGGGTTTGTCGACGCCGATGCCGACAAGCCGCTGGTCATGGGGTGCCTGCCCAACGCGGCGACCCTGGTGCCCCTCGATCTGCCGGCGGACAAGACTCGCAGTATTTTCCGTAGCCAAAGTAGTCCCGGTGGCGGTGGTTACAACGAAATGCGCATCGAGGATCGCAAAGGCGCTGAGGAAATCTACCTGCGTGCCCAGCGAAACTGGACTCAGCATGTACTGAATGATCAACAGGTGCAGGTCGATAACCAGCGCAGCATCGTCGTCACCGGCGTCGCCCGCCATGAACTGAAAGCTGACGAGAAACGCATCACCCACGGTCAGCGCCAGACTGAAGTGCGGCAGGACGATCACCTGGTGGTGATCGGCGACCGGCACATTCGTGTGACCAGTCAGGCCCTCAACGCCAGCCAGCAATTCCACGTCAGCGCCGGCCAGCAAGTGGTCATCGACGGCGGCGCCAGCGCGACCATTCAGGCGGGCGGGCAGTGGATCAACATCGGGCCGGGCGGGATTTTCAGTAGCGTGCCGATTGTGGTCGGTGGCGCACCGATGGCGGCCATGGCTTCTGCGCCGAGTTTGCCGGATGTGCCGTTGAAACTGGCAGCGGCTCCGGCGGCGCTGCTCAGTGCCGCACAAATACTTAGCCTGCAAAGCGACGCGCCGTTCTGCGAAGAGTGCGAACGCTGTAAGGACGGTGTCTGTGCCGCCTGATGTCCTGTCACCTCGCGCCTGGCTGGAACGCCAGCCACTGCAACCGTCAGAGCAACTGTTCGCGATTTTCAGCAGTGCCAGTGCTGCGGAACCGTTCAAAACCTGGCAGCGCTCGATCACTGCACAAGCGCCAAGCCCGATCTGGGCCGGCACTGCCTACGCCGAGTGGGAAGCGGTGATGCCCTATGTCGGAATCGTCGCCGCTGACAGTGAGTTTCTGGATTGGATCGCCACCACTGAGTCCCGCGATTGGGGTTGGCTGGCGGTGTCTTGTGCCGCCCAAGAGGCACTGGTCGAGCATTTGCGCAGCCTCACGCAAGTTTTGATGCCCAACGGCAACGCGGTGTTTTTCCGCTATTGGGATGGGCGCTATTTGCTGCCGATTCTGCAGTCTGCCGAGGTTAACGCTGCACAACTGATGCCGGTGATCGGGCGCTGCCTGATCAATGGCCAAGCCTTTGAAGTCGGTGGCAGTGCGCTTAAAACCGCCAGGGTTTTCCCTTGGTGGGAAGTTTCTGAGTCGCTGCTCAAACACCTCGCCACCGAGTCCGCGACAACACACATCAACAACCTGCTGAAGTGGTTGAGCGAAGACCGTCCAGACCTGTTTGAAGCGTTTTCCGAAAGTGTTTTGCGGCACAAGGTCGCAAGTTTTCTTGAGGCGCCGGACCTGCCCCATGCACCGAAACAAGCGTTGGTGGATTACCTGATGGCGGAGCTGAACTGATGGATCAGATTGTGCGCATCGAGCAGGAGCTCGACAGTTTTCCGAACACCCTGTCCCTCTACCGTGAACAACTCAAGCACTGGTTCAACCAGGCCGCCGACAAGGCCAGCCATGTGGTGGATCTGCCATCGCTGATGGGCATGGAACGGATCATCAGATTCGGCAATGCCAGCACCGTAGTGAGCAGTGGCGACGACGACTTTCTCTCCACCGTCGTCCAGTGCCCGAAAGGCGGAAAGCTCGAGATCGAGAGCAAGTTCGAATCGGTTTATGACATTCCCGTGGGGAACATTCAGGTCGATGTGATTGCGCAGGAGAGCGGGGAGTCGACGCCGGTCACGCTCGATGAACACGGTAAGGGACAGTTCACCGGTACACCCGGCAAGTTCTACCGTATTCACATTCACAACGAAGTCACACCGCAGCACGTTGAAGATCTTTTCTCTTCCTACGATGGCCTGACGAAGGAGCTCGAAAGCTGGCTGCGTGAGGAATGGCAGACGTTCAAGCCGAAGTGGTCGCAATCGTCTGCGGTTGCTGTAGGCAATGGAATGCTCGCGGGAAGTTGGGCGGCGGTCGAGGGCGTGTGGGACGGCATCGGCCTGCTGTCGGACATTCTCAAGGATCCGGCGAAGTTCGCAGAGCGGTTGGGCGAAAGCGCCGCAGAGCTGGAGAAGCTCGCCAAAACCGCACCGGATGTCATGGAAAAAGCCCAGTTGCTAGTCAGTGACGAAGCAGCGCTGTGCTTGCTGGTGCGCAGCGCCAGCCTCTGGCTGGACATGCTGCCACCGAGCGAAATCGCCGGCAAAACCGCCGAAGCGGTGTCGATGGTGGTGGTGCAGTTGCTGATCGACATCCTGATTGGCCTCGTCCTGACGTTCGCCGGGGCGGGCGCCGGCATCGCCTATTTGACGATGCGTTTGGCTGATCGAGCCGCGCAGTTGCTCAGTGCCGTTCTGCGTCTCGTGAAGGCGATTTTCACGATCATCAATAACTTCATCAGCTACGTCGACCGCTACAAAAAAGTCGCCGCCCGTGGCATCGCGGCGGGCATGAAAAAAGGCCGGATGCAGTTGAGCTGGAGCGCACGTCGCAACGCTTCGCTGAAGAAAGACGAACACCACGACGACTCCCCCGACCAAGCAAAAAACCCCAACGGCGACAGCGCCACTTGCGCGCCGTCCACCTGCAAAAATGGTTGCCCGGTGTCGATGGTCACCGGCGAAGAACTGCTGACCCTCACCGACGGTTCTCTGGACGGAATCCTGCCGTTCGACTTCACCCGGCTCTACCGCACCAGCGCCGCCGAGATCGACGGCGGCCTGGGTTTTGGCTGGAGTCATTCGCTCGCCCATCGACTTGAAATCGATGGCGACAGCGTCATCTGGATCGACCACGAAAACCGTCGCACGACGTTCCCGCTGCCGAACCACGAACGCCCAGCGATCCACAACAGCCTCTCGCGCGCCGCGATTTATCTCGGCGATGACCCCGAGGAACTGATCCTCGCCCAGGCTGGCGACGACGCGCGTTTTTATCACTTTCATAACGGTCGGCTGACGGCTATCAGCGACGCGTACGACAACCGCTTGCGCATCACTCGCGACCGCCAGGAGCGCATTCAACGCCTCGACAACGGCGCGGGCCGCGCCTTGCTGTTGCGGTATGACCGCGCTCATCTAATCGCCGTCGACTATCAGGTGTTTGTCCCGGCGCAGACCCTCGATGAGGCCTGGCACACCGAGCAGACGCTGGTCAGTTACCGCTACGACGAATGCGCTCAACTGATCGAGGTGAGCAACGCCGCCGGCGAGAGCGAACGCTACGACTACGACGACCAACACGTCATTCTCCAGCGGCAATTAGCCGGTGGCGCGAGTTTCTTCTGGGAGTGGGAACGGTCCGGCAAGGCGGCCAGATGTGTTCGCCACTGGGCGTCGTTTTCGCAGATGGACACGCGGTACGTCTGGGATGACGAGGGCAGCGTCACCGTCCAGAACATCGACGGCAGCGAAGAGGTTTATGTCCACGACGACCGGGCGCGGCTGGTGCGCAAGGTCGAGCTGGATGGTGGCGAACACCTCAAGGCTTACGACGAGCAGGGCCGCTTGCTGGCCGAGCAGGATCCGCTCGGGGCCGTCACTGAATACCGCTATGACGAAGTCGGACGCTTGGTGGCGCTGATTCCACCGGAAGACGAGTCGACGGCCTACGAGTATCGCCATGGTTTCCTGCATGCGCGCTATCGCGGCAAAGTGGTGTGGAGGTATCAGCGCAATGCTCAGGGTGACGTCACCGAAGCGACCGATCCTGACGGCCAGATCATCCATTACCACTACGACGACAAAGGTCGGCTGCTGTCGATCCGCTACCCGGACACCAGCCGGCATGTCTTTGTCTGGAATGCCTTGGGCCAGTTGCTCGAAGAAACCTTGCCGGACGGTGGTCAGCGGCGCTTTTCCTACGATGCGCTGGGGCGGCAGATTACCCGTCAGGACGAACACGGTGCGCTCACCCGCTACCAATGGGACGCCGTCGGCCGACTGATTCAGACCACCCTGCCGACCGGCGCCACGCGCGGCTTCAGCTACAACGCCTACGGCCAGATCACCGCCGAACGCGACGAACTGGGCCGCGTCACCCGCTACGAATACGCCGACGATTTGCACCTGGTCAGCCGCCGCATCAACCCCGACGGCACCCAGCTCCAGTACCGCTACGACAACGCGCAGCTGCTGCTCACGGACATCGAAAACGAAGCCGGCGAACACTATCGGCTGGACTACACCCTCGGCGGATTGATCCGACAGGAAACCGGCTTCGACGGCCGTCGCACGACGTATGCCTACGACCTCAACGGCCACTTGCTGGAGAAAACCGAGTTTGGCGATGACGGCTCGCAGCTGGTTACGGGGTATCAACGGGATTCGGCCGGACGGTTACTGGTCAAGACCCTGCCCGACGGCATCCAGGTCGAGTATCGCTACGACAGCCTTGGCCGACTGATCGGCGTCGACGACGGCCACGATCACCCGCTGGAATTCCAGTACGACCAGCAAGACCGGCTGATCACCGAACACCAGGGCTGGGGCACCTTGCGTTATGGCTACGACGCCTGCGGTCAGCTCAACCACCTGCGCCTGCCGGATGGCAGCAAACTCGACTACCACCACGCCAAGGGCGGCGCGCTGACGGCCATCGACCTCAATGGCGCGCGACTCACCACCCACCAGTTCGCGTTCGGTCGCGAACAGCAGCGTCAACAAGGTCAGCTCACCAGCCAATACCACTACGACGAACAAGGCCGGTTGCAAGCCCACGCCATCAACCAGCAAGCCCGGCCGCTGTACATGCGTCACTACAGCTACGCAGTCAACGGCAACCTGGCGACCATCGCCGACAGCCGTCATGGCCAGCGCAGCTATTACTACGACGCACTCAACCGCCTGACCCGCGTGCGCCATACCCGCGACGACCCACCGGAAACCTTCGCCCACGACCCGGCCGGCAACCTGCTGATGCAGGATCGGCCCGGTTTGGCGACCATCAAAGGCAACCGCCTATTGATGCAGGGCGACCGCCATTACGACTACGACGCTTTCGGCAACCTGATCCGCGAGCGTCGCGGCACCGCGCAGAAACTCGTCATCGAATACCGCTACGACTGCCAGCACCGCTTGGTTGGCGTCACGTTGCCGGATGGAAGTTGCTCAAGTTACCGGTACGACGCCTTCGGCCGTCGCATCGCCAAAACCGTCGATGGCAAAACCACCGAGTTTTTCTGGCAGGGCGACAACCTCGTTGCTGAAAGCAGCCGCGAACACTACCGCAGCTACGTCTATGAACCGGGCAGTTTCCGTCCGTTGGCGATGCTCGACGGCAAAGGCCCGCGCAAGGCTTGCCCGTTCTACTACCAACTCGATCACCTGGGTACACCGCAGGAACTGACGGATTACGGTGGCGAGATCGTATGGTCGGCGAAGTACAACGCGTACGGCAAGGTCACGCAGTTGGCGTTCGGCGGGGGCGAGCAACTTGAGCAACCGCTGCGCTTTCAGGGGCAGTACTTCGACGCCGAGAGCGGTCTGCACTACAACCGGCATCGGTACTATGATCCGGAGGTTGGACGGTACCTGACGCCGGATCCGGTCAAGTTGGCGGGTGGGTTGAACCAGTACCAGTACACGCCGAATCCGACGGGGTGGGTTGATCCGTTGGGGTTGGCGTGTCTACCTTGCCCCGGTGATCCTGAAGGACCGTTTAGCGTAATTGTTCCGGGCGGTGGTTTGGCTGCACACGAAGCTCAGGGAGGCCATCTCATTGAGAAACATATTGGTCGGACCGAAGCCCAGTTGCGAGAAAGGCTCGAGGCAGAGCCACATATACCAATCGCATCGACATTTCCTAATCAAACTGTCGCAGAGGCCACAGTTTCAAGCGTTATGGATAGAAATAAAGAACTAATAGATGATTTTATGAAAGGTAATGCGCGCAGGCTCGTTATTACACAACCAATGTCGGCGCCGGTAGGTGTTGGAGTTGTTCGGCGCAGTGGAGAACTTGAGTCTTTATCTGTTGTAAAATTAATACTTAAGAGAACTAACGAATCGCCGTCCGGCTACATTATATTTACGGGGTATGCAAGTGATCGATAATTCGTTTTCGCAGCTCTACCAGTTCTTGGGAGCCTATTTTCATGAGGACTGGATGTGTGAATTTCACACGGCGGATGATGTTGTTAGATCTTTCCTGTCTGACTCAACAGCCGAAACAATTTCGGTTGTGGAAAATGAAATTGCTGCTCTGCTCGAGAGGCATATGACCGAGATAGAGTTGCGAGAGTTTCTGCTCAAAAACATGAGCTGCTGCTACTGCTACTGGCACGAATGGGATTCAGGAGAAGTATGGTTGAGTCACCTCGTTGATATTTTTGGTGAGTAAAAAATATCCAGAGGTGCACGATTTTTTTGGCGCGTACTTTCATCAGGATTGGACGGTCGAGCACGAGACGGCTGAACACGTGGTCGATGCTTTTTTGGCTGACTCCAGCCCTGAGGATCTAATGTTGGTTCGTGAGGAGCTCAACTCTCTGCTTGATCAGCAGAGGAGCGAAGTGGAGTTGAGGGAGTATCTATTGAAAGAGCTGAGCTGTTACTACTGCTACTGGAATGCATGGGAGTCAGGTGAGGCTTGGTTGCGCCACATTGCGAGCAGGTTGACCAAACAGCTTGGTCAATTTTGATCGATTGGTGGTCAGCGAAATTTCTGGGCAAGGTCGTCGGAAGTTTCCTTCAAAACGTATCGGTTTCCATGAACTGGTGCGAGGTGAGATCCATGGATAGTCTTTGGCTGTCGCTGCAAATGCAGTGGCAGGGTGTAGGAACCCTTGAAGGTCATTCGCGCATCAGCACTGTCGTTTGATTGCGGCACTTAAAACGTGCCCGTAACATCGTTCGCGGCGGCTGTGTGCGGGACACGTTTCGACGTGGCTGAGTTTGATGGCCCTCAGTTTCCTACTCCCGCGCACGGCTGCCACCCAAAGCCCGTAGGAAGGCCGTTGGTAGCTTTTTGAGTTAATAGCTAAAGGCCTATCAAATTATGACGACGTTGACACCCGACCCACCCTACGAAAAACCAATCCCCCACCCCAAAAATCGCTTCATGGCCCTCACCAGCAACTGCACTGACATGCCCACGTTGTTCGTCGATACCCACGCGCCGCTCGATGTTTTATACGACGCTGCCAACTATCGGATTCGCGCCGTCACGCAGGTGCTGGAGAACATGTCGATGCGCGGTTCAGTCGAGTGCGAATCCTTCATTCTCAGTGACTTTGCCTTGCTCTGTGCCATTCCATTGCGCGATGGCTGTGATGTGCTGGATGTGATTGGGCGGCGGTTGCGGGCTCGGTCTTCGGAGTAGCGGGGCCGACATTTGTGATGGGGGGCTTGCCTGTGGCGAGGGAGCTTGCTCCCGCTGGGCTGCGTAGCAGCCCCCAGAACCTGCGATCCGGATATGTCAGACATAGAGCGGTGTTTGGTTTGGCGACTGCTGCGCAGTCGAACGGGGGCAAGCCCCCTCGCCACAGTGTTTTGTGGTGGTTTCAGGTTTCTTGGGGCTGCTGCGCAGCCCAGCGGGAGCAAGCTCCCTCGCCACAGGTTTTTGTGGGTGCTGGGATGTTTTGGGGCTGCTGCGCAGCCCAACGGGGGCAAGCCCCCTCGCCACAGGGTTTGTGGGGCTGCAAGTGCCCGCTCGGCTGTGAGGTCCTGACGTTCTGCGCCGTACAAGGTAAACTTCCCGCCCTTCGCAGGAGCAGCCATGAATTATCGTCACGCCTTCCATGCCGGCAATCACGCCGATGTGTTCAAACACCTGACTTTGACCCGCCTCATCGCCTTGATGTCGCGCAAGGAGCAGCCGTTTGCCTATCTTGACACTCACGCCGGCATTGGTCTGTATGACCTGCAAGGCGATCAGGCGAGCCGTACCGGTGAGTACCTGGAAGGGATCGCGCGGTTGTGGGATCAGCCGGATTTGCCGGCGCTGACTGCCGATTACATGAAGGTGCTGCACGAGATGAACCCGGATGGCCAGTTGCGCTATTACCCGGGATCGCCGGAGTTGGCGCGGCGCCTGACGCGGCCGCAGGATCGGGTGTTGCTCAACGAGAAGCACCCTGAAGATGGCTTGCTGCTCAAGGACAACATGGCCGGTGATCGTCGGGTGAAGGTTCACTTGGGCGAAGGCTGGCATGTGCCGCGGGCGATGTTGCCGGTGCAGGAGAAGCGGGCGGTGATGTTGATTGATCCGCCATTTGAGCAGCTCGATGAGATGCAGCGTTGTGCGGCGTCGTTGAAAGAAGCGATTGGCCGGATGCGCCAGACGGTGGCGGCGATCTGGTACCCGGTGAAGGATCAGCGCATGTTGCGGCGGTTCTATCAGGACTTGGCCGGTACGGGCGCGCCGAAGTTGTTGCGGGTGGAGTTGTTGGTGCATCCGCTGGATACGCCCAATAGCCTGAATGGTTCGGGGCTGGCGATTGCCAATCCGCCGTGGGGGCTGGAAGAGGAGTTGCGTGAGTTGCTGCCGTGGTTGTCCAAGAAGCTTGGGCAGACCCAAGGTGGGTGGCAGATGGATTGGTTGATTGCCGAATAATGTGTGGCGAGGGAGCTTGCTCCCGCTGGGGCGCGGAGCGGCCCTAAAACCGGACTCGGTGTTCTTTCAGGAAGAATCTGCATACCGATTTTACGACTGCTTCGCAGCCGAGCGGGAGCAAGCTCCCTCGCCACAGGTACTGCGTTCACCCATCAGATCGGGCAGGTCACGCCTGTACCGCCAATCCCGCAATACCCTTCAGGGTTTTTCGCCAGGTACTGCTGGTGATAGGCCTCGGCGAAGTAGAATGTCGGCGCTTCATCGATTTCGGTGGTGATGGTGCCTTTGCCAGCCTTGGTCAGCTCGGCCTGGAACACTTGCTCGCTGTGCTTGGCGGCGGCCAATTGAGCCGGGTTGGTGGCATAGATCACCGAACGGTACTGGGTGCCGATGTCATTGCCCTGGCGCATGCCCTGGGTCGGGTTGTGCAGTTCCCAGAACATCTTCAGCAGTTCTTCATAGCTGACTTTTGCCGGCTCGTAGACTACCAATACCACTTCGCTGTGGCCGGTCAGGCCCGAGCAGACTTCTTCATACGTCGGGTTCGGCGTAAAGCCGCCGGCGTAACCTACCGCCGTGCTGACCACGCCTTCGCGCTGCCAGAACTTGCGCTCCGCGCCCCAGAAGCAGCCCAGGCCGAAGATCGCAAAATCCACGTCCATCGCGAACGGGCCCAGCAGCGGGGCGTCGTGGACGAAGTGTTTTTCCGGCACGGTCATCGGAGTTTCGCGGCCAGGCAGAGCTTGTTCTTTAGTCGGGAGCACGTTTTTGTTCACCAGAATTTCCGAGCGCAGAACCATGATCAGTCCTCTCAGTCAGGTTGAGATGTAAAGAAACAGACCACCAGTGTGCCCAATGATGCCAAGTTAATCACTACCCAAAATGTGGGGGCGGTGTGCTGTCAGGCGATTGGACCACGCGGATAGCGTTTGAGCTTTTCGATCAGCTCGGAACCCGGGATAGGGCGGTCGAACAGGTAGCCCTGGCCGACGTCGCAGCGGTGGCGGCGCAGGAAAGCCAACTGCTCGGCCGTCTCGATGCCTTCGGCCACGACCTTGAGTTTCAGGTTGTGGGCCATGGCGATCACTGCGGAGGTGATTTCCATGTCGTCCTGGTTGTCCGGGATTTCGTGGATGAAGCTTCGATCGATCTTGATGATGTCGATCGGGAATTTTTTCAAGTAACTGAGCGACGAGTAACCGGTGCCGAAGTCATCCATGGCCAGGGTCAGGCCCAGACGCTTGAGCTGGTCGAGCTGCAAGTGGGTGTCTTCGGTGGCTTCCAGCAGCAGGCCTTCGGTCAGCTCCAGCTCCAGCAGGTTCGCTGGCAGCTCTTCTTCCTTGAGGATGTTGGCGATGGACGCTACCAGGTCCGGGTCGGAGAACTGTTTGGGCGACAGGTTGATCGCCACTTGCAGGTTGCCGAGGCCGGCGGCGGTCAGGTCTTTGCTCATGCGGCAGGCCTGGCGGGCGATCCATTTGCCGATCGGGATGATCAGCCCGGTTTCTTCGGCGACGCTGATGAACTGGTCCGGGCGGATCATGCCTTTTTCCGGATGGTTCCAGCGCAGCAGCGCTTCCATGCCCAGCAAGCGACCGCTGCGCAGGCACAGCTTGGGCTGGTAGAACACGTCCAGCTCGTTCTGGGTCAGGGCGCGGCGCAGGTTGTTTTCGACGAACAGTTTGTAGCTGGCCTCGGCATTCAGTGCTTCGGTGAACACCTGCACCTGGTGCTTGCCGTTGGCCTTGGCCTTGTGCAGCGCCAGGCCGGCGTTGCGCATCAGCGTCTGAGGGTCGCGACCATGCAGCGGCGCGCAGGCCAGGCCCACAGAACCGGTGACGCTGATCAACTGGTTGTCGACGAACATCGGTTTGTCGAGGGTCGCCAGCAATTGGTTGGCGACCTGTTGGCCAGCCAAGAGGTCAGTGTCGTCCAGCAGCACTGCGAATTCGTTGCTGGCGAAACGCGCCAGACTGCCGCTCGGGCTCAGGCTGTTGCGCAAGCGCCGGGCCAGGCTGATCAGCAGTTTGTCGCCGGTCTGGTGGCCGAGGCTGTCGTTGATGCGTTTGAAGTTGTCGATGTCCACCAGCAGCAGGCTGATCGGCGTGTCGCTGTCTCGGGCGAAGCGTTCATCAAGGTTGCGGATGAACGCCGGGCGGTTGCCGAGGTTGGTCAGATTGTCGGTGTAAGCCAGGCGCTCGATGCGCTGCTGGGCGAGCTTGGTCTGGGTGATGTCTTCGTAGATGCCGATGTAGTGCGTCAGCTCACGGTTGTCGCCGTAGACCTTGGAAATCGACAACTGGCCCCAGTAGGGTTCGAGGTTTTTGCGTCGGCTCTTGAACTCGCCCTGCCAGCTGTTGCTCTTGGCCAGCGCCGACGGCGCGTCGAACAACAGTTCGCTGAGGTTTTCCAGTGCCGGCAGTTCCGACAGCCGTTGGCCGTGGACTTCCTCGGTGGTGTACTGGGTAATCGCGGTAAAGCTTGGGTTGACGTATTCCACCACGCCATCGCAATTGACCAGCAGAAAGGCGTTGGCGCTTTGCTCTACCGCACGTTGGAACAGGTGCAGAGCGCTGGTGGCGGTGCGGCGGTTGTGGTTGTTGATGACCTGGGCGAACTGATCCGCCAGCTCACCGGCAAAGGCGATTTCGTCCGACTGCCAGGCGCGCGTCGCACCGATCTGCTCCAGGCAGAGCACGCCGACCACTTGGCCATCGACGCGGATGCTGGCGTCGAGCATGGCATTGACGTCGCGCGGGCGCAGGCTTTCGGCTATTTCCCGGGTGCGCGGGTCGCGCATGGCGTTGTGGGCGTCGATGGCACGGCCGGTGTGCAACGCTTCGAGGTAATCGGGGAAACCACTGGCATCGATCGGCTCCGGCAGTCGGTGATTGCGGGTGGCGCGGTGATAGGCTGAAATCGGCGTCAGTAGTGAGCCGTCGAGGTTCCACAGGCTGGCGCAGTCGATTTCATAGATATCGCAGGCACTGCGGGTGATCAGCTCGGCGGCTTCTTGCAGGGAATTGTTGGTGCTGTAGCGCTGGCGGGTCAGCAGCAGGATCAGGTCTTGCTGGGCGCGCACCCGGTCCAGGTGCTGCAGTTGTTCCTGCTGGGCGCGTTGATTGAGTTCCAGGGCGATTTGCAGGCGTGAATTCTGGGTTTCCAGATCCAGCACCGGCAGCAGCGGTTCGTCGGTGAACACGCCGTCTACCACCATCAGGTAGCCGCGCAATAGGTGTCGATTGTGTTGTTTGTAAGCTTCGCCCAGTTCCAGCAGGCTCAGTACGCCGGCGGCGGTGTGCAAGGTGTAGCGGATCAGGTAATGCGGGCTTTCGGTGAGTTGCTGCTGGATCGTGTCGTGCAGTTGATAGCGCGCTTCTGGCTCCATCAGGCTGGCGTAGGGCGAGCCGACCAGCGCACAGAGTTCCACTGCCGGCAGGCCGAATTGTCGTTCGCAATTGGGATCGAGAAACAGCAGCGCCCAGCTCGGTTCATTCAGCCGTTCGAAACGCAGCATGCCGAGCCGCGAGGGCACAGGCAACTGCGTCACTACCTCGGCCACCATACGGCTGGCGGCATCGGGTTGGCTTTTCATGGAGAGAAACTCGCTTCGAATATGCTGATCGCGCCGGGCTCTCGCCCTCTTTACTGTTGCCTGCGGCAAGGTTGCATCATTGCAACACCGACTGACAAGAGACATGAAGGCCAAGTGCTATAAGAATATGTCGGCAGGGGCGAAGATTTCTCCAGCGAGGCGCTGAAACTAATGCATTTGGCCTTCACCGGCTCAACGCAAGGTTATATTTACCGTCTGCAACGGCTTGCCCTCCCTGTCGCAATACGTGACGTGGATGTGTTCTTTCGTGACGATCAGGTGTGCGAAATTATCCTGGCTGACTACCTTGCTGGTCAGCGCGTGTTGATAATCGCCGGCGGCAGTCCTGGCCAAGGGCTGATCGAGAATGAAGGTCGATTCGCTGGCATACGGCAGCAACTTGCTGTTGCACAGGGGCGACGAAACAATGGTGTGTACCTCGAAGTCCGGGTGTTCGCTGTGGGTCAGGCGGCTGGTCAAGGAACCGTGGACGTCGCCGGAAATGAAAATCACGTTTTTGATCCCATGGGTGCGGATGGTTTCAAGCAGCCGCAGGCGCTGCTCGGGAAAGGCCTTCCAGGCGTCATCGCCATGGTTTTTGCGGTCGGGGTAGAACATGACGCTGGTGACCACGAATTTGACCCGTGCCGGGCTGTTGATCAGCCATTTGAGCAGCGCCTGTTCCTGCTCTTCGTCAAGGATGCGCCGGTCGTTGGCCGACAGATTGCGTCGGGTTCGGCTGTCGGTAATAAACCATTCGATATCGCCCTCGCAGAACTGATACCAATACTGCTCCAGTTGTTTGCTTACTTGCCCGTTGGCCAGAAGTTCATATGCGGGGCTGTGGCTGGCTTGATATAACTCATAAGCTGCCATGGCATTTTTGTATAAATAAGCATCGGCTTTGCTTTCATTGACGGGCCAGTTGTCTTCAATTTCATGATCGTCGATGATCATGTAAGTCGGCACGCCGGACATTAACCTGGAAATATTAGGCTGCGAAAAGGCCACGCGGTACTTGCTGAGAATGTCCTTGTATTCCCGGTCGGGGGCCACGAGATTCAGGTCATCGACATAGATTTGGTCGCCGGTCATCAGCATGGCACTGATGGGTGGATCGGCGCGTTCCGCCAGGCTTGTGATCGAGGCAAAAATCCGGTCGCCCACATGCGGGGCCGACGCTATGCCGGCGGTCATGCGCAGATAGCGGCATGAACCGACGATGTAGGCCCGTGGCTGGGTAGTTTTACTGGACTGAGTGCGAAAGCGGTAGATTTCCCGTGGCCATTGCAATGGCAGTTCCTGAACCGTCTCCACGGTATGTACCGGGCTCATGGGGCTGAACCAGCCCGCCTGGTATTCATAGTCGGTGTCGATGGCAAGGTGGTTGAGTGCAATCACATCGGACATGTCGCGCGAGTTTGTCAGTTTTGCAAATAGGCCTTTAGACCAGTGTTCATCACCGGTGCGTCGATAACGGATACCTGCAAATACCAAGGCGTCATTCTGTAATTCGCCGCGTAAAAAGATACGGGTGTGATTAGTTGTAGTGTGGCCAACAATAGGGCCGACAGTCGGTTTGAACATGTTCGAGTCCATTCGAATTAATGCTAGTTAAGCAGATTAAGTAGTCGAAGTTTCTATTGGAAATCCTCCCGGCTAAGACTAGTTATTGGTTCACAAGAAATATCGGGCGAAAGTGGACTTGAGTTGTAGGCGACGTAAGCCTTGAATGTAGGAATAAAGTGCGGATGAGGTTTTTTCAGGCAAAAAAAGCCCCGCCAAATTGACGGGGTTGAGGTACGAGCGTGGCGCTCGGAAAACATTGAACGCGACTGGCCCTCCGGTGAAGGAGGGCCGGCCGGTGTTACAGCAGGATGGTGCGGATGTCCGCCAGCAGGTCGCTCAGACGCTTTGTGAAGCGTGCAGCAGCGGCGCCGTTGATCACACGGTGATCGTAGGACAGCGACAGCGGCAGCATCAGTTTCGGCTGGAAGGCTTTGCCGTCCCAGACTGGCTGGATGGTTGCCTTGGAAACACCGAGGATCGCCACTTCCGGCGCGTTGACGATCGGCGTGAAGCCGGTGCCGCCAATGTGGCCGAGGCTGGAAATGGTGAAGCAGGCGCCTTGCATCTCGTCCGACGAAAGCTTCTTGGTCCGGGCCTTTTCAGCCAGGGAAGCAGCCTCGGCGGCCAGTTGCAGGAGGCTCTTCTGGTCGACGTTCTTGATGACCGGTACCAGCAGGCCATCCGGGGTGTCGACCGCGAAGCCGATGTTCACGTACTTCTTGCGGATGATCGCCTTGCCGCTTGGCGCCAGCGAACTGTTGAAGTCCGGCAGTTCCTTGAGCAAGTGCGCGCAGGACTTGAGCAGCAGCGGCAGGATGGTCAGCTTGACGCCGGCCTTCTCGGCCACGGCTTTCTGGGCGTTGCGGAAAGCTTCCAGCTCGGTGATATCCGCCGAGTCGAATTGCGTCACGTGCGGCACGTTCAGCCAGCTGCGGTGCAGGTTGGCGGCGCCGACCTGCATCAGGCGAGTCATCGGCACTTCTTCGATTTCACCGAAGCGGCTGAAGTCCACGACCGGAATCGGCGGGATGCCCGCGCCGCCGGTTGCACCAGCTGCAGCGGCCGGTGCTTCCTTGGCCTTCTGCATCATGGCTTTGACGTAAACCTGCACGTCTTCTTTCAGGATGCGACCGTGCGGACCGCTGGCGCCAACGGCGCTCAGCTCGACGCCGAATTCGCGGGCCAGTTGGCGAACAGCCGGGCCTGCGTGAACCTTGGCGCCTGGCTTGGCCGGGGCAGCAACAGGTGCGGCCGGTGCCGGAGCAGCAGGCGCAGCAGCGGCTGGAGCAGGAGCGCTCGGTGCAGCAGCGGCCGGAGGCCGGGGCAGCAGCAGGCGCCGCGCCTTTGACTTTCAGCTTCAGGATCAGGTCGCCAGTACCGACTTCGTCATCCAGCTTGATGGCAATGCTTTCCACCACGCCAGCGGCAGGCGATGGAATTTCCATGCTCGCCTTGTCGGACTCCAGGGTGATCAGCGACTGGTCGGCGGCAACGGTGTCGCCAGCCTTGACCAGTACTTCGATGATCTTGGCCTTGCCAGCCGAACCGATGTCCGGTACGTGAATGTCCTGAACGCTGTCGGCAACCGGTGCAGCCGGAGCCGCGGCGGCTGGCGCCGGAGCAGCGGCAGCAGGCGCAGCAGCCTGGGCTGGCGCGGCAGCGGCCGGTGCCGCAGCACCCGCCACTTTCAACGCCAGAATCAGGTCGCCCGTGCCGACTTCGTCGTTGAGCTTGACGCTGATGCTTTCCACCACGCCAGCGGCAGGCGATGGAATTTCCATGCTCGCCTTGTCGGATTCCAGGGTGATCAGCGACTGATCAGCCTCGACGGTGTCGCCGACCTTGACCTGGATCTCGATGATCTGGGCCTTGCCCGACGAACCGATGTCCGGCACGTGCACTTGCAAGGTAGTGGCAGCAGCAGGCGCGGCGGCTGGAGCGGCGGCAGGAGCAGCAGCCGGTTTGGCTTCAGCCTTGGCAGCCGGCGCAGCGGCAGCCGCAGGGGCCGCAGCAGCGGCACCTTCGACTTCCAGTTCCAGCAGTTCGTCGCCTTCTTTCAGGCGATCGCCCAGCTTCACTTTCAGGCTCTTGATGATACCGGCCTTCGGCGCAGGCACTTCCATGCTCGCCTTGTCCGATTCCAGCGTCAGGATGCTCTGGTCGGCTTCGATACGGTCGCCGACCTTCACAAACAGTTCAATTACTTCACCTTCACCGCTGCCGATGTCAGGTACGCGAATGAGTTCGCTCACAGAGTGTCTCCTCAGCAGTCCAGTGGGTTGCGTTTTTCCGGGTTGATACCGAACTTGGCGATGGCTTCAGCCACCACTTTAGGTTCGATGTCACCACGGTCAGCCAAGGCTTCCAGGGCTGCCAACACCACGAAATGACGGTCGACTTCGAAGAAGTGACGCAGCTTCTTGCGGCTGTCACTGCGGCCGAAACCATCGGTGCCCAGGACTTTGAATTCCTTGGACGGGACCCACTGACGAATTTGTTCAGCGAACAGCTTCATGTAGTCGGTAGATGCGATGACCGGACCTTTACGGCCGTTCAGGCACTCTTCGACGTAGCTCAGCTTAGGCTTCTGGCCAGGGTGCAGACGGTTGGTGCGCTCAACGGCCAGGCCATCGCGACGCAGTTCGTTGAAGCTGGTAACGCTCCATACGTCAGCGCCGACGTTGAACTCTTCACGCAGAATCTTCGCCGCTTCACGGACTTCACGCAGGATGGTGCCGGAGCCCATCAGCTGAACGTGGTGCGCCGCTTCGCGGGTGTCTTCCTCGAGCAGGTACATGCCTTTCTTGATGCCTTCTTCGGCACCGGCCGGCATGGCTGGCTGCTGGTAGGATTCGTTCATTACGGTGATGTAGTAGAAGACGTCCTGTTGCTCTTCGGTCATCTTCTTCATGCCGTCCTGAATGATCACCGCCAGCTCGTAGCCGTAGGTTGGATCGTAGGTGCGGCAGTTCGGGATGGTGGCAGCCAGCAGGTGGCTGTGACCGTCTTCGTGTTGCAGGCCTTCACCGTTCAGGGTGGTACGGCCGGCGGTGCCGCCGATCAGGAAGCCACGGGTGCGGCTGTCGCCAGCGGCCCAGGCCAGGTCGCCGATACGCTGGAAGCCGAACATCGAGTAGAAGATGTAGAACGGCAGCATCGGCTGGTTGTGGCTGGAGTACGAAGTACCGGCGGCGATGAAGGAACTCATGGCGCCCGCTTCGTTGATGCCTTCTTCGAGGATCTGGCCTTTCTGGTCTTCCTTGTAGAACATCACCTGGTCTTTATCGACTGGCTCGTAGAGCTGGCCGACGGAGGAGTAGATGCCCAACTGACGGAACATGCCTTCCATACCGAAGGTACGGGCTTCGTCCGGAATGATCGGTACGATGCGCGGACCGATTTCCTTGTCCTTGACCAGTTGCGCGAGGATCCGCACGAAGGCCATGGTGGTGGAAATTTCACGGTCGCCCGAGCCGTCCAGGATCGCCTTGAGGGTGTCCAGTGGCGGGGTCGGAATGTTGAAGCTCTTGGCGCGACGCTGAGGCACGAAGCCGCCCAGTGCGGTACGGCGCTCGCTCAGGTAACGGGCTTCGGCGCTGCCTTCTTCCGGTTTGAAGAACGGCAGGTTTTCGAGTTCGTCGTCTTTGACCGGGATATCGAAACGATCGCGGAACAACTTCAGGCTGTCGACATCGACTTTCTTGGTGTTGTGCGCAGTGTTTTTCGCTTCGCCGGCACCGGTGCCATAACCCTTGATGGTCTTGGCCAGGATCACGGTCGGTTGTTCTTTGTGGTTGACCGCTTCGTGGTACGCCGCGTAGACCTTGTACGGGTCGTGGCCGCCACGGTTGAGCTTCCAGATCTCGTCGTCGGACAAGTCTGCAACCATCGCCTTGAGTTCTGGCGTGTTGAAGAAGTGTTCACGCACGAACGCGCCGTCTTTGGCTTTGTAGTTCTGGTACTCGCCGTCGATGACTTCGTCCATGCGGCGTTGCAGGATGCCGTCGACGTCCTTGGCCAGCAGTGGGTCCCAGAAACGGCCCCAGATGACTTTGGTCACGTTCCACTGAGCACCGCGGAACACGCCTTCGAGTTCCTGGATGATCTTGCCGTTGCCACGAACCGGGCCGTCGAGGCGCTGCAGGTTGCAGTTGATGACGAAGATCAGGTTGTCCAGCTTCTCGCGGCCGGCCAGGGAGATCGCGCCCAGGGATTCCGGCTCGTCGCACTCGCCGTCGCCCAGGAAGCACCAGACTTTCTGTTTGCCCGGCTGGATGAAGCCGCGGTGTTCCAGGTACTTCATGAAGCGAGCCTGGTAGATCGCCTGGATCGGACCCAAACCCATGGATACGGTCGGGAACTGCCAGAAGTCAGGCATCAGCCAAGGGTGCGGGTAGGACGACAGGCCCTGACCGTCGACTTCCTGGCGGAAGTTGTTCATCTGGTCTTCGGTGATGCGGCCTTCCATGAATGCACGGGCGTAGACGCCTGGCGAGGTGTGACCCTGGAAGTAGATCAGGTCGCCGCCGTGTTCGTCGGTCGGGGCCTGGAAGAAGTAGTTGAAGCCGATGTCATACAGGGTCGCACTGGAAGCGAAGCTGGAGATGTGACCACCCAGGTCAGAATCTTTCAGGTTCGTACGCATTACCATGGCCATGGCGTTCCAGCGTACCAACGAGCGAATGCGGCGTTCCATGAACAGGTCGCCAGGCATGCGTGCTTCGTGGGTGACGGGAATCGTGTTGCGGTAAGGCGTGGTGATGGCGTAAGGCAACTGCGAGCCGCTGCGGGTCGCGAGTTCGCCCATACGGGTCATCAGATAGTGAGCACGGTCTTCGCCTTCTTTGTCGAGAACCGATTCCAGGGCGTCCAGCCATTCCTGGGTTTCGACGGGATCGAGGTCTTGCATGGCTTGCTCCAGGGCGGAAAGGCTTCCAGAATCGGTTGCCTGAGTTTGCGACTGGCCTTGTGGGCAGACGATATAAATTCTTGGATTGCCGATAGGTTGTTCCGGCGGCGTGTAGTTTTACTACAAATCATCGGGCATTTCAGCCTTTCGAATGTATAGACGAGTAGTAAAACTACAGAAGATTGGCTTGTGGCCTCCGGCTGCGTTGTGAGAATAATCGTTAAGGTTGGTCTTTTGCCAACCGGAAAAGGTGAAAGCTTGATGATTACTGCCAAAAATAAAGAAATTCCAGCTATTTCTAACCTTTGTTCGACAGTCAATCAGGTAGCGCATTTACACGAATCACTACATGCAGCCCTTCGCACGCCGATCAAGGATAGACCATGAGCCTCCCTTCGCTTGCCGAACTGCCCGGCGTACTCCAGCCATTGGTCACCCGTGCCGAGCAGTCGTTGCGTACGGCCATCGCGGTTTTCCCAGAGGATCATGGCCTGTCCACCTGGACGCCTGAGCGCTGGGCGCAATTTGCCCGCGTCACCGCTGCCAGCGACTTTGTCATCGAACAGAGTTTGCGCGACCCTTTGATGTTGCTGGAACTGGTGCAGTCCGGTGAACTGGACCGCGCCTTTGCCCCAGGCGAATTATGCGCACAGATTGCGACAGCGGTGAGCGCGGCCGAAACCGACGACCAGCTTGGTCGCACCCTGCGTCGCCAACGCGCACGCCACCAAGTGCGGATCATCTGGCGCGACCTGACCCGCCAGGCCGATCTGATCCAGACCTGCCGCGACCTCTCGGACATGGCCGATGCCAGCATCGATCATGCCTATCAGTGGTTGTATCAGCGGCATTGCCAGCAGTTCGGTACTCCCACCGGGCGGCGCAGCGGCGAGCCGCAGCAAATGGTCATCCTCGGCATGGGCAAGCTCGGCGCCGTGGAACTGAACCTGTCATCGGACATCGACCTGATCTTCGCCTACCCCGAGGGCGGCGAAACCGTTGGTGTGAAACGGTCGCTGGATAACCAGGAATTTTTCATTCGTCTCGGCCAGCGTCTGATCAAGGCGCTGGACCCGATGACTGTCGACGGTTTTGTATTCCGCGTCGACATGCGCTTGCGGCCTTACGGTTCGTCCGGCGCGCTGGTGCTGAGCTTCAATGCGCTGGAGCAGTATTACCAGGATCAGGGTCGCGACTGGGAACGCTACGCGATGATCAAGGCGCGTGTGGTGGCCGGCGATCAGGTGGCCGGCGCCCAATTGCTCGATATGTTGCGGCCGTTCGTTTACCGGCGTTATCTGGACTTCTCGGCCATCGAAGCGCTGCGCACCATGAAGCAGCTGATCCAGCAGGAAGTCCGGCGTAAGGGCATGGCTGACAACATCAAGCTCGGCTCCGGTGGCATCCGTGAAGTCGAATTTATCGCCCAGGCCTTTCAGCTGATTCATGGTGGTCGCGACCTGAGCCTGCAGCAACGTCCTCTATTAAAAGTACTGAGTACCCTGGAGGGGCAGGGCTATCTGCCGGCGGCGGTGGTCAGCGAGCTGCGCGAAGGTTATGAGTTCCTGCGTTATACCGAGCACGCGATTCAGGCGATTGCCGACCGCCAGACCCAGATGCTGCCCGATGGTGCACAGGATCAGGCGCGTATTGCCTTTATGCTCGGCTTTGCCAATTGGACGGCGTTCCATGAACAGCTGATGTACTGGCGAGGCCGGGTGGCCTGGCACTTCGCTCAAGTGATCGCCGATCCCGACGAAGAAAAAGGCACCGAGAGTGAAGTGGTGGTGGGCGGTGAATGGTTGCCGTTATGGGAAGAAGCGCAAGACGAAGGGGCCGCGTGCCGCCAGCTCGAAGAAGGCGGCTTCGCCGACGCCACCAAGGCCCTGAAAGCCTTGGCCAGCCTGCGCGGCAGCCCGCAATTGCGTGCCATGCAACGCCTGGGGCGTGAACGCCTCGATGCTTTTATTCCACGTTTGCTGGCTCAGGCCGTGGAGCATGCCAATCCCGATCTGGTTCTGGAACGGGTACTGCCGCTGGTGGAAGCCGTGGCGCGTCGGTCCGCCTATCTGGTGTTGTTGACCGAAAACCCCGGAGCCCTGCGCCGCCTGCTGACGCTGTGCGCTGCGAGCCCGTGGATTGCCGAACAGATCACGCGCTTCCCGCTGTTGCTCGACGAATTGCTTAATGAAGGCCGGTTGTTCAAGCCACCGCTGGCGCCGGAACTGGCCGCTGAGTTGCGCGAGCGTTTGACGCGAATTCCCGAGGACGACCTCGAACAACAGATGGAAGCCCTGCGACATTTCAAATTGGCGCATCGCCTGCGCGTCGCCGCCTCGGAAATCGCCGGCAGCCTGCCATTGATGAAGGTCAGTGATTACCTGACCTGGCTCGCCGAAGCGATTCTCGAACAAGTGCTGACCCTGGCCTGGCGCCAGACCGTAGCCAAGTACGGCACACCGCTGCGTACCAATGGCAGCTTGTGCGACCCTGGTTTCATCATTGTCGGTTACGGGAAAGTCGGCGGTCTGGAATTGGGGCACAGTTCGGACCTGGACCTGGTATTTATCCATGACGCGGATCCACAAGCGGAAACCGACGGCCCGAAACCCATTGATGGCGCACAGTTCTTTACCCGGCTCGGGCAGCGAATCATTCACTTGCTGACCGCCCAGACCAACTCCGGCCAGCTGTACGAAGTGGACATGCGCCTGCGGCCATCCGGTGCTTCCGGTTTGTTGGTAAGTTCCCTGGGGGCGTTTGCCCGGTATCAGGAAAACGAAGCCTGGACCTGGGAGCATCAGGCGCTGGTGCGGGCGCGGGTGCTGGTTGGCAGTCAGGATGTCGGTCAGGCGTTCGAGAAGGTTCGCGCGGCGGTATTGGCAAAATCGCGGGACTTGCCTACGTTGCGCCAGGAGGTCAGCGAGATGCGCGCCAAGATGCGCGACAATCTTGGCAGCAAGAGCACGGCGGCGGGCACCGCGGCAAATGCCTTCGACGCCACGGCGCCGTTCGATCTCAAGCAGGACGCTGGAGGTATCGTCGATATTGAATTTATGGTGCAATACGCGGCTCTGGCGTGGTCTGAAGAGCATCCGTCATTGCTGCGCTATACCGACAATATCCGCATTCTGGAAGGGTTGGAGGAGGTCGGGCTGATGCCGGCCGAAGATGCCAGCCTGTTGCGTGAGGTCTACAAGGCCTACCGCTCCGCCGCTCACCGGGAGGCCTTGCAGAAGGACGCCGGTGTGATACCGGGCGACCAGTTCGTGGATGAGCGGCGGCAGGTCATGCGGATCTGGCGTGAGCTGGGGTTAAGCTGAAGCTGACATGAGTGTGGCGGTTTTTTGTGGCGAGGGAGCTTGCTCCCGCTGGAGTGCGAAGCGCTCCCAAATCAGATTGTGCGGTCTGCCAGATGAAAACGCAGTGGCAGTTTTGGGGTTGCTTCGCAGCCCAGCGGGAGCAAGCTCCCTCGCCACAGAGATTTATGCTAACTGACATGGATGTGTATTAAATTTATCCGACGAGCCCCAACCGGCTCGTCCAAATGACCGGGCGGTTCACCCCGCAGGTGCTGGATTCTCGAGGCGGGGAGGCGTATGCCTCCCCGGCTCGTTTTTGGAAACCACATGAAAATTCTGATCGTTGGGCCCAGTTGGGTCGGTGACATGGTGATGGCGCAGACACTTTTTCAGTGTCTCAAACAACGCCACCCGCAGTGCGAAATCGACGTGCTGGCCCCCGAGTGGAGCCGGCCGATCCTTGAACGCATGCCTGAAGTGCGTCAGGCCTTGAGCTTCCCGCTCGGCCACGGCGTGCTGGAGCTGGCGACGCGTCGGCGCATCGGCAAATCCCTGGCCGGTCAGTACGACCAGGCGATCCTGCTGCCCAATTCCCTGAAGTCGGCACTGGTGCCGTTTTTTGCCGGCATCCCGAAACGCACCGGCTGGCGCGGCGAGTTCCGCTACGGCCTGCTCAATGACGTGCGCACGCTCGACAAAGAGCGTTATCCGTTGATGATCGAGCGCTTCATGGCCCTGGCCTTTGAGCCTGGTATCGAGCTGCCGAAACCTTATCCACGACCTAGTCTGCAGATCGACTCGGTGACCCGCGACGATGCGCTGGCCAAGTTCGGTCTGGCCCTCGATCGTCCGGTGTTGGCGCTGTGCCCCGGCGCCGAGTTCGGCGAGTCCAAGCGCTGGCCGTCCGAGCACTACGCCAAGGTCGCCGAAGCGAAGATTCGTGAAGGCTGGCAGGTCTGGCTGTTCGGTTCGAAAAACGATCACGCGGTGGGCGAAGACATCCGTGCGCGACTGATTCCGGGTTTGCGTGAAGAGTCGGTGAACCTCAGTGGCGGCACTTCCCTGGCCGAGGCCATTGATCTGCTGTCCTGCGCCGATGCGGTGGTTTCCAACGACTCCGGCTTGATGCACGTGGCCGCCGCGCTGAACCGCCCATTGGTGGCGGTGTACGGCTCGACGTCGCCGGGCTTTACGCCGCCGCTGGCCGAGCACGTCGAGATCGTGCGCCTGGGTATCGAATGCAGTCCGTGCTTCGATCGCACCTGCCGTTTCGGTCATTACAATTGCTTGCGCCAGCTCATGCCAAAAGCGGTGAACGACGCCTTGCAGCGGTTGCTGGGCACTGTGGTCGAGGTCAAATAGTTTGCGGGTACTGTTGATCAAGACTTCTTCGCTGGGCGACGTGATTCACGCGTTGCCAGCGTTGACCGACGCGGCCCGGGCGATCCCCGGCATCACGTTCGACTGGGTGGTGGAAGAAGGCTTCGCCGAGATTCCGACCTGGCACCCGGCCGTGGGCAAGGTGATTCCGGTGGCGATCCGTCGCTGGCGCAAGAACATCTGGCAGACCATCAAGAGTGGCGAGTGGAAGCGCTTCAAGCAAAGCGTTCGCGCGACGAAATATGACTTGGTGATCGACGCTCAGGGCCTGCTGAAAAGCGCGTTGCTGACTCGCTATGCCAATGCTCCGGTGGCCGGGCTGGACAAAAACTCGGCCCGCGAACCCATCGCCGCGCGCTTCTATTCCCGACGTCTGGCCGTGGCTCGTGGGCAACACGCGGTAGAGCGAGTACGTCAGCTGTTCGCCGTGGCTCTGGGATATGACCTGCCCAAAGGCTTGGGCGACTATGGCCTGAACGTCGAACGGCTGGTGGAGTTGCCGCGCAAGAATCCATATGTAGTGTTTCTCCATGGCACCACCTGGGACACCAAGCACTGGCCCGAAGCCTACTGGCGCGAGTTGGCCGAGCGGGTGGGGTATCTCGGTGTGGCAGTGAAGCTGCCGTGGGGCAACCCGATCGAAAAGGCCCGCGCCGAGCGCATTGCCAAAGACATGAAGCACGTCGAAGTGCTGCCCAAGCTGAACCTGGCGGGTGTCGGCAAAGTCCTGGCCGGGGCGCAAGCCTGCGTGGCGGTGGACACCGGTCTCGGTCACCTGGCCGCAGCGCTGGACGTACCAACCCTGTCGTTGTTCGGCCCGACCAATCCGGGCCTGACCGGCGCGTACGGCAAGTCGCAGATCCACATGGCCAGCGATTTCCCCTGCGCGCCGTGCCTGCAAAAGAAATGCACCTATCAACCGACGGCCGATGATGCCCGTCGGTTCGATCTGAAACGCGAGTGGCCCTTGTGCTTCACGCGTCTGAATCCCGAGCGTGTCGCGAGCCGACTGAGCACGTTGTTACTGGCTGAGGAGCTGCGCTGATGCAATTGGCATTTGTCCTGTACAAGTATTTTCCGTTTGGTGGCTTACAGCGCGATTTCATGCGCATCGCCCTGGAATGTCAGCAGCGTGGTCACCAGATTCGTGTCTACACGCTGATCTGGGAAGGCGATATTCCGCCGGGTTTCGAAGTGCTGGTGGCGCCGGTCAAGGCGTTCTTCAATCATCGGCGCAACGAGAAACTTAGCGAGTGGATGGAGGCCGATCTGGCCAAGCGTCCGGTGGACCGCCTGATTGGTTTCAACAAAATGCCGGGCCTGGACGTTTACTACGCCGCCGACGGCTGCTTCGAAGACAAGGCGCAGAACCTGCGCAATTCGCTGTACCGTCGCTGGGGCCGCTACCGGCACTTCGCCGAGTACGAGCGCGCGGTGTTCGCCAAGGACGCCAAGACTGAAGTGCTGATGATTTCCGAAGTCCAGCAGCCGCTGTTCATCAAGCATTACGACACGCCGCTGGAACGCTTCCATTTGCTGCCACCGGGCATCTCTCAGGACCGTCGCGCGCCAGCCAATGCGGCTCAGATCCGGGCCGTATTCCGTCAAGAGTTCAACCTCAAGGATGACGATTTGCTGTTGGTGCAGATCGGTTCCGGATTCAAGACCAAGGGTGTGGACCGCAGCCTCAAGGCGCTAGCCGCGCTGCCCGCCGAGCTGAAAAAACGTACCCGTCTGTTTGTAATTGGCCAGGACGACCCCAAAGTATTCCAGTTGCAGAGCGCCACATTGGGCTTGGGCGACAACGTGACGTTCCTCAAGGGGCGCAGCGATATCCCGCGTTTCCTGCTCGGTGCCGATCTATTGATTCACCCGGCGTACAACGAAAACACCGGAACGGTATTGCTCGAAGCCCTGGTGGCCGGCTTGCCGGTGCTGGTGAGCGCGGTGTGTGGGTATGCCCATTACATCGCCGAGGCTGATGCGGGGCTGGTGCTGGATGAACCCTTCGAGCAAGCGCAACTGACTCAATACCTGACCGGCATGTTGAACGACGCCGATGCACGGGCGGCCTGGAGCCGCAACGGTCTGGCCTTCGCCGAGACCGCCGACCTCTACAGCATGCCGCAACACGCGGCCGATGTGATTCTGGCGGAGCACGCTTAATGAAGTTGATGCTGGCTGAACCGTTCAAGAGCCTCTGGGCCGGACGCGATCCGTTCGTCGAAGTCGAGGGCCTCAAGGGCGAGGTGTACCGCGAGCTTGAAGCGCGCCGGACACTGCGTACTGAAGTGGACGGCCACGGGTTCTTCGTGAAGATCCACCGGGGCATCGGCTGGGGCGAGATTTTCAAGAACCTGCTGACCGCCAAGCTGCCGGTGCTTGGCGCGGGTCAGGAATGGAAAGCCATCCAGCGCTTGCAAGAAGTCGGCGTACCGACCATGACCGCCGTCGCTTACGGCGAAAGAGGCAGCAACCCGGCGGACCAGCATTCGTTCATCGTTACAGAAGAGCTGGCGCCCACCGTCAGCCTTGAAGATTTCAGCATCGACTGGATCAAGCATCCGCCCGAGCCAAAGCTCAAGCGCGCCCTGATTGCCGAAGTCGCGCGCATGACCGGCATGATGCACCGCGCCGGGGTCAACCACCGCGACTGCTACATCTGCCACTTCCTGCTGCACACCGACAAACCGGTAACCTTTGATGATTTCAAGCTGTCGGTGATCGACCTGCACCGCGCCCAGACCCGTCCGGCAATCACCCGTCGCTGGCGCAACAAGGACCTGGCGGCGCTGTATTTTTCGGCGCTGGAGATTGGTCTGACCCGACGCGACAAACTGCGTTTCCTCAAGGGTTACTTCCAGCAGCCCCTGCGCCGGATTCTGGCGGAAGAAGCGGGACTGCTGGCATGGCTCGAAGGCAAGGCCAACAAGCTCTACGAGCGTAAACAGCGATATGGGGATGCGCTCTGATGTCGGGTTGGAAGCTGGAGCCTGCCTACAGCGATCTGGCCGAAGATTTCGGCAGTCTTGATGCAGTGTTTGCCCTCACGGGCGAGCAGCTGACTCACGATCCACTGTCCGAGGTCATTCGCGTCCAGCGCAATGGCGTCAACTATTACGTCAAACGTTATGTCGGCGCTGGCAAAGGCCTGCGCCGCTACCTGGGCAAACCCCGTGTGAAGGCCGAGTGGCAGAATCTCAAGCGTTTCGCCAAGTGGGGCATTCCCACCGCCGAAGTGGTGGCCTGGGGGCTGGAGCGCCACGGTGTGACGTACGCCCGTGGGGCGATGATCACGCGCGAGCTGCCGCATACTGAAGACTTGTCGGCCCTGGCTAACCGGCATGATCCGAAGCTGGCGGACCGCGCCTGGGTCGACACCATCAGTCGGCAGCTGGCGGGCTATACCCGAACCATGCACGACCGCCGTTTCACCCATAACGATTTGAAGTGGCGCAACCTGCTGATCGACGATGAGGCGCGGTTGTTTCTGATCGATTGCCCCAATGGTGATTTCTGGCGCGGCTTCTGGCTCAAGTACCGGATCACCAAGGATCTGGCCTGTCTCGACAAGGTCGCCAAGTATCATCTGTCGGCTACCCAGCGCCTGCGCTTCTACCTGCAATATTGTCAACATTCCCGGCTCGATGCCGCTGACAAGAAACGGATTCGGCACGTGGTGAGATTTTTCGAGGGGCGCGAATGACTGATTTTCTGGCTGCTGAGGACCGTGCGCTGCTTGAGCGTCATGGCCTCGGCACCTTCGATGCGCTGTGGGCCAAGCAACTCGACGCAGTGGATGAACCCAACACCGGCCGGGGTGGCTGGAGCAGTGTGTTTCGCCTGGATCTGGAAGGCCATGGCTACTACCTCAAGCGCCAGAGCAACTACCTGACGCGTACCTTGCATTCGCCCTTTGGCGAGCCGAGTTTTGCCCGTGAATTTCGCAACATCCGTCATTATCAGAAGCTAGGTATCCCGGCGCTTAAAGCGGCATTCTTTGGTGAGCGCAAGGTCGATGGCGAAGTCCGGGCGATTCTGCTGACCCGCGCGCTGGATGGCTGGGACGATCTGGATTCGCTGTTGCAGCGCTGGTCGGATTTGAGCGCGGCGCAGCACTCGGCCATTCTCAAGGCCTGCGGGCAGTTGGCGCGACGTCTGCACGACGTGCGGCAGGTGCACGGTTGCTTCTACCCCAAACACATTTTTCTCCAGGCCATCGACGACGGTTATCTGGCTCAGTTGATCGACCTGGAAAAAAACCGGCCGTTGCTGTTCGGTCAGCGTGATCGGATCAAGGACCTGGAACCGTTGCTGCGTCGGGCACCGGAATGGAGCGAAAGTCAGCTGCGCGAGTTGTTGGCGGTGTATCTGGATCAGCCGCTGAACAGTTCGCTGGTGAACAGTTGGGTATCGCGCCTGAGTACGCGGCGCGGTCACAAGGAGGCGCGTTGATGCGTTTGTCCGAACTGAAAAACGCCGGCCGCAGCCCAGACCTGCCGCTGAGCATTCCTCTGGCTGATGCTGCGGGACCTGCCGAGTTACAGCTGCTGAGTCTGCTGCGGGTGTTGCCGGGGCAGCGTTACGTTGGTGCTGGGGTCTGGCGTGGCCGGCCGGTGCTGGCCAAGTTGCTGGTCGGTGGCAAAGCGGCGCGGCATTTTCAGCGTGAACTGGATGGTGTGCGTTTGCTCGCCGCTCAGGGGCTGACCACACCGCTGCTATTGGCTGATGGCCTGAAAGACGGCGAGGGCGGCTGGCTTTTGTTCGATTTCCTTGAAGGCGCCGAAAGCCTGGGGGATGCCTGGAAACAGGTCGAACACTTGCCCGTGCTGGCGGATGAACAATCAGCGGTGCTGGCCGAGGCGCTGGGCGCCATCGGGCAATTGCACAGCAAAGGCCTATGGCAAGAAGACTTGCACCTGGACAATCTGCTGCGCCATGGCGGTCAGTTGTATTTGATCGATGGCGCCGGGATCTGTGTCGAAACGGCTGGCAAGCCACTGTCGCAGCAAAAGGTCCTGGAAAACCTCGGGGTGTTTTTCGCCCAGTTGCCTAAATCGCTGGAACCCTTCACCGAAGAGTTGTTGGTGTATTACCTCTTGAGCAACGGCGAGCATGCCTTGCCGATGGAAGCGTTGCAGAAGCAGATCGACAAGGTCCGTCGCTGGCGTTTGAAAGACTTCCTGATCAAGGTCGGTCGCGAATGCACACTGTTCAGCGTCCAGCGTGGAGCGTTCGGCTTGCGGGCGATTCGCCGTGAGGAAGAGGCCGCGATGCTGCCGGTGCTGGAGCAGGCCGATGCGTTGCTCGATCAGGGCCATCTGTACAAGACCGGCGGCGCGGCGAGCGTCGGCAAGGTCGACGTGGCCGGGCGCACGTTGGTGGTCAAGCGTTACAACATCAAGGGTTTTGCCCACTGGCTCAAGCGCTTCTGGCGCCCGAGCCGCGCCTGGCATTCCTGGTGTGAAGGTAATCGTCTGGCGTTTCTGGGCATCGCCACGCCAAAACCCCTGGCCGTGCTGGAAAAACGCTTTCTGTGGTTACGCAGTCGGGCGTACCTGGTGACCGAATACCTGTCGGGGCCGGACATCATCGAGCGGTTTGCGCCATACGTTGAGAGTGGGGATGCGCCAGAGGTTGAGTTGCAGGCCCTGGATCATCTGTTCGCCGAGCTGATTCGCGAGCGGATCAGTCATGGCGATTTCAAGGGCCATAACCTGTTCTGGCAGCAGGATCGCTGGGCGCTGATCGATCTGGATTCGATGTGTCAGCATGGTTCGCTCAGTAGCTTTGCCCCCGCGTATGCGCGGGACCGGGCGCGATTCATGCGCAACTGGCCCGAGAGCAGTGCGCTGTATCAGGTGATTGATCAGCGTCTGCCCAAGGAAGTTTCCAGCGCTGCCTGAATCGGGTCTTCGACCCTATCGCGGCATGGGTATCTACACATCTCTTGAGCTACAGAGATTCACTGCCGGGGCTTGCTGTTTTTGGAGTACATATCCGTTTCTGCGGTCACGGCCGCTGGCGGTTTCGCTCTTACAGCGAGTCACTTGGAAAAGCCCCAAGTAACCAAGGGCTCTTGCCCCGCCATTCGGTGCCTCGCTTAGGCTCGGCATTCCCTCAACTCCGGCATTGCTCCGGGGGCCCGCCGCCATCGGCCATCCATGGCCGGGGGCGGCTACCGCGGCATCCTTGCCGCGGTGCCCCCTGCGCAATACCTGCGTTCGGCCTCTGGGAAAGGGGCAGACAGATCAAGATCAAAAGCCAAAGCAACGGCAACGGCAAGATCAACAGCTTCGCGAGCAGGCCCCACAGTTTGACGGGGTACATCCGGGGAAGACTGGTCGGCTGACAGGCCGCCATCCATCGCCGCGATGCGACGAGCGACAAGCCAGCTCCCACAAAAAATCAGAGACATCCAAATCAGCGCGCTGTGCTTTTCACCACTCAACAGGCCGAGCGTTAGCCCGCCTGCAGCTTTTGATGTTGACGCGCCGCCCCCTCGAGAGGCCGAGTGCAGGTTCTGCGCAGTGGGCAACCCGGCATGGATGCCGGGTTAGCCGCGCACGGCCATGGATGGCCGATCGCGGCGGGCCCACGGAGCAGGACCGGAGCGAGGGCATGCCGAGCCTGGGCGAGGCACCGAATGGCGGGGCAAGAGCCCTTGGTTACTTGGGGCTTTTCCAAGTGACCCGCCGTAAGGGCGGAACCCTAAGTGGCCATTACCGCAGTAATGGATATGTACACCGAATCGGGAAGATGTGTAGATACCCATGCCTATCGCGGGCAAGCCCGCTCCCACAGGTTCAGTGGTGTATACAAGCTTTGTGTGCGGCGCGATCACTGTGGGGGAGGGCTTGCCCGCAAAGCTGGCACCTCGGTCATCCAGGGGATTGAGGCGCGGCAAATAGCGCTGAGTCATTCCCGCCATGTTTACGCTATAATCCCGCCCTTTAGCTGTCTCTCGCCCCTTGCGAGGGCACATTAATTTTTGAGGCGCATTGCGCCTGCATGCAGACTAAAGAGGCTAGACCCCTGTGGCATTGACGATTCTTGGCCTGTCCGGCGCCCTTAGCCATGATCCTTCCGCAGCCCTGTATATCGACGGCAAGCTGGTCGCGGCGGCTGAAGAAGAGCGTTTCGTGCGCGATAAACATGCAAAGAACCGCATGCCTTACGAATCGGCGAAGTTCTGCCTCGAGCAGGCTGGCATCAAGCCGTCCGACGTTGATGTGGTGGCGATTCCATTCGCGCCGATCAGCCTGTTCGGCAAGGCTCGCTGGCACTATGCCAAGCGTTACTGGTACGCCCCGGACCGCGCCCTCGACGCGATCCTGATGGGCAACCGTCGCTACAAGCGCTATCGCAACAAGATTGTCTGGTGCCTCGAGCAACTGGGCTTCGATCCAAAGAAAATCAAGATCGAGCCGGTCGAGCACCACCTGGCCCACGCCTCCAGCGCCTACCATTGCTCCGGTTTCAAAGAAAAAACCGCAATCCTGGGGATCGACGGAAAGGGTGAGTACGCAACGACCTTCTTCGGTTATGGCGAAAATGGCAAGATCCACAAGATCAAGGAATTCTTCGATCCGGACTCCCTCGGCGGCCTGTATGGCGCGATCACCGAGTTCCTCGGTTTCGAGATGCTCGACGGTGAGTTCAAGGTCATGGGCATGGCGCCGTACGGCGATGCCAGCAAATACGATTTCTCGCGTCTGGCCTCGTTCGAGAATGGCGAGTTGGTGATCAACACCGACTACGCCAACGTCATCGGCCTGCGTCGTTATAAAGAGAAGGGCAAGGGTTTCTACTTCTCGCCGAAGCTGATCGAGTGGCTGGGTCCGAAACGCGAAGGCGACATCGCCGACGAGCCCTACATTCACTACGCCGCAAGCATGCAAGCGCTGTTCGAGAAACTGGCGCTGCAGATGATCGACCATTACCTGGGCGATGTACTCAAGGAAACCGGCAAGCTGGCCTTCGCCGGCGGCTGTGCGTTGAACGTCAAGCTGAATCAGAAAATCATTGCCCGCGATGACATCAAAGAGCTGTTCGTTCAGCCTGCGTCCGGTGATGCCGGTACCGCGGTCGGCGCTGCAGCTTACGTGTCCCACGCCCGTGGTGTACCGGTCGAGAAGATGGAACATGTCTACCTCGGCCCGTCCTATAGCAACGAAGACGTACTCGCGGCCTGTGCCCGTCACCCAAGCAAGCCTGTGTGGCGCAAGCTTGAGAACATGCCTGAAAGCATCGCCAAGATCATGGTCGACGGCAATCCGGTGGCCTGGTTCCAGGGCCGCATGGAATTCGGTCCACGCGCCTTGGGCGGTCGTTCGATCATCGGTTGCCCGAGTGCGACCGGCGTGGCTGACCGGATCAACCATCAGATCAAGTTCCGCGAGCGCTGGAGGCCTTTCTGCCCGTCGATGCTCGACACCGTTGCGCCACAGATGATCAAGATCGATCACCCGGCACCGTTCATGACCTTCACCTTCGAAGTGGCTGAAGAGTGGAAGACCCGCGTACCGGAAGTCGTCCATGAAGACGGCACGTCCCGGGCCCAGGTGCTCAAGCGCGAATACAACCCGCGCTACTACGACATGATGAAGGCGCTGGAAGTGCTGACCGGCAACGGTGTGTCGCTGAACACTTCGCTCAACCGTCGTGGCGAGCCGATGATCTGTTCGCCGACCGACGCCCTCAACATGTTCTTCGGTTCCGACCTGCAATACTTGATCATGGAAGACATTCTGGTGGTCAAAGAAGGCGCGGACGCTTATGACACGCTCGGCTGAACGCCATGTGCTGCAGTTCTGCCACGGCTATGACGGGCCGTTCCTGGACTGCGCCCGGCAGTACGCCAGCCTGTTCGCGGGGACCGGTTATCGAGTGACCACGGTGTTTCTGACCGGGGCCGCGGATGCCGAAGTCGCCGCGAACTGCGCATCCGATGAAGTGTTGTTCATGGAATACAGCTCCAAGGCCATTCGTGGTCTGAAGCTGGGCGCCATCGGTGATCTGCGCAAGATCGCCGCGTCGCGCAATTTCAGTTTCTGTATTGCTCACCGTTTCAAACCGATCTACATCGCCTTGCTCGGCACCTCGTTGCCGGTCATTGGCGTGCATCACGCGTTTGGCGATTACCAGCGCGGTACCCGCAAGCTGTTCGCGCATATTTTCCGCAAGCGCCTGAGTCTGCTCGGTGTGTCCGATGCAGTGCGTGATGACATGCGCCGTTGCTTGCCGAAATGGCCGGTCGAGCGGATTCAGACGCTTTATAACCGGATTGATGTACAGGCGTTGCAGACCAGTCAGGTGTCGGTCCGTGAGGCACGGGAAACCCTGGGTCTGTCGATGGATGCCTGGATTGTCGGCAACGTCGGGCGCCTGCATCCGGACAAGGATCAGGCCACGCTGCTGCACGGTTTTGCCGCGGCATTGCCGGGGTTGCCGGCCAACAGTCAGTTGGTGATCCTTGGCAGCGGTCGGCTGGAACAGGACCTCAAGGCGATGGCGCGCGAACTGGGTATCGGCGATCGCGTGCTGTTCCTCGGCCAGGTGCCAGAGGCGCGTCGATACTTCCGCGCTTTCGATGTGTTTACCCTGAGTTCCGATCACGAACCGTTCGGCATGGTATTGCTGGAAGCCATGGCGGCCGGTGTGCCGTTGCTCGCCACCGCGTGCGGTGGGGCCAGGGAAGTGGTCGAAGGCGTAGGCATTCTGTTTCCGCTGGGCGATGCCGAACACCTGGCTCAAGGGCTGCAACATCTGGCCGCGATGGATGAGCAGCAACGCCGCCAGTGCGCCGAGCTGATGTTCGACCGCTTGCGTGAACGCTTCTCCGATCGCGCGGTGCGCGACGCTTTCTGGCGTTTGCCGCACGTCACCGAACTGGCACCGAGGGGCTGATGCTCAACCGATTTCAAGGCTGGCGCGAACGTGGCTGGACGCAAGTCGACGCCTCGACTTATGCACAGGCCTGGCAACGCTTTGGCGGCAGCGTCGCGACTCATCCCATGGTGGTCGAGCGTCTGGCACAGTTGGCCGACATCCCGGTGCGCTATCTGGCCTGGGAACAGAACGGCGAAGTGAAAGCCGCCATCCCGACCTGGGGGCGCGACCTGGCGCTGTCCAAGGTCGCGCTCAAGCGCAGTGGCAAAAAAGGCCTGTTCGACCTCGGCAATGCCGAGCTGATCCTGCCGGCTGCCGCCGATGCCCAGGCCCCCCTGCGTCATCGCGGGCGTTACCTGTCGGCGCTGAGCGAAGGCCGTTTCACCGGCATCAAGTTGCAGGCCGAACAACTGGCATTGGCCCGGACGCCTGAAGAACTCTCGAAAAAATTTCGCTACAACCAGCGCCGCGAGTTGCGCCTGCTGGAAGAGGCGGGCGGTGTGGTGCGACCGGTTACCGAGTTTTCCAGCAGTGAACTGGCGGCGATTTATTGCGACCTGTTCCAGCGTCGCTGGGGCTTTGCGGCTACCGGTGCCGAGCGCATGGGCGAGGTGATCGAGTTGTTGCGCGAGTTGCTGATCGGCTCGGTGATTTTCCTCAACGATGCACCGATTGCGACTCAACTGGTGTACCGCGTCGAGGCGCCGGAATGGATCAGCGTCGAATACGTCAACGGCGGTGTCGATCCCGAGACCCGCGAATTCAGCCCCGGCAGCGTGCTGAGTTTCCTCAACACCCAAAGCGCCTGGGAGCACGCCCGCGCATTGGATAAGCCCCTGCGATTTTCCTTTGGTCGGACCGACCGCGAATACAAAGACCGCTGGTGCAATTCTGTGCCGGTCTTCACCGTATGAGCCAACCCGTGAACCGTAAACAGCAACTGCTCAAGCGCCATCGGCGCAACAAACGCATTGGCCTGTTGATCGCGCTGATGCTGTTGGTCGCCATAGGCGTGCTGGTGGCCTGGTGGCTGCCGCTGGTGCTTGCGGTGCTGGGCTGGATCGCCCATGAGGCGTGGTTCGCCGACCATTTGTTTTATTCACCCAAAGACGATTATCAGTACAGCTTCCCGCCGTACACGCCGCAGCCAAAAATTCACCTGGACGGTGAGCGACTGCGGCTCGACGAGAGCGTCATGCTGGTCGATGACGCTACCTTGGTGCTGGCGCTGCGGGTGAAAAGCACCTGGCTGGGGCGCTTTATCGATCCGGTGGTCGAGTTGGCGGGGGGCGATAATTCCGATCGGCAAACCTTCGAGCGCGGTGTGAATGGCCTGCGTTACCTCAATCTCAGCGGTCAGGCGCAGGTGCTGTCGCAAGGCGAGCTACGTTTGCGCGGGCGTTTCTGTCGATTGCTCGGTGAGCCCGTACTCTGGGCGTTCGAGCAACCGGACTACCGCCGTCAGCGAGTGATGGTCATTGCGCCCCACGCCGACGATGCTGAATTGGCTGCTTACGGTTTGTACAGCCAAGCCGATGAAGCCTGGATCGTCACCCTGACGGCGGGCGAGATCGAAGCTGAACATTATCAACAGTTGGGCCTGAACAAGGTCGAGGCGGCTCGCCTCAAGGGCCGTTTACGCGCCTGGGACAGCATCGCTGTGCCGCGCTGGGCCGGGGTGCCCGAGGCCCATTGCGTGCAGTTGGGGTATTTTTGTCTGCAACTGGCAGCAATGCAGGCCGCGCCGGCCACGTCGGTGGGTTCGCGGGAAGCGGATTTGAGCGACACGCGATTGTTCCGTCAGTTGAATCCATTTGTCCTGCCGGGTGACATCGACGGCGTGCCGAGCTGGAATAATCTGCTGGCCGATCTGCGTGAATTGCTGCTGCGGGCGCGTCCGGAGGTGATCGTATTGCCGCACCCGACCCTCGATCCGCACCCCGATCACATCTGTGCCCAGGAAGCGGTCCTCGAAGCGTTGAAGGGGCTGGAATGGCAGCCGACCACCGTGCTTGGCTATGCCAATCATCTGCACGACAATGATCGTTGGCCTATGGGCGATGCGAGTCATGGCATCGCCCTGCCGCCGGCATTCGATTCGGCAACGCCGATGCAGCCTTGCTGCCTGTCAATTGATTTGGAGTGCCAGCGTGATAAAGCGATGGCGTTGGGCATGATGCACGACCTGCAACCGCCCATACCGTTCAAGCGCCGTTTGCGACGGTTGATACAGTGGCTGTTGGCCAGTAGAGTGCCGTCCGTCTATGGAGAGAACGATTTCTTTCGTAAAGCGGTCAGGCGTCACGAGTTGTTCTGGGTTCTGAAGCATGATGAAACATCTGTAAAGCAGAAATGAAGCATCACGCGGCCTAGCATGGTCGCGCATTTAAGCAGCAGTGAGTATTTCTGTGATCAATCCACGCCCGCGTATTCTTTTCCTGATCCCGTACTTCGGTCATTGGCCGTTCTGGATGCCGTTTTTCCTCGAGAGTTGCCGACGCAACTCCGATATCGACTGGTTGCTGTTCAGTGACTGCGGTACGCCCGAAAATCTGCCGCCCAATGTAACTGTCGAGGCTATGAGCTTCAGTGAGTACTGCGCGCTGGTGTCGCAACGGCTGAATATCGACTTTGCGCCTGAGGCGGCGTACAAGCTCTGCGACATCAAGCCGGCTCTGGGACATATCCATGTCGACCGCCTGCAAGGCTATGATTTCTGGGCGTTCGGGGATATCGATCTGGTGTACGGTGACCTGCGAAGTTATTTCACCTCTGCTCGGCTGGCCAGTTATGACCTTTTCTCCACCCATGAGCGGCGAGTGGCGGGGCATCTTTGCCTGATGCGTAATACTGCGCGCAAGCGTGAGTTGTTCATGCAGATCAAGGACTGGCAAAAGCGATTTACCGATCAGGCGCATCACGCGCTGGATGAGGGCGCATTCAGTCGAATCTTCCTCTGGCGCAAAAATTTTCCCGAGCCGTTGTTCTCCCTGGTGGGCAAGTTCAATCCCTGGCGTCGCCGCAGCGAGTTCACCGAGGCGTTCAGCACCCCGGGTGGCTGCATCAAATGGCACGACGGCACGGATGATTTTCCGCATCACTGGTATTGGCGCGATGGCTGTTTGAGCAATGATCGCGATGGCGATCGCCGGTTTCCGTACTTTCACTTCGTCTGCTGGAAACGCAACGAATGGTCACGGTTGCCTCCACCCGATCCGGCCGAGGTCAAGCGCATCGCCGCCGAACCGGCCTGGGTCATCGATGCGACTGGTTTTCACCGGGGAGAGTTATGAGTCAACGGTCAAAGGTTCTGCAATTGCAGCCTGACTACAACGTCAAAGCCCATGATTTTGCCGACCTCGCAGAGCAAATCGTCAAGGCCTTGCCGAGCGATCGCTATGAAGTGACCGCGGCGTTCCTGCGCGGCAAGCCCGGGGCAGGCGAGGCGGTGAGCCGCGCTGACCGTTCGGTGTATTTCGAGTTTTCCGACAAGTCCCTCAAGGGCATGCGCCTGCGCGCCATGTGGCAGCTGTACAAACTCTGCCGCAAAGAAAAATTCGATGTGGTGATTTGCAACCGCTTCAAACCGGTGAACATGATGCTGGCGCTCAATCGCTGGTTGAAAGTGCCGTTGTGCATCGGCATCTCCCATGGTTTTGGCGAGTACGACCGGTTTTACCGGCGCCGCCAGACTCAGCGCCTGATCAGTCGCCATTGGCGCTTCGTCGGTGTGTCGCCGGCGGTCAAACAGTACTTGCTCGATTGTGACTGCGGCTTTACCGACCAGAATACCTACGCCATCACCAACGCCATCGACATCGAGCAGGCTGAAGGTTTGCAGCACAGTCGAGAGCATGCTCGCGAGCTGCTGGGCATCGACCCGTCGGTGCGTTTGATCGGCGCATTGGGGCGGCTGGTGCCGGTCAAGGGCCACACCTATCTGTTGCAGGCTTTTGCCGCGCTCAAGGACAAATACCCTGACACCCAACTGGCAATCATCGGGGCGGGGCGGGAAGAGTCGCGCCTGGCCGCCGAGATCGAGCGCCTGGGGTTGACCGGCCGCGCGCATTTGCTGGGTTTCAAGGAAAACGCCTTGCAGTATGTTCGGGCGTTCGACATCTGGACCATGCCATCGCTGGCTGAAGGCCTGGGGCTGGCATTGCTCGAGGGCATGAGCGGGCACCTGCCGGTAATCGCCTCGAACGTACCGGCCATGTTGCCGCTGATTCAGGGCGCGGGCGGTCTGGCGATCACCCCGGCGGACGTGCCGACGCTGGTCGCGGCGCTGGATAACTACCTGGGGCTGTCGGACGACGAGCTCAAGGCCAAGGGCGAACAGGCCTACCGTTATCTTCAGGAGCAACATGACATCGAGGTGTTCCGCCAGGAGTACCTGAACCTGATCGACTCCGGCTTGAGTCAAGCCCGCAAGGAACAACCATGAGCGACGCGCAACCCCTCGTCACGGTCATCATCGCGTCGTACAACCACGGTCGCTATATCGAGGAAAGCATTCTCAGCGTCCTCAACCAGACCTACAAAAATATCGAGTTGCTGGTCATCGATGACGGCTCCAGCGATGACAGTGTCGAGCGGATCAATGCCTTGCAGGCGCAGCACGGTTTCGATTTCCGGGTCCAGCAGAACCAGGGGCTGACCAACACCCTCAACGGCGCCATTGCGCGCTCAAAGGGCAGTTTGATCGTGCCGTTCGGGTCCGATGACATCATGCTGCCGGAGCGCATCGCCACTCAGGTGGCATATATGGATGGCAAGCCCGAGGTCGGGATCTGTGCGGGCAACATCGAACTGATCGACGCCGACGGCAATCTCTATCCGGAGAAACGTCAGCGTCGTGATGTACCGTTCCGTCGTCTGGATTTCGATGACATGTTCCTGGAGCGCAAACCCTACCCGCCGGCACCGACCCTGATGATCCGCCGCGAAGCGCTGGACAAGGTGGGTGGCTTCGATCCGAACATTCGGCTGGAGGACTTGTTGATCGAGTTGAAGGTGACCCGCGCCGGTTACTACATCGATGGCCTGAATGTGCTGATGGCGCGCTATCGCAAGCACGCCACCAACTCTTACAAGAATCATCGCTTCATGATTGACAACATCCTGCGCTCCTACGCGCTGTTCAGTGATCATCCGCTGTATGACGAGGTACGTTACAAGTTCCTCAGCTCGATGTTCCTGAAAGCCTCCAATCGTGATCACAAACTGGCGCGGGAGCTGCTGGCGCAAATACCGTTCAAGGCCTGGAACAAGAAGACCTGGCGCGGTCTGGGCCGGCTATATTTCTCGCCGCTGGAAAAAGACTGATTCAGTCTTGAGGCGTACTTCGTAGCAACTGGCGAAGCCTGCGCCAGCTGCTACATAGCCTTATCAAGCCTCAGCGAGTGATCTTCTCGGTGGAAGGTTGGTGGATGGTTTGGCTGATCAATGAACCCGTGCCGGGTGTCCTCCGGCCAGCACTTGCCTGTGCAGACTATCGACCGCGGATTTCGACGCTGCTGCGGCGTATCCCTGGAGTAGCGCGTCAAAGTGGTCTTCGAACAACCAGCGTCGGTCCTCGTTATAACGCTGCATATGACGCAGATTGCGCTGTCGCAGGGACAGGCTCAGCGACGAAGGATAGATGCGCATGTCCGCCAGGTCGATCAGGCCAAACTCACCGTCGTTCAGTACTAATACGTTGCCCAGATGCAGGGAGCGGAAATAGACGCCTTGCTCATGCAACTGCGCCATGAACTTGCCAAAACGCTCTACCAGCGCCTGACGCACAGCGGGGGCGGTGATGCCTTGAAGCACCTGGCGCAAGGTGCTGCCCGGCAGTGGCGAATAGTGCACGGCACTGCTGCCGTCATTGAGTCGGTACAGATCCAGAATTGGTGGAGTCGGGATTCCCTTGTTGCGCAATTGCTCGCTGTTGACGGCAAAACGTTCGGAGTAGGGGTTGAAGCTGCCCGAGGTGTACCAGCGGCGGCGGCGGAACAGCTTGAGGAAGCTGCTATCGACCAGGCGCAGGACTTTGGGGCCAAGCCCGTCTTCTTCGATCACCTGGGCATTGGCGGTCAGCTGTTGTAAGGCCGTCGGCGTCAACGTCTTGACTGGCATCGCCAACAGGCGCCTGGCTCGCCGGTTGATGCTCAGCGCGGCGATCAGTGCCAGTGGAATCCACAGCAGTAACCAGTGTTCCTTGGGCCGAGAGATGATCCCGCCGCCTTCGGTCAGGCCTGCCCCGATGCCGAATACCAGCCAGGTCGAGGCGATGATGAACAGCGGTTGCAGGCGGTTCCGCCAGCTGCTCAGCAAACCCCAGATCTGGAAAAACAACCATGGCAGCAGGCCGAAGATGCCGACGTAGTAAAGCACGCCCAAGGCGAAGCTATGAGGCTCCTGCAAGGTGTAACCAATACCCGGGTCGAGGGTCAGGCTGGCGTTGTAGCCATGACCTATCCACGGGTGCTCGGCAATTTTTTGCAGGGCCAACTGCCAGATTTCGAAGCGATAAGAGTCGCCGCGTTCGATGACCATCTTTGAAAACAGTATGGCAATCGCCGCGCTGCTGATAAGCAAGGCCCCTATCAATACGAAAGAACGGCGGTTCCAGCAAATGAAGCTCAGCCAAAGGGCGGCCAGTGTCAACGCAACCAATGGCGTTCTGGACCCGGTAGCGATCACTGCGGCGAACATGATTAGCATCGCCGGAATGCTCAGCCAGAGCATCTGGCGACGCTTGCAGGTCATGCTCAGGCTCAGCCAGTAGGTACAAAAGAAACCGAATACATGGGAACTGAGCAGCGGATTGTCGAATGCGCCGCCCCCGATCAGGCGCATGCCCGGCTCATAGATGCGGGCAAACATGAACAAGTTGTAGACCGAAGCGATCAGCCCGACCATTGCGGCACTGAATAGAAGCGGCTGGACGATCTCGCTGCGGTAGCGCACCAGCAGGTAGCAGCCGGTGACCAGCATCAGGGTATGCAAGGCGGGCTTGGACTGACCCAGGACGCTCACCTCCATCGGCGGCCCCCAGCTCAGGCTGAGCAATGCCCAGGCGGCGAACAGCAGCATCGCGACGAAGATCGGTTCGCGCAGCAGTTCCTTGAATTCACGGGGGCGCAGGCACAGGGCGATCAGCGATGGAATGCTGAACAGGCCATAAAAAAGTTTGTGATACAGACTGCGGCCCGGCAGAAAGAACAGCGCACACAGGAGCAGAAAATAGCCGAGTGGAAGAATCCAGAGGCAAATGAAATCGAAGACTCGATTGGACGTGCTGTTGAAACCACTGAGTTGCATGCTGAGAGATTCAATCCTGAAGTTGATCGGCCATTTCGGGATGATGGCTATTTGGCGCTGAATATGACGCCTAACAATAACAGCCTTTATGCGATTGCCAGAACCCCGCAGAAGCTGTGCTAAAGTCAGCGTCCTTTTTATCGACATTCGCGTGATATGACCGACTCCAGTCTCGCTGCAAGCCCATCGAGCTTGAAAATCTACTTCCGCCTGCTCGGCTATGTCCGGCCGTACATCAGTCTGTTCCTGATCAGCATTGTCGGTTTCCTGATTTTCGCTTCGACTCAGCCAATGCTCGGCTACGTCCTCAAGTACTTCGTCGACGGCCTGTCCAACCCCGAAGCCGTGCTGTTTCCAGGCGTACCGTTCCTGCGGGACCTGCAACTGCTGCAGGCGGTACCCTTGCTGATCATCCTGATTGCCGCGTGGCAGGGGTTGGGATCTTATCTGGGCAACTACTTCCTGGCCAAGGTTTCCCTCGGGCTGGTTCACGACTTGCGTGTGCAGTTGTTCAACAACCTGCTTGTCTTGCCCAACCGCTACTTCGACAAGCATAACTCGGGTCATCTGATTTCGCGCATCACCTTCAACGTGACCATGGTCACGGGGGCGGCTACAGATGCGATCAAGGTCGTAATCCGAGAAGGCATGACGGTGATCTTCCTGTTTGCCTCGCTGCTGTACATGAACTGGCGCCTGACGCTGGTCATGGTTGCGATTCTGCCGTTGATCGCCTTGATGGTGCGTACCGCCAGCAAAAAATTCCGCAAACAGAGCAAGAAGATCCAGGCCGCCATGGGTGACGTGACCCATGTGGCTTCGGAAACCATCCAGGGCTATCGCGTGGTGCGCAGCTTCGGCGGCGAGGTCTACGAAGAGAAACGCTTCTTTAATGCCAGCCAGGGCAATACCGACAAGCAACTGCGCATGACCCGTACCGGCGCCATCTATACGCCATTGTTGCAACTGGTGATCTACAGCGCCATGGCGGTGCTGATGTTCCTGGTGCTGTTCCTGCGCGGTGATGCATCCGCCGGTGATATGGTGGCCTACATCACCCTGGCGGGCTTGCTGCCCAAGCCGATCCGTCAATTGTCGGAAGTCAGTTCGACCATCCAGAAAGGTGTGGCCGGCGCCGAGAGCATCTTCGAGCAACTGGACGTCGAGCCCGAAGTCGATACCGGTACCATCGAACGCGATGCTGTCAGCGGTCGGCTGGATGTGCGTCACTTGAGCTTCACTTATCCGGGTACCGATCGCCAGGTACTCGATGACATCAGTTTCTCGGTCGAACCGGGGCAAATGGTGGCGTTGGTGGGGCGTTCGGGCAGTGGCAAGTCGACCCTGGCCAACCTGATTCCGCGCTTCTATCACCATGACAAGGGCGAGATTCTTATCGATGGCGTTGAAGTGGAGCAGTACAAACTGCTGAACCTGCGCAGACACATCGCCCAGGTAACGCAGCATGTGACACTGTTCAGCGACACAGTGGCCAACAACATTGCTTATGGCGATCTGGCGGGTGCACCCCGCGAAGACATCGAGAAAGCCGCAAGCGACGCTTACGCGATGGACTTCATCGCGCAATTGCCCGAAGGCCTGGACACCCAGGTCGGCGAGAACGGCGTACTGCTGTCCGGCGGTCAGCGTCAGCGTCTGGCAATTGCCCGGGCCTTGTTGAAGAACGCGCCGTTATTGATCCTCGACGAAGCTACTTCAGCCCTCGATACCGAGTCCGAGCGGCATATTCAGGCCGCTCTGGATCAGGTCATGAAAGGCCGGACTACCCTGGTGATTGCTCACAGGTTGTCGACGATCGAGAAGGCTGACCTGATTCTGGTCATGGATCAGGGCCGGATCGTCGAGCGTGGCACCCATGCCGAGCTTCTTGCGAAAAATGGCTACTACGCTCGCCTGAATGCCATGGGCCTCGACGCCCCGGCTGAAGATATTGCCTGACCGCGCCGCGAGGGTGGGCCCAGCCACCCTCGCACTCCCCCGGCGTGCAACGCGTCCGGTGGCTTTGATCCAGGCCGTTACGTGTCTTCACCAGGCCGGAATAGATCCTGCCAGCATTTTTTGATCAATAAATGAACAGAAAACTCCGCTGTTTCATCCGGTTGCAGCCATCGCGCAAGCCAGCGGCAACCCTGTGCTAATATCGCGCCCCTGTTCATTTTGTATGTGGGTTGCTCCATGAAGTTGTCCATGCCGCGATTCGATCAAGCCCCTGTCTTGGTGGTCGGTGATGTCATGCTCGACCGTTACTGGCATGGTGGTACCTCACGGATCTCCCCTGAGGCGCCGGTACCGGTGGTCAAGGTCGAGCAAATCGAAGACCGCCCGGGCGGTGCCGCCAACGTTGCCCTGAACATTGCCGCGCTCGGTGCGCCGGCGTCGCTGGTCGGCGTGACCGGCGACGACGAAGCGGCCGATAGCCTGGTCAATAGCCTCAAGGGTGCTGGCGTGCGGGCGTTGTTCCAGCGCATCGCGCACCAGCCGACCATCGTCAAGCTGCGGGTCATGAGCCGTCACCAGCAATTACTCCGTATCGACTTCGAAGAACCCTTCGCAACCGACGCCCTGGCGTTGGGCGAGCAAGTCGACGAATTGCTCGAAGGTATCAAGGTGCTGGTGCTGTCCGACTACGGTAAAGGTGCGCTGAAAAACCATCAGGTGCTGATCCAGGCCGCCCGTGCCCGTGGCATTCCAGTGCTGGCCGATCCCAAGGGCAAGGATTTCTCGATTTACCGTGGCGCAAGCCTGATCACCCCGAACCTCAGCGAATTCGAAACCATCGTCGGCGGTTGCGCCGATGAGCACGAGCTGGTCAGCAAGGGCGCGCAGCTGATGCACGACCTTGATCTCGGCGCGTTGCTGGTGACCCGTGGCGAGCACGGCATGACGTTGTTGCGCCCGGATCATCCGGCGTTGCACCTGCCGGCCCGTGCCCGTGAAGTGTTCGACGTGACCGGTGCCGGTGACACGGTGATTTCTACCTTGGCGGCCGCGATCGCCGCTGGTGAAGAACTGCCCCACGCGGTGGCTCTGGCCAACCTGGCGGCGGGCATCGTCGTCGGCAAGCTCGGCACGGCAGCCATCAGCGCACCGGAACTGCGTCGCGCGATCCAGCGCGAAGAGGGCTCGGAACGCGGTGTCTTGGGGCTGGAGCAGTTGTTGCTTGCAGTCGACGATGCTCGTGCGCACAAAGAAAAGATCGTCTTCACCAACGGCTGCTTCGACATCTTGCATGCCGGCCACGTGACCTACCTCGAGCAGGCGCGGGCCCAGGGCGATCGTCTGATCGTGGCGGTCAACGACGATGCGTCGGTGAGTCGCTTGAAAGGGCCAGGTCGTCCGATCAACAGCGTCGACCGTCGCATGGCGGTACTGGCGGGGTTGGGTGCCGTGGATTGGGTGATCAGCTTCCCTGAAGGCACGCCGGAAAACCTGCTGCGCGAGGTCAAGCCGGACGTGCTGGTCAAGGGCGGGGATTATGGAATCGACCAAGTGGTTGGCGCGGACATCGTGACCGCTTACGGCGGGACCGTGAAAGTTCTGGGGCTGGTGGAAAACAGCTCGACAACAGCAATTGTCGAGAAGATCCGTAGCCGTTAATGAGATGGACTTTTTCGCCTTGCCCTGTGTGGATGTTCCATAAGGATAATATTCGTCCCTCCGTTAATATCGGCAGGTAAGAACCCAATGCGCCTAGCTGCTTTTGCCCCGCGGTAAATTAATATATGAAAGTCATGCTTCTGGTGATGGACGAGCAACGAGTCATTCTGGATCGTCTGTATGAGATCGTGCAGCAGAACTGCGAGGATTGTGTCGTCTATCGCCTGAGCAAAAAACAGCAGATGAACCTCGGTCCGTTCCTTGCCTCGGTTAATTACCAGGGCTTCGACCGGGTCGTGATTTTCTCCAGGGTCAAGCGCCTCGTACGACAACTGCGCGTTCTGAAGTGTATTCCCGGGCTGATTTTTCTTGAGCATGACGCCTATCAAAACTACATGCCTGACAGTAAGTACCGGCGAGTATATTCACGCCTGTATAGCCGTCTGCCGAGTTCTCGCGTACTGGTATCCGGGGCTGTTGTTGCACGTCGGATGAAAGCCGAGAATATTGACGCCGTATTCGTTTCCAAGGGATACGACGAACAAATGCTGCGGAACATGGGCGGTGTTCGAGATATTCCCGTCGGTTTTCTGGGGAGTTTGAAAAGCTCCGAGTATGCACAGCGCAAAGCACTCCTCGAATCGCTATCTCAGCGCACTGGAATGTTGGTGACCCGCACCCAGTCCGGCGCCGAGTATCTGGAAATGCTCAATCGCATCAAGATTTTTGTCAGCGCTGACATCGGCATGAACGAGTTCATGATCAAGAACTTTGAAGCGATGGCGTGTGGCTGTGTGCTGCTGGCCTGGAGTCAGGGGGAAGAAGACGAGCTACTGGGTTTTCGGGATATGCACAACACGGTGTTCTATCGTTCTGAAGACGAGGCCGTGGAAAAGCTCAAGTTGCTTCAGAGCGACCCGTTGCTGACAGCTCGTATCGCCAGTAACGGACAGGCATTCGCGCAGAGCCAGTATTCCTTTGCCCGGGTGGGGCGTACGCTCGCTGCCGAGATACAGCGTGAGATGCGCCCCTGGCAACCACCATCGTCGTTCATTCGCCTGTGGGTAAAGTTACGTCATGGAATGAAGGTCCCGGGGTAGACGATGGATTCTCAACAGCCTCAAGCCGATGAGCAAATGGTGCTGGATGCGCTGCCTGGTGGTTACCAGTCTGTTCTGGATGGACTGCCGGAGGCGCTGAAAATGAGTTTGCACGGCGCTACTCGTGTTGTACTCATCGCCAATAATCCGGCCATTACACCGGCCGATTTCGAGGCGCTGGAGATTGGCATTGATGATGTAGTAGTCAGCTTCAACACCTGTGTTAAATCGGCACTGCTTTGCCCACAGAGCGTCAATGTATTCGTACATGGTTTCAATGCGCCTGACGCTTATTTCTTTGGTCTTCCGTACGGACCTGAAGTCCAGCGACTTTTCAAACAGGCTGGCGCCCGTTGTTTCACGATGTTGGTGGGAAGCACGCAAGCGATGTGCCCTTTGCCGAACGTCGCTCTTTATTGGGAGCGTATTCCGTTACCGGCATTGTGGAACTACCCGGTCGATCGGCCGGGAGGAAAACATTACGTCGGACCCTCCACGGGCTTCAATGCGCTGGTGTTATTCGATTGGCTGCGCAGTCAGGCGGGTTTTAGCTATCAACTCCTGACATTAGGTTTTTCCAACGAAGCGGGAAAGCTTTGGGGGGGGCATGCCTGGAGCTATGAGCGAGATTGGTTGCAGAAGGCAGACGTCATCGTCGTACCGCTGCGACGCCGCAGTTGGTGGCAAGTATTGCTCCGTCGCAAATGAATGATGGTTTGTGACCGGTGCCGGCAAGCAGCGAAAAGTGAGCTTTTTTCAGGGGAGCTGTCGAGTGTTAAATGTTGCGGTGGCTTTTTTTGGTATTCCAAGAAATTCGGAGATTTGCTTTCCCTCCATCCAGGAAAACGTGCTTGCGCAGTTGCCTTCGAACAGCAACGTAAAGTGCTTTTACCATCTCTATAAGATTGATGAAGTCCATAACTCGCGCTCAGGTGAAACGGGTGAGCTGAAGGCAGACAACTACGAAGCTTTCGAGGGTATGACAGGCTTGCTCACCTCAACGGACGGTGTTCTGGAGCGTTGGAACTTTGAGCAAGTCAAATCACTTGGTGATACATGGGCTGATGAGTATGCATCTCTCAGGAATCTGGTCTATCAGCTGAATTCGCTGCATACCGTCACCGCCATGATGGAGTCGTTCAATCCTGATTTCGTAGTGTTCGTGCGGCCGGACAATTTCTATCACTCCTCACTTCCCGCTTATGTGTTCAAGCACCCCAAGGCCAGGCGGCTGAATTGCTACATCCCTGATTGGCAGTGGTGGGGAGGGCTGAACGATCGTTTTGCCATTTGCGGACGTGATACCTACGGCGGCTTATGGGAACAGGATCGAGCAAATCTTCGACTTCTGTAAGGCGACGGGAAGAAAGCTACATTCCGAGCGACTGCTCAAATATGCACTCCAACAAGCGGGAGCCAGGATCTGCACCATGGATACCAAGGCTTCCCGCGTTCGTATCACCGGTGCATTTGCTGAAGAGTCGTTCTCTCCCAAGCGAGGGATGGGCAAGCGCGAGAATCGTTACTTCCATCTGTTTGCGCGGTTTCGCACTTTCATGGACAAACAGCGATCGGATTAGCTTGCAGCCGCATGAGGTGCGCCTTTCGGTCGACTCTTCAGGATGAGAATCTCACCTCATGTGCGCAACAGCTTTGCAATTATTTACGCATTGTTCCCCGTACCAGGTTCACCAGTCGTAGAGCCTTGACACTCAGTTGCTTCAGCCCTTGTCGCTGAGCTTTCGGAGCCAGTCCTTGTTGTGCAATCCAGTCCTTCCAGCGAATACGTTCTTCACGGACCACCCAACCGTCCTGGACAGCGAAGCTCTCCGCCAGATGCAGTCCACGGGTACTGGCCGGTACAAGGTTATCGCGCTTGAGCGTATACAGTTCGGGAAGAGGCACTCCATCCTTAAGTGGCATCAGGTACAGATCGGGACGCTTGCGATCGAGCCGTGCGATCAGTTGATCGCCTTCTAGCCGTTCGTCGACATGAAACAGGCTCAGGGACTTGGCTTCCTTGGGCACGTCCAGGCGCAAGTCGTAGATCAATTGCAGCGATGCAGTCGGCAAATGTACGTAGGCCCGTGGGCGTTCGATCAGTGGCATGTTGGCGCAGCGCACCGGGCGCGCCGAGCCGGATAGCGGCGTCAGGCGAAACGGCAGGGCTTCGCGGTAATGCAGGGCGCTCGAGTAGGGTGCTGGCAGCCAGGTATCGTTGAAGCGCCCGCTGAGCCAGCCTTCCGGGGTTTCCAGCAGGCACTCTTCGGCAATTTCCTGGGTCGCCGTGAGCAGCGGCAGGTTCAGCTCATGGGCCGGCACGTAACCGGAGATCAGCTTGAGTACCACATCGCCGCGGTCCTGCCGACGCTGACGCACCAATACCCAGTAATCGCGATTCTGCCAATGCAGGGTCAGACGCACCGAGACCCCGAGGTTTGCCAGCTCAAGGGCGAAGCGTTCGGCATCCGGCACGCTGACCGGACGCCGCCGTTGCAGGGTCTGGGCGAAATTCAGCGGCATGCCGACACTCTGGTAAGTCAGGCCTTCGGGGGTTGCTTCGACGAATAACGGCAGGGTCTTGAAATTGCTCGGGTTCTTTCTGATCAGCGTACGCGGCATGTCGGCTCCTGCTTAAGGCCGCGTGGGCGGCGTCAATGGCTAGGGTCTGTTGACGTTTGGCGTCGCGGTCGTCACCACACGTCAACAGGCCCTATGAAGGACCTGGGCAACGGTCGCGACGTTGTGGGCGAGGTGCAGCGGATTGATGGTCCCGACAATAGCACTGGCCACGCCCGGATGTTCAAACAACAACTCGAAGCTGGCGCGTACCGGGTCCACGCCCGGGCTCAGGCAGACATGGCCGCTGGCCAGGGCTTTTTTGACCAGGATCGCTTTGCCGTGAGCAGCAGCATAGTCAATGACTGCCTTCTCGTTCTGTTCGTTCAGATTGTAGGTGACCATTGCGCAATCACCTTGTTCCAGAGCCTTCAAGCCGCCGTCGACGGTTTTGCCGGAAAAACCGAAACCGCGAATCTTGCCTTCGCGCTTAAGCTCGGCGAGGGTGGCATAGACCTCGCTGTCATTGAGGATCGCCAGGTCGTTGCCGTCGGAATGCACCAGCACCAGATCGATGACCTCCGTTTCCAGGCGTTGCAGGCTGCGTTCCACCGAAAACCGGGTATGCGCGGCGCTGAAATCATGGCGAGACTGGCCGTCGGCAAACTCTTCGCCGACCTTGCTGACGATCACCCAATCCTGACGCTGACCACGCAGCAATGGGCCGAGACGCTCTTCACTGCGGCCATAGGCCGGTGCGGTGTCGATCAGGTTGATGCCCAGGTCGCGCGCGAGTTTGAGCAGCATGCGGGCTTCGTCGTCGCCGGGGATCTGAAAACCGTTGGGGTATTTCACCCCTTGATCGCGGCCAAGTTTCACTGTGCCCAGGCCCAGGGGCGATACCAGCAGGCCGGTGCTGCCCAGCGGACGATGCAGGTCATGCAGGGTCGGTTGGCTCATGGCAGCAGTTGCTCCCAGGCAGGGGTGCCTATCGGCGGTTTCGGCAGTTCCGGCAGCGGGGCCGGATGGCTCGGCTGAATACCGTCGCGTTGCAGCGTGGCGAAGACGCGGTCGGCGAAGTCCGGTGCCAGGGCCAGTTTGGTCGGCCAGCCCACCAGCAGACGATTCTGTTCGGCGAGGAAGGCGTTGTCCGGGCGGGTCAGGCCCGATTGCAGCGGCTCGGCGCGTTCGACCCGCAAGGTCGCCCACTGTGCGGTGCTCAGGTCGATCCACGGCAGAAGTTGGCCAAGTTCTTTCTGGGCGGCGGCAATTTGCGCGGCTGGCTCGCGGGCCACGCCTTCGGCTTCGGCGATGTCGCCGCCCACGTACCAGACCCACTGGCCATCGGCGGCCGGGTGAGTGGTCACGGTGACGCGCGGCTTCGGCCCGCCGCCCAGGCAGTGGGCGTACAGCGGTTTGAGGCTCGGGCCTTTGACGATGATCATGTGCAGGGGACGGCGCTGCATGGCCGGCTGGCTCAGGCCCAGCGCGGTCAGCAGGTCAGCGGTGCCGGCACCGGCACTGAGAACGATGCGCTGGGCGCGGATTTCGCGTTCGTCGACTTTCAAACCGACCAGTTCGCCATTCTCCAGCAGCGGTTCGATGTGCTGACCGGCCAGCAGACCGTCGCCAGCCAGGTCGGCCAGGCGCTGGATCAGGCTTGGCACGTCGACCACCAGTTCCGTCAGGCGATAGACCTTGCCCTTGAAGCGCTTGTCTTGCAGCGCCGGCGGCAATTGATCACCTTTGACCTGATCGACCCGCCCGCGCACAGCTTTGCTGGCGAAAAAGCTGGTGAGGTTGCCAGCGAGGGTGCCGGGGGACCAGAGGTAATGGGCATCGGACAATACACGCACGCCGGACAGGTCCAGTTCACCGTCGCCGGCCAGCGCTTCACGCCAGCGACGCGGCATGTCAGCAATGGCTTCCGAGGCGCCGGTCAGGGCGCCGTGCAACGCGTATTTGGCACCGCCGTGGATGATGCCCTGGGACTTCAGGCTTTGCCCGCCACCGAGGCTGGCGCTTTCCACCAGCACGGTCGAGAAACCCTGGCGGCGCAGGCGTGCATTCAGCCAGAGGCCGGCGACACCAGCGCCGACAATCAGAACGTCGGTGGAAATAACGGATGGCATGCAGCGACCTCAGTGTTCAAGACGAGGGCGCAGTATACAGACTCATAGATTGGAGGTTTTGCTGGCGATCAAGAGATTCATTGTGGCGAGGGGGCTTGCCCCCGTTCGACTGCGAAGCAGTCGCAAAACCTGCCGCTGCAATATGTCAGAAAAAAGCGGTGACTGGATTTGGGGCCGCTTCGCAGCCCAGTGGGGGCAAGCCCCCTCGCCACAAGAGCATTGGTTGTGTCAGTTAATGCCCCGCAGTTTTCGAGAACAGCTGAATAACCACAACCCCCAGCACAATCAACGCCATCCCCAGCATCGCCGGCACATCCAGTTTCTGCCCGTAGATAAACAGCGCCGCGACGCTGACCATCACGATGCCCATGCCGGCCCACACCGCGTAGGCCACGCCGACCGGAACGCTGCGCACCACCAGGGTCAGCATCCCGAAAGCAATGCCGTAACCGACGATGACCAGCAGCAGCGGCAGTGGCGTGCTGATACCCTTGACCGCTTTCATCGACACGGTGGCGATCACTTCGGCGCAGATGGCGATGGCCAAGTAGTAGTAAGCGGTCATGGGTCAATCCTCGTATGAAGTGTTGCTTCTGAGGTCGGCATTCTAGAGATCCGCCAGATGCGGTAAAGTCATTACCTATCTGTTCTGAAGATGGGTTGAGCCATGAACATGCAATGGAGTCTGGAACAGCTGCACTTGTTTGTCAGTGTCGCGGAACAGCGTTCCTTTTCCGCGGTGGCGCGGGATCAGCGCAAGGCGCAGTCGGCGGTCAGCAGTTCGATTGCGCTGCTGGAAGAAGACCTGGGCGTCAGCCTGTTCGATCGCAGCAGTGGTCGCCAGCCGAAACTCACCGAAGCCGGCACCGCGCTGCTTGAAGAGGCGCGGGAAGTGCTGCGCCAATGTGAACGCCTCAATGGTCGGGCACTGGCGATGATGCGCGGCCAGGAAGCGAGCCTGCGTGTGGCTCAGGACGAGGCAATGCCCTATCAAGCGGTGGTTGAAAGCTTCGAGGCTCTGGCGGAAAAATTTCCCAGCCTCGAAGTGCAGCTGACCAGCGCCGCCCAGGGGGATGTTGCGCGCAAGCTAGTGGAGCGCAGGGCCGATCTGGGCTTGCTGTTTTATCACGAGCAGATTCCCGAAGCCCTCGAGCGGCGGGTGCTGGGCAGCGTGGAAATGGTCACGGTGTGCGGCACGGGGCATCCTTTGGCGAAACAGACGCAGGTCGATTGCCAGCAATTGGCGCAGCATCGACAGCTGCTGATGTCCACGCAGTCCAGCGTTTATCCCGGCAGCGAACCGGCCAGCCCGCAGGTCTGGCGCGCCGACAGTTTCTACGTGATGGCCGAATGGGTGATGCGCGGCCTTGGCTGGGCCTGGTTGCCGCGCCATGTGGTGCAGTACCCGGCGTATCAGAATCTGATGGTCGAACTGGCCAGCGAATGGACGCCGCCGGCATTGATTGTGGAACTGGTCTGGCGTCGTGACGAACCCCTTGGCCCGGCGGCCCGCTGGCTGGCGGAACGTTTTGCCGTGCACTTGCAGGCGATCGGCTAAAAAACCGATAAACTCCGCCGCCATGAATAGAACTCTCTACACCGCGCTGTTTTACCTGGGGCTGCCGTTGGTAGCGATTCGGCTTTGGCTGCGGGCGCGCAAGGCGCCGGCGTACGCTAAACGCATTGGCGAGCGTTTCTCCCTCGCGCTGCCCGCGATGAGGCCGGACGGTATCTGGGTGCATGCGGTATCGGTAGGCGAAAGCATCGCTGCGGCGCCGATGATCCGTGCCTTGTTGCAACGTTATCCGACGTTGCCGATCACCGTTACCTGCATGACTCCGACCGGGTCCGAGCGGATCCAGGCATTGTTCGCCAACGAGCCACGCATCCAGCACTGTTATTTGCCTTACGATTTGCCATGCGCGGCCAAGCGGTTCCTTGATCAGGCCCGGCCGAAACTGGCGGTGATCATGGAAACCGAACTCTGGCCCAACCATATCCACCAATGTGCCAAGCGGGGCATTCCCGTGGCACTGGCCAATGCGCGATTGTCCGAGCGCTCGGCTAAAGGCTATGGCCGCTTCCATAAACTGACCGGACCAATGCTCGCCGAAATGAGTTTGTTCGCGGTGCAGACCGAAGCCGAGGCGCAGCGTTTCCGAGATTTGGGTGCGCGCCCGGAAACCGTCGAAGTGACCGGTTCGATCAAGTTCGACCTGACCATCGACCCGCAACTGCTGCAGCGTGCTGCCGACTTGCGCGGGCAATGGCAGGCGCAGGAGCGCCCGGTGTGGATCGGGGCGAGTACCCATGAAGGTGAAGACGAAGTGGTGCTCGATGCCCATCGTCGGCTACTGGCTAATCATCCCGATGCCTTGCTGATTCTGGTACCGCGTCATCCGGAGCGCTTCAACCCGGTGTTTGAGTTGTGCCGGCAAAAAGGTTTCGCCACGGTGCGGCGTTCGACGGGCGAGCCGGTGACCGCAGACACTTCGGTGCTGCTGGGTGACACCATGGGCGAGTTGCTGTTTCTCTACGCCTTGGCCGACAGTGCTTTCGTCGGTGGCAGCCTGGTGCCCAACGGCGGCCATAACCTGCTGGAGCCGGCGGCCTTGGCCAAACCGGTGCTCAGTGGGCCGCACCTGTTCAACTTCCTCGAAATCGCCGCGCAGTTACGCAGCGCCGGAGCGTTGGCCGAAGTCGATGATGCCGAAAGTCTGGCGCTGGCGGTGCAGCGGCTGTTCGAACTGCCGCGCGATGCACAGCGGATGGCGGAGGCGGGGCTGAAGGTGATGCGCACCAATCAGGGCGCGTTGCAGCGCTTGCTGGATGGGTTGGGGCGGTTGATCGACAAGTCCTGAATTTGTCACTGCTCCTTTGTGGCGAGGGAGCTTGCTCCCGCTCGGCTGCGAAGCAGTCGTGGAATCAGCCGATATGATGTACCTGACAGACCGCATGCTCAGGATTTGGGGCCGCTTCGCAGCCCAGCGGGAGCAAGCTCCCTCGCCACAGGCAAGCCCCCTCGCCACAGGTTTACTTTTTATTGATGAGTGGGATTAGCCCGTAATTGCTCCGCCGCAGCCTTGGCCAGATCCGGCGGCAGGAAGTCCTTGTCCGGGTTGTAGTCGGCTTTGAGATAGCGCGTCAGGTCCTGCAAATCCCCTGGGTTCAGCGTGCCGGCGGCCTGCTTCAGGCGCAAGTTGTCGAGGATGTAGTCGTAGCGGGTGTTGTTGTAGTTACGCACCGAGGTGTACAGCTGACGCTGGGCATCAAGTACGTCGACGATGTTGCGCGTCCCCACCTGATAACCGATTTCGGTCGCTTCCACCGCGCTCTGGTTGGAGATGATCGACTGTCGGCGTGCCTGCACCTGCTCGACGTCGGTATTCACGGCGCGGTGCAGGTTACGGGTGTTTTCCACGACCTGGCGACGCAGCGCTTCGCGTTGTTGTTCGGTCTGATCCAGCCGTGAGTAAGACTCGCGCACCTGGGAGCTGGTCAGCCCGCCGCTGTAGAGCGGAATGCTCAGTTGCAGGCCAACCGTGCGCTGCTCGACATCGCCACCGTAACGCACGCCGTTCGGGTTCGGGTTGGTAAGGCCGAGGGCGTCGTTGTCACCTTTCTTGTATTGCGCGACTGCATCCAGGGTGGGCGCATGCCCGGCCTTGCGCTGCTTGAGGGTTTCTTCGGCGGCGCTCACCGCGTAGTTGCTGGCCAGCAAATTCAGGTTCTGCTTGGCGGCAGTGTCAACCCAGGCCTTGGCATCGTTCGGCGCTGGCGGCAGGATCGGCAAGGTGTGGACGATGCCCTGGATCGAGTTGTACTGACGGTTGGTCAGGGTGATCAGCGCTTCGAACGCGTCATCCACCTGACGCTGAGCGAGAATCCGGTTGGCCCGCGCCGTGTCGTAACTGGCCTGGGATTGCAGCACATCGGTCTTGTCCGACAGGCCGACGTCGAAGCGCTCGTTGGACTGGTCGAGCTGGCGTTTGAACGCTGCTTCTTCGGCCTTGGTCGAGGCCAGGTTGTCCTGGCTGCGCAGCACGTTGAAATAACTTTCGGCGCTTTGCAGGATCAGGTTCTGTTCGGTGGCCGAGAGTTGCAACGCCGCCTGTTCGTTGACGTCCTTGGCGGCCTGGAACTGGAACCAGCGATCGGCGCGGAAAATCGGTTGCGCCAGGGTCGCCTGATACACCGTGCCGCTGCGGGTCGAGGTCACCGATGGTTGATCGATCGAGGTGCGGGTGTTGTTCAGGTCGGCACCGGCTGACAGGTTGGGCAGCAGCCCGGCACGGGCCTGGGGTACGACTTCCTTCTGGGCGCCATATTGGGCGCGGGCGGCGGCGATATCGGCGTTGTTGTCCACCGCTTCCTGATAGACGCTGACCAGGTCGGTCTTGGTCGATAAGGGCGCTTCTGCTGCCCAGGCCATTCCATTGGACGCACAAGACACGGCAAGGGCCAGTGAGAGTTTGCGCAGCATGAGGCCATCCCTAAAAATTACGCTGATAATTTGAGCGCCAAGGCTACGGCGCGGCTCGTGCAGCGTCAAGGCGCGGCACGGCGTAGCGAGTGTAGTAGCACGCGCGTACCGCAACAATCCGGCAATTGCGCCATTCATCATGTGTTTGCAGCGGTGTTGGCGTTCTTTGCCGGTTGTGTCTAGACTGGCCGGGTTCTTGTCGGGGTGCCTTGCTATGAGGCTGAGATCGAATAATTTCGGATCCCGTTGAACCTGATCAGGTTAGCGCCTGCGTAGGGAACAAGATTTCTCGTCACCCGGCGAGTCCTCTTGTGCTTCGTCCGGGATGTTGTTCGACAATCGAACACCCCTCGAGCTCCGAGCACAGCACCTGCTGGAATTTCCAGCGCCCGTGCGTCCATTCGTTTACAGGTTCGCTCCGACAAAAATCCACTGCCTGGATGTGTGTCTGGAGAGCCCGTGATGACTACAAAATCAAAAATCGAAACCAATCTGAGTGACTCGGCCAAGGTCGATCAGCAATCGGTTCAGCCGTTTACCCGCTCGCAAAAAATCTATGTCCAGGGCTCTCGCCCCGACATCCTTGTGCCGATGCGCGAAATCAGCCTGGACGTGACCCCGACCGACTTCGGCGGCGAAATCAACGCGCCGGTGGTGGTGTATGACACCTCGGGCCCGTACACCGATCCCAACGTCATCATCGATGTGCGCAAAGGTCTGGCCGATGTGCGTTCGCCTTGGATCGAATCCCGTGGCGACACTGAGCGTCTGCCGGGTTTGAGCTCGAACTTCGGCAAGGAGCGCCTCGCAGATCCGGAACTGACCAAGCTGCGCTTCGCTCACGTGAACAACCCGCGCCGCGCCAAGGCCGGTGGCAACGTCACCCAGATGCACTACGCCCGCAAAGGTATCATCACGCCCGAGATGGAATACGTTGCCATCCGCGAAAACATGAAGCTGGAAGTGGCCCGCGCCGCTGGTTTGCTGGACCAGCAACACGCCGGTCACAGCTTCGGCGCCAGCGTGCCGAAAATCATCACCCCCGAATTTGTCCGTGAAGAGATCGCCCGGGGTCGCGCGATCATTCCCGCCAACATCAACCACACCGAACTGGAACCGATGATCATCGGCCGTAACTTCCTGGTGAAGATCAACGGCAACATCGGCAACAGCGCACTGGGTTCGTCCATCGAAGAAGAAGTGGCGAAACTGACCTGGGGCATTCGCTGGGGCGCGGACAACATCATGGACTTGTCCACCGGTAAGCACATTCACGAAACCCGCGAGTGGATCATCCGTAACTCGCCGGTACCGATCGGTACTGTGCCGATCTACCAGGCCCTGGAGAAAGTCGGCGGCGCCGCTGAAGACCTGACCTGGGAGCTGTTCCGCGACACGCTGATCGAACAGGCCGAACAGGGCGTCGACTACTTCACCATCCACGCTGGCGTGTTGCTGCGCTACGTGCCGCTGACCGCCAAACGCGTGACCGGTATTGTTTCCCGTGGCGGTTCGATCATGGCCAAGTGGTGCCTGGCGCACCATAAAGAGAACTTCGCTTACACGCATTTCGAAGAGATTTGCGAAATCATGAAGGCCTACGACGTCAGCTTCTCCCTGGGCGATGGCCTGCGTCCGGGCTCGATTGCCGACGCCAACGACGCGGCACAATTCGGTGAGCTGGAAACCCTCGGCGAGCTGACCAAAATCGCCTGGAAGCATGACGTACAAACCATGATCGAAGGCCCGGGCCACGTGCCGATGCAGTTGATCAAAGAGAACATGGACAAGCAGTTGGAGTGCTGCGACGAGGCGCCGTTCTACACCCTCGGCCCGCTGACCACCGACATTGCTCCAGGCTACGACCACATCACTTCCGGTATCGGCGCGGCGATGATCGGCTGGTTCGGTTGCGCCATGCTCTGCTACGTGACGCCGAAGGAACACCTGGGCCTGCCGAACAAGGATGACGTGAAGACCGGGATCATCACCTACAAGATCGCCGCTCACGCCGCCGACCTTGCCAAGGGCCATCCGGGGGCGCAAATTCGCGACAATGCCTTGAGCAAGGCGCGTTTCGAATTCCGTTGGGAAGACCAGTTCAACCTGGGCCTCGATCCGGACACCGCGCGCTCGTACCACGATGAAACCCTGCCGAAGGATTCGGCCAAGGTCGCGCATTTCTGCTCCATGTGCGGACCGAAATTCTGCTCGATGAAGATCACCCAGGAAGTCCGTGAATATGCGGCCAACCAGCGGATCGAAACCGTCGATGCCGAAGTCGCCAAGGGGCTGGCGGAACAGGCTGAGCGGTTCAAGCAGGAAGGCAGTCAGCTGTACAAGAAGGTTTGATCTGATCGGCGCACCCAAGTGCGCCGCTTACCCCTGTGGCGAGGGAGCTTGCACCCGCTCGACTGCGAAGCAGTCGTAAAAAACCGGCAATCGCGATCTGACAGTCAGAATGCGGTGACTGATTTTGGGGCTGCTGCGCAGCCCAGCGGGAGCAAGCGCCCTCGCCATAAAGGGTGGTCAACACAACAACATATGTTCCTCTGAGATAACACCCTTGAGCATCCAACCCAGCACTTACTCCCCGGATACCGCGGTGCCGACCGACAAACGTGTGTTCGGCGGCCGCGATCTGTTTTCTCTGTGGTTCTCCCTTGGCATCGGCCTGATGGTATTGCAGACCGGCGCGCTGCTCGCACCTGGCCTGGGCCTGTCCGGCTCGTTGCTGGCGATTTTTCTTGGCACGCTGGTCGGTGTTCTGTTGCTGGCTGCCGTTGGTGTGATCGGCAGCGACACCGGTCTGTCGTCGATGACGGCACTCAAGCTCAGCCTCGGTAAAAAAGGCGCGAGCCTTCCGGCGGTGCTGAACCTGCTGCAACTGATCGGTTGGGGTTCGTTCGAAATTATCGTGATGCGCGACGCCGCCAGCCTGCTGGGCGCCCGTGCATTCAGCGAAGGCAGCCTGTGGTCGAATCCGCTGCTGTGGACGCTGTTCTTCGGTGCACTGGCAACCCTGCTCGCCGTCAGCGGCCCGCTGACTTTCGTGCGCAAGATTCTGCGTAAGTGGGGCATCTGGCTGCTGCTGGCCGCGTGCGTCTGGCTGACCTGGAACCTGTTCGCCAAGGCTGATCTGGCCGCATTGTGGGCGCAAGCCGGTGATGGTTCGATGCCGTTTGCCGTGGGCTTTGACATTGCGATCGCCATGCCGCTGTCCTGGTTGCCGCTGATTGCCGACTACTCGCGTTTTGGCAAACGGGCGAAAAACGTCTTCGGCGGTACGGCGCTGGGTTTCTTTATCGGCAACTTCTGGCTGATGAGCCTGGGCGTGGCCTACACCCTGGCATTTGCGCCGAGCGGTGAAGTGAACGCCTTGCTGCTGGCGCTGGCCGGTGCAGGTCTGGGAATTCCGTTGCTGCTGATTCTGTTGGACGAGTCGGAAAATGCCTTTGCCGATATTCACTCGGCGGCGGTGTCCAGCGGGATCCTGTTGCGCTTGAAAGTCGAGCACCTGGCGTTGGCCATCGGTGTGATCTGCACGCTGATCGCCTGCCTGGCGCCATTGGCCCAGTACCAGAACTTCCTGTTGTTGATCGGTTCGGTGTTTGCGCCGCTGTTCGGCGTGGTGCTGGTGGATCACTTCATCCTGCGCAAACGCAGTGGCCAGGTGACGTCAGCCGCATTGCGCTGGCCGGCATTGCTCGCCTGGTTGGGCGGGGTCAGTACCTATCATTTGCTGGCCAGTCTCTATCCGGACATCGGCGCAACCCTGCCGTCGCTGGTACTGGCAGGGCTGCTGCAATTGCTGCTCGGTCGAGCCTTCAGCTACGGCCCGGAAACAGCTCAGGCTTGAGAATGCCGTTCAGGCGTGGGTAGGGGATCTTCAGTTCGACGTGGCCCAATGCGTAAGGCGCGAGGGTGCTCACTTCGTACTTGAGGATCACCCCGCCGTACGTCAACGCCACGTTCTGGGTTTTCACGAAGGGCCAGCTCTTGACGAACTCTGGCTCCTGATCGAGTTTGGTGCTGATCAGCCAGCTGTTGTGCGCCACCTGGGCCGCTTTCCAGAACGCTTCTTCCTGCCCCGGGATCACCATGTCCGACAGCGTCAGCACTTTATGCTGCTGACGTGAATAGTTGATGAAACCGCGACCCGGCGTGCCGTGGTCACCGCCGGTGTCCAGGTAGCTGGACAATTCAATGATCACCAAGCCGTCATGCTGTTCACGTACCTTGGCTTGCAGGTAGCTGCTGTAGTGCGGCCCGGCGCTGCTTAAAAACTGCTCTCGATACGCCGCCAGCGTCGGCGCCACAGGGGCGTCGGGCGCGGTGCGGGTCATTTGCAGCAGGCGTTTTTCGATGATGCCATCAAGCGCAGGCTCATCCGGGAAGCGCAGCGTATCGATGTTCACCAGCGGGCAATCAGGATTGGCGCAACCTGGTTTCAGCTGTTCAGAGGCATCGCGGGTGGTTTCCAGCGGCGCCCGGTAATTGGGTTGGAAAAGACTCTGGCACGCACCCAGGGTCAAGGCGATGGCGGCCACGGAGGCGATCTTGAAAAGCGACATGGGCGTCCTTAATGAAACAGGGGAAGGCGAAAAGTTACCCGCTTCGACTCTCAACGAGGCAGTCAGTTCGCCACTAAGCTAATTAGAGTTGGTTTCGCCCTCACCGTCTATCCCGCTGACTGTAAAGGGGCTGCATCAAACATCGCGGGCGCGTTAGGATGGCGCGAAGTCGAGGTTGCAAGTAACAAAAAGGAGCCTCGTAACGGATTTGCAGTAAACGAGGATTGTCATGACTGATTTTGCCAACGCCATTCCGACCGCCGTTGATATCGTTCGGCGTGAAAAGTGCTACGAGGGTTTCTACAAGCTCGACCGCGTGCACCTGCGCCACGAATTGTTCGACGGCGGCATGAGTCGCGAGATCAATCGTGAAGTGTTCTTGCGCCACGATGCAGTGTGTGTGCTGCCTTATGATCCACAGCGCGACGAAGTGGTGCTGATCGAGCAGTTTCGCGTCGGCGCCATGGGCAAGACCGACAATCCGTGGCTGATCGAACTGGTCGCCGGTCTGATCGACAAGGATGAAATACCGGAAGAAGTTGCTCACCGCGAAGCGCAGGAGGAAGCTGGACTTGTGTTCGGGGCGCTCTGGCCGATGACAAAATATTTTCCATCGCCGGGTGGCAGTAACGAGTTTGTGCATTTGTACCTGGGGCGTTGTGACAGTGCCGGGGTTGGCGGCCTGCATGGGCTGGAGGAAGAGGCTGAAGATATTCGCGTCACGGTCTGGGCTTTCGAAGATGCCCTGCAAGCCGTGCGTGACGGACGTATTGCCAACGCGGCGAGCATCATTGCCTTGCAATGGCTGGCTTTGAACCGCGTGGAAGTGAGGGGGTTATGGTCGTAAACAAGCTGCGCGATCGCTATCGTATCGACCTCGTGGGGCTGCAAGCTTCCTGCGAGGCCAACTACGCGCGCCTGATGCGACTGCTACCGGATATGCGTAACGAGCCGCAGGCGCGGCGCATTGCCGTGACCCACGGCGACCAGATGCTGGGCGTGCTGGCCCTCGAAGTGCTTCAGGTCTGTCCGTACACCACGACCCTGCAAGTGCGTCAGGAACACAGCCTGCCGTGGCTGCCGGTTCCTCAACTGGAAGTTCAGGTCTATCACGATGCGTGCATGGCCGAGGTGGTCAGCGCCGAACATGCACGACGCTTTCGCGGCATCTATCCTTACCCGAATGCCGCGATGCATCAGCCGGATGAAAAGGCCCAGCTCAATCTGTTCCTGGGGGAATGGCTGAGTCATTGCCTGGCTTGCGGTCACGAGTACGCCGTTGTGCGCTAAGAGCTCTGTGTTGTTGTGAACTGCGTCCGGTTCACAGGTTTCCTCTTTTGATCATCCCCCAGCATAATTGCGGCACTTACCCATCCCGTGATTCCCTGGGAGAACGCCTTGCCGAGCGTATCCACATTGACCACCGCCGATTCGGCGTTGCTGGTGCAACTCTCCGACAGTCATCTGTTTGCCGAGGCGGACGGGACATTGCTGGGCATGAATACCCGCGACAGCCTGCAACAGGTCATTGAGCTGGTATTGAAGCAGCAGCCGCAGATTGATCTGATGATTGCCAGTGGCGACCTTTCACAGGACGGGACGCTGGAGTCTTACCAGCTGTTTCGCGACCTGACCCGGCAGATCGATGCCCCGGCGCGCTGGATTCCCGGTAATCACGACGAGCCGCGGATCATGGCGGAGGCGGCGGTGCAGAGTGCGCTGCTGGAGCCGGTGGTGGATATCGGCAACTGGCGGGTCACGTTGCTCGATTCGGCAGTGCCGGGGTCGGTGCCGGGGTATTTGCAGGATGAGCAATTGCAGTTACTCGCTCGCTCGTTGAGTGAGGCACCGCAGCGGCATCATCTGGTGTGTTTCCATCATCATCCGGTGTCGATCGGGTGTGCGTGGATGGAGCCCATTGGCTTGCGCAATCCAGAAGCGTTATTTGCGGTGCTGGATCGGTTCCCTCAGGTGCGTGCGGTGTTGTGGGGACATGTGCATCAGGAGATTGATCAGGTGCGCAATGGCGTTCGCCTTATCGCATCGCCCTCGACCTGCATTCAGTTCGAGCCCGGCAGCGACGATTTCAAGGTGAGTGAGCAGGCGCCGGGGTATCGATGGTTGCGGCTGTTGCCCGATGGTCAGCTTGAAACTGGCGTTGAGCGCGTGATCGGGTTCGATTTCCAGATTGATTACGGTTCCAGCGGCTACTGACACTTTTCCTGCGGATGTACCGACACCCCCTGTAAACTCCGCCTTCTTTACCCGACGCAAAGGGAACTCAAATGTCTGGTTCGATCCTTTATATCCATGGATTCAACAGCGCGCCGGCGTCGAAAAAGGCCTGTCAGTTGATTGATGTGATGGAGCGGTTGGGCTTGAGCGACCAATTGCGTGTGCCGGCCTTGCATCACCATCCCCGCGAGGCCATCGCTCAGCTGGAACAGGCTATTGTGGAGCTGGGTCGGCCACTGCTGGTCGGCAGCTCACTCGGCGGCTACTATGCGACTCACTTGGCCGAGCGCCATGGCTTGAAAGCCCTGTTGATCAACCCTGCCGTCAGCCCGCACCGGATGTTCGACGGATTTCTGGGGACGCAGAAAAACCTGTATACCGGTGAGACCTGGGAAATGACCCACGACCACGTGACGGCCCTGGCCGAGCTGGAAGTGCCGGCGCCCCAGGATCCGCAGCGGTTTCAGGTGTGGTTGCAGACTGGTGATGAAACGCTGGATTATCGCCTCGCCCAGCAGTATTACCGGGCCTGTGCCTTGCGCATTCAGGCCGGCGGCGACCATAGTTTCCAGGGTTTTGCCGCGCAACTGCCGGCGATTCTGAGTTTTGCCGGTATTGGCGCAGATTTGTATCAGGCGATTGATTTCACAGCACTGTGAGTCCTCGCCTCTTTTTCACTGGAACACTCTTTTTACAGGCGGACGACGAGACCCCATGGCCACTCCCAGCGCTAGCTCTTATAACGCAGACGCCATCGAAGTCCTCTCGGGCCTCGACCCGGTGCGCAAACGCCCCGGCATGTACACCGACACCAGTCGGCCGAACCACCTTGCCCAGGAAGTCATCGACAACAGCGTCGATGAAGCCTTGGCCGGGCACGCGACGTCGGTGCAGGTCATCCTGCACGCCGATCACTCCCTGGAAGTCAGCGATGACGGCCGTGGCATGCCGGTGGACATTCACCCGGAAGAAGGGGTGTCGGGTGTCGAGCTGATCCTCACCAAACTCCACGCGGGCGGCAAGTTTTCCAACAAGAACTACCAGTTTTCCGGCGGTTTGCACGGGGTGGGTATTTCCGTGGTCAACGCCTTGTCGACCGAAGTCCGGGTGCGTGTAAAACGTGACGGCAACGAATACCAGATGACATTCGCCGACGGTTACAAGAAAACCGAGCTGGAAGTCATCGGCACCGTCGGCAAGCGCAATACCGGCACCAGCGTGTTCTTCGCACCGGACCCGAAGTATTTCGATTCGCCGAAATTCTCCATCAGCCGCCTCAAGCACGTACTCAAGGCCAAGGCCGTTCTGTGCCCGGGGTTGCTGGTCAGTTTTGAAGACAAGGCCACCGGCGAGAAAGTCGAATGGCATTACGAAGACGGTCTGCGCTCCTATCTGGTCGACGCCGTCAGCGAATTTGAACGCCTGCCGGACGAGCCGTTCTGCGGCAGCCTGGCCGGTAACAAGGAAGCAGTCGATTGGGCGTTGCTGTGGTTGCCCGAGGGCGGCGACAGCGTTCAGGAAAGCTACGTCAACTTGATCCCGACCGCTCAGGGCGGTACTCACGTCAATGGTCTGCGTCAGGGTTTGCTCGATGCCATGCGCGAGTTCTGCGAATTCCGCAGTCTGTTGCCGCGCGGTGTGAAGCTGGCGCCAGAAGACGTCTGGGAGCGTATCGCGTTCGTGCTGTCGATGAAGATGCAGGAGCCGCAATTCTCTGGTCAGACCAAAGAGCGCCTGTCATCGCGTGAAGCGGCCGCCTTCGTTTCCGGTGTGGTCAAGGACGCCTTCAGCCTGTGGCTCAACGCCAACCCGGAAACCGGCATGTTGCTGGCCGAACTGGCAATCAACAACGCTGGCCGTCGTCTGAAGGCCAGCAAGAAGGTCGAGCGCAAACGCATTACCCAAGGGCCGGCATTGCCGGGCAAGCTCGCCGACTGCGCCGGGCAGGACCCGATGCGTTCCGAGCTGTTCCTGGTGGAAGGTGATTCCGCCGGTGGTTCGGCCAAGCAAGCGCGAGACAAAGAGTTTCAGGCGATCCTGCCGTTGCGCGGCAAGATCCTGAACACCTGGGAAGTCGACGGCAGCGAAGTGCTGGCCAGCCAGGAAGTGCACAACATCGCCGTGGCGATTGGTGTCGACCCGGGTGCGGCGGACATGAGCCAGCTGCGTTACGGCAAGATCTGCATCCTCGCCGACGCCGACTCCGACGGTCTGCACATCGCAACCTTGCTTTGCGCCTTGTTCGTCCAGCATTTCCGCCCGTTGGTGGATGCCGGTCACGTCTACGTCGCCATGCCGCCGCTGTACCGCATCGACTTGGGCAAAGAAATCTACTACGCCCTCGACGAGGCCGAACGCGATGGCATTCTCGATCGCTTGGTGGCCGAGAAGAAACGCGGCAAGCCGCAGGTCACCCGATTTAAAGGCCTGGGTGAAATGAACCCGCCGCAGTTGCGCGAAACCACCATGGACCCGAACACGCGGCGTCTGGTGCAACTGACGCTGGGTGAAGATTTCGCCGAGACCTCGGAAATGATGGACATGCTGCTGGCGAAAAAACGCGCAGGCGATCGCAAGACCTGGCTGGAATCCAAAGGCAATCTGGCCGAGGTTCTGGGCTGATGCGATTTGGCTGGGCCGTGGCGTGTGCGTTGCTGCTGACTTCGGTGACGATTTGCGCGGAACCCGCGCCAGAGCTGCGGCTGTTGTCCGAACATGCCGTCGACGGCATGCGCGGCGGCAATCTGTCGGGGCTGGCCCAGTGTGGCAAAGAGCTGTGGAGCGTTTCGGATCGCGACGATGATCAAATCTATCGCCTCGACACCCGCAGCAACACCTGGCAAGCCGAAACCGTGCGCATCGACGTGCCCCTGGTGCCCGACAGCGGTTTGCCCTGGGGTCTGCGTTCACGGACGTGGGCCGCGTCGTTCGTGCGGGGCGGGGACCTGGATTTCGAAGGCATCACCTGCGACAGTGCCGGCAATCGATACATCGTCAGCGAAGCCCACGCCGCGGTATTGCAAGTACCGCCAATCGGGCCTGCGTCCTGGCTGAAAATCTCGCCGATGCTGGTTCGCGAAGCGCGGGCCAGCGGCATGCTGTTGCACTTCAATGCGTTGTTCGAAGGCCTGGCAATCAATCCGGCCGGCGATACGCTGTGGCTGGCCGCTGAACGTGAACGCCGCGGTCTGTTGTTGATCAAGCGCAAGCAAACGGTCTGGGATTGCGACGGTGGTTGTGTGCTGCTGAGTGAAGGCGGAATGGAAATGCAGCCGAAGCAATTTCCCCACGCCAGAGCGCGCCCTCGGGATTTTGCCGATCTGTCATTGTTCGACGGCAAGCTGTTTACCCTTGAGCGCAACGCCTTTCAGATCTGTCGCCGTGATGCGGTGACGACCAAGGTCGAGCGCTGCTGGTCGTTTGCCGCCGAGGCCTTGCAGGAAAACCGTCGTTATTCACAGCCCTTTGGGCTGGCGGAGGCGTTGATCGTGGACGCCGACGGCGCCTGGATCGGCATCGACAACAATAACGGTGCGCGAGCTGATGGCGAGGTACGCCCGATTGTCTGGCGCTTTGCCGCGCCTGAAGGCGGCTGGAGTGCCAAGCCATGAGTCAGCAACCGCCAGGCAAGCGCGCCGGTCGGGTGTTGATGGTGCTGGCCTGGTGCGCCGCGCTGTTTCTGGCGACGCGGTTCTTCGGTCAGTGGGAGGAGCGCCAGCAAAATCCCAACACTGTCGTCAGCTCTGAGCAGGGCCAAGGTTTTATCGAAGTGAAGCTGATCGGCAACAGCCAGGGGCATTTTGTCGCTACCGGCCAGATCAACGGCCAGCCCGTGGAGTTCATGCTCGATACCGGCGCAACCGATGTGTCGATCCCGGCCGAAATGGCTGAGCGATTGAAACTGGAAAAAGGCTTCGGGGTGACCCTGAGCACCGCCAATGGCTTGAGCGAGGGCTATCGAACCCGCCTCGACCGGCTGCAATTGGGCGCCATCGTGCTGCGTGACGTTCGCGCGCTGGTGGCGCCCGGTTTGCACGGCAATCAAGTGCTGCTCGGCATGAGCGCACTGAACAAACTTGAATTTACCCAGCGCGGTGGCACCATGCTGCTGCGCCAGACCACGAAATAATGAGGCCCGCATGAGCGACTCCCTTGATCTCAGCCTGGACGGTGTAGAACGCCGGTCACTGGCTGACTTCACCGAAAATGCCTACCTCAACTACTCCATGTACGTGATCATGGACCGTGCCTTGCCGCATATCGGCGACGGCCTGAAACCGGTACAGCGACGCATCGTCTATGCGATGAGCGAGTTGGGGCTGGACGCCGATTCCAAGCACAAGAAGTCGGCGCGTACCGTCGGTGACGTGCTCGGTAAATTCCACCCCCATGGCGACTCGGCGTGCTACGAAGCCATGGTGTTGATGGCCCAGCCGTTCAGCTACCGCTACACGCTGGTCGACGGCCAGGGTAACTGGGGTGCGCCGGACGATCCCAAGTCCTTCGCCGCCATGCGATACACCGAAGCGCGGCTGTCGCGTTATTCCGAAGTGCTGCTCAGCGAACTGGGCCAGGGCACCGCGGACTGGGGCCCGAACTTCGACGGTACCCTGGAAGAACCTCTGGTGTTGCCGGCCCGTTTGCCGAACATCCTGCTCAACGGCACCACCGGTATCGCCGTGGGCATGGCCACCGACGTGCCGCCGCATAACCTGCGTGAAGTCGCGACCGCTTGCGTGCGTTTGCTGGATGAGCCCAAAGCCACGGTCGAACAGCTTTGCGAACACATTCAGGGCCCGGATTACCCGACCGAAGCGGAAATCATCACCCCGCGCGCCGATCTGCTGAAAATCTACGAAACCGGCAAGGGCTCGGTGCGCATGCGCGCCGTGTACCACATTGAAGACGGCGACATCATCGTCACCGCTCTGCCGCACCAGGTGTCCGGTGCCAAGGTGCTGGAACAGATCGCGGGCATGATGCAGGCCAAGCCCTCCAAGGCTCCGCAGATCGCTGACCTGCGTGACGAATCCGACCACGAAAACCCGTGCCGGATCGTGATTATTCCGGGGGCACGCAAAAACTTTGACCACGACGCGCTGATGCAACACCTGTTCGCCAGCACCGAGCTGGAGTCGAGCTACCGGGTCAACATCAACATTATCGGCCTGGACGGCAAACCGCAGCTGAAAAACCTGCGGGCGCTGCTGGTCGAGTGGCTGGAATTCCGGGTGCAGACCGTGCGTCGTCGTCTGCAATTCCGCCTGGACAAGGTCGAGCGTCGCCTGCACCTGTTGGACGGTTTGTTGATCGCTTACCTCAATCTGGATGAAGTGATTCACATCATCCGCACCGAGGAGCACCCGAAAGCCGCACTGATCGAGCGTTTCGCCCTGAGCGAAATCCAGGCCGATTACATCCTCGACACCCGTTTGCGTCAATTGGCGCGACTGGAAGAAATGAAGCTGCGTGCCGAGCAGGATGAACTGCTCAAGGAACAGGCCAAGCTGCAAGCCTTGCTGGGCAGCGAAGCCAAGCTGAAAAAGCTTGTACGCACCGAGCTGATCAAGGACGCCGAAACCTACGGCGACGACCGTCGTTCGCCGATTGTCGAGCGCGCCGAGGCCAAGGCGCTGACCGAGCACGATCTGCTGCCGAACGAGAAAGTGACGGTCGTGCTGTCGGAAAAAGGCTGGGTTCGTTCGGCCAAGGGGCACGAAATCGACGCCACAGGGCTATCCTACAAAGCAGGGGACGGCTTCAAGGCCTTGGCGGCCGGTCGCTCCAACCAGTTTGCAGTGTTCATCGACTCCACCGGTCGCAGTTATTCGGTGGCGGCGCACACGTTGCCATCGGCCCGTGGCCAGGGCGAGCCGTTGACCGGTCGTCTGACGCCGCCGCCAGGGGCAAGCTTCGAATGCGTGCTGATGCCTGAAGACGATTCGCTGTACGTGATCGCCTCCGACGCCGGTTACGGTTTCGTGGTCAAGGGCGAAGACCTGCAAGCCAAGAACAAGGCCGGCAAGGCTTTGTTGAGTCTGCCGAATAACGCCAAAGTGATTCTGCCGCGTCCGGTGGCCGATCGTGAGCAGAACTGGCTGGCCTCGGTGACCACCGAGGGTCGGCTGCTGATCTTCAAAATCAGCGATCTGCCACAATTGGGTAAAGGTAAAGGTAATAAGATCATCGGTATTTCCGGTGAGCGTGTTGCCAGTCGCGAAGAATATGTCACAGACATCGCCGTTTTGCCGGAGGGTGCCACTTTGGTGCTGCAGGCCGGAAAACGCACCTTGTCACTGAAGGCGGACGACCTTGAACACTACAAAGGTGAACGTGGGCGTCGCGGTAACAAGTTGCCACGTGGCTTTCAGAGGGTGGATGCGCTGCTCGTCGAAAACCTCAATTAGGCGTCCTAGAGCGCTCGATCTACGATTTAGCGCGTAGATCGACGCTTTGGCGCTGGAGTCGGAACGCATATTCACGGATGATATGGCCTTTCAAGCGCCGGCGTGGCCGAGCGTTCTTCATATTTTTTGAGTATTTTCACTGTGGTGAGCCTTGTGGCAGCCACCTGGATGGGACGATGACTGCTCTGCGCCTTCCTTTTATTTTGATGCTCGCCGGCGTTCTTGGCCTGGCGGGTTGCAGCGTTCACCAACCGGTGTCGCTGTATCAGCTGGACAGCGGAAGTCCGGCTCAGCCTGCGCAAAGCGCGGGCATGGCGGTATTGTTGGGCCCGGTAACGGTTGCTGATTACCTGCAACGCGAAACCTTGTTGCAGCGTCAGCCGGATGGCAGCCTGCAAGCGTCGGTCGATGGTCGTTGGGCGGGTAGCCTATCGTCCGATATCGACCAGCTGCTGCTGCGTCAGGTCGCCGGTCATCTGGACAGTCAGCGCGTTGTCCTGGCGCCTGCGACAGTAGGTTTTACACCGGATGTTCAGGTTCTGCTGACGATCACGCGTCTGGACTCGGGTGAGTCGCAACCGGCAGTCCTTGATGCGCAATGGCGTCTGATCGACCGTCGTGGGCAAGTGCGTGATAACCGCATCATTCATCTGCAGGAGCAGCACGCCGGCGGGACTGCGGCTCAGGTACAGGCTCAGGGTGTACTGCTGCAGCGTCTGGCCGAGCAACTGTCGACAGCACTCAAGCCGCTGGCCAACCAGCCGCCCGTGGCAGAAGCCCCGCGCAAACCGGCACCTAAACCGGCAGCGCCGGCAGCGGAAGCGGAAAAGCAGCCGAAGATCCCGATGGCCTCGCCGATTCGTACGGATATGGAAGTGTTCAGGTTCTGAGCCTGGATTGATCCAAAGCAAAGCCCGCCATTGATGCGGGCTTTGTTGTTTCTGCGGATTGAGATATCTAGTGCTGCTGGCCTCTTCGCGGGCAAGCCTCGCTCCTACAGGGCGTGGTAGATGCAATACCTGTAGGAGCGAGGCTTGCCCGCGAAGGCGTCGCAACAGGCAACAAAAAGCCCGCAGACGATCACTCATCTGCGGGCTTCTTTACAGCAGGGGCAAGGCTTACGCCCGGCGCTCGTGCATCCGCGCCAGTTGCCGCTCCAGCATCGACGGATAAGGCTCCATCAAGCGTTCTACGCAGCACGCCCCCTCGGGGCTTGCAATCGGCCGGATTCGCGCACGCTGGCGAATCAGCGCATCGTCACTGATCTTGCGCTCCACTAGCAGCAGGTTGCGGCTGTGTTGCGACAGGGCCAGTGCATCCTGGGCGGGTTCGGTCAGGAGCAGGTCGATCTGGCTCAGGCCGAACAGTTCGTCACCGAGCGTCAGGCCCAGCTGCAATTGCAGGGTGATGCCGCTGTCGGCGACTTCGATCTGCAACTGATGGCCCAAGGCTCGCAGCAACTCGCCGCAGCAGATGGCGTTGGTCAGGTAGTCATCGCCGCTGTCTTCGGTGTGGAACAGCATCAGCGTGCTGCCATCGTTCAAGGTGTGCAGTTCGCTCTGGTAGAGCGACGCGGCCTGGTCGAGGCAATCGCGGTAGCGTTTGAGCAGCTCTTCCAGGCGTGCACGGGGCAGGCGACGCAGTTGATCCTGTGCACCCAGCTGCACCGCCAGTACCGCGCTGTGTTGAGGTACGTTCGATACTTGCGACTTTGCGACGGGTTTCGGCGCGCTGTCTGTCGAGTCGTCACGCAGGTCGGCAAACGGATCTTCGTCGTCCTCATCGTCTTCGACTGTGCTGACTATGCGTCGTGGCGCAGGCTTGAGACCTGCCACCGGTCGGGTTTCATCGAAGCTCGGATCACGCAGGTTGCGCACTTCGAAGGCCGGATCGGTCCCTTCGTCGTCATCGCTGTCGTCGAACTCGGGCTCCGGAACAGGCTCCGGTTCGGCCGGCTCCGGCGCGAAATTGGCGTGCAGCTGACGAGCGAGATCGCCGACTTCATCCTGACGCTCGGTGGCCGGGGTGTATTCGTCGATATTGCGCAGCCACACCCGCAGCTGCAGCAGCGGCGTGGAGATATTGCGCCCCAGGCGCAGGCTCAAGGCCAGGGACAGCGCCAGCAGAATCGCACTCAGAATGCCCATGCTTTGCAGGCTGATGGTCATCGGCTGCTGGAACTGATCCATGTCCAGGCTGATGCGCAGTTGCCCGGCGGTCACGTCCTGGAAGGTGATCTTGCTCTGGTACATGCCTTCGGCTTCGCCCAACAGGCTGTGCTTGGGGCGCTGACCGGCTTCGGCGAGGATACGGTTATCCACGCTGTAAATGGCGGCGTGGGCCACCAGTTTGTTCTTGGTCAGGTTGTTGAGCAGCACGTTCAGGCTGAGGATGTCATTGGACACCAACAGTTCCGTGGCCGAGGTCGCAGTCTGGGTGGTCAGGCTTTCGCCCAGGGCATCCGCCTGCTCATGCATGGCCTGCTTGAACTGCAAACCCATCACACAGGCATAGATCACCAGGGCCAGGGCGACCAGGATCACGTTATGGCTGGCAATGCGCAATGCAATCGGTACACGGCGATGACGCAGTGCCCGGAAGATCAGCAGAAAGAAGTTATCGGTTTTTACTGGCGTAGGCCGGTTCACTTGAGCTCGGCTCTTTAGTCCGTGAAGTTGACGCGCAGTATAGCGACAGGCCCTAGGCCGTCAAAGCGCTCGCGGTGCCCGATGGTCACTGAAAATGGGTAGAATGCGGTTTTTTTCCACCTGCGGGGGTGCGCCTTGCGCGAAATCGTCCTGATAAACATCACGGGAGTCGACCGTCCGGGTCTGACTGCGGCCATAACCGGCGTTCTGGCCCAGGGTGGTGTGAACATTCTCGACATCGGTCAGGCGGTGATCCACGACACCCTGTCGTTTGGCATCCTGGTTGAAATTCCCGATACCGAACAAGGTAATTCGGTGCTCAAAGACATCCTGTTCAAAGGCTATGAGCTTGAGCAACAGGTGCGTTTCACGCCGGTGTCCGAAGAGGATTACCAGCAGTGGGTCGGCAATCAGGGCAAGAAACGTCACATCGTCACCCTGCTGACTCGCAAAGTGACCGCCGAGCAATTGCAACGTGTGAGCTCGATCACCGCTAAATATGGCCTGAACATCGATCATATCGATCGCCTGTCCGGACGCATGCCGCTCGATACCCCGGCTGACAAGGGCAAGGGCTGCATCGAGTTTTCCGTGCGCGGCGAGGCGGCGGATCCGCAAGCGCTGCGGGCCGAATTCCTCAGCGTCGCTCAAGAACTGAACGTCGACATCGCCTTCCAGGAAGATTCACTGTTTCGCCGTAACCGCCGTCTGGCGGTGTTCGACATGGACTCGACGCTGATCGAAGCCGAAGTCATCGACGAACTGGCCAAGGCCGCCGGTGTGGGCGACCAGGTGTCCGCGATTACCGAGCGGGCAATGGCCGGCGAGCTGGACTTCCGCGCCAGTTTCAAGGAGCGCCTGGCCTTGCTGCAAGGTCTGGACGTCAGCGTGCTGGACTCGATCGGCGCTTCCCTGCGCTTGACCGAAGGCGCTGAAACCCTGTTCGCCGAACTCAAGCGTCTGGGCTACAAGACCGCGATTCTGTCGGGCGGTTTCACCTACTTCGCCAAGCAATTGCAGGCTAAGCTGGGTATCGACTATGTGTTCGCCAACGAACTGGAAGTGGTCGACGGCAAGGTCACTGGCGTGGCGGTCGAGCCGATTGTCGATGCACAACGCAAGGCGGACCTGTTGCGTGAGCTGGCGCATAAAGAAGGTTTGCGTCTGGAGCAGACGATTGCCGTCGGTGACGGTGCCAACGACCTGCCGATGCTGGCGATTGCCGGTCTGGGCGTGGCATTCCGTGCCAAGCCTTTGGTCAAGCAGTCGGCGAAACAGGCGATCTCCACCCTCGGGCTGGATGGCGTGCTGTATCTGCTGGGCTTCCGGGATCGCGACGGGCAGCTCTGAGTTTCAGGTTGTCCGGGCGGGCCTCTTCGCGGGCAAGCCTCGCTTCTACAGGATTTGCGCAGACCTGTAGGCGCGAGGCTTGCCCGCGAAGGCATCATCGCCGATCAAAATGTCTGACACTCAAAGCGACCTCCACAACGAATCAAACTCTTGCGCTGCCCCGACCACGCCGCTTTGCGCGGCGTTTTCGTTTCTGGCTACCTCAAGCAAACGATAGGCAAACTGATTAAAGCTGTTGGTGCTCGCTACCCGTCGCTCCAGCCCGGCCTGACGTTCCTGGCCGTTGGTGTTGATCAACACGTTATTGCCCTCCTGGAACGGCAGGCGCGGAGTGAGCAGGGTGGCCGGCAGGTCGATGGCGCTGATGGCTGGCAGTAACAGTGCGCGCAAGTACTGACTGTGATCGTCATGGGCGCGCATCAATTGCAGGCCGCAGGGTTCGGCGTGAGGCGCGACCAGTTCGATACCCATCTGCGTGCCGCCGCCCCGCACCTGGCGGATCCAGCGCACCACTGCAACGCTCCAGCCTTGGCCGGCAGTATCCTCGATACCGACCATCTCGCCGGCTTGCAGCTCGGCGGGCACAGCGCCAGGCCAGGCCAGGCAATAACCGCCAGGGCTGTGATTGATCACCGGTAGCGCATAGGTCGGGAAATGCTGCTGGCGGTCGGTCGCCTCATGACTGTCATCGTTTTGAAGGTGCGGGTATTCGATCTCTTCGTAGGGCAGCAGCGTGTCTGCCGTACCATGGGGGGCGGCGTCGAAGGCCTGGCTCCATTGGTCTTTGGCGCGACCTGCCGGGTCGGTCGCCGAGAACCGCGCGGGACGGGCACCGGGTTTTTTCAGGATGTCGCTGAACGAGCGCTGCCCGCCAAGATAAAAGTGCAGAGCGCTCATGCCCACGCACAGGGTCTGCGTGCCGTGGCCGACGGTGCGCTGGAAACTGCGCTCGGCGGCCTGGCCCCAGGCCGCATGCAGGTGTTGCAGCGTATCCAGATTCAGCCCCGCCGGAACGGGCAGCGGCGATGCCTTGTCGGCCGACTGCTGCAGATGAACTTCGATGGCCGCGACCAGAGGCTGCGGGTCGATTCCCAGCAAGCTCTTTTGTTCTTCGGCCAGGAACTTGGAGCGATAACGCGGGCCAGTGTCGAGATTCGGGGCGATGGCGAACAACCCGTTGTCGGGTTTTCCCGGTTGCAGTTTGACCCATTGGCTCCAGGGTTCCAGTACCTCGGCGAGCCGGGCGATCTGGTTTTGGCGCAGTTGATTGCAGCGTGAAGCCCCCAGCAAGAGAGCGACGACGTAGGTTTGTTCGATGCTCAGGTTATGCGCCTGACTGTTCGGTTCATCGCGCATGTTCTGATGCTGCAGTTGATGCTCGCAGCCGATCCGATACAACTGATGCAATTCCAGCCACACACCCTCGGGCACCGGGCAATAGAGTTGGGTGGCGCGGATCAGCGCACCGTTCAGGCAATGGATCGCTCGTTGCAACGCCTGGGTCAGCAGCGGCGCACGGTCCTTGCTCAAGCGCGGTGCGACGCGGATGACGATCTGCTTGTAGCCGATCGCCAAGTGGCTCTGTAGCGCCTGGCAGAGGTTGGCGATCTTGCGCGAACGCTCGTCGAGCACAATGGCCTGATGCAGGAAATGTCGCTCCAGGTGCTTGCAGACGTAATACACCTCGGGCCGCAGCAGCTCGAGCAATTGCAGGCGATTGTCGCTGGGTGTGAACAGTTGGTTGAGTTCGCTCAAGCCTTGATACAACAGGCGAGCGGTTTCGCCGATGTTGGCTTTGGGCAGGTTGGCGATCCAGCGCTTGAGGTCGCGAGGCGTGGCGTCGCAGAAGGACAGGCGCGACTGCGTCGGGATCGGTGCGCGTAGCAGCAGGGAAGGATTGGTCTCACTCATGCCGTGGACAAACTCCGACCGGGAAATGGGCAGTGAATGACTTGACTGTAGCAGCTATGGCAGAGGGATGTGGTGACGTACAGCGACGGAGGAAAGAGGCGGGGGCGCTGAGCGTGTCCGCCCCATCGAATACATTCGATGGGGCGGACCGATGGATCAGGCTGTTGGCAAGCCGATGCCCTGGCCCATCTGCACGGGCGAAAGGGCGCCCAGGCCTTCAGCCCATTTCACTTGATCCGGCCCGAACAGCACGACAGCCGTGGAGCCGAGCTTGAAGCGACCCAGTTCCGCGCCTTTTTCCAAATGAATGGGCGCACGGGCCGCTTCGTCGTAGCGGAAGGTTTTCAGCTCGCGTTTGGGCGGCGTGACCAACCCGGCCCAGACAGTTTCGATCGACGCCACAATCATCGCGCCCACCAGCACCACGGCCATCGGCCCGCGTTCGGTGTCGAAAATGCACGCCACACGCTCGTTGCGGGCGAACAGTTCCGGAACGTTTTCAGCGGTGGTCTGGTTGACCGAGAAGATGCGGCCGGGGATGTAGACCATTTCGCGCAGGGTGCCGGCCAGCGGCATGTGCACACGGTGGTAGTCCTTGGGCGACAGGTAGATGGTGGCGAAATCGCCACCCATGAATGGCGCGGCATTGGCGGCATCACCGCCCAACAGTTCCAGCACGCTGAAGCTGTGGCCCTTGGCCTGGAAGACACGACCGTGTTCGATTGGGCCGAGCTGGCTGACAGCGCCGTCGGCCGGGCTGAGGATCGCGCCCGGGGTTTGGTCCAACGGGCGAGCGCCGTCTTTCAAGGCACGGGTGAAAAATGCATTGAAGTGCTCGTAAGCCGTCAGGTCTTCGACCAGCGCCTGGGACATGTCCACTTGATAACGCTTGGCGAACCAGGCGGTAAAGGCGTTCTTGAACCAGCGCACGCGGCATTCGGCAATGCAGCCGGCCAGTCGCGAGAGCAAGTGGTGGGGCAGCAGGTATTGGCTGAGGATAAACAAACGCTTATTCATTAACTGTCCTTAAAAACCTTAAATCTCTACGGGCGTGTCGGGATGGTTGCCCCATTCGCCCCAGGAGCCGGCGTAACCTTTGACTCGCGGATAACCGAGCGACTTGGCTACTAGATACGTGAAGCCAGAGCGATGGTGAGTCTGGCAGTGGGTAATGACTTCTTTGTCTTTGGTGATACCGAGTTGTTCCAGGATTTTCGGCATGTCGGTGCGGATACGCAGGTTGCGCGCCTGATCCATGCCGGCGGTCCATTCGAAATTGACCGCGCCGGGAATATGCCCGCCCTTGGCCGCCAGCACTTTCTCGCCGGAGTACTCCAGCGGCCCGCGTGCGTCCCAGATCGCCAGGTCAGCGGCACCGAGGCGGCTTTGCAGGTATTCGCGGGTGGCGGTGGGTTCGTCGTGCAGGGTCAAGGCCACTGGGCCGCCGACCGCTGGCGGGATCTGGATCGACATGGGCATGCCTTCCGCCAGCCAGGCTGGCAGACCACCGTTGAGATAGTGGTAATTGCGATGGCCGATGACATCCAGCAGCCAGATAAAGCGCCCGGCCCAACCGCCGCCTTCGTCGTCATAGACCACGTAGACCGCATCGGGGTTGTGTCCCAACTCGCCGAACAATGCTTCAAGCGCGGCATGGGTCGGTAGCAGGCCTGGGGCAGGCGCATGCCCCAGCTGAGTACGTTTTGGATCGACAAAGCGTGCACCGGGGATATGCCCTTCGGCATAGCGGGCGCTGCTGGTCAGGTCCACCAGAATCAGATCGCGGGCGTCGAGACGCGGGAGCAGGTCGCTCGGTTCGATCACCAGCGCCAAGCCAGAGAAATCAGACATGTGAGGTCTCCAGAGCACAAAGGGGGGGATTGTAGCGCAGCGTCATGAGGCTCTGTTATCAGTTATTTCAGCACGGGCTTGTGGCGAGGGGGCTTGCCCCCGTTGGACTGCGAAGCAGTCCTAAAACCTACAACCTCATTCTGCCAGGCACACTGCATCCACTGGATTTGCGACTGCTTCGCAGCCGAACGGGGGCAAGCCCCCTCGCCACAAACACTGCATTTGGCACGTGCTTTTCTTAGCGGTGGCTAAAACTGTGCAGGGCTTTCTCGATGCATTGCGCGGTTTTGCCGAATGCTTGCACGGTGATTTCCGAGAACGGCCCGCCGCCCTGATCCGCCACCACAATCATGATCACCCGACCGTTATTGACCAATGAGCGCAGCAGCAGGTGTTCACCGCTGAACTGTTTACGCAGGCTGGCCGGCAACAGGGCCGAGAATTGTGCATTGTTGGCCGGCGTCAGGCGCACCTGAGCCTGTTGCGCGAGCAGGCGTTGCAGCACGCTGCTCTGGCTGACCACCAGGTTCAGGCCGGCCACTTCCTTGGGCAGCCCGGCAGTCTGGTGCACCCGCAGATTGGCGTGCGTTCGGTCGGCCATCAAGATCATCACTCGCCGCATGCCACACGCCACCAGGGCGTCGCGGGCCGATGTGGTCAAGTGCATGGCATTGGTAAAGCGGCTCGGCTCCACCAGCAATTCGGCACATTGTTTACGCCACTTCGCCAAGTCTTCTGCGGTCGGCGCCGCCGCAGGCAGCAAACCGGCGTGCACGCGATTGGTGCCCAACGGCCAGATCAGCGCGACAGCCGGGTGCCACAGGTCCGGCATGGCGTGATGCCGGGCACTGTTGGCGGCCTGCTGGTGCAATTGCTGTTGCACTTCATCCATCGGCATTTGCAGATAAAGGCTGGTCAGGTATTGCCAGCGTTCAATGTGCGGACTGTCCCAGGCCTGTTGTGCCGACAATGCCAGGCCGTTGGCCAGCAGCACGGTATTGGCTGGCTGATTGAGCCAGCGGCGCAGGGTCGGGTCGTCATCGAGGCGGTTCTGTTGGCGCAAGGGGTGATCGCTGTCGCGCGCGATGCGCAGGACTTTCACCAGTTCACGTTGGTCGGCGAGCAGCGTTCGATATCCCTGCTGCACCCAGATCGGCAAGCGCCAGATGTCCACCAGTGCCTGGCAGATTTCCAGCAGGCGCACGCCGAACAATTGCTGTTCGACCGTACTCGCCCGTTCGCCTTTGTGCATCACCCGCAGCTCCCAGTCTTCGAGCAGTTGCGGATGCGTGAGCGCCAATGGCCAGAGCGGTGAAAGAAACAGCAGGCTGCCCCAGTGAATGTCCTGCCACAACCGCGCCAGGCGACTGGCAAAAAAGCCGTTGGCCTGTTGGGTGGCATGCTGGCTGATCAGTTGAAGCTGACGCAGGGCGAGGGGAATCTGCGATTGGGGTTCGGCGGGCAGGCGCTCAAGCAATTCTTCGGTGCGTTTCAAACCGAGGCGATTGATCGCCACTTCGAGGTTTTCCGCGGGTTCGGTCATGCTGCCATGAGTATGGCGGTTGGCTTCGCGAATCACGCTCAAGGCCAGGGCCGGGCTGTCCTGCATCAGTTCGGCGATGTCGCGCAGTGAGCTGCGGTTATCGCGAATGGCTCTGCAGACGCGGTCGTGACTGGCTTGCGGAACTGGCAGGCGTACGCCATCGAGAAGCTTGACCCAGCCGTCGAGGGTGGTTGGTTTTGGCGTTGGGACGTTCGTTTCGTTAGCCATGTCTGGACGCGATCATCGTCTGCTTTACCTATCCCCGGAGCGGGTCAAATTAGCTTTTCGCCTGAACGGGCTATAGTCTGGCGCAGTTTTGCCGATAAGTAGAAGAAGAGATTTTTTAACTTCCGAATATGACCTTGAACCCGACTCAGTAAGTGCTCTCCTACCTATGGCTAAAATTATCGGCATCATCGTCGTATTCGCGAGCGTGCTCGGCGGATACGTGCTTTCCCACGGCAAGATTGCCGCCCTCATCCAGCCTTTCGAGGTGATGATTATCGGTGGCGCGGCCCTTGGCGGCTTCCTGCAGGCCAACCCCGGCCATATGACGATGCACGTGCTCAAGAAGGCCTTGGGCATGTTCAGTTCGCGTTTCAACCACACCTTCTACCTGGAAGTGCTGGGGCTGATTTACGAGATCCTCAACAAGAGCCGTCGCGAAGGCATGATGGCGATCGAAGGCGACATCGAAGATGCTGCCGCGAGCCCGATTTTCGCCAAGTACCCCGCGGTTTTGAAAGATGAGCGCATGACCGCGTACATCTGCGATTACCTGCGCATCATGTCTTCCGGCAACATGGCTCCCCATGAGCTTGAAGGCTTGTTCGACATGGAGCTGACCAGCCTCAAGGAAGACCTGGACCACCCCTCCCACGCAGTCAGCGGCATTGCTGATGCCATGCCCGGTTTCGGTATCGTCGCGGCGGTATTGGGTATCGTGGTGACCATGGCCTCCCTGGGTGAAAGCGACCAGAAGTCCATTGGTCTGCACGTGGGTGCGGCGCTGGTCGGTACCTTCTTCGGTATTCTTGCCGCCTATGGTTTCTTCGGCCCGCTGGCCCATGCCCTGGGCCACGATGCCAAGGAAGAACTGAACGTCTACGAAGCCATCAAGGCCTCTTTGGTCGCTTCGGCTTCCGGCATGCCGCCATCGCTGGCGGTGGAGTTCGGCCGCAAGGTTCTTTACCCGGCGCACCGTCCTAGCTTCGCTGAGCTGGAACAAGCGGTTCGCGGTCGCTAAGTCATGGAAAATAACCAGCCAATAATCATCAAGCGCGTCAAGAAATACGCGGGCGGGCATCACGGGGGCTCCTGGAAAATCGCCTTCGCGGACTTCGCGACAGCGATGATGGCGTTCTTCCTGGTGTTATGGCTGTTGTCCACGGCAACGCCGGAACAGAAAATCGCCATCGCCGGTTACTTCAAGGACCCGGTCGGTTTTACCGAAAGCGGCACGCCGTACATCATCGACCTGGGCGGCTCGCCGACCCTGGCACCGGAAACCACCCTCAACCCGGAGGTGAAATCCCAGCCTCAGCCGGACAAGGTGACGGTCGACTCCGAACAGGTCGAAGGCATGGCCGAGCAGGTCGAGAAGGAACGCCTGGAACTGTTGCTGCAAGAGTTGCAGAACAAGGTCGAAGAAAACCCGCAGTTGCAGAAGTTCAAGGACCAGATCCTTTTCGAGATCACCCAGGATGGTTTGCGCATCCAGATTGTGGACGCCGAAAACCGCCCGATGTTCGACTCCGGCAGTGCGCGTCTGAAGCCGTATTTCGAAGACATCCTGCTGGCCATGGCCGACACCATCAAAGCGGTGCCGAACAAAATCAGCATCAGCGGCCACACCGATGCCAAGCCGTATTCGGGCACGGGTGACTTCGGCAACTGGGAACTCTCGGCCAACCGCGCTAACGCGGCTCGTCGTGCGTTGGTCGCCGGCAGCTATCCGGACTCACAAGTGGCGCGCGTCGTGGGTTATGCCTCGTCGGCGCTGTTCGACCGGGAGAACCCGTTCAACCCGGTTAACCGCCGAATCGACATCGTGGTGCTGACCAAGAAAGCCCAGCGTGCCATCGAAGGTTCACAAGGCGCCGAACCTGCGCCAGTACCGACGCAAGGGCAGGGCGGCCCGGGCGAAGTGCACGCACCGCCAGCCGATCCGAACGCATTACCGGCGGATAAACAGCCGTTGCCGGCGCATGAGCTTCGTGAGCGGTTGAATCTGTTTGATGATCCGGTCAAACCTGCTGTACCGCCCAAGCAATGACCTGCAAAAAAGCCACTGTCTCGTCCTGAATAAGGTTTACACCTGTATCAGGACGAAGCACTGAAAATAAGAAAGCCGCGATGATCGCGGCTTTTTTGTGTCTGCGGGAAGCTGCTGATCATTTTCGTGGCATCACAAAAATGATCCAGGCTACTTAGTAGCTGCTTTCCGGCAAGCTGGCGATGATCGAGCGGTAGCTGTTCATCCGTTGCTGCTGCACGCGGCCATCTTCCAGGGCCTTGAGCAGGGCGCAGCCCGGTTCGCGGTCATGTTTGCAGTCGCGGAAGCGGCAGGTGCCAAGCAGGTCGTTGAACTCGATGAAGCCGGCTTCTACGTCGGCACGGCTGACGTGACCCAGGCCGAATTCCCGAATGCCCGGGGAGTCGATCAACTCACCGCCACCGGGGAAGTGGAACAACCGTGCGGTAGTCGTGGTGTGAGTGCCCTGGCCCGACAGCTCGGACAGCGGGCCGACGCGGGTGTCGACTTCCGGCAGCAGGCTGTTGACCAGCGACGACTTGCCGACACCGGACTGGCCGACGAATACGCTGATGCGTCCGTCCAGTTGTTTCTGAAGTTGCTCCATACCGTTGCCGTGGTGGGCCGACACTTCCAGCACCGGGTAACCCAGCGTGCGGTAAACCGCGAGCAAGGCATTCAGCGCCGGGGCGTTTTGTTCGTCGATCAGGTCGAATTTGTTCAGCAGCAGCAACGGCCGAATACCCGCATGTTCTGCGGCGACCAGGTAACGGTCGATCAGGTTGGCGTGAGGCTCGGGCAGCGGCGCGAAGACGATGACGATCATGTCGACGTTGGCCGCTACCGGCTTGAGCTGGCCACGGCTGTCCGGACGGCAGAGTTCGGTGTTGCGCGGCAGTTGCGCCACGATCACGCCGATGCCCTGGTTGCCGGCGCGCCATACAACCTGATCGCCGGTCACCAGCGCTGGCAGGTTGGCGCGCAAGTGGCAGCGGAATACCTGGCCGGCCAACTCGCCATCGAGGGCCTCGACTTCGACCTGCACACCGAAGTGCGCGATCACCAGGCCCGTCTGTTCCGGACCCAGGTCGCCGCCTTCGAGTGCCTCGACAGCCGAGGACTCGCGTTTGGCGGCGCGGGCAGCGCGTTCGCCCTGAATCTTTTCGATGCGCCAGTTTTGACGACGATTGAGTTGGCGTTTGGCCATGGGTGTTCCGTATCGAGAATGCAGCGATTAGGTAAAACGGCCGCGAGTTTAGCACGCCCGGGCGCCCTCCCTAGGCTAAACTGCGCACCTACGCCGAGGAGCCGACATATGCAGAACCCGCAGAATCTGATCTGGATCGACCTGGAAATGACCGGTCTGAACCCTGATACCGATGTCATCATCGAGATGGCCACCATCGTCACCGACAGTAATTTGAACACCTTGGCCGAAGGTCCGGTGATCGCCATCCATCACAGCGACGAGATCCTCGCCGGCATGGACGAGTGGAATACCCGTCAGCACGGCGGCTCCGGGCTGACTCAACGGGTTCGCGAGAGCCGCATCAGCATGGCCGAAGCCGAAGCCGAGACCATCGCCTTCCTGGAAAAATGGGTGCCGAAGGGTAAGTCGCCGATCTGTGGCAACAGCATCTGCCAGGACCGTCGCTTCCTTTATACCCACATGAAATCGCTGGAAAGTTACTTCCACTACCGCAACCTCGATGTGTCGACCCTTAAAGAGTTGGCCGCACGCTGGGCGCCGGACGTACGCGACAGCTTCAAAAAGGGCAGCACCCACCTGGCCCTGGACGACATCCGCGAATCGATCGCCGAGCTGCAGCATTACCGCAAGAACTTCATCAAGTTCTGATTGGGCGGCAAAGAGGCCTTTTGTGGCGAGGGAGCTTGCTCCCGCTCGGCTGCGCAGCAGTCGTAACGTCAGCCGGCACGGTCTATCTGAAGAATTGCCTTGTCAGGAAATAGGGCCGCTCCGCGGCCCAGCGGGAGCAAGCTCCCTCGTCACAGGTTCTCAGTGCTTTTTCTTGCCCCCTTTTGGTGCCGCCCCTAAATGGCTAGACTGCGCGCCTTTCTGCCAGGACCGCCACCATGTTGCTGATGCTTTACCTGATCGCCATTACTGCCGAAGCCATGACGGGTGCCCTGTCTGCGGGCCGTCGCGGCATGGACTGGTTTGGCGTGGTGCTGATTGCGTGCGTCACGGCATTGGGCGGCGGTTCGGTGCGCGACGTGTTGCTCGGCCACTACCCGCTGACTTGGGTCAAGCACCCGGAATACCTGGTGCTGACCTCCGTCGCGGCGATGTTGACGATCTTCATCGCCCGCTGGATGCGCCACCTGCGCTCGCTGTTTCTGGTGCTCGATGCCGTGGGCCTGGTGGCGTTTACCCTGATCGGTTGCATGACGGCTCTGGAAATGGGCCACGGCATGCTGGTGGCCTCGGTCAGCGGCGTGATCACAGGGGTGTTCGGCGGCATCCTGCGGGACATCTTCTGCAACGATATCCCGCTGATCTTTCGCCGCGAGCTCTACGCCAGCGTCTCGTTTGCCGCGGCGTGGTGCTACCTGATTTGTATCTACCTGCAATTGCCCGGCGAACAGGCGATCCTGATCACCCTGTTCGGCGGCTTCCTGCTGCGCTTGCTGGCGATCCGTTTCCACTGGGAAATGCCCAAGTTCGTTTATAACGACGAAGCCTGACACGGTCCCTGTAGCAGCTGCCGAAGGCTGCGTTCGAGGCCGCAGGACTCGCTTTGCGGAATGACGACTGCTGCGCAGCCGAACGCAGCCTTCGGCAGCTGCTACATAAGTCCGTGTTGTTTCAGGGCCCACTCCACGTGCTCACGCACCAGCTCCGACGGATAGTCCCGGCGTGCCTTCAGTGCTTCCAGCACCGGAATGCTCGACGGCGCATTGCCCAGGCCGACCGCCAGATTGCGCAACCAACGCTCGTAACCCGCGCGTCTGAGCGGTGAACCCTCGGTGCTGCTGAGGAATTTTTCTTCATCCCACATGAACAGTTCGGCCAGTTCGGCGTTGTCCAGGTTGTGCCGGGGTTTGAAGTCGCCTTCCCCGGAAGGCCGGGCGAAGCGGTTCCATGGGCAGACGATCTGACAGTCATCGCAACCGAACACCCGATTACCGATCAGCGGCCGCAAATCTTCGGGAATCGCACTTTTCAGTTCGATGGTCAGGTATGAAATGCAGCGGCGGGCGTCCAGCACATAGGGGCCGACGAAGGCGTTGGTCGGGCAGATGTCCAGACAGGCGGTGCAGCGACCGCAATGTTCGGTGGCGTGGGGCGGGTCCACTGGCAGCGGCAGGTCGACGAACAGTTCGCTGAGGAAGAAGTAACTGCCGGCCTTGCGATTCAAGACCAGCGTGTTTTTGCCGATCCAGCCCAGGCCAGCCTGTTCGGCGATGGCTTTTTCCAGCACCGGTGCGCTGTCGACAAAGGCGCGGTAGCCGAACGGGCCGATTACCGCCTGAATTTTTTCCGCCAGTTGTTGCACGCGTTTACGGATCAATTTGTGGTAATCGCGGCCCAGGGCATAACGCGAGACGTAGGCTTTTTCCGGTTGGGCCAGCCGTTGCGCCATATGCGTGTCGCCCGGCAGGTAGTCCATGCGCAGGGAAACCACGCGCAGGGTGCCCGGCACCAGTTCTTCCGGGTGCGAGCGTTTGCTGCCGTGGGCGCCCATGTAATCCATTTCGCCGTGGTAGCCGGCCGCGAGCCAGCGCTCCAGGTGCTGCTCATGCTCGGCCAGGTCGAGGCCGCTGATGCCGACTTGCTGAAAGCCCAGCTCCCGGCCCCAGTCCTTGATGGATTGGGCGAGGGCGGGCAGGTCTGTGGTAATAGCGGGCATGAGGCGAGAGAAACCGGAGCTGAGATGCGTATAATTCTGCCAGACATCGGAGCCCGAAGACGCATGCCGCACACTAAAGATGAATTACCCGACGCGCTGTATAGCGCCGCGCAAGTCCGAGGGCTCGATGCGAGCCTGATCGCGGCCGGTACACCGGGCTTCGAATTGATGCAGCGTGCGGCACGGGCGACCTGGCGTGCGCTGGTCCGCCATTGGCCGAGCGGGCACGAATTGAGTGTGGTGGCCGGCCACGGCAATAACGCGGGCGACGGTTATCTGGTGGCCGTGCTGGCCCGACGTGCCGGCTGGCATGTGCGGGTGCTGGCCGCCGGCGACCCCGGGCGTTTGCAGGGCGATGCCGCGTCGGCGCATGCCGAGGCAGTCGCGCAAGGCGTTGCCATTCAAGATTGGAGCGCGCATTCCGAATTGCGCGGCATTGTGCTGGATGCCTTGCTCGGTACTGGCCTGACCGGTGAAGTACGCGAGCCGTATGCCAGCGTCATCGCCGCGATCAACGCCAGTGGGCTACCGGTTGCGGCGGTAGATATTCCTTCGGGGCTGTGCGCCGATACGGGGCGCCAGCTCGGCATTGCGGTTCGAGCTGACCTGACGGTGACGTTCATCGGTTTGAAGCTGGGGCTGTTCACTGGCGACGCTGCGGATGTGGTTGGCGATTTGGTCTTCAACGATCTGCAAGCGTCCCCCGAAACGTTTATCGGGGCCACGGTCAGTGCTCGTCGCCTGACGGCCGGTAACGTGCCGCGCCTGACCAGTCGCGCTCCCAGCGCCCATAAAGGCAAATTTGGCCACGTATTGCTGATCGGTGGTGATCGCGGTTTTGGCGGCGCCATCCTGCTCAGTGCACAAAGTGCCCTGCGCAGCGGCGCCGGCATGGTGTCCGTGGCCACTCGCAGCGAGCATGTTCCGGCTGCTTTGGCGCGGTTACCTGAAGCCATGGTGCTCGGCACGTCGTCGGCCAATCAATTAATGGGGCTGCTGGAGAAGGCTACAGTGCTGGTGGTCGGCCCGGGGCTGGGGCAGGCCGCCTGGGGGCGCAGTCTGTTGTCGGCCGCGGCCAATGCGTCGCTGCCACAAGTCTGGGATGCCGATGCATTGAACCTGTTGGCCGAAGGTGGTGTGAGCTTGCCTGCAGGCTGTGTCATCACCCCGCATCCTGGCGAGGCAGCGCGATTGCTGGGAATGTCGACGGTCGACGTTCAGGCAGATCGTCCTGCTGCTGCCCATGCGTTGAGCAAAAAATATACAGCGGTGGTGATCCTCAAGGGCGCCGGCAGTTTGATCGCCAGCCCCGACGGGCATCTGGCGTTGTGTCATCAGGGCCATCCGGCCATGGCCAGCGCAGGCTTGGGCGATGTGCTGGCCGGTCTGGTCGGCGCTTTGCTCGCCCAGGGCATGGGCGCGTATGACGCGGCATGCCTGGCGGTCTGGTTGCACGCCAATGCCGGCGAGCAACAAGGTAAATTCGGCCGCGGGCTGGCGGCCAGTGATCTGATTCCAGCCATTCGTCAGTTGTTGGAGGAGCAAGCGCCGTGTCTGAAGTAACCCTGTACCTGGCCGATGAACAGGCCATGAGCGACTTTGGCGCACGTATCGCCAAAACCACCGAAGGGCACGGTTTGATTTTTCTCGAAGGCGATCTGGGTGCGGGGAAAACCACGCTGTCCCGGGGCATCATCCGTGGCCTGGGGCACACAGGCGCGGTGAAAAGTCCGACCTTTACCCTGGTCGAGCCTTACGAGATTGGTGAGATCCGCGCATTTCATTTCGACCTGTATCGGCTGGTCGATCCAGAGGAGCTGGAGTACTTGGGCATCCGCGACTATTTCGAAGACGACGCGTTGTGCCTGATCGAATGGCCCCGTAACGGTGCAGGCTTTTTGCCAAAGCCCGACCTGACCATTACCATTAGCCCGCAAGACAGCGGGCGTTCGCTGAAAATTTTACCGCAAGGCTCGCGTGGCGAGTCGTGGTGTGCCGCTTTGGCATTGGAATCCAAATAAATGATGGGGTTAGGTATGCGCTTTCGCGCGTTGGTTGCTGCCGTAGGGTTGTTGTTTCTGGCGGTGACCGTCGACGCTGTGGCCGAGACGAAGGTCAACAGTGTTCGCCTGTGGCGGGCGCCGGACAACACGCGGCTGGTGTTCGACCTGACAGGGCCTGTCCAGCACAGCGTCTTTACCCTGAGCGCCCCGGATCGGCTGGTGATCGACATTAATGGTGCGACGCTCGGTGCGCCACTGAACGTCAATACCTCGAACACCCCGATCACCGCGATGCGCTCGGCTCAGCGCACGCCGACTGACCTGCGGGTGGTCATCGACCTGAAAAAAGCCGTCACACCCAAAAGCTTCACCCTGGCGCCAAACGCCCAGTACGGCAATCGCCTGGTCGTCGACCTGTTTGACAACGCGGCCGACGCCGCGCCACCGCCTGCGCCGACTCCGTCCGTGGCCACGGTGCCCGCTGTGCCCGTCACGCCCTCCGAGCCTTCGATCAAACTACCACCCGCTCCGGCTGGCAAGCGCGACATTATTGTGGTGATCGATGCCGGCCACGGCGGCGAAGACCCGGGCGCCTCGGGCTCTCGCGGTCAGCGTGAGAAAGACGTGGTGCTGGCCATCGCCCGTGAGCTGCAGCGTCAGGTCAATGGCATGAAAGGTTTCCGCGCCGAACTGACCCGTACCGGCGACTACTTCATTCCGTTGCGCGGCCGTACCGAAATCGCTCGCAAGAAAGGCGCCGACCTGTTCGTTTCGATCCACGCCGACGCCGCGCCTTCAGCCGCCGCGTTCGGTGCGTCGGTGTTTGCCTTGTCTGACCGCGGCGCTACGTCGGAGACCGCCCGTTGGCTGGCCGACAGCGAAAACCGTTCCGACTTGATCGGTGGTGCCGGCAACGTCAGCCTCGACGACAAGGACCGCATGCTGGCTGGCGTGCTGCTCGACCTGTCGATGACCGCTTCCCTGACCTCCAGCCTGAACGTTGGCCAGAAAGTCTTGAGCAACATCGGTCGCGTCACGCCGCTGCACAAACAACGCGTGGAGCAAGCCGGGTTCATGGTGCTGAAGTCGCCGGACATCCCATCGATCCTGGTGGAAACCGGGTTTATCTCCAACGCCAATGAAGCCTCGAAACTCGCGGCATCGAGCCACCAGCAGGCGCTGGCGCGCTCCATCAGCAGCGGCGTGCGGCAGTTCTTCCAGCAGAACCCGCCGCCGGGCACCTACATTGCCTGGCTGCGCGATTCCGGCAAGATTGCCCAAGGCCCGCGTGACCATCGCGTGAGCCCCGGTGAAACCCTGGCGATGATCGCCGTGCGTTATCAGGTGTCTGCAGCCACTTTGCGCAGTGCCAACAACTTGCAAAGTGACGAGCTGAAGATTGGTCAGACATTGACCATTCCCGGTACCGAGCTGGCGGCCAAAGAATGAACCAGGTGCTAACCAATACCGCGCGCATCGAGCTGCTCAGCCCGCGACTGGCGAACCAGATTGCCGCCGGCGAGGTGGTTGAGCGCCCGGCGTCGGTGATCAAGGAGTTGCTGGAAAACAGCCTCGATTCCGGTGCCAAACGCATCGATGTCGATGTGGAGCAGGGCGGCGTCAAGCTGCTGCGGGTGCGCGACGATGGCAGCGGCATTTCCGCCGATGACCTGCCCCTGGCGCTGGCCCGTCACGCCACCAGCAAGATTCGCAATCTGGAAGATCTCGAACAGGTCATGAGCCTTGGCTTTCGCGGTGAGGCGCTGGCGTCCATCAGCTCCGTCGCGCGCCTGACCCTGACGTCCCGCACTCGTGATGCCGATCAGGCCTGGCAAGTGGAAACCGAAGGCCGGGACATGGCGCCTCGCGTGCAACCGGCGGCCCATCCGGTAGGCACTTCAGTAGAAGTGCGCGACTTGTTCTTCAATACCCCGGCGCGCCGCAAGTTTCTCAAGACCGAAAAAACCGAGTTCGATCACCTGCAAGAAGTGATCAAGCGTCTGGCACTGGCGCGATTCGATGTGGCGTTTCATCTGCGCCACAACGGCAAAACCATCCTCAGCCTGCACGAAGCCCATGACGACGCGGCCCGCGCCCGGCGTGTGGCGGCGATCTGCGGGGCGGGTTTCCTGGAGCAGGCGCTGCCGATCGAGATCGAACGCAATGGCCTGCATCTGTGGGGCTGGGTCGGGTTGCCGACCTTCAACCGCAGCCAGGCGGACTTGCAGTATTTCTTTGTGAACGGCCGCGCCGTGCGCGACAAGCTGGTGGCCCACGCAGTGCGCCAGGCTTATCGCGACGTGCTGTTCAACGGTCGGCACCCGACGTTCGTGCTGTTTTTCGAAGTCGATCCGGCGGGCGTCGACGTCAACGTGCACCCGACCAAGCACGAAGTACGTTTCCGTGACGGGCGCATGGTCCACGACTTCCTCTATGGCACCTTGCACCGCGCCCTCGGCGATGTGCGGCCGGATGACCAGTTGGCCGCGCCTGTCGCGACGGCCATGGTTCGGCCGACCGGCATCGAGGCCGGCGAGTTCGGTCCTCAGGGCGAAATGCGTCTGGCGGCCAATGCGCTGCTGGAACAGCCTCAGGCCCAGCCGTCCTTCAATACTACGGCGGGCTCTGGCTCCGGCGCCGGTTATCAGTATCAATACACGCCGCGGCCGCAGTCTGGTGTGCCCGTCGCTGAAGCCCAGGCGGCCTACCGTGAGTTTTTCGCGCCGCTGCCCGAGGCCAACGCGGTCGCGCTGCCGGCCGGGCAGGACGACATTCCGCCGCTGGGTTACGCGTTGGCGCAGCTCAAGGGCATCTATATTCTTTCGGAAAACGCCCAGGGCCTGGTGCTGGTGGACATGCACGCCGCCCATGAGCGGATCATGTACGAGCGCCTGAAAATCGCCATGGCCAGCGAAGGCCTGAGTGGTCAGCCGCTGTTGGTACCGGAATCCCTGGCCGTCAGTCAGCGCGAAGCCGATTGCGCCGAAGAACACGTCGCCTGGTTCCAGCGCCTGGGCTTTGAATTGCAACGTCTGGGTCCGGAAACCCTGGCCATCCGGCAAATCCCCGCGTTGCTGAAACAGGCTGAAGCCAATCGGCTGGTTGGCGACGTTCTGGCGGACTTGATGGAGTACGGCACCAGCGACCGGATTCAGGCGCACCTGAACGAACTGCTTGGCACCATGGCCTGCCACGGCGCGATTCGTGCGAATCGGCGTCTGGCCCTGCCGGAAATGAACGGTCTGCTGCGGGACATGGAAAACACTGAACGCAGCGGTCAATGCAACCATGGCCGACCGACCTGGACCCAGCTGGGCCTGGACGATCTGGACAAACTGTTTTTGCGCGGTCGTTGATGAGCCAGTTCCCTCCTGCGATTTTCCTGATGGGGCCGACGGCTGCCGGCAAGACCGACCTGGCCATCGAACTCACCAAGGTCCTGCCCTGCGAGCTGATCAGCGTCGATTCGGCGCTGGTTTACCGTGGCATGGACATTGGCACCGCCAAGCCTTCCAAAGAGTTGTTGGCCGAATTTCCGCATCGGTTGATCGATATTCTCGACCCGGCCGAGAGTTATTCCGCTGCGGATTTTCGTCGTGATGCGCTTGAGGCCATGGCAGAGATCACCGCTCGGGGCAAAATTCCGCTGCTGGTAGGCGGCACAATGCTCTACTACAAGGCTTTGCTCGAAGGTCTGGCCGACATGCCTGCGGCTGATCCCGATGTTCGCGCGCAAATCGAAGAAGAGGCTGAACGCCTTGGCTGGCAAGCCCTGCACGATCAATTGGCGGTGATCGATCCGCAATCGGCCGCGCGTATTCATCCAAACGATCCGCAGCGCCTGAGTCGCGCATTGGAAGTTTATCGCGTCAGTGGTCAGAGCATGACTGAGCTACGCTTGCGACAATCTGCGCAAAGTACTGAAGCAGCCGCTTCGGGACAGCAACAATTGCCCTATACTGTCGCGAACTTGGCCATCGCTCCGGCAAATCGCCAGGTACTGCACGAGCGTATTAAACAAAGATTCACAAATATGTTGGAACAGGGATTCATCGAGGAGGTCGTAGCCCTGCGAAATAGAGGTGACCTGCATTCAGGGTTGCCGTCTATACGTGCTGTGGGCTATCGACAAGTCTGGGATTACCTGGATGGCAAGCTGACGCAAGCCGAGATGCAGGAGCGTGGAATCATTGCCACGCGCCAATTGGCAAAGCGCCAGTTCACCTGGCTACGCAGTTGGGCTGATTTACACTGGTTGGACAGCCTCGATTGCGACAATCTGCCGCGCGCCTTGAAATACCTTGGGACCATCTCCATATTGAGCTGAGTCCTTGCAATTGCCGTCTATCCTTGGGGGTGTGACGGCCCCAAGCCATCTGTTTACCTATTTTTTATATTGAATCCTTAAAGGAGTGCGGCACATGTCAAAAGGGCATTCGCTACAAGACCCTTACTTGAATACTTTACGTAAAGAGAAAGTGGGGGTTTCCATCTACCTGGTCAACGGGATCAAACTGCAAGGCACGATCGAGTCTTTCGACCAGTTCGTTATCCTGCTGAAAAACACCGTTAGCCAAATGGTTTACAAACACGCTATCTCTACAGTGGTGCCGGTTCGTCCAATTCGTCTGCCTAGCGCAACCGAATCCGAAGCAGGTGACGCTGAGCCAGGTAACGCCTGATAGGAGTCTCCTTTGTTCTTTGAGCGCCACGGTGGTGGTGAACGGGCAATTCTCGTTCACTTGGATGGTCAGGACCCTGAGGCGCGCGAAGATCCGCAGGAGTTTCAGGAGTTGGCAATTTCGGCTGGCGCCGAGACCGTCGCGTTTTTTAACGTGCCGCGTCATCGGCCAACCGCCAAAACCCTGATCAGCAGCGGCAAGGTCGAAGAATTACGCGACCTGGTCAGCGCCGAACAGGTCGATCTGGTGATTTTCAATCACATCCTCACGCCCAGTCAGGAGCGTAACCTCGAACGTATTTTCGAGTGCCGCGTGATTGACCGCACGGGTTTGATTCTCGATATCTTCGCCCAACGTGCCCGTACCCATGAAGGCAAGCTCCAGGTTGAACTGGCCCAGCTTGAGCACATGAGTACGCGGCTGGTTCGTGGCTGGACTCACCTTGAGCGGCAGAAGGGCGGTATCGGTCTGCGCGGCCCGGGTGAAACCCAGCTCGAAACCGACCGGCGCCTGTTGCGGGTTCGCCTGCGGCAGATCAAGGGGCGCCTGGAAAAGGTCCGCAGCCAGCGCGAGCAATCTCGTCGCGGGCGCAAACGTGCTGACATTCCGACGGTTTCACTGGTGGGTTATACCAACGCCGGCAAATCGACGCTGTTCAACTCGGTCACCGATTCCGACGTCTTCGCCGCCGACCAGCTCTTCGCCACCCTCGACCCGACCTTACGCCGACTCGAGCTCGACGACCTCGGGCCGATCGTGCTGGCCGATACCGTAGGCTTCATTCGTCACCTGCCGCACAAACTGGTCGAGGCATTTCGGGCTACGCTCGAAGAGTCGAGCAACTCCGACCTGCTGCTGCACGTGATCGATGCACATGAGCCTGAGCGTATGGCCCAGATCGAACAGGTCATGGTGGTGCTCGGGGAGATCGGGGCGCAAGACTTGCCGATCCTTGAGGTATACAACAAACTCGATTTGCTCGAGGGCGTTGAGCCGCAGATCCAGCGCGATGCCGATGGCAAGCCGCAGCGGGTCTGGTTGTCGGCCAAGGACGGTACCGGTCTGGATTTGCTGAAACAGGCTGTGGCCGAACTGTTAGGCAGTGATTTGTTTGTTGGCACCTTGCGCTTGCCGCAACGTTTTGCTCGACTGCGTGCGCAGTTTTTCGAACTCGGTGCGGTGCAAAAAGAAGAACACGACGAAGAAGGCATCAGCTTGTTGGCCGTTCGCTTGCCACGGATCGAATTGAATCGACTCGTGAGCCGCGAAGGTCTGCAACCGATGGAGTTCATCGAGCAACACACTTTGCAATAAAAGCCTGAGAAAGCGGTTGTGCCGCGGTGACAGGCATTCTGTAGCATTGGTCGGCGCGCCGTGGGTGCGTCTTTGCTTTATCAGATGGAGAGCGCTATGGCTTGGAATGAGCCGGGTGGCAACTCGAATAATCAGGATCCTTGGGGTGGCAAGCGCCGTAATAACGGCGACCGCAAGGGTCCACCAGATCTCGACGAGGCCTTCCGAAAGCTGCAGGAAAGCCTGAACGGGTTGTTCGGTGGTGGCAGGAAACGTGGTGACGAGGGCGGCGGTCCGGGCAAGAGTGGCGGCTTCGGCGGCCTGCTCGGCATCGGTCTTTTCGTGCTGGCGGCCGTGTGGCTGTACAGCGCGGTCTACGTGGTCGACGAGCAGGAGCAGGCCGTGGTGCTGCGCTTCGGCAAATACTACGAAACCGTCGGCCCGGGTCTGAACATCTATTTCCCGCCGATCGATCGCAAGTACCTGGAAAACGTCACGCGTGAGCGTGCCTATACCAAGCAGGGTCAAATGCTGACTGAAGACGAAAACATCGTCGAAGTGCCGCTGACCGTGCAGTACAAGATCAGCAACCTGCAGGACTTCGTGCTGAATGTCGATCAGCCGGAAATCAGCCTGCAGCATGCGACCGACAGTGCCTTGCGTCATGTGGTGGGGTCTACCGCCATGGACCAGGTGCTGACCGAAGGTCGTGAGTTGATGGCCAGCGAAATCAAGGAGCGTCTGCAACGGTTCCTCGATACCTATCGCACCGGTATCACTGTCACCCAGGTCAACGTACAGAGCGCAGCCGCACCGCGTGAAGTTCAGGAAGCCTTCGATGACGTGATCCGCGCCCGTGAAGACGAGCAGCGTTCGCGCAACCAGGCTGAAACCTACGCCAACGGTGTTGTGCCGGAGGCCCGTGGTCAGGCCCAGCGCATCCTTGAGGATGCCAACGGTTACCGCGACGAGACCGTCTCCCGCGCCAAGGGTGAGGCTGACCGCTTCACCAAGCTGGTGGCCGAGTACCGCAAGGCGCCTGAAGTTACCCGTCAGCGTCTGTACCTGGACACCATGCAGGAAATCTTCAGCAACACCAGCAAGGTTCTCGTGACCGGCAACAAGAATGGCCAGAGCAATCTGCTGTATCTGCCGCTGGACAAGATGGTCGAGGATGGTCGCCGCACCAGCACTCCGGTGACCGGCGCGGCAGCCAGCAGCAATGAAGTGAATGTGCGTGCGGCAGCTGATCTGCAGCAGCAGGCACGTACCAGGGAGAGTCGCTGATGAGCAATAAATCGCTGATCGCCCTTATTATCGGCGTCGTCGTGGCGATCGTTGCCTGGAACTGCTTCTACATCGTGGCTCAGACCGAGCGCGCGGTGTTGCTGCAGTTCGGTCGCGTGGTCCAGGCCGATGTCCAGCCGGGCCTGCATGTGAAAGTGCCTTACGTTAACAAGGTGCGCATATTCGACGCGCGCCTGATGACGCTGGATGCACCAACGCAGCGCTTCCTGACGCTGGAAAAGAAAGCCGTGATGGTCGATGCCTATGCCAAGTGGCGCGTGAAAGATGCCGAGCGCTTCTACACCGCGACTTCCGGTCTCAAGCAGATTGCCGACGAGCGTCTTTCCCGTCGCCTGGAATCGGGCCTGCGTGACCAGTTTGGTAAACGTACCCTGCACGAAGTGGTGTCTGGTGAGCGTGATGCACTGATGGCAGACATCACCTCTTCGCTGAACAAGATGGCGGAAAAAGAGCTGGGTATCGAAGTTGTCGATGTCCGGGTCAAAGCCATCGACTTGCCGAAGGAAGTGAACCGCAGCGTGTTCGAACGTATGAGCACAGAGCGTGAGCGTGAGGCTCGCGAGCATCGCGCCAAGGGTAACGAGCTGGCCGAGGGCATCCGTGCCGACGCCGACCGTCAACGCCGCGTGCTGCTGGCTGAAGCCTATCGTGAATCCGAAGAGGTTCGCGGTGACGGTGACGCCCAGGCTGCTGCGATCTACTCCAAGGCATACGGCCAGGACCAGGAGTTCTACGCGTTCTACCGTAGCTTGCGTGCCTATCGTGAAAGCTTCGCGAACAAATCCGACGTCATGGTCCTGGACCCGAGCAGTGACTTCTTCCGTTACCTGGAAAAAGCCAAGCCTTGATACGACGTTGACTGAATCATCCCCCGCCTGGCGGCTAAAGCCTCGGGCGGGGTGATCCTTTGGGAAAACGTGTGTATGATGCGGCAGCCGGGAAATTCCCGGCTTTTTTGCGTCTGCACGTTTGATTGCTGTTTTTATGCAGGCGCCCGAGTTGAATGACTCGACAGGTTTTTCGAGGAAAGTGGTAGGCGAAGCCGATTTCAGGCTTTTCGCTCCGTTGTTCATGCGCGTGGTTTATGCACATGAGCCGATCATTTTCTGCTTCACTCAAGGCTCGCCCAAAGGCTTGCTGCCCGGATCATAGGGGAATGGCGTAATGGCAACGGTAGACCGCTGGCTGCTGCCAGATGGCATCGAAGAAGTACTGCCACCGGAGGCGGCGCGTATTGAAGTCGCGCGTCGCCAGGTGTTGGATCTGTTCCAGAGCTGGGGTTACGAGTTTGTCGTGACCCCCCATATCGAGTACCTGGAATCCCTGCTGACCGGCGCAGGCCAGGATCTCGACCTGCGTACCTTCAAGGTCATCGACCCGCAGTCGGGCCGGCAGATGGGTTTCCGTGCAGACATCACGCCGCAAGTGGCGCGTATCGATGCGCACACCCTGCGTCGCGAAGGTCCGAGCCGTCTGTGCTATGCCGGTAGCGTGCTGCATGCTCAGCCGCGCGCCTTGTCGTCCTCGCGCAGCCCGATTCAGCTGGGCGCCGAGTTGTACGGCGATGCCAGCCCGAGCAGTGACGTGGAAGTCATCAGCCTGATGTTGGCCATGCTGCAGCTGGCCGATGTGCCGGATGTGCACATGGACCTCGGTCATGTCGGCATCTACCGCGGCCTGGCCCGCGCCGCCGGTTTGTCCGGTGAAGTCGAGCAGCAGTTGTTCGATGCGTTGCAACGTAAAGCCATCGACGAGGTCATTACCTTGACCGAAGGCCTGCCAGCCGATCTGTCGGGCATGCTGCGATCGCTGGTGGATCTGTGTGGCGGTCGTGAAGTGTTGAGCGCTGCCCGCGAGCGTCTGGCCAGTGCGCCGGCGCCTGTGCTGGCGGCCCTGGACGATTTGCTGGCGATTGCCGAGCGTCTGTCCACGCGTTTCCCGGAGTTGCCGCTGTACTTCGATCTGGGCGAGTTGCGCGGCTACCACTACCACACGGGTGTGGTGTTCGCCGTGTTCGTGCCGGGTGTTGGCCAGTCCATCGCTCAGGGCGGTCGTTACGACGACATTGGTGCCGATTTCGGCCGTGCCCGTCCGGCGACCGGTTTCTCTACCGATTTGAAAACCCTGGTGACCCTGGGGCGTGCTGAAATCGAGTTACCGTCTGGCGGTATCTGGATGCCTGACAGTACGGATGCAGCACTCTGGCAGCAGGTTTGCCAGTTGCGCAGTGAGGGTCAGCGTGTCGTCCAGGCATTGCCTGGGCAAGCTTTGGCCGCCGCCCGTGAAGCGGACTGCGACCGGCAATTGATTCAGCAGAACGGGCTTTGGCAAGTATTGCCGCTGGCTTCTTGAGTTTTCCTGCCGGCCGCCGCCGGCACCAAGTTTGCGCGAATGAGGACAAGTGTTATGGGTAAGAATGTCGTAGTCCTGGGCACCCAATGGGGTGATGAGGGCAAAGGCAAGATCGTTGATCTGCTGACCGAACATGCTGCCGCCGTAGTGCGCTACCAAGGTGGCCACAACGCTGGCCACACCCTGGTGATCGACGGTGAAAAAACTGTCTTGCACCTGATCCCTTCTGGCGTGCTGCGCGAAGGCGTGCAGTGCCTGATCGGCAACGGCGTGGTGGTTGCACCCGACGCCCTGCTACGGGAAATCAACAAGCTGGAAGAGAAAGGCGTACCGGTGCGCGAGCGCCTGCGCATCAGCCCGTCCTGCCCGCTGATCCTGTCCTACCACGTAGCGCTGGACCAGGCCCGTGAAAAGGCCCGTGGCGAGCTGAAGATCGGCACCACTGGTCGCGGCATTGGCCCGGCTTATGAAGACAAGGTTGCCCGTCGCGGCCTGCGCATCGGTGACCTGTTCCACCGTGAGCGTTTCGCCGCCAAGCTGGGCGAGTTGCTGGATTACCACAACTTCGTACTGGTCAATTACTACAAAGAGCCAGCGATCGACTTCCAGAAGACACTCGACGAGTGCATGGAATACGCCGAGCTGCTCAAGCCGATGATGCTCGACGTCACCGCAGAGCTGCACAATCTGCGTCGTGCCGGCAAGGACATCATGTTCGAAGGCGCCCAAGGCTCCCTGCTGGACATCGACCACGGCACCTACCCGTACGTCACCAGCTCCAACACCACCGCTGGCGGCATCGCCACCGGTTCGGGTGTTGGCCCGATGTTCCTGGACTACATCCTCGGCATCACCAAGGCCTACACCACGCGCGTCGGTTCGGGTCCATTCCCGACTGAGCTGTTCGACGACGTGGGTGCTTTCCTGGCCAAGCGTGGTCACGAGTTCGGCGCTACTACCGGCCGTGCCCGTCGTTGCGGCTGGTTCGACGCCGTCATCCTGCGTCGCGCCATCGACGTCAACAGCATTTCGGGCCTGTGCCTGACCAAGCTGGACGTGCTGGACGGCCTGGAAACCATCAACATCTGCGTAGGCTACAAGAACCAGGATGGTGCAGTGATCGACGCACCGACCGACGCCGACAGCTACATCGGCCTGGAGCCGGTGTACGAGCAGATGCCGGGCTGGAGCGAGTCGACCCTGGGTGCCAAGACCCTGGAAGAGCTGCCTCAGGCTGCGCGCAACTACATCAAGCGCATCGAAGAGTTGGTCGGCGCCCCGATCGACATTATTTCGACGGGCCCGGACCGCAACGAAACCATCGTTCTGCGTCACCCGTTCGCTTAATAAGTCGTTGATGTAAAACACAAAGGCCCCTTAGTCGGGGCCTTTGTCGTTTATGCCTGTTGGACGGCATGACCTTTGCTGTGAATATCGCCTTCAGAATGCCATCAATTTAATGGCGTTAGAGTAGAGGGATTTCCTGTGTCGGCCGTTCTCTCACTGTTACAAAGCCGTCTCTTGCGGCCTGTGTTCGTTACCCTTGGTATCGCCCTTTTGGTGCAGGTGCTGGTGGCTGTCGCTCTGACCCGGAGCACGGTGACTGCGCTGGAAACCGATCTGGGTGTGCGGCTGGATGCCGATAGCCAGAAGCTCTCTGGCGAGCTTGAGCAGGCAGGGCGTGAGGTCACGTCGAGCCTGGATAGCCTGTCCACCAATACCCGTCAGCGCCTGACCGTCGGGCTGTCTTCGCGTCTGAAGGACGAGCAGGCACAGCTGCGTACGATGCTGGAGAAAGACCTGAAGGATTCGGCCAACGACATGGCGCAGCTTCTGGCCTCGGTCGCACCCCCGCGCCATGTGGGACAGCGACATTCCCACCCTGTCCGAATTTGCTCGCCGTGCCCAGCGTAATCCCAACGTGTTGTTCGTGGTCTACGACGACGCTACGGGCCAGCACCTGACGCGCTACCTCAACCGGGAAAACTCGATCAACAAGGCGCTTCTGGAAAAAGGTCAGGGCGAGCGGGCGCTGGACAAGGTGCTGGATGCGGCGAAGAGTGATCCGGCGGTCTACTACCTTGAAGCTTCGATCAGCCCCAATGGGGTGGAAATCGGCAAGGTTTTGATGGGCGTCTCGACCGCCTCCGTGGAAACCGATCTGGCGGCGCTGGACAAGCGTTTCTCGGCGCTGATCGCCAGCAGCGATCAACTGGTGGGGGATAGCCTCAAAGGTGCGGCAGCTGACAGCGCAGCGGCGATGCGCGGGCGTCTGCAATCGGCGCAGTCCACTGCTTCTGAAATGAAAGCCAACACCACGGGCGCCGTGCAGGAAGCCGCAGGGGCTTTGCGCTGGCGCATCGGCATGGGCCTGGCGGTGGTGGGTTTCGGTGTGCTGCTGTTACTGGCGGTGGTGCTGGGGCGTCGAGTGGTCAATCGCCTGAAAATGCTCATTGTCGCGATGGATGACCTGGCAGCGGGTGAGGGCGACCTGACCAAGCGCGTGCAGATCAACAGCCAGGACGAGATCGGCGACATGGCCTCGGCGGTCAATCGCTTTGTGGATAAGTTGCAGCCGATCGTGCGTGAGGCGGGCGATGTGGCTCAGCGCACCGGCGTGGAGATCGGCGCCATGACCCTGCGCAATGCCGGTGCCGATGCGGCCGCGGGCATGCAGCGCGATGAAGTGGCCGAAAGCTTGCGCGCGTTGTCGCAAATGGCTGACGAAGCCCAGTCTGAAAGTCATGCCATGCAGGCCGCCTTGCAGCAAGTGGTGGGTATTCGTCAGGCTACGGATGAAAACACTCGGACCTCGGCGAAAGTCGGCAGTCTCATTGAGGCGTTGGCTGGACAAGTCGACACCGGTGCGAAAGTCATCGAGCGCCTGGCGCAGCAGAGTGAGCAGATTGAAGTGGTGCTGACGGTGATTCACGGGATCGCCGAGCAAACCAACTTACTGGCACTGAACGCGGCCATCGAGGCGGCGCGTGCCGGCGAAACCGGTCGCGGGTTTGCCGTGGTGGCGGACGAGGTGCGGGCGCTGGCGAGCAAGACCCAGAGCTCGACCGGTGACATTCAGGCGCACATCGTGGCGTTGCAGCAGGGGGCGCGTGAGGCCGTCGCGGCAATCGGGCAGGCTGGACGTCAAGCCAGCGAAGGTTTGTTGGTATTGCGCGACAGTGCGCGGTTGCAGCAGTCGGTGCAGGCGTCGGTCGAGCAGGTACATGCGGCGATCGGTCTGGCGACTCAGGCTGCGGCGCATCAGGCGCAAGGTGCGCAGGCCGTGCGTGGGCGGGTTGAAACTATTCATGCCCAGGCTGAAAAAGCCGCTCAGGCGGTGGTGGAAACCACGGCCAGCGGCAAGGTGCTGGATGGTTTGGCTGCGCAGTTGAAGGCGAGCCTGGGGCAGTTCAGGGCTTGAGTTTTTCGTCGGCAGGTCTGGCGCCTTCGCGGGCAAGCCTCGCTCCTACAGGAATTGCGTTGTGCGCAAATTTCGCGAACGACGCTACGCCGCGCTCCCTGTGGCGAGGGAGCTTGCTCCCGTTCGGCTGCGAAGCAGTCGTAAATCCTGAGGATGCGATGTAACTGTCGGGATGGTAGGGGAGCGCTTCGCACTCCAGCGGGAGCAAGCTCCCTCGCCACAGAGGCCACAGGAGAGGGAATGGCTTTGCAGTTTTTGAAAGCCAGAAACGCAAAAACCCGCTTTCGCGGGTTTTTGTGAAATTCAAGATCGTGACCTTGAATTTGAATTGGTGCCCAGAAGAAGACTCGAACTTCCACGACCTTGCGGTCACCAGCACCTGAAGCTGGCGTGTCTACCAATTTCACCATCTGGGCATGATCTTCAGCGTTGCCGCTGTTGATGTGGCGCACTATACGGAGAGCATTTTGATCTGTAAACCCCTGATTTGGTTTTAATAAATCAAAAGCCTGAAATGCAAAAACCCGCTTTCGCGGGTTTTTGTGTGAGCCTTGAAATTGTTCTAATCTCAAGCTCGAAATTGGTGCCCAGAAGAAGACTCGAACTTCCACGACCTTGCGGTCACCAGCACCTGAAGCTGGCGTGTCTACCAATTTCACCATCTGGGCAGTATCGGCAGCGCTAGTGCGTCGTCGATGGCGCGCACTATACGGAGCGTCTTTTTAACTGTAAACCCCTGTCATCAAAAAAACCTGGAAAATTTCACGGACGGCATTCAAATCAGCTTTGCAGTGTCGATAAAGGGCTTTAGACGGGCTGTCGTAGCCTGAAATTTCCCGTTTCATTACGCCTATGCCAAACTAACCCGCATATAGACAAGGTGAAAACTCTCTAATGGCCGATTGGCAATCCCTCGATCCCGAGGCCGCTCGTGAAGCGGAAAAATATGAAAACCCTATTCCTAGCCGCGAACTGATCCTTCAGCACCTTGCTGATCGTGGTTCGCCTGCTAACCGCGAGCAGCTGGTCGAAGAGTTTGGTCTGACCACAGAAGACCAGATCGAAGCCCTGCGCCGCCGCCTGCGCGCCATGGAGCGCGACGCTCAACTCATCTATACCCGTCGCGGCACCTATGCGCCGGTGGACAAGCTCGACCTGATCCTGGGCCGCATCAGCGGTCACCGTGACGGCTTCGGCTTCCTGGTCCCGGACGACGGCAGTGACGATCTGTTCATGAGCCCGGCGCAAATGCGCCTGGTGTTCGATGGCGACCGAGCCTTGGCCCGTGTTTCCGGTCTCGACCGTCGCGGTCGTCGCGAAGGCATGATCGTCGAAGTGGTGTCCCGTGCCCACGAGACTATCGTCGGTCGCTATTTCGAAGAAGGCGGTATCGGTTTCGTTGTCGCGGACAATCCGAAGATCCAGCAAGAAGTGCTGGTGACTCCGGGCCGCAACGCCAACGCCCAGATCGGCCAGTTCGTCGAAGTGAAGATCACTCACTGGCCGACGCCACGCTTCCAGCCGCAAGGCGATGTGGTCGAAGTCGTGGGTAACTACATGGCGCCGGGCATGGAAATCGATGTCGCCCTGCGCACCTACGATATTCCTCACGTCTGGCCTGAAGCGGTGCTCAAGGAAGCCGCCAAGCTCAAGCCGGAAGTCGAAGAAAAAGACAAAGAGAAGCGCATCGACCTGCGTCATCTGCCGTTCGTGACCATCGACGGCGAAGATGCGCGCGACTTCGATGACGCGGTCTACTGCGAAGCCAAGCCGGGCAAGCTGCGCCTGTTCTCCGGCGGCTGGAAGTTGTACGTGGCGATTGCCGACGTTTCCAGCTACGTGAAAATCGGTTCGGCGCTGGATAACGAATCCCAGGTTCGTGGCAACTCGGTGTACTTCCCCGAGCGCGTCGTGCCGATGCTGCCTGAGCAACTGTCCAACGGCCTGTGCTCGCTGAACCCGCATGTCGATCGCCTGGCCATGGTTTGCGAGATGACCATCTCCAAATCCGGCGAGATGACCGACTACTGCTTCTACGAAGCGGTGATTCACTCCCACGCTCGCCTGACCTACAACAAGGTCAGCGCCATGCTGGAAACACCGAAAGCCACCGAGGCGCGTCAGCTTCGTGGTGAATACACCGACGTCCTGCCGCACCTCAAGCAGCTGTACGCGTTGTACAAGGTTCTGCTGGCGGCTCGTCACGTGCGGGGCGCGATCGATTTCGAAACCCAGGAAACCCGGATCATCTTCGGTTCCGAGCGCAAGATTGCCGAAATCCGTCCGACCGTTCGCAACGACGCCCACAAGCTGATCGAGGAATGCATGCTGGCGGCCAACGTGGCCACCGCCGAATTCCTGAAAAAGCACGAAATCCCTGCGCTGTATCGCGTCCACGACGGCCCGCCACCGGAGCGTCTGGAAAAACTGCGCGCCTTCCTCGGCGAGCTGGGCCTGTCCCTGCACAAGGGCAAGGACGGCCCGTCGCCGAAGGATTACCAGGCCTTGCTGGCTGGTATCAAGGATCGTCCGGATTTCCACCTGATCCAGACCGTCATGCTGCGTTCGTTGAGCCAGGCGGTGTACAGCGCCGATAACCAGGGCCACTTCGGCCTGAATTACGAAGCCTATACCCACTTCACCTCGCCGATCCGCCGCTACCCGGACTTGCTCACGCACCGGGCGATTCGCAGCGTCATCCATTCGAAAATGGACACGCCGCACGTTCGCCGTGCCGGCGCGATGAGCATTCCGAAAGCGCGCATTTACCCGTACGACGAGGCAACCCTGGAGCAGCTCGGCGAGCAGTGCTCGATGAGCGAGCGCCGTGCCGACGAAGCCACCCGTGACGTGGTGAACTGGCTCAAGTGCGAGTTCATGAAAGATCGCGTGGGCGAATCGTTCCCGGGTGTGATTACCGCCGTGACCGGTTTCGGCCTGTTCGTCGAACTGACCGACATTTACGTCGAAGGCCTGGTGCACGTTACCGCGCTGCCGGGCGATTACTACCACTTCGATCCAGTGCACCACCGCCTTGCCGGTGAGCGTACCGGTCGCAGTTTCCGCCTCGGCGACACCGTTGAAGTGCGGGTCATGCGCGTCGACCTCGACGAGCGCAAGATCGACTTCGAGATGGCCGAGAAAACCATCAGCGCGCCAATCGGCCGCAAGAAACGTGGCACTGAAACCGCTGCCCCTGCCACGAAGACTGCTGCCGAGCCGGCGCCGGCGAAAACCGGTCGTCGTCCTGCCAAGGAAAAGGCCATCGAGGCCTATCGTCCGAGCGATGCCGCGGCAAAAAATGCCGAGTTGCGCAAAAGTCGTGAACTGAAACAGGCGTTGCTGTCTGAAGCGAAAAGCGGCGGTAAAGCGGCGTCTGGGGGAAAGACCGGGCGGTCGGTGCCTGAAAAGGCCTCCGGCGGCAAGCCAGCCAAACCAAGCAAACACCGTAAAGGCCCGCCCAAAGCGGGTTCCGCTCCAGCCGCCAGAAGCGGCGGGGCGCGTAAACCTAAGGCCAAGTCATGAGTCAGTTGGAAAAGATCTACGGCGTGCACGCGGTAGAAGCGTTGCTGCGTCACCACCCAAAACGCGTCAAGCAGATCTGGCTGGCTGAAGGCCGCAGTGATCCGCGGGTTCAGACGCTGATTGAACTCGCTGCCGAAAACCGCGTTGCGGTCGGTCAGGCCGAGCGCCGTGAACTGGACGCCTGGGTTGAAGGTGTGCACCAAGGCGTGGTGGCGGACGTGAGCCCGAGCCAGGTCTGGGGCGAGGCGATGCTCGACGAATTGCTCGATCGCACCGAAGGCGCACCGTTGCTGCTGGTGCTCGATGGCGTGACCGATCCGCACAACCTCGGTGCTTGCCTGCGTTCTGCCGATGCGGCGGGTGCGTTGGCGGTGATCGTGCCGAAGGACAAGTCAGCCACCCTGACTCCGACGGTACGCAAAGTCGCCTGTGGCGCGGCGGAAGTGATTCCGTTGGTCGCGGTGACCAACCTGGCGCGCACCCTGGAAAAACTCAAGCAGCGCGGCTTGTGGGTCGTCGGTACGGCGGGCGAGGCTGAGCAGGATCTGTATCAGCAAGACTTGACGGGGCCGACCATCTTGATCATGGGCGCGGAGGGCAGCGGGATGCGCCGCCTGACTCGCGATCTTTGCGACTACCTGGTGCGTCTGCCGATGGCAGGCAGCGTCAGCAGTCTCAACGTTTCCGTGGCGACTGGCGTGTGCCTGTTCGAGGCGTTGCGCCAGCGTGGCGTCAAAGCTGCCGGGACCGCCAAAAAGTCCTGATCCGGTTGTAATCCCTGTGGGAGCGAGCCTGCTCGCGATAGCGGAGTTACATTCAGCACCAATGTTGAATGTTGCATCCCATCGCGAGCAGGCTCGCTCCCGCAGTGGTTTTGTGTCTGGGCGAAGATTGGGGTTGTTCAAATAATCACCAATTGCCTTGCACCTCTCTCGACCCTTCTCTACAATTGCGCCCCTTGCTGTGACGGCAGGCACGCATGTGTCTATCGCAAGCAAGTCCATAAGTGTCATTCACTCCTTGTCTGACCGCTTTTGAGCGGCAGGCTACAACCCGTAAGGAGCATTCATGCGTCATTACGAAATCATCTTTTTGGTCCACCCGGATCAAAGCGAGCAAGTCGGCGGCATGGTTGAGCGTTACACCAAGCTGATCGAAGAAGACGGCGGCAAAATCCACCGTCTGGAAGATTGGGGCCGTCGTCAACTGGCCTACGCAATCAACAATGTTCACAAGGCTCACTACGTGATGCTGAACGTTGAGTGCACTGGCAAGGCCCTGGCCGAGCTGGAAGACAACTTCCGCTACAACGATGCAGTGATCCGTAACCTGGTCATCCGTCGCGAAGAAGCCGTTACCGGCCAATCCGAGATGCTCAAGGCTGAAGAAAACCGCAGTGAGCGCCGTGAGCGTCGCGACCGTCCTGAGCACTCCGACGCCGATAGCGTTGATGGTGATGACAGCGACGCCAGCGATAACGCTGACGAGTAATCCACGGACCTTTTGAGGAGCCTATTACATGGCACGTTTCTTCCGTCGTCGTAAATTCTGCCGCTTCACCGCTGAAGACGTGAAAGAGATCGATTACAAAGATCTCAACACTCTGAAAGCCTACGTATCCGAGACCGGCAAAATCGTTCCAAGCCGCATCACCGGTACCAAAGCTCGTTATCAGCGTCAGCTGGCCACCGCTATCAAGCGCGCCCGCTTCCTGGCCCTGCTGGCCTACACCGACAGCCACGGCCGCTGAGACCGGGCAGTCGACACGTAGCAAAGGATTGAATGCATGCGCGCCTTAGCTGAGTTCATCATGCGCGGCCGTATGCAGGCCACTCTGGTAGTGGCCGGATGCGCAACATTGCCGTTGTTGTATTGGTTGGGTGCTGCCGCCGGATGCCTTGTGCTCCTGCGGCGCGGATTGAGGGACGCCCTGGGCGTTCTTGCTCTGGGGCTGCTGCCGGCGTTGATCTGGTGGCTTTACTCCGACGACCCACGGGCACTTCTGGTGCTGCTGGGGTCTTCGAGCCTTGCGTTGGTTTTGCGCGCAAGCGAGTCCTGGAACCGCGTGCTGCTGGTCAGCATAGCGATGGGAGTGGTGTTTTCAGTGGTGCTGGGGGCGGCTTTTGCGCCCCAGATCGAGATGCTGGCGCAGGCTTTGATAAAAGTCATGCCGTCGCTACTCGGTGATGTCTACCAGCAATTGTCGGTAGACGAGCAAGCGCGATTCGCGTCCCTGATTGCACCGGTCCTGACTGGCCTGATTGCGGCCTTGTTGCAAATCGTCAGTGTGCTGAGCCTGATTGTCGGGCGCTACTGGCAGGCGTTGTTGTACAACCCGGGTGGTTTTGGTCGCGAGTTTCGTGCCATCCGAATCCCGCTTTTACCGGCGATGTTGCTGCTGGTGTTGATGCTTCTGGGGCCTAACTTAGGCTCGCAGATGGCCATGTTGACACCGTTGTGCAGCGTACCGCTGGTGTTCGCCGGGCTGGCCCTGATTCACGGGCTGGTGGCGCAAAAACGACTGGCCAAATTCTGGCTGGTGGGGTTGTACGTCACGCTGTTGCTGTTCATGCAGCTGATCTATCCGTTGCTGGTGGTCCTGGCCATCGTCGACAGCCTGATTGATTTTCGCGGTCGTTCGGCGCCGAAAGATGCCGATAACGCGAACGGTGAAGGTTAAAAGTTAAGAGGATTTTCACATGCAACTGATCCTTCTGGAAAAAGTCACCAACCTGGGCAACCTGGGTGACAAAGTGAACGTTAAGGCTGGTTACGGTCGTAACTACCTGCTGCCTTACGGCAAAGCTACCGCTGCGACCGCTGCCAACCTGGCTGCGTTCGAAGAGCGTCGCGCTGAGCTGGAAAAAGCCGCAGCAGACCGTAAAACTTCGGCTGAAAGCCGTGCCGCCCAACTGGCTGAGCTGGAAGTGACTATCACTGCCACCGCTGGTGACGAAGGCAAGCTGTTCGGTTCGATTGGCACCCACGACATCGCTGATGCACTGACCGCCTCTGGCGTTGAAGTTGCAAAAAGCGAAGTTCGTCTGCCGAACGGCACCATCCGCAACGTAGGCGAATTCGACGTAGCCGTGCACCTGCACGCCGAAGTTGAAGCCACCGTACGCGTTGTCGTGGTAGCAGCTTAAGCAGCACTTGTCGGCTGGCACCCTCGGGTGCTTGCCGGTAACATCGGGCACGATCCTGTTTACAGGTCGTGCCCTTTGTCTTTCTGCGGTTCCTGATTTTCTACAAACTAATTCCAAGTGGCCATGAACGATATTTCCGCTCCCGAGCAATACGATCTGCAAACCGCTGCCCTGAAGGTGCCGCCGCATTCCATCGAGGCCGAACAGGCTGTACTCGGTGGCCTGATGCTGGACAACAACGCCTGGGAACGCGTGCTCGATCAAGTCTCCGACGGCGATTTCTATCGGCATGACCACCGCCTGATTTTCCGCGCGATCGCCAAACTGGCCGATCAGAACATGCCGATCGACGTCGTGACCCTGTCCGAGCAACTGGACAAGGAAGGTCAGACCTCGCAAGTCGGCGGGCTCGGTTACCTCGGCGAACTGGCGAAAAACACGCCGTCGGTCGCCAACATCAAGGCCTATGCCCAGATCGTTCGCGAGCGGGCAACCTTGCGCCAGCTGATCGGCATCAGTACCGAAATCGCCGACAGCGCCTTCAACCCCGAAGGCCGCACTGCCGCCGAAATCCTCGACGAAGCCGAACGGCAGATCTTCCAGATCGCCGAAGCCCGTCCGAAAACCGGCGGCCCGGTGAGCGTGAATGACCTGCTGACCAAGGCCATCGACCGCATTGACACCTTGTTCAACACCGACAACGCCATCACTGGCCTGTCCACCGGCTACACCGACCTCGACGAGAAGACCAGCGGCCTGCAGCCGTCCGACCTGATCATCGTCGCCGGCCGTCCATCCATGGGTAAAACCACCTTTGCGATGAACCTGGTGGAGAACGCCGTGTTGCGCAGCGAGAAGGCCGTATTGGTTTACTCGCTGGAAATGCCAGGCGAATCGTTGATCATGCGTATGTTGTCGTCCCTGGGGCGCATCGACCAGACCAAGGTCCGTTCGGGGCAGCTGGAAGATGACGATTGGCCGCGCCTGACCTCGGCGGTCAACCTGCTCAACGATCGCAAGCTGTTTATCGACGATACCGCCGGCATCAGCCCATCGGAAATGCGTGCCCGGACCCGGCGTCTGGTGCGTGAGCACGGTGAAGTCGGTCTGATCATGATCGACTACCTGCAACTGATGCAGATCCCGGGTTCCAGCGGTGACAACCGGACCAACGAGATTTCCGAGATTTCCCGGTCCCTGAAAGCCCTGGCCAAGGAATTCAACTGCCCGGTGGTGGCATTGTCCCAGCTCAACCGTTCCCTGGAACAACGCCCGAACAAACGCCCGGTGAACTCCGACTTGCGTGAATCCGGTGCGATCGAGCAGGACGCCGACGTGATCATGTTCGTTTACCGGGACGAGGTGTATCACCCGGAAACCGAACACAAAGGCATTGCCGAAATCATCATCGGCAAGCAGCGGAACGGCCCGATCGGCTTTATCCGCCTGGCCTTCATCGGTAAGTACACCCGATTCGAGAACCTGGCGCCGGGTAGCTATAACTTCGACGACGACGAATAACCTGTGGCAAGGGGGCTTTGCTTGCTCCCGCTCGGCTGCGCAGCAGTCGTAAAATCAGCCGACTCGAGTTGTCTGAAGGAATAGGTTTGGGGTTGCTTCGCAACCCAGCGGGAGCAAGCTCCCTCGCCATAGGTTGTGGGCCTGACCCCAAGATCTCGCCTCGAAGTGAACACCACCAATTTCCGACCATAGCCGTCGGAATTGGTCAAAATTTGTGCTATATTCCGCGCCCGCGAAATTCAATGAAAGCCAACACCGGTTATCGACATGCAAGCAGCCAAGCCGTTATTTGACTATCCAAAGTACTGGGCCGAATGTTTCGGGCCAGCGCCATTCCTGCCGATGAGCAGAGAGGAGATGGATCAGCTCGGCTGGGATTCTTGCGACATCATCATCGTCACCGGCGATGCCTACGTCGACCACCCGTCGTTTGGCATGGCGATCATCGGCCGGCTGCTGGAGGCCCAGGGCTTCCGCGTCGGGATCATCGCGCAGCCGAACTGGCAATCCAAAGACGACTTCATGAAGCTCGGCGAGCCGAACCTGTTTTTCGGTGTCGCGGCCGGCAACATGGACTCGATGATCAACCGCTACACCGCTGACAAGAAAATCCGTTCCGACGACGCCTACACCCCTGGTGGCCTGGCGGGCAAACGTCCGGACCGCGCGAGCCTGGTTTACAGCCAGCGCTGCAAGGAAGCCTACAAGCACGTACCGATCGTGCTCGGTGGCATCGAAGCATCCCTGCGCCGCATCGCCCATTACGATTATTGGCAGGACCGGGTGCGCAACTCGATCCTGATCGACGCCTGCGCCGACATCCTGCTCTACGGCAACGCCGAGCGTGCAATTGTCGAAGTCGCCCAGCGCCTGTCCTACGGCCACAAGATCGAAGACATCACCGACGTGCGCGGCACCGCGTTCATCCGTCGTGATACGCCGCAAGGCTGGTACGAAGTCGATTCCACACGCATCGACCGTCCGGGCAAGATCGACAAGATCATCAACCCGTACGTGAACACGCAAGACACCGCGGCCTGCGCCATCGAGCAGGAAAAAGGTCCGGTTGAAGACCCGAGCGAAGCCAAAGTCGTGCAGATCCTGGCCAGCCCGAAAATGACCCGCGACAAGACCGTGATTCGTTTGCCGTCGGTTGAAAAGGTCCGTGGTGACGCCGTGCTTTACGCCCACGCCAACCGCGTGCTTCACCTGGAAACCAACCCGGGCAATGCCCGCGCACTGGTGCAGAAGCATGGTGAAGTGGACGTCTGGTTCAACCCGCCTCCGATTCCGATGACCACCGAAGAAATGGACTACGTGTTCGGCATGCCTTACGCACGGGTTCCGCACCCGGCGTACGGCAAGGAAAAGATTCCTGCCTACGAGATGATCCGTTTCTCGGTGAACATCATGCGCGGCTGCTTCGGCGGCTGCACCTTCTGCTCGATCACCGAGCATGAAGGCCGGATCATCCAGAACCGTTCCGAAGAGTCGATCATTCGCGAAATCGAAGAAATCCGCGACAAGGTGCCAGGTTTCACCGGTGTCATTTCCGACCTCGGCGGCCCGACCGCGAACATGTACCGTATCGCCTGCAAGACTCCGGAGATCGAATCCGCGTGCCGCAAGCCTTCGTGTGTGTTCCCCGGCATTTGCCCGAACCTGAACACCGATCACTCGTCGCTGATCCAGCTCTATCGTAGTGCCCGTGCCTTGCCGGGTGTGAAGAAGATCCTGATCGCGTCCGGCCTGCGCTACGACCTCGCGGTCGAGTCGCCGGAATACGTCAAGGAACTGGTGACCCATCACGTCGGCGGCTACCTGAAGATCGCCCCGGAACACACCGAGGAAGGTCCGCTCAACCAGATGATGAAACCGGGCATCGGCAGCTATGACAAGTTCAAGCGCATGTTCGAGAAGTACACCAAGGAAGCCGGCAAAGAGCAGTACCTGATTCCGTACTTCATCGCCGCTCACCCGGGCACCACCGACGAAGACATGATGAACCTGGCCCTGTGGCTCAAGGGCAACGGTTTCCGTGCCGACCAGGTGCAGGCGTTCTACCCGTCGCCGATGGCTACCGCCACCGCGATGTACCACTCGGGCAAGAACCCGTTGCGTAAGGTCACTTACAAGAGTGACGGCGTGACCATCGTCAAGAGCGAAGAGCAGCGTCGCTTGCACAAGGCGTTCTTGCGTTACCACGACCCGAAAGGCTGGCCGATGCTGCGTGAGGCGCTGACCCGCATGGGCCGAGCCGATTTGATCGGGCCGGGCAAGAACCAATTGATCCCGCTGCATCAGCCTGCGACCGACAGCTATCAAAGCGCCCGTCGCAAGAACTCGACGCCGGCCGGCAGCCACAAAGTGGCAGGGGAAAAGACCACCAAGATCCTGACCCAGCACACTGGCCTGCCACCGCGTGCCAGCGATGGCGGCAACCCGTGGGACAAGCGTGAACAAGCCAAGGCCGCGGCATTCGCCCGTAACCAGCAGGCTGCCAAGGAGCGCAAGGATGCGGCCAAAGGCAAGGGGCCGAAACCTGCGCGCAAGCCGGTTGTACCGCGCTAAGCCTCGCTTGAGCTGAACAGAACGCCAACCTTCGGGTTGGCGTTTTGCGTTTCAGGAACAATGAACTTCATTGTGGCGAGGGAGCTCGCTCCCGTTCGGCTGCGAAGCAGTCGCAAACCCGACTTGCACATTTCAATGGAATGGACCCATTGCCTGACTCAAGGGCCGCTTCGCGCCCCAACGGGAGCAAGCTCCCTCGCCACAAAAGCTGAGTTGACTTGCTCCTTCGCCACATTTGCGTGCAACTCTCTCAAACCATTTTCCCGCATCGCCCGATTTTGGTGCTGTACTGCCCTGAGCAAATCAGTGAAAGCGCCAACGCAGCTGGATGGCATAAGTCTTGCGCCGCTTTCGATAACGCTCAAGGCTCGCAGGAGGCACGCCGTGTCGATCCATGTCGCATTGCATCACGTCACGCATTACCGCTACGACCGCGCTGTCGAGCTCGGTCCGCAGATCGTTCGCCTGCGCCCGGCTGCTCACAGCCGCACGCGAATATTGTCCTATGCGCTGAAAGTCTCGCCCGAGCAGCACTTCATCAATTGGCAGCAGGACCCACAGGGCAATTACCTGGCGCGGCTGGTGTTCCCGGAGAAAACCGATGAGCTGCGGATCGAGGTCGATCTGCTGGCCGAGATGGCGGTGTTCAATCCATTCGACTTCTTCCTCGAGCCCTATGCCGAAAAGATCCCTTTCGCCTACGCCGCGGATGAGCGCAAAGAGCTGGCGCCGTACCTGGAAACCTTGCCCCTGACGCCTAAATTCAAGGCCTATCTGGATGGCATCGATCGCACGCCGCTGCCCAGCGTGGATTTCCTGGTCGCGCTCAACCAGCGCCTGAGCGAAGACATCGGCTACCTGATCCGCATGGAGCCAGGCGTACAGACACCGGAACACACCCTCGAACAGGCTTCCGGTTCCTGCCGCGACTCGGCGTGGTTGCTGGTGCAATTGCTGCGCAACCTCGGCTTGGCGGCGCGATTCGTCTCCGGATACCTGATCCAGTTGACCGCCGACGTCAAAAGTCTCGACGGCCCTTCGGGCACTGATGTGGATTTCACTGACCTGCACGCCTGGTGCGAAGTCTATTTGCCCGGTGCAGGCTGGATCGGCCTGGACGCGACCTCAGGGCTGTTTGCCGGTGAAGGGCACATTCCGTTGGCGTGTAGTCCTGATCCATCCTCTGCGGCACCGATCAGTGGTTTGGTGGAGCCGTGCGAGTGCGAATTCACCCACGAAATGTCGGTCGAGCGGATTTGGGAAGCGCCAAGGGTTACCAAACCCTACACCGAAGACCAATGGCTGGCGATTCAGGCATTGGGCCGGCAGATCGATGCTGATTTGCTCGAAGGTGACGTGCGCCTGACCATGGGCGGCGAGCCGACGTTCGTTTCCATCGATGATCCGGACGGCGCCGAGTGGAACACCGCCGCGCTCGGGCCAGACAAACGTCGGCTGTCAGCCGAACTGTTCCAGCGCATGCGCAAGCATTACGCGCCCAAGGGCCTGGTGCATTTCGGTCAGGGCAAGTGGTACCCCGGCGAGCAGTTGCCGCGCTGGTCGCTGAACTGCTACTGGCGCCGCGATGGCGTGCCGATCTGGCACAACAGCGCGCTGATTGCCGACGAGCGGGAAGATTACGGCGCCGATGGCGAACTGGCCGGGCGTTTCCTGGCGAGTGTCGCCGAACGCTTGAAAATTCCGACACGCTTCGTGTTCCCGGCCTACGAAGACAATTTCTATTACCTCTGGCGCGAAGGCGCTTTACCGCAGAACGTCAGCGCCGAAGACTCACGCCTGGAAGAACCTTTGGAGCGTGCGCGCCTGCGTAAAGTCTTCAGCCAGGGCCTGGACAAGGTCATCGGTCAGGTCCTGCCGCTGGCGCGCACCGCCAAGGGCGATCAATGGCAGAGCGGTCGCTGGTACCTGCGCGAGGAACACTGCCGGTTGGTGCCGGGGGATTCGCCACTGGGTTATCGCTTGCCGCTCGGTTCGCAGCCTTGGGTGAAAGCCGCGGAGTACCCGTTCATTCACCCCACGGACCCGAATCAGGATTTCCCGGCGCTACCGGACACCGACCAGCTACAGCATCACGCTCAACCGAAAACCGCCGACGAACGTGTGCCCGAGATCGACCAGTCCGCCGACTGGCTCACCCGCACCGCGTTCTGCGCCGAAGCGCGCGAAGGCCGGTTGTACCTGTTCATGCCGCCACTGGAACGGGTCGAGGACTATCTGGAACTGGTCGCCGCCATCGAAGCCACCGCCGAGGAGTTGCATTGCCCGGTCCTGTTGGAAGGCTATGAGCCGCCGAGCGATCCGCGCCTGAGCAACTTTCGCATTACTCCGGATCCGGGCGTGATTGAGGTCAACGTACAACCGTCGGCCACATGGGATGAGCTGGTGGAGCGCACCGAATTTCTTTATGAAGAAGCGCGCCAGACGCGACTGACCACCGAGAAGTTCATGATCGACGGTCGGCACACTGGCACCGGCGGCGGTAATCATTTCGTACTGGGTGGCGCGACTCCGGCCGACTCACCGTTTCTGCGCCGGCCCGATCTGTTGCGCAGCCTGATCAGTTATTGGCATAACCACCCATCCTTGTCCTACCTGTTTTCCGGACTGTTCATCGGCCCGACTTCGCAGGCGCCGAGGGTAGATGAAGCGCGCAACGATGCTTTATATGAGCTGGAAATCGCCTTCGCCCAGATGCCGAAGCCGGGCGAGGAATGTCCGCCATGGTTGGTGGATCGCTTGCTGCGCAATTTGCTGATCGACGTCACCGGCAACACCCACCGCGCCGAGTTCTGCATCGACAAACTCTACTCGCCGGATGGCGCCACCGGGCGCCTCGGGTTGCTGGAGTTGCGGGCCTTTGAAATGCCGCCCCATGCGCGCATGAGCCTGGCTCAGCAATTGTTGCTGCGAGCGCTGGTGGCGCGGTTCTGGCGCGAGCCTTATACGCCGCCGAAACTGGCGCGCTGGGGCACGGAGCTGCACGACCGGTTCCTGTTACCGCATTTCATCGAACAGGATTTCGCCGATGTCATCGTCGACCTCAATGCCGCCGGTTATCCCGTGCGGGCCGAATGGTTTGCGGCGCATCTGGAATTTCGTTTTCCCAAGGTCGGCGATTACGCCGTCAGCGGCATCGAACTGGAATTGCGTCAGGCCCTTGAGCCCTGGCATGTGTTGGGCGAGGAGGGTAGCGCGGGCGGTACGGTGCGTTATGTGGATTCATCCCTGGAGCGCTTGCAGGTCAAGCTGACGGGGCTGCCGCCGCAACGTTATCTGCTGACCTGCAACGGCATTCCGGTGCCGTTGCAATCTACCGGTCGGGTCGGGGAGTTCGTCGCCGGTGTACGTTTCCGTGCCTGGCAACCGTACAACTGTCTGCAACCAACTATCCCGGTCCACGCACCGCTGGTGTTCGACTTGCTCGACACCTGGATGGGGCGTTCGCTGGGCGGCTGTCAGTACCACGTCGCCCATCCGGGCGGGCGCAACTACGACAGTCTGCCGGTGAACGCCAATGAGGCCGAGAGCCGGCGGATGGCGCGATTCTTCCGTCTCGGACACACGCCTGGGAAACTTCCTATACCGAATCTGGAAATTAACGACGAGCTGCCGATGACTCTCGATTTGCGACGTTTCTAAACCGTACGCGACGCTCGGATTTTTCGTATATCCGGGCGTCATGAGCCTGCGTTAGTCTGACGGTTCTTTGTTGTCTGCCGAGCTTTCCATGCCTGACCTGCTTGACCGCTACCCGCTGACTGCGGGCACCTATCACGAACTGCTCGACAACAGCGGCGCCGTGCGCCCGCACTGGCGGCGGCTGTTCGATCAATTGCAACGCAGCACGCCAATGCAACTGGTGCAGCGTCAGGCGCTGCTGACCCGGCAGATCCAGGAAAACGGTGTGACCTACAACGTCTACGCCGACCCCAAGGGCGCCGACCGGCCGTGGGAGCTGGATTTGTTGCCTCATGTGATTGCCGCCGATGAGTGGGAGCAGTTAGCGGCAGGGATCGCCCAAAGGGCACGCTTGCTCAATGCGGTGTTGGCGGATCTCTACGGCCCTCAGCGCTTGATCGCCGAAGGCTTGCTGCCGGCTGAGCTGGTGTTCGGTCACAACAACTTCCTCTGGCCCTGCCAGGGTATTGCGCCGCCCGACGGGGCCTTCCTGCATCTGTATGCCGTGGATCTGGCGCGTACGCCTGACGGTCGCTGGTGGGTGACCGCCGACCGGACTCAAGCGCCGTCCGGCGCCGGTTACGCCCTGGAAAACCGCACCATCGTGTCCCGGGCCTTTCCCGAGCTGTACCGCGATTTGAAGGTGAAACACCTGGCCGGGTTCTTCCGCACACTTCAGGAAACCCTCGCCCGTCAGGCGCCGAGCGATGATGAAGCGCCACTGGTGGTTCTGCTGACACCGGGGCGTTTCAACGAAAGTTATTTCGAACACCTGTACCTGGCTCGTCAGCTCGGTTATCCGTTAGTGGAAGGCGGCGATCTGACCGTGCGGGATGCCACGGTCTATCTGAAGACCTTGAGCGGCCTGCGTCGGGTTCACGCGATCATGCGTCGGCTCGACGATGATTTCTGTGACCCGCTGGAGTTGCGCACCGACTCAGCCCTTGGCGTGCCGGGGCTGCTCGAAGCCGTGCGTCAGGGCCGCGTGCTGGTGGCCAACGCCCTCGGCAGCGGCGTGCTGGAATCGCCGGGGTTGCTGGGCTTTCTGCCAAAGATCAATCAATTTCTGTTCGGTGAAGAGCTGATCCTGCCGTCCATCGCGACCTGGTGGTGTGGCGAAGCGCCGGTACTGGCCCAGGCCCTGGAAAAACTGCCGGAGCTGTTGATCAAACCGGCGTTCCCGTCCCAGAGCTTCGCAGCGGTGTTTGGTCGTGATTTGAGTGAAAAACAGCGCCAGGCCCTGGCCGAGCGCATGCAGGCACGGCCTTATGCCTATGTTGCGCAAGAACTGGCGCAACTGTCCCAGGCACCGGTCTGGCAGGCCGAAGGCGGGCAGTTGCAACCGCGAGCCATCGGCATGCGCATGTATGCGGTGGCCAGTCGTGATGGCTATCGAGTGCTGCCCGGTGGCCTGACTCGGGTCGCCGCCGACGCCGATGCCGAAGTGGTGTCGATGCAGCGCGGCGGGGCAAGCAAGGACACCTGGGTATTGGGCGATCGCCCGCCCAGCGGTGAACAATGGAAAGCCCAGCGCAACATCGGCGTTCATGATCTGGTGCGACGCGATCCGTATCTGCCGTCGCGGGTGGTCGAGAACCTGTTCTGGTTCGGCCGTTATTGCGAGCGCTGCGATGACAGTGCGCGGCTGCTGCGGATCATGTTGGCGCGGTATGTCGATGGCGATGACCCGCAAGCCCTGGAGGCGGCAGTCGATCTCGGCGAACGCTTGAATCTGTTGCCGGAGGAGGGCGAGTTGCCGGAGCGACTGCTGGCGGCGCTGCTCGGCGAAGACTGGTCGTTCAGTCTGCGTTCCAACCTGCAGCGCTTGCAGTGGGCGGCCTCGCAAGTGCGCGGCAAGCTCTCGCGGGAAAACTGGCAGGCGCTGGTGGAGTTGCAACGCGAAGCCATGGGGCTGGAAACCGACGAGCCGGATTTCGGCGAGTTACTGGATTTCCTCAACCGGTTGGTGATGTCGCTGGCGGCGCTGTCTGGTTTTGCCCTCGACGACATGACCCGGGACGAAGGCTGGCGTTTCCTGATGATTGGTCGACGAATCGAACGGCTGCAATTTCTCAGCGGCAGTCTGGCAGCGTTTCTGCGGGGGGCCGGCACCTTCGATCAGGCAGGCCTGGAATGGTTACTGGAACTGGGTAATAGCAGCATCACCTATCGCTCGCGGTACCTGGCGGTGGCGCAATTGATCCCGGTGCTTGACCTGTTGTTGCTCGACGAACAGAACCCGCATGCGGTGCTGTTCCAGTTGAAACTGGTGACCCGCACGTTGAAGCGCTTGAACGACGACTTTGGTGCACCCCGCGAAACAGGCCTGCCGCAGTTGGTGGAGCGGCTGGCGCGCTTCGATCTGGGCTGCCTGGAGAATTCGTTGTTCGGCGAAGCCAGTGTTCGCGCCGCCATCGAGGGGCTGGCCGATCTGCTGCAAGAGATCGCCAATGCCAGCGGGCAAGTATCCGATCGCCTGGCCTTGCGCCATTTCGCCCATGTCGATGATGTCAGCCAGCGCACGGTATCCGTCTGATGAATGCCCGTTACCAGATTTTCCACGACACCCATTATCACTACGACAGCCCAGTGTCACTGGCCCAGCAACTGGCGCATCTATGGCCACGGCCCTGTGCCTGGCAGCGCTGTACCGAACAACTGTTGCAGATCAGCCCCGAGCCGACTTCGCGCCGGGATGAGCTGGATGTGTTCGGCAATCCGCTGACTCGGCTGGCGTTCGAACGGCCCCACGATGAATTGCTGGTCAATGCCCGGCTCACCGTCGAAGTGCTGGCCCGGCCACCGCTGGACTTCACTCAATCGCTGGCCTGGGAAAATACCCGTAACGCGCTGACCTATAGCAGTCAGCCGCTATCTCCCGATTTGCTGGAGGCTTGCCGTTATCGGTTCGAATCACCCTACGTGCATTTGAAGCGCAGCTTCGTCGAGTTTTCCGAAAGTTGTTTTCCTCCGGGCAGGCCACTGCTGCTGGGTGTCCAGGCATTGATGGAGAAGATCTTCAACGAGTTCACCTTCGATGCCGAAGCGACCCAAGTGGCAACGCCACTGGTGGAAGTGCTGGAGAAGCGGCGCGGGGTATGCCAGGACTTTGCCCACCTGATGCTCGCCTGTGTGCGCTCCCGTGGGTTAGCGGCGCGGTACATCAGCGGCTACCTGCTGACCCAGCCACCACCGGGCCAGCCACGGTTGATCGGCGCCGATGCGTCGCATGCCTGGGTCTCGGTGTTTTGCCCGGTGCTGGGTTGGGTCGATTTCGACCCGACCAACAACGTGCAACCGGCGCTGGAACACATCACCCTGGCCTGGGGCCGGGATTTTTCCGATGTCTCGCCGTTGCGCGGGGTGATCCTGGGGGGCGGCAGCCATGATCCCGAGGTTCGGGTGACAGTGATGCCATTGGAGTAACGCAGCTCCCAGAGGCAATGTGCAATTTTTTTGGAGAGGTAATTTCAGATTGGCCTGTGAGGGTCAGCAACATCGCTGCTGACCCTGGACACAGATCCGGTGGGCCTGATCAGATCATCGGGCCCTGAGGGTCTCAGGCGTCGGGCGCCTGATCTTTCGGTGCTTCAGTTTCGTCTGTAGCTACTTCGCTTTCGGTATCCGGGTTCAGTGCTGCTGCGTCTTCTTCAGCTGTGGCTTTCTTGCGCTGAAGCTTTTCCTCTTTCTTCTGCTCCTTGGCCAAGTCTCTCTGACGTTTGGCGAAGGAATAATTGGGTTTGGCCATGGGCGATCCTCTGGGGTCGAAGGTGAGGTTGAGCGGCGCATATTCTGCCCTGTATCGGCACCGAGCCGTTAGCTGGGTTTTTGCTCGGTCCATTTTGGCGGTACCGAGGGTTGCCAGGCGTCCAGCGCATCGAGCAGGGTTTGCGGCGATTCGCTCATTTGCAGCATGTCACGGTGCGCTTCGCGAACGAAGCCTTCGCCGACGATATGATCGAGAAAAGACGTCAACTTGCTGTAGAAACCGTTCACTTCCAGCAAACCCAGCGGTTTGCCGTGATAGCCGAGCTGGCCCCAGGTCCAGACTTCGAACAGCTCTTCCAGTGTACCCAGGCCGCCGGGCAGAGCGATGAAGGCATCGCTGAGCTCGGCCATTCGCGCCTTGCGCGCATGCATGCCGTCGACCACTTCCAGGCGAGTCAGGCCGCTGTGGCCGATTTCCTTGTCCTTGAGACTCTGCGGGATGATCCCGATCACTTCACCACCGGCCGCCAGCGCGGCGTCGGCCACAATCCCCATCAGCCCGACGGCGCCGCCGCCATAGACCAGGGTCAGCTTGCGTTCGGCCAGCGCGCGCCCCAGGGCGACAGCCGCTTCACGATAAACCGGGTTAGTGCCGGTGCTGGCACCGCAAAATACACAAACGGACGCTAAAGACATGCCTTACTCCATGATCATCAGGGCCACAGAGTAAAGGCAGGCTTGTTTCGTTCCAAGGACTAAACTTCGCGTTCAGGGGGTTCGTACGTACCGCTGGCGCCACAGGCATAGGCGGCAAGCAAACTGCTCAACAAGCTGTTGAAAGACATAACAGACGCTCCAGATGAAAGATGACGGCCCTGATGATAGGGCCGTGCCAGACGTGTGGCTGGTAGATTGTTTCGATGAGTGTCATAGCCCGAAAGTTGTATACAATTTTTGATTCAGGTCATAGGAACTTGCGAAGATTTCAGGCAGTCTTCTGTCCATTAGCACTTTTGTTAACCCTGCCTTGGAGATTCACCATGTTTGCCAAACTTGTTGCGGTATCCCTGCTGACGCTGGCCAGCAGTCAATTGATGGCTGCCGAGTGCAAGACGACCATCGACTCCACCGATCAGATGTCCTTCAACACCAAGGCCATTGAAATCGATAAAAGCTGCAAGACCTTCACCGTTGAACTGACCCACTCCGGCAGCCTGCCGAAAAACGTCATGGGCCATAACTGGGTGCTGAGCAAAGAGGCGGACATGCAGCCGATCGCCACCGACGGTCTGTCGGCTGGTATCGACAAAAATTACCTGAAAGACGGTGATACCCGCGTTATCGCTCACACCAAAGTCATCGGTGCTGGTGAAAAGGATTCCGTGACGTTCGACGTATCGAAACTCGCTGCCGGTGAAAAGTATGGGTTCTTCTGCTCGTTCCCGGGCCACATCTCGATGATGAAAGGCACTGTTACCCTGAAGTAATTAATTGCATTCATAAAAAAAGCGTCCTGCGAGGGACGCTTTTTTGTGCCTGACGATAGACCGAGTCATCGTTCTTCGCGTCGGTACAGACGCCGACGTCCTTATGGCGCGAACGGCATCACCCGCTTGTGATGAGTCTTTTTATACGTGTCGCAGATGATCTTGAACGCTTCCTCACGCACCGGTTCGCCGTGCAGGAAGGCGTCGATTTCGGCATAAGTCACGCCGTGGGATGCTTCGTCCGGTTTGCCCGGCGACAGGTCTTCAAGGTCGGCGGTCGGGATTTTTTCCACCAGCGACTCCGGCGCGCCGAAGCTGCGGGCAATGGCCCGAACCTGATTTTTCACCAGGCCGCTCAGCGGTGCTAGGTCGCAGGCGCCGTCGCCGAACTTGGTGAAGAAACCCATCACCGCTTCTGCCGCGTGGTCGGTGCCGATCACCAGGCCATGAGCCGCGCCAGCGATGGTGTATTGCGCGACCATGCGCATCCGCGCCTTGGTATTGCCCAATACGAAATCCACCGAGACCGCATGTTTGCCTTCGAAGGCCGCCACTTCGCTGGCCAGGGATTTGACCGCCGGGCCGATGTTCACGGTATGGCGCTCATCCGGGGCGATGAAATCCACCGAAGCCTGGGCGTCATGCTCATCGAACTGCGTTTGGTATGGCAGGCGCACGGCGATGAATTTGTAGCTGTTGTCACCGGTGCGTTCGCGCAGTTCACGCATGGCACGTTGGGCCAGCAGGCCGGCGGTCAGGGAATCGACGCCGCCGCTGATGCCGAGTACCAGGGTCTTGAGCCCGGAATCGACCAGGCAATCCTGGATGAAGGTAATCCGCCGGGCGACTTCGGCCTCGAGGGCGGCCTGGTCGGCGAACGGCGGCTGGACCTTGAGCTGTTCAGCAATCTCACGCTGTTCGGCTTGCATGAATTCACTCCTTGCTTGATGTACTTGAAAGGGTGGCAGGTACTTGGAAAACGTGTCGCAGATAGGCGACGAAATTCGGGTCTTTGCAGTGAGTCTTGCCAGGCTCATCGGAAATCTTGGCCACCGGCTGGCCGTTGCAGGCCGTCATTTTAAGCACGATGCTCATCGGTTCGACACCGGCAATATCGCAGGTCAGGTTAGTGCCAATACCGAAGCTCACATTGATCCGACCGCGCAACGCCCGAAAAATCTCCAGGGACTTGGGTAACGTCAGGCTGTCGGAGAACACCAGGGTCTTGCTCATCGGATCGATGCCCAGGTTGTGGTAGCGGGCGATGGCTTTTTCCGCCCAGAGCACCGGATCACCAGAGTCGTGGCGCAAGCCGTCGAAGAGCTTGGCGAAATAGAGGTCGAAATCGCTGAGGAAGGCATCGGTAGTGATGCAATCGGTCAGGGCGATCCCCAGCAAACCCCGATACTCGCGGACCCAGCAATCGAGGGCGGCAATCTGGCTGTCGATCAGTCGCGGGCCCAGTTGCTGGTGGGCCATGATCCATTCGTGGGCCATGGTACCCAGTGGCTTCATGTCCAGCTCCCGGGCCAGGTGCACGTTGCTGGTGCCGACGAAGCGACCGGGGAAGTCATGCTTGAGTACGTTCACCACTTCTTCCTGTACCCGGTACGAGAAGCGACGGCGAGTGCCGAAATCGGCCACCTGCAGTTCCGACAATTCATCGCTGCTGGCGTTGGCGCTCAGCCAGTCGAACTTGCGATAGAGCTGCTCGCGGGCCTGCTCCAGAACGATTTCCTGGTAGCGATAGCGGTTGCGCACTTCGCTGACAATGGCCAGCAGCGGCACCTCGAACAGAATCACATGCAGCCACGGCCCGCGCAGGCGAATGAATAACTCGCCGTTTTCAATGCCGGTGTGGATGTAGCGCAAGTTGAAGCGGAACAGCCCGAGAAAGCGCAGGAAATCCGGTTTCAGGAAACTGATGCGTTCCAGGAAGCTCAACTGATCGGCACTCAGACTCAACTCGGCCAGGCGCTCGATCTGGAAACGGATCTCCGCCAGGTACGGGCGCAGATCTTCACTGTTACGGCAACGAAACTCCCATTCGACGTCCACGTTAGGGTAGTTGTGCAGCACCGCCTGCATCATCGTCAGTTTGTAGAAGTCGGTGTCGAGCAGGTTCTGCACGATGCGATCGGCAAACACACTCTCGCTCATAACGGGGGTCTCCAGGCTGGCCGCGGCCCGTGGCAGCGACCTTGCAGCTGTTTCAATGAATGGGGCTAGTGGCGCATATCAGCGGTGAGGATTGCCAGCGATTTTTTAGACGCTAGAGATATCTGTGGCGAGGGAGCTTGCTCCCGCTGGGGGGCGAAGCGCCCCCGATGAAAGCCGATGAGTTCTATCTGGAAGAATGCATTGACCGTTTTGCGGCTGCTGCGCAGCCGAGCGGGAGCAAGCTCCCTCGCCACAAAAAATGGGCTTGACCATAGATTTTTGTGAATCCTCACATCTATTGCGCATCCGGACTATCAATCTGCTCCAGCATCCACTTCACAAAATCCCGCACCTTGGGCACTTCCGCCGAATGCTCCGGGTACGCCAGGTAATAGGCGTCAGTACTTGGCATCGCATGCTGCCAGGGAATGACCAGTTTGCCGTCGGCCAATTCCTCTTCCACCAGAAACCGCGGTAACAGCGCCACGCCGCAGCCGACCTGCGCGGCGCGGATGCACATGTAGAAGGTTTCGAAGCGCGGGCCGTGGTAGCTGTGTTCGGTGTGGTAGCCCTGACTGTCGAACCAGTCGTGCCACGCCTGGGGTCGGGAGGCGTTTTGCAGCAGGACCAGGTCGGTGAGCTGCGTCGGATCGGTGAATGGCGTGTCCGGCAGGCTGCCCGGTGCGCAGACCGGCACCAGTTCCTCGCCGAACAGCTTCAGGCATTCGGTGCCTGGCCGGGAGCCCTGGCCGAAGTAGAACGCCAGGTCGCTGCGACCTTGCAGCAGGTCGTCGGCTTCCTGTTCGCTGCACAGGTCCAGATGGATCGTGGGATGGCGCAGGCGCCAGCCTTTCAAGCGTGGCACCAGCCAGCGTGCACCGAAGGTCGGAGGCGTCGAGACGCGCAAGACTTCGGTGTCACCGCCGTAGGAGCGCAGGTAATGAGTCGACATTTCGACCTGTGTGAGGATTTTTCTTACCTCCACCAGGTACAAATCACCCGCCGGGGTCATTTGCAGGCGTCGGCGCACCCGGCGGAACAGCAGGTGCTGCAACAGTTCTTCGAGTTGTGCGACCTGTTTGCTCACGGCGCTCTGCGTCAGGTTCAGCTCTTCGGCGGCACGGGTGAAGCTCAAATGCCGGGTCACGGCCTCGAAACACTGCAGCGCAGTGATCGATGGCAAGTAGCGTTTATTCAGCATTGGTTGTCCTTTCTTGTTTCTCGATGCTCTTTTTTACCGGCAGATTCGCAGCATGAATAAACGGAATGATATCTCTCTTAAAGGTCGTTTGTTGGCTAACCTCCAGAGCGCTAAAACTACAGGCCTGCCCAGTCGTGATTTTGCGGCTGCACACATTCTGTTTTTTGCTTGAGGAGTGACCCATGGTAGCCGCATTGCTTGATCGTCTTGGTGTGAACCCGGCCCTGTACCAGAATGGCAAAGTGCCGGTGCACTCGCCGATCGACGGCAGTCGTATCGCTGCTGTGAACTGGGAAGGCGCTGCTGAAGTCGAGCAGCACATCAGTCGCGCAGATCATGCGTTCGAACTGTGGCGCAAGGTTCCGGCGCCGCGTCGTGGCGAACTGGTGCGTCAATTGGGCGACATCCTGCGCGAATACAAGGCCGATCTCGGTGAGTTGGTGTCCTGGGAAGCTGGCAAGATCACTCAGGAAGGTTTGGGTGAAGTTCAGGAAATGATCGACATCTGCGACTTCGCCGTCGGTCTGTCCCGTCAGTTGTACGGTTTGACCATCGCTTCCGAGCGTCCTGGCCACCACATGCGTGAAACCTGGCACCCGCTGGGCGTCGTTGGCGTGATCAGCGCGTTCAACTTCCCGGTCGCCGTCTGGGCCTGGAACGCGACGCTGGCGCTGGTCTGTGGTAACCCGGTGATCTGGAAACCGTCGGAGAAAACCCCGCTGACCGCGCTGGCCTGCCAGGCACTGTTCGACCGCGTACTGAAGAATTTCAGCGACGCACCGCCGCACCTCAGCCAAGTGATCATCGGTGGTCGCGATGCTGGCGAAGCCTTGGTCGATGACCCGCGTGTCGCGCTGGTCAGCGCCACCGGCAGCACCCGCATGGGCCGTGAAGTGGCGCCGAAAATCGCGGCCCGTTTCGCTCGCAGCATTCTGGAGCTGGGCGGCAACAACGCGATGATCCTCGGCCCGAGCGCCGATCTGGACATGGCCGTACGGGCGATTCTGTTCAGCGCCGTCGGCACCGCCGGTCAGCGTTGCACCACCTTGCGTCGCCTGATCGCCCACGAGTCGGTGAAAGAAGAAATCGTTACCCGCCTCAAAGCCGCTTATTCCAAGGTGCGCATCGGCCATCCACTGGAAGGCAACCTGGTCGGGCCGCTGATCGACAAACACAGCTTCGACAACATGCAGGACGCGCTGGAGCAAGCCTTGAGCGAAGGCGGCCGGGTGTTTGGCGGTCAGCGTCAGCTGGAAGATAAATTCCCCAACGCGTACTACGTTTCACCGGCCATCGTCGAAATGCCGGAGCAGAGCGATGTGGTGTGCAGCGAAACCTTCGCGCCGATTCTGTACGTGATCGGTTACAACGACTTCGATGAGGCATTGCGCCTGAATAACGCTGTGCCACAAGGCCTGTCGTCGTGCATCTTCACCACCGACGTGCGTGAAGCCGAGCAGTTCATGTCGGCGGTGGGCAGCGATTGCGGGATCGCCAACGTCAACATCGGCCCGAGCGGGGCGGAGATCGGGGGTGCGTTTGGCGGCGAAAAAGAGACCGGTGGTGGTCGTGAGTCCGGTTCGGATGCATGGCGCGGGTACATGCGTCGCCAGACCAATACCGTGAACTATTCGCTGGAGTTGCCGTTGGCTCAGGGGATTACGTTCGACTGATGGTCTCCTTTGAACCCATGAAGAACACTGTGTGAGCGGGCTGCCCGCGATAACAATCTCTCAGTCACTCAGATGTTGAATGTGCTGACGCTATCGCGGGCAAGCCCGCTCCCACAGGGAAATGGTGTGTTGGTTAGGTTTCGGATTGGAGTCTGGCAATGCCGTTACGCGAAGAGTGTCTGTGGGAAAAACTGACGCCGCAAAGGCCCGACAATGTGGCGCTCAAGGGCGAGGTGACGGTGGATGTCTGCGTCATCGGTGCCGGTTTCACCGGTTTGTCGGCGGCGGTGCATTTGCTGGAACAGGGTAAAAGTGTTTGTGTGCTGGAAGCGCATCGCGCCGGGCATGGCGGTTCGGGTCGCAATGTCGGGCTGGTCAATGCCGGGATGTGGATTCCACCGGATGAAATCGAAGCCGGTTTCGGCGAGGCGGTCGGCAGTCAGCTCAACCGCATGCTGGGTGCGGCACCATCACTGGTGTTCAGCCTGGTCGACAAATACAACATTGATTGCCAGTTACGCCGCGAAGGCACGCTGCACATGGCGCACAACGCCCGTGGCGAAGCCGATTTGCGCAGTCGCGAAGAACAATGGAAACGTCGTGGGGCGCCGGTCGAGCTATTGACCGGTCAGGCCTGCGAACAAGCGACCGGAACCAAAAAGATCGCCGCCGCATTGCTCGATCGACGTGCCGGCACGATCAACCCGATGGCCTACACCACGGGGTTGGCCAAGGCAGCCATTAGTCTTGGCGGTCAGCTGTTCGATCATTCCCCGGTGACCCGACTTGAACGTCAGGGCCAACGCTGGTCGGTGCAGACCGCCCAGGGTTCGGTGCTGGCCGAACAGGTAGTGATTGCGTCCAACGCCTACACCGAAGGCGACTGGACGGAACTGCGGCGCAACTTCTTCCCCGGTTATTACTATCAAGTGGCCTCGGTGCCGCTGACCGAAGACGCCGCGCAGCAGATTCTGCCCGGTGGCCAGGGTTCCTGGGACACCCGGCAGGTACTCAGCAGCATTCGTCGCGATGCCGAAGGGCGTTTGTTACTCGGCAGTCTCGGTAATGGCAACCAGAAACCGACCTGGTTCCTCAAAGCCTGGGCCGACCGGGTTCAGCAGCATTACTTCCCATACCTTAAACCGGTGGAATGGGAGTGCACCTGGACCGGTTGCATCGCCTTCACCCCAGATCATTTGATGCGCTTGTTCGAGCCGGCGCCGGGTCTGGTGGCCGTCACCGGTTACAACGGTCGAGGCGTGACCACCGGCACAGTGGTCGGCAAAGCCTTCGCCGACTATTTGTGTAACGGAAATCCTCAAGCCCTGCCGATTCCTTTCGCCCCCATGCAGCCATTGGCGGGTGTGGGGCTGCGAAGCTGCCTGTATGAGGCCGGTTTTTCGCTGTATCACGCGGGCCAGTGCCTGCGGATCGTGATCTGATTGTTGAAATATGTTGCTGGAAGCAGCGCTTTTCAGCGAAGCGGCTAGCCTGTAATGGTGCGGGTTGTAGCAGTTGCGCACCAGCAGTGTGCAGTTCGGTGACGCAGTCTGTTACAGGCAGGTTGCACGTCGTTTAGTGCTGTGGTTGCAATGATGGCGCGTGCGGGTTGCGCCTTTAAAGATAAATGGTTTCACCTCCCGCGGTTTAGACGGTTGCACACCCAATGAAAATGGGATCGAAACAGTCGAAATAACAACAAAGCAGCGACTTTTTTCAGAATAAAAAACCGATGGCACGGCCCTTGCTCTGAGCATTCAGTGAAGTCGCAGTGCCAACTAAAAAAAACCTTGGAGCACCACCTCATGTCCCAGACGTTTTACAAGAAAGGCTTTCTGGCCCTCGCAGTGGCAGCTGCGTTGGGTGTTTCTGCGTTTGCACAGGCTGATGTGAAAATCGGTGTGGCGGGTCCGATGACAGGCGCCAACGCGGCATTTGGCGAGCAGTACATGAAGGGTGCACAGGCAGCCGCTGATGCGGTCAACGCAGCTGGCGGTGTCAACGGGGAGAAAATCGTACTGGTCAAGGGCGATGACGCCTGCGAACCGAAGCAGGCTGTGACGGTCGCCAAGGACCTGACTGAAAAGAAAGTCGTTGGTGTGGTAGGTCACTTCTGCTCCTCGTCGACCATCCCTGCCTCCGAGATCTACGACGAAGCTGGCATCATCACGATCACCCCAGGTTCCACCAACCCCAAGGTGACCGAGCGCGGTCTGAGTGCCATGTTCCGCATGTGCGGGCGTGACGACCAGCAAGGTATCGTGGCTGGCGACTATGTCGTCGACGTGCTCAAGGGCAAGAAAGTCGCCGTGCTGCACGACAAAGACACCTATGGCCAAGGCTTGGCAGATGCCACCAAGGCTCAACTGATCAAGCGCGGCGTAACGCCAGTGCTGTATGAAGGCTTGACTCGCGGCGAGAAAGACTTCAGCGCCGTCGTCACCAAGATCCGTGCGGCCGGTGCCGACGTGGTCTACTTCGGCGGCTTGCACCCGGAAGCCGGTCCACTGGTTCGGCAACTGCGTGAACAGGGCCTCAAAGACGTCAAGTTCATGTCCGATGACGGCATCGTGACTGACGAACTGGTGACCACCGCCGGTGGCCCACAGAACGTTGATGGCGTACTGATGACCTTCGGCGCCGACCCACGTCTGCTGCCAGACAGCAAGACCGTGGTAGACGCCTTCCGCAAGGCCGGCACCGAACCTGAAGGCTACACCCTGTACGCCTACGCTTCGGTCCAGACCCTGGCCGCAGCGTTCAATGGCGCCAAATCCAACAAGGGCGAAGACGCTGCAAAATGGCTGAAAGCCAACCCGGTCAAGACTGTCATGGGCGAGAAGACCTGGGACAGCAAGGGCGACCTGAAAGTCTCCGACTACGTGGTTTACCAGTGGGACAAGGACGGCAAATACCACCAACTGGAAAAACAGAAGTGATATGACCTGACTGCCCGGTGCCTTGTGCGCCGGGCAATCAAAGAACATGTCCGTGCAGTACCTGTCTTTTCTCGTAGAGCTGCACACAACCGTGTTGCGCCGGTGGCTGAACCCCGGTCCGTCGCACCCGGCTTCTGTGCAGTCTCTCAAATGCGTGAGATTGCGTTATGGATGGTATTTTCCTGCAGCAACTGGTCAACGGCCTGACCCTCGGGTCGGTCTATGGCCTGATCGCCATCGGCTACACAATGGTCTATGGCATCATCGGCATGATCAACTTCGCCCATGGCGAGGTTTACATGATCTCTGCTTACCTCGCGGCGATCAGTCTGGCTCTGCTGGCATACTTCGGTATTGAATCCTTCCCTCTGCTGATGCTTGGCACACTGGTCTTCACCATTGTCGTCACGGCGGTGTATGGCTGGGTCATCGAGCGCGTCGCCTACAAACCGCTACGCAACTCCACCCGACTGGCACCGTTGATCAGCGCCATCGGTATTTCGCTGATCCTGCAAAACTATGCACAGATCGCCCAAGGCGCCCGTCAACAAGGGGTTCCTACACTGCTGACCGGTGCATGGCGAGTTGAAGTCGGGACCGGCTTCGTCCAGCTTACCTACACCAAGATCTTCATTCTGGTTGCCGCGTTCGTCGGGATGGGCCTGCTGACCTATGTCATCAAGTACACCAAGCTCGGCCGCATGTGCCGCGCCACCCAGCAAGACCGCAAGATGGCCTCGATCCTCGGGATCAACACCGACCGGGTGATTTCCTACGTGTTCATCATCGGTGCAGCGATGGCGGCCCTGGCCGGCGTGCTGATCACCATGAACTACGGCACATTCGACTTCTACGCCGGCTTCGTCATCGGGATCAAAGCGTTCACCGCAGCGGTACTCGGCGGCATCGGCTCGCTGCCTGGCGCCATGCTCGGCGGGATCATTCTCGGGATCTCCGAGTCACTGTTCTCGGGTCTGGTGAACTCGGATTACAAAGACGTTTTCAGCTTCTCGCTGCTCGTTCTCGTTCTGGTCTTTCGGCCCCAAGGCCTGCTCGGCCGTCCTCTTGTGTCGAAGGTGTAAGCGATGTCTTCAACCACTAAAAAAACCATTGATATCAAAAGAAGCCTGGTTGACGCGATTCTTGCCGGCCTTGTCGCCCTGATTGTGTTCGGCCCGATTGTTGGCGTAGTCCTCGATGGCTACGGCTTTGACTTGCAACCGACCCGTGTGGCGTGGATTGTCGCCATCGTCATGACGGGTCGTTTTGCCCTGAGCCTGTTCCTGCAAACCCCCAAGGGCCTGAGAATTCTTGAAGGCTTTGAAAGCACCGGCTCCGGGGTTCATGTACTGCCGCCTGATTACAAATCCCGGTTGCGCTGGATCATCCCGCTGTTGATCGTCATTGCCGTGGTGTTCCCGTTTTTCTCCAACTCTTATCTGTTGGGCGTGGTCATTCTCGGGTTGATCTACGTGTTGCTGGGCTTGGGCCTGAACATCGTGGTCGGTCTGGCCGGGCTGCTCGACCTGGGTTACGTGGCGTTCTACGCCATCGGTGCCTACGGCCTGGCGCTCGGTTATCAATACCTCGGTCTGGGGTTCTGGACGGTGTTGCCGCTGGCGGCGATCACCGCTGGCCTCGCCGGTTGCATCCTCGGTTTCCCGGTATTGCGCCTGCACGGTGACTACCTGGCGATCGTGACCCTGGGCTTCGGCGAAATCATCCGGTTGATCCTCAATAACTGGCTGTCCCTGACCGGCGGCCCGAATGGCATGGCGGCTCCGTTGCCAACCTTCTTCGGCCTTGAGTTCGGCAAAAGGGCGAAAGAGGGCGGGGTGCCGTTCCATGAGTTTTTCGGCATCGCCTATAACCCGGACGTGAAGTATTACTTCATCTACGCGGTGTTGTTCCTGGTGGTACTGGCCGTGCTGCATATCAAGCACCGCTTGACCCGGATGCCGGTCGGTCGCGCCTGGGAAGCCTTGCGTGAAGACGAAATCGCCTGTCGTTCCATGGGCCTGAACCACGTACTGGTCAAGCTCTCGGCGTTCACCATCGGTGCGTCGACGGCCGGGCTGGCCGGTGTGTTTTTCGCCACCTATCAAGGCTTCGTCAACCCGACCTCGTTCACTTTCTTCGAATCGGCCCTGATCCTCGCCATCGTCGTCCTCGGCGGCATGGGCTCGACCATCGGCGTAGTGATTGCGGCCTTCGTGCTGACCGTCGCCCCGGAACTGCTGCGCGGCTTCGCTGAATACCGCGTGCTGTTGTTCGGCGTCCTGATGGTGTTGATGATGATCTGGCGACCGCGCGGCCTGATTCGGATCAGCCGTACCGGTGTGACCCCGCGTAAAGGAGTAGCGCCATGAGCGAAGTCGTACTCTCGGTAGACAAACTGATGATGCACTTTGGCGGCATCAAGGCGCTGAGCGATGTCAGCCTGAAGGTCAAACGCAACTCGATTTTCGCCCTGATCGGCCCCAACGGCGCCGGCAAGACCACCGTGTTCAACTGCCTGACCGGATTCTACAAAGCGTCCGGCGGGCATATCGAACTCAACACCCGTGGTGTGAAAACCGACGTCATCAAGATGCTCGGGGAACCGTTCAAGGCAATCGATTTCGTTTCGCCGAAAAGCTTCATCAGCCGGCTCCACTACAAAATGTTCGGCGGCACGCACCTGATCAACCGTGCCGGTCTGGCGCGGACTTTCCAGAACATTCGCTTGTTCAGGGAAATGTCGGTGCTGGAAAACCTGCTGGTGGCCCAGCATATGTGGGTCAACCGCGGCATGCTGGCCGGCATCCTCAACACCAAGGGTTACCGCAAGGCCGAAAGCGATGCGCTGGACCATGCGTTCTACTGGCTGGAAGTGGTGGATCTGGTGGACTGTGCCAACCGCCTGGCCGGTGAACTGTCCTACGGTCAGCAACGCCGTCTGGAAATCGCCCGAGCCATGTGTACCCGCCCGCAGATCATCTGCCTCGACGAACCGGCCGCCGGCCTCAACCCTCAGGAAACCGAAGCGTTGAGCGCGATGATCCGGTTGCTGCGGGATGAGCATGATCTGACCGTGGTGCTGATCGAACACGACATGGGCATGGTAATGAGTATTTCCGACCACATCGTGGTGCTGGACCACGGCGTTGTCATCGCAGAGGGTGGTCCCGAAGTGATTCGACATGATCCAAAAGTGATTGCCGCCTACCTGGGCGCCGAAGAAGAGGAAGTGGTATGAGTAAACCCATCCTCGAACTCAAGGATCTGGACGTGTTCTACGGGCCGATCCAGGCCCTGAAGAAGGTCTCGCTGCACATAAACGAAGGCGAAACCGTCAGCCTCATCGGCTCCAACGGTGCCGGCAAGTCGACCTTACTGATGTCGATCTTCGGCCAGCCACGGGCGGCTGATGGGAAAATCGTCTATCAGGGTGTGGATATCACGCACAAGTCGTCCCACTACATCGCCTCCAACGGTATCGCTCAATCGCCGGAAGGCCGGCGGGTGTTCCCCGACATGACCGTCGAGGAAAACCTGTTGATGGGCACCATCCCGATCGGTGACAAGTACGCCAAGGAAGACATGCAACGCATGTTCGAGCTGTTCCCGCGCCTCGAAGAGCGACGCACCCAACGGGCCATGACCATGTCTGGCGGCGAGCAGCAAATGCTCGCCATCGCCCGGGCGCTGATGAGTCGGCCGAAGCTGTTGCTGCTCGATGAGCCGAGCCTGGGGCTGGCGCCGATTGTGGTGAAACAGATCTTCGCGACCCTGCGGGAACTGGCCAGCACCGGCATGACCATCTTCCTGGTGGAGCAGAACGCCAACCACGCTCTCAAGCTGTCAGACCGGGCGTATGTGATGGTCAACGGCGAGATCCGCCTCAGCGGCACCGGCAAGGAGCTGCTGGTAAATGAAGAGGTGCGTAACGCATACCTCGGCGGGCATTGAGTTCTGTGCTGTAACAACAAGCCCCGACGAGCAATCGCCGGGGCTTTTTTCTATCTATAAAACACCAACAATCCCTTGTGGGAGCGAGCGGCGTGTGCTTTTTGGAAATTGTGGAAAACAATATTCAGGAGCTCTCAAAGCGCGACATAAAGCCGCTGCAAATCGCTGTTTTGTCTCGGTTTTGACTTGTCCCCGTTTGCTGTGGAGCTGGCTGTGAATAACGTGGGAGTAGCTGGCTGTAAGCCTTTTAATCCGTGGCTTGCAGAGGTTTGGTTATTTTTTGATCAGGCGTTTTTGCCGACCTGCGAGCCGGCTTTGTCAACCTTTTTGTTACGGGTAGACTCGGTATGAATCGAGGTGGACAAGCCTGTGGATAAGTCTGTGATTAAACTCTGGAAAGACCCGGCTGAGGGCCGTAGTTACTGGCTTGGCGCCATCGTCGGTTTGACCGCTCGGTCGTGCAAATTGCCCGGGGCTACACAGCAGGCGCCCGAGGGTCAAGCAAAAAACTTTCTAATCTGCTCGCAAAGCCTTGTGCACAGCGGCTTGCAGCTTTTCCACTTGCCCCCGGAAACTGTGGACCGGCCTGTGGATAAGGTGCGTGTACATGGCTGCAAGCCACGGTGCATGGGGTGTTGCCAGCATTGATCGTTTTTTGTACGGTTTTTGCGATGGTTGCCGCTGTGGGCAAGGCCGGGCATGCTGCCAGCTGATTTTCTATTCCAATGGCTGACTGTCAGCCGAAGCAAGGAGAACACGATGTCCAACACCCTGTTTATTACCGGCGCGACTTCCGGTTTTGGCGAAGCCTGTGCCCGTCGATTTGCCGAGGCCGGCTGGAAACTGGTGCTGACAGGTCGTCGTGAAGAGCGCCTCAATGCCCTGTGTGCCGAGTTGTCAAAGCAGACCGAGGTCCATGGCCTGGTGCTCGATGTACGGGATCGCAAGGCCATGGAAGAGGCGATTGCCAATCTGCCGCCGTCCTTCGCCAAGCTGCGCGGGCTGATCAACAACGCCGGCCTGGCCTTGGGCGTGGACCCGGCCCCCAAGTGCGACCTTGATGATTGGGACACCATGGTCGACACCAACATCAAAGGCCTGATGTACAGCACCCGCTTGCTGCTGCCGCGTTTGATCGCCCACGGTCGTGGCGCCAGCATCGTCAACCTCGGCTCGATCGCCGGCAACTACCCGTACCCGGGCAGCCACGTGTATGGCGCGAGCAAGGCGTTCGTCAAACAGTTCTCCCTGAACCTGCGCTGCGACCTGCAAGGCACGGGCGTGCGGGTCAGCAACATCGAGCCGGGCCTGTGCGAGAGCGAGTTCTCGCTGGTGCGTTTCGCCGGTGACCAGGAGCGGTACAACGCCACTTATGCCGGTGCCGAGCCGATCCAGCCGCAAGACATCGCCGAGACCATTTTCTGGGTGCTGAACGCGCCGGCCCACATCAACATCAACAGCCTTGAGCTGATGCCGGTGAGCCAGACCTGGAGCGGGTTTGCCATTGAGCGTAATGGCGGCAAGGCGTAATTGTGGCGAGGGGGCTTGTCGGAACGCCGCACCGCCCCGTTCGGGTGCGAAGCAGCCGCCTGCGATGCAACTGACAGAACACTAGGGCTGCTGCGCAGCCCAACGGGGGCAAGCCCCCTCGCCACAAAAAACTCAGCCGAGATACTCGGCCAGCCCGCGATAGCAGGTTGCCAAGTGATAAGGCGTGGTCGAAGGCATGTCCTTGCGGCTCACCTGGCCTTGTTCATCGCGACACTCATACCAACCGCCCGCATGCACAAAGCGCTGTTGCAACGCCTGCAATTGACGCTCGACTGACGCTTCACTGCCCGGGCGCAAGGTCAGGGCGCGCAGGTATTCGGCTTGAGCCCAGATGCGTTGGGTTGCGTCGCGAGGGCGGCCATTCAGTTCCAGCATCGCGCGCACGGCACCGGTCTGCTGATCGACACCCCGTTGTTCGGTGAACGCAAACGCGCGCTCAAGCGAGGTGTGCAGTTTCGAGCCTCGCAGCAACGGCGAGGATTGCAGCAGGAAATACCATTCAAACTGATGGCCCGGCTCGAACCAGTTATCCACAGCCCCAAGCGGCTTTTCCATCAACACCGCGTGTTGCGGATCGATAAAACGCTCTTGCATGGTTGTGCATAACTCGACGAGCGCGCTCTGCACCGCTGCGTCTTCGCGCACCGACAGGGTGGCGAGGAAGGCTTCGGCCAAATGCATCAAAGGGTTTTGCAGCGGCCCGGAGTTGAGCGAGGACCAATCACGGTCCAGGCTGGCTTCATACAGGCCGTCGCCCATGGCAAAACGCCGGGCCACGACTTCCAGCGCGGCGTTGAGTACCGACTCCACCAGCGGTTCGCGAACCTTGTCCCAATAATGGGCGCAGGCGAACAAGATGAAGGCGTGGGTGTAGAGGTCCTTGCGCTGATCCAGCGGCGCACCTTGCGGGTCGATGCTGTAGAACCAGCCGCCATGCTCGGCATCGTGGAAATGCCGCTGCAAGGAACGGAACAGCGCCGCCGCACGTTCTTCGGCCTGGGGTACTTGACCGATAAGGCTGGAAAACAGGTACAGCTGCCGCGCGCAGGCCATGGCCCGGTAGCGCTGAGGTGGCAGCGGTCGATGCTCGGCATCCAGCGCTTCATAAGGCAATGCCATGTCGGCGTTCCAGCCGGGGCCTTGCCAGAGCGGCACGATCACGTCCTCAAAGTGCTGCTGCACCGAGGCGAACAGGGCGGTCAATTCAGGCTGGGAGGCAGAGCGGGAAACATGCGGCATTGGCTGGCGTCGTCACGGCAGGGTTAATTGCGCGACATGTTAGCAGGCCTGAGGGACGCGGTGTCTGATCGGCCGCCTTCGCGGGCAAGCCCGCTCACAGGGATCTTCGGTATTCACGCGATCTGTGCCGGCGGCGAATATCCTGTAGGGACGAGGCTTGCCCGCGAAGAGGCCAGTTCAGACGCCAGAGAATCAACCCGCCAGCAACCAAACCCCGGTCGCCGCCGACGCCGCGCCCGCCAGCCGAATCAACGGCGCCGCGGCTTGAGGCAGCACTCGAACCACCGCATAACCCAACCCATGCAGCGCGGCCGTCGCCACCACAAAACCCGCCGCATACGCCCATGGACTCGCCATATCCGGCAGTTCCAGCCCATGCGCCACACCGTGGAACAGTGCGAACAACGCAGTCGCACCCACCGCCACGCTCAGCGGCGGACGCACCGCCAAAGCCACTGCCAGCCCCAAGGCCAGGACCGAAGCGGCAATCCCGCCCTCCAGCGCCGGCAGGTCCAGCCCTTCAAAACCCAGCAGCCCGCCGATCAGCAGAGTGCCAACGAATGTGCACGGCAGCGCCCAGCGTGCAGTGCCTTTGTGCTGCGCCGCCCATAACCCCACGGCAACCATCGCCAGCAAGTGATCGAGGCCGCCGATCGGGTGGCTGATGCCGGCCATCAGGCCATTGTCGCCGTGGCCCGGGTGGGCGAACGCGATAGCCGGCGTCAGCAGCAGGGCCAGGGTGCCCAGAATGCGCTTCAGTGTCATGGATAAGCTTCCTTGTTGATAAGTGTGAGCGTGCTCAGGCCGCGGTCAGCAAGCCCTGGCGTTCGATGAAGGCGATGATGTCTTCCAGGCCTTGGCCGGTTTTCTGGTTGCTGAAGACGAATGGCTTGCCGTTACGCATGCGTTTAGTGTCGCTGTCCATCATTTCCAGCGATGCGCCTACCAGCGGCGCCAGGTCGATCTTGTTGATCACCAGCAAATCGGATTTGCAGATGCCCGGCCCACCCTTGCGCGGCAGCTTGTCGCCGGCCGAGACGTCGATCACGTAAATTGTCAGGTCGGACAATTCCGGGCTGAAGGTCGCCGAAAGGTTGTCACCGCCGGACTCCACCAGAATCAGGTCCAGCCCCGGAAAGCGCCGGTTCAGCTGATCCACGGCTTCGAGGTTGATCGAGGCGTCTTCGCGGATTGCCGTGTGCGGACAACCGCCGGTTTCCACACCGATGATCCGCTCCGGCGCCAAGGCTTCGTTGCGCACCAGAAAGTCGGCGTCTTCGCGGGTATAGATGTCGTTGGTCACGACGGCCAGGTTGTAGCGCTCGCGCAGGGCCAGGCACAGGGCCAGGGTTAGCGCGGTTTTGCCGGAACCGACCGGGCCGCCGATGCCGACGCGCAGAGGTTGTGTGTTCATGTGGTTCTCCAAAATAAAAGGCCCAAAATAACAGGCCCTAGGAACGGAACAGACGGCTGTACTGGCGCTCATGGGCCATGCACGCCAGGGACAGGCCGAAAGCGGCACTGCCAGAGTGTTCGGGGTTGATTCGGGTGGCGTCTTGCTGCGCCTGTTGCAGCAACGGCAGCAATTCGCTGGTCAGGCGCTGGGCGGCTTGCTGGCCAAGGGGCAGGGTTTTCATCAACACCGCCAATTGGTTTTCCAGCCAACTCCAGAGCCAGGCGGCCAGCGCATCTTGCGGGCTGATCTGCCAGGCGCGAGCCGCCAGTGCCCAGCCGAGGGCCAAGTGCGGTTCAGGGCATTGCTGCAGAAACGCGCGGGCCGCTGCATCCAGTTCCGGCAAACCGCTGAGCAGTTGCTGCAAGGAATAGCCCATCTGTCGACTTTCCTGATGCAGCTCACGGGTTTCGCGGCTGGCGCGATGCTCTTCGCAGCGTTGCAGCAACTCGCCCCAATTCTCCTCTGCCGCGGCGGTGCAATGGGCGAGCAGCAGCGGCGCTTCGAAACGTGCCAGGTTCAGCAGCAACTGATCGCTGATCCAGCGTCGCGCGCTGTCGGGGTCGTTGACCCGGCCGTTATCCACAGCCATTTCCAGACCCTGGGAATAGCTATAGCCGCCAATCGGCAGCTGCGGGCTGGCCAGACGCAGCAGCGCCCAGGCCGGGCTCATAAACGCACGCCGAACTGGTGCAGTTTCGGCGGGTAGTTGAAAGCCTCGTCGCCATGGCGCGAATGGTGATGGCCGCCGCCGTAGGCGCCATGTTCGGGCTGGAACGGTGCTTCGATGTCTTGGACCTTGGCACCCAACTGTTCGAGCATGGCCTTGAGTACGTAATCGTCGAGCAGGCGCAACCAGCCATCGCCGACTTGCAGGGCTACATGGCGGTTGCCCAAGTGATAGGCGGCGCGGGTCAGTTCGAAAGCATTGGCGCAGGTGACGTGTAGCAGTTGCTCGGGGCGAGCACAGACGCGAACGATGCGCCCGTCTTCAGCTTGCAGGCATTCGCCGTCGTACAACGGCGGCTGGCCGCGCTCCAAAAACAACCCGACGTCTTCACCTTCGGCACTGAAACAGCGCAAACGGCTTTTGCTCCTGGCTTCGAAAGTCAGGTGCAACTTGGCGGCCCAGACGGGTTGAGGGTCGATTCTGCGATGAATCACCAGCATCGGAAGGCTTCCAGCAATGGACAATACCGGGGCTAGAGCAAGGGGCTTGCCAATCGGGTGAAGCGTAGGAAATGCCTGTCAGGGCGGAGAGGGAGTTTCAGAATGCTGGAGGATTTTGAGAGGTTTTGGTGCGCTTGTTTTTTATGTGCACCAAATTAATGCCTTGATGTTGGGCGATGTGGGAGCGACAGGCTCGCTCCCACCGTAATTACTCGGTGCTGCCGAGTCCTTGCCAATGCTTCAGCCCGATAAAGATAAACCGCAGCTGCTGAGTGATTTTTGCTTGAGGCGTCAGATGCTCCGGCAACGCTTGTGCCGGTGGATCGATGATGTCCGGCAAGGTCGCGAACACGCTTTTGACGATCAGGTCGGCCATGACGCTCAACCCTGCGATGTCCAGATGCTGCAGTTTCGGCATTAGCGACAAGTCGGCCGCCAGGTCCGAACTGATGTCTTCGCGCAAGCGGCCGATGGCTTGGCGCACCGGCAGCGAACCGCCGTACTGTTCGCGGGCAAGAAACAGGAATTGCGAGCGATTGGCCGTGACTACGTCGAGAAAGATTCGTACCGAGGCATCGATGATGCCGCCCATGACGAACTCGTTATGGCGCACCAGCCGGATGGTTTCGCGGAAGGTCTGGCCGACTTCGCTCACCAGAGCCAGGCCCAGTTCATCCATGTCGGCGAAGTGCCGGTAGAAACCGGTGGGCACGATGCCGGCGGTTCGGGTCACTTCGCGCAGGCTCAGGCTGCCGAATCCTCGGCCGCTTTCCATCAAGTGGCGGGCAGCGTCCATCAGGGCGTTGCGGGTCTGTTGTTTCTGTTCGGCGCGGGGCAGCATCGCAAGGGCGTTTTCTGGACAGGGACAGCGGCGCACTCTAACAAATCGGCTTCGCTGGCGTCGAACGGACTGTCGGGGGATCACACGGGGGAAATGCAGCTTCTATAAAGTCAAAAGCCCAATCCGGGGATTGGGCTTTTTTTCCAGGCCGCCATGGGCTTAGCTCACAGCGCTGTTGCGTTCGATCACACGGTCACCACCACCTTCAGCAAGGGTTTGGCCTTGTGGAGTGCGGTCAGTACCGTCAGCAGCCAGGGTTTGACCTTGTGGGGTACGGTCGGCACCGTCAGCAGCCAGGGTTTGGCCTTGTGGAGTGCGGTCAGTACCGTCAGCAGCCAGGGTTTGGCCTTGTGGAGTGCGGTCGGTACCGTCGGCAGCCAGGGTCTGGCCTTGTGGAGTGCGGTCGGTACCGTCGGCAGCCAGGGTCTGGCCTTGTGGGGTGCGGTCAGTACCGTCAGCAGCCAGGGTTTGACCTTGTGGTGTGCGATCCGAACCATCCTGAGTGATCAGGCCTTTTTCTTTCAGGCGGTCATTACCACCTTCGGCAACGGTTTGGCTGAACACCGAGTGGCTGTCTTTGACTTGTGGAGTGGCCTGATCAGCAGCCGGCAAAGCAAAAGCGGTGCTGGCTAACATCGAAAGGGTCAGGCTAAGCAGTAATTCGCGTTTCATGATGGGTTGCTCCTTGGGAGGGCGATAAAGTGGGTACGAGGGCAATGCTACTCTCGATAAGTCGATACAAAAGTTCATAAACGCAATGGTAATAATCAACAGAATTGATTGTTCGGCCGCAGCGCTCTAGAACGGGCGTTTCCGGCGAGCTTTTTTGCACTGAGGTGGGTATTTTCGACCCGCTCTCGCCTCGCAAAAGTGCGGGTGCGGTAACGCCGGATGAGGAGTAGGGTGGCCCCGGCCGATTATTTGAGTGTTAAACACCTATTCGGTAAAACCCGCGCGCCATTTCCCAGTCTAGATTTCATGGCAGGCCGGTTCTGGCCTAACGTTTCATTCAGTGCGTCGCTGTCGGGGCGCTCAGTCGTATTCAGGAGCCCTGTGCAATGACGCGCACTCGTAAAATTCTTGCCTGGACCTTCGCCAGCCTCGTTGTCCTGCTGGCCGTCCTGGTGCTGATCATCGCGTTCTTCGATTGGAACCGGATCAAGCCGCCCCTGAACGCCAAAGTGTCCGAAGAACTGCATCGTCCGTTCGCCATCAATGGCAACCTCGACGTGCTCTGGCAGCGCGAGCCCGATGAGGGCGGCTGGCGGGCCTGGGTGCCGTGGCCGCATGTGGTGGCTGAAGACCTGAGCCTGGGCAACCCGGACTGGTCGAAGCAACCGCAGATGGCCAGCCTCAAACGCGTCGAACTGCGCATTTCGCCACTGGCCTTGTTGGCGCAGCGGGTAGTGATCCCGCGCATTGACTTGAGCGAGCCCAATGCCGACCTGCAACGCCTGGCCGACGGCCGCGCCAACTGGACATTCAAGTTCGACCCCAAAGACCCGAACGCCGAGCCTTCGAACTGGGTGCTGGACATCGGAGCCATCGGCTTCGACAAAGGCCACGTCACGCTCGACGACCAAAGCCTGAAGACTCAGCTTGATCTGCTCATCGACCCATTGGGAAAACCGATTCCGTTCAGCGACATTGTCGGCGACAAAGCGGCGAAAAAAGCGGTTGAAAAGGGCGGTCCGCCACAGGATTACGCATTCGCACTGAAGGTCAAAGGCCAATACCACGGCCAGAATCTCGCCGGCCAAGGCAAAGTTGGCGGCCTGCTGGCCTTACAGGACGCCACCAAGCCATTTCCATTACAGGCGCAAATGAAGATCGCCGACACCAGCGTCGAACTGGCCGGCACGCTTACCGATCCATTGAATCTCGGCGCCCTGGATCTGCGCCTGAAACTGGCCGGCGCCAGCCTGGGCAATCTCTATCCGCTGATCGGCGTGACCCTGCCGGATACGCCACCCTACGCCACCGACGGACACTTGATCGCCAAGCTGCATGAACCGGGCGGGGCGGTGTACCGCTATGAGGACTTCAACGGCAAGATCGGCGAGAGTGACATCCACGGCAACCTGGCCTATGTCGCGAGCCAGCCAAGGCCCAAGCTCAGTGGGGCGCTGGTGTCCAATCAACTGTTGTTTACCGACCTGGCCCCGCTGATCGGTGCCGATTCCAACGCCAAGCAAAAGGCCCGTGGCGGTGAAAGCAAGCAGCCGACGGACAAGGTGCTGCCGGTCGAGGAGTTCAGGACTGAGCGTTGGCGCGATATGGACGCTGACGTTGAATTCACCGGAAAGCGCATCGTCCACAGCGAAAAACTACCGTTCAACGATCTCTATACTCATTTGGTGCTGACCGATGGGGTACTCAGCCTGGAGCCTCTGCGGTTCGGCGTGGCTGGCGGCAACCTGGATGCGCAGATTCGTCTGAACGGGCGCACCGAACCTTTGGAAGGCCAGGCCAAACTGACCGCGCGCAAGTTCAAGCTCAAGCAGCTGTTCCCCTCCATTGAACGGATGAAAACCAGTTTCGGTGAGCTTAATGGCGACGCCGACCTTACCGGCCGTGGCAACTCGGTGGCCAAACTGCTGGGCACTGCCGACGGCAATTTGAAGTTGCTGATCAATGATGGCGCGATCAGTCGCGAGCTGATGGAGCTGGCGGGGCTCAATGTCGGCAATTATGTGGTGGGCAAGATCTTTGGCGACAGGGAAGTGAGGATCAACTGCGCGGCGGCCGATTTCGACATCAAGACCGGCCTGGCGACCACGCGGCTGTTCGTCTTCGATACCGAGAACGCGATCGTCTATATCGATGGCACCGCGAACATGGCAACCGAGCAACTGGACCTGACCATCAGCCCGGAATCCAAGGGCTGGCGCTTGATTTCGTTGCGTTCGCCGCTGTATGTGCGGGGCAAGTTCATCAAGCCGGATGCCGGCGTGAAACCGGTGCCGCTGATGCTGCGCGGGGCCGGGATGGTTGCGCTGGGCGTGATTGCCGCGCCGGCGGCGGGCTTGCTGGCGCTGATTGCGCCGAGCGCTGGCGAGCCCAATCAATGCGCGCCGTTGCTGGAGCAGATGAAGGCGGGCAAGGTGCCGGTGACGGTCAAGCCCACCCGGTAAACCGTTGGCGTCTGTCATGACGCCTTCGGCGGTTCAATAGTCGCTATAGATCTTTCAGAATATCGGCCATGTCATCGGCATGCTCTACGTCTTCGATGCGCCTACATTGGAATGCGTTCTGCCGGAGCTGCCGCAGGCTGCGATCTTGGCAATAGACCAGACAATCGAGCTTCTTCCTGTAACCACGCAAAAAACGCCCGCACGGGCGGATGCCGTTCGCGGCCCGGTACGCACAGCGCGCTGTATCCGGCCCCATTCACCTGAATGTCATCCCGATAAGGCAGCAGCAAGCCGCTGGCCACGCTCTCTGACACTAGAATATTGCTCACCAGCACCAGGCCTTGCCCGGCGATGGCGGCTTGCAGGGCGTAATGCTCTTCATCGTACTCGCGCACCGCTGGCTGCCCGGTCAGCCAGGTTTCGCCGGACTGTGCGCACCAGGCCTCCCAGCCATGGGCATAGAGCTTGGAGTTGTGCCAGCGCACGCTGATCAGCGTCGGTGCCCGGCTGGCCGCCAGGGTGACTTGTTCGGGCGAGCCATAGACTCCGAAAGACTCGTCGAACAGGCACAGGCCATACAGGTTCGGGTAATCGTCGAGGCTGTAACGCACCACCAGATCGACACTGGCGTCCTGATGCAAATCGATGACTTCGCAATGGGTGTCCAGCCGCAGGTTGATGTTCGGGTGGCGGGCATAAAACCGTCCCAGCCGAGGCACCAGCCAGAGGGCGGCGAAGGCGGCCGTGGTGGAAATCGTCAGGCTCGTGCCGCTGCGTTGCGGGCGCAAGGTATCGACGCTTTGCGCCACTTCCAGCAGGGCGCCGTGCAGGCTGCGGAACAGTCGCTCGCCGCATTCGGTAAGTCGCACTTGCCGTGGCAGTCGTTCGAACAGCGGCACGCCGAGCCAGTTTTCCAGGGAGCGGATCTGATGGGAAACCGCCGTCGGCGTCACCGAGAGTTCTTCGGCGGCGGCTTTGAAGCTCAGCAGGCGCGAGGCGGATTCGAAGGCGCGCAGGGCGGTCAGCGGCAACGAGGCAAACATTTAACACTCCATGGGTGAAATAGATTCATCCAGACTGATTTCTACTCATTTGAAGAGGAGCGGCTACGCGCTTCAAGCTGCAACCACAAGCCGTTTCAGTTTAGCCTTCAAGGAGATTCAGATGAGCGCAATTCTTGCCGTTCATGCCAGCCCTCGTGGCGAACGTTCTCATTCCCGGCGTCTGGCCGAGGTGTTTCTTTCAGCCTGGCAGCTGCGCAATCCGCAGTCGCAACTGACACGCCGAGAAGTCGGTCGGGCGTCGATTCCTCCCGTCAACGAAGCCTTTGTGGCGGCCGCTTTTCATCCGGAACCTGAAGCGCGACCGCTGTCGATGCGGGCTGATTTGGCGCTCAGCGATGAATTGGTGAGGGAGTTGCTCGGTCATGATCTGTTGGTGATTTCCACGCCGATGTACAACTTCAGCGTGCCCAGTGGCCTCAAGGCCTGGGTCGACCAGATTGTGCGGCTCGGGCTGACGTTCAATCACACCCTGGACAACGGCATCGCTCAATACGAACCGCTGGTGCAGGGCAAGAAGGCGTTGATTGTCACCAGTCGCGGCGGTTTCGGCTTCGGGCCGGGTGGTGAACTTGAAGCGATGAACCATGCCGATCCGTTTTTGCGCACGGCACTGGGGTTCATTGGCATCACCGACGTCACGGTCGTTGCCGCTGAGGGCGAAGAGTCCGCCGAACGCACCTTCCAGGTGTCCGTGGCCGAGGCCGAGCAGCGTTTGCTGGCCCTGGCCAGGGAGTTCTAAATGGCCTGGTTGTTCTTGCTGATCGCCGCCGGGTTCGAGGTTACCTTCGCCATGGGCATGAAGTACGCCGAAGGCTTCACCCGGCTCTGGCCTTCGGTGATTACCGCGGTGGCGGCGGTGGGCGGGATTTACTTTCTGACGCTGGCCATGCGCGAATTGCCGGTGAGCATCGCCTACCCGATCTGGACCGCCATCGGTTCACTGGGCACGGTGTTTCTCGGCTTTGCGCTACTGGGTGAAAGCCTGACCGCGCTCAAGCTGGTGTCGGTCGGGCTGATTGTGGCGGGCGTGGTGGGGTTGAAGTAGGCGGATGTCATAAACTGGTCGTCGAGTTGTCATCTTGGGTGACGATGCTTGGCTGATGCCTTGCATCCGGCCTTGCTTCATCTCTCCGATCACAAGGATGTTCATCCATGTCGCAAGGTTCCGCCACGCGTTACCCGTTGGTACTGGTCCCGGGGATGCTCGGGTTTATCCGTCTGGTGTTCTATCCCTATTGGTACGGGATCATTTCGGCGTTGCGCCGGGATGGGGCGACCGTGATCGCGGTGCAAGTCTCGCCGCTCAATTCAACCGAGGTGCGCGGTGAGCAGTTGCTGGCGCGGATCGACGAGATTCTGCGCGACACCGGGGCCGAGAAGGTCAACCTGATCGGCCACAGCCAAGGCTCGCTGACCGCCCGTTACGCCGCAGCAAAACGCCCGGACCAAGTGGCCTCGGTGACGTCAGTGGCCGGGCCCAACCATGGCTCGGAGCTGGCGGACTATCTGCACACACATTATCCGGCGGATAGCGCCAAGGGCCGGCTGCTGAGCTTTTTGCTGTGGCTGGTCAGCGCGTTGATGTGCCTGTTGGAAACCGGTTATCGCGGGCCGAAACTGCCGGTGGATATCCCGGCTTCGCACCACTCGCTGACCACGGCAGGCGTGGCGCTGTTCAATCAACGTTATCCACAAGGCCTGCCTGAAACCTGGGGCGGGCACGGTCCGGAAGAGGTCTATGGCGTGCGCTATTACTCCTGGTCGGGGACTCTCCAGCCGGGCAAGAGCGATCGCGGGTGCAACCTGTTCGATGGGACCAACCGCAGTTGCCGGTTGTTTGCCAAAACCTTCGTGCGTGAAGCAGGGCAGTGTGACGGGATGGTCGGGCGCTACAGCTCGCATCTGGGGACGGTGATTGGCGATCAATACCCGATGGATCACTTCGATATCGTCAACCAATCGCTGGGGCTGGTGGGCAAGGGCGCAGAGCCGGTGCGCTTGTTTGTCGAGCATGCGGCGCGGTTGAAGGCCGCCGGGGTTTAGATCCCTGTGGCGAGGGAGCTTGCTCCCGTTGGGCTGCGAAGCAGCCCTGAATTGCGACGGGAGCAAGCTCCCTCGCCACAAAGGGTTATGCGCGGCCCAACACGGTGGTCCAGCGCTCCGACAAAATAACCCCACCCAACGTCAACACCCCACCCACCAAGTGATACAACGCCAACTGCTCATGCAGCACCACCGCCGCAATCAGCGCCGTAATCAACGGCAGCAGATTGAAAAACAGCGTGGTCCGGCTCGGCCCCAGGCGCACCACGGCTTGCATCCATGCCAGCGGCGCAAGCATCGAGGCCAACAGGCAGGCGTAGAGCACCAGCGGAATGTTCTGCAGGGTCGGGCCGACCTTCGGTGACGCGAGGAACAGCGGAAACAGCACCACCACCGCGACCAGCACCTGCAAATACAGCAACACCAGCGGCGGCAAGCGCAGCTGCCATTTCTTCAGCAAGGTGCTGTAAACCGCATAAGCCAGCGTGGCGATCAGCATCATCGCGTCGCCCAGGTTCACCCCGTGCTCCAGCAACGCGCCAAGGCTGCCGGACGACACCACCACCAAAACACCGGCAAACGACAATACCGCACCGGCCAGCGCTCCGGCGGTCAGGTGTTGGCCGAGGCTGACAATCGCCATGGCCAGTGACATCAACGGCATCAGCGACAAAATGATTCCCATGTTAGTGGCCGAAGTCAGCGTCGCAGCGAAGTAAGCCAGGCTCTGGTAAACCGCCATGCCCAGCACGCCGAGGATGAAAATCCTGCCCAGGTTCGGGCGGATCAGCGGCCAGTGGGCGATTACCGGTTTGAGCATGAACGGCGTGAACAGCATTGCGGCCAGCAGCCAGCGGTAGAAGCCGATTTCGGCGGGGAAGATTGCGCCGACCGCCAGTTTGTTGATCACGGTGTTGCCGGCCCAAATGAAAATGGCCAGCAGGGGATAAGCGTATTGCATCGGAAAAGAGCCAGAACGTTAATGAGGGGGAATTATCCGTCTGTCTGGATCAAAGCCTATACTGCGATCCAGACAACCTGCCTCTGATTCCGGACAGCATGAACAACAAACACATCGACCTGCTGGATTTCAGCGAATTGCCGGCCCCGGTCTATTTCCGTTATGCCGACTTCAACCGCCACCAGTACGCTTCGGCCCACCATCACCCTTGGGGCACGCTGGAGTATTCGGCCAATGGGGTCTTGCATATGGAAATCGGCAGCCGCCGCTTCATGTCGCCGCCGCAATACGCCGTGTGGGTGCCACCCGGGACCGAGCACAGTTTCTATAGTAATCAGCCGATCAACTATCGTGCGGTCTGCCTCGCGCCGACGCTGTGTCGCGATTTGCCGCAGCAGGCCTGCACCCTGGCGATCAGCGACATTCTCAAGGCGATCCTCAAGGACTTCGCCGCCCGCGATGTGAAAATTCCCGAGCTCGATGCAGACAAGCGTCTGGCTCAAGTGCTGGTGGACCAACTGCAACAGGCACCGATGCATGAGTGTTATTTGCCCTACGCCAGCAGCCCCGGGTTGCTTGGAATCCTCGAGGCCTTGCAGGCCGAGCCTGGGGATAATCGGCCATTGGCACATTGGGCCGGGCAGATTCACGTCAGTGAGCGCACCTTGGCCCGGCAGTTTGTCCGTGAGTTGGGCATGAGCTTCGGGGAGTGGCGGCAACGGCTGCGGTTTCTGGCGGCAATCGAAGCGCTGGACAGCCACCGCAGCATTCAGGAAATCGCCTTTGACATGGGCTACAGCACCGGTTCGGCATTTATCGCGATGTTTCAGCGCCAGGCCGGGTGTACGCCGGAACAGTATCGGCGCAGCCAACTCGATAGCAGATGAAGGTGTAACGGGCTTTGTCTACACTCCAGAGCGAGGCCGTACCCATCGGTGCGGTAACAAGGAGAACACTCCATGAAGATGTTGCGTGTCCCGTTGTTGATGATCGGTTTGCTGCTCTGCTCCCAGGGGTTCGCTGCCACTGCCCAACAGAACAAGATGACCACCTGCAATGCCGACGCTACCGCCAAGAGCCTCAAGGGCGATGAGCGCAAGGCCTTCATGAGCACTTGCCTCAAAGCCGCACCGGCCGCCGATGCCGCCAAACCCATGACTCCTCAGCAAGAGAAGATGAAAACCTGTAACGCCGACGCCACGACCCAGGCCCTCAAGGGCGATGCGCGCAAGGCCTTCATGAGCGATTGCCTGAAGAAAAAATAAACAGTGTGGGAGCGAGCCTGCTCGCGATGCAGGCGACTCGGTATCACGCAGGACCGCGTTGATGCAATCGCGAGCAGGCTCGCTCCCACAGGTTCGTGTTTGCTCGCTTCGGCGCCGGAACGCTGGCAGACTGCCAATCCTTTTACGTCGTTCGTTTTGAGGCTGTATGTCAGCGTTTTCTCAGCGTCAGGTCTTGTTGTTCATCAGCTGGGTCATCATTTTTGGTGGTTTGCTGCTGGTACTCCCTCTGCGATTGCTGCCCAGCCTGCTGGCCGGGTTGTTGGTATTCGAACTGGTCAACATGCTCACGCCGCAATTGCAGCGGCTGATCGAAGGCCGGCGCGCACGCTGGCTGGCGGTGGCATTGCTGGGGACATTAGTGGTCAGTGTGCTGGCGCTGATCTTTGCCGGTGCGATCAGTTTCCTGCTGCACGAGGCGGAAAACCCCGGCGCTTCTCTCGACAAATTCATGGTGGTGGTCGATCGCGCACGCGGGCAGTTGCCGCCGTTCGTCGACGCTTATTTGCCGGCCAGTGCCGCCGAGTTCCGGGTGGCCATCGGCGAGTGGATGAGCAAGCACCTCAGCGACTTGCAATTGGTGGGCAAGGACGCGGCGCACATGTTCGTGACGCTGCTGATCGGCATGGTGCTGGGGGCGATCATCGCCTTGCAGCGAGCGCCGGACCTGACCAAGCGCAAGCCCTTGGCCGCGGCGCTGTTCGACCGTTTGCACCTGTTGGTCCAGGCGTTTCGCAACATCGTTTTCGCCCAGATCAAGATTTCCCTGCTCAACACGTTCTTCACCGGGATTTTCCTCGCGGTGGTCCTGCCGATGTTCGGGATCAAGCTGCCGCTGACCAAAACCCTGATCGTGCTGACCTTCCTGCTCGGCCTGCTACCGGTGATCGGCAACCTGATGTCGAACACCTTGATCACCATCGTCGGCCTGTCGCTGTCGATCTGGGTGGCGGTGGCGGCACTGGGGTATCTGATTTTTATCCACAAGCTCGAATACTTCCTCAACGCGCGCATCGTCGGCGGGCAGATCAGTGCCAAGTCGTGGGAGTTGCTGCTGGCAATGCTGGTGTTCGAAGCCGCGTTCGGCCTGCCGGGGGTGGTGGCGGGGCCGATTTATTACGCGTATTTGAAGAGTGAGTTGAAGCTGGCGGGGATGGTTTGATCCAGTGTTGATCTAATTGTGGCGAGGGGGCTTGCCCCCGTTGGGTCGCGAAGCGGCCCCTCTTATCCCCAAAAGAAGGGACTGCTGCGCAGCCCAACGGGAGCAAGCCCCCTCGCCACAGGGTTTCAGCTCAATCCATCGGGCCGTAACGCTTGGCCGCTTCAATCGCCAACCCACTGCCGATACTGCCGAAGATGTTGCCTTCCACATGCTGCGCATTCGGCAACATGGCCGAGACGCTGTTGCGCAGCGCCGGAATCCCGCTCGAACCGCCGGTGAAGAACACCGTGTCCACCTGATCGACCCGCACATTGGCGTCGTTCAGCAATTGGGTCACGCTGTTGCGCACCCGCTCCAGCAAGTTGTCGATGGCCGACTCGAACAGTGCCCGGCTCAATTCCACGCTCAAACCCGGTTCGATACGATCCAGCGGCACATGGCGGCTGTCGGCGTGGGTCAGCTGGATCTTGGTTTCTTCGACCTCCATGGCCAGCCAATGCCCGGCGCGTTGGTCGATCAGCTTGAACAGGCGATCGATGCCGCCGGTGTCTTCGATGTCGTAACGCATGCTGCCCAGGGCCAGGGTCGACTTCTGTGAGTACACCGAGTTGATGGTGTGCCAGGTCGCCAGGTTCATGTGGTGGCTGGTAGGCATGTAGGCGCCGCTTTTCATGCGGCTGCCGTAGCCGAACAGCGGCATCAGGCCTTGCAGGCTCAGCTGCTTGTCGAAATCGGTCCCGCCGATGTGCACGCCGCCGGTGGCGAGAATATCGTCGTGACGATTGTCGTGGTTGCGGCGCTCAGGCGACAGGCGCACCAGCGAGAAGTCCGACGTACCCCCGCCGATGTCCACAATCAGCACAAGTTCTTCTTTTTCGATGGTCGACTCATAGTCAAACGCCGCCGCAATCGGCTCGTACTGGAACGAGACATCCTTGAAACCGATGGCACGGGCCACGTCCACCAAGGTGTTCTCGGCTTCCTGGTCGGCCAGTTCGTCGTCATCGACGAAAAACACCGGACGGCCCAGCACCACTTCCTCGAACTCACGACCGGCGGCGGTTTCGGCGCGCTTCTTCAATTGGCCGATGAACAACCCGAGCAAGTCCTTGAACGGCATCGCGGTGCCCAGGACGCTGGTGTCGTGCTTGATCAGCTTGGAACCGAGCAGGCTCTTGAGCGAGCGCATCAGCCGGCCTTCGTAGCCTTCCAGGTATTCGTGCAGCGCCAACCGGCCGTACACCGGGCGGCGTTCTTCCATATTGAAGAAGACCACCGAGGGCAGGGTGATCTTGTCGTCCTCCAGCGCGATCAGCGTTTCCATGCCGGGGCGCAGCCAGCCGACGGTGGAGTTGGACGTGCCGAAGTCGATACCGCAGGCACGGGCTGGAGATGCGTTTTTCATGTCTTTCGAGTTCCGGTTAAAAAACGGCCGCGCAGTGTATGTCAGTGCGGCGGAGATTCGAAGGCCGACTATCCGTTAAATCGCAGCGATTAGCGCTTGAAAGATGGTCCATCACCCCCAAACTTCCCTGCATAGGCTTGGCAGCCCTCAGGGCGATCGCAAGAACCGCGCCTGCTGCCGATAAACTTCTGATGCGCTGCCCGGTCACAATTTTGAGATCGGTCAATCCAGATGCTGCAAACAAGAGCATGCTGTGACGAGCGGCGCGATTTCGATAATGGATGGTGATTCCCTCGATGGACTTCAAAGACTATTACAAGATTCTCGGTGTGGAGCCGACCGCGGACGACAAGGCGATCAAGGCTGCCTATCGAAAGCTGGCGCGCAAATACCACCCCGACGTCAGCAAGGAAAAGGACGCCGAGGCCAAATTCAAGGACGCTTCGGAGGCCTATGAGGCGCTGAAAAGCGCCGACAAGCGCGCCGAATATGACGACTTGCGCAAATACGGCCACCACGGTCAGCCCTTTCAGGGGCCACCGGGTTGGCAGAGCCGCGGTGGGTTTGGTGGTGGTGGTCAGGACACGGGCGATTTTTCGGACTTCTTCAGTTCGATCTTCGGCAACCGTGGGCCTGGTTTTGGAGGTGGACAGTCGCGTCGCAGCACCGGGCGTCGAGGGCAAGACGTGGAAATGGAATTACCGGTTTTTCTGGAAGAAACCCTCTCGACCGAATCAAAGAAAGTCAGCTTCCAGGTGCCGCAGTACAACGCTGCAGGCCAGCATGTCAGCAACACCAGCAAAAGCCTGAACGTGAAGATCCCCGCCGGCGTGACCGACGGCGAGCGTATCCGCCTCAAGGGCCAGGGTGCGCCGGGCATCGGCGGCGGGGTCAATGGCGACCTGTACCTGACCATTCGTTTTGCGCCGCATCCAAAATTCGACGTCGAAGGCGAGAACCTGATCATCACCTTGCCGCTGGCCCCATGGGAGCTGGCGCTGGGTACCGAAGTCGCGGTGCCGACCCTGACCGGCAAGATCAACCTCAAGGTTCCGGCCGGCAGCCAGAATGGCCAGCGCATGCGCGCCAAGGGTCACGGGCTGCTGCACAAGGCCGGGCACCGTGGCTATCTGTTCGTGCAACTCAAGGCGGTGATGCCGAAAAAACTCGACCATGACGTCAAGGCGTTGTGGGAGGAGCTGGCGAAAAAAGCCGCTTTCGATCCGCGAGAGAATTTTTGATTCAGAGATAAGGAGTAGCCAATCATGAGCGACCCCGTGATCGTTCTATTGGACCTGGCAGAATTCTGCGAGGCGACCGAACTGTCGGACGTGCACGTGATCGAGATTGTCGAACACGGCATCCTCGAACCTCAGGGAACAGAGCCCAAGGATTGGCGTTTCACCGATTATGAGCTGGCACTGGCCAAGCGCGCCGCCAAGCTGCGGCGCGACCTGGAGCTGGAATGGGAAGGCGTCGCGCTGGCGCTGGACCTGCTGGAAGAAGTCCAGCAACTGCGGGCCGAGAACCGCATGCTCAAGCAGCGGTTGGGGCGGTTGCTGGTCGAGTAGCTATAAACGCTACAGGGCCTCATACCTTTCTTGGCAACACCACGGTAAACATCGTGCCATCGGCCTCATTGGAGCTGACGTCGATCGTCCCTTGATGGGCCTTGACCACTTCCCTGACGATGAACAGTCCCAGACCGAGGCTAGTGGTCGGCCCGTTGAGCGCTTCGTCGGCACTGCGTACCAGTGGATCGAAGAGCGTGGGGAGCGCCTCGGGTGGAATCGGCGCACCGTCGTTGTGCACGGTGAGCCGAACGCTGTCCGCTTCGCCCCTGAGAGTGAGCTTGACCGCGCTGTTGTTCGAACCGTGTTGCAAGGCATTGCCGATCAGGTTCTGCAGCATCTGATTGAGCTTTCGGCCATCCCACACACCTTGGGTATCGCCTTCCACGCTCAATCTCGGATCGCATTGCGGCTGAGCAGCGCAGGCCTGGGCAATCGCTTCACGCGCCGTATCGGCCAGATCCATGGGCGCCGGTTCGATCGGCAGGCTCTTGCCCAGGCGACTGCGGACCAGCTCCAGCAAATCGCCGACCATCACCGCCATGTGGCGGGTGCCACGCTTGATGTGGAGCGCACAGGTCAATGCGTCGCCCTCTAGGTTGGTTTTACGCATCAGTATTTCGGTGGACATGCTCACCGCTTGCAGCGGTGCGCGCAGGTCATGGCCAAGAATTGCCAGAAAAATGTCCCGGGAATGATTGACCTGCTCGGCATAGGCCGCCGTAGATTCGGCCAGGGCTTCGTCGATGGCTTCGTTGAAACGGATCATGTCCTGGAAATAGGCGATGTCGGGGGTGTCCAGGCTATCGACCCACAGGCGGATCACACACGCGCGCAAATGGCGAAACTCGCTGGTCATCTGTACCAGGTCAAACCCCACGGTATGCCGCAGCTCGCCATGGCTGGCGCCGGCTTCGTCCAGGCTCGGGGTCTTTTCCGGGCCTTCGCCACGGGCTTTGGCCAGCTGCTCGCTGGCGCTCTGGGGCTTGGTCATGTCCCGCGCAGCCGCCAGCAGGATCGACCTTGAATGGTCGCGCAGTGCGGTGCGGTCCATGGATTCGGCGGCAGGGGTGATGGTTTTGGCGAATTGCTCCCATTCATCGACGATGCGGTCAACGTGTAACACGATGAATTCGGAAAGGCGCATGGCGGTTACCTGAGTGCGAGACAGCGAGTCGCATAGTAGCGCTTTTGATTGCGAAAAGAAGACCGCTCACCGGTTGGCATATGCCCACGGCTGCGTGGTGGTATCTGTGTATTTTCGGCCACATGATTTTCGAAGGTTCCAGTGCCTTTTCAAGGGAGGGCTTACCCGATATTTCGTCTTTTGTTTTTGCCGAGGGTGAATAAAGCTGTTGATTCCCGACCTGACAGCAAGGTGATTGAACAGTGGCTGATTTGCATGGAAGCAATTCGCTGGAAACGTCTGAAGCGTCTCAAATCGAAAATAACGGCAGGCATTACAGTCGCGTACTCGGTGTTATCCCGGACTCGATCAAGCGTACATCGGCGCCAAGGTTGAAAGCCCTTACGGAGCTGGATCCACAGACTCCCGATTGGTATGGCGACGCGCGAGCCATCGACCGCCAACAGCTTAAAGCACTGATTGAACGGCGCTGGCGCTTGCAGGCCGTGCTGGACAAGACGCTGGCTAATTTGCAACAGGAGATAAAGGCATTCGCCGAGCCTCTGCTCGGTTCGTTATTAAAAGAAAACTTTAATGTGGTCGAAAACGTTGATGATTGGGTCGTGCAACTTGAAGTGCCGAGCAAGATCATCTTCGGCATCGATACCGGCGCCAGTCGCGTCCGCTCATCTACCTTGTTGGAGGCGGCATTACATAATTTCGAAACGTCTGAAACCGTGCAAGATGCATGGCGCAGCAGCTCCGGTATCTATCGCAAGGATGCCCGTGGCGGTCTTACGCGGGTCCCGCAGATCACGTTGCCAAGGTTTGCGTCGTTATGCCGAAGTCTGAATATTGGTGAGCAATACCAGCAACACATCAAATCCATCCTGTTGCCCGCAACACCCATGGCGCAGCGAACCTTGCAGCAAGATTCAATCGCCAGCGAGAAGGCAGCCTTTCAGGTGGCGGCGCTGGTTGCCCGATTGAAGGGCGATATCAGCGATCACGCCTACGCCAAACTGTGCGATGTCTGTGAGAACCGCGCGGGTATCACGTTGTACGACCGCCCGTTGCACGCTCATCGTTTATCGCTGATGGGTTTCAGGTTGACCGGCATCGTGTTGTTCAGCGCGGTCAGCGAACCGTCGCAGATCAAACGCGCCATCGATGCCCTGACCCCCGTCACCTTGAAGTTCTGGCTGGACTGGTCGCAGCGCATTCCAGTGTTGCCAGGGCGAGAATACGAGCAATACAAACTGTTGCAGGCGTTCTTTGCCAATGGTGCGCAGGGTGTGGACGATGAACTGTTGCGCAGAGAAGATATTTACCGGCAGAGCCGTTTATCCGGTCCGCTGATCGCTTATGTGCCAGAGGATCCGCAACAGCCGTTGAAGGAATACCCATCGCTGACCGCGTTCATGACAACCCTGCTCGGTCAGTTGCGAAATACCGGGTACCAGACCTTTTTCAGCCGATTTGTGGCACACAAAGATAAAGGGCACTTTTTTGCCCGGGTCAACGAACGCCTCACGACCTTCACCTGGCAGCAGCGCGAACCTCTCGACATGGGCCCGTGGTGGCGCGAAACGGCGGTCGAGAATCCCAACGCAGAACCGTTCACCAATCTCATTACCGGTGAGTTGTGGCAGACACTGTTTCTCGAACGCCGCGACAAGGCCATTGCCGATGCGCGATGCATCGCCGTGCCGACCGACGACGAAGACGCCACCGCCCGCTTCAAACGCTTGACCAGCTATCTGTCGATTGGCTGGAACCTCTTCAATTTCACCGCGATGCTGGTGCCCGGTCTTGGCGAAGCCATGCTGGGAATCATGGTCGCGCAGATGCTCGCGGAACTGGCCGAGGGCATCGAAGACTGGAGTAAGGGTGATAAGGCGCAGGCCTCGGCGTACATCAACGGCGTGTTGATCAACTTTGCGCAGTTGGCGCTCATGGGCGCCGGGCACGTTTTGCCCAGTGGCAGGCTGGCCCCGATCAACATCTCGCCATTTGTCGAAGATCTCAGACCGGTGGAGGTGGCCGGCAAGGAGCGGTTGTGGAACCCGGACCTGAAACCCTATGAACAAGTGATGGTCTTGCCGGTGGATGCACCGGTCAGCGAAGAGGGCCTGTTCCGGTATCAAGAACAGGACCTGTTGCGGCTCGACGACAAATGCTATGCGCTGGTGCAGGATCCGGAGACCGGGCAGCATCACCTCCAGCATCCGAGCCGGCCCGATGCTTATCAGCCGCTGCTGGAGCACAACGGCGCCGGCAGCTGGAAGACCGAACTCGATCAACCGCTTGAATGGGACAAGAGCCGGTTGCTCCGGCGTCTGGGGGCTTCAGTGGATAGGTTCTGCGATGAAACCCTGGAACACATAGCGGTCGTCAGCGGCGTGCATGAGGATATGCTGCGCTGGCTCCACGTGGAGCACGAAACGCCGCCCGCCTCATTACGCGACACGCTTAAGCGCTTTAACGCGTATGCCGATGCCGAGGATTGCGCAGGACGAATTCTCGGCAATCGGATCGATGACGAATGGGCTGAGCTTGTACCGCGGTTCATGACTGAGGTGCGGGGCTGGCCCGAGGGCAAGGCCATCGAGGTTTTCGACGCAGCGAATCTGTCAGGCTCGTCGATCAAGGAGGGTTTTGCCAGTGCGTTACCGGCGCATACATTGCGCATGAGCCGACAAGAGCTTGTCGCCGGAATGTTACCTGAGCGTGTTGTCGAGTTCCTTGATGAGCATGAGCTTCGTGAACTCCTTGGCCAATGGCTGGGCGGTGACCGTCAGGCGCGTATCAAGGCCACCCGAGAGCTGCTTGGCGGGCAGGCACGACAATCGCAAAGACGACTTTTCGATTACCTGTATTCGCGTCGCGAACGCTCGGACAATCTGTTGGTGCGACGGCTCAAAAGCGACTATCCGGATCTCTCGATCAGCATGGCCGAGGATCTGTTGCGTCATGCAGATCCCGCGGACTTGCAACATTTGAACGAGAAACAACGCACGCCCCTGAACCTGGCGCAACAGGCCCGACACGCGGAGCAGCAAATACGCTTGGCTCGCGCTTATGAAGGGCTATACCTCAAAGAACTGTATAGCACCGACACGACCCGGCTGGCCTTGCACTCGCTTGAGACCCTGCCAGGCTGGCCGAGTGATCTGCGGCTGGAAATTCGCGAATACTCGGCTCAAGGCCGGTTGTTCGACAGTATCGGCCCGGTGGACGCACCGATGCGCAAGCTGTTGATTCTCGGGGAAGACGGCCAATACCAGGCACGGGATGCGCTCGATCAGCACCTGCATGGTGACGACACACTGTATGCCGCGGTGCTGCACGCGTTACCCGATACCCAGCGCATGACCCTGGGCTTTGATATCCACGAGGCGCAACGGCTGGAAAACAGGATCCAGACACATCCGCTGGTGCGCGACCAATTTGAGCCTGTATTGCTGGAAAACCCTGTACTCAAGCCTTTTTATGATCCGTCCATCATGCGTCTTCGTGGCGGTATGCAAAATTACGCACAGCAAGCACCGCACGGTTTGGGGTTGCGTCGTCGAGCCCGTTCGCTATATCCGGGGTTCACACAAGAGCAGGTCGAGACCTTGCTGGCGGGGTTCACTCAGAATGGCGGCTCGGCGCATGAGCGTCTTACAGCGCTGGAGGTTGAGTTCAATCAGTTGAACCGGGCGCTGCAACGCTGGCTGAAATCGCCCACCGCCTCGTTTCGATTCAGCTCGGCGGGTCTGGCGGAGGGGCGGTCGCGAAACCTGCTCTATAAAACGATCAGGCAGTGCTGGCGCCGAGCCGGGCCACCGGGATCCGAGGCAGCGGGTGTGGTTCTGCCCCAGGCATTGCTGCTGGACAACATTCCAATGATGGGTCGCCACCTGGCGACCCTGCCGAAGCTGGAAGCCAACTTTGACCATGTCACCATGCTGAGCCTGAGCAATGGCGAGCTCACTGCGCAGGCTGAGCCTTTTTTGGAGGCGTTCCATCGGGTCAGGCAGCTCAATCTGCAAGGCAATCGGCTGACCACTATTCCGCAGGCGGTCAGTGACATGAGCCATCTCACCGATCTGTACCTCAATGACAACCGCATCGAACTGGATGTGCTGGCGGTCGCACGTCTGAAGAGGTTGACCCGCCTGAGGTCTTTAGACTTGAGCGGCAACCCGTTGAAGCTCAACCCTGACGTCAGTCGGATGCCAGGCCTGCAGACACTGTTGCTAAGCGAGACGGGCCTGGACAGTTGGCCTGTGGGGCTGTTTTCCCAGCCGCGCCCACACAATATTCATCTGGATTTGCGCTATAACCCGATCACTCGGGTACCGGATGTCGCTCCCGGCTCATTTCGCGCCGAATTGTTGGCGCGCACTTTGATCAGTCAAGAGCCGCGCTGGATCTCGCCGGACAATCTGAACACCCTCAGGTTATACATCGAGTCGGTCGGCCTGGACCCCGAGCGTCTGTATCCGCCCCGAGGCACGCTGGACAGTTTGGAGTGGTCTCAGGGGCTGACGGAGTCGCAATGGCTGGCCGGGCAGGAAGTCTGGTACGACGTTGAGGATGAGTTCGACTCGCTACCGTTCTTCAATGAAATCCGCAGGCTCACCCAGTCCGCCGACTTCACGGCCGGCGGCGCCTATCGGGTGGACTTGACCGCCAAGGTCTGGCGGATGCTCGAGGCCATGGCACAGAACAGCGAACTGCGGGTCAGGTTGTTCGCCGAAGCCGCCGCGCCCACCGAATGCGTGGACGGTGGGACGCAACTGTTCAACGCCATGGGGGTGCAGGTGCTGATCCATGAGGCCTATGCCCTGGGTCGTCTGGACCTGATCGAACCACAATTGCTGGAACTGGCGCTGGGCAAGTCTCGCCTCGATGAGATCGGCGCCATCGCCCGTCAACGGGTCGCCGCGCGGGTGGCGGCAGGCGAGCAGTTCCGGCGGGTTGACGAACATGACAATGTCACCGGCACGATCGATGAAGTGGAAGTCCACTTGGCCTACATGACCGACCTGGCCGAGCGTCTGTCTCTGCCATGGCAGGCCCGGGGCATGCAGTTTCGCAAGATCGCCGGGGTGACCCGGCAGATGATCGACGCGGCGTTCGAGCGGATCGTGGCGCTGGAGGAAGGTGATCTGCTGCCGGATCGGTTGCTTGAGCAACCTGTCTGGAAAACCTGGCTGGAGACTTCGTACCCTGATGAACTGAATGGCTTGAAACGACGGATTGACGCCATCACCGAGTTACAGGACGCGTTGCTACGTCGGGCCGAGGCGGTTGCCCCGAAGGCGAAGTCTGCCCTGGATGTGCAGGTCAACCAGTTGTGTCGCGAGTTGGGCAACGACGAAAACGACTTCGCCGAGGGTCAGCTCATGAGTGACGATGACTACACCCAGGCGCTGGAGGACATCGATCAGCAAATCAGGCAACGGTTGAGAATACTGACCCGGCAAGCGATGGATCGGGCCCGCTTAGCGCTGCTTGGTGTTGCACACAGTTAGCAATGCGGGCAAAACCAAAGGCCTCGACACAGATGTTCGAGGCCTTTGCTTGTGACGTATCCAGCGACTCAAAACAGGAAGTAGCGCTGAGCCATCGGCAGGGTTTCTGCCGGTTCACACCACAGCAACACACCATCGGCCTTGACCTGATAGGTCTGCGGATCGACATCGATATTTGGCAGGTAATCGTTGTGGATCAGATCGGTTTTCTGCACGTCACGGCAACCTTTGACCACCGCGATTTTCTTTTTCAGGCCCAACGTTTCGGGCAAACCGGCCTCCTGCGCCGCCTGGCTGATAAACGTCAGGCTGGTGGCATGCAGCGAGCCACCGTAGCTGGCGAACATCGGGCGGTAGTGCACCGGTTGCGGCGTCGGGATCGAAGCGTTGGCGTCACCCATCAGGCTGGCCGCAATGGCACCGCCCTTGAGGATCAGCGTCGGTTTGACCCCGAAAAACGCCGGGCGCCACAGCACCAGATCCGCCCATTTACCCACTTCCACCGAGCCCACTTCGTGGCTGATGCCGTGGGTGATCGCCGGGTTGATGGTGTATTTGGCGATGTAGCGTTTGGCGCGGAAGTTGTCGTTGCCTTCGCCATCCTGTGGCAGCGGGCCGCGCTGCTTTTTCATTTTGTCGGCGGTCTGCCAGGTGCGCGTGATGACTTCACCGACCCGGCCCATCGCCTGGCTATCGGAGCTGATCATCGAGAAGGCACCGAGGTCGTGGAGGATGTCTTCGGCGGCGATGGTTTCGCGGCGGATGCGGCTTTCGGCGAAGGCCACGTCTTCGGCAATGCTCGGGTCCAGGTGGTGACAGACCATCAGCATGTCGAGGTGTTCGTCGATGGTGTTGCGGGTGAACGGCCGGGTCGGGTTAGTCGAACTTGGCAGCACGTTGGCGAAACCACAGGCCTTGATGATGTCCGGGGCATGGCCGCCGCCAGCACCTTCGGTGTGGTAGGTGTGGATGGTGCGGCCCTTGAAGGCGGCGAGGGTGGTTTCGACGAAGCCCGACTCGTTGAGGGTGTCGGTGTGGATCGCCACTTGAACGTCGTACTGGTCGGCCACGTTCAGGCAGTTGTCGATGCTCGCCGGGGTGGTGCCCCAGTCTTCGTGCAACTTGAGGCCGATGGCGCCGGCCTTGACCTGTTCGATCAACGGTTCCGGCAGGCTGGCGTTGCCCTTGCCGGTGAGGCCGATGTTCATCGGGAACGCGTCGGCGGCCTGAAGCATGCGCGCCAGATGCCAAGGCCCGGAGGTGCACGTGGTGGCGTTGGTGCCGGTGGCCGGCCCGGTGCCGCCGCCGATCATGGTGGTGACGCCGCTCATCAATGCTTCTTCGATCTGCTGCGGGCAGATGAAGTGGATGTGGGTGTCGATGCCGCCGGCGGTGAGGATCATGCCTTCACCGGCGATGACTTCGGTGCTGGCGCCGACCGCGATGGTGACGTTCGGCTGGATGTCCGGGTTGCCGGCCTTGCCGATGGCAGCGATGCGCCCGTCCTTGAGGCCGACGTCGGCCTTGACGATGCCCCAGTGGTCGATGATCAGCGCGTTGGTGATCAAGGTGTCGACAACTTCTGCCGCCAGCAGTTGGCTCTGGCCCTGGCCGTCGCGAATGACTTTGCCGCCGCCGAATTTCACTTCTTCGCCGTAGGTGGTGAAGTCCTGTTCCACTTCGATCCACAGCTCGGTGTCGGCCAGGCGGACCTTGTCACCGACGGTGGGGCCGAACATGTCGGCGTAGGCCTGACGGGAAATCTTCAATTCCTCGTTCCTCGCAATTGAGTTGCAAGCTTCAAGCTGCAAGCCTCAAGTAAAAGCAGATAGGGGGCGCCGCAAACTGCTCTTTCTTGCAGCTTGAAGCTTGTAACTTGCTGCTGAAGTCGATCTATAAGTCGCCCATGACTCTTCCCGCAAACCCAAAAACCCGACGCAACCCCGCCAGTTCGACAAGCTCGACTTCTCGGCTCTGCCCCGGCTCGAAGCGCACGGCGGTGCCGGCGGGGATGTTCAGGCGCATGCCGCGGCTGGCGGCGCGGTCGAAGGTCAAGGCGTCGTTGGTTTCGAAAAAATGATAATGCGAGCCGACCTGGATCGGCCGGTCGCCGCTATTGGCCACCTTCAGGCTGAGGGTGCGGCGGCCAGCGTTGAGTTCGATGTCGCCGGGCTGGATCTGATATTCACCGGGAATCATTAATGGGCTCCTTGGAGAATCTTGTAATAGAGGGCGGTCGGTTTGTAGCGGCCATTCGGGTCACAGGCGTAGTCGGGAATTTCGCCGGCGCGGGTGTAACCCAGGGCCTTGTAGAAATCTTCGGCGGGGGAGCCGGCTTCGGTGTCGAGGTAGAGCATGCCGCGCTTGTGCTGGCGGGCCGCGAGTTCAACGGCATGCATCATCTGTTGGCCCAGGCCGCGACGACGGGCATGCTCACGCACCAGCAGTTTTTGCACTTCGGCGCGATTCAGCCCATTGGCTTTCTGGCACAACGTCAGTTGCACACTCGCCTGCACCTGTTCGTCCTTGACCACCACCCATAGCAGCACGTTGCCTTTGTTGAGGTTTTCCTGGACCTCATCGAAATAGGCTCGGGCCTGAGTGGCGTCCAGATCCGCCATGAACCCAACGCTGGCGCCATAGCCGACGGCGTCGAGCAGCAGATCAATCAGACCCTGACGATAGTGCGCAAAGCTTTCAACATTGACGCGGCGCAGTTGGGCGGCGTTCATAGGTATCACTCCTTGTGGGGACCGGGAGGCATGACGCCTGGGTCGAGAATCAGTTGCATGAAGGTCAGGTCCAGCCAGCGGCCGAACTTGGTACCCACCTGCGGCATTTGTCCGGTGACGACGAAACCGGCCCGGTCGTGCAGCCGGATCGAGGCACCGTTACCGCTTTCGATGGCGGCGACCATCACGTGTTTGCCGCAGCCTTTGGCGCGTTCGATCAGGGCGTCCATCAGTTGCGGCCCGAGGCCATTGCCACGCTGGTCGTTGCGTACGTACACCGAGTGCTCGATCGTGTGGCGGAACCCGTCGAACGGGCGCCAGTCACCGAATGAAGCGTAGCCGAGTACGCTGTTGTCGCCGTCGACGATCACCAGCACCGGATAGCCCTGGTCTTGCCGGGCACTGAACCAGGCCTGGCGGTTGCCCAGGTCCACGGGCTGTTCGTTCCAGATCGCCGTGGTATGGAGCACGGCGTCGTTGTAGATGTCGCGGATCGCCGGCAGGTCGGCGAGCAGCGCATCGCGGATGTGGTAAGTCATGGCGCGGCCTCAAGCGATCGGTTGGTGAACGGTGACCAGTTTGGTGCCGTCGGGAAACGTCGCTTCGACCTGAATCTCCGGAATCATTTCCGGGATGCCTTCCATCACTTGTTCGCGGCTGAGCAGGGTGGTGCCGTAATGCATCAGCTCGGCCACGGTCTGGCCGTCACGCGCGCCTTCGAGCAGCGCTGCGGAAATATAGGCCATGGCCTCCGGGTAATTGAGTTTCACACCGCGAGCCAAACGCCGCTCGGCCACGAGGCCGGCGGTGAAGATCAGCAGCTTGTCTTTTTCACGTGGGGTCAGGTCCATCGTAGAAATCCATATTCGGCAGTTAAAAAATTTACTCAACCTGTAGGAGCGTGTTCAGGTGCTCCAAATTCTGGGTGGGACGGCTTCGCGGCCGAGCAACGCAGGCCGGAGCAATCGCCACAAATCGATCAGCCAACCTCGTGCCAACAGTGCTTCACTGGCCAGGCATCGAGCAACCAAAAGCCCCGGCAACTGCGTCAGATCCCCGCGCACCTCATTGGGCAGCGAGCGGCACTTCTCCAGCAATTGGCTATCGACTTCGCCGGTCACCAGCAACGTCGCAAACACCGGTTGCCCATCCAGCCCGATCGGTGAATCCAGCAAACCGTCATCCCCGACAATGCGCTGGCGTTCGTGCCAGAGCAACTGGCCGTCGCGGCGGATATCCAGGTGCGCCTGAAAATGCCCGAGGTCGAAGCGTTCGCCGCTGGCGGGGCGCCCCAGTGCTACAACGTCCCAGTAGAACAACCGCGCATCACCTTCAAGGTCAATGGTCGTGCTGAGTTCAGCCTGAGCGGCGCTGAAGATAATCGTCTCTTGCGGCAGCCACTCCAACGTAGCACCGGCGGCAATGCGCAGGTCGAGTTTCTGATAAGCCGGCCCGGCCGCGCGATACCACTTGGCGGCGCCGGGGCTGGTGATTTGCGCCCAGGCGTGCGTGCCGACGCTGGCCGAGATGTCCAGCCGATCGCCACCGGCAATCCCGCCCGGTGGGTGGACGATGATGTGCTGACACACCTCGGGGCCTTCGGCGTACAGATGCTTCTGCACCCGCAGCGGGCCTTTGTGGCGACGCTGCACCGGACGTGTGCTGTCGCCGAAACGGGCGTAGCCCAAGTCCAGTTCGGCATGCCAGCTCGGAGTAAACAGCGCAGTGGGGAGAGGTAAATTCATATCGTCTAATTATCGTCAGGAGGCTGCAGGTTAGATCGTAACCAGTCCACGCACACCTTCGGCTTCCATATTTTCGCCGCGCCCTTGTTGCACGATCTCGCCTCGGGACATGACCAGGTACTGATCGGCCAGTTCGGCGGCGAAATCGTAGAACTGCTCTACCAGCAAAATCGCCATGTCGCCACGGGCCGCGAGCTGCTTGATCACTGCGCCGATTTCCTTGATCACCGACGGCTGGATGCCTTCGGTGGGTTCGTCGAGAATCAGCAACCGTGGACGGCTGGCCAATGCTCTACCAATCGCCAGCTGCTGTTGCTGACCACCGGACAAGTCACCGCCACGCCGTTGCTTCATTTGCAGCAAAACCGGGAACAACTCGTAGATGAACGCCGGGACTTCCTTGGCTTCGGAGCCGGGAAAGCGCGACAGGCCCATCAGCAGGTTTTCTTCCACGGTCAGTCGGCCAAAGATTTCCCGGCCCTGAGGCACGTAGGCGATACCGGCATGCACCCGTTGGTGCGGCTTGAACGTGGTGATCGGTTTGCCTTCCCAATTCACCGCGCCTTCCTTGGCCGGCAGCAGGCCCATCAGGCACTTGAGCAGAGTGGTCTTGCCCACCCCATTGCGCCCGAGCAGGCAAGTGACTTCGCCAACCTTCACCTCAAACGTCAGGCCCCGCAGGATATGGCTACCGCCGTAGTACTGGTGCAGCTTGTCGACTTGCAGCATATTTAAAATCCTTCTGTTCCACCCGGAACCCTGTGGGAGCTGGCTTGCCTGCGATAGCGGTATGTCTGTCGACATTGATGTCGGATGTGCCATCGTCATCGCGGGCAAGCCCGCTCCCACAGGTTTTGTATTTGCAGGTCTAGCGACCGAGGTAAACCTCGATCACCCGCTCGTTATCCTGCACCTGTTCCAGCGACCCTTCGGCCAGCACGCTGCCTTGATGCAACACGGTGACGTGGTCGGCGATCGAGCCGACGAAGCCCATGTCGTGTTCCACCACCATCAGCGAATGCTTGCCGGCCAGGCTCTTGAACAGTTCGGCGGTGAATTCGGTTTCGGCGTCGGTCATGCCCGCCACCGGCTCGTCGAGCAGCAGCAGTTGCGGGTCTTGCATCAGCAACATGCCGATTTCCAGAAACTGCTTCTGACCGTGGGATAACAAACCCGCCGGGCGGTTGACCGAGGCGGTCAGGCGAATGGTTTCCAGGACTTCGGCGATGCGATCTTTCTGTTCACCGCTCAGACGAGCCCGCAGGCTGGCCCACACCGACTTGTCGGTTTTCTGCGCCAGCTCCAGGTTTTCGAACACGCTCAAGGCCTCGAACACCGTCGGCTTCTGGAACTTGCGACCGATGCCGGCCTGGGCGATCTGCACTTCGCTCATCTGCGTCAGGTCCAGGGTTTCACCGAACCAGGCCTTGCCATGGCTGGGGCGGGTCTTGCCGGTGATCACGTCCATCAGCGTGGTCTTGCCCGCGCCGTTGGGGCCGATGATGCAACGCAGTTCGCCGACGCCGATGTACAGGTTCAGATTGTTCAGGGCCTTGAAACCGTCGAAGCTGACGCTGATGTCTTCCAGGGTCAGGATGGTGCCGTGGCGTGTATTCAGGCCAGGGCCGGCACGTTGGCCGAGGCCGATGGCATCGCGGCTGCTGCCGGCATCCTTGTTGGGCTCTGGTGGAAAAAAGACCGGTTCGAGCATGAATTCAGCCGTTGCAGTGATCCTCATTGTTCGCCCCTTTTCTTCAGCAGACCGATCACACCCTTAGGCAGATACAACGTCACGACGATGAACAGCGCGCCGAGGAAGAACAGCCAGTATTCCGGAAACGCTACGGTGAACCAGCTCTTCATGCCGTTGACCACACCGGCACCGAGCAGCGGGCCGATCAGCGTGCCGCGACCACCCAGCGCCACCCAAACGGCGGCCTCGATGGAGTTGGTCGGCGACATTTCACTCGGGTTGATGATCCCGACTTGCGGCACATACAGCGCACCGGCCAAGCCACACAATACCGCGCTCAACACCCAGACAAACAGCTTGAAACCGCGTGGATCGTAGCCGCAGAACATCAAGCGGTTTTCCGCATCCCGCAACGCAGTCAATACGCGGCCAAACTTGCTTTGCGCCAGCCGCCAACCGATGAACAGGCTCGCCACCAGCAGCAACACCGTGGCGAAAAACAACACCGCACGCGTCCCTGGTTCAGTGATGCCAAACCCAAGAATGGTGCGGAAGTTGGTGAAGCCGTTGTTGCCGCCAAACCCGGTTTCGTTGCGGAAAAACAGCAACATCCCGGCGAAGGTCAGGGCCTGGGTCATGATCGAGAAATACACGCCCTTGATCCGCGAGCGGAAGGCGAAGAAACCGAACACCAGCGCCAGCAGTCCAGGCGCTAATACAACAAGACACATGGCCCAGAGAAAGTTGCTGGTGCCGGCCCAGTACCACGGCAATTCTGTCCACGACAGGAACGTCATGAACGCCGGCAAGCCATCGCCCGAGGCCTGGCGCATCAGGTACATGCCCATGGCGTAACCACCGAGGGCGAAGAACAGGCCATGGCCGAGGGACAACAAACCGGCGTAACCCCAGACCAGATCCAGCGCCAGGGCGACGATGGCGTAGCAAAGGATCTTGCCCACCAGGGTCAACGTGTAGGCCGAGACGTGAAAAACGCTGACCGGCGATAGCAGCGACAACAATGGCAGCGCCAATAGCAAAACGAGGATCACCGCACCCACGGCGATCGTGACTTTGGGGCCAGCCTTTTGCGTGGCTGTGAGCATCAGAGGCTGGTTCATCAGTCGATCACCCGTCCTTTCAGTGCGAAGAGGCCTTGCGGACGTTTCTGAATGAACAGAATGATCAGCGCGAGGATCAGGATCTTGCCCAACACGGCACCGATCTGCGGTTCGAGAATTTTGTTGGCTATCCCTAAGCCGAACGCGGCCAGCACGCTACCGGCCAATTGACCGACACCGCCGAGTACCACCACCAGGAACGAGTCGATGATGTAGCTCTGGCCGAGGTCCGGGCCGACGTTGCCGATCTGGCTCAGCGCCACACCGCCGAGGCCGGCGATGCCCGAGCCGAGGCCGAAAGCGAGCATGTCCACGCGCCCGGTCGGCACACCGCAGCAGGCGGCCATGTTGCGGTTCTGGGTGACGGCGCGCACGTTGAGGCCCAGCCGCGTCTTGTTCAGCAGCAGCCAGGTCAGCACCACCACAAACAAGGCGAAAGCGATGATCACGATGCGGTTGTACGGCAGCACCAGATTCGGCAGCACCTGAATCCCGCCCGACAACCATGCCGGGTTGGCCACTTCGACGTTCTGCGCACCGAACACCAGCCGCACCAACTGGATCAGCATCAAGCTGATGCCCCAGGTGGCGAGCAGGGTTTCCAGCGGGCGACCATAGAGGTGACGAATCACCGTGCGTTCCAGCGCCATGCCGATTCCGGCGGTGACGAAAAACGCCACTGGCAGGGCAATCAGCGGATAGAACTCGATGGCTTGCGGGGCGAAGCGCTGGAACATCAGTTGCACCACATACGTCGAGTAGGCACCGAGCATCAGCATCTCGCCGTGGGCCATGTTGATCACGCCGAGCAGGCCGAAGGTGATCGCCAGACCCAACGCCGCCAGCAGCAGGATCGAGCCGAGGGACATGCCGCTGAACGCCTGGCCGAGCATTTCGCCGATCAACAATTTGCGTTTGACCTGAGCCAGGCTGGTTTCGGCGGCGGTACGCACGTTGGCATCGGCTTCGACGCCGGGTTCAAGCAAACCTTCGAGTCGGGTGCGGGCCAGCGGGTCGCCGGTTTCGCCGAGCAAGCGCACGGCGGCGAGGCGCACGGCCGGGTCGGTGTCGACCAATTGCAGGTTGGCCAGTGCCAGGCTCAGGGCGCTATGGACGCTTTCATTTTTTTCGCCAGCCAACTGCTGGTCGAGGAATTTCAGCTGTGCCGGCTTGGCGCTTTTCTGCAATTGCTGCGCGGCGGCGAGACGGGTTTTGGCGTCGGCGGCGAGCAACTGATGGCTGGCCAAGGCGGTGTCGATCAGACCGCGCAGGCGGTTGTTCAGGCGCAGGGTTTTTGGTTGGCCATCGACCGTCAATTCGCCTTGTTGCAGGGCGTTGATCAGTTCGATGCGGGCCGGGTCGGGCTGCGCGGCCCAGGTTTCCAGAAGCTTGGCTTGCTGCACGGGATTGGCCGCGACGAAATCTTCGGCGTCGCCGGCGTAGGTGGCCATCGGCAATAACAGCGCGAGGGCAAGGAACAAGCGGTAAAAGGCAGTGGGCATGTCAGTGTCCTTGCGCGGACTAAGTGTGGGAGCAAACTTTGTGGCGAGGGAGCTTGCTCCCGCTGGACTACGCAGTAGTCCCGTTTTTTGGGGCCGCTTCGCAGCCCAGCGGGAGCAAGCTCCCTCGCCACAAAAGCCCGCTCACACAGGAGTTGTGTCGGGCCTGAGCTCTGTGCTCAGGCCCCAGTGGCTCAGTTGCTCTTCACCGCATACTCTGGCTTCTTGTCGTTGCCCGGAATGAACGGGCTCCACGGTTGGGCGCGGATCGGCCCTTCGGTCTGCCACACCACGTTGAACTGACCGTCGGCCTGAATCTCGCCGATCATCACCGGTTTGTGCAGGTGGTGGTTGGTCTTGTCCATGGTCAGGGTGTAGCCGGACGGCGCGGCAAAGGTCTGGCCGGCCAGGGCCTCGCGGACTTTGTCGACGTTGGTGGACTTGGCTTTCTCCGCCGCCTGCGCCCACATGTGGATGCCCACGTAAGTGGCTTCCATCGGGTCGTTGGTCACCGCTTTGTCGGCGCCCGGCAGGTTGTGTTTTTTGGCGTAGGCTTTCCAGTCGGCGACGAATTTCTTGTTCTGCGGGTTCTCGACCGACTCGAAGTAGTTCCACGCCGCGAGGTTGCCCACCAGCGGTTTGGTGTCGATGCCGCGCAGTTCTTCTTCGCCCACGGAGAACGCCACGACCGGAACGTCGGTGGCTTTCAGGCCCTGGTTGGCCAGCTCTTTATAGAACGGCACGTTGGAGTCGCCGTTGACCGTGGAGATGACGGCGGTCTTGCCACCGGCGGAGAATTTTTTGATGTTGGCGACGATGGTTTGATAGTCGCTGTGGCCGAACGGGGTGTAGACCTCTTCGATGTCCTTGTCGGCCACACCTTTGGAGTGCAGGAACGAGCGCAGGATCTTGTTGGTGGTGCGCGGGTACACGTAGTCGGTGCCGAGTAGGAAGTAACGTTTGGCGCCACCACCTTCTTCGCTCATCAGGTATTCCACTGCCGGGATCGCCTGCTGGTTCGGCGCTGCGCCGGTGTAGAACACGTTCGGCGACATTTCTTCGCCTTCGTATTGCACCGGGTAGAACAGCAGGCCGTTGAGTTCTTCGAACACCGGCAATACCGACTTACGCGACACCGACGTCCAGCAACCGAACACCACGGCAACTTTGTCCTGCGTCAGCAACTGCCGGCCCTTTTCGGCGAACAGCGGCCAGTTCGACGCGGGGTCAACCACCACCGGTTCCAGCATCTTGCCATTCACGCCGCCCTTGGCGTTGATCTCGTCGATGGTCATCAACGCCATGTCTTTGAGGGATGTTTCGGAGATCGCCATGGTCCCGGACAACGAATGCAGAATACCGACCTTGATGGTCTCGGCGGCCTGGACAGTCCAGGCCATGCCCATCGCGGCAATGCTTGCCGATAGTGTGAAAGCCTTGATCAAACTGCGACGCTTCATTGTGCGATCTCCATGAACGTTAAAGTTTTTTATGGTTGGCAGATGCGGACGACTGAAGGGTCTTTAGCAAGGGCTGTGCCCGGTCGGGGAAGGGCAAGGAAATGTCGTATTAGAGCGGTTGCGGGGGTTGGGTGACGCACCATGAAAGACCGCGTCTGGCGCGTTGGTGCGAGAAGATGCGCCACATTGGGGCGAAGGATTGCCCCAATGCCGGTCAGTTAAGGTAAGGCGCTGTGAATACAAAACCTGTGGCGAGGGGGCTTGCCCCCGTTCGGCTGCGAAGCAGTCGTAAAACCATTGCACGCGGTGTACCTGATACACCGCAGTTGCAGGTTTTGGGGCCGCTTCGCGACCCAACGGGGCGATGCGGCGTTCCGACAAGCCCCCTCGCCACAAAGGCTCGTTCCCAAAGAGCGGGGGATTACGCCGGGTCGACGTTGTCCAGCGCCCGGTTCACCGCCAGTTCTGCCAGCATGATGACCTGCTGAATCGCCATCGCTGTATGGCGCTGCGGGCCGATTAGATTGTTGGCAAAATCGCTGGCCAGGACACTCGCTGAGGCCAACGATTCACAGGCGTGGGCCAGCAGGCTTTCGGTGCCGGCATCCGGGGCAACCAGGAACATGGTGCTGGGGCGCCGGGGTTTTTCGGTGTATTGCGCCGGGGGATCGAGGTAGTAGTCGAGCGCGCGTTTTATGGCTTCGCGATCTTTGAGGAGGTCGTCGTCGCGCGAATTTTCGGGTTCGGGAGTAGTGATATCGATGGGTGGATCGGGAACAATTTTCTTACTCATTGAAACGTCCTCTAAGCAATTGGAACCATCACTCGTCGTTTCTCACGCGACGGAGTGGTGGCAGCTATGTGCGGGGTGAGAAACCGGTAGAGGACTAATTCCGGCCGGACCGAAGTCCGCCCGCACACAGCCGCCATAGGACATTGCAGGCAGCGGATAAGCTGGCGGCAATTATGGTGGTACTGGCGGTGGATTAAAACCTCTACCGGGCTCTCACACCCGATCGCTGAGTTGTCAGCGACAGCCCAAGACTAGAGGGCCCACGTCCGACGAACAACCTGAAAAAGGCGTGGGAAAGTTCCATGTTTTGACACATTCGTTAAACATTCAAAAGTGCAACGCGGAGCGTCCCTGGCGGCATTCCCACGCAGAGCGTGGGAACGATAAAACAGACGCAGAGTTGCGCTCCCACAATGGATCAGCGGCGGCGCATCAGGCCGATGAAGAACAACCCACCAATGGCCGCGGTGGCGACGCCGATGGGCAGGTCTTCGGGGGCGATCAGGGTGCGGGCGGCGACGTCGACCCAGACGAGGAAGAGGCTGCCAAGCAACACGCACACCGGCAGCAACCGTCGATGCTCAGCCCCGACCAATCGCCGGGCAATGTGCGGCACCATCAGCCCGACGAAGCCGATGGAGCCACTGATGGACACCAGCACCCCGGTCATCAACGAGGCAATCAAAAACACCCGCAAGCGCACGGTGCGGGCATTCAGGCCGAGGGTTACGGCGGTCTGTTCGCCGACCATCAACGCATTCAACGCTCGAGCCATGCCCAGCAGCAACACCAGCCCCAGCAACACGCTGGCCGCCGGCACCGCGAGCAATTCCCAACGCGCCAGGCCAAGGCCGCCAAGCATCCAGAACATCACCGCCGAACTGGCGCGATGGTCGCCAAGAAACAGCAGCAGGTTGGCAATCGCCATCATCACGAATGACACCGCCACGCCGCACAGCAACAGTCGATCACTGTCGAGCCGGCCATTGCGATTGGCGATCATCAGCACCACCAGCATGCTCAACAGCGCGCCGATAAACGCCGCAATCGGCAAGGTCAGCAGCCCGACGATTTCACCGACATGCAGCACCACGATCACCGCGCCGAGAGTGGCGCCGGAGGTCACCCCGAGCAGGTGCGGATCAGCCAACGGATTGCGCGTCACCGCTTGCAGCACCGCACCGATCAACGCCAGCCCGGCGCCCACCAGCGCGCCGAGCAACATGCGCGGCACGCGGATCAGCCAGACGATATGTTCCTGCCCGGCGCTCCAGTTCTGCTCGCCGATACCGAACGTCTTGTGCAGCAGAATCTGCCACACCACGTCCACCGGCACCCGCGCCGGGCCTGCGCCCAGCGACACCACGCACGACACCAGCAACAGCGCGCCGAGGGCGGTCAGCAACAAGGCATAGCGACGATCGATCATTCGCCGTGGAAACCCTTGGCCAGGGTTTCGACCGCCAGCACGTTGTCGATCCCGGGCGTGGCTTGCACGTAAGGAATGACGATGAAGCGCTGGTTCTTGATCGCGTCCACCGATTGCAGGGCCTTATTGTTCAGCAGGAATTGCTCCTTCTGCTCGGCGGTGACCTCGCCGTAATCGACGATCACGATCACCTGCGGATTGCGCTCGACCACGTTCTCCCAATTGACCCGCGTCCAACTCGCCTCGACATCATCGAGAATATTGCGCCCGCCCGCTACGTCGATCAGCGCCTGCGGCATGCCGAGTCGCCCGCTAGTCATGGCCCGGTCTTCACCGCTGTCGTACAGAAATACCCGAGGCTTGTCGGTCGGCAGATCCTTGCGCACCTCGGCGACCTGCGCCTGCATCTCGGCGATTACGGCATTGGCGCGATCCTGCACGTCGAAGATTTTCCCGAGGTTGCGCAGGTCGTTGTAGGTGTCTTCCAGGCTGGCCGGTGGGCGCTTCATGACGAAGGCGCAAGACTCGGTGAGTTCGTAGACGTTGATGCCCAGCGGTTGCAGGGTTTGCGGCGTGAGATCACCGCCGACGCGCATGCCGTAATCCCAACCGGCGAAGAAGAAATCGACGTTGGCGTTGAGCAGGGTTTCCACCGACGGGTACTTGGCCGCCAGTTCCGGCAAACCGTCGAGGATGGTCTGCATCTGGGGCGTCACCGACTTCCAGCCCGATACGCCGCTATACCCGGCCATCCTTGGTTTGAGACCGAGGGCAAGCATCATCTGGGTCATGTTGATGTCATGGCTGACCGCGTGTTTCGGCGCTTGCTTGAAGGTCACTTCGCGGTTGCAGCTCTGGACGGTCAGCGGGTATTTCGTGGCTTCGGCGAAGGCTTGGGCACTGCCCAGCAATAACGTGACGCAAAGCAAGGAACGCAAAGTCATGGTTGGGTTATCCAGGTGATTCGTGGGTAGCCGTGCAAGGGATGGTCGTCGATCAGGGCGTCGACGCCGAACACGTTGTGCAAAAGGTGTGTGGTCAGGACTTCTTTGGGTGTGCCGCTGGCAACGATGCGGCCGTGATTGATCACGTACAGTCGATCACAGAAGGCCGCCGCCAGATTGAGGTCATGGATGCTTGCCAGCGTGCCGATCTGCAGGCGTTTGACCAGCTGCAGCAGTTCCAGCTGATAGCGCGGGTCGAGGTGATTGGTCGGTTCGTCGAGGATCAGCAATTGCGGCTGCTGGGCCAGGGCGCGGGCGAGGATCACTCGCTGCTTTTCACCGCCGGACAGGGTGGCGAAGGCGTGGTCTTCGAAGCCCTTGAGGCCGACCGATTCCAGGGCCTGGCTCGCGAAGTTTCGATCCTCGAGGGTATCGCCATCAAACAGGCCTTTGTGCGGCGTGCGGCCCATGGCGACCACTTCATCCACGGTCAGGCCGAAGGCGTCGGGGAACTCCTGCAACACCACGGCGATGCGTTGTGCGCACCAGCGTGAGGATTGCTTCCAGACGTTGTGATGGTCGAGTTTTACCTCGCCGCTTTCCGGTTTGCTGAAACGGTAGGCGCACCGCAACAGGCTGGTCTTGCCGCTGCCGTTGGGGCCGATCAACCCGACGAACTCGCCAGCGGCCACGTGCAACGATGCATCACGCAGCTGGAACTGGTGATGACAATGGCCGTGGCCCAGGGGTGTCCAGGCGAGGTTGGTGAGGTTCAGCGAGGTCATTTCAATCCTGATGATTGTTCAAGTCAGCACACACCTGTGGCGAGGGAGCTTGCTCCCGCTCGGCTGCGCAGCAGTCGCAAAACCAGACAATGGGCAGTGTCAGAGAACACCGGGCCGCCTGGTTTTGGGGTCGCTTCGCAACCCAGCGGGAGCAAGCTCCCTCGCCACAAGAGCTTGGCGGTTTGCCAGGGATTCCACTGCCGGCCGTCATTGTATTGGCTTTACGCGTACGCGTATCTCGCCTGTTTCATGATGAAGCTGAAGTGGATTCAGATTGCCGGCTCAAACGCGACAGCAGCACCCGATCCAATACCCACACCACAATCAACGAAGCCCCCACCAACGGAAACATCACCGCCAGCCCGAACATGATGACCATCGCGGTTTTCCATTTCGGCAGGTCATGACGCAACGGTGGTACACCGAACTTGCCCTGTGGCCGGCGCTTCCACCAGATCACCACGCCGCTGACCGCGCTGAGCAAAATCATCAGGCAGATCAGCAGCACCATGATCTGGTTGAACGGGCCGAACATCTTGCCTTCGTGCAGCATCACGCCGACTTCCGTGGCCCGGGCGACGTTGCTGTAATGCTGCCAGCGCACGTCGGCGAGGAGGTCGCCGGTGTACTGATCGACATGCAGGGTGGCGTCGTTGCGCGGGTCGTCGGCGAACACGGCGATGGTGAACACGCCGGTGGCCGTGGTGGGGAAGGTGATGCTGTAACCGGGCTCGACCTTGCGCTGCACGGCGATGTTTTGCACGTCTTGCAGGCTGATGGTCGGCGCTGCCGGGCCGGTTTGGGTGCTGGCGTGAGCCATGTGTTCGGCGTGGTCGCCGGACATCGGCATCGGCGTGTTTTCCATGGCCCACGGCACGGTCTGGCGCGTGGCGCTGTTGAGGCTGCGGGCCTCGACGTCGGACTTGGGCACGTCATTCCACATGGCGACTGGAAAGCGGTTCCAGAGGTCGGCGTATTGTTTGCCCCAGAAGCCGGTCCAGGTCATGCCGCTGAGCAGCATCACCAGCAGCAAGGCCGCGCCCCAGAACCCGGTCACTGCGTGCAGATCACGCCAGAGCACCCGGCCGCGACTGTTCAAGCGTGGCCAGAGGATCCCGGCGGACTGGCCGCGCGGCCACCACAAAAATACCCCGGAGACCACCAGCACCACGCCCCAACCGGCGGCCAGTTCTACCAGCCGATCACCGACGGTGCCGATCATCAATTCGCCGTGAATCGAGCGCGCGACTGCTTGCAGATTCTTCTTCGCGTCTTGCTCGCCAAGGATGTCGCCGTGGTACGGATCGATGAACACGTTCAGTTCATGACCCTTATCGATGACGACAAACTGCGCACTGCGTTCGGCGTTGGCCGGTGGCAGGTATTGTTTGATCTGACCTTGTGGATACGCTTCTTTCACGCGCTTGAGCAGGTCATCGGCGGAGACTTTGTGGTGAGCGGCCGGGACGTTCAGCAGGCTGCCGTACATCAACGGATCAAGTTGCGGTTTGAACAGGTAGATGATGCCGGTCAGGGCCAGCATCACCATGAACGGCGCGACGAACAGACCGGCATAGAAATGCCAGCGCCAGGCCAGGTTGTAGAAATTCGGTTTGGGCTGTTTCATTCGAGTGCTCCGCTAGGCGTAGATTTTTGTTGTTTAGTGCGGTTGCTGCGCAACCGATCGCGAGCAGGCTCGCTCCCACAGGTTCAACATCGTCCATGTGGGAGCGAGCCTGCTCGCGATGCTTTTAGAAGCTCATATCAACCTTGGTCCAGAGCGTGCGCCCCGGTTCGTTGATGGCTTGCGGATCATTGGCCGGGAAGCCGAAACCAGCGTTGCCGGCCAGGTTCAAGTGTTCGGCGTACGCCTTGTTAAAGAGGTTGTCGACGCCGCTGCTGACCTTCCAGTTCTTGTTGATCCGGTACGTGCCATTGAGTGAGAACACGCCGAACCCCGAGCTTTTGTCGAAGTCTTTGCCGACCACGTTGCCCTTGTTCTGGTCGATGCGGTTTTGCGCCGAAACCACCCGCCACAAGGCGCCAGCGCTCCAGTTGTCTTCGCTGTAGGTCAGGCCGAAACGGGCGTCCAGCGGAGGCATTTGCGGCAGGGCGCTGCCGTCGCTGCTGTTCTTGCCCCAGGCGTAGGCCAGGGTCGCGTCGGCTTTCCAGTTAGCCGTCAGCTTGTAGGCCGCACCGAGTTCGCCGCCCATGATTCGCGCGTCGATGTTCTCGGCTTGCGAGGTCATGCTCATCATCCCCGGCGTGTAGTTGAACAGGATGTAGTCACGCACCTGCCCGACGTAACCCGAGGCCCAGGCTTCGAGGTCTTCGGTCTTGTATTGCAGGCCGAAGTCGAGCTGGGTGGTTTTCTCCGGTTTGATCGAGTCGAAGGCATTCACCGAACCTGCGGGGCCAGACTTGGGTGAAAACAGCTCCCAGTAATCCGGGAAGCGCTGGGCATGACCGAGGCCCGCATACAGCGTGGTCGGGCTGTCGGCCAGGTCGTGCTCGTAACGTACGAAACCGCTGGGCAAGGTGTCGGCGCGGGTGTCGTCGGCGGTCGGGTTCGGGCGGGCCATCATCCCGGAGCCGATGGTCTGCCGATAATCCTTGGCCGACGCGCGATCCAGCCGTGCACCGGTGATCAACCGATCACGGTCGGCGGCGTACCAGGTCAGTTCGCTGAACACGCCGTAATTGTGGAAGTCGGCGTCCTTGTTGCGGGGCACATCCTTGTAGGTGTCAACGCCCATCGCGCTGCGTTGGCGATGTTCGTTGGTCTGCGCATCCAGGCCGCTGATCAGTTGCACATCGGCCCAGCGCCAGGTGGCTTTGATCCGCGCGCCGAGGGTTCGACGGTCGACGTTGGAAGCCATGGGGCCGGCCATCATCCCGGTGCCGGACGGCGTGCGCAGGGTGTAGTTGTCCATCACGTGGTCGGCGTAGTTGTAGTAGACCTGCGCCTCGACCTTATCCAGCACCTCACCGATGTTCGACTGTTCAAAGCGCAGGCCCAGGCTTTCGCGCAAGAACTGCGAACCGTCCATGCCACGCCCGGCGTAACGGGCTTCGCCATCACCCTTGCCAGCGGTCAGTTCCAGCAGCGTGTCGGCGCTCGGGGTCCAGCCGACAGCGACGTCGCCGTTCCACTTGTCATAGCGCGAGGGCACGGTGTCGTTGTTGCCGTCCTTGTAGTCGTCGGAGTGTGCGCTGTTGCCGATCACTCGCACGTAACCCAGAGGCCCGCCGGCAGCGGCGTCCACCACTTTGTCGAAGCGCCCGTTGGAACCGGCCAGTACGCTGGCATTCACCCGGGTGCCGAGCTCGCCGAAGCTTTCCGGTTCCCGGTCGAACAGGATGGTGCCGGCCGATGCGCCGGGGCCCCAGAGTACGGTTTGCGGGCCTTTGATCACGGTGAGTCTGTCGTAGGTTTCCGGCGAGATGTATGAGGTTGGCGCATCCATGCGGCCGGGGCAGGCGCCGAGCATCATGCTGCCGTTGGTGAGGATATTCAGTCGCGAGCCGAACATGCCGCGCAGCACCGGATCGCCGTTGGTGCCACCGTTGCGCACTAGGGCGAAGCCGGGGATGGTTTTCAGATAATCGCCACCGTCGCTGGCCGGCACCGGTTGGCGCGGGTCCTTGGGATTGGTGACGATGGTCAGCGGCGAGCTCGGCGCAACGGCGGTGATCACCGTCGGGCTCAGTTCTTCGGTGTGGCCGGCGTGTTCATCGGCGAGCGCCAGCGGTGTCAGCAGCAAGCCACAAAGAGCGGCGGTGGCCTGCCTGAAACGAACGCGGGATTCGTTCAGCGCAAAAGAAGCCTGGGCAGCGCCCAAACGTGTGTCAGTAGAAAAACTGGACATGACAATTTCCATCGAACAGTCGTAAACGACACGGCCGGCAGCTTGCGCAAATCTCTGTGGAAGCGAGTTCCTGTGGCGAGGGGGCTCGCCCCCGTTGGGCCGCGAAGCGGCCCCAAAACCTGCGATCGCCGTGTATCAGGTACACGGCGTGCAACGTTTTACGACTGCTACGCAGCCGAACGGGGGCAAGCCCCCTCACCACACAGCTCGCTCCCACAGGTTGCTATGGTCATCTTGCGGACCGTGTGAGATCGGAGGTGGGTGTTTACGCGACGATGGGCGGGGCGCGGGTGCGGGCGCCGGGGAAGAAGGTTTGCCGGGCGTGGCCCAGGCGGGTGGCAAGAGTGCTGAAAGTGGTTGTCTGTGGACTGTCGAAGGCGACGAAGGACTGACCGCCAGTAAGCGCCGGGCAATTGAACAGCAGGCTGCAATAGCCGCATTTTTCCCAGAGTGCGTGATGCTCGGCTTTGGGTGGGCAGTGCTCGGCGGCGGGTTGCGCGCCATGGTCGGCGTGCTCCATCGCCGACATGTCCATGCTCATGTCCATCGACATGTTCATGGACATGCTTGTAGAAACAGCCGCGCGCGAATCCATCGGCATCGACTGAGAAATCAGCGGGCCGATAAAGATCATCAGCATGGCGAACAGGCTGATCCAGCTGCCGCGGGTCAGGCTCATTGGCTGACGGCGGTGCACGGATGACTTGGTGCCAAGCGGGCGCATGGGCGTTTTCAACGTCGGCGATTACTGGGCGTGCATATGCTCTTGCATGCCATCCGGTGCCTTTTTCTGCACCGAAACTTCGACCGTCACATCGCCGGATTTCTCGAAGTGCATCGTCAGCGGGAAGCGCTTGCCGTCACTCAACAGGCTGCGGTCTTTCAGCTCCAGCAGCATCACGTGGTACGCCATTGGTGCGAAGGTGACTTCGCCACCAGCGGGAATCTCGACGCTGGGCACTTGCTGCATTTTCATCAGATCGTTTTGCATCACATGTTCGTGCAACTCGGCTTTGCCGGATATCGGCGATCCGACGCTGAGCAGTCGGTCAGCCGTTTTGCCCTTGTTGTGAATCACGAAATACGCCGCGACGGTTGGCGCGTTAGGCGGCAACTCTTGCGACCATGGATGGGCGATTTCAAGCTCGCCGGCCTTGTATTCGTGAGCATTGGCAAAACAGGCAGGCAGCAGCAATACAGCCAGAACGATGAGTTTGTTCAACATGGCAGTTCTCCAGAACGATTCAAAACGGCAGGTCAATTGCGAGAAGGAATCACACCAGAGGGGACGCGCGGGGGTTGAGACTCGGCCATTGCTGGCGCGGTGTAGGGGTGTCGAGCGTGGCCGGCGGCACGCTTCGATTGGCCTCGAAACGTGCGTAATACAACTGCGGCGCATGCCCCGGCAACGCCACCAACGGCGCGGAGCCCGAGCAACACCAGCAATGCTGCATGTTGGAATGATCGTCGTTCTGCGGGGCTTTCTGCTCGATATCGCCCAGGGAAATCGCCACCAGCTTCGTGCCGCTGGAAGAACAGAAACTGCCCCACAGCAATTGCTCTGCAGGCGATTTCGCCGTCTGCGCCATCGCTCCGGACATCGGCATGGCGAGCATGTTGAACAGCACTGCAAAGCAGGCGATCCAGGCAAATGCGAGCCGTTGTCGGGACATGAGGGCAGATCCGGTTGAGTGGGCGATCAGGCGCGGCTATTTAGCCTGATCAGGGGCGATAAGTAAAAAGGCCGCGTGCGGTGTGGTGTCGCAGTGCTTCAGTCAGCAGATCGAGTAGCCGACGTGCGAGCTCAGCCTCGCCGTTTTGAAAGAGTGTAGCGACTTCGATTCTTAATGCCTGAGCGAATTGAGCGTCGCTTTGGATTCTTGCCCGGATTGTGTGTTTGACATCTCTGAGCGCCACACGATTGAGGCTCCCATCGCCTGGGTCTTCCTCTTCGCAAGCCTTGAGGTAGTTCCACATATCGATAGGGGTCTGGATAAACTCGGTGATATCGAAACGAGTGAATTTTTCGGGCATTCGGCATTCCCCCGCTACGTAAGTGCTACCCGAAATATAGGAGCTGGGTTGTGAGCCCACAAGTCAGCCGATTTGGATGAAGTTGTGCGTTACGTCCGATGGATATGTAGGGTGTTGCACATTTTCTGTAGCAGCTGCCGAAGGCTGCGTTCGGCTGCGTAACAGTCGTGATCCCAAGCGCCACGGTCAACTTGACGGACCGTGGTGTTTGATTTTACGACTGCTGCGCAGCCGAACGCAGGCTTCGCCAGCTGCTACAGGTTTTGTGTAAGGGCCGCTAATATCTCATCCACCGCCCCAAACTCCCGATCCACCCCCGGTAACACCGGCCGCTTCAACACCAGCACCGGCACTCCGCGTTCCCGCGCCACTTCCAGTTTCGGCTCGGTGGCGGTGCTGCCGCTGTTCTTGCTGATCAGCACATCGATCTGCCGCCGTTCGAACAGTTCACGTTCGTCCTCAATCAGAAACGGCCCACGCGCGCCGATCACTTCGCAGCGCTCGTTGCCCGGATAAACGTCCAGTGCACGCAACGTCCAGAATTGCTCCGACGGGATTTCGTGCAGGTGCTGCAATGGCTCGCGACCGAGGGTGAACAGCGGTCGCCGGAAGGGTTTCAACGCTTCGATCAGTTCGGCCCAGTCGCGGACTTCGCGCCAGTCGTCTCCAGCTTGTGGCTGCCAGGCCGGGCGCCGCAGGGCCCAGCATGCAATGCCGCTCAACTTAGCGGCGGTCGCGGCGTTCTGACTGATTTGGGCCGCGTAGGGATGAGTCGCGTCCAGCAGCAGGCCAATGCCTTCATCGCGAATGAACTGCGCCAGACCTTCAGCACCGCCATAGCCGCCAACGCGGACCTGGCAGTTCAGATCCGTCGGCACACGACCGACACCGGCCAGGCTATAGATGTGTTCCGGCCCCAGGGTTCGGGCGATGGCCAGGGCCTCAGTGACGCCGCCGAGCAACAACACGCGTTTCATGGAAAAACTCCTGCATGGCCGACAATCCCGCCCTGGCGATCGATGGCGAACACTTCGACCTGAACCTGTGCCGGCACTACGCTGCGGGCAAAGTCCAGGGCGTGCTGGCATACCGCGTCGCCGAGGGCGATCCTGGCAGCGCTGGCCATGGCCAATGCCTGCTGACTGGTATTGGCTTGGCGAATCGCCTGTTGCAACGTCTCATCCGCACCGATCGCCGCTGCCCATTCGGCCAGCTGTGGCAGGTCGATGCTGGAATGCCGACTGTGCAAATCCATGTGCCCGGCCGCCAGTTTGCTGATCTTGCCGAACCCGCCGCAAAGGCTGAGTTTATCCACAGGCACTTTGCGCAAGTGCTTGAGTACCGCACCGACGAAGTCGCCCATTTCGATCAGGGCGATTTCCGGCAGGTCATAGACCCGGCGCATGGTGTCTTCGCTGGCGTTGCCGGTGCACGCGGCGATGTGCAGGTAGCCGTTGGTTTTGGCGACGTCGATGCCCTGGTGGATCGAGGCGATATAGGCCGCACAGGAGAACGGCCGGACAATGCCGCTGGTGCCGAGAATCGACAGGCCGCCGAGAATCCCCAGCCGCGGGTTCATGGTTTTCAGTGCCAGGGCTTCGCCGTCCTCGACGTTCACCGTGACCTCGAAGCCGCCCTGATAATCAAACTCCCCGGCCAGCAACGTCAGGTGGTCGGTGATCATCTTGCGCGGCACCGGGTTGATCGCCGGTTCGCCGACGTTCAGCACCAGCCCGGGCCGGGTGACGGTACCAACGCCACGGCCAGCACTGAAGCGGATGCCCGGCTCGCGGTGCAGGCGCACCTGGGAAAAGAGCAGGGCGCCGTGGGTCACGTCCGGATCGTCGCCTGCGTCCTTGATCGTTCCGGCTTCGGCGCCGTCGTCCGTCAGCCGACAGAATTCCAGGCGCATTTGCACCTGTTTGCCTTTGGGCAGAATTATTTCCACGGCGTCCGCTTCCACACCGCTGAGCAGCAGGCGTGCCGCGGCGAGGCTGGTGGCGGTGGCGCAGCTGCCGGTGGTCAGGCCACTGCGCAGCGGGGCGGGTTGTTCGGCGGTTTCGTCACGCATCGAGGGGTTTCGTCACATCCAGCAAGGTAATCGGCAGCGCCTGACGCCAGGTGTCGAACTCGCCCAGCGGTTGCGCCTGAGCGACATGAATGCGGGTCAATTCACCGCCATGCCGTTCACGCCAAGCCATCAAGGTCACTTCACTTTGCAGGGTGACGGCGTTGGTCACCAGTCGACCGCCGGGTTTGAGTTGCGCCCAGCAAGTGTCGAGTACGCCCTCGCGGGTGACGCCGCCACCGATGAAAATCGCGTCCGGGCGTTCCAGCCCCTCCAAGGCTTGCGGTGCACTACCGCGAATCAGTTGCAGGCCGGGCACACCCAGGGCATCGCGGTTGTGTTCGATCAATTGTTGTCGACCTGCATCGGCTTCGACGGCCAGCGCCCGGCAACTTGGGTGGGCGCGCATCCATTCGATGCCGATCGAGCCGCTGCCGGCGCCAACGTCCCACAGCAGTTCGCCGGGGACCGGGGCGAGGCGCGCAAGGGTGATGGCGCGCACATCGCGCTTGGTCAGTTGGCCATCATGCTGGAAGGCTGAGTCCGGCAGGCCCGCCAATCGGGACAGGCGCGGCGTGTTCGGTTCGGCGATGCATTCGATGGCGATCAGGTTCAGATCGGCAATCAGCGGGTCGTTCCAGTCGTTGGCGACGCCCTCGATGCGTCGTTCGGCTTCGCCGCCCAGATGTTCCAGCACGGTGAGACGACTCGGCCCGAAACCACGCTCACGCAGCAGCGCCGCAATCTCTGCCGGACTCTGGCCGTCGTTGCTCAACACCAGCAGACGCATACCACTGAACACATGGGCGTTGAGTGCGGCGACGGGGCGGGCGACTACAGAAAGCGTCACCACGTCCTGCAACGGCCAGCCCATTCGCGCTGCCGCGAGGGAGCAAGAAGAGGGCGCCGGCAGAATCAGCATCTGCTCGGCGGGCACTTGCCGTGCAAGGCTGGCGCCCACACCAAAGAACATCGGGTCGCCGCTGGCCAGTACACAAACCGGCTCGCCACGCAGCGCCAGTAACGGCTCAAGGGTAAACGGACTGGGCCAGAGCTGGCGTTCGCCGCGAATGCACACCGGCAGCAAGTTCAGTTGGCGCTGGCCGCCGATGATCCGCGAGGCGGCCATCAGGGCGCGCCGGGCATTCTTGCCCAGGCCCTTGAAGCCGTCTTCACCGATTCCCACAACCGTTAGCCAGGGTGTCATGCCATTCCTTAATCCAGGGTTGATCTTCAAGGGCGGCATGATAACGCGGCTGCCGGTATCTGACGCGGGTCGGTTGTCGGAGAATGTTTAACCGATAGCGGAAATTTAATGTTGTGCAAAAGCGGTTTGCTTAATGCGTGTTTTTGCTAGTTTGGGTCCAGCTTAAGTCGGGTGTAATGGGCGTTCTGATTTAACGACGAAGAATTTTATTTTTTAATGATTGCCAAGTTGGCAGGAAGAGATATGGATATCAATTCAAACACAGATAACATCCGCAGTAATGCAATCACCGTGAACAATATGTTGTTCACAGGCATCGGGGGCCAGACTGCAGCCGACAACCATTTTGTAAAGAACTGCGTTCTACTCGCGCAGATCAAGGCGGACAAACTTTACAACAGCAGTACCCAGCCGGGTGAGTGGTTCGATCACTTTGCCGGCATTCTCTGGTCATTTGGCTGGAATCTTGAGGAACAGCCCGTCGTTCTGGTCCAGCGCGAATTTTCCGGTAGCGTGCAGGAGGCATGGCGAAAGTTGGCGGCGCCGTTGCTCGCGCGTTCCCAACTGGCACAAGTTGAAGCAGGACTTGCAGCGCTGGAAAACGATGTGGCGATCCTGAAAAAGTTTACCGCCCTGAGTGGCAAGACGTTCAGCTCGCATATTTTGCCGATCAGTTATAACGCCAGCGGCGAGTTGGTCGTGGTGCTCAGTCACATCCGGTTTATCAAGATGGTCCTCAATACCACCTATCTGTTTTGGCAGATCCATCAGCCGATGTCGCAACTGGATATTCGCGCCAGAAAACTGGTGATCAAGCGCCGGGCGATGGATGCCCATCGAGCGAGCGTTGAGCAGGCCCTTCGCGAGATCCCTTTCAAGCTTGAAGAATACGAACTCTGAACAGCGCCAGGCTGCTTAATGTGTAGCCATGGCGGATTCCGACCGGCAGGCATTTTCATGCGCTCGGGCAAAGCAGGCATAATGGCGACCTTTCGCCCACCACAGCACTGCCAGCCGGTCACCTCCTTTGAACGAACGCCCGATGTCCACCGCTTTACGCCCCTCGGCCTGCCCGGGGTTGCTGCGTATCGTCCAGGCACTGGATGGCGGCATCTGTCGGATCAAATTGAACGGCGGCTCGATCAGCACTGCCCAGGCTGAAGCGGTGGCCCGTGCGGCCGAACGGTTTGCCGGGGGCGTGATCGAGGCGACCAACCGCGCCAATCTGCAGATTCGCGGGATCGGCAGCGAGCAGACGGCACTGATCGACAGCCTGCTCGCCGCCGGATTGGGCCCGCGAACCGCCGCTGGCGACGATGTGCGCAACCTGATGCTCAGCCCGGCCGCCGGGATTGATCGGCATAGGCTGTTCGACACGCGCCCGCTGGCTGAACAGATTCTCGACACCTTGCAAAGCCACGAACGTTTCCATGAGCTCAGCGCCAAGTTTGCCGTGCAACTCGACGGCGGCGAGGCGTTGGCGATGCTCGAACACCCCCATGATCTGTGGTTGTCTGCTGCTGAGCGAGACGGCGAACGGTTGCTGGCATTCGGTCTGGCGGGTTGCCCCACGGACACGCCCGCAGGTTCAGTGTCACTTGAGCAAGGACACGCGTTGGTCGTTGCAGCGCTGGAGTTGTTTCTCGATTTGGCGCGGCCCGATCAAACACGGATGCGTCATGTGCTGGCCAAAATCCCGGCCGCGGATTTTCTCGCTCGCCTGGCCGAGCGTGTGCCTTTGAACCCGATCACCGATTGGCGGCGTACATCGAGCCCGGATGCTCTGCACATCGGCGTTCATCCGCAGGCTGGAACCGAATATGTCTATATCGGTGCCGTACCTCCTTTGGGGCGGCTCGATCCCGTCATGCTCAGAGGTGCGGCGCAACTGGCGCGCGAGTTCGGCGACGGGAGCCTGCGTTTCACCCCATGGCAAAGTCTGTTGCTACCCACTGTTCGAAATGAACGGGCGCCCGAAGTCGTTCGACGTCTGGAACAACTGGGCCTGCTGTGTGACGCCGATCAGCCCTTGTCACGATTGATCGCCTGCACCGGCTCCGCTGGCTGCGGCAAAGGCCTGGCCGATACCAAGAGCGACGCCTTGCAATTGGCTGCGCTGTTGCAACGCCACGATCAAACGGTGCATCTGTCCGGTTGCCAGCGTTCCTGCGCCGCCGCCCATGGGGTGCCGGTCACGTTACTGGCCGTCGCCCCCGGTCACTACGACCTCTATTTTCGCGACGCGGGGCAGCCGGGTTTCGGCGCCCTGCACGCACGCAATCTTACTATTGAAGCGGTCGGCGCCTTGCTCGACGCCCGCCCACGGAGTTCCCTTGATGCTTGATTACATCCGCGACGGTCAGGAGATCTATCGCAACTCCTTCGCGATCATTCGCGCCGAGGCCAACCTCGAGCGCATCCCGGCCGATCTGGAGAAACTCGCGGTGCGGGTGATCCACGCCTGCGGCATGGTCGAGGCCATCGACGGGCTGCAATTTTCCGCAGGCGCCGGCAAGGCCGGGCGCGATGCGCTGGCGGCCGGCGCGCCTATTCTGTGCGACGCGCGGATGGTCAGCGAAGGCGTGACCCGTGCGCGTTTGCCGGCCAATAACCAAGTGATCTGCACCCTGCGCGACAACAGCGTCCCGGAGCTTGCCCGAGAGTTGGGCAATACCCGTTCCGCCGCCGCGCTGGAACTGTGGCGCCCGCACCTGGAAGGCAGCGTGGTGGTGATCGGCAATGCGCCGACCGCGCTGTTTTATCTGTTGGAAATGCTCGACGCCGGCGCGCCGAAACCGGCGCTGATTCTCGGCTTCCCGGTGGGCTTCGTCGGCGCCGCTGAATCCAAGGCGATGCTCGCGGCGGACAGCCGTGGCGTGCCCTTTGTCATCATGCAAGGCCGGTTGGGCGGTAGCGCCATGGCCGCCGCCGCTGTCAATGCCCTCGCCACGGAGATCGAATGATGCAGCAACCTGGACGTTTGATTGGCTTGGGCGTCGGTCCCGGTGATCCGGAACTGATTACCGTCAAAGCCTTGCGCCTGCTGCGCGAATCGCCGGTGGTGGCGTACTTCGTCGCCAAGGGCAAGAAGGGCAACGCCTTCGGCATCATCGAAGCCCATCTGCAGGACGCGCAAACCCTGCTGCCGCTGGTCTACCCGGTGACCACCGAAGCGCTGCCGGCGCCGCTGTCGTATGAACAAGTGATCAGTGATTTTTACGACACCGCTGGCGAACAACTCGCCGCGCACCTGGACGCTGGCCGTGACGTGGCGGTGATCTGCGAAGGCGATCCGTTCTTCTACGGCTCCTACATGTACCTGCACGATCGCCTGGCCGAGCGTTACGAAGCCGAAGTGGTGCCGGGTGTCTGCTCGATGCTCGGCGGTGCTTCGGTACTCGGTGCACCGCTGGTGTATCGCAATCAGAGTTTGTCGGTATTGTCGGGTGTGCTGCCCCACGAAGACCTCAAGCGTCGCCTGGCCGATGCCGATGCGGCGGTGATCATGAAGCTGGGGCGCAACTTTCCCAAGGTCCGCCAGGTACTGGAAGAGCTCGGTCTGGCGCAGCGTGCGCTGTATGTGGAACGCGCGACCATGGCCAATCAGAAGATCGTGCCGCTGGATCAGGTCGAGCCGATGTCCTCGCCATATTTCTCGCTGATCATCGTTCCCGGTGAAAGGTGGCAAGGCTGATGGCCCATTCCGCTCCGGCGATTGTCATTCTCGGCAATGGCAGCCTCGCCACCGCGCGCAAGATTCAACAGCTGTACCCAGGCGCATTGATCCACGGGTTGGCCGAACGGGTCGAAGGCGCGGACCGTGTTTATCACGAGTTCGGCGCAAACCTGCGCGTGCTTTATCAACAGGACACGCCAATCATCGCCCTTTGCGCGGCCGGAATCGTGATCCGCACCTTGGCGCCGTTGCTGCTGGAGAAGGGCGCCGAGCCGCCGGTGCTGGCCGTGGCCGAAGACGGCAGCGCCGTGGTGCCGCTGCTCGGTGGCCTCGGCGGGGTGAATGTCATGGCCCGGGAAATTGCCGCCGGCCTCGACGTCGCCGCGGCGATCACCACCAGCGGCGAACTGCGTTTCGGCACTTGCCTGCTCAATCCACCCAGCGGCTATGCCTTGGGCGATCTGGAGTTGGGCAAGCGCTTTGTCTCGGACCTGCTGGCTGGCGAACGCGTGCGCATCGAAGGCGCTGCGCCATGGCTGGCGCAAGCACAATTGCCGGAAGATCCTCAGGCTCATTTGTCGATTCATGTCGGCAGCGCCGAACGAGCGCCGACAGCCAATGAACTGTTGATCTACCCGCGTAGCGTATTGTTGGCGGTCAGCGCCAGGGTGGCGGATTTGCCCCAGGCGATTCGCGCGGCGCTGCGTCAGGCGCAAGTCGCCGGGCAATCGCTGGCGTGCTTGTTGGCGCCGGTCACCGAGATGGCCAGCCCGGCATTGCGCGAAGCGGCGCTTGAACTGGGTGTGCCGCTGCGCTTTGCGTCGCCCGCCGGCGATGCCAGCGAGTTGGCTCGCGGGGCCGTTCCCGGTGCGACGATTGTTCCGGTCGACGCGAACCTGGCGCTGGCCATCGCCGAACAGCCTCTGGACGTCGCGCAGATCGGCCAGCCACGTGGTCGACTGGCGGTGATCGGCCTGGGTCCGGGCGCTGCCGAATTGATGGTGCCTGCGGTGAAGGCCGAACTGGCCAGAGCCACTGACGTGCTCGGTTATGAAACCTATGTGCGCATGGCCGGCCCGTTTCGCCCGGATCAAGTGCTGCACTGCACCGACAACCGCGAGGAAATGCAGCGTGCCCGTCATGCCTTCGAACTGGCGGCCCAAGGGCGGTCGGTGATTGTGGTGTCCTCTGGCGACCCTGGTGTATTCGCCATGGCCGCCGCAGTACTCGAAGCCTTGCACGAGTCGACTGACCCGGCTTGGCACAGCGTCGATCTGGAGATTCTGCCGGGGGTTTCCGCTTCGCTGGCGACGGCCGCTCAGGCCGGTGCGCCGTTGGGGCATGACTTCTGCGTGATGTCACTGTCGGACAACCTCAAGCCGTGGTCGATCATCGAAAAACGTCTTGACCTGGCCGCCGAAGCCGATCTGGCGCTGGCCTTCTACAACCCGATCTCCCGCTCGCGGCCATGGCAGCTGGGCCGTGCGCTGGAGATCGTCGCGCAGCACCGTACCCCTGAAACCCCGGTGGTGCTGGGACGTGATATCGGTCGGCCCGGTCAGACGCTGCGGACCACCACGCTCGGCGCGCTCACGCCGGAGCAGGTGGACATGCGCACGATGGTGCTGATCGGCTCGTCCACCACTTGCGTGTTCCCCCGCGCCGAAGGCGGTGACTGGGTGTACACGCCGCGCTGGTATGGCAACAAACCCCTCTGCTGAAATCTGGCGGCCCGCCCGGGCCGCCTTCATCACCTCAGTCCGGTTACTTCTCTCGATTGTTTCGGCATTTGTGCGTGTAAGCCTGTTCGGTTGTTTGAGTGGGATTTTGTTACCTGCCACGAAGAATTTTTATTCTGCTTTGTAGGAAACTCTATTTTGATGCCAGGATTTTTAAGGATGTGACGAATCATTATTTCAGGCGCCTGTTCTGAGGTTCGGCCTATAAAGGGCTTTCCAGTATTCTGGCTTGTGAGTCATGACTAAACGAATAAAAGTGCATAAGTCTGTAACGTTGGATGTAATGTTTGTTTTGTAATTAATTGAATTCCTTGTTGGTTGAACAGTATTGAGTGTCGGGTTAGTTTTAACGTGTGCTTTATTGGTATTAGTCGATTTTAAAGAAGTTATGTAACGCTTCGGCGATGTCTGGTGCTTGGCCAGGCAGTTGCGCTTTGTTTGCCTCTAAATGTATTGATGCTCGATGCCCGTCTTGGAGCGACGGCGCTTTCTTCGCTTTATTGATAACAGGTTAAATGCCCGAGTGCTTGAGTGCCCTTGTGGAATCATCATTGTCTAGAGTCGGTCTCGGCTGTTTATATACGATAAATGGAAGTGTTGTTTATGAGTGAGTCTAAGTTCTCGTTGGCGGATGGCTACGTCAATTTTGTGGATTTGTTAAAAGTGGTGGACCTTGAACAGGCGTTAGCATCGCACAAGGGCGCCGATCAATATGATGCGGTGTTTCGATATTATTTCGGTTGTATCGGTTTGCTGGATTCTCCACAACTGTTGGAGCCGTTAGGTCTGCTCAAGCAAGCGTTGGGGGCGTTGGAGCACGGTAGCCGGCACCGCCGCGCGGCAGAGTCGGGATCGTCTATGAGTTCTGATGCCGCTGGGCGAGGTGGATATTCGGGCATTCAAGACAGACGCGCGCCTGGGCGTGCTGCAGTTGATGCTTGACCGCAATCCCCAATGGATGCCCGGTCGTCAGGCTCTGCGCAGCCGCTACACCAACTACTTCGAGCAGATTCCCCTGGAACATCGCGAGGCGCTCGAGCGTTTCGCCGACAGCCAACCCAGGCTAAGTGATGTTTTTCGTCCCCCGGTGGAGCGTCTGGTTCAACCGGACGGGCTGCGAGCCGTCGCCGAACAAAGCACTTTGAGTAACGCTTTCCTGATGGCCCATCCTGGCTCAGCAATGCTCAAGACCGTGCTTGAGCGTTTCAGGCTCAATTATGAAATCGTCGACGCCACCGCTCGCCTGGCGGATGAGCAAAATATTGCCCTCACCGATGCCGAAGCCATGAGCGGTCTTGCACTCCAGGCGGCGACGCAGGTTTTTGGTGCTTTGCACGAGCTGTCGCCGGAAGAAGAAGTGGCAGTGTCTTTTCTGGTTCAGGCTGCCGCCACCTACTATAGCGACGGCATCCGGCCTCAGAGTGAAGTGACGATCTATCTGACCGGACCTGCCGCCCTGCGTGCGGGAATTGCGGATTACGAAAGGACGCATTTTACGCCTCGAACTGCCGAAGAGTGGCGAGTGGAGGTTGCCATTCCGGCCATCGCTGCCGTCAACCGGGCTACCGAGGAGGAGCTGGATCACTCCTGGAAAGAGAACGAAAGTGACACTGGGCAATGGTTGATTAACGAGACTAAACGCTGGCAAGAGGGACAGTTCAAAGCCCGTTACGCGGGCGACCTGGCCCAGTTGCTCAAATACCGGACCATCGACTTTGAGGAAGGCTGGCCGGTAATCGAGGGCCGCCATGTGCTGTCCACCGATCTGTTGCAGCATCTGGCCGATGAGCTGGGCGAGCCGTTCATGCGGACGATGAATCGTAGCCATAACGGTGCGGTGACCTTCGACAAGGCTGTACCCCTGAGCTTCGATGACCGCCAATCGATCCTCGCTCAAAGCCCCGATGCGCTGCCGCCTGCATCATTGAGCGATCCGCAGACTCAACAGTTGCCTATCGATGAACTCTTGAGCCGACTCGCCAAGGGTAGCCTAGAAGTCGCTCAGTTGAGCCCCTTGCAGCGTCTGCTGCTCGGCGCCTTGACCGGTGCGCAGGCATTGGATAATCGCAGCTTCGACACGGTTCGTCCGCAGCTGGATAACCTGGCCAACAGCTTCAGCGAACTAGGCGCGGCGGGCCGCTACGCGACGATCGAACACGCGCTGTATCAACGCCAGGCTCCCGGGTTTCTGGCCGGGCTTGTCAGCCCTCTCGATCATCCGCCAGCGCTTTCCGAAACCGCCCTGGGGCTGAAGAAAAACGCGCTTGAGCAACCTTTGACGCTGCGCCGGTGGGGCAAGCAAGTGGCCCGAATCCAGCAGGTGGCGAAACTCGAATACCGTGACCAGATTGTCGAGCGCCTCGGTGTTGTTCTGGACGGTTTTGAAGCGGGCACCGTCAAGCTTGTTCCGCAGGATTTACTGCTTCAGGGCGCCGGTGACAGGGTAGGTGGGCGTTGTTATCCACTGGCCCTGGTGATGGCGGCAGCCTTGTCGGAGGGGAAGGCCGCGGCCAACATTCTTCGCGAGCGATTCTACCTGGGGGTAATCGAGCCGCAAGGGAGTGATTCAGCGATCTTTCTGCACAGCCTGGAGGCGTTGCGGGATGTGCCGATCAGCGAGGTGGGCAGCGCGCTGGGGCGTTCGGATCTGAGTCAGGTTGTGGACATTCTGCAAGCCAGAACAGCCACCAGTACGCTGATGCTCAACTCCGATAATCACGCCATGCTGGTGGCCAAAACCATTGAGGGCGAACGCAGCACTTATCACTTCTATGATCCGAATTTTGGCGTATTCGAGTTCGAACATCCGACGCTGTTCAGACAGGCGCTGGAACAGTTCTTCCTCCGGCAGGGGATGGCCAGGCATTACGCGGCGTATGGCGATGCGGCGCGTCCGACCTTCGATCTGATCGAACTGGAAGGCTCGCGGGTGTCGAGAGTGGCATTGCCTGGCTCAACTCCTGTCTCGCAACTGCTGCAACCCGGCACGTTGGCGGGCCAGTCGCAACGTCCTGTCAGGCAGCGTCTGGCCAGTGCCCGCGGACAATCATTGATGAGCAACGTTCGTCTGGGCAGTTGTCTATTGGCGCTGGACAGTCACGGGTGGGGGCAACAGATCGCGCAAGTGACGACCCGCCTTCAGCAGCAGAATCAGCTGGCACCCCACCTTGTACCGTTGTTCGAAACCCTGGAGATCATGCCCGACGGGATGTACCGGATGAGCCTGGTCGACCCTGCAAACCCTGAGCACGTGGTACGAGTCTTCACCGATGACCCTAGACTCTTGCGCATAAAAAACTACCTCTCGGAACGTTTTGCAGCCTTGGCCAATAAATCATCCGTTCCGGGCGATCCTGTCGATCCCACCGATGTTGGTAGTGTCCATACCCTGAACGCCGGCTTCGCCATACAAGCGCTGATGAACGCGTTGAGGGTACAGGAAGGACCCGATCGGTCCCTGACCCTGGCTGTCCGGTTGCATGCCTATGTCAATTACGCGCAGTTGGTGCATGGCAATGTGGTCGATGTGGCGGGTCGCCGATCTTCATCTGGCCTTCAATGACCAATACCTCGGCATCGCGCTGGACATAACTGAGTGGCCCCGCATACCCCATGTCCGGGTAGGTCAGCAGTAGTCCGTCCTTGTCTTTTCGCGGATTGACGATGCGCTGTGCATCAGCCCCTATGTCGTCGTTACACATCTGGACCTCGAGGCACGGCTACTGCGTTACGGCGGCATACTGAATATTTACGCGGCCATTCCCCATGCATTGCATCCGCCGCAGGGCAATCCGGATCGGTCATTGTCGATCAGCATCCGTGAGTCACTTGGCTATGCATACGAAAGCGCGATTCCCGATGCCGCAGACTTTGATGTCGTCGTGCTCCCGTGCATGCCGCATTGCTACTTCGGATTCGACTATAAGGCATTGCCGTTTTCGACCACCCGCAGGGAGCATTTTGAAACGGCGCTGAAACTCGAGTACGACAGTGATGGTGAGCGCCAGTTCTGGTTCAGCTTCTACAGGTTCCCGACTGAATACGTGCTGCATCAACTGATACCCAACTACTCGCAGACATTGATCAACGTGGTGCTGGATCGCAGCAACCGCTTGCTCCACGTGCCGAAATTGCCAAGAGAGCTGCACAATTTCCTGTCCTACGAAATTTTGGGACGGGGAGGGCAATGCTCGGTGATGCTGGCCGAAGGTGTGCGGGCAATCACGCTGATAAAGTACGATGATGCGCCGTCGATGTCCTGGGCATTGAGTGCAACCTGGCTGGCTGAGAGCGACGTGAAAATTGAAGGGGCTCGTGTGCAGTTGGGCGCGATCCAGGTCCATGTCCCTGACAAGTCGCCTTTGCTTGTGCAACTGGACAAGCAGTCGTATCAGGTGGACTGGGAGCAGGGGGAGCTGCTCATCTCTGATATCTCGATCGGCTCGGGCGATAGTGCTTCCTCTGCACAGGCGTCCCTGCGCGAGCATGCGCGCTCCATGCGTCTGGCCGGTCGCTACACGACTGTACGGGATTTTCCTGTCCCCTACAGCGATCCCCTCGAGCCGGTTTACACCACGGCCCAATACGACCGCAGCGAAGACCGTTTCCTGTTTGTCCGTGGCCTGGATCCGGCCTATCAGAAAGCCGCTTGCCTGGGCGCCATTGTCGACAAGTACGCGTATTACTATGTCCCTGACGAAGTCCTGATCTGGCGCACGGATGTGGCCACCGGGCAGGTCAACCGGATTTACCGGTTGATGGATCCAGTGCCGGGCTCAAGAATTTCGGCCTTCCAGGAACTGGAGGGAGGGTTGATGCGGATCGTTCAGAAAGTCGTGTTGCGTAACGGTCGTGACATGAAGATGACTTACCTGCTCGGCGCAAATGACCTCTCGCTGTTTTCTGTCATTGGCCCACTGACCGAGGGCCAGAAGGCATTACTGCAACGCAAGAGCACCGTCTCCCTTTCGTATTTCTTTTGGGATTACGAATTGATGGTCCGCGACGAGAAACTCGCGCCTTTCGAGGCAGTGAGTGTTGTGGATTATCAATGCGCCCCGCTGACTTCGATCACCTATTGGCATGACGATTCTCGCAATCCCGTCAATCTCTGGTTGCGACGGGATGACGGGCTCGTGATCCGGCCGAACGTGGGAGCAGGCTCAGGCAATCTGATTTTACTTAACACCCAGGACGCCGACGGCGATACGTTTCTGTTCTTTGATCAGCTCCATCGCAGTCTCTACCGACAGCGGGTGACGGCGCAGAACGACGAGCTATCCGCGCCTGCTGCAAAGATTCTGCCTCACGAGGTGGTCGAGGTGTTTTTCCAGGAGCAGCGCCACATTGCGCTCACCCGGAACGGGATGCTGTATCAACTGAGCAGGACTGATGAGTCGCAGCTGGTTGCGCTGAACAAGGATTGGCTGGCACAGGCCGCATCGACCGCCGGTGACGGTTTTGAATGGCACACGAGCGTTGCGGCACTTGCCGAAGAGACGGCTACCGACGGTTTTGAAGTGTCCGGTGTGCAGAATGTCCCCGGCAATGCGTTCCTGCGTGTCTGGTGCCTGGAACGACGCATGTTGATTGCCGACACAAGGGAGAGTCAATCCATACAGCTATTGGCGCAGACCCCAGACAAAAAGGCTGCCTGGTTATGGGATTCGGCCTCAGGGCAGGTCTATCGTCAGCCCTTCATGGAGCCCGAAGCGTTTGCGGCGGCCTTTGCCAATGGCACGCGCCTGTTGCATGGAGATCGGCTGCCGGCAATGCAGCGGGTGGCTGTGCAATGGGCTTTCACCCGGATCGCACCCGAAGGCGCGGGATTGCGTGGTTTGACCCGAGAGCATGTGTGGGTCGAGCTGTTTGAGGGTGACGCGCCTCGTATTGTCGGTGTAGAAAGCGATTTCTTCTTTGGTCTTGGCACCCGGCAGGCGCGGGAAAACAAGCTGCTCCAATTGATTGCGGGCCGCTCCTGCGCGCCCGTTTTGACCGCGGGCAGATTCGATGATCTCTTTGCCTGGTATGACACAGGTACCCATCGCCTGTACTACTCGACCGTACAAACCAATGGGCATTGGCCTGCTTATCTGGGCGCGCGCGATGGCGAAATTGCGTTACTGCACAATACCGTCACCCGCAGGGTGTTCAGTAACAGAAACGGTGCGTGGCTGGTGCCGGACCATGATGTCTGGATGTATGCAGACACGATGAGTCGAACGGCCCAAGTGATGACGATCCGGACCCGGGACAACATCGAGGACTTGCTGATGTTGATTCCGGACGGTGTCACCACACTGGTGCTAGGACTCAAAGGCTGGATGACTTGCATGATCTCAGAAGCCGCCTGGTTACGGCTCGACTGCCTGATTATCGACTTCCATCAGAAGGAGTCCCAACAGCGCCAATTGGTCGTGCAACTGCCGCCTATGGATCACTGGCAGATCACGTTGGCCGAGGGGCATCTGTTGCTGACCGATCCAGATGACGGGCGTAGCCTGATTTTTCGAAACGTCGAATCCGCCGGAGCGGTATCGCGGGACACGTTTAATCTGCTGATCAATGTTTCCGGCGATCCGCTGTTCGTCACCCTTGAGGAGCTGATACTGGACCTGGAGGTGGGTGTCAGTCTTGATCTGGTGAAGCTGCTGAAGAAGGTAGGCGAGGCGTAGACCCGGAAACAGGCAATCGGCCTCCGGTATCAAGCGAGGCTGCGGGATTGATCCCCGCAGCCTTTTTCATGGGACACCTGGCACCAGATAGCCCTTCACCCCGGTAAAAATAATCTGTGCCGCCAGCGCACAAACGAACAACCCCATTAACCGGCTGACAATCTGCAGGCCCTGATCGCCAAGAATCCGTTCTATTCGGCTGGACAGATAAAGCACCACGCCGACGGTGAAACTGGCCAGCGCAATGCTGAGGATGGCCGTCAGCTTGTCATCCCAGTGGGGCTGACTCACGCCCATGACCAGCAGAGCTCCGATGGTACCGGGGCCGACCGTCAGGGGGATGGTCAACGGGACGATGGTCACGTCCTGTTGCACGTTGTCGGTCTGCACCGCCGACTTGCCTTGAGCCATGCCGAGTGCCGAGATGAACAGCACGCTGCCGGCACCGATACGGAACGCGTCTACGGTAATGCCGAAGACACTGAATATGACCCGCCCGAACAGGTATAGCAAAACGCTGGAAACCAGCGTGGCGACCGCTACTTTCCAGGCCAGGCGTCGCTGCTCCTTGCGCGAATAACCGCGGGTCAGGCTGATGAAGCAGGACAACACGAAGAACGGGCTGTAGAGCACCAGCATCTTCAGGTAAACGCTGAACAACACGTGGAGCATGATTTCGGCTCACAGCGGCAGATGGACAGAGCGGAGTCTATCAGTCGGTTTAATGTTTGGGGGGATGGCGTGAGGAAACGGGGGTAAATGTAAGTTGTTGAGGTGGAAGTTTGTTAGTTGACGAAATGTTGATATCAACAGGTTACATGTTCTTGTTTGGCGTTTTTTCTTTCTTTGGTTATTGTTGTTTGGCGGGTTCAAGAAGAGCCTGTTTTAATTAATAAGGAATTGGTAATGAATATTCATAATGTCGAAGATTGCGCTGTAGCCGAATGTATTCATCGTTTGGAAAATTATGAGCTGGATGGCGCTGAAGTTATGCGCCCTCGCAGTTTTTCGGTACCGGTTGTCAATGAGCCCGGCAAAGGTTCCATCGTGGGTGAGGGCATCTTGTCCTTTACCGGCAACTTGAGTGAGCAAAATCGGGAAGATGTTCAGCACGCCTTTCTATTCGCGAGTCTGGTCGCAAACAAAAAGTTCCCGTACGAGTATCAGGGCAAGGAATGGTATTACCAGTTCCTGGAAGTCATGACTAATGCAGGCTGGCTGCCGACCAGTAAGTACTACAACGACATGAACATCAGCGGTAACACCGTACGGATGGATCAATTGGTGCTGGAGATCCTCGGCGGTGTGGTTGCCGGGCTTGCCGTGCCTGGCTCGGCCTCCGTCCTGATGCTGAAGGTGGCAGGCGATGCAATCACCGCATTGAAAAAGCGTGAGACCGCATTGACCCTGTATGAGCGCAACATGCTGGATAACGGTGTGGGCGGTATGGCGGCCGGCACCTGCACCGAAGTCAACGGTGAAGTCACCATGGCATTGGGTACTGTTCGTTTCATCCGCAAGAACACCGCAAAGCAAGTGCTGTTCATGGATTGGGACTCCCGCGAGGTGAAACTGTATCGCGGTGACTCTGTCTTCAGGAAAGTGCCTTATATCGTCGAGCAAACCCGCGACACGATTCGTACAAAACTTGGCTTGAATGCGAAAACCAAGATCGAAGATTACGAGATCTGATCGAATGTTTTAAAAAGGGCGGTCGCTTCTCGGTCGTCCTTTTTTCATTGAGGGTTTGTTATGGCTCAGCTATACAACTTGTTGGCGGTGGGTAATGCCGTTGTTGCTTTGTCGGATATTGAAAAAATATCGGCTTATGATGATGTCGTACATTCAAGTCTGCTGGCGCAATTGGTTGCCAACAAAAAAATCGAAAGCATGAAAGTTGAAAGCTGGTATGACGCTTATGTTGCGGTGCTGGATGATTTCTGGATCCGCAACTTGAAGTTTCGCCAGGACTTTTCTCTCAACGGGCTAAACGCCTCTTCCGCGCTTGAATGGGCCTTGGCTGCAATGGCAAATAGCGGTGGTGAAGATCATGCTCTTGGCGGGTTTTTGGCGTATGCGGCGCAATTGCCGTGTTATGTCCCTGCCATCCAGATCTGGCCCGAGCAGTGTTGTGAAGATGAGATGCAAGTACCTCGTTCACCGCTCAAGGCTGTGCGCCTGCTGGCGATTGTGGGGCAAAGCCCGACCTCGATCAGCAGCATTTATCTCGAATTCAAGACCCGGCAGGCGCTGACCCTGAATCCGTGGTCGCAGCGTTTTGAGGTCGATGAAGTAGAAGGTCAGGTGTGCGTGCGATACGCACGGGCGAATCTGTCCGAAACCCTCTACGCGTTATCCCGAGAGGCGATTACCCACAAGCTCGGGAATCGATTGGCGGACAACGTGGCGCTGCTGGTCGAGAAGGTCGATATGGGGCAGTGATACGTCCTGCCCGATTGTTGAAACCACTTTCGGGCACCGGACTGCATCGTCAGAACGTCGAAGCCGTACGATTCTGCTGATCACGTTGGGCAACCCAATGCTCGATCAGGTCGCGCAGTTGTGACAGCTCGACCGGTTTGGCCATGTGCCCGTCCATGCCCGCCTGGCGCGCGCGCTCTTTGTGCTCGGCGAGGATGTGTGCGGTCAACGCCACCACGGGGGTGCGAATCCGCTGGTTGCCGACTTCCCAGGCACGCAGTTGCTGGGTGGCGGAGAAACCGTCGAGGATCGGCATTTCACAGTCCATCAGCACCAGGTCGTAGCGCTGGGCTTTCATCGCCACCAGGGCTTCTTCGCCATTGCTGGCGGTGTCCGGTTGCAGGTTGAGTTTGCCCAGCATGCCACGTATGACCTTGGTCGAGATGCTGTTGTCTTCGGCCACCAGAATGCGGAAATCGCTGGGCACCTTGACCGGAAGGGTAGGGCCGGTGGGCAGCTGCTGCGAGACAGCCTGGCCGTTGTTCCGCTGGTTCAGCTCGTCCGCCAGTGTGGTCTTGAGGGTATAGCCGGCCACTGGTTTGGCGAGGATGCGTTTGATCCCGGAGTTACGCGCGATGATCTTGCTCGGTGCGTTGCTGATGCCAGTGAGCATGATCAGCAGGATGTCGTGGTTCAGGCTCGGGTCTTCCTTGATCTTGGCTGCCAGTTGCATGCCGGTCATGCCGGGCATGTTCTGGTCCAGCAGGACCACGTCGAAGTAGTCGCGCAAGTGCGCCTTGGTGCGCAATAACGCCAGGGCCTCCTTGCCGGAGGGCACGGCGCTGACGTTCAGGCCCCAGGCGCTGCACTGCTGCACCAGCACCTTGCGACAGGTGTCGTTGTCGTCCACGATCAATACGCGCGCGCCTTGTAACGGGCTGTCGAGGTCCGAGGTCGGATGTTCGAGACGGTCAGGGTCCAGTGGCAGGGTCAGCCACAATGTGCTGCCTTGATTGGCGCCGCTCTTGATACCGAACTCGCCTTGCATCAAACGGATCAGCTGACGGGCAATCACCAGCCCCAGATTACCCCCCAGGCTGGTGGCCGAGAGGAAGTGCTTGCTGTGCAGTTCGGCATGCATCAGCGCGTCGCGTTCTTCAGCCTCCATCGGCTGGCCGCTGTCCTGCACGGCGATGCGCAGCCTCGGTTTGGCGCTGCGTTCATCCAGAGCGACGACAATCAGGATCTCGCCTTCGTCGGTTTTCTTCAGGGCGTTTTCCAGCAGGCTCAGGAGGGTCTGGCGCAGGCGCGTCGGATCACCGCTGATGACCCGTGGTACCTGCGGCTGGATAAAGCTGATCAGCTCGACGTTCTGCTGTTCGGCCTTGGCGCGGAAGATGCTGAGGCAGTCTTCGATCAGGGCGTTGAGGTCGAATTGTACGTCGTCCAGTTCGATCTGCCCGGACTCGAGTTTGGAGATGTCGAGAATTTCGTTGATCAGCGTCAGCAATTCGTTGCCGGCGCTGTGGATGGTCTGCACATAGTCTCGCTGCTTGACCGACAGTGGCGTGCCCAGCAGCAACTCGGTCATGCCCAGCACGCCATTCATCGGGGTGCGGATTTCATGGCTGATCTTCGCCAGAAATTCCGCCTTGGCGTTGATCTCGGCATTGCTGGCGGCCAGGTCGCGACTGACGCTGAAGCGGTCTTCGGTGATGCTGCGCTGTCGCTCGCCCAAGGCGATACTCATCAACAGGCCGCTGATACAGATAAACACCAGCAGAGTGATGATCAGGCCTTGCGGGGCAACAAGGGTCAGCCCCTGCAGCGCCGGCAGGATAATCAATGTGCCAAGGTTGAATACCACCATGCCCGCCACGAACAGGCGCGCCGGGCGATAACCTTTTTGCCAGTGATGAGCACTGACGAACAACATGCTCAAGCCGGCCAGGGCAACCAGCACGTACGTAATCAGGTTCAGCGGCAGCGTGTTGACGAACAATAACAGCAGGCCGCAGACCACGATGAGCAGGATGTCTCCCAGCAGCAGTTTGTTCAGCGGGTGCGGGCCGAGCGGGGCGAAGAAACGGTAGGCGAACATCAGGCCGCAAGGCGCGGTGAGCAGCAAGGCGAGGTAGGCGCCGGGGGTCTGCATGGCGTGCCAGTTCGGCAACCATGGCCCAGCCAGGTTCAGCAGCAGTATCAGGCTGAGTAACAACAGCCCTTCACACGCCGCCAGCCAGAGGCTGCTGCGCGAGCGGGTGTAGGCGTAACGGGTCAGGTTATGCAGGATCAGCATCCCGATGCAGCCAAAGAGCAGGCCGTAGATCAGCGCCTGGTGCTGAGTGGACGCGGTAATGACTGCCGATTGCAAAGTGATGTAAGGCCGCAACTGGTGTTCGGAGACCAGTCGCAAGTAGACATCGAGGGTTTTGTCGCTTTGTGGCATGGGCAGCATGAAGTCGCTGCTGGGCAGGGGGCGCTCTGCCTGAGGCTGCCCACTACCGGTATTCAACTGGTCGATCAGTTGGTCGCCGTCGAGCACATACACATTGAGGTGCGACAGGTCCGGTGCGAACACCCGCAGCAACTGTTCGTGTTTGCCGGGCGCGAGCCTGAAACGCAGCCATAGCGCACCCTCGGGCCCGGCCGCGGTGAGGCGTTCGAGTTCGATGGGGCTGAATTGGTTGGTGTAGCGGCTGGAGCGGATATCGCTCAGCTGCAGATCGCCCTGTTCGTCAAGCAATACTGCCCAGCCACTGCCTTGCGCGGCTTGGGCCGGGAGCATGCAGAGCAAGGTCAGCAGAGTGACGGTGAAGCCTATGGCGATCCTGAGCCAGCGCACGGCGAAATCCCTTCGTAGGTTGATGCCAGAATATAACTATGCGCGGCACCGGAATAGTCAGGCAAGGGCCGCAAGCCCTTGCCTGGCCGAATGGATGGCTTATTCCTGATTTTCGCCACGCTCGCGGGCAATGGCGCGGTAGCCGATGTCCTTGCGATAGAAGCAGCCTTCCCAGTCGATTTTAGCTGCCAACTTGTAAGCCTGCTGCTGGGCTGTGTCGACGCTGGTGCCCATGGCGGTGGCGCACAGCACTCGACCACCGGCCGTCACCACCTGACCGTCCTTGAGTGCAGTGCCGGCGTGGAAGACTTTGCCTTCCAGTGCCGCGGCTGCATCCAGACCGTTGATGGCGACGCCTTTGGCGTAGTCACCCGGGTAACCGCCAGCAGCCAATACGATGCCGACGCTCGGGCGTGGATCCCATTGTGCTTCGACCTTGTCCAGCGCTTGCGCCAGGGCAGCTTCAACCAGCAGCACGAGGCTCGACTGCAAACGCAGCATCACCGGTTGGGTCTCAGGATCGCCGAAACGGCAGTTGAACTCGATGACTTTTGGGTTACCAGCCTTGTCGATCATCAGGCCGGCATAGAGGAAACCGGTGTAGACATTTCCTTCCTCGGCCATGCCGCGCACGGTCGGCCAGATCACCAGGTCCATGACCCGCTGATGGACTTCGGCCGTGACGACCGGTGCCGGAGAGTAGGCACCCATGCCGCCGGTGTTCGGACCGGTGTCGCCGTCACCGACGCGTTTGTGGTCCTGGCTGGTGGCCATCGGCAGTACGTTCTTGCCGTCGACCATGACGATGAAGCTGGCTTCTTCGCCGTCCAGGAACTCTTCGATCACCACGCGGGAGCCGGCATCGCCAAATGCGTTGCCTGCGAGCATGTCGCGCACCGCGTCTTCGGCTTCGCCCAGGGTCATGGCCACGATCACGCCTTTACCGGCAGCCAGGCCGTCGGCCTTGATCACGATCGGTGCGCCTTTTTCACGCAGGTAAGCCAGGGCAGGCTCGATCTCGGTGAAGTTCTGATAATCGGCGGTCGGGATCTTGTGGCGCGCCAGGAAGTCCTTGGTAAAGGCTTTCGAACCTTCCAGCTGAGCAGCGCCCGCGGTCGGGCCGAAGCAATCCAGGCCACGGGAGCGGAACAGATCGACAACACCGGCGACCAGCGGCACTTCCGGGCCGACGATGGTCAGGGACACGTTCTTCTCGGCAAAGTCAGCCAGTTGCTCAAGGGCCAGCACGTCGATGGCGACATTCTCGCACTTGGCTTCAATGGCGGTGCCGGCGTTGCCCGGGGCAACGAAAACTTTCTGCACGCGCGGATCCTGAGCCACTTTCCAGGCCAGGGCGTGTTCACGGCCACCGCTGCCAATGATCAAAACATTCATTTCAAAAACCTCGGATGACGCTAATTCTGTTTTAGAACCTAAAGCGCTTCACGCCGTAGGAGGTCGCAATGAAGCCGGTAGATGCAAGGCGGAGTCGACCTCGATGAGCGGAGTTGCCTTTTGGCAATGAGCATCATCGAGGTCGGCTCCAGCGCAGCGGATGCCGGGTTCAGTGCGGCCGTTGTCTTATTAGTGACGGAAGTGGCGCATGCCGGTGAATACCATGGCGATGCCGGCTTCATCGGCAGCAGCAATCACTTCGTTATCACGCATCGAGCCACCTGGCTGGATCACCGCGGTGATACCAACCTTGGCCGCGTTGTCGATGCCGTCGCGGAACGGGAAGAATGCATCCGACGCCATGACCGCGCCCTGCACCTGCAAGCCTGCGTGTTCAGCCTTGATCGCGGCGATACGCGCGGAGTTCACGCGGCTCATCTGGCCGGCGCCGACACCGATGGTCTGACGGTTCTTGGCGTAGACGATGGCGTTGGACTTGACGTACTTGGCGACTTTCCAGGCGAAGATCAGGTCATTGATTTCCTGTTCGGTCGGCGCGCGCTTGGTCACCACTTTCAGGTCTTCGCTGCCAATCATGCCGATATCGCGGCTCTGCACCAGCAAACCACCGTTGACGCGCTTGTAGTCCCAGGCCGGAACGCGGTCGGCCGACCACTCGCCGCAGGCCAGCAGGCGTACGTTGGCTTTGGCTGCCACGATGGCGCGAGCTTCTGCGCTGACGGATGGGGCGATGATCACTTCGACGAACTGACGCTCGACGATGGCCTTGGCGGTTTCAGCATCCAGCTCGCGGTTGAACGCGATGATGCCGCCAAACGCCGACTCGGTGTCGGTGGCGTAGGCCAGTTCGTAGGCCTGACGGATGCCGCCTTCGGCGTCCGGGCTCACGGCCACGCCGCACGGGTTGGCGTGCTTGACGATCACGCAGGCCGGCTTGACGAAGCTCTTCACGCATTCCAGCGCGGCGTCGGTGTCGGCCACGTTGTTGTACGACAGCTCTTTGCCTTGCAGTTGGGTCGCGGTGGCGATGCCGACTTCGGCAGGCTTGGCTTCAACGTAGAACGCCGCGCTCTGGTGCGGGTTCTCGCCGTAGCGCATTTCCTGGGCCTTGATGAACTGGCTGTTGAAGGTGCGCGGGAATTCGCTGCGGCCTTCTGTGCTGAGGGTTTCAGCCGCCTGGTTCACGGTGCCCATGTAGTTGGCGATCATGCCGTCGTAGGCAGCAGTGTGTTCGAAGGCCTTGAGCATCAGGTCGAAACGCTGTGCGTAGGTCAGGCCGCCGGCCTTGAGGCTTTCCAGGACGTTGGCGTAATCGCTGGCATTCACCACGATGGCCACGTCTTTGTGGTTTTTTGCCGCCGAACGAACCATGGTCGGGCCGCCGATGTCGATGTTCTCGATGGCGGTCGGCAGATCGCAGCCTGGCTTGTTGATGGTGGCTTCGAACGGGTACAGGTTGACCGCTACCAAGTCGATCGGCTTGATGCCGTGCTCGTTCATGATGGCGTCGTCGATACCGCGACGACCGAGGATCCCGCCGTGGATTTTCGGGTGCAGGGTTTTCACCCGACCGTCCATCATTTCTGCGAAACCGGTGTAGTCGGCGACTTCCACTGCGGCAACGCCGTTGTCGCGCAGCAGCTTGAACGTTCCGCCGGTGGAGAGGATCTCGACGCCCAGGGCTTCAAGCTCCTTGGCGAATTCAAGGATCCCGGTCTTGTCGGAAACGCTGATCAAGGCGCGGCGGATCGGCAGGCGGGTAGTCTGGTCGGTCATCTCAATTTCCATCAAAAGCAAGGGAAGTCAGCAAAAAAGGCGACCGGTTTTACGCGGGCGCCTTTCTGGTTTGATTGAATGCTTACAGCAAATCGTACTGCTTGAGTTTCTTGCGCAGGGTGCCCCGGTTCAGCCCGAGCAACTCACTGGCTTTGGTCTGGTTGCCCTTGACGTAGTTCATCACGCACTCGAGCAGGGGAGCCTCGACTTCGGAGAGCACCAGGTTGTACACATCCGTGACGGCAGCGCCCTCAAGGTGGGCGAAATAATTGTGCAGCGCCTTCTCGACACTCCCGCGAAGGGTCTGGCCTTCTTCGCTCGGCGTATTGAGGTGCTGTTTCAAATTTACGTTGTCGCTCACGGGTGTTGTTCCACTCACTAAAGTCTCGGTCATCATCGTCATGCGGCCACCCCTTCTCCGTCCCCTGTCAGGCTCTTGTAACGTTCGGCGAAGAAGGCCCGAACGTAGGCGCATTGTGCTTCCGTATCTTCCAAACGATTGAAGTGGGCGCGGAACTCCCTGGCGCCCGGCAAGGTTGCGAGATACCAGCCCACGTGCTTGCGAGCTATGCGCACGCCCATGACGTCGCCATAGAAGGCATGCAGCGCGGCCAGATGCTCAAGCAGAATATGTTCCACCTCGATCAGTTCCGGTGCCGGGAGTTTTTCGCCGGTACGCAGATAATGGTCGATTTCACGAAAAATCCATGGCTGCCCCTGGGCAGCCCGACCTACCAACAGGCCATCGGCACCAGTCGCGTCGAGCACGTACCGGGCCTTCTCGGGCGAATCGATATCGCCGTTGGCGAAGACCGGAATCGACACCGCCTGCTTGATCGCGGCAATGGTGTCGTACTCGGCTTCACCGGTGTATAGATCGGCACGGGTGCGGCCATGCACCGCCAACGCCGTAATGCCTGCCTGTTCGGCGATCTTCGCCACCGTCAGGCCGTTCTTGTGTTCCCGGTCCCAGCCGGTGCGGATCTTCAGGGTGACCGGCACATCGACTGCGGCCACCACGGCCTGCAGGATCTCGGTCACCAATGTTTCATCTTTCAACAGGGCGGAGCCGGCGGCCTTGTTGCAGACCTTCTTCGCCGGACAGCCCATGTTGATGTCAATAATCTGTGCGCCCAGCTCCACATTGGCCCGGGCCGCATCCGCCAGCATCTGCGCATCGCCACCGGCGATCTGTACCGAGCGGGGCTCGGGATCGCCTTCGTGAATCATGCGCATCCGCGATTTGCGGGTGTTCCACAAGCTCATGTCGCTGGTGACCATTTCCGAGACTACAAGACCCGCGCCCAATCGCTTGCACAGCTGACGAAAGGGCTGATCGGTGACACCCGCCATGGGGGCGAGAATCAAGCCGTTGTGCAATGTATATGGACCGATGCGTACCGCCGACATAGGACTTCCCTGTTGTGGGGCCGGATCATGAGAGTTCGAAAAAGGGTTGGCATGATACCCGCTCTCGATGACTGGATAAAGGCTGAATTGAACAAAATCTGAACAGTAATTTTGTTATCGCCAGCGGTTTGGTAGGAGCGATCAACGTCAGGAATAGGCCGTCAAGCCTGTAACGCTTGAGTGTTTCACTCGGGAGAGTGGAAGCTCAGGCTGTAGTTCACCGCTTTGGGGCCAGGGTCGAGAATGTCCAGTGCGATGTGGATCGGCGTTTGTGGCGGCATTTCCGCCAGCCCCTCGAGATCGCCATTGAGGTACTCGCCAGGCTTGAAACGACGGCTGGCGATCAGGTGGCCATTGAGGTCGGCAAAGCGCAGCTCCAGCAGCGGGAAGGGCTGGGAGAAGGGCGCGCGATTATAGATGATTGCATCGACCACCAGCGCGCCATTGAAGTCCGGGTGGCTGCGGACCACCAGATTGCTGCTTTTGACTTTTGCAATGTCGACCTTGGACGGCACGGTGCAGCCGATGTGTGGGCACAGTTGCTGGAACCAGGGACGGTACTGGTCCTGACGCGCCAGTTCGTCAAAGTGGTAAGCGACGTATTGGCCAACGAGGGCGGCGGCACTGAGCAGGATCAACACCAGCCAGAAGAAGCGCCGGCCCCAGGGTGAGCGCCGTCTTTGCCAGTCGAGTTGCAACGGGTCGTCGGCCAGGTCCTGCAACACCTCTGCGCGCAGGGCCGGTTCGCTGCGTTCGCGTCGCTTGCGCAGGGGCTCGACCGAGGGCAGGTCGTCGTCGATCTCATCGGTGGTCGCCGACAGGCCGCCAAAGGAGATCGGCGCGTCGAGCGGATCGTGCAGGCGCAGCTGCGGCACCTTGGGTTCGTCGTCCGGCTCTTCGGGCTCCAGGGACAGCGAAGGCTCGGTGCGCGAGTGTTTGCCTGGCTCGATAGTCGGTTCTGGTGTGGATTTGTCGGCAGTTTGCGCGCGGTCGCTGGCCGAGTCACTGAAGAGGCTGTCGGACCAGGGCGCTTCGTCGTGTTCGGCGCTATCGCGGCGAGCGCTGAGGCTGTCTTCGCGGGGCCGGCCGAGTTCCGTCGCCGGCTGGATTTCCCGCTGTTCCAGCCGGGCGAGTTCTTCGTCCAGATCCAGGCTGTCCAGATCCATTTCGGCAGCGGTCCATTGCTTTTGGCTGATGGCTCGCTGTACGGGCGGTTCGGCGGGCGCCGATGCAACCGGTTTGACTGTCTCCTTGCCGGCCCGCTGCTCGAGCAATTGCCTGGCGGCGTTGAACACCTGCAAGCACGAGCCGCAGCGAACCACCCCGCGGGCAACGCTCAACTGAGCATGGCTGACGCGGAAGCTGGTTTGGCAATGCGGGCACTGGGTGACGAAGCTGTCGGTCATGCGGCAATCCGGTTTATGCAGGCGCTCATTCTAGCGCCGACGGCCAGTGATGCGTACCCAGCCATCGCGATTGGCGATCGGGTCCAGATCGAAGTCTTGGGCGTAGGCGGCGGCGACTTCCTCACCTTGCTCGGCGAGGATGCCCGACAGCGCCAATCGACCGCCTGGCTTGACCAGGCTGGACAGTTGCGGTGCCAGGGAAACCAGCGGGCCGGCGAGGATGTTGGCGACCAGCACATCGGCCTGAACCGGCGGCAGATCTTCCGGCAGGTACAGCGGGAACAGCGCGTCGGCAATGTGGTTGCGCCCGGCGTTGTCACGGGAGGCTTCCAGCGCCTGTACGTCGATGTCGGTGCCGACGGCTTCCTTGGCGCCCAGCAACAGGGCGGCAATCGCCAGAATCCCCGAGCCGCATCCGAAATCGAGCACGTTGCAACCTTTCAGGTCCTGGCCGTCGAGCCATTCCAGGCACAGCGCGGTGGTCGGGTGAGTGCCGGTGCCGAACGCCAGGCCCGGGTCGAGCAGCAGGTTCACTGCGTCAGGCTCAGGTGCGGCGTGCCAGCTCGGGACGATCCACAGGCGCTGGCCAAAGCGCATTGGCTGGAAACCGTCCATCCAGCTGCGTTCCCAGTCCTGGTCTTCGATCACTTCGCTGTGATGCTCGGGCAACGGGCTGCCGGTCAGCAGCTCGAGGTGGGCCAGCACGCTGGCAGCTTCGGTGCCGCCTTCGAACAGGGCCAGCAGGTGCGTGTGCGACCACAGCGGGGTGGTATTGAGTTCCGGCTCGAAGATCGGCTGATCTTCGGCGTCCATGAAGGTCACCGACACGGCGCCCACTTCAAGGAAAGCGTCTTCGTAGGTTTCGGCTTGTTCTGGGCTGATGGCGAGACGGACTTGCAGCCAAGGCATGGCGGGCACCTTTGAAAAATATTGATTGCAGCCTAGCGGGCTGCGAGAAGCACGCAAGTTTACGCGAGCGCGAGGCAGAAGACGACCGGGTAGCCAAGGATCAGGTGTGAACAAATCACCTGTGGCGAGGGGGCTTGCCCCCGTTCGGCTGCGCAGCAGACGCAAAACCATTCAGCCGCGCAGCATCAGGAAAATCCAGATCGACGGTTTTGGGACCGCTTCGCAGTCCAACGGGGGCAAGCCCCCTCGCCACAAGGGTTTTATGTTTAGCAATCTCCAGAAACAACAAAGCCGCTCGAAAGCGGCCTTGTTGGTATGGATCACAGCTTAATGCTTTTCGCCAGCCAGCTTGTGTTCCAGGTAGTGGATGTTGACTCCGCCTTTGCAGAAGCCAGCATCACGGACCAGATCACGGTGCAGCGGGATGTTGGTCTTGATCCCATCGACAACGATTTCGTCCAGCGCATTGCGCATGCGCGCCATGGCTTCGTCACGGGTTGCGCCGTAGGTGATCAGCTTGCCGATCAACGAATCATAGTTTGGCGGAACGGCATAGCCACTGTACAGGTGCGAATCGACGCGAACGCCGTTGCCGCCTGGGGCATGGAAATGCTTGACCGTGCCTGGGCTAGGCATGAACGTTTTCGGGTCTTCGGCGTTGATCCGGCATTCCAGCGCGTGACCGCGGATGACCACGTCATCCTGAGTGAACGACAGCTTGTTGCCGGCGGCGATGCTGAGCATCTCCTTGACGATGTCGATGCCGGTGACCATTTCCGATACCGGATGCTCTACCTGGACACGAGTGTTCATCTCGATGAAGTAGAAGCGGCCGTTCTCGTACAGGAACTCGAAAGTGCCCGCGCCACGGTAGCCGATGTCGATGCAAGCCCTGACGCAGCGTGCGAGGACTTCCTCGCGCGCGTTCTCGTCGATGCCCGGTGCCGGCGCTTCTTCGAGAACCTTCTGGTGACGACGTTGCAGCGAGCAGTCGCGGTCGCCCAAATGGATGGCGTGACCCTGGCCGTCGGAAAGCACCTGGACTTCCACGTGGCGTGGGTTGGTCAGGAATTTTTCCAGATAGACCATCGGGTTGCCGAACGCTGCGCCCGCTTCGGAGCGGGTCAGTTTCGCCGAAGAGATCAGGTCTTCTTCTTTGTGCACCACGCGCATGCCCCGACCACCGCCGCCGCCAGCGGCTTTGATGATCACCGGATAACCGACTTCGCGACCGATGCGCAGCGCGGTTTCTTCGTCTTCAGGCAGTGGGCCGTCGGAACCCGGAACGGTTGGAACGCCTGCGGCGATCATGGCGTGCTTGGCCGATACCTTGTCGCCCATCAGGCGGATGGTGTCGGCTTTCGGGCCAATGAACGCAAAGCCGGAGTTCTCGACCTGTTCGGCAAAGTCGGCGTTTTCCGCAAGGAAACCGTAACCTGGGTGAATGGCGGTAGCGCCGGTCACTTCAGCGGCGGCGATGATGGCCGGAATGTGCAGGTAAGAGTGTGCGGCGGAGGCCGGACCGATGCAGACGGATTCGTCTGCCAGGCCCAGGTGCATCAACTCTTTGTCGGCCTTGGAGTAAACGGCGACGGTCTTGATGCCCATTTCCTTGCAGGCACGCAGAATCCGCAGGGCGATCTCACCGCGGTTGGCGATCAGAACTTTTTCCAGCTTCGCAGTCATCGAAGGCTCTCCGCGATTCAAACGATGGTGAACAGCGGTTGGTCGTACTCAACCGGCTGGCCGTCTTCAACGAGGATGGATTCGATCACACCGCTGGATTCAGCTTCGATGTGGTTCATCATCTTCATGGCTTCGACGATGCACAGCGTGTCGCCTTTCTTCACGGTCTGGCCGACTTCAACGAAGGACGGCGAGGACGGCGAAGATTTGCGATAGAAAGTGCCGACCATCGGCGAACGGGCAACGTTGCCGTTCAGCGTTGGGGCGGCCGGCGCGGCAGGAGCAGCAGCGGCAGCGGCAACAGGAGCTGCAGCAACAGGCGCAGGCGCCGGAGCATGCATCGGCGCTGGAGCGTAGTACTGCTGAGCCGGCGTCTTGCTGTGACGGCTGATGCGTACGGACTCTTCGCCTTCCTTGATCTCAAGCTCGTCGATGCCGGACTCTTCCAGCAATTCGATCAGTTTCTTAACTTTACGGATATCCATGAATCATCAACTCCCAAGGGTCGGTCAGGGGCGTTTAACGCTTGTTGTTCAAGCCGTTGCCTGTCTTTCAAGCTGCTCTAGTGCGGCCTCCAGGGCCAGTCGATAACCGCTGGCGCCAAGGCCGCAGATCACTCCCACCGCTACATCGGAGAAGTAAGAGTGATGGCGGAAAGGTTCGCGTTTGTGCACGTTAGACAAATGCACTTCGATGAATGGGATGCTCACCGCCAGCAGCGCGTCACGTAATGCGACACTTGTGTGTGTAAAAGCTGCTGGATTGATCAGAATGAAGTCCACACCTTCGCCGCGGGCAGCGTGAATGCGGTCGATCAATTCGTACTCGGCGTTACTTTGCAGGTAAAGCAAATGGTGGCCGGCATTGCGTGCCCGCTGTTCCAAATCCTGGTTGATTTGCGCCAGGGTGGTTGCACCGTAGACGCCCGGTTCCCGGGTGCCCAGCAGATTCAGATTCGGGCCGTGCAAAACCAATAGGGTCGCCATCTGCTGCTCCTTTGTGATCTGTATGCAATTGTCAGAACCCGGCGACTATGCCGCAAAGTCTTTGTGACTGTCCAGTTCTCTGCAATAGCCAGCACGATGACCGATGTTTGCGCGAAATATATGACCGAGTGATTAAATCCGGTCATTCGCTTTGGCGACACGTTCGGCGAAGTCCGCGGCGTTAATCTCGCCGATCACCCGCACATCGGCACGTTCGCCCCCGTCCTTGCCGAAAAACATCAGCGCCGGTGGGCCGAACAGCTTGTAGCGGTCGAGCAAAGCGCGTTGTTCGGTGTTGCTGGCCGTGATGTCGAAACGGATCAGTCGATAGCCCTTAAGGCGTTCGATGACGTTGGCATCGGTGAGCACTTCGTGTTCGATGACTTTGCAACTGATGCACCAGTCGGCGTACCAGTCGAGCAGCAGCGGCGTGCCGGCGGCTTTGGCTTCGGCGAGGACGCGGTCCAGTTCGGCTGGAGTGGTAATGGTTTGCCAATTGCTGGTGTTTTGCGGTTGGCTGCTGCCTGCAACAATACGTGGTTGGCCGATGGGGTTGAGTGGATCGGTCTGGCCGCTGAACGCACCGTACCAACAGGCCAATGCGTAAAACAGCAGGAGGATCCCGAGCAATTGCCCCAGGCGTTCTCGCGGTGGTTTGTAGGCGAACTCCAGCGCGCCCATAAACAATCCGACACCACCGGCGAGCAGGCCGATCAACAGCAAGGTGATCTGGCCCGGCAATACTCGGCTGAGCAAACCGATCGCCAACCCCAGCAGCAGCACACCAATCGCGTTTTTCACGTAGATCATCCACGGCCCGCTTTTCGGCAGCCAGGCCGCGCCGCCGGTCGCCACCAGCAACAACGGCGCCCCCATGCCCAGGCCGAGCATGAACAATTTCAAGCCGCCGCCCAGAGCATCGCCGCTGGCGCTGATGTACAGCAGCGCGCCGGCCAGCGGGGCTGAGACACAAGGCGAAACCAGCAGGCTGGACACCACGCCCAGCACCGCCGCGCCCCACAATGAGCCACCTTCGGTACGCCCGGCGATCCGGTCCAGGCGGCTGCTGATGGCGTGGGGCAGTTTCAGCTCGAATACACCAAACATGGCCAGGGCAAACACGGCGAAAAACAGTGCGAACGGCACCAGCACCCAAGCCGATTGCAAGCGCGCCTGAAGATTCAGCTGCGCGCCGAACATTCCCATCAAGGCCCCGAGCAGGGCGAAACAGGCGGCCATCGGCAGCACGTACGCCAGCGACAGGTTAAAGCCACGTAAACCGCCGACCTGCCCGCGCAGGACTACACCCGAGAGGATCGGCAGCATCGGTAGCACGCAGGGGGTGAAGGTCAGGCCAATGCCTGCGAGGAAAAACAGCGCCAGTTCGCGCCAGCTCCAGGCGGTGGTCGCGGCGCCGCTGCCATCAATACTCAGGCGCTCGGTCTCAGGCGGATAACACAGGCCTTTGTCGGCGCAGCCCTGATAAGTCACGGCCAGCGTAAAGGCGCGGGAGTCAGTGCGCGGCAGTTCTACATCGAGAATCCCGTGATAGACCTCGACGTCGCCGAAGTACTCATCGTGCTTCTGTTCGCCCTTGGGCAATTGCGCCGCGCCGAGGCCAACATCGGCCGGTTCGGCGCGAAACTGAAAGCGATGGCGATAGAGGTAGTAACCCTCGGTGGCGACGAAGCGCAGTTTGATCGATTGCGGCGTGCTTTCTACCAGGCTCAACTGAAAGGCTTCGCGCACCGGCAGGAAGTCGGCACTGTTGTTGATCGAGCCCAAGGTGGAACTGGGCCGACTGTCCAGCAACCCGGCGGCGGAGGCCGGCAGGGCGAACACTAAAAACAGCAGGCAGAGCAAACGGCGCATGACAATCTCGCGTATCGGAATTGGGGGCATGATAGCGGACGGCGACGCGTGTTGCCTCGTAACCCGGATCTGTAGGCGCGAGGCTTACGCGCGAAGAACGATAATGCGGTTTAACAGGGGAACCGTGTAATCGTTCCTTCGCGGGCAAGCCTCGCTCCTACGGCAATCCGCTGGAGTGGTTGCACAAGTTGATTGTTACAGGGGTGTAGGTGTTGTCGGTATGCCGAAACAGCGTGCTGCTGTGGTACTCATAGACTTCCTGGTTGGTCGACACATGGATGACCGAGCCTTGGATATCGGCCTTTATAGCTGGATCTCGGGTGACCAGAAACGGACCGGCAGTCTTGAGTTCAGACGCTATCTGTTCGTCGGATGGCAGTTCGCGATAGACATAGTATCGATAGCTGAACGGCACTGTCGCTCCGCCTCGATCATCCTTGACGCCGTAGATGAAGCCGTGTTCACCAAGGGGCAGTTTGAGTACCACATCGGTCAACACCGGGGTGCTGGAAGACAAAAGCCATGTCCAGCCGATGTAAGCCAGGCATACCGCCAGCAGGCAGGTGGTGACTATTGTGTATGCCGTTCTTTTAGTAGTTCCTGAACCGGGCATACCTGACTAACACCAATCCGTTAGGCCGTAATGCGATCTGTAGCAGCTGCCGAGCTCGCGAGGCTGCGTTCGGCTGCGCAGCAGTCGTGAATACCGCTGATGCGGTCTGCCTGACGTTCCGCGACTGCTTTGCAGCCGAACGCAGGCTTCGCCAGCTGCTACAAAGAGTGTGTCGCGGCTGAAAATGGAATTAGTCATACCTGACTCCTTTTTTGATCCATTCCTGATCCGCAGGATCATCGCCAAAAGGAGCCTTGTTCCACCAGCTTTCTTTTTAAACCCGAAATGCCTGCACCGCTGTATGCAACTGCCCACCCAGTGTCAGTAAATGTTCGCCTTGGCTGCGCCCTTCACCAATCCTCAGCAAGTTATCCCCACCCAATTGATGAATCCGCTCACTGTGATCGCGGATCTCGCTGACAGCGCCGCTCTGTTGGGCGGTGACATCGGCGATGCGCACGGCGGTGTCGGCAATGGTCTGGATTGCCCCGACGATTTTATCCAGCGCACCGTCAGCCGCTTGGGCCTGGTTGGCCGTGGCCTCGGCGTGTTCTACCTGGGCGCGCATGCCTTCGACCGATTGCCGCGCGGCGGTTTGCAGGCCGGCGATCAGTGTCTGGATTTCGGCCGTGGCGCCGGCAGTGCGTTGCGCCAGTGAGCGAACCTCTTCGGCCACCACGGCAAACCCTCGGCCCATTTCCCCGGCGCGGGCCGCTTCGATGGCGGCATTCAGGGCCAGGAGGTTGGTCTGGTCGGCTATCGAACGGATCACCGTCAGCACGCCGCCGATGGTCGCCGACTCTTCGGCCAGATGTTCGATCATCTGCGCGTTGCCTTGCACTTCACCCACCAGCGCATGCAGCCCGGTGAGGCTCAGGCCGATCACTTTCTGACCGTGCTCCACCGCAAGCCCTGCATGACGACTGGCGTCCGCCGCCTGGCTGGCATCGCCGGCGACTTGTTGAATCGTCGCCTCCAGTTCACCCAAAGAGTCACGGATCAGTGCCGTGTCGCCGGCCTGATGCTCGGCGCCGCTGTGCAGGTCATTGCTCAGATCGGCCAACGTTCGGCTGCTGCCGGCGACTTGCTCGGCGTTGAGCCTAATGGTGCCCACCAGGTCGACCAGATAAGCGCGCAAGCGGTTGAGCGAGGTTTGAATGTCATGCAGTTCGCGGTTGGTCGCGCCCAATTCAATGTCGCGGCTGAAGTCACCCTCGGCCCAGGTCGACAGCGCCGGGGCCAGGTTGGTCAGCGTTCGGGCCAGGCGTCTCTGTAAGGTGTCGATGAGCAATGCGATCAGCAGGATCAGCCCGATCATCACCCCTTGCATCAGTCGCACTTCGCCCTGGATCTGCCCGTGCTGGGCGCGCACCACAGGTTCCATCCCGGCGATGGCCTGTTGCACGGCGGTGATTTTCAGGTGCGTCGCGGCACTGAGGTCGGTGCGTTTCTGGATCTGTTCGCGGGTACGCGCCAGTTCGGCCGGGTAGCGGGTGAGCAGGCTGTTGAGTTCGCGTTTGAGGCCGACCCCGGCATCTTCGGCGACGGTTTTCTCGGTGTTCTCAAGCCCCATCATCGCGGCGAAATCGTCGGTATTCGATTCATTGCTAGTGGTTACCCCCAACAGTGGCAGGGTCTCCAGTTGTTCAGCCTGAATGCGGAAGTTGGCGACTTCGCGCTCTACATCGGCGGCCAGTTCGCTGCGCCCGCTGCTAACCAGTTTGCCTCGGGCCAGGGACAGTTTGCCCAAGTGCCGGGAGGCGGCGAGCAAAGGCGTCAGGTACGCCGCGTTGCCGCTGGCGTACTGGCTGAGCTGATCAAGGCTGGCGCCGAGTTCGCGTTCGGCTTGCAGCAACAGGGCTTGTGGATCGCCGGCGAGTTTGCCGGCGGCCAGCAGATCGGTCTTGCTGAACTCATCCAGGTTCGACAGGCTGGGGCGCAAGGTGTCGGCCAGTGCCGGCGGCAACTCGCTGAGTGCCTTTTGCAGGCTGCCGATGGCCTGGCTGGCGCTGCTCAGGCGCAGGGCGTCACCGCTGGCCAGGTAATCCTCGACGTTACGCGCCACTTCATTTTGAAACTGTTGGGACAGGCCCAGGTAACGCTCCATCAACAGGTAGGGGCGTTCCAGGGCTTTTTGCGACCACCAGAGGGTAGCGCCGAGGGCTACGCAAACGGCGACCAGAAGGAGAGTATTGAGATTGGTCAACAGCTTCAGGCGCATCGTGGTCTACCAACGGCAGAATGGTAAGTGCCTGAAGTTATTGCGTTTGTGTTACAGGGTTATGACCGAATGGGTCGATTCCGATGAAAAAGTGGCACTTTGCTTTGACTCCCGCGCGGCTTGCACGCGGTTGCGTCCGCCGTCCTTGGCGCGGTACAGCGCCTCGTCTGCCTGGCTGGCCATTAGCAGGCTGTCGGAGTCTTCACGCAATTCGACGACGCCGGCGCTGAAGGTGCACCAGAGGTCCTGGGGCTGGGCCGGGTAGTGAATTTCGGCAAAGCGCTGACGAATTTCATCGAGTACCTTGCAGGCCGATTCGAGGTCGGTATCCGGCATGACGATGGCAAACTCTTCACCGCCGTAACGGCCGATGAAGTCGGTCTTGCGCAACCGCTGCTTGAGAAACAGTGCCAGGCTCTTGATCACCCGGTCGCCCATGGGATGGCCGTGGCTGTCGTTGACCCGTTTGAAGTGGTCGATATCGAGCATCGCAAAGCTCAGCGGCTTGTTCTCGCGACGGGCGCGGAATGAACAGTCTTCGAGCAATTGCAGGATATGTGTGTGGTTGTACAGGCCGGTCAGGCTGTCGCGAACCATCCGCGCTTTCAGATTGCGCGCCCGCGCCGCGCGGTTGCGCACGGTGGTGATCAGGTGTCGCGGCTTGATCGGCTTGGTCAGGAAGTCATCGCCGCCCTCGCTCATGGCGTCGAGCTGTTTGTCCAGATCGTCTTCGGCCGACAGATAAATGATCGGCACGCTGACATAGCGGTCGTTGTGCCGGATCACCTTGGCCAGTTCAGTGCCGGTGCAGGCCGGCATGTACATGTCGAGGATGATCAGGTCCGGTTGGAAATCCGCCAGTTCGGCCATGGCCTGGATCGGTTCGATCAAGGTCCGCGTGACGATCCCGGCGCTGTTGAGCAGGCGCTCGGTGTGCAAGGCCTGGGCGCGGGAGTCGTCGATGATCAGCACTTTATAAGGTTCGTACTGGGCGACGCAGGTCAGGACTTCGATCTTTTCCAGCAGGCTCGAGGCTTCGAGGGTGCCGGTGAGAAATTCCTGGCCGCCGGCGCGCACGGCGGCGAGGCGGGTCGGGGTATCGGTTTCGTGCAGGCTGAAAAACAACAGCGGCAAGGGCTGCTCGAGGCCTTCCTGGGCTTCGGCCGCCAGTTTCAGGCCGATGCCGGCGCCACTGAAGTCGACGTCCATGACGATCGCCGCTGGCAAACGTTCGACCATCGAGGAGCGGAACGCGGCGACACTGTCGAGGGATTGAGCACTGAGCCCGAAAAATTCAAGTTGTTTGGCCAGCCGTTCGGCCCGGTCGTGATCCTGCAGCATCACGTAGATCGGCTTGCGCAGTGGCGGCAAAAAGGTTTGTTCGAACTGATCACCATGGCGCAGGCCAGTGCGGGACAGCCGCTGCATCAGGCGATTGAGGTCGGTGATCAGCCCGCTGCTCAGGCGTCCGCGATTGGCGTCGACCGCTTCGAGCGATTGGCCGATATGGCGCGCCAACTGGGTGTGTTCCGGTTGTTCGAAACGTTCGGCAAAGCGCAACAGGCGCAGATTGGCCTCACTCAGCTCCGACAAGTCAGTGGTAGACCATTCGTTGCGTTGCAGGCGTTGCCATATCTCAAGGATCTGACGTGCCTGATGAATTACCCGCTGGGCAAAGTGGTGCTTGAGGCGCTCACGGCTGGGGTCTTCTGGCTCGGTCATATCCTGACTACTAGTTAGGGTGCATGCTGAGATCGACTGGTGGCTCTATGCTAGCACCTCTTTTCGATTGCATGAGTGTCGTACGTCAATAATCTGCAAAGCGACGTTATTCAGTTTCTGACCGACTGGTCTCATAGGCTCGACGCTATGCTTCATTTATAGTGGCGGCTCGATTGCAGTCATGGTGCGGCTCGCTATGTCCCGCAGGATTTAATACGCGGCAAAATGAGGCACGATGGCGTAGGGTTGTGGTCGAACCGATGAACTCAAGTGATTGAAAGGATATCGCCATGCTGGACTGGAAGAACCGCACGGGCAGCGCGCCTGAACGTGCCGCTGAGCCGAAATCGGCCACCCGCAGTTATTTCGGCGGCCTGTTGTTCAGCCGGGCGCTGGCCACTCTGATTGGCCTTTACCTGTTGGTGGCTATCGCGCTGGGCTGGTATTGGAGCCAGGAGCCGGCGCTGTTCCCGGTTCAGCAGAATGCCCAGGTGGCGGCCGAGAAAGAAGGCAAGCAGATGGTGGTCGGGTACACCACGGTGGAAACCCTCAAGACCGTCGCCGGTACCTTGCTGACCAAACCGGGTGGCTATATTTCCAACGACCGTTTCCCGCCGGGCCTGTGGATGGACAACATGCCGAGCTGGGAATATGGCGTGCTGGTCCAGGTCCGCGACCTGAGCCGTGCGCTGCGTAAAGACTTCGCCCGTTCCCAGTCGCAGTCCGCCGAAGATGCCGACCTGGCCAAGGCTGAACCGCGTTTCAACTTCGACAACAAGAGCTGGGTGCTGCCCTCCAGTGAGTCCGAGTACCAGGAAGGCATCAATTCCCTGAGCCGCTATCAGGCACGTCTGTCGGGGCCTGACCAGAAGAGCGCGCTGTTCTATGCCCGCGCCGACAACCTGAACAACTGGCTGGGTGATGTGGGGACCCGTCTGGGCTCGCTGTCGCAACGGCTGTCGGCCAGCGTTGGCCGGGTCAAGCTCAACACCGCACTGAAAACCGAAGTCCCGGCGCTCGGTCAGGTACCGCAGGTTGACGAGGAAGTCGTCGAAACCCCGTGGATGCAGATCGATAACGTGTTCTACGAAGCTCGCGGTCAGGCTTGGGCGTTGTCCCATCTGTTGCGCGCCATCGAAGTCGACTTCGCCGATGTGCTGGCGAAGAAAAACGCCACGGTCAGCGTGCGCCAGATCATCCGTGAGCTGGAAGCCTCGCAAGAGCCGGTCTGGAGCCCGATGATCCTCAACGGCAGTGGCTTCGGCGTGTTGGCCAACCACTCGCTGGTCATGGCCAATTACATCTCCCGGGCCAACGCCGCGGTGATCGACTTGCGTCAGTTGCTCAATCAGGGCTGAGTCATGGTTGATAACTCCGTTGATGGCATGCGGGAGGCTGCGCACCGTGCGGCCTCCGATGCCGAGCAGATCGCCTGGGTCGACGAGCAGGACAACCTGCTCGGCGCTCTGGTCCGCTCCGACCTGCGCGAGCGCGGGCTGATCGGGCGTGGCACCTACATCATGCTGTTCAATTCTGCCGGTGAGTTGTGCGTACACCGGCGCACGTTGAGCAAAGCGATATACCCCGGTTACTGGGACGTGGCGGCCGGCGGCATGGTGTTGGCCACCGAGACTTACGCCGAATCGGCGGCCCGTGAGCTGGAAGAGGAATTGGGCGTGAGCGGTGTGGAACTGACTGCTCACGATCACTTTTTCTTCGAAGACACCGGCAACCGACTCTGGTGTTCGGCGTTTTCGGCGGTCTGGGATGGCCCGTTGATCCTGCAGCCGGAGGAAGTGCTGGAAGCGCGCTTCATCCCGATCGATCAGGTCATGCTGGAAATCCAGCAAAAGCCTTATTGCCCGGACTCTCTGGCAGCTTTACAGCGTTATCTGAAGGCCCGACAAACCGACGTCGCAAAGAAGGTATAAATTGGCGCCGATTGGCTCTTAGCAAGTCGGCTTTTTGCCGTTACACTGCGCGACCTTTTCAAACTGAACCGGTACTGCTTTTTGTAGAGGCGTCCGGCTCAGTAGCGCTGCCCCTGCCTGAGTGGGGCTTCGCGGTCGATGGCACTTGCTTGCCGCGACCAGTCTTTGTCCTCCCAAGAGGATTGCCGGTGGCCAAAAAAGCCGCATCCTTCGCCGCCCTTGGTGGCCTGGTATTTTCCACCGACGCAGGTCGTCATTGCCCGGAATGCAGTAAACCGGTGGACGCCTGCATCTGCAAACAAACCGTTATCCCGGCCGGCGATGGCATCGCTCGCGTGCGTCGCGAAAGCAAGGGCCGTGGCGGCAAGACGGTGACGACCATCACCGGCGTGCCGTTGGCCGAAGACGCACTCAAGGAACTGGCCACCACGTTGAAGAAACGCTGTGGCACCGGTGGGGCGTTGAAAGACGGGATCATCGAAATCCAGGGCGATCATGTCGAGCTACTGTTGGCTGAGCTGATCAAACACGGTTTCAAAGCGAAGAAGTCCGGCGGCTAGCAGCCTCTGTGAAAACCACCCGCGGCTTGATCCAGCCCTGATAGCCTTCAGGTCTGGCGTCGTCTCCATGGTTTTCACAGAGCCTGTTCATGACCGGTTTCTAAACTCACTGCGGTCAGCGAGGTCTACCCCCTCGTTGACGAACCGTCATTTTCATTCTTTAGACTGCGCCGGCCTGAACCCAGGCGACGCTCTATGACTTCTTTATAGGGGACTTCGATGTCCGTACGACGCACACGCAAAGACGATGGCAGCCAATGGACAGTTGCGGACAGCCGCAGTGTTTACGGGATTCGCCATTGGGGGGCCGGGTATTTCGCGATCAACGACGCCGGTCGCGTCGAAGTTCGTCCGAACGGTCCGACCAGTTCGCCTATCGACCTGTTCGAGCAAGTCGACCAGCTGCGCCAAAGCGGCCTGTCGTTGCCGTTGCTGGTGCGTTTCCCTGACATCCTGCAAGACCGCGTGCGTCAGCTGACCGGCGCATTCGACGCCAACATCGAGCGCCTGGAATACCAGAGCAAGTACACCGCGCTGTACCCGATCAAGGTCAACCAGCAAGAAGCGGTGATCGAAAACATCATCGCCACCCAGAACGTATCGATCGGTCTGGAAGCCGGCTCCAAGCCGGAACTGCTGGCGGTACTGGCGCTGGCGCCGAAGGGCGGCACCATCGTTTGCAACGGTTACAAGGACCGTGAGTTCATCCGTCTGGCGCTGATGGGCCAGAAGCTGGGCCATAACGTGTTCATCGTGATCGAGAAAGAATCCGAAGTCGGTCTGGTGATCGAAGAAGCGGCGTCGCTCAAGGTCAAGCCGCAGGTCGGCCTGCGCGTGCGTCTGTCGTCCCTGGCGTCGAGCAAGTGGGCAGACACCGGTGGCGAGAAGTCCAAGTTCGGCCTGTCGGCGGCGCAACTGTTGTCGGTGGTCGAGCGTTTCCGCGCCGCGGGCCTGGACCAGGGCATTCGCCTGCTGCACTTCCACATGGGGTCGCAGATCGCCAACCTGGCGGACTACCAGCACGGTTTCAAGGAAGCGATCCGCTATTACGGCGAGCTGCGCAACTTGGGCCTGCCGGTGGACCACATCGACGTCGGTGGCGGCCTGGGTGTCGACTACGACGGTACTCACTCGCGTAACGCCAGTTCGATCAACTACGACATGGACGATTACGCCGGTGTCGTGGTCGGGATGCTCAAGGAGTTCTGCGACGCGCAGAGTCTGCCGCACCCGAACATCTTCTCTGAAAGTGGCCGCTCCCTGACCGCCCACCACGCCATGCTGGTGGTTCAGGTGACCGACGTCGAGAAACACAACGACGACGTGCCGAAGATCGATAACAAGGAAGAGCTGCCGGAAACCGTGCAGTGGCTGGTTGACCTGCTCGGCCCGACCGACATCGAAATGGTCACCGAAACCTACTGGCGCGCCACGCACTACATGAGCGACGTGGCCACTCAATACGCCGATGGCAAGCTGACCCTGGCGCAAAAAGCCCTGGCCGAACAATGCTACTTCGCCGTTTGCCGTCGCCTGCACAACTCGTTGAAGGCCCGTCAGCGTTCCCACCGTCAGGTGCTCGACGAACTCAACGACAAGCTGGCCGACAAGTACATCTGCAACTTCTCGGTATTCCAGAGCCTGCCGGACACCTGGGCCATCGGCCAGGTCCTGCCGATCCTGCCGCTGCACCGTCTCGACGAAGAGCCGCTGCGCCGTGCGGTGCTGCAAGACCTGACCTGCGACTCCGACGGCAAGATCAAGCAGTATGTCGATGAGCAAAGTATCGAGACCAGCCTGCCGGTGCACGGTCTGAATGATGGTGAAGACTATCTGCTGGGGATCTTCCTGGTGGGTGCCTACCAGGAAATTCTCGGCGACATGCATAACCTGTTCGGTGACACCGACTCGGTGAACATCTACCAGAACGCCGATGGCAGCGTGTACCACGCCGGTATCGAAACCCACGACACCATCGAAGACATGCTGCGTTACGTGCACTTGTCGCCGGAAGAGCTGATGACCCACTACCGCGACAAATGCGCCAGTGCCCGCATCACCGCCGCCGAGCGTACCCAGTTCCTCGACGCTTTGCGTCTGGGGCTGACCCGTTCCTCTTACCTGTCTTCTTGAGGTAAGGCTCCGTTCTCATCGGGTTGTCTGAAAATTCTCCGTACAGTGCGGAAATTTCAGATGACCTGGTGCGGGGCTTCTCTTTTTTCAAGTGAAATGAACCACAGACCGGGCTATCCAAGCGATGTGGTCTTCTTTTCACGTAGGTCATTTCCTAAGTTGTATTTCGGCACTCTACTCGGCCATGTCTCTCAGCGAGAATCCCCGGCCGCCCCTCCTGTAGAGAATCGCCGATGTTCGATCCAGTCAACGAGCCGTCATTTCGTCTGGATATCGCGGGTCTTCCCGACCCCTTTGAGGTCCTCGCCTTTACCGGTAGTGAAGCCATCAGCGAGCCTTTTGTGTTCGACGTGGATCTGCTGAACGATGACCCGACGCTGGACCTCGCAAGCCTGCTGTATCGTTCGGCCTTTTTGCACTTCGGGCCTCGGGGACAGGGTGTCCACGGGCAGTTGCTGGGCCTCGTTCAGCTCGGCCATGGCGGTGAACCCAGGCTATGTCGTGTGCGTCTTGGCCCCAGGCTGGCTTGCCTGGGCCAGCGCTTCAATCAGCGAATCTTCAGCGATCGCTCGGTGCCGCAAATACTCGCTCAGGTACTCAAGGACCACGGCATTGCCGGCAAGGATCGCCGCTTCGATCTGAGCGGCGATTACCCGCCCCGTGATTTCTGCACGCAGTACCGTGAATCGGACCTGCAATTTCTCCAGCGTCTGTGCGCCCAGGAACGGCTGCATTACTACTTCGAACATCGCGCACGCGGGCACTGTCTGGTTTTCGGTGATGGTCTGGGGCAGTTTCGCCGTGGCGAAGAGGGCGTGTTCGAGGGTGAGGGGGAGCGGCCGGGCGTGTATCAGTTCAAGCTTCACGGCGGCGCGCAGAGTGCCGAAGGCCAGACGAACCTGGCGACGCTGCGCAGTGGTCAACTGATGCCGCTGTGCGGCCACCCGTGTGTGGACTGGAATCGTCTCTGGCTGTTGACTCATGTCGAGCATCAGGGAGGGCAGGCCCCCGGGCTTGCTTATAGCAACCAGTTGCGCGCCGTTGCGCAGGATGTGCCTTTCGTGGCGGCTCATTCGGTCGCGAAACCGAGGATGCACAGCCTGCAGCGGGCGTGGGTGATCGGGGTTGATGAGTCTCAACCGGATCCGTCCAGACCGGTTGCGGTGCAGTTCGATTGGCTCTATCAGGGCGAAGGCGCAGCCCCCAGCCACTGCTGGTTACCGTTGGCTCCCGAATTGGAAGGCCCGTTGTATGAAGGTACGCAAGTGCTGGTGAGCTTTATCGAGGGCGATCCGGATCAACCCTTGATCAGCGGGTTTCTTCCCGGACCAGCGTCCAGCGCCGAGCCAGCCATACCCGACCTGCAACCCTCCTCGACGACTAATGCCGGCCCGGTACTCGACGGCTTGCTGGGCCTGCTGCAATCGAGCGAACCCTTGGTACTCCTGTGCCTGCTGCCCGGCGGGGGCAGTTTCAGTCATTGCACGCAATCGCTTTGCACTTGCCGGGCGGCGACGCAGTCCGGCCAGAGCGGTGCGGCATGATCGCCGTTCAGGCGCCCGACTCGGCCCCGCAATGGCTGTTGCTCGATGTTCCGGGCGTGCCTGGGGCCGGTGTGACGCTGCGCCAACAGTTCGCGCATGCTCGATGGTTCCGGCTGTTCGAAGGTACCGAGCTGCATTCGTTGCGTGAACATGGGCCGCTGTTGGTCGACCTTCGCGAATGTCCGACTCTGACTGAGCTGTACCGGAATGAGCCACACACCTGGGGCGGGTTGCTGCTGGTCAGTGATGCATCGTCATCGCAACTGCTGGAGCATTTGCGACGCATGCTCACGGTCACCCTGGGCCTGCATCATCGGGCGTTGTTGAGTTACTACAACCCACACACGGCGAGTTATTTTTTCGATGCCTGCGATGCGCAGGAGCTGAGTCGCTGGCTCGGTCCGATCGACCAGTTACGCTGGTTCGGGGGTACCTGGGCCGACCGGGCCATCGGCTGTCAGGGCTGGCAGCAGTTGTTTAATCCGCGGCTTGCCGTCAGGCCGCTGGCCATCGAAGAAAACCTCAACCCGCGTCAGCGAGACACCTTGCAAACCTGCTTGCTGGAGCAACATGCCTGGCGCTGGAGCCGATCCACCGGGGCCGACTACAACAGTTTGTGGGCTCATCTACAGGAAGGGCTGGCGTTGGGTTTCAGCGAGCGTCCGGTACTCGATGGCTGGTTATGGCTGCGCTTGCAGCACCCCGACGCGACGCCCAGGCAGCCGTTGGCGGGAATCACCCAGCAAGAGCGTCTCGATAGACTGCGCAACCTGTGGCAGAACGATCAACCCTGAATGTGCTGAAGGCCTGTCCCGTGTCAGCCTGTGAGCCAGCTGTCATTCTTGCGCAAGTACCAGGCGAACGCGCCAAGGGTCAGGCTGCGCAGCAACATGAACAACAGGAAGGTTATCCACAGCCCGTGGTTGCCCAAGCCTTGCAGCACCCAGGCGAAGGGCAGCACCAGGATCACCGTCAATAGCATGCCGTTGCGCATTTCCCGGGCGCGGGTGGCCCCGATGAACAGGCCATCGAGCAGGTAGCTCCAGACGGCAATCAGCGGCAGTGCGGCGAGGTAGGGTAGATAGAGGTAGGCGGTGTCGCGCACGCTCTGGATGTTGGTCTGCATTTCGATGAACAGGTGCCCGGCGAACAGAAACAGCAAGGCAAATCCCAGGCTCGCCAACAACGACCAACCGCATGCCACTACCAGTGAACGGCGCAGGGCCTCTCGGTCGTGAGCACCGATGGCGTGTCCGCACAGGGCTTCTACGGCATGAGCCAAACCGTCCAGCGCGTGGGCGGTCAGCAGCAGGCCGTTGAGCAGCAACGCGTTGGCGGCGACTGTGGCATCGCCCAGCCGCGCGCCCTGCACGGTGATCAGGAAAAACACCGACTGCAATGCCAGACTACGAATGAAGATGTCGCGATTGACCGCCAGTAGCGGGCGCCAGCTCTGCCACAACGCCAGCGCGGCCCAGGCGATATGGCCGGGATAGGCACGCAGGGCTTTGCGGGTCATGAACAGGCCGATCAGGGCGCCAGTCCACTCGGCGATCACCGAGGCCCGCGCCGCGCCGACCACGCCCCAATCCAGGCCGAGCACAAACCATAAATTCAGCGCGATGTTGACCAGATTGGTACTCAGCAGAATCGCCAGCGGTGCCCTGGCATTCTGGGTGCCGAGAAACCAGCCCACCAGCGCATAGCTGGCCAGTGCCGCCGGCAAGCCGAACAGCCGCGTGTGGAAGAACTCGCGGGTGAGCTGATCGAGCTCCGCCGACGGTTGCATGAAGTGCAACGCGACCCCGCTCAACGGCACGCCCAACGCCCCCAACAGAATGGCCAGGCCCACGGCCAACAACAGACCTTGCAGCAAAATCTGCCGCAACGCCGCGCCATCCCCACGCCCGGCAGCCTGAGCGGCAAACCCGGTGGAACCCATGCGCAGAAACCCCATGGCCCAGGCCAGAAAGGTGTACAGACTGGCGCCCACCGCGACGGCACCGAGCTGATGAGCATGGGGCAGGTGGCCGATGACGGTACTGTCGACCAGTGCTACCAAGGGCACGGAAATGTTCGAGAGAATCATCGGGGCGGCGAGCGCCCAGACACGACGATGGGTCGGACGGTCGCGCCAATCGGCAATCAGGTTGGACATGCAGGCTCCTTGGGGGCGCCTGCATTGTAGCGATGAACTCGGAATCTGCATCGATCCATTGTGGGAGCGAGCCTGTGTGGCGAGGGGGCAGCCTTAATGAATAATCCAGCTCAGCAACCACAACCCCAGCAGCAACCAGATAATCCCCATGATGATCGACGCGTTCATGAAGGCGCGGATCGCCGCCCATAGCAGCATCAGCCCGAGGATCAAGGTGATGATGCTGATGATCGAGGTTTCCATGCCCAATGCCTGGGCCAGCCCTTCGACAAAATTGCTGCCAGCGTTGCTCAACAGATTGAACAGGCCGCTAAGGGCGTCAATGATAAAGCGGATGACCGAACCAATGACCTGACCGAGCCATTCGAAAAAACTTTCTACCTGCATGTGTGCGTCCTGATGGAGTAGTGGCGTGGTTGCCGGATCCGAGCCTTGGGCTATTGATCGTGCTGCCGAGTTCCCGACCGTCCAAGTATGGCGCAAACATATCAGTAGCAGCTGCCGAAGGCTGCGTTCGGCTGCGCAGCAGTCGTGAATACGGCTGACGCGGTCTGCCTGACGTACCGCAATCTCTGGTTTGACGACTGCTTCGCAGCCGAACGCAGCCTTCGGCAGCTGCTACATAGACCTTGCCTTCACCCGCCATCCCCTTGAAGCTATACGCCTTCAGGAGAGCCCGATGAACCTTGTTGAACTGACCGAACGCCTGCACGCCATTCGCGACCGCAATGACTGGCGGCAATTTCACAGCCCGAAAAACCTGGCCATGGCCGCGAGCGTGGAAATGTCCGAGCTGGTGGAAATATTCCAGTGGCTGACCGAAGACCAGTCACGCCAGTTGCCGGCGGACACACTCGCCCATGCCGGGCAGGAAATCGGCGACATCGTGCTGTATCTATTGCTGCTGTGCAGCGAGTTGGGGTTGGACATGAATGAAGTGGTGCGCAGCAAACTCGCGGACAGCGAACGGCGGTTCAGCTGATGAGTGACCGTCATTTCGATCAGCTGGCGACCCGCTTCGCCGAAAAAATCTACGGTGGCGCCAAAGGTGCGATACGGCTCGCCGTGCTGCAGGCCGATCTGGCCGAAATCCTGCCGGAGCGCCCGTTGCGCGTACTGGACATCGGCGCCGGCCTGGGCCACATGTCGTTGTGGCTGGCCCAGCGCGGTCATCAGGTGACCCTGGCCGAACCCGCCGAACCAATGCTTGAAGGCGCTCGCCAGCGCTTCGCCGAAGCGGGGCAGACGGCAACGTTCATTCAGGCACCGTGGCAGGATTTGCTCGGTCAGCTCACCGAACCCTACGACCTGGTGCTGTGCCACGCCGTGCTGGAATGGCTGGCCGAACCCCATGCGATTTTGCCGGTGTTGCATCAGCTGACGAAGCCGGACGGCTGGTTGTCCCTGGCGTTCTATAACCGCGATGCGTTGATCTACCGCAACCTGCTCAAGGGCCATTTCCGCAAGATGCGCAAGAACGACATGGCCGGCGAAAAGCAGAGCCTGACCCCGCAGCGGCCGCTTGATCCACGGGAATTGGCGGCGCAACTTGAGAGCATGTGGCAGGTCGAAACCCAGAGTGGGGTGCGGGTTTTTTACGACTACATGCCGGTGGAATTCCAGGGCCGCGTCGAACTGCCGGACTTGCTGGAAATGGAACTGGCGCACCGCCGTCACCCAAGCTTCGCCGGGCTTGGGCGCTACTTGCACTGGATCTGTCGGCCAATCTGACCGGAGCACGAAATGAAACGTCGTTCAGGGTTACTGGTGATCTGTCTCGGGTTGGTGGCCTGTCAGGGCAGCAACCCGTATGTCGCGACGTCCAATCCCCTGCCACCGGCACCGCCCCACGCCGCCAGCACCTTTGACCGCAGCGCCTATCCGGCGGCGCCACGGGATTACGGCCGCTATCGCAGCTGGGCCTGGCTCGATGGGCGTTTGCCACCGGGCACCGCTTGGGCCGACTCGGCGCAGGTGGCCGAAGTTGTCAGCAATGCCCTTGACCAACGTGGCTTGCGCCCGCTGCACGACAACCGCCCGGCGGACCTGCTGGTCAGCGCCGATCTGCATCTGGAAACCCGCTTGCGTCAGGTGCAGGACGACTATGGTTACGGCGGGGGTTATTACGGCGGCGGTTATAACCGCTACGGTAGCGGTTACGGCATGTACAACACGGTGCCGGTCATCCGGACTTATCAGGTACAAGTGGTGGTGGTGCGGGTCGATCTGTTCGACGCGAGCAGCGGGCAGCCGGTGTGGAGCGCCAGCGCCGAAACCAGCAGTCAGGGCAACCAGAGCGAACGTGCCGACGCCCTGCGCGAAGCTGTCGAAAAGGCCATGTCGGCGTATCCTCCTAGTTAGCTCCCTATAAAGGGCGCGCCCCGCAGGTGCATGTCTTCTATCGGAGAAAAATCATGTTCCGCCGTCTCGCTTTACTGACCCTCGCCGCGCTGCTCAGTGCCTGCGCCGCCAACCAGGTCAATCATGACTTCGATGCTAGCCGCGACTTTGCCGCCTACCGTAGCTGGAGCTGGAAAGAGCCCGCCGTGCAATACCTTCCTGACGACCCGCGGATCAAGAGTGACCTGACCGAGCAACGCATCCGCCAGTCTGTTGCCGATCAGCTGGATCAGCGTGGCTTGCGCCCGGCTGCCGCTGGCGCCAAGGCAGACCTGAGGGTGCAGACCTATCTGATCGTCGAAGATCGTCAGCAACAGGTGACCACTAACTATGGCGGCAGTTGGGGTGGCCCATGGAATGGCTACTGGGGCGGGCCGATGTACAACGAAACCCGCAACGTCAGCTACAAGGTGGCGACCATCCAGATCGACCTGCTCGATGGCAAGGACGGCAAACTGGTGTGGCGCGGCAGCGACGAGCAGACGCTCAGCCGCACACCGAACCCGCAGGATCGCAGCGATAAAATCCACGAGACGGTCGGGCGGATATTGGCTAACTATCCACCGCACTGACCCTGAACTATCCAACACCACAGCCCTGTAGGAGCGGGCCTGTGGCGAGCGAGCTTGCTCGCGTTGGGCTGCGTAGCGGCCCCAAAAATCTGACAACCGCTGCCGATTTTTGTGAGTGCTACGCACTCAAGCGGGAGCAAGCTCCCTCGCCACAGGTTTCCCTGATTCAAGACTCTCTTTTGTGAACAGCATTGCTCTCCCCGCATGCAGTTTCGTAAAACGGCCTGGTGGCGACGCTGCCGATCAATCTGGCGGGGCAGGCGCAAATCACGGCCCAGGTGCAGGGTGGCCCACGGCCTGAATCTCAAGCAAGCGGCCCTGCTCATCGAACACCCCGCGATCCGACCAGACCCTCCATGCATGCTCCCGTCCCGGCAATTGCAGATTGATTTGCGCGGTGCTGACCGGGAACTCCGGGCTCAGTCGACTGAGCCGCTGAAGAAACGCTTCGCGCTGTTCCGGCGACATCCAGCTGCCCAGGTTCACCCCCGGCAATTGTTCGGGTTGGCATTCCAGATAAGTCGCCAGCGGCTGGTTGCCAAAGGTCAACGTCAGGTCGGGAAGGTAGCGGCAGATCATCGCCGGGGAGTCTTCGACGAGGATGCGGTAGCGCTCTTCACTCTGTTTTACCTGCTCGGCAGCCAGGGTCGCTTCGGTGACATCCAGCCACAGGCCTACGGCTTCCACCGGCAACCCGAGGTCGTCGCGCAGCAGTTTGGCTTCGTCGAGCAACCAGTGGAAATCGCCGCGACTGTCGCGCAGCCGATACCGGGCGCGCACCGAACCTTCGCGCAGCAGTTGTCGGGTGCGCTCGAAATAGCGATCGCGGTCTTCGGGGTGGACCCGTTCCACCAGCGTGCCTGCTGCGCAATCGGCGAGCGACCAACCGAGTAGCGGCAACAGGCTGTCGCTGAAGAATGTCGGTTGCAGTGCACCTTCGACATAGCGTTGCACGTAGATCACCGCCGGTGAACTGGCGATCAGGTTGTCGAGCCGGGCATGGGCGGCAGCGGCGTTCTGCTCCTGATTCTTGATGTCGCTGATGTCGAGCATAAAGCCCACCAGCCGACGGTTTCTGCCGATGCCCTGGGCCTGGCCTTGCAGTCGATACCAGATCGGCGTTTGCGCCAGGTCGGGGCGATGCAGGCGTACGCACAGCAACAATGGCGAGCCTTCGTCCTGCAAGGCTTGCAGGCGAATCGTCAGCTCTTCGCGGTCGGCAGGATGGACCTGTTCGAGCCAGTCGTGCAGCGGCAAGCGAGTACTCGCAAGGTTCAGCGTACTGGCGAGCGATGGCGCCAATTGCACTTGGGCAGTGTCGCTGAAGACCTCCCACCAGCCAGTGCCGAGCAAGGCCTGCAGAGACTCCAGCCGCTCCAGTTGCAGATGGTGCTGATGCTCGCGCAAGCGCTCGAGCAGCGGCCCGGCGAGGGCGGCGGTGAGTTGCAACCAGTCGCGCTCGCTCAGGTCGGGGGCTTGCTGTTGCACCGGATAGAAGCCACAGAGCAACCAGGCGACCACGCCCTGGGCATTGCGATAGGGCACCGCGAACCCTTCGGCATTGCCGAAAATGCTTTGCAGGCGCGGATGCTCGCCGGGGGGCAACTGTTGGGGGGCGGAGCCATTCAAACTGTCGAGGCCGGTGCCCAGGCGTTGATTGATTTCCCACAAACGGGGCGCATCAAAAGCTGCGTACTGCTGGTGGATCAGCCAACCGTCTGCCTGTTCATCGAGCAAGGCCATCGCCATGCACGGGATTTGAAAGCGCTGGGCCAGGCCTTGCAGTTGCTCCGCCAGCACCTCGGGCAGGCGCGTCAGGCTGCACAGGCGCAACTGTTCGCTAACCTGCGCCGCGAGTAGCTGGCATTGTTCGCGGTTGCGTGCTTGTCGGCGTTCGAGCAACAGGTCGCCGATGTCGATCAACTGCAACAGCCATTTTTCGCCCAATGGTTGCACCCAGCCACGCAGATGCAGCGGTTGTTCGCCGAGGCTGAAAAAATCCAGGTCAAGGCTCTGTCCTTGCCAATCAGCAGGCGCCCCTTCGACCGACAGGCTGCTATGGGGCATGAGGTAGTCGAGCAGGTGCGGTGATTGCGCGTCGGGCATTTGTTGCGCCAGCAGATGCCGCAGCGGGCCACCCAGGTGAATCACTCGACCTTCGTCATCCAGATGCAGCTGCAAACCGACACGCTGCACGCTCGCAGGGTCTGGCGTGTTCGGGGTCTGTGGCGGATGGCGATTGAGCAGACGCCCGAAGAGTTTGTCCCCGGAACTCAAAATTGCAGGCTCGATCGGGCGGTAAGGGTCGCCGGCAGATTGGGCACCGAGCCGATCCCCGGTAGCACCAGGAACGGCAGCACTTGATTCAGTTTAGGCAGACTGTAACTGACCAGCCCATAAAACACGGCGAAGAAGATGATGAACACCAAGGCGAACTCAATCGCCACGGCACCTTTTTGTTTGCGGGGGAGGCCTGTTTTCATGAGTCCGTCTACCCTGACAGTCACTGCGTAACATCAGCATAGAATCATTCAGCCAAAACGGACGTTTTTTGCCGGATGCAGAGCTTTGTCCTCGCGACGGACGGCATGCACCTGCTCGGCGGCTTCATCGGCGCCGGGTTGGCCAGTGCGCTCTGGCTGCTGCTGGCGCCAAGACTCTGGCTGCATATGAGCCAGAGGCTTAGGGAGCGTCTTCGCTACCTGGGGCCTGGAACGTCAAAAAAGCAGCCATTTGCGCCGTTCGTGCTGGTGGGCATGTTGCTCACACTGGCCTGGATGCATTAGTCGCCGGCTGCTACCTGTTCTATGTACATAGTTGGAAAGTGCGTCTACTTTCAAAACAGTTGTTGTACAGCCTGTGGTAGTCGGTCGGTCAAGCCAGACTTGGCATGGAGTGACACGTGAACAAGCTTGCCTCGGCAATAAAAGTCCTTGTGGTCGATGACGATCCATTGATTGTCGACGAACTTTGCGAGTTCATCGAGCGCAATGGTTATCGCTGTGTTCCTTGCCAGTGCGGCAATCAGGCGATCGAGCGTTTCCGCGAAGACACGAATATCGGCCTGGTGCTCTGTGATTTGCAGATGCCAGACATGGATGGCATCCAGCTCGTCCAGGCGCTGCAGCGGTTGTCCGGCAAGCACCGGGCGTTCGAGGCGATCATGCTTACCGGGCATGCAGACAAGCAGGATGTGATCAAGGCCTTGCGCATCGGGTTCGCCGATTACTATCAGAAACCGATTGATCTGGCTGAGTTGCTTGAGGGTTTGCAGCGCCAGGAAGTGGTCTTGCAGGAGCGGCAGAAGAACCTGCAGTTGGGGCATTTGAGTCAGAAGCTGCAGTACCTTTGTGAATCTATCGATGATCTTTATCAGGACCTGGACAAGGTTCGTCGGGGATCGTCGCCGGTGCCTGTGGCCGATTCGGTTAATGGTGCGGTCAGCGAGGCGGAGCGGATGGAGATGCCGGCGGTTTTCCATCAGTTGTCGCCGCGGCAATTGGAAGTGGCGCGGTTGGTGGGCAAGGGGCAGACCAATTATCAGATTGCCTGTGAGTTGGGGATTACCGAGAACACGGTGAAGCTTTATGTGTCGCAGGTGTTGCGGTTGACGCATATGCATAATCGCACGCAGGTGGCGTTGGCGTTGTCGCCCGGTAGCGCTGGCGTGCGGCGTATTACCGCGCACTGAATCTCTTCGATCGCTCTGCATCTGTAGGAGCGAGGCTTGCCCGCGAAGGCGGCCTGACAGCCGACCTGTAGTTTGTTGACTGAGTACATATCCATTGCTGCGGTAACGGCCACTTAGGGTTTCGCCCTTACGGCGAGGCACTTTTGGCAAACGCCCCAAAAGTACCCAAAAGGTCTCGCCCCAAACGTACGGCCCCTCGCTAAGGCTCGGCGTTCCTTCGCTCCGGTATCCATCTGGGGGCATCGCCCTACGGTCTGCTTCGCGACGACCTACATGCGATGAGTTCGACTGCGTCGAACGGCGCTGCGCGCCAATCCCCAGATGAACACCTGCGCTCAGCCTCCCGAAGGGGCGGGTGGATCAAGATCATGCAGGCGAGCTAACGCTCGGCCTGTTGAGTGGTGGTGGGTGTATGCCGATGGCTTTTTTGCTTTTCGTAGGAGCGAGGCTTGCCCGCGAAGGCGGCCTTACAGTCAACGATGTTTATTGATCGGTAAAAACATCAGAACCTTCCCACATGTTTTTCAGGTTGCCCGTCGGAAGCTGCATCTCTAGCCTTTGTCCGTCGCTGACAAATCAGCGTCCGGGCGTCGCGGCTCGATTCTTGAGGCATAATCGCTCCACCTGACAACAACACTTTTGGGTGTCTGTCGTTTCGTGTCATGGCGACTGTGCGCGGGATACCTTTGGGTATGCCGAGATATGCCTCTGGGATCGGTCCGCGAACCCGCGTACAGCTGCCACCCCAAATTGCGTCGCGGCAATTTGGAAGTGGCTCCATTTCATCCCTGAGGTGTAATCATGTTCAAAGCAACCCCGAATCCCCCAGAAACCGACACCGTTTCCCCTTACGAATCCGCCGACTCCAAAAAACTCCACGAAGCCGCCGAACGCGCGCTCGACCATTACCTCAAACCCACGAAAAAAACCGAAGGCCGCAAGCCGAGCACGATGTTTCAGGTCGTCCCGGACATGGACAACGAAAGCCTGCTGGCCCACGTGTGCGAATCGCTGGCTTCGGCGAGCGTCATGACCAGCGACATTGCCGCGTATGTCGACGCTCCGCAGCGGTATACGATCCTGGCGATTCAGCAGGTCATCATGCTGGCCGAGCTGGCGGTGAATCGAGTGCTGGATAACGTCGACGTACCGAAGCCTGCGCCACAGAGCTGATCCACTGTAGGAGCGAGCCTGCTCGCGATAGCGGTGTGTCAGGCGATATCTCTGTTGAATATGACAAAGCCTTCGCGGGCAAGCCTCGCTCCTACAGCGAAAGCGGTCAGTCGAGCAATCAGGCTACAGGCCGCCACTGCCCGACCATATGCTCAAGTTCCCCGGCCCCCATCAACTCAAAATCCCCACTGGACCCTGCCGCACTGGACATCAGTGTCACTTCACCGGGAAGGCGTACCGGTTTTCTGAACTGCACCGCGATATCGACGTTTGCCGTCGGCAAATGATCCTCCAGGGCCGCCAGCGTACGTGCCTTGTTCCACAGGCCATGGGCGATGGCGCAGGGAAAACCGAAGAGTTTTGCGCTGATCGCACTCAGGTGAATCGGGTTGTAGTCTCCGGACACCTTGGCGTACCGCCGGCCAATATCCGCCGGCGCTTTCCAGTGGGCCACTTCGCTGAGCGCAAGGGACGATGCAAACGCTTGCTCGACGGGCTCACCCTCCAGTTTGACGCCGCGACAGAGCATCTGGCTTTCAGCTTCCCATAGCGGCCCCAGCTGGTCGTCGAGCGTCGTCACCAACTCGAACGTCGCCCCTTTGGCATGGGGTTGCAGGTTCTGCACTTTCACGCCGACCCGCACACGATGCACGCCGCCCATGGGGCGCAAGATGCGGATGCGATTGCTCAGGTGAATCAGCCCCAGCAGCGGGAAGGGAAACTCTTTGGCGGTGAGCAATTGCATCTGCAAGGCAAACGCCATGATGTGTGGATACGTCGGTGGCAGTAGGCCGTTGTCGGCGAAACCACACACCAGGCGGTAAGCCGTCAGGCGTTTTGGATCGATATCGACCCAGCAGTGCAAACCCGTATCGGGCAACACGGTGCCGGTGATTTTGCGGCGCGTCGCCGCCTTCACATACAGTTTGTGCAGGTGTGGTTCGCGGGTGAGAGTGTGCCAGTCGGTGGTCATGGCTAGGCTCCCAACACGCTTTGCCCGCAAATGCGTAAAGCTTGCCCGGTAACCGCTCCGGTGCCCGGTTGCGCCAGCCAGGCCACAGCTTCGGCGACGTCTTGTGGCAGGCCGCCCTGGCCCAGCGAGCTCATGCGCCGCCCGGCTTCGCGCACACCGAAGGGCAGGTGCGCGGTCATTTGGGTTTCGATGAACCCTGGCGCCACCGCGTTGATGCTGATGCCACGCTCGCTGAGCAGCGGCGCCCAGGCCTGGGCCAGGCCGATCAACCCGGCCTTGCTCGCGGCGTAGTTGGTTTGCCCGCGATTGCCGGCAATGCCGCTGATGGACGCCAGCAGAATCACTCGGCCGTCGTCGCGCAACGTGCCGCTGTCGAGCAGCGCCTTGGTCAGAACTTGTGGCGCATTGAGGTTGACCGCCAGCACCGCGTCCCAGAATTCCGGGGTCATGTTGGCCAGGGTCTTGTCCCGCGTGATGCCCGCGTTGTGGACCACGATGTCGATGCCATCGGGCAAGTGTTCGATCAGTTGCGCGGCGGCGTCTTCAGCGCAGATGTCCAGCGTGATGCCGCGCCCGCCGAGGCGTGCTGCCAAGGCGTCGAGATCGGTTTTGGCCGGTGGCACGTCGAGCAGGATCACCTCGGCGCCATCGCGGGCCAGGGTTTCGGCGATCGAGGCGCCGATGCCGCGCGCCGCGCCCGTCACCAGTGCCTTGCGCCCCGATAAGGGTCGAGTCCAGTCGCTCACCTGCGCCTCACACGCCTTCAAACGTATGACTTGTCCGGAAATGAAGGCACTTTTGGGCGAGAGGAAAAACCGCAGCGGGCCTTCCAGTTGATCTTCGGCGCCTGCGCCGACATAGATCAGCTGCAACGTGCCGCCGCTGCGCAGTTCCTTGGCCAGCGAACGGCTGAAACCTTCCAGGGCTCGCTGTGCGCTGGCGGCGAACGGATCGCTCAAAGTTTCTGGCGCGCGGCCAAGAATCACCAGGTGGGCATGGTGATCGAGGTTTTTCATCAGTGGCTGGAAGAATTCGCGCAGTTGTTTCAGTTGATCGACCTGCACCAGGTCACTGGCGTCGAACACCACGGCTTTGAGTTTCGGGCCGTGGCCGGGAATCCACGCGGTGGCCAGGGTCGGATCGGTGCCATAACTGTAAATCGCGTCGGTCAGGCGGTTGGCAAGGGCACTGACTTTTTCCGTCAGCGGACCACCGCCAATCAACAGCGCCCCCTCGATAGGCCGCAATCGGCCTGCTTGCCAGCGTTCCAGTCGTACCGGCGACGGCAGACCCAGGGCCCCGACCACACGATGGCCGATGGATGAATTGGCGAAGTCGATATAGCGGTCAGACATGGAACGCGCTCCGGTAGTTGGGGTTAAAAGTGTGGACCATGAATGGCAATTAGTCGCTCGATCCGCGAGATAAGGCCTACGCTTGAACATTGCAGGTTAGTTTGTAATGGGATTTTCGGGGGAGTGCAGAACCTGTGGGAGCGGGCTTTTGTGTTCACAATTGAATATCAGGAAGGAGCTTTTTCATGACTCAGCTGCGTCGCGTCGCGATTATCGGTGGTAACCGTATCCCCTTTGCCCGGTCCAACGGGCCGTACGCCACTGCCAGTAACCAGGCGATGTTCACCGCAGCGCTGGAAGGCTTGATTGAACGCTATAACCTGCACGGTGTGCGCATGGGCGAAGTGGCGGCCGGGGCGTTGCTCAAGTATTTGCGCGATTACGGCCTGACCCGCGAATGCGTACTGGGCTCGCGGTTGTCGCCGACAACGCCGGCCTACGACATCCAGCAAGCCTGCGGCACGGGGCTGGAGGCGACGCTGTTGGTGGCCAACAAAATCGCCCTGGGTCAGATCGAATGTGGCATTGCCGGCGGCGTCGACACTGCCTCGGACGTGCCGATTGGCGTCAACGAAAGCCTGCGCAAGCTCCTCTTGCAAGCCAACCGCGCCAAAAGCACCGCCGATAAACTGAAAACCTTCCTGCAACTGCGCCCCCGACACCTGATGCCCGATTTTCCAAGCATCGGCGAGCCGCGCACCGGCCGGTCGATGGGCGAACACTGTGAATTGATGGCCCAGACCTGGAACATCCCGCGGGCCGAGCAGGATCAACTGACCCAGGAAAGTCATCAGAAACTGGCCGCGTCCTACGCCGAAGGCTGGCACAACGATTTGATGACGCCGTTCCTCGGCCTGACCCGGGACAACAACCTGCGCCCGGATCTGACCCTGGAAAAGCTCGCTTCACTGAAACCGGCCTTCGAGAAAAGCGCCAAGGGCACCCTGACCGCAGGCAATTCCACGCCACTCACCGATGGCGCCTCGGTGGTGCTGTTGGGCAGCGAGGAATGGGCGAAGGAGCGCGGCTTGCCAATCCTCGCCTATTGGCGCGACGGCGAAGCGGCGGCTGTGGATTTCGTTAATGGCGCTGAAGGGCTGCTGATGGCGCCTGTCTATGCGGTGCCGCGTTTACTGGCGCGCAATGGCCTGACCTTGCAAGACTTCGATTACTACGAAATCCACGAAGCGTTCGCCGCGCAGGTGTTGTGCACGTTGAAAGCCTGGGAAGACCCGGACTACTGCAAAACCCGACTCGGCCTCGACGCGCCGCTGGGTTCCATCGACCGCAGCCGCCTCAACGTCAAGGGCAGTTCACTGGCCGCCGGGCATCCGTTTGCCGCCACCGGTGCGCGCATTGTCGCCAACCTGGCGAAGCTGCTGGACGCGGCAGGCAAGGGCCGAGGGCTGATCTCGATCTGCGCCGCCGGCGGTCAGGGTGTGACGGCGATTATCGAGCGCTGAGCACTGCCGCGTTTTGCTGCGCGGCGAGCTCCCGGCTACGGTTGGCGTAACCCTCGGCCATCACCGAACAGACGATCAGCTGCAACGGGTGATAGATCATGATCGGCAGCAGAATCAGGCCAAGGCCGGGGTTGGCACCGAAGATCAGCGCCGCCATCGGTGCGCCGGCCGCCAGGGATTTTTTGCTGGCGCAGAACACCGCGGCAATCTCATCGGCAGGGCTGAACTTCAGCGCGCGAGCGGTGCGGGTGGTCATCCACAGAATGATCGCCAGCAGCATCGCGCTGCCAATCAACGCCGTGAGAATCACGCTGTTGCCCTGTTGCTGCCACATCCCCGAGACCATCGAGTTGCAGAACGCCGCATACACCAGCAGCAGGATCACCAGTTTGTCGGCGATGTTGGTGTAGCGCTTGTGCCGGGCGAAAAACTTGCCCAACAACGGCCGCAACAATTGCCCGAGCACCAGCGGCAACAGCAACAGGGCGCACAGGTCGAGCAGGGTTGCACCCAGGTCGATACCGCCAGCGCCGCCGCCGACCACGAAACTCACCAGCAACGGTGTCAGAAAAATCCCCAGCACGCTGGACAGGCTCGCATTGAGAATCGCCGCCGGTACGTTGCCGCCCGCGCTGCCGGTCAGGGCCACGGATGAAGAAATGGTCGAGGGCAGGGCGCAGAGGTAGAGGAAGCCGAGCATCAGCAGCGACGGCATGTGCGAGCCCAGCAATTTGTCGCTCAGCAGCCAGATCAAGGGAAACACCGCAAAGGTGAAGGCCTGAACCATCACGTGCAGCTTCCAGTTTTTCAGCCCATGACGGATCTGTTCGCTGGAGAGGTTGACGCCGTGGAGGAAGAACACCAGAAACACGCCGATGTTGATCACGAACTCCGCGTGCATCCCGCCGCCGGTGGCGCCGAAGCTCGGGAAGAAATACGCCAGCAGCGTGGCGATCAGCATGCCGCACAAGAACCAGTCGGTGACTACGCGTTTGAGGTGTTTGAAGGCATGCATAACCGGCACCGAATGCATTTGTAAGAATTGATGACTTAGCCTAACGTCGGCCTGATCAGCCGTCTTGCGACACAAGGCCAATCAATGCCGACTAACGGACAACTTTCCCTCGAACGGGCGATCCCGGCGCTGACGGCGTTGCCGCGTCCGTTGTATGCGCGGGCGGAAAGTCTGAACGCCGGTTCGTGGACGTCGCCTCATCGTCACGATTGGGTGCAGTTTTCCTACGCCATCAGCGGCGTTCTCGGTGTGCATACCGCCGAGGGAAGCTTCTTTGCGCCGCCGCAGTGGGGCATCTGGATTCCGGCGGATCTTGAGCATCAGGTCGTGACTTCGATGCGTGCCGAGATGCGCAGCCTCTATGTACGCCGCGAGGACTGCCAATGGGCGGAGGGGCGTTGCCGGGTGCTGGAAGTCACGCCGCTGGCACGGGAGCTGATCAAGCGTTTTTGCTTGTTACCGGTGGAATATCCACAGGGCGACAGCCAGGAAGCGCGATTGGTGGGCGTGCTGCTGGATCAATTGGCGAGTCTGCCGGAGGTGGGGTTTTCCTTGCCATTGCCCCGGCATGAGCGGCTGTTGGGCTTGTGCAACGAGTTGATTGAAAACCCCGAGCGCACGGTGACCTTGCAGGAATGGGCCGAGCGTTTGGGCACGTCGGAGAAAACCCTGATGCGTTTATTCCAGCGTGAAACCGGGCTGAGCTTTCGCGGCTGGCGTCAGCGCATGCGACTGCTGTCGTCATTGAGTTTGCTGGAGGAGGGGGACAGCGTGACCAATGCCGCGCTGTCTTGCGGGTATGACTCGACGTCGGCGTTTATTGCCGCGTTCAAGGGGTTGTTCGGGTTTACCCCGGGCGAGCTGTTCAGGCAGTAATTGTGGCGAGGGAGCTTGCTCCCGCTGGAGCGCGAAGCGGTCCCAATTCAGTCAACGCGGTGCATTAGATACTCCGCGTTTGCCGGTTTACGATTGCTTCGCAGCCGAGCGGGACGGTGCGGCGATCCGACAAGCTCCCTCGCCACAGGGTTTCGACCAGTTAGATCAGCGACTTCAGGTTCTAAAGCGTCGAACCAACCCATCCAGCTCATTCGACAACCCCGCCAGGCTCTGAGAATCCAGGCGCGCCGAGTTCGCCAGCTCTGCCACCAACTGCGCATCGCCATGGATCTGGCTGATGTGGCGATTGATGTCTTCAGCCACTTGATGCTGTTCTTCCGCCGCCGTGGCGATCTGAGTGTTCATGTCGCGAATCACATCCACCGACTCACGGATCTGCCCGAAACTGCTGCGTGCTTCGCCGATGCGGGTCACCGATTGCTGCGACACTTCCAGGCTCGCATGCATCTGCTGCGTCACCTGGCTGGTGCGCTTGGCCAGGTTGCCCAGCAGCCCATCGATTTCCGCCGTGGAGTCGGCAGTCCGTTTGGCCAGGGCGCGAACTTCATCCGCCACCACCGCAAAACCACGACCCTGTTCACCGGCCCGGGCCGCTTCGATGGCTGCGTTCAACGCCAGCAGGTTGGTCTGTTCAGCGATGGAGCGAATGGTCCCCAGGATCGACTGAATGTCGTTGCTATCGCGCTCAAGCTGTTGCATCGACTGGGCCGACTGTTCGATTTCCTGGCTCAGGCGATCAACGCTGGTGACGGCGGCATCAATCTGCTGCTGACCTTCGCGCGCCTGACGCTGGCCGCTGTCGGCCGACTCGGCGGCCTGGCTGCAAGAACGCGCGACTTCGTTGGCGGTGGCGACCATTTCGTGGAACGCCGTGGACACCATGTCCACCGCCTCACGTTGACGCCCGGCGGCTTCGGCCATGTCGCTGGACACCTGGGTCGAGCTCTGGGAAGTGGCGAGGATTTTGCTCGCGGCGCCGCCGATGCTTTGAATCAGGTTGCGAATCGCCGCCAGAAACTGGTTGAACCAGTTGGCCAGTTGCGCGGTTTCGTCACTGCCACGGATGTGCAGGTTCTTGGTCAGGTCGCCTTCGCCCTGGGCGATGCCTTCCAGACCGCTGGCCACGCTGCGGATCGGCCGTACGATCAGGCTGGCGAAACTGGCGCCGACGATGGCGAAGAACACCGCCAGTACCGCGGCGATGATCGCGATCAGCCAGGTCAGTTGAGTGGCCGAACTCATCACGTCGGTCTGCTTGATCAGGCCGATAAAGGTCCAGCCCAGTTGCTCCGACGGCCACACGTTGGCCATGTAGCGCTCGCCATTGAGCTCTACTTCTACCAGGCCTTTGCCGGCCTTGGCGAGTTGCGCGTAACCGTCGCCGAGACTGGTCAGGGCTTTGAAGTTGTTTGCTGGTTGCTTCGGATCGACCAGTACAGTGCCGGTGTTTTCCACCAGCATCAGGTAGCCGGTTTCTCCGAGTTTGATCTGTTTGACGATTTCAGTGAGCTGCTTGAGCGTCACATCAATGCTGACCACGCCGCCGTTGGTGCCCAGTTTGTTATCGATGGTGCGCACGGTGCTGACGTAGGTCGCGTCATCCTGAGCCCAGTAATAGGCCTCGGTGCGAAACGGTTTGCCGGGTTTGGCCTGGGCCGCCTTGTACCAGGGGCGTTGGCGCGGGTCGTAATTGCTCAACTTCGCATCGTCTGGCCAGGACACGTAGCCGCCCGCCGCAGTACCGAGGATGGCATAGGCGTAGGCCGGGTGGCTGTTACCCAGGTCCTGGAGGAGGGCGAAAACCTTTTTGTCCGATTCGCCTTGGGGAATGCTCTCGGCGTTGGCGCTCATGTAGGTCTTGAGGCTGTCGTCGGAGTTCTTGATCAGCGGTTGGGTGGCCAGGTAATCGACGTTCTGGCTGATGCCGTCGAAGAACAGTTGCATGGCATTGCTGACCTGACGAATCTCACGGCCGCTGCCGTCGACAAAATTATCCTTGGCATCGCTGCGCAAGTTCAGCACCACGAGGGTGGCGACCAGCACCACGGGCAAGCAGGCGATGATTGCAAACGCCCAGGTCAACTTCTGTTTGATGTTCATCCGCGCTCCAGTTTTTTCTTGTAGGCCCACGCAGTGCAGATGACTCGCGGATTATTGGCAGCCGAAAATGTTCGATACCCCGATCCTTGAGTGCGCCCTCGTTATCATTGTCGGGGCGATTGTCGGACAATTCCTTTTCTCTCTAATGACTTCGGCTGAGGAACGTGGAAATTTAGGCCTGTTGAGAAAAATCCGGCGAAGGGTAGGGGCTACATGTCAGATTCTGTCGCAAATGCCCCTGTAGCCCTTCGTCAACAAGTGGCGCAGGCTCAGCTATGATCCTGAGCGGTCAATGAGTTGTGCCCGATTAATCCGGCACATTGTGTGCTTCTTGAAGTTCACGGGAGCGTTCATAGGTCGGCAACCCCTCCCCCGAATGAGTGGATTGCCGTATAACGAATGACTTTCGCGTGTTTGGTAATAAAGGACCCACAATAAAAGCTGATGAAGACTCCAAAACGCATTGAACCCCTGATCGAGGACGGTCTGGTCGACGAGGTGCTGCGCCCACTCATGAGTGGTAAAGAAGCAGCTGTTTATGTGGTGCGCTGCGGCAACGAGCTGCGTTGTGCCAAGGTCTACAAGGAGGCGAACAAACGCAGTTTTCGTCAGGCGGCCGAGTATCAGGAAGGCCGCAAGGTGCGCAACAGCCGGCAGGCTCGCGCGATGGCCAAGGGCTCCAAGTTTGGCCGCAAGGAAACCGAAGACGCTTGGCAGAACGCTGAAGTGGCAGCGCTGTTCCGTCTGGCCAGTGCCGGTGTGCGGGTGCCAAAGCCGTATGACTTCCTCGAAGGCGTGCTGCTGATGGAGCTGGTGGCCGACGAATACGGCGATGCCGCGCCGCGTCTGAACGACGTGGTGCTGGAGCCGGACCAGGCACGCGAATATCACGCGTATCTGATTTCGCAAATCGTGCTGATGCTGTGTACCGGTCTGGTGCACGGTGACCTGTCCGAGTTCAACGTGCTGCTGACGCCGACCGGGCCGGTCATCATCGACCTGCCACAAGCAGTGGATGCGGCGGGTAACAACCATGCGTTCAGCATGCTGGAGCGGGACGTGGGCAACATGGCGTCTTACTTCGGTCGCTTTGCACCGGAGTTGAAACGCACCAAGTACGCCAAGGAAATGTGGGCGTTGTACGAAGCCGGCACCTTGCACCCGGCCAGTGTGTTGACCGGCGAGTTCGATGAGCCGGAAGAACTGGCGGACGTTGGCGGGATCATGCGTGAGATCGAGGCGGCCCGTCTCGATGAAGAGCGGCGTCAAGCAGTGCGGGCGGCGGATGATGCGCCACCGGGCAAAACCGAAGAACCGCCTCCGCCGTGGATGCAGTGAACGGTTGAGCAAAACCCGGCTTTGGCCGGGTTTTTTGTGGGGAACCACATACTCTGTGGCGAGGGGGCTTGCCCCCGTTCGGCTGCGAAGCAGTCGTGAATTGGCGGGTGTGATTTTCCTGATAGAACTCTTTAGCAGGTTTTGGGAGTGCTGCGCACTCCAACGGGGGGCAAGCCCCCTCGCCACAGGGGCTGGCGCTCAGGAATGGGCGGGTTCGGCGCAGCAGCCCGACGCCAGCTCCTTGAGGATCGGGCAGTCCGGGCGGTGGTCGCCGTGGCAATGTTCTACCAGGTCTTGCAGGGTGTCGCGCAGTTGGCCGAGTTCGCGAATCTTCTGGTTCAGCTCGTCGATGTGCTGACGGGCCAGCGCCTTCACATCGGCGCTGGCGCGCTGACGGTCCTGCCAGAGGGTCAGCAGTTTGCCGACTTCCTCCAGCGAAAAACCCAGATCCCGAGAGCGCTTGATGAACGCCAGGGTGTGCAGGTCGTCATCGCCATAGACCCGATAGCCACTGTCGGTGCGATGGGCCGCCTTGAGCAGGCCGATGGATTCGTAGTAACGAATCATCTTCGCGCTCAGACCGCTCTGGCGGGCCGCTTGGCCAATGTTCATCGGTCGTCCTCCAAGTCTTTGGGTTTCCAGGTTTTCAACAGTAACGCATTGCTGACCACGCTGACGCTCGACAGCGCCATGGCCGCGCCGGCCAGCACCGGGTTGAGGAAGCCGAACGCCGCCAGTGGCAAGCCGATCAGGTTATAGACGAAGGCCCAGAACAGGTTCTGGCGAATTTTCGCGTAGGTCTTGCGGCTGATCTCCAGCGCCGCCGGCACTAGCCGTGGATCGCCGCGCATCAGGGTGATCCCGGCAGCGTGCATGGCGACGTCGGTGCCGCCGCCCATGGCGATACCGATGTCTGCGGCGGCAAGGGCCGGTGCGTCGTTGATGCCGTCGCCGACCATTGCCACCACACCGGTTTTTTTCAGTGCGGCGACGGTGGCGGCTTTGTCCGCCGGCAATACTTCGGCATGGACATCGCTGATGCCCAACGCCTCGGCGACCACCTTGGCGCTGCCGCGGTTATCACCGGTCAGCAGGTGGCTGCTGATGTTCCGTGCATTCAGCTGTTGCACCGCTTGCAAGGCGCCGGGTTTGAGCGTGTCCCCAAAGGCGAACAGGCCGAGCACCCGTGGTTCAGGGCTTTGTTCGATCAGCCAGGACAGGGTCCGGCCTTCGGTTTCCCAGGCCGTTGCGGAGTCAGCCAATGGCCCGGCGCTCAGTCCGCTTTCTTCCAGCAAACGCCGATTGCCAAGGGCCAGCCGTCGGCCGTCGAGGTTGCCGGCAATACCGCGTCCGGTCAGCGATTGGCTGTCGCTGACATCGGCCACGGTCAAACCGCGTTCGGCGCAGGCATCCAGCACCGCCTTGGCCAGCGGATGTTCACTGCCGCGTTGCAACGCTCCGGCCATTTGCAGCAAAGCAGCTTCGTCACCCTCGATGGCACTCAAATGTGCGATACGCGGCGTACCCGAAGTCAGCGTGCCGGTCTTGTCGAAGACCACCGCGCTGACTTCATGGGCACGCTCCAGGGCTTCGGCGTCCTTGATCAGAATCCCGTAGCGCGCCGCCACACCCGTGCCAGCCATGATTGCCGTCGGCGTGGCCAGCCCCAGTGCACAAGGGCAGGCGATCACCAGTACCGCGACCGCGTTGATCAATGCGGTTTCCAGTGGCGCGCCGTACAGCCACCAACCGAGCAGGGTCGCCAGGGCGATCAGCAGAACCACAGGCACGAACACCTGGCTGACTTTATCCACCAGTTTCTGGATCGGCGCTTTCGCCGCCTGCGCGTCTTCGACCAGGCGAATGATCCGCGCCAGCACGGTTTCCGCGCCCAGGGCCTGGGTGCGCACCAGCAGCCGGCCTTCGCCATTGATGGCGCCGCCGGTGACCTTGTCACCCGGTTGTTTGGGTACCGGCAGGCTTTCGCCGCTGATCAATGCTTCGTCGGCATGGCTCTGGCCTTCCACAACGATGCCATCCACCGGGAAGCGTTCGCCGGGTTTGACCATGACCAGATCGTTGAGGCGCAAAGCGCTGATCGCAACGTCCTGCTCGCGGCCATCGATTACCTGAATGGCTCGCTCCGGACGCAAGGCTTCAAGGGCTCGGATGGCGCTGGCGGTCTGGCGCTTGGCGCGGCTTTCCAGGTATTTGCCCAGTAGCACCAGCGCGATCACCACCGCCGAGGCTTCGAAATACAGGTGCGGCTGGCGACCGGCGGCGGTGGCCCATTCGTAAACGCTCAAGCCGTATCCGGCAGTGGTGCCCAGGGCGACCAGCAAATCCATGTTGCCGGCGCCGGCACGCACGGCTTTCCACGCAGCGACATAGAAGCGTGCGCCGAAGATGAATTGCACCGGCGTGGCCAACGCGAACTGCACCCACGCCGGGAGCATCCAATGCACGCCGAAAGGTTGCAGCACCATCGGCAGCACCAGCGGCAAGGCGAGGGCGATGGCTGCCATCAAGGCCCAGCGTTCGCGGAGCAGTCGTTGCTGTTGATTGTCGGTTTGCGGGTGTTCGACTTCCCAGACGCTGGCGGAGTAACCGGCCTTGGTCACGGCGCCGATCAAGGTTTGCGGGTCGACCTGGCCGAGCAGTTCGAGGTGTGCGCGTTCGTTGGCCAGGTTGACGCTGACACTCTTCACCCCCGGCACCTTGGCCAGCGCCCGTTCGACGCGGCCGACGCAGGACGCGCAGGTCATGCCGTCGATGCTCAGCTCCAGGGTCTGTTGCGGCACGCTGTAGCCGGCCTGTCGCACTGCGTCCATCAAGGCTGGCAGACTGTCACTGGGCGCTTGAACCCGGGCCTGTTCAGTGGCCAGGTTGACGCTGACGGCCGTGGCGCCGAGGACTTTGCTCAAGGCACGCTCGACACGTCCTGCACAACTGGCGCAGGTCATGCCGGCAATCGGCAGATCGAAAGTGGTGGATTCGGACATCGGTCACGCTCCCTGTAGAAATTACCTACAGGATCAACCTTGCCATGCTGGCAAGGTCAAGCGCCATGTCTCAGATCAAAAGATCGCAGCCTGCGGCAGCTCACATTGACCGCGTGCTAACCCGATCCCAAGGAGCTGCCGAAGGCTGCGATCTTTGTTACAGGTGACTCAATACTCGAGGGCGGCAGGCTTGAGGTACATCCCTTCCTGCGTCATCGCGATCCGGAACTTCAGCACATCCCCGGCCTTGAGGGTGATGTTCTGCGACCCCGGCGCGAGCATACCCGGGTTGCAACCCGGTGCCTGGCCCGGCAGCAGTTTGAGACGCAGGGACACGTTACCCGGTGGCAGATTGAACGAGGTGCTCTGTTCCTGGAACAGCCGCGCCGACAATTGATCCTGGATGTACACGCCGATCTCGCAGGAAGTCGACACTTCCAGACGCTCGCGGGAAATGATCAGCACGCCATAGTCCTCCCCGGCGGCTTGAACCGAAGGTGTTGCGGCAATTAGGCTGAGGAAGCCGAACAGGCTGAGAGCTGACCAGCGCATGGCTGAATCTCCTGATGTCGAGTCATAGATGGGCGCAGCTTGGCCGAGCGCGGCGCCGATTGCCAGCCCGGCAGTTTGCTTGAGAACTTGACCTTGCCATGGTGGCAAGCTCGAGACTGCCCACAACCCTCATTTAAGGGCTTCATTCAAGGAGTTGTCCCATGCAAGTGTTCAATGTTGAAGGCATGTCTTGCGGTCATTGCGTCAAGGCCATCACCCAGGCGCTGCAAGCCAAGGATCCCGCGGCCAGCGTGCGTATTGATCTGGCGGCAAAAGAAGTCGGCGTTGAAAGTGCGCTGACGGCCGATCAGGTGATCGCCGCGATCAGCGAAGAGGGTTACGGCGTCAAACTGGCCTGAGTTTTTTAATAGTTAGCGACCTAACGGAATGTTCAAGGCGTCCACGCAAGGCTAGACTGTCGGCCTGCCGATTCCTGTCTAACCTGGACGCCTGATGAACTTTCGCACAATCCTGATTCTCGGCGCCTTGAGCGCTTTCGGTCCGCTGGCGATCGATTTCTACCTGCCGGCCTTCCCGGCGATGGCGCTCGCTTTCGGCACCGATGAAAAACACGTTCAATTGACCCTGGCGGCCTATTTCCTTGGTTTGTCCATTGGCCAACTGGCGTATGGCCCGGTGGCGGATCGCTTTGGGCGACGCATTCCCTTGCTGGCTGGCATCGGCTTGTTCACCGCGGCCTCGTTGGCGTGTGCTTACGCGCCGAATCTGGAATGGCTGATCGGCGCACGTTTCGTCCAGGCGTTGGGCGGTTGCGCGGGCATGGTAATTTCGCGGGCGGTGGTCAGCGATAAATGCGATGCGGTGGGCTCGGCGAAAGTCTTTTCGCAGTTGATGCTAGTGATGGGCCTGGCGCCGATTCTTGCGCCGATGCTGGGCGGGTTGCTGGTCAACACGACTGGCTGGCAATCGATCTTTCTGGTGCTGACCGGTTTCAGTGCGCTGGCAGGGTTGGCCGTGGCCCTCGGGCTGCCGGAAAGTCTGCCGGCCCATGTGCCGCGCCAACCGTTGTCGGGCGCGCTGCGTCAGTATGGTCGGTTGTTGGCGGACCCGATCTTCCTCGGCCATGCCCTGACCGGCGGTGTCGCCATCGCCGGGATGTTTGCCTACATCGCCGGTTCCCCGTTTGTCTTCATCAAGCTCTATGGCGTGCCGGCCGAACATTTCGGCTGGCTGTTCGGCATGAATGCGGCGGGTTTCATTCTGGTGGCCCAACTGAACGCCCGGTTGCTGGCAAAGCGCGGCCCGGCCTTTTTACTGGCGCGTACTGTCTGGCTTTACTTGGCGGGAGGCTTGGCCCTGTTGGCGGTCAGCGCGTTGCACACCACGCAATTGTGGCCATTGCTGATCCCGCTGTTCCTCTGCATCGCCAGCCTGGGTTGCATTGTGCCCAACGCCTCGGCCTGCGCCATGAACGGGCAGGGCGCTCGGGCGGGCAGTGCCTCGGCGATGCTCGGTTGCCTGCAATTCAGCGTCGCCGCCGGGGCCGCGGCGCTGGTGGGTGTTTTGCACGATGGCAGCGCCATGCCGATGGCCATGGTCATCAGCCTGTGTGGAATTCTGGTGGTGAGCGCAGCGATGCTCACCCGGCGTTTGCAAAACGCCCGGGCGCTGACACAAGCCCAGGTCTGAGGACGAACTCAGCCAGCAGCTCGCTGCTGACGGTCGGGAAACTGATGGGGCGCGTGCAAACGCGCTTCAAGCGTTTTAGTGAAGGCTAGCGCTTCGGCTTCACTGCGGAATGTCACAGCGTGTTGATCCAGGCGGACCTGCCAGCGGGATGTTGCCAATTCTTTTATCAGGATCTTCATTGCTGATCTCCTCTCATAAAAGACGTCTCGTAAAAGACATCACTAATTGGGTGTTCGCAGAGTTTTCGATTGTAGACCTGAATACGATCGCAATTGTGACAATGGTCAACTCTCTGACTGACGGTGTCGTGCACCTTTGGACGACACCGACGTCTTCTGGCTTTAGAACCCTTCAAGCACAATCTTGCCCTTGGATTTGCCGCTCTCCAGCAGCTCATGGGCGCGCCGCAGGTTGGCCGCGTTGATGGTTCCGAAGTGCTCGCCAACCGTGGTTTTCAACGTGCCCGCATCGATCAGCCCCGCGACGCGGTTGAGCAGTTTGTGCTGCTCGATCATGTCTGCGGTTTCGAACAGCGAACGGGTGTACATGAACTCCCAGTGCAGCGACAGGCTCTTGCGTTTGAGCTTGGTCACGTCCAGCGATTTCGGATCATCGATCAGCGCCAGTTTGCCTTGCGGCGCCAAGGCTTCCACCAACTGATCCAGATGCGCATCGGTTTGCGTCAGGCTGGCGACGTGAGTCACATGCTCGATTCCGGCACGTTTGAGTTCTTCGCTCAGCGGCTGGCTGTGATCGATTACCTGATCGGCGCCCAAGTCACGCACCCAACTCTGGGTTTGTGCACGGGAAGCGGTGCCGATGACGTTGAGCCCGGTCAGCTGACTGGCCAGTTGCGTGAGGATCGAACCCACGCCGCCAGCGGCACCGACGATCAGCAGGCTCTGGCCCTCATCGGTTTTGCCTTCGCGCACTTGCAGGCGCTCGAAGAGCAGTTCCCACGCGGTGATAGCGGTCAGCGGCAGCGCGGCGGCTTCGGCGAACCCGAGGGTTTTCGGCATATGACCGACGATTCGCTCATCCACCACATGCAACTCGCTATTGCCACCGGCACGGGCGATAGACCCCGCGTAGAACACTTTGTCGCCGGCCTTGAACAGCGTCACTTCGCTGCCGACGGCCTTGACCACACCGGCCACGTCCCAGCCCAGCACTTTTGCCGCGCCACCTTCAGGCTGGACGTTCTGGCGAACCTTGGTATCCACCGGGTTGACCGAGATGGCTTTGACCTCCACCAACAGATCACGCGGCCCGGCGACCGGTTCTGGCAGTTCGATGTCTTGCAGGGATTTCTCGTCGCTGATCGGCAGGGAGGCGTAGTAGGCAACGGCTTTCATAGTGGGCTCCTGGAAGAGAATGATTTCGATGGGGCAGATGATTGGCTATTTCTCTGCAAGATAAAACCCGCTAAAAGAGCAGTCTCTTTCAATATTTTTTTGATAATCGAGGCTGAAGATGCTGCGTTTCGATGACTTGCAGTTGTTCGTTCGGGCTGCGGACCTGGGCAGTCTGTCTGCGGCGGCACGGGTGATGGATATGTCGGCGGCGGTGGCCAGTGCGGCGTTGAAGCGCATCGAACAGCAACTCGGCGCGCGCTTGCTCGCCCGTTCTACCCGCAGTCTGCGCTTGACAGCCGAAGGCGAGGGCTTTCTGGAATATGCCCGGGCAGCCTTGAGCAATCTCGATGAGGGCCGTCGCTTGCTGGCCAGCGGTCAGGATCAGGTCAGCGGGATCTTGCAGCTGTCGGCGCCTTCGGATTTCGGTCGCAACCTGCTGTTGCCATGGCTCGACGAGTTTCAGCGTGAGCATCCGAAACTCACTGTACGGCTGCTGCTGGGCGACCGCATCGCCGACCTGTTCCGCCAGCCGGTGGACATCGCCCTACGTTACGGCGAACCGGAAGACTCGAGCTTGGTGGCGTTGCCCATCGCCCCGCAGAACCGTCGCGTGCTCTGCGCTGCGCCCAGCTATCTGGCCCGACATGGCGAGCCGCACCATCTGGAGCAACTGGCTCAGCACAATTGCCTGCTCTTCATGCTTGGCGGCCGGGTCCACGATCACTGGAGCTTTCACGACGGCAAGCGCGAGGTGGGCCTGACCGTCAGCGGCGATCGCTTCAGTGACGATGCCGATGTAGTGCGTCTGTGGGCCGTCGCGGGGACGGGGATTGCGTATAAGTCCTGGCTCGATGTCGCCGCCGATGTGCTTGCCGGTCGGTTGAAAGTGCTGATGCCGGAGCTGCTCTGTGAGCGCGCACCGCTGAATTTGCTGTGCGCCCATCGCGCACAATTGAGTAAGCCGGTGAACCTTTTGCGGGAAATGCTTGCCAGCCGATGCGCTCGAATAAGCAGTCAATTTCCGACGATTTCGGGGGTCGATCATTAGTCGCAGGTAAATAGCGAAATTTCTGTCAGGAACTATCACCACCAATGGATTCCCAAGGGCAGGAACCAGCGGTTAACCCGCTTATACTAGCGCCCGCCTCATGTACGCACCGTCGACCTCGCATTGCGGGTTCGCGTTCGATTCGGTCAGGCCCCATGGTCATCATCGGACCTTCGCCGCACCCGCGAAGCAATGGCCAGGGTGAGTGGGTGTCTTTACCCGGTTTATGGCGGTTTTCGCGTTTTGGCCGACGACACATTACTGGTCAAGATGTCTCTGAGCAGTAGACGAAACGATTCAACAGGGAGTGAATACATGGAACATGCACCTTGCATCAGCCAGATCGCCACGTTGCTGGCTGACCCAAAGCGCAGCGCAATGATGTGGGCCTTGATGGACGGCTCGGCGCGGCAGACCGAGGAGTTGGCGTTGCTGGCGGGCCTGTCACCGTCTTCGGCCAGTGCGCATTTGGGGCGTTTGTCCGCCGGAGGTCTGTTGAAAGTCGAAATCCGTGGTCGCAAACGGTTTTTCCGGCTTGCCGCGCCCGAAGTCGGCGCCGCGATAGAAGCACTGGCCAGCGCCACCCTGGCCAGTGCGCCTCGGGACATCCCAGAGGTTTTCAAGCGCACGAACCCTATCGCCAAACCTAAGGCGGCGCCTTCATCACTGCTGCGAGCCAGGCTGTGCGACGACCATCTGGGCGGCACCCTGGCCGCCGACCTCTACCAGCGTCTTTTGGATTCGGGCTGGATCGAGCAGCTCGATCAGCGGGTCATGATCACTCATAAGGGCGCCACGCAATTGGCGACACGCGGCGTGTTCATCCAGGCGCTGGCTCATCGCAATAGCAGAGTCGCCTGTGCGTGTCCGGACTGGAGCGAAAGACGCCCGCACATGGGCGGCTCATTGGGCGCGGCGTTGTTGCAGCTGTTCATGCAGTCTGGCTGGTTGAGCCTGCCCAACGATTCGCGAGCCTTGCAGATCACGGCTGCGGGGCAACGTGAAATCCATCGTTTCGCCAAGGAAGCCGAGATGGAAATGGCGCTTTAGAGCCATTTAGGTGCGACGTCCGGGATCTTGTGTTTCAGGCGTCGTTCAGAGCTGTGGACAGGTCGTATCCAGCTATTACCCCCAGGCACTATCGCGCACACTCGATCCGGGGACTTTCGGATTGGGGGAATGTGGCATGGACACACGAAGCTTCAGCGCGGCAGAACGACTGGAACGGCTGCCCATCAGTGGTTATCACCGCATCATTTTCATCATCATTGCCCTGGCGTTTTTCTTCGACTCCATGGACCTGGCGATGATGACCTTCCTGCTTGGCTCGATCAAAACCGAGTTCGGCCTGAGTACGGCGCAGGCCGGGTTGCTGGCCAGTTCAAGTTTCTTCGGCATGGTCCTGGGTGCATCGCTGTCCGGCATGCTGGCCGACCGTTTCGGGCGCAAACCGGTGTTCCAGTGGAGCATTGTGTTATGGGGCATCGCCAGCTATCTGTGCTCCACGGCGCAGAATGTCGAAACGCTGACCCTGTTCCGAATTCTGTTGGGGATCGGCATGGGCATGGAGTTTCCGATTGCCCAGTCGATGCTGTCGGAGCTGATTCCGGCCAAGAGGCGTGGGCGTTACATCGCCTTGATGGACGGTTTTTGGCCGCTCGGCTTCGTCGCGGCCGGGGTGCTGTCGTACTTCCTGTTGCCGGTGATTGGCTGGCGCGACATTTTCCTGGTGTTGGCAGTGCCGGCGGTGTTTGTCCTGGCGATTCGTTTTTTCATTCCCGAGTCGCCGCGCTGGCTGGAACAGGCCGGGCGTCATGATGTGGCGGACACGGTTTTGCGCCGCATCGAAGAACGGGTTCGGGCTTCACTGGGACGTTCTGATCTGCCTGAGCCGATTCGTCTGCCACGGGTGGCGAGTCAACCGGGCAATTTCTTCTCTGCGTTGCGGGAAATCTGGTCGCCGCACTACCGGCAACGCACGATGATGATCTGGAGCGTGTGGTTCTTCGCTTTGCTGGGTTTCTATGGTCTGACGTCGTGGCTCAGTGCGTTGTTGCAACAGTCGGGTTTCGCCGTAACCCAGTCGGTGTATTACACGGTGCTGATTTCCCTCGGCGGGATTCCCGGTTTCCTCATGGCCGCCTGGCTGGTGGAGCGTTGGGGGCGTAAACCGGTGTGCGTCGTGACCATGCTCGGCGGCGGGGTGATGGCATTTCTTTATGGGCAGAGCGCGGTATTCGGCGGCAACGTCAGCCTATTGATCGCCTCGGGATTGCTGATGCAGTTCTTCCTGTTCGGCATGTGGGCGGTGCTCTACACCTACACCCCTGAGTTGTACCCGACATCGGCACGGGCCACCGGCTCGGGGTTCGCTTCGGCTATCGGCCGCGTGGGTTCACTGCTCGGACCATTGGTGACCGGGCTGGTGTTCCCGATGACCGGGCAGGGTGGCGTGTTTGCGCTGGGGGCGATGTGCTTTGCGATTGCGGCGGGGGTGGTGTGGATGTTCGGGATGGAGACCCGGGGTAAGACGTTGGAAGAGTTGAGTGAGCCGGTGATCGTCCGTTAATCACCGAACCTGTGGGAGCGGGCTTGCCCGCGATAGCGGATTGTCAGTCAACGTGATGTTGAAGCTGATGGCCTCATCGCGGGCAAGCCCGCTCCCACAGGTTATTTGGTGAACCTTAAGGTTTCACCAACCGCGCATCCAGGCTGTTCTGCGCCAGGCGCTTGGCCTGATCCTGGGTCATGCCCAGATCGGTATACAGCGCGTGGAAATTCTCGGTGACATACCCGCCGAAGTACGCCGGGTCATCGGAATTTACCGTGACCTTCACGCCGCGTTCGAGCATCTCGAGAATGTTGTGCTGGGACATGTGATCGAACACGCAGAGTTTGGTGTTCGACAACGGGCACACGGTCAGCGGGATCTGCTCGTCGATGATCCGCTGCATCAAGCGCTCGTCTTCGATGGCGCGCACGCCATGGTCGATGCGCTGGATTTTCAACAGGTCGAGGGCTTCCCAGATGTACTCGGGCGGGCCTTCTTCACCGGCGTGGGCCACGGTCAGGAAGCCTTCGCTGCGCGCACGATCGAATACCCGCTGGAACTTGCTCGGCGGGTGCCCCATCTCGGAGCTGTCCAGGCCCACGGCGACAAACGCATCGCGGAACGGCAGTGCCTGGTCGAGGGTTTTCTGCGCTTCGTCTTCGCTCAGGTGACGCAGGAAGCTGAGGATCAAACCGCTGGTGATACCCAGTTGCTGTTCGCCATCCTTCAACGCGGCGGCGATGCCGTTGAGCACCACTTCGAACGGGATGCCACGGTCGGTATGGGTTTGCGGGTCGAAGAACGGTTCGGTGTGAATCACGTTCTGTTCTTTACAGCGCAACAGGTAGGCCCAGGTCAGGTCGTAGAAATCCTGGGAGGTGCGCAACACATCGGCGCCCTGGTAATACAGGTCGAGAAACTCTTGCAGGTTATTGAAGGCGTAGGCCTTGCGCAGGGTGTCGACGTCGCTCCACGGCAGGGCGATCTTGTTGCGTTCGGCCAGGGCGAACAGCAACTCAGGCTCCAGCGAGCCTTCCAGGTGCAAGTGCAATTCTGCCTTGGGCAGAGCGTTCAGCCAGTCGTACATTTTTGAAATCTCATCAGGTGCAATGTGGGCATTCTACAGATGCCCGCAGAAACAATGAGCAAAACCTGACCAGCCGGTTCATTACACGGCTTGCGGTTCCCGCCGATAAGCGTAGGTGTCGGCGAAGCGCGATAGCAGGAACTCGGCGCAGGTGGTGGCCGGATACTTCGCCGGATGCCGTTCGTCCTGGCAACCGGGCAGGCATTCGATAGGCGTGTCGGGGTGCGGTTCGGCAAAGAACGGCATCGAGTAGCGATCCACCCCCAGCGGGCTGATCACTCGATGCGGCGTCGACAGGTAACGGTCGTTGCTCCAGCGAGCCATCATGTCGCCGAGGTTGACCACGAACGTGCCTTCGATCGGCGGCGCATCGATCCATTCGCCCCGCACATTGCGCACTTGCAGGCCACCGGCCGTGTCCTGGTAGAGCAGGGTGATGCAACCGTAATCGGTATGAGCGCCGGCGCCTTGCTGATCCAAGGAACTGGCAGTGTGGCGCGGCGGGTAATGAATCATCCGCAGCACGCTGACCGGTTCTTTGAAGCGGTTATCGAAAAAATCACGCTCGATATCCAGTGCCAAAGTCATGGCCCGCAGCAGGGTTTGCGCGAGTGCTTGCATGTCGACGTAATGTTGTTCCATCAGCGATTCCCAACCGGGCATCGACGGATGACGGTTGGGCCCGCGCAAGGGCTTTTCCGCCAGCACCTCGGGATGATCAGCCGGCAGGTGCAGGCCCATGTCGAAGGTTTCCTTCAGGTCACTGGGTTTGCTCGGGTCGAGTTGCTCGGTGGCGATGGCGCCATAGCCGCGATGGTGGCGAGTCTGGGTGATGTCGATCTTGAGCTTTTCGGTGGCGGGCAGGGCGAAGAAGCGTTGGGCGTGGTCGAGTACGGCATCAATACGCGACGGAGCAATCGGGTGGCCCTTGATATAGAAAAAGCCCCATTCGCGACAGGCTCGGTCGATTTGGATGGCGACCGATTGCCAGGCTTGATCGTCATCGCTGTAGAGCGGGTTGATGTCGATGATGGGAAGGCTGTTCATACGGCTGTCCTGAAGAGTACGCAGACTGGAAAACACTAGAAAACCCTGTGGGAGCGGGCTTGCCCGCGATGACGTCTGCACATCCAACATCTCTGTTGACTGAAAGTCCGCTATCGCGGGCAAGCCCGCTCCCACAGGGATTGGTGTCTGGCTAAATCACTTCGGCATCTCGGCCTTCATGCCTTCGACGTAGTAGTTCATCGACGCCAGTTGCGCATTGGTCGCGCTCACGCCCGCCGGGATTTTCTCGACGCCGGCCTGGTCCTTGATCGGGCCGGTGAACGGCTGCAGAGCCCCGCTCTTGATGTCGGCAATGATCTGTTCGGCTTCGGTTTTCACCGCGGCCGGCACCAGGTCGCTGATCGGCAGCTCAACCGTGCCTTCCTTCAGACCGCCCCAGTAATCCTGGGATTTCCACGTGTGATCGAGCACGCTTTGAGTCGCCTGAATGTAGTGCGGGCCCCAATCGTTGACGATAGACGTCAACACCGCTTTCGGCCCGAAATGCGCCATGTCCGACGCATAACCAACGGCATACACGCCGCGACGTTCGGCGGCCTGGATCGGCGCCGGGCTGTCGGTGTGCTGGAACACCACGTCCACGCCCTGATCGATCAGCGCATTGGCGGCGTCGGCTTCTTTGCCCGGGTCGAACCAGGAATTGACCCACACCACTTTGATCTCGGTGCCGGGGTTGTATTTGTTCAGGGCCAGTTGGATGGCGTTGATGTCGCGGATGACTTCCGGGATCGGGAATGAGGCGACATAGCCGATTTTCTTGGTCTTGGTCATCTTCGCCGCGAGGAAACCGCCGACGTAGCGGCCCTCGTAAGTGCGCGCCAGGTAAGTGCCGAGGTTCTTGTCCTGCTTGTAGCCGGTGGCGTGTTCGAAGGTCACTTTGGGAAATTGTTTGGCGACTTTCAAGGTCGGGTTCATGTAGCCAAAGGATGTGGTGAAAATCAGGTCGTACTTGTCCTTGGCCATGTTGCGAATCACCCGCTCGGCATCGGCACCCTCGGCGACGTTCTCCACGTAGTTGGTGGTGATCTGCTCGCCGAACTTCTCGGCCAGCGCCTTGCGTCCCTGTTCATGCTGATACGTCCAGCCGTGGTCACCGATCGGGCCGATATAGACGAAGCCGACTTTCAGCGGGTCGGCGGCACTGGCGGTCAGGCTGGCGCTCAGACCGATTGCTGCAGCGACAGCGCAGAGCAGCTTCTTCAACGGACGGTTATGCATGAACGGGAACTCCATTTTGTTGTGAGGTAGGTCAGGGCAATGCAAATTGCTGACCAACAAGACAACAAATGGATCGAAATCGCGTAACGACCATCGCGGGCAAGCCCGCTCCCACATGACCTGCGCAAATCCTGTGGGAGCGAGGCTTGCCCGCGAAGAGGCCCTGACGACCAGCACAGAACCATCCCGGTGCGCCCTCACCAATCCACGCCATCCACTGGTGCGGGCGCCTCACACAAAACTGTGGGAGCGAGCCTGCTCCCACATTTGTTTGGTGTTGTGTCAGGTGCCGGCGATCAACTGCCGAGCCGCCTGGCTGTGATCGGCAATCAACCCTTTCAGATCCAACCCCTCAACCTGCCCATCGATCACCCGCCACTTTCCGCCGACCATCACCCGGTCCGCCCGATCCGCGCCACACAGCAGCAATGCCGACACCGGATCATGGCTGCCGGAGAAGCGCAGTTCATCCAGTTTGAACAGCGCCAGATCCGCCTGCTTGCCCACCGCCAGTTCACCAATATCGCTGCGCCCGAGCAACTGCGCCGAGCCTTTGGTGGCCCAGCCCAATACGCGTTCTGGAGTGATCTTCTGCGCACCATAACGCAGGCGCTGGATGTACAGCGCCTGCCGGGTTTCGAGGATCATGTTCGACGCATCGTTGGACGCTGAACCGTCAACGCCCAGCCCCAGCAGCGCACCCGCAGCGGTCAGGTCCAGCGTTGGACAAATGCCCGAAGCCAGGCGCATGTTCGAACTCGGGCAATGGCAAATACCGGTGCCGGCCGCGCCGAGGCGGGCGATTTCGTCGGGGTTGAAATGAATGCCGTGGGCCAGCCAGGTGCGCGGGCCGAGCCAGCCGACGCTGTCGAGATAATCAACGGTGCGCAGGCCGAAACGCTGCAGGCAGAAGTCTTCTTCGTCGAGGGTTTCTGCCAGGTGCGTGTGCAGGCGCACGTCGAGTGTGTTTGCCAGTTCGGCGCTGGCGGACATGATCTGCGGGGTCACCGAAAACGGCGAGCAGGGCGCCAGGGCGATCTGGATCTGCGCCCCATCACCGCGCTCGTGGTACGCAGCAATCAAACGTTGGCTGTCGTCGAGGATCACTTCACCTTGCTGCACGGTTTGTTGCGGTGGCAGGCCGCCGTCTTTTTCGCCAAGGCTCATGGAACCGCGAGTGAGCATGGCGCGCATGCCCAGTTCGCGAACACTCTCGACCTGCACGTCGATCGCATTTTCCAGGCCTTCCGGAAACAGGTAATGGTGATCGGCCGCGGTGGTGCAACCGGACAGTAGCAACTCCGCCAACGCGACTTTGGTGGCGAGGGCAAGTTTTTCAGGGGTGAGACGAGCCCAGACCGGATAGAGGGTTTTCAGCCATGGGAACAACGGCTGATTGACCACCGGCGCCCAGGCGCGGGTCAGGGTTTGATAGAAGTGGTGATGGGTGTTGATCAGCCCCGGCAGGATCACATGTTCGCGGGCATCGAAGACTTGTCCACAGGGGGAGGACGGTTGCTGGCCGACGCCGAGCACTTCGACGATCAAACCGTCTTGCAGCACCAGACCGCCACGGGCATCGAGCGCGTTGGCCGTGAAAATGGCGAGGGGATTTTTTAACCAGGTACGGGTCGCAGGCATAGTGGCCGGCTCCTCTGAAAGTTGGGTTCAGGGTTGCCAGCTCAGTGTTGCCCTGTCTGCTGATCCAGGGTCGCCACGGGGGCGAGGTGCGGAGTTTCGAACAAAAAAGCTTCGCGGGCAAGCCATGCCCGACAAGACAATGCGAAACCCTGTGGGAGCCAGCTCCCACAGGGTGCGGGGGGTTACCAGGGAATAGTCTCACCCCTGTAGTTCACAAAATGATGCCCGCCCTTGCCGGCATACGCATTCACCTGATCGATCAAGCCGCGTGTGCTGGTGTCCACATCAATGTCGGCACCTTCGCCACCCATGTCTGTCTTCACCCAACCCGGGTGCAGCGACAGTACGGTGAGTTTCTGCTCGCCCAGTTGTGTGACGAAGCTGTTGGTCATGGAGTTCAGCGCCGCTTTGCTGGCCTTGTACAGCGCCAGCTCCGGCGCATCGGGCATGGTCACACTGCCCAGCACCGAACTCATGAACGCCAGTACACCACTGCCATCGCGAATCTGCCCGACGAAACGCTGGGCCAGATTGATCGGCGCCACGGCGTTGGTGAAGAACAATTGACCCACCTCGGCCAACGTCGCGCCACCCGGCGTCTGGACCTCCGGCCCCTTGACCCCGGCATTCACGACCAACAGGTCGAATACTTCGCCCTTGAGCTGTTGGCTAAGGGCAATGACCGCTTGCTGATCGTCCATGTCGAGTTTTTCGATCCGCACCTTGCCCAACGCCTGCAAGGCTTCGGCGCTCTGCGGGTTGCGCACGGTGGCGGTGACTTGCCAGCCGTCGGCCAGCAGGGTTTTCACCAGACCGAGGCCCAGGCCCCGGGAGGCGCCGATGATGAGTGCGGTTTTTGCCTTGGACATGAATGGCTTCCTTGATGGATGAAAATCACGGATTTAAAGGACAACGCTGGCCGAGCCGATGTTGCAGTTCCTGACGCAAGACATCGAGTTCGGCGATGCGGGTTTCAATCAGGTTCAGTTTGTCTTGCAGCAGTTGGGTAACAGCATTGGCCGGGTCAGGCGCCTGCCACAGCGCGGCGACATTGCTGCCGATTTCGCCAAGGGTAAAGCCCAGCCGCTGAGCCGTCTTGATGTACAGCACCAGCTGCACCATCTGCGCGGGATAGTCGCGATAACCATTGGCGCTACGTTGTGCGGCGATCAATCCGCGTTGCTCGTAAAAGCGCAACGTATCGCGGCTGACGGCGCTGGCCTGGGCTAATTCACCAATGCGCATCTTGATGTCTCGAGAGGGCTTGACCCTGGAGCATACTCCAGGCTTTAGCTTTGTTGCTCCCTGATTTTATGGAGCAAGACGGATGTGGACTTCAACGCAATATCGGCAATTGGTACGTGGCAGCGCGTGGTACGACCTGATCGTGACCGCTGCTTTCGTTACGCCGTGGAGTTTTGCAGCATTGCATGGCGTGTTGTCGAGCCTGAGTCAGACTTTCAACCTGTCTGGCGAGCTACCGCCGTTCGAGCCGATGCACATGCTGATGGCGAATCTGTTGGGCTCGATTGTGTGCGTGTGGGCCGTGCTGCGGATTCGTGATCCGCAGCCGGTGTTTGGGCGGTATGACGCGGTGGGCAGGTTTCTGTTTTCGGCTTGGCAGGCTTATGCCCTGTTCCATGGCGCAAGCGCGTTACTGGTGATTTTCCTGTGCTTTGAATTGGCGTGGGGCGTGGCGCAAGCGTTGCCTGTTGGGCAGCCATCGCGAGCAGGCTCACTCCCACAGTAGATTTGTGTTCATCACAAAATTCCGGCTCGACTCGGTCAACTGTGGGACCGAGCCTGCTCGGGATGAGGCCAGTGCAGGCGACCGTTAATGCCCTGCCTGCCACGGCTGCCCCAACGACACCGGCGCATACAACCGTGTGCGCACGGCATCCCGGGACAGCAGTACCAACACCACAATAGTCGCGACATACGGCAGCATCGCCAGCAGGCTCGATGGAATCGCCAGGCCCAACCCCTGCGCCACCAAATGCAGGATGCTGGCGAGACCGAACAGATACGCCCCAAGCAGCAATCGCCACACCCGCCAACTGGCAAATACCACCAGCGCCAAGGCAATCCAGCCGCGACCGGCGCTCATGTTTTCTGCCCACATCGGCGTGTAGGCCAGGGACAGATAAGCCCCGGCCAACCCCGCCATTGCCCCGCCGAACAACACCGCCAGCGTGCGTACGCGCAACACCGGCAAGCCCATGGCACTGGCGGCATCCGGGTTTTCGCCGACCGCCTGAATGATCAGGCCGATGCGACTTTTCAGAATCACCCAGGCCACCAGCACAAACAGGGCGAACGACAAATACACCAGCAGATCCTGCGCAAACAGCATCCGCCCGATCAGCGGAATTTCACTCAAGTACGGAATCGCCAGTGGCTCGAAACCCGCCAGTGGTTTCCCGACCCAGGCCGCGCCGACAAAGGTCGACAAGCCCACGCCGAAGATCGTCAACGCCAACCCGGTCGCTACCTGATTGGCGTTGAACACCAGCGCCACCAGGGCAAACAGCGACGACAGCAGCATACCGGCGAGCATTGCCAGCAATACGCCAAGCCAGAGGTTGCCGCTGTTCAGCGCGACGATAAAACCGATCACCGCCCCAAACAGCATCATGCCTTCCTGCCCCAGATTGAGGACGCCGCTCTTCTCGCAAATCAGCTCGCCCAGCGCCACCAGCAACAACGGCGTACCGCAACGGACCATGGCGTAGAAAATATTGCTCAGCAGATCGATATCCATCACAAGGCTCCTGCGTGTACGGCGGTGGTTGGTGCACGGCGAGCCCAGCGCAGGTTCAAACGTGGTCGGTAGAGAATCAGCACGTCACTGGCCAGCAGGAAAAACAGCATCATGCCCTGGAACAATTGAGTGATGGCTTGCGGCAGATTCATGCTCATCTGTGCGCTTTCGCCACCGATGTACAGCAGCGCCATCAACAGGCTGGAAAACACAATGCCGATGGGATTCAGTCGCCCGAGAAACGCCACGGTGATCGCCGCATAGCCGTAACCCGGCGAGACCTGCGGCACCAATTGGCCGATCGGCCCGGTGACTTCGCAAACCCCCGCCAGCCCCGCCAAACCGCCGCTGATCAACAACGCCAGCCAGATCAGCCGCTTCTCGCGAAAGCCGACGAAACCGGCGGCGCGCTTGTCCAGCCCAAGCACTTTGATCTGGAAGCCGACAAAGCTTTTCTGCAGCAATACCCACACCGCCACCAATACGAGCAAAGCGAAATAGACCCCCGCGTGCACCCGGCCGTCCTCCATCAACAACGGCAAACGACTGGCATCGCCGAACATCGCCGACTCAGGAAAGTTAAAACCCGCCGGATCTTTCAACGGTCCGTGGACGCAGAACAGCAGCAGGTTGAGCGCGATGTAATTGAGCATGATGCTGGTGAGGATTTCATTGGCATTGAAGCGTGTGCGCAACCATGCCGTCAGCCCGGCCCATGCGGCGCCGGCCAGGGTGCCGGTGAGCAGGATCAACACCAGCGCCCAGCGGCTTTGCCAGCCAATGATGTTCACTGCCAACGCGCTGCCAGCGAGGGCGCCGAGCAGCAACTGACCTTCGGCGCCGATGTTCCAGATTCGCGCCTGATACGCCACCGCCAGGCCCAATGCACAGAGCAGAATCGGCAACGCTTTGACCAACAGTTCGGAGATGCCATACAGGTCGCTGATCGGTGCAATCAGCAAGGTGTGCAAGGTCAGCAACGGATCGTGACCCAGCGCGATAAACAGCAATGAGCCACACCCCAGGGTCAACACGGCCGCCAGCAAAGGCGAGCACCACAACATCAGGCGCGATTGCTGGCCACGGGGTTCGAGAGAAAGCAGCATGTGAAACTCCGTTAAAGCGTTACGGGGGCAAGTGATTGAGGCGCGTCGAACTGGCCGGCCATCCAGCCACCGACATCAATCAGGCGGGTGTCGATGGTGGCTTGCAGTGCCGACAGCCGACCGCCGCACAGGGCGCCGAGGCGGTCGCTGATCTGGAACAGTTCGTCGAGGTCTTCGGAGATCACCAGAATCGCTGCGCCAGCGCCGCGCAGGGCAATCAACGCCCGGTGAATGGTCGCGGCGGCACCGACGTCCACGCCCCAGGTCGGGTGTGCGGCCACCAATAGCTTGGGCTGCTGAAGGATTTCCCGGCCGAGGATGAATTTCTGCAAATTGCCGCCGGACAGGCTGCGAGCCGGGGCCTGGGCATCGGGTGTCTTGACCCCGAAGCGGCGGATGATTTCTTCGGCCAGCGCTTCGACCTTGCCGCGCTGGATCAGCCCGTTGCTGACCAGCCCCTGTTGAAAGGCGCTGAGCAGGGCGTTGTCCGCCAGGCTGAGTTCCGGCACCGCACCATGGCCCAGACGCTCGGCAGGAACGAAGGCCAGGCCAAGTTTGCGTCGCACATCCGGCCGCAAATGGGCGACCGGTTGCCCGCCGAAACGGATCGTCGCGCTGTCATCAAGGGGCAACCGCTCTTCGCCACTGAGCAAGGCCAGCAACTCATCCTGACCATTGCCCGCCACCCCGGCGACACCGACGATTTCGCCGCTGCGCACCTCGAAGTCAATGTCTTTCAGGGAGCAGCCGAACGGGTCCGGGTTGTGCCAGGACAATCCTCTCACGTGCAAAAACGCATCAGCGCCAATCACCTTTGGATAGTCAATGATCAGCTCGGCGGCTTCTCCCACCATCAACTGCGCCAGTTGCCGGTCCGAGCACTCCGCCGGCACGCAATGCCCGGCGACCCGTCCGCCGCGCAACACCGTGGCGCTGTGGCACAACGCGCGCACTTCACCAAGCTTGTGGCTGATAAACAGAATGCTGCAGCCCTCGGCGGCCAGTCGGCGCAAAGTGACGAACAACTCGTCGGCCTCTTGCGGGGTCAACACCGAGGTGGGTTCATCGAGAATCAGCAGGCGGATGTCCTGCATCAGGCAACGAATGATTTCCACCCGTTGGCGTTCGCCGATGGACAGACTGTGGACCAGTCGCTCCGGTTCCAGCGCCATGCCATAGCGCTGGGACACCTCGCGAATTTTCGGTTCAAGCTGCTTCGGCGTACCCGCCGCAGCTCCCATCGCCAATGCGATGTTCTGCGCCACGCTCAGGGTTTCGAACAGCGAAAAATGCTGGAACACCATGCCGATCCCGAGGCTGCGGGCCTGGGCCGGATTGCGCATGGTCACGCGCTGGCCCTGCCAGATCACCTCCCCGGAGTCTGCGTGAGTGACGCCATAGATGATCTTCATCAGGGTACTTTTGCCCGCGCCGTTTTCGCCGAGCAGGGCGTGGATTTCACCGGGCGCGATGCTCAGGTCAATGGCATCGTTAGCCAGGCAACCGGGGTAACGTTTGCTGATTTTGCGCAATTGCAGGCGGGGTGTTTGATCGGGGATCGGCACGGGGTTGGACATGACAGGCTCAGGTCGACAGATGTGATACCTGTGGATAAAGCAATTTCCTGGCCATTGAGTCAGGAAAACGGCAAAACCTTGCCGGAATAGGCGTTGTGGAAGGTATCCTCGACATATTCAATTGCGAATCAGGCACCACTTGAGGGCAAGCCCTTTAATCAGGCTCCGATTTTGCGCGCGGTGAGTTGGTCAAAAAACGAGCAACAGCCTACAACCTATACCGGACATGGGGCTGCGCCAGCCATGAACGGGTTATCCACAGGTTGTTCCACAGTATTTGTGCGCAAGCCGACCGCATGGGAATAAGCACTGAGGGGCTTTCTTCTAACGGCGATAAACCGCTCTAACTGATTGTTTTTGTGTGGAATAAATCTTGTGGTTGGCGATTTGGACAAAAAGTGAGCAAAGCCCGCAAAGCCGCATGACAGAAGGGTTACAGGGGAATGTGCTCAGGTTATCCACAGCCGGGTGCACAGCAGATGTGGGCAAGTGCAAGGGATCGACGAAAGGGCGGTGAACAGTGTTGGTGCGATCAGTGCTGCAACAGAATGCGCCCGCGACTCAAATCCGCCAGCTGTGTTTGCAGGGTCTCTATCTGGCCGTCGCCGATCGCCAACTGCAGTTCCACGCCGTTGGCCGTAAAGGTTTCTTCCACCACCAAACCACCCAGTTCCGCCACCCGAAGCTTCACCAGCGCTAATTCACCAAATGCACAGGCACAACTGACGGGCACCCGACTGATCAACTCGACCTTCGGCGCCCCTTGCAGGCATTTGTTGGCACTGCCGCCATAGGCACGTGCAAGACCACCGGTGCCCAATTGAATGCCGCCATACCAGCGGATCACCAGCACTGCGACCTGATCGCAATCCTGCGCGTCGATCGCCGCGAGGATCGGCCTGCCGGCAGTGCCGCCCGGTTCGCCATCGTCACTGCTGCGGTATTGATCGCCGAGCTTCCAGGCCCAGCAATTGTGCGAGGCGTTCAAATCGCTGTGTTGTTCAATGAACGACTGGGCATCGGCTGCGCTGGTGATCGGCGCGGCGAGGGCGATGAAGCGGCTTTTGCGAATCTCTTCGCGGTATTCGCAAAAACCGCTGAGGGTAAAAGGCATAGGTGTCTTAAATAGCTGGCGTCAGGCCGCAGCCTTTGAGAATGATGCGGATCAGGTTGCTGCCGGCGTCTTCCATGTCTTGCTTGGTCAACCTGGTGCGCCCGGTGACGCGGCAGATCTGCGTGGCAAAGTCGGCGTAATGCTGGGTGCTGCCCCACAGCAGGAAAATCAGGTGCACCGGGTCGATCGGGTCCATTTTGCCGGCATCGATCCACGCCTGAAACACCGCGGCCCGGCCCTGGAACCAAGTGCGGTAGTCCTGGTTGAAATGCTCGGTCAGGCAATCACCGCCGCTGATGACCTCCATCGCGAAGACCCGCGAAGCCTGCGGCTGGCGTCGGGAGAATTCCATTTTTGCGCGAATGTATCGCGTCAATGCTTCTGCCGGATCGTCCTCGACGGTCAGGGTATTGAAGGTGCTGTCCCACAACTCGAGGATGTTACTCAGCACCGCCACGTACAAACCGAGTTTGTTGGTGAAGTAGTAATGCAGATTGGCTTTGGGCAACCCGGCTTTCTGCGCGATGGTGTTCATGCTGGTGCCTTTGAATCCGTGACGGGCGAACTCGTCTTCGGCGGCTTTGATGATGGTCTCTTCGTTCTTCTGACGAATGCGGCTGGCGGGCTTGCCGCCGTGGGCTGGGACTTCAAAGGTCATAGGCACTTCCGAACAGGTAGATGGGTGCAACCAGATGCGTTGATAGCGCACCCGCAGGTCTCAGACAAGTCCTGTTGCGATAAAACCTTGACCACCGCAATCCCTGCAGGAGTTTTCAGTTGTTCAACGCGTTGCGGCCAAACTCTCCAGAAAACTCTCCAGCACCAAATGAGGCCGACGGCCCTTGCGTGTGACCGATGCAAGGCTCAAGTCATAAAAACGTGCCTTGGGTTTCAGTGCCCGCAATCGGCCTTGTTGCACCCAGAGGCTGGCGTAATGATCCGGCAGGTAACCGATGTAGCGTCCGGTCAGGATCAGAAATGCCATGCCTTCGCGATCCGACGCACTGGCGGTGCAATTGAGTGCCTGGTAATGGGCCTGAATCTCGGCGGGCAAACGGAAGGTCGGGGCGATGGCGTCCTGGCTGTTGAGACGCTCATCGTTCAGTTGTTTGTCGTCGACATAGAACAACGGATGGCCGACCGCGCAATACAGCAGCGAGCGTTCGCTGTAGAGCGGCTGATATTCCAGCCCCGACAGCGCGCTGGCTTGCGGCACTACGCCGACATGCAAGCGACCGTCGAGCACGCCTTGTTCGACTTCATTGGGCGCGATCATGCGGATCTGGATCTGTACATCCGGACCACGCTCCTTCAACTGCGCCAGGGCGTGAGTAATGCGCATGTGGGGCAGGGTGACCAGGTTGTCGGTCAGGCCGATGGTCAATTCGCCGCGCAAGTGTCGGTGCAGGCCGTTGACCTCAGTGCGGAAACTTTCCAGCGCACTTAATAGCTGCAACGCCGATTGGTAGACCTCGCGACCCTCTTCGGTGAGGGAAAAACCGGCACGACCTCGCTGGCACAGACGCAGACCGAGGCGCTGCTCCAGATCGCTCATCTGCTGGCTGATGGCCGAGCGCCCGATACCCAATACCGATTCCGCGGCAGAAAAGCCGCCGCATTCCACCACGCTACGAAAAATCCGTAGCAGGCGGATATCAAAATCACTGACTTGCGCCAGCGGATCGGGGCGGCGGGTACTCATAGTTTAGTTCGGGACTGACTGAAGGTTAGAAAAGTTGGATTTCACCGACTTTATCCCCGTGGCAATTTAGCTGCAAGAACGCTTTTCATCTCCATGCCGCTTATTTTGCTCTGCGAGGTTTTGCTCATGAACGTGCCTGAAAACGCCCCGACTTCCCTGGCCAGCCAGCTAAAGCTCGATGCTCACTGGATGCCCTACACCGCGAACCGTAATTTCCAGCGCGACCCGCGACTGATCGTGGCTGCCGAAGGCAGTTGGCTGACAGACGACAAGGGCCGCAAAGTCTACGATTCGCTCTCGGGCCTGTGGACCTGTGGCGCCGGGCACACCCGCAAGGAAATCCAGGACGCGGTATCCAAGCAATTGGGCACCCTCGATTACTCGCCGGGCTTTCAATACGGTCATCCACTGTCGTTCCAGCTGGCCGAGAAAATCACCGACCTGACACCGGGCAATCTGAATCACGTGTTCTTCACCGACTCGGGTTCCGAGTGTGCTGACACGGCGGTGAAGATGGTGCGCGCTTACTGGCGCCTGAAAGGTCAGGCCACCAAAACCAAAATGATCGGCCGCGCCCGTGGCTACCACGGCGTGAACATCGCGGGCACCAGCCTCGGCGGCGTGAACGGCAACCGCAAACTGTTCGGTCAGGCGATGATGGATGTCGATCACCTGCCGCACACCTTGTTGGCGAGCAATGCTTTCACTCGTGGCATGCCGGAGCAGGGTGGTATCGCGCTGGCGGATGAATTGCTCAAGTTGATCGAACTGCACGATGCGTCGAACATTGCCGCTGTATTCGTCGAGCCATTGGCCGGTTCCGCTGGCGTGCTGGTTCCGCCGCAGGGTTACCTCAAACGTCTGCGTGAGATCTGCGATCAGCACAACATCCTGCTGGTATTCGACGAAGTGATCACCGGCTTCGGTCGCACCGGTTCAATGTTCGGCGCTGACAGTTTCGGCGTGACTCCGGACCTGATGTGCATTGCCAAGCAAGTCACCAACGGCGCGATCCCGATGGGCGCGGTGATTGCCAGCTCCGAGATCTACCAGACCTTCATGAACCAGGCGACGCCTGAGTACGCGGTGGAATTCCCGCACGGCTACACCTATTCCGCGCACCCGGTGGCTTGCGCCGCGGGCCTGGCGGCACTCGACCTGCTGCAAAAGGAAAACCTGGTGCAGAGCGTGGCAGAAGTTGCGCCGCATTTCGAAAACGCACTGCACGGTGTGAAGGGCAGCAAGAACGTCATCGACATTCGCAACTACGGGCTGGCCGGTGCGATCCAGATTGCGCCTCGCGACGGGGATGCCATCGTGCGTCCATTCGAAGCCGGCATGGCCCTGTGGAAAGCCGGGTTCTACGTGCGCTTTGGCGGCGACACCCTGCAGTTCGGCCCAACCTTCAACAGCAAACCGCAAGACCTTGATCGTCTGTTCGACGCGGTCGGCGAAGTGCTGAACAAGATCGACTGATTTTCCCTTCTATTCCCTCTAATAGAAAGAGAGGCGCCCTTTGACGGGCGCCTGTGGACAACTTTTCAGGAGCCCCGCATGAGTCTTATCCCCCATTTGATCAATGGCGAACTGGTGACCGAAGACGGTCGTACGGCCGACGTGTTCAATCCGTCTACCGGTCAGGTTATCCACAAGTTGCCATTGGCCAGCCGCGAAACCATTCAGAAAGCCATCGACTCGGCCAAGGCTGCGTTCCCGGCGTGGCGAAATACGCCGTCGGCCAAGCGCGCTCAGGTGATGTTCCGCTTCAAGCAACTGCTGGAGCAGAACGAAGCCCGCATCGCACAACTTATCAGTGAAGAACATGGCAAGACCCTGGAAGATGCTGCCGGTGAATTGAAGCGCGGGATCGAGAACGTCGAGTTCGCGTGCGCAGCACCGGAAATCCTCAAGGGTGAGTACAGCCGTAATGTCGGGCCGAACATCGATGCCTGGTCGGATTTCCAGCCATTGGGCGTGGTGGCCGGCATTACCCCGTTCAACTTCCCGGCCATGGTGCCGCTGTGGATGTATCCGTTGGCGATCGTCTGTGGCAACTGCTTTATCCTCAAGCCGTCCGAGCGCGATCCAAGCTCGACGCTGCTGATCGCTCAATTGTTACTGGAAGCTGGCCTGCCGAAAGGCGTGCTGAGTGTGGTGCATGGCGACAAGGCCGCAGTGGACGCGCTGATTGACGCGCCGGAAGTCAAAGCGTTGAGCTTCGTCGGTTCGACGCCGATTGCCGAATACATCTACGCCGAAGGCACCAAGCGCGGCAAACGCGTCCAGGCGTTGGGCGGTGCGAAGAACCATGCGGTATTGATGCCGGATGCAGATCTGGATAACGCCGTCAGCGCATTGATGGGCGCCGCTTACGGTTCGTGCGGTGAGCGCTGCATGGCGATTTCGGTGGCCGTGTGCGTTGGTGATCAGGTGGCGGACGCGTTGGTGGCCAAACTGGTGCCGCAGATCAAAGCGCTGAAAATCGGTGCCGGTACTTCCTGTGGCCTGGACATGGGGCCGCTGGTTTCCGGTCAGGCTCGGGATAAAGTCAGTGGCTATATAGAAGACGGCGTTTCTTCCGGCGCGACGTTGGTGGTCGATGGCCGTGGTCTGAGCGTGGCCGGTCATGAGGAAGGTTTCTTCCTGGGTGGTTGCCTGTTCGATAACGTCACGCCAGAGATGCGCATCTATAAAGAAGAGATCTTTGGGCCGGTGCTGTGTGTTGTCCGGGTCAATAGCCTGGAAGAGGCGATGCAACTGATCAACGATCACGAGTACGGCAACGGCACCTGCATCTTTACCCGTGATGGGGAAGCGGCGCGGTTGTTCTGCGATGAGATCGAAGTGGGGATGGTCGGCGTCAACGTACCGTTGCCGGTGCCAGTGGCGTATCACAGCTTTGGCGGCTGGAAGCGTTCGCTGTTCGGCGATCTGCATGCTTATGGTCCGGATGGCGTGCGGTTCTATACCCGTCGCAAGGCTATTACCCAGCGCTGGCCGCAACGGGCCAGCCATGAAGCTTCGCAATTCGCATTCCCTAGCTTGTAAATAGAAGGGCAGAAGGCCGACCTCCTGAGGTCGGCCTTTGTGTTTTCGGGCTGCTTTGACCTATATGACAGAAATGTGAAATTAGAGGTTGACGGCAGATTCTGTACGTCTATAATTCGCCCCACTTCCGGCGCAGTCGAAACGGAAAACTCCTTGGTAAACAAAGAGTTACGCAGTTTTCGACAGCGGTTACGCTTCATTTCATCGAAGCCCGAAGGAGTTGAAAGGGTGGTGTTGTTTGGCTCTTTTGACGGTTCGATCGTCTCGGTCGAAAGCGGTGAAAAAGAGGTGTTGACAGCAGCGACTAACGCTGTAGAATTCGCCTCCCGCTAACGAGAGATCGGAAGCGCAAGTGGTTGAAGTTGTTAAAGATTTCCAAGCGAAACTTTGAAAACTTCTGAAAATAACCACTTGACAGCAACAAGCGCTGCTGTAGAATGCGCGCCTCGGTTGAGACGAAAGTTCTTAACCAACCGCTCTTTAACAACTGAATCAAGCAATTCGTGTGGGTGCTTGTGGAGTCAGACTGATAGTCAACAAGATTATCAGCATCACAAGTTACTCCGCGAGAAATCAAAGATGTAACCAACGATTGCTGAGCCAAGTTTAGGGTTTCTTAAAAACCCAAAGATGTTTGAACTGAAGAGTTTGATCATGGCTCAGATTGAACGCTGGCGGCAGGCCTAACACATGCAAGTCGAGCGGCAGCACGGGTACTTGTACCTGGTGGCGAGCGGCGGACGGGTGAGTAATGCCTAGGAATCTGCCTGGTAGTGGGGGATAACGCTCGGAAACGGACGCTAATACCGCATACGTCCTACGGGAGAAAGCAGGGGACCTTCGGGCCTTGCGCTATCAGATGAGCCTAGGTCGGATTAGCTAGTTGGTGAGGTAATGGCTCACCAAGGCGACGATCCGTAACTGGTCTGAGAGGATGATCAGTCACACTGGAACTGAGACACGGTCCAGACTCCTACGGGAGGCAGCAGTGGGGAATATTGGACAATGGGCGAAAGCCTGATCCAGCCATGCCGCGTGTGTGAAGAAGGTCTTCGGATTGTAAAGCACTTTAAGTTGGGAGGAAGGGCAGTTACCTAATACGTAATTGTTTTGACGTTACCGACAGAATAAGCACCGGCTAACTCTGTGCCAGCAGCCGCGGTAATACAGAGGGTGCAAGCGTTAATCGGAATTACTGGGCGTAAAGCGCGCGTAGGTGGTTCGTTAAGTTGGATGTGAAATCCCCGGGCTCAACCTGGGAACTGCATTCAAAACTGTCGAGCTAGAGTATGGTA
>NZ_JBWBQJ010000001.1:0-4537500 GCF_056278945.1 Pseudomonas sp. TE3552 | reverse complement strand
GGAAGATGTAACGGGGCTCAAACCATACACCGAAGCTACGGGTATCACTTAGGTGATGCGGTAGAGGAGCGTTCTGTAAGCCTGTGAAGGTGAGTTGAGAAGCTTGCTGGAGGTATCAGAAGTGCGAATGCTGACATGAGTAACGACAATGGGTGTGAAAAACACCCACGCCGAAAGACCAAGGTTTCCTGCGCAACGTTAATCGACGCAGGGTTAGTCGGTCCCTAAGGCGAGGCTGAAAAGCGTAGTCGATGGAAAACAGGTTAATATTCCTGTACTTCTGGTTATTGCGATGGAGGGACGGAGAAGGCTAGGCCAGCTTGGCGTTGGTTGTCCAAGTTTAAGGTGGTAGGCTGGAATCTTAGGTAAATCCGGGATTCTAAGGCCGAGAGCTGATGACGAGTGTTCTTTTAGAACACGAAGTGGTTGATGCCATGCTTCCAAGAAAAGCTTCTAAGCTTCAGGTAACCAGGAACCGTACCCCAAACCGACACAGGTGGTTGGGTAGAGAATACCAAGGCGCTTGAGAGAACTCGGGTGAAGGAACTAGGCAAAATGGCACCGTAACTTCGGGAGAAGGTGCGCCGGTGAGGGTGAAGGACTTGCTCCGTAAGCCCACGCCGGTCGAAGATACCAGGCCGCTGCGACTGTTTATTAAAAACACAGCACTCTGCAAACACGAAAGTGGACGTATAGGGTGTGACGCCTGCCCGGTGCCGGAAGGTTAATTGATGGGGTTAGCTAACGCGAAGCTCTTGATCGAAGCCCCGGTAAACGGCGGCCGTAACTATAACGGTCCTAAGGTAGCGAAATTCCTTGTCGGGTAAGTTCCGACCTGCACGAATGGCGTAACGATGGCGGCGCTGTCTCCACCCGAGACTCAGTGAAATTGAAATCGCTGTGAAGATGCAGTGTATCCGCGGCTAGACGGAAAGACCCCGTGAACCTTTACTATAGCTTTGCACTGGACTTTGAATTTGCTTGTGTAGGATAGGTGGGAGGCTTTGAAGCGTGGACGCCAGTTCGCGTGGAGCCATCCTTGAAATACCACCCTGGCAACTTTGAGGTTCTAACTCAGGTCCGTTATCCGGATCGAGGACAGTGTATGGTGGGTAGTTTGACTGGGGCGGTCTCCTCCTAAAGAGTAACGGAGGAGTACGAAGGTGCGCTCAGACCGGTCGGAAATCGGTCGTAGAGTATAAAGGCAAAAGCGCGCTTGACTGCGAGACAGACACGTCGAGCAGGTACGAAAGTAGGTCTTAGTGATCCGGTGGTTCTGTATGGAAGGGCCATCGCTCAACGGATAAAAGGTACTCCGGGGATAACAGGCTGATACCGCCCAAGAGTTCATATCGACGGCGGTGTTTGGCACCTCGATGTCGGCTCATCACATCCTGGGGCTGAAGCCGGTCCCAAGGGTATGGCTGTTCGCCATTTAAAGTGGTACGCGAGCTGGGTTTAGAACGTCGTGAGACAGTTCGGTCCCTATCTGCCGTGGACGTTTGAGATTTGAGAGGGGCTGCTCCTAGTACGAGAGGACCGGAGTGGACGAACCTCTGGTGTTCCGGTTGTCACGCCAGTGGCATTGCCGGGTAGCTATGTTCGGAATAGATAACCGCTGAAAGCATCTAAGCGGGAAACTAGCCTCAAGATGAGATCTCACTGGGACCTTGAGTCCCCTGAAGGGCCGTCGAAGACTACGACGTTGATAGGTTGGGTGTGTAAGCGCTGTGAGGCGTTGAGCTAACCAATACTAATTGCCCGTGAGGCTTGACCATATAACACCCAAGCAATTTGTATGCTTCGAGCTGAAGAGCGAAAGGGCACCAGATTGCGGTGTGTGAAGACGCAATGAACCGAAAGTTCGAGAAGCAAACACACAAACTATCGCATACCCAATTTGCTGAAGCGTCGAAAGACGGTTCGGTACCCGAATTTCTTGACGACCATAGAGCATTGGAACCACCTGATCCCATCCCGAACTCAGCAGTGAAACGATGCATCGCCGATGGTAGTGTGGGGTTTCCCCATGTGAGAGTAGGTCATCGTCAAGATTAAATTCCGAAACCCCTATCTGCATCTGCAGGTAGGGGTTTTGTTTTGTCCGCAGGAAAGTTCGTACAGCATCATCGGACCGCTTCCGGCTGTCACAGTCTGCTGACAGTGCTAAGGTTCAGCCCTAGCTTTTGTATTTTCCCAAGGAAGCCTTTATGCCGGACGCTATGTCCCTCAGTGCTGGTTTTATGGTGGTTCACGGTAACCGCCTGGACGAGTTGCGCAGCCTGGTGGTCAGTTGGATGCGGCGCTACCCACTGGCTCCCTTGGAAAATGAAATCGCCTTGGTACAGAGCAATGGCATCGCCCAGTGGCTTAAGCTGGCACTGGCCGAAGATCCCGAAGACGACGACATGGGCGGCTGCGGAATCGCCGCAGCCATCGATGTGCAGTTGCCAGGCAGTTTCATGTGGCAGCTCTATCGCATGGTGCTGGGACGTGACGAAATCCCGGCCAAATCGCTGCTCGATAAAGCGCCGCTGACCTGGCGCCTGATGCGTCTGCTACCACAGTTGATCAACCAGCCGCACTTCGAACCTCTACAACGCTTTCTTACCAATGACACCGACTTACGCAAACGCTATCAATTGGCGGAGCGACTGGCGGATCTGTTTGACCAATACCAGGTTTACCGTGCCGACTGGCTCGAAGACTGGGCAGAAGGCCGTCATCAGTTACGAAATGGCAGGGGCGAAGCCAAAGCCCTGACCCCGGCCAACTGCTGGCAGGCCGAGTTGTGGCGTGCGCTGTTGCTGGATGTCGGTGAACAAGGCATGGCGCAAAGCCGCGCAGGCGTTCACCAACGTTTTATCGAACGCATCAATAGTCTCGACGTAGCGCCCAGTGGTTTGCCTTCGCGAGTTATCGTTTTCGGGATTTCTTCATTGCCCGCCCAAGCCTTGGAAGCACTTGCCGGGCTGGCTCGATTCAGCCAGGTCTTGCTATGCGTACACAACCCATGTCGTCATCATTGGGCGGACATCGTCGCCGATAAAGACCTGTTGCGACATCAGTACAAGCGTCAGTCCCGCAAGCGCGGCATGCCGGTTGTGCTCGACCCGCAAACCCTTCATCAGCATGCCCACCCGCTATTGGCGGCGTGGGGTAAACAGGGGCGGGATTACATCAATCTGCTCGACAGTTACGACGATCCCAACAGCTATCGCTCGGCGTTTCGCGACGGGCGCATCGACCTTTTCAGCGATAGCCAGCCACAGAACATGCTCAACCAGTTACAGGACGACATCCTGGAATTGCGCCCGCTGAACGAGACTCGCGAGCGTTGGCCTGCTGTCGATCTGGATAAGGACGAATCGATCCGTTTTCACATCGCCCATAGTGCTCAGCGCGAAGTAGAGATCCTCCACGATCAGTTGCTCGCCCGATTCAGTGCGGATCCAGACCTGAGACCTCGCGACGTTATCGTGATGGTTCCGGACATCGACAGTTATGCCCCTCACATCCGTGCTGTCTTTGGTCAGCTTGATCGCCACGACCCACGCTTCATTCCCTTCACGCTCGCGGATCAAGGCCAGCGCGGCAGGGATCCGCTACTGATCGCTGTCGAGCATCTGCTCAAGCTGCCCGATAGCCGCTTCCCCGTCAGCGAAATTCTCGATCTGCTGGACGTTCCGGCATTACGCGCTCGGTTTGGCGTAGAGGAACGTGACCTGCCGACCTTGCATCGCTGGATCGAAGGCGCAGGTGTTCGCTGGGGGATGAATGCCGAGCAGCGTGCGGGTCTGGGATTGCCTGAACAACTGGAGCAAAACAGTTGGCGTTTCGGTCTGCGACGGATGCTGCTTGGTTATGCCGTGGGCAGCGCCAGTGCCTGTGAGGGTATTGAACCCTATGACGAGATTGGTGGCCTGGATGCGGCGCTCATAGGTCCTTTGGTCGCACTGCTGGATGCGCTGGAGATTGCTCATCAGGAACTCACCCGACCTGCGCCCCCCAAGCTCTGGGGCACCCGCTTGCAGGCACTGGTGCAGTTGTTCTTCAAGGCCAGTAACGAGCATGACGACTATTTGTTGGCTCAACTCGAAGAGCTGCGTGAGACCTGGCTTGAAACCTGCGAGTCCGTAGGTTTGCAGGACGAGTTACCGCTGACCGTAGTCCGTGAGGCCTGGCTGGCGGGTCTCGACCAAGGTCGCCTGTCTCAGCGTTTCCTCGCCGGGGCAGTCAACTTCTGTACCTTGATGCCGATGCGAGCGATCCCGTTCAAACGGGTCTGTCTGCTGGGTATGAATGATGGCGATTACCCTCGCGCGCAGCCGCCGTTGGACTTCGACCTGATGGGCAGCGACTACCGCCCAGGCGATCGTTCCCGGCGCGAAGATGATCGCTATCTGTTGCTGGAAGCATTGTTGTCGGCACGGGACCAACTCTATATCAGCTGGGTCGGCCGCAGTATCCGGGACAACAGTGAGCGCCCTGCTTCGGTGTTGATAGGGCAGTTACGGGACCATCTCGGCAGCGGCTGGCGACTGTACGATGACAATGATGACCTGCTTGAATCCATGACTCAGGAACACCCGTTGCAACCTTTCAGCGCTCGCTACTTTCACGAGGGCGATGATCTATTCAGTTACGCCAGTGAGTGGCAGGCTCTTCATCAGGCCGGTGATCTGGCGACTGATATCGAAGTGCTTGAACCCTATGTCCAGGACGAACCGCTGAGTCTGGGTCAACTGCAGGATTTTCTGCGCAACCCTGTACGGCATTTTTTCAGTCAGCGGCTCAAAGTGTTCTTCGAGGCTGCCGAAGTGCCTTTGGCAGATGAAGAGCCATTTGTACTCGATGCGTTGCAACGCTACAGCCTCAGTGACAGTTTGCTCGAAGCGGCGCTGGGTCAACTGGATCAAACCGATCAGGCACTGGAGGCGCAGGCAAAGCGTCTGCAAAACAGCGGGCTCTTGCCCATGGCCGGTTTTGGCGAATGTCTTCAGCGAGAGTTGATCGAACCGCTGCCGGATCTGCTGCTGCGCTATCAGCGACTTCTGGCGTTATGGCCGACACCACTCAGCAGCGCGTTGCCGGTAAGTCTGGAGTTGCATGGGCTGCGTCTGGAGGGTTGGCTCAGTGGTCTGCATCAACGTGCAGACGGTGGTCTGCTGTCGGTCACCACGATCCCCAACAGCATCGGCTCGCTCAAGACCCGCAAATGGCATCGTCTGACGCGACCATGGGTCAACCATCTGGTTGCGTGCGCCAATGGTATGGCGATGACCACTGCATTGGTGGCCAGCGACGACAGTTTACTGCTTGGTCCGATGGAGGAGGCGGCGGCATCCCGGATTCTGGGCGACCTGTTGCTGGCCTGGCAAACCGGCATGCGCCAACCGCTGCCGATTGCCGTAAAAACAGCCTTCGCCTGGCTCGCTCAAACCGACCCGGCCAAAGCCGCCGCCGGTGCCCGCAAAGCTTATGAAGGCGACGGCCAGACCACTGATGGCGAGCGCCGCGAAAGCCCGGCACTCGCTCGGCAATTCGCCGATTACGATGCACTGATTGCCGACGAGACCTTCCCTGATTGGTGCGACGCATTGTACCGGCCGCTGCTTGAGGCCCCCTGGCGCTCATTGAGCGGTGAGGAGGCGTGCTGATGACCACGAAAACACCGCTGGCCCTGGCATTCCCCCTGCGTGGTAGCCAACTGATCGAAGCCAGCGCCGGGACCGGCAAGACCTTCACCATTTCCGCGCTGTACTTGCGTCTGGTCCTGGGTCACGGCGGCGAATCGAGTGGGTTTGGCCGTGAGTTGCTGCCGCCGCAAATCCTCGTGGTGACCTTCACCGATGCCGCGACCAAAGAACTGCGCGAACGTATTCGCACACGGCTGGCTGAAGCTGCACGGTTTTTCCGCGATGAGACACCGGCACCGGACAGCCTCATTGCCGAATTGCGCGAGCAGTACCTCCCCGAACAGTGGTCCGGTTGTGCAAACCGCCTGGACATTGCCGCCCAATGGATGGATGAAGCGGCGGTATCGACCATCCACAGTTGGTGCCAGCGCATGCTGCGCGAACATGCGTTCGACAGTGGCAGCCTGTTCACCCAGACCCTGGAAACCGATCACAGCGATTTGCTCGGCGAAGTGCTGCGCGACTACTGGCGTCTGTTCTGCTACCCGATGCAAGGCGATGCGCTGAACTGGGTTCGCGGCAATTGGGGTGGCCCGGCGGCGTTGCTGCCGCGAGTGCGTGGGTTGTTCGCCAGCGAGCGCGACAGCGTCGAAGGTAAAGAGCCTGCCGAGTTGATCACCGAGTGTTTGCAGGAGCGACGGGCCGCTTTGCTCGAGCTCAAAATGCCCTGGCGCCAATGGGCCGATGAGCTGCTCGCGATCTGTCATCAGGGCGTCGCGAGCAAGAGCGTCGATGGTCGCAAGATGCAGGCGCGCTACTTCGAACCCTGGTTTGAAAAGCTCCGGACCTGGGCCGAAGACGAATCTCTGGAGCAACTGGACATTGGCACCGGCTTCAACCGCCTGACTCCCGATGGCATGGCTGAAGCCTGGAAGGGGGAAGCCCCCCGTCACCCCGGTATCGATGCGATGCCCGCTCTCAAGGCCAGTCTCGATGGTTTGCCGACCCCCGATGCCGCCGTGCTACAACACGCCGCGCGCTGGGTCGGAGCACGGTTCGAGGAAGAAAAGCGACGCCGCGCGGAAATGGGCTTCGATGACATGCTGCTGCGCCTCGATGCAGCCTTGCAGTCCGAAGGCGGTGAGCGCCTGGCGACCCTGATCCGCGAACAGTTCCCGGTTGCGCTGATCGACGAGTTCCAGGACACCGACCCGGTGCAATACCGAATCTTCGAGAGCATTTATCGCATCGAAGACAACAGTCCTGAATCCGGTCTGTTTCTGATCGGCGACCCGAAGCAGGCGATCTATGCCTTCCGCGGTGCCGACATCTATACCTACCTGCGCGCCCGCCAGGCCACCACTGGCCGCCTGCATACCCTGGGCACCAACTTCCGTTCCAGTCATGGCATGGTCAGTGCGGTGAACCATGTGTTCGAGCGTGCCGAATCTCGCGGGCAGGGGCGAGGAGCATTCTTGTTCCGTGAGCAGAATGGCGAGAATCCGGTACCGTTTCTGCCCGTCGAATCCCAAGGGCGCAAAGAAGTCCTGCACATTGATGGTCAGGTAGTACCTGCCCTGAACATCTGGCATCTGTCCGCCGATCAGCCACTGTCTGGCGCGCAATATCGACAACAATTGGCCGCCGCCTGCGCCAGTGAAATCACCGCGCTGCTCAATGGCGGTCAGCAGGGTCGTGCGGGTTTCATTCAGGATGGCAAGGATTTCAGAGGCCTGCTGCCGGCGGATATCGCGATTCTGGTGCGCGACGGCAACGAGGCCCAGGCCGTGCGCGGTGAACTTTCCGCCCGCGGTGTGCGCAGTGTTTACCTGTCAGACAAGGACTCAGTGTTCGCCGCGCAGGAGGCCCATGACCTGCTGACCTGGCTCAAGGCGTGTGCCGAGCCGGATGTCGAGCGTCCCCTCCGTGCCGCGCTGGCCTGCATCACACTGAACCTTTCATTGGCTGAACTGGAGCGGCTGAATCAGGATGAACTGGCCTGGGAGGCACGGGTCATGCAGTTCCGCGGTTATCGCGAACTCTGGCGCAAGCAGGGTGTGTTGCCAATGTTGCGGCGCCTGTTGCATGACTTTCAGTTGCCGCAGAAGTTGATCGCGCGCAATGATGGCGAGCGGGTGTTGACCAACCTGCTGCACCTGTCCGAGTTGTTGCAACAGGCCGCCGCCGAACTCGATGGCGAGCAAGCCTTGATCCGTCATTTGTCCGAGCATCTGGCATTGTCCGGTCAGGCCGGCGAAGAGCAGATCCTGCGCCTGGAAAGCGACGAACAACTGGTCAAGGTCGTGACCATCCACAAGTCCAAAGGGCTTGAGTACCCCCTGGTGTTTCTGCCGTTCATTTGTTCGGCAAAACCGGTGGATGGCAGCCGCTTGCCGTTGTATTACCACGACGCTGCGGGCAAGGCTCAGGTGAGCTTGAAGCCGACGACCGAGTTGATCGCCCAGGCCGATGATGAGCGTCTAGCGGAGGACCTTCGTCTGCTCTATGTCGCCCTGACGCGGGCACAACATGCCTGCTGGCTCGGTGTGACGGACCTCAAGCGCGGCAATAACAACGGCTCGGTTCTGCACCTTTGCGCGCTGGGTTATCTGCTGGGCGGTGGTGCACCATTGGCCGAGTCGGCCGGGTTGCAGCGATGGCTGGAGGATTTGCAGCAGAACTGCCCGGCGCTGAACTACGGTGAAATGCCTGAAGCGACTACCGAGCATTATCATCCGCCGCGCAATGAAGCGACCTTGCTTGCTCCGCGGGTGCCCAAGCGCAAGGCCAGCGAAAACTGGTGGATCGCCTCTTACAGCGCCTTGCGCATTGGCGACAGCCTGAGTGTCGGCAACGATGACGCCCCGGAGAGCCCGCAAGCCCAAAAGCTATTCGACGACGAACGTCTCGATCCGCAAGCGCCGCGAGAAGTAATCGCTGGCGGCGCTGATATCCATCGATTCCCTCGAGGCCCGAATCCCGGCACTTTTCTCCATGGATTACTCGAATGGGCCGGTGACGAAGGTTTTTCCGCTGCACCACATACCGTGGAGGATGGCATTGCCCGTCGCTGCAACCGTCGTGGCTGGGAAGGCTGGATCACCACGCTGAGCGACTGGCTGCAGCACTTGCTCAAATCCCCGCTGCACATCGGTGGCGGGCGGGCACCGGTGGTGTTCGGGCAATTGACCCGATACCGGGTCGAGATGGAGTTCTGGTTCGCCAGTCATAAAGTCGATGTGCTCAAACTCGATGAGCTGGTGCGTCAATACACCCATAACGGCGTGGCCCGGGTGGCCGCCGAACCGGTGCTGCTCAATGGCATGTTCAAGGGCTTCATCGACCTGACGTTCGAGCATGACGGTCGCTACTACGTCGCCGACTACAAGTCCAACTGGCTGGGCGTCGATGACGCAGCCTATACCGAGCAGGCCATGGAACAGTCGATTCTCGATAACCGTTATGACCTGCAATACGTTCTGTACCTGCTCGCCCTGCATCGCCAGCTCAAGGCGCGGCTGGTCGATTACGATTACGACCGGCATGTCGGCGGGGCGTTGTACCTGTTCCTTCGCGGTACTCGCGCATCCAGCCAGGGTGTGTACTTTGCCCGCCCGCCACGGGAACTGATTGAGCGTCTGGACCGATTGTTCCAGGGCAAGCCAGAACCCAAGGCCGAACCTGCCTGGGAACAGGGAGTACTGCTATGAGTCGCACCTTCGCCGATTTGCTGCCCACGCCGCTGGCGGCCGAAAGCCTGGCAGATCTGGCCCCGTTGAGTCGCGCGGATGACTTGTTGCTGCTGCTCACGCGCTGGGTCGAGCGCGGCTGGTTGCGGGCGCTGGACAAGGCCTTCGTCGCGTTTCTTCATGAGCTCGCTCCCGAGGATGATCCACTGGTGCTGCTGGCCGCCGCGCTGACCAGTCACCAGTTGGGCCACGGCCATGTCTGCCTGGATCTGTTCGAAACGCTGAAAGAGCCTGATTTCGCGCTGTCGCTGCCACCGGAAGGTGATTTGCAAAGCGCCGCGATGTTACTGCCGTCGCAATTGCTTGAGGCGCTGGACGGCGCCCATTGGTGCAAGGTACTGGCGTCCAGCCGTCTGGTGGCTCTGGCGGTCGATGGGCGTGAGGCCGCGCAGCACCGGCCGTTGGTGCTGTCAGGTAAACGCCTGTACCTGCGCCGTTACTGGGCTTATGAACGACGCATCGACAACGCCTTGCGTCAGCGCCTGGCGGCACACGAAACAACACCGAGTGATTTGCCTCAACGCCTGACGGGGCTGTTTGGTCCAGCCAGGCCTGATGAAATGATCGACTGGCAGAAACTCGCTTGCGCCCTGGCGACCCGTAGCGCCTTCAGCATCGTCACTGGTGGCCCGGGGACCGGTAAAACCACTACGGTCGTGCGCTTGCTCGCATTGCTTCAGGCTCCGGCTGTGGAGGCCGGTAAACCGCTGCGCATTCGCCTCGCTGCACCCACTGGCAAAGCCGCCGCGCGATTGACCGAGTCCATCAGCCAGCAGGTTCAAAGCCTGAAAGTCGCTGAAACAGTGCGTGAGAAGATCCCGTCGGATGTGACCACTGTGCACCGTTTGCTCGGCAGTCGCCCCGGCACCCGGCATTTCCGGCACCACGCCGGCAATCGCTTGCCACTGGATGTATTGGTGGTGGACGAAGCCTCGATGATTGACCTGGAAATGATGGCCAATCTGCTCGATGCCTTGCCGGCCCATGCCCGTCTGGTGTTGCTCGGTGACAAGGATCAACTGGCATCGGTAGAGGCTGGTGCCGTCCTGGGCGATCTGTGTCGTGATGCCGAAGCCGGTTGGTACAGCCCGCAGACCCGCCAGTGGCTGGAGACGGTCAGCGGTGAAAACCTCGATGCCAGCGGTTTGCGCGAAGACACCCACGGAGCGCATCCCCTGGCCCAGCAAGTGGTGATGTTGCGACATTCGCGACGCTTCGGCGAGGGCAGCGGTATTGGTCAGTTGGCCCGTTGGGTCAACCGGCAGCAACCCGAGGACGCCCGCAAGTTACTGGCAGCCAGAAGCCATGACGACGTGTTTTCCCTGCCCCTCAAAGGTGAGCAGGATCGGGCGCTGGAGCGCTTGTTGCTCGAAGGTCATGGCGCAGGGCCGCAAGGTTATCGGCATTATCTGAGTCTTTTGCGCAGCCAGCGGCCACCGCTCGACAGCCCGCTCGACGATCCATGCTGGACCCATTGGGCTCGCGTGGTGCTGCAAGCCTTCGACGCCTTCCAGCTGTTGTGCGCTGTACGTAAAGGGCCTTGGGGTGTCGAAGGCTTGAATCAGCGAGTGACCGACGCGCTGCTCAAGGCTCGGCTGATCGACAGCGACCACCAGTGGTACGAAGGTCGCCCCGTGCTGATGACCCGCAACGACTATGGCTTGGGTTTGATGAACGGCGACATTGGCATCGCGCTCAAGCTGCCGGAACGTGAGGGCCCTGAGGCCGGACGGCATGTGCTGCGTGTGGCATTCCCGCGTAACGATGGTCAGGGCGGTGTGCGCTTTGTCCTGCCAAGCCGGCTCAACGATGTCGATACCGTGTATGCCATGACGGTACACAAATCCCAAGGCTCTGAATTTGCCCATACGGCGTTGATTTTGCCGGACGCCCTGAACCCTGTGCTCACCAAGGAACTGATCTATACCGGGATAACCCGGGCCAAGGACTGGTTCACCCTGATTGAGCCTCGCGCCGACGTATTTGAAGAGGCCGTGCGGCGCAAGGTCAAGCGCTTGAGCGGGTTAATGCTGGAGCTGGAAGAGGGTATCGAGCCGGGTCACTGAAATGGACGGCCCCAGACGATGGGAATCTGTCCGAAGTGGCGTGGTGCGTGGCCTCGCTGGTGTTTCAGTGCTGTGCTATCGTTGCGGCATCATATCGTTGCGATCGAAGAGAATCCCTGCATGAAGGTGGCTGTCTGGGCGACAGAGCGCGTTGTTGGCTGCAAGCAAGTGTTGCTTGGTAGCCTTCTCTGTTTGTTGACGGGCGTTGCCTGTGCTCAGCCGGAAACCGACGCGAGCAAGGCCGACCTTCGCGCCAGGTCGGTCACTCAGGTGGTGCTCGGGATCCTCAGTTATGCCCGGTGGCCTGTTGAGCCCCAGCAGTTGCGTCTGTGCGTGGTCGGCCCCACCGAATACACCGACGACCTGGTCAAAGGCACCACCCAGGCCACTGGTCGGCCTGTCACCGTGCGACGACTTTTGGCCGACAATCCGGCGATTGCCGGGGAATGCGATGCGGTGTACATCGGCCAGCTGACGAGCGAGGAACGCAGTCGACTATTCGCCTCGCTGACTGGGCGTCCGGTGTTGAGCATCAGCGAAGGCGGCGATCAATGCACCGTTGGCAGTCTGTTCTGTCTGCGGGTCGGCGATGAACAGGTGGCTTTCGAGGTCAACCTCGACTCGGTCGCCCGCAGTGGTGTGCGCATTCATCCCAGTGTGCTGCAACTGTCGCGCCGCAAGCCGGCGGCACCATGAGTCTATTCAAATCCCGCACACGTCCGACCCTGGGGTCGGTTATCGGCCGTGGACATTTGATCGTCGCCTTGGTGGGTGTGGCCATGGCCAGTGTTTCGTTGACTCTGCTGGGTGTTCTGGCCCTGCGGGTTTATGCCGATCACAATCTGCATCTGATTGCCCGATCGATCAATTACACCGTGGAAGCCGCGGTGGTGTTCAATGACAAGGCCGCCGCCACCGAAGCGTTGGCGTTGATCGCGTCCACCGAGGAAGTGGCCGATGCACAGGTGACGAACGAGCAAGGCGAGTTGCTCGCACATTGGCAACGACCGGAAACCGGGCTGCTTTCCGACCTTGAAATGCAGATCGCTCGGGCGTTGCTGGAAAAACCCGTCAGCATGCCGATCGTTCATCAAGGTCAGGAAATCGGTAGCATCCTGCTTACTGGTCATGCTGGCAGCCTGATGCGCTTTTTGCTCAGTGGCCTGCTGGGCATTGTCTTGTGTACCGCTATCAGTGCCTGGGTTGCGCTGTATCTGGCGCGTCGGCAATTGCGCGGGATCATCGGCCCGTTGCGCAGCCTGGCTACCGTGGCTCACGCCGCCCGCAGCGAGCGTGCCTTCGACCAGCGCGTGCCGCCCGCCGACATTGCCGAACTCGACAACCTGGGCAACGACTTCAATGCCTTGCTCGATGAGCTCGAGTCCTGGCAGACCCACCTGCAAAGCGAAAACGAAACCCTGGCCCACCAGGCCAGCCATGACAGTCTCACCGGGTTGCCGAATCGGGCGTTTTTCGAAGGCCGCCTGATGCGTGCCTTGCGCAATGCCAGCAAGCTGGATGAGCGAGTGGCCGTGCTGTTCCTCGACAGCGACCGGTTCAAGGAGATCAACGATAACTTCGGTCATGCTGCCGGCGATGCAGTGCTAGTCGCGGTGGCAACCCGGGTTCGTGCACAGTTGCGTGAAGAGGACCTGGTCGCGCGTCTAGGCGGCGACGAGTTTGCCGTCCTGCTGACACCACTGCACAAGACCGAAGACGCTGAACGGATTGCCGACAAAATCCTTGCCAGCATGGAAGTGCCAATCCCGTTGCCGGGCAGTACCCAAGTGTTGACCTCACTCAGTATCGGCATTGCCGTGTACCCGGATCATGGGGGTACACCGGGCACGTTGCTCAGTGCCGCCGATGCCGCGATGTACCAGGCCAAACGCCTTTCCCGAGGCGCCCAGCACACGTCAGGGGCGGAGCCCCCTGTCGCACATGTTCAAACCAGGAGCTAATTTCTGTGCTCACATTCTCTCAGCGTTCCTTGCGATTTTTCACGATCACGTTGTTCATGGCCTTACTGGCATTGACCGGTTGCCAAACGGCACCGCAAAAAGGCCTGACCCCGGCGCAGATCACCGTGCTCAAGCAGCAAGGGTTCGAGATGACTGACGATGGCTGGGCCTTCGGCCTGTCCGACAAAGTGCTGTTCGGCAGTGATGTCGAGCACCTCAACCCCACCAGTACCGAGATCGTCGAGCGCATCGGCAAGGCGTTGTTGGGTGTGGGCATCGAGCGAGTGAGGATCGATGGCCACACCGATGCCTCGGGCAAAGAGTCCTATAACGAACAGCTTTCCCTGCGCCGCGCGAAAAGCGTTGGCAAAGTGCTGAGTACCGTCGGCATAAAAGAAGAAAACATCCAACTGCGCGGCTTGGGCAGCAGTAAACCCGTCGCCTCCAACGACACCGTGGCCGGGCGCACCGAGAATCGCCGGGTGGCGATCGTGGTGAGCGCGGACTAATCAGCGAATAACATCTCCCGACTTTCACCCATCAACAGCGCTTGGTTCTGCTCGGTAACGGCACGGATGTAATCCCACAACAAGGTGATCCGCTTGAGCTTGCGCAGGTCTTCCCGGCAGTACATCCAGAACTGCCGGGTGATGGTGATTTCTTGCGGTAACACTGGCAGCAATCGCGAGTCCTGAGACGCCAGGAAGCACGGCAGAATCGCCAGTGACCGTCCCTGCTGGGCGGCCACGAACTGCGCGATCACGCTGGTGCTGCGCAGGTTGGCATTGGCGCCGGGCAACACATTCGCCAGGTACAACAGCTCCGAGCTGAACGCCAGGTCGTCCACATAACTGATGAATTGATGCTTGCCCAAGTCTGCCGGGCGGCGGATCGGTGGGTGTTTGTCCAGGTAATCCTGGGTTGCATACAGCTGCAATCGGTAGTCGCAGAGTTTGCAGCAGACATACGGTCCGTGCTCCGGCCGCTCCAGCGCGATGACAATGTCTGCTTCGCGCTTGGACAGGCTGATGAAGTGCGGCAGCGGCAGGATGTCCACCGAGATCGCCGGGTAGGCGTCGACGAAATGGCTCAACTGCGGGGTGATGAAAAAGCTGCCAAACCCTTCGGTACAGCCCATGCGCACATGCCCGGACAACGCCACGCCGGAGCCCGAAACTTGCTCGCAGGCCATGTGCAGGGTGCTTTCGATCGACTCGGCGTAACCCAGCAGTCGCTGACCTTCGGCAGTCAGGACAAAACCGCCAGTGCGGGACTTCTCGAACAGCAGCGTGCCCAGCGAGGCCTCCAGTGAACTGATGCGCCGCGACACGGTGGTGTAATCCACCGCCAGGCGCTTGGCTGCGGTGCTGGCCTTGCGGGTACGGGCAACCTCGAGGAAAAACTTGAGGTCATCCCAGTTCAACGAGCCTAAAGACGTGATGTTTTTTTGCATGATGGACCGGCTTTTATGTGCGTTCTTATTAGAAGTTTGCACATCTATACTCCAAAAACAGTCCGATAACCAATTCGCGACACACGCCTCATCTCAAGGCGACTTTCTCGCCTTGGCTCCAAAGATCGCTCTCTAAATAAGAACAACGTCCGGAGACCAATATGAACGCATCGCTAGAAACCACCGTGCAAAAGGTCAAGCTGTTGATCGATGGCGAGTGGGTCGAGTCCCAGACCACCGAATGGCATGACATCGTCAACCCGGCGACCCAACAAGTGCTGGCCAAGGTCCCGTTCGCGACGACCGCCGAAGTCGACGCCGCCATCAGCGCCGCCCATCGCGCCTTCCAGACCTGGAGGCTGACGCCGATCGGCGCGCGGATGCGCATCATGCTCAAGCTTCAGGCGTTGATTCGTGAACACTCCAAGCGTATTGCCGTGGTACTCAGCAATGAGCAGGGCAAAACCATCGCCGACGCTGAAGGCGATATCTTCCGCGGCCTGGAAGTGGTCGAACACGCTTGCTCCATTGGCAGCCTGCAAATGGGCGAGTTCGCCGAGAACGTCGCGGGTGGTGTCGATACTTATACCCTGCGTCAACCGATCGGCGTCTGCGCCGGTATTACTCCATTCAACTTCCCGGCGATGATTCCGCTGTGGATGTTCCCTATGGCCATCGCCTGCGGCAACACCTTCGTGCTCAAGCCATCCGAGCAAGACCCGATGTCGACCATGCTGCTGGTGGAGCTGGCCATCGAAGCCGGTATTCCGCCGGGAGTGCTCAACGTCGTTCATGGTGGCAAGGATGTGGTGGACGCGCTTTGCACCCACAAGGACATCAAGGCTGTTTCGTTCGTCGGTTCGACCGCGGTCGGCACTCACGTCTACGACCTGGCCGGCAAACACGGTAAACGCGTGCAATCAATGATGGGCGCCAAGAACCACGCCGTCGTATTGCCCGATGCCAATCGTGAGCAAGCGCTCAATGCACTGGTCGGCGCCGGTTTCGGTGCGGCCGGGCAACGCTGCATGGCCACCTCGGTGGTGGTGCTGGTGGGCGCGGCCAAACAATGGCTGCCGGACCTCAAGGCGCTGGCGCAAAAACTCAAGGTCAATGCCGGCAGCGAGCCAGGCACTGATGTTGGCCCGGTGATCTCCAAACGGGCCAAGGCGCGGATTCTCGAGCTGATCGAAAGCGGTATCAAGGAAGGCGCGAAGCTTGAACTGGACGGTCGCGACATCAGCGTTCCGGGCTACGAGAAGGGTAACTTTGTCGGCCCGACCCTGTTCTCCGGCGTCACTCCCGAGATGCAGATCTACACCCAGGAAATCTTCGGTCCGGTGCTGGTGGTGCTGGAAGTCGACACCCTCGATCAGGCCATCGCCCTGGTCAACGCTAACCCGTTCGGCAACGGCACAGGCTTGTTCACTCAGAGCGGTGCGGCAGCGCGTAAATTCCAGACGGAAATCGACGTCGGCCAGGTTGGCATCAACATCCCGATTCCGGTGCCGGTGCCGTTCTTCAGCTTCACCGGTTCCCGTGGTTCGAAGCTCGGCGATCTCGGTCCGTATGGCAAGCAAGTGGTGCAGTTCTACACTCAAACCAAGACCGTCACCGCGCGCTGGTTCGACGATGACAGCGTCAACGACGGTGTGAACACTACCATCCACTTGCGTTAAGGAGCCGGACATGAAAATCGCTTTTATCGGTCTCGGCAACATGGGCGCGCCGATGGCGCGCAATCTGATCAAGGCCGGCCATTCGCTGCGGCTGGTCGACCTGAACAAAGCTGTGCTGGCAGAGCTGGAGCAACTGGGCGGCAGCATCAGCGCTTCGGCACGTGAAGCGGCTCAAGATGCTGAGCTGGTGATCACCATGCTGCCAGCCGCGGTGCATGTGCGCAGCGTCTGGCTGGGCGAAGATGGCGTGCTGGCGGGGATCGCCAAGGGCGTGCCCGCTGTGGATTGCAGCACCATCGATCCGCAGACGGCGCGCGACGTCGCCGCAGCTGCCGCCAAACAAGGCGTGGCCATGGCCGATGCGCCGGTCTCCGGCGGTACCGGCGGTGCGGCGGCGGGAACCCTGACCTTCATGGTCGGCGCCACCCCTGAGTTGTTCGCCATCCTGCAGCCGGTGCTGGCGCAGATGGGCCGTAACATCGTCCACTGTGGCGAAGTCGGCACCGGGCAAATTGCCAAGATCTGCAACAACCTGCTGCTGGGGATTTCCATGGTCGGCGTTAGCGAAGCCATGGCTTTGGGCGATGCGCTGGGGATCGACACGACGGTTCTGGCGGGGATCATCAACAGTTCCACCGGGCGCTGCTGGAGTTCGGAGATGTACAACCCGTGGCCGGGTATCGTCGAAACGGCGCCGGCCTCGCGCGGCTATACCGGCGGTTTCGGTGCAGAACTGATGCTTAAGGATCTGGGGCTGGCTACTGAGGCGGCACGTCAGGCGCACCAACCGGTGGTGCTTGGTGCGGTGGCCCAGCAGTTGTATCAGGCGATGAGCCAGCGTGGGGACGGTGGCAAGGACTTTTCGGCGATCATCAATAGCTATCGCAAGCCCCAATAGAGGTTTTTCTCGGGGGCAATGGTGAGGGGGCTTGTGGCGAGGGAGCTTGCTCCCGTTCGGCTGCGAAGCAGTCGTAAGTCCTGAACATGCGGTGCATCAGAAACACCGCATCAGCTTGTTGGGTTCGCTTCGCGAACCAGCGGGAGCAAGCTCCCTCGCCACAAGGGATGCGCATTTCAATCAGGTTCTTTTGCCGAGAGATCACGTCGGGTGATCTCTCGGTTTTTTGCATCAGGCAAACACGAAATACTTACGCACGGTTTCAACCACTTCCCACGTGCCTTTCATGCCCGGTTCGATGACGAAAATATCACCGGCGCGCAGGTGGATCGGCGCCATGCCTTCCGGGGTGATGATGCAGTAGCCTTCCTGGAAATGGCAGTATTCCCACTTCACGTATTCCACATACCACTTGCCCGGCGTGCAGATCCAGGTGCCCATGATCTTGCTGCCATCTTCGCTGGTGTACGCGTTGAGGTTGACGGTGTGCGGATCGCCTTCGAGCTTTTCCCATTTGCAGGCGTCGAGCACGGGCAACGGGTGAGTGTCGCGAAGAACGGTAATCGGTGCGGTCATGTGGACTCCGGGCCTTGGAATATAGAAAGAGGTACTGAAAACTGAAGTCGCACCCTATAGCGCCCATGCTCCGCTCAGTTGTCTGTATTCGACATCGAGCTGTCCAGAAACGCGCGGTACCCTCAAAGACTTTCCAGTGGGCAATCGATTCGGGCCTGCAGGAAGGTGCTCTCGAACTCGACCAATTGCTCGTGTTGATGCCTGAGTGCGGCAATCTTTTCGCTGATTTCGCACTTCTTGGCATCGATGGCCTGCTGCGCCAATGACCAGGGCATCGCCCGGCCTTGATGCCCGGTAAAGATCGCCTGGAGTTCCTTGAGCCTGAAACCCAATTGTTGAGCGCACTTGATGAGGATCAGCAGGTCGACGCTTTGTTGGTCATAGACACGGTATCTGCCTTGCCGTTGAGCGGCCGGCAGCAAGCCGATCGACTCGTAATGGCGGATGCTCTTGATCGTCGTCCCTGAGCGTTGTGCGGCTTGGCCGATGTACATGAAAAGTCCCTTTTTGCGGTGGTAACACCCGGTGCATTATCGGCACACTCAGTGGCTGGCGATAGCCTGGGCTTGCCGTAACCAGGCCTCACGCTGACTGTCGCTTGCGCCGAGAATCGGGCCGAACGTGAGAGTGCGCCGGGGTTCGATGCCGCAGAAGGCGAGGGTGGTTTTACGTATCTGATGCAGCCCGGGCATGCGGTAGATCCAGCGGTAATACCAGGGTGGCGTGTCCATGGTCACCAGCAGATGCGCGCTGCGACCGCGCAGGAGTTTGTCGGGGAAGGCTTTGCCTTCGCGGTACTTGAAGGCGAAACCCGGCAGGAACGCCCGATCGAAAAAGCCCTTGAGCAAGGCCGGTACGCCTCCCCACCAGATCGGGTAGACCAGGGTCAGGTGTTCGGCCCACAGAATGTCCGCCTGAGCGCGGCGCAGGTCGGCTTCCAGTGGCTGAACCTGTTGATACCCTTCACGCAGTACCGGATCAAAATCCAGTTTGCCCAGAAACAACTGACGCACCTCATGCCCGGCACGCAATGCCGATTGTGCGTAGCGCTCGGCCAGTGCGCCGCAGAAACTGTTACTCGATGGATGACCGAGAATCACCAGAATTCGTTTGCTCACCGTAACGGTCCCTGAAGATGAAACCTCAAGGGTAAAGTCTGCCCCTCAGGGGAGAGTCAAGGTGCTCAGCAAGGCCTGGGCATAACCGGGCAGAACGGCGAAGTCCCGGGCGCACAACAACAGTTTGCGTCGGGCCCACGGCTCTTCCAGTGCGACGCTTGTGAACGGCGTTTCAGCCGACCAGCGTTCGACCGCCGCCAAGGGCACGATCGCCAGCCCGGCACCTCGGGCGACCATGCGCATCACGCCATCGAAACCATCGGCGCGGATGCGGACCTGCATCCGTAAGCCACTGTGCAGGGCCTGTTCTTCCAGGTAAACGGCCAAGGCGCTGTTGGCGTTCAGGCCGACGTAATCGTGGTGCAAGGTGGCGCTGAAGCTTAATGGTCCGGTGTCGGCCAAGGGGTGATCACGCGGCAGGATCAGCACCAGCGGATCGTCGCGGAAATAGCGGGTTTGCAGGCTGTCGGTATCCACGGCGTCGGACACGATCCCCAGGTCTGCTGCGCCCTGACGCAAGGCGTGGGTGATGCGTGTGCTGGGCAGCTCTTGCAGGTCGATGTCGAGGTTCGGATGGTCGCGCAGAAAGTCCGCCAGCAATTCCGGCAGGTACTCGGTGATCGCAGTGGTATTGCACAGCAACCGCACCTGGCCTTTGACGCCTTTGGCATATTCGATCAGGTCCTGCTGCATGCGCTCGGCCTGTTGCAACAGGACTCGGGCGTGCTGCGCCAGCGCCTTGCCGGCTGGAGTCGGGCTGACACCGCGGCGACCTCGCTCCAGAAACTCGATGCCCAGTGAAGCTTCCATCGCGCGGATTCGTGCACTCGCCGCCGCCAGTGATAAATGGCTGCGGGCGGCACCGGCGGTGATGTTGCCGGTGTCGAGGATATTCAGGTAGAGGCGCAGGTCGGTGAGGTCGAAGTGCATACAGTGTCCCGGATCATTTGCCTCTTGTAGAGCAAGAGGCAGCCTCAGTATATGGCAGATTTTCAAGGCACCCTTCAGGGCCCACGATAGCCCCATGAATACTCTTGCCGCGTTCTATCAACATTTGGGCTTGGCCCTGTCCTTATTGATTGTCGCCACCTTCCTGCTGGCCGGAATGATCAAAGGTGTGATCGGCCTCGGTCTGCCGACCATCGCCATGGGTTTGCTCGGTCTGGCTATGGCACCGTCGCAGGCTGCGGCGCTGTTGATCGTTCCCGCGACGTTGACCAACGTCTGGCAACTGGCCTTCGGCGGTCATTTGCGCGGGTTGTTGAGCCGGTTATGGCCGATGCTGCTGGCGATTTTTATCGGCACTGGCGCTGGCACATTGTGGATCGGCATGGCCGGTGGACACTGGGTGGTGCGGGGGCTCGGAGCGGCGCTGTTGATTTACGCCTTGAGCGGTTTGTTCCTGCCGACCTTGCGTGTCGGCAGTCGCAACGAGCGTTGGCTCGGTCCGTTCTGCGGAGTGCTGACGGGCGTCATCACCTCGGCCACCGGCGTCTTCGTGATTCCGGCGGTGCCTTATCTGCAAGCGCTGGGCTTGAGTAAGGATGAACTGGTGCAAGCGCTGGGTTTGTCGTTCACCGTTTCGACCCTCGCATTGGCCGCCGGGCTGTTATGGCGCGGCGCTCTCGGCGGTGGTGAATTGAGTGCATCGCTGCTGGCGCTGATTCCGGCGGTGCTCGGCATGTTGCTGGGACAATGGCTGCGACAGCGGATCAGCGCCGTGTTGTTCAAGCACGTGTTCTTCATCGGCCTCGGTGTACTCGGCGGCCACCTGCTGATCAGCGGCTAGCGGACGATGTGCTGAGCATTTCGATCGGGCGGATATCGAAATCCCGTTCCAGATACTCCATGCGCTGGTCGAGGAACTGCTTCATGTGCGGCAGGTTCGAGTGCGCATCCAGATGGGCCTGGGTCTGCCAGATCTCGTAGAAGATAAACAGCGTCGGGTCCTGTTTGTCGCGCAGCATGTGGTACTCGATGCAACCGGGTTCGGCGCGACTCGGTTCGACATAGGCACGGAACAACGCTTCGAAGGCCGCGGATTTTTCCGGGCGGGTCTTGGCGTGCAGGATGAAGCCTTGCAGTTCGCTCAACAGCGTTCTCCTTGAAAGTCAGAATCGGCACAAGCTTACGGCAACAATCGCCCATCGATTCGTGCGTATTGGTCAAATGAATTTTGCTGCTCGAGGGCTTATTCCACGCGAGGTCGATCGCTACTCTGCCGCCATCGAATTTCAACCTTGCGAGATTTCTCCCATGAAAAAAGTCCTGTTGCTCAATGGCGGCAAAAAATTCGCCCACTCCGATGGTCGCTACAACACGACGCTGCACGAAGCGGCGCTGAGCGTGCTGGATCGCGGTGGCGTGGACGTGAAAGCCACGTTCATCGACGAGGGGTATGATGTCGCCGAGGAAGTCGCCAAATTCCTCTGGGCCGATGTGATCATTTATCAGATGCCAGGTTGGTGGATGGGCGCGCCCTGGACCGTCAAGAAATATGTCGATGAGGTCTTCACCGAAGGCCACGGCAGCCTCTACGCCAGCGATGGCCGCACACGCTCCGACGCGTCGCAGAAGTACGGCAGCGGCGGTCTGTTGCACGGTAAAAAATACATGCTGTCGCTGACCTGGAACGCACCGCAGCAGGCCTTCGACGACCCGACCGACTTCTTCGAAGCCAAAGGCGTGGACGCGGTGTACTTCCCGTTCCACAAGGCCAACACCTTCCTCGGCATGACCGGTTTGCCGACCTTCCTGTGCGTCGACGTGATGAAACGCCCGAATATCGAAGCCGATGTGGCGCGCTATGAGCAGCATTTGACCGAGGTGTTTGGCCTTAAGGCATAACGCTCGGCTACTATCGATAGCTGAAGCGGGCACTGAATCCGTGGTGAGGGAGCCCCGTGGCGAGGGGGCTTGCCCCCGTTCGGCGGCGAAGCCGTCGTAAAATAAGTAACTGCGGACTATCTGAACCACCGCGTTGGCAGGTTTGGGGGCCGCTTCGCGCACCAACGGGGGCAAGCCCCCTCGCCACAGGCAAGCCCCGCTCCGCAGCAGAACCGCGCAGGACTATCGATAAGGGACGCACGTGAAAGCCAGATCCGATGAGTTGCAGATTTTCGTCTGCGTGATTGAGCACGGGTCGATTTCGGCGGCGGCCGAACAGGTCGGGCAAACGCCGTCGGCAGTCAGCCGCACACTGTCGCGGCTGGAGGCCAAGCTCGACACCACGCTGATCAACCGCACCACGCGACGCATGGACCTGACCGAGGAGGGCAAGTACTTCTTCGAGCACGCCAAGCTGATTCTCGATCAAATGGACGAGCTCGAAGAGCGCCTGTCCTCACGCCAGCAAACCCCCTCCGGGCGTCTGCGAATCAATGCCGCATCGCCATTCATGCTGCACGCCATCGTGCCGCACATCGATGAGTTCCGCCGTCTCTACCCGGACATTCAGCTCGAACTCAACAGTAATGACCTGATCATCGACCTGCTCGAACAAAGTACTGACATCGCCATCCGCATCGGTACGCTGGCCGACTCGACCCTGCACGCCCGCTCGCTGGGTTGCAGCCCGCTGCACATCGTCGCCAGCCCGGCTTATCTGGAACAACACGGCACACCGAGCGCTGTCGCGGATTTGACCGAGCACACGCTGCTGGGCTTTACCCACAATGAAGGCCTCAACCAATGGCCGCTGCGCTATGTCCACGGTGACCGCTGGCCGATCCAGGCCTCAATCAGTGCGTCGAGTGGGGAGACGGTCAGGCACCTGGCGCTGGCCGGCCAAGGCATCGCCTGCCTGTCGCACTTCATGACCATCGACGACATCCGCGCCGGTCGCTTGCAGGTGCTGCTGGCGGAGTTCAACAGCGGATATCGCCAACCCATCAACGCGGTGTACTACCGCAACTCGCAACTTGCCCTGCGTATACAGTGCTTCCTGGACTTCATCCAGGGCAAATTGGCGGCTTATGCGATTGCGGATTTCAAGGGCTGATTCGTAGACCGCGTCATCGTTCATCGCGAGCCTGCTCGCGATTGCGTTTGCGGCGCCCATTCACTGGCCGGCCCGTCTTCAATTCCGTAACATCCGCTCCCTCTTTTCCCGCCTGCATTTTAGGTAAGCCATGAAACCCAAACGTCTGCGCGCCGATGTCCTGGCCGGACTCACCACCTCTTTTGCCCTGCTGCCCGAATGCATCGCCTTCGCGCTGGTGGCTCACCTCAATCCATTGATGGGGCTTTACGGCGCTTTCATCATCTGCACCCTGACGGCGCTCTTCGGCGGACGGCCGGGGATGGTGTCCGGTGCCGCCGGCTCGATGGCGGTGGTGATCGTCGCGCTGGTGGTGCAGCACGGTGTGCAGTACTTGCTGGCGACGGTGCTACTGGGTGGGCTGATCATGCTGGCGTTTGGTCTATTGAGGCTGGGCAAGTTGGTGCGCATGGTGCCGCACCCGGTAATGCTCGGTTTCGTCAACGGCCTGGCGATTGTCATTGCCCTGGCCCAGTTGGAGCACTTCAAGAGCGGTGAAGGCTGGTTGAGTGGTGCGCCGCTGTACATGATGGTCGGGCTGGTGGCGCTGACGATGGCCATCGTTTATCTGATGCCGCGCCTGACGCGTGCCGTGCCGCCGGCGCTGGTGGCGATTCTGGGTGTCGGGCTGGCGGTTTACCTGCTCGGCCTGCCGACCCGCACATTGGGTGACATGGCGCACATTGCCGGTGGCTTGCCGAGCTTCGCGCTACCAGACCTACCGTGGAACCTGGAAACCCTGCGCATCATCGCTCCTTACGCGATATTGATGGCATTGGTCGGCCTGCTGGAAACCCTGCTGACCCTGAACCTGACCGATGAGATCACCGAGAGCCGCGGCTACCCGGACCGCGAGTGCGTGGCATTGGGCGCTGCCAACGTGGTCTCTGGTATGTTCGGCGGCATGGGCGGCTGCGCCATGATCGGGCAAACCGTGATCAACCTCAGCTCCGGCGGTCGCGGTCGGCTGTCCGGTGCGGTGGCCGGGGGGATGATCCTGCTGTTTGTGCTGTTCCTTTCGCCGCTGATCGAGCGTATCCCGCTGGCCGCATTGGTCGGGGTGATGTTCGTAGTGTCGCAGCAGACGTTCGCCTGGGCTTCGTTGCGGGTGCTGAACAAGGTGCCGCTGAACGATGTCTTGGTGATCATCGCGGTCACGGTGATTACGGTGTTCACCGATCTGGCCATCGCCGTGTTGTGCGGGATCATCATTGCGGCGCTCAACTTTGCCTGGCAACAGGCTCGCGAGCTGTATGCCGACAGTCACGTTGAAGCCGACGGCAGCAAGCTCTACCTCCTGCATGGCACGTTGTTTTTCGCCTCTACCACGCCATTCCTCAACCAGTTCGATCCCGCCAATGACCCGCCCCTGGTGACGCTTGATTGTCGCCACCTGAGCTTCGTCGACTACTCGGCCATCGCTGCGCTGAGGACATTGCGTGAGCGCTACACCAAGGCTGGCAAGCAGCTACGCGTTCTGCATCTGTCCGAACGCTGCAAGAAACTGCTCAAACGCGCCAGCGAGCATCACGACTGAAATCGATGAGTGATCATTCCCGCGCTCTGCGTCACAGTGATGGCATTGTGAGATTAAAGAAACCCATCGCCAAGCCGAAGCGCTGACATCCAGCCCGTCTACACTGGGCCTATTCAGTCAGGGAGCTACCCTATGAGTTTCGGCAAAACCACCCCGGTCCTGCGGATTTTCGACGAAACCAAGGCATTGGAGTTCTACGTCGATTTCCTGGAGTTCAAGGTCGATTGGCAGCATCGCTTCGAACCCGACCTTCCGCTGTACCTGCAAATCTCCCGTGGCGACTGCGTATTGCACTTGTCCGAGCATCACGGCGATGCGACGCCTGGATCAGCCCTGCGCATCGAGACCGATGAACTGGAGGCGTTCCAGCAGCAATTGCTGGCCAAGGAATACTCTTTCTCGCGCCCACAGATCCAGGCCATGCCCTGGGGCAGCCAGGACATGACCGTGACCGACCCGTTCGGGAATCGGTTGGTGTTTACCAATGCGATTAGTGTCTGAGGCCGTTCGGCAGCTCTGCAGGTTTTGATGGCGCAAGGTATGTTAGCCTCAATCAATGATTTCATTGATTGCAGGAGGCATCATGGCCAGCATCACGATTCGAAACCTGGACGATCAGATCAAGGAACAACTGCGTATCGCCGCAGCTCACAATGGGCATTCGATGGAAGAAGAGGCTCGCCTGATTCTTGGTCGAGCCCTGGCTACCGTTGATCGCGCGGGAGGGCTCGGTAGCCGAATCCGCAACAGGTTCAAAGCCAGCGGTGGGGTTGAGCTCGATCTTCCTTCGCGTCACGAGAAAGCGACAGCGGTGGATTTCTCCGAATGATAGTGCTCGATACCAATGTTCTTTCAGAGTTCATGCGAGTTGAGCCTGACACTCAGGTACTTGCCTGGGTTGATGCGCAGCCAGCAATGGAGTTGGCAATTAGTGCTGTCACTGTGGCGGAAATTCTCCATGGCATCGCCCGGCTCCCATTCGGCAAGCGCAAACAGAAGCTTGAAGCTCACGCGATGGCCATGTTCGAAGAGGACTTTGCCGGAAGGATTTTGCCTTTTGATGCCTATGCCGCCGTTGAGTACGCGACGCTGGTCGCTGGCTGTGAAGCAAATGGTCGAGCGGCGTCAATGGCTGATGCGCAAATAGCGGCAATCTGCCGAACCCATGGAGCATTGATTGCCACTCGCAATGTTCGGGACTTCGAGTTTCCCGGGATTGAAGTGATTAATCCATGGGAAACATGAACGACTCTGGTGATCGGTAGATAGTCTTCGCGGGCAAGCCTCGCTCCTGCAGGGTGTCGTGTCCACATCTTGCTGCACACGTAAAACCTGGAGCGAGGCTTGCCCGCGAATGGATCCTTCATTCACCACGTAGTAAGTGTCAAACCCGGAAGTGGCTGACCATCATCTGCAACTGATTACCCAACCGCGCCAGTTCCACACTGGACGCAGCGGTTTCGTCGCTGGCGGCGGCGGTCTGTTCGGACACGTCGCGTACGTTGATGATGCTGCGGCTGATCTCTTCGGCCACGGTGCTTTGTTGCTCGGCGGCGGCAGCGATTTGCTGGTTCATCGACTGGATGTTGGACACCGTGCGAGTGATGTTTTCCAGTGACACGCCAGCCTTGCGGGTCAGTGCTACGCTGCTGTCAGTCAGGGCGCGGCTGTTGTTCATCACCACCGACACTTGTTGAGTGCCGTTCTGCAGGCCGGCCACCAGGCCTTCGATCTCCTCGGTGGACTTCTGCGTGCGCTGGGCCAGGCCCCGCACTTCGTCGGCCACCACGGCAAAACCACGACCGGCTTCACCGGCACGGGCTGCTTCGATAGCAGCGTTGAGCGCCAGCAAGTTTGTCTGCTCGGCCACGGCCTTGATCACGTCCATGACGCTACCGATCTTGTCGCTTTCGCGCTGCAGTACGCTCATGGCTTCGGTGGAACGCACCACTTCGCTGGCCAGGCGCTCGATCTGGGCGATGGCTTCGTTGACCACTTTATCGCCTTCGCGAGCTTCGCCGTCAGCGGCGGCTGCGGCCTGGGAGGCTTCTTCGGCGTTGCGCGCGACTTCCTGCACGGTGGCCGTCATTTCATGCATGGCGGTGGCCACTTGATCGGTTTCCACTTTCTGGCTGTTCACGCCAGCGCTGGTTTGTTCGGTCACGGCCGACAGTTCTTCGGCGGCGCTGGCGATTTGAGTGACGCCATCACGGATGCCGCTGATCAAGTCGCGCAGGGTCACACCCATGCGCGCGATGCCTTGCTGCAACACGCCAAGTTCGTCGCGGCGAGTCACTTGGATGTCCTGGGACAGGTCGCCACCGGCGATGCGCTCGACCACGGCCAGGGTATCGCGCAACGGGCCGGTGATCTGGCGGGTGATGATCACGGCGGCAATGATGCCCACCAGCAAGGCCAGCAAGGTGCTGATCAGCTGCAATGTGCGGGCCTGGGCACTTTCGGCGTCACGGCGGTCGAGCTGGAATTGATACAGCTGATCGCTCAGGGTCACGATGGCGGCGCCCTGGTCGGTCATTTCCTTGCGCGCCTGCACCGCATCGTTGTTGGCGGCTTTATAGGCTTGCAAGGCGCTGCGGTAGTTGCTCAGCGCGGTTTCCAGCTGACGCAGGCCGTCTTGCTGGGTCTCGGCGAAATGCACGTTGAGTGGTTTCAGGCTGGCGATGGCCGCGTCCAGTTGGCCGACGGCTTTCTGCTCGGTCTCGGCGTTGGTGTTGGCGGTATAGCCGCGCACTTCATAGCGGGCAAGAATGAACGCTTCCTTGGCGGCGGTGATGGCCAGGAACTGTTCGAAACGCTGATCGCTCAAGGGCATTTGCTGCACGCGGATATTGATCGCGTCGATCAGCTTGCTGGCGGTTTCGGCGTTGGCGCCCATGGCGTCGCGGGCACTGTTACCGGTGCGATAGGCGCTGCGCATTTTGTTCAGCGACGTCTGATAGGCAGCGATGGTCGCGGCCTGCTCTTTGAGCATTTTGACGTTTTCAGGGTTTTTGAAGCTGCCCAGCAGAGCTGTTTGCTGAGCAACAAAACTGTCCAGGGTGGTTTGCACATTCTGTGCGGCGGTTTCATCGCCGTTGGTCAGCATGTATTGCAGGCGAACCACGCGCAGCTTGGTCAGGCCGGCGTTGAGCTGAGTGATGTCGCTCATCCAGTTGCTGCGGTCAATCAACCCGCCCAGGCTCGTCCAGCCGGTCAGGGCGAGGATGCAAGTCAGTGCCAGGACCAGGCCGAATCCCAGGCCCAGTTTCAGGTTCACGCTGATATTACCGAACCAGCTATTCATCAATATTCCTCCAGGAACGTTGTGCTTCTTGATCGTCGGTTGGCTGGAAGATTGTTGTTTTAAGAGCCAGCAAGGGGGTAGCAGGTCTGTATCGGCCGCAATCACGAGAGCTGAAAGGATTTTGTGGGACGAGTTTGTAACAAGGTTTTTTGGCGGGTCTTAAGCTTTTTTTCACATGAGTTTCACCGGCTGCCGACGCGAGGCTCTCTACTCTCGCGCCTTTGTATCATTGAGATGCATGCCGGCGAGGCGGCTAGACGTGGAATTGAGACTGAGTCTGTTCGGGATAAAACGCTCGATCAATCTGAGCCGCTTGGCCCGTTATCGAAACGCTGCAGTCATCGTGGTCTCGGCGCTGCTGGTGATTCCGCTGACGGTATGGTTGTTGCGACCTGCTGCCGTCCCGGACCTGGCCCATGGTAATGTCGCGGGTGCCCGGGCGTTGGCGACAGGTTGGGCCAAGGGCGACATGATCGTGCTGGTGCGTCACGTCGAGCGCTGCGATCACTCCACGGCAGCCTGCCTGAGCGGCAACGACGGCATCACCGAGCGCTCCCGCAGCGTGGCGGTGAGTGTCGGCGCGCAGTTCGAGCATCTGGGCCTGGGTAAAGCCGATATCTACAACAGCCCGATGATGCGTACGGCGCAAACCGCCGGTTACATGTTCAACAAAGTGGGCGTCGGCGAAGACTGGCTGATCAGTTGCAGGGGCAGCATGTTGCGCGATGCCTTGGCGCACAAAGTGGCCGGGCGCAACCTGATTCTGGTGACCCATAGCGAATGCATGGCGCAACTGGAAAAAGACCTCAAATTACCGACCTCTACCCTCGGCTATGGCGCCTCTCTGTTTATCTCCGCTGAAACGCCTCAGATACCCCGTATGCTAGGTTTCATCGAAGCCTCCGACTGGCGCTCGGTGACCACCGAATGAGCTTCACCATCATCCCTCTGGATCAGGACGTACGATGCTGACTTCTTCCCGTTACCGCTTTTACTGGGTGAACTTTGGTATTCCGCTGGCCTGCGCGGTCGCGGTGTTCCTGATGTTTGACATGACTAAAATCGACATCGCCTTCAGCGATCTTTTTTATGATCCGGTCGCTCAGGTGTTTCCGTTGGAGCATGTCCGTCTGTTCGAGCAGATCACCCATAAATGGGCGCGGATCATCCCGAACTGGACCGGTGAAGTCGCGATCATCGGCGCCTTGCTGTCGTTTCTCTGGCCACGACTGAAGGCTGAAAAACATTCGAAGATCATCGCGTTCCTGGAAAAAATCAAAGTCGCGCCGGTGCTTCGGTTTGCCAGTAAACACCGTAGGGACTTCATCTACGTGGTATTCGCGTTTTCCATAAGCACCGGCGTTATCCACTACCTCAAGAGCCACACCAGTGTGTATTGCCCGGTTGAAACCACTCAGTACGCCGGGAAAATCGAGCACAAGGAGTGGTACCAGAATTTTGACCTGCTGAAAGAAGCAGGCGACGGTCGCTGCTGGCCGGGCGGGCATGCATCAGGCGGCTTCACAATGCTCGCGCTGTACTTCGTGGCCCGCCGCTACCGCTGGCGGTATTCCAAAGCGGTGATGTACGGCTCGCTGCTGCTCGGTTTCGTCTACGGCACGACGCGGGTTCTGCAAGGCTGGCACTACATGTCCCACACCTTCTGGTCCGGGATCTTCGTGTGGCTGACGTGTTTGCTGACGGCGCTGGCGTTCTATGGGCGGGCACGGCTGGAGATGCCGGTGCGACAGCAGGCGGCGTCAGCTGTCGTTGAGCCAATTACAGGTTCACCCGCCAACGCGGAGATTTAGGCCGGGGGCCGTTGAACGCCTGAGTAGCAGTGTCCTTCCTGGCGCTGTTACTGTTTGACGTTACGGAGTTTGAATTCAAGGAAGATGCAATGGAGCTTTCGCTGACGGTGGGCACTCACACATTGAGATTGAGCGCCCCCGACCCCGAATGGTGTAAAGCGTTGCAGCATGCGCTGAACGTCAGTTTTACCGCCCATTCTGAATTTCTGCCCTGGGCCAAACCCCACACCACTGAGGACGAGGCCCGATCATTCCTCGCGCGGGCAGTCGATGAATTCAAAAGCGAAACAGGTGAGCGGCGGCTGTTTATCGTCGACGATGTAGCGCACACGATCATCGGCTGCATTGGCTTGAAGCCCCGGCGCCGTAACCGCTATGTCGTCGGTTACTGGGCCAATACCGAGTATTCGGGCAAAGGCTATATGCGCACCGCGCTCGAAGAATTGATCAAAAGCCTGCCCGGTTTCACCTTTTACCTAACCACAGACGTGGCCAACGTGGCGAGCCAACGGCTGGCTGAAGCGGCCGGTTTTGGTTTGATCAGGAAGCTTTATCAGGCGCGGTATTCGCAGCAGCATGGGGAGCAGGACACGTACTTGTATCGCTTGAAATGCCTGTAGCAACTGCCGAAGGTTTCCCTAGCGCCGGCTACTTGAACTGACCCTCCAACAAAACCGCAGACAAAAAAAAGCCCGCGGGAGCGCGGGCAAACCGTAGTTTCTTGAATGAGCGAGGGCAATGTACAGGTTGGGGAGAGGTGGTGGGGTGAAGAAAAATTCATGTGGATGGAAGGTCTTTGGCTATTTAAGGCAAATGTTTAACCGCCAATCGGCCTCTGAGTGAGAGTCGCAATTATGTTATGTATACGGTACATTTAAATATAAATGTCACGGTAAATGAACATGGATTATTCTCTGTTGATCTCCCGCTTAGGTAAGCAAATACGCGAAAAGCGTATGAATCGTGGCCTGACGCAAGCAAATCTTGCCGAACTCGCCGGGCTGACTCGGCAGAAAGTCATCGCAGTAGAGAAGGGCACTCTTTCTGTGAGTATGAGTGCTTATGCGCGGGTGTTAGGTGCTCTGGATTGCGAATTTGCTGTCATTCCGGCAGCCATGCCGACCCTTGAAGAACTTGGTGAGCTGTTCTAAATGAAAATGACTTCGCTCAAAGTCAGTACCCCCGAAGGGAGAAGCGGCCGGAGGTTTCTAGATGTAGCAACGACGGCATCAGCAAAAATGGGCGACCTCAATGAGGCCGCCCATTTTGCTTTTCTACGCCGGAATCTGCGTCTGCAGCCGTCGCTCAATCAACGAGCGCGATCACTCAGTGAAAGACAGGAGGCTTGTCCCCGGCCACCGACGCGTTCGGATCGAGGTTATCCCGCGTTCGGTTAACCAAAAGCTCGGTCAGCATCGTCAACTGCTGAAGCGCCAGCGCCACATTGCGCTGTGGGCCATCGAGTTTGTTGGCAAAGTCCAGAGTCATGACATTGAGGGACGCCAGGGTTTCGCTGGCATGAGAGAGCAAGGTGAGCGTGTCGACGTCGGGGCGGACGCTGAAGATGTTCCTGTTCAGGTTGCGCCGGCGGGCGCTGACGGTGCGCTCGGTGGCTTGGGGACGTTGGGTGGGGTCGAGGGTTTCAGGCTCTGAAGTGGCCGGTTTTTTCAACTAAATGCAGGGTGATCTTTTTCATAAGGGCGTTCCATGGGGTTAGGGATCCTTACGCTATTTCGGCTTGTCAAAACCGTCCGCAGGGTTACAGCGAAGAATGAAGACTATCTGCCGGAAACGTTGTTCACCAGTTCATGGAAGTCGCTACGGGTTGCGGGAAATTTCCCAGGAAGACGTGGCTCTAATCTGTCAGAGAAATCCTTTTTCACTACTTTGGGCCCTGAGCAACCGCCGTGCCGGGTATTCCTCCGTCTCAGTCGCTCAGTGTGGGTGCCTGTGATGGATATCAGGAAAGTGCGGATGGCTGTGTTGAATGGGCGCGTGGTCGTGTAAATGGCTATGAGGTTGAGTGCCGTCCCACTCAAAGGCATGTTCATGTTGATGGTGCTCATCGTGAACATGCGGATGGTCATGTGTTTGTGGTTCGTGTTGGTGTTCGTGAGAATGGCTCTCGGTAAGGTGTATCCAGACGCCAACCCCCATCAGGCCTGCAGCAACCCAAAACACCCACGTCACTGCTTCGCCTAGAAACAGGATTGAAATAGCGGCCCCCAAGAACGGTGCAGTAGAGAAGTACGCACCTGTGCGTGCTGTTCCAAGCCCCCGCAAAGCCAAAACGAATAGCACCAGGCTAACGCCGTATCCTAAAAAGCCCACGAGCAGCGTTGGCCCTAGCAGAGACAACTCAGGGAGTTGCATTCCAAGAGCAACCCCTAAAGCACAATTGACAAGCCCGGCGACCAATCCCTTGATGCCGGCGATGAACAATGCATCCGATGCGGAAACCTTCCGGGTAAGGTTGTTATCGATGGCCCAACAAAAACATGCAATTGCTACTGCGATCGGGCCAACCCAACCATGGGGCCCCGCGGAAGTTTGAGGCCAGCCCAGAAGAACGCCACCTGCAACTATTGCGATCATTCCAACGACGATCCGCCGGTCGGCGTTCTCCTTGAAAACCATCCAGGCAAGCAGAGCGGTTAACACCGCCTCAAGGTTAAGTAACAGCGAAGCAGTGGTTCCTGAGGTGAGGGTAAGGCCGAACATTAGAGACACCGGGCCCAGCACTCCGCCGAACGCGATAGCGCCAATGAGCCATGGCCATTCCGATGCCGTTAAGCCGGCAGACTGCCAACCGCGATCACGTATTAACCTGGTGACGGTGAGACCTAAGCCGCTTCCCAGGTAAAGCAAGCCGGCGAGCAAGATGGGTGAGACGTTCAGCCCCAGGACCTTGGCAAACGGTGTGCTGGCACCAAAGAGAGCAGCAGCCCCCAAGGCGTATAAAATGCTTTTGGTCATCATCGGTTCCGTAGCAAAAGGCATGGTTGAGAAACACGATACCCGTCACGTACAGATAGCGCACTGAATCGCAACAGGTGCGCTGAAACAGTGGCGGGGGGCCTGAGGAATACCCGCTCAAATCGACAAAAAGGCACCTGCGATAGGCTCGTCAGGTGCCTTTTTGTATTGGGGTAGCGGCAACGATTTCTATGCTGGGTTCGTTACAGCGCCGAAACCTGCATCTGTAACCTTCGCCCAACCACATCCAGCAAATCGCAGCCATCGCGCAGCGAAGTCACCAACACCCGCGCCAGCTCGCTGTGAACGCCTTCGTCCACTGCGAAACTCTCCAGCAATTGAGTCGCCGTGCGGATGCGGTAGGCCGCCGTTTCATGCAACACGTCCAGCGGTGCTTCGGTGTCGATCAGCAGCGACGCAATGGTGCAGTCGATGCCGGTGACCGGCATGTATCGATCCATGACAAAACCTCCATTCGATCAACGAGTGTAATCACTCAGTGGCAGACGGGCGTGACCGCCGGCATAGGCGAATCGAGGTTGTCCAGCGCTCGGTTGATCAACATCTCGGCCAGCACGGCCAGTTGCTGAATCGCCAATGCCACGTTGCGATGCGAGCCTTCGAGCTGGTCGGCCAGATCGGTGGTCATGACATTCATGGAGGCCAGGGTTTCGCTGGCGTGAGCGAGCAGGGAGGGTGTGTCGACGTCGGGGAGGATGGTGAAAACATGGCTCACAGGATCGGGCTGTTTCGGATTGCGCAAGCGGGCGCTGACGGCGCGTTGGGTGGCTTTGGAGAGTTGAGTCAGGTCGAGGGTTTCGGCTTCTGAGGGGGTATCGGTTTCTGGAGGATTTGGTGTGATTTTCTTCATGTTGATACTCCTACACTAGTTATGGAGGCAGCCACCCTTCTGCTGTCAAACAGAATTGGGTGGCAGCTGTACGCGGGTTGACAGACCGGTAGTGTAGGAACCCGGTGCACCCGAAGATGCCCCACGCACAGCCGCCATAAACGAGACTGCATGCGCGTTAGCATGCTGCCTGATGAGGAGGAGTGAAAGGTTACACTTTTCGGCCTGTCAAAGCCCAATCGCTGATTTGCAGCGACACCTGAAGGCTATCCTCGATGAGCAGCGCCCGCTAGTTCATGGAAGTCGATGCGTTTTGAGGGAAGTTTCCTAGGACGTTGCGTATGAGTCTGTCAGGCAGGTGATGGATTGGGTTTCATCCTACTTCTTCGTCCCCAACCCAAATTTCAACCCGCCCCAGTTCCACTCCTTCGATTGCTTTACATAACACCCAGGTTGATTGGCAGGCGTCGCATCACACGCAATACGCCCGACCTTGCTGGTGTCCTGACCTTCGCCAGTACTACGGCCGTTGTAGTGCGCACAGCCAGAGATGATGGACAAGGTGAACACGGCAACCAGTGTTTTCAGGCTCATAACGGCATCCTTGCAGGTAGAAGGGCAGCATAGATCTTATAACGTTGATCCCCACAGTAAAAAGCGGGGACAGACCACGATTAATTCAGTACCAGCATGATCATCCAATGATGTCCTGCTCCTGATCACTCTACGGCAGTTCCCATCACATCTCATTCACCGTGTGCCTGAAGGTAAGTGCCCGGCCGACACACCTTGCCAGCAAGGTGAAATGATTTGAATCCAATGCGCTCCTTGTAGAGAATCGCCATCTTTGCCTCGAAAGGATGCGAGCGATGAAGTTCGAAGGGACGTTCCAATACATGGGCACTCACGGGATCGTCTTCAACGTCTCGCAGATCACCCTCACCGACAGCGAACGCGGACGCCTGCGCGAGCTGCATTTTGGCGAGGCGAAAAGCGCCCACTATGAGGTCAACAGCAAGGTCGTCGAGGTGTACGACAAGATGCAGGCCAAGAGCCTGCCGTGCGTGATGATGATCGGTATCTCCAAGCCGCTGACCCGGCAACAGGGCGACGCCCTCAATGCCCAACGCACCAAGATCGCCAACCTTGCCGCCACTGCCTTCGCTGCCGCCACCACTGCCGCATCCTCCTCTTACGTGGGTATTCCTGTAGGGGCCGGTGTGCGCATGTATGCCAATGAAATCCTGCCGACCTACCATGCTGGCGACGTACTGGTCAGCATCGAGGCGCAGGTCAACGGCGGTATCGGCCCGCAACGCACCCTCTCGACACTGATCATCAAGACCTGACTGGAGACGCACATGTCCGAAATTACCCAACTGGTGATTGCCCTGGTGCTGTTCTTTCTGTTCGATCGGTTTCTCAAGCCGTACCTGTTGGCAAGCTCCATCCGTGTTCTAGGTGAGTCGCGACTGTGTCAAATAGCGGATGACGATAGGAGTTCCGGGGCCCCGCAGAAAGTACGGATGCAGCGCCGCGCTTTGCTTTTGGATAAGTCGGGGAGTGCAGCCTGCCGCCATGGTGAGTCATGCACAGAGCGTTGAACGACTCCCCAGCCACAACAGAAGGAATGCAGGCGTAATCGGCATCGCCAGGGAGGAGACAGTTCTTGGGGCTACTACGCCGCCGACGCAGCGTGACTGCCAGCCCAGAATCGTTAGACGTCCGTCCAGTGCAACGCTCGATAGTGACCGCTCCAGCAGTGATAGTCCCAGGCCATGCAGCGTCCCAAATGTGCAAGGAACCTCGTTCATGCAACTCAGCAGCGAATGCCAGCTGGATTGGCTTCAAGGGCACTGGCGGTGTCAGCCAAGGCGTATTTAGAGCCTCAGGCCACCTTTGAGCTGAAGACCAGTGATCCCAATCCCAATGAGACAGAATGACCATGGGGTCGCAGGTGAAGCAGAAACCAGCAAAACCATCGGGGAATGTCTTTTTGTTCGTGAGCACCCCCCCTCCGAAATCTACGTAAAGTTGAGGAATGTGCAGATCATTATCAATGGCAGCCTGACACGAACCCTGCCCAACATCATAAAACGCAACTCCGCCAGCAGTAGATACCCTCGCTAAACGCTTTTTCAGAGAATACTGAGATTTACTAGAAGAGTTATATTTAGCCAGAGCTTGTGCGACTTCCCCTATTCCCCCCCTTTCTGCCCAGCCAAGCGGACGAGGCTCATGGAAGGATATTTTGACCGTCGCTCCTTCAGAAAGGAGAGTGGTGTAAATCCGCGCATCACTCTCCGAGCTAGAAGCGGGCTCGTACCCAAATTCGAACCACGCAATATCACCGGGGTTAGAACCCTCAGGAAATAGAGGAAGTTTGTAGCTAGTCAGCTCAAGTACTGATAGCGGTGCCGCCTGAAATAACTTGCTCCAACTCGGGCCATTCTCGCTCGCCTTAAAAGAGTTTAACCAAGAGGTATCGACACACTCAAGGTAGACTGGTTCAGCCTCATACGGCTGCAAACCGTCATCTAGCTCAGGAACTTCTATGGCAGCGTAAACGCGCCCTTTACGACGCGGCTCGCCATCTTCCTGACCAGCAGAAGCAAAAAATTGGTTTTTGAACATAAGCGAGTGTATCCCTTTCTCTGCAATGCCAAGCTCGGAGTTTAGAGCCTACCAGTTTCTTGGTTAGGTTGCGGCTGTGCCTGCTGTACCCCCGACGACCAGTGCTGCTCAAACTGGGCCAGCACAATTTGCTCTCCGCGAGTCACTAATCGCCCAATCGATATATCCTTCATTTTTCTTAAATTATTTGGATATCCAGCGCGCAGTCATTCACCTGCGCGCATCACTGCGTTAAGAGATTAGACGTTGGTCTTGACTGGCGTAGGGGGCATGTATGACTGCCAATGCTCTTTAAACTGCGCATGGACAATCTGCTCTCCTCGCCTTTCGGAGGTCTTTCAGCAGACAGCCATTGAGCGTTTTGCTGAAGACATTTCGCATGATGGTGGTACGGCTGGCCTTGCGCAGGAATGGCGCTGAATTAGGCCAATGCTCTCCCGCCCTCCACTTACGGAGTACCCGCTGACCAATTCGCCAGAAAAACGCCACCGCTCGCTCGACCACCAGCGCACTTGCATAAGCTACGGCTTTAACCCCGTCAGCAGAACTTAATGCCCTCCAGAGCGCAGGTTTGGCGAAGCCTTCACGAAGGATCTCACGTGTTCTGGCCTCGAAGGCCTCGAAGTCTCCAGGGTGGCTGCAATATAGGCCCGCCAATACGCTCCCACCCGAAACCGCGGTGATGGTAGACACCCGCTGAAGCACGCCTAAGTCATGCAATGCACGGAGGCAGCCCAAATGGAATGCCATAGCTCGAGAGCCACCGCCCGACAGAGCTAGAGCTATCTTGTCGGTACCTTCATCCTGAGAAACCAGCAGGGAATCACTCACACTCATATGTCACCACTCCCTCCGCCACGCCACGCTCGTTCCATCCCGCACGAAGCCAACTGTCCCGCTCACCACAAATAAACATCACATATGGCGATCCGATCATTGGTAGGCTTGGATCGCAATGCCGCAAAAGAGGCTTTCGGTCAATTCCTCGACGAGAACCGCTACAGCAGTCAGCAGATTCGTTTTGTTGAAATGATCATTGAGCGTCTAACCCGGCAGGGCGTGATGGAAGCGAGTCAACTATATGAACCGCCTTTTACCGCGCTGCACCACGAGGGATTAGACGGTGCGTTTGGCGACGCGGATGCCAACGCGATCATTTCGGTGATCGCCTCAATCAAACGCAGTGCGGCAGCCTGATGGCGACTGACTCAATCATGAGCACTGCCCGGTTTGCGCTGGCGTCGGGGTTGTAGCGTTTGGCTAAGCGCTTGGCGACATTCGCCACTTCTGTCGCCACGCTGCACGCCACGAATTACGCGGGTTGTCGCCGTTGTCGCCATCCGGTGAGTCCTCAGCGTATCGGCACGACGTTGCGGTCCCTGGTTTGATTGATCGCAGATGCCGACAAGCTGCCCGTTGCCGCCTTCTGGATATGCTCACTCCACCAGGCCATCATCGGACGCCGGCGTTCGATGTAATCCGCCCGGTTGTAGGCGCTACGAACTTCGTCCTTGTCGACATGCGCCAGCGCGACCTCGATCAGCTCCGGATCCCAACCATGCTCATTCAGGATGGTGCTCGCCATCGAGCGCAAGCCGTGGCTGACTAGACGGTCCTGAAAGCCCATGCGCTTCAACGCCATGTTGGCGGTCTGGCTATTGGCATGGGTGCGGGGGTTTCTATCTGAGGGGAACACATATTCTCTGTTACCGCTGAGTTGCTTGAGCGTCTCCAGTAACGAAAGTGCCTGATCGGTAAGGGGGATTGTGTGCGGCCGACGCTTTTTCATGCGCTCTGGCGGAATGCTCCAAATGCGCTTGTCGAAGTCGATATCTGCCCATCGTGTGGTGGCTGCTTCGGCAGGGCGGGTCATCGTGTGCAACTGCCATTCGATCAGGCAGCGGGTCGTGCGCTTGATGCTGGCGTTCGCGATTTCCATCATGAGCTCGGGAAGCTCCTCAGGTGGTAGCGCAGCCATGTTCTCTTTCTTGGGTTTCTTGAACACCGCCCGAATTCCATTGAGAGGGTTCGCAAATATCAGCCCGGAGTTGACCCCGTAGGTCATGATCTCGTTGAGTCGTTGGCTCAATCGTTTCACGGTTTCGAGGCTCCCTTTGGCCTCGATTGGGCGAAGGATCTTGATAACCATCGGAGCAGTGATTTGAGAGAGGGGCGTTGTTTTCATGCTTGGGAAAACATGGAGCGTCAGCGATCTCCAAATGTCTTCGGCGTAGGCTTTGGTTACGGAGTCTTTCTTCAGCTCGAACCAGGCAGTGGCCACCTTCTCGAAAGTGTGTTCAGTCTCAGCAAGTTTGGCTTGCCTTACCTCATCACGCTGGGTTTTGGGATCAGTGCCCAAAGCGAGCAACTCACGCGCCTCTGCGGCTTTCTTCCGGGCGTTGGCTAGCGAGAGGTCGGGGTATGGACCGAGCGCCATATTAAGACGGCTTCTGGTCAACGGCTCGCGGTAATTGAAATTCCACATCATCGAGCCGCTGGCGCGTACTCGAAGCTGCAGGCCGTCGCCGTCGCTGAGGACGAAGTCTTTACCAGTTGCCTTGACTGCCTTGAGCTGGCGATCGGAGAGGCGGGTTGCGTTAGTAGGCATGGGGGCTACCTCCAGCACCGTTTTGGTATCCTGAAAGTAGCACTTGGCAGCCCGGGATACCACCTGGGATACCAAAGCGCCTGGAACTCAGAAATCCTCAAAAGCCCTCGAAAGCCCTAGAAGCCACGTATTTACTGGATTTCAGGCACAAAAAAAGACGTCCGTGGACGTCTTTAGATGTTGAAGTGGTGGAGCCGGGGGGAATTGAACCCCCGTCCGCCAGTACTCCGCTGTCGGTACTACATGCGTAGCCGTGTCTATTAAGTTAACCCTCAGCGACCCGACGGGCAGGGTGCTTTGGGCGAGTTGTGTAAGTTTTAGCCGCTTCGTCCACAACGTACTGCACGGCGATTCTGTTCTATATGACAATCACTTTGGGTTTACAGACATCCCCTGATGATTGCTGGACCCGAAGGTACCAGGAGGGAAGGGCTAAGGCTGCTTACGCAGCGAGAGCGTATTCCCCGTAGGTTTCGTCATTGGCAACTATAGGAAGTTGCAACAGTGGATTTACGAGTTCTGTTACCAACTCGGCATGCACCTAAAGTTTCGCAACCGGCGTCGAATCCAAAGCGGCCCCGAACCTGCTGTGTGTAACCAGCAGGTAAGCGCAGTGTACGCCAATGCGCGCGACGAGTCGACCTTCTGTCCTTACCTGCGTGTCAGGGCCAACGCCGGATTGGCTCTGGTCCGGTCCTAATGGCTATTCATGTGGCTTTGAATGTCCTGAAGCGCCTGCTGCGTCAGGGAAACACACTCTTTGTCATTGTTGGCGGCGTGGGCGGCCTTGGCTTGTTCGGCTTTGGTGACGACAACGCCTTTGGTGGCGGCGTCCAGCGTGGCAGCGCTGGACAGCTTGCTGTTGACTTCCTGGAGCTTCATTACGCATTGATCGCTATCGTTTGAGGCGTATGCGGAGGAGGCCAGCATTGTTGCAGCGATGAGCAGTCCAGCCAGGGCGGAACGCTTCATGGGTATCTCCTGGAACGGGGGTGGGGATTGGGCCACGCTGATTGGGGCTTAACAAATGGACTGTGATGGCGTGCAAGGGTTCTATTTTCGCTTGCGATGGGTGAAAGATTTTTCCAGGAGGCGGGTACGAAAAAGGGCCAAAAAACGCCTGATACCAGTCAGTTAAGACGCGGAACCTGTGGGAGCGGGCTTGCTCGCGAAGACGGCGGCACATTCAACATTGATGTCGCCTGACACACCGCTTTCGCGGACAAGCCCGCTCCCACAGGGATTGTGCGTTAGGCGTTATTGCCCCTTCTTTTGGTGCCTCGGTGTCAGACCGCTCTGGCCTGGGTCACCCGATCCACCAGATAGACCAGCCCGTGATAATCAATTCCGCCGTGTTGCGTCAGACCAATCTCACAGGTGCGGCTGGTGGAAATCCCTTCGCTGCATTGCTGTACCGCGTCCTTGAGCGTGCGCAACGAATGGGCATTCAGTTCCGGGGTGGTGAAGCCCTTGTCGCCGGCAAAACCGCAGCAGTGGATGCCTTCAGGGATGACCACATTTTTACTGCACTTGCGCGCCAGATCGATCAACGCCTGGCTCTCACCGAGATGCTGAGTGCTGCACGTGACGTGCACCGCGATTGGCGCTTCCTGAGGGGTGAAATCGAGACGGTCCATCAAGTGAGTACGGATGAAGCGCACGGGGTCGTACAGGTCCAATCGCACGTCGCCCAGATCCTGAACCAGCCGCAGAGTGCAGGGGCTGGTGTCGCAATAGATCGGGTCGAGGCCGCCACGACTGGCGTGCAGCAGCGCGCCGATCAGTTCCTGGCGTTTGTGGTCGGCCTGTTCGGCGTAGCCCTTGGAGGCGAATGGTTGACCGCAGCAGAGGTTGTCTTGATTGTCTGGAAAGACTACCTGGTAACCGGCCTTTTCCAGCAGGCCGCGGGTTTTTTCGTACAGCGACATTTGCTCTTTATCACCCGCCGCCGGGCCCATGACCCGCGACACGCAGGCCGCCAGGTACACCACCCGAGGGCGTTCGTCCGACACGCTCGGGCTGAAGCGAATGGCTCTTTCCGGCTGCGGCATGGCGTTGGTCCATTGCGGGATTTGCCCCTTGGATAACCGCGTCAGCGATGCCGAAAGCTTCGCCAAACGTGGCGCCCCCAACAGCATCCGCGCACCGTTGGCGACATGCAGGGTGAAGCGCGCGCCTTGCAGCGCAGTGGCGAAATTTCCTTCAAGCCAGTTTGCGGTTTTCGTATGCGTTGCCTGACGGCTGCGGAGCTTTTTCACCAGCTCGCCGGTGTTGATTCCTACAGGGCAACGTTGTGCACACAGGCCAGTGGCGGCGCAGGTGTTGATGCCTTGGTATTCGTAAGCGGCTTCGAGTTCGGTGGTGTCGACGCCTGCGCGTTTCTTGGCCTGGATATCTCGCCAGATCACGATGCGCTGGCGTGGGCTCAACGTCAGGCCTTTCGACGGGCACACCGGTTCGCAAAAGCCACACTCAATGCATTTATCCACAATCTCATCGGCGGCCGGCAGCGGCTTCAGATGCTTGAGGTGGATTTGTGGATCGTCGCTGAGCACCACGTCCGGGTTGAGAATGCCGCTGGGGTCGAGCAGGCGTTTGAGCTGCCACATCAACTGGTAAGCGTCGCTGCCCCATTCCAGTTCGACGAAGGGCGCCATGTTGCGACCGGTGCCGTGTTCAGCCTTCAACGAACCGCCGAATTCAACGGCCACCAACTGCGCCACGTCATCCATGAACGCCTGGTAGCGTGCGACTTCTTCCGCGCTGTTGAAGCCTTGGGTGAAGACGAAGTGCAGATTGCCTTCCAGGGCGTGTCCGAAAAGGATCGCTTCGTCGTAGTGATGTTTGTCGAACAGCTCGATCAAGCGGTTCACACCGATGGCCAGTTGTTCCACCGGGAAGGTCACGTCTTCGATGATCACCGTGGTGCCGGTTTTGCGCACCGCGCCGACGGCGGGGAAGGTGTCCTTGCGGATCGCCCAGAGCCGGGCGTTTTCCATCGGGTCTTCGGTGAAGTCGACTTGCTTCTCCACCGGGAAACCCGTCAGCGACGTCATGATTTGCGACAGTTGTTCCTTGAGCAAAGAGGACGAAGCGGCGCGGGATTCGATCAGCAGGGCGCAGGCATTGGTCGACAGGTGCTGTACGAAAGCCGGCATGCCGGGTTTGTCCTGCACCGAACGCAGGCTGCGGCGATCCAGCAATTCCACGGCCGACACCGGTTGGGTTTTCAACACAGTGACCGCGTTGCAGCAGGTTTCCACGTCCGGGAACACGATCAGCGCCGACGCTTTGTTCGGATGGTCGATCACCGTGTCGTAGGTTACTGCGCTGATGAAGCCGAGCGTGCCTTCGGAACCCACCAGCAAGTGGCTCAAGATATCCACAGGCTCGTCGAAATCCACCAGCGCATTGAGTGACAGGCCAGTGGTATTTTTCAGACGGTATTTGTGGCGGATTTTCGCAGCCAGTTCAGCGTTTGCGCGGGTCTCGCGACCCAAAGTCGCCAGTTGTTCCAGCAGTTCGGCGTGACTCTCACGGAAGGCCGCCATACTGGCGGCGTCTTCGGTATCGAGACGGCTGCCATCAGCCAGCACCAGGCGAATGCCGGCGAGTGTGTGATAGGTGTTCTGCGCCGTGCCGCAGCACATGCCACTGGCGTTGTTGGCGACGATACCGCCGATTTTGCAGGCGTTGATCGATGCCGGGTCTGGTCCGATCTTGCGTCCGAACGGTGCCAGCCAGGCGTTGGCCTGGGCGCCGATCACGCCCGGTTGCAGGCGGATCTGTGTTCCTTGCCCACGAATCTCGCGACCGTTCCAGTTATCTCCCAGCACGATCAGCACCGAATCGCTGATGGCCTGGCCAGACAGGCTGGTGCCGGCGGCGCGGAAGGTCACCGGGACTTGATCCCGTTGCGCCAGTTTGAGCAGCGCGACCACTTCATCTTCGGATTCGACGCGAATCACCAGTTTCGGAATCAGCCGGTAGAAACTGGCGTCGGTGCCGAAGGCCAGGGTCGATAGCGGGTCGTCGAAACGTCGTACTTCAGGAATCAGTTGCTGCGCATCGCGCAGGAAAGCCGCCGGTAGACTCATTGGTCCTCCAGGATCAGCACCACCAGGTCTTTCGGACCGTGGGCGCCGTAAGCCAGGACTTGCTCGATGTCGGCAGTCTTCGACGGGCCGGACACCAATAAGGCGTTGGTCGGCATGCCCTGAGCCCATTCGAACTCCTGCTGCACCTGATAGAAGTTGTCGCGGATTTCGCTGGCCTTGAGCAGGGCGAAATGCACTGGCGGCACCAGGCTCATCAGGCGCGGTTCTTCCCGCGTCGGCCAGAGAATCAGGCTGCCTGTCGCGGCGATCGCGCCAAGGGTGGTGGTCAGGCTGGCGGGGATGTCGTTAAACAACTCGGCTTTCCATTCCTCGATCGGGCGGTCGTAGGCTTTGAGCGTCGGCAAGCCAGGATTTTTCGCCCAGTGCTGAGTGACACGTTGACCGTGGGGTGTTGTCGGCGCGATCAACAGGCTCGGCAACTGGCGATCCCGCAGCAGTTGCGCCAGTAATTCGGGCCAGTCATCTCTGGACGTCAGATGAATTTCCGTGTGCACCGCTTCCATCAACTTACGCAGTTGCGGGATGCGTTGCTCGGCTGTGTAGGTGTAGGGCGCTGTCACCAATTCGACATCGAAGTTGTCAGCCACAGGTGTGGTGCCCGTCAGACTGTTGCGCAATTTGGCGAGGATATTTTGTTTGGCGCTCATCAACGGTCTCCCTGTTTGGCCAGATGCTCGCGGGCCATGTCATGCAGTGAGCGAGCGGCGGGTTTCGGTGCGCTGTGGTTCTGCGTCCATGGGCCGACGTTGTTCGGGGTGAGTGCGCGCAGGCGGGTGGCGAAGAAGCCGAACAGGCGATAGAGCGTTGGCGAGCTGTTGAGTTTCGCCCAGGCGTTCCAGATCAACCGTTCCTTGCGCGAGTACTTGCTGCCCTGGCCACGCATGACTTGATTGGGGCTGTCCGGAGCCTTGACGTTCTCTTCACGTAGGCGACGCAGCAATGCGGGGATCGGAATTTTTACCGGGCAGACTTCACCGCAGGCGCCGCATAGCGACGACGCACTCGGGTGGTCGGGGACTTTCGCCAGACCGACCATGTGCGGGGTGATGATTTTTCCGATAGGCCCAGGGTAAACCTCCCCATAGGCATGGCCGCCGATTCGGGTGTAGACCGGGCAATGATTCATACAGGCGCCGCAGCGGATGCAGTTCAGGGTCTGGCGCAATTCGCTGTCGGCGAATGCCTGGCTGCGACCGTTATCGAGCAGCACCAGATGCACTTCCTGCGGGCCGTCGAGTTCATGCTCCTTGCGCGGGCCGGAGATCATGTTGACGTAGGTGGTGATCGGCTGGCCGAGGGCCGAGCGGGTCAGCAGCGACAACAGCGGTACAACATCGCGCAGGTTTTCGACGACTTTCTCGATGCCCGTGACGGCAATGTGCACAGGCGGCACGGTGGTCGACATGCGCCCGTTGCCTTCGTTTTCCACCAGCAGCAAGGTGCCGGTTTCGGCCACGGCGAAGTTGACGCCGGAGACGCCGATGTCCGCTTCGAAGAATTTCTGTCGCAAGACCTTGCGACCGATCTGAATGAGTTGGTCAACGTCCCTGGTGTACTCCACGCCAAGTTTGTCGTGGAACAAGGACGCGACCTGACCGGCATTCTTGTGGATCGCCGGCATAATAATGTGTGAAGGCTTCTCGTGGTCGAGCTGGACGATGTACTCGCCCATGTCCGATTCCAGGCATTCAATGCCCTGTTCAGCGAGGAAGTGATTCATTTCCATCTCTTCGCTGACCATCGATTTGCCCTTGATCACTTGCCGCCCCTCGTGAGCGCGGATGATCGAGAGGACGATGCCATTAGCTTCGTCCACCGTTTCCGCCCAGTGCACTGTCACACCGTTGCGGGTCAGGTTCTGTTCAAGTTGCTCGAGCAGGTCGGGCAACTTGGATAACGCACGGGCGCGGACAGCATTGCCCAGCACTCGCAAATGTTCTCTTTCATGGGCATCGCTGAAGGACGCTGCCCGTTTGCTCATCAGTGAATCCATCGCGCTGCGAAAGTTGTTTCGCAGTTGCGTGTCAGCCAACGCCTTGTGAGCCCTGGCGCGAAAATCTTCTTCGACGGCAACCGTAGGAATAATCGTGGAGGTGCTCATCGGGCACCTCCGGTACGCTGCCAAAGGAAACTGGCCAGATGCTGACCGCGCAATGCTTCCTGCTGTTTTTCCAGTGAGCCGTTGATGTTCATCAGGCAACCGCAGTCGGCACTGAGTACCTTGTGCGCACCGGATTCCTTCAACGACCGGGTCTTGTCAGCCACCATCGCGCCGGAAATATCTGGCATACGGACGCTGAAAGTCCCACCAAAGCCACAGCATTCACTTTCATGGCTGTGATCTACTCGCTCCACATTGCTCAGTTGCGCCAACAACTCACGGCCGTGCAGGTGGGTGTTCATTTCACGGCGTGCCGAGCACGACGTGTGCAGCGCCACTTTCACCGGTTCGCCACTGTCCTTGAGTTGCACCTTGCAGACAAACAGCAGGAACTCGCTCAGTTCGTAGGTGCGTGCCGCGAGGGCTTGAACCTGTTTCAGCGTTTGCGGCTCATCCTTGAACAAGTCGGCATAGTGTTCACGCAACATCCCCGCACAAGACCCCGATGGCACCACTACCGGGTAATCTCCGGCAAACAGCGCCAGTTGCGAGCGCGCCACGGTCCTTGCCTGTTCGGTGTAACCCGAGGTGTAGGCCGGTTGCCCGCAGCAGCTCTGCCCTTGCGGGTAGTCGACACGAATGCCTTCGCGTTCCAGTAAGTGGATCGCATCTATCCCTGCTTCCGGGTAGAACAAATCCACCACGCAAGTTCCGAACAGGTAGACCCGTGACGGTTTCTCGCTGGGGTATTGCCGAGGCTCGGGCAGTGGCGGGGCGACGCGGGTCGCGTTCGGCACAGCGTTGTAAAAAAGCTCGCTCATCAGGCGTGTCTCCGGGTGGTCCCGGTTATCCGTCCGCTGAGGCTGCTGAATATAGAGAGGGAAGCTTTCAGCAGCCTTGCAGACCCGGTTGTGAATAGCTGACGCCGGGGGCGTAACCCGGCGTCGGTTTTTTCCGTGTCGTGTGTAGTTCTTAGTGCACCAGCATGCCGGGGAACCAGTAAGCCTGAGCCAATGTGATCAGGCCGACGATCGTTGCAAAGAATAGGCTGTGCTTGAGGGTGAAGCGGAACAGATCCGATTCTTTGCCCACCAGCCCGGTCGCGGCGCAGGCCACGGCGATCGATTGCGGCGAGATCATCTTGCCGGTCACCCCGCCGCTGGTGTTCGCGGCTACCAGCAAGGTGTCGTTGACGCCGATCTGGTGCGCGGTAGTCGCTTGCAGCGAGCTGAACAATGCGTTGGATGAGGTATCGGAGCCGGTCAGAAACACGCCGAGCCAGCCGAGGAATGGCGAGAAGAACGGGAATGCCGCGCCGGTGCCTGCCAGTACCAGGGCCATGGTCGACGACATGCCTGAGTAGTTGGTGACGAAGGCAAAGGCCAGCACCATGCCGATGGACAAAATTGGCCAGCGCAGTTCGTAGAACGTTTCTTTCAAAGTGGTCAGACCAATTTTTATATTGACCTTCAGCACCAGCATCGAGATCAGCGCGGAGAAGAAAATCGCCGTGCCGGTCGCGGAAATCGGATCAAGCTTGAACACTGCTGGAATCGCCGTCGGGGCCGTCACGATCGGGGCGACCTTGATCACCATTTGATCCAGGTGCGGAATCGCGAAGTTGAACACCCAGCTATACATCGAGCCGCCCGCAGCGAACATGGCCTTGAACGGTTTCAGCGTCCAGATGGTGACCAATACGGTGAGGATCAGGAACGGCGACCAGGCTTTGAAAATTTCCCCCAGGCTGTAAGGCGAAGCCACGGTGGTGCGCGGTTGGCCGAAACCACCGGTGCTGGCCACCACGGAAGCCGAGACGGCGCCGACGATGTGTTGGCCGGCGGCGCGTTTTGGCTGCCAGACTTTCAGGAACAGCGTCAGAGAAATCAGGCTGACCAATGCCGAGGTGATGTCTGGCAGTTCCGGGCCGATGAAGTTCGAGGTGAAGTACTGGGTGATGGCGAAGCTCAAGCCGGCCACCAGTGCGGCCGGCCAGGTTTCCCGAACGCCGCGCAGGCCGTCCATCATGAACACCAGCCAGAACGGTACGAACAACGACAGCAATGGCAGTTGGCGGCCGGTCATGGCGCCGATCTTGAACGCGTCGATGCCAGTGACTTGCCCGGCAACGATGATCGGAATCCCCAGGGCACCGAAGGCCACTGGCGCGGTATTGGCGATCAGGCACAGGCCGGCGGCGTACAGCGGGTTGAAGCCCAGTCCCACCAGCAGCGCGGCGGTAATCGCTACCGGCGCACCGAAACCGGCTGCACCTTCCAGGAACGCGCCGAAGCAGAAACCGATCAACAGCACTTGCAGGCGCTGGTCGTCGGTGATCGACAGCACCGAGCTGCGGATCACTTCGAACTGGCCACTCTTGACCGTCAGTTTGTAGAGGAACACCGCCGCCACGATGATCCACGCAATCGGCCACAAGCCGTAGGCGAAGCCATACCCGGCAGCGGCGAAAGCCATATCGACCGGCATATGGAAGGCAAAGATTGCCACGACAATGGCCAAGGCCAGGGTAATGCTGCCGGCCACATGTCCTTTGAGGCGGAACACGGCCAAGGCGAGGAAGAAAAATACGATGGGGATGACGGCCGCGAGTGCGGACACGCCGAGACTGCCGAGCGGGCTGTAGAGCTGTTGCCAGGTTTGCATATGGGGTGGCCCCTAATTGTTGTTGGTCAGGCACTGGTCAGCGTTCTTGGTTAATTGGTAATACCAATTTACAATCGCTGTTGGCTAGGGTAAAAGCCTTGTATGCGGTGTGTCAATTTGCCGCCCTAGAACTTTTGTCGAATGAGCGGTGCAGAACGCATCTGATCTGTTCGATCAAGCGTCGTCTGGTAGGTGCTGGCGCACCGTCAATAGGCCAGAATAGAGAGCCCGGCGAGCCGCCGGGATCGTGGAGAATTGAGTGATGGGGTTTGATCAGATTCGGCAGCGCCGTTTGTCTGACGATATTGTCGAGCAGCTCGAGGGGATGATCCTCGAGGGCACCTTGAAGGCGGGTGAGCGCTTGCCGGCAGAGCGTGCGTTGGCCGAGCAGTTCGGCGTGTCACGTCCTTCGTTGCGCGAAGCGATTCAGAAACTGACGGCCAAAGGGCTGCTGGTCAGTCGTCAGGGCGGCGGCAACTATGTGGTGGAATCCCTGGGCTCGACGTTCAGCGATCCGCTATTGCATCTGCTGGAAAGCAACCCCGAGGCCCAGCGCGACTTGCTGGAGTTTCGTCATACGCTGGAAGCCTCTTGTGCTTACTACGCTGCATTGCGCGCAACCGAGGTGGATCGCGAGCGGCTGACGGCGGCGTTCGACGAGTTACAGGACTGCTATTCGCGCCATGACGAAGTGAGTCGGGCGGAAGAGGGCGCGGCGGACGCAAAGTTTCACTTGGCAATCGCCGAAGCCAGCCATAACGCTGTGTTGCTGCACACCATTCGCGGGCTGTTCGACCTGCTCAAGCGCAACGTGGTGACCAACATCGGCGGCATGTACAAACAGCGCGCCGAAACCCGTGACATGCTGATCGCGCAGCACCGGGAGTTGTACCTGGCGATTATCGAGGGGCATGCGGAGCAGGCGCGGGAAGTTTCCAGTCGGCACATTTTGTATGTGCAGGAAGTGCTGGAAGAGGTGCGTCAGGAAGTGCAGCGTGTGGCTCGGGCGGAGCGGCGCAAGGGGATGTAATCAGCTTCTCTGTGGCGAGGGAGCTTGCTCCCGCTGGGGCGCGAAGCGGCCCCCAGGCCAGCACTGTTAAGCAGATCGTTTACGACTGCTTCGCAGCCGAGCGGGAGCAAGCTCCCTCGCCACAAAAGCCGCGATAAGGCAGGAAAAATTACTCTTCCTTGCCCTTGTTGCGCACCGCACGCTGCAACTCGCGACCGGCGTCGCGTTCGCGTTCGGTATCGCGCTTGTCGTATTCCTTCTTGCCCTTGCCCAGAGCGATCTCGCACTTGACCATGTGCTTGCTCCAGTACCAGGACAGGCACACGCAGGCGTAACCTTTTTGCTGCACGGCTGCGGCCAGCTTTTCCAGCTCGCGCCGGTTGAGCAGCAATTTTCGGGTGCGGACCGGATCGGCAATGACGTGGGTGCTGGCGGTGGTCAGCGGAGTGATGTGGCTGCCGAGCAGCCAGGCTTCGCCATCCTTGAGCAGTACGTAACTGTCAACCAGTTGTAGCTTGCTTGCCCGCAGACTTTTTACTTCCCAGCCGGCCAGGACCAGACCAGCCTCGAACCGATGTTCGATGAAGTAATCGTGTCGCGCCTTTTTGTTTTGCGCGATGGTCCCTGTTGGGTGTTTCTTCTGTTTAGCCATAGGGGCGGCATTATATGGAGTTACACGGCTGTCGGCTACGGTGTCGCTACGTGCTTGAGCAGGTTGATTGAATCCCGGACAATGCGGCCTCTTTTTTGAACGCTTGGGCGTGATAACGATGTCGACAGACAAGGTTTCTGTCCACGGCAGTTGGGCTAGCCGCTGGGTCTTCATACTCGCCGCGACCGGTTCGGCCGTGGGTTTGGGTAGTATCTGGAAATTCCCTTACATGGTCGGCGTCTATGGTGGCGGAGCGTTCGTGCTGATGTTCCTGGCCTGCATCGCGCTGATCGGTGTGCCCGTCATGCTGGCCGAAACCCTGATTGGCCGGCGCGCGCGGCAGAGCCCGGCTAACGCCTTGAAGGTCCTGGCGCTGGACGCGGGGCATTCGGCGAAGTGGTCCTGGGGCGCATTTGCCGGGATGATCACGGCGTTGTTGATCCTGTCTTTCTATAGTGTGGTCGGCGGTTGGTCGCTGGATTACATCATCGACATGGGGCGTGGCGATTTCCAGGGGGCGACGCCTGATCAGGTCGGTGCCTACTTCGGCAATGTGATCGCCGACCCTTGGCGTCTGACACTTTGGCACACGATTTTCATGCTCCTCTCCGCCGTGGTGATCGCCAAAGGTGTAGTCGCCGGGCTGGAGCGCAGCCTTCGGATCATGATGCCGCTGCTGTTCGTGATGGTGATTGTCCTGCTGGGCTACAGCATGACCACCGGCCATTTCATGGAGGGCGTGCATTTCATGTTTGACTTCCACCCTGAAAAAGTACTCGACGGCTTGCTGCCGGCCATGGGGCACGCGTTTTTCTCCCTGAGCGTGGGCGTCGGTTCGATCATGATCTACGGTGCTTATATGCCGAAGAGCTCATCGATTTCCGGCACCGTTGTCGGTGTGGCACTGCTCGACACTTTCGTTTCCCTGGTGGCCGGTCTGGCATTGTTTCCGATTGTGTTCGCTGCCGGCTTGAACCCGAGTGAAGGCCCTGGCCTGATGTTCGTCAGCCTGCCATTTGCCTTCGGTAACGTAGCGTTCGGCCAGTTGATGGGCGTAGTGTTCTTCGTGCTGGTAGCGATTGCGGCCTGGAGTTCGGCGATTTCCCTGCTCGAGCCGATGGTGGCTTACCTGGTTGAGCGCACGAAGATCAGCCGCGCCTGGGTCACCTTCTGGCTGGCATTCATCTGCTGGTTCGTCGGCTTGGGCACTGTGTTTTCTTTCAATATCTGGAAGCAAGCCAAGTTTTTCGTGAACGAAGGCGCAATGTTCCATCTCTACCAATGGGGAGCAGCCGGTGGCCTGGACTTCTTTGGTGTGATCGACTTCTTCACCTCGCGGATCATGTTGCCACTCGGTGGTTTGTGTTTCGTGGTGTTTGCGGGCTGGGTGATGGGGCGTGAAGCGGTGCGCGACGAATTGTTGATCCGCCGTCCGGTGCTGTTCGCCCTGTCCCTGTTCTTGATGCGCTATGTGGCGCCCATCGGCATTCTCGTAGTGTTTGCCGCCCAGCTGTGGAAGTAACGCTGACATGACGACACACATTCAACGTTCGGCCCTGCTGCCGTATCCGGCACAAGCGCTTTATGACCTGGTCAACGACGTGGCGCGCTATCCGGAATTCCTGCCGTGGTGCTCGTCGGCCGAAGTCCTGGAGAGCTCGCCTGAGCTCATGCGTGCCAGTGTCGGCGTGGCCAAGGGTGGCCTTAGCCAGCATTTCGTGACGCGTAATACCCTGGTGCCCGGGCGTTCGATCGAGATGAACCTCGAGGAAGGTCCGTTCAGCCAGTTGCATGGCGTCTGGGTGTTCAAGCCGTTGGGTGAGAAGGCCTGCAAGATCAGTCTGGACTTGTCGTTCGACTACTCGGGGCCGCTGGTACGCGCGACATTGGGGCCTTTGTTCAATCAGGCGGCAAATACGCTGATGGACGCGTTTTGCCAGCGTGCGAAACAGATGCATGGTTGACGCCATGGTCAAGGTCGAAGTGGTGTATGCCGCTGTTGATCGTCAGGTGCTGCTGACCGTAACGGTGCCGGCGGGCGCAACGGTGCGGGATGCATTGCTCAAATCCGGGCTGAGCAGCGAGTTTCCTGAGTTGGATCTGGTCAGTTGTCCGGTTGGCATCTTCGGCAAAGTCATCGCTGAGCCGGCCATTCATCCTCTTCACGCAGGGGATCGCATTGAGATTTACCGGCCGTTGCTGGCGGATCCGAAGGAAGTTCGTCGGTTGCGTGCAGCCAAAGCGGCCGAGGCCAAAGCCCGGAATCAGTGATTCGGTTAAACGCCAGGCAATAAAAAACCCGGATATTCCGGGTTTTTTATTGCGTCGCAAATTATTGCGGCGAGGTTTCCAGCGGTTCTGGTGTCGGGACCGGGACGGTTTCTACGTTGTCCACGTCCTTCTGGATCTGATCCAGCAACGAACCTGGCTTGACCGGCTTTTCTGGTTTCGGCTTCTCGGCGTTTTCTGCCGGCGCGGTCACGGTGGTACCGCTGTCCTTGCCGAGAATGGCCTCGTCGCGGCTCACGCCTGGCATGAAATCGCCAGAGAGGCTGACAAGTTGGTCATTTGGGTTGAAGATAACGCTAATGCGTTCCTGTTGGCGTTCACCGCCACCGGGTTGCAAGCTATACAGATAATCCCAGCGATCGGCATGGAACGTGTCGGTCAGCAGAGGGTTGCCCATGATAAACCGTACTTGCCGGCGGGTCATTCCCGGGCGTAACTGGTCTATCATGTCCTGCGTGACGACATTGCCCTGCTGGATGTCGATTTTGTAAACCCCGGGGAATGAACAACCGGCGAGTGCGAGCAGTCCCACAAAGGTGAAACTGGTTAGCAAGAGCTTGGTGTTTTGCATCGGTGGGCGACTTCCACTATCTTGGCTGGGACAACGTAAACGCCGATCATACCCGCATTAAGAGAAGCTGCGAAGCAGCATCGCGAGAAAGCTGACCATGGTTGAAAATAGCGAACTACGCAAAGCCGGCCTCAAAGTGACCCTTCCACGGGTCAAAATTCTGCAAATGCTCGATTCCGCCGAGCAACGCCACATGAGTGCCGAGGATGTCTACAAGGCGCTGATGGAGGCTGGTGAGGACGTCGGTCTGGCCACGGTTTACCGTGTTCTGACCCAGTTCGAGGCAGCTGGCCTTGTGGTGCGACACAACTTCGATGGAGGCCATGCGGTCTTCGAGCTGGACGACGGCAAGCATCACGACCATATGGTCAACGTCGAGACCAGTGAAGTGATCGAATTCTTCGACGAAGAAATCGAGCGGCTGCAGAAAGCAATCGTCGACAAGTATGGCTTCGAGATGGTTGATCACAATCTTGTACTGTACGTGCGCAAGAAAAAGTAAGCATGTCGCGCGAACTTCGGGTTCGCGAAACGAACGAAGGCGACCCCAGGGTCGCCTTCGTGCTTTCTGCCGTTCTTAAATTTTCGCGGTGACGACCATTTTCTTCGCGTGGGCCAAGGACTCCTTGGTGAGGTCGATGCCGCCCAGCATCCGCGCCACTTCTTCGACACGATCATTCTTGCTCAGTTTGGAGACGGCCGTATGCGTAGCCTCCTCACCGCGGACCTTGTGCACGAATAGATGTTGATGCCCTTGCGCTGCCACTTGCGGCAAGTGAGTCACGGTCAACACCTGTCCGCGTTCCCCGAGGCGTCGCAGCAATTGGCCGACAATCTCGGCCGTCGGGCCACCGATACCCACGTCCACTTCGTCGAACACCAGTGTCGGTACGCGCGATGTCTGTGCGGTGATTACCTGAATCGCCAGGCTGATACGCGACAGCTCGCCACCCGATGCCACTTTGGCCAGAGCTTTCAAAGGTTGCCCTGGGTTCGCACTGACCAACAGCTCTACCTGTTCGAGCCCATTGGGCAGCAATTCATCGCTGCTGTTAGGGCGCAGTTCGATGGTGAAGCGCCCGCCAGGCATGCCCAGGCGCTGGATTTCCTGTTCCACGGCGCTGGCCAGATTGTTCGAGGCTTGATGGCGCAGGTCGCTCAATTCCCGAGCCTTCTCCTGATAATGGCGGCCGTAGGAGGCCAGCTCATCACTCAGTCGTTCGATAGATTCGTCATTGGCATTCAGGGTTTCGATTTCATCGAGCAGTTTCTGCTGCATCTCGGCGACTTCGGTCGGCTGGATGCGGTGTTTGCGCGCCAGGGTATAAATGGCATCGAGGCGCTCTTCCAGGTACTGAAGACGTGCCGGGTCAGCATCAAAATTGTCGAGAAAACGGTTCAGCTCGCCCACGGCCTCTTCAACCTGGATCTGCGCGCTGGTCAGCAGGCTGCTGGCTTCGCCAAGGGCACCGATCGAATTATTCACGCTCGACAAGCGGTTGAGGCTGGCGGTCAATGCATTCAATACATTGCCGGAATCGCTTTCGCTGCATTGTTCGACCACTTGCCGACAAATGCCCAGCAAGGTTTCGGCGTTGGTCAGGTTCTTGTGCTCTTGTTCCAGCTGTTCCAACTCGTTTTCGCCGAGGCCGAGATTTTCCAGTTCTTCGAGTTGATAGCTGAGCAACTGATGACGAGCGCGCTGTTCGTCGCCGGAGTTGGAGAGGCGCTCCAGTTCCTGACGGGTCTGACGCCAGCGTTGGGCGGCCAGTTGCACCTGGCGGGCCAGGTCCGTGGCGCCGGCGTACTCGTCGAGCAGGCGGCGGTGGGTATCGGTCTTGAGCAGGGATTGGTGCTCGTGCTGGCTGTGGATGTCGATCAGCAGCTCGCCCAGGGCCTTCAGGTCGCCGAGGGGGCAGGGTGTGCCATTGATGTAGCCGCGTGAGCGACCTTCGGCGGTGATCACTCGCCGCAGAATGCACGGGCCGTCGTTCTCGAGGTCGCGCTCGGCCAGCCAGGCGCTGGCTTCCGGGATGTCGACGAGGTCGAACGTAGCCAGGATATCGGCCTTGTCGGCACCCGGGCGGACCACGCCGCTGTCGGCGCGATCGCCCAGGGTCAGGCCCAGGGCGTCGAGCATGATCGACTTGCCGGCGCCGGTTTCCCCTGTGATCACGCTCATCCCGCGATCGAGTTCAAGATCGAGATGTTCAACAATGGCGTAGTTGTGTACGGACAGGTGCACCAGCATAAAGGCCGCTCCCAGGCTTTAGGTCTGGTTATTTATACAGTGTTTTGTTTCTGGCTGACAATGCCCCCTCTTAGGTCGATTTGCTTGATTGAAAGAAATCCTTAGCGCGTAGAGGAATGACAATGCATCTGTTTTTTGTAGGGTTAATCATCAAATACCCCTTGAAGCTGAATTTTGCGGCCCCATATACCGGGGCAGAAGCGCGAGTTGAGCTCGCGGACGATATTGGAAGGAGAAATCTATGGCTGACGAACAGACAGTGGATACGCAAAATCTAGACGCCAACCAGGGCCCCGAGGCTTCGGGTGAAGACCTGGCGGCTCGTGTACAAGTGCTCGAAGAGCAATTGGCTGGTGCGCAGGATCAGGCTTTGCGTGTAGCCGCCGATCTGCAGAACGTCCGCCGTCGTGCCGAGCAGGACGTGGAAAAAGCTCACAAATTCGCCCTGGAAAAGTTCGCTGGCGACCTGCTGCCGATCATCGACAGTCTGGAGCGCGGCCTGGAGCTGTCCAACCCTGACGACGAAAACATTCGTCCGATGCGCGAAGGGATCGAGCTGACCCTGAAAATGTTCCAGGACACCCTGAAGCGCTATCACCTGGAAGCGATCGATCCTGAAGGCGAACCCTTCAATGCTTCGCACCATCAGGCAATGGCCATGCAGGAAAGCGCCGACGTCGAGCCAAACAGCGTGCTCAAGGTATTTCAGAAGGGCTACCAGCTTCACGGTCGCCTGCTGCGCCCGGCCATGGTTGTGGTCAGCAAGGCCCCTGCGCCGGTTTCGCCTTCGATTGACGAGCAGGCTTGAAATTAGCCGCAAGGCCCCCATTTAGAAGTCAAGCGTTTAAGTGCTACCGCAGTCAGCCACCACTGCTGCGGCATCCAAATCCAAAGTTTCGGGAGAGTGAACATGGGCAAAATTATCGGTATCGACCTGGGGACTACCAACTCCTGCGTCTCCGTGCTGGAAAACGGCAAGGCCAAAGTTATTGAAAACGCTGAAGGCGCGCGTACCACGCCGTCGATCATCGCTTATGCCAACGATGGCGAAATCCTGGTTGGCCAGTCGGCCAAGCGTCAGGCAGTGACCAATCCGCATAACACCCTGTACGCGGTGAAGCGTCTGATCGGTCGTCGTTTCGACGAAGAAGTCGTACAGAAAGACATCCAGATGGTCCCTTACAAGATCGTCAAGGCTGACAACAGCGACGCCTGGGTTGAAGTGAACGGCCAGAAAATGGCTCCGCCACAAATCTCGGCTGAAATTCTGAAGAAAATGAAGAAGACCGCCGAAGACTACCTCGGCGAGCCTGTGACCGAAGCGGTGATCACCGTTCCGGCCTACTTCAACGACAGCCAGCGCCAAGCCACCAAAGACGCCGGTCGCATCGCGGGTCTGGACGTTAAACGTATCATCAACGAACCAACCGCAGCCGCTCTGGCTTACGGTATGGACAAGGCGAAAGGCGATCACACCGTGATCGTTTACGACTTGGGCGGCGGTACTTTCGACGTTTCCGTGATCGAGATCGCTGAAGTCGATGGCGAGCACCAGTTCGAAGTATTGGCCACCAACGGCGACACTTTCCTGGGCGGTGAAGACTTTGACATTCGTCTGATCGACTACCTCGTCGACGAATTCAAGAAAGAAAGCGGCATGAACCTCAAGGGTGACCCGCTGGCCATGCAGCGCCTGAAAGAAGCTGCCGAGAAAGCCAAGATCGAACTGTCCTCGAGCCAGTCGACCGACGTGAACCTGCCGTACATCACTGCAGACGCTACCGGTCCTAAGCACTTGAACGTGAAAATCTCCCGCGCCAAGCTTGAAGCGCTGGTGGAAGACCTGGTTCAGCGCACCATCGAACCTTGCCGCATCGCGATGAAAGACGCCGGCATCGACGTTGGTTCGATCAACGACGTGATCCTGGTTGGCGGTCAGACCCGCATGCCATTGGTTCAGAAGCTGGTGACCGATTTCTTCGGTAAAGAAGCACGTAAAGACGTCAACCCTGACGAAGCTGTTGCCATGGGTGCTGCTATCCAGGGCGCAGTATTGGCCGGTGACGTAAAAGACGTTCTGCTGCTCGACGTCAGCCCGCTGACTCTGGGTATCGAAACCATGGGTGGCGTGATGACCGCGCTGATCGAGAAAAACACCACGATTCCTACCAAGAAGTCGCAAGTGTTCTCGACTGCCGACGACAACCAGAGCGCTGTGACCATTCACGTGCTGCAAGGTGAGCGTAAGCAAGCCACACAGAACAAGTCCCTGGGCAAGTTCGACCTGGCCGAGATTCCACCAGCACCACGTGGCGTGCCACAAATCGAAGTGACCTTCGACATCGACGCCAACGGCATCCTGCACGTAGGCGCGAAAGACAAGGCTACCGGCAAGACTCAGTCGATCGTGATCAAGGCCAACTCCGGTCTGTCCGAGGAAGAAATTCAGCAGATGGTTCGTGATGCTGAAGTGAACGCTGAAGAAGACCGCAAGTTCGAAGAGCTGGCCAGCGCCCGTAACCAGGGCGACGCACTGGTTCACTCGACGCGCAAAATGGTCGCTGATGCTGGCGACAAAGTGAGCGCTGAAGAGAAGACTGCAATCGAAGCAGCGGTAGTTGCCCTGGAAACCGCCATCAAGGGCGATGACAAGGCAGCTATCGAAGCCAAGGTTGAAGAGCTGTCCAAGGTCTCCGCGCCAGTGGCTCAGAAAATGTACGCCGAGCAGGCTCAGCCAGCTGAAGGCGCGGCACCGCACGACGAAAAAGCCGAAAAAGCTGATGACGTTGTCGATGCTGAGTTCGAAGAAGTCAAAGACCACAAGTAAGTTGTTGGTCGCCCGGTTGACTGCCTTCAGGCGGTGACTGGTAGGATGTCGCCGCGCGGGAGCTTGCTCCCGCGTTGGCGTGTCTGGAGTTAGCGAATTTTTACAGCATGCGACAACCGTTCGGGTGCTGATGGTATGGCCGGAAATGCTCCTGCTTTTCGAGTCAAAAGTACCGCATTGAATCAAAGACCAGGATCGTTGAATTGACGTGAGTTGGGTCCGGGCCTGTATTGGGGCTCAACGAGTTTGGCGAGGCTCAGGAGAGGTTTGCCGAACGTCCTTAAGAGTGCAAAGACTTATGGCAAAGCGTGACTATTACGAAGTATTGGGTGTTGAGCGTGGTTCAAGCGAAGCGGACCTGAAAAAGGCCTACCGTCGCCTGGCGATGAAGCACCACCCGGACCGTAATCCCGATGACAAAGCGTCGGAAGATATGTTCAAAGAGGCCAACGAGGCCTACGAAGTGCTGTCCGATTCCAGCAAGCGCGCGGCCTATGACCAATACGGTCATGCCGGTGTCGACCCGAGCATGGGTGGCGGCGGTGCCGGGTTTGGCGGTCAGAACTTCTCCGATATCTTTGGCGATGTCTTCAGTGACTTCTTCGGTGGCGGTCGCGGCGGTTCCCGTGGTGGTGCTCAGCGCGGCAGCGACCTGCGTTACACCCTGGAGCTGAACCTGGAAGAAGCGGTGCGCGGCACGACCGTGAATATCCGTGTTCCGACACTGGTCAACTGCAAGCCGTGCGACGGCTCGGGCGCCAAGAAAGGCTCCTCGCCGATCACTTGCCCGACCTGTGGCGGGATTGGTCAAGTACGCATGCAGCAGGGCTTCTTCTCGGTGCAGCAGACCTGCCCGCGCTGCCATGGCCAGGGCAAGATCATTTCCGATCCGTGCGATTCCTGCCACGGCGAAGGTCGCGTCGAAGAGTACAAGACCCTGTCGGTGAAAGTGCCGGCCGGTGTCGATACCGGTGACCGTATTCGTCTGTCTGGTGAAGGCGAGGCGGGGGCGCAGGGTGGCCCGACCGGCGACCTGTACGTGGTAATCAATGTGCGCGAGCACGCGATCTTCCAGCGTGACGGCAAGCACTTGTTCTGCGAAGTGCCGATCAGTATTCGTCGACGCAGCGCTGGGCGGCGAACTGGAGATCCCGACCCTCGATGGTCGAGTCAAGTTGAAGATCCCTGAAGGGACTCAGACCGGTAAGCAGTTCCGTGTTCGCGGCAAAGGTGTTGCGCCGGTTCGCGGCGGCGGTGCTGGCGACCTGATGTGTCGCGTGGCGGTCGAAACCCCGGTCAACCTGGGTCGTCGTCAGCGCGAATTGCTGGAAGAGTTCCGCAGCTCCCTGGCGGACGACAACAGTCATTCGCCGAAAACCACTGGTTGGTTCGAAGGCGTGAAGCGCTTCTTCGGCGATTTGTAAGGAGTGAGCATGCGACGTATAGCTGTGATGGGCGCCGCCGGCCGCATGGGCAAGATCCTGGTCGAGGCGGTACAGCAACGCGCGCCGCTTACCGGTCTGACGGCAGCCATTGTGCGCCCCGGTAGCACGCTGATTGGCGTGGATGCCGGTGAGCTGGCATCGCTGGGCCGAATCGGTGTGCCGCTGTCCGGTAAGCTGGATGCGGTGGCCGATGAGTTCGATGTGCTGATCGACTTCACGCTCCCGGAAGTGATGCTGAAAAACCTGGAGTTCTGCCGTAAGGCGGGCAAGTCCATGGTGATCGGCACCACTGGGCTGGACGCTGCGCAGAAGCAGTTGCTGGCCGAGGCGAGCAAGGATATTGCGATTGTGTTCGCGGCCAATTTCAGTGTCGGTGTAAACCTGTCGCTGAAACTGCTCGATATGGCGGCTCGTGTGCTGGGTGATGAGGCTGACATCGAAATCATCGAGGCTCATCATCGGCACAAGATCGATGCGCCTTCAGGCACGGCTCTGCGGATGGGCGAAGTGATCGCCAGTGCGCTGGATCGTGATCTGCAGAAGGTGGCGGTCTATGGTCGCGAAGGCCATACCGGTGTGCGCGAGCGTGAAACGATCGGTTTTGCCACGGTTCGTGGTGGTGATGTGGTCGGTGATCACACGGTGTTGTTCGCCTGTGAGGGTGAGCGACTGGAAATCACCCACAAGGCATCCAGCCGCATGACCTTCGCTAAGGGAGCGGTACGTGCAGCTTTGTGGCTGGATGGTCGTGAGCCAGGCCTCTATGACATGCAAGACGTGCTCGATCTGCGTTAAGATGCAGCCGAAATCGGGTTCAAACGTTGGGTTTGAGCCCGGTTTTAAACCGCCAAGCGACGTCCTGTCGCATTCCTCGGCCTTTAAGGCTCATTGGCGGTAGACCAAAAATGCCTTTTTCTGTAAGCTACAGCTTTAGTGTGTCCACTAAAAGCGCGCAGAATAATTCAGTGAACAAGCGGGGTGACGTGTCCATACGTCACTCCGCTTTTTTACAACCTGCGATCGCCCTTTCAGGCTTTATTTACGGGAGGTCTTCTTGACTAAGCCAGCCATACTCGCCCTTGCTGATGGCAGCATTTTTCGCGGCGAAGCCATTGGAGCCGACGGTCAAACCGTTGGTGAGGTGGTGTTCAACACCGCAATGACCGGCTATCAGGAAATCCTTACCGATCCTTCCTACGCCCAACAGATCGTTACCCTGACTTACCCGCACATCGGCAACACCGGCACCACGCCGGAAGACGCCGAGTCCGATCGCGTCTGGTCCGCTGGCCTGGTCATCCGTGACCTGCCACTGGTTGCGAGCAACTGGCGCAACACGATGTCGCTGTCCGACTACCTGAAAGCCAACAACGTTGTGGCTATCGCCGGTATCGACACCCGCCGCCTGACACGCATCCTGCGTGAGAAAGGCGCGCAGAACGGCTGCATCATGGCTGGCGACAACATTTCCGAAGCAGCTGCCATTGCCGCCGCCCAGGGCTTCCCTGGCCTCAAAGGCATGGACTTGGCAAAAGTCGTCAGTACCAAAGAGAAGTACGAATGGCGCTCGACTGTCTGGGATTTGAAAACCGACAGCCACGCGACCATCGACGCTTCCGATCTGCCGTACCACGTGGTGGCCTACGACTACGGCGTCAAGGTCAACATCCTGCGCATGCTGGTCGAGCGCGGTTGCCGCGTGACCGTGGTGCCAGCTCAAACGCCAGCGGCTGATGTTCTGGCACTGAAACCGGACGGCGTGTTCTTGTCCAACGGCCCAGGTGACCCTGAGCCATGCGACTACGCGATCCAGGCCATTAAAGACGTGCTGGAAACCGAGATCCCGGTATTCGGTATCTGCCTCGGCCACCAACTGCTGGCCCTGGCCTCCGGCGCCAAGACCCTGAAAATGGGCCATGGCCACCACGGTGCCAACCACCCGGTCCAGGATCTGGACAGCGGTGTGGTGATGATCACCAGCCAGAACCACGGTTTCGCGGTAGACGAAGCGACCCTGCCAGGCAACGTTCGGGCGATCCACAAATCGCTGTTCGACGGTACCCTGCAAGGCATCGAGCGTACCGACAAGAGCGCTTTCAGCTTCCAGGGTCACCCTGAAGCCAGCCCTGGCCCGAACGACGTAGCGCCACTGTTTGATCGCTTCATCAACGAAATGGCCAAGCGACGCTAATCGCTCGCCCTGATGTAGCGAAGCCTGAGGGCGGTCCCGATACCGGCGGCCCCCTCAAGGCTTCAGAGATTGAACAAGACGGCTTGCCGACTGACCTGCGGATTTGAGTGACAACCCATGCCAAAACGTACAGACATTAAAAGCATCCTGATTCTCGGCGCTGGCCCGATCGTGATCGGCCAGGCCTGCGAATTCGACTACTCCGGCGCCCAGGCCTGTAAAGCCCTGCGCGAGGAGGGCTACCGCGTCATCCTGGTGAACTCCAACCCGGCGACCATCATGACCGACCCGGCCATGGCCGACGCCACTTACATCGAGCCGATCAAATGGCAGACCGTTGCCAAGATCATCGAGAAAGAGCGTCCGGACGCACTGCTGCCGACCATGGGTGGCCAGACCGCTCTGAACTGCGCCCTGGACCTGGAGCGCGAAGGCGTTCTGGAGAAGTTCGGCGTAGAAATGATCGGCGCCAACGCTGACACCATCGACAAGGCCGAAGACCGTTCGCGCTTCGACAAGGCGATGAAATCCATCGGTCTGGACTGCCCGCGTTCGGGTATCGCCCACAGCATGGAAGAGGCCAACGCGGTTCTCGAGCGTCTGGGCTTCCCGTGCATCATTCGCCCGTCCTTCACCATGGGCGGCACCGGTGGCGGTATCGCTTACAACCGTGAAGAGTTCGAAGAAATCTGCGCTCGCGGTCTGGACCTGTCGCCGACCAAAGAGCTTTTGATCGACGAATCCCTGATCGGCTGGAAAGAATACGAGATGGAGGTTGTCCGCGATAAGAAGGACAACTGCATCATCGTCTGCTCCATCGAAAACTTCGACCCGATGGGCGTGCACACCGGTGACTCGATCACTGTTGCGCCAGCACAGACCCTGACCGACAAGGAATACCAGATCCTGCGTAACGCCTCCCTGGCGGTATTGCGCGAGATCGGCGTGGAAACCGGCGGCTCCAACGTCCAGTTCGGCATCTGCCCGAACACTGGCCGAATGGTGGTCATCGAGATGAACCCGCGGGTATCCCGTTCCTCGGCTCTGGCATCGAAAGCCACTGGTTTCCCGATCGCCAAGGTCGCGGCCAAACTGGCTGTGGGTTACACCCTGGATGAGCTGTCGAACGACATCACCGGTGGCAAGACTCCGGCGTCCTTCGAACCGTCCATCGACTACGTCGTGACCAAGCTGCCGCGCTTCGCTTTCGAGAAGTTCGCCAAGGCTGACGCGCGCCTGACCACGCAAATGAAGTCGGTCGGCGAAGTCATGGCCATCGGCCGGACCTTCCAGGAATCCCTGCAGAAAGCTCTGCGCGGTCTGGAAGTGGGTGTTTGCGGTCTGGACGAGAAGCTCGACCTGAGCAACCCGGAAAGCATGAGCATCCTCAAGCGTGAACTGACCGTGCCGGGCGCCGAGCGCATCTGGTACGTCGCCGATGCGTTCCGCGCCGGCCTGTCGGTCGAAGACATCTTCGGCATGAACATGATCGACCCTTGGTTCCTGGTGCAGATCGAAGATCTGATCAAGGAAGAGGAGAAGGTCAAGACCCTGGGCCTGTCGGCAATTGATCGCGACCTGATGTTCCGCCTCAAGCGCAAAGGTTTCTCCGATCAGCGTCTGGCCAAGTTGCTGGGTGTGACCGAGAAGAACCTGCGTACTCACCGTCATAAACTGGAAGTGTTCCCGGTCTACAAGCGCGTTGACACCTGCGCCGCCGAGTTCGCCACCGACACTGCCTACCTGTACTCCACTTATGAAGAGGAGTGCGAAGCCGCGCCATCGGGTCGCGACAAGATCATGATCCTGGGTGGCGGTCCTAACCGTATCGGCCAGGGTATCGAGTTCGACTACTGCTGCGTACACGCTGCACTGGCGCTGCGCGATGACGGTTACGAAACCATCATGGTCAACTGCAACCCGGAAACCGTTTCCACCGACTACGACACCTCCGATCGCCTGTACTTCGAACCAGTGACCCTGGAAGACGTGCTGGAAATCGTCCGCGTCGAGAAGCCCAAAGGCGTGATCGTCCAGTACGGCGGCCAGACTCCGTTGAAACTGGCCCGTGCCCTGGAAGCTGCTGGTGTACCAATCATCGGTACCAGCCCTGACGCCATCGACCGTGCCGAAGACCGTGAGCGCTTCCAGCAGATGGTTGAGCGCCTGAACCTGCGTCAGCCGCCTAACGCCACCGTGCGCAGTGAAGACGAAGCGATTCGTGCCGCTACCAAGATCGGTTACCCGCTGGTGGTTCGTCCGTCCTACGTGTTGGGCGGTCGTGCGATGGAAATCGTCTACGAAGAAGAAGAGCTCAAGCGCTATTTGCGTGAAGCGGTTCAAGTGTCCAACGACAGCCCGGTGCTGCTGGACCACTTCCTCAACTGCGCGATCGAAATGGACGTGGATGCGGTCTGCGACGGCAAGGATGTGGTGATCGGCGCGATCATGCAGCACATCGAACAGGCCGGCGTTCACTTCCGGTGACTCCGCATGCTCCCTGCCTCCGTACTCGCTGCCTGCACATATCCAGGACGAGATGCGCGAACAGGTCAAGAAAATGGCCCTGGAACTGGGCGTGATCGGTCTGATGAACGTTCAGTTGGCGCTGCAAGGCGAAGACATCTACGTCATCGAAGTCAACCCGCGCGCTTCCCGTACCGTACCGTTCGTCTCCAAGTGCATCGGTGTGTCCCTGGCGATGATCGCGGCTCGTGTGATGGCCGGTAAAACCCTGAAAGAAGTCGGTTTCACCAAAGAAATCATTCCGAACTTCTACAGTGTGAAAGAGGCGGTATTCCCATTCGCCAAATTCCCTGGCGTAGACCCGATCCTGGGCCCGGAAATGAAGTCCACCGGTGAGGTGATGGGCGTGGGCGACACCTTCGGCGAAGCCTTTGCCAAAGCCCAGATGGGCGCCAGCGAAGTGCTGCCGACTGGCGGTACCGCGTTCATCAGTGTGCGTGATGATGACAAGCCACTGGTTGCAGGCGTGGCCCGTGATCTGATCAACTTGGGCTTCGAAGTGGTCGCCACTGCCGGTACTGCCAAGCTGATCGAAGCCGCAGGCCTGAAAGTGCGTCGTGTGAACAAGGTGACCGAGGGTCGTCCGCACGTGGTCGACATGATCAAGAATGACGAAGTCACCTTGATCATCAACACCACCGAAGGTCGCCAGTCGATCGCCGATTCCTACTCCATTCGTCGTAATGCCCTGCAGCACAAGATTTATTGCACCACTACCATTGCTGCTGGCGAAGCTATCTGCGAAGCGCTGAAGTTCGGTCCCGAGAAGACCGTGCGCCGCTTGCAGGATCTACACGCAGGATTGAAGGCATGATCAAATACCCAATGACGGTCCAGGGCGCGAAAGCCCTGGAGGAAGAACACGCTCATCTGACCAAGGTCGTCCGTCCGAAGTTGAGCCAGGACATCGGTACGGCCCGCGAGTTGGGTGATCTGAAGGAGAACGCCGAATACCACGCTGCTCGCGAGCAGCAGGGTATGGTCGAGGCGCGGATTCGTGACATCGAAGGCCGGATTCAGAATCAGGTCGTCATCGATGTCACGACCATCCCTCACACCGGCAAAGTGATTTTCGGTACTACCGTCGAGATCGCCAACGTCGAGACTGATGAGCGCGTCACTTACCACATCGTGGGTGAGGATGAGGCTGACTTCAAACTCGGCAAGATTTCGGTCGGTTCGCCACTTGCCCGTGCCTTGATTGCCAAGGAAGAGGGTGACGTGGTGGCGGTCAAAACGCCGGGTGGCGTTATCGAGTATGAGATTGTCGAAGTTCGCCACATCTGAAAGAAGGCGCCCGCTACGTGCGGGCGCCATGCTTTGGCAGCTGACCCAGATGTTGTGGGTTGGCGGCCTGTGGTTGTTGCACATCGGTCTGCTGCCGGTGCTGGGGCGAATAGGCCTGGCGCCGCTGCTGATCGACGAAATTGCAGGCATGCTGAATGCGCTGATGGTGGGGTTTGCCGCAGCGTGTGTGGTTTTTCAGGCTTTGGTGCTGATTCAGGCCGAGGGCCTTGCCAGTCTATGGCGAGATGTTCGCGGGCAACTGCTGATGATGGCGTTGTATGCGTGTGCGATGTTCTTCGCGGTGCACGCAGGCTGGCCGGAGGCGGTGCAATGGCAGCTGTTCAGCTATCTTGTTCTGGGCTTTTCCGGGCTGGTGCTGGTAATGCAACCGGTGCCTGGGTGGAGTGTCAGGGTGCGCGAAGCACACCCTTGACCCTTGTCATCACTTGAAGCGATGGACGTTCGACAGCTGCTTGTTGACGCTGAAGTTCTTGCGATAAATCAGTGCCATCTTGCCGATGACCTGAACCAGATCTGCTTTGCCGACCTTGCAGAGTTCTGCAATGGCTGCCAGGCGCGATTCGCGATCGAGGATGTTGAGCTTGATTTTGATCAGCTCGTGATCCGCCAGCGCGCGTTCAAGTTCGGCTAACACACCTTCAGTCAAACCGTTGTCAGCCACAATCAAAACTGGTTTCAGATGGTGGCCAATGGATTTGTACTGTTTCTTCTGCTCTTGAGTGAGCGGCATAATCTGACCCTTTAGTCTGGATTCTGTAAAATGGCGGCCATTTTACCCGAGGGTTCGTGGATCCGCCCAATTAATCACGACCCTTATCATCGAGGTGCCCAATGGCGCGTTCCAAGACAAGCCTTGGTTGGCTGAAAAGACATGTCAATGATCCCTATGTGAAGCAGGCGCAGAAGGATGGTTACCGCTCGCGTGCGAGTTACAAGCTTCTGGAGGTCCAGGAGAAATACAAGCTGATCCGTCCGGGTATGAGCGTTGTCGACCTGGGTGCGGCGCCCGGCGGCTGGTCGCAGGTCACTAGTCGGCTGATCGGTGGTCAGGGGCGTCTGATCGCCTCGGACATCCTGGAAATGGACAGCATTCCGGACGTGACTTTCATCCAGGGTGACTTCACCCAGGACGAAGTGCTCGCTCAGATCCTTGAAGCCGTGGGTAATTCGCAGGTGGACCTTGTGATTTCCGATATGGCCCCCAATATGAGTGGTACGCCTGAGGTGGACATGCCAAAAGCCATGTTTCTATGTGAGCTGGCTCTTGATCTGGCGGCTCGGATACTCAAGCCGGGTGGTAATTTCGTGATCAAGGTGTTTCAGGGCGAAGGGTTTGATGCTTACGTGAAGGACGCTCGTCAGAAATTCGACAAGGTTCAGATGATCAAGCCGGACTCTTCCCGTGGCAGTTCCCGCGAGCAATACATGCTGGCTTGGGGCTACCGCGGCCGTAGTGAGTAAATCGAGGTTTTTTTGCGGGTCGATAGGATTTTCGTATTTCGCCCCGCGAGCATTAGCGAATATTGTGTAGAAAGTGTTTCACAAAGGGTTACAGACGGCGCCTGCCAGAGTCGTAGGTAATGTAGTAAGTTAGGCCGGTGAATATCATGCGAAGCGCGCGCCATTAGCGGAGCTTGCTTCAGAGGGTAGTTAATTGAACGATATGGCAAAGAATCTGATCCTGTGGTTGATCATCGCGGCTGTCCTGGTGACAGTGATGAACAACTTCTCCAGCCCTAATGAGCCGCAGACCCTCAACTATTCCGACTTCATCCAGCAGGTCAAGGATGGCAAGGTCGAGCGCGTAGCAGTTGACGGCTACGTGATTACCGGCAAGCGCAACGATGGCGACAGCTTCAAGACCATTCGTCCGGCAATCCAGGACAACGGTCTGATCGGCGACCTCGTGGACAACCACGTTGTGGTTGAAGGCAAGCAGCCTGAGCAGCAAAGCATCTGGACTCAGCTCCTGGTTGCAAGCTTCCCGATCCTGGTGATCATCGCCGTGTTCATGTTCTTCATGCGGCAGATGCAGGGCGGTGCTGGTGGCAAAGGTGGGCCGATGAGCTTCGGCAAGAGCAAGGCGCGCCTGCTCTCCGAGGATCAGGTGAAAACTACCCTGGCTGACGTTGCCGGTTGCGACGAAGCCAAGGAAGAAGTGGGTGAGCTGGTCGAGTTCCTGCGCGATCCAGGCAAGTTCCAGCGCCTGGGCGGTCGCATTCCTCGCGGCGTGCTGATGGTCGGTCCTCCGGGTACCGGTAAAACCTTGCTCGCCAAGGCAATTGCCGGCGAAGCCAAAGTGCCGTTCTTCACTATTTCCGGTTCCGACTTTGTCGAAATGTTCGTTGGTGTCGGTGCCAGCCGTGTTCGTGACATGTTCGAGCAGGCGAAGAAGCATGCGCCATGCATCATCTTCATCGATGAAATCGACGCCGTCGGTCGCCACCGTGGCGCCGGCATGGGCGGCGGTCACGATGAGCGCGAACAAACCCTCAACCAGTTGCTGGTAGAGATGGACGGCTTCGAAATGAATGACGGCATCATCGTCATTGCTGCGACCAACCGTCCAGACGTACTGGACCCTGCTTTGCTGCGTCCGGGTCGTTTCGACCGTCAGGTCGTGGTCGGCCTGCCGGATATCCGTGGTCGTGAGCAGATTCTCAAAGTCCACATGCGCAAAGTGCCAATGGGTGAGGACGTCGCTCCGGCCGTGATCGCTCGCGGTACTCCTGGTTTCTCTGGTGCCGACCTGGCTAACCTGGTGAACGAGGCGTCGTTGTTCGCAGCCCGTGCCGGCAAGCGCATCGTCGAAATGAAAGAGTTCGAACTGGCCAAAGACAAGATCATGATGGGTGCCGAGCGCAAATCCATGGTCATGTCCGAGAAAGAGAAGCAGAACACTGCTTATCACGAAGCCGGCCACGCTATCGTCGGCCGCGTCGTACCTGAGCACGACCCGGTCTACAAGGTGTCGATCATTCCGCGCGGCCGCGCACTTGGTGTGACCATGTTCCTGCCGGAAGAAGATCGCTACAGCCTGTCCAAGCGTGCACTGATCAGCCAGATCTGCTCGCTATACGGCGGTCGTATCGCAGAAGAGATGACCTTGGGCTTCGACGGCGTCACCACTGGTGCGTCCAACGACATCATGCGTGCCAGCCAGATTGCACGGAACATGGTGACCAAGTGGGGGTTGTCGGAAAAACTCGGTCCGTTGATGTACGCCGAAGAAGAAGGCGAAGTGTTCCTCGGTCGTGGCGGTGGTGGCCAGCATGCCAGCTTCTCCGGCGAGACAGCCAAACTGATCGATTCCGAAGTGCGCAGCATCATTGACCAGTGCTACGGAACCGCCAAGCAGATCCTCACGGATAACCGTGACAAGCTTGACGCTATGGCGGATGCCTTGATGAAGTACGAGACGATCGATGCCGATCAGATCGATGACATCATGGCGGGTCGCACGCCTCGCGAACCTCGCGATTGGTCTGGCGGCAGCGATACTTCCGGCACGCCTCCCGTGGTGCAGGATGGGCGTCCGGAAACACCCATCGGTGGCCCGGCTGCTGATGTATAAGGTTTGAAATGACTTCTGTTCAGTCCTCGACCCGGTTGCCTTGCGGCAATCGGGTTCTTGATTTGGCCCAGGCGCATGTCATGGGCATTCTCAATGTCACTCCCGATTCCTTTTCCGATGGCGGCCGATACAGTCAGTTGGATGCAGCCCTGCGCCACGCCGAGGCGATGGTGGTGGCTGGCGCGACGCTGATCGACGTCGGTGGCGAATCGACCCGGCCCGGTGCCAGGGCGGTTTCAGCGCTTGAAGAGCTGGAGCGCGTAGCGCCTATCGTTGAGCGCATCAGTCGCGAGCTGGATGTGATTATCTCGGTCGATACCTCCACGCCTGCCGTCATGCGCGAAACTGCGAGGTTGGGTGCGGGGTTGATCAATGACGTGCGCTCGTTGCGCCGCGACGGTGCCCTGGATGCGGCGGCGGCCACCGGTTTGCCGGTGTGCCTGATGCATATGCTCGGCGAGCCGGGCGACATGCAGGATAATCCGCAATATCAGGATGTTACGAAAGAGGTTGGCGAGTTTCTCGCCGAGCGCGTGGCCCAATGTGCGTCGGTGGGTATTCCCGCTGAGCGGATCATTCTTGATCCGGGCTTCGGCTTCGCGAAAACCCTGCAGCACAACCTGAGCTTGTTTAAACATATGGAGGCCTTGCACGCCTTGGGGCGGCCCCTGTTGGTCGGGGTTTCGAGAAAAAGCATGATCGGGCAAGCGTTGAACCGGCCGGTGGGGGAGCGCCTGCATGGCGGTCTGGCACTCGCGGCGCTGGCCTTGGTCAAAGGTGCGCGTATATTGCGCGTCCATGATGTGGCGGAAACAGTCGACGTGGTGCGGATGATCGCCGCGGTAGAATCAGCCGAATAAGAATGATGGAGTACTTATGAGCAAGAAATACTTTGGCACCGACGGCATTCGTGGTCGGGTCGGTGAATACCCTATTACTCCTGATTTCATGCTCAAGCTTGGCTGGGCAGCGGGCATGGCATTTCGCAGCATGGGTGCTTGCAAGGTACTCGTGGGCAAGGATACCCGGATCTCCGGTTACATGTTCGAGTCGGCGCTTGAAGCCGGGCTGACATCGGCAGGTGCTGATGTGATGCTTCTGGGGCCGATGCCGACGCCGGCCATCGCTTATCTGACGCGGACCTTTCATGCCGAAGCCGGCATCGTGATCAGCGCTTCGCATAACCCTCATGACGACAACGGCATCAAGTTTTTCTCTGGGAAGGGCACCAAGCTCCCGGATGAAGTCGAGCTGATGATTGAAGAGTTGCTCGATACCCCGATGACAGTGGTTGAATCGAGCAAGATCGGCAAGGTGTCGCGAATCAACGATGCCTCGGGCCGTTATATCGAATTTTGCAAGAGCAGCGTTCCGACCGGTACCAGTTTTGCCGGCCTGAAGATCGTGCTCGATTGTGCTCATGGCGCGACCTACAAGGTGGCGCCTAGTGTGTTCCGTGAGTTGGGGGCCGAGGTCGTTGTGCTTTCTGCTCATCCTAATGGCCTGAACATCAATGAAAATTGCGGTTCGACCCATATGGCGCCGCTGCAAGCTGCCGTGTTGGCCGAGCAGGCGGATTTGGGGATCGCCTTTGATGGGGACGGTGATCGTGTCCAGATGGTTGATCACACCGGTGCTGTCGTTGACGGTGATGAATTGCTATTCATCATCGCTCGCGATCTGCATGAGCGTGGCAAGTTGCAGGGGGGGGTGGTCGGTACGCTAATGAGTAATCTGGGGCTGGAGTTGGCCTTGGCGGATCTGGCGATTCCTTTTGTGCGAGCCAACGTTGGCGACCGTTATGTCATCTCCGAATTACTGGCGCGCGATTGGCTGGTGGGTGGTGAAAACTCGGGCCACATTGTCTGTTTCGGTCACACCACCACCGGTGACGCGATCATTGCTGCATTGCAGGTGCTGATGGCGCTGAAGAGGCGTGTAGAAGGTCTTGCTCAGTCCCGTCAGGCGCTGCGCAAGTGTCCTCAGGTGCTGATCAATGTTCGGTTTGGCGGTGGCGCGAGCCCGCTCGAGCATCCGACAGTCAAGGCCGCCAGTGATCGTGTCACTCAGGCAATGGCGGGTCGTGGGCGCGTGCTGTTGCGCAAGTCCGGGACCGAGCCGCTGGTGCGCGTCATGGTCGAGGGAGAGGACGAAACCCAGGTTCGTGGTTATGCCGAAGAGCTGGCAAAACTGGTAACTGAAGTTTCTGCCTGATTTCGGCTTGCCAGCCATGATTGTGTTGGGTAACATCTGCGCCCACTTTGACCGACGAGGTACAGCATGCGTCGCCCTATGGTAGCTGGTAACTGGAAGATGCACGGTACCCGCGCCAGCGTCGCTGAGCTGATCAACGGCCTTCGTCATCTGGCCTTGCCGAGCGATGTTGATGTCGCGGTATTCCCGCCTTGCTTGTATATCAATCAAGTGATTGATGGCTTGAAAGGCAAGTCGATTTCGGTCGGCGCGCAGAACTCTGCGGTGGAATCGATGCAGGGCGCATTGACCGGTGAGGTTGCGCCGAGTCAGTTGGTGGATGCAGGTTGTTCCCTGGTACTTGTCGGGCATTCCGAACGCCGCCAGATTATGGGCGAGCAGGACGGTATGCTGAATCGCAAGTTCGCAGCGGCACAGGCATGTGGCTTGATTCCGGTGTTGTGTATAGGGGAAACCCTCGAGCAGCGCGAAGCCGGGAAAACTCTTGAGGTTGTCGGGCGTCAGCTGGGCAGTATCATAGAGGAGCTGGGTGTTGGTGCCTTTGCCGAGGCAGTGATCGCTTACGAGCCGGTCTGGGCTATTGGCACAGGGCTGACTGCAACGCCGCAACAGGCTCAGGATGTGCATAAGGCCATTCGCGAGCAGTTGGCGGCAGAGAATTCTGAAGTCGCACGAGGTGTGCGGCTTCTATACGGCGGCAGCGTGAAGGCGGCCAATGCGGTCGAACTGTTCGGCATGCCGGATATCGATGGGGGGCTCATTGGTGGAGCTTCCCTGAATGCAGATGAGTTCGGTGCGATTTGTCGCGCCGCGGGAAACTGAAAAAATGCTGGAAACAGTCGTAGTCGTTTTTCATCTGCTGGGTGCATTGGGCGTAGTTGCTCTGGTATTGCTGCAGCAGGGTAAGGGTGCGGACGCTGGCGCATCTTTCGGAGCAGGTGCTTCAAATACTGTGTTCGGAAGCCAAGGTTCCTCTACCTTTCTTAGTAAGTTTACTGCTATACTTGCCGCCGGTTTCTTCATAACCAGCTTGGGGTTAGGTTACTTTGCTAAAGAGAAGGCTCACCAGCTGACTCAAGTAGGTTTGCCAAACCCGGCAGTGTTGGAAGTTCCAAAGCAACAACCGGCTTCTGATGATGTCCCGGTGCTTCAAGAGCAAAAGTCGGCTACTCCAGCGACTGACGTGCCTCCAGCTCAAGAGCAGAAGTAAGAAGGTTTCAAACGTAGTATTGCCGAGGTGGTGGAATTGGTAGACACGCAACCTTGAGGTGGTTGTGCCCATAGGGTGTAGGGGTTCGAGTCCCCTTCTCGGTACCAATTATCAGGAGAGCCCGCTGTTGCGGGCTTTCTTGTAGGTGGAAGGTTACATTGACCCTGTCAGGGATCGGTCGTATACTTCCGCCCCAGCTTTGTCGCGGGGTGGAGCAGTCTGGTAGCTCGTCGGGCTCATAACCCGAAGGTCGTCGGTTCAAATCCGGCCCCCGCAACCAGTTTAAGGAGCCCCTTTTAAGGGGCTTTTTGTTAGCTGGACACTTTCTACGCCGCTGTTCGACGGCGTTTCAAGGATGGGCGTTTCGCCCATTTTTTTATTTTGCACAGCATGCACATACATGCACGAGGGGGTTCAGGTGTCGAGCAAGCTAGAAGAGTTGCAGGCCTTGCTGGCCCCGGTGGTCGTGGCCCTAGGCTATGAATGCTGGGGTATTGAGTTTTCGGCTCAAGGTCGCCACTCAATGTTGCGCGTTTATATTGATAAAGAGGGCGGCGTGCTGGTGGACGATTGTGCCATCGTCAGCCGTCAGATCAGCGGTGTACTGGATGTTGAAGATCCTATCTCCGTTGAATACACCCTTGAAGTTTCCTCGCCTGGCATGGAACGCCCGCTGTTCACTCTTGAGCAGTTTGCAAAATTTGCCGGTGAACAAGTGAAGATCAAGCTGCGCTCGCCTTTTGAAGGTCGACGCAACTTTCAAGGCCTTCTGCGCGGTGTAGAAGAGCAGGACGTCGTGGTGCAGGTTGAAGACCATGAGTTCCTGTTGCCGATCGATATGATCGACAAGGCCAACATTATTCCCAGTTTTGACTGAGACGCGGATCCCGCGGATCCAATGGCTTGCGAAAGGCGAGGCGTACGATGAGCAAAGAAGTACTGCTGGTTGTTGAGTCGGTATCCAATGAAAAGGGCGTACCGGCAAACGTAATTTTTGAAGCGCTGGAGCTGGCTCTGGCCACTGCTACCAAAAAGCGTTTTGAGGACGAAGTCGATCTGCGTGTGGAAATCAATCGCCACACCGGTGCTTACGAGACATTCCGTCGCTGGACGGTTGTCGAAGAAGCAGACCTGGACGATCCGGCCATCGAAACCTGGCCGAGCAAGGTTGCCGAAACGCATCCTGGCGCCAAGGTCGGTGACGTAGTCGAAGAAAAGATCGAATCCATCGAGTTCGGCCGCATTGCCGCACAGACTGCCAAGCAAGTCATCGTGCAGAAAGTTCGCGAAGCCGAGCGTGCTCAAGTCGTTGACGCCTATCGCGAGCGCCTTGGGGAAATCATCTCCGGCACCGTGAAGAAAGTCACCCGCGACAACGTGATCGTCGACCTGGGCAATAACGCTGAAGCGTTGCTGGCCCGTGAAGACATCATCTCTCGCGAAACCTTCCGGGTTGGCGTGCGTCTGCGTGCGCTGCTCAAGGAAATCCGCACCGAGAACCGCGGCCCGCAGCTGATCCTGTCGCGTACCGCGCCGGAAATGCTGATCGAGTTGTTCCGCATCGAAGTGCCGGAAATCGCTGAAGGCCTGATCGAAGTAATGGCTGCGTCCCGTGATCCGGGTTCGCGCGCCAAGATCGCGGTCCGTTCCAAGGACAAACGCATCGACCCGCAAGGCGCTTGCATCGGTATGCGCGGTTCGCGCGTCCAGGCAGTGTCCGGCGAGTTGGGCGGTGAGCGTGTGGACATCGTCCTGTGGGACGATAACCCGGCTCAGTTCGTGATCAATGCAATGTCGCCGGCTGAAGTGGCGGCAATTATCGTTGACGAAGATGCCCATGCAATGGACATCGCCGTTGGCGCAGACAATCTGGCTCAGGCCATCGGTCGCGGTGGTCAGAACGTGCGTCTGGCCAGCCAGTTGACTGGCTGGACCCTGAACGTGATGACCGAATCGGACATCCAGGCTAAGCAACAAGCAGAAACCGGCGACATCCTGCGCAACTTCATCGACGAGCTGGAAGTCGACGAAGACCTGGCACAGGTGCTGGTAGATGAAGGCTTCACCAGCCTGGAAGAGATTGCCTACGTACCGTTGGAAGAAATGCTCAACATCGACGGCTTTGACGAAGAAACCGTCAACGAGCTTCGCGCTCGCGCCAAGGATCGTTTGTTGACCAAAGCCATCGCTACTGAGGAAAAGCTGGCAGACGCCCATCCGGCCGAAGACCTGCTCTCGCTTGAGGGTATGGACAAGGATTTGGCGATGGAACTGGCGGTGCGCGGCGTAATTACCCGCGAAGACCTGGCCGAGCAGTCTATTGACGACCTGCTCGACATCGACGGCATTGACGATGATCGTGCCGGCAAGTTGATCATGGCCGCCCGAGCCCACTGGTTCGAGTAATTAGGCGCGGCCTGAGGAGAGAAGTGCATGACGCAAGTCACGGTGAAACAACTGGCCGATGAGGTCAAAACACCGGTAGAGCGCCTGTTGCAGCAGATGCGTGAGGCAGGTCTGCCGCACACCGCCGCCGAAGAACATGTGACTGACAGTGAGAAGCAATCTTTGCTGACTCACTTGAAAAGCAGCCACAAGGCGAAAGTGGAAGAACCACGCAAGATCACGCTGCAGCGTAAAACCACCAGCACCCTGCGTGTTGCTGGCAGCAAAAGCATCAGCGTTGAAGTACGCAAGAAGAAAGTCTTCGTACAACGCAGCCCGGAAGAAATCGAAGCCGAGCGCAAGCGCGAACTGGAAGAGCGTCGCGCAGTAGAAAATGCTGCACGTCAGAAGGCTGAAGAAGAAGCCAAGCGTCGCGCCGAAGAAGAAGCGCGTCGCCAGCCTGCTGCTGCGCCAACCGCTACTGTCGAAGCTGTTGCAGCACCTGTTGCGGTTGCCGAGCCTGTGCGTGAAAGCGCCCCGGTCATGGCTGCTGCACCGGCACCTGCGGCCGATACCCGCAAACGCGATGAGCAGCGTCGTCCGGACAAACCACGTGCCGACGATAGCAATCGTCGTGGCAGTGGCGATGGCGAGCGCAAAAACGCTCCGCATCGTGCTTCGGTCAAGGAAAAAGCGCCTGCTCCACGCGTTGCGCCACGTACTACCGACGAAGAAAGCGATGGCTTCCGTCGTGGTGGTCGCGGCAAGGCCAAGCTGAAGAAACGCAACGCCCACGGTTTCCAGAGCCCAACCGGCCCTGTTGTGCGCGAAGTGAAGATCGGCGAGACCATCACTGTTGGCGATCTCGCCCAGCAGATGTCGGTCAAGGCAGCTGAAATCATCAAGTTCATGTTCAAACTGGGTACTCCAGCGACCATCAACCAGGTACTGGATCAGGAAACTGCCCAACTGGTTGCCGAAGAGTTGGGCCACAAAGTGACCCTGGTCAGCGACACCGCCCTGGAAGATTCCCTGGCCGAGTCCCTGAAGTTTGAAGGCGAAACGTTCTCCCGTGCACCGGTTGTGACCGTAATGGGCCACGTTGACCACGGTAAGACCTCGCTGCTCGACTACATCCGTCGTGCCAAGGTGGCTGCTGGCGAAGCCGGTGGTATCACCCAGCACATCGGTGCGTACCACGTTGAAACCGAACGCGGCATGGTCACCTTCCTCGACACCCCTGGTCACGCCGCGTTTACCGCCATGCGTGCCCGTGGTGCCAAGGCGACCGACATCGTGATCCTGGTGGTTGCAGCGGACGACGGCGTAATGCCGCAGACCGTTGAAGCCGTTCAGCACGCCAAGGCTGCTGGTGTTCCGCTGGTCGTTGCAGTGAACAAAATCGACAAGCCGGGCGCCGATCTCGATCGCATCCGTAGCGAACTGTCGGTTCACGGCGTGACTTCGGAAGAGTGGGGCGGCGACACCCCGTTCGTATCGGTTTCGGCGAAAGTCGGTACTGGCGTGGACGAGTTGCTCGAAGCCGTTCTGCTGCAAGCTGAAGTTCTTGAACTGAAAGCGACACCTTCGGCTCCTGGCCGTGGCGTTGTGGTTGAATCGCGTCTCGACAAAGGTCGTGGCCCGGTTGCAACCGTTCTGGTTCAAGACGGTACCCTGCGCCAGGGCGACATGGTGCTGGTCGGTTCGAACTATGGCCGCGTTCGCGCCATGCTCGACGAGAACGGCAAGCCAATCAAGGACGCCGGTCCTTCCATCCCTGTCGAGATTCTCGGCCTGGACGGTACCCCGGACGCTGGCGACGAGATGAGCGTTGTTGCCGACGAGAAGAAAGCCCGTGAAGTGGCTCTGTTCCGTCAAGGCAAGTTCCGCGAAGTCAAACTGGCCCGTGCTCACGCCGGCAAGCTCGAAAACATCTTCGAGAACATGGGGCAGGAAGAGAAGAAGACGCTCAACATCGTCCTCAAATCCGACGTCCGTGGTTCGCTGGAAGCGTTGAACGGCGCCTTGAACGGCCTGGGTAACGACGAAGTGCAAGTACGTGTGGTCGGTGGCGGTGTCGGTGGTATCACCGAGTCCGACGCCAACCTGGCACTGGCTTCCAACGCTGTACTGTTCGGTTTCAACGTGCGTGCCGATGCCGGCGCTCGCAAGATCGTCGAGCAGGAAGGTCTGGATATGCGTTACTACAACGTGATCTACGACATCATCGAAGACGTCAAGAAAGCCCTCACCGGTATGCTGGGCAGCGATGTTCGCGAGAACATCCTGGGTACCGCTGAAGTGCGTGACGTGTTCCGTTCGCCGAAGTTTGGCGCGATCGCCGGCTGCATGGTTATCGAAGGTGTTGTTCACCGTAACCGTCCAATCCGTGTACTGCGTGAAGACATCGTTATCTTCGAAGGCGAGCTGGAATCCCTGCGCCGCTTCAAGGATGACGCTTCCGAAGTACGTGCCGGCATGGAATGCGGTATCGGCGTGAAGAGCTACAACGACGTTAAAGTCGGTGACAAGATCGAAGTCTTCGAGAAGGTTCAGGTTGCTCGCAGCCTCTGACTCGCGCACTTCAAGGGCCACGATGAGCCGCCGCATGCAGATGCGCGGCGCAACGTCCGGACTCTAAACGCAACGCCCGGTCTGGCTTCTGTCAGGCCGGGCGTTTGCCGCTTTCAGACCCCTCGGGTTTCACCGTGGGGCAGTAACAGGTAACAAGACATGGCAAAAGAATATAGCCGTACCCAACGTATCGGCGATCAGATGCAGCGTGAGCTGGCACAGCTGATCCGTCGTGAAGTCAAAGACCCGCGCGTCGGCCTGGTCACTATTACCGCTGTTGAAGTCAGCCGTGACGTCGGTCACGCCAAGATTTTCATCACCGTGATGGGGCAGGACAATGCCGAAGACATCGCGCAAAGCATCAAGGTGCTCAACTCCGCCGCCGGTTTCCTGCGCATGCAGTTGGCCCGCGAAATGAAGTTGCGCAGCGTCCCGCAGTTGCACTTCCACTACGACGAAAGCGTCGTGCGTGGCGCGCACCTTTCGGCCCTGATCGAGCGTGCGGTGGCTGAAGACAATCAGCACCCGGTAGCGGCTGAACCCGAAGACGCCAAGGAGTAATCGGTGGCTCAGGTCAAACGTATCCGTCGTAACGTCAGCGGCATCATCCTGCTCGACAAGCCGCTGGGTTTCACTTCCAACGCGGCGTTGCAGAAGGTCCGCTGGTTGCTCAACGCCGAGAAAGCCGGGCATACCGGCAGTCTCGATCCGCTGGCCACCGGTGTGCTGCCGTTGTGCTTCGGCGAAGCCACCAAGTTCTCGCAATACCTGCTCGATTCCGACAAGGGTTATGAAACCCTGGCGCAACTGGGCAAGACCACCACCACGGCCGATGCCGAAGGTGAAGTTTTGCAGGAACGCCCGGTGACCGTTGGTCGCGCCGATATCGAAGCTGTGCTGCCGAAATTTCGTGGGCAAATCAGTCAGATACCGCCGATGTACTCGGCGCTCAAGCGCGACGGCCAGCCGCTGTACAAGCTGGCCCGTGCAGGCGAGGTAGTGGAGCGCGAACCGCGTTCTGTTACTATTGCGCGCTTGGAATTATTGGCCTTTGAGGGTGATACTGCGCGACTTGCAGTGGATTGCAGCAAAGGCACCTATATCCGCACCCTGGTGGAGGATATCGGTGAGCAACTCGGTTGTGGCGCTTACGTGGCTGAATTGCGACGTACCCAGGCCGGGCCTTTCACGCTTGCACAGACCGTCACCCTGGAAGAGCTGGAAGCAGTACATGCCGAAGGCGGCAACGAAGCGGTCGACCGCTTCCTGATGCCATCGGACAGCGGCCTGCTGGATTGGCCGCTGTTGCATTTCTCGGAGCACAGCGCGTTCTACTGGCTCAACGGCCAACCGGTACGCGCCCCGGATGCACCGAAGTTCGGCATGGTACGGGTACAGGATCACAATGGTCGCTTCATCGGTATCGGTGAAGTGAGCGAAGACGGGCGCATCGCGCCACGTCGACTGATTCGGTCAGAATGACCGAACGAGGGTGGCTGTTAACAGGCACGGTCACTACTCATTTTTAGATACAGGGATTTGTCCCTGGCCTGTTGAAACTGTTTTTCTGAAACAGTTTCCTGATAAAAGGATTGCCTCATGGCTCTCGACGTTCAAGAAAAAGCTCAAATCGTAGCTGACTACCAGCAAGCTGTTGGTGACACTGGTTCGCCAGAAGTGCAAGTTGCACTGCTGACCGCCAACATCAACAAACTGCAAGGTCACTTCAAGGCCAACGGTAAAGATCACCACTCCCGTCGTGGTCTGATCCGCATGGTTAACCAGCGTCGTAAGCTGCTGGACTACCTGAAAGGCAAGGACGTGAGCCGTTACAGCGCTCTGATCGCTCGCCTGGGTCTGCGTCGCTAATAAGCGATTGCGCTAGAGGTTGGTTGTCTGTCGTGCGCCAGCGGGTTTCCCGCAGGCACATGGCAGGCTTCCAGCCTCAAGTTTTATCTGGACAACAGTTTTACCCTGGACAATGAACGTCGGGCCGATTCCCGGCATTGCCCAAGAATTTCGCAAGAAGACAAGTTCCCCCAAGAGCCACTAAGAAGGTAGGACACCGTGAACCCGGTAATCAAAAAATTCCAGTTCGGTCAGTCGACCGTTACCCTCGAGACTGGCCGTATCGCCCGTCAGGCCTCCGGCGCAGTATTGGTCACCGTTGACGATGACGTCAGCGTATTGGTGACTGTAGTCGGTGCCAAACAAGCCGACCCAGGCAAGGGCTTCTTCCCTCTGTCCGTTCACTACCAGGAAAAGACTTACGCTGCCGGTAAGATCCCTGGCGGTTTCTTCAAGCGTGAAGGCCGTCCTTCCGAGAAAGAAACCCTGACTTCCCGACTGATCGACCGTCCGATCCGTCCGCTGTTCCCGGAAGGCTTCATGAACGAAGTGCAGGTTGTCTGCACCGTCGTTTCCACCAGCAAGAAGACCGATCCGGACATCGCTGCGATGATCGGTACCTCGGCTGCGCTGGCCATCTCCGGCATTCCTTTCGATGGCCCGATCGGCGCTGCCCGCGTTGCGTTCCACGAAAGCACCGGCTACCTGCTGAACCCGACTTACGAACAGCTGAAAGCATCGAGCCTGGACATGGTCGTTGCCGGTACTTCGGAAGCCGTTCTGATGGTTGAATCGGAAGCCAAAGAGCTGACCGAAGACCAGATGCTGGGCGCGGTACTGTTTGCTCACGACGAGTTCCAGGTGGTGATCAACGCCGTTAAAGAACTGGCCGCTGAAGCCGCCAAACCGACCTGGACCTGGGCTGCTCAGCCAGAAGCCACCGCACTGCTGGGCGCTATCCGTGCCGAGTTCGGCGATGCGATCTCCCAGGCTTACACCATCACCATCAAGGCCGACCGTTACGCTCGCCTGGGCGAACTGAAAGACCAGGTGGTTGCCAAGCTGTCCGGTGAAGAAGGCCAACCGACTTCCGCTGAAGTCAAAGCGGCTTTCGGCGAAATCGAATACCGCACCGTTCGCGAAAACATCGTTAACGGCAAGCCACGTATCGACGGCCGCGACACCCGTACCGTTCGTCCGCTGAACATCGAAGTTGGTGTTCTGCCGAAGACCCACGGTTCGGCATTGTTCACCCGTGGCGAAACCCAGGCTCTGGTTGTTGCAACGCTGGGCACCGCCCGTGACGCACAACTGCTGGATACCCTGGAAGGCGAGAAAAAAGACCCGTTCATGCTGCACTACAACTTCCCTCCGTTCTCGGTGGGCGAGTGTGGTCGCATGGGTGGCGCTGGTCGTCGCGAAATCGGTCACGGCCGTCTGGCCCGCCGTTCGGTTCAGGCCATGCTGCCTGCTGCCGACGTGTTCCCGTACACCATCCGTGTAGTGTCGGAAATCACCGAATCCAACGGTTCGAGCTCCATGGCTTCGGTCTGCGGCGCTTCGCTGGCTCTGATGGACGCCGGTGTACCGATGAAGGCACCGGTTGCCGGTATCGCCATGGGTCTGGTTAAAGAAGGCGAGAAATTCGCCGTCCTGACCGACATCCTGGGTGACGAAGACCACTTGGGCGACATGGACTTCAAAGTAGCCGGTACCGCCAAAGGTGTTACCGCGCTGCAGATGGACATCAAGATCAAAGGCATCACCGAAGAAATCATGGAAATCGCTCTGGGCCAAGCCCTGGAAGCGCGCCTGAACATCCTCGGTCAGATGAACCAGATCATTGGCCAGTCGCGTACCGAACTGTCGGAAAACGCTCCGACCATGATCGCGATGAAAATCGACACCGACAAAATCCGTGATGTCATCGGTAAAGGCGGCGCGACCATTCGTGCGATCTGTGAAGAGACCAAGGCTTCGATCGACATCGAAGACGACGGCTCGATCAAGATCTTCGGCGAAACCAAGGAAGCTGCTGAAGCTGCACGTCAGCGCGTTCTGGGCATTACCGCTGAAGCCGAAATCGGCAAGATCTACGTCGGCAAGGTTGAGCGCATCGTCGATTTCGGCGCATTCGTCAACATCCTGCCTGGCAAGGACGGTCTGGTTCACATCTCGATGCTGAGCGACGCTCGCGTTGAGAAAGTGACCGACATCCTCAAAGAAGGCCAGGAAGTGGAAGTACTGGTACTGGACGTGGACAACCGTGGCCGTATCAAGCTGTCCATCAAAGACGTAGCAGCAGCCAAGGCTTCGGGCGTTTAATTACTCCTGCGCTTAACCGCTGAACAACAAAACGCCCCGACTGGTTCGGGGCGTTTTGCTGTGTGCAGGAAAAAAGCTGAGCATGAAATTTGGAGTGGTGAGGGAGCTTGCTCCCGCCGGGTTGCGAAGCGACCCCGATGCATCACGGCAGGCGCACTGCGTGTACCGGTTTTACGGCTGCTGCGCAGCCGAGCGGGAGCAAGCGCCCTCGCCACAAGTTGCCGGACCTCGAGACCGGTGCTAGGTTTAGCCCACAGCCCGTGTAGCTCAGCCGGTAGAGCAGCGCACTCGTAACGCGAAGGTCGCAGGTTCGATTCCTGTCTCGGGCACCACTCTCCTCGCTTATTTCACCTTTCTGCTCAGATCTTCAACGGTGCGCTTGAGCTGATCCATCGCACGCTCCTGATCACTGATTTCCCGTTTCAGACTGGAAATTTCGCTGTTGTTCGAGCTTGAGCTGGAGCCGCTGTTGCGTTTTAGCTCTTCCACTTGCTTGCCAAGGCTGTTCAGATCGCGTTCCTGTTCATTGACCGTACGCTTGAGATCGTCAATCTCCTTGCTGCTGGAGTTTGAGCTGGAACCGCTGCTGCGTTTGAGTTCCTCGATCTGACGGGCTTGCTCGCTGATGGTGCGCTTCTGGCTTTCCAGTTCGCTGGCATTGGCCTTCACGGTTTTTTGCAGGCCTTCCAGATCATCAATGCTGAGGCTGGTTCTGACGAGCGTGTCCTTACCGAATGAATTGTGGAGGGCAGAGATTTTGTCGGAGTACAACGCAGGGTCAGAAGTGACTTCGACAGCCGCTTGAGCCGCGCTGGCCAATGTCAGGCTGCCGAGCAGCAGGGTAGCGGTGGCAAGCCGGGTAGACAAAACCTTCGAAAAACTGCGCATCACTGGGGTTCCTTGTGAAGTACCGATATGGCACATCGCTATGACTTGGGATTTCGATTTATGTTCCCAAGGACTCTGGCACCTTATGCGCGTGGCTTTTTGTGAAATGGATGTAAAGACTCGTGTAAATCATCGGCAAAACGTCCTATATTCGTTGCCTGCATGAGCATCGCCCAGCAGTTTTCAGATGATCCCGAATGGTTCTGAAGGCCAGACAAACCGGGCTTAAAACGGTTTTTTTGCGTCAGAGAGATCCTTGATGATCCAGATCCATCTTCCATTCCCCAGATCAGCGAGAACGCCATGACCGTTAAAGAATTGACCCAAGAAGCCAGACACGAAGAAGCCCTCAAAAAGTACGCGCTAGACGCGCACGAATTGATGGAAGAGATCAAGGACCTGCCCGCCGACGATCAGAAAGACCAGATTCAGTGGGCGTTCGAGGATGAGGCAGAAGCCCAGGGTTTGCAGCCGTGGGAACTGACGCTCAAGTACACCTCAAGCCCGGAAGAGTACGAGGCCGCGCGCCTGGCCCTGCACAAGGAGGCGGCCGAGGTATTGGGCGTCGAGTGGGAAGAGTACTGCGAGATGAACAATCTGGTGGTCTGACAAAAACGCCAGCCTTCATAAGGCTGGCGTTTTTCATTCAACAAGCGCGATCAAAGGCTCAGACGCATAGACAGGTCGACAGCCTTCACATCCTTGGTCATCGCACCAATCGAAATGTAATCCACCCCGGTTTCGGCGATGGGCAGCAGCGTGCTTTCGTTGACGCCGCCGCTGGCCTCCAGTTTTGCCTTGCCGGCGTTCAGGCGCACGGCTTCGCGCATGTCATCCAGGCTCAGTTCATCGAGCATGATGATGTCGGCACCGGCCGCCAGGGCTTCTTTCAGCTCCGCCAGATTCTCCACTTCAATCTCCACCGGTTTGCCCGGGGCGATCTTGTGCGCAGCATGGATGGCTTGCGGGATGCCACCGCAGGCGGCGATATGGTTTTCCTTGATCAGGAACGCGTCATACAGGCCGATGCGGTGGTTGTGGCAGCCACCGCAGGTTACGGCATATTTCTGGGCCAGACGCAGCCCCGGCAGGGTTTTGCGGGTATCGAGCAACTTCACCTGAGTGCCGGCGACGAAGTCGGCCAGGAACTGTGCGCGAGTGGCTACCCCGGACAGCAGTTGCAGGAAGTTCAGCGCGCTACGTTCGCCGGTGAGCAGTGAGCGCGCCGGGCCTTCGAGGTGGAATAGCACCTGATTGGGTTTTACCCGCTCGCCGTCGCTCACCTGCCAATGCACCGCAACCCGCGGGTCCAGCTGCCGAAACACAGTATCGACCCACGCGGTGCCGCAGATGATGGCGGCGTCGCGGGTGATGATGGTGGCTTTGGCCAGGCGTTCGGCCGGGATCAGTTGCGCGGTGATATCGCCGCTGCCGATGTCCTCGAGCAACGCACGGCGCACGTTGGCTTCGATTTCGGCGGTCAAATCGGCGAGACGTAGATTCGGCATAACGGACTCCACAAACAAAGTGGCCCGATTATAGGGCCTTGGTGCGAGGCAACCCAAGGCATCAACGACCATCCCGTCGTTCGCAAGCCCGCATTTGGTCGATTTACGCGAGCAATCGATGCTAAGCAAGGGGCTTTTCTAAACGTCTATTTCCATGGGGAGCGCAGAGTCTGCTGGCACAACAGAGGTCTTTTATCGATAATCCGCCTTGCATTTGACGTCATAGCCTTGACGTAACTTTGGATTCCTTATTATTGAATGACAACGGGTGGTGACTGTTCCCGTTGAGCGCCGGCTGTGTAGCCTGCGCGCTCGATCTTTCTTACCGAACCACAGAATCACCGTTTCAGGGAGGCTTGGATGCACAATGACGGGAATGTAGTGCCTTTGCACAAGGCCGCTACCGACCAGGCGACTCACTCGCCGCTCGCCCGCCTGCCCGTGATTCTGCTTCAGGTTCGCGACAAGGCCGCGCAACAACTCAAGGAGGGCTTGCAGGCGCTGTTCGATAACGCCGATGACACCCTGTTCGAAATGGCCGACCGGGCCCGCAACGACATCGAGCAAAACATCTTCTTTGAAGCCATGCGCGATCTGCGCCTCAAGCGTAAAAGCATCGAGACGCGGTTTTCTCGAGCAATTCTTCGAGGCTTTCATCGGCCTCACCCAGCGCGACACCTTTCAAGCGGCCTTGCCCCCGGCATTGGCTTTCGATGCCTCGGCGCCGCTACCCCATGACGACATGGAACGTAATGTGGCGGTGGAGGCCATGGTCGGCAAAGTGCTGAGCCGCGACGGTTTCGCCCTCGATCAACTGACGGCCCGACTCAGCATGCTGCTGGGCAAGTCGCTGATCGAACGGCACAACCCCATGGGGCCGACGCTGCTCTGCGAGTATTTCTTGCAGGCCGGGCGCAACCTGGGGATGGAGATCAAGGTCAAGCTGATCATCCTTAAGTTGTTCGAGCGCTATGTACTCAGCAGCGCTGATCAGCTCTACGCCGAAGCCAATCAACTGCTGATCGCCACCGGCGTGCTGCCGGACCTAAAACCCGCTCCGGCGCGACGTGCCTCCGATCGGGCGGCCGCCAGTGTGCATGCCGACGCCGCCGAGGCAGGCGTGCACTCTGGCAACCCTCAGATGGACGATGGCGTGCAGGAGGTCTTCGCCGCCTTGCAGGAGTTGCTGTTCCACGTGCGTGGCAGCGTCGCGCCGACCCTGGAGGCCAGTGCCCAGACCCAACCCATTTCTACCCGCGACCTGCTGCGCCTGCTCTCGCACTTACAGCAATACGTGCCGGCGCTGGCGGTACAGGACGACTTCGATCTGCGTAATCAGCTCGAACAACTGCTGACCCGGGTCAGCGTCAAAAGCGGCAGGTCACGCGTGGTCGGGGTGGCCGACGAAGACGTGATCAACCTGATTGCCATGCTCTTCGAATGCATCCTCGATGACCGCAATTTGCCGGACTCCCTCAAGGCGCTGATCGCTCGTTTGCAGATCCCGATGCTGAAAGTCGCGGTACTCGACAAGAGCTTTTTCAGCCGCAGCAGCCATCCCGCCCGGCGCTTGCTCAACGAAATCGCCGCCGCGGCCATGGGCTGGGGCGAATGCGATGACCATCAGCGTGACAGCCTGTACCTGCGCATCGAGCAGGTGGTGCAGCGCTTGTTGAACGACTTTGTCGATGACCCTGCGATCTTTTCCGAACTGCTGGCGGATTTTCTCGCCTTCACCAGTGACGAGCGCCGTCGCAGCGAATTACTGGAACAGCGCACCCGTGACGCCGAAGAAGGCCGCGCCAGGACCGAACTGGCTCGCCAGCATGTCGAGCAGGCGCTGAACCAGGCGTTGGTGGGCAAGGTTCTCCCGCGCCGCGTGGTGGCGTTTGTTCAGGAGGCCTGGAGCAAAGTGCTGTTGCTGACTTGCCTCAAACACGGTGATCAGTCCGCCGAATGGCACGCCGATGTGCAGACCATGGCGCAATTGATCTGGAGCGTGCAGCGCCATGACGAACCTGACGCGAATCTGCGCTTGTTGGCGTTGGTGCCGGGGTTGCTCAAGTCATTGCGCGATGGGTTGAGCAGCTCGGCCTTCGACCCGTTCGCCACCAGCGAGTTTTTCAGCGAGCTGGAAGCCTTGCACGTTCAACTGTTCGAGCGTCCGAGCTTGAAAAGCACGCGTGTTGACGGGCCGGCGATGATTGAAGTGCGGCAGGAAATCGTGCTTCGTACCGCTGACGAAGGCCCGGTTGCTACGGCCTCGGTGTTTTTTCATGAGGACGATGTTGCTCTGCTTCAGGTCGATCAACTGCGTCCGGGCTGCTGGGTGGAGTTTCAGGAAGACGAGGAAAATACCCTGCGCTGCAAGTTGGCGGCGATCATTGAAGCCACCGGCAAGTACATCTTCGTCAACCGCACCGGGATGAAGGTGCAGGAACACAGCCGTACCGGTCTGGCCCTGGAGTTCCGGCGTGGCGCGGTGCGAACGCTGGACGACACTTTACTGTTCGACCGGGCGCTGGAATCGGTGCTCGGCAACTTGCGGCGTCTCAATCGCGGCAAGTGATCGCGCGTCGAGGGTCTATCGCGGCATACTGGGCGCCAACACAGTCGTCGTTGAAGGAACCTGTATGCAGTTGGACCCCGCGAGCGGTTGGTGTCAGGGTGTGCGTTTATGCCCCTCGCCCAACTTCAATGCGCGCCCCGAGGGCGAAATTTCCTTGCTGGTGATCCACAACATCAGCCTGCCGCCCGCGCAGTTTCTGACCGGCAAGGTGCAGGAATTTTTCCAGAATCGTCTGGATGTCACGGAGCATCCCTACTTTGCAGGGATCGCCGACCTGCGGGTATCAGCGCATTTTCTGATTGAACGTGACGGCGCCGTCACTCAGTTTGTCTCTTGTCTTGAGCGCGCCTGGCACGCTGGCGTCTCGTGTTTCGAAGGGCGGGACACTTGTAATGATTTTTCCGTGGGCATCGAGCTTGAAGGCACGGATGATCTACCGTTCACCGACGCCCAATATCAGGCGTTGACGACCCTGACCCGACAGCTGCAAAGCGCCTTCACGGGCATCACCGCGCAACGTATCTGCGGGCATAGCGACATTGCACCCGGACGCAAGACTGATCCGGGACCGGCGTTCGACTGGGCACGCTATCGCGCGGCTCTGGAAAAAAAGGAGCAACAATGAGTTTTCTGGTGCTGCTGCTGGCGGTATGGATCGAAAAGTTCTCGGCCTTGCGCCATCAGGTTCAACGTGATGGCGGCTGGGTGCGTGAACTGAACAAGCTTGAAGCCAACCCCCGCATGACGAGCCGTCCGTGGTTGATACTGCTGGTGCTGGTGTTGTTGCCGGTGGCGCTGCTGGGGTTGCTGTTGGTGGTGCTGGAGCCGGTGGCCTACGGCTTGTTGGCGTTGCCGGTGCACCTGCTGGTGGTGATTTACAGTCTGGGCCGTGGCGATCTACTGACTGGCCTGGGGCCGTTTCGCGACGCCTGGCGCCGGGAAGACCTGCAAGCCGCCGCCCATGTGGCCAAACGCGATCTGGATATCTGCGCCGACAGTGGCGAGCAACTGCTGGAGCGAGTCGAAGGGCATCTGCTGTGGGAGGCCTATCAGAGCTTTTTCGCGGTGATCTTCTGGTACTTCCTGCTGGGTCCGGTCGCGGCCCTGAGCTATCGACTGCTGGCGCTGGCCGAAGAGTACGGGCAGAACCCGGCCGTGGTCGAGCGCGCGGCACAACTGCGTCACGCATTCGATTGGGTGCCGGTGCGGCTGCTGGCGGCGAGTTTTGCGCTGGTCGGCAACTTTGTCGCGGTCAGCCGGGTGATGCTGCATGAACTGCTGAACTGGAACATCAGCGCCGCCCAACTGATCGAGAAGGTCGGGCTGGTGGCCGGGGAAATCCCGGCGCCGGTGGTGGGGCCGGATGGTATCAACAGCCTGGACCGGATCTGGGAGCTGCTGCTGCGCGCGGCGGTGCTTTGGTACGCCGGGTTTGCGTTGTGGACGGTGTTGTCGTAAACCACAACACATGTGGCGAGGGGGCTTGCCCCCGTTGGGTCGCGAAGCGGCCCCCAGGGTCCGTTCAGACAGATCGAGTTATCCGGATTTACGACTGCTTCGCAGCCGAACGGGGGCAAGCCCCCTCGCCACAGGGGGGCTCATCAGCTCCAACAACGGTACCCCGTCGTTAACCTTAAGTTACAAAACCTTCCTCCGATTTAGGCTATACAGAGACAGCGCCAATAGTGGCTATCTGCTGTATCTGCGCACCTGCCAATAAAAATAAAAAATCGAAGGGAGACTTCACAGTGAAGAGCTTGCTCTATCCCGCTGTCGCGCTGATGAACCGCCTGAGCTTCGGCATGAAGTTCAGCCTGATCAGCGTGCTGTTCCTTGTGCCGATGCTGGTGACCAACTTCTATCTGGTGCGCGACTCCTATCGCGAATTCCAGGGCACCCGGGTCGAGCTGCAGAGCCTCGACCTGCTGGGCAGCGGCCTGAGCCTGCGCCGGGACCTGGAAACCCTGAACAACCTGGTACAGATCAACGTCACCCTCGGCCAGTCCGGCAAGGCCGGTCACGTCGAGTCGAACATCAGTGCCCTGGAGCAAAGCGTGCTGACCCGTTTGCAAGGGCTGGTGGCGATGACCACTGACCCGGAACAAGTCACGTTTTTCAATGGCAAGCGCGATGAAATGATCGCGGCGTTCAAGGCCCAGCAAGGGGAAAACTCCCTGCAAAGCAAAAGTGCACTGATTGGCAAATTGCTCGGCAACGCGCAGATTTTCAGCCAGATCATTGCCAGTCAGGCCGGCCTGAGTCGCGACAGCCAGAGCGACATGCGTCAGTTGAGTGAGCTCATTACCAACGTCACGCCGGCCGTCACCCAAACGCTCGGCGAAGGCCGGGCGATGGGTTCTTACTCGTTGGGGCTGGGCTTTCTCAATTCGGCCTCGAGTACCCGATTCGATGAGTTGCTGGCGCAGATCGAAAAACTCCAGGCCGAATACGGTCTGAAATTGCAGGATGCTCTGGGCTCCAGTAAAGCCGCACGCGAAACGCTGGTCGCTCAGGCCGAAAGCAGCAAGGCCTCCCTGAAAAAGGCCAGTGAACTGTTCGAAGAACAGGTGGTGATGGCCGATTCCCTCGATGCGCCATGGCAGGCCTTTTTCGATCAGGTCACGGGCCTGATGGACCAGACCTACCAATTCAATGAAGCCACCCTGAAGTTTCTCGGTAGCCAGTTGCAGCAGCGCCTGGAGCAGCACCGCACCCACATGGTCTTGCAAGCGGTGGCGCTGGCGCTGGTGTTTGTGCTGATCTTTTACCTCTACGGCGGTTTCTACGCCTCGACCCGCACCACTCTCAAGCGTCTGGGCGCGGTGATGGACAAGGTGGCGGCCGGTGACATGACCGTGACCTTCAGCGCCAACAGCCGCGATGAACTGGGCGAGTTGGGCGAGGTGTTCACCGGCACGGTGAAAAAAATCCATGACCTGATTGAGCGGGTGGGCCAGACCGTCAGTGAAGTCGAGCGCCAGGCCGGCCAGGTCGAGAGCGTGTCCGCCCAGAGCAATCAGGCGGTGGCGGGGCAGCGGACACAAATCGAGCAGGTCGCCACGGCGATGAACCAGATGTCAGCCACTTCGCTGGAGGTGGCGCGCAGTGCTTCTGCAGCTGTCAGCAGCGCCCACAGCGTCAATGACGAGACCATCAGTGGTCGCGGGCTGGTGGAGTCCCAGCAGTGCAGCATCGCAGCCCTTGCCAGTGAGATCGATCAGTCAGTGCGGGTGATCAATCAATTGGCCAGCGACAGTCAGTCCATCAGCCGCGTGTTGGAAGTGATCAAGAGCATTGCCGAGCAAACCAACCTGCTGGCTCTCAACGCAGCCATCGAAGCCGCGCGTGCGGGCGAGCAGGGCCGGGGTTTTGCGGTGGTGGCGGACGAGGTCCGGACCCTGGCCAAGCGCACCCAGCAATCGACCGAAGAAATCGAACAGATGATCGCCAAGCTGCACGGCGGTGTTGGTGCAGCGGTCAAGGCCATGGGCACCAGCCATCAAATGGCCAATGGCACGGTGGGGCAGTCGGAAAAGGTCCAGCAGGCCCTGGAAAATATCCTCGGCGCGGTCGGCATGATCGTCGATCAGAACCAACAGATTGCCGCCGCGGTAGAGCAGCAGACTGCCGTGGCTCACGACATCGACCAGAACATCGTCGAGATCAACCGCGCCGGTGAGCGCACCGCTGACGGCGCGCACCAGACTGAAAATGCCAGCCGAGCGTTGTCGGCGCAGGTGTTGGAACTCAAGCAATTGATCAGCGCGTTCCGGGTTTAAAAAGCACCGCGAAACAAATGTGGGAGAGAGCTTTTGTGGCGAGGGGGCTTGCCCCCGTTGGGTCGCGAAGCGGCCCCCGGCGCCCATCCAGACAGACCAGGTTGTCCGGATTTACGACTGCTTCGCAGCCGAACGGGGCGATGCGGCGTTCCGACAAGCCCCCTCGCCACAGAGCTCGCACCACAGGGGATGTGTGCGGTGACTAACGCCAGTTGAACAACTCGCAGGCGTTAGCCGTGCTGGCGGCGGCCAGTCGTTCGGGACTGACTGCCATGATGGCGGCCAGTGCCTCGCAGATCGCCGGCAAATGGCTCGGGCTATTACGCTGGCCGGGGAACATGGCAGGAGCCATGTCCGGTGAGTCGGTTTCCAGTACCACCGATTCAAGGGGTAATGTGGCGATCACCCGGTGCATGCGCAGAGCCTGCGGCCAGGTTGCGGCGCCGCCGAGGCCGAGTTTGAACCCGAGCTTGATGTATTCGCGAGCCTCTTCCTGGCTGCCGGCGAAGGCATGAATGATCCCCGCCCGCTTCAAGCGAAACCGTTTGAGCGTAGCAATCACCGCCGCATGGCTGCGTCGCACGTGAATCAGTGCCGGCAGATTGAAGTCCGCCGCCAGTTGCAGTTGAGCGTCGAACAGCGCCTGCTGGCGTTCACGATCCAGGGTTTCGATGAAGTAATCCAGACCGATCTCGCCCACCGCGCATAACTGTCGATGGCCCGCTAATCGCGTCAGCCAGTCACCGAGTTCGGCCAAGTCTTCAGGGCGATGGTCATCCAGATACACCGGGTGCAAACCGAACGCCGCGTACAAATCAGGATCGCTTTGCACCAACTCCCAGACCCGCTGCCAATTGGCCTGATAAACCCCCAGCACCACCATCCGCCGCACGCCGAGGGTGCGGCTCTCGGCCAGCAGCGCCTGACGATCCTCGTCGAAGTCCGGAAAATCCAGATGAGTGTGGGTGTCGATCAGTTCCACGTTTCAGTCCTGATGAATACGCTGCTTGAACGTCCGCGCGATGGCCTGCACGCCGGGTTGGTAATCGGCCTGTTCGATGGCCGCCAGCGCCAGTTGCAGCGCTTTGTCGGCGATCAGTTGGTGCTGCTGGGACATGGCGTTGACCGGCAGCGGCAGGAAGTCCAGCAACTGCGTATCACCGAAGGTGCCCAGGCGCAGCGGACGGGTTTTCAGCGGGAAGTCGTGCAAGGCATCGAACACGCCCTGAAGCAGCACGTAGGACGTGGTCACCAGCGCATCCGGCAAATGGCCCAGACGCTGAATTAATTCTTCCATCAATTGTTTGCCGCACTCGCGGCTGAACGACTCGCCGTGCTCAATCAGTGCCTCGCCTTTGAAGCCGTTCAGCGCTTCCTTGAAGCCCGCCGCCCGCTCCTGGCTGATACTCAATTCGGGGCGTGCGCCGATCAGTGCGATCTGCTTGGGTAGCGGGTCCAGCAGGCTGCGGGTCAGGTGCAGACTGGCTTCGCGGTCGTCGCTGATCACCGAGCAGAAGTGCTCGGGTTCCATCACCCGGTCGATGGCGATGATCGGAATGCCTTTGGCCTGCAACTGGTGATAGCTGTCGTCGCCAGCCGGCAGGCAACTGGCGACAATCAACGCATCGCAGCGGCGCGCGCGGAACAGTTGCAGCAATTGCCGTTCACTGTCTGGCGCATCGTCGGAGCTGGCGATCAGCAACTGATAGCCGCGAGCCCGGGCGCCTTGTTCCAGCAGCTTGGCGATTCGTGCGTAACTGGGGTTTTCCAGGTCCGGCAGAATGAAGCCCAGGGTGCGGGTGTGCCGACTGCGCAGTCCGGCAGCCTGGGGATTGGGCGTGAAGCCGTGCTGTTCGACCACCGCACGCACGCGCTCGACGGTAGCGCTGCTGATGCGTTGCTGTTCGGCTTTGCCGTTGATGACATAACTGGCGGTGGTCACGGAGACGCCGGCCAATTGTGCAATATCACTGAGTTTCAACCCGGGTTTTCCTTTTTTGTTCGAGTTTGCCCCGACATTTTTGCCAATCCTACCCGATTCGGGCAGGCGACCATTGTCGCAGCACATCCGACAATTGGACTTCAAGGATGAGACATTATCGAGTAACGTGCCTAACATTCTAGATTAAACGTTTCAGCAGGCGTATTTTCTACGTTATAGGTCGCTTTGGACGGTTCTGCCGCGAAACCGCCAAAACTGCCCCTGAAAAGGTGTTTTCAAGCGCCTAAGCTGAAATCAATCAAAACAATACCTGGCGTCACTCGGCGCCAAAAAGGAGAAAGCATGCTCGAGCTCACCATAGAGCAGATATCCATGGGCCAGTCGGCTGTGGATAAAGCCACCGCCTTGCAACTGCTCGCTGATCGACTTGTGACCGATGGCCTGGTGGCCGACGGTTACCTTGCGGGCTTGCAGGCCCGGGAAGCCCAGGGCTCGACCTTTCTAGGCCAAGGAATTGCCATCCCCCACGGCACCCCGCAAACCCGCGATCAAGTGTTCGCCACCGGCGTTCGGCTGATGCAGTTTCCTGATGGCGTGGACTGGGGCGATGGCCAGATTGTGTATCTGGCCATCGGTATCGCCGCCAAATCCGATGAACACCTGCGTCTGCTGCAACTGCTGACCCGCGCCCTCGGTGAAACCGATCTGGGCCAGGCGTTGCGCCGCGCCAGTTCCCCCGAAGCCTTGTTGAAACTGTTGCAAGGTGCGCCGCAAGAATTGGCGCTGGACGCACAAATGATCGGCCTCGGTGTTTCTGCCGATGATTTCGAAGAACTGGTCTGGCGCGGTGCCCGTTTGCTGCGTCAGGCCGATTGCGTGAGCAACGGTTTTGCCGGCATTTTGCAGCAGGTCGACGCGCTGCCGTTGGGCGATGGCCTGTGGTGGCTGCACAGCGAACAAACGGTGAAGCGTCCAGGCCTGGCCTTCGTCACCCCGGACAAACCCATGCGCTACCTCGGTCAGCCGTTGAGCGGTCTGTTCTGCCTGGCCAGCCTAGGTGAAGCCCATCAGGCATTGCTCGAACGCCTTTGCGCGTTGCTGATCGAAGGCCGTGGTCATGAATTGGGCCGCGCCACCAGCAGCCGTGCGGTGCTGGAAGTCCTTGGCGGTGAAGTGCCGGCGGATTGGCCGAGCGCACGCATTGCCTTGGCCAACGCCCACGGTTTGCATGCGCGCCCGGCGAAGATCCTCGCGCAACTGGCGAAAAGTTTTGAAGGCGAAATCCGCGTGCGCATCGTCGATGGCCACGACAGCGCGGTGTCGGTGAAGAGTTTGAGCAAACTGCTCAGCCTGGGCGCCCGTCGCGGTCAGGTGCTGGAATTCATCGCCGAGCCCACCATCGCCGCCGATGCCTTGCCGGCCTTGCTGGCGGCCATCGAAGAAGGCCTCGGTGAAGAAGTCGAGCCGCTGCCCGTGGTGAGCCAACAGCGCGAGGTGATTGCTGATATCGCCGAAGTACTGCTCGCGCCAAACTCCGGCAGCCTGATTCAGGCAATTGCCGCCGCGCCGGGGATCGCCATCGGCCCGGCACATATTCAAGTGCTGCAAGCCATCGATTACCCGTTGCGCGGCGAGTCTGCCGCCATCGAGCGCGAACGTCTCAAGCAAGCGCTGGCGGATGTGCGTCGCGACATCGAAGGCCTGATCGAGCGCAGCAAGGCCAAAGCCATTCGCGAGATTTTCATCACCCACCAGGAAATGCTCGACGACCCGGAACTGACCGACGAAGTCGACACCCGCCTCAAGCAAGGTGAAAGCGCTGAAGCGGCGTGGATGGCGGTGATCGAAGCAGCGGCCAAACAACAGGAATCGCTACAGGACGCCTTGCTCGCCGAACGTGCCGCCGACTTGCGCGACATTGGCCGTCGGGTGCTGGCGCAATTGAGTGGCGTCGAGACACCGGCCGAGCCGGAGCAGCCATACATTCTGGTGATGGACGAGGTCGGCCCGTCCGACGTTGCGCGTCTTGATCCGGCGCGCGTCGCCGGCATTCTCACCGCTCGCGGTGGCGCCACCGCCCATAGCGCCATCGTCGCTCGTGCCCTCGGTATTCCAGCGCTGGTGGGCGCTGGTGCTGCTGTGTTGTTGCTGAAACCGGGCACGCCGCTGTTGATCGATGGCCAACGCGGTCGCTTGCACGTGGACGCCGATGCTGCGACTTTGCAGCGCGCCACCGAAGAGCGCGACACCCGTGAACTGCGCCTGAAAGCCGCCGCCGAACAACGCCATCAACCGGCGCTGACCACCGACGGCCACGCGGTGGAAGTGTTCGCCAATATCGGCGAAAGCGCTGGCGTCACCAGTGCGGTGGAGCAGGGGGCCGAAGGCATTGGCCTGCTGCGTACCGAACTGATTTTCATGGCCCACCCGCAAGCGCCAGACGAGGCGACTCAGGAAGTCGAATACCGTCGCGTGCTCGATGGCCTGGCCGGTCGACCGTTGGTGGTGCGCACCCTCGACGTCGGTGGCGACAAACCACTGCCGTACTGGCCGATCGCGAAAGAAGAAAACCCGTTTCTGGGGGTGCGCGGCATTCGCCTGACCCTGCAACGTCCGCAGGTCATGGAAGCACAGTTGCGCGCCTTGCTGCGTGCGGCCGATAACCGTCCGTTGCGGATCATGTTCCCGATGGTTGGCAGCGTCGATGAGTGGCGTCAGGCGCGGGATATGACCGAACGTCTGCGCCTGGAAATCCCGGTTGCGGACCTGCAACTAGGCATCATGATCGAAGTACCGTCAGCCGCCTTGCTGGCGCCGGTGCTGGCCAAGGAAGTGGATTTCTTCAGCGTCGGCACCAACGACCTGACGCAATACACCCTGGCCATCGACCGTGGTCATCCAACCTTGTCGGCCCAGGCTGACGGCTTGCATCCGGCGGTGCTGCAACTGATCGACATCACCGTGCGTGCGGCTCATGCTCATGGCAAGTGGGTCGGCGTGTGCGGTGAACTGGCGGCCGATCCGCTGGCGGTGCCGGTGCTGGTGGGCCTGGGTGTGGATGAATTGAGCGTGTCGGGCCGCAGCATTGCCGAGGTCAAGGCGCGCATTCGTGAACTCAGCCTGACCCAGACTCAAACCCTTGCCCAACAGGCCTTGGCCGTGGGCAGCGCAAACGAAGTACGCGCATTAGTGGAGGCGCTGTAATGGCCAAGATCTTAACCCTGACCCTTAACCCGGCGCTGGACCTCACCGTTCAGTTGCCGATTCTTGCACCCGGTCAGGTCAACCGCAGTGACGAAATGCACACCCACGCCGCCGGCAAAGGGGTGAACGTGGCGCAGGTGCTGGCCGACCTCGGGCATCAGCTGACCGTCAGCGGTTTTCTCGGGGCAGACAACCTTCAGGCGTTCGAAACCCTGTTCGCCAAACGCGGTTTTATCGACGCGTTTGTCCGCGTCCCCGGCGAGACCCGCAGCAACATCAAACTGGCAGAAAGCGACGGGCGTATCACTGACATCAACGGTCCGGGGCCGAGGGTCAGTGAAGCGGCGCAGCAGGCCTTGCTCGACCGTCTCGACCAGATTGCCCCCGGTCATGACGCGGTCGTCATTGCCGGTAGTTTGCCCCGTGGCGTGAGCCCTCAGTGGTTGCGCGAGTTGATTCAGCGCTTGAAAAAACGCGGTTTGAAGGTTGCACTCGACACCAGCGGTGAAGCCTTGCGCACAGGTCTGGCGGCCGGCCCGTGGCTGATCAAACCCAACACCGAAGAACTGGCGCAAGCACTGGATTGCGAGGTGGTTTCCGTGGGCGCCCAAGCCGAGGCGGCGAGCCGATTGCATGCACATGGTATCGAGCACGTGGTGATTTCCGACGGTGCCGACGGGGTGAATTGGTTCAGTGTCGGCTCGGCCATGCACGCCACGCCGCCCAAGGTCAGCGTGGTCAGCACTGTCGGTGCGGGGGATTCATTGCTGGCGGGCATGCTGCACGGTTTGCTCAGTGCCGATACGCCCGAACAAACCTTACGCACCGCCACCGCGATTGCCGCCATGGCCGTCACCCAGATCGGTTTTGGTATCGGCGACGCCGCGCAACTGGCGCACCTTGAACAGGGCGTACGTGTGCGTCCGCTGACAGAACAATAAGAGGGGTTGTCATGAAGTTAGCCATTGTTACGGCCTGCCCGAACGGTATGGTCACCAGTGTGCTGTGCGCACGTCTGCTCGATGCAGCGGCCCAGCGTCAGGGCTGGAGCACCAGTGTCGAAGTCGTTGACGCGGCCCATCCGGAACGCCAACTGTCGGCCGCGACTATCGAGGCCGCCGAGTGGGTGTTGCTGGTCACCAGTGCACCTGTGGATATGTCGCGGTTCGTCGGTAAACGGGTGTTCCAGAGCACCCCGGCCCAGGCCCTGCAAGATGTCGAAGCGGTGCTGCGGCGTGGGGTGGAAGAGGCCGAGGTTTATGTCGCGCCCGAAGTCGCCGCCGAGCCTGCTGCCGCCGTTAAAAGTGCTCCGCGCCTGGTGGCCATCACCGCGTGCCCGACCGGCGTCGCCCACACCTTCATGGCCGCCGAAGCCTTGCAGCAAGCGGCCAAGCGTTTGGGCTATGACCTGCAGGTAGAAACCCAGGGCTCGGTCGGCGCGCGCAATCCACTCAGCGCAGAGGCGATTGCCGATGCCGACGTGGTGCTGCTGGCGGCAGACATCGAAGTCGCCACTGAGCGTTTCGCTGGCAAGAAAATCTACCGTTGCGGCACCGGCATTGCGCTGAAACAGGCCGAAGCGACGCTGAACAAAGCCCTGGCCGAAGGCAAGCAGGAAAGCGCTTCGACCGGCGCCAAAGGCCCGGCCAAGCAAGAGAAGACCGGCATCTACAAACACCTGCTGACCGGTGTGTCGTTCATGTTGCCGATGGTGGTAGCGGGCGGTCTGATGATCGCCTTGTCCTTCGTGTTCGGCATCACCGCGTTCAAGGAGCAAGGCACGCTCGCCGCCGCACTGATGCAGATCGGTGGCGAGACCGCGTTCAAGTTGATGGTGCCGCTGCTGGCGGGGTACATCGCCTACTCGATCGCCGACCGCCCGGGCCTGGCGCCGGGGATGATCGGTGGTTTGCTGGCGAGCACCCTGGGCGCCGGTTTCATCGGCGGGATCATTGCCGGTTTCATCGCCGGCTATGCGGCCCAGGCGATTAACCGTTACGCCCGTTTGCCGCAGAGCCTCGAGGCGCTGAAACCGATCCTGATCATCCCGTTGCTGGCGAGCCTGTTCACCGGTCTGGTGATGATCTACGTGGTCGGCAAACCGGTGGCCGGGATGCTCGCGGGACTCACGCACTTCCTCGACAGCATGGGCACCACCAACGCCATTCTGCTGGGTGTGCTGCTGGGCGGCATGATGTGCGTCGACCTCGGCGGGCCGATCAACAAGGCGGCTTATGCGTTTTCGGTGGGGCTGCTGGCGTCGCAAAGTTATGCACCGATGGCCGCGACCATGGCCGCCGGCATGGTGCCGCCGATTGGCCTGGGCATTGCCACGTTCATCGCCCGACGCAAGTTCGCCCAGACTGAACGCGAGGCCGGTAAAGCGGCGCTGGTGTTGGGGCTGTGCTTTATCTCCGAAGGGGCGATTCCGTTTGCGGCGAAAGACCCGCTACGGGTTATTCCGGCGAGCATCGCCGGCGGCGCACTGACCGGCGCGTTGTCGATGTACTTCGGCTGCAAACTCATGGCGCCCCACGGCGGTTTGTTCGTGATGCTGATTCCGAATGCGATCAACCATGCGCTGTTGTATCTGCTGGCGATCGTTGCCGGGAGTCTGCTGACGGCGGTGGCGTATGCGTTGCTCAAGCGGCCGGAAACGGTGGAACTGGCGCTGGAACCGGCCAGCGCCTGACCTTATAGGTAGGAGCGAGGCTTGCCCGCGTAGGCGCAAGAGGCCTCAACATCTGAGCCGCCTGAAACGACGCCTTCGCGTGCAAGCCTCGCTCCTACAGGAGAGTGGATTGGCATTCGGACGCTTCTGTTTGTCATACCGGTTTCATGCGGCCATGTTTTAGTTTTCCTTTTTCAGGGAGAACACCATGAGCGAATTCGACCTCGGCCGCCGTCGTGTCATACAAGCTGTCGGGGCCGGGCTGTTGCTGCCCGGCCTGGCGCCGGCGGTAATTGCTTCGGTCAAGGATCGGCCGCAACTCACCGATGGCGTGCAGTCCGGCGACCTGTTGGGCGACCGGGCGATGGTCTGGAGCCGTAGCGACCGTGCGGCGCGGATGGTGGTGGAATGGGACACGCGCAGCCTGTTCAGTAATCCTCGTCGATTCGTCTCGCCATTGGCCGATGCCCGCACCGACTTCACCGCCCGGGTCGAACTCACTGGCCTGCCCGCCGATCAGGCGATTTTCTACCGCGTGACTTTCGAAGACGCCCAGAGCGGTGTCGCCAGTGAACCCTGGTTCGGTCATCTGCGCAGTGTGCCAACCGCCCGGCGGGATATTCGGTTCGTCTGGAGTGGTGACACGGTCGGCCAGGGCTTCGGCATCAACCCGGATATCGGCGGCATGCGCATCTACGAAGCCATGCGTCTGCGCCTGCCGGACTTTTTTATCCACAGCGGCGACACCATCTACGCCGACGGCCCGGTGCCGGCGCAACTGACCACCGAAAGTGGCCGGGTGTGGCGCAACATCACCAGCGAAGCCAAGAGCAAAGTCGCCGAAACCCTCGACGATTATCGCGGCAATTACCGTTACAACCTGATGGACGAAAACATCCGTCGCTTCAATGCCGAGGTCCCGCAAATCTGGCAGTGGGACGACCACGAAGTGGTGAACAACTGGTCGCCGGGCAAACAACTGGATGAGCGTTATAAAAGCAAAGATATCCACAGCCTGGTAGGCCGCGCGCGCCAGGCCTGGCTGGAATACGCGCCGATGCGTTTGCAGAGTGCCGATGGCGTCGGGCGGATTTATCGCAAGCTGAGTTATGGGCCGCTGCTGGATGTGTTCGTGCTCGACATGCGTAGTTATCGCGGTGCTAACGACGATAACCTGGGTGCCGCCAAGCCGTTTCTCGGTCGAGAACAATTGGACTGGCTCAAGCGTGAATTGAAGGGTTCCCAGGCCCAATGGAAAGTCATCGCCGCCGATATGCCTATTGGCCTCGGCGTACCCGATGGAGAAGTCAGCCCTGGTGTGGCGCGTTGGGAGGCGGTGGCTAACGGTGACCCCGGCCCGGCGCAGGGCCGTGAGCTGGAAATCGCCGAATTGCTTGGATTTTTGCGGGCGCAGCAGGTGCGCAATTTCGTGTTTCTGACGGCCGATGTGCATTATTGCGCGGCGCATCATTACCACCCGGATCGTGCGGCATTTCAGGATTTCGAACCGTTCTGGGAGTTTGTCGCCGGGCCGCTGAATGCGGGAAGCTTCGGGCCTAATCCACTGGATAAAACCTTCGGGCCTGAAGTGGTATTCGAGAAAGCACCACAGGCGCAAAACACCTCGCCGTTTGCCGGGTTTCAGTTTTTTGGCGAGGTGAATATCGATGGGCAGACGGGGGAGCTGAGTGTGGTGTTGCGGGATCTGGATGGGGTGGGGGTGTTTGAGCGCACGTTGCAGCCGGTTTGAGAAGAAGTAAGCCGATACTCGATCAATGTGGGAGCGCCCCGTGGCGAGGGGGCTTGCCCCCGTTTGAGTGCATAGCACTCACAAAATCTTTGGTACATCAGAGATTTTGGGGCCGCTTCGCAGCCCAACGGGGGCAAGCCCCTCGCCACAGGTCTCTCCCACAGGGGATCAAGGGTGTCAGTAGACGTCGCGGCGGTAGCGGCCTTGTTCGATCAAGCGCTCGACTTCATCCGCACCGAGCACTTCGTTGAGCACTTGATCCACGCCTGAAGCCATCCCCTGCAAACTGCCGCAGATGTAAATCACGGCGCCATCGGCCAGCCACTTTTTCAGCTCGCCGGCAGACTCGCGCAGGCGATCCTGCACATAGAACTTCTCGGCCTGATCTCGCGAGAACGCCAGGTCCAGTCGCGCCAGATCACCGTTGATCAACCACTCTTCCAGTTCTGCGCGGCACAGGTAATCGTGCTCACGATGACGCTCGCCAAACAGCAGCCAGTGGCGCTGCTGCCCGTCGGCAATCCGTGCCTTGAGCAAACTGCGTAACCCGGCCAGCCCAGTGCCGTTGCCCAGCAGGATCATCGGCACCGGTTCGTTCGGTAGATGGAAACCTCTGTTGCGTCGTACTCGCAGGCTGATGCTGCTACCCACGGGAGCGTGTTCGGTCAGCCAGCCGGAACCGACGCCCAGGCTGCCGTCGGCATGCAATTCCTGACGCACGATCAATTCCAGCACGCCGTCGGCGGCGATCGAGGCGATGGAGTATTCACGCATGGCCAACGGCACCAACGCGTCCACCAGCGCTTGCGCATGCAGGCCGACCAGATGCGCGCGGTTCTCGGGCAGTTGGCGGCCGGCCAGGGCTTGTTCCAGCGTTTGCGACAGGCCATCGAGCTCAACCATGGCCCGACCGTCAATCCCCAGGCCGTCGAGGAAGTGCTCGATGGCCCAGGGGCAATTGCGCGGCAGCACTTCCACCAGATCACCGGCCAGCCAGCTGCTGGTGGTGGGCGCGCTGAGGCCCAGCAGGTACACGGGCGCACCGCTGCTGTCCGGGTTCATCAATTCGCGACGGCTCAGGGTCCAGTTGTCGTAGCTGGGCGCTTGCCAGGTATCCACCGGCGCTTGTCCGGTCAGCAGGCCAAGTTGTTGCTGCCAGTGGCGCAGTGCGTAAGGATCACCGCTGTCGACTTCCACCGGGGCGAACAAGGTCTTGCCACCGTGCTCGCCCAGCCACGTGTGCAAACGACGGGCGAAGCCGCAGAAATGTTGATACTGGCGGTCACCGAGGCCGAGCACGGCATAGTTCAGGCTTTCGAGGCTCGGCGCACGCCCCAGCACTTTGCGTTCGAAACCGCGGGCGCTGTCCGGTGCTTCACCGTCGCCGAAGGTGCTGACCACGAACAGGGCGTTGCTGGAACCGCGCAGGTCCTGTTCGCTGACATCGGCCAGCGGTTGAACCTTGACGGGCAGCCCGGCGGCCTGCAATTGCCCGGCGGTCTGCCAGGCGAGCTGCTCGGCAAACCCGCTCTGGCTGGCGAAGCCGATCAACCATGCCGGTGTATCGCCGTCCGGTTGCGCGAGGCCTTTGCGGGCATCCTTGATCTGACGTTTCTTGCGTCGACGATCCAGGTACAGCAACCAGCCAGTGATGAAAAAAAGTGGCATGGTCAGCGCGGCGATTGTCAGGATAATCCGCCCGATCATCCCGAAATAACTGCCGACGTGCAGCGCATAGATGCTGGTCAGCAGCTGCGCCTTGAGGCTCTTGTCGCTATAGCGATCATGACGGCTGACGATGCCGTTCGCCGGATCGAGGGTGATCTGGTTCAGTGCGCGGTCATGAGGTGAATTCTTCAGCAGGTAGAACACGGTTGCCGGTTGCCCGGCCACTGGCGGCATACGCACGTTGTAGGACGAAAGACCAGGGCCGGCGGCGCTGTAGATGCTGCTCCACATGGCAGTGTAATCGGCGGTGGGCGCCGGCCCGCTTGGCGCGGGGCCGCGACCACTGCGCACCCGCTCGTTTTGTGGCGAGTCGGAAAGCAGCTTGGTCAGACCTTTGTTGTACCACTCGTATGACCAGGACAACCCGGTCAGCGCCAACAGCAGATATACCAACAGGCACCAGGTACCGGCCACCGAGTGCAGGTCCCAATTGAAGCTGCGACCTTTTTTCTTCCAGTCGAGGGTCAGCCAGGCGCGCCAGCTTTTCCACTGGCGCGGCCAGCGCAGGTACAGGCCGGACAGGCAGAAAAACACCAGAATCAGCGTGCAGGCGCCGGTGATCTGCCGGCCGATATCGCCCATGGCCAGCACTCGGTGCAGTTGCAGCATCAGGCCAAAGAAGTCCTGGCCCGTGACGTCGCCCATGAACTCGCCGGTGTACGGGTCGAAGTAGCGCATCGGCCCGCGACGTTCACCGGGTGGCGCCGTGAAGATCACCCGCGCGGCATTGCCGCTGTCGGTCTCGACCCAGAGCATCGAGACGGTCTTGCCCGAGGCGCCTTCGATTTTCTCCACCAGTTCGGCCGGTGGAAGCACGCCGGCGATCTGTTTCTCGACATGCAGAACAGAGGGATTCAGCGCCCGCAGGATTTCATCCTGAAACGATACTGTCGCCCCGGTAATGCCCATAAGGGCCAGGACCAGCCCGGCACTGATACCGAAAAACCAGTGCAACTGGAACAGGGTTTTCTTCAACACGTCACTCGCCTTGTTCGTTCAAAGTCATCATCACGGCGCGCATTATGCCGTGAGTTGTCGAGAAGCATTCTTTTTTACACACAAAAGCCCCGTTCACTTGGATGAACGGGGCTTTGGCCTAAGCGCTTTGGCCTTCACGCTTGCGTTATCAGAAGTGGAAGTTGGCACTCAGCAGGGCAGTACGGCCCGCGGCTACGTGGGCGTAGTGGTTCTGGAGGATCTGGTCGAAGTAGCGCTTGTCGGTCAGGTTCTGCACGTTGAGTTGCAGGTCGACGTTCTTGGTCAGGCGATAGCTGGCCATCGCGTCATAACGCCAGTAGGACGGGATCTCCACCGAGTTGGCGACGTTGCCGAACTGCGAATCGACGAAGGTTGCACCGGCACCGACGGTCAACTTGTCCGGTACCAGGTCGTAGGTCGACCAGAACGTGAAGTTGTTCCGTGGGGTGCTTGGCATGTGGTTGCCTTCATCGGCGGCGAGGGTGGTTTTGACCACTTCGCTGTCCATGTAGGTGTAGCCGCCGAAGACTCTCCAGTTACGGGTCAGCTTGCCGGAGTAGCTCAGTTCCAGGCCGTTGACCTGCTGTTCACCGTCCAGCACTTGTGTGGCGCCACCGTCCGGATCGTTGATGCGCGCGTTGGTTTTCTCGGTGCGGAACAGCGCGGCGGTCAGCGACAGATCGTCACCGAAGAAGTCCCACTTGGTGCCGATTTCGTAGTTGCGGTTTTTTTCCGGGTCCAGCGTGCTGTTGTTCGCCGCCAGTTCCAGGCCACCATTACCGCTGGTTTCGCCGGCCGGGTTGCTGGAGGTGGAGTAGGCCGCGTAGATGCTGCCGTTAGGCAGCGGGTTGTAGACCACGCCGATCTGGTAGTTCACCAGGTCGCTGGTGTTCTCGCGGGAGAAGCTGCCCGCTGGAGCTGTGCTGCTAGCGTTGGCGAAGCCGCTGGAGGCGACCTGGTAGTTGTCATAACGCAGGCCCAGGTTCAGGGACCACTGCTCGTTGAACTTCAAAGTGTCGAAGGCATAGACCGCAGCGGTCTTGGTGTCGGTATCGGTGAATGCTTTGCTGTCGCTGATCGTGCCGTTCCAGTTATCCCCAGGCGTCGGGTTGTACAGGCTGGTGCAATCGCCGGAGTTGAACAGTGCGCGGTTGCAGCGGGTGCCGCTGGCGGTCGAGGTCAGGATGTACGGGCGGTTGTGGGTGTCTTGATAGGAGAACTCGAGACCCGTCACCAGGCTGTGCTCGATGGCGCCAGTGTTGAATTTTGCACTCAGGTCGGTCTGGTTGACCCAGCCGCTGGACGTCGAGTTGCGGCTCTTCGCGCCACGGTAAGCGCTGCCATTGACCACGTTGCCCTTGCTGTCGTCCGGGTTGGTGACGATGTAGTCCAGGGTCGAACGGGACATGCGGAAACTGTTCGACAGGGTCAGGTTTTCATTCAGATCGTGTTCGATCTTGATGGTGCCGCTGTCATTGGTGGTCTGGCGGTAATCGCGACTGGTGAGGCCGTAGAAGTTGTCGCGGTTAACGTTGGCCGGCTTGTCGACGTTGTACTTGCTGCGGTTGGGGCTCAGGGTCAACGGGATGCCGTAGTCGGGCATCTCGTCGGTTTCGACGTGGTAGTAGCCGACGGTCAGGCGTGTGTCGGTGCCCAGGCCGAAGGCGAAGGACGGCGCTACGCCCCAGCGACTGACGTCCACGGTGTCACGTCCGGCGACGTTGGCTTCGTGCTTCATCAGGTTCAGACGAAAGGCCGAGGTGTCGGTCATTTGCTGGTTCAGATCGAGGGTGGTGCGCTTGGTCTGGTCCGAGCCCCAGGTGAAGCCGCCGTTATAAGCATTTCCCAGTTTGGCAGTCTTGCTCACCAGGTTCAGGCTGCCACCGGTGGAACCAGCGCCGGTGAAGGCTGACCCCGGGCCCTTGCTGACTTCGATCGATTCAACGTTGAAAATCTCACGGCTCTGGGAAGCCGGGTCGCGCATGCCGTCGACGAACGTGTCGCTTTCGGCGTTGAAGCCGCGAATGATCGGACGATCGCCGGCCGGATTGCCGCCCTCGCCAGCACCGAAGGTGATGCCCGGAGTGGTGCGCAGGGCGTCGACCAGGCTGGTGGCGCCAGTGTCGCGAATCACTTGTTGCGGAATCACGGTGACGCTTTTCGGCGTCTCGCGCAGTGGCGCGGTGTACTTCTTGGAGGCCGAGGTATCGGTCTTGTAGGAGGTGTCATCCTGCTCGCCGACAACGCTGGTTGCGTCCAGGGAAATCGCATTGGCGGGTGCTTTTTCGTCGTTCTTCTCGGCCGCGAAAACCATGTGGCCTGCAGAGCCGGCGGTGATCGCCACGCCAATTGCAGACGCGAGCAAGCGTGGTGAACTGACCGTTGATTGTGGTTGTTGGCGTGACATGTGAATTCCCCTCCCCAAGGATTTGAGGCCGCGGAATGTAGAGTAAATACGTATTTGTATCAATTGCGAAATATTACTATTAGCGACAAATTTACATTCTTTACAATTTGCCTTTACGGTTTTTGCGGTTTCATTCGTCTCTCGGGTTTTACATTGGCAATAAGAATCAATACCATTAGCGCCCCTTTGCCTGCAGGTGCCTTTCCATGTTGCTGCACATTCCCGGCGTGTTCGCGAAAGAAGAAGTGCAGCGCATTCGCGAGGCCCTGGCGCAGGCGGATTGGGCCGATGGCAAAATCACCGCCGGTTACCAGTCGGCCAAGGCCAAGCACAACCTGCAGCTGCCGGAAGGGCATCCGTTGGCCAAGGAGATCGGTGCCGCGATGCTCGAACGGTTGTGGAAAAATCCGCAGTTCATGTCAGCGGCGTTACCGCACAAGGTTTTCCCTCCGTTGCTCAACTGTTACACGGCCGGTGGCAGTTTCGACTTCCACATCGACAATGCCGTGCGTCAGCCCAAGGGCAGCATCGAGCGGGTGCGCACCGATTTGTCGGCGACGCTGTTCTTCAGTGAGCCGGACGACTACGACGGCGGCGAACTGGAAATCCAGGACACCTTCGGCACTCAGCGCGTGAAGCTGCCGGCCGGCGACATGGTCCTGTATCCCGGCACCAGCCTGCACAAGGTCAACGCCGTTACGCGTGGCGCGCGCTATGCATCATTTTTCTGGACCCAAAGCCTGGTCCGCGATGACAGCCAGCGCGCCTTGTTGTTCGAGATGGACGGGGCGATTCAGCAGCTGACACAAGATATGCCCGACCATCCCTCGCTGATTCGCCTGACCGGCACCTATCACAACCTGTTGCGGCGCTGGGTTGAGGTGTAAGTGACGGACTTTCGTTTGCGCCGCGAGGAAGTCCTCGACGGCGATCGCCTCAAAGCCATGCTCGACGAAAGCCCGGCGCGGGCGGCTCAGGCGATTCTGAGCGCCGCTCGTGAGGGCGTTCTCGATGCTCAGGCATTGCTGGGGCAGATTCTGCTCGATGGGCGGGGTATTGAGCAGGATCAACCATTGGCGCTGCGCTGGTTCGATATCGCTTCTCAACGTGGGCATTTGATGGCGCGCAACATGCTCGGTCGTTGCCATGAACACGGTTGGGGGTGTGCCGCCGATGCTTCGGTTGCCGCGCGGCATTATCGTGTCGCCGCCGAAGCCGGACTGGATTGGGCGATGTACAACTACGCCAATCTGTTAGCCACTGGCCGGGGAGTGATCGAAGATCAGTTGCAAGCGCTGAGTCTGTATCGGCAGGCAGCTGAATTGGGCCACGCGAAGTCGATGAACCTGCTGGGGCGTTATCTGGAAGAGGGCAGGGTTTGCTTGGCGGATCCGCAGGCTGCCCGTGACTGGTATCGACGCTCGGCGTTCGGCGGGGATTTTCGTGGGCAGTTCAGTTATGCCGCCGTTCTGGCGGATGAAGGCAAGATCGACGAGGCGCTGGGTTGGCTGCACAAGGCACTGGATGGCGGGAATCTGAATTTCTTGCGGGTGGCGAGCAAGGCACTGTTGAGCGCAGTGAATCCGCAAATTCGGGAAATGGCGACCCTCTATCATCAACGCTTCGTTCAGATGAGCGATGAACGGGGGGTGTATCAGGGGGGGTGTGAGAAGACCGATAGCAACTACCTCGACAGCTTGGAACATCAGACACAAAAAAGCCCATGACACGTCATGGGCTTTTTGATTTCTGCGTGTAGCGCTTACACGTAGAACGACTTCAACGGCGGAAAGCCATTGAATTCAACTGCGCTGTAACTGGTGGTGTACGCACCAGTCGACAGCCAGTACAAACGATCACCAATTGCCAGGTTCAGCGGCAAACCGTACTTGTAGTTCTCGTACATGATGTCGGCGCTGTCGCAGGTTGGGCCGGCGATCACTACTTCTTCCATCTCGCCTTTCTTCTCGGTCCAGATCGGGAACTTGATCGCTTCGTCCATGGTTTCGATCAGGCCAGAGAATTTGCCCACATCCGTGTACACCCATCGCTCTACGGCGGTACGGGATTTACGTGCGACCAAGACAACTTCGCTGACCAGGATGCCGGCGTTGGCAATCAACGAACGGCCCGGTTCCAGAATGATTTCCGGCAGGTCGTCACCGAAGTCTTCCTTGAGGAAACGGATGATTTCTTCAGCGTAGGTTTCCAGGCTGTTGGTGCGGGTGATGTAGTTGGCCGGGAAGCCACCACCCATGTTGATCAGCTTCAGATGAATGCCGTCTTCTTCTTTCAGGCGTTCGAAGATCACTTTGACCTTGGCGATCGCCGCGTCCCAGACGCTGATGTCGCGCTGTTGCGAGCCGACGTGGAACGAGATGCCGTACGGCACCAGGCCCAGGTCACGGGCGAGGATCAGCAGGTCCATGGCCATGTCGGTCTGGCAGCCGAATTTGCGCGACAAAGGCCAGTCGGCGGTGGTCGAGCCTTCGGTCAGGATGCGCACGTAGACTTTCGAGCCCGGAGCTGCCTTGGCGATGTTGCGCAGGTCGGCTTCGGAGTCGGTGGCGTACAGGCGCACGCCCTTGTCGTAGAAATAGCGAATATCTTTGGATTTCTTGATGGTGTTACCGTAGCTGATCTGGTCGGCGCTGACGCCACGGCTCAGCACTTTGTCCAGCTCATAGATCGAGGCGATGTCGAAGCTCGAGCCTTTCTCTTTGAGCAGGTCGATGATTTCCACGGCCGGGTTGGCCTTGACCGCGTAGTAGACCTTGGCAAATTCGAAACCGGCACGCAGGTCGTCATAGGCCTGGGCGATCATCGCGGTGTCGATCACCACGAACGGGGTTTCTTGTTTGTCGGCGAAGGCCTTCATTTTCTGGAAGGTTTCGCGCGCGAAATAGTCTTCGACGTTGATCGACATGCTGGGAACTCCTACTGGCAAACTAGATTAATCAATGGGTGCAAATGAACGCCCTCCGTATCCCCACTTTGGTTCGCCTACTTCCCAAGGCATGTCGCCGAAAGCAAAAAGGCCATGGGAGGCGGTGCTTCCCTTGGCCTTGCTGTCTCGTCGTCAGTACTTGAGCCGGATGGATCGTTTCCAGCATGGACGTTCGGCGCGAACTTTAGGGCGTGGGGAGCTCGAGATCAACAAAAAATGTCGCGTTTTTGCACGCTTCCGTCGTGCGGTCCCGCTCAGCCTCTGATGTAACCGACCCACATGACAGGTTGATGTTCCCCTGATCCTTCATTTTTCGTCGGGGTGCAGTGATCGACGAGTGGTTATAAGTGGTGGGTTTTAATCTCGAACAATTATGGCCAAGGCATCATTACTGTTATTTCTAGCAGGTGTGGGATGGCTGCGATCTTATTAAGGTAACAACACTTTTATTTTATCTGTGGGCTCTTTCGGGCACGCCATCAAAATGGACAGCTGTCGCTGTGGTGCTGTGTGTTTGTTTCTACCTTGAATATTAGTCGCAGGGAGTGCATGAAGATGAATAGAATAATTGTCTGGTTGATGGCATTGGTGTTGGCTGGCTGTGCGACACAAGAAGTTGCACCGGTCAAGGTGCAGGGTTCCGATGAGCAAGTTATCGAGTCTTCCGCGGTCGGTACCGCGGCATCCGGCCCGGTGACCGCGCAATACCTCACGGAACGTTACCGCAATAAGGCGAACATGTGCGGCAATAACCCTTCTGCACCGGCCTTCCTGTGTTCGGGCGTGCTGTTACGTGCCACCCAACACTCCACCCAATTTCACTTCTGGAACCCGAATCCCGCAGCTACCGGGGTTTCGTTTTCCTATCTGCGGGCGGATGCCAAGTTTAACAAACTGGTGTTTGGCTACAACAATGGCTTTATTTTTTATCCGATATTTTTTGCTCCTGTCGATAAGATGGATCCGGAAATACTCTGTTTCTTTCCGGTGGATGGGGCAACAAACAGTCGAGAACAACAGGGGTGCGGACAAGTTCCCGGCGTTCCTTCCGGAAGGCCCTGTCAGTCTCAAGGCATTAACACCGCAGCTCAATACATGACTCATTACAATAGCCATCCGTCCAAGTATGGCAAATTGTGCGGATTTGACGTTCGCGACGCTTTAGACCAGGGGGCAACCACTGCCTTCAATGAAGCGATTAAAGCACAGGGGATGGGTGGCACTTTTGCTTTCAATACGCAGAACGAATTCCGCATGGCCAAATGGGGTCAGAATATGGGTAAAACCCTCCCGGTCGAGGCGGTTTTCTATATCAACGATGCCGGTAAGGCGGGGGCGCAATATGACCAGCGAGACTTCAAGACGCAAACCGGCATCTGGATCCCGATGATCCGTATAACGTTTCCGCAAACGACGACTGCTGATGCGATCTTCCAGTTCATTCCCGCCGATCAGGCGATCTCCTCCTGATTGAACAACTTGGCCGCGCTCCCACAGGTACGGCGGAGAACCTGTAGGAGCGAGGCTTGCCCGCGAAGACGTCAGATCAGGCGACAGCAGTCTCGGCAGGCGAAACAATGCTGGTCTTGCCCCCTCGAGACTTACCAGAGCTCAAATATTCGGCAATCGATTCCTGAGTCACCTCACCCAGGAATACCCGCTCGGCGTCCATCACCGGTAGCCACGAGCGGTTGAACTCGTACATGCGCGACAGCAGGATGCGCAGATGTTCGTCGTACGCCGCGGTGGCGTTGAACTCACGCAGGTATTGCGCGCAAGTGCCGGTCTGGCGGTGCAGGTCGCGACGGCGCACGTAGCCCAAGGCTTTGTTGTCGGCACAGGTCACCACCACGTAGCGACGGTCCAGTTCGTCCATCAATTCCAGCGCTTCGGCCACCGGCGTTCCCGGGCTCACCGAGGGCGCGTTGTCCGCCGCGTCTTCGGCTTTCACCAGCAGCAGACGCTTGAGGGTGCTGTCCTGGCCGACGAAGTTGCTGACAAAGTCGTCCGCCGGGTGCGCGAGAAGCGTGTCTGGATGGTCGATTTGCAGCAGTTTCCCGGCACGGAAAATCGCGATCTTGTCGCCGAGCTTGATCGCTTCGTCGATGTCGTGGCTGACCATGATCACGGTCTTGTTCAGCGCCCGTTGCATCTCGAAGAACTCGTTCTGAATCATCTCGCGGTTGATCGGGTCGACCGCGCCGAACGGTTCGTCCATCAACAACAGCGGCGCATCCGCCGCCAGCGCGCGAATCACGCCGATCCGCTGCTGCTGGCCACCGGACAATTCACGCGGGTAGCGACTCAGGTACTGCTTGGGTTCCAGCTTGATCATGCTCATCAACTCGCGGGCACGGTCGTGGCATTTCTGCTTGTCCCAGCCGAGCAGGCGCGGAACGATGGTGATGTTTTCCTCGATGGTCATGTTCGGGAACAGACCGATCTGCTGGATCACATAACCGATGTTGCGGCGCAGGGTCACGGCGTCGAGGTCAGTGGTGTCTTCGCCGTTGATCAGGATCTTGCCGGAGGTCGGCTTGATCAGGCGGTTGATCATCTTCAGCGTGGTGCTTTTGCCGCAACCCGACGGGCCGAGGAATACGCAAATCTCGCCTTCGTTGACGGTCAGGCTTATGTCGTTGACGGCGGAAACAGTCTTGCCGTTGCTTTGAAAAGTCTTGGTCAGATTTTGAAGTTCGATCATTTGAGCAGTCCTTTTGGAGTCAGCGTGCGTTGCAGCCATTGCAGAAGCAGGTCGGCGAAAATGGCCAGAAGACTGACCAGCACGGCGCCGACGATCAGCATCGACATGTCGCTGCGGCTGATGGAAGCGAGAATGAGTACACCGAGGCCACCGGCACCGATGGTCGCGGCGATGGTCATCACACCAATGTTCATGACCACGGCGGTGCGCACACCGGCGAGGATCACTGGCACCGCAATCGGCAATTCGACCATGCGCAGGCGCTGGCCGAAGGTCATGCCGATGCCACGCGCTGCTTCGCGAATGCCAGGTTCCACGCCGGTCAGGGCCAAATAGGTGTTACGCATGATCGGTAGCAACGAGTACAGAAATACTGCGGTGATCGCCGGCATCGGGCCGAGGCCCTGGCCGAATTTCGAATAGAACGGCAGCAGCAGGCCAAACAGTGCAATCGATGGCACGGTCAACAACACTGTGGCGCTGGCTTGCAACGGGCCGGCCAGTGTCGGGAAGCGGGTCATCAGGATGCCCAGTGGCACGCCGACCAGAATCGCCAGGGTCACGGCGATGCCAACCAGGGTGATGTGCTGCCAGGTCAGGTGCAAAACCTGCGGCCAATCGAGATGGGAAAAGGCGTTCAAGAATTCCATGGCTTTTCCTCCTCAGTTGATGGGGTGCTGGCGCAGGAAATCTGCAGCAACGGATGAAGGACTTTCGTGATCGACATCGACCCGCGCATTGAGCTGACGCATGGTGGCGTCGTCGAACAGTTCGGCCAGCGGCTTGAGCTCTTCGGCGAGTTTCGGGTGGGCGTCGAGGTAAACCTGACGCACCACCGGCGCGGCGGTGTAGTCCGGGAAGTAGTGCTTGTCGTCTTCCAGCAGCTTCAGCTTGAAGGCGTTCAAACGACCGTCAGTGGTGTAGACCAGACCGGCAAACACCTGGCCATTGCGCAGGGCGGTGTAGACCAACCCGGCATCCATCTGGCGGATGTTGTTGCGCGTCAGGTTCATGCCATAGAGATCAACCATGCCATCGAGACCGTCGGAGCGGTTAGCAAACTCGGTGTCCAGGGCGACGAGGTGATTGGTCTTCGCCTCGGCCTGCATCACCGTGTTCAGTTCGCTGATGGTGCTGATCTGCGGGTAAGCCTTCGCGGTGTTTTCCGGCAGGGCCAGGGCGTAGGTATTGCTGAATTTCGACGGGGTAAGCCAGACCAGGCCTTTTTTCACGTCGAGTTCTTTCACCCGGGCGTAGGACTGAGCGCTATCGAGCTTGTCGGTGACGTGGTTGTAAGCCACCAGCGACACGCCAGTGTATTCCCACATCAGATCCAGCTGACCACTTTCGTGGGCGCTGCGGGCCAGGTTACTGCCCAGGCCGCCGGTCACCTGGGTGTCGTAACCCTTGGCGCGCAGGTATTGGGAAGTGATTTCCGCCAGCAGGGTTTGTTCAGTGAACACCCGGGCGCCGATGCGGATCACCGGTTTTTCAGCGGCTTGGGCAAATCCTGCGAGCAGCAGAACGCAGCCTATTAAAAAGCTTAATGTCTTCATGAATATTCCTTTGCCGAGGCTTAAGACGGGCGCAGGCCGCGTTCGAGCCAGAGGCGGCTGGCGAGTGTCACCAGACCGTCGAGCAGCAAGGCCAGCAGGGCGGTGCACGCCGCGCCGAGCAGCAGTTGCGGCTGATTGTTCAGGGCGATGCCGGGGAAAATCAGGCTGCCCAGGCTGTTGGCGCCAATCAGGAACGCCAGCGGTGCCGTACCGACGTTGATCGCCAGCGCCACGCGCACACCACCGATGATGATCGGCACGGCGTTCGGCAGTTCGACCCGCCACAGCACCTGAGTCGGTGTCATGCCGATGCCGACGGCCGCTTCCTTGAGCGAACCCTGGACGTTTTTCAGCCCTTCGTAGGTGTTGCGCACAATCGGCAACAGTGAGGCGAGGAACAAGGCGAAAATCGCAGGGCCGCTGCCGATGCCGAGGATACCCAGGGCGATGGCCAGTACGGCGAGAGGCGGCACGGTATTGCCGATGTTGAAGATCTGCATGAAGCGTTCGGCGCGTCCAACCATGGTCGGGCGGCTGAGGAAGATACCGGCGGGTATGCCCACTACAAGGGCGGCCAGCATGGAAACGAGGACGAGAATCAGATGAGCTTGCAGGTAAAACAACAAATCGTCGCGGTACTGTTCGATCGTGTTGATGCCAATCCAGTGGACCAGCAGGGCCAGAAGGGCGACGACAACCGCACCTCCTGTCAGCCCTTTGCCATAGCGAATAGCCACAGGCGGACTCCTTTTTTCTTTGTCGGCAAACGCAGTCCCGAGTGGCAATGCCATGCCTGGCTGCCGGGAAAATAACGTTCGCGAGAAGCAGCTCTTCATGCTGATGAAACCGCATGAGATAGAGCCATAAGCGCAGCCTCGTCAGGCTAACTTGCTGATTTTTCAGCCCCTGGTACGAGTGCCGTAACAGGGGAGTGGACGCCTCCACCTTTTAAAAGGTTCCATAATTAACAGCATTTAGCCACCCCGCATCCCGGTTTGCCCCTGTAGCAGCTGCCGAGCCTGCGAGGCTGCTGCTACACGGGTGAACGGTGGTCCGTAGATCACTTTTTAAGCTATACTCGCCGCCCTTTTTTGAATCACCTGCCAGGCGATTTCCCATGACCAAACAGGCCGCCGAAGTCGCGAAACGCCGCACTTTCGCCATTATTTCCCACCCCGATGCCGGTAAGACCACTATCACCGAGAAGCTCTTGCTGATGGGCAAGGCGATTGCGGTAGCCGGCACGGTGAAGTCTCGCAAGTCCGACCGCCATGCCACCTCCGACTGGATGGAAATGGAAAAACAACGGGGTATTTCCATTACCACGTCGGTCATGCAGTTCCCATATCGCGACCATATGGTCAACCTGCTCGACACCCCGGGCCACGAAGACTTCTCCGAAGATACCTACCGCACCCTGACGGCGGTGGACTCGGCCTTGATGGTCCTCGACGGCGGTAAGGGTGTAGAGCCTCGGACCATTGCGCTGATGGACGTCTGCCGTCTGCGTGACACACCGATCGTCAGCTTCATCAACAAACTCGACCGTGACATTCGCGACCCGATCGAATTGCTCGACGAAATCGAAGCGGTCCTGAAGATCAAGGCTGCGCCGATCACCTGGCCTATCGGTTGCTACCGCGATTTCAAGGGTGTTTATCACCTCGCCGACGACTACATCATCGTCTACACCGCCGGCCACGGTCACGAGCGCACCGAAACCAAAATCATCGAGAAGCTCGACTCCGACGAAGCCCGTGCGCACTTGGGTGACGAGTACGAGCGTTTCATCGAGCAGCTGGAGTTGGTGCAGGGCGCTTGCCACGAGTTCAACCAGCAAGAGTTCCTCGACGGCCAACTGACCCCGGTATTCTTCGGTACCGCGCTGGGCAACTTCGGTGTCGATCACGTGCTCGACGCTGTGGTCGACTGGGCGCCGAAACCGCTGGCCCGTGTCGCCAACGAGCGCACCGTGGAACCGGTGGAAGAGAAGTTCAGTGGTTTCGTGTTCAAGATCCAGGCGAACATGGACCCGAAACACCGCGACCGTATCGCCTTCATGCGCATTTGCTCCGGCAAGTACGAAAAAGGCATGAAGATGCGCCACGTGCGTACCGGCAAGGACGTACGGATCGGCGACGCGCTGACGTTCTTCTCTTCCGAGCGTGAGCAACTGGAAGAAGCGTTTGCCGGCGACATCATCGGCCTGCACAACCACGGCACCATCCAGATCGGCGACACTTTCACCGAAGGCGAAACCCTGGGCTTCACCGGCATCCCGCACTTCGCCCCGGAACTGTTCCGCCGCGTGCGCCTGCGTGATCCGCTGAAATCCAAGCAACTGCGCCAGGGCTTGCAGCAACTGGCCGAAGAAGGCGCTACCCAGGTGTTCTTCCCCGAGCGCAGCAACGACATCATCCTCGGCGCCGTCGGCGTGCTGCAGTTCGATGTGGTCGCCAGCCGCTTGAAAGAGGAATACAAGGTCGAGTGCTCGTACGAGCCGATCACCGTTTATTCCGCGCGCTGGATCGAGTCCGGCGACAAGAAGAAGCTTGAGGAATTCACCAACAAGGCCGTGGAAAACCTCGCCCTCGACGGCGGTGGTCACCTGACCTACCTGGCTCCGACCCGGGTCAACCTGGCACTGATGGAAGAACGCTGGCCGGACGTGAAATTCCGTGCGACGCGTGAGCATCACTAAGCGCTGAGTTGCAAACCCCAAAGCCCCGATGCGCGAGCCTCGGGGCTTTTTATTGTCTGGGCGGCGAGCCGCACCGGGCCAAGAAGCAATGTGCGACAACAATTGCAGATTGCAGCGAGCCATTGGCTGTAGTTCGATACATGTGGTGTGCTAGGCGTAGCAGGTTGGACGGTCTCTTGGCAGGCTTGGATGATGCGCGACTCTGCAGCCCTCCCAGTAACGTACAGTGAGACAGAATAGGTTTTGAGTCGTAGGCTAAGCGTCGTTGATGTGACTATTTGCAGGGACTCGCCCAGAATGGAAGATGGAGTACACAGGATGTCGTTTCCCACCACGCATAACCCGTTGGTCACTCTTGTCGAGACTCAATCCAGTGACTTCGAAGCGCTTGTTGCCATACGGATTGAGGCCATGCGTGAAAGCCTTGAGCGTATTGGTCGCTTCGATCCCATGCGTGCACGAGAGCGCTTTCGCGATGGTTTTTCTCCCGCGCTCACACGTTACATCGAGGTGTGCGGCGAGCAGGTTGGTTTCGTCGTAGTCAAACCGCTCATCGATGGGTTATTGCTTGATCACTTGTACATCAAGCCGAGTGCTCAAGGGCGGGGCATCGGTTCGGCTGTCCTTCGCCAAGTCTTCATGGAGGCGGATGCATCCGCATTGCCATTGCGGGTTGGTGCTCTCAAAGAGAGCGCGTCAAATCGCTTCTATATTCGTCATGGCTTTCAGTTCGTCGAAAGTAGCGAATTCGACAACTACTATGTTCGTCCGACAGTACAGGTGCGTCCGGCGGCAGATACTTGATCCTGTTTTAGATATAACCCTTATTAAAAACTGATCTGTCCAGCCATAGCATTTACCTGCAATCAGTGGCGTCCTATCTGGAGAGTCCGGCTGATCGGACCTGGATTTCATTCAGCGTCACGGCAATCGGGCTACCCGCCGTCAGGCACCCATGCAGCGTCTATGAAAGGATGGAATCGGCTATGAGCATTTTTCAACGCATTGTGTTGTTGCTTAAGGTTTTGATGATGCTGTCCCTCGGCACGTCGACGGTGGCGTGGGCAGAATGTGAGGACCATGAAAAACAGGCCTTGAACGGGCAAGGCGTGCACAGCGAGCTGATGATCGCTGCGACCGAATCAGACGATGACGACCCAGACACCGATGAGGATGAGGAAGAGGAAGACAAACAAACGTAATTGACGGATTAAAAAACCCCTCCTGCCGGACTGATGCGCAATCTGGCGGAAGGGGTCTGGTCAACTCAGTGAAAACGCGCCCCGATATCCGAGGCGCGTTTTTTTATGCCGCACCGTCGAGGAATTGCTCGGCGTAGTGACAAGCCACCTGACGGGTGTCGACCAGGCGCAGAAGCGGTTCTTCTGTGGTGCAGCGCTCGGTCGCGTACGGGCAGCGCTTGTGGAAGGCGCAGCCGGACGGCGGGTTCAGCGGGTTCGGCAGTTCGCCGACGATCTTGATTTTCGGCTTGTCCGGATCCGGGTGGATGGTCGGGGTCGCCGACAACAGCGCCTGGGTGTACGGGTGCAGAGGACGGGTGTAGATGTCCTCTTTCGGGCCCATTTCCACCGGACGGCCGAGGTACATCACCATCACGTGATCGGCGACGTGGCGCACCACCGCCAGGTTGTGGGAGATGAACACGTAGGCGGTGTTGAACTCTTGCTGCAAATCCATGAACAGGTTGAGTACCTGCGCCTGAATCGACACGTCCAGCGCCGAGGTCGGTTCGTCCGCCACCAGCACTTTGGGTTGCAGCATCATCGCGCGGGCCAGGGCAATCCGCTGGCGCTGACCGCCGGAGAACATGTGCGGGTAGCGCTGGTAATGCTCAGGCCGCAAGCCCACCTGTTTCATCATGGCCTGGACTTTCTCGCGACGTTCCGAGGCGCTCAGGTTGGTGTTGATCAGTAATGGCTCTGCAAGCTGATCACCGATCTTCTGCCGTGGGTTCAGCGATGCGTAAGGGCTCTGGAACACCATCTGCACGTCTTTGCGCAGTTGCTTGCGCTGGGCCTTGTCGGCGCCGGCGACTTCCTGCCCGGCGATTTTCAAGGAACCGGAGGACGGTTCTTCGATCAGCGTCAGGGCGCGGGCCAGGGTGGATTTGCCGCAGCCGGACTCACCCACGACAGCGAGCGTCTTGCCGGCCTCCAGTTCGAACGACACACCGTTAAGGGCGCGCACGGTCGCGTGACCCTTGAACAGGCCACGGGACACTTCGTAGTGACGAGTCAGGTTGCGGGCGGTAAGTACGACGGCCATTACGCCACCTCCTGATTCAGCGGGTAGAAGCAGCGGGCGAGGCTGTGGCTTTTCGGGTCAAGGGCTGGACGCTGGGTGCGGCAGTTGTCCTGCACGTACGGGCAGCGCGGCGACAGCAGGCAGCCTTGCGGACGGTCGTAACGACCGGGGACGATGCCCGGCAATGTCGACAGGCGCGCGGCGCCCAGGCTGTGTTCCGGAATCGCCTTGAGCAGTGCTTCGCTGTATGGGTGTGCCGGGATGTCGAACAGTTGTGGCACCTGACCGACTTCAACTGCTTGGCCGGCGTACATCACGCACACGCGCTGGGCGGTTTCGGCGACGACCGCGAGGTCGTGGGTGATCAGCACCAGGCCCATGTTCTGCTCTTTTTGCAGGGCCAGCAGCAGGTCCATGATCTGCGCCTGAATCGTTACGTCCAGCGCTGTGGTCGGTTCGTCGGCGATCAGCAGTTTCGGTTCGCCGGCAATCGCCATGGCGATTGCAACACGCTGGCTCATGCCGCCGGAGAGTTGATGCGGATAGGCGTCCATACGGCTGGCGGCGCCCGGGATTTCCACTTTTTCCAGCAGTTCGATGGCACGCTTGCGGGCGTCCTTGCGGGACATTTTCAGATGCAGGCGCAGCACTTCTTCGATCTGGAAACCGACGGTGTAGCTCGGGTTCAGCGCGGTCATCGGGTCCTGGAAGACCATGGCCAGGTCTTTGCCGACGATTTGCCGACGCTGACGGTTACTAAGCTTGAGCATGTTCTTGCCGTCGAAATTCAGGGCGTCGGCGGTGACGATCCCCGGATGCTCGATCAGGCCCATCAGCGCCATCATGGTCACGGACTTGCCGGAACCCGATTCGCCAACGATGGCCAGCACTTCGCCCTTTTCCACGGAAATGTCGAGGCCGTCGACCACCGGAACGGCGTTGGCGTCGCCGAAGCGAACGTTGAGATTCTTGATTTCTAACAGTGACATTTGAATCTCCTCAGGCGGCGTTCTTGAGTTTCGGGTCCAGCGCATCGCGCAGGCCGTCGCCCATCAAGTTGATTGCCAGCACGCTGAGCAAAATGGTCAAACCAGGCAAGCTCACCACCCACCAGGCACGTTCGATGTAGTCACGAGCCGAAGCCAGCATGGTGCCCCACTCAGGCGTTGGCGGTTGTACGCCAAGGCCGAGGAAGCCCAGTGCCGCGGCATCGAGAATGGCCGAAGAAAAGCTCAAGGTGGCCTGAACGATCAGTGGCGCCATGCAGTTGGGCAGCACGGTGATGAACATCAGGCGTGGCAGGCCGGCACCGGCCAGGCGCGCGGCGGTCACGTAGTCGCGGTTCAATTCGCCCATCACCGCGGCACGGGTCAGACGAACATAGGACGGCAACGAAACCACGGCGATGGCAATAATGGTGTTGATCAGGCCAGGGCCGAGGATGGCGACAATCGCCACGGCCAGCAGCAGGGACGGCAGGGCCAGCATGATGTCCATCAGACGCATGATGGTCGGGCCGAGCACGCGCGGGAAGAACCCGGCGAACAGTCCCATCAGGATGCCTGGAATAAGCGACATCACCACCGATGACAAGCCGATCAGCAGGGACAGGCGCGAGCCGTGAATCAAACGCGACAGCAGGTCACGACCGAGTTCATCGGTACCCAGCAGGAACTGGATATGCCCGCTTTCCAGCCAGGAGGGCGGGGTCAGCAGGAAGTCGCGGTACTGTTCGCTCGGGTTATGCGGTGCGACCCATGGGGCGAAGATCGCGCAGAAAATCACCAGCAGCATGAACATCAGGCCGGCGACGGCGCCTTTGTTCCTGGAAAACGCATGCCAGAATTCTTTGTACGGGGACGGGTACAGCAGGCTTTGATCGACTGCTACCGGTGTAGTGAGAGTGGTCATGGTCTTGATCTCAGCGCTGATGACGGATGCGTGGGTTGGCAAAGCCGTAGAGGATGTCCACTACGAAATTGACCACAATCACCAGGCAGGCGATTAACAGGATGCCGTTCTGCACCACGGGATAGTCCCGTGCGCCAATGGCTTCGATCAGCCATTTGCCGATGCCGGGCCAGGAGAAGATGGTTTCGGTCAGGACCGCGCCGGCCAGCAGCGTGCCGACTTGCAGGCCGACCACCGTCAGTACCGGGATCAGCGCATTGCGCAGGCCATGGACGAACACCACGCGTGCCGGCGACAGGCCTTTGGCGCGGGCGGTACGGATGTAGTCTTCACGCAGCACTTCAAGCATCGACGAACGGGTCATCCGCGCGATCACCGCCAACGGGATGGTGCCGAGCACGATGGCCGGCAAAATCAGGTGATGCAGGGCATCGAAGAATGCACCGACGTCATCGGCCAGCAACGTATCGATCAGCATGAAGCCGGTACGCGGCTCGATGTCGTAGAGCAGGTCGATACGCCCGGACACCGGGGTCCAGCCCAGGCTCACCGAGAAGAACATGATCAGGATCAGGCCCCACCAGAAGATCGGCATCGAATAACCCGTGAGGGAAATGCCCATCACCCCATGGTCGAACAGGGACCCTCGCTTGAGTGCCGCGATCACCCCGGCCAGAAGGCCCAGGATGCCGGCGAACAACATGGCGGCCGAGGCCAGTTCCAGGGTCGCGGGGAATAGAGAGCTGAATTCGGTCCAGACGCTTTCACGGGTACGCAAGGATTCGCCGAGATCGCCGTGGGCCAGTTTGCCAATGTAATCCAGGTATTGGGCATACAGGGGTTTGTTCAGACCTAGGCGTTCCATTGCCTGAGCATGCATTTCAGGGTCGACCCGACGTTCGCCCATCATCACTTCCACGGGGTCGCCCGGAATCATGCGAATCAACGCGAAAGTCAGCAAGGTGATGCCGAAGAATGTGGGGATCAATAACCCCAATCGGCGGGCAATAAAACTAAACATCTTGTGTGGTACCTCATCAGCCGGTTAGGCGTGCCCGGCAGCGCTGGGGTCAGCGATGCCGGGAGTTTCTTATCTACTTCACCTGGGTGGTGGCGAAGTTATTAGTGGTGAGGGGGCTAATGTGATAGCCCTCTACGTTGTTGCGCATGGCGGTGAACATCCGGGTGTGCGCCATGCTGATCCATGGCTGGTCCTGATTGAAAACGTCCTGGGCTTGTTCGTAGAGCGCCGTGCGTTCGGCCGGGTTCACTTTCGCCCGTGCTTCGTCGATCAGCGTCTGGAACTTTTCATTGCACCAGCGAGCGTAGTTTTCGCCGTTCTTGGCGGCCTCACAACTGAGCATAGGCGTCAGGAAGTTATCCGGGTCGCCGTTATCGCCTGCCCAACCGGCGGACACCATATCGTGCTCGCCGTTCTTTGCGCGCTTGAGCATTTCGCCCCATTCCATGACACGAATATCGACCTTGATTCCGACCTTGGCCAGATCTGCCTGCATCATTTGTGCGCCGAGCATCGGATTAGGGTTGGTCGGTCCGCCGCCGTTACGGGTGAACAGGGTGAACACGGTGCCATCCGGCACACCGGCTTCCTTGAGCAGGGCGCGCGCCTTGTCGAGGTCACGCGGTGGGTTGGTCAGTTTATGGTTGTAACCCAGCAGGGTATCCGGATAAGGGTTGACCGCCACCGTCGCATTGCCTTTGCCGAACAGCGCGTTGACATATGCCTCTTTGTCGAACGCGATGTCGATGGCTTTACGCACCCGTACGTCGCTTATGTACTTGCGTGTGGTGTTCATGGCGACATAGGAGACGGTCATCGCGTTCAGCTCATCAACCTTCAGGTTGGTGTCTTTCTTGATGCTCGGGATGTCATCCGGTTTTGGATACAGCGCGATCTGGCACTCGTTGGCCTTGAGCTTTTGCAGGCGCACGTTGTTGTCGGTGGCAATCGCCAGGACCAGCGCATCAGCCGGTGGCTTGCCACGGAAGTAGTCCGGGTTGGCCTTGAAACGCACCTGGGCGTCCTTGGCGTAACGCTGGAAGATGAACGGGCCGGTGCCGACCGGTTTGTTGTTCAGGTCGCCGGTCTTGTTGGCCTTGAGCAGTTGATCGGCGTACTCGGCGGAGTAGATCGAGGAGAAGGCCATGGCGATGTCGGCCAGGAACGGCGCTTCGCGGCGGGTCAGGGTGAACTTGACCGTGTTGTCGTCGACTTTCTCTACGCTTTTGAGCAGTTCCTTGAAGCCCATGCTCTCAAAGTACGGGAAGCCCACGCTCGACAGCTTGTGCCATGGGTGATTCGGGTCCAGCTGACGCTGGAAGCTCCAGACCACGTCGTCGGCGTTCATGTCGCGGGTCGGCTTGAAGTATTCGGTGGTGTGAAACTTGACGCCTTTGCGCAGGTGGAACGTGTAGGTCAGGCCGTCTTCGCTGATGTCCCAGGATTCGGCCAGCGCCGGAATCACTTCAGTGGTGCCGGGCTTGAAGTCCGCCAGGCGATTGAAGATGGTTTCGGCCACTGCGTCGGCTGTGACTGCAGTCGTGTACTGGGCCATATCGAAGCCTTCCGGGCTGGCTTCGGTACAGACCACCAAGGGTTTGGCCGAGACGCCAACAGCGACACTCAGCAATGCGGCAGCGACGGCCGCTCGTAGGGGAAGCATTTTCATCAAGAACCCTCTGCAATCGGTTGAACAGGAAAAAACCGAACGGCCAACTCGTCATGAGTCAGCCGCCGGCGTGCGTTTTACAAAATGTTGAACGGGATGGTGGTCACGAGACGGAACTCGTTGATGCTGCCATCCGCCTGGTTTTCGCTGGCACGGTGAGCGGTGTAGGTTGCGCGAACAGTGGTGGCCTTCAGCGGGCCGCTCTGTAGGGCGTAGGTCGCACCGATACCGTATTCGTAATGGGTTTCGCCATCCTGGGCCTGGATACCGTCGTAACCCTTGCCTGCTACGCCGCCGTTGCCGGTGTAGTGAGTGCCGTCGATACCCCAGCCGCGAGCCTGGTAGATGTTGAACTTCAGGCCTGGCACGCCGTATTCGGCCATGTTCAGGCCGTAGGCGATCTGGAAGGACTTCTCGTTCGGGCCGTTGAAGTCCGACAGCAGGGAGTTGGCCAGGTAGATGCCGTTGGTTTCGTGCAGGTAGTCGAAGTACTCGTTACCGTTCACTTCCTGGTAGGAGAAGGTCAGGCTGTGGGCCTGGTGGGTCAGGCCGAACGACAGGGAGTAGGTGTCGTTGTCGATCTCGCCGAGCTTGGCTTTACCTTCGTCCACGGTTTTGTAGTAGTTCAGGCCGGTGGTCAGGCTCAGGATCGAGCTATCGCCCAGTACATGGGTGGCGCCGAAGTAGTACTGGTTCCACAGGTCTTCAGCCTGGGTGCCCCAAAGGCTGGTGGTCAGGCTGGCGAATGGCTGGTAGGTGATACCGGCAGTGTGGACGTGATCGGCTTCGGCATTGGTGTCGCCGTATTCGGAACGGAATTTGCGCTGGCTTTGTTCAGTACGCGGAGAGTTACGATCGAACGTACCGAGGTCGAAGGTCAGGTTTTCCAGCTCTTCACTGTGCAGGGTCACACCTTCGAAGCTCGAAGGCAGGGCACGGTTACCGATGACGTCTACCTGCGGGCTGCTGAAGTTCTGGCGGCCGGCGGTCAGCGTGGTGTTGGAGATACGGGCCTTGACGTTGGCCAGGCCCAGTTTGCTCCACTGGCCGACGGCATCGCCGCCTTCCTTGGTCAGCGTACGGTTATTGCCCGCGCCAGGACGAGTGGTCGGTGCGCCGCCGTTGTTGGATGCCAGGTTCTCGCGATCACGTTCCAGGGCAATGGCGTTGTAGGCTGCCACTTCAGTACTGAAACCCACGGTGCCTTCAGTGAAACCGGAGTTGTACTTGACGATAGTGCCCTGAACCCAGTTGATACGACGATCAGTCGGGGTCGATACACCGTCCTTCTTGTAAGCGAACTTGCCGCCGCGCTTCAATTGCTCGTTGGCGTACCAGTTACGCGTGCTGCCGGTGATGGATTGGCCTTCGACAAAGCCAGTGGCTTCGCTCTGGGCACTTTTCTCTTTAACGGTAACCGGCGTGTACGCCTGGCTCTGGGATTCTGCGTACGCCGTGGCGGTCACGCTGCTGATGGCCAAGGCCAGTAACGCGGTGCTGCTCAGTTTCATGGTTGAAGCTCCTTACTTTCTTTTTTAATGCCGGTCTTTTTTTGGTGATCCGGCTATTTGGTTTGAACTCATTCAACGCAAGGCAAACGTTTGCTATAGGCCAGATTGTCGAATTACGGCAATACGCTTGCATGAGGGCGGAACTCGCCCCCAGCGTTTATGGCTAATCGGTTATTGGTCGATACTGACACCCGAGAACACGTTACGACCGAAAGGGCTCACCTTGAATCCTTCGATTTTGGCGCTCAACGGCTGGTTAACCGTTGAATGGGCGACGGGCGTGATCGGTACCTGCTGCTTGAGGTACTGCTGCGCCTGTTTGTAGAGCACGGTGCGCTGATCGCGATCGGTCACGACCTTGGCTTGCTTGATCAGCTTGTCGTAAGCCGGATCACACCACATGGAGTAGTTGTTGCCACCAATGGCATCGCAGCTGTACAGCGTGCCGAGCCAGTTGTCCGGATCGCCGTTGTCACCGGTCCAGCCGATCAGGCTGATGTCGTGCTCGCCGTTCTTGGTGCGCTTGATGTACTCACCCCATTCGTAGCTGACGATCTTGACCTTGAGGCCGATTTTCGCCCAGTCCGCCTGGAGCATTTCGGCCATCAACTTGGCGTTGGGGTTATACGGACGCTGGACCGGCATGGCCCAGAGGGTGATCTCGGTGCCTTCCTTCACGCCGGCAGCCTTGAGCAGTTCCTTGGCTTTTTCCGGGTTGTAGGCGGCGTCTTTGATGGTGTCGTCGTAGGACCACTGGGTCGGTGGCATGGCATTGACCGCCAGTTGACCGGCGCCTTGATAGACGGCGTTGAGAATGCCTTGCTTGTTCACCGCCATGTCCAGCGCCTGGCGCACTTCGAGCTGATCGAACGGTTTGTGCCGCACGTTATAGGCGATGTAACCGAGGTTGAAGCCGGGCTTTTCGATGAGCTTGAGCTTCGGGTCGTTCTTCAGTGCCGTCACATCGGCGGGGCGCGGGTGCAGGGTGATCTGGCATTCGTTGGCCTTGAGCTTCTGCACCCGCACCGAGGCGTCGGTGTTGATGGCGAAAATCAGGTTGTCGAGCTTGACCCGGCTCGGGTCCCAGTACTGCTTGTTGCCGCTGTAACGGATGTTGGAGTCTTTCTGGTAACTCTTGAACACGAAAGGCCCGGTGCCGATCGGCTTCTGGTTGATCTCGCTCGGCTTGCCGGATGCCAGCAACTGGTCGGCGTATTCGGCCGAGAGGATGGCGGCGAAGCTCATGGCGATGTTCTGGATGAACGCGGCGTCGACGCTGTTGAGCGTCATCACCACGGTCAGCGGCCCGGTCTTCTCGACCTTGGCGATGTTCTTGTTCAGGCTCATTCCGTTGAAATACGGGAACTCGGTCGGATAAGCCTTACGGAAGGGTTGCTGTGGATCGAGCATGCGATTAAAGGTGAACAGCACGTCGTCGGCGTTGAACTCACGAGTCGGCTTGAAATACGGGGTGGTGTGGAACTTGACGCCTTCACGCAGGTGGAAGGTGTAAGTCAGGCCGTCATCGGAAATGTCCCACTTGGTCGCCAGGCCAGGAACAACGGCGGTGCCGCCGCGCTCGAACTGGGTCAGGCGGTTGAACATGGTTTCTGCAGAGGCGTCGAAGTCGGTTCCGGTGGTGTACTGACCAGGGTCGAAACCGGCCGGGCTCCCTTCGGAGCAGAACACCAGGTTAGTCGCCGCTTGGGCGAAAGGTGCGCTGGCTAACAGGCTTGCGCCGACTAAAAACGGAATGACCGCGTGTTTAAGCATGGTGGCCTCATGATTTGTTGTCATTTTTGGATTAGAGGACGACCTCGTGAGTCGACCTGCGGATACTTATGCAGGGGCCATACCCAATGCAAGATCCGGAATGGCTGCAAACCTTAAACAGTGGCACGAACGTACCTTAATGTCGCATATGTATAAATTCCCGCACATTTGACCGTTTGCGCAGGTTTTTTACGGTGCAAATCGCGCACCGACAAGGGGCAACCGGGGCGTTTGATGCACCCGGTTGGAGCCTGGTGTTACTTATTTATACCCACGCCATAGAACGGTGTGAGGCCAAACGGGCTGATCTTGAAGTCGGTGACTTCCTTGCGCAGTGGCTGGAACACCGTCGAGTTGGCAATCGGTGTGATAGGTACTTGTTGTTTAAGGATTTGCTGTGCCTGCTGGTACAGTTTGACCCGCTGCTGTTTGTCCGTGGACACCTTGGCTTGCTGTACCAGTTTGTCGTAGGCCGGGTCACACCATTTGGCGTAATTGCTACCTTTCACCGCAGCGCAGCTGTAGAGCACGCCGAGCCAGTTGTCCGGGTCACCATTGTCGCCGGTCCAGCCGTAGATCATCGCGTCGTGTTCGCCATTCTTGGCGCGCTTGATGTACTCGCCCCATTCATAGCTGACGATGTTGGCCTTGATCCCGACTTTCTCCCAATCCTGCTGGATCATCTGCGCCGACATCCGCGCATTCGGGTTGGAGGCGCGCTGCACGGTCATGGCCCACAAATTAATGGTGGTACCGGGTGCGACCCCTGCTTCTTTCAGTAGCGCTCGTGCCTTGGTCGGGTCGTGGGGGGCGTCTTTAATGGTTGGGTCATACGACCATTGCGCCGGTGGCAAGGCGTTTTGTGCCAGTTGCCCGGCACTCTGGTAGACAGCCTTGATGATCGCCGGCTTGTCGATGGCCATGTCCAGCGCCTGACGCACCTTGAGCTGATCCAACGGCGGGTGGGTCACGTTGTAAGCGAGGAAGCCGAGGTTGAAACCGGCCTGTTTGAGCACGGTCAGGTTCGGGTCTTTCTCCATGACGTCGATGTCCGCCGGGCGCGGGTAACCGCTGACCTGGCACTCGCCGGCCTTGAGTTTTTGCAAGCGCACGGCGGCGTCCGGGGTGATCGAGAAAATCAGGTTGTCGAGTTTCACGTCCTCGGGTTTCCAGTAGGCCTTGTTGGCGGCGTAGCGTATCTGCGAGTCCTTCTGATAGCGCTTGAACACGAATGGGCCGGTGCCGACCGGTTTCTGGTTGAGGTCGGCGGCTTTGCCTTCCTTTAACAGTTGGGCGGCGTACTCGGCGGACTGCACCGAGGCGAAGCTCATGGCGAGGTTTTGCACGAACGCGGCGTCGATGTTGTTCAAGCTGAAGCGCACGGTGTGGTCGTCGATCTTGTCGATGCTTTTGATCGTGGTGTTCAGGCCCATGTCGGTGAAGTACGGCGACTCGGCGGGGTAGGCCTTGCGGAAGGCGTTGTCCGGGTCGAGCAGGCGCTGGAAGGTGAACAGCACGTCGTCGGCGTTGAAGTCGCGGATGGGGGTGAAGTAGTCGGTGGTGTGGAATTTCACGCCGTCGCGCAGGTGGAAGGTGTAGGTGAGGCCATCCTGAGAGACATCCCAACTTGTGGCCAGGCCGGGTTCGACTTCGGTACCGCCGCGTTTGAATTGGGTGAGGCGGTTGAAGACGGTTTCGGCGGAGGCGTCGAAGTCGGTGCCGCTGGTGTATTGGCTGGGGTCGAAGCCGGCGGGGCTGGCTTCGGAGCAGTAGACCAGGGTGGTGGCGGCTTGGGCGAGTGAGGCGGTGGTGGCGATTGTGGCGAGGGTAAAGGCAAGTAGAAGTGGTTTGACGGTGGTTCTTTCCATGGAGTCCCCGAGGGTTTGGCGGCGGTGTTTTCCTGAGGGTAGCGTTGTTGGTGAGATTGACGGAAATATCCGTTTGTAAGGGAGCCCCCTCTATCTCGGCATATTCAAGCTGGTTGTTGGCTTGGCGGCCTTCTAGCCGACCAGTCTCTCTCAGATTTACCCAGTCGAACTGTGGGAGCCTGCTCGCGAAGGCCTTTGGGTATGAGTTTTTTCACGCTCGTGTCCCGTTCCTTGGAACGGGAGACTTTGGCGAGAGAACCCAAGTAGAGATGCCGGCGGATTCGGTTTTGGGTGTAGGGGAAGTCCGAGTTTTTTGGTGCAGTCCATTTTGTGTAGGCATGCCGCCCGGGATGCTCTGCGTTCCATTTTTTGTGTTGAATGATGTGTAAGAAACACAGAGCTTTCCCACGCATTTTTCAGGTTGCCGGGTAGGAAGCAGTGCCTCTAATCTTTGGCTGTCGCTGAAAACTCAGTGATCGGGAGTGAGATCCCGGCTAAACGATTGGAAACCCACGCGAGCCACTCCATAATTGCCGCCAGCTTATCCGCTGCCAGCAAATGCGTTATGGCGGCTGTGTGCGGGCAGACCTCGGTCTGGCCGGGTTCCTTTTGCCGGTAATCTCACACCGCACATAGCTGCCACCTCTTCGCCGAGTGAGATCGGAAATTGATGGCTCCAACTTCAAAAGGAAAATTGCATGGATAAGTTAATCCCGGACCCACCCTTCAACACCACCACCCCCAACGCCGAAGCTTCGCGCACCGAAGAATTACTCAAAGACCGCGAAGCCATAAAACGCGCCCTCGATTACTACCTCGATCCACCCGTCCCCTATGCCGCAAAACCCCGTCGTCCCAGCACGATGTATATGATTGCCCCCAACATGGATACCGAAAGCCTGCTGGCACAAGCCTGCGAGTCATTGGCCTCGGCCAGTGTCCTGGCCAGTGATTTCGCCACGAACCTGATCGGCCCGCAGCGCAATACAGTGTTGGCGATTCAACAGATCATCATGCTGGCGGAACTGGCGGTGAATCGGGCGTTGGATAACGTCGATCCGGCGTAGACGTAGACCGCGTTATCGTTCGACTTGCCCGCGATTGACGGCAGATCAATCTACACAAGGCCTGACGGACAAACTCCATTTCTTCAGGGCAAAAAAAACCGGCGATCACTTATTGATCGCCGGTTTTCGTTCAACCCTTACCAATCACTGCATCAACACTTCAATCGCCCCATCCGCCGTCATGCTGACCTGGCTGGTGCCCGCTTCAACCTCGGGTGTCACTGGCGCTGAATCCATGGCAGCGGCTTTCATCATCATCGGCCCGCGCATGTACGGCTGTGGATAACCGTTGCTGTTGAGGTTCAGGTTGACGATTTTGTAGCTCTTGCCGCCCAAGGCATCGGTGGCCAGTTGGGCGCGGGACTTGAAGGCGGTCACGGCTTCTTTGAGCAGGGCGTCTTCGCTGGCTTTGCGGGTTGGCGTCGCGATGGCGAAGTCCATGCCGCCCATTTTCAGGTCGGTGAGCAATTCGCCGGTGAGTTTGGACAGGGCGGCGAAGTTCGAGCTTTCCAGGCGCAGTTCGGCGCGTTCACGCCAGCCGGTGATTTTCTGGCCTTTGGTGTCGTAGATCGGGTAGCTGTTGCGGCTGCCCTGACGCAGGGTGATGTCTTTGACTTCTTTAGCCTGGGCCAGTGCCTTGTTCATGGTGGTGCTGACATCGGCGGCGAGTTTGGCCGGGTCGCTGTTTTGCTCTTCGGTGTAGAGGGTCACGATCATCAAGTCACGGGCCACTTCCTGACTGACTTCAGCGCGCAGGGAGATCTGGTTGTAATGCAGCTCGTCGACGGCCAGGGCCGGGAGGCTGGCGACGGTGCCAACGCTTAAGGCAAGAAGAGCGGCGCTTCGGCGCAATGTGTGCATGAAAAACTCCTTGGACGGTGCGCAGGGGTTAGGGTCCGAGCCTGCGTGAACCCATCAGACTCTAGCTTCAACGATCCGGTTCGCCCAGTTACAACTTCTATACAGATGGAAGGCTGGTGACCCTGTGGCGAGGGGGCTTGCCCCCGTTCGGCTGCGCAGCAGTCGCAGCTAGACTGATGTGGTTTGTCTGATAAAACATGGTGGCTGGTTTTAGGACTGCTTCGCAGTCCAACGGGGGCAAGCCCCCTCGCCACAGGGTTACTCGTCGCAGATAGATGGCTGGTCACTGTGGTCGTTTGCCGCACTTTCGCCTCTCAAGCCCGCGGCTTGGTTATACTCCGTGCGATCCGCCTGGAGCGCTCATCAGGAGAGCTCATGCTCGCCCCCGTCCAAATCACTTCCGCCACTCGCCAGAATCTCTGGCGGCTCACGTTCATCCGCACGTTGGTGCTGGCCGCTCAAGCCGGTTCCGTAGGCCTGGCCTACTGGTTCGACCTGTTGCCGTTGCCCTGGATGCAATTGGCGATCACCCTCGGTTTTTCCATGGTGCTCTGCGCGCTGACGGCGATTCGCCTGCGTACATCGTGGCCGGTGACCGAGCTCGAATACGCCGTGCAACTGGCCTGCGACCTGTTTATCCACAGTGCCTTGCTGTATTTCTCCGGCGGTTCGACCAACCCGTTCGTCTCTTATTACCTGGTGCCGTTGACCATCGCCGCCGTGACGTTGCCGTGGCGCTATTCGGTGATTCTGTCGGGTATCGCGCTGGCGTTGTATACGTTGCTGCTGGCGCGGTTCTATCCGCTGGAAACGTTCCCGATCGCCCGGGAGAACCTGCAGATCTACGGCATGTGGCTGAGTTTCGCCCTGGCGGCGGCGGTCATCACGTTCTTCGCCGCCCGCATGGCCGAAGAGCTGCGTCGTCAGGAAGAATTGCGCGCCATTCGTCGCGAAGAAGGCCTGCGGGATCAGCAATTGCTGGCCGTCGCGACCCAGGCTGCCGGCGCCGCTCATGAGTTGGGCACGCCGTTGGCGACCATGAGCGTGCTGCTCAAGGAAATGCGCCAGGACCATCCCGACCCGCTGTTGCAGGACGATTTGAGCGTGTTGCAGGATCAGGTCAAACTCTGCAAAGAAACCTTGCAGCAGTTGGTTCGGGCGGCGGAAGCCAATCGTCGTCTGGCGGTGGAGATGCAAGACGTCACCGACTGGCTCGACGAAGCCCTGAACCGCTGGCACTTGATGCGCCCGGAAGCCAGTTATCGCTTCCAGCGCCTGGGCCAAGGCGCGGTGCCGCGCATGGCGCCGCCGCCGGACCTGACCCAGGCGCTGCTGAATTTGCTGAACAACGCCGCCGACGCTTGCCCCGAAGGCTTGCAAGTGACGCTGGACTGGAATGCCGAGGACTTGACCATCAGCATTCGCGACCATGGCGCCGGTGTGCCATTGGCCATTGCCGAACAGATCGGCAAACCGTTTTTTACCACCAAGGGCAAAGGTTTCGGCCTGGGCCTTTTTTTGAGCAAGGCCAGCGTGACACGCGCCGGCGGCTCAGTGAAACTCTATAGTCATGAGGAAGGCGGTACGCTCACCGAGCTGCGCCTGCCCCGTGTCGCCCGAGGAGACGAACATGAGTGACGAGATCCAAGTCGAAGGCGAAGAACTGCCGCATTTGCTGCTGGTAGACGACGACGCAACCTTCACCCGTGTGATGGCCCGCGCCATGGCCCGCCGTGGTTTTCGCGTGAGTACCGCAGGGTCCGCCGAAGAAGGCCTGACCATCGCCCAGGCCGACATCCCGGATTACGCCGCGCTGGACCTGAAAATGGACGGCGATTCGGGCCTGGTGTTGCTGCCCAAGCTGCTCGAACTCGACCCGGACATGCGCGTGGTGATCCTCACCGGTTACTCGAGCATTGCCACCGCCGTCGAGGCGATCAAGCGCGGCGCCTGCAATTACCTGTGCAAACCGGCGGACGCCGATGACGTGCTGGCCGCGTTGCTCTCCGAGCACGCCGACCTCGATACCCTGGTGCCGGAAAACCCGATGTCCGTGGACCGCCTCCAGTGGGAGCACATCCAGCGCGTATTGACCGAGCACGAAGGCAACATCTCCGCCACCGCCCGCGCCCTGGGCATGCACCGCCGCACGCTGCAGCGCAAACTGCAGAAACGCCCGGTCCGTCGCTGAACGGGCGCTGAACGATTATCGCCAGCCCTCGCGATAACACGAACCGATCCTTTATGATCGGTTCATGTGTGTTCTTTTCTTTATCGAGCCTTTTCCATGAATCAGAACGCTGAATATTCCGCGGTCAACGATGCTGTGCGCGGGCAGTTTTTTCGCAAAGTCTGGGCGATGACCACGCCTTACTGGCGCAGCGAAGAGAAGGGCAAGGCCTGGACGCTGCTGATCGCCGTGATCGCGTTGTCGTTGTTCAGCGTGGCGATTTCGGTGTGGATCAACAGTTGGTACAAGGATTTCTACAACGCCCTGCAGAAGAAGGACGAAGCGGCGTTCTGGCAATTGATCCTGTATTTCTGCGGCATCGCGGCCGTGGCGATTCTTGGCGCGGTGTACAGGCTCTACCTGACCCAGATGCTGACCATTCGCTGGCGGGCCTGGCTCACCGAGAAACACTTCGCCCGCTGGCTCGGCGACAAGAATTACTACCATCTGGAGCAGGGCGGTTACACCGATAACCCGGACCAGCGGATTTCCGAAGACCTCAATAAATTCACCACCAACACCTTGGGCCTGGGCCTTGGTTTGATCCGTAACGTCGTCAGCCTGGTGTCGTTCTCGATCATTTTGTGGGGCGTGTCGGGCAGTATCGAAGTGTTTGGCTTCACCATCCCCGGCTACATGTTCTGGTGCGCGCTGGTTTATGCCGCCGTCGGCAGCTGGCTGACACATGTGATCGGTCGTCGCTTGATCGGCCTCAACAACAACCAGCAACGTTTCGAAGCCGACTTGCGTTTCTCCATGGTGCGGGTCCGCGAGAATGCCGAGAGCATTGCGTTGTACAACGGCGAGCCCAATGAGAATCGTCGCTTGAGCAGCCGTTTCGGGCTGGTCTGGCACAATTTCTGGGACATTATGAAAGTGTCCAAGCGCCTGACCTTCTTCACCTCCGGTTATGCCCAGATCGCGATCATCTTCCCGTTCATGGTCGCCGCGCCGCGTTACTTCGCCGGCAAGATCGAGCTCGGTGAGCTGATGCAAATCAACTCGGCGTTCGGCAACGTGCAGGAGAACTTCAGCTGGTTCATCAGCGCGTACCAGGACCTCGCCGAGTGGCGTGCCACCTGTGATCGTCTACTGAGTTTCCGTCAGGGCATGACCGACAACGAAGAGCGCGCACCGGCCATCGATGTGCATAACCAGGGCTCGGCGTTGAAGGTGCACAACCTTGGCCTCGACCTCGCTGACGGTCGTCATCTGCTGACCAACGCCGACATGACCGTGGAGGAGGGCGAGCGCGTCATGCTCAGCGGTCGTTCCGGCAGCGGCAAATCGACGTTGCTGCGGGCGATGGGGCACCTTTGGCCGGCCGGCCACGGCAGCATCCGTCTGCCGACGGGGCGTTATCTGTTCCTGCCGCAAAAACCGTATCTGCCGATTGGCACCTTGCGCGAGGCGCTGAGTTATCCACAGCCCGGCGACACCTACCCGCACGAGCACTACGTTCACGTGCTGGAAACCTGCCGCTTGCCGCACCTGGTTTCGCGTCTGGATGAAGCCAACCACTGGCAGCGCATGCTCTCACCGGGTGAGCAGCAACGTCTGGCCTTCGCCCGTGCGCTGCTGTATGCGCCGCAATGGCTGTACATGGACGAAGCCACTTCGGCAATGGACGAAGAGGATGAAGCGTCGCTGTATCAGGCGTTGATCGATGAATTGCCGGGCTTGAGCATTGTCAGCGTCGGGCATCGCAGCAGCCTGAAGCGCTTCCATCCACGGCATGTGCGTATCGAGAATGGGCATCTGGTGGATCAGACCGTGACCGCCTGAATTCCACCACCTCTGTAGGAGCGAGCTTTTGTGGCGAGGGGTCTTGCCCCCGTTGGGGCGCGAAGCGGCCCCAAGTTCAAGGGACTGCTGCGCAGTCCAACGGGGGCAAGCCCCCTCGCCACAGGCCTCCCACAAGGGCCGGCGTTCACCGACGGTGATCGTACAACCGCGTTGAGCTATGATGCGGTTTCAGCCGCTTTTTTCGAGACAGACGTTCACCATGGAAAACCCGATCGACGCACCACGCCTCCCTCGCAAGCGCCGCAGCCTCGCTCAGGAACTGGTGACGGTGCTGTCCGAGCAGATCCGCGACGGTCACCTCAAGCGTGGCGACAAGTTGCCCACCGAGTCGGCGATCATGGATGCCCATGGCGTCAGTCGCACCGTGGTGCGCGAAGCGATTTCCCGTTTGCAGGCCGCAGGCCAGGTTGAAACCCGTCACGGCATTGGCACCTTCGTACTCGATACCCCGAGCCCGAGCGGTTTCCGTATTGATCCGGCCACCGTGGTGACCTTGCGTGATGTGTTGGCGATTCTTGAATTGCGCATCAGCCTGGAAGTGGAATCCGCCGGCCTCGCCGCGCAACGTCGCAGCCCCGAGCAACTGGCGTTGATGCGCGCGGCGCTGGATGCATTGAATGAAAGTGTCTCCCATGCCAGCGATGCCGTGGCTTCCGACTTCCAGTTCCACCTGCAAATCGCCCTGGCGACGGGCAACCGCTATTTCACCGACATCATGACCCACCTGGGCACCAGCATTATTCCGCGAACGCGCCTGAACTCCGCGCGCCTGGCCCATGATGATCAGCAGCACTACATGAGTCGCCTGAGCCGTGAGCATGAAGAGATTTACGATGCGATTGCGCGTCAGGATTCGGATGCAGCGCGGGCGGCGATGCGGTTGCATTTGACGAATAGCCGGGAGCGGCTGCGCCATGCCCATGAAGAGGCAGAGGCGCAGCGGGGTTAGGTGCGTTCAGGCAACACCAGCTCCGTATCGTAATCGATGTACTTAATGGAGTTGTTGCCCAACACCGTGAATTTTTTTTGGATGATTTTCAAGGTGTACCCCGACATCCATTCAAACTCGACCCAATCTCCGATGTTCACGTGGAGGTCGAATTCCATTGGCATGTCCCGAGGCTGCTGAGGAGCATCGGGCGGAAATTTAAATCGATGTGTTATTTTCATGAGCGCTGACCTGAGCAGTGATTGAGCGGCGATTTAGCCTTGTTCAGGGACTGCTTAAAACTGTTAGAAATAACAGTTTCGATGAACGGTCAGTGTGCATTTTCACTTTCCGTTGCGCCTGGAATAACGCCTTCGCGAGCAAGCCCGCTCCCACACGTGTTCTACGTCGACACATTATTTGTGCCGAAATGAAACCGTGGAAGCAGACTTGTCTAGGGCGAAACCGGGACACCTTTGCAGGGGCGAGCTACGGCTGGATGCGAAGCATTATCGAAGAACTGTCTTGGGGCTCGGTTTCCCCCCGACTTGGTAAGTTAGCGTGACAGTCTGGTTCACGCGCTTCTCCAGTTCTTTTTTGGGGACATACACCGTCAGATCTGGCGTTCTATTGTCGTCATCGTCTCCGGTCCGGACTTTTTCACCGTGCCATTTCCCGTGCTCCTGATCTTCCAAAATCGCAAAAGCCTCGTTTAATGTGAACGGATAGGCGGAATCCGGGATGCGGATTTCCAATCGATCTTCGAGCTTGGACAGTTTCAAAATAAGAATAGGGGCTGCAAGCGCCATGATGAATCTCCTCTGAATGGCAAAATTGGCCGCATCGACGTGCAGCCGGAGTCAAGCTCCTGAAGCGATTTATCTCGCGCGTTCATTCAGATCGAGTGGTCATGGCTTCGTCTCGCTCGAAGTTTGAACCCTGCACTGCGTTTGAAGACCATCTCTTCCGACAACGTATCACTTACCTTCGTACGCTCTGCGGCAGCAGATGCAGCGACTACCGCTGCCTTCCAGGGATTTTTTTGTCCAAATTTCATGGGCGGGCGATGAAATGCAGTTGACGGTTGCATTTTAAGTTGTACGATGACCTACAACTTCGGCGAAGGCTGAACGGTTTTCTCACACAACGTTGCTACCCCAGGGTGTTCGAATAATGAATCCACAAGAACTGAAGTCCATCCTCTCTTCCGGCTTGCTGTCGTTCCCGGTCACCGACTTCAATGCTCAGGGCGATTTCCATCGCGCGGGCTACATCAAGCGTCTCGAATGGCTGGCCCCATACGGCGCCTCGGCATTGTTCGCCGCGGGCGGCACCGGTGAGTTCTTCTCTCTGGCGGCCAGCGAATATTCGGAAATCATCAAGACGGCCGTCGACACTTGCGCCAGCAGCGTGCCGATCCTGGCCGGTGTCGGTGGTGCCACCCGCCAGGCCATCGAATACGCACAGGAAGCCGAGCGCCTGGGCGCCAAGGGCCTGTTGCTGCTGCCGCATTACCTGACTGAAGCCAGCCAGGACGGCGTTGCCGCCCACGTTGAAGCGGTGTGCAAATCGGTGAACATCGGCGTGGTGGTTTACAACCGCAACGTCTGCCGCCTGACCGCGCCGCTGCTGGAACGTCTGGCCGAACGCTGCCCGAACCTGATCGGTTACAAGGATGGTCTGGGTGATATCGAGTTGATGGTGTCGATCCGTCGTCGCCTCGGCGATCGCTTCAGCTACCTGGGCGGTTTGCCGACCGCTGAAGTCTACGCCGCGGCCTACAAGGCGCTGGGCGTGCCGGTTTATTCGTCGGCGGTGTTCAACTTCATCCCGAAAACCGCGATGGATTTCTACCATGCCATCGCCCGCGACGATCACGCCACCGTCGGCAAAATCATCGATGACTTCTTCCTGCCGTACCTGGACATCCGTAACCGCAAGGCCGGTTACGCGGTGAGCATCGTCAAGGCCGGGGCAAAAATCGCCGGCTATGACGCAGGCCCGGTGCGTGCACCGCTGACCGATCTGACGGGCGAAGAGTACGAAATGCTCGCCGCGCTGATCGACAAGCAAGGCGCGCAGTAACACCCGATAAAACCAAGGCCGCTGAGCAATCAGCGGCTTCTTGCGTGAGGAGATCTTCAAGTGGCTGATGCAAAGCGTTACGACAACTACATCAATGGTGAATGGGTCTCGGGTGCCGATTACTCGGCCAACATCAACCCGTCGGAGTTGACCGATACCATCGGCGACTACGCCAAGGCCGATCTGGCTCAGGTCCACGCCGCCATCGACGCCGCCCGCGCCGCGTTCCCGGCCTGGTCGACGTCGGGCATTCAGGCTCGCCACGATTCCCTGGATAAAGTCGGCAGCGAAATCCTCGCCCGTCGCGAAGAACTCGGTACCTTGCTGGCCCGGGAAGAGGGCAAGACCCTGCCCGAAGCCATCGGCGAAGTGACCCGCGCCGGCAACATCTTCAAGTTTTTCGCCGGTGAATGCCTGCGCCTGTCCGGCGATTACCTGCCGTCGGTGCGTCCGGGCGTAAACGTCGAAGTCACCCGCGAAGCCCTCGGAGTGGTCGGCCTGATCACCCCGTGGAACTTCCCGATTGCGATCCCGGCCTGGAAAATTGCTCCGGCCCTGGCCTACGGCAACTGCGTCGTACTGAAACCGGCGGATCTGGTACCGGGCTGCGCCTGGGCACTGGCGGAAATCATTTCCCGCGCAGGCTTCCCGGCCGGCGTGTTCAACCTGGTGATGGGCAGTGGTCGCGTGGTTGGCGATGCGCTGGTGCAGAGCCCGAAAGTTGATGGCATCAGCTTCACCGGTTCCGTGGGCGTGGGTCGCCAGATCGCTGTTAGCTGCGTGTCGCGCCAGGCCAAGGTGCAGCTGGAAATGGGCGGCAAGAACCCGCAGATCATTCTCGACGATGCCGACCTCAAGCAAGCGGTCGAGCTGTCGGTACAGAGCGCGTTCTATTCCACCGGCCAGCGTTGCACCGCGTCGAGCCGCTTCATCGTCACCGCAGGCATTCATGACAAGTTTGTCGAAGCCATGGCCGAGCGCATGAAGTCGATCAAGGTCGGTCACGCGTTGAAATCCGGTACCGATATCGGTCCGGTGGTATCGCAAGCTCAGCTTGAACAAGACATGAAGTACATCGACATCGGCCAGGGCGAAGGTGCGCGTCTGGTCAGTGGTGGTGGTCTGGTGACCTGCGACACCGAGGGCTACTTCCTCGCCCCGACGCTGTTTGCCGACAGCACAGCTGCGATGCGCATCAGCCGTGAAGAGATCTTCGGCCCGGTGGCCAACGTCGTTCGCGTAGCGGATTACGAGGCGGCACTGGCCATGGCCAACGACACCGAGTTCGGCCTGTCGGCGGGCATCGCCACCACGTCGCTGAAGTACGCCAACCACTTCAAGCGCCACTCCCAGGCCGGGATGGTGATGGTCAATCTGCCGACCGCCGGTGTGGATTACCACGTTCCGTTTGGTGGGCGTAAAGGTTCATCCTATGGCTCACGTGAGCAAGGTCGCTATGCACAAGAGTTCTACACGGTCGTGAAGACTAGCTACATCGGTTCCTGACACGAAACACCGCGGTATCGGCATCGATACCGCAACACAACAGATTCACCCGCGCATAAAAATAATCAGTGGGAGTACATCTACATGCAATCGACCAAGCCGACTCACGTCCGCTATTTGATCCTGCTCATGCTGTTTCTGGTGACCACGATCAACTACGCCGACCGGGCTACCATCGCAATCGCCGGCTCCAGCCTGCAAAAAGACCTCGGCATCGACGCGGTCACCCTCGGTTATATCTTCTCCGCATTCGGTTGGGCCTACGTGGCCGGGCAAATTCCCGGTGGCTGGCTGCTGGACCGTTTCGGTTCGAAAAAAATCTACGCCCTGAGCATCTTCACCTGGTCGCTGTTCACCGTGCTGCAAGGCTATGTCGGTGAGTTCGGGCTTTCCACCGCTGTCGTCGCGCTGTTCATGCTGCGCTTTCTGGTGGGCCTGGCCGAAGCGCCATCTTTCCCCGGCAACGCACGTATCGTGGCGGCCTGGTTCCCGACGGCTGAGCGCGGTACAGCGTCTGCGATCTTCAACTCGGCGCAATACTTTGCCACTGTGTTGTTCGCACCGCTGATGGGCTGGATCGTTTACAGCTTCGGCTGGCAGCACGTGTTCATCGTCATGGGCGTGATCGGCATCATCTTCTCGGGGATCTGGCTGAAGGTTATCCACAGCCCGCGCCAGCACCCGATGATCAACGACGCCGAGTTCAAGCACATCGCCGACAACGGCGGCATGGTCGATATGGACCAGGACAAAGGCAAAGGCAAAAAAGGCGACGGTCCGAAGTGGGACTACATCCGCCAACTGCTCACTAACCGCATGATGCTCGGCGTGTATCTGGGCCAGTACTGCATCAACGGTATCACCTACTTCTTCCTGACCTGGTTTCCGGTGTACCTGGTGCAAGAACGTGGCATGACCATCCTCAAGGCCGGTTTCATTGCCTCGTTGCCGGCGATCTGCGGGTTTATCGGTGGGGTGCTCGGCGGGGTGATTTCCGATTACCTGTTGCGCAAAGGCCACTCGCTGACCTTCGCCCGCAAAGCGCCGATCATCGCCGGTCTGCTGGTTTCCAGCAGCATCGTGGCTTGCAACTACGTGGACGTGGAATGGATGGTCGTCGGCTTCATGGCCCTGGCTTTCTTCGGCAAAGGCGTCGGTGCGCTGGGCTGGGCGGTGGTGTCCGACACCTCGCCGAAACAGATCGCCGGTCTCAGTGGTGGCCTGTTCAACACCTTCGGCAACCTTGCGTCGATCACCACGCCGATTGTCATCGGCTACATCATCAGCTCCACTGGCTCGTTCAAATGGGCGCTGGTGTTTGTCGGTTGCAACGCGTTGGTGGCAGTGTTCAGCTACCTGGTGATCGTCGGTCCGATTAAACGCGTGGTGCTCAAAGAGCCGCCAGTCAGCGGTCCTGAAACCAACAATAAGTTATCTGAAGCGCATTCCTGAGGAGCGGCGTCATGCAGTTGATTGAACATTCCGACTCGCCGCGCTACATCCGCCTGCACGAGCGGGACAATGTGGTGATCGTGGTCAACGATCAGGGCGTGCCGGCCGGCACCGAGTTTCCCGATGGCCTGGTGACTGTGGATTTTGTGCCGCAGAGCCACAAGGTCACCCTGGAAGACATTCCCGAGGGCGGGCAGGTGATTCGTTACGGCCAGACGATTGGCTACGCGTTACAGCCGATTCCTCGCGGCAGCTGGGTCAAGGAAGATCAATTGCGCATGCCCGTCGCGCCGCCACTGGACAGCTTGCCGCTGTCCACCGAAGTGCCGGCCGCGCAGGCACCGCTGGAAGGCTTCACTTTCGAGGGTTATCGCAACGCCGACGGTACCGTCGGCACGCGCAATATTCTGGGCATTACCACCACCGTACAGTGCGTCACCGGGGTGCTGGATCACGCGGTGAAACGCATCAAGGACGAATTGCTGCCCAAGTACCCGAACGTCGATGACGTGGTGGCGCTCACCCACAGTTACGGCTGTGGCGTGGCGATCACCGCCACCGACGCGTACATCCCGATCCGCACCGTGCGCAACCTGGCGCGCAACCCGAACCTGGGGGGCGAGGCGTTGGTGATCAGCCTGGGCTGCGAGAAATTGCAGGCCGGGCAGGTGATGCACGAGAACGACAGCTCGGTGGATTTGAGCGAGCCGTGGCTGTATCGCTTGCAGGATTCCAGCCACGGCTTCACCGAGATGATCGAGCAGATCATGGCGCTGGCCGAAACCCGCTTGAAGAAGCTCGATCAGCGCCGCCGGGAAACCGTGCCGGCGTCCGAGCTGATCCTCGGCATGCAGTGCGGCGGTAGCGATGCGTTCTCCGGGATCACCGCCAACCCGGCGCTGGGTTATGCCTCGGACCTGTTGCTGCGGGCGGGGGCGACGGTGATGTTTTCCGAAGTCACCGAAGTGCGCGATGCCATTTATCTGCTGACCTCTCGGGCCGAAAGCAAAGAAGTCGCCGAGGAGCTGGTGCGGGAAATGGACTGGTACGACCGTTACCTGGCCAAGGGCGAAGCGGATCGCAGCGCTAATACCACGCCGGGAAACAAGAAGGGCGGGTTGTCGAACATTGTCGAGAAGTCCTTGGGTTCGATCGTCAAATCCGGCAGCAGCGCGATCAACGGAGTGCTTGGCCCGGGTGAGAGATTCAAGCGCAAAGGGCTGATTTTCTGCGCGACCCCGGCCAGTGATTTTGTCTGTGGGACGTTGCAGTTGGCGGCGGGGATGAACCTGCATGTGTTCACCACCGGGCGTGGTACGCCTTATGGGTTGGCGATGGCGCCGGTGGTGAAAGTTTCGACCCGCACAGAACTGGCGCAGCGCTGGCCGGACCTGATCGACATCGATGCAGGGCGAATTGCTACCGGGCGAGCGTCGATTGAAGAGCTTGGCTGGGAGTTGTTCCACTACTATCTGGACGTGGCCAGCGGCAAGAAACAGACGTGGGCGCAGCAGCATAAGCTGCATAACGACATTACCTTGTTCAATCCGGCGCCGATTACCTGATCCTGTGGCGAGGGAGCTTGCTCCCGCTGGGGCGCGAAGCGGCCCCCAAAATGGGCCTGCTGCGCAGTCCAGCGGGAGCAAGCTCCCTCGCCACAGGTTGCTCATCGCCTGCTCGCGATGATGCCCTACCAGACGCCGATGTCTCCGGTGGCTTATCATTAGCCCCCTAACGACGCCCACCCAAGGTTCCTCCGGCATGCTGGCTATCTTCCTCGAAACCCTGAACATCACCGCGCCGGTGTTCGCCATGCTGTTTCTGGGTGTGTTGCTCAAGCGCATCGACTGGATCAACGACAACTTCATTCATACCGCGTCGGCCCTGGTGTTCAACGTCACCATGCCCGCGTTGCTGTTTCTGGGCATCTTGCATGCCGACCTGCACGCCGCGCTGCAACCGGCACTGCTGATCTACTTCTCGGTCGCGACGCTGGTGTGTTTCGCCATCGCTTGGGGCTGGGCGATCTGGAAGTGCCCGCGCGAAGACCGGGGCATTTACACCCAAGGCGCATTTCGTGGCAACAACGGGGTGATCGGCCTGGCGCTGGCGGCGAGTATGTATGGCGCTTACGGGATTTCCCTCGGGGCGATTCTCGCGGCGCTGGTGATCCTGTTTTACAACACGCTCTCGACCATTGTGCTGGCGGTTTACAGCCCGGTGATCAAGTCTGACCCGTTGAGCATTTGCAAAAGTGTGATGGTCAATCCGCTGGTCATCAGTGTGTTGGCGGCGGCGCCATTTGCCTGGTTCCAGATCGGCTTGCCGGGATGGCTGGAGAAGTCCGGCCAATACCTGGCGCAAACCACCTTGCCGTTGGCGCTGATCTGCATCGGTGGCACGTTGTCGCTGGCGGCGATGCGCAAAAGTGGCACGATGGCGCTGAGTTCAAGCCTGGTGAAAATGATCGGCCTGCCGGTGTTGGCGACGCTGGGTGCCTGGCTCTGCGGCTTTCGCGGGGCGGAGTTGGGGATTCTGTTTCTGTACTTCGGCAGCCCGACCGCCGCGGCCAGTTTCGTCATGGCTCGGCAGGCCAATGGCAATCATGAACTGGCGGCGGCGATCATCGTGATTACCACGCTGATGGCGGCGGTCACCACCAACATCGGGATCTTTTTGTTGCAGTGGGGTGGGTGGATTTAACCTCGGGAGCTGCGGTGTTCTCCAGAATAATCAACACAAATTCCGACGATTACTCCGGCTTCTGGTAGCTATCAATCACTTCCTGCGCCGCCCGAAACGCATCGATCGCCGCCGGCACGCCGGCATACACCGCGCAATGCAGCAGCGCTTCGCGAATCTCTTCCACGGTGCAGCCGTTGTTCAGCGCACCGCGCACATGGCCTTTCAATTCTTGCGGGCACTTCAATGCAGTCAGCGCAGCGAGGGTGATCAGGCTGCGGGTTTTGAGCGGCAAACCTTCGCGGTTCCACACACCGCCCCACGCATGCTCATTGACGAAGTCCTGCAAAGGTTGAGTGAACTCGGTGGCGTTGCTCAGGGCACGATCGACGAAAGCGTCGCCCATCACTTGGCGGCGGACTTCAACGCCAGGCTTTTTGTTGTCGGTCATGGCAATTCCCTCTTGTGGTGTTGGCGACGCCAGGCGCGTAGTGAGGTGAACAACAAAAACGCCACCAGCGCCGGCAGGACGAAAAACAGCATCAGGTGTTCAAGCTTGCCGGCCAGCGGCATCCCCGTGGTGAACGACACCACGTGCAGCCCATAGGCCAGGTACAAACCCAAAAACAACAGGCCTTCGGCGCGCGTCACGCGGTAGCCGGAATAGAACACCGGCAGGCACAGCACCGCTACCCCGAGCATCACCGGCAAATCGAAATCCAGGGCGTTGGGCGAGACCGACAGCGGCGACGGTGCAATCAATGCGGTAAGCCCGAGCACGCCCAAAAGGTTGAACAGGTTGCTGCCGATCACGTTGCCCACCGCGATGTCCCGCTGACCGCGCAACGCGGCGATCAACGACGTGGCCAGCTCCGGCAGGGATGTGCTGACGGCGACGATGGTCAGGCCGATGATGCGCTCCGACAACCCCAGGTCGGTCGCGACCGCCACCGCGGCGCCAAGCAGCAATCGCCCGGCGAACACCAGCATCGCCAGCCCGGCGATGATCATCAGCAGGCTGCTGAACCACGGTGCCTGCGGTACGTCATGAGCCCCCGATGTCGGGCGGGCCGAGTGCCGCGACTGGCGCAGCAGCAAGCCCAGGTACAGCACCAGCGCGGCGAGCAGAATCATGCCGTCGCCCCGGTTCAACTCTTCGTTCCACGCCAGCACGAACACCAGCAGGCTGGCGCCGATCATCAGTGGAATATCCAGGCGCACCAATTGTCGCGAAACCCGCAACGGAATAATCAGCGCCGAGAGCCCGAGGGTGACGAGAATGTTGAAGATGCTGCTGCCGATCACGCTGCCGACGGCGATGTCGGCGTTTTGCGCCAGGGTGGCTTGCAGGCTGACCGCCATCTGCGGTGCACTGCTGCCGAGGGCCACGATGGTCAGGCCGATGATCAGCGGCCGCACATGCAGTCGAGCGGCCAGGCGCACGGCGGCGCGCACCATCAGTTCGGCACCGGCGATCAGTAACAACAGACCGCTGAACAATTCAATCACGCTGATCAGGGGTAAATCGGCCAGTCCGAAAATAGTCAGCGCTCCGTCTATCAGTCGTCGAGGGCTTGCACGCGAACCTTCGCGGTGCCACTGCGCAGCATGCCCAACTGTTCGGCCGCTTCACGGGACACGTCGATCAGGCGTCCACGGGAATACGGCCCGCGGTCGTTGATGCGCACCACGCAGGACTTGTCGTTATTGAGGTTGGTAATCTTCACCCGGGTGCCGAACGGCAATTGGCGATGGGCGGCGGTCAGGCCGTGCTGGTTGAAACGCTCGCCGCTGGCGGTGCGTTTGCCATGATGCTTGGCGCCGTAATACGAAGCCGTGCCGGTCTTGTCATAGCCGTGTGGGTCGATGGTATCCGTGCTGGCACAACCGGCCAGCAGAGAGAGCAGGGCGCAGGCGCTGAGCAGACGTTTCATAAAAGGTATCCCTGAAACAAGTGTGGGAGCGAGCTTATGTGGCGAGGGGGCTTGCCCCCGTTGGACTGCGCAGCAGTCCCAAAAACTGAGCACTCGGTTTGTCAGATGCAACCCGAATCCAGATATTGGGGCCGCTTCGCGACCCAACGGGGGCAAGCCCCCTCGCCACAAAAGCCCGCTCCCACAGGGAATGGAGCCAGGCTTGAGATCTGGCTCCATTCTCATCAGCCTTCGAGCTTGCTTTTGAGCAGTTCGTTGACCTGTTGCGGGTTGGCCTTGCCTTTGGAGGCTTTCATGGCCTGGCCGACGAAGAAGCCGAACATTTTGCCGCGTTTGGCTTCGTCTGCCGCGCGGTATTGTTCGACCTGTTCGGCGTTGGCCGCGAGCATCTCGTCCAGCACCGCCGAGATCGCGCCGGTGTCGGTCACTTGCTTGAGACCGCGCTTGTCGATGATCTCGTCCGCGCTGCCTTCGCCGTTGGCCATGGCCTCAAAGACCACCTTGGCGATCTTGCCGGAGATGGTGTTGTCCTTGATGCGCAGCAGCATGCCGCCCAGTTGCTCGGCGGAAACCGGCGACTGGTCGATGTCCAGGCCTTGCTTGTTCAACAGGCTGCCCAGTTCAACCATGACCCAGTTGGCCGCCAGTTTGGCGTCGCCGCCGATGCTCACGACTTTCTCGAAGTAATCGGCTTGCTCGCGGCTGGTGGCCAGGACGCTGGCGTCGTAGACCGACAAACCGAACTGCGCCTGGAAACGCTCGCGTTTTTGCGGTGGCAATTCCGGCAGGGTGGCGCGCACGTCGTCGAGGAACGAATCCTCGATGACCACCGGCAGCAGGTCAGGATCGGGGAAGTAACGGTAGTCGTTGGCTTCCTCTTTACTGCGCATCGGACGGGTTTCGTCCTTGTTCGGATCGTACAGACGGGTCTGCTGGATCACCTTGCCGCCGTCTTCGATCAGCTCGATCTGACGCTGCACTTCGGTGTTGATCGCCTTCTCGATGAAGCGGAACGAGTTGACGTTCTTGATCTCGCAGCGCGTGCCGAACTCAACCTGGCCCTTTGGCCGGATCGACACGTTGCAGTCGCAACGCAGCGAGCCTTCGGCCATGTTGCCGTCACAGATGCCGAGGTAGCGCACCAGCGCGTGGATCGCCTTGACGTAAGCCACGGCTTCCTTGGCACTGCGCATGTCTGGCTCGGAAACGATTTCCAGCAGTGGCGTGCCGGCGCGGTTCAGGTCGATGCCGGTGGCGCCGCTGAATTCTTCGTGCAGGCTTTTACCGGCGTCTTCTTCCAGGTGCGCGCGGGTGATGCCGACGCGTTTGACGGTGCCGTCTTCCAGGGCGATGTCCAGGTGGCCCTTGCCGACGATCGGCAATTCCATCTGGCTGATCTGGTAGCCCTTGGGCAGGTCCGGGTAGAAATAGTTTTTACGGGCGAACACGTTGTGCTGACCGATCTGGGCATCGATCGCCAGACCGAACATCACCGCCATGCGCACCGCTTCCTGGTTCAGCACCGGCAATACGCCGGGCATGCCCAGGTCAACCAGGCTGGCCTGGGTATTCGGCTCGGAACCGAACGTGGTGGAACTACCGGAAAAGATTTTCGACCGGGTGGTGAGCTGGGTGTGAATCTCCAGCCCGATCACGACTTCCCATTGCATGTGTTTCTCCTCAGAAGCCGGTTGGGGTGCGGGTGTGCCAGTCAGTGTTCAACTGATACTGGTGCGCAACGTTGAGCAAGCGGCCTTCCTGGAAATACGGGGCGAGCAATTGCACGCCGACCGGCAGGCCATCGACAAAACCTGCAGGCATGGACAAGCCCGGCAGACCGGCGAGGTTGGCGGTAATGGTGTAGACATCTTCCAGGTACTCAGAGACCGGGTCGTTGTTCTTGGCGCCGAGCTTCCAGGCCGGGTTAGGCGTGGTGGGGCCGAGGATGATGTCGACCTCGTTGAAGGCTGCCATGAAGTCGTTCTTGATCAGGCGACGGATCTTCTGGGCCTTCAGGTAGTAGGCGTCGTAGTAACCGGCCGACAGCGCATAGGCGCCGACCATGATCCGGCGCTGCACTTCCGGGCCGAAACCTTCGCCACGGGAACGCTTGTACAGGTCTTCCAGGTTTTTCGGGTCTTCGCAGCGATAGCCGAAACGCACACCGTCGAAGCGCGACAGGTTGGAGGACGCTTCTGCCGGAGCGATCACGTAGTACGCAGGAATCGCGTGCTGCATGTTCGGCAGGCTGATTTCCTTGACCACGGCGCCGAGCTTTTTCAGCTCTTCAACGCTGGCCATGACCAGGTCGGCGATGCGTGGGTCCAGACCTGCGCTGAAGTATTCCTTCGGCACGCCGATGCGCAGGCCTTGCAGCGAACCGTTGAGGCCGGCGCTGTAATCAGGCACGGGCTCGTCGATGCTGGTGGAGTCCTGCGGGTCGAAACCGGCCATGCCTTGCAGCAGGATCGCGCAGTCTTCGGCGGTGCGGGCGAGCGGGCCGCCCTGATCGAGGCTGGACGCGTAAGCGATCATGCCCCAGCGCGAAACACGACCGTACGTCGGTTTCAGGCCGGTGAGGTTGGTAAAGGCTGCCGGTTGTCGGATCGAACCGCCAGTGTCGGTGGCCGTCGCTGCTGGCAACAGACGAGCGGCTACCGCAGCCGCCGAACCACCGGACGAACCACCTGGAACGCATTCCTTGTTCCACGGGTTTTTCACCGGGCCGTAGTAGCTCGACTCGTTGGCCGACCCCATGGCGAATTCGTCCATGTTGGTCTTGCCCAGGGTCACGGCTCCGGCCGCGGCCAGTTTGGCGACCACGGTGGCGTCGTACGGTGCTTTGAAGTTGTCGAGCATCTTCGAGCCGCAGCTGGTGCGGATGCCCTGGGTGCAGAACAGGTCTTTGTGGGCGATCGGCGCGCCGAGCAGGGCGCCGCTCTCGCCAAAGGCCCGACGTGCGTCAGCGGCTTTCGCCTGCTGCAGCGCCAGGTCTTCGGTGAGGCTGATGAAACTGTTGAGCTGCGGGTCGAGCTGGGCGATACGCGCCAGCAGGACTTTGGTCAGCTCTTCGGAGGAAAACTTTTTATCGGCGAGTCCGCGGGCGATCTCGGCCAGAGTCAATTGATGCATTGCAGGCTCTTTCCCTTTAGTCGATGACTTTCGGAACCAGATACAGGCCGTTTTCGACCGCTGGTGCGATGGACTGATAGGCCTCGCGATGATTGGTTTCAGTCACGACGTCTGCACGCAGGCGCTGGCTGGCTTCCAGTGGGTGGGCCAGCGGCTCGATACCGTCGGTATTGACCGCTTGCATTTCGTCGACCAGCCCGAGAATGCTGTTCAGGGCTGAAGTAATGTGTGGAAGATCGGCATCATTGAGGCCAAGGCAGGCCAGATGAGCGATTTTTTCCACGTCGGAGCGTTCAAGCGCCATGGGATTCTCCAGTGGAAAACAGGACGGACGGCGTCCGTGTGTTAGATTGTCGGAACACTACCGCATATCTACGGTCTCAAGGCCGCGATTGTGGGGCTTGGTGCACAGAAAAGCGGCCAATTTAACATATTGGCGCCTTGCCCAAAATCCCTGTCGTTGTTAGAGTTTGCCGCACTTTTTTACCCACGCGTTGCCTAGGGTCCCTTTCCCATGTTCAAGAAACTGCGTGGCATGTTTTCCAGCGATCTCTCCATTGACCTGGGCACTGCCAACACCCTTATTTACGTGCGCGAGCGCGGTATCGTCCTGAATGAGCCCTCCGTTGTGGCTATTCGGACACACGGTAATCAGAAAAGTGTCGTGGCTGTCGGCACCGAGGCCAAGCGCATGCTCGGTCGTACGCCGGGCAACATTGCTGCCATTCGTCCGATGAAGGACGGCGTGATCGCCGACTTCAGCGTCTGCGAAAAGATGCTGCAGTACTTTATCAACAAGGTTCATGAAAACAGCTTTCTGCAGCCTAGCCCTCGTGTGCTGATCTGCGTTCCTTGCAAGTCCACCCAGGTTGAGCGTCGTGCCATCCGTGAGTCGGCCCTCGGTGCCGGCGCCCGCGAAGTATTCCTGATCGAAGAGCCAATGGCTGCCGCGATCGGTGCCGGCCTGCCGGTTGAAGAAGCTCGTGGCTCGATGGTTGTCGATATCGGTGGCGGTACCACTGAAATCGCACTGATCTCCCTCAACGGTGTGGTCTATGCCGAATCCGTACGGGTTGGCGGCGACCGCTTCGACGAAGCGATCATCACCTACGTGCGTCGCAACTACGGCAGCCTGATCGGCGAATCCACCGCCGAGCGCATCAAACAGGAAATCGGTACCGCCTACCCGGGCGGCGAAGTTCGCGAAGTCGACGTTCGTGGCCGTAACCTGGCCGAAGGCGTTCCACGCGCATTCACCCTGAACTCCAATGAAGTGCTGGAAGCTCTGCAAGAGTCCCTGGCCACCATCGTTCAGGCGGTGAAAAGTGCGCTGGAGCAATCGCCTCCGGAACTGGCATCGGATATCGCCGAACGCGGTCTGGTACTGACCGGCGGTGGCGCCTTGCTGCGCGACCTCGACAAGTTGCTGGCCCAGGAAACCGGTCTGCCGGTGATCGTCGCCGAAGACCCGCTGACCTGCGTTGCTCGCGGCGGTGGCCGTGCATTGGAAATGATGGATAAACACACCATGGACCTGCTCTCCAGCGAATAAGTCGTTGGGTTGCCTCTATGCTGTTGAGCGCGCAGGCAGCACTTTGCAGTGCTGCCTGTTCGCGTTTATCTTCTGTCAGTCTGCATCCAGGCCGGTTTGATGCCGTATGAATAAAGAGAACATTTGCCTGGGAGGAGCGGCCTATTAAACCGCTTTTCACCAAAGGCCCCTCATTGGGCGTGCGCTTGTTGGTGCTGGTCGTGCTATCGGTCGCGCTAATGGTGGTCGATGCCCGCTTCACACTGCTCAAACCAGTGCGTAGCCAAATGTCGCTGGTGCTGATGCAGTCTTACTGGATCACCGACCTGCCGCAGCGGCTATGGCAAGGTGTGGCCAGCCAATTCGGCAGCCGCACTGAACTGGTCGCCGAGAACGAAAAACTCAAGACCGAAAACCTGCTGTTGCAGGGGCGCATGCAAAAGCTGGCGGCCCTCACCGAGCAGAACGTTCGGCTGCGCGAGTTGCTCAACTCCTCTGCACTGGTCAATGAGAAGGTCGAAGTGGCCGAGTTGATCGGCATGGACCCCAACCCCTTTACCCATCGCATCATCATCAATAAAGGTGAGCGCGACGGTGTGGTCCTCGGTCAGCCGGTACTCGATGCCCGTGGCTTGATGGGCCAGGTGGTCGAGTTGATGCCGTACACCTCCCGTGTCCTGCTGCTGACTGACACCACCCACAGCATTCCGGTGCAGGTGAACCGTAACGGTCTGCGGGCGATTGCCAGCGGCACCGGCAACCCGGAACGCCTTGAGTTGCGGCATGTGGCCGATACCGCTGACATCAAGGAAGGCGATCTGCTGGTCAGCTCCGGCCTCGGGCAGCGTTTTCCGGCGGGTTATCCGGTGGCGACGGTCAAGGAAGTGATCCACGATTCGGGCCAGCCGTTTGCCATTGTCCGTGCGGTGCCGACCGCCGCGTTGAACCGCAGCCGTTATTTGTTGCTGGTGTTCACTGACGGCCGTACCGCCGAGGAGCGCGCCAACGAAGCCGCCCAGGCCCAGGAGTCTCTGGACCAGCACGGCGGTGGGCCAATCATTCCGGCGACTGTGCCCAAACCGGCCTCGTCGCTGATACCGGCTGCCGTCGCTGCTCCGGCTGTTCCGGTGGCTGCACCTGCGGCACCTGCCGCCGCGACCCCGGCCAAACCTGCCGCAGCCCATCCTGCTGGCAGGTCGCCCGCCGCCGCACCGGCAGCCGCCAAACCACCGGCGGCCCAACCCACGGCCGTGAAGCCTGCTGCCAAACCGCCTGTCTCCGCGCCGGCCACCACTGGGGGAAGAGAATAATGGGCGGTACAACGTCATCCCGAAACGGCTGGATGGTCTGGCTGACCTTCGCCATCGGCATGCTGCTCAGCGTTTCGCCATTGCCGCAATTCATGGAAATCCTGCGTCCTTTGTGGCTGGCCTTGCTGTTGGCCTTCTGGGCGTTGGCCCTGCCGCAGAAAGTCGGCATGGTGACCGCCTGGTGCCTGGGGCTGGCCGAGGACGTGCTGTATGGCACGTTGCTGGGCCAGAACGCGTTGATCCTCACGCTTATTACATTCCTGGTGCTGTCGCTGCAACAGCGCCTGCGCATGTTCCCGATGTGGCAACAGAGCCTGGTGATCCTGGTGATCTTCGGCCTCGCCCAACTGGTTCAGTTGTGGCTGAGCGCCCTGACCGGCAATCGTCAGCCGACCCTGGCGCTGGTATTGCCGGCGCTGGTCAGTGCATTGCTCTGGCCTTGGGTCAGCTACGGTTTGCGCGGTTTGCGTCGACGCTACAAAATCAATTGACTGGGTCAGGCATGTGCCCGCGCCGGTGCCCTGTCTCGCCAAAAAGGAACAGTATTCGTGAGACAGGGCACTAGACAGGGAGATGTCTTATGAAACAGCTGTACCTCGCCTCAGGCTCGCCGCGTCGGCGTGAACTGCTCACGCAGATTGGCGTGCCGTTCTGCGCCATCAGCGCGGACATTGATGAAACCCCCTTACCTGAAGAGTCCCCATCGGCCTATGTCGAGCGTCTGGCGCGCGGCAAGGCCCAGGCCGGTCGCACGGCGGTCGTGTCCGACGCAGAGTTTTGCGTGCTGGGCGCCGACACCGCCGTGGTGCTGGACGGAAAAATTCTCGGCAAACCGATGGACGCAACCGAGGCGTGCACCATGCTCATGCTGCTGTCCGGGTGTGAGCATGAAGTACTGACGGCTATTGCGGTGCAGGACGGCGAGCGCTGCAAGTCTTTGGTGGTGCGCAGTCTGGTGCGTTTTCGCACGATCGGGCGTGATGAAGCGGCGGCCTACTGGGCCAGCGGCGAACCCCGGGACAAGGCTGGCGGCTACGGGATTCAAGGACTGGGCGCGGTGTTCGTCGCCGGGCTTAGTGGCAGCTACTCGGCGGTGGTCGGATTGCCGCTGTGCGAAACCGCAGAACTACTCGGCCATTTCGGCATACCCTGTTGGCAAAACCTTAACGCGCACTGAGCGTCGTACTGACAAGATGCGGCCATTATCGTGAACATGCCTGAACGAGACCCTGCCATGAGTGAAGAGATCCTGATCAACATCACGCCGATGGAATCGCGCGTGGCGGTGGTCGAAAACGGTGTGCTGCAAGAGGTCCATGTCGAGCGCACGCAAAAGCGCGGGATCGTCGGCAACATCTATAAAGGCAAGGTCGTGCGGGTATTGCCGGGTATGCAGGCCGCCTTCGTCGATATCGGTCTGGACCGCGCCGCGTTCATTCACGCCTCGGAAATTTCCCTGCGCGAAGGCCCGGCGGTAGAGAGCATCAGCGCGCTGGTTCATGAAGGTCAGAGCCTGGTGGTGCAAGTCACCAAGGACCCGATCGGCTCCAAAGGCGCGCGCCTGACGACGCAACTGTCGATTCCGTCGCGCTATCTGGTGTACATGCCGCGCACCGCTCACGTCGGTATTTCCCTGAAGATCGAAGACGAAGCCGAGCGCGAACGCCTCAAGCAAGTGGTCACCGACTGCGTGGCCAAAGAAGGCATCCAGGAAGCTGGCGGCTTCATTCTGCGTACCGCTGCCGAAGGGGCCGGGGCCGATGAAATCCTCATGGACATCCGCTACCTGCGCAGGCTCTGGGACCAGATCAACGTCCAGATCAAAACCATCAGCGCACCGAGCGTGATCTACGAAGACCTTGGCCTGGCGCTGCGCACCCTGCGCGACCTGGTGAGCCCGAAGATCGAAAAGATCCGCATCGATTCCCGGGAAACCTTCCAGAAAACCACGCAGTTCGTCGCCGAACTGATGCCGGAAATCGCTGACCGCCTGGAGCATTACCCTGGCGAGCGGCCGATTTTCGACCTGTATGGCGTCGAAGACGAAATCCAGAAAGCCCTGGAGCGCAAGGTGCCGCTCAAATCCGGCGGCTATCTGGTGGTCGACCCTGCGGAAGCCATGAGCACCATCGATGTCAACACCGGGGCGTTCGTCGGTCATCGCAACCTCGAAGAAACCATCTTCAAGACCAACCTCGAAGCCGCCACCGCCATTGCCCGTCAGCTGCGCCTGCGTAACCTGGGCGGGATCATCATCATCGATTTCATCGACATGGAAGATGAAGAGCATCAGCGTCAGGTGTTGCGCACCCTTGAGAAGCAACTGGAACGCGATCACGCCAAGACCAATATCATCGGCATCACCGAGTTGGGCCTGGTGCAGATGACCCGCAAGCGCACCCGTGAAAGTCTTGAGCAAGTCCTGTGCGAACCGTGCAGCAGCTGTCAGGGTCGCGGCAAGCTCAAGACTCCGGAAACCGTGTGCTACGAGATCTTTCGCGAAATCCTGCGTGAGGCCCGGGCCTATCAGGCCGAAGGCTATCGCGTGCTGGCGAACCAGAAAGTGGTCGACCGTTTGCTCGATGAAGAGTCGGGCAACGTCGCCGAGCTCGAAGGCTTTATCGGGCGCACCATTCGGTTCCAGGTCGAAACCATGTATTCCCAGGAACAATACGACGTGGTGCTGCTCTGAATCGTTGTATTTCAACTCCACTAGAACGGCTGGCCTCAGCTTTTTGCAGTATTTTTGCCATGGGAGCCAACTGACATGGACCGTCTGACACGCATTTTGGCCGCACTGACCCGCTGGGGCCTGGGCCTGTGCGCGTTGGTTTTGGTGCTGACGGCGCTGTTCGTCAGCCTCGGTCGGGAGTTGACGCCGCTGGTGGCCGAGTACCGTGCCGAGGTCGAAACCAAAGCCAGTGATGCCTTGGGCATGCCGCTGCAGATCGGTAAGCTCGAAGGCAACTGGAGCGGCCTCGCCCCGATTCTATTGGCCCATGACGTGATGGTCGGCGCGGGCTCCAATGCCCTGCGCCTGGATCAGGTGCGCGCGGTGCCGGATCTCTGGGCCAGCCTGCTGGCGCGCGAAGTGCGCGTCGCCCACCTGGAACTCAACGGCCTGAAGATCAGCCTCAAGGAAGGCGAGGACGGTCATTGGGCGTTGGAAGGTTTGCCGGTGCAGCAGGACCAGCCACTGGATCCGGAGCAACTGCTCAATCGCATGCAAATGGTTCAGCAACTGTCGGTGCTCGACAGCCAGATCACCTTGCAGCCGTTGGGGGAGTCGCCGCTGACCCTGACCTACGTTGGCCTCAATCTGAAAACCGGTGTGTCGCGTCAGCGCCTCGACGCCCGTTTGACCCTGCCTGACGGCCAGCCGGTTGCGATGAGCCTGCGCACCCGTATCCGCGCCAGCCAGTGGCAGGACGGCGAGGCTGAGGCTTACCTGAGCCTGCCGCAAAGTGATTGGTCGAAATGGTTGCCCGAACGCCTGACCCAACAATGGAATTTCTCCGAGATCAAGGCCGGTGGCGAGCTCTGGGTGAACTGGAGCAAGGGCAACCTGCAAAGCGCCGCGATCCGTTTGAACGCACCGCAACTCAAGGGCGCCTACGCTGAGCGCAAGCCGATCCAGATCAACAATCTGGCGCTTAACGGCTATTTCCAGCGCAGCTCCACAGGTATCCAGGTGACCCTGGATTCCCTGGCCATGAACCTGGGCGATACCCGTTGGGAATCGAAACTGCTGTTTCAACAAACCGCAGCGACCGACAAGGCGCAAGAGCGCTTGCATCTGCAAGCCGACCGTTTCGATCTCACGCCGCTCACCCCCCTGCTGAACGCCTTGGGGCCACTTCCGGAAGGTGTCGCCACCGCGGTCGAACGGCTCAAGGTCACCGGCGTTTTACGCAACGTGCTGATCGACATCCGCCCCCAGGCGACCGACGACAGCAAATTCAGCTTTGCCGCCAATCTGGAAAAGGTCGGCTTCGACGCTTATCACGGTGCACCGGCGGCGCGAAATGTCAGCGGCAGCATCAGCGGCGATCTCGGACAGGGCGAGCTGCGCATGGACAGCAAGGATTTTTCCCTGCACCTGGACCCGATTTTCGCCAAGCCATGGCAGTACATTCAGGCCAACGCCCGGTTGACCTGGAAGCTCGACAAAGAAGGTTTCACCCTGATCGCGCCGTACCTGAAGGTGCTGGGCGAGGAGGGCAAGATTGCCGGCGACTTCCTGATTCGCCTGCATTTCGATCATACCCAGGAAGACTACATGGACCTGCGGGTCGGCCTGGTCGACGGCGATGGTCGCTACACCGCCAAGTACCTGCCGACAATGTTGAGCCCGGCGCTGGACGAGTGGTTGCGCACGGCGATTCTCAAAGGCGCGGTGGATGAAGGCTTCTTCCAGTATCAGGGCTCGCTGAACCACGGCGCCGCCGAAACGGCTCGCAGCATCAGTCTGTTTTTCAAGGTTCACGATGCCGAGCTGGCGTTTCAGCCAGGCTGGCCACACGTCAGCAAGGTCAGCGGCGATGTATTCGTCGAAGACAGCGGCGTGCGGATCCTCGCAAGTACGGGCCAATTACTCGACACCCAGGTCAGCGATATCTACGTCAATATTCCCCGTGTGCCTGCCGGACAGAGCACTCATTTGTTCCTCGACGGCGGGTTCGCTGGCGGGTTGGGTGATGGCCTGAAGATTCTGCAGGAGGCGCCGATCGGCACCGCCGACACGTTCGCCGGTTGGGAAGGCGAGGGCGATCTGCAAGGCAAACTCAAACTCGATATCCCGCTGGTCAAAGGCGAGCGGCCGAAAATCCTCGTCGACTTCAAGACCGACAAGGCCCGTTTGAAACTTAGCGAGCCCACCCTGGAACTGACACAACTCAAGGGCGATTTCCGTTTCGACAGCACCAAGGGCTTGAGCGGGCAAAAGATCACGGCGCGAGCGTTCGACAAACCGGTGACCGCACAGATCTTCGCCGATGGCAATGCGGGCAAGCTCAACACTCGGGTCACCGCTGCGGGTGAGGTTGAGGTCAAGAAACTCACCGAATGGCTGAACGTCACTCAGCCGTTGCCGGCGACAGGCACGATTCCTTATCAGTTGCAGCTCAACCTTGATGGCGCCGACAGCCAATTGATGGTCAGCTCCAGTCTCAAGGGGGTGGCAGTGGATTTGCCGGCACCGTTCGGCATGACAGCCGATGTCGGGCGCGACACCGTATTTCGCATGACCCTGCAAGGGCCAGAGCGACGTTACTGGGTCAACTACGGTGAGCTGGCGAATTTCACATTTGCAGCCCCGACCGGCCATTTCGTCGACGGTCGCGGCGAGTTGTTTCTCGGTGGCGGCGATGCCGTGTTGCCCGGGGCCAAAGGCTTGCGCGTACGCGGTGTATTGTCCGAGCTGGATGTCGCCCCCTGGCAGGATCTGGTGAACAAGTATGCCGGCCAGGATCCGGGTGGCAGTGCCAAGCAGTTGCTCAGCAGCGCGGATTTCAAGGTCGGCAAGCTCAGCGGTTTCGGTACCACCCTCGATCAGGCATCGGTGCAGTTGACGCGTAAACCGGCCGCATGGGCCATGCAACTCGACAGTCAGCAAGCCAAGGGCACCGTCGGTATCCCCGATGCGAAAGCCGCACCGATTGCGGTCAATCTGCAGTACGTACGTTTGCCGGCGCCAGACCCGACAGTCCTGGCCGACGAGAATTCGCCGGATCCGCTGGCGACTGTAGACCCAACGAAGATCCCGGCGCTGGATATCACCATCAATCAGCTGTACCAGGGCCAGGATCTGGTAGGCGCCTGGCAAATGAAAGTCCGCCCGACCGCCAAGGGCATTACCCTCAATGCCCTGGATCTGGGCCTCAAGGGCATCCTCTTGCAGGGCAGCGGCGGCTGGGAAGGTACGCCGGGTAACTCCAGCAGTTGGTACAAGGGGCGGGTCAACGGCAAGAACCTCGCCGACGTACTCAAGGGCTGGGGGTTTGCGCCGAGCGTCACCAGTGAAGAGTTTCACATGGACGTCGACGGTCGTTGGCCCGGTTCTCCGGCGTGGCTGGCCACCAAGCGCTTCTCCGGCAGCCTTGATGCTTCGCTCAATAAAGGTCAGTTCGTTGAAGTCGAGGGTGGTGCCCAGGCGCTGCGCGTATTTGGCCTGCTCAATTTCAACTCCATCGGCCGTCGCTTGCGCCTGGACTTTTCCGATCTGTTCGGCAAAGGCTTGAGCTATGACCGGGTCAAAGGCCTGTTGGTCGCAAGTAATGGGGTCTACGTGACCCGTGAGCCGATCTTGCTGACGGGGCCGTCGAGCAATGTGGAACTCAACGGCACCCTGGACCTGGTGGCAGAACAGGTCGATGCCAAGTTGCTGGTGAGCTTGCCGGTGACCAACAACCTGCCAATTGCCGCGCTGATCGTCGGTGCACCGGCTGTCGGCGGGGCGCTGTTTTTGATCGATAAGCTGATCGGTGATCGCGTGGCGCGTTTCGCCAGCGTCAAATACACGGTCAAAGGCCCATGGAAAGAGCCGAAAATCACCTTCGACAAGCCTTTTTGAATTCTTTTGAAAAAGCACTCTTTGGGCCTATGGAGTAGCATGTCCAAAGGGTTTTTTGTAGCCGCCACGTTCCCTGCGGCAGCTGCTACAAAAGAGCGTCGTTGACCGGCGACAGTGTGAAATCACAAGAAAGGAAATGGCCATGTCTGTAGCGGTGATTCAAATGGTCAGCCAGAGTGATGTGCTGGCCAATCTGGCCCAGGCCCATCGTCTGCTTGAGCAGGCGGCGGCCGGTGGCGCGCGGCTTGCCGTACTGCCGGAAAACTTCGCTGCCATGGGCCGTCGAGACATTGCCGACATCGGCCGCGCCGAAGCCCTGGGTGAAGGCCCGATCCTGCCGTGGTTGAAACAGACCGCCCGCGACCTCAAGTTATGGATAGTGGCCGGCACGTTGCCGTTGCCGCCGGAGGATCAACCGACGGCCAAAGTGCATGCGTGTTCATTGCTGGTCGATGACCAGGGCCAGACCGTTGCGCGTTACGACAAGCTGCACCTGTTCGACGTGGACGTGGCGGACAATCGCGGGCGTTATCGCGAATCCGATGACTATGCTTATGGCAGTGGTGTGGTAGTTGCCGATACGCCAGTCGGTCGAGTCGGCCTGACGGTCTGCTACGACTTGCGCTTCCCGGAGCTGTACAGCGAATTGCGTGCTGCAGGCGCGGAATTGATTACCGCACCGTCAGCCTTTACCGCGGTGACCGGCGCGGCCCATTGGGATGTGCTGATTCGCGCGCGGGCCATCGAGACTCAGTGTTATGTACTCGCGGCTGCCCAGGGTGGAACGCATCCGGGGCCACGAGAGACGTTTGGTCATGCCGCGATTGTCGACCCGTGGGGGCGCGTGCTGGCACAACAGGATCAAGGCGAGGCCGTGCTGCTGGCCGAACGCGACAGCAGCGAACAGGCGTCCATCAGGGCGCGGATGCCGGTATCCACTCACCGGCGCTTTTTCTCGCAGGGCGCCCAGCGACCTGCATCAGAACGACGAATTTAAGGCGTAAAGCATATGAGCGAGTTGTTGTCCTCCGTCAGTGAACACCTCCTGGCACCTGGCGGCGTAACGATCGAGAGCCTGCAAGGCGTGCTCGGCGATCTGGCCGGACCGGGCATCGATGCCGCCGACCTGTATTTCCAGGGGCAGATTTCCGAGTCCTGGGCGCTGGAAGACGGCATCGTCAAGGAAGGCAGCTTCCACCTCGACCAGGGTGTCGGCGTGCGTGCGCAATCGGGCGAAAAAACCGGCTTTGCCTACAGTAATGCGATCACCCTCGAAGCGCTGGGCGCGGCGGCTCGTGCGGCCCGTTCGATCTCCCGGGCCGGGCAGAACGGCACCGTGCAGGCGTTCACCACCCAGGATGTCGCCCAGTTGTACGGGCCGGACAACCCGCTGGAAGTGATGACCCGTGCCGAGAAAGTCGAGTTGCTCAAGCGTATCGATGTGGCAACCCGTGCCCTTGACCCGCGTATCCAGCAAGTCACCGTGAGCATGGCCGGGGTCTGGGAGCGGATTTTGATCGCCTCCACCGACGGCGGCCTGGCGGCGGATGTGCGACCGCTGGTGCGTTTCAACGTCAGCGTGATCGTCGAGCAGAACGGTCGCCGTGAACGCGGCGGTCATGGCGGTGGCGGTCGTACCGACTACCGCTATTTCCTCAGCGACGATCGCGCCATGAGCTATGCCCGCGAAGCGTTGCGTCAGGCGCTGGTGAACCTGGAAGCGATCCCGGCACCGGCCGGTACATTGCCGGTGGTGTTGGGTTCGGGTTGGTCCGGCGTGTTGCTGCACGAAGCCGTCGGCCATGGTCTGGAAGGCGATTTCAACCGCAAGGGCAGTTCGGCCTACAGCGGGCGAATGGGCGAGATGGTTGCGTCGAAGCTCTGCACCATCGTCGATGACGGCACCCTCGCCGGGCGTCGTGGTTCGTTGAGCGTCGATGACGAAGGCACGCCCACCGAGTGCACCACGCTGATCGAAAACGGCGTGCTCAAAGGTTATATGCAGGACAAGCTCAACGCGCGCCTGATGGGCGTGGCCCGCACCGGCAACGGTCGTCGTGAATCCTACGCGCACCTGCCGATGCCGCGCATGACTAACACCTACATGCTCGGTGGCGAAAGCGACCCGGCGGAAATCATCGCCTCGGTGAAAAAAGGCATCTACTGCGCCAACCTTGGCGGCGGTCAGGTGGACATCACCAGCGGCAAGTTCGTGTTCTCCACCAGCGAGGCGTACCTGATCGAAGACGGCAAGATTACCGCCCCGGTCAAAGGCGCGACGTTGATCGGCAATGGGCCGGAAGCAATGAGCCGGGTGTCGATGGTCGGTAACGACCTGGCACTGGACAGCGGTGTGGGGACGTGCGGCAAGGATGGGCAGTCGGTGCCGGTGGGTGTCGGCCAGCCAACGCTGAAAATCGATGCGATCACTGTGGGTGGCACAGGCGCATAAGTGGTGTTGAGAAAGTGAAGCTTCGGGTGACCCGCTGGGCGGCTCACCCGACTCGGAACTCAGCGCAGACCGCGTTGAGTTTCGTCCAGCTCACGGATGTACTTGAAGATTTTACGGCTCGAGGCCGGTGGCTTGTTGGTCGCCAGTTCGTGCTGGGCCTGACGGATCAGGGAGCGCAATTGTTGACGATCGGCCTCCGGGTAATCGACGACGAATTTCTCCAGGACGGCGTCGTCGCCTGCGATCAAGCGATCGCGCCAGCGTTCCAGGCCGTGGAAACGTTCGTTGTACTGCCGGGTGGAGGCATCGAGTTGATCGAGCAGAGTCAGAATGGCGTCAGTGTTCTGATCGCGCATCAGCTTACCGATGAACTGAAGATGCCGTTTACGCGCGATGTGCGCGGTGTGCTTGGGTGCTTCGGCCAAGGCCCGGCGCAGAGCGTCGGTCAACGGCAGTTTGGCCAGCAGATCAGGCTTGAGCGTTGTGAGGCGCTCGCCAAGGTCAACCAGAGCATGCAGCTCGCGTTTGACTTGGGTTTTGCTTTTTTCTCCCCCGTCGAGGGAGTCGTCGTAAGAATCAACCATGGTGGCAGTCCGCAAAGAAACGCCGCCATGATAACCAGTCGGGGGCCGCTTGTCCGGCCCGGTCGCTCGAAGGCCCCAGCCGAAAGCAGAATTTGAGTGGAGAACAGCATGAGTGCAGTTGAAAGCGTCGGCCCACAAGCGTTGCCGGCACTGCAAGAACAAGTCGAGCAGATCATCGCTGAAGCCAAGCGTCAGGGCGCCAGTGCCTGTGAAGTGGCGGTGTCGCTGGAACAGGGGCTCTCGACCACCGTGCGTCAGCGGGAAGTCGAAACCGTTGAGTTCAATCGCGATCAGGGCTTTGGCATCACCTTGTATGTGGGGCAGCGCAAAGGCTCGGCCAGCACCTCGGCCAGTGGTTCCGAGGCGATTCGCGAAACCGTCGCCGCCGCGCTGGCCATTGCCAAACACACCTCCGAAGACGAAGCCTCGGGCCTGGCGGATGCCGCGTTGATGGCCAAGGATCTGCAGGATTTCGACCTGTTCCACCAATGGAATATTAACCCGGAGCAAGCCATCGAGCAGGCCTTGGCCTGTGAAGCAGCGGCGTTTGCCGCCGACAGCCGGATCAAGAATGCCGACGGCACCACCCTCAGCACTCACCAGGGCTGCCGGGTTTACGGCAACAGCCACGGTTTTATCGGTGGCTACGCGTCGACTCGTCACAGCCTCAGTTGCGTGATGATCGCCGAAGCCGACGGCCAGATGCAGCGCGATTACTGGTATGACGTGAACCGTCAGGGCAATTTGCTGGCCTCTGCGGAGAGCATCGGCCAACGTGCCGCGCAACGGGCGGCTAGCCGTCTGGGCGCGCGTCCGGTGCCGACTTGCGAAGTACCAGTGCTGTTTTCCGCGGAACTGGCCGGTGGCTTGTTCGGCAGTTTCCTGTCGGCGATCTCCGGCGGCAGCCTGTATCGCAAATCCTCGTTCCTCGAAGGCACCCTGGGGCAGAAGCTGTTCCCGGAATGGCTGACCCTCGATGAACGTCCGCACTTGATGCGCGCCCTGGGCAGTTCGGCTTTCGACGGCGATGGCCTGGCGACCTACGCCAAGCCGTTTGTAGAGAAGGGCGAGTTGGTGTCCTACGTACTCGGTACATACTCCGGCCGCAAGCTTGGCATGCCGAGTACCGCCAACGCCGGCGGCGTACACAACTTGTTCGTCACCCATGGCGACGAAGATCAGGCAGCCTTGCTGCGCCGCATGGGCCGAGGCCTGCTGGTGACGGAACTGATGGGCCAGGGCCTGAACATGGTGACTGGCGATTACTCCCGTGGTGCTGCGGGGTACTGGGTCGAAAACGGCGAAATCCAGTTCGCGGTCCAGGAAGTGACCATTGCCGGCAACATGCGCGACATGTTCAAGCAGATCATTGCGGTGGGTAATGACCTGGAATTGCGCAGCAACATTCGCACCGGTTCGGTATTGATCGAACGGATGACGGTGGCGGGTAGCTAAGCCTCCGGTCGCTGCACAAAAAGGCGCGCCACCCCATTGGGTGGCGCGCCTTTTCTATTGGCCCCAACCCAGATCCACCGCGGATCTGGGTGTTCGTGTTGTTGCCTTTGGGTTTGGCACTGGCGGCGGGAGCGATGTTGCTGGTGGTGGCTCACGAAGTCATCCCCGAATCGCGCCGCAACGGTCACAGACAGTCCAGCCTTGAGCTACTGATCGGGTTTTGCTTGATGATGGTGATGGATACAACACTGGCTTGATACTGACTATGTAGCAGTTGGCGAAGGGCGAGTGTTACTCGCCTTCGCCGAAGTAGTCATTGATCAAATTCACCAATGCCTGCAGCGCCTCATCAGCCTGTTCGCCTTCGGTACTCAGGTGGATTTTGGTGCCCTTGCCCGCAGCGAGCATCATCATTGCCATGATGCTTTTTCCGTCGACCGTGGATTCCGGTGTGCGTCCTACTCTGATCGTGCAATCCTTGAACTCACCGGCGACGCCAACGAATTTTGCAGACGCGCGGGCATGCAGGCCCAGCTTGTTGATGATTTCGATTTCCAGAGCAGGCATCGCGATGTGAATCCTTTAGCTGAGGTCGCGGTGGCGAACCTGGACGTTCTTCAGGGATTGTTGCAGGAACTGACCCAGACGTTCGGTCAGGTAGACAGAGCGGTGATGCCCGCCGGTGCAGCCAATGGCAATGGTGACATACGCGCGGTTACTGGCGGCAAAGCGGGGCAGCCACTTGAGCAGGTATGAGGAAATGTCCTGGAACATCTCTTCCACATCCGGCTGTGCCGCCAGGTAGTCGGCCACCGGTTGATCGAGCCCGGATTGCGCGCGTAGCTCCGGCTTCCAGTAGGGATTGGGCAGGCAGCGCACGTCGAACACCAGATCGGCGTCTACCGGCATGCCACGCTTGAATCCGAAAGACTCCACCAGAAACGCTGTACCAGGCTCCGGCTGATTCAGCAGGCGTAACTTGATGGTATCGCGCAGCTGATACAGGTTCAGATTGGTGGTGTTGACCTTGAGGTCTGCCAGGTCGGCGATTGGCCCCAGCAGATTGGTTTCGTCCTCTATCGCCTCCGCCAGCGAGCGATTGGCGCTGCTCAGTGGGTGACGACGGCGGGTTTCCGAAAAGCGTTTGAGCAGGGTTTCTTCGTCGGCGTCCAGATACAGCACATCGCACTGGATATGCCGGCTGCGGACTTCTTCCAACAGTTCGGGAAACCGTGACAGGTGGCTTGGCAAGTTGCGCGCATCGATGGACACGGCCACCAGCGGTTGTGCCAGTTCGGTATGAATCAGCGCGCGCTCGGCCAGTTCCGGCAGCAGGCCGGCAGGCAGATTGTCGATGCAGTAATAGCCGTTGTCCTCGAGTACATCGAGGGCGGTGCTTTTACCTGAGCCGGAGCGGCCACTGACGATGATCAGGCGCATGATTAATGACCGTTTTGCTCGTCCAGGACAACCTGATACAAGGCTTCGTTGCTCGGGGCGCTGCGCAGTTTTTCACGCACTTCCTTGCGATCAAGCATGCTGGCGATCTGGCGCAGCAGCTCCAGGTGTGCATCGGTGGCAGCTTCCGGGACCAGCAGCACGAACAGCAGGTCAACCGGGGCGCCATCAATGGCGTCGAAATCGATGGATGCATCCAGGTGCATCAAGGCACTGATAGGCGAGTGGCAACCCTTGAGGCGGCAGTGGGGGATGGCGATGCCGTTGCCAAAACCGGTGGAACCGAGTTTTTCACGGGCAATCAAAGCCTCGAAGACATCTTGCATCTCCAGATCCGGTACTTCGCGGGCGATCAGGTTGGCAATTTGCTCGAGGGCTTTCTTTTTACTGCCGCCCGGCACGTTCACCAGGGAACGGCCGGGGGTCAGGATGCTTTCAAGTCGGATCATGGGTTGGGAGTGTTAACGACCGGTCGCGCCCTGGAGGAGGCTCTGGGTCTTTTCCTTATGCTTTTTGAGTTGTTTATCCAGCTTGTCGGTCAGTGCGTCGATCGCTGCGTACATATCGGTATGTTCCGCATTAGCGACCACTTCATTGCCGGGAATATGCAGCGTGGCTTCGATTTTCTGCTTGAGCTTCTCGACCGTCATCGTGACCTGCACGTTGGTGATCTTGTCGAAATGCCTCTCTAATCGTTCGAGTTTTTCGCCGATGTAGGTGCGAAGAGGTTCGGTCACTTCCAGTTGGTGTCCACTGATGTTGACTTGCATACAGCTTCTCCTTCGTTGCCAGTGCATAAAGCGGCAGGCAGAAATACCTGCCACTGGAACGCTGTGGCGAGCCCGGCGGCTACATCAACCGCTTCCGTTCGCTGGAAGGCGCGATCCCGAGGGATTCGCGGTACTTGGCGACGGTACGACGGGCTACCTGAATGCCTTGTGCCTCCAGTAAACCAGCGATCTTGCTGTCACTCAACGGCTTTTTCTGATTTTCCGCCGCAACCAGTTTTTTGATGATCGCGCGGATCGCCGTGGACGAGCATTCACCGCCTTCGGAGGTGCTGACGTGGCTGGAGAAAAAGTATTTCAGTTCATAGATGCCCCGTGGGGTATGCATGAATTTTTGCGTGGTCACCCGTGAAATCGTCGATTCGTGCATGCCCACCGCTTCGGCGATGTCATGCAGCACCAACGGCTTCATGGCCTCATCGCCGTACTCCAGGAAGCCGCGCTGATGCTCGACAATCTGGGTGGCCACTTTCATCAGGGTTTCGTTACGGCTTTGCAGGCTCTTGATGAACCAGCGAGCCTCTTGCAGCTGATTACGCATGAACGTGTTGTCGGCACTGGTATCGGCGCGGCGCACGAAACCGGCGTACTGGGCGTTGACCCGCAGGCGTGGTACCGACTCCTGGTTCAGTTCCACCAGCCAGCGCTCATTGTCCTTGCGCACGATCACGTCGGGAACGACGTATTCGGCTTCGGTGGATTCTATCTGCGAACCCGGGCGCGGGTTGAGGCTCTGGACCAGTTCGATGACCTGGCGCAGTTCATCTTCCTTGAGCTTCATGCGGCGCATCAGCTGGCTGTAGTCGCGGCTACCGAGCAGGTCGATGTAATCGGTAACCAGGCGCTTGGCCTCGGTCAGCCAAGGGGTCTTGGCGGGCAATTGGCGCAGTTGCAGCAGCAGGCATTCGCCCAGGTTGCGGGCGCCGATGCCGGCGGGTTCGAATTGCTGGATGCGGTGTAGGACGGCTTCGATTTCGTCCAGTTCGATGTCCAGTTCCGGATCGAAGGCTTCGAGGATTTCCTCGAGGGTTTCGTCCAGGTAGCCCTGATTGTTGATGCAATCGATCAGGGTTACAGCGATCAGGCGATCGGTGTCGGACATCGGTGCCAGGTTCAGTTGCCAGAGCAAATGGCTTTGAAGGCTTTCACCGGCCGACGTACGGGTGGTGAAATCCCACTCGTCGTCATCGTTGCTCGGCAAGCTGCTGGCGCTGGTCTGGTAGACATCTTCCCAGGCCGTGTCGACGGGCAATTCATTGGGAATGCGCTCGTTCCAGTCGCCTTCCTCCAGGTTGTCCACCGTCGGGGCGGTTTCCTGGTAGGAGGGTTCCTGAATATCGGCGTTGGGTTGCTGTTCGGCTTTGTCGGCCAGGGGGTCGGCGTTATCGAAGTCGTCGCCTTCTTCCTGGCGTTCGAGCATCGGATTGGACTCCAGGGCCTCCTGGATTTCCTGTTGCAGGTCCAGGGTCGACAATTGGAGCAGGCGGATGGCCTGTTGCAGCTGCGGTGTCATCGTCAGCTGCTGGCCCATTCTCAAGACTAGCGATGGTTTCATGGCAGGGGCTTAACACCTTATTCGCCGGCGCACATGCGCCATCCACTACAGGGCGCCGAAGCGCCAAACATAAGCAAATTATATGCCCGAAACTGCAGTGTTTGCCTAGAGCGCTGTAACAATAAAAACTTATTGATTTTTTATTGAAGCAAGCGCTCGGGCACGACTGGCCAGGCACCTCAGTGCTTACAAGCGGAATTCATGACCCAGATACACTTCCTTGACCAAATCGTTGGCCAGGATGGTGGCAGAGTCGCCTTCAGCGATCAGCTGGCCATCGTTGACGATGTAGGCGGTTTCGCAGATATCCAGGGTTTCGCGGACGTTGTGGTCCGTGATCAGTACGCCAATGCCTTTGGCCTTGAGGTGATGGATGATCTGCTTGATGTCGCCCACCGAAATCGGGTCCACGCCGGCGAAGGGTTCGTCGAGGAGGATGAATTTCGGGTTGGTGGCCAGTGCCCGGGCGATTTCCACGCGACGGCGTTCACCTCCGGACAGGCTCATGCCGAGGTTGTCGCGGATGTGATGGATGTGGAATTCCTGCAGCAGGCTTTCCAGCTCTTTGCGACGACCGGCCTTGTCGAGTTCCTTGCGGGTCTCGAGGATGGCCATGATGTTGTCGGTCACCGAAAGCTTGCGGAAGATCGACGCTTCTTGCGGAAGATAGCCGATACCGGCCTTCGCACGACCGTGCATCGGCTGGTGGCTGACATCCAGGTCGTCGATCAGTACGCGGCCCTGGTCAGCCTGTACCAGGCCGACAATCATGTAGAAGCAGGTGGTCTTGCCGGCGCCGTTGGGGCCAAGCAGGCCGACGATCTGACCGCTGTCGATGGACAGGCTGACGTCACGCACGACCTGGCGGCTCTTGTAGCTCTTGGCCAGATGCTGAGCTTTCAGAGTTGCCATTACTGGGCCTTTTGCTCGTCGGTTTTCTTCTTCGGCTGGATCACCATGTCAATGCGAGGACGGGTCTCGGTGACCTTGTTGCCTGTCGCACGGCCAGCGCTCGCGAGCTTCTTGACCGTGTCGTAGACGATTTTCTCGCCTTGGGTGGTGTTGTTGTCTTTGTCGACGACTTTTGCCTTGTCGATCAGCACGACGCGGTTTTGTGCGGCGTGGTACTGGATGGTCACACCCCAGCCCTGAACAGGCTTGGTGTCGCCAGCGGTCTGCAGTTGCTCGAAGTAAGCGAGGTTGCCCACCGAAGTCACCACGTCAATGTCGCCGGCAGGCGTGCGGGTGATGGTCACGGTGTTGCCTTTAACGATCATCGAGCCCTGAGTGATGATCACGTCACCTTTATAGGTGGCAATGCCATTCTTGTCGTCCAGCTGGGCGTCGTCGGCCTGGATGCGGATAGGCTGCGCTTGATCGGTCGGCAGTGCCCAGGCGCTCACGCTTCCCAGTGCTGCGCCCAGACTGAGCAAAATAGGGAGGGTTTTAACGAGCCTCATACTGTCCTCTTACGTTAGATAGCAGGTGTATCCTGCTTTCTTTCAAGTACGCTTTCATTCCGTTGCCTGTCGATACACCGCCGGCGCCGTCGATTCTAACGGGTTGATCGGTCTGCGCATATTGCTGCTGCGGGAACACTGTCATACGGGTGGTGGTAATCAGGGTCTTGCGGTTTTTTTCGTCGAAACGCGTGATGCGTACCGAGTCAATCAGCTCGACCTGAGTGCCGTCCGGGTTGACTTCGCCGCGCTCGCTCTGGACGTGCCAGGGGAATTCGGTGCCACGGAACATGTTCAGGTCAGGATTGGCCAGCAACGTCACCTCGGTCGCTTTCAGGTGTTCGACCTTGTCCGACGTCATCTCGTATTGCAATTTGCCGTCGGGCAGGTACTGCACGCTGTGCGCGTTGACGGCGTAATAGTCGATCGCGCTTTCATCGACCTTCACCACCGGTTTGTCGAGGAAGCGTTCCGGGCTGATGTTCCAGTAGCCGACCGCCGCAAAAATCGCCGCGATGCAACCGAACACCAGGATGTTGCGAATCTTTTTGCTCAGCATGATGGGCTCACAGGTACGCGGCGTTTGCCGCATCGAGGCGGCCCTGGGCGCGCAGGATCAATTCACAGAATTCGCGAGCGGCACCTTCGCCACCACGGGCCTGGGTGATGCCGTGGGCGTGTTCGCGCACGAAACTGGCAGCGCTGGCTACCGCCATGCCCAGGCCGACGCGGCGAATCACCGGCAGGTCAGGCAGGTCGTCGCCCAGGTAGGCAACTTGTTCATAGCTCAGGTTGAGCTGGGCAAGAAGCCCGTCGAGCACAACCAGTTTGTCTTCGCGACCCTGGAACAGGTGTGGAATGCCCAGGTTTTTCGCTCGCCGCTCGACCACCGGCGTCTTGCGGCCGCTGATGATAGCGGTTTGCACGCCGGCGGCCATCAACATCTTGATGCCCTGGCCGTCGAGGGTGTTGAAGGTCTTGAATTCGCTGCCGTCTTCGAGAAAGTACAAGCGCCCGTCGGTCAGTACGCCATCGACGTCGAATACCGCCAGTTTGATCTGTTTGCCGCGTTGCAGCAGGTCAGTGCTCATTACATTACTCCCGCACGCAGCAAGTCGTGCATGTTCAAGGCGCCGACCGGACGGTCTTCGCTGTCGACCACGACCAGTGCGTTGATCTTGTGGTCTTCCATGATCTTCAGCGCCTCGGCGGCGAGCATCTCGGCACGTGCGGTCTTGCCGTGGGCGGTCATGACCTGATCGATGGTGGCACTGTGGATGTCGATGCTGCGGTCCAGGGTGCGACGCAGATCGCCGTCGGTGAAGATCCCGGCCAGTTTGCCGTCGGCTTCCAGAACCACGGTCATGCCCAGGCCCTTGCGGGTCATTTCCATCAGCGCGTCCTTGAGCAAGGTGCCGCGCTGAACTTGCGGCAGCTCTTGCCCGGCGTGCATGACATTTTCCACTTTCAGCAGCAGGCGTCGGCCCAGTGCGCCACCGGGATGGGAAAAGGCGAAATCTTCAGCGGTAAAGCCGCGGGCTTCCAGCAGCGCCACTGCCAGGGCATCGCCCATGACCAGGGCGGCGGTGGTCGACGAGGTCGGTGCCAGGTTCAGCGGGCAGGCTTCGTGCTCGACGTGAACGTTGAGGTTGACCTCGGCAGCCTTGGCCAGCGGTGAATCGGGATTGCCGGTGACGCTGATCATTTGAATGCCCAGGCGCTTGATCAGCGGCAGCAAGGTGATGATTTCGTTGGTGGAGCCGGAGTTCGACAGCGCCAGAATGATGTCATCACGGGTGATCATGCCCATGTCGCCATGGCTGGCCTCGGCCGGGTGCACGAAAAAAGCCGTGGTGCCGGTGCTGGCAAGAGTGGCGGCAATCTTGTTGCCGATGTGCCCCGATTTGCCCATGCCGACCACGACCACGCGGCCTTTACTGGCCAGAATCATCTCGCAAGCGCGTACGAAATCTGCGTCGATATGGGGCAGCAAGCCTTGTACGGCTTCCAGTTCGAGGCGGATGGTGCGTTGTGCAGATTGAATCAGGTCGCTGGATTGGCTCATGTCAGAAATCGTATAGCCTGATGAAAAGGCGGCGATTATAGCGGTAATGATCAAAACCCTCACGCAAGTTCGTTGCGGTTTGTCATTCCTTGTCACCGAATCCCTCTAAATAGATGATTCCAGGTGGGCATGTTGCTGAACGTGCCCGGCTTGGGCCTTGGGCGCTTGGCCTTTGCAGTGATATAGTTCGCCGCCAGTTCGGCCTGCCCGGGGAGGTATGTGCTTTCGCCAGAAAGCCAGGCGTCCGAGTGAGAGGCTGCATCGCAAGGAGTTTAGATGAGCGCCGATAACGCCTACGCGGTCGAGCTGAAGGGACTGACCTTCAAGCGCGGTTCGCGCAGCATTTTCAATAACGTCGATATTCGCATCCCGCGCGGCAAGGTCACCGGCATCATGGGGCCTTCCGGGTGTGGAAAGACCACGCTGTTGCGGCTGATAGGCGCACAATTGCGCCCTACCAGCGGCGAAGTCTGGGTCAATGGTCAGAACCTGCCGAGATTGTCGCGCAGCGATCTGTTCGATGCGCGCAAGCACATGGGCGTGCTGTTCCAGAGCGGCGCACTGTTTACCGATCTCGATGTGTTCGAGAACGTCGCCTTTCCGCTGCGTGTCCATACCGGGCTGCCGGAAGAAATGATCCGCGACATTGTCCTGCTCAAATTGCAGGCCGTGGGCTTGCGGGGCGCCATCGATCTGATGCCTGACGAATTGTCCGGTGGCATGAAGCGTCGTGTCGCGCTGGCACGGGCGATTGCGCTCGATCCGCAGATCCTCATGTATGACGAGCCCTTTGTCGGCCAGGACCCGATCGCCATGGGCGTGCTGGTGCGCCTGATCCGCCTGCTCAACGATGCGCTGGGCATCACCAGTATCGTGGTCTCTCACGATCTGGCCGAAACCGCGAGCATCGCCGACTACCTCATTGTGGTGGGTGACGGGCAAGTGTTGGGCCAGGGTACGCCCAAGGATTTGATGAAATCGGATGAACCACGTATTCGTCAATTTTTGACTGGCGAACCCGACGGTCCGGTCGCATACCACTTTCCAGCGCCGGATTACCGCGCAGATCTTCTGGGGAAGCGTTGATGCGCAAGATTTCACTGATAGAAAGAGTGCGCCGGTTCGGCCGCGCCGGCATCGATGTGCTGGAGGTATTCGGGCGTTCGGCGTTGTTCCTGTTTCATGCCTTGCTCGGTCGCGGCGGCATCGGCGGCGGTTTTGGCCTGCTGGTCAAGCAACTGCATTCGGTGGGCGTGATGTCCCTGGTGATCATCGTGGTCTCCGGGGTGTTCATCGGCATGGTGCTGGCGCTGCAAGGCTTCAACATTCTGTCCAGCTACGGTTCGGAGCAGGCTGTCGGGCAAATGGTTGCGCTGACGCTGCTGCGTGAGTTGGGGCCGGTGGTCACGGCTTTGCTGTTCGCAGGGCGCGCGGGTTCGGCGCTGACCGCTGAAATCGGCAACATGAAGTCCACAGAGCAGTTATCCAGTCTGGAAATGATTGGTGTCGACCCGCTCAAGTACATTATTGCCCCGCGCCTGTGGGCCGGCTTCATTTCCCTGCCAGTGCTGGCGATGATTTTCAGCGTGGTGGGTATCTGGGGCGGTTCGTGGGTGGCCGTCGACTGGTTGGGGGTCTATGAAGGCTCCTACTGGTCGAACATGCAAAACAGCGTGACGTTTGTCGACGATGTGCTCAACGGCATTATCAAAAGCATCGTTTTTGCCTTCGTCGTGACCTGGATCGCCGTATTCCAAGGCTATGACTGCGAGCCCACTTCCGAGGGGATCAGTCGTGCCACTACCAAGACCGTGGTGTATGCCTCTTTGGCTGTACTCGGCCTGGACTTTATTCTGACCGCCTTGATGTTTGGAGATTTCTGATGCAAAACCGCACCCTGGAAATCGGTGTCGGCCTTTTCTTGCTGGCTGGCATCCTGGCTTTGCTGTTGCTTGCGTTGCGGGTCAGTGGTCTGTCCCCGAGCCCGAGCACCGATACTTATAAACTTTATGCATATTTCGACAATATCGCCGGTTTGACTGTCAGAGCTAAAGTGACCATGGCCGGTGTGACCATCGGCAAGGTCACGGCGATCGATCTGGACCGCGACAGTTTCACCGGTCGGGTGACCATGCAACTGGAAAAGCGCGTAGATAACCTGCCGGCTGACTCCACAGCATCTATCCTGACCGCTGGCCTGCTGGGTGAGAAATACATCGGTATCAGCGTGGGCGGGGAAGAAGCCCTGCTCAAGGATGGTGGCACCATCCACGACACACAGTCATCGCTGGTGCTTGAGGACCTGATCGGTAAATTTCTGCTCAATACCGTTAGCAAAGACGCCAAATGAGGAGCTTTTGAATGATCTCTATCTTACGACGTGGCCTGTTGGTATTACTCGCGGCCTTGCCGTTGATGGCTAACGCCGTGGCGGCGCAGTCGGCGCACGATCTGGTTCAGGACACCACGACCCGGATGCTCGCCGATCTGGCGGCCAATAAAGAGAAGTACAAGCAGGATCCACAAGACTTTTATACGGCGCTGAACACCATCGTCGGGCCTGTGGTGGATGCCGAAGGTATTTCCAAGAGCATCATGACGGTCAAGTATTCACGCAAGGCCACCCCCGAGCAGATGCAGAAGTTTGTCGAGAACTTCAAAAAAGGCCTGTTCCAGTTCTATGGCAACGCTTTACTTGAATACGACAACCAGGGCATCACCGTTGGACCTGCCAAGGATGAATCGGGAGACCGTACCAGCGTTGACATGACGGTCAAAGGCAGCAGCGGCGCGATCTATCCTGTGTCTTACACACTCGAAAAGATCAACGGCGAATGGAAGCTGCGTAACGTCATCATCAACGGCATCAACATTGGCAAGCTGTTCCGCGATCAGTTCGCTGATGCGATGCAGCGCAATGGCAACGACCTGGACAAGACCATTAATGGCTGGGCCGGGGAAGTGGCCAAAGCCAAGGAAACCACCGAAAAAGCTGTCGAGAAGAAAACCCAATGAGTGAGTCGGCCATTCGCATGAGTGAAGCCGGCGAGCTGCTGCTCAGTGGCGTGCTGGATTACCGGACAGGCCCGAACCTGCGCAAGCAGGGCCAGGCGCTGATCAAGTCCAGCAACGCGGCTGCGCTGGTGGTCGATTGCTCCGCGGTGGAGAAGTCCAGCAGTGTCGGCTTGTCGCTGCTGCTGTGCTTCATGCGCGATGCTCAGGCGGCCGGCAAGGCCCTGAACATTCGTGCGATGCCCGACGATATGCGCGAAATCGCTCAGGTCAGCGAATTGACCGAGCTGTTGGCGCATCCCTGAACCGCATCTATAAAGAAGCCCCCCGTCAGAGTCCTGTGAATGCGGGGTTCGCAGGCGCGGGGCTTTTTTGTATGATGTCCGACCCGCGCGCACAGGGCGCCGATTGAGGTTGAGCATGCAGGCCAACGAAGTAAAGAGCTTCCTTGAAGGAAAGCTGTCCGATTCTCTGTCACAAGTGCAGGTAGAAGTTGAAGGCGAAGGCTGCAACTTTCAGCTGAACGTGATTAGCGATGAACTGGCGGCATTGAGCCCGGTCAAGCGTCAGCAGCAGATCTATGCCCATTTGAACCCATGGATCACCGATGGCAGCATCCATGCGGTCACTATGAAATTTTTCAGCAGCGCGGCCTGGGCCGAGCGCACCTGAGCCCAAGGGCGTCGAGATTCTTATGGATAAATTGATTATTACCGGTGGCGCTCGTCTTGATGGCGAGATCCGCATCTCCGGGGCAAAGAACTCTGCCCTGCCGATCCTGGCTGCCACCTTGCTGTGCGATGGCCCGGTGACCGTGGCCAACTTGCCGCACCTGCACGACATCACCACCATGATCGAGCTGTTCGGTCGGATGGGCATTGAGCCGGTGATCGACGAGAAGCTCAGCGTCGAAATCGACCCACGTACCATCAAGACCCTGATCGCGCCGTACGAACTGGTGAAAACCATGCGTGCGTCGATCCTGGTACTGGGCCCGATGGTTGCCCGTTTCGGTGAAGCCGAAGTCGCATTGCCTGGCGGTTGCGCCATCGGTTCGCGTCCGGTCGACCTGCACATCCGTGGTCTTGAAGCCATGGGCGCGGTCATCGACGTCGAAGGTGGCTACATCAAGGCCAAGGCTCCTGAAGGCGGCTTGCGCGGTGCGCACTTCTTCTTCGATACCGTCAGCGTGACCGGTACCGAGAACATCATGATGGCGGCCGCTCTGGCCAAGGGCCGCAGCGTTCTGGCTAACGCCGCTCGCGAGCCTGAAGTCGTCGACCTGGCGAACTTCCTGAACGCCATGGGCGCGAAGGTTTCCGGTGCCGGCACCGACACCATCACCATTGATGGCGTCGAGCGTCTGCACACCACCACTTACAAAGTGATGCCTGACCGTATCGAAACCGGCACCTATCTGGTGGCGGCAGCGGTAACCGGCGGGCGTGTGAAGGTCAAGGATACCGATCCGACCATCCTTGAAGCCGTTCTGGAAAAGCTCCGTGAATCGGGTGCTGAAATCACCTGCGGCGAAGACTGGATCGAGCTGAACATGCATGGCAAGCGGCCAAAAGCCGTTAACGTGCGGACCGCTCCATACCCAGCGTTCCCGACCGACATGCAGGCGCAGTTCATCTCCCTCAACGCCATTGCCGAAGGCACTGGTGCGGTGATCGAGACGATCTTCGAAAATCGCTTCATGCACGTTTACGAACTGCACCGCATGGGCGCTCACATCCAGGTCGAAGGCAACACCGCCATCGTTACCGGCATCGAAAAGCTCAAGGGCGCGCCAGTGATGGCCACCGACCTGCGTGCTTCGGCCAGCCTGGTGATCTCGGCGCTGATCGCCGAAGGCGATACCCTCATCGACCGCATCTACCACATCGACCGTGGTTACGAGTGCATCGAAGAGAAACTGCAGATGCTTGGCGCCAAGATCCGCCGCGTACCGGGCTAGTTTCTGCTGCATGGGCGCAGGGACGCGCCCGTTGAATTCGTTTCAAGTCGAGCCTGTTTCAGGCTCGATGTGTGTCCGGCGCCGTTTGCGACCGGACATGAGTACCTTGATAAGGACTGACGTTTCCCATGTTGACTATCGCACTGTCCAAGGGCCGCATCCTTGACGACACCCTGCCGCTTCTGGCTGAAGCGGGCATCGTGCCGACCGAGAATCCGGACAAGAGCCGCAAGCTGATCATCCCCACGACCCAGGCCGATGTGCGCTTGCTGATCGTGCGTGCCACCGATGTTCCGACCTATGTCGAGCATGGTGCCGCCGACCTGGGCGTCGCCGGTAAAGACGTGCTGATGGAATACGGCGGCCAGGGTCTGTACGAACCGCTGGACCTGCAAATCGCTCAGTGCAAGCTGATGACGGCCGGCAAAGTCGGTGCGATCGAGCCCAAGGGCCGTCTGCGCATCGCCACCAAGTTCGTCAATGTCGCCAAGCGCTACTATGCCGAACAGGGCCGTCAGGTCGACATCATCAAGCTTTACGGCTCGATGGAACTGGCGCCGCTGATCGGTCTGGCAGACAAGATCATCGACGTGGTCGACACCGGTAACACGCTGCGGGCCAACGGCCTGGAGCCACAGGAATTCATTGCTGCCATCAGCTCGCGGCTGATCGTCAACAAAGCATCGATGAAAATGCAGCATGCCCGTATCCAGGCGTTGATCGACACCCTGCGCAAGGCAGTGGAGTCTCGACACCGCGGCTGATTCACCTGCGCGACCGCAAGGCGCGCCGTCTATCCGCCTCATAGCCAGAATTCTCAGGTGCCCAAGCGGATCGAATGTTAGCTTCGGGCGCCTGAGTTTTTGCCAATCCTATGAGGCTCTCGCTATGACCGCACCGACTGCAATTCGCCGACTCAACGCTGCTGACCCGGATTTCGCACATCATCTGGATCATCTGCTGAGCTGGGAAAGTGTGTCTGACGACTCGGTCAATCAGCGGGTGCTGGACATCATCAAGGCTGTGCGCGAACGTGGCGACGCGGCGTTGGTGGAATTCACCCAGAAGTTCGACGGCCTGCAAGTGGCGTCCATGGCAGACCTGATCCTGCCGCGCGAACGCCTGGAACTGGCATTGACCCGAATCACTGTGCCTCAGCGTGAAGCGCTGGAAAAAGCCGCGACCCGCGTGCGCAGCTACCACGAGAAACAGAAACAGGACTCCTGGAGCTACACCGAAGCTGACGGCACGGTGCTGGGCCAGAAGGTCACGCCGCTGGATCGCGCCGGTCTGTATGTGCCGGGCGGCAAGGCGTCGTACCCCTCATCGGTGCTGATGAACGCGATTCCGGCCAAGGTGGCAGGTGTGACCGAAGTGGTTATGGTCGTGCCGACCCCGCGCGGTGAAGTCAACGAACTGGTGCTGGCCGCGGCCTGCATCGCCGGCGTCGACCGGGTGTTCACCATTGGTGGCGCCCAGGCAGTTGCTGCGCTGGCCTACGGCACCGAAAGCGTGCCGAAGGTCGACAAAGTGGTGGGGCCTGGCAACATCTATGTCGCCACTGCCAAGCGCCACGTGTTCGGCCAGGTCGGCATCGACATGATCGCCGGCCCGTCGGAGATTCTGGTGGTGTGTGACGGCCAGACCGATCCGGACTGGATCGCCATGGACCTGTTCTCCCAGGCCGAGCACGACGAAGACGCCCAGGCGATTCTGGTCAGTCCGGACGCTGAGTTCCTCGACAAGGTCGCTGCGAGCATCGCCAAATTGCTGCCGACTATGGAACGCGCCGAGATCATCGAAACCTCGATCAATGGTCGGGGTGCGCTGATCAAGGTTCGCGACATGGAACAAGCGATTGAAGTTGCCAACCGTATCGCGCCGGAACACCTGGAGTTGTCGGTTGCCGACCCGCAGGCCTGGCTGCCGCAGATCCGCCACGCTGGCGCGATCTTCATGGGCCGCCACACGTCCGAAGCGCTGGGCGACTACTGCGCTGGCCCGAACCACGTGCTGCCGACCTCCGGCACCGCGCGCTTCTCTTCGCCGCTGGGTGTTTATGACTTCCAGAAACGGTCGTCGATCATCTTCTGCTCCGAGCAGGGTGCGTCCGAACTGGGCAAAACCGCTTCCGTGCTGGCCCGTGGCGAGTCGCTGACCGCCCACGCCCGCAGCGCCGAATACCGTATCGTTGACGATAAGAAGGGCAACTGAACATGAGTAAATTCTGGAGTCCCTTCGTCAAGAGCCTGGTGCCTTACGTCCCGGGCGAGCAACCGAAGCTGGCGAAACTGGTCAAGCTCAACACCAACGAAAACCCGTACGGCCCGTCGCCTAAAGCCTTGGCGGCGATGCAAACCGAACTGAACGACAACCTGCGTTTGTATCCGGACCCGAACAGCGATGTGCTCAAACAAGCCGTTGCCAAGTATTACGGCGTGCAGGGTAATCAGGTGTTCCTCGGCAACGGTTCCGATGAAGTGCTGGCGCATATCTTTCACGGCTTGCTGCAACACGATAAGCCGCTGCTGTTCCCGGACATCAGTTACAGCTTCTACCCGGTCTACTGCGGGTTGTACGGCATTGCGTACGACGCGGTGCCGCTGAACGAGCAGTTCCAGATCAATCCAGCGGACTATGCCAAGCCGAACGGCGGGATCATCTTCCCGAACCCGAACGCACCGACCGGTTGCCTGCTGGCGCTGGATGCGGTTGAGCAAATCCTCAAGGCCAGCCCGGATTCGGTGGTCGTGGTGGATGAGGCCTACATCGATTTCGGTGGTGAAACGGCGATTACGCTGGTGGACCGTTATCCGAACCTGTTGGTGACTCAGACCCTGTCCAAGTCCCGTTCGCTGGCGGGCCTGCGGGTTGGTCTGGCGGTGGGGCATCCTGACCTGATCGAGGCGCTGGAGCGGATCAAGAACAGCTTCAACTCCTACCCGCTGGATCGTCTGGCGATTGTGGGGGCGGCAGCGGCGTTCGAGGATCGCGAGTATTTCGACAAGACCTGCCGGTTGGTCATCGAGAGTCGCGAGAAGGTGATCGCACAGTTGGAAGCGAAGGGGTTCGAGGTATTGCCGTCGGCGGCGAACTTCATTTTCGCCCGTCACCCGAAGCACGATGCGGCAGGGCTGGCGGCGAAGTTGCGCGAACAAGGCGTCATCGTTCGGCACTTCAAGCAAGAACGGATTGCCCAGTTCCTGCGTATCTCCATCGGCGCGCCGGAGCAGAATCAAGCACTGATCGACGGCCTCGGCGACCTCTAGAACACGCCTCGGTCCTGTGGGAGCGTGGCTTGCCCGCGATGAACGATGACGCGGTGTACCTGATACACCGCGGCGTTCCCATCGCGGGCAAGCCACGCTCCCACAGGGTTTTGGGTGTTGGCGACTACTCTTCTTCTTTTTCCTTGATCGGCGCAGGCGGTGGACGCAGGCCGATTTCTGCCGTGAGCTTGAGTTCTTTGCCGTTGCGCATGACCTGGATCGTGACCTTGTCGGTCGGCTTGATCCGTGCCACCTGGTTCATCGAGCGGCGACCGTCGCCGGCCGGTTCACCGTCGATGCTGAGGATCACGTCGCCCAGTTGCAGGCCGGCCTTCTGCGCCGGGCCGTCACGGAAAATCCCCGCGACCACAATTCCCGGACGTCCCGACAGACCAAACGATTCCGCCAGTTCCTGACTCAACGGTTGTACTTCGATGCCGAGCCAGCCGCGAATCACCTGGCCGTGTTCGATGATCGACTTCATCACTTCCATCGCCAGTTTGACCGGGATCGCGAAGCCGATGCCCTGAGAACCGCCAGACTTGGAGAAGATCGCCGTGTTGATGCCGGTCAGGTTGCCATTGGCGTCCACCAACGCACCACCTGAGTTGCCGGGGTTGATCGCGGCGTCGGTCTGGATGAAATCTTCGTAATTGTTCAGCCCGAGCTGATTGCGCCCGGTGGCGCTGATGATGCCCATGGTCACGGTCTGGCCGACGCCGAACGGGTTGCCGATGGCCAGGGCCACGTCGCCGATGCGGATATTGTCGGAACGGCCGACGGTGATCGACGGAAGGTTTTTCAGGTCAATCTTCAATACCGCGAGGTCGGTTTCCGGGTCGCTGCCGATGACCCGGGCCAGGGTTTCACGACCATCCTTGAGCGCCACCACGATCTGGTCGGCACCACTGGTCACATGGTTGTTGGTCAGCAGGTAACCTTCCGGGCTCATGATCACGCCTGAACCGAGGCTCGACTCCATGCGCTTCTGCTTGGGCGAGTTGTCGCCGAAGAAGCGGCGGAACTGCGGATCTTCGAACAGCGGATGGCTGGGCTTGTTGACCACTTTGGTGGTGTACAGGTTGACCACCGACGGTGCAGCCGTGGTCACCGCGTCGGCATAGGACACCGGGCCTTGCTGCAGGCCGAGGGTTTGCGGGGCTTGTTGCAGGTTGACGTCCAGGCTCGGTAACCCGACCCACTCCGGGTAACGCTGCATAATCAATAGAGCGATAAGCACGCCGGCCAACAGCGGCCAACCGGAAAAACGCAGCGCCTTGAGCATTAAGCATGTCCTACAGAGGTTGCAGGCGGTATGAGACCGCCCATAATGTCGCGCATTATACGAGGCCGCGCGCGCCTCTGAACGGGATATTTAGGAGTCTTTTATGGCCGTCGCCCTGAACACCCTGGTCGAAGAAGCCGACCGTTATCTTGCCAGTATGAAGATCGCCGATTACTGCCCCAACGGTCTGCAGGTCGAAGGCCGACCACAAGTGACGCGCATCGTCAGCGGTGTTACCGCCAGTCAGGCTTTGCTGGACGCGGCGGTGGAGGCCCAGGCCGACTTGGTGCTGGTGCATCACGGCTATTTCTGGAAAGGCGAGAACCCGTGCATCACCGGCATGAAGCAGCGCCGGTTGAAAACCCTGCTCAAGCACGATATCAGCCTGCTGTCCTATCACTTGCCGCTGGATCTGCACCCGGAAGTCGGTAATAACGTGCAGCTTGCCCGGCAACTGGACATTACTGTCGAAGGCCCGCTGGACCCGGACAATCTGAAAGTCGTTGGCCTGGTCGGCTCGTTGAGCGAAGCGATGACCCCTCGCGATTTTGCTCGCCGCGTGCAGGAGGTCATGGGACGCGAGCCGTTGCTGATCGAAGGCAGCGAGATGATTCGTCGGGTCGGCTGGTGCACCGGTGGCGGCCAGGGGTACATTGATCAGGCGGTGTTGGCTGGCGTCGACCTGTACCTCAGCGGCGAAGCCTCCGAGCAGACATTCCACAGTGCCCGGGAAAACGACATCAGCTTCATCGCCGCCGGCCACCACGCCACCGAGCGTTACGGTGTGCAGGCATTGGGGGATTATCTGGCGCGACGTTTCGCCCTCGAGCACATCTTCATCGATTGCCCGAACCCTATTTGATTTCAAAACTGAATGGGGTTGCCCTACAGGGGAATAGCCCAAACGAGGGGGTATATTCATATACCCTTTCGATCTAGCTTGCGTCCTGATTAGAAGAGGTCGCTGTGCTAGGATTCCCCGCTCGAACACGGCCCGCAGGCCGTCCATAAGATCGTTTTCGTGAGTAGCCATGGTCGACAAACTGACGCATCTGAAACAGCTGGAGGCCGAAAGCATCCACATCATCCGCGAGGTCGCCGCCGAGTTCGATAACCCGGTGATGCTGTACTCCGTCGGTAAAGACTCCGCCGTGATGCTGCACCTGGCACGCAAGGCATTCTTCCCGGGCAAACTTCCGTTTCCGGTGATGCACGTCGACACCCAGTGGAAGTTCAAGGAAATGTACGCGTTCCGCGACCGCATGGTCGAAGAGCTCGGCCTGGACCTGCTGGTGCACGTCAATCCCGAGGGTGTTGCGCAGGGCATCAACCCGCTCACCCACGGTAGTGCCAAGCACACCGATATCATGAAGACCGAAGGCCTCAAGCAGGCTCTCGACAAGTACGGCTTCGACGCGGCATTCGGTGGCGCCCGTCGCGACGAAGAGAAGTCCCGTGCCAAAGAGCGCGTGTATTCCTTCCGCGACAGCAAGCACCGCTGGGACCCGAAAAACCAGCGCCCGGAGCTGTGGAACGTCTACAACGGCAAGGTCAACAAGGGCGAATCGATCCGCGTATTCCCGTTGTCGAACTGGACCGAGCTGGACATCTGGCAGTACATCTACCTGGAAGGCATCCCGATCGTGCCGCTGTATTTCGCCGCCGAACGCGATGTCATCGAGATGAACGGCACCTGGATCATGATCGACGACGAACGCCTGCTCAATCACCTGAGCGACGAAGACAAGGCACGCATCGTCAAGAAAAAGGTCCGCTTCCGTACGCTCGGCGATTACCCGTTGACCGGTGCGGTCGAGTCCGAGGCCACCAGCCTGACCGACATCATTCAGGAAATGCTCCTGACGCGAACTTCCGAACGCCAGGGCCGGGTCATCGATCACGATGGCGCAGGCTCGATGGAAGAAAAGAAACGTCAGGGTTATTTCTAAGGGGTTGTCATGTCGCACGCATCTGATTTGATCAGCGAGGACATCCTCGCCTACCTGGGCCAGCATGAACGCAAGGAAATGCTGCGCTTTCTGACCTGTGGCAACGTCGACGACGGCAAGAGCACCCTGATCGGGCGCCTGCTGCACGACTCCAAAATGATCTACGAAGATCACCTGGAAGCCATCACCCGCGACTCGAAAAAAGTCGGCACCACTGGCGAAGACATCGACCTGGCATTGCTGGTCGACGGCTTGCAGGCCGAGCGTGAGCAGGGCATCACCATCGATGTCGCCTACCGCTATTTCTCCACCGCCAAGCGCAAATTCATCATCGCCGATACCCCCGGCCATGAGCAGTACACCCGCAACATGGCCACCGGTGCCTCCACCTGTGACCTGGCGATCATCCTGGTCGATGCCCGTTACGGCGTGCAGACCCAGACCCGTCGCCACAGCTTTATCGCCTCGTTGCTGGGCATCAAGCACATCGTTGTCGCCATCAACAAGATGGACCTCAACGGCTTCGACGAAAGCGTGTTCGAGTCGATCAAGGCCGATTACCTGAAGTTCGCCGAAGGCATCGCGTTCAAGCCGAGCACTATGGCGTTCGTGCCGATGTCCGCGCTCAAGGGCGACAACGTGGTGAACAAGTCCGAGCGCTCGCCGTGGTACACCGGCCAGTCGCTGATGGAAATCCTCGAAACCGTCGAAATCGCCAGCGACCGCAACTACACCGACCTGCGTTTCCCGGTGCAGTACGTCAACCGTCCGAACCTGAACTTCCGTGGTTTCGCCGGCACCCTGGCCAGCGGCATCGTGCACAAGGGCGACGAAGTCGTTGTGTTGCCGTCGGGCAAGAGCAGCCGCGTGAAATCCATTGTCACCTTCGAAGGTGAGCTGGAACACGCAGGCCCTGGTCAAGCGGTGACGCTGACCATGGAAGACGAGATCGACATCTCCCGCGGCGACTTGCTGGTGCATGCCGACAACCAGCCGCAAGTGACCGATGCCTTCGACGCCATGCTGGTGTGGATGGCCGAAGAACCGATGCTGCCGGGCAAGAAATACGACATCAAGCGCGCCACGACTTACGTGCCGGGTTCGATCACCAGCATCGTCAATCGCGTGGACGTGAATACGTTGGCCGAAGGTCCGGCCAGCGCCTTGCAGTTGAACGAGATCGGTCGGGTCAAGATCAGCCTCGACGCAGCCATCGCACTGGACGGTTACGACAGCAACCGCACCACCGGTTCGTTCATCGTCATCGATCGACTGACCAACGGCACGGTCGCGGCCGGCATGATCATCGCCCAGCCGTTGAGCCATGGCAGCAGCACTCACCACGGCAAGCTTGCCCATGTAGCCACCGAAGAGCGCGCCCAACGCTTCGGCCAGCAACCGGCCACCGTGTTGTTCAGCGGCCTGTCGGGCGCTGGCAAAAGCACTCTGGCGTATGCGGTTGAACGCAAGCTGTTCGACATGGGGCGCGCGGTGTTTGTGCTCGATGGCCAGAACCTGCGTCACGACCTGAACAAAGGTCTGCCGCAGGATCGCTCCGGGCGTACCGAGAACTGGCGTCGTGCGGCGCATGTTGCGCGTCAGTTCAACGAAGCCGGTCTGTTGACCCTCGCGGCGTTCGTTGCCCCGAGTGCCGAAGGTCGTGAACAGGCCAAGGACCTGATCGGCAAGGAGCGTCTGCTGACGGTCTACGTCCAGGCCTCGCCGACGGTGTGTGCCGAGCGTGATCCGCAAGGTCTTTACGCGGCGGCCGGGGATAACATCCCGGGCGAATCCTTCCCGTACGACGTGCCGCTGGACGCCGACCTTGTGGTCGATACTCAGTCGCTGTCGCTGGAAGAAAGCGTCAAGCAAGTGCTGGATCTGCTGCGCAAGCGTGGCGCGATCTAAGCGTTAGCTGCAAATAAAAAACCCGCAGATGAGTGATCGTCTGCGGGTTTTTTTGTGTTCTTGAGATCGCCATCGCGGGCAAGCCCGCTCCCACAGGGATCTCTAGTGAACACAAAATTTGCATTCCACACAGAACCACTGAGGGAGCGGGCTTGCCCGCGATGACGCCGGTACAGGCACCTCAAACCTTGGTGGTGTACTCGCGATGCATCTGCCCCAGCAGCGCATCCTTGTCATTCCACAGCTGATTGATCCAACCCTGAAACTCGAGCCGATACACACCGTCCTGGTCGTAGTTTTTGCCGACGAACTGCGGTGGAATCTTCAGCTCTTGAAAGTGCACCACCACATCCTTCACGTTCCCACAGAGCAAATCCCAGTAACCCGGACGCCCGGCCGGATAGTGGATGGTCACGTTGACGATGGCTTCCAGCTGGTCGCCCATGGCATCCAGCACGAAGGCAATGCCACCTGCTTTCGGCTTGAGCAGGTAGCGGAACGGTGAGCTCTGCTGTATGTGCTTGCCTTCGGTGAAGCGCGTACCTTCGACGAAGTTGAAAATCCCCACCGGGTTGTTGCGGAACTTGTCGCAGGTCTTGCGGGTGGTTTCCAGGTCTTTGCCTTTCTTCTCTGGATGCTTTTCCAGATAGGCCTTGGAGTACCGCTTCATGAACGGAAAGCCCAGCGCCCACCACGCCAGACCGATCACCGGCACCCAGATCAGTTGCTGTTTGAGGAAGAACTTCAGCGGGCGGATTCGCCGGTTGAGCACGTACTGCAACACCATGATGTCTACCCAGCTCTGGTGGTTGCTGGTGATCAGGTACGAGTGCTGATAGTCCAGGCCTTCCAGCCCGCTGAGCTGCCAGCGCGTATGCCCGAGCAGGTCCATCCAGGCTTTGTTGTTGCTGATCCAGGTTTCGTGGATGTGGCCCATCAGCCAGTCGGTGAAACGCTGGGCGATGGGGAAGGGCAGCAGCAGTTTGAAAATTGCCACCACGAACAGCGGCGTGCAGCAGGCAATCGTATTCAGCGCCAACAGCAGCGAGGCGATTACGCCGCGCACGGGTGCAGGTAGAAAATCCAGCATTTAAACATCCATAGGTCGGTTGGCAGCTTGAATCGCGGTCAATGCGATGGTGTAGACGATGTCGTCGACTTGCGCGCCGCGCGGCAGATCGTTCACCGGTTTGCGCAGGCCTTGCAGCATCGGCCCGAGGCTGACGCAGTCGGCGCTGCGCTGCACGGCTTTGTGGGTGGTGTTGCCGGTGTTCAGGTCGGGGAACACGAACACCGTGGCACGACCGGCCACCTGACTGTTCGGCGCCAGTTGCCGGGCCACGGTTTCGTTGGCGGCGGCGTCGTACTGCAACGGGCCGTCGATCAACAATGAGTTTTGTTGTTCGTGGGCGAGCAACGTCGCTTCGCGAACCTTCTCGACTTCTTCGCCACTGGCCGACTCACCGCTGGAATAGCTGATCATCGCCACACGCGGCGTGATGCCAAACGCCGCGGCCGAATCGGCGCTTTGCAAGGCAATCTCGGCCAGTTCGCTGGCGCTCGGGTGCGGGTTCATCACACAGTCGCCGTAAACCAGCACTTCTTCGGGAAACAGCATGAAAAACACCGACGACACCAGGGTGCAGCCCGGCGCGGTCTTGATCAGTTGCAGGGCCGGGCGGATGGTATTGGCGGTGGAGTGAATGACCCCGGACACCAGCCCGTCGACTTCATCCAGCGCCAGCATCATGGTGCCGATCACCACGGTGTCTTCCAGTTGTTGCTCGGCCATCGGCGCGTTGAGGCTTTTAGTCTTGCGCAGGGCGACCATCGGCTCGACATAGCGCTCGCGGATCAGGTCCGGGTCGAGGATTTCCAGCCCCGGCGGCAACTCGATGCCTTGGGCGCGGGCGACCGCTTCGACGTCCGCCGGTTTGGCCAGCAACACGCAACGGGCAATGCCGCGCGCCTGGCAGATCGCCGCGGCCTGCACGGTCAACGGCTCGCTGCCTTCGGGCAACACGATGCGCTTGTTGGCAATCTGGGCGCGCTGGATCAGTTGATAGCGGAACACCGCGGGCGACAGGCGCATTTCCCGTGGCGTGCCGCAGCGCTGGTGCAGCCAGTTGGCATCGAGGTGGCTGGCGACGAAATCGGTGATGATTTCCGCACGTTCGCGGTCATCGATCGGGATTTCCTTGTTCAAACCGTTCAACTGGTTGGCGGTGTCGTAGGAGCCGGTACTGACCGACAACACCGGCAAGCCGGCCTGCAAGGCGCCACGGCACAGATCCATGATGCGTGGATCGGGCAGGGTGTCGCTGGTCAGCAACAGGCCGGCCAGGGGCACGCCGTTCATCGCTGCGAGGCTGACGGCGAGGATGATGTCGTCGCGATCGCCTGGGGTCACCACCAGCACGCCGGGTTTGAGCAGCTCCACGGTGTTGCGCACGGTACGGGCGCAGATGATGATTTTGGTCATGCGCCGGTTTTCGTAGTCACCGGCGTTGAGCACCTGGGCGCCCATCAGGTCGGCCACGTCTCGGGTGCGTGGCGCGTTCAGTTCGGGCTGGAACGGGATGCAGCCAAGCAGGCGGAAGTCGCCACTGCGCAGCAACGGCGAATGTTCCTTCAGGCGCGAGGCAAAGGCTTCCATGCTTTCGTCGGTCTTGACCTTGTTGAGGATCACGCCGAGGACTTTCGGGTCTTTCGGCCCGCCGAACAATTGCGCCTGCAATTCCACTCGGCCGGACAACTCGGTCAGCACTTCGTTTTCCGGCGCCGAGACCAGAATCACATCAGCATCGAGGCTCTTGGCCAAGTGCAGGTTGACCCGCGCGGCGTAGCTGGCGCTGCGGGTCGGGACCATGCCTTCGACAATCAGCACGTCCTTGCCGACAGCGGCTTGCTGATAAAGGGTGATGATTTCTTCGAGCAATTCGTCCAGCTGGCCGTCGCCGAGCATCCGCTCGACGTGGGCCAGGCCCAACGGCTGAGGCGGTTTCAAGCCGTGGGTACGGGCCACCAGTTCGGTGGAGCGCTCAGGTCCGGTGTCGCCCGGGTGCGGCTGGGCTATCGGTTTGAAAAAGCCGACTTTGAGGCCGGCCCGTTCAAGCGTACGCACCAGCCCGAGGCTGATGGAGGTCAGACCCACACCAAAATCGGTGGGTGCGATAAAAAAAGTTTGCATGCGGATTCTCTAGAGTTGCATGGCAATGGTGACGGCCTATGGCTGGTCGTCTACCGATATTCAGTCGTCAAGGTTATCGCTAACCGAGCCTTGAGCGCACCAACCACAATCAAAGGGTTGGCCTATTTTTTCCTGACGTAGCACAGGGTCCATCACCCAGGCCCGGGATTGCCACGGCGGCTGATGTCGCAGGTGTTGAGTATGGCCGCAGGAAAGCTCGGCCACCCAGTGTCCGTCTTCATCCTGATGGAAGCCTGTGACCGTCGAGCCTTTTGCCGCACCCCGTCTGTCAGGGTTGTGTTCGCTTTCGGGCGATTGCTTCGCTAAACTTGGACATTCATCTTTCTTATGCAAAAGGTCTCGCCCCATGCTGATCGCCGCCAATAAGGCTGTCTCCATCGACTATACCCTGACCAACGACGCTGGTGAGGTCATCGACAGTTCCGCCGGCGGCGCGCCGCTGGTCTACCTGCAAGGCGCAGGTAACATCATCCCGGGCCTGGAAAAGGCACTGGAAGGCAAAGCAGTCGGTGACGACCTGAAAGTCACCGTAGAACCTGAAGATGCCTACGGCGAATACTCCGCCGAACTGGTCAGCACTTTGAGCCGCAGCATGTTCGAAGGCGTTGATGAGCTGGAAGTGGGCATGCAGTTCCACGCTTCCGCTCCGGATGGCCAGATGCAGATCGTCACCATCCGCGATCTGGACGGCGACGATGTCACCGTCGACGGCAACCACCCGTTGGCCGGTCAGCGCCTGACTTTCCAGGTCAAGATCGTCGACATCCGTGATGCCAGCCAGGAAGAAATCGCTCATGGTCACGTCCATGGCGAAGGTGGCCATCACCACTGATTTTCTGCGCTAAGCTTTCGAGAACTGGAGAGGCGCCCGAGGGGCGCCTTTTTTAGTCCGCGGCTGTCCCTGGTGGCACCGCCAAGTGGCTGTTTCGAGAAGAACACAGGAATTTGGAGTTCGTCATGAGTGCTTTTCACGACCTTAAACTGACAGCCCTGGATGGTCAGGAGCTACCTTTGGCGCCCTTCAAGGGGCAAGTCGTGCTGGTGGTCAACGTCGCCTCCAAATGTGGCTTGACCCCACAGTACGCAGCGCTGGAAAACCTCTACCAGCAATTCAAGGGCCGGGGTTTCAGCGTGCTGGGCTTGCCGTGCAACCAGTTTGCCGGGCAGGAACCGGGTACCGAGCAAGAGATCCAGGCGTTTTGCAGCCTCAACTATGGCGTGACCTTTCCGTTGTCCAGCAAGCTGGAAGTCAACGGTCATGATCGTCATCAGTTGTACAAACTGTTGGCGGGCGAGGGAGCGGAATTTCCCGGCGACATCACCTGGAACTTCGAAAAATTCCTGTTGGGCAAGGACGGTCGTGTGCTGGCGCGGTTCTCTCCACGCACGGCGCCGGATGATCCTTCTGTTGTCCAGGCCATCGAAAAAGCGTTGAGCTGACATCCCTCCTGTAGGAGCGGGCACCGCTCGCTCCTACAATGCTTTGTGTCTTTTAATCCTTAATCACCCAAATCAATAGTGCTGTTCAATGCTTGGCACTCTCCATATTATCGCCGTCATAAAGACTATGTCCCGTGGAGCGTCCCATGCCCGTCAAAGCCCTGTTCAAGCCTTTTCACCTTGGCGCTCTCGAGTTGCCGACCCGCGTTGTCATGGCGCCGATGACTCGTTCTTTTTCGCCGGGCGGCGTGCCCAATTCCAAAGTGATCGAGTACTACCGTCGTCGCGCCGCTGCCGGGGTTGGCCTGATCATCACCGAAGGCACCACCGTCGGTCACAAGGCCTCCAACGGCTATCCGAACGTGCCGCACTTCTACGGTGAAGCGGCATTGGCCGGCTGGAAGAAAGTCGTCGATGCGGTGCATGCCGAAGGCGGCAAGATCGTTCCGCAGCTATGGCATGTGGGCAGCGTGCGGCGCATCGGCACCGAGCCGGATGCCAGCGTGCCGGGCTACGGTCCGTCGGAAAAACTGAAGGACGGCCAGGTCGTGGTTCATGGCATGACCCAACAAGATATCCAGGACGTAATTGGCGCATTTGCCCAAGCGGCCAAAGACGCCCAGAGCATCGGCATGGACGGCGTGGAAATCCACGGCGCCCACGGTTATCTGGTGGACCAGTTTTTCTGGGAAGGCAGCAACCAGCGTACTGACGAGTACGGTGGCAGCCTGGCCAACCGGTCGCGTTTCGCCATTGAATTGATTCAGGCGGTGCGTGCGGCGGTCGGTGAGGGTTTCCCGATCATCTTCCGTTTCTCCCAGTGGAAGCAGCAGGATTACACCGCCCGTCTGGTGCAGACGCCGCAGGCATTGGGCGAATTCCTCAAACCGTTGTCCGACGCCGGCGTGGATATTTTCCACTGCTCGACACGGCGCTTCTGGGAACCGGAGTTCGACGGTTGCGAACTGAACCTTGCCGGCTGGACCCGCAAGCTCACCGGCAAGCCGACCATCACCGTCGGCAGCGTCGGTCTGGACGGCGAGTTTCTGCAGTTCATGGTCAACACCGACAAAATCGCGCAGCCGGCCAGCCTGGAAAAACTGCTGGAACGTTTGAATAACGATGAGTTCGATTTGGTGGCCGTGGGGCGTGCGTTGCTGGTGGACCCGGACTGGGCGCAGAAAGTGCGTGACGGTCGGGAGCAGGACATCCTGCCGTTTAGCCGTGATGCGCTGATGACGCTGGTTTAATGTGGCGAGGGGGCTGGCCCCCGTTGGGCCGCGAAGCAGCCCTGAAACCTGAAAATATGTTTCATCAGGCATATGGCGTGCGCTGGGTTTACGACTGCTTCGCAGCCGAACGGGGCGATGCGGCGTTCCGACAAGCCCCCTCGCCACGAGGATCGTGACAAGCCCCCCGCAACTGCCCCTCGAACTGCTCGATAATCGCCGCCCAACCCTGACGGCTCGCATGCTGGCGCGCATTAAGGCGCACACAGCGCAAAGTTTCGCGCTCCTCCAGCAGCCAACATGCCGCATCGCAAAATGCCTGTTCATCCCCAGGCATTGCCAGCACGCCGTTGTAGCCGTGGCGAATGTGCTGAGCCGCCGCAGCCTGATCGTACGCCACCACCCCCAGCCCCGAGGCTAATGCTTCAAGCACCACATTGCCGAAGGTTTCGGTCAGGCTCGGAAACAGAAACACATCCCCCGACGCATAGTGACTGGCCAAGGCTTCACCGCGTTGTGAGCCGCAGAAAATCGCCTCGGGCAGTTCTTTCTCCAGAATCGATCTTTGCGGACCGTCACCGACCACAATCAATTTCATGTTTCGCTGTGGATAAGTCTTTTTCAGCGTGTCGAAGCAGCGCTTGAGCAAGCCAAGATTCTTCTCCGGGGCCAGGCGTCCTACGTGGATGAAGGCAATGTCATCCTCGGCCAATCCCCATTGCTCGCGCAGCGGTTTCAGCCGTTTGGCTGGATGAAACAACTGACTGTCGACGCCTCGAGAGAGCAATGCCAGGCGCTCGAAACTGCGGCGCTCCAGTTCCAGTCGCTGGCTCGTGCTGGGTACCAGGGTCAGGGTCGAGCGATTGTGAAACCAGCGCAGGTAGTGGGTCAGCATGCGCGTCAGCAAGCCGAGGCCGTACTGGCTGGAGTACTGTTGAAAATTGGTATGAAAGCCACTGACCACCGAAATCCCCAAACGCCGCGCCGCGCGCAACGCCGACAAGCCCAGCGGCCCTTCGGTGGCGATGTACAACACATCCGGGCGATGGCGCTTCCAGCGCCGCAACAGCTTGTGCATCGACGACTGACCCCATTGCAGGCCGGGATAACCCGGCAGCGGCCAACCCCGGCACAGCAGCAACTCATCGTTGCTGCCCATGAGCAGGTCGCCGCCCTGACGTGGCCGCACCAACTCGACCTGATGCCCGCGCGCGCGCAAACCGTCGAACAAGCGGCCAAGGGTATTGGCCACGCCGTTGATTTCCGGTGGGAAGGTTTCGGTGATCAGGGTGATATGCAGAGCTGTCGTCATGACCTCAGTGTCGGCTGAGGCCATGTCGTCATTGTGACGGTGGGATGATGGATTTGTGACTCGATCAGCGGCGCTCTGCCACCAGATTCTCCGCACCACGCTCACGCACCCAGAACAGCGTCGCACCGGCCACGGCCGCCGGCATCATCAGGATGTTGACCACTGGAATCAGTAGCGACAGGTAAACGATCCCGCCAAAACTCATACTCTGCCAGCGCTTCTTCCGCAGCCAGGCGAGCATCTCGTTCCAGCCCAGTTTATGGTTATCCGCCGGGTAGTCGATGTACTGGATCGCCATCATCCACACCCCGAACAGCAACCACAGCGGCGCGGCGATGATGTTGACCACCGGGATGAACGACAGGATGAACAGCCCGATGGCCCTTGGCAGGAAGTAGCCGAGCTTGCGCATTTCCCGGGCCAGGGTACGGGGGATCATGGCGATCAGTTCGCCCCAGCTGAAGGTCGGGAAGTCGTCGGTGCCGCGCACCACCACCTCAACTTTCTCCGCGAGGAAGCCATTGAATGGCGCGGCGATGACGTTGGCCAGCATCGTGAAGGTGAAGAACACCATCAGCACTACCAGCGCGACGAAAATCGGCCACAGGATGTAACTGAGAAAACTCAGCCAATCGGGCAGGGACGGCATCAGCGTATCGACCCACAGGCTGAACTGATGGCCAGCCAGATAGATCAATCCGACGAACAGCACCAGGTTGATCGCCAGCGGCAACAACACAAACAAGCGCAGGCTTGGGCTCAAGACCAGTTTGAGGCCTTCACGCAGGTATTGCGGGCCGGACAGAACAGGGGCGGGCATAAGGAGCTCCAGCAAAGGGGAAACGCGCCGACCTTACCGGCTTTGCCATAGAGGCGAAAGCGCGGCGTGGGCATCGACATTAACTGTAACAAAGGCGTCTATACGTCCACTGCAACGGAATAGAGACCGCCTATGAGCTGGATTGTTAAACCGTATTTCCTTAATCTTCGCCCCCTCGATACGCTGCACCCATTCTTTTACAGGACTGTCGAGCCCAAGCCTTCCCCAAGTGCTTTCAACGGTCCTTTTTTATTCCCGCCGGCAATCCGGCGTTCCGCGCCCTGTGTTTCGGGCCGGTCAACAGGAGCAGGTCATGTCTGAAGTTCGTCATTCGCGAGTGATTATTCTCGGTTCCGGCCCTGCCGGTTACAGCGCCGCGGTCTATGCTGCCCGTGCCAACCTCAAGCCGCTGCTGATCACCGGCATGCAGGCCGGCGGTCAACTGACCACCACCACCGAAGTCGACAACTGGCCGGGCGACGTCCACGGCCTGACTGGCCCGGCGCTGATGGAACGCATGAAAGAGCACGCCGAGCGCTTTGAAACCGAGATCGTGTTCGATCACATCAATGCCGTGGACTTCGCTGCCAAGCCGTACACCCTGATTGGCGACAGCGCGACTTACACCTGCGATGCGCTGATCATCGCTACCGGTGCCAGCGCTCGTTACCTGGGCCTGCCGTCGGAAGAAACGTTCATGGGCAAAGGCGTTTCGGCCTGCGCGACCTGTGACGGTTTCTTCTATCGCAACAAGCCAGTGGCTGTGGTCGGTGGCGGTAACACCGCTGTCGAAGAAGCGCTGTACCTGGCCAACATCGCAAGCACTGTGACTCTGATTCACCGTCGCGAAACTTTCCGCGCCGAGAAGATCCTGATCGACAAGCTGAATGCGCGGGTTGCCGAAGGCAAGATCATCCTCAAGCTGAATTCGACCCTGGACGAAGTGCTGGGCGACAACATGGGCGTGACCGGTGCTCGCCTGAAGAACAACGACGGCAGCTTCGACGAGCTGAAAGTCGACGGCGTGTTCATCGCCATCGGCCACACCCCGAACACGTCGTTGTTCGAAGGTCAGCTGACGTTGAAAGACGGCTACCTGGTTGTGCAGGGCGGCCGTGACGGCAACGCAACTGCCACCAGCGTCGAAGGTATCTTCGCCGCCGGTGACGTGGCTGACCACGTTTACCGTCAAGCCATCACCTCGGCCGGCGCCGGTTGCATGGCGGCACTGGACACCGAGCGTTACCTCGACGGCCTGCAGAACGCTTCGTTCTGATTCCGTAGAAAGCAAAAAACCGGCTTCGGCCGGTTTTTTTTGTCCACGAACAATGCGATCAACCTGGTGGGAGCAAGCCCCTCGCCACAGGCTCGCACACACGGTGCGCGTCGACTTAAATGTTCAAGTTAGTTTCTGCAGGCACGCCTCAAGAATATCCAGCCCTTCCTCCAGCACGGCCGCCTCGGTAGTCAGCGGCGCCAGCAGGCGGATAATGTGCCGCGATTTGCCGCTCGGCATCAGTAGCAAGCCGGCGTCTCGGGCCAGCGCCAGCAGCTGCGTCAGTTGCGCCGAGGCCGGTGTGCCATCGGGGTTGATCAACTCGATGCCGCGCATCGCACCGACGCCGGTCAAGCGGCCCAGGTACGGTGACAGTTCGCGGGATCGCCAGGATTGGTAACGGCTGACAATCGCTTCTTCCTGTTGCGCGCCCCATGCTTGCAGGTGTGCGTCACTCATTTCGTCCAGGGTCGCCAACGCGGCGGCGCAAGCGATGGGATTGCCCGAGTAGGTGCCGCCTAATCCGCCCTTGGGCAAGTTGTCGAGCAGCGACTTGCGCCCGACCACCGCACCCAGCGGCACGCCGCCGGCAATGCTTTTGCCCAGCAGGATCAGGTCCGGCTCAATGCCCAGTCGCGTGAACGCAAAGCGTTGGCCGGTGCGGCCGAAGCCGGACTGGATTTCATCGACGATCAACAGGATGCCGTTGTCATCACAGAAACGCCGCAGCGCCTGGGCGAATTCCACGTCCATCGCCAGGAAGCCGCCTTCGCCCTGCACCGGTTCGACGATAAAACAGGCCACGTCATTGACGTCGATCTCGACGCTGAACAACCGCTCCATGGCCTTCAAGGCCTCGGCGCAGGTCACGTCATTGTCTTTGCTGGGGAAGGGCAGGTGGTACACCGGCCCCGGCAGCACACCGACTTTCTGCTTGTAGGGGGCGACCTTGCCGTTGAGGTTGAGGGTGGCCAGTGTGCGGCCGTGGAAGGCGCCGTCAAAGGCAATGATCGCCGTGCGTCCGGTGGCGCCGCGGACTATTTTCAGGGCGTTTTCCGCCGCTTCCGCGCCGCTATTGGTGAGCATGCCGCTGACCGGGTAATCCACTGGAATAAACGCAGCCAGGCGATCCATGAGTTCGATGTAGGGCACATGAGGAGCTGCGTTGAACGCATAGTGGGTCAGGCGGGTGGCTTGGTCGCGAATGGCCTCGACGATGCGCGGGTGGCAATGGCCGAGGTTGAGCACGCCAATGCCGCCGACAAAGTCGATGTAGCGTTTGCCATCGGTGTCCCAGACCTCGGCGTTTTTGCCGTGGCTGAGGCTGATGGGGTGAACGATGGAGATCGACTGGCTGATGGATTCGCTGCGCATGGATGGCTGACTCTGAAGAAGGGATACTTCTTTTTATCTAAGCCGTGAGCAGAGGTGCCCGGCAAACGAAATAAAGTTGCCGGGTCAATATTAAAAGTCGGGATGTGCCCTGATACCGATCGATGGCGACGCATAATCTGTGGTGTTGGGTCGCGAAGCGACCCTGCTTATCTTAATAAAGAAGGGGACCGCTGCGCAGTCCAGCGGGAGCAAGCGCCCTCGCCACAGGTCCAGTGTCACTCATGACGTGTTTTGCGGGCTTCAGTCAGCGGCGAGTCAGCGGCTGCTGAGCGAACTTCACACCCGCCAAGCCATGGGCAATCAACGCCCGGATATTGCCATGGTCACTGCCTTCCGGCGTCGCAACCACCGAACGGTAATGCTCGCCGAACGCCAACAGCGCTTCTTCATCGCTCAGACCTTCCAGCAGCGCCAGGCCCAGGGTCTTGCACGAACCTTCGTTCTGCCCGGCGGCATTTTCCACGCCACCGTTATTGAAGGCCTGGGGCTGATAGTCGTAACCGGCGGCGATAAATGCCAGGGTATCGGCGAAGGCATGTTCGCCGCTCTTGAGGCTGGCGCGCAGGGTGTTCAGATCACTCATTGGGTTTTCCTTTGGCGAACGCCGCTTGTTGGTCGGCGCTGGCTTCTTTCTGGTATTGGGCTTTCCACTCGGCGTACGGCATGCCGTAAACCACTTCGCGGGCTTCGTCGAGGCTGACCTCGATCTGGCGTTCGTCGGCGGCGGCCTTGTACCACTTGGACAGGCAGTTGCGGCAGAAACCCGAGAGGTTCATCAGGTCGATGTTCTGCACGTCCTTGCGGCTGTCCAGGTGGGCAACCAGCCGGCGAAAGGCGGCGGCTTCAAGTTCCAGGCGTTGTTGATCGTTCATGATGGGCTCTGTGCAATCAAATCGTGGCGCGGATGATAAAAGCCTGGCGAGCGTTGCGCCAGACGCGGTCAGCGGTTCGCGGCCAGGGTAATCGATACCGACTCGGCAAAGCGCAGGGCATGGGGCTTGTCGACTTCGACTTCGGCGTACAGCACCGACTCGTTGGCCATGACCAGATCCAGCAACTCTTGGGTCAGGCGCTCCAGCAGGGCAAAGCGATTGCCCTCCACGTGGGCGATGATCGCCTTGGTGATGGTGCGGTAATTCAATGCGTGATCGATATCGTTGTCACGCACTGCATCCTGGGCGGCGTACAGAATGGTCAGGTTGATCAGCACATCCTGTTTGTTGAGGATTTCGTCCTCGTTGATCCCGATGAAAGTTCGCAAACACAGGTCCTTGACCCGGATGCGTGCCATTCCTGGTTGAAGTTGTGGCATTGCTACTTGCTCCGTCCAATCAATTGCAGGAACTCCTGGCGGGTGTTGCTCGAATCGCGAAAGGCACCGAGCATCACCGAGGTGTTCATGGTCGAATTCTGTTTCTCGACGCCGCGCATCATCATGCACATGTGCTGGGCTTCGATGACCACCGCGACACCGGCGGCGTCGGTCACTTGCTGCACGGCTTCGGCGATTTGCCGGGTGAGGTTTTCCTGGATTTGCAGTCGGCGGGCGAACATATCCACAAGCCGTGCAATCTTCGACAGGCCCAGCACCCTGCCCGTCGGAATATAAGCCACATGGGCCTTGCCGATGAAGGGCAACATGTGATGTTCACACAGCGAGTACAACTCGATGTTGTCGACGATGATCATTTCATCGTTGTCTGAGGCAAACAGCGCGCCGTTGACGATCTCTTCGACACTTTGTTCGTAACCGTGACACAGGTAGCGCATCGCCTTGGCGGCGCGCACCGGGGTGTCTTGCAGCCCTTCGCGGTCGGGGTTTTCACCGAGGCCGATCAGGATTTCGCGATAGTTCTGGGGCAGGGATAACGTCATGGGACATCCTCGCGGGGGCGGCTTATTTGACGTGCCGTCCGCCGTTGACGGTCAGGGTCGTGCCGGTGACATAAGGGTTGTCGAGCAAATAACGCAGGCTCTGGTAGATCACTTCGCTGCCGGGCTCGATGCCCAGTGCCGATTTGGCCAGGACTTTGGCGCGGTACGCTGCGTCGTCGTCGGGATTGAACAGTAGCAGGGCTGGCGCGATACCGTTGACCTTGATGCCTGGCGCGTACTTGGCGGCAAAGGACAGGGTCAGGCTGTCGAGCCCGGCTTTGCTGGCGCAGTAGCCAATGTGCTTGCTGCTGCCCTTGCGGGTCACGTCATCGCTGATATGCACGATGTCGGCGGGATTTGAGCTCCATAGCAAATCGGCACAGTGCAGGTTGATCAGGTAGGGCGCGAGCATGTGCACGCTGAACATGCGGGTGAAGGCTGCGGCTTCGCTGCCCGGGGTTTCAGCCAGCCATTCGGAGGCGTTATGGACAATCGCCCGCAGGCTGTCGGTATGGTTCTTCAGTTCGTCGATGAACGCAAGGATTCCGGCCTCGCTGGAAAAATCCGCAAATACCGCGGTCGCCCCCAGGTTGCGCAGGGTTTGCACACCTGGGCGTTCGCTGCGGTAGCTGAAAATCACCGGATGGCCGTCTTCGAGCAAACGCTGTGCACAATGCAGGCCGACACGCTGGCCGGCACCGGTGATAAGGATTGGGGCTGCGGAAGAGGTCATGAACGGCTCACGTCGCGGTTAGAGCAAAACTATACCAGCGACGGGAGTTGTTCACCTATGTCCTGCAATGGCCTCGCGCCTAGAAAACTTATTGATTTTGGGTGGTGGGTGTTGCGGGCAACGGACGCGCAGATGGGGTGTTCAGCCAACCGGCCAGCAGCCGGGTCGACAGCGGAATGAAGAAGTAAACCATCAATGGCGTCAGGCACAGGGTGCTGACAAACACGCGGGTCAGCAAACCCGTTTCAGCCAGCAACGGCCCCAGGACAAAGTTGAATATCAGGGACACCGGGAAAAACGCCAGCCAGATGGCCACGGCCTGTTTCCAGCGTGGCGGGCGCTGGCCGACCGCACCGAACCAGCCATCGATGCCACTGACCCGATGTTCCGAAGGGTGGGCAAACAGATCACTGCCGCGTACCAGCCAGGCAGTGCGTGAAGCGGAATGCTCCCAGGCGTGCATTGTCTGCTCGTCGGCGAAGCGGAAGATAATCTGGAATTCGTCATCGTCGGGCGGTGGAGCGAGCACACCAGAGCCGAGGTAACCGGGGAAGTCGGTGGCCAGTTGTTCGCCTTCACGCAACCAGGCCATCAGGTCCTGATAACGCCCATCGGCAACGCGGCGCGCAACCATCAGTGTGACGGGTGAGGTAGACATTATGTATCTCCATAGGGCAAACGCGTCGCTCCGGATAAGAGCTTCGCCAGACACAGCGCCGGGGTGGTGGGCTGCGTCTTGGGACAAGCAAGGATTATTCCTGATTCTGTATGGGACGTCTGTTCCAATTTTGGCGGGAGCGTTAGAATGTGTCAAAATATTACATGGACGTAAATCCTGATGGCTGTGCTGACAGACCTTGCACCTGGCTTGCCCCCCATCACCTCCCTGATTCGAGAAGAACTGTTTCCGATTCGTGAGGTAGCGCGCCTGACGGGGGTTAACCCGGTCACGCTACGCGCATGGGAGCGGCGGTACGGTCTGATACAGCCGACGCGCACCGAAAGTGGGCACCGTTTGTATTCGATGACCGATATCGAGCGTATTCGCAGCATCCTTGGTTGGATAGAACGCGGTGTCGCGGTCAGCAAGGTCGGCAAGATACTGGCCAAGACCGAACCGCTCAAGGTGCTGGCGCAGGTCATTCCCAACGAACTCGTTCAAGCCGACTACGCCCAATGGCAGCTGCAGGTCAAGGCGGCGGTGAGTGCTTTCGACGAAGTTCAACTGGAGCACGTCTACGGTCAGATTTTTTCCAGTTACCCGCTGACGGTGGTATTTCAGGACATTCTGATTCCGGTCTGGAAGTTATTGCTACAACGCCATGAAGCGTTCGGTCAGATTAGCGAGTGGCTTTTTCTGGATGGTTTTCTACGATCTCGAGTGTTGCAACGCCTGTTGCTGGTACGTGTCATGCAACCGCGACGAGTGATTGTCTGCGCCCTGGCCGATCAATGTCGTGAGCTCGATGTGCTGGTCACGGCGCTGTATCTGAGCAGCGTCGATTCGGCTATTCAGTTGTTGGCTATCGGTCAGCCCTTCGACGAGTTGATCCTGGTTTGTGAGAAGGTCAAGCCCAAGGCACTGGTGCTGGTTTCCAATCATGCGCCGGCACCCGAGCTGTCACGGCGTTTGAATCGTCTGGCCATGAGCCTGGATTGTCAGGTGCTGCTGGCCGGGGATGCATCGGACCTGGCGCAGGAGAGCCTGGCCGGGTCGTCGGTCGGTTGCCTTGGGAACGAGGGATTATTGATGCGCCAGCGTCTGAAGCAGTTCCTGGCGGGAAACCTGGATACCTGAGAGCAGGCAGCCAGGTCGATCAGATATGCAATGCGGGATGGGTCAGGCGATGTTGCTGAAGGATGTACTGACGCAGTCGTTCGGTTTCGTCTTTGTCGCTCTGGCTCAACTCGTAGGCATAGAAACCTTGCTCGGTTTCACGCTCGAAGGTGCCGCGCAACGCAATCCGCTCATAGCCTGACGGGCTGAACCACAAAGCGAAGTGCTTGGGCGCCTTGGTCTTGTTGCGAACTTCCAGCAAAACCCCTTTGAACGATATTTCGTGCACCCACATCGTGCCGGGTTGCCCCTTGGCATTTTCCAGCGCCACGGGCTCTTCGAGCACCAGGCGCCATGGCCGGATCATCGGTCCGTCTTCATAGATGCTGGGGACGCCGAGGCGTAGATGCATTGCGTGAAATTCATCTTCCACCAGGTGCAGCGGGAAGGTCATTTGCTGATTTTCGAAATTGGCCTGGATGGTGACCTGCTCATGAGCCGCCAGGCGTGTGAGCAAGTCACGAATCTGCGAACCACCATTGACGAGCAGACTCGACGTCGCATCCCGCACATTGAGTTGCGGGTTGTGTTGCATGTTCTGGATAAAATCCAGCTCATCCTGCGTCAGGAGTGCGTCGCGCTGCATGATTTGCTCGAAAGGAATAATTACAAAGTCATCGGTGATTGTAGTAAATGACCACTAATTCGCAGATTGGTTTGAGCCGTTCGTCGTTTTGAATAGGGCCAGTTCTGCCTGTACTTCGGCCAGTTGCGCCTCCAGCTGCGCGACTCGCTGTTGCGCCTTGACCTGAGCCGTGACGTCTTTCTGCACCCCGACGAGATAGGTCTGCCCGTCGTGCGGGTTTTTTACCGTGCAAAGCGACAGTTCGTTCCAGAACGGGGTGAGTCCTTTGCATATCGATTGAGAGGCCGCATTCTAAAAGATCAATGAGGGCAGTGCTGTTAATATCCGGCTCTTTTACTCAGTTTCAGGATCAGATTGATGAAAGTCGCCATCCTTTCCGGCTCGGTGTACGGCACGGCCGAAGAAGTCGCTCGCCACGCTGCAAGCATTTTGAACGCTGCCGGCTTTGAAACCTGGCACAACCCGCGTGCGACACTCGCCGATGTTCAGGGCTTTGGCCCCGAAGCATTTCTGGCCGTGACATCGACCACCGGCATGGGCGAGTTGCCGGACAACCTGCAACCGCTGTATTCGGCGATTCGCGATCAATTGCCCGCCGCCTGGCGTGGTTTGCCAGGTGCCGTTATCGGACTGGGCGATTCGAGTTATGGCGACACCTTCTGCGGCGGCGGTGAGCAAATGCGTGAATTGTTCGGCGAGCTCGGCGTACGCGAAATCCTGCCGATGCTGCGCCTGGACGCCAGCGAAACCGTGACCCCGGAAACCGACGCCGAACCTTGGTTGGCGGACCTCGTCAGCGCTCTACGGGGCTGACAAGTTTGCGGGTGCTTTGACATGGATCCAGGATCATCGCCGCACTGACTCGTTTGGCCATCAAGCTGGCTGCCAATGCAACTACACGAAATCCGGGGGCTGACTAGACTGCTGTAACGTCAGTCAAACAAAAAAACAGAAAAATAAAAAACAGAGGTTCCTTGTCGTGAGCGTAGCCCCCGTCCAATCGCCACACAGTGTCCAGGATAAAGTCAGTGCCGCCGAGTGGCAGACCCGGGTCGACCTGGCGGCCTGTTATCGTCTGGTCGCCCTGCATGGCTGGGACGATCTGATCTTCACGCACATTTCGGCCAAGGTGCCGGGCACTGAAGACTTTCTGATCAACCCGTTCGGGCTGATGTTCCATGAAATTACCGCGTCGAGCCTGGTCAAGGTCGATCTGGCCGGCAACAAGTTGATGGAAAGCCCCTACGAGATCAACCCGGCGGGTTACACCATCCATAGCGCCGTGCATGAAGTCCGTCATGACGTCGTCTGCGTACTGCACACCCACACGGCGGCGGGGGTGGCGGTCTCGGCGCAAAAGCAAGGCGTCTTGCCGATCAGTCAGCAGTCCTTGTTCGTTCTCTCCAGCCTGGCTTATCACGCCTATGAAGGTGTTGCGCTGAACCATGAAGAGAAGGCGCGACTGCAAGCCGACCTGGCTGAAAACAATTTTCTGATGTTGCACAACCACGGTCTGTTGACCTGTGGCGGCACCATCGCCGACACGTTCCTGATGATGTTCACCTTCCAGCGCGCTTGTGAGATTCAGGTGCTGGCGCAGAACGGAGGCGCGGAGCTGATTGCCATTGAACCGCAGATTCTGGCGGGCGCCAGAGCGATGATTGCCGGTGTCACCAAAAGTGCCCAAGGGATGGGTGGCGCGCTGGCCTGGCCGGCGCTGTTGCGCAAGCTCGATAAACAAGACACGAGTTATAAACTCTAAATGGCCCTCGCCGAGATTCCCCTGTGTGTCTGGCGCAAACGCAGCCAGACATTTGTATTCCGCAGTCAAACCATCAGCTATTGGACTGCGGGGCAGGGTGAGCCGCTGTTGCTGATCCATGGCTTTCCGACCGCCAGTTGGGACTGGCATTACCTGTGGCAGCCGCTTGCGCATCGCTATCGGGTGATTGCCTGCGACATGCTTGGCTTCGGCGATTCGGCCAAACCGGTGAATCACCACTACAGCCTGCTCGAACAGGCAGACCTGCAACAAGCGTTGCTGGTGCATCTGAACATCGAGCAACCGATGCATGTGTTGGCACACGATTACGGCGACAGCGTGGCCCAGGAACTGTTGGCCCGGCACTACGAGGCGCGCATCAATATCGCCAGTTGCGTGTTTCTCAATGGGGGCCTGTTTCCCGAAACCCATCGCCCGGTGTTGCTGCAAAAGCTCCTGCTCACCCCCATTGGCTGGATGATTGGGCGCGCCTTTAGCCGTGACGCCCTGGTGAAGAGTTTCAAGCAGATCTTCGGTCCGCAGACTCGCCCCAGCGAAAGTGAGCTGGATGATTTCTGGAGCCTGGTCGACAGCAATCATGGGCAACGGATCATGCACAAAGTGATCAGTTATATCCCGCAGCGGCGTGTCCAGCGTGAGCGTTGGGTCAGCGCCATGCAACGCGGCGAGGTGCCGCTGCGAGTCATCGATGGCGAGGTCGATCCGGTTTCCGGCGCGCACATGGTAGCGCGCTATCGGCAACTGATTCCTGACCCGGACACAGTCCTGCTGCCGGAGATTGGCCATTACCCGCAGATTGAAGCGCCGGCGCAGGTGCTCAAGCATTATCTGGAGTTTCGCGACAGGCTGGTTTCACCGTCGCGCAAGGTGGCCTGTTCCTGACTATCGCGTTGTCTTATCGCGCACCATTCAGCCGCCTCCGTGTTCATTGTGACCGGCAGCCCCGTGCCTGACACTCGCACATTGTTCCCTGGCCTGCTGGAGTTTCCCATGAATGAGTCTGTGCGCTTCGAAGATAAAGTGGTGATCGTCACCGGTGCGGGCGGCGGCTTGGGGCGGGCGCATGCATTGCTGTTCGCCAAACAGGGCGCCAAAGTGCTGGTCAATGATCTCGGCGGCTCGGCTCAAGGGGAAGGCGCCAATGCGTCGGCGGCCGATCGTGTGGTGACGGAGATTCGCGAAGCGGGCGGTATCGCCGAGGCCAACCACGACTCCGTCACTGACGGCGACAGAATCGTGCAACACGCCCTCGATGTGTTCGGCCGTGTCGACGTTGTGGTGAACAACGCAGGCATTCTGCGCGACAAGACCTTTCACAAAATGGACGACAGCGACTGGGATCTGGTTTACCGCGTCCATGTCGAAGGTGCCTACAAGGTTACCCGCGCCGCTTGGCCGCACCTGCGCGAGCAAAACTATGGCCGCGTGATCTTCACCGCGTCGACCTCGGGCATCTATGGCAACTTCGGCCAGTCCAACTACGGTATGGCCAAACTCGGCCTCTATGGGCTGACCCGCACACTGGCCATCGAAGGCCGCAAGAACAACATCCTGGTCAACGCCATCGCCCCGACCGGTGGCACCCGCATGACCGAAGGCCTGATCCCGCCGCAAGTGTTTGAACAACTCAAGCCGGAACTGGTCAGCCCGCTGGTGGTGTACTTGGCCAGTGAGCATTGCCAGGAAACTTCGGGGTTATTCGAAGTGGGTGGCGGCTGGATGGGCAAGGTACGTTGGGAGCGCAGCCTGGGTGCCGGGTTCGATCCACGGGTGGGGTTTTCGCCGGAAGATGTGGCGGCGCATTGGCAACAGATCTGCGATTTTGATGGCGCGGCGCATCCGAAAGACAACATCGAAGCGCTGAAGGAAATGATGGAGAACTTGCAGAAGTACTCCATCTGATTGCGCGACATCTGCCGGGCTTGCCTTGATGCCAGTCAGTTAACAGAGATCCGGAAGTTGAAGCACCGTTGTGGCGAGGGAGCTTGCTTGTGGCGAGGGAGCTTGCTCCCGTTGGACGGCGAAGCCGTCCCAAAAGCGACGAACCGAACGGGAGCAAGCTCCCTCGCCACAGGTACGATGTTCCTCTCTTAAAACTTTATCAGACTGGCCTTGGGGCTTGCCCTGAGTACTGCCATCACCCCCCCGATGATTCCCAGCCTGAAAAGCTTGCGCTCATAAAAAAGGCCGCTGCAAACGCAGCGGCCAAAGTAAGACGTGGATCAGGAGCTACAAATCAACGTCAGTGAACACGGGCGATGAGTCGAAGAAATACGCTTCGAATCATCTGGATTCTGTCGCCAATGGGGTGGTCTATCATCCCCATCGCGGCGTGCTTTCAGGCCGTCTGCCGTGAAAGCCAGGCAAGAATAAGCGATTGATCGCAAAGGAAAAATAGCGATTCCAGACATGCACTGTTACAGTCTGGGCAACAGTCTTCAGCTGACCTTTTGTAGCAGCAGCTTCGCAAGCTCGGCAGCTGCTAAAAGCGAACGCAGGCAGCGCCAGCGGCTACACATCCAACTTCAATAATGTTCCATGCACTGTGCTGATAACCCTCCATCCAGCTTATCCATACTCCTCGCAAAACCTCACCCCATGCGGGCATTCATCCTTTGGAGGTACATCGCGAATACCTCCTTGGTGCGCTTATCGCTCTCAGCGAGCGGCAGTAGGGTGGGGCCTTCTGTCACTCACCGGGGAAGACGCATGACAAAAACAACAATGCGCGCCATCTTCAAACCACAAGCGCTGGCCGCTGCGGTGGCTTTGGGTTGCTGTGCCCAGGCGCAGGCTGTTTCATTCAACATCGGGGAAATCGAGGGGACCTTTGACTCTTCCCTGTCCGTCGGCGCGAGCTGGGGCATGCGCGATGCTGACAAGTCCCTGGTGGGCACGGTCAACGGTGGTACTGGGCAGTCCTCGACAGGTGACGACGGGCGCCTGAACTTCAAGAAAGGCGAAACCTTTTCCAAGATCGTCAAGGGCATCCACGACCTCGAATTGAAGTACGGCGACACTGGCGTGTTTGTCCGTGGCAAGTACTGGTACGACTTCGAGCTCAAGGACGAGGACCGCGAGTTCAAACAGATCAGTGACAATGGTCGCAAGGAAGGCGCCAAGTCTTCGGGCGCGCAGATTCTCGATGCGTTCGTCTATCACAACTATTCCATCGCCGATTTGCCAGGCACCGTGCGGGCCGGCAAGCAGGTGGTCAGTTGGGGGGAAAGTACCTTCATCGGCAACTCGATCAACAGCATCAACCCGATTGACGTGTCGGCATTCCGTCGTCCTGGCGCGGAGATCAAGGAAGGCCTGATCCCGGTGAACATGCTCTTCGCCTCTCAGGGCCTGACCGATCAGCTGACGGTTGAAGGCTTTTATCAACTGGAGTGGGATCAGACCGTTCTCGACAATTGCGGTACCTTCTTTGGTGTCGACGTGGCGGCGGATGGCTGCAACACCGGTTACACCGTCGGCAGCCCGGCGATCGCCCCGTTGGCGCCGCTGGCGTCAGCCTTTGGCCAACCTATCCAGGTCACCCGTGAGGGCGTGATCGTGCCCCGTGGCGGTGACCGCGATGCCCGGGACTCGGGGCAGTGGGGCACGGCCTTGCGCTGGCTCGGTGACGACACCGAATACGGCCTCTACTTCATGAATTACCACAGTCGCACACCGACTGTCGGTACCACCACCGCCGGGCTGTCCACACTGGCCAGCCTGCCGGGCATGGTCAGCATTGCCAACCGTCTGGCCCCGGGCAGTGGTTCGGGCCTGGCCCAAAGCGTGATGCTCGGGCGCGGCCAGTACTACCTCGAATACCCGGAAGACATTCGTCTGTACGGCGCGAGCTTCTCCACCACCTTGCCCACCGGCACTGCCTGGACCGGCGAAATCAGCTACCGGCCCAACGCTCCGGTGCAGGTCAATACCAACGACCTGACCCTGGCGTTGCTCAACCCGATCGCCGGCGGCGCCGCATCGCCCGTCGCGACCCGGCCAGGTGCCGACAACACCGGTTACCGCCGCAAGGAGGTGACCCAGGTGCAAAGCACCCTGACGCACTTCTTCGATCAAGTGCTGGGTGCCCAGCGGCTGACTCTGGTTGGTGAAGCGGCGGTGGTGCGGGTCGGTGGTCTGGAGTCGAAAACCAAACTGCGTTATGGCCGCGACTCGGTCTACGGCCAGTACGGCTTCGGTGGCGATACCGACGGTTTCGTCACCTCGACTTCCTGGGGCTACCGCGCCCGGGCGATCCTCGACTACGCCAACGTGATCGGCGGGATCAACCTCAAACCCAACCTGTCCTGGTCCCATGACGTCGCCGGCTATGGCCCCAACGGGCTGTTCAACGAGGGCGCCAAGGCCGTCAGCGTCGGTGTCGATGCCGACTACCGCAACACCTATACCGCGAGCCTCAGTTACACCGACTTCTTTGGCGGTAACTACAACGTCCTGCAAGACCGCGACTTCCTGGCGCTGAGCTTCGGCGTGAACTTCTGATCTGGCTGAGAAGGATGATGTAAATGCGCAAGATGATTCTGCAATGCGGCGCCCTGGCACTGAGCCTGTTGGCCGCTAACGTAATGGCGGCGGTCTCGCCGGAAGAAGCCAACAAGCTTGGCACCACGCTCACGCCATTGGGCGCCGAGAAGGCCGGTAACGCCGATGGCTCGATCCCGGCGTGGACCGGTGGCATCCCGAAAAATGCTGGCGCCGTCGACAGCAAAGGTTTTCTGGCCGACCCGTTCGCCAGTGAAAAACCGCTGTTCACCATCACCGCCGCAACGGTCGACAAGTACAAGGACAAGCTGTCGGACGGTCAGGTGGCGATGTTCAAACGCTACCCGGAAACCTACAAGATCCCGGTCTACCCGACCCATCGCACCGTAGGCCTGCCGGCGGAAATCTACGAGTCGGCCAAGCGCAGCGCGCTGAACGTGACCAGCATCAACGACGGTAACGGCCTGGCCAACTTCACCGGCAACCGCTACTACGCCTTTCCGATTCCCAAGAATGGCGTCGAGGTGTTGTGGAACCACATCACCCGTTACCACGGTGGCAATCTGCGACGCATCATCACTCAGGTGACCCCACAGACCAATGGCAGCTACACACCAATCCGCTTCGAGGAGGAGATCGCCGTACCGCAATTGATGAAGGACCTGGACCCGGAAAAAGGCGCCAACGTACTGACCTTCTTCAAACAATCGGTGACCGCGCCGGCGCGGTTGGCGGGCAACGTGTTGCTGGTGCATGAAACCCTCGATCAAGTGAAAGAGCCGCGTCTGGCGTGGATCTACAACGCCGGTCAACGTCGGGTACGACGCGCGCCGCAAGTGGCCTACGACGGGCCGGGGACCGCCGCTGATGGTCTGCGTACGTCGGACAACTTCGACATGTTCTCCGGTGCGCCGGATCGCTACGATTGGAAACTGATCGGCAAAAAGGAAATGTACATCCCCTATAACAGCTACAAACTCGACTCGCCGAGCCTCAAGTACGATGACGTGGTGAAAGCCGGGCACATCAACCAGGACCTGACCCGCTACGAATTGCACCGGGTCTGGGAAGTGGTCGGCACGATCAAGCCGAGCGAGCGGCACATCTACGCCAAACGCCATATGTACCTCGACGAAGACAGCTGGCAAGTGGCGCTGGTGGACCACTACGACGGTCGCGGTCAACTGTGGCGAGTGGCCGAAGGTCACGCCCAGTACTACTACGATCACCAGACCCCGGCCTACACCCTCGAAGCGCTCTACGACATCATTGCCGGCCGATACATTGCCCTGGGCATGAAGAACGAAGAGAAGCACAGCTTCGAATTCGGCTTCGACGCCAAGGCTGCGGACTACACGCCGTCTGCCCTGCGCGCCGAGGGCGTTCGGTAAGGGTTTTGATACATTGGCATCACCAGAGGCGACCTGCGGGTCGCCTTTTTTATGGGCGCTAATCAGCGTCCTGAATACTTCTCAACAAGCGGGTTGGAGAGGGCTAGGGTTGGCGGACAATTATAAAAAGGCACGCCGCAATGACCGCCATGACCCCGTGTCTGGACCGTTCAGGATTCCTGCCCCGCCTGTCCTCTCATCACCTGTCGCGGGCTCGTTTAAGCGAGCCGATATTGGCTTCGACGGCCCGGGTGAAATTACTCTGCGCACCCGCCGGCAGTGGTAAGAGCGCGTTGCTCGCCGAATGCCTGTTGCAGGCGCCAACCCAATGCCGGGTGCATTGGTTGCCATTGTCTGGCGCGGTGTCGAGCGCGGCGGATTTTCGTCAGCGTCTGGCAGAGACGCTGGGGCTGGCCTCATCGGATGAAACCGGGTTGCTGGGTTGTCTGGCGCGATTGCAGACGCCGATATGGCTGTTTCTCGATGACTATTGCCGTCTGCCGAACCCGGAGCTGGACCTGTTACTGGATCGCATGCTGGCAATCAGCAGTCCGATGCTGACCTGGTGGCTGGGCGCCCGCCGCCGGCCGCAATGCAACTGGCCAAGGTTGCTGCTCGATGATGAGTTGTACGAGTGCGAGAACGCTTCGCTGGCTTTCACGCAAGGTGAAGTCGAGCAGATATTGCAGCCCTGGGTACCCGAGCAAGCCGGCAAGGTGGCGAGTCGGATTATCCAGCGCACCGGCGGCTGGTGTGCCGGTGTACGGATTGCATTGCTGCAGAAGTGCGACTGGTCATGTCAGGACAACTCCCTGGGGCGGGCGGCCACCTTGCTCGATTACCTGGAGCATGAGTTGTTCAGCTCGCTGACACCTGAGTTGAGCGAGGCCTGGCGCGTGCTGGCCCACTTGCCCCGCTTCAATGCCCGGCTGTGCGATCACCTGTTCGGGGCCGGGGAGGGCGCTCAATACTTGCGGACCTTGCAAGCGCTGGGCTGTTTTATCGAACCTTGGGGGGACTCCAGCGACTGGCTGCAGATTTTCACCCCGTTCACGCAGTTGTTGCGCGATGAGCAATGGCCAGCGGGACGCTCTTGGCATCGGCGTGCCTGCCAGTGGTTCTGTGCTGAACAGGACTGGAAATCGGCCTTCGAACAGGCATTGCTCGCCGAGGAATACGAAGTGGCGGTCAGCCTGTTGCAGCACTTTAGTTTCGAGCACTTGTTCGAAGAGCAAATGGTCGTGCTGTTGCTGCGTTTGCATGAGCAGCAAGGCGAAGAACTGACGCTGGGGAGCCCGCAGTTGGTGGGCTTGATTACCGCGGCGCTGTTGTTCGCCGGGCGTTTCGAACAGGCAACTGCCTGCATTGCTCATTTGGCGCATTTCACGCCTCAACCCTCGGCGGTGCTTCAGCGTCAACTGATTGCACGCTGGCAGGCCCTGCAGGGTTGGCTACTGCATTTGCAGGGACGAATGGAGACTTCACGCGCGCACTTCCTTGATGCGTTGAGCGCGCTCGATCCCGAATGCTGGACGGCGCGCCTGATGTGTTTGTCCGGTCTGACGCAACAGGCCTTGCTAAGGGGCGAACTCGACGTGGCGCAAGCCCATAACCGCGAGGCGCTGTGCCTGGCGCGGGCGCAAGGTTCACTGGTGTTCGAGGGCTTGATGGAACTCGATCATGCGCAATTGCTGGAGCAACGGGGGGCGGCGGTGCGGGCTGAAAGTGTACTGACCAATATGTACGAGCTGCTCTGCCAGCAGACAGATCGGCCTATACCCTTGCTGGGACGCATTGATCTGCGACGTGGACGACTGGCGTTATGCATGGGGCAGGAGGAAAGGGCGGCCGAACTCTTTCAGCGCGGGCTGGACGACTGTCTGCGCAGCCATGACAAGCGTGTGCTCTATGGGTTTCTCGGCCTGGCACAACTGGCGGCTAATCAAGGCGATTATGCTCAGGCATTTGTGCGCTTACGCGATGCCGAACGGCTGATGCAGCAGCGGCTGATTCCGGAAACTGTTTACCGGGGGGTGCTGTTGCAAGTCAGTAGTCATTTCTGGTTGCAACAGGGGCGTGCCGAATTGGCGTGCGAGGCTTTGAGCCGGGTGCTCAATCACTATCGCGGGCCGCAGGCACAGCAGGCGCCACCGGCCACGCTGGAGCTGATCCCACGCATCGAATATTTGCTGATTCTCGCCAAGGTTCGGTTGGAGCACGATGCGAGTGATGCCGCAGCACAGCTCGAATCATTGATGGAGCAGGCACAGGCGCGCGAAATGTGGGCACTCGCCACCGAACTGCAACTGGCCCTGGCTGAAGTGCTATGGCTTGAGGGGCAAACTGCTAAGGCCATTGATGCATTGCAGGAAGGAGAACGCAATGTGGCGCGGTATCAGACTCGCCAGTTGTTAAGTGAATTGCGCCAGCGTCAGCCGTTATTGCTCAATGAGCAAGCCACTCTTCTAGCGTCTGATCAACTTTGCATGCGGACAGGTGAAACAGACACATTAAGTCAGCGTGAACTACAAGTGCTCAAGCTGATTGCACAGGGTCATTCCAATCAAGAGATTGCCGAGGTGCTGTTCATTTCATTACATACCGTCAAAACTCACACACGACGCATACATGCGAAGTTGCGGGTTGAGCGCAGGACGCAAGCGGTGGCCAAGGCCAAGTTGTTAGGGCTGTGGAATTGATCCGGAATACGGAGAATATATAATGGTTTACTTCATGTTTATATTGGGGGCGAAGTTACAAATGGTTTAAGTCGTAAATGCCTGGTATTACTTGGATGTTTTCATATTGAGCTGCCCCTGAATTAATTTGGTTAGGCGAGTTTCTCGCTCCATTTTTTTGAAAGGGTAACAAATGAATATTATGAATACCTCTATTCCCCCCCGCGGATCGTCCCCAATGGCTTGAGCAGGTCAGTATTACCGACCAACTTCATTATGGGGGGCTCGAACAGCAGTTGATTGCAAACAGGGCCGATCTGGAAAGGCAACTTAGAGGGCATGTCAATGTACAGGTTTATGCTCGTAACCTGGCCAGCCAGTTTCTGCAGCTGGAATTTGACAGCAGCCTTGATCCCGACACTCTTATGACCATCAGCCAATACGAGTTCGACGAGGCCGGCTGCAAAATCAGACAGGAAGACAAGCGTTCTCTGACAGATTTATTGTTGTGGGGCCTACACGAGGAAGGTCGGCGTGCAAGTATCACGCTTGAAGGTGAAGGCATTCCTTTCGGATTGAATCAGCAATGGCTGGAGGAAAACTGGAACGGGGACTTCCGTGCGTCATATGGTCGGGATTTGCGCGCCGCTTACGAGCGCAGTGCTGTGCTCGCCGCCATGAAAAATGTCACCCGGGATCAGTTATTGCTGAGTGCATTTACCGCGAAGCTTCGCGGACATCTCAACGACACCAATCTTCAGCGGATCGAGCTTGCCGTCAATGGCGATACGAACATGACGCTGGCGCCATTGATGCTCATAGGTGACGGCGCTCGGAACACTCGACCGTTCGCGGAGCTGGTTGCCATTGGAAGCCGCAGCCCCAGCCAGGATGACTGGCTCCTGTATGCACCGGATTCGCCTGGTGGACAGGACTGGTATGAGTTGCCGGGTTTCAGGCAACTTGGCGGCGAGATCTGCAGCTGGATGGCCAAGCCAGAGGGGCAAGCCTATCTGGTCTGGCGATCCCATGCGCTGGATCGCGAAGTGATCGCCGGTTATCTGAAAAAGATCTCACAACGACCTGATCTATGGCGTGGTGTCCAGCCGGTGCCAACCCCTTACACAGGACCCGAGGTGCTAAATACGGTTGTTTTCAATCATCGAGCCTGGCTGGTGGCACAGGAAGAAAGCCAAACGCCCTATTACTATCGCACCGCATCCGATGAGTTGCGTCAGACGTTTACGCGCATCAACACGGAGCTTAAGGCGCTCAAAACCGTTGAGGTCCGCGAGGCTGGCTTTATCACCTATGAGCGTTTTTGCCATCAACTGATCAAGCAGCGTGTGGAAGAAATCCTGCTGGGCAGAGGTGACGTAGTCGCGATTGATCCTGATCGGGTTTACGTGCAAATCAGTCATGACCAACAGATGACACTGACTCGGTTGATTGCCGATGAAACGCACTTCTACGCTGGTAACGCCGATCGGGACAAGTATCCGCGTTTTACGATGGCAACAGATCACCCGCCACTCGACAAACTTGATATCCGCGATATCGCCGGTTGGTCGAGAACGTTGCGCGCGGGCGAGCAGTACATTGATATGTTGCGCACGACTCATGTTAATCGCTCCCATCCCGAAGGCATCTTCAAACGCAAGATTTACATGGGCATCATGAAACGTCAGATGACCGTGGCAGCGATGCAGGCGCTGTTCACCGGATGTTTGACGAGGAAACACTTCGAGGAGCTGAAAAAGGTAATTGTGGCATTCGATCATCCGCAACCGGACTGGCAGGAGGGCGAGGCACCTGGCGATGTACCTCACAGTGCCCTGTTTAAACTCCATCTCAAGAAGCGCCTGGTAGTCGGGGTATTTGTTTTCAGGCTGCATATCGCCGGGACGATTGAGCAATACCTGTTCACGCCTGATGCTCCAGATGGTTATGAGATACGACCATTCAAGGACTTTGTAAGTGCGGTGAAAACCCGTGGTCTGGGTGATTACCTCTACGACCGTGTGCACGAGAAGTATCAGCCGGGCGTGGGCGCTTATTTGACCGATCTCGAACAATTGGCCCACTTCACTGAGGCACCGGAACTGGAGCGCAACAGTCGGGTCACGGATCTGTACGACTGTTATAGCGATGTGGTGTACAAGATCATTTCGGATGTTGATGCGAAAACACAAAGCCTTGAAGAAATCATCACCGGCCTGGTGTACAACGCCGTCCTGACAGCCGTCAGCGTCATCGGCATTGTCTATCCGCCAGTCAGTATTGCCTTGAGCGCAGCCTTGCTGACCAAGAATCTGGTGCAAGGCGCCGAGGCTTACTCGGAGGGCAATCGGGCCAAGGCCCTGATCCATTTCAGGGATGCGCTGATTGAGTTGGCGTTGTTGGGCAAGGCAGGATATGTGGGTTCGCAGCCCACCAAAATACAGAAAGATCTGATCGGATTATTGGGGGATGTATACACCGTGGAATGGTTTTTCTCCCAAGCCACTGGACAGCCTCGACTACATGAACGGGTGCTGGAGGTGATTCAGCAGGTTCTCGACGATCCTCAAAGCGCTACCAGCAAAACCACCATCATCCAGCGTTAATGACGGTCCGCTGGTTTTGCGTCTGGCTCAGCGACTGAGATCATCAGCCTGATACCCCATCCGCCAACTCACGGCCCGTGTCGCCGCCAACAACCGCTGCGCCGCCGGGCCGTTTTCGTCTGCGTGGAACAACGACGTCGGGCCGACGATGGTCAACACCGCAGCGATCTGTCCGAGGGCGTTGAACACCGGTGCCGATAAGGCGTCCACGCCGGGCATCAGCAAACCGTGCACATGATGCAGACCGCGTTCGCGAATCTGTTCGCACAACGTCGCGTAGGCTTTTTCATTGGCCAGCGGATGGGCATCGACGGTGATTTCCTGCCTGCGCAATTCATCGGTTTCCCGATGCGGCAAATAGGCACTGAATACCAGCCCCGTCGACGAGCTGAGCAATGGTAGAACCGAACCCAATTGCGTGACCACCGTCACCGCGCGCACCGCCGGTTCGATGTGCACCACCGTCGCGCCCTGATTGCCCCATACCGCGAGAAAGCAGGTCTCATTCAGGTCATCGCGCAGTTCGGCCAAGGGCAGAGCGGCGACTTTCAGCACGTCCATACTGTTCAGGGCAGCGAGGCCGACCCGCAGCGCTTCACGGCCCAGGCCGTAATGGTTGGTGGCGGTGTTCTGCTCGGCAAACCCGCTGGAGATCAGCGCCTGCAGATAACGGTGAACCTTGCTTGCCGGCATCTGCACGTGTTCGGCCAGACGCGACAGCGAGGTGGATGGCGACAGCTCGGCAAGCGCCTTGAGGATGTCGGTGCCGACCTCGGCCGAGCGGACTTTCTGTTTACCGTTGCTTTCGCTGGTCATGGAGGCGGTGTGATCCCGGGACGAATGGGCGTCTTTATAGCTTGACGGTCAATACCAATCAAATTACGTTATGCGTAATTGAATTACGATAAAAATAACCCAGGCGTGCCAAGACCTCTCAAGCAGAGTGCCAGGCCACTGCCTACTCCCCGTTCAGGAGGGCTCCATGAACCTCGATCCAACGGCGCCAGCACTGGCTTATCAGTCAGGCTTTGGTAACGAATTCAGCAGCGAAGCGTTACCCGGCGCACTGCCCGTCGGTCAGAACTCCCCGCAAAAAGCCCCTTACGGTCTTTACACCGAATTGTTCTCAGGCACTGCGTTCACCATGGTTCGCAGCGAAGCGCGGCGCACCTGGATGTACCGGATTCAGCCGTCGGCCAATCACCCGGCATTCGTCAAACTGGATCGGCAATTGGCCGGTGGCCCGTTGGGTGAAGTGACCCCCAATCGCCTGCGCTGGAATCCCTTGGAGATTCCGACCGAGCCGACCGACTTCATCGACGGGTTGGTGAGCATGGCTGCCAACTCAGGCATGGAAAAACCGGCCGGGATCAGCATCTATAACTACCGCGCCAACCGTTCCATGGAGCGCGTGTTCTTCAACGCCGACGGCGAACTGCTGCTGGTGCCGGAACTGGGCCGACTGCGCATCGCCACCGAACTGGGCGTGATGGAGCTGGAGCCGCTGGAAATCGCCGTGCTGCCTCGCGGGCTGAAATTCCGCGTCGAATTGCTCGATCCGCAAGCCCGCGGCTATATCGCCGAAAACCATGGCGCGCCACTGCGCCTGCCAGACCTGGGGCCGATCGGCAGCAACGGTCTGGCTAACCCGCGAGACTTCCTGACCCCGGTGGCGCATTACGAAAACCTCAAGCAACCGACCACCCTGGTGCAGAAATTCCTCGGCCAGTTGTGGGGTTGCGAGCTCGATCATTCACCGCTGAACGTGGTCGCCTGGCACGGCAATAACGTGCCGTATAAATATGACCTGCGCCGTTTCAACACCATCGGCACCATCAGTTTCGATCACCCGGACCCATCGATTTTCACCGTCCTGACCTCGCCGACCAGCGTGCACGGTCTGGCCAATCTCGACTTCGTGATCTTCCCGCCACGCTGGATGGTCGCCGAGAAAACGTTCCGTCCGCCGTGGTTCCACCGCAATCTGATGAACGAATACATGGGCCTGATCCAGGGCGAATACGATGCCAAGGCCGAGGGTTTCGTGCCCGGTGGCGCCTCGTTGCACAGCTGCATGAGCGCCCATGGCCCCGACGGCGAGACCTGCACCAAGGCGATCAACGCGGAGCTGGCGCCGGCTAAAATCGACAACACCATGGCGTTCATGTTCGAGACCAGTCAGGTATTGCGCCCGAGCCGGTTCGCCCTGGATTGCCCGCAACTGCAAAACAACTACGATGCCTGCTGGGCCACGCTGCCCGCCACTTTCGACCCGACCCGGAGATAACCCATGACTCAGACTTCCATCACTCGTAGCTGGGTTGCCTCCGCCAACGGCCACGCGGATTTTCCGCTGCAAAACCTGCCGTTGGGCGTGTTCAGTGTGAAGGGCTCCGCGCCGCGCAGTGGCGTGGCGATCGGCGACCATATCTTTGATCTGGAAGCGGCACTGGATGCCGGGTTGTTCGACGGTGTTGCGAAGAAAGCAGCCGAAGCCACCCGTGGCGGTCAGCTGAATGCGTTTTTCGAACTGGGTCGCGAGGCACGCGTCGCCTTGCGTGAACGCTTGATCGAATTGTTCAAGGAAGGCAGCACCCTGCACGGCAAGATCGAGGCCCAGGGCGCAAAACTGCTGCCACTGGCGGCGGATTGCGAAATGCACCTGCCGGCGAAGATCAACGATTACACCGATTTCTACGTCGGCATCGAGCACGCGCAGAATGTCGGCAAACTGTTCCGCCCGGATAACCCGTTGCTGCCGAACTACAAGTACGTGCCGATCGGTTATCACGGTCGCGCCTCGACCATTCGCCCGTCCGGCACCGACGTGCGTCGGCCGAAAGGCCAGACTCTGCCGGCCGGCCAGACCGAGCCGGTTTTTGGTCCGTGCGCACGTCTGGACTATGAGCTGGAACTGGGCATCTGGATCGGTCAGGGCAACGACATGGGCGACTCGATCGCCATCGGTGACGCTGCCGATCACATCGCCGGTTTCTGCTTGCTCAACGACTGGTCGGCGCGAGACATCCAGGCTTGGGAATACCAGCCGCTGGGTCCGTTCCTGTCCAAGAGCTTCATCACCAGCATTTCGCCCTGGGTGGTGACTGCCGAAGCGCTGGAGCCGTTCCGTCGGGCGCAGCCTGCGCGTCCTGAAGGCGATCCGCAGCCGTTGTCATACCTGTTCGACAAACGTGATCAGGCCGCCGGTGCCTTCGACATCGAACTCGAAGTACTGCTGCTGACCGAAGCGATGCGCGAGCAGAATCTGCCGGCCCATCGCCTGACCCTCAGCAACACAAAACACATGTACTGGACTGTCGCGCAGATGGTGGCGCACCACAGCGTCAACGGCTGCCAGTTGCAGGCCGGTGATCTGTTCGGTTCGGGCACGTTGTCCGGTCCTGAAAGCGGTCAGTTCGGCAGCCTGCTGGAAATCACCGAGGGCGGTAAAAAGCCGATCGAACTGGCCTCGGGCGAGGTGCGTAAATTCCTCGAGGACGGCGACGAAATCATCCTGCGGGCACGTTGCAGCCGTGAGGGTTTTGCTTCCATCGGTTTCGGCGAATGCCGTGGCAAAGTACTGCCGGCGCACTAAGAGGATCGGCTCATGGAACTCTATACCTACTACCGTTCGACCTCGTCTTACCGGGTGCGCATTGCGCTGGCGTTGAAGGGGCTGGATTACCAGGCGCTGCCGGTCAACCTGATCGCGCCGCAGGGGGGCGAACATCGCCAGCCGGCGTATCTGGGCATCAACCCGCAAGGCCGGGTGCCAGCCTTGCGCACCGACGAAGGCGAATTGCTGATCCAGTCGCCGGCAATCATCGAGTACCTGGAAGAGCGTTATCCACAGGTGCCGCTGCTGTCCAAAGACCTCGCTGCCCGCGCTCATGAGCGTGGCGTGGCGGCGGTGATCGGTTGCGATGTTCATCCGCTGCACAACGTCAGCGTGCTCAACAAACTGCGGCAGTGGGGGCACGATGAACCGCAGGTGGTCGAGTGGATCGGTCACTGGATCAGCCAAGGGTTGGCAACGGTGGAGCAATTGATCGGGGACACCGGTTATTGCTTTGGCGATCAACCGGGGCTGGCGGATGTTTATTTGATCCCGCAGCTCTATGCGGCCGAGCGCTTCAATATTTCCCTTGAAGCCTACCCGCGAATTCGTCGAGTGGCGGCATTGGCGGCGACACATCCAGCCTTCTTCCTGGCCAATCCGGCGAATCAGCCCGATACCCCGTAAAACCGTACGCTCCTACAGGAATTGGTGATTAATGGACGATGGCGTTGGGCGGCAAGTGCCCCAGTCGTTCGGTCAGGCGAATCCGCTGGATCGGGTCGTCACAGAGCAGCAGCGCATGCTCCAGGTCAAAGCGCTCGGCATTCGGGCAGTCCAGCCGTTGGTAGAGGCTGGCCCGGGCCAGATAGTCGGAGGTGCTGGCGTTGCCCAATTCCAGCACGCGCTCGGCGTCGACCAGAGCATCGATGTAGTCATCGTTCGTGAGGTGCAATTGGCGCAGGTTGCGCGACAGCCGTTGCAGCATCTGCGCAGGTTCGGCGGTTTGCAAATGCTCGGCGCCGAGTTTCATGTTCGGGCCGTACTGGCGTTGCAGCAACTCCCGGCAATCGTTGGGGTACAGCCGGCGCCCGCCGCACGGGTCGAGCAGATGATCGGCGCCTTGTACCCGCAGCAGGAAATGCCCGGGGAAGTTGACCCCGACCATGGGAATCTCCAGCCTTCTGGCCAGTTCCAGCGCAATCAGGCCCAGCGTCAGCGGCTGGCCGCGCCGACGTTCCAGCACCTTATTGAGCAGCGCCACTTGCGGACGCAAGGGCGTGGAGTCGTCCTGGGCGAACCCCAGGTCATTCATTCGGCGCAACAACGGTTGCGCCAACTCACTCACCGGCAGCATCGGCAACCCATAGCTGACTCGTTGTTGCAGGTCCTTGAAGTCCGCCAGCACCGTTTCGGGATTCAGCTCTTTATCGTGTTCGGCGGCGATCCACAGCGCTGCCTCGAACAGCGCAGGCGGTGATCGTTGCAGACAGTCGAAAAAGCGTTGGCGCGGGGTCATCAAAATCTCCGGGGAATGCCTCGTTTTAGCCCCGTCGCACGCTTTCGTCCAGTACCGAACACAGGCGGTAACAGGTTATGTCTGAAAGCCTCTAAAGCGGCGCCGCTTATTCCGGCGCGTTTCTGCAATTTTTGTGCACAAGCCTATACTGGCGACTACAAGAAGTGATTCGGGAGCCCTACGATGTTCGCTCTCATGCAAAGCACTCGCCTTGAATCGCTGCACCTGAGCGTCGATCCGGTCACCGGGTTGAAGGCGGTGATTGCCATCCATAACAGCCGCCTGGGACCTGCCCTGGGCGGGTGTCGTTACCTTGCCTACCCCAGCGATGAATCCGCGATCGAGGACGCTGTGCGCCTCGCCCAGGGCATGAGTTACAAGGCAGCCCTGGCCGGCCTGGCTCAGGGCGGTGGCGTAGCGGTGATTGTTCGCCCGGCCCATGTGGAAAACCGCGCCGCAGTATTCGAAGCGTTCGGGCGCTGGATCAATCAGCTCGACGGTCGCTACATCACCGCCATCGACGCCGGCACCTCGGTGGCGGACATGGATTGCATCGCTCAGCACACGCAATTCGTCACCAGCACCACCGCCGCGGGCGACCCTGCGCCGCATGCCGCCATGGGGGTATTCGCTGGCATTCGCAGCACCGCCATGGCCCGCTTGGGCAGCGATAATCTCGAAGGACTGCGCGTCGCCATTCAGGGCCTGGGCAACGTCGGTTATGCCTTGGCCGAGCAGTTGCACGCTGCCGGCGCCGAGCTGTTGGTCAGTGACATCGATCAAGGCAAAGTGCAACTGGCCATGGAGCAGTTGGGCGCTCATCCGATCGCCAACGAAGCGCTGCTCAGCACCCCTTGCGACATTCTCGCGCCTTGTGGTTTGGGCGGTGTGCTTAACAGGACCAGCGTGACGCAACTGCGCTGCTCGGCGGTCGCAGGTTCGGCGAACAACCAACTGACTCATCTTGAAGTCGCCGATCAGCTGGAACGCCGAGGCATTTTGTATGCGCCCGATTACGTGATCAATGCCGGCGGGCTGATCTATGTGTCGCTCAAACACCGCGGGGAAGCGCTGACGACCATCACCGCGCACTTGTCGAAAATCAGTTCACGGCTGACCGAAGTCTTCGCCCATGCCCAGGCGGAAAAACGTTCCCCGGCCCGGGTGGCGGATGAGTTGGCGCAGAAAGTGCTGTACCGGTGATGCTGCGCGGGTGAAAAGTTTGAATCGATAAAGGAGCGCGAGCCTATCCGGCCATTGCTCCCAAGCCCCGCGCCACAAACGTCGGGCGTGACCATTGCACGCTGACCCCGCGTGCCAGGAGCCCTGTGATGCTTCACAAGGTTGAGCTGCCTTACACCCGTTTTTTATCCCCTGATGGCCAGCCGCTCGGCGATCTTCCCGCCTGGGCCGACGACTTCAATTTGCTGACGCGCCTGTATCGGCAGATGGTCCTGACCCGCCTTTTCGATCAGAAAGCTGTTGCCCTGCAACGCACCGGACGTATTGGCACCTACGCGCCTACTTTGGGCCAGGAAGCCATTGGCGTCGCGGTCGGCAGCCTGATGCACGCCGAAGATGTGCTGATTCCCTATTACCGCGACACCGCCGTGCAGTTGATGCGCGGCGTGCGCATGGAAGAAATCCTGCTGTATTGGGGCGGCGACGAGCGTGGCAGTGACTTTGTCGATCCGGCGGTGGCCCAGGATTTCCCGATCTGCGTGCCGATCGCCACTCAAGCCCTGCATGCCTGCGGCGTCGCCAGCGCCTTTAAAATCCGCGGCGAGCATCGGGTCGCCGTCACCACTTGCGGCGACGGCGGAACCAGCAAAGGTGATTTCCTCGAGGCCCTCAATGTCGCTGGCGCCTGGCAGTTGCCGGTGGTGTTCATGGTCAATAACAACCAGTGGGCAATCTCGGTACCGCGACGAATTCAGTGCGGCGCCCCCACTTTGGCCCAGAAAGCCATTGGCGCCGGCTTCCATGGCGAGCAAGTCGACGGCAACGACATACTCGCCGTGTATGACCGCGTGCAAGCGGCCCTCGAACGGGCGCGCCACGGTAAAGGCCCGGTGCTGCTCGAATGCCTGAGCTATCGCCTCGGCGATCACACCACCGCCGACGATGCCACGCGCTACCGGTCGGCGGACGAGGTCAAGCAGGCCTGGCTCGAAGAACCGATCAAACGCTTGCAACGCTTCATGGCCGGGCAGGGCGTGTGGGACGAAGGCCGCGAACAGGCGCTGGTCAGCGAATGCCAGGGTTTGGTGCAGCGTGCTGTGGATAACTTCGAAGCGGCGGGCCTGCAGGCACCGGAATCGGTGATCGATTATGTCTACGCCCAGTGGCCGCAAGCCTTGGCCGAGCAACGTGAAGATTTCCTTGAACGGGTGGCGCGCCGGACAGGAGGTTCGAGCGATGAGTAACGGCAAAGTGACGCTGCTGGAAGCGGTGAATCTGGCGTTGCATCGGGCCATGAGCGAGGACGAGAACGTCATTGTCCTCGGTGAAGACGTCGGGGTGAACGGTGGCGTGTTTCGCGCCACGCTGGGCCTGCGCGACAGCTTTGGCTTCAAGCGGGTGATCGATTCGCCGCTGGCCGAAACCATGCTCGGCGGGCTGGTGGTGGGCATGGCGGCCCAAGGCCTGAAACCGGTGGTGGAAATCCAGTTCATGGGCTTCATCTACGCCACCATGGAGCACTTGGTGTCTCACGCCAGCCGCATGCGCAACCGCACGCGCGGGCGGATCACCTGCCCGATGGTGATGCGCTCGCCGATGGGCGCAGGGATTCGCGCGCCGGAACATCACAGTGAAAGCACTGAAGCCCTGTTCGCGCACATTCCGGGGTTGCGGGTGGTGATCCCGTCCTCGCCTGCACGGGCCTATGGTCTGTTGCTCGCCGCCATCGATGACCCCGACCCGGTGATATTTCTCGAACCCACCCGACTCTATCGAATGAACCCGCAACCGCTGCTCGATGACGGCAAGCGCCTGCCGCTGGACCGCTGTTTCACCCTGCGTGAAGGCAGCGACATTACCTTGATCAGTTGGGGCGCCAGTGTGATGGAAACCCTGCAAGCCGCCACGCAATTGGCCGAGCAAGGCATCTCGGCGGAAGTGATCGATGTCGCCAGTATCAAACCGCTGGACCTCGACACCCTGGAGGCCTCGGTGCGCAAGACCGGTCGCTGCGTGATCGTGCATGAAGCGCCGCGCTCTTGCGGGGTCGGCGCGGAAATCGCCGCCAGCCTCTACGAACGGGTATTGCTGGATTTGCAGGCACCGATCCAGCGGGTTACCGCGCCAGACATTCCGCCGCCGCTGTATCGACTGGAATCGCTGTACATGCCCGGTGTCGAAGACATTCTTCATGCCTGCGACAGCGTATTGCTGCATTCCTGAACAGACGCCTGAGGCCGAGGAGGTTGCGATGAAATATTTCAAACTGCCGGATCTGGGCGAAGGCTTGCAGGAAGCGGAAATCGTCCGCTGGCACGTCAAGGTCGGCGATACCGTCAAGGCCGACCAGCTATTGGTATCGGTGGAAACCGCCAAGGCGCTGGTAGACATTCCGGCGCCCTACGACGGTGTGGTGGCGAAAACGTTTGGCGGCGAGGGCGACATCCTGCACGTCGGAGAACCGCTGCTCGGTTACGAAGGCGAAGCGGATGCGGGCACCGTGGTAGGGCGACTGGAGGGCGGCGGCACGAATCAGGAGGATGCCTTTTTTATCGGCGCTGCGCCTTCGACCCGCGAATACCTGGCGAACCGCGCCACGCCGGCAGTGCGTCAACTGGCACGCCAGCTTGGCGTTGAACTGAGCGCATTGGTCGGCTCCGGCCAGGACGGCCAGATCACCCGCAGCGATGTGGAAAGCGCAGCCCAGGTTGAACGTGAGCGTTTCGGCGGCGAGAAGCTGCGTGGTGTGCGACGCAGCATGGCGCTGAACATGGCCAGGTCTCATGCCGAAGTGGTGCCGGTGACGATTTTCGGTGATGCCGACCTGCATCGCTGGGGGCAGGCGCGAGAACCACTGATTCGTCTGGCTAAAGCCATGGCGGCGGCCTGCGCGGTGGAGCCGGTGCTCAACAGCGCCTTCGATGGCAAATCCCTGTCGCTCAAACAACACGAACGGCTCGACCTGGGTATTGCCGTGGATACGCCTGACGGCTTGTTCGTGCCGGTGCTGCGCGATGTCGGCAATCGCACATCGGCGGATTTGAAAGAGGGTGTGATGCGCCTGCGGGCCGATGTGCAGGCGCGCTCGATTCCGCCTCAGGAGATGATGGGCGCGACCCTGACGCTGTCGAATTTCGGCACTTTGTTCGGCCGCTACGCCAACCCGGTGGTGGTGCCGCCGCAAGTGGCGATCCTCGCCGCCGGGGCGATCCACGATGAACCGGTGGCGGTCGAAGGCGCGGTGGTGGTGCATCCGATCCTGCCACTGTCCCTGACTTTCGATCACCGTGTGGTCACCGGCGGCGAGGCGGCGCGGTTCTTCAAAGCGTTGGTCGAAGCGCTGGAGCAACCCGAGGCCTGACTTTTTGCGGACATGAAAAAGGCCCTGAGCCATTGGACTCAGGGCCTATTCAATTCGGGTATTGCTTACTTCGGCGTCTTGGCGGCTTTGGCTGGCTTGGTCGGCTCAGCAGGCGCCACTTCAACAGGTGCAGCGACTTCAACGGGGGCAGCTTTTTCAGCGACTTCAGCCGGCGCATTCAGCAGTTCGGACAGCGCGTCCGGCTGGCTCTTGAATGCCTTGGCGAACACATCGCGGTTCTTCGCCATGTAGATCCCGGCTTCTTCCACTTGCTGTTCGGTCAGGGACGGAACGGCTTTTTGCAACACTTCAGCCAGCAATTCGGCCAGTTCGAGCATTTTGTCATGACGGTCAGCTTCGGCTTTATCCATGAACAAGCGCTCCAGATCTCGGCTGCTGCGGTATACCACTTCGACGGCCATTCACCACCTCACATGCCTTCACATTAGTTGTCTGTTTCGACTACTGTATCTATATACAGCGAAAAGGATAAGCGAATCCCTGCGCTTTGGGTAGTGGCTTTTTAATGTAGACCGGATTCAGGGTTTGTCAGGTGAACGGCGGCGCTCCGTTCGCGGCTACAGGTTTGGTGTTGACCTGCGACCAAACGCCACGGAGCGCGTTTTAAAGCACCTCGCCATCATGTGGCACGTAACCCCTGGCCTTTTTTCTGCATGCAGAACAACCGTCACGTCCAACCCGCATCATCCGCTCGAACCGAGCTAAGGAACAATCATCGTGAAAATCAACTGGGCCGAGAACCTGCGGCAGAACGTGCACCAATTGGCCGAGTCCCTGGGCAACCTGTTCGTCGAGACCTTCCACTACCTGGCGCTGTTCGCCATCGGTGCGGTGACTGCCTGGGCGGCGGTCATGGAGTTCATCGGGATGCTGGAACAGGGGCACATCAAGATCGATGACATCCTGTTGCTGTTCATCTACCTGGAACTGGGGGCGATGGTCGGGATTTACTTCAAGACCAACCACATGCCGGTGCGCTTCCTGATCTACGTGGCGATCACCGCGCTGACGCGGCTGCTGATCTCCAACGTCTCACACCACAATCCGCCGGACCTGGGGATCATCTACCTGTGCGGTGGGATTCTGCTGCTGGCGTTTTCGATTCTGGTGGTGCGTTACGCTTCGTCGCAATTTCCTTCGGTGAAGATCGAACACCCGCAGCGCAAGATCGGTGCGGGTTCCGGTGAGCATCCCGAAGTGGAGAAGGGCGAGCTCTAAAGCCCGATTTCAGGTCGGGGCCGGGCTTTGGCCTGTGGCGGCGGCAGCTTACGGTTGTCGCCGTCGGTCATGGCTTCGAGGATGGCCACGGCGCATTGACCCTGTTCGATGGCGATGCCGAACTGAATGCTTTGCACCAGGCGTTTGAGGCGTTTGGGGTCATTGCGTTGTTCGGCGCTGATCATCCGTTTGGCCACCACGCGGCCAGCGTTGGAGAGGGTCAGCATGATGCTGCCGTCCAGGCCCTGGATGCTCAGGTTGATTTGATAATCCGCTGCAAAAGCATCGGTAATGAGCTGAAAAGGGTTGTCCATAATGCGTCACCGCCTGATTGAACGTGCAGTTGTTGACGGCCATGATCGGGATTAGTTCGCAATACCAGACCACCGGCCTTCCATGTTCATGCGCTTTCTTCCGTGCCGCGTAGGGGATACAGCAAGGGGCATGCCGGAAAAACTGTCGGACAATGGATACGGCAAAAAAAACGGCGGGCACCTTGGCCCGCCTTCTTTTTGCCTGCCCGTTTCAGGGCATAAATGAATAGATGATCGCAGACAGTGCAATCAGACCGACCAGCACCACGAACACGTTCGAGGCCTGGCCTGAGTACTGGCGCAAGGCTGGCACGCGGCGGATGGCGTACATCGGCATCAGGAACAACAGGCACGCAATGATCGGCCCGCCGAGGGTTTCGATCATGCCCAGGATGCTCGGATTGAAGGTCGCCACGGCCCAGCAACTGAGGATCATGAACAGCGCAGTGAGGCGGTTCAGCCAACGGGCGGACATGACTCGACCACGGCCACGCAGGCTTTTCACGATCAGGCCCTGAAAGCCTTCGCTGGCGCCGATGTAATGGCCGAGGAAGGATTTGGTGATTGCCACCAGCGCAATCAGTGGTGCGGCATAAGCAATGACCGGCGTCTGGAAGTGGTTGGCCAGGTACGACAGGATCGAAATGTTCTGCGCCTTCGCCGCGGCCAAATCAGCCGGGGACAACGCCAGCACACAGCTGAAGCAGAAGAACATCACCGTGACGACCATCATCGCGTGAGCGATTGCGAGAATGCCGCTGCTTTTGCGTTCGGCTTGCTCGCCGTAACGCTGTTTCTGATCGACGGCGAAGGCGGAGATGATCGGCGAATGGTTGAACGAGAACACCATCACCGGAATCGCCAGCCACAACGTTTTGAAGAACAGCGGTAGCGGCATGCCTTCGCTGGCGGTGGCAAAGAACGCGCCGTTCCAGTTCGGAATCAGGCTGATACCCAGTAGCAGCAATGCCGCGACGAACGGGTAAACCAACACGCTCATGCATTTGACGATGACGCCCTGACCACAACGCACGATCGCCATCAGGCCGAGAATCAGCCCCAGCGACAGAATCGCCCGAGGCGGCGGTGTCATGTGCAACTGGTACTCCATGAGACTGCTCAAGGTGTTGGTCAGCGCCACGCTGTATACCAGCAGAATCGGAAAGATCGCGAAGAAATACAGCAACGTGATCAGCTTGCCGGCGCCGATGCCGAAGTGTTCTTCCACCACTTCGGTGATGTCCCCGGAACGGCCGGACAGCACGAAACGCGTCAGGCCACGGTGGGCGAAGAAGGTCATCGGAAAGGCCAGTACCGCTAGGAGCAGCAGTGGCCAGAAACCACCGACACCGGCGTTGATCGGCAGGAACAACGTGCCGGCGCCAATCGCTGTGCCATAGAGGCCAAGCATCCAGGTGGTGTCGTGTTTACTCCAGCCTTTGTGGGTTATTTCTCTATTACGTGTCAGGTCTACAGCGGGATTATCGGCAGCAGGTGTACGTATTTCGGTCATCGTTTTTGCCTCGTTATTATTCTTGCTCGGGCTCACGTATTGCGGACGGTCAGGAAGTGCTCCTCAGCACTCCACCCAGCTCACCGCCAGGCCGCCCCGTGAAGTTTCTTTGTATTTGTCGTGCATGTCGGCGCCGGTGTCGCGCATGGTGCGGATCACCCGGTCCAGGGAAATGAAGTGTTTGCCGTCGCCGCGCAGGGCCATTTGCGTGGCGTTGATCGCCTTCACCGCGGCTATCGCGTTGCGCTCGATGCACGGCACCTGCACCAGGCCGCCGACCGGGTCGCAAGTCAGGCCGAGGTTGTGTTCCAGGCCGATTTCGGCGGCGTTTTCCAGTTGCTCCGCAGTGGCGCCGAGCACGTCGGCCAAGCCGGCGGCAGCCATGGCGCAGGCCGAACCGACCTCGCCCTGGCAGCCGACCTCAGCGCCGGAGATCGAAGCGTTTTTCTTGCAGAGAATGCCTACGGCGGCCGCGCCCAAAAAGAACGCCACGACGTCATCGTCCGACGCGTCCGGGTTGAATTTCATGTAGTAGTGCAGCACGGCGGGAATGATCCCTGCCGCTCCGTTTGTAGGCGCGGTGACCATCCGCCCGCCAGCGGCGTTTTCTTCGTTCACGGCGAGGGCGAACAGGTTGACCCACTCCATGGCTGAGAGGGTGGAGCTGATGACATTCGGTTTGCCGATTTCCAACAGGCTGCGGTGCAGTTTCGCGGCTCGGCGCGGAACATTCAGGCCGCCGGGCAGAATGCCTTCGTGCCGCAAACCTTGCTCGACGCATTCGCGCATCACCGACCAGATATGCAGCAATCCCTGGCGGATCTCGGTATCGCTGCGCCAGGCCCGTTCGTTGGCCATCATCAGCTCGGAAACCCGCAGGCCGTGTTGGTTGCAGAGTTTGAGCAATTCGGCGGCGCTGGAAAAATCGTAGGGCAGCACCACGTCGCTGGCCGGTGCGATGCCAGACTCGGCTTCGGCCGCTTCGATGATGAAACCACCGCCCACCGAGTAGTACGTCTGCTCGAACAACTCACCGGTTTCGCCAAAGGCTGTCAGAGACATGGCGTTGGGGTGGTAGGGCAGGCACTCGTCGAGCAGCAGGAGGTCGCGCTGCCAGTTGAAGGCAATGGTCGATTGGCCTGCCAGGCGCAGTTCGCCGGTTTCGCGCAGGTGCTGGATACGTGAATCGATAGAAGTCGGGTCGATGCTGTCCGGCCATTCGCCCATCAGGCCCATGACGCAGGCGCGGTCAGTGGCATGGCCGACGCCAGTGGCTGAAAGCGAACCATAAAGTCGGATTTCTACCCGCCGTACGTCATCCAGCGAACCTTGCTCATCCAGGGCCTGGGCGAAGGTCGCAGCGGCGCGCATCGGGCCAACGGTGTGGGAGCTGGACGGACCGATGCCGACTTTGAAGAGATCGAAAACACTGATAGCCATGCTAAAGCCTATACAAACAATGGAAGAGAAATCGCCGCCATTTTTGTAGGCCAAGCGCAATGTCGGCGATACTGCCTACCTCGGTCCTACGTGACCAACGAAACTTCCTAAGAAAGCCTTTAGCAGGACTAAACGATGAGCCGTCAATTGCACGCCCAGACGTACGTCTGGCTGCACGTGTTTTCCTGTGCCGCGCGGCACTTGTCGTTCACCCGTTGCGCCGAAGAACTGCACATCACGCCGGGTGCGGTCAGTCAGCAAATTCGGCAACTGGAAGAGCGGCTGGGTTTTCGCCTGTTTCACCGTCGCGCCCGGGGTGTGGAGTTGAGCGCCGAAGGCCAGCGATTGGCTATTACCGTCAACGAAGCCTACGGCAGCATCGATGCGGAATTGCGACGACTGGATGCGGGAATGATCAGCGGGATTTTGCGCGTGCGCTCGATTCCATCGTTCCTGAGTAAATGGCTGACCCCGCGCCTACCGCGTTTGCAGCAGCGGTTTCCGGATATCCAGTTACGGCTGGTGGCCGAAGACAGCAGCATCCCATTGCACGAAGGCGAGTTCGATCTGGCAATTGATCTCAATGACGGCAGTTATCCCGGATTGTTATCCACAGCCTTGCTCGACGAGCAGATATTTCCGGTGTGTGCCCCGAGCCTGTTGCGCGGGCGGCCGCCGCTGCATGGCCCGGCGGACTTGGTGCATTTTCCGCTGTTGCACGACATCACCGCCTGGCGTGGCAGCTACGAATACGCGGAATGGGAGTATTACCTCAATGCCATCGGCTTCGAGGGCGCTGACGTGCGGCGTGGGCACACCTTCAATCGCAATCACCTGACCATTGAAGCGGCAATTGCCGGCATGGGCGTGGCGATTGCGCGGCGAACACTGCTCAACGATGAGCTGGAGCGCGGGACGTTGATCGTGCCGTTTGGCCTGTCGGTGCCCAATCACAAGCGTTACGTGCTGCTTTATGCGCCGGGGGCGCTGAGCCATCCGGGCGTGCGTGCGGTGCATGACTGGCTGGTGGAAGAGGCAGCGGTTTTTCGCAGCCTGCACCCACTGGCGGAGCGGCAGATGTGAGCAATTATGACAAAAGAGCGAGGCGACCCAACTCCCGACCATAACAGTGCTTTTGCTCCTTGTCCGGCTTTTTTTGCGAATGAAAATTTATCTTCTTTTAGGGGTTGAAATGTTCTGCACACACACCGATTGTGTAACCAAGAGGTTGCGGTGATGACGCCCAAGGGCCAGCCGATGCGCCTCTTGCGAGCTAGCTGAAATAAGGGAAGAACTATGCAAATCCAAGTCAATAGCGATAACCATATTCAAAGCAGTAAACGACTGGAGGAGTGGGTACGTACTACCATTGAGAGCACGCTCGAACGTTATGAAGAGGACCTGACCCGCGTCGAGGTCCATCTGCGGGACGAGAACGGCGACAAGCCTGGTCCCCATGACATGCGCTGCCAGCTGGAAGCGCGGCCAAAGGGCCACCAACCGATTTCCGTTACTCATAAAGCCGACTCCCTGGAATTGGCGATCGACGGGGCAGCCGAAAAACTTGAACATGCTCTGGAGCATATGTTTGGCAAATTGCGCGGCAAACCACGCGCCGCTGTGGTGCCGTTCGATAGGGGCGCTCATGCCGATGCGCTGCTTGAAGATGAATTTCTCGAGAACGAACAGGCTGCGCTCAACGGCTGAGGCCTGATTCACCTTTTACCTTCCTGATGAAAGCGGGCCTGCGATTGCAGGCCCGTTTTTGTTTCAGTGTCCACCGGTCCCCTGGGGCGAGGGAGCTTGCTCCCGGCAATCGGCGCTTGGCCGTTATCTCATCGCCTCCTTTGCGTATGAGAATATTTATCATTAATATCACTGGCTTGTTGGTCCCGTGGCGTTCACGAGGCCGTACCCGGTTTCTGTGACCCGATGATCACCCGCCCTCCCGAATCCCATGACGCCGAGCACGATGAATATCGCGGCGATCGTGCGCATTTTCTTCAGGTGTTCCTGTCCCAGCGTTCGCAGATGGAAGCGCTGGTGAGTCGTCGTGTCGGCTGTCGGGCGACGGCGGCGGATCTGGTACAGGACTTGTTCCTGCGTTTCTGGCGCCGGCCGCTGGTGCAGGTCGAAGAACTCAGCACGTATCTGCTGCGTTGCGCCGGCAACATCGCCATCGACCATTTACGCAGTGAAGGCGCGCGAGTGCGGGTCAACGAAGGCTGGATGCCGGAGCCACCGGACAGTCAAGGTTGGGAGCCGCAAGCGGCGCTGGAGGCGGGCAACGATTTGCGTCACGTCGAAGCCGCCTTGCGCGCATTGCCCGAGCGCACGCGGCAGATCTTTCTGCTCAACCGTATCCATGGCCGCAAATACGCCGAAATCGCCAAGGCCATGGGCCTGTCCCAAAGCGCTGTGGAAAAACATATGATGCGCGCCCTTGAGGCTTGCAAAGCCAGCCTGCGGGAACCCCAACCGCGCACGCCAGGGAACGCACCGTGAACCACACCGAACGCGTCACGCCGACACCCGCTCAGGAGCAAGCCGCCTTCGCCTGGCTGAGTCTGTTGCACGACCAGCCCAGCAGCGGTGATCAGCTCACGTTCAGTCGCTGGTTGCAGGCCGATCCGGCCCACGCCGAAGCGTATGCCCGGGCGCAAGTGGTGTGGGAGTTGAGCGAAGTACCGGCGCGGACCCTGGCTGATGAAGATGCTTTTGCCTTGCAGGGTTACCTCAATGCCATGAATCGCTCGGGCCGGGCCGGGGTTCGGCGTTGGTCCGGTGCGTTGGCGATGGCGGCGTGTCTGCTGCTGATGATCAGCGTCGGCGCAGGTTGGCAGCCGTCACGCTGGGTCGATGATCTGGGCGCGGACTATGTGTCGGCACCGGGGGAAATTCGCACCGTCACGCTGGCGGATCAGTCGCAAGTGACGCTGGATGCCGACAGCGCCATCGCGGTGGATTTCAGCCGGGGTGAGCGGCACGTCCAATTGCGTCGTGGCGCCGGTTTTTTCAGCGTGACGCATACCGGCGAGCCATTTGTGGTGGGGGCGGAAAAAGGCGAGGCGCGGGTACTGGGCACGCAGTTCGAAGTGCGTCTGCAGCCCCATGGCGCCCAAGTCACGGTGTTATCGGGGCGGGTTGGAGTGACGGCGGACAAGAACACCGCACAGCAAATTCTGAGCGCCGGCCAGCAAGTTGCTTACAGCAACGGTTCAGCGGAAAAACTCCACGCCGTCGACAGCGAAGCGCAGTTGGCCTGGCGTCAGGGCTGGCTCAATTACTACAAGGCGACACTGGCCGATGTGGTGCAGGATCTGCGGCGTTATTACCCGGGGCGCATTGTGTTGCTCAATGAGGAACTGGCGGTGCGGCGGGTCAGTGGCAGTTTTCCGAGCAAGGATCCGCAGGCGGTGTTGAGTTCGCTGCAGGGCGTGATGGGGTTTGAGCAGCATCATGTTTTGGGGCAGTTGATTATTTTGCGGTGAAGCATCGGGCCTCATCGCGAGGTACTACATCTTCCTGCATAAAAATATTTTCAACTTTCTGGTGAGGTAAACCCGAGCGCCATTCGTGTAGTGACTGAAACTGCGAGTCATTCGCATCCCGTAGGTTCTACACAGGTCAGTGAGCAATGAAGTCCAGGGCAAAATCGGGTTCGGTCAAACATTGGTTCGGTGCGTCTGCATTAAGCATTTCAGCATTGGCATTACTGCCGTCGAGCGTGGCATCGGCGGTTGAGGCCAGCAGTACCCAGCAGCGCACGCAGTTCAGTTTTGCCATGGCCGCCAAACCGCTGCCCCAGGCCCTGAGCGACTTCAGCCGGATCACCGGCATCAGCGTGGTCTACACCGACGAAGCGCCTTACGGCATTACCGCTCCGGCGCTCAGCGGGCAGATGAGCGCCGAACAGGCGATGCAGCGTTTGCTCAGCGGTTCGGGTTTCACCTTCCGTCGCACCGACGCCCAGACCCTGGCCCTGGAACCCGTGCCCAGCGAAGGCACGTTGAACCTGGGTGCGACCACCATCACCTCGGTGGCGCAACAACCCATGAGTTATCAGCCGCCGCCCACCAGTTCGGTGATGCGTTCGTCAGCCTTGCTCCAGGAAATCCCCCAGACCGTCAACGTGATCCCTGCTCAGGTCATTCGCGATCAGGCGCCACGCAATCTGGATGATGCGCTGGCCAACGTCAGCGGCATCACCCAGGGCAATACACTGGCGAGTACCCAGGATTCGGTGATGACCCGCGGTTTTGGCGACAACCGCAACGGCTCGATCATGCGCGACGGCATGCCGGTGATCCAGGGCCGTGGCCTGAATGCCACTGTGGACCGGGTTGAAGTGCTCAAAGGCCCGGCCTCCTTGCTCTACGGCATTCAGGACCCGGGCGGCGTGGTGAACATGGTCAGCAAGAAGCCCGAGCTTGAGCAATACAACGCGCTGACCCTGCGCGGCTCGACCTACGGCGACGGCAAGAACGGCAGCGGGGGCAGCCTCGACAGCACCGGCGCGCTGGGCGATTCCGGGCTGGCCTACCGCATGGTCCTGGACCACGAAGACGAAGATTACTGGCGCAATTTCGGCACCCATCGCGAGACGCTGGTAGCGCCGTCCCTGGCCTGGTTCGGTGAAAGCACCAAGCTGCTGTTCTCCTATGAACACCGGGAATTCCTGACCCCATTCGACCGTGGCACCGTGATCGATCCGCGCACCAACCACCCGTTGGACATCTCGCGCAATGAGCGCCTCGACGAACCGTTCAACAACATGGAAGGCCGCTCGGACCTGTATCACTTCGAAGCCGATCACGAACTCAACGATAACTGGAAAGCCCACTTCGGCTACAGCTGGAACCGCGAAACTTACGACGCCAGCCAGGTGCGCATCACCGCCATCGACACCAAGAAAGGCACGCTGACCCGCAGCATGGACGGCACTCAGAACGCCATCAGCACCGACCGTTTCACCACCGCCAGCCTTGAAGGCAAAGTCAATGTACTGGGCATGCAGCACGACTTGGTGTTCGGCGTCGATGACGAGTACCGCAAGATCTACCGCGAAGACTTGATCCGCCAGAAAAGCCTGAGCACCTTCAGCTACGTCAACCCGGTGTATGGCCGCGAAGTGGCAGGCACCACCGTCAGCCCGGCCGACAGCGCCCAGACCGATGAACTGCGCAGCGATTCAATATTCCTGCAGGACTCGATCCACCTCAACGACCAGTGGATTCTGGTGGCTGGCGGGCGTTTCCAGGAATACGACCAGTACGCCGGCAAAGGTGTACCGTTCAAGGCCAACACCGATAGCAACGGCCAGAAGTGGGTACCGCGCGCCGGCTTGGTGTACCGCTACACCGACGCGCTGTCGTTCTATGGCAGCTACACCGAATCCTTCAAACCCAACTCGACCATCGCGCCGTTGAGCGGCAGCAGCACCGTGCTCGATGGCAGCGTTGCACCGGAAGAAGCCAAGTCCTGGGAAATCGGCGCCAAGCTCGATATTCCGGGGCGCGTGACCGGTAACGTCGCACTGTTCGACATCAAGAAACGCAACGTGCTGGTGGCCAACTCGGAAGGTCCGACCACGATCTACAGCGCCGCCGGCGAAGTGCGCTCCCGTGGCCTGGAAGTGGATTTGACCGGGCAGCTCAGTGACCGCTGGAGCATGATCGGCAGCTATGCCTACACCGATGCCGAAGTCACCGAAGACCCGGATTACAAAGGCAAGCGCCTGCAAAACGTCGCTAAAAACACCGGCTCGCTGTCGGCGGTCTACGACTTCGGCACTATCGTCGGTGGCGATCAGTTGCGGGTTGGCGCGGGTGCGCGTTATGTCGGCGAGCGGGCGGGTAACGCGGTGAATGATTTCGACCTGCCGAGCTACACCGTGGCCGATGCGTTCGCCACGTATGACACCAAGGTCGAAGGACAGAAGGTCAAGTTCCAGCTCAACGTGAAGAACCTGTTTGACCGCACCTACTACACCTCGGCGGCGAGCCGGTTCTTTGTGTCCATGGGCGATTCGCGGCAGGTGACGCTTTCCAGCACATTGGAGTTCTGACCAGAGACCGCGTCATCGTTCATCGCGGGCTTGCCCGCGATGGCTGCCTGACAGGCGCTGAAAATTTCAGGGCTACCGCAAAAACGCCTGCCGATATTCCCCCGGCGTCCCACCCAGTGCCTGGCGAAACCGGTTGGTGAAATGACTCGCACTGGCAAACCCGCACGCCAAGGCAATCTCCCCCAATGGTTGCGACGTTGCGCGCAACAATTCCCGCGCGCGGCTCAGTCGGCGGGCCAGCACATACTGATGCGGCGGCAGGCCGAAGCTCACACGAAACATTCGCGCAAAATGATATTCCGACAGCGCGCATAACGCCGCCAGTTGCCCAAGGCTGATCGCTTCGGCCAATCGATGGTCGATGAATTCCACCAACTGCCGTCGCTGATGCGCCGCCAATCCACCCTTGAGGCGCAAGCCCTGGCGCACGCCGACCTGGCTGAGTAAGGCATGGCTGAGCATTTCGTGGGCCAGGCTGCTGGTGAGCAGCCGTTCGCCCGGCTCGTCCCAGTTGAGGGCGATCAACTGCCGAAAACGTCGGGCCTGCTGCGGGTCTTCGAGGAAGGTGTGCTCGCGCAATTGCAATTCCCGCGGCTCGCGATCCAGCAGCGTGACGCAGCCAAGGGCAAATTGTTCGGGGCTGAAATACAAGTGGGCCAGGCGAATGGTGCCGTTGATCACCCAGCCAGACTGATGGTCGGCCGGCAGAATGCACAGCTTGTCCGGGCCACCCTTGATGCCGGGTTGGTCGCGGCGAAAGGTGCCGGTACCGCCATCGATGTAGCAGGACAGGGTGTGATGACTCGGTGCTTCATAGTCCTGGGCGTCGTGATGGTTATTCCACAAGGCCGCAGACAAGCCGTCACCGAGCTCGGCGCTGTGCTCCAGGCGAGCATTGGGCGAGCGGTTGAGGGCTTGAAAGACTTGCAGCGATTCCAGTGCGGCCATGATCGGTTCTCTCCAACGCCTTGCATCCTACTCCGTAGACATTGGCCTGCCAGCCCGCCGACCGACAAAAGCGCAAGTTTATGCAAGTGCAAAAGGCGTTCGCACCGGACACTGAAGGCCTATTCAGGAGTCTGGCCATGAACCTCTCGTTATACCTGCTGACCGTGCTGATCTGGGGCACCACCTGGATTGCCTTGAAATGGCAATTGGGCGTGGTGGCCATTCCAGTGTCGATTGTCTATCGCTTCGGCCTCGCCGCGCTGGTGCTGTTCGTAATGTTGCTGCTTAGCCGGCGGCTGCAAATGATGAACCGTCGTGGGCATCTGATTTGCCTGGCGCAGGGGCTGTGCCTGTTCTGCATCAACTTCATGTGCTTCCTCACCGCCAGCCAGTGGATCCCCAGCGGTCTGGTCGCCGTGGTGTTTTCCACCGCCACCTTGTGGAACGCCCTCAATGCGCGGGTGTTCTTCGGTCAGAAAATCGCCCGTAACGTGCTGATGGGCGGCGCTTTGGGCTTGTTCGGGCTTGGGCTGTTGTTCTGGCCGGAGCTGGCCGGTCATACCGCCAGTCCGCAAACCTTACTCGGGTTAGGGTTGGCGCTGCTCGGAACCTTGTGCTTCTCGGCGGGCAACATGCTTTCGAGTTTGCAACAGAAGGCCGGCCTGAAACCCCTGACCACCAACGCCTGGGGCATGGCGTATGGTGCGGCGATGTTGTCGGTGTGGTGCCTGGTCAAAGGCATCCCGTTCGACATGGAGTGGAATGCACGTTACATCGGCTCGCTGTTGTATCTGGTCATTCCCGGCTCGGTGATCGGCTTCACCGCCTACCTGACGCTGGTCGGGCGCATGGGCCCGGAACGTGCCGCTTACTGCACCGTACTCTTTCCGGTGGTGGCGCTGAATGTATCGGCGTTTGCCGAGGGTTATCAATGGACGGCGCCGGCACTGATGGGGTTGGTGCTGGTGATGCTGGGCAACGTGCTGGTATTCCGTAAACCCAAGGCGCCGATGGTCCAGGCGAACGGCAAGTTGGCTTGAAACCAATTAAAGGTCGGGCGCGTTAATACTCAGTGCTCGATCTTCAAGGCCACATAAACTAATAAAGGCAAGATGAAGTCGGTGATGTGTCGAGCCCAGTCCTTGGCATTCCACTCTTGTGATTCGTCCATGTTGAACCATTCGACACCGACAACTTGCAAGCAGACGTAATAGATGAAAAAGGCGATCATTAATCCGATGAGGGCGAATTTTTTTGCCTCGTGGAATTTCTTGGCGCTGCTATTTATGTTTCGGTAAAGATGGTAGGTGCCCACCAGACAGTAAACGGTAAAGAGAACTTCAAGTGTAATGATTAGCCAATAAATTCGATGGTGAAGCATGGGCGAAGTAATGGCTCGATAGCTGTACTTCGGATTGTTGCTGGTGGTGTCCATACTCAGGACGTGAGCGACGTACTCATAGTTGGTGGGATAGTCGGTAAAGTTGCTATACATCACCAGCAGGCCAAAGAAACTTATAAACAGCATCAGTGTGGCTTTACTGATTCTGATGATTTGATCGGTTGTCAGATGATTCAAGGTAATTATTCTCCAAAACTGATTTCCGTCAGAGCCGGGTAAGTGAGGAGAGTTTATCGTGCGGATTGTTTGTTTGGTGACGGACTGAATTGCAAGGTGTGTATTAATTACGAGGTTAGTTATAGTTTTCTGTTGTCAGGATGTTCTATTTCAGTATCAACGGGCAGGCGTTTGAACACCTGCCCGTTTTCGTCAGCCTTTCCAGACTTGCGGATTGACCAGATCCTGTGGCCGCTCACCCGACAGGGCGCTGCGCAAGTTGGCCATGGCTCGATTGGCCATGGCTTCACGGGTTTCGTGGGTGGCCGAGCCGATGTGCGGCAAGGTTACGGCATTTTTCAGTTGAAACAGCGGCGACTCGGCCAGCGGCTCTTTCTCGTAAACGTCCAGGCCGGCACCGCGAATCCGGTTGTTTTGCAGCGCCTCGATCAGCGCGGGTTCATTCACGACGGGACCGCGGGAGATGTTCACCAGAATCGCGCTCGGTTTCATTAAAGCCAGTTCGCGATGGCTGATCAGGTGTCTGGTTTTTTCGCTGAGCGGCACCACCAGGCAAACGAAATCGGCTTCGGCCAGCAGTTGGTCGAGGCTGCGCAACTGCGCGCCGAGTTCCTGTTCCAGCGCTATCTTGCGGCTGTTGCCGCTATAGAGGATCGGCATGTTGAAGCCCAGCCGACCGCGACGGGCAATGGCCGCGCCGATGTTGCCCATGCCGACGATGCCCAGGGTTTTGCCATGCACATCGCAACCGAACAACGGGGCGCCGACGGTGGCCTGCCATTGGCCGGCCTTGGTCCAGGCATCCAGCTCGGCGACACGGCGGGCGCTGCTCATAAGCAGGGCGAAGGCCAGGTCGGCGGTGCTTTCGGTGAGCACGTCGGGGGTGTTGGTGAGCATGATCCCGCGTTCGTTGAAGTAGGCGACGTCATAGTTGTCGTAGCCGACGGAGACGCTGGAAACCACTTCCAGTTTGCTGGCATTTTCCAGCTGTGCGCGACCGAGTTTGCGGCCGACGCCGATCAGGCCGTGGGCGTGGGGCAGGGCTTCGTTGAACTGGGCGTTGATGTCGCCGTTTTTCGGGTTCGGCACGATCACGTCGAATTCTTGTTTGAGGTGATCGACCATTTCGGGGGTGATACGACTGAAGGCGAGGACGGTCTTTTTCATGGGAGGAGGGCTCGTCAGGCAGTGATGAATGGTAAGCACGCTAACATTCTTGGCCGCTTTTATGCGAGCTGCGCGAATCAACTCAGGTTCGTTCATCGCGAGCAGGCCACAGTGGTTTATCGTCGTTCACAGGTTCGGAGTACGGCAGCGGTCGGTCAGTCAGCACAAAACCTGACGGACCAACTGCAGCTTGCGGCTCACGGGACAGGTATACTGCCGCCTTTCGCGGCTCGCCTACCGGGCCCGACTCTATGTGCATCACCCGGAGCTTTCATGACTTCCCCGACACAACCGCCGGTTGTCGACGCTTTGAGCGACGACCAGGCAGACCTGCCAGACAGCGTCGACTCCAGCGCAGACAGCGAAACCAAAGCGGCAATCCCGGCGTTCAAGTTCCCGTTCAAACCGGGTGAATTGGCTGCCGCGAAAAATGCCAGCCAGCCTTGGTACAAAAACGGCGCCAAGAACGGTCACACCAAGACCCCTGGCGCAGCGCCTCCCGGCACGCGTCGTTCGATGGGTAAACGCTGATAGTTCAGGTATTTTGTTGGCGGGTAACTAGTCCTCCCGCCAATGAGACAGTTCCCACAAGGACGCGCGATTATTCCTCTAGGAAAGACGGTTGTCATTCATCAAGAATTCACGCCCTGTGAATTTTTGATGAGGGTCGCCAGATGTCTCTGCTGAAAAACCTGTCCCTGCTCTCTCTGGTGGCCCTGAACACCGGCTGCGTGTCCTCTGCGGTCGATCCGCAGATTCGCTTCGGGGTCGAAGCCCTGGTTCCACCGTTCGAGAGCCGTAACGACAAAGGTGAGCTAGTCGGATTGAACATCGAGTTGGGCAACGCACTGTGTGCTGAACTCGAATCCCGCTGTGTCTGGATCGATCAGGATTACGCGACTAACCTCCATGCCCTTGAAGCCGGCCGCTTCGACGTGATCATGCCGATGACAGCTACACAGGCGCGGCGCGAGCGGGTCGATTTCACCGACAATCTTTATCCCCTGAGTAGCCGTCTGGTGGCGCGCAAAGGCGCGACGTTGCAACCGGATGTGCAATCGCTCAAAGGCAAGCGTATCGGCGTCCTGGCGGGTACCAGTCGTGAAGCGTTCGCCAAGGCGCGTTGGGCGGACGCGGGCGTAACGGTGCGCAGTTTTCAATTCAACGATCAGTTGATTGCCAGTCTTCTGGCGGGCGAGATCGATGCCACCCTGCAAGACTCCATCGAAATCACTCAAGCGCTGCTAAGCCAACCTCAAGGACAGGCGTTCGACTTCGCCGGTCCTGCCCTCAACGATCCGATGCTGGGCAATGGTGTGGCGATGGCCGTGCGCAAAAGCGACACCCGCTTGCGCGATAACCTGAATGCAGCCCTTGAGCGTCTCAAGCAAAATGGCCAGTACCAAGCGATTACCGAGCGCTACTTGCCGCCAGCAGTACCCGATTCACCACGTTACTTTCCGAATGAAGAAGGCTTGCCATTTTCCGATGCGGTACAGGCCGGTGAGACCCTTTATCTTTCCGGGATGCTCGGTCTGGATGCCGATGGCCAACTGGTCAAGGGCGGGATTGGCCCGCAAATGACCCAGGCCTTGGAGAACCTGCGCACCGAACTGCAACGTCGAGGCTCATCCCTCGCTCATGTGGCCAAATGCACGGTCATACTTGCCGATATCAAAGACTTCGATGCCATGAATGCGGTTTACCGCCGGACTTTCCCAGCCGATCGCCTACCTGCCCGGACAACGTTCGCGGCTAAAAAACTGCTGGCGAATGCTCGGGTGGAAGTTGAATGCCTTGCGGTTGCTGCTCGCTGACTCACCATCAGACAAGCCACTGTGCAACTAAAGTTGTGCAGTGGTTGGGTGTTTCAGGCTGCCCGCAACGAAATAAACGCATAGCTAACCGGTGTATCGGTTGCCACCTGTGCACCCGCCGCCTGCACTTGCCCGGCAATATCCTCACCCGACACGTGAAACAGCCAATCACTGCTCGACTCCATCTGCGATTGCGCTGAAATCTGATCGATAACCGTGGCAAACGCGTTCATATCCGGCAAATAAGCGGTAAATCCATCGCCCTTCAACGCTGTCGTCCGAATCCCCAATAACGCACAAATCGCCTCCTTGGTCTGAATCTCATCGCGATCCGCCTGACGGGAGCGCTGGATCAATCCTGCCAGTTCCTGATCCACCAGCTCTCCCCCAATGATCAAATCCGGCCCTGTTACCCAGGACTCGGGCGGGCATTCCTTGATAGATGGGTTGAGCGGGATGTGCGGGTTGATTTCCATCGGATAGATGCGGCACACCAGCGGTCGGCGTTCGTAGATGCGGCAGAGGTTGTCTTCGTCAAGATTCCGGCAGGGGCCGACGTTGTACGCGGCAAAGGTGATCGCCACATGGGCCTTGCTGGCGCCGCTTCGAACCGCCACCGAACGGCGTTCGGCGTGTTCGCGTTGCTGCGCGGGCAGGCCCAGGCCATTGGCGAGGAAGGCCTCCACCAGCACGATCACCTGACCGCCATCGGCCGCCCACATCCGGGCTTCGGCCAGCGTCAGGGGCACATGGTGGTCGTTGCAGCATTTGCCACAACCTACGCAGGAAAACGTTGTATTCATTGAACGGCCAGTCACCTGAAAGGGCATGAAGCGGCGACAAAATGCCACCGCAAAGGTTTGTGCCGAAGCAAGTTATGCGCCATTCATTGCGCTTTTGCTGTTGGGCGGATGGAGTCCCACTCGGTCACGTAGGCGGTTTTGCCCTGTTTGTTGTAGAGGCACAGCTCGGTGCCTTGCTGGCCTTTCATGTGTTTTTGCGGGTACTGGCCTTGTAGCAGAAGCGCGGTGTAACCGACCCGGTCATCGAATTGCGCGGCATTGCCGACGGGTTTGGCGTTCTTCAGGCCGCTGGCCTTGGTGCAACTGGCGAGCACGGCTTTGTCGTAGGCGGCCCAGGCGTCGGGGCTGGAGGCGTGGGCTTGGGTGGCGAGGGTGGTGAGGCAGAGGAAGGTCAGGGTTGTGGCTTTCACGATCAGGCATCCTTGGCGTGTAGTGGTCGAGGTCGAAGTATACCTGATGGCTTGATACTGATTGTGTGGGCCCGCGAAAGCGATATCAGGTTGGCACCAGCTCCCGCCGGACCACATACATCCCGGCGCTTTCATACAAGCGTTGCGCCCGAAGGTTGTTTTCCAGCACCTTCAGATCCACAAAACCCTCGCGGCGCTGCTCAAACACCTTGAAAGCATGCAGCAGCAGTGCACGGCCAAGTCCGAGGCCCTGAGCGCGCGGATGCACCACCAGGCTCTTGATGTAGGCACTGGTCCAGCACTGGGCAACGCCGACGATTCCTTCGGCGTCGAACGCGATGAAGCACAGGGACGGATCGTATTCGGGATCGGTTTCGAAACGCTGTTGCCAGACATCCAGCGCCGGTACGCGACCGCTACCTTCCCGATAGCCCAGTTCCATCAAATGATGAACGGCTTCGGCGAGGTCAGGACGGTACTGGGTCAACTCAATGCCATTTGGCCAAGTGCAAGGCGGCACATCCTCAGCCAGGTTGCGCCGCATCAGAAAACAAAAGTCCTCGGCCAAAACTCAGTGACCTTGTTCGGCGACGGCCCTGGCCGCCGCGATCAGGCATTTGGTCAGTTCTGGCGAGGAGAATTTGGTCAGCACGCCGTTAGCCCCGGCCAATCGAGCTTTCTCGCTGTTCATCGCGCTGTCCAGCGACGTATGCAGCAACACATAGAGGTGCGAGAAGTCCGGGGTTTCCCGCAGGGTGCGGGTGAAGGCGTAGCCATCCATTTCCGACATTTCGATGTCCGAGACGATCAGGTTGATCTGCTGGGCGGTGCCTTGCAGGTCCAGCAGGCAGTCGATGGCTTCCTTGGCGCTGCGGGCAGTGTGGCATTGCAGACCAAGGTTGCGCAGGGTGTGTACCGATTGTTGCAGGGCCACCTGACTGTCATCGACCACCAGAATCCGTGCATTGCCGAGTACTTCGGCATCTTCCATGCTCAGCTCAGTCGGGGCCATTTCGATCTGCGCCGGGGCGATACCGTGGATGACCTTTTCAATGTCCAGTACTTGCACCAGGGTGCCGTCGACCGAGGTCACGCCGGTGATGTACGAACGCACACCACCGGAGCCGAAGGGCGGTGGCCGGATGTCGGTGGTCAGGCAATGGACGATCTTGCTCACTGCCTGAACGTGCAGGCCCTGCTTGGAACGGCTGATGTCGGTGACGATCAGGCAGCCACCGTTCGGGTCTTCCAGCGGTCGCTCGCCGATGGCGCGGCTCAGGTCGATCACCGACAGCGACGCGCCGCGCAGGGTGGCGATGCCTTTGACGTGGGGGTGCGACTCCGGCAGCTTGGTCAGCGGCGGGCAGGGGATGATTTCGCTGACTTTCAGCAGGTTGATCGCCATCAGCTTGCCGCTGCGCAAGGTAAACAGCAGAAGCGAAAGTGAATCTGCGCGGGCTTTGTTGGAAGACATAAAAACCTTCTGTGGAAAAAGGTGAGGCGATTACGGGTATCGCCAACAACTATCGATGCCGGGTTATCGACTTGTCGGGGGCAGGCTTTAGGGGAAATGCCCATTACCAGTAACGGTGAAGCCCTGTGGCGAGGGAGCTTGCCTGTGGCGAGGGGGCTTGCCCCCGTTGGAGTGCGAAGCGCTCCCGTTTTTTTTCAAGACTAACCTCATCACTCATTTCACGACCGCTTCGCGGCCGAACGGGGGCAAGCCCCCTCGCCACAGAAGTACCTAACCATGATGTCGGGGTTACTTCATACCCAACCGCTTGGCCATCCGCCCCAGATTAGCCCGATCCAGACCCAGCTCACGGGCCGCCCTGGCCCAATTGTTCTGGTGCCGTTCCAGGCAGGCGCTGATCAGTTGGCGCTGATAATGCTCGGTGGCCTCACGCAAGTCTCCTGAAATTAACGCCGCTGCTGGCGCGGCACCCATTGGCTCCGGCGCGGGTTCAACGCCGCCATCGGGCAGATCCAGATCCGCAGCACTCAAGCTGAGAATCTTCGGCCGTTGCTTGCAGTTGCCCAGTGCCTTCAACGCACTGCGACCAATCAAATGCTCCAGCTCCCGCACGTTCCCCGGCCAGTCATACGCCAACAATGCCGCTTGCGCATCGCTGGTCAGGCGCAGGCTGTTGAGGCCCATGCGTGAGCGGTTTTGTTCCAGGAAGTAGCCGCTGAGCAGCAGCACATCCCGACCGCGATCCCGCAGTGCGGGCACCAGCAGCGGGTAAACGCTCAGGCGATGATAGAAGTCGGCGCGGTAGCGACCGCTGCGCACTTCCTCGGCCAGGTCGCGGTTGGTCGCGGCGATCAATCGCACGTCAACCTGATGTTCCTGGTCCGATCCCAGCCGCTGCAATTGCCCGCTCTGCAACACTCTCAGCAATTTGGCTTGCACCGTCAGCGACAGTTCGCCGACCTCATCGAGAAACAACGTGCCGCCATTGGCCAGTTCGAACTTGCCACGACGATCATTGGTCGCGCCGGTGAAGGCGCCGCGCACATGGCCGAACAATTCGCTCTCCACCAGCGTATCCGGCAGGGCGGCGCAATTGAGGCTGATGATTGGTTTGTCGGCCCGTGGGGACGCCGCGTGGATGGCCTGGGCCACCAGCTCTTTGCCGACCCCGGTTTCACCGGTGATCAGCACCGTCAAGTCGCTGCCGCCCACCAGGCTGATCTCTTCCATCAGGCGTTTGTGAGCCTTGCTCTGGCCGATCATTTCACGGTTTTGCTGGCCGCTGGCCTGACGGTAAACCTCGGCGCGCTGATGTTCGTCTTCGGCGCGAATGGCCAGCCGCTCGATGCGCTCGGCGGCATTGACCGTGGCGGCGGCGAGGCTGGCGAACGCTTGCAGGGCGTCCAGTTCGATCGGTTCGAAGCGTTCGGGGGCGAGAGCGTCGAGGGTCAGTAAACCCCACGGACGTTCGTCGATAAACAGCGGGCAGCCCATGCAGTCGTGGACTTCCAGGTGATCGTGAAGACCCTCGACCAGGCCGTCATAAGGGTCGGGCAAGTCGCTGTCGGCAGCGAAGCGAGTCGGGCCGGGGCTGCTGAGCAGCGCTTCGAAGCGCGGGTGTTCGCTGATCTTGAAACGTCGGCCGAGGGTGTCGGTACTCAATCCATCCACAGCCAGCGGCACCAGCCATTCGCCGTCGAGTCGCAGCAGGGCAGCGGCGTCGCAGGGGAGCAGGGCGCGCATGGCTTCGAGCAGGCGCCGATAGCGCTCGCCTTCGGGCAGTTCGCGGGACAGGTCGGAGACCAGGGGCAGCAGGGTGGTGAGCAGTAGTTTTGCAGTCATAGTGACTCCGTGTAGTCGGTATGACTATAAATCGATGTGTGTCGATATGACTACTGTGCTTTTAACATATTGATTTATAAGTATTTAATTGTTGGCATGGAAACTGATAAGCAAAGGTTATTCATATAAAGCCCAGGAGTTGCTCTTATGCTTAGCGTTCAAGACCGTGCCATCATCAAATCCACCGTGCCGCTGCTGGAGAGCGGTGGTGAAGCGTTGATCACTCACTTTTACCGCATGATGCTCTGCGAATATCCAGAGGTGCGCCCGCTGTTCAACCAGGCCCACCAAGCCAGTGGTGATCAGCCTCGTGCCCTGGCCAACGGTGTATTGATGTATGCGCGGCACATCGACCAACTCGATCAGTTGGGCGACCTGGTGGCCAAGATCATCAACAAGCACGTGGCCCTGCAAATCCTTCCGGAACATTACCCGATCGTGGGTAGCTGCCTGCTGCGAGCAATCTCTGAAGTGTTGGGCGACGAAATTGCGACGCCTGAAGTGATGAGCGCCTGGGGCGCGGCCTACAACCAATTGGCCGAGATCCTGATCGGTGCCGAAGCCAGCATCTACGACCAGAAAGCCCAGGCTCCGGGCGGTTGGCGCGGTGCGCGGGAGTTCATTGTGGTGGCCAAGGTCGAGGAGAGCGCGGAAATCATTTCGTTTTACTTCGAACCGGCGGACAAAGGCCCGATTCTCGCTGCCGAGCCTGGCCAGTACATCGGTATGAAACTGATCCTCGATGGCGAAGAAATCCGGCGTAACTATTCGCTGTCGGCACTGGCCAACAAAGGCCAGTACCGCATCAGCGTCAAGCGCGAAACCGGCGGCCGCGCTTCCAACCATTTGCACGATCAACTGCACGTCGGCGCGAGCATCATGCTGTTCCCGCCAGCGGGCGATTTCACCCTGACCGCCAGCGACAAGCCGCTGGTGCTGATCAGTGGCGGCGTCGGCATCACCCCGACGCTGGCGATGCTCGAGGCGGCGCTGGCGACCGAGCGGCCGGTGTACTTCATCCATTGCGCGCGCAACGGTAGCGTTCATGCCTTCCGCGACTGGATCGATGGCTTGGCCGAGCGTCATCCGCAGCTCAAGCGTTTCTATTGCTATGCCGAAGATGACGGCGTCAGCCCGGCGGCGCACCAGGTTGGCCTGTTGAGTCAGGAACAACTCGGCGAGTGGTTGCCGGCGCAGCGCGATGTGGATGCGTACTTCCTGGGGCCTAAAGGCTTCATGGCGGCAGTCAAGCGTCACCTCAAGGCCTTGGGCGTGCCGGAAAAGCAAAGCCGTTATGAGTTCTTCGGGCCGGCCGCGGCATTGGAATAACTGTTCGCGGTAATTTCCTGGGGGCCGGGTCGGTGCTTCGCCAACAAGCGAAGCACCGACCCGGCCCTTTTTACATTGGGCCACACTCTGATTCCATCAGCCGACCAGAAGCCGGGCATCAGGCTGTTTACTCGATTGACGAATAATACGTAAAAGTCCAGTATGGAATTCTAAGTACAAAAAAGCGTGCATCCTCGTTTCAGTTTTTCTTCTGTCTTGCCAAACCTACAACAACCCGCGAGAGAACGAACATGAAGAAATTTCCCCTCATCACCGGCCTGGCCTTGAGCCTGTTGGCGTGCAGCAGCCTGTTCGCCGCCGAGAAAGACCTGCGTATCGGTATCGAAGCGGCTTATCCGCCATTTGCGTCCAAAACCGACAAAGGCGAGATTGTCGGTTTTGACTACGACATCGGCAATGCCCTGTGCGCTCAGATGAAGGTCAAATGTGTGTGGGTCGAAGGCGAATTCGACGGTCTGATTCCTTCCCTGAAAGTGAAGAAAATCGACATGGCGCTGTCGTCCATGACGATCAACGAAGACCGCAAGAAGTCGGTGGATTTCACCCACAAGTACTACTTCACCTCGTCGCGTCTGGTGATGAAGGACGGCGCGGTCGTGGATGACCAGTACGCCAGCCTCAAAGGCAAGAATGTCGGCGTGCAGCGCGCAACCACCACCGACCGCTATGCCACCGAGGTTTTCGAACCCAAGGGCATCAACGTCAAGCGCTATGGCAACAACGAAGAAATCTACATGGATCTGGCCGCCGGCCGCCTCGATGCCATTTTTGCCGACACCATTCCGCTGAATGATTTCCTGTCGATGCCGCGTGGCAAAGGCTATGCGTTTGTCGGGCCGGAGCTCAAGGATCCGAAATACGTGGGCGAGGGCGCCGGGATTGCCGTGCGCAAGGGCAACACGCAGTTGGTGGCGGACCTGAACAAGGCTATCGACGACATTCGCGCCAACGGTGAGTACCAGAAGATTTCGCAGAAGTATTTCAAGTCGGATATTTACGGCGATTGATCGATCGCTATCGCGAGCAGGCTCGTTCCCACATTAGTCTTGCGCATGCAGGTCCATTGTGGGAACGAGCCTGCTCGCGATGGGGCCATGGCAGACAGCACACTTCTCAGGGCTCAACCCTTCAATTCCTTCAAATGCTTGTACACCGTCGCCCGGCCCATGTTCAGCACATTGGCTACATAGTTGGAGGCGCTTTTGCCTTTGAAGGCGCCTTCGGCGTGCAGCGCCAGCACCAGTTCGCGTTTGTGGTCGCGGGTCAGCACATTCAGGCTCAACTGACGTTCGCGTAGCCAGGCATGCAGAAAGGTGTTGATCCGCTCCTGCCAGTCATCGCGAAACAGTGAGTCCGGTTGTGGAATCAGTTTGGTCGGTGACAGGAACAGATCCAGCGCCGCTTTCGCGTTTTCGAACAACGAGATATTCAGGTTGATGCACAGCACCGCCAGCGGATGACCTTCGCTGTCGCGCAGCACGCTGCTGAGGCTGCGAATCTTCTGGCCGTCCCAGTTGAGCTTTTCGTACGGCCCGATGTTTCGTTCGCTGACCTCTTCGCTGAGCATGTCTTCCAGCGATGAGTCGTCGCCGATTTCCCGTTTGGACAGGTTGTTGGCGATGTAATCGACCTTTTGCGTGCGCAGGTCGTGCAGCACCACCTCGGCGTGAGGAAAGAACAACGTGGCGATCGCATCGGCAATTGCGCGGTAGTTGTCCATGGACGCATTGTTCACGGCCGAGTCTTTTTCAGGTGCGTTCATACAGTGGAGCTCCAGGCAGCATCAGCGCCCCGTTAAAAAGGGGCGCTGGAAGTTTGCCGCAATCGTGTGGGCACGTCACCTGAGGGTGAAAATCAACCCAGGCGGGCGGGGGAGAGCATCTCGGCATCCAGGCCGAAGCGGGTGAGTTGCTCGGGCAAGGCTTCGCCGCGCACCAGCGCAGCGCTGGCCTGGCCCATGGCCGGCGACGTCTGGATGCCATAGCCGCCTTGTCCCGCCACCCAGAACAGGCCAGGTACGTGCTGATCGAAGCCGGACAGCAAATCCCCGTCGCGCACGAAACTGCGCAGGCCGGCCCAGGTGCGGGTCGGGCGGCGGATGGTCAGGGTGGTGGCCTCTTCGATCTGGTAGATGCCCATGGCAATGTCCAGCTCTTCGGGCTGCACATCGTGCGGTTCCACCGGGTCGGCGTTGGCCGGTGAGCCGAGGAACATGCCGGCGTCGGGTTTCATGTAGAAGGATTCATCGAGGCTGACCAGCATTGGCCAGTCATGGATATCCAGGCCCTCGGGGCCGGCGAAGATAAAGGCTGCGCGACGCTTGGGTTGTAGGCCCAGCGGTCGGGCGCCGGCCAGCTCGCCAATCTTGTCGGCCCAGGCGCCGGCGGCGTTGATGATGATCGGAGCGCTGAATGTCTGAGTGTTGGTCTGAACCTGCCACAGCCCTTCGGCGTCACGGCTCAGGCTCAGCACTTCGCTGTCGGTATGCACTTCGCCTTTATTACGCCGGATACCGCGCAGATAGCCTTGATGCAGGGCATCGGTATCGATGTCGCTGGCGGTCGGGTCGTAGATCGCGCCATGGACTTTTTCCCGGCGCAGGATTGGCAGCCGCGCACAGGCTTCGTCGGCGCTGAGCAGTTGCATCTGCGGCACGGTGGCTTTGGCGCTCAGGTATTGATTGTTCAGCTCGGCCGGATCGCCAGTGAAGTCGACGGTCATCTCACCGCGCGGGGTCAGCAGCGGGTGTTCGCAGAAACCGGGCGGCGGCGCATCGAAGAAGTCGCGGCTGGCCTGGGTCAATGCCCGAACCTGTGGCGTGCCGTAGGCGGCGGTGTACAGCGCCGCCGAGCGTCCGGTGGAGTGATAGGCCGGATGGGATTCGCGTTCGAGCACAATCACCCGCCCGTGCTGCGACAGCCAGAAACCGGTGGAAGCGCCGGCAATCCCGCCGCCGATGATGATGAAATCTGCCTGGCTCATGAACGTCTCCTGTGGGGCGCAAATGCCGAAATTGTGGAATTCCCCTGTAGGTTTGTGGTGTTAGTGCTGTAGGCGGTAAAGGGCATTGGCCAGCGCAATGTCTTCCAGCCCCAGGCCGATGGAGCGGAAGAACACATGTCGGTCGTATTCAGGGCGCTGCACTTTTTCGCTGAGTAAGTCGGGCAGGTCGCCGATGATCAGGCGTTTGTCCCAGCCATGCTGCTCGCCGGCAATCAGCATCTCGCCGGCCGAGCCCGGGGTGGTCTGACGATAGTCGCAGAAGACCTGCATGTCATTGAGGCTCTGTGGCGGCACTTCATGGGCGCGTGGGGCATTGGTGCTGATGGAGGTGATCAGCGCCGGTTTGCTCAACCTGGACGGGTCGATCACCGGTCCGGCGGACGAAGTGCAGAGCATGATCACGTCGGCGTCCTGAATCGCGGCTTCGCGACTGTTGACGATGCTCAGTCGCGGGTCGAGGTTTTTGAGCGGTGCCAATGCTTCGGCGTTCTTGCCGCTCAGGCTCGGCGAATAGAGGTTGATGCTTTGCCAATCTCGCAGATCCTTCACGTAGTGCAGATGCGCCTGGGCCACTTTGCCGCTGCCGATGATCGCCAGGCGCCGGGCCTTCAGCGGGGCGAGGGCATCGACCGCCACCGCCGTCGTCGCGGCGGTGCGTGCCGTGGTCAGTTCACCGGCATCGCAGAGCAGCAGCGGCTGGCCGGTCTGCATCGACATCAGCAGTGTCCAGGCGGTCACCAGCGGACCTTGCTCGCGCACGATGTAAGGCGAGGTCTTGACGCCATACACGCCGTCTTCGGCCAGCACGCCCAGGTAGTTGATGAAGTCCCCGGCACCCTTTGGAAATTCCACCAACTGTTGTGCTGGCTGCACGGCTTGCCCGGCGGCCAGATCGCGAAACAATTTGCGCAGGATTTGCGGCACGTCCACTTGCGCCAGCAGTTCGCAGGCCTGGGGTTGGGGGATCACGTAAGGCGTGCTGGACATTGGTCGGCTCCGGGCGCTGAAAGTAAACTGATTTGTCCATTATGGACTTTTAGTTGTATCGAGCAAGCTCCTGTTGAAAAAAACCAGACGAAAAAAAAGCGCAGTCCGTTTCCGGCTGCGCCTTTTATATTGCGACCCGCGTTACGGGCGCTTGCGCTCAACCGCCCGCAGCAGATGCGTCGGTGGCGTTTCACAACTGATCTTGCGACCCAGCAGCGCCTCGATGGACGGTAGCTGGTAAGAGTCGTCTTCACCGGCGAAGCTGATGGACACACCATCGGCGCCGGCACGGCCGGTACGACCGATGCGGTGCACGTAATCGTCCGGGACTTCCGGCAGGGTGAAGTTGATCACGTGGCTGATGCCATCGATGTGGATGCCGCGACCGGCAACATCGGTGGCCACCAGCACGCGGATCTTGCCTTCGCGGAAACCTTCCAGGGTCTTGATGCGCTTGTGTTGCGGCACATCGCCCGACAGTTGCGCCGCGTTGACGCCATCGCGTACCAGGCGTTCTTCGATGCGCCGCACTTCATCCTTGCGGTTGGCGAAGACCATCACCCGTTCCCAGCCGTTATCGTTGACCAGGTTATAGAGCAGTTTGTATTTGTCGGCGCCGGCCACCGCGTAGATGTGTTGCTCGACGTTTTCGCTGGCCACGTTCTGCGCTTCGATCTCGACGATCGACGGGTCGGTGGTCCATTGCTTGGCCAGGTTCATCACATCGTCGGTGAAGGTGGCGGAGAACAGCAGCGTCTGACGCTCGTTCTTCGGCGGGGTCTGACGAATGATCTGACGCACTTGTGGGATGAAGCCCATGTCGAGCATCCGGTCGGCTTCGTCCAGCACCATGACTTCGACCATGTCCAGGTGCACGTCGCCGCGCTGGTTGAAGTCGAGCAAGCGGCCCGGAGTGGCCACGAGGATGTCGCAGTGACGGGCTTCGAGGTGCTTGAGCTGCTTGTCGAAGTCCATGCCGCCGACAAACGTCATGACGTTGAGGCCGGTGTATTTGGTCAGGTCGGCTGCGTCCTTGGCGATCTGCACCACCAGTTCCCGGGTCGGGGCAATGATCAGTGCCCGCGGTTCACCCATGTAGCGTTCTTTGGGCGGCGGGGTTTGCAGCAGCTGAGTGATGATCGAAATCAGGAACGCGGCGGTTTTGCCGGTGCCGGTCTGGGCGCGACCGATGGCGTCTTTGCCCGCGAGGGTGAAGCCAAGCACCTGTGCCTGGATCGGCGTGCAATAGGGGAAGCCCAGGTCCTGAATGGCGTGCATCAGTTCGGGGGCGAGTTTGAAATCGTGGAAGCGGGTTTTGCCTTCCTGGGGTTCGACAACGAAGTCTTCGAGTTTCCAGGGAATAACCGGCGCTTTTGGCTTTGGTTCGCGACGCGGTTTGGCTGGTTTCGGGGCTTCGCTGCGCGGCTGTTCAGAGACAATGGCCGGGGCAGAGGGGGCGGTCGGTGTGGTCACCGGCTCGTGCTTCGGTGCCGCTACGGTTGCGGTCCGGCCAGGCTGATTACCGTCGGTGCGGTGGCTGGGAGTATGAGAAGGAGCGCTGGAGACTGGCGCGAGCTGCTCAGTCTCGCTTTTACCGAACATTTTCTTGAGTGCTTTGAGCACGGTCATCTCATCAATTGGTTAAGGAATATACGCCGGGCAGTGTAATGCAAGAAACGGGCGCGGCGTAGTGGGATGGATCAATGGGTAGCTTTTAGCGCAAACGCCCTGCAAGCCAGACGCCGATGTCGCGAATTTCTTCGGGTAACACTTCGTGGCCCATTGGGTATTCCTGCCATGTCACGGTGACACCATGCTGCTTTAAATACTCATAGGCGGTCCGGCCCATGGAGTTTTGAACCACCTCATCGTACTGACCGTGCAATGACAGCACCGGAATGCGCTGCTGGCTGGCGGAAAGCTCCAGTTCATCACTGAAGGTCGGGGCATAAGTAGACAGGGCGAGTACGCCGCCCAACGGTCCCTGCCATTTCAGGAAGGCCGTGTGCAAAACCACGGCGCCGCCTTGGGAAAAACCGGCGAGAAAGATCCGCGAGGCGTCTATTCCGCTGGCCTTCTGTACTTCAATCAAATCAACGACCCGTTGCGCGGACTCCTCCAACTGCTCGCGGCTGATGGCGCGGGCCGGGCTCATGGCCAAAATGTCGTACCAGCTTGGCATCTCGTAGCCACCGTTGATGGTGACGGCGCGAGTCGGGGCCTGGGGCAAAACGAAACGGGTGCTGAGCAGGTTTTCCTGTAGCGCTTCGGCTACCGGCAAAAAGTCGTAGCGGTCGGCACCCAGCCCGTGCAGCCAGATTACGCAGGCGTCTGCGGGCTTGACGGGTTGAAGAATCAGGGGCTCGGTCATGTCTGCTCCATTGTTGTGCGTGCGCTCTCATTAAGTGCGAGGTTCGAGTGCGCAACCGGTTTATCAGTTAAGAAGATGTCGCAAGGTTGAAAGTTTTGCTATTGATCTTGCGCTGAATCGCTTTAGCGAGCGGTCTGGTACGGGCTTTGCTATGGGGAAGCCTGTGCAACCAATCTCATGCCTGGCGGTAACACTATCAGTGTATGGCTGGTCATGGGATAGCAAAGAATCCGGTGATGGATGTTCGCCAGTGGCCGCTACGGGCTTCGCGAACGTGAAAGGGCTACAGCCCGTTCGGCCGATTGGTGAGAAGTGAGTTATCCATGATGTGGATTTTCTCCTACTAGACTCATAGCGACGGTCCTTATGTCGGTTGACCCTAAAAAAAGCCAACACGGGTCAGCAACGCCTCAAAAGGGTGCGACAGGGCTCAAGCTCCGACACAACAAGAGCAAAACTGGAGGTTTGAATGAAGATGTTGAAATCCACCCTGGCGGTCGTGACTGCAGCCGCAGTGCTCGGTGTCAGTGGGTTCGCTCAGGCGGGTGCAACCCTGGATGCAGTGCAGAAGAAGGGTTTTGTACAGTGTGGCGTGAGCGACGGTCTGCCGGGTTTCTCGGTTCCGGACTCTACCGGCAAGATCGTCGGTATCGATGCTGACTTCTGCCGCGCTGTAGCTGCTGCAGTATTTGGTGATGCGACCAAGGTCAAATTCAGCCAGTTGAATGCGAAGGAGCGTTTCACTGCTCTTCAATCCGGCGAAATCGACATGCTGTCGCGCAACTCCACCATGACCAGCTCCCGTGACGCGGGCATGGGCCTGAAGTTTCCTGGCTTCATCACCTATTACGACGGCGTGGGCTTCCTGGCCAACAGCAAGCTGGGTGTGAAAAGTGCCAAGGAACTCGACGGCGCGACCATCTGTATTCAAGCCGGTACCACCACCGAATTGAACGTGTCCGACTACTTCCGCGCCAACGGCCTGAAGTACACCCCGATCACCTTTGACACTTCCGATGAAAGCGCCAAGTCGCTGGAATCCGGTCGTTGCGACGTGCTGACCTCCGACAAGTCCCAGTTGTATGCACAGCGCAGCAAGCTGGCCTCGCCTAAAGACTATGTGGTTCTGCCTGAAACCATTTCCAAAGAACCTCTGGGCCCGGTCGTGCGTAACGGCGACGACGAGTGGCTGGCCATCGTGCGCTGGACTGGCTACGCCATGCTCAACGCTGAAGAAGCCGGTATCACTTCGAAAAACGTCGAGACTGAAGCCAAGTCGACCAAGAACCCGGACGTCGCCCGTCTGCTGGGCGCTGACGGTGAATACGGCAAGGATCTGAAACTGCCAAAAGACTGGGTCGTGAAAATCGTCAAGCAAGTCGGTAACTATGGCGAAGTCTTCGATAAAAACCTCGGCAAGGGCACTCCGCTGGAAATCGACCGTGGCTTGAACGCCCTGTGGACCAACGGCGGCATTCAATACGCACCACCAGTGCGCTGATGGTTCTATCACCCGGTGGGCCAACCACCGGGTGATGTTCTGTTCCATTATTTCCGGGGCACTTCATGCAAAATTCAATCGGCGCACCAAAGCAGAGGCTCAGTCTCAGCGATCCACGAGTGCGTGCGTGGGTATTTCAGATCATCACGATTGTCGCGGTGATCTCGTTGGGCTGGTTTCTGTTCGATAACACTCAAACCAACCTCCAGCACCGGGGCATCACCTCGGGTTTCGACTTTCTCGAGCGCAGCGCCGGTTTCGGTATCGCTCAGCACCTGATCGACTACACCGAATCGGACAGCTATGCCCGGGTGTTTCTCATCGGCCTGCTCAACACACTGTTGGTGACCTTTATCGGCGTGATCCTGGCGACGATTCTGGGGTTCATCGTGGGTGTTTCCCGGCTGTCACATAACTGGATTATCAGCAAACTGGCGACGGTGTACGTGGAAGTGTTCCGCAACATTCCGCCGTTGCTGCAAATCCTGTTCTGGTACTTCGCGGTATTCCTGAGCATGCCGGGGCCCCGTAACAGCCATAACTTCGGCGACACCTTCTTCGTCAGCAGCCGTGGCCTGAATATGCCGGCAGCGTTGATGGCGGACGGTTTCTGGCCGTTTGTGATCAGCATTGTCGTGGCCATCGTCGCCATCGTGCTGATGTGCCGCTGGGCCAACAAGCGTTTCGAAGCGACCGGCGTACCGTTCCACAAGTTCTGGACCGGCCTGGCGCTGTTCCTGGTGATCCCGGCACTGTGTGCATTGATCTTCGGCGCACCGCTGCACTGGGAGTTGCCAAAGCTGCAAGGCTTCAACTTCGTTGGTGGCTGGGTACTGATCCCGGAACTGCTGGCGCTGACCCTGGCCCTGACGGTGTACACCGCGGCATTCATCGCCGAGATCGTGCGTTCGGGCATCAAGTCGGTCAGCCACGGCCAGACCGAAGCGGCCCGCTCGTTGGGGCTGCGCAATGGACCGACCCTGCGCAAGGTGATCATTCCACAAGCCCTGCGCGTGATCATTCCGCCGCTGACCAGCCAATACCTGAACCTGGCGAAAAACTCCTCGCTGGCGGCCGGTATCGGTTATCCGGAGATGGTGTCGTTGTTTGCCGGTACGGTACTGAACCAGACCGGGCAGGCGATCGAAGTCATTGCCATCACCATGAGCGTGTACCTGGCGATCAGTATCAGCATTTCCTTGCTGATGAACTGGTACAACAAGCGCATTGCGCTGATCGAGCGGTAAGGAAGAGCGCATGACGACTCATACTTTCAAACCCGACATGCCACCACCGAGCAGCAGCATCGGTATTGTGGCGTGGATGCGGGAGCACATGTTCTCCAGCTGGATCAACACCCTGCTGACGCTGTTCGCGTTCTATCTGATTTATCTGATAGTTCCACCGATCGTGAACTGGGCATTTCTGGATGCCAACTGGGTGGGTACCACCCGCGCCGATTGCACCAAGGACGGCGCCTGCTGGGTGTTCATCCAGCAGCGCTTCGGCCAGTTCATGTATGGCTACTACCCGACAGACCTGCGCTGGCGCGTAGACCTGTCCGTGTGGCTGGCGGTGATTGGCGTGGCACCGTTGTTCATCGCACGGGTTCCACACAAGGCAATCTACGGCCTGAGCTTCCTGGTGCTCTACCCGATCGTTGCCTACTTCCTGTTGCATGGCGGTGTGTTCGGCATGGACACCGTGGCGACCAGCCAGTGGGGCGGCCTGATGCTGACCCTGGTGATCGCTACCGTCGGTATCGTCGGCGCACTGCCGCTGGGTATCGTTCTGGCCCTGGGCCGTCGTTCGAACCTGCCGGCGATTCGTGTGGTCTGCGTGACCTTCATCGAATTCTGGCGGGGCGTGCCGTTGATCACCGTGCTGTTCATGTCTTCGGTGATGTTGCCGTTGTTCCTGCCTGAAGGCATGAACTTCGACAAACTGCTGCGGGCGTTGATCGGTGTGATCCTGTTCCAGTCGGCCTACATCGCTGAAGTGGTGCGTGGCGGTCTGCAAGCGATCCCCAAAGGTCAATACGAAGCGGCTGCAGCGATGGGCCTCGGTTACTGGCGCAGCATGGGCCTGGTGATTCTGCCGCAAGCCCTGAAGCTGGTGATCCCCGGCATCGTCAACACCTTCATTGCGCTGTTCAAGGACACGAGCCTGGTGATCATCATCGGCCTGTTCGACCTGCTCAACAGCGTCAAGCAAGCCGCCGCCGACCCGAAATGGCTGGGCATGGCCACTGAAGGCTATGTGTTCGCGGCCCTGGTGTTCTGGATTTTCTGTTTTGGTATGTCCCGCTACTCCATGCATTTGGAACGTAAGCTGGACACTGGCCACAAGCGTTAGGAGCGTAGTTTATGAGTGAAGCGATCAAACAGCCTGTGAGCTCTGAAGGCATTATTCAGATGCAGGGCGTGAACAAGTGGTACGGCCAGTTCCACGTCTTGAAAGACATCAACCTGAACGTCAAACAGGGCGAGCGTATCGTTTTGTGCGGTCCGTCGGGTTCCGGCAAATCCACCACCATCCGTTGCCTCAATCGTCTGGAAGAACACCAGCAGGGCCGCATCGTGGTCGATGGCGTGGAGCTGACCAACGACCTCAAGCAGATCGAAGCGATTCGCCGTGAAGTCGGCATGGTGTTCCAGCACTTCAACCTGTTCCCGCACCTGACCATCCTGCAGAACTGCACCCTGGCGCCGATGTGGGTACGCAAGATGCCCAAGCGCAAGGCCGAGGAAATCGCCATGCATTACCTGGAACGCGTACGCATTCCGGAGCAGGCGCACAAATTCCCGGGTCAGCTTTCCGGTGGTCAACAGCAGCGCGTGGCGATTGCCCGTGCCTTGTGCATGAAACCAAAAATCATGCTGTTCGACGAGCCGACTTCGGCTCTCGACCCGGAGATGGTGAAAGAGGTTCTGGACACCATGATCGGCCTGGCCGAAGACGGCATGACCATGCTCTGCGTGACCCACGAAATGGGCTTCGCCCGCACCGTGGCCAACCGCGTGATCTTCATGGACAAGGGTGAAATCGTCGAACAGGCCGCGCCGAACGACTTCTTCGATAATCCGCAGAATGAGCGGACGAAACTGTTCCTGAGTCAGATTTTGCATTGATGCAGGACTGACCCGTAAAAACCAACCCGGCCTCGCGCCGGGTTGGTTTTTTGTACTTCTGGTGCTCAGGACACAGTGAGCGTTTCATGTTCCTTGTGCACTGTATCCTTGAAACCCCTCAAGTCCGCTCCTTCACCCAAGGCTTTCGCATCGGCGAGCAAGTGCGGATAGCGATCCAGCAAGCGCATCAGCAGCATCAACGCTTTCGGTGGAAGTACTTCACCACGCTCGTAGCGGGAGAATGCGTTGTGTCCGCCGCCGGACAGCAGAAGTACGGCTTCTTTTTGCGACAGATGCAGTTTGCGGCGGATGCGCTTCATCTCGTTGCCGATCATTTGTCTGCCGGCGATGACCAGCTCGTCGCACGCATCTGAATAGCGCTCCGAGCAACCGGGGTCGAGTATGACTTCTGCGCATGCCTGGCACTCCCATCCGGATAAATTGTCGACCCGGCGCTCCATTCCCTTGACGCTCATGGTTTCGCCGCGACCTTCGAAGTGCCTCATTCCCTCACGCGCGCCGCAGCTGAAGCATTGTTTTGTAATCATGGTTTTTTCTCCTTGAAGGAGATCACCGGAGGTTCACTGCCTGAGCAGTAAGTGACCTTGATGTAAATCTCCAGATCGTGCGAAGTGATGTGGTACACGTCTTGCCAAATCCGATGATCGTCATAGGTAGTCATTGATTTGTACAACATCTTGCTGTGCAATTCGAAAACGACTTCTTGCATTTCCCTGATGCTAAAGCCCAGGTCTCTGCCGTTTTTCCGTGCCGTCTTGGTAAACGCGTTTTTCCCGAGCCGCCTGACATCCTCCTTGATCGCCACCAGGTTGTAATGGGGTGTGTTCTTCTCCATAAGAAACCTTGAACCTGCCCTAGAAATTACCCTTAAAGGGTAATTTTGACTAATCGAAAATCCCGCTCCATTCCTTCTCTCTGATCGTAGGCGGTTGCCGTCCTACATGAAGCTGACTAACATGTCAGAAAATTCATCCTATGATTGGATGAAAGGGCGAATCCTATGTCAGATATTTCTCCATTAGTTAAACGATCCTTGGTCGACCAGGCCTTGGACCAGTTACGCCTGCGCATCAATCAAGGTGTCTGGACGGTCGGCCAGCGCTTGCCCACCGAACCGGAACTGGCGACTGAGCTGGGCATCAGCCGCAATACCGTGCGTGAAGCCATGCGCGTGTTGGCGTTTTCCGGATTGATCGAGATCCGCCAGGGCGACGGCAGCTATCTGCGGGCGGTGGTCGATCCTTTGGACACGATGAAAGCGTTGTCCCGTTGTTCGCAGGAGCAGGCCAGGGAAACCCGGCACATTCTGGAAGTCGAAGCCATCGGTCTGGCTGCATTACGCCGCACTGATGAAGACCTGGTGGCATTGCACGAAGCGCTGGGCGTCAGCGGCAGCCACTACCACGGCGATCTCGATACCTACATCGCTTGCGACCTGGTGTTTCACCGTCGACTGGTGGATGCGGCGCACAACCCGACCCTCAGCGAGCTATATCGCTATTTCTCCAGCATCGTCGGTGCGCATTTGCGTCAGACCCTGAACATCACTCCCCGACGCCAAGCGGTGTTCGACCTGCATGTCGAACTGCTCGAGGCCGTCGAACAACGCGACCCGGAACGGGCTAAAGCCCTGATGAGGCAGTTGATCAATGAACCTTGAAACCGAGAGCCCGATGTCCACCCAGCAGGCCAGTAACAGCCGCATCACTGAGCTCAAGCGTACGGCGGAGCTCGAAGAGCTGTTGATCGACGCCGAGGCCGATGACGAACAAGTTCAGCAAACTCACCCGGTCCTTCAGCGGCCATGGCTGCTGTTGCTCGGCCTGATTCTGGTGGCGCTGAACCTGCGTCCGGCGCTGTCGAGCATGGCGCCGATGCTCAGCGAGGTCTCGAAAACACTGGGGCTATCGGCTGCCCAGGCCGGTTTGCTGACAACCTTGCCGGTACTTTGCCTCGGTCTGTTCGCGCCGTTGGCGCCAGTGCTGGCGCGACGTTTTGGTGCCGAACGGGTGGTGTTGGGGATTCTTCTGATGCTGGCTGGCGGGATCATGTTGCGCAGTTCGTTCGGCGAGGTCGGCCTGTTCGCCGGTAGCGTGATGGCCGGCGCCAGTATCGGGGTGATCGGCGTGCTGCTGCCTGGCATTGTTAAGCGCGATTTCCCGAAACAGGCCGGCACCATGACCGGCGTCTACACCATGGCCCTGTGCCTGGGCGCGGCCATGGCGGCTGGCGCGACCGTGCCGTTGAGCGAACATTTCGACAACCGCTGGGCCCTGGGCCTCGGTTTCTGGATGGTTCCGGCCTTGGTCGCGGCGATGTTCTGGTTGCCGCAAGTCGGTCAGAAACACGGCGCGCACCACGTTGCCTATCGTGTCCGAGGTTTGTTGCGCGATCCGCTGGCCTGGCAAGTGACCTTGTACATGGGCCTGCAATCGTCTCTGGCCTACATCGTATTCGGTTGGCTACCGTCGATTCTGATCGGTCGCGGCCTGACACCAACCCAGGCCGGGCTGGTGCTGTCGGGTTCGGTGATTGTCCAGTTGATCAGCTCGCTGGCAGCACCCTGGCTGGCAACCCGTGGCAAGGATCAGCGACTGGCGATCGTGATCGTCATGGTAATGACGCTCGGCGGTTTGTTCGGTTGCCTTTATGCACCGATCGATGGCCTGTGGGGCTGGGCGATCCTGCTGGGATTGGGGCAGGGCGCTACGTTCAGCCTGGCGTTGACCCTGATCGTGCTGCGTTCGCGGGACGCCCATGTCGCGGCCAACCTGTCGAGCATGGCCCAGGGCTTCGGTTACACCCTGGCGTCCATGGGGCCGTTCGCGGTCGGTGTGGTGCATGACTGGACCGGCGGCTGGACTGCCCTGGGCTGGATCTTCGGCGTCATCGGCCTCGGTGCGATCATCGCCGGCCTGGGGGCCGGGCGTTCGCTGTACGTTCAGGTTCAAAGCGAGAAGGTTTGACGCTTGCGCACTGTCGGTATTCGGGCCACGAATGCCGATAGTGTTCCGCGCATTTGTTGACTATCGTGCAGGCAATCTTTCGAAGCCACTTTGCAACCCCAGGGAGCCTGTCCATGAGTGATGCCCACAACGCCTTGATCACCCGGTTCTATCAAGCCTTCCAGCGGCTGGATGCCGAAGCCATGAGCGCCTGCTACACCGACGATGTGGTATTCAGTGATCCGGCGTTCGGCGAACTGCGCGGTCGCGATGCCGGCGACATGTGGCGCATGCTCACTACCCGGGCCAAGGACTTCTCCCTGACCTTCGATAACGTGCGTAGCGATGAGCGCACCGGCGGTGCCCATTGGGTGGCGACGTACCTGTTCAGCCAGACCGGCAATATTGTGGTCAACGACATTCAAGCGCGTTTTGTGTTTCGCGACGGCAAGATCTGCGAGCATCACGACAGTTTTGATCTGTGGCGCTGGTCGCGTCAGGCGCTGGGTTTCAAAGGGCTGTTGTTGGGCTGGACACCGGTGGTAAGCAATGCCGTTCGTGCTCAGGCCTTGAAGGGCCTGAAGGCATTCCAGGCCAGTCGCTGATAAGATCGCGGCTTGTTTCCTTTCAAGCCTTGATCGTCACGTGAGCACCTCGAGCGAATCTTCCGTCATTAGCCCCGAACCGTCGCTGCCTGCCAGCAAACCCTGGTTCGTATACCTCGTTCGTGCGGCCAATGGTTCGCTCTACTGCGGGATCAGCGACGATCCGGTTCGCCGCTTCGCTACCCACCAAAGTGGCAAGGGCGCGCGTTTTTTCCTGTCCAGCCCGGCCGTGGCGCTGGTGTACACCGAAGCCTGCCGCGACAAAAGTGAAGCACTGCGCCAGGAACGCCTGATCAAAAAACTCAAGAAAAGTGCCAAGGAATGTCTGGTGGCAAGTGCGGCGGTGGGCTCATCAATCTGACTGATAAGCGCCCATCAGGCAGATGGGTAGGCTGCTTGTGGATTGCGCGCTAAGCTGCGGGTTCCTTATCCGAGCGGCGGAGCCGAGCATGTCCGAGTTGATCCTTCATCACTACCCGACGTCCCCTTTCGCCGAAAAGGCCCGCTTGCTGCTGGGCTTCAAGGGGCTGTCCTGGCGCTCTGTGATGATCCCGCCGATGATGCCAAAGCCCGATCTGACGGCCCTGACTGGCGGCTACCGCAGGACGCCGGTATTGCAGATTGGCGCTGATGTCTATTGCGATACCGCGCTGATTGCTCGTCGTCTGGAGCAGGAAAAAGCCTTGCCGGCGTTTTTCCCGGAGGGCCAGGAAATGATCACCGCGACCTTCGCGGCGTGGGCCGATTCGGTGGTGTTCCAGCATGCGGTCAGCCTGGTGTTCCAGCCGGCTTCGGTGGCGGTGCGCTTCGGTAAATTGTCGCCGGAAGCGATCAAGGGATTCCTGGCCGATCGCGCCGGCTTGTTCAGCGGTGGTAGCGCCACACGGTTGTCGGCCGAGCAGGCTCGGCATCAATGGCCAACGATCATGGCGCGACTGGAGCAACAGCTTCAGCGTGAGCAGGGCGACTTCCTGTTTGGCGAGCCATCGATTGCCGACTTTGCCCTGGCCCACTCATTGTGGTTCCTCAAGGCGACGCACGTAACGTCACCGTTGGTGGATGCCTGGCCAGCCGTTTCGGCGTGGTTGGCTCGTGTGATGGGCTTCGGTCATGGCGCGTTCAGCGAGATGACCTCTGAGGAAGCGCTTGAGGTCGCGCGCAACGCCACGCCAGCCGCGTTACCGGATGAGCAGTTTGATGAGCCGAACGGCTTCGAGGTTGGCCAGCAGGTGGTGATCGCTGCGACCGATTACGGTGTTGATCCGGTAGCGGGAGAGTTGCTGTTTTCTGGCAGCGAAGAGTTGATCCTGCGCCGCGAAGACGAACGGGCCGGCGTGGTGCATGTGCACTTTCCGCGGTTCGGGTTTCGCATCGAAGCGCTGTAACTTTATATCGCAGATGTTTGGACTGGCTCGAAACTGTGGCGAGGGAGCTTGCTCCCGCTTGAGTGCGCAGCGCTCACAAAATTGGCATTCATTGCGAAGAGTTTGGGCCCGCTACGCAGGCCAGCGGGAGCAAGCTCCCTCGCCACAGGTGAGTCCGAACGGGTTATTCCAGCGCCGCAAGAACCTTGTCCGGGTCATACCCGCGAATCAACGTGCCGTTCACATCGATCAACGGAATCCCGCGCCCCCCCAGCGCCTCGTAGGCTTTGCGCGCCTGGGCATCTTTCTCGATATCGAATGCCTTGTACGGAATGCCTTTCTGGTCGAGAAAACGCTGGGTCAGCTTGCAGTAGCCGCACCATTCAGTAGCGTAGAGTACGACGTTGGCCTTGGCCTGGGTCTGCTCGGACACCACCTGCGAGGGATGGAGAACCCGCTCGATCTTGCCCCAGTTCTGGTAAGCCACGACCACCAGCAGGATCAGCAGGAACTTCTTCAACACGCCGCCGAGCATCAGTTGCGTCGCTTGAGCTGGTCGGTCAGTTGGGTCGGCAAGCCTTTGATGATCAGCGTGCCGGCTTCTTCGTCGTATTCGATCTTCGAGCCCAGCAGGTGCGCTTCGAAGCTGATGGACAAGCCCTCGGCACGGCCGGTGAAGCGGCGGAACTGGTTCAGGGTGCGTTTGTCCGCCGGGATCTCTGGCGACAGGCCGTAGTCTTTATTGCGGATGTGATCGTAGAAGGCTTTCGGGCGCTCTTCGTCGATCAGTCCGGACAATTCTTCCAGGCCCATGGGCTCGCCCATTTTTGCCTGGCTGCTGGCGTAATCCACCAGGGTCTTGGTCTTTTCGCGCGCGGACTCTTCCGGCAAGTCTTCGCTTTCGACGAAGTCACTGAAGGCCTTGAGCAGGGTGCGGGTTTCGCCGGGGCCGTCGACGCCTTCCTGGCAGCCGATGAAGTCGCGGAAGTACTCCGAGACCTTTTTGCCGTTCTTGCCTTTGATGAACGAAATGTACTGCTTGGATTGCTTGTTGTTCTGCCACTCGGAGACGTTGATGCGCGCCGCCAGGTGCAACTGGCCAAGGTCCAGATGTCGTGAAGGGGTCACGTCCAACTGATCGGTCACCGCCACGCCTTCGCTGTGGTGCAGCAGGGCGATGGCCAGGTAATCGGTCATGCCTTGCTGGTAATGCGCGAACAGCACATGGCCACCGACCGAGAGGTTGGATTCTTCCATCAGCTTTTGCAGATGCTCGACCGCCACCCGGCTGAAGGCCGTGAAATCACGACCACCGTCGAGGTATTCCTTCAGCCAGCCGCTGAATGGAAACGCGCCAGACTCCGGATGGAACAGCCCCCAGGCTTTGCCCTGTTTGGCGTTATAGCTTTCGTTCAGGTCGGCGAGCATGTTCTCGATGGCCGCGGACTCAGCCAATTCAGAGTCGCGGGCGTAAAGAACTGCAGGTGTGCCGTCGGGTTTTTTGTCGATCAGGTGGACGATGCAATGACGGATCGGCATGGGCTTCTCGGCTGAGTGAAGAGAGGAGGGCGTGCTCCCCCGAAAAAGCGCCCAGTGTACCGCAACCACTGGTTTTGGCGTGGTACGAAGGGCAATTCGGCGCTGCCCGGTAGCCCTTATGCAGTTTTTTCCCGATTTAGAGCAATAAAGCTGACCAAATGGGTAGCTAGAGGCGGATATTTCCCCGTCTCTGTGCTAGTTTTGCCCGGTCTTACGCGAAGTCACTGCGTTAAGCGTGCATTCAGCATTTGTCAGGTCGAACCAAACCCTGATTTCGGTATCTATAACCCCGACTCGTCGAGGTTATGCCGAGGGTGCCAGATCCAGAAGATCGGGCTCGATGGCTGACACTGCACTCTGCAATCCATATGAATTTGATAGGGAAGGAACACTACAATGGCTCTTACTAAAGACCAACTGATCGCCGACATCGCTGAAGCTATCGACGCGCCAAAAACCACCGCGCGTAACGCTCTGGACCAACTGGGCCAAATCGTTGCCGATCAGCTGGAAAACGGCGGCGAAATCACCCTGCCAGGTATCGGCAAGCTGAAAGTGACTGAGCGTCCTGCCCGTACCGGCCGCAACCCTTCGACTGGCGCTGCCATCGAAATCGCTGCCAAGAAAGTTATCAAGCTGGTTGTGGCCAAAGGCCTGACCGACGCTGTTAACAAGTAAGACTTGTTAGAAAAAAAACCGTGCTCCGGAGCAATCCGGGCACGGTTTTTTTGTGCGTGCGATTTACCACAAACACCGCTAAACCAATGTGGGAGCGGGCTTGCTCGCGAAGTCGGTGTGTCAGTCACCATTGAAGTCGACTGACACACCGCCTTCGCGAGCAAGTCGAATCGTCGCACCGCCGCTCCCACAGTTGATCTACGTCGGTCAGTTAATCAGCTTTTGCGCGCCCAGCGTTCACGCCAGACCTGCTGCTCGCTTTTAGTCTGGAACGTCCAGGCGACAAAGCGGCTTTGCTTCTGCCCCTGAGACATTTCCACGACCTGGCTTTCCAATACGCCAGCCTTTTTCAGCGCCGTCTGGATCGCCGGCAGGTTTGAAGCTTTCGAGACCAGGGTGCTGAACCAAAGCACTTTGTGTTGGAAATGCGCGCTCTCGGCAATCAGTTGCGTCACAAAACGTGCTTCGCCACCTTCACACCACAGTTCGGCCGATTGGCCGCCAAAGTTCAGTACCGGCAGTTTGCGTTTCGGGTCGGCGCGGCCCAGTGCGCGCCATTTCCGCTCGCTGCCCTTGGTGGCCTCGTCCATCGAGGCGTGGAATGGCGGGTTGCACATGGTCAGGTCGAAGCGTTCGCCGGGTTCGAGCAGGCCCAGCAGAATATGCTTGGGATTGGTCTGCTGGCGCAGCTGGATGGCTTTGTTCAGCCCGTTGGACTGCACGATGGCTTTGGCCGCGGCCACGGCGGTCGGATCGATTTCCGAACCGAGGAAGTGCCAGCGGTAGTCGCTGTAGCCGATCAATGGATAGACGCAGTTGGCGCCCATGCCGATATCGAGCACCTTGACCGGCGCACCGCGAGGGATCTCGCCGTCGTTGACGCTGGCCAGCAGGTCGGCCAAAAAGTGCACATAGTCGGCACGGCCCGGAACCGGTGGGCACAGGTAATCGGCCGGGATGTCCCAATGGGCAATGCCGTAGAACGCCTTGAGCAGCGCCCGATTGAACACCCGCACCGCGTCCGGGCTGGCGAAGTCGATACTCTCCTTGCCATACGGGTTGATGATCACGAACTTCGCCAGTTCCGGCGTGCTCTTGATCAGCGCCGGGAAGTCGTAACGACCCTGATGGCGGTTGCGCGGGTGCAGGCTGGCTTTCTCGCGGGGCTCCACGGCTTTGGCCGGGGTCGCGGATTCAGGCTTTTTGCGCGCAGGTTTGGGTGTGCGGGGGGCGGTCATGGGCGAGGTCGATTCGGGTATGGCTAAAAGTGGCGGGTATTGTCCCACAGACAATGGCAGCGCGGGGGATCCAGTAGGAGCGAGGCTTGCCCGCGAAGGCCGCGACACGGTCAATCAGGTACACCGCGTAATCGTTCTTCGCGGGCAAGCCTCGCTCCTACAGAAAGCGAAAAGGGCGAGCATGAAAAAGGGAGGCCATCTGGCCTCCCTGTTTCATTGCGATTTGCCGTTACAGGCTGGCAATCCGCGCATGCTGCTCGGCCAGCTTGCCCAAAGCCTGTTCAGCTTCAGCCAGTTTGGCGCGTTCCTTCTCGATGACTTCGGCCGGGGCCTTGTCGACGAAACCGGCGTTGGACAGCTTGCCGCCCACCCGCTGAACTTCGCCCTGCAGACGCAGGATTTCCTTGTCCAGACGGGCCAGTTCGGCGTCCTTGTCGATCAGGCCGGCCATCGGCACCAGCACTTCCATCTCGCCAACCAGCGCGGTGGCGGACAGCGGTGCTTCTTCACCAGCCTTCAGCACAGTGATCGATTCAAGACGCGCCAGCTTCTTCAGCAGGACTTCGTTCTCGGTGAGACGACGCTGATCTTGCGCGCTGACGTTCTTCAGGAACAGCGGCAGTGGCTTGCCCGGGCCGATGTTCATCTCGCCACGAATGTTACGCGTGCCGAGCATCAGGCCCTTGAGCCATTCGATGTCGTCTTCAGCCGCCTGATCGATGCGTGCCTCAACGGCCACTGGCCAAGGTTGCAGCATGATCGTCTTGCCTTTGATACCGGCCAGCGGCGCGACGCGCTGCCAGATTTCTTCGGTGATGAACGGCATGAACGGATGAGCCAGGCGCAAGGCGACTTCCAGTACCCGAACCAGCGTACGGCGGGTGCCGCGTTGACGTTCGACCGGCGCATTTTCGTCCCACAGCACAGGCTTGGAGAGTTCCAGGTACCAGTCGCAATACTGGTTCCAGATGAACTCGTACAAGGCTTGTGCAGCCAGGTCGAAACGGAACTGATCGAGCTGACGAGTGACTTCGGCTTCAGTGCGTTGCAACTGCGAAATGATCCAGCGATCCGCCAGGGACAGCTCGTAGGCTTCGCCGTTTTGACCGCAGTCTTCGCCCTTGTCCAGCACGTAGCGCGCAGCGTTCCAGATCTTGTTGCAGAAGTTGCGATAGCCTTCGACGCGGCCCATGTCGAACTTGATGTCGCGACCGGTCGATGCCAGCGAGCAGAACGTGAAGCGCAGGGCGTCGGTGCCGTAGCTGGCGATGCCGTCGGCGAACTCGTCGCGGGTCTGCTTCTCGATCTTCTTCGCCAGTTTCGGCTGCATCATGCCGGAGGTGCGTTTCTGCACCAGTTCTTCCAGCTCGATACCATCGATGATGTCCAGCGGGTCCAGGACGTTGCCCTTGGACTTGGACATCTTCTGGCCCTGGCCATCACGCACCAGACCATGCACATAAACGGTCTTGAACGGAACCTGCGGCGTGCCGTCTTCGTTCTTCACCAAGTGCATGGTGAGCATGATCATCCGGGCAACCCAGAAGAAAATGATGTCGAAACCGGTGACCAGCACGTCGGTGGAGTGGAATTTCTTCAGGAACTCAGTCTGTTCTGGCCAGCCGAGTGTGGAGAAGGTCCACAGACCGGAACTGAACCAGGTGTCCAGAACGTCGTTGTCCTGTTGCAGCGCAACGTCCGGGCCCAAGTTGTGCTTGGCCCGTACTTCGGCTTCGTCGCGACCGACGTAGACCTTGCCCGACTCGTCGTACCAGGCCGGGATCCGGTGACCCCACCACAGCTGACGGCTGATGCACCAGTCCTGGATGTCGCGCATCCACGAGAAGTACATGTTTTCGTACTGTTTTGGCACGAACTGAATGCGGCCGTCTTCAACCGCAGCGATGGCCGGCTCGGCCAATGGCTTGGTGGACACGTACCACTGGTCGGTCAGCCATGGCTCGATGATGGTGCCGGAGCGGTCGCCTTTCGGCACTTTCAGGGCGTGGTCGTCGACGCTGATCAGCAGGCCGGCCGCTTCGAACGCAGCGACGATTTCCTTGCGGGCCTGCTCGCGGTTGAGGCCGACGAAATCGGCGGGCAGCGTGCCGTCGATTTGCTCGTTGACGCTGCCGTCGAGGTTGAACACCTGGGCCGCGGGCAGCACGTCAGCATTCTTGTCGAAGATGTTCAGCAGCGGCAGGTTGTGGCGCTTGCCGACTTCGTAGTCGTTGAAGTCGTGGGCTGGGGTGATTTTCACGCAGCCGGTGCCGAATTCAGGGTCGCAGTAATCGTCGGCGATGATCGGGATGCGGCGGCCGACCAGCGGCAGCTCGACAAATTTGCCGATCAGGGCTTTGTAGCGTTCATCGTTCGGGTTAACTGCCACGGCGGCGTCGCCGAGCATGGTTTCCGGACGCGTGGTCGCGACGATCAGGTAGTCGTTGCCTTCAGCTGTTTTGGCGCCGTCGGCCAGCGGGTACTTCAGGTTCCACAGGAAACCTTTCTCGTCATGGTTCTCCACTTCGAGATCGGAAATCGCCGTGTGCAGCTTGGTGTCCCAGTTGACCAGACGCTTGCCGCGGTAGATCAGGCCGTCTTCGTGCAGGCGCACGAACGCTTCTTTAACCGCTTCCGAGAGGCCGTCGTCCATGGTGAAGCGCTCACGGCTCCAGTCCACGGACGAGCCGAGACGACGGATCTGACGGCTGATGTTGCCGCCGGACTGATCCTTCCACTCCCAGACTTTCTCGAGGAATTTTTCGCGGCCAAGATCATGGCGATTCTGGCCTTGGGCTTCGAGTTGACGCTCCACCAGCATTTGCGTGGCGATACCGGCGTGGTCGGTGCCTGGCTGCCACAGGGTGTTGCGACCCTGCATGCGGCGGAAACGGATCAGGGCGTCCATGATCGCGTTGTTGAAGCCGTGACCCATGTGCAGGCTGCCGGTGACGTTCGGCGGCGGGATCATGATGGTGTAGGACTCGCCCGCGCCTTGCGGGGCGAAGTAGTTCTCGGACTCCCAGGTGTTGTACCAGGAAGTTTCAATGGCGTGCGGCTGGTAGGTCTTATCCATGCGCGGCGGGACCCTATTGGCATTTATTCAGGAAAAGCCGGCAAGTATAGCGGGGCATGGGGCGTAGGGCGAGCGAGTGCAGACCGGGCGCAGATCAAATGTGGGGGAAGAGTTTTTGTGGCGAGGGAGCTTGCTCCCGCTGGGGCGCGAAGCGGCCCCAATATCTGCAAGTCGGGTGTGTCAGGTACAACCCATGCTCAGGTTTTACGACTGCTTCGCAGCCGAGCGGGAGCAAGCTCCCTCGCCACACAAGCTCGCTCGGCTCTGGGTTATTCGTACTGGCTGAGTAACCGCTCCATCCGCGCGTCGAGGCGGCGTTTGATTTCAGTTTCGATGTGCGGGGCGAAGTCGTCGATCACATCTTGCATGATCAACTGCGCGGCGGCGCGCAGTTCGTTGTCCAGGTGCAGTAGCGCGTCGGGGCCCTTGCTGGCGGCAGGCGACGGTTGCGCGGCTGGGGCCGGAGGGGGTGTTGTTTCGACCGGTTGCGGCGCATTGCCGACGGTGTCGAACAGCATGGGAATCTGTTCCTGATCGCTTTCGATGACCGTGTCGGTCAGCAAGGGCGGTTGCAGGTTGTCATCGCCGAGCAGTTGGCGGATCGACTCGAGGTCATCCAGCAGATGCGCGGACTTTTGCGAAGGTTTTGGAGTGTCCATCGGAATGCTCAGAGTCGCTGTAAACGGTGATCTTGCAGAGGATAGCCCTGTTCTCGGTAGAAACGGAAACTCTCCCGCGCAGCCGTACGAATCGTCGGATCTTCCACCACCACTTCTGCCACGCGGGCGAACTGTTTGGCAAAGGCCGGGACTTTAAGGTCGATATTGACCAGCAGATCCTGATGCTGGCCACAATCATCGCCAATCCCCAGCACAATCAAACCCTCTGGCTCGCTTTCAGCGGGGCCGTGAGGCACGAAGCTTTCGCCCTTGAAGGCCCACAAACGCGCATCGAGGTCGTCGCGCTGGGCGGCATCGCTGCAATGCAGGTAAATGCGGTGGCCCATGCGCCAGGCTTTTTCGGTGAGCTTGCAGGCGAAATCCAGCCGCGCCGAAGGATCGGCGCTGGGCAGGATATAGAAGTCGACTTTGGTCATTGCGGTTCCTGAGCCCTTGAGCGGCGTCACCAGAAAGCGGCGCCGCTCGGGGTCATCGGTTTCAGGCTTTGGCGCGGTCCAGCAGGTACTGGGTCAGCAGGGGAACCGGACGGCCAGTGGCGCCCTTGTCCTTGCCGCCGCTGGTCCAGGCCGTGCCGGCGATGTCCAGGTGCGCCCAGTTGAGGTTCTTGGTGAAGCGCGACAGGAAGCAGGCGGCGGTGATGGTGCCGGCTTTCGGGCCGCCGATGTTGGCGATGTCGGCGAACGGGCTGTCCAGCTGCTCTTGGTATTCATCGAACAGCGGCAGTTGCCAGGCGCGGTCGTCGGCGGATTGGCCGGCGCTCAGCAGTTGCCCGATCAGCTCGTCGTTGTTGCCCAACAGGCCCGACGTGTGGGAACCCAGGGCGACGACGCAAGCACCGGTCAGGGTGGCGATGTCGATCACGGCTTGTGGCTTGAAGCGTTCGGAGTAGGTCAGGGCATCGCACAGCACCAGACGGCCTTCGGCGTCGGTGTTGAGGATTTCCACGGTCTGGCCGCTCATGGTGGTAACGATGTCGCCCGGGCGCGAAGCGTTGCCGCTCGGCATGTTCTCGGCGCAGGCCAGGATGCACACCAGGTTGATCGGCAGTTTCAGCTCAAGCACGGCACGCAGGGTACCGAACACGCTGGCGGCGCCGCCCATGTCGTACTTCATTTCATCCATGCCGGCGCCCGGCTTGAGGCTGATGCCGCCGGTGTCGAAGGTGATGCCTTTGCCGACCAGTGCGTACGGCTTCTCGGATTTCTTGCCGCCGTTGTATTGCATGACGATCAGGCGCGGCGGTTGGGCGCTGCCCTGGCCGACGGCGTAGAACGAGCCCATGCCCAGGTCCTTGATTTTCTTCTCATCGAGGACTTCGACTTTCAGACTCTTGAATTCTTTGCCCAGGCTCTTGGCTTGTTCGCCAAGGAACGTCGGGTGGCAGATGTTTGGCGGCAGGTTGCCCAGGTTACGGGTGAAAGCCATGCCGTTGGCGATCGCGGTGGCGTGGGCCACGGCGCGCTCGACTTCAGCCTGGGCTGCCTTGATGGTCACCAGGGTGATTTTCTTCAGGGCGAGCGGGTCGGCTTTCTGGCTCTTGAACTGGTCGAAGGTGTACTCGCCGTCCACCAGGGTTTCGGCCAGCAGACGGGTCTTGCCGTAGCTGTCACGGCCCTTGACCACGACTTCGTCCAAGGCCAGCACTGCATCGCTGCCGCCCAGGCCTTTAAGGGTGTTGAGGATACCGGCGATGATCTTGCGGAACGGGCGATCGCCCAATTCTTCGTCCTTGCCCACGCCCACCAGCAGCACACGTTCGGCCTTGAGGTTCGGCAGGCTGTGCAGCAACAGGCTCTGGCCAACTTTGCCGGCCAGGTCGCCGCGCTTGAGTACCGCGCTGATGGCGCCACCGCTCAGTTCATCGAGTTGTTTGGCAACGCTGCCGAGCTTGCGGCCTTCGCCGACGGCGACCACCAGTGTGGCGGTCTTCAACGTTTCCGGGCTAACGCTTTTTACAACCAGTTCCATGTCTGGGTCCCTGAATTAATGGTCAAAGTGCGCGACGCGCAGAGGCTTGCTTATAAGTAGAAAGACGCAGGTAGCAGTGCCAGCGACAAAGGCCGCAGTTTGAACCTCGCTGCCCGCGCCTGACAACCCTCGGTTGTATGAACTTCAGCGGTTCAGGCGCCGGCTTGAGCATGCGCAGTGACAGGCGCACTCAATCACAGGATAATGCGCATCTTTTTCGGCGGCTCTGCCCTGTGGGCCGGCTGATATGTTTGCTTGTTTGGCCGCTTAGCCTGACAACCCTGGAGTGTCTGGTTTGATTGTCTTCCGTTATCTATCCCGCGAAGTCCTGTTGACCTTGAGCGCCGTCAGCGCCGTGCTGCTGGTCATCATCATGAGCGGACGCTTCATCAAATACCTCGCCCAGGCAGCTTCCGGGCTCCTGGACCCGGGCTCGTTGTTCCTGATCATGGGTTTCCGTCTGCCGGGTTTCCTGCAATTGATTCTGCCCTTGGGGTTGTTTCTCGGGATTCTGCTGGCCTATGGCCGTCTGTATCTCGAAAGCGAAATGACCGTGTTGTCTGCCACTGGCATGAGCCAGCAGCGTCTGTTTGCCATGACTCTTTTTCCGGCCACGCTGGTTGCGCTGGTGGTGGCTTGGCTGAGCCTGAGCCTGGCGCCACAAGGTGCCAACCAGTTCCAGCTGCTGCTGAACAAACAGGACGCCCTGACTGAGTTCGATACCCTCGAACCAGGCCGCTTCCAGGCTTTGCGCGACGGTACTCGGGTGACTTACACCGAACAACTGTCGGATGACCGCATCAATCTGGGCGGCGTGTTCATCTCGCAAAAAAATGTCAGTTCCGAAAAAAAGGATCGGGGGATTTCCATACTGGTGGCCGAGAAGGGCCGTCAGGAAATCAGGCCCGATGGCAACCGTTACCTGATCCTCGACAACGGCTACCGCTACGACGGTAATCCGGGGCAGGCCGACTACCGTGCCATCAAGTACGACGAGTACGGCGTATTGCTGCCTAAACCGGACGTCAGCGACGAAGTGACCGACCGTGACGCGATGACCACCAGTTCCTTGCTGGGCAGCGACGACATCCGCTCGCGTACCGAACTGCAATGGCGTCTGTCCCTGCCGTTGCTGGTCTTCATCGTGACCCTGATGGCGGTGCCGCTGTCGCGCGTCAACCCGCGCCAGGGCCGTTTCCTCAAGCTGCTGCCGGCGATTCTTCTTTATATGGCTTACCTGACCATCCTGATTGCCGCTCGCGGCGCCCTCGAAAAGGGCAAGATCCCGCCGGTGTTGGGCTTGTGGTGGGTGCATGCAGTTTTCCTGGTCATCGGTCTGGGCTTGCTGTACTGGGAGTCGCTGAGCTTGAAGATGGCGAGTCGCCGCAGCGCGCTGGAGGTGGCCCGTGGATAAGCTCGATCGCTACATTGGTAGCAGCGTGTTCATCGCGATCCTGGCAGTGCTGGGGATTATTTTGGGGCTGGCAACGCTGTTCGCTTTCATCGACGAGATGAGCGAAGTCAGCGATACCTACACGCTGATGGATGTCCTGAGTTACGTGTTACTGACCGCGCCGCGCCGCCTGTACGACATGTTGCCGATGGCGGCGCTGATCGGTTGCCTGATCGGCCTCGGCAGCCTGGCCAGCCACAGCGAGCTGACCATCATGCGTGCTGCGGGCGTGTCGATCGGGCGGATCGTCTGGGCCGTGATGAAGCCGATGCTGATCCTGATGGTGGTAGGGCTGGTGATCGGCGAATACGTCGCACCGGCCACGGAAGTCACCGCCCAGGCCAACCGCTCGCTGGCCCAGGGCAGTGGCGATGCGCAAAGCGCCAAGCACGGCCTGTGGCACCGTCAGGGTGAGGAGTTCATTCACGTCAACTCCGTGCAACCCAATGGTCTGCTGTACGGCGTGACCCGTTATCGCTTCGACGATCAGCGCCACATCCTGTCTTCGAGCTTCGCCAAGCGTGCGGAATTCGATACCGATCACTGGCAACTGACCGATGTCACGACGACGCTGTTCCATGAAAAAAGTACCGAAGTGGTGACTGCTCCGGTGGAACGCTGGGAAATAGCCCTGAGCCCGCAACTGCTGAGTACCGTGGTGATGGCGCCCGAGTCGTTGTCGATCAGCGGTCTGTGGAATTACATTCACTACCTGGCTGACCAGGGCCTGAGCAACGGTCGTTACTGGCTGGCGTTTTGGGTCAAGGTGTTGCAGCCTCTGGTGACTGCCGCATTGGTGTTGATGGCGATTTCCTTCATCTTCGGTCCGTTGCGTTCGGTGACCCTCGGTCAGCGGGTCTTCACTGGCGTGCTGGTGGGCTTCACCTTCCGAATCGTTCAGGATTTGCTCGGGCCTTCGAGCCTGGTGTTCGGCTTCTCGCCGCTGTTTGCGGTGCTGGTGCCGGCTGGTGTCTGCGCCCTGGCCGGGGTCTGGTTGCTGCGCCGGGCCGGTTGATCGCGGGTTTTTCCGGGTCTTGCTTGTCACTCAAAACGCCCCTGTCGCAAGACCGGGGCGTTTTTGTAGGCGCCGTCTGACCTGCAAACGTGACGCTTGCGCCGTGGATCAGGTACAATTCCCGGCTATTTTTCGGCGGGCTATGCCTGCAGCCTTTTTGAGTGTTGATCCGTGAGTGATTTGAGTCATATCCGCAATTTCTCCATCATCGCCCACATTGACCATGGCAAGTCGACGCTGGCCGATCGCTTCATCCAGATGTGCGGCGGCCTTGCCGAGCGCGAAATGGAAGCCCAGGTGCTGGACTCCATGGACCTGGAACGTGAACGCGGGATCACCATCAAGGCCCACAGCGTCACCCTTTATTACAAAGCCCGCGATGGCATCAACTACCAACTGAACTTCATTGACACCCCGGGCCACGTCGACTTCACCTATGAAGTCAGCCGGTCGCTGGCGGCCTGCGAAGGTGCGTTGCTGGTGGTCGATGCCGGTCAGGGCGTCGAGGCTCAATCGGTTGCCAACTGCTACACGGCGATCGAGCAGGGTCTGGAGGTCATGCCAGTCCTGAACAAGATCGACCTGCCACAGGCCGATCCAGAGCGCGTCAAGGAAGAAATCGAAAAAATCATCGGCATCGATGCCACCGACGCGGTCGAGTGCAGTGCCAAGACCGGTCTGGGCGTCGATGAAGTGCTCGAGCGTCTGGTTCACACCATTCCCGCGCCGACCGGCAACATCGAAGATCCGCTGCAAGCGTTGATCATCGACTCCTGGTTCGACAACTACCTGGGCGTTGTGTCCCTGGTTCGTGTGCGCCACGGTCGAGTGAAGAAGGGCGACAAGATTCTGGTCAAGTCCACCGGCAAGATCCACCTGGTGGACAGCGTCGGTGTATTCAACCCGAAACACACCCCTACCGTCGACCTGAAGGCCGGTGAAGTGGGCTTCATCATCGCCAGCATCAAGGACATTCACGGTGCGCCAGTGGGCGATACCCTGACCTTGAGCTCGACGCCGGACGTCGATGTGCTGCCAGGCTTCAAACGCATTCAGCCGCAGGTGTACGCCGGCTTGTTCCCGGTCAGCTCCGACGACTTCGAAGACTTCCGCGAGGCGCTGCAAAAGCTCACCCTCAACGATTCGTCGCTGCAATACACACCGGAAAGCTCAGACGCACTGGGCTTCGGCTTCCGTTGCGGCTTCCTCGGCATGCTGCACATGGAAATCATCCAGGAGCGCCTGGAGCGCGAATACAACCTGGACCTGATCACCACGGCGCCGACGGTAATCTTCGAGCTGCTGCTCAAGACCGGTGAGACGATCTACGTCGATAACCCGTCCAAGCTGCCGGACCTGTCTGCCATCGAAGACATGCGCGAGCCAATCGTGCGCGCCAATATTCTTGTGCCGCAAGAACACCTGGGTAACGTCATTACCCTGTGTATCGAAAAACGTGGTGTGCAGGTCGATATGCTGTTCCTCGGCTCCCAGGTACAAGTGACCTACGACCTGCCGATGAACGAAGTGGTGCTGGACTTCTTTGATCGTCTGAAATCCACCAGTCGCGGCTATGCTTCTCTGGACTACCATTTCGATCGTTACCAATCGGCTAGCCTGGTGAAACTGGACGTGCTGATCAACGGTGACAAGGTCGACGCCCTGGCGCTGATCGTGCACCGTGACAACTCGCACTACAAAGGTCGCCAGTTGACCGAGAAGATGAAAGACCTGATTCCGCGGCAGATGTTCGACGTGGCAATCCAGGCCGCCATTGGCGGTCAGATTGTGGCGCGTACAACCGTCAAGGCACTCAGAAAGAACGTATTGGCCAAATGCTACGGTGGTGACGTCAGCCGTAAGAAAAAGCTGCTGGAAAAGCAAAAGGCCGGTAAAAAACGCATGAAGCAGGTCGGTAACGTGGAAATTCCACAAGAAGCCTTCCTTGCAGTGCTCAGGTTGGATAGTTAGGTCCTATGTCACTAAATTTCCCGCTGTTGCTGGTCATCGCCGTGTTCGTCTGCGGCCTGTTGGCGTTGCTCGATCTGCTGTTCCTGGCGCCACGGCGCCGGGCTGCCATCAACTCCTATCAGGGGAGCGTCAGCCAGGCTGACATGGTGGTGGTCGAGAAACTGAACAAAGAGCCGCTGCTGGTCGAATACGGCAAATCGTTCTTCCCGGTGTTGTTCATCGTGCTGGTGCTGCGTTCGTTCCTGGTGGAACCGTTCCAGATTCCTTCCGGCTCGATGAAACCGACCCTGGACGTCGGCGACTTCATTCTGGTGAACAAGTTTTCTTACGGGATCCGCCTGCCGGTGATCGACAAGAAAGTCATCGAAGTCGGTGATCCGCAGCGCGGCGATGTGATGGTGTTCCGCTACCCGAGCGACCCGAACGTCAATTACATCAAGCGGGTTGTGGGCCTGCCGGGTGACCAGATTCGCTATACCGCCGACAAGCGCCTGTTCGTCAACGGTGAGTCGATTGCCGAACAACTGGTCGGCTCCGAGCCGGGCACGTTGGGCAGCGCCGAGCTCTACAAGGAAAAACTCGGCGTCGCCGAGCACCTGATCCGCAAGGAAATGAGCCGTTACCGCGCAATGCCGGATCATTCGTGGACCGTGCCTGCCGGGCACTACTTCATGATGGGCGACAACCGCGACAATTCGAACGACAGTCGCTACTGGGATGATCCAAGCATTCCCAAGGATCTGCTGGGCATGGTTCCCGACAAGAATATCGTCGGCAAGGCTTTCGCAGTCTGGATGAGCTGGCCGGAACCGAAACTCAGTCACCTGCCGAATTTTTCGCGGGTTGGCCTGATCAAGTAATCACACACGGCGCTGTTGAACACAGCGCCGAATGCATTTCTGGAGCCGGCACAATCGGCGACAGGAGCATGAAAACAACGATATTCAGGACGTTATTTTTGAACACAGCGTTAATTGTCCCAAGCCTGCGCCGCCTCTCGGCCCTGGCGGTGGAATCCAACCACGAACTCAGCGTGGGTAAACCGTGAGCGTCTCCTTAAGCCGTCTCGAGCGTCAGCTCGGCTACACCTTCAAGGATCAGGAACTGATGATCCTGGCCCTGACTCACCGCAGCTTTGCCGGGCGCAACAACGAACGCCTGGAATTCCTCGGTGATGCCATCCTCAACTTCGTCGCCGGCGAGGCGTTGTTCGATCGCTTCCCGCTGGCCCGCGAAGGCCAGTTGTCGCGTTTGCGCGCGCGTTTGGTGAAAGGTGAGACCCTGGCCGTATTGGCCCGTGGTTTCGACCTGGGCGAATACCTGCGCCTGGGCTCCGGCGAATTGAAAAGCGGCGGTTTCCGTCGCGAGTCGATTCTGGCTGATGCCCTCGAAGCGCTGATCGGTGCGATCTATCTGGATGCCGGCATGGAAGTGGCGCGCGAGCGCGTGCTGGCCTGGCTGGCCGGAGAGTTCGAAGGCCTGACACTGGTCGACACCAACAAAGATCCGAAAACCCGCCTGCAGGAATTCCTGCAATCGCGTGGCTGTGAGCTGCCGCGTTACGAAGTGGTGGATATCCAGGGTGAGCCGCATTGCCGGACGTTCTTCGTCGAATGTGAAATCATCTTACTGAATGAAAAAAGCCGAGGTCAGGGTGTGAGCCGTCGTATTGCCGAACAGGTAGCGGCCGCCGCAGCACTGATTGCCCTGGGTGTGGAGAATGGCAATGACTGATTCAACCGCAACTCGCTGTGGCTATGTTGCCATCGTCGGCCGTCCCAACGTGGGCAAGTCCACGCTGCTGAACCACATTCTGGGCCAGAAGCTGGCAATCACCTCGCGCAAGCCGCAGACCACCCGTCACAACATGCTCGGCATCAAGACCGAAGGCGATGTGCAGGCGATCTACGTCGACACCCCGGGCATGCACAAGGGCGGCGAAAAGGCCCTGAACCGCTACATGAACAAGACCGCTTCGGCGGCGTTGAAAGACGTCGACGTGGTGATCTTCGTGGTTGACCGCACCAAGTGGACTGACGAAGACCAGATGGTTCTCGAGCGCGTTCAGTACGTGACCGGCCCGCTGATCGTGGCGCTGAACAAGACCGACCGCATCGAAGACAAATCCGAGCTGATGCCGCACCTGACCTGGTTGCAGGAGCAATTGCCGAACGCGCAGATCATGCCGATCTCGGCCCAGCACGGGCACAACCTCGACACGCTGGAGCGAGTGATCGCCGAGCACCTGCCGGAAAACGATCACTTCTTCCCGGAAGACCAGATCACCGACCGCAGCAGCCGCTTCCTCGCGGCTGAACTGGTACGCGAAAAAATCATGCGCCAGATGGGCGCCGAGCTGCCGTACCAGATCACCGTGGAAATCGAAGAGTTCAAGCAGCAGGGCAAAACCCTGCACATTCATGCCTTGATCCTCGTCGAACGTGACGGCCAGAAGAAGATCATCATTGGCGACAAGGGCGAGCGCATCAAGCGCATCGGCACCGAGGCACGCAAGGACATGGAGCTGCTGTTCGACTCCAAGATCATGCTCAACCTGTGGGTCAAGGTGAAAGGCGGCTGGTCCGACGACGAACGCGCCTTGCGTTCGCTGGGGTACGGCGACTTGTAAATCGTCCAGCAGCACATCGATTCAATTGTGGGAGCGAGCTTTTGTGGCGAGGGAGCTTGCTCCCGTCGGCCGATCCGCGCCCGGGCGAAGCAGTCGTAAATCCTGGCATCGCGTTTTTACCTGAAACACTGAGGTGCATGGTTTTGGGGCCGCTTCGCAACCCAGCGGGACGGTGCGGCGTTCCGACAAGCTCCCTCGCCACAGTGGATCTCCAGAGATTCGGAAACTGATGTCATCCAGCCCGCCAACCGGTCAACCCGCCTACGTGCTCCATTCCCGCGCCTACCGCGAAAGCAGCGCGCTGGTGGATTTCCTCACGCCGCAAGGGCGGCTGCGGGCGGTGTTGCGCAGTGCGCGGGGCAAGGCCGGGACGTTGGCGCGGCCGTTCGTGCCGCTGGAAGTCGAGTTTCGGGGGCGGGGTGAGCTGAAAAATGTCGGCCGCATGGAAAGCGCCGGTGTTTCCACCTGGCTCAACGGCGAGGCGCTGTTCAGCGGTCTCTACCTCAACGAATTGCTGATCCGTCTGCTACCCGCGGAAGACCCTCACCCTGCGGTTTTCGATCACTACGCCGCGACCTTGCTCGCCTTGGCCGAAGGCCGTCCACTGGAGCCGTTGCTGCGTTCTTTCGAATGGCGGCTGCTCGACGATCTCGGTTACGGCTTTGCGCTGAACACCGACATTCACGGCGACCCCATTGCCCCGGATGGCCTCTACCGCTTGCAAGTGGATGCAGGCCTGGAGCAGGTCTATCTGTTGCAACCCGGTCTGTTCAATGGCGCCGAACTGTTGGCCATGGCGGACGCCGACTGGTCCGCGCCTGGTGCGCTGTCCGCCGCCAAGCGATTGATGCGCCAGGCACTGGCCGTTCATCTGGGTGGTCGTCCTCTGGTCAGTCGCGAGTTGTTTCGCAAGCCCTGATCACCCCGTATGCTGTGCACCGAACTTTCCCTCTTTCAGGAGCGCTTCCGTGACCACCAGCAATCGCATTCTTCTTGGCGTGAACATTGACCACGTTGCCACCCTGCGTCAGGCCCGGGGTACTCGTTACCCGGATCCGGTCAAGGCAGCACTGGACGCGGAAGAGGCGGGCGCTGACGGCATCACCGTGCACCTGCGTGAAGACCGTCGGCACATTCAGGAGCGCGACGTGCTGCTGCTCAAGGACGTGCTGCAAACCCGCATGAACTTCGAAATGGGCGTCACCGAAGAAATGATGGCGTTCGCCGAACGCATCCGTCCGGCGCACATTTGCCTGGTCCCGGAAACCCGTCAGGAACTGACCACCGAAGGCGGCCTGGACGTGGCGGGGCAGGAGGCACGGATCAAGGCGGCGGTGGATCGCCTGGCGAAGATCGGCTGTGAAGTGTCGTTGTTCATTGATGCTGACGAGCGGCAGATCGAAGCGTCCCGCCGTGTCGGTGCACCGGCCATCGAATTGCACACCGGGCGTTATGCGGATGCCGAGACGCCAGCCGAAGTCGCTGAAGAACTCAAGCGTGTAGCCGATGGCGTGGCGTTTGGTCTGGCCCAAGGGTTGATCGTTAACGCCGGCCACGGTCTGCACTACCACAACGTCGAAGCAGTCGCGGCGATCAAGGGCATCAACGAACTGAACATCGGTCATGCGCTGGTGGCCCATGCGTTGTTCGTCGGCTTCAAGTCGGCTGTATCGGAGATGAAGGCGTTGATTCTGGCCGCCGCAAAAGCTTAAAGCCAAACACAAAACCAGTGTGGGAGCGAGCAGGCTCGCTCCCACACTTGATTGGTGGTGGCTGTTAAAGCGGCGGGGTTTCCTGGCTCGGCTTGGTCTTGTCGACCCCCGGCACATGCAGGTTGCCCTCAGCGATCTGATTGCCTTCCAGCTGCGGCTGCGTGACCCACGTCAGGATGTCGTAGTAACGACGAATGTTCGCCACGAAGTGCACCGGCTCACCGCCCCGGGCGTAGCCGTAACGGGTTTTGCTGAACCACTTCTTCTCGGACAGGCGCGGCAGGATTTTCTTCACGTCCAGCCACTTGTCCGGGTTCAGCCCTTCCTTGGCCGCCAGTTTGCGCGCGTCATCCAGGTGACCGCTGCCAACGTTGTAGGCTGCCAGCGCAAACCACGTACGATCCGGCTCCTGGATCGATTCATCCAATTGGTCCTTCATGTAGGCCAGGTACTTTGCACCGCCCATGATGCTCTGCTTGGGGTCGAGTCGATTGGACACGCCCATGGCTTGTGCAGTGTTCTGGGTCAGCATCATCAATCCGCGCACGCCGGTCTTGGACGTGACCGCCGCTTGCCACAGTGATTCCTGATAACCGATCGCGGCTAGCAGGCGCCAGTCGACTTTTTCTTTCTTGGCGGACGCTTTGAAGTGCTGTTCGTATTTGGGCAGTCGTTGCTGCAAGTGCTGGGCGAAGGTGGTGGCGCCCATGTAGCCGAGTACATCGACGTGGCCGTAGTAACGATCTTTCAAGCGTTGCAAGGTGCCGTTTTTCTTCACCTTGTCGAGGTAGGCGTTGATCTCGTTGAGCAAGCTGTTGTCTTCGCCGGCGGCCACGGCCCAGCTCTGATTGCTGGCGTCACCGAGATCGAAGGCGACCCGCACGTTGGGGAAGTAGACCTGGTTCATCGCCACTTCGTTGGAATCGACCAGGGTCAGGTCGATCTGACCTTCGTCGACCATGCGCAGCAAATCGACGACTTCAACTGCGTCGGACTCTTCATATTCAATGCCCGGATATTTCTTTTTCAGCTCTGCCAATTGCTCGGCGTGGGTACTGCCCTTGAGCACCATGATCTTCTTGCCGACCAGATCGCCGGCGTCGGTGGGGCGCGACTGGCCGTTGCGGTAGATGATCTGGGGGGTGACTTCGAGGTAGGAGTGGGAAAACCGCACCTGCTTTTTGCGCTCTTCGCTGCTGACCAGGCCGGCGGCAGCCAACACCGGGCCGTTGGGCTTGCCCACCTGATTGAACAGGTCGTCGAGGTTGTCGGCGGTTTCGATCTTGAGTTCGACCCCCAGATCGTCGGCGAAGCGCTTCACCAGCTCGTATTCGAAGCCGGTTTCACCGTTGCGATCCTGAAAGTAGGTGGCGGGGCTGTTACGGGTAACCACCCGCAGCACGCCATCCTCCTTTACGCGCTCCAGCGTGTTGGGTTTATCAACACAGCCACTGAGCATCAGGAAGAGTCCGGTTGCGATCAGCCATTTGGCGTACCGCGGACGCAAAGCCGTTGGGGAAAACATTTGCGCAGTATACGCAAAGCACCACGAGCGCCATATCTCGACAGCGAAGGGCTTGTCTGCTAGAGCATCAAAAACCTGTCTGGAGCCCGCAGGAATGGGCCCGGACAGCATTTTGTGACAGAAAAAATAACCCCCGGCGCCCACCTGTTTCAGGCCAGAATCCCCGGCCCGACGTTCGGGTACAGCCGCGTGTACCGTTTCGGGTGATGTCGCGGGCGGTTTAGGCTAGAATGCACGGCCTCAAAGCACACCCCTTCCCGAGGCTGTCCCGAAGATGTTGATCCTGCGCGGCGCTCCTGCCCTTTCTGCCTTTCGCCACAGCAAACTCCTTGAGCAACTGAGCCAGAAGGTTCCGGCTGTCAGTGGCTTGTATGCTGAATTCGCTCACTTCGCCGAAGTTACCGGCGTCCTGACCGGCGACGAACAGCAGGTGCTTGCGCGCCTTCTGAAGTACGGCCCTAGCGTTCCAGTACAAGAGCCAGCCGGTCGTCTGTTTCTGGTGTTGCCACGTTTCGGCACTATCTCGCCGTGGTCCAGTAAAGCCAGCGATATCGCTCGCAACTGTGGCCTGACCAAGATCCAGCGCCTGGAGCGCGGCATCGCGTTCTACGTCGCCGGCCAGTTCAGCGACGCCGAAGCGCAGCTTATCGCTGATGGGCTGCACGACCGCATGACCCAGATCGTGCTGGGCAACCTCGAACAAGCCGCCGGGCTGTTCAGCCACGCCGAACCCAAGCCACTGACCGCGATCGATGTTTTGGGTGGCGGCCGCGCCGCGCTGGAAAAAGCCAACGTCGAGCTGGGCCTGGCCCTGGCCGAAGACGAAATCGACTACCTGGTCAACGCCTTCATCGGCTTGAAGCGCAACCCGCATGACATCGAACTGATGATGTTCGCCCAGGCAAACTCCGAACACTGCCGTCACAAGATCTTCAACGCCAGTTGGGACATCGACGGTCAGAGCCAGGAAAAAAGCCTGTTCGGCATGATCAAGAACACCTACCAGATGCACAGCGAAGGTGTTCTGTCGGCTTATAAGGACAACGCTTCGGTGATCGTCGGCTCCGTGGCCGGCCGCTTCTTCCCGGACCCTGAAACCCGCCAGTACGGCGCGGTGCAGGAGCCGGTGCACATCCTGATGAAAGTCGAAACTCACAACCACCCGACCGCGATTGCCCCGTTCCCGGGCGCATCCACTGGTAGCGGCGGTGAGATTCGCGACGAAGGTGCAACCGGTCGCGGCGCCAAGCCAAAGGCCGGCCTGACCGGTTTCACCGTGTCGAACCTGCAGATTCCGGGCTTCGAACAGCCGTGGGAAGTGCCATACGGCAAGCCTGAGCGCATCGTGACCGCGCTGGACATCATGATCGAAGGCCCACTGGGTGGCGCCGCGTTCAACAACGAATTCGGTCGTCCGGCCCTGACCGGCTACTTCCGTACTTTCGAACAGTCGATCACCACCCCGCGTGGCGACGAAGTGCGCGGTTATCACAAGCCGATCATGCTGGCCGGCGGTATGGGTAACATCCGTGCCGAACACGTGCAGAAAGGCGAAATCACCGTTGGCTCCAAGCTGATCGTTCTCGGCGGCCCGGCGATGTTGATCGGCCTGGGCGGCGGTGCAGCGTCCTCGATGGCCACCGGCACCAGCTCGGCCGACCTGGACTTCGCTTCGGTACAGCGCGAAAACCCGGAAATGGAGCGTCGCTGCCAGGAAGTCATCGACCGTTGCTGGCAGTTGGGTGACAAAAACCCGATCAGCTTCATCCACGACGTCGGCGCGGGCGGTCTGTCCAACGCCTTCCCGGAACTGGTCAACGATGGCGACCGTGGTGGCCGTTTCGAACTGCGTAACATTCCAAACGATGAGCCGGGCATGGCCCCGCACGAAATCTGGAGTAACGAATCCCAGGAGCGCTACGTTCTGGCGGTCGGCCCGGCAGACTTCGAACGCTTCAAGGCGATCTGTGAACGTGAGCGTTGCCCGTTTGCGGTAGTCGGCGAAGCCACTGCCGAGCCGCAACTGACCGTGACCGACAGCCACTTCGGTAACAGCCCGGTGGACATGCCGCTCGAAGTGCTGCTGGGCAAAGCCCCGCGCATGCACCGTTCGGCCGTTCGCGAAAACGAGCTGGGCGACGATTTCGATCCGTCGACCCTCGACATCGCCAACTGCGTCGAACGCGTCCTGCATCACCCGGCCGTGGCCAGCAAGAGCTTCCTGATCACCATCGGCGACCGCACCATCACCGGCCTCGTGGCCCGTGATCAGATGGTCGGCCCGTGGCAGGTTCCGGTAGCCGACGTTGCCGTTACCGCCACCAGCTTCGACGTCTACACCGGTGAAGCCATGGCCATGGGTGAGCGCACTCCGCTGGCCCTGCTGGACGCTCCGGCGTCGGGCCGCATGGCCATCGGCGAAACCCTGACCAACATCGCCGCTTCGCGCATCGCCAAGATCTCCGACATCAAACTGTCGGCGAACTGGATGTCCGCCGCCGGTCACCCGGGTGAAGACGCACGTCTGTACGACACCGTGAAAGCGGTCGGCATGGAACTGTGCCCTGAGTTGGGCATTACCATTCCGGTGGGCAAGGACTCCATGTCCATGGCCACTCGCTGGAACGACGAAGGCGTCGACAAGACCGTGACCTCGCCGATGTCGTTGATCGTGACCGGTTTCGCGCCAGTGGCTGACATCCGTCAGACCCTGACCCCGCAACTGCGCATGGACAAGGGCACCACCGACCTGATCCTGATCGACCTTGGTCGCGGCCAGAACCGCATGGGCGCCTCGATCCTCGCTCAGGTTCACGGCAAACTCGGCAAACAGGCACCGGACGTCGATGACGCCGAAGACCTGAAAGCCTTCTTCGCCGTGATCCAGGGCCTCAACGCCGACGGTCACCTGCTGGCTTACCACGACCGTTCCGACGGTGGTCTGCTGACCAGCGTGGTGGAGATGGCCTTTGCCGGCCACTGCGGCCTGAGCCTGAACCTCGACGGTCTGGCAGAAACCTCCGCCGACATCGCCGCGATTCTCTTCAACGAAGAACTGGGCGCTGTGATCCAGGTTCGCCAGGATTCCACCGCGGACATCCTCGCGCAGTTCAGCGCTGCCGGCCTGGGCGACTGTGTGTCGGTGATCGGTCAGCCGATGAACAACGGCGAGATCAGCATCACCTTCAACGGCGACACCGTATTCGAAGGTCAGCGTCGTCTGCTGCAACGTCAGTGGGCTGAAACCAGCTACCAGATCCAGCGTCTGCGTGACAACGCCGACTGCGCCGAACAAGAGTTCGACGTGCTGCTGGAAGAAGACAACCCGGGTCTGAGCGTCAAGCTCAGCTACGACGTCAACCAGGATGTCGCCGCGCCTTACATCAAGAAAGGCATTCGCCCACAGGTTGCCGTTCTGCGTGAGCAGGGCGTCAACGGTCAAGTGGAAATGGCGGCCGCGTTCGACCGCGCCGGTTTCAACGCGATCGACGTGCACATGAGCGACATTCTGGCCGGCCGTGTCGACCTGAATGACTTCAAGGGCATGGTCGCTTGCGGCGGTTTCTCCTACGGCGACGTACTGGGGGCCGGTGAAGGCTGGGCCAAGTCCGCGCTGTTCAACAGCCGCGCTCGCGATGCCTTCCAGGGCTTCTTCGAACGTACCGACAGCTTCACTCTCGGTGTATGCAACGGTTGCCAGATGATGTCCAACCTGCACGAGTTGATTCCGGGCAGCGAGTTCTGGCCGCACTTCGTGCGTAACCGTTCCGAGCAGTTCGAAGCCCGTGTGGCCATGGTGCAGATCCAGGAGTCGAACTCGATCTTCCTGCAAGGCATGGCCGGTTCGCGCATGCCGATCGCCATCGCCCACGGTGAAGGTCATGCCGAATTCGCCAGCGAAGAAGCGCTGCTGGAAGCCGATCTGTCGGGTTGCGTGGCGATGCGTTTCGTCGACAACCACGGCAAGGTCACCGAGCAGTATCCGGCCAACCCGAACGGCTCGCCGCGCGGGATCACCGGTTTGACCAGCCGCGACGGTCGCGTGACCATCATGATGCCGCACCCGGAGCGTGTGTTCCGCGCCGTGCAGAACTCGTGGCGTTCGGAAGACTGGAACGAAGACGCACCCTGGATGCGTATGTTCCGTAATGCTCGCGTGTGGGTGAACTAAGAGCTATGTACAAGCTCAGCTTTTTTGTTCCGGCCAGCCATGTCGAGGTGGTCAAAAGCGCTGTGTTCGCTGCCGGTGGCGGGCGGGTCGGGGCTTATGATCACTGCGCGTGGCAGGTGTTCGGGTTGGGTCAGTTTCGTCCACTGGGGGGCAGTCAGCCGTTCATTGGTGAAGCGGGACAGGTCGAGCAGGTTGAGGAGTGGAAGGTTGAGCTAGTGGTCAGCGATGAGTTGATTCGGGCGGTGGTGGTGGCTCTGAAAGAGAGTCATCCCTATGAGATGCCGGCTTATGAGGTATGGCGGCTGGAAGATTTTTGATCTTCCTGGCTGCTGAAATGAGAAACCCGCTGAAAGTGATTTCAGCGGGTTTTTTGTTACCTGCAATTTGACTGATGTACACCGTTCAAAACTGTGGGAGCAGCTCCTCGCCAGCCTTGAAGGTTGCCGTTAAGGGCGAATCTCAATCATCGTGCCGTCAGGCACCAAACCCCAGACTTCACGCATGTCCATGTTGCGCATGGCAATGCAGCCGTCGGTCCAGTCCAGGGTGTGGAACAGGTCTTCGGGGTTGTCTTCGGTGTCCGGGGTGCCGTGGATCATGATCATGCCGCCGGGCTCGACGCCTTCGCGCCGGGCGCGTGCGGAGTCGCTGATATTGGGGTAGGAGATGTGCATCGCCAAATTGAAGCGGTCACTGGTTTTACGCCAGTCCAGCCAATAAAAACCTTCAGGGGTGCGTTTATCGCCTTCCATCAATTTCGGCCCGATGGGGCGTTTGCCCAATGAAATGCGATAGGTTTTGATTGGCTTGCCGTCGTTGAGCAACTGCAATTGGTGGGCGGATTTGAGAACCAGGACTTTTTCGATGACTTTGCCGTCCAGGGTTTCCACGGTGGAAGCCTGGGAAACAGTGATGAACGACAAGCAAAACAGGGCAAGCAACCAGCGCATTGAAACGATATCCCTAAGAGTGTCGCGGCTATTTTATTTATAGATATTAGATGATGGCAGGCTGAGCGAGTGGCGGGATCGATTCGGACCGCACGGGGTAGACCTCGGTCCGCCGGTCAGCGAAGAAGTATTCTAAGGTACGGCCCACCGTGCGGAAAGCCAGTTCGTCCCACGGGATGTCGGCTTCTTCGAAAAGCTGCACTTCCAGGCTCTCCACGCCGGCGGCAAAATCCAGATCCACCAGCTCGGCGCGAAAAAACACATGCACCTGGCTGATGTGCGGCACGTCGATCAGTGTGTAGATACTCAGGTTGCGCACCCGGGCACAGGCTTCCTCAAAGGTCTCGCGAATGGCGGCCTGTTCGATGGTCTCACCGTTTTCCATGAAACCGGCGGGCAGGGTCCAGTAACCGCGCCGTGGCTCAATGGCGCGACGGCACAGCAACACCTTCGAGCCCCAGGTCGGCACACAACCGGCGACGATATTGGGGTTCTGGTAATGAATGGTATGACAGCTGTCGCAGACAAAACGCAGGCGCGAATCGCCTTCGGGAATGCGCTGGGTCACCGGGTTGCCGCATTGACTGCAAAATTTCATGCTTGGGTTCCTGAATGCTGTGCCTATCTTGGCGTGCAGCGGTGTCGGTCGGCAAGTTGTCGTTTCGCGACATGAGGCTGTTCGGGGCTTGGGCGGCCGATGCGATTGGTGCATGATGCAGGGTAAGGCACAGATCGAGAAGACTCATGCTGGACGAGCTACTGCACCGGGTAAGCAATCACACGCCGCGTACGCTGGAAACCGACCGACGTTTCCCCGAAGCCGCGGTATTGCTGCCCATCACCCGCAGTGACGAACCGGAACTGGTCCTGACCCTTCGCGCCAGCGGGCTCTCGACCCATGGCGGCGAAGTTGCCTTCCCTGGCGGGCGCCGCGACCCGGAAGACCCAGACCTGATTTTTACTGCCCTGCGCGAAGCCGAAGAAGAAATCGGCCTGCCGCCGGGGCTGGTCGAAGTGATCGGCCCGCTGAGCCCGCTGATCTCCCTGCACGGCATCAAGGTCACGCCCTATGTCGGCGTGATTCCGGATTTCGTCGAATACCAGGCCAACGATGCCGAGATCGCTGCAGTGTTCAGCGTGCCTCTGGAATTCTTCCGCAAGGACCCGCGCGAGCACACCCACCGCATCGACTACCAGGGGCACAGTTGGTACGTGCCGAGCTATCGTTATGGCGAGTACAAGATCTGGGGGCTGACGGCGATCATGATTGTCGAGTTGATCAACTTGCTCTATGACGCGAAAATCAGCCTGCATCAACCGCCCAAGAGTTTTATCAACACCTGAAGCCATCGCTCGTATGGCGTGAATCCCGCTTTTCGCTAGTGAGCCAGCCTGGCCTTGAGGACAACAAGATGAAATACCGCCTGGGCGACGCCCGCGTCGATACCCATCCGCAGAGCTGGGTTGCACCCAATGCCGTGCTGGTGGGCAAGGTCAAACTGGAAGAAGGCGCCAACGTCTGGTTCAACGCCGTGTTGCGTGGCGACAACGAATTGATCCTGATCGGCAAGAACAGCAACGTGCAGGACGGCACCGTGATGCACACCGACATGGGCTACCCGCTGACCATCGGCACCGGCGTGACCATCGGCCACAATGCCATGCTCCACGGCTGTACGGTGGGCGATTACAGCCTGATCGGCATCAACGCGGTGATCCTCAATGGTGCGAAAATCGGCAAGAACTGCATCATCGGCGCTAACTCGCTGATCGGTGAGGGCAAGGAAATTCCGGACGGTTCGCTGGTCATGGGCTCGCCGGGCAAGGTGGTGCGCGAGTTGACCGAGTCGCAGAAGAAAATGCTGGAAGCCAGCGCCGCCCACTATGTGCACAACTCGCAGCGTTATGCCCGTGATCTGGTCGAGCAGGAAGAATGAGCACCACTGAACGACCAGTCCCGTCGCCGTGCGTGAATATTTGCGCGCTGGATGAGGATGATATTTGCACCGGATGTCAGCGCACGGTGGAAGAAATCACCCGCTGGAGCCGGATGGACAACGCAGAGCGGCGCAAGGTGTTGGGGTTGTGTCATGAGCGGGCGAAATCGAGTGGGTTGATCTGGATGCTGCCATCCAAATCCGATTCCTGATGGTTGTACGCGGTTCTGTGGCGAGGGGGCTTGCCCCCGTTCGGCTGCGCAGCAGTCGTGAAATCAGCAAATGCCGTACGCCTGAAAGAATAAAGTCGCAGGTTTAGCGCCGCTTCGCAGCGCAACGGGGGCAAGCCCCCTCGCCACAAAGCTCCCTCGCCATAGGTTATCTGTGCGCTGAAGATGAAGTACCCTGTGCACCAAAATCGACAGGTATTCCCACGCCCCATGCTCTTCCTGATCGCCTACATCGGCAGCGTCGTGCTGATCAATTACGCCTTTTCCAGCGCTCCGCACCTGGACATCATCTGGTCGGCCTGGGGTGGTCTGGTGTTCGTGCTGCGCGACATGGTGCAAACCCGCTTCGGTCACGGCGCGATCGCGGCGATGCTGGCGGCGCTGGTGTTGTCCTACGTCACCTCCGACCCGTCCATCGCCCTGGCCAGCGCCATCGCGTTCGCCGTGTCCGAATGCATCGACTGGCTGGTGTTCAGCATCACCAAACGTCCGTTGCATGATCGTCTGTGGATAAGTTCGGCCCTGAGCATCCCGCTGGACACCTTCATCTTCTTCGGCATGATCGATGCGCTCACACCGGGCGTACTCCTCACCGCGCTGGGCTCCAAGTTCGCCGGTGTGACGGCTGTTTGGCTGATCATGGCCTGGCGCTTGCGTAATCAGGCCGTCGTCAGCTGAAGCCAAACCCTCAGGTTCATGTAAAATGCCGCGCTTTCTCCCTATGGGAAGCGCGGCTTCCCTCGATGATCCGCTTCTTGAGGACCTGAGATGACCCGTATCGGAACTCCATTGTCGCCTACCGCGACCCGCGTATTGCTGTGTGGCTGTGGCGAGTTGGGCAAGGAAGTGGTGATCGAGCTGCAACGCCTGGGTGTTGAAGTGATTGCCGTGGATCGTTATGCCAATGCACCGGCGATGCAAGTCGCCCATCGCAGCCATGTGATCAACATGCTCGACGGCGCCGCCCTGCGTGCGGTGATCGAGGCCGAGAAGCCGCACTTCATCGTGCCGGAAATCGAAGCCATTGCCACCGCGACCCTGGTGGAACTGGAGTCCGAAGGTTTCACCGTGATTCCGACCGCTCGCGCCGCACAGCTGACCATGAACCGCGAAGGCATCCGTCGCCTGGCTGCTGAAGAGCTGGACCTGCCGACCTCGCCGTACCACTTCGCCGACACCTTCGAGGATTACAGCAAGGCAGTCGAAGACCTGGGCTTCCCGTGTGTGGTCAAACCGGTCATGAGCTCCTCGGGCAAAGGCCAGAGCTTGCTGCGCAGCATCGATGACGTGCGCAAGGCCTGGGATTACGCCCAAGAAGGTGGCCGCGCCGGTAAAGGCCGCGTGATCGTCGAAGGCTTCATCGACTTCGATTATGAAATCACCCTGCTGACCGTGCGTCACGTTGGCGGCACTACGTTCTGCGCGCCAGTGGGTCACCGTCAGGAGAAGGGCGACTATCAGGAATCCTGGCAGCCACAAGCCATGAGCCCGGTTGCTCTGGCTGAATCCGAGCGCGTTGCCAAAGCCGTGACCGAAGCCCTGGGTGGCCGTGGTCTGTTTGGCGTCGAGTTGTTCATCAAAGGTGATCAGGTCTGGTTCAGCGAAGTCTCGCCGCGCCCGCATGACACCGGTCTGGTGACCCTGATTTCCCAGGACCTGTCGCAGTTCGCGCTGCACGCACGGGCGATCCTGGGCCTGCCGATTCCATTGATCCGTCAGTTCGGCCCATCGGCGTCGGCGGTGATTCTGGTGGAAGGGCAGTCGACCCAGACCGCTTTCGCCAACCTGGGCGCTGCGCTGAGCGAGCCGGATACTGCATTGCGTCTGTTCGGCAAGCCTGAGGTCAATGGCCAGCGTCGGATGGGTGTAGCGTTGGCGCGTGATGAGTCGATCGAAGCTGCACGGGCTAAAGCGACCCGTGCTTCCCAGGCTGTTGTTGTAGAGCTGTAACCGAGTCGCGGCTATCGCAGGCAAGCCTCACTCCTACAAATCTGCGCCGAAGTTCGACGTGGACCTGTAGGAGCGAGGCTTGCCCGCGAAGCTTTTGCCTCAGGCAACCCGATTCAAATCATTATTACGCGTCTCTTTCAGGCACAGCACCGCTATCAAGCTAAGCACCGCCGCCCCTGACACATACCCGCCGACATAACTCAAACCACCCATCGCCACCAATTTCTGCGCAAAGAACGGCGCCGCCGAGGCTCCGACAATGCCGCCCAGGTTGTAGGCAGCCGATGCGCCGGTATAGCGCACGTGGGTCGGAAACAGCTCTGGCAGCAACGCGCCCATCGGCGCAAACGTCACACCCATCAGAAACAGTTCGATACACAGGAACAGCGCCACGCCCCAGGTCGAGCCTTGGGTCAGCAGCGGCTCCATCAGGAATCCGGACAGAATCGCCAGCACGCCACCAATGATAAGCACGGGTTTGCGCCCGAAACGATCACTGGCCCAGGCCGACAATGGTGTCGCGGCCGCCATGAACAGCACCGCGAAACACAGCAGGGCGAGGAAGGTTTCGCGGGTGTAGCCAAGCGTCGATACACCATAACTGAGCGAAAACACCGTCGAGATGTAGAACAGCGCGTAACACACCACCATCGAACCGGCACCCAACAGCATCGGCGCCCAGTATTGGCTGAACAACTCGACCAACGGGATTTTCACTCGCTCCTGGCGAGCCACGGCATTGGCGAACACCGGCGTCTCGTGGAGCTTGAGGCGTACGTACAAGCCCACCATCACCAGCGCGGCACTGAGCAGGAATGGAATGCGCCAGCCCCACGAACGGAACTGCTCGTCATTCAGGCTCATGGCCAGGGTCAGGAACAGACCGTTGGCCGCCAGAAACCCGATCGATGGGCCGAGTTGCGGAAACATGCCGAACCAGGCGCGCTTGCCTTTGGGCGCGTTCTCCGTGGCCAGCAATGCTGCGCCGCCCCATTCACCGCCCAGCCCCAGGCCTTGGCCGAAGCGCAGCACGCAAAGCAGGATCGGTGCCCAGGCGCCAATGCTGTCGTAACCCGGCAACACGCCGATCAGCGTGGTACACACGCCCATCAGCAGCAGCGAGGCGACCAATGTCGATTTGCGTCCGATGCGGTCGCCGAAGTGGCCGAACAGCGCCGAACCCAGAGGCCGTGCAAGGAAGGCGATACCGAAGGTGAGGAACGCCGACAGCATTTGGGCGGTGCCGGAGGTTTGCGGAAAGAACACCGGACCGATCACCAGCGCTGCCGCAGTGGCATACACGTAGAAGTCGTAGAACTCGATGGCGGTGCCGATGAAACTCGCGGTGGCCACCCGGGTGGCGGAGTTTGTCGGTTGGGCAGGCGCAGTGTCGCTGAACGTTGTGCTGGTCGTCATGCAGTTATCCCTGACAGTCATGGGCCCCAGTGGAGCGAATTATTATGGTTGAACACCCAGGGATGTGGGTTTTAACGCAAGAGTGCGGGTAGCACGGGGTATGGCGGGGCTTGGTGTCGGGTAGCCCCACTCCATTGCTGGAATGAGGCCCCCTAAGAACCGTACGTGCGCCTTTCAGCGCATACGGCTCAAGCCTTCGCTAAGCCTCGATCAGAGGCCGGTTTGTTCACTGTCAAATCCAACACATGGAGCCGCTGGTGACAAACTGGGTGTAACAATACTCGATTGCCCAAAGAGTCGTCACCGCCTTGAGTGCGGTAAACGATGTGGTGGTCATGCCACCCGGTTTCTTTGGTAACCTCCTGCCCACATAACGCACACCTTCCTTGTTGTTGCTGAAACAGGCTAATTATCTGCTTTCGGTACTTCAGCTTTTTGAGCATCCGTTCCATACGAAGCTTCTCGCCCATTTCCTCCATTGATGGATCGAAGGGGTTGTACCCTCCGCTCACCTTTTTGTGGCGTTCGATGGATGTTTCGGCTATCGAGTACAGCTTCAGGGTTACAAACTCTCCCTTTTTGTTCATCACCTTGACGGCAAATACCCAGTTACGTTGCTCGTGAGCATGGAAATACTTCCTCCGCACCCATGAGGCGTTCTTGTTTGGATGCCGCCGTTTGGCCCAGCGCCATAGTGCGTGGAATATCAGGTAATCCATGCGACTGTATGCCTGCTTTGCCACCACAGGTTGGTGATAAAGCGCCCAGCCCCGCAGCATCGGGTTCAGCGTTCGGATCAGGTCCTCCTGCCTTACCGTCTTTTTGGTGCTTATGACTTCTTTTACCTTGCGATAGAACGTTTGCACGTTCTTCTTGCTTGGTTTGATCAGGAGCTTCCCGTCGTACTTGCGGAAATTCCATCCCAGAAAGTCGAAGCCTTCATCCATATGGATGACATGGGTTTTCTCGAGTGATAACTCCAGCCCTCGCACCGCGAGGAACTGTTCCACCCAAGGTTTGACCTCGTTCTCCAGTATCTCTTTCGAGCTGCCGGTGATCACAAAATCATCCGCATATCGCACCACATTGATTTTCAGCTTTTTGGCCCTTGTCACGCCCAGATGTTGCTTGAGCTGAGTTTCCAGACCATCCAGCACCATGTTTGCCAAGGTGGGAGAGATAATCCCTCCTTGTGGTGTACCCGCATTCGTTGCACTCAGGTGCCCCTTGTGTATCACGCCAGCTTTCAACCATTTCCTGAGGATCGTTTTGTCCGTGGGGACGTTGGCGATCAGCCAGTCGTGGTTGATATGGTCGAAACAGCCTTTGATGTCCGCCTCCAATACCCATTTAGACGAAGCCTTTTGGGATAGGGAGATGAACAGCTGTCCCATCGCATCCGCCGTCGAGCGTTCAATCCGAAAGCCGTAGCTGTTCGGATCTCCCGTGGTCTCTGCGATGGGCGCCAGAGCCAGCAGATACAGCGCCTGCATGGCCCTGTCAGTCATGGTTGGAATACCCAGAGGGCGTTCCTTGCCATTCGACTTCGGAATGAACACACGCCGTAAAGGCCGTGGCTTATATCCGTGGCGCCTCAACCCGTTTGCCGCTTCCCATTTGGCATTGGGTGTATCCCAGAGCACGCGGTCGACTCCCGCCGTGCGCTTACCCTGGTTTTCAGTGACTCGCCGTACGGCCAAGAATCTGGCCGTTCGAGAGTGGGTCAGCATCCGTTGCAAGGCTTTCACCCTGCGCCATTGGCCTTCCCGACAAGCCTTCGCAATCCGTACCTGCATTGCCCGAACATTCCGCTGAACACGACGCCAATCGATGTCGTGCCACTGCTGCGGAACGCCGGAGGGCGCAGACACGGCCTTTAGGCTGTGTTCTATCATGCTGCCTTCCTCTCAAGTTTCCCCGGACAGAAGACGTACGCATCCCCTGACGGGAATGGACGTTCCCGTCAGGGTCGGATTAATTGGAGACCACTACTGCTGGCCTCTAAGATCATTGAGACAGGTTCAGTCAGAGTTCATGCGACGAAAGACCACGCAGAAGTCTGCCCGGTTTCCCGTGGGGTAATGTCTCAACCCCTATCCGAACCATTACAGCCCGGCGTTCGCTTTCTCTGCGATCCCATACCCGCACAGCCAACAGATCCCCTTGCGGTTCACCTGCCCGAAGGCAGCCATACGGGCTTACCACGTTCCCTGCCTGTCACACGATTGGTTTAGGGTCTGCCTATTCACCGGTGGTCTTGTGACGACGTATCCCAACCGCTTAAAGGGATAACCGACCACGTACCTTTTGGTTCGAGCCTGACAGCAGTTTGGGCTCGTCAATCGTTACGATGTTTATCAGCAGTTCACCTGAGTTACCCATGCCAATCAGCCTGGCGCCTCAACCCGGCACTGCTCCGAGTATCTACATTCCGCCTCACGACGGTGATGTACCTATTAGGGGCTACTTTGTAAGAAGAGCTTCACACCTCACCGTTACCAGTGACGCATGTCTTCGTAGGCTATCGTTGGTCGCACAACGAGTCCGCTGCCACCTTGCAGGCAAGGTAGATGGACAATGACAGACAGAGCTTTCGCTCATGTCTCCGAGAGTTGACGAGAGCAGGAACTGCTTATGCAGCATGCTCGAAGAAGTATTGCCTCGTGTGTCTGAGGCGGGAAATAACCCCTGCGGGGATTATTTTCCGCAGGGTTGTGCCTAGAAACAGGCTGGGATGAAACGAGATGAAAGTGCACTCCCGAACCGGGGGAACCGGTTCTTCGGTCAGCGAATAGAGTGCGAGCCGACCTGGATTATGCAGCCGCCAAAGCGGCCAAGTCCTTGAAGCATATGGACTTCTGGGGGGGCCTCAGGATCATGCTCCTGAGCTCAAGTTCTCATTTTGAGAACCCTTCTGGATGCTTTGCACCCCGAAGTTCGGAGACACGCTCTGCGTGTCGCACAAGCGGCTCGATTATAGGAAGGCGGCTAATGATTCAACAAGCGGCTTGGAGGGTGCGATGGCTTTAGTGGCGAGGGAGCTTGCTCCCGCTCGGGCGCGTAGCGGCCGCAAACGGCTGAATGCATTCCAGGATAATCGCGCTGTCTGTGATCGGGTCTGCTTCGCAGTCCAGCGGGAGCAAGCTCCCTCGCCACAGGCAAGCCCCTAGCTACAGGAGGGGGCTGTCAGATTTTGGAAAGGGCAGGCACTGAGCTGGTATGCCAGATCAACACCCGGGTGACGCGATTGTCTTCCGTCTCCAGAATCTCCAGCCGATAACGCCCGATCTTCAGGCACACCGCACTGTCTGGAATCGTCTCCAGCGCCTCGGTCACCAACCCGTTGAGGGTTTTTGGGCCATCGCTGGGCAAATGCCACCCCAGGCTTTTGTTCAATTCGCGAATCGACGCTGCACCCTCGATAACCAGACGCCCATCGGCCAGCGGGTGAATGTGCGGGTTATCCAGGGTGTGCTGGCTTTCGAACTCACCGACGATTTCTTCGAGAATGTCTTCCAGGGTCACGATGCCCAGTACTTCCCCGTACTCGTCGACCACCATGCCCAAGCGGCGCTGCTGCTTGTGGAAGTTCAGCAATTGCAGCTGCAACGGCGTGCTTTCCGGTACGAAGTACGGTTCGTGACTGGCCGCCAGCAGCGCTTCCAGGGTCAGGCTGGAATCGGGCAGCAAATGGCGGATCTGCCGGGTGTTGAGCACCGCTTCGACCTGATTGATGTCGCTGTGGAATACCGGCAGTCGGGTGCACTTGTTGTGGCGCAGCTGCTCGATGATTTCTTCGAGAGGATCGTCCAGGTTGATCCCTTTGACGTCACTGCGTGGCACCAGAATATCGTTGACCGTGATGTTATCCAGCGCGTGGATGCCCGACAGCGGATGCGGGCGAGAGGCCACGTGTTCGTGATCGTCGTGCCGATCTGCCGGTGTATCATCCTCGCTTTGCTGAACCACGCTGGCTTTGCGGGCGAATGGCCGCATCAGCAGTTGGCTGATGCCATTGAGCAGCCAAGCGGCCGGGTAGACGATTTTCAAGGGGATGCCGAGCAGCGTGTTGCCCAGGGCCAGGACGGCTTCCGGGTGGCGGACGGCAAGGGTGCGCGGCAGGTAGTCGGCGAACACCAGCAACACTGCGCCGGCACCGAGGCAGGCAATCCAGGGACCGTTTTGCGCCCAGATGAAAATCGCTAGCAAGGTACTGATGACCACCACCAGTGCGCGGCAGAAAGTGTTACAGAGGATCAGGCTGTTGAGCGGGAAACTCGGCTTGGCCACTGGTTTGTCGCTCGAACGCGAGGCCGCGCGCTGGGCCAGCAAATGCTGATGTGCAACTTCGATGGCGGTAAACAACCCCGACCATAAAATCAGCAGGGCCAGCACCGCGAGCATCGGCCCTATGGGCAAGTCGTCCATTAATGCCGCCCGTCAGATATGCAGAATGTATTCGCGGACCAGCTTGCTGCCGAAATACGCCAGCATCAGCAGGCAGAAACCGGCAAGGGTCCAGCGGATGGCTTTGTGTCCGCGCCAGCCGAGGCGGTTGCGCCCCCATAGCAGCACGCTGAATACGATCCAGGCCAGGCATGCCAGCAGGGTTTTATGCACCAGGTGCTGGGCGAACAGATTCTCGACGAACAGCCAGCCGGAGATCAGCGACAGCGACAGCAGGCTCCAACCGGCCCAGAGAAAACCGAACAGCAGGCTTTCCATGGTTTGCAGCGGCGGGAAGTTCCTGATCAGCCCGGACGGGTGCTTGTGCTTGAGCTGATGGTCCTGAACCAGCAGCAGCAAGGCCTGGAACACCGCGATGGTGAACATGCCGTAAGCGAGAATCGACAAGAGGATGTGGGCGAGAATACCTGGCTCTTCGTCAATGATCTGCACCGTGCCGGCGGGCGCAAACTGTGCCAGCAGCGCGGTTGCGGCGCCCAGCGGGAACAGCAATAGCAGCAGATTCTCCACAGGAATTCGCGAGCAGGCCAGCAGGGTCAGGGCGATGACCGCCGCGGCAATCAGGCTGGCAGCGCTGAAAAAGTCCAGGGCCAGGCCGATCGGTGTCAGCAGAAAGGTGATCAGGCTGGCGCTGTGGGCCAGCACGGCCAGTACGCCGAGCGTGACCAGCAGGCGCTTGTTCGCCTTGGCGCCGGTGGCCAGACGAGTGCCCTGATAGAGGGTCGCAGCGGCATATAAGCAGGCGGCGGCGAGGGTGGTAAGCAAACTGGGTGACAAGGGGAGCATAAATCCTGTTAGGCAAGCCCGAAAGGCGCTGAGTTTGGCATAGAACCCACATGGCACGAAAGACCATACAACCTGACGGCGAGGTGTCCGCCAGACGCAGTCTTCGCTATAATCCGCGACCTGCCCACGCCGCAGGCTCGCCGAGCACATGTTTATTCCGGTCTGGGCCGCCATTATCCCGGTCTACACAGGGCCTGAAAGGATCGCGCAATGTTTGAAAACTTAACCGACCGTCTCTCGCAGACGCTGCGCCATGTCACCGGCAAGGCCAAGCTGACCGAGGACAACATCAAAGACACCCTGCGCGAAGTGCGCATGGCGTTGCTCGAAGCCGACGTCGCCTTGCCGGTGGTCAAAGACTTCGTCAACTCGGTCAAGGAGCGCGCTGTCGGCACCGAGGTGTCGCGCAGCCTGACGCCGGGCCAGGCCTTCGTGAAAATCGTCCAGGCCGAACTTGAAAGCCTGATGGGCGCGGCCAACGAAGACTTGAACCTGAGCGCCGTTCCGCCGGCCGTGGTGCTGATGGCCGGTTTGCAGGGTGCGGGTAAAACCACTACCGCCGGCAAGCTCGCGCGCTTTCTTAAAGAGCGCAAGAAGAAGTCGGTCATGGTCGTGTCCGCGGACGTTTACCGTCCGGCAGCGATCAAGCAGCTGGAAACCCTGGCCAACGACATCGGCGTGACATTCTTCCCGTCCGACCTGAGCCAGAAGCCGGTCGACATCGCGCAAGCGGCTATTAAAGAAGCGAAGCTGAAATTCATCGACGTGGTCATCGTCGATACCGCCGGTCGTCTGCACATCGATGAAGAGATGATGGGCGAGATCAAGGCGCTGCACGCCGCGATCAACCCGGTCGAAACCCTGTTCGTGGTCGATGCCATGACCGGCCAGGACGCCGCCAACACGGCCAAGGCCTTCGGCGATGCACTGCCGCTGACCGGTGTGATCCTGACCAAGGTCGACGGCGATGCCCGTGGCGGTGCTGCGCTGTCGGTACGTGCCATCACCGGCAAGCCGATCAAGTTCATCGGTATGGGCGAGAAGAGCGAAGCGCTCGAACCGTTCCATCCTGAGCGTATCGCTTCACGCATCCTCGGCATGGGCGACGTACTCAGCCTGATCGAACAGGCCGAAGCGACCCTCGATAAGGACAAGGCCGACAAACTGGCCAAGAAGCTGAAGAAGGGCAAGGGCTTCGACCTCGAAGACTTCCGCGATCAGCTGCAACAGATGAAGAGCATGGGCGGCCTCGGCGGTCTCATGGATAAACTGCCGAACATTGGCGGCGTGAACCTGGCGCAGATGGGCAATGCCCAAGGCGCGGCAGAGAAACAGTTCAAGCAGATGGAAGCCATCATCAATTCCATGACCCCGGCCGAGCGCCGCGACCCTGAGCTGATCAGCGGTTCGCGCAAGCGCCGGATCGCCATGGGTTCCGGTACTCAGGTGCAGGACATCGGTCGCTTGATCAAGCAGCACAAGCAGATGCAGAAGATGATGAAGAAATTCTCCGCGAAAGGCGGAATGGCCAAAATGATGCGCGGCATGGGTGGTATGTTGCCCGGCGGCGGCATGCCAAAAATGTAAAAGATTCGCGTCGGCAGTCATGTCGGCGCTGTCCACGGCAACGTGGATTCTCCAGCAAACCCGCCATTCGCGGGAGCTGACTCGCCGTTTTAACCGACGGCCCTATAGCAGATCTGAATGGCACACTGATAGGCGCCAGAAAAAGACATTTGCAAAAGTCCGGATATTCCTTAGAATATGCGGCCTTTCGGGCACCTATGCCCGCTGTGCATTTAGATTTGCAGCACCGACTACAGGAACGATGTTCACATGCTAACAATCCGTCTTGCCCTTGGCGGCTCCAAAAAGCGCCCGTTTTACCACTTGACCGTAACCGACAGCCGCAACCCGCGCGACGGTTCGCACAAGGAACAGGTTGGTTTCTTCAACCCTGTTGCTCGTGGTCAAGAAGTTCGTCTGTCCGTGAACCAAGAGCGCGTAGCCTACTGGCTGAGCGTTGGTGCACAACCTTCTGAGCGCGTTGCTCAGTTGTTGAAGGAATCTGCTAAGGCTGCGGCCTGAGCAATATGAACGCGACGCCAGCTGTTGCTGATGATTTGATCGTTATCGGCAAGATTTATTCTGTTCACGGCGTTCGCGGCGAAGTGAAGGTGTATTCCTTTACTGATCCGATTAAGAACCTGCTGGATTACAAAACCTGGACGCTCAAGCGTGAGGGCAATGTAAAGCAGGTGGAGCTGGTCAGCGGACGCGGGAACGACAAGTTCCTGGTCGCAAAGCTCAAGGGTCTCGATGATCGTGAAGAAGCGCGTCTTCTGGCCGGTTATGAGATCTGCGTGCCGCGCAACCTGTTCCCTGAATTGACCGACGGCGAGTACTACTGGTACCAGCTGGAAGGTCTGAAGGTCATCGATACTCACGGGCAACTGTTCGGGAAAATCGATCATCTTCTGGAGACCGGCGCCAATGATGTAATGGTGGTCAAGCCTTGCGCTGGCAGCCTGGATGATCGCGAACGCCTGTTGCCCTATACGGAGCAATGCGTGTTGGCCGTCGACCTTGCCGCGGGCGAGATGAAGGTGGAATGGGATGCGGACTTCTAAACGTGGCTAACCTGCGCGTAGAAGTGATCAGTTTGTTTCCCGAGATGTTCTCCGCCATCAGCGAGTACGGCATCACCAGTCGTGCGGTGAAACAGGGGCTGTTGCAGCTTACCTGTTGGAATCCGCGAGACTACACGACGGATCGACATCACACTGTGGATGATCGCCCATTTGGCGGTGGTCCGGGCATGGTGATGAAGATCAAGCCCCTGGAAGATGCTCTGGTTCAGGCCAAGGCAGCAGCCGGGGAGGGAGCGAAGGTAATTTACCTGTCCCCCCAAGGCCGTCAACTGACTCAGTCGGCGGTGCGCGAGTTGGCGAATCTGGATGCATTGATCCTGATTGCCGGTCGCTATGAAGGCATTGACGAGCGTTTTATTGATGCTCATGTCGATGAAGAGTGGTCGATTGGTGACTATGTTCTGTCTGGCGGTGAGCTGCCGGCGATGGTCCTGATCGATGCGGTTACACGACTGCTGCCTGGAGCTTTAGGGCATGCGGACTCCGCCGAGGAAGATTCCTTTACGGATGGTTTGCTGGATTGCCCGCACTACACCCGACCGGAGGTGTATGCGGATCAGCGTGTTCCCGACGTATTGCTAAGTGGCAATCACGCGCACATCCGGCGTTGGCGTTTACAGCAGTCCCTTGGTCGGACCTATGAACGACGCGCCGATCTTCTGGAAAGCCGCTCGCTTTCTGGAGAAGAGAAGAAGCTGCTCGAGGAATACATCCGCGAGCGGGACGATAGTTAACAACGTATCGATGGTAGATCCGACGATTTACCTTAGGAGCACAGCATGACTAACAAAATCATCCTTGCACTCGAAGCAGAGCAGATGACCAAAGAGATCCCTACCTTTGCCCCGGGCGACACCATTGTCGTTCAGGTGAAAGTGAAGGAAGGCGATCGTTCGCGTCTGCAAGCGTTCGAAGGCGTAGTTATCGCCAAGCGTAACCGCGGCGTAAACAGTGCATTCACCGTTCGTAAAATCTCCAACGGTGTTGGCGTAGAGCGTACTTTCCAGACCTACAGCCCGCAAATCGACAGCATGGCTGTCAAGCGTCGCGGTGACGTACGTAAAGCCAAGCTGTACTACCTGCGTGACCTGTCCGGTAAAGCAGCTCGCATCAAGGAAAAACTGGCTTAAGTCCAGCTTCCGATGCCGAAGCGCCGGCCTGTTCAGGCTGGCGATTCAAGAAAATGCCTCGTATCGAAAGATACGGGGCATTTTTCGTTATAGGTGCATGTAAAGGTCGGTTAAGGCGCGGAATCTGTGGGGCGTTGGGGGGATTTTTTTCTGTGCGCAAAAAAACGCCCCGAACAAGTCGGGGCGTTTTTTGAGGTGCGGTGCTTGTGCGTTTAGCGCTTCAGCGAAGCTGGCAGGTGCGGCTGGATCGCCGTCAATACTGCCTTGAAGCACTTGGTGTTGCCGGCGACGACGTGGCCTTTTTCGAGGAAGTCGTGACCGCCGGTGAAGTCGCTCACCAAGCCGCCAGCTTCCTGGATCAGCAGCGCGCCTGCAGCCATGTCCCACTCGGACAGGCCTGATTCCCAGAAAGCGTCGAAACGGCCGGCAGCCACGTAGGCCAGGTCCAGACTTGCCGAACCGGCGCGGCGGATGCCGGCAGTCTGGCCAACCAGGGCGCGGAACATGCCCAGGTAGTTGTCGAGGTTGTCCATCTGGTCGTCACGGAACGGGAAGCCGGTACCCAGCAGGGCGCCGTCCAGGCTAGTGCGACCGCTGACGCGCAGGCGACGACCGTTCAGTTGGGCGCCGCGACCACGGCTGGCGGTGAATTCTTCCTGGCGAACCGGGTCCAGAACAACGGCGTGTTCCAGGCGGCCGCGGTATTTGCAGGCGATGCTGACAGCGAAGTGGGGAATGCCACGCAGGAAGTTGGTGGTGCCGTCCAGTGGGTCGATGATCCACAGGTATTCTTCGCCTTCGATACCGCTCCCGGCGTGCATGCCGGTTTCTTCACCCATGATCGAGTGATTCGGGTAGGCCTTGCGCAGCGCATCGATGATTTTCTGTTCGGCGGCGCGATCCACCTCGGATACGTAATCCTTGGCGTCTTTTTCGTCGACCTTGATGGTATCCAGGCGCTCGATGGAGCGGAAGATCAATTCACTGGCGCTGCGGGCGGCGCGCAGCGCGATATTCAGCATGGGCTGCATGGATGTGTCACCTAAGGTTGTTAAAGAAAGCCGGGCATTCTATCAGAAAGTTTCTACAGGTGAAGGTCGGCGTTCGCTTTCATGGCTTAACGGTATGTTCCGCCTCGCAAATACGTTCACATTTGGAGAAGTGGCAACGCAGCATGCCGACATTGAGCGCCGTTGAAAGTGAGTAGCTATTTTTGAGGCGGGGCACCCTGAGGAGCTGTAAGATTCTGCTCCCGATAATGTGTTCGAGAGCGTCTCCCTTGCTGCAAAACATTCGTGTCGTCCTGGTCAATACCAGTCACCCCGGCAATATCGGTGGGGCTGCGCGTGCCATGAAGAACATGGGCCTGTCGCGGCTGGTGTTGGTCGAACCGCGGTTGTTCCCGCATCACGAAGCTGATGCACGTGCGTCCGGTGCCGGTGACATCCTTGAAAGCGCGCAAGTCGTTGCCACCCTGGAAGATGCCTTGGTCGGCTGCAATCTGGTACTCGGTACCAGCGCTCGTGATCGTCGCATTCCCTGGCCATTGCTCGATCCCCGCGAATGCGGTGTGAAGGTGGTCGAGGAAGCGGGGCAGGGCGCCGAGATCGCGTTGGTGTTCGGTCGTGAAGATTCCGGCCTGACTAACGAAGAGCTGCAGCGATGTCATTATCACGTGCATATCCCATCAGACCCCGAGTTCAGTTCGCTGAATCTCGGGGCGGCGGTGCAGGTGTTGAGCTATGAAGTGCGCATGTCCTGGCTGGCGGCCCAAGGTCAGCCGAGCAAGGTCGAGAAGGAAGAAGTGGCGTCCACCAAGAGTGGTGAGCTGGCGACCATGGATGAGCTGGAGCGATTCTATGAGCACCTGGAACAAACCCTGGTGGCCATCGAATTCCTCGACCCGGAAAAACCACGGCACTTGATGGCGCGCCTGCGCCGGTTGTACGGACGCAGCTCGGTCAGCCGGGCGGAAATGAATATATTGCGTGGCATCCTCACGGAAACCCAGAAAGCGGCCCGTGGCGAGCTTCTAAAGCGGAAGGATTAATGATGTTCGAGCGTTTGCGTGAAGATATCCAGAGTGTTTTCCATCGTGATCCAGCGGCACGTAATGCGTTTGAGGTTCTGACGTGCTACCCGGGCATGCACGCCATCTGGATGCATCGCCTGTCGTCGGCATTGTGGGGCGCGGGCTGGAAATGGCTGGCACGTCTGGTATCGAACTTCGGTCGCTGGTTGACCGGGATCGAGATTCATCCAGGTGCCAAGGTCGGTCGTCGCTTCTTTATCGATCATGGCATGGGTATCGTTATCGGTGAGACCGCCGAAATCGGCAACGACGTCACCCTTTATCAGGGCGTGACCCTTGGCGGCACCAGTTGGAACAAGGGCAAGCGTCATCCGACGCTGGAAGATGGCGTGGTGGTCGGGGCGGGCGCCAAGGTGCTCGGCCCGTTTACTGTTGGTGCGGGGGCCAAGGTGGGTTCCAATGCTGTTGTCACCAAGGCAGTTCCGCCGGGTGCGACGGTAGTAGGGATTCCGGGGCGGATTATCGTCAAGTCTGACGATGAGCAGGATGCCAAGCGCAAGGCCATGGCCGAGAAGATCGGTTTCGACGCCTACGGTGTCGGCGAAGACATGCCAGACCCGGTGGCCCGGGCGATTGGTCAGTTGCTCGATCACTTGCAGGCGGTCGATGGTCGTCTGGAGGGGATGTGCGGAGCGTTGAAGGATCTGGGCAGCAACTACTGCGCCAAGGATCTGCCTGAGTTGCGTGAAGAAGACTTTGCCTGTGTAAAAGGCAAGGATCAAAGCCAGGCCAGTTAAACCGAGTCAGCTTCATCGCGGGCAAGCCCGCTCTCACAGGATGCTCATCGTCCTTGTGGAGGCGGGCTTGCCCGTGATGAACGATTACTCGGTACTGCTGGCTGTTAGCGCTCAGCCTTTGTTATGATGCGCGCGCTCTTTTGCGGGTAAACCTGAGTAAAGCACTAGGTCTTATAGTTGACTTAAATACTCGGGAATTGCATACTCGCCCCATTCCGAACTCCGTGGTAATTGTCCATGCGACTGACTACAAAAGGCCGATACGCCGTGACCGCCATGCTTGACCTGGCGTTACACGCGCAGCACGGGCCGGTGTCCCTGGCCGATATCTCCGAGCGCCAAGGCATCTCCCTGTCCTACCTCGAGCAGCTTTTTGCCAAATTGCGCCGCAGCAATCTGGTTTCCAGTGTTCGCGGTCCAGGCGGTGGCTACCAGCTGTCGCGCGACATGCAGGGCATCCAGGTGGCCCAGGTGATCGATGCGGTCAACGAATCGGTCGATGCTACCAAATGCCAGGGCCAGGGCGATTGCCATTCCGGCGACACCTGTCTGACCCACCATTTATGGTGCGATCTGAGCCTGCAGATTCACGAATTTCTGAGCGGTATCAGCTTGGCTGACCTTGTAACTCGCCGTGAAGTGCAAGAAGTAGCCCAGCGTCAGGACCAGCGTCGTTGCAACAGCAAGGCGCCACGCCTGGACAAGATTGAAGCGTCCGCCGTCGAATGACAGCCAAAGAGCTAGCGGCACGCCAGCCAGCCTGATTTAGGAGATAGTCCATGAAATTGCCGATTTACCTTGATTACTCTGCGACCACCCCGGTTGATCCGCGTGTCGCGCAAAAGATGAGTGAATGCCTGCTGGTTGACGGAAACTTCGGTAACCCGGCGTCCCGTTCCCACGTGTTCGGCTGGAAAGCTGAAGAGTCCGTCGAGAACGCTCGTCGTCAGGTCGCCGACCTGGTTAACGCCGACCCGCGCGAAATCGTCTGGACCTCCGGTGCCACCGAATCCGACAACCTGGCAATCAAGGGTGCGGCGCATTTCTACTCCACCAAAGGCAAGCACCTGATCACCACCAAGATTGAGCACAAGGCTGTCCTCGACACCATGCGCCAACTGGAGCGTGAAGGTTTCGAGGTTACCTACCTCGACCCTCGCGAAGATGGTCTGGTGACCCCGGAGATGGTCGAAGCCGCCCTGCGCGACGACACCATCCTGGTCTCGGTCATGCACGTGAACAACGAAATCGGCACCATCAACGACATCGCCGCCATCGGCGAACTGTGCCGCTCCAAGGGCATTCTGTTCCACGTCGACGCCGCTCAGTCCACCGGCAAGGTCGAGATCGACCTGTCGAAACTGAAAGTCGACCTGATGTCGTTTTCTGCCCACAAAACCTACGGCCCTAAAGGCATCGGCGCGCTGTACGTCAGCCGCAAGCCGCGTGTTCGCATCGAAGCGACCATGCACGGCGGCGGTCACGAGCGCGGCATGCGTTCCGGTACCCTGGCGACCCACCAGATCGTCGGCATGGGCGAAGCTTTCCGTGTGGCCAAGGAAGACATGGCCGCCGAGAACGTGCGCATCAAAGCCCTGAGCGACCGCTTCTTCAAGCAGGTCGAAGGTCTGGAAGAGCTGTACGTCAACGGCAGCATGACCGCCCGCGTACCGCACAACCTGAACCTGAGCTTCAACTATGTTGAAGGCGAATCGCTGATCATGGCGCTCAAGGATCTGGCGGTTTCGTCCGGTTCGGCCTGCACCTCGGCATCGCTTGAGCCTTCGTACGTACTGCGCGCCCTGGGCCGCAACGACGAACTGGCACACAGCTCGATTCGCTTCACCTTCGGCCGTTTCACCACCGAAGAAGAAATCGACTACGCCGCGCAGAAAGTCTGCGAGGCCGTCACCAAGCTGCGCACTCTGTCGCCGCTGTGGGACATGTACAAAGACGGCGTCGACATTTCGAAAATCGAGTGGGCGGCACACTGATATTCAAGTCGCCGCAACCGGGCCCTGCGAATCGACGATTGGCAGGGCTTCAAGAGCGACTCCTGATGAGTGAGGATTAAGAATCATGGCTTACAGCGAAAAGGTCATCGACCACTACGAGAACCCGCGCAACGTCGGCAAGATGGACGCAGAAGATCCTGATGTCGGCACCGGCATGGTCGGCGCTCCGGCGTGCGGTGACGTGATGCGTCTGCAGATCAAGGTCAACGAGCAAGGCATCATCGAGGACGCCAAGTTCAAGACCTACGGTTGCGGTTCGGCGATCGCCTCCAGCTCTCTGGCGACCGAGTGGATGAAAGGCAAGACTCTGGATGAAGCAGAGACCATCAAGAACACTCAACTGGCCGAAGAACTGGCCTTGCCGCCAGTGAAAATTCACTGCTCCGTACTCGCTGAAGACGCTATCAAGGCGGCCGTTCGCGACTACAAGCAGAAGAAAGGCTTGATCTGACTTTCAAGATTTGGCGACGAGTAAGGAGTCACCGATGGCTATCAGCATGACAGAAGCGGCTGCTCAACACGTGCGACGCTCCCTCAACGGGCGCGGCAAGGGTGATGGGATTCGTCTGGGTGTTCGCACCACGGGCTGTTCCGGCCTTGCCTATGTGCTGGAGTTTGTCGACGAGGTGGGCGCGGACGATCAAGTGTTCGAAAGTCACGGCGAGAAAGTGATTATCGACCCGAAAAGCCTGGCATACCTGGACGGCACCGAGCTCGATTTCGTCAAGGAAGGGTTGAACGAAGGCTTCAAGTTCAACAATCCCAACGTACGCGGTGAATGTGGCTGCGGCGAAAGCTTCAACATCTGAGGCTGCTTGTGGGTACTCCTTGTCATTTCGCTTTATTTGAGCTGAAACCGAGCTTCCGTCTGGATCTCGATCAGTTGGCCACGCGCTATCGTGAGTTGGCGCGCGGTGTTCATCCGGACCGCTTTGCCGACGCTTCCGAGCGTGAGCAGCGGCTGGCGCTCGAGCAATCCGCGAGCCTCAACGAGGCCTACCAGACGCTCAAAAGCCCCCCCAAGCGCGCGCGATACCTGCTCGCCCTGGGTGGTCGCGAGCTGCCGCTGGAGGTCACGGTGCATGATCCGGAGTTTCTTCTGCAGCAGATGCAATGGCGCGAAGAACTCGAAGACCTGCAAGACAGCGCCGACCTGGGCGGCATTGCCGTGTTCAAGCGCCGCTTGAAGGTCGCGCAGGATGAACTGAACGAAAGCTTCGCAGCCTGTTGGGATGATGCAGCGCAACGTGAGCAGGCCGAACGCCTGATGCGGCGCATGCAGTTCCTCGACAAGCTCACCTACGAAGTGCGCCAGTTAGAAGAGCGCCTCGACGATTAACCCAGTGCCGCTCCGGTCGCACGCCTGATATACAGATAAGTCCTGATTACGATGGCCCTACTGCAGATCGCCGAACCCGGCCAAAGTCCTCAACCGCACCAGCGTCGTCTGGCTGTGGGGATTGACTTGGGCACTACCAATTCGCTGGTCGCTGCGTTGCGCAGTGGTCTTTCCGAGCCTCTGGCCGACGCTGATGGGCGGGTTATCCTGCCGTCCGCCGTGCGCTATCACGCCGATCACGTCGAAGTCGGCGAATCGGCCAAACTGGCCGCCGCCACCGATCCCTTGAATACCGTGCTGTCGGTCAAACGCTTGATGGGTCGTGGTCTGTCCGACGTCAAGCAATTGGGCGATCAACTGCCGTACCGTTTTGTCGATGGCGAGTCGCACATGCCGTTCATCGACACGGTGCAAGGCCCGAAAAGTCCGGTCGAAGTCTCCGCCGATATCCTCAAGGTGTTGCGTCATCGCGCTGAAGCGACTTTGGGTGGCGAGCTGGTCGGCGCGGTGATCACCGTTCCGGCTTATTTCGATGATGCTCAGCGTCAAGCCACCAAGGATGCGGCCAAACTGGCCGGCCTGAACGTGCTGCGTTTGCTCAACGAGCCAACCGCCGCTGCCGTGGCTTATGGTCTGGATCAGCAGGCAGAAGGCCTGGTCGCCATTTACGACCTGGGCGGCGGTACTTTCGATATTTCGATTCTGCGCCTGACTGGCGGTGTGTTCGAAGTGCTGGCTACCGGCGGCGACAGCGCCCTGGGTGGCGATGACTTCGACCACGCAATCGCTGGCTGGATCATCCAGGGCGCCGGTCTGTCGGCTGACCTCGATCCAGGCGTGCAACGCAATTTGCTGCAAACCGCTTGTGCGGCAAAAGAAGCCCTGACCAACTCCTCGTCCGTCGAAGTCGCTTATGGCGGCTGGAAGGCCGAGTTGACCCGTGAAGCCTTCAATGCGCTGATCGAGCCGATGGTTGCTCGCAGCCTGAAAGCCTGTCGTCGCGCGGTGCGTGATTCTGGCATCGAGCTGGAAGACGTTCACGCTGTGGTCATGGTCGGCGGCTCGACGCGTGTGCCTCGCGTCCGCGAAGCTGTTGCGCAGGCCTTCGGTCGCGAGCCGCTGACCGAAATCGATCCGGATCAAGTCGTGGCCATCGGTGCCGCGATCCAGGCCGATACCCTGGCCGGTAACAAGCGTGACGGCGGCGAACTGCTGTTGCTCGACGTGATTCCGTTGTCCCTGGGGCTGGAAACCATGGGCGGCCTGATGGAGAAGGTGATTCCGCGCAACACCACCATCCCCGTCGCCCGGGCGCAGGACTTCACCACCTATAAAGATGGCCAGTCGGCCATGGCGATTCACGTCTTGCAGGGCGAGCGTGAGTTGATCAGCGACTGCCGCTCCTTGGCACGTTTCGAATTGCGCGGGATTCCGGCGATGGTGGCGGGTGCGGCGAAGATTCGCGTGACCTTCCAGGTCGATGCCGACGGTCTGCTCAGTGTTTCGGCCCGTGAACTGGGTTCGGGTGTCGAAGCCAGCATCCAGGTCAAACCGTCCTACGGCCTGACCGACGGCGAAATCGCCAAGATGCTCAAGGATTCGTTCCAGCACGCCAATGACGACAAGGTCGCCCGGGTATTGCGTGAGCAGCAGGTCGATGCCCAACGCCTGATCGAGGCGGTGCAGGGCGCCCTGGATGTCGATGGCGAGCGCTTGCTCGATGCCGAAGAGCGCATGGTCATCGAATTGCAGATGCAGGAACTGGCCGAATTGATGAAAGGCACCGATGGTTACGCCATCGAGCAGCAGACCAAGCGTCTGTCGCAGGTGACCGATGCCTTTGCTGCCCGCCGCCTGGACTCGACGGTGAAAGCCGCTCTGGCGGGGCGCAATCTGAATGAAATCGAGGATATCTGATGCCGCAGGTCATTTTTCTACCCCACGAGAAGTTCTGCCCGGAAGGCATGGTTGTGGAGGCTGAGCCCGGCATCTCCATCCTCGAACTGGCCCATGAACACCATATCGAAATGGAAAGCGCCTGTGGCGGCGTCTGCGCCTGCACCACTTGCCACTGCATCATTCGCGAAGGTTTTGACTCGCTGGAAGAAGCGGATGAGCTGGAAGAAGACTTTCTTGATCGGGCCTGGGGCCTGGAAGCGCAATCGCGTCTAGGCTGTCAGGCGATCGTCGGGACTGAAGACCTGACCGTCGAAATTCCGAAATACTCGCTCAACCACGCAGCTGAAGCTCCGCACTGATTCAAGGAATTGTCATGAAACTCAAGTGGACTGATGTGCTGGAGATCGCAATCCAGCTGGCTGAAACCAAGCCTGATGTTGACCCTATGTCGGTCAACTTCGTCGATCTGCGTAAATGGGTGATGGAATTGCCCGAATTCGACGACAAGCCTGAGCATTGTGGCGAAAAGATCCTGGAGGCCATTCAGGCCCACTGGATCGAAGAACGCGACTGAGCCACGCAGCAGGTTAGGCAATACCCAAGAACCCGCGTATAATTCGCGGGTTTAATTTTTCGCAAATTACCGTTTCTGGAGTTACACCATGGCTGTTCAACGTACTTTCTCCATCATCAAGCCTGACGCTGTTGCTAAAAACGTCATCGGCGAGATCACCACTCGTTTCGAAAAAGCAGGCCTGCGCGTTGTAGCTTCGAAACTGAAGCAACTGTCCAAAGCCGAAGCCGAAGGCTTCTACGCTGAACACAGCGCTCGTGGTTTCTTCAACGACCTGGTTGCTTTCATGATCTCCGGTCCGGTTGTCGTTCAGGTTCTGGAAGGCGAAAACGCTATCGCTCTGAACCGTGAACTGATGGGCGCTACCAACCCTAAAGAAGCTGCTGCCGGCACCATCCGTGCTGACTTCGCTGATTCCATCGACGCCAACGCCGTACACGGTTCGGACTCCGAAGCCGCTGCTGCTCGCGAAATCTCGTACTTCTTCGCAGCTACTGAAGTAACCACTCGCTAAGCATTGGCTTAAGAGTGAAGGTGAATCCATGACTACATCGACTGTAAAAACCAACCTGCTGGGTCTGACTCAACAGGAAATGGAAAAATTCTTCGACTCAATCGGGGAGAAGCGTTTCCGTGCCGGTCAGGTAATGAAATGGATTCACCACTTTGGCGTCGATGATTTCGACGCCATGACGAACGTCAGCAAGGCCTTGCGCGAGAAGCTCAAGGCTGTTGCTGAAATTCGTGGTCCGGAAGTGGTCAGCGAGGACATCTCCAGCGACGGCACCCGTAAGTGGGTGGTGCGCGTGGCGTCCGGCAGCTGCGTCGAGACCGTTTACATTCCCCAGGGCAAACGCGGCACATTGTGCGTTTCGTCCCAGGCAGGCTGTGCCCTGGATTGCAGTTTCTGCTCCACCGGCAAGCAAGGTTTCAATAGCAACCTCACCGCCGCCGAAGTCATCGGCCAGGTGTGGATTGCCAACAAATCCTTTGGCAGCGTCCCGGCAACCGTCGACCGTGCCATCACCAACGTGGTGATGATGGGCATGGGTGAGCCGCTGTTGAACTTCGACAACGTCGTGGCCGCCATGCATCTGATGATGGATGACCTGGGCTATGGCATTTCCAAGCGCCGCGTAACCCTGTCGACTTCGGGTGTGGTGCCGATGATCGATGAGCTGTCCAAGCACATCGACGTCTCCCTGGCGTTGTCCCTGCACGCACCGAATGACGCATTGCGTAACCAATTGGTGCCGATCAACAAGAAGTATCCGCTTAAGATGCTTCTGGAGTCGTGTCAGCGCTACATGTCGTCCCTGGGCGAAAAGCGCGTACTGACCATCGAGTACACCTTGCTCAAGGACATCAACGACAAGGTTGAACACGCGGTCGAAATGATCGAGTTGCTCAAGAACATTCCTTGCAAGATCAACCTGATCCCGTTCAACCCGTTCCCGCATTCCGGTTACGAGCGCCCGAGCAATAACGCGATTCGTCGTTTCCAGGATCAGCTTCACCATGCAGGCTTCAACGTCACCGTACGCACCACCCGCGGTGAAGACATCGATGCCGCGTGTGGCCAATTGGTAGGGCAGGTGCTGGATCGCACCCGTCGCAGCGAACGTTATATCGCCGTGCGTGAGTTGAGCGCTGAAAACGATATGGCACAAAACGCTGCGAACAATAATTAAGAGAGGATCTCTATGTCCCTGCGCCTAGCGCTGCTTGTGCTGTTGGCCAGCCTTTGTGCTGGTTGTGTCCTGTCGGGCGATTTCAACCCGATGAAGACCAGCAAGGGCCGTGACGAAGCGCGTGCCGCCTACGTGCAGCTGGGCTTGGGATACTTGCAACAGGGCATGACCGAGCGCGCCAAAGTCCCGTTGAAAAAGGCGTTGGAGCTGGACAGCTCGGACCCTGACGCCAACGCGGCGCTGGGGTTGGTGTTCCAGGCCGAGATGGAGCCGGAACTGGCCGATCAGCATTTTCGCAAGGCGCTGTCTTCGCGTCCTGCCGACGCGCGAATCCTGAACAATTACGGCAGTTTTCTGTTCGAGGAAAAACGTTACAAAGAGGCGTACGAGCGCTTTGAACAGGCCGCCGCCGATACCTTGTATCCTGAGCGTTCACGGGTTTTCGAGAACCTGGGCATGACCGCTTCAAAGCTTGGCCAACGTGACCTGGCCCGCCAGCAACTGGAAAAAGCCCTGCGCTTGAACCGTCAACAGCCACGTGCCTTGCTGGAAATGGCTGAGTTGTCCTTCGAAGACAGGCATTATGTGCCCGCGCGTGACTATTACGATCGTTTTAGCCTGCTCACCGAACAAAATGCACGTAGTCTATTGCTCGGCGTTCGGCTGGCAAAAGTGTTCGAAGATCGCGACAAGGCCGCCAGTTTCGGCCTGCAACTAAAACGACTCTATCCCGGTACGCCGGAATATCAGCAATACCTGTCGGAGCAATGATGAAAGCGGCGCATCCCGAAGTTGTAGCAGCGAATCGCGTTAACCCCGGTGAGACTTTGCGCCAGGCTCGCGAAAGCAATGGCTGGTCGCTGGCCGAAGTGGCTCTGAAGCTCAACCTCACCGTCAATTCCCTGAGCAATCTGGAAGCCGGCGCTTTCGACAAACTGCCCGGGCACACCTTTGCCCGTGGTTATATTCGCGCGTACGCCAAATTGCTGGGCATGGACCAGGCTGTTCTGGTCCAGCAGTTCGACCAATCCACCGGCACCGACTCCCAGGGCAGCAACGTCCATAGCCTGGGGCGTATCGAAGAGCCGGTTCGGGTTTCCCATACCATTTTGCGAATTGTCAGCCTGCTGTTGCTGATTGCGGTGATTGGCGGTGGTTTTGTCTGGTGGCAGGATCAAACCTCATTGCGCACCAAGGACCTGATCGGCCTGGCCCCGGAACACGTTGAAGTCGAAGGCGCCGACGGTACCACTCAGATCCATCCGCTGGACGAGCCGGAAGACCAGGCTGTTGCAGAAGGTCAGGCTGAAGGTGAAGTGGCTCTCGCTTTGCCTCAGGCCGAGGAGCCAGTCAGTGCCGAAGCGAGCGCTCCGGTTCCAGCGCCCGCGACCCCGGTGGCAACGCCTGCGGCTCCGGCTCACACTGCTCCGGTTGCCCCGTCGCCGGCGACACCTGCCCCGGCTGTTCCAGCTGTGCCGGCACCGGTCGTGACCGCTCCGGTTACCCCGACCGTTCCAGCCCCTGCTCCGGCACCCGCTGCTCCGGTGGCTGGCCAAGGGCAGGTTCAACTGCAATTCACCGCCGATTGCTGGACCCAAGTGACCGACGGCACCGGTAAGGTGCTGTTGAGCGGTCTAAAGCGTAAAGGCGAAAGTGTTTCCGTCAGCGGCAAACCGCCCTTTGCCGTGCGTCTGGGCTTCGCCCGTGGCGCGCAGGTCAGTTACAACGGGCAGGTGGTTGATGTCGCTCCGTTCACCAGTGGCGAGACTGCTCGCCTGAAGTTGGGTCAATAAGTCATGCACGGCGAATCTCCAATCAAACGTCGCGAATCCCGCAAGATCTGGGTCGGTAATGTGCCCGTGGGCGGCGATGCGCCTATCGCTGTGCAGAGCATGACCAACAGCGACACCAATGACGTGGCCGCCACCGTGGCCCAGATCAATCGTCTGGAAGCCGCTGGTGTCGATATCGTGCGGGTTTCGGTGCCGGACATGGACGCCGCCGAAGCTTTCGGCAAGATCAAGCAACTGGTCAAAGTGCCGTTGGTGGCCGACATTCACTTCGACTACAAGATCGCACTGCGTGTCGCCGAACTGGGCGTCGATTGCCTGCGGATCAACCCGGGCAACATCGGTCGTGAAGACCGCGTGCGCGCGGTGGTCGATGCCGCCCGTGATCGCGGGATTCCAATCCGCATCGGCGTGAACGCCGGTTCCCTGGAAAAAGACCTGCAAAAGAAATACGGCGAGCCAACCCCGGCTGCGCTGGTCGAGTCTGCGTTGCGTCACGTCGAACACCTCGAACGCCTGAATTTCCAGGACTTCAAGGTCAGCGTAAAAGCCTCCGACGTGTTCATGGCCGTCGCTGCCTACCGTTTGCTGGCCAAGGAAATCGTCCAGCCATTGCACTTGGGCATCACCGAAGCCGGTGGTTTGCGTTCAGGCACGGTGAAATCCGCCGTGGGCCTCGGTATGCTGCTCGCCGAAGGGATTGGCGATACTATTCGCATCTCGCTGGCGGCCGACCCGGTCGAGGAAGTGAAAGTCGGTTACGACATTCTCAAATCCCTGCACCTGCGTTCCCGTGGCATCAACTTCATCGCCTGCCCGAGCTGCTCGCGGCAGAACTTCGATGTGGTCAAAACCATGAACGAGCTGGAAGGGCGCCTCGAAGACCTGCTGGTGCCGCTGGATGTCGCGGTGATCGGTTGCGTGGTCAACGGGCCGGGCGAAGCCAAGGAAGCCCATATCGGCTTGACCGGCGGCACGCCAAACCTGATTTACATCGACGGCAAGCCGTCGCAGAAACTGACGAATGACAATCTGGTGGATGAGCTGGAAAAGCTGATTCGCCAGAAAGCGGCCGAAAAGGTCGAAGCCGACGCTGCAGTAATCGCCCGCGGCTGATCGAACGAATTTAAGGATTTATAGTGAGCAAGTCTCTGCAAGCCATTCGTGGCATGAACGACATCCTGCCCGAACAGACTCCCCTGTGGCGTCATTTCGAGGGCACCGTCTCGCGTTTGCTGGATAACTACGGTTACAAGCAGATTCGTATGCCTATCGTCGAGTTCACCGAGCTGTTCAAACGCTCCATCGGTGAAGTGACCGACATTGTCGAAAAAGAGATGTACACGTTCGACGACCGCAACGGCGATTCCCTGACCCTGCGCCCCGAAGGCACGGCGGCCTGTGTGCGTGCGGTACTCGAGCACGGCATCACCGGCGGCGGTCAGGTGCAGAAACTCTGGTACATCGGCCCGATGTTCCGTCACGAACGTCCGCAGAAAGGCCGCTATCGCCAGTTCCATCAGATCGGCTGCGAAGTCTTCAACCTCGACGGTCCGGACATCGACGCCGAGCTGATCGTGCTGACCTGGCGCCTGTGGGGCGAACTGGGTATCCGCGATGCGGTCAAGCTCGAACTCAACAGCCTGGGCACCAGCGAGTCCCGTGGCCGTTATCGAGAAGCGCTGGTCGAATACCTCACCGCGAGACTGGATCAACTGGACGAAGACAGCCAACGCCGTCTGAAGACCAACCCGCTGCGGGTTCTGGACACCAAGAATCCCGACACTCAAGCGGCATTGGCCGACGCGCCAAAGATGGCCGATTACCTCGACGAGGAATCCCGCGTGCACTTCGAGGGCCTCAAGGCTCGTCTGGACGCCGCCGGCATTCCTTATGTGATCAACCCGAAGCTGGTTCGCGGGCTGGATTACTACAGCAAGACCGTTTTCGAATGGGTCACCGACAAGTTGGGCGCCCAAGGCACTGTGTGTGCCGGTGGTCGCTACGACGGTCTGGTGGAGCAGATGGGCGGCAAGCCGACCACGGGCGTCGGTTTCGCCATGGGCATCGAGCGTCTGGTGCTGCTGCTTGAAACCCTGGAGCAGATTCCCGAAGAAATCTCCCGTCAGGTCGATGTCTACCTCTGCGCCTTCGGTGAAGCCGCAGAGCTGGCCGGTCTGACCCTGAGCGAGCGTGTTCGTGATCAATTGCCCAACCTGCGCCTGCAAGTCAATGCCGGTGCCGGCAGCTTCAAAAGCCAGTTCAAGAAAGCCGACAAGAGCGGTGCGCTGTACGCATTGATCCTCGGTGACGACGAAATGGCCCAGCAAGTGGTAGGTTTCAAACCCCTGCGTGGCCAGGGCGAACAACAAAGCATTGCCTGGGATGCGCTTGCTGCACACCTGGCCACCTGCGTCGTGCAGGGTTGAAGCTGTCAAACAGCCGATTTAGCGATTAAGGAGTATTGGGGTGTCGAGTACCGAAGACGAACATCTGGCGGAGTTTAAGGACTGGTGGACACGCAACGGCAAGCCCCTGGTCACTGGCGGCTTGTTGGCGCTGGTCATCGTGTTCGGCTGGCAGGCCTTTCAGAAGTACCAGAGCAATCAGTCGCAAGGCGCCTCGATGCTCTATCAGCAGTTGCTGGAAACCACGCTGACGCCTGATGGCAAGCCTGATGCTGCCCGTGTTTCGGATCTGGCCGGCAAGCTCAACAGCGAGTTCGGTGGCACCGCTTACGCGCAATACGGCAGCCTGTTCGTGGCGAAAGTCGCGGTCGACAGCGGCAAACTGGACGACGCAGCCAGCGAGTTGAAAGCCATTGTCGCCAAGCCGGCCAACCCGGCTCTGGGTGAAATCGCCCGTCAGCGCCTGGCGCAGGTATTGGCCGCACAGAACAAGGTCGATGAAGCCCTGAAACTGCTCGAAGGCGATGCCGACCAGGCCTTCCTGGCTACTCGCGAAGAACTCAAAGGCGACCTGCTGGTGCAGTTGGGTCGTACCGACGAAGCGAACGCGGCGTATCAAAAAGCCAAGGCGGCACTGTCGGATGAAGCGGCGGTCGGCGGCCTACAAATCAAGCTGGACGACCTGGCCAAAGGGGATGCGTGACGTGATCCGTTGGAAACATGCAGCATTGCTGGCTCTGGCCATATTGGCCGCGGGTTGCAGCAGCAACAGCAAAAAAGAATTGCCACCGGCCGAGTTGACCGACTTCAAGGAAGAAGTGGTTCTGCAAAAGCAGTGGAGTCGTTCGATCGGTGACGGTCAGGGCGAAACCTACAACATGCTGGTTCCGGCAATCGATGGCGATACCATCTATGCCGCCGACGTCACCGGTGTGGTGATGGCGATGGATCGCAGCAATGGCGACGTCAAATGGAAGAAAGATCTCGAGCTGCCTGTCTCCGGCGCCGTTGGCGTGGGTTACGGTCTGGTCATGATCGGGACCCTCAAGGGCGAAATCGTTGCCCTGGATGCCAGCAGCGGTGAAGAGAAATGGCGCGCTCGCGTGACCAGTGAAGTCCTCGCGCCGCCGGCCACCAACGGTGACGTTGTCGTGGTTCAGACCCAGGACGACCGTCTGATCGGTCTGGATGCCGCTACCGGCAACCAGCGCTGGTTGTATGACAGCACGCCGGCGGTTCTGACCCTGCGCGGCACCAGCGCACCGATCGTCACCAACCGCCTCGCGGTGGCTGGCCTGTCGACTGGTAAAGTGGTCGCTCTCGATGTGTCCAACGGCGTGCCGGTGTGGGAACAGCGCGTAGCGATTCCACAAGGTCGTTCGGAACTGGAGCGTGTGGTCGATATCGACGGTGGCTTGCTGCTGTCCGGCGGTACGCTGTATGTCGCCAGCTATCAGGGTCGCGTCGCGGCACTGGACCTGGAAAGCGGTCGTCAGCTCTGGCAGCGTGATGCTTCCAGCTACGCCGGCGTTGCCCAGGGTTTTGGCAGCGTCTACGTGAGCCTGTCTGCGGGCACCGTTGAAGGCGTCGACGAACGTTCCACCACTGCCTTGTGGAGCAACGATTCGCTGGCTCGCCGTCAACTGTCGGCTCCGGAAGTGTTCTCCAGCTACGTTGCAGTCGGTGACATGGAAGGCTACCTGCACCTGCTGAGTCAGGTGGACGGTCGTTTCGTCGGCCGCGAACGCATCGACAGCGACGGCCTGCGTGCCCGTCCGCTGGTGGTGGGTGACACGATTTATGTATATGGCAACAGCGGCAAACTGGAAGCCCTGACCATCAAGTAATGGTTTGACTATGCTTGGGGTTAGTTCCCCAAGCGGCCCCGTTCTGCGGGGCTCGCAGCGCTTACAGGCGCTGCCCCGAGCACCAGCCGCTGCCTCGCAGCGGCTTTTGTATTTTCTGAAATAACGAAGTGGAGAGCCGCATGGTTCCCGTAATCGCCCTGGTGGGCCGACCGAACGTCGGCAAGTCCACCTTGTTCAACCGCCTGACCAGGACTCGCGACGCCATTGTCGGCGACTTGTCCGGTCTGACCCGTGATCGCCAATACGGTGAGGCCAAGTGGCAAGGGCGTTCCTACATTCTGGTCGACACCGGCGGTATCTCCGGTGACGAGCACGGTATGGACGAAAAAATGGCCGAGCAGTCGCTGCTGGCCATTGAAGAAGCGGATGTCGTTCTGTTCCTGGTAGATGCCAAAGCCGGTTTTACCGCCGCCGACCAGATGATCGCCGAGCACTTGCGCAAGCGTAACAAGCGTTCCTACGTGGTCGCCAACAAGGTCGACAACATCGACCCTGAAATGGCCCGCGCCGAATTCGCCCCTCTGGGCATGGGCCACGCGATCCCGATCGCCGGTGCTCATGGTCGCGGCATCACCCAGATGCTGGAAATCGCCCTGAGCGACTTCCCGAAGGACGAAGAAGAACCGGAAGAAGGCGAAGAAGAGGTCGTTGCCGAAGGTGAGGAAGCCAAGCGCATTCCTGGCCCAAGCGAAAAAGACGGTATCAAGATTGCCATCATCGGCCGTCCGAACGTCGGCAAGTCGACCCTGGTCAACCGCATGCTCGGTGAAGACCGGGTTATCGTTTATGACCAGCCCGGCACCACCCGCGACAGTATCTACATCCCGTTCGAGCGTAACGACGAAAAGTACACGCTGATCGACACCGCCGGTGTGCGCAAGCGCGGCAAGATCCACGAAGAAGTCGAAAAGTTCTCCGTGGTCAAAACCCTGCAAGCGATCAAAGACGCCAACGTGGTGATCTTCGTGATGGACGCCCGCGAAGGCGTGGTGGATCACGACCTCAACCTGCTGGGCTTTGCCCTTGAGGCAGGGCGTGCATTGGTGATCGCGATCAACAAGTGGGACGGCATGACGCCGAGCGAGCGCGACTTCGTGAAAGTCGAGCTGCAACGTCGTCTGTTCTTCGTCGACTTCGCCGATATCCACTTCATCTCGGCCCTGCACGGCACTGGCGTAGGCAACCTCTACGCGTCGGTACAGAACTCGTTCAAGTCCGCGGTCACCCGCTGGCCGACCAACCGCCTGACCCAGATTCTGGAAGATGCGGTTGGCGAGCACGCGCCACCGATGGTCAACAATCGCCGGATCAAATTGCGTTATGCCCACTTGGGTGGCGCCAACCCGCCGATCATCGTGATCCACGGGAACCAGATCGAGAAGGTGCCGAAGTCTTACGTCCGTTACCTGGAAAACACGTACCGTCGTGTACTCAAGCTGGTCGGTACGCCGATCCGTATCGAGTTCAAGGGCGGCGAGAACCCGTATGAAGGCAACAAGAACTCGCTCACCGACCGCCAGGTCAACAAGAAGCGTCGCTTGATGTCGCACCACAAGAAGGCCGACAAGAAGCGCCGCGACAAGCGTTGATTTGAGGCTGCCCATTCTGTTGGGATGGGCTTGTTGTGGCGAATGTATTAGAAGAAGGGCGCCGGTTGGCGCTCTTTTTTTATGGGCGCCGTATGGGCTATTCTCGGGCTCTCCCGTGCCGCCGTTAGAGCCGGGTGTAGAGCAGGGAATCACCGATGATCACCAGTAAGCTGCCGAATGTCGGCATCACTATCTTCACCCAGATGTCTCAGCTCGCGGCGCAAACCGGGGCGATCAATCTGTCCCAGGGATTTCCTGATTTCGACGGCCCACAGGCCCTGCGCGATGCTGTCGGTCGGCATATCGCCAGTGGCCACAATCAGTATTCGCCGATGACCGGATTGCCGGCGTTGCGTCAGCAGATTGCGGCGAAGATCGCTCGCAGTTATGGCGCCCATGTCGACGCCGACAGCGAAGTGACGGTCACTCCCGGCGCAACCCAGGCGATCTTCTGCGCGATTCAAGCAGTTATCCACAGCGGCGACGAAGTCATCGTGTTCGATCCGGCCTACGACAGCTACGAGCCCTCGGTTGAGCTGGCGGGTGGTCGTTGCGTGCACGTGCAGCTGGGACTGAACGATTTTGCCATCGATATCGACAAACTCAGCGCCGCTCTCTCCCCGCGCACCCGGATGATCATCCTCAACACCCCGCACAACCCAAGTGGCGCGCTGATCAGTCGTGCCGAGCTGGATCAACTGGCGGCGTTGATTCGCGACCGCGATATCTATGTGATCAGCGACGAAGTCTACGAACACCTGGTATTCGACGGTGTGCCTCACGTCAGCGTATTGGCCCACGAAGAACTCTATCAACGCGCATTCGTGGTCAGCTCATTCGGCAAGACTTATCACGTCACAGGCTGGAAAACCGGTTATGTCGTCGCGCCACCGGCCTTGAGCGCGGAGCTGCGCAAGGTTCACCAGTACGTCAGTTTCTGCGGCGTGACGCCGCTGCAATACGCGTTGGCCGATTACATGGCCGAGCACCCGGAACACGTCGAAGAGTTGCCGGGCTTCTATCAGGCCAAGCGCGATCTGTTCTGTGATCTGCTGGCGCCATCGCGTTTCAGCTTCAGCCGCGTGGCCGGTACTTATTTCCAGTTGGTCGATTATTCGCAGATCCGCCCAGACCTCAACGACGTCGAGATGGCGCTGTGGATGACCCGTGAACATGGCGTTGCGAGCATTCCGATCTCGGTGTTCTACCAGACTCCACCCGAAGGCCAGCGCCTGGTGCGTCTGTGCTTTGCCAAACGCGAGGAGACCCTGCGTGAAGCAGCGGCAAAACTATGCGTGATCTGAGTGCTCTGCCCAATCTGAATCTCGCACTGATCCAGACCACCCTGGCCTGGCATGATCGTCAGGCCAACCTGGCGCATTTCGAGCCGTTGCTGGAACAGGCTCGCGGCGCTGACCTGATCATCCTGCCGGAGATGTTCACCACCGGTTTCTCCATGGAGTCGCAAACCCTCGCCGAACCGGAAAACGGCCCCACCAATAAATGGTTGCGGGCTCAGGCGGCGAAACTGGACGCGGTGATTACCGGCAGCGTCATCATCCAGGCTGCTGATGACAGCCATCGCAACCGTCTGTTGTGGGCACGGCCGGACGGGGAGGTGTGGCACTACGACAAGCGTCATCTGTTCCGTATGGCGGGCGAGAACAACTACTACACCCCAGGCGAACGTCAGGTGCAGTTCGAGTTGAAGGGCTGGCGAGTGCGGCCGCTGATTTGCTACGACCTGCGCTTCCCTGTCTGGAGTCGCGACCCGCAAGATACTGACTTGTTGCTGTACACCGCCAACTGGCCGGGTGCACGGCGTCAACACTGGAACCGTCTGCTGCCGGCGCGGGCGATCGAAAACCTCTGCTATGTGGCGGCGGTGAACCGCATCGGTACCGATGGCAAAGGCTTTGCGTATACCGGTGACAGTCAGGTCCTGGATTTTCACGGTGAGACGTTACTCAGTGCAGGCGATGCCGATGGCGTATTCAAGGTCGTTCTGGATGCAGCGGAACTGGCGGCTTATCGCACGCGGTTTCCGGCGAATCTGGATGCCGATACCTTTGAGTTCACCTGAGATTGTCGTTGCCTGACCTGCTCGCGATGGGGTCATGACAGGCAACACAGAAATCCCAAACAAACAAAAAGGCCCCGAGGTTCTCACCCCGGGGCCTTTGTCATTTCAGAAAGCCTTACGCCGCTTTCGCTTCCGGCTGGCTCAGGGAGCGGTTCAGCGCGCTGAACAGGGCCTTGAAGCTGGCGGTGGTGATGTTTTCATCGATGCCGACGCCGTGCACTGCACGTTCACCGTTCACCCGCAGTTCAATGTAAGCAGCCGCTTTGGCATTGGTGCCCGCGCCGATGGCGTGTTCGTTGTAGTCCATGATCTCCACCGGGATCGGCAGCCCGGCCACCAGCGCTTCCAGGGCGCCGTTGCCTTTGCCACGCCAGTGCAGGTTGGTTTCGCCCTGGCCTTTACTGGAGACTTCCACTTCCACGGCGCTGTGACCGTTTTCTTCCTGCAAGCGATGGCTGACCAGCGCGTACGGAGTGTTGGCCTGCAAGTACTCGCTGTGCAGCAGCGCGTGGATCTGCTGGGCCGTCATCTCAAGGCCCAGGCGATCAGTTTCACGCTGCACGACCTGGCTGAATTCGATCTGCATGCGGCGCGGCAAGCTGATGCCGTATTCCTGTTCCAGCAGGTAAGCGATACCGCCCTTGCCCGACTGGCTGTTGACGCGAATCACCGCCTCGTAGCTGCGGCCGATGTCGGCCGGGTCGATCGGCAAGTACGGCACTTCCCACAGGGCGTCCGGTTGCTGCTGGGCGAAGCCCTTGCGGATCGCATCCTGGTGCGAGCCAGAGAACGCGGTGTGAACCAGGTCGCCGACATACGGGTGACGTGGGTGCACAGGAATCTGGTTGCACTCTTCGACGACTTTGCGCACGCCATCGATGTCAGAGAAGTCCAGCTCAGGGTCGACGCCCTGGGTGTAGAGATTCAATGCCACGGTCACCAGATCGACGTTACCGGTACGCTCGCCGTTACCGAACAGGCAGCCTTCGACACGGTCGGCGCCGGCCATCAGGCCCAGCTCGGTGGCGGCCACGCCAGTGCCACGGTCGTTGTGGGTGTGCAGGCTGATGATCACGCTGTCACGACGGTTGATGTGGCGGCCGAACCATTCGATCTGGTCGGCATAGATGTTCGGGGTGGCGCATTCGACGGTGGCGGGCAGGTTGAGGATCACCTTGTGCTCAGGCGTCGGGTTCCACACTTCGATGACCGCGTCGCAGACTTCCTTGGCGAATTCCAGCTCAGTGGCGCTGAAGGTTTCTGGCGAGTATTCGAAGGTCCACTCGGTTTCCGGTTGCTGGGCGGCGTATTTGACGAACAGCTTGGCGGCGTTCACGGCGATGGCCTTGATTCCGTCCTTGTCCTGGTTGAAGACAATGCGGCGGAAGGAAGGGGAGGTCGCGTTGTACAGGTGAACGATGGCTTTCTTGGCGCCGCGCAGGGATTCGAACGTGCGCGCGATCAAGTCTTCACGGCCCTGGGTCAGCACCTGAATGGTGGTGTCGTCCGGGATGTGGCCGTCTTCGATCAGCGTACGCACGAAGTCGAAGTCGGTTTGCGAAGCGGCCGGGAACGAGGCTTCGATTTCTTTCACACCGACGGACACCAGTGTCTTCCAGAAGCGCAGCTTCTTGACCGCATCCATTGGCTCGATCAGCGACTGGTTGCCGTCACGAAGGTCCGAGCTGCACCAGATCGGCGCGGCGGTAATGGTCTTCGACGGCCAGGTGCGATCCGGGATGTCGATAGTCGGGAATGCGCGGTATTTCGAAGACGGGTCTTTGAGCATGCTCATCGGAAAATCCTTGTTGTGTGGGCCGAAAAAAGGCGGCCTGCCGGTGGATCAAATGTTCTGGTAAAGCGTAAGACGAGGCACCGCGATTCAGCCTGGCAGTCGTGCACTGACGAGGCACAGACTGCGGTGCTGGCGGAGCTGAATGAGGGTGTGAGAGGTTTTCATGCCTTCAACCCTAACCGCGAGGGGAAAGGATGGCAAGCAGTCGAAAAAAATTGAGAGGAATACTCGAAAAACGGGGTTGTGCGAGATTTTATTGCTCGTAATAGGCTGAAGCGTTTGCATGTTTGCGCAGTGTCTCAGCCATGCGCAATCGATAGGAGGTGGGTTGAGTGGATGATGGGAGTGTTCAGTTTATCTGCGGGTTTCGGTGATGCTCAGGCCGTCTTCGCGGGCAAGCCCGCTCCCACAGGGTTTTGCGTTGTAGCAAAATTTTGAGTTCAACCCGCAAACTGTAGGAGCGAGGCTTGCCCGCGAAGAGGCCGGTAGCCTCAACAACTATTTATGGCTGAAACGCGCCAATGAAAATCGCCGGATCCACCCGCGCATCATTCAGGCTGACATTCCAGTGCATATGCGGCCCGGTCGCACGGCCAGTTGAGCCGACTTTCCCGACCACGTCACCGCGCGCCAGTTGCTGCCCAACCTTCACGTCGATCTTCGACATGTGGCAGAACATGCTGATAAAGCCCTGGCCGTGGTCGACGAACACCGTATTGCCGTTGAAGAAGTAGTTGCCGATCAGGATCACCTTGCCGGCGGCCGGGGTCTTGATTGGCGTGCCGGCGGGCACCGCAAAGTCGAGGCCTGCATGGGGGTTGCGTTCTTCACCGTTGAAAAAACGGCGTACGCCGAACTTGCTCGACAGCGGCCCGTTGACCGGTTTGTCCAGCAGCAGGTTGCTTGGGGTATTGGGACTGAAACTACGGTATGCGTTGATCTGCTCGGCCAACTCGCCTTCGATGCGCTTGAGGTTTTCCGGGTTCGGATTGACCTGCTGCGTGTTCTTCAGGGTGATGTGCTGTTCCGGGTATTTCTTGTTGCCGACGGTGAAGCTCAGGTTACGACCGCCGCTGCTGATTTGCTGTGTCCCCGGCTTGACCGTCAACGGCACGCCGACGATAGCCAGCCAGTTGTTCTGCTCCTTGACCACCAGCACCGGTTTGCCTTGATAACTGGCTTTCGGCGCCTGGGCGAAGGTGCCCAGATCGACTACCGCCACGCCGCCCGGCACCGGTTTGTTCAACAGGCGGGTGATGTAGCTGTCGGCGTGGGCGTTGAAGGTCAGGCACAGCAACAGCAGCGGAGCTAAGAAACGCGGCATGGATCAATCCAGTAAAGAAAGGGTGACAGGCGTCAGGTGATTATCTTCGACCCGCACTTGCAGTTCGCCTTCGCCCAGTCTGGCTTTCAGGCGCTGGCCGGTGTGGGTCTGCGCGGCGCTGCGGATTGCGTTGCCGCGCTCGTCCAGCAGAATGCTGTAGCCACGGGCGAGGGTCGCCAACGGGCTGACCACATGCAGCGTCTGCATCTGACTTTGCAGTTGCAGGCGGCGAGACTTGAGCCCTTCACGCATGGCCCGGGGCAGGCGCTCGGCGAGGCTGTCGAGGCGCTGGCGAAGCATCGCCAGTTGCCGCCCGGGATGTTGCCCGGCGAGGCGGGTTTCCAGGCGGATCAAACGTTCGCGACGGGTATTGAGGCTGCGTTCGAAGGCCCGGCGCATGCGCATGTCCAGATCATCCAGACGTTGCGCCTGCTGACGCAGACGTTCGCCGGGATGGCGCAGTCGGCGTGATATACCTTCCAGGCGCAGCCGATCACGCATCAGGCGGTCGCGCATGCGCATCACCAGGCGCCGATGCAGGCTTTCGACCCGACGCACCAGATCACTGGAATCCGGCGCGAGCAGTTCGGCAGCGGCGGAAGGCGTCGGGGCGCGGACGTCGGCGACGAAGTCACTGATTGACACATCGGTTTCATGGCCGACAGCGCTGACAATCGGCGTCACGCAGGCATCCACGGCGCGGGCCACGGCTTCTTCGTTGAAACACCAGAGGTCTTCCAGCGAGCCGCCGCCACGGGCCAGGATCAATGCGTCGAAACCACGAGCGTCTGCCTGTTTCAGCGCACGGACAATCTGCGCGGTGGCTTCGCGGCCTTGTACGGCGGTAGGGATCAACGTCAGTTGCACCTGCGGCGCGCGGCGGCGAAACACGCTGATAATGTCGCGGATCACCGCGCCGGTGGGCGAGCTGATGATTCCGATGCGTTGCGGGTGCGCCGGCAACGGCACTTTGCGTTCGGCGCTGAACAGGCCTTCGGCACTGAGCTTTTCCTTCAACGCATCGAAGGCCAGGCGCAGAGCGCCATCACCGGCCGGCTCCACAGTGTCGAGGATCAGTTGATAGTCGCCACGGCCTTCAAACAGCGAAACCTTGCCGCGAACCTTGACCGCCAAGCCGTCCTTCAACGCCTGGCGAACCCGCGCGGCATTCTGCCGGAACAGCGCGCAACGCACTTGGGCGCCGCTGTCCTTGAGGGTGAAATACACATGGCCGGACGCCGGGCGGGCGAGGTTGGAGATTTCGCCTTCGACCCAGATGTTGCTGAACACGTCTTCGAGCAACACCCGCGCGCGGCCGTTGAGCTGGCTGACAGTCAGGACTTCCCGGTCCAGGCCGAGTCTTGCAAAGGGATCTTTAATCATGGGGCGCAGTTTAAAGGCATTCGGCAAACAATCTCCATGCTCCACGCAAATCCCTTTGTGGGAGCGACCTGTGGCGAGGGGGCTTGCCCCCGTTGGGCTGCGAAGCAGCCCCAAAATCTCTGATGTATCAAAGATCTTGTGAGTGCTACGCACTCAAACGGGGCGATGCGGCGTTCCGACAAGCCCCCTCGCCACAGGTCGCTCCCGCAGGTGTTGCTACGGCAATCGGGTGAAATGCTCAACGAATTGTTGGACCAATGCCGTGGGATTTTGCCGGCAGGCGAGGGCGACGGTGCTGTGGCAATCCGGGTCGGCCAAGGGGAGGAAGTGGATATCCGGCGGCGCGATGTCCTGCATTGATTCCGGCAACAGCGCGATGCCGAATCCGGCCTGGATCAATTGCAGTTGCGTGGTTTTGCGTGACACCACTCGAGCCGCCTTGGGAAAGAACCCTTGGCGCATGCACAACTCGGCGGACAGATAACTCAAACCGCCACGCTGTGGATGAGGGATGGAAATAAACGCTTCATTCTTCAACTGTGCCAGATCGATGCCTTGCGCGGACTTATCCACAGCCAGCCAATGATTTGGCGGCACCGCCAGCAACAGACGCTCGCGGTACAGCGGAACAATCTGTACCCCTTCACGCTGACGCAGCACCGGCAGGCGCAACAGACCCACATCAACGCGACCTTCGGCCAGTTCTTCCAGTTGCGCTTCAGAGGACAGCTTGGCGATGTCCATCGACACACCGGCGTGCCGATCGAGATAAATGCTGATACCTCGCAGCAGCCGACCACTCATTGGCACAGTGCTGGAATGACTCAGGCGCAAGACGCCAACTTGGCCGCTGCCCACTTGGGTTGCCATCTCGCTGGCCTTGGTCAATTCGTTCAGCAGGTTTCTGGCCCGAGGCAAGAAGGCTTCACCCGCTGCTGTCAGTCGGGGCTGGCGCGCGGTGCGTTCGAACAGCGGCGTTTGCAGTCGGGTTTCCATGTCCTTGATCTGCCGGCTCAAGGCCGATTGAGCAATAAACAGTCGTTCGGCCGCAGCGCTGAAGCTGCCGCTCTCGGCAATTTCCACGAAGTAACGCAATTGGCGGGTTGAAAGCACCAGGTATGCCTTTTCGAGATGGGTTGTCGGCTTTGAAGATATTAGTCGCAACGCTCGTCGCTGGCTAAAGTCATCACAGGAATAAAAGGAAGCCGTGTCGATGAATGTGCTGGAGTTGCTACACCAATGGCCGTGGGGTGCGGTGGATTGGCTGGTGATCGGGTTGGGCGTTGCCCTGGCCTACATCGTGTTCGGTATCGCCGGGTTCGGCACTGCGCTGGTGGCGGGGCCGATTCTGATTCTGTTCATGCCACTGTCGAAAATCGTGCCGCTGCTGGTGTTGCTGGATTTCGTCGCGGCGTTCGGCAATTTGCTGCCCTCGCGGCGGAATGTGGCGCGCCCCGAGTTGCTGCGGCTGCTGCCGTGCATGGCGGTGGGCTGCACGTTGGGAGTGATTTTCCTGCTGAACCTGAAATCCGATGTATTGCTGCTGTTGATGGGGCTGTTTATCAGCGCCTATGCGATTTACAGCCTGTGGATTAAAACCCGTCCGACACAATTGTCCGTCGGTTGGGCAGTGCCGATGGGCACGGTGGGCGGGATGTTCGGGGCGCTGTTTGGCAGTGGCGGCTTTTTATATGCGATCTATTTGAACAGTCGGCTGCCCAAGGATGAGGCCCGGGCGACCCAGAGTGCGCTGATCAGTTGCAGCACCGTGGTGCGTTTGAGCCTGTTTGCCCTCGCCGGAGTGTATGCCGAGCTACCCTTGTTGGTGTTGGCGCTGTGTTTGTTGCCGGCGATGGCGCTGGGCTTGTGGATTGGCCGGCGGTTGACCATGAAATTGTCCCGCGAGGCGTTTGTGCGGCTGGTGACCTGGTTGGTGCTGGCCAGCGGGATTGCCTTGATCGGGCGTTATTTGAGTACTTGACCGGATTTCGTCAGGGATTAAGCTGCCGGCCGTCCTGGGGCTATCGCGGGCAAGCCTCGCTCCTACAAGGGATTGGTGTCGTTCCATTAATTTCCCTGTAGGAGCGAGGCTTGCCCGCGAAGGCGTCATCCGACACGCCGCAGAAATATCCATTTGACGCAGTAGGCTTGCACCATGAACACCCAAAGCATCATCGTCCCGAAAATCTCCACACTGCCGGTACACGAACCCCGGGCCCGGGCCGTCGTGCGTTGGCTGGTGCGCAAGAACATCATCAAAGAAGAACTGAGTACCTGTGGCCGCACCGGCAATCGCATGGCCCACGCCATCGCCGACGGCGCCCGCGCCGTGGTCCTGCACCCTGACGCGTTGCCGTTCGGCGAGCCGATCAATGGCCTGGAGATCATCACCAAGCGCTGCATCTATACACCGGCCAAGGGATTTCTCGAAGAAGCCGGCTGCGCCGAGTGCCGCAAGGAAATCGGCGAAGCGCTGTTCGAGAGCCTGGAAGACTGGATGCCGGGGCGCACCGATAACTTCACGTGCCCTGAATGCGGGCATGAAGACGACATCAACGGCTTTTTGTTCTTGCAGGAATGCGGCTTTTCCAACCTGGGTTTCATCTTCAATAATTGGCTTGAGGCCGGGTTCAAGCAGAGCTTTATCGATGAGTTTGCCGATTGGCTGGATCAACCCGTGAGTTGGGTCAAGGTCGAACTCTAATGGTCCCTCGCTCCTACGGAACATGTGCCAAAACACCCGTCGATCGACCGCGTCGATAATAGACAGAGTTTTACATTGAACCCGAGGGGGTGTCTGACTATAATGGCGCGCTTCCATTTTCCCGCTCGGGAGCCCCCGCGATGCTGCGTATCAGCCAAGAAGCTCTGACCTTCGACGACATTCTTTTAGTGCCCGGTTATTCCGAGGTTCTTCCTAACGAAGTCAGTCTCAAGACCCGCCTTACCCGTGGCATCGAGCTGAACATTCCACTGGTTTCTGCTGCCATGGACACCGTTACTGAAGCCCGTTTGGCAATTGCCATGGCTCAGGAAGGTGGCATCGGCATCATCCACAAGAACATGACCATCGAGCAGCAAGCTGCCGAAGTGCGCAAGGTCAAGCGTTATGAGGCCGGCGTGGTCAAGGACCCGATCACCATCGAGGCTGACGCCACGGTTCGTGAGCTGTTCGAACTGACCCGCCTGCACAACATCTCCGGCGTTCCGGTGCTGCACGATGGCGACTTGGTCGGCATCGTCACCTCCCGTGACGTGCGTTTCGAAAACCGTCTGGACGTCAGTGTCCGTGAAGTGATGACGCCTAAAGAGCGTCTGGTCACGGTCAAGGAAGGCGCCAACAAGAACGATGTGCGCGAACTGCTGCACAAGCACCGCATCGAGCGCGTGCTGATCGTCGACGACAAGTTTGCCCTCAAAGGCATGATGACCGTCAACGACATCGAAAAAGCCAAGGCTTACCCGCTGGCCAGCAAGGACGATCAAGGTCGTCTGCGCGTTGGCGCTGCGGTCGGCACCGGTAAAGACACCGGTGACCGCGTAGCTGCCCTGGTCCACGCGGGTGTTGACGTAGTAGTGGTCGACACTGCTCACGGTCACTCCAAAGGCGTGATTGATCGCGTTCGCTGGGTCAAGCAAAACTTCCCTGAAGTGCAGGTCATCGGCGGCAACATCGCCACCGGCGCTGCCGCCAAGGCCCTGGCCGAAGCCGGCGCTGACGCAGTCAAGGTCGGTATCGGCCCGGGCTCGATCTGCACCACCCGTATCGTCGCCGGTGTCGGCGTACCGCAAATCAGCGCCATCGCCAACGTCGCCGCTGCCCTCGAAGGCACCGGCGTTCCGTTGATCGCCGACGGCGGCATCCGTTTCTCCGGTGACCTGTCCAAGGCTATCGTGGCCGGTGCCTCCTGCGTGATGATGGGCTCGATGTTTGCCGGTACCGAAGAAGCGCCAGGCGAGATCGAACTGTTCCAGGGCCGTTCGTACAAGGCTTATCGTGGCATGGGTTCGCTGGGCGCCATGTCCCAGGCTCAAGGTTCCTCCGACCGTTACTTCCAGGACTCCTCCGCGGGTGCCGAGAAGCTGGTTCCGGAAGGTATCGAAGGGCGTGTTCCCTACAAGGGCACCCTGAGCGCGATCATCCATCAACTGATGGGCGGCCTGCGTTCCTCGATGGGTTACACCGGCAGCGCCGACATCGAAGAAATGCGCACCAAGCCTGAGTTCGTGCGGATCACCGGTGCCGGCATGGCCGAGTCCCACGTTCACGACGTACAAATCACCAAAGAAGCGCCAAACTACCGCGTAGGTTGAGGCTTCAAGCAAATCGTTAAGCAACCGGGGCTGTTTTATTCAGCCCCGAGTTGTTTCTGAATCACGACTGTTTCTGAATTATCTAGACGAGACTGAATCATGGCCCTCGACATTCACGCTCACCGCATCCTGATCCTCGATTTCGGTTCCCAGTACACCCAACTGATCGCCCGCCGCGTGCGTGAAATCGGTGTGTACTGCGAACTGCATCCGTTCGACATGGACGACGAAGCGATTCGCGAATTCGCTCCAAAAGGCGTCATTCTCGCTGGCGGCCCCGAGTCCGTGCATGTAGCCGACAGCCCACGCTGCCCGCAAGCGGTGTTTGACCTGGGCGTACCGGTCTTCGGTATCTGCTACGGCATGCAAACCATGGCTGAACAGCTGGGTGGCAAGGTTGAAGGTTCCGACCTGCGTGAGTTCGGTTATGCCCGCGTTGATGTGGTCGGCAAGAGCCGTCTGCTCGATGGCATCGAAGACCATATCGACGCCGATGGCCTGTTCGGTCTCGACGTGTGGATGAGCCACGGTGACAAAGTCACCAAGATGCCGGAAGACTTCCACATCCTGGCCAGCACCCCGAGCTGCCCGATTGCCGGCATGTTCAACGATGCTCGTGGTTACTACGGCGTGCAGTTCCACCCGGAAGTGACCCACACCAAACAGGGTGGTCGCATCCTCTCGCGCTTCATCCTCGACATCTGCGGCTGCGAAGCCCTGTGGACACCTTCGAAGATTGCTGAAGACGCCATCGCCCAGGTCCGCGCCCAGGTTGGCACCGACAACGTTCTGCTCGGCCTGTCCGGCGGCGTGGACTCCTCGGTGGTTGCCGCGCTGCTGCACAAAGCCATTGGCGACCAACTGACCTGCGTGTTCGTCGACAACGGCCTGCTGCGCCTGCACGAAGGCGAGCAAGTGATGGCCATGTTCGCCGAGAACATGGGCGTCAAAGTGATCCGCGCCAACGCCGAAGAACAGTTCCTCGGTAACCTGGCGGGCGAGTCGGATCCGGAGAAGAAGCGCAAGATCATCGGCCGTACCTTCATCGACGTGTTCGATGCCGAATCCTGCAAGCTGGACAACATCAAGTACCTGGCTCAGGGCACCATCTACCCGGACGTGATCGAGTCGGCTGGCGCGAAAAGCGGCAAGGCGCACGTGATCAAGTCGCACCACAACGTGGGCGGCCTGCCGGAAGAAATGAACCTCAAGCTGGTTGAACCGCTGCGCGAGCTGTTCAAGGACGAAGTCCGTCGTCTGGGCCTGGAACTGGGCCTGCCGTACGACATGGTCTACCGTCACCCGTTCCCGGGCCCGGGCCTGGGCGTGCGGATCCTCGGTGAAGTGAAGAAGGAATACGCCGACCTGCTGCGTCGCGCCGACCACATCTTCATCGAAGAACTGCGCAAAGCCGACTGGTACCACAAGGTCAGCCAGGCATTTGTGGTGTTCCAGCCAGTGAAATCGGTTGGCGTTGTCGGCGATGGCCGTCGTTACGCCTGGGTCGTTGCCCTGCGTGCCGTGGAAACCATCGACTTCATGACCGCGCGTTGGGCTCACCTGCCTTACGAACTGCTGGAAACCGTCAGCGGCCGGATCATCAATGAAATCGAAGGCATCTCCCGCGTCACTTACGACGTGTCGAGCAAGCCGCCGGCGACGATTGAGTGGGAGTGAGCCCGCGCAAGCCTTGATGGTTTGATCGCAAGAAAAAAGGCCCCGTGAACGCGAGTTCACGGGGCCTTTTGCGTTTCAGCGCCGGGCGACGTCGGAGAAGTAGAACTTATCCAGCGTATGCCGCGACTCGGTGTACTCGAACTGCCGGCCATCCTGCAAAAACGTCTGGTTACTGACCACGATCACATGGCTCTGGCCGTCGAGATCCAGGTGTTGCTGGTCGTCCTTGCTACGGGGCACTGCTTCGATGGTGCGCTGGGCGTAGGCGATTTGTAGTTGCAGGGTCTGCTCGATGAAGGCGTAGATCGAGTGCTCGGCGATGTCGCGGGACAGGCCGGGAATCACGTCGCTGACGAAATGGTTGATGTCGAGGATCACCCGTTTGCCATCGATCCGCCGCACGCGCTTGATCCGTGTGATCAGGCTGCCTTCTTCGGCCTTGATGTGTTCGAGCAGCGGGCCTTCGAGGGGGATCTGGGTGAATTCGACCACCTCGGTGCTGACGTCATTGCCCAGTCGCGGGTAGGTTTCCTGGAAGCTGACGATGCCGCCGAGTTGAAACTCGATCGGGTTGGTCGACAGCACGAAGGTGCCTTTGCCGTGGACTTTCTGGGCGAAGCCGCGCTCCTGCAATTGCTCGATGGCCTTGCGCACGGTGCCGCGACTGGCCTGGTAGCTGTCCATCAGTTCGGTTTCGGAGGGCAGTCGGGCGCCGCGTTCCAGACGTTCGGTCGTGATGCTGGCAAGCAGATCGCTGTAGATCTGGTTGTATTTACTCATGGGGATGGCTCTGTGCCGCGCTGTACTCAAGGTTTTGAACCTTAAGGGCAGGGTAGGGGTTTGTCCATGCGGGTTTAGGTTTCTTTGACTTTTGAGGTAGGAAATATCGCCGCTTGTCGGGTTCGGGATAAACAAAACCAAACTCGTCTGTACGAGTTGTTGCAATAACTCGTACAGACGAGTACTTTTCGCTTCGGCGTGCTGCCAATAACAAAAAACTACAGCGCAAGGACAATCATGAGCCACGACTATCCGAACATCGTCACCGAGCTGCTGCACAGCCTCGGTGGCAGCGATAACCTCGAGCAGGCCGCGCATTGCGTCACACGCTTGCGCCTGGCCCTCAAGGATCCGAGCCTGGTCGACAGTGCCACGCTGAACCAGATCGATCTGGTCAAAGGTTCGTTCTATACCGGTGGCCTGTTCCAGGTGGTCATCGGCCCCGGCGAAGTGGAAAAGGTCTATGCCGAACTGCGTCGGCAAACCGGTCTTGCCGTTTCAACCATCGCTGACGTTAAACAGAAAAGCGCCGACAAGATCAACGCCATGCAGCGGCTGGTGCGGGTGTTTTCCGACGTGTTCATGCCGATCCTCCCGGCACTGATCATTGCCGGCCTGCTGATGGGCATCAACAACCTGATCGGCGCCAAAGGCATGTTCATAGAGGGCAAGACTCTGCTGGAGGCTTACCCGACGCTTGATGGCCTCTGGAGCCTGATCAACCTGATGGCCAACACTTCCTTCGTATTCCTTCCGGCGCTGGTGGGCTGGTCGGCGGCCAAACGCTTTGGCGGCAGCGAAATCCTCGGCATCGTGCTCGGCCTGATGCTGGTGCACCCGGACCTGCTCAACGCCTGGAACTACGGCAAAGCGGTGGCTGGGCTGGAGGGGCAGAGCCTGCCGTACTTCGACATCCTTGGCATGTTTCAGATCGAGAAGGTCGGTTATCAGGGGCAAATCCTGCCGATCCTGATGGCGGCCTATGTGATGAGCGTCATCGAAAAGTGGCTGCGGGCGCGGGTGCCTAACGCCGTGCAATTGCTGGTGGTGCCGATTACCACCATCGTCGTCACCGGTGTGCTGGCGCTGGCGGTGATTGGCCCGGTGACCCGTCACCTGGGGATTCTCATCACCGAAGGCGTAGTCACCCTGTTCGATCTGGCACCGATGGTCGGCGGCGCGATTTTCGGCCTGCTCTACGCTCCGCTGGTGATCACCGGCATGCACCACATGTTCCTCGCGGTCGATTTGCAACTGATCTCCACCCAGGGCGGCACGTTCATCTGGCCGATGATTGTCATGTCCAACCTCGCCCAGGGCAGTGCAGCGCTGGGGGTGTTCTACATGACCCGCAGTGTGCGGGACAAAAGCATGGCCTCGACCTCGGCGATTTCCGCTTATTTCGGCATCACTGAACCGGCGATGTTCGGGGTCAACCTGCGCTACAAGTTTCCGTTCTATGCGGCCCTGATCGGCTCGGCCCTGGGCTGCATCTTCCTGTCGTTGAACAAGGTCCAGGCCTCGGCGATCGGCGTCGGCGGCTTGCCCGGTTTCATCTCGATCATTCCGCAGTTCATTCCGATGTTCGTGGTCGGGATGGTGATTGCCATGGTCGTGCCGTTTGTTCTGACCTGCGGGTTGAGCATGAAGATTGTCCGGCCCGGGTATCGGGTCGCCTGATAGATCGCATTCGCCAGTACCTATTCAAAAAGGAATCCGCCATGCAAGACTGGCAACGTTCGGTGATCTACCAGATCTACCCGAAGAGTTTTCACAGCCACGCCGGCAACCCCACGGGGGATTTGCTCGGCGTCGTGGCCAAGCTCGATTACCTGCACTGGCTGGGTGTCGATTGCCTGTGGATCACGCCGTTCCTGCGTTCGCCCCAGCGCGACAACGGTTACGACATCAGCGATTACTACGCCATCGACCCAAGCTACGGGACCATGGCCGACTGCGAGTTGCTGATCGCCGAGGCCGGCAAGCGCGGAATCAAATTGATGCTCGACATCGTGGTCAACCACACCTCGATCGAACACACCTGGTTCCAGCAGGCCCGCAGCAGCCTCGATAACCCTTACCGCGATTTCTACATCTGGCGCGACCAGCCGAACAACTGGGAATCCAAGTTCGGCGGTTCGGCCTGGGAGTACGAAGCCCAGACCGGTCAGTATTACCTGCACCTGTTCGACCACACGCAGGCCGATCTGAACTGGGACAATCCCAAGGTGCGCGCCGAAGTGTTCAAGATGATGTGTTTCTGGCGCGACAAGGGCGTGGGCGGTTTCCGGCTGGACGTGATCAACCTGATCTCCAAACCGGCGGACTTCCCCGAGGACAACAGCGACGGTCGGCGCTTCTACACCGACGGCCCGAACGTCCACGAATACTTGCAGCAGATGCACCGTGAAGTGTTCGAAGGCCATGACCTGATCAACGTCGGCGAGATGTCGTCCACCAGTCTGGAACACTGCATTCGCTACTCGCGGCCGGAGTCGAAAGAGCTGTCGATGACCTTCAACTTTCATCACTTGAAGGTTGATTACCCGAACCTGCAAAAGTGGATTCGAGCCGATTTCGATTTCCTCGAGCTCAAGCGCATCCTCTCCGACTGGCAGACCGGCATGCAGGCCGGCGGCGGCTGGAACGCGCTGTTCTGGTGTAACCACGATCAGCCGCGGGTGGTCTCGCGGTTTGGTGATGACGGTGAGCATCGGGTGGTGTCGGCGAAGATGCTCGGCACGGCCCTGCATTTCCTTCAAGGCACGCCGTTTGTGTATCAGGGCGAAGAACTGGGTATGACCAATCCGGGGTTCGATCACATTGATCAGTACCGCGACGTCGAAACCCTGAACATCTTCCGGCTCAAGCGCGAGGCAGGTAGCAGCGACGTCGACAACATGGCGGCGATCATGCAGAAGTCCCGGGACAACGGCCGCACGCCCATGCACTGGAGCCCCGAGCCAAATGCGGGTTTCAGCACGGTCGAACCCTGGATCGGCGTGCCGACCAACGTGGCGCAAATCAACGTCGCCCACCAACTCGACGATCCGGATTCGGTGCTGCATCACTATCGTCAGTTAATTGCCCTGCGCCGCAGTGAAACGTTGATGTCCGACGGCGTGTACCGGCAGTTGTTGCCTGAGCACACACAAGTCTGGGCGTACGTGCGTGAAGGCCAAGGCGAACGTTTGCTGGTGCTGAATAACTTCTATGGCACGCCATGCGAAGTCGAACTGCCGCCAGAAGTGATCAACGAATCGATGGTGCAATCTCTGGTCATCAGCAACTACCCGGACTGCCCGCCGCGCAATCGGCAGGTGTTTCTACGGCCCTATGAGTCGTTCGTTCTGCGCCTGACTGACCACTAAAAAACACTAATTAAAAAAACACGCAGAACACTGCGCGGGGGAGTTTTGCGCGCTGATTTTGCTGCTTCGCACAATAAAAATAATGAGGTGGTTCTTGAAAACAACAATAAATCGCAGTCTTTCAGTCGCGAGCGTGTGCCTGGCGTTACCGTTGTCGGCCCAGGCGCTGGACTTCGCCGGCTATTTGCGTAGCGGTGTTGGCACCTCGGTCAACAGCAGCTCGCAGTCGTGCTTTCAATTGCCGGGCGCACAGTCGAAATACCGCTTGGGTAACGAATGCGAACAGTATGCGGAGCTGGAATTGCGTCAGGATCTGTTCACCCTGGACGACGGCTCGGTGCTCAGTGTCGACGGCATGGCTTCGCTGTATAACCAGTACGACCGCAGCCTGACGTTCAACGGGGACAACGGCTCGGTGCGCATGCCGCAGTTGTATGCGCAATGGTCGAACATGCCCAGCCTCAACGGCGGCTCGCTGTGGGCCGGTCGGCGTTACTACAAGCGCAACGATATCCATATTTCCGACTTCTACTACTGGAACCAGAGCGCCACCGGCGGCGGTATCGAAGATGTGCTGATCGGCGATCTGAAATACAGCTACGCCTTCTCGCGCAAAGACAACCTGTACCAGAAGGACTACATCAACCGTCACGATTTCAACGTCGCCGGCTTCGACACCAACCCCGGCGGTGAGCTGGAATTCGGCCTGAGCTACATCGACAAACCCGACAGCCGCGACGCTCATCGCGGCTGGGCGATCACCACCCAGCATGTGCAGAAGGGCTTTCTGGGCGGCAAGAACAAACTGGCCTTCCAGTACGGCGAAGGCCCCGGTACCGGGTTGGGCTATACCGGTAACGTGAAGCTGGACGACAGCAGCAAAAGCTACCGGGTGGTGGAGTTCTTCGACTGGCAAGTGACGCCGCGCTTCGGCGGCCAGGTCGAAGCGGTCTACCAGAAAGACATTCGCCCGGACGGCGCCGACCAGAACTGGATTTCCCTTGGGATTCGCCCGGCCTATGCGATCACCGAGCAGTTCAAACTGGTGACCGAACTGGGCCACGATCAAGTCGAAGCCACGGGCGGGACGCGCAAGCTGAGCAAGTTCACCTTCGCCCCGACCTGGTCGCCCAAGGGCCCGGATTTCTGGGCGCGCCCCGAGGTGCGTCTGTATTACACCTATGCCAGCTGGAACGAGGCGGCCAAACGGGCGGCCAATGAACTGGCGGCGGGTTCGGCGTTATCCGACACCGGCGCCTTCGGCACGGCGCGACACGGTTCAAACGTCGGATTGCAGGTCGAGTACTGGTGGAAATAAGCGATGCTGTCGGAGCCTCGCGCTCCATCAGCACTTCAAAGAACAAAACAGCAGGTGACGTCATGGCCACACCCCAACAATTGCAACTGCTGGCACCCTTGTCCGGCGTGCTGATGCCGCTGGACCTGGTGCCCGATCAGGTGTTTTCCAGTCGCGTGATCGGCGATGGTCTGTGCATCGATCCGACCTCAAACACCTTGTGCGCGCCGCTGGCTGGCGTGATCAGCAATGTGCAGGCCAGCGGGCATGCCGTCAGCATCACCGACGACAACGGCGTGCAGGTGTTGATGCACATTGGCCTCGATACCGTGAACCTGGCCGGCAAGGGCTTCACCCGGTTGGTGGAGGAAGGTCAGCGGGTTGAGGTGGGGCAGGCGCTGATTGAGTTCGATGCCGATTACATCGCCTTGAACGCTCGCAGTTTGTTGACCTTGATGCTGGTGGTCAGCGGTGAGCCGTTCACCTGGCTGACGCCTGAAGCGGGTGTGGTGGACAGCGGGCAGCCGCTGCTGAGTCTGCATCCATCTGAAGTGGCGGCCGATGGGCGGCTGCCGGAGGAGGGCGAAGCGCTGTTCTCCAAACCGGTGACGCTGCCCAATCCCAACGGCTTGCACGCCCGTCCTGCGGCGGTGTTCGCCCAGGCGGCGAAGGGCTTTTCGGCGAGCATTTGCCTGCATCGACAGCAGGACAGCGCGAACGCCAAATCCCTGGTAGCGCTCATGGCGTTGCAGACCGCTTTTGGCGACGTCGTGCAAGTCAGCGCGGTGGGCGCGGATGCCGAAATGGCGATCAAGACGCTGGCCGAGTTGCTGGCCGCCGGTTGTGGCGAAGCCGTGACGGTAATGGCTGAGGTCGGGACGGTTGCCGCCGGGGCCTCATCGCTGAAGGTACTGCGTGGAGTGTGTGCATCGGCGGGGTCGGCGTTTGGTCAGGTGGTGCAGATTGCCGAGCAGACCCTTGAAGTCAGTGAGTCCGGCAGAGGCGTGCACGTTGAGCGCGAGCATCTGTCCCGGGCGTTGGCGGCGGCGATTGTGGACTTGCAGCAGTTGCGTGACAGCGCCACGGGTGACGCCCAGGCAGACATCTTCAAGGCACATCAAGAACTGCTCGAAGACCCAAGCCTTTTGGATCAGGCCCTGGCCCTGATCGACGCAGGCAAAAGCGCCGGTTTCGCCTGGCGTGCGGCTACCGAGTCGACGGCCACTTTGTTCAAAAGCCTGGGCAACGCCTTGCTGGCCGAACGGGCCGCGGATTTGGCCGATGTCGGTCAACGGGTGCTCAAGCTGATTCTCGGCGTAGAGGAGCATGCGCTGGAATTGCCGGAAGAGGCGATTCTGATTGCCGAACAACTGACGCCCTCGCAGACGGCTGGCCTGGACACACGCAAGGTGCTGGGGTTCGCGACGGTTGGCGGTGGTGCCACCAGCCACGTGGCGATTCTCGCGCGGGCCTTCGGCTTGCCGGCGATCTGCGGCTTGCCGGTTCAGGTGCTGACACTGATCAATGGCACCCGGGTGTTGCTCGATGCCGACAAAGGCGAGTTGCAACTGGACCCTGATCTGGCCGCCATCGAGCAATTGCAGGCCAATCGTCAGCTGCAAAAGAAACGCCAGCAATACGAGTTGGCAAATGCAGGGTTGGCCGCCTGTACCCGCGATGGGCATCACGTTGAAATTACCGCCAATATCGCGTCCCTGGCCGAAGCCGAACAGGCCATGGCACTGGGCGGCGAGGGCGTCGGGCTGTTGCGTTCGGAGTTTCTTTATCTGGACCGCAACCATGCGCCGAGCCATGACGAACAGGCCTCCACCTACAGCGCCATCGCCCGCGCGTTAGGGCCAGCGCGCAACCTGGTGGTGCGCACCCTGGATGTCGGCGGTGACAAACCGTTGGCCTACGTGCCGATGGACCGCGAAACCAACCCGTTCCTGGGCATGCGCGGCATTCGTTTGTGCCTGGAGCGTCCGCAGCTGTTGCGCGATCAGTTCAAGGCGATCCTGAGCAGCGTCGGGCTGGCTCGCCTGCACATCATGCTGCCGATGGTCGCGCAGCTGTCGGAGTTGCGGCTGGCTCGTCAGCTGCTTGAAGAAGAGGCGCTGGCATTGGGCCTGACTGAACTGCCGAAACTGGGGATCATGATTGAAGTACCGGCAGCGGCGCTGATGGCTGATGTGTTTGCGCCCGAAGTGGATTTCTTCTCCATCGGCACCAACGACCTGACCCAATACACCCTGGCCATGGACCGCGATCACCCACGGCTGGCCAGTCAGGCCGACAGTTTTCATCCCTCGGTATTGCGCTTGATCGCCACCACCGTGAAAGCCGCCCATGCCCATGGCAAATGGGTCGGGGTATGCGGCGCCCTGGCTTCGGAAAACCTGGCGGTGTCGTTATTGCTGGGGCTTGGCGTGGATGAACTGTCGGTGAGCGTGCCGTTGATTCCGGCGATCAAAGCGGCGGTTCGCGAAGTGGACCTGCTGGACTGTCAGGCCATCGCCCAGCAAGTGCTGGGGCTGGAAAGTGCCGAGCAGGTACGCGAGGCGTTGCGGCTGCACCACGAGGCAACGGTCGATACTTCACTGGTTCTGGAGAACTGAGCATGTTCGAGAAAATGCAGCGGGCGTTCTGGAAAGCGTTGACGCCGGACCTGGTAGTGGATGAGCCGAAAGTGGAGGCCCAGCCGGTTGGCGGTTTGGCCGCGAATATCGTCGCCGCGCTTGGCGGAATGGATAATCTCAAATCGCAACAGCCAGTGGCGCTGACCCGTGTGCGGGTGGAATTGCGGGATGTGGCGCGGATGGACCGGCAGGCTTTGACGGTGGCAGGGGTGCCGGGGGTGATGATGCTGGAGGATGGAGTGGTTCATCTGATCGCCGGTCTTCAGCCATAACCGTAATTCTGTGGTGAGAGGGCTTGCCTGTGGCGAGGGAGCTTGCTCCCGCTGGGCTGCGCAGCAGCCCCAAGATCTCCAGCCAACCCAAACCCCTGTGGCGAGGGAGCTTGCTCCCGCTCGACTGCGCAGCAGTCGCCAAACCAAACACCGCGGTATGTCTGACAAAACCGGATTGCTGTTTTTGGGGCCGCTGCGCAGCCCAGCGGGAGCAAGCTCCCTCGCCACAAAAGCCACTCGGCGCTACTCCGAAGACCGAGCCCGCAACCGCCGCCCAATCACATCCAGCACATCACAGCCATCGCGCAACGGAATGGCGCAGAGCAAGGCAAAATCACTAAGAATGAACGACTCACACTCGACCGACCCACGCATCGACATGTTCTCAAGCACCTGCGTGACGGCGCGAATTCGATAGTTGGCAGCGTCATACAAAACATCGAGCGGCGCGTGGGTATCGACGAACAGGGTCGGCATGTCGTTGCAGTTGCTGGTGAGCGCCATGAAGCGGTTGTCGGGGTGGGGCATTGGTTTTTCGTAGGGTGGATCGGGATGAAGACTTTTCATTTTTAAACCTCTGGTAGAAGTGAAGCTACCATCGGCCTTCCTACAGGCTTGGGTGGCAGCTATACGCGGGGTAGGAATATCGAGACCAGAGAACTCGACCACACCGAAGCGTGCCCGCGCACAGCCGCCGCAACTGATCTTACGGACACACGTTGATGGCCGCAATTCAGGTGTCGACGCCAAAGCGTCCTCTCTAGTCTTGAAGGGTTCCTACACCCCACCACTGAATTTTCAGTGACCACCAGAGACTATCGATTGAAAACATTCCACACCAGTTCATGGAAGCCGCCGCAGGTTGAAGGAAACTTCCGATGACCTTGCCCAGAAATTTCGTAACCTGTAAGACCGCCTTCGCGGGCAAGCCTCGCTCCTACAGATCACCACCGTCCTGTAGGCGCGAGGCTTGCCCGCGATTGAACGCGAAACGGTCATAAAATCTATCTGCCTCAGAGATAACAGGCCTTACTGTCGAGTTCTTGTTCGATGCGGGCAACGTGCTCCATCAACGCACCGAACGATAAGAGGCGGGGTTAAAAATCGGTTCGAACATGAGCAATCCCTCGCGCAGAAAATTAGGCGCGGGGACTTTGCGGGGGATGGATCGGGAAAGAAGTCGGGAAAGGTGGAAATGGATGTAGGGGGATTCGCTGATTAGCGGCGACTAAGTAACGTTCAGCGAAGCGGCCCTAAATTCTGTAATCGCATTGCATCTGATACATCGCGCTGGATGGTTTACGACTGCTTCGCAGCCGAACGGGGGCAAGCCCCCTCGCCACACAGGGTTTCATTTCATTCAATTAGCTGAGGTTGAACACCAGGTGCATTGCCAGCCGTGTTTGACTGTGACCATCCGCCGCGCTGCCCTTACTGTTTCTCAACCGCAGGTGTATCGTATTCGCCTTTTGCAGGCTCCGCGCCTGTGGCTGATACGTGAGGTAGTTGAGTTCATGTCCTTTACCCGTCGACAAATACTCGGTGGTCTGGCCGGTCTTGTGGTGGTTGGCGTGGGGGCCGGTGGCGCGTCGCGTTACTGGCTGGGCAAGATGGCCGATGCAGACGCCGGCCATGACTACGAGCTGATCGCCGCACCGCTGGACGTCGAACTGGTGGCCGGGCACAAGACTCCTGCCTGGGCGTTTGGCCCGTCGGCGCCGGGCACCGAGTTGCGCGTGCGTCAGGGCGAATGGTTGCGGGTGCGCTTCATCAACCATTTGCCAGTCGCCACCACCATCCACTGGCACGGCATCCGCCTGCCGCTGGAAATGGACGGCGTGCCGTACGTCTCGCAACTGCCGGTGCTGCCGGGCGAGTACTTCGACTACAAATTCCGCGTGCCCGACGCCGGCAGCTATTGGTATCACCCGCACGTGAATAGCAGCGAAGAACTCGGTCGCGGATTGGTCGGCCCGCTGATCATTGAAGAGCGCGAGCCCACCGGTTTCAAGTACGAAAAAACCTTGAGCCTCAAGAGTTGGCACGTCGATGAAGAGGGCGCGTTCGTGCCATTCAGCATTCCTCGCGAAGCGGCCCGTGGCGGCACGGCGGGGGGCTTGTCGACCATCAATGGCGTCTCGCAAGCGGTGATCGACTTGCCTGCCGGGCAGATCACTCGCGTACGGTTACTCAACCTCGACAATACGCTGACGTACCGCCTCAACATCCCCGGCGTCGAAGCGCAGATCTATGCGCTGGATGGCAATCCCATCGAACCGCGCCCATTGGGCAAGGAATACTGGCTGGGGCCTGGCATGCGCATTTGCCTGGCGATCAAGGCACCGCCGGCCGGTGAAGAATTGTCCCTGCGCAACGGCCCGGTACGCCTGGGCACCTTTCGCTCAGTGGCCAATACCGACGCGCCGACCGCGTGGCCGCCGGCGCTGCCCGCCAACCCGGTGGCCGAGCCGGACCTGGCCAATGCCGAGAAACTCAACTTCAATTTTGAATGGGTGGGCTCAGTGTCGGTGAATGTCGACAACGGCAAGCCGCCAAGCCTGTGGCAGATCAACGGCAAGGCCTGGGACATCACCGACAAGACCTGTGCCGACCGACCGATTGCCAAGCTCAAGAAAGGCAAAAGCTATATTTTCGAATTGAAAAACATGACTCAGTATCAGCACCCGATCCACCTGCACGGCATGAGCTTCAAAGTCATTGCCTCGAACCGGCACAAGGTCGTCCCGTACTTCACCGACACCTACCTGTTGGGCAAGAACGAGCGCGCGCAAGTGGCGCTGGTGGCGGATAACCCGGGGGTCTGGATGTTCCACTGCCATGTGATCGACCACATGGAAACCGGCCTGATGGCCGCCATCGAGGTGGCGTGATGCGTCAGATTCGCCCCGCAGCGATTATCGACCGCAGCCGTGATCGTGATTTCATGCGCGAAGCCCTGACCCTCGCCGCCGAAGGTGCGGCACTGGGTGAAGTGCCGGTGGGCGCAGTACTGGTGCAGGATGGTGAAATCATTGGGCGCGGGTTTAATTGCCCGATCAGCGGCAACGACCCCAGCGCCCACGCCGAAATGGTCGCGATCCGCGCCGCCGCCCAGGCCGCCAGCAACTATCGCCTGCCGGGCAGTACGCTATACGTGACGCTTGAACCGTGCAGCATGTGCGCCGGGCTGATCGTGCATTCGCGGATTGCGCGGGTGGTGTATGGCGCGCTGGAACCCAAGGCCGGGATTGTGCAGAGTCAGGGTCAGTTCTTTACCCAAGGCTTTTTGAATCACCGGGTCTTGTATGAAGGCGGGGTGTTGGCGGAAGAGTGCGGCGCGGTGTTGAGCGAGTTCTTCAAGGCCCGTAGAGCCAAACCAGCAGACTAAACACCGACCCATTGTGGGAGCGAGCTTGCTCCCACAAGTGATTTCCATTGTTTGGGAGATCGGGGTTTTACTTACGGGCAACAATCACCGCACGCATCGGCGCCGGCAGCCCTTCAATTGTCTTGCTGTGATCTTCCGGATCAAGGAAATCGCTCAACGACTGATACTTCATCCACTCCGTCCCGCGTTGTTCCTCGACAGTGGTCACGCTCACATCCACGCAACGCACATCGCTGAAACCTGCACGACGCAGCCACAGTTCCAGCGCCGGCACCGACGGCAGGAACCACACGTTACGCATCTGCGCATAACGGTCTTCCGGCACCAGCACCTGTTGTTGATCGCCTTCGATCACCAGCGTCTCCAGCACCAGTTCACCACCTTTGACCAGGCAATCCTTCAGCGCCAGCAAATGCTCGATCGGCGAGCGGCGGTGGTAGAACACGCCCATGGAAAACACCGTGTCGAAGCCTTCCAGATTCGGCGGCAGGTCTTCGAAAGGGAATGGCAGGTGCCAGGCATTGGGCTCGGACAGGTAACGCTGCACGGCCTGGAACTGGCAGAAGAACAGCCAGTTAGGGTCGACACCAATCACGCTGTCGGCCCCGGCGCCGAGCATGCGCCACATGTAATAGCCATTGCCGCAGCCGACATCGAGGATGCGTTTGCCCTTCAGGTCCAGATGCTTCGCTACCCGGGACCACTTCCAGTCCGAGCGCCATTCAGTGTCGACATGCACGCCGAACAGGTCGAACGGCCCTTTGCGCCAAGGTGATAATCCCATCAGCGCGGTACGCATTTGCGCGCGGGTCTCAACGTCGCAATCGGTGTCCAGCTTCAGGCCGTTCAACAAGTCGACTTCGCTCGGCTGAATCTTCGGCAACGCGTCCAGCGCGCTCTGCCAGCGTTCCAGGTCGCCGTGACCTTTTTCCATTTTTTTGTCGAGTTGCGCTTGCAGGGTGTTGGCCCAATCGGCCAGCGGCGTGCCGGCCAAACGGCGGGCGAGGGGGGACAGATCAATCATGGCAAGGCAATCAACGAGGCAAAGTTAAGACACTGGAACCACGGCACGACTTTCGAGAACCCGGCGGCCAACAGGCGTTCGCGGTGTTCTTCGAGGCTGTCGGGCTTCATGACGTTTTCGATGGCGCTGCGCTTCTGGGCGATTTCCAGTTCGCTGTAGCCGTTGGCGCGTTTGAAGGCCACGTGCAGGTCGGTGAGCAGCGCGTGTTCTTCGGGATCGTTGAAGCGCAGCTTCTCCGAGAGGATCAGCGCGCCACCGGGCAACAATGACTGGCGGATGCGCGCAAGCAACGCGGTGCGCTGGTCCGGGGCGATGAATTGCAAAGTGAAGTTCAGCGCCACCACCGAGGCTGGCTGGAACTCGAGGGCGAGGATGTCGCCTTCGATCACTTCCACCGGCAGCAACTCCTGGAACATCGAGTCCTGGCCGTTGAGGTACTCGCGGCAACGCTCGACCATGGCCGCGGAGTTATCCACAGCGATCACCCGGCAACCGTCGGTGCGCACGTGACGGCGCAAGGCCTGGGTCACCGCGCCGAGGGACGAGCCCAGATCGTAGAGCACGCTGTTGGGCTGGGCGAACTGCGCGGCGAGCACGCCGAGGTTTTCCACGATGGTCGGATAACCCGGCACCGAGCGCTTGATCATGTCCGGGAACACCCGCACCACGTCCTCGTTAAAGGCGAAGTCAGGCACCTGGGCCAAAGGCTGGGCGAAAAGGCGATCGGATTCTTTGCTCACGGCGGTTCCAGCGGCATAGGTGGAAAAGGCCGGCATTTTAGCCAAATTGACGGGGGGATGCGCGGGTTGTCTGATAAAGCGTGGGGAAGGCGTGGCGGGAGTTCTGTTTTGCGAAAATCAGGGAGCAGAGCAAAGAGATGAGGCGCAGACTGGTGAGTGGCCAAACCCCGAAAATGAGGTTTGGCCATTGATGGTTTAGCGTGGCTCCATCAATACGATATAAGTAGATTTTCCGGAAATCTTGAGTTCTTTATTTCTCTCGTTTACGCCTTTAAAATCAAATCCGATCTGATAATGCAGTTTTTCTCCGGTATTTTCGATTGCCTCTACGGTGAAGGATCCACTTTGGGGGTTATATTGGAAAGATGTAGTGAAGCCCGGGATGGTTCCCGTTTCAAAATAGTATGCTTCAAAAGGGAAGTTGGGGTCCGTGACTGAATAGGTACCGGACTTGATGTTTTTATCAAATACAAGCACTAGCCCTTTTTTGCTTCTGTGCGAGTAGTCTTGGGTATTAGCCCGACTGACCAAGGCGATCAAGCTGCTGCTCGGATCGGCCTCAAATTCAACGATTTGGGTCTCTAAATCTACGCGATTGGAAACTGTGGCCACAGTTTTCGAGCTGACGGTAATAATTGGTTCTACACCAGCAATAGCATTATTGCTTTTAAAAAAACTCATGATGTTCTTCCTTGGATTAATATTCGTGGTGGGGTGAAGCCACTTAAAGATTAAGTAGATGGAAAGAACTCGGCTACTGTCAGATCTGACAGGTTTTTATCACTTTTTGAAATAAATAAGCGATTCTCTATAATGGTTTTCGTTTAATTGTTATTTGTTTTACTGGTAAACGCTGATGCGGCGATACCCCATTGCCCCAGCCAATAGCTGAGAATGATCACGTATGGCGCGGCGGCAAATGGTGATACGAAACGGTTAATGCCAATCACGCTGTCAGAAAACACAAACGCCACCGCGCCCGCCGCCGCCAGCAGCGCCGAGCGTTTGGGCACGTTGGTGCCGAGTCGGGCCAGGGCGCGCCAGAGCATCGCGCTGATGGCCAGGCCATAAACGATTACCGGGACCAGTAACGGACCCAAGCCATTGGAAATCAGGATCCCCAGCAGTACCGAGCCCACGCTCAACGCGAGGATCAACGGCAACAGCGCCAGACGCCGGCAATCGCTCAAATAAGCCTTCAGATATGCCAGATGCGCGACCAAAAACGCCCCAAGGCCAAACACGAACAAATCCCCAGGCCATGCCAGCAGCACGTCGCCGATCAGGGAGAAAATCAAACCCAGGCTGATCCAGCGTCGATAGTCACTGGGCGGCGCGTCGTGCAACCAGCCGAGCAGGGCCAGCACCGGTAACGGTTTGACCAGCAGGCAAAGCAGCGCGGCATGCACGCTCAGGCCATACAGAAACGTGACCGCGCCCATCAGCGCCAGAATCAGCCAGCCCACGATCAGTTAACCGCGATGGCGCAGTCGAAGGTTTTCACCGCCGGTACTTCGGGTGCCCATGGTTGTGAATAAGTCAGTCGCAAGCGGCCAGTGCCGGCGGCGAAGGCCTGGAAGCGCCAAGTGGAAATGCCCGCGCTGCCGACAATCCCGGCGTCTTCCGGGTTGCTGTAAACCTCGGGGCTGAGCGCGCGCAACACGCCACCGGCCGAATCCTGGATCGCCCAGCGGTAACCCGTGGTCGGGTTGCTGGGCAGGGTCAGGATCAGGTTTTGCCCGTTGTTCAGTTGCACCGGGCATTCGCTTTGTTTTTCCACAGTCACGTTGTGTTTCGGTTGCGTGGCGCAAGCGCTCAGCAGGGCGAGGGCGAGCGGGATAAACAGGCGGGTGGGGGACATAAGTCAGCGGCTCCGGCATTCACGACGAACGGCGAGCATAACTGAAGATGAGACAAAGTGTGACGGCGTTGCGGGAGATGATCGTTCCCACGCAGAGCGTGGGAACGATCAGTTACGGGGGTTAGAACAGAATTTTCGCCACATCCGCAAAGCGCTTGGCAAAGTGCACGGTAATTCCTTCTTTCAGATACTCGGGCAGTTCTTCAAAGCTTCCACGGTTAGGCTCCGGCAGGATCAACTCGAAAATCTTCTGCCGCCGCGCCGCGATGACTTTCTCACGCACCCCGCCAATCGGCAGCACATGCCCGGTCAACGTCAGTTCGCCGGTCATGGCCACGCCTTTTTTCGGTGGCTGGTTGCGCGCCAGCGAAAGCAGGGCGCTGGCCATGGTTACGCCGGCGCTCGGGCCGTCTTTGGGCGTTGCGCCCTCCGGTACATGGAGGTGGACGAAGGCTTCGTCGAAGAACGTCGGGTCACCGCCGAATTGCTTCAGATGGGAGCTGACGTAGCTGTAGGCGATTTCCGCCGACTCTTTCATCACCTCTCCCAGTTGCCCGGTGAGTTTGAAGCCACGGTTGAGGGTGTGAATGCGCGTGGCCTCGATTGGCAGGGTAGCGCCGCCCATGCTGGTCCAGGCCAGCCCGGTGATCACCCCAACACCCGACAGCACTTGCTCATTGCGGAACACCGGTCGGCCGAGTGAGGCCTCCAGGTCTTTCGGGCCGAGTTTGATCACCGCTTTCGGTTCGTCGAGCAGCTTCATCACGGATTTGCGCACCAGTTTGCCGAGGTTTTTTTCCAGCTGCCGCACCCCTGCTTCACGGGCGTAGCCATCGATCAGCGCTCTGAGGGCGTTGTCGTTGATACTCAGACTGCCCTTGGACACACCGGCCTTTTCCAGCTGTTTCGGCCACAGGTGACGCTTGGCAATGGCGACTTTTTCTTCGGTGATGTAACCCGACAGGCGAATCACTTCCATCCGGTCCAGCAACGGGCCGGGAATTGAGTCCAGGGTGTTGGCGGTGCAGACGAATAGCACTTTCGACAGGTCCAGACGCAAATCCAGATAGTGATCGAGGAATTCGACGTTCTGTTCCGGGTCGAGGGTTTCCAGTAGCGCCGAGGCCGGATCGCCCTGGTAGCTCTGGCCCATCTTGTCGATCTCGTCGAGCATGATCACCGGGTTCATCACTTCGACGTCTTTCAGCGCCTGGACCAGTTTGCCCGGCTGCGCCCCGATGTAGGTGCGGCGGTGGCCCTTGATCTCGGCTTCGTCGCGCATGCCGCCAACGCTGAAGCGATAGAACGGCCGACCGAGGGATTCGGCGATGGATTTGCCGACACTGGTCTTGCCCACGCCCGGCGGGCCCACCAGTAACACGATGGAGCCGCTGATCTCGCCTTTATAGGCACCGACCGCGAGGAATTCGAGGATGCGGTCCTTGATGTCGTCGAGGCCGGCGTGGTGTTTGTCCAGCACCTTGCGCGCGTGTTTGAGATCGAGTTTGTCCTTGCCGTACACGCCCCAAGGTACCGAGGTCGCCCAGTCGAGGTAGTTGCGGGTCACCCCGTACTCCGGCGAGCCGGTCTCGAGGATCGACAGTTTGTTCATTTCCTCTTCGATGCGTTTTTGCGCCTGGGGCGACAACACCTTGCCGGTCAGACGTTGCTCGAACTGCTCAATGTCGGCGCTGCGATCGTCCTTGGTCAGGCCCAGCTCTTGCTGGATGACCTTGAGTTGTTCCTTGAGGAAGAACTCGCGCTGATGCTCGCCGATCTTGCGGTTCACTTCGGCGGAGATTTCTTTCTGCAATCGCGCGACTTCGACTTCCTTGCGCAGCATTGGCAGGACTTTTTCCATGCGCTTGAGCATCGGCACGCAGTCGAGCACTTCTTGCAGCTCGCTGCCAGTGGCCGAGGTCAGGGCGGCGGCGAAGTCGGTCAGCGGCGACGGGTCGTTGGGGCTGAAGCGGTTGAGGTAGTTTTTCAGCTCTTCGCTGTACAGCGGGTTGAGCGGCAGCAGTTCCTTGATCGCGTTGATCAGCGCCATGCCGTAGGCCTTGACCTCGTCGGTCGGCTCGGGGGACTGATGCGGGTATTCGACTTCCACCAGATACGGCGGGCGATGGTGTTTGAGCCAGGCCTTGATGCGCACGCGGCTCAGGCCCTGGGCGACGAATTGCAGTTTGCCGTTTTCGCGGCTGGCGTGGTGGACTTTGACCAGGGTGCCGTATTCCGGCAGGGCCGAGGTGTTGAAGTGGCGCGGGTCTTCCTGAGGCGTGTCCATGAAGAACAGGGCCAGGGAGTGGTGCTCGGATTGGCTCACCAGTTCGAGGGTTTCGGCCCATGGCTCTTCGTTGACGATCACCGGCAGCACTTGCGCCGGGAAGAAGGGCCGGTTGTGGATCGGGATGATGTAGACCTTGTCCGGCAGATTCTGTCCCGGCAGGGTGAGGCCTTTGCCGGGAGCGTGGTGTTCGGTTTTGTCTGTTTCGGCGTATTCGCTCGGGTCTTCAGGGAATTCTTGCTGGTCGGTCATGGGGCACCTGCGCAATAGGGTATGGATCTTAGATGGGGCAGGCCTTGGGTGGTTTCAATGGGGATGGGTATTTCCGGGTGTGTGTTCAGGGTTTTGACAGGTCTTGGCGGCCTTTGGGCCGACCCGGCCGGCGTGGTTCAGGGTTTTAGATAAGAGCCTGTCCAAGCTCCTACGTGTATTTCAGATCCTTCTGATATTGAGTCAGAGTAGGCGGGGTGCTGTACTCAAGGCTCAGTTTCGTAAGTTTTTGAGCCGACAGTGATGAAAAAACCGCCCCTGCTGAGGGGAAAGTCTGACCCGGTGTTTGACCTGTTGGGGCAGTCGCCGCACAAGGAGCGTCTTTCGGACTACCTCGCACTGCTCAAGCCTCTGGACGATCAGGGGCGCTATCTTCCTTTTGATGAGTTGCGCTACCGCTGGTCGCCGGGGCTGGATTCGAACCTGTGCTGGGCCTTGGTCAAGAAAGCCCGGACCGCTCAGTATTCCAGCCTTGTGCCATTGGGCGAGCCCATTCAATGGGGCCGGTTTGTGCTGACTCCATTGGCACAGAAAGCTGTTTCGGCCGTCGATCGACAAGCGACAACGGCAGCGCTGGAGTACATGACTGGCCAGATCGGCGAGCGAGTGCATTTCAGCTACCTGCTCAATGATCTGATCGAAGATGAAGCGATCAGCAGCAGCCAGCTCGAAGGCGCGGCAACCACGACCCGGGTGGCCAAGGACATGCTCAAGCGCAAGCGCTTGCCGCGCACGCCGGATGAGCGGATGGTCATCGGCAACTACAAAATGATGAACTTTGCCTGGGAAAAACGTTATGAGCCCCTGAGCATCGAGTTGATTACGGCCATGCATTGTGTGGGCGTCGAGGGCATTGATGACCCGCAATATTCACCGGGGGCTTTGAGGTTCAACGAGGATGTGGTGGTGCAGGACGGCGAGGGCAACACCGTTCATGCACCGCCTCCCGCCGCGGGGCTCGCGTCACGATTGCAGGTGCTGTCGAAGTGGATCAATCAGTCCCACGGCGACCCCGACCAAGTGGATTACCTTCACCCCTTGATCAAAGGCATCGCGCTGCATTTTGCGCTGGGCTATGAGCGTCCTTTTCGCGATGGCAATGGTCGGGTCGCACGGGCGTTGTTTTACTGGTTCATGTTCAAGAATGACTTCTCTGCGTTTCGCTACATCGCGATCAGTCTGTTGCTGCGCAACGCGCCGGTAAAATACGGGCGTTCGTATCTGAATACCGAAGCCGATGACCTGGACCTGACCTATTTCATCGATTTTCAGTGTTCAGTCATCGTCCGCGCTGTCAGCGCGTTTACCGAGGCTTATCGAAAAAGCCTGGCCTATACCGAAAGTTTTGATCGATGGTTGCTTGCCTCAGGTTTTTTCGACCGGCTCACCGAGAAACAGCGAGCCGTATACCAGGTGGCCAAGAGTGGCATGGCCAAGGAATTCACGGCGGTCAATGTGAAGGAGAATCTGGATTGCTCTTACAACACCGCCTCGGCCACCCTGAACGGGTTGGTCGAGTTGAAGGTGTTCGAGAAAAGGAAGATGGGCCGCGGGTGGGTGTTCTTCTTGCGGGCGGCGTCGGCGGTCTGATCCTTTGTTGAAGCGAGCCTGCTCGCGATGAGGCTGTGTCAGTCGACATCAACTGTGCTGACGCACCGCAATCGCGAGCAGGCTTGCTCCCACGGGATAGGAGTCGAGGTTTAGAGCGTGCCGAACACTTTCTTCGCCAAACTGGTCGCCGCCGCCGCAGGGTTCTGGCGAATGGATTCTTCCTGTTTGCCGATCATCTCGAACAAACCGTTCAACGCTTGCTCGGTGACGTAGCTTTCGATGTTGGCATTTTTCGCATCCAGCACGCCCAGCGTCGCGGCTTGCCCGGCGAATGCGTTGTACTGCTGGGCCAGGCCGACCTGGTCGGTGGCTTGCTTGACGATCGGCAGGAATTTGGTGCGGATCTGTTCGCGACTGGTTTTGCTCAGGTACTGGGTGGCCGAGTCCTTGCCGCCGCTGAGAATCCCCTTGGCATCCTCCACGCTCATCTTCTTCACCGCATCCACCAGGATTGGCTGAGCCTGCGTTACCGCCGCTTCAGCCGCTTTGTTCATGCTGGTTTCCAGTTGATCGACCTGATCGCCCATGCCGAACTGTTTCATTTTCTTGGCGACTTTGTTCAGATTGCCCGGCAATTCGATTTTCACGTCCGGGTTGTTGCTGAAGCCGCCGGGTGTGCCAAGTTGTTTTACGGCCAGTTGCGCGCCTTGGCTCAGGGCGTCCTTGAGACCGCCAGTGGCGTCTTGTTGTGACAGATCACTGAGTGACAGTGCCAGGGCGTTGGCGCAGATCATCAAGCCTGCGCACAGGCCGGCGAAGCGAAGGGTAGGGCGGAGCATGGCGGCTTCCTTGTTTGGAAAAAAGAAAAGTGAGTTAGCGGGCGGCGTCGACGCGGATTTTCAGTGGCTGCGGATCTTTGCCATCCAGTTGCACGGCATGATGCTCAGTGGTGATGAACATCAATTTGCCGTCCACTTCGATCCGCGCGCTGACGGCATAACGATGGCCGGGTTTGATCTGAGCCGGGTCGTAGCTCAGATGAAACGGCAGCGGCACCTGGCCTTTCACTGGACCTTTCTGTTCGTCGAGTACCAAGGCCGGCGCGTCTGCCAGTGATACATCCTGCAGGCTGACGCTCAAGACTGCACTGGGCGGCAGAGCGATGCGTTGCCGGTAGAACACTTCGCCATCGAGGCTGGTCTTGGCGGCGGGTTGCAGGGTTTGACAGGCACCGAGCAGGCTGGTCAGTAAGAGAAGAGAAAGTTTTTTCATCGCAGATCTCCGTATCAAAGGCGCCAGAAGAAGCCTGGCGCCTGTAGGAATTTAGTCGGTTTGCACCGCCGCCGCGACTTGATCCGCCGCGTCTTCACTGCGATGCAGCGCCACCTGACGGATCGACAAGCGAATCTCCGCCGGCAATACCCGCTTGGCCGCGCCTTCGGCCAGTTCGCCGAGCAGTTGGTGATAGCTCAGCTTGCCGGCTTCGTCGCGGCGCAGCACGTCGAGGTCCAGCATCGTCTGGATAAAGTGACGGAACAGGCTCTTGTCGAAGAACTCCGGCGCGTTCAGGCCGTGGAGGATCGACAGACGCTGGGCCATGACCGTGCACAGATCTTCCAGTTCTTCGGCGCTGATGCTGTTCTGGCCGCAGTTGAGCAGCAAGGAAACGGTCATGTAGAAGCGCTGCAAGGTCTGGGCGATGCTTTTCGACAGTAGCGTCAGCAGTACGAAATGCCGTGAGCTCGGTGCCGGACGCAGGTACACGTCTTTCTCGAAACGCAGCAGGTCTTGCTCGACGAAAGCTTCGAGCCACTGATCGATCACGCCATCGAGTTCGTCCAGCGTCCAGCGAATGAACAGCTCCGATTGCAGGTACGGATACAGCGCGCGGGTGTAGCGCAGAATCTGCTCGCGGCTCATGCGCGAGGTGCTCTGGAAGAAACTCGCCAGCAGCGACGGCAACGCGAAGATGTGCAGCACGTTGTTGCGGTAGTAGGTCATCAGGACGGCGTTTTGTTCGTCCAGGTACAGAATCTTGCCCAGCGCATCGCTTTGCTCGGACAGCAGGTCCATGTCCTTCACGTGCTCGATCAGCGCCCGTCCGTCACCTTCCGGCAGGGTGGTATGCGAGGAGTAGGGAACCTTGCGCAACAGCGCCAGATACAGATCGAGTACCCGCGCCATGGCGCGATCGTCCAGGGCCAGACGGATGGTGGACAGCAGCGCCAGGGCTACCAGATTCACCGGGTTGATCGCCGCCGCTTCGTTCAGATGCTGCGCGACTTTCTCGCCGAGGCGGTTGGTGGTTTCGTTGAGCCAGGCCGGTTTGAATTGCGGGCCGAGTGCCTGTTGGCGCCAGTCTGGCTGTTCGCTGTCGAGGAACTCCGCCAGTTTGATCGGCTCACCGAAGTTGACCGCCACCTGACCGAAACGCTGTTTGAGCGCGCCGATGACTTTGAAGATGTCGAAAATCGATTCTTTCTTCTTGCTCGCGCCACGCAATTCGCCGAGGTAGGTGCGACCTTCCAGCACGCGCTCGTAACCGATGTACACCGGCACGAAGACGATCGGCATACGCGACGAACGCAGGAAGCTGCGCAGCGTGATCGCGAGCATCCCGGTTTTCGGTTGCAGCATGCGCCCGGTGCGCGAACGGCCGCCTTCGACGAAGTACTCGACCGGGAAACCTTTGGTGAACAGGGTGTGCAGGTATTCGTTGAACACCGAGGTGTAGAGCGGGTTGCCCTTGAAGGTGCGGCGCATGAAGAACGCACCGCCACGGCGCAGCAGGCTACCGATCACCGGCATGTTGAGGTTGATCCCGGCGGCAATGTGCGGCGGGGTCAGGCCGTTGCGAAACAGCAGGTACGAGAGCAGCAGGTAGTCGATGTGGCTGCGATGGCACGGCACGTAGATCACTTCGTGACCCTGGGCGACTTTCTGCACGCCTTCGATGTGGTTGACCTTGATGCCGTCGTAGATCTTGTTCCAGAACCAGCTCAGCACCACTTCCAGAAAACGGATCGCGGTGTAGGTGTAGTCCGAGGCGATCTCGTTGCCGTAGCGCAGGGCCTGGGCCTTGGCTTTTTCCGGCGAGATGTTCTCGCGCTCGGCTTCGTCGAGGATTGCCTGTTTGACCGAGGGCTGATTGAGCAGGCCTTTGACCAGGTTGCGGCGGTGGGAAATGTCCGGGCCGATTACCGCAGCTTTCAGGTTGCGAAAATGCACCCGCAGAATCCGCTGGGCCATGCGCACGGTGCGCTCGTGGCCTTTGTTGTGCTCGATCAGTTCACGCAAATGGATCGGCGCCGAGAACTGCACCCGGGTCTTGCGCCCCAGCACAATGATGCTCAGCAACCGGCGCAAACGCCCAGTGACGGCCCAACTGTCGGCGAACAGCAGTTTCCACGGGCTCGACTCGCTGTCCGGCGATTGGCCCCAGAACACGCTGACCGGAATGATCTGCGCGTCTTCGGCGGCGTTCTGGCTCAGGGCGCTGACCAGGCGGGTCAGGGTCGGCGGTGCGCCACGCTTGTCCTGACGGCCGAGCCAATCGGGCTCCGGCGTCAGGTAAAAGAACGCAGCGGGCTCTATCAACGCCCCCACCGATACCGGCAACACCGGGCGCGGCAGGCCGGCCTTGGTGCACTCGGTATCGACCACGGCGAGATCGGTCAGCGAAGGATTTTGCAGGACGTAGAACACCGGCCGGCTGCGGTCGAGGTCAAGGGTGAACGACGACTGGTTGATTGTCTCCGAGCGAACCCAGAGGTACAGCAGTCGGCGCAGGGCGCCAAACACAAGACGGCGGAACGGGGAACGGGTCATACGGCTTCTGCATGAGTGGATAAAACCAAGCAATTGCTTGGGCGACCGATAGTGTGCCGTATTCGCCGAAAATCGGCAAAAAAGCGCCTAAGTAAACTTGAGTTGAGAGTTTTCGCGGCTGTCATATACTCGGCCGTTCAAAATAAAAACAAGGGGGTAACTAGATATGGCTGCACGCGAAACCGGCAATGTGAAGTGGTTCAACGACGCCAAGGGCTATGGCTTCATTCAGCGTGAGGACGGGGTGGACGTGTTCGTGCACTACCGCGGTATCCGCGGCGAAGGTCATCGCTCGCTGACGGAAGGTCAGCAGGTTGAGTATGCGGTGGTGACCGGGGAGAAGGGCTTGCAGGCTGAGGATGTTGTAGGGTTGTAAACCTTAAGATCAAAAGATCGCAGCCTTCGGCAGCTCCTACAGGGCTTTGTGTACACCTGTAGGAGCTGCCGAAGGCTGCGATCTTTTTTGTGAGCGGGTAAAACCTGAAAGCAATGCTGTATGAATGGCCACCTGTCAGTTTTGACAGTGGACGGTTTTTTTCCTCACGCCTACCCTCGCGAAATACGATCCCTGGAGTCAGATCTTTCAGGGCTTTGCTCCATTCGAGAGGAAAGCGGTCATGTGGAAAAGTATTTCGATTCTGTTGGTCTTGGGTGTTGCTGGATGCGCGGTGCAATCCACTTCCACACACGTCCCGCCCGCATCCTCCATCCGAGCAATGACAGCCCTGTCATCACCGCAACAGGATGATGTTCAGAGTATTTCCGCCGCGCAGTCGTCGGTATTCAAGGTGGTCGAAGCGCCAGCCGGCGAGTTGAACGCCGATACCCTCGGCACCGAGGCGAACGTGCAGGTCAGTTACCCAAACCTGGCGCCAAGGGATACCGTCGGCGTGCGCCTGACCGGCGTGGCACTGCGTGATGCGCCGATCCAGACCGTATCCACCGTGGGCACACTGACGTTCAAGTTGCCCAAGGCGTGGGTGACTGAAAACAAGGGGCGTACGGTCAATCTGACTTACACCTATAAGGTGGGCGGTGCGGGCAGTCTGATCACCTCGTCGCCGTTGAGCATCCATGTGGTGGGCGCTCAGGGCCTGAATGTGTTCAAGGTGGTCGAAGCGCCAGCCGGCGAGTTGAACGCCGATACCCTCGGTACCGAGGCCAATGTGCAGGTCAGTTACCCGAACCTGGCGCCAAGGGATACCGTCGGCGTGCGCCTGACCGGCGTGGCACTGCGTGATGCACCGATCCAGACCGTATCCACCGTGGGCACACTGACGTTCAAGTTGCCCAAGGCGTGGGTGACTGAAAACAAGGGGCGTACGGTCAATCTGACTTACACCTATAAGGTGGGCGGTGCGGGCAGTCTGATCACCTCGTCGCCGTTGAGCATCCATGTGGTGGGCGCTCAGGGCCTGAATGTGTTCAAGGTGGTCGAAGCGCCAGCCGGCGAGTTGAACGCCGATACCCTCGGCACCGAGGCCAACGTGCAGGTCAGTTACCCGAACCTGGCGCCAAGGGATACCGTCGGCGTGCGCCTGACCGGCGTGGCACTGCGTGATGCGCCGATCCAGACCGTATCCACCGTGGGCACACTGACGTTCAAGTTGCCCAAGGCGTGGGTGACTGAAAACAAGGGGCGTACGGTCAATCTGACTTACACCTATAAGGTGGGCGGTGCGGGCAGTCTGATCACCTCGTCACCGTTGTCCATCCGGGTTATTGGTGAAGTGCCTGTAGGAGATGGGCAACGTGTTGCCAATGACCTCAATGCGCAGTATGCCGATACGCGACAAAATTGTGGCAGTGCTTCGCTACCTGCAGCGCTGTGCTCGGGTGTCATATTGCGGGCGACGATTAACGGCACCGGCTATCGCGCCTGGAACCCCAGTCCACTCTCGCAGCAGAACGGTGGTGTTTCGTTTTTCTATTTGCGTAAAGATGCGCTCTTCAAAGCATTTCCTGCCAACTATCCAAACACCAGTGGTTTCGTCTTTTTTCCATCACAACAACGCCCGACGGGGAGTATGGAAATTCCGGTTCTATGCACTTTTCCAATAGACGGAGGCAGTGACATCAGGGCCGACCAGGGTTGTGGCGTATCCAGTAATTATCCAATCGTCAGTCGCTCTTGCGAGCAGCAGGGAATTACCACGGCAGCAGGATGGCTCACCCATTACAATCAAGGGCCGGCAGGATGGAAATACCAGCGTCAGTGTGGTTTCAACGTACGATCCAGCCAAGGAGCTCTGGCTGCAAATGCGTTTTATCAGGGGATACTAGCCATGAAGTTAATGGGAGCCGAGTCGTTCAACTCCTGGAATGAAATACGTCTGGCTACCTGGCCACAGAACATCCATACAACCATTCCGATCAAGGCGTTCTTTTATACGAGCAACGGTCTGGCGAACGCCCGATACAATCAGCAGGATTTTTACAAGTACTCGAGCAAGGCGATACCAATTATCAAACTGACGCTGCCCAGAACAACTGCCGAGTCCGCGCAGTTCGAATTCATAAAGGCTGATCAGGTCGTGGGCAACTGGAACTGAGGGCAGCGATTCCGTAAATCTCAAGATCAAAAGATCGCAGCCTTCGGCAGCTCCTACAGGGGAATGCATTCCAACTGTAGGAGCTGCCGAAGGCTGCGATCTTTTGCTTTCAAGCGGTTTTCCAGGTGATCTCTTCTTCACCATTGGCGCTGATGCGCATCCAGCGATCGGCTGTCTCTTCGCCTTCCCTCTCAACCCACGTCGCGTAATTTCTCACCCTGATGCTGGGTGTTTAACCACCTGTCATATCTGACAGTAGACCGCTTTTTTTCACCAGCCTAACCTCGGCGAACATCATCTCTGAGCTCGTATTGGCGGGCGCAGAAACAGTCGGGAGTGATCGACATGTGGAGAATCATTGGCTTTTTGCTGGTGCTGACTGGGTGCAATTCTCAAGGCATCCCATCCGACCATCAACTGCCGACTTCCGACCCGGCAAAGTCTTCGGTCATGACAATACCGGTGCAGGGCGGTGGCGAGGTGTTCACTACCCAGCAAGCCACAGTGTTCAAGGTGGTTGAAGCACCTGCCGGTGAGTTGAATGCCGACACCCTGGGCGCCAATGCCACCGTGCAGGTGAGTTACCCGAGCCTGGCGACCCGCGATACCGTCGGTGTGCGCCTGACAGGCGTGGCGTTGCGTGATGCGCCGATTCAGACCGTCTCTACGGTCGGCGTACTCACGTTCAACTTGCCCAAGGCGTGGATTACCGAGAACCTCAATCGTACGGTGACCTTGACTTACACCTATAAGGTGGGCGGCGCCGGCAATCTGATCACCTCGTCACCCTTGAGCATCCGTGTGACAGGCACTCAGGGCCAAGCGGTGTTCAAGGTCGTCGAAGCACCAGCGGGCGAGTTGAACGCCAGCACCTTGGGCGATAACGCAACAGTGCAGGTGCGTTACCCGACGCTGGTGGCCCGCGATACCGTCGGTGTGCGCCTGACTGGTGTGGCGTTGCGTGATGCGCCGATTCAGACCGTCTCTACGGTCGGCGTACTGACGTTCAACTTGCCCAAGGCGTGGATTACCGAGAACCTCAATCGCACGGTGACCTTGACCTATACCTACAAGGTGGGCGGCGCCGGCAATCTGATCACCTCGTCACCCTTGAGCATCCGTGTGACAGGCGCTCAGGGCCAGGCGGTGTTCAAGGTCGTCGAAGCACCGTCCGGCGAGTTGAATGCCGACACCCTGGGCGCCAATGCCACCGTGCAGGTGCGTTACCCGACACTGGCGGCCCGCGATACCGTTGGTGTGCGCCTGACTGGTGTGGCGTTGCGTGATGCACCGATTCAGACCGTCTCTACGGTCGGCGTACTGACGTTCAACTTGCCCAAGGCGTGGATCACCGAGAACCTCAACCGCAGTGTCAACCTCACCTACACCTACAAGGTGAGCGGTGCGGGTAGTCTGATTACGTCGTCGCCGCTGGTGGTCAGGATTGTGGGTGCAACCGCCCCGACCGATGGGCAGCGTGTGGCGAATGAGCTTAATGCGCAGTATTCCAACACCAGCAATACCTGTCCGGGTAATAAAGCTGCATATGAATGCAGCGGCGTGTTGATTCGCACGGTGGATGATTCGACGGCGTTTCGTGCCTGGAATCCAAGCCCTGGGGCTGTCACGCTGGGCGGAGTCTCGTTCAGCTACATGAAGATCGGCATTGGTATGAATCAGCTGCAGGGCGGTCGTACCCAAGGCTTTGTGCTCGAACCGGGTCAATACTTTACGGCCAACGGGGGCTATCCCCTTCAGGTGTTGTGTTCATATCCTTATGATGGCGGCACTTTGATTCGCAGTGCTGCCGGCTGCGGTGCGGCGTCCAATTTTCCAAGCAACAGTGGCCCGTGTGCTGCGCAGGGCATCAATACACTGGCGACCTGGCGTGCACACTTTCAGCAGTATCCGGCAAACAGCACAAACCGTTATCACCATCAATGCAGTTTCGGTCCGGATCAGGCGTCATTCGCACTCAGCCTGACCTCGCGAGAAAATCCTGCGGCAGAACTTGCCGCTTGGCGACAAAACGAGGTGATGATCAAAACCTGGCCCCAGAACACCTCGAACCTGCCGATCAAGGCTTTTATCTACTTCAATACCGCGAGCCGGGCGGTGGGTGTCGAAGGGGCGAAAAACATCCAGAGGGACTTCCTCAAAATGACAGGCAGGCGAATTCCTGTGATTCGGGTCACGCCGAATGTCACGACGGGCGATATCTTCAGCTACTTTGGCGCAGACCAAGGAATTTAAAAGGGTGGTGCCCGATGCCATGTTCGTTCATCAACGAGCATGGCGTTTGAGGGGTCAGGCAGTTTTCCAGGTGATCTCTTCTTCACCATCGGCGCTGATACGCATCCAGCGATCTGCCGTCTCTTCACCTTCTTCCTCGACCCAGCTACCCGGCGCGCAACGCACTTCGACGTTCAGCGCGACAAAGGCTGCGCGGGCGCAGGCGATGTCGTCTTCCCATGGGGTCTGGTCGCTTTCCAGGTACAGGCTGTTCCATTTGCCAACGGCTTTCGGCAGCCAGGTGACCGGCACGCTGCCGGCCTTGCACTTGTAGGTCTGGCCTTTCTGAACCCAGTCGGTGCACGGGCCTAAAGCCGCGCCGAGCCAGGCCGCGATGGCCTTGTAGTCGACGTCGGCGTCTTTCAGGTAAATCTCGATATCGGGTTGGCGCATGGATGTCCTCACTGCGGTTCTGAAAAATCCATTCGCGGATTTAGCCGGCCTCAAGCTGTTGCTCAAGACCAAATTTTAAGAGTTTATTGAAGAACAAAATAATCGTAGCGCATCGACACAGTGACCTCGAACGGCTCGGCCTGTTCGATAACCGCCGCCCGGCGTTCGGCACTGGCGCGCCAGCCGTGGGGTGTCATGGCCAACAGGTTCGCGCGGTCCTGACCACTGGCAAGCGTCAGTTTGAATTCCAGGGTTTCGCTGTGTTGCAGCGTCATGCCTTCCGGCACCAGCGCCAAGTGCTTGTCGTCGGTATACTCGCGCACTTCGTCGTACAGGCGTTCGCGCAATTCCATCAGATGGCCGCTGGTCGGCCCGACTTTCATCAAGCCGCCGCCGGGGCTGAGCAGGCGTTTGGCTTCCTCCCAATCCAGCGGGCTGAACACGCTGGCGAGAAACTGGCAACTGCCAGAGGCCAACGGTACCCGGGCCATGCTGGCGATTAACCAGGTCAGCGCCGGGTTGCGTTTGCAGGCGCGTTTGACCGCTTCCCGTGAGATATCCAGGGCGTAGCCGTCGGCGTTGGGCAAGGCTTCGGCGATTTGCGCGGTGTAGTAACCCTCGCCACAACCGATGTCCAGCCAGCGCTGGGGCGCGTACTGCGCCGCCAGTTCCGCCAGACGCTTGGCCACCGGCGCGTAATGGCCGGCGTTCAAAAAGTCGCGACGGGCTTCGACCATCGCCTGGTTATCCCCAGGGTCACGGCTGTTCTTGTGCTGCACTGGCAACAGGTTCAGGTAACCCTGCCGCGCACGGTCGAAACGATGCCCGGCGGGGCAAGCCACGCCGTTATCCACCGCGTTCAGCGGTTCGTTGCAGATCGGGCAGGCGAGCATCAGGCGAGCAACTTGATCAAAGTCTGGTAGTAGATTTCGGTCAGCACGTCGAGGTCGGCAGCCAATACGCGCTCGTTGACCTGGTGGATCGTCGCGTTGACCGGGCCCAGTTCGACCACTTGGGTGCCCATGGTCGCAATGAAGCGTCCATCGGAGGTACCACCACTGGTGGACGCCTTGGTCTCGCGGCCGGTGATGTCCTTGATGCTCGCCGACACCGCGTCGAGCAGGGCGCCCGGCTCGGTGAGGAACGGCAGGCCGGACAGCGCCCAGTCGATGTGCCAGTCCAGGTCATGCTTGTCGAGAATATCGGCGACGCGTTTTTGCAGGCCTTCGACGGTGGATTCGGTGGAGAAGCGGAAGTTGAACACCGCCACCAGATCACCCGGAATCACGTTGGTCGCGCCGGTGCCGGAATTCACATTGGAAATCTGGAAACTGGTTGGCGGGAAGAAATCGTTACCGTGGTCCCAGTGCTCGGCAGCCAGTTCGGCCAGCGCCGGGGCAGCGAGGTGGATCGGGTTCTTCGCCAGGTGCGGATACGCCACATGGCCCTGCACACCGCGCACGGTCAACTTGGCGCCGAGGGAACCGCGACGGCCGTTCTTGACCACGTCACCCACCAGGGTGGTACTCGACGGCTCGCCGACAATGCACCAGTCCAGACGCTCTTTACGGGCGGCAAGGCGCTCGACCACAGCCTTGGTGCCATGGTGCGCCGGGCCTTCTTCGTCGCTGGTGATCAGGAAAGCGACCTTGCCTTTGTGGTCCGGGTAATCGGCGACAAAGCGCTCGGCTGCCACGGTCATGGAGGCCAGGCTGCCTTTCATGTCGGCCGCGCCACGGCCGCAGAGCATGCCGTGTTCGTCGATCACCGCGTTGAACGGGTCGATCTGCCAGGCCGTTACCGGACCGGTCGGGACCACGTCGGTGTGGCCGGCGAAGCACAGCACCGGACCTTCGTGTTTACCGTGGGTCGCCCAGAAGTTATCCACATCTTCGATGCGCATCGGTTCCAGCTTGAACCCGGCATCGCCCAGGCGCTGCATCATCTGCTTCTGGCAATCGGCGTCGACCGGCGTCACGGACGGACGGCGGATCAGGTCGATGGCGAGTTGAAGGGTCGGCGAAAGGTCGGCGTGGGCCGTCATGGAAAACTCCGGAGCTTTTATTTGTAGGGGATTGGGGCAAGGCCTGCAAAATGGCGGTTATCTTAAAGCAAAACGGCGGCCATTGGCCGCCGTTTAGTGCATCTGTACTGATTTAGACAGCCGGTGCTGGCTCAGCCTCAACTGTCGGTTTCGGCAGTGAAGACAGGAACGCCATGATCAGCGCCGCCAGGTACGGCAGCGACTGCACCAGCAACATGGTCACCCAGAAGCGCATGTCGTTGCTCGGTATACCCTGCACCAGGAAGATCCCCAGCGCCGCGCCCCACAGCAGCAGCATGATGAACAGCTCTTCGCGAGCCTCCGAAATCGCCACCCAGAAGCCGTGGTTGTCGGCATTTTTTGGGGTGCGGAAGAACGGAATGCTGCTGGTGAAGAAACCGTACAGCACCGCTTTGGCGATGGTGTGCGACAACGCCAGCCCGGCCAGCGCCGCGCAGAACGCATCTTTCAGGTTGACCCCGACCGCACGGCGGTACAGGAAGATGATCTTGCCCACCTTGAACACGAACAGCGCCAATGGCGGGATCGCGAAAATCAGCAGCGGTGGATCGACCCGTTGCGGCACGATGATCATCGCCGCCGACCACAACAGTGCACCGATGGTGAAGAAAATGTTCATGCCGTCCGCCACCCACGGCAGCCAGCCCGCGAGGAAGTGGTAACGCTGGCCACGGGTCAACTCGGTGTCCTTGCCGCGCAGCAGGCTGGCGGTGTGACGCTTGATGATCTGAATCGCTCCGTAGGCCCAGCGGAAACGCTGCTTCTTGAAGTCGATAAAGGTATCGGGCATCAGGCCCTTGCCGTAGCTGTCGTGGTAATACGCCGCCGACAGGCCTTTTTCGAACACCCGCAGGCCCAACTCGGCGTCTTCACAGATGCACCAGTCAGCCCAGCCCAGTTCCTCGAGCACCGAACGCCGGGTCATGGTCATGGTGCCGTGCTGGATGATCGCATCGCGATCGTTACGGGTGACCATGCCGATGTGGAAGAAACCTTTGTATTCCGCGTAGCAGAGCTTCTTGAAAGTGCTTTCGTTCTGGTCGCGGTAATCCTGTGGCGACTGCACCACGGCGATTTTCGGATCGGCGAAGTGCGGCACCATATGCTTGAGCCAGTTCGGGTGCACGCAGTAGTCCGAGTCGATCACCGCAATTACTTCGGCATCCTTGGCGGTGTGCGGAATCAGGTAGTTCAGCGCGCCGCCCTTGAAACCGGCCAGTGGCGCAACGTGGAAGAACTTGAAGCGCGGGCCGAGGGTTTCGCAATAATCGCGCACCGGTTCCCAGACTGCCGGATCCTTGGTGTTGTTATCGATGATCAGGACTTCGAAGTCCGGATAGTCGAGGTTGGCCAAGGCGTTGAGGGTCTGTTTGACCATCTCCGGCGGCTCGTTGTAGCAAGGTACGTGAATCGACACTTTCGGTCGGTAGTCCGAATCGCCCACCACTGGCAGGAATTCACGCCGGCGTTTGTGGGTCCAGACCGCTTCGGCCAGTTCATGGGCTTCAGTCAGCAGAACGATGAACACTCCGAGCGCACCGAGGGCGAGCAGGAAACCCACTGTCAGACTGAACCAGGTGCTGTATTGCTGGCTGTAGTCGTAACCGATCCACACCAGCACCGAACCGCACAAGAACGCGATAAAGGTCAGGAAGGTACGGCCACGTTGACGCAGGGCCGAGCCGTCGATCATCAGCAGGGTCAGGGACAGCAGCGCCAGCACTACCGAGCCGATGGCCAGCACGCGCCATTGCGGGATCGCCACCACCGGGCCTTCGAAGTTGAATTTCTGCTGGCGTGCGGCGTTGAACACGCCCCAGTACGCGCCTACCGAACCTTCGTCGCTGACCTTCCACGGTTGGTCAAACGCTTCGATCACGAAGTAGTTGAAGCCCTGGCGGTTGAGCTTGTTGACCAACGTGCGCAGGTAAATCGCCTGGTCCGCCGGCGATGCATCGGCACCACCACGCATGCGGCCGTTGCTCGGCCAGCCGACTTCGGAGAGCAGCAACGGTTTTTTCGGGAACATCTTTTTCAGGTCGCGGGCGCGGTCGAGAACGAACTGACCGGCCTTGTCCACAGGGATGAACTCCCAGTAAGGCAGGACGTGAGCCGCGATCAGGTCGACGTGCTTGGCCAGTTCCGGGTGTTCTTCCCAGACGTGCCACTGTTCGGAGGTGGTGACCGGAACCTTTACGGCCGCGCGCACGCGATCCAGGATCACGCTCAGCTCGGCAGCGGTGATTTCCTTGCGGAAGATCGCCTCGTTACCGACCACGACGCGAACCACACTGCGGGAGGTGTTGGCCAGTTCGATGGCGCGCAGGATCTCGCGCTCGTTGCGTTCCTGGTCCGGGCTGATCCAGATCCCCAGGGTCACCCGCAGGCCGAATTCTTCCGCCAGTTTGGGGATGTCCTCCAGCGTGCCGTCGACCGAGTAGGTCCGGATGTTGTCCGTCAGCTTGCTCATGATCTCCAGGTCGCGACGCATTTCATCGTCGGTCGGGTACTGAGCTTTTTGCGGGTACTGGCCTTGCTGAAACGGCGAGTACGAAAAGCCGGAGATCTGCTCAGGCCAGTTGGGGGCGGTGACCGGGCGATTAACCAGCGCCCAGAAACCGGTGAACAAGGCGGCGATTGCAAGAACCACGACCAGGTTGAGTCCAAATTTACGCGATGACATAGCTATTTCAGGTTCCAGGGGCTACTGAACGAAGGAACGGTCGGCGGCCGGCTGCCAAGGGGCGGGGGCGCGCATCCTACACTGGGCGTTCACTGACCGTACAGCGGACAGGGAAATGCCGGACATTGGGCACTCTAAGTCGACTTAAGTTCTTTGACCGGAGCGCTGTAGTCCAATTCCAATAAGTTTGTAGGCAATTTAGGCAGTCAAGACCGCCGTTTATAGACCCAAAGATGTTCTTGGCCGCCGACGGCCCTATAATGCGCGCCGGTTTTTGGGGTAATGGTCATGAGTACAGAAGATCCGCGGTTTGCTGGCATCGCCCGCTTGTATGGCATCGAAGGCCTTGAGCGTTTGCGTGCGGCCCATGTGGCGATCGTCGGCGTCGGCGGCGTCGGCTCCTGGGCGGCGGAAGCCGTTGCCCGATGTGGCGTGGGCGAAATTTCGCTGTTCGACCTGGACGACGTCTGCGTCAGCAACGCCAACCGTCAGCTGCATGCGCTGGACAGCACCGTCGGCAAGCCCAAGGTCGAGGTGATGGCCGAGCGCCTGCGCGGGATCAACCCGGACTGCACGGTCCATGCGGTGGCGGACTTCGTCACCCGCGAAACCATGGCCGAGTACATCACGCCGAACATCGACTGCGTGATCGACTGCATCGACAGCGTCAACGCCAAAGCGGCGCTGATTGCCTGGTGCAAGCGACGCAAGATCCAGATCATCACCACCGGCGGCGCGGGCGGGCAGATCGACCCGACACTGATCCAGGTTTGCGACCTGAACCGCACGTTCAATGATCCGTTGGCCTCGAAAGTGCGCTCCACGTTGCGCCGCGACTATGGTTTCTCGCGCACCGTGACCCGTCATTACAGCGTGCCGTGTGTGTTTTCCACCGAGCAACTGCGCTACCCGAAACCCGATGGCAGCATTTGCTTGCAGAAGAGTTTCGTCGGCGATGGTGTGAAGCTCGACTGCGCCGGGGGCTTTGGCGCGGTGATGATGGTAACGGCGACATTCGGTATGGTCGCGGCGACCAAGGCTGTGGATAAGATTGTGGCTGGGGTTCGGCGCCCGGCGGATCGGGTCAAGCCGCAGGTTTAACCCGATCCCTGTAGGAGCGAGCGGTGCGGCGATCCGACTTGCCCGCGAAGGCGTTTTGTCTGACACCCCGCTTTCGCGGGCAAGCCTCGCTCCTACAGGGGCGTAGACAACTCACGCATCCGCTGTAAAACAGCATTCAAGCCGTTGCTACGGGACTGGGACAACTGGCGACCCAGCCCCAGCTGATTAAACCAATCCGCCAAATCCACCTGCTGCAACTCAACTGCGGACAACCCATTGACCCGCGCCAGCAGCAGCGCCACCAACCCGCGAATCAACCGCGCATCGCTGCTGGCGCTGAATTGCCAATGTCCGTCCTGCAGCGTGCCGACCAGCCACACTTGGCTTTCACAGCCATGCACGCGGTTGGCGTCGACTTTATCCACATCGCTCAACGGTGGCAGGCGGTCACCCCATTGCATCAGCAGCCGCGCCCTCTGTTCCCAGCTTGCAGCCTGCTGAAAAGTATCCAGCGCCGTGACGGCATCGGCGGGCAAGGTCATCGCAGTAACTCCAGGGCCTGGTCTAGCGCTTCAAAGAAGCGCTCAAGATCTTCGGAATCGTTGTACAACGCCAATGACACCCGAATCGCCCCGGCCAGCTCAAGGCTTTTGAGCAACGGCATGGCGCAATGATGACCGGCGCGCACGGCGATGCCCTGTTCGGTCAGCAAATGCGCCAAATCAGAGTTATGCACACCCTCGACGACAAAACTGGCCAGCGCCAGTTGCGGCTTGCCCAGCAGGCGAATGCCGTTACGGGCTTCAAGGCCCTTGAGCAAATAGTCATGCAACGCCGCTTCGTGGGTGGACACGGCGTCCTGATCCAATCCGGCCAGATAGTCCAGGGTCGCGCCCAGACCGATCACACTGGCGATCGGCGGCGTACCGGCCTCGAACCCCAGCGGTGCGGGACGAAAGCGGGCGTCGTGGTAGTTGGCATCCAGCACCATTTCGCCGCCGAACTGCCAGGGGCGCAGTTGCGCCAGCGCTGCGTTACGCCCGAACAGAACGCCCAGGCCATCGGGGCCGTAAAGCTTGTGGCTGGAAAACACATAGAAGTCACAACCCAGTGCCTGCACGTCGTGCCGACCATGGACCACGCCTTGGGCGCCGTCGATCACGGTCAGCGCGTTGTGTGCCTTGGCCATCGCCAGTAACGAGGGCAACGGCTGCCAGGCGCCGAGCACGTTGGACAGCTGACTGACCGCCAGCAGGCGAGTACGCGGGCCGATCAAGTGAGCGGCAGCTTCAAGGTCAATCAAACCGTCGGCATCCAGCGGCAGGATGATCAGTTTCAAGTCGCGACGGTGGGCCAGTTGCTGCCACGGCAACAGGTTGGCGTGATGCTCCAGGGCGCTGATGACAATTTCATCGCCCGGATTGAATAAATGTTCCAGGCCATAGGCCAGGAGGTTAAGCGCGGACGTCGCGCCGTGGGTAAAGATGATCTGCCCGCAATCGCCGGCATTGAGCCATTGCGCAACTTTGCTGCGGCTGTCCTCGAACGCCTGAGTGGCGTGGGCGCCGGGCAAGTGTTGCGCCCGATGCACGTTGGCCGCGCCGTTGGCGTAGTAATGCGCCAGGGCATCCAGCAGGGCTTGAGGTTTTTGCGTGGTAGCGGCGTTGTCCAGATAGGTCTGGTCTTGCCGTTGCAAGGCGGCGATGGCCGGAAAATCGGCGCGCCAGGGAGAGGGAATCATCATGCTATCGGGCCCTGGTTAACATGGGCGGGGTGTACGCCTGACCTGATGGTCGGGTCTACGCCGGACCTGTGTAGGAGCGAAGCTTGCTCGCGAAGGCGTCATTACTGGCGCCAAAAGCTTCGCGGGCAAGCCTCGCTCCTACAAGTTCAGGTGATCGTTTGACGCTCTGCTTAGTTGTGAGCGTGCAGCGCTTCGTTCAACTCGATGGCCGATTTGTGGGTTTTGCACTCCACGGCACCGGTCTCGGAATTGCGGCGGAACAGCAGATCAGGCTGACCGGCCAGCTCACGGGCTTTAACGACTTTGACCAGTTTGTTGTGCTCATCCAGCAGCGCAACCTTGGTGCCGGCCGTCACGTACAGGCCCGACTCAACGGTGTTGCGGTCGCCCAACGGGATACCGATACCGGCGTTGGCGCCGATCAGGCAGCCTTCGCCGACCTTGATCACGATGTTGCCGCCGCCCGACAGAGTGCCCATGGTCGAGCAGCCGCCGCCCAGGTCCGAACCCTTGCCGACGAACACGCCAGCCGACACACGACCTTCGATCATGCCCGGGCCTTCGGTGCCGGCGTTGAAGTTGACGAAACCTTCATGCATCACGGTGGTGCCTTCGCCCACGTAAGCGCCCAGGCGAATACGTGCTGCGTCAGCGATACGCACGCCGGCCGGTACCACGTAGTCGGTCATTTTCGGGAACTTGTCCACCGAGAACACTTCCAGCAGCTCGCCGCGCAGACGGGCTTCCAGTTGATGTTCGGCCAGTTCGGCCAGATCGATGGCGCCCTGACTGGTCCAGGCCACGTTCGGCAGCAACGGGAAAATCCCGGCCAGGTTCAAGCCATGTGGCTTGACCAGACGGTGGGACAGCAGGTGCAGCTTGAGGTAAGCCTCAGGCGTGGAGCTCAGTTGCGCGTCTTCGGCCAGCAACGTGGCGACCAGCGGCTTGTGGCTCTCGGCCAGACGGGTCAACAGTGCCGCTTGTGCAGCGTCGACGCTTTTCAGCGCTTCGGCCAGTTGGGACGCCTGAGCGGTGCTGAAGGCGATGGCCTGATTGCCTTCGGTGTAGCCCAGAACCGGTGCAATGGCGGCGACCAGTTCGGCCGACGGGTTGAGCAGTGGCTGCGCGTAAAACACTTCCAGCCATGCGCCTTGACGGTTTTGAGTGCCGACACCGAAGGCCAGGCTGAACAGGGTAGTGGACATGTTGATACCTCTAACAAAATGGAACGGGCTGCCTTACTTGAGTGCGGCCACGTAGATATCTGGCTTGAAGCCAATCAGGGTTCGGTCACCGAGATCGAGCACCGGGCGCTTGATCATCGAAGGTTGTGCGAGCATCAGTTCGATGGCTTTGCGCTGGTCGAGATCGGCTTTGCGTTCGTCGTCGAGCTTGCGAAAGGTCGTGCCTGCACGGTTCAACACCACTTGCCAGCCGTGCTCGTCGCACCATTGGGTCAGGTGTTCACGGTCGATTCCGACCGTTTTGTAATCATGGAAGTCATAGCTCACAGCGTGTTCATCGAGCCAGGTGCGCGCCTTTTTCATGGTGTCGCAGGCTTTGATGCCGAAAAGGTGCAACGTTTTGCTTGAAACGGTCAAGGAATCGCCCCCTTTACAGGTGCTGAAAATAAAAGGTGACGGATTATGCCATGACCAGACGGTTTCGCGTCGGCTGTGGTCGGGTTTGTCTTTTTGTTGTGACCGTCCGTTGTTCCATGAACGGTCACCTGCAGTCTAAGCGACTAACATGGCACTTCAATGCTGTCGATTTTGTAGGGGGAGCAAGTTGGAGTTTTGTGTCATGAGTTGCCCGCGCTGCATTGCACAGTGCGGGCGGGAGTAGTTACTTGCGTCGGGTAATGAACGCGCGAATGCGCTCGGCCGCTTCTACGCATTCAGCCAGCGGTGCGACCAATGCCATACGCACACGCCCGGCGCCCGGATTGACGCCATCGACGTCCCGGGACAAGTAGGAGCCCGGTACCACGGTCACATGTTCCTGTTCGAACAGGTCACGGCAGAACGCCGCGTCATCACCATTCACATTCGGCCACAGGTAGAAACCACCGTCCGGACGCTGTACGTCCATCACCGGGCTGAGGATCTCCAGTACTGCATCGTATTTTTCGCGATATAGCGCACGGTTGGCGCGTACATGCACTTCATCGTTCCACGCGGCAACGCTGGCCAGTTGGGTCTGAACCGGCATCGCGCATCCATGGTAGGTGCGATAGAGCAGGAAGCCCTTGAGAATGTCGGCATCACCGGCGACAAAGCCCGAGCGCAGGCCCGGCAGGTTGGAGCGCTTGGACAGGCTGTGAAATACCACGCAACGCTTGAAGTCCTGGCGACCCAGTTCGACGCAAGCGCTGAGCAGGCCGGCCGGTGGGGTTTGCTCGTCGAAATACAGTTCGCTGTAGCATTCGTCCGCGGCGATCACGAAGTCATATTCGTCGGCCAGGGCAATCAGTTTCTTCAGGGTATCGACCGGAATCAGTGCGCCGGTCGGGTTGCCCGGTGAGCACAGGAACAGGATCTGGCAGCGTTTCCAGATGTCCGGAGAAACAGCGTCAAAATCCGGGTTGAAGCCGTTTTCATCCAGGCACGGCAGGTAATGCGGCTTGGCGCCGGCGAGGAATGCCGCGCCTTCGTAGATTTGATAGAACGGATTCGGGCTGACCACCAGCGCGTCTTCGCCACGGTTGACCACAGTCTGGGTGAACGCGAACAGCGCTTCGCGCGTGCCGTTGACCGGCAGCACATTGCGCGTCGGGTCGAGCCAGCCGCTCGGGACGCTGAAGCGGCGTTCGCACCAGGCGGCGATGGCTTCACGCAAGGCAGGGATGCCGAGGGTGGTCGGGTACACGGCCATCTGATCCAGATTGCTTGCCAGGGCTTCGGCGACAAAAGCTGGCGAGCGGTGTTTCGGTTCGCCGATGGACAGCGCGATGGCGCGCTTGTCCGGGTTTGGCGTGACGCTGCCGAGCAGGGCGCGGAGCTTTTCGAACGGGTAGGGCTGCAACTGGTTCAGAGCGTTGTTCATGAGGGCCTCGTTCAATGTGGGAGGGCTAGTGTGGTGTTGGGGGCTTGTTGTGGTGAGGGGGCTTGCCCCCGTTCGGCTGCGCAGCAGTCGTAAAACCTTTGTATGCGGTGTATCTGATACATCGCGATGCAGGTTTTGGGGCCGCTTCGCAGCCCAACGGGGGCGAGCCCCCTCGCCACAACAAGCCCCTGTCCACAGGAAGTCCGTTCCCACAGGGGAAAATGGTTGGTTCAGATGCTGATGCGCGACAGTTTGATATCGGGTTCCTGGCTGACGCTCAGCTGTTCGACGATTGCATCCTGCAAACGGCTGCATAGCAGTGGGTCGGACAGCGGCTGATTGTTCGCGTCGGTGATGAAGAACACGTCTTCCACGCGTTCGCCCAAGGTGGCGATCTTGGCGTTCTGCAGCGACAGGTCGAACTCGAGGAAAATCGTGCCGATCCGCGCGAGCAACCCGGGGCGGTCGGGTGCGCTGAGTTCCAGCACGGTCACCGGACGCTGGGCATCGTTGTGGATCGTCACCTGTGGCGCAAAGGCAAAGTGCTTGAGCTGACGAGGCACCCGACGCTGGATAATCGTTGGGTAGTTGTCCGGGTTGCGCAGAGCTTCGGTCAGGCCGTCGCGGATCTGCTTGACCCGCGCCGGGTTGTCGCCGATCGAGTCGCCATCGGTGTCGAGTACGATATAGGTGTCGAGGGTGAACTGGCTGCTGGAGGTGATGACCCGGGCGTCGTGAATGTTCAGGTTGAGCTGGTCCATCGCGGCCACGGTCACGGCAAAGAAGTCGTGCTGGTCCGGTGCATAGATGAAGATCTGCGTACCGCCCTCGAACTCGCGCTGGGTGGTTTCCTTGATCAGTACCAGCGGCCCCCCGTCGGCCGGCTGCTGCAGGATCGCGTCAGTGTGCCAGGCCACGTCGCCGGCGGTGTGACGCAGAAAGTAATCATCGCCCAATTGCGCCCAGAGCTGCTCGACGTCGTCCGGGTCGGTGCCGCCGCGAACCAGGATGTCCAGCGCCGCGCTCTGGGTCTGGCGGATCTGTTCTTCGCGATCCACCGGGTTTTCCAGGCCACGACGCAAGGCGCGTTTGGTCTCGGTATAAAGCTGGCGCAACAGGCTCGCGCGCCAGGAGTTCCACAGCGTCGGGTTGGTTGCGTTGATGTCGGCAACGGTCAGCACGTACAGATAATCGAGGCGGGTTTCATCGCCGACGGTCTGCGCGAAATCGTGGATCACATGCGGGTCGGACAGGTCCTTGCGCTGGGCCGTGGTCGACATCACCAGATGGTTCTGCACCAGCCACACGATCAGGCGGCTGTCCCAGATCGGCAACTGATGGCGCTGGCAAAAGGCCTCGGCATCCACTGCGCCGATTTCCGAGTGATCGCCATGCCGGCCCTTGCCGATGTCGTGGTACAGGCCGGCCAGGTAAATCAGTTCCGGCTTGGGCAGTTTGGCCATAAGCTTACTGGCCAATGGGAATTTTTCCGACACCTGGGTGTATTGCAGCTTACGCAGGTGCTTGATCAGGTTCAGGGTGTGTGCGTCGACCGTATAGATGTGAAACAGGTCGTGCTGCATCTGCCCGACAATAAAGCCGAACTCCGGCAGATAACGCCCAAGAATTCCGTAACGGTTCATCCGCCGCAGGTTGCGGTGGACGCCGATCTTGCACTTGAATAATTCGATGAACAGGCTGGTATTGCGAATATCGTTGCGGAAGTCGTCGTCGATCAGATGACGGTTCTCGCGCAGCAGACGGATGGTATCGGCGCGTACGCCTTTGATTTCCGGCTGTTGGGCCATCAGCACGAAGATTTCGAGCATGGCGAACGGTGTGCGACGGAACACATTGTCGTTGCGCGCTTCGATGTAGCCGTCGTGCAACTGGAATCGCGAGTTGATCGGCTGTGGCGGCGCTTCGTCCTCCGGTGCCAGGATCACTTCTTCAAAGTGCTGGATGATCAAGTCGCTGAGCTGCGCGATGCTCATGACCACCCGGTAGTACTGCTGCATGAAGTTTTCGATGGCGTGCTTGGCGTCATTGCCGACGAAACCCAGCAGCCCGGCAATCGTGCGCTGGTGATCGAACAGCAGGCGGTCTTCAGAGCGACCGGCGAGCATGTGCAACGCGTAACGCACTTTCCACAGAAATTCCTGGGACGAAGCCAGCAGGGCGTTCTCGCTCTCCACCAGGAAACCTTCGCCCGCCAGGGCTCGCAGGTTCAGGGTGCCGTACTCACGACGGGCGACCCAAAGAATCGTCTGAATATCCCGCAGGCCGCCGGGCGAGCCTTTGACGTTGGGTTCCAGGTTGTACTCGGTGTCGTTGTACTTGTGGTGACGGGCTTTCTGCTCGGCGCGCTTGGCCAGGAAGAACTCTTTACTGGGCCACATGTGCGCGGTGCTGGTCACGTCCAGCATGCGCTGGCGCAGGCGCTCGGGGCCGGCAATGGTGCGGCTTTCCATCAGGTTGGTGATCACCGTCAGGTCGGCGCGGGCTTCCTCGGCGCATTCGTCCACCGAGCGAACGCTCTGGCCGACTTCCAGGCCGATGTCCCACAGCAGTGTCAGAAAGCGCTCGATGGAGTCACGGAAAACTTCGTGATCGGCATTGTCCAGCAGGATCAATAAGTCGACGTCGGAATAGGGGTGCAACTCGCCGCGACCGTAGCCGCCGACCGCGACCAGCGCGATGTCGGCATCGAAGCTCCAGTTGAACTGTTCCCAGGCCTTTTGCAGGATGTTATCGACGAACCAGGCACGATCCTCGATCAACCGGCGAATGTCCCGGCCGCTGCGAAACCGCTCGTCGAGCACCTCGCGGGCCTGACGGATCGCCTTCTTGAAAGCAGCGATAGGGCTTGCCTTCAGGGCCAGTTCCGCCTGGAACTGGCCGCGGTCGAAGAGTTCGGGATCCACCTGCGGCATCGATTGGCTTTCCTTTCTATAAGGCTGGGAACGGGCGGGATCAGGCCGAAACGCGCGCGATGGTATCGTCGCTGCGCAGGGTGAAGATCTCGTAGCCAGTGTCGGTCACCAGCAGGGTGTGTTCCCATTGCGCCGACAACTTGCGGTCCTTGGTGATTGCGGTCCAGCCGTCGCCCAGCACCTTGGTGTCGGCCTTGCCCTGGTTGATCATCGGTTCGATGGTGAAGGTCATGCCGGCTTTCAGTTCCATGCCGGTGCCGGCGCGGCCGTAGTGCAGGATCTGCGGCTCTTCGTGGAACACCTTGCCGATGCCGTGGCCGCAGAACTCGCGAACCACCGAGAAGCCGTTCTTTTCGGCGTGCTTCTGGATCACTTCACCGATATCGCCCAGGCGGCAGCCGGGTTTAACCAGTTCGATGGCCTTGTACATGCATTCCTGAGTCACCTGGGACAGACGCTCGGCCCAGACTGGCACGGTGCCGACGTGGAACATGCGGCTGGTGTCGCCGTGGTAACCGTCCTTGATCACGGTGACGTCGATGTTCAGCGTGTCACCATCCTTCAGCGGCTTCTCGTTCGGGATGCCATGGCAGACCACGTGGTTGATCGAGGTGCAGATCGACTTCGGGAAGCCTTTGTAGTTGAGCGGGGCAGGAATGGCTTTCTGCTCGTTGACAATGTAGTCGTGGCAGATGCGGTCCAGCTCTTCGGTGGTGACACCCGGTTTGACATAATCGGCAATCATTTCCAGCACATCGGCGGCCAATTTGCCGGCGATACGCATTTTGGCGATGTCCTCTGGGGTTTTGAGGGTGACGGTCATACAGGCTCTCTCTGCGCTCAATGGCGCCTTCTAAAACGAAATGGGCATTGCGCGAGCAATCGCCGCGGCCCTGAAAAACGCGATTCTATCAGACGATCAGCGCAAATCTGAGCCTCTGTGCATCGCTTCTCTCTATAGGATGGCGCATTCTGGAGGGATTCCAAGGTCGGGACGAAAAGCATTCGCCAGGTTTTCAGAATCCGGGTTCCGTTTTTTCCTGCCTTGTGATATAAAATGCGCCGCTTTCCGGGGATACCCTGAAAAGCTTAAATCCACACACGTGTCGACACGATGACCTGGGTGCCTTCAGCTGATGCTGCTGGTTGGTCATTGGGATACGTGGAGGCCAAACCCGACTTATTAAGGAACTATCATGTCCCAAGTCAACATGCGCGATATGCTGAAGGCCGGTGTGCACTTCGGTCACCAGACCCGTTACTGGAACCCGAAAATGGGTAAATACATTTTCGGCGCGCGTAACAAGATCCACATCATCAACCTTGAAAAAACCCTGCCAATGTTCAACGAAGCTCTGACTTTCGTAGAGCGTCTGGCCCAGGGCAAAAACAAGATTCTGTTCGTCGGCACCAAGCGTTCTGCTGGCAAGATCGTTGCTGAAGAAGCAGCACGTTGCGGTTCGCCGTACGTCGATCACCGCTGGTTGGGCGGCATGCTGACCAACTTCAAAACCATCCGTGCTTCCATCAAGCGTCTGCGTGACCTTGAAGTACAAGCCGAAGACGGTACTTTCGCCAAGCTGACCAAGAAAGAAGCGCTGATGCGCACTCGCGATCTTGAGAAGCTGGATCGTTCCCTGGGTGGTATCAAGGACATGGGCGGTCTGCCAGACGCTCTGTTCGTTATCGACGTTGATCACGAGCGCATCGCGATCACCGAAGCCAACAAGCTGGGCATCCCGGTTATCGGCGTAGTCGATACCAACAGCAGTCCGGAAGGCGTTGACTACATCATCCCAGGCAACGATGACGCAATCCGCGCTATCCAGCTGTACATGGGTTCGATGGCTGACGCTGTAATCCGCGGTCGCAACCACGTTGCTGGCGGTACCGAGCAGTTCGTTGAAGAAACTCCGGTAGCAGCGGCTGAGTAATTGACGCCTTGGCGTTGACTCAGTAAGCAAAAAGGGGGCTTGGCCCCCTTTTTGCCACCTCGAAAACCATTTGTCGGCAGCGCAGCTACAGCATTTGTAACGTGCAGCGGCTAACAAGGGTGGTTCGGGAAGAATTGATCGCCCGTTCGATCGGGTGGAATGGTTGAAAACCTATCCAAGAGGAATTTTGAAAATGGCAGAGATTACTGCAGCGTTGGTCAAAGAACTGCGCGAGCGTACTGGCGAAGGCATGATGGACTGCAAAAAGGCCTTGACCAAGGCTGGCGGCGACATCGAAAAAGCCATTGATGACATGCGTGCTTCGGGCGCCATCAAGGCAGCCAAAAAAGCAGGCAACGTTGCTGCTGAAGGCGCGATCGCTATCAAGGCTGACGACAAGTCCGCCGTGCTGCTGGAAGTCAACTCGCAGACCGACTTCCTGGCCCTGCAAGACGACTTCAAGAGCTTCGTTGCTGCCAGCGTAGAAAAAGCCTTCGCCGAAAAACTGACCGACGCAGCTCCGCTGATCGCCGCTCAGGAATCGGCTCGTGAAGCCCTGGTGGCCAAAGTTGGCGAAAACGTCAACATCCGTCGCCTTGTGCGCGTAGAGGGTGACGTTGTCGGCACCTACCTGCACGGTAACAAGATTGGCGTTGCTGTCGTTCTTAAAGGCGGCGATGTTCAGCTGGCCAAAGAGATCGCCATGCACGTGGCCGCAAGCAACCCTGAGTTCCTGCTGCCATCGCAGGTTTCGCCAGAAGCCATCGAGCGTGAGAAGGGCGTTTTCCTGACCCTGAACGAAGACAAGATGAAAGGCAAACCAGCCGAAATCGTCGAGAAGATGATCGCTGGCCGTATCTCCAAGTTCCTGGCCGAAGCCAGCCTGGTCGAGCAAGCTTTCGTCATGAATCCGGAAATCACCGTTGGTGCTCTGGCCAAGAAAGCTGGCGCTGAAATCGTTTCCTTCACCTACTTCAAGGTTGGCGAAGGCATCGAGAAGCCAGTTGACAACTTCGCTGAAGAAGTTGCCGCGCAACTGGCTGCTGCCAAGCAACAGTAAGACGGTTTTTTAACTGTCGCCCTGAAGAGGCTGCCCGCTCACGCGCGCAGCCTCTTTTCAGATGGGGATGCCAATTTATTTGGCTTCTCGTCGGAACTGGCTTACAAAGCCGTGTTCCGATGGCGCTGTGATAGCGTCAAGCTAGAGTGAACGCAGGCTGCAAACAGCCCGCAAAGAATTTTTTTAAAATACGCCGCAGGAGAGATTCGCAATGGCTCAGCAGGGCAGTGGTTATCAGGCTCGCTATAAACGCATTCTACTCAAGCTTAGCGGCGAGGCCCTGATGGGCTCGGAAGAGTTCGGGATCGATCCGAAAGTTCTGGATCGCATGGCGCTGGAAGTTGGCCAACTGGTCGGCATCGGTGTTCAGGTCGGTCTGGTGATCGGCGGCGGTAATCTGTTCCGTGGCGCGGCGCTCAGCGCGGCCGGCATGGATCGGGTCACTGGCGACCACATGGGCATGCTGGCCACTGTAATGAATGCCCTGGCGATGCGCGATGCGCTGGAACGTGCCAATATCTCGGCCATCGTAATGTCGGCCATTTCCATGGTTGGCGTGACCGATCACTATGATCGCCGCAAAGCCATGCGCCACCTGAACTCCAAGGAAGTCGTGATTTTCGCGGCCGGTACCGGTAATCCGTTCTTTACTACGGATTCGGCGGCCTGCCTGCGAGCGATCGAGATCGATGCCGATGTCGTGCTCAAGGCGACCAAGGTCGATGGCGTCTACACCGCTGACCCTTTCAAAGACCCGCATGCCGAGAAGTTCGATCATCTGACTTATGATGAAGTGCTGGATCGCAAGTTGGGTGTAATGGATCTGACGGCCATTTGCCTGTGCCGCGACCACAAAATGCCGCTGCGCGTATTTAACATGAACAAGCCCGGCGCCCTGCTGAACATCGTGCATGGCGGCGCTGAAGGGACCCTGATCGAGGAAGTTCAACAATGATCAACGAAATCAAGAAAGACGCTAAAGAGCGCATGCAGAAATCCGTAGAATCGCTGGCGCACAACTTCGGCCGTATCCGTACCGGCCAGGCGCACCCAAGCATTCTGGAAGGCGTGATGGTTCCGTACTACGGTGCCGACACTCCGATCAAGCAGGTGGCAAACATCACCGTTAAAGACGCTCGTACCCTGCAAGTCGTTGCCTTCGAGCGCAACATGCTGGGCGCGGTCGACAAGGCCATCGGTAGCGCTGGCCTGAACCTCAACCCGACCAACCTGGGTGAGTTGCTGCTGATCTCCATGCCAGCCCTGACCGAAGAAACCCGCCGCGGCTTCACCAAGCAGGCTCGTGATGTAGCTGAGGATGCCCGTGTTGCCGTGCGCAACATCCGTCGCGATGCAAACAGCTCGCTGAAGGACCTGGTCAAGGAAAAGGAAATCAGCGAAGACGAAGAGCGTCGCGCCACTGGCGAGATCGACGATCTGACCAAGAAATTCGTGGCTGAAATCGACGCTAAGTTGGCGGAAAAAGAAAAAGACCTGATGGCCGTATAAGGGTCGAGTTTTAATGGATAAGACAAAGCAGACTGCGCCGTCCGCGGTGCCGCGCCATGTCGCGATCATCATGGATGGTAACAATCGCTGGGCGAAAAAACGCTTTATGCCGGGTGTCGCCGGGCATAAAGCGGGCGTGGATGCGGTGCGTGCGGTGATCGAGGTATGTGCCGAGGCCGGGGTCGAAGTATTGACCCTGTTCGCGTTCTCCAGCGAGAACTGGCAGCGCCCGGTCGATGAAGTCAGTGCCTTGATGGATCTGTTCTTCAAGGCGTTGCGTCGTGAGGCCAAGCGCCTGAACGACAACAACATCAGTTTGCGCATCATTGGTGACCGTTCGCGTTTTCACCCGGAGCTTCAGGCCGCCATGCGCGAAGCCGAGGCAATGACTGTCGGCGCCAACCGCTTTGTCCTGCAGATCGCCGCCAACTACGGCGGTCAGTGGGATATCGCACAGGCTGCGCAGCGTCTGGCACGCGAAGTTCAGGCCGGGCATCTGCGTCCGGAAGACATTACCCCCGAGCTGTTGCAAACCTGTCTGGCGACCGGTGACCTGCCGCTGCCGGACTTGTGTATTCGTACCGGTGGCGAGCATCGCATCAGCAACTTCCTGCTGTGGCAACTGGCTTACGCCGAGTTGTACTTCTCCGACCTGTTCTGGCCGGACTTCAAACACGATGCCATGCGCAATGCGCTGGTCGATTTCGCTTCTCGCCAGCGTCGCTTCGGTAAAACGAGTGAGCAGGTCGAGGCTGGAGCCCGGGTTTAATGCTTAAACAACGAATCATCACGGCGCTGATCTTGCTGCCGATTGCCCTGTGCGGGTTTTTCCTGCTCGAAGGCTCCGGTTTTGCGCTGTTCATCGGGTTGGTGGTGACGCTCGGTGCATGGGAGTGGGCGCGCCTGGCAGGTTTTGCCGCCCAGTCGATCCGCGTTGCCTATGCGGCAGTGGTCGCATTGATGCTGTTTATCATGCACATCCTGCCGGGGCTTGCGCCTTGGGTCTTGGGCGCTTCGGTGCTCTGGTGGGGCGTGGCGACATACCTGGTGCTGACCTATCCACGGTCCAGTGAGCACTGGGCCAGTGCGGCTTGCAAGCTGGTGATCGGTTTGTTGATTCTGTTGCCGGCCTGGCAAGGTCTGGTCCTGATCAAACAGTACCCCTTGGGCAACTGGCTGATCATGGCGGTGATGGTGTTGGTCTGGGGGGCGGATATTGGTGCGTACTTTTCCGGCCGGGCCTTTGGCAGGCGCAAGCTGGCGCCGCAAGTCAGCCCTGGCAAGAGCTGGGAAGGCGTGTACGGTGGTTTGCTGCTGAGCCTGGTGATCACGGCGGTCGTCGGCTTTGTGCGGGACTGGAGTTTCGCTCAGGCGCTGATGGGGCTGTTTGGTGCCGCAATGGTCGTGTTCATTTCAGTGGTGGGTGATCTCACCGAAAGCATGTTCAAGCGCCAGTCGGGGATCAAGGACAGCAGTAATCTGCTGCCAGGTCACGGCGGTGTACTGGATCGTATCGACAGCCTGACGGCGGCGATTCCGGTATTCGCCGTGCTGCTGTGGATGGCGGCACCGTGAGCCGCCCGCAACAGATTACCGTACTCGGGGCGACCGGTTCGATTGGTCTGAGCACTCTCGACGTTATCGCCCGTCATCCCGAGCGTTATCAGGTGTTCGCCTTGAGTGGTTTCACTCGTTTGAGTGAGCTGCTGGCGCTGTGCGTGCGTCATGCGCCACGCTTCGCGGTCGTTCCGGAATCGGGTGCTGCCCGACGCTTGCAGGACGATTTGCATGCGGCTGGTCTGTCGACCCGCGTTCTGGTGGGGGAGGAGGGCTTGTGTCAGATAGCCTCCGACCCGCAAGTCGATGCAGTAATGGCAGCCATCGTAGGGGCGGCGGGCTTGCGTCCGACCCTGGCGGCGGTCGAGTCTGGCAAGAAGATACTTCTGGCCAATAAGGAAGCGCTGGTGATGTCCGGTGCGCTATTCATGCAGGCGGTGCGTAAGAGCGGTTCGGTGCTACTGCCGATCGACAGCGAGCACAACGCGATTTTCCAGTGCATGCCACGGGATTTCGCCCGAGGACTGGGTGCGGTCGGTGTGCGTCGGATTTTGCTGACAGCCTCTGGCGGCCCGTTCCGGCAGACACCCATGGCCGAACTGGCGCATGTTTCCCCCGAGCAAGCGTGCGCTCACCCGAACTGGTCCATGGGGCGCAAGATTTCGGTGGATTCGGCCAGCATGATGAACAAAGGGCTCGAGCTGATCGAGGCCTGCTGGCTGTTCGATGCCACGCCGTCCCAGGTCGAAGTGGTGATTCACCCGCAGAGCGTGATTCATTCGCTGGTCGACTACATCGATGGTTCGGTCTTGGCGCAGTTGGGCAATCCGGATATGCGCACGCCAATCGCCAATGCCCTGGCCTGGCCGGAGCGGATCGACTCGGGTGTTGCGCCGCTGGACCTGTTCGCCATCGCTCGCCTGGATTTCCAGGCTCCCGATGAAGAGCGTTTCCCTTGCCTGCGTCTTGCGCGTCAAGCCGCCGAGGCTGGCAATAGCGCACCGGCCATGCTCAATGCTGCGAATGAAGTGGCTGTTGCAGCCTTTCTCGACGGACGGGTTCGCTATCTGGAAATCGCGAGTATTATCGAGGAAGTGTTGAACCTCGAGCCTGTGGTTGCGGTAGATGATCTCGAGGCAGTGTTCACGGCCGATGCGAAAGCTCGGGTACTGGCCGGGCAATGGTTGAGTCGTCACGGGCGATAGGTGCTGCAATACGTTGCCCCATGCGGCACTGATAGGATTGCGGAGAAAGTAGATGAGCGCGCTCTATATGATTGTCGGCACCCTGGTAGCGCTGGGCGTGCTGGTCACCTTCCACGAATTCGGCCATTTCTGGGTCGCTCGTCGCTGTGGGGTCAAAGTGCTGCGTTTCTCCGTAGGCTTCGGCATGCCGTTGCTGCGCTGGCACGACAGCAAAGGCACTGAATTCGTGGTTGCCGCCATCCCTCTGGGCGGCTACGTGAAGATGCTCGATGAGCGCGAAGGCGAAGTACCGGCCGATCAGGTCGATCAGTCCTTCAATCGCAAATCCGTCCGTCAGCGCATTGCCATCGTGGCGGCCGGCCCGATTGCCAACTTTCTATTGGCAATGGTGTTTTTCTGGGCATTGGCAATGCTGGGTAGCGAGCAGGTGCGGCCGGTTATCGGTGCGGTCGAGTCCGGCAGCATCGCCGCCAAGGCCGGTTTGAGCCCGGGTCAGGAAATTATTGCCATCGACGGCGAGCCGACCTCCGGCTGGGCTGCGGTGAATCTGCAACTGGTCCGCCGTCTGGGGGAGAGCGGTTCCCTTCAATTGCTGGTCCGCGAACAAGGCTCCACGGTGGATTCTCCCCGTGAGCTGGCGCTGGACAAGTGGCTCAAGGGCGCTGACGAGCCGGATCCGATTCGTTCGCTGGGTATTCGTCCCTGGCGTCCGGCATTGCCGCCGGTCCTGGCCGAGTTCGATCCGAAAGGGCCGGCGAAGGCCGCTGGCCTGAAGATCGGTGACCGCCTGTTGGCCCTTGATGGCAAGGCACTGGATGACTGGCAGCAGGTGGTCGACATCGTCCGTATGCATCCAGATACCAAAATCATGCTGCACGTCGAGCGCGATGGTGCTCAAATCGACGTCCCTGTGACACTGGCCGCTCGCGGCGAGAGCAAGGCACCCAGTGGTTATCTGGGGGCTGGGGTGAAACCGGTCGATTGGCCGCCAGAAATGATTCGTGAAGTCAGTTATGGTCCCGTGGCTGCAATTGGCGAGGGTGCTCGACGCACCTGGACCATGAGCGTACTGACCCTCGATTCGCTCAAGAAAATGTTGTTCGGCGAGCTCTCGGTAAAAAACTTGAGTGGACCGATAACCATTGCTAAAGTGGCGGGCGCTTCTGCCCAGTCGGGCGTCGCTGATTTCCTGAATTTCCTTGCTTATCTGAGTATTAGCCTGGGGGTTCTGAATTTGCTGCCCATTCCTGTACTGGATGGGGGGCATTTGTTGTTTTATCTGATCGAGTGGGCGCGTGGTCGTCCCTTGTCGGATCGGGTGCAAGGTTGGGGGATACAGATCGGTATCAGTTTGGTGGTCGGGGTGATGTTGCTTGCTCTGGTCAATGATCTAGGTCGACTGTAACGCTTCGCTGAATTGCGAATCTGCCGCATTTTGCGGCAGTTTTTATTGCCAGTTGGAATAAGAAAGGACTTCATGAAACGTCTGCTGCTAACTGCGGTTCTCACCGTATTGATGATCGCCGAAGTTCACGCCGAGTCCTTCACTATCTCTGATATTCGCGTCAATGGCCTCCAGCGGGTCTCCGCGGGTAGCGTCTTTGGTGCCTTGCCGTTGAACGTCGGCGAACAGGCGGATGATCGTCGCCTGGTGGAATCCACTCGTGCGTTGTTCAAAACCGGGTTCTTTCAGGATATCCAGCTGGGTCGCGATGGCAACGTCCTAGTCATCACTGTAGTCGAGCGTCCGTCGGTCGCCAGTATCGAGATCGAAGGCAACAAGGCGATCTCCACTGAAGACCTGATGAAGGGCCTCAAGCAATCCGGTCTGGCCGAAGGCGAGATCTTCCAGCGCGCCACCCTCGAAGGTGTGCGTAACGAGCTGCAGCGTCAATACGTCGCTCAAGGTCGCTACTCGGCTACCGTCGATACCGAAGTGGTGCCGCAGCCGCGTAACCGTGTTGCCCTGAAGGTCAACATCAACGAAGGCACCGTTGCGGCTATCCAGCACATCAACGTGGTGGGTAACACGGTCTTCCCCGATGAAGACCTGATCGACCTGTTCGAACTCAAGACCAGCAACTGGCTGTCGTTCTTCAAGAACGACGACAAGTATGCCCGTGAAAAACTCTCCGGTGACCTGGAGCGTCTGCGCTCCTACTACCTGGACCGTGGCTATATCAACATGGATATCGCTTCGACCCAGGTGTCCATCACCCCGGACAAGAAACACGTCTATATCACTGTCAACGTCAACGAAGGCGAGAAGTACACCGTTCGTGACGTCAAGCTCAGTGGCGACCTGAAAGTGCCTGAAGACCAGGTCAAGTCCCTGCTGCTGGTTCAGAAGGGCCAGGTGTTCTCGCGCAAGCTGATGACCACCACGTCCGAACTGATCACCCGCCGTCTGGGTAACGAGGGTTACACCTTCGCCAACGTCAACGGCGTGCCTCAGCCTCACGATGACGACCACACGGTCGACATCACGTTCGCTGTCGATCCGGGTAAACGTGCCTACGTGAACCGCATCAACTTCCGTGGCAACACCAAGTCCGAAGACGAAGTGCTGCGCCGTGAAATGCGTCAGATGGAAGGCGGCTGGGCTTCGACCTACCTGATCGACCAGTCCAAGACTCGTCTGGAACGTCTGGGCTTCTTCAAGGAAGTCAACGTCGAAACGCCGGCCGTGCCGGGTGTCGATGACCAGGTTGATGTGAACTACAGCGTTGAAGAGCAGGCGTCCGGTTCGATTACCGCCAGCGTCGGTTTCGCCCAGAGTGCCGGCCTGATCCTCGGTGGTTCGATCACTCAGAACAACTTCCTGGGTACTGGTAACAAGGTCAGCATCGGTTTGACCCGCAGCCAATACCAGAGCCGCTATAACTTCGGTTATGTCGACCCCTACTGGACCGCTGACGGCGTGAGCCTGGGTTACAACGCTTTCTACCGTACAACTGACTACAAAGACCTCGACGTCGACGTAGCCAGCTATGCCGTAGACAGCCTGGGTGCTGGCGTGAGCGTCGGTTACCCGATCAGCGAGACTTCGCGCCTGACCTTCGGTCTAACTGCACAGCAGGACAAGATCAAGACCGGCCAGTACACCGTTGACGAGATTTTCGACTTCGTTAACCGCGAGGGCGACAGCTACCTGAACTTCAAGGCTTCGGCCGGCTGGTCCGAGTCCACTTTGAACAAAGGCGTATTGGCGACCCGTGGTCATTCCCAAAGCCTGACCCTGGAAACCACCACGCCTGGTAGTGACCTGTCGTTCTTCAAGCTTGATTACCGTGGCCAGTTGTTCCAGCCATTGTCTGAAAACTACACCATGCGCCTTCACACCGAACTGGGTTATGGCGATGGCTACGGTTCGACCGATGGCTTGCCGTTCTATGAAAACTACTATGCTGGTGGTTTCAACTCGGTTCGTGGTTTCAAGGACAGTACCCTCGGTCCTCGCAGTACCCCAAGTCGCGGTGCGGCTGTGACGGGTAACACTGGTACGCTCGCTGACCCGGACCAGGACCCGCTGCCGTTCGGTGGTAACGTTTTGATTCAGGGCGGTGTCGAAGTTCTGTTCCCGCTGCCATTCGTCAAGGATCAGCGTTCCCTGCGCACTTCCGTTTTCTGGGACGTGGGTAACGTTTTCGACTCCAAGTGCGACAAGACGACGAACGCAAATGTCGGTTCAACCGCTCAAACAGCGTGTAACGACATTAGCCTGAGCAACATGGCCAGTTCCGTCGGTGTAGGCGTGACCTGGGTTACCGCACTGGGTCCTCTGAGCTTCGCGTTGGCCATGCCGGTCAAGAAACCGGATGACGCTGAGACTCAAGTGTTCCAATTCTCCCTCGGCCAGACGTTCTAAGCGTCTGACCCAAGATAACGACAATGGATTTTGTAGGAGTGCATCGTGCGTAAGTTGACTCAATTGGTTCTCCTGGCGACCGTACTGGTAGCAGGTCCGGCTTTTGCCGACATGAAAATCGCCGTTCTGAACTATCAGATGGCACTGCTGGAATCCGACGCGGCGAAAAAATACGCCGTGGATGCCGAGAAGAAGTTCGGCCCACAACTGACCAAGCTCAAGAGCCTGGAAAGCAGTGCCAAGGGTATTCAGGATCGTCTGATGGCTGGCGGCGACAAAATGCAGCAAGGCGAGCGTGAACGTCTGGAGCTCGAGTTCAAGCAAAAGGCCCGTGATTTCCAGTTCCAGTCCAAGGAACTGAACGAAGCCAAAGCCGTTGCCGACCGTGAAATGCTGAAGCAGCTCAAGCCGAAACTGGACAGCGCTGTGGAAGAAGTCATCAAGAAAGGTGCTTTTGACCTGGTCTTCGAGCGTGGCGCAGTGATTGATGTCAAGCCTCAGTACGACATCACTCGCCAGGTTATCGAGCGCATGAATCAGCTGAAGTAACCCATGACAGCGACCATAAAGCTCGGCCAGTTGGCCGAGTTCCTCGGCGCCACCTTACGTGGCGACCCGAAGAAAGACATTACTGGGCTAGCCACTTTGCAAGAGGCTGGCCCAGCTCAGTTGAGCTTTCTGGCAAATCCTCAATACCGTAAATACCTGGCTCACAGTCAGGCCGCAGCTGTATTGCTGAAGGCCGCTGACGCTGAAGGTTTTGCCGGTGATGCGCTGGTGGTGCCTGATCCGTATCTGGCCTATGCGCGTATTTCCCACTTGTTCGATCCCAAGCCCAAGGCGCCTGCCGGTATTCATCCGACAGCGGTGGTGGCAGCAGATGCAGTGGTCGATCCAGCGGCGAGTATCGGTGCTTTTGCGGTCATCGAAAGTGCAGCGCGTATTGGTGCTGGTGTGACCATCGGGGCTCATTGCTTCATTGGCGCTCGCAGCGAAGTCGGTGAGGGCGGCTGGTTGGCCCCGCGCGTCACGCTGTATCACGACGTGCGCATCGGCAAGCGTGTGGTGATTCAGTCCGGTGCCGTACTCGGTGGTGAAGGCTTCGGTTTTGCCAACGAGAAGGGTGTTTGGCAGAAAATCGCCCAGATCGGCGGTGTCTCGATCGGGGATGACGTGGAAATAGGCGTAAATACTGCTATCGATCGCGGCGCTCTGGCCGATACCGTCATCGGTAATGGTGTGAAGCTCGACAACCAGATTCAGATTGCCCACAACGTCCAGGTCGGTGACCACACCGCCATGGCCGCGTGTGTAGGGATTTCCGGCAGCACCAAAATCGGCAAGCACTGCATGCTTGCCGGTGGCGTTGGGCTGGTGGGGCATATCGACATTTGCGACAACGTTTTCCTTACCGGGATGACCATGGTTACCCACTCGATTACCGAGCCGGGTTCCTATTCTTCCGGTACGGCGATGCAACCGGCAGCCGAATGGCGCAAAAGCGCGGCACGTATCCGTCAGCTCGATGACATCGCGCGACGTCTGCGACAGCTGGAAAAGCGTGTAGGGGACGTGACCCCTGACGGTATTGCTTCATCAGATGGCTGATACCATTTCCATATCAAGTGTGCACAGCCGCTAGACTGCCTCCTTGATTTGCTAGAGGGGTGCGCGTCAGTCGCGCGCTCCCAATCTTTACATAGGCTTCCCCCCGAAATGATGGACATCAACGAGATTCGCGAATACCTGCCTCACCGTTACCCGTTCCTGCTGGTGGACCGGGTCGTGGATCTGGATGTGGAAGGCAAGCGCATTCGCGCCTACAAGAATGTCAGCATCAACGAGCCGTTCTTCAATGGTCACTTCCCTGCGCATCCAATCATGCCGGGCGTATTGATCATCGAGGCGATGGCCCAGGCTGCCGGGATCCTTGGTTTCAAAATGCTCGACGTGAAACCGGCCGACGGCACCCTTTACTACTTCGTCGGCTCAGACAAACTGCGCTTCCGCCAGCCAGTGCTGCCGGGCGATCAGTTGATCCTTGAAGCCAAGTTCATCAGCTGCAAGCGTCAGATCTGGAAGTTCGAATGCCAGGCTTCGGTCGATGGAAAACCGGTCTGCTCTGCTGAAATCATCTGCGCGGAACGCAAACTATGAGTTTGATTGACCCTCGCGCAATCATCGATCCGACGGCCGTTCTGGCCGACGACGTCGAAGTCGGCCCTCTGGTCGATCATCGGCGCAGGTGTGGAAATCGGCGAGGGGACAGTGATCGGGCCGCATGTGATTCTCAAGGGCCCGACCCGAATCGGTAAGCACAACCGCATCTACCAGTTTTCTTCGGTAGGCGAGGACACGCCCGATTTGAAATACAAGGGCGAAGAAACCCGTCTGGTCATCGGTGACCACAACGTCATCCGCGAAGGCGTGACGATTCACCGCGGGACCATTCAGGACCGTTCGGAAACGACCCTGGGCGATCACAACCTGATCATGGCCTATGCCCACATCGGTCACGACAGCGTTATCGGCAACCACTGCATCCTGGTCAACAACACCGCGTTGGCGGGCCATGTGCACGTGGAGGACTGGGCGATCCTGTCCGGTTTTACCCTGGTTCACCAGTATTGCCATATTGGCGCCCACAGCTTTTCCGGCATGGGTACTGCCATTGGCAAGGACGTTCCAGCCTACGTCACGGTATTCGGCAACCCGGCCGAAGCCCGCAGCATGAACTTCGAAGGCATGCGCCGTCGCGGTTTCAGCGAAGATGCGATCCATGCGCTGCGTCGTGCCTACAAGGTGGTTTACCGCCAGGGCCTGACGGTCGAGCAGGCGCTCGCCGAGTTGGCCGAACCCTCGCTGCAGTTCCCGGAAGTCGCGGTGTTCCGTGATTCCATCCAGTCTTCGTCTCGCGGCATCACCCGTTAACCATGGCCAATCTGTGTGTTGCGCTGGTGGCGGGAGAGGCTTCCGGTGACATTCTAGGTGCGGGCCTCATGCGCGCGCTCAAGGCCCGGCATCCGGCGGTCGAGTTCATTGGTGTCGGCGGTCCGCTGATGCAGGCTGAAGGCCTGACCTCGTATTTTCCGATGGAGCGCCTTTCCGTCATGGGCCTGGTGGAAGTGCTGGGCCGTTTGCGCGAGCTGTTGGCGCGTCGCAAGAAACTGGTCGCGGATCTGATCGCCCGGAAGCCGGACGTGTTCATCGGTATCGATGCCCCGGACTTCAACCTCAATATCGAACTCAAGCTGCGTCAGGCCGGGATCAAGACCGTGCATTACGTCAGCCCGTCGGTCTGGGCCTGGCGACAGAAGCGGGTGCTGAAGATTCGCGAAGGCTGCGATCTGATGCTGACGCTGTTCCCGTTCGAAGCGAAATTCTATGAAGAGAAGGGCGTGCCGGTGCGGTTTGTCGGGCATTCCCTGGCCGATGCGATCCCGCTTCAGGCCGATCGCGCCGCCGCGCGGGCCGAACTTGGTTTGCCGGACGGGCCGCTGGTCGCCCTGATGCCGGGCAGCCGTGGTGGTGAGGTCGGGCGCCTCGGCGCGCTGTTCCTCGACACCGCCCAGCGCTTGCGGGCCATGCGTCCGGGCGTGCGGTTCGTCATGCCGTGTGCGAGCCCGGAGCGCCGGGCCCAGCTTGAAGAGCTGCTGGCCGGTCGCGATCTGCCGCTGACTTTGCTCGATGGCAAATCCCATCTGGCCCTGGCGGCTTGCGACGCGGTGTTGATCGCTTCGGGGACGGCTACGCTGGAAGCATTGCTATACAAGCGACCGATGGTGGTCGCTTATCGCTTGGCACCGCTGACGTTCTGGATTCTTAAACGGATGGTGAAGAGCCCTTATGTCTCGTTGCCGAATCTGCTGGCCCAGCGTTTGCTGGTGCCGGAATTGTTGCAGGACGATGCGACGGTCGAAGCCTTGGCCCAGACCCTGTCGCCACTGATCGAAGGTGGCCAGGAGCAGACCCGAGGCTTTGACGAAATCCACCGAACCCTGCGCTTGGATGCCTCCAATCAGGCAGCGGACGCGGTACTGAACCTGATTGGCAGAGCATAATGAGCAAAGCAAGCAAGCAGCTGGGCCTGGATTTTATGCTGGTCGATGAAGTTGTAGATCTGGTGGCGGGTGTTGATGAAGTCGGTCGCGGCCCGCTGTGCGGTGCCGTGGTGACGGCGGCGGTGATCCTCGACCCGAGCCGGCCGATCCTCGGTCTCAACGATTCGAAGAAGCTCTCCGAGGCCCGCCGCGAAGCGCTGTACGATGAAATCTGCGAAAAAGCCCTGAGCTGGCATGTCGCTCGCGCCGAAGTGGAAGAAATCGACGAGCTGAACATTCTTCACGCCACCATGCTGGCCATGCAGCGTGCGGTCGAGGGCCTGCACATTCAGCCGAAACTGGCGATGATCGACGGCAACCGCTGCCCGAAACTCTCGATGCGCGCCGAAGCGGTGGTGCAGGGCGACAGCAAAGTGCCGGCCATCGCCGCGGCGTCGATTCTGGCCAAGGTCAGCCGTGATCGTGAAATGGCGGCGTTCGAACTGATTTACCCGGGGTACGGCATTGGTGGTCACAAAGGCTACCCGACGCCCGTTCATCTGGAAGCGCTGACGCGTCTGGGGCCGACACCGATTCACCGCCGCTCGTTCGCCCCGGTGCGCCTGGCATATGAAGCGCGGGAAAACCTGATCGAGGGTTAGTCGCAGGCTGATGTTTTACTCAAGGCCCGGTACAATCCGGGCCTTGTTGTCTTCACGTTTCTAGTTTCTAGACAGGATCACCATGCCGGCTTCATTCGTTCATCTACGCCTGCACACTGAATATTCCCTGGTCGACGGTCTGGTGCGGATCAAGCCGCTGGTCAAGACCCTGGTCGGCATGAATATGCCTGCCGTGGCGGTCACCGACCAGAACAACATGTGTTCCCTGGTCAAATTCTACAAAGCCGCCATGGGCGCGGGGATCAAGCCGATCTGCGGTGCCGACCTGTGGCTGTCGAACAAGGATCCGGACAACCCCTTGAGCCGGATCAGCCTGCTGGCGATGAACGCCGTGGGTTATCGCAACCTTACCGAACTGATCTCCCGTGGCTTCATCGACGGCCAGCGCAATGGCTCGATCATCATCGAGCGCGAGTGGGTGGCCGAAGCCAGCGAAGGCTTGATCATGCTGTCGGCGGCGAAAGAGGGCGAGATCGGCCTGGCCATGCTCAGCGGCAACCCGGACGAAGCCGAAACCCTGGCTCGCGAGTGGATGGCGGTGTTCCCGGATCGTTTCTACCTGGAGGTCCAGCGCACCAATCGCCCCAATGATGAAGAGCAACTGCACGGCGCCGTGGCCCTGGCCGAGAAAATCGGCGCGCCGCTGGTGGCGACCAACGACGTGCGCTTCATCAAGCAGGAAGATTTCGAAGCCCACGAAACCCGCGTTTGCATCGGTGAGGGCCGCGCCCTCGACGATCCGCGGCGTTCGAAGAATTACAGCAATCAGCAATACCTCAAAAGTGCCGAGGAAATGGCCGAGCTGTTCAGTGACCTGCCCGAGGCGCTGGAAAACACTGTCGAGATTGCCAAGCGCTGCAACATCGAAGTGAAGCTGGGCAAGCACTTCCTGCCCAACTTCCCGATTCCCGATGGCATGACCATCGACGAATATTTCCGCAAGGTCTCTTTCGATGGCCTGGAAGAACGTCTCACCGTTCTGCTGCCCAAGGACACCACCGAAGACTACGAAGCCAAGCGCCAGGTCTACGTCGACCGGCTGAATTTCGAGCTGGATATCATCATCCAGATGGGCTTCCCCGGTTACTTCCTGATCGTGATGGACTTTATCCAGTGGGCCAAGAACAACGGCGTACCGGTCGGTCCTGGCCGTGGGTCGGGTGCCGGGTCGCTGGTGGCCTATGTGCAGAAGATCACTGATCTCGACCCGCTGGAATATGACCTGCTGTTCGAACGTTTCCTTAACCCGGAACGGGTTTCCATGCCCGACTTCGACGTCGACTTCTGCATGGACGGTCGTGACCGGGTGATCGAGTACGTGGCCGAGAAATACGGCCGTAACGCGGTTAGCCAGATCATCACCTTCGGTTCGATGGCGGCGAAAGCAGTGGTCCGTGACGTGGCGCGGGTGCAGGGCAAGTCCTACGGCCTGGCGGATCGTCTGTCGAAGATGATTCCGTTCGAAGTCGGCATGACTCTGGAAAAGGCCTACGAACAGGAAGAGATCCTGCGCGACTTCATCAAGGTCGATGAAGAGGCTGCGGAAATCTGGGAAATGGCCCGCAAGCTTGAAGGGGTTGTGCGTAACGTCGGCAAGCACGCCGGTGGCGTGGTGATCGCGCCGACCAAACTGACCGACTTCTCGCCGATCTATTGCGACGAAGCGGGCGACGGTCTGGTAACCCAATTCGACAAGGACGACGTCGAGGCGGCCGGTCTGGTGAAGTTCGACTTCCTCGGTCTGCGCACCCTGACGATCATCGACTGGGCGCTGAAAACCATCAACCGCGACCGCGCCAAGGTCAACGAGCCGCCGCTGGATATCGCCTTCATCCCGCTCGACGACAAACCGACCTACACGCTGCTGCAAAAAGCTGAAACCACTGCGGTGTTCCAGCTTGAGTCGCGCGGCATGAAAGAGCTGATCAAAAAGCTCAAGCCCGACTGCCTGGAAGACTTGATCGCACTGGTGGCCCTGTTCCGTCCGGGCCCGCTGCAATCGGGCATGGTGGACGACTTCATCAACCGTAAGCACGGTCGCGCGGAACTCGCGTACCCGCACTCGGATTACCAGTACGACGGCCTCAAGCCGGTATTGGCGCCGACTTACGGCATCATCCTGTATCAGGAACAGGTGATGCAAATTGCCCAGGTCATGGCCGGTTACACCCTTGGCGGTGCGGACATGCTGCGTCGAGCCATGGGTAAGAAAAAACCGGAAGAAATGGCCAAGCAGCGTGGCGGTTTCATTGAAGGTTGCGCCACCAACAATATCGACGCCGACCTGGCCGGTAACATTTTCGACCTGGTGGAAAAATTCGCCGGTTACGGCTTCAACAAATCCCACTCCGCCGCCTACGGCCTGGTGTCGTACCAGACCGCATGGCTGAAAGCCCACTACCCGGCACCGTTCATGGCGGCGGTACTGTCGGCGGATATGCACAACACCGACAAGGTCGTGACCTTGATCGAAGAAGTGCGGACCATGAAGCTGCGCCTCGACGCACCGGACGTGAACACTTCGGAGTTCAAGTTCACGGTGAATGACGAAGGCCGGATTATTTACGGGCTGGGCGCGATCAAGGGGGTGGGCGAAGGTCCGGTAGAGGCGATCACCGAGGCGCGTCTGGATGGCCCGTTCAAGGATCTGTTCGATTTCTGCGCCCGGGTCGACCTCAAACGCATCAACAAGCGCACCCTGGACGGCTTGATTCGCAGTGGTGCGCTGGATCGTCTGGGCCCGTATTTCCACGATGAACCGAAAGCCTATCAGGCCAACATCGACCGCAACCGGGCGGTCTTGCTGACGGCGATGGAAGAGGCGATCAAGGCGGCTGAACAAACGCTCCGGACCCACGACAGTGGCCATGCCGATCTGTTTGGCGGCCTGTTCGTTGAAGAAGACGCCGACGTATACGCCAATCACCGCAAGGCCAAGGAACTGACCCTCAAGGAGCGGCTGAAGGGAGAGAAAGACACCCTGGGCCTGTACCTGACCGGTCACCCGATCGACGAATACGAAGGTGAAATCCGCCGCTTCGCCCGTCAGCGCATCATCGACCTGAAACCTGCGCGTGATACTCAGACGGTCGCGGGTATGATCATCGCCCTGCGCGTGATGAAGAACAAAAAGGGCGACAAGATGGGGTTCATCACCCTCGACGACCGCTCCGGGCGGATCGAAGCCTCGCTGTTCGCCGATGCATTCCATTCCGCGCAGTCGCTGTTGCAGACCGACGCGATGGTGGTGGTCGAAGGCGAAGTCAGCAACGACGATTTCTCCGGTGGCCTGCGGCTGCGGGTCAAGCGGGTGATGAGCATGGAAGATGCACGCACCAACCTGGCCGAAAGCCTGCGACTGAAGTTGCAGACCAAGGATTTGAAAGGCGATCAGCTACGCTGGCTGGGTGAGTTGTTCAAGCGTCACCGCGGCGCGTGCCCGATCACCATGGAGTACACCAGCCCTGATGCGAAGGCCTTGCTGCAGTTCGGCGAGACCTGGCGGATCGACCCGGCGGATGCCTTGATTCAAGCCTTGCGTGACCAGTTCGGGCGAGACAACGTCTTCCTCCAATACCGTTGACGGTCAGGCGCCATTCCTTATCCTTGGAACGCACCTGATCCCGACCAGAATTTTTAATCTCGACCTGAACGCGCCTGTCCCTTAAGGTAGGGCGCGAATAGACAACCGGCCGGCCCAAGCTCTCTTGGACGCGACCCTAGACGGACGCCTATGAACCCGAATTTTCTAGATTTCGAACAGCCGATCGCCGACCTGCAAGCCAAGATCGAAGAGTTGCGCTTGGTCGGTAATGACAATTCGCTGAATATCGGCGATGAGATCTCCCGCCTGCAGGACAAGAGCAGCACGCTGACTGAAGACATCTTCGGCAAGCTGACCAGCTGGCAGATCGCGCGTCTGGCGCGTCACCCGAAACGTCCATACACCCTGGACTACATCGAACACATCTTCACCGAGTTCGATGAGCTGCACGGCGACCGCCACTTCTCCGACGATGCTGCCATCGTTGGCGGTGTTGCCCGTCTGGACAACCAGCCGGTGATGATCATCGGTCACCAGAAAGGCCGCGAAGTGCGCGAGAAAGTTCGCCGCAACTTCGGCATGCCGCGTCCGGAAGGCTACCGCAAGGCATGCCGCCTGATGGAAATGGCCGAACGTTTCAAAATGCCGATCCTGACCTTCATCGATACCCCGGGCGCTTACCCTGGCATCGACGCCGAAGAGCGCAACCAGAGCGAAGCGATTGCCTGGAACCTGCGCGTCATGGCTCGCCTGAAAACCCCAATCATCGCCACCGTGATCGGTGAGGGTGGTTCCGGTGGCGCACTGGCGATCGGCGTCTGCGATCAGCTGAACATGCTGCAATACTCGACCTACGCGGTGATTTCGCCGGAAGGTTGCGCCTCGATCCTGTGGAAAACATCCGAGAAGGCACCGGATGCCGCTGAAGCCATGGGCATCACTGCCGAGCGTCTGAAGGGCCTGGGCATTGTCGATAAAGTGATCAGCGAGCCATTGGGTGGCGCTCATCGTGATCCGGCCGCTGCGGCAGCCTCGATCCGGGCCGAGCTGAGCTCGCAACTGGCGATGCTGAAGAAATTCGATAACGAGGCGCTGCTGGCCCGTCGTTACGAGCGTCTGATGAGCTACGGTCTCTGATCTGACGTTGCTTCGGCAAATGCTGGATAACTAATGTGGGAGCGAGCCTGCTCGCGATAGCGGTACAACAGACAACAAATTTGTTGAATGTTAAGCAGCCTTCGCGAGCAGGCTCGCTCCCACATTGGGTTTATGTGAAGTGATCGACGTCTATGAATCCTTCGAAGATTGATTTGCCTGCCAGACTCCTGCTGAATCTTGCACCGTGGCGCAACGCCACAACCTGGCGCATCGCCTTCTCCGGTGGCCTCGACTCCACCGTCCTGCTGCACCTTCTCGCGCATCTTGCGAAAAACCAAACCCTGCCGGCACTGACCGCCATCCATGTCCACCACGGCCTGCAAGCTGCGGCTGATGCGTGGCCTGGACATTGTCAGTCGGTCTGTGATGCGTTGGGAGTGCCGCTAGAGATCGTGCGTGTTCAGGTTGAACCCGGCGCCAGCCTTGAGCGTGCGGCGCGGGATGCGCGTTATGGCGCTTTCATCGCGGTGACTCACGCCGGTGACGTGCTGCTCACTGGCCAACACCGTGACGATCAGGCGGAAACCTTGTTGTTTCGGCTGATGCGTGGGGCAGGGGTGAGAGGGCTATCAGGCATGCCAGGCCTGCGGCCGCTGGGCAAAGGGCATCTGCTGCGACCATTGCTCGACGTCACTCGCGCCGAGCTTGAGGCCTACGCGACTGAATATCAGTTGAGCTGGATCGAGGATCCGTCGAACCAGGACCGCCAGTTCTCGCGCAATTACCTGCGTCATCAGGTGTTTCCTGTGTTGAGCGCACGCTGGCCGCAAGCGGTAGCGACCATTGCCCGCAGCGCGGCGCATCTGAGTGAAGCGCAGGGATTGCTCGATGAGTTGGCGCAGATCGATTTGGCCCACGCCCGCACGGTCAGTGATTTCGATTGGCTGGGGTTGCCGTCGCTGGAGTTGACGCCACTGGAAAAACTGTCTGACGCGCGTCAGCGCAATGCACTGAGTCATTGGCTCAAACCGCTGACACCTTTGCCGGACAGTGACCATTGGTCGGGTTGGGAGAATTTGCGCGATGCTGCCGGCGATGCGCATCCGCTTTGGCGGCTGGCGCAGGGTGTATTGCATCGCGCCGGTGGGCGTCTCTGGTGGTTGTCGGGTGGTTGGCTGCGTACGCCGTCATCGTCGGTGACGTGGGTCGATCCCTCGGTATCGCTGGCGTTGCCGGATAATGGTGTACTCACACTCACCGGTCAGATTCCCGATGGCCCGTTGCAGATCCGCTATCGTCAGGGTGGCGAAGTCATGCATCTGCCTGATCGTGGCCACCGTGACTTGAAGCGTTTACTCAACGAAAGCGGTGTGCCGAGCTTCGCCCGTGGCAGATTGCCGCTGGTCTACAGAGGCGAGCAATTGCTGGCGGTGGCGAACCTGCGGGGGCTAAATGGCAGTGAGCGCAGTGGCTGGTATTTGCATTGGCAGCCGCCGATCGAAGATCAAGGTTTGAGCTGAAAGGGGCTTTCCGGTAGACTACGCTCCCTTCTTGATACAACTTCTGTGGATTCGCCTGAATCGCAGGAGTTGCCGATTACCAAGCAGTCTTTGCTGGGCGATTCCAAAAAATGTGTAGCGAGCAACCTACCGGTGTTCCATCTTCCGGTCTGTCCCAACGCGGCGGTTTTTTTGAAAGGTGCACTGTGATTAATGCAGGTGATCGGGGGCTTCGGCCTTCCTTCGCTTTCCCCGGCGGCTCGGACCGCTTTAACGCAGACTTCTAGGGTTTTTCATGACGCGCTACATATTCGTCACGGGCGGTGTTGTTTCTTCATTGGGGAAAGGCATTGCCTCGGCTTCATTGGCGGCCATCCTGGAGGCGCGGGGACTTAAGGTCACCATGCTGAAGCTGGACCCGTACATCAACGTTGACCCGGGCACCATGAGCCCGTTCCAGCACGGTGAAGTGTTCGTCACCCACGACGGCGCCGAGACCGACCTGGACCTGGGCCACTACGAGCGGTTCATCCGCACGACCATGACCCAGAACAACAACTTCACCACCGGCCGTGTCTATGAACACGTGCTGCGCAAAGAGCGCCGTGGTGATTACCTGGGCGCCACCATCCAGGTGATCCCGCACATCACCGACGAAATCAAGCGCCGGATCATCAAGGGCGCCGGCGATGCCGACGTGGCCATGGTCGAGATCGGTGGCACCGTGGGTGACATCGAGTCGCAACCGTTCCTCGAAGCGATCCGTCAATTGCGTTTCGAAGTCGGCGCCAAGCGCGCGATGCTGATGCACCTGACGCTGGTGCCGTACATCGCCACTGCCGGCGAAACCAAAACCAAGCCAACCCAGCACTCGGTCAAGGAACTGCGTTCCATCGGCCTGCAGCCTGACGTGCTGGTGTGCCGCTCCGATCACCCGATCGATATCTCGTCGCGTCGCAAGATCGCGCAATTCACCAACGTTGAAGAACGTGCGGTGATCGCGCTGGAAGACGCCGACACCATCTACAAGATTCCGGGCATCCTGCACTCCCAGGGCCTGGATGATTTCGTCGTCGAGCGTTTCGGCCTGCAATGTGCCGGTGCCGATCTGTCCGAGTGGGAAGCGGTAGTCGATGCCAAGCTGAACCCGGAACACGAAGTCACTATCGCCATGGTCGGCAAGTACATGGAGTTGCTGGACGCCTACAAGTCGCTGATCGAAGCGATGAGTCACGCCGGCATCAGCAACCGCACCAAGGTCAACCTGCGCTACATCGATTCCGAAGACATCGAAAACCAGGGCACCGCGCTGCTGGAAGGTGTCGACGCGATTCTGGTGCCGGGCGGTTTCGGTCTGCGTGGCGTTGAAGGCAAGATCACCGCCGTTCAATACGCTCGCGAAAACAAGGTTCCATACCTGGGCATCTGCCTGGGCATGCAAGTGGCGGTGATCGAGTTCGCTCGTAACGTCATGGGCTGGAAGGACGCCAACTCCACCGAGTTCGATCGCACCAGCGGTCACCCGGTCGTGGGCCTGATCACCGAGTGGGAAGATGCCACCGGCGCAGTCGAAACCCGTACCGAAACCTCCGATCTGGGCGGCACCATGCGCCTTGGCGCTCAGGACTGCCTGCTTGAGCCAGGTTCCCTGGTGCACGATTGCTACGCCAAGGACGTGATCGTCGAGCGTCACCGTCATCGCTACGAAGTGAACAACAACCTGCTGCCGCAAATCATCGAGGCCGGTCTGAAAATCTCCGGTCGCTCCGGTGATGGCGCGTTGGTTGAAGTGGTCGAAGCACCGGATCATCCATGGTTCGTCGCTTGCCAGTTCCACCCTGAGTTCACCTCGACACCACGCGACGGTCACCCGTTGTTCAGCGGTTTCGTCAAAGCCGCTTTGGCTCAACACCAGAAGAAGGCATAAACCTGATGGCACAGAAGATCATCCGCGTAGGCGATATCGAGATTGCCAACGACAAGCCAATGGTGCTGTTCGGTGGCATGAACGTGCTGGAAAGCCGCGACATGGCGATGCAGGTCTGCGAAGAGTACGTAAAGGTCACCGAGAAACTCGGCATCCCTTACGTGTTCAAGGCCAGTTTCGACAAGGCGAACCGTTCTTCTGTGACCTCTTACCGTGGCCCCGGCCTGGAAGAGGGCATGCGGATTTTCCAGGACATCAAGCAAGCCTTCGGCGTGCCGGTCATCACCGACGTCCACGAGCCTGATCAGGCCGCGGTCGTCGCTGAAGTCTGCGACATCATCCAGCTGCCGGCCTTCCTGTCGCGCCAGACCGACCTCGTGGTCGCGATGGCCAAGACCGGCGCGGTAATCAACATCAAGAAAGCGCAGTTTCTCGCACCTCAGGAAATGAAACACATCCTGAACAAATGCGTGGAAGCCGGTAACGATCAGTTGATCCTCTGCGAGCGTGGTTCGAGCTTCGGCTACAACAACCTGGTGGTCGACATGCTCGGCTTCGGCATCATGAAGCAGTTCGAATACCCGGTGTTCTTCGATGTGACCCACGCGCTGCAAATGCCTGGTGGTCGCTCCGATTCCGCCGGCGGTCGTCGTGCCCAGGTCACCGACCTGGCCAAGGCTGGCATGAGCCAGTCGCTGGCCGGTCTGTTCCTTGAAGCGCATCCGGACCCGGACAACGCCAAATGCGACGGCCCTTGCGCCTTGCGTCTGGACAAACTGGAACCCTTCCTGGCCCAGCTCAAGGCACTGGACGAATTGGTTAAAAGTTTTCCGACAGTAGAAACCGCGTAAACCCCGATTCTCCGGTAAAGTACTGCACGGTTTAACGCTCAGGCCCTCGGGCTTGAGCCTTATCGTCCGCAAGCCTGCCCGCTGTCTGTCACTTGCCGACGATAAAAGATTTCCTTCAGCTGCGTCGTTTTCGTCAACTTTGGAGTGTTCACAACAATGGCAAAAATCGTCGACATCAAAGGTCGTGAAGTTCTCGACTCCCGTGGCAATCCCACTGTGGAAGCAGACGTGCTTCTCGATAACGGCATCATCGGCAGTGCTTGCGCGCCGTCCGGTGCTTCCACTGGCTCGCGTGAAGCGCTCGAGCTGCGTGATGGCGACAAGAGCCGTTACCTGGGCAAAGGCGTACTCAAAGCCGTAGCCAACATCAATGGTCCGATCCGTGACCTGCTGCTGGGTACCGATCCAAGCGACCAGAAAGCGCTGGATCACGCGATGATCAAGCTCGACGGCACCGAAAACAAAGCGACCCTGGGCGCCAACGCGATCCTCGCCGTTTCCCTGGCCGCGGCCAAGGCAGCAGCACAGGACCAGGACCTGCCGCTGTACGCACACATTGCCAACCTGAACGGCACCCCGGGTGTTTACTCGATGCCGGTTCCGATGATGAACATCATCAACGGTGGCGAACACGCCGATAACAACGTCGACATCCAGGAGTTCATGGTTCAGCCGGTAGGCGCCAAGTCTTTCTCGGAAGGTCTGCGCATGGGCACCGAGATTTTCCATCACCTCAAAGCTGTGCTGAAGGCTCGCGGCCTGAGCACTGCGGTCGGCGACGAAGGTGGTTTCGCACCTAACCTGGCTTCCAACGAAGACGCTTTGAAAGTGATCTCCGAAGCCGTGGCCAACGCCGGTTACAAGCTGGGCACCGACGTGACCCTGGCTCTGGACTGCGCGGCCAGCGAATTCTACGAAGACGGCAAGTACAACCTGTCCGGCGAAGGCCAGGTGTTCACCGCTGAAGGTTTCGCCGACTACCTGAAAGGTCTGACCGAGCGTTACCCGATCATCTCCATCGAAGACGGTCTGGACGAGTCCGACTGGGCTGGCTGGAAAATCCTCACCGACAAGATCGGCGAGAAGACTCAGCTGGTAGGCGACGACCTGTTCGTGACCAACACCAAGATCCTGAAAGAAGGCATCGACAAAAAGATCGCCAACTCGATCCTGATCAAGTTCAACCAGATCGGCACCCTGACCGAAACCCTGGAAGCCATCCAGATGGCCAAGGCTGCTGGTTACACCGCCGTGATCTCGCACCGTTCCGGCGAAACCGAAGATTCGACCATTGCCGACCTGGCCGTGGGCACCTCGGCTGGCCAGATCAAGACCGGTTCGCTGTGCCGTTCCGACCGCGTTTCCAAGTACAACCAACTGCTGCGTATCGAAGAGCAGTTGAATGGCAAAGCCAAGTACAACGGCCGTAGCGAATTCCGCGGCTGAGTAGCAAAGAGTAAAAAAGACACCGGATTGTGTCGAAAAATCGCGACAGCGATGAATTTGCCACTAATCTGATGCCTTATTAGCACAAGCCTGGTTCTTCCAGGCTTCGTGCTATCAGAAGCTTCAAAGTTATGGCATGGCTGTCTTTTTTCACTGGATACCTGATATTCGATGCGCAGTCCCAATTGGTTGTTTCTCGTCTTGCTCTTGCTGCTGGCTGGCCTGCAGTACCGCCTGTGGGTGGGTAATGGCAGTCTGGCGCAAGTGGCCGAGCTGAAGCAGCAGATTGCGGATCAACACGCCGAGAACGAGTCTTTGCTGGAGCGCAATCGGGTGATGGACGCCGAAGTCAGCGAGTTGAAAAAGGGCATGGAGACCGTTGAAGAGCGGGCTCGCCATGAGTTGGGCATGGTCAAGGATGGTGAAACCCTTTACCAGTTGGCCCAATGATTAATTCGTTACCGGCCTTCTGGGCCGTGATTCCTGCCGCGGGCGTCGGTGCCCGTATGGCTGCGGACCGTCCCAAGCAATACTTGCAGCTGGGCGGGCGCACTATTCTCGAACACAGCCTCGGCTGTTTCCTCGATCATCCTGCCCTGAAGGGGTTGGTGGTCAGTCTTGCTATCGATGATCCTTACTGGCCGAACCTGGCGTGTGCTGCCGACCCGCGTATTCAGCGGGTTGAAGGCGGCGCCGAGCGTTCCGGGTCGGTACTCAATGCGTTGCTGCATCTGCACGCCCAAGGTGCTGACGATGAGGATTGGGTGTTGGTTCACGACGCCGCGCGACCGAATCTGGCGCGTGATGATCTTGATAAATTGCTCAGTGAGCTGGCTGACGATCCGGTGGGTGGTTTATTGGCGGTGCCTGCACGCGATACCCTCAAGCGGGTCGATAAGCATGGGCGTGTGCTGGAAACGGTGGATCGCAGTGTGATCTGGCAGGCTTATACGCCGCAGATGTTTCGCCTGGGCGCATTGCATCGGGCGTTGGCGGATAGTCTGGTGGCCGATGTTGTCATCACCGATGAAGCTTCGGCCATGGAATGGGCGGGTTTGGCGCCGCGCCTGATTGAAGGGCGATCCGATAACATCAAAGTCACTCGACCTGAAGACCTCGAATGGTTGCGTCAGCGATGGGCCAACCGCCGCTGAAAGGTAACTGAAAGTACAGGTTGATCTAACCCCGATACTCCGGCCGTTCGGCCAACCCTTCTTTCAAGTAATCCACCAACTTGCGCACTTTCGGCGACAGATGCCGTTGCTGCGGATAAAGCGCCCACACGGCGGTATTCGGTGGTTGGTGGGCCTCCAGCAGCGAAATCAACGCGCCGCTTTTCAAGTGTTCCAGCACGTAATAATCGGGCAACTGACACAATCCCACCCCTTGCAGCGCGGCATCCAGCACCGCTTGCCCACTGTTACAGCGCCAGTTTCCCTGTACTCGCTGGGAAAATTCCCGCCCGTTCTGTTCCAGTTGCCAGATGTCCGAGCTACCGATGAGGCAGTTATGGCGACTCAATTCCGACAGACTATGTGGGCGACCATAGCGCTCCAGGTAGGACGGCGAGGCACACAAGTACATGCGCCGTGGCGCCAGACGTGTCGCGACCAGTCTTGAATCCTGCAGGCGACCGAGACGTATGGCCAGGTCCAGCCCTTCGTGTACCAGATCGAGCGGGCGATTGCTCAGTTCGATGTCGACGCGCAGTTGTGGATACAGCCCCATGAAGCGTGTCACCAGTGGCACGATGAAGCGCTCACCGTAGGCCACGGCACAGGTCATGCGCAGCATGCCTTTGGGTTCACTGGTCAGGTCACCCACCGCGCGCAAGGCTTCTTCACGACCGTCCTGCAAACGCTGGCAATGTTGCAGAAAGGTTTGCCCGGCTTCGGTCAGCGTGACCCGACGGGTGCTGCGATAGAGCAAACGGGTTTGCAGGCGCTCTTCCAGCCGTACGATTTGACGGCTGATGTGGGAGGAAGACACTCCAAGACGTTCAGCGGCGGCGGTGAATTGGCTGCATTCGGCCACCGCAACGAATTCATCGATGCCTTCCCAGCGGTTTTCGGACATCAGGATTATCCCTATACAGCAATAATGTTTTGCTTTTGTCCTGATTATTCATCCTCAGGCGCTGTATTACACTCCCTGTCTCGTTTTTATTCACTGGAGAGCCAGCATGATCAAGTCGCGCGCCGCCGTTGCCTTCGAGGCCAAGAAACCCCTCGAGATCGTTGAAGTCGATGTCGCCATGCCCAAGGCTGGGGAAGTCCTGCTGCGCGTGGTTGCTTCCGGTGTCTGCCATACCGATGCCTACACCCTCTCGGGCGCGGACCCGGAAGGTATCTTCCCGTCGATCCTGGGTCACGAAGGTGGCGCGGTGGTCGAAGCGATCGGCGAGGGTGTGACCTCGGTCGCCGTCGGCGATCATGTGATCCCGCTGTACACCCCGGAATGTGGCAAGTGCAAATTCTGTCTGTCGGGTAAAACCAACCTCTGTCAGGCGATTCGCGCGACGCAGGGTAAAGGCCTGATGCCGGATGGTACTTCGCGTTTTTCCTACAAAGGCGAAACGATTTTCCACTACATGGGCACCTCGACGTTTTCCGAGTACACCGTGTTGCCGGAAATCTCCGTCGCCAAAATTCCTAAAGAAGCACCGCTGGAAAAAGTCTGCCTGCTGGGCTGTGGCGTCACCACCGGCATCGGTGCGGTGATCAACACTGCCAAGGTCAAACCGGGGGACACCGTCGCGATCTTCGGCCTGGGCGGCATCGGACTGTCTGCCGTGATCGGCGCGGTCAAAGCCAAGGCTGGCCGGATCATCGCCATCGACATCAACCCGGCCAAGTTCGAAATCGCCAGGCAATTGGGCGCCACCGATTGCGTAAACCCGAAAGACTTCGATCGCCCGATTCAGGAAGTGATCGTCGACATGACTGATGGCGGCGTCGACTTTTCCTTCGAATGCATCGGCAACGTCCAGTTGATGCGTGCCGCACTTGAGTGCTGCCACAAAGGTTGGGGCGAGTCGGTGATCATCGGCGTGGCTGGCGCTGGTCAGGAAATCTCCACCCGTCCATTCCAATTGGTTACCGGTCGTGTCTGGCGCGGTTCGGCGTTCGGTGGTGTGCGCGGGCGTACCGAGCTGCCAAGTTACGTCGAAATGGCCCAGACCGGCGAAATCCCTCTGGATACCTTCATCACCCACACCATGGGCCTGGAAGATATCAACAAGGCGTTTGACCTGATGCATGAAGGCAAAAGCATCCGTAGCGTCATCCATTTCTGAGGTCGCTCATGAGCCTGGAAAATATCTCCTGTCAGAAAAGCTTCGGCGGCTGGCACAAGCGTTATCGGCACCGCTCCGACGTGCTCGGCTGCGACATGGTGTTTGCCGTGTACCTGCCGCCGCAAGCGGAGCAGGGCGGTAAGCTGCCGGTGCTGTATTGGTTGTCCGGCCTGACCTGCACCGACGAGAACTTCATGCAAAAGGCCGGTGCCATGCGCATGGCGGCCGAGCTGGGGCTGATCATCGTTGCGCCGGACACCAGCCCTCGCGGCCCTGATGTGCCGGGCGATCCGGATGGCGCCTGGGACTTCGGCCTCGGTGCCGGGTTTTATCTGAATGCCACGCAGGAGCCATGGTCCCGGCACTATCGGATGCATGACTATGTCGTGCAGGAATTGCCGGCATTGGTTGAAGCGCATTTCCCGGCGTCGGACAAGCGCGGCATCAGCGGTCATTCGATGGGCGGCCACGGCGCGCTGGTCTGCGCGTTGCGCAATCCGGGGCGTTATCTGTCGGTGTCGGCCTTTTCGCCGATCAACAATCCGATGGATTGCCCCTGGGGTCAGAAAGCCTTTTCCCGTTACTTGGGTGAAGACCGTTCGAAGTGGCGCGAGTGGGATGCCTGTGCATTGATCGCCGAGGCAGACGAGAAGCTGTCGCTGTTGGTCGATCAGGGTGATCGTGATGATTTCCTGGCCACCCAGCTCAAGCCTGAAGCCTTGCAGCAGGCGGCGAAACTTGCGGGTCATCCGCTGACGTTGCGCTTGCAACCGGGCTACGACCACAGCTATTTCTTCATCGCCAGCTTCATTGACGACCACTTGCAGCATCACGCACGCGCCCTAGGCGCCTAATGCAGGTAGAATCACGCCCTGACAAAAATCGGGGCGTTTTTTTATGCGTATTGGCCACGGCTATGATGTGCACCGTTTCGCTGAAGGCGATTTCATCACTCTGGGCGGCGTGCGGATTGCACACAGCTTCGGGCTGCTCGCCCATTCCGACGGTGATGTCCTGCTGCACGCCTTGAGCGATGCCTTGCTCGGCGCTGCCGCGTTGGGTGATATCGGCAAGCATTTTCCGGACACCGACCCGCAATTCAAGGGTGCCGACAGCCGTGGGCTGTTGCGTCACGTCGTCGCACTGATCCACGCCAAGGGCTGGAAAGTCGGCAACGTCGATAACACCATCGTTGCCCAGGCCCCGAAAATGGCCCCGCATATCGAATCGATGCGCGCGCTGATTGCCGCGGATCTTCAAGTTGAGTTGGATCAAGTGAACGTGAAAGCTACCACCACCGAAAAGCTCGGCTTTGTCGGGCGCGAAGAAGGCATTGCCGTGCATTCCGTTGCCCTGTTGCTGCGCGCATGAATGAAGCGCAATTGCTCGGCCCGCGGGCCTATGGTCAAGCCCTCGGCAGCGCGGTGCTGAAAGCCACAGCGGAAGATTTCCAGGTCGACGAAGTCCTCGATATTCCCCTGAGCGGCGACGGCGAACACCTGTGGATCTGGGTGGAAAAGCGCGGCCTGAATACCGAAGAAGCGGCGCGGCGCATCGCTAAGGCGGCGGGCGTGCCGTTGCGTACTGTCAGCTACGCGGGCCTCAAGGACCGTCAGGCGCTGACTCGTCAGTGGTTCAGCGTGCAACTGCCGGGCAAGGCCGACCCTGATCTGTCGGCGGCGGAAAACGACACGTTGAAAATCCTCAAGACCAGTCGGCACAAACGCAAGCTGCAACGCGGTGCCCATTCGGCCAACGGTTTCACCTTGCGCCTGACGCAGTTCGCCGGTGATAAGGCGGCGATCGAAGAGCGTCTGCAACTGATCGCCAAACAAGGCATTCCCAACTATTTCGGCGCTCAGCGTTTCGGTCATGACGGTGGCAACGTCGTCGATGCCCGCGCCTGGGCGGCGCGCAAGGCCCTGCCGGAACAACGTAATGTGCGTTCGCGCTTGCTCTCCACCGCGCGCAGTTTTCTGTTCAATCAGGTGTTGGCGGCGCGCGTCGCTGATGGCACCTGGCAGCGCGCTCAGGTGGGTGACCTGCTGGCGTTCACCGATAGCCGCAGTTTCTTCCCGGCCGGTGAAGCCGAATGCAGCGACCCGCGCCTGGCGATTCTCGACCTGCACCCGACCGGCCCGCAGTGGGGCGAAGGTGACTCGCCGGCATCGGGCGCAGTCCATGAACTGGAGCAGGCAATCGCCGCCCGCGAAGCGGATCTGCGCGATTGGTTGATTAACGCCGGAATGAGCCACGAACGTCGGATCCTGCGGCTGCCCATTGGCGGGTTGACGTGGCATTATCCTTCGCTGGACATTCTGCAACTGGAATTCGTCCTGCCGGGCCGGATGCTTCGCCACCGTATTGGTGCGTGAACTCGTCGATCTGGTGCCGGTGGGGCAGACGGACAGCCCATGCGTATTCTGATTTCTAACGACGATGGGGTAACCGCACCCGGTCTCGCCGCGCTCTATGCTGCGCTGGCGGATTACACCGAATGCGTGGTTATCGCCCCGGACCAGGACAAAAGCGGCGCCAGCAGCTCGCTGACGCTCGACCGTCCGTTGCACCCGCAAACCCTGGCCAACGGCTTTATCAGCCTCAACGGCACACCCACCGACTGCGTGCACCTGGGCCTTAACGGCTTGCTGGAGTTCGAGCCGGACATGGTGGTTTCCGGCATCAACCTGGGGGCGAACCTGGGAGACGACGTGCTGTATTCCGGCACTGTGGCGGCAGCCCTCGAGGGACGTTTCCTCGGGCGCCCTTCGTTTGCCTTTTCGTTCGTCTCACGGCAAGTGGATAACCTTCCCACAGCGGCCTATTTTGCGCGCAAACTGGTAGAGGCCCATGCGGATCTTGATCTGCCACCGCGCACGGTACTGAACGTGAACATTCCCAACTTGCCGCTGGAACACATCCGCGGTATCCAGCTGACCCGCCTCGGTCATCGCGCCCGGGCCGCTGCGCCGATAAAAGTAGTCGATCCGCGCGGCAAGTCCGGTTACTGGATCGCTGCAGCGGGGGACGCTGAAGATGGCGGCCCGGGCACTGATTTCCATGCGGTGATGCAAGGCTATGTTTCAATTACTCCACTGCAACTGGATCGTACCTTCAATGATGCCTTCAGAAGTCTCGATGGCTGGCTGGAAGGGCTGCGCAAATGACTCGTGAACAAGACGATATTCTGCGACGCGGCATCGGGATGACTTCTCAACGGACCCGTGAGCGCCTGATTCAACGCCTCTATGAAGAAGGGGTGTCCAACGCCAAGGTGCTGGAAGTCATCCGCCGCACGCCACGCCACCTGTTCGTCGATGAGGCGCTGGCCCATCGCGCCTATGAAGATACCGCGCTGCCGATCGGGCATAACCAGACCATCTCCCAGCCTTATATGGTGGCTCGCATGAGCGAACTGCTGCTGGAAGCCGGTCCTCTGGACAAGGTGCTGGAAATCGGCACCGGTTCGGGTTACCAGACGGCAGTGCTGTCGCAGTTGGTCGAGCGGGTTTTTTCCGTGGAGCGCATCAAAGTCCTGCAAGACCGGGCCAAGGAGCGCCTGGTGGAACTGAATCTGCGCAACGTGGTGTTTCGCTGGGGCGACGGTTGGGAAGGCTGGCCGGCACTGGCACCGTACAACGGCATCATCGTTACCGCCGTGGCCACCGACGTGCCTCAGGCGCTGCTCGATCAGCTGGCGCCCGGCGGGCGACTGGTGATTCCGGTCGGCTCCGGTGAAGTTCAACAATTGATGTTGATAATTCGTGAAGAACAGGGCTTTTCCAGGCGTGTTCTGGGGGCGGTGCGCTTCGTGCCATTGCTCAACGGGCCGCTGGCCTGAGCATTTGTTTTAGCACGCTGAATTCTCTTCGATTGCCCGGGTCTTACAGCGGCATCGATCGGTTAAACAGAATTTATCGGCAGACAGCAAACGTGTGCGTGAAGCGAATCCGCTTCATTAAAGGTAAAGCCTGTTCGGCCCGTTATACTTGCGACACTTCATGCCGGAGCACGGCAATCCACATTTTCAGCCACCACAAAGGGAGCGGCGGGTGAGTCTCACAGTCATTGCGCAGCGAATGGGTATAACGAGCTTTCAGCGTCTGGTGACTGGCCTTGTCATGAGTACCTTGCTGGTCGGATGTTCCAGCACCAAATCAGGTAGCGCGAGCGTCGTCGATCGCAACAATGCAGTCGCCCAGCGTCCGGCCGTGACCACCGGCCAATACATTGTCCGACCCAAGGACACTTTGTTCTCCATCGCTTTTCGCTACGGTTGGGACTACAAAGCCCTCGCGGCACGGAACAACATTCCTACGCCTTATACGATCCATCCGGGTCAGACGATTCGCTTCGACGGCCGCAGCGGTTCAACGCCGACGACGGTAGTGAGTTCGTCCAGTTCCTCGCCTTCATCGTCGAGTAAAACCACGGTAATTCGGCGCCAGGCAAATGGCACGACGACCAGTACAACGGTGCTTGCACCGTCCGTCGCCAGCAAGCCGGCACCTGCGCCACTGCCGCCTGCCGGTCCGGCCCCGACGGGCTGGGGATGGCCTTCTAATGGCATTCTGATTGGTAAATTCTCTTCAAACGGTAGTTTGAATAAAGGAATTGATATCGCCGGAGATTTGGGACAGCCTGTTTTAGCTGCGTCTGATGGGACGGTGGTATACGCCGGGAGTGGCTTAAGGGGCTACGGCGAATTAGTCATCATCAAACACAGCGATACCTACGTCAGTGCCTACGGACATAACCGCAGGCTGTTGGTTCGGGAGGGGCAGCAGGTCAAGGTCGGACAGACAATTGCCGAAATGGGGTCAACGGGTACAGACCGGGTGAAACTGCATTTTGAGATTCGCCGACAAGGTAAACCTGTAGATCCGCTGCAATTCCTGCCGCGTCGTTGATTTGTGAGCCAGCCTGTTCCGTCACGTAGAGGGAACAGGCTCCAGCGTTGCCAGGGATCAAGGCGCCGCTTGAGCTTGAGGTCGAACTCACCAAAGGACTATAACAATGGCTCTCAGTAAAGAAGTGCCGGAGTTTGACATCGACGATGAGGTTCTCCTTATGGAGACCGGCATCGCTACGGATTCGATGTCGAATGATGAAGGGGACGCACCACCTTCCGTTCGTGCCAAATCCAAACACTCCGCTTCGCTAAAGCAACACAAGTACATCGACTACACACGGGCACTCGATGCCACGCAGCTGTACCTCAACGAAATCGGCTTTTCCCCATTGCTCTCCCCGGAAGAAGAAGTTCATTTTGCGCGGCTGTCGCAAAGTGGCGATCCGGCCGGGCGCAAACGCATGATTGAAAGCAACCTGCGGCTGGTGGTGAAAATCGCCCGGCGTTACGTCAATCGTGGGCTGTCGCTGCTGGACCTGATCGAAGAGGGCAACCTCGGCCTGATCCGTGCAGTGGAAAAGTTCGATCCTGAACGCGGTTTCCGCTTTTCGACCTACGCCACCTGGTGGATTCGTCAGACCATCGAGCGCGCGATCATGAATCAGACCCGGACCATCCGGTTGCCGATCCATGTGGTCAAAGAGCTCAACGTGTACTTGCGGGCTGCACGGGAGCTGACTCAAAAGCTCGATCACGAACCCTCACCCGAAGAAATCGCCAACCTGCTGGAGAAACCGGTAGGCGAGGTCAAGCGTATGCTCGGCCTGAACGAGCGGGTTTCTTCGGTCGACGTCTCGCTGGGTCCGGATTCGGATAAAACCCTGCTGGACACTCTGACCGACGACCGCCCGACCGATCCATGCGAACTGTTGCAGGACGACGACCTGTCACAGAGCATCGATCAGTGGCTCTCGGAGCTGACCGACAAGCAACGCGAGGTGGTCGTACGCCGCTTCGGCTTGCGAGGTCACGAGAGCAGCACGCTTGAAGACGTAGGCCTGGAAATCGGCCTGACCCGGGAGCGGGTCAGGCAGATTCAGGTTGAAGGTCTCAAGCGTCTTCGGGAGATTCTCGAGAAAAACGGCCTGTCGAGTGAGTCGCTGTTCCAATAAGCAATTCGCTCAACCGGCAACAAAAAGCCCCGACGGGTTTGACTGGTTCGGGGCTTTTTGCTGTCTGGGATATGAGAGGTGCATTGTTTTTGGCGCCGCCTCAGGTTTGTAGTCTTGTGGTGTAAGTCTTTGCTTACTCTTTCGTAAGTGTTCACTATTTTTACACCCTGGCAGTTGTCTGTTCAACGTGTGCCCACGGTTTATCTAATTGATTTATATGCTTATTTTTTTAGGTTAACGATATATTACAGGTGGTTTCAGCCATAAAGGCCGATTGCGCTTGGTGGGGAATTCTCTAGTATTTGAACTGTGTCGACGGATAGACACGCCCTTCAAGGATGAGGGGAATGGACATCGCAGGAAGCGATTCATCAGGACGATGAAAAGGAATACAGGGAATAGGGAAAAATGCGGGCGGGTCAAACCGCCCCTTTTTTTGCCTGCAGAAAAGCAAAAAGGCCCGCAAGGGGCCTTTTCGAGAACGCGCGGTAATCAGCGTTCGAGGTGTTCGATCTTGCCTGGCTTGCCATCCCATTCAGCGGAATCGGGCAATGGATCTTTCCGCTCGGTGATGTTCGGCCATACTTCGGCCAACTCCATGTTCAGCTGAATGAAGTTTTCCATGCCGGCGGGCACTTCATCTTCAGAGAAGATGGCCACGGCAGGGCATTCTGGTTCGCACAGTGCGCAGTCGATGCACTCATCCGGGTGAATCACCAGGAAGTTCGGGCCTTCGTAAAAGCAGTCCACCGGACAGACTTCTACGCAGTCGGTGTACTTGCACTTGATGCAGTTGTCGGTGACGACGAAGGTCATTTCTAATTTTCTCCTCAGGCGGCGGCAGCGGAGCCCCTTCAGGACGGGGTCGCCAGGTTCGGGAGCGATAGTCTGCAGGCCAGGCTATGAACCTGCAGCATCCCAAACCGCGCGAGATTCTAACAGCTTGCAGGCAAGTGCGTTAGATCCGTGTCTTTAATGTATAGAGCATTTCCAAAGCCCTGCGCGGGGTCAGGTCATCCAGATCGAGCTTGGCCAGTTCATCCAGCACCGGGTGCGGCAGGCTGGCGAACATGTCGCTCTGTTGTGGTGCGGCCGGTTTGCCTTTCGCCGGCATCGGCACAACCTCATGGGGCAGCGCAGTGGACTCCAGTCGGCTCAAGTGTTCACGAGCACGCACGATCACCTCGCTCGGCACACCGGCCAGTTGCGCTACCGCCAGGCCATAGCTCTGGCTGGCAGGCCCAGGCAATACGTGGTGCAGGAACACGATGCGTTCGTTGTGTTCAGTGGCATTGAGGTGCACGTTGGCCACCAGCGGCTGGGCTTCCGGCAACACCGTCAACTCGAAATAGTGGGTGGCGAACAGGGTATAGGCCCGCAACTGCGCCAGACGCTCGGCCGCGGCCCAGGCCAGGGACAGACCGTCGAAAGTGCTGGTGCCGCGCCCGACTTCGTCCATCAGCACCAGGCTGCGCTCGGTGGCGTTGTGCAGGATGTTCGCGGTTTCGCTCATTTCGACCATGAAGGTCGAGCGCCCGCCCGCCAAGTCATCGCTGGAGCCGATCCGGGTGAAGATCCGGTCGACCAGGGACAATTCGCAACTGGCCGCCGGCACGAAGCTGCCGATGTGCGCCAGCAGCACGATCAACGCGGTCTGACGCATGTAGGTGGATTTACCGCCCATGTTCGGACCGGTGATCACCAGCATGCGGGTGTTGTCGTCGAGGCTCAGGTCGTTGGCCACGAACGGCGTGGTGAGTACTTGCTCGACCACCGGGTGACGCCCCTGGCTGATGCGCATGCACGGCTCGCTGACGAAGCGTGGGCAGTTCAGGTCCAGGTTCAATGCACGCTCGGCGAGGTTGCTCAGCACGTCCAGCTCGGCCAATGCGGCGGCTGTGTCCTGCAAGGGCGGCAATTGGGCGATCAGGTCTTCGAGCAGCGCTTCGTAGAGCATCTTCTCGCGCGCCAGTGCCCGGCTCTTGGCCGACAGCGCCTTGTCTTCGAACGCTTTCAGTTCCGGGGTGATGAAGCGCTCGGCGCCCTTGAGGGTCTGGCGACGGATATAGTCCGCCGGTGCCGACTCGGCCTGTTTACTCGGCAACTCAATGAAGTAACCGTGAATGCGGTTGTAACCGACCTTGAGGTTGGCCAGGCCGGTGCGGGCCTTCTCCCGGGCTTCGAGATCGATCAGGAACTGCCCGGCGTTTTCGCTGAGCGATTGCAGTTCGTCGAGTTCGCTGTCGTAACCGGTTTTCAACACGCCGCCGTCACGGATCACCGCGGGCGGATTGTCGATGATTGCTTTTTCCAGCAGCGCCGCGAGTTCCGGGTAGGTGCTGGTAGTCGCCGCCAATTGAATGATGTGCGGGGCTTCCAGCTCGGTCATCGCCACTTGCAACTCCGGCAATGCACCGAGCGCATCGCGCAGACGCGCCAGGTCACGAGGACGGGCATTGCGCAGGCCGATCCGCGCCAGAATCCGCTCGATGTCACCGATTTCCTTGAGCTGCGGTTGCAGTTTCTCGAAGCGATAACGATCAAGCAGGCAGGTGATCGAAGTCTGACGTGCCAGCAATACGGTCAAATCCCGCAGCGGACGATTCAGCCAGCGGGTCAACAGACGGCTGCCCATGGCGGTCTGGCAGCGGTCGACCACCGATTGCAGGGTGTTGTCGCGACCGCCGGCCAGGTTGGTGTCCAGTTCCAGGTTGCGGCGGCTCGCGCCGTCCAGCACCACGGTGTCGTCCAGGCGTTCATGACGCAGGCTGCGCAAGTGCGGCAGGGCGGTACGCTGAGTTTCCTTGGCATAGCTGAGCAGGCAACCAGCAGCGCCGATCGCCAGGGTCAGGTTCTCACAGCCGAAACCTTTCAGGTCCTGGGTGGAAAATTGCTGGCAAAGACTTTTCAGCGCCGAGTCACGCTCGAAATCCCACGGCGCACGGCGACGAACCCCACGACGTTTTTCCGCCGGCAGATCCTTCGGCCAATCGTCCGGGATCATCAGCTCTACCGGGTTGACCCGCTCCAGTTCCGCCAGCAGGTTTTCCCAGCCTTTGATCTCCAGCACAGTGAAGTTGCCGCTGGTGATGTCCAGTACTGCCAGACCGAACAGACGTTCGTCACCCAGCACCGCCGCGATCAGGTTGTCCCGACGCTCATCCAGCAGCGCTTCATCGCTGACCGTACCGGGGGTGATGATCCGCACCACCTGACGATCCACCGGGCCTTTGCTGGTGGCCGGGTCGCCGACCTGCTCACAAATCACCACCGACTCGCCGAGTTTTACCAGTTTCGCCAGGTAACCTTCAGCGGCGTGGTAAGGAATCCCACACATCGGAATCGCCTGCCCCGCCGATTGCCCACGGGCGGTCAGGGTGATGTCCAGCAACTTGGCGGCCTTCTTCGCGTCTTCATAGAAGATCTCGTAGAAGTCGCCCATGCGATAGAACATCAGCTGGTCGGGGTGCTGGTTCTTCAGGCGCCAGTACTGCTGCATCATCGGGGTGTGGCTGGATAAATCTGAAATTGCTTTATTCATCAGTGGCTTATGGATAAATATCAAAGTCTTGGGCGGAAATGGGCGTTTCGATTCGCAAATTGCGACTCTATAGCTCGCGGGGTCAGCACATGACGCAAGGTTAACATGCCTGGTGATTGTGAGTCGGGAGCCGGCAGCGTTGGGGGGCTATTCTATGATGCCTGAGCATTTGCGCTTGTGGCGGCGTCTCGACGGGATTGCGAAAATAGCGGGGCGAGCGGCAGAGGTGCCTGGATCGAACCTAAGCGGTGTATCATGCTGCGCGATCTTTTTTAATTACTCCTTTAAACATTGAAGTGAACTTTAAATGGATTTTTATCCCTGTTTCCTGTCCGTGGTTTTCGTCGTGCGCAATCAAGCGCTCTCGATCGAGAAAATCCTCACGGATGCCGCGTCTGTTATCGGCCAGATTGTCAGTGATTATGAGCTGATCATCGTCGACAACGCCTCGGACGACGACAGTATTGCCGTCATGAAACGTTTGACCGGTGAACAGGGACTGGCCAATCTGCAGGTGTATGCCCTGACCCAGGAAGTGGACGCCGATGCGGCCTCTTGGGTCGGAATGGAGAATGCGCTAGGGGATTTCGTGGCGGTAATCGATCCGTTGGCGGATGACATCGGCTTCTTGCCTGAAATGCTGGATCAGGCGGTCAGAGGTGCCGATGTGGTGTTTGCCAACAATGCGCAGAAACCGCTTCAGAGTCTGGCGTACCGCTGGGCGTTCAAGCTGTTTCATGGGCTTTATAACTGGTTCAACGGTGTGCATCTCGCCAAAGAGGCCCCGTTCTACCGCATCCTCAGTAAAAGCGTGATCAATTTCATTCTTCAGCACCCGCAGCCGACGGTCACTTATCGTCATTTGCCCGCTACCGGCGGGTTTTCCCGTGCCTACCTGAGTTACAGCTCAACGCCTAAAGCGTGCCCGAAGAAACGCTTGGGTGAGAGCATCGACCGTGGCATGCGCCTGCTGGTCTCGACCACCCGAGCGCCGATGCGTCTGGTAACAACGCTGTCGCTGTTCGGGGCCTTGGCCAATCTGGTCTATTGCGTTTATGTAGTCGCTGTCGGTCTGCTGAAAACCGATGTAGCGCCGGGCTGGATCAGCGTTTCGTTGCAGCAGTCAGGGATGTTTTTCCTTATTTCCCTGGTGCTACTGGTGTTGGGCGAGTACATCCTGAACATGGCCAGTCTGTCAAATGAAGGGCCCAGATACCATGTGGGTCAGGAGTTCACCAGTGCGCGCATGACCCGTCTGGAGAAACTGAATATTGAAGAGGTGAGCTCAAAGCCGGCCACGATCGTCAGTGACAGGGTTTCCTGATGCAGAACCGGCATCCCGATCAGGATGTGGTGGTGATCGGCGGCGGGTTTTACGGCGCTGTCATCGCTGTTTACCTGGCCAGGCAACGTGGCCTCAAGCGTGTAGTGCTCGTAGAGCGGGAACCGCAGCTAATGACGCGCGCCTCCTACAATAATCAGGCGCGGGTGCATAACGGTTTTCACTACCCGCGTAGCTTTACCACGGCCTATCGCAGCCGGGTCAATTTGCCCCGCTTTGTCCGCGACTGGCCAGAGGCGGTCAAGACTGATCTCACCAAGCTCTATGCCATTGCCCGCCGCAACTCGAAATGCACGGCTCGGCAGTTCGAACGGTTTTGCCGGAATATCGGTGCCGAGATCCAGGTAGCGGACCCAGGTTTGCATGCACTGTTTGATCCCCGTCTGATCGAAGAAGTGTTTCTGGTCGAGGAACACGCGTTCGACAGTACGAAACTGGCCGCCTGGGCTGAGCGTGAGCTCAGCGAGAGCGGAGTGCAGATTCGTTATCAGACTCGAGTGACGGCGATTTCGAGATCGACTGACGCAGCGCTGAACGTCACGGTCCAGAGACGCGACGGCATCCTGGAGCAGTTGTCCAGCCGGTATGTATTCAACTGCAGTTACAGTGGCCTCAATCAGTTGACTGGAGATTTCCCCGGCGTCAGCACCGGTCTGAAGCAGGAGATCACCGAGATGGCACTGATGCAGATGCCTCCGGCTCTGGACGACTTGGGGGTAACAGTGATGGATGGGCCATTTTTTTCGATGATGCCATTCCCGGCTCGCGGTCTGCATACACTGTCCCATGTCCGCTATACCCCGCATTTGCACTGGAATGACCAGCAGGGTCTCGATCCCTACCAAAAACTGTCGCAATACGACCGTGTCAGCCGTGTGGATCGGATGATTCGCGACGTCGGCCGGTACATCCCGGCAATGCTCGATGCGCGCTATGTGGAGTCGCTGTTCGAAATCAAGACGGTGCTGGTGAAGAATGAGAGTGACGATGGTCGGCCCATTTTGTTTGAGAAACATGCCGAGCTGCCGGGTTGTTATTCGGTGTTGGGCGGAAAAATCGACAATGTTTACGATGTTCTGGAAAAGCTCGATTCGGAAGAATTTCCAACGAGTCAGCCGGGGAACAGCCAGGAGCAATAAATGAACAATGCATTGATAGGTTTCTCGGGTTTTGTGGGAGGGACGCTACTCAAGCAAGCGCAGTTCGAGTCGCTTTATCGTTCGACCAACATCGCCGATATTGAAGGGCAATCGTTCGATACGGTGGTATGCGCTGGTGCACCTGCGCAAAAGTGGATCGCCAACCGTGAACCGGAAGCCGATCGATTGAAAATCGAAGGTTTGATCGCTCACCTGAGGACACTCACCTGTCGCCGGTTCATCCTCATCAGCACAGTCGATGTGTTCAAGAAAGCGGTGGACGTCGATGAAGACACACACCGTGGATGAGACCGGGTTGCACGCTTATGGTTTGCACCGTCGTTTGCTGGAGAAGTTCGTCGAGGCGCATTTCCCCGAGCACCTGATCGTTCGCCTCCCAGGGCTGGTAGGCCCGGGCCTGCGCAAGAACGTGATCTTCGACTTCCTGAACGACAACAATCTGCAGGCGATCGATAGCCGTGGCGTGTTTCAGTTCTATCCGATGGTCAATCTCTGGTATGACATCCAATTGGCACTGCACGCTGGACTGAAGCTGGTACACCTCACCGCAGCGCCGATCAGCGTGGCGGATGTTTCGCTGGGCGGGTTCGGTCAGACGTTCGACACCACATTGGGTAACCCGATCGGGTTCTACGACATGCAAACGCGCCATGCGTCGGTATTCGGGGCATCCGGTCGCTATCAGTACAGTGCCCGTGAAACCCTGCAGGCGGTCAGGGCCTACGCGCAATCCGAGCCACATGCGGTCGTGAATCCATGAGGCTGGCTATTTCCAACATCGCCTGGGACGTCGCTGAAGATCAAGCGGTGGCCGAATTGCTGCAACGCTATGGCGTCGATGCCATCGATATTGCGCCAGGCAAATACTTCCCGGTACCAGCAGATGCTAGCGCCCAAGACATCGTGCGGGTCAAAAGCTGGTGGGCTGAGCGTGGGATCGAAATCACCGGCATGCAGTCATTGCTGTTCGGCACCACCGGACTGAACGTGTTTGGCTCCGATGAAAGTCAGGCAGCGCTGTTGCGACACCTGAGCGCAATCTGCCGGATTGCCGGGGAACTGGGGGCCACGCGGCTGGTGTTCGGTTCGCCGAAAAATCGCGATCGCACCGGCCTGAATGATCAGCAGGCTCTGGACGCAGCAGTGAGATTTTTCCGCAAGTTGGGCGATGTTGCCCAAGCCAGTGGGGTCTTCATTTGCCTGGAACCGAACCCGGTCTGCTACGGCGCGAACTTCATGACCACCAGTCCTGAAACTGCGCATGTGGTGCGCCAGGTTGCTCATCCCTCCATCCGAATGCAATTCGATACCGGTGCGTTGGCCATCAACGATGAAAACCCTCTGGCGCTGTTGGAAGATTGTGCCGAGCTGATCGGCCATGTGCATGCCAGTGAACCGAAGCTGGTGCCGTTGGGTGACGGTGGCATCGAACACGGGAGTATGAGCGCTGCAGTGCAGTGCTATCTGCCGGAGCATGTGGTGTCCATCGAAATGGTCGCCACGGCCAACGAGCCGCATATCGTCTCGATTGAACGTGCGTTGGTCAAAGCCATTGAGTTCTACGGCGTTCGAGATGAGGGGAGTGTTCAATGAAGTGGATGATTCTGATCCTGGGCATCTTGTCCAACGCATCGGCCAGTGTTCTGATCAAGATTGCCATGACACCGCCTCGTCGGTTTCCGTCGTATGCCGATCCGATGAGCGCGTTGAGCAACTGGCCGTTCTGGCTGGGACTGGGTCTTTATGGCACAGCGTTTCTGCTCTATGCCGCGGCACTCGCTCGTCTGCCACTGAACGTTGCACATCCTGTGTTGACGGCGGGCGCTGTGGCGGCCGTCGCTCTGTCCTCCGTCCTTATTTTTCGTGAACCCTTCCACTGGACGACAGGGGCGGGGATTTTATTGGTAATTTCCGGCGTAGCGCTGATTACGGCGCGCGTGGCCTGATGGAACACAAAATGACGTCTTCTGTAATTGACCCTGTCGTGCGTAGCACCTGGCAGGTACCTGCCTTTGAGACACCGCTGTGGCTGGGCCGTCAGCATGCCTTTTGCGTGGTCATTCCGCTGATTAACGAAGGTGAACGGATCAAGAACCTGCTGGCCAGGATGGCTGCACTGGGCATCGCCTCCCACGCCGATATCATTATTGTCGATGGCGGCAGCACCGATGGCTCTCTGGTGCTGGATGCGCTGCAACAGGTTGGTGTTCGAGGCCTGCTGGTGAAGACCGGCTCAGGCAAACTCAGTGCACAATTGCGCTGTGCCTATGCATTTGCCCTGGATCAGGGTTACGAAGGCATTGTCACCATCGACGGCAACGACAAGGACGATCCTGATGCCATCCCGCGTTTTATCGAGGCTCTCCAGCAGGGGGTCGACTTTGTCCAGGCCTCGCGCTTCGTGGACGGTGGCGTCGCGGAAAACACCCCTGCATCACGGGACTTTGCAATTCGCTTCATTCACGCACCGATGTTGAGTCTGACTTCCGGTTTCAAATGGACCGACACCACCCAAGGATTCCGCGCATACAGCCGAAAGTTGTTGCTGGATCCGAAGGTAGCGATTTTTCGCGATGTGTTCATGACTTACGAGTTGCTGGCGTATCTGTCTTATCGCGCGCCTAAGCTGGGTTACCGCTGCGTGGAGTTGCCGACAGTACGGCGCTACCCCAAAGGCGAGGTACCGACGAAGATCAGCGCCTTCAAGGGCAATCTGTCGGTGTTGGAGATACTGTTTAAGGCGTGTCGGGGGCAGTTCAACCCGCGGTGAGACCCACAAATAACGGCGCCGGGTGGCGCCGTTACCAGCCATGCTTATTTTTCCAGCAGTGTCGTTGAGCAATATTGGGCATCGACTCGGGTGACTTTGTAGATATGGCCGCCGGGTATGTCGAACACGGAAGCATTACTCTTCCAGAACTCTTCCGACGAGTTATCGGCATACACATAATCAAACATGCACAGCCTTTTGCGGAAAAGGTTGAGTCTGTCTTGGATCTGACTGTCGCTCTGATAGATAAAGTATGTCTGGTTATACGACATGTATCTCAATGGCAGCGTTTTTTGCCGGAATATGAAATACCCGAAGCTCGTGTCTTTCCCGTCGATGTATAAAATAAGTTCGGTACCGGTTGCGTATTTTTTCAATTGTTCGCCTTTGATGCGGTATTCCTCGTTCAGGGGAACAGGCGGTCTTTTGCTCTGAACGAAAATCGATTCCATAGGCGGAGCAACGACATAACTCAACGCTGCCATGGCAATCGCAATCAAAAAGCCGCGCACGATCGAGAGGTTTTCCCTTGCCACCAGGAACAGCAAGAGGAATGTAGCGAAGAACACGACAAGGAAGTAACGAGAAAAAGATTGGAAATCGTTGAACCAACCCGAGGCTACCGCCACATAAGCCAGGAAAAACAAGTAACCGACGCCTGTCAATAATAGAAGCGAGAAAGCCAGCGCCGCTGATTTTTTATCAGTCTTTGTGCTGAAATTCACCAGCCACCCAAAACCGGTCATCAGGCAAATAAACTCCCACAGCGGTATGCCTGGAGTCAAAATCGCCAATGGATAGGCGGGAGCAAGGAAGTTTGCGTGGGGGAACAGGTTCGTCAGGACATGGTGAATGCCCGATGCCGTATTGCTGACGAATCCTGGGCCCATGAACAGCACTGAAGGCCCTCGAAATTTTATGACCATGTCATAGGCCGCTACATAAATCTCCCATGAGGCATAGATCGCTACCGCCGGAACAAAGAGCACACAGCCCTTGATCAACGTGGATTTGAGGTCTTGTTTGGCGATCAAGTAACGGTTGGCGACGAAGTAGGCGCAGACGAAAACCGCCAGAATGATGCCGACATGTTTGAGCAATACCAGACCAACAACCGAAAATAACGTGATCCAGAAGCTCTCATTGTCGGTCTCGCGCGCGAACCGTAGGGCGCACAGGAACAGGAGTGCCTGCAGCGGATCGACCAGAAGCGTCAGCACCAGGGACTGGAAAAGAGCCAGGTAGGTAAAGAATATGACGAGTAGAGTGACCAGCCACTTGCTGACGGATTGTGAATAGGCAACGCAGTACAGGCACGCCAGACTGAACAGCCAAGTCATGAAGTAGGACGCGCTCACGCCGCTACCGTCCAATAGCGTGGTGGCGAAGTACCTCAGTAGCGTGATGCCGGGAATATAGTTTGGAAACACCAGTGATTCTTTGGCCATCGGCAAATTGCCGGTGATGGATAAAAACTCGACTTCCGCTCCCCAATGCGAGAACTCGTCCCAGACCCAATATTCCGCGCCCCAGGAAATAATCAGTGCGATGGCAAAGAAAATGGCGAGTTCGACGGCCTGACGCAGTAATGCGAAGCGCTCCTCGCCACCCTTGAGCAATCTCCACAATGAGAGGCCGCCGCCAATCACCGCACAGGCGATCACGACTTTGATCCCGACCCCCAGTTGTTGCACGCAACCGAATACATAAAGAACAATCATCGTGAAAATCAGCGAGATGATGTGTTCGGTGTGGTACCTGGAAATAAATAGCCTCGAGACGAAGGCGCTAAGTCCCAAAAAAACAAAATACGCAACTAATACCTGTGTCACCCTTTTCTCCTGCCTGGAAGGTGCGATCAACCTCTGAAACCGTTGTTGGGCTCAGAGCCAAATTAAGTGATAGCGCCGGGATACTAACTTAAACGCTCAAGGAATTCAGGGTGAATCCTCCAAGGTTGGGAGTGGTTCCAGCCCGTTCAAGATTTTGCTGCAATAAATCATCGTCCACAAAAAAGCCCCGGATCGTAAGATTCGGGGGCTTTCTCGTTTTGCGTAGGGTGTAAAATCGGTCAAGGATTAAGGAAGTGTGCTTGTCAGACTTTTCGCGGCGGGCGCAAGCATGGGCGATCCGCACCTCGCAGGCATGAATGCCTCCGATGTACGTTCCATGTTCGTATTATGCAAATCAGCATTTGTCTTCCGAAAAAAGATCAAGCACTATGCGCGTTATGCAAAAACGCAATGTTTCTACCGTCTTAAGAGCACTGCTTGACCAGCACGGAATCTCCCCCACGGAGCTTCACCGTCGCACCGGCGTGCCTCAATCCACTCTCTCGCGCATTCTCAGCGGGAAGATCGTCGATCCTTCGGATAAACATATTTCGAAGATCGCCGAATACTTCGCCGTGAGCACCGATCAGTTGCGGGGGCGCGCGGATGTCGCGCCGGCCGCCAGCGCCGGGCGCGATGAATTGCATTCGGAACTCAAGGACATAAGCCTGTGGGATGACGATACGCCCGTCGATGACGACGAGGTGTCGGTTCCCTTTCTTCGCGAGGTTGAATTGGCTGCTGGATCAGGAAGATTCGTCATCGAAGAGAGCGAGCGCTCTAGCCTGCGCTTCGGCAAGCGTAGCTTGCGCCACAACGGCGTGCAGTTCGACCAGGCCAAATGCGTGACCGTGCGCGGCAATAGCATGTTGCCGGTGCTGCGTGATGGCGCCACGGTTGGGGTGAATGCCGGCAAATGCGGGATTGGCGACATCGTCGACGGCGACCTGTACGCCATCAATCACAATGGCCAGTTGCGGGTGAAACAGCTTTATCGCCTGCCGACGGGGATTCGCCTGCGCAGCTTCAATCGCGATGAGCATCCGGACGAGGACTACAGCTTCCAGGAAATCCAGGAAGAGCAGATCGTCATCCTCGGTCACGTCTTCTGGTGGGGCATGTACGCCCGTTAACCTCACCGCTGTCAGGTAAAACCCGCTCATCGGCGGGTTTTTTTTCGTCTGTCGAAAACCGCCAACGCCTTTGTCTGCGGGGCTTTAATGCATTTGTGCATTTCCAATGCATAAATAAATGCATTAATGCATTGACTGTGTATGCATCAATGCATATTCTTTGTCTCAAGCGGCCCAACAAGGCGGCTCGAAACGAAGCTCTTTAGTTCCATCACAAAGGCAGCGATGAACCGGCCTCAACGGTTCAGAGGGTTGGCAACTGACCCGGGTGTGCAGCGTAAAGCACCAGAAGCAGTTATCCGGCGGGCAGGGACCGCGGTCGGAAAAACAATCTGAATGGACTCGTACCGCGCCAGTAGCGCCGAAAGGTCAGCTTCCTTTTTTGTACACAGGACTAAAGGAAGGCGAAGGACCGCATTACTGAAAAGCCCGGCCAATGCCGGGCTTTTTGGAATGCCTACCTCAAGAGACATCGCTTGAATCCAACACATATCACTCATCAATCACCCCCTGGAGGCGTGACATGACAAACGAGCAACAAGCGTTGCTGGACATGCCGATCTGGCTGGTCATCCTCCTCGCCGTGGTGGGTGGGGTGTCCGGCGAAATGTGGCGCGCCGACAAGGAGGGCGCCCGTGGCTGGTCGCTGCTGCGGCGCCTGGCGCTGCGCTCCGGGGCCTGCATGATCTGCGGCGTCTCGGCCATCATGCTGCTGTACGCCGCCGGCGTGTCGATCTGGGCCGCAGGGGCTTTTGGTTGCCTGACTGCCATGGCCGGAGCGGACGTGGCCATCGGACTTTATGAACGCTGGGCTGCCAAGCGGATTGGCGTTTGCGAAGTGCCGCCGCGCGATTCTCACCCCGATCAGCAGTGAGCCGGCATCGCTGATCTTCGCATTGCTACAGGAACAGGAGGCCATTAATGCCCGCCGTCATCGAAAAACCGTCGCAGCTGTTTTCCGCCATTACCGAGACATTGCTCATCGCCATTCCCGGCTTGAAGGTCGGGAGTCATCAAGACTTCGACGGCACTGTCGATCTGCCTTGGGTACTGATCGCCATCGAGCGCGATGCGCCGGGCAACCGCGCCAACGACGGACGTATCGCTCATGTCCTGACGGTTTCCTTGCAAGTCGTGTTGCCCGGTGCAGGCGCAGGGTTGGCGGCTTGCGATCTGGCCAGTGAGTTGAAAAGCCTGGTCGCCGATAACCGCTGGAAACTGCCGGGCGATCAATGCGATCTGCCGATGAATATTGATGGCATCCCGTCCACGTTTATCAGCGGCACCCAGGAATACAACGCCTGGACCGTTTCATTTACCCAGACGCTGTACCTCGGGCCATTGCTGCTGGACGACCCGCTGGGCATTCCGAAATTCGCCCGTACCTGGGAAGTGTCGAACATCGACGACCCGGATCAATACACCGCACTCGAGGGCTGACCCATGTTTGATGCGCTGTTACGTATGCAACTGGGGCCGATCATCGAGCGTTTGGCCGAGATGGAAACCGAGCTTGAAGACCTGCATCGACGTGCCGACAGTTTCTGCCGCATTGGCGTTTGTCAGGAGGTCGATGCGGCCAGCAACACCTGCAGGGTCAGTCATGGGGAGCTGCTCACCCCAGCGATCAGGTTTTTCAATCCGAGCGCCGGGGCACAGAGCGAGTCGCGGATTCCCTCCGTGGGCGAGCAGTGCCTGTTGCTGAACCACGGTGGCGGCGAGGGCGGTGGGCAGTCAGTTGCGTTGTTCGGCCTGAACGGCGGCCAGTTTCCGCCCGTCTCGACCCAGGCATCGCTGACGCGTCGCCTCTATCAGGACGGCACGGAAAGTGGCTACGACGATGCCAGTCATGTCCTGCACTGGAAAAACGGCCCGGCGGCGTTCAGCGGCTCCCGTGAATCCCTCGAGTTGAGCATCGGCCCGGCGAGGCTGGCGCTGACGCCTGAAGCCATCGAATTGCAACTGGGCGCCGTCGGCCTGCGGCTCGACGCTTCCGGTGTGCATCTGAGCGGCCCGTTGGTGGATCACCAGGGTCGCGTCATCAGTACTGCATAAAGAGCTTCCCATGATCGGAATCGATAGAAACACCGGCGCAACGGTCGACGACTGGCTGCAGTTTGTACAGCGCGCAACCCGGGCGCTGACCACGCCTTTGGGCACGCGTCAGAAGCGCCCTTTGTATGGTTGCGCACTCACTGAGTTGCTGGGGCAGAACCTCGGCGACGACCTGCTGATTCTTGCCCAAAGCCATGCGGCCCAAGCGTTTTACAACAAGTACAACGGCATCGACGATTTTGAACCGCAGGTCATTGTGGCCAGCCGGTACGGTGCCGGGCTGCTGTTGCGCTTCGCCGGGATCTGGAACAACCGCAAACAAACCTTCGAGGTGGTGGCATGAGTATGTTGATACCGGGCCAGAACCAGTTGGCCGAACCGGCAATCGTCACGATCGAAGCGTTCGAGGATTTGCTCGCAGAGTTCAAAACCTTCGTCGTCGAGTACGTCGGCGCCCGTTCCCCCGAGAGCGCGACCAAGCTTTTGGTCAGCCTTGAAAACGAAAGCGAGTTGCTGACTCTGGCCCTTGAGGCGTTCTGTGTACGGCTGCAAATCCACGAACGCAAATACAACGCTCGCATCAAGCAGATGCTGGCGTGGTGGGCCACCGGGACCAATCTCGATGCGCGCCTCGCGGACATGGGGCTAGAACGTCAGATGCTCGATCCGGGCGACCCGGCGGCGTTCCCGCCGGTTGCCCCAATTTTTGAGAGCGACGACGACGCCCGGTTGCGTTACTACCTGGCGCCGCATGCCCCGGCGGCCGGCTCTCGCATGCAGTATCGGCGTGAGATCTTCACCCTTGGCGAACGGCCTGCCGTGAAGGTGGAAACCGCGGCGGCGGGTGTGGTGACGGTCACTTACACCTTCGACCCGGACGGCTATGCAGCGCAGGTCAAGGACGGCAATGGACACCGGACCGCGCCTGGCGAAGTCACGGTCACGGTGCTTTCCCGGGAGGGCGATGGCACACCATCCGAAGCGCTGCTCGACGGTGTTCGCCAGCATTTCGCCCGGCCTGATGTACGACCCGAAACGGACCTGGTCACGGTGCAGGCGGCGCAAATCAAGAACTACAAAATCCGGGTGATCGCGAAGATCAATCCGGGTCCTGATTCCGGGCTGACCAAAGTCGCCGCGCAACAGCAGTTGCAGGCGTACGCCGATGCCTGTCATCGCCTGGAAGGGCGGGTGGACCCGAGCTGGATCGACTACACGCTGCACAGCGCCGGCGCGGTTCAGCTACAAATCCTTGAGCCGGTAGCACCGATTGTGACGAGCGCTTTTCAAGCGCCGTATTGCACGGGAGTCGAGGTCGAGGTGGATACGTTATGAGTGACGTCACACCTCGCCCGAGCTTGTTGCCGGCCAACAGCTCACCACTGGAAAGGGCGCTTGATCTCGGTTTCGCCCGGTTGCTTGAGCGCATTGACCCGCCGTTCCCCGAACTGATGAACCCCGCCGAAACACCGCTGGCATTCTTGCCGTATCTGGGCGCGGATCGCGGGGTCAGCGAATGGAGCTCCGAGGCGGCCGAGTCTGAAAAACGTTTGACGGTAGAACTCGCCTGGCCCACCGCACGGCAGGCCGGGACGCGAAAGGCGCTGGAAAACGCGGCCAAGGGATTGCAGTTGATGCCTGAGGTGCGCGCCTGGTACGAGCAAATGCCACCCGGCCCGCCTTACAGCTTTTCCGTCAGGGCCTTTACCGAACAGCCTTACAGCGAAGAAATCGACGCCCGTCTCGACCGTCGCCTGGCCGATGCCAAAAGCGAACGGGACATCTTGTCGGTCTCGGTAGGCTTGAGTGCATTCGGTACTCACGTCATCGGCGCCGCCACCGTGTGCGGTGAGCTGACCACGGTTTATCCGATTGTCATCGAAGGGCTTGAAGCCTCGGGTCAGGCCTTCATGGCCGCCGGGCTCTACACCGTCGAAACCTCCACTATTTATCCACAGGGGTCCTAAATGGCCGACTATTACACCCTGCTCACCAATGCGGGGATCGCCTACGAAACCGCCTGCAAGGCGGCGGGCATACCGATCAAGTTGTCGCAGATTTCCGTCGGTGATGGCGGCGGCGCGGTTTACAACCCGGCCGCGACTGCTACGGCGCTCAAGCGTGAAGTGTGGCGTGGGCCGCTCAATGCGCTGTTCCAGGATGAGAAGAATCCGAGTTGGTTGCTGGCCGAAGTGACTATCCCGCCTGAAGTGGGCGGTTGGTATGTGCGTGAGGCTGGGCTGTGGACCGATACCGGCATTCTGTATGCCATCGTCAAGTATCCGGAGTCGTTCAAACCGGTGCTGGCGACTTCGGGGTCGGGGAAAGAGTTTTATATTCGTTCGATTTTCGAGACCAGTAATGCGGCGTTGGTGACGTTGTTGATTGACGACACTGTGGTCAAGGCGACGCGTGCGTGGGTGATGAGTTACCTCGCTGAAGAACTCGGCAAACTCGATGGCAAGCAATCGGTGCGGGTTGCCGCCACCGCCAACGTGGTGTTGAACGGTGCTCAGCAGATTGACGGTGTTGCGGTGGTGGCGGGGGATCGGGTGTTGTTGTCGAACCAGACGCTGGCCAAGGACAACGGCCTGTGGGTAGTTGCCAATGGCGACTGGGTACGGGCGAGTGATGCCAACACCAGCGCGAAAGTTACACCGGGCCTGACCGTCATGGTCGAAGAGGGCACGGTGAATGGTGATTCGCTGTGGCACCTGACCACCAACGGGCCGATTACCCTGGGAACGACAGCGCTGACGTTTGAAATGTTGGCAGGGCGGACGGGGATTCAGCCGGGGACTTACAAGAGTCTGACTGTGGACAAGTATGGCCGGGCAACCGGCGGTTCGAACCCTGAAACGCTGGCCGGATTTGGTATCAAGGATACGTACACCAAGGCTGAAATCGAGGCGATGATTGCCGAGGCTTCGGCGCTTCCGGTTGGCGCGATGGTGCCGTTTCCTTTGGATAAAGTCCCGCCGGGTTTTCTTGAGATTGACGGCAGTGTGAAGAGCATTGCGGTCTATCCGGATCTGGCAGCATTCCTCGGCACGGTATTCAACAAGGGGGATGAGGGGGCCGGTAATTTCCGTTTGCCTGAATCGCGCGGCGAGTTTTTGCGCGGTTGGGATCATGGGCGCGGCGTCGATGCTGGCCGTGCAATCGGCAGTTGGCAGGCTGATGACAACAAGGCGCACTCCCATACCGTAACCCGGATGCAGGCCTTCGCCAATGCGTCGGGGAGTAATCCGGCGGCGGTTGTCGTGGACAACGGCAACATGGCCGTAACCCTCAACTTCGGTACAGGCTTCAATAGCTCTGGAGGGACGGAGGCTCGACCGCGAAACATGGCGGTGATGTGGTGTATCAAGGCTTGGAATGAGCCGATCAATCAGGGGCAGATTAATATCGCCGAATTGGTCAAAGAAGTGGAAAGACTGAAATCTGCAGTTCCGGTTGGCGCTGTTTTGTCATTCCCAATGGGCATCGTTCCTCCTGGTTATCTTGAGCTGGATGGTAGTGTGCAGAGCATTGCGGCCTATCCCGATTTGGCGGCTTACCTTGGGACTGCGTTCAACAAGGGGGATGAGGGTGTTGGTAACTTCCGTTTGCCGGAGTCTCGTGGTGAGTTCTTGCGTGGTTGGGACCATGGGCGTGGGGTAGATGCGGGTCGAAATGTGGGTAGCTACCAAGCTGGCACCAAGACGCAGGGTGACAATGGCGTTGCTCCTGCCGTTCAGGGTATTGGCAACTCCGACGCGATTGATGCCGATCCGGCACCTGGCTTCACTGGCGATATTTACTACACCGCTACTGGAGTCACAGCCGCCAGCTTTAGCGGCTCGTACTGGAAAACAGTTCGTCCTCGAAACCTCGCCGTCATGTGGTGCATCAAGGCCTGGAACGCGCCGATCAATCAGGGAAACATTGATGTTGCGGCGCTGCAGACGTTGGCTGTGCAAGCTACTGAAATCAATCGGGGCACGGCCAAGATCGCAACTCAGGTGCTTACGGATGCCGGCGCCGATGACACCACAATCGTGACGCCGAAAAAACTTCGCTGGGGATTCCAGATCCTCAAGGGCTCCAATGGTTATTTGGTTTTTCCGAGCTGGCTGGGAGGTTTGATTCTTCAATGGGGTGGTGGGGCAACCGCTGCCGGCGGAACGACCAGTATCGCGCTACCAATTGTGTTCCCGACTGCAGTGTTAAAGGCCTTTGTTTCTGCGTCTGGAACAAACTCTGTTCCGACTGTCGGCGTGGTTGCTACGAACTCGATAGGGATCAACTGCTTTAGTGGTAACACGGGCGTCGGTAAAGCAGAAAACGTCCAGTTTCTAGCCATTGGCTACTAAGGGGAAAAGTATGTTCACTTCAAAAAAAGCTCGCGGTTTCTACGACGCAGCAATCCATGCCTCGATGCCGGATGACGTGGTTGAAATCTCTGCTGGGAATCACGCTGAGCTGCTGGCCGGTCAGTTAGAAGGCAAAGTTATTACCTGGGGTGATGATGGCTTTCCGGTGCTTGTTGATCCGCTGCCGCCAAGTGATGACGAGCTGGCTGCTATCGAACGGGCTTGGCGGGATCAGTCGCTCTCTGAAACGGATGGTGTAGTGACGCGTCATCGCGACGAACTTGAGGAAGGCATTGAGCCTACATTGACTGCTGCGCGGTACACCGAGATTCAGGTGTACCGCCGGGCCCTTCGCAATTGGCCGGAAGCGGGAGAGTTTCCGCTAATCAAGCACCGCCCGACCGCGCCGGAATGGCTCTCAAGCCTGTCTCAATAAGCGCCCCGCACTGACGGGGCGTTTTCTTAACCGTCAAATTCGCAACAACACCCAACAGCCCCTCCTGCAAGGGGCTTTTTTTATTTCTGGAGAAACCCAAATGGCACTACGCCAAACCTACACCGTGCTCCTCCCATTCCCCACCGGAGGTGGCCACTGGTCGAGCATCGGCCAGGAACTCGACCTGCTCGATGTGGAGGCCAGTGCGTTGCGCAGCGCCGGTCGTCTGGAGCTGAAAAAAACCGAGGCTGCCGAGTCGGCCTCTACATCCATCCCGGCCAAAAAGGCCGCTGCCAAGAAGGCTGAATAACCATGGCTGAAGTTTTGAACTTCGAGCACAACGGCATTACCGTCAATGCCACTGAATCTCCCGAGGCCATGGGTGGCCTGGGGGACAACGTCATCGGTCTGGTCGGCACCGCGCCGAAAGCGGATCTGCTGATTCCGCGCAATGCGCCGTTCCGCATCAACAGCTTCACCACACAGGCACTGCTGGATCCGACCGGCACCGAGTCGGGCACGCTGTTCCATGCGGTGTTCCAGATCCTGAAAGTGGTCAAGGTGCCGGTCTACGTGGTCATCGTCGAAGAGGGCGCAACCCCGGCCGACACCGTGAACAACGTGATCGGCGGTATCGAGCCGTCGACCGGTCGAAAACTGGGTCTGGCCGCGCTTGGCGGTGTGCCGGAAGACCTGACCATCATCGGTGCACCGGGCTTCACCGGCACCAAAGCGGTGGCCAGTGAGTTCGCCTCGTTCGGCAAGCGTATCAAGGCACGGGTAGTACTCGACGGCAAGGACGCCGCAGTCGCCGATCAAGTGACTTACAGCCAGGAGCTGGGCGGCGCGGACCTCGGTTTCGACCGCTGCCTGCTGGTGCACAACATGCCGTCGGTGTACTCCAAGGCAGCGAAGAAAAATGTGTTCCTGGCGCCTTCGAGCCTGGCCATCGCTGCGCTCGCCAAGGTCAAGCAATGGGAGAGCCCGGGCAACCAGGTGACCTACGCCGAAGACGTTTCGCGGGTCGTGGAATACAACATCCTCGACACCTCCACCGAAGGCGATCTGCTCAACCGTTACGGTATCAGCTACTACGCCCGGACCATCCTTGGCGGCTTCTCGCTGCTGGGTAACCGCTCCGTCACCGGCAAGTTCATCAGCTACGTCGGCCTTGAAGATGCGATCAGCCGCAAGCTGGTGAAAGCCGGCCAGAAGGCCATGGCCAAGAACCTGACCAAGTCGTTCATGGACCAGGAGGTCAAACGCATCAACGACTGGCTGCAAACCCTGGTCGCCGACGAAACCATCCCGGGCGGCAGCGTGTACCTGCACCCGGAATTGAACAGCGTCGAGAAGTACAAAAACGGCACCTGGTACGTGGTCATCGACTACGGCCGCTACGCACCAAACGAACACATGATTTATCAACTCAACGCCCGCGATGAAATCATCGAGCAGTTCCTGGAGGACGTTCTCTAATGTTTACCAACCGCGTAAGACAGGCCATCGCGGCCACCCTGCAAGGCCTGCCGTTGTCGGCGACTGTGGAAGAATTCACCCCGCCGAAGATCGAATTCGAGATGGAAAACATGGTCGGTGGCCGCTTCATCGGCGAGGAAATGGCCAAAAGCGGCAAGGCGCTGACCTCCAAGCTGATTCTGCAAGGCGCGGGTCCAGAAATCATGCTCGCCCTGGGTGTGAAACTGGGCGACGACATTCTGCTGAACGTGCGTGAAGCCGGACAGGATCAGGACGGCAACACCTGGTTCACCTACCACACCGTCGGCGGCAAGCTGAAGTCCCTTGAGGAAGCCGTTCTCAAAATGAACGAGAAGCCCAAGACCACCCTCGAGCTGTCCTGCCGCACCTACAACCGTCTGGAGAATGGCATCCCGGTGATCGACATCGACGTGCGCACCCAGAAGTTCGTGCTCAACGGCGTCGACATTCTCGGCGACGCCCGCCGCGCTGTGTTGCTGCCGTAACACCAAGGACAGCCAAGACGCACAACTTGTGGGAGTGAGCCTGCTCGCTCCCACAAGAATTGTGGCGAATAGCTCCCTGCGCAGCACCCTTTCATGAATCACCAAGGAATTACTTACATGTCCTGGATGCCCCCAAAACATGAACTGTTGTCGCCGATTACCGGTGATGACGGATCCGAGATCGAGCAGATCCAACTCAAACCGTTGTACTACGCCGCGCAGAAAGAGGCCCTGGCCCGTGCCGGCGATGATGAGGACGATCAGTTCTTCGAGCTGGCCAAACTGGCCACGGGGTTGTCGGTCAAGGAACTCGACCAGATCAAGCGCCCGGACTACGTGAGCATCGCGCAGTACGTGCATGAGATGTCGACTCGCCCTGCTTCGTACTTTCTGGAACAGCAAGCGCAGGGCGAACAATCGGTAGACCCCGATCAAGTGCCACTGCTGCAACCGCTCAACGTGGCGGGCCGCAGCATGACCTCGCTGACCCTGGAAATGCCGGTGCTGCGCGCCACCAAAGCGATGAAGAAACTGAAGACGGCCAAAGAACGCGCCGAGTTCATCACCGCCCATTGCACCGGGCTGATGCTGCCCGATCTGGACCTGCTGACCGTGCCCGACTGGACACAGCTTCAGGTACGCATCGACGATTTTTTAAACAAACCGGCGGACTTCTTTCGGAGCGCGACATCGAAGTAATCCTCGATGTGGTGCCGCTCATTTACTCGGTAAGTGAGGCGGAAATTCTGGAGTGGGACGCCGGCAAGGCATTGCGCCGTTACGACATCGCGATCACTCGCCTTGGCGTGAAACAGGAGTAGAGCGGAATGGCAGACAGTAAGTATTCGCTGTCCGGTGCGAGCATCGAATTGCCGCAACTCGGCAGCGCGTCTGAAACGTCGGGGCTGAACCTGGCACTGACCACGGCCAGCCTCGACATCCGTCTGCTGGTGTCGGAGCAGGTAAAGCTGCGTGAAACCTTGGCGTTGCTGAACATTGCCCTGTCGTCGCAGCAGTCGCTGCTCAAGGCGAACGCTTCGGTGTCGGCGGCAGGCAGTGAGCCAAAGTCAAAGCTCAAGGCTGAGGTTGATCAGCGCACGCCGCCGGATTTACTCAAGTCTGCGATGGCGACTGAGCTGGCGATGGTTGAACTCAACCAAGTGCTGAAACTGGACAACGTCCAGTTGCAGAAACTGTCGGAGGCCAACCTGAAAATGGCCACTGACAAGCAGGTTGCTCCGAGCGGGGCAACGGCGGTTCAACTGGCCCAGGTCGAGTTGGCGGCGGCGAAGGCGGGTATCGGGGACGGGCTCGATCCGGCCAAAAAACAGGATGAACTGCTGAACTTCACCCGCGATAGTGCGGTGACGGCGTCGGCGTTCAATCTCGACGTGAAGGCCGCCAGCGAGATGCTGATGGGCTGGCGCACCTCGATGAAGCTGGATCGGGGACAAAGCCTGAGCCTGGCGGACGCAACCAACCATCTCGGCAACAGCGGCCTGAATGTCAAAGCGGCAGACATCGGCTCTGTCGTGCAACGCAGTGGCGAGGCGGGCATCGCCGCGGGAATGACCCCGGAACAGATGGCGGCCCTCGCGGCGGCGTTCTTGAACAGCGGCGCGGACAAGGCCGGTGCCGGTGAGGCTTTGAAAGGTTTCACCACGGTTTTGGCCAAGGGGAACGCGGCCTCACCGGAACAGCGCAAGGCCTGGGCTGACCTGGACGGTAAATTTAATCCCGGGATGTTGGCTGATGGCCTGCGCAAGGATGCACCGGGAACGATCAACTTGGTGCTTGATGCACTGAAGAAAAAACCTGCAGAAGAGCAGCAGTCACTGACCAAGACATTGTTCGGTGATAACGCGGCGATTCTTGAACTGATGAAAAAACCGGAAGACGTCCAAAAGGCTTTTTTGCTGGTGTCCGAGCGGACATCCGACGGGGCGTTGCCGAAATACAACGGCTCCGTAGCGAAAACCGCCGAGGCGCTGGGGGAAACCTCGCAAGGGCGCTGGAATGCGCTGGATGCGAGTAAAAACCGAATGTTTGCTGCGGGCGGCAATGCTTTGGCACCGTTGACTGACGGCTTGATGGTGTCGCTCGGTGCATTGGCCGATGGTTTGAGCGGGGTCGCTGAAGCACAACCGAAAGCTACTGCAGGATTGCTCGTACTCGCAGGGGCCATTGCGTTGGCGCGTGGCGCTGAAATCAAGGTAGCGATGGCCTCGGCCATCACCGCTGCCGCGACAAAACTACTGGTTCTGGCAGGTGCGCGACCGATCCCCGAAGCGGGGGATCGGACAGTTGATGCCAAGGCACGCGGCCGTAAGGGCAAAAAACAACCCCGAGGCGGTAGGGCCGAAAAAGGTACTACTCCTGGAAAAGCCGCGATCAAACCCTTCCCTAAAAGCACTACCAAGCTGCCACGTATGTCGACCGGGAGTCGCTTGCTGGGTGCCGCCAGAATGGGCTCGGCAGTCACCAAACGGGTCGCGCCACTGATGCTGCTCAGTGCTGGTTACGATGCCGTCAAAGGCTTGCAGGCCGGTGATACCAAAGCGGTCGGCGGGGCGCTGGGCTCGGCCGGTGGCGGGCTCGCCGGTACTTATGCCGGCGCTGCTGCCGGCGCCATGATCGGCAGCGTGGTGCCTATTCTGGGCACCGCAGTCGGTGGGGTGATCGGTGGCTTGTTGGGTGGTGTGGCGGGCAGTTGGGGAGGGGAATGGCTGGGTGAAAAACTCGCTACGCCCGCCGACAAGCTCGCCGCTCCAGATCAGGTCAGCAAAGACCTGACCAACGCCCAGACGAGTAATCAACAGAACACGGTCAACGCGAACATCTACATCAACGGCCAGGATCAGGCCAGCGCCAGTCAATTGGCGAACCTGGTTGTGCAACAGATCACGGGCCAATTCGGATTGATGACCATGCCCAACTCACTCGCCATGCGAAGTGACGCGGCCCTGACCGACGGAGGTACGTGATGCGTCAGCAAATGGCGTTGGGCAGTTTCATTTTCGGCCTGTCCAGAAACTTCGCCTACCACAGCCTGGTGCGCACCTCGGATGGCGGCTGGAAGAGCATCGACATTCTCACCAGCAAACCAAAATCCAGTCAGGTCGGCCAAGGCCTGCAAGGGCTGACGATAACGGGCAAGTCGATGTACGCGACGGCCATGGATCGGCTCGATGAGCTGCGTGCATTGCAGGCATTGCGCATCCCTTTGCCGCTGGTTGACGGCATCGGCCGCAACTGGGGCCTATGGCAGATCAACAAGGTGTCGGAAACCCAAAGTGACGTCATTGATGACGGCACCGCGATGGTGGTCGGCTGGGTGGTCGATTTGACGGAGTTCGCTAATGCGTAGGGTTCGAAGTATCGCCGGTGATTCGGTGAATCTGTTGCTTTACCGCGAGCTTGAGCGTTGTGACGACGCCACCGAGCAAGCGCTCTGGCTTCTCAATCCGGACCTTGCTGAATGGGGGCCGGTATTGCCGGCGGGGGTGTGGGTTGTCCTGCCGGAAGTGGATTCGAAACCCGTTGCACCCACACCGGTTTCGGCCTGGGATTAAGGAGGCAGCATGTCACTGGGTTTCACGCCTGCGGTGGAAATTTACGGAGCGAACGCTGCGCTGCTCAACGAGCGATTGCTCAGTTGGACGCACATCGACGCGGCGGGGATCGAGTCGGATCAACTGACGCTCCTCATCAGTCTGGATGGACTTGAAGGGTTGCCCAGCCTGGGCGGAAAAATCGGCCTGCGGGTCGGTTATCTGGAGTCGGGGCTGGTGGATAAAGGTGAGTTCGTCATTACCCGGCGCACGCCGACTCTGTTTCCTTTGCGTCTGACACTGGTGGCTACGGCGGCGCCATTCAGTGCGGCGGATCAGACCGGATTCAAGCAGCGCCGGTCGGTCAGCCATGGCCCGACGACCTTGGGTGCGCTGTTTCGTCAGTTGACGTCCAGGCACGGCTTTTCCCCCCGTGTGGCCCCGGATCTGTCGCTGATAAAAATCGAGCACATCGATCAGTCCAACGAAACCGACATGGGTTTTCTGACGCGACTGGCCTACCTGCATGACGCCGTCGCCAAACCGGTCAACGAGCTGTATGTGCTGGCACGGCGCGGTCAGGCGAAATCGTTATCGGGCAAAGTTCTGCCGACCATAAAGCTGTCGGTGACGACCAACAATCGCCCAGGGGATCACTCCTTTATCTCTGCCGTTCTGGATGAAACCGCCCGGGCGAAATACCAGGGCTGCAAGACCAGTTGGTGGGATGTGGCGGCCGGCAAAGTGCGGGTCGAGGAGAGCGGCATCGCGCCGTTCAAGACTCTCCGCCAGCGTTTTCAGAGCGCAGACGATGCCCGGGCCGCCGCCGAAGGCGAGGTGCGCCGGATGATGCGTGAAGCGCTCAAGGTGACGATCGAATGCCCTGGCAATCCGGGATTGTCCGCTGAAGGGATCGTTTTGCTGGACCCCACCTGGCCGGATTTCATGCGCGGTCGCTGGTCGATCGACAAAGTCACCGCCAGCGGTGATCGGGAAAAAAGCTATCGCTGCAAGATTGACGCGACCTGCCTGGACGCCAAGGCCTGACACCAACTCCCTGCGGGAGATTCTATGGTTGAGGGGAAGCCTGCTCCCACATTTTGTTCAGTGTCCCGCACAACCCTTGCGTACAACCGAGATCTCTGTGGGAGCAGCCTGCTCGCGATGAGGCCATCAAAACCAGCGTTGATGTTGCCTGATCCACCGCCCATCGCGAACAGGCTCACTCCCACAGGTTTCTGACTGCACCTTCCATACAACTGGAGCTCCCTCATGAAGATCACTCCGATCCTCACTGATTTTGGGAGTGTCATCCATTAACCACAGGAGCGAGCGATGCGCTTCACCGATCAACAATTGCTCAACATTTTCCCCAACGCCCGCACCCAAGCGAGCGTTTTCATTTCCGCCCTAAACACCGCTATGTCTAACCGCAACATCAACACCCCCAAACGCATCGCCGCCTTCCTCGCGCAAGTCGGTCACGAGTCGGGGCAATTACAGTACGTACGTGAGCTGGGCAGCCCTCAATACCTGAGCAAATACGACACCGGCACGCTAGCCATTCGCTTGGGCAACACCCCGGAACCCGACGGCGACGGTCAAAAGTACCGTGGCCGTGGCCTGATCCAGATCACCGGCCGCAACAACTACCGCCAATGCAGTCTCGGCCTGTTTGGCGATGAACGTCTGTTAGCTCTGCCTGAAATGCTGGAGCAGCCTCAGTGGGCGGCCGAATCAGCCGCGTGGTTCTGGGAACAGAATGGCCTGAATGAATTGGCCGATCGCGACCAGTTCAACAGCATCACCCGCCGTATCAACGGCGGGCTGAACGGCTTGCAGGATCGACTGGAACTCTGGGCGCGGGCGAGGGCGGTGCTATGCCAGTCTTCGGCCTGATCTCCTGGCGGGTGATCGGCCTGCTGGTGCTGGCCGGCTGTTCTGCTGCACTGGCTTGGAAGGTTCAGGATTGGCGCTACGGTCGGCAACTGGCGGAGCAGGCCAGGCTGCACGCCGAGACGCTGAATCAATTGACCCTGGCGGCCGCCACGCAGCAACAGGCCAACCAGGACAAGCGTCTGGCCCTGGAGCAACGACTTTCGGCCAGTGAACAAACCCATTATCGAGCGCTTAGCGATGCCGAACGTGATCAAGGTCGCCTGCGCGATCGTCTTGCCACTGCTGATGTGCGCTTGTCAGTCCTCCTCGATGCCCATGACGCGGCCTCAACCTGTGCAGTGCCAGCCGCCTCCCGCACCGGCGGCGTGGATCATGGTGCCCCGCGAGCCCGACTTGACCCGGCGTATGCTCAACGAATTATCGCCATCACCGACACAGGCGACCGCGGGCTGATTGCCTTGCAGGCATGTCAGGCCTATGTCAGAGCCCTCGCTCGCTAACATTTTGATCGATCCTGAACCTTGCAAGCGTGATCGGCTCGTGTACGGTAGGCCTCATTCCGCTCGATCAGGAGAGAGTCGTGAAAGATATCACTCAGCTGGCCGCTGAACTTGGCAGACGCTTGCAGGTTCTCAATGCCCACGTCACCACGGCCGAATCCTGCACCGGTGGCGGGATTGCCGAGGCGATCACGCGTATTCCGGGGAGTTCGGCGTGGTTCGAGGCCGGTTATGTCACCTACTCCAACCGACAGAAAACCCGGCAGCTGGATGTCCCGGCCGAGTTGTTTTCGACCGTAGGGGCGGTCAGTCGCGAGGTGGTCGAGGCCATGGTCCGCGGCGCGCAGGAAAAAAGCCGGGCGCGTTTTGCCGTGGCGGTCAGCGGTGTGGCGGGGCCGGACGGCGGTTCGCCGAGCAAGCCCGTGGGCACGGTGTGGCTGGCCTGGGGCATTGGCGATCAGGTGTTCAGCGAGGTCCAGTACTTTCCTGGTAACCGTGACGAGGTCCGCCGACAAACGGTGAAGGCCGCGCTAGAGGGGCTGCTGCGCCATGTCGCTGGAGAAATCTCAAATCAGGGGTAGGCGATCCTGAAACGCTGTGGAATAATACTGGCTACTTATACAGGTGTTGGCCGTCAGGCCTTATTGATTACGTGAGGACTTTAATGGACGACAACAAGAAGAAAGCCTTGGCTGCGGCCCTGGGTCAGATCGAACGTCAATTCGGCAAGGGTGCCGTAATGCGTATGGGCGATCAGGACCGTCAGGCGATCCCGGCCATTTCCACTGGCTCTCTGGGTCTGGACATCGCGCTCGGCATTGGCGGTCTGCCAAAAGGCCGTATCGTTGAAATCTACGGTCCTGAATCCTCCGGTAAAACCACCCTGACACTGTCGGTGATCGCCCAGGCTCAAAAAGCCGGCGCGACCTGCGCATTCGTCGACGCCGAACACGCCCTCGACCCTGAGTACGCCGGCAAACTGGGCGTCAACGTCGACGACCTGCTGGTTTCCCAGCCAGACACCGGCGAGCAGGCCCTGGAAATCACCGACATGCTGGTGCGTTCCAACGCCGTTGACGTGATCATCGTCGACTCCGTGGCCGCTCTGGTGCCAAAGGCTGAAATCGAAGGCGAAATGGGCGACATGCACGTGGGCCTGCAAGCCCGTCTGATGTCCCAGGCGCTGCGTAAAATCACCGGTAACATCAAGAACGCCAACTGCCTGGTGATCTTCATCAACCAGATCCGCATGAAAATCGGCGTGATGTTCGGCAGCCCGGAAACCACCACCGGTGGTAACGCGCTGAAGTTCTACGCCTCGGTTCGTCTGGACATCCGCCGTACTGGCGCAGTGAAAGAAGGTGATGAAGTCGTCGGTAGCGAAACCCGCGTCAAAGTCGTGAAGAACAAGGTGGCTTCGCCGTTCCGTCAGGCCGAGTTCCAGATTCTTTACGGCAAGGGCATCTACCTCAACGGTGAGATGATCGACCTGGGTGTTCTGCACGGTTTCGTCGAGAAGTCCGGTGCCTGGTATGCCTACAACGGCACCAAGATCGGTCAGGGCAAGGCCAACTCGGCCAAGTTCCTGGCAGACAACCCGGAAATCGCCGCGACCCTCGAGAAGCAGCTGCGCGACAAGCTGCTGACCCCGGCACCGGACGTCAAGGCTTCGGCCGTCAGAGAGACTGAAGACGACCTGGCTGACGCTGATATCTGATCGATCCAATGACCGCCGTACTCGATACACTCGTCGCGGTGCGGCGAACCGCAATGGACCTGCTCGCGCGACGCGAGCACGGTCGAGTCGAGCTGACGCGTAAACTGCGTCAGCGCGGCGCCCTCCCTGAAATGATCGACACAGCACTCGACCGCTTGACGGAAGAGGGCCTGTTGTCCGAATCCCGTTACCTCGAGAGTTTCGTTTCCTACCGTGCCCGTTCCGGTTATGGCCCTTTGCGAATTCGCGAAGAGCTGAGCCAGCGCGGTCTGCAACGTACCGACATCGAGCTGGCTTTACGCGAGAGCGGTATCCACTGGCAGGAACAACTGGAAGACACCTGGCGGCGCAAATTTTCCGGGCATTTACCGATAGACGCCCGGGAGCGCGCCAAGCAGGGCAGGTTCCTGAGTTATCGGGGATATTCCATGGAGATGATCAACCGCTTGTTCAGCGGCCGAGGGATGGACGATTGAATAAAAACGGCCCGCTATTTCGATAGCGGGCCGTTTTTTGTTCAGGTCACCTTGGACGGTTCTCGCGTACGCTGTTGTGCCTGAGGTTTGGACTGGGCCCAGTTTTCCGGCAGGTTGATGTAGTCCACCAATTCCCGCAGACGGCCATGATCACGAGCATTGAACGTGAAGGACAGTCGCGCCAGATGGCTGAACTGCGCTTCGTCGTGCTCCTCGCCACTGTAGGTGTGTTGATGGAAATGATCGCTCAGGCACAAGTCGGCGAACGCCTCCTGTATGTGTTCAAGCGCCCGGTCGCTGAGTTTGTGATTCATGCGAATCACGAACTGATGCTTGAGCCAGCGGCTGGAGTGGAAGTTGCTGTAGAACTGGTTGATCTGCTCCACTGCGTCTTCAGCGCTGTAGACCAGGCTCAACAGCTTCATGTCGGTCGGCAGGATGTAGCGATTCTCCTCCAGTTGATGATGAATGAAGTCCAGCGCGCCTTGCCAGAACGTGCCGCCTGGTGCATCCAGTAGCACCACGGGCACCAGCGGGCTTTTACCGGTCTGGATCAGGGTCAACACTTCCAGCGCTTCATCCAGCGTACCGAAACCGCCAGGGCACAGGACCAGCGCATCGGCTTCCTTGACGAAGAACAGCTTGCGGGTAAAGAAAAAGTGGAAGGGCAGCAGGTTGGCGGTGCCATTGACCGTGGGGTTGGCATGTTGCTCGAAGGGCAGGGTGATATTGAATCCCAGGCTGTGTTCCAGGCCGGCACCTTCATGGGCCGCCGCCATGATGCCGCCACCGGCACCGGTGATGACCATCATGTCCGAGCGCGCCAGGGCGGCGCCAAGTTCTCGGGCCAGACCATACAGCGGGTGTTCGATCGGTGTGCGGGCCGAGCCGAAAACGGTGACTTTGCGGCGCCCCTTGAACTGCTCCATCACACGAAAGGCATGCTCGAGTTCGCGCAGGGCTTGCAGGGTGATCTTGGCGTTCCAGCGGTTGTGATCTTCCTGGGCCATGCGCAGCACAGTCAGGATCATGTCGCGGTAAATCGGGATGTTGGGGCTGTTGGGTGAAACCAGGTTGAGTTGTTCTTCGACCTTGCTGGTGAGGTCGTGGCCGCTTTCTTGAAAATGACGGCTCAGGAGGTCATTCGGTTGGTAAGGCATTCAACTTCTCCTTCTGCACAGAACCCTCGGCCCGACAAAACACTCGTCGGCGCCGCGACACCCCTTGTGTCGCTGTCTGCCCAAGCCCTTGCCTGGGCGCTCCACCTGACTCGGTTGCAATCGAGCCATCCATACGGGCTCTGTTTATCCCTTGAATGAAAGAAACGTTCGCACAATAAGACGCGCCATGGGCAGCCCCTTTTCTGCCCTTGAAAAAAACAACGTGAACACTTTGAATTTAGACCCTCGCAACGATTTGCGCTGGTTTGATCATTGCGCCGTAAAGTCTTTCCTGGCAACCGCTTATTGACGATTTGCAAGGTGCTTTCACCGCTCGTCTGAACGCGAGCCGTATGTCCTGCGCTCTGATTTACTAAGTTACAGGCGTCACACGACAACGTTGCGTCAATGGCAGGACGCAACGTTCAAGCAATTAAGGGATTTATCGCGTGATCAACGGCGATCAATGCGTGCAGGGAGGCGAGAAATCATGCCCAGCGTCACTCTGGAGATCGATGCGCAACTGTATCGATTGTTGAAAGCATCGGCCGAGACCCATCATTTGAGTCTCGAAGAGGAGTGCTGCCGACGTCTGGAGGGCGGGGAGCGGCGTTCGCGCTACTTGCAGGCGCTGTTGGCAGAGCTGCGCGCCGAGGATGAACAGCGGCGCGCCAATGCCAGATAATTATTTCTTCTTCGCGGGAGTCGCTTTCGGGCAGTCCGATTCCTGGAAGCTTGCAGAGCCGACCGGGCGGTTGGTCTTCACCTCGGTAAAGTCGTAACGCATGATCGCGCCCTTGGCCATCAGCTTGCGGAACCCTTCGTTTCTGCATACGGAGGCGCCAAGCTGGAAGTACACCGCTTTTGGATCGGCGCGCATTTTTTCGGCGTGGCTGCTTTGCACGCTCAAGTGGTTGATCAGCACTTTTCCTTCGGCAGTGTAGCCCTGATCAAGAATGTCTTCGTTGATCGCCCGTGGAGTGCCAACGCTGCTTTGTACGGCGACGTTTCGCAGCTCTCTGTTCAGATTCTGCTCACTCAAGGAAGCAGCCTGAGCGCTGAAGGACGACGCCAGCAAAACGGCAGCGGTGGGAACGATAAGGCGCAGCATGAAACTCTCCTGGTTCAGTGACTGGTGGTTCGACCAGCCACGTGGCTGTGCGTTCAGTGGCGGCGAATTATAGGGGAGGAGGCCTGGACGGTACAGGCTTGCGCCAGTCGCTCTGGTAAACTGCTGCCACTTTTTGTCCTGCCGAGTGCTTTTTGTGTCGAGTTTTCCTGTCTGCCGGTGTTGCTCACGATGAACCATGCCCCCAACGCCGTAGCCCGCTTGCGTGATCAGCGAGAGGAAGAGGGCATCAAGCCGATTCAGGCCCGTGGCTGGCGGGCGCCGCGCTGCCGTGCTTGCCGGGTGATCGAGAGCCACTGTCTGTGCGCCTGGCGCCCGCAGGTCGAGACCCGCAGCGGCGTGTGCCTGATCATGACCAACAAAGAAGTGTTCAAGCCGAGCAATACTGGTTGGCTGATTGCCGATGTAGTGCGCGACAACCATGCATTCATCTGGTCGCGCACCGAAGTCGACGAACAATTGTTGGCGCTGTTGGCCGACCCGCAATGGCAGCCATACCTGGTGTTTCCAGGCGAATACGTCGAGCCCGAGCGAGTCACCCACAGCGTCGAGGTCGATGGTACCAAGCGCCCACTGTTCATTCTGCTGGACGCCACCTGGACCGAAGCCCGGAAGATTTTCCGTAAAAGTCCCTATTTCGATGCATTCCCGATTTTGAGCCTGCTCCCCGAGAAGCTTTCACGCTACCGATTGCGCAGGTCTACGCGCAGTGAGCACCTGTGCACGGCGGAAGTCGCGGCGCTGTGCCTCGATCTTGCCGGCGATACAGCAGCTGCATCGGCACTGGACGCCTATTTTGATGTGTTCAGCCAGCATTACCTGGACGCTAAACATCAGCTGGACATGAATGTTGCGACCCCGGCCCACGCCGAGCTGATGCCTTTTGTGCAGCATGCCGCACCTGTTGTTTGCTGAGCGTCGCCCATACTGCAAACAACGAGGCCCGTTGGCAGCGCCATGCAACTTGACCACCCCGGCTTCGCTGGGCATGCTTGGCGCCGATCAGGATGCGGCCAAGGTTTTGTACGCCATATTTTTTACGTGAAGAGCCACGTGATTGGCGTTGAACGTGCCCTGTTGGTGCCGCTGCGTGGCTGCACCTCGAGTTGTTTTGGCGAGGCCTGAATGCATCAGGCATCCCATAAAAAAACAGGATCATTTGAAGAATGGCCACATACGAAATCCTGATTGCCGATGACCACCCTCTTTTTCGCAGTGCCTTGCATCAAGCGTTGACCCTGGGCCTTGGCCCGGATGTCCGTCTGGTAGAAGTGGCGAGCATTGCCGAACTGGAAACCCGTCTGAGCGAAAAGGCCGACTGGGATCTGGTATTACTGGACCTGAACATGCCGGGCGCTTACGGTTTTTCCGGGTTGGTGCTGCTACGTGGGCAGTACCCGCAGATTCCGGTGGTGATGGTGTCGGCTCAGGAAGAGGCGTCGATCATGGTGAAGTCCCGTGAGTTCGGTGCCAGTGGTTTCATTCCCAAGTCCAGTGACCTTAGCGTTATTCAAAAAGCCGTACGCGCGGTACTCGATGGCGACGTTTTCTGGCCGCCCCAGGCCTTCGAGGCGGTCAGCGTTTCCGCCGAAGCCAAGGCTGCCAGCGAAGGCCTTGCCAGCCTGACACCCCAGCAGTTCCGGGTGTTGACCATGGTCTGTGAAGGTTTGCTGAACAAGCAGATTGCTTACGAATTGAGCGTTTCAGAAGCGACGATCAAGGCCCACGTCACGGCCATTTTCCGTAAGTTGAATGTACGGACCCGAACTCAGGCGGCGCTGCTCTTGCAACAACTTGAGTCAATTTCGAGCCACTAAGGTGCTACGCGTTCACGCTTTTTTGACTTTGCTTAATCTAGCTTTCCCACTTCTTTTTTGGTCAGTTGCTTACTCTATGTCACCTTTCAAAGGCCAGACCGGCCTCAAACGCATCCTTAACGCCTCCGGCTATTCCCTGGACGGCTTGCGCGCGGCTTTCACCGGCGAAGCAGCCTTCCGGCAGTTGGTGTTACTTAATGCCATCCTGATTCCGCTGTCGTTCTTCCTGAATGTCAGCCGTGTGGAGCAGGCGCTGCTGATTGCTGTCTGCCTATTGGCCTTGATCGTCGAATTGCTCAACTCGGCGGTGGAAGCGGCCATCGACCGCATTTCCCTTGAACTGCACCCCCTGTCCAAGAACGCCAAGGACATGGGCAGCGCCGCTCAATTGGTGGCCTTGAGCATGATTGCTCTGGTGTGGGCGGTGATCCTGCTTTAAGCGATGGAGGGCAGGACGATCTCATCGCTACGCTGAACCCCGGCGGTGAACGCGCGACACAGTTCAAGAAATTCGCGCATCGCCGACGTCTGATATTTCTGTTTGTGCCAGATGAAATAGAACTGCCGCGCCAGGTCCAGATCCGGTGTTTCCACTGGCACCAGACTGCCGCGGCGGAACGCATCGCGCAGTGCCAGGCGCGAAATGCAGCCAATCCCCAAACCTGACTCCACCGCGCGCTTGATCGCTTCGGTGTGTTCCAGTTCCAGGCGAATGTTCAGCGAGCTGCGATGGTGTCGCATGGCCTGGTCGAATGTCAGCCGCGTGCCCGAGCCTTGCTCGCGGAGAATCCACGCCTCATGACTCAGCTCCTCCATGGTCGCTATGCCACGTTTGGCCAGCGGATGCTGGGGCGCACAGAACACCACCAGCTCATCTTCGACCCAACTCTGCACTTCGATGTCTGGATGGCTGCAGTCGCCTTCGATTAGACCCAGATCAATTTCATAGTGCGCGACCTGTTGCACGATGTTGGCGGTGTTCTGCACATGCAGCTTCACCTGGCTTTCCGGATGGCGCTGCATGAAGCTACCGATTAGCAGGGTGGCGAGGTAATTGCCGATGGTCAGGGTCGCGCCGACCGCCAGGGAGCCGAAACCGGACTTGCCGTTAAGCAGGTCTTCGATCTCCTTGGCCTGATCGAGCAGGGCCACCGCCTGCGGCAGCAGCTGTTTGCCGAGGGCGTTGAGGCTTAGCCGTTTGCCGGCGCGATCGAACAGCTGACAGCTGCACTGACGCTCTAGCTCGGTGATCGAGGTGCTCGCCGCCGATTGTGAGAGGTTGAGCAGACCCGCAGCACGGGATACGCTTTCCTGCTGAGCGACGGCGACGAATACTTGAAGTTGACGGAGAGTAAATCGCATATCGATATAACCGATAACCCTTATCTTAATAATCCATTTAACAGATATTGTCGCTGCCATTAGAATGCGATGCAATTGCGCGCAGCAGCTCATTTTTCCAGAGCGGGCGCAGAGCATGCGCAGACCAAATCTCCAGGAGTCCCACGTACATGAGCAACATGAACCACGAGCGTGTCCTCAGTGTTCACCACTGGAACGACACTCTGTTCAGCTTCAAGTGCACCCGTGATCCGGGCCTGCGCTTCGAGAACGGTCAGTTCGTGATGATCGGCCTGCAACAGCCCAACGGCCGCCCGCTTATGCGCGCTTACTCGATTGCCAGCCCGAACTGGGAAGAGCATCTGGAGTTCTTCAGCATCAAGGTGCCTGATGGTCCACTGACTTCCCAGTTGCAGCATCTGAAGGAAGGCGACGAGATCATCATCAGCAAGAAGCCTACGGGCACGCTGGTGCTGGACGATTTGAAACCTGGCAAACATTTATACCTGCTCAGCACCGGTACCGGTCTGGCGCCATTCATGAGCGTCATCCAGGATCCGGAAACCTATGAGCGTTTCGAAAAAGTGATCCTGTGCCACGGCGTGCGTTACGTCAACGAAGTCGCTTACCGCGAGTTCATCACCGAGCACCTGCCGCAGAACGAGTTCTTCGGCGAGGCGCTGCGTGACAAGTTGATCTACTACCCGACCGTGACCCGCGAGCCGTTCGAGAACGAGGGCCGTCTGACCGACCTGATGCGCAGCGGCAAGCTGTTCAGCGACATCGGTCTGCCGCCGATCAACCCGCAGGACGACCGCGCCATGCTGTGCGGTAGCCCGAGCATGCTCGACGAGACCAGTGAAGTGTTGAACAGCTTCGGCCTGAAAGTTTCGCCACGGATGCGCGAGCCGGGTGATTACCTGATCGAGCGTGCGTTCGTCGAGAAGTAAGCCACATAAAAGCCAAAGACCGCATTGTCTGAAAAGACGATGCGGGCTTTTTCGTTTCTGGCGTTTACGCGTTCGCGGGAATGACTTCGAGGACGCGGATCACGCCCGCCTCGGGGTAATGCCAGCGTACATCCAGGTCCCAGAACTGCGCGCCGTATTCCCTTTCCGGTGCAGGCATCTGGTACGCCGGGCGTGGGTCTTGTGCCAGGCATTGCTCGATCAGCTCGACCAAGGGCTCGTCAAGCCGCTGAGCGTGGCCGTGAGCCTGTTGCAGCGCCGAGTCTGTCCACTGCACGGGAATCAACGGTGGCGGGGCACTGGCGATGCTGTTGGACGCCGTGTCGATGATGTCGGCGTAAGGCACGTAGGGTTTGATGTCGAGCACCGGCGTGCCGTCCAGCAAGTCGATGCCGGAGATCCACAGCCGATTGGCTTCGACCTTGTCCAGTTTGACCACCGACTGGCCGATGCCATTGGGCCGGTGCGTCGCTCGAGTGGCGAATACGCCCATGGATTTGTTACCGCCCAGGCGCGGAGGGCGGACTTTCAGGCGTGGCTTTTCTTCCAGGGCCTGATGGAACAGGAACAGCAGCCAGACGTGGCTGACCTGTTCCAGCCCCTGCACCGCATCGCCCTGATCGAACGGTGCCACCAGCTCCAGCACGCCGCGAGCGGCCGGGGCCAGTTGCGGTTGGCGCGGAATGGCGAACTTCTCCTTGAAGCAGGAGCGCACGAAGCCGATCGGGGAAACACTGTAGGTCATGGTCTGGGGTCGAGGCGGGGATTAGGGCGGCATGATAACCCGAGCGGTTGCCAGATCGGTGGTGCCTGTCAGTCCGTCATCGCGGGCAAGCCACGCTCCCACAGGGTTTTCGAGCGAACACAACTGTTGTGTACGGCATAAAACCTGTGGGAGCGTGGCCTGCCCGCGATGGCCGCACCACCAATCTCAGAGATGCCACCACCCTTGCAGGAGCGGTGGCAATTCAAGGTTCGCGGGCGATTTACTGTGGGCGCACGCGCAGGGTCAGGCCCTTGAGGAAGTTGCGCAGCAATTGATCGCCGCACGGGCGGTAATTGGTGTGGCCGAACTTGCGGAACAGCGCGCTCAGCTCAGGCTTGGACACCGGGAACTCGGCCGCCTTGAGAATGGCGTGCATGTCGTCTTCCTTCAATTCGAAGGCCACGCGCAATTTCTTCAGGATGATGTTGTTGGTCACCGGCACTTCGATCGGCTGCGGCGGACGGCTTTCGTCCTTGCCACGCTTGAAGATCACCAGGCCGTCGAGGAAATGCGCCATGACCTCGTCCGGGCAGCGCACGAAGCCTTCCTCGTCTTCCTCTTTTTTGTCGAGGTACGTCACCAGGTCTTCCAGGGTCACCTCCATGCCGCCGAGTTTGATGATCTCGATGACTTTCTTGTCACTGATGTCGAGCATGTAGCGCACGCTGCGCAGTACGTCGTTATGAATCATGTGTGCAGTCCTGATATTCAGCTGTGGGCGCCGCATGACACTGCGGCGCCGAAATGTATGGCGGCGGGAAAAGCCTTAGAACTTCTCTTTGCCGGACAGGTAGCGCCATTGCCCCACAGGCACTTTGCCGATGGACACGCCGCCGATGCGGATGCGACGGATGGCAACGACCTTCAGGCCGACGGCCTGGCAGAACAGGGCGATCACGCCCGGTTGCGGGTTCTTCATGGCAAAACGCAGGCGGTTTTCGTTCTGCCAGCTGGCTTTGACCGGCGGCAGTTCCTTGCCCTTGTAGGTCAGGCCGTGGTTCAGGCGGTTGAGGCCGTGAGCCACCATGTCGCCTTCGACCTCGACCACATACTCTTGCTCGATCTTGCTGGCGTCGGCGGTGAGCTTGCGCAGGATCTTCCAGTCCTGGGTAAACACCAGCAGACCGCTGGCATTGGCCTGCAGGTCGGCGCTGGCGGTCAGGCGCAGGAAGTGGCCCTTGAGCGGGCGTTTGCCGTAGCGGTGTTCTTCGCTCAGGGTCTCGGCGCTGAGGGTTTGCATGGCCGTGTCCGCATCCATCCCCACAGGGACGTTCATCAGGATGGTTACCGGCTCCGGGGCGGTGGCCTTGGCTTCGGGGTCGAGCTCGACTTTCTGGGTGTCGACCTTGAATTGCGGCTCGTCGATGACTTCACCGTCCACGGTGACCCAGCCGCCCTCGATGAACAGCTCAGCCTCCCGACGGGAACAGCCGACGAGTTCGATGAGGCGTTTGGAGAGACGAATCGGGTCAGTCATGACAGGGCCGTAACAAAAAAGGGGTGGGCATTGTACCTGCTGGGCGCCGGTTAATCCCGGCTCCATTTGCCGCATGTGCTTTTAATGTGGGAGCGAGCCTGCTCGCGAATACAACCTGTCAGCCGACATCAATGTCGGTTGACACTCTGCTTTCGCGAGCAGGCTCGTTCCCACATGGGTTCTGTATGGTGTCAGCCATGCTGCGAGTGTTGCTGGTTTTGGCGTAAGCGCATGTGCAGCAATGGATAAGGCTGGCCCATGCCATCGACTTCCGAGCGGCCAATCACCTCGAACCCCTGCTTGAAGTAAAACCCCAAGGCCTGCGGATTCTGCTCATTGACGTCCAGCTCATCGGCGTTCAGGTGTTCCAGGGCATAGCGCAGCAATTGCTTGCCCAGGCCCTTGCCCCGGTGGTCCGGATCGATGAAAAGCATTTCGATCTTGCCCGCCGCGACGCCGGCAAACCCGGTGATGCGCTGGCGCGAGTCTTTGGTGCAGATCAGCATCACCGCGTCGAGGTAGCGGGTCAGTACCAGATCCTTCAGCAATTCGATGTAGCTGTCGGGCAGAAAGTCATGGGTGGCGCGCACCGAGGCTTCCCACACTTGGATGAGTTCTTCGTAGTCGCTCTGTTTCGGTGTGTGAATGACCGAGTATTGGTGCATGCCCGCTGGCCTCTCTTGCGTGGATGACGCGAGTTCTTTCTCCCACAAAACGATAGACGTAAAAAAGCCCCGCATCTCGTCAAGAGAGCAGGGCTTTTCGTATTTTTTGCGTTTAGATCTGTTCAGCCCACAGGTCGTATTCGTCGGCGTCGGTCACTTTGCACCAGACTTTGTCGCCTGGCTTCAAGTTGCTGCCGTTGTCGATGAACACGTTGCCGTCGATTTCCGGGGCATCGAAGAAGCAACGGCCGACCGCGCCTTGCTCGTCGACTTCATCGACCAGCACTTCGATTTCACGGCCGATGCGCATTTGCAGGCGTGCCGAGCTGATGGCCTGCTGGTGCGCCATGAAACGCTCCCAGCGGTCTTGCTTGACGTCGTCCGGAACGATCTCCAGGTCCAGATCGTTGGCCGGTGCGCCTTCAACTGGGGAGTACTGGAAGCAGCCAACGCGGTCCAGCTGCGCTTCGGTCAGCCAGTTCAGCAGGTACTGGAAGTCTTCTTCGGTTTCGCCGGGGAAGCCGACGATGAAGGTCGAACGGATGATCAGGTCCGGGCAGATCTCGCGCCAGTTCTTGATCCGCGCCAGGGTCTTGTCTTCGAAGGCCGGGCGTTTCATGGCTTTGAGGACTTTCGGGCTGGCGTGCTGGAACGGGATGTCCAGGTACGGCAGGATTTTCCCGGCGGCCATCAGCGGGATCAGCTCGTCGACGTGCGGGTACGGGTAAACGTAGTGCAGACGCACCCAGACGCCGAGGGTGCTCAGGGCTTCGCAGAGTTCGGTCATGCGGGTTTTCACCGGCGCGCCGTTCCAGAAACCGGTGCGGTATTTCACGTCGACGCCGTAGGCGCTGGTGTCCTGGGAGATTACCAACAGCTCTTTGACGCCGGACTTGACCAGGCGCTGGGCCTCGTCGAGCACATCACCGACCGGGCGGCTGACCAGTTTGCCGCGCATCGACGGGATGATGCAGAAGCTGCAGCTGTGGTTGCAGCCTTCGGAAATCTTCAGATAGGCGTAGTGGCGCGGAGTCAGTTTGATCCCTTGTGGCGGCACCAGGTCGATCAGCGGGTTGTGATCCTGGCGCGGCGGCACCACGTCGTGCACGGCGTTGACCACTTGCTCGTACTGCTGCGGACCGGTCACGGCCAGCACGCTCGGGTGCACGTTGCGGATGTTGCCTTCTTCCACACCCATGCAGCCGGTCACGATGACCTTGCCGTTTTCCTTGATGGCTTCGCCGATCACTTCCAAAGACTCTGCCTTGGCCGAGTCGATGAAGCCGCAGGTGTTGACCACCACGACGTCGGCGTCCTGATAAGTGGACACAACGTCATAGCCTTCCATACGCAGCTGGGTAAGGATGCGCTCGGAGTCGACCAGTGCTTTCGGGCAACCCAGGGATACGAAGCCGACTTTTGGATTGGCTGGCGCAGGAGTGGTGGACATGTCTAACCTCGGTGTTTGGGACGCCTCCAGCCGAAGACGGCAAGGCGACAGACGGGCGCTATGTTGCGCCTCTGGTCAAAAAGTGCGCAATTCTAGCGATGAGAGGCGCACTTGACCAGCTTTATGCAGGGAAATACGACGAGTGCTGCGCTATGCTTCGCGCCGTTACGCTTTACCGATTTTCTACAGTCAACAAAACGTCTGTAACAACAAGTAAAACAGTGCATGCTGCACGACAAAGCATAGTGCTTCTTCGAAGAAGCCCAGGTCTGAGTAGTAGGAGTGATGGATGGGGCAGGCAAGTAGTCAGGCGATAGCCGGTGGGCATTCGGCGGCGAAGCCGATCAGCATGCTGGTCGCGGCGGTCGGCGTGGTTTATGGCGACATCGGCACGAGCCCGTTGTACACCCTCAAAGAAGTGTTTTCCGGTGGCTATGGCGTGTCCGTCAACCATGACGGCGTGCTGGGTATTCTGGCGCTGATCTTCTGGTCGCTGATCTGGGTCGTGTCGATCAAATACATACTGTTCGTGCTGCGTGCCGACAACCAGGGCGAAGGCGGGATCATGGCCTTGACCGCTCTGGCCCGACGAGCGGCGGGGGGGCGTGCAAAATTGCGCACGTTGCTGGTGGTCTGCGGGCTGATCGGTGCGGCGCTGTTCTATGGTGACAGCATGATCACCCCGGCGATTTCCGTACTGTCGGCGATTGAAGGGCTGGGGCTGGCTTTTGAAGGCATTGACCATTGGGTGGTGCCACTGTCGCTGGTGGTGCTGGTGGCGCTGTTTCTGATTCAACGTCACGGTACGGCGCGGATCGGCATTCTGTTCGGGCCGATCATGGTCACCTGGTTTCTGGTGCTCGGTGCGATGGGCGTGTATGGCATCAGCCAGCACCCGGAAGTGTTGCAAGCGATAAACCCTGGGTGGGGCGTACGCTTCTTCATGGACCACCCAGGCATGGGGATCACGATTCTTGGTGCCGTGGTGCTGGCCTTGACCGGTGCAGAGGCGCTGTACGCCGATATGGGCCACTTCGGTCGCAAGCCGATCGCTCGGGCCTGGTTCATCCTGGTGCTGCCGGCCCTGGTGCTGAACTACTTCGGGCAGGGCGCCTTGCTGCTCGGTGATCCGGAAGCGGCCCGCAACCCGTTCTATCTGTTGGCGCCAAGCTGGGCGCTGATCCCGTTGGTGGCGTTATCGACCATGGCCACGGTGATTGCCTCACAAGCGGTCATCTCCGGTGCGTTCTCCCTGACCCGTCAGGCAATCCAGCTTGGCTACATTCCACGCATGGAGATTCAGCACACTTCCAGTGCCGAACAAGGCCAGATCTATATCGGCGCGGTGAACTGGTCGCTGATGGTTGGCGTCATTCTGTTGGTGCTGGGGTTCGAGTCCTCCAGTGCCCTGGCCTCGGCCTACGGTGTGGCGGTGACGGGCACAATGCTGATGACCACTATCCTGGTGTCGGCGGTGATGTTGCTGTTGTGGAAGTGGCCACCTGTCCTCGCGGTTCCGGTGTTGCTGGGCTTCCTGTTGGTGGACGGACTCTACTTCGCCGCCAACGTGCCGAAAATCATTCAGGGCGGGGCGTTCCCGGTGATCGCCGGTATCGTGCTGTTCGTACTGATGACTACCTGGAAACGCGGCAAGCAACTGCTGGTGGAGCGTCTTGACGAAGGCGGTTTACCGTTGCCGATCTTCATCAGCAGCATCCGCGTGCAACCGCCGCATCGTGTCCAGGGCACAGCTGTGTTCCTCACCGCTCGCCCGGATGCCGTGCCTCACGCGCTGTTGCACAACCTGCTGCATAACCAGGTGCTGCACGAGCAGGTGGTGTTGCTGACGGTGGTGTACGAAGACATCCCGCGCGTCCCGCCACAACGGCGTTTCGAGGTCGATTCCTACGGCGAAGGGTTCTTCCGGGTGATCCTGCACTTTGGTTTCACCGACGAGCCGGACGTGCCGCAAGCGCTGAAGCTGTGTCATCTCGATAACCTGGACTTCAGCCCGATGCGCACCACGTACTTCCTCAGTCGCGAGACAGTCATCGCCTCCAAACTCGAAGGCATGGCCCGCTGGCGCGAGGCGTTGTTCGCCTTCATGCTGAAAAATGCTAACGGCAACCTGCGGTTCTTTAACCTGCCGCTGAACCGGGTGATTGAGTTGGGTACTCAGGTCGAGATGTAAGCCACATCAAAAAAGCCCCCGTTGCTTGAAGGTAGCGGGGGCTTTTTATTGTCTGGCACTTGATCCGAACCTACGAAAATCCCACAGGGGATTTGAGTGTTTGCTGGAATGTGCCTTTACTGGCTTTCAGGCAGCGCTTCTTCAGATTCGGTCTTTGTCCGGGCAGGTCGCGGGGTCAGCACCTTCACCACATCATCAATCACTGCCTTGCCCATTGCCGTCAAATAATGCGCGGCCCAGGCGTGGCGGTCGGTGTCTTTTATGTAGGCCGCATCCTCGGCAAATGATTTGGCGAGGAACAGCAGGTCGGAAGCTTGCGACAAGGCATCAACGATGGGGACGCCGGCGCGGACGTTGAATAATGCCTGATCGGAGCAGTAGATGAGGGGCGTGAAACCGATGGTTTTTAGTTCTGAGGGAGCGGGCGAATCTGTTTTGCTCATGTCTAACTCCTTAACCCGAGGGAGCGGCCACGTTCGTTTCCAAGCGAATGGGTGGCAGCTGTGCGCAGGTTGGAAAACCGGGAGCTAAGGAACCGGCACGCCCGAAGGCGTCCCACGCACAGCCGCCATAACAGGATCGCAGCTGTAAAAACCGCTGCCGTACTGATGGGGGGCGCTGTTGCACTTAACTCGACGGGTTTCCAAGCCCGATCGCTGAATGGTCAGCGACGTCCGGAGAGTATCCCGTCGAAGAAAAGCGCAACAAGGCGGCAAAGAGCCCAAAAAGGACGATTCGGAGTTTGCCTACAAGGTCTGCGGGCGTCATCTGATATTGCGATACCTTGAGTAAACAAAACTAAACGTGGCGAGAGAGCTTACATGACGTTCGGCTCATCAAGCCGGTGGAATGATTCGTTTGGTCAACTCTTGAATTTTCATTTGGCCTCGGTTAGCAACTGTCCTCTATCCTGGGACTGAGGACAGTTCATGAAGGTATAACGGAAGGCGATGAAATCCCTTGTGGGAGCGAGCAAGCCCGCTCCCACAGGGGATCTGCGGTGTTTGGTTTAATTGCACTCATATGAAAAAGCCCCCGCAACCATAAGGCAGCGGGGGCTTTTTTGTGAGCGCGGCTCAGCTCACTCCTGAGCAGCCGTCTCCTTCGCTTGACGCTTCACGATGGCATCCACCAACCGCTGGGCCAGGGCCGGGTAGTTCTCGTCGAAGTGATGGCCGCCAGGCAGTTTCATCGCTTCGCCCACGGCGGTCTTGTCGGTGCAGCCGCTCTCGTCGACTTCTTCTTCACCGTAGATGCACACCACTTTCGCGGCGGGCAGCTTGGCCATTTCCGGGCCGGTGGCGGCTTCTTTGCCGGCGTTGCCGAGCCAGCCTTCGACTTCGATCTCGAAGCTGCCGGTGCGGGCGAAGGCCAGCAGGATGATTGCGTCGATCCGCTGCTGCTCCGCTTCCGGCAGGCGGTTGTAGATGGCAGGCAGTACGTCGGCGCCGAATGAGTAGCCGGTCAGGATGAAGCGCTTGGTGCCCCATTTCTGCCGGTAGTGCTGCATCAGTTCGGTCAGGTCCAGAGCGCTTTGTTCCGGGCTCTTGTGCTGCCAGTAGTAGCGCAGTGTGTCGATGCCGACCACCGGATAGCCGATCTTGGCCATTTCGCCGGCCACGTCGCGGTCCAGGTCGCGCCAGCCGCCGTCGCCGGAGAGGAACAGGGTGACGGTGTCCTTGGCCTGACCGGCCGGCACTTCGACCACCGGAATCTGCAGGCCGCCGGCGGCTTTATCGCCACCGACGAGGGTTTTGCGCAGTTCGTTGTTCAGCACTTGCGGCAGGTTGATGTCGTAGTCGCTGATGCTGGTTTCGGCGTTGGGCTGGTCACGCACGAAGCCGGCGCTGGTGTCGTCCGGGTTGTCGTTCCAGGCCACCAGCCAGTGACCGTGGGCAGCACTTTTTGGCAGCAGGTGCGTGCAGCCGGGCTTTTCCAGGGCCAGGTCAACCGAAATGGCCTGGGCCTTGTCATCCTTCTGCTCGGCCAGCCAGCGCCACGCCAGCACGGCGCCAGGGCCGATGCCGCTGACCAGGGTTGCCGGGCCTTTGAGTGTTCTGAGGCCTGCTTGCAGGGCGCGACCTTGTTGGATGCAGTCCTTGGGCAGGATCACCTGGACGATCTGCGCCGAGCCGCTACGGCTCAGGGTCATCAATTGTTTGTCGCTGAGCTTCTGCTCTTCATTGACCGCCACCAGCACCTGGGCGCGCGGCGTGGTGCCGGGGATGACGCGGGTCATCGCGGCACCATCGGCCGGCGTCAGCAGTTCGAGGGTTGGTTCTGGCGCCGGGCGTTTCAGGTACCAGTAACCGCCACCAGCTATCAGGGCCAGCACTACCAGTGTGGCCAGTACGTACCGCAGGGAGCGTTGAATCATCAGCGTTTCACCAATCCAGTCAAGCCGCCCGCAATCAGGGCGGCAGTGTCGGCCAGGGCGACCAGCGGATCGAGTCCGGCGGGCACGGCCATATAACGAGGTTCCCAGTCGGGCTGGAACTTGTCTTTGAAGCGGCGCAAACCTTGGAAGTTGTACAGCTGCTCACCACGGCGGAACACCATCGACCCCAGGCGCTGGGTCAGTGGTGCACCGCGCCGGGGTTGCAGCCCCGACAACGGCACCATGCCCAGGCTGAAGCGTGCGTATCCATGATTTTTATAATGTTGAATCAGGCCGACCATCATGAACTCCATGGTCAGCTTCGGGGCGTCGGGGTGTGCGCGCATCAGGTCGAGGCTGGCCAGTTCATGGCCGTAGGTCTCAAGCAGGTTGGCGAACGCCACCGGGCGCCCTTCGAAACGAATCACCGCGACGCGGAAGTGCTTGAGGTAGTCATCACTGAAACGCCCCAGCGAGAAGCCTTTCTCGCGCACATTCTTGCCGGTCAGCCAGGCGTCCGAAATAGCCTTCAGCTCGTCCATTGGCGCTTGCCCCGGCTCATGGATCTCCAGTGACAGACCGTCACGGGTGCCGCGGTTCCAGGTGTAGCGCAAATCCTTCATCTCTTTGCCTTTGGCCTCGAGATCGAAACGCTTGAGGTCGACCCGGGCTTCTTCGCCGAGCTTGATCGCGGTCAGGCCGATGTCCATGTAGTACGGCAGGTTTTCGGCACGCACTTGATAAAACACAGGGCGGGCGTGATGGATATCGCACAGGTCACGGAACTGCCAGATCATTTCCGCCCGTTGCTGGGTCGGGCCGATCGGATCATACAACGCTACCAGGCTGCGGCCACGGCGGGCGTACATCAGAAATGCTTCGTCGTTGGGATGAAACAGCAGTGCTTTGTCACCGGTCAGGGCCAGGCCGCCATCCGGCTGGGACGAAGCCATCAGGATGTTTACCGCGCGCTCCAGTTCATCGGACGTTGGCAGGTGGATCACCGGGCGCGCGGTACGCAGCAGCCAGGTCAGGGACACCACCACCAGCAGGACCGCGGCGCCAAGCAACGAACGCAGGCCGCGTGGGGCGTCAGCGTCGAGGGTGAACTGCCACCAGAGCTGATGGCTGTACGGAACGTCCTGATAGGCGAACAACAGCAACCAGATCGATGCGCCGAGTACGCAGAGGCTGGCCACCAGATACAGCGGCGAAAACGGCACTTCGGTCAGACGGCTGGGGCGGTAGAACGAACGTCGGAAAACCCCCAGCAGGCTCGCCGTCAGGGTCATCAGGCAGGCCTCTTCCCAGTCGAACCCCTTGAGCAACGAGAGCAGGGCGCCTACCAGCAACAAAATGGTGGTCAGCATCCAGGCGGCCGACAGGCGGCGACGCAGGCCCTGAGCCAGCAGCAGGCAGAGCACGCCAACCAGGCTGGCGCCAAAGTGCGAGGCGTCAACCAGCCGATGCGGAATCAGAAAGCCGATGTGTTCAAGGCGGGTATCGATCTCCGGCGTTACACCGGAGAACAGCAGCACCACGCCGGACAGGAACACCAGCACCGCCAGAATCGGCGCGGCCAGGCCTGATGTGGCACGCAGGGACTGGCGCGTTTGAAACAGGCGCTGGCCTTCGTTGATCAGCAGCAGGACACAAGCCACCAGCAGCGGCAACACCACATAAATCAGACGGTAGAGCAGCAGCGCAGCCGCCAGCGGCGCGGCACCGAGTTTGTCGGCGAAGGCCGCCAGCAAAATCGCTTCGAACACCCCGACACCGCCCGGTACATGGCTGAGTACGCCGGCGGCCAGGGCCAACAGATAGACCAGCAGGAACGCACCGAAGGGCGGTGCTTCCGGCAGCAACAGATAGAGTACCGTCGCGGCGGCGGCCACATCCAGGGCGGTGATGACCAGTTGCAGGAAAGTCAGGCGGCGACCCGGCAGGCGCAAGGTGCGGCGGCCGGCCTTGACCAGCAGGTTGTCCGGGTAAGGCTGTTCCGGCAAGCGACGACGGTAGATGCCGATCGCCAGTACCGAAGAGAGCAGCAGCACGGCCACTGCAATCGCACCCAGCAACGTCTCGGAGAAACCCAGGGCCACGGAAGCGGCGGGCAGGTTGCTGAGGGTGGCGAGGGCGGCCAAAGGGGGGAGGGCGCAGCCGAGCGAGAGGCTGGCAAACAGCGTCATGTGCGCGACTTCGGAAGCCCCCACGCCATGACGCGCATATAAACGGTAGCGAACCGAGCCTCCCGACAGCAGCGAAAGACCGATGGCATTGCCGATGGCGAATGCGGTGAAGCCGCCCAGCGCCAGTATTCGTGGTGCCAGAGTTACGCCGGCATAACGGCTGGCCGACCATTCGTAACCCAGCAGAATGATGAAGCCGACGACAGTCGCGCCGAGTGCACCCAACAAGGCCGGTTTCGGCACTTCAAGGATCGAGTCGTGCAGCGCATACAGATCGAGTTCGCTCAGCAGATGACGACAGGCAATCAGCGCGATGGCGAACAGCAGCAAAGTGACCGCCAGCCCGATGGGCTGACGGTATTTGCTGATTCGATCCAGCAAGCGCAGACGCTCGGCTTTGATCGGTTGTGTCGCTGTGACGGTGTCTTGTGGATCAGACGAGTTGGCGCGCATCAATCACCTCTTGGATTGTGCGCGACAGGATGGGGGTATCCAGCCAAGTTACCAATCCCTGTAGAAAAAAATAATCACAAATATTAACGCCTCTCACCGGCTGTCGGCGATGGCGCCTCATCAGTCGTTGAGGATTCCGTCTGCGGTTCAGCGGGGTCTGAATTCACAGTCTGGCGATCCCGAACGGCTCACTGCACAGTGGCAGATCATTGTTGCGAAAGGACTTTTTCAACAGATACAAAAAAGGCCACTCTTTCGAGTAGCCTTTTTTGATGTTTGGTTGCGGGAGCCGGATTTGAACCGACGACCTTCGGGTTATGAGCCCGACGAGCTACCAGACTGCTCCATCCCGCGTCTGTGTGGCGGCATTCTACAGGCGAACGCCGGAGTGTCAACCGTTAATCCCAGTATGGCTCAAATAAGTGTAAAACGACGGTGAACGGTCGCAGGGGAGACCTAAGTTTCGGAATCAGAACGATTTCTTGTTTCTGTGCCGAAAGGCATAGACCGCTGATTTTTATAAAACAGGCGCGCACAAAAAAGGCCACTCTGTCGAGTAGCCTTTTTTGATGTTTGGTTGCGGGAGCCGGATTTGAACCGACGACCTTCGGGTTATGAGCCCGACGAGCTACCAGACTGCTCCATCCCGCGTCTGTGTGTCGGCATTCTACAGAGGATCGCCGGGCTGTCAACCTTAAATCTCGGTAAAACCTGTTTCTGTTCAAGCGCTTAGGTGCAGGCAGGGACGAGTGATCGGTCTGAAACGCAAGCAGGGCAAGGCTTGTTGCTCTATTGAGAGGATGCTTTCGATTGAGAAAATAAATTCCTCCGGCGCTTTTCCTACGAATGAAAAAGAACATTCCGAGTACTGGTGCTATATACAGGTGTCAGTGAGATACTGCCGGTCCGGGTCGCCAATACTTCATTTATTCGCCATGAACACCGCTTTTATATGACGCAGCGAAAAATCATCCACGTCGATTGTGACTGTTTCTACGCCGCCATCGAGATGCGTGACGACCCGCGCCTGGCCGGTAAGCCACTGGCGGTGGGCGGCTCGGCGGATCGGCGTGGCGTGATTGCCACCTGCAACTATGAAGCGCGGGCTTATGGTGTACGTTCAGCCATGTCTTCCGGACATGCCTTGAAACTCTGTCCGGACCTGACCATCGTCAAGCCGCGCATGGATGCCTATCGAGACGCATCGAAGGAAATTCATACGATCTTTCGCGATTACACCGATCTGATCGAGCCGCTTTCCCTGGATGAGGCCTACCTCGACGTGTCGGACAGCGCGCATTTTGGCGGCAGCGCCACGCGAATCGCCCAGGATATTCGCCGTCGGGTGTCCAACCAGCTGCACATCACCGTGTCGGCCGGCGTGGCGCCGAACAAGTTTCTTGCCAAGATCGCCAGTGACTGGAAAAAGCCCAATGGCTTGTTCGTGATCACGCCGGATCAGGTGGAGGACTTTGTCAGTGGCTTACCCGTGAGCAAGCTGCACGGCGTTGGCAAAGTGACCGCCGACAAACTGGGCAAGCTTGGCATCGTCGATTGCTTGCAGTTACGCGAGTGGAGCAAATTGGCGTTGGTGCGCGAATTTGGCAGCTTTGGCGAGCGACTCTGGAGCCTGGCCCGTGGGATCGATGAGCGGTTGGTGCACAACGACAGTCGCCGGCAGTCGGTCAGCGTCGAAAACACCTACGACGTGGATTTGCCGGATCTGCTGAGCTGTCTGGATAAATTGCCCGAGTTGCTGGAGTCCCTGAATGGTCGCATGGCACGGATCGACAGCAGCTATCGCCCGGGCAAGCCGTTCGTCAAAGTGAAGTTCCATGATTTTACCCAGACCACGTTGGAGCAGGCCGGGGCAGGGCGGGATCTGGGGAGTTATCAGTTGATGCTGACCCAGGCTTTCAATCGAGGCGGGAAACCGGTGCGGTTGTTGGGGGTTGGGGTGAGGCTGGAGGATTTGCGGGGCGGGTTTGAGCAGATGGAGTTGTTTGAGCGGTAGTTCAGCGTTGAATGTAAGGCTTCATCGCGGGCAAGTCGGATCGCCCGCGATGCTTTCAAGCGTTTAATTCGGTCCCGGATCCGCCACCAGTCGCCCGGCATCCTTGGTCAGCGACTTGAGGAATTCAGCCTGCAACTCGGGATCGTTGCGGGTCAGTTCGATCAGGCTCTGTTCCAGCTCGCTGGCTTCTTCTTCCAGACCCAGTTCCGACAGACGTTTGACCCGGTGCACCCACTGGCTCACTTCGTCGTCTTCGAGGTCGTCGTAAATCAGCCCATGCGCTTCGAGCAGCTTGCCTCGCAAGTTGCTGCTGATCGCCAGGGACGAATCGGTGTGCACGTCGTCCTTGTTGTCCTCGACGCTGATCTGCAGCTTGCCCAGATGATTGAGGTCATGTTCGGCGAACGGACTGTCCAGCAGGTTCAGGCGCAACACACCGTTACGGTCGGTGCTCAGCTCGAAGGTGTCCTTGCCGGCCTTGACCTGCACCGGACGCTCGCTCCACGGCAGGCTCGAATATTCCGTGCGCTTGTCACGCTGCACTTCGTCGATGCCCGCCAGGTTCTGTTGCGCCCGGCCATGGGACTGCACGTTCATGAACGGGTTGAGCCCGGCGAAACCGTAGCTGAGCCAGTCCTTCGTCACGCTGTCCGGCAGATTGCCGAGGGCGAACACGTTGACCACGTTCGCACCGACACCGGCCACCACGGCCACCGCGCCCAGCGGGATCTCATAGATCTCCCTCCAGGGTTGGTAAGGCGTGTAGCGGTCATAGTGGCGCGTGACTTCGAACTCGGTGACTTCGAAGGTCTTCTGCTCGTGGATCTTCACCCGGCGTTGCGGCAGCTCAAGCACCTTGGGCTCGCCGACATCGATCTGCAGGCTGTGATCGAGCAGTTTGCGCTCGACCCGTTCCTCGTGCTCGCTACGTTGTGACATCTGATTGGCACAGCCGCTGACCAGCAGGGCGCCGCACAGGGCGGCACCACCGAGGCCTAAGGTGTTTCGCTTGAACATGACGTCCCTATCTGGTGTCAGCGGCGGATACGGGCCTGGAGAAAGGACAGCACATCAGCGACCGGCAGCGCTTGCGCCTCGGCCTCGGTGCGGCTCTTGTATTCCAGGTTACCGTCGGCGAGGCCGCGGTCACTGACCACGATCCGGTGTGGAATGCCGATCAGTTCCATGTCCGCGAACTTGATGCCAGGGCTGGTTTTCTTGTCGCGGTCATCCAGCAGCACTTCGAAGCCGGCGGCAGTCAATTCTGCGTAGAGCTTGTCGGTGGCTTCGCGAACCTGCTCGGTTTCGTAGCGCAGCGGTACCAGGGCAATCTGGAACGGAGCCAGGGCGTCGCTCCAGATGATCCCGTTGTCGTCGTTGTTCTGCTCGATGGCGGCAGCTACCACGCGGGACACGCCAATGCCGTAGCAGCCCATTTCCAGGGTGACCGGCTTGCCGTTCTCGCCCAGCACTTCGCACTTCATTGCCTTGCTGTACTTGTTGCCCAGCTGGAAGATGTGCCCGACTTCGATGCCGCGTTTGATTTCCAGGGTGCCTTTGCCGTCAGGGCTTGGGTCGCCTGAGACAACGTTACGCAGGTCGGCGACGGTCGGAACCGGCAGATCGCGCTCCCAGTTCACGCCGAAGTAGTGCTTGTCGTCGATATTGGCACCAATGCCGAAGTCACTCATCAGCTCGACGGAACGGTCGATGATGATCGGCAGCGGCAGGTTCAACGGGCCCAGGGAGCCGGCGCCGGCGCCAATGGCATCGCGCAGTTCGGCTTCGGAAGCCATGACCAGCGGGCTGGCTACGCCAGGCTGGTTGGCGGCCTTGATTTCGTTCAGCTCGTGATCGCCACGGATGATCAGGGCAATCAGTTTGCCTTTCTCTTCAGCGTGCACCACCAGGGTCTTGATGGTTTTTTCGATCGGCAGGTTGAAGCCTTCGACCAGTTGCGCGATGGTCTTGGCGTTCGGTGTGTCAACCAGGCGCAGCTCTTCGGTCGCAGCGGCGCGAGAGGTTTCCCGTGGTACGGCTTCGGCTTTCTCGATGTTCGCGGCGTAGTCGGAACCGTTGCTGAAGACAATGTCGTCTTCGCCGGATTCGGCCAGTACGTGGAATTCGTGGGAGCCGGCACCACCGATCGAGCCGTTGTCGGCTTCAACCGGACGGAACTTCAAGCCCAGGCGAGTGAACACGTTGCAATACGCCTGGTGCATGCGGTCGTAGGTGACCTGCAGCGATGCCTGATCGGCGTGGAACGAATAGGCGTCCTTCATGATGAACTCGCGGCCGCGCATCAAACCGAAGCGTGGGCGGATTTCGTCACGGAATTTGGTCTGGATCTGATACAGGTTGATCGGCAGCTGTTTGTAGCTGCTCAATTCGTTGCGCATCAGGTCGGTGATCACTTCTTCGTGAGTCGGGCCGGCGCAGAAGTCACGACCATGGCGATCCTTGAAGCGCAGCAATTCAGGGCCGTATTCTTCCCAGCGACCGGATTCCTGCCACAGTTCAGCCGGTTGGGTACTCGGCATCAACACTTCGAGAGAGCCGGCGGCGTTCATTTCTTCCCGCACGATGGCTTCGACCTTGCGCATCACTCGCAAGCCCATGGGCAGCCAGGTGTACAGGCCCGAGGCGAGTTTGCGGATCATGCCGGCGCGCAGCATCAGCTGATGGCTGATGACGACCGCGTCGGAAGGCGTTTCTTTCTGTGTGGCGAGCAAAAATTGACTGGTGCGCATGGTTGGCCGTTGTCGGTTGCTGATGACGAGAAATGACGGAACATTGTACGGGCGAGATCTGCTGGCGTACAGGAGTGCGGCCGGCTGTGTGGGCAGAGGGCGAGATTCTGCTCGCCATCTGCGATGCTTGCGGCGTAAAGAATCCTACGATTCTTCCGCGACCGGGGTCTGAGCCGGCTCCGGCGTCGGCGTCGGACCGGCGCGACGGTTTTCCTGGAACCAGTGCAAGGCGATCAGCAACAGGGTCGGCACGCCCAGCAGGGCGGTGATCAGGAAGAAATTGTGATAACCGAATTTCTCCACCATGACCCCGGAGTAGCCACCGATCAGACGGGGCAGCAAGAGCATGATCGAACTGAGGAGGGCGTACTGGGTGGCGGAAAACTTGAGGTTGGTCAGGCTCGACAGGTAAGCGACGAACGCCGAAGTCGCCAGGCCAGAGCTGAAATTATCCAGCGAGATGGTGACGATCAGCATTTGCAGATTGGGACCCATGTCCGTAAGCATCAGGAACAACAGGTTGGTAGCGGCCGATGAAACGCCGCCGATGAACAGGATGGGCAGGATGCCGAAGCGTACGATCAGCAGGCCGCCCATGCCGGCACCGACGAGCGTCATGATCAGGCCGAAAATCTTGCTGACGCTGGCAATCTGATCTTTGGTGAACCCTTGGTCGATGTAGAACACGTTGGCCATCACACCCATGACCGTGTCGGACATCCGATAAGTGGCGATCAGCCCGAGCAGCAGCAGGGCTTGCCAGCGGTAACGCAGGATGAAGTCGTTGACCGGCGTCAGCACCGGCGCCAGGCCGCGTCGCCCCATGGCCGACAAGCACAGAGCGGTGAGCGTGATGTAGAGAATTGCCCGCAGGAACGCGCGGTCTTCGAGCAGCAGGTCGAGCAGGCTCACGCCGTTGAACAGAACACTGGCGAAGTCGGTGTAGTAGAGCTGGGTGAACATGGCCGGTACCGACACCAGCAGCACGATCAGTACGAACACAGACACTAATTGATGCACGAAGCTGTAGCGTCCGGCCTGAAGCTGAGTGCGCAGTGGCACCGGCGGTTCGCGCATGAACAGGGTGGTCAGCAGCGCCGGGATCATCAAGACGCCGAATAGCACATAAGTGCCGGTCCACGCCGCATGTTTATAGTTGAATCCGGTGGAGCCGAACCCTTCGGCGAAGAACAGTGCGCCGGCCGTCGCCAGCAGGGCGGCGACCCGATAACCGGCCATGTAGCTGGCGGCCAATGCGGCCTGGCGGTTTTCTTCGGCGATTTCCAGACGATAGGCATCGACGGCAATGTCTTGCGTTGCGGAAGCGAAGGCGACGACCACCGCGATGGCGATCAGCCAGGACAGGTGCTTTTGCGGATCGCAGAAACCCATCCCGATCAGGCCGAGGATCACCAGAGCCTGGGCCAGGACCAGCCAGGAGCGTCGTCGACCGAGCTTGCCGAGCAGTGGCAGGCGCCATTGGTCGAGCAGCGGGGACCAGACCCATTTAAAGGCGTAGGCCAGGCCGATCAGGCTTGCATAGCCGATGGTTTCGCGGGCAACACCGGCTTCGCGCAGCCAGACTGAAAGCGTCGAAAACACCAGCATGTAGGGCAGGCCGGCGGCGAAACCAAGCAGCAACAACACGAGCGTCGAGGGGCTGGCATAGGCGGCGAGCGCGGCGCGCCAGGTTTTACGGGGCATGGGCTGGAGTCTGCCTCAAGAATTACGGAAACAAAGCGCGCACTCTAACCGCTGTGCTCTACCGGGCGCCAGCCATGACGCTGAATATCAACACGATTGTTCAGGACACTGATGCCTTCCATGCGCAATCGGGCCCGTTGTTCATCCCCCGACGGGCTGCCCACGGGCAGGCTGATCCGGCCGCCGGCACCCAGCACCCGGTGCCAGGGTAATTTGGTGTCGCCGGGCAATTGGCTCAGCGTTCGCCCGACCCAACGGGCGGCGCGACCCAATCCCGCCAGTTCGGCAAGCTGGCCGTAACTGACGACTTTACCCTCGGGCACTTGTGCCAGGGTCAGGTAGAGCGCCGTGCGTCGGATTTGCGCCGCGCTTTCGGTTTCAGCAGTGGGGTTGGTCACGTCCGGGCTTCCTGAAAAAAAGTGCGCATTACCGTCTGTAGAGTAAATCCTGAATCGTCCATTGAGAAATGAACTCAATAGAAATAGTCGGGTCAGTGCTTGTCAGGGCCTTATTCTTAGGGATAAAGCCGACTTTTTTTCGCAAAGTTGAGCTTTCGATTCGCTTATGTTGTCCAGAACCTTGCTGTGCCTCGCTGTCGTCAGTGCTTCCACTCCCTTGCTCGCCGATACCGTCTGGTTGAAAAACGGTGACAAATTGAGCGGCAAAATCACAGTCTTCGACGGCGGCAAGCTGTTGATCCAGACCCCGTATGCCGGGGCGGTGTCGATTGACTGGAAAGAGGTGAAAACCCTGGAAAGCGATCAGCAATTGCTGGTCAAGCAAGATGCCTACACCGGCGAGAAAGCCAAGTCGCTACACTCGGCGGAGGATGGCAAGGTCACCCTGGCAAACGGCGATGGCCCCAAGACCGTGGAACTGGCCAGTATCCAGCAGATGCTCAAGCCTAAACCGGTGGTCGAGGATTTGGTGTTTAAAGGCAATGTCGACATGGCGCTGGATTATCAGCGGGCCGAAAGAGATACCGATGATTATGACGTCGACTTCAAGACCTCCGCGCGTCATGGTCGGTGGCGCCATACGGCGGAAGGCGAGTACAACCGCGAGTTCCAGGATGACGTGGTCACCACGGATAATTGGCGGGCTGAGTACGCCCTCGACCGTTTTCTTACCGAAAAATGGTTCTGGCAAGGTCGTTTGAACTACAAGCGCGACAAAGTCGAAGAGCTCTCCCGGCAGCGTACCGTCGGTACTGGCCCCGGTTATCAATTCTGGGATAACGAACTGGGCGCCTTTTCCCTGGGCTCGTTGGTCAACCGTACGGATTATGAGTTCTCGGACGGCAGCAAGAAAAATTTCTATTCCTTGGCTATGAAGTGGGATTACAACCGTTACCTGATCGGCAAGAAGGTGGAGTTCTTCACCAATGGCGAAGTTGGCAAGCCGTTGTCGGGCGTAGCTGATTACGCACTCGATGCGGAAATGGGCTTGCGCTACAAAGTGACCGATTGGGCATCGCTTAACCTGAAGGCCGAACGAGACATTATCAGCGGTACTGACGATGCGGACCTGAGCAAGACCCGTTACACGGCGGGTTTTGGCGTGGCCTGGTAACACGCACAAAAATCAAAAGATCGCAGCCTTCGGCAGCTTCTACGGGAGCTGCTGAAGGCTGCGATCTTTTTTTGCCATGCAAAACACACAGGCACAAAAAAGCCCCGCTTTTGAGGGCGGGGCTTTTTACTAAAGCAAGTACAAGTTAGATAACTTGAACTTCTTCAGCTTGCATGCCTTTCTGACCGCGGGTAGCGATGAAAGAAACCTGTTGGCCTTCTTTCAGGCTTTTGAAGCCGTCGGATTGGATAGCTTTGAAGTGAACGAACAGGTCGTCACCGGATTGTGGAGTGATGAAGCCGAAGCCTTTTTCATCGTTGAACCACTTAACGGTACCGGTTTGGCGATTAGACATGGTGTAACTCCTTGAACAAAGATAACTGCGACTCAGGAAGAACCCTGGCCGAGACTGAGTGCAAAGAGCAGGAAAAATTCTTGTAGATGGTTGGATCGAAATTCAACATATCGTGTAGAGATTCTCAGTGACACAAGCAGCACAGTGGCGCCACCTTAACCCTTTTTCCGGAACGTGCCAATGGTTCTTGCGAAGGTTTCTCTTTTTTAATGACTGACGGTTCATAACATGGCGGTGAGACCCCGGAATTCACGGGGGATCGGCGAGAATTGTCTCCCGGACTTTGAACCCGGAGCGCCTGCCCGGTAAGATGCCGGACAGAATTTTTCCACCTCGCTATTCAGGACACCCGCCATGAGCATCAAATCGGACAAGTGGATTCGCCGCATGGCGCAGGAACACGGCATGATCGAGCCTTTCGTCGAGCGCCAGGTGCGCGGCAGCGACGATAGCCGTGTGATCTCCTACGGCGTGTCCAGCTACGGCTACGATGTGCGTTGCACCAATCACTTCAAGGTGTTTACCAACATCAATTCGGCGATCGTCGACCCGAAAAACTTCGATGCTGGCAGCTTCGTCGACATCCACAGCGACGTGTGCATCATTCCGCCGAACTCCTTCGCTCTGGCCAGCACCGTCGAATACTTCCGCATCCCGCGTAACGTATTGACCATTTGCCTGGGTAAAAGCACCTACGCGCGTTGCGGCATCATCGTCAACGTCACGCCGCTCGAGCCTGAGTGGGAAGGTCACGTGACCCTGGAGTTTTCCAACACCACCAATCTGCCGGCGAAAATTTACGCGAACGAAGGCGTGGCACAGATGTTGTTCCTTGAGTCGGACGAAGAGTGCGAAGTCTCCTACAAGGACCGTGGCGGCAAGTATCAGGGCCAGCGTGGCGTGACCCTGCCGCGCACCTGAGTCAACCGTCTGACAAATCGTTGGAATTCCTGAGCGGGCGTACACTCTATGGGGTGTACTGCTCCGATTCGCGCAAGGCGGGTCGGTCCATCGCTCAGGAGTGCTTCATGAAGATCGATCCGCGAATAAGTGCCGAACTGGCAAGGCTTGAGCCCAATCAGGTTGGCATGCTGGCCTGGTCCTTGTTGGCACATCCGCCAGTCATGGCAGGGGGCATCCCCACTCAGCCTGATCCCGACACACCCAATGAAGATCCGACAGAACCCGGAGAGCCCACCCTGCCGGATGAGCCGCCTCCCGCGCCTGTTGTCTGATACCTGTAGGAGCTGGCGAAGGCTGCGATTTTTACTTCAGGTTGCCGCTGAGGAACTGCTTCAACCGCTCACTCTTCGGATTACCCAGAACATCCTCCGGCGCACCTTCTTCTTCCACCAGCCCCTGGTGCAGGAACAGCACCTGGCTCGACACCTTGCGGGCGAAGCTCATTTCATGGGTGACCATGATCATGGTCCGGCCTTCTTCGGCCAGGCCCTGAATTACCTTGAGCACTTCGCCGACCAATTCCGGGTCGAGTGCTGAGGTCGGTTCGTCGAACAGCATGACTTCCGGCTCCATGGCCAGTGCGCGGGCAATGGCTACCCGTTGTTGCTGACCGCCTGACAGGAACGCCGGGTACTGATCCGCCACGCGTGCCGCCAGGCCAACCTTGTCCAGATAACGTCGGGCGCGGTCTTCGGCCTCTTTCTTGCTGCAACCGAGCACCCGGCGCGGGGCCATGGTGATGTTTTCCAGCACGGTCATGTGGCTCCACAGGTTGAAGTGCTGGAACACCATGGCCAGGCGGGTGCGGATACGTTGCAGTTCATCGGCATCGGCGACGTGGATGCCATGACGATCCTTGACCATGCGGACTGGCTGGTCGTCGAGGCTCATGGTGCCGTCGTTGGGTTGTTCGAGAAAGTTGATGCAGCGCAAAAAGGTGCTTTTGCCCGAGCCGCTGGCGCCGATCAGGCTGATGACGTCGCCGGTTTTGGCTTTGAGCGAAACGCCTTTGAGCACCTGATGATCGCCATAGCTTTTATGCAGGCCTTCGATGGTCAGTTTGTACATGGGGCATGCATCCTCAAGGCGAAAGTAGGTAGCCGCTGCGATAGGCTTCGGTGCCCGCGACATGGGCGATCACCATGCCGGCAGTGGCCATGCGCCGCAGCGAACGGGCGTACATCAGCCCGGCGGCGGTGCAATGAACAGGGGTGACGTGATCATTGATCGGGTCGATGACTTCGGCGATCAGTTGCCCGGCCTCCAGGTATTCCCCGGGCAGGGCAGTGAATACCAGCAGACCGCCCACCGGTGTCGCCACCGGTTCGACACCGGCCAGCGGTGTGGCCGGGTAGGCCAGTTCCGGCAGTGGCGCCGGCTCGCCGGCAATCGCGCCGAAGTAAGTCAGATAATCGATCAGCGCCTGGCAATCGAGGCTGGCCAGCGGGTGATTGACGTCGCCCTGGCCGCGCAATTCGACGGTAACCGAAAAGCTGCCCAGTGGAATGTCGAAATGCTCGCCGAAGCGCTCCTTCAACTGCCACCAGAGCAGGGTGAAGCATTCATCGAACGACTGGCCGCCAGAGTCGGTGGCCAGCAGGCTGGCTTCGGACCCGATGTAGCGCGCCAATGGCTCGACCTGCGGCCAAGCCTCGGGCGTGGTGTAGAGGTGCGCCACGGCTTCGAAATCGCAATGCAGGTCCAGCACCATGTCCGCATCGCAGGCCAGCCGTTGCAGGGTCAGGCGTTGGGATTGCAGTTGGGTGCCGGCGGTCTGCCGCGCCAAAGCCTTGCGCAGGCTGTCGCGGATCAGTTCGAGGTTACGCTGCGGATCGTCGCCAAGCAGGCCTTCGATTTCGTTGCCGACTTCTTCACTCAAATCGACGAACCAGCGATTGAAGTTTTGCCCGCTTTCCAGCTCGTAGCGTCCCAGTGGAACGTCCATCAATACTTGTTCCAGGCCAACCGGGTTGGCCACGGGCACCAGCACGATTTCGCTGCGCAGCCGGCCGGCGGCTTCCAGCTCAGCCAGGCGTTGCTTGAGGTGCCAGGCCACCAACATGCCAGGCAGTTCATCGGCATGCAGGGAGGATTGGATGTAAATCTTGCCTTTGGCCGACGGCGGGCCGAAGTGAAAGCTGTGGATCTGTCGCACGGTCCCCGGCAGCGGGGCCAGCAGGTCATGAATCTGGTGGCGCATGTACGAATTGTCCTAGTGAGTCGGCCCGAGGAAAGCCAGCCATCGGCGTTCGGCGAGGCGGAACAGGCCGACTAGCGCAAAGGTAACGGTCAGGTAGATCAGCGCGGCGATGCCGAACGACTGGAACGTCAGAAAGGTCGCAGAGTTCGCGTCGCGAGCGACTTTCAGGACATCGGGGATGGTCGCGGTGAATGCCACGGTGGTCGAGTGCAGCATCAGGATCACTTCGTTGCTGTAATAAGGCAACGAGCGACGCAGGGCTGACGGCATGATCACGTAGGCATAGAGCTTCCAGCCTGACAGACCGTAGGCCTTGGCTGCTTCGACTTCCCCGTGGGCCAGGCTGCGAATCGCCCCGGCGAAGATCTCCGTGGTATAGGCACAGGTGTTCAGGGCGAAGGCCAGGATCGTGCAGTTCATCGCATCGCGAAAGAACGCATCGAGGACCGGCTGGGCGCGCACGGCCGCCAGGCTGTAGATGCCGGTGTAGCAAATCAGCAACTGGATATACAGCGGCGTGCCCCGGAACAGGTAGACGTAAAATTGCACCGGCCAGCGGATGTAGACCTTGGATGAAACCCGAGCGATGGACAGCGGGATCGACACCAGAAAACCGATGAAGATCGAAGCGCTGAGCAGCCACATGGTCATGGCCAGGCCGGTGATGTTGTAACCGTCGGTGTAAAGGAAGGGTTTCCAGTATTCCTGCAAAAGTTCGATCATCGTACGGCCTCCCGGGAGCCGGCGGCGTAGCGGCGTTCGAGCCAGCGCAGGACCATGTTGGACGCGCTGGTGATCAGTAGGTAAATCAATGCGGCGAGTACCAGGAAGTAGAACAGTTGATAAGTGCTTTTGCCGGCATCCTGCGCAGCTTTGACCAGGTCGGCGAGGCCGATGATCGAGACCAGTGCGGTGGCCTTGAGCATCACCATCCAGTTGTTACCGATACCCGGCAGGGCGAAGCGCATCATTTGCGGGAACACCACGAAGCGAAAACGTTGGCCGCGTTTGAGCCCGTAGGCAGTGGCAGCTTCGACCTGGCCCCGTGGCACGGCGAGGATCGCCCCGCGGAACGTTTCAGTGAAGTACGCGCCATAAATGAAGCCCAGGGTGATGACCCCGGCGCTGAACGGGTTGATCTCGATGTATTCCCATTCCATGAAGTCGGTAAACGAGGTCAGCCAGGTTTGCAGGCTGTAGAAGATCAGCAGCATCAGTACCAGGTCCGGTACTCCGCGAATCAGCGTGGTGTAGCACTGGGCCGGTATCCGCAGCAGTTTGACTTTTGACAGCTTGGCACTGGCGCCCAGCAGGCCGAGCAACACGGCCACCATCAGCGACATCACCGATAATTTGATGGTCATCCAGGTGCCTTCCATCAGCAACGGACCGAAGCCCTGAAGGCTGAAGGCAGAGAGCCCCAAGTGTTGTAATAGGTTTTCGAGCATAAATCAGCAACCTGATCGGGTGAAAAAAGCGCCCATCGCGAGATGGGCGCCGGGCATTATTTGCCGCTGTACAGGTTCAGATCGCCAAAGTGTTTCTTCTGAATGGTGGCGTAGGTGCCATCGTCGTGTAACGCTTTGATACCTTTATCCAGAAGCGCCTTGAGGTCTTTGTTACCTTTAGAGATGCCGATCGCTGTTTTGGCTGGCAGCAATTCGCTGTCCACCGGTTTGCTGATTTCGTAATCGGTGCCTTTTGGCGACTTCAAGAAGCCCAGTTCGGCTTGCAACATGTCCTGGATCGCGGCGTCGAGACGGCCGGAAGTCAGGTCGGAATACACCTGGTCCTGGTTCTGATAGGCCTGGGTTTTCACGCCAGCCTTGTCCAGAACGGCTTTGGCGTACGCTTCCTGGATGGTGCCTTGCTCGTAGCCTACGGTTTTGCCCTTCAGCGAGGCGACGTCTTCGGTCAGGCCAGAACCTTTTTTGAACACGTAAGCGGTTGGGCCGGAGAACAGCTCGCTGGAGAAGTCGATGACTTTTTCGCGGGCCGGGGTGACGGTCATCGAAGAGATCACACCGTCGAATTTATTGGCTTTGAGGCCTGGAATCATGCCGTCGAAATCGCTTTCGACCCATTTGCACTTGACCTTCAGCTCGGCGCAGATCGCATTGCCCAGATCGATGTCGAAGCCTACCAGGCTGCCATCGGCGGCTTTGGACTCGAACGGCGCGTAGGAAGGGTCAACGCCAAAACGCAATTCTTTGTATTCCTTGGCCAGCGCGGAGCCGGCAGCCATGCACAACGCCAGTGCAGAAAGGGTCAGCAATGCTTTTTTCATTATTCAATCCCTAAGAACCAATATGAGCGCTTGTGGCGCAGAAGTACTGTTACTGGAAAGCGTAAGACCTATTAAAAGTAGCAATTTCCGAACCAGAGTGCCGAACAAGCGTTTAAAAGGTGATACAAGAAGTGGCAAAGCGGGATCTTTGCACAAAAACAGGGCATCGACAGATTCCTGTGCCTGGGTGGTGCGCAGAATGGTGAGGGGCCAGGCGAACGTTGTTACAAAGATCTTTGGCGAGGGAGCAAGCTCCCTCGCCACAATGGATTTTCAGCATCAATGGGGACCGGCAGCATGCTTTAGCGAGCAAGCCCGGTCCCTCTCGGGTTACTTGCCCGGCGTCAGCGTCAACCGCGTCTTGCCGTACACCTTGTCAAAGTTCTGCGGTTGCATCGGCAGGCTCATGTATTGCCCCTTGAGCCATGGATCGACGCTGTCGAGGTAGTGCGGGCTGGCCGGGTTGCCGGACTGGCCGGTGCCGTTCTGCCCCATCAACGGTTCGGCCTGGCCGAAATCGACGATAAAGCGCATGGCCGGCGCCTGCGTGGTGTTGAAGTCCTGCCCCCAACTGAACGCGGCGGTGTTGAGTGTGGTGTGGTCGCCGCCAGCCGCCAGCGGGCCGCGCACGGTCTGGCCGTTGGCGTTTTTCCACTCGTAGCGGTGCAGTTTGCCCCACTGCCAGGCTTTGTGATCTCCCCCCAACTGGCTGTCTCCCGCGCTGATTGCCGATGCCAGGCTACGGGCCAAAATCGCCGGTTTGTCCTCTTTCTGCGCCGTGCGCAAATCATCCCAGAACGGACTGTCCTCACGGCCCAGTAGGTGATCGGCCTGTGCCGCGTAGGACAATTTGCCGTTGGCGATAAAGGCTTTCCACGCCGGACTGCTTTCCGGGCCCAGTTCGTCGAGGAAAATCTGCTTAGTGCTTTCCTGCAAAAACAGCTCGTAAATCGCCGCGTCGGCGGAGGTCGGGCTGAGTTTGCCGTCGAAGGCCATCAAACGGGTATAGGCCTGGCGAGCCTTGTCGCGATCAGCCGCCGGCAACGCTTCGATAGCCTGTTTGAGCGGCTGGGACATGCCCGGCGCTTCAAACATCTTCTTCAGCTTGGCGGCGAAGGTGGTGGTCTGGTCGTATTGCATGGCGATCAGACTGCGGGTGTCGTGTTTGCCCACGCCAGCCAGTTCGGCCATGCGCTCGCCGCGTTCCGGTGCCGACCAGGAATTGGATAGCTGCATGCCGTAACCGTGGGGAATGACCCGTTGGTTGGCGGTGCCGAGCCAGCCCTGCGCTGGGTCCTGGTCATACGGATGGAGCATCGGGTCGGCGTAACCGTCCCAATCGTAGCGACCTTCCCAGCCCGGCGATGGCAGCAAGCCTTCGCCTTCGCGACGGTTCGGGTAGCGACCGGTGACTTGCCAGCCGATATTGCTGGTATCGGCAAACACCAGATTCAAAGCGATGGCGCGGATCTCACGGCTGGCGTCCGAGGCCTTCTCGGCGCTCTGTGCTCGGGACAGGTCAAAAAAGGCGTCCAGGGTTTTGTCGTCGGTGAAATTCGGTGTCTGCAAGGCCAGGCCCAAACCATTGGCCAGGGCAGTGCCTTGGGCGCTATTGAGCAGCGGCCCGTGGCGGGTTTCGTACACCGCTTCGCGAATCGGTCGCTGACCTTTGACGAAGTAGGTTTCGTTACGCACGATTGCCGGCTGCCATTTACCGCCCACATCAAAGGCAAGGCCATTGCCCTGGCGTTTGATTTTTTCCAGGAACAGGTCCTGGTTGTCGCCCATGACCGTGGTCATGCTCCACGCCACTTTGCCGTTGAAACCACCGAGTACCATCGGCAACCCGGCAATCGTCATGCCAGCAACCTGATACTTCGGCGCGTGAATCTGCACGTAACTGAACAGCGACGGCACGCCCAGCGGCCCATGGATGTCGCTGGCCAACAGGCTTTTGCCGCTGCGGCTGCGTTGCGGGCCGATCGCCCAGTTGTTCGAGGACGTAGCGCCCAGCAGATTCATCCCGGACAGTGTGTCCGTGGCTTTGCTGATTTCATTCAGCCCCGGAATTTGCCCGTTGAGTTTGATGCCCTGAAGTTTTTCGGCTTCAGTCACCGGTAGTTTTTCGTCGGGAGCGGAAGGCGTCAGCCACGCCAGTTTGTCGGTACTGACGGTCTGGGCCAGCATCAGCGAGGCGATTTCTTCCGGCAGGTTCGCCGATTGGCTGAAATTCAGCAGGCAGAACATCAGCGCCGAATCTTCCGGTTTCCAGTATTCAGGCTTGTAGCCGGTGGCCGCGAGATCGGCAGGCAGTTTGTCGCGGTAGCGGAACAGGTAGGCGTTGACACCACGGGCATAGACTTCGAAGAAACGCTTGAGGCGCGGCGAAGAGGCCTTGTACAGCTCACTCGCGCTTTTCTTCAGGTTGACCGCACGCATGTAGCGGTCGGCGTCGAGCAGATCAGCGCCGGACATCTCAGCCAGACGGCCCTGGGCCAGCAGGCGCAGAGTGACCATTTGCGTGATGCGGTCGCTGGCGTGCACGTAGCCGAGGGCGAACAGCGCATCGTGGAAGCTGCTGCTCTCGATCAGCGGCATGCCCATGGCATTGCGCCGAATCGAAACGTTCTGCGCCAAGCCCTTGAGCGGTTGCACGCCAGAGGTGGGTACAAGGGTGTCCTGAGCGTTCCAGGTCTGACAACCGGTCAGGCTCAAAACACCGGCTACTGCTGCGGCAACGCCGAACCGGGGAAGAAAATGTGTGAGGGCTGGCGAGGCCATGGCAAAGCTCCTGCGGGGGTAGTGGTGCCCCGCCTCGAAAGTCCGAGGCGGGGCACAATAAAGGCGCTACGTTAGTGAGCAGGAGGTGGCCGTGCAAGCGGGGTATAGGGTTATTTCAATATTTGTCTGATAAACCACAAACTTGTGGGCGATGCATTACCTGTGGCGAGGGGGCTTGCCCCCGTTGGACCGCGAAGCGGTCCCAATACCGAGGACGATGTTCCTCAAGAGAACTGCGGTGATGTTTTCACGACTGCTGCGCAGCCGAACGGGGGCAAGCCCCCTCGCCACAGGGTTTGTGGATATCTGAGGGGGTTGTGTTGGTCTCAGGACTTAGGCGGATTGACCTTGGCCACCAGCGCATACGCCTTCACCGTCGCCGGGCGGTTCTGGATGTGGTTGAACCAGCGCAACACGTTAGGGAAGTCTTCCAGGTTCTGGCTCTGCCATTTGTGAGAAACGATCCACGGGTAGATCGCCATGTCGGCAATGCTGTATTCGCCGCCGGCGACAAAATCATTGTTCGCCAATTGCTTGTCGAGTACCCCGTAAAGGCGGGCGGTTTCGTCGATGTAGCGCTTGATCGCGTAGGGGATTTTCTCTGGCGCGAACTGGCTGAAGTGATGATTCTGCCCGGCCATCGGCCCCAAGCCACCCATCTGCCAGAACAGCCACTGCAACGCTTGCTGACGACCGCGCAGGTCCTTGGGCAGGAACTTGCCGGTTTTTTCCGCCAGGTACAGAAGAATCGCCCCCGACTCGAACAACGACAGCGGAGCACCGCCATCGGCCGGTTCATGATCGACAATGGCTGGGATTTTGTTGTTCGGCGAGATCTTCAGGAATTCGGGTTTGAACTGCTCGTTCTGGCTGATGTTGATCGGGTAAACGTTGTACGGCAGGCCTGCTTCTTCAAGGAATATCGAAATCTTGTGGCCGTTGGGGGTGGTCCAGTAATACAGGTCGATCATGAAGTACTCCAAGTCAAGAGACATCGTCAGGTACGGACAGCGACCGCCGGCATCAGGTCGTCCTGTTTGCGTTTGATGGCTTGCCAGTAGGAGGAGGTGATGCTGAAGTGCGGAAAATTCAATGACCTGAGCAAGAGAAAAGTCGGCATGAAGCTCAAGAGCAACGCGGTACTGATCATCATCGATCAGCAAAAAGGCATTTTGCATCCCAGGTTGGGTCGTCGAAACAACCCTCATGCCGAAGAGCGCATCCTGGAACTACTGGGGCATTGGCGTCGAACCGGACGACCGGTGGTTCATGTGCAGCACCTGTCCCGTTCAGAGGATTCAGTGTTCTGGCCGCAGCAATCGGGGGTGGAATTTCAGGAGCGTTTTCAACCCTTGGCTGGCGAGCAAGTGATTCAGAAGCAAGTGCCGGATGCATTTTGTGCGACGGGGCTGGAGGCGTTTTTGCGTAAAACGGGGGGCGATCAGTTGATCATCGTTGGTGTGGCGACCAATAACTCGGTGGAATCCACAGCGCGAACGGCCGGGAATCTGGGGTTTGAAACCTGGGTTGTGGAGGATGCGTGTTTTACCTTCGATAAAGCGGATTACTTTGGTAATGCTCATTCTGCCGAGGAAGTACACGCGATGTCGCTGGGCAATTTGCATGGGGAATATGCGACAGTCGTCAGCACTGTGCAGATTTTGCAGGCGTGAGGCTTGCCCCGCGAAAACGATTTAACTGACAAATTGATAGTGAATGTACGTCCGTCATCGCGGGCGAGCCCGCGATAGCGATTCAACAGGCGAAGAAGTTCTTCGCCCGAAGCATCAAGCGCCGTGGCACTTCTTGAATTTCTTGCCGTTGCCGCAAGGGCAAGGGTCGTTGCGGCCGACGTCTTTCAGGGCGTTGCGCACCGGTTCCTGGTGGGCGTGGCCGCAGTTCGGGCCGTGGACATGGCCATGGTCGTGATCATGGTGGTCGTGATGGTCATGATCGTGGTTGCAGTCAGGGCCATGGACATGAGGTTGCTGGGTCATCGGGGTCACTCCGGAATTAAATCGGCGGCGATTATCACGCCATTGCGCGCCAGGTGCACGTAGTGGGCGATGAATATACCGGTTTCCAGTTCACCTTCCAGACGATAGGGAATGGGTTGGTCGGGTTTTTTCAGCAGTTTCACCAAGTCCCGGACTTTCGGCCACAGGTTGGTGCGGATTGGCACTTTAAAATAAGCGCTGCGTTTGGGGCCGACCGTGAACCAGTGTTCGTGCTCGCCTTCGGTCAGCAGAATGTCCCCCAGATGAATGCGATATTCCAGGGCGCGCACCGTCAGGTCTTGGTCATTGGGATTGTCGACGCGAAAATGCAGTATGAATTTCTGTTCCAGCAGCTTGGCCCGGACCACCTCGACCTTGGCCAGATGCACCTGCGGCTCCGGCAGGTCGTTACTGAACCACGACGCACAGCCGCCGAGCCCCAGAAACAGGAGCAGGGTGAGGACGTGTAATGCGCGCCGCTGGGTGTTCATGGTCGTGTTTCTCCCTTTGTAGCAGCTGTGAACGCAGCCTTCGGCCGCTGCTACAGGGATCACTTCAAGCGCCGAAGTAACTTGCGCAGCACTTCTTGAATTTCTGACCGCTGGCGCATGGGCATGCATCGTTGCGCCCGGCCTTGAGTGGCACGGTGGGGTCGATGAAGTACCAGTGGCCGGCGTTCTGCACGAATGACGAACGTTCGCGGTGGCTGTGTTCGCCGCTGCTGTCGTGCCAGCGAGCGGTGAAGGTGACGAAGGCGTGTTCCGGCTGGCCGCCGAAAACCTCGGCGCTTTCCACCTCCAGGCCCAGCCAGGTGCTTTGGGCGCTCCAGTCGCTGATCGACTGGCGATCCAGGCCGGCCTGTTGCGCGGGCAGGGTGGTTGCCACCAGATAGTCGATCAGCCCCAATACATAGGCGCTGTAGCGCGAACGCATCAAGACTTCAGCGCTGGGGGCTGGATGGCCGGCATGGTAATGGCCGCAGCAGGCATCGAGCAGCGTGCCGCTGCCGCAAGGGCAAATAGATGTACTCATTGCGTTACCACCAATATTTCCCGAAGTTTTCCGGATTGGCCCAGAAACGTGAATTGAGCCAGTCGGGCACCTGTTTGTAGTCAAGCAGATCGTAAGTGAATAGCGTCAGCACTTGATCGTCGCGCTGGAAGCGTTCGCTGGCTTGCAGGGCCAGGGAGAAAAAATCCGTCTCCTGCCAGCCGCTGGCCGGCAAGTCGGCCAGCACCGCAATGCGACTGGCATTGAGGTTGCGTATCCCGCCGAGCAGATTCAAGCCGTCGCGTTTGGGCAAGTGTTCGAGGCAATCGACCACCAGCGCCAGATCGAACCGCTGCGCCGCCAGTTCGGCGGGCAGTGGCCCGGGCGCAGCGAAGGCGACGACGCTGTCCGGGTGTGCGAGTTTGAACGCCGCGAGCGCGGGGAATTCGCTGGCGCCAATCAGCAACAGACGCGCCGGGGCGTAACGATCAAGCAAAGCGGCCAACGCCTGTTGGGGCGTGCGCGAAGAAATAGCTGCAATCATCGAATATCCTCAATCAGAACGCCAAGACTAGCCTGTAGAGCGGGTTTAACCAAAAAGCGGCGATCTTCCATGAACATGGGGCTAAACAGCAATGGCCTATTGCTGGCGGAGATTAAAAGTCGGGTCTTTACTCCCTAGAATCGGTTTTAAGCCGATCCCTCAGGAGAAGAACTAGATGAGCATAATTCGGACAGCATTACCCTTGGTTCTGCTAACCAGTGTGTTGACTGGTTGCGCAGGTTTGCAGAAAACCGACTGGCCGACCTGTGCGGCGGTCGGTGGTGTCGTTGGTGCAGGGCTCGGCGCGACCGAGAGCTCGGCATGGGCGGGTTATGGCGCGCTGCTGGTCGGCGGCACGGCAGCGGCCTATTGCTGGGTGCACGGTGATGGCGATGAAGACGGCGATGGCGTGCCGGATAGCCGCGACAAGTGCCCGGGGACGCCTAAAGGCGTGCGAGTCGATGCCAACGGCTGCCCTCCACCCGCGCCTGTGCCGGTGGTCGAAGAGAAGGCAGTGGTCAAGGAAGAGGTCATCGTTATCCGTGATGTTCACTTCCAGTTCGACTCGGCCAAGCTCACCCCATCTGACAAAGAGGTACTCAACACCATTGCCACGCGCCTGAAACAGGAATCCTCCAGCACCCGGCTGACCGTAACCGGTCATACCGACAGCGTCGGCAGCGATAAATACAACCAGAAACTGTCGGATAAACGCGCCCATTCGGTGGTGGAATACCTGATTTCCCAAGGCGTGCCACGCAGCAGTTTCGTGTCTGTGACCGGTGCCGGTGAAAGCCAGCCGGTAGCCGATAACAAAACCGCTGACGGCCGTGCGCTGAACCGGCGTACGGAAATCAAAATCGACCGCTAGGCCCCTCGCGCTCCGCGGCTTGTACAGTCGCGGATGCGGGTCTTTACTCCTGTGTGACCGGTATGGGCCGGTGACACAGGAGCATTCACAATGAGCGTTCTCACAAGGACCGTCTTGCCGGTTCTGCTGCTTGGCAGCCTTCTGTCCGGTTGCGCGACTCACAGCGATGGCACTGCCCCTCTCAATCAACGTACCTGGCCGATCTGCAGCGTCATTGGCGGATTGGTCGGCGGTGGTTTGGGCGCGATCGAAAGTGGTGGCTGGGCAGCGGGTGGAGCGGCGCTCGGGATCTTGACCGGTGGCTTGATCTGTTACGCCCAGGATGGCGATGAAGACGATGATGGCGTCTTCGATCGACGTGATCGTTGCCCCGATACGCCCGCCAATACACCTGTCGAACATCACGGTTGTCCGTTGCCGCAATACCCGGCCAGCGCGAAACCCGTTGAACCACCGGTATCCGAAGTCATCACCCTGAACGGTAACGTGTTGTTCGCATACAACCAATCCGAGCTGATGCCCGAAGCGCGCAGTCAGCTGGATTCGCTGATGGCCAAATTGCAGAGCGCGGATGTGGTGAGCATTAAAGTCATCGGTCATACCGACAGTCAGGGTTCGGACGCCTATAACCAGAAACTGTCGGAACGTCGTGCCAGCAGCGTCGCTGCCTACCTGTTGAGCCAGGGAGTGGCGCCGAACAAGCTCACCAGCGAAGGCCGGGGCGAAAGCCAGCCGGTGGCCGATAACGACACGGAAGAAGGGCGCGCGCAAAACCGTCGCGTTGAGTTGCACATTAATCGCTAAGCCCTGTGATAGAGCCGTCGGATGACGATCCGGCGGCCCAGCGGCGACCTTCTGGAAGAATTTTCTGTTGCCCTCTGGCTTATCCCGCGTGGAAGCCGTTACTGTGCGCGCAAAGAATAATTCTCAACGGAGGAGTGTATGAAGGTGTTTTGGGGGCTGGGGAAGTTGCTGACCCTGCTGTTCTGGCTGGTGGTGCTGGTCAATCTGCTCATGCCGTTTGTTCATCCGCTGCACCTGCTGGTCAATCTGGCCGGCAGCCTGTTGGCGCTGACCCATCTTCTGGAAGTGGTACTGTGCAACCGCAGTCTCAAAGGCCGAGCCCACCCTTGGCGTGATCGCCTGAAGATTGTCTTTTTCGGCGTTTTCCACCTGCAAACCATTCCGGCCCCGACCACTGCGAAGGCTTCCCATGCGTAAACTCTGTCTGCTCGCCGCACTTATCAGCCCATTGGCCTGCGCCCAAGTGGTGAGCGTTGAAAGCAATTCGCTGATGCGCTTGCCCAACACCGCCAGCTCCTTGCAACTGGAACGCCTGGACGTCGCCGATTACGGCACTTTGCTGATTCCTTCGAATGTGACCGAACTGACGGTCAATGAGCTGCATCTGGGGCGTGATGCGCGGATCGCCATAGTGCCGAGCGAGCAGGCTCTGGCATTGAAGATCAACCGAGCCCAATTGTCCGAAGGCAGCCAGATCACCGCACGGGGCGCCCCCGGGACTTACCTCAAGGCTGCCCGCTCCGGGCGCAACCTGGATGTGCAGATCAAAGCGCTGAACGCCGCACAATTATTGGTCGACGCTCGCGGTGGCGCGGGCGCACCGGGTTTTGTCGGCCTCGACGGGGCTAATGGCCAGGCGCCGGGTTGTACCTGGGGCCAGGCCGGTCACGGCGCCGATGGCAGTGATGGCAGCGACGGCCAACCAGGTGCGCCAGGGGCGCAGGTTCGGCTGGAAGTGCCGCGTGATTACCCGGCGGCGCGGATCAAGGTCGAGGTGGCGGGCGGAGTCGGTGGCGCGGCAGGGCCGGGTGGCAAACCGGGCGCGGGCGGCAAGGCCAAGGGGTGCTTCGTTTATAAAGCCGATGGTGGCAAGAGCGGTCGTCCTGGCGCCGATGGCCAGCCAGGGCCTGCCGGGGCGGCGGGTTCGGTGAGCATTCAGCGGTTGTAAGAACTCACAAATCACTCTGTGGTGATGGAGCTTCTGTGGCGAGGGGGCTTGCCCCCGTTGGGTCGCGAAGCGGCCCCAAAACCCGCGCGATTCCATTTTTCAAAAGTGAACGCGGTGACTGGTTTACGACTGCTTCGCAGCCGAACGGGGGCAAGCCCCCTCGCCACAGAAAAGCCATTTTTACAGGCAAGTCCGTCACCACGAGCCGCCTCAGAACATCGGCCGAGCCGCAGCGATCGCCACCAACACCAATCCGACTATCAGATTGATCCCCACCAACCGGCGAATCTTGCCCAGCACCGCGGCACCCGCTGGCCAATCCTGAGCCGCCACCGCCATGCGCAATTCCGGCAGCATCAACGCCTGAATCCGGATAAACAGCGCGGTCATCACCACATACAACCCCATCATCACTTGCACGTAACGCGGTGCCGCTTCAAACCCGGCGAACTGCAAATGAATCATGCCCACACCGCTGATCGGCAAAAGCACCACCGCGACCCAGACCCAGCGGAAAAAACCTTGAAACACTTCTACCCAGAGCTTCAACCGGGCAGGGCCTTCCAGCGCCTTCATCGCCGCGGGGCGCAAGACCATCCAGGCGAAAAACATGCCGCCGACCCACACCAGGGCGGCGACGACATGCAGGGTATAAACGATGCCAAAAGGTGTCATTGAGGTACTCCGTTCTGCGCGGGATTAAATAGCGGGGTATGATAGCGGCCGATCCGAAGTACTGAAAATTTATCCAGCCTTTTTGCGCCCGACAATCCATGATCAGCACTGAACTCAAAACCACGATCCAGGGCGCCTATTCGCGTTTTCTCGAAGCCAAGAGCCTCAAGCCGCGCTACGGCCAACGCCTGATGATCGCCGAAATTGCCAAAGTCCTCGGTGACATCGACACCGATGACGAAGGCCGGCGCAGTGGCGACCCCGCGATTGTCGCGGTGGAAGCCGGCACCGGTACCGGCAAAACCGTGGCCTACAGCCTGGCGGCTATCCCCGCCGCCAAGGCCGCCGGCAAGCGTCTGGTGATCGCCACAGCCACCGTGGCCCTGCAAGAACAGATCGTCTACAAGGATTTGCCCGACCTGATGCGCAACAGCGGGCTGAATTTCAGCTTCGCCCTGGCCAAGGGGCGGGGGCGCTACATGTGCCTGTCCAAGCTCGACATGTTGCTCCAGGAAGGTCATGCACAAACCGCCACTGCGCAGCTGTTCGAAGAAGAAGGCTTCAAGATCGAGGTCGATGAGGCCAGCCAGAAGCTGTTCACCAGCATGATCGAGAAGCTCGCCGGCAATAAGTGGGACGGCGATCGCGACAGTTGGTCGACGGCGCTCGAAGACGCCGACTGGGCGCGCCTGACCACCGATCACAGCCAGTGCACCAACCGTCATTGCCCGAACTTCGGCCAGTGCGCCTTCTACAAGGCGCGCGAAGGCATGGGCAAGGTCGACGTGATCGTCACCAACCACGACATGGTCCTGGCCGACCTGGCACTGGGGGGCGGCGCCGTACTGCCGGACCCGCGTGACACCATCTACGTATTCGACGAAGGCCATCACCTGCCGGACAAGGCCATCGGCCACTTCGCGCATTACACACGCCTGCGTTCCACCGCCGACTGGCTGGAAACCACCGCCAAGAACCTCACCAAATTGCTCGCCCAGCACCCGTTGCCGGGGGATCTGGGTAAGTTGATCGAGCAGGTTCCGGAGCTGGCGCGGGAGATCAAGACCCAGCAGCAGTTCATGTTCAGCGCCTGCGAGCAGGTTGCCGACTTCAAGCCCGGCGAAGACGTCGAAGGCCGCGAGCGGCCGCGTCACCGATTCGTCGGCGGGGTGATTCCCGAGCACATGCGTGAAATGGGCATCGAGCTGAAGAAAGGCTTCGCCCGGCTGACCGACCTGTTTACCCGGCTCACCGAACTGCTCAAGGAAGGCATGGACGGCGAGGTCAACATCGGCATCGCCAGCAACCAGGCCGAAGAGTGGTATCCGCTGTTCGGCAGCCTGTTGTCGCGCTCTTCGGGCAACTGGGAGTTGTGGACCGCTTTCACCGTCGAAGACCCGGAAGACAACCCGCCCATGGCCCGTTGGCTGACCCTGGCCGAAAGCGGTTCGCTGTTCGACATCGAGGTCAATGCCAGCCCGATCCTTGCGGCAGACATGCTGCGGCGCAATCTGTGGAACGTGGCTTACGGGGCGCTGGTGACATCGGCGACCCTGACCGCTCTCGGCACCTTCGACCGCTTCCGCATGCGCGCCGGCCTGCCTAAAACCGCCGTGACCGCAGTGGTCCCAAGCCCCTTCCACCATGCCGACGCCGGCGTGCTGCGGGTGCCGGACCTCAAAGCCGATCCGCGTGATGCACCGGCGCACACCGCGGCGATCATCCGCGACCTGCCGCAACTGGTAGAAGGCTCCCGTGGCACCCTGGTGCTGTTCTCATCGCGTAAACAGATGCAGGACGTGTTCGACGGCCTGGACCGCGACTGGCGCAAGCAAGTGTTTATTCAAGGCAACCTGTCGAAGCAGGAAACCCTGAACAAGCACAAGGCGCGGGTCGATGGCGGGGATTCCAGCGTGCTGTTCGGCCTGGCGAGCTTTGCCGAAGGCGTGGATTTGCCCGGTGCCTACTGCGAGCACGTGGTGATCGCCAAGATCCCGTTCTCGGTGCCCGACGATCCGGTCGAAGCCGCGCTGGCTGAGTGGATCGAGGCTCGCGGCGGCAATCCTTTCATGGAAATCTCCGTGCCGGACGCCTCGCTGAAACTGGTCCAGGCCTGCGGTCGCCTGCTGCGAACCGAAGAAGACCGCGGCACCATCACCTTGCTTGACCGTCGTTTGGTCACGCAGCGCTACGGCAAAGCTATCCTCAATGCGTTGCCGCCATTTCGTCGTGAAATTTCCTGATGCACCGGTGGGCAAATCGGCCCACCGCGTTGTCTACCTCACTGCCACCGCTTTTCCACTGGCCCATTGATGGTCGTAAGGGAGATCCACGTTCCTATGATTCGCCGTTCGTTGCCCGCTGTTTTTGCCTTGATGTTTGCAGCCCCTTTACTGGCGGCACCTGCCGGCCAGCAGACGCTGTTCAACTTTGTGCGTCCCGCCGATGTGGTTCAGGTAGCGACCCAGGACGCCAGCCTGCCGCAATCCAATGCGGAGCAAACGGCCGAAGGCGAAGTGCTGCGCCGCGTGACCTTCAACCCGGCCGCCCAGCCGACCTTGCGCCTGACGCCGCAGACCGGTGCCTGGGACTGGTCGCAGTCGGGTGTCATGAGCCTGCGGATCCAGAGCGCGATGAACTGGGCCGTGACCCTGAACGTGACCATCCAGAGCAACGACGGCAAGACCCTGGTCAGCCGCGTCGATCTGCCGGCCGGCCCGGCGCAAACCCTGCTGGTGCCTCTGGTCGCCAGTTCGCCGCTGAGCCAAGGCATGAAAGCCGGTCCGCCGATGCCAATGACCTTCGAGGGGCAACGTGTATTGCTGGCCGACAGCACCGGTGAGCTGGATCGCAGCCAGGTGGTGTCGGTGACTTTGTCGATGGATCAGCCCAAAGTCGCCCAAAGCATCCTGCTCGAGCGCTTCGGCGTGCAGGATGGCGAGGCCGTCACCCAAGCCGCTTATGGCAACCTGGTGGACGCTTACGGTCAATCGACCCGGGCCAAATGGCCGGAGAAAGTCAGCAGCGACGAGCAACTGAAATCCGCCGCGGCCAAAGAACAGCAACAACTGAAAACCTGGCTGGCCGAGCGCGAGAAGGCGCCCCTGGACAAGTTCGGCGGCTGGACCAAAGGCCCGGCGTTCAAGGCCAGCGGTTTTTTCCACACAGAAAAACGAGACGGTCGCTGGTACCTGGTGACTCCAGAAGGCCATCCGTTCTATTCGCTTGGGGTCAACACCATTACCCCGAGCGTCAACCAGACCTACGTCGCCGGTCGCGAGTGGATGTTCGAGTCCCTGCCTAAACCCGACGAGCCCCTGGCCAGCCACTATGGCGAAGGTGACAACCGTGGCGGCAACGGCGCCGATCAGGGCAGAGCCTACAACGCCGGCCGCTGGTACGATTTTTATGGCGCCAACCTGCAGCGCCTTTACGGCGAGCCGTGCGTCATCACCAGTGAGACCAAAGCGGGTGTTGCCGACGCGGCTCAAGCGGACGCAGAAACGGCGCAGAAACCGACCGCCGCGCCATGCACCTCGCAGGCCTTCGACGAACAACGTTGGGCCAGTCACACCCTCGATCGCCTGCAGGCCTGGGGCTTCAACACCATAGGCAACTGGAGCGCACCGGTGCTGGGCAATGCCGACCGTGTGCCGTACACCTTGCCGTTGTCGATTGTCGGCGATTACGCCAGCATCAGCACTGGCAGCGATTGGTGGGGCGGCATGCCCGACCCGTTCGATCCACGTTTCGCCATGGCCACCGAACGCGCGGTGGCCATCGCCGCCCGCGACCATCGCGATGATCCCTGGCTGATCGGTTACTACGCCGACAATGAACTGGCCTGGGCCGGTCCCGGCGATGACCCGAAGGCCCGCTATGCGCTGGCCTATGGCACGTTGAAAATGACCACCGATGTGCCGGCCAAACGCGCCTTTCTCAAACAACTGCGCGACAAGTACCGCAACCAGGCGGGTCTGTCGAAAGCCTGGGGTATTGACCTGCCGGCCTGGGAATTGATGGAAGACCCGGGCTTCGTACCGCCGCAACCGAGCGCCGAATACCCGGAAATCGAAGCCGACTTCAAATACTTCCAGAAGGTCTTCGCCGACACTTACTTCAAGACCCTTTCCGACTCGCTCAAATGGCACGCGCCGAACCAGTTGTTGCTCGGTGGCCGCTTTGCTATCAGCACCCCCGAAGCGGTCGAGTCCTGCGCGCAATACTGCGACGTGTTGAGCTTCAACATGTACACCCTGCAACCCCAGGACGGCTACGATTTCGCCAAACTGCGCAGCCTGGACAAACCGGTGCTGATCACTGAATTCAATTTTGGATCGAAGGATCGCGGGCCGTTCTGGGGCGGCGTGACACAACTGGCCAAGGAAGAAGATCGCGGCCCGGCTTACGCCCACTTCCTCAAACAGGCGATGAGCGAACCGTCGATTGTCGGCGTGCACTGGTTCCAGTACCTCGATCAACCGGTCACTGGTCGTCTGCTGGACGGCGAGAACGGGCACTTCGGGCTGGTAGGCATTACTGATCTGCCGTTCCAGGGCTTTGTCGACAGTGTGCGCAAAAGCAATTTGCAGGCTGTTGATCAACTCGGCAAAGAGGCCGAGAAGGCCAGGGCGGAGGCGGAAAAAGCCGCCGAGAACCATGAGGGCGAGGGCGGCAAGCAAGGCGCCGTCGGCAAAGGTGCGCAGAAGGGCGCCGGCCATGCGGGTGGGCATTCGGGCAATGGTCATTAAACACTGAGATCCCCACAAGGCTCCTGATTAATTTCATGGGCGACCGCCCGGCCCGACCCTGTTCCCAAAACCCTCAAGGGCTGGAACAATGCGGGCCACTTTGTAGAGCGTTTATCCGGGAGAGTTGCGTTGCAGATTCAGGGTCATTACGAGCTTAAGTTCGAAGCGGTGCGCGAAGCTTTTGCGGCGCTGTTCGACGATCCTCAGGAGCGTGGCGCGGCGTTGTGCATCCGGATCGGCGGGGAAACCGTTCTCGACCTCTGGGCCGGCACCGCCGACAAAGACGGCAGCGAAGCCTGGCACAGCGACACCATTGCCAACCTGTTTTCCTGCACCAAGACCTTCACCGCCGTGACCGCGCTGCAATTGGTGGCCGAAGGCAAGCTGCAACTGGATGCCCCGGTCGCCCGTTATTGGCCCGAGTTTGCCGCTGCCGGCAAAGAGTCCGTGACCCTGCGCCAATTGCTCTGCCATCAGGCCGGCCTGCCGGCCCTGCGTGAATTGCTGGCCCCCGAAGCGCTTTACGACTGGCAGACCATGGTCGATGCCCTGGCCGCCGAAGCGCCATGGTGGACGCCGGGTCAAGGTCACGGTTATGCGGCGATCACCTATGGCTGGCTGGTCGGTGAATTGCTGCGTCGCGCCGACGGTCGTGGGCCGGGCGAATCCATTGTGGCGCGGGTCGCGAAGCCTTTGGGGCTGGATTTCCACGTCGGCCTCGCCGACAAAGAATTCCATCGTGTGGCGCACATCGCCCGTGGCAAGGGCAACGTCGGCGATGCCGCGGCCCAGCGCTTGCTGCAAGTGACCATGCGCGAGCCGACGGCCATGAGCACGCGGGCCTTCACCAACCCACCGTCTATAATGACCAGTACCAACAAACCGGAATGGCGGCGCATGCAGCAGCCGGCCGCCAATGGCCACGGCAATGCCCGCAGCCTGGCCGGTTTCTACGCCGGTCTGCTCGACGGCAGCCTGCTGGAAAGCGAAATGCTCGACGAGTTGACCCGCGAACACAGCGTCGGCGAAGACAAGACTTTATTGACCCGGACCCGCTTCGGCCTGGGTTGCATGCTCGATCAACCGGATGTACCCAACGCCACCTACGGCCTCGGCCCACGGGCGTTCGGTCACCCGGGTGCCGGCGGTTCCATCGGTTTTGCTGACCCAGAATACGATGTGGCCTTCGGCTTTGTGACAAATACCCTGGGGCCGTACGTCTTGATGGATCCACGAGCCCAACAGCTTGTGCGAGTACTGGCCACTTGTCTGTAAATCACGCTTGAGGGGGCCAGGGCCGGAACCCGAAAGCCTTTGTGGTTTCAAAGCGCTGTTTATCCGGGCCAACCCGGTCTGATTCTTCATTACTTCATTTTGTGGATATCCAATGTCATCCAATAAAACCCTCGCCCTGGCCCTGTGCTTCGCTATCACCGGTTGCGCACAAACCCCACAAAATGACGCCGCAGGCGCTAGCAGCTGGTGGCCGTTCGGTTCTTCCGACAAGGTTGCGGCGAAAGAACCCGCTCCAGCCCCTGCGCCCCTGAAACCGGCTGCCACGGCACCCGTCGCCAAGGCTGAAAGTTCGTCCCCCTGGTACTGGCCGTTCGGTGGCAAGGAGCAGGGTGCCGCCACCCAGGGCACCGCCAAAGCCGTGCCGATGCCTGATCCGAAAGTTACCCAGGCCTGGCTCAACGATTACGAACCGCGCCTGCGCGAAGCGATCAAGGGCAGCAACCTGAAACTTGAGCGTCGTGATGACGTATTGGTTGTCACCGCACCGGTAGAAGGTTCGTTCAACCCGGATCGTCCGGCCATGCTGCTGCCGGTGACCCTGGGTCCATTCACCCGTGTCGCGAAGATCCTCGAAGTCGATCCAAAGACTGCCGTGCTGGTACTCGGTCACAGTGATACCTCGGGCTCTGCGCCGGCCAACGTGAAACTGAGCCAGGAGCGCGCCCAAGCGGTGGCGGCGATCTTCCGTCTCAGCGGCCTGCAGCGCGATCGCCTGATGCTGCGCGGCATGGGCGGTGAGGAACCGCGTGCCACCAACGACAGTGCTGACGGTCGTGCCTTGAACCGTCGCGTCGAACTGTTGGTGACCCCGCAAAACACCATGGTCGCGTTGCTGGCCAAGTACAATATGCCGGCTCCTGCGCCAGTGAAGGTGCTTGTCGCGCAAGACATCAAGCCAGTGGCTAAGCCTGTGACCCCGGCACCTGCTGCCAAGAAAGCGGCAGTACCGGCCACGAAAAAGGCACCGGCCAAGAAAGCAGTTGCCAAGAAAGCGCCTGCTAAAACCGCTACTCCAGCGAAAAAGACTGTACCGGCCAAAGCGGCTGTCGACACCAAGAAAGTCGTTGCCGGCGATGACACAAAGAAGTGATTCGTTAACCAAAAGGAATGCGCCATGACCCGGCCCTTGGCAGATATGCGTCGCGACTACACAAGAGATGGCCTGACCGAGGCGCAAGCCCCGGCCGAGCCGTTCGCGCTGTTCCACCAGTGGTTTGCCGACGCGGTGAAAACCGAGCAGGTGCCGGTGGAGGCGAATGCCATGACGCTGGCCACCGTCGATCAGGACGGTCGGCCGCATTGCCGAATTCTGCTGCTCAAGGGCCTGGACGAGCAGGGCTTCACCTTCTTCACCAACTACGAAAGCGACAAGGGGCAGCAACTGGCAGCCAATCCATTTGCAGCCATGACGTTCTTCTGGCCGGCCCTGGAGCGCCAGGTGCGCATCGAAGGGCGGGTGGTGAAGGTCACGCCTGAAGAGTCCGACGCTTACTATCAGGTTCGCCCGCTGGGCAGTCGTCTCGGTGCCTGGGCCTCGCCCCAGAGCCGTGTGATCGCCGATCGCGGCGAACTGGAAGCATTGCTCAAGAACACTGAGCAACGTTTCAGCGACACCCAGCCTCACTGCCCCGAACACTGGGGCGGTTATCGCTTGCTACCCGAGCGCATCGAATTCTGGCAGGGCCGTCCGAGCCGTCTGCACGATCGCCTCAACTACCGCTTGCAGGGCGCCGACTGGGTTCGTGAACGCCTGGCACCTTAAACGGTCTACCGATCGGGATAACCTGCCGCAGCGGCTTCAAGCCACTGAGGCAGGTCCCTGCGCTTGATCTTCTGCGCTTGAGCGTTCGCCAGTTGCTGGAGCATGAAGACTCTTTTCTGCTCGTCTTTACCCGCCAGTGACAACGCCAGATCGCGGTCCATCCAGCGTTTTATCCGCACGTACAGCCACCAGTGGAAGTACAGACCGGCAACGGTCGTGACGACAATGATGAAGTAATCCATGAAAATCCTTGGGTCAGCGGCGCAGATTTTGTAATTTGACGCTACTGTGTGGTGAATTCGAAAAAGCCCTGTACCGGGCCTGAATGAAACCAATTTTATCCGGGCGATGCAGTGACAGGCGTCAAGCCGCGGGTTTTAATGGATACCTGTCCTATGGAGTTTGATGCTATGCGTAAGTCTGTTCTACTGGTTGCTTCCTTTTCCACGATGGCAATGTTGCTCACTGGCTGCCAATCGAGCCTGACCGGTGACTCTTACTCCCGTGACGAAGCGCGTCGTGTGCAGACGATTCGCATGGGCACCATTGAAGCCCTGCGTCCGGTGAAAATCGAAGGCACCAAAACCCCAATCGGCAGCGCTGCGGGCGCAGTCGTAGGTGGCGTCGGCGGTAGCGCCGTCGGCGGCGGTCGCGGCAGCATTGTCGCAGCAGTCATCGGCGCCGTTGCAGGCGGCCTGGTAGGTTCGGCCGCCGAAGAAGGCCTGACCCGCACACAAGGTGTCGAAATCACCGTGCGCGAAGACGACGGCAGCATGCGCGCCTACGTGCAGGAAGTTCAGCCAAACGAAGTGTTCCGCGTGGGTGAGCGGGTGCGTATTTCCACTGTTGGTGGGACTAGCCGCGTTTCGCACTAAGCGGGAATGTAGGGTAAAAGAAAACCCCGATCAGGTGACTGGTCGGGGTTTTTTGTGTCTGCTGTTTTCGGGTATGCCAGATTCAATATCGTTAGTCTTGGCAAAGTCCCATGTAGTACACCAAGTCGTCTCTGAAAGAGTCACCAACCAGTTCCATAATCGTGTTGGCTTGAGTGGGGGATAATTTGTGCTCGCCCATGGGTATATCCCACAAGGTTGACCAGCCCATGACGTTGAGCACTGCCACCTCTAAGGTCTGCGGCACATCCTTTTCGTATTGCAATGAATCGTCCGGGTTCGGCTCGTCGAAGAAACCGGAGATTTCAATAAATATCATTCTTGGTCCTCATCGTTACTTTGTTGATGTCCGTCTCTCAGGTTTTGCTTTGCCAGTCTGTTCGCCCGTTTTTGCATCAAACTCTCCTAAGTGATCCCCTGCCCAGTTGTACACTTCGACGGCGCCATGCTGATAATCCCATTCATAAATGCGCTTCTTACTTTCCCAGCGTTTTCGATTTCCCTTAGTCTGAACACGAATAGCATCGGGGAATGCCGGCAGAACCTTTGGTGGAGGATGATAACTGTGGTCACCACTGATAGGCCTTGCCACCACTACGTATAACGGCTTTAACCCCGAGTCCACCGGAAACACAAGAATGAAATCCTTGTACTCAGGCGGATACACCGGGTTCACGATGATGCTGTCAGCCGCCTTCGTCGGTGGGTAAACCCAGATGTGCGGCGCTTGCGGTGCGGCTTCCAGGGCGGGGATGCCGAGGATGTTTGAACCGTCCTCGGCCGGTGTCCAGATCAGCTCTATACCGTCCCCAAGATCTGCCACTTGCTGACTGCCGCGCAGGGTGAACTGCACGACATCAACCATTTCCCAGTCACGGTTTTTGCCAGTGTAGAAACCGTATCCCTTGAGACTGCCATCAGCCTGTTGCTCGACTCTGAGGCGTACACGAGTGCGGGCCTGTTTGAGCGCGCGCAGTTGGTCTTCGGTGTAGAGCGAGCTGTCGCCAAGGCTCGAAGGCATGACCAGGGCCACCAGACCTGCCAAGGTGGCCGCGGCGGTGCTGGCGGCGACGGCGGGTAATGCGGCGAACGCTGAGCCACCCAGGGCGAAGCTGCCGAAACCCGCTGGAATGGCGGTGCCACTGATTTTCTTGAGTGGGATGCCACCGCTTTCATCAGCCTCGCGAGCGCCGAGCAGGATCAGCTCGCCGTAATCCTTCAGGCTGTCGGTGGGCACCATGCCTGAGGGATTCGTATAGTCGATGATTGCGTCGGGCAGTTTGCAGGACTTGGCGAACACGCATCCTGCACGGACAACGTCATCTTTTTCTGCAGAGCCTGGAAGACTGTCTTCGAAGGCCTGCTGTCTGGCGAGCATGGCGTCGTAAGCGCTTTGTCTGGCATCGCGCTTGGCCAGTTCGGTGGCCGTCATGTAGCGGTGGGTGACGTGATGTCCATCGCCTGACGGCGGGTTTTGCACCCGGGGGATGTCCTTGTTGCCAGCCACTGATTGTCCTTTCGCTCGTCCATGGGCAGCCCCGGAAGAGGGGCTGCACGACGTTAACGAACGTGGCTAATCGTGGCTGTAGGACGAATCCTGAATGTCGCTAAGAGTGTTCTCTATCGCTCAGGATTGCAGTGCGGCGCTCTTGCGACTCGCCGCTGCCGTCACCGCATAACCGATCAATGCCGCCAGTATCGAGCCGGTCAGAATCCCCATGCGGTCCATCCCGGCGTATTCACTGGTGCCGGGCACGAAGGCCAGGGAACCGACAAACAGGCTCATGGTGAAACCGATGCCGCAGAGGATCGCCACGCCCAGCACCTGGCCCCAGTTGGCGCCTTGGGGGAGGGCGGCGATGCCGATTTTTACCGCCAGCCAGGTCAGGCCGAACACGCCGACGGTCTTGCCCAACAGCAGGCCGACAGCAATGCCCATCGGCACGTCGTGGGTGAAGCTTTCGACAGTCACGCCGCTCAGGGACAGGCCGGCGTTGGCGAAGGCGAACAGTGGCAGGATGCCGTAGGCCACCCACGGATGCAGGGCATGTTCCAGGGTCAGCAGTGGCGAAGGCTCGGCGTTTTTCGTGCGCAGTGGAATGCAGAAGGCCAGGGTCACGCCGGCCAGTGTCGCGTGCACGCCGCTCTTGAGTACGCAGACCCAGAGGATCAGCCCGATGATCATGTACGGCCCGAGCTTGACCACACCGAGCCGGTTCATCCCGATCAACGCCGCGATGCAGGCTGCGGCCAGCGCCAGGGACAAGGTCGACAGTGCGCCGGAATAGAAGATCGCGATGATGATGATCGCGCCCAGGTCATCGATGATCGCCAGGGTCATCAGGAACAATTTCAGCGACACCGGCACGCGTTTGCCCAGCAGGGCCAGTACGCCGAGGGCGAAGGCAATGTCGGTGGCCGTCGGGATGGCCCAGCCACTCAGCGCGGTCGGGTTGTCACGGTTCAAAAACCAGTAGATCAGCGCCGGCACCACCATGCCGCCAATTGCGGCCGCACCGGGCAGGACGATCTGCGACGGTTTCGACAGTTGGCCGTCGAGGACTTCGCGCTTCACTTCCAGGCCGATCAACAGGAAGAACAGGGCCATCAGGCCGTCGTTGATCCACAGCAGCAATGGCTTGGCGATTTTCAGCGCGCCGATCTGAGCCACCACGGGGGTGTCCAGCAGACCGCTATAGAGCCATGACAGCGATGAATTGTTGATGATCAGGGCAAGGACAGCCGCGGCGATCAACAACAGACCGCTGGCAGCTTCCAACTGAAAGAAACGCGTGAACGTGCTACGCAGAGGCAAGGTCGCTCTCCATCGATGAATTCAAAAGGTGGCACACCCTAACCCGTACCGTTAGTTGTTAAAACAAAAGTTATATTCTTTTTTGTTATATACCGTTACAACGTGATCGGGCAGCAGGGACCTGAGCCTAGCAGTTGCCGGACGTATTGGATCTCAGCTGTATCTGTGCATGATGTAGGTTCTTTCCTAAGCTTGTGGGCTGAGCCTTGCGACAAGGCCGACTCTTTGCCTGATTCAACGAGAAAACCATCATGAGCGACAACCGACAGTGGGCCCGCGAAGCCATCCGGATCATCGAAGCCGACTTCCAGCGCAGCGCCGATACCCACTTGATCCCCTTGCCGCTGCCGGGGTTGCCGGGCATCGAGTTGTACTTCAAGGATGAATCGAGCCATCCCACCGGCAGCCTGAAACACCGCTTGGCGCGCTCATTGTTCCTCTATGCGCTGTGTAACGGCTGGCTCAAGCCCGGTGCGCCGGTGATCGAGGCGTCCAGTGGTTCGACGGCGATTTCCGAGGCGTACTTCGCCCGGATGCTGGGGTTGCCGTTCATTGCAGTGATGCCGGCCAGCACCTCCAAAGAGAAGATTGCGCAGATTGCTTTCTACGGTGGCAAGAGTCATCTGGTGGACGATCCGACGCAGATCTACGCCGAATCCGAACGCCTGGCTCGCGAACACGACGGTCACTTCATTGACCAGTTCACCTACGCCGAGCGCGCCACTGACTGGCGAGCCAACAACAACATCGCCGAATCGATCTTCCAACAGATGCGCTTCGAGCAGTATCCGGAACCGAGCTGGCTGATTTCCAGCCCCGGCACCGGTGGCACCACCGCGACGCTGGGCCGTTACGTGCGCTATCGCCAGCATCGCACCCGTGTGCTGTGCGCCGATGCCGAGCGTTCGGTGTTCTTCGATTACTACCAGAGCGGCGACGCCAGCCTGCGCTTGGATCACGGTTCGCGAATCGAGGGGATTGGTCGGCCACGGGTGGAAGCGTCGTTTCTGCCCAAGGTGATCGATGCGATGGTCAAGGTGCCGGACGCCTTGTCGCTGGCGGCGATGCACTATCTGGCGCAGCGTCTGGGACGGCATGTGGGCGGATCAAGCGGTACCAACCTGATTGGCGCGCTGATGGCGGCGCAACAGATGAAAGCGGCGGGGGAGTCAGGGTCGATCGTGGCGATTCTGTGCGATGGCGGCGAGCGCTATGCCACCACCTATTACGATCAGGCCTGGCTCAAGGCCCAAGGGTATGAGTTGAGTGGGTTGATGGATGCGGTGGCGGCCAGTGTCGAGCGCGGCGAGCCGCTGCCGGCCAGCGTGTTGCGCGCCAATATCTAAATCTTTCAGACACTGAAGACCCTTGTGGGAGCCGGGCTTGCCCGCGATGGCGGATTCAAATTCAACGGATGCGTTGACTGATCCACCGCTATCGCGGGCAAGCCCGGCTCCCACAGGTTATGTGTTGTTTCGGGGATTTGCGTGTCAGGCCTCGAGGCCGAGAATGTCTCGGGCCACCGCTTCAGCGATGCGAATCCCGTCGACGCCTGCCGACAGAATCCCGCCCGCATAACCCGCACCTTCACCGGCCGGGAACAAGCCCTTCACGTTCAGGCTTTGCATCGACTCGTTACGGGTAATGCGCAGTGGCGATGAGGTGCGTGTCTCGATCCCGGTCAATACCGCGTCGTGCAGCGAGTAGCCACGAATCTGCTTCTCGAATGCCGGCAAGGCTTCGCGAATCGCTTCAATGGCGAACGCCGGCAAGGCCAGCGCCAAATCACCCAGAGCAACGCCCGGTTTGTAGGACGGCTCGACGCTGCCCAACTCGGTGGACGGCTTGCCGGCAATGAAGTCGCCGACCAGTTGCGCTGGCGCTTCGTAATTGCTGCCGCCCAGCACAAAGGCGTGGGATTCCAGGCGTTCCTGCAATTCGATGCCGGCCAGTGGGCCGCCCGGGTAATCGACTTCCGGGGTGATGCCGACGACGATCCCGGAGTTGGCGTTGCGCTCGTTACGCGAGTATTGGCTCATGCCGTTGGTGACCACGCGGTTCGGCTCGGAGGTTGCCGCCACCACGGTGCCGCCCGGGCACATGCAGAAGCTGTAGACCGAACGACCGTTCTTGGCGTGGTGCACTAGTTTGTAGTCGGCCGCGCCGAGTTTCGGGTGCCCGGCGTATTTGCCCAGGCGCGCGCGGTCGATCAGCGACTGCGGGTGTTCGATGCGGAAACCCACCGAGAACGGCTTGGCTTCCATGTACACGCCACGGCCGTGGAGCATGCGGAAGGTGTCCCGGGCGCTGTGGCCGAGGGCCAGAATCACGTGTTTGGAATGGATCTGCTCGCCGCCATTGAGCTCGACGCCGACCAGTTGGCCGTCGTCGATCAGCACATCGGTAACGCGCTGCTGGAAACGTACTTCGCCGCCCAGGGCACGAATCTGCTCACGCATGTTTTCCACAACGCCAGTCAGACGGAACGTCCCGATGTGCGGCTTGCTGACGTAGAGGATTTCTTCCGGCGCACCGGCCTTGACGAACTCGTGCAAGACTTTGCGACCGAGGAATTTCGGGTCTTTGATCTGGCTGTAGAGCTTGCCGTCGGAGAATGTCCCCGCGCCGCCTTCACCGAATTGCACGTTGGACTCGGGGTTGAGCACGCTTTTGCGCCACAGGCCCCAGGTGTCCTTGGTGCGCTGGCGAACTTCGGTGCCGCGTTCGAGGATGATCGGCTTGAAGCCCATTTGCGCCAGCAGCAGCCCGGCGAAGATCCCGCACGGGCCGAACCCGACCACGATCGGGCGCTGGCTCAGGTCGGCCGGCGCCTGGCCGACCACTTTGTAGCTGACATCCGGCGCCACGTTGACGTTACGGTCATCGGCGAATGTGCGCAGCACTGCCGCCTCATCGCGAACGTTGAGGTCGATGGTGTAGATGAAGCACAGTTCGGAGGACTTTTTGCGCGCATCGTAGCTGCGCTTGAACAAGGTGAAATCGAGCAGGTCATCACTGGCGATGCCCAGGCGCTGCACGATGGCAGGGCGCAGGTCTTCTTCGGGATGGTCGATCGGCAGCTTGAGTTCGGTGATTCGTAACATGACGGGATCCGGTTCGCGGGGCGCACAACTGCGCCAAGGCGTTTGAAGCCCGCGATTATAAGCCTCAAAGGATGATTCCCGTGAGGCAAAAACGATCAGTCGTTTCGCGATCCGCCGAAATACCCACAACCGCGTTGCACCTGGCCGTCAATGCGCAGCTCGGCGCTCATGTGCTGCACGCTGCCGGTGCTGCTGTCGACGCAGCGTTGCGGCGCGACCCAGAGTTCGATGCGCTGATTATTGGCTTCGGTACTGAGATTGAAGCGGCCATCGCCCAGTTGCTCTTCAACGTACGGCAGGGCCAGGGGCGGCTGACCGGCGCGGTCGATGACCATGCCTTTGCCGCTGACTTTGACGCTCCATTCAGGGCCATGGCCAGCGGCGCGCAAGATCAACAGTTTGAAATTGGGATCATCACACGCCGTGCCCGAACGCTCGACACGGTACAACTGCTGCAGATCGAGCTGGTTGTCGGAGATCCGGCCACGCACGTCGGCGAACAGCTTGCCCCGCTCATCGGCCAGGGTTGCGGCCTCTTGCAGGACGCTGGTGCCGCCGCTGTCGTTGACCACCAAGCTGCGCTGCTCATTGCACGGCTGGAACAGCAGCTTGCCGTCGGCCGCCGTCAACTGGCCCTGCAGGCGGGTCTGGCCCACATGGGAAGCACTTTCGCGCGGGCCATCAAGCAACTGGCAAGCAGTGAACAGCGGAAGCAGGGCAACAAGCACTAAGGAACGGGCAAAACACATCGTTGAGTCTCCTGACAAGTGTCGCCACGTTACTCAGCCTGACCGTTCATCACAACCTAAGAGTTGGACTTGTCGAAGATCCGAAGCCGGTGCAAGCAACATTCGGCTTTACTACAGGCACTGAGGCGAAAGGAATTAGGGCGTAACCTTGTCGGCGTTTTCGTTGAAAGGAGGTTTTATGAGGGGAATAGGGAAGCTGCTTTTTTTGGCGTTGGGAATGGCTGGAGCGCTGCAGTGCCTGGCGGCAGAAATCGCTTTTTCGTCCGGATCGGATTTCACCGAGATGAGTCTTGAACTCAGGAGGGCGGGTGATATCAATCCGCAATCTATCGGGCTTCAGGTTACGCTGAGTCCTGATGCGCAGCGTCGCTTGGCGCAGATGACGCGTGAGGAAATGCATCAGTCGTTGACGCTGTTCATCAATGGGTTGCTGGTATCGACCGCGACGATTCAATCGGTAATCGAAGGCCCAAAACTGGCGATATCTGTACCGCGCGAGATAGCTCGCAATCTGGTACCTACGCTGCTGGAGCCTTCTGTACCTTAAGGCGACGCTGAGGCAGCGCCGCACTTGGGGCTTGTTCAGCCAACGCGGTAGGTCTGGCCAGTCTGCAAGCCTTCCACGCTTTTGGCGTAGGCCAGCGCCACTTCGGCGGCGGGAACCGGTTTGAAGCCACGGAAGTACGGAGCATAACTGCCCATGGCTTCGACCAGCACGTTCGGGCTGACCGAGTTGATGCGCAAACCGCGCGGCAGTTCGATCGCTGCTGCACGGACGAAGCTATCCAGGGCGCCGTTGACCAGGGAGGCCGAGCTGCCGGTACGAATCGGATCGTGGCTGAGAATTCCGGTGGTGAAGGTGAATGAAGCACCGTCATTGGCGAATTCCCGGCCGATCAGCAGCAGGTTCACCTGACCCATCAGCTTGTCCCGCAAGCCGAGCTCGAAGTCTTGTTCGGTCATGGTCGCCAGCGGCACGAAGTTGACGCTGCCGGCGGCGCAGATCAGCGCATCGAAGTTGCCGGTCTGTTCGAACAATTTGCGGATCGAGGCGCTGTCACTGATGTCGACCTGAAACTCACCGCTTTTACGGCCGATACGGATGATTTCGTGGCGCTGGGACAGTTCATGGTCAATCGCCGAACCGACGGTGCCAGAGGCGCCAATCAAAAGAATTTTCATCGTGCTGTACCTGAATGGGTTGGATTTAACTTTAAGTTTAGAGTGGTTTTTTCCATAGATAAGCGGGCTAATAGGCAACCTTTGGTTTTCAAATGGAAACAATCGATGAGCGAAATGGACGACCTGGCGGCATTCGCGGTGTTGATCGAGGCGGGCAGTTTCACCTTGGCTGCCCAGCAACTGGGCTGCAGCAAAGGGCAACTCTCCAAGCGCATCAGCCTGCTGGAAACGCGGTTCTCCGTGGTGTTGCTACAACGCACCACACGCCGCTTGAGCCTGACGGCAGCAGGCGCGGCGCTGTTGCCGCAAGCCCAGGCGCTGGTGGTTCAAGTCGAGCGAGCACGTCAGGCCTTGGCGCGGTTGAAAGACGACATGGCTGGCCCGGTGCGGATGACGGTTCCGGTTTCATTGGGGGAAACCTTCTTTGACGGCGCGCTGCTGGAGTTTTCCCGGCAATACCCCGAGGTGCAGATCGAACTGGAGCTCAACAATAACTACCGCGACCTGTCCCGGGACGGTTTCGATCTGGCAATCCGCTCGGAGGTGGCCAACGACGAACGTCTGGTTGCCCGTCCGCTGCTGGCCTGGCACGAGATGACCTGCGCCAGCCCCGGGTACCTTGAGCGATTCGGTGAGCCACTGACGCCTCAGGCACTGGCGGAACATCGCTGCCTGCTCAACAGCCATTACAGCGGTCGCGAAGAATGGCTCTATCACCAACTGCACGAGTTACTGCGGGTGCGAGTGTCGGGGCCGTTCGCCAGCAATCATTACAACCTCTTGAAGAAAGCTGCACTGGCGGGCGCTGGCATTGCGCGTTTGCCGTCCTACCTGCTGCAAGAGGAATTGGCTGACGGGCGTTTGCGCTGGCTCCTGCGCGATTATCAGACCCGTAGCATGCCGATGTACCTGGTGCATCCGTATCAGGGCGGTTTGCCGAAACGCACCCAAGTGCTGGCGGATTACTTGATCGGTTGGTTCAAGCGCAGTGGCGAGGCGTTGGATCGGCTTTAACGATAGCGGTAGGTCACTGAAATCTGATTCATCCCACAAGGGGATCTTCATCGTCTGGAGTTTTGAGGTCTGGCATACCGCTTGGCAATCAGATAATCAATCGACAACTTGCCCGGCCCGGTCGCCATCAAGTACAGCAACACCGCAACCCAGGTGCCGTGGGTCGGATAAGCATCGGGGTACACGAACAGCTGAATGGTCAGGGTCATACCCAACAGCGCCAGGGCCGAAAAGCGAGTGGCGAAGCCGATCAGAATTAGCACTGGAAAGAAGTGCTCGGCGAAAGCCGCCAGGTGCGCCGCCAGTTCCGGGGAGAGTAGCGGCAGGTGATATTCACTCTGGAACAACGGGATGGTCGAGTCCGCCAACCTTGGTACGCCGAGTTGAAACGTGCCGTCGATCAAGTCGATGGCCAGGCCTTCCACCTTGGTCTGCCCGGACTTCCAGAACACCGCGGCAATGGAAAAACGCGCGATAAAGGCGATCAGGCTGTGGGGGATTTTTTCCAGCCGCTTGATGGTGCGGGCGATGGGGTTCTGATGAAGGTTCATGGCGATACCTTGTGGCGTAAATGGGTAATGACGTTGTGGCTGATCAGCAGTGCCAGGGTTTGGCTGAGGTCGAAGGCGGGCTCTGTTTCCAGCGCTTGGGTCAGCGGTTGGCCGAGTCGCAGGTTCTGAATGAACGTGCTGGCGCCGAGGTCGATGGCAAAGACCTCAACCTCCAGATCGTTGCGCAACACCAGCGCGTTTTGCCCGTGGCCGAGGTCGATCCCGGCCAGCGTTGCGTCCTGTTGATGGGCCGCCCAGATTGCGACCACGGCGAAGGCTGAAGTCAGCAGGTTCAGGGAGGGGTGAAGCCCGACCGTCAGCTCGCTCAGAGCCTGTGGGTCCAACAGCGCGGTCTTGATCTGCTCATGGCTCAGGGGGTGCGCGTCGGCGGCGTGATAAGCCTGCACGCGCAACCGTTCCAGTCGTGCCACGTCAGCCAGATACGGCACGCTGGCTGCCGGTTCAAAGCTGTCGATGAACTTGGCGAAGTCCTTGCCGTAGTCGTTGATGAGTGGGCCTTGAGGCGGGCAACGCTGCACATACAGCGCCGCCATCGCCCGAAAGAATGCCTCGCCCACCAACTGCGAAACCACCGGGTAACTGTCGGCCAGGGCATTGATCAGCGAGCCCTGCACATTGTTGCGATACACCGCGAAACGGCTGGCCGGATCGGCGCCATTGGCACTGAACATGCCGTCGGGGCAGGGCCGTTGCGAATCGAGCAGGGCGGCGGCAAACGCAGCTTGAGTGCTCATGATCGGCCCCCCGCGCAATGCAGCAACTCATCGGCGTGACGGGCTTCGGCGTGCAGCACGCTGAAGGCCGGTAACCGGTTGTCGCGTTCGATCAACGTGGCGATCGGGCCGACTCGTTCCAGCACCTGTTGGTACAGTGCCCACACCGCGTTATCGATGGGTGCCCCGTGATCGTCGATCAACAGACGGTCGCCGAGGCAGTCGGTGTCTTCGGCAAACCCGGCCAGATGAATCTCTCCCACCGCCAGCAGCGGCAGCGCGTCGATGTAGGCCAGCGGATCTCTTTGATGATTGATGCAGGAGACGTAGACGTTGTTGACGTCCAGCAGCAGGCCGCAGCCGGTGCGGCGAATGACTTCGCGGATGAAATCCGCTTCATCGATTGTCGAGCGCTGGAACGCCAGATACGTCGCCGGGTTCTCCAGCAGCATCGGGCGTTTGAGAGCGCTCTGCACCTGATCGATGTGCTCGCAGACACGGTTCAGCGTCGGCGCATCGTAGGCCAGGGGCAGCAGGTCGTTGAGAAACACCGGACCATGGCTGGACCAGGCCAGGTGTTCGGAAAAGGACTGGGGTTGATAGCGTTCGATCAGCACAGCAAGCCTTTGCAGGTGCTGACTATCCAGCGGACCTTCGGCTCCGATGGACAGGCCAACGCCGTGCAGCGACAGCGGATACTGCTCGCCGATCAACCCCAGGAAATGATGAAACGGGCCGCCGGCCACCATGTAGTTTTCGGCGTGGACTTCGAAGAAACCGATGTCCGGTTGTGTACCGAGCACTTCACGAAAGTGCTCGGTCTTGAGCCCCAGCCCGGAGCGGGGCGGGAGCCCGGTAAATAAATGGTTCATGGTCGACACTCAGGCTGGGTTCTGATTACGACTTGGCTTTGTAGGCTTCCATCTGGCCGAAACCGGTTGGCGAGGTCTGGCTCATCGTGGTGGCGCAGGTGCCTTTAGGCACCAGTTTGAAGGCGTTTGGCTGGTAGTCGGTTTTGGCGGTGCCGGCGCAGGTCGTGCCAGCGCCTGCGGCGCAATCGTTGTGACCTTTCATGGCCACGCCGAAGCATTTTTCCATGTTGGCGTCAGCGGCGTGAGCAGTGGAGACAGCGGCGATGCTCAGGGCAGAACCGAGGGCCAGAACCAGGGCGGTGGCGGACAGGGTGCGGGTGGTAGCAGTCATGATGTTTCTCCGAAATTGAGCTTGGGTTGGCAAGCGTTTGTGCTTGCTTACCGCTCTAGAGAAACGACAAGGCGGGGTGTTACAGCTGACAGAGATTTTTTTTCAGGAATCCTCAAAACACCACGAATCTCCTGTGTGATCCTCATTGTTGTGAGGTTTGTGCCAGGCACAAAAAAACGGCCCGAAGGCCGTTTTTTGTTTACCGCAAAGGCTTAACCGCCGAGGTACGCGTCGCGCACTTTCGGGTCGGTCAACAGCGCTTCACCGGTACCGGTCATCACCACCCGGCCGTTCTCCAGAACGTACGCACGGTCGGCGATTTTCAACGCCTGGTTGGCGTTCTGCTCTACCAGGAACACCGTCACACCGTCCTTGCGCAGCTGTTCGATGATGTCGAAGATCTGCTGAATGATGATCGGTGCCAGGCCCAGCGATGGCTCGTCGAGCAGCAACAGCTTGGGCTTGCTCATCAGCGCACGGCCGATGGCGAGCATTTGCTGTTCGCCGCCAGACATGGTGCCGCCGCGTTGGGCAAAGCGTTCTTTCAGGCGTGGGAAAAGTCCGAGGACCTTGTCCATCTGTTCCTGATAGTCGCCCTTGTCGGTGAAGAATCCGCCCATGGCTAGGTTCTCTTCCACGGTCAGGCGGGCAAACACCCGACGACCTTCCGGCACGACCGCGATGCTTTTACGCATGATCTGCGACGAGTCCTGGCCGACGAGTTCTTCGCCCATGTAGCGGATGCTGCCGCTGTGGGCTTGCGGCGAACCGCAGAGGGTCATCAGCAGGGTCGACTTGCCGGCGCCGTTGGCGCCGATCAGGGTCACGATCTCGCCCTGGCGGACTTCGACGTTGACGCTGTGCAGCGCCTGGATCTTGCCGTAGAAAGTGGAAACGTTTTCGAACTGCAGCATTTACGCTTCCCCCAGATAGGCTTTGATCACTTCAGGATTGTCGCGGATCTGCTCCGGCGTGCCGTTGGCCAGTGGTGTGCCCTGGTTGATCACGAAGATGTAGTCGGAGATGCTCATCACCAGTTTCATGTCGTGTTCGATCAGCAGCACGGTCACGTCATGCTCTTCACGCAGGGTGCCGATCAGCGCCTTGAGGTCGTCGGTTTCCCGCGGGTTGAGGCCGGCGGCCGGTTCGTCGAGCATGAGGATGCTTGGACGGGTCATCATGCAGCGGGCGATTTCCAGGCGGCGCTGCTGACCATAGGCCAGGGTGCCGGCCGGACGGTTGGCGAACTCCTTGAGGTTGACCTTGTCGAGCCAGAACTCGGCGTATTCCATGGCCTCACGTTCGCTGCGGCGAAACGCCGGGGTCTTGAACAGACCGGCCAGAAAGTTGGTATTCAGGTGCCGGTGCTGAGCAATCAGCAGGTTTTCCACGGCGGTCATTTCCTTGAACAACCGCACGTTCTGGAAAGTACGCACCACGCCTTTGCCGGCGATCTTGTGACCGGGCAGGCCTTCGATCGCTTCACCGTTGAGCTGGATGGTGCCGGCGGTTGGCTGGTAAAAACCGGTCAGGCAGTTGAACACGGTGGTCTTGCCGGCACCGTTAGGGCCGATCATCGATACCACTTGTTTCTCTTTGACGCTCAAGGCTACGCCATTGACCGCCAACAGGCCGCCGAAGCGCATGCTCAGGCCATCTACTTTCAGGATCTCTCTGCTCATTTACGCAGCTCCATGTGAGGACGTTGCATGGGCAGCAGACCTTGTGGACGCCAGATCATCATCAGCACCATCAAGGCGCCGAACATCAACATGCGGTATTCGCTGAAGTCACGCATCAGTTCGGGCAACAGGATCATCACGACAGCCGCGAGAACCACGCCCAACTGCGAGCCCATGCCGCCCAGCACCACGATGGCGAGGATGGTGGCCGACTCGATGAAGGTGAATGACTCTGGCGTGACTAGGCCCTGACGCGCGGCGAAGAAGCTACCGGCGAAACCGGCGAAGCAGGCACCCAGGGTGAAGGCCGACAGTTTGATCACGGTCGGATTCAGGCCCAGGGCACGGCAGGCGATTTCGTCTTCGCGCAAGGCTTCCCACGCACGGCCGATCGGCATGCGCAGCAGACGGTTGATCACGAACAGCGCGAACAGCGCCAGCAACAGCGCCACCAGGTAGAGGAAAACCACCTTGCTGACCGGGTTGTACGTCAGGCCGAAGAACTCGTGGAAGGTCTGCATGCCTTCGGCGGCCGTTCTTTCGAAGGTCAGGCCGAACAGCGTCGGTTTGGGAATGTTACTGATGCCGTTCGGTCCGCCGGTGAGGCCCGTCAGGTTACGCAGGAACAGACGGATGATCTCACCGAAGCCCAGGGTCACGATCGCCAGGTAGTCACCGCGCAGTCGCAGCACCGGGAAACCGAGCAGGAAGCCGAAGGTGGCCGCCATCATCCCGGCAATCGGCAGGCAGATCCAGAAGCTCAGGCCGTAGTAGTGCGACAGCAGCGCGTAGCTGTAGGCGCCCACGGCGTAGAAACCGACGTAACCCAGATCGAGCAGACCGGCCAGGCCGACCACGATGTTCAGGCCCAGGCCGAGCAGCACATAGATCAGGATCAGCGTGGCGATATCTACAGCACCGCGCGAGCCGAAGAACGGCCAGACCAGTGCGACGACGATCAACCCCATGATGATCCAGCGCTGGGTTTTGGGCAGGGTCAGGAAGTGGCTCGCGCTCGCCGGGATCAGTTTCCCCTTGGGCATCGAGCGCATGGCCGCCGAGTATTGATGGTCGAACAGCACACGCAGGAACATCAGTACCGAGCAGACGGTGATGATGATCATCGTGGAGGTACTGGCACCTTGCACTTCGAGATTGATGCCGGCGATGGACAGTTTCAGACCGAGTACCGGGTAGGCTACGGCCCACACCAGCAAGGCGCTGAAGAACGCCTGTTTAAAATTCCTGATCATACTTTCTCAACCTCCGGGCGGCCCAACAGGCCGGTTGGCCGGAATAACAACACCAGAACCAGAAGACCGAAAGCCACCACGTCCTTGTACTGGTCACCGAATATATCGGCGCCGAAGGCTTCGGCTACCCCCAGCACCAGCCCGCCGAGCATGGCGCCCGGAATGCTGCCGATGCCGCCCAGAACCGCCGCGGTGAAGGCCTTGAGGCCCACCAGGAACCCGGCGTTCGGGTTGATCACGCCGTATTGCATGCTCAGCAGTACCGCCGCCACGGCAGCCAGGGCTGCACCGATGACGAAGGTCAGGGCGATGATGTTGTTGGTGTTGATGCCCAGCAGGTTGGCCATCTTGATGTCTTCGGCACAGGCCCGGCAGGCACGTCCCAGACGTGAACGCGAGATGAACTGGGTGAGGCAGAGCATCACCACCAGGGTCACCACGAACACCAGGATCTGCATGTAGGAAATCAGCACTTCCTCTGCACCACCCGGACCGAAGCTGAAGCTGCCCGGAATCAGGTTGGGGATCGATTTGTCCTTGGAGTCCTGCGAGAGCAGTACGGAGTTCTGCAGGAAGATCGACATGCCGATGGCGGAGATCAGCGGGATCAGACGGTTACTGCCGCGCAGAGGGCGGTAGGCGATCCGTTCGATACTGTAGCCGTAGGCACTGGTCACTACGATGGTCGCCAGGAAAGCGGCGGTCATCAACAACGGCAGAGAATGGATACCCAGCATGGCCAGTCCGGCAAGGACGATGAAGGCCACGTAGGAACCGATCATGTAGACCTCGCCATGGGCGAAGTTGATCATTCCAATAATGCCGTAAACCATTGTGTAGCCAATGGCTATAAGGGCATAGGTGCTGCCAATGGTCATCCCATTAACCAGCTGTTGGAAGAAGTGATAGATCTCAGGCATTACAACGCTCCTAAAAACCTGATACGCATTTCACTGGTGGAGTCATGTTCCGGCCCGGGCTGTGTGGTCTGTGGCCACCTTCGCACGAGCGTTTGCCAGCGAACCGCTGGTGACGGTTTTAAGATTTTCAGGTGAATCAGTTCCCGGATCACGGGACCCTGACCCATTAACCTCGTAAAACAAAGCCCACTGCTTGCGCAGTGGGCTTTATGACTCATGGAGCCAGCTTACTGAGGCTTGACTTCAGTCTTTGGTTTACCGAAGTGCCACTCGTAGACCACGAACTTGAAGTCCTTCAGGTCGCCCTTGTCGTCGAACGACAGGTCGCCGGTCGGGGTCTTGAAGGTACCTTTGTGGATGGCTTCAGCCACCTTGGCGGTGTCTTCGCTCTTGGCGGCCTTGATGCCTTCGGCGATCACTTCGACAGCCGAGTAGGCCGGGAACACGAACGGACCGGTCGGGTCCTGCTTCTTGGCGGCGAACGCATCAACCAGAGCCTTGTTGGCAGGGTCTTGGTCGAAGGATTTCGGCAGGGTCACCAGCAGGCCTTCGGAAGCGTTCTGGGCAATTTGCGAGATGGAGTCGTTGCCGACACCTTCAGGCCCCATGAACTTGGCTTTCAGGCCTTTTTCCTGGGACTGGCGCAGGATCAGACCCAGCTCCGGGTGGTAGCCGCCGTAGTAGACGAAGTCGACGTTGGCTTGCTTGAGCTTCTGGATGATCGAGGAGAAGTCCTTGTCGCCGGCGTTGAGGCCTTCGAACACGGCAACCTTGACGCCTTTCTTCTCAAGGGTCTGTTTAACGGAGGTGGCGATGCCTTCACCGTATTGCTGTTTGTCGTGCAGCACGGCAACGATTTTCGGTTTTACGTGGTCGGCGATGTAGTTACCGGCGGCAGGGCCCTGGGCGCTGTCCAGACCGATGGTGCGGAACACCATTTTGTAACCACGGGTGGTGATGTCCGGGCTGGTGGCAGCCGGGGTGATCATGATCACGCCTTCGTCTTCGTAGATGTCCGAAGCAGGTTGAGTAGAGCTGGAGCAGAGGTGACCGACAACGAATTTCACACCGTCGTTGACCACTTTGTTGGCAACGGCCACGGCTTGTTTAGGGTCGCACGCGTCGTCGTATTCCTTGGCTTCGAGCATCTTGCCGTCGACACCACCTTTGGCGTTGATCTGCTCGATGGCCATTTTGGCGCCGATGAACTGCATGTCGCCGTATTGCGTGACCGGACCGGTTTTCGGGCCGGCGATGCCGATCTTGATGGTGTCAGCTGCGAACGAATGGCTGGCAACCCCGGCCAGAACCATAGCGGCAAACAGTCTGGAAATCTGCTTAGTAGCCTTATTCATAGTGCTCCACTCTTACTGTTGTAATTTTTATAGTCCTGGCGGCCTAGGTCGCAGAACCGGCTAGATAGTTGAATATCTCCCGGAAATGTCCCTGGCAACTGTACCGGTACAGTGTAGAGCGCCGGTCCTTCGCTTGAAAAGCTGGCTGCTGGGGACAAAACTTGGAGGTGTCGCCTTATTGACAGAAAAAGACAGAATTGCGGCGGGAGTTTAGCTCAATAGCGGCCTTGTTCGAGGCAATCCCTGGCTTTCCTGAGTTTCTCTATCAATGACTCCATTGAATCTGGGTTTTTCTGCCGGATCGGCGACGTTATCATTCACGTCGATTTCTTCAGCGGACAGCAACCCATGACTCAAGAACCTAGCACCCTCTATGCCAAGCTGCTTGGTGAAACTGCATCTATTACCTGGAAGGAGTTGGAGCCGTTCTTTGCCAAGGGTGCCCTATTGTGGGTCGATCCTGGTCTGGATTTGATCGCTGCGGCCGAAGCGGTAGCTACCGATGAAGGCGAGAAAGTGGCTGCCTGGCTGGCCGCCGACAAGGTCGCCAAGCTGTCTGAAACACGGGCGCTGGATCTTTTTGAACGCGATCCGCTGCTGTGGGCAGTTGTTGTTTCACCGTGGATTATGATCCAGGAAAGGGCGCAGGCTTGAATGTCTGCACCGATTTGGTGCTGGTCTTTGTCGGACAAAAGTGTGTAGCCGAGTAGCGTGATGGCAGGTTGCCGTAGAGAAAGGCCACGCCTGACGGTGACGTAAACGTAACGGGAACAGTTGGGTGAGTCGCCAAGGGCTGCTTAATTGTTTCTGGATGTTGGCATTTATGGGGTGAATCCAATGCCGCCATCGCGGGTATCTACACATCTTCCCGATTCGGTGTACATATCCATTACTGCGGTAATGGCCACTTAGGGTTCCGCCCTTACGGCGGGTCACTTGGAAAAGCCCCAAGTAACCAAGGGCTTTTGCCCCTGTCGTTCGGTGCCTCGCCCAGGCTCGGCATGCCCTCGCTCCGGTCCTGCTCCGTGGGCCCGCCGCGATCGGCCATCCATGGCCGTGCGCGGCTAACCCGGCATCCATGCCGGGTTGCCCACTGCGCAGAACCTGCACTCGGCCTCTCGAGGGGGCGGCGCGTCAATATCAAAAGCTGCAGGCGAGCTAACGCTCGGCCTGTTGAGTGGTGAAAAGCACAGCGCGCTGATTTGGATGTCTCTGATTTTTTGTGGGAGCTGGCTTGTCGCTCGTCGCATCGCGGCGATGGATGGCGGCCTGTCAGCCGACCAGTCTTCCCCGGATGTACCCCGTCAAACTGTGGGGCCTGCTCGCGAAGCTGTTGATCTTGCCGTTGCCGTTGCTTTGGCTTTTGATCTTGATCTGTCTGCCCCTTTCCCAGAGGCCGAACGCAGGTATTGCGCAGGGGGCACCGCGGCAAGGATGCCGCGGTAGCCGCCCCCGGCCATGGATGGCCGATGGCGGCGGGCCCCCGGAGCAATGCCGGAGTTGAGGGCATGCCGAGCCTAAGCGAGGCACCGAATGGCGGGGCAAGAGCCCTTGGTTACTTGGGGCTTTTCCAAGTGACTCGCTGTAAGAGCGAAACCGCCAGCGGCCGTGACCGCAGAAACGGATATGTACTCCAAAAACAGCAAGCCCCGGCAGTGAATCTCTGTAGCTTAAGAGATGTGTAGATACCTATGCCGCGATTGGGGAGACTCGGTCCCTTGGCCTGAACTCAATAAGCCGTCTTGCCCGTATGGTTATTCAAAGAAATAACCTTGGTCTTGCCAATCCGGTGACGGTAGATCTCGCGCAGGTACTTGATCGCCTTCTTCACGCAATCGCGCGACAAACGAATGTCATTGATCGAGACGAACTTGTCCTTGTCGTTGATCAGCTCGCGGTACTTCTTCTCGTACATCGGTTTGATCGCGTACCAGTTGGTGTCGAGGATTTTCGCCGGGTTTTCGAATTCGTTGAGCAGGTCGTCGATCCGGTCCTCGTCGAAGTCTTCATTAATGATGAAGTCCAGGATCGAGTTATCCAGGGTCTCGTCGAAGCGGTACGGGTTTTTCGCAAAGCAACGCTTGATAAACGCCACGATCAGCGTCAGGAAGTCGTCCGACAGGCACGGGCTCTTGGCGATCAGGGTGGTCAGCGACAGGTTGGCCGACGCACCGATCACCAGCGCGTAACGCTTGAGCGTGGTGTTGGGGAACAGGCTGTTGAGGTGGGTCTTCAACCGGTTCAGGTCCATGTAGGACAGCTTGTAGTCCTTGGGTAGCGAAACAATCGACACCACCGACGAGCAGTTCTTGAAGAAGTGCAGGTCGTGCAACGCGGCCGCGTCATAACCCGAATTCTTGTACTGCTCAAGCGAGGCGCGATAGCGCTTGGACTCGATCGGCAGCAGGCTGATGCCTTCGATCGCCTGGGTGACTTTGTTGAAGTGCGGCAGGTCGATGGAGCGGAAGAACAGGTCGTCGATGTTCAGGCGCTGCGGCTCTTTCTCGAACACCTTGAACTTGTCGCTGCTCGGCGCCGGGGTTTCCGGAACGACGGATTCGGCGTAGGCAATCGCCACGGGGCCGGCCAGACTCATGAACAGGTCGTTGGCGTCCAGGCGAATGGTTTCGCCAATGTCGATGCCGGCGCGACGGAAATAGTTCTGGTCGTAGTCGGTAGTGACTGCCTGCGCCGTCAGAATGTTGAAGATCTGCTGTGAGATGTACTGGTTGGCGTGCTTTTCCATGGCATTGACATCAATGTTCTGGATGTTGCCGTCATCGCTTTCTTCGGCATAGCGCATGATGTCGTTGGAGATCAGCATCATGGCGTTCCATGGGCGGATACGGCCCATGACACTGGCTTCGCTGCTGTCTTCGTTGGCGAAGTTGTAGGAGAAGTCCCACTCTTCCGACAGGTATTTGCACAGCAAGCGACCGGCGTTGATGTGCAGCGCCTCGGACATTTCACTGCGGTGATCGGAAATGTTCGGCAGTACGCAAATGCCACTGGTGAAAATCGGCTCGAAGACGAATGAATGACCGCTCTTGCCGTCGTGCTCGTCCATCGGCTTGGTGTCGAACGTCTTGTTCATGTACGAGTGCTGCTGGGCCAGGCCGAACTCCGAAGCCATGCCCGAACCGGTACCGCCGCCGGCACTGAAGATCGAGAAATACAGGCGCGACTGGTTGGCCTTGATGCCGCAGCTGTCGATCAGGTACGAGTGAATCATCTTCCAGTCAGGGCTGGAAAAGCGCTGGGTGTCCTTGTTCAGGATGATCTTGGCCAGGTACTGGCCGAGGATCGGCGCGTTACCGGCGCCACCGGCGTGGACTTCCGACAAGTCCATGATTTTCATTTTGCTGTAGTCGCGCAGGAAACCGCTTTTTTCGCCCTTGCGCGAGAAGCGGATGCGACCGGCGATGTCTTTGTCCAGGTCGCCGAGCATCACCAGCGGTTCGACCAGGAATACCGGTTTGCTGGCCTTGTTCGGCCCCAGTCGCAGGTTGTTGCGAATCCACTGCGCCGGACTGTAACCCTTCTCGGCGTAGCGTTTGTCCGGCGACAGACGGTCTTCGTTATTGAATTCGTTGAGGTAAAACTTGCGGGCGTTGTACACCAGCTCCGCCACGTCCAGTGCGATGTTCGAACCACAGCGGCCCAGGCCGATCAGGCATACCGACGGGAACTGCTGATCGTTGTGCTGTTCACTGTCGCCTTCCAGATGGGGCGGACGCGGGAACACCAGGTCACGCAGGCCATCGAGGTTGTCGAGGATGCGGTCGGTATTGGTTTCGGTGAAGTACAGGTATTGCTGAGTCGCCAGTGGACGTGACGGGGGCAATGGCTTCGACGATGAGGGGCTGTTCGCCGCGGGGCTCAGGGTCAGGTCGGATACCGCGGTGGCCGGATTGTTTTTAGAAGTCATTGTGCGCCATATACCTGGACTGGTCGGCTCGGCGACAAGGTTGTCATCGAGTCATCACGGAATGGGATCTCGCGTCTTTTCGTGGCGCGAATCTGGCCCGGGCGTCAGGGTCTTGCCCTGAGCGTCGCTCGGGGGAATCCTTTCCTTAATCATGATGAATCGGCCAATATCCGATGATCTTTAATCAAAAAGAGGCTAAATGATGGCAGCGTTACCTTCGCTGGGTTTTGCAGGAATCGGCTTGATGGGCTTGCCGATGTGCCGACGCCTGTTGGCGGCGGGTTATCCGCTGACGGTGTGGAACCGCAACCCGGCCAAGTGCGCGCCGCTGGTCGAGGCCGGCGCACGGCAAGTGGTGACGCCGGCCGAGCTGTGTCAGCACGCGGACCTGGTGATGCTGTGTCTGGCCGATACGGCTGTTGTGCGTGAGGTGGTGTTTGGTCCCGCAGGCGTTGCCGAGGGTGGGAAAAGCGGCCAGCTGTTGGTGGACTTTTCCAGCCTGGAACCCACAGCGACGCGGGAAATGGCGACAGCACTGGCCTGTAAAACCGCTATGAGTTGGCTCGATGCACCGGTGTCCGGCGGGGTGATCGGTGCCGAGGCCGGCAGCCTGGCGATCATGGTCGGTGGCGAGGCGGCAGACCTTGCGCGCGTGCGGCCGGTGTTGATGACCCTTGGCCAGCGCGTGACCCACATGGGCGCTGTCGGGGCAGGGCAGGTGACCAAGGCCTGCAATCAGATGATCGTCGCCTGCAATGCCCTGGTCATTGCCGAAGTGGTGGCCCTGGCCGAGCGTTCCGGGGTCGATGCGCACCTGATCGCCGAGGCGCTGGCCGGTGGGTTTGCCGATTCAAAACCGTTGCAGATTCTCGCGCCGCAAATGGCCGAGAGCCGTTTCGAACCGGTGAAATGGCACGTACGCACGCTGCTCAAGGATCTCGACAGCGCCGTGAAGTTTTCCCGCGAACAGGGCTCGGCCACGCCGATCAGCGGATTGGCCGCACAACTGATGCGCCTCCATGGGGGGCAGGGATTTCTGGAAAAAGATCCGTCGACGCTAGTGCAGCTATACCGCGAGCCAGACTCAAAGGATTGACGGTATGCGTGTGCTTGCGCTGGTTGATTTCGGCCAGCACCGGACACAACTCGGTCAGCGGCACCGGAGGTGGCCTTGGGGATGTCCTGAATGAACTGGCGGTCGGCCGCGCTAACGGCCATGGCTGGATATCAGCCTTACAAATAATGACAGACAGCACTGGCGGGCCTGACTAGATTGAAGGCTCCGGGCTTGAATGCGTTGGCAATGAAGCCCCATGACAATAAAGAGACGGACCCATGCAGAACTCGACCCAAGCGGCGAATGCCTGGCGCATTCTGTTCCTGCTGTTCCTGGCCAACCTGTTCAATTTCTTCGACCGCACCATCCCTGCCATTATCATCGAGCCCATCCGCATGGAGTGGCACCTCAGTGATTTTCAGTTGGGGATTATCGGGACTGCCTTCACTATCGTTTACGCCATCGCCGGCCTGCCCCTGGGGCGATTGGCCGATACCGGATCGCGCAGCAAACTGATGGGCTGGGGCCTGGCGACATGGAGTGGGCTGACCGCGATCAACGGGTTGGTGGGCAGTTTCTGGAGTTTCCTGATCGTGCGCATGGGCATCGGCATCGGTGAGGCCAGTTACGCACCGGCCGCCAACTCGCTGATCGGCGATTTGTTCCCGGCTCACCGACGGGCTCGGGCCATGGGTATTTTCATGCTCGGTTTGCCGTTGGGCCTGCTGCTGGCGTTCTTCACCATTGGCTGGATGGTCAAGGCGTTTGACAGCTGGCGTGCGCCGTTTTTCATTGCGGCGGTGCCGGGGTTGATCCTGGCAATGTTCATGTTCTTCATCAAAGAACCTAAACGCGGTGCGGCAGAAAGCGTGCAAGTGTCTCAGGAGCGCGTAGACCGACCGATCCGTCGAGTGCTGGCGGTGCCGACTTTCCTGTGGCTGGTGATGGCGGGGCTGTGTTTCAACTTTGCCACGTATGCCTGCAACTCGTTCCTGGTGCCGATGCTGCAGCGCTATTTCCTGATGCCGTTGCAAGAGGCGGCGGTGGCGACCGGGGTCATCGTCGGCGTGACCGGGTTGTTCGGCCTGACCCTCGGTGGCTGGATCGCCGACAAGATTCACCAGCGGGTGGCCAATGGGCGTTTGTTGTTTGCGGCGTTCAGCCTGATCATTTCGACGTTGTGCACGGCCTGGGCGCTGCACGCCGGACGGATCGAGATCGGGGTGTTTGTCGCGGTGTTCAGCCTGGGCTGGTTGTTCGCCTACAACTTCTATACCTGCGTGTACACGGCGATTCAGGACGTGGTCGAACCGCGCTTGCGCGCCACGGCCATGGCGTTGTTCTTTGCCGGGTTGTATTTGTTGGGCGGTGGCTTGGGGCCGGTGGTGGTGGGCGGTCTGTCCGATCACTTCGCCCATGCCGCGATGCTCTCCGCTGGCGCCGAACAGATGACCGAGGCGTTCAAGGCTGTCGGCCTGCATGACGCGATGTACCTGATCCCGGTGGCGTTGTTCTTCACCATGGTGTTTCTGTTTTTGGCGTCGCGGTGTTTTGTCAGGGATGCCAAGCGGATGAAGGAAGGGTTGGTGGTGGTGGTTGAACCTGCGGGTTCTGCGGTGACTGCCTGATCGCTATCGCGGGCTTTCCCGCGATGAGGCCCTCAAGAGCACAACAACTATCAAACACACAAAAAAGGCCCGCATCGCTGCGGGCCTTCTTATTTTCAGCGATGGAGCAGGGGATTAACCCGCCACCAACACCCGAATCGCTTCCAGTCGCAGCGCCGCCTTGTCGAGCATGGCCAGGCCTTGCTCACGCTGCTTACGCAGCGCAACCAGTTCACTGTCGCGCACGGTCGGGTTGACCGCTTGCAGCGCGGTCAGGCGTGCCAGTTCTTCGTCGGTATCCGCCGCCAGACGACGTTGTGCCTCGGCCACGCGCTCGGCGTGACGCGGGGTGATCTTCTCTTCGCCGGCGTTGATCCGTGGCGTCAGCTGGTCGCGCTGGGCCTGGATGAACTTGTTGGCGCTGGCGCGGGGCACGCTTTCCAGTTGATCGTTCAGGGTATCGAACGACACCCGGGCCGACAGGTCATTGCCATTGGCGTCGAGCAGGCAACGCAGGGCGGCCGGCGGCAGGTAACGGCCCAGTTGCAGCGAACGCGGGGCAACCACTTCGCTGACATAGAGCAGTTCCAGCAACACGGTGCCCGGTTTCAACGCCTTGTTCTTGATCAGCGCCACGGCGGTGTTACCCATCGAGCCGGACAAGACCAGGTCCATGCCGCCCTGAACCATCGGGTGTTCCCAGGTGATGAACTGCATGTCTTCGCGAGACAGCGCCTGGTTGCGGTCGTAGGTGATGGTCACGCCTTCGTCGTCGCCCAGCGGGAAGCTGGCGTCGAGCATTTTTTCGCTTGGCTTGAGGATCAGCGCGTTTTCCGAATGGTCTTCGCTGTCGATGCCGAAGGCGTCGAACAGGGTTTCCATGTAGATCGGCAGGGCGAACTGATCGTCCTGCTCGAGGATGTCCTCGACCAACGCATCCCCTTCGCCAGCGCCGCCGGAATTGAGCTCCAGCAAACGGTCGCGACCGGTGTGCAGCTCGGCTTCCAGACGCTCGCGCTCGGTGCGGGCTTCGTCGATCAGCGCTTGCCACTCGCCGTCATCGGCCGTTTCCAGCAGTGGCAGCAGGCGTGGGCCGAACTGATGCTGCAGGGCGTTACCGGTCGGGCAGGTGTTGAGGAACGCGTTCAGCGCTTCGTGGTACCACTGGAACAGCCGCTCTTGCGGGCTGGTTTCCAGGTACGGCACGTGCAATTCGATGATGTGTTTCTGGCCGATCCGGTCGAGACGGCCGATACGCTGCTCCAGCAGGTCCGGGTGCGACGGCAGATCGAACAGCACCAGATGGTGCGAGAACTGGAAGTTGCGACCTTCACTGCCGATTTCCGAGCAGATCAACACCTGAGCGCCGAATTCTTCGTCGGCGAAATAGGCGGCGGCGCGGTCACGTTCCAGGATGTTCATGCCTTCGTGGAAAACCGTGGCCGGAATGCCGGAACGTACGCGCAGGGCGTCTTCCAGGTCCATGGCGGTTTCGGCGTGGGCGCAGATCACCAGCACTTTGGTGCGCTTGAGCATTTTCAGGGTGTCGATCAGCCACTCGACACGTGGGTCGAATTTCCACCAGCGCTCTTCTTCGTTGGCGTCCGGCTGGGCCTGGAAGCTGACTTCCGGGTACAGCTCGGCGTGATCGCCCAACGGCAGTTCGAGGTATTCGGCCGGGCATGGCAGCGGGTACGGGTGCAGTTTGCGCTCCGGGAAACCCTGCACGGCGGCGCGGGTATTACGGAACAGCACGCGACCGGTGCCGTGACGGTCCAGCAATTCGCGCACCAGGCGGGCGCTGGCTTCGGTGTCGCCATCGTTGACGGCGGTCAGCAGCGCTTCGCCTTCGTTACCGAGGAAACCGTGAATGGTCTTGTGCGCTTCAGGTGACAGGCGCCCTTTGTCCAGCAGCTCCTGAACGGCTTCGGCCACCGGGCGATAGTTTTCGCTCTCGGCGCGGAAGGCGTGCAAGTCATGGAAACGGTTCGGGTCGAGCAGGCGCAGACGGGCGAAGTGGCTGTCCTGGCCCAATTGTTCCGGGGTCGCGGTCAGCAGCAATACGCCGGGGATCGTTTCCGCAAGCTGCTCGACCAGGGAGTACTCAGGACTGACCTGATCTTCGTGCCACACCAGGTGGTGCGCTTCGTCGACCACCATCAGGTCCCAACCCGCCGCGAACAGTGCATCCTGGGCCTTTTCGTCCTCCACCAGCCACTCAAGTGCAACCAGCGCGAGCTGGGTGTCTTCGAACGGGTTGGTGGCATCGCTTTCAATAAAGCGTTCTTCGTCGAACAGCGCGACCTGCAGGTTGAAGCGGCGGCGCATTTCCACCAGCCATTGGTGCTGGAGGTTTTCCGGCACCAGGATCAGCACGCGGTTGGCGCGGCCCGAGAGCAGTTGGCGATGGATCACCAGACCGGCTTCGATGGTTTTACCCAGACCCACTTCGTCTGCCAGCAAAACCCGTGGCGCAATGCGGTCGGCGACTTCACGGGCGATGTGCAGCTGGTGCGCGATCGGTTGCGCACGCACACCACCGAGGCCCCAAAGCGCGGACTGCAACTGGCGGCTGGTGTGTTCCAGGGTGTTGTATCGCAGGGAGAACCAGGCCAGCGGGTCGATCTGCCCGGCGAACAAACGATCGCTGGCCAGACGGAACTGAATGAAATTCGACAGTTGGGTTTCCGGCAGGGTAACCACTTCGTTTTGCCCGTTGAGGCCGTGGTAAACCAGCAGGCCGTCGACGTCGTCGACTTCTTGTACGGTCAGTTTCCAGCCTTCGAAGTGAGTGATCGAGTCACCCGGCGAAAACCGCACGCGGGTGAGGGGCGCATTCCGTAGCGCGTACTGGCGAGTCTCGCCAGTGGCCGGGTAGAGCACGGTCAACAAGCGGCCGTCCTGTGCCAGAACGGTGCCTAAACCCAGCTCGGCTTCGCTGTCACTGATCCAGCGTTGCCCCGGTTGATACTGCTGCGCCATGCTGCCTGACTCCCACCTTGAAAAAGCGGGCTATCTTAACGGAATGAGCCTTCAGGACCAAAGGATTACTCATACAGGAACTGTCGAAGGCGGCTCCTGCCGGTGCATTGGGTCACAAGTTTTCGACCGATGGCTCAAGTCGCCATCCCCGCAGCCGACAGCCTGCTGACAGGAGACTAATAATATGTTGCCACCGATGCTCCCTTTGAGCGCCGTGCCGATCACCTCACAGCAGGATCCGATCCGTCAGCGCCCGGATATTCCGCCCGTGGTGCCGGTGCAGGAAAGCTCCAGCGAAAGCACGATCGACCTGCAAAACCGCGACCCTGAAGAGGCGCGCCTGCAGCTGCGCGAGGAACAGCGTCGGCAACAGGAGCGCGAGCGCCGTCGTCGTGAGGCCGATGAGGATCCTGAAGAGCATCTGGCGATCCCCGGTAATGAGCTCAATGCCGACAACACCGTGCCGGTGGTGCCGTTGATGGAGAATCAGCCACGCCAGGGGTTGTGGGTCGATATCGAGATCTGAAGTGTCGGATACTGGTCAGCGCCCGCGCCAGACCGCATTATTGGCGCAATCCTGTCGCCTTTAGCCGGCAGCTGAATTCATTTCCAAGCGATGCACTGAACGCCATGAGCCAAGATGACAAGCTGATCGACCTCAATTCTGAACGTGCCAAGCGGGTTCATGACCTTAATGAAAAGCGCTTGAACGAAGTGCGCCAGGCATTTGAGCAGGCGATGCCGTTGGGTAAAGCGAAGAAAAAGCCGAAGAACAAACCGAAAAAGCGTTGAAACACCCTGCATCTGTTGATGCAGGTCAGTTATTTCCCTTCCTTTACGCCCAGTCTCGGGCGGCATTGATCCCGGTCAATTTTCTCTCCTGCCCGATTGGTTAACTTAGCCCCATCGCAACAGGGCAAGTGCAGGAGGCCAGTCATGTTTTTCGACAACGTGGTGATCGCCGGAGTGCTGACTGTCGGCCTCATGGTTCTGTTTTTTGCAGGGTTTGGATTTTTTATCTGGAAGGATTCGCATAAGCGGAGAAAACCGTAGGTCTTTCTGGAGCAATGAGCACGCAAGGCATTTTGGGCGACTTCGGTCGCCCTTTTTTTGTTCGCAGTTTTCTATTGGATACACAGACCAACTGTGGTGTAGAGAAAAACAGTAGCAATAAAAAAGGCGCGAACCTTACGGAACGCGCCTTTTTTGTGCCGCTTGTATCAGCTACCCAGTGCCTTCGACGCCAGCCAGAACAGGCCGGCCGACAGGGCCACGGTGGCTGGCAGGGTCAGGACCCAGGCCAGCAGGATGGTTCTGACGGTGCCACCTTGCAGGCCGCTTTTGTTCGCGACCATGGTACCTGCCACGCCTGAGGACAGGACGTGGGTGGTGGAGACGGGCAGGCTGAAGATGTTGGCCATGCCGATCATGCTCGCAGTGGTGATCTGCGCCGACATGCCTTGGGCATAGGTCATGCCTTGCTTGCCGATTTTCTCGCCGATGGTCAGTACCACGCGTTTCCAGCCGACCATGGTACCCAGGCCGAGGGCCAGTGCGACCGCCAGAATCACCCAGAACGGGGCGTATTCAGTGGTGGTGGTCAGGTCCTTGCGCAGTTTGTCCAGGTCAGCCTTTTCACGGGCAGCGAGGCCAGGCAGCTTGCTGACTTTCTTCGCCGTGTCGTCCAGGCAGAGCAGGTAACGACGCACTTCGATGCGGCTTTCCGCCGGCAGCGAGTGGTAGTCGGCTACACCCTTGAGGGTGTCGAGCAGGGCGGCGATGGTCGGTTCGGTCTGTTGCGGGTTGCAACGGAATTTCTCCGGCAGATCACCTTGCACGCTCTTGCCCAGGGCCAGGTATTCACCCAGCGTATCGGCATTGCGCTTGTAGAACTGGCTCAGGTGCAGGGTCGCATCGCGAGTCCGCTCGATCTGATAGGTGGTGCTGCCCAGGTCGAGTACGAACTGCGCCGGCACAATACCGATCAGCACCAGCATGATCAGGCCGATACCTTTCTGGCCATCGTTCGAGCCGTGCACGAAGCTGACCGCCATCGCCGAAATCACCAGCACCAGACGGTTCCAGAATGGCGGGTGCTTCTTGTCGTCGATCTTGCGGCGCTGTTCCGGGGTCTTGTGCATCTTGGACAGCGGACGCCACCATTTAAGACCGATCAGCACCAGGGCGGCGATCAGGAAGCCGGCCATTGGCGAGAACACCAGGGACGCACCGATATCGATCGCCTTCTGCCAGTTCACCCCGTCGGCCAACGGAATGTCGTTGATCAGGGCGTTGGCCAGGCCGACACCGAGGATCGAACCGATCAGCGTGTGGGAGCTGGAGGCGGGGATACCGAAGTACCAGGTGCCCAGGTTCCAGGTGATGGCGGCGGCGAGCAACGAGAACACCATGGCCAGTCCGTGACCGGTGTTCACATTGATCAGCAGTTCTACCGGCAGCAGGTGAACGATGGCATACGCCACGCCCACGCCGCCCAGCAGCACGCCGAGAAAGTTGAACACACCGGAAAAGAACACCGCCAGATGAGGCGGCATGGCTTTGGTGTAGATAACAGTGGCCACCGCGTTTGCAGTGTCATGAAAGCCGTTGATGAACTCGAAGGCGAGGACAAAGGCCAGGGCGAGCAAGAGGCTCACAAGCACCCAAGCATCCAGTCCGCTGAATAAATCGATCATGAAGGTTTTCTGACCCGGTCGTAAGGGGGCGCGATTATGCCAGAAAAGATGGGTAATCGATGCACTAGCTGCTCATCGGTTACATTCTTCAACGAATTAATTTGCGGCAGTCCCCTGAGCCCCGGGCTTTTTCAGGATTTTCCAAGTGATTGAGTTTTCTTGGAAAGGCAGCAGCCACAAGGCTTTCTCCCATCGAGACGAGAGACTTGAACGCTTGTGTGAAATATCTGAGAAGAGAGTCGGACAGGAGCCATTTACCTCATCCAATGGATGAGGGGACCGCCGCCCGCTTGTAGCGGGCGCGAAAAGCATCATCGATACAACCCGCTTTTAACGGGTGCAGACGCAGGCTCTTGAAAGGATTCAAGCCGAGGCGGTCATGGCTCTTCGGCTTTGAGTTCCTTTTCCATCTTCTGCAATTCCTGGGTGAAGGCCTGATCCTGAACAGTGGCGCGTTTACGCCAAGGTTTGCGTTCGGGGTCGGGCTGAGCGGCGTAGGTGGTGACTTCCCCGCCGTAAACTTCCTTGTAACGTTGTTCCTGGCGCTCAAGTTCCGCGCGCAGTTCGTCTTTCGTCACAGTGCTACCTGATTGAGTTGAGATTAATTCTGGTGAAACGCGCTGCATCCGATCTATTGACCCTGCCCGTCGAAAGGACAATGCCTGATATGGCATTATTTTCACGGAGCAATCAATACTTCCTTGTTGCAGGCGGCCACGGCACCAGAGAAAAACAGCTGACGTAGCATCAGTCTCCTGTTTCAGCGAGCGCGTTGGCGGAGCATATGAAATGAGCGTCAGGCGCTTGCTGCGGACAGCGGCAATGGATATTGCGCTGCCGGTTGGCGGAATCGGCAGGTAAAAAACCGGTCGCCACTGAGATGCATTATAGCGGTGGATTCAAAGAACACTATCTCTGGAGAGTTAAAAGTAGTTCGCCCTGCGTGATTGTTTTGTTACTCGAAACTTTACGCCTAACTACGATGGGGCTGAACGCCAATTGCTGCGGTGACTTTCTGGCGTCATTAAGCCGAAGATATTATTACATCGCCCTCCTTTTAGTCAGCGACCGAAAATAACAACTGTGTTGCGAGAAGAGTGAAAGCGGCAGGACTCATTCGAATAGAGCTGATTGCGATTATCGGCTGATGGTTCGATAATCGCCCAATCTTGGCGGCGTATGGCTTGTGTGCCAGACCGGGAGCCGCTTGTAATAGTCGCTGATCCGTGTAGGAAAAACCTGATATGAACGATCAAATGCGCAATTCCTTCGCTTCAGTGGCACCGCCGATCGTTGCCTCGCCCGCCAAGCGAATCCAGGCCCTGACCGGTGACCCGGATTTCATGACCTCCCTGGCCCGTGGGCTTGCAGTGGTACAAGCATTCCAGGAGCGCAAGCGGCACCTGACCATTGCGCAGATCAGCCACCGCACGGAAATTCCCCGCGCCGCTGTGCGACGTTGCCTGCACACCCTGATCAAGCTCGGCTACGCCACTACCGACGGGCGCACCTATTCGCTGCTGCCCAAAGTATTGACCCTGGGCCATGCTTATTTGTCGTCGACCCCGCTGGCGGTTTCTGCCCAGCCATACCTGGACCGGATGAGCGAGCAACTGCACGAGGCCTGCAACATGGCTACCCTGGAAGGCGATGACATTTTGTACATTGCGCGCTCGGCGACCACCCAGCGGCTGATTTCCGTCGACCTCTCGGTGGGTGGGCGGTTACCGGCCTATTGCACGTCCATGGGCAGGATTCTTCTCGCCGCGCTGGACGACACCTCCCTGCGCGAATACCTCGACCATGCCGAACTGCAAGCCAAGACCAGTCGCACCTTGCGTACACCCGAGGCATTGCTCGAATGCCTGCAAGAGGTTCGGCAACAAGGCTGGTGCATCGTCGATCAGGAATTGGAGCAGGGCCTGCGCTCGATTGCCGTTCCGGTGTACGACGCTTCCGGGCAAGTAGTGGCGGCGCTAAACGTCAGCACCCATGCCGGCCGGGTCAGCCGCAGCGAGCTGGAGCAACGTTTCTTGCCTGGTTTGTTGAGTGCCAGCCGCGACCTGAGCGCGCAACTCTTTGCATAGCGGTTTTCCTGTAAGCCGTGCACCTAAGCTGTTCGATAAACGCACAGAGTCGCGTTTATCGAATTGACGCTCTTTCCCTCGGATCATTAATGTCGCGGCAGCGTCATCCGGCACTGCTGGCCTCAGCCAGTCGCCGGACGACGACCCCAATAATAATGAGAAGAGGCATCGCCATGCGCACGTTTCCCGACTGTCGCTGTTCCCGCCGGTTTGGCTGCCGAAACCGGATCGCCTGATCCGACCTCCCTTTCTTGTGACCGCGTCAGCCCCGGCTGGCACCTGTTCGACTGCGTTCTTTGCGTGGAATAAAAATAATGAACCAGCCTCAGTCTGCTGTAGGAAACTGCCTCGACGTGCAGTCCTTCATCAACGCTCAACCCATTTCGCGCTATCAATGGCGGGTGGTGATTCTGTGTTTCCTGATTGTCTTTCTCGATGGCCTCGACACTGCGGCCATGGGTTTTATTGCACCCGCACTGTCCCAAGATTGGGGCATCGATCGCGCCAGCCTGGGCCCGGTGATGAGTGCGGCGTTGATCGGCATGGTCTTTGGTGCCTTGGGTTCCGGCCCGTTGGCTGACCGCTTCGGGCGAAAAGTCGTACTGGTGGGCGCGGTGTTGTTGTTCGGCGCTTTTAGCCTGGCGTCGGCTTACAGCACTAACGTCGATCAGTTGCTGGTACTGCGTTTCCTCACCGGCCTGGGCCTGGGCGCCGGCATGCCGAACGCCACCACGCTGCTGTCCGAATACACGCCGGAGCGCAAGAAGTCCCTGCTGGTGACCAGCATGTTCTGCGGCTTCAACCTCGGTATGGCCGGTGGCGGGTTCATCTCGGCCAAACTGATCCCGGCCTTTGGCTGGCACAGCCTGTTGCTGATCGGCGGGGTTCTGCCGCTGATCCTCGCCGTCGTATTGCTGTTGTGGTTGCCGGAATCGGCGCGCTATCTGGTGGTGCGCAATCGTGGCACGGACAAAGTGCGCAAGGCCCTGGCGCCGATTGACCCGGCAGTGGTGGCCCAGGCTTCGAGCTTCAGTGTGCCGGAGCAGAAAACCGTGAAGGCCCGCAATGTGTTTGCGGTGATCTTTTCGGGCACTTACAGCACCGGCACGTTGTTGCTGTGGCTGACGTACTTCATGGGGCTGGTGATCGTTTATCTGCTGACCAGTTGGTTGCCGACGCTGATGCGTGACAGCGGCGCGAGCATGGAGCAGGCAGCGTTCATTGGGGCGTTGTTTCAGTTCGGTGGGGTATTGAGTGCGGTAGGCGTGGGTTGGGCGATGGACCGGTTCAATCCGCACAAGGTCATCGGCACTTTCTACTTGATGGCCGGGGTGTTTGCCTACGCGGTAGGGCAGAGCCTGGGCAACATCGCATTGCTGGCGACCCTGGTGCTGGTGGCCGGGATGTGTGTCAACGGTGCGCAATCGGCGATGCCGTCGCTGGCAGCGCGGTTTTACCCGACTCAAGGGCGGGCGACGGGTGTGTCGTGGATGCTCGGGATTGGCCGCTTCGGCGCGATCCTCGGTGCGTGGATGGGCGCAACGTTGCTGGGCCTGGGCTGGAACTTCGAGCAGGTGTTGACGGCGCTGGTGATTCCGGCCGCGTTGGCGACCACGGCGGTGGTGATCAAGGGCATGGTCAGCCATGCGGATGCGACCTGAGGGCAGGTTTCAGATTCTTTAGCGAGTTTGATGAGCCTCTTCGCGGGCAAGCCCGCTCCCACAAGGATTGCGCATCAACCTGTGGGAGCGGGCTTGCCCGCGAAGCTTTTCAGGATCGGTAGTGAGACAACAATCTGTTCGATAAACGAACACTCAGTCGATTATCGGATTGTTTAGGGTATTTCAGGGGCTTACTCTTCAGTCATTCCGGCGCAGAACCTCGCGCCTTTTTCTACCACTGTCGGTTCATAAAAAAACGGGAGCCTGCCCCATGGCTGAAATCCTTTCGCTGCATGACGCGGTGAAGCAGTTCGTCAACGACGGTGATACCGTCGCGCTCGAAGGCTTCACTCACCTGATTCCTACGGCGGCCGGTCACGAAATCATTCGCCAGGGCAAGAAAAACCTGACCCTGGTGCGGATGACGCCTGACTTGATCTACGACCAGTTGATCGGTGCCGGTTGTGCTCGCAAACTGATTTTCTCCTGGGGCGGCAACCCCGGCGTGGGCTCGCTGCACCGTCTGCGTGACGCAGTCGAGCGGCAGTGGCCGCATGCGCTGGAAATCGAAGAACACAGCCATGCCGACCTAGCCAATGCCTACGTCGCGGGCGCTTCGGGCTTACCGTTCGCGGTGCTGCGTGCCTACGCCGGTTCCGACCTGCCGAAGGTTAACCCGCTGATCAAAACCGTCACGTGCCCGTTCACCGGCGAAGTGCTGGCGGCGGTGCCGTCGGTGCGCCCGGACATCACCGTGATTCACGCGCAGAAGGCCGACCGCAAAGGCAACGTGCTGCTCTGGGGCATTCTCGGTGTGCAGAAAGAAGCGGCGCTGGCAGCCAAGCGCTGCATCGTCACCGTTGAAGAAATCGTCGATGACCTCAATGCTCCGATGAACGCTTGCGTGCTGCCGACCTGGGCCTTGAGCGCGGTCTGCCACGTACCGGGTGGTGCTCATCCGTCCTACGCTCACGGTTACACCGAGCGCGACAACCGTTTCTATCAGGCCTGGGACCCGATTGCCCGCGACCGTGAAACCTTCACCGCGTGGATCAACGAGTACATCCATGGCTGCGCTGACTTCAGCGAGTTCCAGGCCAAGCTGGCCGCTGCTTCGGAGGCCAAGTAATGACTTACACCACCAATGAAATGATGACCGTCGCCGCTGCCCGCCGCTTGAAAAACGGTTCTGTGTGCTTCGTCGGCATCGGCCTGCCATCGAAAGCCGCCAACCTGGCGCGGCTGACTTCTTCGCCAGATGTAGTCCTGATCTACGAATCGGGTCCGATCGGTGCCAAGCCGAGCGTACTGCCGCTGTCGATCGGTGACGGTGAACTGGCGGAAACCGCCGACACTGTCGTCCCGACCGGTGAGATTTTTCGCTACTGGTTGCAGGGCGGACGCATCGACGTCGGTTTCCTCGGTGCTGCGCAAGTCGACCGCTTCGGCAACATCAACACCACCGTCGTTGGCGACTACCACGCGCCGAAAGTTCGTCTGCCAGGTGCTGGTGGCGCGCCGGAGATCGCCGGTTCCGCCAAGAGCGTACTGATCATCCTCAAGCAGTCGGCGCGCTCCTTTGTCGACAAACTCGACTTCATCACCTCGGTCGGCCATGGCGAGGGCGGTGATTCGCGCAAGCGTCTCGGCCTGCCGGGCGCCGGTCCCGTCGGCATCATTACTGACCTGTGCATCATGGAACCCGAAGCGGACACCCATGAATTCGTGGTCACCGCGCTGCACCCGGGCGTGACCCGCGAGCAAGTGATCGCCGCTACCGGTTGGGCGATTCGTTTTGCTGACCAGGTTGAAAACACCGCCGAGCCAACCGAGGTCGAGTTGACGGCGCTGCGCGATCTGGAAGCCCGCACTGCTGCCGCCCACGGCCAAGCCCCCGGAGAAGCCTGATGCGTGACGTTTATATCTGCGACGCCATTCGCACCCCCATCGGCCGTTTCGGCGGAGGCCTGTCGATGGTTCGCGCCGATGACCTGGCCGCCGTGCCGATCAAAGCGCTGATGGCGCGTAACCCGTCGGTGGACTGGAACGCGGTGGACGAGGTGTTCCTCGGTTGCGCCAACCAGGCCGGCGAAGACAACCGCAACGTGGCACGCATGGCCTTGTTGCTGGCGGGGCTGCCGGAAACCATTCCGGGCGTGACCCTCAATCGTCTGTGCGCTTCGGGCATGGATGCGATCGGCACTGCCTTCCGGGCCATCGCCAGCGGCGAGATGGAACTGGCGATTGCCGGCGGCGTCGAGTCGATGTCCCGCGCACCATTCGTGATGGGCAAGGCCGATGCGGCGTTCTCGCGCAACATGAAGCTGGAAGACACCACCATCGGCTGGCGTTTCATCAACCCGTTGATGAAAGCCCAATACGGCGTGGATGCGATGCCGCAGACCGCCGATAACGTGGCCGATGACTACAAGGTTTCCCGCGCCGATCAAGACGCTTTCGCACTGCGCAGTCAGCAACGCACGGCCGCCGCGCAAGCTGCAGGATTTTTCGCTGAAGAAATCGTCGAAGTGCGCATCGCCCACAAGAAGGGTGAAAGCGTCGTCGCGCAGGATGAGCATCCACGCGCTGACACGACTTTGGAAACCCTGGCCAAACTCAAACCGGTCAATGGACCGGACAAAACCGTCACCGCCGGCAATGCCTCCGGTGTGAACGACGGTGCGGCGGCGTTGATTCTGGCCTCGGCCGAAGCCGTTAAAAAGCACGGCCTGACCGCCCGCGCCAAAGTGCTCGGCATGTCCAGCGCCGGTGTTGCACCGCGAGTGATGGGCATTGGTCCGGTACCGGCGGTACGTAAATTGACCGAACGCCTGGGCCTGGCGGTCAGCGATTTCGACGTGATCGAACTCAACGAAGCCTTCGCCAGCCAAGGCTTGGCCGTGCTGCGTGAGTTGGGGCTGGCTGACGACGCGGCCCAGGTCAACCCGAACGGTGGCGCCATTGCCTTGGGTCATCCGCTGGGCATGAGCGGTGCGCGCCTGGTGCTGACCGCGCTGCATCAGCTGGAAAAAACCGGTGGCAAGAAAGGTCTGGCGACCATGTGTGTCGGTGTCGGTCAGGGCCTGGCTTTGGCGATCGAACGGGTCTGACACACAGAAGTGACTAATAAGAACAGAGGAAAGCGCAATGACTGACAAGCCTGGTTACCGTCGCCCGCAAGCGGGCACTCAGCCGGAATACCTGCACCCTCCTTATCAATCCACCAACCTTCGTTCGCCGTCCAAGCCGTTGGTGTTTTTGCCTCATTCGCTGTCGGAAATCACCGGGCCGACCATCGGCGCCGAGCGCATTCAAGAGAAGGACAACGACCTGACCGCGCAGCATCAGGGCGAACCACTGGGTGAGCGGATCATCATCCACGGCCGCGTGCTGGATGAAAACGGTCTGCCGGTGCCGGGGATTCTGGTGGAGATCTGGCAGGCCAACGCAGCCGGTCGCTACAACCACAAGCGCGACCTGCACGACGCGCCGCTGGACCCGAACTTCACCGGCACCGGCCGTACCGTGACCGACGCCGATGGCTGGTATCAGTTCCAGACCATCAAGCCCGGCGCCTATCCGTGGGGTAACCACCACAACGCGTGGCGCCCGGCGCATATCCATTTCTCACTGTTCGGGCCGAGTATTCTGACGCGCCTGGTCACTCAGATGTATTTCCCGGGCGACCCGTTGCTGGCCTACGACCCGATCTACAACTGTGTGCCCGATACCAGCGCCAAAGAGCGCCTGATCGCCAGTTTCGACCTGGAAAAAACCATCCCTTCCTATGCCCTCGCTTATCGTTGGGACATCGTTTTGCGCGGCCGCGACGCCACGCCGATGGAGAAATAAGATGACGCTGAATGCGACCACGTCCCACACCGTCGGACCGTACTACCACATCGGCCTGACCTGGCTGAACCGTGAAGACCTGACCGTTGAACAGACCCTCGGCGAGCGTGTGGCGATCACCGGGCAAGTCGTCGATGGCAATGGCGATTTCGTCAACGACGCCATGCTCGAGGTCTGGCAGGCCAACGCCGCCGGCAAGTACGACCACCCCGAAGACGATCAGGACAAACCCCTGGACCCGAACTTCGAAGGGTTTGGCCGGGTGCCGGTGGATGCGCAAGGGCGCTTTCGCTTTACCACGATCAAACCGGGCACCGTGGAAGGCCTGAAGGGCACGACCCAGGCGCCACACCTGGTGGTGCTGGTGTTTGCTCGCGGGTTGGTGAAGCACTTGCTGACGCGGATTTACTTTGATGGCGAACCGGCCAACGTGGCGGATCCGCTGCTTGAATGCGTGCCTGCCGAACGCCGCAACACCTTGCTGGCGAAGCAGGATGCTGCGGGTGTTTATCAGTGGAATGTGATTCTGCAGGGGACGGATGCGGAGACGGTGTTTTTTGATTATTGAGTGACGAGGGCTCCGACTGACCAAGGAGTTTTTTGTGGCGAGGGGGCTTGCCCCCGTTGGCTTGCGAAGCAAGCCCAAGACCGGTTGGCGCGGCCTGTCAGGTAGACCGCGCCAACCGGTTTACGACTGCTTCGCAGCCGAACGGGGGCAAGCCCCCTCGCCACAATTGTTGCAAAGTATGTCTAGACTCTCACGGTCCCCAAAGAGTGAAAAACAATGACAACCCTCACATCTCTCTATACCGGTGAAGAACGCAGCAAAAGAATCTTTGCAATTGTCGGCGCCTCGTCCGGCAACCTGGTCGAGTGGTTCGACTTTTACGTCTATGCCTTCTGCGCAATCTACTTCGCCCCGGCGTTTTTTCCGTCTGATAACCCCACAGTACAGCTGGTGAACACGGCAGGCGTCTTCGCTGCCGGGTTTCTGATGCGCCCCATCGGCGGCTGGATCTTCGGTCGGCTGGCGGATAAACACGGGCGCAAGAATTCGATGCTGATCTCGATTCTGATGATGTGCTTCGGTTCGTTGCTCATCGCCTGCCTGCCGACCTACAGCAGTATCGGTGTCTGGGCGCCGATCCTGCTGCTGTTCGCGCGCTTGCTGCAGGGTTTGTCGGTGGGCGGCGAGTACGGCACCACCGCGACCTACATGAGCGAAGTTGCCCTCAAGGGCCAACGCGGGTTCTTCGCGTCGTTCCAGTACGTGACGCTGATTGGTGGACAGTTGCTGGCGGTGTCGCTGGTGGTGATCCTGCAGCAGTTCCTCAACGAGGATGAATTGCGTGCCTACGGCTGGCGGATTCCGTTCGTGGTCGGTGCGGCCGCGGCGTTGATTTCGTTGTTCCTGCGTCGTGCGCTCAAGGAAACCAGCAGCAAGGAAATGCGCGAAAACAAGGACGCCGGCAGCATCGGTGCGCTGCTGCGCGATCACAAGGCTGCCTTCATCACCGTGCTGGGTTACACCGCCGGCGGTTCGCTGATTTTCTACACCTTCACCACGTACATGCAGAAATACCTGGTGAACACCGCCGGCATGCACGCCAAGACCGCCAGCTACATCATGACCGGCGCGCTGTTCCTTTATATGTGCATGCAACCGTTCTTCGGCATGCTCGCCGACAAGATCGGCCGGCGCAATTCGATGCTCTGGTTCGGCGCCCTCGGGACGTTGTGCACCGTACCGATCCTGTTGAGCCTGAAAAGTGTCAGCAGCCCGTTCCTGGCATTTGTGCTGATTACCGTGGCGCTGGCGATCGTCAGTTTCTACACCTCCATCAGCGGTCTGGTGAAAGCCGAAATGTTCCCGCCAGAGGTGCGCGCCTTGGGCGTCGGCTTGGCGTATGCGGTGGCCAATGCGATCTTCGGCGGTTCGGCGGAATATGTGGCGCTGAGCCTTAAAGCCGTGGGCATGGAAAACTCGTTCTACTGGTACGTGACGGTGATGATGGCAGTGGCGTTCCTGTTTAGCCTGCGTCTGCCAAAACAGGCCAAGTATTTGCAAAACGACCTTTGATCTCTATGCGTGGGCCTGACCGGCCCACGCCTGCAAGGACTGTTTATGAACCAGCGACCGGGCAATCAATTGTTCGATGCCTATTTCACGGCACGCGACATGCGTGAGGTGTTCTGCGACCAGGGCCGGGTTCAGGCCATGCTGGATTTCGAAGCTGCACTGGCTCGGGCCGAGGCGCGAGTTGGGCTGATTCCGCAGACGTCTGTTGCGTCTATCGAAGCGGCATGTCGGGCCGAGCATTACGACTTCGCCGCGTTGGGTGAGGCCATTGCCACGGCGGGGAATTCGGCGATTCCACTGGTCAAGGCGCTGGGCAAGCAGATCGCCAAGAGCGATGCCGAAGCCGAGCGTTACGTGCATCTGGGCGCGACCAGCCAGGATGTAATGGACACCGGCCTGGTACTGCAACTGCGCCGCGCGCTGCAACTGATCGAAGCTGATCTGACGCAGTTGGGGGAAACCCTCTCGACCCAGGCCAAGCGGTACGTCGCCACGCCGCTGGCCGGGCGCACCTGGTTGCAACACGCGACACCGGTCACCCTCGGCATGAAGATCGCCGGTTGGCTGGGCGCGGTGACTCGTAGCCGCCAGCGTCTGCTGGAACTCAAACCGCGCTTGCTGGTGCTGCAATTCGGCGGCGCCTCCGGCACGCTCGCGGCCCTTGGCGAACAGGCGATGCCGATTGCCGAAGCCTTGGCCGCGGAACTGCAACTGAGCTTGCCGGAACAACCCTGGCACACCCAGCGCGATCGTCTGGTGGAGTTCGGCGCGGTGCTTGGCTTGATCGCCGGCAGCCTCGGCAAACTCGGCCGCGACATCAGCCTGTTGATGCAGACTGAAGCCGGCGAAGTGTTCGAACCGTCGGCGCCAGGCAAGGGCGGTTCCTCGACCATGCCGCACAAACGCAACCCGGTGGGCGCGGCGGTGCTGATTGGTACGGCGACACGGGTGCCGGGTCTGCTCTCGACCTTGTTCAGCGCCATGCCGCAAGAACATGAACGCAGTCTGGGTCTGTGGCATGCCGAGTGGGAAACCCTGCCGGAGATCTGCTGTTTGGTGTCAGGCAGCCTGCAGCAAGCGCTGTTGGTGGCTGACGGACTGGAAGTGGATGCCGACCGAATGACTCGCAACCTCGACCTGACCCAGGGCCTGGTGCTGGCCGAAGCGGTGAGCATCGTGCTGGCGCAACGGGTCGGTCGCGACACCGCGCACCACCTGCTAGAGCAATGCTGCAAGCGTGCGGTGGCCGAGCAACGTCATCTGCGCGCGGTACTCGGCGACGAGCCGCAGGTGACTGCCGAGCTGTCGGACGCTGAACTCGATCGTCTGCTGGACCCTGCCCATTACCTCGGTCAGGCCCATACCTGGGTCGAGCGAGCGGTGGCTGAACATTTTGCGTTGATAGCCTGAAGGAGACTGCTGTGGCATTCGTACAACTCGCCGAGGGCGAACTGCACTACCAACTCGATGGGCCTGTCGGGGCACCAGTGTTGGTGCTGTCCAACTCACTGGGCACCGACCTGCACATGTGGGACGCGCAAATCCCGGCGTTCACCGAGCATTTCCGGGTGCTGCGTTTCGACACCCGTGGTCACGGCAAATCGTTGGTGACGCCGGGGCCGTACAGCATCGAGCAATTGGGCCGCGACGTGCTGGCGCTGCTGGATGCCTTGCACATCGAACGCGCGCATTTCTGTGGCCTGTCCATGGGCGGGTTGATCGGCCAATGGCTGGGGATCAATGCCGGTCAGCGTTTGAACAAACTGATCGTGTGCAACACCGCGGCGAAAATCGGCGATCCATCGGTGTGGAATCCACGGATCGAATCCGTACTGCGCGACGGCGCGGCGGCGATGGTCGCCCTGCGCGATGCGTCGATTGCGCGCTGGTTCACCGCGGATTTTGCCGAGGCCAATCCGGCAGCGGCGAAGCAGATTACCGACATGCTCGCGGCCACATCACCTGAAGGTTACGCGGCCAATTGCGCGGCCGTGCGCGATGCCGATTTCCGCGATCAGTTGTCCTCGATCAAGGTGCCGCTGCTGGTGATAGCCGGCACTGAGGACGCAGTGACGCCGCCATCTGGCGGGCATTTCATTCAGGAACATGTGCGGGGCGCGGAGTACGCCGAGTTCTACGCCGCGCACCTGTCCAACGTCCAGGCCGGTGCTGCGTTCAGCGACCGGGTGCTGGCGTTTTTGTCAGCTCATTGAGGGGATTTTTTGTGGACGAGAAACAACGTTACGACGAGGGCATGAAAGTCCGTCGCGCAGTACTGGGCGACGCCCACGTCGACCGCAGCCTGAACGCGCTGACCGAGTTCAACTCGGAGTTCCAGGAGATGATCACCCGCCACGCCTGGGGTGACATCTGGACCCGCCCGGGCCTGCCGCGCCACACCCGCAGCCTGATCACCATCGCCATGCTGATCGGCATGAACCGCAACGAAGAGCTCAAACTGCACCTGCGTGCCGCCGCCAATAACGGCGTAACCCGCAGCGAGATCAAGGAAGTGATCATGCAAAGTGCGATCTATTGCGGTATTCCGGCGGCCAATGCGACCTTCCACCTGGCCGAGTCGGTGTGGGATGAGTTGGGGGTTGAGTCGCGGGAGTAACTGTCCACCACAACTCCTGTGTGAGCGGGCTTCTGTGGCGAGGGGGCTTGCCCCCGTTGGGGCGCGAAGCGGCCCCAAAAGCTTTGCGACTGCTTCGCAGCCGAACGGGGGCAAGCCCCCTCGCCACAGAAGCCCGCTCCCACATTTTTTGTGTTTACAGCAGGCTGATCGGATAGCTGACGATCAACCGGTTCTCGTCGAACTCGTTGTTGCTGAAGTCGCGGCGGATGGTGGAGTTGCGCCATTTGACGTTGAGGTTTTTCAGCGTACCGCTCTGCACCGTATAGCCCAGCTCGCTTTCACGGCCCCATTCCTTGCCGTCGCTGGTGGTGGAGGTGTGGACGTTGTCGCCACTGATGTAGCGGTTCATCAGGGTCAGGCCCGGCACGCCCAGAGCGGCGAAGTTGTAGTCGTGGCGCACTTGCCAGGAGCGTTCCTTGGCGTTGTCATAGCTGGCGTTGTAACTGTCGTTGGCCAGGGTGCCGCCGCTGGTGCCGTTGACCCGCATCCAGGCGCTGTCGCCGGTGAGTTTTTGCAGGCCTACGTAAAAGGTGTTGCCACCGTATTTGGCCGAGAACAGACCCGACCAGGTCTTGTTGTCCAGCTCGCCCGCCCGGGCGCTGCCGTCATCCTGGCCGTAGAAGAACCCCAGATTGGCGCCCAGCGTCCAGTCGCCCAGCGGTTGGGTGTGGATCAGGTTGACGTATTGCTGGCTGTAAATGTCTTTGAGTTCAGCATTCCACAGGCCGATCTGAGTGCGCTTGTCGTTGAAGACGTATTCGCCGCCCTGGAAGTTGAAGCGGTCTGACTTGAAGGCCGCTTTGCCGGTCATCGACATGTCATTCATGCTGCTGTCGTCGCGCGGGCTGTTGGCGCGGAACTGGCCGCCGTAGAGCGTCAGGCCGTCGATTTCCTTCGAAGTGATCTGGCCGCCACGGAAGGTTTGCGGCAGCGAGCGACCGTCGTCCGAACGCAGGATCGGCAGCACCGGCATCCATTCGCCGACCTTCACTTCGGTCTGGGACAGTTTCGCCTTGAACGCCACATTAGTGCGGCCGAAGTTGTCCGCCGGGCGACCATCGTGATCCAGCGGCAGCAACTGCGTTCCGCCGGTGCCTTTGCCGCCGTCGAGCTTGACTGAATACAGCCCCAACACGTCCATGCCGAAACCGACAGTGCCCTGGGTGAACCCGGATTTGGCGTCGAGGATGAAGCTTTGCGTCCACTCTTCAGCCTTGCCCTGGCTCTTGGTCGGGTTGGTGAAGTTACGGTTGATGTAGAAATTGCGCAGGTTCAGGTTGACCTTGGCGCCTTCGACAAAACCCGCTTCCTCGGCCATGGCGGGCAGGGCCGCACTGGCCAGGGCGATGGCGATCAGGCTGGGAAAGAAATACTGCGTGGTGGAAGGCGTCATGGGCTTGGGTCTCTCTAATTGTAAGGAATGAAGCAGTACACAGCCGCAACCAGGGGTTGCAGACAAAAATTCGAATACGGATAGGGCGCGGGCGAGATCAGCCGGAGCGGGTAGGGCGAGTCGTCATGGGGTCGGACCTGTTGTTATTGGTTTATGCAGGTGCGGGCAATGGTGCGAGGGATGGGCGGGGCGATTCAATTGGCTGAATGGGGTTTTGGGCGATTAACGAACACTTATCGATGCCTGCCGGTTCACGGATGACACAAGGCATTCTTAATTAAATCCAATGGTTATACGGTTCAATAATGGTTTCCGCTGATGTGTTCTATTAATGACGCTTTGTTATTGGTTGATATTAGGTGGAAGTATTTATTGCTTTAGTTGTAAGAGGTTTCCTACAGTGTTTACGGTCATTAAAGGTGTATCGATAAACGCCAGTTAAACTTGAAAAATTGGTGTTGTCGCTTATCGTGAAAAGATTTAAAGAGAGCCCTGGGCATGGCTGGAAAAGAAAAGAGGTCTTGCTATATTCAAAGTCCTCAGGCGGGTAAAAGACACTCTCGCGCTTTGTCAGAGGGATATTTTTCGTCATGCCGAAATAACAAGGAGAAGTACCATGGGTAATAAAGTCAATCAGGAACGTTTGGCCTCGGTTCTGGGACGGGCCGTGCTGGACGAAAAATTTGCCAGCGCCTTACACAGTGATCCGGCAGGGGCGGCTAAAAATATTGGCGTGCACTTAAGTACTGACGAGATCGCAGCGGTTAAAGGTATTGATGCTGCAAAACTGACGGCAGCGTCCTCCAGCATCCGGAACAACCTGGGGATACGCGCGGTATTTGATACACAGAACCAGCAGCAACAAGCGCGCATGGATTAACGGTGGGTGATGCCATTTGGCGTGCCACGAAAGGTGGGCTTTCACAGTGGTACGCCGAATGGCCTTATTAGACTCATGACCTCAAGCGCACGGGCACGGAGTGAATGACTCATGTCTGTCACCTTGGCTCCAATGAATGACGCGGACTTTGTTACGTTCGCCGAAAGAGCCGTTGCAGAGTATGGCGACGGGATGGTCGCCGCGGGCGAGTGGGGTCGGGAGCAAGCGTCGCAAAAGGCACGAAGTGTCTTCGAACAATTGTTGCCGCAAGGGCGACTGACTGAAAAAAACCAACTCTGGGTGATCAAGGATCAAGCGCGTCGTGTCGGTGAGTTATGGATCGCCGAACGAAATGCCGGTGTCGGGAAGATCGCCTTCATTCTGGATATTTACATTGACCCCGGCGAGCGCCGCCAGGGTTATGCAAAACAATCGCTGCTGGCCCTCGAGTCATGGGCGCGCCAGGCGGGATGCGAGGAAGTTCGACTCCATGTTTTTGGTCGCAACGATGCGGCTCGTCGTCTCTATGAACAGTTAGGTTATGGCATTGCCAGTCTGACGATGGCGAAGCCATTGCCGCCAGCCTAAGGGAAGGTTGAGGAAATGGATATTGGGAGCAGTGGTCAACGTGAATTATCCGTTGACGATTTATTTCAGGGCACGACATTTTTACCGGATTCGGAGCCCTCACGATTTGAAGTGCTGCTGGAGCAAGTCAGTCGAAACCGCTACACATGCTTTGCAGCGTTGTACACCGAACTATTTCAACTATTCCCCCGCGCTCCGCAGTTGGCGGAATTTTTTGAGCAGGCCTTTAATCTTATAGTGCCGCCAACCCGAGAGCAGCGTTTGATTATTAATGATCCGGTGTTTCAAATATGGAACTTGCTGGCTTCTCATCACACCAATCTGGTCATAACGAAAAAGGCGGCGGATACCCATGAGTTAGAGAAGATGCTCATTGAGTTTCCAGAAATGCTGGCGCGTGTGAAAGCAACGGACACTGCTCGTCCGAACGACTATTGCCCGCCTGTGTATCGGTTCAATGTCGATCCGCTGGTGGCGATAGCCGCTCCGCCCAGTTATGAGTTTCCGGAAGATGAAGCTACCCGCAAGCAGTTGGAACATGGCGGTTATTCCGTAAACTTTTTTCGCGATGTGGTGAATATTGCCTTGTTGCGCATAGAACACACCTGGCCCGCCTGCCACGAACAATTTAGAAAGCTGGTCAAGTCTATTTGTTATTTGCCCGATGGTTCGTTTCGAAGCTGCTCGGCTTCCCGCTTTACCGGGATCATCCTCATATCGAGCCGGGATGATTCGATACTTGATCTGGAAGAGTCTCTGGTGCATGAGGCCACTCATCAATTGCTCTATAACATTGTAGAAGTGTGTCCGGTGCTCAACGAAGAAGCTTCGCGGGAGGCGGTGTGTACGTTGCCGTGGTCGGGGCAGAAACGTGATCTGTATGGCTATTTCCATGCGTTTTTCGTGTACATCGCGTTGGTCAAATACATGGGGCGGGTTCGTTCACGCTCATCTCGCGAACTGCTACGGGCGCAAAAACGTTTGGTGTTCATCCTGCAAGGCTTGATCAAGGCTTTGCCGGATTTCGAAGCCAGCGCCGATTTCACACCCCAAGGACGTCAGCTTCTGGAAAACCTGATTAAAGAGGTCAGAACACTGGAAAACCAGTATGCCGGGCTGTTAGCGATATCGGGGACTCAAGCTGAGCGACAACGCTTGCTGGGCATGACCGGTTGATGCCAGGGAGGCTCATATGGGGATGTTTGATGCCTCGCAATATCCCGAGGCCGGAGTAGGGCTGGAATACCATTTGCCACGGCACAGTCTTCAGGATGACCTGCCGGAGAATGGACTCGACCGCACCGTCGAACGGATTCTCACTGAGGGCTTGCCGCATTTCGATTACGTCGAGTTTCAGCCGACACACTGCATCCTGGAACCTCGTTTACTTGAGGTCAGTGCCCGAGTGCCGAGCTTGCTGCATTCGTCCAGTTTGTCCCTGGGCAGCGTGGGGATCGCGATGGATCGCGAGTTTCTAAACATGACGCGACGATTGTGCGACAAAACCCGCTCGCCATGGCTGGCCGAGCATATTTCCTGGTCACGGTTCCAGGGCGGCGATACCCAGCACTTCATTTTGCCGACCCTGGCCCGCGAGGTGGCTGACACGGTGGTGGCCAATGCCATTGAATTGCAGGAACTCACGGCAACACCGCTGGTGCTTGAAAACGCACCGCGATTGTTTGCATTGCCCGGTGCGCAAGAGCAGCCCGAAGGCGAGTTCATTTGCAGCGTGGTGGAGCGCAGTGGCTCGGGTTTTCTGCTGGACCTCGACAGCGCAATCACGACTGCCAGAACCCAGGGTTATGATCTGAACGACTACTTGCGTTCGTTGCCGCTGGACCGGTTGATTGAAATTCACACCGGCCATCCGCGACGGGATTGGGACATCTTGCGTCATTTGTTCGCATCATCCCCGGTGAAAGCGATCACCCTTGAGTGGGATATTTCCCGCAAAACCGATGACGCAGAGCTGTTGACGTTGATCAAGGCGATCAAATCCTTGAGACCCAAGGCGCTGTTCTGGCAGGGGCGCGATCAACAGACCGCGCAAGAGACGCCCTCGACGGGCGCGCAGACCCTGTTGAAACTCAGGGAAAGCACCTGGCTGAGCGTCGGCTCGGCGTCGTTTTTTATCCGGGATCGGCAGCAGGACCTGAGCCTGGAGTTTGGTGTGGCGTTCCTGCCGTTACTGCGCCACTTCCTGAGCCCGCAGACGCTGGAAAGTGCCTTGTTACTACCGGATGTTCTGCAGAGCCCCGCACAGGACGACAACCTGGCGTTCCTGAGGACGCTGGTCAGCCACGGTGTTTTGCTGCCTGCTACGAATCAATCGCCGATTGCCCCGTCCCTCAACCTTTGGACTCACTGGGACGCGGCGCTGGAGTTTTACCTGAGTACCCGGACCGATTCGCACACGCCCTACATCAGCGTCGTCGAGCTGGAAACCGAGCTTGAGCAGAAGGCCTCGGCACGACGCCAGCCCTCGGCATTCAAGGACTATTGGTCCCATCCGTTCATTGCCCTGGAAAACCCGCTGTTGCTGCCGTCGTGCGCGATCGCTCAGCCGACGTTGCTGGACTCGCTGTGCAATCGCCGCACATCGCGAACCTTCAGTGACCGGCCGTTGAGTTCGGCGCAGCTGTCGCTGTTGCTCTACTACACCTGGGGCGCGACCGTCATGGAAACGAACCACATGGGCGACTACTTCCTGAAGAAAACCTCGCCAGCCGGTGGTTCGCTGCAGGGCACCGAAGTGTATGCGGTGCTGATGAATGTGCAAGGTTTCGAGCGGGGCCTTTACCATTATTCGGTACGCCGTCACGGGCTTGAATTGTTATCTCTGGAAGATCCACGAGCCTGGATCAGCGAAGCCTGTGGCGGGCAGCCATGGATCGAGGATGCGGCGGCGGTATTCGTTTCTACTGCGCGGGTCGAGCGGATGGCCTGGAAATACGAATTCAGCCGCGCACTGCGGGTGGCGCTGATGGATGTCGGGCATCTGAGTCAGACCTTTTCACTGCTGGCCACCGCCCTGGAGTTGGGCTGTTTCACCACGGCGGCATTGCGCGATGAAATGTTCGAAAACCGCTTAGGGCTCGATTATCTGGAGGAACCGGTGTTTCTGGTCAATGGGGTTGGAGTGTGAGAGCGAGGCGCTGTGTTTTTCATGGGGCGAAAGTGGGCTGTACCTGTTATTTCTGACAGTTGTTAAAGGGTTGGGTCGGGCTTAGTTTGATTGAGGGAAGAGTGCTCGGATGTCCTCCCCATCAACCAACCATTTGCCAAGGATCAAATATTATGGGCATCACACTGAATAAAGAGGCCAGGAAAGTCGAAGGCATTGATAGAAATACCCTTGATAAAAGGGGGACCACGACTGGCTTTATTGAGCTGGAGGTTACAGAAAACAACGAAACACGGACCTTAAGCACCAAAAACGTCATTTTTGTTAACGAAAACAGGATGGTGCTTCAGGGGCATTTCGGAGTCGGCGACGGCGTGCCAGGCGTTTTGATTATGTTGATGAAACCATTGGTGGTAGGTGCCTATTCTCTTGGTAATCCGATGGCAGGAAATCCCGATGGAATAGCGATTTTTGGGGAGGTCTATGAGGGTAACGTCGTCGGTGGGACCTACGGCGATGGTCAACTAACTGTCATCGAGGCATCGTCAACCGAAAGGGAAACGACGCTAAAGGGATCTTTTCACTTCGAGTACACATTAGACGGAAAGCACGTATTTGTCGTGTCCAGGCAATTCGAAGTCAAGTACGTGCTTAATCACTAGCAACGGCGATTTGCCGGCCTGATGACAAGCGAAAAAAAGCCCACCAATCGGTGGGCTTCGTGTTTTTACCGCGCTATCAGAACAACTTCATCTTCGGTGCTTCTTCTTTCAACGGCTCGTTCTTTGCCGTCTGTTCATTCCAGCCACCACCCAATGCCTTGTACAGATTGACCGCACTGGTCAGCTGCGCCAGGCGGTCGGTGATCAGCGCCTGTTGGGCACTGAACAGCTGGCGCTGGGCATCGAGGAAGGTCAGGTTGCTGTCGACACCGATGCGGTAGCGACGCTCGGCCAGACGGTAGTAGTCCTGGTTGGCGCTGACGAAATCACGCTGAGCCTGCAACTGCTCGGTGTAGGTCTGGCGTGCAGCCAGGCCATCGGCGACTTCCTGGAAGGCCGTTTGAATGGACTTCTCGTAGTTCGCCACGCCGATGTCTTTCTGGATTTTCGAGTAATCCAGACTGGCGCGCAGGCTGCCGGCGTTGAAGATCGGCAGGTTGATCTGCGGCTGGAACAACCAGGTGCCCGAACCACCCTTGAACAGACCGGACAGGTCCGGGCTCAGGGAGCCGGCATTGGCGGTCAGGCTGATACTCGGGAAGAACGCAGCCCGTGCCGCGCCGATGTTGGCGTTGGCGGCTTTGAGGTTGTACTCGGCCTGGAGGATGTCCGGACGGCGTTGCAGCAAGTCCGACGGCAGGCCGGCCGGTACTTCGCTCAGCAGGTCGTCCGACAGTGGCTTGGCCGCTTGCAGATTGGCCGGGATACCGGTGCCGAGCAGCAACACCAGGCTGTTTTCATCCTGTGCGACCTGACGGGTGTATTTGGCCTGTTGTGCGCGGGCGTTTTCCACCGAGGTACGCGACTGGGCCAGATCCAGCGCCGAGGCTACACCCACTTCGTTGCTGCGCGAGGTGAGCTTGTAGCTCTCCTCGAACGCACCGAGGGTTTCCTGGGTCAGTTTCAACAGCTCTTTGTCAGCCTGCCAGGTCAGGTAGGCATTGGCCACACTGGCCACCAGGCTGATCTGCGTGCTGCGTCGTGCTTCTTCAGTGGCGAAGTACTTCTGCAGGGCTTCTTCGCTCAGGCTGCGAACCCGACCGAACAGGTCGAGTTCATAGGCGCTGACGCCGACGGTGGCCGAGTAGGAACTGGAGATGGCTGCTTCACCGGTCTGCGAGGCCCGTGCCGGAACCCGCTGACGGCTGCCGCTGCCGGTGGCCGAAACGGCCGGGAACAGATCGGCACGCTGGATGCGGTATTGAGCCGCATAAGCGTCGATGTTCAGCGCCGCGACGCGCAGGTCACGGTTGTTCTCCAGTGCGGTCTGAATCAGCTGTTGCAGCGCAGGGTCGTGGAAAAACTGCTTCCAGCCTTGTTCGGCGGCGGCCTGGTTAGGCGCCTGGGCCGGTGAATACGCCGGGCCTTGCGGGTATTGGCCCGCCACCGGTGCTTCAGGCTGCTGATAATCGGGTATCAGCGAGCAGCCGCTCAGCACGAAGGCGGCGACTGCGATGGAAAGTAGCGACTTGCTCATTAGCCAGCCTCTTTAGAAAGTTCAATGGCGTCATCCTGGTCGGCGACTTTGCGCTGGCCCATGGACGACACAGTGACGAAGAACAACGGAACCCAGAAGATCGCCAGGATCGTGGCGGTGAGCATACCGCCAATCACCCCGGTACCGATCGCATGTTGGCTACCCGAACCTGCACCCGTGGAAATGGCCAATGGCACTACACCGAGCACGAATGCGAGCGAGGTCATGATGATCGGTCGCAGGCGCATCCGACAGGCTTCGATGGCGGCGTCGCGCAGGCTACGTCCTTGCTCATGCAGTTCCTTGGCGAACTCGACGATCAGAATGGCGTTTTTCGCCGCCAGACCAATGGTAGTCAACAGCCCCACCTGGAAGTACACGTCGTTGGACAGACCGCGCAGGCTGGTCGCCATCAGTGCACCGATGATCCCCAGCGGCACCACCAACATCACCGCGATCGGGATCGACCAGCTCTCATACAGCGCCGCCAGACACAGGAACACCATCAGCAGCGACAAGGCATACAGCGCTGGCGCTTGCGAGCCGGACAGACGTTCCTCGTACGACAGGCCGGTCCAGGAAATACCGACACCGGCCGGCAGTTTCTTGGCCAGGGCTTCGACTTCGGCCATGGCTTCACCGGTGGAGTAGCCCGGTGCCGGGGCGCCAAGGACTTCCATCGCTTCTACGCCGTTGTAACGGGCCAGTTTCGGCGAGCCGTAGACCCACGCCCCCTTGGCGAATGCCGAGAACGGAACCATGGTGCCGGCGCTGTTGCGCACGTACCACTTCTTCAGGTCTTCAGGGCTCATGCGAGCGCCAGGCAGGCCTTGTACGTAAACCTTCTTCACTCGACCGCGGTCGATGAAGTCGTTCACATAGCTACTGCCCAGGGCAATCGACAGGGTGTTGTTGATGTCGGTGAGGGTCACGCCCAGGGCGCTGGCCTTCTCATCGTCGATTTCCAGCTGGTATTGCGGCTCGTCGTTCAGGCCGTTGGGACGCACTTGCGACAGGACCTTGCTTTGCGCCGCCATGCCGAGGAACTGGTTACGTGCCGCCATCAGCTTGTCGTGACCGATACCTGCGCGATCCTGAAGGAACAGGTCGAAACCGGTGGCGTTACCCAGTTCCAGTACCGCCGGTGGCGCGAAGGCAAATACCATGGCGTCGCGGAAGGTAAAGAAGTGCTGCTGGGCACGGGCCGCGAGCTTGAACACGCTGTTGTCTGCGTTACGCTCGTCCCACGGTTTGAGCATGATGAATGCCATACCCGAACTCTGGCCACGGCCGGCGAAGTTGAAGCCGGTCACGGTAAACACCGAGGCCACCGCATCGCCTTCGCCGCCATCCTTGCTTGGGCGCAGCAGGAATTCACGCATTTCGTCCACGACCACTTGCGTGCGCTGGGAGCTGGAGCCGGCCGGGGTCTGCACCTGAGCAAAGAGTACGCCTTGGTCTTCTTCCGGCAGGAACGCCGTTGGAATACGGGTGAACAACCAGATCATGCCGACCACGATGATCAGGTAGGCCAGCAGGTACGGAGCCTTGTACGCGAGCATGTTGCCCACGCCGCGCTCGTAGCTTTTGACGCCACGGTCGAAGCTACGGTTGAACCAGCCGAAGAACCCGCGTTTCGGCGTACCGTGCTCGCCTTTCGGAATCGCTTTGAGCATGGTGGCGCAGAGTGCCGGGGTGAAGATCAGCGCAACCATCACCGACAAGGCCATGGCCGAAACGATGGTGATCGAGAACTGCTTGTAGATCACACCGGTGGAGCCACTGAAGAACGCCATCGGCAGCAGTACCGCCGACAGAACCAGGGCAATACCGACCAGGGCACCCTGGATCTGCCCCATGGATTTCTTGGTGGCCTCCTTGGGTGACAGGCCTTCTTCGCTCATGACCCGTTCGACGTTTTCCACCACGACGATGGCATCGTCCACCAGCAAGCCGATGGCCAGCACCATACCGAACATGGTCAGGGTGTTGATGCTGAAGCCGAATGCCGCGAGGATCCCGAATGTACCCAGCAATACCACCGGCACGGTCATCGTGGTGATGACGGTGGCGCGGAAGTTTTGCAGGAACAGGAACATCACCAGGAACACCAGCACGATCGCTTCGACCAGGGTTTCAACCACACCCTTGATCGACTCGGTCACCACCGGGGTGGTGTCGTACGGGAACACCACTTCCATCCCTTGCGGGAAGAACGGCTTCAGGTCATCGATGGTTTTGCGCAAGGCTTTTGCGGTGTCGAGGGCGTTGGCACCGTTGGCCAGTTTCACCGCCAGGCCGGAAGCCGGGCTGCCGTTGAACTGGGCGCTGACGCTGTAGTTCTCGCCACCCAGGCCGACGTCGGCGACGTCTTTGAGGCGAACCTGCGAGCCGTCCTTGTTGACCTTGAGCAGGATTTCCTTGAACTGCTCGGCGGTCTGCAGACGGGTCTTGCCGATGATCGTAGCGTTCAGTTGCTGGCCGGGCAGGGCAGGCAAACCACCGAGTTGACCAGACGAGATCTGCACGTTCTGCGCCGCGATGGCGGTTTTCACGTCCACCGGGGTCAGGTTGAAGTTGTTCAACCTGGCCGGGTCGAGCCAGATCCGCATCGCGTACTGGGCACCGAAGACCTGGAAGTCACCGACACCGGCCGTGCGCGAGATCGGGTCTTGCATGTTCGACACGATGTAGTTGGACAGGTCGTCCTTGGTCATGCTGCCGTCGCGCGATACCACGCCGATAACCATCAGGAAGTTCTTCACCGACTTGGTCACGCGGATACCCTGTTGCTGCACTTCTTGCGGCAGCAGCGGGGTGGCCAGGTTCAGTTTGTTCTGGACCTGAACCTGCGCGGTATCGGAGTTGGTGCCTTGCTCGAAGGTCGCGGTAATGGTCATGCTGCCGTCGGAGTTACTTTCCGAGGAGACATAACGCAAGTTGTCGATACCGTTGAGCTGCTGCTCGATCACTTGCACCACGGTGTCCTGCACGGTTTGTGCGGACGCGCCTGGGTAGGTCACCGAGATGGCAATGGCCGGAGGCGCAATGCTCGGGTATTGGTTGATCGGCAGTTTGAGGATCGATAGAGCCCCGACCAACATGATCACCAGGGCAATTACCCAGGCGAAAATCGGACGGTCGATAAAAAATTTCGACATGGTTTACTCCCCTTTTCCGCCGACAGCGGTATTAGCTGCCTGTGCGGGGATCGGGCTCTTTGCGCCAACATTGGTTGCTTCAGTGGCCTTGACTTCAACGCCAGGTCTGACGAATTGCAGCCCTTCGGTGATCAGGCGATCGCCTGCCTTCAGACCGTCTTCAATCAGCCATTGGCTGCCGACAGTGCGGCTGGCCTTGAGCTGACGCAGTTCGACTTTGTTGTCCGGGCCGACGACCAGCGCGGTCGGAGTGCCTTTGAGGTCACGGGTCACGCCTTGTTGCGGTGCCAGAATCGCCGCGCTGTTCACGCCGGCTTGCAACTGGGCGTGAACGAACATGCCTGGTAGCAGGGTGTGATCAGGGTTGGGGAACACGGCGCGCAGGGTCACCGAGCCGGTAGTCTGGTCAACCGAGACTTCGGAGAACTCAAGCTTGCCGTCCACAGCGTACTGGCTGCCGTCTTCCAGGGTCAGCTTGACCGCGGCGGCGTTGTCGCCTGCCTTTTGCAGACGACCGCTTTCCAGTTCGCGGCGCAGCTCCAACAGCTCCACCGAAGACTGGGTGACGTCGACGTAGATCGGGTCCAGTTGTTGAATGACCGCCATGGCGTCGGTCTGGCCGCTGCTGACCAGCGCGCCTTCAGTTACCGACGAACGGCCGATGCGACCGGAGATCGGTGCGTAGACCTTGGTGTAGCGCACATTGATCTGGGCGGTCTGCAGGGACGCTTCCGATTGCAGGCGGTTGGCCAGTGCCGTGTCGTATTCCTGGCGGCTGACGGCCTGTTCGTCGACCAGTTGCTTGTAGCGATCGGAGATCGACTTGGTCGAACGCAGGTTGGCTTCGGCGCTTTTCAGGGTCGCGTCATAGACCGACGGGTCGATCTGATACAGCTGTTGACCGGCCTTGACGTCGCCGCCTTCCTTGAACAGTCGTTTGAGAATGATGCCGTTGACCTGTGGGCGAACTTCGGCGATGCGGAACGCACTGGTGCGCCCTGGAAGTTCGGACGTCAGGGTGAAGGCTTGAGGTTGCAGGGTTACGACGCCGACCTGAGGGGCTGGTGCGGCAGGTGCCGCCTCTTCCTTTTTACATCCGCTGAGCAGCGATGCCAGGGCGACGGCAGTAACCAGAGCGGTAACAGCTGGCTTGAATTGCATGAAGATCCTCGGGTCAGGCGCGCAAGTTGCGCACAAGAAAGGTGGAAGGTTGTAAAAAATTTTACCGGGTGGATAAGTAGCTTGCTAAGGAATATACTTACATTCATGCTTGTTTGTAAATACCTTGGCGGCGTACCCACACCGTTACAAAAGCCGTCCAAAGATTTGAATTGTAGGCCTGAGACGAAGCCCGAAAGCGCTCGCCTCACTTCTATTCAGCGGATGTTCAGACATCGCTGAGGCACCCTGATTGAGGTTTTATTGCCATGGTCCGTCGTACCAAAGAGGAAGCTCAAGAAACCCGAAGCCAGATTCTCGAAGCGGCGGAAAAAGCCTTTTATGAAAGGGGCGTGGCCCGCACGACGCTGGCGGATATCGCTACCCTGGCTGGCGTGACTCGCGGGGCCATCTACTGGCATTTCAGTAACAAGGCGGACCTGGTGCAGGCGATGCTCGATACCTTGCACGAGCCGCTGGAAGAAATGGCCAGGGCCAGTGAAAGCGAAAACGAACTCGATCCGCTGGGCTGCATGCGCAAGCTGCTGATTCATTTGTTTCATCAAGTTGCGCTGGACCCGAAAACCCGACGCATCAACGAGATTCTGTTTCATAAGTGCGAGTTCACCGATGAAATGTGCGACCTGCGCCAGCAGCGCCGAACGGTCAGTCTCGATTGCAATGTGCGAATCGCTCTGGCCTTGAGTAATGCAGTCAATCGGGGGCAGTTGCCGGAAAACCTCGACACTGCCCGCGCGGCCATCAGCCTGCATGCATACATCGATGGCATCCTGTATCAGTGGCTGTTGGCTCCCGACAGTTTTCAACTGCACACCGAAGCCGAGCGTTGGGTCGATACAGGGTTGGATATGCTGCGCTTGAGTCCTAGCCTGCGCAATTGAAACAAAATGCGTAATTGGATCTGTTTGTGTCAAGGCTTGAAGCGGGGGGAAATGTCCCTGCTTCGCTCGCCTTTCTGTAATGGGGTGCTTTTATATACGTACGTTTCCCAGATTGATAGGTAGCGAGCTACGTATTTTGTAGGGGTTTTGTGTCGAGTGTGTGAATGAATGTTAACAAGCCAGGCTACAAGGGCGCCGAGCAGCCGATAAAGGGTATCGCGCTGATCTGCCTGGCGGTTTTGTTGTTCGCCAGCCACGACACTTTGTCCAAGTACCTGTCTGGTTTTTATCCCGTCGTCATGGTGGTCTGGGCACGCTATGTGGTGCACACGCTGTTGATGCTGGTGATATTCGTACCACGCAGTGGTTTTTCGGTGGTAGTGCGCACCCAGCGCCCCGGACTGCAATTTTTGCGCGCGCTTTGCCTGATCGGCACCAGCCTGCTCTTTATCACGGGGCTGCGTTACATTCCCCTGGCTGAAGCCACGGCCGTCAGTTTCCTTGCACCTTTATTAGTGACGGCATTGTCCGTGCCGTTGCTGCATGAGCGGGTAACCCGTAATCAATGGCTGGCGGTACTCGGTGGATTCGTTGGCGTACTGATCGTGGTGCGGCCCGGTGGCGCTCTGTTCACCCCGGCGATCTTGTTGCCGCTGTGCTCGGCATTGTGTTTTGGTTGCTATCAACTGATTACCCGCTTGCTCAGCGGTGTTGATAGCCCAACCACCAGCAACTTTCTGACCGGCATTTTCAACAGCCTGATCATGAGTGCGTTGTTGCCGTTCTTCTGGAGTACACCGACGTTGTTGCACGGCCTGTTCATGGTTGGCCTGGGTACTTGCGGCATGCTCGGTCACATGCTGCTGACCCAGGCCTTCCGTCACGCCGCGCCGGCGATGCTGGCACCGTTCAGTTATGGGCAGATCCTGTTTGCCGGGATGTACGGGTATTTGATCTTTGATCACATGCCGGACAGCTTCGGTGTTATCGGTATTGGGGTGATTTGCCTCAGTGGCCTCGCGGTCGCCTGGGGGCAGCGTAAACGCTGACAAAATCTCCCCTGCGCAAAAGCCCCGGCTCTTTCGAGTCGGGGCTTTTGCATTTCAATGGCGGACGTTTACAGCGCTGGATAATCGATGTAACCCACCGGCCCCTTCGCATAGAACAGTTCCGGACGTGCCTCGTTCAACGGCGCATCGGCCTTCAAACGCGCCGGCAGGTCCGGGTTGGCAATGAACGGTACACCGAACGCCACCGCATCGGCCTTGCCACTGGCCAGCCACTCGTTGGCGCTGTCTTTGGTGAAGCGTTCGTTGGCGATGTATGGGCCGCCGAAGGCTTCTTTCAGTTGTGGGCCGAGGCTGTCGCCGGCTTCTTTTTCGCGCGAGCAGATGAAGGCGATGCCACGTTTGCCCAGTTCGCGAGCGACGTAGGTGAAGGTCTCGGACAGGTTCTCGTCGCCCATGTCATGGAGATCGGCACGCGGTGACAGGTGCACACCCACGCGGCCCGCGCCCCAGATTTCGATGGCGGCATCGGTCACTTCCAGCAACAGACGCGCACGGTTTTCCACGGAGCCGCCATAGTTGTCGGTGCGCTGGTTGGTGCTGCTTTGCAGGAATTGGTCGAGCAGGTAACCGTTGGCGCCGTGGATTTCCACACCGTCGAAACCGGCAGCCTTGGCGTTCTCGGCACCCACGCGGTAAGCGTCGATGATGTCGGCGATTTCAGCGGTTTCCAGGGCGCGCGGGGTTGGGAAGTCGGCCAATGGACGCACCAGGCTGACATGACCCTTAGGCTGGATGGCACTCGGCGCGACCGGTGCTTCGCCGTTCAGGTACAAGGGGTGGGAAATCCGACCCACGTGCCACAGCTGCAGGAAGATTTTGCCGCCAGCGCCGTGGATTGCTTTGGTCACGTTGCTCCAGCCGCGCACCTGGTCGTTGGACCAGATCCCGGGAGTGTCCGGGTAGCCCACGCCTATCGGCGTGACCGACGTCGCTTCGCTGAGGATCAGGCCGGCAGAGGCGCGTTGCACGTAGTACTCGGCCATCAGCGCGTTCGGCACACGGCCTTCGTCGGCGCGGCAGCGGGTCAGCGGTGCCATGATGATGCGGTTGGCCAACTCGAGGTCGCCCAGTTTGATCGGATCGAAAATAGTCGTCATGAAATAGCTCTCTTTTAGCGATCAGTTAGTAGCAGGGGCCAGTTCGGGATTGCCGCTCTGACGGAAAGTAATCAGGGTCACCAGCAGGGCGAGTACCGCCAGCGCTGCTGCCGCGAGTGGTACGCGGGTCAGGCCGAAGCCATGGGCGATGACGCTGCCGCCGACCCAGGCACCGAGTGCGTTGCCGACGTTGAATGCGCCGATGTTCAGGGTCGACACCAGGTTGGGGGCCGCCTTGCCGTAGGTCACGACGTTCACTTGCAGGGCGGGGACAGCGGCAAAGCACGCGGTGGCCCAGAGGAACAGGGTGATTTCGGTCGGAATCAGCGCAACACTGGTCCAGGTCAGCACGGTGGAGACCACCGCCATGGTGATGAACACACCGATCAGCGTCGCCGCCATGCCTTTGTCAGCCAGTTTGCCGCCGATGATGTTGCCGACCGTCAGGCCCAGGCCGATAAGCATCAGGGTCCAGGTCACGCCACGCGGCGAAACACCGGTGACTTCGCCCAGCAGCGGTGCGACGTAGGTGAACAAGGTGAAGACTGACGCAGCGAACAGCGCGGTCATGCTCAACGACAGCCAGATGCCGGCGCCTTTGAGGGCGCGAAGTTCGGCGCGCATGTCGAGTTTCTCTTCATCGCGCTTGGCCGGCAGGAAGCGGATCAGACCGATCAGCGCAATCACACCGATCACAGTCACTGCCCAGAAGGTTGATCGCCAGCCAGCTTCCTGGCCGAGCGCAGTGCCCAGCGGGACGCCGAGGACGTTGGCCAGGGTCAGGCCGGTGAACATCAGGGCCACGGCCGATGCACGTTTGTTGGCCGGCACCAGACCTGCCGCCACCACCGAACCGATGCCGAAGAAGGCGCCGTGACACAGGGCAGTGACCACGCGGGCAAACATCAAAACGTTGTAGTCACTGGCCAGGGCGCAGAGCAGGTTGCCGATAATGAAGATGCCCATCAATGCTACCAAGGCGGCCTTGCGCGGCAGCCTGGCGGTGGCCAGTGCCATGAACGGCGCACCGATGGCCACGCCCAGGGCGTAACCGGTCACCAGCCAGCCGGCGCTGGGGATCGACACGCCGAGGTCCGCCGCCACATCGGGCAGCAAGCCCATGATGACGAACTCGGTGGTGCCGATGGCGAAGGCGCTCAAGGCCAGAATAAGTAGCGAGAGGGGCATTGTTGATTCCTTATCGGCGTACTGACGTAAAGGGTCAGAGCTCTTTGCTGAAAGTGCGGAGGAATTCCTGGATGGTTTCCTCGTTGCGTTTGAAAAAATGCCACTGGCCGACTTTGCGGCTGCTGATCAGGCCGGCGCGTTGCAGGGTCGCCAGGTGTGCAGACACCGTGGACTGCGATAAACCGCAACGTTGATCGATCTGCCCGGCGCAGACACCGTGCTCGTTGCTGTGGGACTGGTCGGGGAATTCGACGGCTGGGTCTTTGAGCCAGTGCAGGATGTCTCGGCGTACTGGGTGTGCCAGCGCTTTTATTATTTCGTCGAGGTCAAGGGTCATGGTTTGGGCTCGTGATGGGTAAAACGCTATATCGCGATGAGGCGAACTTTAAATCGTCATTTCGCGATATACCAATATGATTTTGGTCTGATGACCGCGTAAATCGGTATATCGGGTTATAACGATATTGGAGGAGCAGTGCTAAGCTGCGCCCATGAACTATCTCGCACATCTGCACCTCGGTGGCCAGCGCCCCGGTCAAATGCTCGGCAGTCTGTATGGCGATTTCGTCAAGGGACGGCTGCAAGGGCAGTTCGATCCGGAAATCGAAGCGGCCATCCAGTTGCATCGCAGCATCGACGTGTTTACCGATCGCCATCCGCTGGTGGACATCGCCCTGTCACGGTTTTCCATCACGCGCCGGCGTTACGCCGGGATCGTGCTCGATGTGTTTTTCGACCATTGCCTGGCGCGGGACTGGACGCTTTACGCGGATCAACCGCTTGAGCAGTTCACCGCACACGTTTATCGGGTGTTGTCTGCCGAGAAGCAGATGCCGGAGCGCCTGGCGCGGATTGCACCGCACATGGTGGCCAATGATTGGCTGGGTTCATATCAGGAGTTCGAAGTGCTTGAGCAGGTGCTGCGGGGGATTTCGCGCAGGCTGACCCGGCCGGAGGAACTGGCCGCAGCGATGGAGGAATTGCGGCGGTTGTATGAACCGTTGAGCGAGGATTTCCGGTTGTTCTATCCCGAGTTGCAGGCGTTCGCGCAGAATCGGTAACACAAATCCCGTAGGAGCGAGGCTTGCCCGCGAAGAGGCCCTTGAGGGCGCCAAAAGCTTCGCGGGCAAGCCTCGTTCCTACAGAAGCAGATTTACAGAAGCAGATTCAGGCAGCGATCAGTTCGCCGGCATGCTGTGGCTCGGCAGGTTTTGCGACTTCACCAAACAATGCCTTCTGCACCGCCTGCTGCGCCTCGAATGCCAGCGCTGCGCGTTCGCGGTCCTGACACTCGATCGGCTTGAGCAGATGAATCTCCACCTCACCCCGATCATTGGCGAACAGGCGCATCAGGTGCGAGAGCAAATCATCATCGCCAATGAACGGTGCCAAGGTATCGAGTTCGCCATCGCGCAGATAACGAATCGCCACCGGTTGCAGCGCCACTTTGGAATCGATCGCCGCTGACAGCAAACGACCGTGAAACGTGCGCAGCGAGCGGCCATCGGTGGTGGTGCCTTCGGGGAACATCAGCAGCGGATGTTCCTGCTCCAGATGACGGGTCATCTGTTTGCGGATCAACTGACTGTCGCCTGAGCCTCGGCGAATGAACAGGCTGCCCGCCTTGGCCGCCAACCAGCCTGCCACTGGCCAGGTGCGCACTTCGGCCTTGGACAGGAACGACAGCGGCGTGAGCATGCCCAGCAGCGGAATGTCGGTCCAGGACACGTGATTGCTCACCCAGAGCATCGGAGTCTTTGGCAATTCACCCTGCACGGTGATGCGAAAGGGCAGGGCATTGCTCAGCCGCGCCATGAAAAATCGCGACCAGCGCTGGCGATGGACCATCGAATGGGCAATTCCCAATCGTTCGAGCAACCCGAACACACTGGCCATGCTCAAGCCCAGCGCTACCACCAACAGCACTCGCGCAACTCGCGCGTACACCCGCAAGCGGCTCATTACACCGCCGCCTTGAAGTGCTTGGCGTAACGCGGGCAGAGTTCGTCGCGCTTGAGCAGGATGAACACGTCGGCCACCTGGAAATCCTCGTCCCAGCACGGCTCGCCGCAGATTTTCGCGCCCAGGCGCATGTAGGCCTTGAGCAGCGGCGGCATTTCGGCGATGACGTTGGAGGGAATATCGAGCGTCGGCAATGGCTTCTTCGGCTCGGCCCGCAGGTGTTCGGTGCACAGGTAGCGTTCGCGCAGACGCTGCATGATCGCGTGGGCCTGAATGCCGCCGTCCTGCATCGGAATGCTCGCGCAACCCATCAAATAGCTGTAGCCGCCCTGGTTCAGTACTTCGGCCAGTTCACCCCAGAGCACCGCGATAGTGCCGCCGTTGCGGTAGGCCGGGTCGACGCAGGTGCGACCGATTTCCAGGATCGGGCCTTTCAGATGGACCAGGCCATGCAGGCTGAATTCTTCTTCGCTGTAGAACTTGCCCAGGCTGCTGGCGGCCGTGTGGTCGAGCAACCGTGTGGTCGCCACCAGGCGCCCGGTGTTCAAGTCACGCACGCCGATGTGGGCGCAGTGAACATCATAGTCGTCCATGTCCAGACCCAGCTCCGCGCCTTTCAGTTTGGCGTTGAATTCGCCGCTGAACACGTTGAAGCGCAAGGTTTGGGCTTCCTGCAACGCCTCGGCGCCCACCAGGCGTTCGGCTTGCAGGCGGCGTTCATTGCCGGTGTCGCTGATGCGGGCGATCTGAGTCATTGTGAGTCTCCGTACGGGCTGGCCACCCGTCTTGGGTTGCAGCCGATCGACTTTCTTTATGCAGCCGTGTTGTGCAAAGTCAGGCTATGTAGCCCCGGTGTCATCGCCATGAAGCTTTGGTGATGCTTATATGACAGCCCACAAGGAGCCTCTTATGCCCTGGCAAACCCTGTTGAACCGCCGCGATCGTCTACCCGCCAACCCCGACCTCGGAGAAGGGTTTGCAACTTTGTTGCAACAGTTGGGTACGGTTACGCCATTCGAACTGGCGGTGGCCGGCGCACGGCTGATGGCGACACCGGGGCTGGCGTTTCTGGTGGGATATCAAGCGGCGTTGCGCATGCTCTGGCCGAGCGCGCCGCTGAGTCTGGGCGCGTTGTGCGCGACCGAGCAGCGCAGCTTGCGGGTGGCGGACATGCAGACCCGGCTGCGGGATTTGCGCTTGAATGGGCGCAAGGATTTCGTCACCGCCGGCGATGCCGCCGACTGGCTATTGGTCGCAGCTCGCAGTGAAGAACCCGGCGAGGTGCCGCGCTTGAACCTTGCGGTGGTTTACCCCGGCGAACCGGGTGTGCGTCTGGAAAAGCTCGCGCCAATGCCACTGATGCCGGACATAGGCCACGGCCGGTTGTTTCTCGACAACGCACTGTGCGAATTGCTGGCGGGGGATGGCTGGGATGCTTACGTCAAACCGTTCCGCACCCTGGAAGACATCTATGTGCTGAGCGCCATGACCGCCTGGCTGTACGGCGTAGGCCAGGACTGCGACTGGCCGCAAACCTTGCAACTGCGTCTGCTGGCGCTGCTGGCCGGGTGCGCGGAAGTCAGCCGCCAGGCGCCGAACAATCCGTCCGGGCATGTGTTGCTGGGCGGGTTGTTTGCGCAGTTCGACGGGCTCAAGGCTGAAGTGAACCAGGCCCTGGCCGATAGCCCGCCGCAATGGGCGGCGATGTGGCAGCGCGATCAGGCCGTGATGGATTTGGCGGCGGGGGCGCGGGGCAAGCGGTTGGCCAAGGCGTTGGCGGGATTGTTGTAAGGCTGAAGGGACCCTTCGCGGGCAAGCCTCGCTCCTACAGGGATCGCATCCGGCACAAATCCTGTAGGAGCGAGGCTTGCCCGCGAAGGCGATCTCTTGGATCGACACAAATCCCAGAACTGTCATCAACCTCGACTAGGCTCTGCAGGTTCATCCCTCCGAGCGCCCCCCATGTTCAAAGGCTTGTCCCTGACTCTCATGCTGCTCAGCCTCACGGCCCAGGCCGAAAACTGGCCGGCCGAGCAATGGACGCCCGGCCCGAAAGTCACCGGCCCGGCACTACAAGCGATAGAGAACTACGCATTCGCGCCCCGCGACGATGCCACTCACCAAGGCATTCGCACCGATGCGTTGCTGGTGATCCGCGATGGTCAGTTGATCTACGAACGCTACGCCGGCCCGACCACTGCGCAAACGCCGCACCTGACCTGGTCGATCAGCAAAAGCCTGATGTCCGCGGTACTCGGCGTGGCCTATGGTGAAGGGCTGTTCAAGTTGCAGGACCCGGTGGTGCAGTTTTATCCAGCGCTGGAAAAACACCCCGCCATGACCATGGCCGACCTGCTGCACTGGGCCTCGGGCCTGGACTGGCAGGAGGACTACGAATACGCCCCATTGAAGTCCTCGGTGGTGGCCATGCTCTACACCCGTGGACACCGCGACATGGCCGCGTTTACCGCCGATCACGACGCGTACGCCCGGCCCGGTCAGGCGTTCCGCTATTCAAGTGGCGACAGCAACCTGCTGTCCGCCGCGCTGAAAAACATCGTCGGCCCGGCCCGTTATCCGGATTATCCATGGACGGCGCTGTTCGAACCCTTGGGTATTCGCAGCGCGGTGTGGGAAGCGGATGCCACGGGGACGTTTGTCGCATCGTCCTATGCCTATCTCACCGCCCGGGATCTGGCGCGGGTCGGCCTGTTGATGGCGCGCGACGGTCGTTGGCGTGAGCGGCAACTGCTGCCCAAGGCGTGGGTCGATTTCAGCCGTGAGCCTTTCGCCCACTATCAAGCCCATCAGGATGAGGCGGTGCCCGGCGGACATTGGTGGCTCAATCGCGCCGTGGATGGCGCGACACAACCCTGGCCCGACGCCCCTGTCGACACCTTCGCCGCACTGGGCCATTGGGGTCAGGCGATGTACGTGATTCCCAGCGAAAAGCTGGTGATCGTGCGCTACGGGGATGATCGTGATGGAAGTTATCGGCACAACGAATTGCTCAAACTCGCGCTCAAGGCATTTGCCATGAAGGTGCAGCCATGAGCCGCCTTGGTTTTGTTCGTAATCGGCCATTCAGCACACTGTTATTGGTGCTGCTGATCGCCTTGCTCGGCTGGACCTGGCAGGAACGAACAGCGTTATGGGCGTTTCCGGACATCATCAGCGGCTACACGGCCAAGGAATACTGCTCGTGCCGCTATGTGATGAACAATCCGGCCGAGTATTGCCAGGGCTATGTGAAGCAGTATGTGCCCACCAGCGGCTTTATCGATGACGCCGCCAGCAAGCGCGTGACGGTCAGCGGCATGGGGCGTAGCAACAGCGCTGTTTGGGTTGGTGAACGCCAGGGATGTCGCCTGCAACCCTGACAGTGGTCAGTTTTTTTGTGGCGAGGGAGCTTGCTCCCGCTCGGCTGCGAAGCAGTCGTAATGCCAGCGGCCGAGGTCTTACTGGAAGAACTCATTGTCTGATTTTGGGAGCGCTTCGCACTCCAGCGGGAGCAAGCTCCCTCGCCACAAAGGTTGGATCGGAGCAATAGAAAGTTTGCAACCTGTATCAGGACAGTTAAGGTTCGCTCAGGTTTATCTGCCCATGAGTCTCTATGTTCAACCGCTTTGTCTGCAAAACCCTCGCTTTCCTGCTGCTGGCCGGCGCCACCGCGTCGGCCCAGGCCAATTGGTATCTGGACGGCGAGTCCTCGCGGCTGTCGTTCATCAGCACTAAAAACACCAACATCTCCGAAGTGCAGCGCTTTCTGGTGTTGCACGGCAAGGTCGATCCCAAGGGCCTGGCGCAGGTGGAGGTCGATCTGGAGTCGGTCAACAGCGGCATTCCACTGCGTGACGAACGCATGCGCAAGGAGCTGTTCGAGATCCAGACGTTCCCTGAGGCACTGATCACCACGCAGATCGATCTACGGCCGATCAACGACCTGGCGCCCGGTGCGCAACTGGAGTTGCGCTTGCCGCTGACCGTCAACCTGCATGGCAAACAACACCAATACAACGCCGAACTGCTGGCGACCCGTCTCGATGACCGGCGCTTTCAAGTGGTGACTCTCGAGCCTTTGGTGGTCAGCGCTGAAGATTTCGACCTGGTTCGCGGTCTGGAAAGCTTGCGCAAGGTCGCCGGTTTGTCGGCTATCAGCCTGTCGGTGCCGGTGGGTGCGGTGCTGATTTTCACGGCGCGCTGAGATGCGCGGCGCAATTTTTCCTTGGCGCGAAGGCAATCGCTTTGAACTGCTGATTGATGGCCCGCAGTTTTTTCCGCGAATGCTGGTGGCGATTGCCCGCGCCGAAGAACAAGTCGAACTGGAACTGTACCTGGTGGAGGCGGGTGCCTGCGCCGAGGCCATGGTTCAGGCGCTGGTCCAGGCTGCTGAACGCGGGGTGCGGGTGCGCTGTCTGTTCGATGACTATGGCAGCCTGGCCTTCACCTTGACCTTACGTCAGCGCCTGATGGCCGCCGGTGTCGAGTTGCGTTTCTACAATCGCCTGAGCTGGCGCCGCTGGGTGGGCAATTTCTACCGCGATCACCGCAAGCTGTTGTTGGTGGATCAATGCCTGGCAGTGGTCGGTGGCACCGGGGTGACGGATGAGTTCTGGACACCGGGCGAAGACACCAGCGAATGGCACGAAGTGATGGTGGAAATCACCGGTCCCTTGGTCATCGACTGGCAGTTGCTGTTCGACCGCCAATGGATCGCCAACCGCCATCGGCGCGCCTGGAAACCCACTGCGCACTTCGGTTTGCCGCGCTTGCCGCGAGTGCCGGCCATGGGCGAAGGCATGGGCCGGGTCGCCTATGCCGATGCCCGTCAACACCGCGATATTCTGCAATCGCTGGTTCGTGCGCTGAACAGCGGCCAGCGCCGAATCTGGCTGGCCACGCCGTATTTCCTGCCGACCTGGAAAGTCCGCCGTTCACTGCGTCGGGCGGCGGCTCGTGGCGTTGATGTGCGTCTGCTGCTGACCGGGCCGCGTACCGATCACCCGTCGGTGCGCTACGCCGGGCATCGCTACTACCCGCGATTGCTTAGGGCCGGGGTGAAGATCTTCGAATACCAGCCGTGTTTCCTGCACCTGAAGATGGTGTTGATCGATGACTGGGTGAGCATCGGTTCATGCAACTTCGATCACTGGAATCTGCGCTTCAATCTGGAAGCCAACCTCGAAGCCCTGGACCCTGGGCTGACCCGAGCGGTGGCGGCGAGTTTCGAGCAGGACTTTGCCCTGAGCCAGGAAGTCAGCCTCCAAGACTGGAAGCGCCGACCGTTGTGGCGGCGGGTCAAGCAGAGGGTTTGGGGATGGGTGGATCGGCTGGTGGTGAATCTTCTGGATCGACGGGGATAGTCGTCACACCGAAAACCACTGTGGGAGCGGGCTTGCCCGCTCCCACAGGTTTTGTGGGGTATGACTAATTACAGCAACTCAAAACTCTGCTGCGTCACGTCCTGGGAGTCCAGGCCGATCTGCACGTTGAACTTGCCCGGTTCTGCGGCGTACTTGAGCTGGGCGTTGTAGAACTTCAGGTCATCCTCGGTGATGGTGAAGTGCAGGACTTTCTGTTCGCCGGCCTTGAGCAGCACTTTCTGGAAGTTCTTCAGTTCCTTGACCGGGCGGATCATCGAGCCGGTCACGTCCTGGATGTACAACTGCACCACGGTTTCGCCGTCACGCTTGCCGGTGTTCTTCACCACGACACTGGCGTCGAGCTTGCCGGTCTTGTTCAGTGTGGTCGAAGACAGGGCCATGTCGGTCAGGCTGAACTGGGTGTAGCTCAAGCCGAAGCCGAACGGGAACAGCGGCCCGGTGGTGTCCTCGAAATACTGCGAGGTGTAGTTGCCCGGTTTACCCGGGGTGAACGGCCGGCCAATGCTCAGGTGGTTGTAGTAGGTCGGAATCTGACCCACCGAGCGCGGGACGGTGATTGGCAGTTTACCCGACGGGTTGTAGTCGCCGAACAGCACGTCAGCGATGGCGTTGCCGCCTTCGGTGCCGCTGAACCAGGTTTCCAGAATCGCGTCAGCTTGCTCTTTCTCTTCGAGAATCGACAGCGGGCGGCCGTTCATCAACACCAGTACCAGCGGTTTGCCGGTGGCTTTCAGGGCCTTGATCAACTCGCGCTGGTTGGCCGGAATGTTCAGGTCGGTGCGGCTCGACGACTCGTGGGACATGCCTCGGGACTCGCCAACCGCGGCAACCACCACATCGGCATCCTTGGCGGCTTTCACCGCTTCATCGATCAACACGTTGGCCGGACGCGGATCATCCACCACTTCCGGGGCATCGAAGTTGAGGAAGTTCAGGTAATCGAGGATCTTCTTGTCGCTGGTGATGTTCGCGCCACGGGCGTAGATCAGCGTCGACTGAGCGCCGAGTGCGTTGGTCATGCCGTCGAACAGCGTGACCGATTGCGCCGGCCGGCCAGCAGCAGCCCAACTGCCCATCATATCGATCGGCGCTTTGGCCAGCGGGCCGACCAGCGCGATTTTCGCGGTTTTCTTCAGCGGCAGGGTGTCGCCCTGGTTTTTCAGCAACACCAGGCTGCGGCGCGCGACATCACGGGCCTCGGCACGGTGCAGGCGGCTTTCGGCGTAGGTGTCGGCCGGGTCATCCTCTGCCTTGCCGATGCGCAGGTACGGGTCCTTGAACAGGCCCATGTCGTACTTGGCGGCGAGCACTTCACGCACAGCGTTGTCGATGTCTTTCTGCTCGATTTCGCCGGCCTTCAGCAGCCCCGGCAGTTCTTTGCCATAGAGGGTGTCGTTCATGCTCATATCAATGCCGGCCTTGATCGCCAGCTTCGCGGCTTCGCGACCGTCAGCGGCAACGCCGTGCTTGATCAGCTCGAAAATCGCCCCGTGGTCGCTGACCGCCAGGCCCTTGAAGCCCCATTCCTTGCGCAGCAGGTCGTTCATCAGCCAGGTGTTGGCGGTGGCCGGCACGCCGTTGATCGAGTTCAGCGCAACCATCACCCCGCCAGCACCGGCGTCAATGGCGGCGCGGTACGGCGGCAGGTAGTCCTGGTACATCTTGACCGGGCTCATGTCGACGACGTTGTAGTCGCGACCGCCTTCGACCGCGCCGTACAGGGCAAAATGCTTGACGCTGGCCATGATGCTGTCGGCCGCGTTCGCGCCTGAGCCCTGGAACGCCTTGACCATTACGCCGGCGATTCGCGAAACCAGGTAGGTGTCTTCGCCGAAGCCTTCGGACGTGCGGCCCCAGCGTGGGTCACGGGAGATGTCGACCATCGGCGCGAAGGTGATGTCGAGGCTGTCAGCCGCCGCTTCCTGGGCTGCGATGCGCCCGGAGCGACCAATGGCGTCCATGTCCCAGCTCGAGGCCAGGGCCAGGGGAATCGGGAAAATGGTGCGGTGGCCGTGGATCACGTCATAGGCGAAGAACATCGGGATCTTCAACCGGCTGCGCATGGCCGCATCCTGCATCGGGCGGTTTTCTGCGCGGGTGATCGAGTTGAAGGTGCCGCCGATATTACCGGCAGCGATTTCCTTGCGGATCGTCTCCCGAGGCATTTCCGGGCCGATGCTGATCAGGCGTAACTGACCGATCTTTTCATCGAGGGTCATCTGTTTCATCAGCTGGCTGATGAAGGCGTCCTTGTTCTCTATCGGTGCGGGCGTCGTGGCGGCCAATACGGTATGACTGGCCAGGCTGACGAACAGGCCCAGCAAACACAGCTTCTTCATGAATGGTTTTCTCTAAAGCCTAAACGGCAGTGAATACGCGCCGGTCAGCCAAAATGTAGGGAGCGACTATTGTTGTTCGGGCATGTTCAGAAAAATGCAGCACACTTATCAACAGTTTTCTACGCTGGGCATCTTTTAGCCCATTTGGCTCGATGCAATCCAGTCGCGGCGCCGATTATGCCCGAAGAACCGGGCTCAAAGTTCGCAGGTTGTGTTATCAACGCAATAGACATGGGAGCGTCAACCAGATGAATGTACGACATCACTATCGGTCGAGCCTGCACGTCGCAGCCTTGATGTTGCTGACAACACTGCTGACCGGCTGCGGCATCAACAATATCCCGACCCTCGACGAACAAGCCAAGGGCGCCTGGGGCCAGGTGCAGAACCAGTACCAGCGTCGCGCCGACCTGATTCCCAACCTGGTGGAAACCGTCAAGGGGTATGCCCAGCATGAGCAAGAAACCCTGACTGCGGTGATCGAAGCCAGGGCCAAGGCGACCTCGATTCAGGTGGATGCCAGCACGCTGGACAATCCGGAAAAACTCAAACAGTACGAGCAGGCGCAGAATCAGCTGACCGGCGCGCTGAGTCGGTTGATGGTGGTGTCCGAGCGCTACCCGGACCTCAAGGCCAACCAGAACTTCCTGGCGCTGCAATCGCAACTTGAGGGCACCGAGAACCGCATCGCCGTGGCTCGCCGCGACTTCATCCTCGCGGTGCAGAAATACAATACTGAAATCCGCACCTTTCCCGGTCGCCTGTGGCACACCGTGATGTACAGCGATCTGCCGATCCGCGAAACCTTCGAGGCCACCAGCCCGGGTGCTGAAAAAGCGCCTGAAGTGAAGTTCCAGTAAACCGCAATGGGCTTGAAGCATCACCACGGATGAGGTCGCCAATGCGCATGTTGAAAGTAGGCCTGATGCTGTTGCTCTGGGTGTTTGCCCTGACGGCCCAGGCTGAGCTGAAATTCCCGGAGCTGACCGGGCGGGTGGTGGACAACGCCGGGATGATCGAGCCAGCGGTGCGCGAGCAGCTGGCTCAGCAGCTCAATGCGCATGAAAAAACCACCGGCGAGCAGTTGGTGGTGGTCACGTTGCCGGACTTGCAGGGCACCGACATTGCGGATTTCGGTTATCAGCTGGGACGCTACTGGGGCATCGGCCAGAAGGACAAGAACAACGGCGCGCTGCTGATCGTCGCGCGTGATGAGCGTAAGCTGCGGATCGAAGTCGGGTATGGTCTGGAAGACCGCCTGACCGATGCGCAGAGTTCGGTGATTATCCATCAGGTGATCACCCCGGCGTTCAAGGCCGGCAACTTCAGCAAGGGCATCAGCGACGGGGTGGCCGCGATGCTGGTGGTGCTGGGGGGCAGTCCGCTGGACGAGCCGTCGACGGTGCATGAGTCAGCCGGCAATCAGGAAGGGGACGTTGTCTCGCGTCATCCAGGTTTTTTCGTGTTGCTGGTGATGCTGTTTATCCTGACAATCTTTGTCGGCCAGATGTTCGGTATCCTGCCCAGCGGCGGTGGCCGGGGCGGCCGGGGAGGCGGTTTCGGCGGTGGCGGTTTTGGCGGCGGTGGAGGCGGGGGCTTCAGCGGCGGCGGGGGCAGTTTCGGGGGCGGCGGTTCGTCGGGCGGTTGGTGATCACACAGCTGGTAAAAACACTGTCGATAAGAACAATAGCGAGCAGGCATTCATAAACATGGCATTACTGACTGAACATGAACAACGCAAGGTCGCCGAGGCGATTGCCCGGGTCGAGCGTGACACCGACGCCGAACTGGTGACGGTGCTTGCAGCCCGCGCCGACGACTACGCGTACATCCCGCTGCTCTGGGCCAGTCTGCTGGCGCTGGTGGTGCCGGGTATCGTGCATTACCTGACGGGCTGGCTGACCATGCACAGCCTGTTGCTGGTGCAATGGTTCAGTTTCATCGTGTTGTGCCTGGTGTTCCGGATTCCGAAAGTCACCACGCGCCTGATCCCGCGCTCGGTCCGTCACTGGCGTGCGTCGAACCTGGCGCGCCGGCAGTTCCTGGAACAAAACCTGCACCACACCGTGGGCAGCACCGGCATGCTGATTTTCGTCTCCGAGGCCGAGCGCTATGTGGAGATCCTGGTGGATGAAGGGATTTCCAAACGGCTCGACAACAAGAACTGGGACGCGATTGTGGCGGCGTTTACGCAGCAGGTGAAACAGGGGCAGACGTTGCAGGGGTTTGTGACGTGCATCGAGGCGTGCGGCGAGTTGCTCAAGGTGCATGTGCCGGTGACCCATGTGCGCAATGAATTGCCGAATCGGTTGGTGGTGTTGAGCTAAACCAAAAGATCGCAGCCTGCGGCAGCTTTTGTGGCGAGGGGCTTGCCCCCGTTGGGCTGCGAAGCAGCCCCCATGTATCTTCAGTCGCACCGAGTTCTCTAGTTTGACGACTGCTTCGCAGCCGAACGGGGGCAAGCCCCCTCGCCACAAAGAACTCACTGGCCTCAGGATTCGCACCGTTCGGCAAATAACTGCGTGTCCCGAACGGCCATCCCCCCTAAAATACCCGCCATTCCCCGTTTCGCACCGCCCGAGGCCGTTTTTCCATGTCTGTCACCGCCACTCCCGCCAGCCTCGCGCCGGATCACCACGCCCAGTTCATTGACCTGCTGCAAACCAGCCTCGACGCCAACGCCTTCATCAAACTGGTGCTGTCCAAGTACGTCGGTGGTGAAGCGGACTTGCAGCGGTTGATCGTCAAGCAGCTGACGGTCAAGGATCAGCCATGTCTGTCCTTCGTCTACCGCTACAAGACCCGCGACATCACCAAGAACCTGCCGATTGCCGAAGGCGTGGCGACCCTTGCCGCGCTGTTGCCGGCATCGTTCAAAAATGCGCATTTACTGGCAGTGACCGATGAAGCCCAGCTCGAATACAGCAAAAAGGGCAAATCTTCGCTGTTCAAGAGCAAGCCTCAGCAATTGCGCGAAGTACCGTCCGCCGAACACAACCGCGAAAAGAACCGTTTCCTCGACCTGAGCCGGCCATTTCTCAAAGACCTGGGCGTAACCAACGCGCAGCATGAATTGATCCCGGCGATGTCACGCAAGTGGAAGCAGATCAACAAGTTCATTGAAGTCTTCAGCCATGCGCTGACCTCCTCGCCGTTGGCGCTGGATAAACCCGTGCGGGTGGCGGATTTCGGCTCCGGCAAGGGCTACCTGACGTTCGCGATCCACGACTATCTGCGCAATACCTTGAAGGCCGAGGGCGAGGTGACCGGCGTCGAGCTGCGCGAAGACATGGTCAACCTGTGCAACACCGCCGCGGCGAAGCTGGAGCATCCGGGGCTGGTGTTCAAGTGCGGTGACGTGCGCAGCGTGGCGCCGAGCGAGCTGGACGTGATGATCGCGCTGCATGCCTGCGACATCGCCACCGACTATGCGATTCACACCGGCATTCGTTCCGGCGCTTCGATCATCATGTGCTCGCCGTGCTGCCACAAACAGATCCGCCTGCAGATCCAGAGCCCGGCGCTGCTCAAACCGATGTTGCAGTACGGTCTGCACCTGGGCCAGCAGGCAGAAATGGTCACCGACAGTTTGCGTGCGCTGTTCCTGGAAGCGTGCGGCTATGAAACCAAGGTGTTCGAGTTCATCTCACTGGACCACACCAACAAGAACAAGATGATCCTGGCGGTCAAACGCGCCGAGCCAGCGGACCCGGCTCAGTTGCTGGTGAAGATTCAGGAATTGAAGGATTTCTACCACATCAGCGAACATTGCCTGGAAACCCTGCTGCGGGCTGACGGCTACCTCTGATCGCTGCTGTGGGACGACGGTCGCCGCTAATTCTGTAGGAGCCAGGCTTGCTGGCGAAGGCAATTTTGAGGACGCCTTCGCCGGCAAGTCGGATCGCCGCACCGGTGGCCCCTACAGAATTAGGCCGTGGCAACACGCGCGGGTTTGACCGCGGTCTTGCGCCCCAGCATCACTGTCACGATCACCCCGGCGGCAAACAGCCAGGTGATCGGCTCGACGTGCTCACCGAAGAACAACGCCGAAAACGCGATCGTGAAGAAGATCTGCAGCAACTGGATCTGGCTGACACGGGCAATGCCACCCATGGCCAGCCCGGCGTACCAGGCAAAGAAGCCGATGAATTGCGAAAACAGCGAGACATAACCGAAGGCCCACCAGGTCTTGGCCGAAATCTCGCCCTGATGTTGCAGCGCCAGGTACAGCACCGGCCCGATCAGCAGCGGCGTCGACAATACCAGCGCCCAGCAGATCACCTGCCAACCGCCCATTTCCCTGGCCAACCGGCCACCTTCGGCATAACCCAACCCACCCACGGCAATTGCGCCGAGCATCAGTAAATCACCGGCCTGAATACTGCCGGCACCGCTGATCAGTGCGTAACCGAGCACCAGCGCACTGCCCAGCGCGGCGCAGGCCCAGAAGGCTTTCGACGGACGTTCATGGGACAGCCACGCGGCATACAGCGCCACGCACAGCGGTTGCAAGCCGTTGACCAGGGCGCCGTGGGAGGCGGGCAACGTCTGCATGGCCCAGGCCGACAGCACCGGGAAGCCGAGGATGACCCCCGCGATCACCAATGTCAGGCCTTTGACCTGTTTCCACGTGGGCCACTTCTCCCGGTGCCACAGCAATAACAGCGCTGCCGGAATCGCCGCGAACAGCGCCCGGCCGAGGCCGTTGAGCAGCGGATGGAGTTCCTGCACGACGATCCGTGTGAAGGGCAGGGTCAGGCTGAAGATAACGACGCCGAGCAGGCCCAGGGCCATGCCGGTGTTTTCGCGCGAGGACATGATGGGGGACCAGAATTCAGGATGGCGGGAAGTTTCTTTATCTAGCCATAAACTGCAGGCGCTGCTCTGTTACAGATAGGCGCAGAGTTATCCGTACAGTTGAGCGCGGTCCCTGTGGCGAGGGAGCTTGCTCCCGCTGGGGCGCGAAGCGGCCCCTATCGGTTTCGTCAATCAATCGGTGGTCTCTGGTTTTGCGACTGCTTCGCAGCCGAGCGGGAGCAAGCTCCCTCGCCACAAAAGCCAAATCCAATACACATCATCCGTAGTAACTGGTTATTACCCACCCCGCTGGATAAGGACTACCTTGAATACTCCTGCATGCCCACGCATTTTCCAGAGGAGTCTTCCCCATGGCTGCTAAAAAAATTCTGATGCTGGTCGGCGATTACGTCGAAGACTACGAAGTGATGGTGCCCTTTCAGGCGCTGCTGATGGTCGGCCACACGGTGCATGCCGTTTGCCCGGATAAAACCGCCGGCCAGACCGTGCGCACGGCAATCCATGACTTCGAAGGCGACCAGACCTACAGCGAAAAACCCGGTCACCTGTTTGCCCTGAACTTCGATTTCGCCAAGGTTGATGCGGCGGACTACGACGCGCTGCTGATTCCGGGCGGTCGTGCGCCGGAGTACCTGCGCCTGAACGAAAAAGTCCTGGAACTGGTGCGAGCGTTCGACAAGGCCGGCAAACCGATCGCCGCCGTGTGTCACGGCGCGCAATTGCTGGCCGCCGCCGGGATTCTTGAAGGTCGCGAGTGCAGCGCCTACCCGGCGTGTGCCCCGGAAGTACGCCTGGCGGGTGGCACGTACATCGATATCCCAGTGACGCAAGGCCACGTTCAAGGCAATCTGGCCACTGCTCCGGCCTGGCCGGCGCACCCGAGCTGGCTGGCCGGTTTCCTCGGGTTGCTGGGCACCAGAATCACGCTGTAACGAGGGACCTGTCCATGTGCGAGCTCTACGTCAAAGCCGACCCGATTCTCTACGAATCACGCTCCCGCTCGCTGCGCATCTGCGGGGTGGTGACCACCCTGCGGCTGGAGAACCAGTTCTGGGACATCCTCAGCGAAATCGCCGAGGTCGACGGCATGACCACCAATCAGTTGATCGCCAAGCTGTATGAAGAGGTGATGGACTACCGCGGCGAAGTGGTGAATTTCGCCTCGTTCCTGCGGGTGAGTTGCATGCGGTATCTGAGCCAGCGGCGGGCGCAGGCGCCTGAGGTGTCGGTGGTGCGGGCGGTGGTGAAGTAGCGAGATTGTCGGGTGACCTTACCGGCGCCATCGCGAGCAGGCTCGCTCCCACAAGGGATAGATGCACACAAATCCACTGTGGGAACGAGCCTGCTTGCGATGGGGCCAGTACAGGCGACAGAAATCCTGGCTTGGTCTTTACTCTGAAGCGCGAAACCTCTCAATCGCCAAGGAGAAAAAGCATGTCTGGATGGTACGAAGTGAGCAAAACCAGTAACGGTCAATTCAAATTCGTGTTGAAAGCGGCCAATGCCGAAACCATTCTGACCAGTGAGCTGTACACCACGCGCAGTGCGGCCGATAGCGGTATCGCCTCGGTTCAGGCCAACAGCCCGCTGGACGAACGCTACGAGAAAAAAGCCACCAAGGACGGTCATCCCTACTTCAACCTGAAGGCCGGCAATCACGAGATCATCGGCAGCAGCGAATCCTACTCATCCGAGGCCGCGAGGGAAAAAGGCATCGCCAGCGTCAAGGCCAACGGACCGACCACGGTGATCAAGGACAAGACCTTGCCGGTGCTCTGATCACACCGCTGATCAACTGTCGGAGCGGGCTTGCCCGCGATGACGGCCTAACATTCAACGAAGAGGTTGGATGTACGATCACCATCGCGGGCAAGCCCGCGATGGCGTCAGCCGCGTCGCCGCTAAACCTCGACTGGAACTGTGAGCTTAGGACTACCGAGCGCATGCGTCTTCGAATCAAAAAACCGCAGCTCCACGCCAGTCCCCTCAAACACCTTCGCGTAATGCCGCTTCTGATGCTGGATGAACGCTTTGCTGCGCGGGTAAATCGAGATCGCTACCACCTTCGGCGTTGCCTGGCGCAAGGCGTGGACGATGTGACTGTCCTGCTCGCCAAGGGCATGCCCAAAGATGCACAACCCGTCGCCATGGCCCAGTAACTGGTCGTAGCAGAACGACAGGTAATCGGAGCTGCGAATGGTCTTGAGCTTGTCTTGAGCCGGACCTTCGTTGACGAACAGCGGCACGTCGTCGAGGGTCTTGATCGTATTGTTGATTGCGAAACTGCCCAGCAACGTACCTTCGGTCGACATCAGTTTGCGCGCCGTGCCGTCTTGATTCCGCACCAGATGCAGACCGCCGTGCAGGTACAGCAAACGCGGTTTGTCGGTGGCGCAGGCACTCAGATCGAAACTCGGCTCGGCGCCCTGGAACAGGTCCGTAATGACCTCTGGCCGATGCTGGATCGCCCAGTGGTTGAGCAGGTCGTAGTTGGTGGTGAACACCGTCCGGTAGCTGCCCAGTTCCTGATTGATTGTCGCCAGAGTCGCAGCTTCCACCAGCCGCCACGGGATGTGGATCGCATGCACGCTGTTGATCAGCGCTTCCTTGATCGCGTAATAGCGATTGCGCGGTGCCGCAGAGCTGACGGCCAGCGCCTTGTTCACGCGACTGGTGGTTTTCAGCGCGCTGAGTACCTGCTCGAAACTGCGCGTGTGCATTGCGTCGAACACGCTCAATTCTGATTGGCTCAGAGGCTTTTCTTCGACGGTGCGAGCGTTTTCGAACAGCGAGTCGTAGCCGAAGTCGTCCCACACTGCGCGACTGGCGCCATTACCCACCAGCAGGCCGCTGAACGAGGCGGTGGTGCGCAAGGCATTCCAGTCTTCTAGTTGGGCATCGACATCCTGGAAATCGGTCATTGCGATCAAAGTCTCAAAGCAAAAGGTCTGATGGACGGCGACTTTATCACGCCCCGGCGTTGAGCCAGATCAACATACGGTGTGACTGATCGGTCGACCCTGTGCGCACCCGCCGGATCGGTGTCGCCGATTTGGCTTCAGCCAGGAGACTCGCGCATGAGCAGTACGTTTTTCATCCCCGCCGTGAACATCATGGGCAGCGGTTGCCTCGACGAGGCCATGGACGCCATTGGCAAGTATGGTTTTCGCAAGGCGTTGATCGTTACCGACGCCGGGCTGGCCACGGCTGGCGTGGCGAAGATGATTGCCGAGAAACTGGCGATACAGGACATCGACTCAGTGATCTTCGACGGCGCCAAGCCGAATCCGAGTATCGCCAACGTCGAATGTGGCCTGGGCCTGCTCAAGGAAAGTCGCTGCGATTTTGTCGTGTCCCTGGGCGGCGGTTCGCCTCACGACTGCGCCAAGGGCATCGCCTTGTGCGCCACCAACGGTGGGACGATTCGTGACTACGAAGGCGTCGATCAGTCGAGCAAACCGCAACTGCCGCTGATCGCGATCAACACCACCGCTGGCACTGCCAGCGAGATGACCCGTTTTTGCATCATCACCGACGAATCGCGTCATGTGAAAATGGCCATTGTCGATCGCAACGTCACGCCGCTGCTGTCGGTCAACGACCCGGCGCTGATGGTGGCCATGCCCAAGGGGCTGACCGCCGCCACAGGCATGGATGCATTGACCCACGCTATCGAGGCTTACGTCTCCACGGCGGCCAACCCGATTACCGATGCCTGTGCGCTGAAAGCCATTACGTTGATCAGCTACAACCTGCGCCTGGCCGTGCGCGATGGCAGCGACATGCTCGCGCGGGAGAATATGGCCTACGCCCAGTTCCTCGCCGGCATGGCGTTCAACAATGCGTCCCTGGGTTACGTCCATGCCATGGCTCACCAGTTGGGCGGCTTCTACGACTTGCCCCATGGCGTGTGCAACGCGGTGCTGCTGCCTCACGTGCAAAATTTCAACGCGCTGGTTTGTGCCGATCGCCTGACCGATGTTGCCCGCGCGATGGGCGCCGATATTCGTGGGTTCAGCTCCGAGGAGGGCGCGCAGGCAGCGATCGCAGCCATTCGCAACCTGGCCAGGGATGTGGAAATCCCCGCCGGTTTGCGTGAGCTCGGTGCCAGGCTCAATGACATCCCGGTTCTGGCCAGCAACGCCCTGAAAGACGCCTGCGGACTGACCAATCCACGGGCGGCGGATCAGCGGCAGATCGAGGAGATTTTCCGCAGCGCGTTTTAGTCTGTTTTACGACCCGGCGCGAATATCACGCAGAGCATCGCGCCGAGGCCCAGCAAGGTGCATAACAGCGACAATGGCCATGCCTGCTGGCTGGCTATCAGGCTGGCGATGCCGCCGATAATGGCGGCCATCAGTTGATGAATGAAACCGCTCAATGCCATCGCATAAGCACCGCCGACCGGCGATCCATCATTGGCCAAAGACAGGCTGATGGGGTAATTCAACGATTGGCCGAACACCGTAAAGCAATAAGGCAACCAGAACAGCAGCGCTATTGCCGTGCCTGCGAGGCTACCCAGCAACATGACTGTGCTGCCGGCCATTACCAACCCGACGCCCACTGTCATCAGCCAGCGCTGACCGGTGCGCAATACAAAGCGATTGACCGCCACGGCGCCGAGAAAGTACGCCGCGCTGATTGGCCAGCCCAACAATCCGTATTCCACTGCCGACCAGTTGAAGGGGCCTTGCAGAATCAGCGGCGCAGCGGTGTTGAACGCGACGATCACACCGTATCCCAGGCCGCCGGCGAGGGCCGGTAACAGGAAGGCTCGATGACGAAGAGTGCGCCAGTAACTCGGCCAGGCGGGTGCCCCGGCATTTTCGTCTGGCCGCACCGCGAATGTGACCCGCGCTACCACCACCGCCATGCACAGGCTCACACCACCCAACAGATAGAAGATCATCGGCCAGCCTAGCGCCACCAGGATAATCGCCCCCAGGTATTGGCCGATACCCAGCGCCACCACAAAGGAAATCGATATCCAGGACAGCGCCTTGGCCAGCAGATCGCCGCGGAAACTGTCGCGGATCAGTACCCGGGCCATGACCGAAATCCCGCTGGCGCCAACACCCTGAATCAGTCGAAAAACCAGAAACGATTCAAGTGACTGGCCCAAGGGCAGGGCAAGGTTACCCACCCCATAGATGCCAAGCGCTGCGAGCAACACCGGTTTTCGGCCAATGCGCTGGCCCAGGCTACCCCAGAACAGCATCGGCAGCGCCATGCCGATCAGATACACCGCCAACCCCCATGAAACCTGCGACGCATCGGCGGACATATCCCGGGCAATATCCGGCAGCGCCGACAGATAAATGCTCATGCCCAATTGGGCGAGAAAAACCGTGCAGCAGGTGATCAGGAGGGTGGTGCTGCTCTTCATTCAATCTTCCCTGGTTTTTTCAGCTGCCGATGTCCCGGCCGTGAGTGCGTAATAGTTCGGTGATGAGTTCACAGAAATGGCGGATCAGCTTCGCCTCCATGTCGGCGCGCAAGGTGATCCTGATGGCTGCCTTGCCTTGTGCAACCACCGGGAAAAAGACTGCCGAAGTGAAGAAGCCGTGATTGGCCAGTTCAATGGCAATGTTGTTGGCCAGCGCGGCCTCACCGCAACTGACCAGTCGAATCGCCATGTTGCTTTTGTGTTGTTCGGTGCGTATGAGGCTGTCAAAGAGGCGGATATTAACCTGAAGTTTTTCCTGTAATGCGGCGAATTCCAGGGTGCGGTGTAGTTCGATGGATGCTCTGCCCGCGCCAATGGCTGCACTGTTCAGGCTTTGTGACCAATTGCTGGGGCCGCCGTAACGCTGAATGAGCGTCTTCTGCCGTTCACTGCCCAGCATCACCAGACCGCCACTTGCGCCAAACGACTTGGCCAATGAGGCGACGATCAGGCAGTCATCATCCAGCGCGTGCAGCCTGGGGCGCACGAGACCGGCGCCGAATCTTCCTACGGCGGAAAGCGCGTGGGAATCGTCCAGATACAGAAACAGCCCGTAGCGGTCCTTCAGGTACAAAAGACTGTCCATGTCTGCGACGCCGCCCATGCTGTAGGCGCCGTCGGCGACATACGCGACCCTTGTGTGCCGCTGACACAGCGTCTCGAGGAAGTCCATGTCGTTATGCGGGCATGTCACGACGGTGGTTTCATCTGCACAGGCGGCTTTGAGGTGATTCATCGAGTAATGCGCCAACCGATCGAAAGCCATCACCGGCGGGCGCTCTTGCGTAAACACACCGCTGGCCAGCAGCGGCAGGATCCCGGCACTCGCCGCACTGCACGACAGAGTGCTCAGGCAAGTGGCGCCGAACAACTCGGACAGTTCGGTTTCGAATTGATCCAGAATCGCCAACTTGCAGCGGTTCTTCGAATTGGCGACGCGCAGGGTGCCGGTTTCCCACAGCGTGACCATGGCTCCATCGAGTATCTCGGGATGGTGATCCAGGCCCAGGTAAGACGTTGTACAGAAATGATGAAACGCTCGTCCGTACTGATCGAGCATGCGGTTAGCACTTTTTATTTCAACGTTGAGCCCCGAGATTTTGCCGGTTTCGGCGGTTTCCCAATCGTGATCGGCCAATGAAATGAGTTTGCGGTAGTTGGTGAAGGTGTGTGCCGTGTGCGGTGTCTGATTCATGTGTAAGTGACATTCCTTGAGTGAATCTGTCCGTGGGGTTGTTGCAATTTGTGTGTGTTGCCAGACTTTACAGAGTGTTCCGATGGGCTTTGAATCGGTTGTTTCTGGTATGGCTGAGAGTTGTAAGAGAATTAGTTGTAGGGCGATGCCCCGTATTGCTGTGGGGTAATTGGATGGCGGGCACAAATCGAAACCGCGCTATCCTGCCGGCTCAGTCGAACCGAAGTCATCGAGCCCTGCCATGCTGCAAAAAAGCCTGATCCGCCGCCTCGACCTGATCACTCTCCAACTGTTCGTGGCCGTCCACGAAGAGGGCACCTTGACCCGTGCCGCCGCTCGCGAAGCGATCGCGGTGTCGGCGGCCAGCAAGCGCTTGATGGAACTGGAGGAAGCGCTGGGCATCAGCCTGTTCGTGCGCCAGGCCAAGGGCATGACCCTGACGCCGGCCGGTGAGACCCTGCTGCATCACGCCCGGCAGATGCTGTTCAACGTCGAGAAAATGAGCCTTGAGTTGGGCGAACACAGCCACGGTGTACGCGGTTATGTGCGGATGCTTGCGAACCTGTCGGCGATCATTCAGTTCCTGCCCGAAGACCTGCGGGACTTTTCCGCACGCCATCCGCAGGTCAAGACCGACCTTGAAGAACGTCCCAGCAGTGGGGTGATTCAGGGTGTGCTCGATGGCGTGGCGGACCTCGGGATCTGTTCCAGCGACAGTGACGTCAAAGGGCTGCACAGCGTTCTTTATCGCCAGGACAAACTGGTCGTACTGATGCCGGCCGATCATCCGTTGGCGAGTCGTTCGGCCCTGGCGTTCGCCGACACGCTGGACAGCGATTACGTCGGTCTGCATTCGGCCAGTTCCATCAACATGCGCACCCATGCGGCCGCGCGCAAGGCCGGCAAGGTACTGAGGCTGCGGATTCATGTGCCAGGGTTCGATGCCATGTGCCGGATGGTCCAGGCCAACATGGGCATCGGCATCCTGCCGCAAAAGGCCTACGAACTGTTTGGCCGGGCGTTGGGTTTGCACGCGGTGCCGCTGACCGATGACTGGTCGGATCGTGCGTTGATACTGGTGGTGCGTGATGAAGCGGCGCTGTCGCCGGTGAGCCGGATGTTGTTTGAGCATTTGCGTGGTCAGGCCTGACCGTTCTCTATTGGATGGGTGGGCCTCTTCGCGGGCAAGCCTCGCTCCTGCAGGGTTTTGTGTGTCTGCCAGGCATTCGCATTTCGCGAACGGTCGTTGCCAACTGAAGGTTGGATTCCTTGCCCCTCGCTCCTCTAGCCTTGGCGCATATTCCAAGAACAAGAGGTACCCCCGCGATGACTGCCCCCTTGAGTACAATCAAAGTGATCGAGATCGGCACACTGATCGCCGCGCCATTCGCCGCGCGCATGCTCGCCGAGTTCGGCGCCGACGTGATCAAGATCGAAGCCATGGGCCAGGGCGATCCCTTGCGCAAATGGCGCAAGCTGCACGAAGGCACTTCGCTGTGGTGGTACCTGCAATCGCGAAACAAGAAGTCCCTGGCACTGAATCTCAAATCCCCCGAAGGCATCGAGCTGGTCAAGCAACTGGCGAGCGACGCCGATGTGCTGATCGAAAACCTGCGCCCTGGTGCTTTGGAGAAACTTGGCCTGGGCTGGGATGTGTTGCATGCCCTTAATCCCAACCTCACATTGGTGCGCATTTCCGGTTACGGCCAGACTGGCCCATACCGTGATCGTCCGGGTTTCGGGGCCATCGGCGAGGCCATGGGCGGGATTCGCTACACCACTGGCACCTCCGGTTCACCACCAGCCCGAGTGGGCGTGAGTCTCGGTGATTCCCTGGCTTCGTTGCATGCGGTGATCGGTGCGCTGATGTCGCTGCTGCGGGTCAAGACCGGGCAGGGCGGCGGGCAGGTGGTCGATGTGTCCCTGGCAGAAAGCGTGTTCAACGTGATGGAAAGCCTGGTGCCGGAGTACGACATGCTTGGTCATGTTCGTGAGCGCAGCGGCGGGGCATTGCCGGGCATTGCGCCCTCCAACACCTACCTGACTGCCGACGGCGCCTACGTGGTGATCGCCGGCAACAGCGACCCGATCTACAAGCGCCTGATGGCGGTGATCGGCCGGGTCGACCTGGCCGAAGCGCCAGAGTTTGCGCATAACGATGGCCGCGCCGCCAAAAGTAGTGTGCTCGATGCAGCCATCACCCACTGGACCAGCAGCCTGCCCATCGATGAGGTGCTATCGGCTCTGGAAGCCGCCGAAGTCCCGGCCGGGCGCATCTATTCGGTGGCCGACATTGTCGCCGATCCTCACTATCAGGCGCGGGGCATGCTGCTCAACGCCGAACTGCCCGGTGGCGCCACGGTGAAAATGCCGGGCATCGTACCGAAATTGTCCGAGACCCCCGGTGGGGTGAACTGGTCGGGGCCAAGCCTGGGCCAGCACACCGACGGCATCCTCGCGGGGCTGGGCCTGACTGACCAAGACATCGAACGCTTGAAAGCTGAAGGGGTGGTGCAATGATCACTGATTATTCCCAGACGCTGATCGTTCAGGAAGTTTCCCCGCGTGACGGCTTGCAGATCGAGCCGACCTGGGTCGAAACCGTCGACAAGATTGCGCTGATCGATCAGTTGTCGCTGGCAGGCTTCAGCCGCATCGAAGCCGGTTCGTTCGTTTCGCCCAAGGCCATTCCTGCGTTGCGCGATGGCGAGCAGGTGTTCAAGGGCATCGCCCGACGGCCGGGCGTAATTTATGTCGCATTGATCCCCAACCTCAAAGGCGCACAACGAGCATTGGAGGCGGGGGCCGATGAGTTGAACCTGGTGATGTCCGCCAGCCAGACCCACAACCTGGCGAATATGCGGATGCGCTGCGAGGCGTCACTGGCGGCGTTTGGCGAGATCGTCGAATTCGTTCGTGGTACCCAGGTGCGGCTCAACGGCAGCATCGCCACGACCTTCGGCTGCCCGTTTGAAGGCGGGATCGATGAGGACCGAGTGCTGCAGATTGTTGACGCCTACCAGGAACTCGGGATCAAGGGCATTACCTTGGCCGACACCACCGGTATGGCCAACCCGCGTCAGGTCGAGCGGCTGGTGCGACGGGTATTGCAACGGGTTTCGCCGGCTGATCTGACCCTGCATTTCCACAACACTCGTGGCCTGGGGCTATGCAACGTAATGGCCGCCTACGAGGCCGGTGCACGGCGCTTCGACGCGGCCCTCGGCGGCCTTGGTGGTTGCCCGTTTGCACCGGGTGCCTCGGGCAATATCTGCACTGAAGATCTGGTCAACCTGTGCGATGAAATCGGTATTCACACCGGCATCGATCTGCCGTTGTTGCTGAAGTTGTCCCGAGGGTTGCCGGCACTGCTGGGTCACGAAGTACCTGGGCAACTCGCCAAGGCCGGGCGTAACTGCGACCTGCACCCGACGCCTTCCTGACACACCGAACAACCCCCTGTAAAAGCCACAACGCACCAGACAACAAAAACAATCGGGCTCCCACGGGAAGTCCGCCTGGAGAACTACTATGAGCCTGAATGTACTGGAGGCGGGTGCGAGCCCGTCCGTTAGTCACGACGCCGAAAAAGCCCTGGTCAGCAAAGTCGCCTGGCGATTGATGCCGCTGATCATGGTCTGCTACCTGTTCGCCTTTTTCGACCGCATCAACATCAGCTTCGCCAAGTTCCAGTTGCAGGCTGACCTGAGTCTGAGCGACACCGCTTACGGCCTCGGCGCCGGGCTGTTTGTAGTCGGTTATGTGATCTTCGAAGTGCCGAGCAACATGATGCTCTACAAGGTCGGCGCGCGGCGCTGGATCGCCCGGATCATGATGTCGTGGGGGCTCGCGACGGCGGCCATGGTCTTCGTCAATAGCGAATGGCAGTTCTACTGACTCACAGCCAACAACCCCCCAGCGGCTATACGCTCAAGGACGTTTAAGTTGTACGCTCCGGTCGGAACCAGCCTCAAGGTTACTAAACCCATGCTAACCGGCCTCAACCACCTGACCCTTGCCGTCACCGACCTGAACCGCAGCGTGGCGTTCTATCACAATCTGCTGCAACTTCAGCTGGAAGCCACGTGGGACAACGGTGCCTATCTCTCGCTCCCCGGTCTGTGGCTGTGCCTTTCTGTCGATCCGTTGCGCGAGCCCGGGCCTGCCGCCGACTACACTCATTACGCTTTCACTATCGGCGCTGCGGACTTCCCGTTGTTCGTCGAACACCTGCGATCTGCCAACGTGCGGGAATGGCGGGACAACCGCAGCGAAGGTGCGTCGTTCTATTTTCTCGATCCGGACGGGCACAAGCTTGAGGCTCATGTCGGGGATCTGGCGTCGCGGCTGGTGGCTTGTCGGCAACGGCCGTATGCGGGGATGAAGTTCTTCGACGATCAATGAGTCGATGTTCGCAGGCCTGGGATAGACTTGCGCCCATTCATCCGGCGTTTCAACAGGAATTCCCATGACTGCATCGCTGCTAATGGCCGTTCTCGCCTCGGGCTTCATTTATGGCATCACGCCGGGGCCGGGTGTGCTGGCGGTGTTCGGCATCGGTGCGGCGCGCGGGCGGCGGGCCGGAGCGGGATTTCTGTGCGGGCATTTGTTGGGCGACGTGGTGTGGTGCAGTACGGCGCTGATCGCGATTGTCGGTGCGCGGGAAATCGGCAGCACCGCGTTCGATGTGTTGGGCGTGCTCAGTGGGCTCTACCTGTTCTGGCTGGGCCTGCGCGCGGTTCGCGCTCGTCGCACCAGTGCCGAGGTGCCTCAGGGGCCGGCACGACAGCCGTTCTGGCACGGCATCCTGTTCGGCCTGACCAACCCCAAGGCTTACCCGGTGGCGGTGGCGACGTTTACTGCGCTGCTGTCCAGCCGTGCAGAGTTGCTGCATTGGTCGATGCTGCCATGGTTGATCATCCTGAGCTTCATTGGTGGCCTTTTGGCCTACGCTATTCTCATAGGCATCGTCGGAGCGCGTCGGGTACGCACGTTGTATCAGCGTCATGAACTGGCGATCACTCGGTTGTGCGGGGTAATGTTCATTGGTTTTGCCATCAATGCCCTGGTGCATGCGCTGCCGGGGCTGGTGACGAACAAGGCTTGAGGCTGATCGCAGGGACGCGTCGGCAGCACAGTCATCGCTCGGGCGTATGACCGGTCAGGGAGGGGTATTCAATGTTGTATTGTCCGGACACGCTCTCTGCACCATGGCAACCAGAAATTCCGCGCCACTGGCGAGCTACATCGACCTCTTGCTGGACGCCGTCTGTGCGGTGGACAAACAAGGTCGCTTCGTATTTGTCAGCGCGGCCTGCGAGCGCATTTTCGGTTACACCCCCGATGAGCTGATCGGCCAGCCAATGATCGATCTGGTACATCCCGCCGACCGACAGCGTACCCTCGATGCCGCGCGGGAGATCATGGGGGGTGAGCCAAAACTCAACTTTGAAAATCGTTATCTGCGCAAGGATGGCCAGGTGGCGCACATTCTCTGGTCGGCGCGCTGGTCGGAGGTCGATCAGTTGCGCATTGCTGTGGCGCGCGATATCACCGAGCGCAAACAGGCAGAGTCCCGGCAAGCGGCGCTGTATGCAATCTCCGAAGCAGCTCACGCGGCGGAAGATCTGCTGGCGCTGTTCAAACGCGTCCATTCGATCATCGGCGAATGGCTCCCAGCGTTGAATTTCTCCGTGGCGCTGTATGACGAGCATTGCGCACAGCTGAATTTTCCCTATCACGTCGACGTCCGTGAACTGCAACCCGAGGAGCCCGGGACCGTGACCGTGCGTCTTTGCAGTGAAGTAATTCGCAGCGGCTTGCCTATTCTGCTGACCCCGGATCAGGACAATCCGCCGGCGGGATTTGCGGCGCTGGTCGCAGGTAAGGATTCGCCCTGCTGGCTGGGCGTGCCATTGAGTTCGCAGAACGGCACCATCGGTGCGTTGATCGTCAAAAGCGTACCGGGCGGCGAGCGCTATACCGAGCAAGACAAGGAGCTGTTGCAGTATGTTTGCGCCCAGGTCGCGACCGCTATCGAGCGTAAGCAATTGCACGTCAGGCTCCAACGCATGGCCCAGTACGACCAACTGACTCAGTTGCCCAATCGCGAATTGCTGCGCGAACGCCTCAAAGCTTCGCTGGCACTGGCCCGGGCAGATTCAGGACGAATGGCGCTGTTGTACGTCGATCTTGACCGCTTCAAACAAGTCAACGATACCTTCGGTCATACGGTCGGCGACATGCTGCTGCAAGCGGTTGCCAATCGGCTCAAGGGTTGTGTGCGTGAATCCGACACGGTGGCACGCATTGGTGGTGATGAATTTGTCGTGTTGTTGCACAGCATCCACGCCGCGGAAGACGCCGAGAATGTGGCAGGAAAAATCCGTCAGGTGCTGGTTCAGCCCCTGCGCCTGGACGGGCATAACCTGAACATCCAGCCGAGCATTGGCGTCGCACGATTCCCTGAGCATGGCACCGAGGAAAAACAGCTGTTCAGGCATGCCGATGAGGCGATGTACGCCGCCAAGCGCCAGCACCATTCACGTCTCGGGGTCTGAAAATCCGTCACCGTTCGTCGCGGCGTTGCCAGGTTTTCTAAACCTTTTTGGACATGGAAATTCATATCCTATGCGGGCGGCTGCTCGCTGTGATCATCACCAAGAGGATGAGAACCATGCCTACTTCAAAAAATCCGAGCCCGGGTAGCGCCATCGATCGAACGAAGGTGTCTGAAGCCGGTCGCAAAGGTGGGAAAACTACCACGACAACTGTTGATAAAGACCCTGCCAAAGGCGGCATGGGCCGTAAAGGCGGTCAGAAATCCCGGTAATAGGTAAAGTTGGTTTTTGTTTAATAGACGGGGGCGCGAGCTCCCGTTTTAATTTCAAGAAGGAGGGCGCGACCATGAGCCGGATGGCCACCCGTTTACGCAATGCCAGTTTTGCCACGTTGCTGGGCCTGTGCGCCAGCAGCGCCTTTGCCCAGTCTCCTGCCGAATTCGTCAATGAGGCGTCGGCCCAAGGTATGGCTGACATCGAAGCCAGCCGCCTGGCGCACCAGAAAACCGAATCCAAAGAGGTCAAGGATTACACCATCGTGGTGATCAACGACCGCACCACCGCCAACCAGCATTTGGCGAAAATTGCCAAACAACTCGATTTACCGGTCGCGCCACGCGAAGAGGTGGTCGACAAGGCCAAAGCCCTGATGCCGGAGATAAAGGACAATACCTCTTTCGATCAGGCGTACGTCGACAGTCAGGTGAAAACCACCCAGGAAGCCATCGAGCAACTTCAACAACAAGCGCAGACCACAGACGTGCCGCAAATCAAAGCCTTCGCCGAAGAAACCCTGCCCAAACTGCAAAACCAACTGCAAATGGCCAGGGCGCTGCAAGCCGGTCGTTAGTCAGCCGGTTGCACGGGTGACATCGGTCACCCGTGGGGCATGGATCAGCGTTGGTTCGAATCCTGATTCTTTGTTTCCGGGACGACGGTACCGTCCAGGTCAATCGTTTCCCCCTCGCCGAGGTGGCGATACTTCTTTCTCAACGCTTCCAGTTGATTGAGGTCCAGCGATTCGAGCCCCAGCATCGCGTTCTGCGCTTCCTTCGTTACCCGCAGCAACTCGTCGACCTTCAAGTGCAAAATGTCCGTATCGCGGTTCTGGGTGTTCTGGATCAGAAACACCATCAGGAAGGTGATGATGGTGGTCGAGGTGTTGATGACCAGTTGCCAGGTATCGTTGAAATGAAAAATCGGCCCACTCAGGCCCCAAAGGAAAATCAGAATGATCGCCCCTATGAAAGTCCGGGGTTGGCCGGCCCACAGGGAGAGTTTCTGTGCAACTTTCGCGAATTTCATTGCCGTGTTCCTTACCAGGATGCGCCTGATTTTCAGACAGCATGGGCATGATGAAAATTCGGTTGGACAATGCTTGCTGCCTGACAGTACCGACGGCACCAAGTCTCCGGCGTCTCCGGCGTCTCCGGTGCGGACACAGGAAAAAGGGGCGGATAAGCAGTGAATGAGTGATGCCGGGCTGTGAGTTGATCGCTCGTGCTCTTAATAGGAATGTGGTCTATGGCTTGCTGCGCCTGGAATCTTTGATTGGAATCTTTCTTTGTGCCGGTTTGTCTCTAGTATCAATGGCAGTCAATTTGCCAGCATGCAAACACACGGATCGACATCAAGTAAGAGGTCACTCATGGAATTTTTTGAGAAGTTAGCAAGTCTCGCCGCGAAGGTTCGTTTGCAAAGCGCAAGTTCTGTTCGCTTTGATAAAAACAGGACAAATGAGGTGAGGATTGACAGGCGAATGCAATCAGGTGCGTAACTGGAATGCAGTTTCGCACCTGAAAACTATTGGAGGTTGATTGACACTCCAAAGAGACCTGACGAAATGCTGGATTAATGCAATAACGAGCGGCGCCTCGCATAGGCGAAGTAGATCACCAGGCCAATTGCCAACCACGCCCCAAATGCCAGCCAGGTTGTCTGCTTGAGGAAGGTCATCAAGGTTACGCAGAACGCGATGGCGAGCAATGGAACAATGGGCACGCCGGGGCATCTGAATGCGCGAGGAAGATCAGGTCGGGTCTTGCGCAATACGATCACTGCCACCGAGATCAGACTGAATGCGGCCAACGTACCGATGTTGATCAGCTCGGCGAGGACGTTCAGCGGAATCAGTGCCGAGATCAGCCCGAAGACTATTCCGACCATCCAGGTGGCGAAAAATGGGGTGCCGAATCGTGTATGAACCCTGGAAAGGCGCTGGGGAAGCAGTCCGTCGCGCGACATCGCGTAGATGATCCTGGTTTGACCGTAAGCCATAACCAGAATGACAGTCGTCATGCCAACGATTGCGCCTAAATCAACGAACCCGGCAACCCAGCTTTCACCGGCATGTTGCAACGCCAATGAGACCGGATGATCAACGCCAAGGAATTGGGCATAGGGCACGATGCCGGTCATGATCATTGAAACGGCAACGTATAACACCGCACAAACGGCCAAGGAACCGATAATACCGATGGGGAGGTCACGCGCCGGTTTTTTCACTTCTTCGGCGGCAGAGGAAACCGCATCGAAGCCAATAAAAGCAAAAAAAACCAAGGCCGAAGCACTCAAAATGCCATGGCCACCGAAGGGCGCGAAAGGTTGCCAGTTAGCCGGCTGAACATGTCGCACACCAACGGCGATGAAGAGCAGCACCACGGCGATTTTGATGATCACCATCACGTTGTTTACGCGCGCGGATTCCTTGATGCCCATGGAAAGCATCCAGGTAATTGCCAGCATAATCACCAGCGCGGGTAGGTTGAACCAGGTTTCCACACCGGGCAAAGAGCCTGGCGCCGCCGTAAGCACAACCGGAAGATTCAGCCCAAATCCGCTCAGCAGGGACTGGAAGTAACCCGACCACCCAACAGACACAGCCGAACTGGCCAGTCCGTATTCGAGCATCAGATCCCAGCCGATCATCCAGGCCACCAACTCTCCCAGCGTCGCGTAGCTGTAGGTGTAAATCGAGCCTGCTACCGGTACAGATGAGGCGAACTCGGCATAACAGAGCGCTGCAAATGCACAGGCCAACGCCGCTATCAGGAATGAAAGCATGAGGGCCGGTCCCGCAGTCAATGCGCCGGTTCCGGTCAATACAAAGATGCCCGTCCCCACGATTGCACCGATACCAATCAGGACCAAATCCATCGGCCCCAGCACTTTTTTCAACCCGGCAGGAGCTCGGGCAGCAGCAATCATTGCGTCCAGGTCTTTTGTTCTGAAAATGCTCAATATTGCCTCCGTTGTTACTTATTTTTATTGTCAGAGCCAGTGGCTTGGGTGTCGGAAATGACAAGAAATTGTATTTCAGTGCCTCGAAAATTAGTTTTCGAAACGGGTCTGTATTTAGTTATTTTTCAGTCGTTAATTATCCAAAATGTGTTCTTTATGTAATTTTCTTTCTAGTATTTGTAGTTTCTAGAAATGGATGCTTGATCAAGGACCTGCGGGATGGGGCCAATCGCCCTACCGCGTACATTGTTAAAGGGAGAGAACACATGGCGGAAATGGATAAGGTTGATCGTTCAATTCTGGAAATTCTGCAAATGAATGGTCGCCTGACGAACGCCGAGATCGCCGCTCGTGTTTGCCTGTCAGCGCCAGCCTGCTGGAAGCGCCTGAAGCGCCTGGAAGAGGAGGTGATTGTCGGGTATCACGCGCACTTGAACCCAAAGACCATAGGGCTGGGACTTTTTGCTTTCATCAGCGTCACCCTCGATAGTCACTCCGAGGAAGCCATGGAGCATTTCGAAGCGGGCGTTCTGGCGCTGCCCAACATTACTGCCTGTCACAAAGTGTCGGGGAAATACGACTACCTCTTGCAGGTAGTCGTCAAAGACATGGAGGCATTCCATGAACTCGCCATGCATCGCATACGTACGCTCGGCAATATCAAGGAAATGTACACCGGTTTTTCGCTCAAGGAGATCAAGCACTGCAATACCTTGCCACTGTAAGTGCCTGGACTTGCTCGTTTCGTGCGCTCTGCCGACGACGCGAACGTTTACGTGCGCAGTCGTCGTGCGGGTGAACGAGTGATGGCCGGCGTCGAGTGCTTCTTGAATCAGCGCCTGAAACTGACGCTGAACCGGGAAAAGAGCCGGGGATACGATAACTCGGCTTAATCGCATAACTTGAACCGCCGTATACGGATCCGTACGTACGGTGGTGTGAGAGGACGGCGGCTGTGAAGCCGCCTCCTACTCGATAATCTCTATTCACGCCGACAGCGTCACCTCAGTCTTCCAGCTGAAATACCCGAGCGCTTCGCAGCGCTGGTTGATCAGCATGAAGCTCAGTTCACAGGTTGCCACGCCCGTGCTCAGTTGCGAGCACTCCCAATAATGATCATCGGCCTTGTGGCTGCCCGGCTGATTCGGGTTGGCGGGGTCGGGCGCGGGGACGGTCTGGTCGCCGTGGACGATCAGCTTGGGCGGAGAAAGTATCCCGGTATCGTCCACCGTGATGTTGTGGAATACCACGCTGTGTTCGGCCAGTAAACTGACGGTCCTGCCGCGAATATGAAAGACTTTTCCGTTGTTGGTGGTCAGTGTGATTTTACTGTCATTTTTAACATTTTTTGCTGCTGATGTAGCGCTGATGCCGAAGATGAAACCATCTTCAATCACGGTCGGCTTTTGCGGGTCAAGGCTGGGTTGTGGATAGCGGGAAAGCAGCGATTCGGCATCGACAACCAGCAGCACGCTATTGGCGGTCACGGTACTCGCCGAAGGGGGGGTAATCGGTTCGGAAGTCATCATGGATTCCTTTCATGATGTTGACGCAATACGGTAGCCGCTTCGGTTTCAAGCAAGACATCCTGTTCCAGCCGAGGCGGCAACGGACTGGGGTGACCCCTCGTTGCCAAGGGGTCGATTCCATCATCAGTTATGGATGGAAATGAACGGGTCCCACGAGCAGCAGCCGATAATCTGGCAGTTGCGGTCGACGATCAGGAAGTTGAAGTGGTAGGTCACACGACCACACGCCAGGGTTTCCGAGGACCAGTAATGGTTGTCGACTTTCTGGCAGCTAGGCACTGACGGATTGCTGGTGTTGGGGACTGCAACGCACGCGGTAGCGCGGCGCGGTGAAGGTGGGGAGATCAGCTCGTTGCCTGCGTTGCCGATGAACTTGTAGAAAATTACGGCGGTTTCGAAGCTCTGGGACAGGCTGGTTTCACGCCAGCGAATCAGATCGCCAACCTGGGCCTTGAGGTCCAGCTCGCCACCGGCCTGGCCGCTGACCACGTTATCCTGATTGGTGACCATGTAGACGTGCTTCCAGTCGATCAGAGTCGGCGAAGCAGGGTTTTTGCTGATGTTCGGGTAGTTTTTCAGAATGGTTTCGGTGTCGATCGAAACAAGTACATCCGTGACTCGAGACATAGTGAAGCTCCTTTGAACATAGTGATTACCTGGCTACCTACCAGGTACGACAACGCTTGTTTGCCTTGCGGCCGTTGCGAACACACTACTGGGGAACCCACTCGATCACGGGTACGAGCTGGCCTTGCTCCTTGCCTTGAAATGACGGGTTGGGTTCCTTCCAACAGGCCGCGATAGGACTATAGATGTCATTTTTATACTGTCAAAACTGCTTTGATGGTCGGTCGACGAACGGTCATTTCGGTTATGGCTTCCTACGATTTGGCGATAAAAAAGGCTCATCCAGATCCCCTGTGTTTTCCGATCGCCAGTGATCCGGGTTCAGGGAATAGACAGACAAGACCTGTTAAAAAAGCAGTGAACCAGGCAGGAGCATGGTGGAAAAGAGGGGCGTTTTTTTGCTGGTTCACTCAACTTGGCTTTCAAGCCAGAGGAGGCGGCATGTTGTTACGTTACATGGTGTTGCTAGCAGTGGTGGTTACCGCCGCGGGTTGTGTGCAGGAACGGGTCGTTCATGACCGGCGTCCGGTGCAGCGTGAATATGTTGAGGTCATCGCACCGCAGCCGCCGCCGGAACGCGTTATCGAGGTAGAGCCCGCGGGGCGACCGGGTTACCTCTGGTCCAGGGGGTACTGGCGTTGGGAAGGCGGGCGTTATGTCGCGGTTCATGGCCATTGGGTCCCGGAGCGACCGGGGTATCGTTATGTGCATCCGCACTGGGAGCAACGTAACGATGGCTGGCATTGGCGGGTGGGGGCGTGGGTTAACTGACGCGGACGATGTATCGTAGCCAACCGGTTGTCTGCCCCTGGCTACAACAATGCACCCGACAGGAGAGCGATATGAGTTGGTCCGCCAAACAATACGTAGCTTTCGAAGATGAGCGCACGCGCCCGGCGCGTGACTTGCTGGCCGCCATCCCTGCGGTGGACGTCCGTTCGGCCATCGACATCGGTTGCGGCCCCGGCAATTCGACCGAGTTGCTGGTGCAGCGTTTTCCCGATGCCGCGGTGCGTGGGTTGGACAGTTCGACCGATATGATCGAGGCCGCCCGCAAGCGCCTGCCTCAGGTACGTTTTGACACCGCTGACATTGATACCTGGAACGAGACCGGCCCGTTCGATGTGATTTTCGCCAATGCGGTGCTGCAGTGGGTGCCGGATCACGCCAGGTTGCTGCCATCTCTGGTGTCCCGGCTCGCTCCCGGCGGCAGCCTGGCGATCCAGATGCCCGATAACCTCAACGAACCGTCGCACCGGTTGATGCGCGAGGTCGCAGCGAACGGTCCTTGGGCTGACAAGCTGGCAAGGGCTGCTGGCCAGCGAACGGAAATGGAGGATGCAGATGGTTACTACTCGATGCTGCGTGCCCACTGCACCCGCGTCGATGTGTGGCGCACCACTTACTATCATCCGCTCGCGGACGGCGCATCGGGCGTGGTCGAGTGGTTCAAGGGCAGCGGTTTACGGCCTTTCCTTGAGCCGCTGAATGAAGCGGAGCGGATGCAGTATCTCAAGCAGTATCTGACGGCGATCGAGCAGGCCTATCCGGCACTGAGCGATGGCTCGGTACTGTTGCCGTTTCCGCGGTTGTTCATGGTGGCGACGCGCTGACGAACAAAGGGACACGCTTGGTCGATTGTCCCATTGGTGGGTTTCGTGAAAGTATTCAAATGCGAATACGTATCAAAGGCTAACGATACGGTATATCATGCGCCGCAAATTATTGGCACGTATGCCGTCTCATTTGGCCTCTCCACCAAGGTTCATCATCAATGCGTCGTACTCTGATTTCTATCTGTGTGCTCCAGGCGTTTTCTCCGTCTACATGGGCAGAGCAAGCCGCTACGGAAAAGACCAGTCTGGAATTGCAAGCGACCGACATCATCGGTACGACGGACTATGAAACAGCACAAGGGCCGGTGAAGGGGTATCACGCAATACGGTCGGCCAGTGCGACACGAACCGACACTGCGATTCACGAAACGCCACAGTCCATTAGCGTGGTGTCCAAGGATGTTGTAGAGGACATCGGTGCAACTCGCCTTCAGGACGCACTCGATTATGCCGGCGGAGTGGGGCGGGCTAACAACTTCGGTGGTCAGGGGCTGACCACCTTTACAGTGCGTGGATTTACCACCGGAGAGTTTTATCGCAACGGTTTTCCAATCAACCGTGGTTATCCGAACATGCCTGACGCAAACACCATCGAGCGGCTGGAGGTGCTGCGCGGCCCAGCGACCATGCTCTACGGTCGAGGCGACCCGGGTGGCACGTTTAACGTGGTCTCCAAACAGCCGCTGGCTGAGCGCTCCGTCACTCTGGGGAGTCAGCTCGATGACCAGGGTATGCAGCGCGGTACGCTGGATGCTTCTGGCCCGCTCGACGAAGAAGGTCGTCTGGCGTATCGCCTGAATGTGGTGGGCGAGGGCGGGGAAACCTTCCGTGATCATGTCGAAACCGAACGTTATGGTGTGACGCCGGTTCTTTCCTGGCAGGCCAACGACGACACCAAGGTGATTTTCGAGGGCGACTTCATGCGCAACAATCACCCTCTGGACCGCGGTCTGACGCGCTATCCGAATCAAATTGGCACAGCGTCTCGTGACACCTTCTTCGGTGAAAAAGACGCGGGCAAATTACACAACGACAACAACATGGCGCAGCTGCGGTTCGAGCACCTGCTAAGCGATAACTGGACATTGGGTGGTGGTTTTCAATGGCTCGATGGCACCTTGCAGGGCAACGCAATTGAAGCCAATGGTGTTGCCGCTGATGGGCGCACGTTGGGTCGTAACTTCAGCTACCGCAAGCTGGAGTGGACGGACAAAGACACTCAACTGAACCTCACCGGGCATTTCTCCACGGGCGGCTTCGAGCACACGCTGTTGACCGGTGTCGAGTACGAGGATTATGACTACAAGTCCATCATCCAGCGCTCCAGCGGAGCGGTCGGCGCCTATTCGATCGACCTCTTCAATCCGGTGTACGGCCAGCCGCGTCCAGCCTTGACCCGTACCCCGACCAACGACAAGGAAAACCTCAAGACATACGCAGCCTTCGTTCAGGATCAGGTGGCGTTGACCGAGCGTTTAAAAGTCTTGGCGGGCGCCCGCTTCGAGCGTTTTGAGCACGACTACGAAACTTTTGTGCCGGGTGGCAGGAGCTGGGCTGCGAGCGACAATGCGGTGACGCCGCGTCTTGGGGTGATTTACGATCTCACCGATACGGTAGCGGTGTATGCCGATGCAGCGCGCTCCTTCAAGCCCAATACGGGGGCCAGCCGTCAGGGCGGAGGTTTTGAGCCGGAAAAAGGCAAGTCTTATGAGATGGGTATCAAATGGGAAGCCCTGGATCGCCAGTTGAGTGTTGATGCGGCGATATACCAGATTGAAAAACGCAACGTCCTCACCACCGATCCTGTGGACTCTACATTCAGCGTAGCGGCCGGTGAGGTGCGCAGCCGTGGCTTTGATCTGAACGTGGCCGGCAATCTGACTCCAGAGTGGCGAGTGATTGGCGGCTATGCCTATGTCGATGCCGAGGTCACCAAGGACAATGTGATCCAGTCGGGAACCCGGCTGATGAACATTCCGCAGAACAGCTTCAGCCTGCTCAACGTCTACGAGTTCCAGGATGGCACTTTCAAAGGGCTAGGCTTGGGTGCGGGTGGTAAGTACGTCGATGAGCGTGCGGGCCAGACCACTAACACGGCGTTTTCGATGGGCAGTTACACCGTTGTCGATCTGCTCGGTTTCTACAAGGTCAATGACAAGGTCAGGCTCAATCTCGATGTGAAGAACCTGTTTGACCGTGACTATGAAGAAGGCGCCTTTGGCAATGTCTATGCCTACCCTGGTGAGCCGAGAACAGTTCAGGTCGGTATTTCTTACACGCTCTAGCCGATCTTCAAGAAGCGAGCCTTTCAAGGGGAATGCCAGTCAGTCAGGCTGACTGGCATTTTTATTTCCAGGCGGATACTTCGGGGATTCAAGTCTGATGGCCCGAGGATCGATCAGGCAGGGCATGGTGTTGCTAAAGCAACTGGTCAATCATAACCGCGTTGGTATAGATCACGCTGCCATCGCTCGCTCGATGCCCGACCAAATGGAACTGACCGCGCTCGTAATCGTGCTCTTTATGTATATAGACGCGCATTTGGCAATCGGACAAGGGGCCGTATCCCTCTGGCAAGACCAAATCCATTGTACTCATGTCGACGTCGACCATGGCTTCACGCTCATGGGTCTTCTGCAGGCGTTCTTCAGCTTGCTCCAGACGCAGATGGAGGGGGCCGTCGACGTAAAAATGGATCTCACCAACCGGGATGGACTTCTGGTCGGGACTGGGCTTGCACCAGCCTTCGAGCGTCAGGGCACTCATGACAAAACCTCCATCGTGGACTGCTGGACTCGGCGGCGCTTGTCTCTTTTTAACTCAACGCCATCACTGATCTGACTACTACGCATAGGCAGGGGTTCGTTTTTTTCGGCCGCTGCTGGCCGATCTCTGCCGTCCGTAATCTGAAATTGAGTATAGCTGGCAACCGGACCTCGCTTGCCCACCTCACGGTCCAGCCCGATGGCTCTATACTTCTTACTGACTTTGCCACCGGGATGGGTGGCAGTTGTCTGCCCTGCTTGGACGTCAGCGGCGATGCTTTGGCATAACCAATGAGCAACAGGAACAGGATGAAGAGAACATGGCAATAGCAATTGTCTTGATACTAATCGTTATTGCATCAGTACTCTTCAATATACTCGCGCCTTGGCATGCAACACCGGCAGCTTCCAACTGGGGATCCATAGACACCACCCTGTTCATCACCCTGATCATTAGCGGAATATTTTTCATCGCCATCACGGTATTCATGGCGGTAGCCGTGATGCGTTATCGTCACAAGGAGGGGGCCAAGGCGCACTACCAGCCAGAAAGTAAAAAGTTGGAGTTGTGGTTAATCATCGTTACCTCGGTAGGTATTATCGCCATGCTGGCGCCAGGCCTGGTTGTTTACAATGATTTTATCCGGGTGCCAAAAAATGCCTATGAGCTTGAAGTGATCGCCCAGCAGTGGCAGTGGGCCTTTCGCTTCCCTGGTAAAGACGGGAAGTTGGGTAAGTCGGATATCAAGTTTGTTGATTCCACTAACCCCCTCGGCCTTGATCCCAATGATCCTGCCGGGCAGGACGATGTACTGATAAAAAACAATGAAGTTCGTCTTCCGCTCGATAAGCCGGTGAAAGTTTTACTGCGATCCAAAGATGTACTGCACGATTTCTATGTACCGCAAATGCGTAGCAAGATGGACATGGTGCCGGGGATGGTGTCGTATTTTTGGTTTACGCCGACTAAATCCGGGAACTATGAAATCCTGTGCGCTGAATATTGTGGCGTAGGTCACTACAACATGCGCGGCCATATGATCGTGGAAGAACAGGACGTCTTCGATCAATGGCTGAACAGCCAACCGACGTTTGCGCAGACATTAGCGACAGCTGCCAAGCCCAGCCAGGATAGCGTGCTGGAAAAAGGTCGCATGTTGGTCGAAAAACTCGGCTGCGGGGCCTGCCATAGCCAGGATGGCAGTGCCAGTCTCGGGCCGGGATGGAAGGGCTTGTACGGCCGCACTGAACAGCTTGCCGATGGCAGCAGTGTGCAGGTCGATGAGGCCTACCTGAAAGAGTCGATCCTCGATCCGAAGGCTCGCCTGGTACAAGGCTACCCGCCGGTCATGGTGACCTATACTCTCAATGACGATGAACTGGGTGCACTCGTCGCCCTGATCAAATCACTGGGTGCTGCGCAACAAGGCGATGAGTCTTCTGCCGGCCAAGCGCCGAGCCCCGGTGAAGACTTGGCGGCGCAGGGACAGCAACTGGCCAAATCGCTCGGTTGTCTGGCCTGCCACAGTGTCGATGGCAGCAAGGGCATCGGCCCCAGCTGGCAGGGCCTGTACGGCAAGACAGAGACCCTTGCCGACGGTACGAGCATAAAGGTCGATGAGGGTTATATAAAAGATTCAGTTCTTAATCCCGCTGCCAAAATCGTCAAGGGCTATGCCGCCGTCATGCCGGCTTTTGCTCCGAGTGATAAGGAGTTGAACGCACTGATCGCTTTTATCAAATCCAAAGCGAATGCCGATGCCGATACGAGCAAGGCGGAGCCAGGGAAGTAGCCGTAAAGCAGCCAGGAACGCACCGAAACTTCGACAGGAGGATGACGTGATGGCCTATGCGGAGCAAGCCGAAACAGAAGCACTGCACGAGCCTAAAAGCTTCCTGACCAAATATATCTGGAGTCAGGACCACAAGGTCATCGCCATTCAATATTCCTTGACGGCTATATTCGTGGGCGTTATCGCCGTGGTGTTGTCCGGCTTGATGCGCATACAGATTGGCTTCCCTGGCGCTTTGGCGTTCATGGACGCCAATGCTTACTATCAGGCGATGACCATGCACGGCATGATCATGGTCATTTACTTGCTGACAGCCTTGTTTCTAGGGGGCTTCGGCAACTATCTGATTCCGCTGATGGTGGGCGCCCGCGACATGGTCTTCCCCTATGTCAACATGCTGAGTTACTGGTTCTACCTGCTAGCTGTAGTGGTGTTGCTCTCCAGTTTCTTTGTCCCTGGCGGCCCCACCGGTGCTGGTTGGACACTCTATCCGCCACAGTCCATTTCTCAGGGGACACCGGGGGTCCAATGGGGCATCGTCCTGATGCTCGTCTCACTGGCGATTTTTATTGTCGCCGCCACCATGGGCGGTTTGAACTACGTCACCACGGTATTGCAGGCGCGCACGCACGGTATGACATTGTTTCGCATGCCGCTCTCCGTATGGGGAATCTTCATGGCCTCGATCATGGCCTTGCTGGCCTTCCCGGCGTTGTTCGTCAGTGCAGTCATGATGCTGTTTGACAAGCTGTTGGGCACCAGCTTCTTTATGCCGGCGATGGTCTCGTTGGGGCAGTCGCTCGATCACCAGGGTGGCAGCCCGATATTGTTCCAGCACCTGTTCTGGTTCTTCGGCCACCCGGAGGTCTACATCGTTGCTCTCCCTGCGTTTGGCCTGGTCTCCGACTTGATCAGCACCCATGCGCGTAAAAATATCTTCGGTTACCGAATGATGGTGTGGGCCATTATTGCGATTGGCGTACTCAGCTTTGTGGTCTGGGCGCACCATATGTATGTCAGCGGAATGAACCCGTACTTTGGCTTTTTCTTCGCGGTCACTACCTTGATCATCGCGGTGCCGACCGCATTGAAAGTCTACAACTGGGTGCTGACCCTGTGGCGCGGCGACATCCATCTGACCGTGCCCATGCTCTTTGCCCTGGCCTTTATCGTCACCTTCCTGGTCGGCGGTCTGACCGGGTTGTTTCTCGGTAATGTGATCGTGGACATTCCGCTCTCGGACACCTATTTCGTCGTCGCCCATTTCCATATGGTCATGGGGGTCGCGCCGGTACTGGTGGTGTTCGGCGGCATTTATCATTGGTTCCCGAAAGTCACCGGGCACATGTTGAACGACACCCTGGGCAAGTTGCATTTCTGGATTACCTTTCTGGGCACCTACGCCATCTTCTTCCCCATGCACTACCTGGGTTTCCAGGGCATGCCGCGTCGTTACTACGCCTATGAAAACTACGCATTCATCCCGCAGTCGGCGCAAGAATTGAATGCCTTCATTACGGTGGTCGCATTGACCGTCGGCGTTTCCCAGTTGCTGTTTCTGTTCAACCTGGCCTGGAGTGCATTTAAAGGTAAACCCGCGGGCAGTAACCCTTGGGGGGCGGCCAGTCTGGAATGGCAAACGCCGAATACGCCGCCGATACACGGTAATTGGGGAGCGAAGCTGCCGGTCGTGCATCGGTGGGCTTATGACTACAGCGTGCCGGGGATAGAGCAGGATTTCGTTCCGCAAACGGTCTCCGCCGAGGAGTTGGAGCAAATGCGGCTACTCAGTGCCGGAACCAAGATAGCGGACGTTAAAACATGAACAGACTGCTATTGAGAAACGCTGACGGCGCTGACCCCGGCGGCAGTTGGAATCGCGATCCTGAGGGTATTCAGGCCGCCACTGATAGAAGCCAAACGGCAAGGATAGGCCTGCGCTTGTTTCTGGCTGTGGTGAGTTCGTTATTCTTTCTCTTCCTGCTCGCCTTCGTCGCCCGCTCACAAATGGCCGACTGGCTACCCCTGACAGACCCCTTGGCGCCGTTAGCCAATCCGTGGCCGCTGTGGGTGAATTCGGCTTTTCTGGTATTGAGTTGCATCGCACTGCAGTGGGCGCGCGTGGCCGCTCGACAGGCTCGACTGGACGCAACGGTCATTGGCTTTGTATTGGGGGGCGTATTTGCAATTGCCTTTCTGACGGGACAACTCTGGGTCTGGCAGCAGTTTGTCGCCTGGGGCTACTTTGTCGCCAGCAATCCGGCCAACAGTTTCTTCTACCTGTTGACCGGTGTGCACGGTCTCCATCTGCTGGGCGGGTTGATTGCCTGGGGCAGAACCGTCGTTAAATTCCTGCGTCATGTGCCATTGCCGCAACTCAGCGCCAGCGTAGAACTCTGTGCGATCTATTGGCACTACTTATTGGGTCTTTGGTTCGTGCTATTCGCGCTGCTGACCAGCACGCCGCAAACCTATGAAGCCATCGCCAGATTCTGCGGCCTGAGGTGAAAAGCCATGGCATCGCACCCACAAGAAGCCCCAAGCGAGTCAAGTTCATCCAGTCCACCAGGCTCGCCATCTGCACCCGGATGGCAGGGCATCGCCAGCGACTGGGCCTCGGATAGGGAGGCCTTCAAGCAGGTCCCCTGGGGCAAGGCGATGATGTGGATATTCCTGCTCAGCGATACGTTTATATTCACCTGTTTTTTGACCGGCTACATGTCGGTCCGCATGACCATCACCGCCCCCTGGCCGAACCCCAGTGAGGTGTTCGCATTGACGATCGGCGGCAGAGAAATCCCGCTTATTCTGATCGCCATCATGACCTTCGTGCTGATCAGCAGCAGCGGCACCATGGCCATGGCCGTTAACTTCGCCTATCGCCGTGATCGCGCGAAAACCACGGCCCTGATGCTGGCGACCGCTGCCTTGGGTGTGACCTTCGTCAGCATGCAGGCATTTGAATGGAGCAAGCTCATCGCCGAAGGGGTGCGTCCTTGGGGGAATCCCATGGGGGCGGCGCAATTTGGTGCCAGCTTTTTCATGATTACCGGTTTCCACGGACTGCATGTGTCAATAGGTGCTATCTACCTCAGCATTGTGGCGATGAAGGTACTGCGAGGAGATTATGAGCGCTCCGGAAACTATCAGAACGTCGAGATAGCCGGGCTTTACTGGCACTTCGTGGATTTGGTGTGGGTGTTTATTTTTGCATTCTTCTATTTATGGTAGAGGAGCACGGGTGATGGCGCATGCTCAGGGTCAACAACATCCGATTGGTTTGTACCTTAAGATTTGGGGGCTGTTATTCGTCCTCAGCACGATGTCATACCTCGTCGACTATTTTCACTTCCATGGCTACCTTCGGTGGGCCCTGATTATCACTTTCATGTTGTTGAAGGCAGGCTTAATTGTCTCCATCTTCATGCATATGGCCTGGGAACGGTTGGCCATGGTCTACGCCATATTGGTACCACCGTTGTGTTTGCTGGTGCTCGTCGGGCTGATGGCCAGCGAGGCGGACTATGTTTTCCTCAGCCGAGTGATTTTCTTCGGCCAATAATCAACGTCCGGATGACCTTGAGCCTCCAGGGGCTAACCCGATATCACTCGCTTGAACTGATGCCATTTGTGCTGCCAGGCCACTGTCCAGTGGGGGGCTGCCGTTCCCGTGCCGGCGATCGTCAGCTTTGGATGATGTTCGATTACCCGGTCCAGTACCGATTCCTGACCCGGCTCAACATCTACGAAGAAGATATGTTTGCCTTCATCCACCACCTCTTTAAAACTGCGGAAGTGAGTGTTCGGCACCTGGAACCCGAAAAAGCCGCCTTCCCAGATGCAGAAGCCAAATATAACAATCGCAAGGAAGATAAAAGGCACCCAGCCTGCGGCGGATTCGGTCCAGCCTAGCCAATAGGCGCCACCAAGGACCAGCGCCGCGAGAGGCACACCAACCACCGCACCAATCTCGCCAGAGTGAACAACATCCTGCTTCATCAACGAGTTGACCTCGTGGAGGTGATGCTCTTCAACATCAGCAACTTTTTCACTGAGCACATGAATTTGTTCGGTGTCGATGCCGTTGGCTTCCAGCTCATTTTCAACGGCTTCAAGATCGTCGAGATTGTCACTGATGTAATAGTGTCGGTTCATGCCACACCTCCCATCTCGTGTTGGCTGTAGACCTCCTTTGTCCTGCAGCCGTTAACTGAGATTTGCAGTCGATGTCTGTGCACGTGGGGAACGTTGCACACTTCATGCGATTCGTAGGAAGTATAGCATTCGCTAGTATGCGGGGCGGGAGGCGTCAAGGCTTGGAGGGGGGATTGGGGCTTGGCGTGCGCTGACGAGTTCTGCATTGCAGCGCCACATCCAGACGTTCCCCTGTCAGTCATTCGTAGAGGTATCCCAAACGCTATGAAAATGTTAACGCTTGATGAAATTTGATAATAAATCCGTGTTTTCTGAAAAAAACGCCAACAGACTTCAGAGGAGTCGCTAACGCCCCGAGAGCACTTACTCATCGATCAGCAGACAACGGAAGGTAGAGCAATTGTGGACGGTCAAAGCCAGATAGCGGGGACGACGGTCAAGCTAGCTGGGGCGCCAAGGTGCTCTGATTGCTGTGAGAACGCGGAAGAAGCTGATAACTTGGTGATGGCTTTTGGCCTAGATGGCAGCTAGGATTTGGAACTCTCTACCATCAAGGACGAATATGAAAAGTCTCATCGCAGTTATGGGCATTTGTTTGGCACTTGGCGGTTGCGCTACGTCGCACTTCACCGCAGGCCGGGACTTTCCATCGGCCAGTGTGGCGAGTATCACCAAGGGTAAAACTACGACTACCGAGTTGAAGTCGCTGTTCGGTGAGCCTTACGCCAAGAGCGCAGTCAGCGAGACTGACGAGAAATGGGTATACACCTACACCAATGGCTCAGCCCACGCCCAAAGTTATGTTGTCACTATGAAGGTGACGACTACTGGCACTCAGAAAACGCTCGACGTCCTGATCCGCAATGACGTGGTTATCAACTACACGTTCAGCGAAGGCCCTGCGCCAGGCACCACCACTGCAACCAACTGAGACCGCCCCCATGCCGCTGGGCGATCCGACGCGATCAGACGGATGATGATGGAGCACGCAAATTGGACAGAACGTATGCCTTCGTGGATGAGTCCGGGAATGCCGACTTGGACACATCAAAGACGGGGAGCTCGGGCTTCTTCATCGTGTGCTCCATCCTGGTCGCAGAGAAAAACTTCGATGCCGTCCATGCTCAAGCTGAAGTGTTGCGAAAGCGCAATTTTCAAACTGGCGAGATCAAGTCCAGCAAGCTGAAGGCTAAGGATTCAGATCGTCGCGCTCGGATTCTGAACGAATTAGCCGAACTGCCATTCAAGCTCTATTTCACCGTCGTTGATAAGTCGAGAATCCATAAAGATGGTGGGCTTCGCTTTAAAACTTCATTCATCAAATACGTGAATGGATTGCTCTACGAACGCCTCTTCAGCACCTGCCGCAATCTCCAGATGACCGTTGACGAGCATGGTGGCCATGAGTTCCAGCAGAGCCTCAAAAGCTACGTTGTAGATCGGTTCGTCGATGATCTGTTCGGTGATGAAAATGCTTTCCGGACGATGTCCAGCAAGGACAATGTTCTGATTCAGGTTGCAGATTTTTTTGCCGGATCGGTCGCACAGATCTATGAAGGGAAGGCTTCGGAGGATGCGGTGCTGGCCTATAAGAAAATCCTCGGAAAGCTGACTCTTGGCCTGCTGGAGTGGCCACTAAGGTATCAGTCGTTCCTACCGCCTCCGACAGATGAATCTGGATATGCAGACTACCAGGTGCATCAGGAAGCTCTCCGCCAGGCTGACCGTTTCAGCGAACGCGTTGGTCAGCATCTGGATGAGGATGAACGCCTGCAGCTAAGCATTTTGCGGTTCTTGAGGTTTCAGAGCGAATTCGTCACCAAAGATTATGTGCCAACCGCAGAAATCATTGCCCACCTAAAAGACAGGGGGTTTGGGGAGGTCAACGACCAGAGAATTCGCTCCAGTGGCGTTGCCAAACTTCGCGATGCAGACGTCATCATTACGAGCGCGGCAAAGGGCTACAAGATTCCCCAGACACGTGCGGACATCAATGAGTTTCTCGAAAGGGCATCAGGGATAGTCGTCCCTCTCCTCGAGCGCGTTAAAAAAGCCCGAGAGGTTTATCGGCTGAGCAGTCGAGGAGAATACGACATCGTCACGGCGGCCAATCTCACCGACCTAGCCAAACTGCTCGCCTCTCTAGAGGGACTCTAGGATGGATGAAACAGAACTCCTGAAAATCTAATAGGACAAGCAATGGATCCACAATTCTTTGGCTACATTTCCGTTTCGGTGGAAAAGTGGCAAAAAATCGCGCCTCTCTTTGCGGCAGGAATGACCGTACTATATATAATTTATATTTGCACGGTCACAGAATCGCTCTCCATAATCAGAAATCGAATATCTGATCTAATTGGCAATAAACATTCATTTAATCATGACAAGCTAAAAAGACATCAACAACAAGAACTGGACCTGGATCACTTCAACTTTAAATTTAAGTTGAATGTCAAAACACCTTATGCGATGGATAAATTAATCGCTTGGGCAGAACAATCGGGCATACGACTTAATGAGATCAAAAGAGCGCGCCCTTATTTCGATCCAACAGAGCAAACCTTTAAAATTTCGCAGCCAAAATTTGTAAAAACGTTCGTTGCAATAGTTCTGCTTTTTTCCGTTCTAATTTTTTTCGCCATTCACACCCCCAATGCTGCCTTATTTAAAGTAAATAAAACCGGCCAATGGTTTTGGGTTGCCAATAGCCATGCTTTCTCTTTCACCTCTTATCTTCCACAGTCATTTCATGTATCTGACTCCTGGGAAATGAGCGCAGGCAATTGCTTGCTGGATAAAACGGCAGCGCCATTATCCGACGACTGGGATAAAAAAGTTATATGCTACCTTCTGCTCGACAACAAGAAAGGGCACGTGGAGAAAACCATCAGAGAGCAGAAAATTCTGGCATGGACTATTTCGCTCCCTTTGCTCCTCGTGCCTCTTGCTGTACTGCAGGGAAGTCGCAGGCGGCGATACGCAATAGAGTTTCAAAGACGCAGCCAGAAAAAGCTCCGCTTTGGTGATAGTCCTCTTCCAGAATATGCAAGGTATTATTACGACTAGGCCAAGTGCTTCAGGTGATAGTTATGCCTGACGGAACGAGAGCCCGCTATTGCCTGTTCACCGGCAGAGTATGGATATGGGGGAAAAAGGCGGGGGAAAAAGGTGACGGATTTATTTATCAGCAAACAGCTAGACCGGTCACGACTCGACCAAATCCCGGGTACAAAAAAACGGCTATCAAGGCCGTTTTTTCTAATCCACCCCCAGCGCCTTATCCGGATTCGCCGAAAGATCCTTCTTCGCCTGCACCCATCTCTCGATCCTCAAATGCAGAACGTACGGCCTCCACGACGCGTCCCGCCATGCGCTCATCTTCAAGCTGCGGGTACCCTTTCTTTAGCTTGCCGGACACCACCCAGCCGTTCTCCTTGATGGAACGGATGATGCGGTTCGCATCCAGGTCCGGCATTTCCAGTACCTCTTTCAGCTGCTCCTGAGCTCGCTGAAAGATCACCAGTACTCGGGCTTCATCTGCCATTTCCTTTCGAATCGTGTGTTCAACGACGCGTGCGGTGTACAGGACATGTTCGGTCAGATCGGGATACCGCCAGGCAAAACACGCGTCTTCGTATTCATCGAAGATGAAGTTGCTGCGAGTCCCGTCCTCGTAGGTCACGAGTTCGCCGAACCGATAGGCCGCTGCGTAACGTCGCATGAACGGTCGCGAGAACACTTCGAGCGTACGGTCATAGCCGGCCCTGAAGTCGATCGAACTCGTGATTGTGGCTGACACCGGCAGTATCACGCCGTCGGGCACGGCCTTATCGCGAATCAGGGTGTCGTTGATCAGGAAGCGATGGATCCGGCCATTGCCATCGCGCATGGGATGGATGTACACGAAGCCAAATGCCAACACAGCGGCACGTGCCAATGATTCCGCACCACGCGTTGCAACTTCAAACTCGTTGAGTCCTGCCAATAGCTGTGCAAGATCCGCGAAATGGGGGGCAATGTAATGCACGATGTCCTCGCGCATCGTGGCCTGACCCACAAACACAGGGGAGCGCCGCAAGCCCAGGCCAATGGCATCACGCCCCAGAATGCCGGCTTGCAGGGATTGCAGGCTGTCGTTGCTCAACGGGTCTTTGATATGTCCGCAATACTGGGCGATGACATGGGCAAACCGCTGGATGCGATCGGCCTGGTCGGCTTCCTTTTCGATGAGAAAGCTCGCGCGCGATTCCTTGAATGTCAGCCAACTGGCGGTACGCATCAGGATGTCGGGGCCAAAGGCCTGATCCAATTCATCCAATGCCTCGCGTAGATCGAATTGCAGGGCCTCCTGCACTGGCGCTGTACGACGAACCAAGGGGCAGAACCCCGCCGTCCCCGGCAGGTTGTTATTGACTCGCCAACGCCGCGTTCGCAGTGCCTCGCGACGAGTCAGGTAATCTTTTGGCGAAAGTACATCAACATAGCCGCCATTGGTCACGTCTGGCACATCCAGACGTTGCCCTGTCAGCCATTCGTAGAGGAATCCCGTGCGACGGGCATACTGGCCGAATGGCTCCCGTCGACACCAGTCTTCGACAGGCTGCGGACCTATGGCCGCAAACAGGCGGGCGAAGAATTCGAGGTGGATCTCTTCGTACTTGAGGCCGAATTCGAAATGTCCTGCGAAATCGTCTGCGGGCCGATAGCTTGCCGGATACCGGTTCTCCACATTTCCGTCACTTTCTCGACTGACACGTACAGTGCCGATCATCGAGTCGACTCGTAGAGGCTGTGCCAGTGCGATGTCGTAACGGTTCGCGAGGGTCTTGAAACCGACTTGCATTGACGAAATCCTTTACTGGGGCAAGAAAAACGCTAACAGAACGTCGATCATATGCGAAAACGCTAATTTCCGTATATATGAAAATATTAACGCTTGATGAAATTTGATAATAAATCCGTATTTTTCGAAAAAAACGCTAACAGACTTCAGGGTAGTCGTTAACGCCCCGAGAGCACTTACTCATCGATCAGTGGGCAATGGACGAAAATGGGGAGATGCCTCAGAGCCTGATTCCACCAAACCCCAGACACAAAAAAACCGGCCATCAAGGCCGGTTTTTTCTTTACCTGCATCCCCCGTCAAAAAACAACGTGAGACTGAAATCTGATTGGAGCGGGTGAAGGGAATCGAACCCTCGTTATCAGCTTGGGAAGCTGGAGTAATGCCATTATACGACACCCGCTCAGAGCGGCTGACTTTGTACCAGATGTCGGCGTGAAAATGAAGTTTTTCTTTGCGCGCGATGGCTTTAGCACGGGTGAAACGAAAGCAGAGACCGCATTGCGGTCATTCGCGGGCAAGCCTCGCTCCTACAGGAATGCGCTTAACGCTGCAGGGCTGAGCTTGCTCGCGATGACTCTGTTTCAGATTGCAAATGCATGGTGGTCCTGGACGTACTGGTAACGCGGTCGGCTTTCGAGTTGCGCCGGTTTCAGGAAGCCCAGCAGTGCGTTACGGCTGTCTTGGCAAGCGGTTTTGTGTTCCATGTCGAGGAAGTGGCCGGTAGCCTGAAGGGTGCTGAAGGTGCTGTGCTCCACATGGCCGGCGAACAGCCTGGCATCGGCGGGGGCGGTGTACTCGTCCCATTCGCCGTTCATGAACAGCACTGGCACGTTGATTTTCTTCGCCGCGTTCAGGTAGCAGTTGCGATCGCTGTTGAGCACGTCGTTGATGTGAAAGTGCATCTGCCCGTATTCATGTTCGGCCAACGAACTGACGTGACGGTAATTGAAACGCTTGAACAGCGAGGGCAGGTGTTTGCCGATGGTGCTGTTCACCAAGTCACCGACCCGGTTACCGTCCCGGCTGCCGAGATAATCGACACCGCGCTCAAGATAGTCGAGCATGTGCTCGTTGACCACCGGCGAGAACGAGCTGATCACGGCCTTTTCGATGCGCCGTGGTCGTTGGGCCAGGGCGACGAGCGTGGCGGCGCCACCAAAGGAAAACGACAGTACGTGTTCGGCGGCGAAGTGGTCGATCAGCTCAAGGAGGATCTGCCCTTCGATTTCCTTGGTCAGCATTTTCTCATGCAGGTTGTGAGCCTTGGACTTGCCCGCATAGGGCTGGTCGTAGCACACCACATTGAACTGCGGATAAAGGTTTTTCACGGTTTGGGCAAACGACGCAGTCGTGGACATCGAGCCGTTGACCAGAATGATGGTCTTTTCTGCGGCGTCTGCGCGATAGAACTCCGTGTAAACCCGATACTGACCCTGTATATCCAGCACAGCGATTTCTGGCCTCATGACATAAGACTCCTGGCAAGCGGGTATGCGCGCAAATCAGATTGCACGAGCTTTGTGACAGGTAGGCATACGCCTGGAATTTTTGAAGGCCCATGTCGATCCATTGCACGCTGGTCGACGGGTATTGTTATAAGCGGGCAGTTTGCCGGGGGAAGGCGGAACCTGAGGGTTCTCTGCCGGCAAAAAGTTTCTTAGAGTAGTTTTGGTGACTCGTCGGTCACATTTCGCGCCGACGTCCTGATTCAAGCAGGGGTCACGTCATCGCGCAAGTATCTTTCGTAAATTGTTCAGCAGTTTTCTGCTGAGCGGTCATCCGCTTAGATCAATCGGATCTCTTCATTGCTCAACGGCCGGTATTCGCCCGGCTTCAACGCATCGTCGAGCACCAGCGGTCCCATGCGTTCGCGGTGCAGGCGCATCACCTTGTTGTCGAAGTGGCCGAACATCCGTTTTACCTGATGATAGCGGCCCTCGACGATGCTCAGGCGCGCCGATTTCGCCCCGAGCACGGCCAGTTCGGCAGGTTGGGTGGTGAGGTCTTCGAAGGCGAAATACAGGCCTTTGGCGAACGTGATCGCGTACTCGGCAGTGATGTCCTGCTGTGTCTCGACGTAGTAGACCTTGGGCAGTTTGGTCTGCGGTTGGGTCAGGCGTCGTGACCAACTGCCATCGTTGGTGATTAGCATCAGGCCGGTGGTGTTGAAGTCCAGGCGACCGGCGATGTGCAGGTCATCCTTGTCCGGTTCATGGATCAGGTCGAGTACGGTCGGGTGTTGCGGGTCGCGGGTGGCGCTGACACAGCCGGGTGGTTTGTGCAGCATGAAGTAGCGTGCCGGTTTGCCGACTTGCAGCACCTCGTTGTCGACTTCCACGCGGCTGAACTCAAGCACCTCGGCGTGAGGATCGCTGACGATAGTTCCGTCGACCCTGACGCGCTTTTCCACCAGCAACAGGCGTACCTGCTTGCGGTTGAAGCGGGGCAGGTTGCTGAGGAAGCGGTCAACGCGCATGGCTAGGGTTCGGTGGGAGGATTCGGTGGGAGAGTGCCGCGCATCTTACGTGATCGGCCAGGCGGCTGCTTGCAACTGCGCCTCGACCCGGGCGCAGGCCGGGCACAGGCAGGACTTGTCGCGCAGCTCTGCCGGCAGCGTTTCGAACACCGCCGGGTCGATGCTGACGCCGTAGCACCAGCACGCACGATCGACCGTTCGTGGGTCAGCCAGGCTGCAGTCGTTGGAGGCGCCGCAGGCCGGGCAGAGGTCAGGTTTATTCATCAAGGGGTCATTCGGTGATGGCCGGTTCGCTTGGCCCGAGCAGCGCATGATCGGTCGGCAGGCACTCATGTGCAAGCCGGCGCCTGCACAAATCACGCAGGAGCCGGCTTGCCGCAGATTCGAGAAATCAACCCAGGCTTTTCAGATACGCACGCCATCCACCCAAATGACTGATCTCCAGCGCGCCCTCCAACCCATACGGCTCACAGATAAACCCGCTTTCCCAGCGCCCATCCGCCAGTTGCACCTTACCCAGTCCCAGCGGCGCCGGGATCCCGGTCAGGAACGAACCCAATTCACTGCTCGGTAACTCCCACACTTCCACCGCTATTGCCATGCCGCCTTCTTTCACGCGGACCATGCCGGGGCGATACGGTGGGCCGCCGGCCAGGGCATACAGCTGATAGTTTGGCGAACTCTGAGTCGTTTCGACCAGCCGGGCTCCACGCTGCTTGAGCTGCCAGTTCAGTGCCAGGCCATCCAGATGTGCACCACAGACCACCAGCCGAGCCCGGTCATTGCGTGCGATGGCGGCCGGGGCAAGTGAAGCCAGGCCCTGCTGACGTTGCAGAGCATCCGCCACGCTCAACAGATACTGATCGGTAAACGCGCGACCAAACAAGGTCACGCCCCATGGCAAACCATTGCCCATCAATCCGCTGGGCACGGCGACGGCAGCGTAATCGAGCAGGTTCATGAAGTTGGTGTAGTAGCCCAGTTCCGAGTTGCGCAGTACCGGTTCGGCGGCAAGTTCCGCCAACGTCACCGGACGGCCAATGGTTGGCGTCAGCACGCAGTCGAGGCCCACCAATGCTCTGTCGCACAGCGCCTTCAAGGCTTGCAGCCGGTAGTGGGCGCAGAAGGTTTGCACGCCGGTCACCGCCGGGGCCTTGGCCAGCACCGCACGAATCACCGGCAGCACGGCTTGAGGATTTTGCTCCATCAACTTGCCGGCCACACTGTAACGCTCGGCCACCCACGGCCCTTCGTAGAGCAACCGCGCCGCTTCAAGGAAGGGCGACAAATCCAGTTCGACCGCTTCACCGCCCATGGCTTTGAGCTGGTCGATGGCATCGCCGAACAACAATGGGCCTTCAGGGCAGCCGAAGAACTTAAGGTCTTGCGCGCGCGGCACACCGAAACGAAACGCGCGCGGTGTGCCGAAAGCTGAGCCGTCATTCCATAGTGGGTTGTTGCGGCTGTATTCGTCCCGTGGGTCGAGATGAGCGGTCAGTGCCAACAACTGACTGGCTTCCCGAGCGGTTGAAGTGAAGGTGGTCACGCAGTCCAGCGTGCGACAAGCCGGAACCACCCCGGCTGTGGAGATCAGCCCCTTGGTGGCTTTCAAACCGACCAGATTGTTCAGTGCCGCCGGTACGCGCCCGGAGCCTGCGGTGTCCGTGCCCAGGGAAAAACTCGCCACGCCGAGTGCCACCGCCAGTGAAGACCCGGCGCTGGAACCGCCCGACGGATATTCCGGCAACACGCTGTTCGGGCAAGCGCCATACGGCGAGCGGCTGCCGTTGAGGCCGGTGGCGAACTGGTCGAGATTGGTCTTGCCCAACGGGATCGCGCCCAGCGCCAGCAGTTGTTCGACGATGGTTGCCGAACGCTCCGGCACGTAGGCAAACGCCGGACATGCCGCCGTGGTGGGAATGCCCGCCAGATCGATATTGTCCTTGATCGCGAACGGTACGCCGTACAGCGGCAGGCTGGCCGGGTCACGCTCGTCGAGCGCGCTGAGGTACGGTTCCAGCTCCTCGACACTGAGCAAATGGATGAACAGGTGATAGTCCGGGTTCAGCGCAGCAGCTTTTTCCCGCAGGCTCGGCAGCAGTTGCCGAGGCGTGATTTGGCCGTCACGGTAAGCGTTGCGCAGGGCGTCGAGTTGCAGATTGATGTTCATGCTTCAGATCCTTGTTGGAATGGCTTCAGTCGAGTTCAAGCACCACGACACGCTGTCCGGCGCGCACCGCCGAACCCGGTTGCACACGAATCTCGCGCACCACCCCGGCCATGGGCGCGAGCAGCGGGATTTCCATCTTCATCGACTCCAGAATCACCAGCACATCACCCGCGACCACTCGGCTGCCGGCCTGCACCTGAACCTGCCAGAGGTTGCCGGCGATGTGGCTGTCGATGCTCTGTTGACCGTCGGCCAACGGCGCCTCTTCAGTCACTTGCGATGCCAGTTCTTCGCTGTCGAAATGCGCCTGGCCGCTGGCGATCCAGCGTTCGCGCTCGGCATCGAACGCACTTTTTTGCTGATTCCGAAACGCTGCAATGCTCTGGGCTTCTTTCGCCAGAAACGCCTGGTAATCCGCGAGGTTCAACTGGCTGTGCTCGATGTTCAGAGCGAAGCGTCCGAGCGGGAAATCCCGTCGAATGCGCAGCAGTTCATCGGCGCTTACCGGGTAGAAACGGATCTGATCGAAGAACCGCAACAGCCACGGTTTGCCATCGAACGCGGCGACCTCGCGGTAGCGGTTCCACATCTGCAAGGTACGGCCGACGAACTGATAACCACCGGGGCCTTCCATGCCGTACACGCACATGTAGGCGCCGCCGATGCCTACCGAATTTTCCGCGGTCCAGGTGCGGGCCGGGTTGTACTTGGTAGTCACCAGACGATGCCGAGGATCGAGCGGGGTGGCGACCGGTGCGCCGAGGTAGACATCGCCCAGCCCCATCACCAGATAGCTGGCGTCGAACACCGTGCGTTGCACTTCGTCGAGGTTCGGCAGGTCGTTGATGCGCCGGATGAACTCCAGATTGCTCGGGCACCATGGGGCGTCCTTGCGCACGGTGGTCATGTATTTCTCGATGGCCAACTGGCAGGTCGGGTCGTCCCAGGACAACGGCAGATGCACGATGCGCGAAGGGACCTGCAAGTCTTTGGCGGCGCACACGGCGTCCCATTCACCGGCGACAATGCCCAGCAGATCGGCGAGCGGCAGTTGTTCGGGTTGGTAATGCACTTGCAGCGAGCGAATGCCCGGTGTCAGGTCGATCACGCCGTGCAGGTTTTTGCTTTCCAATGCCTGCATCAGCGCGTGGGCGCGGAAGCGCAGGACCAGGTCCAGTTCCGGGGCGCCGATTTCCAGTAACAAATGAGTATCGCCCGACAATCTCGCCACCAGCCGGGTGTCGTCCTGCCCGATATCCAACACCACAGGCGACACAACCCCCTGTGGGAACACATTACCTGTGGCGAGGGGGCTTGCCCCCGTTGGGTCGCGCAGCGGCCCCAATACCTGCAATCGCGCAGTATCAGATGTATCGAGTTGACTGATTGGCGACTGCTTCGCAGCCGAACGGAGCGATGCGGCGTTCCGACAAGCCCCCTCGCCACAATGGTTCTGCATTGCCAGAGAGCGAGCGGTTTTCAGATCGACCGGCAAAAACTGCACCTTGTCTCCAGCCTTCAGTTGCCCGAGTTGCCAAAGGTCCGCTTCGATCACCGTCACCGGGCAGACAAATCCACCGAGACTCGGGCCATCGGGACCGAGGATCACCGGCATATCACCGGTGAAATCCACCGCGCCAATCGCATACGGATTGTCGTGAATGTTCGATGGATGCAGCCCGGCCTCGCCGCCGTCGGCCCGCACCCATTCAGGCTTCGGCCCGATCAGTCGCACACCGGTGCGGCTGGAGTTGAAATGCACTTCCCATTGGGTCGCGAAGAAGGTGCCGATGTAGTTTTCGGTGAAGTATTCCGGTGCGCCGTGGGGGCCGTAGATCACCCGGATTTGCCGCACGGCCGATAACTCGCAGACCTGTTCTTCAGGCAATTGAATGCCCGCACTGCGGTCGCTCAAGGCTGGCACATGCAGCACGTCACCGGCTCGCAATGCACGACCGCCATGCCCACCAAACTGACCCAGCGTGAACGTACTTTTGCTACCCAGATAATCCGGCACTTGCAGACCACCGCGCAGGCACAGATAGCTGCGAGCGCCTGCACCGGCGATCGTGCCGAGATGCAATGTGGCACCGGCCGGAACCCGCAGCGTGGTGTTCATCGGCGCCGTTTCACCGTTCAGCGTCAATGGAATCTGCGCACCGGTCACCGCCACAACCGCATCACAATTGAAGCGCAACATCGGCCCGCTCATGGTGATTTCCAGCGCTGCGGCACCTTCGTCGTTACCCAGCAAAAGGTTGCCTGAACGCAAAGCTCGGCTGTCCATCGGCCCCGACGGAGGCACGCCGACTGCCCAATACCCGAGACGCCCCGGATAATCCTGAACGCTGGTCTGGGTGCCGGCGCTGATCACCTCAAAGGTGTTGGCCTGATAGACCAGCCCCTCCAGGCAACGGGTCCACGGCTGGCCGCTGGCGAAGGGCGCATCGAGCAAAATCTGCCGCAGGTAATCGCGGTTGGTTTCCACTCCGTACAACAGGCTGTCGCCCAAGGTTTGGAGCAGGTCAGCGCGGGCTTCTTCGCGAGTCGGCGCCCAGCGGATGACCTTGGCAATCATTGGATCGAAGTACGGCGGGATCTCGCAACCGGCCTCGACCCACGTGTCGATGCGCAGTTGTTTGCCATCGGCGACGGGAAAATTTACCGCTGTCAGCAACCCGGGACTCGGTTGAAAATCCCGCCCAGGATCTTCGGCGTAGAGCCTTGCCTGAATCGCGTGGCCGTCGGCTTGCAAACCTTGACTCAACTCGCTCAATGGCGGTAAATCTCCGGCCGCCAGCGCCACCATCCAGCGCACCAGATCCACGCCCCACACTTGTTCGGTGACGCCGTGCTCCACCTGCAAACGGGTGTTCACTTCAAGAAAATAGAAACGCTGGGTGTCGCTGTCGAAGACGAACTCTACGGTGCCGGCGCTGCGGTAATTCACTGCTTTGGCGAGTTTGATTGCTGCCGCGCAGAGCGCTTCGGCCATGCCGTCGGGCAGGTTGGGTGCCGGGGTTTCTTCGAGGACTTTCTGGTTGCGCCGTTGCACCGAGCAGTCGCGCACGCCCAGAGCAATCACCTCGCCCTGGCCGTCGCCGAATACCTGCACTTCCAGGTGCCGGGCGCGCTGGATGTACTTCTCGATAAACACGCCGGCGTCGCTGAAGTTGTTCTGACCGAGGCGTTTGACGGCTTCGAATGATTCGCTCAATTCAGCGGCGCTGCGGCACACGCGCATACCGATACCGCCACCGCCGGCGGTGCTTTTGAGCATCACCGGGTAACCGACCTGTTCGCTGGCGATCAGGGCTGCATCGAGGCTGTCGAGCAGTTCGGTGCCTTCGAGCATCGGCACGCCGTGTTGTTTGGCCAGGGCGCGGGCGGTGTGCTTGAGACCGAAGACTCGCAGTTGCTGTGGCGTCGGGCCAATAAAGGCAATGTTGGCGGCTTCGCAGGCTTCGGCGAAGGCGGCATTTTCCGAGAGGAAGCCGTAGCCGGGATGGATCGCCGTGGCGCCGGTGGCTTTGGAGATGGCGAGGATTTTGTCCACGGCCAGATAAGTGCCGGCGGCTGCGCCTTCGCCCAGGCTGTGGGCTTCATCGGCTTGCAGGATATGCAGGCTGGCGGCGTCGGCTTCGGAGTAAACCGCGACGCCCTTGACCTGCAATTCTTGCAGGGTACGCAGGATGCGGCAGGCGATGGCGCCGCGGTTGGCGATGAGGACTTTTTCGAACATGGCATAACCCCTGGAGGCGATAGCGCATCAGCCTCGACCTGGGATGCGGGCCGTCCCGCAGTTTTTTGAGATGCACCCGGGCCGTCCCGGATGAACAAAATTCACGCTTTTTTGTGGTGAGGGAGCTTGTCGGATCGCCACACCGTCCCGCTCGGCTGCGCAGCAGTCGCGAAACCTGCTGCTGCGGTCCGTCAGACATAGCGCTATTGCAGGGTTTGGGGCCGCTTCGCGACCCAGCGGGAGCAAGCTCCCTCGCCACAGGGATCAGCGTTGTTTGAGGCACTGGCCGGAGCGGGCCTGACACAAGGCAAACAACCACCGCCGTAAACGCGCCAATTTCAGTTCCATACCAAAAGCTCCGCAGGGGTGGGGTTGTAGGCGTTGCATGGGTTGTTCAGTTGCGGGCAGTTGGAGATCAGTACGATCACGTCCATCTCGGCGCGCAGGTCGACGTATTTGCCTGGCGCTGAAATCCCGTCTTCAAACGTCAGCCCGCCATCGGCCGTCACCGGCACGTTCATGAAGAAATTGATGTTCGGCCCGATATCGCCCTTGCCCAGTCGCCCGTCGTGGGCGCAGGCGCGCAGGTAATTGTCGCGGCAGCTGTGCATGTAGCGTTTTTCCAGGGCGTAACGCACGGTATTGCTCTCTTGCGCGCAGGCACCGCCGAGGGTGTCGTGACGCCCGCAAGTGTCTTCGACGATGGTCAGCATCGGCTTGCCGAGGTTGGAATAGAGCACGCTGCCAGTGCTCAGGTAGACGCTGTTCTGCCGCCGCAACGTGCGCTGCACGTCATAGCGCTCCTTGGGATTGGCGAGGCTGTAGAACAGAGTGTCGACCGCCTGATTGCCTTCCAGGTCGAGGATACGCAGGGTCTGGCCGGCCTTGACCTCCATCAGCCAGGGTTCGCCGGCGGGGATGGTGGCGCGGTAGACCGCGGTTTCTGGTTGCTTGTGAACAGTAGCGATTGCAAGTGACATGGCAGCGATCCTCAAGCGAACAGGCGGTCGGTGTTGATGAATCCACGCACGTTTTCCGGGCGCGAGGTGCGACAGTGTTCGGCGATGCTGGCGTCGGCGTTCATCCAGCTGAGCTTCAGCGGTTTGGGTGCGTACTCAGGCGCCGGATCCATCGGGTGTTGCAGCGCGGTGAGCACCACCAGGGTGTCCATCGGCGCATACAGCTCGATGTAATCCCCGGCCTTGGAATTGCCCTCCACAAAATGGAAGCGACCGGTCTCATCGACATTGACGCGGCTGAACAGGTTAAGGGTCATCAGCAGGTCGGACAGGCCCAACCCCCACTTGCCCAGCTCTACCAACAGGTTGTCGGTGCCGTTGCGAAAGAAGCCGTTGCGCAGTTCCTGATAACGGCCTGAGCCGTACTTTTGCGCGACTTCTTCAGCGCACAGCACGCCGCCGAGGCTATCGCTCCAGCCGCAGGTATCGGCCGTGATGGCCGCCAGTACGCGACCCATGTCCGAATACAGGCAATGGCCGCTGGTGAGCTTGGCGGTGTGTTGGCATTTGAGGCTGTCGGGCAGGTTCAGGCGTTCGGTTTTTTCATTGGCGTTGAGCAGCGTCAGGCTGACATTGGCGCCGCCGCGCAGATCGGTCAGGCGCAGTAATTGGCCGCGTTTCAATACAAAGGAGCGATGGCCGCCGCCGGGGAGCATTTCTTCTGCAAAGGGCGGGAACAGTTGGGTTGAGTCAGTCATGTGCAAATTCCTCTAGGCGATGCGAAGCGTGCCAACCAACTGAGCTGGCAGTGCGTCGACGGCGGCACGGTGGGCGCGGCGGTCGCTGTTCAAAGGGATGTCGTAGGTGATGCGCGCGCCATAGGCGCCGGGGGCGTGCGGGTCGACGCGGACCTTGTCGAATACCAGCAAACGGGTGCCGAGATTGAAACCTTCGGACAAGTCGTGGGTGACCATGAACACCGTCAGTTGCGTCTCGCGCCACAGCTCCAGCAGTAAGGCGTGCATGTCTTTGCGGATGCCCGGATCGAGGGCGCCGAACGGTTCGTCGAGGAGCAACACGCGGGGTTTCATGATCAGCGCCTGGGCAATCGCCAGTCGTTGCTGCATACCACCTGAGAGCTGCGCCGGGTACTTGTCCAGCGAATGGCCGAGACCGACTTTGTGCAGCAATACCGCCGCCTGTTCCCGAGCGTCTTTTTTTGCATGGCCGAACAACCGCCCGAGTAAGGGGGAGCGTGGCAGTTCGAGGCCGAGGGCGACATTGTCCAGCACGGTCAGGTGCGGGAACACCGAGTAGCGCTGGAACACCACGCCACGGCTCGAATCCGGTTCGCCAGCCAGCGCTTGACCGTCCAACAGAATCTCGCCGCGACTGGCGCGTTCCTGGCCCAGTAATAGCCGCAGGAACGTCGACTTGCCGCAACCCGACGCGCCGACCAAGGTGCAGAACTCACCTTCGTTGACGCTCAGGTTCAGTCCTTCAAGCACCACCTGATCGGCATATTGCTGCCAGACGTTTTTTACGCTGATGAAGCTCATGCCCGCGCCCCTTCATAACTCATTTGGAGGCACCTTGGTGCCAGGGAAAAGCGCGCTGGGTCAGGCGCTTGAGGCCCCAGTCCATCAGCCAGGCGAGCAGAGTGATCCACACCACGTAGGGCAGAATCACGTCCATCGCCAGGTAGCGGCGAACCAGGAAGATCCGGTAACCCAAACCGTCCGTGGAGGCGATGGCTTCGGCGGCGATCAAAAACAACCACGCCGAGCCGAGCATCAATCGCAACGAGATCAACAGGCGCGGCAGCAATTGCGGCAGCACCACCCGCAGCATCAAGGTCCAGGTCGAGGCGCCAAGCGTCTGCGCCTTGATCAGTAACTCGACGGGGATTTCCCGGGCGCGCTGTTCCAGATCACGGGCCAGACACGGGGTGATGCCGATCACGATCAGCATCACTTTCGACAACTCCCCCAACCCGAACACGATGAACAAAATCGGCAGGATCGCCAGTGGCGGCACCATCGACAGCACTGTCAGTACCGGCGATAACGGTGCGCCAAACAGCGGCAGCGTACCGGCGGCAATGCCCAGGCAGAGCCCGGCCACTGCACTGATACCGAGACCGATGGCCAGCCGTCGCAGGCTGGAAGCGGTGTCTTGCCAGAGCAGGTATTCACCGGTGCGGGTGTCGGCGGTGAAGGCCAGGCGTTTCACCGCGTCGCTCATCTGCACGGCACTGGGCAGCAGTTTGTCGTTGGGGTTGTCCGTCAACCGCTCGGCCGAGCCCATGAAGTAGGCGAACAGCACCAGGGCGAACGGCAGAATTACCAACAGCAAGCGACTCGGGCGATCCGGGTGGCGATTGATCAGGCGCATGGCCAGCTCCTCCTGTCTTACAGCTGGGCGTCGGCGGCCATCTGCACGTAAGTCGGGTCGAAGCGCAGCTTGAGGTTGCCTTTGTCGCCGCTGGTCACGCCATTGGCGAAGGCCATGCCGATGGCGCTGGTGTCCTTGGCGCCTTCACCCAGCAAACCGTGTTGGAAGGAGAACTCGGCGACTTTGCGCATGGTGTCCGGCAGTTGCTTGCTGGTGGAGAACGCCAGGGCTTCTTTGGGGGTGGCAAACAGTTTGGTGGTGTCCAGTTGGGCCTGGAAACCTGCCAGATCAGTGCCCGAAGCTTTGGCCATGTGTTCCAGCGCGGCTTTGCTCGCGGTGTTTTTCGCGTTCATCAACTCAACCACTTCAAACCAGGCTCCGGTCAGGGCTTTGCCCAGGGCCGGGTTGTCTTTGAGGGTGGCGCTGTTGACCACCATCATGTCCATGATTTCGCCGGGGACCTGGCTGGAGTTGAAGACTTCAGTCACGCCGGGCTTGGCCTTGATGTCCGAGAGCATCGGGTTCCAGGTGGTGACGGCGTTGACCTGATCGGTGTTGAAGGCGGCCGAGATGTCGGCGTCGGAAGTGTTGACCACTTTCAGGTCTTTCTCGGTGAGATCCACCGAATCGAGCGCCCGTGCCAAGAGGTAATGAGAGACAGAGAGCTCAACCAGGTTGACGTCCATGCCCTTGAGGTCGGCGACTTTCTTGCCTTCGCCCTTGAGCACGATGCCGTCGTTGCCGTTGGAGAAGTCGCTGACGATCAGCGCCGTGCTGTCGACGCCACCGGCAGCCGGAATGGTCAGCGCATCCATGTTGGTCATGGTGCAGCCGTCGAACTGGCCGGCGGTGTACTGGTTGATGGATTCGACGTAGTCGTTGAGTTGCACCACATCGATCTTGATGCCGTACTTTTTCGCCCATTTGTCGACGATGCCTTGGCTGCCGGCGTATTCCCAGGGCATCCAGCCGGCGTAGATAGTCCAGCAGACGCTGAAGTGGTCTTTCTGGGCGGCCTGGGACGAGATGCTCACGAGGGCTGCAAAGGCAGCGGCGAACAGGGCGGGTAAACGAAGTCGGGACATGGTGTGGTTCTCCAGTTGATCAAGGGCGGACAGGAAGGCAGCGGCACCGCGAACGGTGGCTTGTCTCCCGGGCTTTTGTCCCGCCGTGTAACCTCAACTGGAGGTCGCCAACTCTCGGACCAGCCACTCGCGATTGCGAGCCGGAACCCTAGTCAGCCATTGCAAATTGTGGTGCCGCGAACCTGTGATGACTCCTGCACGTCTTTGGTTAAGCGAGAGCCGTGCCAAGTTGGCTCGAGCCCTCTGGCTGGGGGCATGGAAGGGAGGGGGAGATAAACAGGGCAGGGCGCTTTGCCTTGTCATGGTGCGCTGGCGCCTGGACATGCACCGTAGAAGGACGGCTGGCCGCTGATCTGAAGGCCGGCGGGGTCTGGCACTCGGTGCAGGTTTGAAAGTCCAAACAGGTGTGAGTCGACTGCTGTTGCAGGTCTTTCAGGAGGCCTCCATGTTCTGTCAAAAAAAGCTCCGCCAAATATTGCTCAGTGTGTTTTTTGGTTTGGGCCTGGCCAGCTGTTACTACTATGTAGGTGGCGCCGATATTTATCCGACACCCTATTACTACCCCGGTTACTACTACTCACCTTACTACTACGGCGGCCCGCGTTTTTACGGCGGCTATCGCTACTATTATTTCAGTGGGCCCCGTCATTACCACGGTGGCCCCTATCGTGGGCACCACTGATCGGCCCATGAAGACAACGGCGCATCCGGCCTCCCGGACGCGCCGTTTTCTTATGGGGTAGATGAAAAACCTTTCATCGGCTACTTGTTTCAACTTGTTGCGAAAACGCACCAGATTCCGATTTCACTGTCTGATATTTCGACAGTCACCGAACCATTGACTGTCGCCTGCCAGCGTCGCTGGTATGGCTCACTCGCGGTCCAGGAGGCCGCCATGCTCTGTCGAAAAAATCTCCGCCAAATTCTGCTGATTGTTCTATCGGGATTGTCTCTTGGTGCGTGCGTGCCCTATTCCGATGGAGGAGACAGCTACTACCGTTCCGAGGTCTACACGTCCCCAGCGCCGTATTACTCCGGCGGTGGGGCCTACTACTCCGATGGTGGTTACTACACGGCTCCGCGCAGGTATTACTCACCGCCTGCACGGTATTACCAGCCATCGCCGCGTTATTACTATCAGCCGCGGGTTTATCAACCGGCACCGCGCTATTACGACTACCGCGGCTACCAGAATCGCGGATGGGACCGTCATGACCGCGGTGGTTGGGACGGCCATAACCGAGGTGGCCGGGGCGATGACTATCGAGGCCATAGTGGTCGGGATCACCGTGGCGGAAGAGGCGATCACGATGGCCGAGGAGGCCGCTGGTAAATTGTTCAATAAAAAGCGGCGCATGAAGCGCCGCTTTTTTTGTGCCCGATTTTCAGTATTCCGACAGATCGGCCAGAGGATGCCGACCTTCCCAGACCTTGTGAAAATGCGCCTCCACCGCGGCCTCCGGCACATTATTGATGTCTGGCCAGTGCCAGTGAGGTTTCTGGTCCTTGTCGATCAGCCGAGCCCGCACCCCCTCGCTGAACTCCGGATGACGACAGCAATTGAGACTCATGGTGTATTCCATCTGAAAGACTTGAGCCAGTGACAGATGCCGGGCACGGGCGATCTGTTCCCACACCAGATGAGCGGTCAGCGGCGAGCCTTCAACCATGGTCCTGGCGGCACGACTGAGCAGCAGGTCGGAGTGATCGCGCAGCCCGCCGATGGCCTTCCAGGCACAACAGACATCGCTGACATCCAGCAGCTCGTCGATGTGCTGGCGTCGTGGCAGCCATTGCGCGTCGGGCATCTGCGCGAGCGCTTCCTGCTGCAAGGCCTTGAGCAGGCTGTTGAGCTGCATGGGTGTCTGTTCCTGCCAGTTCAATTGCAGCAAGCCTTCGATCAGTTCCTGCTGTTGTTCATCGAGCAGAAAGCGGTCCGCCAGGTCCAGATCGATCGCATCGCGACCGTTCATCTGTGCGCCAGTCAGGCCGAGAAACAATCCGAGCTTGCCGGGCAACCGTGACAGAAACCAACTGGCGCCGACGTCCGGGTACAAGCCGATGCCGATCTCCGGCATCGCCAGCCGGCTGCTTGGCGTGACAATCCGAATGCTCGCCCCTTGCAGCAGCCCCATGCCACCGCCCAGCACGTAACCATGTCCCCAGCAGATCAGTGGTTTCGGGTAGGTGTGCAGTTTGAAGTCGAGGCGATATTCTGCGGCAAAGAAGTGTGCAGCCAAGGGCGGCACTTCTCCGGGATGGGCACGACACGCCTCCACCAGGCTGCGTACTTCACCGCCAGCGCAAAAAGCCTTGGCGCCATTGCCGCGCAGCAGCACGCAAACGATCTGTGGTTCCTTGGCCCAGGCATCCAGTTGATCGCGCAAGGCGTTGATCATCGGCAAAGAGAGGGCATTGAGGGTCTTTTCGGCATCCAGGCTGGCAATGCCGATGCGTGCGCCGTCGGTGCCGGTGAGTTCTTCGAAGTGCAGATTCATCGTGACCTCGATCGGGAATTTGAGCGTTCAGTATGATCGCTCTATAGGAAAATGCCGGATCTGCCTCAGATCAATTGACAAGGGAGATAGGGTTTCCTAGGGTTCGCCCCATTGTTTTTGCCGGATGTAACCATGACTGCTGACGACCGTATCAAACTCGAACCGAGCTGGAAGGAGGCCCTGCGTGCTGAATTCGACCAGCCCTACATGGCAGAGTTGCGCACATTCCTGCAGCAAGAGCGCGCGGCGGGCAAGGAGATCTATCCGCCGGGGCCGTTGATTTTCAATGCGCTCAATTCCACGCCACTGGACAAGGTCAAGGTGGTCATCCTCGGTCAGGACCCTTACCACGGCCCGGGTCAGGCCCATGGGTTGTGCTTCTCGGTGCAACCGGGCGTACCGGCGCCGCCATCGCTGGTGAACATTTATAAAGAGTTGAAACGCGACCTGAACATCGACATCCCCAATCACGGTTACCTGCAGAGTTGGGCGGAGCAGGGCGTGTTGATGCTCAACACCACCATGACCGTGGAGCGCGCGAATGCCAACGCCCATGCGGGCAAGGGCTGGCAGTACTTTACCGATCGGATTATCGAAGTGGTCAGCGAGCACCAGCCACATCTGGTGTTCCTGCTGTGGGGCGCACATGCCCAGAGCAAACAGAAACTCATCGATGCCACCAAACACCTGGTGCTGACCTCAGTCCATCCATCGCCGCTGTCCGCCTATCGCGGCTTCCTCGGATGCGGGCACTTCAGCCGGGCGAACAAGTTTCTGGAACAGAATGGCGAGACGCCGATCGAGTGGCGGTTGCCGCCAGTCTGAAGATTGTGGCGAGGGGGCTTGCCCCCGTTGGGTCGCGCAGCGGCCCCAAAACCAGCCACACCGAAGCCCTCAGATTTTACGACTGCTTCGCAGCCGAACGGGGCGATGCGGCGTTCCGACAAGCCCCCTCGCCACAGGACTCATATCAGGGAGAATCCGGCTCCCGGTTCCAGTACCGAAACAACGGCTCCGCCAGAAACAACACAAACAACAACCGCATCACCTGCATCGCCGTCACCAACGGTACCGACAATTGCAGGGTTTGCGCCGTCAAACTCATCTCGGCAATCCCGCCGGGCATCATGCCCAGAGTCAGCGAACGCAGATCCAGCTGGGTCAGCGCACTCAACCCCAGCGCCGCCAAGGTGGCGATCAACATGGTCAACACCGTGCCGAGCAGGGTCCGGCCCATGAAGGACGGTGCCCGCCGGAAGAACTGCCGATTGAAGTGGCAACCCAAGCCGCTGCCGATCAGCCACTGGCCGATCTGACTGCCGCCATTGGGCAACCCGATGTGCAAGTTCCAGCCAATGCTGACCGCCGCACTCACCAGCAGCGGTCCGAACAGCCAGGGGTTGGGTTGTCGCAGCCGTTCCCAGATCCAGGCGGCAAGGGCGCCCGCCGGGAACAGAATGGCCAGCCACCACCAGTCCACGGTCGTTGGATGCAAGACCGGCGCACCGTCGCCCAACAGATACTTGAAGGCCGCCGGCACACACAGCACCACCACCAGCACCCGCAGACTCTGCCCCGCCGCGACACGGCTGAGCACCGCGCCATTGCGGGCGCCAAGGTTGACCATCTCGCCGGAACCGCCGGGCATGCTGGAAAAGAATGCGGTGGCGCGATCCTCACCGGTACGCCGCATCAACCACACCCCGACTACAGCCGACAGGCTAGTGACCAACGCACCGAAGAAGATCAGGCCGAAGTGGCTCAGCACCTGCTCCATCACCACCGGGGTGAAGTGCAGTCCGATGCCGATGCCGACGACCCACTGGCCGCACTTGCGCCCGCCCGGAATTTCCGCCAATTGCCAGGGGGTCAGGCAACGCACCAGGATGATCGCCAGCAACGAGCCGACCATCCACGGTAGCGGCCAGCCGATCTGGCTGGCGAGGTAACCGCCCAGCAGACCGACCAGCGGTGTTCCCCACCAGCTTTTGAACGGGGGGCGATCAGACATCGGCAATAGCGCGCCGGGCGACCGAACGTTTGCGCCAGATACGCAGCAGTGGCATCAGCAACATGATTGCAGTCAGCACCCAGCAACCGAACGTGATCGGGCTCGACCAGAGGATTTCCAGTGCACCATTGGAAATCGACAGCGCGCGACGCAGGTTTTGCTCCATCAACCCACCGAGAATGAAGCCCAGCAGCACGGGCGACAACGGGAAGTCCAGCTTGCGCAGAATGTAGCCGAAAATGCCGATGCCGATCATCAGGAACAGGTCGAAGGTGGTGGCGTGCACCGCGTAGACGCCGATCCCGGTGATGATGGCGATCACCGGCACCAGCGCCCAGTTCGGCACGGCAAGGATGCGGGTGAAGATGCGGATCATCGGGATGTTGAGGATCACCAGCATCACGTTGGCAACGAACAATGACGCGATCAGGCCCCAGACGATGTCCGGTTGCTGTTGGAACAACAGCGGGCCCGGGGTGATGTTGTACAGCGACAGCGCGCCGATCATCACCGCCGTGGTCCCCGAGCCCGGAACGCCAAGGGTCAGCATCGGCACCAGGGCACCGCAGGCTGCGCCACCGATAGCGGTTTCCGGCGCCGCGAGGCCACGCATGTCGCCTTGTCCGAAAGTGCCCTTGGTGCCGGCGATACGTTTCTCGGTCATGTAGGCCACGGCGCTGGCCAACGTCGCGCCGGCACCCGGCAACACGCCCATGATGAAGCCCAGCACACCGCAACGGATGTTCACCACGAACACCGCCGAGGCTTCCTTGAAGTTGAACATCATGCGCCCGGTGGCTTTTACCGCTTCCTGGCCGTGATGGGTTTTTTCCAGCAGCAGGAGGATTTCGCTGATGGAGAACAGGCCCAATACCAGCACGACAAACTGAATGCCGTCGGTCAGATGAATGTTATCCCCGGTAAAACGGTATACACCGCTGTTGGCATCGATCCCGACACTCGACAGAAACAGACCGATCAGCGCCGCAATGAAGGTCTTGAGCGGTCGGTCGCCGGCCATGCCGCCGAGACAGACAATCGCAAACACCATCAGCACGAAGTACTCCGCCGGCCCGAAGGCAATCGCCCATTTCGCCAGCAGCGGGGCGAACAGCACCATGCCGCACGTCGCGATGAATGCACCGATGAACGAACTCCACGCCGACAGCGACAGCGCTACACCCGCCAGACCCTTGCGGGCCATCGGATAACCGTCGAGGGTGGTCATCACGGTGGAGGCTTCGCCCGGAATATTCAGCAGGATCGAGCTGATCCGGCCGCCGTATTCGCAACCCAGGTACACCGCCGCCAGCAGGATCAACGCCGACTCCGGTGGCAGGCCGAGGGCAAACGCGATCGGAATCAGCAACGCCACGCCGTTGATCGGCCCCAGCCCCGGCAACAGGCCGACGACGGTGCCGATCAGAGTGCCGCACAACGCGGTCACCAGGTTATACGGGCTCAGCGCGACGCCGAAGCCCTGACCCAAATAGCCAAGAGTATCCATGTCAGTTCTCCAGAACGTCGAGCACGCCCAGTGGCAGTGGCACGTCCATCAACTTGTCGAACAGCAGATAAAGACCGATAGCCATCAGGCTGATGATCACCGTACTGGGCAGCCAGCGGCCGCCATACAGGCGTGCCATCGGGATCCCGATCAGAATGCTGGCGACGATGAAGCCAAGGGGTTCGAAGGTCCCGGCAAACACCAGCAACAGCACGATGCAGAGGCCGATTTTGATCAGGGTTTCGCGGTCCAGTTGCGGCTCGTCGTCGCTGTGCACGATTGGCGCCGGCCGAAATACCATGTACAGCAAAGCCAGGCCCATCAGGCCAAGCATCAGCAAGGGGAAGGCCCGAGGACCGACAGGCTCATAGGAAAAAGGCGCTTGATACGGCCATGCCATCAGTGCCAGGCCGACACAGGCCAGCAACAGCACCGAAGCGAAAATGCGTTGTAAGAGCATGGGAAACTCCTGGGCCGCGACCCCGAGAACCGGGGCCGCAGCCGCTAGACAGAGGCGATCACTGGATCAGGCCGAACTCTTTGGCCAGCACTTTGTAGTCCGCGACCTGCTTCTTCACGTAGGTGTCCAGCTCCGGGCCGGTCATGGCGAACGGGAACAGTTCACGCTGATCGCGCAGCTTGGCGAAATCCTCGGAGGCCAGCAGTTTGTCGAAGGCGTCTTTCCACCAGGCGTAGTCTTCGTCACTGACTTTTGGCCCGAGGTAGAAGCCGCGAACCACCGGCCAGACGATGTCGTAGCCTTGCTCTTTAGCGGTCGGAATGTCTTTCATTTCCGGCTCGTCCAGACGCTTCTCGGAGAACACCGCCAGCAGACGCATGTCGCCGCTCTGGATGTGTGGCATGGAGTCGGAGATGTCGGTGCTGCCAACCTGGATGTGGCCACCGAGCAAGGCGGTGGCAATTTCGCCACCACCTTCGAGGGCCACGTAACGCAGGTCGCGCGGGTTGATCCCGGCCGCTTTGGCGATCAGGGCGGTTTGCATCCAGTCCTGGCTGCCGACGGTGCCGCCGGAACCGATCACCACGGAGCTCGGATCTTTCTTCAGGGCTTTGACCAGATCGTCCAGGGTCTTGTAGGGCGAGTCGCTTTTCACTGCGATGGCGCCATAACTGGTGCCAACGGCGGCCAGCCAGCGCACTGCACTTTCATCGAAACGCCCGAATTTGCCTTGGGCCAGGTTCAGCAGCGAACCGCTGGACCACGCCACCAGCGTGCCGGCATCAGCCGGGCGCTGGGCGACCACCGCGTTGTAGGCCACCGCGCCGACACCGCCGGGCATGTAGGTCACACGCATCGGTTTGGTCAGCAGTTTTTCGTTGACCAGCGCGCTTTGCGCCAGTTTGCAGGTGAGGTCGAAACCGCCGCCCGGCGAGGCCGGGGCGATGCATTCCGGGCGTTTGGGTTCGGCAAGCAATTGGCCGGCAAACAGCATGACGCCGGCGGCCAGAGCAACTTTACGCAGTGATAAGTTCATTCAAGTCTCCTTGGAGTTTTTGTTATGGACGTACTGAATTACCAAAGTGCAACGCTATAGCTCACCAGCAGACGCACTTCATCGGCATCGCGAGCGGAGTAATTGGAACGGTAGGTGGCATTGCGCAGGCGGACGGCGACATCCTTCAAGGCGCCGCTTTGTACGACGTATTTGATCTCGGTGTTGCGCTCCCACTCTTTGCCTTCGTCACCGTTCTTGAGCTTGATGTTGTCGCCACTCACATAACGGCTCATGAAGCTCAGGCCGGGAATGCCGAGTTTGGCGAAGTCATAGTCGTAACGCGCTTGCCAGGAGTGTTCTTCGGCGCCGGCAAAGTCATTGATCTGCACGAAGTTGACCAGGTATGGATCGCTGCCATCGACATACGGGAAGGCACTGTCGCCGGACATGTGCTGATAGCCGGCGCTGAGTTTATGCCCGTTCAAGGCGTAGCTCACCAGCCCGTTGAGGGATTTGTTGTCGATCTTGCCACCCCGGGCCGCGCCCTCGTCGTCACTGATGGCCAATCGCAGATCGGTGCCGAAAGTGCCAGGGCCGAACGGTTGCGAAGCGACTACGCCGAGGAAGTGCTGGTTGTAGACTTCATCGAGTTGGGCGAAGTGGTAGCTGCCGGTGATCTTGTCGGTGAACTTGTAGTCCACGCCGCCAAAGTCAAAGTGCTTGCCGGCCACGGTACCGGCGAAGCGGCTGTTCTTGTTGTTGAGGGCGATGTCCTCGAAGTCGGTGCTGTCGCGATCCTTGGCTTTCTCCAGACGCCCGCCGGTAAAGGTCAGGTTCTTGATCTCTTTGGAGGTCAGCAGGCCGCCTTCAAAGGTCTGCGGCAAAATGCGCCCGTCGTTGGGCTTGAGGATCGGCAGTTCCGGAATCAGGCTGCCGATTTTCAGTTCCGTGGCGGAGATTTTCACTTTGCCGGTCAGGCCGAGCTTGGAGTATTCGTCGGCCGCGCGACCGTCGTCATGGGTCGGTAACAGGCCGGTGCCGGTGCGGTCCGGACTCGAATCGAGTTTTACCCCCAACATGCCCAGCGCATCGACGCCGAACCCCACGGTGCCGTCGGTGTAACCCGATTGCAGATTGAGCATGAACCCCTGGGCCCATTCGTCTCGCTTGGATTGCTGGGCGCTGGTGCCGTCGCGAAAGTCGCGGTTGAAATACATGTTGCGGGTTTCGAAGGTTGCCGTACTGTCTTCGAAGAAGGCAGCCTGGCTCAACGGTGAAAAGCCGGCGAGGGCGGCGGCACTGGCAAGGGCGGTCTGGCTGAGGCGGGAAAAACGAACAGGCGGGCGAGCCTGAAGCTGCATGGACAGCATGGTGATCTACTCCGTTTATTGTTCTTATTGGCGAAAACGCTTCGGGGCGTTTTTCGTACAGCGACGGCAGTCGAAACTGTCCGTGGCTGGACTCTAACCGGCCAACCTTTCGCTAACCTTTCAGCTGACTTTCACGGTTTTCGGGCTTCACAGCGACGGATGCGGCTGTAAACTCCGCGCCAAAGAATGGCGTCGACCATCCCTGAATGAGGTAAAGATCCATGCGTGTTCTGCTCGTCGAAGACCATCTGCAGCTTGCCGAAAGTGTCGCCCAGGCGCTCAAGAGCACTGGGTTGACGGTGGATGTGCTGCACGACGGTGTGGCGGCCGACCTGGCCTTGAACAGCGAGGAGTACGCCGTGGCGATCCTCGATGTCGGCTTGCCGCGCATGGATGGTTTTGAAGTGCTGGCGCGCTTGCGGGCCCGGGGCAAGAACCTGCCGGTGTTGATGCTCACCGCTCGAAGCGACGTCAAGGATCGGGTCCATGGCCTGAATCTGGGGGCTGACGATTACCTGGCCAAACCCTTCGAACTGACAGAACTCGAAGCCCGGGTCAAAGCCTTGCTGCGCCGCAGTGTGCTCGGCGGTGAGCGCCAGCAGCGTTGTGGCGTGCTGGCCTATGACCTGGACACCCGGCGCTTCACTCTTGGCGAAGAGCTGCTGACCCTGACCTCCCGCGAACAGGCGGTACTCGAAGCGCTGATCGCCCGTCCGGGTCGAGTGATGAGCAAGGAACAACTGGCCGCCCAAGTCTTCGGTCTGGACGAAGAAGCCAGTCCTGATGCCATCGAGATCTACGTCCACCGCTTGCGCAAGAAGCTCGATGGTCAGCCGGTGGCCATTGTGACGTTCCGCGGCCTTGGTTATTTGCTGGAAAGCCGCGATGCATAAGCTCAGCAGCCTGCGTTGGCGGTTGCTGTGGAACCTCGCGCTGTTGCTGGTGGTGTTGATGCTCGCCAGTGGTCTGAGCGCGTACTGGAACGGTCGCGAAGCCGCCGACACCGCTTATGACCGGACCTTGCTGGCCTCGGCCCGGACCATCGCCGCAGGCCTGTCCCAACACGACGGCAGCCTCAGTGCCAACGTGCCTTACGTGGCCCTCGATACGTTCGCCTACGACAGTGCCGGGCGAATTTTTTACCTGGTCAACGACATCAATCAGAAACTGATCTCGGGCTACGAAAACTTGCCGGCACCACCGCCGGGAACGCCGCGCACCGATGACTACCCGGCGCTGGCGCGTTTCTATAACGCCACCTATCAAGGGCAGAACGTGCGAGTGGTCAGCCTGCTCAAAGCGGTCAGCGAACCGAACATGAACGGCATGGCGGAAATCCGCGTGGCGGAAACCGATGAGGCGCGGGTCCGCATGGCTCGCAGCCTGATGGCTGACACGTTGTTGCGCCTGGGCATGCTGTCGATCGGTGCGCTGCTGCTGGTGTGGTTTGCGGTCAGTGCGGCGCTGCGTCCGCTGGAACGCTTGCGTACGGCGGTGGAAGAGCGTCAACCCGATGACTTGCGACCCTTGCCGCTGGTGGAAGTGCAGCATGAGTTGGGGCCGCTGGTGCGCGCGCTCAATCACTTTACCGAGCGTTTGCGCGGGCAGTTCGAGCGCCAGGCGCAGTTCATCGCCGATGCCGCGCATGAACTGCGCACGCCGCTGGCGGCGCTCAAGGCACGACTCGAACTGGGCTTGCGCTCGAACGAACCCGAAATCTGGCGCAGCACCCTGGAAACCGCCGCCCAGGGCACGGATCGCCTGACCCATCTGGCCAATCAATTGCTCTCGCTGGCACGGGTCGAGAATGGCGCCCGGGCAATCGCCGAGGGCGGTGCGCAGCTGCTCGACCTCAGTCAGTTGGCCCGTGAACTGGGCATGGCCATGGCGCCGTTGGCCCATGCACGCGGCGTGGCACTGGCGCTGGAAGCCGACGAACCGGTATGGCTGCGCGGTGAACCGACGCTGTTGAACGAACTGTTGAGCAATCTGGTGGACAACGCATTGGCTCACACGCCGCCGGGCGGCAATGTGATCCTACGGGTCATGGCACCGGCGGTACTGGAGGTCGAGGACGATGGCCCGGGGATTCCCCTTGAAGAGCGGGACCGGGTGTTCGAGCGTTTTTACCGGCGTAACCAGCAGGTGGCCGGGTCGGGACTGGGCCTGGCGATTGTTGGCGAGATCTGCCGCGCCCACCTGGCGCAGGTCAGCCTGCACGATGGTGAGCGGGCGGGGCTGAAGGTGCGGGTGAGTTTTATTGCCGGAGAGTGAACACAGTTGCTGGTGTTCACAATCAGTAAAACATCGACCGCGACCCTTCCAGATCCTTGCATATCGCCTCGTTATCCGGATCGATCCCCAGCTTCTTGAAGGCCGGCACGCTGAGCGGGTCGATACGCGCCAGTGGATGATCAGTGTCCTTGTGGCAGTACAGGCTGGCCACTTGCACCAGATCGACATAATCGACCCGCTCCGATTGCCGCTTGAAATCCAGATACTGCCCAGGCAGTTGCACCAGCATTTCCGGAAACTCCCAGACCCTGAGCAATTTATCGCCGAGCAGCGGATGAATCCGGTCGATCACATGGTTGAGGCTGACCGGGTCAGACAGCAATTCATAGTGATCTTCGGCGTAGGTCAGGATCGGCAACACACCAATCTGATGCACCAGGCCGCCAAGGGCTGCCTGATCAGGCTTGAGTTGTGTGTAACTGCGGCACAACGCATAGCTGACGCCGGCGATTTCCAGGCTTTTGCGCCAGACCTCGCGCATTTTCTGTTCGACCACTTCGGAACGGGCATTGAAGATCTGTTCCATCACCAGGCCGATGGCCAGGTTGCTGCTGTAATTGACCCCCAGCCGGGTGATGGCCGTGTGCAGATCAGTCACTTCCTGGGTCGCGCGCAGCAACGGGCTATTGACCACTTTGATCAGTCGCGCGGACAGCGCGGTATCGCGACCAATCACTTTGCTCAGGGTGCTGACACTGATTTCCGGGTCTTCGGCGGCCTTGCGAATCTGCAGGGCCACTTCCGGTAACGTTGGCAGAACCAGGTCATCATTATCGATGGCCTCAACCAAATCCTGTTGGACCTTATCCGCCAGCTCACTCATTTCTTTTCTCTAGGGTATTGCGACAAGTGCTGCTGTTAACGCTGGATTTCGCGATCACGATCCAGTTGGTAAGGCAGGTCGAGCAGATGCAGGCCCGGACCTTCGAGTGCGCCAAGGTGCAGGTTGCCATCTTCTGCAGCTTCGGCTTGCAGCACCGCCAGGAGTTCAATGTTTTGCTCGGCGCGAGCAGCGATCACCACTTCACCGATCGAACTACCATGGGTCGGGGAGAACAGTGGGGTGCCGGGCTCCGGCAATTCGCTGGCCTCCAGTTGCAGACGATACAAGCGGCGCTTGAGTTTGCCCAGGTACTGCATGCGCGCGACGATTTCCTGGCCGGTATAGCAACCCTTTTTGAAGCTCACACCGCCAACGGCTTGCAGATTGAGCATCTGCGGGATGAACAGTTCGCGGGTGCTCGGCATGACTTGCCCGATCCCGGCGCGGATCTGGCCCAGCAGCCATTGATTCAGATCACCTTCGGCCAACAGGGCGGACAGCTTGCCCTTGATGGTGTTGGCTTGATCGGCACGAACCCAGAGTTCAGCGCGATCCGGCGAGACGCGAAGGGCGATCAGACCGTCATTGCGCACGACGCTGTCGGTTTCTGCCGGCAGCGCCAGGCCCAAACTGGCCAGTGCCGCATCGCCATGCTCGAGGCCGAAACGAATCCAGCCGGCGCTTTCATCGGTCAATTTGGATTTGGAGAACACTGCGTACTTCTTCAGGTCCGCCAGTTGCGGCTCCAGCAGTTCAGTGGCCATCGCCATGAGCACACCGTCGCCTTCCAGCAGAATGCGGAAACTCGACTGCATCCGGCCTTTCTGCGTGCAGCGCGCGCCAAGGCTGGCCTGGGTGTCGCTCAGGTAATTGAGGTTGCAAGTCAATTGGCCTTGCAGGAATTTGCTGGCATCCGCGCCGCGTACCGCGAGAACGCCTTCGTGAGACAGGGTGCAGAAAAAAGCAGAATCGGCCATGGGTCATCGCAGGGTAAAGAGTCCGAGGGACATCATAAGGGGGCGCCCTTGAAATGGGTAGTTCACAAAGGATCGTCGGTGCCTGACCAAAGCCGACTGTTCGGCTCGTCTTGGGGCTGTATACTTGCGGCCTATTTGAGGAGCGCTCCATGGTCGAAGATGTTGAACTGAATCGCCTCTACTGGCACAGCCGCCGCGGCATGCTTGAACTTGACGTGTTGCTGGTGCCGTTTGTGAAAGAAGTTTACCCGCACCTCAACGAGGTTGATCGCGCGTGCTACGTCAGGCTGCTCGAATGCGAGGATCAGGACATGTTCGGCTGGTTCATGGAACGCGCCGAATCGGAAGATCCGGAGCTTCAGCGTATGGTTCGCATGATCCTGGATCGTGTCCAGCCCAAGTAACGCGTTCGAATGCCGCTGGCATGCCTCACGGCAATTGCTGGCGGCCTATCTTCTGGCCCAGCTGTTCGCGCTGGGTTCGTTGCTTCTTCTTTCTATACCGCCCTGGGCCAGCCTGCTCGGCCTTGTGCTGTGCGTGGCTCACGGTTTTTGGGCGTTGCCGCGGCACATTCTGCTGACACACGCGCACGCCTTTCGCGGCTTGCGTCGCGATGCCGATGGCTGGCAGTTGTGGAGTCAAGCGGTGGGTTGGCAGCCCGTGCAGCTGCGGCCGGACAGCCTGGCGCTGCCGCTGATCGTGGTGCTGCGCTTTCGTCTGCGGGGCGAGCGACGCATCAGGGCGATATGCGTGCCGCGGGATTCGCAGGCGGCGGATGTGCACCGACGCCTGCGGGTTCGGCTCAAGTTCAGTCGGCGTAGGTGGGTGGCACCAGAATAGTGTCCAGGGCAACCGGCAACATGTTCGGGTAATCGAGGGTGTAATGCAGGCCGCGACTTTCCTTGCGCTCCATGGCTGACTGAATCATCAACTCGGCCACCTGCGCCAGGTTACGCAGCTCGATCAAATCCCGACTGACCTTGTAGTTGCTGTAGAACTCGTCGATTTCGTCCAGCAGCAGGCGTACCCGGTGCTGAGCCCGTTGCAGACGCTTGTTGGTGCGTACGATGCCGACGTAGTCCCACATGAATCGCCGCAGTTCGTCCCAGTTGTGCGCAATGATCACGTCTTCGTCGGAGTCGGTGACCTGGCTCGCATCCCAGACGGGCAGGGCGACCGGAATCGACACCTGTGGCAACTGTTCAAGGATGTCCGCCGCCGCCGAACGGGCGTAAACGAAACATTCCAGCAGCGAGTTGCTGGCCATGCGGTTGGCGCCATGCAGGCCGGTGAAGCTGGTTTCACCAATCGCATACAGACCCGGTACGTCGGTGCGGCCCCGCTGATCGACCATCACGCCGCCGCAGGTGTAGTGCGCCGCCGGAACCACCGGGATCGGTTGCCTGGTGATATCGATGGAGAATTCCAGGCAGCGTTCATAGACCGTCGGAAAGTGCGTCTTGATGAAGTCTTCGGGCTTGTGGCTGATGTCCAGATAGACGCAGTCGATACCCAGGCGCTTCATCTCATGGTCGATGGCGCGGGCGACGATGTCCCGAGGTGCCAGTTCGGCCCGTGGGTCGAAGCGCTGCATGAAGCGTTCACCATTGGGCAGCTTCAGATGCCCGCCTTCGCCGCGCAGGGCTTCGGTGATCAGAAAACTCTTGGCTTGCGGGTGATAAAGGCAGGTGGGGTGGAACTGGTTAAACTCCAGGTTCGCCACCCGGCAACCCGAACGCCAGGCCATGGCAATGCCATCACCGCAGGCGCCGTCGGGGTTGCTGGTATAGAGGTAGACCTTGGCCGCGCCGCCCGATGCAAGGATCACGAAGCGCGCGCCGTAGGTGTCGACTTCACCGGTGCCGCGGTTGAGTACGTAGGCGCCGAGGCAGCGGTCGCCTTCAAGGCCGAGGCGCTTTTCGGTGATCAGATCAACCGCGACCCGCTGCTCCAGCAGTTCGATGTTGGGACGCTGTTTAGCCTGGTCGAGCAAGGTTCTGAAGATCGCTGCGCCAGTCGCATCGGCGGCGTGAATAATGCGCCGATGGCTGTGGCCGCCTTCGCGGGTCAGGTGAAACTCGAAACCACCGTCTTCAGTGCCGGATTGTTCATCGCGGGTAAAGGGCACGCCTTGGTCGATCAACCATTGGATCGCCTCTCTGCTGTGCTCGACGGTAAAGCGCACCGCGTCTTCATGGCACAGGCCACCACCGGCGTTGAGGGTGTCATCGACGTGGGATTCGACTGTATCGGTATCATCCAGAACGGCAGCGACGCCGCCCTGGGCCCAGAATGTCGAGCCGTTGGCGAGGTCGCCTTTGCTCAATACAGCGATACGCAAATGACCGGGCAAGGTCAGCGCAAGGCTCAAGCCGGCAGCACCGCTGCCAATTACCAGAACATCGTGTTGAAACTGTTGGCTCATTTCAGGATTCCGCTCAAAGCGACCCGGATCGGGGTGGCGCTGGACATCTGGACAGGCGAGGTCAGACAACCGCACAGCCCCCTAGTATATAGAGGGGGGGAGCGGCACAATAGCCGGGCTCACATGGCATTGTGAAACTACTGTGACGGAAAAGGCTGGACGCTTCGTCGGAAGTTTTCTGGCTGCTTAGGCGACAAGGTAACTGTATCGTGGATTTAACAGTCTTTTTCTCTTCAAAGTTACACAATGTTGGATTGAAGCCGCTATAAATATGGAACTTTTGCCAAAGGCCCAAGATCAATAGACGGTTGTCTGAAACAAGGGACAGTATCGGTTTCGGTGCGGGACTTGCGGTTGGGGTCCTTGCTGATGAATCCGATGGACAAGATTATTCGCGCAGCCGGGTCATGCCGCACTGCGCTTTTCGTGCGTGCCAGGTCAGAGCCCGCAGGAAACTTGCTTGGAGGGGGAGAACTTTTGCGAAAAGCCCGAGTCTATGTTTGCAAGTCTGGTCTTTCAGTGATGCAAGCCTCCTCCGAGCTTATCGAGGAGTGTTCATGCTAACCCAGGAAGAGGATCAGCAGCTGGTCGAGCGCGTTCAACGCGGCGACAAGCGAGCTTTCGATCTGCTAGTGCTGAAATACCAGCACAAAATTCTCGGGTTGATCGTGCGTTTCGTGCACGACACCCATGAAGCCCAGGATGTCGCACAGGAAGCCTTTATCAAGGCCTACCGTGCACTTGGTAATTTTCGCGGAGACAGCGCGTTTTATACGTGGCTTTACCGTATCGCCATCAACACGGCGAAAAACTATCTGGTTTCACGCGGCCGTCGGCCGCCGGATAGCGATGTCAGTTCCGAGGATGCAGAGTTCTACGATGGCGATCATGGCCTCAAGGATCTCGAGTCGCCAGAACGTGCATTGCTGCGGGATGAGATCGAAGGCACCGTCCATCGAACCATTCAGCAACTGCCGGAAGATTTGCGTACGGCTTTAACTTTACGTGAATTCGATGGTCTGAGTTACGAGGACATTGCCAGCGTCATGCAGTGTCCGGTGGGTACCGTGCGCTCCCGAATCTTCCGCGCTCGGGAGGCCATCGATAAAGCCCTGCAGCCGTTGTTGCAGGAAAACTAAAGACAGCGGCGACAGCCAAGAGAGGAACGCCATGAGTCGTGAAGCCCTGCAGGAATCGCTGTCCGCAGTGATGGATAACGAAGCGGACGAATTGGAATTGCGTCGGGTGTTGAATGCCTTCGACGATGTTGAAACCCGTGAAACCTGGGCTCGTTATCAGATCGCTCGGGCAGTCATGCACAAGGACCTGCTGCTTCCTCGTCTGGACATCGCTGCGGCAGTCTCTGCTGCGCTGGCTGACGAAGCCGTGCCGGCAAAAGCCTCCCGCGGTCCATGGCGCAGCCTGGGTCGTCTGGCAGTTGCTGCTTCGGTGACCGTTGCCGTACTGGCGGGTGTTCGTCTGTACAACCAGGACGAGATCGCTGGCGTCGAGCTGGCTCAGCAATCCAGTCAACCGGGTCTGGCCGTTCCTCAGGTCAAGGGCCCTGCTGTATTGGCAGGCTACAATGAGAGTTCGGATGCCACTGGCCCTATGGCCAACGGTGTATTGCAAGGTCAGCCAGGCTGGCATGATCAGCGTCTGCCAGGCTACTTGCGCCAACATGCTCAACAGGCTGCACTGAAAGGAACTGAGAGCGCTCTGCCTTACGCTCGTGCAGCAAGCCTGGAAAACCGCTAAGGAGGATCATGCGCGCCATACCTCTACTTTCGCTTCTGCTTGGTGGCTGGTTTATTGTTCCAGCCCATGCCGATGAAGCCCAGGACTGGCTGAAACGTCTGGGGCAGGCCGAGCAACAGCAAAGCTTTCACGGTACTTTCGTCTACGAGCGTAACGGTAGTTTCTCTACCCATAACATCTGGCACCGCGTCCAGGATGGCAAGGTCCGCGAGCGCTTACTCCAGCTCGACGGCTCGGCACAAGAAGTCGTGCGCATTGATGGACATACTCAATGCGTGAGCGGCACCCTGATAGCAGGTCTGGGGGATTCATCCAACTCCACCGCTCGTGCGCTCGATCCTCAAAAGCTAAAGAATTGGTATGACCTTGCTGTCATCGGCAAGTCGCGTGTGGCTGGGCGTTCGGCAGTGATCGTGTCATTGACGCCTCGCGATCAGCACCGCTACGGTTTCGAGCTGCACCTGGACAAGGAAACCGGCCTGCCGTTGAAGTCGTTGCTGCTCAATGAAAAAGGGCAACTGTTGGAGCGGTTTCAGTTCACCCGACTGGATACTGCCGATGTGCCTTCCGAAGGCGATTTGCAGGCAGGTCCTGATTGCAAAGCCATTTCCCTCGACAGTGACCAGGCTTCCGCCGTCAAAACCGCGCAGGTGTGGCATTCGGACTGGCTGCCGCCAGGTTTCGAGCTGACCAGCAGCACTTCGCACAAGGATCCGGAGACCAAGGCGCAGGTCAACAGTCTGATGTACGACGATGGCCTAGCCCGATTCTCGGTGTTCCTTGAGCCATTGAATGGGGCGTCAGTCACCGACACGCGCACCCAGCTGGGGCCAACCGTTGCTGTTTCCCGTCGTTTGACGACTCCGCAAGGCGAGATGATGGTGACCGTGGTCGGTGAAATACCGATTGGCACCGCCGAACGGATTGCGTTATCCATGCGCAACGATGCCGCGGTTTCGAGCAAGCAGTGAGCTGATCAGCCATGCTCATCAATCGAGGTTTGGATTGGGTGGGGGGGCTGCAATGTCTGCCCCGCTATTGATGCCTCGAAATGTTTTGCCGAGCATTTTCATTTGCAAATATTCCGAAAATTTTTTATAGGTCAGAGCCCCTCGGCTCTGGCCTTGTTTGTTGTTCCCGGAACAAAAATACCGGCGTATCGTTTCCGGTGTTCCTTGCTCCATATCGCTTAACCATGCTCGTCGTAACGGGAGCCGTATGTCGATACCACGCTTGAAGTCTTATCTCTCCATTTTTGCCACCGTGCTGCTGCTCGGTCAGGCGGTCGCTGCGCAAGCGGTCGAGTTGCCTGACTTCACGCAGTTGGTCGAGCAAGCCTCGCCCGCGGTGGTTAACATCAGTACTACCCAGAAGCTGCCGGACCGTAAGGTCTCCAGCGAGCAAATGCCTGACCTTGAAGGCTTGCCGCCGATGCTGCGCGAGTTCTTCGAGCGGGGCATGCCGCAGCAGCCACGCTCCCCTCGCGGCGATCGTCAGCGTGAGGCTCAATCCCTGGGCTCGGGTTTTATCATCTCGCCTGATGGCTACATCCTGACCAACAACCACGTAATCGCCGATGCCGACGAGATTCTTGTGCGCCTCGCCGATCGCAGTGAATTGAAGGCCAAGCTGATCGGCACCGATCCGCGTTCCGACGTCGCTTTGCTGAAAATCGAAGGCAAGGACCTGCCGGTTCTGAAGCTCGGCAAATCGCAGGACCTGAAGGCCGGTCAGTGGGTCGTGGCCATCGGTTCGCCGTTCGGTTTCGATCATACCGTGACTCAAGGTATCGTCAGCGCCATCGGCCGCAGCTTGCCGAATGAAAACTATGTGCCGTTCATCCAGACCGACGTACCGATCAACCCGGGTAACTCCGGTGGTCCGCTGTTCAACCTGGCTGGTGAAGTGGTCGGCATCAACTCGCAGATCTACACCCGCTCCGGCGGCTTCATGGGCGTGTCGTTCGCAATCCCTATCGATGTGGCGATGGACGTTTCCAATCAACTGAAGAGCGGCGGCAAAGTCAGTCGTGGCTGGTTGGGCGTCGTGATCCAGGAAGTGAGCAAGGATCTGGCCGAGTCGTTCGGTCTCGAGAAACCGGCCGGTGCGCTGGTGGCTCAGATCCAGGATGACGGTCCGGCTGCCAAGGGTGGCCTGCAAGTGGGTGACGTGATTCTCAGCATGAACGGTCAACCCATTGTCATGTCCGCCGATCTGCCACACCTGGTGGGCGCGCTGAAGGCTGGCTCAAAAGCCGATCTTGAAGTGATTCGCGAAGGCAAACGCAAGAACCTCGAGCTGACCGTCGGCGCTATCCCCGAAGAAGGCAAAGAGCTGGAAGCCCTGCCGAAATCCAGCGTTGAGCGCAGCAGCAATCGCTTGGGTGTTTCCGTGGTCGAGTTGACCGATGAGCAGAAGAAAGCCCTCGACCTCAAAGGTGGTGTGGTTATCAAGGATGTTCAGGATGGCCCTGCTGCCCTGATCGGCTTGCAGGCGGGTGATGTGATTACTCACCTGAACAACCAGGCGATCGGCTCCGCCAAGGAGTTCACGGAGATTGCCAAGGCGCTGCCAAAGAACCGCTCGGTGTCGATGCGGGTTTTGCGTCAAGGTCGCGCCAGCTTCATCACCTTCAAACTGGCTGAATAAACCGGTTGTCGGCTGAATAAAAAAACCGCCTCGAAAGAGGCGGTTTTTTGTACCTGGATTTTTTGTTTCTGAAGCGGTCAGCCCATCATGTCCTTGACCATGCGTTCCTGCTCCATCAACTCACGTTGGCGCGCGTCGATCCGCGATGACAGCGGGAAGTTGCTGCCCGCCTTACGCTTGGCGAAGTCCAGTTGCTGGATTGCCTGGCGATAATCGCCGACCAGCGCAAAGTATTCCGCGCGAGCCTGATGCAGGCCGATGATGTTGCCTGACAGGCCACGAGTTTCGGCCACCATGTACCAGACGTCTGGATCATCGGGTCGGCTCTTGAGCAGGTTCTCCAGCGCTTTTTCCGCATCGGCTGCTCGATTCTGCTTGAGCAGCAGGTCGACACGTACCTGATTCAGCGGGTAGTTGCCTGGATACTGCGTGAGCATCCGGTCGACCCGTGACTGAGCATCGGGCAGGCGATTGTTGGTGATGTCCAGATCGACCTGGGCCAGGTTGTAAATGATTTCGTTCGGCGATTTGGCCAGTAGCGGCTTGAGGTTCTCACGAGCCTCATTCAGCTGGCCACCCTTGATCTGGGCGATCGCCAAGCCATAGCGCGCGACGTCGTTTTTCGGGTTTTCATCCAGTTGCGCCCGAAAGCGCTTGGCGCCAAGGCCTGGGGTTTCTTCATAGATCAGCTGCACGCGAGCACGAATCAGCTGATAACGCATGCTGTCTTCGATACCGCCCGGTTTAGCCTGTTCGGCGCGGTTGCGGGTGTCGGCGATCCGCGATTCGGTCACCGGGTGAGTCAGCAGGAATTCCGGTGGCTTGGCGTCGAAGCGGTACTGGCGCATCAGCCGTTCGAACATGGTCGGCATCGAACGCGGATCGTAACCGGCCTTTTCGAGGTTCATGATGCCGATACGGTCGGCTTCCTGCTCGTTCTGGCGCGAGAAGCGTCGTTGTTCCTGAATCGCCGCTGCCTGAGTGCCTGCAATGGTCGCGATACCGGCATCACCTGCACCGGCCGCGGCAATCACGATACCGGCCAGCAGCGCAGCCATCATGGGCACCTGCATGCGTTGCGAAGCTTCGACACCCCGTGCGAAGTGACGCTGCGACAAGTGAGCCAGTTCGTGGGCCAGTACCGAGGCATATTCGCCCTCGGTCTGGGCATTGAGGAACAAGCCGCCGTTGACGCCGACGATCCCGCCCGGGGCGGCAAAAGCGTTGAGCTGCGGGCTGTTGATCAGGATGAACTCCAGGCGCCGGTCATTGACCTGGCTGGTCTCCACCAGCCGGTAGACGCTGGATTCGACGTAATCCTTGAGCTGAGGATCGTTGAGCTGCGACACCTGGCTACGCAACAGCGCCAGCCAGGCACGGCCCAGTTGGTGTTCCTGTTGCGGTGAGACGATGGCAGAGCTGGCGTCACCGAGTGACGGCAAGTCGTCGGCGAAGCCCGGTGAGGCGAGCAGGCAAGCGAGCGTCAGCAGGGTAGGGCGCAAAAAAGTCATGCACAAAGCCTTAGTCGACAAAGACCTTACTGTAGCCGGACACTACGCTTGGGACCAGATATTCTAAGTGGCTCAACCCCCAGCCCCGGAGTGATTCGATGACTGACGCTGTAACCCACGACGCCGAACTGGACGCCAGCGGTCTGAATTGTCCGTTGCCATTGCTCAAGGCCAAACTGGAACTCAACCGATTGGCCAGCGGTGCGGTGCTCAAGGTGATCGCTACCGATGCGGGCTCCCAGCGCGACTTTCGCACCTTTGCCCGATTGGCCGGTCATACGCTGCTTCGTGAAGAAGATGAGGCGGGCGTTTACCGCTACTGGTTGAAAAAAGCCTGAAATCTGCTGCGCTCGTTTCTAAGGATTATTGATGTTCAAAGTGTTACGCGACTGGATTCAGCGCTACTTTTCGGATGAAGAAGCCGTTGTGCTGGCGGTGTTGCTGTTTCTGGCATTTACCGCGGTGCTTACCTTGGGGGGGATGCTTGCGCCGGTCCTGGCCGGGATGGTGCTGGCGTATTTGATGCAGGGGCTGGTGGTGACTCTCGAACGCCTGCGCGTGCCCGGTGGCGTGGCGGTAGGGCTGGTCTTCGCGTTGTTCATGGGGGTATTGCTGGTATTTATCATCGTCGTGGTGCCGTTGCTCTGGCATCAGCTGATCACACTGTTCAACGAATTGCCGGGCATGCTCGCCAAGTGGCAGTCGCTGCTGTTGCTGCTGCCCGAGCGCTATCCGCACCTGGTGTCGGATGAGCAAGTGTTGCAGGCCATCGAAGTGGCGCGGGGCGAGATCGGCAAGTTCGGCCAGTGGGCACTGACGTTTTCGCTGTCGAGTCTGCCGCTGTTGGTGAACATCATGATCTACCTGGTGCTGGTGCCGATCCTGGTGTTCTTCTTTCTCAAGGATCGGGAGATGATCGGCCAATGGGTCCGCGGTTACCTGCCGCGCGAGCGGGCGCTGATCACCCGGGTCGCCCAGGAAATGAACCGGCAGATCGCCAATTACATTCGTGGCAAGGTCATCGAGATTTTCATTTGCGGTGGCGTGACCTACATCGGGTTTGTGGCGCTGGGGCTCAACTACGCGGCGCTGTTGGCGTTGCTGGTGGGGGTGTCAGTGGTAGTGCCCTATGTCGGGGCCGTGGTGGTGACCGTGCCGGTGCTGCTGATTGCGCTGTTCCAATGGGGCTGGAGCGATCAGTTCATCTATTTGATGGCGGTCTACGGGATCATCCAGACGCTGGACGGCAATGTGCTGGTGCCGCTGCTATTCTCGGAAGCGGTCAACCTGCACCCGGTGGCGATCATCTGCGCGGTGTTGCTGTTTGGCGGCTTGTGGGGGTTCTGGGGAGTGTTCTTTGCGATTCCTCTGGCGACGCTGTTCAAAGCGGTGCTGGATGCCTGGCCGCGCAAGGAGCCGGTGGTGGCGCCGTTGCTTTAACGGTCGGTGCTGGTTATGCGGTGAGGCTGATGGCCACATCCCGAGCAGGCTCGGTCCTACAGGGTTTACGCAAATCCTGTAGGAGCGAGGCTTGCCCGCGAAGGCGTCCGAACAGACGCCAGAATAATCAGGCCTTGTTCAACGCCTGAGCAGCAGCCAAAACCGCATCCACATGCCCAGGCACCTTCACGCCGCGCCATTCCTGGCGCAGCACGCCGTCCTTGTCGATCAGGAACGTGCTGCGATCAACACCCATGTATTCCTTGCCGTAGAGCTTTTTCAGCTTGATGACGTCGAACATCTGGCACAGTGCTTCTTCCTTGTCGCTGATCAGCTCGAAGGTGAACGCCTGTTTGGCTTTGAAGTTTTCATGGGATTTCAGGCTGTCGCGAGACACGCCGAAGACTTCGGTATTGGCGGCTTTGAAGGCTTCAAGCTGATCACGAAAACCCTGACCCTGGGTGGTGCAGCCCGGTGTGCTGTCCTTCGGATAGAAGTAAATCACCACTTGCTTGCCTTTGAGGCCCGCGAGGCTGACGGATTGCCCGCTGGTGGCGGGTGCTTCGAAGTCGGCAACCGGTTGGTCGATGGCTACGGCCATGAAAGCTTCCTTACATTGGGTTTTGTGGGCGCCACGGTTCAATCAGTGCGTCCAGGTTCATGGCGTCGGCGAAATCCAGGAACTGGTCACGCAGCCAGCTGATCTGGGTGCCTGCCGGCAAAGTCACGGTGAACGTGGCGTTGAGCATGGTGCCGCCGGTCTGTGGGGCCTGATAGGTGTCGCAGGTCAGGTTCTCCAGCTCGACGTTGTGGTCCATGAAAAACTGGCACAGCTCGTTGATGATGTCCGGGCGGTAGGCCGAGCTGACGTAGGCGACGTACGGCAGGGCCTGGGGACGGTTCTCCAGGGCTGCGCTACGCACCACGTTGACGGTGAAGGCGTGCCGTTTGGCCAGCACTGGCAGGCTGCCTTCGAGGCGCGCCAGGGCGTCCCAGCTGCCGGAGATTTCGAGGATCAGCGCACTGCATTCGCCATGGCGCGTCAGGCGAGAGGTGACTACGGCGCAGCGGTTTTCATGGCTGGCGCGGCACAGGACGTTGGTCAGCTCCATGGGGTTGGCGCCGAGGGCACTGATGACAAGGAATTGTTCGCGAACTGTGGGGGTGGACATGCAGCATTCCTAAAGCGATGAGCGGTCGATACTTCTATGCGCTTTTTTACCGGGGACGAGCCAGCGGATGCGAATTCAGAAAACCCGGCCGAAGGTTGCAACGTGCTCCAATATGGCGAGAGCGAGGGGTGGCAACGTTGAATCGGGGCTTGTGATGCCGAAAATGAAGGCTGGAACGCGGCGTACGAGCTTATCAGTACCGATCAAAGTCTGAAGGGTAGCGAAAAGCAGCGCCAAGGGGAATGGCGGCAGCGCAGTACTTCGCTTGTACAAGCATCTTGGCGCCAGTACCATTACCGCTCTCTTTTTCCGGCAGGAGCGGTTGCATGATTGCGGGCAGTATGGTGGCACTGGTCACACCCATGGATGCACAAGGTCGCCTCGACTGGGACAGCCTGAGCAAACTGGTGGACTTCCATCTGCAAGAGGGCACCAACGCCATCGTGGCGGTCGGCACTACGGGTGAGTCGGCCACGCTTGACGTGAACGAGCACATCGAAGTGATCCGTCGCGTGGTTGCCCAGGTTGCAGGACGTATTCCGGTGATCGCCGGTACGGGCGCCAATTCGACGCGCGAAGCGATCGAACTGACCACCAACGCGAAGAACGCTGGCGCCGACGCGTGCCTGCTGGTAACCCCTTATTACAACAAGCCGACGCAAGAAGGCTTGTACCAGCACTTCAAGGCGATCGCCGAAGCCGTCGATATCCCGCAGATTCTGTACAACGTGCCAGGCCGTACCGCGTGCGACATGCAAGCCGAGACGGTAATCCGCCTGTCGACCGTGAAAAACATCATCGGCATCAAGGAAGCCACGGGCGACCTGCAGCGCGCCAAGGACATCCTGGCGGGCGTGAGCAGCGACTTCCTGGTTTATTCCGGTGATGACGCGACCGCGGTCGAGCTGATGCTGCTCGGCGGCAAGGGCAATATTTCGGTGACCGCCAACGTCGCTCCGCGTGCCATGAGCGAACTGTGTGCCGCGGCCATGGCCGGCGATGCCGTCAAGGCCCGGGCGATCCACGAAAAGCTGATGCCGCTCAATAAAACCCTGTTTATCGAATCCAACCCTATCCCCGTGAAATGGGCACTGCATGAAATGGGCTTGATGCCGGACGGTATCCGTCTGCCGCTCACCTGGCTCAGCGCTGCCTGTCACGAACCGCTGCGGCAGGCCATGCGCCAGTCCGGCGTCCTGGTTTAATTGAGGAAGTACAACGCATGAAGCGAATGGCCGGACTTTCCGCACTTGCCTTGATTATCTCCAGCACCAGTGGCTGCGGATGGATCTGGGGCCCGGAAGGTTACTTCCGTGACCGTGGTAGCGATTACCTGGAAGCGCAACAGACTGCACCGATGCAACTGCCTCCGGATGTCAGCACCGCCAAGCGTCTGGATCCGCTGTTGCCGATCCCGCGCAATGTGGCTGACGATACCGCCAAGGGCGAATACACCGTGCCTCGTCCGCAGCCGCTGTCGGCAGCGGCTGACATCAGCGCCTACTCACTGCAGAAGAGTGGTGATTCGCGCTGGATCATGGCTCAGAATCCACCGGCCGAAGTCTGGCCCGTGGCCGTGCAGTTCTTCCAGGACAACGGTTTCCGCCTGGATGAACAACGCCCGCAAACCGGTGAATTCACCACCACCTGGCAGCATTCCGACGAACTGTCCGCCGCGATGGCCAAGCGCCTGAGTGCGGCGGGTGTCGGCGCCGACAGCGAAACCCGCGTGCGGGTGCGTATCGAGCCGGGCGTGCAGCGCAACACCAGTGAAGTCTATGTGGTCAGCGCCGAGCGTCCTGCCGGCAGCACCGCCAATGTGGATTTCACCAATCGTTCGGTTAACACAGGCCTGGACGCAGCACTGGTCGACGACATGCTCGCGAGCATGAGCCGCACGTCGGAGAAGGGTGGTTCCGTCTCCATGCTGGCTTCGCGTGATTTCGATACACCAAGCCGTGTCAGCCTGACCGAGGACGGCAGCGGCAACCCGGTACTCAACGTCGGTACCGACCTGGATCGTGCCTGGTCGAGTGTCGGTCGTGCGCTGGAGCAGGGCGAATGGCGTGTTGAGGACATCAACCGCAGCCTGGGCCTGTACTACATCAACCTCGCCGAAAAAGCCGAGAAAAAGGACGAGCAGCCAGGTTTCTTCGGCAGCCTGTTCGGCAGCAAGCCGAACAAGGAAGAAGTTGAAGCCCGCGCCGAGCGTTATCAGGTTCGCCTGAGCAAGGTTGGCGAGAACGTACAAGTCACCGTCGAGAAAAACATCAATACCGTGGCGCCAGCAGAAGTGGCGCGTAAAGTGTTGACCGTGATTCAGGACAACCTGGGCTGATCCCATGCGTTTTGCCGTTCTCGGCAGCGGTAGCCAAGGGAACGGCACGCTGATAGCCAGCGATGACACGTATGTACTGGTGGATTGTGGTTTCTCCCTGCGGGAAACCGAAAAACGCCTGCTGCGTCTGGGTGTGAACCCATCGCAGCTGAGCGCGATACTCGTGACCCACGAACATGCCGACCACGTGCATGGCGTGGGTTTGCTGTCTCGGCGTTACAATCTGCCTGTCTACCTCAGTCGCGGGACCCTGCGCGGGATGCGCAAACCGATTGAACCCGCAGGCCTTCTGGCTGGCGGCGAGCAACTGCAAATCGGCCCTCTGAGCATCGGTGTCATTGCCGTGGCGCATGATGCACAGGAGCCGACGCAGTATGTCTTCAGCGACGGTCAGCGGCGTTTCGGCCTGCTGACCGACCTGGGTTCATACTGCAACAAGGTACTGGACGGCTATCGGGACCTCGATGCGTTGATGATCGAGTCCAACCATTGCCGTGACATGCTGGCTCGCGGTCACTACCCGTACTTTCTCAAGCAGCGGGTGGGCGGTGAATTGGGACATTTGAACAACCATCAGGCGGCATTCCTGGTGGCCGAGTTGGGCTGGCAAGGCCTGCAACACCTGGTCCTGGCCCATCTGAGCAGCAAGAACAACCTGCCGCAGCTGGCCCGGCAATGTTTTGTCGACACCCTCGGGTGCGACCCGGACTGGCTGCAACTGGCCGATCAAGATTCAGGGCTTGACTGGCGACACATCGCCTAGCCCACCTACTTAGCAAGCGGAGCCCATCATGGAAAAACGTGAAGAACTCTACCGCGGCAAAGCCAAATCGGTTTACAAGACCGATGACGCTGACCGCTTGATCCTGCTGTTTCGCAACGACACCTCGGCGTTCGACGGCAAGCGCATCGAGCAGCTCGACCGCAAAGGCATGGTGAACAACAAGTTCAACGCCTTCATCATGCAGAAACTCGAAGCAGCCGGCGTGCCGACTCAATTCGACAAGCTGCTGGGCGACAACGAATGCCTGGTGAAAAAACTCGACATGATCCCGGTCGAGTGCGTCGTGCGTAACTACGCCGCCGGCAGTCTGGTCAAGCGTCTGGGCGTGGAAGAGGGCATGAAGCTCAACCCTTACACCTTCGAACTGTTCCTGAAGGACGACGCCAAGGGCGACCCGTTCATCAACGAATCCCACGTCGTGGCATTCGGTTGGGGCACTGCCGAGCAGCTGGTTCGCATGAAAGAACTGTCGCTCAAGGTCAACGAAGTCCTGAGCAAACTGTTCGACGACGCCGGCCTGCTGCTGGTCGACTTCAAACTCGAATTCGGCGTTTTCTCCGACGGTTCCATCGTCCTGGGCGACGAGTTCAGCCCGGACGGCTGCCGTCTGTGGGATAAAGCCACCGGCAAGAAAATGGACAAGGACCGCTTCCGTCAGGGCCTCGGTGACGTCATCGAAGCCTACGAAGAAGTCGCCAACCGTCTGGGCGTACCGCTTTAATCGACGCAAGCATCTGATAGCACGGAAAAAAATCGCTTAAGGGGGGTTCGCTTCCGGCGATTGTGCTGTTATGATGCGCGCCGTTGGAGAGATGCCAGAGTGGCCGAATGGGACGGATTCGAAATCCGTTGTACCTTCACCGGTACCTAGGGTTCGAATCCCTATCTCTCCGCCATACATAGAAAGCCCCGTAGATGAAAATCTACGGGGCTTTTTCGTTTGTGCAGATTTTTTATCCCCGCCATCCCAGGTTTTCAGCGTCGGATAAATCAGCCCAACAGCGTAAGAAAAAGATGCCTGTTCGCGAGAAAAGTGCCTCCACCGGGTCGCTTTAATTACCACCCCCTGTATTTGTTGATCGCTTCGTGAATCAAGGTTTTCCCTTCGAAATATCCCCTGACATTGAAAGACCTTGCCGCAAAAATTCCTCATCTACTCTGGTTCAGCAGGTCACTGACCTGTCGTAATCAGCAGTCGCAAGGAGCGATCAATGTATTTTGAGATTTACAGGCAAACCCGTGGTACCGCACAAACCGGCAAAGGCCAATGGCGCTGGCGATTGCGGGCGGGGAATCATGAAACGATTGCCAGTGGGGAGGCTTACGTCAACAAGTCTGATTGTGTGCATGCCATCAGTTTGATCAAAGGAACTCACGATCAGACTCCGGTCAGGGAAATATAGGCCCCGGGACGATGAAGCTGCTCAATGGGAGCAGCTTCGTTTTAACCGGGCGGTCTTACGGTTGTGAGTGGCCCAGTTTTCTTTTGATCAGGTCGTAGACTTCCTTGTGGGTCGCTTCCTGCCAGACGAACGACGTAATCAGGAAGGGACTGTAAGACGAAGCCGCTGTCTGCATTTGGATAAAACGCAAACTGCTTGAGTCGCATAGACGCCGATCGCGACACCTACCTAAACTGTCACCCGTCTGGGATCGGGGTGTAACGGATGAATCGCAACGAACTACGCAAGGCCGACATCAACCTGATGGTGGTGTTCGAGACATTGATGCTCGAACGCAATGTCACCCGGGTGGCGGAGAAGCTGTTCCTCGGTCAGCCGACCATCAGTGCGGCGCTGAACCGCTTGCGGACGATGTTCAACGATCCGCTGTTCATTCGAGTCGGGCATCGCATGGAGCCGACGGCGCGGGCCGAGGAGATCATTCAGCACCTGTCGCCGGCGCTGGATTCGCTGTCGGTGGCCTTGAGCCTGACCCACGATTTCGACCCGCTCAGCAGCACCATGACGTTTCGTATCGGGCTGTCGGACGATGTCGAGTTCGGCCTGTTACCACCGTTGCTGCGCACGTTGCGCCAGGAAGCGCCGAAGGTGGTGTTCGTGGTCCAGCATGTCGATTACTGGCGTATTCCCGACTTGCTGGCGTCTGGTGATATCACCGTTGGTATCAGCCAGACCCGCGGCCTGCCGGCCAATGCCAAGCGTAAATTGTTGCGACACATCCAGCCCAGTATTTTGCGCGCAGACGCCTCGGACACGCCGTTGACCCTCGATGAATATTGCGCGCGGCCGCACGTGCTGGTGTCCCACACCGCGAATGTCAGTGGCTACGCCGATGAATGGCTGGCGGAGATCGGTCGTACACGCCAGGTAGTGCTGTCCGTTCCGCAGTACAGCTCGTTGCCGGCTTTACTCGCCGGCACCGATCTGATCGCCAGCCTGCCGGATTACACGGCCGAGGCGATGGCCGCGTCCGGCCAACTGTTCAAGGAGCCGTTTCCGTTCAAGACACCGACCCTGGACCTGTCCATGGTCTGGCTCAGTCATGTCGACAGCGATCCGGCCGAACGCTGGCTACGCTCGCGTCTGGAGGCGTTCATGAGTGAGCGTGCGACTCTCGCGCCGTCCCAGTGAGTAGGGCGGCTCTGTGTTATATGTACGACCTTTCTTCCAATTTTCAGGAGCCCCTTATGCCCCACCTGCACATGGAATACACCGCCAACTTGCCCGAGTTGAATGCCGATCTGGCGTTGATGCGACTCAACAACGCGTTGGTCGCGTCCGGCCAGTTCGGTGCTGAGTTCGATATCAAGTCTCGTGCCGTGAAGGTCGAGACTTTCAGGGTGGGCACGGCACTGGGCGAGCGGGCGTTCGTGCACGTGAAGCTGGCGCTGTTGAGCGGTCGTTCGCCGGAGATCAAAAAGCAGTTGTCTGAAAGCCTGCTGGCCGTGGTGCAGGATGTGTGTGAGTGGCCGGCAGAAGTTGAGGTCCAGCTGTGTGTTGAAATCCTCGACATCGATCGAGAGTCCTACACCAAGACCGCCATCGGCCACTGAGTTTCAGGCCATTTCCTGTTCGGCACAGGCTTTGATCACTTGTTCGCGCAGCCAGGTGTTGGCGCTGTCCTGATCGGCGCCTTGACTCCATTGCATGTCCAGGGTGAAGCCCGGCAAGCCATTGGGCGCTTCGCAGTGATTGAAAATCGCCTCGTTGGTCAGCAATTGCTGGATGCGTCGGGGCAGCGTCAGGATGAAGTCGGTGCCGGTGATCATCTTCAACGCCGCGCTGTAGCTGTTGGAGCGCGCCACAATTTGCCGTTTGTGCGCCTGCCGTGCCAGCCAGCCGTCGACCATGTTGGTGGTGGACGTCCAGGGCGTCGGGAACACGTGCCGACGTTCAATGAACGCTTGCATGCTCAAGCGTGGTTCCAGCGGCGTGGCGCGTTTGTCGAAGACACAGACCAGATCATCCTTGAGCAGCATCCTGGAGTTGAAATCGGTATGGCTGCGATGAAAATTCGGGCCAAAACAGATCACCAGATCGAGACTGCCGTCACGCAGTTCTTCGTCCGGGATGTCGGTTTCGAACTTGTGCATGTTGATCACGACTGGCAGGTCGGCGAAATCGAAGCGCTTCAACAGGCGCGGCAGAATCAACTGCTCGAAGTATTCCGGCGCGCAGATGTTGAAGGTGATCGGTTGCAAGGTCGGATCGAATGTCGGTGCTGCGGCGTGACACAGGTTGATGCTTTCGAGGATCTTCAGCACATGGGTGTACATGCTGCTGGCTTTTTGGGTGGGGCGCATACCCGTGCGGGTATTGATGAATAACTCGTCTTCGAAACTGGTGCGCAGTTTTTTCAGGCAGTAACTCACGGTGGACTGGCTGACGCAGAGTGCTTCCGACACACCGGTGACGCTGCTTTGCTCATACACGGCGACGAACACCATGAGGTCTTGCATGTCGAGCTTTCTAAGCAAGTTACTGTTTAGCATCCGTTCTGTCTCGCTGTGCTCCTTGCGCTGACTGTGCGCAAACGTGTGCGAACGATCCTAACGGAACGATGGTGCCAAGAGAATGCCTTGTAGGACGTTTCATGGTCAGTTGTGGGACAGAAAATGTTGTGAACACGACCTCTGAATTCAATCCCCCGAAACATGGCCAGAGGCTTTTAACACCGTTTGCTGCGCAGGCATCGCGTTGCGGCTGGATATTAGCAGCGTCAACGTGCCGACGCCCACCAGCAATGCGCCGATGATTTCCAGGGCCAGTGGCGATTGGCGTAGCCAGAACCAGTGGAACAGCGTGATGAACAGGGTACTCAGGTAGATGTAGGAAATGACCGAGGAAGGGGCAATGACGCCAATGGCGCGATGCAGCAGCCAGAACGTCGCCAAGGTGGAGAACAGTGCCAGGTAGACCAGCCACCAAAGATCGCTCGCGGTCAGCAACGACACCGAACGCCAGCCGCCGCTGAACCCGCAGAACGCTAATAGAAACAGCGCGCCGAAGAGCATGTTCCAAAAGGTCATGCCCACCGGGCCGCGCCCCTTGAGGCTGTTGGCTTTGAGCCGTTGACTCAGGGGAGAGTAGAGCGCCATTGCCAGGCAACCGGCCCCGTACACCGACACCGCATACAGCGACGGCAGCTCGCCGGGGCCTGCGCCTTTCAACACCAGCAACACGGCGCCGGCCGCGGCAACCAGCATGGGCAACACGCGTTGTTTCAGGCTGCTGTCGGGTATAAGGAAGGCTTCGAACAGCAGCGTCAGCAACGGCACTAGAGTGAACATCGTCCCGGTGTTGACCGCCGAGGTGTAGCGCAGCGCTTCGAATAACGAGCCGAAGTACAACGCCAGCAGCATGCCAAGTACGGCATGACCGAACAGGCCGCCGACGGTCATGGTGGTATCACCCTTGAACAGCAGCAAAGGCAGAAACACCAGGGCGCAACACAGCAGACGCAACCCGGTCAGCAGAATCGGGTCGATAGCCTGGTTGACCTGGGCTGCGGCGGAAAACGAGACGGCGATCAACAGAGCCCAGAGCAGCATGCCGAGGTGAGCGGTAGCAAAACCTGTGCGTTTCATGATGGGGGTTCCGGGTCAGTGAATGTGTTTGGCGTAATGCCGCGGATCGAAGCGCAGAACCATCAGGATCATCAGCGCCATGACGCCCGTCAGTGACCACCAGGCCCATTCGAAACTGCCCAACTGATCGCGAATCATCCCGGCCATCAGCGGCGAGACGCCGGCAATCAAATAACCGATACCTTGCACGAAGGCGGTCAGCCCGCCCGCGCGCTGGGGATTGTCCAGATGATCCAGCGACACGATCAGGCTCATCGGGAACAGCCCGCCAATGCCCACTCCCAGCAGGCCCGGCCACAGCAGGCTCAGGTGTTGCGGGCTCAGAATCAGCCCGCAGAAACCGGCCATGATCAGCGTCAGCAACACCACCAGCACCAGGCGCCGGTCGCGGCTGCGATTGGCGATGGCGGGTGTTGCCAGCCCCGACAACACTTCCATGGCAGTCAAAAAGCCCAGCAACAAACCGGCCTGTTGTTCGCTCCAGCCTTTTTCCACGTAGTACGGTGCCAGCCAGGCCAGCACACAGGTGTAGGACGCCGTGCCGAGGCCGAAGAAGATTGCGAGTAACCAGGCGCGGGAATAAGTGAAAAAGGACTCTTTGCGGGTACTCAGTGTCGGCATTTCCGAGCGTTGAGCGCACCAGAACAGCAACGCCACCAGCGCCAGCGCCGCCCAGATCGCCAACCCCACGCGCCAGCTATCGGTACGGGTCATCACCAGCGGCGCAAACGACGCCGCGATTGCTGCGCCGCCCATGATCGACGTCACATAGAGGCCCATGCACACGGAAACGTTGTCGCTGAAACGGGACTTGATCAGGGCTGGCATCAACGCCTGAATCAGCGCAATGCCAATACCGGCCAATACCGCACTCAGGATCAGTTCCGCCGCCGAATCGAGGAACAGCCGCGACGCGGTGGCCAGGCCGATGATCAGCAGCGACAGCACCACGGTGCGCTGCTCGCCCAGGCGTTGACTGATACCGATACCGAAGAACATCGCCAGTCCCATGGCCATGACTGGCAGCATGGTCAACAGCGACGCGAGGCTGAAACTCAGCGGGATGTCACTGCGAATGGCTGACAGCAAAGGACCGACAGCGGCCATGGACGGACGCAAGTTCAGGGCGACAAGAATGATGCTGAACATCAGCCACAGGGCAGGACGGGAGGTTGCGCGAATGTTTTCCATGATCGGACCTGCAGGAACAAGGCGCTGATTAGGCGCGCGAGCCCCGGAGGCCGCAAATCAGAAAGTCTGGAACGGTATTTAGAAATTAAATACCTGTACCACACTCCAAAATTCCTGTGGGAGCGGGCGTTTGGATGATCGATTGTTTAGTCTGTCCACACCCAAGGTTCTTCAAATCCCGATTTAACGACTTAACCGCCCGTGTGACGCTGCGACTCACCTGTTTCCTTTGGTTTTCTCTATGGACGGTTGTCCAGTCGCACTTCCCTCCGAACTGGCCTTCTGGGCGCTGTGGCACTGCCGTCACGCTCGCCCGCCGGATTCCTGCCTCTCCCGTTGATTGTTCTGACAGGTCCCGCGCCGTGCGCCGGGATCAAATTGGCGGCGCCTGTGCGTTTGCCTGACGCGGATAGACGAGAATTCCCATGAGCTGTGCCACGACATCCTTCGCCACGAAAGAAGAAGCCCTGACCTTCCTGGAGCACAATCCCGATATCGAGATGTTCGAACTGTTCATCCTCGACAACAACGGTGTGCCACGCGGCAAGTTGCTGCATCGCGATGAGTTGCTGGCGGTGTACGAAAGCGGGCGACCACTGCCAAGTACCATTCTGGGCCTGACCATCAATGGCGATGACGTGGAAAACTCCGGTCTGGTCTGGGACGTCGGTGATATCGATTGCCGCGCCTACCCGATCAGCGGCAGTTTGCAGCGCATGCCGTGGCGATTGATTTCCACGGCGGCGGTGCAGGTCAGCATGCATCCGCAAGAGGGCATGCCCGCCACCATCGCCGATCCACGGCACGTGCTGGCCAAGGTCATCGAAGGTTTGCAGGCTGACGGTTATTACCCAGTGATGGCGGCGGAGCTGGAGTTCTATCTGCTGGATCAGCAGCGCGGCAGCAACGGTCGGCCGCAACCGGCGCGGGATGTCGATGGCGCCCGGCCTCGTGGAACTCAAGTCTATGGCCTGCGTGAACTGGAGCAGATCGAGCCGTTTCTGGCCGAGCTCTACAGTGCCTGTAAACTTCAGGGCATCCCGGCGCGCACGGCGATTTCCGAATACGCGCCGGGGCAGGTGGAAATCACCCTCGAACACCGCATCGACGCCTTGCAGGCGATGGACGACGCGGTGCGTTACAAACGCCTGGTCAAGGGCGTGGCCCACAAGCACGGGATGGCGGCCTGTTTCATGGCCAAGCCGTTCGATGACCTGGCCGGCACCGGCATGCACATGCACGTCAGCCTGGCGGACAAGGACGGCAACAACCTGTTCGCCAGCGAAGCCCCGGACGGCACGCCACTGCTCAAGCAAGCGGTCGGCGGGATGCTCGTCACATTGCTCGATTCATTGCTGCTGTTCTGTCCGAACGCCAACTCTTATCGCCGTTTCCAGACCAACAGCTACGCACCATTGGCGCCCACCTGGGGCGTGGATAATCGCACCGTGAGTTTGCGAGTGCCCGGCGGGCCGGCGTTCTCCCGGCATATCGAGCACCGAATCTGCGGTGCCGATGCCAATCCGTATCTGGCGGCCGCGGCGATCCTGGCCGGAATTCATCGTGGCATCCGCGAGCAACTTGACCCTGGGGCACCGGTCGAGGGCAACGGGTACGCCCAGGCCACGCAATTGTTGCCGACCGACTGGTTGACCACATTGCGTGCGCTGGAGGCTTCGAGCTGGGCGCGGGAGGCATTGGGGCGTGAGTTTCTTGGCGTGTATATGGCGGTGAAGCGTGCCGAATACCGGCAGTTCATGGGGGAAGTCGGTGAGCAGGACTGGCGCTGGTATCTGCATCAGGCCTGAATCAGCTTCACCAGCGTTGAAAGTTTGGGCCTGATGCTATTAGCCAACTATTCGTTGGCTTCTTTTTCACGAAAAATTGATGGTTGGCTGCTTAAGATTTGTGCTGTCGTGGTAAATGAAATTTTCACATTTACCGCAGACACTTCTTTTCAGGAACCGCCGATCATAATGTTGAAGCTCAAAGCCGTTCGCCCCGAATGGGTGACGTTGATTGCCAGCGCCTTTTTATTGGCCGGGTTCAACTTAGTACTCTGGCAGCACCTCTTCGAGATCACCGCGGCAGACGGTCAAGGCATCGTCATGCGTGTTGCTTTCGGGATGATGATCCTGGCTGCCTTCAACATTGTGCTGACCTTGCTGGCATTCCGGCCGGTGCTGAAACCTTTGTTGACGCTGATCTTTTTGATCAGTGCCGGCGTGGCTTATTTCATGAGCCAATACGGTGTGCTGATCGACGCCGGGATGTTGCGTAACTTCGCAGAAACCAACGCCACAGAGGTACGCGACTTACTGTCTGTGAAGTTGTTTATTTATATCGTGCTTCTTGGGGTTTTACCGTCGTGGTTGTTGTGGAAGACTCCGGTCAATTACCGTCGCTGGCATCGCGAATTATTAAGTAAAGTGCTGGTGAGTGTCGCATCGGTTGCGGTAATCGGCGGTGTGGCATTGGTCAATTATCAAGGGCTGTCGTCGTTATTTCGCAATCACCATGAGTTGCGTCTGATGGTGGTGCCGAGCAACTACATCGGCGCCTCGGTCGGCTACCTGCGTGAGCAAGTGGTGTCAGCGCAGCAACCCTTTATCAAACTCGGTGAAGATGCCCAGAGAAATCCCGCCTGGCAAACCCACGGCCGTAAATCCCTGACGGTACTGGTGGTGGGCGAAAGCGCCCGGGCCGAGAACTTCGGGATTCTGGGTTATGACCGCGACACCACCCCCAAACTGAGTAAAGAAGCCGGCCTGATCGCCTTCACCGATGTGCATTCTTGCGGTACGGAAACGGCCGTGTCGGTGCCCTGCATGTTCTCCAACATGGGCCGCAAGGATTACAACGCCAGCAAGGCGAAGAACGAGGAAGGTCTGCTGGATGTGCTCAAGCACGCCGGTCTCGAGGTTATCTGGCGGGATAACCAGTCGGGCTGCAAAGGCACCTGCGATCGGGTTACTGTCGACGATGTGAGTAATCTGAAAGACCCGGCGCTATGTGCCGACAGTGAGTGCCGCGATGAAATTCTCCTGCAGGGGCTGCAGCACTTTATCGACACGCTGGATAAAGACACTGTGCTGGTGCTGCACCAAATGGGCAGTCACGGTCCGGAATATTTCAAGCGCTACCCCAAAGAGTACGAACACTTCACGCCGGTGTGTGAAAGCAATGCGCTGAACAATTGCAGCCGCGAAAGTATCGTCAATGGCTACGACAATACGCTGGTCTACACCGACCACGTGCTGTCGAGCCTGATCGATCTGTTGCGCAGCAACCAGGACAAAGTCGATACCGCGATGCTGTACCTGTCGGACCATGGCGAATCGCTGGGCGAATACAACCTGTTCCTGCATGGCACGCCTTACATGCTGGCGCCGGAACAGCAGAAGCATGTAGCGATGCTGGCGTGGTTCTCCGACAGCTATCAAAAGGCCTTCTCGGTAGACACCCATTGCCTGCAACTGAGTCGCGAAAAGCCCTTGAGCCAGGACAACCTGTTCCATTCGATGCTCGGCCTGCTGGAAGTCAGCAGCAAGGTCTATGACCCGCAACTGGACATGTTTGCCGGATGCCGCGGCGCAGTGATCGATGGGGTGCTGGCCAAAAAATGAGTGATTCGACCTTTTTTTCACGTGGCGACCCCGCGCCTCCCCCATCCGCCGTCGAACTCGAGTTCGCCCGGCGCTACGATCAGGAACACGCTCGCGTCTGCCATCAGCCGCGACCGCGTGGCCTGGGGGGGCGTTTGACGTTCTGGCGCGAAGAGCAATTGGTGCGTAACGCGCTTCAGGTCGCTGGCGAACCGGGATTGATTCTTGATGTGGCCTGTGGTGCCGGGCGCTTCTGGCCGGTATTGGCCGAGCATGCGAACCGGGTGATTCTCGCGACCGATCCGTCTCAGGACATGCTTGATCACGCCCGCACCCATCATCCGCCGCACCTGCTGAAGCGGATCAAGACCTTTCAGAGTTCAGCCTTCACCATTGGTTTGTCGGAGAACGCAGTTGACTGCATTTTTTGCATGCAACTGTTTCAACGCATCGCCAGTCCCGAACACCGGTTAGCCATGCTGGGCGAGTTTCACCGGGTCAGTCGCGATACCGTGATTGTGGCGGTGCGGGTCGATACGCGTTTCATGCTCCGCCGATCATCTGCACAGGATGCACAGATCCAGCCGCAGGCCAGCAAGGCCGAGCTTGAGGCCGAGTTCAGGCAGGCGGGTTTCTGCTTGCTCCGCCATCAGGACTTCCTGCCGGGTTGCGCGCGGATGCGGGTCTACGTGCTGCGTAAGGGCAGCTAGTCTCCACCTGTCAGACAATTCTTGTTGGCCGGCAGGCATTTTCGCTAAAGCTCTTGTTCAGTGAATGCGCGGAAATCGCCGGGGGCGATATATACTGCGCGCCATTCTTCAAGGGAGAGCCGTGTGGCCATCGATATTCACTGGATTCGCGACAACGATAGCCTCGGTCGGTTTTGCGCCGAGTGGCAGCAGCTGCCATTCGTTGCGCTCGACACCGAATTCATGCGGGTCGACACCTTTTACCCGATCGCAGGCCTGCTGCAGATCGGCGATGGCGTACGCGCTTACCTGATTGACCCACTGACCATCGACAACTGGCAGCCCCTGGCGGCGTTGCTGGAAAACCCGGCCGTGGTCAAAGTCCTGCATGCCTGCAGCGAAGACCTCGAAGTCCTGCTACGCCTGACCGGCAGTCTGCCGGCGCCATTGTTCGATACCCAACTGGCCGCCGCTTATCTGAACCTGGGTTTTTCCATGGGTTATTCGCGGCTGGTGCAGGACGTGCTCGGCATTGACTTGCCCAAGGGCGAAACCCGTTCCGACTGGCTGCAGCGTCCACTGTCCGACACGCAAATCAGCTATGCCGCCGAAGATGCCTTGCACTTGGCGGAAGTTTTCGTACAGCTGCGTCCGAAGCTTTCTGACGATAAATACGCCTGGGTCCTGGAAGACGGTGCCGAGCTGGTCGCCAACCTGCGCCGCGAGGTTGACCCCTATGAGGTCTATCGCGATGCCAAACTGGCCTGGAAGCTGTCCCGCGCCCAACTCGCCGTGTTGCGTGAGCTCTGCGCCTGGCGCGAACGCGAAGCCCGCGCCCGTGATCTGCCGCGCAACCGCATCGTCCGGGAACATTCCCTGTGGCCGCTGGCGCGTACGCAACCGGATAACCTCGGTGCGTTGGCGAAAATCGAAGACATGCACCCGCGTACCGTGCGTCAGGACGGCGAATTTCTGCTTGATCTGATCAAGCGCTCTGGCAGTGTGTCGCCTGATCAATGGCCGCCGGCGGTGCCAGAGCCGTTGCCGGTGGAAGCCGCCGCGCTGGTCAAGCAGTTACGAGCGATCGGCCAGGCCGAAGCCGAGCGCCTGAACATCGCGCCGGAGCTGATGCTGCGCAAGAAAACCCTGGAAGCGCTGCTCAAGAGCGGCTTCCCCAATGGTCCCTACCAATTGCCTGATTCGCTGCGTGGCTGGCGCCGCGAATTGATGGGCCAGGCGCTGCTCGACAGCCTGGCCACCGCCGGAGAACAGCCTTGAAACGTATTTGCTCCATCTATCGAAGCCAAAAGAAAAACGAGATGTACCTCTATGTGCTCAAAAGCGATGCACTGGAACGCGTCCCGGAAAGCCTGATGGCTGCCTTCGGCAAACCGCATCATGCTTTCGATCTGGTGCTGACCCCCGAGCGCAAGCTGTCGCGTGAGGACATCACCGTGGTGCTGGAAAACCTGGAAAAGCAGGGTTATCACCTGCAAATGCCGCCGGCCGAAGACGAATACATCGAACACTTGCCGGAAGAATTGTTGCGACGCAACGACCCGATGTAATCAGCAGACAGGCTCTATTCAGAGCCTTTATGAAACACTGGAATGATTTTGGCGATGGCCAGGGCGATGGAGTGATACTCCGTCGGCGGCCGTCTGCACTGTTTTTGAAAGGTTTGAACCATGCGCGTTCTGATTGCTGAACACGACCACCCTGTGTATGCCCAACTGTTGCGTCAGGCGGCGCCTGATCTGGAAGTACTGACCAGCGGTGACTCCGCCGAACTGGCCCGTCAGGCCGCCGACTGCCCGGTCTGGCTCGGTCAGCCGGACCTGCTGGCGACACTGTTGCGTCAGGGCCACACGCCGGCATGGCTGCAGTCGACCTGGGCCGGCATCACGCCGTTGCTGGCCGACGGCCTGCCACGGCACTATCGCCTGACTCGCGCGGTAGGGATTTTCGGTCAGGTCATGGCCGAATACGTACTGACTTACATGCTCGGCCACGAGCGCGAAGTACTGGCGCGCCTGGTCAGCCAGGTCGAGCGCAAATGGGACAACCGCCAGGGTCAAAGTCTGGCCGGACGCAAGGTGTTGATCGTCGGCACCGGTGACATCGGTCAAACCGTGGCGCAGTTTCTGCTGCCGTTTGGCGTCGAGTTATATGGCATTGCCAGCGAAGCCCGCGAGCAGACGCCGTTTGTCGAAGTCGGTGCGCTGAGCGACTTGCCGCGTCTGGTCGGTGAAGTGGATTACGTCATCAATCTGCTGCCGAACACCCCGAATACTCATGATCTGTATAACGCAGCCCTGTTCAAGCAGTTCAAGCCGACCGGGTTGTTCATCAACGTTGGGCGTGGTGTGGCGGTGGTCGATGCGGACCTGGTGGAGGCCTTGAAGGAAGGGCATCTGGCCGGGGCCGTGATCGACGTCTGCCGTCAGGAGCCGCTGCCACAGCGTCATCCGTTCTGGACCGCATGGGGGCTATTGTTGACTGGCCACAGTTCGGCGCCGACCTCACCACCGATGATGGTGGATCTGTTTGTCGAGAACCTGCGGGCGTATCAGGCGGGCAAAGCATTGCGCGGGGAAGTGGATTTCGCGCGCGGGTATTGAATCCACCGCTTACTTGAATATTGTGCAAAACCTGTGGGAGCGAGCAGGCTCGCTCCCACATTGGTTCTATGCTGTGGCTTAGAGGGTGAAGTCGCCTTCAGTCGCCAACTCGCTCAACGGGCGACGCGGGCTTGGCTCTTCGCGCGCTTGCAGGTAATCCGCCAGCGTCGCCTTGTCACCCAGCTTGCCGATCGCTACGGCCGCGTGCAGCGCATAACCTTCAGGAATGTTCAGCTCCTTGCGGGTCAGTTCCTGATCGAAACCGGCCATGCCATGGGTATGCCAGCCGCTGATACTCGCTTGCAACGCCAGGTGGCCCCAGGCCGAACCCGTATCGAAGGTGTGCCATAGCGCTGGTGTTTCTTCAGTGGCGCCAGGTATCGCGAAGGTGGTTTTCGAAACGACGATCACCAGCGCCGAAGCGTGCTGCGCCCAGCTGCGGTTGAACTCGTTCAGCAAGCCCAGGTAACGCTCCCAGTTCGGCGTGTCGCGACGCGCATACAGAAACCGCCAAGGCTGCGAGTTGTACGCCGATGGCGCCCAGCGCGCGGCTTCGAAGAAGCTCAGCAGGGTCTCGACGGGAATGGTTTCGCCGGTGAAGGCACGGGGCGACCAGCGATCGGTGAACTGAGGGTGAATGGCGTAGTCGGCAACGCGTGGATTAGCACTCATCAAGAGATTCCTTTACGTTTGAAAGTGAGGGTCGTCTGAAACCTGCGGGCGCAGTCGAACTGAGCGATGCGGTTTTTCGAGAGCCTGGGTAGTTCACCTGAATGCAACGCAGTTGAGCGTTAATGGCATTTGAGCATGGCTCCTTGCGACGGCAAAGCTACTTGGCGACGCTATAACTGACAAGTTCCGTTGTACCGATAGTCGCCAATGCTTGGCCCGCCGGTGCCTTGGCACTAGACTGGCGGCCTTTTCACCACCTGATGTCGATGCTTGAACCATGGCCGCCAAAGTCGAACCGTTCTGGATACGCAAAACCCTCGATCAACTCGATCAAGAGGAATGGGAGTCGCTGTGCGACGGCTGTGGCCTGTGCTGCCTGCAAAAGCTCGAGGATGAAGACGACAACGCGGTCTACTACACGCGCATCGCCTGCAAACTGCTGGACCTCAAAACCTGTCAGTGCACCGATTACCCCAACCGCCGCGACTTTGTGCCCGATTGCATTCAGCTCACGCCGGGCAAGGCCGATGAGTTCAAATGGCTGCCGCCGACCTGCGGTTATCGACTGGTCAGCGAAGGCAAGGACCTGCCGCTCTGGCATCACCTGGTGTGCGGTGATCGCGAGGCGGTGCATCACGAACGTATTTCCCAGTCCGGGCGCATGCTCGCCGAGGGCAGCGTGGCCGAAGATGATTGGGAAGATCATCTGATTTTTCGCGCGGGTTAATTCATTGCCGCCACACAATCGGCAGTGATTACAAGAATTTTGGGCCGCTACGCAGCCCGGCGCGAGCAAGCTCGCTCGCCACAATAGGGGTGTGTATGGCGGTGGGAGTGCTGCGGGCGTTGACTGTCGGGTTGCTGGCCCTGAGTTCGCCCGTGTGGGCGGCGAAGAAAGTCGATCTGGATTATCACGTGCGCCTGTTGCCGCAAAGCGATCAGGCCGAAGTGCGCCTGACCCTGGCTCAAGGCTCGGCGGTGCGCAGTCTGGATTTTGACTTGGGCGACGGCAGTCACTACAGCGATTTCAAGGCCGATGGCCAATGGCAGCTCACACCGGGCAAGCAGGCCCGTGGTGTCTGGCGCCCGGGCGCCGACAAGGCCAGCCTGACCTACCGCGTGCGCATCAGCCATGGGCGCAAGAGCGGCAGCTTCGACACGCGCATGACGCCAGCGTGGGCGCTGATGCGTGGCGATGACCTGGTGCCCGCGGCCAAACTCGATCAGCAGGACGGTATCGAGTTGGTGTCACGCCTGGAATTCGAATTGCCCACCGGTTGGAAAAGCGTCGAAACCGCTTGGCCGCGGATCGGCAAGAACAAGTTCCGCATCGATAACGTCTCGCGCCTGTTCGACCGTCCTACCGGTTGGATGCTCGCCGGTAACCTCGGTAGCCGGCGTACGCGACTGGGGGAAACCGAAGTCACTGTGGCCTCGCCCCAAGGCCAGGGCATGCGCCGCATGGATGTTCTGACGTTGCTGACCTTTGTCTGGCCGCAAGTGCAGGAAGTTTTTCCGCGTCACCCCAGCAAACTGCTGATTGTCGGCGCCAATGACCCGATGTGGCGCGGCAGCCTGGGGGCCCATGAATCGATCTACCTCAATAGCCGTCTGCCGCTGGTCAGCGAAAGTGGCACCAGTGCCTTGGTGCGCGAATTGGCTCAGGTGTTCGGGCGGATCAACGACAGCCAGCGCAGCGACTGGATCAGTGAAGGGTTTGCCGAGTATTACGCCATCGAACTGGTGCGCCGCGCGGGCGGCATGAGTGATGAGCGGTATGAGAGCCTGCAGAGCAAATTGACCAAAGCCAGCCAAAAAGTCACGACGTTGCGCGGGGAGAAAATCGACCCGGCGCAGGTGGCCAAAGCGGTGGTGTTGCTACAGGAACTGGATCGCGAGATTCGCCTGAAGACCCGCAACAAGCGCTCGCTGGACGATGTGCTGCGTGGGGCGATGCATTTGGAGCGTGTCGATACCAAGGAATTCGTTCAGCTCAGTGAGAGCGTTATTGGCGAGCCTTCCAAGGTGCTTGATACCGGGTTGCTTCAGTAATATCGCCTTCGCGGGTAAGCCTCACCGCAAATTCCGGATCAAACCCCGGCTTTCGGCGACTTCAAAGAATCATTACCGGTGACTGTGGCAGTGTTGGTCGCCGCTTTGGCATTCGCCTTCAACTGGCTCAACTCTTCCCCGGCCCGCTCGATCCTGGCCCGCACGTTGTTCATGTCCTGACGGCTTTTTTCCAGAAAACTTTTCGCCGAACTGTGCCCGGTGATACCGCGAGCCAGGGCCACGCCGCCAATCGCCACTTGAATCAACCCGAACACCCCACCGCGACGCAGGCCCTTGCCGACCATCACCACACCGCCGGCCAGAGAGCCGATACGCTCCCACCCCTGGACGTTTTGCGTGGGCTGAGTCTGGAACGGGGTGGACTCGATAGGCTCTACGCGTTTGAGGTCGCTCATGATCTGTCTCCAGGCGTTAGGTGTAGATAGATAAGCTGACTGCCGAGGCGGGTGGCTTGTTCCATCGAATGTGCGGTGCTTCAGCGGAATTTCGGGCCCGAACGGGTGTTGTTGCCCTTGGCCATGCGGTCGTACAGCACGACGTTGACGGTGGCCGCCAGGTTCATGCAGCCAGTGGTCGGGATATAGACCACGTCTTCGCACCACTCGCGGATCTCTTTATCCAGCGAGCCGTCTTCGGGGCCGAAGATGTAGAGGGCGCGATCCGGGTGAGTGTATTCCGGCAGCGAGCGGGCGCCATCGACCAGTTCCACGGCGACCGGCACACAGCCCAGGGGCAGGATTTTCTTCAGGTCATCGATGCCGATCAGCGGAATGTCGTAGTGGACGCGCTTGGTATCGGTGACGAAATCGGCGGCGCGTTCATAGCGCTTGCCGGTATAGAACACCGATGCCACGCCATAGCAGCCGGCGGCGCGCATTACCGAACCGACGTTCTCCGGTGATTTGGGGTTATACAAACCAATGCAGCTGTACCGTTTGTCTGCCACGAGCGGGGTGCCTTCGGGGAAAAAAGCGCGATTATACGGGGATTGGGAGAGGGGTGTTCAGTTTGGAGATTGGTGGTGTCAGGGAGATAGCCTTCGCGGGCAAGCCTCGCTCCTACAGGTTTCAATGTCATACGCGGTTGTCGCGTAAACCTGTAGGAGCGAGGCTCGCCCGCGAAGAGGCCAGCATGTCCAACGAATATCTTCAGTCTTCTTTCTTCATCAACCCCGCCAACGCCGCAAACGGGTTATGCGTCGCCTTGGCAATCTTCGGCGTACTCAGCGAACCTTCGCCAAAATACTGCTGATCGGTATAACGCGAATGCTCGTTGTCATGGCAATACAGGCACAACAGTTCCCAGTTCGAACCGTCCTGCGGGTTGTTGTCGTGGTTGTGGTCGCGGTGGTGCACGGTCAGTTCGCTCAGGCGCTTGCCGGAGAACTCACGGGCGCAGCGGCCGCACACGTGCGGGTACATCTTCAGGGCTTTGTCGCGGTAACCCATTTCCTTGTCGCGCTGATTGTCGGCAAGGATGCGGTCCAGTTTCGAAGTGTTGGTCGGGGTGGACGAACTCATGGGTTCACCTTTGTAAAAAGACTAATGACGGTTATGAACAGAGTTTAGCTCAGCCCTTGAGCTTCTCGGCAATCCAGATGGTGTGGCGGGTGCCCTTGTTGCCGTGGGCGAAAACTTGCACTTCCTCGGCCTTGAAACCGGCCTTTTTCAGCTTGTCGGAAAACTGCCGGTCGGCGCTGGCCGACCACACCGCCAGCACGCCTTTTGGCCGCAGGGCCTTGGCACATGCACTCAGGCCACCGGCGGAGTAGAGCCAGCTGTTGGCCTTCTGGGTCAGGCCTTCGGGGCCGTTGTCGACGTCGAGCATGATCGCATCGAAACCTTGCGGTTCGGCTTGCAGCACCTTGGCCACGTCTTCCAGGCGGATCACCGTGCGCGGGTCGAGCAGCGGATTACCGGCTTTTTCACCCAGCGGTCCACGGTTCCACTCCACCACGCCGGGTACCAGTTCGGCGACTACCACTTCAGCTGTCTTGCCCAAATGCTTGAGCGCCGAGGCGAGGGTAAAGCCCATGCCCAGGCCACCGATCAATACCCGTGAATTTGGCCGGCCGGCAACCTTGCGGCACGGGATCTCGGCCAAGGCATCTTCGGAGCCGTGCATGCGGGTGTTCATCAACTGCCCGCCGTCACCGCCCTGAATCTTGATGACGAAGTCCTCGCCGTATTCGAACAGGCACAGGGCACCGCCGTTTTCAGGAATGGGCGTGGTGTCGAGCAGAACGAAACGTTTCATGAGGCTCTCTTGAGGAGAAAATTGATAGATGGAAGAAGGCAAACAAGTGCAGTTGGGAGTAGCCTGCAAAAAGACAACAAGGCCAACGGAGCCCTTGATGAAGCGCACCATTCTAACGGTCATTGCCCTGGCCGCGCTCTCGATAACTGCAGTGCAGGCCCAGGAGCTGCAAGCCATCCCCACCAGCCCCGCGCCGCTGCACGGTTCACCCGGCACCGCCACCCCGACGCCGTATCCGCAGATCACCCCGACCAGCGTGCCCAGAGCCGGTTCCGGCAGTGGCGGGCCACCGTTGTTACCGCCGATCGAAATGCCCAATCCGCCCAAGGACCAGACCTTGCCGGGTCTTGAGCCGGGCACGACGAAAATCAAAACACCGGGAGGCTAGACCTGTTGCGAGAGCAGTTGTCCGTCGGCCATGCGCAAGCGTTTGGAGAGGGAGACGGCGAGGGCGCGGATGATCTTGGCGGCGATTTTCGGCGCCTCGTTGAGCATCTTTTCCAGGGAGTCCTTGCCCAGGTTGAGCAGCTGGCAATTGCTCGCGGCCACGCAACTGGCTGAGCGCCGTTCGCCGTCGAGTACGGCCATTTCGCCAAACGCCCGACCGCTGCGCAAGGTGGCCATGGTCACCCGTTGCCCTTCGCTGTTGGTTTTCTGCACCGCGACCTGGCCGGTGTGGATGATGCACATGAAACTGCCGGCATCGCCCTCATGGAAAATCTCTTCGCCTTCGGCGATGGTGCTGATGCTGAAATAACCCGAAGCCGCCGCGAAGTCTGCCGGCAGCAGTTGATCGAACAGGCCGCAGTCCATCAGCCAGTCGCGAATTTCTTTGTTCAGTAAGGTCGGTTCTGACATGTCGTCACGGTCTTTTTCTTGTGTCTGGTTCCGGTTTTTTTGGATGTGTGTTGTATCGGCATCCGGTGTCTGGAATTAAGACCGGGACACCGGACCAAGTTCCTCAGGCAATGCCCAAAACCTTAAAAACAAATGCGTATTCGAGGGCTACATCACGTAATCCCTGATAACGACCGCTCATCCCGCCATGCCCCGCGCCCAATTCAGTCTTGAGCAGCAAGAGATTGGTGTCGGTTTTGGTGGCTCGCAATTTCGCCACCCACTTGGCCGCTTCCCAGTACTGCACGCGACTGTCGTTGTAGCCGGCGATCACCAGCGTCGCCGGATAGGCTTGTGCAGCGACGTTTTCATACGGGGCGTAAGCCTTGATCCGATCATAGACGTCCGGCTCTTGCGGGTTGCCCCATTCGTCGTATTCGGTGACGGTCAGCGGCAGCTCCGGGTCGAGCATGGTGTTGAGTACGTCGACGAACGGCACTTCGGCAATCGCCGCACCGAACAGCTCCGGCCGTTGATTGAGTACCGCGCCGATCAATAGGCCTCCCGCGCTGCCACCGCTGATCGCCAGTTGCCTGGAGGTGGTGAAGCCATTGACGATCAGGTGTTCGGCGCAGGCAATGAAGTCGCTGAAGGTGTTGTGCTTGTGTTCCTGCTTGCCGGCGCGATACCAGGCTTCGCCCAATTCACCGCCGCCGCGTACATGCGCGATGGCAAACGCCATGCCGCGATCCAGCAGGCTCAGGCGGGCGTGGGAGAACCACGGGTCGAGGCTTTCGCCGTAGGCGCCGTAGCCGTACAGATAAAGCGGCGTCGGCTTACCGAGGAATTCGCGTTTGACCACCAGGCTGATCGGCACTTGCGTACCGTCCGGTGCCGTCGCCCACAGCCGTTGGCTAACGTACGCATCGGCGTCGAACAGGCCAAGCACCGGGGTTTCCTTGAGGACTTTCTGCTCGCCGGTGGTCAGAATCAGTTGGCGGATTTGCGCCGGGCGGTTCAAGGCCTCGTAGCGCAGCCGGATCCGGTCGCTGACAAATTCCAGGCTGTTCTGCACATGCAGGCTGTAGGCCGCATCCGGCAATTGCACGCGATACGGCACCAGGTCCCGGGGGTGGACTTCGATGATCGGCAGGCCACCTTCGCGCAGGCTCAGGGTCATGGCCTCGGCGTTCAGGCTCATGCCTTCGAGCATCACTGTGTCGCTGTGGGGAATCACGTTCTGCCAGTCGGCTTCGGTCGGTGCGACGCCGGTATCGGCGGCCCGGTACAAGGCGAAGTTGATGCCGTCGCGGTTGGTGCGGATCAGCCACGTCCACTCGCCATCGAGTTTGCCGTGGTCGACATCGTACTCATGTGCTTCGACCCTCGGCGCCAGGCAGGTAAAGGCCTGATGCGGCAGCGAGGCGTCGAGTACCCAGACTTCGCTGGTGGTCTTGCTGCCCAGCGACAACAGCAGTTGCCGTTCGGAGCTTGAGCGGTAGCAATGCAGGAAGAACCGACCGTCTGGCTCATGGAACACCTCTTCGGCCGCGGTACCGTCCAGCCGATAGCGGAACAGTTTGTGCGGGCGATGAGTATCGTCCAGTTCGCCGAAGAACAGCGTCAGGCTGTCGTTGGCCCAGGTCATGCTGCCGTCGCAGTTCTGGAACTCCAGTTCGCTGACGCGGCCATCGGACAATTCCTTCACGAACAGCGTGTAAATCTCTTCGCCGCTGGAATCGATGCTGTAGGCCAGGCGCTGGTGGTCCGGGCTGATGCTGAACGCACCCAGGGAAAAGAAGCCGCCCTTGGCCAATGCATTCGGATCAAGCAGCAGGAGTTCCTGGTTTTCGTCGATGTGCAGGCTGCCATCGGCTGGACGCGGGCAGCGGTAGTGGCGGGCGTATTCATCGCCGGCGGTGGTGCGGGTGTAATACAGGTACGGGCCCCAGGGCGAAGGCAGCGACAGATCGGTTTCGAGAATCCGCCCCTTGATCTCTTCGAACAGGGTTTCGCGCAGCCCGGCCTGATCGGCGGTTTGCGCTTCTTGATAGCGGTTTTCAGCTTTCAGGTAATCGAGCACCGCATCGGTGTCGCGCTCCTGCAGCCAGGCATACGGGTCAGAACCGTCGGCCTTGTGGGCAATCGGGGCGCTGGTGACGTTGGCGGATAGGGGCATGAATGGCTCTCGGACGATGTACGGAATAGGGGCTTCGCAACCTGTGGGAGCGGGCTTATGGTAAGGGGGTTTGTCTGTGGCGAGTGGCTTTTGTGGCGAGGGAGCTTGCTCCCGGTGGGCTGCGCAGCGGCCCCAAAAAAGGAACTGCTGCGCAGTTCAACGGGAGCAAGCTCCCTCGCCACAGGCAAGCGCCCTCACCACAAAAGCTTCCTCGCCACATAAGCCCCCTCACCACATAAGCTCGTTCCCATAGGGTCTGTGTCTTGCCCGACTGGTATTGGGGCAAGCCTGACGTGCGAAAAGTCGTTACTATAAGCGCCTCTTTGCCTGCCTTGCCATGGACACCATGACCGAGAACGACTATCTGATCGCTTGGGGCCTCTACGCCTTCGCTGCTTTGGGCTGCCTGTTGGTGTGGATGCGCATCACCCGCTGGATGTGGCGCTGGCTGCGTGAGCCGCTGCGGCTGCTGATGGCGGTGTTGCTGTTCAGCCCGACCATCATCGACCCGGTGAAGGAAAAGGTCGCCCCGGCCATCGCCATCACCGCCCTCGATCTATTGTTCAAGGTGGGCAACAACGCCTGGCGGGCGATTTCCGACCTGTTCATGTACGGCATGATTGCCTTCGGCCTTTACCTGGTGCTCGTGGCGATCCGTTTCCCCATCGAGCGCGCGTCCAATGCTCGCAAGGCGCGGGCGGAGGCCGCCAAGGCTGCGGCGCGGGCCGACGAGCCTGAAGCTGAGCAACCGTTCGGCGGTGCCGGCGATGATCGTTACGGTCGGCCACCGGTGCCGAGCAATCCTCAGCGTTTGCGGGTCGAACCGCGTCTGTAACCGTGTCCCTGCATTGAATCGAGAGTCCGAGCATGTGTGAGTTATTGGGCATGAGCGCCAATGTCCCGACCGATATCGTGTTCAGCTTCACCGGGCTGATGCAGCGTGGCGGTCGCACCGGGCCGCACCGGGACGGCTGGGGCATCGCTTTCTATGAGGGTCGTGGCCTGCGGCTGTTCCAGGACCCGGCAGCGAGCAGCGAGTCGGAAGTGGCGAACCTGGTGCAGCGCTATCCGATCAAAAGTGAAGTGGTGATTGGCCACATCCGCCAGGCCAACGTCGGCAAAGTGTGTCTGTCCAATACCCATCCGTTCGTGCGTGAGTTGTGGGGGCGCAACTGGTGTTTCGCCCACAACGGCCAGTTGGCCGACTTCAACCCGACCGCCAGTTTCTACCGCCCAGTCGGCGATACCGACAGCGAAGCGGCGTTCTGCGATTTGCTCAACCGGGTGCGTGCTGCGTTCCCCGAGCCGGTAACGATTGAAGAACTGCTGCCGGACCTGGTGGCCGCCTGCGCCGAATATCGCAGCAAAGGCGTGTTCAACTGCCTGCTCAGCGACGGCGACTGGCTGTTCTGCTATTGCTCGAGCAAATTGGCCCAGATCACCCGCCGAGCACCGTTCGGCCCGGCACGTTTGAAGGACGTCGATGTGATCGTCGATTTCCAGGCCGAAACCACGCCTAACGATGTGGTCACGGTGATCGCCACCGAACCCTTGACCGAAAACGAAACCTGGACCCGCTACGAACCGGGCCAATGGAGCCTCTGGCGGCGCGGTGAATGCGTTAGCCAGGGCAAGACCGAATAAGGATCTATCCCCCATGTTGCTCAGTTATCTACGGCTGGTGTTGTTCGCGGCGGGCCTGTTGATCGGTGTCCAGGTGCCTGGATTCATCAATGATTATGCCAAGCGGGTCGAGGCGCATCTGATCGAGGCGCAAACCGGTTTGCGCGGCTTCCAGGGCACTGCCGAGCAGTTCTTCAAGGGCGACATGCAGGCGCTCGTGGCTCATTACCGTGCCAGCGAAGACCCGATCTTTCGCAGCGATGCCGACAGCCTGAGTACCTTGCTCACCCGTCAGCTGGCCCTCGACAAGCAATTCCAGGCCATGCAGGGCCCGTGGTACATCCGCTTCCTGCAAGTGGTGCTGGCGGCCGACCCGGATATTCGCAAGGAAACCTGGACCGGCTACAGCTACCAGATATTGCTGACCCCGGAAGCGATGATCTGGGGCATGAGCGGCGCGTTGCTGCTGTCGTTCGGCATTGAATGCCTGTTCCGACTGATCGACTGGGTGGTGCTGGGCGGCAAGCGTTTGCGCCAGAGCCGGCCGATTGAAGAGCGGGATTTGCGCGGGTTGTAAGAAAAAGATCAAAAGATCGTCCGAACGCGGCCCGAACCTTCGGCAGCTCCTACAGCCGACTTGCCGGCGATTGCCGCGACGCGGTATGCCTGGCAGACCGCATCGCTGGCAAGCCGGCTCCTGTTTTTACCAGTCGACCGAGTAGCTCATGCTCAGTGTGCGGCCTTCGGCGTTGGCGTACGGCGCTCTGGCGTTGGCCTGGGTGAACAGGTTCTGGTAGGTGCGGTTGGTCAGGTTATACACGCCGCCCTCAAGACGACCGACCGGCAGTTGCACGGACCCAAGCAGGTCCACCAGCGTATAGCCTTCGATCTCGCGTCCGTTGTTGTCCTTGGCGGCGGCATCGTAATTGGCCAAACGCATGCCTTGCAGGCGCAGGGTGTAATCGTCTTCGGTGTAGCCGACGAACAGTGTGGTCTTGGCCGGTGAGATGCGCGTAGCCGGCAGATCGATCCATTTGCCGTTCTGCTCGGTCTCGCCTTTGGCCCAGGCATAAGTGCCACCCACCGACCAGCGATCGGTCGCGCGATAGGTCAGGCTGTTTTCGATGCCGCGAACTCGCTCTTTCTGGTTGATCAGGCGCAATACGCGATCATTGGCATCGTAGAACTGAGTCACGTCCGATGTGTTTTCGTACACAGTGACATCGGCCTGCCACTGATCCCAGTTACCGCGCCAGCCCAGTTCGTAACTGTCGACCTTGATGGCCTGGGCGTTGAGGCTCTGAATGTCGAAGGTGCTGCTGACATCACGCATGAAGCGCTGGATATCCGGCAGCGAAAACCCCTGGCTGTAATTGGCGAAGACGTCCTGGTTTTCACTCAGGTGGTAGACCGCCCCCAGGTTGTACAGGGTGGCATCGTATTTGAGGGTGTCACCGGGCAGCGTTGCGCGTACGCCGGTCTGGACGATCTGACCATAAGCGATGCTGTCGGAGACCTCGCTTTCGATCCATTCACGGCGCACACCGCCACGCAAAGTCCAGTCACCGATGTCCCAGGACATCTGCCCGAACAGCGACTTGGTGGTGGTTTCGATGTCCGGGCCCAGCTCGTAGGTGGTGCCGGTCTTGGTGTAATTCAGGCCATTGAGCGTGTATTGATCACCTCGTTGGCGAGAGCGCTCGTTATCATAATCAGCGCCCCACACCAGATTACCCGTGGCACTCCCGATCGCCGGCAGCGGCGTGTCGATGGCCGCGCGCAGGCCGTAGACATCCTGCACACTGTTGTTGTCGGAGATCCCGGCCCTGCCTCGCGACAGGTCCGGAAAGAACAGTGCATCGGCACGGCGCCAGTAGCTTTCCAGTTGCAGGCCCTGACCGTAGAAGTCCTTGTCGGTGTAGTTGAGGTTGACCGCCTGATTATGGGTATAGGGTTGGTCGTCGAGTTTCAGCCCTTTGACCGCCACGGCCTGCTGCGAGTTTTTCGGGTCTTTGGTATAGCCCGTGTCCTGCTGGTCCTTGTAGTCCTGCAGCGACAGGCTGAGTTTTTTGTCAGCATCCAGTTCATAACCGAAACGACCTTGCAGGTCATAGGTTTCGGTGTCCATGTTGCTGCCCTGGGAGGTGTCTTGCGGGATGCGGTTGCCGTTGCCATCGTACTGATCGTTACGCTGGGTCAGGTCGGCGGAGACATACCAGTCCAGGGCATCCTTGCGCCCCGTCGCACTCTGAAAGGCTTCGTAGGCGAAGCCTTTGCGGTTGAGGTTGTTGCCGCTGGTCAGGCCCAGTTTGCTGCTGTAGGCAATGTCCTGGCCCTGATTGCGCTTGGTGATGATGTTGATGATGCCGCCTGAAGCCCCGGCACCGTAGATGCTGCTGGCGCCAGAGATCACTTCGATGCGTTCGATACTGGCCGGGGCGATGCTGTTGAGCTGGCGGAAGTTGTCGCGCGTGGCGTTCTGCGATACGCCGTCGATCAACACCAGCATGTTGCGCCCGCGCAGGGTCTGACCGAAGTTGCTCATCCCGCCGCTGGACGGCGCAAGGCCGGGGACCAGTTGCCCGAGGATGTCGGAGACCCGGCGACCCGCGCCGCTCTGCTCACGGACCTGCTGCTCGTCGATCACCTGGACCGAGCCCGGAATCGAAGCAATGCTCGCTTCGCTGCGAGTCGCGGAAACGACGGTGGGTTGCATGTTCAAGGTGCCGGGTTGCTGTTCAGTATCCTCGGCCCAGGCCTGGGCGCTGAAGGTACCGAGCAGCGGGATCAGCAGAGAGAGTTTGGTTCGGATCATGACGTGGTCTTTTTTAGTTGTGATAAGTGTGAGGCGATAAGGTCGAGCGGTCGGGCGCGGAGTTTAATGAGCGCACCCAGCGGATCCCGATGGCGGCTATGGCGTAGGTCAGCGCCACCAGCCAGAAACTGTGAGCCAGGCCAACCAGGCCCATGCCGATCCCGCCAAGGACGACACCGAGCAGCGCGCCAGCCTTTGCCGCGCTGTTGCCCAGGCCGAGCGCGAAGCCCTGCTGGGTGATGGAAATGGTGTTGGCGATCAGGGCATAGGCGACGGGCAGCAGGGCGCCTTGCCAGATGCCCCAGACGAGTCGGCTGACGAGAAACCCCAGCCATTCGTTGGCCAATGCGGTGGCCGCCAGCGTCAGTGCACACAACCAGGCCACGCCTTCGATGACGCGCAAGGTGTAGGCCGGCTGCCAGCGGTCGAACAGGCGTCCCCACAGCGGTGCGCAAATGGCCAGGGTCGCGGCGCTCGCCGCGTAGGTGGCGCCAATAAGCCAGCTTGGGGCATGCAGGATGTTCGCGACGTACAGCGCGTAGAACGACTGCGGCATCATCTTCGCGGCCTGAATCAACACGATCACCAACAGAACTCCACCGAGCCAGCCTTTGGGCAGGGCAACCGGCTCAACCACTTTTTTCTTCGAGGTCCGAGCCTTGTCGGCCGGCAGGAAAAAACTCCCCAGTGCGCACAGCAGGCAAATCGCTGTCGCGCCATAACAGAGCAGGGCAAACCCCGAGACGTCCATCAGCCAGCCACCCAGCACAGGGCCGATCAATGAGCCGACGGCGGTTGCCGATTGCAGGCGGGCCAGGGTGTGACCCCGTCTGGAACTGTCGCAGCAGGCTAGGGCATAGGCTTGCGCGGCAGCGAGAAAACCGGCCAATGCGCCTTGCATCACGCGAATACCCACCAGCAGCCACGGGTCGAGGGTGATGGCCGCCAACCCTTGGCACAGCGCAAGGGCCAGCAACGCCCGGACAATCATCGGTTTGTGTCCGGTGCGATCCCCCAACCGGCCCCACATGGGTGTCAGGAGCATGGCCGCCAGCATCGGACCGGCATAAACCATCGCCGATAACAGCGCGGTATAGGCGGCGCCCTCCGGCCCGAGCAGATGCTGGATCTGCAAGGGCCAGAACGGGCCGCTCATTTCCATTGCGCCCATGGAGACAAACTGGATGACAATCAGCAGTCGCAGGGCGCGACCGTCAGCGAGCATGGGTGTTGGGTCGCAGCGGGTTACTCAGGCGTCCGACGATGTCGGCATGACTGTCGAGCAAGCGCATGCGCATGAACGATTTGGCGGGCCAATCCTGTTCCAGCAAGGCCTGGCGCTCGCGTTCCCAACGTGTCGGTTCAACGCGCTCGCGCAAGGTCTCGAAGCACTGTGCAACGTGCGATGCCAATCGCTCCCAAAGGATATTTTCCGGCACATTCCAATGGCGGGCGCAAAGCAAAGTCAGCTCACCGAGATGGCACATGAAGGTGGTGTGCAGGAGTTTGTCGCGGACAAAGCCTGAGTCGTCATACAGGGTCATTTTCGGATCGTGCAACTGGATATCCAGACCCTTGGCGTGCAGGGTTTTGCGATCGATACGAACGTCGCCGAAATCACGCAATAGCAGCCGATTCAACTGGCCGTCAGCGCCCATCACCATGAAACTGTTTTGCTGATGCGCTTCGAACGCCACGCCATACATCAGGTAAATGCCCAGCAGGCTCGGTACGGCAATCGACAGGTAATCGTCGAAGAACGTCAGCATGGCCTCGCTGTCGTCACTGCCCTGAGCCAGCCTTACCCAATCACGCAGCAGCGGTTGCTCGAATTCGTTGACGGCGAACAGGCTGCCGACCGGTACCGCCAACTCGCCTTCTTGCAAGAGGGTAAGCGGGTTGTCGCGATACAACACGCCAGCATGCCGGGAGCGCTCGTCATCGGCCGGTAGCGGTGCGTAGTGCACGCCGATGCGCTCGGGAACGATGTTCAGCAGACGCTGGATCTGCGGCTCCTGATCGAGAATGTCCAATATCAGCTGGCTGATGCGCGGACCCATCCTGGCAGAGCGTGGTGACACGGTGCGCTGCACGCTGGTCAGTCGCAGAGCCACCGGCAGTTTGACCATCGGCGCCGTGCGACTGGCCTGCGGCAGGACCGTGCGGAAGGACATGGTTGGGTGGCCGGTAAAAGCAACGATGTCAGTGACGATCAGCAGGTTGTCGGCGATCTCGTTGGCGAACGAATGTGGCAGCTCTTCATGGGCTTGCCATGGGTGCGATGGGAGCGGGAGGTAATCTTTTGCTTCAAGACCCAGCTGCTGCAAATGGCGTTGCAATTGCTCGGCGGCCTGTGGGAAGTGACCTTGCCACCAGTCCCAGTAATCGGTGGTGCCAGCCAGCGCTTCAACGTGGGCGTACTGGCGATGCAGGGCGCACAGGACAATCGGAAAACTCGCTTCGAATTCTGGCGAGAAAGCGATGACCTGAGCGGCGCTCAAGCCCAGTTTGGTCTTGTAGTTGGGGTGCCACGGATGGCCCAGAGTGCCCCACTGTTCGAGCAATGACGTAGGGTTCTGGTGGCTGGAGCCGGCGTTGAGCCATGCGAGCAGATTGTCGTCGTACTCGGTATCGATCTGCTCTCTCAGGCGCTCGGTCCATCCATGGTGAAACGCCAGGCACAGGGTGTCGTTGCTGAAGCTGTCATCCAGCTCCCGGGCCAGACGTTCCAGTACCTGAGGGGAGGCTGGCGGGTTGAGTTGAGTGCTCAGATGAGCGAGCAGTTCGCTGGGCAACTGGATTTTCTGGGGGAGTCTGTCGGGGGTGTGCAGGACGATGCTGCCGCGTATGTCCCAGCTGTTCATTCTGCCGCCGGACAAGTGCTCGAAGCAAAGATGCGCGCCATTGCCAAGTGGCAGCCAGCAACGGCTGGAGTCATCGTATTTGCAGGTGTCGGGGTTGATCAGATCTTCACGAAACAGCGCCTGGATCAGGCGTTGGAAACAGCGCTGGGCGGCGGGTTCCAGTGCATTGCTCAAATGATCGAGAGTGATGCGGTGGGACTGGAAAGCCTTAGTACCAAGAGCTTCGCTCCAGTGAGCGAGCAATTGCTGCTGTTTTTGCGTGTGGCCGCGCATCAGGTCCGACTCCTTCTGGACAATTGATTAGCTGAAAGCGCGCTGAGAATACCGTTTTGAATAAATAATGCAAATGATAGTGGTTCATATTTACAATTTGGAAGGTGTCTTTCAGATTCGTAATGCTGTTCATTTAGGCGCGCTCTTGGATCGTGCGTCCCTTTGTGGCGAGCGAGCTTGCTCGCGCTGGGCTGCGTAGCTGCCCCAAAAATCTGACAAACATCGCCAATTTTTGTGAGTGCTACGCACTCAAGCGGGAGCAAGCTCCCTCGCCACAGGTTTCTCTGATTCAAGATTCTCTTAAGTGAACAGCATTTCTCTCAGATTCGGGCCTATGATTGGCTCAAGACGATGTAGTGCTCACCCACTTTCTGCGCATAGCGCTCCAGGACTTGCTGACACAACGTCACAATCTCCTCGACCCATTCCACACCCACCCGCCACGACACCACCACCTGCAAATTCGGCGGCCGCTGATCGATGGCCAGCAAGGTCAATTCCCCCCGTGCCAACTCCTCGGCCACCAGCACGGGCGGCAGCGCGCCGATGCCGAAACCGTCGCGCAGCAAGCGGGTGATCGCCGACACTGAGTTCACACAGTTCAGCCGTGGCGCCATGACCCCGTTGGCCTGCATCAGGCTCAAGATGTCCTGATGGGGGCGGGAGTTCTTCGAATAGGTGATGATCCGCTCCCGCGCCAGGTCGGCGACACCCGAATACTCCCGGTTGTAGATGGAATTGCTGGCCACGATCCAGCCCATCGGATGGCTGGCCAGCTCCAGGCTGCGTACGCTTTCCTGACGCAACAGGTCGGTTTGCAGGATCAGATCGAGGAAGCCTTTTTGCAGCTGATCGCAGAGGTTGAGCGCGGTATCGGCCACCAGCTCGATTTCCACCAGTGGATAGTGATCCATCATCTGCGCCACCAAGGGGCTGAGCCAGGTGTGGATCACGGTGTCCATGACGCCGATCCGAACCCGTCCGACCTTGCTCGAACGCGTCTCGATCGAGTGCTTGAGCGCCTGCATCGTGTCCATCATCTGCTCGGCATATTCGAGCACTTTCAAGCCTTCGGGCGTCAAGCTCACGCCGCGAGAGTCGCGCAGAAACAGCTTCACCCCGAGCTCACCTTCGAGCACGGCAATGCGGCTGGAAATCGACGCCTGGGTGGTGAAGAGCTTGTCTGCCGTCAGGCGGAAACTCTTGAGTCGGGCGACCCAGACAAAGGACTCGAGAAACTTCAGGTTCATGGGGCAGCTCGTGGGACTCAGCTTGTGGGATAAGGTTTTCTTATCTCTAGGGCGGGTTTTTATTAGTTGGACGCAACAGGGCCGGGCGTCCAAAAATCAGCACATCCGGTTCCCACGATAGGCGTCGTCGGGGCTCAGAACAATACCAATAAAATTTGCACGGAGATTTGCCATGAGTGCGCCCGACACCCTCGATATCCCCAAGCCCACGGCTCGCCCCGGGCCTTTCGACTGGTACCGCAACATCAATCAGCAGGAGCGTCGCACGTTCTGGAGTTGCAAGATCGGTTATGGCCTGGACGGCATGGACACCCAGATGCTCAGCTTCGTGGTGCCGACCCTGATTGCCATGTGGGGCATCACCACCGGCCAGGCCGGGCTGATTCACACCAGCACCTTGATCGCCTCGGCCATCGGTGGCTGGGTGGCGGGGATTCTTTCCGACCGCATCGGTCGTGTACGCACTCTGCAACTGACGGTGCTGTGGTTCGCGTTCTTCACCTTCCTCTGTGGCTTTGCGCAAAGCTACGAACAACTGTTGATCAGCCGCACCTTGATGGGCTTCGGGTTCGGTGGCGAATGGACCGCCGGCGCGGTGCTGATGGGCGAAGTGATTCGTGCCAAGGACCGTGGCAAAGCTGTCGGCATGGTGCAATCGGGCTGGGCACTGGGATGGGGGCTGACAGCGATTCTGTATGCGCTGCTGTTCTCGGTATTGCCGCCGGAAGACGCTTGGCGGGCGCTGTTCATCTTGGGCATCGTGCCGGCGATTTTCGTGATCTTCGTCCGTCGCCTGGTGAAAGACCCGGAAATCTACCGCGAAGCCAAAGCCAAACAAGAGCCAAACAATCCGGCAAAGTTCTATGAGATTTTTGCCCCCGGCATCCTTTTCACCACCATTCGCGCTTCGATCCTGACCACTGGCGCGCTGGGCGGTTACTACGCAATCACCTCATGGCTGCCGACATTTCTGAAGAATGAGCGGGGCTTGAGCGTACTCGGCACGGGCGGTTATCTGGCGATGGTAATCATCGGGTCCTACGTCGGATACGTGATCAGTGCGTATTTGACTGACCTCCTTGGCCGTAAAAAGAACTTCATTTTGTTCGCGGTCGGCTCGTTCACCATCGTTCTGCTGTACACCCAGTTGCCGGTCAGCAACGGCGTGATGCTTTGGCTGGGTTTCCCTTTGGGCTTCTTCGCTTCAGGGATCTTCAGCGGCATGGGCGCGTTTTTGACCGAGCTGTTTCCGACCCGGATTCGTGGCTCGGGCCAGGGTTTTTGCTACAACATCGGTCGGGCGCTGGCGGCGTTGTTCCCGCTGCTGATCGGCTTGCTCAGCCAGAAGGTGCCATTGAGCGTGGGAATCGGTGCCTTCGCGGCAGTGTCCTACGGGGTGGTGATCCTGGCTGCGTTGAGTCTGCCGGAAACCAGTGGCAAGCAACTTGACGCGCAATAACCGAATATCCGGCAACTGATAATCTGTGGGGCATATGTCCTTCAGTTAAAAAGACAAAAACCTACAGGAGTGTTCACCGTGAACCGCCTGCTATTGAACTGCGATATTGGCGAGAGCTTTGGCAACTGGACCATGGGTCTGGACGCCGAGGTCATGCCGTTCATCGACTGCGCCAACATCGCCTGCGGTTTCCATGCCGGCGACCCGAGCATCATGCGCAAGACTGTCGGTCTGGCCCTGAGCCATGGCGTACAGATTGGTGCACACCCGGCTTATCAGGATCTGGTGGGATTCGGTCGCCGCTCCATGGCGTACACCGCCCAGGAATTGCAGGACCTGTTGCATTACCAGATCGGCGCCCTCGACGGTATTTGCCGGGCACAGGGGGGGCGGGTGAGTTACGTCAAACCTCATGGTGCGATGTACAACGACATGATGGCCAACCCGGCGCAATTGCGCGCGGTGATACAGGCCGTGGCGGCCTACGACCGGAAGCTGCCGCTGATGCTGATGGCCACCCGCGACAACCGCGCTGCCCAGCAGCTGGGCGACGAGTATGGCGTGACGTTGTGGTTTGAAGCGTTCGCCGATCGCGCTTACGACAGCGCCGGCCGGCTGGTCTCGCGGCAACTGCCGGGAGCCGTGCATCACGATCCCGAGAAAATCATCGAGCAGGCGCTGATCATTGCCCGTGGTGACAACCTCACGGCCAGCGACGGCAGTGCCTTGCATTTACAGGCCAATACCTTATGCGTACACGGCGACAACGCCAGTTCGGTGGCCGCTGTGCAGCGCATTCGCGAGGCCTTGAATCAGCAGGGCGCGTCATGAAACCACGGGTAGAAGTGGTGGCGCTGGATTGCCTGATGGTGCGTCTGTTCGATGAAATCAGTGAAGCCAATATGCCGTGGATGCTCGCCGCCAGCGAACGCCTGCGAGAAGCATTTGCCAGCCATTTGATCGATCTGGTGCCGTCCTATACGACGTTGATGGTGCATTACGATTTGACCGCGTTGAATCCGGCCCAGGCGCGGGAGTTGATCGCTGAAGCCTTGATCGATCTATCGCCCAACGCCCGGGCCAAAGGTAAATGCCATGTGTTGCCGGTCTGGTATGACCTGAGTGTCGGCCCGGAGCTGAGCTTGCTTGCTCAGCGCAGCGGGCTGGCGGTGGAAGAGGTGATTCGCCGCCACAGCGAACGCGAATATCAGGTGTTCGCCTTGGGGTTCGCACCGGGATTCGCCTTCATGGGCCTGGTGGAAGAAGTACTCGCCGCGCCGCGCCTGAACACTCCGCGCAAAAAGGTTGCCGTCGGCAGTGTCGGCATCGCCGAACGCCAGACGGCGGCTTATCCGGTGGTGTCCCCCGGCGGCTGGAACCTGATCGGCCGTACGCCGGCCAAATTGTTCGACCGCGAGCGTGATGGCTACAGCCTGATGCAACCGGGCGACACCGTGCGCTTCGAACCGGTCAGCCATGCCGAGTTCATCAACCTGGGCGGTGACGATACGCCGTTGGAGGCCCTGGCATGAGCCGACTAAAGATTGAAGCCAGTACGCCGCTGTGCCTGTTGCAGGACGCCGGGCGATTTGGCGTACGACATCTGGGCGTGACCCAGGGCGGCGGGCTGGATTGGCGATCGATGTCATGGGCCAATTGGCTGCTGGGCAATGGGCTGGATGCAGCGGTGATCGAAATCACCCTCGGCGGGTTCACCGTGGTGGCTGAAGAGGATTGCGTGCTGGCCCTGGGGGGCGCGGATCTGGGGGCGCAAATCGATGGCGAGGTGTTGGCGCCATGGCGCAGTTTCAGGCTGCATAAGGGCCAACGACTGCAATTCACGCAACCGTTACTCGGAGCGCGGGCCTATCTGGCGGCGCCGGGCGGATTCGATGCGCCTAAGGTGCTTGGCAGCCGGGCGACGGTGGTGCGCGAAGAACTCGGCGGTCTCGATGGCATGGGTCGTCCGTTGGCCAAGGGGCAGTCGTTGAGCTATTCGGGGAACTCGGTGATGCTGTTGCGCGAGTTGCCGGCGGACCAGCGACCGGACTTGAGCCTCGCTGCACCGCTGGACCTGGTGCTTGGTGCGCAGATTGGTGAGTTCAGCGGGCAGAGTCTGTTCGATGCGTTCAATAGTGCCTGGACCCTCGACAGCCGCGCCGATCGCATGGGCATTCGCTTGTTGGGAACGGCGTTGCAGTATCAGGGCAAGCCGATGATTTCCGAAGGCATCCCGCTGGGCGCGGTCCAGGTGCCGCCGGATGGGCAGCCGATTGTGCTGCTCAATGACCGGCAGACCATTGGTGGTTATCCACGGTTGGGGGCGTTGACGCCATTGGCAGTGGCGCGACTGGCGCAGTGTTTGCCGGGGGCGACGGTGCGGTTGCGGCCGGTGGTGCAGGACGTCGCTCATCGCGAACACGTCGAGTATTTGCGGCGGTTTTAACTGTGGCGAGGGGGCTTGCCCCCTCGCCACAGGTGCAACGCTTTATTTGGAAAGAAACCGCATCCCTTCCTCCAACCCCCGCAAGGTCAGCGGATACATCTGATCATCAATCAAATCCCGCACGATATTGGTCGACGAGGTATAGCCCCAAGTATCTTTCGGGTACGGATTGATCCAGATGAGCTTCTTGTACTTTTCCTTGAAGCGCTGCATCCACACATAACCGGCTTCTTCGTTCCAGTGCTCGACGCTGCCGCCGGCCTGGGTGATTTCATAGGGCGCCATGGCGGCGTCGCCGATGAAGATCACTTTGTAGTCGGCGCCGTACTTGTGCAGCAGATCCATGGTGGCGGTGCGCTCGGAGGTACGGCGCATGTTGTTCTTCCACACCGATTCATAAATGAAGTTGTGGAAGTAGAAGTACTCCAGGTGTTTGAACTCGGTCTTGCAGGCCGAGAACAGCTCCTCGCAGATCTTCACGTGGGCGTCCATCGAGCCGCCGATGTCGAACAGCAGCAACAACTTGACGGTGTTGCGGCGTTCCGGACGCATCTGGATGTTCAGCAATCCGGCATCGCGCGCGGTGTGGTCGATGGTGCCGTCGATGTCCAGTTCTTCCGCCGCGCCCTGACGAGCGAATTTACGCAGGCGACGCAAAGCCACCTTGATGTTGCGCGTGCCCAGTTCGACCGAATCGTCGAGGTTCTTGTACTCGCGCTGATCCCAGACCTTGGCCGCTTTGCCTTGACGCTTGCCGGCATCGCCGACCCGAATGCCTTCCGGGTTGAAGCCACCGGAGCCGAACGGGCTGGTGCCACCGGTACCGATCCATTTGTTGCCGCCGGCATGGCGTTCTTTCTGTTCTTCCAGGCGTTTCTTGAACTCTTCGATCAGCTTGTCGAGGCCCCCCAGGGACTGGATCGCCGCCCGTTCTTCATCGGTCAGGGAGCGTTCGAACTCTTTACGCAGCCAGTCTTCGGGGATCAGGGCCTGCAAGTGGTCGTCGAGTTTTTCCAGGCCATTGAAGTACGCACCGAAGGCCCGGTCGAACTTGTCGAAATGCTTTTCGTCCTTCACCAGGATCGCCCGCGACAAGTAATAGAACTCGTCCATGTCGGCGAAGGTCACGCGCTGTTTCAGCGCGTTGATCAGGTCCAGCAGCTCGCGCACCGAGACCGGCACCTTGGCTGCACGCATTTCATTGAACAGGTTGAGCAGCATGGCGATCAGCCTCTTAGCGGGTGCCGCGACGGCTCATGAACGCCAGACGTTCGAGCAATTGCACGTCTTGTTCGTTCTTCACTAACGCACCTGCCAGCGGCGGGATGGCCTTGGTCGGATCGCGTTCGCGCAGTACGGCTTCGCCAATGTTGTCGGCCATCAACAGTTTCAGCCAGTCCACCAGTTCGGAGGTCGAGGGCTTCTTCTTCAGGCCCGGCACCTTGCGTACGTCGAAGAACACGTCCAGCGCTTCGCTGACCAGGTCTTTCTTGATGTCCGGGTAATGCACATCGACGATCCGCTGCATCGTGACGCGATCCGGGAAGGCGATGTAATGGAAGAAGCAGCGACGCAGGAAGGCGTCCGGCAGCTCTTTCTCGTTGTTGGAGGTAATGATGATGATCGGGCGCTTCTTGGCCTTGATGGTCTCGTCGATCTCGTAAACGTAGAACTCCATCTTGTCGAGTTCTTGCAGCAAGTCGTTGGGGAACTCGATGTCGGCCTTGTCGATTTCGTCGATCAGCAGGATCACCCGCTCTTCGGACTCGAAAGCCTCCCAGAGCTTGCCCTTCTTCAGGTAGTTGCGAACGTCGTGAACCTTTTCCGTGCCCAGTTGCGAGTCCCGCAGGCGGCTGACCGCATCGTACTCGTACAGGCCTTGATGCGCCTTGGTGGTGGACTTGATGTGCCAGGTAATCAACTTGGCGCCGAAGGACTCGGCCAGTTGCTCGGCGAGCATGGTCTTGCCGGTGCCTGGCTCGCCCTTGACCAGCAGTGGCCGTTCCAGAGTGATGGCGGCATTGACCGCCAGTTTCAGGTCATCGGTGGCGACGTAGGCCTGGGTGCCTTCGAACTTCATCTCTAATCCTCGAACGGTAACGCCGACCTGAACGAGGCAGGGCGGGGCGCAATAAATGGTCAGGCTCGACTATAACGCGCTGTCCGGTCGACTGTGAACGCAGACGGCTTATTCAGTCTCTGAATGGGGCGTCACTTAGTGACTCACCCCGAATCCGGCTTGGAGCGTTCGTACTGGGCATTGAACGCCTCGATGAAACCATTACGCAAAATCTGCAAAAAAGCCTCGAATGCGCTGATATCTCGCTGGTGTACGTTGCCTCTGAGCTCGACGCGGGTGGCGAACTGGTTCTCCGGCTGGTTCTTCAGCACGTTTTCGGTGCCACCGACGAGGGCTTCCCAGATGGAGCGGAAAATCCCTTTGTTTTTGTTTTCCACGTCCTGTTGCCAGTTGAACACATCGACGTCGTGCAATAGCGGCTTGATATAGCCAGTGAGTTGACCCTTTTTGGCCTCGGCTTCGATGACCAGGTCACCGTGGCCGGCATTGAAGTCGAACTTGCCGTAGGCCGAGGCGAAGTCGTTCATGCGTTTGAGTTCCAGATTTTGGGCGCGCAGGCGAAATTCGAAGTCCTGGAAGTCGCTCAGCGGGTCGAAGGTTGCCGTTGTTTCCAGTGGTGCATGGCCCAGCAACAGAGCCTTGCCGTCGAATCGGGCGTCGCGCTTGCCTTTGGTATCAACCACATTGGTCAGGTTGTAAATGCTGGCATTGACCTGGGTGGCATTCATGTTCACGGGCGGTTTTGAATTGAAGTTTCGAAAGGTGATCCGCCCGTCGTTGATCCGTACTTCGTTCAGGGTAATCGGCAGCAATTTTTCCAATTGTGCCCGCCAGTCGGTGCCCTCACCGGTCTGGGAGTTTTTCTTGTTGGCACCGCCGTCGACGAAGTTCACCTCGGGTTTGTCGAACTGCGCCTCGGCCACCACGGCGTGGTCATACCAGAGCGAGTGCCAGCTGACGGAGAGGTCGATCAATGGCGCGTTGACGAAAGGCACCGGGACTTTGCCTTCGACCTTGACGATTTTCAGGCCGTTGATTTTGTAGGCGCCGCGCCACAGGGCCAGGTCCACGTCGGTAATTTGCCCGCGATAGTCGCCCATGTTGGCCAATCGCTCGTTCAGGTAATCACGCACGATGTAGGGCAGGGCGATGTGCAAGGCAACCAGTAGCATGAGGAGGCCGGCGAGGGTCAACAGGGGCCAACTGTATCGACGCTTCATGGCGGCAAATCTCTGGCGATGTAAAGCGGTTGACTGCGGTGGCAGCCGGACGTTCGACTGACTGGACGACCACGAGTAACAGGCATACCTTGGTGGGCTAATTCAACGCTGTATAAGGACCCAGCCATGAGCCGTATCTATGCTGACAACGCCCACTCCATCGGCAATACGCCGCTGGTGCAGATCAACCGTATCGCCCCGCGCGGTGTCACCATTCTGGCCAAGATCGAAGGGCGCAACCCTGGTTACTCGGTCAAGTGCCGAATCGGCGCAAACATGATCTGGGATGCTGAAAGCAGCGGTAAACTCAAGCCCGGCATGACCATCATCGAACCGACCTCGGGCAATACCGGTATCGGCCTGGCATTCGTTGCCGCCGCCCGTGGTTATCGGTTGATGCTGACTATGCCCGCGTCCATGAGCATCGAGCGACGCAAGGTGCTCAAGGCCCTTGGCGCCGAACTGGTGTTGACGGAGCCGGCCAAAGGCATGAAAGGCGCGATCGAGAAGGCCACCGAAATCCTCGCCAGCGATCCATCCACCTACTTCATGCCGGCGCAGTTCGAAAACCCGGCCAACCCGGCCATCCACGAAAAAACCACCGGCCCGGAGATCTGGAACGACACCGACGGTGCAGTCGACGTGCTGGTGGCGGGTGTCGGAACGGGCGGAACCATTACCGGGGTTTCGCGGTATATCAAGAATACCCAGGGCAAACCGATTATCTCGGTGGCGGTGGAGCCGGTGGTGTCGCCGGTGATCACCCAGGCAATGGCGGGTGAAGAGATCAAACCGAGCCCTCATAAAATCCAGGGGATCGGTGCTGGTTTTGTGCCGAAGAACCTGGACCTGTCGATGGTCGATCGGGTTGAGCTGGTCAGCGACGACGAATCCAAGGCGATGGCTCTGCGCCTGATGCAGGAAGAAGGGATTTTGAGCGGCATCTCTTGCGGTGCTGCCATGGCAGTGGCCGTGCGTCTGGCCGAAACCCCGGAAATGCAGGGCAAGACCATCGTGGTGATCCTGCCCGACTCTGGCGAACGCTACCTGTCGAGCATGCTGTTCAGTGATCTGTTTACCGAGCAGGAAAATCAGCAATAACGTTTTACGACTGCTTCGCAGCCAAACGGGGGATGATCCAGGTCAGCCCCCGTTCAGGAATCTTGTGTTAATACGTGTTTATTGCGTAATCCTTAACACTGAATATTGAGTTATGCGGGTTTTTCCCGAGGCCGGTAGTGTTTATCATGGCCGACTGCCACGTCGGGTGAATGACGTAGTGCGGAGTTACCTACTATCAAGGAGTCGTAGATGAGCTTTTCTTTTGTCGCGAAGGCGTCGGTGTTGCTGTTGTTCCTTGGCAGTACGCTCTATGTGCACTTGCGTGGCAAGGCGCGTTTGCCGGTCCTGCGGCAGTTCGTCAACCATTCGGCCCTGTTCGCACCCTATAACGCCTTGATGTACCTGTTCTCCGGCGTGCCGTCCAAACCCTATCTGGACCGCAGCAAGTTCCCGGAACTGGACGTACTCAGGGACAACTGGGAAGTTATCCGCGACGAAGCCATGCACTTGTTTGACGAGGGCTATATTCGCGCTGCCGAAAAGAACAACGATGCCGGTTTCGGCTCATTCTTCAAGAAGGGCTGGAAGCGTTTCTACCTCAAGTGGTATGACAAACCGCTGCCGTCGGCCGAAACCTTGTGCCCGAAAACCGTGGCATTGGTCAGCGGCATTCCCAACGTCAAAGGCGCCATGTTTGCGTTGCTGCCCGGTGGCAGTCACCTCAACCCGCATCGCGACCCGTTCGCTGGTTCCCTGCGTTATCACCTGGGGCTGTCGACGCCGAATTCCGAGGATTGCCGCATTTTCGTCGACGGTCAGGTCTATGCCTGGCGCGATGGCGAAGACGTGATGTTCGATGAAACCTACGTGCACTGGGTCAAGAACGAAACCGAGCAAACCCGGGTCATCCTGTTTTGCGACATCGAACGACCGCTGAGCAACCGCCTCATGACGCGTATCAACCGCTGGGTCAGCGGCTTGCTGGGCCGCGCCACTGCGCCACAGAACCTCGATGATGAACGTGTTGGCGGGATCAACCAGGCCTATGCCTGGAGTAAGCACTTCAGCGACAAATTCAGTGGCGTGGTCAAACAGTGGAAGCGTCGTAATCCCAAGGCCTACCGCGTAATGCGGCCGGTGCTGGCGGTGGTGGTGTTGACGTTGCTGGGGTATTGGCTGTTTGGGTGAGGCCGATTACTGAGTGACCTGTGGCGAGGGGGCTTGCCCCTCGCCACAGGTATCGTGTCAAGCTCCGGGCCTTGTTCATTTGATCAGCCACACCACATCACTACCTGGCAACCACCTCAACCGGCTTCACCACCGCCGGCTTCAACACCAGCCACAATGCCGCCGCAATCAATACTCCGCCATACAGGTGCGCCATCGACAGCGGCTCATCCAGCAACAGCGCGCCCCACAACACGCCGAATGGCGGGATCATGAAGGTCACGGTCATCGACTTCACCGGCCCGATCGAGCTGAGCAAGCGGAAGTAAATAATGTACGCAAACGCGGTGCAGCCCAACCCCAATCCCAGTAGCGACAGCCAGACGCTCCAGCCGCCCCAGCTCGCCGGTGGCTGGCTGATCACGCTATAGCCGAACAGCGGCAGCAAAAACAAAGTCGCGCCGAGCATGCTGCCCAGGGCTGAAAGGCGACTGTCGAGGCCGCCGGCCTGGTCGAGCCAGCGCCGTGCGAGGAATCCGGCGAAACCGTAGCAGGTCGTGGCGAGCAGGCAGGCGAGGGCGCCCATCAGCAGTTCCATGTCGAACGCCACTGGACCGGCTCGGGTCAGGATGCCCACGCCAAACAGCCCGAGGAACACGCCACCAAGCTTGGCGGCGGTGAGCCTTTCATGGAAGAACAGACCGCCGATCAACACCCCCATCAAAGGCGTGGTGGCGTTGAAAATCGCCGAGTAACCGGCCGGCAGCACCTGGGCCGCGACGGAGTAAAGCGTTGCCGGAACCCCGGAGTTGATCAGCCCGAGCAGCATCACGGTTTTGAGTTTGCCTTTGAAATCCCAACTGATGCGCATCAGCCCAAGGATCACCAACAGGCCGACAGCGGCAATCGACACGCGGAAAAATGCAGTGGGGATTGTGCCAATCACTGGGGCGATGATGCGCATGAACAGAAAGCTCGCACCCCAAATGGCGGCAAGTGACAACAAACGCAGGATATCGACGGGGTTCACAGCACTTTCCTTCCTTTATTGGCGCGCAAGTGTCGCGTCAGTCGGGGCTCAAGGCAATGGTTGCGTTGCGCAACACAGGGCCACTAAGCTCAGGCTCCAACGATAAGAACAGCCGCAGAGGTCTCACCATGCCGCAGCAATGGCCAGCCGCCGACATCGCCCGAATGATCCTCGATGGCTTTGACGATTACCGCGAGCATTTCCGCCGGATCACCGACGGCGCCCGGGCACGCTTCGAGCAGGCCCAATGGCAGGAGACGCAGGTTGCGTCGGCGGCGCGGATCAACCTCTATGAAGAGAAGGTCGGCGAAACGGTAGGGCGCCTGCATGAGTCGTTTACCACCGAGGTGCTGATGGACGTCAGCAACTGGCCGCTGGTCAAAAGCGCTTACATCAGCCTGATCGACCTGCGCTTTGACGATGAACTGTCCGAGACCTGGTACAACTCGATCTTCTGCGGGCTGTTCAGCCATGACCTGATCAGCGACGGCTGCATGTTCATCCACACCACCCGGCCAAGCCTGCGCCGGGCCCGGGCGGCGCAAACCCGCACCTACAAGCCTCAGGGGCAGTTGTCCGGCATGCTCACAAGCATCTTTGCCGACTACCGCTTCAGCGAGGAGTACGCCGATTTGCCCGGCGACCTGCGCCGCCTCGAAGCGCAATTGCGCGAGAACCTGCCGGACTGGGTCTGCAAGGATCCGGAATTGAGTGTCGAGCTGTTTTCCTCGGTGCTTTACCGCAACAAGGGTGCCTATCTGGTGGGGCGCATCTACACCCCGGACGAGCAGTGGCCACTGGTGATTCCGCTGTTGCACCGTGAAGGCCGGGGCATCCAGATCGACGCGCTGATCACTGATGAGGCGGAGGTGTCGATCATCTTCTCCTTCACCCGTTCGTACTTCATGGTCGATGTGCCGGTGCCGGCGGAATTCATCGGCTTTCTCAAGCGCATCCTGCCGGCCAAGCACATTGCCGAGCTGTACACCTCGATCGGCTTCTACAAGCACGGCAAGTCCGAGTTCTATCGGGCGCTGATCAATCACCTGGCCAACACCGACGATCAGTTCATCATGGCCCCCGGCGTGCGCGGCATGGTCATGAGCGTGTTTACGCTGCCGGGTTTCAACACCGTGTTCAAGATCATCAAGGACCGCTTCTCGCCGTCGAAAAACGTCGACCGAGCCACGGTGATCGAAAAGTATCGCCTGGTGAAAAGCGTCGACCGGGTCGGACGCATGGCCGACACCCAGGAGTTCGCCGACTTCCGTTTCCCCTTGAGCAAATTCGAACCGGCATGCCTGGCAGAATTGCTTGAAGTGGCACCGTCCACGGTGTCGGTAGAAGACGATACGGTGCTGATCCGTCACTGCTGGACCGAGCGCCGGATGACGCCATTGAACCTCTACCTGGAGCACGCCAACGAGGCGCAGGTGCGCGAGGCGCTGGAGGATTACGGCCTGGCGATCAAGCAACTGGCGGCGGCGAACATTTTTCCCGGCGACATGTTGCTGAAAAACTTTGGCGTCACCCGTCACGGTCGTGTGGTGTTTTATGACTACGACGAGATTTGCTTCCTGACCGAAGCCAACTTCCGCCACATCCCGCAACCGCGCACGCCGGAAGACGAAATGGCCTCTGAGCCGTGGTACTCGATCGGGCCACTGGATGTGTTCCCCGAGGAATTTCCACCGTTCCTGTTTGCCGATTCGGCGCAGCGCAAGTTGTTCGATCAGTTGCATGGCGAGCTGTACAACGCCGACTACTGGAAGGGCCTGCAGGAAGCGATTCGGGCGGGGAAGGTGATTGATGTGTTTCCCTACCGCCGTAAAGGCCTCGATAACGAATAAGGCCCCGAGTGACCCCTGTGGCGAGGGGGCTTGCCCCCGTTCGGCTGCGAAGCAGTCGTAAACCCGATACTCGCGGTTTGCCTGAATCACCGCGTTGTCTGATTTTGGGGCGGCTTCGCCACCCAACGGGGGCAAGCCCCCTCGCCACAGTAAGCTCTCTGGCCACAAAAGCAGGTTGCATTCGTCGCCATGCGCCCAAATCTGCGACAATCCGCTCCCTGCGCCACTAGACGACTTTTGCGTACCTGATGACTGACGAATCGCCTTCCATCGACAAACTGCTGAAAAACCTTGATCACGCCATGCTCGCCGACCGTCACCGGCTGCGGCGGCAGTTGCTTGAGCTGCGCAAAAAACCTGACGAGGCCAAACTGGCCCAGTGGGTAACACGCACGCAGGCGTCCTGTGATCAGGTGTTGGCGCGGCGCGCCAGTTTGCCGGTGATTCGTTATGACGACAGCTTGCCGATCGCCGCCAAGCGTGACGAAATCAAAGCGGCGTTGCTCAAGCATCAGGTGCTGATCATTGCCGGCGAAACCGGGTCGGGTAAAACCACCCAGTTGCCGAAGATCTGCCTGGAAATCGGCCGCGGCCAGCATGGCCTGATCGGTCACACCCAGCCGCGTCGAATCGCCGCCCGCAGTGTGGCGAGCCGTGTTGCTGAAGAGTTGGCGACACCGTTGGGCGCGTTGGTCGGCTATCAGGTGCGGTTCGAGGATCAGAGCGATGCCAACACTCTGATCAAACTGATGACCGACGGCATCCTGCTGGCGGAAACCCAGAACGACCGCTACCTCGAACGCTACGACACGATCATCGTCGACGAAGCCCACGAACGCAGCCTGAACATCGACTTCCTGCTCGGTTACCTGAAAACCCTGTTGCCGCGTCGTCCGGACCTGAAGGTCATCATCACCTCGGCGACCATCGACCTGGAGCGCTTTTCCAAGCACTTCGACGACGCACCGATTGTCGAAGTCTCCGGCCGGACCTTCCCGGTGGAGACCTGGTATCGCCCACTGACCCTGGAGCAGGACGAAGAGGGCAACCGCGTCGAGGACGACCTGACCGTGGATCAGGCGATTCTCGCCACCCTCGACGAAATTGCCGCGTTCGAACGCAGTGAACGCAAGAGCCCCGGCGATGTGCTGGTGTTCCTGCCCGGCGAGCGCGAGATTCGCGACGCGGCGGACATGCTGCGCAAGGCCCAGCTCAAACATACCGAGATTCTGCCGTTGTACGCGCGGCTGTCACCGGCCGAGCAGCAGCGGATTTTCCAGTCGCACCCAGGGCGCAGAGTCGTACTGGCGACCAACGTCGCGGAAACCTCGTTGACGGTGCCGGGCATTCGTTATGTGATCGACAGCGGCACCGCGCGCATCAGCCGTTACAGCTACCGCGCCAAGGTCCAGCGCCTGCCCATCGAAGCGATTTCCCAGGCCAGTGCCAATCAGCGAAAAGGTCGCTGCGGGCGGGTCGAGCCGGGCATTTGCGTACGCTTGTACAGCGAAGAAGATTTCATTGGCCGGCCAGAATTCACCGACCCGGAAATCCTGCGGACCAACCTCGCCGCGGTGATTCTGCAGATGCTCCATCTGCGCCTCGGCGAGATCACCGATTTCCCGTTTATCGAACCGCCGGATGGCAAGGCCATCAGCGACGGTTTCAACCTGCTGCAAGAGCTTTCGGCGGTGGATCGCAATAGCCAGTTGACGCCACTCGGTCGTCAATTGGCGCGGCTGCCGGTGGACCCGCGCATGGGCCGCATGCTGCTCGAAGCGGCCAAACTCGGCAGCTTGCAGGAAGTGCTGATCGTCGCCAGCGCCATGTCGATTCAGGACCCGCGCGAACGTCCGCCGGAGCGTCAGCAAGCCGCCGATCAGGCCCACGCCCAATGGAAAGACGTGGACTCGGACTTCGCCGGGCTGGTCAATCTGTGGCGTGGCTTTGAAGAACAGCGCCAGGCGTTGACGGCCAGTCCGCTGCGCAACTGGTGTCGCAAGAATTTCCTCAATTACCTGCGTCTGCGTGAGTGGCGCGATTCCCATCGCCAGCTGAGCCTGATCTGCCGCGACATGCAGCTGAGCCTTAACAAAGAACCGGCGGATTATCCGAAGCTGCACAAAGCCGTGCTGTCGGGTTTGCTCAGCCAGATCGGCCAGAAAACCGAAGACGGCGATTACCTCGGCGCCCGTCAGCGGCGCTTCTGGATTCACCCATCCTCCGGGCTGGGTAAAAAGCGTCCGCAATGGCTGATGACTGCCGAACTGGTGGAGACCACCAAGCTTTACGCGCGGATGGTCGCCAAGATCGACGCCGACTGGATCGAGCCACTGGCCGGGCACCTGATCAAGAAAAACCACTTCGAACCCCATTGGGAGAAGAAGCGTGGGCAGGTCGTGGCCTTCGAGCAAATCACTTTGTTCGGGCTGATCGTGGTCGGGCGCCGGCCTGTGCATTACGGGCCGGTCGACCCGGTGGTGTCCCGCGAATTGTTTATCCGCGAAGGCTTGGTGCGCGGCGAGATTCAATCCAAAGCCAAGTGCCTGACGGCCAACCAACAGTTGCTGGAACAGCTCGACGAACTGGAGGCCAAGGCCCGTCGTCGGGACATTCTGGCGGACGAAGAAACCCTGTTCGCCTTCTACGATGCGCGATTGCCGGCAGAGATCCACCAGACAGCGACCTTCGACAGTTGGTACCGGATCAACAGCCAGAAAGACCCGCAGCTGCTGATCATGCGCGAAGAAGACGTGTTGGCCCGCGAAGCCAGCGAAGTCACCGCCGCGCATTACCCGGACACTCTGCACATCGGCGATCTGGAACTGGCGCTCAGTTATCACTTCGAGCCCAACCATCCTCGCGATGGCGTGACCTTGCGCGTGCCGGCACCGTTGTTGCCGATGCTGCCGCCGGAGCGTCTGGAATGGCTGGTGCCGGGCGTCATCGAGGCCAAGTGCATTGCGTTGGTGCGCAACCTGCCCAAGGCCCTGCGCAAGAATTTCGTGCCGGTGCCGGATTTCATCAAAGCCGCGTTGCAGCGCATCACGTTTGCCGAGGGCTCGTTGCCTCTGGCGCTGGGCCGTGAACTGTTGCGCATGACCGGTGCGCGGGTCAGCGATGAGGCGTGGGCCGAGGCCTCGCAGCAGGTCGAAAGTCATCTGCGGATGAACCTGGAAATCGTCGACGGTCAGGGCAAGTTTCTTGGCGAAGGGCGTGACCTGGCCGAGTTGACTGCGCGCTTTGCCGAGGCCAGCCAAGCTGCATTGGCCGTACCGCAAACCGCGAAAAGCCAGCAGCCGGTGGAGGCGAAAGTGTTCGCCGCCGTCGCCGAGAAAACCCAACAGAAGATCGCCGGGCTGTCGATGACGGTGTATCCGGCGCTGGTGGAAGAGGCTGGGACGGTCAAGGAAGGACGTTTCTCGACGCCGGCCGAAGCCGAGTTCCAGCATCGCCGGGCCTTGCAGCGCTTGCTGATGCAGCAACTGGCGGAGCCGGCGAAGTTTCTGCGCGGCAAGTTGCCGGGGCTGACCGAGCTGGGCCTGATGTACCGCGAACTGGGGCGCATCGACAGCCTGGTGGAAGACATTCTGCTGGCCAGTCTCGACAGCTGCATCCTTGATGGCGAAGACCCGCTGCCACGCGATGGCGCCGGGCTGGCGTCGCTGGCCGAGCGCAAGCGTGGCGCCTGGACCGAGCATGCCGAGCGGTTGGCGAAGCTGACGCTGGAGATTCTCAAGCATTGGCACGGCCTGCAAAAACGCTTCAAGGGCAAGATCGACCTGGCGCAAGCGGTGGCCCTGAACGACATCAAGCAGCAGCTCAGCCATCTGGTGTATCCGGGATTCGTGCGGGAAACCCCGATGCCGTGGCTCAAGGAACTGCCGCGTTATCTGAAAGCGGTCGAGCAGCGTTTCGAGAAAATCGGCGCGCAGGTGCAGCGGGATCGGGTCTGGAGCGGCGAATTGTCCGGTCTCTGGGTTCAGTACCAGACTCGCGCCAACAAACACGCCCAGGAAGGCAAGCGCGATCCGCAGCTGGAACTCTATCGCTGGTGGCTGGAGGAATACCGGGTCTCGCTGTTCGCGCAGCAATTGGGGACCAAAGTACCGATCTCCGACAAGCGCCTGAACAAACAATGGAGCCAGGTCGAGCCATAAACCCTGTGGGAGCTAGCTTTTGTGGCGAGGGGGCTTGTCGGAACGCCGCATCGCCCCGTTCGGCTGCGTAGCAGTCGTAAACCAGCGCACTCGGTATATCTGATACACCGGGGCTGCAGGTTTTGGGGCGGCTTCGCCACCCAACGGGGGCAAGCCCCCTCGCCACACTGGCTCCCACATTAAGTAGATCGTCGCTCCAGCAAAAGGCGCCAAAACCCAGCGTTTATGGCAAACTTCGCGCCTATAAACGCCGGCCCCGCGGTTTTGAGCCTCCACGGGCCCGGGCGGAACTGAATAAAGCGATGCCAGGTTTGCGTCTGGAACCTGGAATAGACCCTTTGTGTGTTGGTACGTCGGTGCCAGCGCTTTCTGCCTGAACAGATAGAGAAACGACCATGCATAACGTCGTCATCAGCGGCACCGGCCTGTACACCCCGGCCAACAGCATCTCCAACGAAGAGCTGGTGCAGTCTTTCAATGCTTACGTCGCGCAGTTCAACGCCGACAACGCCGACGCCATCGCGAGCGGCGAAGTCCAGGCATTGACCGAATCCAACGCCGCGTTTATCGAAAAAGCCTCCGGCATCAAAAGCCGCTTTGTCATGGACAAGGACGGCATCCTCGACCCACAGCGCATGGCGCCGCGCTTGCCCGAGCGCTCCAACGACGAGTGGTCGGTACTGTGCCAGATGGCCATCGGCGCGGCCGAGCAAGCCTTGCAGCGCGCCGGCAAGACTGCCGCTGACATCGACGGGGTGATTGTCGCCTGCTCCAACCTGCAACGCGCTTACCCGGCCATCGCCATCGAAGTCCAGGAAGCGCTGGGCATTCAGGGTTTCGGTTTCGACATGAACGTGGCCTGCTCCTCGGCGACCTTCGGCATCCAGGCCGCCGCCAACAGCGTGCAACTGGGTCAGGCCCGGGCGATCCTGATGGTCAACCCGGAAGTCTGCACCGGCCACCTGAATTTCCGTGACCGCGACAGCCACTTCATCTTCGGTGACGCCGCCACCGCAGTGGTCATCGAACGAGCCGACCTGGCAACGTCCAAGTACCAGTTCGACGTGGTCAGCACCAAATTGCTGACCAAGTTCTCCAATAACATCCGCAACAACTTCGGCTTCCTCAACCGCGCCGCGGAAGAGGGCATCGGTGCCCCCGACAAACTGTTCGTTCAGGAAGGCCGCAAGGTGTTCCGTGATGTCTGCCCGATGGTTGCCGAGCTGATCGCCACGCACCTGGAAGAGAACCAGCTCAATGTCAGCGACGTGAAGCGCTTCTGGCTGCACCAGGCCAACCTCAGCATGAACCACCTGATCGTCAAGAAGTTGTTGGGTCGCGAAGCCACCGAAGCCGAGGCCCCAGTGATTCTCGACACCTACGCCAACACCAGCTCCGCCGGTTCGGTGATTGCGTTCCACAAGAATCAGGACGATCTGGTCAGCGGTTCGCTGGCCGTACTCAGCTCGTTCGGCGCCGGCTATTCGATTGGCAGCGTGATTCTGCGCAAGCGCTGAGTGCGCCTGATTGTGGTGAGAGGGCTGTTGTGGCGAGGGGGCTTGCCCCCGTTCGGCTGCGAAGCAGTCGTAAAACCAACGCACTCGGTATAACTGATATACCGGGGCCGCAGGTTTGGGGCGGCTTCGCCACCCAACGGGGGCAAGCCCCCTCGCCACAGTGTTGTCTGATGCTGGAACATCGCTGGTTCTGAAACGAGGTTTGCATGGCCGCAGCTGACGACACCCGACTGCTCGAACGTCTGCTGGCGGGCGAGCAGAAGGCTTTCAAGGAACTGGTCAGCACATACCAGAGCGCCATGCGTGCGGTGGCCTACGCTATCGTTGGCAACCGCCATGCTGACGAGGTGGTGCAGGACGCCTGGCTGTCGGTGGTGCGCAACCTCGGCGGGTTCGAAGGGCGATCGAGCCTCAAGACCTGGCTGCTGACCATCACCGCCAACTCGGCCAAGAGCCGCTACAAGCAGAACCGCCGGGAAGTGCTGCTCGATGACCTGCCGTCGCCTCACGGCACGATCGATGACGATCGTTTTTCATCGAGCGATGGTCATTGGCTGGTGGCGCCGTTCGCCTGGCACCAGGACACGCCAGAGGCGCTGTTGACCGAAAACGAGCTGCGCGAATGCCTGGAGCACACGTTGCTCAGCCTGTCGGAATTGCAAAGCAGTGTTTTGCTGTTGCGCGAGCGACAGGGGTTGGAGCTGGAAGAGATCTGTAATCTTCTGGAAATCTCGCTCTCCAATGTCCGTGTGCTGTTGCATCGGGCACGGTTGAAGGTTTTTGCGACCGTGGAGCATTTTGAGGAAACCGGCGAATGTTGACCTGCAAGGAACAAGTGGCGCGATCCAGCGATTATCTCGATGGCCAGTTGAGTTTTCGCGAGCGACTGCTGATGCGGCATCACTTGATGTTTTGCCCAAATTGTCGGCGATTCATTCGGCAGATGCGGTTGATGCAGGCGACCTTGCGGGTGATGCCGCAGAAGCCGGTCGAGGATGTCGAGGCACTGGCCGAGCGGCTGGCGGCGCAGCGGCGTAAAGATCGTTCCTGAAGGAAAACGCAGGCCGGCGCGGGTGAAACGAACGGATGATGGGGATCGTTGCCCGCGCCAGACTGTTGAACCTCTTCAAACGATACGACCGGATGTAAAACGCATCGTTTGAAGTGTGTTGCTTCGTTGCTTAGAACTTCGCTTCCGCGTCCAGTTGCAGCGTGTTGGCGTCGGCATCGCGTTGGGTACGGCTGGCGAAGTCGGCTTTGGTCAGGAAGTAAGTGGCACCGATGGCGAAGTTCTTGTCGATGTCGTAACCGACCTTGAGCTTGTGACCGCGAGAACCGGTGGTGCCGTTGGCGAAGTCCGAGTCGGTGAAGGCGCCGACCACGGCGTTACGCTGCACGTCGCGGTAGTTGTAGTCCAGGTTGAAGCCGAAGACTTTCGACTTGGCACCGAGCAACCAGGCGGTGTCCTGATCGGTCACGGCATCGTTGTTCTTCACGTATTGGCCGTAGAACGACAGCGGCATCGGCAGGCCGCCGATATCGATCTGGCTGAAACCTTCGTACAGGCGGAACTCGTTGTTGGCCGAGTTGCCGTTGACGGCCAGGGCGCATGGCGTGGACGTGCCAGTGCAACGGCTGTCTTCGTCGTTCTGGTAGGCATAGACGCTGCCGCCGACGGTCAGTTTCAGGTTGTCGGTGATGGCGAAACGGCTGCCCAACTGGCCGGCGGTCAGACGCAGGTCGTGACGAAATTGCACGCCTTCGCCGTCGACGTTGTCCTTGAGGTTGTAGTTGCCCAGGCTACCGAACAGTTCGGCGCTGCTGCCCAGCGGGTATTTATAGGTCACTGCCAGACCTTCCGGGTTGATGTCGCTGTCCCAGATCACATCACCCATGCTGACCCACGGTTGCAACATCTTGCCGCCGATCACATGCAGGTTCTTGATGGCGTCCGGGTGGTAGTCGATGTAGCCCAGATCCAGCCAGATCTGCTTCTTGTCGAAGTAGTTATCCATGTCCTGGTTGGTCGAACGAGCATCGTCGCCGCCGCCGGTGGCGATGCGGATGCCGGTGTCCACTTGCGGGTTGATTTCGCTGTAGGCACCCAGACGGGCGCGGATACGTTGACGATCCTTGTCGCGGCCACCGTTGTTGGGTTCGCCGTCGATCTTGACCGTTTCCTGGCGCACGCGAACGTCGCCCTTGAACTGGGTCTTGGCGGCCCAGGCCAGTTTCTGGTCGAAGGCGCTCAGCTCGTTGGCTTTCTTCGCGGCGACCGCTACTTGTTCGTTGGTCTCTTGCTGCGCCTGCTGCGCGATTTGCTGGGCCTTCTGATCCTTGGCCAGTTCGGCCTGCAGTTCAACGTACTGCGCCTGGGAAATAGAACCGTTAGCCTTGAGCATGTCGAGCAGTTTGGCGTCGACTGCGGCACTGGCCGGAACACTCATGGCCAGCAACAGGCCACCGCACAAGGCCGCCGCAGTTTTCGTGGAAGCAAGACGCATAGCAATCTCCGAAGATGAGAGGGATGGCTGAACCACCCTGGACACAACCGACGGTTGAAGGTCGGAAAACAGTGGCCGGATAGAACCCGGCGCTCTAAAAACAGGCGCCAGTATCGCGATGCTTTATGACACGTCAGTGGCAAAGTGATGGCAGGTCGATGACGATACAAGAGTTCCGAAATGCCCGATTCAGAGCCTTGCATCGGATTGACTCGTGTGGATTGCCCGGCGATCGGCGATACTCGCGGGGCTGTCACGCCAAGATGTGGAGAGGAAAATGCCGCTGCAACGTCTACACACGCTGTCGGAAATCGCACCCCGTACCTGGGATGCCTTGGTGCCGCAAACTCAGCCGTTTCTGCGCCATGCCTTTCTGAGTACGCTGGAAGACAGCGCCAGCCTCGGCCCGCATTCCGGCTGGCAGCCCGAGCATTTGCTGCATGTCGAAGGCGATCGTCTGATCGCTGCATTGCCCAGTTACCGCAAATGGCATTCCTACGGTGAGTATGTGTTCGACCATGCCTGGGCCGAGGCCTGTGAGCGAGCCGGCATCGACTACTATCCCAAGCTGCTGACGGCGGTGCCGTTCAGCCCGGTCAGTGGGCCACGATTGCTGGCGGCGACAATCGAAGATGGTTTCGAGCTCCTGCAGAGCCTGCCGGGCTATCTGGAAATCGAACAACTCTCCAGTGCCCACATCAACTTCACCGATCCGTTCACCGATGCGGCGTTGGCCGAACAGCCAGGCTGGTTGCAGCGTATTGGCTGTCAGTACCACTGGCAGAACCGCGGTTATCGGGACTTTCAGGACTTCCTCGACGCCCTCAGTTCGCGCAAGCGCAAGCAAATGCGCAAGGAGCGTGAGCAAGTGGCGGGGCAGGGCATCGATTTCGAATGGCTGGAAGGTCGGCAACTGGACCAGGCGCAGTGGGACTTTGTGTATGCCTGCTACGCCAATACCTACGCGGTGCGTCGGCAAACGCCGTATCTGACCCGGGAATTTTTCAGTCTATTGGCCGAGCGCATGCCGGAATCGATCCGCGTGGTACTGGCCAAGCAAGGTTCACGGCCGGTGGCCATGGCCTTCAGCCTGGTCGGGGGCGACAGCTTTTACGGTCGTTACTGGGGCTGTCTGGCGGAGTTCGATCGGCTGCACTTCGAGACCTGTTTCTATCAGGGTATGGATTACGCGATTGCCAACGGCTTCCAGCGTTTCGACGCTGGCGCTCAGGGCGAGCACAAACTGATTCGCGGGTTCGAGCCAGTGATCACCCATTCCTGGCATTACCTGCGCCATCCGGGCTTGAAGTCGGCGGTGAAAGACTTCCTTGAGCGCGAACGTCTTGGGGTGTTGGGTTATGCAGAAGACGCGAAGACAGCCTTGCCCTATCGACAGGGCTGATCTTCGCGTTATGTCCGTTGTTAGCTGTCTTCTTTACCCAACCAGCGATAGGTCACGCCGCCGATGACGGCCCCCAGAATCGGCGCCAGCCAGAACAGCCACAGTTGTTGAATCGCCCAACCGCCGACAATCAGCGCCGGGCCAGTACTGCGCGCCGGGTTGACCGAGGTGTTGGTGACCGGAATCGAGATCAGGTGGATCAGGGTCAGCGCCAGGCCGATGGCGATGGGCGCCAGTCCGGCCGGGGCGCGTTTGTCGGTGGCGCCTAGAATGATCAGGATGAACATGGCGCTCATCACCAGTTCACTGACAAACCCCGCCGCCATTGAGTAGCCGCCTGGCGAGTGTTCGCCGTAGCCATTGGATGCAAGGCCGCTGGCCAGTTCGAAGCCGGGTTTGCCGCTGGCGATGAAGTACAGCAGAGCTGCTGCGATGATCCCGCCAATCACTTGGGCGATGATATAGGCGGGCAGTTCTTTGGCCGGGAAACGTCCGCCGACGACCAAGCCGACCGAGACCGCAGGGTTGAGATGGCAGCCCGAAATGTGGCCGATGGCGAAGGCCATTGTCAGCACCGTCAAACCGAATGCCAGGGACACCCCCAACAAACCGATCCCCACGTTTGGAAACGCCGCCGCCAGGACCGCACTGCCGCACCCCCCCAACACCAGCCAGAACGTACCTACTAATTCTGTAGCCGAACGTTTGAACAAAGACATAGCGAGTTTCCCTGTCGAGATAACACTGTCGTTGTGCATCCGGCAGATGGACTACAGAACCATCTCCAGTACCTTGGCTGAGTACAGCAGGGATTTAATGAAATTCCAGTGACCATAAAAAACCGCCAGCGCCCGTGCTTAAAGGGTTTTGGCGGTTATCGCAGATCTAATGTGGGAGCGGGCTTATGTGGCGAGGGGGCTTGTCGGAACGCCGCATCGCCCCGTTCGGCTGCGAAGCAGTCGCAAATCTGGTGTATGCGGTATGCCTGGCAGAACGAGGGTTGCAGGTTTTAGGACTACTTCGCAGTCCAACGGGGCGATGCGGCGTTCCGACAAGCCCCCTCGCCACATGAGTCTGCTCCCACAGTGGGTAGTCATCGTGTCAGTAGAGACTATCTCGCACTCTCACCGGTGCTTCCCGGTCATACGCTTCGGCATCGAACTGCCCATCGTTCAGGCGCTTGTGAAACGCCCCGGCAGTCGGCAGCGCAGAGCGTTCGAGGTGTTTTTGCGGGTTCCACAAATCCGAACGCACAATGGCTTTCGAACAGTGGAAATACGCAGCCTCCACCGTCACCAGCATCACCGTGCGCGCCGGTTTGCCATTGACTGCAAAACTCTCCAGCAACTCGGGCTCGGCGCTGATCTGCGCCGTGCCGTTGACCCGCAACGTCTCGCCAATCCCCGGGATGATGAACAGCAGCGATACCCGCGAGTCGAGTACGACATTGCGCAGCGTGTCGATGCGGTTGTTGCCCGGGCGATCCGGGATTGCCAGCGTGCGTTCGTCGACGATCCGCACGAACCCCGGTGTATCGCCGCGCGGTGAACCGTCCATACCGTCGGGGCCGACCGAGCTGATAATCACCAGCGGCGAGGCGCGGACCATCGCCTGATAATCCTCGTTCAAAAAGGGGATCTGCTTACGCACCGCGCGGTCATGGGGCAGGCCGTAGATCGCTTCCAGCGCTTCGATTGATTCCAGCATCGTTCATCCCTCTGCGAATTAGAAAACCAGCCCCATCCGCCGTTCATAACCGATCCGGCCTTTGTATGCTTCGCCGCTGTCGACAAAGCCGTATTTGGCATACAGCGCGATGGCCGCCTCATTGTCGGCATCCACCGATAACTCCAGCCCCTTGATTTGCGGCCAGGCCTGGCGTGCAACCTCGGGCAGGGCTTGCAGGCAGGCTTTGCCATAGCCTTTGCCCTGGGCGCGGCGATCGACTTGCAGGGCGTGCAGGGTGGCGCTGTGTTCGTCGGCCCAGGCCGGCAGCACCGGCGGGCGCTTGAGCAGCAGGAAGGCCACTGGAACCTCTTCCACCAACAGCGCAAAGCCTTTGACGCCAGGGCCTGGCTTGGACAACAAGGTGTGCAATGCACCATGAATGTCGCCGGAGAATTTGATTTGTTCGGCGTGGATTTCGATGGCCTCGACCTGTTGGCGCTGCAGGGCGTTCAGGCTTTCGTAAGGCACGAGTCGGGCAGTCACTGGAGTGTCCTTTTTCCAACGGAAATGAGCTTCGGATTCTAGCGAGTTTGCGCCCATGGATTATTTTTATTTTCGGCTGTCGATTTGGCTGTTCGCCAGACGACTAAGGGTGTCTTCAACAAAAAAACACGGAGAACCCCCATGAATGCTCAAACACAAATCCATAACCTGATCGAGAACTATCGCCAGGCGGTCATCGCCAAGGACGTGGAAAAGGTCATGGCCCTGTACGCCGACGACATCGTCTCCTTCGACGCGGTCAAAGCCCTGCAATTCAAGGGCAAAGCGGCCTACCGTGCGCATTGGCAGGAATGCATGGAGATGTGCCCCGGTCCGCACATTTTCGAGTTTCACGAGATCGACATCGTGCCGTCGCAGGAAATCGCTTTCGCTCACTGGCTGGCGCATTGCGGCGGTACCAATGAAAAAGGTGAAACCCAAGCCTGCTGGATGCGTGTCACCGCGTGCTATCGGCAGGAAGCGGGGCTATGGCAGATCGTTCACGAACATTGGTCGGCACCGTTCGACATGACGAGCGGCGCGACGTTGTTCAACCTGGAACCCTGATCGTCGTTTTTTTCGCTAAGGCATCAATCTGCAGCCATAGTTGATCCGTTCGATCAGGGCAAAGCCCCAAAGAAATGGAGAGCCCCCATGAAGTATTTATGCCTGGTCTACAGTAACGAGCACGAATTGCACTCGCTGCCCGAAAGCCCCAATGACGCCGAGTGCATGGCCTACGCCGAGTCGATCCAGGGCAGTGGGCGGATGCTCGCCGCCGAAGCGCTGGAGTCGGTGCAGACCGCGACCACCGTGCGTATGCGCAACGGCAAAATGTCGATCACCGATGGCCCGTTCGCTGAAACCAAGGAGCAGTTGGCCGGCTTCTACCTGATCGATGCCAAGGACCTCAATGAAGCCCTGCAGGTCGCCGGCAACATTCCGGCGGCCCGGGTCGGCTGTGTCGAGGTACGGCCCGTTCGCCAGTTGAATCCCTGAATAACCATCACAACAGGAGTTCTTTCATGAGTCTGCCACCCGTGCAACGAAAGCTCGCCCAAGGTATGCCGGACTGATGCCCGGCGAGTCGGTACGGGCGCACGTCGAGCAGGTTTACCGCGATGACTCGCGGCGGATTCTGGCGACCCTGATCCGTCTGCTCGGCGATTTCGACCTCGCCGAAGAGGCTATGCATGAGGCGTTCTTCGTCGCGGTCGAGCGCTGGCAGCGTGACGGTGTGCCAGACAACCCGCGCACCTGGCTGGTGTCCACCGGGCGCTTCAAGGCCATCGATGTGTTGCGCCGGCGCGCGCGTTTTAACGCGTCCCGGCCGATGTTGATTGCTCAACTGGAGGCGCTGGAGCAGGCCGACTGGAGTGATGAAGACGTGGAAGACGATCGCCTGCGCCTGATCTTCACCTGTTGTCACCCGGCCCTGGCGGCGGACGCTCAAGTGCCGTTGACCCTGCGCGAAGTCTGCGACCTGACCACCGAAGAAATCGCCCGGGCCTTTCTCTCGGCACCGGCCACCATCGCCCAGCGTATCGTACGGGCCAAGGCCAAGATCCGTGATGCGAAAATCCCTTATCAAGTGCCCACCCTGACGGAACTGCCCGAACGTCTGGACAGTGTGTTGCGGGTGATTTACCTGGTGTTCAACGAAGGCTACTCGGCGTCTATCGGCAACGAGCTGACCCGCGAAGACCTGACGCGCGAAGCGATTCGCCTCGGTCGGTTGTTGATGGAATTGCTGCCCGAACCGGAGGTGATGGGGCTGCTGGCGCTGATGCTGTTGCATGAGTCCCGGCGCCCGGCCAGGACCTCATCGAGCGGCGAACTGATTGTGCTGGATGAGCAGGATCGCTCGTTGTGGGACGCCGAATTGATTGCCGAAGGCTGTGCGCTGGTGGAGCGGGCGCTGACGACGCGGCGCTTCGGGCCTTATTGCCTGCAAGCGGCGATTGCCGCAGTACATGCCGAAGCATCCACGGCACAGGAGACGGACTGGCCGCAGATTGTCGGCCTGTATGACGTGCTGCTGCGGGCCGCGCCCTCGCCGGTGATCGAACTGAACCGCGCGGCGGCGTTGGCCCGGCGCGATGGACCGCTGGCCGGCCTGACGTTGATCGAAGGGATTCTGGCGCGGGGCGAGTTGCTGGATTACCACCTGGCGCACTCGGCGCGGGCAGAGTTTTGCCGGCAGTTGGGGAGGGTGGAAGAGGCGCGGGCGGCGTATGAGCGGGCGCTGGAATTGACGCAACAGGTGCCGGAACGGCGGTTTATCGAGGGGCGACTTCAAGCGTTGGAGTGATGTGATTTCACCAGCCCCATCGCGAGTACCGCTATTCCAGCATCTTGCTCAATAACCAACTCCCCGCCGGCCCCGGTGGATGCAGGCGCGACCATAGCGCATCGACGAACACCGGTTTCGGCCAGCCGCGCACATTCAGCTCCACCAACGAGCCGGCCCCGAACCGCCCCACCAGCCACCTGGGCAATGGCGCCCAGCCGAACCCGCCCTGAGCCATTTCCAATAGCATCAAGTAACTCGGCGCCGACCAGACGCGCCCCTTCGCCCGGCTTTCATATGGATTGACGATCGTCGCCAGACGCAATTCGCGGTGCTGTTGCAGCACGTCTTGATCGATTCCATCGAGCTTTGCCAACGGGTGCGTCCGGGATACGAACAGGGCGATTTCCGTGCGCTCGTCCACCGTCGAGCTGACCAGGTCCGGCGGATAACTGTCTTGCATCTCGGCGAAGGCGACATGCGCTCGACCGCGTTGCACCAGCGCCACCAGGTCGTCACATTCGGCAATCAGGCATTCAAGTTCCAGGTCTGGATAACGCTGCTCGAAAGCACTGAGCGCCGCTTCGAAGCGGTCGGACTGATAGGTGTCGGAAATCGCCACGGTCAGCTTCGGCTCGATCCCTTGGGACAATTGGCTGGCGGTCATTTCCAGACGGCTGGTGGCGGCCAGAATCTCCTCGGCCCGTTGCAGCATGACGTGCCCGGCCGGGGTCAGGCTCGGCTTGCGGCTGCTGCGGTCGAAGAGGACGAGATTAAGGTCGATTTCCAGGCTCGCCACTGCGGCGCTGATGGTCGACTGACTGCGACCGAGCTTGCGCGCCGCAGCGGAAAACGAGCCTTGGGTCGCCGCCTGGACAAACGCCAGCAACACTTCGTGGGAAGCCATGAACTATCGCCTTGATCGATGGTTATTGGTTATGAAGTATCGGTGCGGTCGCGGATCATGGCAACCACAGTCACTCAGGGAGTCAGGCCATGAACGCCAACAAATCCATCACTGAACGAATTTTCCAGGCCATCGGTTTCGAACTGCTGGCGATAATGATCTGTACCCCGTTGCTGGCCTGGATCATGGATAAACCGATGCTGGAGATGGGCATGGTGACCATGGCCATTGCAGCCTTGGCCCTGGCCTGGAACGTGGTCTTCAACGGCCTGTTCGACCGTTTGCTCAAGCGCTTTGCCATTGTGCGTACCGCTTGGGTTCGCGTGGTGCATGCGCTGCTGTTCGAAGGCGGACTGGTCGCGTTTGGCGTGCCGTTGATTGCCTGGTGGTTGAAGGTCAGCTTGTGGCAAGCGTTCCTGCTGGACATCGGGGTATTGCTGTTTTTCCTGCCGTACACCTACGTGTACCACTGGGGTTACGACGTGGTGCGTGAGCGGTGGGTGATGGCTCGTGCAGTCCGCTAATGAGAGGGCTCCTTTGTGGCGAGGGAGCTTGCTCCCGTTCGGCTGCGTAGCAGTCGTCATCCGGTCACCGCGTTTTATCTGAAGCATTGCGATGGCAGGTTTTCGGGTCGCTTCGCAACCCAGCGGGAGCAAGCTCCCTCGCCACAGGGAATCTTTACTACCCACAGTCCGGTGTGCCGACTAGAACAGCTTGGTGAACAACCAGTACAAACTGCCCGACAACACAATGGCCGCCGGCAAGGTCAGCACCCAGGCCATCAGCAGGTTGCGGATGGTCTTCATCTGCAAGCCGCCGCCGTTGGCGATCATGGTTCCGGCCACGCCTGAAGACAACACGTGGGTGGTCGACACCGGCAGGCCGAACATGTCGGCGGCGCCGATGGTCAGCATCGCCACGGTTTCCGCCGAGGCACCCTGGGCGTAGGTCATGTGCGTCTTGCCGATTTTCTCGCCGACCGTCACCACGATGCGTTTCCAGCCAACCATGGTGCCCAGCCCCAGGGCGATGGCCACCGCGATCTTCACCCACAGCGGAATGAACCGTGTGGCGTTGTCGATCTGCTGTTTGAACAATTGCAGCTTGCCGGTGGTGTCGGCGTCGAAGTTGCCAACCTTGTTCTTGTCCATCAGGCGAATGGTTTCGCTGGTCAGGTACATGTCATTACGCACGTTGCCCATCGCTTCGGCCGGGACTTTCGACAGCGAGCCATAACCCTTCACTTCGTTACCGATATGGCCCGCCAGTGCGGCGAGGGCAGGAATCAGTTGCGGGGTGGCTTCCTTGTTGCGCATGTAATCGGTCAGTACCGGGCGTGGATCGGCAGGCGCCGGCAGGCTGGTATTTTTCATCAGGGCTTGCTGGGTGACTTCGGCCACCGCGGCGAATTGCAGAGACTGATCCGCCGGCATGGTGCGGTTCAGCGCATACGCCATTGGCAGGGTACCCACCAGAATCAGCATGATCAGGCCCATGCCTTTCTGGCCGTCGTTGGAACCGTGGGCGAACGACACGCCGGTGCAGGTCAGAATCAACATGCCGCGAATCCACCACGGTGGCGGCGCATCGCCCTTCGGCGCCTTGTACAACGCACGATTTTTGACGAAAGCGCGCAACGCCAGCAGTAACAGCGCGGCAAAGGCGAAGCCGATCAGCGGCGACAGCAGCAACGCGTAGCCAACCTTGGTCGCCTGGGCCCAATCCACCCCGCTGGTGCCGTCGCGGCCGTGCATCAGGGCATTGGCCACGCCGACGCCGATGATCGAGCCGATCAGGGTGTGCGACGAAGACGCCGGCAAGCCCAGCCACCAGGTCCCGAGGTTCCACAGGATCGCGGCGATCAACAGCGCGAAGATCATCGCGAAACCGGCGGAGGAACCGACTTGCAGTATCAGCTCCACTGGCAACAGGGCGATGATGCCGAACGCCACCGCGCCGCTCGAAAGCAACACGCCGAGGAAGTTGAAGAAGCCCGACCAGACCACCGCGAAATGTGGTGGCAAGGAGTGAGTGTAAATCACCGTCGCCACGGCGTTGGCGGTGTCGTGGAAACCGTTGACGAACTCAAAGCCCAAGGCAATCAGCAGCGCAACGCCCAGCAGCAGAAATGGCGTCCAGGTGGTGACCACCGTGCCGAGTTCGCTCATGTCGTGCATCAGGCTGTAGGCGGTGAACAACAGCCCGCTGCCCAGCACCGCAAAGAACACCACAATGGTTAGCAGGCCGGGTTTTTTATCGAGCTTGGGCGTGGCGCTGCTGGCGGAAGCCAGGGTAGCGGCAGTAAAGGAAGGCGTAGCCATGCCGGACAATCCTGAGCAGAGAAGGAGTATCGGTCATGATCGTTGCTAAATATTACAGAGAGGCTGCGCTGGGTCAGTGTTTGGGTTTTTTTGCGGAGCTGGATGCTTAGGCTGGCAAACATCTGTGGCGAGGGAGCTTGCTCCCGTTCGGCTGCGAAGCAGTCGTCAAGTAGGAAACCGTGTTCTGTCTGGAGAAAACGGTTTGCAGAATTTGGGGTCGCTTCGCAACCCAACGGGGGCAAGCCCCCTCGCCACAATGTATCGGTGGGGCCGAAGGATTCAATAATCCTGCCGCTTGCGAAACGCCCAGCGCCCGGCAATCAGGGTAAACGTCGCGACCAGTGCCACCAGAATCCAGAACCCCTCCGGATCACCGGCAAGCGGCACCCCGCCGACGTTCATGCCAAAGAAACCGGCAATGATGTTGATCGGCAGCGCCAGCACCGTGACCACGGTCAGGGTGAACAGCGTGCGGTTGCTCTGTTCGTTGAGGTTGGCGGCGATCTCTTCCTGCAACAGCTTGATCCGTTCACCGAGAGCGGTGAGGTCGTTGATGATCAGCGCGAACTCCTCGGTGGACTTGCGCAGCTCCTTGACGTCCTCCTTCTGCAACCATTGCGGCGGGCGATTGAGCAGGCGTAGCAATGAGCCCGGCTCCAGCGCCAGCAAGCGTTGCAGGCGCACCAGCACCCGGCGGTTGGCGCCCAGTTCGGCGCGGTTGGTGGACAGGCGCGAAGACAGCAATTCATCTTCGATCTGATCGACACTGAGGCTGGTCTTGCGCACGATCTGCGTCAGCACTTCGCCCTGATCGCGCAGCAAATGCACCAGCAGTTCCAGCGGCGAACGAAAGCATTCACCGGCCTTCACCGAAGAGCGCAGCTTGTCCACCGAGTGCAGCGGTTGCAGCCGCGCGCTGACGATCAGCCGGCTGCGGGCGCAGACCCACAGTGTCGAGACGTCCGAGGAGACCATGCTGCTGAGGTTGAACACCACATCGTTGACCACCGCCAGCAACGCCGAATCGACATGCTCGATGCGTGTCGAGCGGGAACCTTCATGCAAGGCTTCAAAAAACTCGTCGGGCAATTGCAGATGGCTTTTCATCCAGCGTTCGCACGCGGCGTGGGCCAGGTTCAGGTGCAGCCAGAGGAATTCGTCGTTATCGTCCGGGTGTTGCAGGCAATGCAGCGCCTTGGCCGAATCGATCTCTCGGCCACGCTCGCCGGGGCGAAAACTGAAACCGTAAAGCAGCCCGAACAGGTCGGAATCGCGATGGCGTTGGTCGATGCTGTGGTTCATTAAGTCTCGCTGGAGAAGGCGCCTGTCGCGGGTTTCACAGGTTCACTTGTGCCACATCATTGCAAGCACTCATGACGGTTTTGTGACGGCGAGGTGTACGCAAACGATTGCGATACCGATGGTCGGATTCTCCTCAAGAACCGCTCTGGCACGCCGATCACCCTTGGGTTAAGTTTGCGCGCCTTCGGCCAAGGGCCAATGTGGGAGACAGGGATGTCCGGATACTTTTCACGCCTTCATCCGCGTGCCTCATTCCTGTTTTGAGTACTTCCCGATGTCTTTACAAAAGTCCCTTCGAGCACAAATTCTCGCCCTGTTGAGCGGCAGCCTGTTGGCGATGTTGCTGATCGCTTTGGCCAGCTTTCACTTTCTGTCCAACGGTGTTCAGAGCTACGCGAATCTGATTGAAGGCCCGTTGCGCACCTCGCAATTGATCGATGAAGCCAACCTGCAATTCAAGGTGCAGGTTCAGGAGTGGAAAAACGTCCTGCTGCGCGGCAAGCAGCCAGCGGACCTGGACAAATACTGGAAGCAGTTCGAGGAAGGTCAGCGCAACGTGCAGGGCATCCTGGGCGAGCTGGCCGGGCAGAAGGGCATTGAGCCGCAACTCAAGACTCGCATCGAACGCCTGCGTGAAGAGCATCGTGTATTGGGTGCAGCCTATCAGAAGGGCCGTGATGCCTATGTGGCGGCCGGTGCCGACCCAACGGCCGGCGACAACGCGGTCAAGGGCATGGACCGTGCCGCCAGCGAGCAGATGAGCGAACTGGTCAGCGAGCTGCGCAAACAGGGCACCGAGCAATCGAAGTTGATCAGCGCCAGCGCCGATCAGACGGTGTTGCTGGGGATCATCGTGATGCTGGTATCGGGTCTGTTGATTGGCCTGTTGAGCCTGTGGCTGGTCAACCGCAATCTGGTAGAGCCGATCCGCAAACTGATCGACTACGTGGCACAACTGAGCCAGGGCCGTTTCGCCGAACGCGTGGCCAGCACCCGTCAGGACGAACTGGGCAACTTGGCCACGGCCGCCAACACCTTGCGCGATTTCCTTGCTGAAACCTTCAACCGTTTGCAGCGCAGTGCGACGGACCTGGACAGCGCCAGTGGCGAGCTGAACTCAATTGCCGGTCTTATGGCCAGCGGCACCAACGAACAGTTCAACCGCACCGATCAGGTGGCCACGGCGATGAACGAAATGTCCGCCACCGCCCAAGAAGTCGCGCGTCATGCAGCGGATGCGGCACGTGCGGCCGACGATGCCGACCAGTCTGCCCAGCAGGGCGAAAAAGTCATGCAGGGCACCATTCACACCATCACCCAAATGCGCGGCGAGATCGCCAACACCGCCACGGTCATCCGTCGTCTGGAAGCCGACAGCGGGCGCATCGGCAAAGTGCTGGAAGTGATTCGCGGCATCGCCGAGCAGACCAACCTGCTGGCGCTCAACGCAGCGATCGAAGCGGCCCGTGCCGGTGAAGCCGGGCGCGGTTTTGCGGTGGTCGCCGATGAAGTGCGCAGCCTGGCCCAGCGCACGGCAGCCTCGATCATCGAGATCAACCAGATCATTCAAACCGTGCAAACCGGTGCGGTGGACGCGGCCCAAGCCATCGAAAGCGGCCAGTCACGCAGCGAAGAAAGCGTCGAGCAAGTGACCCAGGCCGGCGCCATGCTCGAGCGCATCACCCATGCCGTGGAAGCCATTCGCGACATGAACCGCCAGATCGCCACTGCCGCCGAAGAGCAGACCTCGGTGGCCGAAGACATCTCGCGCAACCTCACCGAAATCACCAGCATCGCCAGTACCAACCTGGATAACGTGCAGCGCACTGAAGCGGCCAGCCACAATCTGCATGGGTTGTCGGGGCAGTTGAATGAAGTGACGGCGCGATTGAGCGCCTAGTGACATTGGCTGTGTACCGATTCGGTTACCGACTCGGTACACAGTCGCTCTCAAGTTCGCGCCGCGCCCGTCGATGACGGATTTACCCAAACGCCACACTGGATAAATCCCATGGTCAGCATCAGCTCCGTTTCGATCAACCAGACCCTGTCGACCTCTTCAAGCAAAGTCGCGATCAACGACAGCACCGACGACACCTCAGTCGCGACAACGACTGAGGCGTCCGGCGACACCACTAAGGTTTCCGCTGGCGGTGCACCGGCGGCGTCGAGCGACAGCAGTTCCAGCAGCACCGAATCCGATACGGTGAAAGAACTGCGCAAGCAGATCGCCGAGCTGCAAAAGCAATTGCAGGAACAACAGCAGCAACTGCAAGCGGCCCAGGCCAGGCAGGAAAGCCAAGCCAAGGCAGCGGAAGTCGCGGCGGCTCAGTCGCAGGTTGCGGCCACTTCAGCTTCGTTGCAGACAGCGACGGCGGCGTTGTTGCAGGCGTTGCAGGATGAAGGTGGCAGTACTTCGGGATCGTTGGTCAGCACATCCGCTTAAGCCCGTGGGGGCAAGCTGAAAGTAAACGTCGTGCCCTGTTGCTCGGTCGATACAACCTCCAGTTTCCCCCCATGAGACTGCGCAATCTCGCTGGCAATGTACAACCCCAATCCGAGGCCGGCCTGCGGCGTTCTGCCGGCTGGTTTCGAGTAGGGCTGGAACAGGTGCGGCAGTGCATTCTCGGCAATCAGTCCCTGGTTTTTTACACTCAACACGAACCGTCCTTCCTCGATCCGGGCACTGACTTCGACCGGGTTGTCGGGGTCTCCGTGGGCAACCGCGTTTGCCACCAGATTGGACAGCAACTGCGCGACCCGTTCGCGATCGCAACGAATGTTGCTCAGCTCGCCAATCGACGACTGAATGATGCGTTTAGGGTGGATGCTCTGGATCTCGGACACCACATGCCGCAATGCATCCGCCAGATCCGGGCACGGCTCGATGTTCACCGGGATGCCCCGGCCCAGTGAACCCCGCGCGAAGTCCAGCACGTCGTCGACCAGTTTGCTCGCCCGTTGGGCGCTGGTGAGGATATGCCGGGCCCGTTGTTTATTCGCCGGGTCGCCGAGTTTGCGCAGGAGCATTTCGGCACCGGCGCTGATGGCAAACAATGGGTTGCGCAAGTCGTGGCCGAGCACGGCAATAAATTGTTCGCGCAGTTCGGCGGTTTGGCGTTCCTTGATCAGCGCCGTTTCGGTCCGTTGCAGGTCTTCTTCGGCCTCGATCTGCAGCGCGAGCATCCGGGCGAACGACTCCATGGTGCTCAGGATCGTGCTGGACTTGAGCGGCGCAGGGTTGGGGTCAAGGGCGCAGATGGTGCCGAAAAAACCTCCGTCAGTGCGCAAGATCGGCACGGCAATGTAGCTTTCGAATTGATGGTTGCGGGGTGTGAGGTGGTCGCGGTAGAGCGGGTCTTCACTGGCTTTGTCGATGATCATCGAGCGGTGGCATTGGCGCACTTCGTTGCACAAGGTGGACACCAGGTCCAGTTTGTCGCCCACCTTCAAACCTAAATCCAGTCGATCAAGCACCGCGCAGGCGGTCCAGGAATCGTCAGTGACGCGGGCCACTGCCGCGAACCGCAAACCAGTCAACTCGCTGATCACCTGAAGAATCGCCGGCACCGCACTGATCCGGCTGATTGTGGTGATGTCTGCTGCCGCTGTTTGCCCCATATCCGTGGTTCTCTACTTCAACATGCCGAATGGTTTTGAGGGATTCTAGCGGGCTTGCGCAAGATGGCGAGACTTCGTTCGTCACTTCGTCGACTGGCCTGACGCCGAATGCAAAAAAGCCGCACGATCGGAAAATCGTGCGGCTTTTTGCAGTTCAGTCACTTGTCTTGTTTGTTGCTCAGGACCTTGCCGGTGGCGGCATCGAAATCCACGTCCCACTCGGTGCCGTCAGCCAAACGCAGCTCGACTTCATATTCGTAACCATTGAAGTGGTTATCCAGGTCGGTGTCGCTAATCGTGGCACCGGGGTGCAACTTCAGGGCTGCCTGGTTCAGTTCTTCCAGTGGTTTGATCTTGCCACTTTTGACCAACTCAGGAATCTGGTCGACACGAACGTCAGCCTGGGCCAGGCCAGCGGTGAGGGTCAGGGCAGCAGCGGTGAACAGGGCAGTTAAGGTTTTCATCAAGTTCTTTCCTTGGATGAGCTGTTTAATTGGAGTCAGGTTAAACAGCGCAACTTAATTCATCCTTAATTGCCCGTGGGGTCAGTTAAAAGCTTCGCGGGCAAGCCTCGCTCCTACAGGTATTGCGCAGACCTTGTGGGAGCGTGGCTTGCCCGCGATGGGGACGACGCGGTGCAGTGCCTGGCGCCGATCAATACCCGTTGTTCTGCAACAACTGCGCAACACTCGCCGCCGCCGGGCGCTTATAGAACTTCAGCAGTTCGCTGGCGCGGTTGGTGAAGATGCCGTCGACGCCGGCATCCGCCACTTTCTGATAATCCACGGCATCGTCGATGGTATAGACGTGCACCAGCAGGCCCTGATCGTGGGTGTACTGGTTCATCCACGGTTTCACCAGGTCTGAATAGCTTTGGTCGCCGCCCTTGGTCAGCGCAGCCGAAGGACCGGTCCCGATTGCGCCCTGAGCCTTGGCGTACTCGACCCATTGCTGGAACTCGGCTTTGTCTTTCGGTTCCTGCTTGGCGTAGTACGTCGCTTTGTCCTTGTCACCGGACTCGGCGAACGTCACTTTGGATTTCGGCTCGATGCTGCCTTCGCCTACCCACAGCAGCAGGATTTTCGGCACCTTCGGCATTTCCTTTTCCAGCAGTTCAAGGCTGCTCTTCTCGAAGGTTTGCAGCACTACCTTGCCTTTGCCCTGGCCGACCGCCAGATCGCTTTTCGCCAGTTTCGAACCGGCCGGGCTCAGCCAGCCGCGATCCTGGAGTTTCTCCTTGAGGTCGCGCTCGATGCCGGGAAACTGCTTGGGCTCTTTGGTTTCGATGTACAGGCCGGGCTTGTGCAGCGGATTGCCTTGGGCGATGTCGATGATTTCGTCCAGGGTCAGGATCTTCAGGCCCGCGTAGCCCGGACGCGCGCGATCGGGGTAAGCGGTATTGAACCAGCTGCCGGCATCCAGGGTTTTGAGTTCGGCGATGGTGAATTCGTTGGCCGCGCTGTCCTTGCGCTCAGGGAACTTGGTGGCGACGTCGGTGGTGCGTTGCAGGTTGTTGTCGTGCAGGGCGAACAGCACGCCATCCTTGCTGCGTTGCAGGTCCAGTTCCAGGTAATCGGCACCCAGGTCGCGAGCCAGTTTGTAGGCCGCGGCGGTGGATTCCGGCGCATCGAAGGACGCGCCACGGTGGGCGATCACCGCCGGGTGCGGAATGCCCAGACGAGTCGCCAGTGCGGTGGGGCTTGGCTCGCTGGCGGCCTGTGCCTGGCCGAGGCCGAGCATCAGGCTCAGCAGCAGGGCGCTTTTGGTGAAGGTGACAGGCATGGTCGAAGTCCTTTTGCGATGGGTTTTCAAAGACGTATCTTTTAACAACTGAACGTCGCTTGCGCTATCGTCAGACCGACATAAACGTGTTTAAAAGGATTTTTTTCAGCGCTTATGTGCGGTTCTTTGCAGTACCCTTGGCCCCGGCGTTTCCCCGGCAGAGGGAAACCCGTTCGCTTGCCCTGCGTGTAAACCATCGATCACCGGTCCTTGCGACCTATTGTGAGGTTTACCATGCGCATCACTTCCCAGCTCATCTGCCAGGCCGCCGACCAACTCAAAGGCTTTGTCGGCCTCAATCGCAAGACCGGCCATTACATCGTGCGCTTCAGCGAAGACTCCTTTGGCATGGACGTGGCCGACGACGGCATCATCCCCACCAGTGAATTCGTCTGGGCCCCCGGCCCCGAGCAGGCCATGACGCTCAAGCGTGAACTGATCCAGTTGCTGCTGGACCAGAACATCGACGACCGGATCAACATCACCGAGCCGCTGCGGGCGTATATGAACCGACGGGAAGTGCCGGAAATTTCGGCGCTGAGGAGCTTGGTTCAGAACTGAAGTTTGTGAGTGGCCGTCAGGGCCTCTTCGCGGGCACGCCTCGCTCCAGGTTGCGTTGCCCTCTCTGAGCGAGGCTTGCCCGCGAAGGCAGTTCTAAAAACGCCGCCGAAAATCACTGCTCAAACCGATAATCCCGCTCAACCTTGCACACCCGCGTATGACACGTCGAATACCAGGTCGACCGTCCGCGCTCACGAATCGCGCTGTGTTCGGGATGGTGTTTCCAGGCCAGGATCGCCGCTTCGCTGGCCCAGTAGGACACCGTAATCCCGAGCCCGTCCGCGCCACGGGCCGATTCCACGCCAAGAAAGCCAGGTTGCTCACGGGCCAATTGCACCATGCGTTCGGCGGCCTGTTCGTAACCGTGATCGCCCTCGGTGCGCAGCGAGGTAAAAATCACCGCGTAGTAAGGCGTTGCAGGTGTCTGGGCGGTCATGATGGGTGCCTCGCACACGCTTCGATCAACGCGCGGACCAACGGCGGCAGTATGCCCTTGAGCGCGGCGCGCTCGGGCTGGAACAGCGTCGCGACAAAGAACGGATGCCCGCGTAATTCCACCGCCCGCAAGTCCCCCGTCGAGTCGTGTCCAACGGCGCACAGCTGTTGGCTCAATAACTCACGTTCGAACTCGGAATTCACACCATAACGGCAGTGATATCCCTCACGAATCTCAGCGTTTTCGTACGCCTTGGCGATCAACGAGCCTTCAACCAAATGAATACTGTCTACGGTTTCCACCAGCGAACAGGTTAGCGGCGTGAGTAACGCCCGCGTCGCGTCGGGCGATGTCTCGCCGTGTTCGGCATCGGCCCAGCCTAAGACGTTGCGGGCGTATTCGAGTACCGCATGCTGAAAACCGCCGCAAGTGCCAAGGAACGGTCGCTGCTGTTCACGCGCAAAACGAATTGCCCGTAACGCGCCGTCCATGTCGCGGTAGGGGCTGGCCGGCACGCACCAGAAACCATCGAAGTCATCCAGTGGCGTATCGGTGTTGATGCTGTCGGTGGCCAGCCATTGGAATTGCAGGTCTGTGCTTGAGTGTTCGGCGGCCATACCGAGAGCGACGGGAATGGCTTGGTGGGCGGTGACCTGGGGGGCGTAATCGCCGATCAAGGCGATGCGGATGGCGCTGGTTTCCATGAGTGATCTCGACGCTTGTTGATTCCGGGTCCCCACTATAGATTGGCGTTCACGCAATCAATATTGGCGTTATCCCAAGTGATCAATGCATCGATGCACTATCGACTGGAATACCCCGACCTGTCCCTGATCCTCGCGCTGGTGCGCGGCGGCTCTCTGGCTCGGGCATCGACGTTGTTGAAGGTCGACGTCTCGACAGTGTTTCGCGCCGTCCGCCGACTGGAAGCCGCCCTGGGCCAGCAACTGTTCGAAAAGAGTCGCGCCGGATACCTGCCGACCACGCTGGCGCAGACCCTGGCCGAACAGGCTGAACGCGCCGAACAAGCATTGGAGGCGGCGCGCATAGGCGTGGAGCAGGGCGGTGAAGTCATCAGCGGCACCGTACGCCTGACCTGCACCGATTCCGTCCTGCAAAGTCTGCTATTGCCGGCACTGGCGCGGTTTATGCCGGCCTATCCGGCGCTGACCATTGAACTGTGCACCTCCAACGACTTCGCCAACCTCAGCCGTCGCGATGCCGACATCGCCTTGCGGCTGACCCGTACACCGCCCGAGCATCTAGTTGGCCGGCGGCTGGCAGATATTTCCTACAGGGTCTGTGCCAGCGCGGCCTATCTGCAATCGGTCGATTCCGACGACCTGGCTTCATTGACCTGGATCGCCCCGGATGACTTCCTGCCTGATCACCCCACTGTCGCATGGCGGCGCCAGCAGTTACCTGGCGTGACACCCGCTTATCGCTGCAACAGCATGTTGTCGGTGACTGAGTTGGTGCGGGCCGGGCTGGGCGTTGCGGCGCTGCCGGACTTCCTGATCGGTGACGGACTGCAACCGTTGACCGAGCCCTTGCACGGTTACGACACCGCGCTGTGGTTGCTGACTCGGCCGGACTGCCGCGCCTTGCGCTCGGTGGTGACGTTGTTCGATGAGTTGGGGCGGGCGCTCAAACTTCCTTGAGTCGGATCAGGTCTTCGGCGGCTCCTTGCCTACGAAGTGCTGATGCATTTCCGACGTCAGGCTTTCGATGCGCTCGGTCAGGGTCTTGGTGATTTCGGTGAGCCGGGTGTTTTGCTCCAGCAGCTCCTTCAGTTGCGCGGTGTTTCGCGCGGCCTGCGCCTGACGTTCACTGTTGGCGACGGCCAAGGCTTCGCGATGTCGCGCATCGGCGTCTGACTGGGCTTTGTCCCGCGCCGCCTGGCGCGTCTGTGCCAGCAGAATCAGCGGCGCGGCATAAGCCGCTTGCAGGCTGAACGCCAGGTTGAGCAGGATGAACGGGTACACGTCGAACTGAGTCACGCCGGACAGGTTCAGGCAGATCCAGACCACCACAATCAGGGTCTGGGCGCCGAGAAAAGTCGGCGTGCCGAAGAACCGCGCAAACGCCTCGGCGCGCAGGGCAAAACGGTCAGTGCCAAAAGTAGGTGCCAGATGAGCGTGAGGGCGATGGAAGCGCAGGTGATCGACAGGGACGGTGGTTTCGGTTTCGATTTCGCTGGTCGGGGTACTCATGAGTGCTCTCTGCATGGCGCTGGGACTGAGGCTCACTATAACTCCAGCGCCAGTTTCATTCTGAAACACATTACGGTGTTCTATTCAGAGCTATCCGACCATTGGCAAACAGTACACATTGTCATTTTTCGCAGCCCGATTGGCACTCATAACACGCCAGGAACATATCCAGCGCCGACTCCGTCACGGTCTGTTGCATCTCGGGCGACAGGCCTGACTGACCCATGGAGATTTGTGGCCAGAACGCAAAAGCCTTGAGCAATCCCTGTACCTGTTGCGCGGCAAACTCGGGCGCGACCGGTTTCAATCGGCCATCGGCCTGGGCCGCGCGAATCCACACGGTCAGGCTTTCTTCACGCTCACCCATTCGGGCGACCATGTTTTGTGCGCGCTCGGGGGAATGGATGGTGGCGGCGATCGCCACCCGCGCCAGGTCGAGGAAATTGTCATCGGACATCATCTGCAGTTTCGCCTGCAATATCAGACGCAGCTGATCGCGCAGGGGCAGGTTTGGCTGGTAGGCCGTTTGCTGTTCGGCCATCACCCGTGCCCATAGCTGATTGAGGATTTCGGCAAACAACTCCTCTTTGCTCGGAAAGTGGTTGTACACCGTGCGCTTCGACACACCGGCGGTAGCGGCGATCTTGTCCATGCTGGTGATGTCGAAACCGTTGGCACGGAATTCGGCAATCGCCGCCTGGATGATGGCTTCGCGTTTACGGTCGGTGAGGCGCTGTGGAGCTGTCATAAATACGCTTCGGCAGGAGAAAAATGAAAATTACACTCGGCAGTTTACTTGTGATCGGCTTTGATGCAACCTAGAAACTACACTGTGCAGTGTAATGTTTTGTTAATCCTGCACTGTGAAAAATAGAATTTCCGGCTGATGCGTGCGTGCCTTGGCCATTTTTTCATAGTCCCAAGCGGAAAATCGTGAATCGTGCGGTTTTTCTGGAGTCATTCAGTCATGGCCACTTCAACTTCCCCCGCGAATAACGCTTCAACGCCTGAAGCGTCTCGGCAGGCTCAAGGGCAGTACCGAAATCATACGCCGGTGCAGCGTGAAGGTTTTCGTAAAACCCTGCGCATCATTTGGAACATGATCTTTCACAAGCCACGCGACACCCGGCCGTCCACCCCTGTCCCGGTGCAAACCCTGACCCAGGCGGCATTGATCGCGGCGCCCAACCACAGCGTCTATCGCCTCGGCCATTCCACCGTACTGCTGAAGCTGCGGGACAAATTCTGGATCACCGACCCGGTTTTCGCCGAACGTGCTTCACCGGTGCAATGGGCCGGCCCCAAGCGTTTCCACCAACCGCCGATCAGCCTCGAAGACCTGCCGCCGATTGAAGCGGTGATCCTGTCCCACGATCACTACGACCACCTGGATTATCAGGCGGTCCTCAAACTGGCGGACAAGACCCGCTACTTCCTCACACCGCTGGGCGTGGGTGACACGTTGATCAAGTGGGGCATGGATGCCAGCAAAGTGCGGCAGCTGGATTGGTGGCAGGGCACCGAGGTCGATGGCCTTCAATTCGTCGCCACACCTTCGCAGCACTTTTCCGGACGTGGCCTGTTCGACGGCAACAGCACCCTTTGGGCGTCGTGGGTGATGATCGACGGCGACACGCGAATCTTCTTCAGTGGTGACAGCGGCTACTTCGACGGTTTCAAACGCATCGGCGAACAGTACGGCCCGTTCGACCTGACACTCATGGAAACCGGTGCCTACAACGTCGAGTGGCCTCACGTTCACATGCAGCCCGAGCAAACCCTGCAAGCGCACATCGACCTGAAAGGGCGCTGGTTGCTGCCAATCCACAACGGCACCTTCGACCTGTCGATGCATGCCTGGTACGAACCCTTCGACCGTATCCTGGCATTGGCCTGGGAGCGGAACGTGTCGATCACCACACCGCAAATGGGTGAAGCGTTCAATGTGATGTATCCACAGAGTGGTCGCACCTGGTGGCTGGGGTTGGAAGAAGGTGTAAGCGATCCGATGGCACCTCAGAACGCTTGATCTTGATGTTGTGTTGCCGGGCCGCTTACCGTGGGAGCGGCCCGAGTGCTGAACCAATCTATCTGCGTTCATCCAGTAGCAGGTTTGTATATTCCGAGATCTTTGCCACGGTCAAATCGCGAAATTTTCCACTCAGTATTTCGTCCAGTTCTTCCTGAGACAGTCCGAGCCTTTGCGCAGCCTCAGTCTTACTCAGCCGACCGGTATCGAGGAGCAGACCAATTTTCATGACGTGTTCGGCTTTGGCCCGCATCTCACCAGCCTCGGGATAGCCCAGCGCTTCATAAACGCAGCTGTTGCTTCCATCGATTTCATTCATCTGCTGACACCTCACTCAACCATCGCATAATCCGCCCGCCCCACCGGATCCAGTGTCGACCCTTTCACATTCATTCCTCTCCCTGGCGCAAACCCCGGGAAGAACACCAAACCTTCCGATTCCAGCCGATAAGCCAGCGCCAGCCGGGTGACATCCAGCACATCGCGCTCCGCTTCGAAGCGCTGAATGGCGTCAACGGAAACCCCGGATTCCTCGGACAACTCTTCGACACTCCAGCCCAGCATCGCTCGGGCCTGGGCGCAGTGGGCGGGGGTGAACTGGAAGAGGGCGATACGTTCCAGGGTGATTTTCATCGCAAGAGAGGCCATGGTTTTCTCCGGGGCTCGAGAGTGGCTATTCGATAAAGTACTGTGTTTTTGTACAGTTATTTTGTCCCCGGATCAAACTCATTTTTTTGATCGATGGTGTTTTTTCGCTCAGGCAGGAGCGTGGGACCGACTACGCTCTTTCTATGCGGGATCGTGAAAGCCCGATCGGTTTTCAATACCCGTCAGCAGTAACGATTGAACGTCAGCCTTCTGATTTTCAATGCCAGGAAAGGTGGCGTTTCAAAAAGCAGTGCGCCACAGCGTTATGCGGGGAAGGGAATCATGAAAAGACTATGTCTGCTATGTGCCCTGATTGGTTTTACAAGTCTGCCCGTCGTGGCTGATATGGCTTCGTTGAGCAAAGAGGCCTTTGTCAGCAACCTGATAAATCAGATGACCCTGGAGGAAAAAATCGGCCAACTGCGGCTGATCGCTATTGATGAAAAGATGACGCCCGAAAAAATACGCGAAGAGATTAGCGCCGGGCGAATCGGTGGGACCTACGGCTCTGTGAGCCGCTACGTGAACCGACCCATGCAGGACGCGGCTCAACAAAGCCGCTTGAAAATACCGATGTTTTTCGGCTGGGACGTGATACACGGCCATCGAACCATTTTTCCCATTGGCCTGGCATTGGCTTCCAGCTGGGATATTGGCGCTATCGAGTTGAGCGGTCGAACAGCGGCGAAAGAAGCCAGTGCGGACGGTATCGATTTGACCTTCGCCCCGATGATAGATATCGCCCGGGATCCTCGCTGGGGGCGCACCTCCGAAGGCTTCGGCGAAGACACCTATCTGGTTTCGCGCATTGCCAAAGCGATGGTTCAGGCTTACCAGGGCGCAAGTCCGAATGCACCCGACAGCATCATGGCCAGCGCCAAACACTTTGCGTTGTATGGGGCTGTCGAAGGTGGACGCGACTACAACAGCGTCGACATGGGCCTGGCCAGGATGTACCAGGATTACCTGCCACCTTATCGTTCGGCGATTGAGGGTGGTGCGGGGGCGATGATGGTGGCGCTTAACTCGATAAATGGCGTGCCAGCCGCTTCCAACGCATGGTTGATGCAAGACCTGCTTCGCAAAGCATGGGGCTTCAAGGGACTGGTTATCAGCGACTATAACGGGATAAACGATCTGGTTCAGCATGGTGTCGCGAAGAATCCCCGCGACGCTGCCAGGCTCGCGATCAGGGCTGGCGTTGATATGAGCATGAACGACTTCTCCTATGGTCCGGAGCTATCGGGGCTGCTTGAGTCGGGCGCTATTTCCCAGAGCAATATTGATAACGCGGTGCGCGAAGTCCTGGGGGCCAAGTACGATATGGGGCTGTTCGAAGACCCGTACCGACGCATCGGCGTTGCCAGTGAAGACCCCGTTGATAACAATGCCGAAAACCGTCTGCACAGAGCGCAAGCCCGTGAGGTGGCACGCAAGACATTGGTACTGCTGAAGAATGAAAACGGGCTCTTGCCGCTAAAAAAAGAGGGCACGATCGCGCTCATCGGCCCATTGGCAAAAAGTACTGTCGACATCATGGGCAGTTGGTCCGCAAGCGGCGTGGCCGCGCAATCGGTGACGATCTACGACGGCCTGAAAAACGCGATGAACCAGGGCTCGCTGATCTATGCCCGAGGCGCCAATCTCGAGGAGGATCAGGAAGTTGTTAAATACCTGGAGTTTCAGGGAGTGTCCGAAATCGCGAACGACCCTCGTCCGGCAGCAGAAATGATTGACGAAGCGGTCAAGGCTGCACAGCAAGCCGATGTTGTGATTGCAGTGGTGGGCGAGCCCCGCAGTATGTCTCATGAAGCGGCCAGCCGAACCAGCCTCGATCTGCCGGGGCGCCAGAGTGAATTGATCACCGCCCTGAAAGCCACCGGAAAACCGCTGGTACTGGTCTTGATGAACGGCCGGCCACTGTCCATCGGCAAGGAGCAGAAACAGGCCGATGCGATTCTGGAAACCTGGTACAGCGGCTCTGAAGGAGGTAACGCCGTTGCCGATGTGTTGTTCGGTGACTACAACCCGTCCGGCAAGTTACCCATCACCTTTCCACGCTCCGTGGGGCAGATCCCGAATTACTACAGCCACTTGAACACCGGTCGTCCCTACATAGTGGGTGCGCTTCGCAACTACACCTCTCAATATTTCGATCAATCCTATGGTCCGCTTTATCCCTTCGGTTATGGGCTGAGTTATACCGATTTCAGCCTGACCGACATGGCCCTGTCTTCGACCACGCTGAACAAGACCGAAAACCTCGTCGCCAGTATCATCGTGAAAAATACCGGCCCTCGCGATGGCGAAACGGTGGTTCAGCTGTATATCCGCGATGTCGTTGCATCCGTCAGCCGTCCGGTCAAGGAACTGAAAAACTTTCAAAAAATCATGCTCAAGGCCGGAGAGGAGAAAGCGGTCCACTTCAGCATTGATGAGAACGACTTGAAGTTCTTCAACGCCCAACTGGAATACACCGCCGAGCCGGGCGAGTTCCGGGTGCAAATCGGTCTGGACTCCCAGGATGTGAAGGAGCAGAGCTTTGAGTTGTTGCCAGAACAAGCAGTGGCTAAGACCGATCAGTAAAGAAAATGAAGTGCCAAGCGCAGAACCTGTGGGAGCGTGGCTTGCCCGCGAAGAACGATGACGCGTAGTACCTGAAAAACCGCGGTGCATTCTTCGCGGGCAAGCCACGCTCCCACAGGTTCTGCGCTATGCGCGTCACTTCGCCCCCTCCAACCAGACAGACGGTGCCTGCCCCAGCACACGACGAAACATGGTCGAGAACGCCGCCGGGCTGTCATAGCCAAAATCCAGGGCAATCCGCGTCACCGGCGTGCCCACCGCCAGCCGCGCCAATGTCAGCACCACACAGGCCCGCTGCCGCCATTGGCTGAAACTCAGGCCGGTCTGTTGGCGGAACAACCGATTAAACGTACGCAGGCTGATATGCAACTGATCAGCCCAGTGCTGCGGCGATTGGTGAGCGTTCGGTTGCCGGAGAAACGCTTGACACAACCCGAGCAGCCGCACATCCACGGGCAACGGAATATGCAACGGCAGGTGAGCGCTGCGGGCCAGTTCGTGCAACAGCAAATCGATCAACACACCGTCACGCCCGGCCTCGTCGTACTCCAGCGCAACCTCCACCGCTTCCCTCAACAAATGCTGCATCAACGGCGAAACACTGATCACCTGGCAGCGATTGCCCAAATCAACCGCCCCCGGTTCGATGTACAAACTGCGGGTACTCACCCCCAGCATCAACACCTCATGCGCCACCCCCGGCGGAATCCACACCGCCCGCTGCGGCGGCACCACCCAATTGCCATCGAGCGTACTCACCTGCATCACCCCGGTGGCGCCATACAACAACTGCGCCCGCCGATGGGTATGGCGCGGCAACCGATGACCATCGGCGTAATCGGTACCGATGGCCACCACCGGCCGTGGCGTGTCGTCCAGCAGATCAATCGAAACATTGCGCATCGAAGCGGTATCCAGCGGTTGGCGTAAACGCAAACATTATTGGCTGGCTTGCTGAAGCAGGCCAAGCCACATCGCTCTATCGTCGACCACTCTCAACCAACGGACGACGCGCGATGTTCTACCTCCTGCTGACACTCTTCGGCTGCATGACCGGCATCACCGCCATGCTATTCGGTTTCGGCGGCGGCTTCGTCGTCGTGCCCTTGCTGTACCGCATGCTCACGGCCAGCCACGGCGTCGACGACCCCATCAGCCAATCGGCAATGCACATCGCCGTGGCCACCTCGACCTACGTAATGATCGTCAACGCCCTGATCGCCAGCGCAAAGCATCACCGCGCCGGAAACCTCATTCGCCATTACCTGTGGCCGTTGGGCGGGTTCATCGGTTTGGGCGCGGTCGTCGGAGCTGTGGCTGCGATGTGGGCGAGTGGCGAGTTGATCCGTTTTGCCTTCATCGCCTACCTCGGCGTGACGATTCTGGACTGCCTGTTAATACGCGGTTTTCTCACCCAGTCCGACGCGGTAATCCCACGGCGATTGGGCAGGGCAGAGGTGTCCGGTGGCGGTGTAGGCATCGGCACCATCGCCACGTTTCTCGGCGTGGGCGGCAGCGTCATGACCGTGCCGTTATTGCGACGGGCTGAACATGTCCCAGGCGACGTCCATGGCCAATCCGTTGAGCTTGCCGGTGGCGATAGCCGGGACGCTGACTTACATGGCCATGGCGGGGTTTACCGAGTTTGATCTGGGGCCATGGTTTGTTGGTTATGTGGATGTGCTGGCGTTTGCGGTGCTGACGGCTGGATCGGTGCTAGGCATTCGGCTGTCCACGCCGTGGATCGGGCGGATACCGGATCGGGTGCATGCTCGGGTTTATATTGGTTTGCTGGTTTTGGTGATGCTGAGTATGTGTGCCAAGTGAGGTTGGAATCAGTCGGCTTATTCGCAAGAATAGGCCTTCGCACTGTTCAAGATTTCACGCAGGAGAATGTCATGCCGATCCTCGAAAGTGACTGGAAGAAGTTCAAGGAACTGCGCAAGATTGCGCTCGATCGCTTCTGCCTGGGTGTTCTCACCGACGCCGAAACCATCGCCCAACACAGCGCGCTGTCGCCTCATGCCCGGTACAGAATGCTCTACCGTCTCACCCGTGATCGGGATAAAGATATCGTTCGGACCTTTGATCTGTATAGCCGCTCCAGTGCGCTTATGGCATTGAGAAAGATGGTCATGCACGACTTGTTGACCGACGCGGAACTATCGGTTCTCAGTGACGAAGCACGTGAGGAAGTTGCAGACGTTGTTCGTCAGCCATACGAGCTTGAATGGGTTGAAGAGATCGAGCGACCAGACTGAGCGACATAACCCTATTAATCAAAGGACCAAGGATGTTGATCTTCAACTGCACCGAAGCGGCCAGTGACTTCTTCAGTCGCGTGAGCAAGGGCAAGAAAATCACTGCGGTGGAGAAACCGCCATCGCCTGTTATCGAAGACGATGAGTCAGTTGAGTCCACCGAACAGTGGCTGGTCCATGCCATTACCGTGCAACGCAAGCACGTGTTGTTTGTCATCCATGTGCAAACCCGTTATTGCATGATTTTCGCGGACGCGAAAAAGGCCGATGTCGCAGGTTTTGTTCAACGTTTTTCCGAGCGATGGATAAACGGCCTGATCCATCATGCGGGGCAGCATGACATCCTTCGCTGGGTCGAAGATGAGCCAATGATGGAGCGCTTTGAGGAAAGCAATCGCGAGTACCGACTGTACAAACGCCGACATCGCGGTGCGCAAAAGCACATCGACGATATCGCCTGGTTCTTCCAGGATTGCGCCGCAGAGTGGGGCACCTTACCGCCGGATGAGTATGCGGCCGGTCGCTTCGACGCGCAGATGAACGATTTCCTCAGAGGCAGTAAAGGCCATAAAGACTATTACTTCCCGAGCGAAGAGATGATGGTGCACTGGTTACGCACATACTGCGGGCGGAATGAGCAAGTTATTCAGGCTGCACGTGATCGGCGTAAAGAAGTGAAGCAGGAAATTCGGGATTTGGAGAGTCAGCTTCAGCAAAACTGATTACTTCTCCGCCAACCCCAGCGCCTCACGAATAATGAAGTGATCCAGGTTCTCAATATTGGCACTGAACACCCCGAACGTCTGTTCGGGGTGTTTCTTGCTCGGCACCTGCTTCAGCTCCGGCGTCACGCCATAAAAGAAGCAATACAACTCCGCCTCACTGTCGATGGCGTGCTTGATCTCTTCCAGAAACGCCTTGCGCTTGCGGTAGTCATCGATCAGCTTCTTGCTCAGATAAACATTCACCGAATAAGGCTTCTTCTTCGCCTCGTCCGGTTGCTTGAACCAGACCTTCTGTTCGAAATCGATCCGAAAGCTCTGGGTGTAATCCTTGATCTCCTTGATCTTGCCCCAATAAATCAGCCCCTTGTTGTCCTGCAGATACTCAATCTTCTTGAAAAACGACCCATAAGGCGCCGAGTGCTCGCCAATCTTCAGCGGCATGCGCTTGAGCAGATCCTTGTCCTCGAAGTTCGACACAAAACACTCCACCGGATGGGCGAAGACACTGGTCTTGTCCGGCGCCGACTCCCGGCTCGGATGCTCGACGTTACTGGCCGCTGAAGTTGTTTTTGGATCATCGCGCATGACATCCGCCGCCACCGCCGGGCTCGCAGGCTTACGCACATACTCACGCCGAGTCAGCAACAACTCCGACGGAAAATGCTCCTCGCGACTGTCATCCGATTCCGCCCCATCCACCTCCAGGCCCGACGCCGGCGTCTTCAGACTGACATAAGGACAACCCTCAACATGCCGCGTGCTGGGGATGTTCTTGAAGTGCGGCGTGCGCACGTAATTCACGTTCTTGGCGTTGAACGTTCCCAACACGTTGGTCGCGTCGAACGCCAAGCGGCAGGCATCGTTGGGGCACTGGAAGTGTTCTTTAGCGGAATCGAACTCCATCGTCTCGTCGAAATTCAAATCGCGCACGTCATAGATCGACAGCTTGTCGTCGAGGCTGAGGCAGTAGGCGAGGTCGAATTTCATGGCGGGCTCGGGTCCTTGAGTGGGGAAGGGTATTAATAGCGGGAGGCGGGGCGGGTTGCACTGACTGTTTTCAACACCGCGTAAAACCTGTGGAAACAAAAAAACTGTGGGAGCGAGCCTGCTCGCGATTCCCAAAATCACCACAGCCATCAAGCCTACCGCCAATCTGTGGCGAGGGAGCTTGCTCCCGCTGGGCTGCGCAGCAGCCCCAAAACCGGCAAGCGGGGTGTATCTGACAGATCAAGTTGTTCGCCTAGCGACTGCTTCGCAGTCGAGCGGGAGCAAGCTCCCTTGCCACAAATCTCATGCAGTTCAATTACTCGGGTTTCAGTCTCTTCACCTTTGTATAAAGCGAGGCAGTAAATTCATCCTTGTCGCTCGAATGGTGACAACGTCGATGACAGTTCGGGCATAGAGCGACTGCGTTCCTAGGACGATCCGAACCTTTATGAGCCAAAGGCTTAACATGATGGACTTCAAGGTATGGCAATCCATCAGCGCGCAGAAAAGGAGCAGCTTGATTACATCCTTCGCAGAAGCCTTGAGACTGTTTCAATATCCAATCAGTAATCCTCCGTGCCCGCGAGTACTTAATAGTTGCGGAGCTGGTCTGATTGGGATTCAGAATTCCTTCAGGTGCGTCATTAAATGGAGGCGTTTGAACCTCCAACAGCCGATAAGTAAGGTGCTGGCTGGCTCGCGTTGGTTTTTTGCGAAAAGCTTCGATATTTTTTTCGGTAAGGATCTTTCGAATTCGGTTACCGATCCCGGTGCCGACGTTTTTTGCAGATACATAGCCAACAATGTGGCTCAGACCCATTTGTTCCATCACGGCGGAGATGTTCTGCATGCGGTACTCAACCGAAGAGGCGCTACGTTTGCTTAACGGGCCTTTACGCAAAAGCTGATTCTCAACTGACTTCCTAAACGTCTGGCCGCTTTGTTCAAGGCTCAGCATCTTCAGATACGCATCGACCGAAGCCTCAAGCTCCTGATCGCTCCAGCCACTTTTTTCCTTTGGGGTATCCATACAATCGCCGAGGGTTGAAAACCCTCGGACGATACTGAGTGGCCATTACACCTGTCTACGAAAATTCCTACAGAAAAGACCGACGTATCGCTCAAGCGATTCTACAAATACACCGTCGTTCTAACCCACCGGCTTCGACGACTGAAACACCTCCACAACCTTCCGCCACCAAGGCTTAACCACCGGCACCCGCCGCCGCGTGCGATTGAGCAACAGATAAGGCTATCCCGCAGCCGAATTCAGCCTTCATCCTGCCAATGCAACAGACTCAATATGGGCCGATCCGTCCAGCTTGGCTGACTACTCGCATCCGTACCGGCGCCAAGGTTGCTAACGGCTCAGTTGTACGAAGTTGGCCTACTGCCCGCTACTGTTTAAACAGCCTACGGATAGGTCTACTCGTTGCTCTCCAGCCATGCTAATACTTTGGTTGCGCATTGATCCGGTGGGAATACTGGGTAAAACACCTGTCTGATTTTTCCGTCTTCTAATATCAGAGCTAAACGCTTGTAAAACAATTGGCCGTACGCTTGAAATGTGGGCAGGCCTAGTTTGTCTCGCAGAATGAAGTTTGAATCGTTCAAGAGTATGAAGGGTAACTTTGTTCGTTGCTTGAACTCGATCTGTTCGGCCGCACTCTGTCCGCTGACACCGAATACCTGATACCCCATCTTCTTAAACTGCTCGTAACGCTCGCCAAAGCCCAGTGACTGCAAGGTGCAACCCGGTGCTCCTGGAATAGCATCCCAGTCTGGTATGGGGTCTTTGCCAGGTACGCCGGTGGCCGGGTAGATATAGATTATTGTTTTCCCGGCGTGTTTAGCCAGATTCCAGAGTTTGCCCTCTGTGGACGTCAATTCGATTTCCGGCAACCGCATTCTCGCTAGATGATCACACGCACCGTCATCCTGCGGGACAGGCAAGTCAGGAGGAAGCGTATAGGGATTAGGTTGTTGGTCAGTCATGCTTGTTCCTTGCCTGTTGCAGGCTGGTTCATTACCAATGCGAATTGCCTGGTCTGTTCATATTGTTCCAACCGATTCCGAACGTAACTCGCCGCGGCGAGAGCCCGCTCCCATGAACGGGGGGTGGCCATTTCCACCGTGTTCAATTGTACTTTCGCATGATGGGCACAGTCTTGCATTAAGCCGATGAGGGTTGTTGTATGAAGGTTGCTTAACCTGAAACAATAACGCCCGTGCACGTTAATAACTGCAACAAAGCCAAGCTCGTTCAGTAAACAGAACAAGAGATAAGGTATCAGGCCGTAAGGTGCACTGTGCAGGGTCAATATGCCCTGGCGATGAACGCCAAAGCGAAGTAGCAGGTTATATAGGAAGATTTGTACAGCCTGTTCAGGCGGTAGCAGTTTTACCGCAAATCCGAAAGCATTCAAATCCGCGCGGAATTCTTCAAGGTAGATAAGCGGCCACACGGTTTTTCCGCCGGGTGCGAAATAACCATCGTTCTGTTTGGTAAAAACATCATAGGCGATGAAGTGCCCGGCCTCATGCACCATATATTCATTGGCGATGGTCGTTTGCAAGTCGCTTAAATGCCCCATGGCGTGCTGATAGTCTTCAGCACAGAACAGCGTCTGGACAAATTTTTTCCGCTGGATCCAGTTCTGCCACGACTTGAGCACATCGACAATATTTTCCAGCATGGCATCGCTGTCGGGGGCGGGGATGAACAGGTCATGCTTGTAGAGAATGTCCGGCTCGGAGGCGAATTTGCCGAAACGTTGACTGATTAGCGCAGTCCGCAACGCCACCTGTACCTGTCCAGTCCAGAACGGATGGGCCCGTAATGCCTCATTGATACCCGCATTGCCCAGCACACCCGGGCCGCCATACCACTCACCCTCCAGTGCTGATGTGGCATAGTCTCGCCGGCTTTGTACGCGGTACTGTCCATGGAGAGAGAAGTGCGACATTGCTGACCCCGTCCTATATCTGTAACAACCTGTGCGGCATCAGATCGCGACTGCCAAGCCAGCGGACTATCAGTTCGTCCAGCTGGCGCAACGCCGTTAAAGGTAAACGGCAGCTTGAGCTGCTCACTACGCAGCCGCGCAGTGCCTGTTCGATGCAGGTTCTCACTGCATCAGTCAACTTGAACTGGGTGAGTCGTTCGCTTAGCAGGCTAGTCAGCATCAACCAAGTGGCGGGGCAGTTGGCGGCTTCCAACAAGTGGTTGGTGATGGCCAGCGACCATGGATTGAGCGGATTGTCGGATTCGCTTGGCTTGGCATGCCGGGAGAAAGCTTTAGCAACTCCCCCGCAGGCGATGATCTGATCGTGGTCGCGAGCAAAGCCGAGCGCCCGAAAAGCACTCTTGCATAATCCGTCGACTAGAAAAGCCTGATCGACATCGCGCAAGCGGGCCGTCTGGGGAAACTTTTCCGCGCCGAGATGGCTGGTCAGCGCTTCCCACAAGTTAGGGAGATTGCGGGCTGCATTCTGCTCAACCGGTAGCCGCAGGTATATTTCATCGCCGTGCTGCTCCTGTTGAATGTCGTCCAGGCTACAACATAGAAAATAGAAGCCGAGCCAGGCATTGCGCAACGCGCGCTCCAATACAGCTGCTTCCACTTCGGCAGCGGAGTCCAATAATTGACCGAGCCCCTCGGCATGGCCATGGTTGACGTCTATCTGGATATGTTGTTTCCAAGTATTGAATAAACCTTTGATGTCGTATTGATCCTCTACGACTTGATAGAAATCGTTGCTGGCGCTGGCGAAAGCGATGCTCGACTCTTGAAAATAGGCGATCAATAAATGTCCTAATGGATCGGTTTCTGCGACTTGCAGGCAGTGCTCTTCAAATGCCAGCGAACCAGGCAGAGGCACATAGGATTTCACATCAGCCAGACTTACGCCTTGCAGCAAGGGCGTATCCAGAGAGTAGAACGCATCACAGTGCCAATATTCTTCCAGTGCATCCTGTTGAAAGAATTTAGTCGAGATTGTTTCTTTTCCCAAAGCCGCCATTCGGGCCGCTACAATGCCAGCGGCGCGAGAGATGTGATAGTTGTGTATTAACCAGGCCAACAGTACATTGCGGTTGGACTTTCCGGTTCTTATTTGTTCCCAGGCGAGATGGGCATAATAGGTCGCGTACCATTCGGAACGGAGCGGATCAAACAGCGCTTTTATTTCTTTAAGAGAATAGTGCGTTTTTTCAATCGATGTGAAACAGCCCTGTGCGCTGAGCAGATTTACCAGCGGATTGGCCATCGGATTCTCCAGTGCCTGGGCGCGGGATATACGTCGATCAAGCAGGTCTTTTATGACGGGTTGAGCGTTCACCCAACTGACAGGAAGTTTCACTTCCCACAGCGCGTATGCAATTGTTGTCTTGTCGTTCGAGAACACCACAGAGACGTTATCTTTTAAGCGTTCGCTGACAAGACTGGTGGCTTCCTTGCTTTGCATGATCTTTAACCCTTTGGCTTCTTGTTCGCTGCACTTCCTTGCACAAGTGACAAGCACTTGTGCAAGGGCACTTGGGTTAGCGCACGATGACTGATGCAGCCTTGGTGATGACTCGAACTTCGGTTCCTTTCGGTAGTTCGAGGATATCCAGTAGCTGATGGATTTTTTCCGGTTTGTCGTGCAGGGATGTCAGATTGCCTTTCAGGACTACGGGATTATCCGATTGTTTCGAGAAGATCTGGAGTTCTGTCTCCGTACTTTCCGCATTGTATTTTCCAGACATGGCTTTGCTCCTTCTAGCAGGTCATTGGAAATAATATGCGCACAGGGATGGCTCTACTCCTTGAGCGCCTTGGCATCAATCATGAACGCGCGCCTGAAAGGAACGTATCCATACGATGTAATAAAAAACGATAGTTCCGTTTCCTGGATCATGAACCCCTCTCGGACCAACGGCGGGGTGGTTGGTTTTGCGAGGGCTTTGGTCGGGCGCGACCCCGGCTCGGACGTAGCCTTCGATAACGGCTACGGCGTGCGCTCTTTTTCCCAAATCAAAAAGCCCTGAACAAGTCAGGGCTTTTTGATTTTTCCAATCTGCCGATTCAGATCACAACCGGCCGTGGCTAGGTCCAGGAATCAATCCCAGCTCAACGCCCCACCAGTCTGATACTCAATAACCCGAGTCTCAAAGAAGTTCTTCTCTTTCTTCAAGTCCATAATCTCGCTCATCCAAGGGAACGGGTTAGTCGTCCCTGGATACTCTTCCTTCAAACCAATCTGGCTCAAACGACGGTTAGCAATAAACTTCAGGTAATCCTCCATCATCGCCGCATTCATGCCCAACACGCCGCGAGGCATGGTATCCCGTGCGTATTCGATCTCCAGCTGAGTCCCCTGCAGAATCATCTGGCTCGCTTCTTCCTTCATCTCAGCATCCCACAAATGCGGGTTTTCGATTTTGATCTGGTTGATCACGTCGATGCCGAAGTTCAGGTGCATGGATTCGTCGCGCAGGATGTACTGGAACTGCTCGGCGACGCCGGTCATTTTGTTGCGGCGGCCCATGGAGAGGATTTGGGTGAAGCCGCAGTAGAAGAAGATGCCTTCCAGAACGCAGTAGTAGGCGATCAGGTTGCGCAGCAGCTCTTTGTCGGTTTCGACGGTGCCGGTTTCGAACTTCGGATCGGAGATCGAACGGGTGTATTTCAGGCCCCAGGTGGCTTTTTTCGCGACCGATGGGATCTCGTGGTACATGTTGAAGATCTCGCCTTCATCCATGGCCAACGATTCGATGCAGTACTGGTAGGCGTGGGTGTGGATCGCCTCTTCGAAGGCCTGGCGCAGGATGTACTGGCGGCATTCCGGGTTGGTGATCAGGCGGTACACGGCCAGGACTAGGTTGTTGGCAACCAGGGAGTCGGCGGTGGAGAAGAAGCCGAGGTTGCGCATTACGATGCGGCGCTCGTCGTCGGTCAGGCCTTCCGGGTTTTTCCAGAGGGCGATGTCGGCGGTCATGTTGACTTCTTGCGGCATCCAGTGGTTTGCGCAGCCGTCCAGGTACTTCTGCCATGCCCAGTCGTATTTGAATGGGACGAGCTGGTTGAGGTCGGCGCGGCAGTTGATCATGCGCTTTTCATCGACAGCTACACGGGCGGAGGCGCCTTCCAGTTCGGCGAGGCCTTCGGCGACGTCGAGGGAATCCAGGGCAGCCTTGGCGCGGGCGATCGCGGCGGAGTCCGTCGCGGTCACGGCGCGGGCCTCTTGAGCGGCGGCACCACCGGCGCTGTCGAGGCGGTCCATGTTGGCTTCAGAAGCGTGGCCGGCATTGGCGCCTTTTACAGCGACTTCGCCGTCATCTTCTTTGTCGAATTCGTCCCAGCTCAGCATGACGTGTCGTCTCCTGCGTGAGGGCCAGATTGCCCGTGTGAAAACTGATAGGTTGGTTTTTCACACGACCGGTTCTGGCCGCGTTGGATCTAAAGGAAATCGTTTGTTGCAGCAGTACAACGCAGGCAATAAACAGAATTTTGTACGGGTGTTCCGAAGCCGCTGATGGGCGCAGAGAACGTGAGCTGCTTCTGCGTGGGCTTCAGACTGGCTTTTCACCCCTGTAAGGGAATATTGCAGGCCCGTTTAAGTGCGCATTATAAGGAAATTTTCAGCCCCGTGGTGCGGCGAAATGGCACCTGCAGCCGTCGGCGAGGGGCGTTTTCAGGTTGGAGCGAGGGTTTACAGGGCTTTGGCGGAGGAAGTTTTTTTTTCGCCTGTTTTGGCCGGTTTTTGACGGTGGGAGCAAGATGTTCGCGTCGTTATGGTCTGCTGCTGTGTTGCAAGTCAGGTGGGGCGGGGCTTTCAGGGTTTTTTGTGGGCGGGATTGTGTGCAGTTTCTGGCTGAAAATGTTCTTGAAACAGGTTGCTCAAAAAACAACCAAAAACGGCGTTTTTTACTATATGTAGTGGTTTTGGTCGATTTTTGACCACTCCAGACACAACTAAGCCCGACCGAAGTCGGGCTGTAATGTCGCGTTCGGTTTTCAGCTGAAACGAGCGGCACCTACGCGGTCGGCGCCATCGGCAGCGACTTTGGCAGCGCCAGTGTGATCAAAGCCGTCAGCAGCAACCTTGGCAGCGCCAGTGCGATCAAAACCATCGGAAGCGAAAGAAGCCGAACCAGTGTGGTCGTAACCGTCAGAAGCGACAGTTGCTTCAGTGAAAGAAGCCGAGCCAGTGCGGTCGTAGCCATCGGCGGCGAAGGTGTTGGCGGCCAGGACGGAAAGGGTCAGGGCGAGGATCAGTTTGGTTTTCATGGTGGTGGCTCCAGGTTCGTTGGCGTTGTATGCCTTGGGTGTGGAATTCATACTACGCCAGATAATTTGATTAAAAAGCGCAAATAAACGCTTAAAACAATCGTATTTATCGATGTTAGGCTCGGCGCTTCATCTGCCTTTAAATGCGGGCGGATGGGTCGAGCCTTGAGGTAAAAAAGTGGGGCGGATCAGCCGTTGGAGCAGCCGTTACCCATGACGCTGTAGCGCAGAATGTGTCGCTGACCTTTGGAGTCGTCGTATTCCATTTTGGCCGGAACCACTTCGCAGACATTCGGGATTTCGCTCATCGATATAACTTTGGCGATGTCCAGGTGAGTGGAGTAGGTGTATTCCTCGACGACGGGTTGTTGCTGTGCGGCATCAGTCGGCGCCTCATCTGCCATGGCGGTTGCGCACAGACTGCTGAGGGCCAGAACCAATAAAGCTTTCATTTCGAATTTACCTTTCTGAAGTCGAATGGGGTCACGCAATCTTTTGGGGTTGCGTGTGGAGCTTTAATAAAGAGTCTTGGATTAACTGCCTTCGTGGGGGCTGCAACTGGGTTAATCACGTTGCCTTGTTGGCGAGGCTGATTTTAGGCCTGGGGGTGGCGTGCATATAGCCGTGCTTTTGATAAACACTTTTGGCAGATTTGGTAACAATCCTCGAAAAGGTAAGGCATCCGTTTTACTGCGACGCATGATTTGTAGCCGCTGGCATTGTCTGGAAGAGGCGTAGAAGTGGGGTTTCGGGGTATCCACGATAATTTGTAGGGGCTTGTTACTACCATCGTCGAATGGTTCTATAGGCCCGGCCCGGCTAAAACGGAGCCATACAAAAACAACTATTCCACCGAGGTAAGAAAGATGAGTGCGGCTTCTTTGTATCCCGTTCGTCCCGAGGTAGCAGCCAACACGCTGACTGACGAGGCCACTTACAAGGCCATGTACCAGCAGTCGGTCGTCAACCCGGACGGCTTCTGGCGTGAACAAGCCAAGCGCCTCGACTGGATCAAGCCTTTCACCACGGTGAAGCAGACGTCGTTCGACGATCACCATGTCGACATCAAATGGTTCGCCGACGGCACGCTGAACGTTTCCTACAACTGCCTCGACCGTCATCTGGCCGAGCGCGGCGATCAAATCGCGATCATTTGGGAGGGGGATGACCCTGCCGAAAGTCGCAACATCACCTACCGCGAGCTGCACGAACAAGTCTGCAAGTTCGCCAACGCCTTGCGCGGCCAGGACGTGCACCGCGGCGACGTGGTGACGATCTATATGCCGATGATCCCCGAAGCCGTGGTCGCCATGCTGGCCTGCGCCCGGATCGGCGCGATTCACTCGGTGGTGTTCGGTGGTTTCTCGCCGGAAGCCTTGGCCGGTCGCATCATCGACTGCCGTTCGAAAGTGGTGATTACCGCCGACGAAGGCATTCGTGCCGGCAAGAAGATTTCGCTCAAGTCCAACGTCGATGACGCACTGACCAACCCGGAAACCAGCAGCATCCAGAAAGTCATCGTGTGCAAGCGCACTGGTGGCAATATCAAGTGGAACCAGCATCGCGACATCTGGTACGAAGACCTGATGAAAGTGGCGGGCAGTGTGTGCGCGCCGAAAGAGATGGGCGCCGAAGAAGCGCTGTTCATCCTTTATACCTCTGGCTCCACCGGCAAGCCGAAGGGCGTGCAGCACACCACTGGCGGTTACCTGCTGTATGCGGCGATGACCCACGAGCGCGTGTTCGATTACCGTCCGGGGGAAATCTACTGGTGCACCGCCGACGTCGGCTGGGTCACTGGCCACTCTTATATCGTCTACGGCCCGCTGGCCAATGGCGCGACCACGCTGCTGTTCGAAGGCGTGCCGAACTATCCGGACATCACCCGGGTGGCGAAGATTGTCGACAAGCACAAGGTCAACATCCTCTACACCGCGCCCACTGCGATCCGCGCGATGATGGCGTCGGGCACTGCCGCTGTTGAAGGTGCCGATGGCAGCAGCCTGCGTCTGCTGGGTTCGGTCGGTGAGCCGATTAACCCGGAAGCCTGGGATTGGTACTACAAGAACGTCGGCCAATCCCGTTGCCCGATCGTCGATACCTGGTGGCAGACCGAAACAGGCGGCAACATGATGAGCCCGCTGCCGGGCGCTCATGCTCTGAAACCTGGCTCTGCGGCACGGCCGTTCTTCGGCGTGGTGCCGGCGCTGGTGGACAACCTGGGCAACATCATCGAAGGCGTTGCCGAGGGTAACCTGGTGATTCTCGACTCGTGGCCAGGCCAGGCGCGCACGCTGTTTGGCGACCATGACCGCTTCGTCGATACCTACTTCAAGACGTTCCGTGGCATGTATTTCACCGGTGACGGTGCACGTCGTGATGCGGACGGTTACTACTGGATCACCGGTCGCGTGGATGACGTGCTTAACGTTTCCGGGCACCGCATGGGTACCGCCGAAATCGAAAGCGCGATGGTTGCGCACCCGAAAGTCGCCGAAGCGGCGGTGGTCGGTGTGCCACACGACATCAAGGGGCAGGGCATTTATGTCTATGTCACGTTGAATGCTGGCGAAGAGCCGAGCGAACAACTGCGCCTGGAACTGAAAAACTGGGTGCGTAAGGAAATCGGTCCGATTGCCTCGCCGGACGTCATTCAGTGGGCGCCGGGCCTGCCGAAAACCCGCTCGGGCAAAATCATGCGCCGCATTCTGCGCAAGATTGCCACGGCGGAATATGACGGGTTGGGCGATATCTCCACCCTGGCGGATCCGGGAGTGGTGCAGCATTTGATTGATACGCACAAGACCATGAACGTCGCATAAGCGCCGATTCCTGAGTCATCGAAGCCCCGCCAGGTGTTGAGCCAGGTGGGGTTTTTTATGCTTTGGGTTTTGTGTTGGCCGTTCTGGCCTGCTCGCGAAGGCGATCTGACAGGCAACACATAAACAACTACCAATAATTATCGGCTTCCCCCGTCGGCGCTTTCCCGCTGTTACCCATCATCCTTCAAGTAACTGAATGTGTAACCGCTCGTCCAATAACGAGGCATTGGGAAACGCAAAGCCCCGTTTCAGGGCCTCTCAACCCTGCATTAAAAATAAGACACTACGCTGCGCTTGCCGGATTAGAAGGGTTTGCCAATAATAGGCCCGCAATTTGCAACGTAGATAGGTTCACTGTCTTTTGCTCTTGCATGAAATTGCAAGGCTGTCAACGTGCCCAAGCGGCTTTCTCGGTGCATCTGTAATTTGTTGTCGCATTGAAGAAATATCGGCTTCGGGCCTGTCGTTAGAATGCCGATCACTCGCTCGTCGTTGCCTGCGTTGAAAATCAACGCGGTCTTCCTAGGACGCAGCACCGCTTTTCCGGTTTAACCCATTCGCATATTGGGCTGTCGCTCACTCTGCCGTTTTTGCCCTTTACCGATGGAGTCCCAAGATGAAGAAACTCGTGCTGCTTGGCGCCCTGGCACTGTCCGTGCTGTCCCTGCCGACATTCGCCGATGAAAAACCTCTGAAAATCGGTATCGAAGCGGCTTACCCTCCGTTCGCCTCCAAAGCACCGGATGGCAGCATCGTCGGTTTCGACTACGACATCGGCAATGCCCTGTGCGAAGAGATGAAGGTCAAGTGCCAGTGGGTCGAGCAAGAGTTCGACGGCCTGATCCCGGCACTCAAAGTGCGCAAGATCGACGCGATCCTGTCGTCCATGTCGATCACTGAAGACCGCAAGAAGTCCGTGGACTTCACCAACAAGTACTACAACACCCCGGCTCGCCTGGTCATGAAGGCCGGCACTCAAGTCGGCGAAAACCTGGCTGAGCTGAAGGGCAAGAACATCGGCGTGCAACGTGGTTCGATCCACGAGCGTTTCGCCCGCGAAGTCCTGGCCCCGCTGGGTGCCGAGATCAAGCCTTACGGTTCGCAGAACGAAATCTACCTCGACGTGGCCGCCGGCCGCCTCGACGGCACCGTGGCAGACGCTACCCTGCTGGATGACGGCTTCCTGAAAACCGACGCCGGCAAGGGCTTCGCCTTCGTTGGCCCGGCCTTCACCGACGAGAAATACTTCGGCGACGGCATCGGTATCGCGGTTCGCAAGGGCGACGCGCTGAAAGACAAGATCAACACTGCTATCGCGGCCATTCGCGCGAACGGCAAGTACAAGCAAATCCAGGACAAGTACTTCGCCTTCGATATCTACGGCAAGTAATCGTCCCCGCAACAAGTCCGAAATGGCGCAAGCAACAGGATCTCTGAGGTTTGCGCCATTTTTTCATCCCAACTTTCGAGGACCTGAATCATGTTGAAAGGCTACGGGGCTGTCATCCTCGATGGCGCATGGCTGACGCTTCAGCTCGCCTTGTCGTCCATGGCCCTGGCCATCGTTCTGGGGCTGATCGGCGTTGCGCTGCGTCTGTCGCCGGTGCGCTGGCTGGCCTGGCTGGGCGATCTGTATTCCACGGTGATCCGCGGTATTCCAGATCTGGTGCTGATCCTGCTGATTTTCTACGGCGGCCAGGACCTGCTCAACCGCGTTGCGCCGATGCTCGGCTATGACGACTACATCGACCTGAACCCGTTGGCCGCCGGCATCGGCACCCTGGGCTTCATCTTCGGTGCGTACCTGTCGGAGACCTTCCGTGGTGCCTTCATGGCAATCCCGAAGGGTCAGGCAGAAGCCGGCATGGCGTACGGCATGAGCAGTTTTCAGGTGTTCTTCCGGGTGTTGGTGCCGCAGATGATTCGTCTGGCGATTCCGGGTTTTACCAACAACTGGCTGGTACTGACCAAGGCGACCGCGCTGATTTCGGTGGTCGGTCTGCAAGACATGATGTTCAAGGCCAAGCAGGCGGCAGACGCTACCCGCGAGCCTTTCACCTTCTTCCTCGCGGTGGCGGCGATGTACCTGGTGATCACCAGCGTCTCGTTGCTGGCATTGCGTCACCTTGAGAAGCGCTACTCGGTAGGCGTAAGGGCGGCTGATCTATGATCTTCGACTACAACGTCATTTGGGAGGCCTTGCCGCTGTACTTCGGCGGCCTGGTGACCACCCTCAAACTGCTCGCACTGTCGCTGTTCTTCGGCTTGCTGGCGGCACTGCCGCTGGGGCTGATGCGCGTTTCCAAGCAGCCGATCGTCAACATGAGTGCCTGGCTGTTCACCTACGTGATTCGCGGCACGCCGATGCTGGTGCAGCTGTTTTTGATCTACTACGGCCTGGCACAGTTCGAAACGGTACGTGAAAGCTTCCTCTGGCCGTGGCTGTCCAGCGCCTCATTCTGTGCGTGCCTGGCGTTCGCTATCAACACCAGCGCCTACACCGCTGAAATCATCGCCGGCAGCCTGCGCGCCACGCCGAACGGTGAGATCGAAGCGGCCAAGGCCATGGGCATGTCGCGGATCAAAATGTATAAGCGGATCTTGCTGCCATCGGCCCTGCGCCGGGCGCTGCCGCAGTACAGCAACGAAGTGATCATGATGCTGCAGACCACCAGTCTGGCGTCCATCGTGACCCTGATCGACATCACCGGTGCCGCGCGCACGGTCAATGCCCAGTTCTACTTGCCGTTCGAGGCCTACATCACCGCCGGCCTGTTCTACCTGTGCCTGACCTTCATTCTGGTGCGCCTGTTCAAGATGGCCGAGCACCGTTGGCTGGGCTATCTGGCCCCGCGGAAGCACTGATATGGAACGCATCGATCATGTATTGCCGTGGAGCCACCTGGGCAGCGAACGCCGGACTTCGGTGTTCCGCTTTGGTACTGGCGAGCGCAAGGCCTACATCCAGGCCAGCCTGCACGCCGATGAACTGCCGGGGATGCGCACGGCCTGGGAGCTGAAAAAGCGCCTGACCGAACTCGAAGCCCAAGGCTTGCTCAACGGTGTGATCGAGCTGGTGCCGGTGGCCAACCCACTGGGCCTCGGTCAACTGCTTCAGGGTAACCATCAGGGGCGTTTCGAGGCCGGCAGCGGCAAGAACTTCAACCGGGATTTCGTCGAGCTGAGCGCGCCAGTGGCCGCTGAGCTTCAAGGGCATCTGGGGGATGATCCTCACGCCAATATCCGGTTGATCCGTGAAACCATGAGCGACGTGCTGGCTGCATTGCCGCCGGCTGCCAGTCAGTTGCAAGGCATGCAGCGCATCTTGCTCAGCCATGCCTGCACCGCCGACGTGGTGCTGGATCTGCATTGCGATTGCGAAGCGGCGCTGCACATGTACGCCTTGCCGCAACACTGGCCGCAATGGCGTTCACTGGCTGCGCACTTGAACGTCAAGGTCGGTTTGCTGGCGGAAGATTCCGGCGGCAGTTCCTTTGACGAAGCCTGTTCGCTGCCGTGGCTGCGTTTGTCGCGTCTGTTCCCGGATGCGCAGATTCCGCTGGCCTGCCTGGCGACGACCATCGAGTTGGGGGGCCAATCCGATACCGGTCGCCCAGAGGCGGTGGCTTACGCCGAAGGCATTCTGGCGTTCCTCGCGGAACAAGGCTTGATCAGCGGCGAATGGCCAATGCCTGCGCAAGAGGCTTGTGAAGGCCTGCCGTTCGAAGGCACCGAATTGCTGTTCGCGCCGCATCCTGGCGTGGTGAGTTTTCTGCGTAAACCCGGTGAGTGGGTTGAGGCGGGCGACGAGATTTTTGAAGTGATCGATCCGTTATCGGATCGGGTCAGCACGGTGTGTGCTGGTACGTCCGGGGTGCTGTTTGCCATTGAACGGCTGCGTTATGCCCAACCCGGTTTCTGGCTGGCCAAGGTGGCGGGGCGCGAAGCGCTGCGTCACGGGCGCTTGCTCAACGACTGACTGACTGCTTTTGTGAGAACCGACCGCATGTACAAACTTGAAGTCCAAGACCTGCATAAACGCTATGGCAGTCACGAAGTGCTCAAGGGCGTGTCCCTGAAAGCGGCGGCTGGCGATGTGATCAGCATCATCGGCTCCAGTGGCTCCGGCAAAAGTACTTTCCTGCGTTGCATCAACCTGCTCGAGCAGCCGCACGCGGGCAAGATTCTGCTCAACAACGAAGAGCTGAAACTGGTTGCCAACAAGGACGGCGCGCTCAAGGCCGCCGACCCGAAACAGCTGCAACGCATGCGTTCGCGTCTGTCGATGGTGTTCCAGCATTTCAATCTGTGGTCGCACATGACCGCGATGGAAAACATCATGGAAGCGCCGGTCCACGTACTCGGCGTGTCCAAGGCCGAGGCTCGCGAGAAGGCTGAGCATTACCTGAACAAGGTCGGTGTTGCTCATCGCAAAGACGCTTACCCGGGCCACATGTCCGGCGGTGAACAACAGCGTGTGGCGATTGCCCGTGCGCTGGCGATGGAACCTGAGGTGATGCTGTTCGACGAACCGACCTCGGCACTCGACCCGGAGCTGGTCGGTGACGTACTCAAAGTCATGCAGGCCCTGGCACAGGAAGGCCGGACCATGGTGGTGGTGACGCACGAAATGGGCTTTGCCCGTGAAGTGTCCAATCAACTGGTTTTCCTGCACAAAGGCGTCGTCGAAGAAAGCGGCAACCCGCGCGAAGTGCTGGTCAATCCGCAGTCGGAACGTTTGCAACAATTCCTCTCGGGTAGCCTCAAGTAATCGCTCCCGTTACGCACCAAATTAGGTCATGCTGCGCACCGCGCCCCAGATGGTCTAATTTGGTTGCAGCCGCCTTCGGCTTCTAACAATGTTTTCGTTTCGGATTGCCCGCCATGACTGCCCATCGAATTGGTTTCCTGATTTGGCCCAGCACTAAAGCTCTGACGCTTGCGCTGGCTGAGGAGGCCTTGCGTGTTGCCCAGCGTGTGCATCCGGACGTTGTCTACGAACTGTCGTTCTTGCAGGCCGAGCCGCCGACCGAAGGCGCCTGGCAATTGCCAGGTGAACCGTGGTCCGGCAAGCTCGAAAACTTCCAGAAACTGTTCCTGCTCGCCGACGAACCACCGACCTCACTTGCGCCGGCGCTCAGCAGTGCGCTGAAACAACTGGTGCGCGCCGGGTGTGTAATCGGCGGGTTGTCGGCCGGTGTTTACCCGTTGGCGCAATTGGGTTTGCTCGACGGTTATCGCGCTGCCGTGCATTGGCGCTGGCAGGACGATTTCGCCGAGCGTTTCCCGAAGGTGATTGCCACCAGTCACCTGTTCGACTGGGATCGCGATCGCTTGACCGCGTGCGGCGGCATGTCGGTACTCGACCTGTTGTTGGCGGTGCTGGCCCGCGATCACGGCGCCGAACTGGCCGGTGCGGTGTCGGAAGAGCTGGTGGTCGAGCGCATCCGCGAGGGCGGCGAACGCCAACGCATTCCGCTGCAGAACCGCCTCGGTTCCAGTCATCCGAAGCTCACCCAAGCGGTGTTGCTGATGGAAGCCAACATTGAAGAACCGCTGACCACCGACGAAATCGCCCAGCACGTGTGCGTATCGCGTCGGCAGCTGGAGCGGATCTTCAAGCAGTACCTCAACCGTGTGCCGAGCCAGTACTACCTGGAACTGCGCCTGAACAAGGCCCGGCAAATGCTGATGCAAACCAGCAAGTCGATCATCCAGATCGGCCTGTCATGTGGCTTCTCTTCGGGGCCGCACTTCTCCAGCGCCTATCGCAACTTCTTCGGCGCCACGCCGCGGGAAGACCGCAACCAGCGGCGCAGCAGCAGCCCGTTCGAGTTGTCGTCGGTGCCTTCCGAACGCGGTTGAATCGGCGCCAGGCTGCACTCGAACCCGACGTTGATTATTCTTCAACCTCTGAGTCTCCAGAAGACGACACCTCCACCTGCGCGTTGTCGACGATCGCATCGAGTCCGAAGTCAACGTTGTTCAGCCGGAAATAATCGAAGAGTCGTCGAAGGCTGTCTGCGGACAACGGATTCCCTCTCAGGTTGAAGGCTTCGCCGATTTCCATCGGCAGCTCCAGAATATCGCTGGGTATTTCAATGATCCCGTTTGCGCTCAGGTCTACCACGTCCAGAAACTGGAGTTGCAGCAGGCCCGTAGGCAGTTCTGTGATACCGGTGCTGTTCAGCAGCAGTACGGCAAGGTCGTGCATCTGGCTGACGTCGGGTGCCAGCCCCAATGGGTTGTTGCTCAGCTCCAGATAATCCAGGCGTTCCATTTGTGCCAGTTCGAGCACGGTTTGCGCGGTCAGGGTGAGTTGACACCGGGTCAGAGCCAGCGTTGTCAGATCGCCCATCCTGAACACCGAGTCGGGTATTTCGCCCAGCCTGTATTCGCGGATGGTCAGGCTTTTGAGCCGGGGGAAGCACTCCAGAAAAGGCCCGGCCCCTGAAGTCAGTCCGGCATTGCTGTGCAGATAGAGCAGCGAGACGTGACTGAAATCGGCGCTCAGTACCGGCAGGTTGCCAGTGATGTTGATGGTCAGCGTCAAATCATAGGTGGGTGTCAGTGTCGCGTTGAAGCCATCCACATTGGTTTCATGGCGCCAGCAACGCTCCAGAATCCGTTTGGTTTCAATTCGGTTCAACTCTTCGAGTACCCGCTCCACGTCCGTCAGGGCTTGGCCAGAAACCGGGTGGTGGGTGGGAATGTCCTGGGTCCAGATTTCCAGGGTGGTCCTCAGCGTTTCGAACTCGCCTTCCAGGCGTGTCAGCTCTGTTTGGCCTTCTTGCAGTGTGCCAGGCAGGCGATAAATGAAATCGCTGGCTCGCTCTTGATCCAGTCGCGGATAGAGTCGTTGTAATCGTTGGATATCCGCCTGTTCAGCAAAGACACCGAAGTCAAGGCCGGTCTTGACGAAGTAGCGCTTGATGCGTTCGCGGCCTGCTGCGCAAATCGGGTTGCCGCCCAGGTCAAAGCCATTCTGTATGTCCGGTGGCAATTCGAAGAGGGCGGCAGGCAGTTCCGGGATTCGATTGTCATTGAGCAGGGCGGTTCGAAGGTGGGGGCGCGTCAGCAAACCGGTGGGAATGCTGGAGATGCCGGTCCCTGCCACATCGATGTAATCCAGATCGGGCATGTTTTCGACGTTGGGGAGTAACCCCAGCGGATTTTGATACAGATCCAGTGTTGTCAGCTCGCCCAGCGCAGCGAGTGTCGCCTGGCTCTGCGGGGTGAGGGTGAGCGCACAGTCGCTGATAATCAGTTCGTTGAGGTGCGGCCATTGGGTGATGGCGTCCGGGAGAGTACCAAGGTTGAAATTGCGCAGGGCCAAACGATGCAGTCCGGAGAAGCGCCTCAAGAATCCATTTACGCCCCGAGTGGCTCGATGGCCGGCCAATGCCAGGTTGTCCACGTGAGCGAAATCGGCGCTCAGCACCGGGAGTTCGCCCAAAATCGGCCGTGAAAAAATAAAATCGACGTGCCAGGTGTCGGTCAGAGGGTGGGAGGCCTGCCGACGCCAGCAGTCGAGCAGCTGGTTCATGAACTGCCTGCGATTGCGTTGTTGTGTGGAGAACTGGTTGGCGACGATTCTGACATCGGTATCCGGGATATACAGCGGGATATCGCCGGTCCAGAGTTGCAGTTCACCGACGAGCCTTTCGTGTTCGCCGATCAGTCGCGTCAATTCTGCTCGCGGTCCGCTCGGATGCAGTTGTAGCCGTTCGACGTACGCCTGCAGTTCTTCGGCCGAAAGATGGGGGAACAGACTATGGGCTCTGGCTTGTAACGTCGGTGGCTGGTCCGGCATACGCCGATAGCCTTCGGAGCCGCCCAGCAGACGCATCACTGACGGGTCGTAAGTGGGTTTGAAGATGGGGTGATGCGATAGCAGTGCGCGCAACTCGTCGCGGCTCAAGGCATGTTCGCGGATCGATTGTTTGAGTTTTTCACCCTCGCCGATGTGGATCTTCAGCGCGGTACGCCCCGGGTCGGGGAATGCCTGCAGCAGGCTGGCATACAGATCGCTGGCGGAATTGAGTGCCTGGCCTGTCTCGTCATAGGCCTGAAACGGGCCCTCTTCGGTCATGACCAGGACCTTGTGCAGGGGCGCATCCGTTTTGCCGACGCTGTCGATCAGCAGTCCCTCATAGCGGTACTGCCGGAGTTCGATGCGCAGTTGCCCCGACCACCCCGGCAAACGTTCCAGCGAGTGCAGGGCCAGTCGCTGCGTATCGAGGTTATCGGCGGTCGACTTCAGCTCAAGGCCTTCGTAGGCGCGTGTCACTCGTGTTTGCAAAGCGGCCTCACGGCTCAGTTCCTCCAGCCGTCTGGATAATGTTCCGTGTTTGAGTTGTTGCAGTTCCTGGTCGCTCGCCGTGTCGAGCACCGCTTCTGCGAGGCTCGTCGGCAGGCCGGGTTCGGCGTTGATGATGGTGTGTGTCAGGGCGCGAGCGCCGCGTTCGAGTTTGCGGTAGCGATAGTCGAACAAGGTGGCTCTTTTGCGTTCGGCAATCTCTGCCAGCGTGCGACGCAGTGTGCGAGTGCGGGTGTCGAGACGGGCGACGGGGGCTCCGAATTCTTCGCCCATCAGCGTTTTTATTTCGGCTTCATCCAGTGTCAGAAGAAACGTTTTGAGCAAGTCGCCGTCGTTCATTTGAGTGACATCGATTTGCAGGTCCGGCACCGCGGAGCCGGGGCTTTGCCAGAGGGTTTGAGCCTTTTCATCAATCAGGCGCAGGCCTTTTCGCTCGGGCCAGTATCCGTTTTCGTGGAGTAACTCCAGTTGTGTCACGGGATCGGCCTTGAGGAAGTCTTCAGGCCGGTCGCTGTTCATCTGTTCGATAAAGGTTTGAATGTCCTGTTCGATCCTGAACCGTTTGAGTGTGTCGGCGAGCAACGGCGGCAGCCGTTCGACGTCCGCGTGCATCTTGCGCAGCGCGTTTTCATGGCTGCCGCTGATCTTGAGCATTCGCTCACGCTCGGTGGCGGAAAAACGTTCCATGTCGGGACCGATACGGCGTAACAGCGTGGCCTGATCCCATTCCAGCGGTTGGTCCAGTTCGGTCTGCCAGGCACCTTCGCCATTGTGTTTCAGCACAGGTTTATAGGCGTCGGGGCGAGACGGGTGGTCGAGGCGGTGCTGGCCGGTTTGCGGATCCTCGATCACGGCATAGAGTTTGTCTTCCAGCCTCAACAGGGATTTGCCCCGATGGTTGTGCAGCCCGCGTTCGTCGGTTGGGGAACCCTTGGGCAGTTCTGTGCGCTGCTCGAACGGAGCCAGGTCGGGATTCCAGTAGCGGGTGTCGCCATTCGGTGTCTTGATCGGTTTGAAGCGGTCAATGAACGCAACGACTTCTCGGGGCAGGACTGAGCGAAACTCCCCCACGGCGAGAGCGCCTCCTACCGCAAAGGTGCCCAGCTGTACGGCGGACTGAACCGTCGCCATGAAATGCTCGAGCGCTTCATCTGTCAGGCCTTCTGCCCAGTCGACGATGCCTTCGAAGGTCTCGTCGAGCAATTGGTACGCCACGTAGGCCAGCATCAGTTCGCCGAGGAACGGTACGAACGGCAGGGCGACAAAGGCGGCGATGTTCAACAGCGCCGAGGCAATTTCTGTGAAGGAGTCCCATAACGCCCATCGGGCTTTTTGGTCGACCAGGGCAGTGGATACTGCGATGCCCCGTGCATCGTTGAGGATCTTGTCCAGTTTGCGCTGGTAGAGATGAGTCCACAGATCGCCCTGGATCGGCGCTGCCGCCATTTGCAGGCTGACGCGCTGGTCTGGATTTTCTCTCCACGTGGGGCGCGAATCGCCAGGTTGAAGCGGTTGCCAGGTGATGGGGGTGAGGCGGTTGTTCAGCTGAGCGAAAAAGTGTCCGCGATCCTCGTGGTCGATAAAGCGACTGAAGAACTGTTGATAGTCATGGCTGCGCAAACGCTGGATCAGTTCCTGGGCGAATGCGCCGGTGGAGGAATACTCCTTGATCGGGTGTTCGGGGTCATCGGGAATATAGGCCACTACCCGAACCGTTTCGTGCGAACGCTCCAGATCCGGGGCAAACAGCACGATACCGGTCAGGTTGGCGTTCATGATTGTCAGTTCATGGCAGCCCCATTCCTGGCCGCGCAGGCGCAAGTGTTGCAAGCCATCCAATAAGCCAAGGATCAGTTGATGAACATCACCGCCAAGCTTGTTTTGCATGTACGCCAGTTGCAGGGCGGCGGTGAGTGCCGCTGTCTGGCTGTTGCGAACTTTGGATTGCAGGACCGCCGTCGCCACCGGATTGCGCAGGCCCAGGTTTTCTTCGAGGTGCTCTTTGTAGCGTTCGCCAATATCCAGTTCCCGGCACAATCGGGTAAATGCAGCGATGGGCATTTTTTGCAGGATATGCGGCAGTTGTTTGAATTGCCCGGTGGAAGACGGCGGGGTGATATAGGTGGAAGCGGACTCAAAGGCCTGGTCTGTCGTCTCGCTGCTTTCAAAATTGTGCAGTGCGGCATCCAGCAGCGACACGGTCCAGATGCGTGCTGCCCCGGACTTCAATCGCAGCCAGGGAATGCGGGCAGGAATATAAAGACGCAAAAAGGTATGGCTGACATCCAGTTCCAGCCCAAAGCGTTTCTTGATCTCGGCTGCAAGTATTGGCTCGGCAAAGGTGCTGGCGTTTTGTAGGCGCGCCAAGGCCCGATCGACACGGTTTTGCGCCTCCCAATGCCGTGCATTGAGTTTGCCCAGTTCGACGTGCTGTGCCCTGGAGGCTGCCTTGAGTTCAGCGGGTAGCTGCGGTTTGACCTTCAGCAGGGCTTCGCGCTTTTGTGCGTTCGCCTGCATCAGCCAGGAGGGAATGACGCTCATCAGGTGCTGATAGTGCACATCCGGCCTGAAAGATGGCATCGAAGCGTCTGGGTGTTCGGTGTTCATGTTCATGGAAGAGGTCGTCTGGGTTCGAAAGACCTCTAGCAAAACCCATCAGCCTGAATTGCGTGCGGTACATATTTACCGCCATTGGCAACACCGCATCAGATAGAACTGAGCACGCCTGCCGCAAACCCCGCCAGCAGTTTAAACTGCGCCTTTGCGACGCTATTTGTCGCATTGCCGTAAACCCGGGCAAAACCTGTGTTTGCGCTATAAGAAGTTGTCGCTTGGCGGCAAGGCCGGGCTGAAAACTGTCCTTACAATCCCCTCATCGCTCGCCAGTTTCAGGCGAGTGTTCCTCATCAGGAGACTCCGATGTCCGTTGAGCACGCTGCGGTAGAACGCGCCGATTTTGACCAGGTAATGGTTCCCAACTATGCGCCTGCCGCTTTCATTCCTGTGCGTGGCGCCGGTTCCCGTGTCTGGGACCAGTCTGGCCGCGAGCTGATCGACTTCGCCGGCGGGATTGCCGTTAACGTATTGGGCCATGCGCACCCGGCGCTGGTCGCTGCATTGACCGAGCAGGCGAACAAGCTGTGGCACGTGTCCAACGTGTTCACCAATGAGCCGGCCTTGCGCCTGGCCCATAAGCTGGTCGACGCCACCTTTGCCGAGCGTGTGTTCTTCTGCAACTCCGGCGCCGAAGCCAACGAGGCCGCCTTCAAGCTGGCCCGTCGCGTGGCCCATGACCGTTTCGGTACCGAGAAGTACGAAATCGTTGCCGCGCTCAATAGCTTCCACGGCCGTACCCTGTTCACGGTGAACGTCGGTGGCCAGTCGAAGTACTCCGACGGCTTCGGTCCGAAGATCACCGGCATTACCCACGTGCCTTACAACGATCTGGCCGCGCTCAAAGCCGCTGTTTCCGACAAGACTTGTGCGGTGGTTCTGGAACCGATCCAGGGCGAAGGCGGCGTGCTGCCGGCCGAACTGGCTTACCTGCAAGGTGCTCGTGAGCTGTGCGACGCGCACAACGCGCTGCTGGTGTTCGACGAAGTCCAGACCGGCATGGGCCGTAGCGGCGAGCTGTTCGCCTACATGCACTACGGCGTGACCCCGGACATCCTGACCAGCGCCAAGAGCCTGGGTGGCGGTTTCCCGATCGCTGCGATGCTGACCACCGAAGACCTGGCCAAACACCTGGTCGTCGGCACCCACGGCACCACTTACGGCGGCAACCCGCTGGCGTGCGCTGTCGCTGAAGCGGTGATCGATGTGATCAACACGCCCGAAGTGCTGAACGGCGTCAAAGCCAAGCACGACAAGTTCAAGGCCCGTCTTGAGCAGATCGGCGAGAAATACGGCCTCTTCACTCAGGTCCGTGGCCTGGGCCTGTTGCTTGGCTGCGTGCTGAACGATGCCTGGAAAGGCAAAGCCAAGGACATCTTCAACGCCGCCGAGCGTGAAGGCCTGATGATTCTGCAAGCCGGCCCGGACGTGATTCGTTTCGCCCCAAGCCTGGTGGTTGAAGACGCCGATATCGATGCCGGTCTGGACCGCTTCGAACGCGCCGTGGCCAAGCTGACGCAAGCCTGATCGACCCTTCGACGCCTGATGATTCAGGCGTCGAACCAAATTTTTATGCCGTGCCCGCTCTTCTGTAGGAGCGAAGCTTGCTCGCGAAGGTGTGTCAGCCACCGTGATGTCGACTGACACACCTTCGCGAGCAAGCTTCGCTCCTACAAGGGTTCGGCTTATTTTCCTCAAAGAGTTTTTCGAGAAAGGAGTGACACCATGCTGGTGATGCGCCCCGCGCAAATGGCTGATCTGGGCGAGGTACAGCGTCTGGCTGCGGACAGCCCGATTGGTGTCACTTCCTTGCCGGATGACGTTGAACGTCTGAGCGACAAGATCGCCGCAAGCGAAGCCTCTTTCGCCGCCGAAGTCAGCTTCAACGGTGAGGAGAGCTATTTCTTCGTCCTTGAAGACACCGCAACCGGCAAGCTGGTCGGGTGTTCGGCCATCGTGGCCTCGGCCGGTTATTCCGAGCCGTTCTACAGCTTTCGTAACGAAACCTTCGTGCATGCCTCCCGCGAGCTGAAGATTCACAACAAGATCCACGTGCTCTCCCAGTGTCACGATCTGACTGGTAACAGCTTGCTGACCAGTTTCTACGTGAAGCCGGAGTTGGTGGGTTCGCCTTGGGCGGAGCTCAACTCCCGTGGTCGCTTGTTGTTCGTAGCCAGCCACCCGGAGCGTTTTGCCGATTCGGTGGTGACCGAGATCGTCGGTTACAGCGATGAAAATGGCGACTCGCCGTTCTGGGATGCCATCGGTCGCAACTTCTTCGACCTCAACTACGCCGCCGCCGAGCGTCTGTGTGGCCTGAAAAGCCGCACGTTCCTGGCCGAGCTGATGCCGCATTACCCGATCTACGTGCCGTTGCTGCCGGACTCCGCTCAAGAGGCGATGGGCCAGGTACACCCGCGTGCGCAAATCACCTTCGACATCCTGATGCGCGAAGGCTTCGAGACCGATCACTACATCGACATTTTCGACGGTGGCCCGACCCTGCATGCCCGCGTCTCGGGGATCCGTTCGATCGCCCAGAGCCGCGTGGTGCCGGTGAAAATCGGCGAACCGGTCAAAGGTGCCGGTCGTCAGTATCTGGTGGCCAATGCCCAGTTGCAGGATTACCGAGCTGTTTTGCTTGAGCTCGATTACGCGCCAGGCAAACCCGTGACCCTGGATCTTGAAGCGGCCGAAGCCTTGGGCGTCGGTGAAGGTGCCAGCGTGCGCCTGGTGGCGGTTTAACGCCTGCTTTAAAGAACGCTTAGTAAAGCAGCGAGTTTCACGGGTGGCTCAAGCGGCCCGTTTGAGGAGATAGCATGATCGTTCGTCCCGTACGCAGCAGCGATTTACCCGCTCTGATCGACCTGGCCCGCAGCACCGGCACCGGCCTGACCACTTTGCCGGCCAACGAAGAACGTCTGGCCCATCGGGTCGGCTGGGCCGAGAAAACCTTCCGCGGCGAAGCCGGGCGGGGCGATGCGGACTACCTGTTCGTACTCGAAGACGACATTGGCCGTGTGGTGGGCATTTCCGCCATTGCCGGCGCTGTCGGCCTGCGTGAGCCCTGGTACAACTTCCGGGTGGGCCTGACGGTCAGCGCCTCGCAAGAGCTGAACATCTATCGCGAAATTCCGACGCTGTTCCTGGCCAACGACCTGACCGGCAACTCTGAACTGTGCTCGCTGTTCCTGCATGCCGATTATCGCAGTGGCCTCAATGGCCGCATGCTGGCCAAGGCGCGTCTGCTGTTCATCGCCGAGTTCCCGCAGCTGTTCGGCAACAAGATCATTGCCGAGATGCGTGGCATGTCCGACGCGGCGGGCCGATCGCCGTTCTGGGAAAGCCTGGGTCGGCACTTCTTCAAGATGGAATTCAGCCAGGCCGATTACCTGACAGGTGTGGGCAACAAGGCGTTCATCGCCGAACTGATGCCGAAATTCCCGCTGTACACCTGCTTCCTGTCCGAAGATGCGCGCAACGTAATCGGCCAGGTTCATCCGGACACCGAGCCGGCGCTGGCGATGCTCAAGAGTGAAGGTTTCAGCTATCAAGGCTACGTCGACATCTTCGACGCCGGTCCGGCCGTGGAATGTGAAACCACCAAGATTCGCGCGGTGCGCGACAGCCAGGCGCTGGTGCTGGCCATCGGCACCCCGGGTGACGACGCCACGCCATTCCTGATTCATAACCGCAAGCGCGAAGACTGCCGGATTACTGCCGCGCCAGCACGCTTCGCCGCCGGCACTCTGGTGGTCGATCCGCTGACCGCCAAACGCCTTCAACTCAATGCTGGCGATCAAGTACGCGCCGTTCCGTTGTCTGCTGCTCGGGAGTCGAAATAATGAATTCGCTATACATCGCCGGTGAATGGCTGGCTGGCCAGGGTGAAAACTTTCAATCGGTGAACCCGGTGACCCAGCAAGTGCTGTGGACCGGCGAAGGTGCCACCACTGCTCAGGTCGAGTCGGCTGTGCAAGCCGCGCGTCAGGCGTTCCCGGGCTGGGCCCGTCGTACCCTGGAAGAGCGCATCGGCGTGCTCGAAGCCTTTGCCGCCGCGCTGAAGAATCACGCTGACGAACTGGCTCGCACCATCGGTGAAGAAACCGGCAAACCCCTGTGGGAAGCGGCGACTGAAGTCACCAGCATGGTCAACAAGATTGCCATCTCGGTGCAGAGCTACCGCGAACGTACCGGCGAGAAGAGCGGTCCGTTGGGCGACGCCACCGCTGTATTGCGTCACAAGCCGCACGGCGTAGTGGCGGTGTTCGGTCCTTACAACTTCCCCGGTCACTTGCCGAACGGTCACATCGTGCCGGCGCTGCTGGCCGGTAACAGTGTGCTGTTCAAGCCGAGTGAGCTGACCCCGAAAGTGGCTGAGCTGACGGTCAAGTGCTGGATCGAAGCCGGTCTGCCGGCCGGTGTGCTGAACCTGCTGCAAGGCGCTCGCGAAACCGGTATCGCCCTGGCGGCGAACCCGGGCATCGACGGTCTGTTCTTCACCGGTTCCAGCCGTACCGGCAATCACCTGCACAAGCAGTTTTCCGGTCGTCCAGACAAAATCCTCGCGCTGGAAATGGGCGGTAACAACCCACTGGTGGTGGATCAGGTCGCGGACCTCGATGCCGCTGTTTACACCATCATCCAGTCGGCGTTCATTTCCGCCGGCCAGCGATGCACCTGTGCCCGTCGCTTGCTGGTGCCGCAAGGCGCCTGGGGCGACACGCTGCTGGCGCGTCTGGTGGCGGTCAGTTCGACGATTGAAGTCGGCGCGTTCGATCAGCAACCGCCACCGTTCATGGGCTCGGTGATTTCCCTCGGCGCTGCGAAAGCGTTGATGGAGGCGCAAGAGCATCTATTGGCCAACGGCGCCGTGGCGCTTTTGGAAATGACTCAGCCTCAGGCTCAGGCCGCCTTGCTCACTCCTGGCATTCTGGACGTGACAGCGGTTGCCGATCGCCCGGACGAAGAGCTGTTCGGTCCGCTGCTGCAAGTGATCCGCTACGCTGATTTTGAAGCGGCGATCGCTGAAGCCAACGACACCGACTATGGCCTGGCGGCCGGTCTGCTGTCGGATTCCGAAGCACGTTATCAGCAGTTCTGGCTGGAAAGCCGTGCCGGTATCGTCAATTGGAACAAGCAACTGACGGGTGCGGCGAGCAGCGCACCATTCGGCGGTGTCGGTGCCTCGGGCAACCATCGCGCCAGCGCCTACTACGCCGCGGATTACTGCGCGTACCCGGTGGCCTCGCTGGAAACCCCGAGCCTGGTGTTGCCGACGGCGCTGACCCCGGGCGTGCGCATGTCGTAAGACCGCTTTCGCGGGCAAGCCTTGCTCCTACGGACTCCATCGACCCTGTAGGAGCGAGGCTCGCCCGCGAAGGCCGCACCTCGGTCTTACTGAATTGATACTTGATGCCTATAAAAACAGATTCTCGTGGAGCCTCGCTGATGAAATCCTATGAAGTCAATTTTGACGGTCTAGTGGGGCCGACCCATAACTACGGTGGCCTGTCCTACGGCAACGTCGCGTCCCAGAGCAACAGCCAGCAGTCTTCGAACCCGAAGGAAGCCGCGCTGCAAGGCCTGGCGAAGATGAAAGCGCTGATGGAAATGGGCTTCCAGCAAGGCGTGCTGGCCCCACAAGAACGTCCGGATGTCGCGGCGCTGCGCCGGTTGGGTTTCAGTGGCACCGATGCCCAAGTCATCGAGCAGGCCGCCAAACAGGCGATGCCGCTGCTGGTTGCCAATTGCTCGGCGTCGAGCATGTGGGTGGCCAACGCCGCCACGGTCAGCCCGAGCGCCGACACCGCGGATGGTCGCGTGCATTTCACCGCCGCCAACCTGAACTGCAAGTACCACCGCAGCATCGAACACCCGACCACCAGTCGTGTGCTGGGGGCGATGTTCGCCGATCAGAAACACTTTGCGCACCACGCCGCTTTGCCGGCCGTGGCGCAGTTCGGTGACGAAGGCGCGGCTAACCACACCCGTTTCTGCCGTGACTACGGTGAAGCCGGCGTCGAGTTTTTCGTGTTTGGTCGCAGCGCCTTCGACACCCGTTACCCGGCACCGCAGAAGTACCCGGCGCGCCAGACCCTCGAAGCCTCTCAGGCGGTCGCGCGCCTGCACGGTCTGAGCGATGACGGCGTGGTCTATGCCCAGCAGAATCCTTCGGTGATCGATCAGGGGGTGTTCCACAACGACGTGATCGCAGTCGGTAACGGCGAGGTGTTGTTCTACCACGAGGACGCGTTCCTCGACACCGAACAGATGCTGGCTGAACTGCACGGCAAACTCGCAAAAGTCGGTGGGAAATTTCAGTCGATTTGCGTACCGCGTTCCGCGGTCACCGTGGAAGACGCCGTTCGTTCCTACCTGTTCAATAGCCAGCTGCTGTCGCGTCCTGACGGCTCCATGCTCTTGATCGTGCCGGAAGAATGCCGTGGCAACGCGCGTGTCTGGCAGTACCTGCAAGGCCTGACCAGCTCTGGCGGCCTGATCCGCGAAGTAAAAGTTTTCGATCTCAAGCAGAGCATGCAGAACGGCGGTGGCCCGGCTTGCCTGCGGTTACGCGTCGCACTCAACGAAACCGAACTGGCGGCCGTCAACCAAGGGGTTATCATGACGGCACCGTTGTACGGCACATTGACCGAATGGGTCGACAAGCACTACCGCGACCGCATGACCGAAAACGATCTGGCGGACCCGCAATTGCTGCTTGAGTGCCGGACGGCACTGGATGAACTGACGCAAATCCTTAAACTGGGCGCGGTTTATCCATTCCAGATCAATTGAAAGCCGGCACTGCTTTTCAAGCGGTGCTACTTCATCTCCAGACGAGAGCGTAAAACATGAGCGATACCCTGCAGCTGATCCTTGAAGACACCGACGGCACGCAACTGGAAACTTCCTGCACCCGCGTCGCGGTCATGTGGCAAGGCAAAGAGCTGTGGATCCAGCAGGATGGCCGTGGCCAATTGCTGATCGGCGTGGACGTCGAAGAGGGGGACGCCGAGTACGCCAACCTGCTACTGCGCCCATTGGCGACTAATCTGGTAAGTCTGCAACTGGAGATGGAACCGGCCGACCTCAGTGATGATGAGGACCACGTCCACGGCCCGGATTGCAATCACGACCACTAAGGAAACCGCTCTATGCTCGCCCTCGGCAAACTGCTTGAACTGACCCTCGCCGGCCGCGAACCGGCGGAGAAGACTCAACTGACTGTCGAAGGCGTGCGGATGCGCTGGTTGAGCGAAGGTGCGCTGGAAGTCCGGCCACCGCAAGCGAGCGACAACGGCCTGGACCTGCTTCTGTCGGCCGGCATCCATGGCAACGAAACAGCGCCGATCGAGCTGCTCGATCGCCTGTTGCATGACATCGCCCGCGGTGACTTGAAGCCGCGCGCACGTATTCTGTTCCTGTTCGGCAATCCCGAGGCTATCCGTCGCGGTGAGCGTTTCATCGAGCAGGACGTCAATCGGCTGTTCAATGGCCGGCACGAACAAAGCAGCGGTTCCGAAGCCTTGCGCGCTTGTGAGCTGGAGCGGCTGGCGGCGACCTTCTTCAGCCTGCCGGACCGCAACCGGCTGCACTACGACCTGCACACGGCGATCCGTGGCTCGAAAATCGAGCAGTTTGCCCTGTATCCCTGGAAAGAAGGTCGTCAGCATTCACGCCTGGAGCTGGCTCGCCTGCGCGCCGCTGGCATGGAAGCGGTGCTGTTGCAGAACAAACCCTCCATCGTCTTCAGCTCCTACACCTACGACAAGCTCGATGCCGAGTCCTTCACCCTGGAGTTGGGCAAGGCGCGGCCGTTCGGGCAAAACGAAGGGGTCAACGTCAGCCTTCTGGAAACCCGCCTGAAACAGATCATCGAAGGCACCGAGCCGCCAATGACCGACGAAGGACTGGATGGTTTGCAGTTGTTCAGCGTCGCCCGGGAAGTCATCAAGCACAGCGATAACTTCCGCCTGAACCTGCCGGCGGACATCGAAAACTTTTCGGAATTGAAAGTGGGTTATGTGCTGGCCGAGGATATCGCCAATACCCGCTGGATTATCGAAGAGCAGGGCGCCCGGATCATTTTCCCGAACCCCAAGGTCAAGAACGGCCTGCGCGCCGGCATCCTGATCGTACCAACCACCGACGAAAACCTGGCCTAAGCACAACACCCGTCAAATATGGGCGCGGGCTTGTGTGGCGAGGGGGCTTGCCCCCGTTGGGGCGCGAAGCGGCCCCCGGTTTGGGTCCAGACAAACCAAGTTATCTGGATTTACGACTGCTTCGCAGCCGAACGGGGGCAAGCCCCCTCGCCACACAAGCCCGCTCCCACAGGTTTTATTGGTGTTTAGACGGCCAATGCGCGAGGTTCGCTGCGGCGCAATGCGCGCATCTTGTGCAGCGTATCCGCGCAAGTCTTCGCCGCTTCCTGGCCTTTGTGCACGAAATGCTCGAAGAAGAACTTATGATGCAGTTCTTCACCGGCATGGAAATGGTGCGGGGTCAAAACCACCGAGAACACCGGCACTTCGGTTTCCAGTTGAACCTGCATCAGGCCGCTGATCACCGACTGGGCGACGAATTCGTGGCGATAGATGCCGCCATCGACCACCAGGCCTGCCGCAACGATGCCGGCATAACGGCCGGACTTGGCCAGCAACTTGGCATGCAGCGGAATTTCAAAGGCGCCGCCGACTTCGAAGAAATCGATGTCCGACTCCTGATAACCCTGAGCAATCATTTCGGCGACGAAGCCTTTACGGCTCTGATCGACGATTTCCTTGTGCCAGCAGGCCTGGATGAACGCGACGCGCTCGCCCTGATGGTTTTTGCTTTTGCTATCGATTGCGGTGGGTTGCATGTTCTGACTCCTGTTTGTGTGAAAAACAGGGCGTTATGAATCGAATGGGATTTAAGGGTACGCAGGCACAAGTGCCTGCGGACGGCGCTTTGGTATAGAGCCTAGGCGGCGCCAATCCCGTTCTCTCTTCATCCGGACTATGACCGTCGGCCCCGGGATCACACCGGGTCTGCTGACCTTGTCGCCATCACAGCCATTGCCGTGCTGCCACCAAGCGCTCGCGGGCTATGCGCATTGCGCGCAATTACCGCCGGTGGGGAGTTACACCCCGCCCTGAGAACGTTTTGCCGCCAGATTGTTTGGCGGCGAAGCGTTTTTAACACATATTTCTCACCTGTGCATTGCTGCTATCTGATGATTGTTATCGACTTTTTCGTTGGCTTGAACCACCTTTTCCTAGCCGAAGGATTGATTAATCATCGGCATGACCGCAGTAATTCCTTCCTGAAAGGGATTTTCCCCCCTGCTTACCGAGGCCAGATTCATGAGCGTTATCGATCTTCGCAGCGACACCGTTACCCAACCGACCGCAGGGATGCTCGACACGATGGCCAATGCAGCCACCGGTGACGACGTTTATGGCGAAGATCCGACGGTCAACCGTCTGGAAGCCGAACTGGCAAAACGACTGGGTTTTGCCCAGGCGCTATTTGTCCCGACGGGCACCATGAGCAACTTGCTGGGCCTGATGGCCCACTGCGATCGCGGTGACGAATACATTGTCGGACAACAGGCTCACACCTATAAGTACGAAGGTGGCGGCGCGGCAGTGCTCGGTTCGATCCAGCCACAGCCGCTGGAAGTTCAAGCCGATGGTTCGCTGGACCTGGCCCATGTGGCTGCCGCGATCAAACCGGACGACTTCCATTTCGCCCGCACCCGTTTGCTGGCGCTGGAAAACACCATGCAGGGCAAGGTTCTGCCCCTGGAGTACCTGGCTCGGGCTCGCCGTTTTACTCGTGAAAACGGCCTGGCGCTGCATCTGGATGGCGCGCGGCTCTACAACGCGGCGGTCAAGCTGGGTGTCGATGCCCGGGAGATCACTCAGCATTTCGATTCGGTCTCGGTCTGCCTCTCCAAAGGCCTGGGCGCACCGATCGGTTCGGTGCTGTGCGGCTCGGCCGAGTTGATCGCCAAGGCGCGACGTCTGCGCAAGATGGTGGGTGGCGGTATGCGCCAGGCCGGGATTCTCGCCGCCGCCGGGCTTTATGCGCTGGATAACAATATTCAGCGTCTGGCCGACGATCATGCCAATGCCCAATTGCTGGCAGAAGGCCTGCGGGCGGCGGGTTATGAGGTCGAGCCGGTGCAGACCAACATGGTTTACGTGCAGATGGGCGACAAGGCCGAAGCGATCAAGGCCTTTGCCGCGACACGCGGGATCAAGCTCAGCGCTGCCGGTCGCCTGCGCATGGTTACGCACATGGACATCAGCCGTGCGCAAATCGAGCAAGTCGTCGCTACATTCGTCGACTTTTCCCGCAACTGATCGCGTTAGCGGTCCAATTGACCGTTTCTATCGTATAAACACGCTGTACCCCGCGCGCAGGGCCGATATAATGCGGCCCTTTGCCGTCGCTTCGTCTGTTGACGTTTCGCACAGGCCTTTGGCCGCAGCCTCCGTGGAAGAACCTAATGAAAAGCGCAGAAATCCGTGAAGCCTTCCTTCGCTTCTTCGAAGAACAAGGCCACACCCGTGTAGCCTCCAGCTCTTTGATTCCGGGCAACGACCCAACCCTGCTGTTCACTAACGCGGGGATGAACCAGTTCAAGGACTGCTTTCTGGGCCAGGAAAAGCGCGCGTACACCCGCGCTGTAAGCAGCCAGAAATGCGTGCGCGCCGGTGGTAAGCACAACGACCTGGAAAACGTCGGCTATACCGCCCGTCACCACACCTTCTTCGAAATGCTGGGTAACTTCAGCTTCGGTGATTATTTCAAGCGTGACGCCATCACCTACGCCTGGAACTTCCTGACCTCCGAAAAGTGGCTGAACCTGCCGAAAGAAAAGCTCTGGGTCACCGTCTACGCCAGCGATGACGAGGCGTACGACATCTGGACCAAGGAGATCGGCGTTCCGGCCGAGCGCATGGTTCGCATCGGCGACAACAAGGGCGCGCCGTACGCTTCCGACAACTTCTGGACCATGGGCGATACCGGCCCGTGCGGTCCTTGCACCGAGATTTTCTACGATCACGGCGCCGACATCTGGGGTGGTCCACCGGGCTCGCCGGAAGAAGACGGCGACCGTTACATCGAGATCTGGAACAACGTGTTCATGCAGTTCAACCGCACCGCCGATGGCGTGTTGCACCCGTTGCCAGCACCGTCGGTGGACACCGGCATGGGCCTGGAGCGGATCAGTGCCGTGCTGCAGCACGTTCACTCGAACTATGAAATCGACCTGTTCCAAAGCCTGCTGAGCGCATCGGCCAAGGCCATCGGTTGCACCAACGATGCTCAGGCTTCGCTGAAAGTCGTGGCTGACCACATCCGTTCCTGCGGCTTCCTGATTGCCGATGGCGTGCTGCCATCCAATGAAGGCCGCGGTTATGTGCTGCGCCGGATCATTCGTCGTGCTTGCCGTCACGGCAACAAACTGGGCGCCAAGGGTAGCTTCTTCTACCAGATCGTTGCGGCCCTGGTCGCCGAGATGGGCGAAGCGTTCCCTGAGCTGAAATCCCAGCAGGCGCATATCGAGCGCGTTCTTAAAGCTGAAGAAGAACAATTCGCCAAGACCCTGGAGCAGGGCCTGAAGATCCTCGAGCAGGATCTGGCCGAACTCAAAGGCGACGTGGTGCCGGGCGAGGTGGTGTTCAAGCTCTACGACACTTACGGCTTCCCGATGGACCTGACCGGCGACATCGCTCGCGAGCGCAGCCTGACCATCGACGAGGAAGGCTTCGAGCGCGAAATGGAAGCCCAGCGCGTCCGTGCCCGCTCCGCCAGCTCCTTCGGCATGGACTACAACAGCCTGGTCAAGGTTGATGTAGCCACCGAGTTCACTGGTTACACCGCTCACAGCGGTTCCGCCAAAATCGTTGCTCTCTATAAAGACGGGCAATCGGTTGACGTACTGAGCGAAGGCGAAGAGGGCGTAATCGTTCTCGATCAGACGCCATTCTATGCAGAATCCGGTGGTCAGATTGGTGATTGCGGCTTCCTCCAGGCTGGCGCTGCGCGTTTCGACGTGCGCGACACCACCAAGACCGGCGGTGCGTTCCTGCACCACGGCGTGCTGGATTCGGGCAGCCTGATCGTCGGTACTCCGGTGGAGACTCATGTCGATGCCGAAGTGCGTCACGCGACATCGCTGAACCACTCGGCGACTCACTTGCTACACGCCGCATTGCGTCAGGTATTGGGCGAGCACGTCCAGCAGAAAGGCTCGTTGGTCGACAGTCAGCGTCTACGCTTTGACTTCAGCCACTTCGAAGCGATCAAGCCTGAGCAGTTGAAGGCGCTGGAAGACATCGTCAACGCCGAGATTCGCAAGAACTCCGAGGTTGAAACCGAAGAAACCGATATCGAAACCGCCAAGCAAAAAGGCGCCATGGCGCTGTTCGGCGAGAAGTACGGCGACAGCGTGCGCGTGCTGAGCATGGGCGATTTCTCCGTCGAGCTGTGCGGCGGTATTCACGCCACCCGTACTGGCGACATCGGCCTGCTGAAAATCATCAGCGAAGGCGGTGTGGCCTCCGGTGTGCGTCGTATCGAGGCAGTGACTGGCGCAGCGGCGCTGGCCTACCTGAACGCGGCTGAAGAACAACTCAAGGAAGCGGCCAACCTGGTCAAGGGCAGCCGCGATAACCTGATCGACAAGCTGTCGGCTGTGCTGGAGCGCAACCGTCTGCTGGAGAAGCAACTCGAGCAGTTGCAGGCCAAGGCGGCCAGCGCGGCGGGCGACGATCTGTCGGCTTCTGCCCTGGACGTCAAGGGCGTGAAAGTGCTGGCCGTGCGTCTGGACGGTCAGGATGGCAAGGCGCTGCTGGCGCTGGTCGATCAACTGAAAAACAAACTCGGCCGCGCAGTGATCCTGCTCGGCAGTGTCCATGAGGAAAAGGTCGTTCTGGTTGCAGGCGTGACCAAAGACCTGACTGGCCAACTCAAAGCCGGTGATTTGATGAAACAGGCTGCTGCGGCAGTGGGCGGGAAGGGCGGTGGCCGTCCAGACATGGCGCAGGGCGGTGGTACTGACGCTGGCGCACTGGATGGTGCATTGGCCCTGACTGTTCCATTTGTAGAGCAGGGTTTATAAGGCAGTGTGCCTGGCCCGCGGTCTAGTGGCGGGCCAGAACGCTGTTTGAGTGATTATTGGGCGCCCTTCATGGGCAGAGGCGGCTTTGAAATGGCTTTGATCGTACAGAAATTTGGAGGCACCTCAGTCGGCACTGTCGAGAGAATCGAGCAGGTCGCCGACAAGGTTAAGAAATTCCGCGATGCGGGCGATGACCTGGTGGTTGTGCTGTCTGCAATGAGCGGCGAAACCAACCGTCTGATCGATCTGGCCAAGCAAATCAGTGGCGACGGCCAGCCGGTTCCTCGCGAGCTGGATGTGATCGTTTCCACCGGTGAGCAGGTGACGATTGCACTGTTGGCCATGGCGCTGATCAGGCGCGGCGTGCCAGCGGTGTCGTACACCGGCAATCAGGTACGGATTCTGACGGATAGCGCGCACAATAAAGCGCGTATCTTGCAGATTGATGACCAGAAGATTCGTGGTGACCTGAAAGCCGGTCGCGTGGTGGTTGTCGCCGGTTTCCAGGGCGTCGACGAGCACGGCAATATCACCACGCTCGGTCGTGGCGGTTCCGACACCACCGGCGTGGCGCTGGCGGCAGCCCTGAAGGCTGATGAGTGCCAGATCTACACCGACGTCGACGGCGTCTACACCACCGACCCGCGTGTAGTGTCCGTGGCTCAGCGTCTGGACAAGATCACCTTCGAAGAGATGCTGGAAATGGCCAGCCTCGGTTCCAAGGTGTTGCAGATCCGTGCGGTGGAATTCGCCGGCAAATACAACGTTCCGCTGCGCGTACTGCACAGCTTCAAGGAGGGTCCGGGCACCCTCATTACTATTGATGAAGAGGAAACCATGGAACAGCCGATCATTTCCGGCATCGCTTTCAACCGCGATGAAGCCAAGCTGACCATCCGTGGCGTGCCAGACACCCCAGGCGTGGCGTTCAAGATTCTCGGCCCGATCAGTGCCGCGAACATCGAAGTCGACATGATCGTGCAGAACGTTGCGCACGATAACACCACCGACTTCACCTTCACCGTACACCGCAACGACTACCAGGCGGCGCACACCGTGCTGGAAAACACCGCCCGCGAGATCGGTGCCCGTGAAGTCGTTGGCGACACCAAGATTGCCAAGGTCTCGATCGTCGGCGTCGGCATGCGCTCCCACGCAGGCGTGGCCAGCCGTATGTTCGAATCCCTGGCTAAAGAAAGCATCAACATCCAGATGATCTCGACCTCGGAAATCAAGGTTTCCGTAGTGATCGAAGAGAAGTACCTGGAACTGGCTGTGCGCGCTCTGCACACAGCTTTCGAACTGGACGCGCCGGCCCGACAGGGCGAGTAATGCGTTTCCCGAAGGGCGCGGTCTGACCGCGCCCTTCGTTTTTTGAATGGTGCGTACCAAAGCTGTTCTTTTGCTCGTGCTAGTCAATACTCAGGCATGTAGGGCTGCGATCGTTCCGGTTGTAGGTCGAATGCCTTTTTTTTGCAGACTGTTGTCCCTGAAATGAAATGCGTGAGGAGAAAGGTATGCTGATTCTGACTCGTCGGTGCGCAGAAAGCCTGATTATTGGTGATGGCGAAATCACCGTGACCGTGCTCGGCGTTAAAGGAAATCAAGTGCGTATCGGTGTCAACGCCCCGAAAGAGGTAGCTGTCCACCGTGAGGAAATTTACCTGCGTATCAAGAAAGAGAAGGACGAAGAACCAAGCCATTAATTTTTATCGTTTTTTATGTTTGCAAACGGGGATAAAGCTGGTTAATATACGCCCCGTGTTGCGGAGAGCTGGCCGAGTGGCCGAAGGCGCTCCCCTGCTAAGGGAGTACACCTCAAAAGGGTGTCGGGGGTTCGAATCCCCCGTTCTCCGCCATTATTTGTTTAGTACGTTGTAATCTGGCTTTTTCGGTAAGTTGTTGAAATTACTAGAAAAAGTGCTTTACAAAAAGATTTAACGGCCTATAATGCGCGGCAACAAATGCACTCGTAGCTCAGCTGGATAGAGTACTCGGCTACGAACCGAGCGGTCACAGGTTCGAATCCTGTCGAGTGCACCATTTAAGAGTTGTTTGCAGTGATGTGAATAACTTGGCTCCAACCAGTTGTGATCTGGTATAAAAACACAAATGCACTCGTAGCTCAGCTGGATAGAGTACTCGGCTACGAACCGAGCGGTCACAGGTTCGAATCCTGTCGAGTGCACCAAACACCAAAAAGCCCGCGTTTAACGCGGGCTTTTTGCCGTCTGCGATTTGGCTTTTCCTTTGGTACAACCTTTCTCATCGAACTCGATGTTTGCACTACGCCCTCGCTTGTTGTCGTAGCGGTAGCTCATGGCTGAGTTGCGGGTGCTGATCTTGTCTGGCTTGCCGAGAGCGCTTTCGACGTCCTGCTGACTCATGCCGGCAACGACCCGCTGATTGATGATTGCTATGCGGCGCTCCTTCGCGCTGAGCAGATTTCCACATTTGTCCTCGGACTGACTAACGACTGTCGGCTCTCTCCTCTGGATTTTCATACCCGATGTTTCGCGAAAATCGGCTTCTGGCATCAGCGGTGTCGTGCTGCCTGGCAAGAACGTGCGCACATCCTGATAGGAAAGGCTTTCTCCGGCCGTACAGCTCAAGGTCGTGAAGGTGATATGCCCATTGGGTGCTTCGCACCGGTGAACAGTTGTAGCAAGCGCCCAGGGCGGCAGGCAGAGCAGGGCGGCAAGCAAAAGATAATGAGTATTCGACAGCATTCGGCGTCCTCCTTGACGGTCCTGATCAAGGGTAGCCGGTACATTTTTTGGCGACTGTGTGTTTTCTTTTCAGGATAAGTCGTCGCACATCCATGGATCAGGACAACGCTCAGGTTTATCTCGCAAGCGCTTGTTTCAGCCGCGATTTTTTCACCTTTAAAACCATCAGGCGGTGTTATCATTGCGCCCGTCAGCCCCGCCGGGGCTTGTGGAATACCTCCATGGACTTACCCAGTAGTTACTCAGTACCCCGTTTTTACAATCATGAATTGACTGATTGATCCTTCCGGCGTGCCCCGCTGCTGGGAGTGGAGTTCGCCTATGTCTGAAGTTGAAGTAAAGAAAACGCAGGAAAGCTTGCAAGACCGCCTCGCTCAAGTCGTTGAGCTGCTGCAGCGCCAGCGGGTGGTCGAAGACCTGACTCATCGCCAGGAAGGTCCTCATCACGACCGGGTCGAGAACCTGGTTCACCGGCAAAACCTCGTCGAGTTGCAGCGCAAGCTCGATGATCTGCACTCCGCCGACGTTGCCTACATCCTTGAAGCCTTGCCACTGGACGATCGTCTGACCGTCTGGCAATTGGTCAAGGCCGATCGCGACGGCGACATTCTGCTCGAAGTATCCGATTCGGTTCGTGAAACCCTGATCGCCGACATGGACGATCACGAGCTCCTGGCGGCGGCCAAGGACATGGATGCCGACGAACTCGCTGACCTGGCCTCCGAGCTGCCGCGAGACGTCGTCCACGAGTTGATGGAAACCCTCGATGCTCAACAGCGTGAGCGCGTTCGCTCCGCGTTGTCCTATGACGAGGAGCAGGTCGGTGCGCTGATGGACTTCGAGATGGTGACCATCCGTGAGGATGTCAGTCTTGAAGTGGTGTTGCGTTACCTGCGTCGTCTCAAGGAGCTGCCGAGCCACACCGACAAACTGTTCGTGGTCGATTACGACGGCGTGCTCAAGGGCGTGTTGCCGATCAAGCGTCTGCTGGTCAACGACCCTGAAAAACAAGTGTCGGAAGTCATGGCCAGCGATCCGGTGAGTTTTCATCCGGACGAAGACGCTTACGAGGCCGCTCAGGCGTTCGAGCGTTACGACTTGATCTCGGCCCCGGTGGTCGACAAGAACGGCAAGCTGATCGGTCGTCTGACCATCGATGAAATGGTCGACCTGATTCGTGAAGAGAGCGAAAACGAAGTTCTCAACATGGCGGGTCTGCGCGAAGAAGAAGATATTTTTGCGTCAGTCTGGAAATCCTTGCGCAACCGTTGGGCCTGGCTGGCGGTGAACCTGATCACTGCGTTCGTGGCTTCCCGGGTGATCGGTCTGTTCGAAGGCTCTATCGAGAAGCTGGTAGCGCTCGCGGCATTAATGCCGATCGTCGCGGGTATCGGCGGCAACTCGGGTAACCAGACGATCACCATGATCGTTCGGGCCATGGCGCTGGACCAGGTCAGTACCGGCAATACGGCGCGCCTGATGCGCAAGGAGTTGGCGGTCGGCTTGATCAATGGCCTGGTCTGGGGGGGGGTGATTGGTGTGGTGTCCTACCTGCTTTATGGCAGTTGGTCCTTGGGCGTGGTGATGACCGCCGCCATGACGCTTAACCTGTTGCTTGCGGCATTAATGGGGGTGTTGATTCCGATGACCCTGGCGCGGCTTGGACGTGACCCGGCAATGGGGGCCAGTGTGATGATCACTGCCATGACCGACAGTGGTGGCTTTTTCATCTTCCTCGGGCTGGCGACGATTTTCCTGCTCTGACCTTCTGCTTCAAAAGAACCCGCCATCAATTGGCGGGTTTTTTTTACCCGGATTTCAGGCAAAAAAAAGCCAGCAATTACGCTGGCTTGAACTTTCGGGATAAATCAGGAAGCGTCTGCGGCCATTTCGGCGTCATGGGCGATCAGTGAAACCAGAGCGTTTTGCTGGCGGTGGGAGAGTTGGCGGAAGCGTTGCAGCAGTTCGCGTTCGTGCAATGACAGCTCGGGGCTGTCCAGGCGCATGCTCAATTCTTCGCCCAACGCGCCTTCCTGAATGAGACTCTGCTCAAGGCGCGCGATGATCTCGGAATTCATGCTGCGATGATGATTGCGAGCCACCTCGGCAATGCGTTCACGCATTCCGTCTGGCAGACGTACGACGAACTTGTCAGCCGTACGGCTGGAATAAATTGCCTGTTTCAATGGGCGCATATATTTAACCGGTTAGTTCAGGGGAGCGGTTCTCGGGATTGGCCGCAGGATGTCAGATAGGACAAGCGCTCCGACCAAATGTTCAACCTGAATTGATAGAGGCGCGCATCTTGCCTCAAATTAGCCAGATCATTGGCGTCAATTCTGTGACAAATATTGATCTGGGTAAAGGCTTTCTGCCAGCACCTGTTATCAGAAATGCGGACTGGTTTGAAAAGTTTGCACCTTGTCCGTATCCCAGACCGCGTCCTTTTGCCCAACAGGTAATGCCCGAAGGCCCCCTGAAGGTGCATGCTATGCGGATTCGATCCTTGTTCCCTACCTTATACAGGATAGTGGCAAATGGCCGATTTACTAGGGCAGACGGGCGGTACGGGATAATTTCAGGATGGATGGCAGGCTGATTTATTTAATGGGGCCTTCGGGATCAGGCAAGGACAGCCTCATTGAAGCCGCTCGCGAGCTGTTGCGGGCACTAAATTGTAACGTGATGCGTCGGGTTATCACGCGCTCGGCCGAGTCGGTGGGCGAAGATGCTATCGAGGTATCGCGCGAAGAGTTCGAGCTCCGCAGAAGCCAGGGGGATTTTGCGCTGTCATGGCAGGCCAATGGGCTGGACTACGGTATTCCGACCCGCATGGACCAATGGCTCAAGGACGGTCGCGATGTATTGATCAATGGTTCGCGTGGGCACCTGGCAGAGGCACTACAGCGCTATCCCACGCTATTGCCGGTGCTGTTGACGGTCAAGGATGAAGTTCTGCGAGAGCGTTTGCTACGGCGGGGGCGTGAGAGCCCGGCAGAAATTGAAGCAAGACTGCGCCGCAATGCGCTGTTTGCGGCTGACGATTCAATCGATGGTACGCAGATCCATCGACTCGATAACTCCGGCGACCTCGCTGTCACCGTCGCCAATCTTCTGAAGCTGCTGAGCCTCAGCGCAAAACCGGATCGAACTTGATCTTGCGCCCGGCGATCAGTGCCAGCACGAACAGCGCACCGAACACACCGCAGGCAATCAGGGGCAGGGTGACGAGCGTATCCTGGACCAATGACAAATGAAGGATGCCACTCAGTAAAGCGAGGATGAAAAATCCTGCGGCTGATTTGGACATGCTGTGCTCCTGATGGGGTAATTCAAAATACCAAGCGTTCGAAAGACTGTGTGCGCAGCTGAATACTCTCCAGGCTCACCTCTTGGCTAACAAAACTGCGTTGATCGCTCATGACTGCCCATTGAGGCGTTTTTTGCAGTTGCAGGTAATGGGGTATGCGTTGAGCAATCGTCGCAACGTCGTTTCCGGGGAAAAAATGAAAACCCGACAGAACCACCAGAGCGACCGCGTTCGCGACTAACAGAGCGCTGTTCATGGGGCTGATCTCCTGTGTTCTGTGAGAACAGTCGAAGCAGCCCGCATGCCAAAAGTCTAACGGCTATTAAATCCTTTAAAAACAACGAATTAAGATATTTTTGCAAAATACCCACATTGCATTTTGCAATGATGGCATTTTGCGGTGATGCAATTTGCACGGTAAACAAAGCCACGTGACCGTGAGGCATCTGCCTACACTTAAAAAGCCCTACGGACGACATGACAAAAGCGGGCCTGCCCGTTAACATGCACGCCGTCCATCGCACCGCATTCCTTTGCGGGCGACGTGTGTCTCAGTAGCTCAATTGGATAGAGCATCCCCCTCCTAAGGGGAAGGTTGGCAGTTCGAACCTGCCCTGGGACACCAATAAATTCAACGTGTTAGGTCGTATTGCCCGGCCCACTTTTCCTTTCGCGGGTGCGCCATGGGTGCAATCGCCGATCAAGGATGGTATGTGTGAGTGAGCTTCTCGAGCCGATACTGGAAAAGCTTGATGCTATTAACGCATCATTGAAAACTGCCATTTCCACTGCAGCACCTCTCAGCGTCAGCAGTGGGAACTGGTCCTTCCCTGGCGTCACAAGAGCGGAGCTTAGCGCTAGGGTAACTAGCCTGCGCGACCTCATAGCGGACGCTGACGAGCCATCTTCAGAATCCGAGAAGTACTTAGTCAGCGTCGTAGAGCGACTCGAATTCCTTAATGATCACACGGTTCCGCAACTGGCTTCCAATGCCGTCAACGCCGTGCCTGCCTTTCTCATTACGTTAGATGCTGTACAGCGGGGATTAATGCCTCTGTTGACGGACACAAAGGCGCTAGCGTTAAAAAACTCTCAAGCCGTAAAGAAAACGACAATTCAGGTTCGATCCATTGAGACAAGGCTGCGCGAACTGACGCCACGAACCAAATCGCTTGAGGATATGGTTAGTCGTATCGAGAAGGCGTATGACGCAGCGGACCAGCTTCCAACGGATCTTGAAACCCTTGCAGAAGCTCAGAACAGCGTCGGCGGCCTCCTGAGTCTGGCGGAAACTGACAAGGGCAAAATTGAAGAATTGCTGAAATCCATCGCCGATCATGAAAAGGATCTGAAGGCGAAATCAGATGAGGCGGGAGAGGTACTGAAAAAGTGTGTTTCTGCTTATTCATCGGCTACCAGCCTCGGTTTGGCGGCTGCATTTTCTGAACGATCGAAGGCCTTGGACTGGTCAATGTGGGGCTGGGTAGTGGGCTTGATTGTTGCGCTTCTCACAGGCGGCTGGGCGGGTTCTATTCAGTTGCACAATCTTGCATACGAACTGACTCGAGCTGAAGCTAGTAGCTTTGGCATTAGCATTAACCTTGTTTTGTCCATTCTCTCAGTCGGCGGCCCTGTATGGTTCGCGTGGCTTTCGACGAAACAAATCGGTCAACGCTTCCGACTGTCAGAGGACTATGCATTCAAGGCTTCTATCTCGCGCGCATATGAGGGATACCGCCGAGAAGCGGCACAGATTGATAAAGATCTTGAGAAGCAACTACTCGGGTCTGCGTTGGCCAGACTCGATGAGCAGCCGCTTCGCTTGGTCGAAAGTAATAGCTTTGGTAGTCCTTGGCATGAGCTCCTTGCTTCAGACCTCGTCAAGGACGCCGTAAAAACTGTTCCTGGGTTCGCTGAAAAAGTAATGTCAATGGCATCTTCCGCTCTTCAAGGAAAGAAAGCCGCTGCCACGCCCGCTCCTGCAGTAGCTGCGAACGACACTCCATCTGAGCAAGCTGAAGCGAAGGTTTAGAGATCCCTGATCCTCAAGACAGTGGTCGTTGAACAGTTCGCGTGTCTGGCTGTAGCTCGCTGCATTTGAGATAGGTATGGGTCTATCACTGTCGAGTTCAACGACCGTTCGCAATACCTCTATACTAATAAGAGTGCAGGGCCCGGATCTATTGCAGAAATGCACCGACTGGCAAGGGCCGGTCGAGGGCTTAATAGCTACATTGGTCGTGTCGTTAAGAAAGGCTATGCAAGAAAAGTTCGATAAGAGACGGTAGGTGCGACACGTTTTGCCGATTCTGAAAACGTGCCGCGTACCTAGGCAGGCAGATCTAAATGTAGATGCTCCCCCACCGGGAAACACCTCAAATTCGAGGCCTTTCGAACCACAGAGAAATCCTCGGTGGTTCGCTGACGATGGCTAAGTGAAGGAGCCGCACTATCGGTGTGGAAGGTATTCGTTCGGAAGCCAGTTCTCATTTCGTAAAGCGAGTCTCTAGCACCTGGCCAGACGCTTCATCAATCCAGCAATTGAAGCCAGCAAAGTTCGCAACCCACAGTGGTTCCTCGTTCGTTACGCCTGTGTAGGCATCCACAATCCCCATCCCGATATCTGGGGCGTGTCAAAGAAAGTTGCCTGACCGGTCATTTGATCAACACAGGGCGGGATACTCGCCCTCAAAGCTTATTCCGTTGCCGAAAACCCTTGTGCCGTTGACGTTGAGTCGCATTTGACCTATTCCTGCCCCTGTCGCTGTGGATGATCGCCCAACGTGGCTTCTTAAAGTTACTGACGCGACGTTTATCGCCTGCTCCGGCCTGCTGTCAGGCTGCACATATGTCGAGGTAGACTACGGAGCGGTGTTTTTGAGGATATCGCTATACCGCCCCTCATAAGCTACGTCGAATACCGGTCCGTTCAATGAGTATTCGATCTGGCCAAATACAATAATTAAGTTCTCTGGAATGGCAGCAATCCTGGTGGAGGAAAGCATACTTAGAAGAAAGCCTAATGTAAAAGAACTGTCTATCATGAAAATTGTCGTAAGAGTAGAAAGGTTTTTCTTGATAATGGTATTTTGAGCCTGCATGATTATGTCTTCGTATACGTCGAGGCTAGTAGCTCTCACTTGTTTTATTTCGAAGCCGTGGAAGACGTCGTTTTCGCATATAATAAAGTCTGGAGGGGTGTTTCTATATTGTGTGACAGTCGTATGTTTTTTCAGTAGCCAGTGAAAAATTGCACGTTCAATATCTGATCGTGCTTCGGGTTTTAGTGAAGGGTTTTCTCGTTTCTTGTTTTCGTAGGATACGTCGCGAACCTCGGTTAGTGTTTCTTCTGAGACTTTAGCTGCAAGGTACTCGTTTGCATGTTTTAAGAAAGTCTCAGGCTTGTACATGAGAAATGTATCCAGTTTGCCTATTCTTCTGGCCTCTTCAATCAGCTCGGTGCGAGGGCCAATGGTTTTGGGGCCATTAAAATCTATTGTTTGCCACCAATCTTCTTTAGCATCGTCCGTGATAAATATGAGTTTTTTTCGCTGGCTACTGGCGGCATAATCAAGCAGCTGACTCCAGACAAAGTAATCACCAAATTTCTTTTTGTAGGTTATGCCGTTGTGATTGAAGTCATCCAGGCCATCCTTGCCTTTTTCACTATCTTTGTATCCAGGTGGTATTTTTGATTTGTACCTAGCTTCTGCTTCTTTGTTTTTTTGGTCTACGTCCGCTTGAGACGCGAACGCCGCGCCCACCTTGCCATCGAAAATATCTTCAATCTTAATTTTTATTGGGTCGGGCGCGGTGAGTGTCTGCTGGCTGTTTTGAAGTTTTTCTAGCTTGGCTAAAAAGTTTGAAGTGAGAGTCTCAAATCCAGTGGTTAGTGGTTCTGGATTGATTAGTGCGTGTCTTTGAGTGAGCTGTAAGTTGCTGATGCTATTCGCAAGTTCGGCTTTCGTTTTTTCAATAACTTTTCGAATTTCAGAAAAGCGTCGCCCTTGCGCTGCAATTACGGTAAGTCGGTTTCGCTGAAACTCTAGAGCGACGTGGTGTGGTATCCAAATGCGTTCAGATAGTTTTTCTAATGTTTCAAGCAGCTCTTCTCGAGTGCGCTCGTGGTAGCGATATAAGTTGAGTAGAACATTGGTATCGAAAACGAAGAGAGCGGTTTTCCATGTCTCTGCTTGATCTGTCGATGCTGTGTAGTCGTATTGCGGAAAGAGTCCCTTCATGTGCCCTCCAGGCGGGTAACACCCAAATTGAATGGGTGGCCATTGAAATGGCATCATCTTGCCGGTTTTTCGCGTGCTTGTCGAAATGCTTCTCCAGCGTTGACTTGTCCCTTCTGATTCAAGGGTTCAGCCTGAAACGGTTAGCTCTGCAATTCCCTGTCTGATGTAATCAAGGTTCTCGTCTAGCGTGGCAAGCGCTCCGCGTACGTTTTCGGCTACGTCGGCCGAGCCACGCTGTTCCACCCAATTAGAAAGCTCCTCTACGGCAGCGCCCAGGGCGATCTGGTTTTGATCCAGTGCATTGAGCAGACCGGCGACCAGTGTGTTGTTCATTTCATCCTCCGTGTGAGCTGGGAAGGGTAGCAGGCAGTAGGTCGAGGCGCTGATTTGCAGGGTGTGCCTGAATGAGGCTTGGCAGATCGGCTGGTGACGTTCGATCAGTGAGACCTAAATGTCTCACTGAGGCCAAAACCACATCGGGAAACTTCACTGTGGAAGTGGATTATCGCAGGGTTTTTACTTGGAGGAGGGAGATGTACTCAAATCTGAGTATATCGTTGAGATGCGCGAATTTCTGCTCGCATCTCCTCCATGCGTCCGATGCGCTCTGATTTGAGTACATTGAAAACTAGAGGCGGCGGGGGCGTCTTAGACTACCAAACTACTTAGCTTTCGGAAATATTGAGGCTGGAGTCCTAGAAACTTCGACGCATTGATTTTTCTCGAGTTGCATTTTTTCAACCTCTAAAGTGATCTGCCCCTTTTTCAGTATATGGTTTCTTTCCGTGCTAGCTAAAATCTCTATGACTTTGGTTAGTGTCTCGCTACTTTCACATCTTAGAGATGCGAGTAGAACCATCTTTTTTGATTCTAGGTTTGTAAGTTCGTTTTGAAAGTATTTTATTTCTGCTAGTTCGGTTTTATAAAGTCGCAAAAATAAATAGGCGAATATTTCTGTAAAAATAACTAGTGTTAATCGAGGTAGAAAACTTATCGCAAAAGGTAATGGTTCTATTGTGGGGTTGTCACTTTTAAAAAGAAATGCGGTTAATAACGCTAGGCCTAGAATAGTGGTTATGACTCCGAGTATCAAGTTAATGTTGCCTCGGTGCCCCAAAGATGCTATTTCGTCGCTAATCCTTTTCGAGGATGTTGTATGTGTCTGATTTATATTAAGCTCTGCGCGCTCTATACCTGCTTCAGATTCATACCGATATTTAAAATTCTTCAGCAGTTTTTGGCCTGCTTCAAGCTTTATTTTTTCTTTGAAGCTCTCGGTTAAGCTTTCAAGAGTGATTTTTTCGATGTCTATAATTGACTTGATTTTATCTATTTTTTCTTTTAGATCGTTGAGTTCTGAATGATGTGTCACCCCTGAGGAGAAAAAGTTTTCCTCGGTGGTTGGTTTTTTCATCTGCCGTATGTGGAGTGAAAGCATTCAGGTTTGTGGCATGGTGTATGACTTTAAATCCGGACTGTAAGTACCAATAAAGCATGCTTCCTATTCCAAGTGCTATCAGAGAAATTGATAAAAATAGGAAGAAAATCCTCATGAGGATTGTGTCTAGGTTGTTAAGTTCTGTAGAGGCTACGTCGAAATAATAAGGATAAAGAATAGCCCAGCACCAAAGATTATAAACAAAATTGAGATTGCTATTCGAAAGCGGCGTTCAAAATCTTATTTGTAAGTTGCGCTTTCATATATCATGTTCGTGAGTTCTGAGTAGTGATAATGCCATTTTGGCATGATGCTGGCGACTTGATAAGAAAGCCAAACTGACTCCTCATATAGATCAAAAATAGCGATGGCGATAAGACCGGTCAGCTCACGAGTTGAGATTGCTGACCTCATTTTGAGGGCAGATTTTAGGCCTGATAATCAGCTACTCCCAGTCACTGCCAAATCAGGAAATCCTGCTTTGGGATGTGAGTTGGAGTGCGTCTTTCTCCTGGACAGCAATGATTTTGCACTCAGTAGTTGCGTGACTAGTAACGATAGCGTGTCTTCATTCCAACGTAACTAGTAACAGGTGTTCAAATGACGGGAGAGGTGAAGCCTCCGTGCTCAGCAGCGGCCAGCCAGCGTGACTACAAGGAGCGTCAGCGAGCAGCGGAATACAAACTCACAGCGCTATGGATTCACACAGAAACAGAGGAGGAGGGCAAGCAGGCGGCGCGGGACGGTAAACCACTCAAGCCGATGGAGTCGAAAGACCCATTGAGCGGCGGGCTGGATCAGCGAGAAAGGTAAGAAGTAAATACCCCTGATTTAGGGTATTTAAATCGGCTGAAAACTTAGCCGATTGATCAATAGCCCAGAGATGAGCCATTACAGAAGAGGTGCCAAGCCGCTGCGCTAACAGCGGCCTGGCGATCACACGACGCAACCTTGAGAGACACGTCATGCAATTGAAACGGGATATCATCCAAATCCTCGATACGTGTGGGGAAATCATCGGCTCCATGAACCTGTCGGCCAACATCAAACTGGCTGATCTTGCCCCGCTGAAGATGTTAGGAGGCATCAGCGTAAAGGTCTTGCCTTGTTTCACCCCCTTTAGCGGAATCAACGCAGGGGGCGCGCAATGAGCCAGACCCCCGCCATCATCTCCGCACGATATCGAAGAGCTGGCCAACCTCGGCGGCTTCCTGGGTTATGACTGGGTGAACTATGTCGATTGCGGGTTGGCAGTTCGAACCTGCCCTGGGACACCATATATTTGAAAGCCCCACGCAGAGTGATCTGGTGGGGCTTTTTTGTGGCTGTTCGTAGGCGGATTACTGACTAAAAATATTCAGCCCCACCTTCGGCCTTGCCAATCGATGTGCTCACTCGTGTGATATGTCGACGTCCGTTGACCGAATAACTGCGCGCCTGGTCTTCAGATCCCGGTTTGCGCAGCGTCAGTAGTGCAAACAGTCCGTCCTTGTCGCTGTAGCTCCCGTACCAATTGATCAGTCTTGCGATGAAGCACTCATTGCTGATGACCACCGGCATATCGGCGACGGGTTCGACCGCGTAGTAACTTGCCCCAAAGCTGTAATAGTCATCACTGTCTTGTACTGAAGAGGGGATGGGGCAGATCGGGGTTTTCTGCTGGCCAGTCTCCAGGGCTTCACCTGTATTCACTTTGATCAAGGCTTTCGCGAGTACCTTTTGCAGCGTGGGCTCCAGTTCGAAAGGGGTAGTGCCGTCCTCCAGATATTGAGTATGGGGCACTGTCAGTTGATAGCCGTAGCGAACGGTCAGTGTAGGCACTTTGTTATTGATCTTCAGGGGATTGAGAAGAAAGACCTGGTCAACGCCGTAGCTACCGTTTCGGTAGGCGAAGTACATTTTTCCGCGAACCTTGATCCAGTTCACGGATTGGTTGGCGCCGCGGTCATTGGTATGGAAAAGTGAGCCGGATTCATGGGCAGACCCCGATGTCCTGCTGATGAACCGACCTTCACTGCGACGGTAGGTTTCTGTGTAACTGAACATCCCGGTGCCGCCGGAATAGGTTTCAACGATGAGGTCACGCTGTCCGTCGCCATCCATATCCATCAGCGTGTATGTGGTCTGCCCGGATTCAGCGGCGCTGTCGATGTCGGACGCTGTCAGTGCTTTCCACTCGTCCCCCGTGACATTTTGGGGAATGGTCTTGGGAAAGTGGGATTGCTCATCTTCACCCGAGTCGCCAGAGAATGACGTTGTGCCGCTGTCGAACGCCATAGAGTCGAGTGCCCGCTCCAACGCAAACTCGGGGTTGTCCTTGCTCAGGTCCTGGATGCGTTGTTGCAAATCCTCCATCACTTGTTTATCGATGTCATCGGGTTGGTAGGCAACGGCGTCGACCCATTGCTCGTGCAATGCCAGCAAGCGTTCGCGATAGTGTTGGTCCAGACAGGCGATGTCTTCGACGCAGTCATTGCGCACTTTCAACCACTGGCGCTGGGATCTCTTCAGTTCAACCTGTGCCTGCGAACCGGCGTTCATCAGCGTTCGATAGGCCGAACCCATTTGCGTATCTAACTCATACAGCTCTTTGTTCGCGCAAATTGTGTTTTCGACAGCGTTTGCCGCTTTTGTGCAGTCCATTCCGGTCGCCAGTGCGTGCTGGAAAAACAGCAGCGCGCAGGCAGATATGAGGTAACGTCCTTTGATGTACACGATGAAATCCTTTTCCTGGGTGGCGCACATTAAACTACGCATCCCAGAGGTTCACCTAACGCGTTGCATCCACTAGTGAATCAACTAGTTAGGGGGTATGGAGCGTGAGCGAAGGAGTTGAGTAGCCGGATAATGGTTCGACCTTCCCTGGTCTCCACTATCATCAACTGCTCAACTCCAGCCCAACATCACGCCGTCAGCGTGTGGTCCGTATCCCCGAACCAAGTGCGCACCAGATCGGGCCCAGGCGTACCAGTGTGGTCAAGCACTGCCACATCGACGAAGTTCTTGCCATTGCTTGCGCCATCAGGGTCCACCTTCACGGTGATGTCGCTGCCGGTCTGCACCACTTGGACAAAGTCCGACACCTGGCTGGTGCCGGCGACAAAGTTGGCCTTGAGCAGCGCGGAGAGGTCGATTTTGTCTCCTTCGGCGTAGTTGTAGTCGAGGATATGGTCGCCGCCTTCATTCACGTTGAAGTAGGCGAACACGTCGGCTCCCGCGCCGCCGCTGAGCGTGTCTGCGCCGCCACGACCCACAATGATGTCGTTGCCGTCGCCGCCACTGATCGTGTCTGCGAGCATGGTGCCCACCAGAGTGCCGCTGGATTCTCCGTGGTAACTGACTTGAGTGCCGGCCGCGCCGCCGTCGGTGACCTGGAAGTCTTCCGCCGAGTAATGCCCCATCAGGTTCACCTCGGCCCGATGCACGCCGTCGTCCACCGTCAGCAGGCCGCCGGCGCCAGAGGCGTTGGCGTTGTAGCTGAGCTGGGTGTTGGCGCCGAAAGCCACATTGCCGAACGTCAACATGTCATCGCTCTCAAGGCCGAGGATGCCGACCAGCGAGCCCGCCGTTTCGGCCTGGGCGATCACCAGCGTGCCGGCGCCTTCGCCGTGGAAGGCGACGGACCCGTGTGCAGCACCGGAGAAGGTCAGGGTCGCGTCGCCGTCGATGGTCGCGCTGCCATCGCCGGTCACGTCGGCCAGCAGGCGCAGATCGCCACCATTGGCCCACAGGTGCCCGGTGTTTTCGACCGTACTGGCAACCGTCATGCCGCCTGGGCCTGTGGACTCCAGCACCCCGCTGTTGGTGATGGTGTGGGTGCCGGTGTCGAGTACCAGGCTGTTCAGCCCGCTGGCCATGATCAGCCCCGCGTTGATCAGCACCATCTGCCCGGCACCCAACTGGCCGGCGCCGGAAATGCGGTTGTCGACGTTGTTCAGCACGGTGTCGGCGCTGCCGCCGAAAATCACGTTTTGCGCGTTGTCGGATAGCAGCACCTGGCCGCCACCGGTCAAGGTCGCGCCACGGAACAGAATCTCAAGACTGGTCGTGCTGCCGGCGGAGCCGAGCTCGATAGTGCCGCTGTTATGGATACTGCCACCGAACGGCATGATCGCGCCGTCGGCAATGGTGATGGTACCGGCGTTGTTGGTGATCGGGTCGGTATCGAACTGGAAGTTCGCTTCGCTCAAGCTCGCCGCGTCGACACCTTTCAGGGTGATCGTCTGGCCGGAGCCCATGCTGACCAGCGCATTGCCGTTTGCGTCGTTAGTGATGCTCACGTCAGCAAAGCCGTTGACGCCCGTGAAGCCGATCAGGTCGATCTTGTCCGCTGCGGCATCGAAGTTGTAGATCTGGTTGTTGCCGATCGGCTGGGCGAAGACGAAGGTGTCGGCACCGGACGAGCCGGTCAGGTTGTCGTCGCTGGACAAGGCGAAGATTGGCGCTCCAGGGGCGTAGGCTTCTACGTTATCCAAGACGATGGCGCTTCCTGTGGTCCCGTCTGCGTTGGTCCAGGTCTCCGTTACATGCAACACCATAGCGCCGACATAGCCTGCCGTCGTAGTGACGGAGAGTACCGAGGGATCGATGGTGGTGAGCGTCCAGCTGCCGTCGCCGAGATGCGTGGCGCCGTTCACTATCCAGTCCGCTGGAACACCGCTGATCGTTACCCTAACTTGAACGCTATGGTCTGCAGATGGGTTGGTCAGGGCCAGGTTAATGGGCTGTCCTGCCACGCCTGCAGGTGTTGCCACACTTATCGTGACGGTCTGTGTAGCACTGACGTTCGTACCGTCGTTGACCACCACGTTCACTATGCGAGGGGTTGTGGTATCGCGGTTTCCAGTTTTTGTGTCAGTGTATTGGATGCCATCGAGAATCGTCTGGTAGATCGCCTTGGTGGCCGAGCCCGTGATCGACAGCTCGCCGGTGCCGGCGGTGTAGCTCACGGTGAGGCCGGTGGCGGCGGTCGTTGCCGCCGCGTTGAGCGAAAGCGACTCCTTGTTGTCGCCGTCCGGTCGATTTGTCAACGTGACTGTCAGCGACGTCATGTTAGTGGAGTCAACATCGGTGAGCGTCGCCGATGGGGCGATCGATAGCGCTGAGGTGCCTGAATAGTTCGCTGTTGCATTATTACCGGCCGCCGCACCATTCAGGTCGAGTACCGGTGCGTCGTTAACCGCGGTGATGTTGATGTTGACCGTGTCGCTGTCGCTCAGCGCACCACCAGTGCCCGTGTTGCCACCGTCATTGGTCAGCATGGTCAGGGTGACCGCACCGTTGGCATTGGCAACCGGGGTGTAGGTTGGCTGGTTGGCGACCGTGGCCAGGTAAGTATTGATGTTGGCGAGGGTACCGGTGAGCACGATGCTGCTGGTGCCCGAGCCGCTGACCGTGACACTGCCTGCTGTCGCGGCCGTTAACGAGCCGCTGCCGACCGTGAGCGTGACCGAGATGCTGCCAGCGCCAGCGTCGACGTCTGCCACCGACAGGCCGCTGAGCTTGAATGCAGTGTCTTCATTCGTCGTGTAGCTTGCCGGCAGCGTGTTCACCGGTGTGTCGTTGAGCGCAGTGATGTTGATGTTGATCGTGTCGCTGTCGCTCAGTGCTCCACCAGTGCCCGTGTTGCCACCGTCATTGGTCAGCATGGTCAGGGTGACCGCACCGTTGGCATTGGCAACCGGGGTGTAGGTCGGCTGGTTGGCGACCGTGGCCAGGTAAGTGTTGATGTTGGCGAGGGTACCGGTGAGCACGATGCTGCTGGTGCCCGAGCCGCTGACCGTGACACTGCCTGCTGTCGCGGCCGTTAACGAGCCGCTGCCGACCGTGAGCGTGACCGAGATGCTGCCAGCGCCAGCGTCGACGTCTGCCACCGACAGGCCGCTGAGCTTGAATGCAGTGTCTTCATTCGTTGTGTAGCTTGCCGGCAGCGTGTTCACCGGTGTGTCGTTGAGCGCAGTGATGTTGATGTTGATCGTGTCGCTGTCGCTCAGTGCTCCACCAGTGCCCGTGTTGCCACCGTCATTGGTCAGCATGGTCAGGGTGACCGTACCGTTGGCATTGGCAGTCGGGGTGTAGGTCGGCTGGTTGGCGACCGTGGCCAGGTAAGTGTTGATGTTGGCGAGGGTACCCGTGAGCACGATGCTGCTGGTGCCTGAGCCGCTGACCGAGACACTGCCCGCTGTCGCGGCCGTTAACGAGCCGCTGCCGACCGTGAGCGTGACCGAGATGCTGCCAGCGCCTGCGTCGACGTCTGCCACCGACAGGCCGCTGAGCTTGAACGCAGTGTCTTCATTCGTCGTGTAGCTTGCCGGCAGCGAGTTCACCGGCGTGTCGTTGAGCGCGGTGATGTTGATGTTGATCGTGTCGCTGTCGCTCAGTGCACCACCAGTGCCTGTGTTGCCGCCGTCATTGGTCAGCATGGTCAGGGTGACCGCACCGTTGGCATTGGCAACCGGGGTGTAGGTCGGCTGGTTGGCGACCGTGGCCAGGTAAGTGTTGATGTTGGCGAGGGTACCCGTGAGCACGATGCTGCTGGTGCCTGAGCCGCTGACCGTGACACTGCCTGCTGTCGCGGCCGTTAACGAGCCGCTGCCGACCGTGAGCGTGACGGAGATGTTGCCAGTGCCTGCGTCGACGTCAGCCACCGACAGACCGCTGAGCTTGAATGCGGTGTCTTCATTCGTCGTGTAGCTTGCCGGCAGCGTGTTCACTGGCGTGTCGTTGAGCGCGGTGATGCCGAGGGTGACGCTGTGCGAGATGCTGCTGTCGATGCCGTCGCTGACCAGAACGTTCACTGTCCGATCAGAAGTGGTCGGCGTATTGCTGGAGTTGTTGTAGAGGATGCCGTCCAGAATCGTCTGGTATGTGGCCTTACTGGCCGAACCGGTGATCGACAGCACGCCGGTGCTGGTGGTGTAGCTGACCGTCAGGCCGGCCGCTGCGGTAGTGGCGCTCGCGTTAAGCGATAGCGACTCGGTGGTGTTGCCGTCAGGGCGCACCGTCAGCGTCGCCGTCATCGAGGTCAGGTTGGCCGAGTCGACGTCGGTGATGGTCGCCGACGGGGCGATCAGCACGGAGGTCTGTTCGGTGAAGGCTGCGGTCGCGTCGCTGCCGACGCTTCCACCGTTCAGGTCGGTTACCGGTGCATCGTTAGTGCCGTTGATGGTGACGCTGACCGAGGTCTCGGTGCCATCAGCACTGAATACCGCGAAGGTGTCGGTCAGGCTGTCGCCGACATTGAGTGCATCGAAGGCCGAGTTGGCGGTATAGCTCCAGTTACCCGCGGCATCGATGGCGAAGGTCCCGTTGGCGCTGGTAGTGCCGGACTGCGCCTGGAAGCTTTCCGGGCTGTCGATATCGCTGACGGTCAGGCTGCCACCGGTGGTCAGCGGAGCATTGGTTTCGCTCAGCGTGACGCTGGCCGAGGACAGCACTGCGGCGTCGTTGCTGCCGGTGACGGTCACGGTCACCTGCTGGGTGTCGACGCCGCCGAGGCCATCGCTGACCTGCACGCTGAACACTTCGTTATGACTTTCGCCGGCCTTCAGCGACTGCACCGCACTGGCAACGCCATCGCTGCCGTTGGCCAGGGTGTAAGTCCATTGGCCGCTGCCGTCCACGGCGATCGAGCCGTAGGTTCCGGTTGCCGAGCCATTGATCGACCAGGTGGCGGTGGCCGCATGATCGATGTCGCTTGAGCTGAACTGGCCACTGACGCTGAGGGTGCTGTCTTCCTGCACGGCGCCGACCTCATTACCCGACGCGAAGCTGAGCACCGGCGCGTCGTTGCTGCCGGTGACGGTGACGGTCATCTGCTGGGTGTCGACGCCGCCCAAGCCATCGCTGACCTGGATGGTGAACACTTCGTCGTGAGTCTCGCCGGCCTTCAGCGATTGCACCGCACCGGCAACGCCATCGCTGCCGTTGGCCAGGGTGTAAGTCCATTGGCCGCTGCTGTCCACGGCGATCGAGCCGTAGGTTCCGGTTGCCGAGCCATTGATCGACCAGGTGGCGGTGGCCGCATGGTCGATGTCGCTTGAGCTGAACTGGCCACTGACGCTGAGGGTGCTGTCTTCCTGCACGGCGCCGACCTCATTACCCGACGCGAAGCTGAGCACCGGCGCGTCGTTGCTGCCGGTGACGGTGACGGTCACCTGCTGGGTGTCGACGCCGCCGAGGCCATCGCTGACCTGGATGGTGAACACCTCGTCGTGGCTCTCGCCGGCCTTCAGCGATTGCACGGCACCGGCAACGCCATCGCTGCCGTTGGCCAGGGTGTAAGTCCATTGGCCGCTGCTGTCCACGGCGATCGAGCCATAAGTGCCGTTAGCTGTTCCGGCGATGCTCCAGGTAGCCGTGGCCGCATGGTCGATGTCGCTTGAGCTGAACTGGCCGCTGACGCTGAGGATGCTGTCTTCCTGCACCGCGCCGACATCGTTGCCGCTGGCGAAGCTGAGTACGGGGGCGTCGTTGCTGCCGGTGACGGTGACGGTCACCTGCTGGGTGTCGACGCCGCCGAGGCCATCGCTGACCTGGATGGTGAACACCTCGTCGTGGCTCTCGCCGGCCTTCAGTGATTGCACGGCACTGGCGACGCCATCGCTGCCATTGGCTAACGTGTAGGTCCATTGACCGCTGCTGTCCACGGCGATCGAGCCATAAGTGCCGTTAGCTGTTCCGGCGATGCTCCAGGTAGCCGTGGCCGCATGGTCGATGTCGCTTGAGCTGAACTGGCCGCTGACGCTGAGGATGCTGTCTTCCTGCACGGCGCCGACATCGTTGCCGCTGGCGAAGCTGAGTACGGGGGCGTCGTTGCTGCCGGTGACAGTGACAGTCACCTGCTGAGTGTCGACGCCGCCCAGGCCATCGCTGACCTGGATGGTGAACACTTCATCATGACTCTCGCCGGCCTTCAGTGATTGCACGGCACCGGCGACGCCATCGCTGCCGTTGGCCAGGGTGTAGGTCCATTGGCCAGTGCTGTCGACGGCGATGGAACCGTAAGTGCCGGTATTGGACCCGGCAATGCTCCAGGTGGCGGTGGCATCGTGGTCGATGTCGGCCGAGCTGAACTGGCCGCTGACGCTGAGGGTGGTGTCTTCCTGCACCGCGCCGACATCGTTGCCCGACGCGAAACTGAGCACTGGCGCGTCGTTGCTGCCGGTGACAGTGACAGTCACCTGCTGAGTGTCGACGCCGCCCAGGCCATCGCTGACCTGCACGCTGAACACTTCGTCGTGACTCTCGCCGGCTTTCAGTGATTGCACGGCACTGGCAACGCCATCGGTGCCGTTGGCCAAGGTGTAGGTCCATTGGCCGCTGCTGTCGACGGCGATCGAGCCGTAAGTGCCGGTATTGGACCCGGCGATGCTCCAGGTGGCGGTGGCCGCATGATCGATGTCGGCTGAGCTGAACTGGCCGCTGACGCTGAGGGTGCTGTCTTCCTGCACCGCGCCCACTTCATTACTCGACGCGAAACTGAGCACGGGGGCGTCGTTGCTACCGGTGACGGTGACGGTCACCTGCTGGGTGTCGACACCGCCGAGGCCATCGCTGACCTGCACGCTGAACACTTCGTCGTGACTCTCGCCGGCTTTCAGTGATTGCACGGCACTGGCAACGCCATCGCTGCCGTTGGCCAAGGTGTAGGTCCACTGGCCCGTGCTGTCGACGGCGATCGAGCCGTAAGTGCCGGTATTGGACCCGGTAATACTCCAAGTGGCGGTGGCATCGTGGTCGATGTCGGCCGAGCTGAACTGGCCGCTGACGCTGAGGGTGCTGTCTTCCTGCACCGCGCCCACTTCATTACCTGACGCGAAGCTCAGCACCGGCGCATCGTTGCTGCCAGTGACAGTGACGGTCACTTGCTGGGTGGCGACGCCACCGAGGCCGTCGCTGACCTGCACGCTGAACACCTCGTTATGGCTCTCGCCGGCCTTCAGCGATTGCACCGCGCCGGCGACGCCATCGCTGCCGTTGGCCAACGTGTAGGTCCACTGGCCGCTGCTGTCGACGGCGATCGAGCCATAGGTTCCGGTTGCCGAGCCATTGATGGTCCAGCTGGCCGTGGCATTGTGATCGATATCGGCCGAGCTGAACTGGCCGCTGACGCTGAGCGTGCTGTCCTCCTGCACCGCACCGACATCGTTACCGCTCGCGAAGTTGAGCACCGGCGCGTCGTTGCTACCGGTGACGGTGACAGTCACCTGCTGGGTGTCGACGCCACCGAGGCCATCGCTGACCTGGATGCTGAACACTTCGTCATGGCTCTCGCCGGCCTTCAGCGATTGCACGGCACCGGCAACGCCATCGCTGCCGTTGGCCAGGGTGTAGGTCCATTGGCCGCTGCTGTCGACGGCGATCGAGCCGTAGCTGCCAGTCGGCGAGCCATTGATGGACCAGGTGGCGGTGGCCGCATGGTCGATGTCGGTCGAGTTGAACTGGCCACTGACGCTGAGGCTGGTGTCTTCCTGCACCGCGCCGACATCGTTGCCCGACGCGAAGCTCAGCACTGGCGCATCGTTGCTGCCAGTGACGGTGACGGTCACCTGCTGGGTGTCGACGCCACCTAGGCCGTCGCTGACCTGGATGCTGAACACCTCGTCGTGACTTTCACCGGCTTTCAACGATTGCACGGCACTGGCGACGCCATCGCTGCCGTTGGCCAGGGTGTAGGTCCACTGGCCGCTGCTGTCGACGGCGATCGAGCCGTAAGTGCCGGTATTGGACCCGGCGATGCTCCAGGTGGCGGTGGCCGCATGGTCGATGTCGCTTGAGCTGAACTGGCCGCTGACGCTGAGGATGCTGTCTTCCTGCACCGCGCCGACATCGTTGCCGCTGGCGAAGCTGAGTACGGGGGCGTCGTTGCTGCCGGTGACGGTGACGGTCACCTGCTGGGTGTCGACGCCGCCCAAGCCATCGCTGACCTGGATGCTGAACACCTCGTCGTGGCTCTCGCCGGCCTTCAGCGATTGCACCGCACTGGCGACACCATCGCTGCCGTTGGCCAGGGTGTAGGTCCATTGGCCGCTGCTGTCGACGGCGATCGAGCCGTAGGTTCCAGCTGCCGAGCCATTGATGGACCAGCTGGCGGTGGCCGCATGGTCGATGTCGCTTGAGCTGAACTGGCCACTGACGCTGAGGGTGCTGTCTTCCTGCACCGCGCCCACTTCATTACTCGACGCGAAACTGAGCACGGGGGCGTCGTTGCTACCGGTGACGGTGACAGTCACCTGCTGGGTGTCGACGCCACCGAGGCCATCACTGACCTGGATGCTGAACACCTCGTCGTGACTTTCACCGGCTTTCAACGATTGCACGGCACTGGCGACACCGTCGGTGCCGTTGGCCAGGGTGTAAGTCCATTGGCCGCTGCCGTCCACGGCGATCGAGCCGTAAGTGCCGGTATTGGACCCGGCAATGCTCCAGGTGGCGGTGGCATCGTGGTCGATGTCGGCCGAGCTGAACTGGCCGCTGACGCTGAGGGTGGTGTCTTCCTGCACCGCGCCCACTTCATTACCCGACGCGAAACTGAGCACTGGCGCATCGTTGCTGCCGGTGACGGTGACGGTCACCTGCTGGGTGTCGATGCCACCGAGGCCATCACTGACCTGCACACTGAACACTTCGTTGTGACTCTCGCCAACCTTCAGCGATTGCACGGCACTGGCAACGCCATCGCTGCCGTTGGCCAGGGTGTAAGTCCACTGGCCCGTGCTGTCGACGGCGATCGAGCCGTAGGTTCCAGTTGCCGAGCCATTGATCGACCAGGTGGCGGTGGCCGCATGGTCGATGTCGGCCGAGCTGAACTGGCCGCTGACGCTGAGGATGCTGTCTTCCTGCACCGCGCCCACTTCATTACCCGACGCGAAACTGAGCACTGGCGCATCGTTGCTGCCGGTGACGGTGACAGTCACCTGCTGGGTGTCGACGCCGCCGAGGCCATCGCTGACCTGGATGGTGAACACTTCGTCGTGAGTCTCGCCGGCCTTCAGCGATTGCACGGCACTGGCAACGCCATCGGTGCCGTTGGCCAGGGTGTACGTCCATTGGCCGCTGCCGTCCACGGCGATCGAGCCGTAAGTGCCGGTATTGGACCCGGCAATGCTCCAGGTGGCGGTGGCCGCATGGTCGATGTCGGTCGAGTTGAACTGGCCACTGACGCTGAGGATGCTGTCCTCCTGCACCGCACCGGCATCATTGCCGCTGGCGAAGCTGAGCACCGGTGCGTCATTGCTGCCAGTGACGGTGACGGTCACCTGCTGGGTGTCGACGCCACCTAGGCCGTCGCTGACCTGGATGCTGAACACCTCGTCGTGACTTTCACCGGCTTTCAACGATTGCACGGCACTGGCGACGCCATCGCTGCCGTTGGCCAGGGTGTAGGTCCACTGGCCGCTGCTGTCGACGGCGATCGAGCCGTAAGTGCCGGTATTGGACCCGGCGATGCTCCAGGTGGCGGTGGCCGCATGATCGATGTCGGCTGAGCTGAACTGGCCGCTGACGCTGAGGCTGGTGTCTTCCTGCACCGCGCCGACATCGTTGCCCGACGCGAAGCTCAGCACTGGCGCATCGTTGCTGCCAGTGACAGTGACGGTCACCTGCTGGGTGTCGACGCCACCTAGGCCGTCGCTGACCTGGATGGTGAACACCTCGTCGTGGCTCTCGCCGGCCTTCAGTGATTGCACGGCACTGGCGACGCCATCGCTGCCATTGGCTAACGTGTAGGTCCATTGACCGCTGCTGTCCACGGCGATCGAGCCATAAGTGCCGTTAGCTGTTCCGGCGATGCTCCAGGTAGCCGTGGCCGCATGGTCGATGTCGCTTGAGCTGAACTGGCCGCTGACGCTGAGGATGCTGTCTTCCTGCACCGCGCCGACATCGTTGCCGCTGGCGAAGCTGAGTACGGGGGCGTCGTTGCTGCCGGTGACGGTGACGGTCACCTGCTGGGTGTCGATGCCACCGAGGCCATCACTGACCTGCACACTGAACACTTCGTTGTGACTCTCGCCAACCTTCAGCGATTGCACGGCACTGGCAACGCCATCGCTGCCGTTGGCCAGGGTGTAAGTCCACTGGCCCGTGCTGTCGACGGCGATCGAGCCGTAGGTTCCAGTTGCCGAGCCATTGATCGACCAGGTGGCGGTGGCCGCATGGTCGATGTCGGCCGAGCTGAACTGGCCGCTGACGCTGAGGATGCTGTCTTCCTGCACCGCGCCCACTTCATTACCCGACGCGAAACTGAGCACTGGCGCATCGTTGCTGCCGGTGACGGTGACGGTCACCTGCTGGGTGTCGATGCCACCGAGGCCATCACTGACCTGCACACTGAACACTTCGTTGTGACTCTCGCCAACCTTCAGCGATTGCACGGCACTGGCAACGCCATCGCTGCCGTTGGCCAGGGTGTAAGTCCACTGGCCCGTGCTGTCGACGGCGATCGAGCCGTAGGTTCCAGTTGCCGAGCCATTGATCGACCAGGTGGCGGTGGCCGCATGGTCGATGTCGGCCGAGCTGAACTGGCCGCTGACGCTGAGGATGCTGTCTTCCTGCACCGCGCCGACTTCATTACCCGACGCGAAACTGAGCACTGGCGCATCGTTGCTGCCGGTGACGGTGACAGTCACCTGCTGGGTGTCGACACCGCCGAGGCCATCGCTGACCTGGATGGTGAACACCTCGTCATGACTCTCGCCAGCCTTCAGCGATTGCACGGCACTGGCAACGCCATCGGTGCCGTTGGCCAGGGTGTAGGTCCACTGGCCCGTGCTGTCGACGGCGATCGAGCCGTAAGTGCCGGTATTGGACCCGGTAATACTCCAGGTGGCGGTGGCATCGTGGTCGATGTCGCTCGAGCTGAACTGGCCACTGACGCTAAGCGTGCTGTCTTCCTGCACGGCGCCGACATCGTTGCCCGACGCGAAACTGAGCACTGGCGCGTCGTTGCTGCCGGTGACGGTGACGGTCACCTGCTGGGTGTCGACACCGCCGAGGCCATCGCTGACCTGCACGCTGAACACTTCGTCGTGACTCTCGCCGGCTTTCAGTGATTGCACGGCACTGGCAACGCCATCGCTGCCGTTGGCCAAGGTGTAGGTCCACTGGCCCGTGCTGTCGACGGCGATCGAGCCGTAAGTGCCGGTATTGGACCCGGTAATACTCCAAGTGGCGGTGGCATCGTGGTCGATGTCGGCCGAGCTGAACTGGCCGCTGACGCTGAGGGTGCTGTCTTCCTGCACCGCGCCCACTTCATTACCTGACGCGAAGCTCAGCACCGGCGCATCGTTGCTGCCAGTGACAGTGACGGTCACTTGCTGGGTGGCGACGCCACCGAGGCCGTCGCTGACCTGCACGCTGAACACCTCGTTATGGCTCTCGCCGGCCTTCAGCGATTGCACCGCGCCGGCGACGCCATCGCTGCCGTTGGCCAAGGTGTAGGTCCACTGGCCCGTGCTGTCGACGGCGATCGAGCCGTAGCTGCCGGTATTGGAGCCGGCAATGCTCCAGGTGGCGGTGGCATCGTGGTCGATGTCGCTTGAGCTGAACTGGCCGCTGACACTGAGGGTGCTGTCTTCCTGCACCGCGCCCACATCATTGCCCGACGTGAAATTGAGCACCGGTGCATCGTTGCTGCCGGTGACGGTGACGGTCACCTGCTGGGTGTCGACGCCACCGAGGCCGTCGCTGACTTGCACGCTGAACACTTCATCGTGACTCTCGCCGGCTTTCAGTGATTGCACGGCACTGGCAACGCCATCGGTGCCGTTGGCCAAGGTGTAGGTCCACTGGCCCGTGCTGTCGACGGCGATCGAGCCATAGCTGCCGGTATTGGACCCGGCAATGCTCCAGGTGGCGGTGGCATCGTGGTCGATGTCGCTTGAGCTGAACTGGCCGCTGACACTGAGGGTGCTGTCTTCCTGCACCGCGCCCACATCATTGCCCGACGTGAAATTGAGCACCGGTGCATCGTTGCTGCCGGTGACGGTGACGGTCACCTGCTGGGTGTCGACGCCACCGAGGCCGTCGCTGACTTGCACGCTGAACACTTCATCGTGACTCTCGCCGGCTTTCAGTGATTGCACGGCACTGGCAACGCCATCGCTGCCGTTGGCCAGGGTGTACGTCCACTGGCCAGTGCTGTCCACGGCGATCGAGCCGTAGCTGCCGGTATTGGACCCGGCAATGCTCCAGGTAGCGGTGGCATCGTGATCGATGTCGGCCGAGCTGAACTGGCCGCTGACGCTGAGGATGCTGTCTTCCTGCACCGCGCCGACCTCATTACTCGACGCGAAACTGAGTACGGGGGCGTCGTTGCTACCGGTGACGGTGACAGTCACCTGCTGGGTGTCGACGCCACCGAGGCCATCACTGACCTGGATGCTGAACACCTCGTCGTGACTTTCACCGGCTTTCAACGATTGCACGGCACTGGCGACACCGTCGGTGCCGTTGGCCAGGGTGTAGGTCCACTGGCCGCTACTGTCGACCGCGATCGAGCCATAGCTGCCGGTATTGGACCCGGCAATGCTCCAGGTAGCCGTGGCCGCGTGATCGATGTCGGTCGAGTTGAATTGGCCGCTGACGCTGAGGGTGCTGTCTTCCTGCACAATGCCGGCATCGTTGCTGGGCGCGAAGCTCAGCACGGGCGCATCGTTGCTGCCGGTAATGGTGATGCTGACAGTCTGCGTTGCCGAAGCAGCGTTAGCCGCGCCACTGTCATCGGTGGCGACCACCGTGTACGAGAAGGTGATGGTTTCACCTGCGCCGAGGAAGTCGAGGTTCTGGCTGGTACTGTAATCCCAGCTGTCCTGATCGACCGAGAAGCCGGAGACCAGTGCCGAAGCCACGCCCGCATTGAGCGTGCCGCCGCTCCAGGTGATGTCGCCGTTGGCGGTGTGCGACACGGTCACCACGTCGGTGCTGTCCAGATCGGCAAAGCTCAGTGCGCCGCTGTCGCTCAGCATCGCCGCGCCATCGCCTTCGTTCATCGCGCCGGTGGTGTCGGCAATTGTCAGGGTTGGTTGGTCGTTGGTACCGGTGATGGTCACGTCCACGGTGGAACTCGAGAGTGCGCCGTGTTCGTCCTGCATGGTGTAGTTGAGTGTCACATGCGTGACCGCACCTTGCGCCAGATGATCAAAGTCGCTGCCAGGGTTGAACACCAGCTGGTTGGCGACCACGCTGGCGGTGCCCTGGCCGAGCGGGGCATTGGCGCTGTTCAGGGTGAACAGATGACCGTCATCGACGTCGGTGTCGTTGGCCAGGACGTTGATGGTCAGGGGCTGGTTTTCCGTGCTGGCGGCGACATCGGCCATCGCGACTGGGCCGTCGTTGGTGCCGGTGATAGTGACGTCCACAGTACTAGACGAGAGCGCGCCGTGTTCGTCCTGCATGGTGTAGCTGAGCGTCACGTGCGCGACGGCGCCTTGTGCCAGATGATCAAAGTCGCTGCCGGGGTTGAACAGCAGCTGGTTGGCGACCACGCTGGCGGTGCCTTGGCTGATTGGGGCACTGGCGCTGTTCAGGGTGAACAGATGACCGTCGTCGACGTCGGTGTCGTTGGCCAGGACGTCGATGGTCAGGGGCTGGTTTTCCGTGCCAGCGGCGACATCGGCCATCGCGACTGGGCCGTCGTTGGTGCCGGTGATAGTGACGTCCACAGTACTAGACGAGAGCGCGCCGTGTTCGTCCTGCATGGTGTAGCTGAGCGTCACGTGCGCGACGGCGCCTTGTGCCAGATGATCGAAGTCGCTGCCGGGGGTGAACACCAGCTGGTTGGCGACCACGCTGGCGGTGCCTTGGCTGATTGGGGCACTGGCGCTGTTCAGGGTGAACAGATGACCGTCGTCGACGTCGGTGTCGTTGGCCAGCACGTCGATGGTCAGGGTCTGGTTTTCCGTGCCGGCGGCGACATCGGCCACCGCGACCGGACCGTCATTGGTGCCGGTGACGGTGACGGTCACTTGCTGGGTGTCGATGCCGCCGAGGCCGTCGCTGACCTGCACGCTGAACACTTCATCATGACTTTCGCCAGCCTTCAGTGACTGCACGGTACTGGCGACGCCATCGGTGCCGTTGGTCAACGTGTAGGTCCACTGGCCGGTGCTGTCGACGGCGATGGAGCCGTAGGTTCCAGTTGCCGAGCCATTGATCGACCAGGTGGCGGTGGCCGCGTGATCGATGTCGGCCGAGCTGAATTGGCCGCTGACGCTGAGGATGCTGTCTTCCTGCACGGCGCCGGCATCGTTGCCGCTGGCAAAACTGAGCACCGGCGCATCGTTGCTGCCAGTGACGGTGACGGTCACCTGTTGAGTGTCGACACCGCCCAAGCCATCGCTGACCTGCACACTGAACACTTCGTCATGACTCTCTCCGGCCTTCAGCGACTGCACCGCACTGGCAACGCCATCGGTGCCGTTGGCCAGGGTGTACGTCCATTGGCCTGTGCTGTCGACGGCGATGGAACCGTAGCTGCCGGTATTGGACCCGGCAATGCTCCAGGTCGCGGTGGCTGCATGATCGATGTCGCTTGAGCTGAACTGGCCGCTGACGCTGAGGGTAGTGTCTTCCTGCACCGCGCCGGCATCGTTGCCGGTGGCAAAACTGAGCACTGGCGCATCGTTGCTGCCGGTGACGGTGACGGTCACCTGTTGAGTGTCGACACCGCCCAAGCCATCGCTGACCTGCACACTGAACACCTCGTCATGACTCTCGCCGGCCTTCAGCGATTGCACCGCACTGGCAACGCCATCGGTGCCGTTGGCCAGGGTATAAGTCCATTGGCCGCTGCTGTCGACGGCGATCGAGCCATAGGTTCCAGTTGCCGGGCCATTGATGCTCCAGCTGGCGGTGGCCGCATGATCGATGTCGCTTGAACTGAACTGACCACTGACGCTGAGGGTAGTGTCTTCCTGCACCGCGCCGGCATCGTTACCCGACGCGAAACTGAGCACCGGTGCGTCATTGCTGCCGGTGACAGTGACGGTTACCTGCTGGGTGTCGACACCGCCGAGGCCATCGCTGACCTGGATGGTGAACACTTCGTCATGACTCTCTCCGGCCTTCAGCGATTGCACGGCACTGGCGACACCGTCGGTGCCGTTGGCCAGGGTGTACGTCCATTGGCCGGTGATGCTGTCGACGGCGATCGAGCCATAGGTTCCGGTTGCCGAGCCATTGATGGTCCAGCTGGCCGTGGCATCGTGGTCGATATCGGCTGAGCTGAATTGGCCACTGACGCTGAGGATGCTGTCTTCCTGCACCGCGCCAAGCTCGTTGCCGCTGGCGAAACTGAGTACCGGCGCGTCGTTGCTGCCGGTGACGGTGACAGTCACCTGCTGGGTGTCGACGCCACCGAGGCCATCGCTGACCTGGATGGTGAACACCTCGTCGTGGCTCTCGCCGGCCTTCAGTGATTGCACGGCACTGGCGACGCCATCGCTGCCATTGGCCAGGGTGTAAGTCCATTGGCCGCTGCTGTCGACGGCGATCGAGCCATAGGCTCCGGTTGCCGAGCCATTGATGGTCCAGCTGGCCGTGGCCGCATGATCGATGTCGGCCGAGCTGAACTGGCCACTGACGCTGAGGATACTGTCTTCCTGCACCGCGCCGGCATCGTTGCCGCTGGCGAAACTGAGTACGGGGGCGTCGTTGCTGCCGGTGACAGTGACAGTCACCTGTTGGGTGTCGACACCGCCGAGGCCATCGCTGACTTGGATGGTGAACACTTCGTTGTGAGTCTCGCCGGCCTTCAGCGACTGCACGGCACTGGCGACACCATCGCTGCCATTGGCTAACGTGTAGGTCCATTGACCGCTGCTGTCCACGGCGATCGAGCCGTAGCTGCCGGTGTTTGACCCGGCAATGCTCCAGGTGGCGGTGGCCGCATGGTCGATGTCGGTCGAGTTGAACTGGCCACTGACGCTGAGGATGCTGTCCTCCTGCACCGAACCGGCATCGTTGCCCGACGCGAAGCTCAGCACCGGCGCGTCATTGCTGCCGGTGACGGTGACGGTCACCTGCTGGGTGTCGACGCCGCCCAAGCCATCGCTGACCTGGATGGTGAACACTTCGTTATGACTCTCGCCGACCTTCAGCGATTGCACCGCACTGGCAACGCCATCGGTGCCGTTGGCCAGGGTGTAGGTCCATTGGCCGCTGCTGTCGACGGCGATCGAGCCATAGGTTCCGGTTGCCGAGCCATTGATCGACCAGGTCGCGGTGGCTGCATGGTCGATGTCGCTCGAGTTGAACTGACCGCTGACACTGAGGGTGCTGTCTTCCTGCACCGCGCCCACATCGTTGCCGCTGGCGAAACTGAGCACCGGCGCATCGTTGCTGCCGGTGACAGTGACGGTCACCTGCTGGGTGTCGACACCGCCGAGGCCATCGCTGACCTGCACGCTGAACACTTCGTCATGGCTCTCGCCGGCCTTCAACGACTGCACGGCACTGGCGACACCATCGCTGCCGTTGGCCAGGGTGTAGGTCCATTGGCCCGTGCTGTCGACGGCGATCGAGCCGTAGGTGCCAGTTGCCGAACCATTGATGGTCCAGCTGGCGGTGGCCGCATGATCGATGTCGCTTGAGCTGAACTGGCCACTGACGCTGAGGGTGCTGTCTTCCTGCACCGCGCCGACTTCATTACCCGACGCGAAACTGAGCACTGGCGCATCGTTGCTGCCGGTGACGGTGACAGTCACCTGCTGGGTGTCGACGCCACCGAGGCCATCGCTGACCTGGATGGTGAACACCTCGTCGTGACTTTCACCGGCCTTCAGCGATTGCACCGCACTGGCGACACCATCGCTGCCGTTTGCCAGGGTGTAAGTCCATTGGCCGCTGCCGTCCACGGCGATCGAGCCGTAGGTTCCGGTTGCCGAGCCATTGATCGACCAGGTGGCGGTGGCCGCATGATCGATGTCGCTTGAGCTGAACTGGCCACTGACGCTGAGGGTGCTGTCTTCCTGCACGGCGCCGACCTCATTACCCGACGCGAAGCTGAGCACCGGCGCGTCGTTGCTGCCGGTGACGGTGACGGTCATCTGCTGGGTGTCGACGCCGCCCAAGCCATCGCTGACCTGGATGGTGAACACTTCGTCGTGAGTCTCGCCGGCCTTCAGCGATTGCACGGCACCGGCAACGCCATCGCTGCCGTTGGCCAGGGTGTAAGTCCATTGGCCGCTGCTGTCCACGGCGATCGAGCCATAAGTGCCGTTAGCTGTTCCGGCGATGCTCCAGGTAGCCGTGGCCGCATGGTCGATGTCGCTCGAGCTGAACTGGCCACTGACGCTGAGGATGCTGTCTTCCTGCACCGCGCCGGCATCGTTGCCGCTGGCGAAACTGAGTACGGGCGCATCGTTGCTGCCGGTAATGGTGATGCTGACAGTCTGCGTTGCCGAAGCAGCGTTAGCCGCGCCGCTGTCATCGGTGGCGACCACCGTGTACGAGAAGGTGATGGTTTCACCCGCGCCGAGGAAGTCGAGGTTCTGGCTGGTGCTGTAATCCCAGCCGTCCTGATCGACCGAGAAGCCGGCGACCAGTGCCGAAGCCACGCCCGCATTGAGTGTGCCGCCGCTCCAGGTGATGTCGCCGTTGGCGGTGTGTGACACGGTCACCACGTCGGTGCTGTCCAGATCGGCAAAGCTCAGGGCGCCGCTGTCGCTCAGCATTGCCGCGCCATCGCCCTCGTTCATCGCGCCGGTGGTGTCGGCAATTGTCAGGGTTGGTTGGTCGTTGGTGCCGGTGATAGTCACGTCCACGGTGGAGCTCGAGAGCGCACCGTGTTCGTCCTGCATGGTGTAGTTGAGTGTCACATGCGTGACCGCACCCTGCGCCAGATGATCGAAGTCGCTGCCGGGGTTGAACAGCAGCTGGTTGGCGACCACGCTGGCGGTGCCCTGGCCGAGCGGGGCGCTGGCGCTGTTCAGGGTGAACAGATGACCGTCATCGACGTCGGTGTCGTTGGCCAGGACGTTGATGGTCAGGGGCTGGTTTTCCGTGCTGGCGGCGACATCGGCCATCGCGACCGGACCGTCGTTGGTGCCGGTGATAGTCACGTCCACGGTGGAGCTTGAGAGCGCGCCGTGTTCGTCCTGCATGGTGTAGCTGAGTGTCACGTGCGCGACGGCGCCTTGTGCCAGGTGGTCGAAGTCGCTGCCGGGGTTGAACACCAATTGGTTGACGACCACGCTGGCGGTGCCCTGGCCGAGCGGGGCGCTGGCAGTGTTCAGGGTGAACAGATGACCGTCATCGACGTCGGTGTCGTTGGCCAGCACGTCGATGGTCAGGGTCTGGTTTTCCGTGCCGGCGGCGACATCGGCCATCGCGACCGGACCGTCGTTGGTGCCGGTGATAGTCACGTCCACGGTGGAACTCGAAAGCGCGCCGTGTTCGTCCTGCATGGTGTAGCTGAGCGTCACGTGCGCGACCGCACCCTGCGCCAGATGATCGAAGTCGCTGCCGGGGGTGAACACCAATTGGTTGGCGACCACGCTGGCCGAGCCTTGGCCGAGCGGGGCGCTGGCGCTGTTCAGGGTGAACAGGTGACCGTCGTCGACGTCGGTGTCGTTGGCCAGCACGTCGATGGTCAGGGATTGGTTTTCCGTGCCGGCGGCGACATCGGCCACCGCGACCGGACCGTCATTGGTGCCGGTGATAGTGACGTCCACGGTGGAACTCGAAAGCGCGCCGTGTTCGTCCTGCATGGTGTAGCTGAGCGTTACGTGCGCGACGGCGCCTTGTGCCAGATGATCGAAGTCGCTGCCGGGGGTGAACACCAATTGGTTGGCGACCACGCTGGCCGAGCCTTGGCCGAGCGGGGCGCTGGCGCTGTTCAGGGTGAACAGGTGGCCGTCGTCGACATCAGTGTCGTTGGTCAGCACGTCGATGGTCAGGGATTGGTTTTCCGTGCCAGCGGCGACATCGGCCACCGCGACTGGGCCGTCGTTGTTGCCGGTGATAGTGACGTCCACGGTGGAACTCGAAAGCGCGCCGTGTTCGTCCTGCATGGTGTAGTTGAGTGTCACGTGCGCGACGGCGCCTTGTGCCAGATGATCAAAGTCGCTGCCGGGGTTGAACAGCAGCTGGTTGGCGACCACGCTGGCGGTGCCTTGGCTGATTGGGGCACTGGCGCTGTTCAGGGTGAACAGATGACCGTCGTCGACGTCGGTGTCGTTGGCCAGGACGTCGATGGTCAGGGTCTGGTTTTCCGTGCCAGCGGCGACATCGGCCACCGCGACTGGGCCGTCGTTGGTGCCGGTGACGGTGACAGTGACCAGATGGGTAGCGACGCCGCCGAGGCCATCGCTGACCTGCACGCTGAACACTTCGTTGTGACTCTCGCCAACCTTCAGCGATTGCACCGCACTGGCAACACCATCGGTGCCGTTGGCCAGGGTGTAGGTCCACTGGCCGCTGCTGCTGTCGACCGCGATCGAGCCATAGGTGCCAGTTGCCGAGCCATTGATGCTCCAGCTGGCGGTGGCCGCGTGGTCGATATCGGCCGAGCTGAACTGGCCGCTGACGCTGAGGGTGCTGTCTTCCTGCACCGCGCCGGCATCATTGCCGGTGGCGAAGCTGAGCACCGGTGCATCGTTGCTGCCGGTGACTGTGACCGTCACCAGATGGGTAGCGACGCCGCCGAGGCCGTCGCTGACCTGGACGCTGAACACTTCGTTGTGACTCTCGCCAACCTTCAGTGATTGCACCGCACTGGCAACGCCATCGGTGCCATTGGCCAGGGTGTACGTCCACTTACCGGTGCCGTCCACCGCGATCGAGCCGTAGGTGCCAGTATTGGACCCGGCAATGCTCCAGCTGGCAGTGGCCGCGTGATCGACGTCGGTCGAGTTGAACTGGCCACTGACGCTGAGGGTGCTGTCTTCCTGCACCGCGCCGGCATCGTTGCCGGTGGCGAAGCTGAGCACCGGCGCGTCGTTGCTACCGGTGACGGTGACAGTGACCAGATGGGTGGCGACGCCGCCGAGGCCATCGCTGACCTGGACGCTGAACACTTCGTTGTGACTCTCGCCAACCTTCAGCGATTGCACGGCACTGGCGACGCCATCGGTGCCGTTGGCCAGGGTGTAGGTCCATTGGCCGGTGCTGTCGACGGCGATCGAGCCGTAGGTTCCAGTTGCCGAGCCATTGATGCTCCAGCTGGCAGTGGCCGCGTGATCGATGTCGGTCGAGTTGAACTGGCCACTGACGCTGAGCGTGCTGTCTTCCTGCACCGCGCCCACATCATTGCCCGACGCGAAGCTGAGCACCGGTGCATCGTTGCTACCGGTGACGGTGACCGTCACCAGATGGGTAGCGACGCCGCCGAGGCCATCGCTGACTTGGACGCTGAACACCTCAGCATGACTTTCGCCCACCTTCAGCGACTGCACGGCACTGGCAACGCCATCGGTGCCGTTGGCCAGGGTGTAGGTCCACTTACCGGTGTTGTCCACCGCGATCGAGCCATAGCTGCCGGTATTTGAACCCGCAATGCTCCAGGTGGCTGTGGCCGCGTGATCGACGTCGGTCGAGCTGAACTGGCCACTGACGCTGAGGGTGCTGTCTTCCTTCACCGCGCCGGCATCATTGCCCGTTGCGAAGCTGAGCACCGGCGCATCGTTGCTGCCGGTAATGGTGATGGTCACAGTCTGCGTCGCCGAAGCAGCGTTAGCTGTACCGCTGTTGTCGGTGGCGACCACCTTGTACGAAAAGGTGATGGTTTCACCCGCGCCGAGGAAATCGAGGTTCTGGCTGGTGCTGTAGTCCCAGCTGTTCTGATCGACCGAGAAACCGGCGACCAGTGCCGAAGCCACGCCCGAATCGAGCGTGCCGCCGCTCCAGGCGATGTTGCCGTTGGAGGTGTGGGACACAGTCACCACGTCGATGTTGTCCACATCGGCAAAGCTCAGTGCGCCGCTGTCGCTCAATGTGGCCGTACCGTTGCCTTCGCTCATGGTGCCGGTGGTGTCGGCAATCGTCAGCGTCGGCCGGTCGTTGGTGCCGGTGATAGTAATGGTCACGGTCTGTACCGTGCCGTCGCCGATCGCCACGTTATAGGTCTGGGTGAGGGTCTGGCCTTCGCCCAGGAACTGCACGGCGGCGTTGTCTACCGCGAAGTGCCAGCCCAGCGAACCGCTGCCCGTGCCGGTGCTGTCGTGCAGTGGATCTGTGGTGAAGCTGCCCAGGTAGCCGGAAGCGCCCGGTGTGACGGTGACGCTGTGAGTGTCGATCAGGTCGGCGTCGGTGAAGGTGATGCTGCCGTTGGCAGCGTAGTCGCCGCTGTCTTCCTTGGCATCGCCGGTCTGCACGCCGCTGGTGATGTGCACCTGGTCGTTGGTGCCGGTGAGGGTGATGATCACATTTTGCGTTGTCGATGAACCATGCCCATCGTTGATGGTGACCACATAGGTTTCGGTAGCCGTCTGACCTTGGGCCAGGTACTGGGCTGCCGCATTATTCACGGTATAAGTCCAGTTAACGGTGCCGTTGGCCGCATTGGCCGCTTCAATGACAGAGGCAAGGGCGAAGTTACCCAGCGCTGTGCTATTGCCTCCCGCCGCCACGAATGAAGCGGTATGCGTGTCGCTCAGATCGACATCGCTAAATGCAATCGTGCCCGTCGTACTCAGCGAGTCGGTTGTGCTAGGCGTCGTGGTCGCATCTTCGGTTACGGTGCCGGCCTGTGCGCCGAGGCTCATCGTCACGCTGTCATTCACACCTGCGAATTGCACCTGCGCAGTGGCCCAGCTGAGGGTGCCATTGCCGAGACGAATCGCATACGTAAAGCTGTCTGCCAGGGACGCTCCGGCAGCAAGCTCCTGAAGTTGCGTCTTGAAAGCAGTCGATAAAGTAGCGGCGTCGTAGCCGACTTTGCCATCCGATGTAATCCAGATTTTTGCCCCGTTTAGGCTGGTGTCGGTACTCGTAGCCTCGATTCTGCACGTGTCCTGGACCAGCAGATCGGCTGGAGCATAAACCTTGGTGGCAGTAGAAAGACTGGTCGCGTTATCGAGTGACCAGAGTGTCTTTGCGTTGCCACCCAGGTCATTGGACATGACGTCCAGGTACACCACACCCTGCAGGTCTTCAGTGATGATCGCGTTGCTCGTGCCAATGACACCTGTAGTGAAAATGTCGTCCTGCGCCTGCGGCGTATTGGAAAACGAAGTAACGGTGCCGCCGCTGGTCGTGGTGGTGGTAGCCATGTCTTTCTCCCGAGAATGTTTTTTTATTGGAATCGCCAGGGAAACTGCTAACAGGACGAAGTCCCGTGTTTGTGCCGCTCAGGGTGTTCAGGAGCGGTGCGGGGCGGCCGCCGGACATCGTCGGCATTCCGGGCCCGACGCAATAGGCGCTGCGGGCAGAGGGACGCTGGTGTCGCGGGGGTGAAAAAGTTCGCCGCACTTGAGGAGCGAATCGCAGGAGCTGCTGGGCGAACGAGGGCCCAAGCCCGGGGCTGCGCTGCGCATGGCGCGCAATAATCTGAGAGTACCCATATGGCAGGGACCCCTGAAGTGATGGCTGGGTGAGGCCGTGTTTTGGTACAGCACTGACTCAGGGATACGGCCTTTCCTGATATCAGTTTGATAGGTGTTTAGTTGTGGGCTCAGGCTTTGTAAAGGTGTTAACCGGATGAAACGGTGGCATGTGCCAATATTCCGACAAGTGGATGTTTTGGTGTCAATATTACGTCGATTTGTTTTTGGCGAAGGGGCCGCAGGCACTCAATACGGGTGCGCCTAAAATGAGCTGAAACCCTTATGCGGCAAGGGCTTGCTGTGTATTTTCAGTGCTGGGACACCCTCAAATTGCAACGTCAGCGGTTAAAAAAGCCCTGCCAGGGCATTCCTCTGTCGTTTTTTTTCATGCTCGAACCACCTGACGACTTATGTGGAACGTCTGTCATGGCAACGAAATACGCGATTGCACACCCGCTGCTTCAAGGGATTGCCACTACTGGCCGATAACCCGATCGGTCGTTGTGAATTTCGTCTCCGGCGGCCGGCAAACCTTATTACGCGATTGTGCGAAATTGCTTGATAGCTGATGGCCTCCCGCTATTATCTGCGCGCCCAAAAAGTGGCCAAGCTGAACTCGCAGCCATTGCCTTTAGGTTGTTCTTCCTTAAATTGCCTGGAAATCTTCGATGCTGTCGTATCACCAAAAAAGCTTTCTGATCGTCGATGATTTCTCGGATTTCCGCAGTTCCGTCAGGTCCATGCTACGGGAGTTGGGCGTCAAGGACGTCGACACCGCCGATACCGGTGAACAGGCGTTGCGCATGTGCTCGCAGAAGTCCTACGACTTCATCCTGCAGGATTTCCACCTGGGCGATGGCAAGAAGAACGGTCAGCAGGTACTCGAAGACTTGATGATCGAGAAGCTGATCAGCCATGAAAGTGTGTTTGTCATGGTCACCGCTGAAACCAGCCAGGCCATGGTGCTCAGCGCACTGGAGCATGAGCCCGACGCTTACCTGACCAAGCCGTTCAACCGTTCCGGCCTGGCCCAGCGCCTGGAGCGACTGGAACAGCGCAAGACCTTGCTCAAACCGATCCTGCAAGCGCTTGACCGGGGTAAACCGGTTGAAGTGCTCAATGCCTGCATCGCCCTGTGCAAGCAGGACATTCGATATTCGCCGCTGTGCCTGCGCTACCGTGCCGATGCGTTGCGCGACTTGAACCAGAACGAAGCGCTGGAGCGCCTGTACGACAGCATTCTGGCGGACCGCCCTTTGCCTTGGGCGTTTGCCGGGTTGGGCCAGTTGCTGTTCAAACGCGGCCAGGTCAGCCAGGCCAAGGGCATTTACGAAAAAGCCCTGAAAGTCTTCCCGATGATGCCGGCCCTCTACGATGGCATGGCCGATGTGCTGGTCGCCGAAGGCGACACCAAAGCGGCGCAGAAAGTGTTGGAAGAAGCTATTCGCCTGTCGCCGCTGGCGGTGCGCCGGCAAGCGTTGCTGGGCAAGTTGGCAATGGCCAACGAAGATTTCGACACCGCCTCCAAAGCCTATCGCCAGGCCGTGAACCAAGGGGCGCAGTCACGTTTCAAGGATGCGGAAAGCAACCTCGGCCTGGCCCATGCCTTGATCAGCAAAGGCGCGGAAAAGGGCCTGGACACTCGAACTCGGTTGGAAATCAACACGACGCTGAGTGCGGTGGCGAAGGAGAACCCTTCCGACCCGGGCCTGCAGATTCGTGCGCGTCTGATGAAGGCCACCAGCCTGCTGCTCAACGATGCCGAGACCGCCGAGAAGCTCACCGAGCAAGCGATGATGCGCCTCGATGGCATGGAACAGTTCATGAGCGCTGAAGCGGCGCTGCTGGTGGCCAAGCAGCTGCAAATGCTCGGGCAGGCGAGTGCCGGCGCTTCGATGCTGAAAAACTGTGCGGAAATCTACGGCGACGATCCGGGCGTGATGAAAGGCATCGCCAAGCTGACCGACGACCCGACCATCCTCAACTCCGGCAACGCGGCAGCCGACCTCAACCGTCAGGGCGTGCGGGTGTACAAGACCGGCAATCTGGTGGAAGCCCGGGATGTGTTCCGCAAAGCCCTGGCGTTGCAACCGAAGAACATCAGTATTGCCCTGAACATGGCACAGTCGCTGCTGCATGGCACCGACACCAGCGTGCCGTCGTCCGAGCTGGAAGAATGCCGGGCCTGCCTGAAAACCGTCGGCCTGATGCCCGATACCGACGCGCGTTATCCGCGCTACCAGAAACTGAAAATCAAGGCGTTCGGCGAATGATCGACAGCGAACCGTCACTCGACTTCTCCACGGTGATTGCCTCCACCGTGCACGACATGAAGAACTCCCTGGCCATGCTGATGCAGGCGCACAGTCAATGGCTGGCGCGCTTGCCAGATCCCGAGCAGCACACCCCGGAGCAGGGCGTCATCGACTTCGAGTTCGCCCACCTCAATGGCATGCTGGTGCAGTTGCTGGGGCTGTACAAACTCGGCGTCAACCAGATGCCGTTGCAGCCGGCCTATCATGAGCTGGATGACTTCATTGAGGCGCAACTGGCGGCTCATCAAGAAGTGTTCGCCAGCCGCGGCATTATTGCGACGTATGAAGTGGACCCGTTGAGCCCGCTGGGTTTCTTCGACCGCGAGCTGATTGCCTCGGTACTCGCCAACAGCATCAACAACGCTATCCGTTACGCCCGCCATGCCTTGTTGATCAGCGTCAGCGATGAGGCCGGGCAACTGGTGCTGACCATCAACGACGATGGCGAGGGTTATCCGCCCGAGATGATCGAGCGTCAGGCCGATTACGTGCAAGGCATCAACCACAGCAGCGGCAGCACCGGCCTGGGCCTGTACTTTGCCGGGCGGATCGCCGCCTTGCATCAGCGCAATGGCGTGGGCGGACGCACCGAAATCAGCAATGGCGGCCCGTTGGGCGGCGGTGTGTTCAGCCTCTATCTCCCCTGAACAACACTTCTCTTCAAGGATTGCGCCTTTTTGTTTGACGCTGCTTGATATTCCGAACGGCCGGAGCCTATTTTGTACGGGTCGCCGTTCGCGGCTCGTACAACAACAAGGATTGCGTCATGACAACCGATGGCCATCGTTCACTCGCGCAGCGATTGACGGGCATTGATGAGATTGAATGTGTCACGCCGGACCTGAACGGCGTACCACGCGGCAAGGTGATGACCGCCGAAGGGTTTCTTGAGGGGCGGCGTTTGCAAATGGCGCGAGGGGTGCTGCTGCAATGCATCATGGGCGGGTATCCGCCAGCGCACTTTTACGGCAGTGATGATGGCGACCTGGCGCTGGTGCCTGAGCCGGCGCAGATCCACCGCTTGCCCTGGAGCGCGCAGCCTCGGGCGCTGGCCATTTGCGACGCGCAGGAACTGACCGGCGAGAGCTCGCGTCTGTCGACCCGCGGTCAACTCAAGGCAGTGATCGCTCGATACGCCGCCCTCGGTCTGGCGCCGGTGGTGGCGACTGAGCTTGAATTCTTCGTGTTCGCGCCCAACCCTGACCCGACTCAACCTTTCCAGCCGCCGATGGGCCTGGACGGCCGTCGCGAGGACGGTCATTCGGCGTTCAGCATCAGCTCCAATAACGGCTTGCGGCCGTTCTTCACTGAAGTCTACGCAGGCATGGCGGCGCTGGGCTTGCCCCGCGATACCTTCATGCACGAGATGGGCATCAGCCAGTTCGAGATCAACCTGTTGCATGGTGATCCGCTGCTGCTGGCCGACCAGACTTTGCTGTTCAAGCATCTGCTTAAAGAGGTCGCGCTCAAACATGGCCTGACCGTGGTCTGCATGGCCAAGCCGCTGGCCCATACACCGGGCAGTTCGATGCATATCCACCAGAGCGTCGTCGAGATCGACAGCGGGCGTAATGTGTTCAGCGACAAGGCCGGCGAGCCGACCGCGACCTTCCGTCATTTCATCGGTGGTCAGCAAGCCGGCATGGCGGATTTCACCGCGCTGTTTGCGCCGAACGTGAACGCCTATCAGCGCCTGTGCCATCCTTTTGCATCGCCGAATAATGCCTGCTGGTCCCACGACAATCGCGCGGCCGGGTTGCGCATTCCGGCCAGTTCGCCGGTCGCTCGTCGGGTCGAGAATCGCTTGCCGGGGGCCGATGCCAATCCGTATCTGGCGATCGCCGCGAGCCTGGCCTTGGGGTTGTATGGTATCGAAAACAAACTGGAGCCGAACGAGGCGGTGCAGGGTGAATTCGTGGTGCCGGATAATCTTTCATTACCCTGTACCTTGCATGCCGCTCTCGAACGTCTGAAACGTAGCCAATTGGCGAAGGAACTGTTCGGCAAGGAGTTCATTGAAGGCTACATCGCTTCGAAGACCATGGAGTTGACCAGTTTCCTCGATGAAATTACGCCCTGGGAACGGCGTGTTCTAGCAGCCCAGGCCTGACGAACCGTCGCCACCGGGCTATCGTTGTCGATAGCCCGGTACTCACTGCAAGGAGCCGCTCGGAACGCCGATGCGCCAAATCTTGAAATCTTTTCGGGGACTTTATTTCGCCTCGCTGATGATGTTGATCGGCTCGGGCCTGTTGAGTACTTACCTTGCCCTGCGCCTGGCGGCCGATAAAGTCGACAGCCTGTGGGTCGGTGCGCTGATGGCCGCCAACTATTTCGGCCTGGTGCTGGGCGGCAAGATCGGCCATCGGCTGATTGCCCGGGTCGGGCACATTCGAGCTTATTCAGCCTGCGCCGGGATCGTCGGCGCGGCGGTGTTGGGTCATGGCTTGGTGGATTGGCTGCCCGCGTGGCTGTTCCTGCGGGTGATTGTCGGCCTGGGCATGATGTGCCAGTACATGGTGATCGAAAGCTGGCTCAATGAGCAGGCAGAAGCCAAGCAGCGTGGCGTGGTGTTCAGCGGCTACATGATCGCTTCGTACCTGGGGCTGGTGCTGGGGCAGCTGATTCTGGTCATGCACCCGGGCCTGGGCCTGGAACTGCTGATGCTGGTCGCGCTGTGTTTCGCCCTGTGTCTGGTGCCGGTGGCCCTGACCCGGCGGATTCACCCGGCGCCATTGCACCCGGCACCGATGGAACCGCGTTTCTTCATCCAGCGCGTGCCGCAGTCACTGAGTACGGTATTGGGGGCGGGGTTGATCGTCGGTTCGTTCTACGGTCTGGCGCCGCTGTATGCCTCGCAGCAAGGGTTGTCCACCGAACAGGTCGGCCTGTTCATGGGTAGCTGCATTTTTGCCGGCCTGGTGGTGCAGTGGCCGTTGGGTTGGCTGTCGGACCGCTATGACCGGGCGCTGTTGATCCGCTGTTTTGCGTTTAGCCTGGCGCTGGCCGCGTTGCCGCTGGCGATCATGCAGCAGGTGCAGCTGGAAGTGCTGTTCATCGCCGGGTTCCTCTGCTCGTTGGTGCAGTTCTGCCTGTACCCGTTGGCGGTGGCGTTCTCCAATGACCATGTCGAGGGTGATCGCCGGGTGTCGCTGACGGCAATGTTGCTGGTGACCTACGGTGTCGGCGCGAGTGTCGGACCGCTGGTGGCCGGGGTGCTGATGAAATTGTTCGGCAGCCACATGCTCTATGCCTTTTTCAGCTTCTTCGCGCTGGTGCTGGTGTGGCGAATCCGTCCGAAAGCGGTCACCAATCTGCATCAGGTGGACGATGCTCCGCTGCATCACGTGGCCATGCCGGACAGCATGACGAGTTCGCCGCTGGTGGCTTGCCTTGACCCGCGGGTCGATGAGCAGGTGGTGCAGGATCAGATGCAGAACCCGGTCAACCCTGAACCCGAGCCCGAATCAGAGCCCGATACAGATCCGGAACCAGAAGACCCTGACGCGAATCGCGAGCAGAGTTTTACCGAAGCGAGGCCTTGATCAAGGCATAAAAAAACGGGCAGTCACCGCAAGGGACTGCCCGTTTTTTATGGGGGGAGCGTATCAGAAGTCGTCTTTATCGAAACGCCGCGCTTCGCGCTGAAGCTGATAGACGAACCGCTCGACCTGCCGCTGCACCAGGCCGCTCATGTTGTGAAAACGCACACCGGCGAAGGTGGTGTTGATCTTCTCTTCGAAGTGCAGGTAACGCAGCTCGACCGGTGCCGTCATGCTGCCGAATGGCAGGGCGGCGATGAAGCGGTCGTAGACCTGGCCCAGTTGCAGCCTGGCGGTAATGTCGCCTTCGAAGCGCAATTTGCAGCCGGTGGCAGAGATGTCCAGCAACTTGCCGTTGATCGGCGACTTGAGCTTGTCACCGCCCAACTCGACATTGACCAGTTGTGCCAACTTCAACGCCGCGCGAAAAGCATTGCGGCGCTGGTGATAAACCACCTCGTCGGGCAGCGTGCCACGGTAGCAGCGGCCATCGCCGGACTCGTCGATGGTCAGCGGGCCATTGCTTTCCCAGGCGATGCGCACGCCGTCGTGGAAGCCTTCGACCTTGAACGGTTCGCCGGCCAGCAGAAAGCGTTCGCCGTCGCGCGGGATCATTTCGTCCAGGGCGATCATGTTGCTGTCACGGTCGACGTCCACCAGATAACTCTGGAAGCGCTGGCTGCGCTCGTGGAACGTGATGATCAGCGGGTCATGGCTGTCTTGCAGCTGACGCAGGTTGCCGGAGATTTCCAGGGGCGTGGTGAGCACCTTGGGGGGCTGCGGAGCATCTTCCGCGCTTAAGGCATTGGACACGGGGTATCAATCTCCAGACAAATATGACTACTAGCCAGCATTCTGCCAGCATGTTTCGCGTCTTGATAGGGCGTGCTCATCGAAAGGCTCAAGCCTGACTGAGCTGGCGTGGCTTGGCGAGCTTGGAGGTTGATCCGCGGGCATCGTAGAGCGCTGGCGGCTCGCCGCCGGTGAGGATCTTCAGCTGGTTGGCCGTGGCGGCCTGCTGCACCAGAATCGACTGGCCATTGTGGACATTGGCGGCCTGGCATTGGGCCAGGAGATCGGTCAACACGTCGCTCTGTGCCAGCAACTGTTCGCCAATGCTCGAGTGGCCGGCAAGTTGCTCCAGGCCCTGGCGATTGGTTGGCAGGTTGAGGCTGGCGAGGATTTCACTGCGCTTGCGGCCATGCTGTTCGAGCAAAATGATCAATGCCTGTTTGCGCGCCAGAATGTCTTCGAGCAGTGGCATGTCGCGACCGTGCAAGGCGAGGGACTCGGTTTGCAGCAGCTCCAGCAAATGTTGCGCCGGGGCAAAGTCGTCGATGATCAGTTGCAGTAAATTAGTGTCGTGCATGGCTGGCCTTGGGTTTTAAGCGTCCAAAAGCCTGGCGCGGGCCGTGGCCTAGCGCTGGGCTTCGAAGTTGAGCAGTTTGCTGGCTACACGGTTGCTGTCGACTTTATAGCTGCCATCGGCAATCGCTGCTTTCAACTCGGCCACGCGGGCTTTGTCGACGGCAGGCTGATCGCGCAGCTTGTCAGTGACCTTCTGCAACTGTTGAGCCTCATTGCTGAGGTGTACCGACTCCCCGCTTTGGGTGGTACTGGCCTGTTCGGCCGGGGTATTCAGCGGCGCGGATTGGCCGGCTTCGGCGGTTTCCTTAGCAACGCTGGTACGCGTACTGCCCGTAAGTGACGAAGAGCTGTTTAAACGACTGAAATCGATGACCATGACAAAAAACCTCTGGATATTTGGACGCTTGCCATGTTTTCGGCGATTCCCCGAAAAACTTTAGGCCCATTTATCAATGAGCGTGCATGCGCCAGCGCGTGTCCTGCATGCGGCACAGTTTAGGCAACAGCCCAGTGGCGCGCCATCTCTTCACGAACTGCATGGCCACTCACATAGACACTTCCACCTGGCCGGGCGCGGTGACTTGCGCCTTGATGACCCGCTGGGAGTTAAGGTTTTTCACGCGAATCTGTTCGCTCATGCCGCCGTTGGACAGCGCTTCACCCGGCATGCGCACACTGAGCGTACCACTGCGGGCGGTAATCACCACCTGGTCGCCTTTGCGAACCACTTCCGCCTGTTCGAGATGCACCAGGGTAATGATCTGATCGGCGACCATTGGTCGGGTAAGTTTTTGCCCGATCGCCTGATCGACGGAGGTCAGAAAACCCTGATTTATCAAGCTGATATCACGCTCGTGCAGGGTCACGTCCTGCGGTTCGATAATACCGGTGCGCTTGAGCGGGCGGGTGGTGGTCACGATGTCGCGAAACAGCTTCACTTGAGCGGGCACGAAGACGGTCCAGGGCGAGGCGCCATCGCAGCGAACCTTGACCGTGACCCGGCCCAGAGGCCTTGCCGGGCTCTCGAGGGTGGCTGTCAATTCCTTGTCGCACATAGGCATGCGCAGGCGCGGATCGAGCTGGTTGACCTGGATTTCGTAGCGACCTTGCGTTTGACTGGTGGCCAGATAGTCCTCTACGGTGAATTCAAGAAAGCCCTGGGTGACGCCGATAAGCATGTCAGGCAAGGTAACCGTATCAGCAAGGGCAGGGCTGCCAGCGTTGAACAGGCAAGCGGCCGACATCGCGCAGAGCAATCTGCGGCAGGTTGATGTCAGGTGTCGGAAAAATGTCGGTTCTGTGTTCATAAGAGTTAAAAAGCAAGCGCCGTGCCGTTTAGTGATGAATGTGCGTCGCAACACACTTAGCGTTGGTAGTGGGAGTCTGGGCATGGCTGGTGTAATGGATTCGGTGAACCAGCGCACACAACTGGTAGGGCAGAATCGCCTTGAGCTGTTGTTGTTCCGTCTCGACGGCCAGCAGCTGTATGGGATCAACGTGTTCAAGGTTCGCGAGGTGCTGCAATGCCCCAAGCTGACCCTGATGCCCAAGTCCAGTCCTGTCGTGTGCGGTGTGGCGAATATTCGGGGGGCAACCATTCCGATTCTGGATCTGGCGATGGCGACCGGTGCCGGTCGGTTGCTGGACCAGAGCAATCCCTTCGTGATCATCACGGAGTACAACACCAAGACCCAGGGTTTCCTGGTCCGGTCGGTGGAGCGCATCGTCAACATGAACTGGGAGGAGATTCATCCGCCACCCAAGGGCACGGGGCGCGATCACTACCTGACGGCTGTGACCCGGGTCGACAATCAGTTAGTCGAAATCATCGACGTCGAGAAGGTGCTGGCCGAAGTGGCGCCGACACCGGAAGCGATTTCGGTGGGCGTGGTCGATGTTGAAACCCAGCACAAGGCGCTCTCTTTGCGTGTACTGACGGTCGATGACTCGTCGGTGGCGCGCAAGCAGGTGACCCGTTGCCTGCAGACGATCGGTGTCGAAGTGGTGGCGTTGAACGACGGCCGGCAAGCGCTGGATTACCTGCGCAAGCTGGTCGAGGAGGGCAAGAAGCCGGAAGACGAGTTCCTGATGATGATCTCCGACATCGAGATGCCGGAGATGGACGGGTACACCCTGACGGCCGAGATCCGCAACGATCCGCGCATGCAAAAGCTGCATATCATCCTGCACACTTCGTTGTCGGGTGTGTTCAATCAGGCGATGGTCAAGAAGGTTGGTGCCGATGACTTCCTGGCCAAATTCCGTCCTGATGACCTGGCATCCCGGGTAGTCGACCGGATCAAAGCGGCAGATAACAGCTAGGGGCCTTCTGTCCCTGGCGTTCAACACGATTTAAGAGGCGGCATCTTTGTCTACGGGTAATTTGGATTTTGAACAGTTCCGGGTATTTCTGGAAAAAGCCTGTGGCATTTTGCTCGGTGAGAACAAGCAATACCTGGTTTCGAGCCGTCTCAACAAACTGATGGAACAGCAGGGCATCAAATCGCTGGGTGAACTGGTCCAGCGCATCCAGACCCAACCACGCAGCGGTTTGCGCGAGATGGTGGTGGACGCCATGACCACTAACGAAACCCTGTGGTTTCGTGACACCTATCCGTTTGAAGTCTTGAAGAACAAGGTGTTGCCTGAAGCGATCAAGGCCAGTCCCGGCCAGCGCCTGCGGATCTGGTCGGCGGCCTGTTCGTCGGGGCAGGAACCTTACTCGCTGTCGATGTCCATCGACGAGTTCGAGCGGGTCAACATGGGCCAGTTGAAGATGGGCGTGCAGATCGTTGCCACCGATCTGTCCGGCACCATGCTGACCAACTGCAAGACCGGCGAGTACGACAGCCTGGCCATCGGCCGCGGTCTGTCGCCGGAGCGCCTTCAGCGTTACTTCGACCCGAAAGGACCGGGGCGCTGGGTCGTCAAGGCGCCGATCAAGAGTCGGGTGGAGTTCCGTTCGTTCAACCTGCTGGACAGCTACGCGAGCCTGGGCAAATTCGACATCGTGTTCTGCCGCAACGTGCTGATCTACTTCTCCGCCGAGGTGAAGAAAGACATCCTGCTGCGCATTCATGGCACGTTGAAGCGAGGCGGTTATCTGTTCCTTGGCGCGTCCGAAGCGCTGAACGGTTTGCCGGATCATTACCAGATGGTCCAGTGCAGCCCGGGGATCATTTACCAGGCGAAGTGATACGTTGACGGCATAAAAAACGGGAGTCCTCAGGGGCTCCCTTTTTTTGTCTGATTTCTCATGTGGCGAGGGGGCTTGCCCCCGTTGGGCTGCGAAGCAGACCTAAAATCTCTGATGTGGCAAAAATCCTATGAGTGCTACGCACTCAAACGGGGGCAAGCCCCCTCGCCACAGTCCGCTCCCACAGGGTCAGTTGTTGTTCTGGCGATCGGTGATAAGCGGCAGAAAAGCGGCAGGCGGCGGAAATCGGTTGCCGCTTTTCTGGCATTGCCACTTTGCCACTGCCCGCAAAGCCCCGGTTTACGGGTTTTTTTGAGTTGGCACGCGGCTTGCTGTACTCATCGTACGAAAAATCAGGTCACCCGAAGGTTTCCCGACATGAGCATCAGCTTCGATAAAGCGCTCGGTATCCATGAACAAGCCCTGGGCTTCCGCGCTCAGCGTGCCGAAGTCCTGGCCAACAACATCGCCAACGCCGACACCCCGAACTACAAGGCTCGGGATCTGGACTTCTCCAAAGTGCTCGCCGAGCAGAACGAGAAAACCAAAAACGGTAAGTTCGCCTTGAACATGACCAACAGCCGTCACATCGAAGCTGAAGGTCTGGGCAATGGCGACGAGTCGCTGATGTATCGCACGCCGATGCAACCGTCGATCGACCAGAACACCGTGGACGCCCAACTGGAACAGTCGAACTACGCCGAAAACGCGGTCAACTTCCAGGCCAGCTTCACCCTGCTCAACAGTAAATTCAAAGGGCTGGTGTCAGCCCTGCGCGGAGAGTAATCCATGTCTCTATCCAGTGTTTTCAACATTGCCGGTAGCGGCATGAGTGCCCAGACCACTCGCTTGAACACCGTCGCCTCGAACATCGCCAACGCCGAAACCGTTTCGTCGAGCATCGACCAGACTTATCGCGCCCGTCACCCGGTGTTCGCCACCATGTTCCAGGGCGGCCAGAGCGGTGGCAGCGATTCGCTGTTCCAGAACCAGGACGCGGCCGGCCAAGGCGTGCAAGTGCTGGGCGTGGTCGAAGACCAGAGCAACCTTGAAGCGCGCTATGAGCCGAACCATCCGGCCGCCGATGCCAAGGGCTACGTCTACTACCCGAACGTCAACGTCGTCGAAGAAATGGCCGACATGATTTCCGCGAGCCGTTCGTTCCAGACCAACGCCGAAATGATGAACACCGCCAAAACCATGATGCAGAAGGTCCTGACCCTCGGTCAGTGATAAGGGGCGATTCATATGAGCGTTATCAGTGATGTTCTGACCAACTCTTCGGTCAAGACCACTACCTCTACTACCACCGGCAGCCTGACCTCGGCCGCTACCGGTGGCCAGGCACTGGGCAAGGACGCGTTCCTGCAACTGCTGGTGACTCAGCTGAAAAACCAGAACCCGCTCGATCCTCAGGACAACAGCGCGTTCGTGGCCCAGCTGGCACAGTTCAGTAGCCTGGAAGGCATCACTACGCTGAACGAGACCGTCTCCGGCATTGCCGGCAACTACAACTCGTCGCAAGCCTTGCAGGCCTCTTCGCTGGTGGGCCGTTCGGTCATCGCGCAAACCGACAAAGCCGTGGTCGACACCACCAAGAGCCTCAACGGGACCGTTGTGGTGCCGACATCGGTTTCCGCCGCCACGGTCAAGATCACCAACTCGGCAGGCACGACCATCCGTACCCTCAACCTGGGCAGTCAAAGCGCCGGCAACGCCAGTTTCATCTGGGACGGCAAGGACGATTCGGGCGCGGTGGCACCGGCGGGTACTTACACCTTCGGCGCAACGACCACCATCGACGGCACCAACACCTCACTGATTACTTACCTGCCGGCAACGGTCAACAGCGTGACCATCAGCCAGACCGGCGGTGAGTTGATGCTGAACCTGGCAGGCATGGGCAGCGTCGCCCTGTCCAAAGTGCAAACCATTGGTATATAGAGCCGACTAACACGGCACAAAGGAGTGGAATATGTCTTTCAATATCGGCCTTAGCGGTCTCTATGCCGCCAACAAACAACTGGACGTGACCGGCAACAACATCGCCAACGTCGCGACCACCGGTTTCAAATCGTCCCGTGCAGAATTCGAAGACGTGTACTCGGCCACTCGCCTGGGCACCGGCAGCAAAACCATCGGTAACGGCGTGCGCCTGGCCAACGTCTCCCAGCAGTTCAGCCAGGGTGATGTGAACAACACCGGCAACGTGCTGGACATGGGTATTCAGGGCAACGGCTTCTTCATCCTCAGCGACAACGGTTCCCTGAGCTACACCCGTGCCGGTGCGTTCAAAACCGACGCTGAAAACTTTGTGGTCGATAACAACGGCAACCGTCTGCAGGGTTATGGCGTCGACTCCAACGGCAAGATCATCAACGGTGTGTTGACTGACTTGAAGATCGATACCTCGAGCCTGAAGCCGAACCCGACCACCAAGGTCGATCAGACGATGAACCTGAATTCGGCGGAAACAACGCCGACTGTGGCCACGTTCAGCCCGACTGACACCAACAGCTATAACAAGACCATCTCCACCAAGGTCTACGACAGCCAGGGTAACGAGCACACCATGGACCAGTACTACGTGAAAACGGGTACCAACGCCTGGCGTGTCTATACCTACATGGACGGTCGCTCCCCGGCCAACCCTGCAACCACGCCTCCAGTGCCGATCACCGCTGACATCACTTTCAACTCCGACGGCAGCATTAACACGCTGACGGCGGGTGCCGGCTGGACCCAGACTGGTAACACGTTGACCATGACCGGTTGGGTGCCAGGTGCCATTACCAACGCCGCAACGATTCCTGTGACCTGGGGCCCGAATGGTTCCGTCGCTGCCACTGGCGGTATCGCGTTCAACATGGCGCTGACCACTTCTTACAACTCGCCAACCGCCCGTACTGCCCAGTATCAGGACGGCTACGCCACCGGCCAGATCTCCAGCCTGACCATCGACGCCAGCGGCGTCATGACGGCCAACTTCAGCAACCAGCAAACCAAGGCCATCGGCCAGGTGGCGGTGGCCAGCTTCGCCAACGAGCAAGGCTTGCAGCCAGTGGGCGGTACCCGCTGGAAAGAAACCTTCGCCTCCGGTGTGGCCGGTGTCGATGCGCCGAAGACCGGTACTTTGGGGTCGGTCGTGTCCAACTCCCTGGAAGAGTCCAACGTCAACCTGACCAACGAACTGGTTGACTTGATCAAGGCGCAGAGCAACTACCAGGCGAACGCCAAGACCATCTCCACCCAGAGCACCATCATGCAGACCATCATTCAGATGACCTGACGCAGATAGCGCTGCATAAAGAGGCCCCTCGCAAGAGGGGCTTTTTTTATGAGCGGGATTTTTGTCAGGGGCTGAGGTTTTGGTTGTGCCGGCCTCTTCGCGGGCAAGCCTCGCTCCAGAATCGCGTTGATCATCTGGACGACGTATATCCTGTGGGAGCGTGGCTTGCCCGCGATAGCGTCAGAGCGGCTACCACATTCATCAAGGCAAAAGAAAACCCCCGACCAGCCAGAGGCTCATCGGGGGTTTCAGGTAAGCGCCTTGCAGCGCTCACCGGCTCAGCTTATTGGCAAGCTTCGCAATCCGGCTCGTCGATAGCGCAGGCCTTCGGCACTGGAGCAGGGCCGGCAGGAGCTGCCAGGACCGAGTCGTCACCGTGGTTACCGCCGCTGGAAACAGCGTTCAGCTTACCGGTGTTGATGGTCGACTTCTCGGTGCTGGTCGCGGCCAGGGCACGGAGGTAGTAAGTGGTTTTCAGACCACGGTACCAGGCCATGCGGTAGGTCACGTCCAGCTTCTTGCCCGAAGCGCCGGCGATGTACAGGTTCAGCGACTGAGCCTGGTCGATCCACTTCTGACGACGGCTTGCCGCGTCGACGATCCACTTGGTGTCCACTTCGAAGGCAGTCGCGTAGAGCTCTTTGAGTTCTTGCGGGATGCGCTCGATCTGCTGCACCGAACCGTCGTAGTACTTCAGGTCGTTGATCATGACCGAGTCCCACAGACCGCGAGCCTTCAGGTCGCGAACCAGGTACGGGTTGATCACGGTGAATTCGCCCGACAGGTTCGATTTCACATAGAGGTTCTGGTAGGTCGGTTCGATCGACTGCGATACGCCGGTGATGTTGGCGATGGTCGCGGTCGGTGCGATGGCCATGATGTTGGAGTTACGAATGCCTTTCTGTACACGGGCGCGAACCGGTGCCCAGTCCAGGGTTTCGTTCAGGTCAACGTCGATGTACTTCTGGCCACGCTGTTCGATCAGGATCTGTTGCGAATCCAGCGGCAGGATGCCTTTGGACCACAGCGAACCCTGGAACGTCTCGTAGGCGCCACGCTCGTCAGCCAGGTCGCAAGACGCCTGGATCGCGTAGTAGCTGACCGCTTCCATCGACTTGTCGGCGAACTCGACGGCAGCGTCGGAACCGTAAGGGATGTGCTGCAGGTACAAAGCGTCCTGGAAGCCCATGATGCCCAGGCCGACCGGGCGGTGCTTGAAGTTGGAGTTCTTCGCTTGCGGCACCGAGTAGTAGTTGATGTCGATCACGTTATCGAGCATGCGCACAGCGGTGTTCACGGTGCGTTGCAGCTTGGCGGTGTCGAGCTTGCCGCCCACGATGTGGTTCGGCAGGTTGATCGAGCCCAGGTTGCAAACGGCGATCTCGTCCTTGTTGGTGTTCAAGGTGATCTCGGTGCACAGGTTCGAGCTGTGAACCACGCCCACGTGCTGCTGCGGGCTGCGCAGGTTGCACGGGTCTTTGAAAGTCAGCCATGGGTGGCCGGTTTCAAACAGCATGGACAGCATTTTGCGCCACAGGTCTTTGGCCTGGATGGTCTTGAACAGCTTGATCTTGCCCGGGTACTCGGACAGGGCTTCGTAGTACTCGTAACGCTCTTCGAAGGCCTTGCCGGTCAGGTCGTGCAGGTCCGGTACTTCGGACGGCGAGAACAGGGTCCACTTGCCGTCATCGAAGACGCGCTTCATGAACAGGTCAGGGATCCAGTTGGCGGTGTTCATGTCGTGGGTACGACGACGGTCATCACCGGTGTTCTTGCGCAGTTCGATGAACTCTTCGATGTCCATGTGCCAGGTTTCCAGGTAGGCACAGACAGCGCCTTTGCGCTTGCCACCCTGGTTAACGGCAACGGCGGTGTCGTTCACCACTTTCAGGAACGGCACGACGCCTTGGGATTTGCCGTTGGTGCCCTTGATGTACGAGCCCAGCGCACGAACCGGCGTCCAGTCGTTGCCCAGGCCGCCTGCGAATTTGGACAGCATGGCGTTGTCGTGGATCGCGTGGTAGATGCCCGACAGGTCATCCGGCACGGTGGTCAGGTAGCAGCTCGACAGCTGTGGACGCAGGGTACCGGCGTTGAACAGGGTCGGGGTCGAGGACATGTAGTCGAAGGACGACAACAGGTTGTAGAACTCGATCGCACGGTCTTCTTTGTGCTTCTCTTCGATCGCCAGGCCCATGGCCACGCGCATGAAGAAGATCTGCGGCAGTTCGAAGCGGATACCGTCCTTGTGGATGAAGTAACGGTCGTACAGGGTTTGCAGGCCCAGGTACGTGAACTGCTGATCGCGCTCGTGGTTGATCGCCTTGCCGAGTTTTTCCAGGTCGAAGGACGCCAGAACCGGGTTCAGCAATTCGAATTCGATACCCTTGGCGATGTAGGCAGGCAGGGCCTTGGCGTACAGGTCGACCATTTCGTGGTGGGTCGCGCTCTCGGCGACTTCCAGGAAGCTCAGGCCTTCGGCACGCAGGGTGTCCATCAGCAGGCGAGCGGTCACGAACGAGTAGTTCGGCTCACGCTCGACCAGCGTACGGGCAGTCATCACCAGGGCGGTGTTGACGTCGGTCAGGGCTACGCCGTCGTACAGGTTCTTCAGGGTTTCGCGCTGGATCAGCTCGCCGTCGACTTCTTCCAGACCTTCGCACGCTTCGGTGACGATGGTGTTCAGACGACCCATGTCCAGAGGTGCAAGGCTGCCATCGGCGCGGGTGATGCGGATCGACGGGTGAGCCTGAACCGCTTCCTCGGCAGGCGTGTGCGCAGCACGCTCTTTGGCGCGGGAATCGCGATAGATCACGTAGTCGCGCGCCACTTTCTGCTCGCCGGCACGCATCAGGGCCAGTTCGACCTGGTCCTGGATTTCTTCGATGTGGATGGTGCCGCCCGAAGGCATGCGACGCTTGAAGGTTGCGGTGACCTGTTCGGTCAGGCGGGCAACGGTGTCGTGGATGCGCGACGAAGCGGCAGCGGTGCCGCCCTCAACTGCAAGAAACGCTTTGGTGATGGCGACGGTGATCTTGTCATCGGTGTAAGGAACGACAGTGCCGTTACGCTTGATCACACGCAGTTGGCCAGGCGCGGTGGCGGACAGATCCGAATTCGAATCGGCGGCCTGCGGCAAGGTGCCCTGCGGGTTCTCGCGAGTTGTGTCGGTTTGCATGGGGGGGTGTCTCCACATTCTCTATGTTTGTTTGGGCACCATCACGGTGCCCACCGTTCTGTCCTGAAGCACTACAGCCGACGAGCGTCGGGCATAACAACTTCGGGACAGTAGGAAAAAGGCTAATGATGCCGCTTCCTTGCCGAAGTCTTTGGCCGCGAGCCTGGGCTCGAAACCGGATTCCTTTCAGGGGTGCAGTAATGACTGCAACACCCGTACCGTTCTGGCCGTTCCGGCTTGAAAAAACGGTGCCATCCGCGCGTGCGGTTTGGGCTTGTAAAATCACGCTTGGTTCAACCATAAACAGGCAATAAAGCGCTTGAGTTTCTGGTCTGAAATGTGGTTGGGCTTTTAAGCAAAAACCCTACATGTAGGGTTTTTTTTGCGCCGTGCTACAAGATAATGCGTTTTTGGGGGTGTTGCAACGTACTGCCTGTGGATAAACCTGTGCGTAAATTGTGAGTGAAAGGTGGAACGCGCGTGTAAGCCGCGACGCTGCTGGCGCGGACTATTTTTCATCGATTTTCAATGATCAAAAACGGCGGGACGGATTTTTAAGGGCGCGAACCCTATCACAAAAAACCGTTGTGTCCGAACGCATTTACCGGCTTGTGTTCCCGGCGAGCGACGTTTATACAATCGGGCAATGCATACGCATTCTTATCCTCCCCAATCATTACAAAAAGACGGGCGGATCCTTCCTTATCAGTGTTGTTGGCAAGTAGAGGTCACCGTGGAGCAAGAAGCCTGGCAGGTATTGATTGTCGAAGACGACCAGCGTCTGGCTGAACTGACCCGCGACTATCTGCAAGCCAATGGCTTGCGTGTGGCGATCGAAGGGAATGGCGCCCTCGCCGCGGCCCGTATCATCAAGGAACAGCCTGATCTGGTGATCCTCGATCTGATGCTCCCTGGTGAAGATGGCCTGAGCATTTGCCGCAAGGTTCGCGACAAATATGACGGCCCGATCCTGATGCTCACCGCGCGCACCGATGACACCGATCAGATCCTCGGTCTCGACCTCGGCGCCGACGATTACGTCTGCAAACCCGTTCGACCACGCCTGCTGCTGGCGCGCATCCAGGCCTTGTTGCGGCGCAGTGAAACCCCTGAAACCGCTCCGGAAAAACAACGGCGCCTGCAGTTCGGCCCCTTGGTGGTGGACAACGCGTTGCGCGAAGCATGGCTGCATGACAAAGGCATCGAGTTGACCAGCGCCGAGTTCGATTTGCTCTGGCTGCTGGTGGCCAACGCCGGGCGTATTCTGTCCCGCGAAGAAATTTTCACCGCGCTGCGCGGTATCGGTTATGACGGCCAGGACCGCTCCATCGACGTGCGTATCTCGCGTATCCGCCCCAAGATCGGCGATGACCCGGAGCATCCGCGGCTGATCAAAACCATCCGCAGCAAAGGCTATCTGTTCGTTCCCGAAGCCTGCGCAGACGTGTCGCTGTGAACTCGATCTTCCTGCGCATTTATGGCGGCATGTGCGCGGCGCTGATTCTGGTGGCCGTACTCGGTGTGCTGGCCTTGCACCTGCTGAACCAGGTGCGCAGCGAGCAGTACCGCGAGCGCCTGGCCCACGGCACGTTCTCGCTGATGGCCGACAACCTGCAACCGATGAACGAAACCGAGCGCCACCGCGCCTTGCTGGTATGGGAGCGCTTGCTCGGGATTCCGCTGGCGCTCAAGACCTTCCCTCAAACTGACCTCGACTTGACCCAGCGCACCCGCGTGCTGCACGGCCAGGCACTGGTGGAGCAGACCGGTCCGCATGCGGCGAAGGTTTACCGCTTGGTCAGCGACAAGGAACAACTCGTGCTCACCGGGGAAGTCCAGCAGATCAGCGAACAACTGGCGCGCGCGACCATTTACCTGTTGGCCGATGAATTGGTGCGCTATCCGGTGGCCGAGCAGCCCAAGCGTCTGGCGCAATTAAAGGAAGAGAAGGGGTTCGGCTTTGATCTGCGGCTGGTCACAGTCGATCAGGCTGATATGGACGAAGACCAGAGCCGCCGCGTGTCCGAAGGCGACACGGTGATGGCGCTGGGCAAGGGCGGCGATTCGATCCGGGTGTTTGCCGGCATGGTCGGTACGCCGTGGGTGCTGGAAATCGGTCCGCTGTATCAGATGAATCCTTACCCGCCCGAGTGGCTGGTGCTGATCGCGGCCCTTGGCCTGAGCCTGATCGGTTTGATTGTCTATCTGTTGGTGCGCCAGCTGGAGCGCCGTTTGCGCGGGCTGGAAGCCGCCGCCACGCGCATTGCCCAGGGCAGCCTGGAAACCCGTGTACCGGCCCGCGGCGCGGACTCAGTGGGGCGCCTGGCCTCGGCGTTCAACGGCATGGCCGAGCACTTGCAGCAATTGTTGGCGATTCAGCGAGAACTGGTGCGTGCCGTGTCCCACGAATTGCGCACGCCGGTGGCGCGCTTGCGTTTTGGCCTGGAAATGATCGGTTCGGCCACCACGCCTGAGGCGCTCGAAAAATACCGCGACGGCATGGACCACGACATCGAGGACCTTGATCGGCTGGTCGACGAGATGCTCACCTATGCGCGGCTGGAGCAGGGTTCGCCGGCATTGAATTTCCAGCGGATCGACCTGGATGCGCTGGTCAATCAGGTGATCGAGGAACTGGCGCCGTTGCGCGCCGAGGTCACGGTGCAGCGTGGTTTGTGCCTGTCGGCCGCCGATTGCGACGGCGCCTGGGTCGAGGCCGAGCCGCGTTACCTGCACCGGGCATTGCAGAACCTGGTGAGCAACGCCATGCGCCACGCGCAGTCACGGGTGACCGTCAGTTATCAGGTGGGGCAGCAGCGTTGTCGGGTGGATGTCGAGGACGACGGACCGGGCGTGCCGGAAACCGCGTGGGAGAAAATCTTCACCCCGTTCCTGCGCCTCGATGACAGCCGGACCCGCGCTTCGGGTGGGCATGGGTTGGGATTGTCGATTGTGCGGCGGATCATCCACTGGCATGACGGGCGAGCGTTGATCAGCAAGAGCAAAAACCTGGGCGGGGCCTGTTTCAGTTTGAGCTGGCCGAGGAATCAGGAACGGCGTTGAGGTTGGGCACATGACAGGGGCTTCAGGCCTTGATACTGACCAGACTCAACAACTGCCCATCCCTCACCGCAAACTGCGCATCCAGCTCCGTGCCGCTACGCCATTCACCGGACAGGTCAGTCAGCAACCGCAACCGCACTTCACCGCCCTCGCTCCACTCCAGCATTTCGGCGTGTTCGAAGTAGAAGCGTTTTTGGACGATCGGGTAGAGCGCCTTGAACAGGCTTTCCTTCACCGAAAACGTCAATGTCACCCACATTGCCAACTGATCGCGAGCGCCAGCGGCCATGCGCTGCAACTCAGGCCCGGTCAGAATTTCCCCGGCCAGGCGTTCGGCCCGTTCAGCGTCGAGCAGGTTTTCCAGGTCCATCCCCAAACCGCGCCAATGGGCCTTGTTCGCGACAATTGCCGCGGCCCGGCCGGTGCTGTGGGTGATCGAACCAGTGATATGTGCGGGCCACACCGGTGCGCGGTCTTCACCAATGGCCGGAATGAAACTCAGCCCTTCCAGTCGTTGCAACGCGGCCCGAGCGCAAACCCGCCCGGCGAGAAACTCGGCCTGGCGCTTGGCCACCGAACGCTGGATGCTCGCGGGCGGCTCGATGGCGCTGCGCTGGAAATCATCGCTGGCCAGTTGCGCGGTATCGAAGTGAGTGCCCAGCAAGACTGTGTCGGGCAGCACAAACGGCAGCGGCCAATGGGCGTCGAGTGGGGTGCAGCAGGTGGGTAGGGCGGGAATGGGATTCATGACGGGCATTTTGCCGTCTGGCGCGATGGCTGGGTAGTGGCAGCAGGGCTTTTGTGGCGAGGGGGCTTGCCCCCGTTGGGTTGCGAAGCAGCCCCAAAACCTGCAATCGCATTCCGACAGATGCACTGCGTTCGCCGGTTCACGACTGCTTCGCAGCCGAACGGGAGCAAGCCCCCTCGCCACAGGGAGCAATGCCCGGCTCAATGCTGTTGGTGTGTCAGCTAAATATTTTCTTGAAAAACGCCTGCATGTCCGCCCACGACTTCTCATCGGCGGCCTTGTTGTAACCAATGTCCGGCCCGCCATGATCGCCGTGGCTCAGGCGATCTGCATCAGGGTTGCTGAACCCATGCTTGGCGCCTTCGAGGCTGACGAATTTATAGTCGGCACCGGCCTTGTCCATTTCCGTTTTGAACGCCGTCACGTTATCCGCGGTGACCATGCTGTCCAGAGCGCCATGCTCCACAAGGATTTTCGCCTTCACACTGCCAGGCGCAGCCGGCGTAGTGGTCGCCAGCGCACCGTGGAAACTCACCACGCCCGCCAGTGGCAATCCCTGGCGTGCCGCATCCAGCACTACCTTACCGCCGAAGCAATAACCGATGGCCGCCAGTTTGTCCGGATCGGTCTGCGGCTGTTTCTTCAGCAGATCGAGCCCGGCCTGAAACCGCGCGCTGGCCGCCGTGCTGTCCTTCAACGCTGCTTGCATGAACGCCATGGCGTCCTTGGGGTGTTCGGTGTTCTTGCCATCGCCATACATGTCGATCGCCAGCGCGCTGTAACCCAAACCGGCCAGATCACGGGCGCGGCGCTTGGCGTAGTCGTTGAGGCCCCACCATTCGTGCACCACCACAACGCCGGGGCGTTGGCCTTTGATGGCGTCGTCGTAGGCGTAATAGCCAATCAGCTTGGTGCCGTCGGTACTTTGGTAAGGGATTTCCTGAGTCTTGATGGCTGCCTGGCTGAGCCCGCTGAGGGCCAGCAATACGAGGGTGAGGAATACGCGCATGGTTGGACCTCTTTATATGAAAGCGTCAAAACAGCGTAGTCGATTTGATTCAGCTCAGGTTCAGAGTGCGTTCAGGGGGAGTTCAGGGGCGGGTGCGTAACCTTGCCCCGTACCCAAAAAGCACATAGCGCATGAGGAAACTTCCCAATGACTACTTTCAAAAAACTGCTTCTGGCTTTCACCGTGATGGGCGCCAGTGTGGCGGCCCACGCCGATACCACCAATTTCGCCGGCCTGACCTTTGGCCAGACCAGCGACAAGGTTAAAAAATCCAACGCCCTGAACGACAACCTCAACCACCCGAACGCCGACGGTGTCATTGGCAAGGACAACACTTGGGGCGTGCGTCTGGGTCAGCAAGACAGCAAGGGTCGTTACTACGCCACTTACGACAACGTGTCGGGCTCGCACAATGGCATTAAACTGCGTCAGGAAAACCTGCTGGGTAGCTACGATCTGTTCTACCCGGTGGGCGGCAGCACCAAACTGTTCGGCGGTGCCACGGCCGGTTTGACCAAAATGACTCAGGAATCGCCAGGTTTCAGCCGCGACAGCGACATCGGTTACGCCCTCGGTGGCCAGGTCGGCGTGTTGCAGCAAGTTTCGCAAAACACCTCGGTCGAGTTGGGTTACCGTTACTTGCGCAGCAACGCCAGCACCGAGATGAGCGAACGCGGTGGCAGCAAACAGGGTTCGCTGGATTTGACCAGCAGCGCCCAGACTTACCTGTCCGCCAACTACGCTTTCTAAAAAACGGTTCGCGGCCAGTCGGTTAAGCCGCGGAACCTGTGGGAGGTTCCGTGACTTGATTGACTGGCATCGTCCTGTCAGCCGTCAAGATGCGTGCCTTAGGGCGCGTCATGTCTTTGGAGACGTTGAGTTGCCCCGGAGAGCCTTATGAAATTGCTGGTCGTCGAAGATGAAGCGCTGTTGCGCCATCACCTGCAAACCCGCCTGACGGAGAGCGGCCATGTGGTCGAGTCCGTGGCCAATGCCGAAGAGGCGTTGTACCAGACCGGGCAATTCAACTTTGACCTGGCGGTGATCGACCTCGGTCTGCCGGGCATGGGCGGGCTCGACCTTATTCGTCAGCTGCGCGCCCAGGGCAAGAGTTTTCCGATCCTGATCCTCACCGCGCGCGGCAACTGGCAGGACAAGGTCGAAGGCCTCGCCGCCGGTGCCGACGACTACGTGGTCAAGCCGTTCCAGTTCGAGGAGCTTGAGGCGCGGCTCAATGCCCTGTTGCGCCGCTCCAGCGGTTTCACCCAGTCGACCATCGTCGCCGGGCCGCTGTTGCTGGACCTCAACCGCAAACAGGCGTCCCTCGATGAACAACCGCTGGCACTGACCGCCTACGAATACCGGATCCTCGAGTACCTGATGCGGCATCACCAGCAAGTGGTGGCCAAGGATCGCTTGATGGAGCAACTCTACCCGGATGACGACGAGCGCGATCCGAACGTGATCGAAGTGCTGGTCGGCCGCCTGCGCCGCAAACTCGAAGGCCCGGCCGGCTTCAAGCCGATCGATACCGTGCGTGGCCTCGGCTACCTGTTCAATGAGCGCTGCACTTGATTCGATCCCTTCGCGTCCGTTTGATGCTCGCCGCCACCATCCTGGCGGTGTTGTTCATGCTGGCGTTGCTGCCGGCGATGCAGGGCGCGTTCAGCCTGGCGTTGCAGGATTCCATCGAGCAGCGCCTGGCATCGGACGTCACCACGCTGATCTCCGCCGCCCGGGTGGATAACAACCGCTTGCAGATGCCGGCGCAGCTGCCCGACGAGCGCTTCAACCTGACCGACAGCCGTTTGCTCGGCTACATCTATGACCGCGAAGGTCATTTGGTCTGGCGCTCGAAGGCCACCCAGGAAGAGATGATCAACTACAAGCCGCGTTACGACGGACGCGGTAACGAGTTCGCGAGGATTCGTGAGGCCAATGGCGAAGAGTTCTTCGTCTATGACGTCGAAGTCAAACTGCTGGGCGGTAAAAGTGCGGCGTTCAGCATCGTCGCGCTGCAACCGGTGCGCGAGTACGAAGTCACCCTCGAAGGCCTGCGGGAAAACCTTTATCTGGGCTTCGGCGCGGCGTTACTGGTGTTGCTCGTCTTGCTCTGGGTCGGCCTGACCTGGGGCTTGCAGGCGTTGCGCCGGCTGAGCCAGGAACTGGACCAGATCGAGGGCGGCACGCGTGAAAGCCTGAGTGAAGAACATCCACGGGAACTGCTGCGCCTGACCGGCTCGCTCAACCGTTTGCTGTACAGCGAGCGTGAGCAGCGCAGCCGCTATCGCGATTCCCTCGACGACCTGGCCCACAGCCTGAAAACCCCGCTGACCGTGTTGCAAGGCGTCAGCGAAGACATGGCCCAGAAGCCGCAAGAGCGCGATCAGGCCTGGGTGCTGCAAACCCAGATCGAGCGCATGAGCCAGCAAATCAGCTATCAACTGCAACGCGCCAGCCTGCGCAAAAGCGGCCTGGTGCGCCACCAAGTGCGCCTGCAACCGGTACTCAAAAGCCTCTGCGACACCCTGGACAAGGTCTACCGCGACAAACGTGTGCGGGTCGCTTTCGATCTGCCCGATCAATGTTACGTACCGATCGAGCAGGGCGCCTTGCTGGAAATGATGGGTAACCTGTTGGAAAACGCCTATCGCCTGTGCCTGAGCGAGGTGCGCATCAGCGTGCGTGAAACCCTCAGCGGCATTGAGCTGTGCGTCGAAGACGACGGCCCCGGTGTACCACCAGACCAGCGCGCACGGATTCTCGAGCGCGGCGAGCGGCTGGATCGCCAGCATGCGGGGCAGGGGATTGGGTTGGCGGTGGTCAAGGACATCATCGAAAGCTACAGCGCCAAGCTGACACTGGGGGATTCGCCGATGGGCGGGGCGGCGTTCCGGATTCATTTTCCGGTGGTTTAGTTATTGGCTGGGCTGGCCTCATCGCGAGCAGGCCGGTACAGCCACCAAAAGGCTCGGTGTCAGACCGCTAAACAAGCACTGTTTAAACGACACTTCCAGATACTCACTCAGGCTACACATTCTTGCGCCGCTGCCTACGACTACGCCAGAATCCGCCGGCTAGTGCGCCTGGGGCGCGGGCTCTATCCTTTGCCGGTCGCTGACGAATCAGCGATCGGGTTTAGCGATCCGATCCCATACACAGACGCAAAAGCGCCCAAGTTCTGATTGCAGTTTTTAGTGCCTGCAATTCGCGTAATGGTGGCTGTGCGTGGGAGACCTTCGAGTCTACCCGGGGTTTCTGTGACCCGGATCGCTAACCTGCGTACAGCCGCCACCTTTACTTGTTTAGCGATAGGTTGTGGCGGCTCAACCAACCACGGAGTTTCGCCATGTTCAAACCTACACCCAACCCACCTGAAACCGATCCGACATCCCCCTACGAATCCCTCGATTCGAAAAAACTCAACGAAGCCGCCGACCGCGCCCTCGATTACTACCTCAAACCGGACATTCCCAAAGACACCAAGCGCAAACCCAGCACCATTTACCATGTCGGCACCGAGGTCGATAACGAAACCCTGCTGGTCAACGCCTGCGAATCCCTGGCGTCAGCGAGCATGATGCTCAGTGAGTTCGCCGGATTGATGGACATGCCACATCGCAACATGATGTTGGGGATTCAATCGGTGGTCATGCTCGGGGAATTGGCGGTGAATCGGGTGCTGGATAACCTCGATCCGCGAGGCTAGCGAAGAACCTGTGGCGAGGGGGCTTGCTGTGGCGAGGGGGCTTGCCCCCGTTCGGCGGCGCAGCCGTCGTAAACCAGCATCTGCGGAGTACCTGAAAACATGCGGTTGCAGGTTTTGGGGCCGCTTCGCAGCCCAACGGGGGCAAGCCCCCTCGCCACAACAGCATGGCTGTCTGCAAAGTTCTGTGGTGTTTTTCCGGGCCTCATCGCGGGTAAGCCCGCTCCCACAGGTTTCGACTTCTGACACAAAATTTGTGAACAACACAGCCTCCTGTGGGAGCGGGCTTGCCCGCGATGGGGCCAGTCAATTCAACCGAAATATCAGTTCTCTTGGGCGCGATAGGCCCCAGGCGTAAGCCCCGTCCACTTCTTGAACGCCCGGTGAAACGCCGACGGCTCGGAAAACCCCAACTGCTCGGCAATCTGTTGCAACGACAGATCCGCCCGCCCCAGGTGATAAATCGCGATGTCCCGGCGCAACTGGTCCTTCAATTCCTGAAAACTCGTGCCTTCTTCGCGCAAATGCCGACGCAAGGTTTGCGGGCTGATGTGCAGGTGCGCGGCCACGGCTTCCAGGTCTGGCCAGCGCGCACTGTCACGGCTGAGCAAGCGTCGCAACTGGCTGCTCAGACTGTCGCCTTCATCGGGGCGCGATAGCAGGTCGGCGGGGGAGCGCTCAAGGAAGTGCTTGAGGGTTCGTTCGTCCTGTAACAGCGGCATGCTCAGGTAGCGACTGTGGAACAGCAGGCTACTCTGAGTAGTGGAGAACGTTAGCGGGCAAGAAAACAGCAAGTCGTATTCGGCCCCGTGCTCGGGCCTCGGGTAGCTGAATGTGGCGTGCTCCAGACGAATGCGCTGGCCGATCAGCCAGCTGCCGAACCGATGCCAGATCACCAGCAGGCTTTCGCTGAGGAAGTGGTCCGGGTCCCACAGCGGCGAATCGTCGAGGCTCAGGCGAATCATCTCGCCTTCTCGGCTCAGCGTCAGACGCGGTGCCCCGGGAAACAGGCTGTAAAACAACAGGCCGCGATTGAGCGCTTTCTCCAGCGTGCGGCAGTGGATGACGGCGTGGCACATCATCGCGAAACTGCCGGGTTTGCTCGGCGCCTGCCCGAAGCCCAGGTATTCGTCGTCCAGGGCCAGCCACAATCCCTGGATCAACCGGGTGAATTGTTCAGGCGCGATTCGCGCGCGCGGTTCGTCGAGCAACTCGGGGCTGATCCCCAGTTGCTGCAGCAGGCTCGAATAGTCGTAGCCACGTCGACGCGCGCCACCGAGGGCGGCACGGGCGAAATGGCTGGCGATGGTGCGTTCACGCATAAGAGGGCAGGTCCGTGCACTGAGCAATGGATGGTAGCGGTGCCCGTCGATGATGGACAAGGCGGATATCCGCCAAATTGCAGGACGAGGTTTGGCTGGTTGGCGGAAATCCGCCACATCGTTGTAACCAGTCGGTGACGAAAAAAAACCTGTAACCCTTGATGTCAAAAGGCTCGCAGGCTTTTTGGCGAATGTGGCACGGGCCTTGCGATACAAGCCACAGATGCCTGCCACCACGCAGCTCGACAAAACAAATCCCTCCAGTGCAGGAGGGTTCGCAATTGAAGTGTCTTGGGCAACATGATGGATGTTGTCATCGGGCACTCTTGAGGAACTTTGCAATGACGACTCGTCAGCCACTGTACAAATCCCTGTATTTCCAGGTGATCGTTGCCATCGCTATCGGCATCCTGCTCGGTCACTTCTACCCGCAGACCGGTGTAGCCCTCAAGCCGTTGGGTGACGGGTTCATCAAACTGATCAAAATGATCATCGCTCCTATCATCTTCTGCACCGTTGTCAGCGGTATCGCGGGCATGCAGAACATGAAGTCGGTCGGCAAGACCGGCGGTTACGCGCTGCTGTATTTCGAAATCGTTTCGACCATCGCCTTGCTGGTCGGTCTGGTAGTGGTCAACATCGTGCAGCCGGGTAACGGCATGCACATCGACGTCACCACGCTGGATGCCTCCAAAATCGCTACCTACGTGGCTGCCGGTGCGGATCAAAGCGTCGTTGGTTTCCTGCTGAACGTGATCCCGACCACCATCGTCGGTGCGTTCGCCACGGGCGATATCCTGCAAGTGCTGATGTTCTCGGTGATCTTCGGTTTCGCCCTGCATCGCCTGGGTGCTTACGGCAAGCCGATCCTGGACTTCATCGATCGCTTCGCCCACGTGATGTTCAACATCATCAACATGATCATGAAGCTCGCGCCACTCGGTGCCTTCGGCGCCATGGCGTTCACCATCGGTGCCTACGGTGTGGGTTCGCTGGTGCAGCTGGGTCAACTGATGGCCTGCTTCTACATCACCTGCCTGCTGTTCATTCTGGTCGTGCTGGGCGGTATCGCTCGCGCTCACGGCTTCAGCGTGCTGAAAGTGATCCGCTACATCCGTGAAGAACTGCTGATCGTGCTGGGTACTTCCTCTTCGGAGTCGGTACTGCCTCGCATGCTGATCAAAATGGAGCGTCTGGGTGCACAGAAATCCGTGGTAGGTCTGGTGATCCCGACCGGCTACTCGTTCAACCTCGACGGTACTGCAATCTACCTGACCATGGCGGCCGTGTTCATTGCTCAGGCAACCGACACCCACATGGACATCACTCACCAGATCACTCTGCTGGTGGTGTTGCTGCTGTCCTCCAAAGGCGCTGCTGGCGTGACCGGTAGTGGTTTCATCGTACTGGCCGCTACCTTGTCCGCCGTTGGCCACCTGCCGGTTGCCGGCCTGGCGCTGATCCTCGGCATCGACCGCTTCATGTCCGAAGCCCGTGCCCTGACCAACCTGATCGGTAACGCGGTTGCCACCATTGTTGTGGCCAAGTGGGTCAAGGAACTGGACACCGACGTGCTGCAATCGGAGCTGGCTTCCGGTGGTCGCGGCATTGCCGACGAGCCTAAAGACGATGTTTTGGGCCACGTCGAAGGGGCAACCCCGACGAACGCCAAGTAAGCCTTGTTGTAATAAAAAACCCGCTTCGGCGGGTTTTTTAATGCCTGCGATTTGAGCACAACGGTCACCGCCGCTGACGCATCAGGTGATTGCTGCAATGTCCCGGGCTGCCTAGGCTTGGGGGATCGTATTGGAGAACACTCATGCTCGGTCCACTGGCATCACTCAAGGTTCTGGATTTTTCGACATTGCTGCCGGGGCCGTTCGCCTCGTTGTTGCTGGCAGACATGGGCGCCGAGGTGTTGCGCATCGAATCGCCGACCCGCATGGACCTGCTGCGGGTGCTGCCCCCCCATGATCAAGGCGTGTCGGCCAGCCACGCCTACCTCAATCGCAACAAGCGCAGCCTGGCGCTGGACCTCAAGCAGCCCGAGGCGCTGGAAGTGATCAAGGCGTTGCTGCAGGACCACGACATTGTGCTGGAGCAGTTCCGTCCCGGCGTGATGGATCGGCTTGGCCTGGGGTACGAAGCCTTGAAGGCGATCAATCCGCGGCTGATCTATGTGTCGATCACCGGTTACGGCCAGACCGGCCCTTACAAGGACCGCGCCGGCCACGACATCAACTACCTGGCACTGGCGGGGCTGGCGAGCTACACCGGCCGTGCCGATAGCGGCCCGTTACCGTTGGGCATGCAGGTGGCGGATGTCGCGGGCGGTTCGTTGCACGGGGTGATCGGGTTGCTGGCGGCGGTGATCGCACGACAGCAGACAGGGCAGGGGCAGCATCTGGATGTGAGCATGACCGACTGCGCCTTCAGCCTGAACGCCATGGCAGGTGCCGGGTACCTGGCCTGTGGTGTGGAGCCGGGCAGGGAAGATCAGTTGCTCAATGGTGGCAGCTTCTACGACTACTACCGCTCGCGCGATGGCCGCTGGTTGTCGGTGGGCAGTCTGGAACCGGCGTTCATGCAGCAACTGTGCACGGCGCTGGGCCGTCCGGAACTGGCGGCCGAGGGAGTGTCGTCTGACCCCGCCCGGCAACAAGCGCTCAAGGACGAGTTGAAAGTCGAATTCGAAAAACATGACTTTTCCCGGTTGTGTGAACTGTTTGCCGGGGTCGATGCGTGTGTCGAACCGGTGTTGAGTCTGGGCGAAGCGGTGCGGCACCCGCAGTTGCAGGCGCGGGAGTTGGTGACTGAGGTGCCGCGCGGCGATGGGACGAGCCAGGCGCAGATGGCTTGTCCGTTGAAGTTTTCGGACGGCTTGCCTGAGCCTCGGCAGATTGGCGCGACGCTGGGAGCGCATACCGATCAGGTGTTGGGGGAGTTGGGGTTCAGTGTTGAGCGGATCGAGGAATTGCGGCGTGCCAAGGTGGTTGTGTAGCGCCTGATCAGACGCCATTACAACTCCCACTACTCGACCCGCATCTCGCCACTGAACACCAACGTACTGCGACAACGCCGGCACAAATACCGTCGCCCCTGGCGCACCAGGCTGTGGCGCTGGGCCGAAAACGGGAAATCGCTGTCGGCGCACGGGCATTTGTAGATGTAGCGGGTCACGCTGCGGCGTTTGACGTCGTAGGTGTGGCAGCGGTTGGGCGGCAGTTCATAAACACCGCGCATGATCAGTTGCCACTCTTCACCATGGGGCTGGATGCGGTCGCCGAACAGTTGATGGGCGATCAGGTGCGCGACTTCATGGGCCACGGTCTGCTTGAGGAAATCTTCGGTGTTTTCCCGGTACAGCTGCGGGTTGAAGCGCAGCAGGTTCTCGTGCAGATGCGCGACACCGGCTTTTTGCCCGCGCAGCTTGAGGCTCACCACGGGGCGTTTGAAAGGTCGTTTGAAAAAGGATTCAGCTTGTTGGAAACAGTCTTCGACGCGGGTATTGAGTTGCTCGGGCATGCTTGATGGATCTCCAGAGGCGTCGAGTATGCCGCAACCTTCGAGGCTTGCGAATCGTCGAGGCGCCGAATGGTCGTCGCCGCTTCCTGTCGTCGAGCCCTCTATCCCGGAGCTCTTTATGCTGAGCATTAGAAGGCCGCCTTGCGGCGGCCTTGTATTGGCAGATCTTGATTGTTATGTGGGCGGTCGGTTGTCAGTTGGTATAGACGGGGCCCACGCCCAGGCCCCAGACAATCACGGTGAACGCCATGATGGCCACCAGCACCACCAGTCCTACGGCGAGCACCGAACTGGAAAACAGGAATCCCTCGTCCGACGGAATGTTCATGAACGTTGGCAAGCCTACATATAGCAGGTACACCGTGTAGCAGACGGCTGCAGTGCCGACGATCATCCCCAACCACAAGTGCGGGTACAGCGCCGCCAGGCCGCCGATGAACAGTGGGGTTGCGGTGTAGGTGGCGAACGCGACACAGCGTGCCAGGCTCGGATTGGCGTCATAGGTACGGGCCATCCAGTGGATGAACGCACCCATCACCGCGACACCGCCAAGCATCGCCAGGTACGACATGACGGTCATCCAGAGCGCGCTTTCCATAGTCAGCATCACCGGCGCCCGATTACCAATGACCCAGCCGACCTGCGTGGTGCCGATAAACGCCGAAACGGCGGGGATCGCCGCCAGAATCAGGGTGTGCGTCAGGTACATGTGGCTGATGCTTTCCTCCTGGTCGCCACGGATTTCTTTCCATTCCTGGTCAGGGTGGGTGAAGAGCCCCACTACGTGATGGATCATGCCAGTCACTCCTCTTGTTGTTGCCATCGCCCCCCAGCGGAGCGCTTACGGGCCAAAGTGGCCAGGTAAGTACAGGTCTGAATACGTGTGCGACCTTATGCCGCAGTATAGAAAGGAGTTACCGGAAATAGTGCGAGGGGCTTAGAGCAAATCGCGCTGTAAACAATCTTGTTAATCGCCGCCAGGTCTGTGCCTGTTAAACCCTGTGGCGAGGGGGCTTGCCCCCGTTGGGTCACGAAGTGGCCCCCAATCAGTCGACTATATTTTCCAAGAGGAACCGCAGTGTTTGTTTTACGACTGCTGCGCAGCCGAACGGGGGCAAGCCCCCTCGCCACAAGTGCAATGTTTTTGCGTAAAATGCCGGCCTTTCGTCACACCTCACGGATTTCGCGTCATGGGCACTCTTACGGTCAATCAGAACAAACTGCAGAAGCGCCTTCGCCGCCTGGCCGGTGAGGCTATCGCCGATTTCAATATGATTGAAGACGGCGACAAGGTCATGGTCTGCCTGTCCGGTGGCAAGGACAGTTACACCATGCTTGATGTGTTGATGCATTTGCAGAAAGTCGCGCCGATCAAGTTCGAGATCGTGGCGGTGAACATGGACCAGAAGCAGCCGGGTTTCCCTGAGCATGTGCTGCCGGCTTACCTCAAGGAACTGGGCATCGAGTACCACATCGTCGAGAAAGACACTTACTCGGTGGTCAAGGAGCTTATTCCTGAGGGAAAGACCACCTGCTCGCTGTGCTCGCGCCTGCGTCGCGGCACGCTCTACACCTTTGCCGATGAAATCGGCGCGACCAAAATGGCCCTCGGTCACCACCGTGACGACATAGTCGAGACGTTCTTCCTGAACATGTTCTTCAACGGTTCGCTCAAGGCCATGCCGCCGAAGCTGCGCGCCGACGATGGTCGCAACGTGGTGATCCGCCCGTTGGCCTACTGCAACGAAAAAGACATTCAGGCCTACTCGGACCTCAAGCAATTCCCGATCATTCCGTGCAACCTCTGTGGCTCCCAGGAAAACCTGCAACGCCAGGTGGTCAAGGAAATGCTCCAGGAGTGGGAACGCAAGACCCCGGGCCGTACCGAAAGCATTTTCCGCAGTTTGCAGAACGTGATCCCCTCGCAACTGGCGGACCGCAACCTGTTCGATTTCACCAACCTGCGTATCGACGAAAGCGCCGCTTCGCGGTTCGTCAATGTAGTAAACCTCTGAACAAAATTGTGGGAGCGGGCGTTGTGGTGAGGGGGCTTGTCGGAACGCCGCATCGCCACGGGTCGCTCCCACAGGTGATTCTTATTCCTCAGGAGAGGGCATGCGCGACTACAAGTGGCTGCACGAGTACTGTCTGAACCGCTTCGGTTCGGCAGCTGAACTGGAAGCCCATCTGCCCGTTCCCAAGACCCCGGCGCAATTGCGCAAGATCAGCGATGACCGCTACCTCTCGACCATGGCGTTGCGCGTGTTTCGCGCCGGGCTCAAGCACAGCCTGGTAGATGCCAAGTGGCCGGCGTTCGAAGAGGTGTTCTTCAAGTTCGACCCGGAAAAAGTCGTGCTGATGAGCGCCGAACACCTGGAGCGCCTGATGCAGGACGCGCGAATCATCCGCCACCTGGGCAAGCTCAAGAGCGTGCCGCGCAATGCGCAGTTCATTCTGGATGTCGCACATGAGAAGGGCAGCTTTGGTGCCTTGCTGGCTGAGTGGCCAGTGACCGATATCGTCGGCTTGTGGACCTACCTGAAAAAACACGGGCATCAGTTGGGCGGGTTATCGGCACCGCGATTCTTGCGCATGGTCGGCAAGGATACCTTCGTGCCGAGCTACGACGTGGTGGCGGCGCTGAATGCGCAGAAAATCGTCGACAAAGTGCCAAGCAGTTTGCGCGACCTGGCTACGGTGCAGAATGCATTCAACCAGTGGCATGAAGAGAGTGGTGGGCGGCCGATGAGCCAGATTTCGATGATGCTGGCGTACACAGTCAATCATTGATACCGAGTCGCCCCCATCGCGGGCTTGCCCGCGATGGCGATATGTCAGGCGACAGAGATCTCGCCTTCACCGGCCAGTTTGCGGTTCAGCTGATACCGCCACCGCACATACAGCAGCGCCGAGCAGAACACCGCCAGGCTCGCGGCCATTTCCAGCAAACCGAACAGCTGCCGGTTCGGGTCATACGCGGCCAATGCGCCCTTGATGAAATACAGGTTCACCACAAAACACATCCACGAATGCCCGCGGGCGCTGCCGATGATCATCCCCGGCGCCAGCAACAACAACGGCACCAGTTCGATCAACAGAATCACCCACGGCCGCGCGCCATGCAGGTCGGCGAACACCAGATAGTAGGCACAGAGCAGCCCCATCAGGCCAAAAAAACACAGCAGGCTGATGATGCGCATCGCCTTGACTCGCGGTTCAAGCCATTCGATGGAAGGCAGAATCTTCGGCTTCTTGGCCACGTTAGCGCTCCAGTTTCTGCGCGGTTTTTGCCAGACGCAGGCCCAAGGCCCGGCACAGTGCGACTTCATGTTCGTTCAAGCCGCTTTTGCCGTCGGCCCCGGCGTGATGGCTGGCACCGTAAGGCGTGCCGCCGCCACGGGTTTCCAGCAGCGCCGATTCGCTGTAAGGCAGGCCGGTGATCAACATGCCATGGTGCAACAGCGGCAACATCATCGACAACAAGGTGGTTTCCTGGCCGCCGTGCAGGCTCGCGGTCGAGGTGAAGACCCCGGCCGGTTTGCCCACCAGGGCGCCGGTCAGCCACAGGTTGCTGGTGCCGTCGAGAAAGTACTTGAGCGGTGCGGCCATGTTGCCGAAGCGGGTCGGGCTGCCCAGGGCCAGGCCGGCGCAGTTCTTCAAATCGTCGAGGCTGGCGTACAGCGCGCCTTCGTCGGGAATGTCCGGCGACACGGCTTCGCATTCGGTGGAGATCGCCGGCACCGTGCGCAACCGGGCTTCAAGGCCGGCCTGCTCGACGCCACGGGCAATTTGCCGGGCCATTTCATTGGTCGAGCCGCTGCGGCTGTAATACAGCACCAGAATGTACGGCGCGCTCACGGCAGCAACTCCAGCACTTGCTCCGGCGGACGGCCGATGATGGCTTTGTCGCCGACTTCGAGAATCGGCCGCTCCATGAGTTTCGGGTGCGCGGCGATGGCGGCGATCAGTTGCGCCTCGCTCAAACTGCTGTCAGCCAGGTTGAGGGTTTTGTACTCGTCCTCGCCGGTGCGCAGCAGTTGCCGGGCGCCGATGCCGAGTTTGCTCAGCAGGCTCTGGATTTGCGCGGCGTCCAGCGGCGTTTCCAGGTAGCGGACCACCGTCGGGGTCAGTCCACGGGCTTCGAGCAGTTCGAGCGCACCGCGGGATTTCGAGCAGCGCGGGTTGTGATAAAGCGTCAGATCGGTCATGTGCGGGTCGCATCTTGCGTAAGGTGGCGGCTATTCTAACTGTGCGGCGCGTAATCCAGAACCTTGGGAGGCGATGGGTCGCAGACGATTCCATTTTTGACAAGGATTGAGACATGAAAAGGCGACTGGCAGCGGCATTGGCGATCATGGGGGCGTTATTGCTGGGGGGCTGCGGCAACGACTATGGCATTGACCAGAACGGCCACAAAATCGCCGCCGAGCGCCTGGACAAACAATGGCTGGTGCTCAATTACTGGGCCGAATGGTGCGGCCCGTGCCGTACCGAGATTCCAGAGTTGAACGTGCTGGCCGGGCAGCTCAAGGGTAAGAAGATCGGTGTGTTCGGGGTCAACTTCGACAATGTACAGGGCGAAGAGCTGAAAAGTGCCAGTGAGAAACTGGGGATCACGTTCACCGTGCTGGCCCAGGACCCGGCCGACCTTTTCGAATTGCCGCGCAGTGAAGCGTTGCCGGTGACGTACATCATCGATAACAAGGGCAAGGTGCGGGAACAGTTGATGGGCGAGCAGACGGCGGCGGGCGTGATGGCGAAGCTTGAGGCGTTGCAGGCGACCAACTGATTGCGCAGGGCGATTCGCGGAACACCTGACAAAACAAGGTGACTGGGTTTAGGGCTGCTTTGCAGCCCAGCGGGAGCAAGCTCCCTCGCCACAGTCATTCACTTGGCTACAACCGAGGGTGATCAACCCTCTTCAAGCCACCAACGCAACGGCTTGCCTTCGGCCGGCCAGAAGCGCATCTGGTCGATCGGCGAAACGTCCCAACGCTGGACGTTTTCCAGTGCCTGCAGGAATCGTTTCTCCTGCTCCATCAGGGCCGGTGCGCAGAGTTTGCGGGTGCTGCCTATCTTGCCGAAGCTCAGCTTGTCGCCTTCCAGGGAATACGGCGCGAACCAGTGGTTGCAGCCGCCGTTGCCGTAGGCCCGACCGTCTTCACCGAGGGTGACGGTCAGGTGGCTGTAGTCCATCAGCGGACGCTCGCCGATCCATTCCAGAATATAGCTGCGGTTGTGTTGCAGTTGCGCAGGTGTAGCGGCGCAACCCAGCAGGCTGGCACCAACCATCGTGGTCAGGGCAAGGTGTTTCATCACGCAGGCTCCTGGCATTTCGGGCACAGGTGCTTCTCGGCGACAGTCGTCCAGCCCAATTCGGCAATTCGCGCGGTGGCTGCCGGTTTTTCGGCCTTGTTGCCCAGCTTGGCGTCGACCGCGAACTCAAAGCTGAGCTCTTTGGCGCAGCTGTCGCAATTGACTTGCCAGGTGTGGATCGCCAGTTCGCCGAACACCGGACCACTGGCCACCGCGACCCATTGGCCCGGCGGGTTGATCAAGTGGCGAACCGTTTCGACGGTCAGGCGCATGGACAAGTCCTTGCTGCCTTTCAGGGTCACTACCAGCACGTCGCTATTACGAATCGAGCCGCCGTTGCCGGTGACTTGATAACGCCCCGGCACCAGGGCGCGGCATTCGGTGAGAGTGTGTTGCGGGTTCATCAGGCTGTAGCGGAAATCGTGTTCGACCATGGGTCCTCCAAATATGCGCGGTATGCTAGCACGAGCATGAATGCAGCATGGCGCGGGCATGTGACCTTCGATCCGGTTCAAATTACTTGTCGACTCATGGCACACTGCTACTTTTGCATTTCTAAGGAACGGACATGGCGTTAATCGAGTGTTATGAATGTAAGCAAAGCATCAGTACCACGGCGCCTGCTTGCATTCATTGCGGTGCACCTGCGGTAACGGTGCAAGCAGCCACTTCGACGGCAGCGCCGGTGCAAACACCGCTTTCTTTCGGGCGTTTGCCGAGCAATGAGAGTGTGCCTCGGGTAACCCCAGCCGCGTTCGGGCGCAAACGAAAAACCGAAGTCCAGGCCGAAGTCACTGCACCGGCGCTCAGTGGGCCGCGTCCGGTGGCACTGTGGCTGAAACTGATGATTTTCTTTCTGCCACCCTTTTTTGTCTGGTTCCTGCTACGTCCCGGACATTCCCTGCGGCAACGCTTGATAGGTTTCGGCTGGCTGGCTCTGATGATTATCTTGTCCAAGGCCTGAGCCCCGATCAGCGCTCGACCCGGTTCTGCGGCGTACCGGCGGCCCAGGCCGCGATGTTCTGCAGGGTCGTCGCGGCAATCGCGCCCAGGGCTTCGCGAGTCAGGAAGGCCTGGTGAGCCGTGACGATCACGTTCGGGAAGGTCAGCAGGCGCGCCAACACATCGTCTTGCAGTGGCAGGTCGGAACGGTCCTCGAAGAACAGCTGCGCTTCCTCTTCATACACATCCAGCCCCAGATACCCCAGTTGACCATCCTTCAGCGCATCGATCAGCGCCGGCGTGTCGACCAGGCCACCGCGCCCGGTGTTGATCAGCATCGCGCCGGGCTGCATGTGCGCCAGTGACTCACTGTTGATCAAGTGTTTGCTCTGCTCGTTGAGCGGGCAGTGCAGGCTGATGATCTGCGACTCGGCCAGCAATTGCGGCAAGCTCAGGTAGCGCGCGCCGAGGGCTTCGACCTGCGGGTTCGGATAGGGGTCATAGGCCAGCAATCGGCAGCCGAAGCCGTTCATGATTTTCGCGAAGGTCGCGCCGATTTGCCCGGTGCCGACCACGCCAACGGTCTTGCCCACGAGGTCGAAACCGGTCAGCCCGTGCAGGCTGAAATCGCCTTCTCGGGTACGGTTGTAGGCACGGTGCAGGCGCCGGTTGAGCGCCAGGATCAGCGCCACTGCGTGTTCGGCCACGGCATGGGGCGAGTAGGCCGGGACCCGCACAACCGCCAGCCCCAGGCGTTTCGCCACCGCGAGGTCGACATGGTTGTAGCCGGCCGAGCGCAAGGCAATCAGGCGTGTGCCGCCCGCGGCCAGGCGTTCGAGTACCGGGGCGCTGAGGTCATCATTGATGAAGGCACAGACAACCTCGTAATGCTCCGCCAGCGCCGCCGTGTCGAGGCTCAATCGCGCCGACTGGAAATGCAGCTCGATGCCGGCGGGCAGGTCGGCTGCGAGAAAACTGTCTCGGTCGTAGGTCTGGCTGCTGAAAAGAATCGTGCGCATGCTGTCCTCCTGGAAGTCTCAAACCTTGTAGCAGCAGCTGCTACACAGAATGTATTTGAGCTTAGCCTTCCAGGCACTCCGTGTTATTGCGCTGCATCAGGCATTGATGCGTGCCTGGGCCGCCAGGCGATTGATGGCGCGATCGAGGTCTTCCAGCGCGCTGGGGGCTTTGGGGTCCTGTTGCTTGAGCAGGGTCTCGCTGCGCTGGCAGGCGGCACGCAATTGCGGTACGCCGCAATAACGGGTTGCCCCATGCAGGCGATGGACCCGCTCGATCAAGGCATTCTGGTCGTTGGCTTCACGGGCGACGCGGATGGCCTCGCGGTCGGCTTCCAGCGACGCCAGCAGCATTGCCAGCATATCCGCCGCCAGATCGGCCTTGCCAGCCGCCAGGCGCAGGCCTTCGTCGTGATCGAGCACCTGCAAATCATTGCCGCCGTGGTTTTCACTGGAACGCTCAGGCCCCAGATTTCGCAACGCCAGGCCGGTCCATTTCAACACCACCTGCGCCAGTTGCCGTTCGCTGATGGGTTTGGTCAGGTAGTCGTCCATGCCGCTTTGCAGCAACGCACGTTTTTCATTGGCCATCGCGTGGGCGGTGAGGGCGACGATCGGCAGGGGCGTGCAATGCCGCTCGCTTTCCCACTGACGAATCGCTTCGGTGCTTTGACGCCCATCCATGCCGGGCATCTGCACATCCATCAGCACCAGGTCGAAGGTCTCGTGCTGCACCGATTTGACCGCGGCATAACCGCTTTCCACCGCGAGTACCTTGGCGCCCATGTCTTCGAGCAGGGTTTGCACCAGCAGCAGGTTGGCCGGGTTGTCGTCGACGCAAAGGACCTTCGGCGCGCGGCTGGAAACCGGCTCGGCGGGGTCGCTGCGCTGCTGGCGCGGGTTGATCAGATCAGACAGGGCCCGACGCAGTTTGCGGGTGCAGGCCGGTTTGGCCTGGAGCTGGCTATGGGGGTTGGGCACCGAGAGGTGGAACAGCGTCAGTTCGGTGGTAGGGCACAGCACCAACACTCTGCAGCCCAGATGTTCGAGGTCCCAGATATGCTGGTTGAGGCGCTCCGGCGGCATGTCGTTGCTGGTGATGCCGAGTACCGCCAGACCAATCGCCTGATCGGTCTGATGGGCACCGGTCACGCCGTTGGCCAGGCTTTCCAGGGTGTTGAACGGCGTGACGGCCAGGCCGCAGTCTTCCAGTTGATGCTGCAATGCCTGACGGGCCAGTTCATGATTTTCCAGGACGGCCACCCGAAGCCCGAGCAACGGTGGGCCGGGCAGGTCTTCGGCATCGTCACGGGTTTTGGGCAGGCTCAGGCTGATCCAGAATTCCGAGCCTTCGCCCGGTGTGCTGTCGACTCCGATCTCGCCGCCCATCTGTTCGATCAGGCGTTTGGAAATCACCAGCCCAAGGCCGGTGCCGCCCGGTTGCCGGGACAGCGAGTTATCGGCCTGGCTGAAGGCCTGGAACAGGGCGCGCACGTCCTGATTCGACAGGCCGATGCCGGTGTCCTGAATGCTGATGCGCAGTTGCACGCTATCTTCGTGCTCTTCTTCGAGCATGGCCCGGGCGACGATAGTGCCTTCGCGGGTGAATTTGATCGCGTTGCTCACAAGGTTGGTGAGGATCTGCTTGAGTCGCAGTGGATCGCCCACCAGCGACAGTGGCGTGTCGCGATAAACCAGGCTCACCAGCTCAAGTTCCTTGGCGTGGGCGGCCGGGGCGAGGATGGTCAGCGTGTCCTGTAGCAGGTCGCGCAGGTTGAACGGAATATGGTCGAGTACCAGTTTGCCGGCCTCGATTTTCGAGAAGTCAAGAATCTCGTTGATGATCCCCAGCAGGCTGTCGGCGGATTTTTCGATGGTGCCCAGGTAATCGAGCTGGCGTGGGGTCAACTCGCTTTTTTGCAGCAGGTGCGTGAAGCCGAGAATGCCGTTGAGCGGCGTGCGGATTTCATGGCTCATATTGGCCAGGAACTCGGATTTGATCCGGCTCGCTTCCAGGGCCTCTTTACGCGCCAGGTCCAGCTCGATGTTCTGGATTTCGATGGTTTCCAGATTCTGGCGCACGTCTTCGGTGGCCTGGTCGACGCTGTTTTGCAATTCTTCCTGAGCGTTCTGCAGGGTTCCGGCCATGCGGTTGATGCCGGACGCCAGTTCATCCAGTTCCTGGCTGCCGAGCGGCGGCAGGCGGGTTTCCAGATGACCGTCCTTGAGCAACGTCACTGCTTGTTTGATCTGGTTCAGCGGTCGATTGATGGTCCGGCCCATGCGCAACGCCAACAGCGCCGCACCGGCCAGGCCCGTGCCAATCAGCAGCAGGCTGGCGAACAGGCTGCGGTAACCGCGCAGCAACATGCCATTGTGCGACAGTTCGATTTCGACCCAGCCCAACAGGCGGTCGGCTTCATCGGGGATCAGGTCGCCGGCAAGGTTCCGGTGCTTGCCGAACACTGGCAGCAAGTAACGAGTGGCGTCATTGCCACTGCGGCGCAGCATCTGCGAACCATTGCCCAAAGGCGCCGAGTTGAGCATGGTCGGGCCGGCATGGGCCAGCGTCGTGCGGTCGGGGGCGAGGAAGGTCACCGCGCGCACGTCGGCTTGTTCCAGGGACTGGGTGGCGATGCGCTCCAGCAGCTCGTTGTCTTTGCGACCCATGGCCGGGGCCACCAATGGCGCCAGTTGTTCGGCAATCATTTCGCCGCGCTGCATGAGTTGCGATTGCAGGTCCGACTGCTGCATCCAGGTGAAATAACCGCCCAGGACCAACGCCATCAGGGTGGTCGGCAACAGGGTCAGCAACAGTACGCGGCCTTTGATTCCCAGTTTTTTGAGCACGCATCTCTCCTGCATCCAGCTGTTTATTGACCTGCACATGCGTCCGGCATGCACCACCTGCGCAGTGTAGCGATTTGCATGCGGGCAATCTTCGTAAAATTGATGTCGTCATTCGTCGGTTAGTTCAGTGCTTTGGTGTCGGGGGCAAACCTTGGGTTGCCCCCGACAAGGCAATCTTGAATAATCGCCAACTGAGAATTATTTGCAGATACTCATGACTCCCATCTCTGTTGGCCATCCAAGAATCCTCTCCATCGAGGACGATCTGGTGCTCGGTGCTTATGTTCATGAGCATCTGGGGCGCTGCGGCTTTCAGGTGACCTGGTGCCAGAACGGGCGGGAAGGTCTGGCCATTGCGCGCCAGCAAACCTTCGATGTGGTGTTGATGGATATCCTGCTGCCGGGGCTGGATGGCTTGACGGTGTTGACCCAATTGCGCCAGAGCCATTCCACCCCGGTGGTGCTGATGTCGGCGCTGGGCGCCGAGGCGGATCGCATCAGTGGCTTTCGCCTCGGGGCCGACGATTACCTGCCCAAACCCTTCAGCATGGCCGAGTTGCGGGTGCGCATCGAAGCGATCCTGCGGCGGGTGGCGTTCGACCGTCGGCCAGCGCCGGCACCGATTGCCCCCGCGGCGGACAACCTGTGTTTCGACGATGAACTGTGCGAGGTTTTTTTTGGCTCGCACGCTGCGGGCCTGACCCGCAGCGAATACCGGCTGCTGGACACGCTGAACCGTAACGGCGACGAAGTGCTGAGCAAGGCGTTCCTTTATCAGCAGGTGTTGCAGAGAGGTTATGCGCCCCATGACCGCAGCCTCGACATGCACATCAGCCAGATTCGCCGCAAACTCAAGGCTATCGGTTACACCGAGCGCGAAGTGCATACGGTCTGGGGCAAGGGCTATGTATTGAGTGTGGCCGATGACGTGGTCTGACGTGCCGGGCCGTACGATGGCCTTGCAACAGCAATTGCTGCGTGACCTGTCCCACGAATTGCGCACACCGCTGAGCCGGCTGCGGGTGGCCTGCGAAAGTGAGCAGGACCTGGAGCAATTGCGCGAGCGCATCAGCCGGGAAGTCGATGGCATGCAGCGTCTGGTCGAGGACGCCCTGCAACTGGTCTGGCTCGACACCGAGCGTGCGCCGTTGCCCGACGAAGCGATCCAGGTCCAGGCCTTGTGGGAAATGCTCACGGAAAATGCCTGCTATGAAAGCGGCTGGCCGGCGAGTCAGTTGCACTGTGCATTGGATGCCTCCTGCTGGGTGCGCGGCCATCTCAATACCTTGGCCCAGGCGCTGGAAAACATTCTGCGCAACGCCATTCGTCATTCTCCGAAGGGCGGCATCGTGACGCTCGATGGCCGGCGCGATGGCGACTGCTGGCACCTATGGCTGGAAGACGAGGGCGGTGGAGTGGCTGACGAGGATCTTGAGCGGATCTTCTCGCCGTTCATCCGGCTCGATGGTTCGCGGCCGGGGGATGGTGGGTTCGGGTTGGGTTTGAGCATTGCGAGGAATGCGGTGCAGAGGCAGGGTGGGCGGCTTTGGGCGGAGAATACTGGACGTGGATTGCGGCTGAATATGCGGTTGGTGACTGAGCGTGATGGCATCTTTAAGGACGCCCTCGCGAGCAGGCTCGCTCCCATATTGGGTGTGTGTAAGCCACAGATAGTGTGATCAACCTCGACTCCTGTGGGAGCGAGCTTGCTCGCGATGCGGCTCTTCCAGCCACCGCCGTTCTGCTTTTGCCGGAGCGTTCCCGTTTATTTGTACGACCTTTCCTAAAGGGTATTACCGACACCTTATGCCTGATTCGACGGAATAGACTCGCGTTTTTCCTCGTCCCCAATGAATTTGGCATGAATGCATCCAGCGTCCCCGACAACGCAACCGACGACCGTTTCAATGAAGTACTTGCGCTGATTCAAAGTGCCAAACAGCAAGCCATGCAGGCGGTGAATACTCAGCTGATCGAGCTGTATTGGCAGGTGGGTGCCTATATCAGCCGCAAGCTGGAAAGGGCTGAGTGGGGTGATTCTGTGGTCAGTCAATTGGCTGAGCATTTGGCTAAGACTCAACCAGGGTTGCGTGGCTTTACCCGCCCCAATCTATTCCGCATGCGTCAGTTCTACGAGACTTACCGGGGTGACGAGAAAGTCTCACCGCTGGTGAGACAAATACCCTGGACCCATAATCTGGTCATCTTCAGTCAGGGCAAACGCCCGGAAGAGCGGGAGTTTTATCTACGTATGGCGGTTCAGGAGAAGTGGTCGAAGCGCGAGTTGGAACGTCAGTTCAAAGCAGCACTGTTCGAGCGTAGCGTGACCCAACCGGCAAAAACTTCCGCAGTGCTAAGACACACTCACCCTGCGGCGCTTGAGATTTTCCGCGATGCCTACATGGTCGAGTTTCTCGACCTGCCTGGCGGCCATGCCGAAACCGATCTGCATAAGGGGCTGCTGGCGCGTCTCAAGGAGTTTTTGATCGAACTGGGTCGCGACTTCTGCTTTGTCGGCTCCCAATACCCGCTGCAAGTCGGCGGGCGTGATTTCGCCCTGGATCTGCTGTTCTTCCACCGTGGGCTCAACTGTCTGGTAGCCATTGAGCTCAAGGTCGGTCGATTTGAGCCGGAGTATTTGGGCAAGCTGGATTTCTATCTGGAAGCGCTGGATCGCAAGGAGCGCAAACCCCACGAAAACCCGGCCATTGGTGTATTGCTCTGCGCCAGCAAGGATGATGAAGTGGTCGAGTACGCCCTTAACCGCAGCCTTTCGCCAGCGCTGATTGCTGAATACCAGGTGCAGCTACCGGACAAACAGTTGTTGCAGGCCAAGTTGCATGAGTTCTATGCATTGAATGTCGCGCAAGATGAAGGGTACTGATCCAGCCCTTATTCCCATTAGCCATAAGCCCCTCACTTTGCGTGATATGGCCTGCGCACGTTTGCCGGTATGATAGGCACCCCCGCAGTCTGGATTGCGAATACGCCATGACCTTGCAGTACCCAACCATCGCCGATTGCGTCGGCAACACTCCGCTGGTTCGTTTGCAGCGCCTGCCTGGCGAGACCAGCAACACGCTTTTGCTCAAGCTCGAAGGGAACAACCCGGCGGGTTCGGTCAAGGACCGTCCGGCGCTGTCGATGATCACCCGCGCCGAATTGCGCGGACAGATCCACGCTGGCGATACGCTGATCGAAGCGACCTCGGGTAATACTGGGATCGCCCTGGCCATGGCCGCCGCGATCAAGGGTTACAAGATGATCCTGATCATGCCGGACAACTCCAGCGCCGAGCGTAAGGCCGCCATGACGGCGTATGGCGCCGAGCTGATTCTGGTCAGCCAGGAAGAAGGCATGGAAGGCGCCCGCGACCTCGCCCAGCGAATGGAAGCCGAAGGCCGCGGCAAAGTGCTGGATCAGTTCGCCAACGGTGACAACCCCGAGGCGCACTACACCACCACCGGTCCGGAAATCTGGCGTCAGACCCAGGGCACCATCACGCATTTCGTCAGCTCGATGGGCACCACCGGCACCATAATGGGCGTCTCGCGCTACCTGAAAGAACAGAACGAGAACGTGCAGATCATCGGCCTGCAACCGATGGAAGGCTCGGCAATTCCCGGCATCCGTCGCTGGCCGCAGGAATACCTGCCGAAGATCTACCAGGCCGATCGCGTGGACCGGATCGTCGACATGGCGCAAAGCGAAGCCGAAGACGTGACCCGTCGTCTGGCTCGCGAAGAAGGCATTTTCTGCGGCGTGTCCTCGGGCGGTGCCGTGGCGGCGATGCTGCGTCTGTCCAGAGAAGTTGAAAACGCGGTGATCGTCGCGATCATCTGCGACCGTGGCGACCGTTACTTGTCGACCGGCATTTTCGACGCGCCCAACTGATGGCCAAGCAAGAGAGAGGCCTGCGCTTCCAGCCCACTGGCGGCAGCAAGGCGCCGCAAGTCCCGACCGGCAAAAAGCAGCGCTTGAGCATCGAGCGCCTGGCCAATGACGGTCGCGGTATTGCGTTTTTCGAAGGTCGTACCTGGTTCGTCATCGGCGCATTGGCCGGTGAAGAAGTCGAGGCGCGGGTTCTGGGCGCTCACGGCAAAGTGGTCGAGGCGCGCACCGAGCGTGTGTTCCAGGCCAGTGAATTGCGCCGCCCGGCGCCGTGCGCCCATGCCGCTCGCTGCGGCGGTTGCAGCGTGCAGCATCTGCCCCACAACGAACAGCTCGCCCTGAAACAGCGCATGCTCGCCGAGCAGCTGTCGCGGGTCGCCGGTGTCGAACCCGAAGCGTGGGCCGAGCCGTTGAGCGGTCCGGAATTCGGTTACCGTCGTCGCGCCCGGGTGGCAGTGCGCTGGGACATGAAGGCGAAAAAACTCGAAGTCGGTTTCCGCGCCGCTGGCAGTCAGGACATCGTCGCCATCAACGAATGCCCGGTGCTGGTACAGCCCTTGCAACCGATCATGGCCCGCTTGCCGGACATGCTCCGGCGCTTGAGCAAACCGCAGGCGCTAGGGCATGTGGAGTTGTTCAGCGGTTCGTCATTGGCGGTATTGCTGCGGCACATGGCACCGTTGTCCGAAGCCGACATGACGATCCTCAAGGAATTCTGCGCGTTGCATGAAGCCCAGTTATGGCTGCATGGCGACGGCGAGCCGCAACCGGTCGAGGCCGGTCAGTCCCTGGGCTATCGCCTTGAGCAGTGGGACTTGAACCTGGCGTATCGGCCGGGAGATTTCATCCAGGTCAACGCCGGGATCAACGAAGCGATGGTCGCCCAGGCGCTGGAGTGGTTGAAGCCTGCAGCGGATGAGCGGGTTCTGGACTTGTTCTGCGGGTTGGGCAACTTTGCCTTGCCGCTGGCCAAGACCGTTCGCGAGGTGGTGGCGGTGGAAGGTGTGCAGGCGATGGTCGAACGGGCTGCCGCGAACGCCGCTAGCAATAATTTGCATAACGCGAAATTTTTTCAGGCCGATTTATCCCAGCCTTTGGCTGATGCCGAATGGGCCAGCGAAGGCTTTTGTGCGGTACTCTTGGACCCACCTCGCGATGGTGCTTTCGAGGTGGTGCGCAAGCTGGCGTCCCTGGGTGCCAAACGCTTGGTGTATGTGTCGTGCAACCCTGCAACTCTGGCGCGCGACACGGTCGAATTGATCAAGCAGGGCTACCGGTTAAAACGTGCCGGGATTCTCGATATGTTTCCTCAAACGGCACATGTCGAGGCCATGGCGTTATTTGAAGCGAGCTAGGAAGGCTCGTCTGGTCCGACTGACCCGCTCGTGCAAAGCGCATTCGTCTTAGCCCCGCGAGTGCACATGGGCAGCAAAGGTCAGCGATTTGACGCATTGAATCTGCGTCGTAGGGAAGGTAAAGCAAGATGGTACAGGTGAGAGCACACCAGCCGATCAACACCGACGGCAGTATCAATCTCGAGGCTTGGCTCGATCATGCGGTCAGTGTCGATGCGGCACTGGATCGCGAAGCCTTGAAGGAAGCCTGCGAGTTCGCTCGCGAGGCCGAACAACAAGCCAATGCGGCGAAGAATCTGTGGTCCGAAGGGACCTCGAGTTTTCGCACCGGCCTTGAGATCGCCGAGATTCTCGCCGACCTCAAACTCGATCAGGATTCGTTGGTCGCAGCGGTCTTGTACCGCGGCGTGCGTGAAGGCCAGATCCAGTTGCCGGCGGTCAGCCAGCGCTTCGGCCCGGTGGTCGCCAAACTCATCGACGGCGTGTTGCGCATGGCGGCGATCAGTGCCAGCCTGAGCCCCCGTCAATCGCTGGTGCTGGGCACCCAGGGCCAGGTGGAAAACCTGCGCAAGATGCTGGTGGCCATGGTCGATGACGTGCGTGTCGCGCTGATCAAACTGGCCGAACGCACCTGCGCGATCCGTGCGGTGAAAACCGCCGACGACGAGAAGCGCAACCGCGTGGCCCGTGAAGTCTTCGACATTTACGCGCCGCTTGCCCACCGCCTCGGTATCGGTCACATCAAGTGGGAACTGGAGGACTTGTCCTTCCGTTACCTGGAGCCGGAGCAGTACAAGCAGATCGCCAAGTTGCTCCACGAGCGACGGCTGGATCGCGAGCGTTTCATCGCCGATGTGATGAACCAGCTGAAAGTCGAATTGCAGGCTACCGGCGTTGAAGCCGACATCAGCGGCCGGGCCAAACACATCTATTCGATCTGGCGCAAAATGCAGCGCAAGGGCCTGGAGTTCAGCCAGATCTACGACGTGCGCGCCGTTCGCGTGTTGGTGCCGGAAATGCGCGACTGCTATACCGCGCTCGGCATCGTCCACACCCTGTGGCGGCACATCCCGAAAGAGTTCGACGACTACATCGCCAACCCGAAAGAGAACGGCTACCGCTCGCTGCACACCGCGGTGATCGGCCCTGAGGGCAAGGTGCTGGAAGTGCAGATCCGCACCCACGCCATGCACGAAGAAGCCGAGCTGGGCGTGTGTGCGCACTGGAAGTACAAGGGCACCGACGTCAAGTCCGGCTCCAACCACTATGAAGAGAAAATCTCCTGGCTGCGTCAGGTTCTCGAGTGGCACGAAGAGCTGGGTGATATTGGCGGCCTTGCCGAACAACTGCGGGTCGATATCGAGCCGGACCGGGTCTACATCTTCACCCCGGACGGTCACGCCATCGACTTGCCCAAAGGCGCAACACCGCTGGACTTCGCCTACCGCGTGCACACCGAAATCGGTCACAACTGCCGCGGCGCCAAGATCAACGGGCGGATCGTGCCGCTCAACTACAGCCTGCAAACCGGTGAACAGGTCGAGATCATCACCAGCAAGCACGGTACCCCGAGCCGCGACTGGCTGAACCCGAACCTGGGTTACGTCACCACCTCGCGGGCGCGGGCGAAGATCGTTCACTGGTTCAAACTGCAGGCGCGTGACCAGAACGTCGCGGCCGGCAAAACCTTGCTCGAGCGCGAACTCAATCGCCTCGGCCTGCCACAGGTGGATTTCGACAAGCTGGCCGAGAAGGCCAACATGAAGACCGCTGAGGACATGTTCGCCGCATTGGGTGCAGGCGACTTGCGCCTGGCGCAACTGGTGAACCTGGCGCAGCAACTGGTCGAGCCGGAACGCGGCAACGAGCAATTGGAGCTGATCCCTCGCAAAGCTACCGGCTACAAACCGGGCAAGCGCGGCGACATCCAGATCCAGGGCGTCGGCAACCTGATGACCCAGATGGCCGGCTGCTGCCAACCGTTGCCGGGGGATGCCATCGTCGGTTACATCACCCAGGGCCGTGGTGTGAGCATCCACCGTCAGGACTGCGCCTCGGTGCTGCAACTTGCCGGGCGCGAGCCGGAGCGGATCATCCAGGTCAGCTGGGGCCCGGTGCCGGTGCTCACCTATCCGGTGGACATCATCATCCGTGCCTACGATCGCTCCGGTCTGCTGCGTGACGTGTCGCAGGTGCTGCTCAACGAGCGGATCAACGTGCTGGCGGTCAACACCCGCTCGAACAAAGAGGACAACACGGCGTTGATGTCCCTGACCATCGAGATTCCGGGGCTGGATGCGCTGGGGCGGTTGCTGGGGCGGATTTCCCAGTTGCCGAACATCATCGAAACCCGCCGTAACCGCACACCGTGAGTGGCCTGCACGGAAATTGATGGTGAACCTGTAGGAGCGAGCGGTGCGGCGCTCCTACAGGTATGTAGAGATTTTGAAAGATGTATTCACTTGAAGACCTGTTGCACCTGATGAACCGTCTGCGCGACCCGCAATACGGCTGCCCGTGGGACATCAAGCAAACTTACGCCACCATCGTCCCGCACACCCTCGAGGAAGCCTACGAAGTCGCCGACGCCATCGAGCGTGGCGACTTCGATCACTTGCAGGGTGAGTTGGGCGACTTGTTGTTCCAGGTGGTTTATTACAGCCAACTGGCGCGGGAAGAAGGGCGCTTCGAGTTTGCGGGCGTGGTCGATAGCATCACGCGCAAGTTGATCCGCCGTCATCCTCACGTGTTCCCCACTGGTGATCTGTACGCACCGCTGGACATCGCGCGTTTGAGTGAGGAGCAGGTCAAGCAGCGTTGGGAAGAGATCAAGGCTGAAGAACGCGCCGAGAAGTCTTCGGCGCCGCAGCAGTTGTCCTTGCTCGATGATGTGCCCGCGGCGCTGCCGGCGCTGTCCCGTTCGGCAAAACTGCAGAAGCGTGCAGGGCAGGTCGGTTTCGACTGGCCGGACGCGTTGCCGGTGCTCGACAAGGTTCGCGAAGAGCTCGACGAAGTGCTCGAAGCCATGGCCGACAATGACTCGGCAGCGATTGCCGATGAAGTCGGCGACCTGCTGTTTTCCGTGGTCAATCTGGCGCGACACCTCAAGGTCGATCCGGAAACCGCACTGCGCGGCGCGAACTCGAAGTTTGAAAGACGCTTCCGATTTATCGAACAGGCATTGCGCGACACCCACCGTCCCATAGAAGATTGCACCCTCGAAGAGTTGGACGCCTTGTGGGGCGAAGCCAAACGTCAGGAAAAGAATTTGCCCAGCTGCGGCTGAGCTGTTGCCTAAGTGAGAAATAAGCACCATGAGCATTTCCCTTCGCGACCAGTTGCTCAAAGCAGGGCTGGTCAACCAAAAGCAGGCCAAACAGGTCGGCAAAGAGAAGCAGAAGCAGCAACGTCTGGCCCACAAAGGCCAGATCGAACTCGATGACTCCCAGCAGCGTGCCGCTCAGGAAGCCATGGCCGAGAAGGTCAAGCGCGATCAGGAGCTGAACCGCCAGCAACAAGAGAAGGCTGAAGCGAAGGCCCGTGCGGCCCAGGTCAAGCAGTTGATCGAAGTCTCGCGCCTGCCCAAGCTGACCACCGAGGACTACTACAACTTCGTCGACGACAAGAAGGTCAAGCGCATCTCCGTCAACACGCTGATGCGCAACAAGCTCAGCAGCGGCTCGCTGGCGATCGTGCATCATGCCGGCGGTTACGAAGTGATCCCTCGTGAAGCGGCCCTGAAGATCCAGGAGCGCGATCCACAGCGCATCGTGCAGCTGAATGTGAAGACAGAAGAAGTCAGCGCCGAAGACGATCCGTACGCGGCTTATCAGATTCCTGATGATCTGATGTGGTAAGCCTTTGTGGCGAGCGAGCTTGCTCGCGTTGGGCTGCGTAGCGGCCCTGAAAATCTGGCAGCAATTGCCGATTTTTGTGAGTGCTACGCACTCAAGCGGGAGCAAGCTCCCTCGCCACAGTTTCTCACTGGTTCAGGGTTTTGTCGTTTTCAATGCGGTGGTTATGCAGAACGCGCTTCGCGTTGCTGCTCCAGTGTTTCCAGTTCGGCCTTGTACTGGTGGGCTTCGGTCTCGGAGTGGAACATCCCGACCAGCAGGTCTTGTTGATGTACATCCCAGATGCGGATACCGGCGGCGATGCCTTCATGGGACATATGTGAATCGTCGCGTTCAGTTACTTTTACAGTCATCTGCTAGCTCCAATCTCTGTTATCTGCAGCAAGGCGTGTGCAGGCCTTTGTTATATGATTTGTTAGCTGGCTAAGTAAATGGCAGAGTTCGGTAGCGAATTTTTGCAGAATCGGCAAAAGTCCTGCAGCCCGCGAAATACGCGACATTCAGTCGCAGGTCGCTGAGTTTCATGACAAATGTTTCATGTTTGCGAGACAGAAAACGCGGCTTGTACCTGTAGGAGCCAGGCTTGCCGGCGAAAGCGTCCTTGAATACGCCTTCGCCGGCAAGCCTGGCTCCTACAAGAGCAATCCACGCATCATGAACATTATTTACAGGCACAAAAAAAACGCCCCGAACCAGTCGGGGCGTTTTTATTTACGGCGAATCGACAGGGTATTACTTACCCTGCCAGCGCTTCAGTACCAGCGTGGCATTGGTGCCACCGAAGCCGAAGCTGTTGCTCATCACCGTGTTGATGGTGGCGTCTTCGCGAGTCTTGGTCAGGATTGGCATGTCTGCCACTTCCGGGTCCAGTTCGTCGATGTTGGCGGAGCCCGCCATGAAGTTGCCTTCCATCATCAGCAGGCAGTAGATCGCTTCGTGAACGCCAGCGGCGCCCAGGGAGTGACCCGACAGGCTCTTGGTGGAGCTGATGGCCGGGGCCTTGTCGCCGAACACTTCACGCACACCTTTCATTTCCATGACGTCGCCGACCGGAGTCGAGGTGCCGTGGGTGTTCAGGTAGTCAATCGGAGTGTCGACGGTGGCCATGGCCATCTGCATGCAGCGGATGGCGCCTTCGCCGCTTGGGGCGACCATGTCGTAGCCGTCGGAGGTCGCGCCGTAGCCAACGATTTCCGCGTAGATCTTCGCGCCACGGGCCAGAGCGTGTTCCAGCTCTTCGACTACGACCATGCCGCCACCGCCGGCGATGACGAAACCGTCACGCTTGGCGTCGTAGGCACGGGAAGCTTTTTCCGGGGTTTCGTTGTACTGGCTGGACAGGGCGCCCATGGCGTCGAACAGGAACGATTGGCTCCAGTGTTCTTCTTCACCGCCGCCAGCGAACACGATGTCCTGCTTGCCCATCTGGATCTGCTCCACAGCGTTACCGATGCAGTGAGCACTGGTGGCGCACGCGGAGGAGATCGAGTAATTCACACCCTTGATCTTGAACGGCGTCGCCAGGCAAGCCGAAACGGTGCTGCCCATGGTCCGCGTGACGCGGTACGGGCCGACGCGCTTGACGCCTTTCTCGCGCAGGATGTCCAGCGCTTCCATCTGGTTCAAGGTCGACGCGCCACCGGAACCGGCGATCAGGCCGGTACGCACGTTGGAAACCTGCTCTTCGGTCAGGCCGGAGTCAGCGATGGCATCTTTCATGGCCAGGTAGGCGTAAGCCGCCGCGTGGCCGACGAAGCGATAGATCTTGCGATCGATCAGCTCTTCGAGGGGAAGGTCAATGGAGCCGGAAACCTGGCTACGCAGACCCATTTCGGCATATTCCGGGTTGAACCGGATGCCAGGGCGGCTTGCACGCAGGTTAGCGGAGACGGTCTCTTTGTCATTGCCCAGGCACGAAACGATGCCCAGACCAGTGATAACGACGCGGCGCATGCGGATAACCCTTAGAAGTTGTCAGTGGAAGTGAAAACGCCGACCCGAAGGCCTTCGGCGGTATAGATTTCGCGGCCGTCAACGGTCACGGAACCATCGGCGATAGCCAGGTTCAGTTTGCCTTTGAGGATGCGTTTGATTTGAATGTTATAGGTGACTTTCTTGGCCGTCGGCAGTACCTGGCCAAAGAATTTTACTTCGCCCGAGCCCAGGGCGCGACCGCGGCCCGGCAGACCTTGCCAGCCGAGGAAGAAACCGACCAGTTGCCACATGGCATCGAGGCCCAGGCAGCCCGGCATCACCGGATCACCTTCGAAGTGGCAGGCGAAGAACCACAGGTCCGGAGTGATATCCAGCTCGGCGACCAATTCACCTTTGCCGTACTTGCCACCCTCTTCACTGATCAGAGTGATGCGATCGACCATCAGCATGTTCGGGGCGGGCAGTTGCGCGTTACCTGGGCCGAACAGCTCACCGCGACTGCAGCGCAGCAGGTCTTCCCGAGTAAAGGCGTTTTGTTTGGTCATGCGAGCTCCTCAATAGTCCATGCGGCAGGGTGGGCGAATCTTCCCGGCCGATCGAAGCGTTCATGCCTCGAGTCAGCAGCCTACTCATAGACTATTGCGTTGTGGTGAAAGTCACAGCGCCAAGGACATGAATGTACACTTGTGCACTGAAATTATTATTCAAGCCCCTTTTGGGGCTCGTTCGGGTGCCTAAGACTGCCGCACTTTCGTCGTTCACGCCAGTCGCAGATAGCCGAATGGCCTGTTCTACTGCACCCATCGTTGCAGAATTTGCTGCAGATCAGTGCGTTTGAAGGGCTTGGCCAGGTAATCGTTCATTCCTGCGGACAAACAGGCTTCGCGGTCACCCTGCAAGGCGTTGGCCGTCAGGGCGATGATCGGCACGTCGGCGCAGCCGGGCAATTGGCGAATCTGTCGGGTGGCCTCGTAGCCGTCGATGACCGGCAGTCGGCAGTCCATCAGGATCGCTTCGAAAATCAGACTCTCGGCACTGCGTACCGCTTGTGCACCATCGGTGACGACGCTGACAGTAAAGCCCAGACTGCGCAACATTGCCTCGACGACAGTGCGGTTGACCGGATTGTCCTCCACCAGCAACACATTGCGACCTTCGCCGTGGTCATTGTCGGTGTGTACTCGCGGCGTTCGCACGGGCAACGACTGCTTGTAGAGGGCCAAAGGGATTTCCAGGGTGAACACCGAGCCAACGCCTTCTTCGCTCTGAGCGCGCAAGGTGCCGCCCATCCGCTCTGCCAGGGTGCGGGCAATCGGCAGCCCCAGCCCGGTGCCGCCGTAACGTCTTGAAATAGAACTGTCGGCCTGCTGGAACGCGTTGAACATCAATTCCAGACTTTCGGCCGGGATACCGATCCCGCTGTCGCGCACGGTGCAGGTGAACCACAGCAGCTCTTGATCCAGGGACTGCCACTGCGGTTCGATCGTGACGCGCCCCTGTTCGGTGAATTTCAGCGCATTGCCGACCAGATTGACCAGAATCTGCCGGATCCGCGTCGGATCGCCCTGAACCTGCAGGGCGCGCATGTCTTCGGGGATCAGCAATTGCAGGTCGAGCCCGCGTTGTGCCGCGCTGTGCTGGAACGACTGGGCGCAACTGCCGATCAGGTCCGCGAGGTTGAACGGAATGTGCTCCAGCTCCAGTTCCGAACGCTCGATGCGCGAGAAATCGAGGATGTCGTTGATCACTTTGAGCAGGTGTTCGGTGGATTCCGAAGCCAGTGCCGCGTACTCGATCTGTTCCTCGGTCATCTCGGTGGTTTCCAGCAGTTGCAGCATGCCCAGCACGCCATTCATCGGCGTGCGCAGTTCATGGCTCATCATGGCCAGGAAATCGGATTTGGCGTTGTTGGCCTTTTCCGCTTCCTCGCGGGTCTGGATCAGTTGTGCCATGGCCTGGTGCTGTTCGCGGCTGGCTTGTTCAAGGCCTTTGGCCAGGTTGTTGATGTGTTGCGACAGGGCGCCCAGTTCGGTGTCGTCGACAATCGGCAGGGGTGTTTTGTAGTCGCCTTCCTGAATCGCCTTGACGGCGTTGCCGATGTCGTGGATCGGTTGCGACAGGCTGCCGGCCAGGCGCCGAGCCAGCAAAAACGTAAACAGCAGGGCAAACAACGCCAGGACCCCGGCCTTGAAGAGGATTTCCTGCTGGCGTTGGTTGAAGGCGTCATTGGACAGGCCGACGATCACCCGGCCCAGATAATCCTCGCCCGGTGCACTGGCGGTGGTACGGCTGTTCTGGAAAAAGTCATTGTGCAGGGCGATGCGTTGCAGCCGCACCGGTGCCTGGAACACTTCGACCTGGTGCGAGCGGCTGTGGGTTTGCGACGGTTGTTCGACGTACACCAGAATCCGGTTGGTGCTGTCCTGTACTTCCAGAAAGCGCACATTGGGCGTGGCCAGGGTGGCCTTGAGCAAACTTTCGAGCACTTCGTTATTGCCCGAGATCACCCCGTATTCGGTGGCCGGCGCCAGTTGGTTGGCGATCAACTGACCGGTGTGATTGAGTTCCTGGCGCAGGTCCTGGATTCGCACGAAGGTGAAAAAACTGATCAGCAGCAACGTCAGCAGCAGGGCCGGGCCGAGGCTGATGATCTGGGTGCGGGTATTGATGTCCCAACCGCGACGGAAGGTCATGGGCGGCGTTCTCCTTCGGCCAGCTGTGTTGCGACAGAGGCTTCATTCATCGGTTCAATACCCAATGAACGAGCCACTTGCGGGTTGCTCAAGACCTTGAAGTGTTGCGGATAGAGTGTGCGCGGCCAGGTGCTTGATGGTCGGTCGAGCAACTCGTCGAGAATCCCCAGCCAATCGCTCTGGTCGCTGTAGGTGCTGGCCAGGCTGCCGGCCTTGACGAAGGCTGCGTTGGGACCGATCAACGCCAGTTGCTGTGCATAGCTGCTGAGCAGCAGGTTTTTCACGGTTTTGGGGTTGTACAAATCTGAATCGTCCAGACCCAGCAGCACGTCACTGTTTTTCAGCAAGGTCTGCAAGGGGCGGCTGTCATTGGTGTTGTCCCAACGCTCGGTGACTATCTCAAGGCCCAGAGGCTGCGCCGCCTGATGCAGTTCCTTCAAAAGGAATTCGCTGTGGGTGTCGAAGAGTACGCCGACCCGCCGGGCCTGAGGCAGGAGGAGTCGGGTCAGGCGTAACTGTCGATCCAGCGGCGGATCGCTCCAGAGCAGGCTGAGATGCGAGGGCTGGTCATTGCCCAGGCGTTGGTGGGCTTGCAGGCGGCTGATACGCAGCACCAGCGTCGGCGGGCCCTGAGTGTCTTGCAGGCGCCAGTCGAGGCTCGGCAAGTCGAGCAGCACCAGGCGGGTGCCGGCCGGTAGTTGACCTGGCGCCGGCAGGCTGGCGAGCGGCTGGAAATGCACGCGGTCGGTGGGGCGCAACTCGCTCAGGGCCTGGGTGAAAGACTGCACGCCGGGGCTTTCTTCGGCACCGGTCAGCAGAATGTCGGCGGCGCGTACTGGCAGACTGCACAGCAGCCCGCTAAACACCAGGCACAACCCGGCCAGCAGGCGGCCAAGGGTTGGCGTCTTCGGTGCCGGGCGATGCTGCATCTTAGAACTCCAGCTCCGCGCTGAAGTAGAGCACCCTGCGTTCGTCGTAGTTGTTGTCAACGAAGGTGGTGGGCTGATTGTCGAGGCGTTGCTGGAGGATCCCGGCCAGTTCCAGATTGGCCTTGCCCAGGCCGATGCGTTTGGCGATGCGGGTATCGACCCGTTCGAAGCGATAACCGTTGAGGGCGTCGGCGCCATAGTAGAAGAGTGCGCTGTTCCAGCCGTGGTCCCAGTTTCGCAGCCAACCGGCGGAGCCACTGTGGCGCGCAGTCTGTTGTGCATCCAGCGGGTTGCTCGACTCGGCATCGACGTAGGCATAGGTCAGGCGCAGGCGATCGGTGCTGTTGACGCGCCAGTCCAGCTGGGTTTCAGCCCCGGAAAAGCGCGAGTTGTTCGAGTTGCTGGCGATGTACTGATTGTTGCGCAGCGGTTCGCTGATCATGCCGGTGATTTCGTCGTAGAACAGCTTTACATCGACCGTCAGCCCCCACTCAGTGAAATAGCCGTTGTAGCCCAATTCCCGGGAGCGCATGCGTTCCTGTTCGAGGTTGCCCGGGCCACGGGTCTTGACGAAATAGCGGGCGCTGGTCTGGCCATAGGCACTGGGCTGCAGGTTGGTCACCTGATAACTCCAGTTGACGTTGTTCTCGAACATGTCCGGCGAGCGGATGGCTTCCGAATACACCGCGCGCAAGCCGTGGCGCGGGTTGATCAGGTAATTGACCGCCACCCGCGGGGTAAGCGAATTGCCGGTCAATTGCGTGTCTTCGAACATCGCACCGCCCTGCAGCAACCAGTGCTCGGTGGCGCGCCACTCAAGTTGGCCGAACACTCGCCAGGTGGTGTCGTCGAGCGTGCCATTGAAGTAGGTCTCGGAATTTGCCCGGTCGTAACGATAGTTCATGCCGCTGACCAGCCGCAGAGTGTCGGACAGGCTGAGCGTATCTTGCAGTTCGAGGTCGTATCGCGATTCCCGGGCGCTCTGGTCAATGTTGCCGCAGACGGTTTGCCGGGCGCCGTTTTGCCATTGCCTCAGGACCTGATTGCCCAGCGCTTGTTCAGCCGCAGTACCCGCCGGTGCGCCGGAACCCGTGTAGCGCTCCATGTTGCGCGCCAGGCGTTCGGTGTAGTTCGGGTTGAGTTGCCAGAGCTCTGTCAGTTCCGGGCTGAACGAGATTTCGGCATCGCAGGCACGCCAGGTCTGTTGCCGATCCCAGTGTTGCGCCGAGCCTTGAATATAAAGGCTGTGATCGGGATTGATGTCCAGGTTCCAGCGCAGCGAACCGGCATAGTCCTTGGCGATGACGTCGGAATTGTTCCCGGCAGCGGTAATCCCTGAGAACACTGGTCGGTAGGTATACGGCCGCTGGTTGCTCCCGTCCTTGGCATTCAGTTGCCAATCGATGCTCTGGTTTTCATTGAGCGTCTGGCTGACGGCGAGGCTGAAGCGGTTCAAGCGACGGCTGTCGCGGTAATCGGCACCGGTGTGGTCCGAGTCGAAGCCATCGTCTTGTTGGCCGGACAACGACAGGCGCAAGTCACCGCTGTCCCAACCCATGCCCTGGCTGGCGTAGAAGTCGTTGATACCGCGTTGGCCATGGGTGACTTTCAGCCGCGTGCCGTGGCTGTCGGCCGGTTTGCGAGTGATGATGTTGACCACCGCCATCAGCGCGTTGGCGCCGTAGCTGACGGTGTTCGGGCCGCGGAAAACTTCGATGCGCTCGATGTCTTCCATAGCCACCGGAATATCACTCCAGTCCACCGTGGCCAGGCCTGCGCGGTATACCGAGCGGCCGTCGATCAGCACTTGCATGCGCCGTGCTTCGCTGGCGTTGGTGCCGTGGTAGTTCACCGCCGCCTGATTGCCGTTGATATTGCCGACCATCATTCCCGGCACCAGCCGCAGCAACTCGCTGATGTCCCGCGCGCCGCTGGCGTTGATCAGTTCGCTGTCGATCACCGTCATGCTGCCCGGCACGGCCGCCGGCGACTGCTTCAGGCGCGTCGCGGTGAGTACTTGCGGCAACGGATCGTTGTCCAGAAACAAGTCGTCGGCCAGCAATGGCGAGCTGAAGATCAGCGCCAGTACCAGCGGTGAGCGAGGAGAGGGAGAGCCAAAAGACACGACACAGCCTTGTCAGCGATTAGTTGGCGCGCATGTTAACCGAGCGCAATGACTTTTCCAGTCACGATGAGGGCATTTTCCTCGGTTTTCTTGGTCTTCTTCCTACAAGTGCCGGTAATTGATGCAGGGGCTGGCCGCCACTGGGCCGCTCCGTATAATGCCGACATCGCCACTGGTATGGATTAACGGATTGCATATGACTGAACAGCGCCCAATTGCGGTCCTGGGAGGCGGAAGTTTTGGTACCGCCGTGGCTAATCTGCTGGCCGAGAACGGTCATCAGGTCCGGCTGTGGATGCGTGACCCCGAGCAGGCCGAGGCTATTCGGGTCGATCGCGAGAACCCGCGTTACCTCAAAGGCATCAAGATTCTTGCGGCGGTAGAAGCGGTCACGGACCTGCAAGCCACCCTGAAGGCTTGCGACCTGTGCTTCGTCGCGTTGCCGTCCAGCGCGTTGCGCTCGGTGCTGGCACCCTACGCCGAGCTTTTGAGTGGCAAAATGCTGGTGAGCCTGACCAAAGGCATCGAAGCCCATACCTTCAAGCTGATGAGCCAGATTCTTGAAGATATCGCCCCACAAGCGCGCATCGGCGTGCTGTCCGGGCCGAACCTGGCCCGTGAAATCGCCGAACACGCACTGACCGCCACAGTAGTCGCCAGCGAAGATGAAGACCTTTGCCAGCAGGTCCAGGCCGCGCTGCATGGCCGGACCTTTCGCGTGTACGCCAGCGCCGACCGCTTTGGCGTGGAGCTGGGCGGGGCACTGAAAAACGTCTACGCCATCATTGCCGGCATGGCGGTGGCGTTGGGCATGGGAGAAAACACCAAGAGCATGCTGATCACCCGGGCACTGGCGGAAATGACTCGCTTTGCGGTGAATCAGGGCGCCAACCCCATGACGTTCCTGGGGCTGGCGGGCGTCGGCGATTTGATCGTCACTTGCTCGTCGCCGAAAAGTCGCAACTATCAGGTCGGGTTTGCCCTCGGCCAGGGCTTGAGCCTGGAGGATGCGGTGACGCGTCTGGGCGAAGTCGCCGAAGGCGTGAATACCCTCAAGGTACTCAAGGCCAAGGCCCAGGACGTGGGCGTCTATATGCCGCTGGTCGCCGGATTGCACGCGATTCTGTTCGAAGGGCGCACGCTGAATCAGGTCATTGAGTTATTGATGCGTGGTGAACCGAAAACCGACGTGGACTTTATTTCCACCAGTGATTTCAACTGAGCACTTAACCAATACGGGCAGGGAGCGAGACAGACATGAATGATCCGAAAGTAGAAGCCAAGTACGAATCCATCCTGCTGCGCGTGCTGTGGATGATTGTCTATGTGCTGGTCTGGCAAGTGGCGCAATTCATCCTCGGTGCGGTGGTGCTGGTGCAACTGATCTATCGTTTGATTTATGGCGCACCGAGCGCCAGCCTGATGAATTTCGGCGACAGCCTGAGCCAGTTTCTGGCGCAGATCGGTCGTTTCGGCAGTTTTCACAGCGACCAGAAACCCTGGCCGTTCGCCGACTGGCCAGCGCCGCGTACACCGGAAGGTGAAGCGCCTCACGTTGTGGCGCCGGCACCGCATCCGGCCCGAGATGAGGAACCGAAGCTATGAAACTCTGGGTATTGCGTCATGGTGAAGCCGAGCCTCACGGTACTCGCCCGGACTCCGAGCGGACGCTGACCGTCAAGGGGCGTGAAGAGGTGTTGCGCGCTGCCGCCCAATTGATCGGCAAGCCGCTCACCGCCATTTATGCCAGTCCTTTCCTGCGAGCGCAGGAGACCGCTTTGCTGGTGCGTGAGGCACTGGGTTTCGAGCCGGAGATCCGCACGGTTGACTGGTTGACCCCGGATACCGATCCGGACAAGGTGGCGGAGCAGCTCGTATCGGTGAGTGACGTCCTGTTGGTCAGTCACAATCCGCTGGTGGGCAACCTGCTGAGCTATCTGCAGCACGGCGCTGGCCATCCACCGGAAAAAGTCAGCACCGCCGGCCTGGCCGAGCTTGAAAACAATGAACTGCTGATCGGGTCGATGAAGCTCAACGGCATCCAACACCCGTAACGGTTTTGGCAGTGGCTGTGACCTTTGCTTCTGCTCCTACAGAGGGCGGTAGCGTTCGGTTTTTTGTGTGAAATAGTCAACCAAGCACTTGCTTGGTTGACTACGCTTGCTCCAGATAAAAAATAAAGGGGCAAGTCGCATGTCTGCTGCTTTTCGTTTGCCATTGGATATCTTCTACGAGCGTGAAGCCCGTCATCCGCGCCAGCGCTTTCTGGTCCAGCCAACGGGGGGCGGCCAGGTCGAAACGCTGACCTGGGCCGACGTCGGCCATCAGGCGCGTTGTGCCGCCCACTGGTTGCGGGCTCGCGAATTGCCGCAGGGCAGCCACATCGCGCTGATTTCGAAAAACTGCGCCCACTGGATTATCGCCGACCTGGCGATCTGGATGGCCGGGCATGTCTCGGTGCCGCTTTATCCCAATCTGACCGCCGATTCCGTAGCCCAGGTGCTCGATCATTCTGAAGCCGCGCTAGCCTTCATCGGCAAGCTGGATGACTGGCCGGGCATGTCCGCCGGGGTCAGCCCCGACCTGCCGACCATCAGCCTGCCCCTGTGTCCGGCCGGCAATTTCGATTTCAGCTGGGCCGATCTGCAACGCAGCTCGCCGACTCAGGACGACCCCAAACCCGCCGCCGATCAACTGGCGACCATTATTTACACCTCCGGCACCACGGGCCAGCCCAAAGGCGTGATGCACAGTTTCGCCACCTTGGGATTTGCCACTACCCATGGCACGCAGCTGTTCGACCTTAATGAGTCGGACCGCCTGCTGTCTTATCTGCCGCTGTGCCATGTTGCCGAGCGCATGTTCGTCGAGCTGGCGTCGATCTACACCGGGCAAACCGTGTTTTTCGCCGAGAGCCTCGACACTTTCCTCACCGATTTGCAGCGTGCCCGGCCGACCGCGCTGTTTGGCGTGCCGCGGATCTGGACCAAATTCCAGATGGGCGTCTACAGCAAAATCCCGGCAAAACGCCTCGACTTCCTGCTCGGTTTGCCCTGGATCGGCAAACGGGTCGGGCACAAAGTCCTCGCCGGGCTGGGGCTGGATGCCTTGCGCATTGCCTTGTCCGGCGCTGCGCCCGTGCCGCAGACCTTGTTGCTCTGGTACCGAAAGCTGGGGCTGGATGTGCTGGAGGTTTATGGCATGACCGAAAGCTGCGGTTATTCCCACATAGGCCGGCCGGGGCAGGACAAACCCGGCTGGATCGGCAAACCGTGCCCGGAGGTCGAAGTGCGCATCGAACCGTCCGGCGAAGTGCTGGTGCGAAGCGGCGCGACCATGCTTGGCTATTTCAAGGAACCTGGAAAAACCGCCGAAACCCTCACCAAGGATGGCTTCCTGCGCACCGGTGACAAGGGCGAGGAAGATGCCGAAGGCAACCTGCGGCTGACCGGGCGGCTGAAGGAAATCTTCAAAACCAGCAAAGGCAAATACGTTGCCCCGGCACCGATCGAAAATCGCCTGGCGGTGCATTCGCGAATCGAACAAGTGTGCGTGGTCGGCGATGGCCTGAGCGCACCCTTGGGCTTGTGCGTGTTGTCGGCGGTGGGCCAGCAGGACGCGAATGGATCGGCGCGGGCGGGTTTGCATTCAAGCCTGGAAAAGCTGCTGGAGGAGGTCAACGGCGTCCTCGACAGGCATGAACGCTTGCGTCGGCTGGTGGTGGTCAAGGACAGTTGGGCGGTGGAAAACGGTTTCCTGACACCGACCCTGAAGATCAAACGCAACATGATCGAAGCGGCTTACGGTGCGCGCTTTGAAGAATGGAGCGAGCGTAGTGAGGCGGTGCTGTGGCAGGATTGAGCCACGAACAACTCCAGCAAAGGAACGTAACGATGAGTCTGTGGCGCACCATTCCCAACGTCGAGCAGTTGAACGCAATCGGGAAAAATACCATCAGCGAAGTGCTGGATATTCGCTTTGAAGCCTTCGATGACGAGTCCCTGACTGCCAGTATGGTCATCGACCATCGCACGCATCAGCCCTTTGGTTTGCTGCACGGCGGCGCCTCGGTGGTGTTGGCCGAAACCGTCGGCTCGATGGCCAGTTACCTGTGCATCGACGCCAGCAAGTTTTATTGCGTGGGCCTGGAAATCAACGCCAACCATTTACGCGGCCTGCGCAGTGGGCGAGTGACGGCGGTGGCCAAGGCGATTCACATCGGTCGCACCACCCATGTCTGGGATATTCGCTTGAGCAGCGATGAGGGCAAGGCCAGTTGCGTGTCGCGCCTGACCATGGCGGTGGTGCCGCTGGGTGAAAATCCACCGGCGCGTTGATTCCTGATCGAGCCAAAGATTCATGGTCGGCGAACTTTTGTGGCGAGGGAGCTTGCTCCCGCTGGGTCGCGAAGCGGCCCCAACCCGGAATACATCGCTCTGGTCATACCGCATTCGCCGGTTTTGCGGCTGCTGCGCAACCGAGCGTCGGAACGCCGCCCGGAGCAAGCTCGCTCGCCACAAGATTTTCAGTGAATGCTCAATGGTCCATAGCCCTGACCCGACTGTCATCATTCCTGTCAGTTACGGTCATTGCTGTAGGGCACGGTCTTACGGACAATCAACCTCCGTTCTCGCTCATGGATTTGCAGGTATGTCGCAACAGATATTTTTCGCCCACGCCAATGGCTTTCCTTCGGGGACCTACGGCAAGTTGTTCGCGGCGCTGGCGCCCGAATACCAGGTGACGCATCTGGAGCAGCACGCCCATGACCCGCGTTTTCCGGCGGACGACAACTGGAACAATCTGGTGGACGAACTGATCCATCACCTCAAGCAGCAGCCGGAACCGGTCTGGGGCGTCGGCCATTCCTTTGGTGGCGTGTTGCACCTGCACGCCGCCTTGCGTTGCCCTGAGCTGTATCGCGGCGTGGTCATGCTCGACTCGCCAGTGCTGACCCGCGCCGATCAGTGGGTGATCCGTGCCGCCAAACGGTTCGGTTTCATCGATCGCCTGACCCCGGCTGGCCGTACATTGGGACGACGGGAAGAGTTCGCCGATCTGGACGCGGCTCGCCTGTATTTCGCCGGTAAAACCCTGTTTCGTGGCTTCGATCCGGAATGCTTCGAGGCCTACCTTCAACATGGTTTGCAAAAGGTCGGCGACAAGTTGCGGCTGCGTTTCGATCCGGCCACGGAAATCAGCATCTACCGCGGCGTACCCCACACCAGCCCTGGCCGTGCACGGCAGTTGAAAGTGCCGCTGGCGGTGGTTCGCGGGCACAAGAGCCGCGTGGTGATGCGCCATCACGCCCGTTCCGTCGGGCGCATGCCCTTGGGCGAGTCCTTGACCATGCCCGGCGGCCACATGTTTCCCCTCGAACGCCCGCAGGACACGGCCACGCTGCTGAAGAATCTGTTCAGCCGTTGGGACGGTCGCAGCCAACAGGATTGCGCATGAACAGCATCGTTGAAGAAGTTCGCCTGAGCCTGCCGCATATCGAGTTGGCGGCGCACCTGTTCGGTCCCGAGGACGGCTTGCCGGTGATCGCCTTGCACGGTTGGCTGGACAATGCCAACAGCTTTGCCCGGTTGGCGCCCAAGCTCAAAGGCTTGCGCATCATCGCGCTGGACATGGCCGGGCACGGTCACTCGGGGCATCGGCCGAACGGCGCCGGTTATGCGCTGTGGGACTACGCCCACGACGTGCTGCAAGTGGCCGAGCAATTAGGATGGAAACGGTTTGCACTGCTGGGGCATTCCCTGGGGGCGATCGTTTCGCTGGTGCTGGCTGGCTCGTTGCCGGAACGGGTCACGCATCTGGCCTTGATTGACGGCATCATTCCTCCTACAGACAAAGGCGAAAACGCCGCCGAGCGCATGGGTATGGCCCTGCAAGCGCAGCTGGATCTGCGGGAAAAACGCAAACCGGTCTACAGCACCCTCGACCGGGCCATCGAAGCGCGCATGAAAGGCCTGGTGGCAGTCAGTCGCGAGGCCGCCGAACTGCTGGCCCAGCGCGGCTTGATGCCGGTGCCGGGTGGTTATACCTGGCGCACCGACAACCGCCTGACCCTGCCATCGCCGCTACGTCTGACCACGGAACAGGCGATGGCCTTCGTCCAGCGCGTCAGTTGTCCTGCACACCTGGTGGTTGCGGCTGACGGCATGCTCGCCAAACATCCCGAGTTGCTGGAACGTCTACCCTTTAGCCGGGAACAGTTGCCTGGCGGCCACCATTTGCACCTGAATGACGAATCCGGTGCCGACCTTGTCGCAGACTGTTTCAATCGGTTCTTCGCCGTTCCTTGACTTGCGCCGGGCAACTGTCGAGGCTGGGCGGGTTGAAATGGGAGACAACCATGATAGATCTGTACACCGCTGCGACCCCGAATGGCCACAAGGTCTCTATCGTGCTCGAGGAACTCGGCCTGCCCTACACGGTGCACGCCTTGAGTTTCGACAAAAAGGAACAGAAGTCCCCGGACTTCCTCAAGATCAACCCCAATGGCCGGATTCCGGCGATTGTCGACCGCGCCAATGGCGATTTCGCCGTGTTCGAGTCCGGCGCAATTCTGATTTACCTCGCCGAGATGACCGGCAAACTGCTGCCCCAGGACCCGAAAGGGCGTTCGGTGGTGTTGCAATGGCTGATGTTCCAGATGGGCGGCATCGGTCCGATGCAGGGCCAGGCCAACGTGTTCTTCCGCTATTTTCCGGAAAAACTCCAGGGTGCCATCGACCGCTATCAACATGAAACCCGGCGCTTGTACGAGGTACTCGACACGCGTTTGCAAGCCGTAGAGTTCCTGGCGGGCGAGTACAGCATTGCCGATATCGCGACTTTTCCGTGGGTCCGTGGCTACGACTGGTCAGGGGTCTCGGTGGAGGGCTTGCCGGCCTTGCAACGCTGGATGGCAGCCATGGAGGCACGTCCTGCGGTACAACGCGGTTTGCAGGTGCCCCAGCGCATCGATGACGACAGTGTCATCAAGGGTGCCCAGGCCATGCTGATTCGATGAGTCTATCCATGCGTTCTCTCAATCTGCTGGCGCTGTGCTGTTTCAGCCCTCTGTTATTTGCCGCCGACATCCCGGGCAGCCAGGACCTGCCGATCGTGCCGCGTATGGCCGATGCGCAGATTGTCGACTATCGCCCTGTGGCTGAGCTCGAGCGGATCTACCCGCTGGGTTCGATCCGCAAGATCAGCGGCCAGTTGCGCTTCGACGGCCAAGTCTCGGCTCGGGGTCAAACCACCTCGGTCACCTACGAGTTGCCACCGGAGCATTCCTCCACCGATGCCTTCACCGCCGCTCGCGAAGCCTTGCAGAAGCAAGGCGCTGAGTTGTTGTTCTGGTGCCAGGCCCGGGATTGTGGCGAAAGTAGCGCTGTGGGCCAATGAAGTCTTCGGCAATGCCAAGCTTTATGGCGCCGATAATGAGCAGGCTTATTTGCTGCTGCGTCTGGCGGCCCCTCGAGACAACACACTGGTGGCGCTTTACAGCATTACTCGCGGCAATCGCAGGGCTTATCTGCACGTCGAACAGTTCGACGCCTCCACGCCGCTGGGTGATGTGCTGCCGACGTCCGCGACTTTGCTGCGCCAGCTCAAAAGCACCGGGAAACTCGATTTCCCCAAACTCGGCGGCGCGCCTGACGACACCTGGTTGCGTCTGATTTCCCGAGGCTTGAACCTGGACACCACGCTGCGAGTCAGCGTTGCGGGGGCCGATGCCGAAGCCTGGCGTCAGGCGCTGATCGGCCAGGGCGTACGGGCGACGCGGATGGAAACCGGCAGCGTCGAAGGCTCTGGTTTGCACTTCGAGCTGTTGCGATAAGCTTCATTCGGCGAACGCGTGCTGCGCGTTCGCCTACTCTTTGCTGACTGACTTTTTCAGGACCTTACATGCTCAATAACGATCGGCTGTTGGTGCAGATCCTGCTCCTGGTGCTGTTTGGCGCGAGTTTATGGGTGATGGCGCCTTTCTGGTCGGCGCTGTTCTGGGGCGCGGTACTGGCGTTTGCCAGTTGGCCGCTGATGCGGCTGTTGACCCGTTGGCTCAACGGCCGTGAATCCCTGGCGGCGCTGTTGTTGACGCTTGGCTGGATGCTTTTGGTGGCGGCGCCGCTGGTATGGCTGGGGTTCAACCTGGCGGATCACGTGCGTGATGCCACGGCGTTTATCAAGGATGTGCAGGTCGATGGTCTGCCGCAAGCACCGGCCTGGCTGGGCAGTATTCCCTTGGTCGGCGAGCGATTGGTGGGGATCTGGAACAGCATCGATCAACAGGGCGCGGCGATGATGCTGGCGATCAAGCCTTATCTGGGGCAGGTGGGTAACTGGTTACTGGCGCGCAGTGCACAGATTGGCGGCGGGATTCTCGAGCTGACGCTGAGTATTGTCTTCGTGTTCTTTTTCTACCGCGATGGGCCGCGGTTGGCGGTGTTTGTTCATGGGCTGCTGGAGCGGCTGATCGGTGAGCGTGCCGGGTATTACATCGAACTGGTGGCGGGCACCGTGCAGCGGGTGGTCAATGGGGTGATCGGCACAGCGGCGGCCCAGGCGGTGCTGGCGTTGATCGGCTTCCTGATTGCCGGCGTGCCTGGGGCGTTGGTGCTGGGGATCGTGACCTTCCTGCTCAGCCTGATTCCGATGGGGCCGCCGTTGGTGTGGATTCCGGCCACGGCCTGGTTGGCCTGGAAAGGGGAGTACGGGATGGCGGTGTTCCTCGGGATCTGGGGGACGTTCATCATCAGTGGGGTCGACAACGTACTTAAACCGTACCTGATCAGCCGGGGCGGGAATTTGCCGTTGGTGATCGTGCTGCTCGGGGTGTTTGGCGGGTTGATTGCGTTTGGATTCATCGGCTTGTTCATCGGCCCGACGTTGTTGGCCGTGGCTTACAGCCTGCTCACCGATTGGAGCAAGAGTCAGGTTCGGGTTGAGGATCGCAGGCCCTGACCTGTGGGAGCGAGCCTGCTCGCGATAACGATGACGCGATGTACTTGATGATACGGGCCGGCTGACTCACATCGGCTCCGGCGGCCCAATCAATCTTCCCATCACCCCAAACAACCCCAGCTCGCGAATCACCTCCAATTCGCCTTGTGTCTCCACCATCTCGGCAATCAACGGCAAATCAATGCTGTTGGTCGCCCGGAAAATCGCCTCGATGAACAGGCGTTTGTCTGTCTGCTCATCGATGCCCCGTATGTAGGCACCGTCGATTTTCAGGTAAGCCAGCCCCAGTTGCGTCAGGTTGCCGATCTGGCTGAAGCTGCCGCCGAAATGCTGCAACCCGATGCGGTAACCGGTATTGAGCAGGCTGTGGCTCAAGCGTTGCAGTTCTTCGGGAGGTGGCAGTTGGCGTTCGTCGATTTCCAGGATCAGCAGCGGCGCGAGTTCTGGCAGCGATTCGAGCAGGTCGAGGATCTGTTGCAGTTGCGCCTGATCGCGCAGGGTACTGCCGGACAGGCTCAGCGCGAGGGGCCAGCGGTTGGCGGCCAGGTATTCGAGGGTGGTTTCGAGCATCGCCAGGTCGAATCGCGCCGACCAGCCAAGACGCTCGATCCACGGCAGGAAATGCCCGGCGGCAATCGCCTCGCCCTGCGGATCGAGCAGGCGAGCGAGGACTTTGTGGTGCAGCACCTGGCTGGTGTCGGCGCACTGCACCACCGGTTGGAAATACAACTGCATCTTGCCCTCGGTCAGTGCCTCGTCGATCCAGCTGCGCCAATCGTGTTGGGAATGGTTCGGCGCGGTATCGGTGTGGGCCTGGGCTTGGTACACCCAGGGGCGCTCGGGATGTTGCCGGGCCTGGGTCAGCGCCTGATCGAGGCGTAGCAGCACGTCGCTCGCCGGTTCGCCGGGGTGATAGGCGACCACGCCCAGGTGCGCCACCGGCATGCAGTCGCTGGCGCCGGTAAGACGCAGGTTTTCCAGGGTGGCGCTGATTTCGGAGGCCAGCCGTGCCGCGTCCTTATTGTCCAAGCCTGGGGTCAACAAACTGAATTCGCCGCCGCGATTGCGCGCCCCGAGCCAGGTTCGACGCTCCGGCGGTTGCATCAGGCGCTTGAGCAACTCGCCGACGGCACTGATCAGGGCATCGGTGCGCTGGCCGCCCAAGCGTTGGTTGAGGCCGATCAGGTCATTGATTCGCAGCATCAGCAAATGACCGTCGCGGCTTTGCTCGGAAACCAGTAATTGGTCGGCCAGATGTTCATCCAGCAAGCGCCGGTTCGCCAGGCCCGTCAGGGCGTCCTGATAAGATTCGGCTCGCAGATTTTCACTGCGCGCGGCCTCCTCGGCGAACAGCGCCTTGAGCTTTTCGACCATCTGGTTCATGGCCAGCACCACGCGTTTGAGTTCCGGCGTGCGCGGCAGTTTCGGCAAACTGCGGAATTCGCGTTTGCTGATGGCTTCTGCCTGTTTGACCATGTTGTCGAGCGGGCGCAGTTGCCGGCGCAACAACCAGCCGCCGAACACGGCGCTGAGCAGCCCGCAAATCAGTAACCAGATCAGGCTGCCGAGGCTGCTATCCCAGAGTTTGGCCAAGGCGAATTGCGGATTGCTCAACACTTCGACCCGCGCCGCCTGCTGCCAGCCACGGGTGATCAGTGCGTCACCACCTTGCGGACGCAGATTGACCACGCTCACAAACCACTGCGGAACGCCTTCTATTTGCGCCGGTGCGCTGCGTTCCACCAGCACCTGTTCATTCTCGATGTTGATGACCCGGATGCTGCTGAAATAGCCACTGTCGAAAATCGAGCTGACCATCAATTCGATCATCGCCGGGTCGTCGATCTGTGCGGTCAATGACAGGCCCAGCGCCGTGGCCGCGTCCTGGGCGTGAGAGCGCAACTGGCTGAGCATCTGTTCGCGAGAGCTTTCCAGGCTGACAAAAAAGTTGCCGCTGAAAGCCACCAGCAAGAACAGGCAGATGGCCAGGAACAACTGTTTGCGCAATGACATAAAACGCTCCTTGCTGTGGCGGCTAGCCTTCGCCCACGGCGAACCCTTCGATTTGCATCTTTTGCAGCACGTCTTGCCAGCGCGACAGTTTTTTCGAGTCGCTGCTGCGTTTGCCGCCATGGGCCCCTGGCAAGTACAGGCCTTCGGCGTTGAAGGCGTACACCGGCAGCAGATCCTTGCGTTGGGACGCGGGGAGGATCTCGCCGATCAGGTTGTCCAGCACCAGCGGGTCGGCCGTGGGGCTGCCGTAGAAGGTCAACACCATGTGCGCCTGGTTCTGGGTCAGGGCCTTGACGTAGGTGATGCGCAGTTTCTCGCTGGGAATTCCGAGGTGACGCAGGCTGAAATATTTCGCCAGGGCGTAGTCTTCACAGTCACCTGCGGCTTTGATCAAGGATTCCACCGGCGTGGCCCAGTAATCAGTCTGACGCCAAATGCGCATGTCATCCTGAAAACTCAGTTGTTGATTGAAGAAGCGATTGACCGCGTTCAGTTGCTCGCGCTCAGGCTGGTTGAGTTCGCTTTGCAGCATTTGACTCCAGGCCTCGATCCGTCCCTGGGCCGGGCCAAGGGGGCCGTAGCGTTTTTCGGCCGTTTGCAGAATCTGCGCAAAATCCCGGTCGGCCCAGACACTGCCCAACCCGGCCAGCAGAAAACTCGCCAGCAGCAGCCATCCGCCGAACCGAAGTCGGAGCGTTGACCATCCTGGACTACGCGGACTGCGGGACATGTCTGGCCGCTCGGGTGCAGATGTCTGAAGTCTAGGCGCTGATTTGGGCGGGGTAGGGCAGGTCGTCGGACGAATGGACGTCAGCGGTTTGCTTTCCGTGGCGAGGGGGCTTGCCCCCGTTGGGTTGCGAAGCAGCCCCAAAACCTGCAACCCACCTTCTCCTGACACACTGCATTGATCGGATTGGCGACTGCTTCGCAGCCGAACGCAGCCTCGCTGGGGCTCGACAGCTGCTACGGGAATCAGGGTTTATGCAGGGTTTTCTGCCGCAGGATGTAAACCGTCACCAGCACCGCACTGGTCAGCATGAACCCCCGCGCCCACGGCAGCGGTACCAGATAGCAAGAGAACAGAATGCTCGCCCACATCAGCCCGATCGCATAGACCTTGCCCTTGAGCGGAATGCCATTGCCGCTCAGGTAATCGCGAACCCACGGCCCGAGCCGTGGATGTTCAACCAGCCAGTGATAGAAACGCGGCGAACTGCGGGCGAAACAGGCGGCCGCCAGCAACAGGAACGGTGTGGTGGGCAGCACCGGCAGGAAAATCCCGATCACCCCCAGCGCTACGCTCAGCCAGCCGATGGCCAGCAGCACGTAGCGCAACATCAGGGGGCGGTTGCCTATGGGGTTGTCCATAGGCAAAACCTTAGTGGTGACGTGGCTTGAGGATCGCCGGTTTTTCGTCTGGCGCGTTGCACAGCAGGTACAGCGCGGTCAGGGCTTCCGGGATCTGCACGATCATGTCGTCCATCAGGTTGGCGTCGGCCGCGATGTCGGAGAACTCAGGCTGTTCGTCGAACAGACCCGAACCGACCATGATCGGCAGCAGCATTTCGCTGACTTCGTCTTCGGCGGTTTCGAACCAGGCCGCTTCGCGCAGGAACACGCCTTCCATGAAACCGATGCACCAGCCGCGCAGGTCGGAGTCGTCCGGGTCGTCGCCCAGGTCCAGGTCGCACGGCAGCTCGAACTCTTCGTCGGACGCCAGTTGGCGGGCGATGTGAGCCTTGAGCAGCAGCAGGGTGGATTCGATCGCTTCACGCTCGGTGTCGTCGGCGTAGTGCGGCTCTTCGGCGAAGAGTGCGTCGATCCATTCACGGTCGGGAACGCTTTCGGAACAGATCGACAGCGCAGTGAGGTAGCCGTGGGCGGCCACGTAGTCCAGCGCCTCGTCATGCAGCTCGTCGGCGTCGAGGAAGACTTGCAGGCGGGTTAGTTGCTCAGCGAAGGACATTAAAGGGCTACCTTGGGGAATATACGATGCGGGAATTCTAGGCCTTCTTGAGCGCTTGGGCCAGCCGCGCGGTGTATTTGCACCTTTGCAGGCTTGCGGGATGCTGCATTCCCTGTGGGAGATTCTATGGTTGAGGGGAAGCCCTCAACTGACTTTCGGTTGGTATTCGTCCTGCCCCTTTAGCAGAGCGAATACCACCCGAGCGAGCTTTCGAGCCAGCATCACCAATGCTTGAGTCGTGCTGAAACCCCGAGCTCTTTGTTCTTGATAAAAATCTTTCCAGGCCTCGGTGCGACTCGCCGACATTGCCGCATTGTGCAGCAGCCGCCGAGCTTCCGGGTCACCGCGCTTGGTCAAACTGCGGCGGCCATCTTTTTGCCCCGATTTTGATACCCGCAAATCCATTCCCAGAAAGGCGATAAAAGCATCCGCGTTTCTGAAGTCACCCCTCTGAAACGCCGTGATCAAACGCGCTCCTGTCAAAAAACCAATGCCTTCCACTTTCAGGCAGCGTTTTAACTGGCCCAGCAAACCGGCTTCTTTGAGCTGATCGTTGATCGTCTTCTCGATCAGCATCTCAAGCTGTTGCATGGACTTCACTTGTTCGGCAAAAGCGGTCTTGAGCAGCGGCTCATTGGCCCAGCTTTGCACCAGGCCGACCCTTGCCTGGACCAACGCCGCCCGGCGGCGGAAAAGACCCAGAAGCTGGCGGTATAGCGGGGATGGCGGGGTCCATGGGTGAAGCTCTTCATGTTCATTTTTCAGATACCGAGCAAGCAGCTTGGCATCCAGTGCATCAGTTTTGGCGCGGACCTTCACACCTTCGCGGTAATGCTTGAGTTCATAGCCGCCCACCATGTAAATCACGCATCCGGCCTCGTAGGCCAGATCGGCGAACTCCAAGTGGTAGATATTGGTGGCTTCGACGGCAATGGCCACCGTACTCGGCAAGGCCTTCAACCACTTCTTGATGGCTGTTTTGTTGTTGGGAATCTCTTCAAGCAGGCTCAGTTCGGCGTGATAAATCACCAACTCATTCTTGGCGACATCCACGCCCACGATCGGCTTTGAAGCAGAAACCGGCATTGCCATAGGATTTCCTCCGGGATATGGTTTTAAGCACTTGAAGGGCTCACCCAGGGGCGCAGGCTTGTTCCTATCGTCGGTCTAGGCCAGATGCATTCTTTATCGGCGCTTGGGTGAAAGGAGGAGGGGCGAACTCTCCCACGGTCTGTACTGCGTCAACAGTCAGAATCGAGCCTTGTCCCTTCTCCTCCCTTCAAGTCCTACCATACAAGCGAGCCTGCTCGCGATGAGGACATAACATTCAATAACAATATTGACTGGCCCACCGCTATCGCGAGCAGGCTCGTTCCCACAAGTTGGCTTTCATGTCTTATCAGTGGCGCCCTTTGCCGGACAGGCGTCGGGTATACTCGCGCGTTTTGTGATGCCCTGCTGGCGTCACGGCTGAGATGTGAAGCGTCATGCAATGCGTACTTACGATTTGTCAGTGCAGCTTTCGTGATTCTGAACCAGCCTTGCAGGGATGTTTCGGTGATTTTTGGAGTTTTTATGCTCGAACAGGCTCAACGCGTCCTCAAGGACATCTTCGGCTACGACAGTTTCCGTGGCCGTCAGGGTGCAATCATTGAGCGCGTGGCCAGTGGCGGCGACGCCCTGGTACTGATGCCTACCGGGGGCGGCAAGTCCTTGTGCTTCCAGGTGCCGGCGCTGCTGCGCGACGGGCTGGCAGTGGTGGTGTCGCCACTGATCGCGCTGATGGACGATCAGGTCGCCACCCTCGAAGAGCTGGGCGTTGCCGCGGCGTCGTTGAACTCCACTCTCAGCGCCGAGCAGCAGCGCGACCTGGCGGCGCGGATCAAGCGAGGCGAGGTGAAAATGCTCTACCTGGCGCCCGAGCGCCTGGTTCAGCCGCGCATGCTGGCCTTTCTGCAAAGCCTTGAAATTGCCTTGTTCGCCATCGACGAAGCGCACTGCGTGTCCCAATGGGGCCACGATTTCCGTCGGGAATACCTGCAACTGGGCCAGTTGGCGGAATTGTTCCCCAACGTTCCGCGCATTGCCCTGACCGCCACTGCCGACAAGCGCACCCGGGAAGAAATCGTCGATCGCCTGCATTTGCAGGATGCCGAGCGCTTCCTGTCGAGTTTCGACCGCCCCAATATTTTTTATCGCATCGTGCCCAAGGAACAGCCGCGCAAGCAGTTGCTGGCGTTCCTCGCCGAGCGGCGCAGCGATGCCGGTATCGTTTACTGCCTGTCGCGCAAAAAGGTCGACGAAGTGGCGGTGTTCCTCAGTGAGCAGGGCTTCCCGGCGCTGCCGTACCACGCCGGCCTGGCCAACGATACGCGGGCTCACCACCAAAAGCGCTTTCTCAACGAGGAAGGCCTGATCATGGTCGCCACCGTGGCGTTCGGCATGGGCATCGACAAGCCCAACGTACGTTTTGTCGCGCACCTGGATTTGCCGAAGTCCCTTGAGGCCTACTACCAGGAAACCGGTCGCGGCGGTCGTGATGGCCTGCCGGCGGATGCCTGGATGGCGTACGGCCTGCAAGACGTGGTGATGCTCAAGCAGATGCTGCAAAACTCCGAAGGCGATGAGCGCCACAAGCGTCTGGAGCAGCACAAGCTCGACGCCATGCTCTCGCTTTGCGAAGAAACCCGCTGCCGCCGCCAGACCCTGCTCGCGTACTTCGACGAAGACATGCCCGAGCCCTGCGGCCACTGTGACAACTGCGTCGACGGCGTGCAGACCTGGGACGCCACCGAGCCGGCCCGTCAGGCGCTGTCGGCGATCTACCGTACCGGTCAGCGTTATGGCGTCGGTCATCTGGTGGACGTGCTGCTGGGCAAGGACAACGAAAAGGTTCGCAGCTTCGGTCATCAGCATTTGTCGGTATACGGTGTAGGCAAAGCGATGGGGGAGAGCGAATGGCGCTCCTTGTTCCGACAGCTTGTTGCCCGAGGCCTGGCGGACATCGACCTCGAAGGCTACGGCGGTCTGCGCCTGAGCGATACCTGTCGGCCGCTGCTCAAGGGCGAAGTGACTCTGGAACTGCGCCGCGACCTCAAGCCGCAAACCACCGCCAAAAGCAGCAAGAGCCAGGCCAGCCAACTGGTTCGCGGTGAAGAACGCGAACAGTGGGAAGCCCTGCGTGCCTTGCGTCGCAAACTGGCTGAAGAACATGGCGTGCCGCCGTATGTCATCTTCCCCGACTCGACGCTGCTGGAAATGCTCCGCAGCCAGCCGACTTCGTTGGCGGAAATGGCCACGGTCAGCGGTGTCGGCGCGCGCAAGCTGGAACGGTACGGCGAGGCCTTCCTCGAAGTGCTTGGCGGCCAGGTCGAGGCGCCGAAAGTGGTGGCCGATGTGCGTCACGAGCTGATCACGCTGGCCCGGGCCGGCATGACACCGCTGCAGATCGCCGGTCAGTTGCAATGCTCGGAAAAGAACGTCTACACGATGCTCGCCGAGGCCATCGGCAAGCAGCAACTGTCGCTGGAGCAGGCGCTGGATCTGCCCGAAGAATTGATGGGCGAAGTCCAGGACGCCTTCCTCGACGGCGAAGGCGAGTTGCCCTCGGTATCAGACATTGCCGCGTTGTTCGCAGGGCGAGTGCCGGAAGGTGTTTTGTATTGCGTTCGTGCCGCGCTGCAGTCCGAATTCGAACTTTGAACGTCTGGCCGCGCAGGTGTAACGATTCAGTGCAGAGCAAACCTTGCCTATAGCCAAAGGTCATGCTTAGCTGACTAATAATTAGTTTTTCTCTATTTCAGTCTAACCATGAGTGTTTTATGCCGTTAACCGATCAACACCGCTTTGGCATGCAACTGGCCCAGATGTCCCGGGGCTGGCGTGCCGAACTGGACCGCCGACTGGCGGGCTTGGGTCTATCCCAGGCGCGCTGGCTGGTGCTGCTGCACCTGGCGCGTTTCGATGATGCTCCCACCCAGCGCGAACTGGCGCAAAGCGTCGGCGTCGAAGGGCCCACCCTGGCTCGACTGCTCGATAGCCTGGAAAGTCAGGGCCTGGTGCAACGACAATCCGTGCTGGAAGACCGTCGGGCGAAAAAAATCGTCCTTTGTACTCCGGCCCGGCCCTTGATCGAACAAATTGAAACCATTGCCACCCAATTGCGCCACGAACTGTTCGAAGGCGTTGATGAGGCGGATTTGAAGGTCTGCATGCGTGTTCACGGGCACATCCTGGCCAACCTGGAAAAATCTTGAGGCACAACCACGCGCCAGACTTTTGAGATACCCCGTTGGGCAGACTATAAAGAACTACTAGGCAATATCGTGTTCGTACCGGATGTGCGAACACGTACAGGTTGGTTCTGGTTATCTAAGGGATGCTCATGCTCGAGAGTTGGCAGATTGTATTGCGGTGTTGCGCCAGGCTGTTGCTGGTCGGTAGTGCCGTCAGTTACTCGGCATTGGCCCCTGCGCTAGGGTTGGGTGACATCACCCAGCATTCGGCGTTGAATCAGCCATTCAATGCCGACATCGCCCTGGTGGACGCCGATGGGCTGGAGGAGGGCGAGCTGTCCGTCAGCCTCGCGTCGGCGGATGAGTTCAACCGCGTCGGCGTCGAGCGGGTGTTCTTCCTCAACGATCTGAAGTTCACACCGATCCTGCGGGGCAACCACCGCCTGATCCGGGTGACCTCCAGCAAACCGGTCAACGAACCCTTTCTGAATTTTCTGGTGCAGCTCAATCAGCCCAACGGTAGTCTGCTGCGTGAATACACGGTACTCATCGATCCACCGGGCTCGCCGTCAATTGTTCCCGCCAACGACGCCCCCGCACCGCCCCCTCCATCTTCCGGGTTCCCGTCCGTCGAACCTGTTGTTGCACCGCCTCCCGCTGAGAAGGGGGCGGCCCCCAAGCCTGAAGTCGATAAACCCGCCGTGCTGCCTGCGATTGATCCTGTTGCCGAACAACTGGCTGCCAGCGTGTTGCAAAACCAGCAGTTGCAAAAAACCATCGATGAGCTGAATGCGAAGCTTCAAGGGCAGGACGAGCATATCGCCGGTCAGAAAAAACAGCTGGTCGAGCTGCAAACCCAGCTGGCGGAAATCAAACAGGCACGGCCGGAGCCGGTCGCACCCGGGGCGCCGGCGCCGGTGCCGGTAGTCGTCGAAACGCCCGAGGCAACTCATTGGCCGCTGATCATCGGGTTGCTGACGCTGGTGGCTTTGATGTTGCTCGGCGTGTTCGTTCGCCGTCAACGACAGCAGGTTCGGGAATTGCCCGAGCCGTTGCCAATGCCGCCGTCGCGCCATGAGCCGGTACTCAACCGCACGGCAGAACCGGCCAGGCCGGTGTCCCAGTCACAGCCAAACACCGGCTCGGCTGAAGAGACTCCCCCAGGCGATGTGCTGGAAGGGGTCGGTATCTACCTGGCGTATGGCCGTTTGTCCGAGGCGGCCGGTTTGTTGCGAGACGCATTGGTCAAGGAACCCCAGCGCACTGATCTGGCCGTGCAATTGCTGGAAGTCCTCGGTAAACAGGGCGACGTGCAGGCTTATGACGCACAGGAAAGCAGCCTGCGAGATGCCGGGTTCGATGCGCAGCAACTTCAGGACATCCGCGCCCGCCACCCGAAACTGATCGGTGCCGTACCGGTGGCCGCCGCCGTGGCAGTGACGCCACCGACGGCGGCACTAAACCAAGCGGCACCGAGCGATGAGTTCCAGTTGAACCTGGATGACCTGTCGATGGATTCGAGTTGGGACCTGATCAGCCCCTTCGAAAACTCAGCGTCCAGCGCCAAACTGTCGAAAGAGCCTTCGCAGGCAGACGACCCCGGGTTCACCTCGAACCTGCACGTATTGCCCGACGTCTTCGAGATACCCGACGAGCCGACGCTGGACGAGCCTGAGCTTGAATGGGTAGCCGAACCAGACTCCCAGTCTCTGGACGAAACTTTTCTCAACGAATTCAGCGATCCCGGCCAGCCGCTGGAGCTGGAACCGCTGAATGCTGAGTTGATGGACCTAGAACCGGCCGAGACGAGCAGCGCGGGCAAACTCGAACAGGCCCAGACCTGTATCGATGACGGCGACCTGGACAGCGCCATCGAGTTGCTCAACGAGTTGCTCAAGGAAGGCGACGAACCGCTCAAGGAGACGGCGCGGACACTGTTGGCCGGCATCCGATAACACCCTTCCCGGTGTAGGAATCCGGGGCAAGACGGCTATTATAGCGACGCCCCCAGGTCCAGGAGTCTTGTCAATCATGACCGCACACAAACCGGAAATCGTCATCACCTATTGCACGCAATGCCAATGGCTGTTGCGCGCTGCCTGGCTGGCCCAGGAACTGCTCAGCACCTTCGGCGACGATCTGGGTAAAGTGTCCCTGGTGCCCGGCACCGGCGGGGTCTTTCACATTTTCTGTGACGATGTGCAGCTCTGGGAACGCAAGGCCGACGGCGGTTTCCCCGAGGCCAAGATACTCAAGCAGCGGGTCCGCGATCAGATCGATCCGGACCGCGACCTGGGCCACAACGACCGTACTCAGTGAGACGCAGCTTCTGCCGCCACCGCGTTCTTGCTTGAGCTGCCGGACAGCCGGCTGGAGACCACGATGGCCACGATGATCAGTGCGCCGCCGATCAGCATGCGCAGCGTCGGGTTTTCGTTGAACAACAGCCAGGCCAGAGTGATGCCGTAAACCGGCTCCAGCGCAAATATCACTGATGCGGTTCGCGCTTTGATCACCGCCAGGCTGGCGACGAACAGGCTGTGGGCCACGCCGGTGCAGAACACGCCGAGCAGGCCGATCCACAGCCAGTCGATGGCGCGCACTTCGCTCAACTGCGGTGCCGCCACCGGCAGCAGGCAGATCGCAACCACCACGTTCTGACACAGTGCCGCCTGCACCGGCGGAATTCGCCCGGAGCTGGCGCGGTTGGTCAGGGACAGCAGAGCGAACAACAAGCCGGAAGCCACCGCCCACAGCAGGCCGGTAGTGGCGCCGCTGGCCAGATCAAAGTCGGGCGTGACCAGCACCAATCCAATGCTGACCAGCACCACCAGCAGGATTTCGTTGGCGCGGATGCGCTCGCGGAAGATCAGCCCTTCGAGGATCACGGTAAACGCCGGGAAACTGGCAAACCCCAGTGTCGCGATTGCCACCCCGGCGACCTTCACCGCGATAAAGAAACTCACCCAGTGCCCGGTCAGCAGCAAGCCGCTGAGCAGCAGGCGGCGCAGGTCTACGGCGTCGAGTTTCTGCCAACGGGTACCGCTTGCGAACCGTGCGAAAAACGCCAGGGCGAGAACGGCAAACGCGGCACGGCCGAACACGATGATGGCCGGCGAAGCGGCGGCGAGTTTGCCGAATACGCCAGTCAGGCCGAACATCAGTGCACCGATATGCAGAGCGCCAAGGGCGGTACGGGGAGTCATTGCAATCCTTGATAAATGTATTGGACCAGACCATTGAACCGCGCAATGACTTGCCGTGTCTGTCGGCAAACTATCGTCTCTTGTCGCCGGCCTCGCGCCTGACGGATTTTTTGCCCTAACACTCGCCAGTCAGGCCTGGCACTGCCTGTGGCGAGGGAGCTTGCTCCCGCCGGGCTGCGAAGCGGCCCCTCTCTATCTGGTAAAGAAGGGGCCTGCTGCGCAGTCCAACGGGAGCAAGCTCCCTCGCCACAGGTTACTGATTGCTCGTTCTATCTATCAGCCAACCGGCATTTGCCTCGCGGCGCAGTTTACCGGGCGAGGCACCGAACTCGCGCAACACCGCCGCGGCGAAAGCGCTCTGGGAGCTGTAGCCGACCCGACAGGCAATCTCGCCAATGGGCAGTGCCGAATCGCGCAACAAGCCGACAGCGATGTGCAGCCGACGACTGCGAATGTAGTCCATCGGCGTCTGCCCGCATTCAGCCAAGAACCGTGCGTGCAACCGGGCACTGGACAGGCCGGCAATGCGTGCCAGATCGGCGACTTGTAGCGGATAGGCCGCGTATTGATCGATGTGAGCATTGAGCGCCGCATAAGGCAGGCGCCGACCGCCGACACTGTCGGGCTTGGCATTGTTGAGGCTGGCCAGCAACAGCACCGCGCCTTGCTGGGCGATCAGCGGATCACTGATCGGGCTGCACGCCAACCAACTCACCAGTTGGCTTTGTCCGGCGTCCAGCGACAGGCGCCCGGCATTGTCGAGCAAGCGGCGGCTGGCTTCGGCGTGATCGCCAAGGGACTGCAAAACCCACTGGTCGCTCGGCACATCCAGTACCAGGCAACGACTGCCATGGGCGCTGTCACAGGCATGATGCGCGCCCGACGGCACCACCACGAAACTCTGCTGAACCACCTGACTACCACGCCCCTCAACCTCGAAGTCCAGCGCGCCCGACAGCCCGAACACCAGTTGTGCGTGGTCGTGGCTGTGGACGATCAGGTCGTGGGTGTACTGGCGTAGCGTGAGGATCGGTCTCATCGCAGTTCTCCTGTGCAGGTCGCCAGTCTACACCGGGTGCGGCCCGACTCGCGCTGTCACAAGACTGACTTGCCACTGTCATGGGCAATTCACCCGACCGGCGCAAGCTTGCCAAAACTTGTCCTGAGGGTTGCCCATGACCAGCGCCGAGCTCGCCAAACCCAGCCGTAAGCAACGTGTGCGGACCTTATGGATTTCCGACGTGCATTTGGGCACCCGGGATTGCCAGGCCGAACACCTGTCGCAGTTTCTCAAGGGCTATCACGCCGACAAGATTTACCTGGTTGGTGACATCATCGACGGCTGGAAGCTGCGCAGCGGCATGTATTGGCCTCAGGCGCACACCAACGTGATTCGTCGCCTGCTGACCATGAGCAAGCGCGGCACAGAAGTGATTTATGTCACCGGCAACCATGACGAATTCCTGCGCCGTTATTCGAAGCTGATGCTGGGCAATATCCAACTGGTGGACGAAGCCGTGCACGTGACCGCCGATGGCCGTCATTTGCTGGTGATACACGGCGATCAGTTCGACGTGATCACCCGTTATCACCGCTGGCTGGCCTTTCTCGGCGATTCGGCCTACGAATTCACCCTGACGCTCAACCGTTGGCTCAACCATTGGCGTGCCCGTTATGGCTACGGCTACTGGTCGCTGTCGGCGTACCTCAAGCACAAGGTCAAGACTGCCGTCAGCTTCATCAGCGACTTTGAAGAAGCCATCGCCCACGAATGCGTCAAACGCGAATTGCATGGCGTGGTGTGCGGGCACATTCACCATGCCGAGATTCGTAAGGTTGGCGAGGTGGATTACCTCAATTGCGGGGATTGGGTGGAGTCGTGCACGGCACTGATCGAGCATTGGGATGGCTCGATCGAGCTGTATCGGTTGGCCGATGCCCAGGCGCGGGAGGCCGGGTTGAAGGCGGTGAAGGTCGCTGAGCCGGCGTGAACCTGAGGCTTAATCTATGTGGTGAGGGGGCTTGCCCCCGTTGGGTCGCGAAGCGACCCCAAAACTATTCATCCCGGTTGTATCGGGTAGACCGTATTCGTCGGTTTTTACGACTGCTGCGCAGCCGAACGGGGGCAAGCCCCCTCGCCACAGGTTCCTGACATTCATCAGGCTGGCGAATGTTCTTCCATCGCCGCCTTGTAAATCGAATTCTTCGGCTGTGCAAACAGCCGTTCCACCATCGGTTCAAAGAAGCTCAGCGGCAGTGTGTCGTACGCCGGATCAAACGCCGCCGCATCGTACCGGGCGCAAAATTCGATGGTCGCCTGATACTGCGGATGACTGCTGAATTGCTCGCGCAAATGCCGGTCCATGCCCAGGTGATGGAAGAAGTAGTAGCCCTGGAAAATCCCGTGCTTCTCCACCATCCACAAGTTCTCGGCGCTGACGAACGGCTTGAGGATCGCCGCGGCTATGTCCGGGTGATTGTAGGAGCCCAGCGTATCGCCGATGTCATGGAGCAGGGCGCAGACCACGTACTCCTCGTCGCGTCCATCGCGCCAGGCACGGCTGGCGGTTTGCAGGGAATGGGTCAGGCGATCCACCGGGAACCCGCCGAAATCACCCTCCAGTAACTTCAAATGCGCCACGATCCGTTTGGGCAATTGCCGGGCGTAGGCGCTGAAATCCGCGGCGATGATCGCCCAGTCTTCCTGAGTGCCGTCCTGCATGTGGGTGAAGCGGGCATGGGCATTCATCGGTTACCTCTTGTTCTGATCGAAAGGGACGTTTTGAGTGTAGGGGCTGGATCCAATGTCGCATTGGCTGCGCAGGACGCTTTTGTGGCCAAGGGAGCCTAAAACGGCACGCGACCCAGAATCATGTCGCGGTACATGACGAAATCGCCGAGCAGGCTGTAAAGGGGATGCTGAAAGGTTGCCGGACGATTCTTCTCGAAAAAGAAATGCCCGACCCAGGCGAAGCTGTAACCGGCCAGCGGCAGGGCCAACAACATCCACCACACGCTTTTGCCGATGGTCAGCAGCAGAATGAAAATAACCAGGGAGGTGCCGACAAAGTGCAAACGTCGGCAAGTGCTGTTGCGGTGTTCGCTGAGGTAATACGGGTAAAACTCAGCGAAGCTATTGAAACGTTTGATATTTTCCACGACTGCGATCTCTGTGGGAGTTGATCAGTAACAAGTTGCTCTGCGGGTAGCTTATTTGAGTCTAGAGTGATCAGTGGCATCAGCCAGTGACAATAGGCGCCACTTTAGTATCCTTCGGAAATGGGTCGTGGCATGCGGCCATCACGTAGTAGACGCTATGAGCGAACGAACGACTTCTGCAAGCTGGGCGATGGGGATTGTCAAAGCACTGGAAATGGACGGCCTGGATTGCCGGGTTCTGTTCAAGCAGCTAGGGCTCGACTACGCGGCACTGGATGATCCGGATGCACGCTTCACACAAGATTCCATGACGCGGCTCTGGCAGCGCGCGGTCGAGCTGTCCGGTAACCCGGCGATCGGCCTGAACATGGGCAAGGTGGTGCGACCGGCGTCCCTGCACGTCGCTGGTTATGCCTTGATGTCCAGTCGGACCCTGGCCGAAGGCTTTCAACGTCTGGTGCGTTATCAGCGAATCATTGCCGAAAGTGCTGACCTGAGTTTTCGCATACTGGACGAGGGTTATGCGCTGATTCTGACGGTGCATGGCGACCACCTGCCACCGACCCGACAAAGTACTGAAGCATCGATGGCCTGTGCCCTGGCGTTTTGCGGCTGGTTGACCGGGCGCGCGCTGCATCCGCGCAAAGTGCTGTTGCAGGGCGATCAACCCGCCGATCTCGAACCGTATAAGCAAGCCTTCCACGCCCCGATGATGTTCAATGCGCCCTATGACGCCTTGATTTTCGAGCGCGCTGAGCTGGAGGCGCCGTTGCCCACCGCCAACGAGGCCATGGCGCTGCTGCACGACCGCTTTGCCGGTGAATACCTGGCGCGGTTTTCCGAGAGCCGCGTGACCCACAATGCGCGGCAGGTGTTGTGCCGCTTACTGCCCCAGGGCGAGCCCAAGCGCGATGCGGTGGCGCAGGCGCTGCACCTGTCGCAACGTACCTTGCAGCGACGCTTGCAGGAAGAGGGCACGAGTTTTCAGGCGTTGCTGGATGACACGCGGCGTGAACTGGCCGAGCAATACCTGGCGCAATCGGGCATGACCCTGCTGGAAATTGCCTACCTGCTGGGGTTTGCCGATCCGAGCAACTTCTTCCGCGCCTTCCGACGCTGGTTCGAAGTCACTCCCGGCGAATACCGGGCGCGGCTGGTGGAAGCACCCAAGCCGGTCAGTGACGCCAGAACGCAGGGATACACAGAACAAACACCGTAATGATCTCCAGCCGGCCCAGCAGCATGCCGAACGAGAGAATCCACTTCGCGGCATCCGGCAGGCTGGCGAAGTTACCCGCCGGGCCGATGGTTTCGCCCAGCCCCGGGCCGACGCCGGACACTGTGCTGGCCGCGCCGGTCAGGGCTGTCATCCAGTCCACGCCGAGCAGCGACAGCAGCAGCGCGATCACGCAAATGGTGATGGCGAAAAAGAACGAAAAGGTCAGGATCGACCGCACGATCTCTTCGTCGAGTCGGTGGCCGTTGTATTTCTGCTTGATCACCGCACGGGGGTGAATCAACTGGTTAAGGTTGGCCTTGAGCAGAATGTAGGCAACCTGGAAGCGGAAAATCTTGATCCCGCCAGCGGTCGACCCCGAGCAGCCGCCGACAAACCCCAGATAGAAAAACAACATCAGCGAGAAATTGCCCCAGAGGCTGTAGTCCCCCAGTGCAAAACCAGTGGTGGTCACCACTGACGTCACGTTCAGTGCCACATGCCGCAACGCCTCCAGCCAGTGCAACTGAGTAGTCCACCAGTACCAGGTGCCGAGCACCAGCCAGGTCACCAGCAACATGCCGAGCAAGCCTTGCACCTGTTCATCCTTGATCAGCGCCCGACGGTTACCGCGTAATGTGGCGACATACAAGGTGAACGGCAGGGCGCCGAGAATCATGATGACGATCGCGACCCAATGCACCGCAGGCTCCGGCCATTTGGCCAAAGACTGGTCGGAGGTGGAAAACCCGCCGGTGGAAATCGCCGACATCGCGTGGTTGATCGCATCGAACGGGCTCATCCCGGCCCACCAGAACGCCAGGCTGCCGAAAATGGTGATGCCGACGTAGGTCGCTACGATCAAACGCGCCACCATGTGCGAACGGGGCATGACTTTTTCGGAACGGTCTGACGACTCGGTCTGAAACAGCCGCATGCCACCGATGCGCAGCAATGGCAGAATCGCTACCGCCATGCCGATAAAACCGATCCCGCCGATCCAGTGCAGCAATGAGCGCCATATCAGGATGCCGGGGGACATGCTGTCCAGGCCGGTAAGCACTGTCGAACCGGTGGCGGTGATGCCGGACATGCTTTCGAAGAACGAGTCGGTGTAGCTGATGTGTTGGGTCAGCAGGAACGGCAGGGCGGCGAAGATGCACACCACCAGCCAGCTGCTGACGGTCAGCAGGTACATGTCTCGCGGGCGCAGGTGGATGTGTTCGGGGCGTCCCGGAATGACCAGGGCCAGGCCGGCGACAAAGGTGATCATGCTGGCCCAGAGGAACGACGGCAGGTCACTGGTGCGATCGAAAATCACCAGTGTGGCCATGGGCACGACCATGGCGATGGCCAGCGTTATCAGGAAGATGCCGATGATGAAACCAATGATCCGTAAGGTCGGCAACGCCATGAAGTCCGCTCGGGCTGATAGTGGGAAGGGCGCCATTCTACCTGCGGGGTAGGGCATGTAAACCGACGCCGTCGCGACACTTGACGCTAGAATAGCCAGACATTTTTTTCAGGAGGTGGCCGATGCAGGCTCTCGACGCTTTGCTCAACCGTGTTTCCGTTCCACGACTGCTTGATCCGGCGCCCACTGCCGAGCAACGGGAAGTGCTGTTTGCCGCCGCGATGCGCGCGCCAGACCACGGCCACTTGCAGCCTTGGCGCTTCCTGACAGTCGAAGGTGCGGCGCGCGAGCAAATGGGCGAGTTGCTGGCCGAAGCGGCGAAGCTGCAAGACAGCGAGGTGTCAGAAGCCGCACTGGACAAGGCCCGTAACGGTCCGCTGCGTGCACCGTTGGTGGTTGTGGTGATTGCTCGTTTGCAGGATCACGTCAAATACCCCAAATCCGAACAATTGTTGGCGGCAGGCTGCGCGGCTCATGGAATTTTGCTGGCCGCTTATGCGCAAGGCATTGGTGCGGTTTGGCGCACCGGTGAGCTGGCTTATTCGGCGCATGTCGCCAAAGGGTTGGGCCTGGCGGAAGGGGAAGAGGTGATTGCGTTCCTTTATCTCGGCACGCCGCAGAAAGAACCGCGGGTGGCGGAGAAGGTTGATCTGGCCGAGTTTGTCAGCGCTTGGTCCGGTAAGGCCTGAAGATCAATCACCACTGAATTTATGGTTGAACCACAGCCCCCGGCACCAACGGCAATTCCAGGCTGGCGATGAACCCGCCCTGCGGGTGATTGGCCAGCACCAGACTGCCGCCATGCCGTTCCGCCGCACGGCGTGCAATGGCCAGTCCCAGGCCATGTCCGGCCGCTGTCTGCCCAGGTGCCCGATAAAAGGGCTCACCCAGCTGATTCAAATGCTCGGCCTCGACGCCTGGGCCGTGATCGCGCACGCTGACCACAATCCTGTCGCCCTGACGTAACGCCTGCATTTCGATTGGTTGCCCGACCGGGTTAAAGCGCTGGGCATTGCGCAGCAGATTGTCCACGGCGCGCTCGATCATGGTTGGCCAGCCTTTGAGGTTCAGTTGCGGCTCGGCCTCAAGGCGCACGTTTTGCTCCGGTGAGCCCAACTGAGCATCTTTTTGCAGGGTATTGAGCAGTGCAGTGAGATCCACCTCTTCGGCACTGGCATTGTCGGCATCGACCCGCGCCAACACCAGAATTTCGCTGATCAACGCTTCCAGCCGATCGCACTCACGGGTCAGGCGAGGCCAGAGTTTTTCCCGTTCCTGGGGATTGGCCCGCTCGGCCAATGCCAGTGCAATGCGCAGTCGGGCCAAGGGTGAACGCAACTCGTGGGACACATCGCGCAGCAATTGCCGCTGGCTGCCGATCAGGCTTTGCAGACGCGCGCCCATGCGGTTGAAGTCGTTGGCCAGCACTCCGAATTCATCGCGCCGGTTGGCCAGTTGCGCCAGGCTGTTTTGCTGATAGGTCGTCTGCCCCAGATCATGCACCGCGCCACGCAAACGGCTTAGCGGGCGGGTGATGGAAAAGGTCACCAGCAGGCTGAACAGGGTCAGCACCACCAGCGCGATACCCAGTGCACTCAACGGCCAGAGCAGGCTTTCACGGTGCCAGGCATCCAGTTCCGGGTGCGGAATGCGGTAGATCAGCAGATAAGTGTCGCCCGTTTTGGCGCTGGTATATTCATCGGTCAGGCGTCGCCACGGCAGGCGCCGATCATCGTTTTGCTGCCGTGCTTCGAAGGCTGCCGCCCGCCGAGGGAAGGTGCCGCGTACCACCGGGTCCCCCGCCTCATTGAGTACCTGAACGTCGATGTGATACTGGCGCTTGCGCTGCTCCAAAATGTCCTGGGCGGCTTCTTCGCCCTGGCTTTCGTAGGTTTGCGTCCACTGTTCGGCCAGGGTGTTGAGGCCCGGGTGGCGACTGAGGATCCACGCGTCCTGGTTGAGCATGTGCCCGAGCAGGATGGATAGCCCTGCAACCAGAGCGATGGCCAGCCAGAAGCTGGCCAGGATACGCCAGAACAATGAGCGCACAGAAAATCCTCAAACAAGCACAAATCCCTGTGGGAGCGGGCCTGTGGTGAGGGGGCTTGCCCCCGTTCGGCTGCGGAGCAGTCGTAAACCATTACCTGCGGTTTAACTTTGAAATGTCGGGGCCGCTTCGCGACCCAACGGGGGCAAGCCCCCTCGCCACACAAGCCCGCTCCCACATTAGACTGAGTGGTATCAGACCCAACGGTGTTAGCCGTCGGGTCCAGGGTTAACGCATTATTGCGCTTTTTGCGCTTGCTGCGCTTTCCAGGCCTTGAACTCGGCCCATTCGGCGCGACGCTCAGCTTGTTTCTTCTGGATCTCGTCGAATTGCTTCTGTTGATCCGGTTTCAGCAGCGCGCGAATGTCGGCTTCGGCTTTCTTGTGCTTGGCCGCCATCTCGTCTTTCAGGGCTTTCTGATCGGCTGGCGAGAGTTTTTCCAGGTACTTGTCGACCAGTTGCTGACGCTCGTGCATCTGCTCGCCCATGATCTTGCGGATCTGCTCGCGCTGTTCGCGGCTCAGATCCAGCTGGCTGTAAGGGCCTTTGCCGTGCATGCCGTACATCTGACCGCCGTGGCGTGAGCCTTCCATGTGATCACCCATCGGGCCTGTGCCTTCAGGCGTGGCCATGGCAACGGTCGGCAGGGCGGCAGCAAACATCAGAGCGATAAGAGTCTTGCGCATGGTGTATCTCCTTGTCTCGTTCCCGGTACGTTCCGGATGAGTACAGATTACGCAGATCAAGGTCAGCGGCGGTCAGCGGAGCGTAAAGCTTGGGTAAAGACGATTTTCTACCTTCCTGACAATTTCTCTCTGACGAAACATGGCCTCTGTAGCAGCCTCGCAGTCTTGGCAGTTGCTACAAAGGTTCGGGTCAGGTTCAGAGGCTGTAGTAGTAACCGCGACTGCGCAGGGCCACGATGCGTGGGCGGCCGTCGGGGTGTGGGCCGATTTTTTTGCGCAGGTTGCTGACGTGCATGTCCAGGCTGCGGTCGTACAGGGTCAGTTTGCGACCCAGGGCGATTTGCGCCAGTTCCTGTTTATCCAGCGGTTCGCCGGGTTGCTTGAGCAGGGCTTCGAGCAGGCGGCTTTCGGAGACGGTGAGGGTGAATTCCTGTTCATCGATGCTGACCACGCCACGCACTGGGCTGAAGCACAAATCGCCCAGTTCGAGCTGGCTGGAGACGGCTGTCGGATGACTGCGGCGCAACACCGCGCGCAGGCGGGCTGTCAGTTCCCGTGGGTCGCATGGCTTGGCCAGGTAATCGTCGGCACCGAGTTCCAGGCCGAGGATGCGGTCCAGCGGTTCGCCACGAGCCGAAAGCATCAGCACCGGCAAATCCGGATGCTCACTGCGCAGTTGCTTGAGCAGTTCCAGGCCGCTACCGTCCGGCAGCATAACGTCCAGCACCACGGCCGCCGGAGAAGTTTCGGCGAGCGCGCGACGGGCGCTCTGGCCGTCGTGGCAGGCACGGACCTGAAAGCCTTCCTGGCTCAGCCAACTACCCAGGAGCTCACACAGCTCCTGGTCATCATCAATTAATAACAGCTCGCTCATGACTCACTCAATTTAGCCATTGCCGACGTTTTCTTGTGGCACCGCTGGCGAAGATACCGCAGAGCAGGGCCAATAGCGCTACTGCGCCCCCGATCACGAACCATTGCTGTTGATCAGTCAGCAAGCGCGGCAGCGGGCTGCTGGCCTGGGCTTCCTTGAGTTGCAGCTTCAGGCGCTGGTTCTCTTGGCGCAACCGGCTCAACTGGGCGCTTTCGCGTTCGCCATCGGTATTTTGCAATTGTTTGCTCAGTTCTTCTCGTTGCTGTTCGCTTACCTTCAAGCGCTGCTGCAACTCGGTAATCTGGCTGCCGGTACTCAAGGACAGCGGCGTCGAGTTGCCGCCTTCGGTGCTTTCTTCACCGTGGGCGGGCGCCATGATCGACAACGTCACCAACATCAGACACAACGGACCTTTGCGCATCGCAACTCCTGATTCCAATACGAGTATTGGGCAGGTTGTCGGCCGATAAACGAGAATAATGAGCGTTGAGCGCGCGATGAGCCGATAAGGTTCATCGCGCGGGAGGAGTTTACGGCAGGACTTGCTTGAACGGCTTGACCAAAACATTGGCGTAGACGCCTGCGGCAATGTACGGGTCGGCGTCGGCCCAGGCCTGGGCGGCGCTCAGGGAATCGAACTCGGCGACGATCAGGCTGCCGCTGAAACCTGCCGCGCCCGGGTCATTGCTGTCGACCGCCGGGTGCGGACCGGCCAATACGATGCGACCTTCGCCTTTGAGCACTTGCAGGCGCTCAAGGTGCGCGGGCCGTGCGGCCAGTCGGGCTTCCAGGGAGTTGGCGACGTCTGTGGCAATGATTGCGTAAAGCATGTCAGTCCTCGGTTTTTGGCGTTGTGGTATCGGCATCATGCAAATGGCGGGACAGGTAGATCCCCTGGGCGACCAGGAACAGCAAAGTCATGCCCAGGCTGCCGAAGACTTTGAAATCGACCCAGTATTGCTGGAAGGTGAACGCCACGAACAGGTTGGCGGCGCCACAGAACAGGAAAAAACCTATCCAGGCGATGTTCAGGCGGGTCCAGACGGGTTCCGGCAGAGTCAGCGCGTGACCCATGATGCGTTTGATCAGCAGTTGGTCACCGACGAAATGGCTGCCGATGAACGCGAGGGCGAACAGCCAGTTGACCACCGGGGCTTTCCATTTCAGGAAGGTCTCGCTGTGGAACGCCAGGGTCAGGCTGCCGAAGACCAGGCAAGCGATGAGGGTCAGCCACTGGCTCTTCTCCAGCTTGCGCTGCTTGATGTACAGCGTGCCGTAGACCACCAGGGAGCTGACGATCAGCATCGCGGTGGCGCTGTAAATACCACCGACAGACAGTTGATGACCGCCAATATCGACGACCCGAGGATCGATTTTGAAGACGATGAAAAACAGCAGGAGCGGGATGAAGTCGATGAATTGTTTCACAGTGGCAGCCAGAAGCAGGATGTGGCGGCATAATAACAAACATATTGAGGCGCGATAGCGTCAGCTGATTTGAGGTGACACAGTCCTGTGAATGTTGATTTGCACTGCCATAGCACGGCCTCCGATGGCGCCCTGGCGCCTGCGACACTGGTTGCGCGTGCGTTCGAGAAAGGCGTGCGAGTCCTGGCCTTGACCGATCACGACACCCTTGAAGGCCTCGACGAGGCCCGTAGCGCCGCGACGGCGCTGGGGATGCAACTGGTCAATGGCGTCGAATTGTCCTGCACCTGGGGCGGGGCGACCATTCACGTATTGGGCTATGGTTTCGACGTCAATGCGGCGCCGTTGGTCGAGGCCATTGCAAAATTGCACGACGGCCGGTGGCTACGGTCCGAAGAAATAAGCCGCAAGTTGGCGCTTAAAGGCATGCCGGGGGCGCTCGAAGGGGCCCGGGCCATTCAGCAGGAGCTGGGCGACAGCGGCAACGCGCCGGCCCGTCCACATTTCGCCGACTGGATGGTGCGTGAAGGTTTCGTCAAGGATCGCGCCGAAGCGTTCCGTAAATGGCTGGGCGCCGGCAAACTGGGTGACGTCAAACAGCATTGGCCGACCCTGGAGGACACTGTCGAAACCCTGCGCGCCGCGGGTGCCTGGGTCAGTCTGGCGCATCCTTGGCATTACGATTTCACTCGCAGCAAGCGTCGCCGCCTGATTTCTGACTATATTCAAGCCGGGGGCCACGCGATAGAAGTGGTCAATGGCCATCAACCCGCCGAACAGGTGGGCAGCCTGGCGATTCTTGCCCGTGAGTTTGGTCTGCTGGTCAGCGCCGGCAGTGATTTTCATGGCCCTGGAGGCTGGTCCGAGATCGGTGAATATCGCCCGCTTCCAGAGGATCTGCCACCACTGTGGTGTCGATTCAAACATGACCCAATTATTGCCGTCGTCTGAACAGGTAGAGAATGTGAGTCAATTTTTCCAGATTCATCCGGAAAACCCGCAAGCGCGCCTGATCAAACAGGCTGTCGAGATCATCCGCAACGGCGGGGTGGTGATTTATCCCACAGACTCGTCCTATGCCATTGGTTGCCAGATCGGCGACAAAAATGCCGTGGAACGCGTGCGCCGGTTGCGTCAACTGGATGAAAAACACAACTTCGCGCTGATCTGCAGCGACCTGTCGCAACTGGGGCTGTTCGCCAAGATCGACACCGGCACTTTCCGTTTGCTCAAGGCTCATTTGCCGGGGCCCTACACCTTCATTCTCAACGCCACCCGTGAAGTTCCGCGGCTGTTGCTGCACCCGAAAAAGCGCACCATTGGCCTGCGCGTGCCAAGCCACCCGATTGCTCTGGCACTGCTGGAAGAACTCGGCGAACCGCTGATGAGCGTGACCCTGATCATGCCCGGCGACAGCGACCCGTTGACCGATCCCTACGAAATGCGCCAGTTGCTCGAACATCAGGTGGATTTGATCATCGACGGCGGTTTCGGCGGGATCAAAGCGTCCACCGTGATCAGCCTCGCCGACGGCGAGCCGCAAGTGATCCGCGTCGGTTGCGGCGACCCTGCGCCATTCATGGCTGAGGCGTAGATGTCTGCAGTAGAACCAGAACCCGTTGACAGCCAGGCCGGCGCCCAGCAAGAACTGCCTTTCGCCATGGTTTATGGCCAGGCGGTCATGGAAATGCCGCTGGACCTGTACATCCCGCCGGATGCGCTCGAGGTTTTTCTTGAGGCCTTCGAAGGCCCCCTCGACCTGCTGCTGTACCTGATCCGCAAACAGAACATCAACATCCTCGACATCCCGGTGGCGGAAATCACCCGGCAGTACATGGGCTATGTCGAATTGATGCAGTCGGTGCGCCTGGAGCTGGCCGCCGAGTACCTGGTGATGGCCGCGATGCTCGCCGAGATCAAGTCGCGGATGCTGCTGCCCCGGGCCGAAACGATCGAAGATGAAGAAGACGATCCACGGGCCGAACTGATCCGGCGATTGCAGGAGTACGAACGTTTCAAGGCCGCCGCCGAAGGCATCGATGGCCTGAGCCGCGTCGGCCGCGACGTGGTGGTGCCCAAGCTCGATGCCCCTGAAGCCCGGGCGCGCAAGCTATTGCCGGACGTGAGTCTGGGAGAGTTGCTGATGTCCATGGCCGAGGTCTTGCGCCGTGGCGACATGTTCGAAAGTCATCAGGTCAGCCGCGAGGCGCTGTCCACCCGCGAACGTATGAGCGATGTGCTGGAACGGCTCAAGGGCGCTGGTTTCGTGCCGTTTGTCGAACTGTTCACCGCTGAAGAAGGGCGCCTGGGGGTGGTGGTGACCTTTATGGCGATCCTCGAACTGGTCAAGGAATCCTTGGTTGAGCTGGTGCAGAATGAGCCGTTCGCGGCGATCCATGTCCGGGCCCGAGCCGAATAACGAGTTGAATCATGAACCTGACTGAACCCCGCGAGCTGGCGCCACTGCTTGAAGCTTTTCTGCTGGCCTCGGGAAAACCGCAATCGCTGGAGCGCCTGTTCGAACTCTTCGAAGAAGGCGAGCGACCCGAGCCTGCGGTCTTCAAGAAAGCCCTGACGATTCTGGCCAAGTCCTGCGACGGCCGAGCCTTCGAACTGAAGGAAGTCGCCTCCGGGTATCGCCTGCAGATCCGCGAAAAGTTCGCGCCATGGGTCGGACGTTTATGGGAAGAACGGCCGCAGCGTTATTCGCGGGCCATGCTCGAAACCATGGCGCTGATTGCCTATCGCCAGCCGATCACCCGGGGCGAGATCGAAGACGTGCGCGGCGTGGCGGTCAACAGCCACATCGTGAAAACCCTGCTGGAACGTGAGTGGATCCGCATCGTCGGCTACCGCGATGTGCCCGGCAAACCGGCGATGTTTGCCACCACCAAGGCCTTTCTCGATCACTTCAACCTGAAAAATCTCGACGACTTGCCGCCGCTCGCCGAGCTGCGTGAGTTGGAACCTGATCCTGTCCTCGATTTTGACGACGCTCCGGTTCCGCAAGGCTTACAGGAACTGGCCGACGCCAGCGCCGAACCGGAGGAGCCGAAGGAAGAAACCAGTTTCCACACGCTGCTGCTGGAACTGGACACCATGGAGGAGGGGCTCAAGACCGATTTCGACGATTTGTTGCGCGATGGGGCAGTAACCGAAGCCGAAGAGGGTCTGGATCAGCCAGCACCGGAGCCCGAAGTTGAACCTCAGGTCGAGCCGGAAGCGACTGTCGAAGAAGAGCAGGAACAAGAGCAGGAAGACGACATTCTTGGCGTTGCCGAGGCTCGCGAAAAGCTCCTGGCCGCCGTCGCCGCGCTCGAACAGCCGAAACCCGAGCCCGAATTGACCGACGAAGAAGCCGAAGCCCAGGCCCTCGCCGAAGCAATTGAGGCCGAACGCCGCCAGTTCGACGACTGACACAAACCCTGTGGGCAATGGGGATCCCTGTGGGAGCGGGCCCGGCACCACCGTTCGGCGCAAAAACCAATAACCGACTGTCGATCAGCTAGTCTCTGATGCGCGAACGTCTCCATGAGCGTATGATTCGCGACCCTTTGGCGATCTCTTCGCCCGAGGACCCAGCTTTCAATGCTTCAGGACCCTCAATTCAGAGCATCCTGAACAGACCACACCGGGAGGTGCCCAGATGAGTATCAACGACCAGAAAGACGACCAGGAAATCGGCCCAGCAGGCGAAAAACTGCAGAAAGTCCTCGCCCGTATCGGCGTCGGCTCGCGCCGTGACGTAGAAGCCTGGATCAGCCACGGCCGCATCAAGGTCAATGGCAAAGACGCCACCCTCGGCCTGCGCGTCGACCTGCATGACGCCATCACCATCGATGGCAAGGTGATCAAGCGCGAAGAAGCCGCCGAGTCGGTACGCCGCGTGATCATGTACAACAAACCCGATGGTGAAATCTGCACCCGTGACGACCCTGAAGGCCGTCCGACCGTGTTCGACAAGATGCCGCGCCCGAAAGAAGGTCGCTGGATCAACATCGGTCGTCTGGACATCAACACCACTGGTCTGCTGATGTTCACCACCGACGGTGAGCTGGCCAACCGCCTGATGCACCCGTCCTACGAGATGGACCGTGAATACGCGGTACGTGTACGTGGTGAAGTCGATGATGAAATGATCGAACGTCTGAAGGCAGGCGTGGTGCTCGAAGACGGCCCGGCCAAATTCACCGACATCAAGCAAGCGCCAGGTGGCGAAGGTTTCAACCACTGGTACCACTGCGTGGTAATGGAAGGTCGTAACCGCGAAGTTCGTCGTCTGTGGGAATCCCAGGGCCTGGTGGTCAGCCGCCTGAAACGCGTGCGTTTCGGTCCGGTGTTCCTCAACTCCGACCTGCCGATGGGCCGCTGGCGCGAAATGAGTCAGTACGAAGTCGACATTCTGAGTGCTGAAGTCGGCCTGACGCCGGTGGCGATGCCGCAAATGAACGCCAAGAGCAAAGACAAGCTCGAGCGTATGCAGCGCAAATCGTCCCGTCCGGTGGGCAAGACCGAACGCGTACGGACCCTGCGTCCAGCCACTGGTGCTCCAGCTGCCGGTCCGCGTCCAGCCCGCGAGCCGCAGATCGAAGGCGAGCGTCCGGCCCGCAAGCCAGCGCCACGTCAGGATGGCGAACGCGGCCCACGCACGCCGCGTCCGGCCAACGGTCGCACTGAGCGTGGCGAAGGCCGTGGGGCTCCGGCCGGTGGTCGTAGCGATCGCGGTGCGCCTGCTGGTCGTGGCACACCCGTGGCAGACCGCCCGGCCGACACCAAGCGCCCGGCCAAGCCTGCGCCGAAAAAGCGCCCAGGCATCGTGCTGGTCGACCGTGACGCGCCATCGGGCAAGCGTCGCGGCGCACCAGCCGGTTCTGGCCAGCGTCCGGGCTTTGGTCGTCGCAAGCCTGAGTAATCGATAAGCGCTCCATGAAAAACGCCATCCCTCGGGATGGCGTTTTTTTTGGTCTGGTAAACCGGTTTTCAGAAAGCAGGTGAACCTGTGGCGAGGGAGCTTGCTCCCGCTGGGTCGCGAAGCGGCCCCAGAACCATTCACCTCGTTATTTCTGGTAAACCGCGTCGGCAGGTTTTGCGGCTGCTGCGCAGCCGAGCGGGAGCAAGCTCCCTCGCCACAGGGTTTGGTGTTGCTCAGAACACAAACCGCCCATCAAACACTGGCTCATCATCCAGCGCCAACACGCCGCCAGAGAAGATCAGGTCCAGATGATGACTGCCCTTGGCTCCGCCGCCCAACCCCAGGTGCAAGCCGCAATGGCGCTCCTCGAACCCGGCATTGCGCGCATACAACTCTTTCACGCCTTCGTTGGTGCCGATCCCCAACTCTTCGATGCGTCGATTGGACGGATTGGCGTCCAGGTATTTGTTGAAGTCATGTTCCAGGCCCGGCACATCGGTGGCGATTTTGCTGATGGTCGAGTTCTCGATCCACAACTCCAGCGGTGACGCCAGTACGCCGTACTTGCGGGCAAATGGAATCGTGCCGAGGAAAGTCCCCATGAATTTCACCCGGCCATTAATCGCCTCGCTATGGGTGGCAATCTCGCCGGGTGCCAGATCGAAGTTGCCGACACCATTGATATCGGTCCACTTCTTGATACTGCTCAATGGTGTTTCGAACCACGAGCCATGATCATCTTTGAAACTTAACGTTGTGGCGTGGGACATGCGCTGGATCAAGTGCCTGTTCAACCCGGCAATCCGCTGCGGGGTGACACTGAAGGTGTCGTAAAAGTAATCGCCGTAATCCTTGAACAGCAGCGATTTCTTCCAGTTTTCCGCCATCACGCCTTGCAGCGCGCGGACAAAGTCCGGGCCGTCGGGACGCGGGTTGGGCAGGGTGGAAGAGTCGTAGAAGAAAATGTACAGATCGCTGTCGGCAATCGCCTGGGCCAGTAACTCGGTGGGTTCGAGGTCCAGGCGCATCGCGCTGAAGTTGAACCGTGGGCTGTTACCGACCTGTTCGACGATAGCGCCGGTCAGCGCCTCGTAATCAGCGGTATGGCCGAGCAAGACCTTGGCCGGGCTGACACCGGCAACGGCAGGGTGATGTTCGAGGTAGTAAAGGAAATGCGAAATGGCGCGTTGCTTATCCATGTAGTCCTCCCTGACAAACCGAGAAAGTGGCAGGCACGACCGGCCGGATGGTGCCTGCCGGGATGTCTTACAGAGGCCACATCGCCGTGCCGAACGGAACGACCGCATCGGCTTGCATCATTTCAACGGCGGCTTCATGGGTCGGTGCTTCAAACCAATCGTCCAGTTGCAGTTCAGTGTCCAAGTCTTTGTCCAGTGCTTGCATGGTGAGTCTCCTAGATGACTTTTTCAGTAAGAACAGCGGCGTACTTTTCATTCATTGAAGAGCGCGTCAACTTGCCGGTCGATGCGGCTCGGCAAGTCGCTGAAAACCTAGTCCAGAGGTTTTTAGAATGCAAAAAAATAATTAAACAATTTTCATTTGAACTATTTATTCCATTTTTCGAAGGCCAAGTTTCTTAATGAAAAACAGAAAACTAAGTCGGATATTTCCTTAGGAAGCTTCCTATCGTCAATTTATAGTCGGTTGGTCTTCGGATCTGATTTGGAAAGTTTGCGTTACGCCTTGTCAATAAAACCTTACGAAAAACCTTCTGAAACGCCATGGAATGCCGTTGGGGAAAGGGCTGTAAGGAAAACCTGCCGTTGGCTGACGAGTCGGCGCGGTTCGAAGGCTCTGGCGCGCTTGTTTCAACCTCGTTTGAAGGGTGAGATGCGCCCCATGCCTGTCGTGCAGGTGCATAACAAGAAGGAGGCGCAATGAACGCCGTGACTCATCTCCATCTCCCACCGAGGGGCGATTTTTCCGCTGCCCCTGTCGATGACCTGCAAAGGTCTGACTCAATTTTTGCAGCCGCCCGAGGCTCTCGAGGCGGACACAGGCAATCCCGGCAACCGACGCGCTGATCCAGTGGTGTCTGGCAGCAGGGGGTTACAGGTGTACAATGCGCCGCGTTTTAACTGTGACCCTCTGCGCAACAGCGCAAACCTCAAGGTTTATCCGCCTTGTTCACTCCGCCGCGTCACGAGCGTGTCGGGTTCGATTTCGTCACAGATAAAAACAAACAGGTGACGCATGACTGTCGTAAAAACGCTGAACTCCTGGTGCCTGCGCTGGGGTTTGATCGGCGCTGCTTGAAATCGCAACCGAGCAGCAACGTCTACAGAACATCATCAAACCTTGCGTGAGACCCTTTTCATGAGTGGACAAAACTCGCATTCAGGCGAGCTGAAACGCGGCCTGAAAAATCGCCATATTCAACTGATCGCCCTCGGTGGTGCGATCGGTACAGGGCTGTTCCTCGGCTCGGCCGGCGTGCTCAAATCCGCTGGCCCGTCGATGATTCTCGGCTACGCCATTTGCGGCTTCATCGCTTTCATGATCATGCGCCAACTGGGCGAAATGATCGTCGAAGAGCCAGTAGCCGGTTCCTTCAGCCACTTCGCCCACAAATACTGGGGCGGTTTTGCCGGCTTCCTCTCGGGCTGGAACTGCTGGATCCTGTACATCCTGGTGGGCATGTCCGAGCTGACCGCGGTCGGCAAGTACATCCATTATTGGGCGCCGGACATCCCGACCTGGGCCTCGGCCGCCGCGTTCTTCGTGCTGATCAACGCGATCAACCTGGCCAATGTCAAAGTATTCGGTGAGACCGAGTTCTGGTTCGCGATCATCAAGGTCGTGGCGATCGTCGGCATGATTGCCCTGGGCAGCTACTTGCTGGTCAGCGGCCATGGCGGCCCGCAAGCCTCGGTGACCAACCTGTGGTCCCACGGTGGCTTCTTCCCGAACGGCGTCAGCGGACTGGTGATGGCCATGGCAATCATCATGTTCTCCTTCGGCGGTCTGGAAATGCTCGGTTTCACCGCCGCTGAAGCCGACAAGCCGAAAACCGTGATCCCGAAAGCGATCAACCAGGTGATCTACCGGATCCTGATTTTCTACATCGGTGCGCTGGTGGTCCTGCTGTCGCTGACCCCTTGGGACAGCTTGCTGACAACGCTGAACGCGTCCGGCGATGCCTACAGCGGCAGCCCGTTTGTGCAAGTGTTCTCGATGCTCGGCAGCAACACCGCCGCGCACATCCTCAACTTCGTGGTCCTGACCGCGGCGCTGTCGGTGTACAACAGCGGCACCTACTGCAACAGCCGCATGCTGCTGGGCATGGCCGAGCAGGGCGATGCGCCGAAGGCCTTGGCGAAAATCGACAAGCGCGGCGTACCGGTGCGTTCGATCCTGGCATCGGCGGCGGTGACGTTGATCGCGGTGTTGCTGAACTACCTGATCCCGCAAAACGCGCTGGAACTGTTGATGTCGCTGGTGGTGGCCACTCTGGTGATCAACTGGGCGATGATCAGCTTCTCGCACTTCAAGTTCCGCCAGCACATGAACAAGACCAAACAGACGCCGCTGTTCAAGGCCCTGTGGTACCCGTACGGCAACTATGTTTGCCTGGCGTTCGTGGTGTTCATTCTTGGCGTGATGCTGCTGATCCCGGGCATCCAGATCTCGGTGTATGCGATTCCGGTGTGGGTCGCGTTCATGTGGGTCTGCTACGGCATCAAGAACAAGCGCAGCGCCCAGCATGGGTTGCAGGTTGCAGTGAAATAACGCAGCACGTAGAAACAACAAGCCCGGCCATGTGCCGGGTTTGTTGTTTTCAGGGTTTACATATATCCCTGTGGGAGCGTGGCTTGCCCGCGATTCAGACACCACGGTTCATCAGGAGGACCGCGTTATCGTTCATCGCGGGCAAGCCACGCTCCCACAGGGGCCGCATTCCTTCTGTCTATTCGCGGTATCCTGCTTGTTCTGAATACGGACCTTTTTCCATGCTGGTGATTTCCAACAACGTGCATCTGCCGGATGCCGAGATCGAGTTGACGGCCATTCGTGCGCAAGGCGCCGGTGGGCAGAACGTCAATAAAGTCTCCAGCGCCGTGCACCTGCGCTTCGATATTCCAGCCTCGTCCTTGCCCGAGTTCTACAAGGAACGGCTGCTGGCGCTGCGTGACAGTCGCATCACCAGCGAAGGGGTGTTGATCATCAAGGCCCAGCAATACCGCACGCAAGAGCAGAACCGCGCCGATGCACTGGAGCGGTTGACCGAGCTGATCCTCAGTGCCACCAAGGTCGAAAAGAAGCGCCGCCCGACCAAGCCGACCCTCGGTTCGAAAAAACGTCGGCTCGAATCCAAGACCAAACGCGGCAGCATCAAGGCCGGGCGCGGCAAGGTAGATTTCTAACGGGCGTCGCGTTCTTCCCGATACTTTGGTGCCTGCTGGTACAAGTAGGCGCTCAGCATCAATCCGCTCAAAGCGGCGAGGGCGGCAAACAGGAAGATCGAGGCAAACCCGAATCCAGCCGCTATCGCACCCGCCAACGGTCCGGTAATCCCCAGCGACAAATCGATAAACAGCGAATAGGCCCCAACTGCTGCGCCGCGGCTGGAGGCCGGCACCAGGTTGACCGCTTCCACGCCCAATGCAGGGAACACCAGCGAAAAGCCGAAACCGCTCAGCGCCGCACCGGCCAGTGCCCAATGGGCATCCGGTGCCAGCCACAGCAGCAACAGGCCGAGGGTTTCCACCGAGAGGCAGGCAATCGCCACGCGAAAGCCGCCGAGGCGGTTGATCAGGTTGCCGAACAGCAATCGCGCGCCAATGAAACTGGCGCCGAACAAACTCAGGGACAGCACCGCGTTGGACCAATGCTGAGTGGCGTAATACAGCGTGATGAAGGTCGCGATGGTGCCAAAGCCGATGGAGCCCAGCGCCAGGCCGCAGCCATGAGGAAACACCCGTCCCAGCACATGCATGAACGGCAAACGTTCACCCGCGACAATCGGTGCCGCGGTTTTCGGCCAGGCCAGCGCCACGCCCAATACGGCCAGCAGCACGATACTCACACCCATGCTCCACAAACCCAATTGACTCACCAGCAGCACCCCCAGCGGTGCGCCGACCGCCAGCGCGCCGTAGCTGGCGATGCCGTTCCAGGAGATGACTTTGGCGGTATTCGCCGCGCCGACCCGGCCGATGCCCCAGCCGATCGACCCGGAACCGACCAGGCTTTCCGCGCTGCCGAGTATCAGGCGGCCGATCAACAGGCTGATCAAACTCAGTGTCGGCAGGCTTTGCGTCCAGGCCGAAATCAGCATGAACACACCGCTCAAACCACAGCCGGCGAGGCCATACATCACCGCCAGTTTGCTGCCCTTGTTGTCGATAATGCGCCCGGCGTAAGGGCGGCTGAGCAGGGTGGCCAGGTATTGCACGCTGATCACCAGCCCGGCAATCACCGCGCCGAAACCGAGGTCGCTGTGGACGTAGCCGGGCAATACGGCCAGGGGAATGCCGATATTCAGGTAACCGATGAACGTGAACAGGACGATGGAAACGACTTGCAGCGTGACCGCCAGGGGGCGCTGGGTTTTTGACATGGGTAAAAGGTCCACGGGGCAGCAGGATAGATAGGCTGCTTATGATAGCGGCGTGGACGGTCGCGGGGCGTGAAAAGTAAAACTATTTGCCGAACGGGATGAGTCAGGATTTTGCGGGGGCAACCAGTTGCGTCGTGACCAGGGCGGCCAGCGCATTTTCTTCGCTGCCGAAGCGGGCCAGCAAAGCGGCTTGTTTCTCGGGGGAAAGGCGGTTCCAGATCTCGATCATTTTTTCGGCGGTGCCGATCAGGACACTGGCCTGAGCTTCGCTAAAGTCGTCGGTCATGGTAGGGCTCAAGATTCAGGCGGTGTGGAAAGCGCATATTAGCGCTTTCCACACGGTCTGGTACTGCAGGTGTATCAGTCTTCTCTGTCAGCCTGGCGGCGTTCAGGTGCTTCTTTCGGCTCGGGCTGTTGGGCGCCGGCTTGTTGCGTGGTTGTCTGCTCAGTTTCGTGCAGGCTTGGGAAGGGGAGATTAGGGATCTCGTGCATGTTCGCGCTCCTCGCTAAGTCTGTTGATAGATCTGGTAGATCCGCGCTTTTAAAAAGCCTGCGCAGGATACAGCAGGAGAAATGACAAATAGACTTTTATATCCGCATGTTGCGACGGATGGGATTGTCTAGACAGGTCTGTAAGGGGCGAAGATTCACTGTGGCGAGGGAGCTTGCTCCCGCTGGGCCGCGGAGCGGCCCCAATGCAGGCAATGAGTTGTTTGCGTTGAAACTCGGTTGCGGTTTTTGCGACCGCTACGCGTTCCAGCGGGAGCACGCTCCCTCGCCACAGGGAGCGCGCCATTGCATCGGGTTACTTGCAGACGTCAGCGATGGCTTCGGCCAGCAGGTCCAGGCGTGTTGCATCAATCCCGGCGACGTTGGCCCGACCTGAGCTGACCATATAGACGCTGTGGTGATCGCGCAGCTGTTTGACCTGCTCCGGCGACAAACCGGTGTAGGAAAACATTCCGCGCTGCACACCGATGTGCGCAAATCGCTCGCGCAAACCATGAGGTTCAAGCGCTTCAACCAAACCGCTGCGCAGTTGGGCGATACGCAAACGCATGGTTTCCACTTCGTCGGCCCAGCGGCTTTTCAGCTCTGGATCGCCCAGGATGGTCGCGACCACGGCGGCGCCATGATCCGGCGGTGTCGACCACAGGTTGCGGGCGATGTTGGCCAGTTGGCTGCGGATGTCCACCAGCTTGTCGGCGGTTTTCGCGCAGACAATCAACGCGCCGGTGCGGTCGCGGTACAGGCCGAAGTTCTTCGAGCAGGAGCTGGTGATCAGTACTTCCGGCAGTTCGGCGGCGAACAACCGAGTCGACCAGGCATCTTGCTCCAGGCCGTCGCCGAAGCCCTGGTAGGCGAAGTCGATCAGTGGCAGCAAATCGCGACTGCGCACCACGTCCAGCACCCGGCGCCAATCGTCATGGGACAGGTCGAAACCGGTCGGGTTGTGGCAGCAGGCGTGCAGCAGCACCACATCGCCCTTGGGTGCTGCATTGAGCACCGCGAGCATCGCTTCCACATCGAGCCGGTTATCACTGCCCACGTACGGGTAATGACTGACCTTGACCCCGGCTGCCGCGAAGATGGTTTCGTGGATCGGCCAGGTCGGATTGCTCAGCCACACGCCACGGCCCGGCAGGCACTGGGCGATAAAATCGGCGCTCAAGCGCAGCGCGCCGGTGCCGCCCGGCGTTTGCGTCGCGCCGGTCCGTTGTTCGGTGATCAACGGGGAATCGGCACCCAGCACCAATTCAACGATGGCCTTGCCGAACGCCGATTCACCGTGGCCACCGATGTAGGTCTTGGTGGTCTGACGATCCACCAGACGTTGCTCGGCGAGCTTCACGGACTGGGGGATCGGTGTCAGGCCCTGGGCATCTTTATAGACACCCACGCCGAGGTCGAATTTGCGCGGGTTGGGGTCCTGCGCATAGGCCTCCATCAGGCCGAGAATCGGGTCGCCGGGTACTCGGCCGATGGCGTCGAAATGCATTATTTGCGGCCCTCGGCGTCTTTGGCCACTTCGTCAGTGCGCGCGGCCATGATGAAGTCGTTGCGGTGCAGGCCCTTGATGGAGTGGCTCCACCAGGTCACGGTGACTTTGCCCCATTCGGTCAGCAGGCCCGGGTGATGACCTTCAGCCTCGGAGATTTCGCCGACGGCGTTGGTGAAAGCCAGCGCATGCTTGAAGTTCTTGAACAGGAAAACTTTTTCCAGCTGCATCACACCGTCGCGCACTTCGATGTTCCAGTCAGGGATCTGCTTGATCAGGATCGGCAGTTCTTCGTCGCTGACCTGAGGGGCATCGGCGCGGCAGGCTTCGCAATGGGCTTGGTTCAATGTGGACATGATGTGTTCCTGAAATCGAGTGTTTTGAGAAAACGGTCGTCAGTGGGACCACGCTAAAGCAAAGCGGCGATCCATAACAGACTCACTTGATGCCAAAAGGCGCGGGTCACGCAGCTTTTGGCGGAAATTTCGGTGCGTGCAGCCCCAGCTGCATGCCTTGTTTGACCATGCCCATGATGTCTTCGTGGGCCAGATCGAACAGGCGCTTGAGGTTCGGCAGGACAAAGTACAGCGGTTGCAGGATGTCGATGCGGTACGGCGTACGCATGCATTCCAGCGGGTCGAAGGCTTGATGCTCAGGCGCATCCGACAGGGAATAAACGGTTTCTTTGGGCGAGGACAGAATGCCGCCGCCATAGATGCGCAGGCCTTGCGGCGTGTCGACCAGGCCGAACTCGATAGTCATCCAGTACAGGCGCGCCAGGTACACCCGTTCTTCCTTGGAAGCTTGCAGGCCGAGTTTGCCGTAGGTGTGGGTGAATTCGGCGAACCAGGGGTTGGTCAGCAGCGGACAATGGCCAAAGATCTCGTGGAAAATGTCCGGCTCTTGCAGGTAATCCAGCTCTTCGCGGGTACGAATAAAGGTCGCCACCGGAAACTGCTTGTTCGCCAGCAATTCGAAAAAGGTCTGGAAGGGAATCAGTGCGGGGACTCGGGCAACCTGCCAACCGGTGGTTTCACCGAGGACTTTGTTGATTTCGCCGAGTTGCGGAATGCGGTCGTGGGGCAGACCGAGTTTTTCGATACCGTCCAGGTATTCCTGGCACGCACGGCCCTCGACCACTTTCAGTTGGCGAGTGATCAGCGTGTTCCACACCGCGTGTTCTTCGGCGGGGTAGTCGATAAAACCTTGCGCATCGGGCTCACGAGCCACGTATTGCGTCTGCTTCATGCTGCTCTCCTGCTAGGGGATTCGTTCTTGTTGTGTATACAGCTATGGACCTAGAAATACCCCAAGGCGTGCGGTGTTGCAGCAGGTGATCCGCGGTGAAAGTAGGAAAAATCTGCGCTTTTCGTAAAGTATTCGTTACGGATTGATCGCTATGGCGCAAGTATTGATATTTGCGGGTTTGAAATGGCGCACGGGTGTCACATAATCTTGACGACTAACTTGGTGCCCACGCAGAAATTTTCTTGCGTCGGGCCTCGATCACCGCTGTTACGGGCCTTTATATGCGTATCAAAGTCCACTGCCAGAACCGCATCGGCATCCTGCGCGACATTCTCAACCTGCTGGTCGAGTACGGGATCAACGTCGCCCGCGGCGAGGTGGGCGGTGAGCATGGCAATGCGATCTATCTGCACTGCCCGAACCTGATCAACATTCAGTTCCAGGCGTTGCGGCCGAAGTTCGAGGCCATTGCCGGGGTATTCGGCGTCAAGCGCGTAGGGCTGATGCCCAGCGAGCGTCGGCACATGGAGCTCAATGCCTTGCTCGGAGCCCTGGAGTTTCCGGTGCTGTCGATCGACATGGGTGGCTCCATCGTCGCGGCCAACCGTGCGGCGGCGCAGCTGCTCGGGGTGCGGGTGGATGAGGTGCCGGGGATTCCGTTGTCGCGGTACGCCGAGGACTTCGATTTGCCGGAGCTGGTGCGCGCCAACAAGTCACGGATCAACGGCTTGCGGGTCAAGGTCAAGGGTGACGTGTTTCTCGCCGACATCGCGCCGCTGCAATCGGAGCATGACGAAAGCGAGGCCATGGCCGGTGCGGTGTTGACGCTGCACCGGGCGGACCGGGTGGGCGAGCGCATCTATAACGTGCGCAAACAGGAGTTGCGCGGCTTCGACAGCATTTTCCAAAGCTCGAAAGTGATGGCGGCGGTGGTTCGCGAAGCGCGGCGCATGGCACCGCTGGATGCGCCGCTATTGATCGAAGGCGAAACCGGCACCGGCAAAGAGTTGTTGGCGCGTGCCTGTCACCTGGCGAGCCCGCGTGGGCAATCACCGCTGATGGCGCTCAACTGCGCTGGCCTGCCGGAGTCCATGGCCGAGACTGAGTTGTTTGGCTACGGCCCCGGCGCCTTCGAAGGGGCGCGGGCCGAAGGCAAGCTCGGGCTGTTGGAACTGACGGCGGGCGGCACGTTGTTTCTCGATGGCGTCGGCGAAATGAGCCCACGCTTGCAGGTGAAATTGCTGCGCTTTCTGCAGGACGGTTGCTTCCGTCGTGTCGGTAGCGATGAAGAGGTCTATCTGGATGTGCGGGTGATCTGCGCGACTCAGGTGGACTTGTCCGAGCTGTGCGCGCGCGGTGAGTTTCGCCAGGATTTGTACCACCGCTTGAACGTGCTCTCGCTGCACATCCCGCCGCTGCGTGAATGCCTCGATGGCTTGGCACCGCTGGTAGAACACTTCCTCGATCAGGCCAGTCGACAGATCGGTTGCCCGTTGCCGAAACTGGCGCCAGCGGCGATGGAGCGGCTGAGTCACTATCACTGGCCGGGCAACGTGCGGCAGTTGGAGAACGTGCTGTTTCAGGCAGTCTCTCTGTGCGAGGGCGGCACTGTCAAAGCCGAACACATTCGTCTGCCGGACTACGGCGTGCGTCAGCCGCTTGGCGATTTCTCTCTTGAGGGCGGTTTGGACGAGATCGTCGGGCGCTTCGAGAAAGCGGTGCTGGAGCGCTTGTATTCCGAGCATCCGAGCAGTCGGCAATTGGGCAAGCGGTTGGGGGTTTCGCATACCACCATTGCCAATAAGTTGCGTGAGTATGAGGTGGGCAAGGACAACGCCTAATGTGGCGAGGGAGCTTTTGTGGCGAGGGGGCTTGCCCCCGTTGGGCTGCGAAGCAGCCCCTTGCAATCTTTCAGATCCTTCAAGTTGTCCGCATTTACGACTGCTGCGCAGCCGAACGGGGGCAAGCCCCCTCGCCACAGGAATCTGTGTTGGCTGCAAAGGCTGATCCTTGCCTCTTGGCGGCATAACACCGCCGGTTTTTCGTCTTCGATACATTCCCCCCAATCCCCTCTAATCCCCTCAAGTCCTTTGTTTGCCGGGCCCTGCGCCGCCAGAAAAAAGTTGGTCTGCAAATTGCTTATGGCTCAGCAGTACAGCGGTGGGCGGCAAACGTCCGGCATGCAGAGGAAAGAGTGTGGACAAGTACCTTTATGTGGCAATGACCGGCGCCAGCCAGAATGCACTGGCGCAGAAGGCTCATGCCAACAACCTGGCGAACATCTCTACCAATGGTTTTCAGAAGGACCTGGAACAGGCCCGTTCGATGCCGGTGTTTGGTGACAGCTTTCCGGCGCGTGCGTTTGCCATGAGCGAACGTCCGGCCACCGACTTCTCCCCGGGCGCCCTGGTGGAAACCGGTCGTGACCTCGATGTCGCGGTGCAAGGCAACGGCTGGATCGCCGTGCAGAACCCCGATGGCGGTGAAAGCTACGTGCGCACCGGCAGCCTGAACGTTGACGCCCTGGGCGTGCTGCGCGCCGGCAACGGCATGCCGGTGATGGGCAATGGCGGGCCGATTGCCGTGCCGCCCGAGCAGCAGATCGAAGTCGGCGAAGACGGCACCGTCAGCATCCGCGCGATGGGCGAAGGCCCGCGGGTGATGGCCGAAGTCGACCGCATCAAACTGGTCAACCCGGACTTCAAGAACATGACCAAAGGCCTGGATGGTTCGATCCACACCAAGGACGGCAAGCCGGCGCAAGCCGATGCCGGCGTCAAGCTGGTGTCCGGGTTCCTCGAGTCGAGCAACGTCAATGCCGTGGAAGAAATGACTTCGGTGCTGGCGCTGGCCAAGCAGTTCGAGCTGCACATCAAGATGATGAACACCGCCAAAGACGACGACCAGGCCATGGCTCGGGTCTTGCAGATCAGCTAATTATCAGAACGTCGCGCCGTAAAACAGGCGCACGAGGAGAATCGAATGCTTCCGGCTCTATGGGTTGCCAAAACAGGTCTGTCCGCCCAGGACACCAACCTCACCACCATTTCCAACAACCTGGCGAACGTATCGACCACGGGTTTCAAACGTGACCGCGCCGAGTTCCAGGACTTGCTGTACCAGATCAAACGCCAGCCAGGCGCCCAGTCGACCCAGGACAGCGAACTGCCGTCGGGCCTGCAAGTGGGTACCGGTGTGCGCATCGTCGGCACCCAGAAAAACTTCACCGCCGGTAGCCTGCAAACCACCGAGCAGCCGTTGGACATGGCCATCGACGGTCGCGGTTTCTTCCAGATCCTGCAGCCCGATGGCACCACGTCCTACACCCGTGACGGTACCTTCCACCTGGACTCCAACGGCCAGATCGTCAACGCCAGCGGCTTCGCCCTGGAGCCGGCCATTGTCATTCCGAACAACGCCCAGACGTTCACCGTTGGCCGTGACGGCACCGTGTCCATCACCGTTGCCGGCAACCCGGCTGCCCAGGTGATCGGCAATCTGCAAACCGCCGACTTCATCAACCCGGCCGGTCTGCAAGCGGTGGGTAACAACCTGTTCCTGGAAACCGCTGCCAGTGGCGCGCCGCAAGTCGGCACCCCGGGCCTGGCTGGTTTCGGCACCACGCTGCAGAACACCCTGGAAACGTCCAACGTCAGCACCGTTGAAGAGATGGTCAACATGATCACCACTCAGCGCGCCTACGAGATGAACTCCAAAGTGATCTCCACCGCCGACCAGATGCTCTCGTTCGTAACGCAGAATCTGTAATCAAGTCTATGAGGCGGCCATGAGGTCGCCTGCAACACCGTGAGGTAGGGTCATGAATCGCTTCGTATCTGTTCTGGCACTGAGTGGGGCCGTCGTACTCGCGGGCTGCGTCGCCCCGACGCCAAGGCCCAATGACCCTTACTACGCCCCGGTGTTGCCGCGCACGCCGCTGCCGGCTGCCGCCAATAATGGCTCGATCTACCAGGCCGGTTTCGAACAGAACCTGTACAGCGACCGCAAGGCGTTCCGGGTCGGTGACATCATCACCATCACCCTGAACGAGCGCACCCAGGCGAGCAAGAACGCCAACTCGCAGATGGACAAGAACAGCGACAACAAGATCGGCCTGACCTCGTTGTTCGGCTCCAGCCTGACCACCAATAACCCGGTCGGTGGCAACGACCTGAGTCTGAACGCCGGCTATAGCGCCGACCGCTCAACCAAGGGCGACAGTAAGTCCGGCCAGAGCAACAGCCTGACCGGTTCGATCACCGTGACCGTGGCTGACGTGTTGCCCAACGGCATCATCGCTGTGCGCGGCGAGAAGTGGCTGACCCTCAACACCGGTGACGAACTGGTACGAATTGCCGGCCTCGTTCGCGCCGATGACATCGCCACCGACAATACTGTGTCGTCGACCCGCGTCGCCGATGCACGCATCACCTATTCGGGCACCGGTGCATTTGCCGATGCGAGTCAGCCAGGCTGGTTCGACCGTTTCTTCCTCAGCCCGCTGTTCCCTTTCTAGGTGGCTACGTTGAATCTTAAACACCTGATGGTGGGCGCCCTGTTGCTGATGGCGGCCTTCGATGCTCAAGCCGAACGGCTGAAGGACATCGCCAGTATTTCCGGCGTGCGTTCCAACCAATTGATCGGCTATGGCCTGGTGGTCGGGCTTAACGGTACCGGCGACCAGACGACCCAGACCCCGTTCACCCTGCAGACCTTCAACAACATGCTCTCGCAGTTCGGCATCAAGGTGCCGGCAGGTTCGGGCAATGTGCAGTTGAAGAACGTCGCGGCGGTGTCGATCAGTGCTGATCTGCCGGCGTTCGCCAAGCCGGGTCAGCAGATAGATATCACCGTAGCGTCCATCGGTAACTCCAAGAGCCTGCGTGGCGGTACCTTGCTGCTGACACCGCTCAAGGGGATCGACGGCAACGTCTATGCCGTGGCTCAGGGCAACCTGGTGGTCGGCGGTTTCGACGCCGAAGGTCGTGACGGTTCGAAGATCACCGTCAACGTTCCGTCGGCCGGTCGTATCCCCGGCGGTGCGTCGGTCGAGCGTGCAGTGCCGAGCGGCTTCAATCAGGGCAACAGCCTGACCCTGAACCTCAATCGTTCGGACTTCACCACCGCCAAGCGCATCGTCGACAAGATCAACGACATGCTCGGCCCTGGTGTCGCTCAGGCCATCGACGGTGGCTCGATCCGCGTGACCGCGCCACTCGATCCGAGCCAGCGGGTCGACTATTTGTCGATCCTTGAAAACCTCGAAGTCGACCCGGGTCAGGCGGTGGCGAAAGTCATCATCAACTCGCGCACCGGCACCATCGTGATCGGTCAGAACGTCAAGGTTTCCCCGGCCGCCGTGACCCACGGCAGCCTGACCGTGACCATTACCGAAGACCCGATCGTCAGCCAGCCCGGCCCTCTGTCCAATGGGCAGACGGCGGTCGTGCCGCGCTCGCGGGTCAACGCTCAGCAAGAAGCCAAGCCGATGTTCAAGTTCGGCCCGGGCACCACCCTCGACGAAATCGTCCGTGCGGTGAACCAGGTCGGCGCGGCACCGGGTGACTTGATGGCGATCCTCGAAGCGCTGAAACAGGCCGGCGCGTTGCAAGCCGACCTGATCGTGATCTGAGGACGGCGATCATGGATATGCGTAAAAGTGGCTTGGTCAGCAGTAGCGATTCGGGTTCCTACTCGGACCTGAACCGCCTGAATCAGCTCAAGGTCGGCGACAAGAACAGCGATGCGAACATGCGCAAGGTGGCGCAGGAATTCGAATCGCTGTTCCTCGGTGAAATGCTCAAGTCCATGCGCTCGGCCACCGAAGCGCTGGGCCAGGACAATCCGCTCAACACGCCGGCGGCCAAGCAATACCAGGAAATGTACGACCAGCAGTTGGCCGTTTCCCTGTCCCGCGAAGGCGGCGGTATTGGTCTGGCCGATGTGCTGATGCGCCAGATGTCGAAGAACAAGCCACTGGCGCCGGGTGAGGCCGCTGCAGCGTCTGCTGCCAAGCAAGCCGCCGCGCAAGCTGCCGTGGAAACACCGATTGCCGCGGGTACGGCTCCCACCAACGGACCACTGTCGCGCCTCAACGGTGAGCGTCCGTTGTGGGCTTCGCGTTCGGTGAAGGCGCCGGCAAGCGCGGGCGAGGGCGCACACCGCAACGACATGGCGTTGATCAATCAGCGGCGTCTGGCGCTACCACCGAAACTGGCCGACCGTTTGCTCGCCGGGCTGGTGCCGTCAGCATCGACTACGGCGACGACCGCCACCGCGGCACAGAACAAAATCCAGGTGCCGCAGAACGCCGCGACCGGTTCCGGCTCCCTGTACAACGGCGATTGGCTGGCTTCGCAAACGGACACGACCTCCAGCGGGCGTATGCAGATTTATGGGCGTGCCATGGCTCAAATCCCCTTGGCGCCGGCGAAGAAAGCCTTCAGTTCCGCCGACGAATTCGTCAACACCATGCTGCCAATGGCCAAAGAAGCTGCCGACCGTATCGGTGTCGATCCGCGTTACCTGGTGGCGCAGGCTGCCCTGGAAACCGGTTGGGGCAAATCGGTCATGCGCGCCCAGGACGGCAGCAGCAGCCATAACCTGTTCGGCATCAAGGCCAGCAGTAACTGGAAGGGCGATTCGGCGCGGGCGATCACCAGCGAATTCAGAAATGGCGAGATGGTCAAGGAGACGGCCGAGTTCCGTTCCTACGCCTCTTACAAGGACAGCTTCCATGACCTTGTGACGCTGCTGCAAAGCAACAATCGTTATCAAGATGTGCTGAAGTCGGCCGATAACCCAGAACAGTTTGTACGCGAGTTGCAAAAAGCCGGGTATGCAACCGACCCGGATTACGCGAGCAAGATTTCGCAGATAGCCAAGCAGATGACGAGTTACCAAAACTACGCTGCGGCGGGCGCTTCCACTACGCCTTTATAGGCATAAGGCATAAGGTCTGAACCATGAGTTTGCTCAATATCGGGATGTCGGGTTTATCCGCGGGCCAATCCGCGTTGATGGTGACCGGTAATAACATTGCCAACGCCGACACCTCCGGTTATTCACGCCAACAAACCGTGCAAGGCACCAAGGCCTCGAATCAGTTCGGCAATGTCTTTATCGGCAGCGGTACGACCCTCGCCGATGTGCGTCGGGTGTACAACAGCTACCTCGATGCGCAACTGCAAACCACCACCTCGCTCAACAGTGACTCGGCTGCCTACGCCGGGCAGATCAGCCCGCTCGATGCGTTGCTGTCGGACAGCGGCACCGGTCTCAATGGCGCCCTGACCAAGTTCTTTGCCTCGGTACAGAACGTCAATGCCAAACCGGGCGACGATGCTTCCCGGCAACTGCTGCTCAGCGATGCGCAAGCCCTGAGCAACCGGTTCAACTCGATCTCCAGCCAATTGACGACGCAGAACGCGAACATCAACGGCAATCTGGAGAACATGGCCGATCAGATCAACAAACTGGCGGCCACCGTGGCCCAGCTGAACCAGAAGATTTCTGAAGTTTCCAAAGCCGGCGGCCAGCCCAACGACTTGCTCGATGCGCGCAACGAGACCGTACGCCAATTGTCCACTTTCACCGGTGCGCAGGTGATGGAGCGTGACGGTAACCTCGACATTTACCTGGGCAGCGGTCAGCCGCTGGTCATGGGCAGCACCGCCAGCAAGCTGGAAGTGGTGCCGAGCAAAGACGACCCTTCGCGTTCGGCCATTCAGCTCAATCGCGGTTCGAGCACCATCGACATCACCTCGGTGATGACCGGTGGTGAAATGGGCGGCTTGCTGCGCTATCGCAGCACCGTGCTGGACCCGGCCATGAACGAGCTGGGCCGTGTGGCGCTGGTCGTCGCCGATCAGATGAACACCATCCAGGCCCAGGGCATCGACAAGAACGGTGACTTCGGCTCGAACCTGTTCAACAGCATCAACAGTGCCGCGCAAATGGCTCAGCGCAGCGTTGCCACAGTCGGCAACAGTGCCGGCTCGGGCAACTTCGACGTGACCATCGAGGACAGCGGCAAGCTGACCATCAACGATTACAAGGTCACCTTCACCAGCGCCACCAACTACACCGTGCAGCGTCTGCCTGAAGGCACCGCCATGGGCGCGTTCAGTACGCTGACCACGCCGCCGCCAGTGATCGACGGTTTCTCCATGACACTCTCCGGTGGTACCGCAGCCGCTGGCGACACGTTCAAGATCACCCCGACCCGCAACGCGGCAACCAACATCAAGACCGAGATGACCGACTCCAAACGTCTGGCCATCGCGGCACCGTTGGGCGCGGCAATTGCTGCGGGCGGCAGCGGCACATTGACGATTCCGGCCAGCGGCCAGCCGACCCTGACCACGAAGTTCGATGTCTACGACACAGCGACCACCACCACGATCCAGAACGGTCTGAAGACTTCGACGCCGGTCAAAATCGTATTTGGTGCGGCCGGTGGTACGACCCAGACTTACCAAATGCTCGATGCCCAAGGCAACTCGCTCAGCAGCGGCACCATCGTGCCGGGCCAGAACAATACGCTGAGCCTGACCATTCCACTGGTCGACGCCAGCGGCGCCGCGATCAATGATCCGGGACCGCCCATCGTGCAGCGTACTGTGTCGTTTGACATGACCGTGGCCGGTTCGCCAGGTAACGGCACCGCGATCAATGTCTCGCTCAGCCAGCCAGGCACGCTGGACAACCGCAACGGCACAACACTGGCCGGCCTGCAGACCAAGCAGACCGTGGATACCGGTTCAGCCAGTAAAGGTATTTCCCTGACCGACGCCTACGGCAAACTGGTTGAGGGCGTAGGCGCCAAGGCTGCCCAGGGCAAACTCGACAGCGCTGCCACCGAAGCGATCCTGGCCAACGCCAAGGGCGCTCGTGACTCGTTGTCCGGTGTCGACCTCGATGAGGAAACCGGCAACCTGGTCAAGTACCAGCAGTACTACACCGCGTCTTCGCAGATCATCAAGGCTGCGCAGGAAATCTTCAGCACACTGATCAACAGTCTTTAAGGAGTCGTAGCCCATGCGCATTTCTACCGCCCAGTTTTACGAGTCCTCTGCTGCCAACTATCAGAAGAATTTTTCCAACGTGGTCAAGAGCAGCGAAGAGGCCAGCAGCCTGGTTCGCATCAATACCGCTGCCGACGATCCGGTGGGTGCCTCGCGCTTGCTGCAATTGGGTCAGCAGGCTTCGATGCTTGATCAGTACGAGGCCAACACCACCACTATCAAGGCCACCCTGGGGACCACCGAAGCGGTGATGACCAGTATCGGCAACGTATTGCAGCGCGCCAAGGAATTGGCTGTCAGCTCCGGTAACGCCGGTTTCACGGATGCCGACCGTCAGGCCAATGCCTCGGAGCTGGGGCAGATCGAAGAGCAATTGCTGAGCCTGATGAACAGCCAGGACGAGAACGGCAAGTACATCTTCGCCGGCTCCAAGGGTGATACCGTGCCGTTCACACGCAACAACGACGGCACCTACAGCTACAACGGTGACCAGGTGACGCTTGACCTGGCGGTCGGCGACACCATGTCGATGGCCACCAACAGCACCGGTTGGGATGCGTTCCAGCAGGCGATCAACACCAGCCGCAGCCAGGTCACCATGACCGCACCGGCGGTGGATGACGGTCGCGTGACCCTGTCCAATGGCCAGGTGTCGTCGGGCGTTACCTACAACAGCAAGTTCCGCAGTGGCGAGCCGTATACCGTGGACTTCGTCAGCGGTACGCAGTTGAAGATCACTGACTCGGCCGGTAACGACGTGACTGCCGAAGCGAGCCAGGGTGGTGCATTTGATCCTGCCAGCAAGACCGGCCAGGCCGTCAGTTTCCGCGGGGTCGAGCTGACCCTGAATATCAATCTGAGCACCGGTGATACGGCGGCAACCGTGCTGCCCGGCCACACCTTTACCCTGGCGGCCAAACCAGACACCTTCACCGCAACCGCTAGCCCGAGCAACCCTTCGACGGCGCAGGTCACCGCCAGCAGCATCACCAATCCGGTGAATTACCACGCCAGTTTTCCTGGCGGTTCGGCGATCCTGAAGTTCACCAGTGCCACCGCCTTCGAACTGTACGCAGCGCCTTTGACGGCCAGCAGCAGGCCGGTGTCCACCGGGACCATGGCCGGCAGCGTCGCCACCGCATCGGGTGTGAGCTTTACTCTGAGCGGTGCGCCGGCTGCCAACGATCAGTTCAGCATTGCGGTCAATACTCACGAAACCCAGAACATTCTGGACACCGTGAGCCAGTTGAAAACCGCGCTGAATACGCCGACCAATGGCAACCCGATCGCCACTCAGAAACTGCAAGCGGCACTGGCTTCGGGTAATGCCAACCTGGCCAGCGGCATCGATCAGTTGTCCAGTGCCTTGAGTTCGGTAGGCGGTCGTGGCCAGGCCCTGGAAACCCAGAGCGATACCAACCAGAGCCTGAAACTGGCCAATTCCCAGACCCAATCCTCGATCCGCGATTCCGATCCGGCTGAAGTAATGACCCGTCTGACCTTGCAACAAACCATGTTGCAGGCCTCGCAACTGGCCTTTAGCAAGATTGCTCAGCTGGGCCTGTTCAACAAGGTCTGAGCCAGCGCCCGTCGAGCTGCCAACCGTCTTTTTTTAAGCGGTTCCGGGGCCTCTGCCTGAAAGGGTAGAGGCCCGCCGCTCGAGAGTTTCCCGCCGTGAATCAACGCCCCCTCGTCAGCATCGTCATCCCTGCCTTCAACCCGCGATTCTTCAGCCAGGCGCTGATGAGTGCGCTTGCTCAGACCTACGAGCACATCGAAATCGTTATCTGCGACGACTCGCCCGACGATGACATCCAGAACATCGTTGAGAGCTTCGCCGAGCCGGTTCATCCGGTTCGCTACTTGCGTAACCCGCAACGGCTGGGGTTGCAGAAGAACGTACTGCGTTGCGTTGAAGAAGCCCGGGGTGAGTTCATCAAAGTGCTCTGCGATGACGATCGACTGTTTTCGCCCAGCGTTGCCTTGCAGGCTCAGGTGTTGATCGATCACCCAGACGTCAATCTGGTGTTTGCGCTGCGCATGTTCAGCGACGCTGGCAATTTTCTGCTGCCGTCGCGGGTGGGCAACTGCCGCTTTTGTCCGAACGATGCGTTGTTCAAGGGTGACGATATGCTGGCGATTTTCGAGGGTATGCCAAAGAATTTCCTCGGCAATTTCAGCGCTAGCCTGATGCGTCGCGCTGATGTGCTGGAGTTGTTGCCAGCCTTGATCCAGGAAGGCTTCGGGTTCATTGCCATGCTCGATTTCGCCTTGTTCGTGTGCCTGATGCGCCGCGGTAACCTGGTGTCGCTCAGCACCGTGCTGAGCACCGAGCGTCTGTATTCGCAGCGGCTGAGCCGGACCCCGGAGATGCTCAAGGCTACCAAGGTCGAGTGGAGCTGGCTGGCGCAGATGCTCGCGGTACGCAGTGGCGAATCGGCGCCGGCATCGGGCTGGGTTCGCTATATCGACCTGGCCAAAGTCACGGATCAACCCCACGCCTGGGAAGAGTTGTTTGTGATGCACATCCTCAGCAACCGCGGCACGGTGGTCAATGGTCGAGTCGGTGGGGAGAGCGAGAGTTACGCCGACTTCTATCGCCAATGGCTGGCGATCCGCAGGTTCTCGGCAGTCGAGCAGCGGCTCATGCCGCAGCGCATCGACAGCTGGGCGTTCCGCCCGCAGATCGTGCCGATCGTCATTGACCGCGGTGCCGGCAGCGCTGCGCTGAAAACCACATTGCAAAGCATCAGTGCTCAGCTGTATGCGCCTCAGGCAGTGGTGGTGCTGTCCGATGCGCACTGTGAAGCCGAAGATCGCATCGTCCAGTTGCCGTTCCAGTCGGGCTGGGCGCAACAGCTCAATGCCGTGGTCCCGCAACTGGAAGGGGCTCACTGGTTTTACCTGTTGCAGGCTGGCGACACCTTGCGCGAATCGGCGCTGCTGATTCTGGCGGAGCGCATCACTGGGGCGCCGGGCATTCTCTGTGCTTATAGCGACGAAGGCGTTTTGATCGACGGCGAGTCGAGCGACGCGGTGTTCAAACCGGATTTCAACCTCGATCTGATGCGTGCCTACCCCTACGTCGGCCGAGCCCTGGCCTTCGAGCGTCAGCGCTTCATGGCCCTGGGTGGGTTTGATCCGGCTCACGGCGAGCTGGCACCCCATGACCTGATGTGGCGTCTGGTGGAAGAGGTCGGTCCGCAGACCATCGAGCACATCGCCGAGATTCAGGTGGAGTCGAGTCTGGCCTTTGCCGACTGGCTGTCATTACCCGAAGTCATCGAGAACAACGCTGGCATGGTCGGTGCGCACCTGGACCGTATCGGCATGGCGCACACTATCCGTCACGAAGAATTGCCACTGATCAATCGCATCGATTACCGGCATGAGGCGCGTCCGCTGGTATCGATCATCATCCAGACCGGCGATTCGCTTTACGCCTTGCAACGTTGTACCGAAGGTTTGATCGAGCGCACGGCTTACACCCAGTACGAAATCCTGATTGTCGACAGCGGCACTGACGACCCGGCGATGCTCGACTGGTTGGCTGCCATGACGCAGCTGGGGGCCGCGATGCTGCGGGTGCTGCGTTACGCCGGGGATGCCAACGATGCGGCGATCCGCAACTTCGCTGCGAGCCTGGCTCATGGCGACTACTTGCTGCTGCTCAGTCCTCAGGCGGTGATCTGCAACAGCGATTGGCTGGACGAATTGCTCAACCACGCACAGCGTCCCGAAGTGGGGGTGGTCGGCGCCCGGATTCTCAGTCCGCAAGGATCGATCGTCAGCGCCGGGTTGATCCTCGGGTTGGGGGGGGCGGTCGGTTCGCCATTCGCCGGGGAGGCTGCTGATTCTCGCGGCTACATGCAGCGGTTGCACATGACCCAGAACTGGAGCGCGGTCAGTGACCAATGCCTGATGGTTCGCAAGGAAGTGTTCGACAGTCAGGGGCAGCTCGATGAGGTGACGTTTACCCAGGGCTTGGGCGATGTCGATTTGTGCCTGCGGGTGAATAACAACGGCTACCTGGTGGTCTGGACGCCGTATTCCAGTGTGGTGCTGGCCCCGGAAGGTGAGGAGTCGACGCCGGAGGTGTGTGTGCGTGAACAGGACGCCTTTTATCGCAAATGGCTGCCGAAGATCGCCAAGGATCCGGCCTACAGCCCGGCACTGAGCCTTGGGGTTTCCAGCTTCAGCCTGGAGCCTTCGCTACGCAACAACTGGAACCCGTTTTGCACCCGTGCATTGCCGCTGATTCTCGGTCTTCCGGTCAACAGCACTGCCGTCGGTCACTACCGGGTGATCGCGCCGCTGGCAGAGCTCGAAGCCTCCGGACGAGTGATCTCACGGGTGGCCCATGAGTCGCCGTCGATCGTGGAGATCGAGCGTATGTCCCCGGACACCATCGTCCTGCAGGGACGTTACAGCGAAGGTTCAGTCGACGATATTCTGCGGATGAAAAAGTATTCCAGCGCCCTGCGGGTTTTCGAACTCGACGACTACATCGTCAGCGCACCGAAGAAAAACGCTCACGCCCGCAACAAACCGGTCAACATCGAACAGATGCTGCGCGAAGGCGTCGGCCTGTGCGACCGCTTGGTAGTCACCACCCAGCCGTTGGCCGATATTTTGTCGAGCATGCACAACGACATTCGCGTGGTGCCGAACATGTTGCCGCCGACCCCTTGGGCGACGCTGACCAGCCGTCGCCGCACCTCCAGCAAACCTCGCGTTGGCTGGGGTGGCGGCACCAGTCATACCGGGGACCTGGAGATCATTGCCGAGGTAGTGCGCGAGTTGGCGGACGAAGTCGAGTGGGTGTTCTTCGGCATGTGTCCGGACGAGCTGCGCCCGTACATCCACGAGTTTCATCCCGTCATCGGCCTGCAGAGCTACCCGTTCAAACTGGCCAGTCTGAACCTTGACCTGGCGCTGGCACCGCTGGAATTCCATATCTTCAACGACTGCAAAAGCAATCTGCGGTTATTGGAGTACGGAGCCTGCGGATACCCGGTGATCTGCACCGACACTGAGGCTTATCGCGGCCACTTGCCGTGCACCCGGGTTCACAGCAACAGCACGGCGGAATGGCTGCAAGCCATCCGCATGCACTTGGCCGACCCGGACGCGAGTTACCGCATGGGCGATGAATTGCGTGAGGTGGTGCATCGGGATTTCATGTTGCGGGGCGATCATTTGAACCACTGGTTGTGGGGTTGGTTGCCGGACTGATTGGCTCCGAGCCATCCCTTGAAAACAGGTGACTTTATCAGACTGTGTGAAAACGCAATCTACCCCGGCTAAAAGCAAGTGCCCCGACTTGTCGGGGCATTTGCTTTTCTAAAACCTGAAAAATGAAAAGCTTCTCAGCCCATCAGGGCCATCAGCTTTTATGACACACTGACCGGCGATGCCAACGTCAACTACCTTGAGGGTGGGTTCGGTGACGATGTCATCTACGGTGGTGATGGTAACGATTACATTTATGGCGGGCTGGTTTCGCCGATCGGGCCGTTCACACTTGACGGTGTGGCCAATGTATCGCAAGCCGACACTCTGTACGGCGGCAATGGCGGTGACGTGATTGTCACTGCTGCCGATGATGTGGGTAGTCGGGCCTATGGCGAGGCGGGTGGCGATAGCATCACGGTGGTTCACGGTATGGCCGATGGTGGTGAAGGCAACGATGTGCCCAACGGCACGGGATCCGGTTTGCCATGTTTGGATGACCCCGGAATTCAATGCCCTCAATCCTGAATCCGGGTTGAAGGCTTGATACACCGCTGAAGGGGATGACTCCGGTTGCTGTTGACCGGGCTCATCCTTTTTTTATGCCTGATTGCGGCGCCGGCGCGGGGCTCATCGAGCTGGCGCGTTTCCTGCAGGTCCCCCTGATATCGCCATAAAACGAGCACTTGCGGTCACACCACAAGCGTCCGACGCGGCAAACGGTTTTAGCCAGAAAGGCCCGAAAAAGCTCGATACAGTTTGGCCGAGCTCTGTGAAGAACAAAAGGGGAGATGATGAAGGCAGTAATTCTGGCGGGTGGCCTGGGCACGCGCATCAGCGAAGAGTCGCACCTCAAGCCCAAGCCGATGATCGAGATCGGTGGCAAGCCAATTCTTTGGCACATCATGAAACAGTACTCCGCCCACGGGATTCATGACTTCGTGATCTGCCTTGGCTACAAGGGCTATGCGATCAAGGACTTCTTCGCCAACTACTTCCTGCACACCTCCGACGTCACTTTCGACATGCGCAATAACCGCATGGACGTGCACCAGAACTACAGCGAGCCGTGGAGCGTCACCCTTGTCGATACCGGTGAGGAAACCATGACCGGTGGCCGTCTGTTGCGCACGGCGCCCTATCTGAAGGGCGAAAAAGCCTTTTGCTTCACCTATGGCGATGGCGTCTCCGACGTCGACATCAGTGCGCTGCTGAATTTCCATGAAGCCCACGGCAAGCTGGCCACCGTCACCGCCGTGCAACCGCCAGGTCGTTATGGCGCTCTGCAACGCATCGGTGACCAGGTTCTGGGATTTACTGAAAAACCGCGCGGCGATGGTGGTTGGATCAATGGTGGATTTTTTGTTCTGTCACCGGAGGTACTGCCCTACATCGCGGGTGATGCGACCAGTTGGGAAGCAGAACCGCTGATGCGTCTGGCCGAGCTTGAGCAATTGCGTGCCTTCGAGCACTCGGGCTTCTGGCAACCGATGGATACTCTGCGCGACAAGAACCACCTCGAAGCGTTGTGGCAGAGCGGGGAGGCCCCATGGAAGCAATGGGACTGAGTCCGCAATTCTGGCGCGGCAAACGGGTGCTGGTCACCGGGCACACCGGTTTCAAGGGCAGTTGGCTGACCCTGTGGCTGCAAAGCCTCGGTGCCGAGGTCAGCGGTTTTGCTCTCGACCCGTCCACCGAACCGAGCCTGTTCGAACTGGCGCGGGTGCGCGAAGGCATCAATGATCAACGCGGCGACCTGCGAGACCTCGGTGCGTTGCTGGAGCTGATCGCCGAGACCCAACCGCAAATCGTCCTGCACCTGGCGGCCCAACCACTGGTACGCGAAGGTTATCGCGACCCGCTGGGCACCTATTCCAGCAACGTCATGGGTACGCTCAACCTGCTTGAAGCGATCCGCCAGGTCGGCGGTGTGCGTGCTTGTGTGCTGGTGACCACCGACAAGGTCTACGCCAACAAGGAATGGCTGTGGCCGTACCGCGAGGACGAAGCCCTTGGCGGTCACGACCCTTACAGCAGCAGCAAGGCTTGTTGCGAATTGCTGGCCCAGTCCTATGCCGCGTCGTTTTTCCCCGCCGACAAGTACGCCGAGCATGGCCTGGCCTTGGCCACCGCCCGCGCCGGCAACGTGCTGGGCGGCGGCGACTTTGCCCCGGAGCGCCTGATTCCCGATGTACTCAAAGCCTGGTCAGCCGACGAACCGGTGACCCTGCGCTACCCGCACGCCGTGCGCCCGTGGCAGCACGCGCTGGAGCCGCTGGCCGGTTATCTGCAACTGGCCGCCGGGCTCTACGAACAAGGCCCGGAATACGCCGGTGCGTGGAACTTTGGCCCGAGCGAAGCGGACATGTGCAGCGTCGGCGAAGTGGTCGAGCTGCTGTCCAGTCGCTGGCCGCAAGCGCGCGGTCTGCGCATCGAACCGAGCGATCTGCACGAGGCCGGCCTGTTGCGTCTGGACAGCAGCCGCGCCCGTCAGCTGCTCGGCTGGCAGCCACGCTGGTCGTTGCAACAGTGCCTGACCCAGACCCTCGATTGGCACCTGGCCTGGCAGAGCGGTGACGACATGCGCACGATGACCTTGAATCAATTGAATCTCTATAGGGAACGATCATGACTGATTTCACGCTCCAGGTACTGGAGCTGGAGGGGTTGTATCTGATCCGGCAAAAAGTGTTCTGTGATGATCGAGGCCGGTTTGCCCGACTTTTTTGCCAGACCCGCCTGACGTCGCAGGGCCGTCCATTCGTCATCCGCCAGATCAACCATTCGCGTACGGTCGAAAAGGGTAGTGTGCGTGGCCTGCATTACCAAAAAGCCGGTTTTTCGGAATCCAAGCTGATTACCTGCGTACGCGGCGCGGTTTGGGATGTGGTGGTGGATTTGCGCCCGCAGTCACCGACGTATTTGCAGTGGCACGGCGAAGAGCTGCGGGCCGACGACGGACGCAGCTTGTTGATCCCGGCGGGTTTCGCCCATGGATTTCAGTCCCTGACCGACGATTCGGAAGTGCTCTATCTGACGGACGCGGACTATGCGCCGGATCATGAGGCCGGCCTGTCGGTCACCGATCCTGCGTTGTCGATCCCTTGGCCATTACCCGTCAAGAACTTGTCGGCCAAAGATGCGACCCATCCATTGCTGGACAATGATTTCACCGGGGTTGAACTGTGACAGGCCCCGACACGACCGTGCTGGTCACCGGCGCCACCGGTTTCGTCGGCCGGCATCTGGTCAGTGCCCTGCTCACCAAAGGCTTCAAGGTGCGTGCGGTGTCGCGCAGTCTTGAAGCGGCACGTGCGATGCCATGGTTCGCTGATGTCGAGTTTGTCGCGGCGGATTTGCATGCGCCGGATCTGGACGTGGAAAGCCTGGCCAGCGGCGTGGACGCTATCGCGCATCTGGCGTGGGCCGGCCTGCCGAACTATCAGGCGCTGTTCCATTTCGAGCGAAACCTGCCGCTGGATTACGGGTTTCTCAAACGGGTAATCGCCGCGGGTGTCAGCCAGGTGCTGGTTACCGGCACCTGTTTCGAGTACGGGCTGCAAAGCGGCCCGCTGGACGAGTCGGCGGCCGCCCGGCCTTATACATCTTATGGCCTGGCCAAACACACTTTGCGTCTGTTCCTCGAAGCCTTGCAGCGTGAGCACACGTTTACTTTGCAGTGGGCGCGGCTGTTTTACCTGCATGGCGAGGGGCAGAACCCCAACAGCCTGTTGGCCAGCCTCGACCGGGCCATCGACGCCGGTGACACGCAGTTCAATATGTCGACGGGCGATCAGTTGCGGGACTACCTGGAGATCGGGCAGGCCGCTTCTCAATTGGCAGCGCTCATCGCCCGTCGCGATGTCGATGGCGTGATCAACTGCTGCAGCGGCCAACCGGTGTCCGTGCGGGCGCTGGTCGAGCAGCGCGTGCGCCAGCGCCAATCCTCCATCGTCCTGAATCTGGGGCACTACGGTTATTCCGCCCATGAACCCATGGCGTTTTGGGGCGATGCCCAGCGCATTTCGCAACTGACGGGAGAAGAGCATGCAGCATGAACTCTATCGGGCAATCGGGCTGCCGGTTCTGCAGAATCGCACCTTTGCCACTGCCGAACAGGCGCGGGCGTCGGGTGGCTCGGATATCGTGCTGGTGCAAGACAGCCAGAGCGGGTTGATCTTCAACCAGGCGTTCGACGCCAGCAAACTCAGTTATGACGCCGACTATCAAAACGAACAAGCCCATTCGGTTCAGTTTCAGCAGCACTTGAATGATGTCGAAGCGATCCTGGCGCATCATTTCAAAGGAAAAAACCTGATTGAAGTCGGCTGCGGCAAAGGCTATTTCCTCGAGATGCTTCGGGGGCTTGGCTATGCCATCACTGGGATCGACCCTTCCTACGAAGGTGACAATGCCAAAGTGATCAAGGCCCCTTTCGCCCGGGAACTGGGGCTGGCCGCCGACGCGATCATCCTGCGCCACGTGCTGGAACATATCAGCGATCCGGTCAGTTTCCTGGCTGAAATAGCCAGTGCCAACCATGGCGGGCAGATTTACATCGAAGTGCCGTGCTTCGACTGGATTGTCGAGCACAACGCCTGGTTCGATGTTTTCTACGAACATGTGAATTACTTCCGCCTTGCGGATCTGCGCGCAATGTTCGGAACGGTGCACGAGGCGGGGCACCTTTTCGGTGGTCAGTACCTGTACATTGTTGCGGATCTGTCGACGTTGCGCCGCACGCCGGTCGAGGCACCGAAGTTGCTGACGCTGTCGGATCATTTCACCGCCAGCCTCGACCGCGCGGTGCAGATTATCCGGGCCGCGCCCGAGCAAGGTTCGGCGATCTGGGGCGCGTCGTCCAAAGGCGTGATTTATTCGCTGTTCCTGCAACGAGCGGGTGTGGCGGTGGATCGCGTGGTGGATATCAACCCGGCCAAACAGGGCCGGTATCTGCCCCTGAGCGGCGTGCGGGTGTCCTCGCCGCAAGAGGCCATGGATGCCTTGCCCGAAGGCGCCAACCTGTTTGTGATGAACTCCAATTATTTCGAAGAGATCAAGCGGATGACCGGTGGACGCTACGTCTATCACGCCGTTGACAGCGCTTTGTTTCAGTAACCCTTGAGAATTTTCAAATGACCGACAACAGCATCCATAAAGCCTTCGAAGCCGAGTGCCGAGAAGAGATCGCCCGTCAGGGCGACGACCAGAAAGTCGTCGGCCTGGCCCGGGACTTCTTCAACGAGTCCGCCCGACACAAATACAGCTACCACTTCTCGTGGATGGGCCGTCCGATCATCCAGCTGCCGCAAGACATGATGGCGATGCAGGAGATCATCTGGCAGGTCAAACCGGATCTGGTCATCGAGTGCGGTATTGCCCACGGCGGTTCGATCATCTACTACGCCTCCTTGCTGGAGTTGCAAGGCCACGGCGAAGTGCTGGGCATCGACCTCGACATCCGCCCGCACAACCGCGAAGCCATCGAAAGTCACCCGATGAGCAAGCGCATCAAGATGATCGAAGGCTCGAGCATCGACCCGGCCATCGCCGCCCGGGTGCACGCTATCGCCGAAGGCAAGAAAGTCATTCTGGTACTGGACTCCAACCACACCCACGATCACGTGCTGGAAGAACTGCGCCTGTACGCACCACTGGTTTCGGTGGACAGCTACTGCGTGGTTATGGACACCGTGGTTGAAGACATGCCGGCCGATTTCTTCCCGGATCGTCTATGGGGGCACGGCGATAACCCGAAAACCGCCGTATGGAAGTACCTGGAAGAGAACAAGGACTTCGAAATCGACCGGCAAATGCAAAACAAACTGCTGATCACCGTGGCGCCGGACGGCTATCTGCGTCGCGTTCGTTAATCAAAAACCGTTTCAGGTTCTCGGCGATTGGCCAGTTGTGGGGATAGGAATAATGCAGGTTCAAAGCAGCACTCAAATCAATGTGACACCGCTGAACGAGCTGTTCACGGTGGTGGTCATCACCCACAACCGCAATGCGTTCCTGCGACGCACCTTGCAGTACTACAGCAGCTATGCCGCCAAGGTGCTGGTGCTGGATTCGTCCGTGCAGGGCGATGAGCGCATGACTCGGGACTTCCCGTCGGTCGACTATCGCCACTTGCCCCAGTACAGCTACAAGGGGCTGCAGGAAAAACTCACCTACGGCGTCAATCAGGTCACCACGTCGTACATGGTGTTTGCTGCTGATGACGACTTCCTGTTGCACCGCGCACTGACCGAGTCGGTGGAGTTTCTTGACGCCAACCCTGACTACGGCCTGTGCCATGGCTACGGGATGATGTACCTGACCCGTGCCACCGAAGTGAACTACTACCGTCGTGACCAACGGGTGCAAGAAGATTACGACTCGCAGCGGCCTGAAGATCGGGTCATTGAATTCATGGGGCAGTTCCTGCCGCCGTTCTACGCAGTGACCCGCACCGACCTGCTGCAACAGTGGTACAGCCTGTTGCCTGCCGGTACCAGTTTCGAGTGGCAGGAAATCGGCCACGCGTTCTACCTGCTGGCGTGTGCCAAGGCGCGGATCCTGCCGATTCCCTACGCTGTGCGCGAGGCGAACTATGGCGGTTCGGACCACAACACTAACGTGCTGACCGTGCTGACGTACAAGGATGCGAAAACCGTCGCCGAACGCGAGCAGTTTGCGCAATTCCTGGCCTCGATCCCGACGCAGTTCAGCGACAGCGACCCGGCCCGGGCCAAACAGATTGCTCTGGACAGTTTTACCGCCATGGCCGACTGCCTGCTTGAAGGTCGCTCGCTCAAAGGCACCATGATCTTCCGTTCGGCCTGGGTCGAGGCGGGGCGCGAGCCGGTTCGCTCGTTCGGGCCAGAGCAGTTCGTCGAAATGCCGTTCTACAACAAACCGATGTTCGACCTGCTGACCGAATTCGAGTTTCTGTTGCACGCCATGCCGGCCGGTCGTCTGCAATTGCAGGAGCTCGAAGGCATCCTGCTCAAGCAACACGAACTGATGCGAATTCAGCCTAACGACAACGACCGCACCATTCGCGCTCGCTTGTGGGAGGCATTGAGTCTTAACCTGTTCAACCGGTCGGTGGTCAAGCGCTTGATCGAATCGCTCGAAGGCACCGAGGAACAGGACGAGAAGCTCAAGCTTCAAGCATGGGCCAAGCGTCTGGATTCGGTCCCGGGACAGGATGACCGCACACTGCTTCAGAACATGCCGTCCGGGCGCTTGCTCGATTGGCTCGAAGCACGCAATCCCGATACCGCTCAACTTTCAGCGATCTCCAGGCATCTGGCCAAGCACAATGGCGGCCCGCAATTCGGCATTCTGCTGCTGGACCTGGATGCGGACATGTTCAAGTTGCAGGCGACCTTCGACAGCCTGGTCAACGGTCACTGCAAGGCCTTCAAAGTGGTGGTCTTCACCACCGGCGAATTGCCGGCGATCACGTCCGTGCGCGACACCGTGCACTTCGTCAAGGTCACCACCGCCAACTACGTGGAGCGCATCAACCAGATCGTCACCCAATGGTCTGTCGACTGGCTGCTGCTGGCCGAGGCCGGTGACCAGTTGACCCCAAGCGGGTTGCTGCGCGCCAGCCTGGAGCTGATCGGCGCCGAGGGTGTGCGTGCGGTGGCGATGGACGAAATTCAGCGTCAGGCCAACGGTGCTCTGGCGGATGTATTCCGTCCCGGGGTCAACCTCGATCTGCTGCAAACCGTGCCGTCGCTGATGGCGCGGCACTGGTTGATCCAGCGTGATGTGTTGGTCCAGGCCAAGGGGTTCTCGGCGGAATACACCCAGGCGCTGGAGTTCGACCTATTGCTGCGTCTGATCGAAGACGGCGGTCTTGGTGGTCTGGCGCATCTGGCCGAACCCTTGCTGATCTGCAACGCGCCGGCCACTGAAGAAAATGCTCAGGAGCGTCAGGTTTTGACTCGTCATCTGGTCAACCGCGGTTATCGCGGCCAGGTCAGTTCGGAGCTGCCGCAGACTTGGCAGATCGACTATCAGCACGCTCAGCGACCGATGGTGTCGATCGTCCTCCAGAGCCAGGACAACCTGGAACACTTGCAATGTGCATTGGCCAGCGTGCTGCAGCGCACCCGCTACCAGCGTCACGAAGTACTGATTGTCGACAACCACAGCCAATTGCCAGAGCTGGCCGAATGGCTGAGCAGCCAGGAAGGCAAAGGCGAGCGCATTCGTGTGCTGCGCACCGGTCAGCGCCTGAGTGATTCAGCGTTGTATAACGTTGCAAGCGCCGAGGCCAAGGGCGAGTATCTGGTGCTGCTGTCGGCCGAAGCCCAAGTGTTCAATGCCAATTGGCTCGACGCCATGCTCAACCAGGCTCAGCGTCCCGAAGTCGGCATCGTTGGCGCCAAGTTGACGGACACTCAAGGTGTTACCACCCTGGCCGGGTTGGTTCTCGGATTGAATGGCGATATCGGCTCGGTCTTTGTCGGCGAGCGCAAGGAGGCCAAGGGCTACATGAATGGACATCAGGTCGAGCAGAACTATTCGGCGGTGTCCGGTGCGTGCCTGATGATCCGCAAGGACTTGTATGAAGCGGTCGGAGGCTTGGACGAAGAGCATTTCGATGAGGCCTTCGCTGATGTCGACCTGTGCCTGAAAGTCGCCGATGCAGGTTACCTCACTGTCTGGACGCCCCAAGCGCAACTGCTGCACCCGGGCCTGTTGCCTGAGGCGCCTCAGGCTCTTGCGGCCCTGCGCGACAAGTGGCATGCCCGCTTCGAACACGACTCAGCCTACAACCAGAACCTGGCCTTGACCGGCAAGGGCTTTACTCTCGGCGAACCGACCAGCGTGAATTGGGCGCAGTTGCTCGCATAAGCCTGGCTGACAGGTAAAAGGACTCAAGGCATGTTCAACGGTAAATCGATTTTCATCTCTGGCGGCACCGGCTCGTTCGGGCGCAACTTCATCCGCCGCTTGCTGGAACAATACCAGCCCAAGCGCGTGGTGGTGTTCTCCCGCGATGAACTCAAGCAGTACGAGATGCAGCAGACATTCAACGCGCCGTGCATGCGTTACTTCATCGGCGATGTGCGTGACGCCGACCGTTTGCGCCAGGCCATGCGCGGCATCGATTACGTGGTGCACGCCGCGGCGCTGAAGCAAGTGCCGGCGGCGGAATACAACCCCACCGAATGCATTCGTACCAACGTCAACGGCGCGGAAAACATCATTGCCGCGGCCATCGACAACGGCGTGAAAAAAGTTGTCGCGCTGTCCACCGACAAGGCTGCCAGCCCGATCAACCTGTACGGCGCGACCAAGCTGCTGTCGGACAAACTGTTCGTGGCCGCCAACAACATTGCCGGCGAGCAACAAACCCGGTTTGCCGTGGTGCGCTATGGCAACGTCGCCGGCTCGCGGGGGTCGGTAGTGCCGTTCTTCAGCAAACTGATTTCCGAGGGCGCCAAAGAGCTGCCGATCACCGACGAGCGCATGACGCGGTTCTGGATCACTCTCGATCACGGCGTGAAGTTTGTACTCGACAGCTTCGCCCGCATGCACGGCGGTGAAGTGTTTGTGCCGAAGATCCCATCGATTCGCATCGTCGATCTGGCGTTGGGCATGGCTGAACATTTGCCGCACAAGAACGTCGGCATTCGTCCGGGGGAAAAACTCCATGAGCTGATGGTGCCGCTGGATGACGCGCGCATGACCCTGGAGTTCGACGATCACTACACCATTCAGCCGTCGATTCGTTTCACCAGCGTCGACGTGGATTTTGCCGTGGACAAACTGGGCGAGCAGGGCCGGCCGGTGAGCGAAGATTTCGAGTACCGCTCCGACACCAATCCACACTTCCTGTCGGTCGGCCAGATCGCCGACCTGCACGCGGAGTTGTCGGCATGATTCCCTACGGTCGGCAAAGCCTCGATCAGGCGGACATCGATGCGGTGGTCGCCGTGTTGCAGTCCGACTGGCTGACGCAAGGGCCGACCATCGAGCGTTTCGAACAGGCCATGGCCGAGCGTTGCCAGGCCGATTTCGCGGTGGCGGTGTGCAATGCCACGGCGGCGTTGCACATCGCGTGTCTGGCGGCGGGCCTGGGGCCGGGCGATCGCTTGTGGACCACGCCGAACACCTTTCTGGCCTCCGCCAACTGCGGTCGCTACTGTGGCGCGGATGTCGATTTTGTCGACATCGATCCGTTGACCTGGAACCTCGACGCCTACACCTTGGCGGCGAAGCTTGAAATCGCCGAGCGCGACGGCACGCTGCCGAAAGTGCTGGTGGCGGTAGCGTTCTCCGGGCAGAGCTGCGATATGCGCATGATCGCCGAACTGGCCGAGCGTTACGGCTTCACGGTGATCGAGGATGCCTCCCACGCGGTTGGTGCGTCCTATGCCGGGCGCCCGGTGGGTTGCGGTGAATTCGCAGCAATGACGGTATTCAGTTTCCATCCGGTGAAGATCATCACCAGCGCCGAAGGCGGCATGGTGCTGACCAATCGCCCGGAACTGGCGGAGCGCTTGCGGCGCCTGCGCGGCCACGGCATGACCCGTGACCCCGAGCAGATGACCGAACCCAGCCACGGCCCCTGGTATTACCAGCAAGTGGAGCTGGGTTTCAATTACCGGATCACCGACCTGCAAGCGGCCCTCGGTCTGTCACAGTTGAACAAGCTCGATGGCTTTATCGAGCGTCGGCGTGAGCTGGCGGCGCGTTACGACCGGCTGCTGGCGTACTTGCCGCTGACCTTGCCCAGCGCGCAGCCTGAAGCCGAATCGGCGTGGCATCTGTACGTGGTGCGCTTGCAGACTGAGCGGATCAACCTCAGTCATCGACAGGTGTTCGAAGGTTTGCGAGCGGCCGGTATCGGAGTGAATCTGCACTATATTCCCGTGCACTTGCAGCCGTACTATCGCGACCTGGGTTTCGCCGAGGGGGACTTTCCCGAAGCCGAACGTTATTACGCCGAGGCCATCAGCCTGCCGCTGTTTCCTCTGCTGAGCGATGAACAACAGGACTATGTGGTCGAGCAATTGCGGCGGCTGACCGAATAAATGCTGCCATGGGCGGCGGATGGGAAAGTGTGATGCGTGAACTGAGTGAGCAGGAAAAATTCTGGCAGGGTGACTTTGGTAATCAGTATGTCGAGCGCAATGTGGGACAGCCCTTGGTGGCTGCCAACCTCGCATTGTTTGCCAAGGCGCTGACCCGGACAGGGCGGATTGAGAGCCTGGTCGAACTGGGGACCAATGCCGGTAATAATCTGCAGGCGTTACGCCAGCTGTTGCCTCAGTGCGACTTGTTCGGCGTGGAAATCAATAGCAGTGCTTGCGCCCAGGCCCGGGCACTGGGAATTGCGCAGATCTGGCAGGGGTCGCTGTTCGATTTTCCTCGCGAGCGCACCTTTGACCTGACACTGAGCAAAGGCGTGTTGATTCATCTGGCGCCAGAGTTGCTGGCCGCCGCTTATGCGCAGCTATATGAGTTGAGCAATCGTTACGTACTGATCGCCGAGTACTACAACCCGGCACCGGTCGAGGTGTCGTATCGTGGTAACAGCGGCAAGCTGTTCAAGCGTGATTTTGCCGGTGAAATGCTTGATCGTTATGAGGACCTGCAATTGGTCGATTACGGTTTTGGTTACCATCGCGACCCGCAATTCCCGGTGGATGACATCACCTGGTTCCTTCTGGAAAAACGCCAGTGAACAGCGTCGCCATCATTCCGGCCCGGGGTGGCAGCAAACGTATACCACGCAAGAACCTCAAGTCGTTCGATGGCGTGCCGATGATTGCCCATTCGATTCGGACGGCGATCAGCTCAGGGCTGTTTGCTCACGTAGTGGTCAGTACCGATGATGAAGAAATTGCCGAGCTGGCCCGTGCCAGCGGTGCGCAGGTGCCGTTCACGCGGCCTGCGGCCCTGGCCGATGACTTCACCGGCACTGCCGCGGTGATTGCGCACGCTCTGAATGAATTACATCGACAAGGTCAGGATTTTGACTATGCCTGTTGCATCTATGCCACGGCGCCGTTGCTGCAGACGAGGTTTCTGCATCAAGGGTTGAATCTGCTGGAGCGGCGTCCCGAAAAATCTTTCGCATTCTCGGTGTGCGATTTCAGTTTTCCAGTGCAGCGCGCGCTCACCGTTGACGATAAGGGCGCATTGACCGCGTTGTATCCGGAGTTTCGTAACACCCGCTCGCAGGACTTACCGGTCGCCTTTCAAGACGCCGGCCAGTTCTACTGGGGGCGCAGTGAGGCCTGGTTGCGTGGTGATGCGCTGTTCTCGCCGGCGAGCCTGCCGGTGATTCTGCCGCGCTACCTGGTACAGGACATCGACACCCTCGAAGACTGGAAACGCGCCGAATACCTCTACGCCGCCTTGAAGGCCGGGGGAGAGCTGCAATGAGAGTGCTGATCCGCGCCGATGCGTCGCCGACCATTGGCAGTGGCCATATCGCCCGCTGCCTGACCCTGGCCAGGGTGTTGCGCAAGCAGGGCGCGCATGTGGCCTTCGCCTGTCGTCTGTTACCGGGTCATCGGCTGGACAGCCTGGCCAGCGAGGGTTTCGAGACCTTCGCACTGCCAGACCGCTATCGCGATGAAGACCCGCAGCAGGCTATCGAGTCGATGCTGCCATGGCAGGCGGACGTCGCTGCGCTGGCGCAAGCATTGGAAGGCCATGCGGGCTTTGACTGGATCATCGTCGACCACTATGGCCTCGACCATCACTGGCAGGCCGCAGCCCGTCATTGGGCGCCACGGATCGCAGCGGTGGATGACCTGGCCACTCGACACTACCGCGTGGATCTGCTGCTCAATCAGAATCTGTCGGGTACACCACAGGCCTACGCCTCACTGTTGACGCCCGACTGCCAAACCTTGCTCGGCCCACGATTTGCCCTGCTGCGCGATGAATTCTGCTGCCCGGCGATCGAGATCAAGCCTGTGGTCAGGCGAGTGCTGGTGAACTTCGGCGGCTTCGATGCAGCCATGCAGACTCACCACACGATGTTGGCGCTGGCGGACTTCCATGAGCTGGAGGTCGACTTCGTGGCGGGTGCCGACAACCCGGCCTGGGAGCAGATGCAGGCACTGGCGGTTGATCGTCCGAACTGGCGGCTGCACAGTTTTGTCAGCGACTTCTACCGACTGATGACCGAGGCCGATCTATTCATCGGTGCCGGTGGCGGTACCAGTTGGGAGCGGGCGGCCATGGGGCTGCCGACGATCTGCATTGCGGTCTCGAATAATCAGCAGGCCAATGGCGAGGTGATGGCGACCTCGGGGGCTCATGTGTTCCTGGGCAACCGCGAGCAGGTTAGTGTCGAGCAGTTGCGCCAGGCCATCGGTTTTGTCGTGGGCAATCAGGGGCTTCGCCAGAGTCTGGCCGAACGTTCGCGGCAGTTGGTCGATGGCCGTGGCGCGCAGCGGGTGGCGGCAGCATTGGCGGGGGCGGTATTGCAGGTGCGCCGTGCCACTGCGGACGATGCGCAATTGTTGTTCGAGGGGCGTAATGCCGAGGCAGTACGGCGCTGGTCGCTGGACACCCACGTCATCGATTGGCAACGGCATCAGGCCTGGCTGGCCGCGAGCCTGAACAATCCACGGCGGTTGTTGTTGGTCGCCGAGACGGATGACGGCCCGGTCGGTGTGCTGCGCTATGACCTTGACGGTACTCGGGCCGAAGTCTCGATTTATCTGTTCGACGGCCGACTCGGCCTGGGCTGGGGCCGGGCGCTGTTGGCGCGGGGCGAAGCCTTCGTCAGCGTTCACTGGCCATCACTGCAAGCAATCACCGCTCAGGTGCTGCCGGCCAACCAGGCGTCGCTGAAAGTTTTCCGCGAGGCAGGTTTCACTCAGAGTGCTTGCGCGTTCACGCGCGTATTGAAGGATCCTAGACAATGACCAGTTTCAAGATCGGCCATCGCTCGATCGGTGCCGATGCGCCGCCGTTCATCATTGCCGAGATGAGCGGCAACCATAACCAGTCGCTGGACGTGGCGCTGCAAATCGTCGAAGCCGCGGCCAAGGCCGGTGCGCACGCCTTGAAGCTGCAAACCTATACCGCCGAGACCATGACCCTGGATCTGTCTGAAGGCGAGTTCTTCATCAAGGACCCAAACAGCCTGTGGGCCGGCTCTTCGCTGTATGCGCTGTACGAGAAGGCCCACACGCCGTGGGAATGGCACGCGCCGATTTTCGCCCGGGCCAAAGAGCTGGGCATGCTGGCGTTCTCCACACCGTTCGATGACACCGCGGTGGACTTCCTCGAAAGCCTCGATGTGCCGGCCTACAAGATCGCCAGCTTCGAGAACACCGATCTGCCGTTGATCCGGCGGGTCGCTGCCACCGGCAAGCCGTTGATCATTTCCACCGGCATGGCCAGCATCGCCGAACTCGACGAAACCGTGCGTGCCGCCCGCGAGGCAGGTTGCAAGGACCTGGTGTTGCTCAAGTGCACCAGCACTTACCCGGCGACGCCCGCCAACAGCAACGTGCGCACGATCCCTCATCTGCGGGAGTTGTTTGGCTGTGAAGTCGGTTTGTCCGACCATTCGATGGGTGTCGGGGTGTCTGTCGCCGCCGTAGCGCTGGGGGCGACGGTGGTGGAAAAACACTTCACCCTCGATCGTGCCGCCGGAGGCGTGGATGCCAGTTTCTCCCTGGAACCGGCCGAACTCGCCAGCCTGGTGGTCGAAACCGAGCGCGCCTGGCAGGCCATGGGCCAAGTGCATTACGGCGTGACTGACGCCGAGCGCAAGTCCCTGGTGTACCGCCGGTCGCTGTATGTCACCCAGGATATGGTCGCCGGAGAGCCTTTTACCGCCGCCAATCTGCGAGCCATCCGCCCTGGTCTGGGGCTGGCCCCCAAACACGCTGAAACCCTTCTGGGCCGCCGCGCTCGCCAGGCCATCAAGCGCGGAACACCGCTGGATTGGTCGTTGGTTGAATAACCGCTTGTGGGGCTGATTCGGCAAAATAGCGTGACCTGCGAGTCATAACGCGCATCTTCACTGTATTGTATAAATAGGGGAGAGGGCGCCTGGTCTGTTTTTTGACTCAGTGATGGCCTTTTACGCTTCCCGCTGTCACCCCCTTGAGGGCGACGTTTATTCGTTGTTTGTCGGCGCCCCTCGATTCCTTGCGAGCGGTGGTATTGGGCTGTTTATTATTGGGAAGCCGTAATGATTGGCATAAAGAGCATTGCGAGCTACGTTCCTGTAGCCGGCGTGGACAATTACGCACAAGGTGCAAAATTCGAAAAGGATGAAGAGTTCATCCTGGGCAAGATCGGTTCGGCCTTCCTGCCGCGCAAAGACGCCGGGCAAGAAACTTCCGACCTGTGTGTCGAGGCAGTCAACGCGCTGTTCGCCAACAATCCCGATTTGAAGCGTGAAGCCATCGACGTGCTGATCGTCGTCACCCAGAACGGTGACGAAGAAGGCCTGCCGCACACCGCCGCCATCGTTCAGGACAAACTGGGCCTGCCGACGACCGTGGCGGCGTTCGATATTTCCCTGGGCTGCTCCGGTTACGTCTACGGGATCTACGCCATCAAGGGCTTCATGGAGGCTGCAGGCCTGAAGAATGGCCTGCTGGTGACCGCCGATCCGTACTCCAAGATCGTCGACCCGGAAGATCGCAACACCACCATGCTCTTCGGCGATGCCGCCACCGCCACTTGGATGGGCGAAGACGCTCCATGGCAGTTGGGCAAGGCCAAGTTCGGCACCGACGGTTCCGGTGCGCCGCACCTGAAGGTCACCGATGGCGTGTTCTTCATGAATGGCCGTCAGGTCTTCAACTTCGCGCTGCTCAAAGTGCCGGCGCATTTGCATGAGCTGCTCGGCGACTCGGGTCTGACGGCCGATGATATCGATGCCTTCTGTATTCACCAGGGCAGCGCGGCGATTGTCGATGCCGTGGCGCGACGCTTCGAGGGCGAGCCCGAGAAGTTCATCAAGGACATGGTCGAGACCGGTAACACCGTGTCGTCGAGCATTCCATTGCTGCTGGAAAAACACGTGCTCGATTCCAAGTGGAAGCGTGTGGCACTCAGCGGTTTCGGTGTTGGTTTGTCTTGGGGTTCGGCGATCATCTATCGTCCTTGATCTTCTAAAAGCCGGGCACAAAAAAAGCGTTCAAGGTGTAACCTTGAGCGCTATTTTTTTGCCCGAATCACAGCGAGGCGCCATGAGCGAGTTTTTTCAACCCAACGCCGAACTCATCCAGCGTCGCTGGCCGGTTGTGGCTGAGCGTCTACTGTCTGAAGATCCGGGCCCGTTGCAGGCCGATCTGGTGGAAGGGCTCGGCTCGACCCTGAGCATCAACGGCATTCAGTTGACCAGTCGCCATGACCGTACCCGCGAAGCGCAGCTTCAGGCCGCAAGTCTGCCGGTCGACAGTCCGGTGGTGCATGTCTATGGCGCCGGTCTTGGCGATCTGCAGATGGAGTTGCTGCAGCGCGACGGGCTTGAACGTTTGTATGTGCACATCCTCAACGGCGCGGTGTTTGCGTTGGTGCTGCAATTGCTCGATCAGCAGCAATGGCTCAACGATCCCCGAGTCGAGCTGTTGTATGCCGGGGATCTAGCGGAAATCCAGCTGCCGTACTTCGCCTTGCCGTCCGAGCTGGTGCTGACCGATGACTTCAATGCGAAGATCCGTGATCGCTTGATCAGCGAAACTCACCTGAGCTTCAATAATCGTGAGTTCGATCCTCAGACCCCGGATGTCGTGGAGCGCTTGCAGGCTAGTCTGGAGCTTGTGCAAACCGACCGCGATGTGACCGAGTTGTTCGGTTCGCGCAACGGGCAGGAGGTGTTCGTCATTGCCACGGGCCCTAGCCTTGAACAGCATTTCGAGGTCTTGCGCGCGATTCGCAGTCAGGACGAGCGACCATTGTTTATCTGTGTCGATACGGCCTACCGACCACTGCTTGATCACGGGATCCGTCCCGATGTGGTGGTCAGCATCGACCAGCGCATCTCGGCCCGGCATCTACCACCTGAAGGCACGGTCGACATCACCCTGGCGTACATGCCCATGGTCGACCCTCAGGTGCTGGTCGCCTGGCAAGGGCCACGGTATGTCGGTTACTCCGCCAGCCCGATCTATCAGCAGATGCGCCAGCAATGGCCCAAGGGCGAGCTGTATGTAGGCGGTAGCGTGATTCATCCGGCGGTGGACCTGGCGGTGAAGATGGGGGCGGTGCAGATCACCCTGTTCGGTGCCGACTTTGCCTTCCCCAACGACAAGACCCATGCTGGCTGGAACGATGGCGACTTGGGCCCGCAACTGGGAGCAGCCAAACACTGGGTGCTGGATGGTCACGGTCAGCGCATCAAGACCCAGCTCAACTTCCGCAGCTACCTGTGTGAGCTGGAACGTTTTATCGCCGGCCATCCTCAGGTGCGCTTCTATAACAGCAGTCGGGCAGGGGCGATGATCGCCGGGACGGCTTTTCATCCGGAGTTGGCGTCATGAGCGGGCTTGAATCTTTTGTCGTCGACTCACAGCACTGCGCTGCATTATTCCGTTTGGGGCGTGATGTAGAAGCAGGGCTGGCGATGATCGAATTGATCGGAGCGATGCAGCCGTCTTTCGATTTGTTACCGCAGACTATTCGGCAGCAATGGGTTCTCTTGCTCGGCCGGCTGCTCGAATGTCAGGAGACGCAGAACTGGCTGGCGCTGGCGGACTACCTGGAATACGAGCTGGTCCAGTTACTGCGCGACAGTCTGTCCATTTAAACAATTTCTCTTCTGCCGGTGCAGGCGAATTCTCGCCAGTCCGTCACCGGCATTTCCCTGGCGTCATTTTTTTTCGCTGCTCTGGTGCTGGCAAACCCTTGAATCACGGGGGGTGGCAACGTGATGGCAATTTTTTTTGAAAATCCCCTAAAGCAAGTTGCAATCCCGACGATAACTATTACGAAGGTTCTCTAGGCCATACCCGGCGGTTGCCAGGGCCGGAAGCCGCAGTACCCAACCAACGAGGAATTCGTCATGGCTTTAACAGTAAACACTAACGTCACATCGTTGAACGTTCAGAAAAACCTGAACCGTGCTTCCGACGCTCTGTCGACTTCGATGACTCGCCTGTCTTCCGGCCTGAAAATCAACAGCGCCAAAGACGACGCCGCCGGCCTGCAAATCGCTACCCGTATGACTTCGCAGATCCGTGGTCAGACCATGGCGATCAAAAACGCCAACGACGGTATCTCGATCGCTCAGACCGCTGAAGGCGCGATGCAGGAACAGACCAACATTCTGCAACGTATGCGTGAACTGGCTGTTCAATCGCGAAACGACTCCAACGGTACTGCTGACCGTGTCGCTCTGAACAAAGAATTCGCTTCGATGTCGGACGAACTGACTCGTATCGCCAGCTCGACCAACCTGAACGGTAAGAATCTGATCGACGGCTCTGCCGGTACCATGACTTTCCAGGTCGGTTCCAACACGGGTGCGACCAACCAGATCACCATCTCTCTGGCGGCCGGCACAGACGCTGTAACTCTGGGCGTTGATAGTGGTGCTATTGCCATCACCGGTACCGATAGCGCCACCGCAGAAACCAGCACCGCAGCATCTATCGTTGCAATCGATGCGGCTCTGGCGACCATCAACTCCACTCGTGCTGACCTCGGTGCTGCACAAAACCGTCTGACCAGCACCATCTCCAACTTGCAGAACATCAACGAAAACGCCGCTGCTGCACTGGGTCGTGTACAAGATACCGACTTCGCTGCTGAAACTGCACAGCTGACCAAGCAACAAACTCTGCAACAAGCTTCCACCGCGGTTCTGGCTCAAGCCAACCAACTGCCATCCGCTGTACTGAAACTGCTTCAGTAATCGCTGATGAGTTTTGGCGGGGGAGTGCGCTTGTCGCGCTCTCTCGCTTTTTACTTTAAGAGGTGATGGACATGGATATGAGCGTCAAGCTGAACTTGTCTTATCCTGCGGCCCAGCAGGCGACGACTGTTGCCGACAAGCCTGCGGAAAAGCCTCGAGCGGAAACTGCGCCAGTGGTTGCCGTCAAGGAAGAAGGTAAAAACGACCAGACCGAGCAGGAAAAACTGAAGATGGCCGTTCAGGAAATCGAAAAGTTCGTTCAGTCGGTCAAGCGTAACCTGGAGTTCTCGATTGACGAGCCTTCAGGCAAAGTTGTGGTCAAAGTGATTGCCAGTGACTCCGGTGAGGTGATTCGTCAAATCCCCAACGAAGAAGTCCTTAAGCTGGCGAACAGTTTGAATGATGCAAGCAGCCTGTTGTTCAGCGCTAAAGTCTGACAACTGGCACGAATTTTGTTGCTATGTTCTTTTGGGCGTTGTAGTGGTCAAAAGGCCGGCGACACACTGAAGGGAGTTCCACATGGCAAGTCCAATTCTACCGGGCACGGGTTTAGGCTCCGGCCTTGATACCGGTGCTATCGTCAAAGCCTTGGTAAACGCTGACAAAGCCGCCAAGCAAGGTCAGATCGACCGTGGGACTGCGACCAACACCGCGAGCATTTCCGGTATTGGTACCTTGAAGTCGTTGATGGCTGCCTTTAATCAGGCCATGAAGGATCTGGGCAGCACGACTACCCCGCAATTTCCGGGTTTTGCAGCCACTTCCTCCGATGTGAAGATCGTCGGCGCCACCGCCAGCAACTCGGCGGTAAACGGCAACTACGTCGTGAAAGTGGATAATCTGGCCACGTCTTCGAAAGTCACCAGCGCAGCGTTCGCCGGCGGTACGACCAGCCCGATCACTGCAGGTACGTTGAGCATCACGCAGGGAACCAGCACCTACAACCTCGACATCAAGGCCGGGGCGACGCTGCAATCGGTTCGCGATTCGATCAACGCCGATACCTCGCTCAAGAGCGCAGGTATCAGTGCCAACATCGTCACCGACTCCTTCGGTTCGCGTCTGGTACTTGGCTCGACCACGACCGGTGCGGGCTCTGACATTTCCGTCAGCGGCATTTCGGAACTGACTATCGACGGCAGCAATGTCGTTGGCGCCAGCGGCGGCCCGGCAATGAGCGCCACCTCGGCCGGTTCGATCGGTGCTGTGGCCATTGATGCTAAATTCTCCATCGATGGCATGGCGCTGACCAGCAAGAGCAATATTGTAGACAAGGCTGTTTCCGGGCTAACCTTAAACTTGGTGGCGACCGGTACTTCGACCGTCACTGTGGCCAGCAACAACGATGGTCTGAAAGCTTCGATCCAGAAGTTCGTCGATGCTTATAACGCTCTGGCCAACGGCATCTCGGCATTGACCAAGCCTTCGCTCGACGATAATGGCAAGCCGACCGTTTCGGCTGCATTGACCGGCGACGCGTTGCCGCGTTCGATTCTCTCGTCCATACGCGGTCCGCTGGCGGAAACCGGTGCGGGTGACAAACTGACTGTTCTGGCGCAGCTGGGTATTACCACCGATCAAAAAACCGGTGCCCTCAACTTCGACAGCACCAAATTCACCAGCGCCATGAATGACAAGAAGCTGGGCGGTGAAGTCCAGAAGATGTTTGTCGGCGACGCTGGCAGCAACAATGGTCTGCTGGCGCGCATGACGAAGGCTATCGCACCGTTCACCGATACTGGCGGTGTTCTGGATCAGCGCACAACAAGTCTGAACAAGACAAAGACCAAGTTGAGCAATGACCAGGCGGCCCTGGATCGCCGAATAGAGACCCTGACCGCGGTACTGACCAAAAAGTACAACGACATGGATACGCTTGTCGGCAAGCTGAAAGCGACAGCCAGTAACATCACGTCGATGTTCGAAGCCATGACCGCGCAACAGAAGAACTCGTAACACTCACAGTGCCAAAAGCCCGGCAGCGTTTACACGCTCCGGGCTTTTTGTTTTTGAATCTAAAGTTTTTTGACGCGTCGTCGATACACTGATTATACGAACCACAGAATTCTGATGAGGTACAACATGAATCCAATGTTAGCCCTTCGCCAATACCAGAAGATTGGCGCTCAGGCGCAAACTTCCGAAGCCAGTCCCCATCGTCTGGTGCAGATGCTGATGGAAGGTGGCCTGGATCGTATCGCTCAGGCCAAAGGCGCGATGGAGCGTAAGGATATTCCGAACAAAGGTGTTTTGATCGGCAAGGCCATCGGCATTATCGGTGGTCTGCGTGAAGGCCTGGATCTGGATAACCAGGCCGAATCAGTAGGTGAGCTGGATAATCTCTACGCCTACATGATGAAGCGCCTGGCGGAAGCCAATCTCAGGACCGATCCGAAAATTCTCGACGAAGTTGCCGATTTGCTTCGCACGGTGAAAGACGGTTGGGATGCCATTGGCGCACCTGCTCCCCAGTTTTAAGGAGACACCATGAGTCTTGTATTGCAGCGAATCGAACAAACCCGGGACGCACTGGTCGAGGCATTGGCCGAGCGTAACTGGGAAGCCATCGGTGAATTGGACCTGGCTTGCCGTTCCTGCATGGAAGACGTCTTGAGTGAAGCTTCGGTGGACGAGGCCGCGTTGCGCGACAACCTTGAGGAGTTGCTGGGGGTGTATAAACAGCTTCTGGCAGCGGCGAGGGGGGAGCGCCAGGCGATAGTCGACGAGATGTCGCAGATCCACCAAGCACAGAGCGCGGCAAAGGTTTACCATCTGTTTGGTTAATTAACCCTCAGTTAATCCAAACATAGTGCGCCATAAATTTGACTGTGCACGGTTTTTTGACTTAACTAGTGGCTGGTTCCAGATTTCAGGCGTCTACAGGCACAACGTGTCTGCAAGCGTCTAGCTTGCCCCTCATTTTGGGCATTGAGTTGACTAGGGAAGTTGCTATTGCATGTGGCGTGAAACCAAAATTCTGCTGATTGATGACGATAGCGTCCGCCGCCGCGACTTGGCGGTGATTTTAAATTTTCTCGGCGAAGAAAATTTACCCTGTGGCAGCCATGATTGGCAGCAGGTTGTCGGCTCTTTGTCATCAAGTCGCGAAGTAATCTGTGTCCTCATCGGGACGGTTAATGCTCCTGGTGCACTTTTGGGCTTGTTAAAGACACTCTCAACCTGGGATGAGTTCCTTCCGGTTTTGTTAATGGGTGATAATTCTTCCATTGACTTGCCCGAAGACCAGCGTCGTCGAGTGCTTTCGACCCTCGAGATGCCACCCAGCTACAGCAAATTGCTCGATTCGCTGCACCGTGCCCAGGTCTATCGCGAGATGTATGACCAGGCCCGTGAGCGCGGTCGTCACCGTGAACCGAATCTTTTCCGCAGCCTTGTCGGCACCAGCCGGGCGATTCAACACGTCCGGCAGATGATGCAGCAAGTCGCCGACACCGACGCCAGCGTGCTGATCCTCGGCGAGTCCGGGACCGGCAAGGAGGTGGTCGCGCGCAATCTGCACTACCACTCCAAGCGTCGTGAAGCGCCGTTCGTTCCGGTCAACTGCGGGGCGATCCCGGCTGAGTTGCTGGAAAGCGAATTGTTCGGCCACGAGAAGGGCGCCTTCACCGGGGCGATCACCAGCCGTGCCGGGCGTTTCGAGCTGGCCAACGGCGGTACGCTGTTCCTCGATGAAATCGGCGATATGCCGCTGCCGATGCAGGTCAAGCTGTTGCGCGTCCTGCAGGAGCGCACCTTCGAGCGCGTGGGCAGCAACAAGACCCAAAGCGTCGATGTGCGGATCATCGCGGCGACCCACAAGAATCTCGAAAGCATGATCGAGATCGGCACCTTCCGCGAAGACCTCTACTATCGCTTGAACGTGTTCCCGATCGAGATGGCGCCGCTGCGCGAGCGTGTCGAAGACATCCCGCTGCTGATGAACGAGTTGATCTCGCGCATGGAGCACGAGAAGCGTGGTTCGATCCGTTTCAACTCGGCCGCGATCATGTCGCTGTGCCGTCACGGCTGGCCGGGCAACGTTCGCGAACTGGCCAACCTGGTGGAGCGCATGGCGATCATGCATCCGTACGGGGTGATCGGTGTGGTCGAATTGCCGAAGAAATTCCGCTACGTCGACGACGAAGACGAGCAACTGGTCGACAGTCTGCGCAGCGATCTCGAGGAACGGGTGGCCATCAATGGTCATACCCCGGACTTCACCGCCAATGCGCTGTTGCCGCCGGAAGGCCTGGACCTGAAGGACTACCTTGGTGGTCTGGAACAAGGGCTGATTCAGCAGGCGCTGGATGATGCCAATGGCATCGTGGCGCGGGCGGCCGAACGGCTGCGGATTCGTCGCACCACGCTGGTGGAGAAAATGCGCAAGTACGGCATGAGTCGTCGTGACGGTGATGAACAGGCGGATGATTGACGCCTGTTTTTCAACTCCTTCATTTATAGGCGGTTTTTTTTAGGCACGGGTATTGCTACATCCCTCGCAACGTTCCGTTTAACTGACGGTCAGCCACGCGAGAGAGCACAATGCCCCCAGCCGCCCAGATGTCTCCTGCCCCTGATGTTATGGGGCAACCGTCGTCCGTAGAGCAGGCAAGCCGGCTTGGCCTTGAGCAGGCGTTTGCGCTGTTCAACCAGATGTCGAGCCAACTGACCGATTCCTACAGCATGCTCGAAGCCCGGGTCACCGAGCTCAAGGGCGAGCTGGCGGTAGTCAGTGCCCAGCGTATGCAGGAACTGGCCGAAAAAGAACGCCTGGCCAACCGTCTGCAAAACCTCCTCGATCTATTGCCGGGCGGCGTCATTGTCATCGACGCCCAAGGCATCGTGCGCGAAGCCAACCCCGCCGCGTGCGAATTGCTCGGCCTGCCTCTGGAAGGTGAGCTGTGGCGTCATGTGATTGCGCGATGCTTTGCGCCGCGCGAAGACGACGGTCACGAAATCTCCCTCAAGGACGGTCGGCGTCTGTCGATCGCCACCCGCTCGCTGGACGCCGAGCCTGGTCAGTTGGTGTTGCTCAACGACCTGACTGAAACCCGTCATTTGCAAGATCAACTGGCTCGCCATGAACGCCTGTCGTCCCTGGGGCGTATGGTCGCCTCGTTGGCTCATCAGATTCGTACGCCGTTGTCCGCCGCGTTGCTCTATGCCAGTCATTTGACTGAGCAGGAGTTGCCGGTCGCGACACAGCAGCGTTTTGCCGGCCGCCTGAAAGAGCGTCTGCATGAGTTGGAACACCAGGTGCGCGACATGCTGGTGTTCGCTCGCGGCGAGCTGCCATTGACTGATCGCGTGACTCCCAAAATGCTGATGCAATCGCTGCAAGCGGCCGCATTGACCCATGTTCAGGACTTGCCGATTCGTTGGCAATGCGACAGTCATGCCGGCGAGTTGTTGTGCAATCGCGACACCTTGGTCGGGGCGATCCTCAATCTGATCGAGAACGCCATTCAGGCCAGCGCCGGCGACGTCCGTTTGAAAGTTCACCTGTATACCCGCGGCAATAACCTGCGCCTGTGTGTCAGTGACAGCGGCAGCGGTATCGACGGGGCGGTGCTGGCGCGTCTGGGTGAGCCGTTTTTTACCACCAAAACCACCGGCACCGGCCTGGGCCTGACCGTGGTCAAGGCGGTGGCCCGTGCTCATCAGGGAGAATTGCAGTTGCGCTCGCGGCCGGGGCGCGGCACTTGCGCACAGGTGATTCTGCCGCTTTTTTCGGGTGAGCAACCCAGCGCTCAGGGAGCGAAGTGAAGGACATGGCAATCAGGGTTTTACTGGTCGAGGATGACCGCGCGCTACGGGAAGCGCTGGCCGACACGCTGCTGCTTGCCGGGCACGATTACACGGCGGTTGGTTCGGCGGAAGAGGCGCTGACAGCGGTCGGCGCCGAGGTGTTCAGTCTGGTGGTCAGTGACGTCAACATGCCGGGCATGGACGGTCACCAATTGCTCGGATTGTTGCGGGCTCGTCAGCCGCAACTGCCGGTATTGCTGATGACCGCTCACGGTGCGGTCGAGCGTGCGGTCGACGCCATGCGTCAGGGCGCGGCGGATTATCTGGTCAAGCCGTTCGAGCCCAAAGCCCTGCTCGATCTGGTGGCACGTCACGCCTTGGGCAATCTCGGCGCGACCGAGAGCGAGGGGCCGGTGGCGTTTGAGCCGGCCAGTGCGCAATTGCTGGAATTGGCCGCACGGGTGGCGCGCAGTGACTCCACGGTATTGATTTCCGGTGAGTCCGGGACGGGCAAGGAAGTGCTGGCGCGTTACATCCATCAACACTCCCATCGCGCCAGTCAGCCGTTCATTGCAATCAACTGCGCGGCGATTCCGGACAACATGCTCGAGGCCACCTTGTTCGGTCACGAAAAGGGTTCGTTCACTGGTGCCATCGCGGCGCAGGCCGGCAAGTTCGAACAGGCCGATGGCGGGACGATCCTGCTCGATGAAATCTCCGAAATGCCCCTCGGCCTTCAGGCCAAGTTGCTGCGCGTATTGCAAGAGCGTGAAGTCGAGCGAGTCGGTGCGCGCAAACCGATCTCGCTGGACATTCGAGTGGTTGCCACCACCAACCGTGACCTGGCCGGTGAAGTGGCGGCGGGGCGTTTTCGCGAAGACCTTTTCTATCGCCTGTCGGTGTTCCCATTGGCCTGGCGTCCGCTGCGCGAGCGTACCGCCGACATCCTGCCGCTGGCGGAGCGCCTGTTGGCCAAGCACGTCAATAAAATGAAGCATGCCGCGGCAAAGCTTTCGCCTGAGGCGCAGGCGTGCCTGATCGACTATCCGTGGCCGGGCAATGTGCGTGAGCTGGATAACGCGATCCAGCGGGCTTTGATTCTGCAGCAGGGCGGTTTGATCCAGCCGCAGGATTTCTGCCTGGCCGGGCCGGTGGCCTGTGCGCCATTGCCGGCATTGGCGCCAACACCCGCACGCGCTGTAGAGGTCGAAGCCGAATCGGCAGGCGCCCTGGGCGATGACCTGCGGCGCCGTGAATTCCAGATGATCATCGACACCTTGCGCGCCGAGCGTGGCCGGCGCAAAGAAGCTGCCGAGCGCCTGGGCATCAGCCCGCGCACCTTGCGCTACAAGCTGGCGCAGATGCGCGACGCCGGAATGGATGTGGAGGCGTACTTGTTCGCCACCTGATCCGACTTTGGTAGCAGATTGCGTAATGGCTTGAAAGACTGGGGTGAGAGCCAAGGAAGAGCTTTTGTTTAGAGCAGCCACCGAGCTGGCACCCTTGTTGCTAACACCTCACTACCCGCCGAGTGAGTGTCAAAAAATTGCGGGTAGCCAAAGACGTAGTTTCGTCAAAGAGAGTAGACCATGAGCCAAGGTATTGAATTCAATCGGTTGATGCTGGACATGCGCTCCATGCAAATGGATGCGATGTCTGCGCCGAAATCGACTGCCGCAGTCCCTGAAATGGGTGGCAGCAGCTTTTCCGACATGCTCGGTCAGGCCGTCAATAAAGTGAACGACACCCAGCAGGCCTCCAATCAATTGGCGAGTGCCTTCGAGATCGGTAAAAGCGGCGTCGACCTGACGGACGTGATGATTTCCTCACAGAAGGCCAGCGTGTCTTTTCAGGCGCTGACCCAAGTGCGTAACAAGCTGGTTCAGGCTTACCAAGACATCATGCAGATGCCGGTTTAAGGACGAGATTGAGTCATGGCAGAAGCAATCGCCGATAATGTTCCGGCCAAGGCCACTCCAATAGACGGCAAACCGCCGCTGTTCGGGTTGTCCTTCCTGGAAAACCTCTCCGAGATGACCATGTTGCGTCAGGTGGGCCTGTTGGTCGGCCTGGCCGCGAGCGTGGCGATTGGTTTTGCCGTGGTGTTGTGGTCCCAGCAGCCGGACTACCGGCCTCTGTATGGCAGCCTTGCGGGTATGGACGCCAAGCAGGTCATGGAAACCCTGGCCGCCGCCGATATCCCTTATACCGTTGAACCGAACTCCGGTGCCTTGCTGGTCAAGGCCGATGACCTGTCCCGTGCGCGGCTCAAGCTCGCGGCCGCTGGTGTCACTCCCAGCGACGGTAACATCGGTTTCGAGATCCTCGACAAAGAGCAGGGGCTGGGCACCAGTCAGTTCATGGAGGCGACCCGTTATCGTCGCGGCCTCGAAGGCGAACTGGCCCGGACCATTTCCAGCCTGAACAATGTCAAGGGTGCCCGCGTGCACCTGGCGATTCCGAAGAGTTCGGTGTTCGTGCGTGACGAACGCAAGCCAAGCGCTTCTGTTCTGGTTGAACTGTATTCCGGTCGCTCGCTAGAGCCAGGCCAGGTCGTCGCTATCATCAATCTGGTGGCGACCAGTGTTCCCGAGCTGAGCAAATCGCAGATTACTGTCGTCGACCAGAAGGGTAACCTGCTGTCGGATCAGGCGGAAAACTCCGAACTGACCATGGCGGGCAAGCAGTTCGATTACAGCCGTCGCATGGAAAGCATGCTGACCCAGCGTGTGCACAACATTCTGCAACCGGTGCTGGGCAACGATCGCTATAAAGCCGAAGTCTCGGCCGACGTGGATTTCAACGCTGTCGAGTCGACTGCCGAGCAGTTCAATCCGGACCAGCCTGCATTGCGCAGCGAGCAGTCGGTCAACGAGCAGCGCACCGCCAGCAATGGCCCGCAAGGTGTGCCGGGTGCCCTGAGCAACCAGCCGCCGTCGCCTGCTTCGGCACCGCAAACCACCGGCGGCGCTACCGCATCGGCTGGCATGGTGCAGCCAGGCCAGCCATTGCTCGATGCCAACGGTCAGCAAATCATGGACCCGGCCACCGGTCAGCCGATGCTGGCGCCGTACCCGGCGGACAAGCGTCAACAATCCACCAAGAACTTCGAACTCGACCGTTCCATCAGCCACACAAAACAACAGCAGGGCCGTTTGAATCGCCTGTCGGTGTCGGTGGTGGTGGATGATCAGGTCAAGGTCAACCCGGCCAACGGCGAGATCACGCGGGCGCCGTGGAGCGCCGATGAATTGGCGCGCTTCACCCGTCTGGTGCAGGACGCGGTCGGTTTCGACGCCAGCCGTGGCGACAGCGTCAGCGTGATCAACATGCCATTCTCCGCCGAGCGCGGTGAAGTGATTGCCGAGATTCCGTTCTATTCCCAGCCGTGGTTCTGGGACATCGTCAAGCAAGTGCTGGGTGTGCTGTTCATCCTGGTGCTGGTGTTCGGTGTGCTGCGTCCGGTGCTCAATAACATCACCGGTGGCGGCAAAGGCAAGCAACTCGCAGGCCTTGGCAGTGACATGGAACTGGGTGGTATGGGCGCTCTGGATGGCGAGCTGGCCAACGACCGCGTCAGCCTCGGCGGCCCGACCAGCATCCTGCTGCCGAGCCCGAGCGAAGGCTATGACGCACAGTTGAACGCAATCAAGAGTCTGGTGGCAGAAGATCCGGGTCGCGTGGCCCAGGTCGTGAAAGAGTGGATTAACGCAGATGAGTGATAACCGAGCCGTTGCCGCCAAACTGTCCCGGGTCGACAAAGCCGCGATTCTGCTGCTGTCCCTGGGTTCTACCGACGCCGCGCAAGTGCTGCGCCACATGGGACCCAAAGAGGTCCAGCGTGTGGGTGTGGCCATGGCCCAGATGGGTAATGTGCATCGCGAGCAGGTCGAACAGGTCATGAGTGAGTTCGTCGACATCGTCGGCGACCAGACCAGCCTGGGCGTCGGCTCCGACGACTACGTGCGCAAAATGCTCACCCAGGCCCTGGGCGAGGACAAGGCCAACGGCCTGATCGACCGAATCCTGCTGGGCGGCAACACCAGTGGCCTCGACAGCCTGAAGTGGATGGAGCCGCGCGCCGTCGCCGACGTGATCCGTTACGAGCACCCACAGATCCAGGCGATCGTCGTGGCGTACCTCGACCCGGATCAGGCCGGTGAAGTGCTGGGCAACTTCGACCACAAGGTCCGACTGGACATCATCCTGCGGGTGTCTTCGCTGAACACCGTGCAGCCGGCGGCCCTGAAAGAACTCAACCAGATTCTCGAGAAGCAGTTCTCCGGCAATTCGAACGCCTCGCGCACCACCCTGGGTGGCATCAAGCGTGCGGCAGACATCATGAACTTCCTCGACAGCTCGATCGAAGGTCAGTTGATGGACTCGATCCGCGAAGTCGACGAAGACCTGTCCGGTCAGATCGAAGACCTCATGTTCGTGTTCAACAACCTGGCCGATGTCGACGACCGCGGCATTCAGGCCCTGTTGCGCGAAGTGTCCTCGGATGTGCTGGTGCTGGCCCTCAAAGGCTCGGACGAAGGCGTCAAGGAAAAGATCTTCAAGAACATGTCCAAACGGGCGGCCGAACTGTTGCGCGACGACCTCGAGGCCAAAGGCCCGGTGCGCGTCAGCGACGTGGAAACGGCGCAGAAAGAAATCCTCACCATTGCCCGCCGTATGGCCGAAGCCGGAGAAATCGTTCTCGGCGGGAAGGGCGGCGAAGAGATGATCTAAGGTCACTATGTCGTCCAAACATGATGAGTCCCAGACCGACCTGATCCGTGGCAAGGACGTCGCAGGTTTCGACGTCTGGGCGCTGCCCAGCTTCGACCCGTTTGTGCCGGAACCCGAGCCGGAACCGGAACCCGAACCGCCGGAAATGGAAGAAGTGCCGCTGGAAGAAGTCCAGCCACTGACCCTCGAAGAGCTCGAAAGCATTCGCCAGGAGGCCTACAACGAAGGCTTCGCGGTTGGCGAGAAAGAAGGTTTCCACAGCACCACGCTCAAGGTCCGTCAGGAAGCCGAAGTGGCCTTGGCGGCCAAGATCGCTGGCCTGGAGCAGCTGATGGCCAATCTGTTCGAACCGATTGCCGAACAGGACACCCAGATTGAAAAATCCCTGGTCGACCTCGTGCAGCACATCAGCCGGCAAGTGATTCAGCGCGAGCTGGCCATCGACTCAACGCAGATCGAACACGTCATGCGCGAAGCGCTCAAGCTCTTGCCGCTGGGCGTGGGCAATGTGCGGCTGTACATCAATCCGCAGGATTTCGAACAGGTCAAAGCCTTGCGCGAGCGCCATGAAGAAACCTGGCGCATCGTCGAAGACGAGTCCTTGTTGCCGGGCGGCTGCCGGGTTGAAACCGAACACAGCCGTATCGATGCGACCATCGAAACCCGCGTGACCCAGGTCATGGCCAAGCTGTTCGACCAACTCCACGATCAGGCGCTGCACCCGGCCGCGCCGGACCTGAGCCTTGAACTGCCGATCGACGAAAAGCCAGCGATCGCGGCAGAACCGGACGCTCCCGATGCGCCTTGATCGCACCAGCTTCGCCAGGCGCCTGGGCAGTTACGCCGAGGCCACTACGCTTGCCGGCGCGCCGATCCTCGAAGGTCGCCTGTTGCGCATGGTCGGCCTGACCCTCGAAGCCGAAGGCTTGCGCGCCGCCATGGGCAGCCGCTGCATGGTCATCAACGATGACAGCTATCACCCGGTGCAGGTTGAAGCCGAAGTCATGGGCTTCTCTGGCAGCAAAGTCTTTCTGATGCCGGTGGGCAGCGTCGCCGGCATCGCGCCGGGTGCCCGTGTGGTTCCCCTGGCCGATAACGGTCGCTTGCCGATGGGCATGAGCATGCTCGGACGGGTACTCGATGGTGCCGGTCGTGCGCTGGATGGCAAGGGCGGGATGAAGGCTGAAGACTGGGTACCGATGGATGGCCCGACCATCAACCCGCTCAAGCGCGAGCCGATCAGCGAGCCGCTGGATGTGGGCATTCGCTGCATCAACGGTTTGTTGACGGTCGGTCGCGGTCAGCGCCTCGGGCTGTTCGCCGGTACCGGCGTTGGTAAGAGTGTGCTACTGGGCATGATGACCCGCTTCACCGAGGCCGACATTATCGTCGTCGGGTTGATCGGTGAGCGGGGGCGTGAAGTTAAAGAGTTCATCGAGCACATCCTCGGTGAAGAAGGGCTCAAGCGTTCGGTGGTGGTGGCTTCGCCGGCGGACGATGCGCCGCTGATGCGTCTGCGCGCGGCCATGTACTGCACGCGGATCGCCGAGTATTTTCGCGACAAGGGCAAGAACGTCCTGTTGCTCATGGATTCCCTGACCCGTTTCGCCCAGGCCCAGCGGGAAATCGCCCTGGCCATCGGCGAACCGCCGGCGACCAAGGGCTATCCGCCGTCAGTGTTCGCCAAGTTGCCGAAACTGGTGGAGCGGGCCGGTAACGCCGAAAAGGGCGGCGGTTCGATTACCGCGTTCTACACGGTATTGTCCGAAGGCGATGACCAGCAAGACCCGATCGCCGACTCGGCGCGAGGCGTACTCGACGGGCATATCGTGTTGTCCCGGCGTCTGGCCGAGGAAGGGCATTACCCGGCCATCGACATCGAAGCCTCCATCAGCCGGGTCATGCCGTCCGTGGTCAGCATCAAGCACATGAACCACGCGCAGATGTTCAAGCAATACTGGTCGCGCTATCAGCAGAGCCGCGACTTGATCAGCGTCGGCGCCTATGTGTCCGGCGGTGATCGGGAAACCGATACCGCGATCAATCTGCAACCGGCCATGACCATGTACCTGCGCCAGGGCTTGAACGACAACATCAACATGGGCGCCAGCGAGAACCATCTCGCTTCGATCTTTGCGCCAGCGCCGGGCGGTTAACCGGTCATGGCCTCGAGCCGCGCAGCACGCCTGGCGCCTGTGGTGGAAATGGCTGAAAAGGCCGAGAAAGCTGCCGTCCTGCGCCTGGGGCACTTTCAGGGGCAGGTCCGTTTGGCGGAAAGTAAACTCGCCGACCTCGAAGCCTTCCGCCTCGACTATCAAGAGCAATGGATCGTGCGTGGCAGCGGCGGCGTTTCGGGTCAGTGGCTGCTGGGGTATCAGGGCTTTCTCGCGCAATTGGGCACGGCCATCGATCAGCAGCGCCAGAGCCTGAACTGGCATCAAAATAATCTGAACAAGTCTCGGGAAGCCTGGCAGCAAGCGTTTGCCCGGGTCGAAGGCTTGCGAAAACTGGTTCAGCGTTACATGGATGAGGCGCGGCAACTGGAAGACAAGCGCGAGCAAAAGCTGCTGGATGAGCTGTCCCAGCGCTTGCCGCGTCACGATCCGTATTGAATCAGGTAGCCCGCGAAGACGATTTCACAAGTCGAACAATTCTTCAGCCTTGCTCCAGCCCCCATCAGGTGCTAAACCTTGTACACGTACGTTCGTTCGCCAATGACAAGGAAGCCGTGAAATGTCAGTCGTTACAGAAGTATCTCCGGATGGGAAAAAGCTGACGATTTCGATCGAGGGACGATTCGATTTCGGTCGGCATCAGGAATTTCGCGAATCCTACGAAAAACTCAACCAGCAACCCGATTCCATTGTGGTGGACTTGAAGAAAGCCACTTATCTCGACAGCTCGGCGTTGGGCATGCTGCTCTTGCTGCGCGATCACGCCGGTGGCGACAACTCCGATATTCGCGTCGTCAACAGCAGTACCGACGTGAAGAAAATCCTCGCCATCTCCAATTTCGACAAGCTGTTCGACATCAGTTGACCGTCATGCAGTCGCTCGAACCGCTGACGATACTGATCGCCGAAGACAGCGCGGCCGATCGGCTGCTGCTGTCGACTATCGTCCGTCGTCAGGGCCATGAAGTGCTGACGGCCAGTAATGGCGCCGAGGCGGTCGAGGTGTTTCGTTCGCAGCGACCGCACCTGGTGCTGATGGACGCCATGATGCCGGTGATGGACGGTTTCGAGGCTGCGCAGCAGATCAAGGCGTTGGCCGGCGAAACCCTGGTGCCCATCATCTTTCTGACGTCGCTGACCGAAAGCGAAGCCCTGGCCCGTTGTCTGGAGGCCGGGGGCGACGACTTTCTGGCAAAGCCTTACAACCAGGTGATCCTCGCCGCCAAGATCAAGGCGATGGACCGCTTGCGGCGTTTGCAGGCCACCGTGTTGGAGCAGCGTGACCTGATCGCCAGGCACCACGATTATCTGCTCAACGAACAGCGAGTGGCCAAAGCCGTGTTCGACAAGGTCGCCCACTCCGGTTGCCTGAATGCGCCGAACATCCGTTACCTGCAATCGCCTTATGCGCTGTTCAACGGCGATCTGCTGCTGGCGGCATTCACCCCGGCTGGCGACATGCATGTGTTGCTCGGCGATTTCACCGGCCATGGTTTGCCGGCTGCTGTCGGTGCCATGCCGTTGGCCGAAGTCTTCTATGGCATGACCGCCAAGGGTTACGGCTTGTCCGAAACCCTGCGCGAGATGAACGCCAAGCTCAAACGCATCCTGCCGGTCGATATGTTCTGCTGTGCGGCCATGCTGTGCCTGAGCTTTCAGCGAGGGTCGGTGGAAGTCTGGAACGGCGGGATGCCGGACGGTTACCTGCACAGCATCGCCAGCGGCGAGCGTACAGCGCTGACGGCACGGCACTTGCCGCTGGGCGTGTTGAGCCCGCAAACCTTCGATGATCGCACCGAGGTGTTTCCGATGGCCGTCGGCGATCGGGTATTTCTGCTGTCCGACGGGGTGATCGATACCTGCGATGCCAATGAGCAGTTGTTTGGAGTAGAGCGACTGGAGCAAGTGTTTGCAGCCAATCGCCAGCCCGATGCACTGTTCGAAGAGATCGAGCAGGCGCTGCAGGACTTTCGTGGCGAGGCTCGCGATGACGTGAGCATGGTCGAGGTCCGTCTGCTGGAGGCCGCGCAACTGAGCCCTTCGGCACCGGTGTATTCCGACAGTGGTCAGTCCTGCCCGCTGGACTGGTCGGTGAGTTTCGAGTTCCGCGCCGCCACCCTCAAGCGCTTCAATCCGCTGCCGTATCTATTGCAACTGCTGCTTGAGGTGCATGGTCTGCGGGCGCAGAGTGGTGTGCTCTACAGTGTGCTGGCGGAGCTTTATTCCAACGCACTGGAGCATGGCGTGCTGGGCCTGGATTCGAGTCTGAAACGCGATGCTTCGGGTTTTGCGCGGTACTATCAACTGCGCAATACGCGCCTGGATGAATTGCGGGATGGCTATGTGCGGGTGCATTTGCAGGTGACGCCGAAAGGCGAGGGCGGTTGCCTGACGGTCCGGGTCGAAGACAGTGGCAAGGGCTTCGATGTGGCGCAGGTGATGGCGCGGCCCGTTGATGACGTCCGTCTATCGGGACGTGGAGTCAGTTTGATCCGCCAGTTGAGTGATCATGCAAGCTGGTCCGATAATGGTAGAAGTGCTCGCGTGGAGTTTTTCTGGGAGGCTCTGGCATAATGCCAGGCATTCTTGATCAAGGAGTGAACAAGTGGACGACACACATCTGGACCGAGACGTGCTGAGCGCGTTGCAGGAAGTTATGGAGGACGGGTATCCAGAATTGCTCGATACCTTTCTCAGCGATTCCGAAGAGCGATTGAGCTTGCTGCGCAAGGCTGACGATGCCGATCGGTTAGGCGCCACGGCGCACAGTTTCAAGGGCAGCAGCAGCAACATGGGTGCAACCCGGCTGGCCGAGCTGTGCCATGAGCTGGAGCAGCGAGCCAGAGAGAAAAAACTCGAAGGCATTGAAGCGCTGGTCGGAGAAATTGACGGCGAATTCGCCATTGTCCGTCCGCTTTTCGAGGCAGAGCGCCAACGCTCCCTGACTGAATAAGACAACCATCCGGCTAATGCCGGTTGTAGCGGCTGGCGAAGCCTGCGTTCGGCTGCGAAGCAGTCGTGAAATCATCCAGTGCGGTGTTTCAGGTAGACCGAGATGATCGGATTGGCGACTGCTTCGCAGCCGAACGCAGCCTCGCTGGGGCTCGACAGCTGCTACGACCGAACGCAAGCTGCTACGGATCGCATTACAGCTTAGCCGTCCGGCGCTTTTGGCGGCCAGCGAGCAAAGCTGGCTCGACCCTTGCAGTCAACTCACTCAACTGTACCTACGATCCCAGTGCAGCGGAGACCGTTCTATGCCCGTTACCCCCAACATTCTTCTTCAGGCTGGCGCTGCGGCCAAGTCTCAGGCCGTGTCCGCCAATACGCCGGCGCCGACGGTCGAGCCCGGGGACAAGGCGTCCAGCTTCGCTCAGGTCTACGCCAATCAGGCCCAGAGCAAGCCCTCGGTCGTGGCAGACGGATCGACTAAACCCGTACGCGACAAAACCCCCGACAACGCCAGCCCAAAGGACGTGAGCAGCGACAAGTCTGCCGCCCCGGAACCGACGGTTGCCGATAGCGGCAAATCCTTGCCCGCCGATAAACCGGCGCAGGCTGACGACAAGACGGCCAGCGATGATGCGCCGGTTACCGCCGATACATCGACACCGATAACCGATGCCGCGCCTGTTGATCCGGCCCTCGATCCGGCATTAATGCAAGCGGTGCAGCCGGTATTGCCAGCCCCCGTGCCAGAAACCCAACCAGTTATAGCCACTGTACAGCCACCGGTTGAGGCGCCTGTCACGGCCGTCATCAATGCACCAGCGGCGCAGGCTGTTGTGAGTGCCGATCCTGATTTCGATCCCGAAGCCGATCCTCTCGATGCACTGCCGGCCGTGCGCATGGCGATGGAGCAGAGCGGGCACGTTTCGGCCGCCAGCCAGGCTCAGCCAAAAGCGGCGCCGACTCAGGCTCACGTCGACGGCGAGCTGACCTCGGCACAGAACTTTGCTGCGGGCATGGCGAGCATGCTCGATGTGCAAACCGATCAGGACAGCACCAGCCAGGGCGGCGAGAAGGCTTTCAGTGGCCTGATCGATGACGGCCTCAAGGATCTCAAGTCCGCCAGCAGCGATACCCGTGTCGACGATTTCGCCAACCGTCTGGCGGCATTGACCCAGGCGGCAACGCCCAAGACTGCCAATGCCTTGCCGGTGAACCAGCCGATTGCCATGCATCAGAGCGGCTGGACCGAGGAGGTGGTCAACCGGGTCATGTACCTGTCCAGCGCCAATCTCAAGGCGGCCGATATTCAGTTGCAACCGGCCGAACTGGGGCGCCTGGATATTCGGGTGAACATGGTTCCGGATCAGCAGACCCAGGTGACCTTCATGAGCGCTCACCCAAGCGTTCGCGAAGCGCTCGACGGGCAAATGCATCGTCTGCGCGACATGTTCGCGCAACAGGGCATGGGCCAGGTCGACGTCAACGTTTCCGATCAGTCCCGTGGCTGGCAGGGTCAGGGGCAGGAGCAGGAGCAGGCTCAACAAGGGCAGGGTGGGCGTACCAACGCCAGTGGCGGTCGACTTGATTCCGTCGATGAAGAGCTTGCGCCGACTGTTGCCGAAGTGGCGGCTACGGCTACCAGCGTGATTGGTTCGAGCGCCGTCGACTACTACGCCTGATCAAACGCAACCCCCCCCTGTGTGGGAGCGAGCCTGCTCGCGATAGCGGTGGAACAATCAACGCAGATGTTGAATGTTACTGCCTCATCGCGAGCAGGCTCGCTCCCACATTTGTTTTGTGGTGATTGATGATCCTCTGCCTCCACTCCCTCCAGACACTTCTGGCATAACACTTGCTCTTGCCTTGCCGTGCGACTGTGAAAACCCGAATAGTGACGGATTATTGGCATGGCTAAGAGCGACGCAGCACCAGTGAAAGACCCCGCAACCAAAGGCAAAATCAAGCTGATCATTGTGATCGTCGTGGCCCTGCTGCTGGCGATTGGCTTGTCCGTGGGGGCGACCTGGTTCTTCATGCACAGCGCCCAGAGCAAACCTGCTGCCGCGGCTGAAACCGCTGTGGTTGGCAAGCAGCCGGCGATCTTCGAGCCGATGGCTCCGGCCTTCGTGGCCAACTACACCCAGAACGGCCGTCAGCGCTACATGCAGGTGAGCATCACCCTGCAGGGCCGCAACCAGGCCGATCTGGACGCGCTCAAGGTTCACATGCCGGTGATCCGCAATAACCTGGTCATGCTGTTTTCCGGTCAGGACTTCGCCACGCTGGCGACCCCGGTCGGCCAGGAAATGTTGCGTCAGAAGGCCACCGCCAGCGTCCAGGAAGTGGCGCAAAAAGAGCTTGGCAAAGTGGTGATCGAACAGTTGCTTTTCACTAATTTCGTACTGCAGTAGGAACACGACATGGCCGTGCAAGACCTGCTGTCCCAGGATGAGATCGATGCGCTGTTGCATGGTGTCGACGATGGTCTGGTACAGACCGATAACGCTGCCGAACCCGGCAGTGTCAAAAGCTACGACCTGACCAGCCAGGATCGCATCGTCCGTGGACGCATGCCGACGCTGGAAATGATCAACGAGCGTTTCGCCCGCTATACCCGCATCAGCATGTTCAACATGCTGCGCCGCTCGGCGGACGTTGCCGTCGGCGGTGTGCAGGTGATGAAGTTCGGCGAATACGTGCACTCGCTGTACGTGCCGACCAGCCTCAACCTGGTCAAGATCAAACCGCTGCGCGGCACCGCGCTGTTCATCCTCGACGCCAAACTGGTGTTCAAACTGGTGGACAACTTCTTCGGCGGCGACGGCCGTCACGCGAAGATCGAAGGGCGTGAATTCACCCCAACCGAACTGCGTGTGGTGCGCATGGTGCTGGAGCAGGCTTTCGTCGATTTGAAGGAAGCCTGGCAGGCGATCATGGAAGTGAACTTCGAGTACATCAACTCGGAAGTGAACCCGGCCATGGCCAACATCGTCGGCCCGAGTGAAGCCATTGTGGTGTCGACGTTCCACATCGAACTCGATGGCGGTGGCGGTGACCTGCACGTGACCATGCCGTACTCGATGATCGAGCCGGTGCGCGAAATGCTCGATGCCGGTTTCCAGTCGGACCTCGACGACCAGGACGAGCGCTGGATCAACGCCTTGCGCCAGGACGTGCTGGACGTCGACGTACCGATCGGCGCCACGGTTGCCCGTCGCCAGCTGCGCCTGCGCGACATCCTGCACATGCAGCCCGGGGATGTGATCCCGGTCGAGATGCCGGAAGAAATGATCATGCGCGCCAACGGCGTGCCGGCCTTCAAGGTCAAGATGGGCTCGCACAAAGGCAACCTCGCGTTGCAAGTGATCGAGCCGATCGAGCGCCGCTGAGTGGCGCTTTCACCCATTCGCTTTTAACCACTGCTTTGAATTAAACGGTTGCCCGCCGAGGACAAATAATGAACGACGATATGAACGCTCAGGACGATCAGGCACTGGCCGATGAATGGGCCGCCGCCCTGGAAGAAACCGGTGATGCCGGGCAGGACGACATCGATGCCTTGCTGGCCGCCGACGCCGCGAGTTCGCCGTCCAACCGTCTGCCGATGGAAGAGTTCGGCAGCGTGCCGAAGAACAACGATCCAGTGACGCTGGACGGTCCGAACCTGGACGTGATCCTCGATATCCCGGTGTCGATTTCCATGGAAGTGGGCAGCACCGACATCAACATCCGCAACTTGCTGCAACTCAACCAGGGTTCGGTGATCGAGCTTGATCGTCTGGCCGGTGAGCCGCTGGACGTGCTGGTCAACGGCACTCTCATCGCCCACGGTGAAGTGGTGGTGGTCAACGAAAAGTTCGGCATCCGCCTGACCGACGTGATCAGCCCAAGCGAACGCATCAAGAAGCTGCGCTGAGTGAACAAGGTTCTGGGTTCTTTGCCGGGATTAGCGCTGGCCTTGCCGTTCAGCGTTCTGGCTGCCGAACCGGTTGCGACTGCGACAGCGGCCGCCGCCCCGGCCGTCAACAGCGGTGTGGCCGGGCAATTGACGCAACTGGTGTTCGGCTTGCTGCTGGTGCTGGGGTTGATCTTCTTCCTCGCCTGGCTGCTGCGTCGGGTCCAGCAGGCCGGGCCGGCGGGCAAGGGGCAGGTGATCGAGTTGATCGGTTCCCGGGCGCTGGGGCCGCGTGACCGTTTGATGCTGGTGCAGGTCGGCAACGAGCAAATTCTGCTCGGCCTGAGCCCCGGCACCATCACCGCGTTGCATGTGCTCAAGGAGCCGGTGCAGGTGCCGGACAATGCCGACAAAGCCACACCGGAATTTGCCCAGCATCTGCTGAAGATGCTTGGCAAGGATCAGAAGGATAAGAAGTAATGGGTGCGTTACGCATCGTCTTGACGCTGGCCCTGATGCTGGTTGCGCCGCTGGCGTTCGCCGCCGATCCGTTGTCGATCCCGGCGATCACCCTGGGCACCAATGCCCAAGGCGCTCAGGAATACTCGGTCAGCCTGCAAATCCTGCTGATCATGACTGCGCTGAGTTTCATCCCGGCGTTCGTCATGCTGATGACCAGTTTCACCCGGATCATCATCGTCTTCTCGATCCTGCGGCAGGCCCTGGGCTTGCAGCAGACACCGTCGAACCAGATCCTCACCGGCATGGCACTGTTCCTCACCATGTTCATCATGGCGCCGGTGTTCGATCGGGTGAATCAGGATGCCTTGCAGCCCTATCTGGCGGAAAAACTCACCGCCCAGGATGCCGTCGCCAAGGCTCAGGTGCCGATCAAGGACTTCATGCTGGCCCAGACTCGCAGCAGCGATCTGGAGCTATTCATGCGCCTGTCCAAGCGCACTGACATCGCTACGCCGGATCAGGCGCCGCTGACGATTCTGGTGCCGGCGTTCGTGACCTCGGAACTGAAAACCGCGTTCCAGATCGGCTTCATGATCTTCATTCCGTTTCTGATCATCGACCTGGTAGTGGCCAGTGTGCTGATGGCGATGGGGATGATGATGCTCTCGCCACTGATCATTTCCCTGCCGTTCAAAATCATGCTGTTTGTGCTGGTGGATGGTTGGGCATTGATCATCGGCACTCTGGCGAGCAGCTTCGGCGGCGTTTCACCATGACGCCTGAAGTTGCCGTAGACATCTTTCGCGAAGCGCTGTGGCTGACCACCATGATGGTCGCGGTGCTGGTGATCCCGAGCTTGCTGGTGGGGCTGCTGGTGGCGATGTTCCAGGCTGCCACCCAGATCAACGAACAGACCCTGAGCTTCCTGCCGCGCCTGCTGGTGATGCTGGTGACGCTGATCGTTGCCGGCCCGTGGCTGGTGCAGACCTTCATGGAATACATCCTGCAGCTGTACCACAGTATTCCTCAGGTCATCGGTTAAGCCATGTCGCTGCTTCAGCTGACCGATACCCAGATCAGCACCTGGGTGGCGACGTTCATGTTGCCGCTGTTTCGTATCGGTTCGTTGCTGATGGTCATGCCGATTTTCGGCACGACGCTGGTACCCAAGCGCATTCGGCTGTACTTCGCCCTGGCGATCACCGTTGTGATTGCCCCCGGCCTGCCGCCGATGCCACCGGTCAACGCGCTGGACCTGAGCGCGCTGTTGCTGATCGCCGAGCAGATCATCATCGGCGCGGTGCTGGGATTCTCCTTGCAGCTGTTCTTCCAGGCGTTCGTGGTCGCCGGGCAAATTGTCGCGATCCAGATGGGCATGGGCTTCGCTTCGATGGTCGACCCTACGAACGGTGTGTCGGTGGCGGTGATCGGGCAGTTTTTTACCATGCTGGTGACACTCTTGTTCCTGTCAATGAACGGCCATCTGGTGGTGTTCGAAGTCCTCACCGAGAGCTTCACCACGCTGCCGGTCGGCGGTGGATTGATGGTCAATCATTTCTGGGAACTGGCCGGCAAGCTGGGGTGGGTGCTTGGCGCGGCGCTGTTGCTGGTGCTACCGGCGATCACCGCGTTGCTGGTGGTCAATATTGCGTTTGGCGTGATGACCCGGGCGGCACCGCAGCTGAACATCTTCTCGATCGGCTTCCCGCTGACCCTGGTGCTTGGGATGTTCATTGTCTGGGTCGGCCTGGCGGACATTCTCAATCAGTACCAACCGCTGGCCGCCGAGGCCTTGCAGTTGTTACGCGAATTGGCACAGGCGCGCTGAGTCATGGCTGAGAGCGAAAGCGGTCAGGACAAAACAGAAGACCCCACGGAGAAACGCAAAAAGGACTCCCGTGAGAAGGGCGAGATTGCGCGCTCCAAGGAGCTCAACACCCTGGCGGTCATGCTCGCCGGAGCCGGTGGGTTGTTGATTTTTGGCGGCGCCCTGGCGCAGGACATGATGGAGCTGATGCGCATGAACTTCTCGCTCTCGCGGGAAGTGATTCTGGATCAGCGTTCCATGGGCACTTATTTACTGCACTCGGGGCACATCGCCCTGTTGGCGATCCAGCCGGTGATGATCACCTTGCTGCTGGCCGCGCTGATCGGCCCGATTTCCCTGGGTGGCTGGCTGTTCGCGGCCGGCTCAATGGCACCCAAGTTCAGTCGCATGAACCCCGGCGCGGGCCTGAAACGGATGTTCTCGCCCAATGCGCTGGTGGAGTTGCTCAAGGCCCTGGCCAAATTTTTCATCGTGCTGTTCGTGGCGTTGACGGTCTTGTCGTCGGACATCGACGATTTGCTGCGCATCGCCCACGAGCCACTGGATATGGCGATCATTCACAGCCTGCAAGTGGTCGGCTGGAGCACTTTGTGGATGGCTTGCGGGCTGATCATCATCGCCGCGGTCGACGTGCCGGTGCAGTTGTGGCAAAGCCACAAAAAGCTGCTGATGACCAAGCAGGAAATACGCGATGAGCACAAGGACCAGGAAGGTAAGCCTGAGGTCAAACAGCGCATTCGCCAGTTGCAGCGCGAGATGTCGCAACGGCGGATGATGGCCGCGATCCCCGAGGCCGACGTGGTCATCACCAACCCGACTCACTACGCCGTGGCGCTCAAGTACGATCCGGACAAGGGCGGGGCGCCGATGCTGATCGCCAAGGGTAGCGACTTCCTGGCCCTGAAAATCCGTGAAATCGCGGTGGCCAACAATGTGCTGCTGCTCGAATCTCCAGCATTGGCGCGTTCGATCTACTACTCCACCGAGCTGGAGCAGGAAATCCCCGGTGGGCTGTATCTGGCAGTCGCCCAGGTACTGGCCTACGTCTACCAGATTCGCCAGTACCGCGCCGGCAAGGGTAAGCGTCCGGATCCGCTTAAGGATGATCTGCCGATTCCACCGGATCTGCGGCGCGATTCCTGACTGTTGTGTTGGCCATGCTGGCCTCTTCGCTGGCAAGCCTCGCTCACAGAAGCAGCGTCGAACGCCAAAGGTGTGTTCGACCAAGCGAAGAGGTGGTGGCCATACGAAGGCGGCTGCTACCGGGCTCAACAAATCACCCTATTCCCCTCCTTGGCAAAAGTTGGAAGGCTTCTTGCAGTAGCCGCCCTGCGCCTGCTTCAGGCGTCAAAGATTTGCTTTAAAGGAACGGGGAAAACCGGTGGATCGCTCTCAGTTAATCAACACTGCACGCACAAACGTTGCCGACCTCAGTCGGGGCAATCTGGGTGTGCCGCTGTTGCTGCTGGTCATGCTGGCCATGATGATGTTGCCGGTGCCGCCGTTCCTGCTGGACGTGTTTTTCACCTTCAACATTGCCTTGTCGATTGTTGTGTTGCTGGTCTGCGTGTACGCCTTGCGGCCGCTGGATTTCGCCGTGTTCCCGACCATTTTGCTGGTGGCGACGTTGTTGCGACTGGCGCTGAACGTGGCTTCCACTCGGGTGGTGATGCTCCACGGTCAGGACGGCCATGCCGCCGCCGGTAAGGTGATTCAGGCATTCGGTGAGGTGGTGATCGGCGGTAACTACGTGGTTGGTATCGTGGTGTTCGCGATTCTGATGATCATCAACTTCGTCGTAGTGACCAAGGGTGCCGGGCGGATTTCCGAGGTGAGCGCGCGTTTCACCCTCGACGCAATGCCGGGCAAACAAATGGCCATCGACGCCGACTTGAACGCCGGCCTGATCGACCAGAACCAGGCGAAACTGCGCCGGATGGAAGTGGCCCAGGAGGCCGAGTTCTACGGGTCCATGGACGGTGCCAGCAAGTTCGTGCGCGGTGACGCCATCGCCGGCCTGCTGATTCTGTTCATCAACCTGATCGGCGGCATGGCGGTCGGCATCTTCCAGCACGGCATGAGCTTTGGCGATGCCGGTCGGGTTTACGCCTTGCTGACCATCGGTGACGGTTTGGTGGCGCAATTGCCATCACTGCTGTTGTCGACCGCTGCCGCGATCATGGTGACCCGTGCTTCCGGCTCGGAAGACATGGGCAAACAGATCAATCGCCAGATGTTCGCTTCGCCCAAAGCCTTGGCGGTGGCCGCTGGCTTGATGGCGGTGATGGGCCTGGTGCCCGGCATGCCGCATGTATCCTTTCTGTCCATGGCGGCCCTGGCGGCCGGTGGCGCTTACCTGTTCTGGAAGAAGCAGAACGCGGTCAAGGTTCAGGCCTTGCAAGAGGTCAAGCGTCAGCAGGAACTGCTGCCATCGCCGGCCCGGGCTCAGGAAACCAAGGAGCTTGGCTGGGATGACGTGACCCCGATCGACATGATCGGCCTGGAAGTCGGCTACCGCCTGATTCCGCTGGTGGACCGCAACCAGGGTGGACAGTTGCTGGCGCGGATCAAGGGCGTGCGTAAAAAACTTTCCCAGGACCTGGGCTTCCTGATGCCGACAGTGCATATCCGCGACAACCTCGACCTGGCGCCAAGCGCCTACCGCCTGACATTGATGGGGGTGATCCTGGCCGAGGCCGAGATCTACCCGGACCGCGAACTGGCGATCAACCCGGGGCAGGTCTACGGCACGCTCAACGGTATCACCGCCAAAGATCCGGCTTTTGGTCTGGAGGCAGTCTGGATCGAAATCAGCCAGCGCGCGCAGGCGCAATCGCTCGGTTACACCGTGGTCGATGCCAGTACGGTAGTGGCGACCCACTTGAACCAGATTCTGTACAAGCACTCCAGCGAGCTGATTGGCCACGAAGAAGTCCAGCAACTCATGCAATTGCTGGCCAAAAGCTCACCGAAACTGGCCGAAGAGCTGGTGCCGGGGGTGGTTTCGCTGTCGCAACTGCTCAAAGTCTTGCAGGCGTTGCTGGCCGAACAGGTGCCGGTACGGGACATTCGCAGCATCGCCGAAGCCATCGCGAACAACGCCGCCAAGAGTCAAGATACTGCCGCTTTGGTGGCCGCGGTGCGCGTCGGCGTATCCCGTGCAATCGTGCAAAGCATTGTAGGCACTGAGTCGGAGCTGCCTGTGATCACCTTGGAACCAAGGTTGGAACAAATATTGCTCAATAGTCTTCAGAAGGCAGGACAAGGCTCGGAAGAGGGCGTTCTGCTGGAGCCAAGCATGGCGGAAAAACTGCAACGCTCGTTGATCGATGCGGCGCAGCGTCAGGAAATGCAAGGTCAGCCGGTGATTCTGCTGGTGGCCGGTCCGGTTCGCGCGATGCTCTCGCGATTCGGTCGGCTGGCAGTACCGGGTTTGCATGTGTTGGCTTACCAGGAAATTCCTGACAACAAGCAAGTGACCATTGTTGCGACAGTAGGGCCCAACGGCTGAGGTAGTGGTTTATGCAAGTTAAGCGTTTTTTCGCCGCCGATATGCGTCAGGCCATGAAGCTGGTTCGTGATGAGCTGGGCGCTGATGCCGCCATCATTGGCAATCGCCGGATCGCCGGCGGTGTCGAGTTGACGGCTGCCCTGGATTACAAACTGTCGGCGCTGGCCCCGCGTGTTCCGAACATGGAGCTCGAGGACGAGCTGCGCAAGACTCAATCGCGGATCGTCACCGCCCAGGCCGAACTGAGCCTGCGTAGCGATGGCGAGAGCGACGCCATCACCAATCGCCAGTTGTTCGCCGGCCTGCCGTTGACCGCCGCCGAGCCGTTGATCGAACCGACGCTGGCCGAGCCTCGGCGCCCGGCATCCGCGCCTGTCGCAGCGACCGGGGTTGACCCGCGTGCATTCGACTCGATGCGCTTCGAACTCAACGGTCTGCGTGAGCTGCTGGAAGTACAACTTGGCTCGCTGGCCTGGAGTCAGCTGCAAGGCAGCCGTCCGGAGCAGGCCAACCTCTGGCGTCGCCTGCAACGCATCGGCCTGTCTGGCCCGTTGTCTCGTGATTTGCTGGCGTTGATTACCGACATTGAAGAACCTCGTCAGGCCTGGCGCATGTTGCTCGCGCACCTGGCGCGGATGATCGCCACCCCGGAAGTCGAACCGCTGGAAGAGGGCGGCGTGATTGCCATGGTCGGCCCGGCCGGCATGGGCAAGACCACCACGCTGGCCAAGCTTGCGGCCCGTTACGTGCTCAAGTACGGCGCGCAGAACATCGCGCTGGTGAGCATGGACAGCTATCGCATCGGCGCCCAGGAACAGCTCAAGACCCTGGGCCGGATCCTCAATGTGTCGGTCACCCATGTCGACCCGGGCCAATCGTTGGTGCAGGCGCTGGAGCCCTTGCTGCGCAAACGCGTGGTGCTGATCGATACCGCCGGCCTTCAGGCCAGCGACCCGGCACTGCGCATGCAGCTCGAAAGCCTGGCCGGACGGGGCATCAAATCAAAAAATTATCTGGTCTTGGCAACCACCAGCCAGAAACAGGTTCTAACCGCCGCTTATCACAGTTACAAACGTTGCGGCCTCGCCGGCTGCATCCTGACTAAACTGGATGAAACGGCAAGTCTGGGCGAGGTGTTGAGCCTGGCTATCAGCCATGAGTTGCCGGTGGCTTACCTGACCGATGGTCCGCGGATTCCCGATGATTTGCATCTGCCGCGTCGTCATCAGTTGGTCAGCCGCGCCGTCAGCGTACAAATGCAGGAAGAACCCAGCGAAGAAGCCATGGCTGATATGTTCGCTGACCTTTACCACAGTCCGACCAAGCGGGTTGGCTGAGGTATTTAATGAACGGTTTTTGTACCTACATCGATGGTCTGCCACGCATTGTTCCATTGGTGAACGCGCAGCCAGTAATGTGGCCTCCGTCTAAGTAAGACAAGGTAAAGAAATAACATGGGCAGCATGCATCCCGTACAGGTGATCGCGGTGACCGGCGGCAAAGGTGGCGTCGGGAAGACTAACGTGTCAGTGAACTTGTCCCTGGCTCTAGCTGAGCTCGGCCGGCGCGTCATGCTGCTGGATGCCGACCTGGGACTGGCGAACGTCGACGTCCTGCTGGGACTGACACCCAAACGCACCCTGGCCGACGTGATCGAAGGCCGTTGTGAGCTGCGCGACGTGCTGTTGCAAGGGCCAGGCGGTATCCGCATCGTCCCGGCCGCCTCCGGCACCCAGAGCATGGTGCATTTGAGCCCGGCCCAGCACGCCGGCCTGATCCAGGCGTTCAGCGACATCGGCGACAACCTCGACGTATTGGTGATCGACACCGCTGCGGGCATTGGTGACTCGGTAGTCAGCTTCGTGCGCGCTGCGCAAGAAGTCTTGCTGGTGGTGTGTGACGAGCCGACCTCGATCACCGACGCCTACGCGCTGATCAAACTGCTTAACCGCGACTACGGCATGAACCGCTTCCGCGTCCTGGCCAACATGGCGCAAAGCCCGCAGGAAGGCCGCAACCTGTTCGCCAAGTTGACCAAGGTCACCGACCGTTTCCTCGACGTTGCCTTACAGTACGTCGGTGCCGTGCCTTACGACGAAAGCGTGCGCAAGGCCGTGCAGAAGCAGCGTGCCGTCTACGAAGCCTTTCCGCGTTCCAAGTGCGCCCTGGCGTTCAAGGCCATTGCGCAGAAAGTCGATACCTGGCCGCTGCCGGCCAACCCGCGTGGGCACCTGGAGTTTTTCGTCGAGCGCCTCGTGCAACAAACGGCAGGACCCGTGTTATGACAGCCAGCGGTTACAACCTCTACAAGCAGTCGGCACGTGACGCGCAGTACGAGCTGATCGAGCGTTACGCGCCACTGGTCAAGCGCATTGCCTACCACTTGCTGGCGCGTCTGCCGGCCAGTGTCCAGGTCGAAGACCTGATCCAGGCCGGGATGATCGGCCTGCTTGAAGTATCAACCAAATACGACGCCAGCAAAGGCGCGAGTTTCGAGACGTACGCGGGCATACGAATCCGCGGCGCGATGCTTGATGAAGTGCGCAAGGGGGATTGGGCGCCACGTTCGGTCCACCGCAATACCCGCATGGTCAGCGACGCGATTCGCTCGATTGAAGCTAAAACCGGCCGTGACGCTAAAGATCACGAAGTTGCGGCCGAACTCCAATTGAGTCTCGACGATTATTACGGAATTTTGAACGACACCCTGGGCAGCCGGTTATTCAGTTTCGACGATCTGTTGCAGGACGGCGAACACGAAGGGCTGCATGAGGATGGCGCGAGTGCTCATCTCGAGCCGTCACGCGATCTGGAAGATGAACGCTTCCAGGCGGCGCTGGCGGACGCGATTGCCAATTTGCCGGAGCGTGAGCGACTGGTGTTGGCGCTGTACTACGACGAAGAGTTGAATCTCAAGGAAATCGGTGAGGTCCTGGGGGTCAGCGAATCGCGGGTCAGCCAGTTACACAGCCAGTGCGCGGCCCGTTTGCGGGGGCGTTTGGGGGAGTGGCGAGCGCGCTGAAGGCAGTGTGGGGACACTGCGAATGGAGCTGGTGTGGTGTTGAACCGTACCGGTCTCGATCTGTTGTGCTCCAGACAGTCATTGAGTGCTTTGCCGGATTGATTGAAATGGCGCGTCCAGGTGCTGGGCGCGTTTAAGACTGCTTGGAGGTCGAATTGGACAAGAACATGAAAATCCTCATCGTTGATGACTTCTCAACGATGCGGCGGATCATAAAAAACCTGTTGCGTGACCTTGGGTTCACCAACACCGCCGAGGCCGATGACGGGTTGACCGGGTTGCCGATGCTGCAAAGCGGTAACTTCGATTTTCTGGTTACCGACTGGAACATGCCCGGGATGACCGGCATCGACCTGCTTCGTGCGGTGCGCGCCGATGAAAGGCTCAAGCATCTGCCGGTGCTGATGGTGACCGCTGAAGCCAAGCGCGAGCAGATTATCGAAGCGGCCCAGGCCGGTGTTAACGGCTATGTGGTCAAGCCCTTCACGGCCCAGGCGTTGAAAGAAAAAATCGAGAAGATTTTCGAACGCATTGGCTGATGTACTGCGCACGGGGGAGCTATGGAGCATAACGAATCTTCACAGGGCGATTTCGAGTCGACCCTGAAAAAACACGCGGTCGAACTGGTCGACAGCCTTGAAAAAGGCAGGTTCGGCGACGCTGTGCAACTGATCCATGAGCTCAACCAGACCCGTGACCGCGGCCTGTATCAGGAAGTGGGCAAGCTCACCCGCGAGCTGCATAGCGCGATCGTCAATTTCCAGATTGACCCGCACATGCCGCAAGCCGAGGAAGTGTCTCAGATCACGGATGCCACCGAGCGCCTGTCCTATGTGGTCAAGCTGACCGAGGCCGCGGCCAACCGCACCATGGACCTGGTGGAAAACGCCACGCCGCTGATCAACAGCCTGAGCGACGAAGCCCAGGTGTTGAGCGCGGATTGGGGGCGGTTCATGCGTCGCGAAGTCGGGGCTGAAGAGTTCCGCGAGTTGGCCCGGCGGGTCGACGGTTTCCTGACACGCAGCAGTGAAGACAACCGCGTCGTGTCGAGCAACCTCAACGACATTCTGCTGGCCCAGGATTACCAGGACCTCACCGGTCAGGTGATCAAGCGTGTGACCCAACTGGTCACCGAAGTTGAAAGCAACCTGCTCAAGCTCGTACTCATGGCCAGTCACGTAGACCGCTTTGCGGGTATCGAACATGACCGTGAGGCGATGCTGGCTGAAAAAGATCCACAAAAACATCTCTCTCAGGGTGAAGGTCCGCAGATTCATGCCGATAAAAGAGAAGACGTTGTGTCCGGTCAGGACGATGTGGACGATTTGTTATCCAGTCTTGGATTTTAGTTTTCTGGGTTTTTAGACCTGTAGGAGCACCCCCTTAATGAGCTTCGGCGCCGATGAAGAGATCCTTCAGGATTTCCTGGTTGAGGCCGGCGAGATTCTAGAGCAACTGTCCGAGCAGCTGGTCGAGCTGGAAAGCCGACCCGATGATGCGGACTTGCTCAATGCAATTTTTCGCGGTTTTCACACTGTAAAAGGGGGCGCCGGCTTCCTCCAGCTCAACGAGCTGGTGGAGTGCTGTCACATCGCCGAGAACGTGTTCGACATCCTGCGCAAGGGTGAGCGTCGCGTCGACTCGGAACTGATGGACGTGGTTCTCGAAGCGCTGGACGCGGTGAACAGCATGTTCAGCGAAGTCCGCGAACGCAGCCCGATCACGGCTGCCACGCCTGAATTGCTCGCGGCGCTGGCTCGTCTGGCCGAGCCGCAAACGGCTGATGAAGCCACACCGGCGCCGGTCGCTGAAGTGGTTGAAGCGCCGGTCGCTGAAAGCGAATCGGGTGACATTACCGATAACGAATTCGAACAACTGCTGGACTCGCTGAACGCCGTCAAGGCCCAGGCCGAGGCGCCCGTAGCGGCTGCTCAACCTGCTTCGCTGCCTGCCACCGATGCGGCCGCCAGTGACGAAATCACCGATGCCGAGTTCGAGTCGTTGCTCGATCAACTGCACGGCAAAGGCCAGTTCGCCGCCGATGCAGTGGCAGCGACGCCTGCTGCACCGGCCGCCCCGAAAGCGGCAGGCGACAGCTCCGATATCACCGACGACGAGTTCGAAGCACTGCTCGATCAGTTGCACGGCAAAGGCAACTTTGCGGTCGACGCACTGGAATCGGCGATTGCTTCGGTCCCGGCGCCGGCAGCGCCAACCGCCGCTGCGGCTGGCAGCGACCTGATCTCCGATCATGAATTCGAATCGCTGCTCGACGAATTGCATGGCAAGGGCAAGTTCACTGAAGTGGGCACTGCTTCTGCTGTTGCTTCGGTGGCGACTCCGGTTGCCAAGGCGCCAGCACCTGTGGCCAAAGCACCCGAGCCAAAAGCCGAAGCGCCGAAACCTGCTGCCGCCGCAGCGCCGGCTCCTGCTCGTGCCCCGGCCGCGCCGCCGGCGGAAAAACCGACCAGCGAAGCCGAGACCACCGTGCGGGTCGACACCGCGCGTCTCGACGAAATCATGAACATGGTCGGCGAGCTGGTACTGGTGCGTAACCGCCTGGTCCGTCTGGGCCTCAACAGCGGCGACGAAGCCATGTCCAAGGCCGTGTCGAACCTCGACGTGGTCACGGCCGACCTGCAAACCGCGGTCATGAAGACCCGGATGCAACCGATCAAGAAAGTATTCGGGCGCTTCCCGCGCCTGGTTCGCGACCTGGCTCGCCAGCTCAAGAAAGAGATCAACCTGGAGCTGGTCGGCGAAGAAACCGACCTCGACAAGAACCTCGTCGAGGCCCTGGCCGACCCATTGGTCCACTTGGTGCGCAACTCGGTCGACCACGGTATCGAAGAGCCGGCCGATCGCGAAGCGATGGGCAAGCCTCGCAGCGGCAAAGTGATCCTGTCCGCTGAACAGGAAGGCGACCACATCCTGCTGTCCATCTCCGATGACGGCAAGGGCATGGATGCCGATGTTCTACGCGGTATCGCCGTGAAGAAAGGCCTGATGGACAAGGATGCGGCGGACCGTCTCAGCGAGTCGGATTGCTTCAACCTGATCTTCGCGCCGGGCTTCTCGACCAAGACCGAGATCTCCGACGTGTCCGGTCGTGGCGTGGGCATGGACGTGGTGAAAACCAAGATCGCCCAGCTCAACGGCACCATCAATATCTACTCGACCAAGGGCAAGGGCTCGAAGATCGTCATCAAGGTCCCGTTGACCCTGGCGATCATGCCGACCCTGATGGTCATGCTCGGCAATCAGGCGTTCGCGTTCCCGCTGGTGAACGTCAACGAGATCTTCCACCTCGACCTGTCGCGCACCAACGTGGTGGATGGCCAGGAAGTGGTGATCGTGCGGGACAAGGCGCTGCCATTGTTCTATCTCAAGCGCTGGCTGGTCAGCTCTGCCGCTCACGAAGAGCAGCGCGAAGGCCATGTTGTGATCCTTTCGGTGGGCACTCAGCGAATCGGCTTCGTCGTCGATCAACTGGTGGGCCAGGAAGAAGTGGTCATCAAGCCATTGGGCAAAATGCTCCAGGGAACCCCGGGCATGTCCGGCGCCACCATCACCGGTGACGGCCGCATTGCACTGATTCTCGATGTTCCGAGCATGCTCAAGCGTTACGCCGCACGGCGTATTTGATTCTGGGGGCGCGGGGCGACTGAGCCTCGCCCCGTCTAACGGAGTGTTTATGGCAGTCAAAGTCCTGGTGGTGGACGATTCGGGGTTTTTCCGCCGCCGCGTCTCGGAAATTCTTGCAGCGGATACAAATATCCAGGTCGTCGGTACGGCGACCAACGGAAAAGAGGCGATCGATCAGGCCCTGGCCCTCAAGCCAGACGTGATCACCATGGACTACGAGATGCCGATGATGGATGGCATCACCGCAGTGCGGCACATCATGCAGCGCTGCCCGACCCCGGTGTTGATGTTCTCCTCGCTGACCCACGAAGGCGCCCGGGTCACCCTCGACGCGCTGGACGCCGGCGCGGTGGATTTCCTGCCGAAGAATTTCGAAGACATCTCGCGTAACCCGGAGAAGGTCAAGCAACTGCTGTGCGAGAAGATTCTCAGCATCTCGCGCAGCAACCGTCGCGCCAGCACTTACAGCGCCCCGGCCCCAGTGGCTGCGCCAGCCCCGACGCCTGCGCCTTCGGGCGTCAGTAGCTACGGCAGCAGCGCGCCTGCGCGTCCGGCACCGGCACCGATTCCGGTTCGCACCCACTCAGCAACGCCGTCGTCTCCGGCGCCGAAACGCAAAGCCTACAAACTGGTCGCCATCGGTACCTCTACTGGCGGCCCGGTTGCGCTACAACGAGTGCTGACGCAGTTGCCAGGCAATTTCCCGGCACCGATTGTATTGATCCAGCACATGCCGGCGGCCTTCACCAAGGCCTTCGCCGAGCGTCTGGACAAGCTGTGCCGCATCAGTGTCAAGGAAGCCGAGGATGGCGACATCCTGCGTCCGGGCCTGGCGTTGTTGGCGCCGGGGTGGCAAGCAAATGATGATCGACGGCCGTGGCGCGGTGAAAATCCTGCCGGGCGACGAGCGTCTGAACTACAAGCCGTGCGTGGACATCACCTTCGGTTCTGCGGCCAAGTCCTACGGCGACAAAGTTCTGGCGGTGGTGTTGACCGGTATGGGCGCCGACGGTCGCGAAGGCGCGCGTCTGCTCAAGCAGGGCGGCAGTGCGATCTGGGCTCAGGATGAAGCGAGCTGCGTGATCTACGGTATGCCCATGGCCATCGTCAAAGCCGAACTCGCGGACGCGGTGTACAGCCTCGACGACATCGGTCGGCACCTGGTTGAGGCTTGCATCTGATGGATGTGCTCAGCCTTATCGGGATCATCATGGCGTTCGTCGCCATCATTGGCGGTAACTACCTTGAAGGCGGTCACCTCGGCGCGCTGGCCAATGGTCCGGCGGCGTTGATCGTACTCGGTGGGACCATCGGTGCGGCATTGCTGCAATCGCCGATGAGCGCTTTCAAGCGTGCCATGCAGATTCTCGCCTGGATCCTGTTTCCACCGCGCGTGGATCTGGCCGGCGGCATCGATCGTGTAGTGAACTGGAGCCTGACCGCTCGCAAGGAAGGTTTGCTCGGTCTGGAAGGGGTGGCCGACGCCGAACCCGACAGCTACTCGCGCAAAGGCCTGCAACTGTTGGTGGACGGTGCCGAGCCGGAAGCGATTCGCAGCATCCTGGAAGTGGATTTCTACACCCAGGAAAGCCGCGACATCGAAGCCGCCAAAGTCTTTGAAAGCATGGGCGGCTACGCGCCGACCATCGGCATCATCGGTGCGGTGATGGGCCTGATCCACGTCATGGGCAACCTGGCCGATCCGTCGCAACTGGGCAGCGGCATTGCCGTCGCGTTCGTCGCCACCATCTACGGCGTGGCCAGTGCCAACCTGGTGCTGCTGCCGATTGCCGCCAAGCTCAAGTCCATCGCATTGCGCCAGTCGCGTTATCGCGAAATGTTGCTCGAAGGCATTCTGTCGATCGCCGAAGGTGAAAACCCTCGCTCTATTGAGTTGAAGCTTCAGGGCTTCATGGATTGATGGGGGAAATGGATTATGGCTCGTCGTCGGCAACCTGAAGAACACGTCAATCACGAACGCTGGCTCGTTTCCTACGCCGACTTCATTACCTTGCTGTTCGCGTTCTTCGTGGTGATGTACTCGATTTCTTCGATCAACGAAGGCAAGTACAAGATCATTTCCGAGGCGCTGATCGGGGTGTTTACCGACTCCGACCGCGCCCTCAAGCCGATCCCCATCGGTGAAGAGCGACCGAAGACCGTGACCCCGGCCAAACCACTGGTCAAGGACAGCGAACAGATCGACGCCGGCATCGCCCAGGCCGCCAATGATCCGCTCAAAAGCATTGCCGATGATATCAGCGCGGCGTTTGGCGACTTGATCAGCTCCAACCAGATGACTGTGCGCGGCAACGAGTTGTGGGTCGAGATCGAGCTCAATTCCAGCCTGTTGTTCGGTAGCGGCGATGCCATGCCCAGCGACATTGCCTTCAACATCATCGATAAGGTCGCGGCGATCCTGAGGCCGTTCGACAACCCGATCCACGTCGAAGGCTTCACCGACGATCAACCGATCCGCACCGCGCAATACCCGACCAACTGGGAGCTGTCCTCGGCCCGTTCGGCGAGCATCGTGCGCATGCTGGCGATGCAGGGCGTGAACCCTGGTCGTCTGGCGTCGGTGGGGTATGGCGAGTTCCAGCCGGTGGCCAATAACGCCACCGCCGAAGGCCGGGCGCGTAACCGTCGGGTGGTGCTGGTGGTATCACGAAATCTCGATGTACGCCGCAGTCTCACCGGTACCGGTACCGCTCATGCACAACCGGATGCCGCGTTGAAGCGGGCTGGCACACAAACTGCACCGACCCCGGTCAAGTCGCCGGGACGAGAGAGTGCCGTCAATTCTCCGTCACCCGCATTAATACGTTGAGCTATTTCTCGGTCGACCTTTTCGACCGGGAGGAACAATCCGAATGAGAGTCTGGGCAGTCGCCAATCAAAAGGGTGGTGTCGGTAAAACCACTTCCTCCATCGCTTTAGCCGGATTGCTGGCAGAGGCGGGCAAGCGCGTGGTTGTGGTCGATCTCGATCCCCACGGCTCCATGACCAGCTACTTCGGTTACGACCCCGACAGCCTGGAACACAGCAGTTACGACCTGTTTCTGCACAAGGGCAGCGTGCCGCAAGGCCTGCCCGGTCAGTTGCTGATGCCCACCAGTGACGAACGTATTTCCCTGTTGCCATCGAGTACCGCGCTCGCCACCCTCGAGCGCCAGTCGCCGGGCCAGAGTGGTTTGGGCCTGGTGATCGCCAAGAGCCTGGCGCAGTTGTGGCAGGACTTCGATTACGCCGTGATCGACAGCCCGCCGTTGCTCGGCGTGCTGATGGTCAATGCCTTGGCGGCCAGCCAGCAGTTGGTGATCCCGGTGCAGACCGAGCATTTGGCCGTCAAAGGCCTGGAACGCATGGTCAACACCCTGGCGATGATCAACCGCTCGCGCAAACTGGCGCTGCCGTTCAACATTGTGCCGACCCTGTTCGACCGTCGCACCCAGGCGTCCCTCGGAACCCTTCGGGTGCTGCGCGACAAATACCCGGAAGAAATCTGGCAAGGCTACATCCCGATCGACACCCGCTTGCGTGACGCGAGCCGGGCAGGGCTGACGCCTTCGCAATTCGACGGCAAGAGCCGTGGCGTTCTTGCTTATCGCGCACTGCTCAAGCATCTGCTGGCGCAGCAACTTGTTCCGCAGGTGGCGTGAGATGAACCCAATTTCTACGGTGATGTTCCGATGAATCGGCCGGTGAAGATCACCTCGCGTCCGCAACTGGCCCTGCAGTCCTATCTGGACGGTTTGCTGCGGGATGCGACCGAAGAGTTGCCGCCAGCAATCGAGGCACTGCCCGAGGTTGTTGAGGCTGAAGCTGTGCTGGATGAGTTCCAGGCTGCGGTGCTTGAAGAGCAGGCCCGTGATGCGCTGAAACCGGCAGTGAACGTGGCAGCCGTCGCGGCACCCGTCGTTGCGCCAGTGGTGAAAGCTCCGGTGGCCGTGCTCGAAGCGCCGGCACCGATTCTGGCGTCCGTGTCGACGATTGCCCCGCTGCTGCAAGCGTTGGTGCCGCCGGTGGTGGAAGTTCATCTGCCGCCGAGCAACACACCGCCTCCGGTGGAAAACGACGGTCGTCCGGCATGGGCGGCCGAGCCGTTCGAATGCCTGTTGTTCGACGTCGCCGGGTTGACCCTGGCGGTGCCGCTGGTGTGCCTGGGTTCGATTTATTCCCTGGCCGGTCACGAGCTGACGCCGCTGTTCGGTCAGCCGGAATGGTTCCTCGGGATCCTGCCGAGCCAGGCCGGCAACCTGAAAGTGCTGGATACCGCACGCTGGGTCATGCCGGACCGCTACCGCGATGATTTCCGCCAGGGCCTGCAATACGTTATTTCGGTTCAGGGCTACGAATGGGGGCTGGCAGTGCATCAGGTCAGCCGCTCGTTGCGCCTGGACCCGAATGAAATCAAATGGAGAAGTCACCGGGGTCAGCGGCCATGGCTCGCCGGCACGGTGATTGAACATATGTGCGCCTTGCTCGATGTCGCCGCACTGGCCGAATTGATCGCCAGCGGCGGGGCTAAGCACATGGGCGGCAGTAAGCCGAACCACAAACCGACATAAAAAACACGCATCGGCATTCAAGTGCCGGCGCACTGAATACACACCGCTAGGGCGGTTTTTCGAGGGGTCAGGGTATGAATGACAAGGCGACGGCGGCAAAAGGTTCCGAAGATCCGATCCTGCAATGGGTCACCTTCAAGCTGGACAATGAAACCTACGGCATCAACGTGATGCGCGTTCAGGAAGTCTTGCGCTACACCGAAATCGCCCCGGTGCCGGGTGCCCCGAGCTATGTACTGGGCATCATCAACCTGCGCGGCAATGTGGTCACCGTGATCGACACCCGCCAGCGTTTCGGCCTGGGCACGGTCGACGTCAGCGACAACACCCGTATCGTCATCATCGAAGCCGACAAGCAAGTGGTCGGGATCATGGTCGACAGCGTGGCTGAAGTGGTTTACCTGCGTCAGTCGGAAATCGAGACCGCACCGAACGTCGGTAACGAAGAGTCCGCCAAGTTCATTCAAGGCGTGTGCAACAAGAACAACGAATTGCTGATCCTGGTCGAACTCGACAAGATGATGAGCGAAGAAGAATGGTCGGAACTGGAGAGTATCTGATTGATTCTTGAGGTGGCTGTCATTGTCCTGTTCCTCTTCTGGGCAGGCACGCTGGCGATGTTCCTGGCGTACATCCGCGCTCAAAGGCAGATCGCCGCGCAACAGGCCCAGGGCGATGCGCTGCGCGATCAGCGCATCAAGGACCTGGCCAAACGCGTCGACGACTACCAGAACGGCAACGTGCGCATGGGTGAAGACCTGCACGAACTGCGCGCGGTGGTCGGGCCGTTACCGGACAAACTGGCGCAGTTGGAGCAACGTGATCCATCGAGCCTTTCATTCGCCCAGGCAGCACGCCTGGTGGGGATGGGCGCGAGCGTCAGTGAACTGACACAGTCCTGCGGCTTGACCCAGGCTGAGGCGGAGTTGATGAGCAAGTTGCACAGAAGCTGAGAAGATCAAAAGATCGCAGCCTCGTTTCACTCGGCAGAGTGAAACGAGGCTGCGATCTTTTGCATTCAACACATCAATAATCGTCTCCGCGATCAGTCACATCCTTCTCCACCCTCGACACCTGCGGATCATGCCCCTCGGGAAACTTACCCTTCAAATTCCACGCAAACGCAATAATCTCCGCAATCGTGCGATACAACTCTTGTGGAATGCTGTCCCCCAATTCCATCCGCGCCAACAGTTTCACCAACTCGGCGTTTTCGTAGATCGGCACTTCGTAATCCCGGGCGATCCGCAGAATTTCTTCGGCCAGCTCCTCGTCACCTTTGGCCGTGAGGGTAGGGGTGTGGCTGCCGTCGTATTTGAGGGCGATGGCCTGGCGCGGTGTGGTGGATTCGTTCATGCGGTTTCGTCGACCCAGCGTTGTTCGAGGCGGGTTTGAGGGCCTTGGGGCGGTGTGCCGAGGTGGCAATCCAGATCGCCGACGTTCAGGCCTGACGCCAGCAGGCGTTCGCGCAGCCCGGCCAGATTGCTTTCGATCAGGCTTGCGGTGTACGGGCGCTCGGCCCATAGCTGGCTGGAGAGGCTGCCTTTGATCAACTGCGCCTGAATCTGCAATGGCCCCAGCGGTTCCATGTTGAATGCCAGCTCAACGCGCCACAGCTGTTGCCGGGGTTCGTGTTCGTCGCGGCGTTCGTGCGGTTGTTCTTTCTCGGGCGCTTCTTCGCGCTGGAATTTGACCTGCAACGGCACGATGTCCTGAAGGTTGCGCATCGGGATTTCCAGTTGCCAGGTGCTGAGCAACCGCCCGTCGTCGGTGACGCCGGTCTGTTCCAGGCTCGACAGTTGATGGCTTTGCAGGCGCGAGACGGCTGCCGCGGCCAAACGCAGCAAGTGCTCTAGGTCACCTTCGCCGTCCTGGCTTTGCAGCAGGCGTTCGGGGATCGGGAAACTGGTCGGCTGCGGTTTGGCGCTGACTTGTCCCAGCATGCCCAGAGCATTTCGCACAAACCCCGGCAGCGCTTGCGCCAGTGTATTGGCGGCGATGATCGCATTGAGATTGGTGTTGGCCGGCAGGCCTGGTGTCAGTTGCGCGATCAGTTTGAGCAGGTCGCCTTTCAGGTCAGGCGTCTGCGTCGGGTTTTGTCCGGTCAGCAGTTTCGCCTCGAGGAACAGGCCGCTGTTGGCCAGCGCCTGGGCCAGGCCTTTGGGCGTACTCATTTGTTGAGCGTCCGGCAGGCCGGCGAGCAATTTGTCCACGGCGGTGCGCAGGTCGCTGGAGGTCTGATCCGATGGCGGCAGGTTTTGCAGGACTTTGATCAAGCCATCCAGCGAACCCTGGCGACTTTGTTGGCTGACCAATTGTTGCGTCACCGCCAACTGTTCCTGGCGGCTGCTCAACGGGACGAATTTCAGTGTCTGGGTGTCCTGCACCAAGGCGCTGAGCAACGTACCGATGCGCAGTGGCGTCGGGCTGTCGATGCTCAGCGTGCTGCCGCTCAACGCGGTGTTGAGCAGGCTCACCATCGAGCGAAATACCGTCGGCTGGCCCGGCACCTGTGGCATCACCTGGGCGGTCAGTACTTTGCCTTGCAGCAAGGTGCCGACCGGCAGTTGCGCCGTGTCGATGCGGGTCAGGGTCGCGACGCTGGTGGCGATGGCCTGTTGCACCGTGACCGCCAGGTTGCCCGCCGATGGCTGGGTGATTGCCAGGCTGGTGCCTTGGGGCAACGGCTGAGTACTGGTGGCCTGGACCGTGGTCTGGCGGCCGCTGTCGAGGGTGACCTTGAGCAACAGTTGAAAGGTCTGATCCGTCTGCTTGAGCGACAACACTTCAGCCTTGGCGGTCTGACCGGCAGTCAGCAGTCCCTCCATCGGCGTCAGCAGCTTGAGCAGCTCGCCACTGACCACCAACGGACGCGACATCGCAGGCGTGGTCGGCGGCAGCGGGAGGATGTTCATTTCGCCTGTCATATGCGGTCACAACCTGTGGAAATTGCGCTCTTTAGAGTCGGGCATGGCATGTATAATGCCGCCCCGTTGTATCCGGAGCGCTAAAAATATTGCAATTGTTTGACGCAGCTCTCTAGTACGGGCCGCCAATGCATCTATTCTGCATCTCTTTAGCGGCCGTTCCGCTGCCGACTTGAACCGCAAAAGGCCCGTGATCTCTTGACCAGTCCTGTCCTGCAAACCGTTGCCCTCGCCTGTGAGCGAGACCTTCGGCTGCTCTTCGAAAATCTCGAATTGAGACTGGCCAGTGGCGAAATGTTGCAGATCAGCGGTCCCAACGGCAGCGGCAAGACCAGCCTCTTACGTTTGCTTTGCGGCTTGATGCACCCGACTGCCGGGCAGGTGCTGCTCAACGGCCAGCCACTGAACGAACAGCGCAGCGAACTGGCGCGCAACCTGTTGTGGATCGGCCATGCCGCCGGCATCAAGGACTTGCTGACCCCCGAGGAAAACCTCAGTTGGCTTTGCGCCTTGCATCAACCGGCTTCCCATGAAGCGATCTGGCAGGCACTGGCGGCTGTGGGGCTGCGCGGTTTCGAAGATGTTCCCTGCCATACCCTGTCTGCCGGCCAGCAACGTCGCGTGGCATTGGCGCGGTTGTATCTGGACAGCCCGCCGCTGTGGATCCTCGACGAGCCGTTCACTGCGCTCGACAAACAAGGCGTGGCGCAACTCGAAGAACACCTGGCCACGCACTGCGAGCGAGGTGGCATGGTGGTTCTGACTACTCACCACACGCTGACCCGGATGCCGGCCGGCTATCGTGACATCGATTTGGGGAATTGGGCCGTATGAGTGTTTTCGGCCTGCTGGTCGCCCGCGAGGCACGTTTGCTGTTCCGCCGTCCCGCCGAATTGGCGAATCCGTTGGTGTTCTTTGCCATCGTCGTCTCTTTGTTCCCATTGGCGGTCGGTCCCGAGACTCAATTGTTGCAAACCTTGTCTCCGGGACTGGTCTGGGTGGCGGCGCTTTTATCGGTTTTGCTCTCGCTGGACGGGCTTTTCCGCAGTGATTTCGAAGACGGATCCCTTGAACAGTGGGTCCTTTCGCCGCACCCCCTGGCTCTTCTGGTGCTGGCCAAAGTACTGGCACACTGGGCCTTTTCCGGCCTGGCACTGGTTTTGCTCGCTCCACTGCTGGCGTTGATGCTCGGTTTGCCTGCCGCCTGTCTGCCGGTGTTGCTGCTTTCTTTATTGCTGGGTACACCGGTACTAAGCCTGCTCGGTGCGGTGGGCGCAGCGCTGACGGTTGGATTGAAGCGTGGTGGCCTGTTACTGGCGCTGCTGATTCTACCGCTGTACATCCCGGTGTTGATTCTTGGCAGTGGCGCCTTGCAGGCGGCATTGCAAGGCATGCCGGCGACCGGTTATCTCTTGTGGCTTGGTAGCCTGACCGCCCTGGCGATAACCCTGACACCTTTTGCAATAGCTGCTGGCCTGAAGATCAGCGTCGGCGAATAATGAGGTCTGGTTATTTTTTAACCAGCAAAGACCCTTTGGCTGCTTGGTGATGACGAGCAGCAACCGTGATGGAAACAGCAATGAACTGGACCTGGTTTCATAAGCTCGGCTCGCCCAAGTGGTTTTACGGCATCAGCGGCAAACTGCTGCCATGGCTGAGTGTCGCGGCGTTGCTGCTGATCAGCATCGGCGTGGTTTGGGGGCTGGCCTTCGCGCCGCCGGACTACCAGCAAGGCAACAGCTTTCGCATCATCTATATCCATGTTCCGGCGGCGATGCTGGCACAGTCCATCTACGTGATGCTGGCGGTGTGCGGCGTCGTTGGGCTGGTGTGGAAAATGAAGCTGGCCGACGTGGCCCTGCAATGCGCGGCCCCCATCGGTGCCTGGATGACCGCCGTGGCGCTGGTCACCGGTGCGATCTGGGGCAAACCGACCTGGGGTTCGTGGTGGGTATGGGATGCGCGACTTACGTCCATGCTGATTCTGCTGTTTCTGTACTTCGGTCTTATTGCGCTGGGCAACGCCATCAGCAATCGTGACAGTGCGGCCAAGGCTTGCGCGGTGCTGGCGATCGTCGGCGTGATCAACATCCCGATCATCAAATACTCGGTGGAGTGGTGGAACACCCTGCACCAGGGCTCGACATTCACCCTCACCGAAAAACCGGCGATGCCCGCCGAAATGTGGCTGCCACTGCTGCTGACGGCGCTGGGTTTCTACTGTTTCTTCGGCGCCGTGCTGTTACTGCGCATGCGCCTTGAAGTGCTCAAGCGCGAAGCCCGGGCGAGCTGGGTGAAAACCGAAGTGCAGAACAGTCTGGAGGTCGCTCGATGAGTTTCGCGTCATTCGGCGACTTTCTCGCCATGGGCCATCACGGCCTGTATGTCTGGTCAGCCTATGGCATTAGCCTGGCGGTGCTGGCCCTCAACGTGGCGGTGCCGATCCTGGCCCGCAAGCGGTATCTGCAACAGGAGGCGCGTCGTCTGCGCCGGGAGAACGGCAAGTGAATCCGCTGCGTAAAAAGCGTCTTATCATCATTCTCGCGATCCTGGTCGGTGTCGGCGCTGCCGTTGGCCTGGCCTTGAGTGCCCTGCAGCAGAACATCAATCTGTTTTACACACCGACCCAGATCGCCAACGGCGAAGCGCCGCAAGACACGCGCATCCGTGCGGGCGGCATGGTCGAGAAAGGTTCGCTGCAACGTTCCGGCGATTCCCTGGACGTGAAATTCGTCGTTACCGACTTCAACAAATCCGTGACCATCAGCTATCGCGGCATCCTGCCGGACCTGTTCCGCGAAGGGCAGGGCATCGTCGCCCTCGGCAAGCTCAACGCTGACGGTGTGGTGGTGGCTGACGAAGTGCTGGCCAAGCACGACGAGAAGTACATGCCGCCGGAAGTGACCAAGGCGCTGAAAGACAGTGGTCAATCCGCCCCAACACCCGCGAAGGAGGGTTGATCCATGACTTCCGGCATCTTTATTCCCGAACTCGGCCACTTGGCCATGATCCTGGCGCTGTGTTTCGCGCTGGTTCAAGCCGTGGTGCCGTTGCTCGGTGCCTGGCGTGGCGACCGTCTATGGATGAGCCTGGCCCAGCCGGCCGCGTGGGGGCAGTTCGCGTTTCTGCTGTTCGCTTTCGGTTGCCTGACGTATGCCTTCATGGCGGACGACTTCTCCGTCGCCTATGTCGCCAGCAACTCCAACAGCGCGCTGCCGTGGTACTACAAATTCAGCGCCGTGTGGGGCGCTCACGAAGGTTCGTTGTTGCTGTGGGCGTTGATCCTCGGCGGCTGGACCTTTGCGGTGTCGGTGTTCTCCCGGCAACTGCCGCAAGTGATGCTGGCCCGGGTGCTGGCGGTGATGGGCATGATCAGCACCGGTTTCCTGCTGTTCCTGATCCTGACGTCTAACCCTTTCGCCCGAATCCTGCCGCAGATGCCGACGGATGGGCGCGACCTCAATCCATTGCTGCAAGACATCGGCCTGATCGTTCACCCGCCGATGTTGTACATGGGTTACGTCGGTTTCTCCGTGGCCTTCGCCTTCGCCATCGCCGCGTTGCTGGGCGGTCGTCTCGATGCGGCGTGGGCGCGCTGGTCCCGTCCGTGGACCATCGTCGCCTGGGCCTTCCTCGGTATCGGCATTACGTTGGGCTCCTGGTGGGCCTACTACGAACTCGGCTGGGGTGGCTGGTGGTTCTGGGACCCGGTGGAAAACGCGTCCTTCATGCCTTGGCTGGTGGGCACGGCGCTGATTCACTCGTTGGCGGTCACGGAAAAACGTGGTGTGTTCAAGAGCTGGACGGTGTTGCTGGCCATCGCCGCGTTCTCCTTGAGCCTGCTGGGGACTTTCCTGGTGCGTTCCGGCGTGCTGACTTCGGTTCATGCCTTTGCGTCCGACCCTGAACGCGGTGTGTTCATTCTGATCTTCCTGCTGTTTGTGGTCGGTGGTTCGCTGACGCTGTTTGCCCTGCGCGCTCCGGTGGTCAAGAGCCACGTCGGCTTCAACCTCTGGTCCCGGGAAACCCTGCTGCTGGGCAATAACCTGGTGCTGGTGGTGGCCGCGTCGATGATCCTGCTCGGTACCTTGTATCCGCTGATCCTGGACGCGATGACCGGCGCCAAGCTGTCGGTTGGCCCGCCGTACTTCAACGCCTTGTTCATTCCGTTGATGGCATTGCTGATGCTGGTGATGGCGGTCGGTGTGATCGTACGCTGGAAAGACACGCCGGTGAAATGGCTGCTGAGCATGCTCACCCCGGTGTTGCTTGGCAGCGCTGCGCTGGCTGTCGTGGTCGGTGTCGCTTACGGTGATTTCAACTGGGCGGTGCTGGCGACCTTCATGCTCGCCGCCTGGGTATTGCTGGCCGGTGTGCGGGACATTTTCGACAAGACGCGTCACAAAGGCCTGATCAAAGGCCTGCCGACCCTGACCCGCAGCTATTGGGGCATGCAAGTCGCGCATTTGGGCATTGCCGTGTGCGCGCTGGGTGTCGTGTTGTCGAGCCAGAACAGTGCCGAGCGTGATCTGCGCCTGGCGCCGGGCGAGTCCATGAGCCTGGCCGGTTACCAGTTTGTGTTCGAAGGCGCCAAGCATTTCGAAGGGCCGAACTTCACGTCCGACAAGGGCACCGTGCGGGTGATCCGCGATGGCAAGGAAGTCAGCGTGCTGCACCCGGAAAAACGCCTCTACACCGTGCAGAACTCGGTGATGACCGAAGCCGGGATCGATGCCGGTTTCACCCGTGACCTTTACGTTGCACTGGGCGAGCCGTTGGGCGAGGGCGCCTGGGCGGTTCGTGTGCACGTCAAACCGTTTGTGCGCTGGATCTGGTTCGGCGGTCTGCTTACAGGTTTCGGCGGTTTGCTGGCGGCGCTGGATCGCCGTTATCGGGTCAAGGTGAAAAGCCGCGTGCGTGAAGCACTTGGCATGACGGGAGCCACTGCATGAGACGTTGGTTGATGCTGTTGCCACTGGCGATTTTTCTGGTGGTTGCTGTTTTTCTGTATCGGGGGCTGTACCTAAACCCGGCCGAGCTACCTTCGGCGATGATCAACAAACCGTTCCCGGAGTTTTCGCTGCCATCGGTGCAGGGTGACAAAACCCTGACTAAAGCGGATCTTCTGGGTAAACCGGCATTGGTCAACGTCTGGGGCACCTGGTGCATTTCCTGCCGGGTCGAGCACCCGGTGCTGAACAAATTGGCGCAGCAAGGCGTGGTGATCTACGGCGTCAACTATAAGGACGTCAACGCCGATGCCTTGAAGTGGCTGGCTGAGTTCCATAACCCGTATCAACTGGACATCCGTGACGATGCCGGCACCCTGGGCCTGAACCTCGGCGTGTACGGTGCGCCGGAAACCTTCTTCATCGACGCCAAGGGCATCATCCGCGACAAATTCGTCGGCGTGATCGACGAACAAGTCTGGCGCGAAAAACTGGCGGCCAAGTATCAGGCGCTGGTCGACGAGGCCAAGCCATGAAGCGCTGGATCGCCGCCGCCGTTCTGGGCTTGAGCATGGCCGGTGTGGCCCACGCGGCTATCGACACCTATGAGTTCGCCAAAGAAGGCGACCGCGAACGTTTTCGCGAGCTGACCAAAGAGCTGCGTTGCCCCAAGTGCCAGAATCAGGACATCGCCGACTCCAACGCACCGATCGCCGCCGACCTGCGCAAAGAGATTTTCCGCATGCTCGGCGAGGGCAAGGACAACCAGCAGATCATCGATTTCATGGTTGATCGTTACGGTGATTTCGTCCGTTACAAACCCGCCTTGAACGCTAAAACCGCGCTGCTCTGGTTCGGCCCCGCCGGCCTCCTGCTGGGCGGTTTTGTGGTCATCGCCGTGATCGTCCGCCGTCGTCGCGTGCAACGCACTGACACCCCGGACGCACTTTCCCTTGATGAGCGCGAGCGCCTCGACCACCTGTTGGATAAAACCAAGAATGATTGATTTCTGGCTCGCTGCAGGTCTGCTGCTTCTGGTTGCCCTGAGTTTTCTGTTGATCCCCGTTCTACGTGGTCGTCGTGCCCAGCTTGAAGAGGATCGTACGGCGCTGAACGTCGCCCTTTATCAAGAACGCGTGGCTGAGTTGCAGGCTCAGCAGGAAGAGGGCGTACTCGACTCCGAGCAAATGGACACCGGCCGCGCCGAAGCTGCCCGTGAACTGCTTGCCGACACTGAAGGCGTCGAGGCGCCGCGAGTGTCACGTCTGGGCAAACCGTTGCCATTGCTCGCGGCGATCCTGGTACCGGTGCTGGGTCTTGGGCTGTACCTGCATTTCGGGGCCAGCGACAAAGTCGAGTTGACTCGCGAATTCGCCCAGGCGCCACAGTCTATGGAAGAGATGACCAAGCGCCTGGAGCGTGCGGTCGCCGCTCAACCGGATTCGGCCGAAGGCCTGTACTTCCTCGGCCGCACCTACATGGCCCAGGACCGTCCGGCTGATGCAGCGAAGATCTTCGAACGCACCGTGAACCTGGCCGGTCGTCAGCCGGAACTGCTCGGGCAATGGGCACAGGCGCAATACTTCGCCGATGGCAAGAAGTGGTCGGACAAGGTCCAGGCCCTGACCGACGAAGCGCTGAAAGCTGATCCAAAGGAAGTCACCAGCCTCGGTCTGCTGGGCATCGCAGCCTTCGAAGGCGAGCGTTACCAGCAAGCCATCGACTACTGGAGTCGCCTATTGGCGCAACTGCCGCCCGATGACCCATCCCGTGTTGCGCTGCAAGGTGGCATCACTCGGGCCGCCGAGAAACTTCAAGCCAGCGGTGGCAAAGTGGCCGAGACTCCAGTCGCGAAGGTCGCCGCACTGCTCAAGGTGCGTGTCGATCTGGCGCCAGACCTGAAAGCCAAGGTCCAGCCCGGCGACAGCGTGTTCATTTTCGCCCGCGCTGTCTCCGGCCCGCCCGCACCGCTGGCCGCCAAGCGTCTGACCGTCGCCGACTTGCCGGCAACCGTCGAACTGGGCGATGCCGACGCAATGATGCCGCAGTTGAAACTGTCGAACTTCCCTGAAGTCCAACTGGTTGCGCGCATCTCCCGCGCCGGCCAACCGACTGCCGGCGAATGGATCGGTCGCAGCCAACCCTTGGCCACCAGCACCACCGCGCAACAAAAACTGACCATCGACAGCCCGGATAAATAACAGGAAGCGCCACCATGACCGCCATCGCTCGTATCACTCTGCTCAGTATGGTTTTGGGGTTAAGCGCTTGTGCGGTCCAGGAGTACGAACCCGAACGGTTGCCGCCAATCCCGCCGTCGGGGCCGAGCACCAAACCGGCTCCGCCGACCACACCGAGCAAACCGAGTACGCCGGTCAAACCGTCAAAACCGATACCACGCACCTCCGCCAGCTTCGCCCCACCACCTGGGGGCAACAGCCATTGGGATGCCAAACTCGGTGTTTACGTCCTCGACAACCAAACCAACACCTTCTACCGCCAGCGCACCTACTACCGCTGGAACAACGGCTGGAGCCGCTCGATCAGCCCGAACGGGCCATGGGAAGAGACAGACATCCATGGTGTGCCGGGCGGGCTGGGCAGACAATTCGGGCAGTAAACAGAAACGGCGATCTCAGGATCGCCGTTTTGCTTTTTGGCGTTTGTGAGAGATGTTCAGAGCATCGCCCGCTTTAAGGGCCTTCTGCCAATGCGGCCAGGATGTCGACCAGCAATCGAAGGGCTGATGTAGGCAGTTCGACGCGGTGAGCTTCGTTCTGCTCGTCGAAAATCTGGATGCGCTGGGTTTCGAACTGAGTCGCAAGATAGGCGCCGAGGGCGCGCTGGCCTTCGAGAGCGGCCTGTCTCTGTTTACGTCTCGAGCAAATCAACACCCTGTAAAACAACCGAGCGTCGCGATCCGGATTTCTGTGCTTGAGTAAATATAACTCTAGGGTTATTTTTGTTTGGCCGGAGCAAGGAGGCTGGTGGTGCAGAGCAGGTTATTGATCAAAGAGCTGATAGAGGCGGGCTGGACACTGGACCGGGTCACCGGCAGTCATCACCTCTTCACTCACCGTTACAACCCGTACACGATACCCGTCCCACATCCGAAAAAGGGTTTGCCGATCGGGACGGTCAAAAGCATCAGGAGGCGAGCCGGGCTTTATTGCCCGGGAGCCAGTTTGGCAGGAGATCCATAATGCAATACCCAATCTGTATCGAGTGGGGCGACGAGAACACCGCCATCGGTATTCAGATCCCCGATATTCCTGGCGCCGTAACGGCCGGGGATACGTTTGAAGACGCTTACAACGCTGCGGTCGAAATTGCTCATATCATGCTGCAGGAAATCATGGCAGACGGGGAGTCGATTCCGATGCCGACCTCAGCGGCTGCGCACCGCGAGAATCCAGAATTTGCCGACATGGGTTGGGGGATGCTGGAGTTGGACATCTCGCCGTATCTGGGCAAGACCGAGAAGGTCAACGTCACGCTGCCTGGCTACGTGATCCAGCGTATTGACCGTTATGTGCGAGAGCACAATGTCAAAAGCCGCTCCTCTTTTCTCGCGGATGCGGCGATGGAGAAGCTGGTTCGGCATTGAGTGATATCAGTCAAATCGCCTTCGCGGGCAAGGCTCGCTCAGGGTTAGTGTAAGACCTGAGCGAGGCTTGCCCGCGAAGCTTTTAGCGTCCTAAGCCGTTGCCAACGAACGCCTCTGCGAAACACTCAAAAACCGCAACAACGCCAATAACGGAAACGCACTACCCACCACCACGATCCACAACCAGCCGCCATGCTCATACACCGCACTGGCCACCGATGAACCGAATGCGCCACCGATGAAGATGCTGGTCATGTACAACGCATTCAGACGGCCACGGCTTTTGGCGTCGAGGGCGTAGACCGCGCGCTGGCCAAGGACCATGTTCATCTGCACACAGAAATCCAGCACCACGCCGGTCACGGCCAGGCCGATGACGCTGAAGGCCGGATGGATGAAGGCGGGCACAAAGCTCAGGCTGGCAAACAGCAGGGCCAGCAGTGAAGCGATACGGGTGTGGCCGGCATCAGCCAGTCGACCGGCGATGGGGGCAGCGATGGCGCCAATGGCCCCGACCAGGGCGAAGATCGCGATCTGGGTTTGCGACAGGCCATGATTACGCGCCAGTTCCAGCGGTACGGCGGTCCAGAACAGGCTGAACGTGGCGAACATGCAACCCTGATAAAACGCCCGCTGACGCAAAACCGGTTGCTGGCGCAGCAGCGTCCAGAGTGAACCCAGTAATTGGCCATAAGAGGCGCTGTGATCAGGCTGGCGTTTGGGCACTGTCAGGGCCAGCACGAGGCTGATCGCTGCCATCAACACCGCCGCAATGACAAACATTGCGCGCCAACCGAAATGGTCAGCCACCACGCTCGACACCGGCCGTGCCAGCAGAATCCCCAGCAGCAAACCGCCCATGATTCCGCCGACCACGCGGCCGCGCGATTCTTCCGGTGTCAGGTGGGCGGCCAGCGGAATCAGGATTTGCACCGATACCGAACTGAAACCCACCAGCAACGAGATCAGCAGAAACACGTTCGGTTGATCGGTGAACGCCGCACCCAACAGACTGACGATCGCCACCACGGTGGTGATGATCATCAAGCGACGGTTTTCCAGCAGATCGCCCAGCGGCACCAGAAAGAACAGGCCCAGCGCATAACCAATCTGCGTCAGCGAAACGATCAGGCTGGCCATGGTGTCGGTCAGGCCGATGTCCGGCGCGATCAGGCCGATGATCGGCTGGGCGTAGTAGATGTTGGCGACGATCGCGCCGCAGCAGAAGGCGAAAAGCAGCACCATGCCCCGGGTCATTGTCGCGGCACCGTGGGGCACCTGAGTCGCTGAATTCATAACGTGGCTCGCTGAACAAGAAGGAATGCGCAGAGGCTAATCGGCTGGCTAGAGCGGCGGAAGAGGGATTGAAGTGATAGTAAATATTGCTTTGCGCAATGAGTGACGTTGCCTGCCGATGAACCCTGTGCCCAAACTTTGGGATCCGATGATACATTCACTGACATCTTGTTCGGTAGCGTGCTTATGTTCTCTCTTTACGTTTCATAAACCGGAAGGCACTTCCATGAATGCGATGTTCCGTCACCTGATTCGCAGTGCTTCAGCAGTCACCTTGATCACTATGTGCACGATAACTTTGGCCCAGGCCCAGAATGCGCCGGGTATGCGCATCGGCGTGCGCGGCGAGATCACCGGGGTCAGCGCTGACGTTTTGAAAGTCCATGTCAACAGCGGCGAAAATGTGCTGATCAACCTGACCAAGGACACCAAAGTCCGCGCCGTCACCCTGGCCAATATCGAAGACATCAAGCCTGGCAGCTACATCGGCTCGGCTGCCGTGTCTCAGGAAGATGGCACTCTCAAGGCTCTGGAAGTCCACGTCTTCCCTCCGGAACTGGCCGGCAGCGGCGACGGCCATCGGCCTTTTGATTTGGTCAAGGGCAGCAGCATGACCAACGGCAGCGTGGGCGATCTGGTGGTCAGCAATGGTCGCGTTCTGACCGTTAACTACAAGGGTGGCCAGCAGAAAATTCTGGTGCCGGAAGATGTGCCGATCGTCAATCTGGTGCCGGGGGATCGCAGCTTGCTGAAGGTGGGTGTGAAAATCGTGACGTTTGTGACCCAGAGTGCTGACGGGACGCTGACCGCTCAATCGATTGCCGCGGGCAAGGATGGCGTGACACCGCCGATGTAACTGCTCGCCACACAAGCTTGTTTGCCTAGCCCTGAAACAGGTGTGACGAAACAGCTCTCCCACAAAAAAGGCGACCCTCACCTCACAGGTCGCCTTTTCATTGAGCCCAGCGATTACTGACCGCTGTAAATCTGATCAAAAACCCCACCATCATTGAAGTGCGTCTTCTGCACAGTCCGCCAGTCACCAAAGGTCTTCTCCACCGACAAGAAATCCACTTTCGGGAAGCGATCGGTGTACTTGGCCAAAACAGCCGGATCCCGCGGACGCAGGTAGTTGGCAGCCGCAATTTCCTGTCCTTCCGGCGACCACAGGTACTTCAGGTATTCCTCTGCAGCAGCGCGAGTGCCTTTCTTGTCGACGGTTTTGTCGACCACCGACACCGGAGGTTCAGCTTCAGCGGAAACACTCGGGTAAATCACTTCGAACTGATCGCGGCCAAATTCACGTGCAATCATTTCCGCTTCGTTTTCGAAGGTCACCAGAACATCGCCGATCTGGTTGGTCATGAAGGTGGTCGTGGCCGCACGACCGCCGGTATCCAGCACTGGTGCCTGTTTGAATAGCTTGCCGACGAAGTCCTTTGCCTTGCCCTCGTCACCGCCGTTTTTCAGTACATAACCCCAGGCCGAAAGGTAGGTGTAACGGCCGTTGCCCGAGGTTTTCGGGTTGGGGACGATCACTTGCACGCCGTCCTTGAGCAGGTCCGGCCAGTCTTTCAGGGCTTTCGGGTTGCCCTTGCGCACGATGAACACAGTGGCCGAAGTAAACGGCGCGCTGTTGTTCGGCAGGCGCGTGACCCAGTTATCCGGGACCAGTTTGCCGTTGTCCGCCAAGGCGTTGATGTCGGTGGCCATGTTCATGGTGATGACGTCAGCCGGCAGGCCATCGATTACCGAGCGCGCCTGTTTGCTGGAACCGCCGAAGGACATCTGCAGCGTGATGTTTTCGTTGTGTTCGGCTTGCCAGTGTTTCTGGAAGGCAGCGTTGTAATCCTTGTAGAAGTCTCGCATCACGTCGTAGGAAACGTTGAGCAGGGTCGGTGCGGCCTGAGCCATGCTGCTCAAGGCCAGGCCAGCGGCCAGAAGTGAGGCGCCAAAGAGTTTTTTCACTGCGCATTCCTTGTTTTATCAAACGTGTTCGATGGAAAGTGTTGGCAATTTGCCCGCGACTATAGCCGGGCTCGTATAGTCGTTTAAAGATTAAAAAGCACTTTGCTTATTCCAGTTTTTTGAACAGCGCGTTGCCACAACGGGAGCAGAACGCCGCGCTATGTTCGTGGCTGTTTTTCTTGCAGGTCGGGCAATCGTGTTGCAATTGTTCACCGCGCATGGCGTTGGCCAGCTCAGCAGTAAAGATCCCCGTCGGCACGGCGATGATCGAGTAACCGGTGATCATCACCAGGGATGAAATCACCTGGCCCAACGGCGTCTTGGGCACGATGTCGCCAAAACCCACGGTGGTCAGCGTCACGATAGCCCAATAGATTCCTTTCGGGATGCTGGTGAAGCCGTGTTCCGGGCCTTCGATCACGTACATCAAGGTGCCGAACACCGTCACCAGGGTGCTGACGCTGAGCAGAAACACCACAATCTTCTGCTTGCTGCCGTGCAGCGCCGACATCAGGTAGTTGGCTTGCTTGAGATACGGGCTGAGCTTGAGTACGCGGAAAATCCGCAGCATCCGAATGATCCGGATAATCAGCAAGTACTGCGCATCGGCGTAATACAGCGCAAGAATGCCGGGCACGATCGCCAGTAAATCCACCAGGCCATAGAAGCTGAACGCGTACCTCAGCGGCTTGGGCGAGCAGTACAGGCGCAGGCCGTATTCGACGACGAAAATGACGGTGAAGCCCCATTCGATGTACGCCAGCACGTCGGCGTAGTTCTGGTGAACGCTGTCGATACTGTCCAGAACCACGATCACCAGGCTGGCGAGGATGATCAACAGCAAGATACTGTCAAAACGTCGACCGGCCTGGGTGTCGGTCTGGAAGATCATGACGTAAAGCTCTTCACGCCAGTTTTTGCTGATGTCCATGGATAACGCCTGAATCGAGAATCAGCGCAGCCTAGGGTGATTCTCCCCGGTAGTGCAAGGCACGCTGTCTTTGGCGGCCTGACGCAGCACCCGAATGCCGGCACGCATCAGCCAGCAGGCGAGGATGAACGGCGCGGTCAGCGTGGCCAGACCGAGTGCGGCGAAACCCGGTGTAAGCAGGATCGCCAAGACGATGCCGAGCAGCGGCAACCACGGTTGACTGCGTTGTGGGCTGAAAGCGAGGGCGGCGAGCACGGCGTTATAAGCGCTTAAACCGAGCAGCGCGGTTGATGTTTCGTGATGCGCAAGGGCGAATCCGAGGCCGGCAGCGGAGCCGAGCAGCGCCCACAGGCAGGCACGGCGGTCGGCGATCAGCAATCCGGCCGCGATTAGCGCGCCGGCCAGGGGATGGCCGAGAAACATGACTTGCCCCAGCCCTTTCAGTTCGGCGGCGAGCAGGTTGAGGGTGTTCAGTTCGATCACAGGTTCTGGTTGCGGTGGTGCGGCAAAGCCGAGCAATAACCAGCTCAATCCAACGAAAGGTGCGGTGTAAGCCGGTAGACGTTGTTGATCACGGGCGCCTTTGAGCCATTGCTGAGTGAGCATTGCACTCAGGCCGCCGCTGGCAATGATCAACGGCGGCAACAGCGCCGACCACGGGAAATACAGACTCAGCAGCAGGCCGAGCAGAATACCGTTGTAACTGAACAGCCCGGCCTGTCGATCCGCCTTGGCGTATCCGCGACGTTGCGCGGTGAGCAACCCGGCGACACCGCCCAACAGCGCACCGCCGAGCAGGGCTGGGGCGGTGAGCAGGATGGCTAAAAGGCACAGCAGTCCGCACAGCGGATGGCGCTGGAGGAAAATTTGACTGAAACCGTTGAGCAGGGCGGTGGCCCAGTCGGGGCAGTGGGTGTTGAAGTGGTTGGCAGGCATTTTAGGTCTGTGTGTCAGAGGAACCGTGTTGCCTGCATCGCGAGCAGGCTCGCCACCACACTGAATCTCTGTTCAGTCGCCAAATTTGTGGAACGAGCCTGCTCGCGATGAGGCCGGTACAAGCGTTAAATCATTGTGGCGAGGGAGCTTGCTCCCGCTGGGCTGCGAAGCGGCCCCAAAATCGGCGAATGCGGTCTTTCTGTTGAAGCCGTCATGCCAAAACGACGACTGCTTCGCAGCCGAGCGGGAGCAAGCTCCCTCGCCACAAAAGTTTTTTCCTAAATCAACGTCTCGATGCGCAACGAATTGGTCGACCCCGGTTGCCCAAATGGCACACCTGCCGTGATCAACAACGTATCCCCCCGCTGAGCCATCCCCTGTGCCTGCGCAATCTCCAGCGCCGTCGAGCACACTTCGTCAACCTGCCGCAGCCGATCATTGACCACTGAGTGCACGCCCCACGCCACCGTCAACCGGCGAGCGGTCTGCAGATTCGGCGTCAGGTTGAGAATCGGCACCGTCGGCCGTTCCCGCGCCGCCCGCAGGCTCGAGGTACCAGACTCGCTGTAGTTCACCAGCACCGCCACCGGCAGCACGTTGCTGATGCGGCGGATCGCGCAGCTGATCGCGTCCGATACCGTGGCCTCGGCTTTCGGTCGGCTCACGTCCAGTTGCGTTTGATAATCCGGGCCGTTTTCCACCTGACGGATGATTTTGCTCATCATCTGCACGGCTTCCAGCGGGTACTCGCCGGAAGCGGTTTCCGCCGACAGCATCACCGCGTCCGCACCTTCGGCCACCGCGTTGGCAACGTCGGTGACTTCGGCGCGGGTCGGGGCCGGTGAGAAGCGCATCGACTCCAGCATTTGCGTCGCCACCACCACCGGTTTGCCGAGTTGGCGGCAGGTGCCGATGATGTTTTTCTGAATCTGCGGCACGCTCTCGGCCGGCACTTCCACGCCCAGATCACCGCGAGCGACCATGATTGCATCGCTCAATTCAGCGATTTCCCGCAGTTGAGTCACGGCCGATGGCTTCTCGATCTTGGCCATCAGGAAGGCCTTGTCGCCGATCAATGCGCGGGCTTCGAGAATGTCTTCCGGACGTTGCACGAACGACAACGCGACCCAGTCCACCCCCAGCTCCAGACCGAAGCTCAAGTCGCGACGGTCCTTGACGGTCAGCGGGCTCAGGTCGAGTACCGCTTGCGGTACGTTGACGCCTTTGCGGTCCGACAGTTCGCCGCCGTTGAGCACCGTAGTGTCGATGGCGTCGGCGTACTTGGTCACCACTCGCAGGCGCAGTTTTCCGTCGTCCAGCAGCAGGTCCATGCCGGGCTCCAGGGCGGCGATGATTTCCGGGTGGGGCAGGTTGACCCGGCGCTCGTCCCCTGGCGTCGCATCCAGATCCAGGCGCAGCGCCTGACCGCGATGCAGCTGCACTTTGCCCTGGGCGAATTTGCCGACCCGCAGTTTCGGGCCTTGCAGGTCCATCAGAATCCCCAGCGGGTAATTCAGCTGGCGCTCGACTTCACGAATCCACTGATAGCGCTGCGCGTGGTCGGCGTGATCGCCGTGGCTGAAGTTCAGGCGAAAGATATTGACCCCGGCGCGCACCAGTTCACGGATATCGTCGATCCCGTCGGTGGCCGGGCCGAGGGTGGCGAGGATTTTGACCTTCTTGTCAGGCGTCATGTTTAGGGCTCTCGAGAATCAGGATGGCGCGGAAGTCGTTGACGTTGGTGCGGGTCGGCTCAGTGACGATCAGTGCATCGAGCGCCGCGAAGTAGCCATAGCCATTGTTGTTGTCCAACTCATCGCTGGCGCTCAGGCCGAGCGCGGCGGCGCGAGCGTAACTTTCCGGTGTCATGATGGCGCCGGCGTTGTCTTCGGAACCGTCGATACCGTCGGTGTCCCCGGCCAGGGCGTAGACGCCGGGCAGGCCTTTGAGGCTGTCGGTCAGGCTCAGCAGGAATTCGGCGTTGCGCCCGCCACGGCCATTGCCACGCACGGTGACGGTGGTTTCGCCGCCGGACAGAATCACACACGGTGCCGCCAACGGCTGGCCGTGCTGGACGATCTGCCGGGCAATGCCGGCATGGACTTTCGCCACGTCCCGGGATTCACCTTCCAGGTCACCGAGAATCAGTGGACTGAAACCGGCCTGACGGGCTTTCACCGCGGCCGCTTCCAGCGATTGCTGTGGGCGGGCGATCAGTTGGAAATGACTGCGGGCCAGGCTCGGATCGCCGGGTTTGACCGTTTCCGACTCGGGACTTTGCAGCCAGTTGCGCACCGAGGCCGGGACTTCGATGGCATAACGCTTGAGGATCGCCAGCGCTTCGGCCGAAGTGCTCGGGTCGGCCACGGTGGGGCCGGACGCGATGACCGTGGCGAGATCGCCCGGTACATCAGAAATCGCATAGGTATAAACCGTGGCTGGCCAGCAGGCTTTGCCCAGACGACCGCCCTTGATCGCCGAGAGGTGCTTGCGCACGCAGTTCATCTCGCCGATGGTCGCGCCGGATTTGAGCAGGGCTTTGTTGATCGATTGTTTGTCGGCCAGGGTGATGCCGGCGGCGGGCAAGGCGAGCAGGGCAGAGCCACCGCCAGACAACAAGAAGATCACACGGTCGTTTTCGCTCAGGTCGCTGACCAGCTCCAGCACCCGTTTCGCGACGGCCAGACCGGCGGCATCCGGCACCGGGTGCGCGGCTTCGACCACTTCGATTTTTTCGCATGGGGCGCCGTGGCCGTAGCGGGTCACCACTAGGCCTGACACTTCACCCTGCCAGCAGCGCTCGACCACCTGGGCCATGGCCGCCGCGGCTTTACCGGCGCCGATGACGATCACCCGACCGCTGCGATCGGTTGGCAAATGGGCTTCAAGGACGTGCTGCGGATGGGCCGCGTCGATGGCTGTGGCAAACAGCTCGCGCAGCAATTGTTGCGGATCGACCGACATGGCGGGCTCCCGGAATTCTTGTTGTTGGAGGGCGACTCGGTTCCCTGTGGGAGCGAATCTGTGGCGAGGGGGCTTGCCCCCGTTGGGTTGCGCAGCAGCCCCCAAATCTCTGATGCACCAAAGATCTTGTGAGTGCTGCGCACTCAAACGGGGGCAAGCCCCCTCGCCACAGACTCGCTCCTACAGGGGCGGGTGATGGTGTTATTTATCGCGAATCGAGAAATTCGCCATGTGTTCCAGGCCCTTGATCAGTGCCGAGTGATCCCAGTTGCTGCCACCGATGGCCGCGCAGGTGCTGAACACCTGCTGGGTATTGGCGGTGTTCGGCAGGTTGATGTTCAACTCCTTGGCACCTTGCAGGGCCAGGTTCAGGTCCTTCTGGTGCAGGCTGATGCGGAAGCCCGGGTCGAAAGTGCCTTTGATCATGCGCTCGCCATGGACTTCGAGAATCTTCGACGAGGCGAAACCGCCCATCAGCGCTTCACGGACCTTGGCCGGATCGGCACCGTTTTTCGAGGCGAACAGCAGCGCTTCGGCCACCGCCTGGATGTTCAGCGCGACGATGATCTGGTTCGCCACTTTCGCGGTTTGCCCGTCGCCATTGCCACCGACCAAGGTGATGTTCTTGCCCATGGCCTGGAACAGCGGCAGGGCGCGTTCGAAGGCATCGGCGTCGCCACCAACCATGATGCTCAGGGTCGCGGCCTTGGCACCGACTTCACCGCCGGACACAGGCGCGTCGAGGTATTGCGCGCCTTTCTCGTTGATTTTGGCCGCGAAGGTCTTGGTGGCGGTTGGCGAGATCGAGCTCATGTCGATCACCACTTTGCCCTTGCTCACGCCCGCCGCAACGCCGTCGGCACGGAACAGCACGTCATCGACCTGCGGGGTATCCGGCACCATGACGATGATGAATTCCGCTTCCTGGGCGACTTCTTTCGGGTTGGCCAGCGCAACGGCGCCAGCGGCCACCAGGTCGGCAGGTGCCGGGTCGTGGTGCGCCGACAGGAACAGGCTGTGACCGGCTTTCTGCAGGTTCAACGCCATTGGGTGGCCCATGATGCCGGTGCCGATAAATCCGATTTTAGCCATGAGAAAATCCTCTTGTTTTTGTGTCGCCAAATAATGTGCGCGTAGCTGAGGTAGACACATCCTGTGGCGAGGGAGCTTGCTCCCGCTGGGTTGCGAAGCGACCCCAAACCAACCGCCGCGGTGTGTCAGGTAAAACTTGCTCGCAGGTTTTACGACTGCTTTGCAGCCGAGCGGGAGCAAGCTCCCTCGCCACAATGGTTCTGTTTCAACATCAGATCGCGTTATGGCTTTTCAACCAGCCCAGGCCCGCTTCAGTGGTGGTCAGCGGCTTGTATTCACAGCCGATCCAGCCCTGATAACCGATGCGGTCCAGGTGTTCGAACAGGAAGCGGTAGTTGATTTCACCGGTGCCCGGTTCGTTGCGCCCCGGGTTGTCGGCCAACTGGATGTGGTTGATCTCGCCCAAGTGCGCAGCCATGGTCCGGGCCAGGTCGCCCTCCATGATTTGCATGTGATAGATGTCGTATTGCAGGAACAGGTTGGCGCTGCCCACCTGTTCGCGAATCGACAGGGCTTGCGCCGTGTTGTTCAGGTAGAAGCCGGGAATGTCACGAGTGTTGATCGCTTCCATCACCAGTTTGATGCCCGCCGCTTGCAGCTTGTCGGCTGCGTATTTGAGGTTGGCGACAAAGGTCTTTTCCACCGTGGCTTCGTCGACGCCTTGTGGACGAATACCGGCCAGGCAGTTGACCTGAGTGTTGCCCAGCACCTTGGCGTAAGCGATGGCCAGATCGACACCGGCGCGGAATTCTTCGACCCGATCCGGCAGGCACGCGATACCGCGCTCGCCCTTGGCCCAGTCACCGGCCGGCAGGTTGAACAGCACCTGGGTCAAGCCATTGGCATCGAGCCTGGCCTTGATTTCGGCGGAGCTGAAATCGTAGGGGAACAGGTATTCGACACCACTGAAGCCGGCCTTGGCGGCAGCGTCGAAACGGGCAAGAAAATCCTGCTCGGTGAACAACATGGACAGGTTGGCTGCGAAACGCGGCATGGTGGTCTCCCGTAAATGTGTGTAGGCCCTCTGTGGTGAGCGAGCCAGTGTGGCGAGGGAGCTTGCTCCCGCTGGGGCGCGAAGCGGCCCCAAAAACTTTGCGACTGCTTCGCAGCCGAGCGGGAGCAAGCTCCCTCGCCACACAGGCTCGCTCCCACAGGGGGGGATCAATCGAGCAGCGAAATCGCCGTTGGCGCATCGTTGCCGACCAGCGCCAGGTCTTCGAATTCGTTGACGGCGTTGATCTCGGTGCCCATGGAAATGTTGGTCACGCGCTCCAGAATGATCTCGACGATCACCGGCACCTTGAACTCCTCGATCATTTCCTGAGCCTTGCGCAGGGCTGGCTGGATCTGAGCCGGTTCGAACACCCGCAGCGCCTTGCAACCCAGGCCTTCGGCGACCGCGACGTGATCGACACCGTAGCCGTTGAGCTCCGGAGCGTTGAGGTTGTCGAAGGACAGCTGCACGCAGTAGTCCATGTCGAAACCGCGTTGGGCCTGACGGATCAGCCCCAGGTACGAGTTGTTCACCACGACGTGTATGTACGGCAGCTTGAACTGCGCGCCCACCGCCAGTTCCTCGATCATGAACTGGAAGTCGTAGTCGCCCGAGAGCGCCACCACCTTGCGGGTCGGATCAGCCTTGACCACGCCGAGCGCGGCCGGAATGGTCCAGCCCAGCGGGCCGGCCTGGCCGCAGTTGATCCAGTGACGCGGTTTGTAGACGTGCAGGAACTGCGCGCCGGCAATCTGCGACAGACCGATGGTGCTGACGTAGCAGGTGTCTTTGCCGAACACCTGGTTCATCTCTTCGTAAACCCGCTGCGGCTTGACCGGCACGTTGTCGAAGTGCGTCTTGCGCTGCAGGCTGGCTTTGCGTTGCTGGCAGTCTTGCAACCAGGCGCTGCGGTTTTTCAGCTTGCCGGCGGCTTGCCATTCGCGAGCGACTTCGATGAACACGGTCAACGCGGCAGCGGCGTCGGACACGATGCCCAGGTCTGGAGTGAACACGCGGCCGATCTGGGTCGGTTCGATGTCGACATGAATGAATTTGCGGCCTTCGGTGTAAACATCGACCGAACCGGTGTGACGGTTGGCCCAGCGGTTACCGACGCCCAATACGACGTCCGACTTCAGCATCGTGGCGTTGCCATAGCGGTGCGAGGTTTGCAGACCGACCATGCCAACCATCAGCGGGTGATCGTCCGGGATGGTGCCCCAGCCCATCAGGGTCGGGATCACTGGAATGCCGGTCAGCTCGGCGAACTCCACCAGCAACTCGCTGGCGTCGGCATTGATGATGCCACCACCGGCCACCAGCAACGGGCGTTCAGCCTGGTCGAGCATGGCCAGGGCTTTTTCCACCTGAACGCGGGTCGCGCTCGGCTTGGCCAATGGCAGTGGCTGGTAGGCGTCGATGTCGAATTCGATTTCGGCCATCTGCACGTCGAACGGCAGGTCGATCAGCACTGGGCCGGGACGACCGGAGCGCATTTCATAGAAGGCTTTCTGGAACGCGTAAGGCACCTGGCCTGGCTCCAGAACAGTGGTCGCCCACTTGGTGACCGGCTTGACTATGCTGGTGATGTCGACGGCCTGGAAGTCTTCCTTGTGCATACGAGCCCGCGGTGCTTGCCCGGTGATGCACAGGATCGGGATCGAATCGGCCGAGGCGCTGTAGAGCCCGGTGACCATGTCGGTACCAGCCGGGCCGGACGTGCCGATGCACACGCCGATGTTGCCGGCCTTGGTGCGGGTGTAGCCCTCGGCCATGTGCGAGGCGCCTTCAACGTGGCGAGCGAGGACGTGATCGATGCCACCGACCTTCTGCAAGGCCGAGTACAGCGGGTTGATCGCGGCGCCCGGGATGCCAAAAGCGGTATCGACCCCTTCACGGCGCATCACCAGAACGGCGGCTTCGATTGCTCTCATTTTGCTCATTATTTTGTGCCTCTTACGTTTTGTAATTGTATACAAGTGGCTTTGCGCAGAGTGTATTCACGGCGGACGGCGCAGGTCAATTCATTTTCTCAAGCGGCTGGTTCATTCGTCGGAAGCCCAAATGACTGTGGCTTTTCGTCGCATGTCGCGCTTTTCGAGAATTATTGTATACAAAAAAATAATTCATTGTGTTCTATTTGTTGCATAGGATTGCCCAACACAAAGCAGTCCAACGGCTTTCCCTATAACAAAATGAGGACGGCACCATGAGCGCTTTAACCTTGAAAGTCGCAGTCAACCTGGCCGATCAGGCCATCACCGCGGGCCGTGCAATCTCTGCCGCGCCATTGACCGTTGCAGTACTGGATGCCGGCGGGCACCTGATAACGCTGCAACGCGAAGACGGCGCCAGCCTGCTGCGCCCGCAAATCGCCATCGGCAAGGCCTGGGGCGCGATTGCCCTGGGCAAGGGCTCACGCCTGCTGGCCCAGGACGCCCAACAACGCCCGGCGTTCTTCGCCGCGCTGAATAGCCTGGGGCAGGGCAGTGTCGTGCCGGTGCCGGGCGGCGTGTTGGTTCGGGATCAGGACGGGACTGTGTTGGGGGCGGTCGGTATCAGTGGAGATCTGTCTGATGTCGATGAGCAATGTGCGATCCGTGCGATCGAGGGGCAGGGGTTGAAGGCGGATGCGGGGGTGGCTGGTTGATCTTCGGCGTCTGATTTACCGCTTTCGCGGGCTTGCTCGCGAAAGCAATCTCCCAGACACATCCAGCTAAAAGTCTGCGCCATTTCGCGCAGCCATTCGCGAACTACTGTCCTCCATACTTTCGCCCAGGCTCCAGAAATGCAGCGGTCGGCATGCATTTGCGCAACGCCTTGCGGATGAAAACAGCTTTTTAGCTGCCTGCTTTTTTCGTTGAAATTTCCATCCGGTAAATTCCGGATTTTTAGAATTTTGTGCGAAACATTTGGGCGTTGCCGAAGATTTTCGCAAGAATATTCACAGGTATCACTCGTATCATCCTCTCGGAACAGGCCGAGAGCTTTGCAATGAAAACAACACTATCGTGGTGGGATATCAGCCCGCCTTTGAGTACCGCTACACCTACCTGGCCGGGTGACACACCTTTTCAGGAAGAGCGCGTTTGGACGTTCGGACCAGAGTGTCCAGTGAATGTAGGGCGTATCACCCTGTCGCCTCACACGGGTGCCCATGTCGACGCGCCGCTGCATTACAGCGCTGATGGCGCGGCCATTGGCGATGTGTCACTCGATGTCTATATGGGGCCTTGCCGTGTGCTGCATTGCCTGAATAGCGGCCGGCTGGTACACCCCGAGCAGCTTGAAGGTCGCTTGCAAGACCTGCCTGAACGGGTGCTGCTGCGCACCTGGCGACAAGCACCGTTGAGCTCCTGGGATCCGGATTTCACCGCAGTCGCCAAAGAAACCGTCAACCTGCTGGCGAGCCTCGGTGTGCGCTTGATCGGTATCGATACGCCGTCGCTGGATCCTCAGCAATCCAAAACCATGGATTCGCACAATGCCGTAGCCCGACATGGCATGGCCATCCTCGAGGGCATCGTGCTCGATGACGTCCCGGAAGGGGACTATGAATTGATTGCGCTGCCGCTGCGTTTTGCCCATCTGGACGCCAGTCCGGTCAGGGCAATTTTACGTCCACTGAATAAACCGCAACTTGAGGAGCCGACTCAATGAACCAATGCCCCTATTCACCTGCAAACCAGACTGGGGAATGGCATAACGCCGAGCTGAATTTTTCCGACTCCATGAGCTACGGCGACTACCTGGATCTGGGGCGCATTCTCAACGCACAGCACCCGTTATCTCCGGACCATAACGAGATGTTGTTCATCATCCAGCATCAGACGTCAGAGCTGTGGATGAAGCTGATGCTGCACGAGCTCAAAGCCGCCCGTGAACACATTCGACTCGCAGAGTTGCCGCCCGCTTTCAAAATGCTGGCGCGGGTCTCGCGGATTTTTGATCAGCTGGTGCATGCCTGGACGGTGCTGGCCACCATGACACCCACCGAGTACCACGCGATACGGCCCTTTCTGGGGCAGTCATCGGGCTTTCAGTCGTTCCAGTACCGCGAGATCGAATTCATTCTGGGCAACAAAAGCGCGACCCTGTTGCGCCCCCATGCGCATCGGCCGGAACTGTTGCAGGCGCTTGAAAAGGCGATCGCCACACCGTCGCTGTATGACGAGGCGATTCGCTTGATGGTCAGCGCAGGCTTGACCATCGACCCACAGCGTTTCGAGCGCGATCCGAGCAGTCCGACGGCGCATGACGCGTCGGTCGAAGCCGCCTGGCGCGAGGTCTACACCGACCCTTCGCGTTATTGGGATCTCTATCAGCTGGCGGAGAAACTCATTGATCTTGAGGATTCGTTCCGTCAATGGCGCTTCCGGCATGTGACCACGGTTGAGCGGATCATCGGCTTTCAACCAGGGACCGGCGGCACAGAAGGTGTCGGTTATCTGCGCAAGATGCTCGATACCGTGCTGTTCCCGGAGTTGTGGCGAGTGCGCTCAACGCTCTAATTTACCGAGAGTAACGTCTGAACGCTTAGACCGAGCAGCAATTGAATAAATTGACGCATTCAAACCAGGCCTGACCATAACAATTAGAAGGTAACCAGATGGCGGATGAAATCTTGCGACAAGGCGAGCTCAAGCGAGGGCTGAAAAATCGTCATATTCAGCTGATCGCATTGGGCGGAGCGATAGGTACCGGGTTGTTTCTAGGCTCTGCCGGAGTACTCAAATCGGCCGGGCCGTCGATGATCCTCGGCTATGCGATTGCCGGCTTCATCGCCTTTCTGATCATGCGTCAGCTGGGCGAGATGATTGTCGAGGAACCGGTGGCCGGCTCCTTCAGTCATTTTGCCCACAAGTACTGGGGCGGCTATGCCGGCTTTCTGTCCGGCTGGAACTACTGGGTGCTGTATGTGCTGGTGGGCATGGCCGAGTTGACGGCCGTCGGCAAGTACGTGCAATTCTGGTGGCCGGAAGTCCCCTCCTGGGTCAGCGCGGCGGTGTTCTTCGTCCTGGTCAACCTCATCAATATGATGAACGTCAAAGTCTTCGGCGAGATGGAGTTCTGGTTCGCAATCATCAAGGTCGTAGCGATCATTGGCATGATCGCCCTGGGCTGCTACATGTTGTTCAGCGGAACGGGCGGCCCGCAGGCCTCGGTCAGCAATCTGTGGAGTCACGGCGGCTTCTTTCCCAACGGCACCACTGGATTGCTGATGTCCATGGCGTTCATCATGTTCTCCTTCGGCGGTCTGGAGCTGGTCGGCATCACCGCCGCTGAAGCCAGTGAGCCGGGTAAGGTGATTCCCAAGGCGATCAACCAGGTGGTTTATCGCGTGCTGATCTTCTACGTCGGCGCGCTCACCGTGTTGCTGTCGCTGTATCCGTGGGATCAACTGCTACAGACACTGGGCGCTTCGGGCGATGCCTATAGCGGCAGCCCGTTCGTGCAGATCTTCTCCTTGATCGGCAGCGACACCGCAGCGCACATCCTCAATTTCGTGGTGCTCACCGCGGCGCTTTCTGTCTATAACAGCGGTGTCTACTGCAACAGCCGCATGCTCTATGGCCTGGCCGAACAGGGCGACGCGCCCAAGGCACTGATGAAACTGAACAAACAGGGCGTGCCTCTACTGGCGCTGGGCGTATCTGCGTTGATCACCATGCTGTCCGTGCTGGTTAACTACCTCGCCCCGCATGAAGCGCTTGAGTTGCTCTTTGCACTGGTGGTCGCATCGCTGATGATCAACTGGGCGATGATCAGCCTGACGCACCTGAAATTTCGCAAAATCATGGGCCAGCGAGGCATCGTGCCGGGCTTCAAGGCGTTCTGGTTCCCCTACAGCAATTACCTGTGCCTGGCCTTCATGGCCATGATCGTCTGCGTCATGCTGATGATTCCAGGGATACGCGCTTCAGTCTTCGCCATACCGGTGTGGGTGTTGATCATCTTCGGTTTTTACCGGATGCGTATGGCCAAGGGTCGGGCCTTGCCGGTTGTTCAATAGTCTTCCCCCGATAAAAGCCCCGACATTCAATGAGTGACGGGGCTTTTTAAACGGATAAGACAGCCGTGTTGTGGCGTGGAACTTGCTATTTTCAAGCCTGATACGCGCCATCAGAGCGCGCTGAAAAATATTGCCGTGGGTGCGCCGTGATGAGTAGCAACGCTGATCCGCAGTTTCGCGACATTCGTATCGATCACTATGACCTCGAGGGTGCGAGGAGCTGGATGTCTGGTATCTGCGGGCCGCACCGCCTCCAGACTTCGACGCCTGAGCGGATCCGCTTTCATCATTGCGCCAATGTGTTCAAGTCGATGGCCACGACCCTGGGCACGCTCTCATACGGCACCGATGTCACCATCGATATCGAAGACGCCGAGCACTTCAGCAGCTACAGCCTGAGTTTGCCGCTGGTGGGCGAGCAGGAGCTGAGCAAGAACGGCAGCGTGGTGAAATCCAACCGCGATCAAGGGGTGATCATTTCCCCGAATGAGAACCAGATGCTGGCGATCTCCGGCGACTGTCGCAAAGTCCAGGTGGTGATCACCCGCGTCGCTATGAGCGAGTCGCTGGAAGGCATGCTGCAGCGACCGCTGGATACGCCGCTGCGTTTCAAGCCAGTGATGGATGCGGTGGACGGCGCGTCGGCCTCGTGGTGGCGCATGGCGCGTTATTTCATCGCGGAACTGGAACGCAGCAATGAACTGTACGAACAGGTGGCCTTCACTCGGGACATCGAAAACTCATTGATCAAAGGCTTGATCCTCGCCCAGCCGAACAACTACTCCGAAGAATTGCGCAACGTACTCGGCGTGAAACTGCCGCACTACCTGATCAGGGCCAAACAATACATTCACGACAATGCTCGCGAAGCCTTGCACCTGGAGGACATCGAGGTCGCGGCCGGGGTCTCGCGTTTCAAGCTGTGCGAGGCGTTCAGGAAGTACTTCGCCCTGTCGCCGATGGTCTACCTGAAAAAGTACCGGTTGAACGCTGTGCGCCAGGAAATCCTCGAACACGGCTCGGCGCGCAATATTTCCGCGATCGCCATGGGCTGGGGCTTTACGCATCTGGGACGTTTTTCTGCCGAATACCGCAAGTTATTCGATGAGTCCCCCAGCGTGACCTTGCAGCGTAACGAAGCCCGGCGCATGCGTGGGGTCTGAATATTCCGGCGTCCAGGATTGAATCAGACCTGCGACAGCAGCCTGATCAAGCGCTATTTGTGGCGAGGGAGCTTGCTCCCGTTCGGCTGCGTAGCAGTCGTAAAACGCTCCATGCGGTGCACCTGAAGAATCGAAGAGCCTGGGTTTTGGGGCTGCTTCGCAGCCCAACGGGAGCAAGCTCCCTCGCCACAATTGATCACCTGACCATCGATATCCATTAGCTGGCGCTCACTTACGCACCACCAAATCAAGCAACGTCTCCCGCTCCTTGATTTTCTGCAACACGATTTCCGAGCGGATATCAGTCACTCCCGCCGTGCGGTTCAGTTGGTTGACGATGAAGTCGGAGAAGTGTTTGACGTTACGCGCCTGGACCCGCAGCACATAGTTGCTCGCCCCGGTAATCACGTAGGCGGTGACCACTTCCGGCCACAACTGGACCTTCTTGATGAAGGTCTCGTGCCAGTCCTCGACGTCCTGTCGCAATGACACATGGACGATGGCTTCCAGTTCGACTCCCAGCTTCTCTGCGTTCAGCATCGCACGATAGCCGGTGATGATTCCTTCACTTTCCAGCAGGCGTAAACGGCGCAAACAGGCCGACGGCGACAGTGCGACCTTCTCTGCAATTTCGTGATTGCTGATACGGCCGTCCCGTTGCAAGAGATGCAGGATCCGCAGGTCTGTCGAGTCGAGGGTCATGGCTAGAATAAATCCGCGATATTTGGAGATGGATTCGAATTTTCTTCGAGATAAATACTAGATGGCCGCTTACTTTGCACGAAAATTCTCTAAAGCTTCGTTCATTATCTCTTCACCGTGAAGGCGCAAATAACGCCTGAAACACGACACTCACACCCGACTATCGCGATCTGCCCGGACGGCACTTCTTTCAAAAAAGCAGGACATCCAATGACTACAAGAAACGATTGTCTGGCGCTTGATGCGCAGGACGCTCTGGCCCCTCTGCGCCAGCAGTTTGCGCTCCCTGAAGGCGTGATCTATCTCGACGGCAACTCCCTGGGCGCGCGCCCGGTCGCAGCGCTGGCGCGTGCTCAGGCAGTGATCGCCGAGGAATGGGGCAATGGCCTGATCCGCAGTTGGAACAGCGCTGGCTGGCGCGACCTGCCTGAACGTCTGGGCAATCGACTGGCAGGGCTGATTGGCGCCGGTGACGGCGAAGTGGTGGTGACCGACACCACCTCGATCAACCTGTTCAAGGTGCTCAGCGCCGCCCTGCGCGTGCAGGCCACGCGGGCGCCGACGCGGCGGGTGATCGTCACCGAGACCAGCAACTTCCCGACTGACCTGTATATCGCCGAAGGTCTGGCGGACATGCTGCAGCAGGGCTACACCCTGCGTCTGGTCGATAGCCCGCAAGAGCTGCCGCAAGCGATTGACCAGGACACCGCGGTGGTCATGCTCACCCACGTCAACTACAAGACCGGCTACATGCACGACATGCAGGCCCTGACCGCGCTGACCCATGAATGTGGCGCGCTGGCCATCTGGGACCTGGCGCATTCTGCCGGGGCGGTGCCGGTCGACCTGCATCAGGCGCGCGCCGACTACGCCATCGGTTGCACCTACAAGTACCTCAATGGCGGTCCGGGCTCGCAAGCTTTCGTCTGGGTTTCCCCTGAGCTGTGCGATCTGGTGGTGCAACCGCTGTCCGGCTGGTTCGGTCATTCGCGGCAGTTCGCCATGGAGTCGCATTACCAGCCGAGCAGCGGAATCGCCCGCTATTTGTGCGGCACCCAGCCCATCACTTCATTGGCGATGGTCGAGTGTGGTCTGGATGTCTTCGCCCAGACCGACATGGCCAGCCTGCGCAGCAAGTCCCTGGCGCTGACGGACCTGTTCATCCAGTTGGTCGAGCAGCGTTGCGCCGCTCACGAGCTGACCCTGGTCACTCCGCGCGAACACGCCAAACGTGGCAGCCATGTCAGCTTCGAACATCCCCAGGGTTATGCGGTGATCCAGGCCTTGATCGCCCGTGGCGTGATCGGCGATTACCGCGAGCCGCGGATCATGCGGTTCGGCTTCACCCCGCTGTACACCAGTTTCACCGAGGTCTGGGATGCGGTGCAGATCCTCGGCGAAATACTCGATCAGAAAACCTGGTCGCAAGAGCAGTTCCAGATCCGCCACAGCGTCACCTGATACCCCCCGACGCCTTTGTCCTGCTGCCGCGAATTTCTCGGCAGCAGGGCTTCGGTCGCCTCGGATAAGCACTTCTGTGAAAACACAATAATAAGGAACACGCAGAATGAAACTGTCCCTTTGGCCCGCCTTGCCGCTCGCCATTACCAGCTGTCTCGGCCAAGTGGCCTATGCCGCACCCGACAATGGATTCGTTGAAGACAGCAGCCTGACCCTGACCAATCGCAATTTCTATTTCTACCGCAACAACCTCAACAACCCGGGCGGTCAGAACTATCGGGAGGAGTGGGCCCACGGACTTATGCTCGATTACCGTTCCGGCTATACCCAGGGCACTGTGGGTTTCGGAGTCGACGCCTACGCGCAGTTGGGTCTCAAGCTCGACAGCGGCAGGGGGCGTACCGGCACCGGTTTGTTGCCGGTCGATTCCGATGGGCGCGCCGAGGATGAGTATTCCGAAGCGGGTGGCGCGCTCAAGGCGCGGATCTCGAAGACCGAACTCAAATACGGCAACCTGACACCGCTCAACCCGGTGTTCGGCACCGGCTCGGCGCGCCTGTTCACCACCTACGCCAATGGTTTCCAGCTGACCAGCAGCGAGTTGAAAGGACTGCAACTCGATGTCGGGCACTTCACCTCGGGCAATGACAGTGCGTCGACCAACGACGATGGCGCCCTCAAGGCGCTGTATGCCGGTGTGGAAACCCGTAGCGTCGATTATCTGGGCGGCAGTTATGCCCTGAGCGATCAATTGAGCGTCAGCCTGTACGGTTCACAGTTCGCTGATATCTGGCGGCAGTACTACGCCAACGCCAACTACAGCTATGCCCTGAGCGAAAACCAGTCGCTGAACCTGGATTTCAACCTCTATCGCACCAACGACTATGGCCAGAGCCTGGCCGGCAAGATCGACAACACCACCTGGTCGCTGGCCGCCGCTTACAAGGTGGGTGCGCACCGCTTGACCCTGGCCTACCAACGGGTCGATGGCGATGAACCGTTCGATTATCTCGGCTTCGATCAGCAGCCGGGCACCTCGATATTCCTTGCCAACTCGGTACAGATCCTCGATTTCAACGCGCCCAATGAACGCTCCTGGCAGCTGCGTTATGACCTGGACATGGCGCCTTTCGGCGTGCCGGGCCTGAGCTTCATGTCGCGCTATGTGAGCGGTGACCATATTGACGACAGCCACTACGACGGCGGCCCTAATGGTGCCTATGGACGTTACGGCGGTGACGGCAAGCGCTGGGAGCGCGACCTTGAAGCGCGCTACGTGGTGCAGGAGGGCAAGGCCAAGGACCTGTCGATACGTGTGCGTCAGGCCAGTGTGCGTTCCACCGGCCAGGTCGCCCGAGCGGACACCACCGACAACAATGAAGTGCGGGTGATCGTCGAGTATCCGCTGAATATTTTCTAATCCGTGGCTGATCCCCACCGGCAACCCAAAAGATTTGCTCTCTTCAAGAAAGACAATATTCAGAGGAAAGAAAAATGACCGATAACACCGGTTTTGAAAACATCTCCAAGCGTGAGCAGGGCCTCAGGCGCCAGCTCACCTCGGGTCAGATGAGCATGATCGCCATTGGCGGTGCGATTGGCACCGGGCTGTTCATGGGCAGTGCCTACGCCATTGGTTATGCAGGGCCGAGCGTGCTGCTCAGCTATGCCATTGGCGCGATCATCACCCTGCTGTTGATGGGCTGTCTGGCGGAAATGACGGTGGCCCATTCGACCTCCGGCTCATTCGGCGCCTATGCCGAATTCTATGTCAGCCCATTGGCCGGGTTCCTGGTGCGCTATGCCTATTGGGCGGCGATTGTGCTGGCAGTGGGCACGGAAGTGACGGCGGTGGCGATGTACATGAAGTACTGGTTCGCCAACGTGCCTGAATGGATCTGGATTGTTTCGTTCTCGAGCATGCTGATCGTGCTCAACGCCATCAGCGTGAAAACCTTCGGCACCTTCGAGTACTTGTTCTCGACCATCAAGATCGGTGCGATTGTCGGCTTCATCATCCTCGCGGTGTATGTGGTGTTCGGTTCCGGCAACGCGGATTACGGCGTGCACAATTACACCGCCCACGGCGGCTTTTTTCCCAATGGTCTGCAAGGGATGTGGATTGCGGTGATCGTCTCGATCTTCAGCTATCTGAGCGTGGAAATGATCGCAGTGGCTGCCGGCGAGGCGCAGGACCCGGAGCGGGCGGTGAAGAAGGCCTTTCGCGCGACCATCGTGCGGCTGGTGGTGTTCTACCTGCTGACCCTGGCCCTGATGTTGGCGATTGTGCCGTGGGTCCAGGCCGGTCAAGCGCAGAGCCCGTTCGTCACCGTCATGCAGACCATCGGTATTCCCGGCGCAACCGGCGTGATGAACTTCGTGATCCTGATTGCGGCGTTGTCGGCGATGAACAGTCAGCTCTACATCACCACCCGCATGATGTTCAGCCTGTCCCGCGGCGGTTATGCACCCAAGTCCATGGGGGTGTTGAGCAAGACCGGGATCCCGCTGAATGCCTTGTTGCTGTCGAGCTCCGGCATTGCCCTGGCAACATTGCTCAATGTGCTGTACCCGGAAAGCTCCTTCACCTTGATGATGGCGATCTCGATGTTCGGCGCGATCTTCACCTGGTTCATGATTTTCCTGACCCACTACTGCTTCCGTCGCTACCACGAGCGCAACGGCGAACGGAAACTGTCTTTCCGCATGCGCCTGTTCCCGTACACCACGCTGTTGGGGCTGCTGCTGATGGGCGCGGTGATGATCACCACCTACTTCACCGATGCCTTCAAAATGACCTTGGTATTCGGTGTGCCTTTCCTGCTGATCCTCACGGTTGTCTACTGGATTTTCTTCAGAAAACCCAGGGCCGCCGTGGCGTTGAATCCGCTGCCGAAGGTTTAGAAGGCGCAAACATGCAATCCCGACCGGCAGTTTTCATAGACTGCCGAGTCGGCATTGATGCTGGGCCGCTATCAGTCCGGCTCACACCCCTTGAGCACCAATCGGATAATCGTCTGCGCCGCCGCCTCATAGTCAGCCTCATCCAGCTTGGCCTTGCCAGTCACCGCAGAGATCTGCCAGTCGAAGTCGGCGTAGGTCTGGGTTGCGGCCCAGATGCTGAACATCAGGTGGTTGGGGTCGAGGGGGGCGATCTGGCCGCGGTCGATCCAGGTCTGGATGCAGTCGATGTTGTGTTTGGCCTGGGCGTTGAGCTGTTCGACCTGATCGGGGCTCAGGTGTGGGGCGCCGTGCATGATTTCGCTGGCGAACACCTTTGAGGCAAAGGGCAAGTCACGGGAGATGCGGATTTTCGAGCGAATGTAGCCACTGAGCACTTCGCCGGGCACGCCGTCGGCGTTGAATGGCGTCGAGGCCTGCAGGATTGGCTCGATGATGCTTTCCAGAACCTCGCGGTAGAGGTTTTCCTTGGATTTGAAGTAGTAGTAGACGTTAGGCTTGGGCAGCCCCGCCTTGGCCGCGATGTCACTGGTTTTGGTCGCAGCGAAGCCCTTGTCGGCAAATTCTTCACTAGCGGCACGCAGGATCAGTTCTTTGTTGCGCTCGCGGATGGTGCTCATAAACCAAGGAGTTCCTTGCCTGTTCTGGCGGTTGCGCATGGTAGCACCGGCCTCGCGCGGGGCTCAAGAATGCCCCGTGTGGCCTCGGGTTTCGGTATGCTGCGCAGCATTCATTCAAGAAGGAAACCCGATTCATGGCAGGAAGCAGTTTGCTGGTGCTGATCGACGACATCGCCACCGTACTGGACGATGTGGCGCTGATGACCAAAATGGCCGCGAAGAAGACCGCCGGTGTACTGGGCGACGATCTGGCGCTCAATGCCCAGCAGGTTTCCGGTGTGCGTGCCGAGCGGGAAATCCCGGTGGTGTGGGCGGTGGCGAAGGGCTCGTTCGTCAACAAACTGATTCTGGTGCCGTCGGCGTTGGCCATCAGTGCGTTCATTCCGTGGCTGGTCACGCCGTTGTTGATGGTCGGTGGTGCTTACCTGTGCTTTGAAGGCTTCGAGAAACTCGCCCACAAATTCCTGCACAGCAAAGCTGAAGATCAGGCCGAACACGCAGAATTGGTCGAGGCCGTGTCCAACCCGGCGGTCGATCTGGTGGCGTTCGAAAAGGACAAGATCAAAGGTGCCATCCGTACCGATTTCATCCTTTCGGCGGAAATCATCGCCATCACCCTGGGCACCGTGGCTGACGCCTCCTTGACTCAGCAAGTGATCGTGCTCTCGGGTATCGCCATCGTCATGACCATCGGTGTCTACGGCTTGGTGGCCGGCATCGTCAAGCTCGACGACCTCGGTCTGTGGCTGACCCAGAAGCCTGGGCAAATGGCCAAAAGCATCGGCGGCGGGATTCTGCGCGCGGCGCCGTACATGATGAAAAGCCTCTCGGTGATCGGCACGGCGGCGATGTTTTTGGTCGGCGGCGGGATTCTGACCCATGGCGTGCCGGTGGTTCATCACTGGATCGAGAGTGTCACCGCAGCGTCTGGTGGGGCCGGGTTTATCGTGCCGACGTTGCTCAATGCAGTGGCCGGGATTGTCGCGGGCGCGGCGGTGTTGGTGGGGGTGATGGCGGTAGGCAAGCTCTGGAAAACGGTGAAAGCCTGAAGCTCTGGGAGCTGGTGTTTGATACGCCGCGCATGAAAAAGGCCATTCGAGGCAAATCGAATGGCCTTTTTTGTTGCCGACGAAGTTACTCGGCGATCTGCAGCTTGCGCGCCTCGGTATACACGTAACGCACTTTTTCATACTCGAACGGTGTATTCATCTGCCCGTAGCGGAAGCCGTTCTGATAGCGCTTGTCGATGCCGCGCAGTACCCAGATTTCCGGGTGGTTGGAGCTGACTTCGGACACGTTCAGGAAGTTGATCGCCGATTCGCCGGTGTAGTCGACCGCCAGGCCTGCGGTGTCACGCAGGTTCGACGGGCCGAGGATCGGCAGCACCAGGTAGGCGCCGCCCGGTACGCCGTAGAAGCCCAGGGTCTGGCCGAAGTCTTCATTGCGGCGCGGCAGGCCCATGGCGGTGGCCGGATCCCACAGGCCGGCGACACCGATGGTGGTGTTGAGCAGCAGGCGCGCGGTGGTGTCCAGCGAGCGCTGCCCCTTGAATTGCAGCAGGCTGTTCACCAGGTTCGGCACATCACCGAGGTTGTTGAAGAAGTTGCTGACGCCGGTGCGCAGGAAACTTGGAGTGACGTAGCGATAGCCGTTGACCACGGGCAGGAACACCCATTCGTCGAACCGGTAGTTGAAGTGGTAGACGCGGCGGTTCCACTCTTCCAGCGGGTCATAGACGTTCAGTGCGTTGAGCGATGAGCGTTCGAACTCGCGCTGGTCCAGCCCCGGGTTGAATTTGAGTTTGCTCAGCGGTTCCTTGAAGCCGTCTTTATCGATCACCACTGGGGCATTGGCTTTGCTGTTGTCGGCATTGGCGACGCCTGCACAGAGTAACGCTGCGATCAGCAGGAGGTATTTAGCCACGGAAAAACTCCAGCATGGCGTCGCTGTTGACGCGATAGTTGAGGTTGCCGCAATGGCCGCCCAATGGATAAACAGTCAAACGGTCGCCAAAGGTGCGGCGCAGAAAGCCCAGGTCGCCAGGGCCGAGGATCACGTCGTCGGCGTTGTGCATGACGGCGATTTTCGGGCTGTCGTGCAGGTAGTCCTTCAGTGCATACAGGCTGACCTGATCGATCAGTTGCAGCAGGCTGCCACCGTCGGTTCGGGCGCGCCACATCGGGATGACCTGCTCGGTGATGTAGCAGTCGAAGTCGCACTGCAGCGCGCGTTTGAGGAACGGCGTGAGGGTGGTGCCTTCGGTGATCGGGAATTTCGGTGGCGTGATCAGGCCGCGACGGTTGATCAGGTCCGAGGTAAAGGCGATGTCCGCGGCCGAGAAACGGAACGAAGTGCCGATCAGCATCGCCATCTGCTCGTTGCTCAGGTGTTGCTTGGACTGCTGGAAGTCGTAGAGCAGCGCATCGTTGAGGTCGATGTAGCCCTTCTGTTGGAAGTAGCGGGTCAGTTTGTCCAGCACCAGTTCATAGAAAGTGGTGGTGTTGTTGATGCCTTTCACCTCTGTCTGTACCAGCTTGTCCAGGTTGGTGACCGAGGTGTAAAGGTTGACCGGCGGGTTGAGCAGCAAGACTTTCTTGAAATTGAAGCTGCGACGGGTTTCATCCAGGTGCGCAACAAAGGCCGCATCCAGCGCGCCAAGGCTGTAACCGGTCAGGAAAAAATCGGTGACCGGCAGTTTCGGGTTTTGTGCCCGTACGGCCTGCATCACCCGGTACATGTCTTCGGCATCTTCCTTGGTCACGCCCGGGGTGGCGAATCGCGAGGCAGCGGTCATGAAGTCGAAGCTGGTGGGCGATGACAGCTGCACCACGTGATAGCCGGCCTTGTAGTAGAGCTTTTTCAGGTATTCGTTGAGGGTGCTGTCATAGCGCGCACCGGTGCCGGAGATCAGGAAAATCAACGGTGCAGCATGATCTTGTGTGGCGATGCGGTAGGTGAGTTTCTTCACCGGCCAGAAGTTGTCCGGCAGGCTGAACTCACGCTCCGGGCGCAATGTGACGCTGCGATCTTCTTGATTGATATCGTCGTCCAGCGGTAATTCCGGGCGCAACTCCGGCGGTGTCGTGGCGATGGTCGCCTCGAACGGGTTGGTCAGGGGATAGCCATAGCTGGCGGCGTCGATGTCGGCCGCCAGTACGGACGCACTTAAAATCAAGCCGCCAAACAGGGCGGCGAAGCGCAAGGAACGGAGCATGACTAGATCCCTTAGAGGAAGGTGCCGGATGAAGTTCGCAGGCTATGACCATCGGATTTGGGCCAAAGTGCCATGCATCGGCAGCAAACAGGCCTGATTTCGGAGCAACGGTAGCGAAACGATACACTTTGCAGTTATTTCATGAACAGTTAATTGATGTTATTTGCTTACCACGGGCGGGGGATTAAGCTGGCCGCCGATTTCGTTTATTGGAGTGCTTCATGTCCCGCCGTCTACCCGTGATTCTGCTGCTCGTTCTCCTGCCGTTATGGCTGGCCGCCAGTTATGGCGCGCGTTATGGCTTCATGGAGGATGCGCAATGGGTCGGCATCTGCGTTGACGAGGCCAGTCGCTGGGAATGCCAGATTCGTTCGAATCTGGGCTTTATGATTCATTTCAAGGTATTGGGCTGGACGGCAGTGGTCGCCGCCGTGATCGGTTTTGTTCTGCCAGGGCGGGCGGGGTGGTGGCTGGCGGTGCTGGCGCTGGTGTTCGGGTTTCCGGCGCTGGCGTTGTACAACACCACATTGGCGGTGTTTGCGGTGGTGATCGCTGGTTTGCGTCTGGTCAGGGCCTCCCGCAGCGTTTGATAGTCCGTCATCGCGGGCAAGCCCGCTCCCACACTCGACCGCATCTAGCATGAGAACGCGGTTAAATGTGGGAGCGAGCCTGCTCGCGATGGGGCCGGTAGCCACGCTGAAGATCAGCCCTTGCGAACCCGCAAACTGCGCCACAACGCCGCCACCATCAATACACTTACCAGCGCCCAACCCCAGGCCTGCTGGTTCTGCAAACCTTCTTGATACAGTTGCGGCGCAATGCCGGCGCCGATGATGAAGGTCAGCAGAGCAATTTCCCGGCGCGGCACACTCACCGGGCGGCACAGGTACACCAGCGCGGGCAGGATGAGCGCGACACTCGGGAAGCTGCGATAACGCGGGTCGAATACCAGTTCCAGCATCATCACCGCCACGGCAAACCCTGCCGCTGCCAGCCACCAGCCGGCTCGACGTTCCAGTGCATTGAAGGCGCGCTCACGCCAACCGGTACGAGCGCTCAAGGTCAGCGCGGCATGGGCCAGCACCAAAAGATTCAAACCTGTCAGCAAGGCGACCCACAACCATTCACTGGCAAACCGGGTGGTGACACGAGCCAGATCACCCCAGGCACCAATCGAGCAGGCCGCCAAAGCACCGAGCAGTGGTAGAACCAACGCCGCGCGGGTGCTGCGAACGCGACCGCCGAGTAACAACGTGCCAATGAAGATCAAGCCACCCACCGCCAGCCATTGCGACCAGTACGGCACGTTCGAGACTGGCCCGGCGAGTACGCCCTTGTCCTGGCGGTCGGCATCGAACAGCCCCCAATAACCGCCCACCGCACCTTCGCTGGCGCGTTTCCAGGGCTGGTCGAAAGCCTCGATCAGGTTGTAGTGCCAGCCTTGCTGCTCGGCCATGATCACAAAGCTGCGAATGAATTTTGCTTCGTTGACCCGGCTCGGCAGCGCCGTTTCGCGCTGGCGACCTTCGCTCGGCCAACCGGTTTCGCCAATCATCACGTCCTTGGGCGCAAACCTGTTACCGAACACCTGACGCACGTCGGCCACATGCTGCAGCGCGGCGTCGATGTTCGATGGCTCGTCTTCCCAATACGGCAGCAGATGAATGGTCAGGAAGTCCACCGCCGGGGCGACTTCCGGGTGCTTGAGCCAGAATTCCCAGACGTCGGCGTAGGTCACTGGCTGTTTGACGTGGCTTTTGACTTTGTTGATCAGCTGCACCAACTGTGCCCCGGTGACTTCCTTGCGCAGCAGGGTTTCGTTGCCGACGATCACCGAGGTCACCACATCCGCGTTGGCATTGGCCGAGGCGATCAGCAGGTCGACTTCCTTGGCCGTGTCCACCGGATTGCTGTTGACCCAGGCGCCGATCATCAGCTTCAAGCCATGCTTGCGCGCCAGATCGGGCAAGGCCTCGAGGCCGGTCATGGAATAGGTGCGGATGCATTCGAAGCGCGTAGCCAGCAACGCGAGGTCAGCGTCCATGCGCTCGGGGCGCAGTTTGAACGGCACATCGAACGGCGATTGGTCTTTGTCGAACGGGGTGTAGGAGGCGCATTGCAGCTTGTGCGTCGCGCTGGCCACGTCCGGCAGGATCACCGGTTTGCCGAGGCCGTACCAGAAGCCGCCGAGGGCAAATAGCCCCAGCAGGCAAGCGAAAAGATAAGCCAAAAAAGGAAAGCGTGATGTCGCGGGCATGGTCAGGCCGTCTGGGAACAAAGCGGGGCATGTTACCTGCATTTGTCCCGTGCTTGGTGGCCTGCATGGTTTTGACATGCAAAGTTCAGGCGGGATGGCCTATGCATTTTTAGCGGTTGCGATTAATGGCCTTCTGATGTCGTTTCTCGATGCCTTGAGGTCGCTGACAGAGCAGGTCGCCGATGGCGTCAGGTTGATGATCGATACGTCAGTACTCCGCTGATGTTCGAACGAGTTTGAGGTGGCGTGATGGGGGCGCTGTGCACCATAAAAATACGTTGAGCGACTCGGCATCCGCCGGGTGCAGCACTTTCGGGGAAGTAACGATGAAGATGCGACGACTCTTGGGCGCAGGTGCCGCTTTGGTGCTGGCGATCAGTTCTACCGTAGCCAGCGCTGAAAGCAAGGCAGTAACGATCGGTTATGTCGACGGCTGGTCGGACAGCGTCGCCACGACCAACGTGGCTGCTGAAGTGATCAAACAGAAACTCGGTTATGACGTGAAGCTGCAAGCCGTTGCCACCGGGATCATGTGGCAGGGCGTGGCCACTGGCAAACTCGACGCCATGCTGTCTGCGTGGCTCCCCGTGACTCATGGCGAATACTGGGCCAAGAACAAGGATCAGGTCGTCGATTACGGCCCGAACTTCAAGGACGCGAAAATCGGTCTGATCGTACCGGAGTACGTCAAGGCCAAGTCTATTGCTGATCTGAAAACCGACGACAGCTTCAAAAATCGCATCGTTGGCATCGACGCCGGTTCAGGCGTGATGCTCAAGTCCGAGCAGGCGATCAAGGACTATGACCTGACCGGGTATCAACTCAAGGCCAGTTCCGGCGCCGGCATGATTGCCGAGCTGACCCGTGCCGAGAAGAAAAACGAATCCATTGCCGTCACCGGTTGGGTGCCGCACTGGATGTTCGCCAAGTGGAAACTGCGCTTCCTGGAAGACCCGAAAGGCGTTTACGGCGCAGCTGAAACCGTGAACAGCATCGGCAGCAAAGAACTGGCAACCAAAGCGCCTGAAGTTGCGAAGTTCCTGAAGAACTTCCAGTGGGCGTCGAAAGACGAAATCGGCCAAGTCATGCTGGCGATTCAGGACGGTGCCAAGCCTGAAGCCGCAGCGAAAGACTGGGTGGCTAAACACCCGGATCGCGTTGCTGAATGGACCAAATGATTTGAGCTGAAACGTCTGGTCAGCACCTCTCAAGGCCCCTTGGCTTAAATGCCAAGGGGCTTTTTGCTTTCTGTGGAAATTCGGCGGGGGAGAAGCAGTCATGTCGTTCTAATACTAAGGTCGTCTGGAACCTGTCCGGCAGCCGCATAGAGTGGATAACGTTCCAACTAAAATCTGTGCTGCGAGGATAAAAACAATGAACGACAGCATTTACCTCTCGATTCAAAACAGCTCGCGCTTCAAGGAGCTGGTTAGCAAGAGGGAACGATTCGCCTGGATTCTCTCGGCGATCATGCTTGGGCTGTACTCCGGATTCATCCTTTTGATTGCGTACGGGCCGCATATTCTGGGCGCGAAAATCAGCCCTGAATCGTCGATTACCTGGGGCATTCCGATCGGTGTCGGGCTGATTGTTTCGGCCTTTGTCCTGACAGGCATCTACGTGCGACGGGCCAACGGCGAATTCGACGACCTGAACAATGCGATTCTCAAGGAGGCTCAGCAATGATCCGGCGTCTAATGGCTCTATTGAGCATCGCAGCCTTTGCACCTGGCGCCTGGGCGGCTGAAGCCCTGACGGGGGCCGTGCAAAAACAACCGCTCAACGTATCCGCGATCATGATGTTCGTGGTGTTCGTGGGCGCAACCTTGTGCATTACCTACTGGGCGTCCAAACGCAACAAATCGGCGGCCGACTACTATGCGGCGGGTGGCAAGATCACTGGTTTCCAGAACGGTCTGGCGATTGCCGGTGACTACATGTCCGCGGCGTCCTTCCTGGGTATTTCCGCCCTGGTGTTCACCTCCGGCTACGACGGCCTGATCTACTCGATCGGTTTCCTGGTGGGCTGGCCGATCATCCTGTTCCTGATCGCCGAGCGCCTGCGTAACCTGGGTAAATACACCTTTGCCGACGTGGCGTCCTATCGCCTGGGGCAAACCCAGATCCGTTCGCTGTCGGCGTGCGGTTCGCTGGTAGTGGTGGCGTTCTACCTGATCGCGCAAATGGTCGGTGCCGGCAAACTGATTCAACTGCTGTTCGGCCTGGACTACCACGTTGCGGTGATCCTGGTGGGTATCCTGATGTGCCTGTACGTACTGTTCGGCGGCATGCTGGCGACCACCTGGGTGCAGATCATCAAGGCGGTGCTGTTGCTGTCCGGGGCCTCGTTCATGGCGCTGATGGTGATGAAGCACGTCAACTTCGACTTCAATGCGCTGTTCTCCGAGGCGATCAAGGTTCACCCTAAAGGTGAAGCGATCATGAGCCCTGGCGGCCTGGTGAAAGATCCGGTCTCGGCGTTCTCCCTTGGCCTGGCGCTGATGTTCGGTACCGCTGGCTTGCCGCACATTCTGATGCGCTTCTTCACCGTGAGTGACGCCAAAGAAGCGCGTAAAAGCGTGCTGTATGCAACCGGCTTCATTGGCTACTTCTATATCCTGACCTTCATCATCGGCTTCGGCGCGATCCTGCTGGTCAGCACCAACCCGGCCTTTAAGGATGCGGCTGGCGCGCTGTTGGGTGGCAACAACATGGCGGCGGTGCATTTGGCCAACGCGGTGGGTGGCAGCGTGTTCCTGGGCTTCATCTCCGCGGTGGCGTTCGCGACCATCCTGGCGGTGGTGGCCGGCCTGACCCTGGCGGGTGCCTCGGCGGTGTCCCATGACCTGTATGCCAGCGTGATCAAGAAGGGCAAGGCTAACGAGAAGGACGAGATCCGCGTCTCGAAAATCACCACGATTGCCTTGGCGGTGCTGGCGATCGGCCTGGGCATTCTGTTCGAGAAGCAGAACATCGCGTTTATGGTGGGCCTGGCGTTCTCCATTGCGGCGAGCTGCAACTTCCCTGTGCTGCTGCTTTCCATGTACTGGAAGAAACTGACGACTCGCGGTGCGATGATCGGTGGCTGGCTGGGGCTGGTCAGCGCTGTGGGCTTGATGGTGTTGGGGCCAACCATCTGGGTGCAGATCATGGGTCACGAGAAGGCGATCTTCCCGTATGAATACCCGGCGCTGTTCTCGATGATCATTGCCTTTATCGGGATCTGGTTCTTCTCGATCACCGACAAGTCGGCTGAGGGTGTAAACGAGCGGGCGCTGTTCTTCCCGCAGTTTGTGCGTTCGCAGACCGGGTTGGGGGCGAGTGGGGCGGTTTCGCACTAAGGCTTCTATATATAAGCCGCGCTAAAAAGAATGCCCCGGTCGAGAGATCGGGGCATTTTTTATTGGGCGGTTATCGCCCCCTCGTAGGAGCGAGGCTTGCCCGCGAAGGCCCACAAGGCCCACAAACAAAAACGGCCTCTATTTAAATAGAGGCCGTTCCCGGTACAGCTCAAGACGTTATCGCAAGACAGCTCTTATCAGCGGTCTTCAAGCCGAGTGATATCACGCGACTCGTAGCCGGTGTACAGCTGGCGCGGACGGCCAATCTTGTACGGGCTGGAGAGCATTTCTTTCCAGTGGGAAATCCAGCCGACGGTCCGCGCCAGGGCGAAGATCACGGTGAACATGCTGGTTGGAATGCCAATCGCCTTGAGGATGATCCCCGAGTAGAAATCGACGTTCGGGTACAGCGAGCGCTCGATGAAATACGGATCGGTCAGGGCGATCTCTTCCAGGCGCATGGCCAGTTCGAGTTGCGGATCGTTGGTGATACCCAGTTCTTTCAGTACTTCGTCGCAGGTCTGCTTCATGACGGTAGCGCGCGGGTCACGGTTTTTGTAAACCCGGTGACCGAAGCCCATCAGTTTGAACGGATCGTTCTTGTCCTTGGCCTTGGCGATGTACTTGTCGATGTTCGAAACATCGCCAATCTCGTCAAGCATGGTCAGAACAGCCTCGTTCGCGCCGCCGTGGGCAGGGCCCCACAGTGCAGCGATGCCGGCGGCGATACAGGCGAACGGGTTGGCACCCGACGAGCCGGCCAGACGTACGGTAGAGGTCGATGCGTTTTGCTCGTGGTCGGCATGGAGGATGAAGATCCGGTCCATGGCCTTGGCGAGTACCGGGCTGATCGGTTTGATCTCGCACGGGGTGTTGAACATCATGTGCAGGAAGTTTTCCGCGTACGACAGGTCATTGCGCGGGTACATCATGGGTTGGCCCATGGAGTACTTGTAAACCATTGCAGCCAGGGTCGGCATCTTGGCAACCAGGCGGATCGCGGAGATTTCGCGATGCTGCGGGTTATTGATGTCGAGGGAGTCGTGGTAGAAAGCCGAAAGGGCGCCGACTACACCGCACATGACGGCCATCGGGTGGGCGTCGCGACGGAAGCCGTTGAAGAAAGTCTTCAGCTGCTCATGGACCATGGTGTGGTTCTTCACGGTGCCGACGAACTGGGCCTTCTGTTCTGCGGTTGGCAGCTCGCCGTTGAGCAGCAGGTAGCAGGTTTCCAGGTAGTCCGACTTTTCAGCCAGCTGTTCGATCGGGTAGCCGCGGTGCAGCAGGATGCCGTTGTCGCCGTCGATATAGGTGATCTTCGACTCGCAGGAGGCAGTCGACATGAAACCAGGGTCAAAGGTGAAACGGCCCGTGGCCGTCAGGCCCCGAACATCGATAACATCGGGACCAACGGTGCCGGTTAAAATGGGCAGCTCGACGGGGGCTGCGCCCTCGATGATCAACTGCGCTTTTTTGTCAGCCATGTGGCCTCCTATTTATGCTTGAAATCATCAGACAGACCCCCCACGCAGGGCCCGCACCACTATAGTGAGATAAATTCGAATGTCAATTTGCCTAAAGTCTTGCTCCAGAAGGCTTTAACCGGACTTTTTCCTCGAAATTGACTGCCATTTACGCCTTTTATGTCTCTTGTGCAATCAGCTATTAGGGGAAGGTGAACGCGTTGTCATTAGTAGCCTAACTGTCTATACTCGGCCACCGACCGCCAGGGGCTTTTGGGCCTGCTTTATTGGGGGTCGCATCCCTGGGTGGTGGTTACCTGACCAGTGCACTCCCCAACAACTTTGCCCTGATTGTTAGGGGCTCTTCAGTGTGAAAAAAAAGCCGTGAAAAGCCAACGACCTGTAAACCTAGACCTAAGGACCATCAAACTCCCCATCACCGGCGTTACGTCGTTTCTTCACCGTGTTTCCGGCATCATCCTCTTCCTGGGCCTTGGCTTCATGCTTTATGCATTGGGCAAGTCTCTGGGTTCCGAGGAAGGTTTTGCCGAGGTGAAGGCATGCTTGACCAGCCCGCTGGCCAAGTTCGTAGCATGGGGCCTCCTGTCCGCTCTTCTGTATCACCTGGTAGCCGGCGTGCGCCATTTGATCATGGACATGGGCATCGGTGAGACGCTGGAAGGCGGCCGCCTGGGCTCGAAAATTATCATCGCCGTTTCCGTGGTGTTGATCGTTCTGGCAGGAGTTTGGATATGGTAACCAGCGTTACGAACCTTTCGCGTTCGGGCCTCTATGACTGGATGGCGCAACGTGTGTCTGCGGTTGTTCTCGCGGCTTATTTCATTTTCCTGATCGGATACCTCGTTGCGAATCCAGGCATTGGCTACGACCAATGGCATGCCCTGTTCGCCCACAACGGGATGCGTATCTTCAGTCTGCTGGCCCTTGTGGCCCTGGGCGCTCACGCCTGGGTCGGCATGTGGACCATCGCGACCGACTACCTGACGCCGATGGCGCTGGGCAAGTCCGCGACTGCAGTACGTTTCCTTTTCCAGGCAGTATGCGGCGTTGCAATGTTCGCTTACTTCGTCTGGGGTGTGCAGATTCTCTGGGGTATCTGATCCATGGCTAACATTCCAACGATTTCTTTCGACGCCATCATTATTGGTGGTGGCGGTGCCGGCATGCGCGCAGCGCTGCAACTGGCACAGGGCGGTCACAAGACTGCCGTGATCACCAAGGTTTTCCCGACTCGTTCGCACACCGTATCGGCCCAGGGTGGCATCACCTGCGCCATCGCGTCTGCCGACCCGAACGATGACTGGCGCTGGCACATGTACGATACCGTCAAGGGTTCCGACTACATCGGTGACCAGGACGCTATCGAATACATGTGTCAGGAAGGTCCGGCCGCCGTCTACGAGCTGGACCACATGGGTATGCCATTCTCGCGTACCGAGCAAGGTCGTATCTATCAGCGTCCGTTCGGTGGTCAGTCCAAGGACTACGGTAAAGGTGGCCAGGCTGCCCGTACCTGCGCCGCTTCCGACCGTACCGGTCACGCGCTGCTGCACACTCTTTATCAGGGCAACCTGAAAGCCGGTACCGTGTTCCTGAACGAGTACTACGCTGTTGACCTGGTGAAGAACCAGGATGGCGCGTTCGTCGGCGTGATTGCCATCTGCATCGAAACCGGTGAAACCACCTACATCCGTTCGAAAGCCACCGTACTGGCTACCGGCGGTGCAGGTCGTATCTACGCTTCGACCACCAACGCCCTGATCAACACCGGTGACGGCGTTGGTATGGCGCTGCGTGCCGGCGTGCCGGTACAAGACATCGAAATGTGGCAGTTCCACCCGACCGGCATCGCCGGCGCCGGTGTGCTGGTGACCGAAGGTTGCCGTGGTGAAGGTGGTTACCTGATCAACAAGCACGGCGAGCGTTTCATGGAGCGTTATGCTCCGAACGCCAAGGACCTTGCCGGTCGTGACGTTGTTGCCCGTTCGATGGTTAAAGAAATCATCGCCGGCAACGGTTGCGGTCCGAATGGCGACCACGTGATGCTCAAGCTCGACCATTTGGGCGAGGAAGTGCTGCACAGCCGTCTGCCAGGCATCTGCGAACTGTCCAAGACTTTCGCACACGTTGACCCAGTGGTTGCTCCGGTTCCGGTTGTTCCGACTTGCCACTATATGATGGGCGGCGTTGCCACCAACATTCATGGCCAAGCGATGACCCAGAACGCCGAAGGCGTCGACGAGATCATCCCTGGTCTGTTCGCGGTGGGCGAAGTGGCTTGCGTATCGGTTCACGGTGCCAACCGCCTGGGCGGCAACTCGTTGCTCGACCTGGTGGTATTCGGTCGTGCAGCTGGCCTGCACCTGGAAAAAGCACTGACCGACGGTATCGAATACGACGATGCTACCGACGCCGATATCACTGCGGCCCTGTCGCGTCTGTCCGCTCTGAACGAGCGTACCGAAGGTGAAGATGTAGCAACCCTGCGTCGCGAACTGCAAAACTGCATGCAGAACTACTTCGGTGTGTTCCGCACTGGCGAATACATGCAGAAGGGTATTGCTCAGCTGGCTGATCTGCGCGTGCGTATCGCCAACGTCAAGATCAACGACAAGAGCCAGGCGTTCAACACCGCGCGTATCGAAGCGCTGGAACTGCAGAACCTGCTGGAAGTGGCTGAAGCTACCGCCATCGCTGCAGAAGTACGCAAAGAGTCCCGCGGTGCTCACGCCCGTGAAGACTTCGAAGACCGTGACGACGAAAACTGGCTGTGCCACACCCTGTACTTCCCGGGTGAGAAGCGCGTTGCCAAGCGTGCAGTGAACTTCTCGCCGAAGACTGTTCCGACTTTTGAACCTAAGATTCGGACTTATTAAGGGTGGCCGCCATGTTGAAAGTCAGTGTTTATCGTTACAACCCTGATCAGGACGCTGCGCCGTTCATGCAGGAATTCCAGGTTGATACCGGTGGTAAAGACCTGATGGTGCTGGACGTGCTGGCCCTGATCAAAGAGCAGGACGAAGGTTTCTCCTATCGTCGCTCTTGCCGTGAAGGTGTTTGCGGTTCCGACGGCATGAATATCAACGGCAAAAACGGTCTGGCGTGCATCACGCCGCTGTCTGCCGTCGTAAAAGGTAACAAGCTGATCGTTCGTCCTCTGCCAGGTTTGCCGGTTATCCGTGACCTGGTCGTCGATATGAGCATCTTCTACAAGCAATACGAAAAGGTGAAGCCATACCTGCAGAACGACACGCCGGCTCCGGCCATCGAGCGTCTGCAGTCCCCAGAAGAGCGTGAAAAGCTCGACGGTCTGTACGAGTGCATCCTGTGCGCTTGCTGCTCGACTTCGTGCCCGTCCTTCTGGTGGAACCCGGACAAGTTCCTGGGCCCGGCTGCTCTGCTGCAAGCGTACCGCTTCCTGGCAGACAGTCGCGACACCAAGACGTCCGAGCGTCTGGCTTCGCTGGATGACCCGTTCAGCGTATTCCGCTGCCGGGGCATCATGAACTGCGTCAACGTTTGTCCGAAAGGCCTGAACCCGACTAAGGCCATCGGTCACATTCGTAACATGCTGCTGCAAAGCGGCGTGTGATTCAGCTGCTGTACCCGTAGGACCGCAATACCCGTAGATGCTACGGCGCAGGCTTCAACCGGCGCCGTAGTTTTAACCTGAGCAGCAGCCCATAAGGCTGCGGCTCTTATTTTGAAGAAATGAGACAAGCAGGGGCATCCGGGCTGGTACCCGGACTATCAGCGTGATCCTAAGTGGCTTGTTTTAGTCGCTGCATTCGGACTTCTGCAAGTTTGCTCGGTGTCGACGCCGGTGGTGTTCCCCTAACCGAGGGTGACCAAGCATGCAAGAAAGCGTGATGCAGCGCATGTGGAACAGCGCCTACCTTTCCGGTAGTAACGCTGCCTATGTGGAAGAGCTCTACGAGCTCTACCTGCACGACCCTAACGCTGTGCCAGAAGAGTGGCGCACCTACTTCCAGAAGTTGCCTGCTGATGGCAACACTGTCACCGATGTTTCGCACTCCACAATTCGCGATCATTTCGTCTTGCTGGCAAAGAACCAGCGCCGCGCCCAACCGGTTTCCGCCGGCAGCGTGAGCAGTGAGCACGAGAAGAAGCAAGTTGAAGTGCTGCGATTGATCCAGGCCTACCGTATGCGTGGCCACCAGGCAGCCCAGCTTGACCCGCTGGGGCTGTGGCAGCGTCCTGCACCTGCAGACCTGTCAATCAATCATTACGGCTTGACCAATGCCGATCTTGATACGACCTTCCGTGCCGGCGACCTGTTCATCGGCAAAGAGGAGGCGAGCCTACGCGAAATTCACGAAGCGTTGCAGCAGACATATTGCCGCACCATCGGCGCTGAATTTACGCATATCACCGATTCCGAGCAGCGCCAGTGGTTCCAGCAGCGTCTGGAAAGCGTGCGCGGCCGTCCGACGTACTCCGCCGACATCAAGAGCCACTTGCTCGAGCGCGTGACCGCCGGTGAAGGCCTGGAAAAATACCTGGGCACCAAATACCCGGGTACCAAGCGTTTCGGTCTGGAAGGCGGCGAAAGCCTGATTCCAATGCTTGACGAACTGATCCAGCGTTCCGGTTCCTACGGCACCAAGGAAATCGTCATCGGCATGGCCCACCGTGGTCGTCTGAACGTATTGGTCAACACCTTCGGCAAGAACCCGCGCGAGCTGTTCGACGAGTTCGAAGGCAAGAAGAAGGTCGAGCTGGGTTCCGGTGACGTTAAATACCACCAGGGCTTCTCGTCCAACGTGATGACCGCCGGCGGTGAAGTTCACCTGGCCATGGCGTTCAACCCGTCCCACCTGGAAATCGTTTCTCCGGTGGTCGAGGGTTCGGTTCGCGCCCGTCAGGACCGTCGTAACGATCCTACCGGTGAGAAAGTCCTGCCGATCTCCATCCACGGTGACGCTGCATTCGCAGGTCAAGGCGTGGTCATGGAAACCTTCCAGATGTCGCAGACCCGTGGTTTCAAAACCGGCGGCACCGTGCACATCGTGATCAACAACCAGGTCGGTTTCACCATCAGCAACCCGCTGGACTCGCGTTCCACCGAGTACGCCACCGACGTCGCGAAAATGATCCAGGCGCCGATCCTCCATGTGAATGGTGATGATCCGGAAGCTGTATTGTTCGTGACCCAGCTGGCCATCGACTACCGCATGCAGTTCAAGCGTGACGTGGTGATCGATCTGGTCTGCTACCGTCGTCGCGGCCACAACGAGGCTGACGAACCAAGCGGTACCCAGCCGATCATGTATCAGCAGATCACCAAACAGCGCACTACCCGTGAGCTGTATGCCGATCGCCTGACCCAGAGCGGTGTGCTGGACGCAGAGCGTGTGCAGTCGAAAATCGACGAATACCGCAACGCGCTGGACAACGGTCTGCATGTTGTAAAAAGCCTGGTCAAAGAGCCGAACAAAGAGCTGTTCGTGGACTGGCGTCCGTATCTGGGCCATGCCTGGACTGCGCGTCACGACACTCGCTTTGATCTGAAAACCTTGCAGGAACTGTCCGCCAAGCTGCTGGAAATTCCTGAAGGCTTCGTGGTTCAGCGCCAGGTCGCGAAAATCTACGAAGACCGTCAGAAGATGCAAGCCGGCGGCCTGCCGATCAACTGGGGTTACGCCGAAACCATGGCGTACGCGACCCTGGCGTTCGAAGGTCACCCGATTCGCATGACGGGTCAGGACATCGGTCGCGGTACGTTCTCGCACCGTCACGCTGTCTTGCACAACCAGAAAGACGCGGGCACCTACATCCCGTTGCAGAACCTGTATAACGGCCAGCCACGTTTCGACCTGTACGATTCGTTCCTGTCCGAAGAAGCCGTACTGGCGTTCGAATACGGTTACTCGACCACCACGCCTGATGCGCTGGTGATCTGGGAAGCCCAGTTCGGCGACTTCGCCAACGGTGCCCAGGTGGTTATCGATCAGTTCATCACCAGTGGCGAACACAAGTGGGGCCGTCTCTGCGGTCTGACCATGTTGCTGCCGCACGGTTATGAAGGTCAGGGTCCTGAGCACTCCTCGGCTCGTCTGGAGCGTTACCTGCAGCTGTGCGCCGAGCACAACATTCAGGTAGCCGTGCCGACTACGCCGGCTCAGATCTATCACTTGCTGCGTCGTCAGGTGATTCGCCCGCTGCGCAAGCCATTGATCGTTCTGACTCCAAAGTCGCTGTTGCGCCACAAACTGGCCATTTCGACCCTGGAAGATCTGGCCGAAGGTTCGTTCCAGACCGTTATCCCGGAAATCGATGCGCTTGACCCGAAAAAGGTCACTCGCATGATCCTGTGCAGCGGCAAGGTCTACTATGACCTGCTGGAAAAACGCCGTGCCGAAGGTCGTGAAGACATCGCCATCGTGCGTATCGAGCAGCTGTATCCGTTCCCTGAGGACGACCTGATGGAGACGCTCGCCCCTTACACCAACCTCGAAAACGTGGTCTGGTGCCAGGAAGAGCCGATGAACCAGGGCGCCTGGTACAGCAGCCAGCATCACATGCGTCGCAGCCTGACCAACCACAAACAAGGCCTGGTCCTGGAATACGCTGGTCGTGAGGCGTCTGCCGCACCTGCTTGCGGTTACGCTTCGATGCACGCCGAGCAGCAGGAACAACTGCTGCAAGATGCTTTCACTGTTTAACGCCTTCGCGCACCTGAAACCGAATTTAAGGACCCACAGATAATGGCTATCGAAATCAAAGCCCCCACTTTCCCGGAATCGGTTGCCGATGGCACCGTTGCCACCTGGCACAAAAAACCGGGCGACGCCGTCAAGCGTGACGAACTGATCGTCGACATTGAAACCGACAAAGTCGTACTGGAAGTTCTGGCCACCGCTGATGGCGTGCTGGGCGCGATCGTCAAGAACGAAGGCGACACCGTTCTGTCCGACGAAGTTCTGGGCTCCATCGGCGAGGGCGGTGCTGCCGCCGCTCCAGCCGCTGCTGCTGCACCTGTCGCCGCTGCCGCTGCTCCTGCCGAAGCGGGCGAAGACGATCCTGTTGCTGCTCCGGCTGCTCGCAAACTGGCTGAAGAAAACGGCATCAACATCGCTTCCGTTGCCGGCACCGGCAAAGGCGGTCGTGTGACCAAGGAAGACGTGGTAGCAGCTGTTGCTGCCAAGAAAGCCGCTCCGGCTGCTGCACCTGCCAAAGCGGCTGCACCGGCTGCTTCGGCTCCGGTATTCGCTGCCGGTGACCGCGTTGAAAAACGCGTTCCGATGACCCGTCTGCGTGCCAAGGTTGCCGAGCGTCTGGTTGAAGCTCAGTCGAACATGGCCATGCTGACCACGTTCAACGAAGTCGACATGACCGAAGTCATGGCCCTGCGTTCGAAGTACAAGGACCTGTTCGAGAAGTCCCACAACGGCGTGCGCCTGGGCTTCATGTCGTTCTTCGTGAAAGCGGCCACCGAAGCGCTGAAACGCTTCCCGGCTGTCAACGCGTCGATCGACGGTGCCGACATTGTTTACCACGGCTACGCCGACGTCGGTGTCGCAGTTTCCAGCGACCGCGGTCTGGTTGTACCGGTTCTGCGTAACGCCGAACTGATGAGCCTGGCTGAAATCGAAGGCGGCATCGCTACCTTCGGCAAGAAAGCCCGTGACGGCAAACTGTCGATGGAAGAAATGACCGGCGGCACGTTCACCATCACCAACGGTGGTACTTTCGGTTCGATGATGTCGACGCCGATCGTCAACCCGCCGCAGGCTGCGATTCTGGGTATGCACAACATCATCCAGCGTCCTATGGCGATCAACGGTCAGGTGGTTATCCGTCCGATGATGTACCTGGCGCTGTCCTACGATCACCGTCTGATCGATGGCAAAGAAGCTGTGACCTTCCTGGTGACTATCAAGAACCTGCTGGAAGACCCGGCTCGTTTGCTGCTGGATATCTGATTTCGTTGCTCGGGCCGCCCAGTGATGGACGGCCCTTCTGTAATGACCAGCTTCGTCCCACGACGGTCCTCAAAAGGGGCCGTCCGGTTTGATTCGAGAAGGAATGACACATGACTCAGAAATTCGACGTGGTAGTGATTGGCGCGGGCCCTGGCGGCTACGTGGCTGCCATTAAAGCAGCGCAACTGGGCCTCACCACTGCCTGCATCGAGAAATACACCGACAAGGAAGGCAAACTGGCCCTCGGCGGTACTTGCCTGAACGTCGGCTGCATTCCATCCAAGGCGCTGCTGGACAGCTCCTGGAAGTTTCACGAAGCGCAAGACGGCTTCGCGATCCACGGTATAAACCACGCTGGCGTGACCATGGACGTGCCAGCAATGGTCGGCCGTAAAGCCAACATCGTCAAAGGCCTGACCTCCGGTGTTGCGACCCTGTTCAAGGCTAACGGCGTTACTTCGATCCAGGGCCACGGCAAACTGCTGGCCGGCAAGAAAGTCGAAGTCACCAAGCCTGACGGTTCGGTTGAAGTCATCGAAGCCGAAAACGTCATCCTGGCTCCGGGCTCGCGTCCGATCGACATTCCACCGGCTCCGGTCGACCAGAATGTGATCGTCGATTCGACTGGCGCTCTGGAATTCCAATCCGTACCAAAACGCCTGGGCGTGATCGGCGCTGGTGTTATCGGTCTGGAACTGGGTTCGGTATGGTCCCGTCTGGGCGCCGAAGTCACCGTTCTCGAAGCGCTGGATACCTTCCTGATGGCAGCGGACACCGCTGTTTCCAAGGAAGCGCTGAAAACCCTGACCAAACAGGGTCTGGACATCAAGCTGGGCGCTCGCGTGACCGGTTCCAAAGTGAACGGCGACGAAGTCGTTGTGAACTACACCGATGCCAACGGCGAACAGAACATCACTTTCGACAAGCTGATCGTAGCCGTTGGTCGCCGTCCCGGTGACCACTGATCTGCTGGCTGCCGATTGCGGCGTGACCCTGGACGAGCGCGGTTTCGTGCACGTTGACGATCACTGCGCCACCACCGTACCGGGCGTTTACGCCATCGGTGACGTGGTTCGCGGCATGATGCTGGCTCACAAAGCCTCGGAAGAGGGCATCATGGTTGTCGAGCGCATCAAGGGCCATAAAGCCCAGATGAACTATGACCTGATCCCTTCGGTTATTTATACTCACCCGGAAATCGCGTGGGTCGGTAAAACCGAGCAGGCCTTGAAAGCTGAAGGCGTAGAAGTTAACGTCGGCACCTTCCCGTTCGCAGCCTCTGGCCGTGCCATGGCCGCCAACGATACCGGTGGTTTCGTCAAGGTCATCGCTGATGCCAAGACTGACCGCGTATTGGGCGTCCACGTGATTGGCCCGAGCGCTGCAGAACTGGTTCAGCAGGGCGCGATCGGCATGGAATTCGGCACCAGTGCTGAAGACCTGGGCATGATGGTTTTCTCCCATCCGACCCTGTCTGAAGCCTTGCACGAAGCAGCGTTGGCAGTGAATGGCGGCGCCATCCACATCGCCAACCGCAAGAAACGCTAAGCGGATAATAAGAAACCACGGCGGTACGGCCCGTCGTGAGCCTTGCATGCAAGACTCACCGCGGAAAGTCCGCTGGACGCAGTCTTGCGTAGCTGCACCGGGTAGCCGGAAAGGTTACGCAAGCAGCAGTCACAGGTGGTGCGGCACTTGAATGAGTGCAGCACCGAATGCGCAGTACCTAACGAAGACGGTAATAAGCATGAATCTTCACGAGTATCAGGGTAAGCAGCTGTTCGCTGAGTACGGCCTGCCAGTATCCACCGGTTACGCGGTAGACACCCCGGAAGCAGCAGCAGAAGCTTGCGACAAAATCGGCGGCAGCGAATGGGTTGTCAAAGCCCAGGTTCACGCCGGTGGTCGCGGTAAAGCGGGCGGCGTAAAGCTGGTTCGCAGCAAAGAAGACGCTAAAGCATTCGCACAGCAGTGGCTGGGCAAGCGTCTGGTGACTTACCAGACTGACGCCAATGGTCAGCCAGTCACCAAGATCCTGGTTGAATCGTGCACTGATATCGCTAAAGAGCTGTACCTGGGCGCTGTCGTTGACCGTTCGAGCCGTCGCATCGTGTTCATGGCTTCCACCGAAGGTGGCGTGGACATCGAGAAAATCGCTCACGACACTCCAGAAAAAATTCTGAAAGCCACTATCGATCCACTGGTTGGCGCTCAGCCATTCCAGGGTCGCGAGCTGGCATTCCAGCTGGGTCTGGAAGGCAAGCAAGTTGCTCAGTTCGCCAAGATCTTCGTAGGTCTGGCCAAGCTGTTCAAGGATCACGACCTGGCTCTGCTGGAAGTGAACCCGCTGGTGATCAAGGCTGACGGCGATCTGCATTGCCTCGACGCCAAGATCAACATCGACGCCAACGCCATGTACCGTCAGCCTAAGCTGAAGACTTTCCATGATCCGTCGCAAGACGATCCGCGCGAAGCGCACGCTGCCAAGTTCGAACTGAACTACGTAGCGCTGGAAGGCAACATCGGTTGCATGGTCAACGGTGCTGGCCTGGCCATGGGTACCATGGACATCGTCAACCTGCATGGCGGCAAACCAGCCAACTTCCTCGACGTGGGCGGCGGTGCTACCAAAGAACGCGTGACCGAAGCGTTCAAGATCATCCTGTCCGACACTAACGTCGCTGCAGTACTGGTCAACATCTTCGGCGGCATCGTTCGTTGCGACATGATTGCCGAAGGCATCATCGGCGCTGTGAAAGAAGTCGGCGTGAAAATCCCGGTTGTTGTTCGCCTTGAAGGCAACAACGCTGAGCTGGGCGCTAAAGTACTGGCAGAAAGCGGTTTGAACATCATCGCTGCTACCAGCCTGACCGACGCTGCTCAACAAGTTGTCAAAGCTGCGGAGGGCAAATAATGAGCGTCCTGATCAATAAAGACACCAAAGTTATCTGCCAGGGTATTACCGGTTCGCAAGGTAGTTTCCACACCCAGCAAGCCATCGAGTACGGCACCAAGATGGTTGGTGGTGTAACTCCGGGCAAAGGCGGCACCGAGCACCTGGGTCTGCCAGTGTTCAACACCGTGAAAGACGCTGTAGCTGCCACTGGCGCCACCGCCAGCGTGATCTACGTTCCAGCTCCTTTCTGCAAGGACTCGATCCTGGAAGCTGCCTTCGGCGGCATCAAGCTGATCGTGTGCATCACCGAAGGCATTCCTACCCTGGACATGCTGGACGCTAAAGTTAAGTGCGACGAGCTGGGCGTAGTCCTGATCGGCCCTAACTGCCCAGGCGTGATCACCCCAGGCGAATGCAAGATCGGCATCATGCCAGGTCACATTCACTTGCCAGGCAAGGTCGGTATCGTTTCCCGTTCCGGCACCCTGACCTACGAAGCTGTGAAGCAGACTACTGACGCCGGTTTCGGTCAGTCGACTTGCGTCGGCATCGGTGGTGACCCGATCCCGGGTTCGAACTTCATCGACATCCTGAAGCTGTTCCAGGAAGACCCGAAGACCGAAGCGATCGTGATGATCGGCGAGATCGGCGGTTCGGCTGAAGAAGAAGCGGCTGCCTACATCAAGGCACACGTGACCAAGCCGGTTGTTTCCTACATCGCTGGTGTGACTGCTCCTCCGGGCAAGCGCATGGGCCATGCTGGCGCAATCATCTCTGGCGGCAAAGGCACTGCAGACGAGAAATTCGCTGCTCTGCAAGACGCAGGCGTTAAAACCGTGCGTTCGCTGGCAGACATCGGCAAGGCCCTGGCCGAGCTGACCGGTTGGGCTGTCAAGTAAGCCTCGCGCTTAACTGACGCTTCACCAAACAAAGGCCGCCTTCGGGTGGCCTTTGTCGTTCCCGGGGTTTGAGATATTCGCAGCGCTTATTGTGGCGAGGGAGCTTGCTCCCGCTGGGTTGCGAAGCGACCCCAAAACCTGCACTCGCGTTACATCAGGCAGTGTGTGTTTGTCTGTTTGCGTCTGCTGCGCAGCCGAGCGGGACGGTGCGGCGATCCGACAAGCTCCCTCGCCACAGGGCGGTTGTGAAATTTAGATATGTAAACGCGACATTGAAATGTCGCGTATCGGATAGTTCGCCCTGTAATAGTGCGTTTGTCAGACAAATTCGTTACGCTAGCCGCCATTTTTGCGTCTGCGGCCCACAAGGCAGCGGCGCGCTAAACGGGTCAGTCCTATACGGATCGACAGCATTTCCCTCACCCATAAGGGAAATCCCTCTCTAAATTCCGATTCAGTAGTGTGGTATTTCCTTAATGAAAGTGTTGAAAGGCCAGGACATCCTGGCACTGGGTTTTATGACGTTTGCCCTGTTCGTCGGGGCTGGCAACATCATCTTCCCGCCTATCGTCGGTTTGCAGTCCGGGCCTAATGTCTGGATGGCGGCGCTGGGTTTCCTGATCACTGCGGTCGGCCTGCCGGTGATCACCGTAGTCGCCCTGGCCAAGGTCGGTGGTGCAATGGATGCATTGAGCAGCCCGATCGGTAAAGTTGCCGGTGGCCTGCTGGCCGCTGCGTGCTACCTCGCTGTCGGCCCGTTGTTCGCGACGCCGCGCACCGCGACCGTGTCGTTCGAAGTGGGCCTGGCGCCGATAACCGGCGAGAGCCCGTTGGCACTGTTCCTCTATAGCTCGGTGTATTTCCTGCTGGTGTTCTTCATCTCGCTTTACCCGGGCCGTCTGCTGGACACCGTAGGACGCTTCCTCGCACCGCTGAAGATCATCGCCCTGGCCGTTCTCGGCATCGCGGCGTTCGCGTTGCCGGCTGGCGATATCGGCGTGGCCACCCCTGAATATGTGGCGGCACCGTTCTCCCAGGGCTTCATCAATGGTTACCTGACCATGGATACGCTGGGCGCCTTGGTATTTGGCATTGTCATCGTCAATGCCATTCGCTCTCGTGGTGTGGAATCGCCAGCCCTGATCACCCGTTACGCGATCATTGCCGGGCTGATTGCCGGTGTGGGCCTGGCGCTGGTTTACGTCAGTCTGTTCCGACTCGGTTCGGGCAGTCATGAAGTGGCCGTCGGTGCGACCAACGGCGCAGCGGTATTGCACGCCTACGTTCAACATACTTTCGGCTCCCTGGGCAGTGGTTTCCTTGCGGTGCTGATTTCGCTGGCCTGTCTGGTCACAGCGGTCGGCCTGACCTGCGCCTGTGCTGAATACTTCAGCCGTGTACTGCCGCTGTCCTACAAGACGCTGGTGATCATCCTGGCTGCGTTCTCCCTGCTGGTGTCCAACCTGGGCCTCACCAAGCTGATTGCGTTCTCGATTCCGGTGCTGACCGCCATCTACCCGCCGTGCATCGCCTTGGTGGCGCTGAGCTTCTGCAAGGACTTCTGGCATGAGCAAAGTCGTATCGTCGGGCCGGTGATGCTGGTGTCGTTCATCTTCGGCATGATCGATGCGCTCAAGGGCGCCGGTCTGGCAGACTGGATGCCGACTCAACTGGCTCACCTGCCGCTGAGCGAGCAGGGCCTGGCATGGCTGGTGCCGTCGGTCATGACACTGGTGGTTGCGGTGGTCTGCGACCGCCTGCTGGGCAAGCGCGAAGAAGTGCTGGCTTAAGCTGCTACCGGGCCCGCCACAAGCGGGCTTGAGCTGCAAATGAAATGCCCCGTATCAATCGATACGGGGCATTTTTTATGCGTGTGATGCAGTGTCTTTTTCCATGAGCTAACGTCGAAGCACTATCCGCAGGTTTCATCATCGCCTACACATCACAAGGAACTGCATGTCGTTCATTCACACCAATCTGATCCATCTCATCGCCGCGCTCTGGTTTGTCGTTTGCTGGGGCGGCTACACCCGTTATGCGACATGGAAGGGCCGCGACACCGCGTGCCTGGCCAGCGTGCTGCACCTGTATCGCGAAGACTGGATGCGCCGCATGCTGCTGCGTGACAACCGTATTGCCGATGCCAGCGTGATCGGTAACCTGGAGCGCAACGCCTCGTTCTTCGCCTCCAGCACATTGATTATCCTGGCCGGTATTCTCACGGTGCTGGGGGCGTCTGAAAGAGCCGTGTCGTTGCTGGCGGATATCCCGATGGTGCAACAGGCATCCCAGGGCATGTCGGAGATCAAGTTGTTGTGCCTGGCGCTGGTGTTCGTCTATGCGTTCTTTACGTTCAGCTGGTGTATGCGTCAGTACAACTTTGCGGCCATTCTCGTGGGTTCCGCACCGATGATCGGTGAGCGCCATGTGTCCGAGCAAGAACGTAAAGCCTTCGCTTCCCGTGCAGCCCGTGTCATCTCCATGGCGGCCAACCAGTTCAACTTCGGCCTGCGTTCCTATTACTTCGGCATGACCATGCTGGCGTGGTTCGTTAGTCCCTGGTTGTTTATGTTGATGAGTGCCGGCGTCGTGCTGGTGTTGTATCGCCGCGAATTTCACTCCGACGTTCTCGATGTGATGGTCTATACCCCCACAGAGGCGCCATTGCCTGAAGTTAACAAGGAGGCTGCTTGATGAGTATTCCGTTCTGGTGTGTGTTTATCAGTGCATTGTTGATTTTCGTGGCAAAGATCCCGGTGGCCAAAGCCATGAACGAGCAGGGTGGTTACAACAATCACCTGCCGCGCCAACAGCAGGCGCAACTTACAGGCTTCGGTGCCCGTGCATTGGCGGCCCATCAGAACAGTTTCGAGGCGTTCATGATCTTTGCGGTGGGGGTGTTGATGGCGCACACCACGCAGACGGCGGGATGGCTGATCGATGCTCTGGCGATAGTCTTTGTGATCGCGCGCATCATATATCTGTTGTGCTATTGGGCGGACTTGGCCTGGCAGCGCAGCCTGGTGTGGTTCGTCGGCTTAGTGTGTTCGTTGTTGCTGATGATTAGTCCGACTTTTAGGACGATTTTGATCTAATACTGCATTGCAAACAAAAGCCGCAGATAAAAGAAAACCCGCACTTGGCGGGTTTTCTTTTGTCACTAAAAACGTTTTTAGTTTTTAGGAGCTTCTGGCGCGGCTTCTTTTGTCGCTGCTGCGTTCGATTCGGCCTGAGCTTTGGCAGCTTCGGCGTTTTCTTTTGCTGCCTCGTTCACTTTATCCTGAGCTTCGCTCATTTTTTCTTGAGCTTGCTCAGCATGTTTGGTGGCTTCTTGAGCTTTGTCCTCGGATTTTTTATCGCAGGCAGCGAGACCGAGGGAAGCGGTCAACATCAAGGCAATAGCTAAAGTCTTACGCATGGGGTGTTTCTCCTGATGGAAAGTATCTACTGGCCTTTCGAGCGCAGCCGACAGCTTTAAGTTCCTCAATTCGTTCAGATATATAAGTTTGTTTTTCTGCGGAACTTTTACCCACTAGCCTGCTACTTTGCCGGGACACTAAGAAGAGTTTTATCAAATGGCCGAAAACCCCGTTTTTGAGCGTGCGACGCGATTCCTGTCGGCGTTGCGGCATTGTCAGGTACTCGGAATGCGCGTACACAGCGCGAGCAGCGAAGGGTTGACGGTGATTCTGCCGTACAGCCCACAGATCGTTGGCAACCCACAAACCGGGGTGATACATGGCGGCGCGCTGACCTCGCTGATGGACACCGCCTGCGGCATGGCCACCCTCTGTGTACTGCCTGAGTTCGAAGTCTGCCCGACGCTCGATTTGCGCATCGACTACATGCACGCCGCCGAGCCGCACAAGGATGTGTACGGTTTTGCCCAATGCTACCGAGTGACCACCGACGTGATCTTCGCCCGCGGTTTTGCCTATCAGGACGATCCCGAACAGCCCATCGCCCATGTGGTGGGTACGTTCATGCGCATGGGCAAAGGCGTAAAAGGTACCCAAGGTTTTGCCGGTGCGATTGCCGGAGGTGCGAAATGACCGACACGTTCAAGGAGCAATTTCAACAGGCTCATGCGCAGGGGGACTACGCTTCGCTGCTGCAGATGATTCCCTACGCCGGGTTGATTGGTGTCGAATGTTCGCGAGTGGGGGATGAGCTGCTGTTTCGCCTGCCAGCCAACAAGGACAACATCGGCAATCCTTTATTGCCGGCGATCCATGGTGGGGTGATTGCCGGGTTCATGGAGCTGTCGGCGGCGCTGCACCTGCTGATTTGCACCGGTTCGCCCGGCGTGCCGAAAATTATCGACTTTTCCCTCGACTACCTGCGTACGGGGCAGTTTCGCGATACCTGGGCCAGATGTCAGGTTTGCCGACAGGGGCGTCGGGTGGCAAACGTGGCGATTACCGCTTGGCAAAGCACTGAATCCGAACCCATTGCCACGGCCCGTGCCCACTTCAAAATCGAAGAGCCCTTGAAATCCTGATCTCAGCCCCCAACTTTGATGACAACCCGCCGCCGACCCTCAAGGTCGCGGCCACTGCCATCTGATTGGAGTTTGATGACCATGAGTGTGGAAACTCAAAAGGAAACCCTGGGCTTCCAGACCGAGGTGAAGCAACTGCTGCACCTCATGATCCATTCGCTGTATTCCAACAAGGAAATTTTCCTTCGCGAATTGATCTCGAACGCCTCTGACGCTGTCGACAAATTACGCTTTGAAGCGCTGGCCAAGCCTGAATTGCTGGAAGGTGGCGCTGAACTGAAAATCCGTGTGAGCTTCGACAAGGACGCGAAAACCGTCACCCTCGAAGACAACGGCATTGGCATGAGCCGCGAAGACGCGGTCACCCATCTGGGCACCATCGCCAAGTCCGGCACGGCCGATTTCATGAAACACCTGTCTGGTGATCAGAAAAAAGATTCGCACCTGATCGGTCAGTTCGGTGTCGGTTTCTACTCGGCGTTCATCGTCGCCGACAAAGTTGATGTATTCAGCCGCCGTGCCGGCCTTGCTACCAGCGAGGGTGTGCACTGGTCGTCCAAGGGCGAAGGCGAATTCGAAATCGCCACCGTCGAGAAAGCCGACCGCGGTACGCGCATTGTCCTGCACCTGAAGTCCGCTGAAGACGAGTTCGCCGATGGCTGGCGTCTGCGCAACATCATCAAGAAGTACTCCGATCACATCGCCTTGCCGATCGAGTTGCCGAAAGAAGTGGCAGCCGTCGAAGGTGAAGAGCAGCCGGCCGTTGAGTGGGAAACCGTCAACCGCGCCAGCGCCCTGTGGACTCGCCCTCGCACTGAAGTGAAGGACGAGGAATACCAGGAGTTCTACAAGCACGTTGCCCATGATTTCGAAAACCCGCTGAGCTGGAGCCACAACAAGGTCGAAGGCAAGCTCGAGTACACCTCGCTGCTGTATGTGCCGACCCGTGCGCCGTTCGACCTGTACCAGCGTGAAGCGCCGAAAGGCCTGAAACTGTACGTACAGCGCGTGTTCGTGATGGATCAGGCCGAGTCGTTCCTGCCGCTGTACCTGCGCTTCATCAAAGGCGTGGTCGACTCCAACGACCTGTCGCTGAACGTGTCGCGGGAAATCCTGCAGAAAGATCCGATCATCGACTCGATGAAGTCGGCGCTGACCAAGCGCGTCCTGGACATGCTGGAAAAACTGGCGAAGAACGAGCCCGAGCAATACAAAGGCTTCTGGAAGAACTTCGGTCAGGTCATGAAAGAAGGCCCGGCAGAAGATTTCGCCAACAAAGAGAAAATTGCTGGCCTGCTGCGTTTTGCATCCACTCAGGGCGATGACGGCGAGCAAGTTGTAGGTCTGGCCGACTACCTGGCCCGCGCCAAGGAAGGTCAGGACAAGATCTACTACCTGACTGGCGAAACCTACGCGCAAGTCAAAAACAGCCCGCACCTGGAAGTCTTCCGTAAGAAAGGCATCGAAGTGCTGCTGCTGACCGACCGCATCGACGAGTGGCTGATGAGCTACCTCAGCGATTTCGACGGCAAGAGCTTTGTCGACGTGGCGCGCGGTGATCTGGACCTCGGTAACCTGGACTCGGAAGAGGACAAGAAAGCCGCGGAAGAAGTCGCCAAGTCCAAAGAAGGTCTGGTTGAGCGTCTGAAGACTGCACTGGGCGATTCTGTTGCTGAAGTGCGGGTTTCCCACCGTCTGACCGATTCCCCGGCGATTCTGGCCATCGGCGAGCAGGACCTGGGCCTGCAAATGCGTCAGATCCTGGAAGCCAGCGGTCAGAAGGTTCCGGATTCGAAGCCGATTTTCGAATTCAACCCGGCTCACCCGCTGATCGAGAAGCTCGACAACGAGCAGAGCGATGAGCGCTTCGGCGACCTGTCGCACATTCTGTTCGATCAGGCGGCCCTGGCGGCCGGCGACAGCTTGAAAGACCCGGCCGCTTATGTGCGCCGTCTGAACAAGCTGCTGGTTGAACTGTCGGTTTAACCAAGTTGTATAAAAACCCGCTTCGGCGGGTTTTTTCATTCTGGTGCTTTTTTACTGGGAGTCAGTTATGAGCCAAATCACTGTTCGTTCCGTTGCCTATCAGATTGATGGCCAGTCGTATGAAAGCCGTCTGGCCTTCGATGCCGACCATAAAGGCCCGCGCCCGGGTCTGTTGATGGCGCCGAACTGGATGGGCGTCAGTGCCGGTGCCGAAGAAATCGCCAGGTCGGTGGCCTCCAAGGGCTACGTGGTATTGATCGCGGACCTCTACGGCCAAGCGGTTCGTCCGCAGAACGGCGACGAGGCAGGCGCGGCGATGATGCCGTTGAAGAATGATCGCGCCTTACTGCGCAAACGCATGCAGGCTGCCTTCGAACAGCTGCAAAGTCAGGGCGAAGCGGCGGTCGATACCTCGAAACTGGCGACGTTCGGTTTCTGCTTTGGTGGTTGCTGTGCGCTGGAATTGGCGCGTGCCGGTGCGCCAGTGAAAGCGGCGGTGTCGTTCCACGGCACCCTCGATACGCCGAACGTGAACGATGCGAAAAACATCAAGGGCTCGGTGCTGGTGCTGCATGGCGCTGCCGATCCGTTGGTGGCGAAAGAGCAGCTGCCGGCGTTTGAAGCTGAAATGAATGCCGCTGGTGTGGATTGGCAATTGCTGAGCTACGGTGGCGCAGTGCATTCGTTCACCGATCCCCGTGCCAACGTGCCGGGGACGATGATGTATGACGCGAAAACGGCCGCTCGTGCGTTTACGTCGATGCATAACTTGCTGGATGAAGTGTTCAAGGGCTGATTGCCCTTCAGATCAAAAGATCGCAGCCTCGTTTCACTCGACAGCTCCTACAGGGGGCGCGTACCTCTGTAGGAGCTGTCGAAGGCTGCGATCTTTTGATGTTTACGCGCTACGGCAACTCAATCCGTTCGCTTTCCCCCGGCACTGTCGGCCAATCCCCGGCCGCCCAGCGCCGACGTGCCTCATCGATCAATGCCGGGTCACTGGCCACGAAATTCCAGTTGATCCGTCGCGGCCCATCCAGTGGCGCTCCGCCAAACAGCACGGCATGACAGTCGCTCTCGGCGAACAGCGTCATCTCTTCCCCGGTCGGCAGCACCACTAGTGTGTAGGGTTCCAGCAGCTCGCCATCGAGCTGCGCCGCGCCGCTCAACACATACAGCGCTCGCTCTTCGTGCTCAGTGGGTATGAGCAACGTGGTCGCCGTTTGCAGGTTCAATTCGGCATACAGCGTAGGGGAAAGCACCGGGACCGGCGATTCGAGGCAAAAGCCTGACCCGGCGATCATTCGTATCTTCACCCCAAGGTTATCGCTGACTGGCAGCGTGGCGGCCGGATGGTGGCTGTAGTGCCCCGGACCGTGTTCACGGTCCTTGGGCGAAGCCAGCCAGATCTGCAAGCCGTGCATGGTGAAGCCGCTTTCCTTCAATGCTTCGGGCGTGCGCTCGACGTGGGCGATTGCACTGCCGGCGGTCATCCAGCTGGCATCACCGGTGTCCACCACCTGATCGGAACCGAGACTGTCCTTGTGCTGGATTTTCCCTTCGAACAGGTAGGTGAGGGTGGACAGACCGATGTGCGGATGCTGACGGATGTTCATGCCTTTACCCGGTGGATAGCGGGTTTCGAGCATGTGGTCGAAAAACACGAAAGGTCCGACGTTGCGGCATTTGGCTGACGGCAAAGGCCGAAGGATCGGCTGGCCTTCGACATCTTCGGCGCGGGGACGGATCACGAGCGGAGTGTTCATGGTGCATTCCAGGCTGAGCGGGTGACGCAGGGAGCATAACCCGCTTGCGCGGCCCTTGCCGCTATTGGCTGAAGGCACCTTCGGACAGATGGGTTTCGATACTGACTTCAGAGGTGGTCATCAGCTTGTGTACCGGGCAGCGGTCAGCCACACGATGCAGCTCGTCGCGCTGGGCGTCGGTGAGTACGCCTTTGAGTGTGAGTTCGACGTGCAGGGCGTATTTGCCTTTCTGTTCTTCACTGTTGTCGCGCTTTACCTCAACCTCGACGCCTGTCAGCGGGATGTTCTTTTTCTTGGCATACATTTTCAGCGTCAATGCCTTGCAGGCACCGAGGGCTGCGTCGAAGTAGTCGTGTGGTTCAGGCGCGGAGCCTTCGCCGCCAGAGGTTTTCGGCACATCGGCAAAGAGTTCGTGGTCATCGATCTGGACGCTGTGACGAAAACCTTCGGCAGAGACTGTATTGACGGTAACGGTCATGGAAACCTCGCAGGCATTAGGAAGAAGTCATTCGATCAAAAAAGCCCCGCGTTTGCGGGGCTTTCGTGTCGTTGCGGATCAGCTGCCTTTGACTGTCTTGCCGTTGACCGTACCGTCGAGGAGCATGATGTTGTACTCCTTGCCGTCGGTTTCGACTTGTTGCAGACGGACCAGCAGGTAATCCCAGTCCTTGGCGAACCACAGCACGGTGATGCGCTTGCTTTGTGTCGGATCGCGCACGCGCTCGACCTTGATCGCATCGATCTGGCCAGCCTTGGTGTCGACCTTCTCCGAACCCAGTACGCGGAAGTCATAGGTATCGACTTCGCCGCCATCGACGACCGGGTAGCTCATGGTCTTTTTGCCGGCCGCCACATCGTGCTGCAAGGCCAGTTGATAGGTGGATTTGTCGACCATGCCGCGATTGAGCGGGATCTTGACCGGATCGCCGCGATCAGTGCCGGTGACCATCTTGTTGGTCCAGTCGAAGTCCAGATCAGCTTTCTTGGCTTTGCCCAGGCCACCGCGTTCGAAGTGGTAGGACTGTGGCAGCAGCGTGTCCTTGTCCAGGGTCAGGGTGCTTTCTTCGGTCAGGCTGGCGATCATCATCGACGCCTTGAAGCTGAGTTTCCAGACGCCGTTGGCTGCCTTGGTCAGGCTGCGCTCGGCGGTGCCGCTCATGGGCAGTTGCTTCCAGTCGGCGGTGTAGCTGGCGGAGAACGGTTGAAGGTCTGCGGCCTGCGCAAACGGCAGGGCAAGCAGAGCACAAGCGAAGAGCAGGGCACGACGCATAAAATCTCCTAGGTTCGAATCAAGTGGCCGCTGGCCGCGAGCAACTGTCCATCCAGTAAAGCACCTTGTTCGTCGAGCGCTAAACGACCTTCGGCAAACCAGCGTACGGCCATCGGGTAGATCAGGTGTTCCTGGGTATGGACTCGCTGCGCCAGGCTCTGCGGCGAATCGTGCAACTCTACCGGTATTACTGCCTGTACGACCAGTGGTCCGCCATCGAGTTCCTCGGTGACGAAGTGCACGGAACAGCCGTGTTCAGTATCGCCGGCCTCCAGCGCGCGCTGATGAGTGTGTAACCCTTTGTATTTGGGCAGCAGCGAGGGATGGATATTGAGCAGGCGACCCGAATAGTGGCGCACGAAGTCAGCGCTGAGAATGCGCATGAAACCGGCCAGTACCACGAGTTTTGGGTTGAAGGCGTCGATCAGTTCGATCAGCGCGGCATCGAAGGCCTCGCGACCTTCGAAAGCCTTGTGATCCAGGGTGCGGGTGTCGATACCCGCGTCCCTGGCGCGTTGCAGGCCGTAGGCGTCGGCGCGGTTGGAAATCACCGCAGCGATGCGGACCGGGCTGTCGCCGGTCCGCGTGCTGTCGATCAAGGCCTGCAAGTTACTGCCGGTGCCGGACAGCAGCACCACCACATCACAGGTCTGGGACATTAATGAGCCTTGAGGTTCTTCAGTTCGACCTGGGCCGCGCCTTCGGCAGCGGTGGAGATCTGACCGATGACCCATGGTTGCTCGCCGGCTTCACGCAGGACCTTCAGCGCGGATTCAACGTGCTCTTGAGCGACGCAGATAACCATGCCGACGCCGCAGTTCAGCACGCGGTGCATTTCGGTTTCGTCGACGTTGCCTTTCTCTTGCAGCCAGTCGAACACGGCAGGGCGAGTCCAGCTTGCAACGTCAACCACCGCTTGAGCGCCTTTTGGCAATACGCGCGGGATGTTGTCCAGCAGGCCGCCACCGGTGATGTGGGCCATGGCTTTGACAGCGCCGGTGTCCTTGATCAGCTTGAGCAGCGGCTTCACGTAGATACGGGTCGGGGCCATCAGCAGGTCAGTCAGCGGTTTGCCGTCGAGCTGGATGTTCTCGATGTCGGAACCCGACACTTCGATGATCTTGCGGATCAGCGAGTAGCCGTTGGAGTGTGGGCCAGAAGACGGCAGGGCGAGCAGGGCATCGCCGGCAGCGACTTTGGAACCGTCGATGATTTCGGATTTTTCCACGACGCCGACGCAGAAACCGGCCAGGTCGTAGTCTTCGCCTTCGTACATGCCAGGCATTTCAGCGGTTTCGCCGCCGACCAGGGAGCAGCCGGACAGTTCGCAGCCGGCGCCGATGCCGGTCACAACTTGTGCGGCGGTGTCGACGTTGAGTTTGCCGGTGGCGTAGTAGTCGAGGAAGAACAGCGGCTCGGCGCCGCATACCACCAGGTCGTTCACGCACATGGCCACCAGGTCGATGCCGATGCTGTCGTGCTTGTTCAGGTTCAGCGCCAGGCGCAGCTTGGTACCGACGCCATCAGTGCCCGAGACCAGTACTGGTTGCTTGTAACCGGCCGGGATTTCGCAGAGGGCGCCGAAACCGCCCAGGCCGCCCATGACTTCCGGGCGCGCAGTGCGCTTGGCGACGCTCTTGATGCGTTCGACCAATGCTTCACCGGCGTCGATGTCTACACCGGCGTCCTTGTAGCTCAGGGAGGGTTGCTTGCTCATGATCCAGGCCTTTAGGGGGGATTCAGGGGTAACGACCGAGTCCAGTGGGGCCACTGAAGCTGGCGAAGGGCAATGCCGTACGCGAATTTCAGGGCGCCCGGCTGTTGCCGGTCTGCGAAGGCGCGCGATTTTATCAGGCTTGAGGGGCAGCGGCCATCCTCGTGCCGACGGGCAGGGGCATATCGCGTTAAAAAAACCGATATTGCCCGTGTTAGTGGCGTCCCGGTTGGCTGTATAAGGTATCGACGTTAACCGTCTATCGTTATGACAGTGCGAAAACTTACCGGGACCGGGTGAATGTTTTGCGTGGGCGTGTGGTCACAGCCTAGTTCATGCGGTCTGTTCCAGCCGCTCTTGTCGTCAGGAATCTTTCATGCGTTTTCTTAAATTCATGTTCGTGGGCTGTTTATCCGTGGTCAGCCTGAGCAGTCATGCTGAAACCGTCAAAGGCCTCTATCAAGTGCGCCAACCTGTTAGTAGCCAGACGCCGGAGGAGCGCGATCAGGCGACTCAGCGGGCGCTGGAAACGCTGGTGTTGCGCCTGACCGGCGATCCCAAGGCTGCGCAGAGCCCCGGTCTGGCGGCCGTGCGTAAAGACCCTCAGCAGATTATCAGCCAGTTCGGTTACGACGCCGGGCCGCCGGAGGTCTTGAAAGTCGATTTCGATCCGGCCACCACCGAACAGGCGTTGCGCCGTGCCGGGTTGCCTGTGTGGAGCGCCAATCGGCCATCGATCCTCGGCTGGTGGTTGAACGACTCCACCGAAGGTTCGAGCCTGGTGGGCGATGGCCAGGCCAGCGCAGCGCCCCTGCGTCGGGCGGCTCAGCACCGTGGGCTGCCGTTGCGTCTGCCGCTGGCGGACCTGAATGAACAGATCGTCGCCACTGCGCCGAATCTGGAAAGTGCAGACCCTGCGCCGCTGCAGGGCGCATCCGACCGTTACAATGCTGATGCCTTGCTGGCGGTGCATGCCCGTGAAGAGGGTGGCCAATGGCAAGCCAAGTGGCGTTTGTGGCTGGGCGATCAGAAAGAAGCCGGTAGCGTGCAGGGCGCCGATACCGCCGCTGTGGCCGATGCGGTGATGCTGGCGGTCAGCGAGCGTCTGGCAACGCGTTTTGTCGCCAAGCCGGGTGTGTCGAGCGAGCAATTGCTGGAAGTGCAGGGGATGAATCTGGAGCGTTATGCGACGCTCGGGCGTTTGCTGGAGCCATTTGGCGCGCGTCTGCAAAGCGTCGATGGTGACCGCGTGCTTTATCGCGTCAATGGCAGCCCCGATCAGCTGCGGGCGCAATTGTCGCTGGCGAAGTTGCAGGAAGTTCCGGCCGGTGAGGCGCCGGCATCCGTGGCACCTGTTCAACCCGTGGCTGCTGGCTCGGCACCGGCCGTAGCGCCAGCCCCGGCCCCGATGCCGCAGTTACGTTTTCGCTGGTAGTTTTCTTTATATAGAAGCAGGAGTGGTACATGGCCGATACACGGCGTTGGTTCTGGCTCGGTGGGGTGGTCCTGCTTTGCGCGTTTGTTTACCTGTTGCACCCGATCCTGACGCCGTTCCTGGTGGCGCTGTTGCTGGCTTATCTGTTCGACCCGTTGGTGGATCGCCTGGAGAAGTTCGGTCTGTCACGGACCTGGGGCGTGGTGGCGGTGTTCGCGCTGTTTACCTTGATCTTCACGACCTTGCTGTTGGTGTTGGTGCCGATGCTCGCCAAGCAGCTGTTTCGCTTGTACGAACTGGCGCCGCAGATGCTCGATTGGTTGCAGCACACCGCATTGCCGTGGGCGCAATCGAAATTTGGGCTATCGGATAATTTCTGGAAATTCGACAAGCTCAAGGCGGCGATCAGCGAGCACATGGGCCAGACCTCTGACATTGTTGGCGTGGTGCTGAGTCAGGCGACCGCTTCCGGTCTTGCGTTGATCGGTTGGCTGGCCAATCTGGTGCTGATCCCGGTGGTGAGTTTTTATCTGCTGCGCGATTGGGACCTGATGATGGCCAAGGTCCGTAGCCTGCTGCCGCGTGATCGTGAAAAGCGTGTCATGTCCCTGGCGGGCGAGTGTCATGAAGTGCTCGGGGCGTTCGTGCGCGGGCAGTTGCTGGTGATGCTGGCGCTGGGCGTGATCTATGCCGCAGGCTTGATGATGGTCGGGCTGGAACTGGGGCTGTTGATCGGTCTGATCGCGGGGCTGGCGGCGATCGTGCCGTACATGGGATTCGTTATCGGGATTGGTGCGGCATTGATCGCCGGATTGTTCCAGTTCGGTGGCGATCTGTATCCCATGATCGGTATCGTCGCGGTGTTCATGGTTGGCCAGGCGCTGGAAGGCATGGTCCTGACACCGTTGCTGGTGGGCGACCGGATCGGCCTGCACCCGGTGGCGGTGATCTTCGCCATCCTGGCAGGCGGCGAGCTGTTCGGTTTTACCGGTGTGCTGCTGGCATTGCCGGTGGCGGCGGTGATCATGGTCCTGGTGCGCCACGTGCATGATTTGTATAAGGACTCGGATATCTACGGCGGTGCCGACAAACTTGAACCATAAGGTTTTTTGATCGTTCGTAGCGGGCATTCCGGTTTCATGCCAGGTTTGCCCGCCTCCCTGGTCCGGCTGTCACTTGCGTGCGCCAAAGAAACTGTCATAAAACCAGTGCATCAGGGGGCGCTCTCAATTAGTTTTCCCGCCGCGTTGTCGCCTTAAAGCGGGCCAGGCAAGGCGCAGGCCGCTGGGAATGGTTGTTCCCTTTCCAAGGCCTGCAACGCAGCCTGGCCCGCTTTAAGGCACAACCCGAAGGGCCGGGCCTGCTGTTGTGCAGGGCTGCGTTGCTCGAAGCTTATTTGGAATGACCAAACTACGCTTCTCGCGCCTTGCCCTGCACAACAGCAGACCCGGCGCGGCGGGAAAACTAATTGAGAGCGCCCCCTAACTAACGCAAACCTTTGATTTTGCTTGTGGTCTGTCGCATTGTGCGGTCAGCTTCACGGGTATAAACTTCGCAAACTTTACACAGAGGCCACTAACGGTTCCTTTGGAACTGTTCAGTCAGCATGAAACCGATTCAGCTGCCCCTAGGTGTGCGTCTGCGTGATGACGCTACCTTTATCAATTACTACCCAGGCGCCAATGCCGCTGCACTCGGCTATGTCGAGCGGCTATGCGAAGCCGATGCCGGCTGGACGGAAAGCCTGATTTACCTCTGGGGCAAGGACGGGGTAGGGCGCACGCATTTGTTGCAGGCGGCGTGTCTTCGCTTCGAGCAGTTGGGGGAGCCGGCGGTGTACCTGCCGTTGGCCGAATTGCTGGATCGCGGTATCGAAATCCTCGATAACCTCGAACAATACGAACTGGTCTGCCTGGATGATCTGCAGGCGGTTGCCGGCAAGGCGGATTGGGAAGAGGCGCTGTTCCATCTGTTCAATCGTCTGCGGGACAGCGGTCGGCGTCTGCTGATCGCCGCCTCGACGTCCCCGCGCGAACTGCCGGTGAAACTGGCGGACCTCAAGTCGCGCCTGACACTGGCCCTCATCTTCCAGATGCGTCCGCTCTCTGACGAAGACAAATTGCGTGCCTTGCAGTTGCGCGCATCCCGTCGTGGCCTGCACCTGACCGACGAAGTCGGGCATTTTATTTTGACCCGTGGCACCCGCAGCATGAGTGCACTTTTCGAGTTGCTTGAGCGCCTCGATCAGGCTTCCCTCCAAGCTCAGCGCAAGCTGACAATCCCGTTCCTGAAAGAAACCCTGGGTTGGTAAAAAATCTGCCAAGCCCAGGTTTTACGCGGGGTTCGGCATATTCCAGGCGTCAAAAAAGCCGCTTTCCTGCATGGGGGCAGGCTGCGTCAAGATTCAAAATGGGCTTAAGCGCTTAGATGTAAACGGGAAACCGATAAGTCACATAAAGATCGATTGAATTTGCAAATGAGGTTGATAGCGGGCATAGTCTCGGCTTCTTCAAACTATCAGCCACGGTCGTGCCCATGCTAAATCGCTTCGCACCCCTCGTGCCTCTCGCACTCGTCACCCTGTTGTTCGGTTGCGCTGCCCACTCTCCAGTGTCCCAGCAAGAGCAACAACAGCGGGCTACAAATTCAGTTACCGCGCAATCTTCCGTGCTTTTCCAGCAAGATCTTTACCAGGAAGAAGTGGCCACCAATAAAGAACTGGCAGACTTCGCCGGCGGCAAGTCGTACCAGCTTCCGGTTCTGGCCGACAGTATCCTCGAACGTGGCATGTCCCTGATCGGTACCCGTTACCGTTTCGGCGGCACCTCCGAGGCAGGCTTCGACTGCAGCGGCTTCATCGGTTATCTGTTCCGCGAAGAAGCCGGTATGGACTTGCCGCGCTCTACTCGCGAAATGATCAACGTGAATGCTCCGCTGGTCGCTCGCAATAATCTCAAGCCGGGTGACCTGCTGTTCTTCGCTACCAATGGTCGTCGCGGTCGTGTCAGTCACGCCGGGATCTACTTGGGCGACAACCAGTTCATCCACTCCAGCAGCCGCAAAAGCGGTGGTGTCCGGGTCGATAACCTGGGCGACAGCTACTGGAGCAAGACCTTCATCGAAGCCAAGCGCGCACTCGCGATGGCGCCGACTATGGTCACTGTACGCAAGTAAACGTACGACTTGTAAGGCGAAGTTAAAGTCTTACTTGAAGTTTGCCGCGTAGCCGCTAGAATCCTGATCTATTATTGATGGCAAACCGCCTGCGTTCTGCGCAGGCGGTTTTCTTTTCTGTCTTCGGGGCAGAAAAAAGCCGCAGCCAGATCAGGATGTTCTGTTTATGACGATGTCGGCCCGCCTCGCACTCATGTTCTTCGCAGCGCTGCTCAGCGCCTGTGCCAGCCGTACACCACCCCCGGCGCCGGTGGTTCGCGCGCCCATTGTTTTCGGTTCCTCCCAAGCCTTTTCCCCTGCGGCAGAAGACGTGCTGTTTCGCGCGCTTGGTCTGGTGGGAACGCCTTATCGCTGGGGCGGCAACACGCCGGATTCCGGGTTCGATTGCAGCGGCCTGATCGGTTATGTCTATCGCGATGTTGCCGGCATTTCCTTGCCGCGCTCCACACGCGAGATGATCGGCATGCAGGCCCCCAATGTCGGCAAGGAAGGCCTGCAAACCGGTGACCTGATTTTCTTCGCCACCAATGGTGGTTCCCAGGTCAGCCACGCCGGGATCTACGTCGGCGAAGGCCGCTTCGTTCATGCGCCGGCCACGGGCGGCACAGTCAAGCTGGACAGCTTGTCCAAAGCTTACTGGCAGAAAGCCTATCTGAGCGCCAAGCGCGTCTTGCAGCCTGAGCACTTGGCACATAATCCCTAGGGCCCCCCCTAACGGTAATGCTGTTCATTTAGGCGCGCTCTTGGATCGTGCGTCCCTTTGTGGCGAGCGAGCTTGCTCGCGCTGGGCTGCGTAGCGGCCCCAAAAGTCTGACAATCATCGCCAATTTTTGTGAGTGCTACGCACTCAAGCGGGAGCAAGCTCCCTCGCCACAGGTTTCTCTGATTCAAGACTCTCTTAAGTGAATAGCATTACCCGCTGACGGAGGTTGTCATGACCGCTCGCACACTCAATCTCGACGATTCTCTCTACCAATACCTGCTCGACGTTTCCCTGAGGGAAACGCCACTGCTCAAGCGTCTGCGTGACGAAACCCAGGCGCTGCCCATGGCTCGCTGGCAGGTGGCGCCGGAGCAGGGGCAATTCCTCGCGTTGCTGGTCAAGCTCATTGGCGCCAGGCGTTTGCTGGAAGTCGGCACCTTCACCGGTTACAGCGCCTTGTGCATGGCCGCTGCATTACCAGATGACGGTTCGCTGATCTGTTGCGACATCCCCGGCGATTACAACGCCACGGCGCGCCGTTACTGGCAGGAAGCAGGCCTGGCCGGGCGCATTGATTTGCATCTGGCGCCCGCGCTGGAAACTCTCGCCCAGCTAGAGCAGCAAGGGCAGGGCGAGAACTTTGATCTGATATTCGTTGATGCCGACAAGGCTAACTATCCGGCTTATCTGGAGCATGCGTTGCGTTTGTTGCGGGTCGGCGGTCTGGCGGTGTTCGATAACACGCTGTGGAGCGGGCGGGTGCTTGAGGCGAATCCTGAGAGTGAAGACACCCGAGCCATCCAGGCGCTCAATCGCGCCTTGAAGGATGACTCGCGGGTGGATCTGTCGCTGTTGCCGTTGGGTGATGGCCTCACCCTCTGTCGCAAGCGCTGATCCCCCGCTCCCACAGGAATGTGTGTTGCAGTTATTGGGCTGCGCAAACGCGCCAAATCTTGTTCCCCACATCATCCGCCACCAACAGGCCGCCCTGCTGATCGATCACTACGCCCACCGGCCGGCCCATGGCTTTTTCGTCGTCGGTGAGGAAGCCAGTGAGCACATCCACCGGCTGCCCGGTCGGTTTGCCGGCGCTGAATGGCACGAAAATCACTTTATAGCCACTGTGTGGTTTGCGGTTCCATGAGCCGTGTTGGCCGATGAAGGCGCCTTGGGTGAATGGCGCTGGCAACTTGCTGCCTTCGGCGAACGTCAGGCCCAGCGATGCGGTATGTGGCCCCACCGCGTAGTCTGGCGCGATCGCCTTGGCCACCCGTTCGGGATTTTGCGGCGTTACACGCACGTCGACGTGCTGGCCGTAGTAACTGTAAGGCCAGCCGTAGAACCCGCCATCCTTCACTGAAGTGATGTAGTCCGGCACCAGGTCGCTGCCGATTTCGTCACGCTCGTTGACCGCCGTCCACAGCGCGCCGCTCTGCGGTTCCCAGGCCAGGCCGTTTGGATTGCGAATCCCCGAGGCGAAGATCCGATGGCTGCCGGTGGCGCGATCCACTTCCCAGATCGCTGCGCGTCCTTCCTCCTGATCCATGCCGTTTTCACCGACGTTGCTGTTCGAGCCCACGGTGACGTACAGCTTGCTGCCGTCCTTGCTGGCGATGACATTTTTGGTCCAGTGGTGATTCAGTGTGCCGCCCGGCAAATCAACCACCTTGATCGGCTGTGACTTGATCGCCGTCTCGCCGTTTTCGTAGTGGAAAAGCAGCAGGCGGTCGGTGTCGGCGACGTACAGGTCCTTGCCGACCAGCGTCATGCCGAAGGGCGAGTTGAGGTTTTCCAGGAATACCGTGCGGGTTTCGGCAATGCCGTCGTGGTTCTGGTCCCGCAGCAGGGTGATGCGGTTCGGGCTGGGAACGCCGGCACCGGCGCGGCCCATCACTTTGCCCATGACCCAGCCGCGTATGCCTTTGCCGTCATCGGGTTTGGGCGGCGCATTGGTTTCGGCCACCAGTACATCACCGTTGGGTAGCACATAGAGCCAGCGCGGATGATCGAGGCCTTCGGCAAATGCCGCGACTTGAGTGCCTGGCGCGGCGATGGGTTTCGCGCCAGCAGGCCAGCCGATCGCCGGGGCAATGTTCACCGTCGGGATCAGGGTTTTATTCGGTTCTGGCAGCTTGGGCGAGGGGCCTGTGCCATCCGAGACTTGCAGGCTGGAGGTTTCACCACAAGCGGCGAGCCCTCCGGCGAGCGCGATGATGAAAACGAGTTGGGGTTTGCGCATTACTGATCTTCCCTATGAATGCATTGACGTAATCATAGAGAAGCGTAGACACCCGATGGTTCAACCGGTCAGCCGCGGGCTTCCTTGAACAGTACGGCGATCCCCGGATGGTAGTTGCCGGCTTCATTGTGCAACTTGCGGTAGGCGTAGGGAAAATACCAGGCCACGGCGCAGGTGTGTTCCTTTTGCAGGTCGTCGAGCATGTCCTGGAGTTCTTCCGGGGTGGCGCTGTGCTGGGCTTTTTGTGGGGCGACAAACAGGCAGCCGAGTTTCAGGTCGCTGGCGTAGCTGATGCGCTTCGCATCGCTGGTGATGTCCGCAAGTGCCTGGGTCAGGTTCAAGCTATTGACCCGCGGCCAGCGTTGGGTGGCCTGGAGGTACGCGCGCTCTTCGCTGGTGGCGATAAACAGATCGGCGCGGGCGTTGCGTTCGCCTTCTTCGGTCTGTTTGCGCGTCGGTGTTTGCTGCAGCGTGACCATTTCCGCCATCCAGGCCGCGGCGCAGAGCAGGCCGAGGTTGGCCTTTTCGTCGTACCAGTAAGGCGTATCGTTATCGCCGCGCACGGCGTTGTAGCGGTCGATACAGTCAAACCAGCGTTCCAGCACCGGTCGCAGGAATTCCAGCTTCGGATTGCTGATGATCATGCCTTGCATGTGGCTCACCCTTGTTATTGTGTTATGAGGTTGTGGCTCTTTGATATCACTGCTGACAGTGTGGCACAAGATTGGCGTCAGATAATTGATCGACGGCAGTTATTCGCCGGAAGGCGTCCCGTCTTTAATTGACGCTCCACCCCCAACCCTCTAACCTTCGCGGCTTGTTTCAGGTGCTCTGTGGCCTTGGTCGACAGAGTGAAACAGGGAAGCCGGTGAGTGGATTTCTTCCAGCGAAGAATGATCACGATCCCGGCGCTGCCCCCGCAACGGTAAATGAGTGAAGACTGCGCCTGATGCCACTGTGTCGATGAACGATGCGGGAAGGCGCGCAGTCGGGCCAAGTGCCGCTCATGAGCCCGGAGACCGGCCTGATCCATTCAGCGGCATCACGGTGGGCGATGCCAGGCTTCTTGCCGTCTATTCTTGTGCCTGCCCGCCGTTATCCAGCCTCAACGGAGAGCTCCCCTATGACTGATATCCCCGATCGTGACGAACGCCATCTGGCGCGCATGCTGCGCAAAAAAGCGGTGATCGACGAACGCATCGCCAACTCGCCGAATGAATGCGGTTTGCTGCTGGTGCTTTCCGGTAACGGCAAAGGCAAAAGCAGTTCGGCGTTTGGCATGCTTGCGCGGGCCATGGGCCACGGCATGCAGTGCGGCGTGGTGCAGTTCATCAAGGGGCGCAACAGCACTGGCGAGGAGCTGTTCTTCCGGCGCTTCCCGGAACAGGTGCGTTTTCATGTGATGGGCGAGGGCTTCACCTGGGAAACCCAGGATCGCCAGCGCGACATCGCCGCCGCCGAAGCCGCCTGGGCGGTGTCCCGCGAACTGCTGAGCGACCCGTCCATCGGTCTGGTGGTACTCGATGAGTTGAACATCGCCCTCAAGCACGGTTATCTCGACCTCGATCAGGTGCTCAGCGACTTGCAGGCCCGTCCGCCGATGCAGCACGTGGTGGTCACCGGTCGCGGCGCCAAACCGGAGATGATCGAACTGGCTGACACCGTCACCGAAATGGGCATGATCAAGCACGCCTTCCAGGCCGGGATCAAAGCGCAAAAAGGCGTCGAGTTGTGAGTCAACCACGTCAATGCCCGGCGGTATTGATTGCCGCGCCGGCCTCCGGTCAGGGCAAGACCACCGTCACCGCCGCGCTCGCCCGTTTGCATCGCAATCAGGGGCGCAAGGTTCGCGTGTTCAAATGCGGCCCGGACTTTCTCGATCCGATGATTCTCGAGCGCGCAAGCGGTGCACCGGTCTATCAACTGGACATGTGGATGGTCGGCGAGCAGGAAAGTCGTCGTCTATTGTGGGAAGCCGCTGGCGAAGCCGATCTGATCCTCATCGAAGGAGTCATGGGGCTGTTCGACGGTACGCCGTCCAGTGCTGATCTGGCGCGGCACTTCGGCGTGCCGGTGCTGGGCGTGATCGACGGCACTGCCATGGCGCAGACGTTTGGCGCATTGGCCCTGGGCCTTGCGCGCTATCAGCCGGATTTGCCGTTTGCCGGCGTGTTGGCCAACCGGGTCGGCACTTTGCGTCACGCGCAATTGCTCGAAGGCAGCCTGACTGAAGGCTTGCGCTGGTACGGCGCGCTGTCGCGAGAAACGGGAATCGAACTGCCGAGTCGGCATTTGGGCCTGGTTCAGGCCAGCGAGCTGAATGACCTCGATATGCGTCTCGATGCGGCAGCCGATTCATTGGCCAACAGTTGCGACGTAGCGCTGCCGCCGGCCGTGGAATTCGCCGCGCCTGAAATGATCGCGGCCGAACCGTTGCTGGCCGGTGTGCGGATTGCCGTGGCCCGCGACGAAGCCTTCGCGTTTACCTATGGCGCGAGCCTGGATCTGCTGCGGGCGATGGGCGCCGAATTGTCTTTCTTCTCGCCGATTCGCGATAGCGGGTTGCCGGAGGCAGACAGCCTTTATCTGCCGGGTGGTTACCCTGAATTGCACCACGTGGCGTTGGCGCAAAACACCTCGATGCTGACGGCGATCCGCGCTCACCATGCCGCGGGCAAACCGCTGTTGGCCGAATGTGGCGGCATGCTCTATCTGCTGGATTCGCTGACCGATGTCGAGGGCACTCGCGCCGAACTGGTCGGCTTGTTGAGCGGTGACGCGGTGATGCAGAAGCGTCTCGCTGCGTTGGCCCTGCAGGCGGTTGAATTGCCGGAAGGTTTGCTGCGGGGGCACACCTATCACCATTCGCTGACCAGCACCGAGCTTGAACCGATTGCTCGTGGGCTGAGCCCGAATGGTGGGCGAGGGGCGGAGGCGGTTTATCGTGAGGGGCGGATGACCGCTTCTTATGTGCATTTTTATTTTCCGTCTAACCCTCAAGCGATTGCTGCGCTATTTGTGCCTGATCGTGAGACCGCCATCGCGAGCAGGCCATGACCGACAACGCCTTTTCCGCAGTCGAACGCGCAGCCGTCTATCGAGCCATCGGCGAACGTCGCGACATGCGCCACTTCAGCGGTGGCACGGTCGAGCCTGCGTTATTGAGGCGTCTGCTCGAAGCCGCGCACCAGGCGCCGAGTGTCGGCCTGATGCAGCCCTGGCGTTTCATCCGCATCAGCGATCGGGCCCTGCGCGGTAAGATCCAGCAACTGGTGGAAGACGAACGTATCCGCACCGCCGAAGCCCTCGGCGAGCGCTCCGACGAATTCATGAAGCTCAAGGTCGAAGGCATCAACGACTGCGCCGAGGTGCTGGTCGCCGCGCTGATGGACGATCGTGAGCGGCATATCTTCGGCCGACGTACCTTGCCGGAAATGGACATGGCGTCGCTGTCTTGCGCCATCCAGAACCTTTGGCTGGCGTCCCGCGCCGAAGGCCTGGGCATGGGCTGGGTGTCGCTGTTTGAACCGCAAGCCCTGGCGGAGTTGTTAGGGCTGCCGGCCGGGGCCAAGCCTTTGGCTGTTCTTTGTCTGGGACCGGTCAAGGAATTCTATCCGGCGCCGATGCTGGTACTCGAAGGTTGGGCGCAGGCGCGTCCCCTTGGCGAATTGCTGTATGAAAATTATTGGGGAGTGAGTCAATGAGTGTGGCGTTGTTGAGTGTCGCCGCGGTCGCGCTGGATGCGCTGCTGGGTGAACCCAAACGCTGGCATCCGCTGGTGGCGTTCGGTCGTTTTGCCGATCGCATCGAGCAGCGTTTCAACTCCGGCGGCCGTGGCTGGCGCAGCCACGGGGTTACGGCTTGGGTGATGGCGGTCGTGCCGCTGACCTTGCTGGTCACCGCACTTTCCTGGGCGCCTTATGTCGGTTGGATTGTCGAGATTCTCGCGCTCTATTGTGCCCTCGGCATGCGCAGCCTCGGCGAGCACGTCGAGCCGGTGGCCAAGGCCCTGCGCGGTGATGATCTGATCGAGGCGCGGGCACGCGTCGGCTATCTGGTCAGCCGTCAGACCAGCGAACTGGACAAAACCGAAGTCGCCCGCGCCGCCACCGAGTCGGTGCTGGAGAACGGCAGCGATGCGGTGTTCGCCGCGCTGTTCTGGTTTGCCGTGGCCGGTGCACCCGGTGTGGTGCTTTATCGTCTGAGCAACACCCTGGATGCCATGTGGGGTTATCGCAACGAACGCTTCGAACGTTTCGGTTGGGCTGCAGCGAAGATCGACGACGTCCTCAACTACATTCCCGCACGACTGGTAGCGTTGACCTATGCGCTGCTGGGTAAAACCCGGTTGGCGCTGAAATGCTGGCGTACCCAGGGCCCGACCTGGGACAGCCCGAACGCCGGGCCGGTCATGGCGGCCGGTGCCGGTGCGCTGGGGGTCGAGTTGGGCGGGGCGGCGATCTATCACGGTGAATTGCATCAGCGTCCACAACTGGGCGAAGGCGTGCCGGCGGATGCCGATTCCATCGACCGTGGCTGGCAATTGGTCCAGCGCGGGGTATGGTTATGGCTGCTGATTCTTTGCGTGGGGGCTGAATTCTATGCTTGAACACGGTGGCCGGTTGCGTAAGGCGGCGCTTCAATATGGCATCGCCGAAGCCGATTGGCTCGACCTGTCCAGTGGCCTCGCGCCCTGGCCATTCCCGGTTCCGGACATTCCACTGCGAGCCTGGGCGCGTTTGCCGGAAACCGATGACGGTCTGGAGCAAGCGGCCTGTGATTATTACGGTGCGGCCCAAGTGTTGCCGGTGGCCGGGTCGCAAATGGCGATTCAGTTACTGCCGCGTTTGCGTCGCGCCGGCAAGGTCGGTGTGCTGTCGCCGAGTTACGCCGAGCACGCCGAAGCCTGGCGCCGTAACGGTTACATCGTGCGTGAAGTCCTGGAGTCGGAAGTCGATTTCTTTCTCGACAGCCTCGACGTGCTGGTGGTGGTCAACCCGAACAATCCCACGGGGCTGAGCCTTACCCCGGCTCGCCTGTTGGACTGGCATTCACGCTTGGCCCAGCGCGGTGGCTGGCTGGTGGTGGACGAGGCGTTCATGGACAACACACCGCATTTGAGTCTGGCGCCGTTCGCCAATCAGACCGGCTTGATCGTGTTGCGCTCCTTCGGCAAGTTTTTCGGCCTGGCCGGAGTGCGGCTGGGGTTTGTGCTGGCCGAGCGCAAGTTGCTCAAACTGCTGGCCGAACAGGTCGGGCCCTGGGCGGTCAGTGGGCCGACCCGAGTCCTGGGCCAGGCTTGCCTGACGGATACGGATGGGCACACCCGGCAGCGCATTCGCACTGACGAGGCTGGCGAGCGTCTGGCGTTGCTACTCGAGCAGTACGGTTTCAAACCTCAGGGCGGCTGCGCCTTGTTTCAGTGGCTGATCACCGAGTGCGCTGAAGCACTGCATGAGTTCATGGCCCGGCGCGGCATTCTGTTGCGATTGTTCACCCACAACAGCAGCCTGCGATTTGGCTTGCCAGCAGATGAAGCGGATTGGCAGCGTCTCGCGCAAGCGCTTGAAGCCTACGTCAAGGAAGCGCAATGACCGGATTGATGGAGCAGGGCGCCACGTTGATGGTGCAAGGCACAACGTCCGACGCTGGTAAAAGCACACTGGTGACGGCGCTGTGTCGCTGGGTCAGGCGTCAGGGCGTGAGCGTCGTGCCGTTCAAGCCACAGAACATGGCCCTCAACAGTGCAGTGACCGCCGACGGTGGCGAGATCGGTCGCGCTCAAGCGGTGCAGGCCCAGGCCGCCAACCTTGAACCGCACACCGACATGAATCCGGTGCTGCTCAAACCCAACAGCGATACCGGCGCCCAAGTGATCATTCATGGTCGCGCCGTTACTACGATGAACGCGGTCGCTTATCACGACTACAAGGCCATCGCCATGCAAGCGGTGCTGGCCTCCCATAAGCGTTTGAGCGCGGCGTATCCAGTGGTGATGGTCGAAGGTGCGGGCTCGCCGGCAGAGATCAACCTGCGCGCCGGCGACATCGCCAACATGGGGTTTGCCGAGGCGGTGGACTGCCCGGTGGTGCTGATCGCCGACATCAATCGCGGCGGGGTTTTCGCCCATCTGGTAGGCACCCTGGAACTGCTATCGCCTAGCGAACAGGCACGGGTCAAAGGCTTCATCATCAACCGTTTTCGCGGTGACATCGCCTTGCTGCAACCAGGCCTCGACTGGCTGGAGGAGCGCACTGGCAAACCGGTGATCGGCGTTTTGCCTTACGTGATGGATCTGCATCTTGAGGCCGAGGACGGCATCGATCAGCGTCAGACCGACAAGGCCGATCAAGTATTGAAAGTGGTGGTGCCGGTACTGCCGCGCATTAGCAACCACACCGATTTCGATCCGCTGCGCCTGCATCCGCAAGTGGACCTGCAATTCATAGGCCCCGGTCAGGCGATTCCGCCGGCTGACCTGATGATTCTTCCCGGCTCGAAAAGCGTGCGCGGCGACCTTGCGTATCTGCGGGCCAACGGTTGGGATAAGGCCATCTCGCGGCACTTGCGCTATGGCGGAAATGTGCTGGGGATCTGCGGCGGTTTGCAAATGCTCGGCGAGCAGGTGCATGACCCGTTGGGCCTCGAAGGCGCGCCGGGTTCCAGTGCCGGTTTGGGTTTGCTGGCATTCGAAACGCAGCTCGAACAAGAGAAGCAGTTGCGTAATGTACGTGGGCGTCTGGCGCTGGAAGATGCGCAGGTCAGTGGCTATGAAATCCATGCCGGCGTGACCACCGGGCCGGCGCTGGAAAGCGCCGCCGTGCAGCTGGACGATGGTCGCCGCGATGGTGCGCAAAGTGCCGATGGGCAGATTTTCGGCACGTATTTGCATGGCTTGTTCGAGTCGCCGGCAGCGTGCAGTGCGCTGCTGCGCTGGGCGGGTTTGCAGGATGTGCAGGAGGTGGATTATCACGCCTTGCGCGAGCGCGATATCGAGCGGTTGGCGGATCTGGTGGAGAAGCATCTGGATACCTCGTTGCTGCGTGAACTCTGTGGGATTTGAGGTGGCTGCACTGGCCCGCCCCGACACCGCACATTTTAAGGAATGAACATGCTGCAACTGATCCTCGGCGGCGCCCGTTCAGGCAAAAGCCGCCTGGCTGAAAAACTCGCCTCCGACAGCGGTCTGGCCGTGACGTATATCGCCACCAGCCAACCCCTGGACGGTGAAATGAACGAACGGGTGGCCCATCACCGCGCCCGTCGTCCGGCCGAGTGGGCGTTGATCGAAGAACCACTGGAACTCGCCCGGGTGCTGCGCGAAAACGCCAGTGCCAACCGTTGCTTGCTGGTGGATTGCCTGACGCTGTGGCTGACCAATCTGCTGATGCTCGACGATGCCGAGCGCCTTTCGGCCGAACGCGAGGCCCTGCTGGACTGCCTGGCGTCGTTGCCGGGTGAAATCATTTTTGTCAGCAACGAGACCGGAATGGGTGTCGTGCCGCTGGGCGAATTGACTCGCCGCTATGTCGATGAAGCCGGTTGGCTGCATCAAGCCTTGGCCGAGCGCTGCCAACGTGTCGTCCTGACCGTCGCCGGCCTGCCCCTGACTTTGAAAGGAACTGCGTTATGACTCACTCCTGGTGGCTGAACCCGTGCAAGCCCATCGATGCTCAAGCGGTCGAACAGGCGCAGGCGCGTCAACAGCAGCTGACCAAACCGGCTGGATCTCTCGGCCGGCTCGAAGCAGTAGCGGTGCAACTGGCCGGGTTGCAGGGGCAGGTCAAGCCGACGCTCGATCAGCTGTGGATCGCGATTTTTGCCGGCGACCATGGCGTGGTCGCCGAAGGGGTGTCGGCATTTCCGCAGGAAGTCACCGGGCAGATGCTGCACAACTTCGTCAGCGGCGGTGCGGCAATCAGCGTGTTGGCGCGGCAGTTGGGGGCTTCCCTTGAAGTGGTCGACCTCGGCACCGTGACGCCGTCGTTGAACCTGCCGGGTGTGCGTCACCTGAACATCGGCCCGGGCACGGCGAATTTCGTCCTGGGACCAGCGATGACTCAGGCTCAGGGCGAACTCGCCTTGCAGGCCGGCCGCGACAGTGCGCAGCGTGCTATTGCGGCAGGTGCGCAGTTGTTCATCGGTGGCGAAATGGGCATCGGCAACACCACGGCGGCCAGCGCGTTGGCCTGTGCCTTGCTCGATTGCCCGGTGGTGCATCTGGCCGGGCCGGGCACCGGGTTGAACGCAGCGGGTGTCAGCCATAAAGCCCAGGTCATCGAACGCGCCCTGGCGTTGCATGGCGCTCAACGTGGCGATGCGCTGCAGACCTTGTTCAACCTCGGCGGTTTTGAAATCGCTGCGCTGGTCGGCGCGTACCTGGCTTGTGCTCAGGAAGGCGTCGCGGTGTTGGTCGACGGGTTTATTTGCAGTGTCACTGCGCTGGTGGCCGTGCGTTTGAATCCGGCTTGCCGTGAGTGGTTGCTGTTTGGTCATCGTGGCGCCGAGCCGGGTCATCGTCATGTACTCGAAACCCTCAACGCCGAACCGTTGCTGGACCTCGGTCTGCGGTTGGGCGAGGGCAGCGGTGCGGCGTTGGCCGTGCCGTTGCTGCGCCTGGCTTGTGATCTTCACGGGCAGATGGCGACCTTCGCCGAAGCCGCGGTGGCGGATCGCCCGGCATGACCTTGCACCTGGACCTGTTGCGCCATGGCGAAACCGAACTCGGCGGCGGTTTGCGCGGCAGCCTCGACGATGCGCTGACCGGCAAGGGCTGGGAGCAGATGCGCGCTGCAGTGGTCGAGCAGGGACCTTGGGATCGTTTGGTCAGCTCGCCGTTGCAGCGTTGTGCACGCTTTGCGCAAGAGCTTGGGGCGCAACTGGATTTGCCGGTGCTGCTGGATAAAGACCTGCAAGAGCTGCATTTCGGCGCCTGGGAAGGGCAGAGCGCGGCGGCGCTGATGGAAACCAGTGCCGAGGCATTGGGGTTGTTCTGGGCCGATCCCTATTCATTCACCCCCCCTGACGGTGAGGCGGTTGCGGACTTTTCGACGCGGGTGTTGGCGGCCATCGAACGGCTGCACGCGGCCTACGCGGGGGAGCGAATCCTGTTGATCAGCCATGGCGGCGTCATGCGGTTGCTGCTGGCTCAGGCGCGCGGATTGCCTCGTGAACAGTTGCTCAATGTCGAGGTTGGCCATGGTGCGCTGTTCTCGTTGTCGGTTGATGCGGGTGTTTTACTAAGGGAAGCGATCTGACCATGTTGCCCTTCTGGATCGCCCTGCAATTTCTGAGCAGCTTGCCGATTCGCCTGCCGGGTATGCCGACACCCGAAGAATTGGGCCGGTCGCTGCTGTTCTATCCGCTGGTCGGCTTGCTGTTCGGCGCCATTGTGTGGGCGCTGAACGGGCTGTTGCTGGGCACGCCGTTGTTGCTTCACGCCGCGCTGCTGTTGACCGTGTGGGTTGTACTCAGCGGCGCGTTGCACCTGGATGGCCTGGCCGATAGCGCCGATGCGTGGCTCGGCGGTTATGGCGACCGGGAACGCACTCTCAGCATCATGAAAGACCCGCGCAGCGGGCCGATCGCGGTGGTAACGCTGGTGCTGGTGTTGCTGCTCAAGTTAGCCGCGTTGCTGGCGTTGATTGAGCAGCAGCACAGCGTGGTGCTGATCATCGTTCCACTGATTAGTCGCAGTGCCCTGCTGGGGTTATTCCTGACCACGCCTTATGTGCGTCCCGGTGGATTGGGGCAGGCGCTGGCCGACCATCTGCCGCGTTTGGCCGGGAAACAGGTGTTGGTGATCAGCGCGGTGGCCTGTGTATTGATGGCGGGCCTCAGCGGAGTATGGGCGCTCGCGCTGGCAGCTGTGATGTTTGTCTGGTTGCGGCAAGTGATGTTGCAGCGATTGGGTGGGACGACTGGTGATACTGCCGGTGCGTTGCTGGAGTTACTGGAGGTGGCGGTGCTAGTGGGGCTCGCGTTGCCCCTACGGTAATATGTTTCAAAAAATTTGCTTTCATTTAACCGCGGGTATATACACGCACCATGCTTCCTTCTCAATGTTTGTGTACCAACCTGCGTCGCGCCGCTCGTGGCGTCAGCAGGCACTACGACGGCGCTCTCGACGGCTTCGGGATCAACGTTGCCCAGTATTCTTTGCTGTGCAACCTGCAGCGTCTGGATCAGCCGAGTATCTCGACGCTGGCCGAGGCCATGGGCCTGGATCGCAGTACTTTGGGGCGCAATTTGCGGGTGCTGGAGGGCGAAGGCCTGGTGACGCTGGTCGAGGGCGAGGACATGCGCAATCGCATCGTCGTACTCACTGAAACGGGGCGTGAACGCCTGGCAGCGGCCTTGCCGGCCTGGGAAGCGGCGCAGCAGCGGTTGATTGATCGTCTGGGTGCCGAGAAGCGTGAAACCTTGCTGAAACTGCTGGACGAACTGGCTTGAAGCCGGTTTGTTCGATCTTAAGCGGGTATATACCCGCTACCGGAGAACAACAATGACATCGATGTGGCGTACGTGCGGTTGGGTGCTGTTGGGGAGTGCGCTGATCCTGGCGTTGTCCTTGGGGGTGCGACACGGCTTCGGGCTGTTCCTGGCGCCCATGAGTGCCGAGTTTGGCTGGGGTCGTGAAGTGTTTGCCTTCGCCATTGCCCTGCAGAACCTGATCTGGGGCCTGGCGCAGCCGTTCACCGGTGCACTGGCCGACCGCTTTGGCGCCGCCAAGGTGGTGCTGATCGGTGGTGTTCTGTACGCCGTGGGCCTGGTGTTCATGGGGTTGTCCGACTCAGCGGTGACTTTGTCCTTGAGCGCCGGACTGTTGATCGGTATCGGTCTGTCCGGCACTTCGTTTTCGGTGATCCTTGGCGTGGTAGGCCGTGCCGTGCCGCCGGAAAAACGCAGCATGGGCATGGGGATCGCCAGCGCCGCCGGTTCTTTCGGTCAATTCGCCATGTTGCCCGGCACGCTGGGATTGATCGGCTGGCTTGGCTGGTCTGCGGCGTTGCTGGTGTTGGGTCTGCTGGTGGCGCTGATCGTGCCGCTGGTAAGCATGCTTAAAGACAAACCGCTGCCGGTGCTTGGGCACGAGCAAACCCTCTCTGAAGCGCTGCACGAAGCCTGCTCGCATTCGGGGTTCTGGCTGTTGGCGTTCGGCTTTTTTGTCTGCGGTTTTCAAGTGGTGTTTATCGGTGTGCACCTGCCGGCCTATCTGGTGGACCAACATTTGCCCGCCTCCGTCGGCACCACAGTGCTGGCGCTGATCGGGCTGTTCAATATCTTCGGTACCTATACCGCGGGCTGGCTTGGCGGGCGGATGTCCAAACCGCGTTTGCTCACCGGTCTGTATCTGTTGCGGGCAGTGGTGATTGCGCTGTTCCTCTGGGCGCCGGTCACTCAGGTCACGGCGTATTTGTTCGGCATGGCCATGGGCTTTCTCTGGTTGTCGACGGTGCCGTTGACCAATGGCACCGTGGCAACCTTGTTCGGTGTACGAAATCTGTCCATGCTCGGTGGGATCGTTTTCCTCTTTCACCAGCTCGGCTCGTTCCTCGGCGGCTGGTTGGGCGGGGTGGTGTATGACCGAACCGGGAGCTACGACTTGATCTGGCAGGTGGCGATTCTCTTGAGTCTGTTGGCCGCAGCCCTGAACTGGCCGGTGCGCGAGCAGCCTGTGGCGCGTCTGCAAACCCGGATGAGTGCAGCATGAACAGTCTTTGGCCGCGAATGGCTGCTATCGCCCTCGGCGTCATGTTGCTGGCCTTGGCGTGGTGGGGCTGGCGTCAGGGTGGTCTGGCATTGATGCAGTTGGGCATGGGGGCTTGCTAGCGAGCGGCGAAGGCGAGTATTTCGTTTTCTGACGATTGCTCAAGGATGCCTCGATATATCGATGCGTTCCCGTACTGCCGATGGCTTTTGCCGGATTGGCCCTGGCCTCGAAACCCTGACCAGCGGCCACTAAAAAGCCCCGCCTCTATACAAGAGCGCGGGGCTTTTTCAATTCAGGCGGCGAGAGGTTCAGGTTCGCCGTGAATCATCAGAAACGGTAGGTCGCGCCTACACCGAAACCGTTCGCCCAGTTTTCATACTTGGCGTTGTAGGTCTGGCCACGGTTGTTGCTGTTGTTGATCTTGACCGACTCTTCATGCAGGTACGAGTACGCCACGTCGATGGTCAGGTCGTCGGTCGGGCTCCAGCCGGCGCCCAGGCTGAAAATCTTGCGATCGCCCGTCGGGATGCGTGGGGAGCGGTTGACGTTGTTGGTCGGTGCCTGGTCGAAAGACAGGCCAGTACGCAGCACCCATTCCTTGTTCAGCTGGTAGGACGCGCCGATGGCGTGAGCCCAGGTGTCATGCCAGTTCTGCTCTTCGGTAATGGTACCGAACTGGCCGTTCAGAATGGCCGGAACACCTTTGTTTTCGACGGAGATTTCTTTCAGGCGGCTCCAACGAGTCCAGGTGCTGCCTGCGTAGAGAGTCCACTTGTCGTCGAGTTGGTGAGTGAGCGAGAGGTCGACCGACTCAGGCGTGGTGATGTCCAGTGACGCGTCGTACTTCTGGCTTGGGTTCTGGCCCACGGCCGCGAGGACGTTGTAGTTGACCTTGGTATCACCTTCGAGCTTGTACTTCACTTTCGAGTGGTAGGTCAGGCCGACGCGCGTGCTGTCGGTGGCTTGAACCAGTACGCCGATGTTGTAACCCAGCGCAGTATCGTCGCCTTTGATCTTGACCTTGCCGTCCGGTGCGGCCTGGGTGATCGACAGGTTCGACTCCAGGGTGCCGTCAATGCGGTTGATGGTCGGACCGAAGCCGATCGACACCTTGTCGTTGAAGGCATAGCTGACGGTTGGCTGCAGGGTTACGATTTTTACTTCGCTCTTGCTGCCGAAGTAACGGCCGGCAAAGCCGTTCTCATAATCGGTGACCAGGCCGAATGGAGCGTAGACGCCGAAACCGAATGCCCAGTGGTCATCGATTGGCTTTACGTAGTAGCCCATGGGCACGCCCATGAAAGGGACCATGTCACCTTTGTTGGTGCCACTATTCGGACTTGAGCTCGCATCACTGATATCAGCGTGCGCGTCGATAAATGCAACACCACCGGTCACTTGTTCGCGCTTGAGGCGAGACATGCCGGCAGGGTTACCAAAAACTGTAGATGCGTCGTCGGCAGATGAAGATCGCCCGGCAAAACCTGTCCCCATCCCGCTGATGCTTTGTTCGTTGAGGGCGAAGCCACTTGCGAAAATCTGGGTGGATGCCAAGGCAACGGCGAGGCTAAGGGTGGTTTTGAGTATTACTTTTTTCATTATTAGAACTCCTGGTGATCACCGGGGCGAAAATTACCAACATTTTCGTTCGGGCGCCATAGGCTGTATCGCTTGAGTTATAGCGGTTTTGTAGGACAATCCGACCAGAATCGCGACATGTTGTGCGATCTTCGGAAAAACGGGTGATCAGCAGGCAAGCTGATTCAGCGGTGAAACACAGGTTTGCCAGGCGTAGGTGAAATCTCTCAAACGACCTTGGGGTTGAAAGGTCTGGCGCCAGATTCGCGCCATTCCCAGCAAGTCGTCGGAGGCGGGGAGGGGAGTGTTCTGTTCTTCTACCAACAGCCAGGCGATAGCCGTGGCATAACGCAGATTGACGGTCAATTCCAGGTGCGGCCCGCTGAGAAAAGCATGCTGGCTGGCCAGGCCGCGGACCAGGCTCGCCCGTTCCGGGTCCAGGGCCAGGTAATGATCCCAGAGGGCCTGGTGGCGAGGTTCGGCGATTCGGTACAGGCCGTGTCCGCGGCGGTCATGCAGGGCAGAGCCAAGGGCGGACTGGCTGGCGGCGATGCCCAGCAGCAGGGATTCGGCAGTCGCGCTATGGCGTCCGAGGTAGATCAACGTCGGACGGATCACATAACGGCACAGTTCGCTGGCAGCGATACCCATAACGCCCTCGAAACATGAAGTGGTCGGCGATACCTGAAGGTGGCCTTGGCAGCAATGGATCGACTCAGGCTCGCCGGAAGCGGATCAAGCCGCTTGAGTTGAAGTGTAGTGTCATTATTTTGCTGTAAAGGACTGTTTTTAAAATATTTCCGGCATCTAGTTATAACCGTTATATCGGTTGGTGCTTAGGCCATGGAGTCTAAAAGAGAAACATCGGGCAATAAAAAGCCCCGCTTTAGCAGGGCTTTTGAGGTTTCGGCCTTTCTGGTATCTCAGGCAGTCAGTGCCTGGCGAGTACGGTCGATCACGGCCTGCAGCGGTTCGGCGCTGGAGTATTGATCGGGGTACAGGCGTTCGCTGTGACGAGCGATGCCGTGTTCGTTGACCAGGGTAAAGCTGAAACAGCCTTTGCGAGCGGCCATGATCAGGCAGTTCATTGGTGCAAAAGCATTGGTTAGGGTGCGAATGGCATCCTGGGTGTGGATTTGAGTAGACATAGTCATTGGGTGTTCCTACAAGCGACACGGATAAGAACCGTGCAAAATTAAAACGTTCCAGTGACGACGACCACCGTTGGTCGAACGAAGAACCTGACTGGAACAAAGCAGCCAGTTTGAAGCGCTGATAAGTTGGCGCGCTTGGGCTGGCAGGTAGGTACTTAGGAGGGCAGGCAACACATCAAGGGCAAAGGTTCTGGGCCCTGGGTGAAGATCCTGATCAATTTGCAGGTTGGTTCGGTCAGAGTAAGTGAGCTTCGCAACACCCTTTGTTTTCGATTCAAAGGCTGTGTTGGCGCAAGATTTACCTGGAAACCATCGAGGTGGTCGATCCCGCTTTTTCGGTGGAGGCTCTCTTCAGAGAAGGCTGACCGGGGGGATTTGTTCGGCCAGAATTGACTTTCAGCTTGGTACTAACGCCGCGGATACTAACGGATTGAATTACCAAAGGGAAGTCTGTTCGCAAAAAAGATCGCTGGAGTGGCTACCGACCACGACCGCATAGGCTGTCGGAAAAAGGCCACCGGCAGACACGCGCCCCGTAATGGCCCAGCGTTGGACCGTTGATCCGAGAGGACGATCGAGCCAGGATCAATCGGTAGCGCGGGTTACCCGGGTTTATCCCCAAGCATTACGAAAAAGCGCGCCGAAAAAGCGCATCGATATAACCGCCTCGCGGGCACTTGTGCACATAAGTTGCGCGCACTGTCATCCCACTGTCATCCTTGCTTCAAGTGGAGTGGGTGCCTGTAACGAAAATTTAAGTCAATGAAAAACATCGCTTTTTTTTACTGGTGAAAAAATCGTCAGTTTGACTGCAGGCCCCATTCCATAGGGCTTTGCGCGAGTTCGAGGGCGGTTGTCCACTGAGTTATCCACAGCTTCTGTGGATTGTCCCGAGCGCTTGCTCTAGGACGGGCGTGCAGGCTTTTTTCGACTTTACCTGTACGAAAAAAAGAGTAGAGTGGCGCGCCTTCCGATCTGCCCCACAGTGCTTTATGAAGTTTCGCTCAGTATCAGCCTCTGTTGCCTCAACCTCCCTCAGTATTGTTCCACCCAAGCGCTTTTCGATGCGTGTGGCCGAATGGCTACTGGACAACCCGCGCCTGGGCGAAAACCCCAACGTCAAACACTTCGCCGGGCACTTGCTCAAGCAGCCTGCCCGTGAAGGCGTCGTGGCTGCACAAAGCCGTCTAGGCCAGCTGATGTGCCGCGAATGCGGTAATGCCCGGGATCGCCGCATTGGGCAGGAGCTTCTGCGTCAGGCTGCACGTGCCGGGGATCGGCGCGCGCAACAGGAACTCGGTCTGATCGAAGACTGAGCTGTCCAAGACCTGAGGCCTTGGTTAACCTTCACGCTTTATCTGATCGGCAGGAGTGGCTATGGCGATGGACTTGACCAGCGCATTGCTGGGGCTGGCGGGCGCCGCGCTGCCGTTACTGGCACTGGCCTGGCAACTTCAGCGTCGGACCAATGCGGGGCAGGCCGAACTGGCATTGCTGGAAGAGCGCCTTGCCATGGCCCAGCTGATGCACGATGGCTTGAATGCCCAGCTCGACACCTGCCGTGATGAAATCGCTGACCTGAGCCAGGCCAACGCCGCCAAACAGGCTGATTTGGCTGCTGTGCGCCGTGAAGTCGAACTGCTCCAGATCGAACGCGACGATGCCCGCGACGCGGCCCACGCCTGGAACATCGAACGCGCCGGCAAGGAGGCTGAGTTGCGCCGCCTGGACGCGCAGGCCGCCTCCCTGAATGCCGAGCTGCGTGAACAGCAAGAAAGCCATCAACAGCGCCTCAATGACCTGCAAGGTTCGCGTGACGAGCTGCGAGCGCAATTCGCCGAGCTGGCGGGCAAGATCTTTGACGAGCGTGAGCAACGTTTTGCCGAAACCAGTCAACAGCGTCTGGGGCAGTTGCTCGATCCGCTGAAGGAACGCATCCAGTCGTTCGAAAAGCGCGTCGAGGAAAGCTATCAAGCCGAAGCCCGCGAGCGCTTTTCCCTGGCCAGGGAACTGGAGCGGTTGCAACAACTGAACCTGCGCCTAAGTGACGAAGCCACCAATCTGACGCGAGCCTTGAAAGGGCAGAAAACCCAAGGCAACTGGGGCGAGCTGATTCTCGAGCGGGTGCTTGAGCATGCGGGTCTGGAGAAGGGGCGCGAGTACCAGACCCAGGTCAATCTCAAGGGGCCGGACGGTGAGCGTTTCCAGCCGGATGTGATTATTTACCTGCCCGGCGACAAGCAGGTCGTGGTCGATTCCAAGGTCAGCCTCACCGCCTATCAACAATATGTGGCGGCCGAGGACGATGCCATCGGCCAGATCGCCATCAAACAGCACGTACTGTCCCTGCGCAATCACGTCAAAGGCCTGGCCGGCAAGGATTACAAGCGGCTCGATGGCTTGCACAGCCTGGATTTCGTCCTGCTTTTCGTCCCGATCGAGGCGGCGTTTTCGGCGGCGTTACAGGCTGAACCGACACTGTTTCAGGAAGCATTCGATCGCAATATCGTCATCGTCAGCCCGACCACGTTGCTGGCCACCTTGCGGGTCATCGACAGTCTGTGGAAGCAGGAACGCCAAAGCCAGAACGCCCGGGAAATCGCCGAGCGCGCCGGTTGGCTGTACGACAAGTTCGTTTTGTTCATCCAGGATCTGGATGAGGTCGGCAATCGCTTGCAGCAACTGGACAAGGCCTACAGCAACGCACGCAACAAGCTGACAGAAGGCCGTGGCAACCTGGTCAGTCGCAGCGAGCAGTTGAAGTTGCTTGGTGCGCGGGCCAGCAAGAGCTTGCCGGCGGACCTGCTGGAGCGAGCGATGACGGATGTAGATGGCTTGGCCGAGTTGCCGGAATAAGCAAGGCACCACTTAATCTCTGTGGCGAGGGAGCTTGCTCCCGCTGGGCTGCCAAGCAGCCCCAAGTGCTGCCACGATGACTGTCAGGTATGCCGCGCTGTCTGCTTGACGACTGCTGCGCAGCCGAACGGGAGCAAGCTCCCTCGCCACAGGTTTTGGGTGGTCTGGAGGGCGGCACTACAACGGCAAATGCCGACTCAACAACGCCCGCAACGCCGCCGGTTTCACCGGTTTGGCCAAGTAATCCAGGCCTGCTGCATGCACCTGGGCCACCGTTTCCGGCCGTCCATCGGCACTGATCACTACCCCTGGCACCGGCTCGCCCAGTTGCGTGCGCAGCCACGCCATCAATTCGGTTCCAGTCTCGCCATTGTCCAGGTGGTAATCCACCAGCGCCAATTGCGGGTGCATTCCATCGCCGAGCAGCGTCGCGCATTCATCACGGTTGCGCGCGGTCCAGACCTGGCAACCCCAGCGCGTGAGCAAACTGTTCATGCCGATCAGAATGCTGTCTTCGTTATCGATACACAGCACCTGCGCGCCGCTGAGTAAATGGCCATTGAGTTCGGCGACCTTGGTTGGCGCCGCGGTTTGTGCCCGAGCCAAGGGCACGCTGACACTGAACACGCTGCCGCGACCCGGCCAGGAACGCACGCGTAAGGTGTGGCCCAGCACGCGACATAGCCCATCGGCAATCGCCAACCCCAGGCCCAGGCCTTTTTCGGCACGGGTCTGGTGGCTGTCGAGGCGTTTGAACTCTTCGAAAATCACCTGCAGCTTGTCTTCCGGAATGCCTGGCCCACGGTCCCAGACCTCCAGGCACAGTTCGCCATTGCGTCGCCGCACACCGAGCAGCACTGGCCCTTTGGCATAGCGGAAAGCATTGGTCAGGAAGTTCTGCAAGATCCGTCGCAGCAGTTTGATGTCGCTGTCGACCCGCAATGCACTGCCCCGGACGCGGAATTTCAGCCCCTGTTCCTGAGCCAGAGCCTTGAACTCGGCGCCGAGCGTATGGAACAACTCATTAAGCACGAAGGGCTTGCGGTCAGGGTTGATCTTGCCGTTTTCCAGGCGGGATATGTCCAGCAGATCGCTGATCAGGTCCTCGGCCGAGCGCAGTGAACTGTCCAGATGATGCACCAGTTTCTGGGCTTCCCTGGACAAACCGTCCTCCTGATGGGAGAGGGCGGCAGAGAACAGACGCGCGGCATTCAACGGTTGCATCAAGTCATGGCTGACGGCGGCCAGGAAGCGGGTTTTCGACTGGTTGGCCGATTCGGCGTTGCCCTTGGCTTCGGTCAGGGCAACGTTGAGTTGTGAGAGTTCGTGGGTCCTTTCGGTGACCCGTTGCTCGAGGCCTTCATTGGCTTCGGTCAACGCCTGCTCAGCCTCGCGGAATGCAGTGATGTCGGTGAAACTCATGACGAAGCCGCCGCCGGGCATCGGGTTGCCGATGAGTTCGATCACTCGACCATTGGGGAACAGTCGCTCGGAGGTATGGGCGCGGCCCTGACGCATCCAGTGCAAGCGGCGGGCGACATGCACTTCTGCTTCGCCAGGGCCGCACAGGCCGCGCTCGGCGTTGTAGCGAATGATGTCGGCAATCGGCCGGCCGACGCTGATCAAGCCGTCGGGATAGTTGAACAGTTCAAGGTAACGCCGGTTCCAGGCCACCAGTTTCAACGACTGGTCGATCACGCTGATGCCCTGGGTGATGTTCTCGATGGCGCCTTGCAACAGGGCGCGGTTGAACTGCAGTACTTCCGAGGTTTCGTCGGCGATCCGTACGACATCCTCGAGTTGCATTTCCCGACCTTCGATGGCGGCTTTTACCACCGCGCGAGTCGAAGAGGCGCCGAGTACACCGGCCAGCAAGCGTTCGGTATGGGCGATCCATTCACCGTCGGCGTTCTGGTTCGGGTTGAAGCCCTTGCCTTGGCGGTAGGCGAAACGGATGAAACTCTGGCGAGCCCGTTCTTCGCCGACAAAACGAGCGGCCAGTTGCAGCAAATCGTTGATTTGCACTGCCAGCATCGAACGGGCGTTGGGGCGGGCGCTGATTTCCTGGCCGATGAAGCGACCAGCCTGCCAGTGTTCCGAAACCCGCGTGCGCGACAGTACCGAGACCCAGGCGAACAAGGTGAAGTTACCCGCCAGGGACAGCACCACGCCTTGTGTCAGCGGTGTGATCGGTAGGTTCAGCGGGTTGCTTTGCAGCCAGGCCAGGCCCGGAAAACTGCTCAGCGGCAAGCCGAGACTGTTGGCGGCGATCGGCAACACCAGGGTGTAGAACCAGAGGAACGTCCCGGTGGCTAGCCCGGCGAACACTCCTCGGCGGTTAGCCTGTTTCCAGTACAGTGCGCCGAGCATCGCTGGGGCCAGTTGGGTCACGGCAGCGAAAGCGATCTGGCCGATGGTCGCAAGGCTAGCGGTCGAGCCCAGCAGGCGATAGCTGACGTAGGCCAGCAACAAAATGACCACGATGCTTACCCGGCGCACCGAAAGCATCCACTGGCGGAACACTTCGAATGGCCGCTCGGCGTTATTGCGTCGCAGCAACCAGGGCAGCAAACAGGTCGTTGGAGAGCATGGTCGACAACGCTACGCTGGCCACGATCACCATGCCGGTCGCCGCAGAGGCACCGCCGATAAACGCCAGCATCGCCAGGGCAGGGTGAGATTGGGCCAGGGGCAGGCTGATGACGAAGGAGTCCGGCAGCACCGAACTGGGCAGCAGCATCTGACCGGCCAGTGCGATCGGCACCACAAACAACGCCGCCAGCGCCAGATAGACAGGGAACACCCACTTGGCCAAACGCAGATCCTGGGGGTCGATGTTTTCCACCACGGTCACGTGGAATTGCCGGGGCAGGCAGATGATCGCCATCATCGCCACACCGGTCTGCACCACCATGGACGGCCAGTTGATGGTTTCTTTCCAATAGGCTTCGAGGCGCGGGGCGAGCATGGCCTGATCGAACAGGTCGTCGAAACCGTCGTACAGACCGTAGGTCACGAACGCGCCGACCGCGAGAAAAGCGAACAGCTTGACCAGCGATTCGAAAGCAATCGCCAGCACCATACCGCGGTGGTGTTCCGTGGCGTCGAGGTTGCGGGTACCGAAAACGATGGTGAATAGCGCGAGCACCAGCGACACGATCAGCGCCGTGTCCTGCGCGCGGGTGCCCATGGCATCGGCTCCGGCGCCGATCAGCAGGTTCACGCCCAGCACGATGCCCTTGAGCTGCAAGGCGATGTAGGGCAACACACCGACCAGGCAGATCAGCGCCACCACCACGGCCAGTGACTGGGATTTGCCGTAGCGGGCGGCGATGAAGTCGGCGATGGAGGTGATGTTCTCCTGTTTGCTGATCATCACCATTTTTTGCAGAACCCACGGCGCGCACACCAGCAGCAGGATCGGCCCGAGGTAGATCGGCAGGAATGACCAGAGTTGTTCCGCCGCCTGGCCCACGGCGCCGAAGAACGTCCAGCTGGTGCAATAAACGGCCAGCGACAGGCTATACACCCAGGCACGCACCCGCGGCGGCAACGGCGTGCTGCGACGGTCGCCGTAAAAGGCGATGGCGAACAAAATGGCCATATAGGCCAGGGCGACAGTGGCAATCAGCCCGGTGGACAGCGACATGGGAACTCCAGACAAAAGACATCCGGGACTGCGCCCGATCCAGACAGTCTCGCATGACCGCCTGAGTTAGTCAGTGTCGACCAAGGTCGTGGCGTGGCGGGGTGTCGCAGGTTGGGAGTCAGTTGGATCTTTGGTGTCTTTTCGGGCCTCTTCGCGGGCAAGTCGGATCGCCGCACCGCTCGCTCCTACAAGCGAAGGCGGCGTTACTGACTCAACGCAATATCAATCAACCGATGCAACTCTTCAACCTCCAGCGCCTGCGCCGAAAACAGGATGCGAAATACCGTCGGCGCCACCACCATATTGATCAGTCGATCGACACTCGGCTTCGGCTGCCCGGGATAGCGATCCAGAATCGTCTGCAACTGCCCGCCAATGATCGTCACGCAATAGCCCGGCGTGGCGCTGGATTGCACGTCGCGCATCATGTTGCGCCCGGGTTCGGAACTCATTTCGTCCAGATACTGCTCCGCCCAGGCCAGCACGTCACCGCGCAGGCTGCCGGTGTTGGCCGGTTCGCTGTCGGGGCGCATGCGGGCGAGGGCGACGTCGGCCAGCAGCGCTGACAGATCGCCCCAGCGTCGGTAAATGGTCGACGGCGTCACTCCGGCCCGTGCAGCAATTTGCGGCACCGTCACGCTGGCGCGATCCTGTTCTTCGAGGAGTGCGCGGACTGCCGAGTGAATCGACTCTTGCACCCTGGCGCTACGGCCACCTGGGCGTAAACCTTCTTTAATAGCCATACGGCGGACCTTAACACAAAGAATTTGCTTTAAGCGTTAGCCGGTAGCACACTCCGCAAAAGCAAAAAGTTAGCTTTTGCGGAGTGTGCCTATGTCCCGTCTCACGTCAAACCGTTCCAGCCTGTGGTTTCTGGCGATCACCTTACTCAGTTTTCTCGCCGCTTCCACCGCGCCGACACCGTTGTATCACTTGTATCAGGAACACCTGCAGTTCTCGGCAGCGACCCTGACCCTGATTTTCGGCGTCTACGCCCTCAGTTTGCTGGCGGCGTTGCTCACCGTCGGTTCGCTTTCGGATTATCTGGGGCGCAAACCGGTGATTTTTACCGCCGTTTTGCTGAACATGCTGGCGATGTTGCTGTTCATCAACGCCGACAGCGTCGCCTGGTTGATCAGTGCGCGGGTACTTCAGGGGTTTGCCACGGGAATGGCCACCGCCGTTTTGAGTGCGGCACTGCTGGACACCGACCGTCAGCAAGGGCCGATGGTCAACAGTGTTGCGCCGTTGTTGGGCATGGCGCTGGGTGCCATGGGCTGCGGCTTGTTGGCGGAGTTTGCGCCGCAGCCGCTGCAATTGACCTATTGGGTACTGTTCGCGTTGTTTGTGATGCAAGCGCTGTACGTTTGGCGCCTGTCGGAAAGCGTCACCCGACAACCGGGCGCATGGGCCTCGTTGCGCCCGACCTTGCATGTGCCGATTCAAGCACGGCGTATGTTGTGGCGGGTGCTGCCGATAGATCTGGCGGTGTGGGCGCTCGGTGGTTTTTTCGCCTCCCTGGCGCCGTCTCTGGTGCGGACTGCCACCGGGTCCACCTCGAATCTGATTGGCGGGGCGACGGTGGCCGTGTTGACGGTGACCGGCGCATTGATGATCTATACCTTGCGCCATCGGCCGGCCGACAAAGTCTTGCTCTTGGGCGCGAGCCTGCTGCCCGCAGGTGTTGCGCTGATTTTGCTGGCGGTACACAGCGCCAGCCTGCCACTGTTTTTCTTCGGCACACTGGTGGCGGGCGGCGGTTTTGGCGCGGGCTTCCTGGGTGCTCTGCGAAGCATCGTGCCGCTGGCCTTGCCTCATGAGCGGGCGGGTTTGATGTCGGCGTTTTATGCGCTCAGTTACCTGGCGTTCTGCTTGCCGTCGTTGCTGGCCGGCAACCTGACGCGGACCTTTGGTCTGGTGGCAGCTACTGATGGTTATGGTGCGGTGCTGATCATCCTTTCGCTCGGTGCGTTGGTCGGCTTGATGCGTGAGCAGGCAGTCAAAGTCTGTGGCGTCGATGTTCGATGACCATTAGCCTTGGCGCCGACATTCATTTCGATGGACCGACCCATGAAGATCATCCGCAGCAAATCCTTCACAGGTGACCGCGCCTGGGCGGCGCTGGACATCGCCAACATGAACGGCATCACCACCCGTTTGCACTGGACCGATCAGCCCTATAAATGGCACATCAACGACGGTCAGGAAGTGTTCGTGGTGCTCGATGGGCAGGTGCAGATGCGTTATCGCGAAGAAGGCCTGGAGAAGGAAACGCTACTCGAAGTCGGCGATATCTTTTATGCCTCGGTGGGCACCGAGCATATGGCTCATCCACTGGGTGTGGCGAGGATATTGGTGATCGAGACGGAAGGCAGCGTCTGATGCTGTATCTGTAAAATAGATAACAGTTAGAGATATTTCCCGTTATATCGATATTCGATTCGGATCTATCATGAGCTCCACCTCACCAGAGGACAGGAGTTCACCATGACATGCGCCCATAGCGTTAAACCCGGTTTCCGGCCATTGAGCCAGCTTCCCCATCCCCGGGAAGCCATTCGCCAGTTCACCCCCAACTGGTTCGCCGCGACCATGGGCACCGGGGTATTGGCGCTGGCGCTTGCGCAATTGCCGGTGTCGAATCCCGGTCTGCATGCGTTTGCCGAAGGCCTGTGGCTGTTCAATATTGTTCTGTTTGTCTTGTTCACAGCCATGTATGCCGCCCGTTGGGTCATGTTCTTCGACGAGGCGCGGCGGATTTTCGGTCATTCCACGGTTTCGATGTTTTTTGGCACCATTCCCATGGGCCTTGCGACCATCATCAATGGCGTTCTGCTGTTCGGTCTGCCGCGCTGGGGGGACGGTGTGGTTCATGTCGCCCAAGTGCTGTGGTGGCTGGACGTAGCGATGTCGCTGGCCTGCGGCGTACTGATTCCCTACATGATGTTTACCCGTCAGGAGCACAGCATCGACCAGATGACCGCCGTCTGGCTGTTGCCAGTGGTGGCGGCGGAAGTGGCAGCGGCCAGCGGCGGTCTACTGGCGCCACACCTGGCCGATGCACATTCGCAACTGGTGGTATTGGTCACCAGCTACGTACTCTGGGCCTTTTCCCTGCCGGTGGCGTTCAGCATTCTGACCATCCTGTTGCTGCGCATGGCGTTGCATAAATTGCCCCACGAAAACATGGCTGCCTCAAGCTGGCTGGCCTTGGGGCCGATTGGTACCGGAGCGCTGGGCATGTTGCTACTGGGCGCCGACGCGCCGGCGGTTTTCGCCGCCAATGGTTTGCCAGGTATCGGCGAGATTGCTGCAGGGCTTGGTTTGGTGGCCGGAATCATGCTGTGGGGCTTCGGGTTCTGGTGGATGTTGATAGCGCTGTTGATCACCGTGCGTTACTTGCGCGACGGTATACCGTTCAACCTTGGCTGGTGGGGCTTCACCTTCCCGCTGGGCGTCTATTCTTTGGCGACGTTGAAACTTGCGAGCACATTGCACCTGACTTTTTTCAGCATCTTTGGTTGTGTGCTGGTGGCGTTACTGGCAGTGATGTGGCTGATTGTCGCCAAACGCACGGTGCAGGGCGCGTGGCGGGGGGAGTTGTTTGTTTCGCCATGCATTGCAGGATTAAAGAAATAACCGGCAAGGATTAGGTAATGTGTGGCCTGGATCGACGTTTGATATTCCAATAATAGTATCCACGCCACCCTTTACCCAAAATCAGGGACACATGGAAGATGAGTCACCCCTCGCAATTTACCTTGCTTCGCACTCGGCGCTTCCTGCCGTTTTTTGTCACGCAGTCTCTCGGGGCCTTCAACGACAACATCTTCAAGCAGTCGCTGATCCTCGCCATTTTGTACAAGCTGACGATTGAGGGTGACCGCTCGATCTGGGTCAACCTGTGTGCGTTGCTGTTTATCCTGCCGTTTTTCCTGTTCTCGGCATTGGCCGGGCAATTCGGGGAAAAGTTCGCCAAGGACGCGCTGATCCGTCTGATCAAGCTCGGGGAAATCGTCATCATGACGGTGGGCGCGGTCGGTTTCATGTTCGATCATTTGTCGCTGATGCTGTTGGCGCTGTTTGCCATGGGCACCCACTCGGCGCTGTTCGGGCCGGTGAAATACTCGATCCTGCCGCAGGCCTTGCGCGAAGAAGAACTGGTGGGCGGCAACGGCCTGGTGGAAATGGGCACTTTCCTGGCGATTCTCGCCGGGACCATTGGCGCCGGGATCATGATGTCGGCCAGCAACTATGCACCGGTGGTGTCCACGGCGATCATCGGCATCGCAGTGCTCGGCTACCTGGCCAGCCGCAACATTCCCCGGGCTGCGGCGGCATCGCCGCAAATGCGCCTGAACTGGAACATTTTCAGCCAGTCCTGGGCCACCTTGAAGCTGGGTCTGGGGCAAACCCCGGCGGTAATCGCGTTCGATCGTCGGCAACTCATGGTTCTGGTTTGTCGGGGCGATTTATCTGACGCAAATCCCGGCGTATGCCAAGGAGTGGATGCACGGCGACGAGACCGTGGTGACGCTGATTCTTACCGTGTTCTCGGTCGGTATCGCACTGGGCTCGATGCTCTGCGAGAAATTGTCCGGGCGCAAAGTCGAGATTGGCCTGGTGCCGTTCGGCTCGTTCGGTCTGACGGTTTTTGGTCTGTTGCTGTGGTGGCATTCCGGCGGAATTCCGGACGGCGTTACCGGCCATGGCTGGATCGAAGTGCTGGGGTTCGGCCACACCTGGCTGGTGTTGATCGATATCCTGGGGCTTGGAGTCTTCGGCGGTTTCTACATCGTGCCGCTGTATGCGTTGATCCAGTCGCGCACCGCCGAGAATGAGCGGGCGCGGGTGATCGCCGCCAACAATATTCTTAACGCGCTGTTCATGGTGGTGTCGGCGATTGTGTCGATCGTCTTGCTGAGCCTCGCCAAGCTGTCGATCCCGCAGCTGTTCCTGGTGGTGTCGCTGCTGAATATCGGCGTCAACGCCTACATCTTCAAAATCGTCCCCGAGTTCAGCATGCGCTTCATGATCTGGCTGCTCGGCCATTCCATGTACCGGGTCGAGCACCGCAACCTGGAGCTGATTCCCGACGAAGGCGCCGCGTTGCTGGTTTGCAACCATGTGTCGTTCGTCGACGCGTTGCTGATTGGCGGCGCAGTGCGTCGGCCGATTCGCTTTGTGATGTATTACAAAATCTACAACCTGCCGGTACTGAACTTCATCTTCCGCACAGCCGGGACAATTCCGATAGCAGGGCGCCAGGAAGACATTCAGATCTACGAAAAAGCCTTCACCCGCATCGCCCAGTACCTGAAGGACGGTGAGCTGGTGTGCATTTTCCCTGAAGGCAAGTTGACCGCCGATGGCGAGCTCAACGAATTCAAGGGTGGGCTGACGCGGATTCTTGAAGAAACACCGGTGCCGGTGATTCCGCTGGCGTTGCAGGGATTGTGGGGGAGTTTCTTCAGCCGCGATCCGAACAAGGGGATGTTTCGTCGGCTGTGGTCGCGGGTGACATTGGTGGCGGGGCCGGCGGTGGCGGTCGAGGCGGCTGAGCCAGCCAGATTGCAAGGGTTGGTGGGGGAATTGCGTGGGGCTGTCAGGTAATCGTTGATCGGGCGGGCCTCTTCGCGGGCGAGCCTCGCTCCTACAAGGGTGGTGGTGTGTCCACAATATGGCACAACTCAAACCTGGAGCGAGGCTTGCCCGCGAAGACGGTAGAGGCCTAAGCGCTGACCTTGAGCCCAATCAGTCCGGCAATGATCAACGCCACACTGGCCAGCCGAAATAGCGCCATGGATTCACCAAACAAAATGATCCCGGCGATCACCGTTCCCACCGCACCCACGCCAGTCCAGACCGCATAGGCCGTGCCCAACGGCAATTCCTTCATGGCAAGGCCCAGCAGGCCCAGGCTGACTGCCATGGCGGCAATGGTCAGTGCGGTAGGAAACGGGCGGCTGAAGCCGTCCGTGTACTTCAGGCCGACGGCCCAGCCGACTTCGAACAGGCCGGCGAAAAACAGAATGATCCAGGACATTGAAGACCTCCATCGATGGATGGGGTCGTCCCCGGATTAATGACTCGATCGAGCCGCGAGGTCGTCCCCGCGTTGCGCAATAGAGTGCCGATCATTAACCCGAGGATCAAGTTTGCGCTTAGTCAGTTGCCTGCTGAGCCGCGATCTGCCGGTCTTCTTTCTCGCTCATGCGGCGGAAATACGTTGAGAGCAGCGCCCCGGAAATGTTGTGCCAGACGCTGAACAACGCGCTTGGCACCGCCGCCAGCGGCGAGAAGTGGGCACTGGCCAGCGCTGCGCCCAAGCCGGAGTTCTGCATGCCGACTTCCAGTGCCAGGGACTTGCGCTGGGCCAGCGGCAGGTTGAACAGGCGCCCGGTGAAATATCCCAGCAAGTAGCCGAAGCTGTTGTGCAGCATCACCACGGCCATGATCAGCAGGCCGGATTCGGCAATCTTCGCCTGGCTGGCGGCCACCACGGCGGTGACGATGATCACGATGCTCACCACCGACACCAGCGGCAACACATCCACCGCGTGACGAACCCGATCACCCAGTGCCCGCTGGGCAACCACGCCGAGCACGATCGGCAGCAGCACGACTTGCAGGATCGACCAGAACAGCTCCATGAACGACACCGGCAACCAGGCCGAGGCCAGCAGCCAGATCAGCGCTGGCGTCAGCAGTGGAGCGAGGAGGGTGGTGACGGCGGCAATGGCCACCGACAACGCCAGATCGCCGCGGGCCAGCCAGGTCATCACATTCGACGACGTGCCGCTCGGGCAGCAGCCGACCAGAATCACGCCGACGGCGATTTCCGGCGGCAGGTGGAAAACCTGGCAGAGCAACCACGCCACGCCGGGCATGATCACGAAATGAGCGACCACGCCCAGGGCCACGCGCCACGGATGGCGAGCGACTTCGGCGAAGTCTTCAAGCTTGAGGGTCAGGCCCATGCCAAACATCACCAGCCCCAGCAGCGGCACAATGGCGCCTTTCAAGCCGATGAACCAGGCCGGTTGCACAAACGCGACGACGGCGAAAATCAGTACCCAGTAAGCAAAGGTGTTGCCGACAAAACGACTTAATGCAGCCAGTGCGCGCATGGCCTGATCCTTGTTATATAAGTGGGATTCCCAGTTTGGAAATCCAATCAATGTGGGAGCTGGCAAGCCAGGTCCCACATTTGATCCGGTTCCTTCAAAGGGAACCGGTTGTTTTTAGATCCCTTGCGGGGTCTCTTCGCCACCCAACGCCTCAACCATCGCCGGCAGGAAGTCGCCGAAGGTCAGCATCATCAGGGTGAAGCTGGCGTCCAGTTGGCCCAGGGCTTCGTCGCCACCGTCCTGTTCCGCCTGATCTTGCAGCAGGTCTTCGAACTTCAGGCGCTTGACCACCATTTTGTCGTCGAGCACGAACGACAGTTTGTCCTGCCAGGCCAACGACAATTGCGTGACCACTTTGCCGGTGCTCAGGTGCAACTGGATCTCTTCGCTGGTCAGGTCCTGACGCTTGCAACGAACAATACCGCCGTCTTCGTGGGTGTCGCGCAGTTCGCACTCGTCCAGCACGAAGAAATCGTCCGCGGCTTTCTGGGTGGTGACCCACTCGGTCATGGTGGCGGTCGGCGACATCTTCACCGTCAACGGACGCACCGGCAGCGAGCCGATCACTTCGCGCAGGGTAGAGAGCAGGTCTTCGGCGCGTTTCGGGCTGGCCGAGTTCACCAGGATCAGGCCCTGTTTCGGCGCGATGGCGGCGAAGGTCGACGAGCGACGGATAAAGGCGCGGGGCAGGAAGGCCTGGATGATTTCATCCTTGATCTGATCGCGTTCCTTTTTGTAGACCTTGCGCATTTGTTCGGCTTCGATCTCTTCGACCTTTTCCTTCACCGCGTCGCGCACGACGCTGCCCGGCAGAATGCGTTCTTCCTTACGGGCGGCGATCAGCAGGAAGTCACCGCTGACGTGTACCAGCGGCGCGTCTTCGCCCTTGCCGAATGGCGCGACGAAACCGTAGGTGGTCAACTCCTGGCTTGCACATGGACGCGCCAGTTTGGTGGCCAGTGCAGTTTCCAACGCCTCGGCATCAAAAGGCAGATCTTGGGTCAGGCGATAGATAAGCAGGTTTTTGAACCACATGGGGTGAGTCTCTCCTTTATACAAAGGGGGGCATTATTCTCTTAGCGGCGCCATAGGCCAACCCTTCGCTAAGCCTTTGGAAGGCCTGAAAAAATTAATTAAAAAAGTGCTTGCCAGAGGTGTGGTCGCTCCGTAGAATGCGCGCCACACCGAAAGTGAAGGGTGATTAGCTCAGCTGGGAGAGCGTCTGCCTTACAAGCAGAATGTCGGCGGTTCGATCCCGTCATCACCCACCATTCGCTTTAGTGTTACGCGCAGCGGTAGTTCAGTCGGTTAGAATACCGGCCTGTCACGCCGGGGGTCGCGGGTTCGAGTCCCGTCCGCTGCGCCATATTCGGTAACCTGGAACACTGAACGCCAGGTCACCACGGAAAAGCCCGCTAACGCGGGTTTTTTTCTGTCTGAGGTTCCTGCAGGGTGTGTCGTTTTACCGGTTTTCAGATTTTTTTGATTTTTTATCAATTAAATCAACACTTTATGAAAATCTGTGGCACAATGCGCCCCGCAACGAAGGTAAAGGGTGATTAGCTCAGCTGGGAGAGCGTCTGCCTTACAAGCAGAATGTCGGCGGTTCGATCCCGTCATCACCCACCACTTTCAACGCTACGCGCAGCGGTAGTTCAGTCGGTTAGAATACCGGCCTGTCACGCCGGGGGTCGCGGGTTCGAGTCCCGTCCGCTGCGCCATATTCGGTAACCTGGAATACTGAACGCCAGGTCACCACGGAAAGCCCGCTTAGTGCGGGCTTTTTGCTGTCTGGGATTTGGCTTTGTGCCGGATTCACTGGAAAAGCGACCTGTTCGGGTAATGCCAGCGATTTCCGTCATGCCACACTCCTTGTAGCAGCTGCCGAAGGCTGCGTTCGGCTGCGTTCGGCTGCGTAGCAGTCGTAAAACCAGAAACTTCGGTGTGTCAGGCAGACTGCGTCAGTCGATTTCACGACTGCTTCGCAGCCGAACGCAGGCTTCGCCAGCTGCTATCTCATTCCGGCTTAAGTGTCTTGTTCATTGTTCAGCATTGCGGCTGTGCCGGTAGTCGCTGACAGCCTCGTACACCGCTTTGCGTAACCGGTTGATCCCGCCAATCGGCCTATGGTCTTCAAGACCGAACCATGGATTGAACGACTGATTGTCGCATTGCAGGTTCAGCGCCGGGGTGTCGAAATCCTGGGCAGGCAGTTTGATCCTGGCCACGGTTTCGAAAGGCGCGTCTTGTTCACGCCACTCGACGCTGGTGTCTTCAATCGGCATGTATTGGCTCGGGTCCTGACGCTGGATCTGTAAGACGAAACAGGCCGGCACCCGATCAGTTGATAACTGCTGATTCAGCGCGCTGCGCAGGAAATTCGGCAGGTTTTGATTTTGCGTGGGCAGAACGTAGGCCGGGCAGCTATCAGGATCCGGCATCACCCGGAATTTGGCGTTGGCCTCACCAAACTTGTACGGCGAAACCGAAAAGTAAGTGGTCTGCGTCGGGCTTGTTGGGGCAGGGGAGAGCGTCGCCAGCGCAATAAACAGATGGCGAACCTGCCAGGTGCGCGGGTCCCAACCCGGGAAGAACGCCATCACCTTTTTGCCGTCAGCCTGAGCGGCCACATTCTGACGATACTCGGCGACATCGCTGACAAAGAAGTTCGGATGGTTAAACATCACGAAATCCTGTTCGCTATGCCCTTGCCGATCGCTCAGCAACTGTTTGCCTGGCACATCGAGCAATTTGATCGCCATGCCCCGCGCATCGCGAATGCTGTCGAACTGCGGATACGCATTGCCGTTGGACAGCCGCATCGTTGCTTGCCAGGTTTTGCCAGGTTCGCTGAACACGCCTTGACGCAACTCCGTCGCCAGATTCGGCAGCACCTGAACTTCGGCCTTTACGCAGCCATGGGCTTTGGCGTGGGCATCGCGCAGGTAGCGGGTGCTTTCACGGTGTTGATCGACGATGCGCACGGCTGTCTGGATGATGTCCTGGGTCATTGCCGCTTCGCCATCGGGAATCAGCTCTTCAGCCGATACCGGGCCACGATGCTGCCAGGCGAGCCATGCCATGGCCAGCGTCCAGCCGAGCAGGCCCAGCCCCAGCAACCACAGCAGGGTTTTGCCGAGGAAGGCGCCGAGGCGCAGCCAGAGTGTGATCAGCATGGGTCAATCCTTTTGACTGAGGAGGTGGTCATCACAATTGCGACTCCAGCGGGCCGCCCAACACTTTCAGATACTCCAGCAACGCCCAGCGCTCCTGTGGTTGCAGCAAGCGACCGATCACGCCCTTGCCACGCTCGCCTGCGCGAAACTCGTGGCCGCTGTTGTGATTGCCGGTGATGCGCGTGTCGAACACAAAGCCGTTGGTGAAGGCTTCGGTGCGATAGCCCAGCTGTTTGGGATCGTATTCGAAGGTGCCCTTGTAGAACGTGGTCGCGCGTTCATCCTGAGGCGAGAGCAACTGATAAATGCTCGGTACCGAACCGTTGTGCAGAAACGGCGGCGTGGCCCAGATGCCCGCCAGTGGTCGGGCCTTGTAGCTGCGCAATTCCTGGACGCCGATAGGCAGGCCGAAACCGTCCAGGTTCGGGCGTTCCGCGGGTGTCACATTAGCTTCGCGGTACGCCTGGTTTCCCACGAACGCAGTGACGTAGGCCAACCCCTTGGCCACTGACAACTGGCTCAAATCCAATGGTTCCGTGGGTTTGGGATGCAGTTGTACGTCCAGTTGCGCAAGCTCTGCCGGATCCCACTGCAAGGCCGTCAGGTCGAAGCGATGGTCGGCAATATTGTTGGCGGCGCCGGGGTCTGTGCCAATCGCCTCCACGGGCAGCAATTTCAGATGTTGTACCGGTCTGCCGTCGCTTTGGGTAACACGGGGTACGTGGCACCCGGCGCAGTTTTCAGCGAACAGGGTGCGGCCTTTTGCGGCCAAAGGTTTGTCAATGTTGCCCAACAGGGCTTCCGGCCAGGCGGGCGGCTTGAGTCGTTGCAGGGTTTGCTCGATGCGGTGCAGATCACGCACCCGGACGCTGGACGGGTAGCGGTCATCGCCCTTGAGGGGTTGCCCGCTGCCGTCGAAGAAATTCAGCGTGGCGCCGACGCCCAGGGCCTCGCCGATATTGCGGGCCATCGGTTGTTGCGCCGAACCGTTCCACTGCACCCAGTCGAAGGTCCACATGTCCCACAGTTGCGGGTAGTCCACCGGCGCGTTGGCCACGCGGTAGTTGGCGGGTGAAATCGCGTCGCCGAAACTGGCGTTGGCAATGCGCCCGAAGGCGTCGGTGCGGCCGGGGCCTTCTTCGGTGGGGTAGAGCCCGCGATGGGTGTCGTTCCAGGCCACTTTCAAGAAGGTATCGAGGGAGACTTTGAAATCTTCGCGTAGCTGTTGATGTAGGGCGTCGTAGTCCTGACCCAGGACGTTGCGCGCGAAACGTTCGAATTTCCAGGGGTTGTAGTACGTCGAGGCGAGGCTGGCCACCAGTGCCTGGCCGAAGCTGCCGCCACGCAGGGTCGGGACGCTGGACGGCAACACATGCTGGGCCGAGCCGCCATCGATGCGCACGGCCTGGCCATTGAAGCGTAATTCGCCGGTGTGGCAGGCGGCGCACGTGATGTCCAGAAACTGGTCCTGGCTGCCGGCGTTTTGATGACGGGCAAAGCCTACGGGCAGGTTGCCGGGGTTGTTCGGCGTGGCCTTCTGACTCGGGTCGATCAGAAAACCGAAGCGGGCTAGGTATTCGGGAGCGGCGAACCGGCGTTGCGAGAAGGGCAGTTCGAGGGCATTGAACCAGTCATAGCGCAAGCCTTTGACCTGGGTACCCTGAGGCGTGAAGTAATAAGCCTGGCGGTCTGCGGCGCTCCATTGCTCCAGGTAATGCACCTGTTGCGCCGGTGACCAGGCCGGCAACTTCGGGTTGGCAACGTAATACAGCACCACGGCGAGGCCCAGCCCCAGCAGCACTGCGATCAAAACCAGCAAGCGGAATATGAGGCGCAATATAAACATCCTTGTCAATTTGTAGCCCTACTTATGCCTCAGCTGATGAGGTGCGGCAAGAGGCCATTACGCCAGAGGTTGTGGGAAGCGGTATCTGAGTCTGTAAGAGCCGGATGACAGAAGCTTCATCCTTCTACGCCCCAAATGCGTTTAAACACCTGAACTTATCGGACGTTTCCTGCTCTTATGCCGGTAGCCATTGGTCGTGGCCGCCTGATAAGCTCGCGGCTTTATTCGATTGCCCTTTAGGCGCATGAACAAGGAAATAGCATGAAACAGCATCGGTTGGCGGCGGCGGTGGCCCTGGTTGGCCTGGTACTTGCGGGTTGTGATTCGCAAACCAGCGTAGAGCTGAAAACCCCGGCGCAAAAAGCTTCCTACGGCATTGGCCTGAACATGGGCAAAAGCCTGGCTCAGGAAGGCATGGATGACCTGGATTCCAAAGCTGTAGCCCAAGGCATCGAAGATGCCGTCGGCAAGAAAGAACAGAAGCTGAAGGACGAGGAACTGGTTGAAGCCTTCGCAGCACTGCAGAAGCGTGCCGAAGAGCGTTTGGCCAAGATGAGCGAAGAGTCGGCAGCTGCCGGCAAGAAATTCCTCGAAGAGAATGGCAAGAAAGCCGGTGTCGTCACCACGGCTTCCGGCCTGCAATACGAAGTGGTCAAGAAGGCCGATGGCCCACAGCCAAAGCCGACCGACGTGGTGACTGTTCACTACACCGGTAAACTGACCAACGGCACCGTTTTCGACAGTTCCGTGGAGCGTGGCAGCCCGATCGATCTGCCGGTCAGCGGTGTGATTCCGGGTTGGGTCGAAGGCCTGCAACTGATGCACGTTGGCGAGAAGTACAAACTGTACATCCCTAGCGACCTGGCTTACGGCGCCCAAAGCCCAAGCCCGGCGATCCCGGCCAACTCGGTGCTGGTGTTCGACCTGGAGCTGCTGGCCATCAAGGATCCAGCCAAACAAGACGCCACCAAGTAATTCGCGTCTGCTCTGAAAACAACGCCTCGCTTATGCGGGGCGTTGTTGCATCTGGCGTTCGGCAAAGGTAAACAAAGCGAACGGATGCTATACGCTGGAGTCATAGCCAGTGAAGGCACCCGAGCTAGACGGACCGGAGCGCCAAGTCAATGAAATCTTGGGTTTTTTTTGGTGAGTAAAAAACGCCCGATCTGAGCGGGGGCCTTATGTAACGGGGCTTTCAGCCGTGAAATGCAGCTCTGTTCACAAGGTTATCCACAATTTGTGTGGATAACATTTCAGTGGGAAGAAATGATGAAGACACCCTGGAATTTTGCTCGTTTCCTACCGTTGGCCGGACGCCTGCTCGCCCGTGGTCGATTGCCGACCCTGCTGTTTGCGGTCGCCAGCAAAGGTGCCCGCCAAGGCAATCGTCTGGGCAAGCTTAAAGACGATCTGCGCTTGTTGCAGGCGCTCTGCCTGGCTTACTGGCGTGGCGAGTACCGGGCCATCAGCCCCAAAGCACTGGTCTCGGTGGTGGCTGGCTTGATGTATTTCCTGAGCCCGGTGGACGCGATCCCGGATTTCATCCCGGTATTCGGCATGCTCGATGACATTGCCGTACTGGCCTGGTTGATGAAAGTCCTCGATGACGAACTCAACGCCTTCCGCGCCTGGCGCAAGCGTCAGTTGCCGGAAAAACTTGCGGTGGTTGAGCGCCTGCCCGACACCCCGGAACAACTGCAGCTTCAGGGCCCGAAAAAAACCTGAACCGATTCAGGATCATCCATATTCATCCCCCCGCGACCTTGGCCGCTGTTAGGATTACACTTCTAGGGAAAAGTGCCGACTCGCTAAGTGTCGTTGTCCTACGGGGTAGTCATGGATATTCAGATAATTACACGCGAAGGCGAACCAGAATATGCGGTTCTGCCATGGGCTCAGTATCAGGCTCTACTGAAAGCAGCAGGCATCAAGCAACAACCACCGCGCGACGCCACAGTGCCTCCCGCGGCCACACCAGACCCGATTCTTCCGGGGCTGGATCAACTACGCAGTTTGCGCGAAGGGAAGGGCATCGCCATTGAGGCGCTCGCCCGCACGGTAGGCATCAGTCCGTCATATCTCGCCTTGATCGAAAGCGGTGAGCGTCAACCCGACGCTGCTATTCGCCGCAGCCTCGCCTGGGAATTGACGGTGCCAGGATGGAGGGATGAATCGTGAGCGTACGCATCAGTCGTCAACATTGGGACGGATTGCTGGGGGAACTGGATCAGGCGCGTCGTCAGCGCCATCTTTTGACGTATCGGGCGTTGCTGGAGCGTTTGCAGCTACCCACGCCGGCCATGCAAACCCTGACCGCGGCGCTTGAGCATTTGGCTGCGCTAGATGCCAAGGCCGAGCAGCCGCTACGCAGCTCGTTGGTAATCAGCCAGGGCGCCAGCCGTTTGCCGCGCACCGGCTTTTTCGAATGTGTCGAGCGCCTCGGGCGCTTCTCCGGACCGTCCGATGGCGTGGCTGCCGCATCCTGGCATGCCTCGGAAGTGGTGCGGGTGTTCGAATACGAGTACCCCGAGTCGGCGGAAGCCTGAGTGTTTTTACGGCTCAAGGCGCGGGCCAGTTACTGGCTGGCCCGCCGGTTGTTCCATTGGTCGTGGTTTGTGCGCCAGCCGCGAGGCTGGAGCTGGCTCGAGGGCCAGTTCGCGCGTATGGCGAACCTGGGTGATGTCGGCGCCCAGAGCTTCTACGGCCACATTCTGGTCTTTCGCGGTGTCGGTCTCGGGGCTCGCGAGGAGGGTGTGCGATTACTGCGCCTGGCCGCGTTGGCGGGGGATGCGAAAGCGGCGTATCAGGTTGGGGTGATCAGCCTTGCGGGAACGCCGAGCAAGGCGCCGGATCCGGTGGAAGCGGCGCGGTTTTGGCGTATTGCCTTGAAGGCCGGGCATCCGTTGGCTGAGATCAAGTTGAAAGGGTTGGCGAGCGGCGATACTGAGCAGTGATTCGATGTCGTTCGATAAGCAAGCGCTGTGGTGAGCTGCTTTCGGCTAGAACGCTCAACTGACAAGGAGCCACGAGAATCAAAAATGGATTTCATCTTTGATATCTTAATCAACCTGTTGGCTCATAAGATTGGCGTTTACGTGCTTGGCTTGCTGAGTGGCGGCCGTTTCAAGGGAGAAAGCGGTTTTGCCTGGGGCTGGGCAGTCGCCCGTCGGCGGCTTGGTGCTGTTCGCTCCATTCGTGGCTTTCATAGCGTTGCTCATCCATACCAGTGGTTCATACACCATTGCGCGCTGACATCCGCATGACTTCAAAATACCTCCATTCCGTCATGTTTTCGCAATGAAAGCATACGAGTCTTGTCGGCAGAAAATAGGGCACAGCAGAATGTTTCGACACGCTAGTGCGCTGTTTTAATTATGGGAAATGGATTTTAAGGAAAGCCGATGTCGATGTTTTGTCAGATCATGGATAAATCTGAGAGTGGTGGGTGCGGGTGCAAGATCCCATCCAGTGTGTTAACGAAGATTCTGTCGCAAACTGCAGCCAATACGGTTTCGGATGACAAGGTGGTATTGGGCTTTGAGTCTTCTGATGATTGCGCCGTCTATGACGCAGGTGAGAAACATCTTTTATTCACCACCGATTCTTTCTCCCCGCTAGTCAACGATCCTTATGTCTTCGGCCAATTGGCAGCCAGCAATGCGGCCCACGTGTTATGAGGGTGGTGACCTCAGGCTCGGCGTACCTGGACATCGACGCGTATGCCTGTTGCATTGCGTACGCCGAGCTATTGAATCACCAAGGCGTTGATGCTCGGGTCGTCAGTAGCGCCCCGCTCAATGCCAGCATCTCCAGCACCGTGCTCGGATGGCAATCATCTCTGGACGATTATCTGCCGAGAGCGGGTGATGATTTCGTGTTGGTGGATGTCTCCGACTACCACCACTTCGACCCGGTGGTGGTTCTTGAACAGGTGGTGGAAGTCATTGACCATCACCCAGGCTTTGAAAACTATTGGGCGCAGAAGCTCGGATCTGCGGCAGACATCCTGCCGATCGGCGCAGCGGCGACTCTGATTTTTCAGCGTTGGGAAGCGGCAGAGCTGTTGCCGCTGATCAGCGAAAAAAGTGCCGCTTTGCTGGCCACGGCAATTCTGGACAATACCCTGAATTTCACAGGGCAGTTGACCACCCAATCGGATATCCGGGCTTATGAAGTCCTCGCACGGCGGGCGAAACTGGAAGCGGACTGGCCCGAGCGGTATTTCTCCGAGTGCCAAGCCACTATCGAGTCAGACCTAATTGGCGCGTTGGCGGTTGATATGAAGCGGCTGAAAGCCGATAGCAACCTGCCGCAGGTTTTCGCGCAGATGGCGGTGTGGGATGCCAGTGCGCTGATCCGAACGCATCGTTCAACGATCGGCCACTGGCTGGCGGCGCAGGGTGGAGACTGGCTGTTGAACGTCATCAGCATCCGCGAGTGCAAAAGCTACTTTCTGGCTGAGCCCTTGGTCAGCCAACAAAAGCTGTGCCATTTGCTGTCGATCGAATGGCAGGCCGGAATGGCTGTGCTTGAGCGCTCGCTGCTACGTAAGGAGTTGTTGAAGTTGGGGTTGGCCGCATCTCCGTTGTAAGTAAACCGCCTCTGGTTTTGTAGATACATCGAAGGGCTGCTTTTGGCTGTGGATTCAACCGGTCGACCACATGCTCGGATGGACTATACCGCATCGGACCTAACCTCCAGCGATGCTTGTATCCCGTCGAACGCTCGACATTCCCCCGCGATTTGCAAGGGGGAGATCGAGCGTCCTGTCGTTTTACCAAACGCCCTTTTCCTCAAAGACTCAGGCAGTTAGACCCCCTGGCCAAATCGCGTACAGCGTGCTCACCCGCTCCTGCCCCAACTCGTAGGCGTAGAACCCTCCACTGACTTCCCGGGACTTTGCCCGCCACTCTGCCGAGGTCTCGGTCGCAGCATCGTCCACCCTGCGATACGGAAGCGTCACTGAAGGCTTGATGTACCCGTTTCTGGGTCAGTTCTCAATCAGCGCCAACAATCCAATTGCCCTTGCGCACGACTGCTGAAGATCGTCAGCAGCTCGCTCAGTGTATGCGGCGGCGGTTCGGCAGTGCGGGTCACCGCGTACAGGGTGATCGGCAGCGCCGGGGCCAGGGGACGAATGGCGGTAGCCCCAGGCGACGCGCCAAGGGCGGTGAAGGGGTCGATCACCGCCAGCCCTGCACCGGATTCGACCATCGCCCTGGCCAGTGAATAGGTTTGCACCGCGATGCTCACCCGTGGCGGCGGCTTTACCGCCTTGAGGTAGCTGTCGAGGCGGGCCGAAAGCGGGTCGGCGCTGGACAGCCCGATCAAGGGCGCATCGGCCAGGGCCATCAACGGCAGCGGCTTGCCTTCATCTTCCTGCGGCCAATAACCTGCCGGTGCCAACGCCACCAACACCCCGCTAGCCAGCGCCTGGGCCTTGAGCGCGGGGTGATCAGGCTGTTGCAGAGTCAGGGCGACATCAACTTCACGCATCAGCAGGTTCTGCACCAGTTCGCGACTGTGGGCGCTGGACAGCTCGCAAGCGATGTCCGGATAGCGCTGGGTCCACTCATGAATGGTCGGCGGCAGCAGCGACAGGGCCAGTGCCGGGGTCGCACCGATCCGCAGGCTATGGCCCGGCTCACGGCGCAGGCTTTGCGCCAGGCGTCGCACCCCTTGCAGGCTCTCCGTGACCTTGTCGACCTCGCGCTCCAGCGCCAGCGCTTCGGGCGTGGCCTGCAGTTTACCGCGCACCCGCAGAAACAACGGGAAGCCCAATTGCTGCTCGGCGTGTTGCAGCACCTTGGTCACGGCAGGCTGGGAAACGTGCAGCAACTGCGCGGCACCGCTGACCGAGCCGGTCTGGCGGATGGCCTGGAAAATCTCGATATGGCGAAGGCGCATGGCAAGTCCATAACCTTTGTTTATGGGTTAGCCATCTTTATTCATTGTTCGACGCCTGTCACCTGGCTCTAACCTCGGGCTCGTCTCAACAACGATTAAGGACTGACATGGCTCAGCATGTATGCATCATCGGCGGTGGCGTCATTGGCCTGGCAACGGCTTACGCACTGGTGCGCGATGGCGTTGACGTGACGCTGGTCGAGGCTCGCGAGTCGCTGGGCAGTGAAACCAGCTTCGCCAACGGCGGCCAGTTGTCCTATCGCTACGTGGCGCCCCTGGCCGACGCCGGTGTGCCATTGCAGGCCATTGGCTGGATGCTGCGCGGTGACTCCCCGCTGAAACTGCGCCCGCGCTTCGATCCTGCGCAGTGGCGGTGGATGGCATCTTTCCTCGGTGCTTGCCGCTCCTCGGTCAACCGCGCCAACGCGGCCCATCTGTTGCGCCTCGCGCTGTTGAGCCAGTCTACTTTGCAAACCTGGCGTGAAGAGGATGCCTTGGGCGGATTCCACTGGCGGCGCAACGGCAAGCTGGTGACCTTTCGCCAGGCCAGCAGCTTCGAACATGCCCGCAACAGCCTTGCCGCCCCCCGGCAACAACAGGTGCTGTCGCACGCCGACTGCGCCCGTCTGGACCCGGCGCTGGCGGAGGCGCCCTTTGTCGGCGCCATTTATACCCCTGATGAAGAAGTCGGTGATTGCCACGGCTTTTGCCAGCAACTGGCGGCGCGCTTGCAGGCGTCGGGACGTTGCGAGTTCCGCCTGGGCCAGGCCGTAACCGGAATTCGCCATGCCCATGGCGCGGTGAGTGCGATTGAACTGGGCGACGAAGTGCTGCCGGTGGAGCAGTTGGTCATTGCGGCCGGCCATCGCAGTCCGTTGTTGGCACTGCCCGGAGTCAACCTGCCGCTGTATCCCCTCAAGGGTTATAGCCTGACGGTACCGATCGGCGCCCAGCACCGGACGCCGGACCTGAGCATCACCGACTACGACCGCAAGATCGTCTACGCCCGGATCGGTGAGCAGTTGCGGGTGGCGGCGATGGTCGACATTGTCGGTTTCGATCCGTCGCTGGACCCCAAGCGCCTGGCCCTGATCAAACGCCAGGCGCGCGATACTTTCGCCAATGCCGGCGACTACGACCAGGCCATTGAATGGGCCGGTATGCGTCCGGCGACCCCCAGCGGCGTGCCGCTGCTGGGCGCAACGGCGTATCGCAACCTGTGGCTGAACCTCGGCCATGGCGCACTGGGCTTCACCCTGGCCTGCGCCAGTGCTCGATTGCTCAGTGAACTGATCGGCCAGCGCCGCCCCTCCATCGACCTGCAGGGTTTTACGCCCCGTGCGGCTTGAACGCTTACTCCTTAGAAGGACCACCCGATGACCATTAACCGTATCCAGCCCAATCCACGCTTGTCCGGCGCCGTGACCTTTGGCGACCTGGTGTTTCTCTCCGGCCAGGTGCCGGGCGACGCCACTGATGCCGGCGGCCAGACTAGCCAAGTACTGGAAAAAATCGACGCATTGTTGGCCGAGGCGGGCAGCGACAAGAATCATCTGCTCAGCGCGACCATTTACCTGAAGGACATCGGCGAAGATTTCGCAGCGATGAATGACGTCTGGTCTGCCTGGTTGTCGCCCGGCCAGGCACCAAGTCGCACCACCTTGCAGGCCGAACTGGCGCGTCCGCAGGTGCGGGTGGAAATAACCGTTATCGCGGCACGCCGCTAAACCACCCCTCACCCACAACGGAGAATAACAATGCAAAAAATCACGTTGATCGGCTGCACCCTGGGCCTGTTGCTAGGTACTCATGCTCATGCTGACGAAGCATCGCTGGGTCCTACCTTGAGCAAGATTGCCAGCGCCAATAGCATCACCCTGGGCTATCGCGATGCTTCAGTGCCGTTCTCCTACGTGGGCGATCACTCGGGACAACCCATGGGCTACTCGGTAGACCTAGCGAGCAAGATCGTCGAGCGGGTGCAGCAGAAGCTGGCGTTGCCCCAGCTCAAGGTGAAGTACAACCTGGTGACATCGCAAACCCGCATTCCGCTGGTGCAGAACGGTACCGTTGACCTGGAGTGCGGCTCGACCGGCGTTACCGCAGAGCGACAAAAGCAGGTGGCGTTTTCCTATGGGTTTATCTATGTCAAAGGTCAATTGCTGACGGCCAATGACAGCGGGATCAAGAGTTTCGCCGATCTGCGCGGCAAGAATGTGGTAACCACCGCCGGCACCACCAACGAACGCTATCTGAAAAGCTACAACGTCGATCACAAGATCGACATGTTCGTGATCAGCGCCAAGGATCACGGTGAAGCCTTCCAGATGTTGCAGTCCGGTCGGGCGGTGGCGTTCTACATGGACGATGCGCTGCTCTACGGCGAACGCGCCAAGGCCCGCGATCCGCACAAGTGGGTGGTGGTCGGGGAAGAGCAGTCGCGGGAAATCTACAGCTGCATGGTACGCAAAGATGATCCGCAGTTCCTCGCGCTGGTGAACTCGTCGCTGGGCGAGCTGTACAGCTCCGGGGAAATCAACGGGATCTACAAGCGCTGGTTCGAACAGCCGATTCCGCCTAAAGGCTTGAACCTGGAGTTCCCGATGACCAGCGAACTCAAGGCCATCATTGCCAAGCCGGTGAGTGATCCGGTGCAGTAGCTTCAGCTCAGCGTCCATCCCTGTAAAGTCGGGTTGAGCAGCCCTATCAAATTGACCTGTTTGGTCGCCTTGGCTGCTTCAAGGCTCTGGAGAATAAAACAGCCTTGAACGTCAGCACCGTTTTAGTGGTCACGGGTCGGCAGTGACCAGCGAGCGTCACTGCCAAAAGTCGTTACTGTATGAGCGTTACCACCGCAGTAGCGACTAGCACCCTCACTGGTTAGTCGGAGGCTTTATCCGCCACCAGGGCTTTGGGATTGCTACTCCCCCAAACGGTAGCAAGGTCCACCAGCAATGTTCCACTGAGTTCTTCAAGTTCACTCTGGGCGATCTCACTGTCGCCTTGTTTACCGAAGAGCACCACTTGATCGCCAGCGCGCACAGCAGGGATATCTGTCACGTCCACCATGAGTGTATTCATGGAGACCTTTCCTACCACTGGAGCACGCTGCCCATCTATAAGGACAACGCCTTTATTGGTAAACGCTCGACGATAGCCATCAGAGTAGCCCACTGGAATATTCGCAAGCTTTGAATCACGACTCAGTGTCACTGTTCGGTCATACCCCACTGTATTGCCTTTAGGGTATTGATTAACAGACGCCACGTATGACTTGACCTGCATGACCGGTTTGTACTCGGCATGCGAAGGTTCCATCATCCCATACAAGGCGCCTCCGGCACGTACCATGTCCAAATGCGACTCTGGCACTTCTAACGTCGCGTAAGAGTTCGCCGCATGAAGGGTGATTTTACTTCTATCAATTCCGGCGGCCTTTATCAGCCAAGCCGTTTGCTCATTGAAAGCCTTGAGCCCTTGCCGAACATCATCCTTATCCTGCACCGCGAAGTGAGTCATGATTCCGACCAACTCCAGAGGAGCCAAACGATTGATCGCCAAGGCTTCTTGCCGACCGTGTTCAGTGCTCATTTCCAGGCCGTTACGACTCATACCACCTGCGTTCAACGCCAAGTGAACCTTCAGGCGATTCCCATGCTTTTCAGCAATAGCGGCCGTTTCTCGAGCATAATCGAGGCTACTGACTAACTCCTCTATCTTGTACGGCAATGCTCCTTCCACCTCGGCCAACGTCGCTGTACGCACTCGGACAAGTTCCCCCTTGAATCCACTTTCACGTACAACTCGAGCCTCTTCATTGCTGGCAACGCCTACGCAGGGCACTTCCATTTTCATGACAGATGGCATCAATAACGCGACACCATGACCATAGGCATCCGCCTTGAGGATGGCACAAAGCCGTGATTTATTCGTCAAGGTACTCTGGAGCGTACGAATATTGTTTTCAAACGCCGCCTGGTTAATTTCAACCCATGCATTACTGGTTGCCACGGCCCGTTCAGACTGACCATTATCCAAAGAAAGCAGCGGTGCAGCCTGAACATACCCATGCCCTATAATCAGGCCTAAAGAAAGAGCAATAACAGTCCGTGTGAAAGGCATCCAATACATCTCCTGATACAGAACGTTGTTGGTGACAACTAACGATTTGACGACATACATGACTTTGCGCAAGCCACTACCCAACTAAGGAAGTGGCCTGACTTTATGGGCGGCAGGGTACACCACTGATAGCGACAAAAGCAAAACTCAGTACAGGGCGAACAACGTTATTGAAACGCTATCCTTGGAGTAACCCTTCCGGTGAAATTTTTGATGACTCGCGAAAACACTGGGCAGATATATATTATATTTTTTATATAGATTTATAGCTGGCACTTTCTAACCCCACTTTAACTTGGAGCGCTGGCAGGGTGATACCCAGGGATATATCAAGCAGTTATATCCATCACGCAACCGCGTTGTCCGCCAGCTCCCAGCCCTCAGGCCGTAGCGTGTGCCAATCGCTGACCTGTTGATAGGCATGGCCGATGCGCAGAATCAGCGGTTCGGCGAATGCCCGACCCACAATCTGCATCGAGACCGGCATGCACTTTTCATCGAGCCCAATGGGCAGCGCCACCGAACACAGGTTCAGCAAGTTGGCGAACCGCCCCAACAAGGCCAGTGGCGTGCCATATTCATCGACCTCATCCAACGGTACACTGCCAATAGCGTTGGTCGGGAAAGCGCAGGCGTCTATGTTGGTCATGGCCTCCTGCATGGCGTGCCGAGCGGCACGGCGCTGATTGTGCAACTGGATATACGACGCTGCGTCGATGGCGCGACCACTGAGTACGCGACGTTGAACATGGGGGTCGAAACGCAGATCGTCGCGCTCGAACAAGCTACCCAGGCTGGCATAACCTTCTGCGCTCATCAGCCCCCCAGCGATGCGCATGCACTGCTCCAACGACGTGGGTAGCGGTTGCTCGATCAGTTGCATGCCCAACGCGGCCAACTGCTTGAGCCCCAAATCGTAAGCCTTCAGCACCCCGGGAGCGACATGCGCTCGTTCGGCCTGTGGCAACACCCAGATGCGCAAACCGGCTACCGGCTGATTGAGACCGGCAGCGGAGCTGAATACAGGTGCCTGGGCCGAAACCGGATCCAGCGGGTCCGGGCCCAGCAGTGCATCCAACATCCACGCCGCATCTTCAACGGTGTGAGTGATAGGCCCTACCGAATCCAGCGAAGGACACAGTTCGATCAAGCCATGGCGACTGATAAGCCCACGCGTGGTTTTCAGCCCGACCAAGCCGCACATGCCCGCCGGAATCCGCACCGAGCCGCCGGTATCGGTGCCCAACGCAGCGCTCGCCAACCCGCTGGCCACGGCCACTGCCGAGCCGCTGCTTGAGCCACCCGGAGCGCGATGCACGTTACGGTCCCACGGGTTCCACGGCGTGCCCATCACCGCGTTAGTGCCCCAGCCACCGAAAGCGAATTCGACGGTGTGGGTCTTGCCAAGAATGATTGCACCGGCACGCTCCAGGCGTTGCACTGCAGTGGCGGTCAACCTCGAAACACGCGGTGCCTGTGCCAATGATCCACCCGTGATGGCCTGGCCATCGATCTCGAACAAGTCCTTGATCGCCAGAGGAATGCCATGTAGCGGTCCCAGGTGTATACCGGACGCACGCTGGCGATCAGCGGCGATGGCCGCGTTCAAAGCACGCGAGGGATAGGCCTCGACATAGGCATTGAGCTGCTCGTCAAAGCGCTCGATGCGCGCCAGTTGCGCACGAACCAGCGCTTCGCTAGTCAGCGATCCCGCCTGCAGCGCCTGCTGCAACTGGGCAATGCTGTGGGAAGTAACTCGATCTATGGTGCTCATATGTTCAACCTCGCACGGTTTTGCGCCCGCGTGAAAAGTGCTTTTCAAGCACACGCGACAGCATTGAAAGAGGGAAAGCGATAACAAAATAGAACAGCCCTACCAGCAGGAAGACATGCATTGGCAGGAAGGTTTCCGAAGCGATGGCTCGCGCCGCCAGCATCAACTCATCGGTGGCGATCAGAGCGCACAACGAGCTGTCCTTGAGGATCGACACATAGGCGTTAAGCAGTGGTGGCAACATGCCACGAATCGCTTGCGGCAGGATGACGGTGGTAAACGCTTTCAGTGGCGTCAGTCCGATGGCGATGGCGGCTTCGCGCTGGCCGCGATGCAGCGAATCCAGGCCGCCACGGAGGATTTCCGCAACGTAAGCGGCACCCTGCAAACCCAGACCGATGGCCCCGGCCCAATAGCCGGACAACGTCAACCCCAGGCTGGGCAACGCGAAATACAGAGCCAGCAGCAACGCCAGAAGAGGTACAGCGCGCATGCTCTGAATAAAGAACGTTGCCAACCGTTTTAGGATGACACTTGGACTTCTCATCGCCCAGACCAACAACGCCCCCAGCACGACCGCCAGAGCGAACCCCATCAGGGACAATTCGGCAGTGATCCGTGCACCGAGCAACAGGCGAGCAATCCAGTCGCTCCAGTACTCCGGGTATTGCTGAAAAAAACTGATCATCGCGCGCTCCCAAAATGACGTTCGAGCCGAATGAATCCCACACCGATCGGTAAAATCATCGCAGCGTAGATGCACATCACAGCCAAATAGATCAGTGAAGTCTGGAAGGTGGAGGTCACCAGATTGCGCGCCAGGAACATTATTTCCGGCACGGCGATGGCCGAGGCGATGGACGTGTCCTTGACCAATTGCGTGACGTAGTTGGCGAACGCAGGCAACGTCACGCGCAGGGCCTGGGGCAAGAGAATGCAGTGCAAAATCTGCATCCGGCTCAGACCGACAGCCAACCCGGCTTCATGCTGACCGACATGCAGCGACTGCAAGCCGCTACGGAAAATATCGGCCAACACCGCGCTGCCCACCAGACTCAAGCCAACGATGGCGGCCAGCCACGCGGGCAAGTTGATGCCAAGGTAGGAGAGACCGAAATAGATCAGGAACAGATGCGCCAGCGCGGGAACATTGCGCATCCACTCAATGAAACAGCCGATCACCCCATGCAACACCCGTGACCGACTGAACGTCAGCAACACCGCCAGTACTACCCCTCCGGCACTCGCCAGCAGCAAGGTACACAGCGCGATTTCCAGGGCGGTGAGCGCGCCTTTCAACAACAGAGGCAGTAGCCCGAGAAAGACCTCGAAGTTCGCCATCAAGCGCCCTCCATGGCCATGCGCCCAAGAAAACTGCGGGTGCGCTCATGGCTTGGGTTGTCGATTACCTGCGCCGAAGGCCCTTGCTCGACAATGTGTCCGCCGTCCATAAAGATCACCCGATCCGCCACATCCCGAGCGAAGCGCACTTCATGGGTTACCATGATCATGGTGCGGCCCTCTTGCGCCAGCTCACGAATCACGGCCAGTACTTCACCCACCAGTTCGGGGTCCAGCGCCGAGGTCGGCTCGTCGAACAGGATGACTTTAGGTTGTTGGGCCAACGCGCGGGCGATAGCGACCCGCTGTTGCTGTCCGCCGGACAACTGCTCGGGATAGACCTCGGCCTTGTGCCGCAGATGGACTTTTTCCAACATGGCATCAGCCAGCTCATAGGCCTGCTTGCGCGGCATACCCTGTGCCTTGATCGGCCCCAGTGCGACGTTGTCGCGTACGCTCAAATGTGGCCAGAGGTAGAAGAGCTGAAACACCATCGCGATCTCGCGTCGCTGCGGAGCCATTTCCCGATCACTCATCAGACGTATGCGTTTACCGTCCTTGATCTGCCCGATCAACTCGTCGCCCAGCCAGATATCGCCTCGAGTGGGTTTTTCCAGGTAATTGATGCAACGCAGGCAAGTGGACTTTCCCGACCCGCTGGGGCCGATCAACGACAGGGTTTCACCGGCTTTCAACTCCAGGTTGATACCCTTGAGCACCTCCAGATCACCATAACTTTTGTGCAGGTCATGCACTCGCAGCAATGCAGGTTCGGACGGGGTCGACATCTTGGCTAACCTCTTTTTGTTATAGACATGGCGATGAATCGGCACGGGCCATCAGGCCGATTCATCCGCTCAAGCGCTTATTTGCAGCCGGGCAGTTTCCAGTCCGCCGGGCGGTCGACACCCAGCCTCAGGTCCTTGCCTTCCGGCACATACCAGACATCCTGAGTCAGACCGTAGCGGGCACCGATCTTGCGCATTTCACAACTTTTCCAGAGGGTCTGGATCTGCTCGTTCACGGCAGCCACCAGCTGCGGGCTGGCCCCTTTATTGAAGCCGTACACCACCTGACCCAGACCCGTCAGCAGTGGGAAATTCGGATCGTTGTCGGTGAAAGCGTTGAAGTGCAGGTGCCACTGCTCGTTGCGAAAAATGGCGTATTGCATGACCGGAGGATCGCCAATCACTGCATCGATGCGCCCGGCGAGGAGATCGCGCACCGCGGCATCGGAGGTGTCGTACAGCGCTACTTGCAGCCCTTCGATCTTGCGCATCTCAGGGATGAACGAAAAACCCGTGATGGTGCCGACCTTCTTGCCCTGCAAATCTTTGAGGCTGCTCCAGTTGGTCTTGTTGGTCTGGGTGATCCCGTTCTTGAAATAGTGAATCGGGTCGCTCACGGTCATGATCTTCGCGCGCTGCTCGGTCCAGCCCATGGTGCCGGCCATGACATCCACGCGTTTAGCTTGTACTGAGGCGATGGTGCCGGCCCAGTCCATCAAAGCAGGTTTAACCTTCAAACCCAGCTTCTCAGATATTTGTTGAAGGATTTCACCGTCGTAGCCGACCATCCGGCTGTCTTGATAACCGGTCCCCGGCATATCGCCAGTGAACGCGATAGTCAGGCTTCCCGGCTCTACCGTTTCCAGTGCGAATGCCGGTACCGAGGCCAGCATGGATACCAGCAGACCCGCATAGATACCGGCAAAACGTTGAACGCTGGGCTTCTTCATCACGTGCTCCTCGATTGTTTTTTTATGAACAGCATGGTGTTAGGCAGGAGCTCATCGTATGGTGATCAGCGGTATAACTTGTTGGATGGTTTGCATGAATGATTGAACATTTGCGACATTTCGGAGATGTACTGCCCAGGGCCTCCAGCGACAGCCTCGTGGAAGGGCTTGATAATGGTCAGGCACGACATCCGCCAAGCCGACGCGGCGCCACCGAGTTGTCTATTGGTATTGTTTTGTGGCCGCGCTTCCCCTTGCTGTCACTCTCAGGGCTGACCGATGCGTTGCGACATGCTGCCGATACGGGTGATCAGAGCCGCCCGATACGATGCCAATGGAAAGTACTCGGTACCCCTGGGCAAAGAGTCATTTCCAGTTGCGGACTGGATGTACCTATCGACAGTGAACTCACCCATCCTCATCAATTTGATTACATCGTGGTGATTGGTGGACTGCTTGATTCCCTTGAGGCAGCACCAAAGACTTATCCGGCATTTCTGCATCAGGCGGCAGCCGCTGACGTGCCATTGATCGGTCTATGCACGGGCAGCTTCGTGCTCGCTCGACATGGCCTGATGGAGGGACGTACTGCTTGCGTGCATGCCTACCATTGCAACGACTGGAAACGTCTGTTCCCCAGATTGCGCTTTGTCAGCAACAGTGACTTCCTCATCGACAAGGATCGGATCACCTGCGCAGGCGGTATCTCGGTGATTGAGTTGGCCATCCATCTTATTGGGGTACATTGCGGCCCGGATCGGGCCGGCAAAGTTGTTCATCAGATGACGGTCGCAAAAAACAGCTCCGGCAGTTTCGTCGACCGGCGCAAGGCACTTGGCTACGCCAGCTCTTCGAACAGGCGCCTGCACGAAGCCGTGATGCTGATGGAAAAGCACATGACCGAGCCTTTGGATATTGACACAATCGCGAACCTTGTCGGTACCAGTAAACGGCAACTGGAGCGGCTGTTTGTCGCTGAAACCAGTAACACTCCGGCCCAATTCTATCGCCACGTTCGACTCAGGTTTGGCCGATGGCTTCTCATCAGCTCGGACCGACATATCGGGGAAATCGCTTTCGAATGCGGGTTCGCCGATGCGCCCCATTTCATTCGACATTTTCAGAACATGTTTGGCATGTCCCCCGGAAAATTGCGCAAAGAGTTGATGCAAAAAGCGACACTCACCCAAGGGGGGAGGTTTTTTTTATATAGACAGTGAAGCATTGATCGGTCGCGGGGCAGAATATGAAGATCAAGTTGGAATGAGATTAACGGTTTTTCGACAGGCAGCTTTTGGTTGTGAATTCTGCCGTTCGTGAAGGGCAGAAATCGGCCATTTTTGGTCAGTCGTGACAGATACAAACTCGCCAGCGGGCCTTGCTGCGGCTCCAGATTTTTGCCCGAAGTGGGGTGCCCGAGCATATCGGATTAACATCCCACCTTCTCAATGTCACATCTATCGCATTTCATGTCGCAGATAATTGAGAACCTGCGACAGACTCACACGACATCATAAAGCCTTTACCGTCAAGCCCGAGTGAGTCGTCGCATAACTTAGAAGTTATACGACAGTTTTTTTCAAAGCCGCTACACCAGTATCAAAGCGCAAGGTCAATCGTAAAAAGTGAACTCACTCATCTTGAACGCTGCGCCCACGCCCCCCTAAATTCATAAGTTCGTTAGTCATCATCAGCCAAATGACCATGCGAGGGGTGTAGTGCCGCTTACCTCACGTAAATTCCCGAGACGGCTCCCCATTAATATGTATGGTTTGAGTGAGGCAGTAGCCACGATTTCTGACTGCGCGAAAGAGATGCCTTCCTCCAGCGCTTTTCTTGAATTTTACTTGCAGTCTACTCAAGCTCATCTCCAGGCCGCGATAGAGGTCAGGATCTCTCCCAATACCACTAATTAGCTCTGCTCTACTGATTACGCGCTCCTCCTTGAGGAGCATGTTTTTTACAATTATGCCCTCAATATTTGTTAAGTGTATTTGATTGGCGCCGTCGAATAGAATTCGGTTATTTATATCGAGCTTCCAGCATTGAGGGTGTTGAAGTGATATCTCTGTAAAGTTTGTCATGATTCTTGATTATAAAATTCATGGATGCAACAAAAAACAAATCGCAAAAATATTACTTATTTTTGTCTTCCGCAATGTAGTTCTAGGGGCGTATTTTTTAAATGTGAGCCTTATTGTAATCGCTACACAGTAGGGTGTGGATTTATAGTAATGTATTTGTAGACTGGATATTAAAGGCTTGCTAATAGAATTAGTTTATTAAAATCCTTAATTATTCAGATTCAACGTTGAAACAGGTAATCGTAGGGTGTATCGGTCAGCCGTGGCTTTATCGACCGCTCATTGTCTCTTCTCCATTCGTGGGAAATGCGCAAATTTCTCCAAAGATGTTTCGCGTCCGTGAGAGCCAACAACCAAGTAGCTGGGCTTGCTGCGCTGGCTTGAGGAGGAGTTTATAGACGGGGCGCGTGCCAGCCTTTCATTTGGCGACAGCGCTTTTTCATTTCATGACAACCCATAACCTTTGTTTGATCTGACATTGCACATAGCGTTGTTTGAGTCAGTTTTTGCCCTCTCCCGACGTACCAATATGTCGTCAGTGGTGCGCAAATTCGCGGATGGGGTTTGAGAGTACGAAATCCTGAGGGTCAGCTTTGGGTCGATTCTGTTGAAAAAAGTCGATCATGGTTTCCACGGCTGAAAAGTACGTGCTTGAGATTGAAATCTTTGCCCTGAGCACAGGACTCCGGGCTCAGATTTCGTGTAGCTGCGCGCAATAAAGGCGTTTTCAGCAGTCCGTATGCAGGCAGTCCTGAGGGATCGACTTTTTCAACAGAATCGGTCGATAACTGCCACTTGCATCTCTACATAGCGTGCACGCGAAGATCCTCGGCCAGCCAAAACGGTTTCACACAGAATCAAGGACGATGCATGGAACAAGTCGAGATTCATCAGATCACGCACCTGCCGCCACAGATTCTAGCCTTGGAAAAAGAGGCAGTTGGAGAGGGTTTCAGGTTTCTCACTCGGCTGATTGCCGAATGGCACTCCGGAGCGAATCGCTTCGATGCCCCCGGAGAATGTCTTATGGCGGCGTATTTCAACCAGCAACTGATAGGCATCGGAGGCCTTTCAGTTGATCCATATGGCGGGACTAATACGGCAAGGCTGCGACGGGTTTACGTCGCAGCTTCTTCAAGAGGGCAACACGTGGGTCAAACGCTAGTAAAAGCGCTGGTCGCACATGCCACTCCTCGCTTTCAGAACGTGCGTCTTTCCACCGATACGCCCGAAGGAAACGCGTTTTACCTGCACTGCGGTTTCATGCGAACAGTGGATGTCCATGCTACTCATATCATGCTGCTAGGCGACGCCTGATTCAGTCTATCGGCCAGCAGGGTCGCGAACGTCTGCAATGGGCCGATTCTGTTGAAAAAGTCGGTTTTCCCAAAACGCTCGAACATTGATGGGTGAAAACACCTCTTTTGCACGCTGCTACGTGAAATCCGAGTCCTGAACCTTCTGCCAAAAACACAGATTTCAATCTCAGGCGCGTACTTTTCTGCCGTGGAAACCGAAGCCGACTTTTTCAACAGAATCGGTCGAAACCGGCCAACCCCCGGTGGAGAAATCAAGCCAACCTTCAGCGAAGCCTTCCGCCACGTTTTTCCTTTTTGAGCGAAATTTCTGGGCAAGGTCTTCGGAAGTTTCCTTCAAGTTGTGGCGGTTTTCGTGAACTGGTGCGCAGTGAGTTCGATCGGTAGGCTTTGGTGGTCACTGAATATCAGTGAGGGGGTGTAGGAACCCTTTAAGCATCGGTAATGCGTTAGCAATCGAAGTCAGATTTGCGGCCGTCAATGTGCGTCCGTAATATCTGTCGCGGCGGCTATGCGCGGGCACGCTTCGGCGTGGTCGAGTTTCCGATGCTCGGTATTCCTACCCCGCGTATAGCTGCCACCCGAGCCTGTAGGAAGGCTTTTGGCAGTTCCCATTTTCATCGGAAGGTCTCAAATGCCAACACTTCATCCCGATCCACCCTACGAAAAACCAATCCCCCACCCCAAAAACCGCTTCATGGCGTTGACCAGCAACTGCACCGACATGCCCACCCTGTTTGTCGATACCCATGCACCGCTGGACATTCTGACTGAAGCCGCCAGCTATCGAATCCGCGCCGTCACCCAAGTGCTTGAGAACTTGTCCATGCGTGGCTCAGTCGAATGTGATTCGATGATCCTCAGCGATTTTGCCTTGCTCTGTGCCATTCCACTGCGCGATGGCTGCGATGTGCTGGATGTGATTGGGCGGCGGTTGCGGGCAATGCCGTCGGAATAGCGTCGAGTACTGTTTTGTGGCGAGGGAGCTTGCTCCCGCTGGGTCGCGAAGCGGCCCCAAAAGGGGACTGCTGCGCAGTCCAACGGGAGCAAGCTCCCTCGCCACAATCACCGATGCCCGGCAACCAACGTTTCCTCGGCTGCTGGCACCGCCAGGCTATCAATCACATGCACGCTATACCCCGGCACATTCTTGGCGTGGTGTTTGGCTTGCGACGCCATCTCCGCCAACTGGCTGGCATCGAGTTGTCCACAGGCCTGTGGATGCAAATGCACCACACCGATGGACAGAGACAGCAGCGCAAACTCCTGCCGCACACCCTGGCGATTAGGGGCGATGAAGCAGCCGGCTTCCAGGTGTTCGCTGCGGTAGAAGCGTCGGCATTGGCTGTGGAAGTCGTCCAGCAGTTGATTCAGGCGTTTGCGCCAGTCTTCCGGGCCGAGCACCAGCAGGAAGTCGTCACCGCCGATATGGCCGACAAAGTCGCGGGATGGGTCGACGCGGTCGTTCAGGCATTGCGCCAGGCACAGTAGGACTTCGTCCCCGCGACCGTAGCCGTAGATGTCGTTGAAGGGTTTGAAGCTGTCGATGTCCACGTAGCAGATCACCGACTCCCGTTCCTGTTGTAGCAGGCGTGTCAGGCATTGCTGGATGGGCACGTTGCCTGGCAGCAGGGTTAGCGGGTTGGCGTAGCGGGCTTGTTGGATTTTCAGTTCGGTAATCAGTTTGAGCACGTCGATCACTCGGCCCAAGCCCAGATAGCCGCCGTTGAGGGTGATGATGAAGTCTTCTTCGATGCGTTGGCGGGCGCGGCTGGTGATCAAGCGGCTGACCTGTTGCAGCGACTGGCTCAGTTCCACGGCGAGGAAGTCGTCGCTCATCAAGCGGCTGATGGGTTTGCGGGCGAACAGGTCGGTGGCAAAGGGCTTGAGCAGGGCATCCGAGAGCGAATGACGGTGAACGATGCCGCACGGCCTGCCCTGCTTGTCGAGCACTGCCAGGGAGTTCAGGTTGGCCTGGCGCCGGAAGGCTTCCAGTACGGTGGCGGTCGGGGTGTCGCTGGCCATCGCCGGTTGGTCGTTGAGCAGGGCGCTGAGGTCACTGGCTTCCTCGTTCAGCATCGCTGCGGCGCTGGTTGGTTTGGGCATCAAGGTTCGGGCATCGCGGGGCGGATGCTCCTGGGGCCGGCAGAGCAGATAGCCTTGCACCAGATCGACGCCCATTTCGGTCAGTACGGCGAGTTCTTCTGGCAATTCGATGCCTTCGGCGATCACTTTTGCCCGCGAAGCCTTGGCGATCTGCAGGATCGAACCGACGAATTCACGCTTGAGCGCGTCCTGATGAATGCCGTCGATAAAGTGCCGATCGATCTTGACGTAATCCGGGCGTAATTCAGACCAGAGCCGCAAGCTTGAATAACCTGCGCCCAGATCATCCAGCGCAATCGAAAAACCCATCGCCCGATAGTGATGCAGAGCGGTTTGCAACAACTGGAAATCGTCGGTCGGGGTCTGTTCGGTGAGTTCGATCACCACCTGGCTCGGCGGTATGCCGAAATCCTGCAGCAGTTGCAGGGTGCGTCCGGGTTGGTGGGCGGCTTCGAGCAGGGATTCCGGGGACACATTGAGGAACAGCTTGCCGGGCAGTTGCTGTTCATTGAAACGTCGGCAAGCGCTTTGGCGGCACGCGATCTCCAGCTCGCTGAGGCGACCGGCCTGGCGAGCTACCGCGAACAGGGCGATGGGGGAGTGCAGCGGGCTGTTGGAGGGGCCACGGCTGAGGGCTTCGTAGCCGATGATTTGTCGTTCGCAGAGGGAGATGATCGGCTGGAACAGGCTGTGCAAACCGCTTTGAGTCAGTATTGAGCTCAAGGCACTCAGCTGTTCGGTTGTGGTCATGGCGATCTCTGGCGATAAAAAAAGGACTGGGAGCGCAAAGCTCCCAGTCCTTTATTTCACGACAGAATGATGTCTGTTTGATGACGCTCCGGGGAGCGTCAGCATTAAATTGCCATCATCTTGATTGTAACCACTTAGTGTTTGGCCACCGCGGTGTTGAGTTTCAAGTAATCCAACAGAATCCGCCCGGTTTCGCTCAGGTAGGCATCGTCTTCTGGCTTGGTCTTGTCCGGCTCGGCCGCGATGGCATCTTCGTCTTCTTTCTTCAGCTCTTTGAGCGGCTCTTCACCCTTGGCCTTGCGACGGATGTTTTCCATGGCCAGTTGCTTGGCTTCGATATCGGCGTGTTGTGCACGACGGTCGGCTTCATTGAGGCTGACGGTTTTTTCGGCCATCAACTTCTGGGCCAGAGCCAGTTTGTCGCGGATGAACACGAACTCCGCGTCTTTGGCCGAACGCATATCATGCTCGGACTTGAGCTGCGAGATGTACGGCTTGAACGGGTCGAGCGCCGGCTTGATGGCCGCGCGGATGGTGTCCCACGGCATGGCTTCCGGCAGGGCGCTTTCGCCGATTTCCTTGGTGTCGATGACCGACGGGTAGTCGATGTCCGGCAACACGCCCTGATGCTGGGTGCTCTGGCCGGAAACCCGGTAGAACTTGGCCAGGGTCAGTTTCAGTTCGCCATGGTTCAGCGGCTGAATGGTCTGCACGGTGCCTTTGCCGAAGGTCTGGCCGCCGATGATCAGTGCGCGATGGTAGTCCTGCATGGCACCGGCGAAGATCTCCGAAGCCGAGGCGGACAAGCGGTTGACCAGCAACGCCATCGGGCCTTTGTAGAACGCGCCCGGGTTTTCATCTTCCAGTACATCGACCCGGCCGTCGGCGTTACGCACCAGCACGGTCGGCCCTTTGTCGATGAACAGGCTGGTCAACTCGGTGGCTTCCTGCAAGGAGCCGCCGCCGTTGTTGCGCAGGTCGATGACCACGCCGTCGACCTTGTCTTTCTGCAATTCGGTCAGCAGCTTCTTGACGTCGCGGGTGGTGCTCTTGTAATCCGGATCGCCAGCACGGAAGGCCTTGAAGTCCAGGTAGAAAGCCGGAATCTCGATGACGCCGAGCTTGTAGTCCTTGCCATCCTGCTTGAGGTTGAGGACCGACTTCTTCACCGCCTGATCTTCAAGTTTCACCGCTTCGCGGGTGATCGGCACGATCTTGGTGGTCTGGTCGTTTGGCGCATTGCTGGCCGGGATCACTTCCAGGCGCACCACGGTGCCTTTCGGACCACGAATCAGTTTGACCACTTCGTCCAGGCGCCAGCCGACCACGTCGACCATTTCTTTATTGCCCTGGGCCACGCCGATGATCTTGTCGGCCGGTGCAACCTGCTTGGTCTTGTCGGCCGGGCCGGCAGGCACCAGTCGTACGACTTTCACTTGGTCGTTATCGCTCTGCAACACGGCGCCGATGCCCTCCAGGGACAGGCTCATGTTGATGTCGAAGTTCTCCGCGTTATCCGGCGACAGATAGTTGGTGTGCGGGTCGTAGGACATGGCGAAGGTGTTGATGTACGCCTGGAAGATGTCTTCCGCACGGGTCTGGTCCAGACGCGTCAGCTGATTCTTGTAACGCTTGGTCAGGGTTTCCTGAATCTGCTTCGGCTCTTTGCCGGAGATCTTCATCCGCAGCACTTCGTCCTTGACGCGTTTGCGCCACAGGTCGTCCAGCTCGGCGGTGGTCTTGAGCCAAGGGGCATCCTTGCGGTCGACCAGCAAGGTTTCCTTGGTGGTGAAGTCGATCTTGTCGACGCCCTTGTTCAACTCGGCAAGGGCAAAGTCCAGACGCGCCTTGACGCGGTCCAGGTAGCGCTTGTAGATGGTGAACCCGGCGTTCAGGTCGCCGCTTTTGAGGAAGTCGTCGAACTGGGTTTTCCACTTGTCGAATTCGGCAATGTCGCTGGCCATGAAATAGCTGCGCGATGGATCCAGCAGCTTGAGGTAGCTGTCGTAGATGATCATGGAGCGTGCATCGTCGAGCGGTGGCTTGCTGTAGTGGTGGCGCTTGAGCAATTCGACGACGTTCAGGCTGGCAATCACTTCGTCACGATCGGGCTGAAGCTTGTCCCAGCTATTGGCTGCGAACGAATTGCTCGACATCGGCAAAAGACCGAGGCCAATGACAAGAGCGAGGGCGGTGCTGGGAAACAAATGCTTCATGCTGATTCGACGCAGGGACAATTGATAACGCATATTAGGCCGTCTTTGAAGTCGCCGGATCCACAAGGACCGGTCGCATAATGCAAAAAGCCCGGCGCTACAGCTTCGGGCTCAGTCCAGACTCACTATGGAGGCACTGTGAAAGCATTGCAAGGCGTTGAGGGGCGAGTGGAGTGGGTTGAAGAGCCGAGTCCTACGTGCGATGTAGGACAAGTTCGCATCCGAGTAGCGGCATCAGGACTCAATCGCGCCGATTTGTTACAGAAAGCCGGACTTTATCCGCCACCGCCGGGGGCCAGTCAAGTACTGGGTCTTGAGTGTTCGGGGGTGATCAGCGAGGTCGGCCCGGGCTCGTCCTGGCAGGTCGGCGATCGGGTTTGCGCCTTGCTGGCCGGGGGTGGGATGGCCGAAGAGGTAGTTGTCGACGGACGGCATGTGTTGCCGGTTCCTGAAAGTTTGTCCCTGGCCGAGGCCGCAGCGTTGCCAGAAGTGTACGCAACCGTTTGGCTGAATTTGTTTCAACTGGCTGCGCTCAAACCGGGTGAGAAAGTTCTCTTGCACGCCGGGGCAAGTGGAATCGGTTCAGCTGCCATTCAGCTGTGCAAGGCGTTTGGTAACCCGTGCTGGGTCAGCGTCGGTTCTGCCGAGCGTCTGGCTTACTGTGAAGCATTGGGCGCCCAGGGTGGCGTGGTGCGCAACGAAAACCTGGACAGCTTGAACGATCTGGGGCCGTTCGATGTGATCCTCGACCCGGTGGGGGGCAACTATGCTGCCCTGAACGTCAAACTGCTGGCTCGCGATGGGCGTTGGGTGCTGATCGGTTTGATGGGCGGTCGTGAGGCTCAGCTGGATCTGGCCCAGGTGCTGGCCAAGCGTTTGCAACTGCTGGGTTCGACCCTGCGTAATCGCGACGAGCAGTTCAAGGCCGATTTGTTCAGCGATCTTGGCCAACACGTCTGGCCGCTGTTTGCCGAAGGGCGTTTGAGCCCGCAACTGGCCAAGACGTTTGCGATCGAGGAGGCCGAAGCGGCGTTTGCGGAACTGGCGACCAATAAGGTGTCGGGGAAGTTGGTGTTGGTGATTGACGAGAGCCTGAGCTGACAACATGAACCTGTGAGTGCCTTTGTGGCGAGGGAGCTTGCTCCCGCTCGGTTGCGAAGCAGCCGCAAAACCTGAAAACCGGTTTTACCTGGCTAGCCACAGTGACTGATCTCAGGGCCGCTTCGCGGCCCAGCGGGAGCAAGCTCCCTCGCCACAGGGGATCCGGGTTATTTCCAGATATGGATTGGCCAGCCGGCTTTTTCGGCGTGTTCGAGCAAGACTGGATCCGGATTGACCACATGCGGGAAATCCACCTTCAGCAACAACGGCAAATCATTGCGTGAATCCGAATAGAAACTCGCGCCTTCCAGGTTTTCCTCTTCGGCATCCAGCCATTCCAGCAACCGGGTGATCTTGCCCTCGCGGTAGGTCAACGTGCCAACGGTATTGCCGCTATACACCCCGTGTGCCACTTCCAGCTCGATACCGAGAATCTCGTCGATGCCCAAGCGGTCGGCAATCGGCTTGACCAGATGCGTGCCCGAGGCCGAGATCACGAGGATTCGGTCGCCGGCCTTGCGGTGGGCGGCGATGGCTTTGGTGGCGTCGCTGAAGATGATCGGCTCGATGAAGTCTTCTACCCAAGGCGCCACCAAGTGCTCGACCTCTTGCGGTGTGCGACCGATCATCGGCTCAAGGCTGAAGGTCATGTACTCCTCCATGCGCAACTTGCCGTGGCTGTAAGCGTCCATCAGTTCGTTGTTCTGACGCATGAACGACTCGGGATCGACCCAGCCCAGGCGTCCCATTTGCTCGCTCCAGAGGGTGGCGCAGTCGCCATGGATCAGGGTTTCATCCAGATCAAAAATTGCCAGGGCCATCAGTGCAGTTCTCTCTTCAACATCAGCAAGGTCATCAGGCTACCTCACGCAGGGCCGTCGGATCGATGGAAAGTGCCAGGCGCTGACCATCGGGATGCAAATCGGCCGCCGAGCGGTTCAGTACATCCACCACCAATTCCACGCCCCGGGCTTCGACCCGGTAGCGAATCACGTTGCCCAACAGGCTGTGGCTGCGGATCTGCGCGTCGAGTTCGCCGTTGAGGCTCAGCTCGATGGCCTCCGGGCGAATGGCGATGCGGTGGGTGATCGTTCGTTGCAGCAGTTTCGTCGCGCTGGCGGCGTCCAGCAGGTTGTAGTTGCCGATGAAGCCTGCGGCAAACACATCGACTGGTGCGGTGTAGAGGGTTTCGGCATCGCCGCTCTGTACGATCTTTCCCTGATTCATCAGGAAAATTCGGTCAGACATGGTCAGGGCTTCTTCCTGATCGTGAGTGACGAAGATCGTGGTCAGGCCCAGTTCGCGCTGGATCTGACGGATCTGTTCGCGCAGGTGCTTGCGAATCCGCGCATCCAGCGCCGACAGCGGTTCATCCAGCAGCAACAGGCGAGGCCGTGTTACCAGAGAGCGGGCCAGCGCGACACGCTGGCATTGGCCGCCGGACAGTTGATGGGGGTAACGGGCGGCGAAGTCATTGAGTTCCACCAGTTGCAACACTTCGGCGACGCGTTTGTGGCTGTCGTCGGCATTGACCTTTTGCATGCGCAAACCGAAGGCGACGTTCTGCTCCACGGTCATGTTCGGAAACAGCGCATAACTCTGGAACACCATGCCGATCCCGCGTTTCTGCGGGCTCAACGGCACGAGATCGTGACCCTCCAGCAGAATCTTGCCGCCGTCCACCGAAGTCAGCCCGGCAATGCAGCGCAGCAGGGTGGACTTGCCGCAACCGGACGGGCCGAGGAGGGTGACGAATTCACCTTTCTGGATTTCGCAGTTGATGTCGCTGAATACGGTAGTTCCAGAGTAATTTTTCTGAAGGTGTTGGACGCTGACATAGCTCATTCGCTTTTGTCCTTGTTCAAAATATTGGCCGCCCAGGTCAGAACCAGCACAAAGAAGAAGTAGGAGATCACCAGCGCACTGGTGAAGTGGCCGCTGCTGTTACGCATGTTGTTGAGGTAGACCTGCAGGGTTTCGTAGCGGGTGCCGACGAGGATGTTGGCGAACACGAACTCACCGAACAGGAACGAAAACGACAGCAGCAACGCCACCATCAGACCCTTGCGCAGGTTCGGCAGCACCACCAGGAATGCCGCTTGCCAGGTGCTGGCCCCGAGCAGTTGCGCGGCGTCCATCAGGTCGCGCAGGTTGATCGCTTGCAGGTTGTTGGTGATCGCCCGGTACATGAACGGCAGCGCCACGGTGAAGTAGCAACCGATCAGAATCCACGGCGTACCAACCATCGCGAACGGCCCCGAACCATAGAGCTGCAACAACCCCACCGAGGACACCACCGGCGGCACCGCGAAGGGCAGCAGGATCAGGATGTTCATCAAGGCGTCGAGTTTCGGGAAGTGGTAATGCACCACGAACAGCAGCGGCAGAATCAGCACCACCGACAGAATCAGCGAGCCAACACAGACCAGCAACGATTGACCGAATGCGTCGAGAAAGCGCGGATCGCTCCACAGCTGGATGTACCACTTGAAGGTAAAACCGCTGGGCATAATCGTCGCCGACCAACTGCTGGCGATCGAATAGATCAGCGTGCCGGCCAGTGGCAACAGCAGAATGGCAAACAGCAGATACACGACAAACCGGTGGTAGATACCAACGGGCCCCAGTTCAGTGCGAGACATGGTAGCTCCTCTTCAACAGCAGCTGATGCACGATGGTCACCAGGGTCATCAACGCCACCAGCACTACGGCCAGAGCGCTGGCCAGGTTCGGGTCCAGAGAAATGTCCCCGGAGACCATCGCCGCGATACGGATCGGCAACACGTTGAAGTTGCCGGTGGTCAGGGCGTAGACCGTGGCATACGCGCCGAGGGCGTTGGCCAGCAGAATCACGAACGTGCCCAGTAAAGCCGGGGTCAGCACCGGTAAACCGATGTGTCGCCAGAATTGCCAGCCGTTGGCGCCCAGCAAGGCTGCGGACTCACGCCAGTCTTCGCGCAGGGCGTCGAAGGCCGGGTAGAGCAGCAACACGCCCAAGGGGATCTGGAAGTAGGTGTAGAGGATGATCAGCCCGGTTTTCGAGTACAGGTTGAAATCCTGAATGATCCCGGCCTGTTTCAGCATGATGGTGATGCTGCCGTTGAACCCCAGCAAAATGATGAACGCGAAAGCCAGGGGCACGCCGGCGAAGTTGCTGGTCATGTTGGCGAAGGCGTTGACGAAGTTGCGCAGTTTCGAATCGACCCGGCGCAGGGAATAGGCGCCGAGCACGGCGATGATGATTCCAAACACGCTGGACCAGAAACTGATCTCGAGGCTGTACTGGATTGCCTGCAAATAGAACTTCGAGTTGAAGATTTTGCTGAAGTTGGCCAGGCCCCAGCCGAACTCTTCCGATTGCAGGCTGTTGATCATCACCCAGAGCAGCGGGGCGATCTCGAACACAATAAAAAACAGTGCGAAGGGCACCAGACACAACGCTGCCAGCCATTTACCACGGGTGATGGCATTCACTTGAGCAGCTCCCGGCACACAGGTTTGTCGTGGGGCGCGCCGAGCAATTCGCAGACGGTACCGCACAGTTCGATTTGTTTCGGAGTGGCGCTTTTGTTGAAACTGAAAGCATCGCCGAGGACGAACAGCGGCACTTCGCGTTCTTCGGCCAGCAGACCGTTGTGGGAGCGGTCGTTGTTCATGCCGTGGTCGGCGGTCACCAGTACTTGATAACCGGCGTCGAGCCAGTCTTGCAGGTAGTCGGCGAGGATGATGTCGGCCGAGCGGGCGCTGTTGCGATACTGCGCCGTGTCGAGGCCGTGCTTGTGCCCGGCATCGTCGATGTTCATGGGGTGGACCAGCAGAAAGTTCGGGGCGTGGCGCAGGCGCAGGTTTTCCGCGTCGGCGAACAGGTGCGAGTCCGGGTAGTGGTCGCTCCAGTAGAAGTGACCGTGCTGGATCGGCAGTTTCGGGTCGTCGGTGTGACGGTCCCGGGCGGCCACGAACGGCGAACGGTTATACAGCTCGCTGACCCAGTGATAGGCCGCGGCGGCGGTGACCAGGCCGGCGTCGGTGGCGTAATGGTAGATGCTGCGCTGGTTGGACAGGCGCGAGACGTTGTTGTGAACGATGCCGCTGTCGATCGGCGTAACGCCGGTCAGGATGCATTCATAAAGCGGTCGGGACAGGGCCGGCAGTTCGCACTCCAGTTTGTAGAGTGCCGCGCGTCCTGCGCCAACATAAGCCTGCAGATGCCCCATGGCGTGGCGCGCGACTTCGTAATTGAGGCCGTCGAGCACGACAAGGATGACGTTGTGCTTCATAGGGGCTGGGACTCCGCGAAAACAGATGATTCAAATACGCAACCAATCCCCTGTGGGAGCGAGCTTGTGGCGAGGGGGCTTGCCCCCGTTCGAGTGCGCAGCGCTCGCAGATCCTGGGTCCGCTGCGCGGCCCAACGGGGGCAAGCCCCCTCGCCACACAAGCCCGCTCCCACACTGGATCTCCATTGGGTACCCAATGTGGGGATCTACAGGCTTACGGCATATTGATGATGACTTCTTCCTGCCACTTCTGTGGCAGCCCCTTGGAGGTCTTTTCCCATGCCTCGGCGTCTTTGATCGGCGTGACCTTTTTGTACTGCTCGTTAGGCAGCAGCTTGGTTTTCACGTCTTCCGGCAGTTTGATGTGCTCGGCGCGGATCGGACGGGCGTTGCCTTTGGCCAGGTTGATCTGGCCGGCGTCGCTGAAGATGTATTCGCGGGCCAGTTTGGCGGCGTTCGGGTTCTTCGCGTATTTGTTGATGATGGTGGTGTAACCGGAAATCACCGAGCCATCGGATGGAATCAGCACGGTGTAGTCATCCGGATTCGCCATCTTGGCCCTGTAGCTCAGGCCGTTGAAGTCCCAGACCACGCCGACTTCGATTTCACCCTTTTCCATGGTGGCGATCGTCGGGTTGGCCATCGACAGGCGGCCTTGCTTGGCGATGTCGGCGAACAGCAACAGGGCCGGCTGAATGTTTTTCTCGTCACCGCCATTGGCGAGGGCGGCGGCCAGTACGCCGTTGGCCGCTTGGGCCGCAGTACTCACGTCACCGATAGAGACCTTGTACTTGCCGGTCTTGAGGTCGGCCCATTTGGTCGGCGCTTCGGAACCGTGCAGCAGCTTTTTGTTGACGATGAACGCGATGGTGCCGGTGTAGGCCAGCGCCCAGTTGCCGTCCTTGTCCTTGGCCCAATCCGGAACCTGTGCCCAGGTGGTGGGTTTGTAAGGTTGCACCACGCCCTGCTTGACCGCGATCGGGCCGAAGGCCGCGCCGACGTCGCCGATGTCGGCAGTGGCGTTGTCTTTTTCGGCGGCGAACTTGGCGATTTCCTGGGCCGAGCTCATGTCGGTGTCGATGTGTTTGAGGCCGTATTTTTTGGCCAGGTCTTCCCAGGTGCCTTTCCAGTTGGCCCAGTCATCGGGCATGCCGACGCTGTTGACTGCGCCTTCCGCTTTCGCAGCGGCTTCCAGGGTTTTCAAATCGGTATCAGCCGCCATGGCGGTGGTGCACAGGGCGATGGTCGAGCCTAACAGTGATGCCAGGAAAAGCTGTTTCATCCGAAGCTCCTTTGGGCGTTTTCAACGCTGCGATTGCGGTTGTGTTGGTCTAGGTCAGCAATACCTGAGCCAATTTAGGCGCCCTCGATGACATTTTGATGTCGACGACCGGTTTGCCTGGATTTTCTGCGCTCGGGTACGCGGGGTGCGAGTTAAGCGTAGACCATGGCTAAAGGGCTGATATGAAAGGGACTTGGCCATGAAATTGCAGGTGTCTGGTGCAACCGTTCGGCGGCTTTGTCATCTGCCAGTCATGTGCAGTGCCTAGGCTTGCAGGCAGTTGAAGGAACCGATTTGAGTCGCGGTTCTGCCCTGAATCAGTGCTGGTCTAGTCCAGATAGGTAACGTTGATGCGCATCGAGACAACCAAAGCGGTGACAGCGATCGGGCAGGTTCTGCAGGAACAGCTCGACCATGGTCTGTTGGCGCCCGGGAGCAAGTTGCCGGCAGAGCGCAAGCTCAGTGAGTTGTTCGGTACCACGCGGATCACCGTGCGTGAGGCTTTATTGCAGTTGGAGGCCCAGGGCCAGATTTATCGCGAGGAACGACGCGGCTGGTTCGTATCGCCGCCGCGGCTGGCCTATAACCTGATGCAGCGCAGTCACTTTCACGCAATGGTCAGTGCGCAGGGGCGAGTGCCGTCCACCGAAGTCATTTCAGCGCGCTTGCAACCGGCCTCGGCGGCGGTATGTGCCTGGTTGCAATTGCCGGCGCTGTCGAGCGTGATTCAGATCTGCCGATCACGGCGCATAGACGGGCGCCTGGTGCTTTACGTGGAGCACTATTTGAATCCGCAGTATTTTCCAGGGATTCTCGATTTCGACCTGAATCAGTCCATCACCGAACTGTACGCGCGGCATTACGATTTGCATTACGGACGGGTGCGCTTCGAGATTGTGCCGACCGCGCTGTCGGTGGACGCGGCGGCGGCTTTACGGGTGTCGGTGGGTAGCCCGGGGCTGCGGATTGCCCGGGTCAACTACGATCAGCATGAGCGGTTGATCGATTGCGACCTCGAATTTTGGCGCCATGATGCGATTCATGTCGGGGTGGATGTGGTCTGAGCTTTATTCCTTGGCGACGTGCACACTCATGCGCGGCGTCGCCAGATCCAGCCCGGCTTCATCCAGGTGCCGCTTGAGCGACAGGTTGAACGCCCGGGAAACTTCCCACTGTTTGATCGGCGCGGTCTTGAAGCGCGCGCGAAGAATCGCGTTGCCGGATTCGAAACTTTCTACCCCCTGAATCTCCAGCGGCGACCAGATATTTCGCCGTTGCAGCGGGTCGGTGCGCATTTTCTGGCCGACGTCACGCATCAGTTTGATCGCCTCATCGATGTCCATGTTGGAGGGCACCGCCACCCGGAAGATCGCGTAGCCGAATTCCCGGGAATAGTTCTTGATGCTTTTGATTTCGCTGAACGGAATGGTGTGAACGATGCCGTCGATGTCCCGCAGGCGCACGGTACGGATGGTCAGGCCTTCGACCGTGCCCAAGTGGCCGCCGACGTCTACGTAGTCATCGATGGCCAGGGAATCTTCGATGATGATGAACAGCCCGGTGATCAGGTCGGCCACCAGTGACTGCGCGCCGAAACCGATGGCCAGGCCGATCACACCGGCACCGGCCAGCAACGGCGTGACGTTCATGCCCATGTTTGCCAGGGCGACGATCAGCGCGATGATGAAAATCGCCACGAACAGTACGTTGCGGATCAGCGGCATCATTGTCTGTGCGCGGGCATTGGCCTGGCCTTTGCGCGCGAGCGGGTGAGGGCGTGATGCACGGCGGTGTCGCTGAGAATCCAGATCAGCCAGGCAAAAATCAGTGTGCCACCGAGGCTGAACAGTTTGACGCTGACTTCATGGCCTTCGCCTTCGGTGAAGCGGATCAGTGACATGCCCCAGACCCGCAGGCCGAGTTCGATGAAGGCCAGCCATACCACCAGATGGGCAAGGGTGTAGAAGAAGCTTTTCAGGCGATCCGAATACAGTGCGTGGCGCTTGGGGCCGCGTTGTGGTTTGAGTGCGTGACGGCGCACCAGCCCGTTGATGACCATGCACAACACCAGCAATACGGTGCAGATCAGCGACTGACGCAAGGCGGTGCTGGTGTCACCGGCAGAGATAAAGGTGGCGAACAGCGAGATGCCCACCAACACCAGCGCAGGCAGATACCAAAAGGTCCCGAGGATTTCTATCGTGTCGCTCAGGGCCCGGCGAGTCAGGCGCCGGGACAGCGGCTGGTTGCGGATCAGGTGCGCGATGGGCCGCCGGAAACGCAGAATGAAAAAGCCTGTAAAGATCGCCGCCAGCACATTGGCGAACGTCGCTGCAGTGTGGGCCAGGTGGCTGCCGAGACTGGCGATCAGACGCGGGTCATTCAGGGCTTCACCGAAGGCGGCGAAACTGCCGATCAGCCACAACGGGCGAAAGGCCTGATGCCGCAGGATGTACAAGGCGCGGTGGCGATGCGGGCCATCCAGCACGGAAAATGCGATGACGCAGATCGCCGAGAAACAAGTGCCGACCACCAGCGCATAGGCCAGCACCATGGCCAGGCTTTTGCCCAATGACGAGGGCAGGGCGTAGGTCATGTAAACCGTCATGACCAAGGCAATCATCCATGGTCCGAGTTTGCGCAAGGCGAAACGCAGCATGTCCAGCGCCTTGGGGTGTTGCGGCAATTCTTCGGTGAGGCCAAAACGCATGCGCACCCGGTGACCGAGCCAGATCAGGGCGGCGGCCAGCAAGCTCCAGACCATCAGAATCATGGCGAAGGCCAAGATGATCGGCAGCCATTCATTGGCCGGCAACATCAGCGCCACCAGTTCATCCTTGGCCAGGTCGACCTCTTCGGACCAGCGCGTGAGGGGGCTGTCGGCGCCGGAAAATTGCTTTTCGAAACTGGCCAGGGTGCCGCCGATCAGGCCCAGCACGCCTTCTTCGGTGGTCGGTTGGGCTTTTTTGGCGACGTCACGCAGCTTCTTCAGGTCCGCCAGGAGTTTGGTTCGCTGCTGATCGTTTTCCAGGGACTTGATGACTTCGTCCAGGGATTGCCCCAACGGCTCTTGTGCTTCTGGCTGGGTTTTCGCCGAGCCGTTGAGCAGTCCCGGCAAACCAACCGCCTGGGCAGGCGCCATCGGCAGCAGTGTCATCAGGCAGACAAGGAAAAAACACGGCAGGGCAAAAAGACGAGCGAACACTAGGCGGTCAACCTCGCGATGAGAATCGGCCGAGTGTACGAGCCCGTCAAAATCAATGCGAGCCGGGCACGAGTATTTATTCGTTGAGTTTGGCGAGGATCTTGTAGATCACGGTGGCGAGGATCATCAGCATGCCGACCCACATCGCGAACACACCGGCGTTTTTGTCGCGAAAGTTGAAGCCGATGGCCAGCATGATCATCCCGGAAAGAATCGGGATCAGCATGGCGTGGAACGAAGACAACGAGATCATGGTGACAGCCTTGTCGGAGGGGGGTACTGCAAGTCTAGGCGGATTTCGGACGAGCGGAGGTGATGAAGATCATCGTGGCGAGGGAGCTTGCTCCCGTTGGGCTGCGAAGCAGCCCCAAAACAAGCAATATCGGGTTATCAGACAGACCGAGCTTGCCAAGTTACGACTGCTTCGCAGTCGAGCGGGAGCAAGCGCCCTCGCCACAAAAGTTACTTTTTAATCCCCAAAACTACGGCAATTCCTGGCAGGCGTAAAACGCGCTCAGCACTTTGACCAAGTGCGCCAGGTCATGACTGCCGCACAGCTCTCGGATCGAGTGCATGGCGAACGTCGGCAGGCCGATGTCTACGGTGCGCACGCCCAGGTGGCTGGCGGTGATCGGGCCGATGGTCGAGCCGCAGCCCATGTCGCTGCGTACCACGAAGCTCTGCACCGGTACTTCTTCGGCCATGCACAAATGGCGGAAGAAGCCGGCGGTTTCACTGTTGGTGGCGTAGCGCTGGTTGCTGTTGACCTTGATCACCGGGCCGGCGTTGAGTTTCGGGCCGTGGTTGGCGTCGTGCTTGTCCGCATAGTTGGGGTGCACGCCGTGGGCGTTGTCGGCCGAGACCAGCAGGGATTTCTGAATGGTCCGTACGAATTCATCCCCTTCGGGCAACAGACGACGCAGGGTTTGCTCAAGCATCGGACCATCGGCGCCACACGCCGAGCAGGAGCCGACTTCTTCGTGATCGTTGCAGACCAGTACGCAGGTTTCGTCGGTTTCCGCCGTCAGCAAAGCTTGCAGGCCGGCGTAGCACGACAGCAAATTATCGAGGCGCGCACCTGCAATGAAATCGCCATGCAGGCCGATGACCGCGGCGCCTTGGGTATCGTAGAAGCTCAGCTCGTAATCGAGTACCACGTCGGCGTTCAGGCCATGTTCGCGGGCCAGTTGATCGGTGAGCACAGCGCGAAAGTCCACGCGCTCGTCACCGGCGAATTGCGCGAGGACCGGCGGCAATTCGGTCTGGGCATTGATCGCCCAGCCCATGTTGGCTTCACGGTTGAGGTGAATGGCCAGGTTCGGAATGATCGCGATGGGTGCCTTGAAGTCGATCAACTGGCTCTCGACCTTGCCATCACGGCGGAAGGTCATGCGGCCGGCCAGGGACAGGTCGCGGTCGAACCACGGCGCCAGCAGGGCGCCGCCATAGACTTCAACGCCAAGTTGCCAGAAACCCTGACGTTGCAGCTCCGGCTGGGGTTTGACTCGCAGGCACGGGCTGTCGGTGTGCGCGCCGACCAGGCGAATGCCGCCATTGCAGGGGGGAATGACGACCCATTTTGATCGCGACGATCGAAGAGTCGTTGCGGGTGACGTAGTAACGACCATTGGCTTCGGTTGTCCACGCCTCGCGCTCGTCGAGGCGCACATAACCGGCCGCTTCCAGGCGTTGGACAAGGCTGGCGGTGGCATGGAACGGGGTAGGGGAGGCCTTGAGGAAGTCGATCAGGCCTTGGTTCAACTCTTCGCGCATAAGAAGCTCCAGACAGCAGTGGCGCCAGTTTAGCGTATTGAAAGCGCAAAGTGCGGCGGGCCTGTTCTTGGTGGTGTATGAGTTTTAATGTGGCGAGGGAGCTTGCTCCCGCTCGGCTGCGTAGCAGCCGCAAATCCTGCTTGCACGGTGTGCCCGGCAGGATACGGTCGCTGGTTTTGGGAGCGCTCCGCACTCCAGCGGGAGCAAGCTCCCTCGCCACAGAAGCCTGTTCGCCACAGTTAAAACGGTGCCGGGCACTCGAAGCGCAGGCGTTCGCCCGTCTGGGGGTGAGTGAAGCTGAGCATGCTCGCGTGCAGGCACAAGCGTGGCCAGGCAGCCAGTGCCTGTTCATGGGCATAGAGCCCGTCACCTAACAGCGGATGCCCAATGGAGAGCATGTGCACGCGCAACTGGTGAGAACGGCCGGTGATCGGTGTCAGCTCGACGCGGCACCAGTCGCCACATCGCTCCAGCACACGCCAGAAGGTCAATGCGTGCTTGCCGAACTCGTGGTCCACTACATGGCGTGGCTTGGTTGGCGGATCGTAGCGCAGGGGCAGGTCGATGCTGCCGCTGTCCAGTTCCGGTTGTCCCCAGCACAGGGCGGTATAGGCCTTTTCGGTTTCGCGGTCGTGAAATTGTCGAGATAGCTCACGATGAGTGTCCGGATCACGGGCCAGCAGAATGATGCCGGACGTTTCCCAGTCCAGCCGATGGACAATTCGCGCTTCCGGGTAGCCGTTTTCTTGCAGGCGCGTAATCAGGCAGTCCTTGTTGTCGTCGGCCCGGCCAGGGACGGAGAGCAACAGGGTCGGTTTGTCCACCACCAGTACGGCGGCGTCCTGATGGATGATGCGGATGTTGGACAACGGCATTAAAACAGCCTCGTAACAAACACCAACGGCGGCTCAGGCCCCGCGCCCTGTAGGAGCGACCTGTGGCGAGGGGGCTTGCCCCCGTTGGGCTGCGAAGCAGCCCCAAAACTTCCGGTGTACCGAAGGTCCTGTGAGTGCTGCGCACTCAAACGGGGGCAAGCCCCCTCGCCACAGTTCGCCCCCAAACAGGATCTGGAGGGCCTGAGCCGCCGTGGCTCCTGCCGGATCGACTCAGCGATCTGGCAGGGTGATATTGAGTTCCAGGATCGAGCAACTGCCCTGGTTTTCCAGAGCGACGTGCACGTCATCGGACCCGATATTGACGTACTTGCGGATAACCTCCACCAGTTCCTTCTGCAAGGCTGGCAGGTAATCCGGCGTACTGCGCTGGCCGCGTTCATGCGCCACGATGATCTGTAGACGCTCTTTCGCTACCGACGCGGTGTTTTGCTTTTTGTTGGCACGAAAGAAGTCAAAAAGATTCATTACCTACCTCCAAAAAGGCGCTCGAAGAAACCCTTCTTCTCGACATCAAGGAACCGGTGTTCGCGATTTTCGCCCAGCAGGCGGTCAACGGTATCGCTGTAGGCCTGACCAGCATCGCTCTGGTCGTCGAGAATCACTGGAATACCCTGGTTGGATGCCTTGAGCACCGCCTGGGATTCAGGGATCACGCCGAGCAATGTCACCGAGAGAATATCCTTGACGTCTTCGACGCCGAGCATTTCGCCCTTGCTTACACGTTCTGGATGGTAGCGGGTGATCAGCAGGTGTTCCTTGATCGGGTCTTCGCCTCTTTCGGCACGACGGGACTTGCTGGCCAACAGGCCCAGCATGCGGTCCGAGTCACGTACGGAGGAGACTTCCGGGTTGGTCACCACAATCGCTTCGTCGGCGAAGTACATGGCCAGGTGGGCACCTTTCTCGATGCCGGCCGGGGAGTCGCAGACCACGAAATCGAAGTCTTCCTTGAGCTGCATCAGGACTTTTTCCACACCTTCGACGGTCAGCGCGTCTTTGTCGCGGGTCTGACTGGCGGCCAGCACGTAGAGGTTTTCCAGGCGCTTGTCTTTGATCAGGGCCTGTTGCAGGTTGGCTTCGCCGTTGACCACGTTGACGAAGTCGTACACCACGCGGCGTTCGCAACCCATGATCAGGTCGAGGTTACGCAAACCAACGTCGAAGTCGACGATAACTGTTTTGTGACCGCGCAGAGCGAGGCCGGTACCGATAGCGGCGCTGGTGGTGGTCTTACCCACACCACCCTTGCCGGATGTAACCACGAGAATCTTGGCCAAGGTGTTTTACCCCTAAGGAAAAAGGACGTTTAGCCCCTGAAAAACATCTCTTGAAAAACTACTGCAGTCGGACAGCCTTGGCTGGAATCCGGCTCTGAGCGGCGTTTACCCCCGGTAAACACTGCTTTTAGCCTTTTTCCTACTTCGTTTGAGCCGTTTTCGCTATGTTTTAGAGATGCTTGGAAAATGCGGCAGTATCCGTTAAAGCCGAATGATGTTCAACACGTCGCCCGACAGGCTGACTTGTACGCCCGCGCCCCACAATGGATCACGACGCAGATCCTCGGAAACCTTGTAGTGACCGGCGATGGAGACCAGTTCAGCGGTCATTTGCTGGCAGAAAATCCTGGCTTTCGTGTCACCTTTGACGCCGGCCAAGACACGACCGCGCATCGGGCCGTATACATGGATGTTCCCATCGGCGAGAAGTTCCGCCCCCGGGCTGACCGACGAAATCACCACCAGATCGCTGCCCTGGGCATAAATCTGCTGACCACCACGTACTGGCGACGTGATGATTTTCGTCGGTTTGATGGTCGGCTCCGGTGGTTTTTCCGGTTTTTTCGCTACGACGCCTTCGAGCGGGTCGAGCGGGCGTTCTCGCGCGCCGGACGGCGGCAGCACTGGCAGATCGACCGCAATGGCCGCTGCGATGTCTTCGATGCGGCTGGCCCGGATCGCCAGGGTGCGCAGGCCATGCTGGCGGCAGATGCGCATCAATCCCGGCAGGTCGACCGAGCCTTCGCTGGCCGGGAGTTTGTCCAGGGCCAGTACCAGCGGCGCGTTGCTGAAGAAGTTGGGTGCCTGGGCGACCTTGGCGGCCAATTGCCGATCAAGGTTCTCGAGGTCGTTACGGGCCAGTTCCAGCACCGTAATGGCGAGCATGCTGCCCTTCAACTGGAACACGGGATCTTGGTCTAGCGGTTCGGTTTGGCTCATGGTCGGCATACAACGGCTTGTCACTAAAAGTGCCGAGACTTATAACGAGAACGCCCGCGGGCCGCAAGCCGGGTCGAACGATGTAGAATGCGCGGCCATTAACTTTCCGGAACCTTTAATGGAACGCCCGCGATTTCGAACAGCATTTCTTTCTCCGCGTTTCTGGCCGCTGTGGTGTGGCCTGGGGCTGTTGTGGCTGATTGTGCAGTTGCCGTATCCGGCGTTGCTGGCGATCGGTCGCGCCCTGGGTGCATTGATGTACCGAGTGGCCGGCGACCGACGGCGCATTGCCAAGCGCAATCTTGAGCTGTGTTTCCCTGAAAAGTCCGCCGATGAGCGCAAGCGCCTGCTCAAGGAAAACTTCGCGTCCACCGGCATCGCCTTCTTCGAGATGGCCATGAGCTGGTGGTGGTCGCGCAAGCGTCTGGCGAAACTGGCCCATGTCGAAGGCCTGGAGCATTTGAAGCAGGCCCAGCGCGACGGCAAAGGCGTGATTCTGATGGCTGTGCATTTCACCACGCTGGAGATCGGCGCGGCGTTGCTCGGTCAGCAGCACACCATCGATGGCATGTACCGCGAACACAAGAATCCACTGTTCGACTACATCCAGCGTCGTGGCCGCGAGCGGCACAACCTCGACTCGCTGGCGGTGGAGCGCGACGACGTGCGCGGCATGCTCAAACTGCTGCGGGCCGGCAGAGCGATCTGGTACGCACCGGATCAGGACTACGGCGCCAAGCAAAGTATCTTTGTGCCGCTGTTCGGGATTCAGGCGGCGACCGTTACCGCCACCAGCAAATTCGCCAGGCTGGGCAAAGCGCTGGTGGTGCCGTTCACCCAGGAACGCCTGGCGGATGGCAGCGGTTATCGGTTGGTGATCCATGCGCCGCTCGAGGGCTTTCCCGGCGAGACGGAAGAAGCTGACTGCATTCGGATCAACCAGTGGGTCGAAAGTGCTTTGCGTGAGTGTCCGGAGCAATACCTCTGGGCGCATCGCCGCTTCAAGAGCCGGCCACCGGGCGAGCCGAAACTGTACGCCAAACGCGGTTGAGTCACCGACCCCTATAAGCACCATGGAGCGTTGCAATGAGTTCTGCTGAACCGGTTACAGGGTTGATTCTTTCCGGCGGTGGGGCTCGCGCGGCCTATCAGGTGGGCGTGCTGGCGGCGATTGCCGAACTGCTGCCGATGGGGGCGGCGAATCCGTTCCCGGTGATCGTCGGCACCTCGGCCGGTGCGATCAATGCGGTCAGCCTGGCCAGTGGGGCGATGGATTTTCGGGGCGCGATTGAGCGTCTGACGACCTTCTGGCAAGGTTTTCGCAGCCATCTGGTATTACGCAGCGATTGGCCGGGGGTGATCCATCAGGCCACCCGTTTTGTCAGTCACAACCTGATGGGCATTGGCTCGCCGGTGCCAGTGGCCCTGCTCAACAGCTCGCCGCTGCGCCGTTTACTCAATCACAAACTGCACATGCCCGGGATTGCCGAAGCAATTGCGCAAAAGCAATTGCAGGCGGTGGCGGTCACGGCGTTCGGCTATGAGTCCGGCCAGGCCGTCACGTTTTATCAGGGCGGCGGCACCATCGAGTCCTGGTTGCGCCATCGGCGAATTGGCGTGCCGACACAATTGAGCGTCGACCATCTGCTGGCCAGTTCCGCGATTCCGTTGCTGTTCGCGCCAGTAAAAATCGGCGAAGAATATTTCGGCGATGGCGCGGTGCGTCAATCGGCACCGATCAGCCCGGCCCTGCACCTGGGCGCCAACCGCGTGCTGGTGGTGGGTGTCAGCGGCAACCCGCGCGGGGTCGATCCGCAACAACCGCTGCAACGCGCCTATACCGGTCAGCAGCCGACCCTGGCGCAAATCGGTGGGCACCTGCTCAACAGTACGTTCATTGACAGCCTGGAAAGTGACATCGAGTTGTTGCAGCGTCTGAACCAGTTCAGCCACCTGCTGCCCGACGGCACATCGAGTCGTGCATTGGGGGCGGCGCCAGTGGAAGTGCTGGTGATTTCGCCGAGCCAGCCGATCGATGAGATTGCGGCGCGGCACCGGCAGGAGTTGCCGGCGGCATTGCGTCTGTTTTTGCGCGGGCCGGGGGCGACGAAGACCAGCGGGGCGGGGGTGCTGAGTTATCTACTGTTTGAGGCAGGGTATTGCAGCGAATTGATTGACCTGGGGCGGCGCGATGCGTTGGCCAAGCGGGATGAGTTGTGTCGGTTTCTGGGGTTGGTGGAGCCTGCGGTTCCGGCTTGAGATTTGTGGTGCGGCTGTTCGCGGGCAAGCCTCGCTCCTACAGGATTTGCGTCGTTCACATGGCCGAAGAACGACAAAAAACCTGTAGGAGCGAGGCTTGCCCGCGAAGCTTTTACGATCAGAAGTGGAACTTCACCAGCAAGCTCGTATTGCTCTGATCTGTCTTGAAGGACTGGCTGTCCTTGATCCCGTACTTGTCTGACCAGTAGTCGTACTCGACACCCACATACAACTGCTTCTCGCCAATGTTCAACGCTTTACCCAGGTCATATTTGATCTGCGGGTTGAAGTGCAGGTTGGCGTGGTAGGTGCCTTTGCTGTTCTGGTCGTTGTCGACCACCCAGTCCATGAACCCGTCGATCAGGATGTTCGAATCGCCCACGGGAATGGTGTAGGACCAGACCGGCGTGATCTGCCAGACGTTGTCACCGGGGCGGCTGCCTTCGGTGTGACGCTGGTAGAAGTTCAGCTGGAAGTAGTCGAAGCCGGGAATCGCCAGGTCGAAACCCGGACCGATCAGGTAGGACTCGGTATCGCCCTCACCAAACTCGTACGTCATGGCCAGCAGCACGTCCTTGACCGGGCCAAATTCCAGTTTCTGGTCGAAGATCTTGCCAAACGACAAGCGCGGGCTGATCTCGCCGTAATAGGTGTTCGAACCGACGCCGCTGTCATCCTTGCCGTTGTAGAAAATCTTGTCGACGAACACGAAGTTGTCGCCGTACTTCCAGGCATCGGCGTGCTCGAAAGTGACGGTTTGCTGAATGCGCGGGTTAACCTGGAAGTCCTTGCCATAGAGGTAGGTCAGGCTGTTGTTCTGCCATTGCAGCAAGTCGCCGGCCATGGCCTGGCCCCCGGCCAGCAAGGATCCCGCGAGCATCAGGCTGGTGCACGTACGTTTCATTCGGTTGCTCCCAAAAAGTAGGTGGTTCCACGTTATTTTTCTAAGGTCGGCGCTCTGGTGTGGCGCCTTTTCTTGCTGCTGTAAAAAATCATCCATCCGGTCAGCTTTGGTGCTGTTAGCAAGAGCTGAGCCAAGGCTTTCAAAAAGCCAAAAAACGCCCATTCGGCTGTTCGAAAACAGTCGATTGAGCGTCATTTCGGGGTGCCTTGGTACTGTCCAGAGCCTGGATAAGTTGTCTTTCTGGTCAGGAATTAAATCCGCGCTTTTTTTTAGAGCGGATTCTGGTGGCCGCGGAGAATACTGACTCCTTGGACAGGTCTCAAGTGCCCCGCAACAGAGCGTCGGGGACAGGTTTGGGGCGCGGTTGTCAGCGGTCAGCCTGGTGTCGCTAAACGACAGGCTTTTCTGGTCATGAATCATCTGTTGCTCCCTTTTGTTTTTATTGTTTGAGGCACAGGTAGCCACTCCTGTGGGAGCGAGGCTGCTGGCGATGGCGTTGGTTCAGTCAACATTGATGTTGAATGTCATACCGTCATCGCGAGCAGGCTCGCTTCCACAGGGGGTGTGTCTTTTAGTGGGTCAGTGCGGGTGGGCGTGGCAGCCGGCTTCCTGAAGAATCTTGATCCCGGTGGCGGCGACCATGCCGAACTTCGCAATCGCCGTGCCGCCCACCGAAGGTGGAATCGACGCCGCCAGGAGCGCCGCTTTCGGCAGTTGCAAGAGGGGTAAACGTTGAATGGCGGGTGCGTCGGGGATGCGGGCTTCGGATAGCTCGGACATGCAACACCTCGGATCTTTTTTATTCTTGTGATTTGTGTATCAGGTGGACCTGTGACGGGGGGGCTTGCTGTGGCCATAAAAGCCCCCTCGCCACAACGGTGTGTTGCTTATTGGGTTTGGGCTCCCTGAACAATCCACGCGCCGATCAGGTCACGTTCCTGCTGGGTCATCTGGGTGATGTTGCCCAGTGGCATGATCTGGCTGGTAACGGCTTGAGCCTGGATGCGGGCAGCGTTTTGGCGGATCTGTTCTGGCGTATCGAACATCACGCCAGCCGGTGCTGCGCTGAACAGTGGGCTGGTGGGTTTGGCCGAATGACAGACGGCGCACCGTTCCTGAATCACACTGTGAACCTTGTCGAACGTCGGGCCCTGATTCGAGGCCTGAGCCTGAGCCGGTGCAGCGGCAGGCGCAGCAGGTTTCACGGCTTCAGGTTTGGCACCACCACCCAAGGCAGTTTCCGGCAGCGGCTGGTACTCGATGGTGCCTGGCGCCTTGGCCACTTCAGGCGCGCTGGACATCGGCGTCGGGCCGGTCACGTATGCGAGGCAAATCATGCCGACCGCCGCAACGGGCAGGGTCCAGGCGAATTTGTGGCTGTCGTGACGGGTGTTGAAGTAGTGGCGCACCAACACCGCCAGCACCGCGATCCCGGCCAGGATCAGCCAGTTGTATTGGCTGCCGTAGGTACTCGGGAAGTGGTTGCTGATCATGATGAACAGCACTGGCAAGGTGAAGTAGTTGTTGTGCCGCGAACGCAGCAAACCTTTGGCCGGCAGCGCCGGGTCGGGCGTGCGGTTCTCGGCAATCGCCGCCACCAGGGCGCGTTGGGCCGGCATGATGATGCGGAACACGTTGGCGACCATGATGGTGCCGATGATGGCGCCGACGTGCAGGTACGCACCACGACCGCTGAACACTTTGCTGAAGCCGTAAGCGGAGCCGATGATCAGCACGAACAGAATTGCGCCGAGCAGGGCAGGGCGTTTGCCCAGGGCAGAGTCGCAGAGGAAGGAGTAGATGAACCAGCCGATGAACAGCGAGCCGAGGCCGATGGCCACGCCTTCAGGGCCGCTCAGGGTGCTGCCAGGTGCCAGCAGGTACAGCGTCGGGTTGGAGTAGAACACCACGCACAGCAGCGCGACCCCTGACAGCCAGGTGAAGTAGGCTTCCCATTTGAACCAGTGCAGGTTGTCCGGCATGGTCGGTGGAGCCAGTTTGTATTTTTCCAGGTGGTAGATACCGCCGCCATGGATCGCCCACAAATCGCCCGCCAGGCCGTTTTTCGGGTTGACCCGGTTGAGGTTGTTTTCCAGCCAGACGAAATAGAACGACGCACCGATCCAGGCCACGCCAGTGATCATGTGAACCCAGCGCACGCTCAGGTTCAGCCATTCCAACAGATGTGCTTCCACAGTCTTTACCTCTCGCCTGTCACTCTGTCGTCGAGTGATCAGACCTTCTCTTATTGGTGGGGGGCGAGGATCAAACACTCATCCTCTTTGAAAAAATGCTCATCGCAGTTATTGCCTGTGCCACTGCGATCAACCACCAGGAAGTCATCCCGCTTTTCGATCGTCAGCACCGGGTGGTGCCAGACGCCGCGATGGTAATTAATGCCCTGCCTGCCGTTGGTGACGAAGGCGCGGACCAAGCCTGATACAGGTTCATCGCCAAGTGGCGCGACCACGATCAGAAAGGGGTTGCCGAGCAGCGGAATGAACGCCTGGCTGCCCAGCGGATGACGCTCCAGCATGCGCACGGTCAGCGGCATGTCCTGCGCGTCGGCGCGGAAGATGCTGATGATCGCCTTGTCCTCTGGCGTAGCGGTTTCCACCGTCGCCAGTTTATGGAAGCGCATGGTTGAACCGTTGTTGATCATGAAGTGATCGCTGCCGTCGGTTTCGATCACGTCACCGAAAGGGGCGAAGGCTTCTTTGGTCAGCGGTTCAATCGTCAATGTGCGCATGCTGGTCTTCTTATCCAAAATTCTGTGTTGTTTGTTGTGGCGAGGGCGCTTGCTCCCGCTGGAGTGCACAGCACTCCCGATTCTTTTTAAACAAAGAGCGGGGCCGCTGCGCAGCCCAGCGGGAGCAAGCTCCCTCGCCACAGGTTCAGCGCTTATTTTGCTACCTTGCCGAGGACGCGCAGGCGGCTCACACCACCATCCGGGAACACGTTCAGGCGGATGTGGGTGATCGGGCCCAGTGCCTTGATCTGCTCGGCGAAGGTATGTTCGGCGTGCATTTCCAGCTTCTGGCTTGGCAGCAGTTCGCGCCAGAACAGCGATTGGGTTTCGATCTGGCTGTCGGTGCCTCCCTTCACGAATGCGCCCTGGATCGAGCAGCTGTCCGGGTAGTTGCCCTTGAAGTGCAGGGTGTCGACGATGACTTTCTCGACTTCACCCGCATGGCCCAGCGCGACGATCACCCAGTCATTGCCTGGCGTGCGACGACGGGCGGTTTCCCAGCCATCGCCCATGTTGATGCCACGGCCCGGATTGAGGATGTTGCTCATGCGGCCGAAGTGTTCGTCGGAGCAGGCCAGCGCCCGGCCGCCGTTCAGGGCTGCAGCCAGGTCGACCTGTTCGTTGTCGCCAACAGCGGACCAGTCGCGGAACGGAATGCCGTACACACGCAAACGGGCCACACCACCATCCGGGTAGATGTTGAAGCGCAGGTGGCTGAACGCCTGGTCGTTGTTGATTTCATAGTAGTGGTGGCTGTTGCCCTGCAGCTCGACGGCCGACAGCACTTCAGTCCACTGGGTGTTTTCGTCCGGCTCGCCCGAGGCCAGGAAGCAGGCTTCCAGGGAGGCCGATGGCGGGTAGTTGCCGGTGAAGAATGAAGTGTCGATGTCCACGCCCTTGATTGAGCCTGGTACGCCCAGGCGGATCACCGCGCTGTCGTAGCCTTCGAAGCGCTTGCGGCGCGACTCCCAGCCGTCCATCCACTTACCGTTGTCATCGAACACGCCCTCCTTCCACACGGCCGGGGTCGGCTGGAACAGACGGTTGGCGTCGGCGAACCAGTCATCGGTGACCGAGATGATTTTGGTGCCCAGGCGGGCGTCGGCCAGGTTGACGAACTTCTCGAAAGGTACAGCGTAAGCTTTCATTCTTCTTGTCTGCCTTTAATAAGTTGGCTTGGGATGCTTGCAGGGCCCGGAGCGTTTTTTGCGTTCGTCAACGTCGGGCCAGGCTTGCTATAGGGTCAGTAATCGGAACAACGCGATCTTGTTGATCTCTGCCAGCGCGCATTTGAATTCGGTGTCGACCGAGTTGTGGATGCGCGTTTCGAACGCCGCGAGGATCTGATGCCGGTTGCTGCCTTTTACCGCCATGATGAAGGGAAACTTGAACTTGGCCTTGTAGGCGTCGTTCAGCTCGGTGAAGCGTTCAAACTCATCGCTCGAGCATTGGTGGATACCGGCGCCAGCCTGTTCGTTCGTGCTGGCTTCGGTCAGTTCGCCCTGGACGGCCGCTTTGCCGGCCAGGTCCGGGTGCGCGACGACCAGCTCAAGCTGGCTTGCGTGATCGGCGCAGAGCAGGATGTCGCTCATGCGCTGGTGCAGGGTTTCGATCTCGTCGATCGATGCGTCCTGGCCCAGGTCGAAGGCCTTTTCGGCCACCCATGGCGAGTGTTCGTAGATGTCGGCGAAGGCGGCGACAAACGCGTCGCGGTTCAGGCTCGACGGTTTGATGGTTTGAAAGGTGCTCATTTCGCGGTCCCTTGGAACGGGTGGGTTTCGTGCCAGTGACGAGCGATGTCGACGCGGCGGCTGAACCACACCTGTTCATGACTTTTAGCGTATTCGATAAAGCGTTTGAGCGAGGCCAGACGCGCCGGACGGCCGATCAACCGGCAGTGCAGGCCGATCGACAACATTTTCGGTGCTTCGGCTCCTTCGGCGTACAGCACGTCGAAAGCATCTTTGAGGTATTCGAAGAAATCATCGCCCTTGTTGAAGCCCTGGACCTGGGTGAAGCGCATGTCGTTGGTATCCAGCGTGTACGGGATCACCAGGTGCGGCTTGCCGGTCGGGTTGTTCGGTTCCCAGTAGGGCAGGTCGTCGTCGTAGGTGTCGCAGTCATAGAGGAAACCGCCTTCTTCCATCACCAGCCGACGGGTGTTCGGGCCGGTGCGGCCGGTGTACCAGCCCAGTGGGCGCTCGCCGGTGATTTCAGTGAGGATGCGGATCGCTTCGAGCATGTGCTCGCGTTCCTGCGCTTCGTCCATGTACTGGTAGTCGATCCAGCGATAGCCGTGGCTACAGATCTCGTGGCCGGCTTCGACCATCGCGCGGATCACGTCCGGATGGCGCTGGGCGGCCATGGCTACGGCGAAAATGGTCAGCGGGATGTCGAATTCCTTGAACAGTTTCAGAACCCGCCAGACGCCGGCACGGCTGCCATACTCGTAAAGGGATTCCATGCTCATGTTGCGCTCGCCTTGCAGAGGCTGCGCCGAGACCATTTCCGAGAGGAAGGCTTCGGACTCTTTATCGCCATGAAGGATGTTGCGCTCGCCACCTTCCTCGTAGTTGAGCACGAAGGACAGGGCGATGCGGGCATTGCCCGGCCAGTGTGGGTGAGGAGGGTTACTGCCGTAACCGATCAGGTCGCGTGGGTAGTCAGCGCTCACTGCAGTCTTCCTTCTTGTTCGTGTCGACTTATTCAAGGTCAGGGTTGTGTGGCGGCCTGGCGATGAGATGACAGCCTGGCGTCACAGCGATGGAGTGATTGTATACAACTTTATGTTAACTTTGTAAGCCTGTTTTTTTGCCTTTTTTGCTCACTGTCCTCTTCGGAGGATACTGCAAGAAACCTGCCTGACTGGTCAGCTAATGGATAAGAGGTCCTTTGATCTTATGGTTTGGCGCAAGATTCGCTGGTAATCCCTGAATGGTGCTGGTGGTGGTAAAAATGTCGTTTTTATTGTGTACAATTTTTTTAAAAAGTGTCTTAATCAGTCGCTCGCCGCAGCTTTTCGTGCTCCGAAACGGTGCGGTCTCCTTTTCAACTGACTTCGGGAGGCGCGAGGTCTGACTGCTCCACGCAGGCAGGCGCGCAGAATCAATGGGACGTTTGACTACACACGTTTTGGACGCTGCACACGGTTGCCCGGGCAGTTCGATCAAGGTCGAGCTGTACCGCGTTGAAGGCTCGCAGCTGGAACTGGTTGCCACTGCAATTACCAACAGCGATGGCCGGGTCGATTCGCCGTTGCTGCAAGGCGATGATTATCGGTCCGGGGTCTATCAGCTTCAGTTTCACGCGGGTGATTACTACCGTGCCCGTGGGGTTCAGCTGCCTGAGCCTGCGTTCCTGGATGTGGTGGTGCTGCGGTTCGGCATCTCTGCCGAACAGGATCACTACCATGTGCCGCTGTTGATTTCGCCCTACAGCTATTCGACCTATAGAGGAAGCTAGGACTTTCCCCCCAGAATCCTGCGCATAAGCTTCTTTGGTCTTTCGCCCGCTCACACTGCGGGCTTTTTTTGCCCTGAGGAATGTGGTGCTTGGGAGGGACCCTTCGCGGGCAAGCCTCGCTCCTACAGAGTGGATGTCGTCCATGTGAACGACTCAAAACCTGTAGGAGCGAGGCTTGCCCGCGAAGCTCTTAGCGACTCAACAACGAAGCCGCACCAGCCCCGCTAAACAATCCCGCACTCACCCGGTTAAACCAGCTCTGCCCCTTGCCGCTGCGCAGATATCGCGCGGCACCATGAGCACCCAGCCCATAAGCCAATTTGCACAGCAAATCCAGCACGGTCCAGGTGGCAATCATCACCAGCAACTGCGGCAGGAAGGGCTGCTCGGCACTCAGAAACTGCGGCAGGAAAGCTGCAAAGAACAAAATGTCTTTTGGATTACTCGCGCCGAGCATGAACGCGCGCCCGAACAGTGCACGAAAGCGCGGTGCTGGCGCGGCCTGGGGCACTTCGGCGCCCTGGGATGGCTGGCGTGATTGCTGCCAGCTCTGCCAGGCGAGGTAGAACAAGTACAGCGCGCCGACAATTTTCAGGGCGCTAAACAGCTGTTCCGACGCCAGCAACAATGCGCCCAGGCCCAAAGCCGACGCACTGAGCAGGCAGATCGAGGCAAACACGCCCCCGAGAAACGCCGGGTAAGAACGGCGCAAACCGTAATTCAAACTGTTGCTGATCATCAGCAAAGACAGGGGCCCCGGGATCAGGATCACCACCAGTGCGGCACCGCTGAACAGCAGCCAGGTTTCCAGACTCATCACTTTGCTCCCTATATGCAAAAGCCTCACCCGACGGGGTGAGGCTGTTTTGAAACACTGTTTTTGAAACGTAGACGGCTTACAAGAAAACGAACTTGGCGATGAAGATCGCGCAGAGTACCCACAGGCTGATGGAAATTTCCTTGTGCTTACCGGTGCAGGCCTTCAGTACCACGTAGGTGATAAAGCCCAGCGCGATGCCGTCGGCGACCGAGAAGGTCAGCGGCATCATGATCGCGGTAACGATCGCCGGAATGCTGTCGGTCGCTTCGTCCCATTCGATGTGCGCCATGCCGCCCATCATCAGCATTGCCACATAAATCAGCGCACCGGCGGTTGCGTAAGCGGGGATCATGCCAGCCAGCGGTGCGAAAAACATCGCGGCTATAAATAGCACACCAACGGTCACGGCGGTAAGACCAGTCCGACCACCTGCGGCGACCCCCGCGGCACTTTCGACATAGCTGGTAACCGGCGGAACGCCAACCACTGCACCGAACACGCTGGATGCACTGTCGGCTTTGAGGGCGCGGGAAAGGTTTTCGATCTTGCCGTCGGCGTTCACCAGGCCGGCGCGCTGGGCGACGCCCATCAAGGTGCCGGCGGTGTCGAACATGTGTACGAAGAGGAAGGCCAGCACCACGCTGATCATGCTGACGTTGAACACGCCGGCGACATCCATGGCCAGCCACGTCGGGGCCAGGCTCGGCGGTGCCGACATAAGGCCCTCGTAATGCACCAGGCCCAGGCCCCAACCGGCCAGGGTCACGGTGATGATGCTGATGAGGATTGCACCGAACACTTTGTGGTAGCTGAGCACGGCGATCATCAGGAAGCAGATGGCGGCGAGCAGCGGGCCAGGCTCGCGCAACGAACCGAGCTTGATCAGAGTGGCCGGGCTATCGACGACGATGCCTGCGGTCTTCAGGCCGATAAGGCCGAGGAACAAGCCAACCCCTGCGCCCATGGCAAACCGCAGGCTCACTGGAATGCTGTTAAGCAGCCATTCGCGAATCCGGGAAAAGGTCAGGAACATGAACAACACACCGGAAACAAACACCGCACCGAGGGCGGTTTCCCAGTTGTAGCCCATGGTGCCGACCACGGTGTAGGTGAAGAACGCGTTCAGGCCCATGCCCGGCGCCAGGCCGACCGGCCAGTTGGCGTACAGGCCCATCAACAGGCAACCCAGCGCAGCAGCGATGCAGGTGGCCACGAATGCAGCACCGTGATCGATCCCGGCGTCGGCCATGATGTTGGGGTTGACGAAGATGATGTAGGCCATGGTGATGAAGGTTGTCAGACCGGCGATCAGCTCGGTCTTCACCGTGGTGCCGTGCAAGCTGAGTTTGAAGATGCGCTCCAGCCAGCCATTGCGTAATGGCGGCGAGAGTTCCAGCGTCGAGGCTTCGGATTTGCGGCTTTCCACAGCGAGTACTCCTCAAGAGTTTTATTGTTATTTCCAGGGCCGGACCCATGAGGGTGGCAGCGACCCTTTGAGGTACTTGCGAATTTGTTGACCTATTGGTCAGGAACTCGCACGAAGCGAATTATGCTTTTGTATACAAATAAAGCAAATAATGTTTTTGATTTTGTAGACGAAAAAAAAGGCAGGCAGGGTATATAGATATGAAATGTGCTGTGTAGCGAGCTTTTGTGGCGAGGGAGCTTGCTCCCGCTGGGGCGCGCAGCGGCCCGACTCAGGCGATGGCGATTTTTCAGGCATACCGGTGTTATCGTTCTTTGCGACTGCTGCGCAGCCGAACGGGAGCAAGCTCCCTCGCCACAGTCAGGTGTCGTCCCGGTCAACTCTGGTTACTTCCCCCAACGCCAGATTCACCGCCAACCACCCATTCACCGCCGTCTCCCCAGCCTCGGCAAACGCCCGCTCCAGCAATTTCACCTGCTCGCGACGCAGCGATTGCTCGAACCGCGCACCTTCAACGGTCAGTTCCAGCAGCCGCTTACGCTTGTCGGTCTGGGACGCGACGCTATTCACCAAATGCATTTCCACCAACTGACGCAGCGGAATGTTCAGCGCCTGCTTGGTCACATCGAGCAACGCCAGCAACTCCTTGACGCTGAGGGCAGGGTAGCGGGCGATGAAAAACACGATGCGTTGATGCACCCGACTCAAGCCGCGACGCTCGAGCATTTCATCGGCCTTGGCGGTGAAAGCCTGGTAGCCAAAGAAAAACGCTTCCATGGCTTGCTGCTGAGTGCTGGGGTTTTTAAGGTCAAGCATATTGACGTATCCGCTCGGTCTGTCGTAATTTCGGTCAATCAGTTTGACTCATTTTCCTCAGGCCTCGCTACCGGTGACCCCATGGCATTTTCCGAACGTGTCTCGCGCCTTAAAAGTTCTTTGATCCGTGAAATCCTCGCCGCCGCCCAGCGCCCGGAAGTGATGTCGTTTGCTGGCGGCTTGCCGGCCGAAGCCATGCTGCCGAACGTCGAGTGGGCCGACATGCCGCTGTCCATGGGGCAATACGGCATGAGCGAAGGCGAGCCGGCGCTACGTGAGGCGCTGGCCGCCGAAGCCCGAGCGTTGGGCGTGCCGTGCGAGGCGAGTCAGGTGCTGGTGGTCAGCGGCTCCCAGCAAACCCTCGATCTGGCGGCCAAGCTGTACATCGACAAAGGCACCGAGATTCTGCTCGAAGCGCCGACCTACCTGGCGGCGTTGCAGATTTTTCAGCTGTTTGGCGCCGACTGCATCACCGTCCCATTGGAAGCCGATGGCCCGAACCTTGTGCAATTGCGCAGCCGTCTGGAAAAGCACAAGCCCGCGTTCATCTACCTGATTCCGACGTTTCAGAACCCGTCGGCGGTGCGTTACAGCGAAGCCAAGCGCGACGCGGTGGCGGCGTTGCTCGACGAATTCGGCGTGACTCTGATCGAAGACGAACCCTACCGCGAACTGACCTTCGACGGCGGCAGTGCCACGCCGATCGTCAGCCGTTTGAACAAGGCCAGCTGGATCTACACCGGCACCGTGTCGAAAACCCTGTTGCCGGGCCTGCGGGTCGGTTACCTGATCGCCAGTCCAGACCTGTTCCCGCACTTGTTGCGGCTCAAGCAATCGGCCGATCTGCACACCAACCGCATCGGACAGTGGCAAGCGCTGCAATGGATCGGCACTGAAAAATACCAGCAGCACCTGAGTGAGTTGCGGGACTTCTACCGGGTTCGTCGGGATGCGTTTCAGTGCGCACTTGAAAGGCACTTTTCCGATCTGGCGGATTGGAACGTGCCGCAGGGAGGGCTGTTTTTCTGGCTCACGCTCAAGCAGCCGCTGGATACCCGCACGTTGCTCAACGCTGCGCTGGCGGCGGATGTGGCGTTTATGCCGGGCGAACCGTTTTTCCCCGAGCCGGACAACAACCTTGGCCATCTGCGGCTGAACTTCAGCCACATCGACCCGGTGCGGCTGGACGAAGGGCTCAAGCGGCTGGCGGCGGTGGTACGTCAGGTACAGAAGGCAGAAGCGGCCTGAAGGGAGGGTATAAACCAATAAACCGGCCAATCGGCCGGTTTATTTTTGTCTGGGAATTGTAGTGCTTGTGCCCGCGATGACGCCGGTCAAAGCACCACAAAACCATCAGGCCGCAGCAAATCGCTTATCCAGATAATCAATGATCACCTTGGACTCATACATCCAGGTGGTCTGGCCATTCTCTTCGATGCGCAGGCACGGAACCTTGATCTTGCCGCCTTGCTCCAGCAGGGTCTGGCGATCCTGTTCACTGTTCTTGGCATCGCGCAGGGCCACCGGCACGTTCAGGCGACGCAGGGTACGACGGGTTTTCACGCAGAACGGGCAGGCGTGGAACTGATACAGGGTCAGGTCCTTGGCGGCCGCTTCGACCTGAGCCTGAGCGGCGGCGGGGCGCTGCTTTTTGCCAGGACGGGTGATGAAGTCGATGAAGATGATCAGTTGGCCGAGGCCGACACGAAGCGCTTTGACGAACACGTTGTAAGCCTCACGGGGCGAATGAAGAAAGGCGCGCAGCTTACCTGATTTTTCGCAGGCGAAAAAAAACCGGCGATCAGTGCCGGTTTTCTTGTGCCGCGAATTACTTGATCAGGCTGAGAAACTCGCTGCGGGTGGCTGCGTTCTCGCGGAACTCGCCGAGCATCACCGAGGTGATCATCGTCGAATTCTGTTTCTCCACGCCGCGCATCATCATGCACATGTGCTTGGCCTCGATCACCACAGCAACGCCCAGGGCGCCAGTGACTTGCTGGACCGCATCGGCGATCTGGCGGCTGAGGTTTTCCTGGATCTGCAGGCGACGGGCGTACATATCGACGATCCGCGCGACTTTCGACAACCCCAGGACCTTGCCGCTCGGGATGTAGGCAACGTGGGCTTTACCGATGAACGGTAGCAGATGGTGTTCGCACAACGAGTAGAGCTCGATGTCCTTGACCAGCACCATCTCGCTGTTATCGGAGCTGAACAAGGCACCGTTGGTGACCTCTTCCAGTGTCTGTTCATAACCGCGGCAGAGGTACTGCATGGCTTTGGCGGCACGTTTTGGCGTGTCGAGCAGGCCCTCGCGGGAGGCATCCTCGCCCAATTGGCCGAGAATCTCGGTGTAATTCTGTTCCAGTGTCACAGGGGCTGATTCCATAAGGGTTTCAGAGGGGTACTGTTTCAGTCTGTACCAATTTTGTACCAATCCAGCTGTTTTCGAGCTTCCCGAGTTCACCCCAGTCGGTGCTGGAGTTTATCCATCGGGCGTAGGTCGATAGCAGCATCTGAACGCTATGACCGAGCTGAGTGGCAATAAATGCAGGGTTCATCCCCGCCATGAGGCACATGGTAGCGTATGTGTGTCGGCAGTTGTATTGCCGGCGGGCGCGAAGCTTCAAATCGGTCAGCGCCACCTGGAAGTGTTTGTCGGTCACACTCGCCTGCTGGATGAACTCGAAGTTCTTGGTGGGCGGGAACACAAACGGCGACTCCGCCTGCTTGCGACGGCTCTGCTGCGTGCGTTGCTTGGCCACCCGCTCGGCTTCCTCTATCGCATGCAACGCGCGACTATTGAGCATGACCTGGCGCTCGGTTCGGGTTTTGGTACGCTCCTCGATCTTGTAGTCCGCGACGATCCGACACACATTGACCAGGCGCTTGTCCTTGTCGACCTCTTCCCAGCGCAGTGCCGCCATTTCGCTGGGACGCATGCCGGTATAGAAGGCGAACTCAAAATACGCCGCGTAGATCCGCATCGAATGGGTCAGCGTCTTGTACAGGTGATCGATGATGGCGTCGGCTTCGTCCACCGTGAAGGGGTCGATCGGCTTCTTGGCCCTCGCCGGCAGTTCGATGGAGTCCACCGGGTTGCGATTGATCAGCCCGTCTTTCACCGCGGTACCGAACACCATGGTCAAACGCTGGATCGCCGAGCGCTTCACGCCTGGTGATGGCCATTCGGTGTTGGCCACCACCTTGCGCAGCATCACCGACGTGATGCTGTCGATGGGCAGCATTGCCAGATAAGGCATCCAGTACAGATTGAGGGAGCCGAGATAGTTCTTGCGTGTACCGGCCACGATCTCCCGACTGTTGAGCCACTCCTGGGCATACTCCCCGAAACGGGGAGTCGCCGAGTAGGTGGCATAAGCGGAGTTGGGGAACAGTTCGGTATAGCGCTGATCATCCAGCACGCCATGCTTGATCAGACTGATTACGTTAGCGCGTAGGTCGGCGGCAGCCTTAATCCCCTTCGGCGTTTGGGGATAGGGGAGGGTTTCGCAACGGCGTTGCCCGTTCCAGGTGAAGCGAATGCGGACGGACTGTCCAGCAAATTCAACTCCGGTGGGCAATCCCATTGGCTTTCGAGCCATGCCTCGTATCTCCTGATGCTGTAGTAAATGCGGCTGTCGATGGTGTTCCAAACACCTTTGGGGATAACCCCTCTGGCGCGCTTGCCTTGCAATGCTCGGCGGGTCGTGCCGACCAGTTCGGCCATCTTGTCTTCCGGAATTTTGTCGACCTGGTAGGTCTGGGGCAGTGCTTCTGCTGCGTTGTCGAAGTGCGTATACCCCATGACAGGCTGCGCGGGCGGGCGATCCCAAGCGTTTAGCGTTGCATTGGGTGTGGCTGCCCGGCGCAGCGTTTGGTGGGGTATAAGTGCCTCGGTGGCGGCACAAGGAAAAGCAGTAATGCCTGCTGCTGCGCAGCAGAGACTCTTTGTTCCTGGTGCATCGACCCCATTAGCGTGGCGGAGCAAAGCGGTCATTGTTTGGGTGGTATGCCGGTTGGTCTTCATGCCGCTTTCCTCCGGTGTTCGATAGCGAGTTGGTCCATCAGGCGCTGGTTGAATTGAAGTCATGTGGTGTGCTCCTGGTATCACTTGGCTGGTGGTGGCAGCCATTCGGGTTGCTGGTCTTACTCGGTTGGTTCGTCCTGCGGTCGCAGCATTTCTTCATCCGCCTTGTAGGCACGGATGTCGATCAATGAGGCGACATGCCGGATGTGGGCGTACTTCGGTGCCTTGCGGCTGGTGTCCAGCGTGGTGATGGGAAGCTGAATCCGGCCGCTGTTGATCTCGGCCACAAACGATTGTTCGTTGAGATTGCGGAAGTACTGCTCGCGCACTTTTTCCAGCGGGATCAGCACGTCGCCGAAAGTGCGGTAGAGCAGTTCTACGGTGGCCGACTCTGGTGCGGGCAGCAGTCGGAGTGGTGTTTGACCTGCATTAGTCATTGGCTTGCGCAGCCTCCTTGCGTCGTGTTTTTGCCGGATGGTTCCAGGCGTTCAGGCAGTGGGTTTTGGTCAGCTCGCGCAGATGTTCGGGCACTTCGAGGAGCGCGGCGTTGCGCTCCTCTCGTGTCCGCATGGCAATGATCTGGCGGGCGTATTCCCTAGGCCACATCACGGTTATCTGTCGGGATGGCAGGTAGGTCGATGCCCAACTGATCGGCCAGCCAGCGGATGCCGGGTTGTTTGACTCGGGTCGATTGGCTGTACTGCATGCCGAGCTGTTCGTGGTACCACTGGCCGTCCTTGACCTTTAGGTACTCGCGATCACGGTTGGGGTAGGCCGGCAGGTTCCGTTCGTTGAGCAGACCCTTCTCCCGCATCTGGCTGATGAGCTTGGGCCGGGTCAAGCCGAGGTGGATTGCGGCTTGGGCGAGTGTGCGATCCATGGCATCCCCCTCAAGCGGCGTGTGCGGCAGGGGTTGCCGCTGCAGCCAGGTGGTTGATGGACTCGGTGACCTTGCCGTAGATCTCAGCATCGGTGCCGCACACGGTGAGGCGGTGAAGCCGTTCCCGCACTTGCTGATCATCCAGCCCAAAGACCCCAAGGCGCAGCCGTATTTCTTCAATCTAGACACGGCGGCTTTTGACGAGCTGCGACGCTCGACCGAGTTCCGCTGGGCCTCGCAGGAACGCCTGTCGCGCCGGCCGGCGCAGCAAGCCGTGGGCATGGGCGACGAGAAGATTACGCTCAAGGGCGCGATCTTCCCGGGTTTCAAGGGCGGCCTGAAGCAGCTCGACACGTTGCGCGCGATTGGCGCCAAGCTTGAGCCGTTGAGCCTGGTCACGGGTTATGGCGACGTGCTGGGGAACTGGTGCCTCAAGAGCATTGAAGAAGAACAGAGCGCGCTGATGCAGGGTGGCATCCCGCGCAAACAAGGGTTCACGCTGGAGTTTGTACGCTATGGCGACGACATGCAGAACGTCTGACGGGGATTTGTTGGACACCATCTGTCACAACTACTACGGCCATTTGGTCGGCAGTGTCGAGGCGGTGCTGGATGCCAATCAGGGGTTGGCTGACGAGCCTCAACCTTATCGCGCAGGGGTACTCATTACGCTACCGGATCTGCTGGCCCCTGCTACGGAGCAGGTAACGCTATGGGATTGATGATCTACACTCGTTTCGTTCATCGCTTCAAATTCCTTACTTTCTTGCCCGCCTTGTGCGGGTATTTTTTTGGAAAAAATTCATGACGCCCATCTTTCGTATCGTGGCGGATGGGGCCGATATCACGAGCCTGATCAACGATCGGCTGTTGCAGCTCAGCACCACGGACAAACCCGGCATGGAGTCGGACGAATTCGAATTGCGTATTGATGACCGCGACGGGCTGGTGACGCTGCCCCGTAAGGGCATCGGCATCGAGATCTACCTGGGCTATGCCGAGACGAGCCTGGCGCGCTTGGGCCTCTATGTGGTGGACGAGGTCACGGTATCCGGTCCGCCGGATGTGATCGTGATCAAGGGCAAGGCCAGCGACATGCGCGGCAGCGGCAAGACCATCCGCAGCGGTAGCTGGGAGAACGTGCCGCTGTCCAAGATCGTCAGCGATGTCGCCACGCGTAATGGCTGGCAGCCGGTGTGCCCGGTCACGACGAAGGTCGCCCGGGCCGACCAGCTCAGCGAATCCGACTTCAACTTCATCACGCGCCTGGCCAAGCAATACGACTGTACCGCCAAGGTCGGCGACGGGAAGCTGTTGGTGATGCCCCGTCAAAGTGGCCAGACGGCCAGCGGCAAGGCGTTTGGGGCCGTCACCCTGACCCGCCGTGACGTCAGTCGCTGGCAGTTTCGCTTTGGCGATCGCAGCGCACACAAGGCGGTGGCCACCAAGCACCAGGACAAGAAGACCGGAAAGCTCGCGGTCGTCTCCCTGGACAATGACGACGTGCCGGACGGCCTGCCGGCGGTGCATACCGATCGGCACATTCATCCGAACAAGACCGCCGCGGAATCGGCGGCCAAGGCGCGCTTGGCGGCGTTCAACCGCTCGAGCGCGGATGTTCGGTTTGAAATGCCCGGGCGCACGGACCTGTTTGCCGAGCGGACGATCAACGCCCAGGGATTCAAGGTCGGGCTTGATGGCGAGTATCTGGCGGACTCGGTGGAGCAGGTCTACACCCAAGCCGGCTGGTCGACCACCGTGGAATGCAACGGCGGCAAGAACGGCAAGGCCAAGGGCAGGAAAAAGAAGAAAGAGGCGAGGCCGGTCAAAGTCGTGTCCCTGAAGTAACGCTACAGAGAACCCATAGCCGCCGAGAGCGGTTTTTTTATGCCTGGAGTTTGTATGTCTTTAACCGAGCAACAGCTGCAACGCATCATGCCGAACGCCCGCCGCCAAGCGGGCGTTTTTGTATCCGTCCTAAACACCGCCATGGCCCACCGGCTAATCAACACACCGAAGCGGCAGGCCGCATTCCTGGCTCAGGTCGGGCACGAGTCCGGCCAACTGCAGTACGTCCGCGAACTGGGCGGCGACCAGTACCTGAGCAAGTACGACACCGGCAGTCTGGCGGCGAAACTGGGCAATACGCTCGAACCAGATGGTGACGGTCAGCGCTATCGCGGTCGTGGTCTGATCCAGATCACCGGCCGCAACAACTACCTGCGCTGCAGCTTGGCACTGTTCGGCGACGAGCGATTGCTGCGCACCCCGGAGTTGCTCGAGCTGCCGCAATGGGCTGCCGAGTCGGCCGCGTGGTTCTGGTGGGTACGCGAACTGAACGCCTTGGCGGATCGGGATGAATTCAACGCGATCACCCGCAAAATCAACGGCGGACTCAACGGCCTGGAGGATCGGCTGCAATTGTGGGAGCGGGCGAGGGCGGTGCTATGCGTCTCTTCGACCTGATCCCGGCGCCGTATCGGTTGCTGGGCATCGGCGTGCTGCTGGTCGTATTGGCCGGAAGTTCCGCCATGGCGGCTTGGCAGGTTCAGGGCTGGCGCTATGGCCGACAGCTTGAGCAACAAGCTCGCCTGCAGGCGGAAAGCCTCAACCGACAAACGCTGGCAGCTGCCGCGCAGCAACAAGCCGAGCAGGACAAACGTCTGGCCCTGGAGCAGCGGCTTTCAGTCAGTGAACAAATCCATTACCGAGCTCTAAGCGATGTCCAACGTGATCAAGGTCGCCTGCGCGACCGCCTTGCCACTGCTGATCTGCGCCTGTCAGTCCTACTCGACGCCACCGATGCAGCCAGTAGCCGAACAGTGTCAGCCGCCACCGCAACCGGCGGCGTGGTTCATGGCGCCACAAGAGCCCAACTTGACCCAGCGCATGCTCAACGAATTATCGGCATCACCGATGCCGGCGACCAAGGATTGATCGCATTGGCAGCCTGTCAGGCCTATGCCAAAGAAGTCTCAACACCGAAGTGAAAAAGAGCGGTCGGAGTGGATGCGTCAACATCCAACCCGACCGCCGTCCCTGCAGATTGGCCCTGCAAGTCCAGCCTAGGCTCTTACTCCGTGCACGAAGCGCGGCGAGCCTAGCACCTGTTTATCCATACAGTAAAGGTCTTGCTCTCAATGTCTTCACCCATCATCCCCTGGATGGGCGGCAAACGCCGCCTGGCCGATCGCCTCATCCCGCTTTTTCCACCCCACGAATGCTACGTTGAAGTCTTTGCCGGCGGTGCCGCACTGTACTTCATGCGACCCCAGGCCGCGCCCGTGGAAGTCCTCAACGACATCAACGGCGACCTGGTCACGCTCTATCGCGTCGTGCAGAACCACCTCGAAGAGTTCGTGCGCCAATTCAAATGGGCGCTCAGCTCGCGGCAGGTGTTCGAGTGGCAGAAGATGACCCGCCCCGAAACCCTCACCGACATCCAGCGCGCCGCCCGATTTTTCTACCTGCAGCATCATGCCTTTGCCGGCAAGGTCACCGGGCAGACGTTCGGTACCGCCACCACCGGCCCTGCCATCAACCTGTTGCGGATCGAGGAAAACCTCTCGGCCGCTTGGCAGCGTCTGTCCGGCACCTACGTCGAGAATCTGCCCTGGCTCGAATGCGCCGAACGCTATGACCGTGCCCATACCTTCCATTATATGGACCCGCCTTACTGGCAGACCGCCGGGTATGGCGTGGACTTTCCTTTCGAAAACTACGAACGGATGGCAGACTTCATGCGTCGCTGCAAAGGCAAGGTGATGGTCAGTATCAACGACCATCCCGACATCCGCCGCGTGTTCGAAGACTTCCATTTCGAAACTCTGGACATCCGCTACACCACGACCAACCAGCGGCAAGGAAAGGCCGAGGTCACTGGCGAACTGGTAATCATGAACTGGGAGCCGGTGGCGTTGGGAGGGCTGTTCTGAGGCCGGGAGGCAAGGAAGTTGCGGTATCGTCCGCCACAGCTGCTGCTACACATTGTAATGCCTCCGCGTTCATCAATGGTGCAGCCACCTCAATGCTGCTGAGCAATCAGACAAAGCCGATTACACTAAAAATCAACCTTACGCTCGCCACTTTGCCTTTTCGGCAATCCCAGGTACAAGATGATCTCAGAATTAGGGACATTTTCGGTGCGCGCTCATGTTAGACAGAGTTGAAGAGCTGGAACTAAACAAAGAGTATTTTTTTGACGTGGTTTATAGAGAGGGGGATGCTGGTTATGCGGCTACCCTGCATCTCACCCCTGAAGCGATAAAATTTAAGGTTACTTCTGAGCGTCGTTTTAATCTGTCTTGGGGGGCAGTCGAGGCGATTTGCGAAGACCGTCACAATGTCTTCATGCTGAAAGGGTTGTATTGCATTGCATCCAAAGATGCAACTATAAGTCACATTCCATCTGTTGGGATTCATGAAGCTGAGTTTGCCGTTGATGCTGTATATTTTTGCCCCGCAGGCGCTCCTGAGGATGGAAAGTTCGAATCGCTAAATATATTTTCGACTACAGTGAATGAATGGGTTGGGTATACGACAACACAGCAGAAAATATTCGAGGCAAGCTACAAGCGTGAAGATGTTGAGTCGCTTTTAATAGAGTTTTCCGCAACGGCGAACGAAGGAGAAGAAATAGGAGTGCAATACAACGGCAAGTATCGTCAGTCGCATCTTTTATATGAGCAGGGCTTCACTTTTGTACCTTCATTGTTTTATTCGTTGTCAATTCCGGAAAACGCTTCCGATCCTTTCTCTGTTTATACGAAGATTCACAATCTTCTCGCTTTTTTAACTGGCGTTGAACCTTCCGTGCAGTCCATCGCAATACATTATGATCTATATGGGTTTGCACGCAAGGGCTCGCTTTACTGTCCAAATAACAGTATGCGTTCTAAGAGAAGCGACACTTATGCAATGTTTCCGTTAGGTAAAGATCCTCGGTTCGACGATTGGGGTATTGCGCCCTTTCCTCTAACGTCGTTTGAACTGTACTTCAATTCGGAATCTGAACTGCCTGACTTGTTATCGAAGTATGTGAAGTATAGAAATATGGGTAACGCGGAAGATAGGCTTTTAGGCTATTTTCGATTGTTGGAAAAGCACTGCTATAACAGGAAGTATTATCTACCTGAGGATTTGTTTGTTCGTTTTTCTCGGCTTGCAAAGCGGTGGGTGAAAGGTAATAGTGAATTAACGACAAAGCAAGTTAGTAGCTTTGAGGGAGGGTTGAAAAGATTTAATGGGCAAAAATACAATACGGAAAAATGCGTTACCGACTTTCTTCGTTCATTGCCTGAGCCTATTCAAAAGGGGGTGGGTGTAACCAGTGATCTATTAAAAGAGATATGTACGCTTCGCAACAATATTACTCATGCGAATGCATATCATATTGAAGAGGTTAGGCTGCACGCACTAACAGCCTATGTTCACCATTTGTTGATATTTGCAATATTAGATAAGTTGAGTGTTGATTTGAACGGTGTCGCAAATCTCACAGGTCGTCTCAGGAATTATTGACCTCTGTCATGTAGGAAAGGGCGGCGCCCAGCGCATTCAGCAGATTGATGCTTTAGTCGCTTAACCTTCTCGACACCACCATGACTGTGCGTAAGCACAGCCATCAATGTATTCGATGCCGCTCAAGACGAACCCGGTCCAGGATGCGGCAGGCACTGCCTGCTATTGGCGCCGGCAGGTCATCCCCCGTTGCACACAATGCAAGGTTTGGCAGAAAAATGTCATAGGTTTGCTCAGGTCGCCTCTGGCTGCTGCAGGCGATCGACTCAGCCAAAGGCCCAGCCCGCTTGAGCGGAAAACAAAAAAAGCGACGATAAGGGAGTTTTTGGATTTCTGAATGGCTCTGGACTGGCTGTAATTGCAGTCCAGAGTTGCTGTCGGCGATGGAAGGGGTAGCCCTTTGTTTATAAGGCCTGCATCAGGATCTACTCAAAATTCTGATTGCACAGAATTGCATCGCACAACCTACAGAGTTCCATCATTGGAGCTGGCTTGGAGCGGGACGGCTACCTGTTCCGTTGCTGGTGCTAGTGCCTGAGGTTGCGGTTGGGGGAAAATAGAAGTCCGTCCACCGTGAGGGTCTTGCACAGTGATTCCCCAGCGTCTTTGACCGTTCTCTGAGCAGTGGTACTGAAGAGCCTTGATGCGTCGCGAGTAGCGCTGGACTATCGCATCATAGTTGGGATGGGTGTGGACATTGTTGAACGGCCCATCACAAACGGTGCGACCAGCTATTGGGTAAAGGATCGTTGAACAGATTAGGTCAGCTATTTGCAGGCAGGCGTGGTTATCGCTGATCCCGAAAACAGCGGCTTCCTCAATAGAAGGATAGGCGTCTCCGCCTCCGCCCAATTTGTGCTTCTGCGTGAAGATGGAGTGAGCCACGTAACGGTTTCGAGCAGGGTCACGAAAATCCGCGATGATCATGCCGCGTGATTCACGATCAATAAGGAAATGCTGGAAGCGCTTGGCAATGTGCTGAGCGGTGATGGTATAGATGGATTGGTCTCCGAGAGCCTGGCCATACTGCTTGACCCATACTCGCGAAACCACCTTGATGTCGTTAGCCTTGCAGATGCTCAGCACGCCATCGATGAACTTGAAATGGTGTTGGATAAGGGCGTGGGTCGCGGGATGACGTCTGATGTCGCTTCTCAGATCCGATCCTTTGATTTCCCTGAGTAGCACGTTAAGAGCGTGCCGCTCATTTTTGAATAGCTTGGGGTAAAACTGGCGCTTGAGGCAGATGAACTCATCGGTAATCCGGCTGATGCGTTGTGCATCAACAAAGAGCCCTGCAACGATCAGCATTGGTTGCTTGTCGTCAATGGCACTACGGATAGGTTGTGAATCGCCAGACTCGTCGATATAGCAGATGTGCATTAACGAACCCCAGAAATAGAACAGCCACCTTGAAGGTGGCTGTGGTCTGCTTTCGCAGTATCTTGCATCGGACTTAACCGACACTTAGGTCAACCGTTCGACGGCTGTGAGCGGATATTGATCAGATTCTGCTTGCTTGTCAACCCTTGTAGCCCCTTGTGTAAACCGCGAACTGAGCTCAAATCAGCCATAACTGCGACGGTTTATTTTAGCCTGCTTTCGGGCAACCATGGGCTCACTGGCCAGCCTCATTGGGCTATCAGGGCTCTCAAATCATGGGTATTCAAGCTGCCTGTTAGTCTCTCAGCTCAGCCTCGGCCTGGCACTGATTACGATGCCAATTTTGCCAAGCCTCCTCCTCGCTCTTGTACGTCTCCGGACATACGAGCCGAGGCCGAATCAGGTTAACGTCGCTAGGGTCTCGGGAAAAGATGTAACGATCCGCGTGTTCAATGATGATTTTTCGCAAAAATCGCGTCATCCCTTCGTCCAGCACCGTGCCGCGCAGCCAGGAACGCTTGCCAATGCTCGTATGAAGAAGATGTTTCGGGCTCAGGGGAAGGAGTATGTCGGTGTTCTTGACCCCCCAGCCTCCACCAAAGTCATAGTTCTTAGCGTCCTTATAATTCAGTCGGATAAGCGGGTTGTCTGATGTCGGCCAAGAAATTCCCGCCGGGGCGTGAAGCACCGTCCATCGTTGTCGGGGGAGGCTGCTTAAGGTGCTTGTCAGAAGATGTTTTATGTTCCAAAGCCACAGCCCCCTACCGACAACGGTCTTGGCCTGCACCTGTCCGTTCCCCTCTGGTAATTCCTCAATGGTAATTTTCATAGGGAATTCGCCGGCCCCGGCCATCTCGGTAACTTGAAGTGGCTCGTTATGTCTGACGGCCCGTTCCCACTTATTCACGGTACGCTCAAGTGTCTCATTCATCATCGGCTGTAACGTCTCACTTTGTCGGGCGAGAAACTCCTTGAGTCGTGCTGGAGTGCGCACATCTTGGGCCACAGCAAAGCGCACCAAGTGCCTCCAGTGATCAGGTGTAAGGCGCTGCTCGCTGATGACGCGAGCTATCGCCTCTTGCGCCGGATTTTCAAATTCACTATCGAGCCAGCGTTCAATCTCATCCGTTTCCTTTTGCCCGGCCAGAGAGGTATAGAGGTGCCGCCGATAGGCAATACTTTTCAGTGGTGATTCTTCCCAAAGAGGGAAATTGTCATGTGGAACCAGCAGTCGGTAAGTGGAGATGCTGCCCTCATGCTCCCACTGCTTTAGATAGAGTTCCGGAACGTAATGGTTTCTAACGCGAAGCTGCTGCATTTACATCCTCCGTGCTCGACGGTCTCGTCACTGAGTGGGGCAAAAATGGGGCAAACCGTACGCCAAACCATGCCATTCAATGCTCACTATGCATTTATGCAAGCAGGCAAGAGGGGGCGTTACAGTCAGTAAACACGGGCCTCTAGCGCCAAAGCCACCACATACCCAAGCACAATCGGCGTGTGGTCCTGCCCTTTGCCGCACGCCCGACACAGTTGGCAGAAAATACATACTGTCGATACTAACGGGATCAAGAGGTTGTTTGCTTCATCGAAGTCGGATTTCGCTACTGGGTTACTCCGCTGCCGGGCGATGTGTCGAGTAGATCTTGTTTAGGGTGCGCTCTGTCGGCCGCAGTCATCAAATCCTCCAACGAAAGTCCTCCTTTAGCCTCTGTCACTTCGATCATCGTTTCAACTGCCTTCAGTTCAGCAGTATTGCTTATGTCATCTAAATTACTAGATATTTTAATAAATACTGAGTCTTTGGTCTGAATGCACTTGTCCGTCACCTTACAGGGGGTGCCAGGAATTAAATAGCCCCATCTCGGCCCGAACGCGTATACAGCGTAGAACATCAGTTTGGCTTTACGAGGCTCAAGACCACTCGCAATCATTGCACTGTAGAAAACTTTATGGGTGGCTTTCCAGGGGCGAACATGACGGTCGCAGTACCAATCGTGAATGACGGCCGCGCGAATGTAACCATCCTCCCAGGGCGATCCCACAAACGACTGTAGGAGGGGTGGGATCGATGCGCCATCGGTTTTCGTCCCTTTGTTTGTTTGCCACCCTGTGCCAGATGAGTCAATGTAACCAAAGTCCGCCTCAAGAAGTTTGTGCTTTGGATCATCAGGTATGCTGACTACACCGAAGGTTCCAGTAAAACAGTTTCGGTCTTGGGTGCGTTTGCAAAATGATGCATCGGAAGCTTGTGAGCTAAATGCTATCAGCATCATCGTGCCAAATGTAAAGGATGTCGCGATTTTCAAGATCCACCTCCATTTGTGAAGCCTAAATAGCGTCAGCGCTTTATCGGAAAACGGTAACCGACATCCATACCTATTCGCATATTTTTAGGTACTAATACGGAGCGTAGACGTATTCTTTACTGTCGCCCAGAAGTTCTCTAAACTTATGCAAAAAAGGCGGTGATGTTTGCTAACGAACCAAACTGGCCGGTCGTGTTGTCTACCAGGGGTAATTCACCATGTGTCTGGCCGAACGCTTAGGGGTATTCTGGATAAGGTAGTGCGGCACCCGCTTCGTAGAAGCTGTCATTAGCCCTCATCTTCTTAACCATTAGGTCATAGTTCGCCGTTACGATCTCTTCTTTTGCTCCTTCTGCGATCGCTTTATCGAGCTTGGCGAGTGCTAACTCTACATCAGTTTGGCTGACTATCATTTTTTGCTTCTGAGTTCGCGAGGCAGAACGTTCTAATTCTGCTGCTTGGCGTCGTGATGCAGGCAGTTTAGTAGCTGCCAAAGTTGCCAGGTCTTTGGACGAATCACTTACAATTTTAGCTAATGCAAGGCCAAACTTGCTGGCATCGCGTGTGTGTGTAACTGCTGCAGTTGTGACTATGTATCCAGCAGCAGTACTATCTTTACCTGCAAAGCAACTCGGCATACCTATGCGTGGATTGTACTTTGGGCATGCCTTTTCAGCCCAAGCAATGCGTGCTGCCTTCAGCATCGGATCGTTATTGGCTCGCCACATTTGTTGTTTTAAGGAGGTCCTTATAGGGTCTAGGCTCTCCCAGTTATCGCAAAGACTGTCGTGGCTTGTGTCTTTTAATGATTTGCAGTACCGAAAAAGTGAAAGCCTTATTTGTGGTAACGAGATCAAGCTTTTCGGATCTGATGTTTCGAGTTCGTCATCTCCTAAGCCTAAGTTTTTCTTATAGGTGGCTGCTAGCAGTAATTCCTTAGCTTGTGTGCCTTTTTGAGCCTGAAGTTTCGATGCGTCCTCAAGTTTTGGTGCGGCGAAGGATTTACTTATATTTGCGAGTCGCACTCGGTCGTCGGGAGTTTCTGCTGTGATTTCGAAGCCTTTTGAAATATTGTCAAATGTGAATATTGCTGATGCGAAAGAGTTTTCCTCGTATGTAGATTGGAGGGTTATTTGCACATCCACTCGTCGCTTTTTCGACCAAATACTTGAGTCTTCAAACGATCGAATTTTTACTACGAGGGGCGACATCTTCAAAAAGGAGCGATCTTGGGTGGCTGCTTCGAGCTTAAATTCGAAATACATTTGATCATTTTCGATGTCTTTAGTGGCCGTACCATTTTTGCTTAGATTGGCGAACGTTTTTGGATCATAGACGCCCTTACGCACTATGAGACATTTGTTTTTTGGGGTTAGCTCTGCACGCGGACTAATCTCATAAAAAAACGAATAATTAGGCTCCGATTTTTTGATAACGGTGTTAGTGTTTGCGGATGCTTGAATAGCCGCGCCAACAGCATCGAATGCGACCTCCGCTGCCTTAGGGACCAAAATCGCCGCCAATAGGGGGGCGCCCTCCGCTCCATGCTCAGAAGGGCATTGAGGGGCCCAAGAGGTGATTGTTTGCGTAGACTCTTCGGCGATTGCAGGCATGCTTGTCCAAAAAAGAAAGAGACATACCACGTGCAGCTTTATTTTTGTCATGACAGCACCAGTCATTGGCGCCTGCTTGCACAGCTGTTAGCGAAGAAGGCAGTAATTTTGGGACGTTAAGCTAAGCTAAGCTGTAGCTGGTGGCGACTGTCCTGTCAAGGGCGGCCAGAACAAGGAGCTCTGATTATGGCAAGAGACAGGATTACTGTGGCGTTAGCAGAGGCGACCACTATAGCGCGCAGCCTTCCTGCTTCTATCGGAGTTGATTATGGAGTCGTATATAAACTTGGAAAGCCGTTGTCGCGGCTAGGTATTCGCTTTCATGTACCTAGGAAACTTCCTGAGGCTTTTCTTGGGGAGTTAGTTTTGCCAAAAAAAATCAACGGAGTTAGATGCGATGTGATTGAGCGAGTTTACTATGCGCAATCACATAATGATAAGTTGGATCCTCTATTGTCAGGGATGTGTATAGGTAATTTTAGTCAAGCTACCAGCGGTACGCTTGGTTTTTTCGCAAAAGATAAGTTGGATGGAGCGATTGGGCTCGTCAGTAATTGGCATGTGTTAAAGAACCATGTGAATAGTGACCCAAAGTCCATTGATTGGATTCAGCAGCCGGTCGAAGGCATAGATGTGGCGAAGGTAAGGACAGCTTTTTCGCCAGACTCCGGTTACGACTTCGCCTTTGCTCCACTGGAAAGCAATAATTTTTGGAGGAACTGGGTTGATAAGCTAGGTATCGAGATTCGTGGTACTGAACCTCCCAAAGTAGAAACAACTCTCGTGAAATATGGGTGTGGAACTGGTGAAACCACAGGCATAGTTGAGTCTAAGCTTAGTTCTGGCTTGCCGGTGCTGTACGAGTCTGGCCCTGACATTCTAACATTTTTTCTTAATGCCTTTTGCATTAGGCCAAATCCGCAAGGAGACTTGGTTAGTGATAGAGGCGACTCTGGCAGCGTATGGATCAATCCCGAAACGAACAATATCGTGGGATTGCATGTGGGAGCGCAGAAAGGGAAGCCTGAGTTCGCTATTGCTCATAGTGCTGCAGATGTCATCAAGCTGCTTGGCATCGACCTGATGATAAGCTAGAACAGGCAACTAATGTAATGCGAGAATTGGCGTAATATGTAATTCTTACGTTGGGCTAACGCTCCGCCCGAAGGCCCGAAGCGACCGCAATGGCAAAGGGTTCTAGCCATTGAGAACGGCTAATTCACGCTTTTCTGTTTCTTCATTTTCCTACTCTAAACGTCCGCTCTTGGTCATAGCCGCCTGTGAGGTGAACAGAATGGTACCCAGAATTCACCCCGACGTAACTTAACCGATATCCAATTTCTTCAATCGCGCCAAGCCTTGTTTGATATAGCCGGCGTTTTCACCCATGGTCCACAGTGCTCCCCGGACATTTCCGCCCACTTCCTGCGCCCCTTGCTCCTCAACCAGAAGGGTTAATTCCATAATGGCCGCCTGCAGAGTCTGCTGGTTTTCGTACAGCCTTTCCAGTACATCCGACAGTGAATAATCACCAGGCATGACGTCGACTCCTTTCGAGAAAAACACAAGCATAGTACCGGCAGTGCCCCTGTCAGACATTAATTGCAGCTTGCTTAGAAATTGCTACAAAGCGAAGAAGTCGTAGCGGGATTAGCCGGTCTGGCTGGGGCGTTGGAGGAGTGCTAGGCCCAATCCATCATGGGGCTGCTTTCGACCGAGGCTGTGTAAAAACGTTTTTGAGCGCGACAGGTACTCAGAAACGGACTGAAAATCGTGTTCTACGCGAAATTCACATCTGCTGACGTGCCGATAAATTTCAGATTTAACGTAGACGCGCACACTTCAATTTTGGCGAAGCGTTTTTACACACTCTGGACCCGAAGCGGCCATTCAACTCTTACGAAAGACGTGCACCATCAGGACGAACCCCCGCGAAAATGTGCAGCATGCACCGATTGGTGAAGTCTCTGCTTGCGATCGGGTAAGCGCATCACTTTCCACCGAAAAAATCGCTGATCCGTACCGTTAGACTTTCGTGTTTACTTCGAGCCACCGTGTAGTATGTGGCCATATGTGAAAGGAGAGCCAAATGACGAGATGGATTCAGGAGTTTAGTCAACACCCGTTTAAGACCATCTGGACATCCTTGCTCGAGGTCATTGAGCCGCTAGACGTCGATGATAAAACAGTAACGACTACGGTGGAGGAACTGGCGAGATTGAAAAAAGTTCTCGTCTTCGTCGATAGCATCATCGTCAACGTAGATCTCGAACTAACTCCCAAATCCGTTTGGGGAAATTGTCACGGCCAAGCCGACGCATGTTTGCAGCAAGTTCGATCGTATGCCGCAAATCGGAATGCGGCGCACCTCGTTCAGGCGAACGAGCACGCCGATAACCTCCTGACGTACGTGCGCCCCTACATGGTCCCTCCAGAGCAAGCGCTGGAAGCGTATGGAGAGGCTGTGCGGACATTTGCAGATCAGATCTCGCAGTATGTAGGCTCATTCCAAGAGCGAACCTCACAAGTTCAAACGACCCTCGCGACTGCCGTTGATAAAGCCATCAGCCAACAAGGTGAAATCGAGGCTATCGAGCTGCGTGCAAAGCAGTTCGACGAATACCTTTTCGTCGGTATTGAGGGGAACGATTCAGCAGAGAAGTACATCAAGCAGATGCTTTCCACTGTAGAGGCGAGACACATAGCAGTGGAGACTCTGCATCAAAAGCTCCTCGAAGGACCTGATTCAACATCTGCAAAAATCACGATTTATGCGAAAGAGGTCCATCAGCTGCACGACTCACTTAACGAGTTGCTGGATTCAGCCACGTCTAGGCACAAAGAGTTGGAAAGCTTCTACGAACGAATCTTCGGTCGTTCGATGGCTGATGACGACGAAATGCAAGAGGGAGGGTTGAAGCGAGAGCTCGACGTTCGGCTCGAGCAGCTTGGCAGGCACGAAACAGAGCAAAAGACACGTCAAGAAGCGTTGTTCGAAAGCATAGAATCCTTGTTGCCTGGAGCCACGAGCGCGGGGCTAGCCTCAGCCTACAAGACACTTAAGGATCATTTCAAAACACCTATCATCAGGTACACGCAAGCTTTTTACGCCTCAATGTTAACCTTGCTCCTGGGCGGGTTAATGCTAGTGTTGGATAGTATTACTCTTACGCCATTCCACGTTGAATTCGTGAAAACGAGCGGCTGGGAGGAGGTGCTACGCACGCTCCTTACGAGAGCTCCGATCGTCCTACCCGTGGTTTGGATCGCAATATTCTCAGCGACTCGACGCAGCCAGTATGAAAGGCTACAACAAGAGTACGCCCATAAAGAGGCTTTTGCTTCTTCGTACGAAAGCTACAAGAAGCAGCTTCAGGAACTCCAAGTCGATGCAGATGGTTTGCAAAAAGAGTTAATTGCGAAAGCTATCGAAGCTATTTCCTTCAACGCGTCCAAAACGCTGGATGGCAAACACACGGAGAAGCTGCCCACACACCAGTTGCTCGAAAAGCTCAATTTTGAAGAACTTAAGAAACTAGTGGACTTGGTAAAAGGGAAATAGCCGGCATAGGCTCGCAACGAAGCAAGTTTTTCTGCGCGAGCACCTTTCGGCCTCCTTGGATTTGAAAAAGAATCATAGCTGCTTCAGATCGATTATTGCCCTTCGCGACAGGCAGCAATCGACCGAGGGTGTGTAAAAACGTTTTTGAGCGCGACAGGTACTCAAAACTGGACTGGAAATCGCGCTTCTACGCGAAATCCACATCTGCTGACGTGTCGATAAATTTCAGATTTAACGTAGATGCGCCCCCTTCAATTTTGGCGAAGCGTTTTTACACACTCTGGACCCATTGCAGCCGGTCAGCATAGACCAAAACCGGGCAAAAACGGCCCCACCACCAACGATGGCCCTTAGCTGCCACATTGCATGGACACGATGCTGATTCCCCTTTAGGGTATGCCCATACATGGCATGTCTCACTTGTCGTCAGGCCCCTGATATGCACTCAAGGTCGAGTGGAGTGGAGCGGTGGCGAAAAAATGGATGCAATTACGGAACTTGCCTCGGTCGATTCGCGATCGACTCAACAGAAGAAAGCCTTAATGAGGCTAATATAAGGAATTAGTAATGACTGGAAATAAAGCGAGTTTGGTTGTTGTGGATGCTGGGCAGTTAGTTTCACCTATTGGCGAGCTAAATGCTCAACTTGAGGGGTATCTTGCAAGCATTGGACTTCCAGTCATTGATGTTGTGGCGCCAATTTCTGAAAGAAAAAAAATTATAACTCAGCTCTCCGATGCACTTGAAATACTTCCATATGAGGATCGGGCGAAGTCATATTATTTGTCGCGCTTCACAATAGCCATTGCCGCCGGATTATTTGATGGCGCCCTAAACTACTTATGGGACGAAACGGTAAAGGCGTTGAGACTTCAAGTCATTAGCTTTGACGTTCAGTATTTTTATTCGGTCGCTGAGAAAATTAGCTCTCGTTATAAAAATCTGTCAAAACCAGAAGAGATAGATCAAGTTAGCGAGCATGACCTTTTGGAAGGCTGCCGACGAATAGGCCTGGTGACAGACGTCAATTACCAGAGGCTTGAGCATGTAAATTATATGCGGAACCATGCTAGTGCTGCGCACCCAAATGACAACGTCATCGATGGCTATGAAATGCTGGGCTGGCTGACAGTCTGCTTGAAGCATGCAATAACAGCAGAGCCCGATCATTCGCTAATTTCAATTAAGCAGTTACTGCAAAATATTCGTACAATCGCACTGCCGGCCGATGACTTTCTTGCAATTTGTGATGATCTAGCGAAGCAGCCCCAAGAGCGCATTGATGACTTCCTCTGGACGTTATTTGGAATCTACATAGACGATAAAGCAGCCCAGCATGCCCGAGATAACATTGAAGGTATCAGCCCTAGAGTCTGGGCAGCAGCTACAGAGGATCGAAAGTACGAGATTGGTGCAAGATTTGGAACGCTGCGGAAAAATGGAGAGGTTTCAAAAAAAGAGGCCTGCCACAAGTTTCTGGAGACGGTCGGAGGCTCAGCGTACAAAGACGAAGACAGTCTAGCCGGTGAGTTAATTGAAAAGTTGGACAACCTTTATCGGGCCCACTTTGGCTCTAACAATTTTTACAATGAATACCCGCACGCGAAAGCCCTTAAGGAAAGCTTACCTGCAACAGGAAAAATTCCGCGAGCCGCTAGAGCTAAGTGGGTAAAGATTATTTCTATCTGCTACATTGGCAATGGACATGGATACAGGCAAGGTGTCGACGAACAGGCCGTTCCCTACTATAGTGCTTATGTAGGTAATTTTACTGACAGCGAAGCAGTTGAATTCGTCAAGCTTTTCCTAGACCCAGAATTTACTAGCCCGCTGACGCGCTCTACACCAGACAACCGGGTGAGAGATTTGGCCGTTGCGCTAAAATCTAAACACACAAATGTGCATTTGCAACGAGCGCTTGATCTAGTAATTACTGCTCCTGCCACAACTCTTTATGGGCTTCACAATACGTCCGACTTTAAAAATGTTATCACGAACTTGCCAGCCTAATAGTTCGTTCCATGGAATGGGTTGTTACCTATCCATTAATGCCTATAGAAGTGATCGTGACACCTGATGAGCAAGGGGTACTTCCCCCCCTTGCTTTGCCCTGCTTGCAATTTAGAAGGGGCAGTGGTTTGCTGGAAGCAAGGGCGATGTTATCGCATTCGGCACCAAGGTTAGGCAGTAAGCTTCTTCACGTTTAGCTAGTCCCGCCGGATCATTGAAACCCATTAAGGGTCGCTAAGGCTTAGATTCAGAAAAAGTAGACCCTCCCTATAAATCTGCCATATTGCCACCCAGCGACTCACTCCACCAAGGAAGACATATGTTAAACATGCATATACCAACAATTGAAAATTACTCCGAAATACACGCCGATTGGTATAAAGGATTTTCGACGGCATTCAACTTATGCCAACTCAGTAACTACCTGCTACTTAGTTATCTGACAAGCTACATCGAAACGATATCACGTCCAATAATCGAGGAGTCCGGCGACTATAGGTGCGGTATAAAAAGCTGCAAAAATGAAGCAGAGCGAGATGACTTGCTGCGAAGTATAGATATCATGGACATGCTCCAACAGATCGCAGCGGATTTCGCGGCAACACATCAAGCGCACAAGGAAATATTATTCTTCCGCGGCCTAGAGATTAATGGGTATCACGACAAAAACGTAAGCCTGAACTTAAATGAAATCAGAGAATCAACTACAGCAAAAAGCTGGAATCAAGTCATAAAAGGACTGGTAAACGTTTTTGAATTTCTGTATTTGTTCTCCGTTACGGAAGACCATTTAAAGAGAGTTGTAAGCAGCGATAAGACAGCTGGGGTTGTGGGTAAGGTCCTGAAAGATAAGTCCGGCATCATCCAGCACTTTGATGAAGAGTTCAAATTCCCAAGAAGTTTCATGATTAGACTTTGGGAGTTCTTCGTCGATATCCGAAATCTTTACGCTCATAGCTTTGGATACATCAATGAGAAAGACAAGGGCTCCATTTCTAAAAATAGGGAAGCCTTTGCTGATGCATACGATAAACTCCCGATTGACTGGCATCTTTTTGATCACGAAATGATAGATGACTTTTTCAGCGAAGATAGATTAATAGTCGGCAAAATGTATCTGATTAGTGATAGCGAAATTTGCGTCTTCAGAAATTTTGTAAGAATTTTTGTTCCTGAGCTTTCTAAATGGGAAAGACGAGAGGCTGAGCAAAAAAACGATAACTAAGATGGTAACTCTGAGGCTTCAAGCATCACAGTACCGGCGATGAAAATTGGCCCTTCAAGGTAGGGTTGACCACGCTTTACCGGTCTAGCGTTCGGGGGGTACAAGCGACAACCACCCTGCTGGCTACGCTTCGACTCTAGTAGCCGGAGGGGCGGCGGTGAAAGGCTGCTTCTGGCCCGATAGCCGCCTTTCAGCTAGCGTTCAGAGCATCAGTTCTAGTTGAAAAAAGCCCCGCACGGTACAACCGGAGCGGGGCTTTTTATGTGTTGCGTGAGGAGAGAATCCCGTACCAATTTTTGTACCAATGACTGCGTTTTGGCAGGAAATTCTGAGTTGGCCTGGGTGTTAAGTCCTTGATTTCATTGCCCCTGATAACTTAGTAAACACCTCTGAACATGTCGGTGTAATTCTGTTCCAGGGACATGAAACTACCTGTGGGATTTTACGCAAAGGACAAGGGTACGGTGGCGGACACAGCGCTGCAAGCGTGAAGCGACAGCTTTACTCGTCGCGGCCTTCCATCATGGTTCGTTTGAGCATCACATACACCGCCCCGGCGCCGCCGTGTTTCGCTTGGCACGATGTGAAGCCAAGCACCTGTGGATGCTGACGCAGCCAGGTGTTGACGTGGCTCTTGATCATTGGCCGTTTGCCATCCAGGCGCACCGCTTTGCCGTGGGTAACGCGCACGCAGCGGATTTCGAATTTGGTCGCTTCGGCCAGAAAGGCCCACAGGGTTTCACGGGCCTTTTCCACGTTCATGCCATGCAGGTCGAGGCTGCCTTCGAACGGAATCTGTCCGATCTTGAGCTTGCGCATCTGGCTTTCCTGGACGCCGTCACGGGCCCACATCAGCTCATCTTCGGGACCGACATCAATTACGAATTGATCGGACAGCCCGTCAACGGTGGTGGCGTCGGTGCGCACGGTGGCGGCTTGGCGCAGTTTGGCGATTTGCGCGCGGTCGGCCTTGGGTTTGCCGGTTTCGGCGCGATCGTGCTTGATCGGCTTGACGCCTTGGATCGCGCTTTTGAACAGGGAAAAATCGTCGTCTTGCATGTCAGCCTCCGCGAAGGGCGGCCAGTTTACCCAAGTCGAAGCGAATGAGGGCGCGACAAAACGCGCGGCGTTCGGCTCAGTCGTGTTTTTTCATCAGGTGCGGGGACATGTTCAACGCCTGCGACTGCCGCGAACGGCGCCGACAGCGACGCCACAACCACACGCCGAGGTACAGCACGAACAGGCCAATCGCCAGAATCACCGCCGCACCGGCCCGGTTGGTGTTCAACTCGCCCAGGGCAGGGGCGTGGCCAAGCAGGCTGGCTGCGCCGGCCATTGTCAGCAACACACCGCACATTGCCAGCAACGCAGCAAACGCTGCGCCGAAGCGAAAACGCCAGCTGCTTTGGCCTTTGGGCCGCAGGCGACGTGCATCAAAACCATCGGATAACTTCATTCCGACCTTCCTCAATGGGTATCGGCCCTTCGACCGGGAGTTGACCGGGATGTTCCTGAGGCTAGGGCAATTACGGCAAATGAGAGGCTTTTGCGGATGAGCGGCGGCATGGGCCGCTCATCGACGGTCGATCAGATCAGATCGTGAGTCAGGGCGAGGGTGGCGAAGTTGTCCGCCATGATCGCCATTTCGGTCTGCTGAACGTGTTCGGCGCTGAGGATCCCGCCCTTGCAAGGCAAATCCCGCGTCGCGCAGGCATCTTCCACCAGGGTGCAGCGAAAACCCAGGTTCTTCGCCGCACGCACCGTGGTGCTGACGCTGGAGTGGCTCATGAAACCGCACACGATCAGGTCCAGCGAGCCGAGATCCTGCAGGCGGTCATACAGTTCGGTGCCGTGAAAGGCGCTCGGCAGCAGTTTGCCGATGATGGTTTCGCCGCTCTGTGGCTCCAGGCCCGGAATGAACTCACCGCGTTCGCCCTGAGGATCGAACAGCCCACCGACGGTGCCGAGGTGACGCACGTGCACGATCGGGCGACCGGCTGCGCGGGCAGCGGTCAGCAGTTGCTTGATGTTCGCGACGGCAGCATCCATGCCGCTCAGTGCCAAGGGGCCGCTGAGGTATTCTTTCTGGGCATCGATGATGACAAGGGTCGCATGACCCAGATTGGCCGCTGCGTAACCACGGCCGCTGAGTTGAAACATCGTTTTTGGAACGGACATTCTGGGGCTCCTTCGAGTGGGGCTTTTGCGACATTCTCCTCTGGCTGAGCGCTTCTGTGAATCGCTACCATCGTAGGCACCGCCGTTGCTGGCTCGCAGCCTTGTCAAGATACTCGTTCTGTTCAATAGCTTGCTGAAAAAATAGAAGAGTCCTACATCTGATCCGGTGTTTTTCCTGCGTCGTCGCGGCGTCGTTTGGCTGTTAGAATCGTCAGTCGTTTTTTCTGGAGTTTGCCCCGTGATCACTTCCCGACTTCGTACCCTGCGCGACCATATCCGTTGGGCCGTCAGCCGCTTCCATGGGGAGGATCTGTTTTTCGGCCATGGCACCGACAACGCCTGGGATGAAGCCCGTCAACTGGTGTTGGGTGCGCTGCACTTGCCGTGGGAAATCGCCGATAGCTACCTCGACTGCAATCTGGAAGAGGACGAACTGGTCAACTTGCAGCGCCTGCTCAAACGTCGCATCGAGGAACGCATTCCTACTGCTTACCTGCTGGGCGAAGCCTGGTTTTGTGGCATGTCGTTCATCGTCGACGAGCGTGTGTTGATCCCGCGCTCACCGATTGGCGAGCTGATCGAAAAACGTTTCGAGCCGTGGCTGGGTGCCGAACCTGCGCGCATTCTCGACCTGTGCACCGGTTCCGGTTGCATCGGCATCGCCTGTGCCTACGAGTTCCAGAACGCCGAAGTGGTATTGGCTGACCTGTCGTTCGAAGCGCTGGAAGTGGCTAACCAGAACATCGAGCGCCATGGTGTCGACGAGCGGGTGTTCACCGTTCAGGGCGATGGTTTCGATGGCTTGCCGGGGCAACGTTTCGACCTGATCGTGTCGAACCCGCCCTACGTCGATGCGGAAGATTTCGCCGACATGCCGGATGAATATCAGCACGAACCCGAACTGGGCCTGGCCTGTGGCGACGATGGTTTGAACCTGGTACGGCGCATGCTCGCCGAAGCCGCGGATCATCTGACCGAGAAGGGCTTGTTGATCGTTGAAGTGGGTAACAGCCAGGTTCACGTCGAGGCGTTGTACCCGGAAGTCGACTTCGCCTGGCTGGAGTTCGAACGTGGTGGGCATGGGGTGTTCATGCTGACAGCAGAGCAGTGCCGCGATCATCAGGCGCTGTTCGCTTCCCGCGTCTGACCCCGATTCTTGTGGCGAGGGAGCAAGCTCCCTCGCCACAGTTGGGTTTGATGTCGGTTACCGGTGCGTGGCAATCCAGATCAACAACCCGGCCTGAAACACCGCAAACGCCACCAGACACGTAATGGTAAAGCGCAGCCCGGCGTCTTCACGCTTGTACTTGCTGACCTTTTCTTCGTGTTTCTTCAGTTTGACTTCCTGTTCCGCCAGGTTCTGCTCGGCTTGCTGGAGCATTTGCGCGGCTTCGAGGATTTCCACCTGTTGCAGCTTTTCGCTGTTCCAGTCGCCCAGCAAATCACCGACCTGCACCTCTTTAACGCTGCCTTTCAAATGCTGGGCATCGGCGTAGACCACATCAAAGCCATGCACCCGCAAAAAGTGATCGCGGCGCAAGCGCGTGTCTTCGTTCAGCGCATCCTTGTTGTTCAGGTCGGTACCGTCGACGGTATAGGCAGGCCATTTTTTCTTCGCCCAGGTAATGCCCTGAGCCGCCATGTAGCGCCCGATGCCGCGGTTCAGCGGCTCGATTTGCAAGCCGCTTTCCGGCCCGAAATGCACGCGTTTGGCAGTGTGATCGACCCACACGTCCAGATGGTTCTGTTCTTTGCGCACCCGCTGGCCTGGCAGCTTGATGGCCATGCGCAGCAGGCTGTGTTCCTTGCTATGGCGTTCGGCGTAACCGAATTCGACAAAGCGCAACGGCCGCCCGCCAGTGTTGCGGTCGGTTTGCAGCGGCGCCAGGCGGAGCATCTTGTGGTGCTCGACGTGGACGTCCGCCCACGGCAGCTCGACCGCTGGCGGTGCGTCTTTTTCAGCGGTGGTGTCGGGTGAAGTCTGGGTATCAGTCATAACGGCGAGATCCTGTCCAAGCTCTGCTTGCCGCCAGTCATAGCGCTGGCGACAAAGGCTTATCGGCCGTTTTTTTCAGGACTGGAGGGCCAGGGGGCGCTTAACTAGTGCGAAGTCCGTCAATAAACCCGAGGATTCGCGCACCCAGTTCGGCCGCCAGCGGTAATTGCGGATCTTTATAGGAGGCTAATTGCCGCTTCACGTCGATGGGCACGATGCGCATTACGTGGTTCATGCCTTCGATCAGCGCCAGTTCGGCGTCCGGTTTGGCGGCTTTGAGCGCCTTGGCGTCACCCACGCCGACCTGGATGTCGTTGCTGCCCTGGATGATCAGTGCCGGCATCTTCAGTTTGGCGAAGGCCGCCGCCGGGTCCTGGCGGAACAACGAAATCAGGTACGGCTGCACGCTGGGGCGGAAAATCACCTGTAACTGCGGTGGCACGTTGTCGTCGGTGTGGCCGGCCTTGAGGCTGTCGAGCAGTTCATTGCTGCGCAGCATCAATGCCGGCGGCAGGCGATTGCTCAACTGCTGGCGTAGCACCTGATCGATCGGCCGGGCGCTGCCGGACATGGAAATCACTGCGGCCGCATCGACGCTTGGCGCCGCCAGGCTGGCAATCAAAGCCCCTTCGCTGTGGCCCAGCAGGATCAGCTTGCCAAAACGCGGGTCGGTTTTAAGTTTCTGGCCCCAGGCCACGGCGTCGGCCACATACGCTTCGACCGACAGATTGCGTTCGTCCGGCGTGGCGGCAAGGCTCGCTGCCACACCGCGCTTGTCGTAACGCACGCTGGCGATGTTGTGTTTGGCCAGCACCCACGCCAGCCGTTTAAGGCTGTCATTGCGCCCGCCATCGGGGTTGTTTCCGTCACGATCGGTAGGACCGGAGCCGGAAATGATCAGGACAACCGGTACCGGCGTGTCGGACTTGGGCAGCAATAGCGAGCCGAAAAGCTCGCCACTGCCGGTGTCCAGTGTGATCGGGCGTTGCAGGACGGAGGCCTGTACAAAACCGGTAAACAGGGTAAGGCTCAAGGCTAGAACTCGCAGCATCATCACGCCATCATCAACAAGGTGCCGGTTGGACTCACAGGCACCCATAAGGTTCGAGGATGAACTAGTCGGGTAGCCTGCGTATACTGGCGCGCATTACGTATTTTAGGTTCGATTTCACGGAGCGTCCGCATGTCCGGCAATACTTACGGCAAGCTGTTCACTGTCACCACCGCGGGCGAAAGCCATGGCCCGGCGTTGGTCGCCATTGTCGATGGCTGCCCGCCGGGCCTGGAGATTTCCCTGGAGGACCTGCAGCGTGACCTGGACCGCCGCAAGCCCGGCACCAGCCGTCACACCACTCAGCGCCAGGAAGCCGACGAAGTCGAAATCCTCTCGGGCGTGTTCGAAGGTCGCACTACCGGTTGCGCCATCGGCCTGTTGATCCGCAACACCGACCAGAAGTCCAAGGACTACTCGGCGATCAAGGATCTGTTCCGCCCGGCCCACGCCGACTACACCTATCACCACAAATACGGTGAACGCGATTACCGCGGTGGCGGTCGCAGTTCGGCGCGGGAAACCGCCATGCGCGTGGCTGCAGGCGCCATTGCGAAAAAATACCTGGCCACCCAGGGTATCGTCATTCGTGGCTACATGAGCCAGCTCGGCCCGATCGAAATCCCGTTCAAGACTTGGGATTCGGTGGAAGAGAACGCTTTCTTCAGCCCCGACCCGGACAAAGTGCCGGAGCTGGAAGCCTATATGGACCAGTTGCGCCGTGACCAGGATTCGGTTGGCGCGAAGATCACCGTGGTTGCCGAAGGCGTTATGCCGGGCCTCGGCGAGCCGATCTTCGACCGCCTCGACGCCGAACTGGCCCACGCGCTGATGAGCATCAACGCGGTCAAAGGCGTGGAAATCGGTGCCGGTTTTGCCAGCATCGCCCAACGCGGCACCGAACACCGCGATGAAATGACCCCGCAAGGTTTCCTCAGCAACAATGCCGGCGGCATCCTGGGCGGTATCTCGTCCGGTCAGCCGATCGTGGCGCACCTGGCTCTCAAGCCGACATCGAGCATCACCACGCCGGGCCGTTCCATCGACATCCATGGCAATCCGGCGGAGGTCGTCACCAAGGGCCGTCACGATCCGTGCGTCGGTATCCGTGCCACGCCGATTGCCGAAGCGATGATGGCCATCGTGCTGATGGATCACTTGCTGCGTCACCGCGGGCAGAACGCCAATGTGCGCGTGAGCACCCCGGTGCTGGGTCAGCTCTAATGGCTGACCTGATAGCCGCTGCGGTCTGACTGTGGCGGCGCTCCCGTACTGGCGACTCTCCAGTTTCTATCTGTTCTATTTCGCCTTGCTCGGTTCGACGGCGCCGTTTCTGGCGCTGTATTTCGATCACCTGGGTTTTTCCAGCGCGCGTATTGGCGAACTGGTGGCGATCCCGATGCTGATGCGCTGCGTGGCGCCGAATATCTGGGGCTGGCTCGGCGACTACACCGGGCGGCGGCTGGCCATCGTGCGTTTCGGCGCAGTCTGTACGCTACTGACCTTCTCACTGATTTTCGTCAGTAAAAGTTACGCGTGGCTGGCGATGGTCATGGCCTTGCATGCCTTCTTCTGGCATGCCGTGTTGCCGCAGTTTGAAGTCATCACCCTGGCGCATCTGCAGGGGCAGGCCTCGCGCTACAGTCAGATCCGGCTGTGGGGTTCCATCGGTTTCATCATTACCGTGGTTGCGCTGGGCCGGTTGTTCGAATGGCTCAGCCTGGACATTTATCCGGTGGCGCTGGTGCTGATCATGGCCGGGATCGTGGTCAGCAGCTTGTGGGTGCCCAACGCGCAACCGGTGCAGAGTGAACGGTTGGCCGGGGAGGGATTTCTCCAGCAATTGCGTAACCCCGGGGTGTTGGCGTTCTACGCTTGCGTGGCGTTGATGCAGATGAGTCACGGGCCGTATTACACCTTTCTGACGTTGCACCTTGAGCGACTGGGTTATACCCGTGGCTTGATTGGTATGCTCTGGGCCTTGGGCGTGGTTGCCGAAGTCTTGGTGTTCCTGGTCATGAGCAAGATTCTCGCGCGCTTCTCGGTGCGTCGGGTGCTGCTGGCGAGTTTCCTGTTGGCGGCCCTGCGTTGGTTATTGCTTGGTTCATTTGCTGAATTCCTCTGGGTGCTGCTATTCGCCCAGGTGTTGCATGCCGCGACCTTCGGCAGCTTTCACGCCGCTGCCATCCATTTCGTGCAACGCAGCTTCGGGGCACGCCAGCAAGGGCAGGGCCAGGCGTTGTACGCCGCGCTGGCCGGCACCGGCGGCGCACTGGGCGCGTTGTATTCCGGCTACAGCTGGAATGCCCTCGGCGCCACATTGACCTTTAGTATTGCCAGCCTCGCAGCTTTCGCCGCCGCCGTTATCATTGCCACACGCATGCAAGAGGCTACCTGATCCGCGGCCATGGCCTCTACACGTGGGGCGCGCGCATGAGCGATGCGCTGCGACAGATCGATGCTTTTGAATTTTTGTTCGAGTGCGAGTTGAAGACGCGCTCGCTCTTGAACCGTTAAGGAGTTGCCCAGATGAGCAGCCTGTCCGTTTATCACGTCTCCAGCCCTGAAATACCGAACAAAGTCCTGACCCACCTCGAGGACATCGCCTCGACCCTGGCCGAGCAGGGCGTGCGCTTCGACCGTTGGCAAGCCACGGCGAAAATCCAGCCAGGCGCCAGCCAGGAAGAAGTGATCGCCGCGTATCAGGAGCAAATCGACAAGCTGATGACCGAACGCGGTTACCTCACCGTCGATGTGGTCAGCCTGACCAGCGATCACCCGCAAAAAGCCGAGTTGCGTGCCAAGTTCCTCGATGAACACCGCCATGACGAAGACGAAGTGCGATTTTTCGTCGCCGGCCGTGGCTTGTTCACCTTGCACATCGGCGATTACGTCTATGCCGTGCTTTGCGAGAAAAATGACCTGATCTCGGTACCTGCCGGTACACCGCACTGGTTCGACATGGGCGAAAACCCCCATTTCGTTGCGATCCGCCTGTTCAACAACCCCGAAGGCTGGGTGGCCAATTTCACCGGCGATGACATCGCCAGCCGCTTCCCGTTTCTTGAGGATTGAACCGAGTCGATCAAAGCGATTCTCGCCGACATCGAAGGCACTACCAGTGCGGTGAGGAAGCGCAGTCCAACAGGGATGACACAACAGGCCGTGAAGCGAGCGCTTTCACGGCCTGTTTGTTTGTAGCGTTTTAACGATTTACATCGAGTGGTAGGTCGGCAGGGCAAATCGCTGCTGGCTTTGCAGCATGGAAATCTGCGGCAGTTCGCTCGGCTGTTCGGCGAGGTCTCGGCGAATCGCGCTGATCGCCCACGACAGCTGATCGCCGGCATGTAATTGCTGGTAGGAAATCGAACGTTTGAAGACTTTGCCTTCCTGACTGCGCAATGTCAGCAGAATGCCACCGTCAGGTCGTGGCTGGGTGGTCACTTCGAAGTTGGAGAACAAAGACGAAAATTTTTCCTGGATCAGGCTCATGTCTATCAGCTCCGTTTGCGCTTGAAGGGTAAGCATGCAAAAGGAGTTGCAGTGATTGTGCCAGCACCTGATTTTGTAAAAGTTGATAAAAATCAATAAGTTATGTTTTCAGTGTTTTTGAGGTGTCGTGCAATCTGCATGAATGGCCATCGTGCATCCTGCATTTTGCGTGGTCGCCGTCTATTCGATGGAACCAATCGCAACGCCGGGGTTCCGCTTTTCGAAGCTCGATCGAATGCTTCGGTCGCGGATACAAAACATTGCAAAAACCGCGTGTACAGCTCAAGAACCGCTGACGTATTTTCGGCCTCAATCACCGCCACCCGACAATAAGAAGAGCGAACGGGAGCCACATGAGCCATACGTCGAACGACACGATTACCTGGGGCATGATGCTCCGCAAGCTGCCTTCTATCGCCAAAGCTATTCCCCGCGTGGTGAAGGGCATGAAAGTGGCCAACGTCAAGGACCCGACCCAACCGTGTGGCCTCGGCTGGAGCTTCGAGCAGGCGACGTTGCGCAATCCCGATGGCCCGGCATTGCTGCAGGGCGAGGTGGCGCTCACCTATAAACAGGTCAATCAGTGGGCCAATCGCATCGCTCATCACCTGATCGCCCAAAACATCGGCAAGGGCGACGTAGTGGCGGTCTTTATCGAGAACCGTGTGGAACTGCTGGTGACGATATTGGCGGTGGCCAAGGTCGGCGCGATCAGCGCCCTGCTCAATACTTCCCAGACCCGCGATACCCTGGCTCATAGCCTGAACCTGGTGGCGCCCGTGGCGATCGTTGTCGGAGAAGAACTGGTCCCGGCGTTCAATGTGGTCCGCGAGCGAGTATCCATCGATGCGGCGCGCACCTGGTTTGTCGCCGATCAAGATACCTACCGGCAACCGGGCAATGCCCCCGATGGCTTCCTCAACCTGATGGCAGCCAGTGCCGAAGCATCCAGCGACAACCCCACCAGCAGCCGGCAGGTTTTTCTCGACGACCCTTGTTTCTATATTTACACCTCGGGCACCACCGGTTTGCCCAAGGCCGGGGTGTTCAAGCACGGCCGCTGGATGCGCAGCTCCGCCAGTTTTGGCCTGATCGCCCTGGATATGCAGCCGCAGGATGTCGTCTATTGCACCTTGCCGCTGTACCACGCCACCGGGCTCTGCGTGTGCTGGGGCTCGGCGATCAGCGGGGCGTCGGGGTTTGCCATCCGCCGCAAGTTCAGCGCCAGCCAATTCTGGAGCGATGTGCGCAACTATCAGGCGACCACCCTCGGATACGTTGGCGAATTGTGCCGCTACCTGGTGGATCAACCGCCCAGCGCCGACGATAGCCGGCACGGCGTGACGAAGATGATCGGCAATGGCCTGCGCCCCGGTGTGTGGAGTGAGTTCAAGACCCGTTTTGCCGTTGACCATATTTGCGAGCTGTACGCCGCCAGCGACGGCAATATTGGCTTCACTAACATCCTCAACTTCGACAACACCCATCGGTTTTTCCCTGATGTCCTGGGACCTGGTGGCATACGACCACGACGCCGGCGCCCCCACGCGTGATGCCAAGGGCTTCATGCGCAAAGTGGCCAAGGGCGCCCGATCCGCAGAGAACCGCAAAAGTCGTGCTGCATGACGTATTCAAGAAGGGCGACCGTTACTTCAATACCGGTGACCTGCTGCGCAACATCGGTTTTGGCCACGCGCAGTTTGTCGATCGTTTGGGTGACACCTATCGCTGGAAGGGCGAAAACGTCTCCACCACCGAGATCGAGAACATCCTCCTGCAACACCCGCACATCGCCGAGGCCGTGGCCTATGGCGTGGAAATCCACAACACCAACGGGCGGGCGGGGATGGCGGCAATTACCCCGGCCGAATCCCTGGCGACCCTGGATTTCGGCGAGTTGCTGGCTTTCGCCAGACAGCAAATGCCCGCCTATGCGGTGCCGCTTTTCCTGCGGGTAAAAGTGAAAATGGAGACCACCGGAACCTTCAAATACCAGAAGACCCGGCTCAAGGACGAAGCCTTCGACCCGAGCAAAACCGGCGATGACCCGATCTACGCCTGGCTGCCGGGTACTCAGACTTACGTGCAAGTCACGGAACAGGTGCTGGCGGATATTCATGGGGGCAGGTACCGCTATTGAATATGGCTATGGCCATCCATGAGAAAAAACAAGTGACAGGTTTCGGGGCGCTCGGGAAACTGTCGGCTTTCCGATTGACCGAATGTGGAGTTCCCAATGTCAGACAAAAGCCGCCAGATGACGCCCGAAGAAGCTGCTGAATTTGCCGAACAGGTGTTCAACAAAGCGCGCGAGGGCGATGCGGCCATGATGGCTGCGCTGCTGACCAAAGGCCTGCCGCCGAACCTGCGCAACCACAAGGGCGACACCTTGCTGATGCTCGCTGCGTACCACGGCCATGTCGACACGGTAAAAGTCCTGCTTGAGCACAAGGCCGATCCTGAAATTCGCAACGACAACGGCCAGAGCCCGATTGCCGGCGCGGCGTTCAAGGGCGACCTGGCAGTGGTCAAGGCGCTGGTGGAGGGGGGCGCGCAAGTGGAAGGTTCGTCGTTCGACGGTCGCACTGCACTGATGATGGCGGCGATGTTCAACCGCGTCGAAATCATCGACTACCTGATCAGCAAAGGCGCCGACCCGAAAGCCAAGGATGCCAACGGCGTATCCGCGCTGGATGCGGCCAAGACCATGGGCGCGGCGGATACCACAGCTCAGTTGCAGAAACTCCTGGCCTGATTCCCTGTGGCGTTGCGGGCTTTTGTGGCGAGGGAGCTTGCTCCCGCTCGGCTGCGAAGCAGTCGTAAACCCGGCGAATGTGGTCTATCTGAATGACCGCGATGGCTGATTTTGGGGCTGCTTCGCAGCCCAGCGGGAGCAAGCTCCCTCGCCACAGGTTTGTGCCAGGTTCCGCAATCCACCCTTGAATGCGTTATCCTTCGCGCCCTCAAAATTCCCTCGCTACAGGATCCACCCCATGAAAGCCGCACTCGTCGAACTCATCAGCAAAATCAGCTCCGGGTGCATGAGCGAGGACGAAATCCTGAAAGTCGCTGATGAAGCGGCCCAGGCCTACGCCGATCCAGAGGCTTTTCTGACGGCCAATCCGGACATCAACTACGACGACACCTTCCCGATCCCGTTGGGTGAGTGGGTCGTCGTCGGCAGCTTGCCGGAAACCGTGCTGTTCCAGGCTGACACCTACATGGACCTGTTTGCGCAGATCGTCGCTTCGTTCGGCCCCGGCGTCGATTTCAACATCAAACCCAAGCAACTGGCCAAGACCGAAGCCCTGACGGCACTCAACCGCATTCAGGTGCAGATGGGCAGCATGACCAAGGAAAACGGCGGTTACACGCTGATGAACTTCAGCCAGTTGCTCGACGACGAACTGCAAGTGGTGCTGGTCTACGGTAACGACGTGCCACGGGTTCTCGAATTGTGCGCCGAAGTCGGCATCGCCGCCGCGCCCTCCCTGGAAGCCCTGAAAGTCGCGATCCACGTCTGAAGCCGTCTACGACGCTAATAAAACGGAACCCTCGCAAGGCCCGACTATCCTAAGAGGGCATACCACTCTTCGGGAGCGTCACCATGGGTTCCACGTTCAACAGCCTGGTTGGCTTGATTATTCTTGCCCTCGACATCTGGGCCATCATCAACGTGCTTAAAAGTGGCGCCGAGACCGGGATGAAAATCATCTGGGTGCTATTGATCCTGCTGCTGCCGGTCCTGGGCCTGATCATCTGGGCCATCGCCGGGCCACGAGGCAATGTGCGGATCTGACAGACTGACACTTTTTCCCTGTAGGAACGCCGGACCCTGTGGGAGCGGGCTTGCTCGCGAAAGCGGCTTATCATTCAACATTGATGTCGACTGACAGTCTGCATTCGCGAGCAAGCCCGCTCCCACAGGTTTCTGTGTTTTTTTCATGCCGACATGCGGTAATCCGTTGAACGATCAGTCAGGGGTAAAGTCCAGATAGAAGTAAGCCCATACATGGGTTTTATCGAGGAGGCACCGATGCAAAAGTGGAAAATCACTTTCGTGGATGATCACGGTGAAACAGTGGACGAACTCTTCGAGTGCGAGGAATGCCCGAATAGCGAGCAAGCCGCCAAACTCATTCGTGCCCGGTGCCTGCCGGTCGCTGCCGAACTGGATCTCAATGATCTGGAGGGTCGTACCGATGATCCGACCGTCAAAAGTCTGAAATCCCAGAACAGCATTGAAATCATCAGTATTACCCCGATCTGATACACCTCCTGTCACATTCACAACCAGACCTTGGCAGCAGCTCTATCTTGGGGCTACTCTGCAAGCGAGATCAGCGAATGACTCGCTAAGGTCTGGTCTTGTCAGCTACATGCTTGTTTCCCGTCTGCAACCTCTGTTGCCGCATCGCTCTCACCAATCGGTTGAAAGTGCAGGGAATACGGAAAGTCTATCCATCAGTCTGAGGGGGACGTTTCATGAGCACAGCCTATCAAGAAGACATCAGCAGCAGCGTGCTGCGCCGCATGAAAGAAGGCGGTTTCGACTTTTCACGGTTCCATCCCATCGAGTTCTACGCGATTTTCCCGGACGAGGAGCGGGCACGCAGGGCGGCAGGTCATTTCTGTGGTGAATCCTTGAATGCCCAGATCAGCGTGCGCGACGACGGCGCGTGGCATCTGGAACTGAGTAAAGTGATGTACGCCACCTACGACGGCATCGGCGACTTTGAGCAGGACTTCGAGGCGGTGGTCGAGCCTCTGGGCGGTATCATCGAAGGATGGGGCGTCAAGCAGGAGGTACGAGGGCTACTCGCATAACCTTATGAACAGTGACAACACTCAGCAACGGCTGACCTTTGGGTTGGCCGTTTTCGTTTTCGCGGTTTGAAAAGGCCAAAGATCGTGTTTTTGATTCATAACGTTTCAAAAACGCAAAAAAAAGCCACCTAAACAGGCGGCTAAAAGGGAAGAACGATAGGTTTTCCAGCGAATGCGCGGATTATCCGCATCGCCCCCCGGGCAGTGAAATCAACTCTGGCTATGCTGCTGATAGGCGACAGCATTGCTTCGCCATGAAGCGGGGGCGATCAGGTTGGGGCATTTACCGCACAGGATTGGTGCGGTGTTTGTGTGTTGATTATCCAACCGATTGATATTTAAGCGTTTATGCCGATGGCACGGGCCTTGCGAAGGCCTGTAGGTCCGGGTGACAAGGAGTACGGCATGATCCGCACCTGTTTTGATGAGATGTACGATGCCGGCGGCCAGGTCCGCCCGCATTATCGGGAGTTTGCCCGTTGGCTGGCCGAAACGCCTGACGAGCTTTTGGCCCAACGGCGACGCGAGGCCGATCTGTTATTTCATCGTGCCGGGATTACCTTCACGCTCTATGGTGATGAGCAAGGGACAGAGCGCCTGATTCCCTTCGACACCATTCCCCGCAGTATCCCCGCCAGTGAATGGCGGGTCGTCGAGCGCGGCTGCATTCAGCGGGTCAAGGCATTGAACATGTTCCTTGCCGACCTCTATCACGAGCAGCGCATCATCAAGGCCGGCATCATCCCGGCTGAGCAAGTGCTGGCCAACGAGCAATACCAGTTGGCGATGCAAGGGCTGGATCTGCACCGCGATATCTATTCGCACATTTCCGGCGTCGACCTGGTGCGCGATGGCGACGGCACGTACTACGTACTCGAAGACAATCTTCGTACACCCAGCGGTGTGAGCTACATGCTCGAAGACCGCAAGATGATGATGCGCCTGTTCCCCGAGTTGTTCGCAGCCCAGCGCATCGCACCGATCGACCACTACCCGAACCTGTTGCTCGATACCCTGAAAAGCTCCAGCCCGATCGATAATCCGAGCGTGGTAGTGCTAACGCCGGGGCGCTTCAACAGCGCGTTTTTCGAGCATGCGTTTCTGGCCCGGGAAATGGGCGTTGAACTGGTGGAAGGCGCGGACCTGTTCGTGCGCGATGACAAGGTGTTCATGCGCACCACGGACGGGCCGAAAGCGGTCGACGTGATCTATCGCCGTCTCGACGATGCCTTCCTCGACCCGCTGGCGTTCAATCCGGACTCGATGCTCGGTGTACCAGGGCTGTTGTCGTCCTATCGCTCCGGCAACGTGGTGCTGGCGAATGCCATCGGCACTGGGGTCGCGGACGATAAATCGGTGTATCCCTTCGTCAAGGACATGATTCGTTTCTACCTCGATGAAGAGCCGATTCTGAAGAACGTGCCGACATGGCAGTGTCGTAATCCATCTGAACTGTCCCACGTGCTGGCCAACCTTCCAGAGCTGGTGGTCAAGGAAACCCAAGGCTCCGGCGGTTACGGCATGCTGGTGGGGCCTGCGGCGACGGCGGCGGAGATCGAGTCTTTCCGCGAGCGGATCAAAGCCAAGCCCCACGCGTATATCGCCCAGCCGACGTTATCGCTGTCGACCTGTCCGACCTTTGTCGAAAACGGCATTGCTCCACGCCACATCGACCTGCGCCCGTTTGTATTGTCTGGCCGCGAAACCCGGGTTGTGCCCGGCGGTTTGACCCGTGTCGCCTTGCGCGAAGGCTCCCTGGTGGTGAACTCCTCTCAGGGCGGCGGAACCAAGGACACCTGGGTGGTCGAGGATTGAAGGAAGCCAGCCATGTTAAGTAGAACTGCCTCGGATCTGTATTGGATGTCGCGTTACCTGGAGCGGGCGGAAAACCTCGCACGGATGCTCGATGTCAGTTATTCGCTGTCACTGATGCCTCAGGACGGTCGTGGCGACGGCTTGCACGAACTCGCCATGCCGCTGCTGATCACCGGCACCCTCGACGATTATCTGGGGCGTCATGGTGAGTTGCATGCCGAACGGCTGCTGCATTTTTTCGCCCTGGATGCCGCCAACCCGGCGAGTATCTACAGCTGCCTCGGTGCCGCGCGAGCCAGCGCCCATGCGGTGCGTGGGCGAATCACCGCCGACATGTGGGAAAACATCAACGCTACCTGGCTGGAAATTCGCGGGATCGCCGAGCAGGGCTTGAGTCGCTACGGCATGAGCCGTTTCTGTGAGTGGATCAAGGAACGTTCCCACCTGTTCCGCGGCGCTTGCTACGGCACGATCATGCGTAACGACGCGTTCCGCTTCATTCGTCTGGGCACCTTTATCGAAAGGGCCGACAACACCTTGCGCCTGCTCGACGCCCGTTACGAAATGGCCGGCGATCAGGCCGAAGCGGTCAGCGACGGCACGGCCCACGCCTACTACCAGTGGAGCGCCTTGCTGCGGGCCTTGTCGTCGTTCGAGGCCTACACCGAGATCTATCGCGACGCCCCTGGCGCCCGGCATGTGGCCGAGTTGTTGCTGCTGCGCGCCGACGTGCCGCGATCCCTGCGGGCCTGCACCGAAGAAATCGACCAGATCCTCGCCAGCCTGTCGGGGGCCAACGGCCGTCCTGCCCAGCGTTTGGCGGCGGAGCTGGACGCACGCCTGCGCTACACCGGTATCAACGAAATCCTCGACGAAGGCCTGCACGCCTGGCTCACCGAGTTCATCCCGCTGGTACGCCAGTTGGGCAACGCCATACACAGTTCCTACCTGGAGGCTGCATGAGACTTTCCATTAGCCACGAAACCACCTATCGCTACGAAGATCAGGTGCGGGCGAGCATCCAGTACTTGCGACTGACTCCCCACGACAGCGAGCGCCAGCACGTACTCAGTTGGCAACTCGATCTGCCGCGCCCGGTGCGCGCGCAACTCGATCCGTTCGGCAACATTCTGCATGTGCTGACCCTGGACGAACCTCATGAGGCGATCATCATCGGCGCCCGTGGCCAGGTCGACATCGACGAACTGCGCGAAGCCGAGCACGAGAGTCAGTCGGCGCTGCCGTTCCTGCGTTTCACCCGGCTGACCGAAGCCGACGAAGCCCTGCGTGCATTTGCCGAGAAGGCGTGCAAACAACGGCGGGATCGCACGGCGCTGATCGATTTAATGCATGGCCTGAACCAGCACATGACCTACACGCCGGGCTCCACTGAAGTGGACACCAGCGCCGCGCAAGCCTTTGCCGGGCGTTCCGGGGTCTGTCAGGACCACACCCATGCATTTCTCGCCTGCGCCCGCAGCCTGGGGGTTCCGGCGCGCTATGTGTCGGGATATTTGTACAGCGAGAACAGCGAACACCTGGCCAGCCACGCCTGGGCTGAAGCCTGGCTGGATGACGCCTGGTACAGCTTCGACGTGACGAACGAATTGTCCCGCCCTGAGCGTCACCTGAAACTGGCCGTGGGCCTCGACTACCTTGATGCCTGCCCGGTGCGCGGCATGCGCCGTGGTGGTGGGGGAGAGCAGATGCATGCCAAGGTGTTTGTCTCGCCGACGCCAGCGCCTGTGATTTCGGTCCAACAGCAGTAGCAGCGATTCATTTGGCGAGGGAGCTTGCCTGTGGCGAGGGAGCTTGCTCCCGCTCGGCTGCGCAGCAGTCGCAATTCAGGCGAATGCGGTTTGCCTGACGGATCGCGTCGCCTGATTTGAGGGCCGCTTCGCGCCCCAGCGGGAGCAAGCTCCCTCGCCACAGGTGTGTGCTTACTTGGCCGAAGACACCTTGCGTCCCGCCATGTGCTTCAAATACCCCACCAGCAACTCCAGATCCCCCTCCGGCAAAACCGCCGTCGAGAACGCGGGCATCTTCGCCTGCGGCCACTGGCGCAAGCTCTGCGGATCGCGAATGTAACGCTTGAGGAAATCCGCGCCGAAGTATTCGGTCGGGTTGAACGGAATATTCAGGTCCGGCCCGAACTGCGCATCCCCGGCGCCATTGAGTCGATGACACGCCAGGCAGTTCTTCTGAAACAGTGCAAAGCCCTTGTTCACCGGATCGTCCGCCTTCAGCGCAGGATCGGGCAACAGGGCAGGGAAGCGCTCGGCCACCGGGGCCATACGCTTGATGCTCGCCACTTCGAACGGCCATTGCTCGGGGCTGATGTTGCCCGCCTGTGGGTCGGTCCAGACCAGATAGAACGGCCCTGCACTGTGTTTGCCCTCCGACAATGGCGGCCACGGTTTGGCCGGATCTTCAATTGCCAGCCAAGCCTGCGCGCCCTTGGCATTGAGCAGCGGCGCGGCGGCCAGTTCGGCGGCAAAACCGTCCAGGGCAACGGCTTGCAGATGATCGTCAGGTTTTATGCCCGTCAATAACGCCGCCAACGGCACGGCGCGATAGCTCATGTCCTGTTTGTAGGAAACGTCGTTAGTGATCGTGATGGTCTGAACCTGAGGATGCTTGAGCAATTCCTCGGTCTGCCAGGTGCGAGAACTCGCGCCCAGCTCAAGATTCAGCTGTGCGGCAGACAGAGGCATGCTGAGCAGCAAGGCCCCAAACACAATGAGCGCTTTCAAATGATCGCCGTCCATGTCGTGGAAGTGCCGCAAAGGTTGGCACAGCCGCGCCGGCCCGAATAGCGAGCCAATCACATTTTTAATCAGGCGAAACGAAAACCCTGATGCTCGATCAGCCGATCACCTTGGTCAGGTTCGGCAAAATCAACAACAGCGTAGTGGCAAATAGAATGAGCCCGGCTTGACGTACTTTCGAATGTTTGAACATGGCTTGACCGCCTTTTTTGTTATTTCCTGATGCCTGCCTGCCTATATCCATGACGGCAGAGCGCTGCACTTCCCTGTAGGACGAGTGCCTCGGCAAAACCCGACGACAACTTCGTACAAGGTTTACCTTAGGGCCCGCGTCACGCTTGGTTTAGATCCATTTCGTATGGACCGATCACAAATTGCTGTTAAAAAAGTATGAGGCTTATGGCCAGCTACTTGGGCGCCCGTTGGCTAGACAGCTTGGTGACATGAATCGGTTAATCCGATAGCTGACTACCGTTCGTCTGAGCGTGACCGTCAACACCAATGAGCACTGTGGTCATTGAATCCATGGCTGCTCGGCATAAGGTGAAGCTTCTGCATTTACTCACCTGTACAGCGGTTCGAGGACGTCATGACCCAAGCTTTGATATTCGACGCGTTACGCACGCCCCGTGGCAAAGGCAAGGCCAATGGCGCCTTGCACAGCGTCAAGCCAGTGAACCTGGTGGCCGGGCTGCTGACGGCGTTGCAGCGGCGCACGTCCCTCGATACCAGTCAGGTCGATGACGTGGTGCTTGGCTGCGTGACGCCCATCGGCGATCAGGGTTCCGACATCGCCAAGACGGCCACACAGGTGGCCGACTGGGACGTCAGCGTGGCCGGTGTGCAGCTCAATCGCTTCTGCGCTTCGGGGCTGGAAGCGGTGAACCTGGGCGCAATGAAAGTGCGTTCCGGCTTCGAGGATCTGGTGGTGGTCGGTGGTGTCGAGTCGATGTCCCGCGTGCCCATGGGCAGCGATGGCGGGGCCTGGGCGCTGGACCCGGAAACCAACCTGCACAGCCATTTCACACCCCAGGGCGTGGGCGCCGACCTGATTGCCACGATTGAAGGCTTCAGCCGTCAGGATGTCGATACCTTCGCGTTGCACTCCCAGCGCAAGGCTGCGCGGGCGCGGGCGGATGGCTCGTTCAACAAGTCGCTGGTGCCGGTGCAGGACCAGAACGGCATCATCCTGCTCGATCACGATGAGTTCATTCGCGCCGATTCGACCCTGGAAGGCCTGGGCAAGCTCAAGCCGAGCTTCGAAATGATCGGGCAAATGGGCTTCGATGCCACGGCCCTGCGGGTTTACAGCCAGATAGAGCGAATCAACCACGTTCACACGCCGGGCAACAGCTCCGGAATCGTCGATGGCGCGGCGCTGATGCTGATCGGCTCCGAGGCAAAAGGCCGGGCGCTGGGCTTGCAGCCACGGGCGCGCATCGTCGCCACGGCGGTCACCAGCACTGACCCGACCATCATGCTCACCGGCCCGGCGCCGGCCACCCGCAAGGCGCTGGCCAAGGCCGGGCTGCGGATCGAAGACATCGACCTGTTCGAAGTCAACGAAGCGTTCGCCTCGGTCGTGCTCAAGTTCATCAAAGACATGGCCATCGACCCGGACAAGGTCAACGTCAACGGCGGTTCCATCGCCATGGGCCACCCACTCGGCGCCACTGGCTGCGCGATTCTCGGCACGCTGCTCGATGAACTGGAAACCCGGCGCCTGCGCTATGGCCTGGCGACATTGTGTGTCGGCGGCGGCATGGGCATTGCCACCATCATCGAACGCCTCTGAGCCTGACTTTAAGAAAATCCGACTCAAGGAAAATTGCCATGACCGAAGCCATCCGTTACGAAAAGGGCCAGGACCAGATCGTCGTCCTGACCATCGACATGCCGGGCCAGAGCGCCAACACCATGAACGCGGTCTACCGCGAGGCCATGGCCACCTGTGTTGCACGACTGGTCGCCGAAAAGGACACCATTGCCGGCGTGATCATTACCTCGGCCAAGAAGACCTTCTTTGCCGGCGGCGACCTCAATGAACTGATCAAGGTCGGCAAACCCGAAGCCAAAGCCTTTTACGACATGGTGCTGACCCTCAAAGGCCAGCTTCGCACCCTGGAAACCCTCGGCAAACCGGTGGTCGCCGCGATCAATGGGGCGGCGCTCGGCGGCGGTTGGGAAATCTGCCTGGCCTGCCATCACCGTGTGGCGCTGGACAATCCGTCGGTGCTGCTTGGCCTGCCGGAAGTCACCCTCGGCCTGTTGCCGGGCGGCGGCGGGGTGGTGCGCATGGTTCGCATGCTGGGCATTGAAAAAGCCCTGCCGTACTTGCTTGAAGGCAAGAAGATCCGGCCACAACAGGCGTTGCAGGCGAAACTGATCGATGAATTGGCAGCCGATCACGATGAGCTGATGGCCAAGGCGCGGGCGTGGATCGTCGCTCATCCAACCGCTGTGCAGCGTTGGGACGTGAAGGGTTATCAGATTCCCGGCGGCACGCCATCGGATCCGAAAGTCGCGCAGATACTGGCCATCACGCCGTCGATCCTGCGCAGCAAAACCCAGGGCTGCCTGCCTGCGCCGGAGAAAATCCTCTGCGCCGTCGTGGAAGGCGCCCAAGTGGACTTCGACACGGCGCACCTGATCGAAACCCGCTATTTCACTGAGCTGACCACCGGCCAGGTGTCGAAAAACCTCATCGGCACTTTCTGGTTCCAGCTCAATGAGATCAATGCCGGCGGCTCGCGCCCTCAAGGCATCGCGCCTTACGTGACGAAGAAAGTCGGCGTGCTGGGCGCCGGAATGATGGGCGCGAGTATCGCGTTTGTCAGCGCATCAGCCGGCATCGACGTGGTGCTCAAAGACATCAACCTCGCCGCGGCCGAAAAGGGCAAGGCCCATTCGGCGGCACTGCTGGACAAGAAGGTTGCGCGGGGCCAGCTGAGCCGGGAGCAGTGCGAGGGGATTCTGGCGCGGATCTGTACCACTGAAAACGATGCGGATCTGGACGGGTGCGACCTGATTATTGAAGCGGTGTTTGAAGACCGCGAACTGAAAGCCAAAGTCTCATCGGCCGCGCAAGCCATCGTTGGCCCGAATGCGGTGATCGCCTCCAACACCTCGACCTTGCCGATCAGTGGCCTGGCTACCGCCGTGCCGGACCAGACGAAATTCATCGGTCTGCATTTCTTCAGTCCTGTGGAGAAAATGCCGCTGGTGGAAATCATCAAGGGCGCCCATACCAGCGACGAAACCCTGGCTCGCGGTTTCGATTTCGTCCTGCAAATCAAGAAAACACCGATAGTGGTCAACGACAGTCGCGGCTTCTTCACTTCGCGAGTGTTCGGCACCTTCACCAACGAAGGCATCGCCATGCTCGGTGAAGGCGTGAGCGCGCCGATGATCGAGACCGAGGCGCGCAAGGCCGGCATGCCCGTCGGACCTCTGGCAATCTCCGACGAAGTTTCCCTCAGCCTCATGAGCCATATCCGCGAGCAAACCGCCAAAGACCTGCAAGCGGAAGGGAAGCGGCTGATTGAGCACCCGGCGTTCGCCGTGATTGACTTGCTGCTCAAGGAATACAAGCGTCCGGGCAAGGCCGCTGGAGGTGGCTTCTACGACTACCCGGCTGGAGGCCAAAAACATTTGTGGCCGGAGCTGAAAAACCGCTTCGAGAAGGCCGACGGACAGATTTCGCCGAAGGACGTGCGTGATCGGCTGCTGTTCGTGCAGGCCATCGAAACCGTGCGTTGTATGGAGGAGGGCGTGCTGACTTCGACGGCGGATGCCAACGTCGGCTCGATCTTCGGCATTGGCTTCGCCGCCTGGACCGGCGGCGCGCTGCAGTTCATCAACCAGTACGGCGTGAAAGACTTCGTCGCCCGCGCTCAGTACCTGGCCGAGCAATATGGCGAGCGCTTCACGCCACCTGCGCTGCTGCTGGAAAAAGCCGCCAAAGACGCATTGTTCTAAGGGACCGATGACGCCTTCCGGGGCTTGCCTTGCCACCGTGTTTCAAGGCAGGCTCTGGGGTGTGCATTATTCCCATCATGTGTCAGGTATTTTTTATGTCGTTACGCATCTGCATTCTGGAAACCGACATCCTGCGTCCGGAACTGGTCGATCAATATCAGGGTTACGGGCAGATGTTCCAGCGTCTGTTTTCGCAGCAACCCATCGCTGCCGAGTTCACCGTGTACAACGTGATGCAGGGCGATTATCCCAGCGATGATCAGATCTTTGATGCGTATCTGGTCACCGGCAGCAAGGCCGACTCCTTCGGTACCGACCCGTGGATTCAAACCCTCAAGACGTACCTGCTGAAACGCTATGAGCGCGGCGACAAACTACTGGGCGTGTGCTTCGGCCATCAACTGCTGGCGCTGCTGTTGGGCGGCAAGAGCGAGCGGGCGACCCAGGGCTGGGGAGTCGGCACCCACAAATACAAACTCGCGGCCAAGGCGCCGTGGATGAGCCCGGTGAGGGAAGAACTGACGTTGCTGATCAGCCACCAGGACCAGGTCACCGCGCTGCCGGAAAACGCGACCGTCATTGCCTCCAGCGATTTCTGCCCGTTTGCCGCATACCACATCAACGATCAAGTGCTGTGCTTCCAGGGACATCCGGAGTTCATTCACGATTACTCACGGGCGCTGCTGGATATTCGTCAGGAAGCGCTGGGTGAGCAGATTTATTCGAAAGGTATGGCGAGTCTTGAACACGAGCATCACGGCACTACCGTCGCAGAGTGGATGATGCGGTTTGTGGCGCACAAGCCTTAAAAGCTTCGCGGGCAAGCCTCGCTCCTACAGGTAATCGAAACCTGTAAGGAGCGAGGCTTGCCCGCGAATTTCGCAGACGCCTCGGTCCTGACTACAACCACCCAGACTTTTTGAAACTCGCCCACAAACCGACGCACCCAACGGTAATAAACCCCAACACTGCGAAATACCCGTAATGCCAAGTCAACTCTGGCATGTCCTCGAAGTTCATTCCGTAAATCCCCGCTATCGCCGTCGGAAACGCCAGAATCGCAGCCCACGCCGCGAACTTGCGCTGTACCACGCTCTGGCGTGACGCCTCCAGCAACACCCCGACCTCGATGGTCTGGCTGGCAATGTCCGCCAGGGTCGTCAGGTCTTCCATCTGCCGCGTGACATGAATCTGCACGTCGCGGAAATACGGACGCATATTCTTGTCGATGAACGGAAAGCTCAGTTTTTGGAGTTCTTCACCGATCTCCACCATCGGTGCCGCAAACCGGCGCAAGCGCAATACATCGCGGCGAAGGCCGTGGAGTTTCTGGATATCGCGCTCGTTCAGTGAACCGCAGAGGACATTGCTCTCCAGCTCATCGATCTCGGCATGAATCGCTTCGCCCATCGGCTGGTAGTTTTCAATCACGAAATCGAGGATGGCATAGAGTACGAAATCTTCCCCGTGCTCCAGCAACAGCGGCCGCGCCTCACAACGTTGTCGGACATACGCGTAGGACGCTGAATGACCGTTACGCGCAGTAATGATGTAACCCTTGCCGGCGAAGATATGAGTCTCGATGAACTCCAGTTTTCCTTCATTGCGGATCGGCGAATACGTGACGATAAACAACGCATCGCCGAACGTTTCCAGCTTCGGTCGGCTGTGTTTTTCCAGGGCGTCTTCGATGGCCAATTCGTGCAGGTTGAATTGGCGTTGCAGGTTGAACAGTTCCTGGGCGTTCGGTTCTTCGAGGCCGATCCAGACAAAGTGGCCAGGTTTGGCAGCCCAGGCAGCGCCTTCGTCGAGCGTGATGTTGGTGACCTTCTTACCGGCACTGTAAACCGCAGCAGCAACGACTCTACCCATGATTTTGGTTCACTTCTTATTAGCGCTTTTTATCAGCAAGAATGCAGTGGCAAGCAGGGTTCAGCTTAACCTTGTCTACTGCTTGAGAGTCAGCAAAGTCTGCAGAGTTCGCAGGCAAAAGAAAACCCGCACAGGGCGGGTTTCTTTTCAGGCGGCTTGCAGTTGCCGATCCATGGAGTCGATGCACTCGCGCATCTGCTCGCGGCACTGGGCGATCAACATGGGCATGTCATCCAGGCTCAGTCCAGCCGTAGGAATCGCCGGCAGCGAACGGATCAGAATTTTCCCACTGCGCCAGCGGTTCAATCGCATCTGCTTGACGTAACTGCTGACACATACCGGGACAATTGGTACCCCGGCGGCAATCGCCATCTGGAACGCGCCTTTCTTGAACGGCAACAGCTCTTCGCCCAGATTGCGGGTGCCCTCGGGGAAAACCCAGATCGAGGTGTCTTCATGCTGCAAGGTGTGCGTGGTGGTCAGCATCGACTGGCGTGCCTTGTGCGCGTTGCCACGGTCGATCAACACATTGCCAGCCAGCCAGAACAACTGCCCGAACAGCGGCACCCACTTCAGGCTCTTCTTGCCAATGCACACGGTGCGGCGGGGTACCACGTTGCCGAACACAAACAGGTCGTAGTTGGACTGGTGGTTGGCGATGATCACGCAGCTATCGGGTTTGTCCATCAACGGCCCGACATCGGCTTTCACCCGTAAACGCAAAATACACATCGCCGGCCATGCGTACAGGCGCGCGCATAAACGGCTGTTGTCCGGATTGAACGGCCGACACAGACCGAGAATCACCCCGAGCACACCGGCCAGGATAAAGTGCAAGCCCATCAATAACATACGAAACACAAACAGCATTTAAAGGGCCCACCGGGACAAAAGGTGGCGCAGTGTACGGATGTGCACTGTTTTCGGCAATTGCCCCTATAGAAGTGGGAGATGGCCGATGTTTGAGCACATGTTTCCGACTTATGGGTCAGATGCGGTCTAGAGCGGTTGTAAGGTTTTAAACCAAACACCCAAGAAAAAGCCCGACACGACGGTCGGGCTTTTCGCAGCAGTGCATTCGGGCTTAACCCATATGCTCCTGATCCAGGATGATCGCGTTGTCCAGCGTCTCCAGTAGCGCCTTGCGCACTTTCAGCTTGGTGTTCTTGTGGGCGGTCATGTTGAGCTTCTTCAACTGACGAGCCGCCGCCAGCGCCGTGCCTTGCAGCTCTTCGGCCGACACCACCACATCGAGGAAACCGGCATCCACAGCACTCTGCGGATTGAACATCTCGGCATTGATCACCGCGCGATGAAACGCCGACTTGCGCAGACGATCACGGGCCAACTCGATACCGGCGTGGTGCATGGTCATGCCGATCTGCACTTCATTCAGGCCAATGCTGAACGGGCCATCGACACCAATGCGGTAGTCTGCCGACAACAAAATAAACGCGCCCTTGGCCACCGCATGCCCAGGACAGGCCACGACCACCGGGAACGGGTGCGACAGCAGACGACGAGCCAGGGTCGAACCGGCAGCCACCAGCGCTCTGGCCTCGTTAGGGCCGGCCGTCATCACCTTCAAGTCATAACCACCCGAAAAAATCCCCGGCTGACTGGTAATGATCACCACCGCCCGATCCGCCACCGCCCGATCCAGCGCCGCGTTAAACGCAACAATCACGTCCGGAGAAATGGCGTTGACCTTGCCGTTGCTCAAGGTCAGGGTCGCGATACCGTCTTCGAGATGGTAGGAAATCAACTCACTCATGACGCTATTCCTTCAAATAAAGTAGGGCAGACGTTACCCACCGCGGTAGGCCAGGTAAAGCGCCGTGACTGACCACCCGGTCACCCTTTTCCCCGCCCGGCAAGCGTTGCCGGCCGCGCCAGCCGCGCATTCCCCTCTATATAGAAGAGGGCGCGAAGCCAGAGATTGGCGGGTTTGCCATAGCGCGACACCCACCGGAACGACTAAATCGCTAACCACATGAAAATTCTGCAAAAAAAATTTGCCATCAGAAAAGCTTTCGACTACATTAGCGCGCCTCGACAGACAGAACATTGTTTGACGAGATACGGTGAAGTGTCCGAGTGGCTTAAGGAGCACGCCTGGAAAGTGTGTATACAGGAAACTGTATCGAGAGTTCGAATCTCTCCTTCACCGCCAAATTTAGTAAACGCAAACCCCTGATTTTCCTAGAGAAAGTCGGGGGTTTGTGGTTTCTGGCGCCTGAAAAAGGGCCATATGGGAACAAAATGGGAACACGGCCAGCATTTTTGAGGTTTTTCGCAACCCCCTCATACAATCGAAATTGGCCTACGCTGCTCATTTCCACGGAGGAGTCATGATTCCAATTCAGACCTGCTGCCTTCCCTGTGAACGGCCGGGTTTTCGGGTATTTGTCCCCTAGCATGGAGCAGTGATGTTGATTAAGGATATCGATCTGCTGGAGCAGGTCATGGACCGCTATTCCACTTGTCTTGGCAGTGATCTCACCGGTTACAGAAACCACGTTTATCGGCTCATCAATCTGTGCTGCCTGCTATCGCCATTGGAAACTTCGCAAGTCGAGAAGGTTGTCATCGCCGGTGCTTTTCATGATCTGGGTATATGGACAGCGAATACTTTCGATTACCTGCCCGCATCTCGGCAACTGGCAGAAGCGTTTCTGACCGAGCGAGATCAAAAAGAATGGGGAAATGATGTCGCCCGGATGATTGATGATCATCACAAGATCAGCGCTTCGTCGGCCAATCCCCATCACTTGGCTGAAATCTTTCGTCGAGCCGATTGGATCGATGTGTCCTTGGGTTTGATTACATTCGGGCTGGACCGCACCAGCCTTCGGGAAATCCGCTCGACGTTTCCCAATGCCGGCTTTCACCGCCGCCTGGTAGCGTTGTCCGTCAAGCGGATGCTAACCCATCCCTTAGATCCGTTGCCGATGTTGAAACGCTAGAGCCTTGAGTATCGTGAGTCCTCTATGCGTCGAAAGTAGCTGCAGGTTCGAATCTCTCCTTCACCGCCAAATTCAGTAAACGCAAACCCCTGATTTTCCGGATCATGTTCTCTACTCCCGTGGTCAGCAACTGGCTGGCATAGATATGTCGGCAGTGGCCAGATCCTGTAGAGAAGTCAGGAGTTTTGTGGTTTCTGCGTCCTCAGAAAATCATAGGTTGTGCTAGGGAAAAAATTTCTCTAGCATCGCTCTATGGCTACCCTTCATAGCGAACGAAACTGGAAAATAAAAATCTATCCCGACGACCATGCGCCGCCGCACTTCCATGTGCAGACGCCAGATGGGGAGTCGTTGGTCCAGATAGAAGGGCTCGTTGTTTTAGGCAAAGGCGCCGAAACCAAAGCCTTGAAAGCAGCCCTGCTTTGGGCAAGAACACATACCGCTGATCTTTGGCGTGTATGGAACGAGCAAAACCGGAGGAACTGACTCATGACCAGCAAGCTTCGCATTTCTGCTGTGCAACCAGTTGCCGGCAAACATGCCCTTAACGTCGAGTGGAGCAACGGTAAGCGGCATACCGTTGATGTCACCGAACACATCAAAACCTTTCCTGCGCTCAAGCCATTACAGGATTTGGCGCTGTTCAGCCAGGTCGCGGTAGGCGAGTGGGGATTCGATGTGACATGGGGGGATGATCTCGAACTCGCCGCTACTACGTTGCATCGGCTAGCTTTGGAGCAATCCGGAGAGGTCATGCCTACCAGTGATTTCAAACGCTGGATGTTGAGCAACAATCTTTCGCTGTCGGCGGCAGCTGTTGAATTGGGGTTTACTCGGCGAACCATTACTGCCTATAGCAGTGGGAAGGCGTTGATACCCAAGCATGTGGGGCTAGCGTGTAAGGGATGGGAGTATGAGCATAAAGGACGCCGCACGAGCTGCGTCTAGATTTGGGTAGCGACTGGAGAACCTCTCCGTGCATCCAACCGCCGCCCAATCATATACAACACATCACACCCATCCCAAAGCGGAATAGCACAAAGCAATGCGAAGTCGCTAAGGATTACCGAGTCGCTGGCAATATCACCGTGCATCGCGAGATTTTCCAGGACTTGAGTGACGGCTCTGATTCGATAGCCAGTTGCGTCGAGCCGGATGTGCAGAGGTTTGGTGGTATCGACTAACAGGGTGGGTTGGTCGTCGGCGTTGCAAGCTCAACGGATATGGGGGCTTTTTGTTGGTTCATCACCTGGCTACCTAGGAATAATGCGTGCCTCTATGAAAAAGGAAATCTCATGATTACCACCACAACCCACACCATCGAAGGCCGGCAAATCACCGCCTACCTGGACATCGTCAGCGCCGAGTCGGTGCAGGGCGTTAACGTGATCCGCGACATGTTCGCCGGGATGCGGGATTTTTTTGGTGGGCGTTCTCAGACGTTGGAGCGGGCATTGAAGGATGCGCGAATTCAGGCGACCGACGAGATCAAGGAACGGGCGCGGGCGCTTCAGGCGGATGCGGTGGTGGGGCTTGATTATGAGATCAGCATGCCGGCCGGCAAGGGTGGGATGGTGGTGGTGTTTGTGACCGGGACGGCGGTCAAGCTGAGGTAGGACGCTGCGCTGGCCATTCGTCGGGCATGTAACGATCTGAATCACAAGTCTGAGAATGACCGGCTAGTCTCAAAATCCTGGGTGGTTGATATTTTCAGGCAAAAGGGCTTGCCGGTATCGACCCGTTTTGAGAGGAGCGAAGATATGGCTGAGCCGTATATCGAAGACGACGGGGCAGAGTTTCCAATCAATGATTGTGTGCAGTGTGGTCAGACGGACTATGTGCCGAGCTTCGGCGAAGACCGTATCAAAATCAACAAAATCAAATCTGCAGTGCCTAGAACTCGAGGGCCGAAATCGAAATTTATGCCCAAGCTGGGGGCGCCTTCCAGGAAGTAAATCGATAACAGCACGAACCCCGCCATTGAGCGGGGTTTCTTGTTTCTGAAGGGCAGGAACGTGGCTCGGTGGCTATGCCGAGAAATGTCCTACAACTTTGCGAGCGTTGGTGTTTTTTTCACAAACTTTTCACACCGGCCTACGTAGGCTCAACTCATCCGTTAGAAAGCAGTACCCTGGCCCGTCTCCCCAGCGGGCTTTTTTTTGTCTGTCATAAAACCTTTCGCATAAACGCTGTCCAACCGTCGCCAATGGCGAGGTTGTTCCGGTTTTGTGTCTGGACTTTACCTGCGCTAAAGCATTCAATCTCCGGCCTTTCCGTTCTCCTTTTTTTGAGGTTCTTGTGATGCGTTTAACACTGCCTGCTCTGGTTCTGGGCCTTTTGGTAGCTCAAGGTGCGATGGCTGCCGGTGACGGTACTGCTGCGCTCGGTGGTGGTCTGGGTGGTGCGTTGGGTAATGTGGTCGGCCAGAAAATGGGCGGCAGCACCGGTGCCGCGATTGGCGCTGGCGTAGCGGGCGCAGCCGGCAGCGCAGTTGCCGCACGCAAAGGCAGCCGCACCAAAGCGGCCATCGGCGGCGGTGTTGGCGCAGCGGGCGGTTCGATAATCGGCAACAGCCTGGGCGGCAAGACTGGTTCCACCATCGGCGCAGGCCTGGGTGGCGCATTGGGCGGCGGCGTGGGCAGCAACCTGTCCAAAAAGGGTCATTGATCCTGATGGTCAGCTGAAAAAGCCCGGCTTACATGCCGGGCTTTTTCGTTTGGGAACATTTCTCCTACCCGTGGCTCAAATCTCATACAGTCGGTATTGGTTTGCTGTACAACAGACCCAGATGCAGGCTGATGCCTATCCGCGGCATGTTCTTCCCCCAATGCGGAAATTAGAGGTTCATATCATGCGTATGACTTTGTCCACGGTGGTTTTAGGACTTTTAATCGCTCAGGGCGCAATGGCCGCCGGCAACGGCGACGCTGCAGTCGGTGGTGGTCTTGGCGGTGTGTTGGGTAACGTGGTTGGCGGGCAACTGGGCGGCAGCACCGGGGCTGCGGTGGGCGCAGGCGTCGGCGGTGCGGCAGGCAGTGCAGTCGGTGCGCGTAAGGGCAGTCGCACAGAAGCGGCCGTCGGCGGTGGTCTCGGCGCGGCGGGCGGTTCGGTGATCGGCAACAGCCTGGGCGGCTCCACGGGTTCGGCTATTGGTGCTGGCGTGGGCGGCGCAGCCGGTGGCGCGGTTGGCAGCAACATGGGTGATGACCGCGGCAGTTCACATTCCGGTGGCGGCTACTACAAACACAAGCATAAAAATAAGTACAAGCATCGCTAACTCGATATCGAGTTAAAGTAAAACCCGGCCGAGTGCCGGGTTTTTCGTTTCTGTCGATAGGGCTCTGGAACGATTGGCCGTAGGACCTCTCGAACTTTATAGACACCCTGAACGTTGTGAGGCATGCCATGACTCCGGAAACCGAAGACAAGGAAGAAGAAGGCCCGATCAACGATCCCGGCAACGAAGATCCGGGATCGTTGATGGACGACGCCACGGTGCCGCTCAACGATGCCGATGACGCGGGCGACGTGGGCAACCTGGAGAATGATGAGTATGACGAGGAAGACGACGAGTGATTTTGCGGTCGGGCCGACCTCGATCCCTCTGATCGAACCGCGTCTATCGTGTTGTCCTCGAAAGGTCAGGATCTGCTTTTCAGGTCCAATGAGAGGTGCGTTATGAACGCCGATCCGAAAGACTCCGATATCGACGATACCCCCGAATATCCGCTGCCTTCGCCCACCAATTCCCTGCGCCGCGACCAGCGCCCGCCCGACGATGACGACACCGCTGTGGAGCAAGTACCGGACGATGATGTGAAGCGCGGTAATGTGGAGGCCGAGCCGGAAGACCCGGACATCGCCGGTGATGACGCCTCGGGCGAACCGAGCTGAAACCTGTGTGGTGGTGCATCGCAGATTGTCGATTGAGCGACACCTTTAAAAACGATCACTGCCAGAGATCAGGTAATGCACTCTTTAAAGGAGACGCACCATGATCAGGTCAAAATGGAAGGTGCTGACGATGGTCGGCTTATTGTCGATCAGTTCATTGACGGCGTTTGCTGAATCTACCGGTCGCGATGCGCCGGTCGACAAGGGCGGGATGCCGCCTTATTCGGAAATGAATGCGGGTACCTCGGACGGGAAGGCGCTGCCAACGGACGCTATGGGTGGTGGGAATGGTGGCGATGCGAATGGGAGTAGCACTAACCCGGGGGAGGGAAGCGGGTTGATGAAAAAAGGTGGAGGTTCGATGGGGAGTGGTTCTGGAAGTGGGTCTGGAGGATCAGTTGGTTCAGGGAGTGGTGGGACGGATAGGACCGATGGTGACACTGGAGGTTAAGGTTCCTTAAGCTAATTTAGCCCGGACGTGAGCCGGGCTTTTGATGATTAGATTTTTTCTGATTCAATCCAGCATCTGTAGAAAGATCGCTGTTCATTTGGATCGTTTGTTAGGTTGTTCTCATCATAATCAAAAATATAGACTACATCGGTGAGCGACGGCGCTTTACCCAATGTCAACTCATATGCTTTCAATCCAAGAGACATTTGTGATGACATGCTGGAGGGATGTACGTTGACTTTTGATCCCTTGCAGAGAAATTGTATGTTGGGGTTGTCCTCTCTGACACGTGCGAAGCATCTATAAAAGTCACTGTCCGAATATTTTTTGTTAAAGCCATTCTTCATTGTGAAAGTCATGGTTATTTCTTTGTTGTCGCATATAAGGCTGGCGACTTCCTTTGTGCCGTCAATGCTTATGGTTATTTCGACCTTTGATGTCATTTTTTTATTATCCTGTACGGATTTGGTATGGAGTAGCCGAGTTCTCGGCCGTCATCTATGATTAGCGTGGCGCCAAGTACGTCGACATTCTCTATACGGTTAGCTATGGCTATCTCTTTTTCTGGTCCGAAAAGATAGGCTTGTCCAAGCTCTTTTTGTAAGTCATACCCATCTATTTTTTGAAGAGTGTAGAGGTAACCTACTTTTGTGTGATATCCAGTAGCGAAAAGCTTGCCAACATCTCGCGACGGTGATGTGCTGATAAAATTACTGGGTGGATTTTCACTGTCTATAGAGTGGAGCAATAAATCATTGCTTTTTCCTTTGCTTTTAAAACCATTTTGAAATACATCATCAGGCTCTCGCTCGTCCCCCCGATATAAGTAATCCTCTTCTCTTTTAGGGGAGGGAGTTTTTGGCTCCCCCTCATCAACCCCAACCTTACCCGCCGGATCCTCATCCCCAAACGACGGCTTCTTACACCCATCCCCCCCAGGGCACTCACTCAACCCCAGTGGATCAACCCAACCCGCCGGATTGCGCGTGTACTGATAGCCGTTTAACCCGCCCGCCAGCTTGCTCGGATCCGGCGTCAGATACCGCCCGACATCCGGATTGTAGTAGCGATGCCGGTTGTAATGCAGGCCGGTTTCCGCGTCGAAGTACTGCCCTTGAAAGCGTAGCGGCTGATCGAGGACCTGGTGGGTGTCGCGGTGGAGGCGGGTGAGGCGGCCATAGGCGGTGTATCGGGCGGCCCAGATGATGTCGCCGCTGTAGTCGGTGAGTTCTTGCGGCGTGCCGAGGTGGTCGAGTTGGTAGTAGAACGGGCAGGCCTGGCGCGGGCCTTTGCCGTCGAGCATGGCCAGTGGGCGGAAGCTGCCCGGTTCGTAGACGTAGCTGCGATGGTGATCCTGGCTGTGTTCGGCGACGAGGTGGTCGCCCTGCCAGAAGAATTCAGTGGTTTTGCCGTCGACGGTTTTACTGATGCGGCGGCCGAAGGCGTCGTAGCGATAACTCACGCAACGACCATCCGGCAGGGTGACACCGATCAGTCGATGCTGGCTGTCATAGCGGTAGTCAGTGATGAGTTTTTGCGCGGTGCCGCGGCGTTCGCGGATCAGGTTGCCGAAGGCGTCGTAGTCAAAGTGGCAGTCGCCCTGCATCAACAGGCGATTGCCTTTGACGGTGCTCGGGCCTGGACGATCCTGCATCAGCAGATTGCCGGCCGGGTCGTGGGCGAAGCTTTCCGGTGGCTGGTCGCGAGAGTGGCGCACACGGATCAGTCGATCGAGCGCGTCGTACTGGTAGCTGCACTGGCCATGGCGGGTGTCGGCAATATGCTCGAGATTGCCGTTGAGGCCGTAGACATAGTCGCGACGGTACAGCGCTTGTTGCTGTTGGCTGACAGCGTGAACTTTCAGCCGGCCCAGGTCGTCGTAGGCATATTCGCTGGTGAGCTGACCTTGTTGGCGTTGCTGTTCACGGCCAAATGCAAACTGGTGGCTAGTGAGTCGTGCGCCGTTGAGGTCGATACCCGTCAGGGCGCCGCCCTTGGCGTGGTGATAATCGAGTTTGCTGTTGTCCGGCAGGCGCAGGCGGTTGAGTCGGCCGCAAGCGTCGTAGCGATAACGCAAGGTGCCCCAGCCCTGGTGCTCGGTGATCAGCCGATCCTGGGCGTCGTATTCGAATTCCAGCGGATGGTCGTGGCCATCGTCGATGCTGATCAGTCGGCCGAGGCGGTCGTAGCGGTATTGGACCTTGATGCCATCGGGCAAGGTTTTGGTCAGCAATCGCCCGGCTGAGTCGCGTTGATAAGCGGTGACCCGTTGCGAGCCGTCATCGCCGAACTCGGTTTTCTCCAGCAGATGGCCATTGAGGTCGTAGGCATACGCCGTGCGGCGGCCGTCGAATCCGGTTTCCTGTCGGATCAGCCCGTTGGGTGTGTAGTCCAGCTGATATTTTTCACCGGATTCATTTTCGATCTCGGTCAGGCGCAATTGCGCATTGTCGTAGTGATAACGCAATTGCGTACCGTCGGGATTGATCCGGCGGCTGACCAGGTGCAGATCGTCGGCATACTCGTAGCGCGTGATGCGACCCAGTTCGTCGCGTTCGGCGGTGATCTTGCCGTAGGCGTTGTAGCTGAAGGCGCGGCTGGCGCCGGTAGGGAAAGTCGTCTGAGTCAGGCGGCCAGCCGGGTCCCACTGGTATCGGGTAACCGCACCGTGTTCATCCTGACGGGTCAGCTGCCGCCCCAGCACGTCGTAGGAAAAGCGCCGCTGACCACCGTTCGGCAATGTTTCTTCGAGCAGTTGCCCCAGTCCGTTCCGCACGAAGACATGCCGACTGGTGTCCGGATAGCGGATCGACAGCAGCCGTCCTTGAGCATCGTGGTGGTAATGGGTGACCTGGCCGTCAGGATCAGTGGCCTCGGTGACGTCGCCCTGAGCATTGCGCTGGTATTTCCACACCGCTTTGCCGCGATAGCGGGCATGCAGGAAACCGTTGCGGTATTCGTAGGACGTTGGCTCGTCTTCCGGCGGAATCAGCGTCACCAACCGTCCGACTTCGTCATAACGGTATTCGGTAACGGCTCCCAACGGATCCTGCTCGGCAATCAGCCGACCGTTGTCGTCGTAAGCCTTGAGCTGTTCGCCGCCATCCAGTTCGACCCGGCGCACCAATCGCGCCCGCTCGTCGTGGACGTAAACTTCTTCGCTGCCATCGATGTTCCTGACCGTGACGCTGCCCTGGTCATCCCAGGCGTAGCGCGTATCCATCTGCGAGAACGACGCCCAATGCCGGACGCAGCGCGCCGCCTTGCCAGACCTTTCCCATTCCCAGAAGTAACTTGCGCCACCGGCCAGTTGCCACTGCAGGATCACGTGCCGGTCGTCGTAGTCGTAGCGCTCACTTTCGCCGGCGGCGTTGGTCGTTTCGATCAAACGTTGGCGGGCGTCGTAGCGATAGAAAACCAGCGTCTGCTCTGTATGCCAGGCTTTATCCGGGGTATCGCCGGGGTGAAATGACTGGTATTCGACGGCGACGAGGTGCCGGCGCTCGTAGCGCAACAGCAGCGAACGACCCGCACCGTTATCGAGGCGTTGAATACGATCCTGACGGTCACGGCTGATGTGAAGCCGGTTGTTGTAGGCATCGCTGATCGCCGTCAAGCGACCCTCTCGAAAGTGATAGAACCGGCTCGCCTCGCCGGCCAACGCGAGAATCAACTCCTCTGGTTCATTCCCGAGGTAAATCGCCGCCCGCGACAGGCTGTTATGAATCGCCGGGCGCTCGACGCTCGGCAGCGGAAACGTGGTGCGACGGTTTTCGTGGTCGATCCAGACGACCTGTTCATCGTCCAGCTCCAATCGATGCGCCAGCGAATGACTCCAGCCCCAGCCCAGCCCGCAATCGATCTCCACCGCGCTGGTGCGGTACAACCGGGTGAAGGCAAATGGCAATAGGCCATCCAGCGAACCGTCGGTGAGGGTCAGCAGTTCTTCGCCGGTGACCATCGACACCGGGCAGCCGTTGGTACAGGTCAGCGCCGCGCAATCGGCGCTGTCGCCGTTGGAGTTTTTCGCCTGACTCGATGCATCGTCGTGAGGTTCGTGACGGCCCAGCCGGGTCATGGCTTCGGATTTGTCACGAGCGATGGCAACCGGATTGTTCACCTGCACAACCGGTGAATCGCCAGTGCTGATCAGTAACGGAACGGTCGGTGCAGGTCTCAGCGATGCATTCCGCGCGTTGACCGCCAGCGGTTTGAGTGTGCCAGCGTGGGCTGTCAGGTCGGATCTGGTCGTCAGTTCGGCCAGGCGCAAACTGGCTGCCGCCAACCACTGTCGAGCCCGCTGGGACTCGATCTTGTCCAGTACTTTGGCGCTGATGCCAAGCTTCAAGCCTGCAGGGCCTGTGAGGCGTACCAGCAGGAAACTGATCAATAGTTCTGTACGAATTTGCGCCACGACTTCGGCGATGTACTGCGGCGGCAACATCCTCAGCCAACTGGTGAAAGCCGCGAGATGGATGAACATCAACGGCTCATCGCTCAACATCAGCAACACATTGGCGATGGCTTCAGCCGATGCATTCAGCAGCGTCTCAAGTTCGCCCTGGGTCAGGTATTCAAGGAGTTTTTCGCTGTTGCCTTGCAGGTCTGCCAGCAGGGCGTAGACCTGCTTCACGTCATCCCACAAACCCTGCAGCGAACGCTCGAAGCCGCGCCAGTCGGCCTGTTGCAGCATGCCGTAGCGCCGGGTGAACTCTGCCTCGGAAAACCCTGCCCATAACGGCTGGAATTCGCTCGTCCATTCATGGTGCAACCAGCCTTCCAGCTCGCCGATCACACCTTGATAGGAGGCGTAGAGCGCTTTGACGTGTTCAGTGGAAACATCGGGAAAGAAGGTAATGCGATAGCGCTGGCCGCGCCAGCATTCGGGGATTTCGAGGATGCCGCTGGGACCGAATGGTTTTGTGGACGGGCTCGCCGAACGTCAGTTCGCCATTACGCTGTGAGATAACCGGTTCGAGCGTCACCGGCGTATCACCGATCGGTACGAAACGCGCGGCTTCAAACATATGAACCAGGGTCAACGGACCACTGGCAGGGCACGTGGCGAGTGTCGAACTGACAGGAGCGGTGGAGTCCTTCGGCGCGCTGAGCCGGACGTCGTTGCCGACCTTGAACACCTGCTCGACATTCAGTGCCCCAGCGGTCCAGAAATTTTCCGCCCAGGCCTCGTAGTTATTGAGGCAGAGTCGAAAATCAGCGAGCAACGCTTCGACATTCGGCTGTTCGGGGTTCATGGCGGCGACCACCAGCAAGCCGATGGCGTTGTTCAAGGCCAGGACCTTGTCGGGTTCGAACATTCGCAGTCCCTCGCGCTGATCAATTTGGAACGCGAGACTTTGCGCGGGATCAACGAGGAAAGAAGTCGGGAAAGGAGGTGTTTGGTGTAGGGAAAATCGCTAAATCATCGCGGGCACCTCGACACAGGTTTTTGTACCGGCCAGGCATTGCCCGTTGCTCTCTGCCAACTGCGCTCGCTATGCTGCTGAACCCTTTAATCCATCACGGACCGGCGGTGTCTGAGCCGCTTTCGGGATGGCATGAGAAAACGGATCAGATGCGATGAATGCACCCTTGGATGAGTTCGGCCCGATCAAGGCCGTGATTTTCGATATGGACGGCTTGCTGCTGGACACCGAGGGCATTTACACCGAGGTCACGTCCATCATTGCCGAGCGTTACGGCCGGACTTTCGACTGGAGCGTCAAACAGAACATCATCGGCCGTGGCGCGGGTGATCTGGCGCGCTATGTGGTCCAGGCACTGGACTTGCCGATCACGGCCGAAGAGTTTCTGGTGATTCGCGAACCCTTGATGCGCGAGCGTTTTCCGACAGCGCTGGCGATGCCCGGTGCAGAAGAACTGGTTCGGCACTTGAAGGCCAATAACATTCCTATCGCGGTGGGCACCAGTTCATCGCGTCAATCGTTCGGCGAGAAAACCACCTTGCACCGTGAGTGGTTCGCGCTGTTCGACTTCATCGTCACCGCTGACGACCCGGAAGTGGGGGCGGCTAAACCGGCACCGGATATTTTTCTGACGGCGGCACGGCGCCTGGGTGTCGCGCCCCAGGATTGCCTGGTGTTCGAGGATTCGCCGTTCGGCGTCACGGCGGCGAAAGCGGCGGGGATGACGGCGATTGCGATTCCGGATGCGGCGATGGCCGACGAAAAGTACGCACACGCCGATGGCATTCTTCGTACGCTTAAGGCGTTCAGGCCCAGCGCGTGTGGCTTGCCGGCGCTCGAGTGGGCTTGACCCCCGATAGTCCCGGGCACAAAAAAACGCCGGCAATTTGTTGCCGGCGTCTTTGTTTGGATCGACTGTGTATCAGGCGCCGAAACCACCGTCGATGGTCAGGCTGGCACCGGTGATGTAGCCGGCTTCGGGACCGACGAGGTAGGCGACGAAGCTGGCGATTTCTTCCACTTTGCCGTAACGGCCCACGGCCATCAGCGGGATCAGGCTTTCGGCGAAGTCACTGTCGGCCGGGTTCATATCGGTGTCGACCGGGCCCGGTTGCACGTTGTTGATGGTGATACCCCGGGGGCCGAGGTCGCGAGCCAGGCCTTTGGTCAGGCCGACCAGCGCCGATTTGCTCATGGCGTACGGGCCACCACCGGCGAAAGGCATGCGTTCGGCATTGGTGCTGCCGATGTTGATGATGCGACCGCCTTCGGTCATATGTTTGGCCGCTTCCTGGGTGGCGATGAACACGCTGCGTACGTTGATGGCCAGAGTCTGGTCGAAGTCTTCGAGTTTAAAGTCCTCCAGCGGTGCGATGGCCAGAACGCCTGCGTTGTTGACCAGGATGTCCAGGCGACCGAAGGCTTCGACGGTCGCGTTGACGGCATTGCGAATGGCGACGGCATCGGCGCTGTCGGCCTTGATGGCCAGGGCTTTGCCGCCGGCGGAGATGATGCTGTTTTGCAGGTCTTCGGCTTTGGCGGTAGAGCTGACATAGGTGAAGGCGACGGCTGCGCCTTCTGCGGCCAGGCGTTTGACGATGGCAGCACCGATGCCGCGTGAACCGCCTTGAATCAGAGCTACTTTACCGCTGAGGTGTTGAGTGGTCATGTCGATCTCCAGAAGTTCAAGGCGGGCTGCCTTGTTGTCGGAGTCGAGTATCGGCTTCGCATGACCCTGCGGGTAGACCGTCATTGCTATAGTCTGTGTAAACCAGAAGTTTATAGTGGCGCTTATGGAAACCTTCAGCAGTATCGAATGCTTCGTGCGCAGCGCCGAGGTCGGCAGCTTCGCCGAAGCCGCGCGGCGCTTGAGCCTGACACCGGCGGCGGTGGGCAAGAGTGTCGCCAAGCTGGAGGCGCGACTCGGTGTGCGGTTGTTCCAGCGCAGCACGCGTAGCCTGACGCTGACCGAGGCCGGCCAGTTGTTTCTCGGCGAAGTCAGCGCCAGCCTGCACACCATCCAGAATGCCGTGGCCAACCTGTCCAGCGCCGAAGGACGCCCGGCGGGAACGCTGAAGGTCAGCATGGGCACGGTGTTCGGGCGCTTGTACATCGTGCCGTTGCTCGGAGAGTTTTTGCGGCGCTTTCCGGCGATCAACCCGGACTGGCATTTCGACAACCGTCAGGTCGACCTGATCGGCCAGGGGTTCGATGCGGCGATTGGTGGCGGATTCGAACTGCCTCAGGGCGTGGTGGCACGCAAGCTGACGCCCGCCCATCGAGTGTTGGTGGCTTCGGCCGAATACCTGGCGGGGTACGAGGCGATCATCGAGCCCGACGACCTCCAGAACCACGATGGCATCCTGATACGGTCGCCGCAGACGGGGCGCGTGCGTTCTTGGCAGTTGACCAGTCGCAACCGGCAACACAACCCATTGACGCTCAAGGCGCGGATGACCATGAGCGATTCGGAAGCTGCTTGCGCTACGGCGGCCCAGGGGTTGGGCATTGCATTGGTGAGCATGCCATTCGCCGTGGGCTATCTGGACGCCGGGACCTTGCAGCGAGTGTTGCCCGACTGGTACGTCGACGACGGCAACATCTCGATCTATTACGCCGAGCACAAACTGCTGCCGGGCAAGACCCGGGCGTTTGTCGATTTCATCATTGAGCAGTTTGCCGAGCAGGGGTTGGGGCAGCGGTTTAGTGCTCTATAAACCTGGCCTGGGACCGAGGTGCGGCCGTCGCGGTTCTACCGCCCAAACCTTCCAGGCCAGCCAATAATGCTCTTCGGCCGAGGCGTCGCATACGTCCGCACCTTGGACGTCGACAACCCCAACCGCACCAGCGATTCGGCAATGGTCACCGCCGCCGTCACGCCATCCACCACTGGTACGCCAGTGCGCTGACGAATCTGTTCATCCAGCCCGGCCATGCCGCCACAGCCCAGGCAAATCACCTCGGCCTTGTCCTCGATGACCGCCAGTTCCGCCTGCCGCACAATCGCCTCCAGCGCACGCTCCGGATCGGACTCCAGTTCCAGCACCGCCAGCCCGCTGGCCCGCACCGACGCGCAACGGTCCCAGAGCCCGGACAGTTTGAGGCGATCCTCAATCAGCGGCACGGTGCGGTCCAGCGTGGTGACTACCGAGTAGGCATGGCCAAGGAACATCGCGGTGCTGGCGCCGGCATCGGTGATGTCCACCACCGGCACGTTGAGCAGCTCCTGCAAACCTTCGCGGCCGTGCTCGCCATAGCCGGCCTGGATCACCGCATCGAAGGGCTGATCGTAGGACATGACCCGATCCATCACCGCAATTGCGGCCAGGTAGCTTTCGAAATTGCCTTCAATGGAGTCGGCGCCGAAATGCGGGGTCAGGCCGATGATTTCCGTGCCGGGCGCGGCCACGGACTGCGCTTGACGGGCGATGGCCTGGGTAATGGATTCGGTGGTGTTGACGTTGACCACGAGAATTCGCATGGGAGGTCCTTTTAGCGAGGTGGTTTTGCGGCCCGATGTCACCGGGCCGTCAGGGGATTAATGGCTGACGTTATCGACTGCGATGGCTTCGCCGCTGACATCGGCGTAGTAAGGCTTCAGGCTTGCGGATCTAAAGTGTGTGTATGTTTTTGTATTTGTTGTATACAAAGCATGTGTTAACTTAAGCCAGATCTGTGCCATTCGGTGGTCTATAAAATTTAACGTTAATTTCGTTTTGTTATTGATTGAAGATAAGTAGTTGAAAAAAAGACGATATAAATTGACCGATTGAACAGGTATTTATTTTTTGGCGGGGTTTTGTGGGAGTGGTCGACTGAGGAAATCAGGACGGAGAGATGTAACTTTTTGGGGCGCTGAAACTAAAAGTGCACACAGATATGGCACTTATGGTGACATGTCTGTGTACACATTTATTGAAAGTCAAAGGATCGCAGGCTTCGCCAGCGCCTACAGGAGCTGCCGCAGGCTGCGATCTTTTAAGCTTTGGACTTGCTGATGATGTTCCCGGCATGCAGCCCGCACTCTTTCTGCGTGGCTTCTTCCCACCACCAACGACCTTCACGCTCATGCTGGTTCGGCAGCACCGGACGGGTGCAAGGCTCGCAACCAATACTAATGAACCCGCGTTCATGCAGGCTGTTGTACGGCAGCTCCAGCATGCGGATGTAACCCCAGATCTCTTCGCTGGTCATCTGTGCCAGCGGGTTGAATTTGTACAGGGTGCGTTCCGGGGTGGAAAACGCGGTATCGATTTCCAGCACTGCAACCGCACTGCGGGTGCCCGGGCTTTGGTCCCGACGCTGGCCGGTGGCCCAAGCGGTCACGCCAGACAGTTTGCGACGCAACGGTTCGATCTTGCGAATGCCGCAGCACTCGCCATGGCCGTCCTTGTAGAAACTGAACAGGCCTTTTTCCTTCACGAACGGTTCGAGTTTGGTGTAGTCCGGCGACACGACTTCGATGTCGATCTTGTAGTGCTCGCGCACCTGTTCGATGAAGCGATAGGTCTCGGGGTGCAAGCGGCCGGTATCGAGGCTGAACACTTTGACGTTCTTGTTCAGCTTCCAGGCCATGTCCACCAGCACCACGTCCTCGGCGCCGCTGAAAGATATCCACAGGTCATCGCCGAACTCGGCAAATGCGAGTTTCAGGATGTCCTGGGCGGATTTGTTGGCATAGGTCGTGGCGAGTTCCACGACATCGAACGATGGGCTCATCAGGGCGGCTTCCTACAGGTCGGTGGCGCTGGGCGCTCTATATGCGTCGATGGTAACAAAATCCTGCGGCGGCTGGGGCGCCCTCTGCGTTGCACAGAGGAGGGCGAGTCGCTAGAGTTCGGCAGGCCTTTTGCTCGCTCGGCTCATAAACAATACCAATGGGAGTGTCTTGTGGAAATTGCCTGTCTGGATCTTGAAGGTGTGCTGGTCCCGGAAATCTGGATCGCCTTTGCCGAAAAAACCGGGATCGACTCCCTCAGGGCCACCACTCGGGACATTCCCGACTACGACGTGCTGATGAAGCAGCGCCTGCGGATTCTCGACGAGCACGGTCTGAAGCTTTCCGACATCCAGGAAGTGATCGCCACGCTCAAGCCCCTGGAAGGCGCCATCGAGTTCGTCGACTGGCTGCGCGAGCGCTTTCAGGTGGTGATTCTGTCGGATACCTTTTACGAATTCTCCCAGCCACTGATGCGCCAACTGGGCTTCCCGACCTTGCTTTGCCATCGCTTGATTACCGACGATGCCGGTCGGGTCACTGGCTATCAGTTGCGTCAGAAAGATCCCAAGCGTCAGTCGGTGTTGGCGTTCAAGAGCCTCTATTACCGGGTGATCGCGGCGGGCGATTCCTACAACGACACCACGATGCTGGGCGAGGCCGATGCAGGCATCCTGTTCCATGCACCGGACAATGTGATTCGCGAGTTTCCGCAGTTTCCGGCAGTGCACAGCTTTGCCGAGTTGAAGCAGGAGTTCATCAAGGCGTCGAACCGCAATCTGAGCCTGTAAACCCGATCTGTGGCGAGGGAGCTTGCTCCCGCTCGGCTGCGCAGCAGTCGCATACGTTATATCTGACGATATGCGGTGTCTGGTTTGGGGGCGCTTCGCACCCCAGAGGGGGCAAGCCCCCTCGCCACAGAAGTGCGATATCAGAGGTTTTGCAGGGTATCGAGCAACACCTTCACCTTGGTAATCGATTCCTGATACTCGGCCTGCCAGTCCGAGTCGGCGACGATGCCGCCGCCACCCCAGCAGCACACCTGCCCATCCTTGACCAGCAAGCTGCGGATAGCGATGGAACTGTCCATCTCCCCGCGCACGTCCAGATACAGCAACGAACCGCAGTACAACCCACGACGAGTCGGTTCCAGCTCATCGATGATCTGCATGGCGCGAATCTTTGGCGCGCCGGTAATCGAGCCGCCGGGGAAGCTGCCGGCGATCAAATCCAGTGCATCCTTGTCATCCGCCAATTCACCGGTAACGCTGCTCACCAAGTGATGCACGTTCGGATAGCTTTCCAGGCTGAACAATTCCGGCACCCGGACCGAACCGATGCGGCAGGTACGGCCGAGGTCGTTGCGCAGCAAGTCGACGATCATCAGGTTTTCCGCGCGGTCCTTGGGGCTGGCCAGCAGTTCGGCGGCGTTCGCGGCATCTTCGGCAGCTGTCTGGCCGCGGGGGCGGGTGCCTTTGATCGGACGGGTTTCGACGTGGCGCTCGCTGACTTTGACGAAGCGCTCCGGCGACAGGCTCAGCACCGCGCCGCCGTCGGGCAGGCTCTGGAAGCCGGAAAACGGTGTTGGGCACGCCGCCCGCAGCGCGCAGTACGCGGCCCACGGATCGCCTTGGCATTGCGCGCGAAAGCGCTGGGCGAAGTTGACTTGATAGCAGTCGCCGGCCTGGATGTAATGCTGAATACGTTCGAAAGCCTGCCGATAATCGTCGGCGCTCAGGTCGGCGTTCATCGGGCCGTCCAGTTTGAACGGCGCGATCTGCCCGGCCGCAGGTTGAGTGAACAGTTGGATCAGCCGCTGTCGCTCGCTGTCGACCAGCGTCGGGTGGAACATCAATTGACTGGTGGCCCGGTGGTGATCGCTGATCAGTGCCCAGTCGTACAAACCGAAACGTGCGTCGGGCAGTTGCAGATCGTCCTGGGCCTGGCTTGGCAGGTTTTCCAGATGCCGGCCGAAGTCGTAGCTCAAGTAGCCAATCAGGCCGCCGGCGAAGGGCAGGTCAAAAGGAACAGCCGCTTCACCGAGTCGTATCAGGTTATCGCGAAGGCGTTGCAGGAAATGATTGCCGCTTTCATCCGGCAGCACGGCCAATTGCTCCAGCGGCCAGGCGCTGAGCAGGTCAAAGCGCCCGCGCTCGGCGCTCGGCCGGCCGCTGTCGAGCAGCACCGCACCGGGGGCATGACGAATCGCCGCGAAGTACTCGGCGGGGTTGGCGCGATAGGGCAACGGGTGTACGGAACAGGTCAACATGGGCGGGGCAGATCAGCCATCGAGGCGGGGGAGCGATTGTAGTCCTCTGCAGGATTTGCTCCTAGAGGGGATGTCGGCAAGAGATACATCCGTGACGAGGGAGGCTTGCCTGTGGCGAGGGAGCTTGCTCCCGTCGGACTGCGCAGCAGGCCCAAACTCAATCCCTCGATTTTCAGAAAAACCGAGGGGACCGGTTTATGACTGCTGCGCAGCCAAGCGGGAGCAAGCTCCCTCGCCACAAAGATGCCACGGGTCAGCCCTCAACCGCTGGAATATGCCCAAACAATTCCTGAACGAATTCCACACGCTCCTGCACCGTTTCGGTTATCCCCCGTGCTTTCAATTCTTCCAGTCGCGCCTCGACCGCATGGGTACGCAACGTCAACCCGCAATCGTTGGCGATCTGAATGTTCAAGCCTGGCCGGGCGTTCAGCTCAAGAATCAACGGCCCTTTCTCCTGGTCGAGCACCATGTCGACACCGATGTAACCCAGCCCGCACAGCTCATAACAGCCGGCGGCGAGTTTCATGAAGCCGTCCCAGTAGGGCAGTTGCACGCCGTCCACCGCGTTGGTGGTGTCCGGGTGTTTGTTGATGATGTTGTTCAGCCAGGTGCCGCGCAAGGTCAGGCCGGTGGCCAGGTCCACGCCGACGCCGATAGCGCCCTGGTGCAGGTTGGCCTTGCCGCCGGACTGGCGGGTCGGCAGACGCAACATGGCCATCACCGGATAGCCCATCAGCACGATGATGCGAATGTCCGGCACGCCTTCATAGCTGATGCTTTTGAAGATCTGGTCCGGGGTTACGCGGTATTCGATCAGCGCGCGGTCACGGTGCCCGCCCAGGGAATACAGGCCGGTGAGGATGCTCGAGATATGGTGCTCGAGTTCCTCATGCTCGATGATCTTGCCGGACACTGTGCGATAGCGCCCCTCGAACCGGTCGGCAACCACAATGATGCCGTCGCCGCCGGCGCCCTGGGCCGGTTTGATCACGAAGTCGGTGCGTCCGCCGATGATCTCCTCGAGGTTGTCGATTTCCTTCTCGGTGGAGATCACGCCGTACAGCTCCGGCACGTGGATACCGGCGGCAATGGCGCGCTCTTTGGTGATGATCTTGTCATCGACAATCGGGTACAGGCTGCGCTTGTTGTACTTGAGCACGTAGTCGGCGTTACGCCGATTGATCCCCATGATGCCCCGGGCCTCCAGGGCTTTCCAGGTCTTCCAGAGACCGAACATCAGGCGTCAGCCTCCTTCAGGAAAGCCTTGAAACGCACCAGTTCGGTCAGGCGGTAGCCGCGATAACGACCCATGGCCAGCATGAAGCCCACCAGGATCAGCAGGACCGCCGGGAAGGTGAACACGAAGTACACCAGCTCCGGCACGCTCATGATCAGGTGCGCCAGGGAGGCGGCGAACAGCGTGCCGATCGCCACTTTCATCGCATGGCCGCCACCGCGCTCTTCCCAGGTGATCGACAGGCGTTCGATGGTCATGGTCAGAATCACCATCGGGAACAGCGCCACCGACAACCCGCGCTCCAGGCCGAGTTTGTGGCTGAACAGGCTGATGGCCGCGATCAGCACCACGACGAAGGTCAGCACCACCGACAGCCTCGGCAGCATTTGCAGTTTCAGATGTTCAAGGTAGGAACGTAGCGACAGCCCCAACGCTGTAATGATGGTAAACAGCACGATGCCGAAGCCGAGCTGGGTTTCCCGGAAGGCGAGGGCAATCAACACCGGGGTAAAGGTGCCGAGTGTCTGAATGCCGATCAGGTTGCGCAGGATCAGGATCACCAGCACACCGATCGGGATCATTACCATGATCATGAAGGTCTGCTGGGTTTCCAGCGGCAGGCCATACAGCGAGTAGTCGAGGAAATTGGCGTCGGAGTTCTCGTCGGTCAGCTTGGCCAGGCGAATGGCGTTCATTTCGCTGTTGTTCAGGCTGAAGGTGACGTTGGCTTTCTTGCCGCCATCGACGGAGATCAGGTTTTCATCGCCCGTCCACCACAGCAAGCGGTCGGTGGGCAGGCCCTGTTCGCCGGTTTCCGGGTTGAAGTACAGCCAGTCGGTGCCGTTGAAGCTACGCAACCAGAGTTCAGGCATTTGTGGCTGATCGGCCACCAGGCGAATGGTGTGGACCTTTTCCACCGGCACGTGGGCAATGGACAGTACAAGTTCGACGATTTTGGCTTTGTTCACAGTGGACGGATCGCCGGCCAGCAGCAGTTTTACGTTGTCGTCGTTGAGGTTGTTGACGCGCTTGATGGCTTCGCCGATGAAGGTTTCGACGTCGGCCGAGTGTTGGCGGATCGGTGCGAGCAGGGCTTCGGCGGCGACTTTTTCCGGGCCTTCGACGGCGATGCTGTCGCGGAAGGTCGGGCCTTTGACCTTGGATTTTTCGCCACTGTAGCGCTTGGTCAGCACCAGCCGGTAATAAAGGGTCTGATTGCCCTTGGCCCGACGCGCCGACCAGGTGACCTTGCGGTTGCCGTCGACACGGTTCACCGCCACGCCGTAATTATTGGAAATGAAGCTCTCGTTGAGGCTCACGTAGTCACGGCTCAGCGGCGGCACGAACATCTGGATCTTGATCGGGTCCTTGGCGTTGGCGACGAACTCGACCTTGGCGTCGATGTTCCACAAGTCGTCGGTGGCGTCTTCGGTCACCGGAATACCGAGCACGAAAATCTGATAGGCCGTAACTGAAATGCCCAGCACCACCAGGATGGCGATCAGCAATTTCAGATGGAGGGTAAGAGAGCGCATTGGAATTACTCTGCGGTATGTGCGTCGGTGGCGCAGGCAGGTTTGCCAGCAGCGTATTTAAGACTGGGGTCAACCAGCGCATCGAAGCGCTTGAGCGCCTCGGAGCCGATCAAGAGCGGGTATTGGAAGGCACTGCGGTCGGTCAAGTTCACTTCGATACTGCGTAAAGCCGAACCCATGCAGATATCCAGCTCGATGACCGGACGGGCGGTGTACTTCTTGCCTTCTTCCGGGTCGTAGTCACCGGCCCGGCGCTTGATCTTGCTGACACGGGCCAGTGGTCGTTCGATCGGGTGCGAATGCGCGGCGTCGATGGCCAGATAGAAACGCACCCAGGATTCGCCATTGCGTTTGAAACGTTTGATGTCGCGGGCGCTCAGCGAGGCGGTTTTCGCCCCGGTGTCGAGTTTGGCGGCGACTTCCAGATTGATGCCGTCCAGCGAAGCGTACTCATTGAGGCCGTACACAGTCTTTTCCCCTGCCGCGGCAAAACCTGACAGGCCAAGAAGACAAAGAAATGTGGTGAAGAGCTTGAGTCTCATAAATCCTGATGCGCAGCGGTCCGTTCTTCAATTCAAGGCCCTGGCATTGCTGCACAAGCTCCCTCGTATGCCTGTCAGCTTTTTGTGACAGGCAATGCAGATGACAAGCAAATGCGGGCGGCATTCTAGCACGGTGGCTTTATGGCGCCAGCGTTGGCCGACGGCTATAACCCTGAGGTGCTGCTTCGTTATGGTGCATGCGGTTATTAGACGATTGTCGACAATCTCTAATTAACCTTTGACGTAACTGGTCATATTCGTTAGTTTTTGCGGCATTGCTTTTCAAGGTGTCGACAATATGCTGGATCAACTCGATCCCCCGGTTACGGTTCAGGACGACTCGGAAACACTTTCCGAGAACGTCTTCCGACGCATTCAGGCGGCCATCGTCAAAGGCGAGATTGCCCCGGGCAGCAAGATCTCCGAGCCGGAGCTGGCGCGCACCTACGGCATCAGCCGCGGGCCGCTACGCGAGGCGATCCACCGCCTGGAAGGCCAGCGCCTGCTGGTTCGCGTGCCGCACGTCGGGGCGCGGGTGGTGTCACTGAGCCACGCCGAGCTGCTGGAACTCTACGAAATTCGTGAATCCCTGGAAGGCATGGCGTGCCGTCTGGCGGCTGAACGCATGACGGTCGAAGAAATCGACGAACTGCGTCGGGTGCTCGAAACCCATGAGCGCGATGCGGCGTTTCAGGCAGGCGTCGGCTACTACCAGCAGGAAGGCGATTTCGACTTTCATTACCGGATCATCCAGGGCAGCGGCAACCGCACCCTGACCCAGATGCTTTGCGGCGAGCTCTATCAACTGGTGCGCATGTACCGCATCCAGTTTTCCACCACGCCCAATCGGCCACGCCAGGCGTTTGCCGAGCACCACCGCATTCTCGACGCCATCGCCGACCGTGACGGTGAATTGGCCGAGTTGTTGATGCGCCGTCACATCGGCGCCTCCAAACGCAATATCGCCCGTCACTACCAGGACGGCGCTAACCCGACAGCCACTGAACGAGGTGAGTCATGAGTTCCAACAAGAGCACTCCAGGCCAGCGTTTCCGCGATGCGGTCGCCAGCGAGCATCCGCTGCAAGTGGTCGGCACGATCAACGCCAACCACGCGCTTCTGGCCAAGCGCGCCGGTTTCAAGGCTATTTACCTGTCGGGTGGCGGGGTGGCTGCCGGCTCCCTCGGCGTGCCGGACCTGGGCATCACCGGCCTGGACGACGTGCTGACCGATGTGCGCCGCATCACTGACGTCTGCGACCTGCCGTTGTTGGTGGACGTGGACACCGGTTTCGGTTCCTCGGCGTTCAACGTCGCTCGTACCGTCAAGTCGATGATCAAGTTCGGCGCGGCGGCGATTCACATCGAAGACCAGGTGGGCGCCAAGCGTTGCGGTCACCGTCCTAATAAAGAGATCGTCTCGCAGCAGGAAATGGTCGATCGCATCAAGGCCGCGGTCGATGCCCGCACCGACGACAGCTTCGTGATCATGGCCCGCACCGACGCCTTGGCGGTGGAAGGTCTGGAGTCTGCCCTGGATCGTGCCGCCGCGTGCATCGAGGCCGGCGCCGACATGGTGTTCCCGGAAGCCATCACCGAACTTGAGATGTACAAATTGTTCGCCAGCCGCGTGAAAGCGCCGATCCTGGCCAACATCACCGAATTCGGCGCGACGCCGCTGTACACCACCGAGCAACTCGCTGCCGCCGACGTGTCGTTGGTGCTGTACCCACTGTCGGCGTTCCGCGCCATGAACAAGGCCGCGGAAAACGTCTACACCGCGATCCGCCGCGACGGCACGCAACAGAACGTGATCGACACCATGCAGACGCGCATGGAGCTTTACGATCGCATCGACTACCACACCTTCGAGCAGAAGCTCGATGCGTTGTTTGCGGCGAAGAAGTAATCGCGACTCCCACAACTTGCCGATTCCCTAACAAATTCAAAAACTGGAGACAGCAATGGCCGAAGCAAAAGTACTCAGTGGCGCCGGGCTCCGTGGCCAGGTGGCCGGGCAAACCGCATTGTCCACCGTGGGCCAGTCGGGCGCCGGCCTGACCTATCGCGGCTACGACGTTCGCGAACTGGCAGCTGACGCACAATTCGAAGAAGTGGCTTACCTGCTGCTGTACGGCGAGCTGCCGACCAAGGCGCAACTCGCTGCCTACACCCAGAAACTCAGCAAGCTGCGCGACCTGCCGCAAGCGCTCAAGGAAGTGCTGGAACGCATCCCCGCCGACACCCATCCGATGGACGTGATGCGCACCGGTTGCTCGTTTCTGGGCAACATCGAACCGGAGCAGGATTTCTCCGAGCAGCACGACAAAACCGACCGCCTGCTGGCCGCGTTCCCGGCGATCATGTGCTACTGGTATCGCTTCAGCCACGACGGCAAACGCATCAACTGCGTGACCGACGAAGCCTGCATCGGCGGCCATTTCCTGCACCTGTTGCACGACAAGAAGCCGAGCGAATTGCACGTCAAGGTGATGAACGTTTCGCTGATCCTCTACGCGGAACACGAGTTCAACGCCTCGACCTTCACCGCCCGGGTATGCGCCTCGACCCTGTCGGACCTGTATTCCTGCATCACCGCCGCCATCGGTTCCCTGCGCGGCCCGCTGCACGGCGGCGCCAACGAAGCGGCGATGGAAATGATCGAGCGCTTTTCGTCGCCGGAAGAGGCGATCAAAGGCACCCTCGGCATGCTCGAGCGCAAGGACAAAATCATGGGCTTCGGCCACGCGATCTATAAGGACAACGATCCGCGTAATGAGGTGATCAAGGGCTGGTCGAAGAAACTCGCTGACGAAGTGGGCGACACGGTGTTGTTCCCGGTGTCCGAAGCCATCGACAAGACCATGTGGGAACAGAAGAAACTGTTCCCGAACGCCGACTTCTATCACGCGTCGACGTACCACTTCATGGGCATCCCGACCAAGTTGTTCACACCGATTTTCGTCTGCTCGCGCCTGACCGGCTGGGCGGCGCATGTGTTCGAACAACGCGCCAACAACCGCATCATCCGCCCGAGCGCCGAATACGTCGGCGTCGAACAGCGCAAGTTCGTGCCAATCGAACAACGCTGACCGGGGAGGGCGCCGGTACTGGTTACTGAATCCCGACCTCTGTAGGAGCGAAGCTTGCTCGCGAAAGCGGTGTAACAGGCGACATCAATGTTGAATGTCGGTCCGTCTTCGCGAGCAAGCTTCGCTCCTACAGGGGGCGGGGTTCAGCCCGGTGCCAGGCGCCCACCCTTCGTAATCACCGTGACCGAGTCCTGACGATGAACACTGAATTCCGCAAACCGCTGCCCGGCAGCCCTCTGGATTATTTCGACGTCCGTGCGGCGGTCGATGCCATTGCGCCCGGCGCCTACGACACCCTGCCGTACACCTCCCGCGTGCTGGCGGAAAACCTTGTGCGTCGCTGCGACCCGGCCACGCTCACCGATTCCCTGAAACAACTGATCGAGCGCAAACGCGACCTCGACTTCCCGTGGTTCCCGGCCCGCGTGGTGTGCCACGACATCCTCGGTCAGACCGCGCTGGTGGACCTCGCTGGCCTGCGCGACGCTATCGCCCTGCAAGGCGGCGATCCGGCGCAAGTGAACCCGGTGGTACCGACGCAACTGATCGTCGATCACTCGCTGGCCGTTGAACGTGGTGGTTTCGATCCCGAGGCATTCGAGAAGAACCGCGCCATTGAAGATCGTCGCAATGAAGACCGTTTCCACTTCATCAACTGGACCAAAAAGGCCTTCAAGAACGTCGACGTGATCCCGCCGGGCAACGGGATCATGCACCAGATCAACCTGGAGAAAATGTCTCCGGTGATCCAGGTGCGCGACGGCGTGGCTTTCCCTGATACCTGCGTCGGCACCGACAGTCACACCCCGCACGTCGATGCGCTGGGCGTGATTGCCATCGGTGTTGGCGGTCTGGAAGCGGAAAGCGTGATGCTCGGCCGCGCATCGTGGATGCGCCTGCCGGAAAGCGTCGGCGTCGAACTCACCGGCAAGCTGCAACCGGGCATCACCGCCACCGATATGGTGCTGGCGCTGACCGAATACCTGCGCAAGCAAAAAGTCGTGGGTGCCTGGCTGGAGTTCTTCGGTGAAGGCGCTTCGGCGCTGACATTGGGCGACCGTGCGACCATTTCCAACATGGCCCCGGAATACGGCGCCACTGCGGCGATGTTCTACATCGACCAGCAGACCATCGACTACCTGAAACTCACCGGTCGTGAAGACGAGCAAGTGCAGCTTGTAGAGCAATATGCCAAGACTACGGGCCTCTGGGCCGACAGCCTGAAAGGCGCGCAATACGAGCGTGGGCTGAGTTTTGACCTGTCCTCGGTGGTGCGCAACATGGCTGGCCCGAGCAACCCGCACGCCCGTGTCGCCACCTCCGATCTCGCCGCCCAAGGCATATCCGGCCAGTGGGACGACGTGCCCGGTCAGATGCCGGACGGCGCGGTGATCATCGCTGCCATCACCAGTTGCACCAACACCAGTAACCCGCGCAACGTCATCGCCGCCGGCCTGCTGGCGCGCAACGCCAACAAGCTCGGGCTGACCCGCAAGCCGTGGGTCAAGTCGTCCTTGGCACCCGGTTCGAAAACCGTGGCGCTGTATCTGGATGAAGCCGGCCTGACCAACGAGCTGGAGCAACTGGGCTTCGGCGTCGTGGCCTTCGCCTGCACCACGTGCAACGGCATGTCCGGTGCGCTGGACCCGGTGATCCAACAGGAAATCATCGACCGCGATCTGTACGCCACGGCCGTACTCTCCGGTAACCGTAACTTTGACGGGCGGATTCACCCGTACGCCAAACAGGCGTTCCTCGCCTCGCCGCCATTGGTGGTGGCTTATGCCATCGCCGGCACCATCCGTTTCGACATCGAGAAAGATGTACTGGGCGTCGTCGACGGTAAGGAAATCCGCCTGAAAGACATCTGGCCGAGCGACGAAGAAATCGACGCGGTGGTCAAGGCCTCGGTGAAACCGGAGCAGTTCCGCCAGGTGTACATTCCGATGTTCGCCATCCACGAAGACACCGGTCCCAAGGTCACGCCACTGTATGACTGGCGCGAGATGAGCACCTACATCCGCCGTCCGCCGTACTGGGAAGGCGCGCTGGCCGGTGCGCGTCCGCTCAAGGGCATGCGCCCGCTGGCGGTGCTGCCGGACAACATCACCACCGATCACCTGTCGCCTTCCAACGCGATCATGCTCGACAGCGCCGCCGGTGAATACCTGGCGAAAATGGGCCTGCCGGAGGAAGACTTCAACTCCTACGCGACTCACAGGGGCGACCATCTGACCGCGCAGCGCGCAACCTTCGCCAACCCGAAACTGTTCAACGAAATGGTCCAGGAAAACGGCAAGGTCAAGCAGGGCTCCCTGGCTCGCGTCGAGCCGGAAGGCAAAGTGATGCGGATGTGGGAAGCCATCGAAACCTACATGGAGCGCAAGCAGCCGCTGATCATCATCGCCGGCGCCGACTATGGCCAGGGTTCATCCCGGGACTGGGCGGCCAAAGGCGTGCGTCTGGCGGGTGTGGAAGCGATTGCCGCCGAAGGTTTCGAGCGCATCCACCGCACCAACCTGGTGGGCATGGGCGTGCTGCCGCTGGAGTTCCAGCCGGGCACCAACCGCCACACGCTGGCCATCGACGGCAGCGAAACCTACGACGTGATCGGCGACCGCACCCCGCGTGCGACGCTGACGCTGGTGATCAATCGCAAGAACGGCGAGCGCGTCGAAGTGCCGGTGACCTGCCGCCTCGACACCGCTGAAGAAGTGTCGATCTACGAGGCCGGCGGCGTGTTGCAGCGTTTCGCTCAGGACTTCCTCGAAGAATCGGCGGTTGCCGTTTAACACGACGAGCCGCGCGGGGTTTTAAGCCCCGCGCTGGCCATACAGGATCAATATGGCTCACACATCTCAAATTGCACCGCAGATCAAGATTCCTGCTACCTACATGCGCGGCGGCACCAGCAAAGGCGTGTTCTTCAGCCTCAAGGATTTGCCCGAAGCGGCACAAATTCCAGGGCCGGCTCGTGACGCGTTGTTGCTGCGAGTGATCGGCAGCCCCGATCCGTACGAGAAGCAAATCGACGGCATGGGCGGCGCGACGTCCAGTACCAGCAAAACCGTGATCCTGTCGAAAAGCATCAAGGCCGATCACGACGTCGATTACCTGTTCGGTCAGGTCTCCATCGACAAGCCTTTCGTCGACTGGAGCGGCAACTGCGGCAACCTGTCGGCGGCGGTCGGTTCGTTCGCCATCGCCAATGGCCTGGTGGACGCTAGCCGTATTCCGCACAACGGTGTAGCGGTGGTGCGCGTGTGGCAGGCCAACATCGGCAAGACCATCATCGCCCATGTGCCGATCACCAATGGCGAGGTCCAGGAAACCGGCGATTTCGAACTCGATGGCGTGACCTTTCCGGCAGCCGAAGTGCAGCTCGAATTCATGGACCCGGCGGCGGAAGAAGAGGGGGGCGGTGGTTCGATGTTCCCCACCGGCAATCTGGTGGATGACCTTGAAGTGCCCGGCGTCGGAACGCTCAAGGCAACCCTGATCAACGCCGGTATCCCAACGATTTTCATCAACGCCGAAGACATCGGCTACACCGGCACCGAGCTGCAGGGCGCGATCAACGGCGACCTGAAGGCTTTGGCGATGTTCGAGACCATCCGCGCTCACGGCGCGCTGCGCATGGGGCTGATTCAGCACCTGGACGAAGCCGCCAAGCGCCAGCACACGCCGAAGGTGGCGTTCGTCGCCAAGCCGGCGGATTACATTGCCTCCAGCGGCAAGGCGATTGCGGCAACCGACGTCGACCTGCTGGTGCGCGCGCTGTCCATGGGCAAACTGCACCACGCGATGATGGGCACGGCAGCGGTGGCCATTGGCACGGCGGCGGCGATCTCCGGCACTTTGGTCAACCAAGCGGCGGGCGGCATCGAGCGCAACGCGGTGCGCTTCGGCCATCCCTCCGGCACGTTGCGCGTGGGTGCCGAGGCGAGCCAGGTCAACGGTGAATGGACCGTGAGCAAGGCCATCATGAGCCGCAGTGCGCGGGTGCTGATGGAAGGGTTTGTGCGAGTGCCGGGTGACTCGTTTTGACGCTAATCTGAAATCCGACACAAAACCCTGTGGGAGCGAGCCTGCTCGCGATGAGGCCATAACATTCAACATCTATGTTGCCGGTCACACCGCCATCGCGAGCAGGCTCGCTTCCACAGTTGATTGCATTTACAAAATGAGAGTGTTGTACCGACTGCGACTACCCTGAACCGAGGTCCCATCAACGAACCACTGACCGAGTGAATCGAACATGAGCGCCAACGTCGACCTGAACATCCGCCCCGACTACGACACGGTCCTGCAGGACATCGCCGATTACGTCCTGAATTACAAAGTCGAGTCTGAAGAAGCCCTTGATACTGCCCGCAACTGCCTGATGGACACCCTCGGCTGCGGTCTGTTGGCCCTGCGTTTTCCCGAATGCACCAAACACCTGGGACCCATCGTCGAAGGCACTGTCGTTCCTTTCGGCGCCCGTGTGCCCGGCACCAGCTATCGTCTCGATCCGGTCAAGGCCGCCTGGGACATCGGTTGCATCGTCCGCTGGCTCGATTACAACGACACCTGGCTCGCCGCCGAATGGGGTCATCCGTCCGATAACCTCGGCGGTATTCTCGCGGTGGCCGACCACCTGTCGCAAAAACGCCTGGCCAATGGCGAAGCACCGCTGACCATTCGCGCGGTGCTTGAAGCGATGATCATGGCCCATGAGATTCAGGGCGTGATCGCGCTCGAAAACTCGTTCAACCGCGTCGGCCTCGATCATGTGATTCTGGTGAAAGTCGCCTCTACCGCCGTCAGCGCCAGGCTCATGGGCGCCAACCGCGAGCAACTGTTGTCGGCGTTGTCCCACGCCTTTGCCGACGGCCAGGCGCTGCGCACTTACCGGCATGCACCGAACGCCGGGTCACGCAAATCCTGGGCGGCAGGGGATGCGTCCAGCCGTGGCGTGCGTCTGGCGGACATCGCAATGCGTGGCGAGATGGGCATCCCTGGTGTGCTGAGCGCCAAACAGTGGGGCTTCTATGACGTGCTGTTCAGCCACACCAACAACGACCTGGCGCTCAAGCCTGAAGATAAACGGGCCTTCAGCTTCGCCCGGCCGTTCGGCAGCTACGTGATGGAAAATGTGCTGTTCAAGATCAGCTTTCCCGCCGAGTTCCACGCGCAAACCGCCTGCGAGGCCGCCGTCATCCTGCACCCGCTGGTCAGGAATCGCCTGCATGAGATCGATAAAATCGTTATCACCACTCATCAATCAGCGATCCGCATCATCTCCAAGGTCGGCCCGCTGGCCAACGCCGCCGACCGCGATCACTGTCTCCAGTACATGACCGCCGTTCCCCTGGTGTTCGGCGATCTGGTGGCCGAGCAGTACGAGGACCACTTTCACGTCGCGCATCCGATCATCGACGTGCTGCGCGACAAAATGGTCATCGTTGAAGAGCCGCGCTATACCCGCGAATACCTGGAAGCCGACAAACGCTCCATCGCCAATGCCGTGCAGGTGTTTTTCAAGGACGGTTCGAGTACCGAAAACGTAGTGGTGGAGTACCCGATCGGCCATCGTCGTCGCCGCGTCGATGGCATTCCATTGCTGGAAGACAAGTTCAAGGCCAACCTGGCGACGCGCTTCCCCGCCCAGCGCAGCGCCGAGATTTTTGCACTGTGCAAGGACCAGGCAGCGCTTGAGGCGACGCCGGTGAACCGGTTTGTGGATTTGTTTGTGATCTAGGGGGCCGAGTTATCGTTCAATCGCGGGCAAGCCCGCGATGGCGGTGTACTTGTCGCCGAAAATCTACTTGAACCGCCGCTCCACACCTTTCTCCACCAAAATCTTCGCCGAAATCTCTTCGACGGAAAAATGCGTGGAATTGATGTGCGGGATGTTCTCGCGGCGAAACAGATTTTCCACCTCGCGCACTTCGAACTCGCATTGCGCGTAGCTCGAGTAGCGGCTGTTGGGCTTGCGTTCGTTGCGGATCGCGGTGAGGCGGTCCGGGTCGATGGTCAGGCCGAACAGCTTGTGCTGATGGGCGCGCAGGGCGGTCGGCAGTTGCAGGCGCTCCATGTCGTCTTCGGTCAGCGGGTAATTGGCCGCGCGGATACCGAATTGCATGGCCATGTACAAACACGTCGGGGTTTTACCACAGCGCGACACACCCACTAGTATCAGGTCAGCTTTGTCGTAATAGTGGGTGCGGGCGCCGTCGTCGTTGTCGAGGGCGAAGTTCACCGCCTCGATACGCTCCATGTAATTGGAGTTGTGGCCGATGGAGTGGGATTTGCCGACGGTATAGGAAGAATGCTCGGTCAGCTCCTGTTCAAGGGGCGCCAGGAAGGTCGAGAAAATGTCGATCATGAAACCATTCGACGTTGCGAGAATCTCACGAATGTCCTGATTGACAATGGTGTCGAAAATAATCGGACGAAAACCATCGTTTTCGGCGGCTTTGTTGATTTGTTGTACCATGGCCCGCGCTTTATCTACGTCGTCGATATACGGCCGTATGATTTTGCTGAAGGTAATGTTTTCGAATTGCGCCAGCAGGCTTTGGCCGAGGGTTTCGGCTGTAATGCCCGTGCCATCGGAGATAAAGAAAGCAGATCGTTTCATTTGCACCTTGGGCCTTAAGCTAGTGACGATTCTTGGATATAGTAGGCGCGATTTGTCGGCCGCCAATGGCCCGCATTCTCACTTATTTTCCAGGTCCAGGCCATACAGCCGGCAAATGCTCCCCCGAGTCGCCGGCTTCTGAGCTTTTCCAACACAGTTAGTGGAGAGATCACCTTGGTAGAGTACGTAGTTTCCCTCGATAAGCTCGGCGTCCATGATGTAGAGCATGTGGGGGGCAAGAACGCATCCCTGGGCGAGATGATCAGTAACCTTGCAGGTGCCGGTGTATCGGTGCCAGGTGGATTTGCCACGACAGCTCAGGCTTATCGTGATTTCCTGGAACTGAGCGGTCTGAACGACCAGATCCACGCCGCCCTCGACGCGCTGGATGTCGATGATGTAAACGCCTTGGCCAAGACCGGCGCCCAGATCCGTCAATGGATCATGGAAGCCGAGTTCCCCGAGAAACTCAACACCGAGATCCGCACTGCGTTCGCCACGCTGTCGGCCGGTAACCCTGACATGGCCGTGGCCGTGCGTTCTTCCGCTACCGCCGAAGACTTGCCGGACGCTTCCTTCGCCGGCCAGCAGGAAACCTTCCTGAACATCCGTGGTGTCGAAAACGTCATTCGCGCCGCTAAAGAGGTGTTCGCCTCGCTGTTCAACGACCGTGCGATTTCCTACCGCGTCCACCAGGGCTTCGACCACAAGCTGGTAGCTCTGTCGGCTGGTGTACAGCGCATGGTCCGCTCCGAAACCGGCACCGCCGGCGTGATGTTCACCCTCGATACCGAATCGGGCTTCCGTGACGTGGTGTTCATCACCGGCGCCTACGGCCTGGGTGAAACCGTCGTCCAAGGCGCGGTGAACCCGGATGAATTCTATGTCCACAAGGGCACGCTGGAAGCCGGTCGTCCGGCCATCCTGCGTCGCAACCTGGGCAGCAAAGCCATCAAGATGATCTACGGCGACGAAGCCAAGGCCGGTAAATCGGTCAAGACCATCGACGTGGACAAGGCCGACCGTGCCCGTTTCTGCCTCAGCGATGCCGAAGTCAGCGAGCTGGCCAAGCAGGCGATGATCATCGAGAAGCACTACAAGTGCCCGATGGACATCGAATGGGCCAAAGACGGCGACGACGGCAAGCTCTACATCGTGCAGGCCCGTCCGGAAACCGTGAAGAGCCGCACCCAGGCCAACGTCATGGAACGTTACCTGTTGAAAGAAACCGGCACTGTGCTGGTGGAAGGTCGCGCCATCGGCCAGCGCATCGGCGCCGGCAAGGTGCGGATCATCAAGGACGTGTCCGAGATGGACAAAGTCCAGCCGGGCGACGTTCTGGTGTCCGACATGACCGACCCGGACTGGGAACCGGTGATGAAGCGCGCCAGCGCCATCGTCACCAACCGTGGCGGCCGTACCTGCCACGCGGCGATCATCGCCCGGGAGCTGGGCATCCCGGCCGTGGTCGGTTGCGGCAACGCCACCCAGCTGTTGAAAGACGGCCAGGGCGTGACCGTTTCCTGTGCTGAAGGCGACACCGGTTACATCTTCGAAGGCGAGCTGGGCTTCGACATCAAGAAGAACTCCGTGGACGCCATGCCTGATCTGCCGTTCAAGATCATGATGAACGTCGGCAACCCGGACCGCGCCTTCGACTTCGCGCAACTGCCGAACGCCGGTGTGGGCCTGGCCCGTCTGGAATTCATCATCAACCGCATGATCGGCGTGCACCCCAAGGCACTGTTGAACTACGACGGCTTGCCATCGGAGATCAAGGACAGCGTCGACAAGCGCATCGCCGGTTACGACGATCCAGTCGGCTTCTATGTCGAGAAACTGGTCGAAGGCATCAGCACCCTGGCGGCTGCGTTCTGGCCGAAAAAGGTCATCGTGCGTCTGTCGGACTTCAAGTCCAACGAATATGCGAACCTGATCGGCGGCAAGCTCTACGAGCCGGAAGAAGAAAACCCGATGCTGGGCTTCCGTGGCGCATCGCGTTACATCAGCGAATCGTTCCGTGACTGCTTCGAACTCGAATGCCGCGCCCTCAAGCGCGTGCGCAACGAGATGGGCCTGACCAACGTTGAAATCATGGTGCCGTTCGTCCGTACCTTGGGCGAAGCGAGCCAGGTGGTCGATCTGCTGGCCGAAAACGGTCTGGCCCGTGGCGACAACGGTCTGCGCGTGATCATGATGTGCGAGTTGCCATCCAACGCGATCCTGGCTGAAGAATTCCTCGAGTTCTTCGACGGCTTCTCCATCGGCTCCAACGACCTGACCCAGCTCACCCTGGGCCTGGACCGTGACTCCGGGATCATCGCGCACTTGTTCGACGAGCGTAATCCGGCGGTCAAGAAGCTGCTGGCCAACGCCATTGCCGCGTGCAACAAGGCCGGCAAGTACATCGGCATTTGCGGTCAGGGCCCTTCGGACCACCCGGACCTGGCCAAGTGGCTGATGGAGCAGGGCATTGAAAGCGTTTCGCTGAACCCCGATTCCGTACTGGAAACCTGGTTCTTCCTGGCTGAAGGTCAGGCTTCGGCCTGATCCGTGAATGAAGCTTCGGCCCGCTGCGGTGAGTCGAGGCTTTAAGAGTCAAGTAGGGCGGGCATCCTCTGGATGCCGCCCTTTTTTGTGCAAGAGCATTATGCAAAGCAGCAGCAACCTGTTTCCTGTCGCCCTGATCAGCGCCGAGCGGCGTGGTGATCTGAGCGAAGACGTCTATCGATTGAAACCCGGCAACAGCCCCGACGGCACCGTCGAACTGGCTGTGACGCGCTTGGGTCTGGCCGATGAGCCGGCGGTGCGTGGCGTGCCGGTTATTTTGTTGCACGGCAGCTTTTCCAATCGACGGTTCTGGTTCTCGCCCAAAGGTTTGGGGCTGGGGGCCTATCTGACGCGTTTGGGATTCGATGTGTGGATTCCGGAAATGCGCGGTCATGGCCTGTCACAGCGCAACCAGAATTATCGCCAGAACAGCGTCGCCGACTATGCGCGTTATGACTTACCGGCCATTGGCGCGTTCGTGCGCGAACAAAGCGGCCAGGCCCCACACTGGCTCGGCCATTCGCTGGGCGGCATTACCCTGGCCGCGGCATTGGGTGGGCAGTACCTGGGCGAGCCCGCTGTGGCTTCTGCGGCATTTTTCGGCACCCAGGTCAGTCGCACTTACTGGCCGTTGAAGTTTCCGCCGGTGGAGTGGAGCGGGCGCTTCATTCTCAAGCGTTTTGCCCAACTGTCGGGTTCACGGCTCAAGCGCGGCCCGGAGGACGAGCCGATTGGCCTGGCCCTGGAAAGCATGCGCTGGTACGGGCTGTTCGGCCGTTTTGGCGATGCCGACAAAGACTGGTGGGCGGGATTGGCCGATGTTCAGCTGCCAGTACTGGCCGTGAGCGCCGCGGGAGATCATCAGGATCCGACTTGGGCCTGTCGCAAGCTGTTCGATCAAGTCGGCTCCGAACACAAACAATTCATCACCCTGGGTCGCGAGCAGGGCTTTGGCGACAATTTCGGTCACGTGGAAATGCTTGTCAGCAAGGCTGCACAGACTGAAGTCTGGCCGTTGGTAGCGCGCTGGCTGGCGGATCAACAGACGCCTTTGCTGGGTGAAAAGCCGGATTTGGCCGCAGCGATTTGAGCCCGATGCTCTAACAGGGGGCATTTCGCTCTGATCGGCTTGCGGCTAAGATATGACGCATTAAGCGGTTCTGGTCACTTTGGGTGACTGATTTGCTCGTTATGTTCGTGCGGCCGGAACGTTTGCAGCCCTCCAGCCCTGGCCCGAGTATGCTGCATACTCGATTGTCTTCCTTTCTACAGGAGTTTTTCGATGAACCATTACATCACGCCTGACCTGTGCGACGCCTACCCGGAGCTGGTGCAGGTGCTGGAACCGATGTTCAGCAATTTCGGCGGCCGTGATTCTTTCGGCGGCGAAATCGTGACCGTCAAATGTTTCGAAGATAACTCGCTGGTCAAGGCGCAGGTCGAGCTCAAAGGCAACGGCAAGGTGCTGGTGGTCGACGGTGGCGGTTCCCTGCGCCGCGCGCTGTTGGGCGACCTGCTGGCCGAGAAAGCCGCCAGTAACGGTTGGGAAGGGCTGGTGATCTACGGTTGCATTCGCGACGTCGACGTCATCGCGCAAACCGATCTGGGGGTTCAGGCCCTGGCCAGTCACCCAATGAAAACCGACCGGCGCGGTGTTGGTGAACTCAATATTGCCGTGACCTTCGCGGGTGTGACCTTCCACCCGGGTCACTATGTTTATGCGGATAACAACGGCGTGATCATTTCGCCAAGCCCGCTGAAGATGCCTGAATAAAGCGTCGGTGCGAACTTTCGTGACAAAAATGGGGTGAGGATGTTCGAGGAAGAAAACGCGCAGTGGGGGCTGGTGCATGCCCTGGTGCTGGACGGTAAAGGCGGTGCGCGTTCGATAGCCCGGACTGAACTCGATGACTTGCAGCTGCTGGCTCATGAAAGCCTGTGGCTGCACTGGGATCGCAGTCACCCGCAAACCCAGACCTGGCTGCGCAAATCCAGCGGTCTGAGTGAATTTAGTTGCGACTTGTTGCTGGAAGAGAACACCCGGCCTCGTCTTCTGCCGCTGCCGGACTCCGAACTGTTGCTGTTTTTGCGCGGGATCAACCTGAACCCCGGCGCAGAGCCGGAAGACATGGTCTCGGTGCGGATCTTCGGTTCGGCCCAACGAGTGATTTCCCTGCGTCTGCGGCCATTGCGCGCCACCGATGAGTTGCTGGCGCAACTGGCCGAAGGCAAAGGGCCGAGAACCGCTTCCGAACTGATCCTCTATATGGCGCAATACCTTACCCACAAGGTGCAGGATCTGGTCAGCTGCCTCTCGGAAATCGTCGATGAGGAAGAAGAAAAACTGGATGCCGACGAACGGTATACACCCGAGCATGGGGCCGTTTTGCAGATTCGTCGCAGGGCGGCCGCGCTGAAGCGTTTTCTGGCGCCGCAGCGGGATATTTTCGGTCAGCTGACGCGGATAAGACTGCCGTGGTTCTGCGAAGACGATGGCGATTACTGGAACGAATTGAACAACAGCCTGACCCGTTATCTCGAGGAGCTGGAATTGACCCGGGAGCGCGTGGGGCTGGTCCTGGAGGCCGAAGACCGGCGTTTGAGCGTGCGCATGAACCGCACGATGTACCGCTTCGGGATCATCACCGGGATCTTTTTGCCGATGAGTTTTCTGACCGGTCTTTTGGGCATCAATGTCGGCGGTATTCCGTTCTCTGTCAGCCCCTACGGCTTCCTGATCGCCTGCCTGTTGATGGTCTTGGTGGCACTGGGGCAGTGGTGGTTATTCCGACGTTTGCGCTGGGTCTGATGATGAGCCATGTGACCCGACCAAAGCTGACCGCGTCTTTCACAGATATCACGAGAGGTGCGTATGCACGATCCGTTTGAACAGTCTTTGCGTGACATGCTCAAAGCTTCGCCGTCCAACCGTGACGACGATGCCTGCCTGGGGCGCGTGCTGAAAACCGCCAACCGCCAGGTCGGTGCCGGCGATCTGTTCAGCCTGCTGGGCCGTTGGCTGCCCGCGCTGATGATCGCCCTGAATAACGGATCGGCTCATGTCTCGCCGGTTTCCCGTCTGCGTAAACCTACCGCTCGCACTGCTGATAAGGCTGATTGAATATGGAACTTGATCTCTGGACCCAGAGCCTCGTCACTGCAATGACCGCGTTATGGACCAAGGTTGCGAACTTCATTCCGAACCTGTTCGGCGCACTGGTTGTGCTGCTGCTGGGTTTTGTCGTGGCGAAACTTTTGGACACGTTGCTGTCCAAATTGCTCGCCAAACTGGGCCTCGATCGCCTGATGGGCGGTACCGGTCTGACCAAATTGCTGTCCCGCGCCGGTTTGCAGGTGCCTATTTCGACGCTGATCGGCAAGATCGTCTATTGGTTCGTTCTGCTGATTTTTCTGGTGTCGGCAGCAGAATCTCTAGGCCTTGAGCGAGTATCGGCTACGCTGGACATGCTGGCGTTGTATCTGCCGAAAGTATTTGGTGCTGCGCTGGTGCTGCTGGTGGGTGTGTTGCTGGCGCAACTGGCCAATGGGCTGGTGCGTGGTGCGGCAGAAGGCGTAGGGCTTGATTACGCCGCAGGCCTGGGGCGGATCGCTCAGGGCCTGGTGATCATCATCAGTATTTCGGTAGCGATCAGCCAGTTGGAGGTCAAGACTGACCTGCTCAACCATGTGATCGTGATCGTTTTGATTACCGTTGGTCTGGCGGTTGCGCTGGCCATGGGGTTGGGAAGCCGGGAAATTGCCGGTCAGATTCTTGCGGGAATCTATGTGCGAGAGTTGTATCAGGTTGGGCAACAAGTGCGTGTTGGTGAGGTCGAAGGTCAGATCGAAGAGATCGGCACGGTTAAAACCACCGTGCTGACCGACGAGGGTGAGCTAGTCTCTCTTTCGAATCGGATTCTCCTGGAGCAGCATGTGAGTAGCCGCTAACCCGGCAAATCCTGCTAATGTATGCCGCCGCAAAATGCCCTGAAAGGGCTGCGGCGGACATTGACCTGACTGTCGGCCCGACTTGTTTTGAATAAAGCTCAATCGCTCTCCACGCGCTACGACCCCCGCGAGCTCTCTGATGAGGAGTTGGTCGCGCGCTCGCATACCGAGCTGTTTCACGTAACGCGCGCCTATGAAGAACTGATGCGGCGTTACCAGCGAACATTATTTAACGTTTGTGCACGGTATCTTGGGAACGATCGTGATGCAGATGATGTCTGTCAGGAAGTGATGTTGAAGGTGCTGTATGGCTTGAAGAACTTTGAGGGCAAATCGAAGTTCAAGACCTGGCTCTACAGCATCACGTACAACGAGTGCATCACGCAGTATCGGAAGGAACGGCGAAAGCGTCGCTTGATGGACGCTTTGAGTCTGGACCCCCTCGAGGAGGCGTCTGAAGAAAAGGCGCCGAAACCCGAGGAAAAGGGTGGACTTGATCGCTGGCTGGTGTATGTGAACCCGATTGACCGTGAAATTCTGGTGCTACGATTTGTCGCAGAGCTGGAATTCCAGGAGATCGCAGACATAATGCACATGGGCTTGAGTGCGACAAAAATGCGTTACAAACGCGCTCTAGACAAATTGCGTGAGAAATTTGCAGGCATTGCTGAAACTTAGTTCGGCGCAAATTTCTCTTACGTGTAGGCAAGTTCTGATAGACTTGCCGCCGAGTTGTCCCCCGGTTTGCGGGACTGCTTCACAATCACCAGATGGGGATTTAACGGATGAAACTGAAAAACACCTTGGGCTTGGCCATTGGTTCTCTTATTGCCGCTACTTCGTTCGGCGCGCTGGCACAAGGCCAAGGCGCAGTTGAAATCGAAGGCTTCGCCAAGAAAGAACAGTACGATAGCGATCGTAACTTCAAGAACAACGGCAACCTGTTCGGCGGTTCGGTTGGTTACTTCCTGACCGACGACGTAGAACTGCGTCTGGCCTACGACGAAGTGCACAACGTACGTGCAGATGATGGTCGCAACGTAAAGGGCGCTGATACCGCTCTGGACGCTCTGTACCACTTCAACAACCCAGGCGACATGATCCGTCCATACGTTTCTGCCGGTTTCTCGGACCAGAGCATTGGCCAGAACGGTTCGGGTCGTAACCGCTCCACCTTCGCCAACGTTGGCGGCGGTGCCAAGCTGTACTTCACTGAAAACTTCTACGCCCGTGCTGGCGTTGAAGCTCAGTACAATATCGACCAGGGCGACACCGAGTGGGCTCCAAGCGTCGGTATCGGTGTGAACTTCGGTGGCGGCTCCAAGCCTGCTGCTGCTCCAGTTCCAGCACCAGCTGAAGTTTGCTCCGACAGCGACAACGATGGCGTTTGCGACAACGTTGACAAGTGCCCTGACACCCCAGCCAACGTAACTGTTGACGCTGATGGCTGCCCGGCAGTTGCTGAAGTTGTTCGTGTTGAGCTGGACGTGAAATTCGACTTCAACAAGTCGGTAGTCAAGCCTAACAGCTACGGCGACATCAAAAACCTGGCTGACTTCATGAAGCAGTACCCATCCACCACTACTGTTGTTGAAGGTCACACTGACTCCGTCGGTCCTGACGCTTACAACCAGAAACTGTCCGAGCGTCGTGCAAACGCCGTTAAGCAAGTTCTGACCAACCAGTACGGTGTTCAGTCGTCCCGCGTTCAGTCTGTTGGCTACGGCGAATCCCGCCCAGTTGCTGACAACGCCACTGAAGCTGGCCGTGCTGTAAACCGTCGCGTAGAAGCGAAGGTTGAAGCTCAAGCTAAGTAATTAGCTCGCAGCTCTGGAAAAGCCCGGCTTAGGCCGGGCTTTTCTTTGTCTGCGATTTGGTGATGAGGGGTTGGCAGATAGGTTCAGGCTGATTGATCGGCCGTCATCGCGGGCAAGCCACGCTCCCACAGAGATGACGTTGCACAGGCTGCCACGGTTCCAATCACCAAAATGGCTGGGCTTTTCAATTCAAAGGCGCAGGCATCTTTCTCCATCGCTGTCAGATCGCTGCGACATTCCCGTTGGTGCGGCAGCGAAGCATTTTCAATCATCGCCACAGGCGTATCGGCTGCCATTCCGCCGGCCAGCAGTTGCTCGCGAATTTCACTGAGCTTCGCCACGCCCATGTAGATCACCAGCGTAGTGCCTCCTTGAGCCAAGGCTTGCCAGTTCAGGCTGCTGTCATCCTGAGTGTGCGCCGTGACCAGTGTCACGCCACGGGCGACGCCCCGCAGCGTCAGCGGAATATCGCATTGGGTCGCGCCGGCAAGGCCAGCGGTGATGCCATTGACCAGTTCAACCTCGACCCCGCGCTCACGTAGCCACTGCGCTTCTTCACCGCCGCGCCCGAAGATGCACGGATCACCGCCCTTGAGTCGCACCACGCATTTGCCGTGGCGGGTATAACGAAGCATCAGGCGATGAATGAAGGCTTGGGGCGTAGAGCGGCAACCGCCGCGCTTACCTACAGGAATAATTCGTGCGCTCGGGCAATGCTCCAGCACTGCGGCATTGACCAGATCGTCGATCAACACCACGTCCGCTTCGCGCAATGCGCGAACCGCCTTGAGGGTCAGCAATTCCGGATCGCCAGGACCTGCACCCACCAGCCAGACTTTTGAGCTCATAGTGTTTTCCTCACGAGATGACGGCGACTGGCTGCGCAGTGGCGGCCAGCAAACGCTTGATTTCCGGGACGCAGGAGCCGCATTGCGTGCCGCAGCCCAATTCTTGTTTCAAACCTTGTAAGTCCAGGCCACGGCTGATGCCGGCACAGACTGCGTTCTGGCTGACGTTCATGCAGTTGCACAGTGTTTTGGTGCCGGATGCCGGGGCACCAGCGTTGCCTGGTGGCGCACTCAAGGGGGCCAGCAGCCAACGACGTAGCTGTTCGTCGGCGCGACCTTCGAGCCACAGGCTTTGCAGCCAGTGCTGGGCCAGGGTTTCACCGGCCAGGCGAATCGCGGTAATCCGGCCGTTTTCGATGCGCACCCGTTTGCCGATCGAACGCCGGGGATCGTCGTAGGCCAATACCGGGCCGTCGTTGAGCCCCAGGCATTGATCGATATCACGCAACAGCTGCGGCTCTGGCGCGGTGGCGCTGGCGGCGCGTATCAGCAGCGCAGGGCGCTCACGGCCGGCCAGGCTGAGGCTGGCGTAGGAAAACGCCTCGCAGAGTGGTCGCAGCGTTTCCAGGTGCTGTTGAACATCGCCCTCTATCAGGGCGAAAAGCTGCCAGGGCAATTGCACAGGTTCGAGTCGCACACCGCTGTGTTTGAGTTCCGGTTGTTTCGACAACGGATCGAAGGCAGGCAGGGTGAGGGTATTCACACCACCCTTGAGAAAGCGATCGCCCCAGTGCATCGGCAGGAAGGCCTGGCCCGGACGTACGCTGTCGTCGCTGCTGACCGGCAGGATCACCGAGCCCCGACGACTTTTCAGATTGATCAGATCGCCAGATTGCAGGCGATGCCGCCGCAGTTCATCCGGGTGCAGGCTCAATACGGCTTCGCTGACATGGCCGAATAGCTGCGCGGCGGTGCCGGTGCGGCTCATGCCGTGCCATTGATCGCGCAAGCGGCCGGTGATCAGGGTCAGCGGGAAGCGCGCATCACGTTGCTCCTTGGCGGCGCGATACGGGTCGGTCACGAACTGTGCGCGCCCGCTGGCAGTCGGGAAAATGCCGTCGAGGTACAGCCGCGCCGTACCTTCGCGGGCACCGGCGGGGAAGGGCCATTGTTGCGGGCCGAGCTGATCGATCAGCGCATGACTGATGCCGGACAGGTCGAGGTCGCGGCCACGGGTCAGTTGTTTGTATTCGTCGAAGACCTGTGCCGGGGTTTCAAAGGCAAACAGGCTGGTGGCTCCAGGGCGCAGATGTTTTTCCAGGCGCTGTGCGAAATCCACGGTGATCGCCCAGTCGGAGCGTGCTTCACCGGGAGCGCCGATGGCTCGGCGGACGTGGGAAATACGCCGTTCGGAGTTGGTGACCGTGCCTTCCTTTTCGCCCCAACTGGCGGCGGGCAGCAGCAGGTCGGCGAACGCGGCGGTTTCGGTGGTTTGAAAAGCTTCCTGCAACACCACGAACGGGCAGGCTTGCAGTGCCGCGCGTACAGCGGTTTGATCCGGCATTGATTGCGCAGGATTAGTGCAGGCGATCCACAGGGCTTTGATCTTGCCGCTGCGCACCTGTTCGAACAGTTCAATGGCTGTTAGCCCGGTGTTTTCGGGCAGTTGATCAACGCCCCAATAGGCGGCCACTTGCGCGCGGTGTTCGGCATTGGCCGCTTCGCGATGGCCTGGCAGCAGGTTCGACAAGCTGCCGGTTTCCCGGCCGCCCATGGCATTCGGCTGACCGGTCAGCGAGAAAGGTCCTGCACCGGGCCGACCAATTTGTCCGGTGGCCAGGTGCAGGTTGATCAGCGCGCTGTTCTTCGCGCTGCCGGCAGTGGACTGGTTCAGCCCCATGCACCACAGCGACAGGAAACTCGGTGAGGTGCCGACCCATTCCGCACATTGCCGCAGTTGCTCGGTGCTGATGCCACAGAGCTGCGAAACCATCGACGGGGTGTAGTCATGCACCAGGTTTTTCAGTTCGGCCAGGCCTTCGGTGTGGGCCTTGATGAAATCGCGGTCGATCCAGTCTTCCCACAGCAGCAGGTGCAAAATCCCATGGAACAAGGCGACATCGGTACCGGGCAGAATCGCCAGGTGCAGGTCAGCCAAATCGCAAGTGTCGGTGCGCCGTGGGTCGATGACGATGACTTTCATCTGCGGACGGCGGGATTTGGCTTCTTCCAGGCGACGAAACAGGATCGGGTGGGCGTAGGCCATGTTGCTGCCGACGATCATCACGCAGTCGCTCAGTTCCAGGTCTTCGTAGTTGCAGGGCGGGGCGTCGGCGCCGAGGCTGCGCTTGTAGCCGACCACCGCCGAAGACATGCACAGCCGCGAATTGCTGTCGATGTTGTTGGTGCCCACCAGCGCTCGCGCCAGTTTGTTGAAGGCGTAGTAATCCTCGGTCAGCAATTGCCCGGAAATGTAGAACGCAACGCTATCCGGGCCGTGTTCGGCGATGGTCTCGGCGAAGATGCTGGCGGCATGATCGAGGGCGGTGTCCCAGTCGGTGCGGCTGCGGGCCAGGCCTTTGCCCAGGCGCAGTTCCGGGTACAACGCCCGTGCGGTCAAGTCGCCGGTCAGGTGCAGGGTCGAACCTTTGCTGCACAATTTGCCGAAGTTGGCCGGGTGCGCCGGATCGCCGCTGACGCCGAGGATGCGCTCGCCGTCGTGCTCGATCAGCACGCCGCAACCGACCCCGCAATAGCAGCAGGTGGAGGCGGTGATTTGACGGTTCATCAGCTTACTTCCCGCAGGGCCAGCAGCACGCGGCCATTTTCGACCCGTGCCGAGTGATGGTGGGCACAGCCGATATCCGGGGCCTGGGCTTCGCCGGTTTCAAGGTCGATCTGCCAGTTGTGCAACGGGCAGGCCACCCGTTTGCCGTAGATCAAACCCTGGGACAGTGGCCCTCCCTTGTGCGGGCAGCGGTCGTCGAGGGCGAAAACCTCATCGTCGCTCGTACGAAAAATCGCGATGTCGCCTTTCGGACCCGCGACGATTCGAGACCCCAGCGTGTTGATTTCTTCCAGTGCGCAGATATCCAGCCAGTTCATGCCTGCACCTCCAGGTTCTTCACGGGAATGACCTCGAACTCTTTTTTCAGCAGCGGCTGTTCGAGGCGTTCCTTCCAGGGGTCTTGCTCGAACGACAGGGAGAATTGCAGGCGATCGTTCAATGCCTTGCGCCGCTCGGGGTCTTCCAGCACGGCTTTCTTGATGTGTTCCATACCGACCCGTTGCAGGTAATGCACGGTGCGCTCGAGGTAGAAGGCTTCTTCGCGGTACAGCTGCAGGAAAGCGCCGTTGTATTCGCGCACTTCTTCGGCGGTTTTCAGTTTGACGAAGAACTCCGCGACTTCGGTTTTGATCCCGCCGTTGCCACCGATGTACATCTCCCAGCCGGAATCCACACCGATAATGCCGACGTCCTTGATACCCGCTTCCGAACAGTTGCGTGGGCAACCGGAGACGGCCAGTTTGACTTTGTGCGGCGACCACATGTTGAACAGATCGTGCTCCAGCTCGATGCCCAATTGCGTGGAGTTCTGGGTGCCAAAGCGGCAGAACTCACTGCCGACGCAGGTTTTCACGGTGCGGATGGATTTGCCGTAGGCGTGGCCGGACGGCATGTCCAGGTCTTTCCAGACGCCCGGCAAGTCCTGCTTTTTGATCCCCAGCAAGTCGATGCGCTGGCCGCCGGTGACCTTGACCATCGGCACGTTGTACTTGTCGGCCACGTCGGCAATGCGCCGCAGCTCTGAAGGATTGGTCACACCGCCCCACATCCGTGGGACTACAGAGTAAGTGCCGTCTTTCTGAATGTTGGCGTGGGCGCGTTCGTTGATCAGGCGCGATTGCGGATCGTCCTTGGCTTCGCCCGGCCAGGTTGAAATCAGGTAATAGTTGAGCGCCGGGCGGCAGGTGGCACAGCCGTTCGGGGTGCGCCAGTTCAGGTAGCTCATGGTGCCGGCGATGGTCAGCAGGTGCTGGTCGCGGATGGCTTGGCGGATTTGCCCGTGGTTGAGGTCGCTGCAACCGCAGATGGCTTTTTCGCTTTTCGGTTTGACGTCTGCCGCGCCGCCCACGGTGTTGATCAGTATCTGTTCGACGAGGCCCGCGCAGGAACCGCAGGAGCTGGCGGCCTTGGTGTGTTTCTTCACATCATCGACGCTGAACAGCCCGTGTTCCTGAATGGCTTTGACGATGGTGCCTTTGCACACGCCATTGCAGCCGCAGACTTCGGCGGTGTCGGCCATGCTCATGGCTTTGTCCTGGCCCTGGTGTCCTACGTCACCAAGAGCGTTTTCGCCGAACATCAGGTGATCACGGATCTCGCCGATGCCATGATTCTCACGAATCTGCCGGAAATACCAACCGCCATCTGCCGTATCGCCGTACAGACAGGCCCCGACCAGCACGTCATCCTTGATCACCAGTTTTTTGTAGACGCCGCCGATCGGGTCGGAGAGGGTGATGGTCTCGGTGCCTTCGCCGCCCATGAAGTCGCCGGCGGAAAACAGGTCGATGCCGGTGACTTTCAATTTGGTCGACGTCACCGAACCCTTGTAGGTGGCGAAGCCCAGTTGGGCGAGGTGGTTGGCACAGACCTTAGCCTGTTCGAACAGTGGCGCGACCAGGCCGTAGGCGATGCCACGATGGCTGGCGCATTCGCCGATGGCGTAGACCCGAGGGTCGTAGGTTTGCATGGTGTCGTTGACCAGAATCCCGCGGCTGCAAGGGATGCCGGATTTTTCCGCGAGCTCGGTGTTGGGGCGAATGCCGGCGGCCATTACCACCAGGTCGGCGGGGATGATGTCGCCGTTCTTGAACTCAACCGAGCCGACCCGGCCATTGCCGGCGTCATGCAGGGCCTGGGTCTGTTCGCACAGGCGAAAATGCAGGCCGCGGGCTTCCAGGGCGGTTTGCAGGAGTTGGCCGCTGGTTTTGTCCAGTTGCCGCTCCAGCAGCCATTCGCCGATATGCACCACGGTGACGTGCATGCCCCGCAGCATCAGGCCGTTGGCGGCTTCCAGACCCAGCAGGCCGCCGCCGATGACTACGGCGTGCTTGTGGGTCTTGGCGGTGTCAATCATCGCCTGGGTATCGGCAATGTCGCGGTAGCCGATCACGCCCTGCAAGGTATTGCCTGGGATCGGCAGGATGAACGGGGTCGAGCCGGTGGCAATCAGCAGGCGGTCGTATTCGGCCTCGGTGCCGTCTTCGGCGATGACCCGGCGTTTGACCCGGTCGATCTCCACCACTTTACGGTTGAGCAGCAGCTTGATGTTGTTTTCCAGGTACCAGTCCAGATCGTTGAGTACGATCTCTTCGAACGTCTGTTCGCCGGCCAGTACGGGCGACAGCAGGATGCGGTTGTAGTTGGTATGGGGTTCGGCGCCGAAGACCGTGATGTCGTACAGCTCGTTACTCAGCTTGAGCAGTTCTTCCAGGGTGCGAACCCCGGCCATGCCGTTGCCGATCATCACCAGTTTTAGTTTTTTCATCAGGTTCTCCGGGGAGCTCGGACCTGCCTCATCAGGGCATTCAGGCCTTGCTCGACAAAATTTTGCGCAAACAAAAAAAGGCGTCCCGCTAGTTAACTAGCGAGGACGCCTTTGTCCTTGTCCCGTTCTCTCGGGCAGCGCAGCCTTCTACGTTGAAGGTTGGGCTTTATGTATGTTGGGAAAGGTAATGCAGTGGTTGTGCCAAGTCGCACAAATGCCGAATTTATAGGCTCTCAGCGTGGGAGGAGGGTGTTTGCGTGCACCGGTTCAATGCGCTATGCCCGGTTTTGAAGCAGAAAAGTCAAAAGATCTTTTGGGTGCAGTGAAAAACTCAGCCATGAAACAACAAAAACAGCAGCACCAGATTCACCAGCAACGACACCAGCGCCAACGTCCGCCAAACCTTCAACGGTTCGCGCTCCAGCAACGGTCTGGGGCGCACGCTCAACGTGCGTCGTTCTCCCTGCTCCAGCAGTAACAACCATTCTTCCGCCGTTTCAAAACGCTGATCCGGAGCCGCCGCAACCGCGCGTTCCAGACTTTGTGCGATCCATTCCGGCAGGTCGGGCCGGTAGCGACTGGCGCTGACAGGCACACCAAACCGTGGGCGCTGGAACGCTTCGATTTCGCCGTAGGGATAATTCCCGGTGAGCAGGTAGTACAAGGTCACGCCGACTGCATACAAGTCCTGTTGTGGGGTCGGCGGGTCACCACGAAAGGCTTCCGGCGCGATGTAGCTGGGTGTTCCGGGCAGGGCGCAGGCTTGATCTTCGGACAGCCCGGGACAGTAGGCGAGGCCGAAGTCCAGCAGACGCAACTCGCCGTCGTCGCCCAGCAGCAGGTTCTCCGGTTTGATATCGCGATGCAGAATCTGCCGTCGATGCAGGATGCCGATGGCTCGCAGCAGGCGCTCGGCCAGGTCGAGCCATTGAGGCAGTGGCAACGATCCGACGCGCTCATGCAGCTCGGTCAAGGTAGACCCGGAATATTCACGCATCACGTAGTACAAATGCTGACGCTGACTGACGGCATGGACTTCAGGAAAATGCCGCCCGGCCACCCGTTTGAGAAACCACTCCTCTGACAACAATGCCTGCCCGGCCTGGTGATCGTCACGTAGCGCAGCGGGCAAGGTTTTCAGCAGCCAGGGCTGTTGTTGTGCGTCGCGCACCCGGTAGAGCAGCGATTGCTGGCTCTGGCCGAGGATCCCTTCGACCTGCCAGCCTTCGAAACTCTGGCCCGGTTTCAGCGCAGGCGGGAGGGGCCATTGCTGCAGATGAATCAGGGCATCGCCGATGCTGGTTTCACCCAAGGCATCGACCCGCACCAGCAGGGCGCTGGCATTGTCCTGACTGCCGGCCAGGTGCGCGGCGCTGACCAGCGTCTGCGCGGCGCTGTCCAGATCAGGCTGATCCCGCAGAATCGCCGCAATGGCCGTGTCGCCCAGCACTGCCCAGATGCCATCGCTGAGCAGCACGAAACTCTCGTTCAGGCGCAGTTCGCCATCGAGAAAGTCCAGCACCAGATGTTGATCCAGCCCCAGCGCCCGCTTGAGCACATGCTGCATGCCCGGCTGGTCCCAGACGTGATCCTCGCTTACCCGTTGCAGCGTGTCAGCGTGCCAGCGATAAACCCGGCAATCGCCGACATGCGCCAGGGTAAAGCGCCTGCCGCGCATCACCAGGGCACTGACGGTAGTCAGCAGCGGTTGCCCGCCGCCGTTAGCCTGCAACCAGCGGTTTTGCGCCAGTAGCAGGCGATCGAGTGCCTGGGCGACGCCCCAGGTTTCCGGGGTGGCGTAGTAATCCAGCGCCAGGGCCTGCAAGGTCGAACGGGCCGCGAGACCGCCATCGGCGCATTGGCTGACGCCGTCGGCGATGGCGAACAGGTAACCCTTGCTCGCCGCCAGCGCCGGGGCCGGAGTGACCAGGCGCAGAGCGTCCTGGTTCTCTTCGCGAGGCCCGATGGCGCTGGCTTCGGCAAAACTCAGTTGCAGGCTCATTCAACCCTCACACCCGGGCAGCGGTGACGGCTGCCGAACCCCATGTGGTTCTCCAACGACGTTTCACCCCATGCAGACCGAACCAGGCGAGTACGCCGAGGCTGGCGAACAACCACAGAGCGAGTTGATAACTGCCAGTGCTTTGCTTGATCGCACCCATGCCGGCCGCCAGTGCAAAGCCACCGATGCCGCCGGCCATGCCGATCAACCCGGTCATTACACCGATCTCCCGACGAAAACGCTGCGGCACCAACTGGAACACCGCACCGTTGCCCGCACCCAAACCAAGCATAGTGCACACGAAAAGCGCCAGCGCTACGTAGGAACTCGGCAGATTGAAACCCACGGTCGCAATGCAGATCGCCGCCACGGTGTACATCGCCAACAGGGTGCGAATCCCGCCGAAGCGATCCGCCAGCGCGCCGCCCAGCGGACGCATCAGGCTGCCACCGAACACACACGCCGCGGTGTAGTAACCGGCAGTTACCGGGCTCAGGCCGTACTGGTCGTTGAAGTAGCCGGGCAGGGCGCTGGCCAGACCGATGAAGCCACCGAAGGTCACGCTGTAGAAAAACATGAACCACCAGCTGTCGCGGTCACCCAAAGCCTTGAAGTAGTCGGACATGGACTTGGCTTTTGGCCGCTCAGGGGCATTCTTGGCCAGCCAGGCGAAGACGATCAGGGTCAGGATCAGCGGGATCAGGGCGAAGCCGAACACGTTGCTCCAGCCAAACATGGCGGCCAGCACCGGGGCAATCAGCGCGGCGAGCACGGTGCCCGAGTTACCGGCACCGGCGATGCCCATGGCTTTGCCTTGGTGCTGCGGCGGATACCATTGCGAGGCCAACGGCAGGGCGACGGCGAACGACGCACCAGCCATGCCGAGGAACAGGCCCAGCAGCAGTGCCTGCTCGTAACTGTGGATGCCGGCTTTCCAGGCGCCGAACAAGGCGCAGATGACGATCACCTGGCCGATGATCCCGGCGGTTTTTGGCGACAGGCGATCAGCCAGCATGCCCATCGCAAAACGCAATACGGCCCCGGCCAGAATCGGCGTTGCCACTACCAGCCCGCGTTGTTGGGTGGTCAGGTGCAGGTCGGCGGCGATCTGCACCGCCAAAGGGCCGAGCAGGTACCAGACCATGAAGCTCAGATCGAAATAGAGGAAGGCTGCGAACAGTGTCGGGGTATGGCCGGATTTCCAGAAGCTTGAATTCATCGCGCACCTCAGCTGTCAGGCGTATCAAGAAGGAGTCATGAGCTTGCAGGTGGGGCGCCGCTAAGGCCGCACCACCGGCCCCGTTCTCTGGGGCCAAAACGGAAAAACGCCGCTACCCGATCCGCCAGGGGGGCGAATGAGGTGAGCGACGTCTTTGTCGTAGGTGGGGCAACCGCCGTTGGTTACCTTGCAGTGATTTACTTAGCGAGATTTGTGCCAACAATCTGCTTTTGTGGCGAGGGGGCAAGCCCCCTCGCCACAATGATCAGATCAGCCAAGCAACTCACTCATAGCAATGATCTGCTCCGCCACCTGAATCAGCTTCTGCTGGCGGCTCATGGCCTGGCGGCGCATCAGGGTGTAGGCCTCTTCCTCGTTACAGTCCTTCATCTTCATCAGCAGCCCCTTGGCCAGCTCGATGCGCTTGCGCTCGGCCAGTTGCTGGTCGCGGGCGTGGAGTTGCGCGCGCAGGGCCTGGTCGCTTTCAAAGCGTGCCATGGCCACATCGAGAATCGGCTGCAAGCGCTGGGCATGGATGCCTTCGACGATGTAGGCACTGACGCCGGACTTGATCGCCCTGCGCATCACGCCTGGGTCGTGCTCGTCGGTGAACATCACGATGGGCCGTGGTTGGTCACGGGTCACCAGCACCACTTGCTCCATCACATCGCGGCTCGGTGACTCGGTATCGATCAGGATTACGTCCGGACGCACCGTTTCGACGCGTGCGGGCAGGTCAATGGTCAGGCCGGATTCGTCGATGACTTCGAACCCGGCTTCGGTCAGGGCCGCTTTCAGGCGACCGACTTTTTTCGCGGTGTCGTTGATCAGCAGGATACGCAACATATTCGCAGGCTCCTGTCAGCGGCTGGCGAGAAGGGGAGCACTGTCGCTCATGGCGTGCAGCGTGAAGCTGCGCGCATAGCCGGCCGGGTCCGAGCCGTCCCAGACTTTGCCGTCGATCAGTTGACTGCTGCGCATTTCCTGACTCCGGGCGGGCACACCGACAGCGCTGGCGGCCTCACGGTATAAGTCTAGTTGCTGGACCTGACGGGCCACGCCGAGGTAATCCGGGTCATCACGCAACAAACCCCAGCGCCGGAATTGGGTCATGAACCACATGCCGTCGGACAGATACGGCAGATTGACCTCGCCCTCGCCATGGAAGCGCATTGCATGCGGGTCTTGCCAGCGATTGCCCAGGCCATCGGTGTAATCACCGAGCAAGCGCGGTGCGATGCAATCGAGCGGAGCATCCAGGTATTCAGCGGCGCTTAACAGTTGCGCGGTGCTGCGGCGATTTTCGCGGCTGGCTTCGATGAACCGACTGGCTTCGAGGATTGCCATCACCAATGCCCGGGCGGTATTGGGGTATTGCTCGACGAAGGCGCGGGTGCAGCCGAGGACTTTTTCCGGGTGATCGGGCCAGAGGGTCTGGCTGGTGGCCATCGTAAACCCGAGATTCTGCTGCACCGCACTGGCCGCCCACGGTTCGCCGACGCAAAAACCGTCAATGCGCCCGGCTTGCAGGTGCGCGACCATTTGCGGCGGCGGCACCACCACGCTGTCGACATCCTGCAGCGGATGAATGCCCTGACTCGCCAGCCAGTAATACAGCCACATGGCGTGGGTGCCCGTGGGAAAAGTCTGAGCGAAGGTCAGTTTTGGGCGACTTTGGTGCACATGCCGATCCAGTGCTTCAGGACTGGTCACGCCCAGGGCCTGCAGGCCGTGGGAGAGGTTGATGCTCTGGCCGTTCTGGTTCAGACCCATGAGTACGGCCATGTCGGTGGAAGCGATGCCGCCGATGCCCAGGTGCACGGCGTAAATCAGCCCGTACAGGCTGTGGGCGGCGTCGAGTTCGCCGCTGACCAGTTTGTCCCGCAGGTTGGCCCAGGACGACTGGCGCTTGAGGTTCAGGGTCAGGCCGTAGGGCTGGGCGAAACCCTGGGTGGCGGCGACCACCACTGAGGCGCAGTCGCTCAGGGCCATGAAGCCGAGGTTGATCTCGGTTTTTTCCGGGGCATCGCTGCCATTGACCCAGGCCAGTGGGCCGGCTGATGGTTCATTCATCGATTTCGCACCTTCCAAAAAAAAGCGTCGTCCCAAGGCATCTGCGTGGGCAAAGCCGGGTGACGACGCCATTGTCCTTCCACTCATCCCGTCGTTGGCACGAGTGCTGATGCCTGTCAGTGGTGCAAGGCATATGCCATCGCTGGCTGTTTTTGTCGCGCGCCTCGCCTGTGGACTCGATGCGCGGCTATAATCGCCGCCTCTTTTCATCGCCACCGAGTCAAGCCCGCCCATGTACACCCTGGCCCGTCAGCTGTTGTTCAAACTTTCCCCGGAAACCTCCCACGATCTGTCCCTGGACCTGATCGGCGCGGGCGGGCGTTTGGGCCTTAACGGCTTGCTGTGCAAGGCACCGGCGAAAATGCCGGTGACCGTCATGGGCCTGGAATTCCCCAACCCGGTGGGGCTGGCGGCCGGTCTGGACAAGAATGGCGCGGCGATCGACGGTTTTGCCCAACTGGGGTTCGGTTTCGTCGAAATCGGCACCATCACTCCGCGTCCGCAACCGGGCAACCCGAAACCACGGATTTTCCGCTTGCCGGAAGCCGAAGCGATCATCAACCGCATGGGCTTCAATAACCTCGGTGTCGATCATCTGCTGGCTCGCGTCGCGGCGGCCAAGTACAAGGGCGTACTGGGTATCAACATCGGCAAGAACTTCGATACGCCGGTTGAACGGGCGGTCGACGACTACCTGATCTGCCTCGACAAGGTCTATGCCCACGCCAGCTATGTGACGGTCAACGTCAGTTCGCCGAACACCCCGGGCCTGCGCAGCCTGCAATTCGGTGATTCGCTCAAGCAATTGCTCGCCGACCTGGCCACGCGCCGGGCGGAACTGGCCCAGCGCCACGGCAAACATGTGCCGTTGGCGATCAAGATCGCACCGGACATGAGCGACGAAGAAACCGCTCAGGTGGCCCAGGCGCTGATCGAAACCGGGATGGACGCGGTGATCGCCACTAATACCACCCTGAGTCGCGTCGGTGTCGAAGGCATGGAACATGGCGACGAGGCGGGCGGTTTGTCTGGCGCGCCGGTTCGCGACAAGAGCACTCACACCGTGAAGGTGCTGGCGGCGGAATTGGCCGGTCGCTTGCCGATCATCGCCGTGGGCGGCATCACCGAGGGCAGGCACGCAGCTGAGAAGATCGCCGCGGGTGCAAGCCTGGTGCAGATTTACTCTGGCTTCATCTATAAAGGGCCGGCGCTGATTCGTGAATCGGTGGATGCCATCGCCGCCATGCGCTGAAGATTCATCTGCGGCGATGAGGATTAACTGTGGCGAGGGAGCTTGCTCCCGCTGGGCTGCGAAGCGGCCCAAAAACCACTCAATCAGGTGTGTCAGGTAAAACACAGTTGCAGGGTTTACGACTGCTTCGCAGCCGAGCGGGAGCAAGCTCCCTCGCCACAAAAGCGCTCTTGTAACGGATATATGGGCATAAAAAAGGGCTCCTCGAAGGAGCCCCTGGGCCGAAGCCCGCCGTCCGGATAGGACGTGCGTGGTTAAGTCGTTGCGTAATCAGATTGTCGTGTCGGAGTGTGTGCCCTGTATTAGCCGACGGCGTGAAGTTCGTTGAGTCTGTGGATTCCCGCAGTGCCGGTCATACCGTCCCAGTTGTCGCCGCGTCCTTCTCGCCAGCCATTGATCCAGGCTTGGCGTACCGACGGTAGAGTAAAAGGGCAAAGCTCACGGGATTTACCACCAACGCCATATTGATATCCGCGCAAAAATGCTCTTTCCAACGGATCACGCTTAAGTCTTCTCATAGGGTGTTTCCCTCACTTGTTGACTGTATTTATCGCGTCGACCTCAATCGAGGTCAGGCAGAAAAATTCTGCCGTTGGTGGCTCGCTGCCGGCGTCGCGAGCCAAGGTGTTGACGCCGTTGCGACGTCAACCTGTGTTGAGTTCTAACCAATGCGTCACATCGAGGGAATGATCGTTTTGTCATAAGAACGTAACCATAAAGATGGTATGGCCATAAGTAACATGATATTTGCCCCATGTTTATTGGCTAAACCCCGGTATGATTGGCCCTGCGCTGGATAGTGGGGCTGGACCTTTAACGAGAATGACACCTGTTGCACTTGGGGACTATTCGACGAAGGGTCGACTTATGACATTTTGTTGCATCAACTTTTTTATCTGCCCTGGCATCTAAGCTCTTTTAACCCGAGCCGCCGGGGTGGGACGGCACACCTTCGTGCCACGCGGGCGCTCTGTTAGAAAAGCGCCTGATTGAAAACCGGATCGGCAACGCGTTGCCGGTTCACTTAGCCAAAGGCTCTGGAATTACCATGTCCGATCGTTTCGAACTCTTCCTCACTTGCCCCAAAGGCCTTGAAGGCCTGCTCATCGAGGAAGCCGTCGGGCTTGGCCTTGAAGAAGCACGCGAACACACCTCGGCGGTGCGTGGCATGGCCACCATGGAAACCGCCTATCGCCTGTGCCTGTGGTCGCGTCTGGCGAACCGGGTGCTGCTGGTGCTCAAGCGTTTCCCGATGAAGGACGCCGAAGACCTCTACCACGGCGTGCTGGATATCGAGTGGCAAGACCACATGCTCAGCGACGGCACCCTGGCCGTCGAATTCAGCGGTCACGGTTCGGGCATCGACAACACGCACTTCGGCGCCTTGAAGGTCAAGGATGCCATCGTCGATAAACTGCGCACCCCGCAAGGCGATCGCCCGTCCATCGACAAGCTCAATCCGGACCTGCGCATTCACCTGCGTCTGGACCGTGGCGAAGCGATTCTGTCCCTCGACCTTTCCGGTCACAGCTTGCACCAGCGTGGTTATCGCTTGCAGCAGGGCGCGGCGCCGCTGAAGGAAAACCTCGCGGCGGCGATTCTGATCCGTTCCGGCTGGCCACGGATTGCCGCCGATGGCGGCGCGCTGGCTGACCCGATGTGCGGTGTCGGTACGTTCCTGGTGGAAGCCGCGATGATCGCCGCCGATATGGCGCCGAACCTGCGTCGCGAGCAGTGGGGCTTCACCGCCTGGCTCGGTCACGTGCCGGCGCTGTGGAAAAAACTCCACGAAGAAGCCACTGCCCGTGCCGCTGCCGGTCTGGCCAAGCCGCCGCTGTGGATTCGCGGTTACGAAGCTGACCCACGGCTGATTCAACCGGGCCGCAATAACGTCGAACGTGCGGGTCTGAGCGAGTGGATCAAGATCTACCAGGGCGAAGTTGCAACCTTCGAGCCGCGCCCGGACCAGAACCAGAAAGGCCTGGTGATCTGCAACCCTCCCTACGGCGAGCGTCTGGGCGATGAGGCGAGCCTGCTCTACCTCTACCAGAACCTTGGCGAGCGTCTGCGTCAGGCGTGCCTGAACTGGGAAGCGGCGGTGTTCACCGGCGCCCCGGACCTGGGCAAGCGCATGGGCATCCGCAGTCACAAGCAGTACTCGTTCTGGAACGGCGCCTTGCCGTGCAAATTGCTGCTGATCAAGGTCACTCCAGACCAGTTCGTCACCGGTGAGCGTCGCACCCCGGAACAGCGCCAGATCGAGCGCGAACAGGCCGAGTCCGATGCGCCGTCGAACATCGAAGCGCCGGGCAAGTACGAGAAGTACAACAAAAACGGCAACCCGATCAAACCGGTACCGGTGGTGGTCGAACAGCCGCGCCTGAGCGAAGGCGGGCAGATGTTTGCCAACCGCCTGCAGAAGAACGTCAAGGCGCTGGGCAAGTGGGTCAAGCGTGAAGGCATCGACTGCTACCGCGTCTACGATGCCGACATGCCGGAATATTCCATGGCCATCGACCTGTATCACGATTGGGTCCACGTTCAGGAATACGCCGCACCGAAATCCATCGACCCGGAAAAAGCCTCGGCGCGGATGTTCGATGCTTTGGCGGCGATCCCGCAAGCGTTGAACATCGACAAGAGCCGCGTGGTGGTCAAGCGCCGCGAGCGTCAGAGCGGCACCAAGCAATACGAACGTCAGAGCGCTCAGGGCAAGTTCAACGAGGTTAATGAAGGCGGCGTAAGGCTGCTGGTGAACCTCACCGATTACCTCGACACCGGGCTGTTTCTCGACCACCGGCCGATGCGCATGCGGATCCAGAAAGAGGCGGCCGGCAAGCGTTTCCTCAACCTGTATTGCTACACTGCCACCGCCAGCGTGCATGCGGCCAAGGGCGGCGCGCGCAGCACCACCAGCGTCGACCTGTCGAAAACTTACCTGGATTGGGCGCGTCGCAACCTGTCGCTGAACGGTTTCTCCGACAAGAACCGTCTGGAGCAGGGTGATGTGATGGCTTGGCTCGATGCCTGCCGTGACGAGTACGACCTGATCTTCATCGACCCGCCGACCTTCTCCAACTCCAAGCGCATGGAAGGGATTTTCGATGTGCAGCGTGATCAGGTGCAGTTGATCGACCTGGCCATGGCGCGTCTGGCGCCGGGCGGGGTGTTGTACTTCTCCAACAACTTCCGCAAGTTCACGCTTGAGGAAAACCTCACTGCGCGGTATGCCGTTGAAGAAATCACTGCCCAGACCATCGATCCGGATTTTGCCCGTAACGGCAAGATCCATCGTGCCTGGAAGATCACCGCTCGCTGACACTTGAGCCAGATTGGATCCACAGAGCCTTGATTTTAAAGGCTCTTGGGCTCTTTCAGTGCTGGTCAAATTAGTGGCTAATAGCTATAACTCAACCGTGGCCAAAGGGCTTTTCCGGCACCTGGCGTTTTGAGTTGCCTTTATGTCGTTACACGCCGTGCGCCCCAAGATCCTGGGTTTTATCAGCGAAGATGTTTCGGCCTGGCTGGTCGCGCTGCTGGTATTGCTGCTCGGCGGGATCCTCACGGGATTGCTGGCCTGGGCGACCCTCAATCAGTTTCACCAGCAATTGCGGCAACGTTTCCAACTGCTCGCCAGTGAACGTTACAGCCGTATCGAAGAACGTTTCGAAGATCAGGAGCAGCGCCTCGACGGCCTGCGCCGGTTCTTTGTCAATTCCGAATCGGTGGCGCGCGAGGAATTCGACGGTTACGCCAAACCTCTTTTGCTTCGCACCCAGGCCTATTCCTGGGCTCCCCGGGTTTCCCGCGCTGAACGCCCGCTACTTGAACGCGCGGTGCGCGAAGAGGGATTGAGCGATTTCACCTTTCGCGAACTCAACGCCGATGGCCAGTTGCAGCCGGCCGCGGAACGGGACGAGTACGTGCCGGTGATTTATACCCAAACCCAAAGCCGACTGCCCACGCCGCTGGGTTACGACCTGCTGGCTCAGCCCCTGCGTCGATCGACGCTGGAGCGGGCCGATCGCAATGGCCGCATGGCCGTTTCGCAGCCGTTGCACCTGGTAGGTATCGAGCCCGCCTATTCGCGGGGGGTGTTGCTGGTGGCGCCGGTCAATCGTCAAGGCGCCTCGGGCGCCGTACTCGCCGGGTATGTCATGGCGGTGATCAGCATGCGTCAGCTGCTGGCCGATGGATTGCCGGAAGAGAATCACGACTCCCTCTCGGTGCGTATTCTCGACTTGTCCACCGCAGAGCAGCACGAAGTGTTGTACGAGTCGACCAACACAGCGGGGGCCAGTGATTTGTCGTCCACGCGTTTGCTGCGTCTGGCCGACCACGATTATCAAGTGGATATGCGCCCAAGTGCCGCGTTCTTGCAAGCCAACCATTCCTCGGTGACCAGCCCGGTGGTGCTCGGCGGTTTGCTCAGTCTGCTGCTGAGTGTGTTGCTCTATGTGTTGGTTAGCCAGCGCCAGCGGGCGTTGAAAATAGTGGAACAACGGACCCTGGAACTGCACGACCGTGAGCAAGAGTTGCGCGGCACGCATGGCCAGTTGCGCGGCGTGCTGGATGCCGCGACTCAGGTGGCAATCATTGCCACCAACCTGCGCGGGATCATCAGCACCTTCAATGCCGGTGCAGAACACATGCTCGGTTACGCCAGCGCGCAGGCCGTGGGCCACATGACCCTGGAAAACCTGCACCTGCCCCGGGAACTCGAGGCGCGTTCGGCGGAGTTGAGCGCACGCTATGGCAAGCCGATCCCGACCTGTCAGGCAATGTTGGTCGAAGGCGGGGAAGAGGGCGGTCATGAAGCCCGGGAGTGGACGCTGGTGCGCCGCGACGGCAGCCATTTGACGGTGAACATGCTGGCGACGCCGGTCCTCGACGAACAAGGTTTGTGGGTCGGGCACTTGGCGATCTGTATCGACATCACTGAGCGCAAGCGCGTCCACGAGGCCCTGGCGGCGCGGGACTTGTTGTTGAAGAAACTCAGCGCCCATGTGCCCGGCGGGATTTACCAGTTCAAGATGGAGTTCGATGGGCGCTTCAGCGTGATCTACGCCAGCGACGGGATGCGCGAGATCTACGAACTCGAATTGGAGGTACTGCTGAGCAATGCCGAAGCGGTGTTCTCGCGGATTCATCCTCAGGACTCGCGCCGAGTCCGTGCTTCGATCCTGGCGTCGGCGGACAATCTCAGCCCCTGGCGCGAAGAGTATCGCGTGCAATTGCCCGAGCGTGGTCTGCGCTGGGTCCGCGGCGAAGCGACGCCGGAGGAGCTGCCCGGTGGCGGTGTGTTGTGGCATGGCTACATTTCGGACATTTCCGATCTCAAGCGTGTTGAAGAGGAATTGCGTGCGCTGTCGGTGACCGACTCATTGACCGGGATCCATAACCGCCGCTACTTCCAGGAGCGCCTGACCACCGAAATGGCTCGGGTCGAGCGTGGCGGTGGCGAGTTGTCGGTGATCATGCTCGACATCGATCACTTCAAACGCATCAATGACCAGCATGGTCATGCCGTGGGCGATCGGGTCTTGCAGGCCGTATGCGAACGCATTGGCGGTCGCCTGCGGCGTACTGATGTGTTCTGTCGCCTGGGGGGCGAGGAGTTCATGGTGCTCTGTCCGGATATCGACGGCGCACAGGCCCACGTGTTGGCCGTGGAATTGTGGCAAGGGTTGCGCAGTTCGCCGATCGACGAGGTCGGGATCGTCACCGCGAGTTTCGGGATTGCCAGTTGGCGGCCCGGGGAAGGCGCGGATGCGTTGCTGTTGCGGGCTGACTCAGGGGTGTATGCGGCGAAGCAGGCGGGAAGGGATCGGGTTGAAGGGCAGATGAGCTAAGGCTGCTTGCGGGCTCCTGTGTGCGAGCCTATGTGGCGAGGGAGCTTGCTCCCGTTTGAGTGCGTAGCACTCACAAGATCTTTGGTATCAGAGATTTTGCGTCTGCTGCGCAGACGAACGGGAGCAAGCTCCCTCGCCACAGGTCGCTCCCGCATTGGATCTGAGGTGTTCAATGGATCCGGTTACAACACCGAAGCCGTGGTCGGCAGTTTCGGTTGGCGGTACAGGTCCAGCAACACCTGATCCAGTACCGAGGAGGCGCCAAACGGTGCCTTGTCGTTGAGGATCGCCACCACCGCCCAGGTATTGCCATTGACGTCGCGGCTGAAGCCGGAGATGGCGCGCACGGTGTTCAGGGTGCCGGTCTTGACGTGGGCTTCACCGCGCATCGCGGTGGTCTTCAGGCGTTTGCGCATGGTGCCGTCGGTGCCGGCAATCGGCATGGAGCTGATGAACTCGGCGGCATACGGGCTGCGCCAGGCGGCTTGCAGCATCGCGGCCATTTCCCGCGCACTCACCCGCTCGGCACGGGACAGGCCGGAGCCGTTCTCCATCACCAGGTGCGGCGCGGTGATGCCTTTCTGCGCCAGCCACTGGCGCACCACGCGCTGGGCAGCCTTGGCGTCATCGCCATCGGCCTCGGTGCGGAACTTCTGGCCCAGGCTCAGGAACAACTGCTGAGCCATAGTGTTGTTACTGTACTTGTTGATGTCGCGGATGATTTCCGCCAGGTCTGGCGAGTAGGCGCGGGCCAGTACCTTGGCGCTGCTCGGCGTCGGTGCCAGGCGATCCTGGCCCTGGATGCTGCCGCCCAGTTCCTTCCAGATCGCCCGCACGGCACCGGCGGTGTAGGTCGCGTGGTCGAGCAGCGACAGGTAGGTCTGGGAGCTGCAACCGTCGCCCAACTGGCCGCCGACGGTCACGGTGACGCTGCCATCAGCCTGGGTCACCGGGTTGTAGCGCACGCCCCCGGTGCATTGCTTGGAGTTGAGCGCCTTGACCTGGTTGTCGATGCGGATGCTGGCAATCGGCGGTTCGACCGACACCAGGACCTTGCCCGAGTCGTTGCGGGCCACAAAACGCAGGGCCTTGAGGTTGACCAGCAGCGCGTCGGGCTTGACCAGGAACGGTTTGTTCTCGTCATTGCCGTCGTCGTTGAATTCGGGCAGCTGCGGTTGCATGAAGAAGCCGCGGTCCAGAACCAGATCGCCGGTGACCTGGGTCACGCCATTGGCACGCAAGTCGCGCATCAGCAGCCAGAGTTTTTCCATATTCAGCTTCGGATCGCCGCCACCCTTGAGGTAGAGGTTACCGTTGAGGATGCCACCGCTGAGGGTGCCGTCGGTGTAGAACTCGGTTTTCCACTGATGGTTCGGGCCAAGCATTTCCAGCGCGGCATACGTGGTGACCAGTTTCATGGTCGAGGCCGGATTGACCGAAACGTCAGCGTTATAAACGGTTGGGGTGCCTGGGCCGTTAAGCGGGATCATCACCAGCGACAGGGCGCCGTCCGGCAATTTGCTGGCCTTGAGGGCCTTTTCGACGTTGGGCGACAGGGCGGTGTTGATCGGCGCGGCGGAAACGGGGAGGGCCAGCGGCAAAAGAAGACTGGCCAGCAGCAATGGGCGCAAAGATTTGATCATCTGTAATAAAACCCTACAGCCGAGGGGAAAAAGACGAGGGCATGGAGATAATTTCCCTCAGTGGTCATGAAAGTGTCGGCATTATGCCCCAAGGTGTAACGGCTTGTGCCGTACCTCGGCCCTCTAATCCGTTATTTTTTACCGACGGTAGGCGTAGCGCCGTTCTGAGACGGGCAATCGGCGCCTTAAACTGCTAAAGTGCCGCCCGTTATTACTTATGAGGATTGTTCCAATGGCGACTAACCGTTCCCAGCGTCTGCGCAAAAAACTGTGCGTCGATGAATTTCAAGAGCTGGGTTTCGAACTGAACCTGGATTTCAAAGAAGATTTGGCTGATGAAGCCATTGATGCTTTCCTCGACGCGTTCCTGAAAGAAGCCATGGAAGCCAACGGTCTGGGCTATGTAGGCGGCGACGACTTCGGTCTGGTTTGCCTGCAGAAGCGTGGCTCGGTTACCGAAGCGCAGCGTGCCGCTGTTGAAGCCTGGCTCAAGGGCCGCAGCGAACTGACAGAAGCGACTGTCAGCCCGCTGATCGACGTCTGGTACCCGGAAAAGCCGATCAATCCGGTAGCCTGATGTTCTAAAAAACGGCGACCCCAAGGGTCGCCGTTTTTTTTGCGGATCTTTTAGCTTCTGCGCCAATTCAAGATCAATAACGTCAACACCCCCGCCACAATCCCCCAGAACGCCGAGCCGATGGAAAACAGCGTCAACCCCGATGCCGTGACCATAAAGGTAATCAGTGCTGCTTCCCGTTCCTGCACTTGCGCCATGGCAATGCTCAACCCATTGATGATCGAGCCGAACAGCGCCAGCGCGGCAATCGACAGCACCAATTCCTTGGGCAATGCGGCAAACAACGCTGCCAGCGTCGCGCCAAATACCCCGGCAATCCCGTAGAAAATCCCGCACCAGACGGCGGCCGTGTAGCGCTTGTTGCGATCCTCATGGGCGTGCGGCCCGGTGCAGATCGCTGCGCTGATAGCGGCCAGGTTGATTCCGTGAGAACCGAATGGCGCCAACAGCAACGAGGCAATGCCGGTGGTGGTGATTAAAGGTGAAGCCGGTACGTTGTAGCCGTCGGCGCGCAAAACGGCGATGCCCGGCATGTTTTGCGACGTCATTGCCACCACGAACAGCGGGATGCCAATGCTGATGGTCGCGGCCAGGGAGAAATGCGGCGTGGTCCAGACCGGTGTCGCGACTTCCAGGTGAAAACCACTGAAATCCAGCAGACCCATGAACCCTGACAACGCGGTGCCGATCAACAGCGCCGCGAGCACGGCGTAGCGCGGCGACAGGCGTTTGGCCAACAGATAGGTGAAGAACATCCCCAGAACCAGCGCGGTGCGATGTTGGGCGGCGACGAAAATTTCGCTGCCGATCTTGAACAGAATCCCCGCCAGCAACGCCGCCGCCAACGAGGCCGGAATTTTTTTCACCAGCCGTTCGAAACTGCCAGTCAGGCCGCACACGGTCACCAACACTGCGCAAGTAATGTAGGCGCCGATAGCCTCGCCGTAGCTGACACCGCCCAGGCTGGTGATCAGCAACGCCGCGCCGGGGGTCGACCAGGCGATGGTGATCGGAGTGCGATAGCGCAGGGACAGGCCGATCGAGCACACTGCCATGCCAATCGAGATCGCCCAGATCCACGACGAAATCTGCCCGCTGCTCAGCCCCGCCGCCTGCCCGGCCTGAAACATCAGCACCAGCGAACTGGTGTAACCGGTCATCATGGCGATGAACCCGGCGACGATGGCCGAGGGTGATGTGTCGGTCAGGGGACGAAGCTGCGTGTGCGTGGCGTCGGTCATGACAGCGGTGTTCCTTGTTTATAGAAGCAATGAATCCGGAAGAGCTTTTGTGGCGAGGGGGCTTGCCCCCGTTGGGCTGCGAAGCGGCCCCCAAACAATCCAATGCGCTCAGACAGATAAATTGCGTTTGCAGCATTTACGACGGCTTCGCCGCCGAACGGGGGCAAGCCCCCTCGCCACAACAGCACATTCATCCCAGACCCATGAGTACAGGTTTGCTGGTTCAAGCCTAAACTGAAAAGTAACCGGTCGTTGCAATACAGCGAAGGCGACAAACAGCCGTACAGTCGTGTTGCCACCATCCATTGTGTACAATCGCGGTGTTTTTTACGCGATACTTGCCAGCGACCCACTGTGCCGTATTACAGTCACGGTCAATTCGCCGCAGTTCTCCCGACTCGAGTGCCCATGAACGAACAGTTGCAACCCCTCAAGAAACAACCGCGAGCAGGCAAAGCCGGCCGTAGCGGTACCCAGGACGATATTGTCTATGCGCATATCTTCGAGGCCATCCTCGAGCAGCGTCTGGCGCCCGGCACCAAGTTGAGCGAAGAAGCGCTGGGGGAAATTTTCGGGGTCAGCCGCACCATCATTCGCCGCGCGCTGTCGCGTCTGGCCCATGAAGGCGTGGTGTTACTGCGACCGAATCGTGGCGCCGTCGTCGCCAGCCCGAGCGTCGAAGAGGCCCGTCAGGTATTCATGGCCCGGCGACTGGTGGAGCGGGCGATCACTGAGTTGGCGGTGCAGCATGCCACTGCCGAGCAGATCGCCGACCTGCGACAAATGGTCAACGACGAACGCGACAGTTTTTCCCGTGGCGATCGCGGTGCCGGCATCCGTCTGTCGGGTGAGTTCCACTTGAAGCTGGCCGAAGCGGCGAAGAACGCGCCGCTGATCAGCTTCCAGCGCAGCCTGGTGTCCCAGACTTCATTGATCATCGCCCAGTACGAGAGCGGCAACCGTTCCCACTGTTCTTACGATGAACACACCCAATTGATCGATGCGATCGAAGCACGGGATGCGACGCTGGCGGTGGACTTGATGATGCATCACATGGACCATATCGACAGCAAACTCAACCTCGACGAAGAAAGTGCGTCGGATGATTTGCATGCGGTGTTCTCGCATCTGTTGCAGACCAAGAAGCCGGGGCGCTCGACTGCCAAGCTATAAGTCAGACCGAGTCGCGGCCATCGCGGGCTTGCCCGCGATGGCTTACTGACAGGCAATAAAAATCCCCCGGGCTGACGGCTACGGGGGATTTTTTATGCCCGGAAGATCTCAGCGCTGATGCACCAGATTCCCCGCAGCATAAGTCTGCAGAACAGTCCGGTCATCCCCCAGTGTCATCAATACAAACAACGTCTCGGCAATGTTATTGGCCTGCTTCAGGCGATAGCCGAGCAGCGGCGTGGCGTTGTAGTCCAGCACCAGGAAGTCCGCGTCGGTGCCCGGTTGCAGGGTGCCGATCTTGTCTTCCAGGCGCAGTGCGCGGGCGCCGCCGAGTGTGGCCAGGTACAGCGACTTGAACGGGCTCAGCCGTGCACCTTGCAGTTGCATGACCTTGTAGGCTTCGTTCAGGGTTTGCAGCAGCGAGAAACTGGTGCCGCCACCGACATCCGTGCCCAGGCCGACATTCAGTTTGTGCTTCTCGGCCATTGGCAGATTGAACAAACCGCTGCCGAGGAAGAAGTTCGAGGTCGGGCAGAAGGCGATCGCCGAGCCAGTTTCAGCCAGGCGCGCACATTCGTCGTCGCACAGGTGCACGCCATGGGCGAACACCGAACGCTCGCCGAGCAATTGGTAGTGATCGTAGACATCCAGGTAGCCCTTGCGCTCCGGGAAGAGCGCCTTGACCCACTCGACTTCCTTGAGGTTTTCGCTGATGTGGGTCTGCATGTACAGATCCGGGTATTCGCTGAGCAACTGACCGGCGAGGGTCAATTGTTCCGGGGGTGCTGGTCGGAGCAAAGCGCGGAGTGACGGCATAATGCAAACGGCCCTTGCCATGCCAGCGCTCGATCAATGCCTTGCTCTCGACGTAGCTCGATTCGGCGGTATCGGTCAGGTAGTCCGGCGCGTTGCGGTCCATCATCACCTTGCCGGCGATCATGCGCAGGTCCAGCTGTTCGGCGGCTTCGAAAAACGAGTTCACCGATTGCGGATGCACGCTGCCGAACACCAGTGCGGTGGTGGTGCCGTTGCGCAGCAGTTCCTTGATGAAAATATCCGCGACTTCGTCCGCATGGTTCTTGTCGGCGAACTGGCTTTCGCACGGGAAGGTGTAGGTGTTCAGCCAATCCAGCAGTTGTTCGCCATAGGCGCCGACCATGCCGGTTTGCGGCAAGTGAATGTGGGTGTCGATGAAGCCTGGGGTGATCAGTGCGTCCTGATAATGGGTGATCTCGATGTCGGCCGGCAGGGTCGGCAGCAAGTCGCTGGCGTGACCGAGGGGCGCTGATCTGGCCGTTATCGACCACCAGCAAACCGTCTTCGAAATACTCATACGAGGCTTCAATGCCCACTTCGGCGGGGTCGGCAATGCTGTGCAGAATGGCGGCGCGGTAGGCTTTGCGAGTCAGAGGCATAAAATTTCTCAATTCGTGGCTTGGCTGCGGCGTGAAGCAGGCAGCAGTTTGGCGATCGATGATCCGGCGCTGGCGGTGTGCTGGCCGAAATTCGCGTTATAGGTGGCGATGATTTCGCCGGCGATGGAGATGGCGATTTCCACAGGCAACTTGCCTTTGACTTCTCCCAGGCCCATCGGGCAGCGCATGCGCTGCAGCACGGCGCTGTCGAAACCGCGATCACGCAGGCGGTGTTCGAACTTCACCCGTTTGGTCTTCGAACCGATCAGGCCGAAGTAGGCGAAGTCGTTGCGCTTGAGGATCGCGGCGGTGAGTTCAAGGTCGAGCTGGTGGTTGTGGGTCATGACGATGCAGTAGCTGCCGGCGGGCAGGTCATCGACTTCATCCAGCGGTTCTTCGCTGACAATTTTGCGCACGCCATGGGGGATCTGTTCGGGGAATTCGGCTTCCCGCGAGTCGATCCAGCGCACCCGGCAGGGCAGGCTGGCGAGCAGCGGCACCAGCGCCCGGCCGACGTGGCCGGCGCCAAACACAGCGATCTGCGCCTGAACCTGGCCCATCGGTTCGAACAGCAATACGGTCACGCCACCGCAGCACTGGCCCAGGCTGGCGCCAAGGCTGAAACGCTCCAGATGAGTGTCCTGCCGACCGCTGGCAAGCATCTCGCGGCCGATCTGCATGGCCTTGTATTCCAGATGCCCGCCACCGATGGTGTCGAAGGCTTGCGTGGCGCTGATGACCATCTTCGAGCCGGCATTACGCGGCGTCGAGCCGAGCTCTTCGATGATGGTCACCAACACACAGGGTTCACCCCGGGCTTGCAGGTCGGCGAGGGCGTCGATCCAGTTGTACATGTTTCACCTCAACATCTCTGTTGTCTGTTCGGGCCTCATCGCGGGCAAGTCGAATCGTCGCACCGCACGCTCCCACAAGGATTGCATCGTACCTGTGGGAGCTGGCTTGCCTGCGATGGCCGCGCCTCGGTCTTACAGCGACGCCAACTCGGCTTCAGCCTCAACAGGCTTCAAAGCCTTCAACTGACGCATCTGCTCACAGCCCCACAACACCCGCTCCGGCGTCGCCGGTGCGTCGATTTTCGGTTGATGCCTGTAATCGCCCAGGCTGGCCACGGCGTCCTTGATCGCACACCACGCGGCGATGCCGAGCATGAACGGCGGCTCACCCACAGCCTTGGAATGGAACACCGTGTCTTCCGGGTTCTTGCGGTTTTCCACCAGCTTCACCCGCAGGTCCAGCGGCATGTCCGCCACCGCCGGGATCTTGTAGCTGGCCGGGCCGTTGGTCATCAGTTTGCCTTTGTTGTTCCACACCAGTTCTTCCATGGTCAGCCAGCCCATGCCCTGGATGAAACCGCCCTCGACCTGACCGATGTCGATCGCCGGGTTCAGCGAGTCGCCGACGTCGTGAAGAATGTCGGTGCGCAGCATCTTGTATTCGCCGGTCAGGGTGTCGACGATCACCTCGGCGCAGGCTGCACCGAAGGCGTAGTAGTAGAACGGCCGACCACGGGCCTGGCTGCGGTCGTAGTAGATTTTCGGAGTCTTGTAGAAGCCGGTGCTCGACAGCGATACCTGGGCGAAATACGCCTGCTGGATCAGCGCTTCAAACGTCAGGATGTGATCGCGAACCCGCACATGACCGTTGTGGAATTCCACATCTTCTTCGCTGACCTTGTATTGCCGTGCGGCAAATTCCACCAGGCGTTTCTTGATGATTTCTGCGGCGTTCTGCGCGGCTTTACCGTTGAGGTCGGCGCCGCTGGAGGCCGCGGTCGGCGAGGTGTTCGGCACCTTGTCGGTGTTGGTCGCGGTGATCTGCACCCGGTCCATTTCCACCTGGAATACTTCTGCCACGACTTGCGCGACTTTAGTGTTCAGGCCCTGGCCCATCTCGGTGCCGCCATGGTTCAGGTGGATGCTGCCGTCGGTGTAGACGTGGATCAGTGCGCCGGCCTGGTTGAGGAAGCTGGCGGTGAAGGAAATACCAAATTTTACTGGGGTCAGCGCCAGGCCTTTTTTCAGGATCGGACTGTTGGCGTTGTAGCGACGGATCGCTTCGCGGCGCTCGGCGTACTGGCTGCTGGCTTCCAGTTCGGCGGTCATTTCCTCGAGCATGTTGTGCTCGACGGTCTGGTAGTAATGGGTGACGTTGCGCTCGGTCTTGCCGTAGTAGTTGGCCTTGCGCACCGCCAGCGGATCGAGGCCCAGATGCCGGGCAATCGCGTCCATCACTTCTTCGATGGCGACCATGCCTTGCGGGCCGCCGAAACCACGGTAAGCGGTGTTCGACGCGGTGTTGGTCTTGCAGCGGTGACCGTTGATGGTCGCGTCACCCAGGTAATAAGAGTTGTCGGCATGGAACATGGCGCGGTCGACAATCGATGCCGACAGGTCCGGGGAACAACCGCAGTTGCCGGCCAGTTCCAGGGCGATGCCGTGCAGGCGACCGGTGCTGTCGAAGCCCACGTCGTACTCGATGTAGAACGGGTGACGCTTGCCGGTCATCAGCATGTCTTCGACGCGCGGCAGGCGCATTTTGGTCGGCTGACCGGTCAGGTGCGCGATCACTGCGCACAGGCACGCCGGGCTTGCTGCTTGAGTTTCCTTGCCGCCGAAACCACCGCCCATGCGGCGCATATCAACGACGATTTTGTTCATCGACACGTCCAGCACTTCCGCCACCAGTTTCTGCACTTCGGTGGGGTTCTGGGTCGAGCAGTAAACGATCATCCCGCCGTCTTCGGTCGGCATCACCGACGAGATCTGGGTTTCGAGGTAGAAGTGCTCCTGGCCGCCGATGTGCAGCGTGCCTTGAATACGGTGTTCAGCGGTTGCCAGGGCAGTGGCCGAATCGCCGCGCTGATGAGTATGGCTGTCGAGCACGAAGTGGCGTTTGCGCAGGGCTTCGACCACATCCAATACAGGTTCGAGGTCTTCGTATTCGATGATCGCGGCCATGGCCGCTTTGCGCGCGGTTTCCAGGTCTTTCGCCGCCACGGCCAGTACCGGTTGACCGACAAATTGCACATCATCGATGGCCAGCAGCGGATCGCCTGGCAGCAAGGGGCCGATGTCTTTCAGGCCCGGCACATCTTCGTGGGTGATAGCGATGCGCACGCCTTCGAAGGCATAACAAGGCTGGGTGTCGATGCTGATGATTTTCGCGTGGGCGCGGTCCGACAGGCGTGCGTAAACGTGCAACTGATTGGGAAATTCCAGCCGATCGTCGATGTACTGCGCTTCACCGGACACATGTTTGGCGGCGCTGTCGTGCTTGACGCTGCGACCGACACCGGTGGTCAGGTCCTTGGCGAACAATTCAGCCAATTCGGCTTGGGTCTTCTCTACAGCGTGATGATTAGACATAAGCGGTCACCCGAGTCTCGATGTGCGGTGTTTGCAGTTCGATGAAGTATTTGCGCAGCAGGTTCTGCGCACTGAGCAGGCGGTATTCCTTACTGGCCCGGAAGTCCGAGAGTGGCGTGAAGTCTTCGGCCAATGCAGCGCAGGCGCGTTCGAGGGTGGCATTGTTGAACGGCGCACCCAGCAGGGCGGCTTCGCAGTTTTTCGCGCGTTTTGGAATGGCCGCCATACCGCCGAAGGCGACGCGGGCGTCGGCGATTACGCCGGTGTCGATGCGCAGGTTGAACGCAGCACAGACCGCGGAAATATCATCGTCCAGACGCTTCGAAACTTTGTAGGCGCGAAACAGTTGTTCAACGCTGGCCCGCGGCACGATGATCTTCTCGATGAACTCGCTTTCCTGGCGTGCGGTGACGCGGTAATCGATGAAGTAATCTTCCAGCGCCATCGTGCGGTGGGTTTCGCCTTTGCACAGCACGATCTGCGCGCCGAGGGCGATCAACAGCGGTGGCGAGTCACCGATCGGCGAGGCGTTGCCGATGTTGCCGCCCAGGGTGCCCTGGTTGCGGATCTGCAAGGAAGCGAAGCGTTGCAGCAACTCGCCGAAGTCCGGGTACTCGGCGTTCAAGGCGTCGTAGCAGTCGGAGAGGGCGGTGGCGGCGCCGATTTCCAGGCGATCGTCGAAGCGTTCGATGCGTTTCATTTCAGCGACGTTGCCGACGTAGATCATCACCGGCAAGGTGCGGTGGAACTGTGTGACTTCCAGCGCCAGGTCAGTGCCGCCGGCCAGCAGGCGGGCCTGTGGATAAGCGTCGTAGAGGTCGGCCAGATCGGCCACGGTCAACGGCACCAGGCAGCGCTTGTCGCCACTGTTGAGTTCACCGATGTCGGTGGGGGCGATGGCTTTCAGGCGAGCGATGGTTTGCGCTTCGCGAGCATCGAACTGATCCGGTTGCTTGTCGCAGCAGGATTGTTCGGCAGCGGCCAGGATCGGGCGATAGCCGGTGCAGCGGCAGAGGTTGCCGGCCAGGGCTTCATGGGCTTTGTGGGAGTCCGGCTCATCGCTGTTCTTTTGCAGGGCGAACAGCGACATCACGAAACCCGGCGTGCAGAAGCCGCATTGCGAACCGTGGCACTCGACCATGGCTTTTTGCACGCTGTGCAGCTCGCCTTTGTGCTTGAGATCTTCGACGCTGATCAGTTGCTTGCCGTGCAGGGAGGAGACGAACGTCAGGCACGAGTTGAGGCTGCGATAACGAATGTGTTCGCGGCCATCGTCGTCCGTCTGCAACTCGCCGACCACCACGGTGCAGGCGCCACAGTCGCCGCTGGCGCAACCTTCTTTGGTGCCGGGTTTGCCCACATGGTCGCGCAGATAATTGAGCACGGTCAGGTTCGGGTCCAGGGCGTGCTCGCTACGGAGTTCCTGGTTGAGTAAAAACTGGATCACGGAAGGCCTCGCAAACTCATTATTGTTGTTAACCGACATGAGCCGAATTTATCAGGTCTGACTTTTCGGTCAATGATTTTCTGACTTAAAGGTCAGGAAATAGCATTTTGTCGATCAACGACTCGTTCCTTCATTATTGACCCTCACGGGATAGCCTGCCTTTTGCTTGAATCGTGCCAAAAACCGCTGGGTGGGCACTCCGCCATGACCGATCAATTGCGCTACACTGCGCCGCTTGTGCAGATCGAAGAGTTTGAAGGACAACCATGACGTTCAAGGCGCCGGACAGCCTCGCCGAGCAAATCGCTCACCACCTCGCCGAACGTATCATTCGCGGCGAAATGAAGCCGGGGGAGCGCATCCAGGAACAGAAGGTCACGCTGGCGCTCAATGTCAGCCGCGGTTCAGTCCGTGAGGCCCTGCTGATCCTCGAACGCCGCCACTTGATCGCGATTTTGCCGCGACGTGGCGCCCACGTGACCGAACTGACGGCGCACAAGGTTCAGAGCCTGTGCACGCTGATGAGCGAGTTGTACATTCTGCTCGGCAATGCCGTGGCCAGCGGCTGGCAAGTCCAGGCCGACATGGCGCCGTTCGTGGAGATCCAGCAGCGCCTGACCGCCAGCTACGAACGTCAGGACATCCGCACGTTCGTCGATGACAGCTTCAGTGTGATGCGCGCCGCGTACCCGTTCGCCAACAACCCGTACTTGCAGGAAACCGTCGAAAACCTGCAACCGGCCATGAGCCGCGCGTATTTCCTCGCGCTGGATCAACGCAAGGCTTCGATGAGCGAGTTCCTGGAACTGTTCGAACGCTTGCTCGCCGCCGTGCTGGCCCGTGACCTCCCGCAGATCCGCGTGGTGCTGACGGCGTACGCCCAGCGCAGTTGCGATCTGGTGGTTTCTGCCCTGACGGTCGCTTAAGCGTGCGGCTCAAGTGCATCAAACTGGCGGGGTTCAAATCCTTCGTCGACCCGACCACGGTGAACTTCCCCAGTAACATGGCGGCAGTGGTCGGGCCCAATGGCTGCGGCAAGTCGAACATCATCGACGCCGTGCGTTGGGTGATGGGCGAGAGTTCGGCCAAGAACCTGCGCGGCGAGTCGATGACCGACGTCATCTTCAACGGCTCGACCAGCCGTAAACCGGTGAGCCAGGCGAGCATCGAGCTGGTGTTCGATAACTCCGACGGCACCCTGCTCGGCGAATGGGCGGCCTATGCGGAAATTTCCATTCGCCGCAAAGTGACCCGCGACAGCCAGACCACCTACTACCTCAACGGCAGCAAATGCCGTCGTCGTGACATCACCGACATTTTCCTCGGCACCGGTCTTGGCCCGCGCAGCTACTCGATCATCGAACAGGGCATGATCTCCAAGCTGATCGAGTCCAAGCCCGAAGACCTGCGCAATTTCATCGAAGAAGCCGCCGGTATTTCCAAGTACAAGGAGCGCCGGCGCGAAACCGAAAACCGCATCCGCCGCACCCACGAAAACCTTGCCCGCCTGACCGACCTGCGTGAAGAACTCGAGCGTCAACTTGAACGCTTGCACCGCCAGGCCGAGGCCGCCAAGAAGTATCAGGAATACAAGGGCGAGGAGCGTCAGCTCAAGGCCCAACTGTCGGCCCTGCGCTGGCAGGCGTTGAACGAGCAGGTCGGCCAGCGCGAGTCGATCATTGGCACCCAGGAAATCACTTTCGAAGCCCTGGTGGCCGAGCAACGCAATGCCGACGCGGCGATCGAACGCCTGCGCGACGGTCATCATGATCTGTCCGAGCGCTTCAATCTGGTGCAGGGGCGCTTCTATTCGGTCGGCGGCGATATCGCCCGGGTCGAGCAGAGCATCCAGCACGGTCAGCAGCGTTTGCGTCAATTGCAGGACGACCTGAAAGAAGCCGAGCGCGCGCGGGCGGAAACCGAGTCGCACTTGGGCCACGACCGCACCTTACTGCTGACCTTGGGTGAAGAGCTGGACATGCTTACGCCGGAACAGGAGGTCACCAGCGCCGCCGCCGAAGAAGCTGCTGCCCGCGCTCGAAGAATCCGAAACCACCATGCACGGCTGGCAGGAGCAGTGGGACACCTTCAACCTCACCGCCGCCGAGCCGCGTCGTCAGGCTGAAGTTCAGCAGTCGCGGATCCAGCAGCTGGAAACCAGCATGGAACGCCTGGCCGATCGTCAGAAGCGTCTTGGTGAAGAGCGCGCCTTGCTGTCGGCGGACCCGGAAGACGCGGCAATCATGGAGCTCAGCGAGCAGTTGGCCGCGTCCGAGGCCACTCTCGAAGATTTGCAGGCCAGTGAACAAGCGCAAGTCGATCGCCTTGAACAACTGCGCCAGGAGCTGCAGCAAGCGCTCTCGGCACAGCAGCAAGCCCAAGGTGATTTGCAGCGGCTCAACGGTCGTCTGGCTTCGCTGGAAGCCTTGCAGCAAGCCGCGCTCGATCCGGATACCGGCACCGCTGAGTGGCTGCGCGAGCAGCATCTGGCGGATCGTCCGCGTCTGGCCGAAGGGCTGAAGGTCGAGGCCGGTTGGGAGCTGGCGGTGGAAACCGTGCTGGGCGCCGACCTGCAAGCGGTGCTGGTGGACGACTTCGGTGATTTCGATCTGGCCGGTTTTGCCCAAGGCGATTTGCGTCTGCTCAGCCCGGCCAGCGATGGCGTGCGTATTCCCGGAAGTTTGCTCGACAAGGTCGAGGCGCAGATTGATCTGTCGCCGTGGCTGGGGCAGGTCAAGCCGGTCGACAGCCTTGAGCAGGCGTTGGCCATGCGCGGGCAATTGGCCGCCGGCCAAAGCCTGATCAGTCGCGACGGTTACTGGGTCGGCCGACACTTTTTGCGTGTGCGTCGCGCCAGCGAAGCGCAAAGTGGCGTGCTTGCCCGTGGCCAGGAAATCCAGCAGTTGGGCCTTGAGCGGGAAGAGCGCGAAGCCACGGTCGAAACCCTCGAAACCCAACTTCAGAATCTCAGGGCGCAACAGCGTCAGCAGGAAAACGGTCGCGAGCATTTACGCCGTCTGCTGCAAGATGAAGCCCGTCAGCAGGGTGAATTGAAAGCCCAATTGTCCGCCGGTAAAGCCAAGGCCGAACAGTTGACCTTGCGCCGCACTCGCCTCGACGAAGAGCTCACCGAACTGAGCGAGCAGCGTGCCCTGGAGCACGAAAATATCGGCGAAGCGCGCTTGCAGTTGCAGGAAGCCCTCGACAGCATGGCGCTGGATACCGAGCAGCGCGAGTTGCTGCTGGCCCAGCGCGACAGCCTGCGCGAGCGCCTCGACCGGGTGCGCCAGGAAGCCCGGCAACACAAGGATCATGCGCATCAACTGGCGGTGCGCCTGGGTTCGCTCAAGGCGCAACACGACTCCACCCGTCAGGCCCTTGAGCGGCTGGAAATGCAGTCCGAGCGCCTGACCGAGAAGCGCGAGCAACTGAGCCTCAACCTGGAAGAGGGCGAGGCACCGCTGGAAGAGCTGCGGTTGAAACTCGAAGAGCTGCTCGACAAACGCATGACCGTCGACGAAGAGCTCAAGACTGCGCAAATCGCCATGGAGGACGCCGACCGTGAACTGCGCGATGCCGAGAAGCGTCGCACCCAGGCTGAGCAACAATCCCAGTTGATTCGCAGCCAGCTCGAACAGCAGCGCATGGAATGGCAAGCGTTGACGGTGCGGCGCAAGACCTTGCAGGATCAATTGCTGGAGGATGGCTACGACCTCAATGGCGTACTCGCCACGCTGGTAGCCGGGGTCAGCGAGGAAGACGCCGAAGAAGAGATCGAGCGCATTGCCGCGCGGATTCAGCGCCTCGGTGCGATCAACCTCGCGGCCATCGACGAATACCAGCAACAATCCGAGCGTAAACGTTATCTGGATGCTCAGAACGACGATTTGGTAGAAGCGCTGGACACCCTCGAGAATGTGATTCGCAAGATCGACAAGGAAACCCGAAACCGCTTCAAAGATACCTTTGATCAGATCAATGGCGGTTTACAGGCCCTTTTCCCAAAAGTTTTCGGTGGAGGACGCGCGTATTTGGAACTGACGGGCGAAGATCTACTCGATACAGGGGTAACGATCATGGCGCAGCCGCCAGGAAAGAAGAACAGCACCATCCATTTGCTCTCCGGTGGCGAAAAAGCCCTGACCGCATTGGCGCTGGTATTTGCCATCTTCAAGTTGAATCCTGCGCCGTTCTGCATGCTCGATGAGGTTGACGCGCCATTGGATGACGCTAACGTTGGACGCTACGCACGGCTGGTCAAAGAGATGTCGCAGACGGTGCAGTTCATCTACATCACGCACAACAAGATCGCCATGGAAATGGCTGATCAGTTGATGGGGGTGACGATGCACGAACCGGGTTGCTCGCGGCTGGTGGCAGTGGATGTGGAGGAGGCGATGGCCATGGTGGACGCCTGAGTCGTTGCTTGTAGGGCAAGCATTGTTGAGTTGTAGGAGTTTTTGCCTGCCTCGACTTGCTGGCCAATCGACATAATTCGCGCAAGCCAATGTGACAGACGGTGTAAAGTTGCCTCTTGGTCGTGCTAGTTTAATGTCAATTTTTCGTATACGTGGGTAAAACGCCTGTCAGAACATAGAGTTGGCGCCACGTTTTAAAGCGGTTTGCACAGTGTAAACCCCTTATTTTTCAGCATTTTTTATAGAGGCACGGGATTACATGGAAATCGGTCTGCGCGAGTGGCTGATCGTCATCGGCATTATTGTCATTGCCGGTATTCTTTTCGATGGCTGGCGTCGCATGCGCGGCGGCAAGGGAAAACTGAAATTCCGTCTTGACCGAAGTCTGTCCAACCTGCCGGACGAGGACACCAGCGCCGAGCTGTTGGGCCCGCCCCGCGTGCTGGATAACCATAAAGAGCCGCAACTGGACGAGCACGATCTGCCGTCGGTGAGCATGCCTGCCCGAGAGCCCCGCGAGTCGGGTTCCAAGCGCGGCAAGCGTGGCCATGGCGAACCATCGCAAGGCGATTTGAACCTCAATCTGGACCTGGACGGCGGCCCGAGCTTCAACAGCCGTGACGACGATTTCCCGAATGACAGCCAGCCCGCAAGCTCGGCCGATAAAAATCAGCCACAAGCCGAAGAAGTGCTGGTGATCAGTGTGATCTGCCGCGACCCGGCCGGCTTCAAGGGACCGGCGCTGCTGCAGAACATTCTGGAAAGCGGTCTGCGCTTCGGCGAAATGGACATTTTCCATCGCCACGAAAGCATGGCCGGTAACGGCGAAGTGCTGTTCTCCATGGCCAATGCGGTCAAGCCAGGCGTCTTCGACCTGGATGACATCGATCATTTCAGCACCCCGGCGGTGAGCTTCTTCCTCGGCCTGCCAGGCCCACGTCATCCCAAGCAAGCCTTCGATGTGATGGTGGCCGCGGCGCGCAAGCTGTCCCAGGAGCTGAACGGCGAACTGAAGGACGACCAGCGCAGCGTGCTGACCGCCCAAACGATTGAGCACTACCGTCAGCGCATCGTCGAGTTCGAGCGTCGCGCATTGACCCAGAAGCGCTAATATTGCATGACCGGGGCGGGCTCTTGTGGCGACAGGGGCTTGTTGTGGCGAGGGAGCTTGCTCCCGTTCGGCGGCGAAGCCGTCGTAAATCCTGTAACCAGGTATGAGCCGGCACACCGGTCGTCTGGTTATGGGGCCGCTTCGCAGCCCAGCGGGAGCAAGCTCCCTCGCCACAGGCAAGACCCATTGCCACATATTTAGAAGATTGAGCAGCCTCGGCTGCTCTTTTGCTTTATGAGAGAACACCCATGACCGCCGCCAAAACCCGCATTCTAGAGCTGCGTGCCGAGCTCGATCAGCACAACTATCGCTACCACGTGCTGGACGAGCCGAGCATTCCGGACGCCGAATACGATCGCTTGTTCCACGAGCTCAAGGCCCTCGAAGCGGCCCATCCCGAACTGATCACCAGCGACTCGCCGACCCAGCGTGTCGGCAGCGCGGCGCTGTCGGCGTTCACTCAGGTGCGTCACGAAGTGCCGATGCTCAGCCTGGGTAACGCCTTTGAAGAAACCGACATGCGCGAATTCGATCGCCGGGTGACGGAAGGGCTGGACCTGCCGGTCGGCGACCTGTTTGGCAGCGGCGCGGCGGTGGAATACAGCTGCGAACCGAAACTCGACGGCCTGGCGGTCAGTCTGTTGTATCTGGACGGTGTGCTGGTGCGCGGCGCCACGCGTGGCGATGGCACCACCGGTGAAGACATCAGCGTCAACGTGCGCACTGTGCGCAATATTCCACTCAAGCTGCATGGCACCGGCTGGCCGGCGACCCTGGAAGTGCGGGGCGAAGTGTTCATGTCCAAGGCCGGTTTCGAACTGCTCAACGCCACGCAACTGGAAGTCGGCGGCAAGACGTTCGCCAACCCGCGTAACGCAGCGGCGGGCAGCTTGCGGCAGCTGGATTCGAAGATCACCGCCAACCGTCCACTGGAATTCTGCTGTTACGGCATCGGCCAGATTTCGGCCGATATCGCCGACACGCACATCGGCAATCTGCAGCAACTCAAAGCTTGGGGCATGCCGATCAGCCATGAGCTGAAACTGGCCAATGGCATCGCTGAATGCCTGGATTACTACCGCGACATCGGTGAACGCCGTAATGCGCTGCCGTATGAAATCGACGGCGTGGTGTTCAAGGTCAACAGCATTGCGTCCCAGCGTGAACTGGGCTTCCGCGCCCGCGAACCGCGTTGGGCAATTGCCCATAAATTTCCGGCCATGGAAGAACTCACCGAGCTGCTCGATGTGGAGTTCCAGGTGGGGCGCACCGGTGCCGTGACGCCGGTGGCGCGCTTGAAACCGGTCAAGGTGGCCGGCGTCACCGTGGCCAATGCGACTTTGCACAACATGGATGAGGTTGCGCGGCTGGGCCTGATGATTGGCGATACGGTGATCATCCGCCGCGCCGGTGATGTGATCCCGCAAGTGGTGCAAGTGGTCGCCGAGCGCCGTCCGGAGCATGCCCGGCCGGTGCAGATTCCCGAGCAGTGCCCGGTGTGCGGCTCGCATGTCGAGCGCACGCAACTGGTCAAGCGCAGCAAGGGTCGCGAGACCATCAGCGAAGGCGCGGTGTATCGCTGTGTCGGGCGTCTGGCCTGCGGTGCGCAGCTCAAGCAAGCGATCATTCACTTCGTGTCGCGCCGCGCCATGGACATCGAAGGGCTGGGTGAGAAGAGCGTCGAGCAACTGGTGGATGAAGGTCTGGTGAGTTCGCCAGCCGATCTCTATGCCCTGACGTTCGAACAAATCGTCGACCTGGAAGGCTTCGCCGAGCTGTCGAGCAAGAACCTGCTCGGCGCGATCGAAGACAGCAAGCGGCCGAGTCTGGCGCGGTTCATCTACGCCTTGGGCATTCCCGATGTCGGCGAAGAAACGGCGAAGGTCCTCGCGCGTTCTCTCGGCTCGCTGGAGCGGGTTCAGCAGGCGTTGCCGCAAGTGCTCACGTATTTGCCGGATGTCGGGCTGGAAGTGGCTCACGAGATTCACAGCTTCTTTGAAGATGCGCATAACCAGCAGGTGATCGCGGATTTGCTCAAGCACGGTATGCAGATTCAGGATCAGGGCGAGTTGGGTGCCGAGTTTGCCGCCAGTACCACGCTGGGTGGCTTCCTCGACAAGTTGCACATTCCGTCGGTCGGGCCAGGCGGGGCGCAAAAGCTCGCCGACAAATTCGGCTCGCTCGAGGCGGTGATCAGTGCCGATTGGCTGGACATGCGTCAGGCACTGCCGGAGAAGCAGGCGACTTCGGTTCGAGAATTCTTTGCGGCGGCACAACATCGTCAACTCGCTGAAGCGGCCGAAAAACAGCTGCGCGATTTTGGCATGCATTGGCAAAGTGAAAAGAAAGTCGTCGAAGGGTTGCCGCTGGCCGGACAGACCTGGGTGCTGACCGGTTCACTGGAACTGATGAGTCGCGATGTCGCCAAGGACAAACTTGAAAGCCTCGGTGCCAAGGTGGCCGGTTCCGTGTCGGCCAAGACCCATTGCGTGGTCGCCGGGCCGGGCGCGGGCTCGAAGTTGGCCAAGGCCAATGAGCTGGGGTTGAAGGTGCTGGATGAAGAGGCGTTTGTGGCTCGTCTGAAGGAATACAACATCTCGATCTAGCGCGAGACCTGTGGCGAGGGGGCTTGCCCCCGTTGGGCTGCGTAGCGGCCCTAAAACAAGCAACCGCGATCTGTCAGACATACCGTGCAAGCAGGTTTTGCGACGGCTTCGCCGCCGAACGGGGGCAAGCTCCCTCGCCACAAGATCTTCGGGCGGGAATGATCTAGTCTTGGCAGGCCCCAGGGAGAGATCGCCATGTACCGCTTCTTCGAACAGCTCAGTTCACGCATCGCCGCGCCTTTCATGGGTGAGCGTTCGCGCAACAGCAAGGTCTGGCATTGTCGCTGCGGGCAGTCGCTGTTCTTTCGCAACAGCCAGTGCCTGGCCTGCTCGGCGGCGTTGGGTTATCAGCCACAACAGAGTCGCTTGTCTTCGTTGCAACCCGGCCCGCAAGCAGATACCTGGTTGCTCGACGCCGATCCCGAGGCCGGTGTGTTCCGTCGTTGCGCCAATCTCGATTCTGCGGCGGCGTGCAATTGGTTGCTGCCGAGCAATGATCATGATGCGTTGTGCATCGCCTGTAGCTTGAATCGCACCATTCCCGACCTGACGATCGCTGAGAACCACGAGCGCTGGCGCAAAGTGGAAATTGCCAAGCGCCGTCTGGTGGCGCAGTTGCTCAGCCTGGGCTTGCAGGTCATTGCGAAAACCATGGATGAAGACGCTGGTCTGGCCTTCGACTTCATCGGTATCGACCTCGAAGGCAAGCCGCCGACCACCGGGCACGCCAACGGCCTGATCACCCTCGACATCAAAGAAGCCGACGATGCCCATCGCGAGCAGATCCGCGTGCAAATGCACGAACCCTATCGCACGTTGCTTGGGCATTTTCGCCATGAAACAGGGCATTACTACTGGGATCGGCTAATCGCCAACAGTGATTGGCTGGAACCCTTTCGTGGCCTGTTCGGTGACGAGCGTGCCAGCTACGCTGAAGCCCTTGAGCGGCATTATCAGCAAGGCGCGCCGCTTGACTGGCCGCAACATTCCGTCAGCGCCTACGCCACCATGCACCCCTGGGAAGACTGGGCGGAAACCTGGGCTCACTACCTGCACATGATGGATGCAGTAGACACCGCGCTGGGTTTTGGCATGAGCGCCCAGGAACTGGATTTCGATTACCAGCCGTTTCCGCCGAGCACGCTATTCGACCCGCAGCACCCTGGCGGTCCGGCGTTCCTGTCGTTCGTCAACGCCTGGATCGAGCTGGCCGGCATGCTCAACGAACTGTCACGCAGCATGGGCCAGCCGGATTTCTATCCGTTCGTCCTGCCGCCAGCGGTGATCGCCAAGCTGCACTTCGTTCATCTGGTGATCCAGCAGGAGGGCGGCCGGGCGGATGAGGTGTTGCACGATCTGTAGCTTCCGAACGCAGGCTTCGCCAGCTGTTACAGGTCGCGATCTTTTAAGGTTAGCGCATGTCCTTGAAGAGGCTCATATTTTTTAATCTGCCCGAACGGTTGTAACTTCGTCTCAGATAGGTACAATGGCGCGGCTCGCCGTCAGGTGAGCGTCGTTATGGTGACCCCATCGGTCCCCCCGCAACGATCAGCCGTGAACCCGGTCAGGCCTGGAAGGGAGCAGCCGCAGCGGTGACATTGTGTGCCGGGGTGTGGCTGGTGGGGTTGCCTCCATAACGCAACACGAACCCTCTTTCGTGTTTTCTATCTAAAAAATACTAACTTTCCCCTGCCATGGAGCTCATCCAGGGCGGTGTTTCGTCGTTTCCGATTTGAAGAGCGCGGAATATAAAAAAGGAGGCCGATCTGCCGTATTCGACAGGTCCGCCTCCTTTTTCATTGACTGGCACTAAGGCTTGGACAAGGCCTGGTCAACCGCTGCGATCAGCTTTCCCAGATCCTTCGGGGTGGCTTTGTGTATGACGCTGAACAGGTACGCCCGCTGTTCATCTTCGTCGCCCAGATCTGCAAAAAAGGCTTTCAGCTTCACGCCCAGCACGTCGGCAAGCAGGAACAATGCTTCCACGCTGGGGGTATAGGTGCCAGTTTCGAAGCGGCTGATGGTTTTGGGGTCAAAACCGGTTTTTTCGCCGAGTTCAGCCTGAGTAAGCCCTGCGACCTTGCGGTAGCGTCGGATGGCCGCACCCAAACTTGAAATTTGCATCGCTCAATTCCCATTTAGAATCAAGAACTTAACGATAGATTTTTGCATTAGGCAACTGCATGATCCATCACCTTGCTTTGCAAAATGTGATGCATTTCGTAGAATCGCCGCTTCGAAGGGGTTTTTGGTGTTCTGCTTTCTGAAGTTTAGGCGATATGAAAAAGCCAGCATTGCGCTCCCTTACCGGGCATGCGGAGAGACCGTTGGCGGTCGAGCCTCACGAAATGTTACCCCGAGTCGGTGTTGCTGCCTTGCCCGAAGCCTTTGAGCCTAGTTGATCTTCGGCTGTCCGGGGGCGATCAAATGCTGTTCATGGAGCGATAACGTGTCTCTGCGCCGTACTTCTCAAATCATCTCTTCCGGGCATCCTGCGCTGGTCGAGCGGTACCACCGCTAGCGACAGAGCCTGACTCATGGATGAGAAATACCGCAGGGCCGTGGATGCCGCCGCGATTTTTTCCGAGACCGATCTCAACGGCCGGATTACCTACGTCAACGATCAATTCTGCGCCGTGTCCGGCTACAGCCGCGAGGAACTGCTCGGGCAGAATCATCGCCTGCTGAACTCCGGCCTGCACTCCGCCGAGTTCTTCGCCGCCATGTGGCGCACGATCGCCTTGGGTAATATCTGGAAGGGCGAGATCTGTAATCGCGCCAAGGATGGCAGCCTGTATTGGGTCGACAGCACCATGGTGCCGGTGCTCGATGACGCCACCGGGCACGTTAACCGATACCTGTCGATTCGTTTCGACATCAGCGAAAAGCGTCAACTGCTGCAATCCCTGCAGTGGCGGGTCGGGCACGATGTGCTGACCGGGCTGCCCAATCGCGCGTTCCTCTCGGATTTGCTGGATCAAGCGCTGGAATTCTCCCGGCATGAAAACATTCCGTTAGCAGTGTGCATGCTTGACCTCGACGGGTTCAAAGCGGTCAACGACGGCTATGGCCACGCCAGTGGCGATATGTTGCTGGTGGAAGTGGCCAAGCGCCTGCGCGACATTGTGCGCGGCGAAGACGTGGTGGCGCGACTGGCCGGCGACGAGTTTGTGCTGGTGTTGCGTTACGTGCGTGATCTGCCGGAATTGCGCGCGGCGCTGAACCGCGTGCTGGGCGCGATCTCGGAGCCTTATGCACTGCACGGCAAGGACATCAATGTGTTTGCCAGTATCGGCGTCACTCTGTTTCCCCATGACAACGAAGATGCCGAAACCTTGCTGCGTCACGCCGATCAGGCGATGTACGTGGCCAAGCAGGGCGGGCGAAACCGTTTTCATCTGTTCGACGTGTCCCGGGATCAGGAGGTCAAGGCCACTCACCAGACCGTCGAACGGGTACGTCAGGCTTTGATTGCCGGCGAATTGCGCCTGTATTTTCAGCCCAAGGTGAACATGCGTCGCGGCGTGGTCGTCGGTTTCGAAGCGTTGTTGCGTTGGCAGCATCCGCAAAATGGCATGGTCCTGCCTCGGGAGTTTTTGCCGCTGGTGGAAGACACGGACCTGATCATCGATATCGGCGAATGGGTGATGGACCAGGTTTTGTCGCAGTTGCACCGTTGGCAACAGGCGGGGCAGGGCTGGCCAGTCAGTATCAATATTGCGGCGCGACATTTTCAGCGTGCGGATTTCGTCGATCGGCTCAGGCACGTACTCGGTCGACATGCCCAGGTAGCCCCGCAGATGCTCGACCTGGAAATCGTCGAATCGGTGGCGATCGAGAATATCCAGCATGTCAGCGCCTGTTTGCAGGCCTGTCAGGCGTTGGGGGTGCAGTTTTCCTTGGGTGACTTTGGTACGGGTTATTCGTCCTTGAGTTACCTCAAGCGTTTGCGTACCCAAACCATCAAGATTGATAAATCATTCGTGCGAGACATTCTGAATGATCGTGACGACCTGGCCCTGACCACGGCGGTGATCAGTCTCGCCCGGGCATTCGGCCGGCAAGTGATTGCCGAGGGGCTGGAAAGCCTTGAACACGGTGAGTTGCTGTTGCGGTTGGGGTGCGAAGTTGCGCAAGGCTACTTCATTGCCCGACCCATGCCACCCGACGAGGTGCCGGACTGGGTAGCGGGGTTTGTCGCCCCGTTACAATGGCGGGCACTCGACCAGATAGCCTGAGAGCCAGCGGCTACTGATCAGAATTGCCGGTATAGAGCCGGATGATGTCATTGATCTCCCCGGACGTTTTCATTTTCAGCAAGGTGTCCAGGATGTGCTGCACGGGCATCTTGGGGTCGTTGCGCACGTAGCAACCGACGGTTTGCTCGTGCACCAGCGCCACGCTTTGCAGTTGCTGGTCAGGCAGCAGGCGCTGGTTGAACCAGTCCAGGGTCCATTGATTGCTCACGGCATAGTGGTAGCGTCCGGCCAGCAGTTTTTCCAGCACCTGTTCCTGATTGCGCGCGTCTTCGCGGTGCAACCGGTCGGCATCGAACAAGGGTTGCAGAGTCGGGTAGCTATAGCCGCGCACGGTGCCGATCGACTGTCCGGGCAGGTCTGCCAGGTTGACTGATGTGGGCGAGTTGCGCTGGCCAATCAGCAAGTCGCGCTGGACCAGCAGCGGAACGCTCCAGATATAGTCCCCGGACAGGTTCGGCAACCAGGACTGTGAAACATGGCAGCGGATATCGACTTCGCCATGGTCCATGGCGTTTTGCACTCGCGCCCGAGGCAACACATGAAACTCTGCGGGCATGCCGACTTGTGTCGCCAGGCTGAGCATCATGTCGTACAAAATGCCCTGGGTCGGCCGGCCGCGCTCGAGTTGCACCATGGGCATGGCCCAGCTGTCGGACACGACAAAGCGCAGCGGCGCGTCGGCGGCCGCGACACTCAGGCTGACCAATAGCAGCAATACCCCCAAGGCAAAACGCATAAACGCTCCGGTACGGCTCAAACCTGAGCCCATAAATGCCCCTCAACGTGCAGCTTAGCCAGAATAGACGAGCGCACCGGATGCAATTTTGGCCTTGCTCCGCTAGCATTAGCCGCTTGTGTTCCTTCGTTGCGACGGTTTTCGATGAGTTATCAGGTTCTTGCACGTAAATGGCGTCCGCGCTCGTTCCGCGAAATGGTCGGCCAGACCCATGTGCTCAAGGCTCTGATCAATGCCTTGGACAGCCAGCGGCTGCACCACGCCTACCTGTTTACCGGCACCCGCGGCGTCGGCAAGACCACCATCGCGCGGATCATCGCCAAATGCCTGAACTGTGAAACAGGTATCACCTCGACCCCCTGCGGCGAGTGCTCGGTGTGCCGCGAGATCGATGAGGGCCGCTTCGTCGACCTGATCGAGATCGACGCCGCGAGCCGGACCAAGGTCGAAGACACCCGCGAACTGCTCGACAACGTGCAGTACGCGCCGAGTCGCGGGCGCTTCAAGGTCTACCTGATCGACGAAGTGCACATGCTCTCCAGCCATTCCTTTAATGCGCTGTTGAAAACCCTCGAAGAGCCGCCGCCCTACGTCAAGTTCATCCTGGCCACCACCGATCCGCAGAAACTTCCGGCAACGATTCTCTCGCGGTGCCTGCAGTTCTCCCTGAAAAACATGACCCCGGAACGGGTGGTCGAGCATCTGAGCCATGTGCTGAGCGTCGAGAACGTGCCGTTCGAAGACGACGCGCTGTGGCTGCTGGGCCGCGCCGCCGACGGTTCGATGCGCGACGCCATGAGCCTGACCGACCAGGCCATCGCCTTCGGTGAAGGCAAGGTCCTGGCCGCCGACGTGCGGGCGATGCTCGGCACCCTCGATCATGGCCAGGTCTACGACGTCCTGCATGCGCTGATCGAAGGTGATGCCAAGGCGTTGCTCGAAGCGGTGCGCCATCTGGCCGAGCAAGGCCCGGACTGGAACGGCGTACTTTCGGAAATTCTCAACGTGCTGCACCGTGTCGCCATCGCCCAGGCCCTGCCTGAAGGTGTCGACAACGGCCATGGCGACCGTGATCGGGTGCTGGCGCTGGCCCAGGCACTGCCGGCCGAAGATGTGCAGTTCTATTACCAGATGGGCCTGATCGGGCGCCGGGATTTGCCGTTGGCACCGGACCCGCGCGGCGGCTTTGAGATGGTTCTGCTGCGGATGCTCGCGTTCCGGCCGGCAGACACCGCGGATGCTCCCAGGCAACCGCTAAAGCCGGTGGGGATCAGCCAGGCCACGGTTGATTCCGCAAACTCAGTGGCTGCCGTGCCGGTCGTTGCGCCGGTAGTCGCTGCGGCGGTTGCACCGGCTCCAGTTGCGCCCGTGGCTGCACCGGCGCCAGCACCGGCGGCCGAACCTGAGCCGGTCGCACCCGTGGTCGTGCCTGAGCCCGAGCCGGTTGCCGAGACTGCAGCGGTCGAAGAAGTCGTCGATCTGCCCTGGAACGATCCGGTAGAGCCCGAGGTTGTCCAGCAGCCCGCCGTCGAGCCAGTGCTGGAAACGGCCGGCGAACAACCCGAATTGCCGCCGATGCCCATGCCGACACCGGACAGCGTAGTGCCAGACGCGCCGGAGTGGGCCGCTGCGCCGATTCCGGAACCGTCCGTGGCCGAAGTCGATGCTGCGACGCCAGGCATGGACCCGGACGACGAGCCGCCGCTGGACGAGGACTACATCGAGCCGGACATGGATTCGGCCTACAGCTACCTCGACGAACTGGCCAGTGAGCACACCGCCGAACCTGCGCCGGAACCCGAGCCTGAACCGGCCGCGATGCCTGCCACCGGCCTGGCCCTGCAATGGCTGGAGTTGTTCCCGAAATTGCCGATATCCGGCATGACGGGCAGTATCGCCGCCAATTGCACGCTGATCGCCGTCGATGGCGACAACTGGCTGTTACACCTGGACCCGGCCCACAGTGCCTTGTTCAACGCGACGCAACAACGTCGCCTCAATGATGCGCTGAACCAGTTTCACGGGCGCACGCTGACCCTGAGCATGGAGCTGATCAAGCCCGAGCAGGAAACCCCGGCCCAGGCCGCATCCCGCCGCCGCGCCGACCGTCAGCGCGAGGCCGAGGAATCGATCCACGGCGATCCGTTCATCCAGCAAATGATGCAGCAGTTCGGGGCGGTGGTCCGTCACGATACTATTGAACCTGTCGAGGCTCTGGTCAGTCAGGGCTAATAACTGAAAGCGCTTGGCCGCACTCGCCGGGCGTTGTTTTTATCCAAGTACTTTTGAGGTGATTCCCATGATGAAAGGTGGCATGGCCGGCCTGATGAAGCAGGCGCAGCAGATGCAGGAAAAAATGGCCAAGATGCAGGAAGAGCTGGCCAACGCCGAAGTCACCGGTAAAGCCGGTGGCGATATGGTCACCGTGGTAATGACCGGTCGTCACGACGTCAAGCGCGTGACCATCGACCCAAGCCTGGTCGAAGGCCTGAGCGAAGACGACAAAGAGATGCTGGAGGCTGTATTCGCCGCCGCCGTCAACGACGCCGTGCGCAAGATCGAAGCCAACAGCCAGGACAAAATGGGCAGCATGACCGCTGGTATGCAACTGCCACCGGGTATGAAACTGCCATTCTGATTCGCCAACGCGCGTTGGATGGGTTAAAAAAATGCCAGGCATCGCGCCTGGCATTTTTGTTTCTGGCTGGTTTTTGCTAATCCCTGTGGCGAGGGAGCTTGCTCCCGTTGGACTGCGCAGCAGTCCCCCTCTTTTCAGGTAGAGAGTGGGGCCGCTACGCGACCCAGCGGGAGCAAGCTCCCTCGCCACAGTGAAAAGTAGGCAAACGGGTGGTGCGGGTTGCGCGGACTGAGTAATTGGCGCTGCTATTTGACGCTAAACAGAGGCGCGGGTATAAACCGCGTCTCGTTGTTATGTCGGACTTTTTCCCCATGAGCTTCAGCCCTTTGATTCGCCAACTGATCGATGCCCTGCGAATTTTGCCGGGTGTGGGTCAGAAAACTGCCCAGCGCATGGCGTTGCAACTGCTTGAGCGCGATCGCAGCGGCGGTTCGCGACTGGCCCAGGCGCTGAGCCAGGCCATGGAAGGGGTGGGCCATTGCCGCTTGTGCCGCACGCTGACCGAAGACGATTTGTGCCCGCAATGCGCTGATCCACGCCGTGACGACACCTTGTTGTGTGTAGTGGAAGGTCCAATGGACGTTTACGCCGTGGAGCAGACTGGTTTCCGCGGTCGCTACTTTGTGCTCAAGGGCCACTTGTCGCCTCTGGACGGGTTGGGGCCGGAAGCCATTGGCATTCCACAACTGATGGCGCGGATCGAAGAGGCGGGCACGTTTACCGAAGTCATCCTCGCCACCAACCCGACGGTGGAAGGCGAGGCCACGGCGCATTACATCGCCCAGTTGCTCAGCAACAAGGGCCTGATTGCCTCGCGCATTGCCCACGGCGTGCCGTTGGGTGGCGAGCTGGAACTGGTGGATGGCGGGACATTGGCGCATTCGTTTGCCGGGCGTAAGCCGATTTCGCTGTAACCGCATCTTCAATCCTCACTTGAAAACCAAGCAAGCGCTCGGTTAACTTCGCTGAACCTTCAGTGGAGTTCGCCGATGCCTGCCTTCCAGGAATACTTCGACCCCAGCCACCAATTGGTCCGCGACAGCGTCAGACGTTTCGTCGAGCGCGAGATTCTTCCCGACATCGATCAGTGGGAAGAAGCCGAAAGCTTTCCCCGTGAGCTCTACCTCAAGGCCGGCGCGGCGGGGATTCTGGGCATCGGTTATCCCCAAGCCTTGGGCGGTAGCCATGAAGGCGATGTGTTCGCCAAGATCGCCGCCAGTGAAGAGCTGATGCGCTGTGGTTCCGGTGGTTTGGTCGCGGGGCTGGGCTCGCTGGACATCGGTCTGCCGCCGATCCTCAAGTGGGCCAGGCCCGAAGTCCGCGATCGTGTTGTGCCTCTGGTGCTGGCGGGTGAGAAGATCAGCGCCTTGGCCGTCACCGAGCCCAGTGGCGGCTCCGATGTGGCCAACCTGCAAACCCGCGCCGTGCGCGACGGCGACTTCTACCGGGTCAGCGGCAGTAAAACCTTCATTACCAGCGGCGTTCGCGCGGATTTCTACACCGTCGCGGTGCGCACCGGCGAACCGGGTTTCGGCGGCATCAGTTTGCTGCTGATCGAGAAAGGTACTCCCGGTTTCACCGTCGGTCGCCAGTTGAAGAAAATGGGCTGGTGGGCGTCGGACACTGCCGAGCTGTTTTTCGATGATTGCCGGGTGCCGATGGGCCATCTGATCGGTGCCGAAAACAAGGGCTTCACCTGCATTATGGGCAACTTCCAGAGCGAGCGTCTGGCCTTGGCGCTGATGGCCAACATGACCGCGCAGTTGGCGCTGGAGGAGAGCCTGAAATGGGCTCGCCAGCGTGAAGCCTTCGGTAAACCCATCGGCAAGTTCCAGGTGCTCAAGCACCGCCTCGCGGAAATGGCCACGGCGCTGGAGGTTTCACGGGAATTCACCTACCGCCAGGCGACGAAAATGGCGGCCGGGCAGAGTGTGATCAAAGAGATTTCCATGGCGAAGAATTTCGCTACAGACACCGCAGATCGCATTACCACCGACGCGGTGCAGATTCTGGGTGGTTTGGGTTACATGCGTGAAAGTCTGGTGGAGCGGCTGTACCGCGATAACCGGATTCTGTCGATTGGTGGCGGGACGCGGGAAGTGATGAACGAGATTATCAGTAAGCAGATGGGGCTGTAGTTGGCGGTGTGGCAATTGACGCCATCGCGGGCAAGCCCGCGAAGGCGTCCTTCCAGACGCCGCTTACTTATCGCTCAACGCAAACTGCGTCAGACAGAAAGTCGGAATCCCCATGTCTTCCAGCCGTTGCGAGCCACCCAACTCCGGTAAGTCAATGATCGCCGCCGCTTCATGCACCCGCGCACCCATGCGCCGAACCAGGTTGGCCGCCGCAATCAGCGTGCCGCCGGTGGCGATCAGGTCATCGAACATCACCACCGAATCACCCTCGCACAGGCTGTCGGCGTGGACTTCGAGGAAGGCTTCGCCGTACTCGGTCTGATAACCCTCGGCCAGCACGTCGGCCGGTAATTTGCCTTGCTTGCGAAACAGCACCAGCGGCTTGTTCAACTGATAAGCCAGAATCGAGCCGATCAGGAAGCCGCGGGCATCCATGGCGCCGATGTGGGTAAAGTCGGCCTCGACGTAACGATGGGCAAAACTGTCCATCACCAGGCGCAGGGCCGTGGGCGACTGGAACAATGGGGTGATGTCGCGAAAGATCACGCCCGGCTTGGGGAAGTCGATCACGGGGCGGATCAGGGATTTGATGTCGAAGGAGTCGAAGACCATCGTCGAAGTGTCCTGGCGGGCTGCAAACGATGCAGTATAACGGCGGCTGAAACGTTTCGCTCAGCCGCCATCGCCAGGATCAGCCCTCGAGCGAACCGCCAGCCAGGGCGCAGAGCTGGATCGGGTCGAGGATATGCACTTCCTTGCCCTCGGCGGCGATCAGTTCGTTTTGCTGGAAGCGAGTGAACACCCGGGACACGGTTTCCACTGCCAGGCCCAGGTAATTGCCGATTTCGTTGCGCGACATGCTCAACCGGAACTGGTTGGCCGAGAAACCCCGGGCGCGGAAACGTGCCGACAGGTTGACCAGGAAGGTGGCGATGCGTTCGTCGGCGGTTTTCTTCGACAGCAGCAACATCATTTGCTGATCGTCACGAATCTCGCGGCTCATCACTCGCATCAACTGACGGCGCAGTTGTGGCAGTTGCAGGGCCAGTTCGTCGAGGCGCTCGAACGGGATTTCGCACACCGAGGTGGTTTCCAGGGCTTGCGCCGAGACCGGGTGCTGCTCGGTGTCCATGCCCGACAGGCCGACCAGCTCACTCGGCAAATGGAAGCCGGTGAGTTGTTCTTCGCCGCCATCGCTCAGGCTGAAGGTTTTCAGGGCGCCGGAGCGTACTGCATAAACGGAATCGAAAATGTCGCCCTGGCGAAACAGGAACTCGCCCTTTTTCAGCGGTCGACCGCGTTTAACGATTTCGTCCAGCGCATCCATGTCTTCCAGATTCAAAGAAAGTGGCAGGCAGAGAGGGGCCAGGCTGCAATCCTTGCAATGGGCCTGGCTATGAGCGCGCAGCTTTACTGGCTCGGACATTTCTTTAATCCTTGTGGGAAAACACACATAAGCCGTAAGGGTAACTCACGGGAGGACATTCGGGCCAGCCTGCGACAATTAACCATAGGGGGCCTAGGGTCTATTGGCTAGATCACTCGTGAAAACCGCTGGCGATTGGTGTGTTCCAGATACGCATCGAACGCCATGCACACCGAACGCACCAGCAGCCGGCCTGCGGGGAGCACGGTGATCCGTTGGTTGTCCAGCTCGATCAGTCCGTCCTCGGCCATCTTCTGCAACTGTGGCCAAAGCTCGCTGAAGTAACCGCGAAAATCTATATTGAACGCCTGCTCGATTTCCGCGAACTCCAGGTTGAAATGGCAAATCAGTTGCTGGATCACTGCTCTGCGCAAGCGATCGTCAGCGTTGCACACCAGGCCGCGGCTGGTGGCCAGTTGAGCGGATGCCAAAGCGTTCTGGTACTGGTTGAGGTCGCTGCTGTTCTGGCAGTACAGATCGCCGATCTGGCTGATGGCCGATACCCCCAGGCCGATCAAATCGCAATGACCGTGGGTGGTATAGCCCTGAAAGTTGCGTTGCAAGGTCGATTCTTCCTGCGCAATCGCCAATTCATCATCGGGCAGGGCGAAGTGATCCATGCCAATGTAGCGGTAACCGGCGGCGGCCAGCTGTTCGATGGTGCGCTGGAACATTTCCAGCTTCTGCGCCGGCGCCGGCAGTTCGTTGCCGTTGATCCGCCGTTGCGGCATGAAACGTTCCGGCAAATGGGCGTAGTTGAACACCGAGAGCCGGTCCGGTTGCAGGTTGATGACTTCGTCGACGGTGCGGGCGAAATTCTCGGGTGTCTGCTTCGGCAGGCCGTAGATCAGATCGATGTTGATCGAGCGAAATTGCAGGGTACGGGCGGCGTCGATTACCGCTCGGGTTTCTTCCAGGCTTTGCAGGCGATTGACCGCTCGTTGCACTACCGGGTCGAGGTCTTGCAGGCCGATGCTGACCCGGTTGAAGCCCAGCTCACGGAGCAGCCCCATCGTCGACCAGTCGGCCTCGCGCGGGTCGATTTCGATACCGTAGTCGCCGGAATCGTCGTCCAGCAGGTTGAAATGCTTGCGCAACTGGGCCATCAACTGACGCAGCTCATCGTGGCTGAGAAAGGTCGGTGTGCCGCCGCCGAAATGCAGTTGTTCGACTTTCTGCATCGGGTCGAGGTGGCAGGCGATCAGCTGGATTTCCTGTTCCAGGCGCTGCAAATAGGGCAGGGCGCGGCCGCGGTCCTTGGTGATGACTTTGTTGCAGGCGCAGTAGTAGCAAATGTTCGCGCAGAACGGCACGTGCACATACAACGACAGCGGGCGCAGGGCCTTGCGGCTGTCGCGCAGGGCGTGAAACAGGTCGAAGGTGCCGATCTGGCTGTCGAATTGCACAGCGGTCGGGTATGAGGTGTAGCGCGGTCCCGCCAGGTCGTAACGGCGGATCAGATCTGTGTCCCAACGAATGGCGTCGAGCATGCGGGCATTCCCCGGATAGGCTGGCTGTGTGTGCGAGTCTAGGGGTAAGTGCTGTGGGGCATCTTGATTTGCATCAAGGGTCGGGATTTGGGTTGTCAGTGAGGGCTCAATCGCGGGCAAGCCCGCGATGGGCACACCGCCGATCTAATGCCCCATGAGCCAATGCTGATGCGGCCCTGGCAAGGTCCAGATACCGAATAACATCACCAGCAAGCCACCCGTCATGCGCACGCTGCGTTTGCGCAATAACGCCGTGACGCGCTCAGCGGCCAGCCCTGTGGCGAGCAGCACCGGCCAGGTGCCCAGCCCGAATGCCAGCATCAGCAAGGCACTGTCCAGCGCATTGCCCTGGCTCGCCGACCACAGCAATGTGCTGTAAACCAGCCCGCACGGCAGCCAGCCCCACAGCGCGCCGAGCAGCAAGGCGCGGGGCAGGTTCGATACTGGCAGTAGTCGGTTGGCAACCGGCTGGATATGCCGCCACAGACCGCGACCGAGGCTTTCGATGCGGGTCAAACCGCTCCACCAGCCGGCCAGGTACAACCCCATGGCAATCAGCAGCAGTCCGGCGAGGATGCGCATAAACATTGCCGCCGGGCTATTAGCCACGGCCCAGCCGGCCAGGCCGATCAGAAGACCCGCAGCGCCATAGCTGAGAATCCGCCCCAGGTTATAGGCCAGCAACAATCGAAAGCGTCGGTTGCGTTGTTCCTTGGGGATCGCCAGGGTCAACGCGCCCATCAAGCCGCCGCACATCCCCAGGCAATGCCCGCCACCGAGCAAGCCGAGGATCACCGCCGACACCAGCAGCGGTGCCAATTCAAACATGGGGCGGCGCCTTGTCGTCCGGTTTGGCCGGTTGGCTGCTGGCCTCGTCGACTGCTGCCGTGTGGTTCGGGTCCTGGTCGTCGAACAGGATGCTGTGGGCCGGGCCGTCGAGGTCGTCGTACTGACCGCTGTCGACTGCCCAGAAGAAGATGTAGACAGCGATGGCCACGATCAGCAGCGCGGCCGGGATCATCACGTAAAGAGCTGGCATCTGGACTCCATGCCCGCGCGGCTCAGGCCGGCAGCGGACGGGTTTCTGGCGTGGTGCCGACAGCCGGGGCGCTCGGCAGGCGAGTCAGGCGCAGGGCATTCAACACCACGGTCAACGAACTGATGGACATGCCGACCGCAGCCCATACCGGAGTGATCCAGCCAAGGGCGGCGAACGGCAACATGAGGCCATTGTACAGCGCCGCCCACAGCAAGTTCTCGATGATGACCCGGCGGGTGCGTCGGGCCAGGCTGAAGGCTTGCACGAGCGCGTCGAGGCGGTTCGACAGCAATACCGCATCGGCACTGGTTTTCGCCAGGTCAGTGGCCGAGCCCATCGCCACGCTGATGTCGGCGGCGGCCAGCACCGGCACGTCGTTGACCCCGTCACCGAGCATCAACACCTTGCGACCTTCCAGGTGCAGTTGTTGCAGCACCTGCAATTTATCGTCCGGACGCAAACCGCCACGGGCCTCGTCGATGCCCAATTCGGCGGCGACGCTGGCGACCATTGGCGAGCTGTCGCCGGACAGCAGCAACGTGCGCCAGCCGCGAGCCTTGCACGCAGCCAGCAGGGCGGGCGCGTCGGCGCGTAAACGATCGTCGAGGACGAACCACGCCAGCGGCCCCCGGCTGTCGCCGAGCAGTAGCCATTGGCCGGCTTCATCCGGCATCAGCGGCACTGCTGCGCCGCTGAGTTCGCAGACAAACCCCGGTTGGCCGATGCGCAGGCGTTGCAAGCCGACCAGCCCTTCAAGGCCCAGGCCTGGCGTGCTGTGGACTTCCTCGGCGGCCAGCGGCGCGCGGCCAAAAGCCCGGGCGATCGGGTGTTCGGAGCGGTTTTCCAGGGCGGCGGCGAGGCTCAGGCATTGATCGCTGGTCAGGGGCCCAAGAGGCCGGATCGAACGCAGCGCCAGGCGACCTTCGGTGAGGGTGCCGGTCTTGTCGAAAATCACTGTGTCGATCTGGTTCAGGCCTTCCAGTACATGGCCGCGCGTCAACAAAAGCCCCAGCTTGTGCAGCGTGCCGGTGGCGGCGGTGAGGGCAGTCGGTGTGGCCAGGGACAAGGCGCACGGGCAGGTGGCAACCAGCATTGCCAAGACGATCCAGAACGCCCGCGATGAATCCAGCTCCCACCAGAGCAAGCCGATGGCGGCCACGGCGATAAGCGTCAGCAGTAAAAACCACTGCGCGGCGCGGTCGGCGATTTCCGCCAGCCGCGGCTTTTCGGCCTGGGCGCGATCCAGCAGGCGGACGATGGCCGACAGACGCGTGTCCTGACCCAGCGCCAGGACTTCCACGGTCAGCGCACCTTCGACATTCAAGGTGCCGGCGGTGACGGCATCGCCCAGGGTTCGTGGTTGTGGCAGGTATTCGCCGGTGAGCAGGGATTCGTCGATGCTCGACTGACCGTCGAGGATCTTGCCGTCGGCCGGCAGGATCGCACCGGGGTGCACCAGCACCTGATCGCCCACGCGCAACTCGCTGAGCAGAATCCGCTCGCTCTGGCCGTCGGCACTCAGCCGCAGGCAGGAGGCCGGCAGCAGATTGACCAATTGTGCGGTCGCGGCGGCGGTGCGTTCCCGGGCGCGACGTTCCAGATAACGCCCGGCCAGCAGGAACAGCGCAAACATGCCCACCGCATCGAAATACAGCTCGCCGACCCCGGTGATCGAAGTCCAGATCCCGGCGATGTAGGCGCTGCCAATCGCCAGCGATACTGAGACGTCCATGGTCAGGTGACGGGTGCGCAAGTCGCGCATCGCCCCTTTGAAGAACGGTGCACAGCTGTAAAACACGATCGGTGTGGTCAAAAACAGCGCGACCCAGCGCAGGATGGTGTGCAGTTCGGGGCTGAGGTCGATATTGAATTCCGGCCAGGTGGCCATGGTCGCCATCATTGCCTGAAACCATAGCAGCCCGGCAACCCCGAGTTGGCGCAGGGCCAGGCGGTTTTCGCTGGCCAGTTGTTCGCTGGCGCGGTCGGGTTGATATGGGTGGGCGGCGTAACCGATGTGGCGCAATTCGCTGAGTACCTGGCTCAAGGGCAACTGGGCATCGGCCCAGCGCACATGCAGGCGATGGTTGGACAGGTTCAGGCGTGCTTCGGCCACCGCCGGCAGGCTGCGCAGGTGCTTTTCGATCAGCCAGCCACAGGCGGCGCAACTGATGCCTTCCATCAACAGAGTGGTTTCGGCGAGTTCGCCTTCGTGGCGGACGAAGGGTTGCTGCACATCGGCGCGATCATACAGCGCCAACTCGTCGACCAACTGCACTGGCAGGGCTTCGGGATTGGCCGAAACCTCGCTGCGATGCTGGTAATAGCTTTCCAGCCCTCCGGCCACGATTGCCTCGGCCACTGCCTGGCAACCCGGGCAGCAGAATTCGCGGGTTTCCCCGAGGACGGCGGCGGTGAAGCGGCTGCCGGCCGGGACGGGCAGGGCGCAGTGGTAGCAGGGGGTTGGACTGGTCATGTTTGTTGCCATGAAAACCATTGTGGCAGGCCCAAAGACCTCTGTGGCGAGGGGGCTTGCCCCCGTTGGACCGCGCAGCGGTCCCAAAGACAGTCCGCGCGAACTTCTCGATAGATCGAGTAGACAACTTGCGGCTGCTGCGCAGCCGAACGCGGGCAAGCCCGCTCGCCACAGGAGATCGTTGTGACTATTTTTTCAGGTCTTCGGCGCCTTGCAGCGGCTCATCCCCGAGCAGCAGATCCTTGGCATGGCTGACCTGTTCTTCTTCGAACATGCGCCAGGTTTTTTCATCCTGCACGCCCAGCAATTCGACGAAGCGCCGGCCCTCGACCTTGTCGCTCAACTGGCCGATGTAGCGGCCCTGTTCGGTTTCGCTGCGGGCCAGGGTGATCTTGCGATCCTTTTCCGGCTGGGTGGGCGAAATCAGGTTCAGCTCAAGGGTTTTGGGCTGGCTGTTGCCGCTCAGGCGCAGGTCGACTTCGCCGGTCACGTCATCCAGGTGCACGCTGGCCCGCAGTTGCAAAGTCTGGGCCAGCAGTTCACGGTCCAGGGAGCGGTTGATGCCCTTGCCGGCCTCGTAATAGTTATCGTTGACCAGATTGTCCGGATTGTTCACCGCGATGGTCACCATGGACAGGGTCAAGGCCACCGAACAAGCGAGGATGGCGATGATGATCCACGGCCAAAGGTGCTTGTACCAGGGACTTGCGGCAGTTGCGGCGGGCATGGTCATTTCTCTCAACGAGTTTGTGGGCCGATGAATCGGCTCTTGGCTTCAACGTGGACGCTGGCGTCATCGGCATCCTTGAGGATGAATTTCACCTCGTTAGTGCTCGACGGCAGTTGTTCCGGTGCGCTGGACAGTTCGACCGGCTGGCTGAAAATCTCCCCGGCGGCGACTTTGATCTCGCGCTTGCCTTGCAGCTTGAGGTCCGGCAGGCCGGAGGCCTCCAGCACGTAGGTATGGTCGCGCTGGTCCTTGTTCATGATCTTCAGGCTGTAGACGTTTTCGATCCGGCCTTCGGCGTTCTCGCGGTACAGCACGCGGTCTTTGCTGACATCGAAACCGACCAGCGAGCGCATGAAGAATGCGGTCACCAGCAATGCAATCATCGCCAGCAACACCAAGGCATAGCCGATCAGGCGCGGGCGCAGTTTATGGGTTTTTTGCCCGGACAGGTTGTGCTCGGTGGTGTAGCTGATCAGGCCGCGCGGGTAATCCATCTTGTCCATGATGCTGTCGCAGGCGTCGATGCACGCAGCGCAGCCGATGCATTCGATTTGCAGGCCGTCACGGATGTCGATGCCGGTGGGGCAGACCTGGACGCACATGGTGCAGTCGATGCAGTCGCCCAGGCCCTGAGCCTTGTAGTCGATGCCTTTCTTGCGCGGGCCACGGCCCTCACCACGACGCGGGTCGTAGGAAACGATCAGGGTGTCTTTATCGAACATCACGCTCTGGAAGCGGGCGTACGGGCACATGTAAATGCACACCTGCTCACGCAACCAGCCGGCATTGCCGTAGGTGGCGAGGGTGAAGAAGCCGACCCAGAAATACGACCAGCCGTCGGCTTCGCCGGTGAAGAAATCGATGGTCAGCTCGCGGATCGGCGAGAAGTAACCGACGAAGGTCATGCCAGTCACGAATCCGATCAGCAGCCACATCGTGTGCTTGCTGAATTTGCGCAGGAATTTGTTGGCGCTCATCGGCGCCTTGTCGAGCTTGATGCGCTGGTTGCGGTCGCCTTCGGTGACCTTTTCGCACCACATGAAGATCCAGGTCCAGACGCTTTGCGGGCAGGTGTAGCCGCACCAGACCCGTCCGGCATATACCGTAATGAAGAACAGGCCGAAGGCGCTGATGATCAGGATGCCAGAGAGCAGGATGAAATCCTGAGGCCAGAAGGTTGCGCCAAAGATAAAGAATTTACGCTCTGGCAGGTTCCACCAGACGGCTTGGTGACCGCCCCAGTTCAGCCACACCGTGCCGAAATACAGCAGAAACAGTCCGGCACCGCCCGCCATACGCAGGTTGCGAAACAGGCCGGTGAAGGCGCGTGTATAGATTTTTTCCCGGGAGGCGTAGAGGTCGACGCTGTTACTCGCGTTCTTGGCAGGTGGAGTGACGTCGTGTACCGGAATTTGATTGCTCATCGTTGCATCCCACGGCAGTGGAAAAATGCCTCGGTCAGTACGTGCCGACCGCGGTCAAAAAGAGGTGTTGCAGTGGCGCAATGATACGCCTGTCGCTCTAGATCAAGGGTGCGACCTTTGGTCGCGTTGGGGGGAGGGCGTGGATGGTGTAGCAGATGTAACAAGTCATGATCCAGATCAATTGACTATAGACGATCCGTGAAGCACCTCTCGTGAGCCGCTCCTTGGAGTGCAGCGGCTCATTTATTCTGAGAAGGCATCAAGGCAGCCTTCCGTCTCCCAGGCTGTCCAGCCCGCTGTCTTTTTTTCTACCGACGTCTTCGGTGGCCGGTTTCGTGCTTTCGTTGTCTGAGGGCATGCCCTCAACATCGTTGATAACGTAAGTGAAATCCTCGTGGGATAGCACACAATCGTAGTCAGACTCTCGCATAGGGTTCTTCCTTGAAATGCATCTGTTGAACGCTGGCCCTCACGTTGCTCGTCAGGGTGAAAAGGGAAGCTACAGGGCGCTGAAATCCGAGTCTATTGAGCATTCGTCTCAAATTATTGAAGGCGTCGAAATGCAAACGGCCCCGCCAATTCTCATTGGTGGGGCCGTTTTTGTTGTTGTTGCATCAAGCGTTTGCCTTACTGGGTCTGCCGCTGGAGCCTTCTCACCGTGAGACAAATCGTTATGCAGGTCATTTGGCTTTTGAGTAAAGCTGCTTGCTCGGCACTCGTTAGAGTGCGTTCATATTTTTGATTCTTAACTAGCGAAATGTCAGACATATATTTTATTGGTTTGAAAGTTTCATTTGTTTGCGAGTTAAAAGGGCTTATTGTATTTTGCGGCTTCAATGTAATGGCTGCGAAGAGCGGCTAATCAATATCAATGGAAATGGATTTCAATGAAACTATCAATGAATAAGTGGCTGGCATGCCTTGCCTTGGCGTTAGTTAATTACTGGGGCTCAAGTGTTGCTTTTGCAGAAGCACCGCAACACATGATATTTGCCTCGGATTCGCAATATCCCTGGAGTGATCTTACCGATAAGGGTGAGCAGGATCCCAACAAGGAAGCTCGGTCAAGAGAATTGATCGAATTGCAATATTCCGATATCGCGAGCTTCAGAAGCCTTAATGGCGGCGCTCACCGTATACCTGTAATGATTAATGGAGATATCACGGCGTTTGGTCATGGAGGCGAGCGTTCGTACATGAGGGGGGGGTTGAGAAGAAGCTGCTGGGGCTCTATGACTATGGTTTGGGGAACCATGATTATGCCAATAATGTAGATGATTGTCTTTTGAATAATTGTGCAGCCGGGAGTATCAATGACCTCAAGGCACGCTATTGGGGAAATGGGGTGTCCATGGACTTGGCGGCAAGAAGTTCGGGGCTTGGGAAAATTTATTACGGCAGTCTCGCCTACTCAAAGGGTTTTGGTGATGTGCATTTGGTTCAATTGAATAATGAGCCGACCTATACAGTTAATTTTACTTCCGGTAATCCGTTGGCTCGAACGTCCTTTGAAATTACTGATGCGCTGGACTGGCTTGAGCGTGATCTGAAAAGCGCGAGAGCACAGGGCAAAATTATTATTCTCAATATGCACAAGGTCTATGACTGGGCTGGCAATGATGCGCAGATTTCCCGATTTAAACAGATGATCAACCACTACAAGGTGACCGCTGTATTTGGCGGGCATGATCACAAGGGAGTAGGGATCCATATGTACTCCAGAAAATGGGAGCTGTTTGGCGAAGTGCCCGTATTCATGAGTGGGTCTGCTTCCCAGCAAACCTATCTTATTGCCAGTTTTACCGATGATCGACAGTCTCTGAAAATCAGCGCAGTACACAACAGTAACTGGCCCGGCCGTGAAGCCGTGAGGGTCATTCCTGTCTTGAAGTAAGCAGGTTTGAGGCTGAAATGAAAACGGCCCCGCCAATTCACATGGGCGGGGCCGTTTGTTGTTGCGATCAAGCGTTTGCCTTACTGGGCGTCCGCCACTGGCGCTTTCTCACCGTGAGACAGGCTGTAGACGTAAGCGGCCAGCAGGTGAACCTTGTCATTGCCTTGCAGCTGTTCTTGCGCAGGCATCTGGCCCTGACGGCCGTAACGGATGGTCTGCTGCAGCTGAGCGAAGCTCGAACCGTAGATGAACGCCGCCGGGTGGGTCAGGTTAGGGGCGCCCATGGCCGGGGTGCCTTTGCCTTCCGGACCGTGGCAAGCCACGCAGTTGGCAGCGAACAGTTTCTGCCCGGCAACCGGGTCAGCCTTGGCGCCTTCCGGTAGTTTGCGGCCATCGAGGCTGGTCAGCACGTAAGCGGCAACGTCGCTGACGCCTTGTTCGCCGATCACTTCGGCCCAGGCCGGCATCACGGCGTGACGACCGCCCATGATGGTGGTCTTGATGGTTGCCGCTTCGCCGCCCCAGCGCCAGTCGGCGTCGGTCAGGTTAGGGAAGCCGTAAGCGCCCTTGGCGTCGGAACCGTGGCAGACCGAGCAGTTGGAGGCGAACAGGCGGCCACCCATCTTCAGGGCTTGCGGGTCTTTGGCCACTTCTTCGATCGGCATGGAAGCGAACTTGGCGAAGATCGGGCCGAACTTGGCATCCGACCTGGCCATTTCCTTTTCCCACTCGTGAACGCCGGTCCAGCCAGTCTGGCCGTTGGCGAACGCGGTCTGCTTCTCGTTATCGAGGTAGCCGTAACCCGGCAGCAGGCCCTTCCAGTTACCCAGGCCCGGGTACAGCACCAGGTAGCCAAGGGCGAAGATGATGGTGCCCACGAACAGCATGAACCACCATTTAGGCAGTGGGTTGTCGTACTCCTCGATCCCGTCGAAGGAGTGGCCGACCGTCTCGTCGGTCTGCTCGGCGCGCTGGCCCTTGCGGGTAGACAGCAGCAGCCAGGTCAGGGCGAAGATGGTGCCGAGACTGAGGACTGTGACGTACAGACTCCAGAACGTAGTCATTCTTTGTTACTCCTAGAAGCTTGCTCGACGTGCTTGATGGCTTCGGGATCATCCGCGAAAGGCAGCAAGGTCGCGTCTTCAAACTCCGACTTGCGCTTGGGGCTGAACACCCACAACGCCAGACCGATGAAGGCCACCATCACAACAACGGTGCCCAGGCCACGAATCATCCCGATATCCATCTAAATCACCGTTTGCTTTTGATGATGGTGCCCAGGCCTTGCAGATAGGCCACCAGCGCGTCCATTTCGGTTTTGCCCTTCACAGCATCCTTGGCGCCGGCGATGTCTTCGTCGGTGTAAGGAACGCCGAGCGTGCGCAAGACTTCCATTTTCTTGGCGGTGTCTTTGCCGTCGAGCTTGTTTTCCACGAGGAACGGGTAGGCCGGCATTTTCGACTCGGGCACCACGTTGCGCGGGTTGTACAAGTGCGCGCGTTGCCAGTCATCGGAGTAACGACCGCCGACACGGGCCAGGTCCGGACCGGTACGCTTGGAACCCCACAGGAACGGGTGGTCCCACACGCTTTCACCGGCGACCGAGTAGTGGCCGTAGCGTTCGGTTTCAGCACGGAACGGGCGGATCATCTGCGAGTGGCAGCCGACACAACCGTTGGCGATGTAGATGTCGCGGCCTTCCAGTTCAAGGGCGGTACGAGGCTTCATGCCCTCGACCGGCTTGTTGGTGACGTCCTGGAAAAACAGCGGAACGATCTGGGTCAGGCCGCCGATGCTGACGGCGATAACCATGAAGAAGGCCAGCAGGCCAATATTCTTCTCGACTGCTTCATGCTTCATCAGTGAGCTCCAACTACAGCAATCTTGGTAGCGGCTTCGGCTTCAACCGGGTTCGAGGCGCGAACGGTACGGAACACGTTGTAGGCCATCAACAGCATGCCGCTGGCGAAGAACGCACCGCCCAGGGCGCGGACGATGAAACCAGGGTGGCTGGCTTGCAGCGCTTCGACGAACGAGTAGGTGAGGGTGCCGTCATCGTTGATTGCACGCCACATCAGGCCCTGGGTAATGCCGTTGACCCACATCGAAGCGATGTAGAGGACGGTACCGATGGTCGCGAGCCAGAAGTGGGCGTTGATCAGGCCGGTGCTGTGCATGTGCGCACGGCCGAACAGTTTCGGGATCATGTGGTAGATGGCGCCGATCGAGATCATGGCTACCCAGCCCAAGGCACCGGCGTGTACGTGGCCGATGGTCCAGTCGGTGTAGTGCGACAGCGAGTTGACGGTCTTGATGGCCATCATCGGGCCTTCGAAGGTCGACATGCCGTAGAACGCCAGGGATACCACGAGAAAACGCAGGATCGGGTCGGTGCGCAGCTTATGCCAGGCGCCCGAGAGGGTCATCATGCCGTTGATCATGCCGCCCCAGCTCGGAGCCAGCAGGATGATCGACATTGCCATGCCCAGCGACTGAGCCCAGTCCGGCAGTGCGGTGTAGTGCAGGTGGTGCGGACCGGCCCAGATGTACAGGGTGATCAGCGCCCAGAAGTGCACGATCGACAGGCGATAGGAGTAGATCGGACGCTCGGCCTGCTTCGGCACGAAGTAGTACATCATCCCCAGGAAGCCGGTGGTCAGGAAGAAACCCACGGCGTTGTGGCCGTACCACCACTGGATCATTGCATCGGTCGCACCCGAGTAAGCCGAGTAGGACTTGAACAGACTGACCGGCAGCGACATGTGGTTGACGATGTGCAGCATCGCGGTCACGACGATGAAGGCACCGTAGAACCAGTTACCGACATAGATGTGCTTGGTCTTGCGCTTGACGATGGTGCCGAAGAACACCAGACCGTAGGTGACCCAGACAATGGCCAGCAGAATAGCCAGGGGCCATTCCAGTTCCGCGTATTCCTTGGTGGTGGTGAAACCCATCGGCAAGGTCACGATCGCGCCGACGATCACCGCTTGCCAACCCCAGAAGGTGAAGGCCGCGAGGCTGTCGGAAATCAGTCGCGTTTGGCAGGTTCGCTGCACGACGTAATAAGAAGTGGCAAACAGAGCACAACCACCGAAGGCGAAAATCACCAGGTTGGTGTGCAACGGGCGTAAGCGTCCAAAAGTCGTCCACGGCAGACCGAAGTTCAATTCCGGCCATACGAGCTGTGAGGCGATGAAGACACCGAGCCCCATGCCAAGGATCCCCCAGACCACCGTCATGATGGCGAACTGGCGGACTACCTTATAGTTATAAGCAGTCGGACTGATTGCTGTGCTCATTCTAAGGTTCCACGGTTTGGGTGTTTTATTAGGAGTAAAAATCGGCCGCAAGTATGGAGAAAGCGGGGGGTCATTGCAACGCGCCATGACCTGGGTCAATGCTTTCAAAAGCTGATTCTGCGGCCTTTCCATGCGCCGCGTAAGGACAAAATTGCCCCCGGACAAAATGTCGCAGCGGATGAAAATGGCGAGGGGGTCAGGTCAGTTGTAACGGGGTGTGTTCAAATGCGACGGGCGGGTGACAGAGGGCAAGGGAGACGATAGCCGGTATCTACCAGCCTTTGCGGCCTGTCATCGAGCAGATTCGTCGAACACATCGGGTTGGGTCGACCTGGAACCGGCACTGGCCAGTCCGCATCGCAGGGAAGCTTAGACCCGAATCCGGCGAACGGAAAGCGAGACCAAGGAAGGGTGCGACAATGCGTCGCAAAGGGGCAGGGAACTGCCGCATCCGAGTGAATGCGGCAGTGCAGCGGTCAAGATTTATTCGCTTTTGCCTACAGCCTGTAAGCGCTCGGTGTTCAAGCCCTGAGACAGGCTGTACACGTAAGCGGCCAGCAGTTGCACCTTGTCGTTGCCGAGCAGTTCATTCTGCGCCGGCATATGGCCCTGGCGGCCATGACGAATGGTTTGTTGCAGTTGCGCCAGGCTTGTACCGTAGATGAATCCGGCCGGTTGCGTCAGGTTCGGCGCCCCCATGGCTTCAGTGCCCTGGCCGTTTGCCCCATGACAAGCTACGCACGTGGTGCTGAACGCTTGCTGTCCGGCCTGTAGATCGGCCGTGCTGCCTTCGGGCAAGGGCAGGCCCGCCAGTCCATGACGCACATAGGCGGCGACGTTTTTCACGCCCGCTTCTCCAAGGATTTCACCCCAGGCCGGCATCGCGGCCATGCGACCGCCCAGGATGGTGGTCTTGATGGTCTCGGCGTTGCCGCCCCAGCGCCAGTTGTTGTCCGCAAGGTTGGGGAAACCGAACGCACCCTTGGCATCCGAGCCGTGGCACACCGAGCAATTGGAGGCAAACAGGCGACCGCCCATTTTCAGCGCTTGTGGGTCCTTGGCCACTTCTTCCACCGGCATGGCGGCAAATTTGGCGAAGATCGGCCCGAACTTCGCATCCGCCTTGTTCATCTCCTTTTCCCATTCATGGACACCGGTCCAGCCGTTCTCATAACCGGGCAATATGCCTTTCCAGTTGCCCAGGCCCGGGTAAAGCACCAGATAACCGACGGCAAATACCAACGTCCCGGCGAACAGCATGAACCACCACTGCGGCAGCGGGTTGTCGTACTCCTCGATGCCGTCGAAGCTGTGGCCCATGGTCTGGTCGGTGCTGCCCTTGGTTTCCCCGCGGCGCGTTCCGATCAGCAGCCAGGTCAGGCCGATCAGGCTGCCGATGGTCAGTACGCAGATCCACGTACTCCAGAAGGTGGTCATGGCCGGGTACTCCTTGTTGTTGCAGATTCTTGGGTAGTGCCTTGTTGCGGCTCGTCGGCGAACGGCAGCAGGCGCGCTTCGGCGAATTGCGGACTGCGTTTGCTGTTGAACACCCACAGCGTCAGGCCGACGAAGGCCACGAACACCACGACTGTGCCCAGGCCACGGATCATTCCACTGCTCAATTCAAAGAACATGGCTCACCTCTTGCTCTTGATGGCAGTGCCGAGCACTTGCAGGTAGGCAACCAATGCGTCCATTTCGGTCTTGCCCTGGAGCGAGGCGACCGAGCCTGCGATGTCATCATCGGTGTACGGCACGCCGAGGGTACGCATGGCGCGGATCTTGGTTTCGGTGTGGCTGCTGTCGACAGGATTGGCCACCAGCCATGGATACGCCGGCATTTTCGACTCCGGCACCACGTTGCGCGGGTTGTACAAGTGCGCGCGGTGCCAGTCATCGGAGTAGCGACCGCCCACCCGGGCCAGATCCGGCCCGGTGCGCTTGGAGCCCCACAGGAACGGGTGATCCCAGACGCTTTCACCAGCCACCGAGTAATGCCCGTAGCGCTCGGTCTCGGCGCGGAACGGGCGGATCATCTGCGAATGGCAACCGACGCAGCCTTCGCGGATGTAAATGTCGCGACCTTCCAGTTGCAGCGCGGTGTAGGGCTTCATGCCTTCCACCGGTTTATTGGTCACGTCCTGAAAGAACAGCGGGACGATCTGGGTCAGGCCGCCGATGCTCACGGCGAACACCATCAGCAACATCAGCAGGCCGACGTTTTTTTCGATTGTTTCGTGTTTCATGGCCGACTCCTCAGGCTATCTGCGCGGCAGCGGCGGCTTCGGCAGGCTGCGAGGCCCGCACGGTGCGCCAAGTGTTGTAAGCCATCAGGAACATGCCGCTGAGGAAGATCGCGCCGCCCATCAGTCGCACGACGAAGCCTGGATGGCTGGCCACCAGGGTTTCGACGAAGGAGTAGGTCAGCGTGCCGTCCTCGTTGATGGCGCGCCACATCAGACCCTGGGCAATGCCGTTGACCCACATCGAGGCGATGTACAGCACGGTGCCGATGGTGGCGAGCCAGAAGTGCGCGTTGATCAGGCCGATGCTGTGCATCTGCTCGCGACCGAAGACTTTCGGAATCATGTGGTATAGCGCACCGATGGAAATCATCGCCACCCAGCCGAGCGCGCCGGCGTGAACGTGGCCGATGGTCCAGTCGGTGTAGTGGGAGAGGGCGTTCACCGTCTTGATCGCCATCATCGGCCCTTCGAAGGTCGACATGCCGTAGAACGCCAGCGACACCACGAGGAAACGCAGGATCGGGTCGCTGCGCAACTTATGCCAGGCGCCTGAGAGGGTCATCATGCCGTTGATCATGCCGCCCCAGCTCGGCGCCAGCAGGATCAGCGACATCACCATGCCCAGCGACTGCGCCCAGTCCGGCAGTGCGGTGTAGTGCAAGTGGTGCGGGCCGGCCCAGATGTACAGGGTGATCAGCGCCCAGAAGTGCACGATCGACAAGCGATAGGAATACACCGGGCGTTCGGCCTGTTTCGGCACGAAGTAGTACATCATCCCGAGGAAACCGGCTGTGAGGAAAAAGCCTACGGCGTTGTGGCCATACCACCACTGCACCATGGCATCGGTCGCACCGGCATACAGCGAGTAGGACTTGGTCAGACTCACCGGCAATTCCAGGTTGTTGACGATGTGCAGGATTGCCACGGTGATGATGAAGCCACCGAAGAACCAGTTACCGACATAAATGTGTTTGGTCTTGCGCTGCATGATCGTGCCGAAGAACACGATGGCGTAGGCGACCCAGACGATGGTGATCAGGATGTCGATCGGCCATTCCAGCTCGGCGTATTCCTTGGAACTGGTGTAACCGAGCGGCAGGCTGATGGCAGCCAAGAGAATCACAAGCTGCCAGCCCCAGAAGCAGAACGCGGCGATTTTCGGCGCGAACAAGCGAGTCTGGCAGGTGCGTTGGACCGAGTAGAACGAACTGGCGAACAGGGCGCAGCCACCGAAGGCGAAGATCACCGCGTTGGTGTGCAGCGGGCGCAGGCGGCCGAAGCTGGTCCACGGCAGATTGAAGTTGAGTTCGGGCCAGACCAACTGGGCAGCGAGAAAAACCCCGAGCCCCATACCGACGATGCCCCACACCACCGTCATAATGGCGAATTGGCGGACCACCTTGTAGTTGTAGGCGGTACTGATAGAAGTGTTCATGGTTCCCCATCCACGGTTCAGCCGAAGTGAGCGCCAACAGCGCGCCCTTCGCCTGGAGTTATAGGCAGACTAAAAGCGAGGCAAGCATGGACAAACAGCACAAGGCCAGTATTGACGGGGATCAATGGGCGCAGTGCGTGCGGGATCATGGATGGCTGTGGAACGCCGCCGCAGGCAAGGCCTCGGCGACGCTGATTCTCGCTCACGGCGCCGGGGCGCCGATGGACAGTGGCTGGATGAGCGACATGGCTGCGCGCCTTGCTGCATCTGGGATCAATGTGCTGCGCTTCGAGTTTCCCTACATGGCGCAGCGGCGAGCGGACGGCGGCAAACGCCCACCGAACCCGGCACCGAAACTGCTGGAATGCTGGCGCGAGGTGTATGCCGTGGTGCGACACCATGTCGCCGGGCCGCTGGCCATTGGCGGCAAGTCCATGGGCGGGCGGATGGCCAGTCTGTTGGCCGATGAGTTGGGCGCGGATGCGTTGGTGTGCCTGGGGTATCCGTTTTACGCCGTCGGCAAACCGGAGAAACCACGGGTCGAGCATCTGGCGGGATTGAAGACGCGCACGTTGATCGTGCAGGGAGAGCGCGATGCGTTGGGTAACCGGGCGGCGGTCGAGGCTTACGCGTTGGCGCCGAGCATCGAGGTGTTCTGGCTGGTCGCGGGGGATCATGATTTGAAGCCATTGAAGGCTTCCGGGTTTAGTCATGAGCAGCATCTAGCGGCTGCGGCGGGGAAGGTGGCTGCGTTTCTTCAGTGAGATCTGCAGTGCCAGTTCGGGCCTCTTCGCGGGCTTGCCCGCGATGGGCATGGGTATCTACACATCTTCCCGATTCGGTGTACATATCCATTACTGCGGTAATGGCCACTTAGGGTTCCGCCCTTACGGCGGGTCACTTGGAAAAGCGAAACCGCCAGCGGCCGTGACCGCAGAAACGGATATGTACTCCAAAAACAGCAAGCCCCGGCAGTGAATCTCTGTAGCTCAAGAGATGTGTAGATACCTATGCCGCGATGGCGGCCTCACAGGCAACAAATTTTCAAAGGGACAATAAAAAACCGGACGCTTTCGCCGTCCGGTTTTTTTGCCTTCAAGCGCTATCAGCGGTTAAACCGCTCCACCAACGAATACTGGGTATTGGCGGTCTTGGTCAGTTCTTCACTCAACAGCGCCGAGTTCTGTGCCTGTTCCGAGGTCTGGTCGGCCAGGTGTGAGATGTTGCTGATGTTGCGGCTGATTTCTTCGGCGACGGCGCTTTGCTCTTCGGTGGCGGCCGCGATCTGGGTGGTCATGTCGGTGATGTTGGCCACCGCTTCGCTGATGCCCACCAGCGCCTGGTCCGCTTCCAATACCCGTGCCACACCTTCTTCGGCCTGGCGATGTCCCGTCTCCATGGTTTGCACCGCTGAGCTAGCGGTTTGTTGCAGCTTGGCGATCAGGGCATGGATCTGCCCGGTGGATTCGCTGGTGCGCTGCGCCAGTTGCCGAACTTCGTCGGCCACCACCGCAAAACCACGGCCCATCTCGCCGGCACGCGCGGCTTCAATCGCAGCGTTCAAGGCCAGCAGGTTGGTCTGGTCGGCGATGCCTTTGATCACATCGACCACGCCGCCGATTTCGTCGCTGTCCTTGGCCAGTTGCGTGACCGTCAGGCCGGTTTCACCGACCACCACCGACAGGCGCTGAATGGCTTCGCGGGTTTCCCCGGCAATGTCGCGACCGCGACCGGTCAGGCGATTGGCTTCCTGGGTGGCGTCAGCGGTGCGCTGCACGTGGCTGGCGACTTCCTGAGTGGTGGCGGCCATCTGATTGACGGCCGTGGCCACCTGCTCGGTTTCGACGCGCTGGCGTTCCAGGCCGGTGGAGCTGTTGTGGGCCAGGGTGTCGGACTGTTTCGCTTGCTCGGTCAGGTGTTCGGCGGTGTCCTGCAGACGGGTCAGGCAGGTTTTCAGGCGTGCTTCCTGGCTGAGGATCGACATTTCCAGACGCGCCTGGGCGCCGCGGCTGTCGGTGTACATCTGCGCGATCAGCGGGTCGGACGTGGTCTGCTCGGCCAGGCGCAGCAAACGCTTGATACCGCGCTGTTGCCAGCTCAAGCCCATCAAGCCCAACGGCACCGAAAGGCCGGCGGCGAGGGCGAAGCCCCATTGGGACGTCAGGGTGGCGCCGATCATGAAGCTCAACTGGCTGACCAGAATGAACGGTAGCCAGTCCTGAAGCACCGGCAGCCATTTGTCGCTTTGAGGAATGGCTGACTTGCCCTGGTTGATGCGTTGGTAGAGCGCTTCGGCGCGGCGGATCTGCTCGGCGGTGGGTTTGACCCGCACCGACTCGTAACCGACCAGCTGATTGCCGTCGAACACCGGTGTGACATAGGCGTTAACCCAGTAGTGATCACCGGTCTTGCAGCGATTCTTGACAATGCCCATCCATGGCAAGCCTTGTTTCAATGTTTCCCACATGTGCGCGAAGACCGCAGCCGGGACGTCGGGGTGACGAACCAGGTTATGCGGCGCACGGATCAGTTCCTCACGAGAAAACCCGCTGATTTCGACGAAAGCGTCGTTGCAGTAGGTGATCACGCCCTTGGCATCGGTGGTGGAAATCAACCGTTGCTGAGCCGGAAAGGTCCGTTCGCGTTGTGTAATGGGCTGGTTGTTACGCATGGCTTTTTCAATCCGCAAGGCTTTGAGAGGTTGTCGGCATCGTCAGGCATTTATTGAAATTTTTTTTCAATAATCGGTGGCTGCGTCGCAAAACGACCATTGCGTCACCCGGCGAGCATCGGATAGGTGAACAAGCCGAAATGCAGCAGATTCAAACCAAAGTGGCTGGCGATGGCCGCGCCCAACCCGCCGAAACGGTAAGCCAGGCCATAACCGACCCCCGCGAGGCCCGCCAACAACACCCATTGCCAACCGGCACCCAGATGAACCAGGCCGAACAGCAAAGAGGCAAGCAATAACGCGAGGTTGTCGCCGTAAGGCAGGTGTTTGAACTGTCGGCTCAGACCGCCCTGGATGTAACCGCGAAACAGCGCTTCCTCTACCACGGTCACCAACAGCAGATTGTTCAGCAGCCACAACCAGGCCTGATCCGGCCATTTCGGTGCCCAACTGATCACCCCCAGCAACAACGCGCCACCCAAGGCCAGCACGGCGCTCACGATCAGGGCGAGGGCGCTGGCATAAACAGACAGTCGCAGGGAGCGCCGGCCGACAATCCATGGGCAAACCAGCAACAGCCAGAAGCCGACCAGCGGTTTGTCCAGATTCAGGTACATGGCGAACGGCACGGCATCGTCGGTAAAACGCTGGGGATCGATGGCGCGACCGTTGTAGAAACCGGGAAGCCAGTGTGTCGCCAGCGCCACGGCCAGGAAGATGAACAAGCCGTGGCCGAGGTAGCGACCGAAGGGAACCTGTTGCTGGCGAACGGCGAAACCGGCGATCAGCAGTAACCCGAAAGAAATGGCAGCCAGCCAGCCGAGATGGCCGTAGATCAACGCCAGGCTGTAGCCAAGGGAAAGAAGTGCCAGATAAGTCCATGGCAGAGCAAGCATTTGAAGTCCTTGTGTCAGAGATTCTGCGGATTGCCCACAGTCCCTGTGGGAGCGACCCATGGTGAGGGGGCTCCCACATTTGATCTGTGATCGACATGAAAATGGGCGCGCGATTATAGAGACGTACACCGCGTAAACAAAAACACCGCCCGAAGGCGGTGTCGTTGTCAGCAGGCTGTTACGAGGCAATCAACTGCCGCAACACGTAATGCAAAATCCCGCCGGCCTTGAAGTACTCCACCTCATTGAGGGTATCGATCCGGCACAACACCTCGACCTTTTCCGTGTTGCCATCTTCACGGGTGACGACCAGTGTCAGGTTCATGCGCGGGGTCAGTTCGACACCCGTCAGGCCAAGGATATCCAGGGTTTCCTTGCCGGTGAGGTTCAGGCTCTTGCGGTTCTGATCCAGCTTGAACTGCAACGGCAACACGCCCATGCCCACCAGGTTGGAACGGTGAATCCGCTCGAAGCTTTCCGCGATGACCGCTTTGACCCCCAGCAAATTGGTGCCCTTGGCTGCCCAGTCGCGGCTCGAACCGGTGCCATATTCTTGTCCGGCGATCACCACCAGCGGTGTCCCCGATGCCTGGTAACGCATCGCCGCGTCGTAGATCGGCAGCTTCTCCCCGGTCGGAATATAAATCGTGTTGCCGCCTTCTTCGCCACCGAGCATCTCGTTGCGAATGCGGATGTTGGCGAAGGTGCCGCGCATCATCACTTGATGGTTGCCGCGACGGGAGCCATAGGAGTTGAAGTCCCGCGGTTCCACCCCTTGCTCGCGCAGGTACTGGCCGGCCGGGCTGTCAACCTTGATGTTGCCGGCCGGGGAGATGTGGTCGGTGGTCACCGAATCTCCGAGCAGCGCGAGGATTTTCGCCCCTTCGACGTCCTTGACCACCGGCGCAGGACCACCAATGTCATCGAAGAAGGGCGGATGCTGGATATACGTCGAATCGTTGTTCCAGACATAAGTCGCCGCCTGCGGCACTTCGATCGCCTGCCACTGCTCGTCGCCGGCAAACACTTCGGCGTACTCCTTATGGAACATCGCGGTGTTCACCTGCGTCACCGCGTCGGCGATTTCCTTGGTGCTGGGCCAAATGTCTCGCAGATAAACCGGGTGACCGTCCTTGTCGTTGCCCAAAGGCTCGCTGCTGATGTCGATGCGCACCGTGCCGGCCAGCGCATAGGCAACGACCAAGGGCGGGGAGGCGAGCCAATTGGTTTTCACCAGCGGATGCACGCGACCTTCGAAGTTGCGGTTGCCCGACAGCACCGAGGCGACAGTCAGGTCGGCTTTCTGAATGGCTTTTTCGATCGGCTCCGGCAACGGCCCGGAGTTGCCGATACACGTGGTGCAGCCATAGCCGACCAGCGCAAAACCGAGTTGGTCGAGGTAGTGGGTCAGGCCGGCCGCCTTGTAGTAGTCGGTGACCACTTTCGAGCCAGGCGCCAGGGAACTCTTGACCCAGGGTTTGCGCTTGAGGCCTTTTTCCACGGCTTTTTTTGCCAATAGTCCAGCCGCCATCATCACGCTGGGGTTGGAGGTGTTGGTGCAGGACGTGATCGCGGCAATCACCACCGCACCGTTTTTCAGTCGATGCATATGGCCTTCGTGGGCGTAGTCCGCTTCGCCGATCAGATCGGCGTTGCCCACCGCGACGCCACCGCCACCCTCACTTTCGAGGCGACCTTCTTCCTTGCTGGTCGGTTTGACTTGCAGTCCGAGAAAGTCAGTGAACGCTTGTGCGACATTCGGCAACGAGACGCGGTCCTGCGGGCGTTTCGGCCCGGCGAGGCTGGCTTCGACGCTGCCCATGTCCAGTGCCAGGCTGTCGGTGAACACCGGCTCTTTGCCAGGCAGGCGCCACAGCCCCTGGGTCTTGCAGTAGGCCTCCACCAGTTTCACGGTTTCCGGGGTACGGCCGGACAGGCGCAAGTATTCCAGTGTCACCTCGTCCACCGGGAAGAAGCCGCAGGTGGCGCCGTATTCCGGGGCCATGTTGGCGATGGTCGCGCGGTCGGCCAGCGGCAGGTCGGCGAGGCCGTCGCCGTAGAACTCGACGAATTTACCGACCACGCCTTTCTTGCGCAGCATCTGGGTGACGGTCAGCACCAGATCGGTGGCGGTGATGCCTTCCTTGAGCTTGCCGGTGAGTTTGAAGCCGATCACTTCCGGAATCAGCATCGACACCGGTTGGCCGAGCATCGCCGCTTCCGCTTCGATCCCGCCCACGCCCCAGCCGAGTACGCCGAGGCCGTTGATCATGGTGGTGTGAGAGTCGGTGCCAACCAAAGTGTCCGGGAAGGCATAGGTGCGCCCGTCCTCGTCCTTGGTCCAGACCGTGCGGCCCAGATACTCGAGGTTGACCTGGTGGCAAATGCCGGTGCCCGGTGGCACCACACTGAAATTGTCGAAGGCGCTCTGGCCCCAGCGCAGGAAGGCGTAACGCTCGTGGTTGCGCTGCATTTCGATGTCGACGTTTTGTCCGAAGGCGCTTGCCGTGGCGAACTTGTCGACCATCACCGAGTGGTCGATCACCAGGTCCACCGGCGACAGCGGATTGATTCGCTGCGGGTCGCCACCAGCCTTGGCCATGGCGGCGCGCATGGCGGCCAAGTCGACCACGGCGGGCACGCCGGTAAAGTCCTGCATCAATACCCGCGCGGGACGGTACTGGATTTCGCGGTCGGAGCGGCGCTCCTTGAGCCAGGCGGCAATCGCCTTGAGGTCGGCGCCGGTGACAGTTTTTTCGTCCTCCCAGCGCAGCAGGTTTTCCAGCAGCACTTTCAACGACATCGGCAGCTTGTCCAGATCACCCAGGCTCTTGGCGGCTTCAGGCAGGCTGAAATAGTGATAGGTCTTGTCGTCGACTTGTAAGGTTTTAAGGGTTTTCAGGCTATCGAGGGACGGCATTGAAATGACTCCTTTAGATCCGCACGGCTACGGACTGACGGGAAGGGCAGAGCTCTAAACCTAGCCCTGTTTATACGTTAAGGCTAATAACTGGACTCTACGGGCAAGTCCAAGGTTCCGATCTCGGCTATCATGCGCCGGTTTTCGTGACAGGCTTTGCTTCAACGCAAGCCTGGGCATCGCGCAGTGGCTGAATTCTTCGCCATCTGCCCAGGAGTAAGAATGAACACCCTCTTTATGCATTGCCGGCCGGGCTTCGAAGGTGAAGTCTGTTCCGAGATTTCCGAACATGCCGCGCGGCTGAACGTGGCCGGTTATGCCAAGGCCAAGACCGCCAGCGCCTGCGCCGAGTTCATCTGCACCGAAGAAGACGGCGCCGAGCGCCTGATGCGCGGTCAGCGTTTCGCCGAACTGATCTTCCCGCGCCAGTGGGCTCGCGGAATTTTCATCGACTTGCCGGAAACTGACCGCATCAGCGTGATCCTCGCGCACATGGCAGATTTCCCGCTATGCGGCAGCCTGTGGCTGGAAATGGTCGACACCAACGATGGCAAAGAACTGTCGAACTTCTGCAAGAAATTTGAAGGCCACCTGCGCAAGGCGCTGATGGCAGCCGGCAAACTGGTGGAGGACGCCAACAAGCCGCGGCTGCTGCTGACCTTCAAGAGCGGCCGCGAAGTGTTCATGGGCCTGGCGGAGTCGAACAATTCGGCGATGTGGCCGATGGGCATTCCACGCCTGAAGTTTCCCCGTGAAGCGCCGAGCCGTTCGACGTTGAAGCTGGAAGAGGCCTGGCACCATTTCATCCCCCGCGACCAGTGGGATGAGCGTCTGCACAGCGACATGACTGGTGTCGACCTCGGCGCCGCACCTGGCGGCTGGACCTGGCAACTGGTCAACCGCGGCATGCTGGTGACCGCCATTGACAACGGCCCGATGGCCGAAAGCCTGATGGATACCGGTCTGGTGCAGCACTTGATGGCCGACGGTTTCACCTTCAAGCCCAAGCAACCGGTGGACTGGATGGTTTGCGACATCGTCGAGAAGCCGGCGCGCAACGCGGCGATGCTGGAAGAGTGGATTGGCGAGGGGCATTGCCGAGAAGCGGTGGTCAACCTCAAGCTGCCGATGAAACAGCGTTATGCCGAAGTGAAACGCTTGCTGGAGCGTATTGCCGAGGGGTTCAAGGCGCGGGGCATTCGGGTTGAAATCGGCTGCAAGCAGCTGTATCACGACCGCGAAGAAGTGACCTGCCACCTCCGCCGGTTGGACGTGAAGAAACCCAAGTCCCGATGATTCACACGGACCCATGTGGGAGGCTTGTGTGGCGAGGGAGCTTGCTCCCGCTGGGCTGCGCAGCAGCCCTAAATGGGACACCGAGATCTTTCTGATAGACCGCATAGCCAGAATTGGGGTCGCTTCGCGACCCAGCGGGAGCAGGCTCCCTCGCCACATACCCGGCAATGCGCGACAATGCCGGCAAGTTTCAGGAGTAAACCATGAGTGAAATGATCGATACGCCGGTAGACGGCACCCTCGACGCCACCGGCCTCAACTGCCCGGAACCGGTGATGATGCTGCACCAGCACATCCGTGACCTGGTGCCCGGCGGCCTGCTGAAGGTGATCGCCACCGATCCGTCGACCCGTCGCGACATTCCCAAGTTCTGCGTGTTTCTCGATCACGAGCTGGTCGCGCAGCACGAAGAGGCAGGCACCTACCTCTACTGGATCCGCAAGAAACTCGCTTAACCCGCCGAATGGCTGATGCGGATCCGCTTGCGTGCACTGCGCGCCAGGCGGATCGACAGCATCAGCGCCGCGCAACTCAAGCCGACGATCAAACCCTGCCACAGCCCGCTCGGGCCGCTCGGCGTGCCGAACCAATCGGTCAGGCCCAGGGCATAACCCACCGGCAAACCGATGCCCCAATAAGCGAACAGCGTCAGGATCATCGTCACGCGAGTGTCCTGATAGCCCCGCAGTGCGCCAGCCGCCGTCACTTGGATGGCATCGGAAAACTGGAACAGCGCCGAGTACACAATCAGCATCGCGGCCACGTGAATCACCGTCGGGTCGGCGGTGTAGATCGCCGCGATGGGTTCACGCAGCAACAGCATCAGGCTCGCCGACAGGCAAGCGTAAGCCAGCGCAGTGCCCATGCCGACACCGGCGGCGAAGCGTGCTTCGCGGGGTTCTTCACGACCCAGTGCCTGGCCGACCCGTACGGTCACGGCCATGCCGAGGGAGTAGGGGATCATGAACACCAGTGAGCTGAAGTTCAGGGCAATCTGGTGCCCGGCGACCACGGTGGCGCCGAGGCTGCCGATCAGCAGCGCGATCACCGCGAAGATGCTCGACTCGGCGAACACCGCGATGCCAATCGGCAGGCCGATGCCCAGCAAGCGCTTGATCACCGCCCACTGCGGCCAGTCGAATCGGCTGAACAATTGGCTCGACTGATAGGCCGGGGCCCAGCGCTCCCAGCCGGCCATGCCCAACGCCATCACCCACATCACGATCGCCGTGGCCCAGCCGCAGCCGACACCGCCCATGGCCGGCACACCGAAGTGGCCATAGATGAAGATGTAATTGAGCGGAATATTCAGTGTCAGCCCGCACAGGCCAAGGACCATGGCCGGGCGGGTGCGACCCAGGCCATCACTGAAGCAGCGCAGCACGTGATAGATCGCGACGGCGGGCAGGCCGCTGGCGATGCCGTGCAAGTACTGCATGCATGGCCCGATCAGCTCGGGATCGACCTTCATGATGTGCAGGATCGGTTCGGCGCTGAACAGCATGCCAGTCGCCATCAAGCCCACCACCAGCGCCAGCCACAAGGCCTGACGCACGATCGGGCCAATCTCGCTGTGGGTGCCGGCGCCGAAGCGCTGGGCGACTTTCGGGGTGGTGGCCAGCAATGTGCCGGTCATCAGCAGAAACACCGGTACCCAGATCGAGTTGCCCAGTGCGACGGCCGCGAGGTCGCGAGGCCCGACACGACCCGCCATCACCGCATCGACGAAGCCCATCGCGGTGGTCGCCAGTTGCGCGATCATGATCGGCAACGCCAGGCCGAGCAGGTTTCTCAGCTCCAGGCGAACCCGGGACGGGCGGTTGAGGGAAATAGCGGTGGGGCGGTCAGTCACGGAATTCAAGGCGAAACGTCCAAAGGGTTTTGATGCGCGAGGTGGCGCATTCTACGCCTTGACGCAATGGTCAGGAAAATTGCTGTGTTAGGGATTTGTAAATGGTTTCGAACGTCGCGACATTCCCTGTGGCGAGGGGGCTTGCCCCCGTTCGGCTGCGAAGCAGTCGCCAATCCATTGCACGTGGTGTGTCTATAGTTGCACGTGCAGCTTCAAGGGGCCGCTTCGCAGCCCAACGGGGGCAAGCCCCCTCGCCACAGGGGCGGTGGTGCTCATCACTTCGAGTTGCGCAATGCCCGCTGGCCCACGACGGTCATCTACGCCTAAACTGCCGATCCGCCAAAGGAGCCTGCCATGCTGATTGTTGCCGACGAAAATATCCCGCTGCTCGATGCCTTCTTCGAAGGTTTCGGTGAAATCCGCCGGGTGCCAGGACGTTCCATCGACCGCGCCACTGTCGAGCAGGCCGATGTGCTGCTGGTGCGCTCGGTGAGCAACGTCAACCGCGCATTGCTCGAAGGCAGCAAGGTGCGCTTTGTTGGCACTTGCACCATCGGCACCGATCACCTGGATCTGAATTACTTTCAACAGGCCGGCATCACCTGGTCCAGCGCGCCAGGCTGTAATGCCCGGGGCGTGGTCGATTACGTGCTGGGCAGCCTGCTGACCCTGGCCGAAATCGAAGGCGCCGACCTGACTCAGCGCACCTACGGCGTGGTCGGCGCCGGCGAAGTGGGGGGGCGGCTGGTCAAGGTTCTGCAAGGACTGGGCTGGAACGTGCTGGTCTGCGATCCCCCACGGCAAGCCGCTGAAGGGGGCGATTATGTCAGCCTCGAGCAGATCATCGCGCAATGCGATGTCATCAGCTTGCACACTCCACTGCACAAGCAAGGCCCTCAGGCAACCTGGCATCTGTTCGATAAAAACCGTTTGAACCAACTCAAGCCCGGCACTTGGCTGATCAATGCCAGTCGTGGCCCGGTGGTAGACAACACCGCCCTGCGCCAGGTGCTGTTGCAGCGCGAAGATCTGCAAGCGGTGCTGGATGTCTGGGAGGGTGAGCCTGAGGTCGATGTGGCATTGGCCGAGTTGTGTGTGCTGGCGACGCCGCACATTGCCGGTTACAGCCTCGACGGCAGACAGCGCGGGACGGCGCAGATCTATCAGGCGCTTTGCAAGTACCTTGGGCAACCGGAGCAGGTCAGCCTGGACGATTTGCTGCCAGCGCCTTGGTTGGCGGCAGTGACGTTGAACGCCGACAGCGATCCGGCCTGGGCGCTGGCGATGTTGTGCCGTGGCGTGTACGACCCGCGCCGTGACGATGCGAATTTCCGTCGCAGCCTTGTAGGCAGCGTAAGTGAGCAGCGTGCGGCGTTCGACGCGCTGCGCAAGCATTACCCGCTGCGACGTGAGATCGATGGGTTGAAGGTGCGGATCGAGGGGGATTCGCCGGCGTTGCACAAAATTGTGGCGGCGCTGGGGGCTTCGGCTGTCTGAATACCGCATTGGGTGCGCAGCAACCTCAAAAGACACCCATAAAAAACCCGGCCAATCGGGGCCGGGTCAAGAAGACGGTGGCTATATCACTCTTGTTCGGCAGGCTTGACCAATCGCTTTTCCAGTTCGCGGCAAGCGTCCTGGATCATGTTTTCAGTGATCGGTACTTCACGCCCATCCTTATCGATAATCGAGCAACCCAGAGACTGGTCTGGCTGTGTGCGGATCACTTGAATCTTGTCATCGCTGCTGTTTTGCAAGGACATGGCCTGTCTCCTCATCAGGTTGTGTGCTTACTGTAAAACCGCCAGGTGACCGGGCTGTGACAACTCCCTGCGATCTTTCAGGTCGGCATCTCCAGTCCATCAGAAATACCCCGACGTTTCCACCCGGACTTTAGACCAATAATCTCTAGTCACTAGTCTTGGCGGTCATAATTAACCTGACTCATTGTGATTTACAGCGTTCAATCCCGTCGGCCGGTGTAGGCTTGAGCGGGTCAAAACCACAGGTTGCGCCATCGGATGATCTTCATGCTCTCTTCCCGTCAACGTCGCGCCATTCGTCTGGCCAGTCGTTTCATCATGCCGTACCGCTGGCCAGCCCTCGGCGCCTTGCTGGCGTTGATCGTTACTGCTGGCATCACCTTGTCCATGGGGCAGGGGATTCGCCTGCTGGTGGATCAGGGGTTCATGACCCAGTCAGCGCATTTGCTCAACCAGTCCATCGGCCTGTTCATGCTGCTGGTGGTCGGTCTGGCGATCGGCACTTTTGCGCGCTTTTACCTGGTGTCGTGGATCGGCGAGCGCGTTGTCGCGGATATCCGTCGTCAGGTGTTCAACCATCTGGTCTACCTGCATCCGGGTTTCTATGAAGACAATCGCAGCTCCGAGATCCAGTCACGACTGACCGCCGACACCACGCTGCTGCAATCGGTGATCGGCTCTTCGCTGTCGCTGTTCCTGCGTAACGGGCTGATGGTGATCGGCGGGATTATCTTGCTGTTCGTCACCAACCCCAAACTCACCAGCATCGTGGTGGTCGCGTTGCCGCTGGTGGTCGCGCCGATCCTGATCTTCGGTCGCCGGGTGCGTACCCTGTCGCGCATGAGCCAGGACCGGATTGCCGATATCGGCAGTTATGTCTCCGAAACCCTGAGTCAGATCAAGACCGTGCAGGCCTACAACCATCAGGTTCAGGACGAGCAGCGTTTTGCCGCGACCGTGGAAGAGGCTTTCAACACTGCCCGCAAACGCATCTTCCAGCGGGCCTGGCTGATTACCTTGGTGATCGTGCTGGTGTTGGGCGCGGTGGGGGTGATGCTCTGGGTAGGCGGCATGGATGTCATCGCCGGGCGGATTTCCGCGGGTGAACTGGCAGCGTTTGTCTTTTACAGCCTGATCGTCGGCGCTGCCTTCGGCACCTTGAGTGAAGTGATCGGCGAACTGCAGCGAGCGGCGGGAGCGGCGGAGCGGATTGCCGAGCTGTTGCGCTCGGAAAACATCATCCAGCCACCGACCCAGGGGCTGGTGACGTTGCCGAAGCGGGTGAAGGGCGATCTGGTGCTGCGCGACGTACGCTTTTCCTACCCGTCGCGTCCGCAAAGCTATGTCGTCGATGGTTTGAATCTGACAATCAACGCCGGCGAAACCCTTGCACTGGTCGGGCCGTCCGGTGCCGGCAAGTCGACGGTGTATGACCTGCTGTTGCGTTTCTACGACCCTGCCGAAGGGCGCATCCTGCTGGACGGTGTACCGCTGACCCAGCTCGATCCTCTGGACCTGCGTCGCTGTTTCGCCCTCGTTTCGCAAACCCCGGCGCTGTTCTTCGGCAGCATCGAGGAGAACATTCGCTATGGCCACCCGACGGCAACCTTGGCCCAGGTCCAGGAAGCCGCGAAAATCGCCTATGCCCACGACTTCATCGAGCAAATGCCTAACGGTTACCAGACCCACCTCGGCGACGCAGGCCTCGGTTTGTCCGGCGGGCAACGTCAGCGTCTCGCCATCGCCCGGGCGCTGCTGGTGGACGCACCGATCCTGCTGCTGGACGAAGCCACCAGCGCCCTCGACGCCCAGAGCGAACACCTGATCCAGCAAGCGCTGCCCAGCCTGATGAAAAACCGCACCACGCTGGTCATCGCCCATCGACTGGCCACGGTGAAAAACGCCGACAGGATCGCGGTGATGGATCAGGGGAACGTGGTGGCAGTGGGGACGCATCAAGAGTTGATTGCGAGTAATGCGCTGTATGCGCGATTGGCTGCGTTGCAGTTTAGTGATGGGCGCCATGCCCCAACCGACCAAGTAACCGACTAAGTAACCGACCAAGTAGAGCACCATAAAAAATGCCCGCATCAATCGATGCGGGCATTTTTGTCAGCGTTTCAAAGCAGTCTCATTGATCGTCAAAGTAACGTTCATGCCAATCCACCAGCGGTTGCGGTGAGTTGAGTTTCTGGCCGTAGATCACCGAGTAGGACAGCACGTTCTGCACGTACTGGCGGGTTTCGTCGAACGGGATGCTTTCAACCCACACATCGAAGCTCAGGTGATCGGCGCCGCGCAGCCATTGACGCACGCGGCCGGGGCCGGCGTTGTAGGCGGCGGAGGCGAGGACGCGGTTGCCGTTGAACTGGCTGTGCACCTGGCTCAAGTAAGCGGCACCGAGCTGGATGTTCTTGTCCGGGTCGAGCACTTGCTGCGGCGAGGCCAGGGGAATGCTGAATTTGCGTGCGGTTTCCTTGGCGGTGCCGGGCATCAGTTGCATCAAGCCGCTGGCGCCGACGCCGGAACGCGCGTCGTCCATGAAGGCGCTTTCCTGACGAGTGATGGCGAACACCCAGCTCGAGTGCAGGCCACGGACCTTGGCTTCACGCACCAGGGTATCGCGGTGAGCCATCGGGAAGCGGATGTCCAGGTCGTCCCAGTACTGCGCCTTACTGATGGTGCGGATTGCCGGGAAATACCATTTCAGGTCGTAGGCCAGTTTCGCCTGGGCGACCATTTCGTCACGACTGAAATGCTGGCTGACGTGATACCACTCGCGTCGGCCGTCGACGATCTGCCCGCGTGCATGGAACTCCAGCGCGCGGCGCACACCTGGGGTATTGCGCACCTTGTTGATCAGCGCCTGGCTGAGTACCAGCGGTTTGTTGATCAGCGAATAGGGGGACTGCGAGCGATCGGCCGCCAGGAAACCGTAGAAGTCGCGTTCGCGAGCCAGGCCCTTGTAGAGCGTCTGCGCTTGCGGATTCTGCGGCTGCGCCAGTTCCAGGCTGCGCGCCTGCCAGTAACGCCAGCGGTTGGTGGTGGCCAGGTCCTGCGGCAAGCGGCGAGTCAGCTGATAGGCATCGTCCCAGCGGGCCAGGCGTAACAACAGGCGCAAGCGCCATTCGGATACGGTGTTATCGCGCAGTTCCGGGTCGTATTTGGTCATGACGTCCAGCGCGCGGCTGTCGAAACGTCGTGCGAGGGTCAGGCCGATTTCCCGGGCAATCGCGACTTTTTCGTCACGGGAGAAGTGCATGCTGCTGGCGTAGCCGTCGAGCAGGGCCATGGCCCTGTCCGGATCCTGACGGGCCAGGCGGCGCAGGCCAAGGCTGACGATATCGGACATCGGCTCATCGGCCGGGATGAAGCGCGACGGCTGGTTCAGCAGTTCGGGTTTCTGCGCCACATCCACCAGCAGGCGGCCGCGGGGGGCGAGGGTCGTCAGGCCATTGATCAGGCTGTTGGCCAGTGGGTAGTTGCTGGCCTGAGCTGCGAGCTTGGTGCGTTCCCAGCGTTTCTGTTCAGTCAGTTGGCCATCGGCGGCCCACATGCCGAACACCGCATCGCAAGCGTCGGGCCGGGTTTTGCCGGTCAACCAGAGTTTGTCGGCGTTGGCGTAGCCTTCGGCCTTACGGTTATGGCTGATCTGATACTGCGCGTTCAGGCAGTCCAGTTCGGTGAAATTGAGCTTGGGGTCATAATATCTGACGAACGTTTCCCAATCGCCGCGTTCGGCCAGCCAGCGCAACCAGCGCAGTTTCATCCAGTTGGCTTGTGGCAGGTCGCCGTGTTCGGCGAGGAATTTCTCGATTTCGGCGTTGCTCGCGGTTTTCAGCCGCGCGGTCAGCTCGTCATAAGCCAGGTAGGGCTCCAGCGGATAATCACGCAGGGCCTGGCTGTAACGGAAATAAGGGCCGGAGTCGCCTTTGGCCAAGGCGCGCTTGGCTTCATCGTAATACTGGCGTTGGGTGGACAGGTCCACCGCCTGGGCGGATTGAGCGGCAGCGGCTGAAAGAAGCAAACACGAAAAAAGACTGAAAAGGCGACTGCGCATGAGACGTCCGGGCAGAGAAATCATGACAAGTGCAGGCGAGGCCGGCACTGAATTGTCTGTAGCTTAGCCTTTTGCCAGCAATGGGCGAAAGCTTTGCCGAGCGGTCGGCACAAGTTCGCAACAATTGTCATGCAGAGTGTGGCCAAGGTGAAATTGCCGGCCTTCTGAAGCCTCAACTCAGGTAGAATGCGCGCCCGGTTTTTGGAGAAGCTCATGACCCTGCTCAAATTCAGCGATGTGTCCCTTGCTTTCGGCGCTATGCCGTTGTTGGACAAGGTGTCCTGGCAGATCGCCCGTGGTGAGCGGGTGTGCATCATCGGCCGCAACGGCACTGGCAAGTCCAGCATGATGAAGCTCGTCAAGGGCGACCAGAAGCCCGACGACGGCTCCGTTTGGCGCGCACCCGGCCTCAAGATCGGCGAATTGCCGCAAGAATTGCCGGTAGCCGACGAGCGGACCGTGTTCGATGTGGTTGCCGAAGGCCTTGACGGTGTTGGCGAACTGCTCGCGCAGTATCACCACCTGAGTCAGAACATCGTCACTGACGCCGACCTGGACAAACTGATGCACGTCCAGCACGATCTCGAAGCCCGTGATGGCTGGCGTTTGCAGCAACTGGTCGACAGCACCTTGAGCCGTCTGCAGTTGCCCGCCGACAAGACCCTCGCCGAACTGTCCGGCGGCTGGCGTCGTCGCGTCCTGCTGGCTCAGGCCCTGGTTTCCGAACCGGATCTGTTGCTGCTCGACGAACCGACCAACCACCTGGACATCGGTGCAATCGCCTGGCTTGAAGAAGCACTGAAGGATTTCCAGGGCGCCGTGCTGTTCATCACGCACGACCGTTCCTTCCTGCAAAACCTGGCTACCCGCATTCTGGAACTGGATCGCGGCGGCCTGATCGACTGGAACGGCGATTACGCCAGCTTCCTCGTTCACAAGGAAGCCACGCTGGCTGCTGAAGAAACCGCCAACGCGTTGTTCGACAAGCGCCTGGCCCAGGAAGAAGTCTGGATCCGCCAGGGCATCAAGGCTCGTCGCACCCGTAACGAAGGCCGCGTCCGCGCGCTGAAAGCCCTGCGTGTCGAGCGTAGCGAACGCCGTGAACGCACCGGCAAGGCCAATATTCAGCTGGAAACCGCGGATAAGTCCGGCAAACAGGTGATGGTCCTCGAGAACGTCAGCTTCGCCCACCCGGGTGGCCCGTTCCTGATCAAGGATTTCTCGATGGTCCTGCAGCGCGGTGACCGTATCGGTCTGCTCGGCGCCAACGGTACCGGCAAGACCACGTTGTTGAAGCTGATGCTCAGCGGTCTGCAACCGACCAGCGGTAAAGTGGAAGAGGGGACGCGCATCGACGTGGCCTACTTCGACCAGTTGCGTCACCAGCTGGACCTGGAAAAGACTGTGATCGACAACGTGGCCGAAGGTCGCGATTTCATCGAGATCGATGGTCAGAGTCGTCATGTGTTGAGTTACCTGGGCGATTTCCTGTTCAGCCCGCAGCGTGCCCGCACGCCGGTCAAGGCGCTGTCCGGCGGTGAGCGTGCCCGTTTGTTGCTGGCCAAACTGTTCAGCAAACCGGCGAACCTGCTGGTGCTCGACGAACCGACCAACGACCTGGACGTGGAAACCCTCGAGCTGCTGGAAGAGGTCTTGCTGACCTTCAACGGCACCGTGCTGATGGTCAGCCACGACCGGGCATTCCTCGACAACGTGGTCACCAGCACCCTGGTCTTCGAAGGTGAAGGCAAAGTTCGCGAATACGTCGGTGGTTATCAGGACTGGCTGCGTCAGGGCGGCTCGCCGCGCCTGCTGGGCGTGACCGAGAGCAAGTCCGGCAAGGCCGACTTGAACTCGGCTGTGGTGACGGCCGAACCTGCACCGGTTGCTGCAGTGGAAGCGCCAGCACCGGTGGCGAAAAAGAAGCTCAGCTACAAGCTGCAGCGTGAGCTGGAAGCCCTGCCGGGTCAGATCGAAGCCATGGAACAGCAGATCGCTGTCGTTGAAGCGCAGATGGCGGATGCCGGTTTTTATCAGCGTCCCGCGGCCGAGACCGCTGCAGTGATCGCTCAGCTGGAGCAGTTGCAGGCTGAACTCGACATAATGGTCGAGCGTTGGGCCGAGCTGGATGCCTGATTGAGCCTGCGATAAAAAAGCCCGGCGTTCAGTGATGAACGCCGGGCTTTTCATATGGAATGCGATCTACTGAGCGGGTGTAAATCCAGTGTGGGAGCGGGCTTGCTCGCGAAGACGGTATATCAGCCGACTTCAATGTTGAATGACACGCCGCTTTCGCGAGCAAGCCCGCTCCCACATTAGTTTTGTGTTGTCAGCTTTTGATCAGGCGTACCGCAAGCACATCGCAAGGCGCGCCGTGCAGCACGTCATTGGCGGTGGAGCCCAGTAATAGCGCCAGACCATGTCGGCCATGACTGCCCACCACGATCAGGTCGCATGTTTGTTCCTTGGCGAGGTGGTGAATCTCCTGGCGCGGCTGGCCGTAGGTCAAGTGGCTGTATTCCTTGGAGAGTTCCGGGTATTTCACGATCAACCGCTCAAGGCGCTCCTTGGCCTGATCGAACTGTTGTTGTTGCAACTGGGAAAGGTCCATCGGCACGTCGCCACCAAAGGCCATGGCCATCGGTTCGACGATATGCACCAGGGACAGCTTTGCGCCATTGCTCACCGACAGTTCGCGGGCGCGGTGGATTACAGGATCGCACTCTTCGGTTAGATCTACAGCGACCAGAATGTGGTTGTAGGGCATGAGGTGCTCCTCCTGAGGATTGCAATATTGGTAAGTATGGCTGGTTTCAAGCGCATTGGTTTCAAAGTGACTCAATGGGCTCATCAAGAATCGGGAGTACAGATATGACGGTCTGGATAGTGGTGTCAATCCTGCTGGTGGTGTTGAGCCCGCTGGCCTGGTTGCGACCGTCTCGCAGTCAGAGCGGGCGCATGGCCCTGCGCATGGAGGCGCGACGCATTGGCCTTGCCATGCAGCTGGCGCCTCAGGAGTGGCCACACTGGCTGAGCCAGGAGCCTCCGAGCCCTTGCGCCCAGTACCACCGGCCGCGCCGTGGCACGCAGCCGGCGTGCTGGAGTTACTGGCAGAAAGCGTCAGGTGTGTGGGTCAATCAATGGCAGGAGGTTTGCGAGGATGGAGTGCTGCTCGATCATTTCGGAAAATTGCCGGCCAACGTCTACAAGGTCGAGGCGGACAAGCAAATGATTGCCCTGTATTGGGGCGAGAAGGGCGAGGCCGAGGTTCTGCAACAGATCGATGCCACGCTGAAAGCACTTGCCTGAAACCCGATCTGTAGCAGCTGCCGAGCCTGCGAGGCTGCTGCTACATGAGGCAATAAAAAGCCCGACATCATCATCGGGCTGGAGTTGGCCAGGCAGGCCGGTAATTCCTTGTGGCGCTGATCTTACGCTGGGCATTCGTCCAAAGCGTTCAATTTTTTTCTTCAGGACCCCCGCCAGCGTAGCTTGTTAAACACAGGCTGCCGCGAATTAGGGCGACTTTTCTAACGATTGATTCTATGAATGGCCGCACATGCATCAGCGTGTTGCAGGTCTTCGTGGTACGGAAGTGACCGGAAAGTCGCGTTTCAACCAGTATTTTGGGCGATTGACAATTGCCGGAAATTCCGTGAAGGTGACGTACCCAAATCAAACGGGCGTATGAATTGAGCGTTTGTATTACAGGCCGCTCCTACAGAATCCCGACTATCGCGTTGGCGGGTGTGCCGGGTGAGTTGGCGTTAGCATTGACGATAAACGTCCCTGCCGAACCAGCCGCCTGCGTCCGACGTGTACTGTTCAGCTTCCATATCGTGGAGATCAGTTGATGATTTACGAAGGTAAAGCCATCACGGTTAAGGCTCTTGAAAGTGGCATCGTCGAATTGAAATTCGACCTCAAGGGTGAGTCCGTCAACAAGTTCAACCGTCTAACCCTGAACGAACTGCGTCAGGCTGTAGACACCATCAAGGCAGATGCTTCGATCAAGGGTGTGATCGTCAGCAGTGGCAAGGACGTGTTCATCGTCGGCGCCGACATCACCGAATTCGTCGACAACTTCAAGCTGCCGGATGCAGAGCTTGTTGCTGGTAACCTCGAAGCCAACAAGATTTTCAGCGATTTCGAAGACCTCAACGTCCCGACTGTCGCCGCGATCAATGGCATCGCACTGGGCGGCGGTCTGGAAATGTGCCTGGCGGCGGATTTCCGCGTCATGGCCAGCACCGCCAAAATCGGTCTGCCGGAAGTCAAACTGGGCATCTACCCAGGCTTCGGCGGTACCGTGCGTTTGCCGCGCATCATCGGTGCCGACAACGCCATCGAGTGGATTGCCGCCGGTAAGGAAAACCGCGCTGAAGACGCACTGAAAGTCGGTGCCGTCGACGCCGTGGTCGAGTCGCAGAAGTTGCAGGAAGCGGCGCTGAACCTGATCAAGGGCGCCATCAGCGGTGAATTTGACTACAAGGCCAAGCGTCAGCCGAAGCTGGAAAAACTCAAGCTCAACGCCATCGAACAAATGATGTCGTTCGAAACCGCCAAAGGTTTCGTGGCAGGTCAGGCAGGCCCGAACTACCCGGCGCCGGTCGAAGCGATCAAGACTATCCAGAAAGCCGCGAACTTCGGTCGTGACAAGGCCCTGGAAGTCGAAGCCGCTGGTTTCGTCAAACTGGCCAAGACCTCTGCCGCGCAGAGCTTGATCGGTCTGTTCCTGAACGATCAGGAACTGAAGAAAAAGGCCAAGGCCTACGACGAAATCGCCAAGGACGTGAAGCAGGCCGCCGTATTGGGCGCCGGCATCATGGGTGGCGGTATCGCTTATCAGTCGGCCTCCAAAGGTACGCCGATCCTGATGAAGGACATCAACGAGAACGGTATCGAGCAAGGTCTGGCTGAAGCCGCCAAGCTGCTGGTGGGCCGCGTTGATAAAGGTCGCATGACCCCGGCCAAGATGGCTGAAGTGCTCAATGGCATTCGTCCGACCCTGTCCTACGGCGATTTCGGTCACGTCGACCTGGTCGTCGAAGCCGTTGTCGAGAACCCGAAGGTCAAGCAAGCCGTTCTGGCCGAAGTTGAAGGCAAGGTCAAAGAGGACACCATCCTCGCGTCCAACACCTCGACCATTTCCATCACCTTGCTGGCCAAAGCCCTCAAGCGTCCGGAAAACTTCGTCGGCATGCACTTCTTCAACCCGGTGCACATGATGCCGCTGGTTGAAGTCATCCGTGGCGAGAAGTCCAGCGAAGTGGCCGTTGCCACCACCGTTGCCTACGCCAAGAAAATGGGCAAGAACCCGATCGTCGTCAACGACTGCCCGGGCTTTTTGGTCAACCGCGTGCTGTTCCCGTACTTCGGCGGTTTCGCCAAGTTGGTCAGCGCCGGTGTGGACTTCGTCCGCATCGACAAGGTCATGGAAAAATTCGGCTGGCCGATGGGCCCGGCGTACCTGATGGACGTGGTTGGCATCGACACCGGTCACCACGGTCGTGACGTCATGGCTGAAGGCTTCCCGGACCGCATGAAAGACGACCGCCGCTCGGCCGTCGACGTGCTCTACGAAGCCAAGCGCCTGGGCCAGAAGAATGGCAAGGGCTTCTACGCCTACGAGACCGACAAGCGCGGCAAGCAGAAGAAAGTCGCCGATCCTTCGGTACTGGAAGTGCTCAAGCCAATCGTTTTCGAACAGCGCGAAGTGACTGACGAAGACATCATCAACTGGATGATGATCCCGCTGTGCCTGGAAACCGTGCGTTGCCTGGAAGACGGCATCGTCGAAACCGCTGCCGAAGCCGACATGGGTCTGGTCTACGGTATTGGTTTCCCTCCATTCCGTGGCGGTGCGCTGCGCTACATCGATTCGATCGGTGTTGCAGAGTTCGTTGCCCTGGCTGACCAGTACGCTGATTTGGGCGCGCTGTACCACCCGACCGCGAAGCTGCGTGCAATGGCCAAGAACGGTCAGAGCTTCTTCGGTTAAGCGCCCACACTAGAGCGAGAGTGAAAGTATATGAGCTTGAATCCTAGAGACGTCGTGATTGTCGACTTCGGTCGTACGCCGATGGGCCGCTCCAAGGGCGGCATGCACCGCAACACCCGCGCCGAAGACATGTCGGCGCACCTGATCAGCAAATTGCTGGAACGTAACGTCAAGGTCGACCCGAACGAAGTCGAAGACGTGATCTGGGGCTGTGTGAACCAGACCCTGGAGCAGGGCTGGAACATCGCCCGCATGGCGTCCCTGATGACTCAGATCCCGCACACCTCGGCCGGCCAGACCGTCAGCCGTCTGTGTGGCTCGTCCATGAGTGCACTGCACACGGCGGCGCAAGCGATCATGACCGGTAACGGTGACGTGTTCGTCGTTGGCGGCGTCGAGCATATGGGCCACGTGAGCATGATGCACGGTGTCGATCCGAACCCGCACATGTCCCTGTATGCAGCGAAAGCTTCGGGCATGATGGGCCTGACTGCAGAAATGCTCGGCAAAATGCACGGCATTACTCGCGAACAACAGGACGCCTTTGGCGTGCGCTCCCACCAACTCGCCCACAAGGCGACCGTGGAAGGCAAGTTCAAGGATGAAATCATCCCGATGCAGGGTTACGACGAGAACGGTTTCCTGAAACTGTTCGACTACGACGAAACCATTCGTCCGGAAACCACCCTGGAAAGCCTGGCGGCTCTCAAGCCTGCTTTCAACCCGAAGGGCGGCACCGTGACAGCCGGTACTTCGTCGCAGATCACCGACGGTGCTTCGTGCATGATCGTGATGTCGGCGCAGCGTGCCCAAGACCTGGGCATCCAGCCGATGGCGGTGATTCGTTCGATGGCAGTGGCAGGTGTGGACCCGGCGATCATGGGCTATGGTCCAGTACCGGCAACGCAGAAAGCACTGAAGCGCGCGGCTCTTGGCATCAACGACATCGACTTCTTCGAACTCAACGAAGCTTTCGCCGCACAGGCCTTGCCGGTGCTGAAAGATTTGAAAGTACTCGACAAGATGAACGAGAAGGTTAACCTGCACGGCGGCGCGATCGCCCTGGGTCACCCGTTCGGTTGCTCCGGTGCACGTATTTCGGGCACTTTGCTGAACGTGATGAAGCAGAATGGCGGCACCTTCGGGGTGGCTACCATGTGCATTGGTCTCGGCCAAGGCATCTCCACCGTCTTCGAACGCGTTTAAGCGTTTCGTCGATGGAAGCCGGGGCCAAGTGCCCCGGTTTTTGTTTTTCCGGATTTATTTTGTTTTTATTTTGAAAAAATTTGAGTGAGGGCCAAAGCATGCCGATACAACCTGGGCTCTACGAACATTACAAAGGTCCGCAGTACCGCGTATTCGCTGTTGCGCGGCATTCGGAAACCGAAGAAGAAGTGGTCTTCTACCAAGCCCTGTATGGCGATTACGGCTTTTGGGTACGTCCCTTGAGCATGTTCCTGGAGTCGGTCGAAGTTGACGGCGAACAGGTGCCACGCTTTGCTTTGGTGCAAGCCGAACCGAGCATTTTTCCGCAGCCATAAGCTGAGTGCGCGCAGAACCCTGCGCTTGACCTCACCTTGTAGCCACTATATATAGCGGTGCCGCGTCAGGCGCCAACCGCCTTTCACTTCTAGAATTCAGGAATTTTCTGATCCATGGGCAAATCGCTGGTCATTGTGGAATCCCCGGCTAAGGCCAAGACCATCAACAAGTATCTGGGTAACCAATACGTGGTGAAGTCGAGTATCGGCCATATCCGAGACCTGCCCACCAGCGGTTCGGCTAGCGCCAGCAAAGAGCCTGTCGCCAAGCGCGGCAAGGCCGCCGCAGGTGAAGGTCCGGTGCTCACGCCGAAAGAGAAAGCGCGTAAGCAGCTGGTTGCGCGCATGGGTGTCGATCCCGATCATGGCTGGAAAGCCAAGTACGAGATTCTCCCGGGCAAGGAAAAGGTCATCGAAGAGCTGCGCCGGCTCGCCAAAGATGCTGACACCATCTATCTCGCAACCGACTTGGATCGCGAGGGGGAAGCCATTGCCTGGCACCTGCGCGAAGCCATCGGTGGTGACGACAGCCGCTACAAGCGTGTGGTGTTCAACGAAATCACCAAAAAAGCGATCCAGGAAGCCTTCTCTCAACCAGGCGAGCTGGACATCGATCGCGTCAACGCTCAACAAGCACGTCGCTTCCTCGACCGCGTGGTGGGTTACATGGTTTCGCCGCTGCTATGGGCCAAGATCGCCCGTGGCCTGTCCGCCGGTCGCGTGCAATCGGTTGCCGTGAAGCTGGTGGTGGAGCGCGAGCGTGAAATCCGCGCGTTCAACCCGGAAGAGTACTGGGAAGTTCATGCCAACCTCGGTACAGCCAAGGGCGCGACCGTGCGTTTCGACGTGGCGCGCGAGAAAGGCGAAGCCTTCAAGCCGCTGAACGAAGCCCAGGCCATGGCCGCGTTGGAGAAGCTCAAGGCTTCCAGCTACAGCATCGTCAAGCGCGAAGACAAACCGACCAGCAGCAAGCCGTCGGCACCGTTCATCACTTCCACCCTGCAGCAGGCTGCGAGCAATCGCCTGGGCTTCGGCGTGAAGAAAACCATGATGATGGCCCAGCGTCTGTACGAAGCCGGCTACATCACCTATATGCGTACCGACTCCACCAATCTCTCGGCCGATGCCGTGGCGATGGCGCGTACCTATATTGAAGGCGAGTTCGGCAAGAAGTACCTGCCGGAAACCCCGAACGTCTATAGCAGCAAAGAAGGCGCGCAAGAGGCTCACGAAGCGATTCGTCCGTCCGACGCCAATACCGAGCCAAGCAAGCTGTCGGGCATGGAACGTGATGCCGAGCGGCTTTACGAGCTGATCTGGCGCCAGTTCCTCGCCTGCCAGATGCTGCCGGCCCAATACCTGTCGACCACTGTCACCGTCGGTGCCGGTGACTTCGAGTTGCGCGCCAAGGGCCGCATCCTGAAGTTTGACGGTTACACCCGCGTCATGCCGCAAATCACCAAGCCTGGCGATGACGACGTGTTGCCGGACATGGCCCAGGGCGACGCGATGAAGCTGATCAAGCTTGATCCGACCCAGCACTTCACCAAGCCGCCGGCGCGTTACTCGGAAGCGAGTCTGGTTAAAGAAATGGAAAAACGTGGCATCGGTCGTCCTTCGACCTATGCGGCGATCATCTCGACCATTCAGGATCGCGGCTACGTGGCGTTGCACAACCGTCGTTTCTATTCGGAAAAGATGGGCGACATCGTCACTGAGCGTCTGGCCGAGAGCTTCTCCAATCTCATGGACTACGGCTTCACCGCCGGCATGGAAGAGAACCTCGATGACGTGGCTCAGGGCGAACGCGACTGGAAAAACGTGCTCGACGAGTTCTACGGCGACTTCAAGAATAAACTCGAAGTAGCCGAAAGCGCCGAAGGCGGCATGCGCGCCAACCAGCCGGTGATGACTGACATTCCGTGCCTGACTTGTGGCCGTCCGATGCAGATTCGTACCGCATCCACCGGCGTTTTCCTTGGCTGCTCGGGTTACAGCTTGCCGCCGAAAGAGCGCTGCAAGGCTACCGTCAATCTGGTGCCGGGCGACGAAATCGCCGCGGACGACGAGGGTGAATCGGAATCCCTGGTACTGCGTGGCAAGCATCGCTGCCCGATCTGCAGCACGGCGATGGACGCTTACCTTCTCGACGAGAAACGCAAGCTGCACATCTGCGGTAACAACCCGGATTGCGCGGGCTACGAAATCGAAGAGGGTACCTATCGCATCAAAGGCTATGAAGGTCCGAGCCTGGAATGCGACAAGTGCGGTAGCGAGATGCAGCTCAAGACCGGCCGTTTCGGCAAGTTCTTCGGTTGCACTAACCCAACGTGCAAAAACACCCGCAAGCTGCTGAAAAGCGGTGACGCGGCACCGCCGAAGATGGACCCGGTGAAGATGCCTGAGCTGAAATGCGAAAAGGTCAACGACACCTACATCCTGCGCGACGGCGCTTCCGGCCTGTTCCTGGCGGCCAGCCAGTTCCCGAAAAACCGCGAGACTCGTGCTCCGCTGGTTATGGAAATTGTGCCGCACAAGGATGAGATCGATCCGAAGTACCATTTCCTCTGTGAAGCGCCGAAGAAAGATCCCGACGGCCTGCCTGCGGTGATCCGTTACAGCCGCAAGACCAAAGAGCAGTACGTGCAGACAGAAGTCGACGGTAAGCCGACTGGCTGGAAGGCGTACTACGATGGCGGCAAGTGGACGGTTGAAGACAAGCGTCCAGCAGCTAAGGCTTAAAAGCCGCTGTATACAGAAAGGCCGCATGACAACCCTCGGGTTTTCATGCGGCCTTTCTGTTTTGGGCTTGCGGTGAACTTGGGTGATCCATGACACTGTCTGACCTGTGTGAAGCAATTATTTCGTTGTGGAGGCTGCCGTCATGGCCCACGAACTCTATACCCGCACCAACCAGAAAATTTATTTCGCCGGCCTGTCGCTGGAAGCGCTCGCCAAAGCCGAAGAGGGGCGGGCGATGAACTCCCTGGCGCTGATTCAGGCCGGGCGCGAATCGGCGTTGTTTCACCTGTACGGAGCGCTATTGGGGTTGTGTCATGAAATCGCTGGTTTCTATCGCTTGCCTCAGGCCAATGCGCCACGGGCAGAGATGCTGCTGACCCGCGAAGTGCTGGAAACCATCGCTATTCCGGAAATGGCTGAGATGGTCGAACTGGCGCAAAACCCTGAAACCTGGCTGGCCAAATTGCTGTCCGCACATGCCGCACTGTTTCAGCCGCCTCGCGCGCCGCATAAGCCCAAGGGCGATGTAACGCAGCCACTTATTCTGGCCGTTAATCTGGATGAAGAAGAGGCGCCGGAAGAGCTGAGCCGGGAGGAGCTGGAGAGCTGGCGTCAGAACCTTAAAGGCCTGGCGATTCGGTTTCGCGAAGGGTTGAACGAGTGCTGAAAGATTGAGTGTTTAGGGATGAGTCTGCTCAAGGAAGAGTGATGTCAGAAATTTCTCTTCGTGATGGCATTTGGTCAAGATCCCGAGCGAAGCTTGGCTGATGCCTATATAATCCCCGCCTTTCGTGGAGAACAGACCTTTATGCCAACGTCCTTTCTAGAAATTGTCGAGTTACCAGACGGCCGAATCGAGCTGCGCAGGGCCGAGGACGAGGGTTCTCTGGTTACTTTGGATTTCTCCGAGGATGCCAAGGTTTTCCTGCAAGGCCAGCATGTAGAAGTCGCCAAGGCGATGTTGAGTGTCGGTGTTCAGATGGCAGGACGCCTGGTTGAAGGCGAATTTGATAAGGAAGAGGGGTCACGGGTTCTTCATTGATCCCGCTCGTCGGATTCTTCAGATAGCTCTACAGATCACAGATCGGCTTCTCTATCCCTGGAGAAGCCCTGCGTTGTTCAGCGCCTACAGAGTTTCTTCGTTAGCCCAGTCGAATATTCAGGCTTTGCGCATCTCCGGTACGGGCGGCGCCGATCAACTGTTGCCGTGACGATGTACTCAACGGATTTAACCAGCTGACGACCGTATGGCTGCGGCCAAGTCGCAAGGCTTCACAGGTCAACTGCTGAGCGCTTTGTGTGCCGCGCGGTTGCAGCAACAGAATGCGTTCACGGTTCAGGCCGGCGTCTCGCAACCAGGCCTGGGTCAGGCTGGCAGGCGGGGCAATCAGTGTCAGCCAGCGTGCATCCTGATCCTGACTCAGTTCCCTGAGGATCGGTGCCAGAAGGTTCAGACAGTTCCCGGCCGCGCCACGCAGTGACAGCTCACTGAAGACTTCGGGCTCGGCACTCCAGGGCGACTCGACCACGTCTTTCAGGATCGGCGCCAGCGGCTGCGCCATGAACGCTTCGAACAACGGCAGTTGGGCTTGCTGTGAGGTGTGTGGGAACTGCATAAAGCCTCCTTTAGCGGCGAATCACGCCGACACTCAAGCCTTCGATAACCAGTTCCTGATCTTTCAGGTTGACTTCGATAGGGGCGAATTCAGGATTTTCGGCAATCAACCAGACCTTGCTGCCGTCGCGCTTGAAGCGCTTGACGGTCACTTCGTCGCCGATCCGCGCCACCACGATTTGGCCGTTACGCGCTTCGCGAGTGGTATGGACAGCCAGCAGGTCGCCGTCGAAAATACCGACGTCCTTCATGCTCATGCCATGGACACGCAGTAGATAATCGGCGCGAGGGTGGAAGAACGAAGGGTTGATGTTGCAGGACTCTTCGATGTGCTGCTGGGCGAGGATCGGCGCACCGGCAGCCACTCGGCCGATGATTGGCAAGCTGGACTCGTCGGCCTTGGCTTCGAAGCCAGGTATGCGAATGCCGCGGGAAGCGCCCGGGGTCATTTCGATCGCACCTTTGCGGGCCAGTGCCTTGAGGTGTTCTTCCGCCGCGTTGGGCGACTTGAAGCCCAGCTCCTGAGCGATTTCCGCGCGGGTTGGCGGGTAGCCGTTGTCTTCGAGGCAGCGTTTGATGAAGGCCAGAATCTCTGCTTGGCGTGGCGTCAGCTTTAGCATATTGATCGCTCTGTCTTTTTATACAGTGACTGGGATTATATACAGTGAACCGGTCTTGGCAATGCCCCTTTTTTTGCCGGGCGCTGGACGGTCATTTTGTTCGCTGATTGAAGTGTCATTGTTGTATGGTTAAATAACTGACCGACCATTCCGAAAACGAACCTCCAGACTTGACAAGGCCAGGGCTGAAACGTATGTTTCAAACAAGTGTTTGTCAGGCGGAGTAGCCATGGCCCAGTCGGAAACCGTTGAACGCATTCTCGATGCTGCCGAGCAATTGTTCGCGGAAAAAGGTTTCGCTGAAACCTCGTTGCGTCTGATCACCAGCAAGGCCGGTGTCAATCTGGCGGCGGTGAACTATCACTTCGGGTCAAAGAAGGCGCTGATTCAGGCGGTCTTCTCGCGTTTTCTCGGGCCGTTCTGCATCAGCCTCGATAAAGAGCTGGAGCGCCGTCAGGCCAAGCCCGAGAACAAACCGAGCCTTGAAGAACTGCTGGAGATCCTTGTCGAGCAAGCCCTGGTGGTGCAGCCGCGCAGCGGCAACGACCTGTCCATCTTCATGCGTTTGCTGGGGCTGGCTTTCAGTCAGAGCCAGGGGCACTTGCGGCGTTACCTGGAAGATATGTACGGCAAGGTGTTCCGCCGCTACATGATGCTGGTCAACGAGGCCGCGCCGCGCATTCCGCCGATCGAACTGTTCTGGCGTGTGCACTTCATGCTGGGTGCCGCGGCGTTCAGCATGTCGGGGATCAAGGCCTTGCGTGCGATTGCCGAGACCGATTTCGGCGTCAACACCTCTATCGAGCAAGTAATGCGCCTGATGGTGCCATTCCTGGCCGCGGGCATGCGTGCCGAAACCGGCGTCACCGACACCGCCATGGCCACCGCACAGTTACGTCCGCGCAGCAAATCGGCTCCGGTGGCCGCCAAGGTTTAACCGCACACGGGTGGGCGCGGCAGCTGACATCCGCTAAGCTAGCCGCCCATGCCGACTCTCGTTCTGAACCCCCTCATTGATATCGCCGACCTGCCGGGCTCAGCCCATGGCGGCGAATTCGTGCGAGCCGGGTTTATCGTAATCAAGGAATTTCTATGACTGCTGGCCTGCAAGGCTCGTTGATGGTGGACGTCGCCGGTACCTGGCTGACGTCTGAAGATCGCCAATTGTTGCGCCAGCCCGAAGTGGGCGGCCTGATCATTTTTGCCCGCAACATTGAACACCCGCGTCAGGTGCGCGAATTGAGCGCCGCGATCCGCGCCATTCGTCCCAATCTGCTGCTGGCGGTGGATCAGGAAGGCGGCCGGGTTCAGCGGTTGCGTCAAGGCTTCGTGCGGCTGCCAGCCATGCGCGCCATCGCCGACAACCCGAATGCCGAATACCTGGCCGAGCAGTGCGGCTGGATCATGGCGACTGAAGTGCTCGCGGTCGGTCTCGACCTGAGCTTCGCCCCGGTACTGGACCTGGACTACCAGCGCAGTGCGGTGGTTGGCACCCGTTCGTTCGAAGGCGATCCGGAACGCGCAGCCTTGCTCGCCGGTGCATTCATCCGCGGGATGAACAGCGCTGGCATGGCCGCCACTGGCAAGCACTTCCCCGGTCATGGCTGGGCCGAGGCCGATTCCCACGTCGCGATTCCCAACGACGAGCGTAGCCTCGACGAGATCCGCGCCAACGATCTGGTGCCGTTCGCGCGATTGAGCAAGCAACTGGCTGCCGTCATGCCGGCTCACGTTATTTATCCACAAGTCGATTCGCAACCTGCCGGTTTTTCCCGTCGCTGGTTGCAAGAGATTCTGCGTGGCGAACTGCAATTCGATGGCGTGATCTTCAGCGACGACCTGTCCATGGCCGGTGCCCACGTGGTTGGCGATGCCGCCAGTCGCATTGAGGCGGCGTTGACCGCCGGTTGCGACATGGGCCTGGTGTGCAACGATCGTGCGGCCGCCGAATTGGCCTTGAGCGCCGCCCAGCGTTTGAAGGTCAAACCGTCGGCGCGTATCGCGCGGATGCGCGGGCAGTCATACGCCAGCACCGAATATCGTCAAAACCCGCGTTGGTTGGCGGCTATCGGCGCGCTCAAAGAAGCTCAGCTGATTGATTGAGGACTTCTCGTTATGACGGTTTACGCGATTATCGGTGGCACCGGTCTGACTCAACTCGAAGGCTTGAGCATTCGTCAGTCATTGGCGGTGGACACTCCTTACGGGGCACCGTCAGCCGACGTGCAAATCGGTGAGTACGCTGGCAAGCAAGTGCTGTTTCTCGCGCGTCACGGGCATCCACACCGTTTCCCGCCGCATCAAGTGAACTACCGCGCCAACCTGTGGGCGTTGAAGCAGGCCGGTGCCGAAGCGATTCTTGCGGTCAATGCCGTGGGCGGGATTCATGCCGCGATGGGGACCGGGCATTTTTGCGTGCCGCATCAATTGATCGACTACACCAGCGGCCGCGAACACACCTATTTCGCCGATGACCTGGAGCAGGTTACACATATCGATTTCAGCTATCCCTACAGCGAGCCCCTGCGTCAGCGATTGATCGCGGCGTTGGCGGCTGAAGGCGTTGCCTACAGCAGCCATGGCGTTTATGCCTGCACTCAGGGCCCGCGTCTGGAAACAGTGGCTGAAATCGTGAGGCTGGAACGTGACGGTTGCGACATCGTCGGCATGACCGGGATGCCGGAGGCCGCTCTGGCTCGAGAATTGGAGCTGGATTACGCCTGTTTGGCGCTGGTGGTGAACCCGGCGGCGGGGAAGTCGACGGCGGTGATTACCATGGCTGAGATCGAGCAGGCATTGCATGACGGGATGGGCAAGGTGAAGTCTACGTTGGCGCGGGTGCTTAAGGACTAATCAGTCATTACACCGAGTCGACCCCATCGCGAGCCTGCTCGCGATGGCGATTTAATAATCGCCGCTACTTATCAATTTTCTCCGGCAGCGGCGCAAACAACGCCTCGATATCATCACTCTGCAACTTCCAGTCCCCGGTCTTGCGCCCATCCAGTACGCCTGCGGCCAGATCGGATTTTTCCTTCTGCAGATGCTGGATCTTCTCCTCCACCGTGCCTCTGGCAATCATCTTGTAGACGAACACCGGCTTCTCCTGGCCAATGCGATACGCACGGTCAGTCGCCTGATTTTCCGTCGCCGGGTTCCACCACGGGTCGTAGTGAATCACTGTATCGGCTTCGGTCAGGTTCAGGCCCACACCGCCGGCCTTCAAGCTGATCAGAAAAATCTGACGCTTGCCGCTCTGGAATTCCTTCACTGGCGTGCGTCGGTCGCGGGTCTGGCCGGTCAGGATCGCATACGCCACGCCGCGTTTTTTCAGTTCATCCTCGATCAGCGACAGCATTGAGGTGAACTGCGAAAACAGCAGAATCCGCCGACCTTCCTCGAACAACTCTTCAAGCATTTCCATCAGGCTATCAAGCTTGCCGGAGGTGTTGCCGCGAGCGGGCAGGGCGGCATCGTTGACCAGCCGTAAATCGCAGCACACCTGACGCAGCTTCAGCAGCGCCTCAAGAATGATGATCTGGCTGCGCGCCACGCCTTTGCGGGTGATCTCGTCGCGGACTTTCTTGTCCATGGCCAGGCGCATGGTTTCGTACACGTCGCGCTGGGCTTCGTTGAGTTCAACCCAATGGATGATCTCGGTTTTCGGCGGCAGTTCGGTAGCCACCTGCTCCTTGGTCCTGCGCAGCAGGAACGGTTTGATCCGACCGTTCAGGTGCTGAAGTCTGACTTCGCTGGCGCGCTTTTCAATCGGTACGCGGTAATCGCGGTTGAAGCTTTTCACGTCGCCGAGCCAGCCGGGCAGCAGGAAGTGGAACAGCGACCACAACTCACCCAAGTGGTTTTCCAGCGGCGTGCCGCTCAGGCACAGGCGCTGGCGAGCATTCAGCTCACGGGCCGCATGGGCGGCCTTGCTGTTGGGGTTCTTGATGTACTGCGCTTCATCCAGCACCAACACGTGCAACGGCTGCGCGGCCAGGCGTTCGACGTCCTTGGGCAGCAGTGCATAGGTGGTCAGAATCAGGTCGTAGTCGGCCAGGTTCCCGAAGTGCTTTTTGCGACTGGCGCCGTACAGCGCCAGCACTTTGAGCTGCGGCGTGAAATGTGCGGCTTCGTCGAGCCAGTTGGGGATCAGGCTGGTGGGCATGACCACCATGCATGGCCGATCGAGGCGCCCGGCATTCTTCTCGCTGAGAATGTGCGCCAGGGTCTGTAGGGTTTTGCCCAGACCCATGTCGTCCGCGAGAATCCCGCCGACTTCCAGTTGTCGCAGCGACTGCATCCAGCTCAGGCCTTCCAGCTGATACGGGCGCAAGGTGGCATTCAAGCCTTCGGGGGCCGCTGCGGTGTAGTCCTTGATGTCGCGCAGACGCTGGGCAAAGGTGCGGATCTGCTCGCCACCTTCCCAGAGCAGCGGCAGGCCTTCCAGCGGATTCAGGCGTGTGGCGTCGGCCTTGCTCAGGCGTAGCGTGGTGTCGCCGGGCTCCTGCAGATAAAACTCGCCGAGGGTGGCCAGCACTGGCTTCAAGCGGCCGAAGGGCAGGGCTACTTGCAGTGGGCCCTGGTCGGTGCTGCGGCGTTGCGGGATGTTCACCAGGATCAGTTCGTCGTCACGACGTCGGGCGAGCCGTTCCGGATTGAGAATCTCGGTGTGGGAGCGCATCAGGTTCAACAGGATCGGCAGCAGGCTCAGCCGTTCGCCATTGACGATGATCCCCAGCTCCAGATCAAACCAGTCACGTTCCGGTGCCTCCTCGACGGTGGCGTACCAGTCGTCCACGGCGGTCAGGTCGAAGCCGAAATCCTCGTCGATCTGTAACTCCCAACCCTGGGTGCGCAACTTCGGCAGTTCGTTGAGGGTGAAGGTCAGCCAGGCGCTGTCGTTGACCATCTCGTAGAGTTCGCCGGCACTTTCCGGCAAGGCCTTGCTTTGTCGGGTGGCGACTTTGAAACCGAGAATCCGCAGCTGTTCCCTGTAGGTCTGTTCGACTTCCGGGTGACGTTTTATCCGCAACGTCTGCGTTTCCTGACGAATCAGGATGTCAGCGTTCTTCTGTCCACTGACGTATTCGTCCAGATAGCTGAAGGACAGCGCCGCGCGATGCTGAATGTAACGCTGCATCTTGCCGTTGCGTGGTTCGAAGGCACTGAATTCGATGCTCGCCAGCCACAGGCGTGGCACCGGTTGCACGTTGTCCACAAGCACTTGTGGCGGCGCCTTCGGGCTACGGTTTTCCAGTACGGCCTGAAGTTTTTCCAGCAGTTCGGCGTCTTTCGCCGCCGCCGGGTATGCAAGGGTTTCCTGCACTTGCAGCAACACCGCCGCGCAATGTTTGCAGTTGCTGTGGACCGGGCAGGTGCATGTGGCGTCGATCATCAGCAAGGTGCCTTTGGCCGACTCGCGCAGGCGAATGGTCTGACGGTAAACGTTACCGCCAGAGCCTTCGCAACTGGCGGTGATGGTGGCGTCGCCGACTTCGGCGATCCTGACGCGGTTCTCCAGCGCGTAGCGACGGCCACGCTCCAGGCTCTGTTCCTTGAATCGGCTGACCCAGGATGTTGCCAGGGGTTTGCTCAGGGTCGGGGTCGGGGGCACGTCGATCAGTCCGGAACGACTTCTGGAGCTTCCCGTGGGGCGGGCGCTGTCAGCGAGGTGATCTTGATCAGCAGGCCCAGATGGCCGTTGTCGAGAAAGTTCAGCTGGCCATTTTTGGTGTGGCTTTCCTGCTTCAGGCGTTCGCTGGCGGTGACCAGGCCGTTGGCGTCAATCTGATTGACCCAGAAGTCGGCGTCGACATCGGTGAAACGCCCCAGTTTCAGGTTCAACGTGCCCTCGATCGGGAACTGGCCAAACTGTTCCTTGCCCTCGCTGATCGCCACTTTGCTGGCTTCTTCACCCAGGTTCTGTTGCCAGGCCTTGTGCAGCAGCACCGTGTATTCGTTGCTGGCGGTAAGCTTTTCCACTTCGGGATTCAGGCTAGGCGTACGAAAGCTGTCGGGGCTGATGCGTTGGGCGCCGGCAGCCCAGTCTTCCGGTGCGGCGCGGCTGACGATGGCGGGCACGGCGTTTTGCCGCACCAGAATCATTTCAACCTGATACAGATCATCGGCAAACGCCGTCGAGGCGAACGGCGAAAACAACGACATCAACAAGGTCAGTGAGCGAAACAGGCGCATGCGGCGTCCTTCAAGCAGTGGTCGGAATGAGACGCTCGAATAGCGCCTCTACAGTATTAAAACGTTCTTCCGGGCGCTCCATTGGTACCTGGAATTTGAACATCGTAGCGCCTTCGAATTTGTAGCGTTTGGGTTGGCTCTGGATCAGTTTGATCAGCGTCAGCGGGTCGACCGGGGTCTGTGCCGCGAACTCGATACGACCGCCTTGCGGGCCGCCGTCGACTTTTTTGATGCCCAACTGTTCGGCCTGCAATTTCAGCGCCGTGATCCGCACCAGGTTCTTGGTCGGTTCCGGCAGCAGGCCGAAGCGGTCGATCATCTCCACTTGCAGGTCCTTGAGACCTTCCTCATCGGTGGCCGAGGCAATGCGTTTGTAGAGAATCAGTCGCGCATGCACGTCCGGCAGGTAGTCTTCTGGAATCAGCGCCGGTACGCGCAGATTGACTTCCGGACCGCCACCCAGCGGTTGATCGAGGTTTGGCTGTTCGCCCTTGCGGATCGACTTCACCGCACGCTCGAGCATTTCCATGTACAGCGTGAAACCGACGGCCTGGATCTGCCCGCTCTGGCCGTCGCCCAGCAGTTCGCCGGCGCCACGGATTTCCAGGTCGTTGGTCGCGAGCACGAAGCCCGCGCCGAGGTCCTGGGTATTGGCGATCGCCTCCAGACGCTTTTCCGCGTCGGGAGTGATCTGCTGGCGCGGCGGTGTCAGCAGGTAAGCATACGCCTGGTGGTGGCTGCGACCGACCCGGCCGCGCAACTGGTGCAACTGGGCCAGGCCGAACTTGTCGGCACGCTCGATGATGATGGTGTTGGCGCTCGGCACGTCGATGCCGGTCTCGATGATGGTCGAGGCGATCAGCACGTTGAAGCGCTTGTGGTAGAAGTCGCTCATCACCTGTTCGAGTTCGCGTTCGCGCATCTGCCCGTGACCAATGCCGATCCGTGCTTCCGGCACCAGTTCGGCGAGATCGGCGGCGCATTTCTCGATGGTCTTCACATCGTTGTGCAGGTAGTAGACCTGGCCGCCACGCAGCAGCTCACGCAGCAGGGCCTCTTTGACCGTGCTCTTGTTCTGCTCCATGACGAACGTGCGCACCGACAGGCGACGGGCCGGCGGCGTGGCAATGATCGACAGATCGCGCATGCCCGACACTGCCATGTTCAGCGTGCGCGGAATCGGCGTGGCGGTCAGGGTCAGGATGTCGACTTCGCTGCGCAGCGCCTTGAGCTGTTCTTTCTGACGGACACCGAAACGGTGCTCTTCGTCGATGATCACCAGCCCCAGGTTTTTGATTTTGACGTCATCTTGCAGCAGCTTGTGTGTGCCGATGACGATGTCGATCTTGCCTTCGGCCAGGTCCGCGACGGCGGCGTTCACTTCCTTGGCCGACTTGAAGCGGCTCATGACTTCCACGGTGACGGGCCAGTCGGCGAAGCGATCGCGGAAGCTGTTGTAGTGCTGCTGGGCGAGCAGGGTGGTCGGCACCAGAATCGCCACCTGACGACCGCCATGCACCGCAATGAATGCCGCGCGCATCGCCACTTCGGTCTTACCAAAACCGACGTCGCCGCAGACCAGGCGATCCATCGGTTTCGGTGCGAGCATGTCTTCGCGCACCGCTTCGATGGTGGTCTGTTGGTCCGGGGTTTCTTCGAACGGGAAACCGGCGCTGAAGGTCGCGTAATCGGCTTTCGGGTCGGCGAAGGCATACCCCTCGCGAGCGGCGCGGCGGGCATAGATGTCGAGCAATTCGGCGGCCACGTCGCGCACCTGTTCGGCGGCTTTGCGCTTGGCTTTCTGCCAGGTCTCGGAGCCGAGGCGGTGCAATGGGGCCAGCGCATCGTCGCTGCCGGTATAGCGAGCGATTAAATGAAGGTTGGCTACCGGCACGTAAAGCTTGGCGCCTTCGGCGTATTCGAGGGTCAGGAACTCGGCGGCCTGGCTGTCGATTTCCAGAATCGTCAGCCCCAGATAGCGGCCGACGCCGTGATCGATGTGCACTACCGGCGCGCCTTCGCGAAGCTCGGTGAGGTTTTTGATCACTGCATCGTTATTGGCGTCGGCGCGTTTTTCGCGGCGACGGCGCTGCATCACACGTTGGCCGAACAGTGGGCTTTCCGCGACCAGGGCCAGGGCTGGATTATCCAGCAACAGACCTTCATCGAGTGGTGCGATGGTGATTGCCAGGCGATCCTTGCAGGCGACAAAGTCCGGCCAGCTGTCGACGGTTTTAGGTCGCAGCTTCAAGCGTTCCAGCAACTCCAGCAGCACTTCACGACGGCCCGCGGACTCCGCGGTAAACAGCACGCGGCCGGGGAATTCGTCGAGGAAACCGGCCAGCGCCGCCAACGGCTGAGTGGCCTTGGCTTCGATGGCCAGGTTCGGCAGCGGCTGAGCGGGGAAGCGCTCGCGACCGACACCGGTTTCCACGTCCTGCTGACTGGCCACCACGCGGGGCCAACTTTTCAGGCGCGCAAAGCAGTCTTCCACGGGCAAGAACAGCTCGGCTGGTGGCAGCAACGGACGGGACGGATCGACGCGGCGCTCTTCATAGCGATTACGTACGTCGTTCCAGAAATTCTCCGCTGCCTGTTCGATGCCCGGCAGGGAAAACACCTGGGTGTCCTGGGGCAGGTAATCGAACAGGGTGGAGGTTTCGTCGAAGAACAGCGGCAAGTAGTACTCGATACCGGCCGGTGTAATCCCGCTGCTCAAATCCTGAAAGATCGGGCAGCGGCGGAAGTCGACATCGAAGCGCTCACGAAAGCGCGCCTTGAAGCGGGTGACCGCGTCTTTTTGCAGCGGGAATTCCCGCGCCGGCAGCAGGCGAACGGTGTCCACCTTGTCGATGGAGCGCTGGTTTTCCGGATCGAAGGTGCGCAGGGTCTCGATTTCGTCATCGAACAGGTCGATGCGGAAGGGCAGTTTGCTGCCCATCGGGAACAGGTCGATCAGCGAGCCGCGCACGGTGAATTCGCCGTGCTCGTACACCGTATCGACGTAACGATAGCCACTGGCCTCAAGCCGGCTGCGCATTTGCTCGACATCGAGCTTCTGGCCGACGTCCAGTACCAGGCTGCTGCCGAGCAGGAATTTGGTCGGCGCCAGGCGGTGCAGGGCCGTGGTGATCGGCACGACCAGAACGCCATGTTCCAGCTCCGGCAACCGATACAGGCTGGCGATGCGCTGGGAAATGATGTCCTGGTGCGGCGAGAACAGGTCGTAGGGCAGGGTTTCCCAGTCGGGGAAGTGCAGAACAGGCAAATCCGGGGCGAAGAAACTCAGCTCCTGTTCCAGCCGTTCGGCACTCTGGCTGTCGGCTGTCAGTAGCAGGGTAAAGCGCTTGGCAGCGCTGGCGGCCTCGGCGATGGCCAGGCTCAGGGCGGCACCGGGCAGGTTGCCCCAGTGCTGTTTACCTGCCGCGGCAGGGAGAAGCGGTAGACGCAGAACGGGCACGGAAGGTTGAGCTCCAAGCGTTGCGACAAAGTCGGCAATTGTAACGGCCTCAGGTGCCGGCTGTCAGTTGCAGACTGTGTCTATATCCACAGGTTGGGCGAAATGTAGTGGTTATGACAAAAACTGGCGCTTTTTTATTGGAAATGTAGTGCCGAAACCGCTTGGTGTTACGGAGGGTTACGGACACCGCGGCGGTGTCGTCGAAAATTTGACGAGGCTGCAGCCCCCGGTTTTACTGGGCTCACGCGGTGCGTAATTTTTTTGAACAGGAAATTGTTACCGCTCGTGCGACAGGCGCGCATTGCTACGGGAGGGACTCGGCGGCATAATGTAGCCCCTTTTTTCTGCCCCTACATGTGGAAGGTTCCCGTGACTCAGAAGCCCGACCAGTGTCTTGGTGAATGGATCGACCGTGAAGCACTCGCAGAAGCGATGATTCCGCTTATCGGTCAGCTTTACCGCAATAACAATGTGGTGAGCTCGATCTATGGCCGCAGTCTGATCAACCAGTCTGTCATCGCGATCCTCAAAGCTCACCGCTTTGCTCGCCATCGCCAATCCGATGACAGCGAATTGTCCGTCCACGAAACATTCCCGCTGCTCAAGGCAATGAGCGAGCTCAAGCTCGGCGCTGCTTCGGTAGACCTGGGCAAGCTGGCCGTCAAGTTCAAGGCCGAAGGCAATGGCCGTACCGCCGAAGCGTTCGTCCGTGACGAACTGGCTGATGTGGTCGGCAAGCAGAATGGTTCCGGTCGCACTGGCACCGACGTTGTCCTGTACGGCTTCGGTCGTATCGGTCGTCTGCTGGCGCGCATCCTGATCGAGAAAACCGGTGGTGGCGACGGCCTGCGTCTGCGCGCCATCGTTGTCCGCAAGGGCGCCGAGAACGATCTGGTCAAACGTGCCAGCCTGCTGCGTCGCGACTCGGTGCACGGTTCGTTCAACGGCACTATCACCATTGATGAAGCCAACAACACCATCACCGCCAACGGCAACCTGATCCAGGTTATCTACGCGAAGAACCCGACTGAAGTGGATTACACCCAGTACGGCATCAAAAATGCGCTGCTGGTGGACAACACCGGTGTATGGCGTGACGCCGAGGGCCTGGGCCAGCACCTGGCCTGCCCGGGTATCGACCGCGTTGTTCTGACCGCGCCTGGCAAAGGCAAGCTGAAGAACATCGTGCACGGCATCAACCACGGTGAAATCACTGCTGACGACAAGATCGTGTCCGCCGCTTCCTGCACCACCAACGCCATTGTGCCGGTGCTGAAGGCTGTCAACGACAAGTTCGGCATCATCAACGGTCACGTCGAAACCGTTCACTCGTACACCAACGACCAGAACCTGATCGACAACTTCCACAAAGGCGATCGTCGTGGCCGTAGCGCCGCGTTGAACATGGTGATCACCGAGACCGGTGCTGCCACTGCTGCCGCCAAGGCGCTGCCTGAGCTGGCCGGCAAGCTGACCGGTAACGCGATCCGCGTTCCGACGCCGAACGTGTCGATGGCCATTCTCAACCTGAACCTTGAGAAAGCTGCCACCCGTGAAGAGATGAACGAGTACCTGCGCTACATGGCGCTGCACTCCGATCTGCATAAGCAAATCGACTACGTCAATTCGCAGGAAGTGGTTTCCACCGACTTCGTTGGTTCGCGCCACGCAGGCGTTGTGGATGCTGAAGCGACCATCGTTCAGGATAACCGCGTTGTTCTGTACGTCTGGTACGACAACGAGTTCGGTTACAGCTGCCAGGTAGTCCGCGTGATGGAAGACATGGCTGGTGTAAACCCGCCAGCGTTCCCGCGCTAAGCCTTAGCCGCACATGAAAACGCCCCGACCTGGTTGGGGCGTTTTTGTTTGTGCAGTTTGTCAGTGGCAAGTGTGTTGAATGTGCAGGCCTCTTCGCGGGCAAGCCTCGCTCCTACGGGTCGCACAAGCCCTGTAGGAGCGAGGCTTGCCCGCGAAGGCAATCGATCAGGCACCACCAGACACAGCGGCCTGCGCAGTCCGCAGCTCATGACGATTGCCGCGGAACAACACCAAAGTCGCAATCAACCCCAACACCGCCGCACCACTGAGCCAGATCCCGGGCGCAGCCTTGTTGTCCAGCACATGGATCAGGTACGTACAGGCCGCCGGGGTGAAACCGCCAAACGTCGCAGTCGCCAGGCTGTAGGCCAAAGAGAAACCGGTCGTACGAACTTCCACCGGCATGATCTCGGTCAGGGCCACCACCATGGCGCCGTTATACGAGCCATACAGGAACGACAGCCACAATTCTACGATCAGCAGATGGCTGAAGCTCGGATTCGCCACCAGCCACGACAGCGCCGGGTAAGCCGTGAGGATCGCCAGAATCGTCGCTGCCAACAGCAAGGGCTTGCGCCCGATCCTGTCAGACACAGAACCCATCACCGGCAGCCAGAAGAAGTTCGACAGGCCAATACACACTGTCACCAGCAACGCATCCAGATCAGACAACTGCAATTCGGCTTTGCCAAAGGTCGGTGTATACGCGGTGATCAAATAGAACGAGACAGTGGTCATTACTACCAACGCCATGCCCGCGAGGACGATGCCGAAGTTCTGGCCGATCGAGCGGACGATGTCGTGCAGGGTAGGGCGGTGTTTACGCGCCTGGAATTCCGGGGTTTCTTCAAGTGAACGACGGATCACGAAGATCACTGGCACGATCATGCAGCCGATCAGGAACGGCACGCGCCAGCCCCACTCACCCATTTCTTCCGGGCTGAGCCAATGGTTCAAGCCGACGCCCAGCAACCCGGCGAATACCACCGCGGCTTGCTGACTGGCGGACTGCCAACTGACGAAAAAGCCTTTGCGGCCCGGTGTGGATATCTCGGCGAGGTACACCGACACGCCGCCCAGTTCTACGCCCGCCGAGAAGCCTTGCAACAGGCGACCGAACAATACGATCAGCGGCGCCGCGATACCCAGCGTGGCGTAACCCGGCACGCAAGCAATCAGCACCGTGCCGGCGGCCATCATTGCCAATGTGATGATCAGGCCTTTGCGGCGGCCGTGACGGTCGATGTAAGCCCCGAGGAAAATCGCCCCCAACGGACGCATCAGGAAGCCGGCGCCGAACGTGGCCAGGGACAGCATCAGGGACGCGAAAGCGCTATCGGCAGGGAAGAAGGTTTTGGCAATGGCCGTGGCGTAAAAACCGTAGACCATGAAGTCGAACATTTCGAGAAAGTTACCGCTGACAACGCGAAAGATCGCTTTGCCTTTGCTCGTGCTGGAAGACATTTATAGATACTCACTCTGGTCAATCTTGTTTGAAAGCGCTGCACCTGTGGGTGTGAGCAGGCCTCGCTCCCATGCGCTCTGAGGCCCATAATGGCGGGCGCGGTTTTGAGGGGAGATGAAGATTTGTTAACTGGACGGTGGGGCGGACTTGTGGTTTTGGCCGGCATTTTGTCCGGTTGTGGCAACGGTGACAGCCTGGAACGCTTCGACGGCCCGACCATGGGCAGTCGTTATTCCATTCAATACGTAAGGCATGCTTCCACGCCCGGGCCGAAAGCGGTGCAGGCCGAAGTGGAAAATATCCTCGCCGAAGTGGATCGACAATTCTCGACCTATCGCAGCGACTCGGACATCGAGCGCTTCAATAATTTACCCGCCAACCACTGTCAGAAAATGCCCACGCCGATCCTTGAATTGATCCGCGTCGGCGAGCAATTGTCTTCGCAAAGCGAAGGCTCCTACGACCTGACAGTGGAGCCGCTGCTCAATCTCTGGGGATTTGGCCCGCAGGCGCGTGAGGAAAAAGTCCCGAGTGACGAAGCGCTGGCCGAGGTGCAGCAGCGGGTCGGCCATGGCCACTTGCGCATCGACGGCGACCAGTTGTGCAAGGATGCCGCGGTCGAGGTCGACTTCAACAGCATCGCTGCCGGTTACGCGGTCGACACGATTGCCGCCAGACTCGAAGCGCTGGGCATCCACGACTACCTCGCTGAAGCCACCGGTGAACTCAAGGCCGTCGGCAAAAAACTCGACGGTTCTCCATGGCGCATTGCGCTGGAAGAACCTCGTGATGACCAGCAAGTGGCCGAGCGCGTTATCGCCATCGACGGCTACGGCGTATCCACCTCCGGTGACTACCGTAACTATTTCGAGCAGGGCGGTCGGCGTTATTCCCACACCTTCGATGCCCGCACCGGTGCGCCGGTCCTACACGCCCTGGCGTCAGTCACGGTGATTCATCCTTCAGCATTGATGGCCGATGGCTTATCGACGCTGTTGCTGATTCTTGGCCCTGAACGGGGTTGGGACTATGCCCAGACGCATGACATTGCTGCATTCTTTGTGATTCGTGCCGATACAGGTTTTGTCACACGCACCAATCAGGCTTTTGAGCGCCTGGCCGGTGAGAAAACCAAGTGATTGCGGCATCAAAAGCATATTTCGATGGCGTTGTAGTGCAGGCAAAACTAGCCTACGACGCGACCAAGGGTTAATGTGCGCGGCGTTGACGCTTCTATAGACTGTGTCCGGGTTCTGTACCGGCCCCAAATTGTTCCTTCACGCCGCTGACCGGCGTGATTTAGCCGCAGGTGCCGAGGGTGCCGCGGCCTGTTCTGAGGAGTACGCATGGCTGTCTACAACTACGACGTGGTGGTGCTGGGTTCCGGCCCGGCGGGAGAAGGTGCGGCAATGAACGCCGCCAAGGCAGGGCGCAAGGTGGCGATGGTCGATAGCCGTCGCCAGGTCGGCGGCAACTGCACCCACCTGGGTACCATCCCGTCCAAGGCCTTGCGTCACTCGGTCCGGCAGATCATGCAGTTCAACACCAACCCGATGTTCCGGGCCATCGGTGAGCCGCGCTGGTTTTCGTTCCCGGACGTTCTGAAAAGCGCCGAGAAAGTCATCTCCAAACAAGTTGCCTCGCGCACCGGTTACTACGCCCGTAACCGCGTCGACGTGTTCTTCGGCACCGGCAGCTTCGCCGACGAGCAAACCATCGAAGTGGTCTGCGCCAACGGCGTGGTCGAAAAACTGGTGGCCAAGCACATCATCATTGCCACCGGCTCGCGTCCTTATCGTCCGGCGGACATCGATTTCCATCACCCGCGTATCTACGATAGCGACACCATCCTCAGCCTCGGCCACACCCCGCGCAAACTCATCGTTTACGGCGCCGGCGTGATCGGTTGCGAATACGCCTCGATCTTCAGTGGCCTGGGTGTGCTGGTTGAACTGGTGGACAACCGCGGTCAGTTGCTGAGCTTCCTCGACTCGGAAATTTCCCAGGCCCTGAGCTACCACTTCAGCAATAACAACATCACGGTTCGCCACAACGAAGACTACGACCGCGTCGAAGGCGTGGACAACGGCGTGATCCTGCACCTGAAGTCCGGCAAGAAGATCAAGGCCGATGCCTTGCTCTGGTGCAACGGCCGTACCGGCAACACCGACGCGCTCGGTCTGGAAAACATTGGCGTGAAGGTCAACAGCCGTGGCCAGATCGAAGTCGACGAGAACTACCGCACCTGCGTGCCGAACATTTATGGTGCCGGTGACGTGATTGGCTGGCCGAGCCTGGCCAGTGCTGCCCACGACCAGGGCCGTTCGGCCGCTGGCAGCATTGTCGACAATGGCAGCTGGCGCTTCGTCAACGATGTGCCGACCGGCATCTACACCATTCCGGAGATCAGCTCGATCGGCAAGAACGAGCAGGAGCTGACTCAGGCCAAGGTGCCATACGAAGTGGGCAAGGCGTTCTTCAAGGGCATGGCGCGTGCGCAAATTGCCGGTGAACCGCAAGGCATGCTGAAGATCCTGTTCCACCGCGATACGCTGGAAGTGCTGGGCGTTCACTGCTTCGGTTATCAGGCGTCGGAGATCGTGCACATCGGTCAGGCGATCATGAACCAGCCGGGCGAGCAGAACACCCTGAAGTACTTCGTCAACACGACGTTCAACTACCCGACCATGGCTGAAGCCTATCGGGTAGCGGCGTACGATGGCCTCAACCGGCTTTTTTGAGCGGCTCCGGCCGGTGGCCTGAGCCGGCCGGGGAGACCGATTTCAGCAATTCTCGAGCGTGGCAGTGGCCAAACCGGGAAAGTCTGTAATCAGGCTGTCAACGCCGAAGTCGGCGAGCCTGCGCATCAGCGCGGGCTCGTTGACTGTCCACACCGACACATGCAGCCCCTGACGCTGCGCCTTCTGCAGGCGTTCCGGCGTACACAGGGTCCAGTTCAGCGCCAGAATCTCACAGCCATAGTTTTGCGCGACCTTCAATGGGTCTAGCCAGGCGTACTCGGCCACCAGTCCGCGGGACACGTCCGGCACCAGGTCCAGCGCCGCTTTCAACACTTCGCGTGAACTCGAGGTGATCGTGATCTTGTCCCGTATACCAAAACGCTGCGCCATTTCGCGAATCGCCAGCACGGTGGTCGCGGCACGGGTGCGTGAAGCGCTTTTGACTTCCAGCTGCCAGTGATCGAAGTCGCATTTCTCGAACAATTCTTCCAGCGTTGGAATCGGGCAGGGCTTGATCCAGCCCGGGCCACCCTTGCGCGCATCGTAGGTCACCAATTCCGCCGCCGCATGCTCGACCACTTTGCCGCGGCGATCGGTGGTGCGTTTGAGGGTCGGGTCGTGGATGACCATCAACTCGCCGTCCCTGGACAGGTGCAGGTCCAGTTCACAACGACGTACGCCGTGCTTGAGGCATTGCTGAAAGCTGGTCAGGGTGTTTTCCGGTGCTTCGCCTTTGGCGCCGCGATGGCCGTAGATGAGAGTCACGGTTCTTCCTTAATTAAATGCCGGATTCGTTTTGTTCACGCGCCAGGCGTCGTTCTTGTGCCTGTTTTTGAAAGATGTAGCGGGCCAGCAATTGCCGTTGGGCATCGGACAGGTATTCGAACTCGGTGCCGACGTCATAGCCGTCGCCCTTGCGGTCGCAATGGGTGACGCGGGCCCGCAGCAACAGACCGAGGGCTTGTGGCATGAGTACCAGTTTGACCGACAGGTGCGCACCGCTGGCGAGGGGCGTCGGATGCTGAAAGTCGATGCCCCCTTCGGAGATGATCACTGGCTGCGGCTCGCCGATCTGTCCGAGCACGGTCAGGGCGACCACTTGACTCAACAGATCGATGCGTTTGTTCTGGGATTTCAGGAACGCGGCGGTGGTTCGGTCGCGTTCGCTGATCTGGCGCAGCAGGTGTTGCGACTCGAATTCGCTCAGGTGCAGTTCGCTGAGCAGGTTGAACAGCGGGGAAGCATCCTGCAACACTTCCTGGCCTGCGGCTTCGGGAGCAGACAGGGGCCGAATTTCCAGTGCGATCGTGTCCTCGATACGGTAGTATTCGCGGCGATCTTCTTCATCTAATGTCGACATGGCGAACCCATGGTAGCGGCGGTGGTCTGAGTGTAAAGCTGGTTATCGACCCCCGCCACAAGGACGTTCCTTTTCCCTCCGAACAAGCCCCGACATGTTCAGACCTCTCTTCGTATTTATTGGCACGCGTTATACCCGTGCAAAGCGTCGCAATCATTTTGTGTCGTTCATTTCGCTGACCTCGATGATCGGACTCGCCCTTGGCGTGGTCGTGATGATCGTCGTGCTGTCGGTCATGAACGGCTTCGATCATGAGATGCGCACCCGCGTGCTGGGCATGGTGCCCCACGCGACCATCGAGTCCGGTGAGCCGATCAGCGACTGGCAAAGCCTGGCCGCCAAGGTCAAGCAGAACCCGCAGGTGACGGCGGTGGCGCCGTTCGTTCAGATGCAGGGCCTGCTGACCAACAACGGCAAGGTTTCCAAAGTGCTGCTCAATGGCATCGACCCTGCGCAAGAGCGCCAGGTGTCGATCATCGATAACTTCATGCAGCAGGGCAAACTCGATGACCTGGCGCCGGGCAGTTTCGGCATCGTCATCGGCGACAAGGCCGCGGCCAAGCTCGGTGCGGCGGTCGGTGACAAGCTGACGTTTGTTGCGCCGGAAGTCACCGTGACCCCGGCCGGGATGTTCCCTCGCATGAAACGCTTCACTGTGGTCGGCATCTTTCATGTCGGTGCCGGTGAGATCGACGGCTATCTGGGCGTCACCAATCTGCAGGATCTGGCGAAATTGCATCGCTGGAAGCCGGATCAGGTCCAGGGCCTGCGGCTGAAGTTCGACGACCTGTTCCAGGCCCCTCGCACCGCGTGGACCATCGCCCAGCAGCTCGGCGAAGAGCAGTATTACGCCCGCGACTGGACCCGCACCCACGGCAATCTGTATCAGGCTATCCGCATGGAAAAAGCCATGATCGGCCTGCTGTTGCTGCTGATCGTCGCCGTCGCTGCGTTCAACATCATTTCCACGCTGGTGATGGTGGTGAACGACAAGAGGGGCGACATCGCGATTTTGCGTACCCTCGGCGCTACGCCGGGATCGATCATGGCGACGTTCATGGTCCAGGGCACGGTCATTGGTGTGGTCGGTACGCTGATCGGCGCTGTGGTCGGGATCTTCGCCGCGCTGAACGTCAGCGCCGCAATCTCGGCCCCTCGAAGGGCTCATCGGCCACAAGTTCCTCAACGCCGACGTGTACTTCATCGATTACCTGCCGTCGCAAGTGCAGAGCCAGGACGTGTTGATGGTCTGCGCCGCCGCGTTGGTTCTGAGTTTCCTCGCCACCCTGTATCCAGCCTGGCGTGCCGCGCGCACCCAGCCTGCGGAGGCGCTACGTTATGAGTGAGTCTGGCATGAGTGATAAAGCAATCTTGAGCTGCCGCAACCTGGGCAAATCCTATGTGGAAGGCCCGGAATCGGTAGAGGTTCTGGCCGGTCTGCAACTGGAGCTGCATCCCGGTGAGCGGGTGGCGATCGTCGGTACGTCGGGTTCGGGCAAAAGTACCTTGCTCAACCTGCTGGGCGGCCTCGATACACCGACCAAGGGCAGTGTCTGGCTGGCCGGTGAAGAGCTGTCGGCGCTGAACGAAAAGGCTCGCGGTTTGCTGCGCAATCGGTCGCTGGGTTTCGTTTACCAGTTTCACCACTTGCTGCCTGAGTTCACCGCGCTGGAAAACGTCTGCATGCCGCTGTTGATCGGTAAAACCGCGATCCCGGAAGCGCGCCAGCGTGCAACGGCCTTGCTGGAGCGGGTTGGGCTGGGCCATCGCCTGGAGCACAAACCGGCGGAATTGTCCGGTGGCGAACGCCAGCGTGTGGCCATCGCCCGCGCTCTGGTGAACAAGCCGGGCCTGGTGATGCTCGACGAGCCGACCGGCAATCTCGACTCCCACACCGCCCAGGGCATTCAGGATTTGATGCTGGAACTCAGCACCTCGATGCGCACGGCGTTCCTGGTGGTGACCCACGACATGAACCTGGCTCGCCAGATGGATCGCGTCCTGCATTTGCAGGAAGGTTTCCTGACACCCATCTGATTGGCTGAAACCCGGCGCCCTGAACAGGGCGTCGGGTCTTTTATTTTTATACGGTGCCCCAGCGAATGTTCAGACCGTTATCGATCTTTATCGGCACGCGCTATACCCGCGCCAAGCGCCGCAATCGCTTTGTTTCCTTCATCTCGATGACCTCGATGATCGGCCTCGCCCTGGGCGTGCTGGCGATGATCGTGGTGTTGTCGGTGATGAACGGCTTCCAGCGCGAAATGAGCTCGCGCATCCTCGGCATGGTGCCCCACGCGACCATCGTCGGCGCGAACCCTATCGACGATTGGCAGCCGGTGGCCGCCGCGGCAATGAAGAATCCAGAAGTGACGGCGGCGGTGCCGCTTACCGAGATGGAAGGCATGCTGTCCTACAAGGGCACGATGCAGCCGATCCAGGTCAGCGGTGTCGACCCGGCGCTGGAAGGCAAGGTGTCGATTGTTGCCAAACACATCGTTCAGGGGCGTCTCGACGCCTTGAAGCCGGGCGAGTTTGGCGTGGTCTTGGGTGAAATCACCGCGCGGCGTTTTCGCTTGAACGTCGGCGACAAAATCACCCTGATCGTGCCGGAAGTCAGTACTGCTCCGGGTGGCATCACCCCGCGCATGCAGCGGCTGAACGTGGTGGGGGTGTTCAAGGTCGGCGCCGAACTGGACGGTTCTATGGCGCTGATCCACGTCGCCGATGCCGCGCAGATGCAGCACTGGCAGCCGAATCAGGTGCAGAGCGTGCGCCTGGCGGTGAAGGATCTGTACGCCGCGCCGCAAGTGTCGAGCGATATCGCGACCGGTTTGGGTGCCGCTTACAAGGCTGACGACTGGACCCACACCCAGGGCAGCCTGTTCAGCGCGATGAAGATGGAAAAAACCATGATCGGCCTGCTGTTGCTGATGATCGTCGCCGTGGCGGCGTTCAACATCATCGCCACCCTGATCATGGTGGTGAACGACAAGGGCGCGGACATCGCGATCCTGCGTACCATTGGCGCCACGCCGCGGCAGATCATGGCAATCTTCATGGTCCAGGGCACGGTGATCGGGATTGTCGGCACCTTGATTGGCGGCGTGCTGGGCGTGATCGCGGCGCTGAACGTCAGTGAGCTGGTGGGCTGGATGGAGCGGGTGAGCGGGCAGCACATCTTCAGTTCCGATGTGTATTTTGTCAGTAACTTGCCGTCCGAATTGCAAGGGACGGATGTGTTATTGATTTGTTCCGCCGGTTTCATCATGAGTTTTTTGGCGACGGTGTACCCGGCGTGGCGGGCGGCGAAAGTCGAGCCGGCTACCGCATTGCGGTATTCGTAAGCCTGTAGACTGCTATCGCGGGCTTGCCCGCGAAGGGGCCGGCCCTGCTGGCCTCAATCCTTCGGCAACTCAATCACAAACCGCGTCCACCCCTTATCCGATTCGCAACGAATCTGCCCGCCGTGGGCGCGGATGATCGACTGGGTAATCGCCAGCCCCAACCCCGCATGCTCACTGCTACCTTCACGACGCGCAGGGTCTGCCCGGTAGAAGCGGTCAAACAAACGCGGCAACAAGTCTTCGGAAATCCCGTCCCCATTGTTTTCAACAATCAGGCTCAAGCCGTTCGGCTGCTCGACAATCTTCACCCGCACCTCGCCATTGGCCGGGGTAAACCGCAATGCATTGTCCAGCAAATTGGACAGTGCCCGGCGCAACATGCTGCGGTCGCCCTGCAGGCTTGCATGACCGTCCCGACTCAACTTCACTTGAGCGTCCTCGGCCAGCGGCGCAAAAAACTCCAGTAGCACATCCGTTTCTTCCGCCAGTTCCAGCGGTTCGCGCTTGGGCATCAGCAAACCGTGGTCAGCCTTGGCCAGGTACAACATGTCGTTGACCAGTTGCGCCATCCATTGCAGTTCTTCGAGGTTGCTGTGCAGCGCTTCGCGGTAATCCTCGATGGGGCGAGGGCGGGTGAGGGTGACCTGGGTATGGGTCAGCAGGTTCGACAGCGGTGTGCGCAGTTCATGGGCGATATCGGCGGAAAACGCCGAGAGCCGCTGAAAAGAGTCATCGAGGCGTCCGAGCATGGCGTTGAAGCTGTGGGCCATTTCCGCGAGCTCCGACGGCATGTCTGCTTCTGGCAGGCGGGCATTGAGTGATTGCGCCGAAACGCCGCTGGCGACCGCACTCATGCGTCGCAACGGGCGCAACCCACTGCGCGCCGCCCAGGCACCGAGCAGGGCGGTGGCCAGCGCCGACAATCCGACCGTCAGCCAGATCAGGTGCTGCATACGCTGCAGAAAGTGTTGGTGATGGGTGATGTCCAGCAGCAGCGTCAGTTGCGGTGAGTCGGGTTTGTCGAGGAACAGCGGCGCATTCAGGACGCGGTAGTCGGTGCCGTCATCGCTCACCGTGGACAGGCCTGGCTGGCGCGGCAGATCTTTGGGTAAGCGGGCCGAGCTGTCGTACAACCGTTGGCCGTCACTGCCGGTGATTTGCAGCGAGAGATCGGCTTGTCGGCTCAATTCATCGGCCAGCCTGGCCTCGGTTTCGCTGGGCCGAATGTCATCCAGCGCCCGGCGCAGACCAATCAGTTTGCCGTCGAGCAACTGCTGATCCAGCTCGACAAAGTGCGCCTCGCTGGCGCGGCTGAACAACACTCCGGCAAACAACGACACCACGGCGGTGCAGGCCGCAAACAGCAGTGCCAGGCGGCTACTCAATGAAAGTCGGCGCATCAGGCAGGACGCTCTTCAAGGACGTAACCCATGCCGCGCACGGTGTGGATCAATTTATTCGGGAAATCGTCGTCGATCTTCAGGCGCAAGCGACGGATTGCCACCTCGATGACGTTAGTGTCGCTGTCGAAATTCATGTCCCACACTTGGGAAGCGATCAGCGACTTGGGCAGCACTTCGCCCTGGCGCCGCAGGAGCATTTCCAGCAGGGCGAATTCCTTGGCGGTGAGGTCGATGCGTTGACCGTTGCGCTCGACCCGGCGACGGATCAGGTCCAGGCGCAAGTCGGCCAGTTGCAGGCTGGTTTCTTGAGGCGTGGTACTGCCGCGGCGCAGCAGGCTGCGAACCCGGGCCAGCAGTTCGGAGAAGGCGAAAGGCTTGACCAGATAGTCGTCGGCGCCCAGTTCGAGGCCGTGAACCCGGTCCTCCACAGCGTCTCGGGCTGTAAGAAACAGTACCGGCGTGTCCAGGCCAGCGCCGCGTACCGCTTGCAGAATCTGCCAGCCATCGCGACCGGGCAGCATCACATCGAGAATCAACAGGGCGTAATCGCCGCTCAAGGCCAGTTGCTGACCGGTGCTGCCGTCGGCCACCAGTTCGGTGTTGAAACCGGCCTCGGTCAGGCCCTGGCGCAGGTAGTGGCCGGTTTTTGGTTGGTCTTCGACAATCAGCAGTTTCATGGGCGGCTCGGGGCAGTTGGTACAGGTGCGTTATACCGTGGGTGATGCCAGTGCAGGAGAACCTGACAAAGTTGTAATCTGCTTGTCAGGTGGGTGGCAGTACCTGCGGGTTAGAGTTTCCCACAAGCTGAACCTCATCTTGTTGGAGTACGACTATGTTTTTGCGAAATCGTCTGGTACTGGCCGCTTGCTTGCTGACACTGAGTGTAGGGCTTGAGGCCTCGCCGGCGCAGACCTACGACTTCGGTCAACCGGCCCCGGCCGCCCAGGCTACCCGTAGCGTTGAAGTGGTAATGGGCGATATGTCGTTCGATCCGAAAGCCATCGAGATCAAGGCCGGTGAGACCATTCGCTTTGTACTGGTGAATAAAGGCCAGTTGCTGCATGAATTCAACCTCGGCGATGCAGCGATGCATGCCAGGCATCAGCAGGAAATGCTCCAGATGCAACAAAGCGGCATGCTGATGCCTACAGGCATGAAGGCCATGGACCACGGCTCTATGGCCGCAATGGACCATGCTTCTGAAGGGCATGGTATGAAGCACGATGACCCGAACAGTGTGCTGGTGGAGCCTGGCAAAACCGTCGAACTGACCTGGACCTTCACCAAAGCCACCAACCTGGAATTTGCCTGCAATGTTCCCGGTCACTATCAGGCCGGTATGGTCGGCAAACTGACAGTCAGTCAGTAAGCACTCAAAGGCGGGAGCAAAGGCTGGTAGAATCCGCTGATTCTTCAGTCAGGTTTCCGCCATGCATCCCGCAGCCGAACACTCGCCGCTGGGCAAATCCAGCGAATACATCGCCACCTACACGCCGTCGTTGCTGTTTCCGATCCCGCGCACCGCGAAATGGGCCGAGCTTGGCCTGACCGCGCAAACCCTGCCGTACAAGGGCGTGGACTTCTGGAATTGCTTCGAGCTGTCGTGGCTGTTGCCGTCCGGCAAGCCCGTGGTGGCGATTGGCGAATTCAGTATCCCGGCGGACTCGCCGAATATCATCGAGTCGAAGTCCTTCAAGCTGTACCTCAACTCGCTGAACCAAACTGCGTTTGCCGATACCGCGAGCCTTGAAGCGACGCTGGTCAAAGACCTCTCGGCGGCTGCCGGTAAACCGGTGGGCGTGCGCATTCGCAGTCTGAAAGACGTAGAGGCAGAAGGCGTCGTGGCGTTGCCGGGTGTGTGCATCGATGAGCTGGACATCAGCGTCAGCAATTATGAGCATCCGCGTCCGGAACTGCTGCGTTGTGATGATTCGCGCATTGTTGAAGAGCGCGTGCACAGCCATTTGCTCAAATCCAACTGCCCGGTCACCAGCCAGCCGGACTGGGGCAGTGTAGCGGTGGAGTATCGTGGCGCGGCGCTGGATCACGCGAGTTTGCTGGAGTACATCGTGAGTTTCCGTCAGCACTCGGATTTTCATGAGCAGTGCGTGGAGCGGATTTTCCTCGACCTGCAGCGGCTGCTGAAACCGGAGAAATTGACGGTGTACGCGCGGTATGTGCGGCGTGGTGGGTTGGACATCAACCCGTATCGCAGCACTGAAGAAGTGCAACTGCCGAACCATCGCCTGGTTCGTCAATAAAGAACCAAGGTGGGAGCAGGTTCGCTTCCACAGGGGTTGCATTTGCAAATCCCGGATATGAAAAAGCCCCGCTATCGATAGCGGGGCTTTTTTGCATCTGGTGGGTTCAGATCCCCATGTTGCCCAAGGCTTGCACGATGTTGCGCAAGGTGCCGGCAAGGGTGGGATGTTCAAGTTCGAAGCGCTCGACGGCAAGATTCACATTGTCGGCGAGGTTGGTGTCCTGGGTTTTGGTTTCCAGCTCAAGCTCGAGTTCGATTTGTTGCATCAGCGCGTGCAGGTCTTCGCGCTCGGCTTCGGTCAGCGGTGGATTCTGTTCCAATTGCTCGCGCAGTTTATTGAGCTGTTCTTGCAGTTCGCGGGCGGGCATGGGCGTTCTTCCTTTTATCGGTAGGCACTGGCATAGACCGCGGCAGCGCGCCAAAGGTCTATGGCTGACCTTTAGATTAATCCACTCCCGGGCAACCTGCATGATCTCGATCAGGGCTTTTCGCCCTTGAGTCGACGCAGGCTGATATCGGCCAGGCAAGTGTCGAGTTCACCCAGATGATCAATCACCGAATGCACGCCCAGGCCAAACAACTGCATCGTCGCCTTGCCGCGCAGGTGTTCCCGTTCCTTTTGGCTCAAGGCCTGCCATTCGCTCGGCGGCAGCCCGCACAGCGAGCCGCAGGACGCCAGGCCTATGGTCCACAACCCGGCATTCAGGCCCGATTGCAGAAGACGCGGTTCGCCGCTGACCAGCACACAGCCATCCAGACACTCGACATTCAGCGCCATCAAGGCTTGCCAGCAAGCATTTGGGGCCGGCCACGGATTGATTGTTTCCGAGTGTTGCGAAGGTTTGATCCACGCCGGGAGTGCCGCGGCCAGAGAGTGGCTGAGGGCAGGGGGTAGTTCATCGAGCCAGGCGCAGGGAATCTGTTGGCGCTGCAAGCTGGACAGGCTATCCAGGGCGCCGGGCGTAACTTCGGTATACTCGGCAGAAACAGCGTCGTGCTGGCGCGTGCGGGCGCCGAAATCCACCAGGCAACCACTGAGGCCGAACAGCACGGCGGTCAGACTCGGTACGGCAAGGGGCGAGGCTTCGGCATGCGGCATGGAAACGTCCCTGAAATAGCGACAAGGCTATTCGTGGACGGTGACAGTTGAGTGACACTGATGTGGATCGCTCACCATCGCGCACGATGCTGCCTAAACCGGATTTTCCGTCATATACTAGCGGCTTTTGCGCCAGGGCCATGCTCTCGCGCCAGTAAATCCAAGGAGTTTCTCTATGCGCTGGAGCAATCGACTCGCTCAGCTTTGTGTATGTGCCGGCGTATTGCTGGTTCCGTTCGCGGCGCAGGCTGCCACGGAAGAAGATCCTTGGGAAAGCATCAACCGCCCGATCTACAAGTTCAACGATTTTGTCGACACCTACGCACTGAAACCCTTGGCTCAGGGCTACCAGTTCGTCACGCCGCAGTTTCTGGAAGACGGCATCCACAACATGTTCCGCAACGTCGGCGACGTGACCAACCTTGCCAACGATGTGTTGCAGGCCAAGCCCGCTGCAGCTGGCGTCGACACCGCACGCTTGATTTTCAACACCACCTTCGGCTTGTTGGGCTTCTTCGACGTAGGCACCCAAATGGGCTTGCACCGCAACGACGAAGACTTCGGCCAGACCCTCGGTTACTGGGGCGTGGGCAGCGGTCCGTACGTGATGCTGCCACTGCTGGGCCCAAGCACCTTGCGTGATGCGCCTTCCAAGTATGTTGACGGCTACACCGGTCCGTACCGCTATATCAACGACGTGCCGGTGCGTAACTCGATCTTCGGCCTGAACATCGTTGACACCCGCGCCAGCCTGCTGTCGGCCGAGAAACTGGTCACTGGCGACAAATACACCTTTATTCGCAACGCATACCTGCAAAATCGCGAATTCAGAGTCAAGGACGGTAAGGTCGAAGACGATTTTTAATCTCGACCGGTAAAACGAAAGAAGGCGGCCATTTGGCCGCCTTCTTTCGTTTGGCTCGCAGGTTAAATCGGGCTATTTCATCTTCAGGATTGTAAGCCCGAGTTTCTGGCTGCCACCGTCCAGTTCTTTCACCCACACCACCTCGGTGTCGGCCTCAAGGCCTTTCAATGCCGCGTGGTCGGAGTCGATCCGTACGCTGAGCCTGTCACCGACCTTGAACAAGCGGGGCGCTTCAACCTGCATGCCACTGCTGGAAAGGTCAATGCAAACGGCTGGGACCTCGTCGCCTTCATGGATTAGCGATACATCGGCATCGACCCGCATGCGGATGAAATCGCGCTTTTCGCTGTAGTCCCGATCGCTTTGGCTCATGGGCTCGATCCTTCCTTTGGGTTACGGTTTTGCCTGTTCTTATAACTCTCGGTGATTTGACAAGTAAAGACGTCAAGCGACCATCGGCGTGAGCTTGAAACGCCTCGCGGATGGGAGTACCGTCTGCGCCTTAGAAGGGCACCTTTGGTGGACCTGTGAGTAGGGCAGACGCTCGAAAACGGTGCGGCAGAGAGGCTAGAAAGCGAATCCAGTAGTGTGCGCGGGGTAAAAATGCCCAGCCTGCTACGCCAACCTAATTCTGGCGCCGTTTGCCCACATGCCAAAAACCAGTGCCACGCTGCTGATAATCGATGATGACGAAGTAGTGCGCGCGAGCCTCGCGGCCTACTTGGAAGACAGTGGTTTCAGTGTCCTGCAGGCCAGCAATGGCCAGCAGGGTCTTCAGGTATTCGAGCAAGACAAGCCCGATTTGGTCATCTGCGATCTGCGCATGCCGCAGATGGGCGGACTCGAACTCATTCGCCAGGTCACCGAGCTGTCGCCGCAAACCCCGGTGATCGTGGTATCGGGCGCCGGTGTGATGAACGACGCGGTCGAGGCGCTGCGCCTGGGCGCGGCGGACTACCTGATCAAGCCTCTCGAAGATCTGGCTGTACTCGAGCACTCCGTGCGCCGGGCCCTGGATCGTGCGCGCCTGCTGCTGGAGAACCAGCGCTACCGCGAGAAGCTGGAGAAGGCCAACCGTGAGCTTGAAGCCAGCCTGAACCTGCTCCAGGAAGACCAGAACGCCGGTCGCCAGGTGCAGATGAACATGCTGCCGGTCAGCCCCTGGAGCATCCACGAGTTCCAGTTTGCTCACCAGATCATTCCGTCGCTGTACCTGTCGGGTGATTTCGTCGACTACTTTCGGGTCGACGAGCGTCGGGTAGCGTTCTACCTGGCGGACGTTTCCGGCCATGGCGCCTCTTCAGCCTTCGTCACCGTACTGCTGAAGTTCATGACCACGCGCTTGCTGTTCGAATCCAAGCGCAACGGTACGTTGCCGGAATTCAAGCCTTCAGAAGTCCTTGGTCATATCAACCGGGGGCTGATCAGTTGTAAGCTGGGTAAACACGTCACGATGGTCGGTGGAGTCATCGACGAGGAGACAGGTTTGTTGACCTATAGCATCGGCGGTCATCTGCCGTTGCCTGTGTTGTACACGCCAGACAGTGTTCGTTACCTGGAAGGGCGCGGTCTGCCGGTGGGCCTCTTCAACGAAGCCACCTACGAAGACCACGTACTGGAGCTGCCGCCAGTGTTCAGCCTGACGCTGATGTCTGATGGCATTCTGGACCTTTTGCCAGAACCCACACTCAAAGATAAAGAAGCTGCTTTACCTCAACGGGTGAAAGCGGCGGGCGGCAGCCTGGATGGTCTGCGCCAGGTTTTTGGATTGGCCACGCTAGGGGAGATGCCGGATGATATCGCCCTGTTGGTGTTGAGCAGGAATCTTTAATGAGTACCGGTAGAATCCAGTTCGCCGAGCAGGACGGCACCTTCGTCCTGAAGTTCGTCGGTGAAGTTCGCCTGACCCTGTGTTCGGCGTTGGATGCAACTATTGAGCGGATCTTCACCGCGTTGAATTTCAACGCCATCGTGATCGACCTGACCGAAACCCGCAGCATCGACAGCACCACCCTGGGCCTGTTGGCCAAGTTGTCGATTCTGTCTCGGCAAAAGGTCGGCCTGCTGCCGACCGTCGTCACCACCCACGAAGACATCACCCGTCTGCTGCAGTCCATGGGCTTCGAGCAAGTGTTCAACATCGTTGACCGCCCAATCCCTTGCCCTGAATGCCTGACCGACCTGCCAGACCAGGACCAGTCCGAAGAAGTGGTGCGGGTCAAAGTCCTCGAAGCGCACAAAATCCTCATGGGCCTGAACGACTCCAATCGTGAGGCGTTTCATGACCTGGTGAACGCTCTGGAGCGTCACTGATCTCCTGAAGCCGCTTGGGCCTGACAGGCCCCACCACAAATCCCCTGTGGGAGCGGGCTTGCCCGCGAAAGCGCCATAGCAATCACCACACCTTCCAGGCACAAAGCCCACTACCTAAATTCAACGCAAAAAAAGGGCGAACCCAAGGTTCGCCCTTTTTGCATCCAGCTAACTCAAATCACAGCTTGGCCTGCAACAACGCCTCAAGCTTTTCCTGATCCCGAGCAAACTGACGAATCCCCTCAGCCAGCTTCTCGGTTGCCATCGCATCCTCGTTGGACAACCAACGGAACTGCGCTTCATTCAGGCTCAGACGTGCTTCACCGGCATGCCCCGGTGCCAATTTGCGCTCCAGTTTGCCAGTATCCGCCGCCAGCTTCTCCAGCAGATCCGGGCTGATGGTCAACCGATCACAACCGGCCAACTGCTCGATCTGATTCAGATTACGGAAGCTCGCGCCCATCACTACAGTCTTGTAGTCATTGGCCTTGTAGTAGTTGTAGATACGCGTCACCGACTGCACGCCCGGATCATCCGCGCCGGTGTAGTCGTTGCCGGTGGCCTTCTTGTACCAGTCGTAGATACGGCCCACGAACGGCGAAATCAGGAAAACCCCAGCGTCAGCACAAGCCGCAGCCTGAGCGAAGGAGAACAGCAACGTCAGGTTGGTCTGAATGCCTTCCTTTTCCAGCTTCTCGGCAGCGCGAATGCCTTCCCAGGTCGAAGCGATCTTGATCAGCACGCGGTCACGGCCAACGCCGGCCTTTTCGTACAGGTCGATCAGACGGTGCGCACGCTTCAATACGGCGTCAGTGTCGAACGACAGGCGCGCATCCACCTCGGTGGAAATACGACCCGGTACAACCTTCAGAATCTCTTGCCCTACCGCAACGCCAAAACGGTCACTGGCCAGGCCCACATCGCCCTTGCAGTCGTGAACGCACGCGTTCAGCAACTCGGCATAACCGGGAATGGCCGCCGCTTTGAGCAGCAGGGAAGGGTTGGTGGTAGCGTCCACGGGTTTAACGCGAGCGATTGCTTCGAAGTCGCCGGTGTCGGCAACCACGGTGGTCATTTGTTTGAGTTGTTCCAGCTTGGAAGTCATGGGCGTGCTCTGTCCTATGGGTCTAATGACATTACCCGAGCGCTGACAGCCACTCAAGGGCGCATGTACGTCTCAATGGTCCCGGTGGCAACATCCTGAATGCGGATGTTTGAAAGGCGGGGCGTGGTATCGGTAAATACGATGCTGAAATGGGGGGCAGGTTCAATGGAGGTGACGGTTAGCGTGCCTGACCGGCTTGGGCCATGTCCTCAATGCTTACCGATTTTGCCTGGCCGGTTTGCGTATTAGACCTTTGAGCGCTCGGGCCGAACAAGCGACGGCCACGATTTCAAAGCTGCCATTTTCTAACGAGACAAAACGCGGTCACCGACGCGCGAAGCCTACGAACGAGCAATGGGGGATCAACGCCCCTCCAACAATTCCGCCGCCTGATCCAGCAACGCCAAAGGCTCTTTGGCCTTGTGAATATCCACCGACAACAACTGCCGAAACTTCCTCGCCCCCGGAAATCCGGTGCCCAACCCCAGCACATGCCGAGTGATGTGGTGCATCGACCCTCCCGCCAGCAGATGCTCGGCGATATAGGGACGCAACTGCGCCAGCGCCTCGGCCCGGCTGATCACCGGCGCCGTGCTGCCGAACAGTTGCTGATCCACCTCAGCCATCACATAAGGATTGTGATACGCCTCACGGCCCAGCATCACACCGTCGAACGTCTGCAAATGCTCGTGACAGGCCTCCAGCGTCTTGATCCCGCCGTTGAGAATAATCTCCAACTCCGGAAAATCCGCCTTCAACCGCGCCGCCACGTCATAGCGCAGAGGCGGAATATCGCGGTTCTCCTTCGGCGACAACCCCTCCAGAATCGCAATCCGCGCATGCACCGTAAAACTTGTGCACCCCGCATCCCGAACCGTACCGACGAAATCACACAGCTCCTCGTAACTGTCCCGCCCATTAATCCCGATCCGATGCTTCACCGTCACCGGAATCGACACCGCATCGCGCATCGCCTTCACACAATCAGCCACCAACTGCGGATGCCCCATCAGGCACGCGCCGATCATATTGTTCTGCACCCGATCACTCGGGCAGCCGACATTCAGGTTTACCTCGTCGTAACCGTGTTCCTGGGCCATGCGGGCGCAGGCGGCCAGGTCTAGCGGGACACTGCCGCCGAGTTGCAGGGCGAGCGGGTGTTCGGCTTCGTTGTGACGCAGGAAGCGGTCATGGTCGCCATTAAGGAGCGCGCCGGTGGTGACCATTTCGGTGTAGAGGAGGGCGTGTTTGGAGAGTAGGCGTAGGAAAAAGCGGCAGTGGCGGTCGGTCCAATCCATCATCGGTGCGACGGAAAAGCGGCGGGAGAGTGGGGCGGGTGTGGCGGTGATTAGGGGCATTGGCGTTTCTGGAATGGGTGAGGCTGGGAGGTGGGGGGAGTTTATCAGGATTGGGCTTGCGGGGTTCAGGTGAGTCTAGCGGAGGTAGTCGAGAGAGTGAGCACAGGAACGGGAGGGGGTGAGCGACTTGGCACGAGTAAATAAACATGTCCCCAGTGCAAACGTTATGTTGCACTGTATGGCCATTGGTCAATAACCTTGGATTTTTTTGTAGTCGGCACAGGCGCCAAAGCGAAGGGACTTGCAACGAGAAGCAGTCAATATGCGGACACCCCAGTAAGTTAGTACTGTGTATCCGAATAATTGCTTAGTGAGGTCAAGTACTGAGTAGTAGCTAGATTTTTAAGGTGTACGTTGAGTTCCAATTAATGCCATTGATGCTTGATTTCTTGCCACTGGTTGTCTGACAACCACTTATCTGCAGCCGGAAAGAAAATATTTTCCTCAGCGTCCATATGATCGTAATATTTTTTGATGAAATCATCGATGGTGTCAGCAATTACTCTCGTTTCCTGAATTGTGTCCTCCAACGTCTTCAACTGTCCGGCAATGCGCCCAAATGCTTGATGATCTCGCTCGATATCCTTGACCCGTTGGTGGATCGGTGCCTCAGTCGTTAGCAAGGCCAGCCGAATAAGTTCTTCATTTTCATGGTGATGTCGCTCTGCATCACCATGCAAGGTCTCCAGTATTTTGAACAACGACAGTTTGCAGTCATCATCCCCATCGGATTCATGTCTCATTTTCTTCAGCAATTCTTTGATCTGAGTAATTTTCATGGCCACTTCATGATGATAGGCCTGAAGTTCTTTCAATAAGACATGCATATCAAATCCTCGTCACGACCAAACCATCACAGAAAGATATTTTTTAACCGGTATCCCGAGGGTACCTACACCTTTAAATATCAATACCTTGCGAAACGCGCTTGCCAGTACTATTTAATTTTCAGTATAGGCGAGCACAAGGCTCTCACCTTGGGGAACTTGCCACCCTTGGAAGAAATTGAAATATCAAGCGTATGTTTATATGCGCTATTTGATCTGTCGGCAGCTGCGCTCCTGGTGGGGAGCTGCCAATTGGAGTCATTTTTGAGGGCGCACTCGGCGGCTTCGTCGAGCTTTTTTTATCGAGTGATTCGTATGGGGCGGCAGAATACGTGCAAGCTGAACAAATGCTGTCACTCAGCAATGTTTCATCAAGTTTGGCGGTCTTGCGGCATAGGATGTTTAGGTTGTGTCGCCACGCTTCCAGCCCACAGGAAACTGAAAAATGATCTCGAACCTCTTCAAAGTCGTGCTGATCACCGGTGCTTTGCTCTTGAGCGCTTGCTCGGGTATGAGCACCAGCACGTGTTTTTCAGAAGGGTGCCAATCGTTCGATGGCCATAGCCCCAACAAGGTGAACTTTGGCGGGAGCGCGATTGGCAACAGCTTTAATGAGTACAGCTCGGGGTTGCTGCACGACTAAGGGGTGACGCAGCTGCGAAAACACCTCAGTCGTTGCGTGATCTGTCTCATGCACCGCGGGTTCTGGTTGTGCGACTGCTGCGCAGCCGGACGCAGGCTTCGCCAGCTGCTACACGGAATGTGTCGCGGCGAGCTATTTAGCCTCTGGTATTGCGATCCACTGACCCAGAATTTTCTGGTAATTCCCTGTCACTTTGGCCAGGTGCAGCCACTGATCGACATACAACTTCCAGCTAATGTCGTCGCGCGGCAGCAGGTAGGCCTTCTCGCCATACTGCATGTATTGCGTCGGGTTGACGGCGCACAGGCCCGGTTTGAGTTTCTGTTGGTAGAGCGCTTCCGAGGCGTCGGTGATCATCACGTCGGCTTTCCTATCAAGCAGCTCCTGAAAGATGGTCACGTTGTCGTGAAGCTGCAATTGCGCTTTGGGCAGGAAGGCGTGAACGAAGGCTTCGTTGGTACCGCCGGCTGGTTCGACCAGGCGAACCGAAGGTTGGTTGATTTGTTCGATGCTTTGGTATTTCGCCTGATCTTCGCAGCGCACCAGCGGGATTTTGCCGTCGACATCCAGCGTTGTGCTGAAGAAGGCTTTTTTCTGACGTTCAAGGGTGACGGAGATGCCGCCGACGCCGATGTCGCATTTGCCCGCGAGCATGTCGGGCATCAGGGTTTTCCAGGTGGTCTGGACCCACTCGACCTTCGCCCCCAGGCTGTCGGCCAGTGAGCGGGCCATGGCGATGTCGATGCCTGAGTATTCGCCGTCTTCACCTTTGAAGGTATAGGGTTTGTAGTCGCCTGTGGTGCAAACGCGAAGTTGGCCTTGTTGCAGGACGGTGTCCAGGTGCGAAGGGCTTTGCTCTGCCTGAGCGCCGCAGGATAGAGCCAGCAGGCCACAGAGCATCATTGTGCTTTTTATGGTTTTCATTGTTATCGGGCTTTTGTGATGGAGTGGGTTTCAAGCGGTAGTCAGTGTAGTGAAAGCACTTCTTGACTGTCATCCACCGTCCCAATAGCCCATTCACTCCAGCGCATGATACGTGTCAGGCAAGGCCCGACACGTATCCCTCCACATTAGTGTTTATCCACAAGCCACGGACTTCGAACTCTTAAGATGCGCTTCAATCGAGTTGCTGGCAGAGTGGACTCTTACTCCCTTGAGTTTATCGAGTGGCGGCTCTTTCCAAAGTTTTGATGCGTCGATGGGAAGGATGACCTGTATAGCAGCCCCTTGGGGCGGATCAGCAACAAAATCGAAGTCTTGAATGCCGTCTGGTGGGAACTGAATGTAAATCCGCGGCTCCAGTCTCGGGTTTGTCCATCCACCAGAATTCACCAGGCCAATTGCCGATATGTGTAGCTGCGGCGGGTTTGATTTAAGTAACTTTAACTCGACATCCACCACTTTCATTACTTCAGCCATTTTCGATCTCCTTTCGATAATTGCGCCGCATTTTCACCTTGGCGCTTGGGTGTTGAACCCCATGGCTTGAAATCTGGTGGTTAGACGCTAGTAAAGGACTCTCACCCTGTCCACTGACTGCCTGGCCGGTCATCGGATGCTTCATTCCCTACAGAGCGTCCATCTGCGGACTCAACGTCCCCAACCAGGCCACCAACCCCACAATCACCACCGCAGCCGCTAATTCCACCACCACGCTACGCCGCAACGCATTAGCGGCGACGGCGTATTGCCCATCCCGCAACGACCGCTCCAAAAACGGCCCAAGGTGAAACCTGTTCAACGCGGCAAGCACGAGCATCCCTGCAAACAGCACCACTTTGATAAACAGCAAAACCCCGTAAGTACTGAGAAATACCTCATCCAGTTTCGGCCCAACGATGAACAGATAATTCACCACCCCCGTCACCGTGATGACCACCACGATGACCGCGCCAATCACCTCAAATCGATTAACAGCGCGGGCCAACAACTTGATGCGTTCTTCAGTCTGCAGAGCATTGATCTTGGCCATCAGCACAAACGCTAATAACGCGCCAAGCCATGCCCCAGCCGCCAGCAAGTGCAGAATGTCCACCGAGAAATGCCAAAAACGACGACTGCCTTCATCCATCGCCCCATGCCCGCTCCAAGCCAGGCTGGCGACGGCAACACCGCCGGCAAACGCTGCAATCCATAAACTGAAACCAGAAGCACGGAGCATCACGGCTAAACCCGTGACGACCAGCGCGACAATGCGAACTACCCAAGCCAGCCCGACGTCCGTCTCCAACAGCATCATCTCGATGTGCGGACGCAGCTCGGCGAAGTCCGTTTCACCGCTCATGGCACTCGCCATCATCACCATGCTGGCGACGGACAACATCACACCCAGCACCGCTGTTCCGGCCAATATCGACCGAAACGGCAACACCGCTCCCGACAGCCGTTCCTGTCCTTTAAGGCTGTACAGCCCAAAGAGCGCCACCCCAAACAACAGCAGCAAATCCACATACAAAGCAAAGCGCAGGGCAATGCTGACCGAGTCGCTCATCAATCACTTCACTTTGAACGTAACGTTGCCGGTGATCGGGTGAGTGTCTGAAGACACGGCGCGCCATTCGACTTTGTAGCTGCCGGTGGGCAGTGGCGAGAGCGGGGTGATGAGCATGGTTTTCGGGTCGCTGCCGCCGGAGACTTTGGCTTTCATCGGCATGGGTGAGTGGGCCATGCCGGGCATTTCGGTCATGACCAGTTTGGCGCCGGAGAATTGGGTCATGAGGTTTTCGGAGAAGTGCAGTTCGATGTTGCTGGGCGCTGCGCCGTCCGCGCCTTCAGCCGGGGTGGAGGAGAGCAGTTTCGGGTGGGCTTGAGCCAGTGCGCTCATCAGCAGCCCGGTGGAAAGTGCGATGGCGACAGCGGTGGTTTTGATGGTGCGCATGCAAGGCCTCTTACCGCTTTAAGCGGTTGTTTTTTAGGTTTTTGAGTTGAAGCGTTTAGAACCACAGCCGAACGCCGACAACCAGGCGGGCTTCGCTGCGGTCCTCGCCTTCGTCTGCGGCGTAGTCGGCGGTTTTGCCGTAGGTGCGGTTCCAGGTCACGCCGATGTAGGGCGCGAATTCCCGGCGGATTTCATAGCGCAGGCGCAGGCCGGCTTCGGTGTTCGACAGCCCGGAGCCGATGCCCCGTTGCGGGTCGTTTTTGCCGTAGACGTTAAGCTCGGCGGTCGGCTGCAAGATCAGCCGATTGGTGAGCAGAATGTCGTAGTCACCTTCAAGGCGTGCAGCAGTCTGGCCGCCTTCGCCGATGAAGGCCGTGGCCTCGGCTTCGAAGTTGTACAGCGCCATGCCTTGCAGGCCTAGCGCGGCCCAGGTTTGCGGGGCGCCGGGTTTGAAATCCTGGCGCACGCCAGTCACTACGTCCCACCACGGCGAGATGGCATGGCCCCAGAGGGCCTGGATTTCGGCGTCTTCGGTCTTGCCGTTGACGCGTTCGCCTTCGGAACGAATCCACAGGCGATCGATGTCGCCGCCGATCCAGCCGGACAAATCCCAGGCCAGGGCGCTGCCGTCGTCGGCGTCCTGCCATTCGAGTTTGTCGGCGAGCAAGTAATAGTTGAGCACGCTGTCATGCACGCTGTGGCCAGCGGGGCTGACATACACGGCGGCGCGGTCGGCGTCGGTCAATGCCGGGATCGGCGTGCGGCTTTGGGTGGGCGCGGCGGGCTGCATCTGGCCGTCGTCCATGCTCTGCATTTGGCTGTGATCCATGCCCTGCATCTGGCTGTGATCCATGCCCTGCATCTGGCTGTGATCCATGTTCTGCATGCCGTCGGTAGCGGCCATCGCCGAAGAAACCGTGAGGCCAGCGAGCGCCAAGGCGAGGCCGGTAGAGCGATTCAGTCTGGTCATGGGTAGCGCCTCATTCTTCCACGCGAACTTCACGGAACATGCCCATTTCCATGTGGTACAGGAGATGGCAGTGATAGGCCCAGCGGCCGAGCGCATCGGCGGTGACCCGATAGCTGCGCCTTGAGCCGGGCGGCATGTCGATGGTGTGTTTGCGCACCATGAACTGGCCGTTCTCGTCTTCGAGGTCGCTCCACATGCCGTGCAAATGAATGGGGTGAGTCATCATCGTGTCGTTGACCAGCACCACCCGAACCCGCTCGCCGTATTTGAGTCGCAGCGGCTCAGCGTCGGAGAACTTCACGCCGTTGAACGACCAGGCGAACTTCTCCATGTGGCCGGTCAGGTGCAGTTCGATAGTGCGGCCGGGCTCGCGGCCGTCCGGGTCTTCGAATGTGCTGCGCAGGTCGGAGTAGGTCAGCACACGGCGGCCGTTGTTGCGCAGGCCTATGCCCGGGTCGTCGAGTTTTGGCGTGGTGGTCATGGCTTGCATGTCCACCAGCGGGTTGTCTTTTTCCGTGTCGGGATGGGATTGCATACCGGCCATACCGGCCATGCTGCTGTGATCCATTCCGGCCATGCTGTCCATGCCCTGCATGTCGCCGCCGTCCATGCCCTGCATGTCACCACCGTTCATGCCTTGCATGGCATCGTGGTCCATCCCCGCCATGTCACCGCCCATGCTGCCGTGATCCATCCCGCCCATGCCCATGTCATCCATGGTCACCAGCGGCCGCGGATCCAGCGGCGGAACAGTCGCCGTCAATCCGGCTTTTACCGCAAGGGTGCCTCGCGCATATCCCGTACGGTCCATCGACTGCGCGAACAGGGTGTAGGCGTCCTGGGTCGGCTCGACGATCACATCGAACGTCTCCGCCACCGCGATGCGGAATTCGTCGACGCTCACCGGTTTGACGTGCAGGCCATCGGCCGCGACCACGGTCATTTTCAAACCCGGAATACGCACGTCGAAATAGGTCATGGCGGAGCCGTTGATAAACCGCAACCGCAACTTTTCGCCAGGGCGAAACAGGCCGGTCCAGTTCATGTTCGGTGCCTGGCCGTTCATCAAGAAGGTGTAAGTGGCGCCGCTGACGTCGGCCAGGTCAGTGGGGTTCATCTTCATCTCGGCCCACATCTTGCGATCGGCGACCGTCGAGCCCCAGCCTTTCTCACTGACGTCGTGGATGAAATCGCCCACGGTGCGCTTGTGGTAGTTGTAGTAGTCGGACTGTTTTTTCAGCGTCTTCATCAGGCTGACCGCGTTTTCGTCGGTCCAGTCGGTGAGCATCACCACGTAGTCGCGGTCGTACAGGAAAGGCTCCGGCTCCTTGGCGTCGATCACCAATGGTCCATACACCCCGGATTGTTCCTGAAGCCCCGAATGGCTGTGGTACCAGTAAGTGCCGTTCTGCCGGACCTTGAACTGGTAAACGTACATGCCATCCGGTTCGATCCCATGAAAGCTCAGGCCCGGCACGCCGTCCATGTTGGCCGGCAGCAAAATGCCGTGCCAGTGAATGGAAGTGCTGTCCTTGAGTTTGTTTTTCACCCGCAGCGTGACGGTGTCGCCTTCACGCCAGCGCAGCAGGGGGCCGGGAATGCCGCCGTTGATGGTCATTGCGGTGCGGGGGTTGCCGGTGATGTTGACCGGGGTTTCGCCGATAAACAGGTCGAAGTCGGTACCGGCCAGCACATTCGGTTCGCCGGGGCTGGTGACCGCCCAGACCGGCGTGCGCCACAGCCCGAGGCCAGCGAGCACTCCGCCAGCGGCCAGGCCCTTCACAAAGGTGCGTCTTGAGGTGTTGGAATGCATGCCGTTTTATCCCGTCCGTCAGCCTGATGAAGCCCTCAGGTCCATCCTGAGCGGAAGGAAGAGAACTCAATGGGGAAGGAGGCTAACGGGCGGTGCCTTTCAGCAGGCTGAGGCCAGGATTACAGTTTTGACAGTTTCACACGGTGTTCAAGGACTGCTATTGGACCTGGACGAATCCGCCACGGTGGCGTTACCGCAATTGATATACGAAGAAGACTTCAACCAACGCTGATCCGGGTAGTAAGAAAATAACAACTGCCCATCCTTCATCGAGTCGATCAGCCGATGTGCAATTGCGGGTCTCACCGCCGGGCAGCCGAGACTTCTGCCAATCCGGCCATTGGCCCGCGCCAGGGCAGGGCTGACGTAAGGCGCGCCGTGAATGACGATCGCCCGTTCGAAGGCGTTGTCGTTAAAACCCGGTTCCAGACCTTCCATGCGCAGCGAATAACCGTTCTGCCCGACGTAGCTGGATTGGGTGCGGTACAAACCCAGGCTGGTGGCGTAGCTGGCATTCTGATTGGAGAACTGGCTGGCCATGTTCTCGCCACTGTTGCGACCGTGGGCGACCAGTTCATGGAACAACAATTTGCGTTGTTTAAGGTCGAATACCCAAAGACGTTGTACGGTCGAGGGCAGGGAATAATCGATCACTGCGAGTCTCTGCACCGGGGACGTGCCTTGGGCCCGGCTGCATTGGGAGGCGCGAACGGCCAGGGCAATGACTTTGGCGTTGGCATCGGGGGCCGCTTTGACCAAGGCAGCTTCAAGCGAATCGGCGTAGGCTGCCGGTAATGTAAAAAAAGCAGTCAGCAGCAGGGCCGTCATTAAGCAGCCAAAGCGGTGTGGGGCCATATGCAAGTCTCATCTGAATATTTCGAGTCTAGCAGCGCGCACGACGCTAGCCGGTTCAAAACGGGAGATTAAGGATTATCCATGGGGCAGTTAACAAGGTTATTCGTCATAAGCCGCATATTTTTTATGGGCTTTCTGATAAGCGGCACGGCGATCGCACAAACTTCGCCGATTGAGCCGGTATCTCCCATTAGCCCTGCGGCTGAAGCGGCACCTGGCGATTATGTTGGCCAAGCGATTCAGGCGGAGTTGGCGCCATTGAGTTCGGCGTTTCCGCCGCTGCTCACCTCGCCACGTCATCAACGGGTCGATGTGAACCGAGTAGTGCTGGATTTTTATAGCCATCGTGGCTATCGCGCCGCCTGGACGGACGATGACGATGTCGCCCAGTTGTTGAAAAGCCTGGGCGATACCCAGGCCGATGGCCTGAACCCCGCGGATTTCCGGATCGCCGAGTTGGCCGAGGCCCGCGCATTGATGCAGACAACCACCCCAACCCCTGGGCAACGGGCAGCCTTTGATCTCTCCGCCACCCGAACGTTCATCACGGCCCTGCTGCAGTTGCGGCGCGGCAAGGTCGACCCTTCGCGGTTGGACATCCACTGGAACTTCGACCCCGCTGGCGTCGATCCTCGGGAGGACGTCAATAAATTTTTTGCCGCCCTCGACAGCCATGACATCGCGCGCGCTTTCGCCCAGGCACCGCCACAAGAAGCGGTTTATGGCACATTGCGGCAGGGCTTGGCGCAACTGCGCAAGGTTCGCGACCGGGGCGGCTGGCCAAAGATCCCGGAAGCGCAGACGCTCAGACCCGGCATGGACGACGCCTCGGTCGCTCTATTGCGAGCCCGTCTGGCGGCGGGCGGTTATCTCGCCACGTCAGTGACTGCTCGCACCGACTACGACGACGCCGTCACCGCGGCGGTGAAGAAGTTTCAGACCGAGCAATACCTTGGGGCGGACGGTGTAGCGGGGCCGGCGACGCTCGCGGAGCTGAATGTGTCGGTCGAGGCGCGAATCGATCAAGTGCGGGTGAACATGGAACGGGCGCGGTGGCTGCTGTACAAGCTTCAGGGCACCTTTGTCGTTGTCGATATCGCCGGGTATAAAGTCGCGTTCTATCGCGATGGCAAACCGATCTGGCGCTCACGGGTGCAGGTCGGTAAGCCGTTTCGCAGCACGCCGATTTTTCAATCCGCGATCACCTACGTCACGTTCAACCCCACCTGGACCGTGCCACCGACGATTCTGCTCAAGGACATGCTGCCGAAGATTCGCGACAATCCTGGCTACCTTGAGGCAAGCCGGATTCGCGTGATCGATCGAGAAGGCAATGTGCTCGATCCGTCCACTGTCGATTGGGATAACCCGCGCGGCCTTACCTTGCGGCAGGATGCGGGGGCGGATAACTCGCTGGGCCAGGTGGTGATTCGTTTTCCCAATGACTATTCGATTTATCTGCACGACACGCCGCATCGAGAGTTGTTCGCGAAATCCAACCGCGCGACCAGCTCCGGCTGTATTCGGGTAGAAAACCCGCTGCAATTGGTGGAGCTGTTGTTCAACGATCCGGTTCACTGGAACAGCGAAGGGATTCAAAAGCAGTTAGCCAACGGCAAGACAGAGAACATCAGGCTCCCGGTGAAAGTGCCGGTGCTGTTGGCCTACTGGACGGTGGACCTGAGTCTTGATGGGCGCGTGACATTCAAGCCCGATGTGTATGGCTATGACTCCCCGGTATTGCGGGCGTTGAATCGGCCTTCGGAGCGGCCGGCGCTGGACGGGAGGCGAGAGGCGCCTCCCTCGGTAGCGGCGGAGCAGAGCAATTTGTAGGCCTTAAAGCCCCAAGCCTTCTTGCACGGCCAGCAGCAAATTGTGTTCCGTCAGCGCGATCGCATCCGGTTGTTGTCCGGATTGCTCGATTGCCTGAAGCCACCACTGCGTCTCGCCGTGTTCGCTCACGGTTCGCAACAGGGCGAGTTCCTTGCCTGTGGAGTGGATTTCGACTCGCCCGGCGCCGTCGGTGGTGAAGCGGGCGACGGGGTCGAAGCTGATGCTGTGGTGGTTACCTTCGATCAGCAATTGGTCGATGGCGTAGTCGTAAGTCGCCCCGTCCGGGGCACTCTCGAACACGTGAGTGGAGTTGCGCCGTAGTTTCAGACCCACCTCGATCAGTGGCTGTAGCCAGGTTTCGATCTGGTGATACAAGTCGTAGACCTGGCCCGGCCAACTGTCGATCGCCTGATCGGCGATGGTCGCATCGGCACTGGTTTGCCGGGATTGTTTCAGCTTCTCGGCGAGCTCGTCTGCTTTACTCATTTCGATTTCCTGTCGTGATGTCAGTTAATCGTAGCTCCTTCAAGGTCATGCGGTTTTGCCTTGCGTCATACGATTGAAACGCCTGCGGTCCTTAGGGATAAATGCCAGTCACTACAAAAGAGTGCGTCGCGGCTAATGGCTTAACTGACTAACAGCTGTCTTGGGTGAAGGCGCTGATTACCCCTCGGCGTGTATTTCACTCGTCGGGTAAGTCGATCGCTGTAAGTCTGGTGCATTTACCTCGCGCAACCCCGTAGACTAGGCTCACAAAAAATAAGGGTTTTGGGCCTCTGCCCATGCCTTACCCTTTCAGGACTCGCTTTTGCCTATCCCCATTCCCGATCCGCACCATGCGCCCGATGGTGCCTTGAAGCGGCTGCCCCTGCTCAAAGCTGCGGTGCTGTTTATTGCGGCAGTGTGCCTGTGTCTCGGTGGCCTGCTTTACCTGCAACTGGAGCAGTCGCGTCGGCACGATCTGGCGTTGGCCGAGGTGTCGTCGTCGAACCTGACCCGGGCCATCGCGCAGCAGGCCGAAGACACGTTCATGAAAGCCGATCTGGTGCTGACCAGTCTGGTGGACTGGATTCAGGCCGATGGCTTCGACGCTGTCCAGAGACCACGCTTGCAGAAGACCTTCGCGCGCAGGGTGCAGACGCTGCATCAGTTGCACGGGATATTTCTGTTCGACAAGCAGGGACAATGGGTCGTGACGTCGTTCGAGAATCTGCCCCGTGGGCCAGGGGTGGCGGACCGCGAGTATTTCAGGTTTCACCAGCAGAACGTATCGTCCCTGGCACACATCGGGCCTGCGATTCGCAGTAGGGAGAATGGTGAGTGGATCATTCCGGTTTCCATGCGGATAAACGACAAGAACGGTGATTTTCAGGGCGTGTTGCTGGCCGGGATCAAGATGTCGTACTTCGATCAGTTCTTCAAAAGCTTCAGCCTCGACAATAACGGCGCGATGTTTTTAGCGTTGACCAATGGAACGCTGCTGGCGCGACGGCCGTTTGTGGAGTCGCAGATCGGCACGTCATTGGCTCACGGCGAAATTTTTCAAACACTGTTGCCTGGCGCGACGTCCGGCAATGCCATGATCGCCTCGGTGGTGGATGGCATCGTTCGGTTGTATGGCTACCGTCAGCTCGATGCCTATCCGCTGGTGGTCGCAGCGGCCTCGTCCAGGGACGCGATCCTCAAGGACTGGAACGACACGGCGATTCAATCCAGCGTGATCGTTGCCCTGGTTGTCCTCGGTGTGGGGTTGTTCGGTTGGGTGTTCATTCATCAGGTGCGCGCCGGCGAGCGCATCGAGGCGGATTTGCGCAAGGCACAGAAAACACTGGAGCTGATCGCCACCCACGATAGTCTGACTGGTTTGGCCAACCGTCGGCTGTTCGAGCGGGCGCTGGAGGTCGAGTTCGGGCGCGGTGCCCGACGGTCGAGCCCGCTGAGCCTGATCATGCTCGATATCGATTACTTCAAACGCTATAACGACACCTACGGTCATGTGGCCGGGGACCACTGCCTGGCCGAAGTGGCGCGGGCACTGAAGAGTTGCTGTCACCGCAACACCGACCTCGCGGTACGCTATGGCGGTGAAGAGTTCGCGGTGTTGCTGCCCGATACCGACATCCATGGTGCGCTGACAATCGCCGAACAGATCCGCCGCAGCGTCATGGACAAAAACATCATCCACAGCGCCTCATCCACGGGCTATGTGACGGTCAGTCTTGGCTGTTATTCATTTGTACCAAAGGAGCACGACAGCACCGAAATGTTGATCAAGCGCGCAGATGCGGCGTTGTATCAGGCCAAGCACTCGGGACGAAACCGCTCGGCGGTGTTGTCGATGGAAGGGGGCGTCGAGGCGCTGATGCGCTCGGATCGATGATGCTTGCGGTCATCGATTGGCAATGGTTCTTGTGACCGGTTCTTCAAGTGTGGCAATGACTTGCGTTATCCAGGAGCGATGATCGAGCATGCCTGCTATGGTCAGTGGAGAGAGCCTGGCTGTCATACCTGACCGACCGGGCCCGCCGGTCTCATCCCGATCGGGCAATCGATTGACAGGATCAAGTGCATGGATTTGTCTGCCGTTACCACCGCTGCACCTGCGCGCCATACCCCGATTACCCGCAACCTGATGTTGGTTGTCGGTCTGTTGTTTGTGGTTGGGGTGCTGATCGCGCTGATCGCCCTGTTCAGTATTGCCGGGCGGCTCGATGCCGAGGACCTGGCCAAGACCACGTTTTATACCCAGCGCGCGCTGGAAAACCGCATCATCGCCACGAAAAACTACATCACCAGTTATGCCAACTGGACGACGGCCTACGATCACCTGAACGGCGAGGTCGATGTGCAATGGGCCTACGTCGAGCAGAACGTGGGTAAAACCCTGTTCACCATGGACCACTACGATGGCGTTTTCGTGGTCGATCTTCAGCGAACAAAATACGCCGTGGTGCGCGGGCTTCAGGTACAGGACGAGATGGCGGCCTATCTGTCGACCTCGATGGCGCCCCTCATCGAGGCGATCCAGAGCCAGGAGAACCTGATCAGCCCTGTAAGCCGCTACACCTTGTTCGAGGGCAAACCCGCGCTGTTGACGGCCGCCGCGATCGTGCCCAACGACGAACGCCCGGCAGTCGATCCCAAGAGTACTTCGGTGCTGATCTACGTCGATGAGTTGAATCCGGAAAAGCTCAGCATCTTGAGCGCCGATTACGGTTTGCACGACTTGAGCCTGACGCCCGACAATGCCATCGCTCCCGGTCAGCCCGCCATTGCCCTCGCTGGCACCGGTTACAGCCTGGTCTCCCGGCTTGAGCTGCCAGGTCATCAGTTACTCTGGTCGCTGCTGCCACCGCTGGGCGGGGCGTTGTTGGTTCTGGCGTTGTTGACGGCGTACTTCTTTCGTTATGTCCTGCGTACGTCCGGGCATGTGGATGCCAGTTACACCAGTCTGGATTTATCCAATCAGGCGCTGGAAGCCAGTGAAGAGCGTTTTCGCGCGGTGGCCGAGGCCGCATCCGACTGGATCTGGGAAATCGATGACCAGCATTGCATCACTTATCTGTCGGGGCGCTTCGGCACCGTCACCGGGTTCTCCGATCAGCAATGGCTGGGGCAGAACATCGGGCAACTGCTCAACTGCGATACAACGCCCTTGTCACTGTGGCTGAACAAACTCGATGAAGAGCAAGCCGTCAGCCACCTGCGCTGTTCTTACCGCGATCAATCGGGGCAACAACGGGTCTGCCGGGTGTCGGCGCGACCGATTCAGCGTAAGGGCACAGTGCTGGGATTTCGCGGGACGGCCAACGACATCACCGATGAAGTCGCCGCCCATGCGCAGATCCAGCATTTGTCGTTGCACGACGCGCTGACCGGGCTGCCGAACCGCAACAAACTGGCGCGCTATCTTGAAGAGGCGCTGGCGTTGAAGGAGCAGTCGACGGCGCTGACGCTGTTGATGATCGATCTGGATAACTTCAAGCCAATCAACGATTCCCTCGGCCACCCGGCCGGCGATGCGGTACTGCTGGAAGCGGCAATACGTTTGCGCGAGTGCACGCGGGATATTGACCTGGTTGCCCGATTGGGCGGCGACGAGTTCGTGCTGGTGCTCCACGGCATGGACAGCCACGCGGAAATCGACCGCTTTTGCGAGCGCCTGCTCGACAGCCTGCATCAGCCGATTCATTACGACCATCACACGCTGCACATCGGCGCGAGCATCGGTGTCGCCCTGAGTAGGCGCCAGGGGCATATTCCGCAGGAGCTGATTCGGTGTGCCGATATCGCGTTGTATCAGGCCAAATCCAATGGCAAGAAGACCTGGTGCTACTTTGCGCCGCACATGAATGATCAGATTCAGCATCGCCGACAACTGGAAAACGACCTGCGTCAGGCGATCAAGAACAACGAGTTCGTGATGCATTACCAACCGCGTTATCACGTCGATGGCAAGCAGATCGTCTCGGTCGAAGCGCTGCTGCGCTGGCAGCATCCGGTGCAAGGCTTGTTGAGCCCCGATGCGTTTATTCCGTTGGCCGAGCAGACCGACCTGATCGTGCCATTGGGTCGCTGGGTGCTGCGCGAGGCGTGCGAAACGGCCCTGACCTGGCCCGGTGCAATGATGGTGTCGGTCAACTTGTCGCCGGTGCAGTTTGCCCGTAGCGATGTGATCGAGGATGTCCGGGAGGTGTTGATCCAGACCCGCTTGCCTGCCAGTCGACTGGAGCTGGAGATCACGGAAAACGTCATGCTCATTGATGTCGATGGCGCTCTGTCGACCATGATCGCGCTCAAGGAATTGGGCGTGCGGCTAAACATGGATGATTTCGGCACTGGTTATTCTTCGCTGGGTTACCTGCGCACGTATCCGTTTGACGGGATCAAGATCGACAAGCGCTTCATTGCGTCCATGAGTAACGGCAGCAATGATCGCGCCGTGGTGCAGGCGATCATCAACCTGGGCAAGGCCATGGGCCTGACCGTCACCGCGGAGGGCGTCGAGACGCTGGAGCAACTGGACTTCCTGATCTCGGACCAATGCCATGAAGTGCAGGGGTTCTACCTCAGTCGGCCGGTGGGACAAGTATGCGTTGCTGCCGTTACTCAAGGCCTCGCAGGATGATTTTGTGCAGCACACCCCGCACCTTTAGTCGCCTGTTTCATTCGCCGCGGCAACTGCCGTGGCAGCCACCGGTCACAACTGGATATCGCCCATCCGTTGCGAGCGTCGGACCATGAAGAACCTGAAGATTGCCACCTTCAACGTCAACGGCATGCGCGCCCGTCTGCCGAATCTGCTGGCGTGGCTTGCTCGCGAGCAGCCAGACATTGCCTGCTTGCAGGAACTTAAATCGGTGGACAGTGCATTCCCCGTCGCGGAGCTGGAGGCGGCCGGGTATGGCGCCGTCTGGCACGGCCAGGTGTCGTGGAACGGGGTGGCGATTCTGGCGCGCGATGCGCAACCGCTGGAGAGCCGGCGCGGTTTGCCGGGCGATGACAGCGACACCCATAGCCGCTACGTGGAAGCTGCCGTGCATGGGGTTCTGGTGGGTTGTCTGTACCTGCCCAACGGCAATCCGCAGCCGGGACCGAAGTTCGATTACAAACTGGCGTGGTTCGAGCGTCTGATCTCGTACGCCAAGGACCTTCAGGGCAGCGACCATTCGGTGGTGCTGGCCGGCGATTACAACGTGGTGCCCACCGATCTGGACATCTACAACCCGCGCTCCTGGCTCAAAGATGCGCTGCTGCAACCCGAGAGTCGCGCGTGTTATCAGCGGCTGCTGGATCAGGGCTGGACCGATTCCCTGCGTCATCTGTATCCAGAGGAGCGGATCTACACCTTCTGGGATTATTTCCGGCAGCACTGGCAGAAGAACTCGGGGTTGCGCATTGATCATCTGCTGCTCAACCCGGCATTGAGTCCTTACCTGCAAGAGGCGGGCGTCGATGCCTGGGTTCGCAACGAACCTCATGCCAGCGATCATGCACCGGCATGGATTCGATTGGGTGCACGCAAGCGGCGATAGATGCTGCCGGCACCATGATTGGCGAAATCAATTATCGGTCCGAACGCTTTTTCCCTTATACATGGCGCCCATCGGCGGAGTGATCCGCGGGCCCCATGCATAAGGATTAAGCGATGAGCGAGCCAAAACTGAAGAATCTTGCGCTGTACCTGCAACGCCTGGGCTTCGATGCGCCCCCGGCGCCGACCCTGGAAACCCTGCGCCAACTGCAACTGCGCCACACCGGTGCCTTCCCGTTCGAAAATCTCACCACGTTATTGGGCCAGCCGGTGCTCATCGACCTGCCTTCCATCGAGCAGAAAGTCCTGCACGATGGCCGCGGCGGTTACTGCTACGAACTCAACAACCTGTTCCTGGCCTTGCTGCAGACGCTGGGTTTCGAGGCGCGCGGCATCACCGGCCGCGTGATCATGGGCCAACCCGAAGGCGCGTGGACCGCACGCACTCACCGCTTGAGCCTGGTGACCCTCGACGGCGTGCGTTACATCACCGACGTCGGCTTCGGTGGCATGGTGCCCACCGCGCCGCTGATGCTCGACAGCGAAGCCGAACAGCTCACCCCCCACGAACCCTATCGCATCGAACCGCATGCGGACGGCTACACCCTGCGCGCCAACGTCGGCGGCGAATGGCGGGCGATGTACATCTTCGACCTGCAACGTCAGGAAGACATCGATTACACCCTCGGCAACTGGTACGTCTCGACCCATCCCGAATCGTCCTTCGTCAAGCAACTGATGGTGGCGCGAACAGGGGAGGGATGGCGTCGCACGCTGAACAACGGCAGTTTTGCCATTCATCACATGGGCCGCGACAGTGAACGGCGGCAAGTGGCGGATGCGCAGGAGTTGATCGGGTTACTGGAAAGTGAATTCGCAATTCGGGTGCCGGCGCAGGAGGCTCTGATGCGGGTGTTCGAGCGGTTGATCGAGACTGTGTAGCAGGCAAATTGAGCACCACGTAGAGGGGCGGATTTGATCAATTCGTCCCTTTTTCTTTTGGTCGATCCAGGCGTAGGTGTTTTGAGCTCGTGTCTAGGAGCGAACTTCCAGCTCCATCACGTGATGGATTTCGCTGAGGGCCTCTGACAACTTTTTCTCCAGGCTTTGCAGTTCGGAAGCGGTGATGCCTTTTTTGAAATGCCCGACATTTGCAACCGCAGTGTTCTGATCGGGTTTCGCCATGCTGCCTTTATCGCTGAGCAAGGCCTGACGCAAAGTATTGTTGATCACCGTCTGGTAGCCATACCCCTCGCTTTCTGCCAGCGCGCGCGCGGCCTCTATGACGACATCATCGAGCATGATGGTGATTCGGGTCTTGCCTTTGCTGGAGGCAATCGCTCCACGCTTGGCGTTGCTGAAGTCGTATTCATCTTTCATCGGTCAAGCCTCCATATAGTGGCGACGCTCGTTTTTGGTGGCGATGCGCGCGGAAATGATTCGCACGAAATTCGGGTCGCGGTAGGTGTATGCAACGACCAGTAAGCGACCTTTGGCATCCAGCCCGATGATGATCCATCGCTGCTCATCATGGTGGTTGTCCTGAAGCGTCAGGGCTCGTTCGTCGTAAAACACGGGTTCTGTCTCTGCGAGGCTGACGCCTTGATGCTTTAGTTTGTTGGCCGCGTTCTTTGCCTTGTGATACTGAATTTCGAATGACTTCATTATGCATACTTTATATGTATAAGCGAGGGGCGGCCGTGCCGGCGGTCGCTTGGAAAGCAAAAGATTAGCGGTGGGGAGGGAAAGGGGAGGAAGGATGTATTGCAAAGAGTTTTAGGCGACAGGCACCACGGGTTAAAGGGCTGCGTGGACACATGTCCATAATCAGACTGGTTAGTTGTATACAACTCTATGGACATTTGTCCTGAGTATTGAATACAGTGTGCGCACAACAAAAACCAGGGAACCTCCCCAACCATGAAAACGCCCCATGTTTCACACCAACGGCCTGAGGACGAAAACCTCGGGATCGGCGCGAATATGGCTTATGGCCTGCAACACGTTCTGACCATGTACGGCGGTATCGTCGCGGTGCCTTTGATCATCGGCCAGGCGGCCGGGCTCTCGCCGGCGGACATCGGTTTGTTGATTGCTGCTTCATTGTTTGCAGGGGGGCTGGCGACATTGCTGCAAACCCTGGGTTTGCCGTTCTTCGGTTGTCAGTTGCCGCTGGTGCAGGGTGTCTCGTTCTCCGGCGTTGCGACCATGGTGGCGATTGTCAGCAGTGGCGGGGAGGGCGGCTTTCAGTCGATTCTCGGGGCAGTGATTGCCGCATCGCTGATCGGCTTGCTGATCACGCCGGTGTTCTCGCGAATCACCAAGTTCTTTCCGCCACTGGTGACCGGCATTGTGATCACCACCATCGGCTTGACGCTAATGCCAGTGGCCGCGCGCTGGGCCATGGGTGGCAACAGCCACGCGCCGGACTTCGGTAGCATGGCGAACATTGGCCTGGCGGCGGTGACGCTGGTGCTGGTGCTGTTGTTGAGCAAGATCGGCAGTGCGACCATCTCCCGTTTGTCGATCCTCTTGGCCATGGTCATCGGCACAGTCATCGCCGTGTTCCTCGGCATGGCGGATTTCTCGTCCGTCACCCAAGGCCCGATGTTCGGCTTCCCGGCACCGTTCCATTTCGGCATGCCGACCTTCCACTTCGCCGCGATCCTGTCGATGTGCATTGTGATCATGGTGACCCTGGTGGAAACCTCCGCCGACATTCTGGCCGTCGGTGAAATCATCGGCACTAAAGTCGACTCCAAACGCCTGGGCAACGGCCTGCGCGCCGACATGCTGTCGAGCATGGTCGCGCCGATCTTCGGCTCCTTCACTCAGAGCGCCTTCGCCCAGAACGTCGGGCTGGTGGCGGTGACCGGGATCAAGAGCCGTTTTGTGGTAGCCACCGGCGGTGTGTTTCTGGTGGTGCTGGGATTGCTGCCATTCATGGGCCGGGTCATCGCCGCCGTGCCGACCTCCGTACTCGGCGGCGCCGGCATTGTGCTGTTCGGCACTGTCGCCGCCAGTGGCATTCGGACGCTGTCCAAGGTCGACTATCGCAACAACGTCAACCTGATCATCGTCGCCACCTCCATCGGTTTCGGCATGATCCCCATCGCCGCACCGAACTTCTACGACCACTTCCCCAGCTGGTTCGCGACGATCTTCCACTCGGGCATCAGCTCCTCGGCGATCATGGCCATCGTATTGAACCTGACCTTCAATCACCTCACCGCCGGCAACTCGGATCAACAATCGGTGTTTGCGGCCGGTACCGAGCGGGTCTTGCGCTATCAGGACCTGGCGGCGTTACGGGAAGGGGATTACTTCAGCGAAGGCAAACTGCATGACTGTGACGGGAATGAGATTCCGGTGGTGGAGACGGACCATGGGCATGCCGAGCCGCGGGCGGTGCATGCGAAAAGCAGTGAGCATGTTTGACAGTGATCAACGCTGGGTCGATCGATTCAATTGTCAGTCAGGTTGACACTCGCTCCACGCATGATTGAAAATTGATTTCGAGGTCTGCAATTGCGCATCCTTGGGCTTGGCCTCCAGTATTGGCCCCCCATCTTGTTGGCAGCAGAGGAGCTGGCTCCCTCTGAAGTAGTGACGACTGGCATGCTGGTCGGATTCTGAACCCAAGGCCGTTCGTGGCCAGGAGCTAAAGAATCGCTGCGACTACTCCTCGAAATATTCAAAAGGCGTCCTTACAGGGCGCCTTTTTTATTACCTGGAATCTGGTTTGGCGATTGTGCCGACCAGAGTGCCTTCTGCGCGCCTCTTGGGGTACCAGGTTATGACGTAGTATCCGAAGCCGCGACGTTCGTTTCGAGGCTCCAGAATGAGCGAGCCGGTAGGGTTTTTAAGTACGGCGACTCTGTGATCACCTTTCATTTCCTTGAATTCGCAGTAGATGGGGGCGCCGGGTACGATCATTTTGGCAATATGGATCGCCACATCATCAATGGTGCGGCAGCCATATTTTGCCAGGTCTGCCTTGTGCGCTTCCCAGATGTGTCGAACTCCGAACCCTTTGTTGATCCCTTTGTGTATCCCTACCCGCAGAAATATTTCACCTCCCCGTAAATTGAACCTGGGCATGTCGGGAAGGATGCCAAAGCTCAATGAGCCGCAAGGATGAGGGACAAGGACGTTCTCCTTGAGTTTAAGTAACTCTGACACGTAAACAATCCAGGGATCGGCAAGCGAAAGGCGCTATTCATAACGCACAAGTTCGCTGTTTTACAGTCAGCACCCGGCCACTACGAAAGTGGCTATTGATGCTCTAGTCCAGGGTTTACGGGGGCTCAGGCGAAAGCCTAAAACACGGCTACAGAAAATCAGGAAGTTTCCTACTCTGTCGGGGTAGGGAATTCATAGGATCGTGTCTTTTCGTCAAACACAAAAAAGCACCTGAACCTTTCGATTCAGGGGCTTTTCGATTTTGCTGTCTGGCTCCACGACCTGGACTCGAACCAGGGACCCAGTGATTAACAGTCACTTGCTCTACCAACTGAGCTATCGCGGAATGACGTGTATGTTACTGATTCAAAAAGAGAAGTCAAGCATCTGTTGGTAATTTGGTGTTTTCATCGGATCAGAGGGTGGTTTATCAGCCATTGGCGGTTACCAGAAGCGCGGGAGAGGTCTACCATGGCTGCCCGGAAGTGGTGACACGCGCTGCCGGCCCTCAGCCGAAAAGGTACGCGCCATGAATCAACCAACCCTCACGCCGCTAAACAGCGGGGTATGCGCATGAGCATCGCTCAGATCAGCCTGCCCAAAGGTGTCGGCCCGCACGCCGAGAAACTGTTCGACGCGATCACTCAGGCGAGCACCGCTGACGAGCTGAATCGCGCGGGCGGCAAGGCCGAAGGTTTTGTCCTGGGCCTGGAAAGCACCAAGGCGATCAAAAGCCAGGTGGCCGAGTCGCTTTATGTGGCTTATGACGACGCGGCCAGCCAGCGCGCCAGCGAACTGGCCTAACCGCCGAAGGTAATGGTGGCAAGCATCAGTTTGGCGTACAGCATCGTGGCGGCCAGTTGCACCAGCCACAAGGCCAGGCCGCCAAGGAACACGCCCGCAGCCACTTGCAGCACCAGGTTATTACCGCGTTTGGCCGAGGAGCGGGGCACGAAGTGGTCCAGCTCGTCGCGGTCGGCGCGTAGGTCATCGTTTTTCATGTGGGTTCTCGCAAGAATTCTCGGGTGTACTCATAACCTGTGGGAGCGAGTCTGCTCGCGATGGTGGCGGCACATCTTGTATCTCTGTGACAGAAAGACCGCTATCGCGAGCAGGCTCGCTCCCACATTTAATTTGTGTGGAGTTTAAAGGGCGCAGCTGCTGCTTTGAGATTTATCTGCGGCCAATAAAAACGGGAAGCCATCTGGCTTCCCGTTTCCATATCACGCTACCACTCAGATCACCGCAACGATGGCCTTGGTCACAGCGTCGATGTTGCTCTGGTTCAGCGCGGCAACGCAGATGCGGCCGGTGTCCAGGGCGTAGATGCCGAACTCGCTACGCAGACGGGTTACCTGCTCAACTGTCAGGCCAGAGTAGGAGAACATGCCGCGCTGGCGACCGACGAAGCTGAAATCGCGCTGTGGAGCGTTTTTCGCCAGCAGGTCGACCATCTGGGTGCGCATGCCGCGAATCCGCAGGCGCATTTCTGCCAGTTCTTCTTCCCACTGGGCGCGCAGTACCGGGCTGTTCAGCACGGCGGCGACGATGCTTGCGCCGTGGGTCGGCGGGTTGGAGTAGTTGGTGCGGATTACGCGTTTGACTTGCGACAGTACGCGCGCGCTTTCTTCTTTCGATTCGCTGACGATCGACAGGGCGCCAACGCGCTCGCCGTACAGCGAGAAGGATTTGGAGAACGAGCTCGAGACGAAGAAGGTCAGGTCCGATTCGGCGAACAGGCGCACGGCAGCGGCGTCTTCATCGATACCGTCGCCAAAGCCCTGGTAGGCCATGTCGAGGAACGGTACGTGACCTTTGGCTTTCACCACGTCCAGTACGTTTTTCCAGTCCGCCGGGCTCAGGTCGACGCCGGTCGGGTTGTGGCAGCAAGCGTGCAGCACAACGATGGAGCCGGATGGCAGGGCGTTCAGGTCTTCGAGCAGGCCTGCACGGTTAACGTCGTGGGTGGCGGCGTCGTAGTAGCGATAGTTCTGCACCAGGAAACCGGCGGTTTCGAACAGTGCGCGGTGGTTTTCCCAGCTCGGGTCGCTGATCGCCACGACGGCGTTCGGCAGCAGTTGCTTGAGGAAGTCGGCACCGATTTTCAGCGCGCCAGTACCGCCGACGGCCTGGGTGGTGATGACCCGGCCAGCAGCAATCAGCGGCGAATCATTGCCGAACAGCAGTTTCTGCACGGCCTGGTCGTAGGCGGCGATGCCGTCGATCGGCAAGTAACCACGGGATACGTGTTGAGCGGCGCGAATCGTCTCGGCTTCGACAACGGCGCGCAGGAGAGGAATTCGCCCTTGCTCGTCGCAGTAAACACCGACCCCCAGGTTGACCTTGGTGGTACGGGTATCGGCATTGAATGCTTCGTTGAGGCCCAGGATTGGATCGCGTGGTGCCATTTCGACAGCGGAGAACAGGCTCATTATTGCGGCGGCTCTGAATGGAGTGTGGAGGGACGTGTCGCGCTCCAGCCGAATGCACTAGAGCGGTGCACAAACGGGGAGCTAGTATAGAGGTCATCAGCGATTGATGGCGACAGGCGATTCGGCTTTTACGGTAAGTTTTTCGAATTATTTTACGATCATTGGCCGCGTGGCATCGTCAAAGGCTTCGCCCAATGTAGGACGTTTACCTTGAAAGCGATGGCAATCGGCTCCACATTGAGCACAATCCAGTTTTTTCCTCGGGCGACATCGGTCGTTTGCGGTCTTTTCCGTTCCTGGCCGGCGTAGCTGGGCAAGGGTGACCCCGCACCGAGAACCGAGAGGTACTTATGTCTGAATTCCAGCTAGTCACCCGTTTCAAGCCTGCCGGCGATCAGCCGGAAGCCATCCGCCTGATGGTCGAGGGCATCGAGGCCGGGCTGGCGCACCAGACGCTGCTCGGTGTGACCGGTTCGGGCAAGACCTTCAGCATCGCCAACGTGATCGCTCAGGTGCAGCGCCCGACCCTGGTACTGGCGCCCAACAAAACCCTGGCCGCACAGTTGTATGGCGAGTTCAAGGCGTTCTTTCCGAACAACGCCGTTGAGTACTTCGTCTCCTACTACGATTACTACCAGCCCGAAGCCTACGTGCCGTCGTCGGACACCTTCATCGAGAAGGACGCTTCGATCAACGACCACATCGAGCAGATGCGCCTGTCGGCCACCAAGGCATTACTGGAGCGCAATGACGCGATCATTGTCACCACGGTGTCGTGCATCTACGGTCTGGGCAGCCCGGAAACCTATTTGAAGATGGTGTTGCACGTGGATCGCGGCGACAAGCTCGACCAGCGTGCGCTGCTGCGTCGCCTGGCTGACCTGCAATACACCCGCAACGACATAGACTTCGCCCGGGCGACCTTCCGGGTGCGCGGCGATGTGATCGATATCCACCCGGCGGAATCTGATTTTGAAGCGATCCGCATCGAACTCTTCGATGATGAAGTCGAGAAGATTTCCGCTTTCGATCCGTTGACCGGCGAAGTGACGCGCAAGTTGCCGCGTTTCACGTTCTATCCGAAAAGCCACTACGTGACGCCGCGGGAAACCCTGCTCGACGCCGTCGAAGGGATCAAGGTCGAGTTGCAGGAGCGCCTGGAATATCTGCGCTCCAACAACAAGCTGGTGGAAGCGCAGCGACTGGAACAGCGCACTCGTTTCGATCTGGAGATGATTCTCGAGCTGGGTTATTGCAACGGTATCGAAAACTACTCGCGCTACCTGTCGGGCCGTGCATCCGGCGAGGCGCCGCCCACCTTGTTTGACTACCTGCCGGCCGACGCCTTGCTGGTGATCGACGAATCCCACGTCAGCGTGCCGCAGGTCGGTGCCATGTATAAGGGCGACCGTTCGCGTAAAGAGACGTTGGTGGAATACGGTTTCCGCCTGCCGTCGGCGCTGGATAACCGACCGATGCGTTTCGACGAGTTCGAAAGCATCAGCCCGCAGACGATTTTTGTCTCGGCCACGCCGGGCAACTACGAGGCGGAACACGCAGGGCGCGTGGTCGAGCAACTGGTGCGCCCGACTGGCCTGGTGGACCCGCAAATCGAGATTCGCCCGGCGCTGACCCAGGTCGACGATTTGCTCTCGGAAATCACCAAGCGCGTGGCCCAGGAGGAGCGGGTACTGGTCACCACGCTGACCAAGCGCATGTCCGAAGATTTGACCGATTACCTGGCCGACCACGGCGTGCGTGTGCGTTATCTGCACTCGGACATCGACACTGTGGAGCGGGTCGAGATCATCCGCGACTTGCGTCTGGGCACCTTCGATGTGCTGGTGGGGATCAACCTGCTGCGTGAGGGCCTGGACATGCCGGAAGTCTCGCTGGTGGCGATTCTCGACGCGGACAAGGAAGGTTTCCTGCGTTCCGAGCGCTCGCTGATCCAGACCATCGGTCGGGCGGCGCGCAACCTCAATGGCCGGGCGATTCTGTATGCGGATCGCATCACCGGCTCCATGGAGCGGGCGATCGGCGAAACCGAGCGTCGTCGCGACAAGCAGATCGCCTTCAATCTGGCCAACGGCATCACGCCCAAGGGGGTGTTCAAGGACGTCGCCGACATCATGGAAGGCGCGACCGTGCCAGGTTCGCGCAGCAAGAAGCGCAAAGGCATGGCCAAGGCCGCCGAGGAAAGTGCCAAGTACGAGGCCGAACTGCGTTCGCCAAGCGAGATCAGTAAACGCATTCGTCAGTTGGAAGAGAAGATGTACCAGCTCGCCCGCGACCTGGAATTCGAAGCTGCGGCGCAGTTGCGCGACGAGATCGGCAAGTTGCGGGAGCGGTTGTTGGTCGTTTGATCTTTGTGTTGTCTGTGAGGGCCTCTTCGCGGGCAAGCCTCGCTCCTACAAGGGCTGTGTCGTTCACCCATTTTGCGACCGGCGCGTACCTGTAGGTGCGAGGCTTGCCCGCGAAAGGCGCGCCACGGTCCAAAGCCCTGGCGCTATCCAGACATCAATCTTCTTAAATACCCTGCTGACTGGAGCCGGGCCGCTATCGCCTGTTACCATTCGCCTCTTGTTTGATCTTCGCTTTTTATTCTTTTCGAGACATGCCATGACCACCGTCCGCACTCGCATCGCGCCATCGCCTACCGGGGATCCCCACGTAGGTACCGCTTACATCGCTTTGTTCAACTACTGCTTTGCCAAGCAGCATGGCGGTGAGTTCATCCTGCGGATTGAAGACACCGACCAGTTGCGTTCGACCCGCGAGTCCGAACAGCAGATTTTCGATGCCCTGCGCTGGTTGGGTATCGACTGGAGCGAAGGCCCGGATGTCGGCGGCCCGCACGGTCCTTACCGTCAGAGCGAGCGCGGCGATATCTACCAGAAGTACTGCCAGCAACTGGTCGACATGGGCCATGCCTTCCCGTGCTTCTGCACCGCCGAAGAGCTGGACCAGATGCGTGCTGAGCAAATGGCGCGCGGCGAAACCCCGCGTTACGACGGTCGTGCGCTGTTGCTGTCCAAGGAAGAAGTTGCGCGCCGCCTGGCCGCCGGCGAACCACACGTGATCCGCATGAAAGTGCCGACCGAAGGCGTGTGCGTGGTGCCAGACATGCTGCGTGGCGACGTCGAGATCCCGTGGGACCGCATGGACATGCAAGTGCTGATGAAGACCGACGGCCTGCCGACGTACTTCCTGGCCAACGTGGTCGATGACCATCTGATGGGCATCACCCACGTCTTGCGCGGTGAAGAATGGCTGCCATCGGCGCCGAAACTGATCCTTTTGTACGAGTACTTCGGCTGGGAGCAACCGCAGTTGTGCTACATGCCGCTGCTGCGTAACCCGGACAAGAGCAAGCTGTCCAAGCGCAAGAACCCGACCTCGGTGACGTTCTACGAGCGCATGGGCTTCATGCCGGAAGCGATGCTCAACTACCTGGGCCGCATGGGCTGGTCGATGCCGGACGAGCGCGAGAAGTTCTCCCTGCAGGAAATGGTCGACAACTTCGACCTGAGCCGCGTCTCGCTTGGCGGGCCGATTTTCGACATCGAGAAACTGTCGTGGCTCAACGGCCAGTGGTTGCGTGACCTGCCAGTGGAAGAGTTCGCCGCTCGGGTGCAGAAGTGGGCACTGAACCCTGAGTACATGATGAAGATTGCACCGCACGTGCAGGGTCGGGTTGAAACCTTCAGCCAGGTCGCACCGCTGGCCGGCTTCTTCTTTGCCGGTGGCGTGAACCCGGACGCCAAGCTGTTCGAATCCAAGAAGCTCTCGGGCGATCAGGTTCGTCAGTTGATGCAATTGATCCTGTGGAAGCTGGAAAGCCTGCGCCAGTGGGAGAAGAACAGCATCACTGCAACCATCCAGGCAGTGGTCGAATCCCTGGAGCTGAAGCTGCGTGATGCCATGCCGCTGATGTTCGCTGCAATCACGGGGCAGGCCAGCTCGGTGTCGGTGCTCGACGCGATGGAAATCCTCGGTCCGGACCTGACCCGTTTCCGTCTGCGCCAGGCCATCGACTTGCTGGGCGGCGTGTCGAAGAAAGAAAACAAGGAGTGGGAAAAACTCCTGGGCGCTATCGCTTAAGGCTGTTTAACTTTGTGTAGGAGCTGCCGAAGGCTGCGATCTTTTGATCTTGCTCTTCGGCGCCACCCCCGTTTTTCGGGGGGAGGGCGGTAAGTGATTGTTATGTGGGCAAAAAATTTTGGAAATTGTTAAAAATAAGTTTGACAGCCTTCCGATGCGCCATTAAGATTCGCCCCGTCCTCAGCGATGAGGGGCTATAGCTCAGCTGGGAGAGCGCTTGCATGGCATGCAAGAGGTCGACGGTTCGATCCCGTCTAGCTCCACCAATTTACACTTCAAGGTCTGGCCACACCGGCCTTGAAGCGATCAACACTCAGCGTTGATCAGTTGTATAGAAGGGTTTGCGTCCCCTTCGTCTAGTGGCCTAGGACACCGCCCTTTCACGGCGGTAACAGGGGTTCGAGTCCCCTAGGGGACGCCAGTTTTACAGAAGCGATGTTGCAAGATGTCGCTCCGCCGTGAGGCGAAAAATCCGGGGCTATAGCTCAGCTGGGAGAGCGCTTGCATGGCATGCAAGAGGTCGACGGTTCGATCCCGTCTAGCTCCACCAATTTTACAGTTCAAGGTCTGGCCACACCGGCCTTGAATCGATCAGCTCTCAGCACTGATCATTGTATAGAAGGGTTTGTGTCCCCTTCGTCTAGTGGCCTAGGACACCGCCCTTTCACGGCGGTAACAGGGGTTCGAGTCCCCTAGGGGACGCCACGATTACCCGCTTTGCGGGATTTTTAAGGGTCATTCAATTATTGAATGGCCCTTTTGTTTGTCTGGCGTTTGGCCAAATCTCCTTTTCCCCCCAAAACTGTTCTTCAGACCAGCGGTCACATCCACGACTTGCGAAAAATTATTATGAGAATAATATTCTAGTCGTAATATTCGGAGGTAACGATGAACGATAAAAAAGCTCAAACCCGCCAACGCATCCTCAAGGCTGCCAGTGCGGCGCTAATCCAGCGCGGCCCGGCTGAGCCGAGCGTGGGCGAAGTGATGGGCGCGGCGGGCCTGACGGTCGGCGGTTTCTACGCACACTTTGAAAGCAAGGACGCGTTGATGCTGGAGGCGTTCAAGCAGCTGCTCAGCCATCGTCGTGACTTGATCGCCGACATGGATGCCGAGTTGACCGGCGAAGAGCGTCGCGCGTTGGTCGCAGCGTTCTACCTGTCGCGCAAACACCGTGATTCCACCGAGCAGGCATGCCCGGTTCCAGCGTCGCTCGGTGAACTGGGCCGTCTGCCGGACGAATTCCGTGTGGCGTTGAATGAACATGTTGAATTGATGGTCGCGCAGTTGGCAGCCAGCCCGGAAGACATCGACAAGGCCTTGGCCGACATCGCCTTGATGGTGGGTGGTTTGGCCCTGGCGCGGGCGCTGGGGCCCGGAGAGTTGTCCGATCGATTGCTGCGCGCCGCCAAATCGGCGGTGCTGTGACCTAAAGGCATCAGCCTGAGGAGATGGGCGATGAACGCGTTGAGCTGGGTTCGTGGCGTTAATGGCACCTTGGGCTGGTTCGCGCCGAAGCTGGTGGCGCGCAAGATGCGCCTGGCATTCATGACTCCGCGGGAATTGCCGCCGCGCGATTGGGAATTGCCGCTGCTGGCGAAATCCGAACGAATCACCTTGCGCTTCGGCCTCTCGGCGCTGCGTTGGGGGCAGGGGCCGGCGGTGTTATTGATGCACGGCTGGGAAGGCCGGCCGACCCAGTTTGCCGCGCTGATCACGGCGTTGGTCGATGCCGGTTACACGGTGGTTGCCCTGGACGGCCCGGCTCACGGTCGCTCGCCTGGTCGCGAGGCTAATGTGGTGCTGTTCGCTCGGGCCATGCTCGAAGCGGCCGCTGAATTGCCGCCGCTGCAAGCGGTGATCGGCCACTCCATGGGCGGCGCCAGTGCCATGCTTGCAGTTCAGTTGGGCTTGCGCACCGAAACCCTGGTCTCGATCGCCGCCCCGGCGCGAATTCTCGGGGTATTGCGTGGCTTCGCGCGCTATGTGCGCCTGCCGCCCAAAGCCCGTTCGGCGTTCATTCGGCAGGTCGAAAAAGACGTCGGCATGCGCGCCGCTGCACTGGATGTTGCGCACTATCAGCTCGATATGCCGGGGCTGATCGTCCATGCCGAGGACGACAGCTTTGTGTCGGTCAAGGAGTCCCAGTTGATTCACGAAGCCTGGTTCGACAGCCGTCTGTTGCGCCTGGAAGAGGGCGGGCATCAGCGGGTGCTGGCCGATCCTCGGGTGATCGACGGTGTTCTCTCGCTGCTGGCCGGTCGCAGCCTGCAATCGCGCCAATCGGCCTGAGCTTCCGCTACACTGCCCCGGTCGAAATAATCTGACCGGGAGTGGGGCATGGGCTGGGATCGGGCAACGCCGTTTATCATTGATCTGGAAGTGGGCGCCGAGGACATCGACGGGCTGGGCCACGCGAACAACGCGGTGTACGTAAGCTGGCTCGAACGCTGCGCCTGGCGTCACTCGCAACGGCTTGGCCTGGATCTGGTCGAGTACCGTCGGCTGGACCGCGCAATGGCGGTGGTGCGGCACGAGATCGATTACCTGACAGCGGCCTATGAGGGTGACGAATTGCAGTTGGCGACCTGGATCGTCGATTGGGACCAGCGCCTGAAAATGACCCGCCACTTCCAGCTCAAACGCCCCAGCGACAACACCACGTTGCTGCGGGCGCAGACCACTTTCGTGTGCATCGAGCTGTCGACCGGCAAGCCCAAACGCATGCCGGCGGAGTTCATCGAGGGCTACGGCCCGGCGTTGCAAGCTTCAAGCTGACACGATCCTGTGGCGAGGGGGCTTGCCCCCGTTGGGTCGCATAGCGACCCCAAGACCTATTTATGATTTACGACTGCTGCGCAGCCGAACGGGGGCAAGCCCCCTCGCCACAGAGGTATGCGCAAGTCTTTCATTAGATTATCCAGTAAACTGCCGCACGTTTTTCGTTGAGTGTGTTTTTCATGCAAATTGCTTTGGCGCCCATGGAGGGGTTGGTCGACAACATCCTGCGGGACGTGCTGACCCGTGTGGGCGGTATTGATTGGTGCGTGACCGAATTCATTCGGATCAACGATCAACTGCTCACGCCTGCCTATTACCACAAATTCGGCCCGGAACTGCTGACTGACGCCCGGACCGCCTCCGGTGTGCCGTTGCGGGTGCAACTGCTCGGCTCCGATCCGGTGTGCCTGGCGGAAAACGCCGCACTGGCCTGCGAGTTGGGTTCCGAAGTCATCGACCTGAACTTTGGCTGCCCGGCCAAGACCGTCAACAAATCCCGTGGCGGCGCGGTGCTGCTCAAAGAGCCTGAACTGCTCAACCAAATCGTCGAACACGTCCGTCGTGCCGTACCCGCGCATATCCCGGTGACCGCCAAGATGCGCCTCGGTTTCGATAGCCCGGACGGTGCGCTGGTTTGCGCCACGGCCTTGGCTGAAGGCGGCGCGGCGCACATCGTGGTCCATGCGCGGACCAAGACCGATGGCTACAAGCCGCCAGCTCACTGGGAATGGATCCCTCGGGTGCAGGACGTGGTCAAGGTGCCGGTGTTTGCCAACGGCGACATCTGGAGCGTCGAGGACTGGCGTCGTTGCCGCGAGATCAGCGGCGTCGAAGACATCATGCTCGGTCGTGGACTGGTATCGCGCCCGGACCTGGCCCGACAAATCGCCGCCGCCCGCGCTGGTGAAGACGTTGTCGAGATGACCTGGGCCGAGTTGCTGCCGCTGATTCAGGACTTCTGGCTGCAAGCCAAGGCACAGATGACGCCACGTCAATCACCGGGCCGCTTGAAGCAATGGCTGGCTATGCTGACCCGCAATTATCCTGAAGCGGTAGAGCTGTTCACCGTCCTGCGTCGTGAGACCGAACTGGATAATGTCTCGCGTTTGCTGGGTTTGCAGGTGTCTGAAGCGGCCTGAAAAAAATCTTGAAATAATCTCTTGAAAAGTAATCAGCGGTCCTTATCTAAGGATTACGCGATGCCGAATTCGGGTCGCGGAGACAAAAAAACTTGCTGATTATGTTCAGGAGATTTGAATCATGAGTACTGCATTTTCCCTGGCCCCACTGTTCCGTTCCTCGGTAGGTTTCGACCGTTTCAACGACCTGTTCGAAACCGCCCTGCGCAATGAGCCAGGCAGCACCTACCCACCCTACAACGTTGAAAAATACGGTGATGACCAATACCGCATCGTTGTAGCGGCCGCCGGTTTCCAGGAAGACGACCTGGATCTGCAAGTGGAAAAAGGCGTGCTGACCATAAGTGGCGGCAAACGTGACGCGGACGAAAACGTCACCTATCTGTACCAAGGCATCGCTCAGCGCGCCTTCAAACTGTCCTTCCGTCTGGCGGACCATATTGAAATCAAGTCTGCCGGCCTTAGTAATGGTTTGTTGAGCATCGACCTGCTGCGCGTGATTCCGGAAGAGGCGAAAGCCAAACGCATCCCGATCAACGGGGCGGAAAAACCGGCTTTGCAGCACTGAGTCAAAGCAACAAAAAGGGCGCCATCCACTGGCGCCCTTTTTTGTGCCCATGTAGCAGCCGTACGTAGCGGCTCGGCAGTTGCTGCATCGCCTTATTTCAACAGCTTCTGAAACTCCTCCACCAGCAGCGGCCGGCTGTGCAAATACCCCTGATAGAAATGGCAACCCAGGCCCTGCAAGAATTCCAGCTGCTCCGTGGTTTCCACCCCTTCGGCGATGACTTTCAACTCCAGGCTGCGGGCCATGGCGACGATGGCGCGAATGATTTCGGCATCGTTGGGGTCGGTGGTGGCGTCGCGGATGAACGACTGGTCGATTTTCAGGGTGTCTACCGGCAGGCGCTTGAGGTAGGTCAGCGAGGAATACCCGGTACCGAAATCGTCCATGGCAAAGCTCACGCCGAGTTTTTTCAGGCGACGCATTTTGCTGATGGTGTCGTCCAGGTTCTGGATGACGATGCCTTCGGTGATTTCCAGTTTCAATAACGAGCAGGGCAGGCCGTGGCTGCCCAGGCTGTGTTCGATGCGTTCGACGAAATCGTTCTGGCGGAACTGCCGTGGGCTGATGTTCACGCACAGGCTGAAGTCGAGCGGGTCGATCAGGCCGTTGGCGATCAGATGTTTGAAGGCCGCGCAGGCTTCATCGAGGATCCACGTGCCGACTTCCAGAATCAGCCCGCTGTCTTCCAGCACCTTGATGAACTCGGTAGGCGATTGCGCACCCAGCTGCGGATGGTGCCAGCGCACCAGGGCTTCGGCGCCGGTAATGCGGTTGTCGCGGGCATCCACCTGAGGTTGGTATTGCACGCTGAACTCGCCCCGGGAAAGGGCCAGGCGCAGGTCGGTTTCCATGCGCAGGCGTTCGCTGGCGGCCTTCTGCATGGTGTTGTGATACATCTGCGTGGTGTTGCGGCCCGAGTCCTTGGCGCGGTAGAGGGCGATATCGGCGCGCTTGAGCAAATCGGTCGGAGTCGAGCCGTGATCGGGAATCAGCGCGATACCGATGCTCGGTGTCACTTGCAGGCGTTGCCCGTCGAGGAACATCGGTTCGGACAGCAGTTCGCGCAAGGTGTCCGCCAGTTCCCGGACCTGAGCGCTGACCTCGCCGCGCGAGCCTTCCAGGCCGCTGAGCAGTACCACGAATTCGTCACCGCCCAGGCGCGCGACGGTGTCTTCCATGCGCACGCTGGCTTCAAGACGCGCAGTGATGATCTTCAGCACTGTGTCGCCCACCGGGTGGCCGAGGGAGTCATTGATGTGCTTGAAGTGGTCGAGATCGAGGAACATCAGGGCGCCGCGCAGGTTGTGGCGCTTGAGCAGGGCGATCTGTTGGCTCAGGCGATCCATCAACAGTGCGCGGTTGGGCAGGTTGGTCAGCGGGTCGTGGTAGGCCAGGTGACGGATCTGCGCTTCGGCATTTTTCAGCAGGCTGACGTCCCGGGCGGTCAGCAGCAGGCACGCCGTTTCGTTGAGGGTGATCGGCTCCACCGAGACTTCCACCGTCAGCAACTCGCCGCGTTTGTTGCGCCCGAGCATTTCCTGGTGATGAACCCGGCCCTTGATCTGTAGCTCCGCCAGCAGCGCCGAGCGTTGCTTTTCTTCGGCCCAGATGCCGACCTGATACACCGTGCGCCCGATCACTTCATCGGCGCGGTAACCGGTCAGGCGACAGAAACCGTCGTTAACCTCCAGGTAGCGCCCGGTGTCGCGCTCGGTAATGGTGATGGCGTCGGGGCTTGAGTGGAAAGCCTTGGCGAATTTCTCCTCGCTGGCCTTGAGCGCTGCTTCCGAGCGTTGCTGCTGGGTGATGTCGCGCAATGTGGTGACGATGCACGGCTGCTCGCCGACGCTGATCTGGCGGCTGGAGATCACGCACGTCAGGGACTGCCCGTCCTTGTGCTGAACGATGATCGCCACATTGTTCAGGCCTTGTTCGCGGATGACCCGCTCGATCCTTTGCAGGCTTTTCGCCGAAGCATCCCACAGGCCGATTTCGTCGGCGCTGCGGCCAATCACGTCGGTGGTGCTCCAGCCAAACGTCTGGGTGAAGCTGGAGTTGATTTCGATGAAATGGCCGGTGTCCTGGCGCGTGACGCAGATCGGGTCCGGGCTGACCTGGAACAAGGTGGCGAACTTCTCTTCCGACGCCACCAGTTGCTGTTCGCGCTCCACTTGATCGGTGATGTCCAGCAGCGTGCCGGCCATGCGCAGCGGGTTGCCGTGTTCATCGCGGTAGAGCCTGGCGCGGCTTTCCAGGTAGCGCGAGCTGCCATCCGTTAGCTGCACACGGTAAGTCACCTGGTAATTGCCGGCCGGGCCTTCGCGCAGGCTGCGGTAGGCGTCGCGCATGGTGTCGCGTTCTTCGTCGGGCACGCCTTCGAAAAATGCATCGAAGGATTCATGGAAGGGTTTGGGCTCCAGCCCATGCAGTTGGGCGGCCCGCGCCGAGCCGTAAAGCATGCCGCTGGGGATGTGCCAGTCCCAGGTGCCGAGTTGCGCCGAATCCAGGGCCAGGTCGAGGCGTTCCTGGCTGTCTTTGAGGGCGTGCTCGGCGATTTTGCGTTCGGTGGTGTCGAGGAACGTACTCAGCAGATAAGGCTGGCCTTCGAGTTCAACCTTTTGCGCGCTGAGGATGCCGTCGTGAACCTGCCCATTGCTGGCGCGAAACTGCACCTCCATGTTGATCAGCTCGCCTTTGGCCTTGGTGGCCTTGACCAGTTGCGCCCGTTGTTCCGGGTTGACCCAAAGCCCCAGCTCCAGCGTGGTTCGGCCGATGGCGTCTTGCACCGGCCAGCCGAACAGACTTTCGAAATACTGGTTGGCTTCGCTGATCAGTCCGTCCTCCTGGCGGGTCAACAGCACCATGTTCGGGCACAGGTGAAACAGCGTGGCGAAGCGTTTTTCCGAGCTGCTCAACGCCTGTTCGCGCTGGCGCTGATGAGTGATTTCACGAATGACCCCGATCATGCGCGGCCGGCCGTTTTTGTCCGGTAGCAGGCTGCCGTTGATTTCCAGCCAATGCAGGCTGCCGTCGGGCCAGCGGATGCGGTGGTGCATGGCCTGTTCCAGCGGTGCGCCGGCGATTACCGCATGGAAAGCGCGAATGGCTTTTGCCCGATCTTCCTGGGGCAGCAGGTCGAGGTATTCCAGGTCCTCGGGCAACGGTTGCCGGGGATCGAAACCGAACAACGCCTGAGTCCCCCGTGACCAGCTGATTTGCCCCCGCTCGATGTCCCAATACCAGGCGCCCAGCCGAGCACCGTTGAGGGCCGCCAGCAACTGCGGGGCGCTTTCCCAGCTTTGTTCGGACCGTTTTGGATCAAGTGCCTGAATTCGCGGCATCGGCGGCGTACGTTCAACAGATTTGGGCATGGATAACAGGCCTTGGGCTGAATTGGGCGTTAGGCACAGGGTTTTGGGGCTCTATAGGCGTAGCACAAAAAAAAGAAGCACAGCTTAGCCGCGAGTCCCTGGCTGATCGATTTGTGCATCCAGCAGAGCCATAAAGGCCCGTGCCGCGTTCGACAGCGTCCGTTCGGTGTGCAGGATATAGCCTAGCTGGCGAGTGAGCTGTATGCCCGGCAAAGGTATGCGCGCCACTTGATCATCCAGCATGGTGCGCGGCAAAACACTCCAGGCCAGGCCGATCGAGACCATCATCTTTATGGTTTCCAGATAATTCGTGCTCATGGCGATGTTCGGCGTCAGGCCCTGGGCCTCGAACAGGCGCTGCACGATATGGTGGGTAAAGGTGTTGCCGCCGGGGAAAACCGCCGGGTGCAGGGCAATGTCCGCGAGGCTGACCGCGCCGTTGCTGATCAGCGAATGCTCCGGTGCGGCCACAAAATCCAGCGTGTCATCCCACACCGGTGTGGCTTTCACCAGCCCATGGGGCTCCGGTGCAAGGGTGATGACCGCCAGTTCGGCGCGGCCATGGAGGATTTCTTCGTAGGCCACTTCCGAGTCGAGGAACTGAATATCCAGCGCCACTTGTGGGTAACGCCGGGTGAACTCCCTTAATAAGGGCGGCAAACGGTGCAGGCCAATGTGATGACTGGTGGCCAATGTCAGGCGGCCACTGACCTCGCCGGTCAGATTAGTCAGGGCGCGACGGGTGTCATCCAGCACATTGAGGATCTGATAGGCCCGTGGCAGCAGGGCGCGACCGGCCTCGGTCAGGCCGACTTCCCGGCCCAGTCGATCGAACAGCCGCACCTTCAATTGTTGCTCGAGCCCGGCGATACGTTTGCTGATGGCCGGTTGTGTCAGGTGCAGCCGCTCGCCGGCGCCGGAGAAGCTTCCGGTCTCGGCAATCGCGATAAAAGCATTGAGGTTGGCGAGGTCCATGATGAGGTCTCAGTGGCATTCCAGTTGGTTATGCAAAGCATAAAAAATATGAATTTGAGTTATTTAATGTAACCCCCTAGGATCGACCTCACAAGCCAAGGGGTTATTGAAACGTTCAAAGCCCGGGACATAGAAACAAGCTGATGAGGAAACCGTCTGATGGCCGGCAAAACGCTCTACGACAAGCTCTGGGATTCGCATTTGGTCAAGCAGCGCGACGATGGCTCTGCGCTGATCTACATCGATCGTCACATCATCCACGAAGTGACCTCGCCGCAAGCCTTCGAAGGCCTGCGCCTGGCCGGGCGCAAGCCTTGGCGTATCGATGCCAACATCGCGACCCCGGACCACAACGTGCCGACCACCCCGGAACGCAAGGGCGGCATCGAAGCGATTGTCGACCAGGTCTCGCGCTTGCAGGTTCAGACCCTCGACGATAACTGCGACGAATACGGCATCGTCGAATTCAAGATGAACGACGTCCGCCAAGGCATCGTCCACGTCATCGGCCCGGAGCAGGGCGCAACCTTGCCGGGCATGACCGTGGTCTGCGGCGACTCCCACACCTCGACCCACGGCGCGTTCGGTGCCCTGGCTCACGGTATTGGTACTTCCGAGGTCGAGCACGTACTCGCCACGCAGTGCCTGGTCGCGAAAAAGATGAAGAACATGCTGGTATCGGTCGAAGGTCAATTGCCGTTCGGCGTGACTGCCAAGGACATCGTCCTGGCCGTGATCGGCAAGATCGGCACCGCCGGCGGTAATGGCCACGCCATTGAGTTCGCCGGTAGCGCGATTCGCGACCTGTCCGTTGAAGGCCGCATGACCATCTGCAACATGTCCATCGAAGCCGGCGCCCGTGTTGGCCTGGTGGCCGCCGACGAAAAAACCGTGGCCTACGTCAAGGGCCGTCCATTTGCTCCGAAGGGCGCGGAATGGGATTTGGCCGTCGAAGCCTGGAAAGACCTGGTCTCCGACGCCGATGCCAAGTTCGACACCATCGTCGAGCTCGATGCCTCTCAGATCAAGCCGCAAGTCAGCTGGGGCACCTCGCCTGAGATGGTGTTGGCCGTGGATCAGAACGTGCCGGACCCGGCCAAGGAAATGGACCTGGTCAAGCGTGACTCCATCGAACGCGCGTTGAAATACATGGGTTTGACCGCCAATCAGGCGATCACCGACATTCAGCTGGACCGTGTATTCATCGGTTCCTGCACCAACTCGCGGATCGAAGACCTTCGCGCCGCCGCGGTGATCGCCAAAGGCCGCAAAGTGGCTTCGACCATCAAGCAGGCCATCGTGGTGCCGGGTTCGGGGCTGGTGAAGGCTCAGGCCGAATCCGAAGGTCTGGACAAGATTTTTATCGAGGCCGGTTTTGAATGGCGTGAGCCTGGCTGCTCGATGTGCCTGGCGATGAACCCGGACCGTTTGGAGTCGGGCGAGCATTGCGCGTCGACCTCCAACCGTAACTTCGAAGGCCGTCAGGGCGCCGGTGGTCGTACCCACCTCGTCAGCCCGGCCATGGCCGCCGCCGCCGCTGTGAACGGTCGTTTCGTCGACGTCCGTGAATTGATCTAAAGGAGCGCAGCATGAAAGCTTTTACCCAGCACACTGGTCTTGTCGCGCCTTTGGATCGTGCCAACGTCGACACCGACCAGATCATCCCGAAGCAGTTCTTGAAGTCGATCAAGCGCACCGGTTTCGGTCCGAACCTGTTCGATGAGTGGCGTTATCTGGACGTTGGCCAGCCGTATCAGGACAACTCCAAGCGCCCGTTGAACAAGGACTTCGTCCTCAACGCCGAGCGTTATCAGGGTGCCAGTGTGTTGCTGGCCCGTGAAAACTTCGGTTGCGGCTCCAGTCGCGAGCACGCGCCGTGGGCGCTGGAAGAGTACGGTTTTCGCAGCATCATCGCGCCGAGCTATGCCGACATCTTCTTCAACAACAGCTTCAAGAACGGCTTGCTGCCGATCATCTTGAGCGACGCTGAAGTCGATGAGCTGTTCAAGCAGGTTGAAGCGAACCCGGGCTACCAGTTGCAGATCGATTTGCAGGCCCAGACCGTGACCCGTCCGGACGGCAAAGTGCTGAGCTTCGAGATCGATGCCTTCCGCAAACACTGCCTGCTCAATGGCCTGGACGATATCGGCCTGACCTTGCAGGACCACGAGTCGATTGCTGCGTTTGAAGCCAAACACCGCGCGAGCCAGCCGTGGTTGTTTCGCGACGCGTGATTTTGCGTAAGGCTTGATGACGCCTTCGCGGGCAAGCCTCGCTCCTACGGTTGAACTGCATTCCCCTGTAGGAGCGAGCGGTGCGGCGATCCGACTTGCCCGCGAAGAGGTCCGCACAGACACCACAAGACTCATTCCCAAAAGGAAGCCCCGATGACCAGCACCGCCCAACACAGTCAGGTCGTACAAAAACAATTCGGTGAACAGGCCTCGGCCTACCTGAGCAGCGCCGTACACGCTCAAGGCACCGAGTTCGCGCTGCTACAGGCTGAACTGGCGGGGCAGGGCGATGCCCGGGTACTGGACCTGGGTTGCGGCGCCGGTCATGTGAGTTTTCATGTGGCCTCGCTGGTCAAGGAAGTAGTCGCTTACGACCTGTCCCAGCAGATGCTCGATGTGGTTGCCGCCGCCGCTGTCGACCGGGGTTTGAGCAATGTGACCACGGTCAACGGCGCCGCCGAGCGTCTGCCGTTCGCCGATGGCGAGTTCGACTTCGTCTTCAGCCGCTATTCGGCGCACCATTGGAGCGACCTCGGTGTGGCCCTGCGCGAAGTTCGCCGGGTGTTGAAGCCGGGCGGGGTGGCGGCGTTCATCGATGTGTTGTCGCCGGGCAGCCCGTTGTTCGACACTTACCTGCAAAGCGTCGAAGTGCTGCGCGACACCAGCCACGTACGCGATTATTCTGCCGGCGAGTGGTTGCGTCAGGTCAGCGAGGCGGGGTTGCATACCCGCAGCACCACGCGCCAACGGTTGCGTCTGGAGTACACCTCCTGGGTCGAGCGCATGCGCACGCCGCAGGTGATGCGCGCGGCGATCCTCGAGTTGCAGCAATCGATGGGCAACGAAGTGCGCGAATATTTTGAGATTGAGGCCGATGGTTCGTTCAGTACCGATGTGCTGGTGCTGATGGCTGAACGATAAGCTCTGAAACATAAGCCGCCGAGCGATAGAATTTTTCCGGGTGTGCCCACGGGCATGCCGACTGATGACATGAGGAAAGCATGAGCAAGCAGATTCTGATTCTCCCGGGTGACGGTATTGGCCCGGAAATCATGGCCGAAGCGGTCAAGGTGCTGGAGCTGGCGAACGAAAAGTACAGCCTGGGCTTCGAACTGAGCCATGACGTGATCGGTGGCGCCGCCATCGACAAGCACGGCGTGCCGCTGGCTGACGAAACCCTGGATCGTGCCCGTGCCGCCGATGCGGTATTGCTGGGCGCCGTGGGCGGCCCGAAATGGGACACCATCGAGCGTGACATCCGTCCTGAGCGCGGTTTGCTGAAAATCCGTGCGCAACTGGGCCTGTTCGGCAACCTGCGTCCGGCGATCCTGTACCCGCAACTGGCCGAGGCTTCCAGCCTGAAGGCAGAAATCGTTGCCGGCCTGGACATCCTGATCGTCCGTGAGCTGACCGGCGGTATCTACTTCGGCGCGCCACGCGGTGTACGTGAACTGGAAAACGGCGAGCGTCAGGCTTACGACACCTTGCCGTACAGCGAAACTGAAATCCGCCGTATCGCCCGTGTCGGTTTCGACATGGCGCGGGTGCGCGGCAAGAAGCTGTGCTCGGTGGATAAGGCCAACGTGCTGGCTTCCAGCCAACTGTGGCGTGAAGTGGTCGAGCAAGTGGCCAAGGACTATCCGGACGTCGAACTGAGCCACATGTACGTCGACAACGCCGCCATGCAACTGGTGCGTGCGCCGAAGCAATTCGACGTGATCGTCACCGACAACCTGTTCGGCGACATTCTTTCCGACGAAGCGTCGATGCTCACCGGCTCTATCGGCATGCTGCCGTCGGCGTCGCTGGATGCCAACAACAAAGGCATGTACGAGCCGTGCCACGGTTCGGCGCCAGACATCGCTGGCAAGGGCATTGCCAACCCGTTGGCGACCATTTTGTCGGTGTCGATGATGCTGCGTTACAGCTTCAATCTGCAGGATGCGGCCGACGCTATCGAGAAGGCCGTGAGCCTGGTATTGGATCAGGGCCTGCGCACGGGCGACATCTGGTCGGCCGGTTGCACCAAGGTCGGTACGCAGGAAATGGGCGATGCAGTAGTCGCCGCGCTGCGGAATCTGTAATCTCTCTGGCCCGCTGCAATTTTCAACCTTGAAAGCAGCGGCCCACTTTTTAAAGAAGGTGTAGTTGCGATGAAACGTGTAGGTCTGATCGGTTGGCGCGGTATGGTCGGTTCCGTGCTCATGCAGCGGATGCTGGAAGAGCAGGATTTCGATCTTATTGAGCCGGTGTTTTTCACCACTTCCAATGTCGGTGGCCAAGGCCCGTCCGTGGGCAAGGACATTGCTCCGCTCAAGGACGCTTACAGCATTGAAGAGCTGAAAACCCTCGACGTGATTCTGACCTGCCAGGGTGGCGACTACACCAGCGAAGTGTTCCCGAAACTGCGCGAAGCCGGCTGGCAGGGTTACTGGATCGATGCCGCTTCCAGCCTGCGCATGCAGGATGACGCGGTGATCGTGCTGGACCCGGTGAACCGCAAGGTCATCGACCAGCAGCTCGACGCGGGCACCAAGAACTACATCGGCGGCAACTGCACCGTCAGCCTGATGCTGATGGGCCTGGGTGGTCTGTTCGAAGCCGGTCTGGTGGAATGGATGAGCGCCATGACTTATCAGGCGGCCTCCGGTGGCGGCGCGCAGCACATGCGTGAACTGATCAAGCAAATGGGTGTGACCCACGCCGCTGTCGCCGATCAACTGGCCGACCCGGCCAGCGCCATCCTCGACATCGACCGTCGTGTGGCCGAAGCCATGCGCAGCGACGCGTACCCGACCGAGAACTTCGGCGTACCGCTGGCTGGCAGCCTGATCCCGTGGATCGACAAGGAACTGCCGAACGGCCAGAGCCGCGAAGAGTGGAAGGCCCAGGCCGAGACCAACAAGATCCTCGGTCGCTTCAAGAGCCCGATCCCGGTGGACGGCATCTGCGTGCGCGTCGGCGCCATGCGTTGCCACAGCCAGGCGCTGACCATCAAGCTGAACAAAGACGTGCCGATCGCCGACATCGAAGGGCTGATCAGCCAGCACAACCCTTGGGTCAAGCTGGTGCCGAACAACCGTGAGATCAGCATGCAGGAGCTGAGCCCTACAAAGGTTACCGGTACCCTGAACGTGCCGGTTGGCCGTCTGCGCAAGCTGAACATGGGTTCGCAGTTCGTCGGTGCCTTCACCGTCGGCGACCAACTGCTGTGGGGCGCGGCCGAACCGCTGCGTCGCATGCTGCGGATTCTGCTTGAGCGTTGATCTGTTGAAGTAATGAAGAACCCGCGCCTTGAAAGAGGTGCGGGTTTTTTATGCGCGCCATCCAACTTCTGTAGCAGCTGGCGAAGCCTGCGTCCGGCTGCGCAGCAGTCGTAAACCCTGCGCGCGCGGTTTGCCTGAATGATCGGGATCGCCATGACGAGGACTTCGTCCTCGAACGCAGCCTTCGGCAGCTGCTACAAGGCTTCCCCATTCATTGCCTCACCACCAGCCACCCGGTAAAGTGCCGCTCCCCCCGTTTCGCCAGAGGTAGAACCATGAGCCAGTCCTTCGATATTGCCGTGATCGGCGCCACCGGTACTGTCGGCGAAACACTCGTCCAGATTCTCGAAGAGCGGGATTTCCCGGTCGGCAACCTGCACCTGCTGGCGAGCAGTGAATCGGCCGGGCATTCGGTGCCGTTTCGCGGCAAGAACGTGCGGGTACGGGAAGTCGATGAGTTCGATTTCAGCAAAGTCCAGCTTGTGTTTTTTGCGGCCGGCCCGGCGGTGACCCTCAGTTTCGCCCCGCGAGCCACCGCCGCCGGTTGCTCGTTGATCGACCTGTCCGGCGCCTTGCCGGCCGATCAAGCGCCGCAAGTGGTGCCTGAGGCCAACCCTGAAATGCTGGCCAGCCTGAAAAAGCCCTTCCAGGTCAGCAGCCCAAGTCCTTCGGCCGCGACCCTGGCGGTGGTGCTGGCGCCGTTGCTCGGTTTTCTCGACCTCCAACGCATCAGCTTGACGGCGTGTCTGGCGGTGTCTGCCCAAGGCCGCGAAGCGGTCAGCGAGCTGGCCCGGCAAACCGCCGAGCTGCTCAATGTGCGTCCACTGGAGCCGGCTTTCTTCGATCGGCAGATGGCTTTCAACCTGCTGGCGCAAGTCGGTACGCCTGATGCCCAAGGCCATACGCTGCTGGAAAAACGCCTGGTGCGCGAGCTGCGTCAGCTCGTGGCGCTTCCTTTATTAAAGATTTCTGTCACTTGCATTCAAGCCCCGGTGTTTTTTGGCGATAGCTTTAGCGTGACTCTGCAATCGTCGGGCGCTGTCGACCTGGCGAAAGTCAACGCGGCACTGGAAGCGGCGCCCGGCATTGAGCTGGTCGAGGCGGGCGATTACCCGACCCCGGTCGGCGATGCGGTAGGGCAGGACGTGGTTTACGTTGGTCGGGTTCGCGGCGGGATCGACGATCCGGCGGAACTTAATATGTGGCTGACGTCAGATAACGTACGCAAAGGTGCCGCGCTCAATGCTGTGCAGGTGGCTGAATTGTTGATAAAAGACCTGCTGTAAAAGATACTTGGCAACAATTTTGTCGAATGAATCTGGCCGGGCGTTATGCTCGGCCGGATTGTTTAAGGCGAACCCCTCGCAGGGTTTTGCGTCGCATGAATGAAATGATCGCGCGCGACGACCCTTCGTCGCCGCACGCAATGCCTTACGGCAGCGGTTATCAACACCTTCTCGCTGGCCGAGGAATGTTCAAACAAAGGATGAGGCTATGGTTCAAGTTCGCAAACTGGTGTTAGCAATAGCGGCCGCCTCGGCGCTGTCCTCCGGTATGGCGCATGCCCTCGGGCTTGGGGAGTTGACCCTGAAGTCCACGCTGAACCAGCCTTTGGTGGCGGAAATCGAGTTGCTCGACGTCAAGGACCTCACGGCCGCCGAAGTGGTGCCGAGCCTGGCTTCGCCCGACGATTTCGCCAAGGCCGGTGTCGACCGCCAGGCGTTTCTCAACGACCTGACCTTCACCCCGGTACTTAATGCCAGCGGCAAAAGCATCCTGCGTGTCACGTCCAGTAAACCGCTGTCCGAACCGATGGTGAAATTCCTGGTTCAGGTGATGTGGCCTAACGGTCGTCTGCTGCGTGATTACAGCGTGCTGCTCGATCCGTCCAAATTCTCGCCACAGACCGCCGATGCCGCCGCGCAACCGGCGCCGGCCCAAGCAGTCACCGCGCCGGTCACCGGCGCGAGCAAGCCATCGCAACACACCACCACACCGCGCGATACCCTTTGGGAAATCGCCGCCAAGGCGCGTAGCGGCGGTTCGATCCAGCAGACCATGCTGGCCATCCAGGCGCTGAATCCGGATGCCTTTATCGACGGTAACATCAACCGACTGAAAACCGGTCAGGTGCTGCGTCTGCCTGATCAGGCGCAAAGTGCCAACCTGCCGCAACCCAAGGCCATCGCTGAAGTCGCCGCGCAGAACACCGCATGGCGTCAGGGCCGTCGCTACGTGGCGAAACCCGGTACCGGGCAGCAGCAACTCGATGCCACCAAGCGCGCTCGCGGTGAAGGTGCTTCGTCGCAACCCGCCGTAGACAAGCTGAGCCTGGTTTCCGCCGACACCGGCAAGGGCCGTGGCAAAGGTGCCGCCGGTGATGCGAAAGCCTTGAGCAACAAGCTGGCCGTGACCCAGGAAAGCCTCGACACGGCTCGTCGTGACAACGCTGAACTGAAAAGCCGCATGAGTGATCTGCAAAGTCAGGTAGATAAGCTGCAACGCCTGATTGAGCTGAAGAACAATCAGTTGGCCAAGCTGCAGGCTGAAGGCGGCGCGAACGCACCGGCCCCCGCGGCAGCTCCGGTGCTGTCGGCTGAGCTGGCAGCCAATCCTGCAACGCCTGCAGATGTGGTTCCGGCAACACCTGCGCCGGAAGTCGTCGCGGCGCCGCCTGTCGAGCCGACGCCTGCGGCGTCCGACGAACAGAAGTTCAACGAACTGCTGACCAATCCGATCCTGCTGGGTCTGGTGGGCGGCGGTGCGGTGGTTCTGTTGCTGTTGCTGCTGTTGCTGGCGCGTCGTCGCAAAGCGCAGCAAGAGGCCGAGAAGCACCTGCGCATGGCCCGTGCCCTGGCTGAGGAACAAGAGTTCTCCGCCGATCTCGACCTGCCGGAAAGCAGCTTTGAAGGTCTGGAAGTTCCGCCGCCAAGCGTGAAACTTGCGACTGCGCCAACACCTGCGCCAGCACCGGCCCCGGTAATTACCCCGGTCGTGGTGACGCCGCCGATCGCTGCGCCGCTGGTATCGCCTGCTGCCGAACGCACTGACGACGTACTGGCTCAGGCGCAGTCGCACATCGCGGCCGGTCGTCTGAATCAGGCCGCCGCGTTGCTGGAAGACGGTATCAAGCAAGAGCCGCAACGCAGTGACCTGCGCCTGAAACTGATGGAGGTCTACGGTCAGCAAGGTGACCGCGATGCGTTCGTCGCTCAGGAGCGTCAACTGGTAGCCAACGGCGACAACTTCGCCCGGGTCGAACAGCTGAAAAGCCGCTTCCCGGCGATGGCAGTCGTAGCAGCGAGTGGTTTGGCCGCCGCGGCGATCGCCGCCGAGCTGGACGCGCAATACGTCAAGGAACTGCTGCTGGACGAGCCGCAAGCTCCGGAACCGGCATTGGATGATGACTTCGACAGCGCCTTCGATCTGAGCCTGGATGATCTGGAGGCGGCGGTTCCGGTTGCGCCGGCAGTTGCGTCGCAACCTGAGCCAGAGCCTGAACCAGAGTCTGTGGCTGAGCTGGACGCATTCCCGCTGGACGACGACCTGAGTTTTGAGTCGGTGTTGCAACAGCAGACCGAAATCAAGGAAAACCTCGACGATCTGTCAGACTTTGACCTGGACATGGATCTGGGCGGCGATGCTTCGCCGGCAACCCTGGCCGAAGACGACTTCCTGCTGAGCCTGGATGAGGATCTCAAGGACTTGCCTGCCGCCGAAGCGCCGGCGGCAACAGAAGCGCCGCTCGACGACCTGGAGCTGCCGTTGGACTTCGACCTGTCGCTGGCCGATGAGATGGACGCTACCCCGGATCAGCCTGACGCCTTCGAAAACGAACTCAACGATGTCAACGCTGAGCTGGAGCGTTTGTCCCAGAGCCTCGGTGAGCCGAGTTTCACCGAGGAAGACGCTTTGGCCTCGGCAGATGATGAACTCGATTTCCTCTCCGGCACCGACGAAGTTGCCACCAAACTCGACCTGGCCCAGGCCTACATCGATATGGGCGATAACGACGGCGCCCGGGACATCCTCAATGAGGTGGTGACCGAGGGCGATGCTGGTCAGAAGAGCGAAGCCAAGGAAATGCTGGCGCGCCTGGCGTGAGACACCGGTAAGGCGTAAACAAAACGGCAGCCCATCGAGGCTGCCGTTTTTGTTTGGGCGGTGATGCGTTGGCGCCTGCGAGATTGCTATCGCGGGCAAGCCTGCTCCCGCAGGTTTTGTAGGCGCCAAAGATCCTTGTGGGAGCGGGCTTGACCGCGAAGAGGTCGGAACAGTCAATGGAGATCCCTCTGGCGTCCCCGCCCGACAGCCTTATAATGCCTGCCTTTGCGTACATCAGCAGGCTGTCACCCCTTGGCAAATATAGATAATCCGGCCGCCGAAATGGCGGCCGACGGCTTCTTCCGGATCGCGTTGGGCGTTGAATACAAAGGTTCGCGTTATCGCGGCTGGCAGCGCCAGGCCTCCGGTGTGCTCACGGTGCAGGAAACCCTTGAAAAGGCCTTGTCCAAAGTCGCCGACTCACCTGTGTCGCTGCTCTGTGCCGGGCGCACTGATGCCGGTGTGCATGCCTGCGGACAGGTGGTGCATTTCGATACCCAGGTCGAGCGTTCGATGAAGGCCTGGGTGATGGGCGCCAATATCAACTTGCCCCACGACGTCAGCGTCAGTTGGGCCAAGGTCATGCCGGCGCATTTCCATGCGCGGTTCAAGGCGATCGCCCGGCGCTATCGCTACGTGATCTACAACGATCAGATCCGCCCGGCGCACCTGAACGAAGAAATTACCTGGAATCACCGCCCGCTGGACGTCGAGCGCATGGCCGAGGCCGCTCAGTATCTGGTCGGCACCCACGACTTCAGCGCATTTCGCGCCGGCCAGTGCCAGGCCAAGTCGCCGATCAAGGAGCTGCATCATTTACGCGTGACGCGCCACGGTAAAATGATCGTGCTGGATATCCGCGCCAGCGCGTTCCTGCACCACATGGTGCGCAACATCGCCGGTGTGCTGATGACCATCGGTGCCGGCGAGCGTCCTGTGGAGTGGATGAAAGAAGTGCTGGAAAGTCGTATCCGTCGTTCCGGCGGGGTAACGGCCCATCCGTTTGGCCTGTACCTGGTGCAGGTCGAGTACCGCGACGAGTTCGAGTTGCCCGAGCGTTACATCGGTCCACACTTCCTCACGGGCTTCTCGGAACTTGACGGCTGACGCCTTCGAACGCTTTTGTTACCATCCGGGACTTTCCCGGATTTGTCCTGAGGTTCTATCGACATGTCAGCCGTTCGCAGCAAAATTTGTGGGATTACCCGCATAGAAGATGCGTTGGCGGCGGTCGAGGCCGGGGCCGATGCCATCGGATTTGTGTTCTACGCCAAAAGCCCGCGGGCCGTGACTGTCCAGCAGGCGAGGGCGATCATCCAGGCCTTGCCTCCGTTCGTGACCACTGTGGGTTTGTTCGTCAACGCCAGTCGCTGCGAGCTGGGGGAAATCCTCGACGCCGTGCCGCTGGACCTGTTGCAGTTCCATGGTGATGAAGCCGCGGCCGATTGCGAAGGCTGGCACCGGCCGTACATCAAGGCGTTGCGGGTCAAGGCCGGTGATGACATCGCGGCAGCTTGCGATGCCTTCGCCAGCGCCAGCGGCATCCTGCTCGACGCTTACGTCGAAGGCGTCCCCGGGGGAACCGGTGAAGCTTTCGACTGGTCATTGATACCGCAAGGCCTGAGCAAGCCGATCATCCTGGCCGGCGGCTTGACCCCGGACAACGTCGCCGAGGCGATTGCCCGGGTTCGGCCTTACGCGGTGGACGTCAGCGGGGGAGTAGAGGCGAGCAAGGGCATCAAGGATCACGCAAAGATTCACGCATTCATCAAAGCTGTACGCAGGAGCCTGTAGATGTGACGGCTGGCACACTGCCGCCGTCCACAGGCATGGCTGAGGGTTTTTGGGTTGTACGCAGGTCACGTTTCGCTGACCCGGCAATCGATTGATCATCGCCGCACATATGAATTTAGCTCAAGGGCATACGCGGGGTTGCGAACCAGAGTGTTCGGGCCGCCGGTACTGGAGAAAGAAAGCATGAGCAACTGGTTAGTAGACAAACTGATCCCTTCGATCATGCGTTCCGAGGTCAAGAAGAGCTCGGTGCCTGAAGGTCTGTGGCACAAATGCCCGTCTTGCGAGGCGGTGTTGTATCGTCCGGAGCTGGAAAAGACCCTGGACGTTTGCCCCAAGTGCAACCACCACATGCGTATCGGCGCTCGTGCGCGCATCGATATCTTCCTCGACGCTGACGGTCGTGCCGAACTGGGCGCGGACCTGGAGCCGGTTGACCGCCTGAAATTCCGTGACGGCAAGAAGTACAAGGATCGCCTGACCGCTGCGCAAAAGCAGACCGGCGAAAAAGACGCGCTGATTTCCATGAGCGGCACCTTGCTGGGCATGCCGGTCGTGGTGTCGGCCTTCGAATTCTCCTTCATGGGTGGTTCGATGGGCGCCATCGTCGGTGAGCGCTTTGTTCGCGCCGCCAACTACGCCCTGGAAAACCGTTGCCCGATGATCTGCTTCTCCGCTTCCGGCGGTGCGCGGATGCAGGAAGCACTGATTTCCCTGATGCAAATGGCCAAGACCTCCGCGGTGCTGGCGCGTCTGCGCGAAGAAGGCATCCCGTTCATCTCGGTACTGACCGACCCGGTCTACGGTGGTGTTTCCGCCAGCCTGGCAATGCTCGGCGACGTGATCGTCGGTGAGCCTAAAGCCTTGATCGGTTTCGCCGGTCCGCGTGTGATCGAGCAGACCGTTCGCGAAAAACTGCCGGAAGGCTTCCAGCGCAGTGAGTTCCTGCTGGAGCACGGCGCGATCGATATGATCATTCCTCGTCAGGAGCTGCGTCCGCGTCTGGGCAATCTGCTGGCGCAACTGACCGGCAAGCCGACGCCCAAATACGTCGCCGCGCCAGTTGAGCCGATCGTGGTTCCGCCGGTACCTGCGAACATATGATCGAGCGCACCCTTGGCGAGTGGCTCGCCTACCTCGAGCAGTTGCATCCGTCGGCCATCGATATGGGGCTGGAGCGTTCGCAACAGGTAGCGTCCCGCATGGGACTGGGCAAGCCGGCGCCTCGGGTGATCACGGTCACCGGCACCAACGGCAAAGGGTCTACCTGCGCGTTCGTGGCTTCATTGCTGCGGGCGCAGAGCCTGAACGTGGGTGTCTACAATTCTCCGCACCTGCTGCGTTACAACGAGCGGGTGCAGGTCAATGGTGTCGAAGCCACTGACGCTCAGCTGTGCGAAGCCTTTGCTGCGGTTGAGGCGGGTCGTGGCGATACGTCCCTGACTTACTTCGAAATGGGCACCTTGGCGGCGTTCTGGCTGTTTCAACAGGCCGGTCTCGATGCGGTGGTGCTGGAAGTCGGCCTGGGCGGACGCCTGGACACCGTCAATGTGGTGGATGCCGATATCGCGCTGGTGACCAGCATTGGCGTCGATCATGCGGATTACCTGGGCGATACCCGCGAATCCGTGGCCTTCGAAAAGGCCGGCATTTTCCGTCAGGGCGCGCCGGCACTCTGCGGCGACCTGAACCCTCCACAACCTCTGCTGGATAAAGCGCGCGAGCTCAATTGCCCGTTTTTCCTGCGCGGGCGCGATTTCGATTTGGGTATCACCGATCACAACTGGCAATGGCGCGGCCTTGATGCTCAAGGGCGTGCGGTCGAGTTGCATGATCTGCCGTTGCTCGATCTGCCGATGGAAAACGCCGCGCTGGCGTTGCAGGCTTACCTGCTGCTCGGTTTGCCTTGGGTGGATGCGCAGATTATCGAAGCCTTGAAAGCGACGCGAGTGGTCGGGCGTCTCGATCGCCGTCAGTTCGACTGGCAGGGCAAGCGTCTGAATCTGCTACTGGACGTGGGGCATAACCCCCATGCGGCCGAATATCTGGCCCGGCGTCTGGCCAGCCGACCGCCTGCCGGCAAGCGTCTGGCGGTGTTCGGATTGTTGGCGGACAAGGATCTGGATGGTGTTGTCGGTGAGTTGAATGCTAGTGTCCAGCATTGGGCTGTCGCACCGCTGGATTCGCCACGGGCGCGGCCGGTTGCGCAGTTGCACGCGGCGTTGCAGAACCTTGGCGCCTCGGTAACGTCTTATGACAGCGTGGCCGCCGCCCTGGAAGGGCAGTGCGCGCAGGCGACGAGCGACGACGAAATTCTGTTGTTCGGATCATTTTACTGTGTCGCCGAGGCCCTTGAATGGCTGGCCCGGCACTCCACGGAGGAAGCGGCAAATGGCTTTGCTGGATAAGGCGTACAAGCAGCGCATGGTCGGTGCCCTGGTGCTGGTGGCGCTGGCGGTGATTTTCCTGCCAATGCTGTTTTCCCGTCAGGACGAGCAGCGCCAGGTGACGGTCGACGCGCCTGCTGCGCCGCATGCGCCGGCAATGCCGCAAGTGCAGATCGAGCCGGTGGCGGTGCCTGAGCCGCAGGCCTTGCCGCAAGAGCCTGTGCCGAGCGACGACGAAATTGCCGAGCAGCAAGCGCCGTCGGCACCGATTGCGCCAAGTGCTCCTGTAGCGCCAGTGCCAGCGCCGCCGGCTGCCAAACCGGTCACACCGCCTGCGGCGCCAGTCGCCAAGCCTGTACCGACACCTACCCAGCCAATCGCTGTCGCGCCGAGCAAGCCGAGCACCACCCCAAGCCGCGTCGATGCCAATGGCCTGTCGGTCAGTTGGTCGGTGCAACTGGCCAGCCTGTCGAGCCGTGAAAGCGCTGAAAGCCTGCAGAAAACCTTGCGTAGCCAAGGCTATAACGCCTATATCCGCTCCGCCGATGGGAAGAATCGGGTGTTCGTCGGACCGCTGATCGAGCGCGCGGAAGCCGATCGTCTGCGTGACTTGTTGAGTCGCCAGCAGAACCTCAAGGGTTTTGTGGTGCGTTTCCAGCCTGAGCGTGGTTAAAACTATCGCCCTGATTTGAAAAGCACTGACAATCTCAGCTTACCGACAGCCATGGGCTCTGCTAAAATGCGCCGCCTTATCCGTCAGTAGGCTGCACTGTGCCATTTACCTGGGTTGATTGGGCGATCGTTGCAATCGTCGCCATCTCCGCTTTGATCAGCTTGAGCCGCGGCTTCGTCAAAGAAGCACTATCGCTGGTGACCTGGATCATCGCAGGAGTCGTCGCCTGGATGTTCGGTGGCTCATTGTCCGAGTACCTTGGCGGATACATCGAAACGCCATCGGCTCGTGTGATCACGGGCTGTGCCATCATGTTTGTCGCCACTTTAATCGTAGGCGCAATGATCAATTATCTTATCGGCGAATTGGTTCGCGTCACCGGGCTATCCGGGACCGATCGATTCCTCGGCATGGCCTTTGGCGCAGCGCGTGGCGTGTTGCTGGTGGTCGTGGCGGTCGGGCTGTTGAGCCTGGGGCCGGTACAGCAGGACGGGTGGTGGCAACAATCACAGCTCGTGCCAAAATTTCTATTGGTCGCAGACTGGTCCAAAAACCTGATTCTTGGGTGGAGCAGTCAGTGGCTTGCCAGCGGAATCAGCGTACCCGCTGATATACCGTTCAAGGAGCACCTCTTGCCGACGGCCAAAACGCCTCAGTGAGTTGTGTTCAGTTCAGATCCATTAAGTAGGGGTTGCGTCGCATGTGTGGCATCGTCGGTATCGTCGGTAAGTCGAACGTCAATCAGGCGCTGTATGACGCGCTAACCGTCCTCCAGCACCGCGGCCAGGACGCTGCCGGTATCGTGACCAGCCATGATGGCCGGTTATTCCTGCGCAAGGACAATGGCCTGGTGCGTGACGTGTTCCATCAGCGTCACATGCAGCGCCTGGTCGGCCACATGGGCATTGGCCATGTGCGTTACCCGACCGCGGGCAGCTCGACCTCGGCCGAAGCTCAACCGTTTTACGTCAACTCGCCGTACGGCATCACCCTGGCGCACAACGGTAACCTGACCAACGTTGAACAGCTGGCCAAGGAGATTTACGAATCTGACCTGCGCCACGTCAACACCAACTCTGACTCGGAAGTGCTGCTCAACGTGTTCGCGCACGAGCTGGCCCAGCGTGGCAAGTTGCAGCCGACCGAAGAAGACGTGTTCGCGGCTGTCACCGACGTGCATAACCGTTGCGTCGGTGGTTACGCGGTCGTGGCGATGGTGACCGGTTACGGCATCGTCGGTTTCCGCGATCCGCACGGCATCCGCCCGATCGTTTTCGGCCAGCGTCATACCGACGAAGGCGTCGAGTACATGATCGCTTCCGAAAGCGTTTCGCTGGACGTACTCGGTTTCACCCTGATTCGCGACCTGGCACCGGGCGAAGCGGTCTACATCACTGAAGACGGCAAGCTGCACACCCGTCAGTGCGCGACCAACCCATCGTTGACTCCGTGCATCTTCGAACACGTCTACCTGGCGCGTCCGGACTCGATCATCGACGGCGTCTCGGTTTACAAAGCCCGTCTGCGCATGGGCGAGAAGCTTGCCGAGAAGATCCTGCGCGAACGTCCGGATCACGACATCGACGTGGTCATCCCGATCCCGGACACCAGCCGCACCGCGGCCCTGGAACTGGCGAACCACCTGGGCGTCAAGTTCCGCGAAGGCTTCGTGAAGAACCGCTACATCGGCCGGACCTTCATCATGCCAGGCCAGGCTGCACGGAAAAAATCCGTACGCCAGAAGCTCAACGCCATCGAGCTGGAATTCCGCGGCAAGAACGTGATGCTGGTGGACGACTCCATCGTTCGCGGCACCACCTGCAAGCAAATCATCCAGATGGCTCGCGAAGCCGGCGCCAAAAACGTCTATTTCTGCTCCGCGGCACCGGCCGTTCGCTACCCGAACGTCTATGGCATCGACATGCCGAGCGCTCACGAGCTGATCGCCCACAACCGTTCGACCCAGGACGTGGCTGACCTGATCGGCGCTGACTGGTTGATCTATCAGGACCTGCCTGACTTGATCGAAGCGGTCGGTGGCGGCAAGATCAAGATCGAGAAATTCGATTGCGCGGTGTTCGACGGCCAGTACGTCACCGGCGACGTCGACGAGGCTTACCTGAATAAGATCGAGCAGGCGCGTAATGATGCCTCCAAGGTCAAGACGCAGGCAGTCAGCGCGATCATTGATCTGTACAACAACTGAGTTTCTACCGGCCCTGAGGGGCCGGTTTTGTATCTACTACCGAACAAGGCAAGGAGTGACAGCATGAGTCAGGATTGGGATGCCGGTCGGCTGGACAGCGACCTCGAAGGCGTAGCGTTCGATACCCTGGCCGTACGCGCCGGTCAGCACCGCACGCCGGAAGGCGAACACGGTGATCCGATGTTCTTCACGTCCAGCTATGTATTCCGTACTGCCGCCGACGCGGCTGCGCGCTTTGCCGGGGAAGTGCCGGGCAACGTTTACTCGCGCTACACCAACCCGACCGTGCGCGCGTTCGAAGAGCGCATTGCTGCGCTCGAAAGCGCTGAACAGGCGGTGGCCACGGCGACCGGCATGGCGGCGATCATGGCGGTGGTGATGAGCCTGTGCAGCGCCGGTGATCACGTGCTGGTGTCGCGTAGCGTGTTCGGTTCGACCATCAGCCTGTTCGAGAAGTACTTCAAGCGCTTCGGCATTGAAGTCGACTACGTGCCACTGGCGGATTTGTCCGGTTGGGATGCAGCGATCAAGGCCAACACCAAGTTGCTCTTCGTCGAATCGCCCTCCAACCCGCTGGCCGAGCTGGTGGACATCGCCGCACTGTCGGAAATTGCTCACGCCAAGGGCGCGATGCTGGTGGTCGACAACTGTTTCTGCACACCTGCGTTGCAGCAGCCGCTGAAGCTCGGCGCGGACATCGTCGTGCACTCGGCGACCAAGTTCATCGACGGCCAGGGTCGTTGCATGGGTGGTGTCGTGGCCGGTCGCAGCGAGCAGATGAAAGAAGTCGTCGGTTTCCTGCGTACCGCCGGGCCGACCCTGAGCCCGTTCAACGCCTGGATCTTCCTCAAGGGCCTGGAAACGCTGAGCCTGCGCATGAAGGCGCATTGCGCCAATGCCCAGCAACTGGCCGAGTGGCTGGAGCAGCAGGACGGCATCGAGAAAGTCCATTACGCCGGCCTCAAGAGCCATCCGCAGCACGAATTGGCCCAGCGCCAGCAGAAGGGTTTCGGTGCGGTCGTGAGTTTCGAGGTCAAGGGCGGCAAAGAGGGTGCCTGGCGCTTTATCGATGCGACTCGCCTGATCTCCATCACCGCCAACCTGGGCGACAGCAAAACTACTATCACGCACCCGAGCACCACTTCCCACGGCCGTCTCGCACCGCAAGAGCGTGAAGCGGCGGGGATCCGTGACAGCCTGATCCGCATTGCGGTCGGTCTGGAAGACGTGGCAGACCTGCAAGCCGATCTGGCGCGCGGGTTGGCCGCCTTGTGATCGAGTTGTCCGCGCCGGCCACGGGCACCCATGGCCGCGTTGCACTGGTCACCGGGGCGGCGCGTGGCATTGGTCTGGGGATCGCGGCCTGGCTGATCAGCGAAGGCTGGCAGGTGGTGCTGACGGATCTGGATCGGGTGCGTGGTTCGAAAGTGGCGCAGGTGCTTGGCGAAAATGCCTGGTTCATCGCCATGGATGTTGCGAATGAAGCGCAGGTGGCGCTGGGTGTGGCTGAGGTGCTGGGGCAGTTCGGGCGTCTGGATGCGCTGGTGTGCAATGCGGCGGTGGCCGATCCGCACAACATCACTCTGGAAAGCCTCGATCTGGCCTACTGGAACCGGGTGCTGGCGGTGAATCTCAGTGGGCCGATGCTGTTGGCCAAGCATTGCGCGCCGTATCTGCGTGCTCACAGCGGCGCGATCGTCAATCTGGCCTCGACCCGCGCCGGGCAGTCAGAACCGGACACAGAGGCTTACGCGGCGAGCAAGGGCGGTTTGCTGGCCCTGACTCACGCCTTGGCCATCAGTTTGGGGCCGGAGATTCGCGTCAACGCGGTCAGCCCGGGTTGGATTGATGCGCGAGACCCAACGGCACGGCGTGCCGAACCTCTGACCGACGCCGATCATGCGCAGCATCCGGCGGGCAGGGTAGGGACGGTTGAGGATGTGGCGGCAATGGTGGCGTGGTTACTGTCCAAGAACGCCGGTTTTGTCACGGGTCAGGAATTCGTGGTCGATGGTGGCATGACCAAGAAGATGATTTACAGCGAGTAATTCGAGCAGGGGGCGCGACAGCGGCGGCTTGAGGTTGCAGGCGGCCGTGGGCAGCGCTGCGGGAAATGACATGATTTTGTCTTTTTCAGAAAAACTTCAAGCAGGGTATTGACTTAGCTTCGATACCTGCGTAAATTTCGCGGCCTCAGAGAAGCAAAGGGTGATTAGCTCAGCTGGGAGAGCGTCTGCCTTACAAGCAGAATGTCGGCGGTTCGATCCCGTCATCACCCACCACTTCTTGAGACTCTTGCGTAAGCAAGAGGGAAGCTGAAAAGCCTCCACCGACGCGCAGCGGTAGTTCAGTCGGTTAGAATACCGGCCTGTCACGCCGGGGGTCGCGGGTTCGAGTCCCGTCCGCTGCGCCATATTTTCCGAGTCAGGTTTACCTGTCTCGAGATTGAGAAGCCTCGAAGCTTTCCAGTCAGACGAGTTACTTGGGCGAAAGTCCAAAGCGATACGCAGCGGTAGTTCAGTCGGTTAGAATACCGGCCTGTCACGCCGGGGGTCGCGGGTTCGAGTCCCGTCCGCTGCGCCATATCTGCCTCAAGGCCCACTGAACGCCTTGAAGCTATGAAGAAAGCCACTGGTAAAGCCGGTGTCTACTTCGAGTCGATAGCAAAGACCCTGGTCGAAAGACCGGGGTTTTTTGTGCCTGCGATTTGACTTTTTCCCCTCTTGTGTCTTCCAGGCCGGATCTTTCTGCATATCCCAGGCACAAAGGGCTTGGTTCACTGCATCGACATTAATTAGAATCACTCTCATTTACGATAACTCCTTCACAGGGCTTCTTGAGATGAGTGATGCAGCGATGCCGAAGGAGCAAACCCTTCACGACCTGTACCGCGATCACCGTGGCTGGCTAGAAGGCTGGTTGAGGCGACGCATGGGCAACGCCTGTGATGCGGCGGACCTCAGTCAGGATACGTTCTTGCGCTTACTTGCCAGCTCTCAACGGATTGCCGACCTGCAGGAGCCCCGTGCCTATCTGCTGACCGTGGGCAAACGGCTGCTGAGTAACTTCTATCAGCGTCGCAGTCTGGAGCAGGCCTACCTGAGTGCCTTGGCCTCGCTGCCTGAAGACTGCGTGCCATCACCCGAGCAGCGCTGGCTGCTGCTGGAAACCCTGCAAGCCCTGGACGAACTGCTCGACGGACTGCCGACGGCGGTGCGGCGGGCGTTTCTCTGGAGTCAGCTGGAAGGCTTGAGCTATCAGCACATCGCTGAGCGCCTGCGGGTGTCGGAACGCACGATCAAACGCTACATGGCGCAAGCCTACGAGCATTGCCTGTTGGTGGAGCTGTGAGCTCGCCCTCGGTGGAAGTTCGCCAGATAGCGCGCGCCGCCGCGCAGTGGCTCGCTTTACTGGAATCCGGCACCGCGAACGAGCAGGATCTTGCCGGTCTGCAGCGGTGGCGCGACAGTTGTGCCAGTCATGAGCAGGCCTGGCAGAGGGCCCAGGCCTTGCGTCAGCGCTTTGCCGATCTGCCTTCGGCGTTGGCGCTGCAAAGCCTGGATCGCCCTGAGCTGGGTCGGCGGGTGGTACTCAAGCGCGCATTGGGGGCGGTGGCGTTAGTGCCGGCGGCCTGGCTGATCAGCCGGCAATTACCGCTGGAGGTCTGGCGAGCCGACTTGCAGACGTCCACCGGGGAGCGCAAGGAGGTGCGGCTCGCCGATGGCAGTTTCTTGCAACTCAACACAGCCAGTGCCGTCGATGTGGATTTGCAGAGTCGGCGCTTGCGGTTGGTAGAGGGCGAGATATCGCTGAAGGTGCCTGGTGCATCGCCATTGACGATCCAGGCTCGCTTCGGACAAGTCATCGTCAGTCAAGGCGAGGTCTGTGTTCGTCAGGATTTGCGCGGTTGCCGCGTGTCGGTGTTCAGCGGTTCCGTGCAATTGCAGCCCTTGCAGGGGCCGGCGTTGGTTTTGCGCAGTGGTCAGCAGGTCAGTCTTCAAGCCACCGGCGTCGGGCCGATCAGTCCATTCGATGTGCTTGCGCCAGGTTGGCGCGAAGGCGTGCTGATGGCGAAAAACCAGCCGCTGGGGGATTTTCTGCGCGAACTCAGCACTTATCGACCGGGTGTGTTGCGCTGGGAGCCGGAGCTTGAAGCGTTGCGCGTCACCGGCAGCTTCCGCCTGGAAGACACCGATCGCGTCCTCGCGTTGCTCGCGGCCAGTCTGCCGCTGGAGGTGCATTCGCGCACGCGATATTGGGTGACGTTACTGCCGCGCAAAAATAGTGTGTGAAGCCTGTCCCCTTTTTTCGACTCGCTTGTCATTCAAGGCATGTGAACGAATCAAGAGAGCTATTTCAATGCCCGCAGTAATACCTTGCTGTCCGCGTCCGGCTTCTTCCGGCCTACGTCCGTTGTTGCACCTGAGCCTGTTGCTGAGCTTGAGTGCCAGTCCGCTGTTCATCACTTCCAGTTGGGCCGAAGACGCCACCCGGCGCAGTTATCAGGTGCCTGCCGGGAGCCTGAGCGATGCGCTGACCCGGTTTGCCGGGCAGGCCGGGGTCAACCTCTCGGTGGACCCGGCGTTGGTGGGCAGTCGTAGCAGCGCGGGTCTTTCCGGCGAATACGCGGTCGAGGAGGGCTTCACCCGGCTGTTGCAGGGTTCCGGTCTGCAACTGCAGCCAGTGGGCGAACAAGCGTACATCCTGACTCCGGCGCCAGAAGGCAGCAGCCTGCAACTGGCTCCCACCTCGATTCTCGGTGCCACTGACTCGGCAGGCGGCGATCCCTATGCCGGCGGTCAGGTCGCCCGCCGTGGTTCGCAAGGCTTGCTGGGCTCGCGAGACTTTATGGAAACGCCGTTCAGCATGACCACCTACACCAGCGAGGTAGTCAAAAACCAGCAGGCTCGCACCTTGGGCGACCTGATCGCCAGCGATCCCTCGGTACGCGCCACCAACCCGGCGGGTGGGCGTTATGAGCAGTTCACCATTCGCGGGCTCAGCCTGTTCAACAGTGATGTCGCCTACAACGGTCTCTACGGTGTCTTGCCGACCTATACGATCGACATGGCGATGGCCGACCGCGTCGACATCCTCAAGGGCCCCACCCAGCTCATCAACGGCATTTCGCCGCGGGGCAGTGTGGGTGGTGGAATCAACGTGGTGCCCAAGCGCGCGACCGACAAGCCCATCACTTCGTTTACCGGTAGCTACGCTTCCGACAACCAGGTCGGTGGGGCCGTGGATGTCGGCCGGCGCTTTGGTGAAGACAACAAGTTCGGTATTCGTTTCAATGGCGTGAAGCAGTCCGGTGACACCGAATGGGATCATCAGAGTGTCGACCGCGAGATGGCCGTATTGGGCCTGGATTTTCGCGGTGAGCGCCTGCGACTCTCGACAGACCTCGGGCGCACCGAGCGTGATACCGACGCCCCGCAGGAGCGCGTGCAGGTCGGCGCCAATGCGAAAGTTCCAAATGCGAACGATGTCCGCGACAACTATGCGCAGCCCTGGAGCAAGGCGAGCACCAACGACACTTTCGGCGCGGTGAACGGCGAATTCGACGTCAGCGATTCCGTCATGCTGTACGGCGGCGTGGGTGCGCGTAAGAGCAACCATGACTTTCTCCGGCATGCCGTTGCGGTCACCAACGACGCCGGCGATTTCAGCGTTCAGCCACGTGACTTTACCCGTGACGAAAATGTCCGGACGGCCACGGCAGGGGTGCGCAACTGGTTTCATACCGGCCCGGTGAGCCATGAAGTCAATCTGGCTGCCAGCTACTTCTACATGGACTTCGAAAATGGCGGCGCCCGTTATGCCGCGGCCCGCAGCAACCTTTACGACCCCGTGGAAACACCAACACCAGTCAGGCCCACTCGACTCGATTCGAAGGTCTACACCGAGAACCGTTTCAGCGGCGTGGCGTTGTCCGACACCCTGGGTTTCTTCGATGACCGGCTGCTGCTGACCCTCGGCGCCCGCTGGCAGCGCGTGAAGGTTGACGACTGGACGGATGATGTCAAAGGCGACACGGCCTACGATGAGGAAAAGGTTTCGCCGTCGGGCGGTATCCTGTTCAAGGCAACCGATAAGCTGTCGCTGTATGCCAACTACATGGAGGGCCTGAGCCAGGGCAAGATCGCGCCGTCGACCTCGGTGAACGAGGACGAAATATTCCCGCCGTTTATCAGCCGGCAGGTCGAGGTCGGCGCCAAGTATGATGCGGGTGCGTTCGCCGTGACCGCCGCGGTGTTCCGGATCAAGCAGCCGGCTTACGAGACCAACGCCACGACGCGAGTTTTCGGCCCGAACGGCAAGCGTCAAAACGATGGTGTAGAACTGAGTGTGTTCGGTGAGCCCTTCAAAGGTTTTCGCCTGCTCGGCGGTGTCATGTACATCGACAGCGAGTTGACCAACACCACCAACGGCGCCTTCGACGGCAACCGAGCGCCGGCCACGCCGAAATACAACGTCAACCTGGGCGCCGAGTGGGATGTCCCGACTGTACAGGGCTTGACCCTGACCAGCCGCGGCATCTATTCCAGCTCGCAGTACCTGGACCAGTCCAACAACAAGGAAATCGACGCCTGGGAGCGTTTCGACGTAGGCGCACGCTACGGGTTCAAGGTCGACGAAAAGAACATCACTCTGCGTGCCAATGTCGAGAACGTGGCGGACAAACGCTACTGGAGTTCAGCCGGTGCCTCGGATGACAGCGAGCCAGGCTTGACGTTATCGACCCCGCGCACCTATCTCCTTTCGGCGACGGTCGACTTCTGAGTCAGCGACGGGGGCGCTTTTCGTAGGAGTCAGGCCGCATTCAGCGGCCTGTCGGTCAATATCCGAACTTGTCCCGCAACCCGTAGTACCAAGCACCCAACGCAGCGAACGGTGTTCGCAGCAATTGTCCGCCGGGGAATGGGTAGTGGGGCAGGTCGGCAAAGGCGTCGAAGCGCTCGGCCTGGCCGCGCAATGCCTCGGCCAACACTTTGCCCGCCAGGTGCGTATACGTCACGCCGTGACCACTGCAACCCTGTGAGTAGTAGATGTTGTCGCCCAGTCGTCCGACTTGGGGAAGACGCGACAGGGTCAGCAGGAAATTGCCGGTCCAGGCGTAATCGATCTTCACGTCCTTGAGCTGCGGAAAGGCCTTGAGCATCTTCGGTCGAATAATCGCTTCGATGTTCGCCGGATCCCGCGCGCCATACACCACGCCGCCGCCGAAAATCAGGCGTTTGTCAGCGCTCAGGCGGTAGTAGTCGAGCAGGTAGTTACAGTCTTCGACGCAGTAGTCCTGAGGCAGCAGGCGTTTGGCCAGTTCATCGCCCAAGGGTTCGGTAGTGATCACTTGAGTCCCGCAAGGCATCGACTTGGCGGCCAGCTCCGGCACCAGATTGCCAATGTAAGCGTTGCCGGCGACGATGATGAATTTGGCTCTGACCTTACCCTGAGGTGTATGCACCACCGGATTGGCGCCGCGCTCGATGCGCACCGCTGGCGATTGCTCGTAAATAGTGCCGCCCAGCGACTCCACGGCTGCTGCCTCGCCGAGGGCAAGGTTGAGCGGATGCATATGCCCGCCGCTCATGTCGAGCATGCCGCCCACATATTGATCGCAAGCCACCACTTCACGGATGCGTCGCTGATCCATCAGCTCAAGTTGCGTGTGACCGAAACGCTCCCACAGCCGCTTCTGGGATTCCAGATGGCCCATCTGCTTGGCGGTAATGGCAGCGAACACACCGCCATCCTTCAAGTCGCACTGGATATTATATTTGGCCACCCGCTCACGAATGATCCGTCCACCTTCGAACGCCATTTGCCCCAGCAGCTGAGCTTGCTTGGGGCCGACAGTGCGCTCGATCACATCGATATCACGGCTGTAGCTGTTAACGATCTGGCCACCGTTGCGACCGGAGGCGCCAAAACCCACTTTGGCCGCCTCCAGGACCGTAACCCGAAAACCGTTCTCCAGTAGAAACAGGGCAGAGGACAGCCCGGTGTAACCGGCGCCGATTACACAGACATCGGTCTCTACGTCGTCCTGCAAGGTCGGGCGCTCTGGCGCCGCATTGGCCGACGCGGCGTAGTAGGACTCTGGGTAGGGGGTGTTCGCCATCCTGCAGCCTCTGTTTAATATATTTTACGAGTGCATCGATCCTACCCGAGTTAAAAATCGACCGCCAGCCACCGGAAAATCTTCTTTGCAGTCGAAAAATTAAATATTTTGCATATTCATAGGGTTAGGTGAAAAAAAGGTGTTGACACCCCTCCGGAATTCCGTAGAATGCCGCCTCACAGCAGGCACGTAGCTCAGTTGGTTAGAGCACCACCTTGACATGGTGGGGGTCGTTGGTTCGAGTCCAATCGCGCCTACCAAACAAAATCCGCTCTGCTGGGCGGTCTAGAAGGGCTCACCGAAAGGTGGGCCCTTTTTTGTTGTCTGTCGTTTGGGCGGGCGACTATTACGCTAAGGTTTCTGCCCCCGCCCAAGGAACATGGAAGTGAGAAACAAATACGCAACAGGCATGTTCTTTCTACTGATGATGACGGCTCAATGTGCTTACTCCAGCGCAACAGACGAGTCCGTCGAGAATGCCTCATTACTCTGCAAAATGCTGGATGGCAACGACGCCTTGGCTCAGGCCTCGGAGTTCTCGGCCGAAGATCGTTCGGTCTACATCTCCATAGATAGCTCTCCAGAGGAAGCCAGAAAGTTTTGCCCCGTAATCAGTGCCATGGTCGAGGATCACGGTATGGTGTTTACGCAAGGCTGGACCGTGCGGATCACCTCTTCAGGCAGTGGCTCTGAAGTTGTCGCTATTTGCCCGTTGTAGGAAACGCACTTCGGTAAGTAGTGGTTCGTGGGAAGCGTTCATGCTTCCCCAGTAGTGTTGTAGTTGCTTCATCTGGCCCGGTTTTCAACTAACCGGGTCCGCTCGGCGCTCCGTCTCCAGTGAGCGCGATTGCTGAACTAATCCAGTCATAACCGTCTACATTTTCAGGGGGCATCCCCTTTCTGAGAGAACGGATATGTTTAGATCTCGCTCGTTGATTGCCGCTATGACGTGTCTTGCCTTGGTGTCCGCTTCAGCGACTGCATTGGCCGACCCGGGAAACGGGAAGGGCCAGGGAGGCGGTAAGGGAAATCCACAAAACATTCAGGACTATGGCAACCCCGGCAGCCATGGAAAACAGGGGAAAGGTTCAGGTGGTGGTGATTGGAGCCATGGCCCCAGCATTAACCACGGTAGCGTCCTTGGAATCGTGGGTAGTTATCACGATTACTGGAGTCCTGGGCCCGCCTTGCCGCCGGGCATTCAAAAAAACCTCGCTCGCGGAAAACCTCTACCGCCGGGAATCGCCCAAAAACTCGATGGTCGATTACTCGGCAGGCTTCCGCACTACGATGGCTATGAGTGGCGACAGGCTGGTACTGACTTGATATTGGTGGCGATCGCTACCGGGATCATCTATGAGGTTCTCAATGGCGCGTTCGATTGAGCTGAAAGCGATAAATTTCAATCGCGCCCTTGCAAGCTAAAGACCGGCAAAGTCACGGGAAGCGGTGTGCACGTTCGGCAGTTGCACATTGCTCGCCCGCTGGTCGTCCGACTTTGAACTGTGTGAGGCCTGAACGGTCAATTCTTCCGTGCGATATCAACCCTCACGGAACCCACCATGCTATTAAAAAACAAGAGTCTTGCTGCTGTCATGTCATGCGTGATGATGCTTGCGGCTGCGCCATTATTGCCCGCTGATCTGTCCATCATGGGCTCCGCCTACGCGAAGGATGGTGGTGGTGGTGGTGGTGGTGGTGGTGGTGGTGGTGGTGGTGGTGGTGGTGGTGGTAACGGTGGTGGCAATGGCGGCGGTAACGGCGGTGGTCATGGTGGCAGCGGTAGCCACGACGGCTCCGGTCATTCCGGTGGCATCAGCAATGGCCGCGGCGAAGGCTTGAGCAGCGATCATGCAGGCAAAGCCGTTCGAGATCATGGCGTCAGTGGCAACCACTACGGTAGCGAACGCAACAGTGACCGTGGCAACCGCTATGGTAGCGAGCGTAACAGTGATCGTGGCAACCGCTACGGTAGCGAACATACCAGTGATCGTGGCCATGGTTCAGTCACTTCGGGCATTGCGCACTCCCGGGACACGCGCGGGGTGACGAAGGCTTCTGCTATCTCGGCTTCTACACCTGGCGATCACAACACAAAAGGGTTGAGCAACGCTCGCACTTCGATTTCCAAAAGAATAGATTAAGCCCAAGACTGTCAAAGCCGGGTGATCCATCAGGACCCCGGCTTTTTTGTGCCCGCTATTTTTCGATTGAGCAAATCCCGCACGATGGACTACTACTGTAGGGCTGATTCAACTTCGTCTGTAAGGAGTATGTCGATGCTGGCTCAATGGTTTCTGGCGGCGATTCATCTCTTGGCCTTTGCGCTGGGCTTCTGGGCCGTACTGACCCGCGGCACGGCGTTACGTCGTCTGATTGCCGGAGTAGGGAGCGCGCGCAGTGTTTTGGTTGCGGATAACCTGTGGGGGATTTCTGCGGTCATTCTGTTGATTACAGGTGGGATGCGAGCCTTTGGCGGGTACGAAAAAGGCACTGATTACTATCTTCACCAACCGCTGTTTCACTTCAAAATGACACTCTTCGTCTTCATTCTGTTGCTTGAAATTGCGCCGATGGTGGCGCTGATCAAATGGCGAGTCGCGTTGGGGCGTGGGGTAGCTGTCGATACCGGGCGCGCAACGCTGTTTGCTCGCATCAGTCATATCGAAGCACTGCTGCTGTTGCTGATGGTCGTGGCTGCCACAGGCATGGCGCGTGGGGTAACGTTTGGTTAGTCAGGAAGGACGCTCTTCCTCACAGCAAATCCGAAACGTCTGACAGTCATGACATAAGGCGGGGCGGTAGTATCGGCTCCACGTTACGACTGCATCGCAAGAGAGACTGGGCGGGGAAAGGCGCGCTCGAATCTTTAGCCAGCCGTTACTCGAGGCTGAATGGGCTGGCTACTGACTGCTGCAGGATTCAGGGAGTTTGCGGCTTGTCCGGGGCGGTCAGGCCAGCCTGAATGCGTTGATAAATCTCTTCGCGATGCACCGCAACGTCTTTCGGAGCGTTGATGCCAATCCTGACTTGCTGGCCGCTAACGCCCAGAATGGTGATCGTAATGTTGTCACCGATGTTTATGCTTTCACCGACTTTGCGGGTGAGTATCAGCATGGTTTTCTCCTTGATTGCTTGGTAGGGCACCTGGTTCGGACAGTGCAGAGGTCGGTATTAGGTATAGATTAGTGCGAAGTCTCGCAGTTTGGGTGCCTCTTTCTGACGTGCAGATGCTGCATTAATTCCCAAGGCGTAACTATACAGAGGCCGCCCTCATCATTCTCGTTGTTTTCAGCCCATTTTGCGGCACTCGAGAAGGATCCATGAATGTTAAAATCGCCGCTTTCAGCATTCAGAGGGAAACGTTGTGCGCAAAATGGCCTTGGTAATCGCAGTACTGACGTTGGCTGGGTGTGGTGAGGGTAAAGGGGTTGACGCTCAAAAGCCGCAACCGGCAGTCGCTTCTGCACCCGCGGCGATCACCGGCCCGCAATGGGACGTCGAGGTGCGCGGCGAAACACCTCAGGCGGTCAGCGACCTGAGTGGCTGGTTGATTGAGCACAGCTTCGTTGCCAACGTCGTCAAGGAGAACGGAAAGGTTCGTATTCTGCTCGGGCCGTTCAATTCGAAAGCCGAGGCAGAGGCCAGGCAAGCTGAAGTGATGGCGGCGATCACCCGGGCGAAAAAAATGAACATCGAGGCGCTGATCGTCGAACACCCGATAGCTCAGTAACCGATTGGGAATCGCTCAATTTGAGGGGCTACTGGCGCTATAAGAAAAGCGGCGGTTAGAAGCGAACAAAGGCCTCGGGCATTACACCTGAGGCCTTTGTATTTTCAGCGGCAGTCAACCGCAGGTTTTCATGTTTACCGGGCCGACAAACTCGTTGCCGCGGCCCATCACGCACGCCACGCTTTGGTTGCGCTGACGTTCCCAGGCCTGTACCGGATAGGTCTTGTTCCAGGCTTCATACAGTTGCCGATCCTGTTTAGAAAGGCGCAAGCCATACTGCTTGCTCATGTAGAAGTAAGTCCGGGCGATCATGCCGCGAATGGACGGGCGGGGCATGACCTTCTTCGCCTTGAAGTCGACCTGTGTCAGGCACGAGCCATACTGACCCGATTGCACGGGCAGCCAGCCGAAACTGAAGTTGCTGCGATCGCCATTCACCTCACCGATGCTTGGCACCAGATTGTGCAAGTCGGCCTCGGCTTTTTGATAGATCGGGTCATACCGCGTGCAATTCTTGCGACCGCCTTGTTGCCAGCACTCGCGCTGATGGCCGATCTGCCAGGCCGGAACAATGTGTTCCCACTCGATGCGGGATGCGCGCTTGGCATTTTTGCGTGGCACATAACCGCAGGCGGCCAGGTCCACACGGTTGCCGGTGTATTTGCAGCCGCAATAGAACTCGGTGGATTGCGGAGCGTACAACTTCCACGCGACTTTCTTGGCTTCGTTGAAGGTGCGCGGGGCGCCAGCCTGGGCGCCGAGGGTGATGAACAGAAACAGTAAGGCAAGCCAGCGAACACTCATTGACTCAATCTTCCTTCGGCACAACCCAGAAAATCTGCACGCCGCCATCGTCGCGATGGGCGAGGGTGACGTTGTCGTTCTCGTCGATTTCTTCGAGCAAGCGTTCCCACTCATCCACGGGTTCGTCCGGAAGACGGAAGATCAGTGCTGCTTTGGCTTTCTGCGCGGTGGGGGAGTTGATGATTTTCTGAACGCGCATACCCAGGCGTTCATAGGCGTCAGGAGAGACAGAGGTTGTGGCCACGGAATTATCCTTATTAAGCTGTACGTGCATACAGTATTTAACTGTAAGCATTTTCGCAACTGCTTAAAACTCAGGAAAATCCTCTGACAGTGGTTTTTTCCGTTTGATGTAGGACGTGGGGAAGTTTTTTTATCGGAAGAAGTCGTGAACCACTCGCCAAAACTGGCGAGTGGTGACAGCGGTGCCCGATCGGAGCCGGTCGGGCGAGGGCGATTCAATATTCCCAGAACATCCGTTGCAGCTCTTTGCTGTCGTTGGTCTTGGTCAATGCGACCATGGCCAGGATGCGGGCTTTTTGCGGGTTCAGGTCATGAGCCACAACCCAGTCGTACTTGTCGTCAGGCTGTTCGGCGTTGCGCAGTACGAAGCCACCGGCGTTGACGTGGGAAGAACGAATGATTTGTACGCCGTCCTTGCGTAAGGCTTGCAAGGCAGGAACCACGCGGGATGAGACCGAGCCATTGCCGGTGCCGGCATGGATGATGGCTTTGGCGCCCGATTGAGCCAGGGCTTTGTAGGCGGTGTCGCTGACGTTGCCATAGGAATAGGCAATTTCGACGTCTGGCAGGCTCTTGATGGTTTTGATGTCAAATTCCGAGTCCATGGTGTGGCGCTTGGCTGGCAGGCGGAACCAGTAGGATTTGCCTTCGACCACCATGCCTAGCGGGCCCCAGGCACTTTTGAACGCCTCGGTCTTGATGTTGATCATTTTGCTGACGTCGCGACCCGACTGGATCTCATCGTTCATGGTCACCAGTACGCCTTTGCCGCGTGCGTCTTTGCTGCTGGCCACGGCGACGGCGTTGTACAGATTCAGCATGCCGTCCGCGGACATGGCAGTGCCGGGGCGCATGGAGCCAACGACGATGATAGGTTTGTCGGTTTTTTCCACCAGGTTCAGGAAGTAAGCGGTTTCTTCCAGCGTGTCGGTGCCGTGGGTGATGACAATGCCATCGACGTCTTTACTATCGGCCAGTTCAGCCACGCGACGGCCCAGTTGCAGCAGGTTGTCGTTGGTGATGCTTTCGGAGGCGATTTGCATGACCTGTTCGCCACGCACATTAGCCAATTGGCTCAGTTCCGGAACGCCTGCGATCAATTGTTCGATGCCGACTTTCGCCGCTTGATAGGTGGCGCTGTTAGCCGCGCTGGCGCCTGCGCCGGCAATGGTGCCGCCGGTGGCCAGGATCACCACGTTTGCCAGTTTCTGTTGGGTTTCGACTTCTTTCGCCTGGAGGGCGGCAGGCAGAAGCATGAGCAGGGCCAAAGCGCCCGGAATAAAAGTGTTGAACGCAGATTTCATTATTGTTTTCTCTTGTAGTGAGACGGTGCGGATGCAGGTCATCTAGAAGCGCCCCAGGCAGATCTGAACGCCGGGGGTGGAGAAGAAAGAGCAGGATCTGTACCAGTCGGACGCAGGAGGTGGTGATCTTTTAACCTGATGATTTTTATCAATATTGTCGCCGTGGTTGACGATACTTTCGCGCCCGGTCGTCCGGGTTTCCGAATATGTGCCGCTTTTACGTTCGGCTCTCCGACTTCCATCGAGGAGGTCACCTTGCAAAATCGAAAATCGGTGCTAAAGAAACCCGCATGCAGGTCGATGCTCCTTTAAGGATCTTTTTTTTCAGGAGTTCACATGTCGTTTACCGTCGGTTTTCCAAACGCAGGCGCAATCACTATCGCGGGCAAGTCCCCGGCCACCATCAACGCCTTGAGTGAAGCGACGTCAGACGCCTCGGCGCAATCGCTGGGTGAAGAGGAAGGTAGCGACAACCAGGTCAGAACCGGTGGTGGCACGGCGGGTGCGCAGAGCGAAAACCAATCCAAGAAAACCAGCAGTCAAAGTATTGCGGTGCAGATACTGCTCAAGCGCATGCAGGAGTTGCAGCAGCAACTGCGCGAACAGCAGCAGCAACTGGCGGCCGCTCAGGCAGCGGATTATCCGACCCCGGAAGCCAAGGCCACCGCTGTCATGTCGATCCAGGGACAAATCGCCGATACCACGGGTGCGCTTGCGCAAGTGACAGGCAATCTGGTGAAGGAGCTGGCCAAGGATTCCAGCACTGGCGGTTTGGTCAGCACCACGGCGTGATCTAAAAGACCAGCCAAGACACTGAGCGGGTCGTTGACAAATCTCGACAGGGTTCGCATAGTTCGGTCTACGCAAACGTTTGCGCGGTCGCCTTCGATGGCTTGATCCGGTGAGGGTCAGGGTCCAGGCGTGCTCCAGCGCAAGCGTTGCTTAGAATAATCATAAGATCGGAGTGAACCCATGAAGCTGCCATTCGCTGGACGTCTTCTCGCTGTCGCTATGCTGGCTGCCGCATCCGCCGCGTTGCCTGTCTCTTCGGCTTTCGCCGAAACCCCTGAAAAACCTAAAGTCGCATTGGTCATGAAATCCCTGGCCAACGAATTCTTCCTGACCATGGAAGACGGCGCCAAGGCCTACCAGAAAGACCACTCCGGCGACTTCGAACTGATCTCCAACGGCATCAAGGACGAAACGGATACGGCCGGCCAGACGCGCATCGTCGAGCAAATGATTCTGGCCAAGGTCAATGCGCTGGTCATCGCGCCGGCCGACTCAAAGGCCATGGTCCCGGTCATCAAGAAAGCAGTCGATGCCGGCATCACCGTGATCAACATCGATAACCAGCTGGACCCGGCCGTGGTCAAAAGCAAAAACATCACCGTTCCGTTCGTAGGCCCGGATAACCGCAAAGGCGCGCGTCTGGTGGGCGAGTACCTGGCCAAACAACTGAAGGCCGGTGACGAAGTCGGCATCATCGAAGGCGTTTCCACCACCACCAACGCCCAGCAGCGCACTGCGGGCTTCAAGGATGCGATGGAAGCGGCGCAAATCAAGGTCGTATCCTTGCAGTCCGGTGATTGGGAAATCGACAAGGGCGGCAAGGTTGCCTCGTCGATGCTCAGCGAATACCCGAACATCAAGGCCTTGCTGGCTGGCAACGACAGCATGGCGGTCGGCGCGGTATCTGCCGTGCGTGCCGCGGGCAAGGCCGGCAAGGTGCAAGTGGTCGGTTACGACAACATCAACGCCATCAAGCCGATGCTCAAGGATGGCCGCGTCCTGGCCACCGCCGACCAGTTTGCTGCCCGCCAAGCGGTGTTCGGCATCGAGACTGCGCTGAAAATCATCAAGGGCGAGACAGTCGATAGCGGCGCCAACGGCGTCATCGAAACTCCGGTAGAGCTGGTTACCAAGTAGTCTTTCTGGCGACACAACGGTGCTCGCCTCTTGGGGCGAGCACATGGAGAGTTTTTATGTCAGTTTGCGCCCCGAACGCTGTCCTCTCGGTCAGCGGTATCGGTAAAACCTACGCTCAACCCGTCCTCGCCGGCATCGATCTGACGCTGATGCGTGGTGAGGTGTTGGCGCTTACCGGCGAAAACGGTGCCGGTAAAAGTACGCTGTCGAAAATCATTGGTGGACTGGTCGCGCCGACCACCGGCCAGATGCGATTCCAGGGGCGGGATTACCGTCCAGGCAGCCGGAGCCAGGCAGAAGAGCTGGGCATCCGCATGGTCATGCAAGAGCTCAATCTGTTACCGACATTGTCGGTGGCGGAAAACCTGTTTCTCGACAACCTGCCCAGCCACGGTGGCTGGATCAGCCGCAAGCAACTGCGCAGGGCGGCGATCGAGGCCATGGCCCAGGTCGGCCTCGACGCCATCGATCCAGATACCCTGGTCGGCGAACTGGGGATCGGCCATCAACAAATGGTGGAAATCGCCCGCAACCTGATCGGCGATTGCCACGTGCTGATCCTCGACGAGCCGACGGCAATGCTGACGGCCCGTGAAGTCGAAATGCTGTTCGAGCAGATCACTCGCCTGCAAGCGCGTGGCGTGTCGATCATCTACATCTCCCACCGCCTTGAAGAGTTGGCGCGGGTGGCCCAGCGCATCGCGGTATTGCGCGACGGCAACCTGGTCTGCGTCGAGCCGATGGCCAATTACAACAGCGAGCAGTTGGTCACGCTGATGGTCGGACGTGAATTGGGCGAGCACATCGACATGGGCCCGCGCAAGATTGGCGCGCCGGCTTTGACGGTCAAAGGGCTGACCCGTTCCGACAAAGTCCGTGACGTGTCCTTCGAAGTGCGCGCCGGCGAGATTTTCGGGATTTCCGGTTTGATCGGCGCAGGGCGTACCGAGTTGTTGCGCCTGATCTTCGGCGCCGACCCGGCAGACAGCGGCACCGTCGCACTAGGGTCGCCGGCCCGAGTGGTGAGCATTCGTTCGCCAGCCGATGCAGTCGGTCACGGCATCGCCCTGATCACCGAAGATCGCAAGGGTGAAGGCCTGCTGCTGACGCAGTCGATCAGCGCCAACATTGCCTTGGGCAATATGCCGGTGATTTCCAGCGGCGGCTTCGTCAACAACGGTGACGAGAAGGCACTGGCCCAGCGTCAGATCGACGCCATGCGCATTCGCAGTTCCAGTGCGACGCAATTGGTTTCGGAGCTGTCCGGCGGCAATCAGCAGAAAGTCGTGATCGGCCGTTGGCTAGAGCGCGACTGCACAGTGATGCTGTTCGACGAGCCAACCCGTGGCATCGACGTCGGCGCCAAATTTGACATCTATACATTGCTCGGTGAGCTGACCCGTCAGGGCAAAGCGCTGGTGGTGGTGTCCAGCGACCTGCGCGAACTGATGCTGATCTGCGATCGCATTGGTGTGCTGTCGGCAGGGCGTCTGATCGACACCTTCGAGCGTGACAGCTGGACCCAGGATGATTTGCTTGCCGCCGCTTTCGCCGGCTACCAAAAACGTGATGCGTTGCTCAACGAGGCAGCGCCTAGGGATCTTCCATGAATACTGCATCTTTGGCCGGCAAACGTAGTGGCAATTTTTACGGCCTCGGCACTTATCTGGGCCTAGCTGGTGCCTTGCTGGCGATGGTCGCGCTGTTCTCGGTCCTGAGCAGCCATTTCCTGTCCTACGACACTTTCAGCACCCTGGCCAACCAGATCCCCGACTTGATGGTGCTGGCGGTCGGCATGACCTTCGTTTTGATCATCGGCGGTATCGATTTGTCGGTAGGGTCAGTGCTGGCGCTCGCGGCCTCGGCGGTCAGCGTGGCAATTCTCGGTTGGGGCTGGAGCGTTTTGCCCGCGGCCTTGCTCGGCATGGCGGTTGCGGCATTGGCCGGGACCATCACTGGTTCGATCACCGTGGCCTGGCGGATTCCGTCGTTCATCGTGTCCCTCGGGGTGCTGGAAATGGCGCGGGGCCTGGCGTATCAGATGACCGGTTCGCGCACCGCCTACATCGGTGATGCCTTCGCCTGGCTGTCCAATCCGATCGCATTCGGCATCTCGCCGTCGTTCATCATTGCCCTGCTGATTATCTTCATCGCCCAGGCCGTGCTGACGCGTACGGTGTTCGGTCGTTACCTGATCGGCATCGGCACCAACGAAGAGGCGGTGCGTCTGGCGGGGATCAATCCAAAGCCCTACAAGATCCTGGTCTTCAGTCTGATGGGGCTGCTGGCCGGTATCGCTGCGTTGTTTCAGATTTCTCGCCTGGAAGCGGCGGATCCAAATGCCGGCTCCGGTCTGGAGCTGCAGGTGATCGCCGCGGTCGTGATCGGCGGCACCAGCCTGATGGGCGGGCGCGGTTCGGTCATCAGCACGTTCTTTGGCGTCCTGATCATCTCCGTATTGGCAGCCGGTCTGGCGCAGATCGGCGCGACCGAGCCAACCAAACGCATCATCACCGGTGCGGTTATCGTGGTGGCGGTGGTGCTCGATACTTATCGCAGTCAGCGCGCAAGCCGGCGGACCTGAGTCATGGCAACAATCAAGGATGTAGCGGCACTCGCGGGCATTTCCTACACCACGGTTTCCCACGTGGTGAACAAAACGCGGCCGGTCAGTGAAGAAGTGCGGATCAAGGTCGAGGCGGCGATCAAAAGCCTCGACTACGTGCCCAGCGCCGTGGCCCGTTCGTTGAAAGCGAAAACCACCGCGACCATCGGCCTGCTCGTGCCCAACAGCCTCAACCCGTACTTCGCCGAGCTGGCCCGTGGCATCGAGGATTACTGCGAACGCAACGGCTATTGCGTCATTCTCTGCAACTCCGATGACAACCCGGACAAGCAGCGCAGCTACCTTCGCGTGTTGCTGGAAAAGCGCATCGACGGCTTGATCGTTGCGTCTGCCGGGGGTGACAGCGGCCTGGCTGAAGGCCTGACGGGCGTGCGTACGCCGATGGTGATCGTCGACCGTGATCTGGAGGGTGTCGATGCGGACCTGGTGCGTATCGATCACGAATACGGCGCCTATCTGGCGACCCGGCACTTACTGGAGTTGGGGCATCGGGACATCGCCACGATTGGTGGGCCGGCGAGTACCAGCGTGGCGCAGATGCGTCTGGCCGGTTATTGCCGGGCGTTGAAAGAGGCGGGCGTCGAGGTGCCTCGCGAGCGCATGCTGGAAAGTGACTTCACCAGCACCGGCGGTTACAACGCCGCCGCGATCCTGCTGGAAAAGAATCCGCCCAGCGCGATATTCGCCGGCAACGACATGATCGGTATCGGTGTGTTGCGCGCCGCCGCCGAGCGCAATATTCGTGTGCCCACCGAGCTGTCGGTGATCGGCTTCGACGATATCCAGATGAGCCGTTACGTTTATCCGGCGTTGACCACTGTGGGCCAATCGATCCTGCAGCTTGGCGAGATGGCGGCCGAGGTGTTGTTGCGCAGGATTGCCACGCCGGACCTGACGACTGATCAGCGAATCGTGACGCCCAGTATTGTCCTGCGAGAATCGACTGCGCCGCTGGCCGGTGTGTTCTCCCAATACCGCTGAAACCAAAAGCACCGCAGAAACAGAATTGACGAGTAGTGATGTATGCCAGCAAAAGTAGTGGTAATAGGCAGCCTGAACATGGACCTGGTAACCCGGGCGCCGCGGCTGCCCCGTGGTGGTGAAACGCTGATCGGCGAATCGTTTGCCACGGTTTCGGGCGGCAAGGGCGCGAACCAGGCCGTGGCCGCGGCGCGGCTGGGGGCGCCGGTGTCGATGGTTGGATGTGTGGGCAGCGACGCCTATGGCGAAACACTGCGCGGAGCGTTGTTGGCCGAGCAGATCGATTGCCAGGCAGTCAGTACTGTTGAAGGTTCCAGCGGTGTGGCGTTGATCGTGGTCGATGACAACAGTCAGAACGCGATCGTGATTGTTGCCGGCGCCAACGGTGCATTGACGTCCGAGGTGATCGATCGTTTCGACAGCGTATTGCAGGCGGCGGATGTCATCATCTGTCAGCTGGAAGTGCCGGATGCCACGGTCGGCCATGCTCTGAAGCGTGGTCGTGAGCTGGGTAAAACCGTGATCCTCAACCCGGCACCGGCCAGTTGCCCGTTGCCGGCGGATTGGTATGCGGCCATCGATTACCTGATCCCCAACGAAAGCGAAGCCTCGGCGTTGAGCGGTTTGCCGGTGGATTCCCTGAGCAGCGCCGAAACCGCCGCAACCCGTTTGATCGCCATGGGCGCCGGCAAAGTGATCATCACCCTCGGGGCCCAAGGTTCGCTATTGGCCAATGGCGCGCGCTTTGAGCATTTCCCTGCACCGAAAGTGAAGGCGGTCGATACCACTGCGGCCGGTGACACGTTCGTCGGTGGTTTTGCCGCGGCGCTGGCGGCCGGCAAAAGCGAGGTCGATGCAATCCGTTTCGGCCAGGTCGCCGCTGCGCTGTCCGTTACCCGTGCCGGCGCGCAACCTTCGATTCCCACCTTGTCCGACGTACAGGCCTTTAACGCACCATGAAAAAGACACCTTTGCTCAACGTCGCGCTGTCGCGGCTGATCGCGTCCCTGGGCCATGGCGACACGGTCGTGATCGGCGATGCCGGCCTGCCGGTTCCGCCCGGCGTCGAATTGATCGACTTGGCCTTGACCCACGGCATTCCGGATTTCATCAGTACCTTGAAGGTCGTGCTCAGCGAAATGCAGGTCGAAAGCCATGTGCTGGCCCATGAGATTCTGGACAAGAAACCGTCAGCCTTGAGCACGCTGGATGAACTGAATGCCGAAGGTGCTCTGGGCCGGCGTGAACTGCTCAGTCATGACCAATTCAAAGTACTCAGCCGACAGGCGCGGGCGATTGTTCGTACAGGCGAATGTCAACCGTACTGCAACATCGTTTTGGTGGCTGGAGTAACGTTTTAACGTTCCGTTCTTCCCACGCACAAGGAGTGCGCTATGCACCGCTATGCTCAGAAACTGCATCATCTGCTTCGGAGTCTGCTGCTTTTGTCCCTGATTACCGCAACAAGCGCCCAAGCGGCGGAAAAGATCGACTTGATCATCGATACCGATCCGGGTGCCGATGACGTCGTTGCCTTGCTGTTTGCCCTGGCATCGCCGGAAGAACTGAACATTCGCGCGCTGACTACCGTCGCTGGCAACGTGCGCCTGGACAAGACCTCGCGCAATGCACGTCTGGCTCGCGAATGGGCAGGGCGTGAGGAAGTGCCTGTTTACGCGGGTGCACCGAAACCGCTGATGCGCACGCCGATCTATGCCGAGAACATTCATGGCAAGGAAGGCCTGTCGGGTGTCACCGTGCACGAGCCGAAGAAAGGCCTGGCCGAAGGCAATGCGGTCAATTATCTGATCGAAACCCTGAAGGCCGCCAAACCCCACAGCATCACCATCGCCATGCTCGGTCCACAGACTAACCTGGCGCTGGCGCTGATCCAGGAACCTGAAATCGTTCAGGGCATCAAGGAAGTGGTGATCATGGGCGGTGCGCACTTCAACGGCGGCAATATCACCCCGGTGGCCGAATTCAACCTGTACGCTGATCCCCAGGCCGCGGAAGTGGTGCTCAAGAGTGGCGTCAAGCTGACCTACCTGCCACTGGACGTGACCCACAAGATTCTGACCAGTGAAGCGCGCCTGAAGCAGATCGCTGCCTTGAACAACAATGCCAGCAAACTGGTGGGCGATATTCTCAACGAGTACGTCAAAGGCGACATGGAGCACTACGGCATTCCGGGTGGCCCGGTGCATGACGCCACGGTCATCGCTTACCTGCTCAAGCCGGAGTTGTTCACCGGGCGTTCGGTCAATGTGGTGGTTGATAGTCGCGAAGGGCCGACCTTCGGTCAGACCATTGTCGACTGGTATGACGGCCTGAAGGCACCGAAAAACGCCTTCTGGGTTGAAAATGGCGACGCTCAGGGCTTCTTCGATCTGCTGACCCAGCGCCTGGCTCGTTTGAAGTAAGCCATAGACCCGCAGGTGCCAGCCTGCGGGGTTTTCCGCTACTCGGTATCCGTTGCGCTCATGCCCTTATAGTCGACGGAGTACTTCTCGAGAACCTGGGTTATGAAGGTCTGGGCGGCCTGCGTCCCCAATTCCTTGACCAGCAAATCGATACCAATGATTGCCAGCTCTTCCGGACTGCCCGGGCTGTAAGAGCTGTGACCCTGTGGCCACTTGATTGTGATATTGGCGTCGATGCTTACGGTGGTCATGATGGCGCTCGTGAAGTCGGGAAAGTCTGAGTGTCGAGTTAACCATTTTGCAGGACGTTTGGCACTCCGACTTAGGCATCAGGGAAGGGCTATGCGACACTTGGTCTTTGACGAATTTTCAAGGATTGTGCTGTGCAGATCGATTTGAACACTCCCGATGGCTTGACCCTCGAAGCGGTGCGTCAGCTGCTGGCTTCTGCCAGCGACGATGAACACACTCAGTTGCGGGTCACCAAGGGCGGCATCGCCTACATTTCGTCGGGTGTCGTGGGCGGTACTGAGATCGACGGCCTGCTGTTTCGCCTGGAAACGTGGGCCAAGGGTTCCGGTTATGTCGGATTGGTCGCGGCCAGCGACGAGGTCTGGGTGATGCAGATCTTCAATGCGCTGAAAGAGAACTGGCCGAAACCGCCTTTCGACTACATCGACGTTTATTGAGCGCTGTTCATATTCAGTCACGATTGAGTGATGAACGGCAGGGTGATGCTCAGGCACACTCGCTACTGTCAGGGTCGAGGGCAGGGCGTTGGCATTTGTCTTGAAACCAAACGCCAAAATGGCGGTCGCACGATCTCAGCTTAACTATCGTAAAAAAGGAGGCTTCATGCCTTGGAAGCTCGCGTCATTGGGTACTTTGTTGGTCGCCACGCTGCTGGCCGGTTGCAGCAGTACGTCCACCGAGTCGGCAAAGGACCCTGTGGCGACCGACACCGGTCACAGCCGTTGTGAAGCAAAGGCTGCCGAATTCACCATTGGCAAAAAGGCTTCGCCCGAACTGCTCGAGCAGGCACGTACCCGCGCAGGTGCGCAGAATGCCCGGTTCCTCAAGCCCAACGACATGGTGACCCTGGAGTATCGTTCCGATCGCCTGAACCTGAACACCGACAACAATCTGGTGGTCACCCGCGTCAACTGCGGCTGATTGCTTCAGGCTTTTGTTTCGCTCATAAAAAACCCCGTCACATGGACGGGGTTTTTTTAGTGCGCCAGAAAATTACTCTGGGCGGACTTGTGCAGCTTGCATACCCTTTTGGCCTTTCTCAGCCACGAAGGAAACGGTCTGGCCTTCTTTCAGGCTTTTGAAACCGTCGCTTTCGATAGCTTTGAAGTGTACGAACAGGTCGTCACCGCCACCTTGAGGAGTGATGAAGCCGAAGCCTTTTTCATCGTTGAACCATTTAACGGTGCCGGTTTGGCGATTAGACATGGTGTATCTCCAAGAAACATATATTTTCAGTAGTACTGTGCTGCTCAGGCCAACTGGGCACACGGGAGTATCATAGTCGAAATGTTCGCTTTGGGAGCCCCCCGGACGTGCTGTTTGCCCTGCAGTCGCGTTCTCTTTGTTGCTTTGTGTGGCTGAAAGCCCCGTTTTAAAAGGCTTTCAGCCGAAAGTAAAGACAATAAAAAAAGCTGAAAAACCTGAATAATTTGTACGAAAAAGCGGTTTTCAGGCTCCTTTCATCGGCTCTGAAGGCCTTGAAGGCGCTCAGCCGAGCTTATTTTTTTGCCTTGTTATCGACCTTGCAGGCGGCGATCTGGCCCAGTGCCTTCTGCTGCAGTTCCTGGCTGGCCTTGTTATCCATCAGGGCCTGAATGTCGCTGGCAGGGTACGATTTGATCGCGTCGGCCCCACACGCGCAGTGTGACTTGGCTGCCGCGGCGCCGATCTGTGGAGTGGCCGCCTGAGTGCATTGAGCCATGTATTTCTCGCGCTCACCCTTTGGCCAATCTGCATGTGCGGCCAGTGGCAGCAACAGAACGATGGGTGCGACTACAGCGAATAAACGATTCAGACGCATGCTGAGATGCTCCTTTCGGGTCAATGTCTTTTATCTGATGGGTGACACGGGGTTCAAGTTCAGCACTCTGGCACAAAAAAGCCTGATTTGCCCCCGGAGAAAACCTCTGTGCATCGACGACCGTTCATCTGTGCTAGCATGCCTGGCTCGGGCATTTGCAGGCTCCGGATGACCTTTCGTCCCGGCAGCGGCAAATGCGCGAATAACCCTGATTTGAATCCCAGTCACTCTGGTTCGGTTTTCCGGTTGGCCGCAAGGCTCCTGCCGCTGTAAGGCAGGCGTTCGTTATTGAATGGCCTGGACCGGATCTTGTACTGGCTCATCCCAACCCACGTGACCTTTGGTAGGGGTCACCACTAGGAGAGGAGGCGCCATGCCAACTATTACTCTTCCCGACGGCAGTCAACGTTCATTCGATCACCCGGTTTCCGTAGCCGAGGTCGCCGCATCCATCGGTGCCGGTCTGGCCAAGGCCACCGTGGCCGGCAAGGTCAATGGCAAACTGGTCGACGCCAGCGACATCATCGACAGCGATTCCTCGCTGCAAATCATTACGCCAAAGGATGAAGAGGGGCTGGAGATCATTCGCCACTCTTGCGCCCACCTGGTTGGCCACGCGGTCAAGCAGCTGTACCCGACGGCCAAGATGGTCATCGGCCCGGTCATCGATGAAGGTTTCTATTACGACATCGCCTTCGAGCGTCCTTTCACGCCGGACGACCTGGCTGCCATCGAACAGCGCATGCAGCAGCTGATCGAGAAAGATTACGACGTGATCAAGAAAGTCACTCCGCGCGCCGAAGTGATCGAAGTGTTCAAGGCCCGCGGCGAAGACTACAAGCTGCGCCTGGTCGAGGACATGCCGAACGAGCAGGCCATGGGCCTGTACTATCACGAAGAATACGTCGACATGTGCCGCGGTCCGCACGTGCCGAACACGCGCTTCCTGAAATCCTTCAAGCTGACCAAGCTGTCCGGTGCCTACTGGCGTGGCGATGCCAAGAACGAGCAATTGCAGCGCGTCTACGGCACCGCATGGGCGGACAAGAAGCAATTGGCGGCTTACATCCAGCGCATCGAAGAAGCCGAGAAGCGCGATCACCGCAAGATCGGCAAGCGTCTGGGCCTGTTCCACACCCAGGAAGAGTCGCCGGGCATGGTGTTCTGGCACCCGAACGGCTGGACTCTGTACCAGGTGCTCGAGCAGTACATGCGCAAGGTTCAGCGCGACAACGGTTACCTGGAAATCAAGACGCCTCAAGTCGTTGACCGCAGTCTGTGGGAGAAATCCGGGCACTGGGCCAACTACGCCGACAACATGTTTACCACCCAGTCGGAAAATCGCGACTACGCCATCAAGCCGATGAACTGCCCTTGCCACGTGCAGGTGTTCAACCAAGGCCTGAAAAGCTACCGCGAGCTGCCGATGCGTCTGGCCGAGTTCGGTGCCTGCCACCGTAACGAGCCATCGGGTGCGCTGCACGGCATCATGCGCGTTCGTGCCTTCACTCAGGACGATGCTCACATCTTCTGCACCGAAGAGCAGATGCAGGCCGAATCCGCAGCGTTCATCAAGCTGACCATGGACGTCTATGCCGACTTCGGCTTTAAAGACGTCGAGATGAAGCTGTCCACTCGTCCGGAAAAACGCGTTGGTTCTGACGAGTTGTGGGATCGCGCCGAAGCGGCATTGGCTGCAGCCCTTGATAATGCGGGCCTGCCATATGAGTTGCAGCCGGGCGAGGGTGCGTTCTACGGTCCGAAGATCGAGTTCTCGCTGAAAGATTGCCTCGGCCGCGTCTGGCAGTGTGGTACCCTTCAGCTCGATTTTAACCTGCCTGTCCGTCTGGGAGCCGAATACGTCTCCGAAGACAACAGTCGCAAGCACCCGGTGATGTTGCACCGGGCGATCTTGGGCTCCTTCGAACGTTTCGTCGGGATCCTGATCGAGCACTACGAGGGTGCATTCCCCGCGTGGCTGGCTCCGACCCAGGCAGTGATTATGAATATCACTGATAAACAAGCCGATTTTGCCGCCGAGGTTGAAAAAACCCTCAACGAAAGCGGATTTCGTGCCAAGTCTGACTTGAGAAATGAAAAGATCGGCTTTAAAATCCGCGAGCATACTTTGCTCAAGGTTCCCTATCTCTTGGTTATCGGAGATCGGGAAGTCGAGATGCAGACTGTCGCTGTGCGTACTCGTGAAGGTGCTGACCTGGGCTCGATGCCCGTCGCCCAGTTCGCTGAGTTTCTCGCGCAAGCGGTTTCCCGGCGTGGTCGCCCAGATTCGGAGTAATTATTATTAAGCGTGAAATGAGACAAGATAAACGAGCTGCACCGAAAGCCCCGATCAACGAGAATATCTCGGCACGCGAGGTTCGGTTAATTGGGGCTGAAGGCGAGCAGCTTGGGATTGTGTCAATTGAAGACGCGCTTCTTAAGGCTGAAGAAGCCAAGCTCGATTTGGTGGAAATTTCCGCCGATGCAGTACCTCCTGTTTGCAAGCTGATGGACTACGGCAAATCGATCTTCGAGAAGAAGAAGCAGATTGCCGCGGCCAAGAAAAACCAGAAGCAGATTCAGGTTAAAGAAATCAAGTTTCGTCCAGGGACGGAGGAAGGGGATTACCAGGTAAAACTGCGCAACCTGGTACGTTTCCTGAGTGACGGGGACAGGGCCAAGGTATCCTTGCGATTCCGCGGCCGTGAGATGGCCCACCAGGAGCTGGGGATGGAACTCCTCAAGCGAGTTGAAGGTGACTTGCTCGAGTACGGTTCGGTCGAACAGCATCCTAAGATGGAAGGACGCCAGCTGATCATGGTCATCGCCCCGAAAAAGAAGAAGTAATCAACAGGGCACGGCAGGCCTTCTGATTATGTTTATCAACTGAATGCGGAGTATCCGAACATGCCAAAGATGAAAACGAAAAGTGGTGCTGCTAAGCGGTTTTTGAAAACTGCTAACGGTATCAAGCACAAGCACGCTTTCAAGAGCCACATCCTGACTAAAATGTCGACCAAGCGTAAGCGTCAACTGCGCGGTAGCAGCTTGCTGCATCCGTCTGACGTGGCAAAAGTCGAGCGCATGCTGCGCCTTCGTTAATTTTAGTCAAGAATAGAGGAAGTAACTCATGGCTCGTGTAAAGCGTGGCGTCATTGCCCGTAAACGTCACAAAAAAATTCTGAAACTTGCTAAAGGCTACTACGGCGCTCGCTCGCGCGTATTCCGTGTTGCCAAGCAAGCGGTAATCAAGGCAGGCCAATACGCCTACCGTGACCGTCGTCAGAAAAAACGTCAGTTCCGCGCTCTGTGGATCGCTCGTATCAACGCTGGTGCACGTATCAACGGTCTGTCCTACAGCCGTTTCATCGCCGGCCTGAAAAAAGCGTCCATCGAGATCGACCGTAAGGTTCTGGCTGATCTGGCAGTGAACGAAAAAGCGGCGTTTGCTGCGATTGTCGAGAAAGCTAAAGCCACCTTGGCTTAAGTACCCCCGACAGTCACCCGGCCTCACCTCTGTGGGGTCAGGTGTTAAACGTCATAAATAGGGGAAGAGCCTTCAAGCTCTTCCCCTATTTTGTATCTGGAGTCTGTACATGGAAAACCTGGATGCGCTCGTCTCTCAAGCACTAGAGGCTGTGCAAAGCGCTGAAGATATCAATGCCCTGGAGCAAATCCGGGTTCACTACCTTGGCAAAAAGGGCGAATTGACTCAGGTGATGAAGACCCTGGGGAATTTGCCGGCAGAAGAGCGTCCGCAAGTCGGCGCGCTGATCAACGTTGCCAAGGAGCGTGTCACAGAGGTTCTCAATGCGCGCAAGGCACTGTTTGAAGAGGCCGACCTGGCCGCCAAACTGTCCGCCGAGTCCATTGACGTGACCCTGCCTGGCCGTGGCCAGACCTCGGGTGGTCTGCATCCGGTTACTCGCACTCTGGAACGTATCGAGCAGTTCTTCACCCACATCGGCTACGGCATCGCCGAAGGCCCTGAGGTCGAAGACGACTACCACAACTTCGAAGCGCTCAACATCCCAGGCCATCACCCGGCCCGGTCGATGCATGACACCTTCTATTTCAATGCCAACATGTTGCTGCGCACCCATACCTCCCCGGTACAGGTCCGCACCATGGAATCGAAACAGCCGCCGATCCGCATCGTCTGCCCAGGCCGTGTGTACCGCAGCGACTCCGATATCACTCACTCCCCGATGTTCCACCAGGTCGAAGGCCTGCTGGTCGACCGCGATATCAACTTCGCCGACTTGAAAGGGACCATCGAAGAGTTCCTGCGCGTGTTCTTCGAAAAAGAACTGGCGGTGCGTTTCCGCCCTTCGTACTTCCCGTTCACCGAGCCATCCGCCGAAGTCGACATGGAATGCGTGATGTGCAGCGGTAAAGGCTGCCGTGTCTGCAAGCAGACTGGCTGGCTGGAAGTGATGGGCTGCGGCATGGTTCACCCGAACGTGCTGCGCATGTCCGGGATCGACCCGGAAGAGTTTTCGGGCTTTGCCTTCGGCATGGGCGTTGAGCGTCTGGCCATGCTGCGTTACGGCGTGAACGACTTGCGTCTGTTCTTCGACAACGACTTGCGGTTCCTCGCGCAATTTCGCTAGTCGTAACGAATTCTTAGGAGAGCAGGATGAAATTCAGTGAACAATGGCTGCGTGGCTGGGTAAGCCCGCAGGTAAGTCGCGACGAGCTGGTTGCCCGTCTGTCGATGGCCGGTCTTGAGGTCGATAGCGTTACGCCGGCCGCCGGCGTATTCAGTGGCGTGATCGTGGGCGAGGTGCTGAGCACCGAGCAACACCCGGACGCCGACAAGCTGCGTGTTTGCCAGGTCAGCAATGGCTCGGAAACTTTCCAGGTCGTGTGCGGTGCGCCAAACGTGCGCCCGGGCCTGAAGATCCCGTTCGCCATGATCGGTGCCGAACTGCCAGGCGACTTCAAGATCAAGAAGGCCAAGCTACGTGGCGTTGAATCCAACGGCATGCTGTGTTCCCAGGCTGAGCTGCAGATTGGCGAAGGCAACGATGGCCTGATGGAATTGCCGGCCGATGCGCCGGTCGGTCAGGACATTCGTGAGTACCTGAGCCTGGACGACGCCAGCATCGAGGTCGACCTGACCCCGAACCGCGGCGACTGCCTGTCCCTGGCCGGTCTGGCTCGCGAAGTCGGCGCGCTTTACGCTGCCAACGTCGTACGCCCGACGATTGCCAGCGTTCCAGCGGTGCACGATGAAGTGCGTTCGATTGAAGTGCTGGCGCCGGCCGCGTGCCCGCGCTACCTGGGTCGCGTGATCCGTAACGTCGACCTGTCCAAGCCTACACCGCTGTGGATGGTCGAGCGCCTGCGTCGTGCCGACGTGCGCAGCATCGACGCAGCCGTCGACATCACCAACTACGTGATGCTGGAACTGGGTCAGCCGCTGCACGCCTTCGATCTCGCCGAAATCAATGGCGGCATCCGCGTGCGCATGGCCGAAGAAGGCGAGAAGCTGGTGCTGCTCGACGGTCAGGAAGTCAGCCTGCGTAGCGATACGTTGGTGATCGCTGACCACGCTCGCGCGCTGGCCATCGCTGGCGTCATGGGTGGCGAGCACAGCGGTGTGTCCGCGACCACTCGCGATGTATTCCTCGAAAGCGCATTCTTCGACCAGATTGCCGTCGCTGGCAAGGCTCGTTCCTACGGCCTGCACACCGACGCCTCGCACCGCTACGAGCGTGGCGTGGACTGGAAGCTGGCCCGTGAAGCCATGGAGCGCGCCACTGGCCTGCTGCTGGAAATCACCGGTGGCGAAGCCGGCCCGATCGTCGAAACCGTCAGCGAGCAACACCTGCCGTCGATCGCGCCGATCACCCTGCGTGCCCAGCGCATCACCCAGATGCTGGGCATGGAAATGGATTCGGCCGAAGTCGAGCGTCTGCTCAGCGCCTTGGGCCTGACCATTACTGCCGATGGGGCAGGGCAGTGGCGCGTTGAAGTGCCAAGCTTCCGTTTTGATATCAGCCTGGAAGTCGACTTGATCGAAGAACTGGCCCGTCTGTACGGTTACAACCGTCTGCCGGTGCGCTACCCGCAAGCCCGTCTGGCGCCGCAAGCCAAGGCTGAAGCGCGTAGCGATCTGCCTGAGTTGCGTCGTCTGCTGGTGGCCCGTGGTTACCAGGAAGCGATTACTTACAGCTTCATCGATCCGAAACAATTCGAGTTGTTTAATCCTGGTGTCGAGCCGCTGCTGTTGGCCAACCCGATTTCCAACGACATGGCTGCCATGCGTTCGTCCCTGTGGCCCGGTCTGGTCAAGGCGCTTCAGCACAACCTGAATCGCCAACAGGATCGCGTCCGCCTGTTCGAAAGCGGCCTGCGTTTCGTCGGTCAGCTGGAAGGCCTGAAGCAAGAGCCAATGTTGGCCGGTGTGGTATGCGGTAGCCGCCTGCCGGAAGGCTGGGCACAAGGTCGCGATGTCGTGGACTTCTTCGACGTCAAAGCCGATGTGGAAGCGGTACTGGGCTTCGCCGGTGCACTGGATTCGTTCACTTTCGTGCCGGGCAAACACCCAGCATTGCACCCGGGTCAAACCGCGCGCATCGAACGTGAAGGCCGTTTGGTAGGTTTCGTTGGCGCGATCCACCCTGAATTGTCGAAAACTCTCGGTCTCGACCGTCCGGTCTTCGTATTCGAGCTGGTTCTGGCCGAAGTGGCTGCGGGTAAAATGCCGAAATTCCAGGAGTTATCGCGCTTTCCTGAAGTGCGTCGTGACCTTGCGCTGCTGGCGGACAAAGACGTCGCGGCCAGTGCCGTACTGGACGTAATCCGTGAAAATGCAGGCGAATGGCTGACGGACCTCAGGCTATTTGACGTGTATCAGGGTAAAGGCATTGATCCGCATAGAAAAAGCCTTGCAGTTGGCTTGACCTGGCAGCATCCATCGCGCACTCTTAATGACGATGAGGTGAATACCACGACGCAAAACATCCTCACCTCGCTCGAACAAAGGTTGAACGCCACGTTAAGGAAGTGACGTATGGGGGCTTTGACGAAAGCTGAGATGGCGGAACGTCTGTACGAAGAGCTGGGCCTGAACAAGCGGGAGGCCAAGGAATTGGTCGAACTGTTTTTTGAAGAAATCAGGCACGCTCTTGAAGACAACGAACAAGTCAAATTGTCCGGTTTCGGCAATTTCGACCTTCGGGACAAACGCCAGCGGCCTGGCCGCAATCCGAAAACGGGAGAAGAAATCCCGATCACGGCTCGCCGTGTGGTCACCTTTCGTCCAGGGCAGAAGTTGAAGGCCCGAGTTGAGGCTTATGCTGGAACCAAGTCATAACGACGAGCTACCCGTCATCCCGGGCAAACGCTACTTCACCATTGGTGAAGTCAGCGAGCTGTGTGCGGTAAAACCGCACGTGCTGCGCTACTGGGAGCAGGAGTTTCCTCAACTCAACCCCGTCAAACGCCGCGGAAACCGCCGGTATTATCAGCGCCAGGACGTGCTGATGATCCGGCAGATCCGCGCACTTCTTTACGATCAGGGGTTCACCATCGGCGGCGCACGCTTGCGTTTGTCCGGCGATGAAGCCAAAGACGACACCACCCAATACAAACAAATGATCCGCCAGATGATCGCCGAGCTGGAAGATGTTCTGGTGGTTCTCAAGAAATAAATTCCTGCTTTTAAATACTTCCAGTTTTCAAAAGCTTGCGATATATTCTTGAGCGTTCCTCGAGATGAGGGGCAGATTCAACGCCTAGTCGGGGCGTAGCGCAGTCCGGTAGCGCACTAGCATGGGGTGCTAGGGGTCGAGTGTTCGAATCACTCCGTCCCGACCATATAATTCAAGGGGTTGCGAGATTTTATCTCGCGACCCTTTTTTATTTTCAAGCGTTTTTACCCCTACAAAACGACTGGCTCTGGGTGGAATCTTCGGCTGTGATACCAAGGTCGGAAATTGTCCCGTGGGCTTTAGCCTCCGCTTGATAAGTGAGTTGACGACGGTTATTAGGTCCATCCCTGTCACACGTTACCGGCACTCTGCCATGTGGATCTCCTAGTGAAAGGTCCGCCTGGCGTCAGTCGCGAGGCTCTGCAAAGCATCAAAGCTCGCCCGAGGCCCTATGCAAAAAGCCTCATTCTATAACTTATAGAATGAGGCTTTTTTGCATGCTGAGCGTGACGAGTTCAGATAGGTTGCAGCAGCATTGCAACCCGGGAGCCTGATTGCGTCGTGCTTTCGTAACGCTGGCCGGCCTTCACCGTTGCGTTTATATGCTCAGATTTATTTATGCTGCGACTAGGGTCGCGCATGTCATAGAGGATATCGACTTTTGCGGTCCCATCAGCCTTCAGATCTCTGACAACACAACTGATCATATAGCCTGAAACAAGATTGCCGCCGGAATGCCTTCCGTTTGAGTCGAAGACGACGTGACCTTCTGTAGAATTGCAGCCCCAAGAGAACCCATCGATATTGATTTGTAGGGCAATCGTTTTAGAGAAAGGATCGGCCAAGTCAACATCGGCCTCATAGATGACTTTGCCATTATGAGTCATGGTTTCATGGCTCATCACTGGAATGTGTGGAAAGGAGTCGGTAGCAGTTGGCTGCGCAGCGGACGCGCGGTTGTCGTCAGAAAGACCAAGGTGAAGAGTTTGTTTGCAACGCGAGAACGCATACTGAAAATCCTTGTAGTGGAGCTTTTGTATCGTCCCAGGCAAGGTACTCTTTAGTTCATGCGTGATCGCCAGCAGCCCAGCAGTAGCGATACCGATAAGGGAGTGGCGAAGTCACAAAAAAGCCCGAATCCTTATCGAATTCCGGATTTTCCAGCTGATCACGGATTAGTCAACAATCCTTAAGTGACCAGCATTGCGGCCGCCCGCTAGGTTTTTTCGTTTCTGGCGGGCAACAAAAAGCCCGGACTTTGCCGGGCTTCATTGGAAAGTCACTCAACGCGATTAGAGCTTCCTCACTTGCTCCGTGCGCTTGAGAGAGGATCTACTCTTTCGCCTTTGAACCAAACTCCAGAAGGCGTGTACGGGATGGAGAAGGGCCGCAAGCACGCAAAGCAGCATGATGATGAAGAGTGAAATCAGCGGGATGCTTTCGTGCGAGAACATGGTGGGTTACTCCTGTAGTCACTATGTCGGAACCCGCAGACTAGACGCATAGAACAATGTTTTCGATGAACGTATGTTCATCCTCGGGTGCGTCAATTGTGCTATGGCGAGATTCGCCAAACTGGTCGATTTCACATCAGGGTCGAGGCGGCGAGGCCGGCTAAGTAGACGCTGTTAGCCCAGGATGATTGTGTAACTTGTTGATACAAATATGAATCTGTATCATTTAGTTTCATATCAAGGGTGCGAGGGAGTGCATTGCCCACATAAAAATAAGGTCAAGGTAATGCTCAAAATGCTACTCGTGTATGGTCATCTGATTGCCACCTGTATTGCTCTGGGGAGGGTGTTACAGGCGGATCAAAAGCTATGGAGCTGGCGCAAGGATGTGTTGAGTGAGATGCAACGTGAGTATCTCGACGAGACCCAAAAAATCGTCACGCTCGCGCTATTGGCTCTTTGGGGAAGTGGCTTGCTGTTGGTGTTACAGGGTTACCTCTATGAGGGGAGCGCGTATCTGCTCAATCAAAAGCTCTGGGCCAAGGTGAGTATTGTCGCGCTGCTTAGCCTCAATGGCGCTTTGCTGCATCGGATCGGGTTCCCGCTGCTGCAGAAGGCCCCCTTTGTCTTGTTACGCAACTCCGGCCGCACTCGCCTCGCTCTCTTGGGGGCTCTCTCTATGAGCGGCTGGTTATTTGCCGCTTTCCTGGGGGTAGCTCGAGCGTGGAATCACGTACTGCCTTACTTGCATGTGATGGGGGCTTTTGCCGTGTTCTCGTTGGTTGCCTGTGTAGTGGCGCTGATAGTCGCCAATGCAGCGGGCGCCAGGGGAGATGAGTGGTCACGTACAGGCAGCAAGTGAAGCCTGGTGCTGCCCTTGCGGTCTTGCGAGGTGATGCGAGTTCAAACTGCTCTGAATAAGTGAACAATGTGCCGCCGCTAAGGCGGCACAGGTGGATCAAGAGGTTGAATACTCGATATACAGCCTTTCGAGCGCCTCTTGGTACTTATCTCCCTTTAACGTTTTTTTCAGCACTGCCAGGGCTTCGAGCGCTGAAGCCGCAGCCAGCGCCTCGTTTTCTCCCCGGTAGGCGGCGCGCAGCCTGGCTGCTGCAATTATCGATTCTTCAGTCGTTGGCATGTTATTGCCCTCGAAGGATTGAACCTCACTGATAGTCGCAACCCTCAACGATTTCAAGTCCAGGGTGAGAGCTTCACCGAAAGGCCTTGGCCTGTTCAATGAAGGCGACTCTCGATCAGCTTTGCACCGCACCCACCCCACCCATTGCCACCGATTTATTCCGCACGCTCTTATACAACACGCTGGACACCATGAATCCAAGAATGGCCAACAGGCTCATCAAGCTGAAGACATAGTTGTAGCCTTGCTGACCAGGGACATGGTCGAGGATTGCGCCGTAGATGACGTAAGCGAACATGCCCGGTGCGTAGCCGATCAGGCAGCCGATACCGAAGGCTGAACCGGTGATGTGTTGAGGGATGCCGACTTCGCCCATGGGCGCCCAGAATACGCCGCGCATGGAAAACACGATCAACGCGAAGGACAGCGTGGCGGCCATGCCTGCGTAGATAAAGCTCGGGCTTTTCGGGATCAGCAGGATGACGCCCATCAGCGGCAGCAAGGCCAGGAATGCCCATTTCAAATAGCGGCTGGTGCTCTTGAACTGCTTGTCGGCAATGAAGCCACCGGCGGGGCCACCGAGGATTTTGAGGAAGTACTGATTGATGATGCCGTAGGCGCCCACCAGTGCCACGGGCAGCCCGTACATTTCCTTGAGATAGGGAATGAAATAGGTCAGGCCGCAGTAGACGATGTAGACCATGAACACGTTGAGGCTGACCAGCCAGATACCCGGTACCTTGATGGCTTCGAGCAGGTTCGCCAAACCGTTCTTCGGCTTGGCAATCGACTGTGCGCTGCCGCCCTTGAGCAGGAACCAGGTCAGGGTTCCGGCCAGAATGTCGATGACCGAGTAGAAGAGGATGGCCGATTTCAGACCGGTTTCACCGGAGCCCATGGCGACGAAAACGCCCAGTGCCGAAAAAGCCACAAGCGTGTCAATGACGCCACGTCCACCTTCCAGCAGTCCGAACAACCGACCCTGTTCCTGATCGTCACCCAGGTTGCGGATGGCTTTGAGCAGCGAGGGCCAGAAGATGCAATCGGCGCAGACAGCCAGCAGGCTGAACACGATCAGCAGATTGCTGAAGGGCGGAAAGGTCGCCAGATACAACCCCAGGCCACCGGTACCGATCAGGCCGATGGGGATCAGTTTGCGCGTGTCGTACCGATCGGCGAGCAAGCCGCCGACGACAAACAGTGCGGTGGCGATGATGGCGTTGGCGCTCAGCAGCAGGCCGATTTCAGTGTGGCTCAAACCCATGAATTCTTGCATGGGCACATAGAAGGCGTCCTTGAGGTTCGCCAGTTTGTAGATGGTTCCGCCACCGAGGATGAGAATCAGGAATCTGAGCCATTTGGCCTTGTCACGAGTTGTCATTATTGTTCTCCAGGCGTAATCGAGTAGTAACGTCAGGTTCAGGCGTTTTCGCGGTTGTCGAGGGTCAACTCGGCCAGGGTTCGGAACTCGGCCAGCAGGCTTCGTACATAGGCGACCTGGTTGTTTGCCCAACGGTGTTCGTCGGCGAGCATTCGTTCGAGCGAGTAGCCGTCCGGGAGTGGTGTGTCACTCATTTCCCGGTACGCAATGAATGGATCGGCAGCTTCAAAGGTCTGGCGGAACGCCGGGGCGACGTAGTGATTTTCCTGCTCAAGAATGAACGCGATCACTTGCGGGGTTGAGTCGCCGAGCATCAACAGTTCGAACAGCATGCGGGCGCTTGGCAGGTCGTCATCGTCGCTACCCTGCAGCACGCCGTAATGGCCGAAGCCGTTTTGTTCGGGGACGATGCGCACACCCTTGAGGTGGGTCTGGCGTATGTGCGGCGCCAGGGTGCGCAGCGCGGGTAACGGCTGCTCGCAGGCATTGATCATGTTGCCGAAGTCGAACAAGGCATGTAGCCGTGGGTGGTTCAGCCGGTTCAGGAGTTGCGCGATCTCGGCGCTCTTGAGTTCCTCATGCTGCTCGAAGTCGAAGAACAGATCGTGTTCATCTGCCTGCTGCGCGAGGTAATGCAGGTCTGACTCGATCACGTCCATGACTCGGGACAGCGTCCCCTCGTAGCGTGAGTAAACGCGGATGTTGCGAACCCCAAGCGCCTTGGCGATAGCGATCACCTGATCGACGTCTTTTTTCAGCGTGCTGCTGATTTCCAGATGCACATCCAGCCCGAGCGCATTGGCCTTGTCGGCAAACGCTTGCAACTGCGCGGGCGTCATTTGGCTCAGGCTGTTTTCCTCGCCGTCGAGCAAGTGCAGGCTCAAGCCCTGCAGCTCGTGGCGATAGGCGAAATCCAGCAGATCAGCAGGCGTGACACGGCCATGGGTGAGGTTGGTCAGCAAGGGATAGGCGTGGGCAAACAAGCGCATCTGCCCAAGCCGGTCGAGCAGTCGGCGGGCCAGCGCTTCAGTCAGTAGGGGAGGTGTTCCGTCCTGGGCAGCCTTGTGGCTGAGCAAGGCATTGAATCGCTCTTGGATCTTATTGTTCATTCGAGTCGTTCCTGGTCAGACGCCGGGTCTACCGGCGCAGCCTTTATCGCGCCAGTCAGGAACTCTCGATAGATCCATTATCAGTTAAATCATAAGACCACTTGCCTTGCTCAAGTGGCCTGCAGGTACCCCATTTTGCTCAAGGCCCGGGCCAGTGCTTCGACGCGCTCCTGCGCCTGGCTCTCAGGTGTACCGGCGAAACCGATGAGCAGCGCAGGTGGCAGGACGTGCTCGAGGCAGTAATCGCTCAGGGCATAGGTGTGGATGTTGTGCCGGGCCAGTTCCCTGGCGATGGCATCGTCATCAAGCGTGGGTGGCAGCCAGGCGATCAGGTGCATGCCGGCTTCCACCGGGGTGATGTTGAAGAAGCCGCCCAGCTGTTGCTGAAGCTGCTCGACCAATGCTTGCTGGCGAGCCTGGTACAGCACCCGCATGCGGCGAATATGGCCGAGGAAGTGGCCTTCGCGCATGAAGTCCGCCGTCGTCGCCTGGAGCAGCGTGGGCGGGCTGCGATCCATGACCGCGCGCAGGGTGCAGAAGGGTTCGACCAGGGCTTGCGGCAGTATTGCGTAGCCCAGTCTTAGCGAAGGGAAGAGGACTTTGCTGAAAGTGCCGACGTAGATCACTCGAGCCATCCGGTCCATGGCGTAGAGCGCGGGGAGGAGGCGGCCGCTGTAGCGAAATTCACTGTCGCAATCGTCCTCGATGATCCAGCTCTGTTGGCGCGCAGCCCAGTCGATGAGGGCCTGGCGCCGCGCATAACTCATGGTGACGCCCAAGGGATGCTGGCGAGAAGGGGTGGTAAACACCAGGCGGGCGTCAGGGCACTCGGCCAGGCCCTGCAGAATATCGATCCCTTGTTCATCGATCCGCAACGGCACCACTTTGGCCCCCTGTGCCTGCAACGCGATACGCGCCGCGATGTGTCCCGGGTCTTCCATCCATGCGCTGTCCTGCGGATTGAGCAGCAACATACCCAGCAGGTTAAAGGCTTGCTGCGCCCCTGAAACGATGACCACCTGCTCGGCACTGCAATCGATGCCACGGGCATCAAACACATAGTCGGCAATCGCCGTGCGCAAGGCCTGTAACCCTTGCAGTTCGCCATAGCCAAGCATGGCCTTGGTCGGCTTGAGCAGGTGGCGGTTCATCAAGCGCCGCCATACCGCCAGCGGGAACGCGTCGTAGGTACTGTGGCTGGGCAGGAATGAGGTGGGGGTCGCAGGGTCCCAATCGGTATAGGAAACCCCGCGAAAGTGACTGCTGCGCAACGACAGCATGGACTGGCTCAGGTCGGACAGGCGAGGCGGCTGGCGCTGCTGCTCTTCGTCGGCAATCCCGCGACTCTCCCACTCATCGCCGACATAGGTGCCCGCACCGGTGCGCGAGGCCAGGAAGCCTTCGGCAATCAGCTGATCGAATGCATTGAGAATGGTGATCCGCGACAGCGCCAGTTCTTTGCTCAGGGTTCGCGTCGACGGCAGGCGCACGCCTCCTTGCATTTTTCCGCTGAGAATCTGTTTGCGAATCTGCAAATAGAGTTGGCGGTACAGGGGGATGGCGCTGGCGCGGTCCAGCTCGATAGCCGACAGCAGCAAACCTGCAGGGGATTTCATTACATGCTCGTCTGGAGGGAGGTGGTTTGACCTGGAACACCATCAGGTACCGGCAGGGTATCGAGAGGTACTGGATAAGTCATCCACCGCAGGCGTTGATGCAGCGCACTCTGTCATGAAATGAAAAGCCATTGTCGTCTGATGAGAAGCGACTCGCCAGACGGCGTCCTACAGTCCAATCAGCGCAATTCGACGCAGCACGCCCAACTGAGACTGGAGAATAAGAAAAAATGGCCAAAGCCGTACGCTTCTACGAAACCGGTGGTCCCGAAGTCCTTCGTTATGAAGAGGTCGAAGTCGGCGATCCCGGTCCAGGCCAGGTTCGTCTTCGTCATGTGGCGGTGGGCCTTAACTATGCCGACACCTACTTTCGCAATGGCACTTACCCGATCCCGATGCCCAACGGCATGGGGGTTGAAGCGTCCGGTGTGGTCCAGGCCATCGGCGAAGGGGTGACCAACGTACAAGTCGGCGATCGCGTCACCTACACCGGTTTTCTCAATACCCTGGGTGCCTACAGCACCGAGCGTCTGATCCCGGCCGCGCCGCTGATCAAGCTGCCGGAGACCATCAGTTTCGAGACCGCCGCGGCCATGACCATGCGCGGCCTGACATCGTCTTACCTGATGCGACGCATTTATGATTTCAAGGCCGGCGACAGCATTCTGTTGCACGCCGCTGCCGGTGGCGTAGGCCTGATCGTTTCGCAGTGGGCCAAGCTGCTTGGCCTGACCGTCATTGGCACCGTGTCCACCGAGGTCAAGGGCGAAATCGCTCGTGCCCATGGCTGCGACCATGTCATCAACTACAGCCATGAGGATGTTGCCCTGCGTGTTCGCGAGCTGACGGATGGCGTGGGGGTCAACGTGGTGTTCGACAGTGTCGGCAAGAACACTTTCATGGGCTCTCTGGATTCGCTCAAGCGCCGCGGCCTGATGGTGTGTGTCGGCACGGCCTCCGGTCCGATCCCGGCTTTCGATCCGGTACTGCTGGCGATGAAAGGCTCACTGTTCTTGACCCGTCCGGCCCTGGCCGATTACATCGCCGACCCGGCGGAAAAGGCCGCGTTGGCCGGCGAATTGTTCGACCATGTCGGCAGCGGTCGGATCAAGATCGAGATCAACCAGCACTATGCATTGCAGGATGCCGTCCAGGCCCATCGCGACCTGGAATCACGCAAAACCACAGGCTCATCGATTTTCGTCATTTAAGGGAGTCGTCTGCCATGAAAGTCGAACAATTGACTTGCAGCATTGGCGCGGAGCTGGTGGGCGTCAACCTCGCCGACGCCGTCCATGACGACGGTCTTTTTGCCGAGATTCGTGCTCAGTTGCTCAAGCATCGGGTGGTGTTCCTGCGTGATCAGGACATCACACGCGACGAGCATGTGGCATTCGCCCGACGGTTTGGCGAACTGGAGGATCATCCGGTGGCCGGCAGTGATCCGGATCATCCAGGGCTGGTGCGCATCTACAAGAATCCGGACCAGCCGATGGACCGCTACGAAAACGCCTGGCACACCGACGCGACCTGGCGCGAGGCGCCGCCGATGGGCTGCGTGCTGCGCTGCGTGGAGTGCCCACCGGTAGGCGGCGATACCATGTGGGCCAACATGGTCGAGGCCTATACGCGCTTGCCCGAAGACGTGAAGGTGAAGGTCGCCGACCTGCGGGCCCGCCACAGCATCGAAGCGAGTTTCGGTGCCGCCATGCCGATCGAAAAGCGTCTGGCGCTCAAGGCGATGTACCCGGATGCCGAGCACCCGGTGGTGCGCACCCACCCGGAAACCGGAGAGAAGGTGCTGTTCGTCAACGCCTTCACGACGCACTTGAGCAACTACCACACCCCCGAGCGGGTGCGCTTCGGCCAGGACGCCAACCCGGGCGCAGGTGAGCTGCTGCGTTACCTGATCAGCCAGGCCTACATCCCCGAGTATCAGGTGCGCTGGCGCTGGAAACCCAACAGCATCGCCATCTGGGACAACCGCAGTACCCAGCACTATGCCGTCATGGATTACCCGCCGTGCCATCGCAAGATGGAGCGTGCCGGGATCATCGGCGACAAGACTTACTGATCGACCGCAACTGCATTCGCACTCGTAAACACGCCGGCCCGGCACGATCCCGGGTGGGCGGAACAATCATAAGAACAGGAGTAACTCATGCAATTCTTCGACGATTCCCTGCACCCGGAAAACATGGAAAAAGTGGTGATCACCGTGGCCCCGTATGGCCCCGAGTGGATGCCGGAAGACTTCCCCGAAGACATCCCGCTGACCATGGACGAGCAGGTGCAGAAAGCGGTTGATTGTTATGAGGCGGGTGCAACGGTATTGCACCTGCACGTGCGTGAATTGGACGGCAAGGGTTCCAAGCGTCTGTCCAAGTTCAATGAGTTGATCGCCGGTGTGCGTGAAGCCGTGCCGGACATGATCATCCAGGTCGGTGGTTCGATTTCTTTTGCACCGGAAAGCGATGGCGAAGCCGCCAAGTGGCTGTCTGACGATACCCGGCACATGTTGGCCGAGCTGACACCAAAACCGGATCAGGTCACGGTGGCGATCAACACCACCCAGATGAACATCATGGAGCTGCTGTATCCGCAATACCTGGAAGGCACGTCCCTGGCCAATCCTGCCTATCAGGCGGCCTACAGCGAGATGACCGTACCGGCCGGCCCGGCCTGGGTCGCCGAGCACCTCAAGCGTCTGATGGACAACGGCATCCAGCCGCACTTCCAGCTGACTGGCATGCATGCCATGGAAACCCTTGAGCGCCTGGTGCGCAAGGGTGTCTACAAGGGCCCGTTGAACCTGACCTGGATCGGTATCGGCGGCGGTTTTGATGGCCCCAATCCGTTCAACTTCTTCAACTTCGTCCACCGCGCGCCAGACGGTTGCACCCTGACCTCCGAGTCGCTGCTCAAGAACGTCATGCCGTTCAACACCATGTCGATGGCCATGGGTATGCACCCGCGTGTGGGCAATGAAGACACTATCATTGATCACAAGGGCGATCGTTTCGGCTCAGTTGCGCAGATCAAGCAAACCGTGCGCATCGCCCATGAGCTGGGTCGCGAAATCGCCACGGGTAAAGAAGCCCGCGAGATCTACCGCATCGGCGTGCAGTACCAAAGTATCGAAGAAACCCTGTTGGCCAATGGCATGGCCCCCAACCGCAAGGCTGGGCAAAAAGGTGTGCCACAACGCGGCTGATCGGCAGACGAAGCGGGGGGCAATGGCCTCCCGCTCGCTGCACTGCAACACGCTTGATAACAACAATAAAACGAAGCTTTGAGGAGGCTGCATGGCCTTTCACCCAATCGCCGCAGACGATGATGACTGCAGTGGCGTCGGCGTTGCGCGCAAGTATGCCTGGATCGTCTTTGCACTGACGTTCGGCCTGTTGATTTCCGATTACATGTCGCGTCAGGTGCTGAACGCGGTGTTCCCGATGCTCAAGGGCGAATGGGCCTTGAGCGACGGTCAGCTCGGCCTGCTCAGTGGCATTGTCGCCTTGATGGTGGGGTTGCTGACATTTCCCCTGTCATTGCTGGCGGATCGCTTCGGCCGGGTCAAGAGCCTGGCGCTGATGGCTTTGCTGTGGAGCCTGGCGACGTTGGGCTGCGCATTGGCGCAGGACTACCAGCAGATGTTCATTGCACGGTTCATGGTCGGCGTCGGCGAAGCGGCGTACGGCAGCGTCGGCATCGCGGTGGTGATTTCGGTGTTTCCCAAACACCTGCGTGCAACCCTGGCCAGTGCCTTCATGGCGGGCGGCATGTTCGGTTCGGTATTGGGGATGGCGCTGGGCGGTGCAATCGCCGCCAAGCTTGGCTGGCGCTGGTCGTTTGCCGGCATGGCGTTGTTTGGCCTGTTGCTGGCAGTGCTTTACCCGATCATCGTCAAGGAAGCGCGCATCGCGCCGCAACGTGCCTCCCTGGCGGCAAACAAGGCGGCTGCTGCGGTCAAGCGTCCGTTGCGTACGCTGTTTTCCAGCCGCTCGGTGATCGCTGCCTACATCGGCAGTGGCTTGCAACTGTTCGTTGGCGGCACCGTGATTGTGTGGATGCCCAGTTACCTCAATCGTTATTACCACATGGCCACGGACAAGGCGGGCGGCGTCGCGGCGATCATCGTGCTGTGCAGCGGTGCGGGGATGATCCTGTGCGGCATGCTCAGCGATCGACTGTGTCGCCATTCGCCGGAGCGCAAAGTCGCTTTGGCCATCGCTTATTGCCTGGGCAGTTGTCTGCTGTTGTCGGCGGCGTTCGCTTTACCGGCAGGGCCTGTGCAATTGGTGCTGATTTGCCTGGGGATGTTGATTGCCGCCGGCACGACCGGCCCTTGCGGCGCCATGGTTGCCAACCTGACCCATTACTCGGTCCATGGCACGGCCTTCGCCACGCTGACCCTGGCCAACAACATGCTGGGGTTGGCGCCTGGGCCGTTCATCACCGGCCGGGTGTCCGACCTCATCGGCTTGCAGGCGGCTTTTCAAATGGTGCCACTGGTCAGCATCGCGGCAGCGGCCGTGTTCTTTTATGCCAAGTGTCATTACCACAAGGACATCGCCCGGCTTCGAGGCGAGCACGTCCACGATTCGATTAGCAAAGCGGTGTTAGAGGTGAAGGTGTGAGTGGTCGTTTACGTATTGATGTGTTTTTCGATTTCATCTGCCCGTGGTGCCTGATTGGCAAGCGTCAACTGGAGCGCGCGCAAGACCTGCTGCGTGTCCAGCAACCCGGCGTGGAAATCACCACGGTGTGGCACGGGGTGCAATTGCTGCCGCAGCTGCCGGCACAGGGTGAACCCTTCGCCGAGTTTTATCGCAAGCGTCTGGGCAGCCCTGAAGTCGTGGCGATGCGTCAGGCCCAGGTGCAGCAGGCTGCGATGGACGTCGGGCTGGCCATCGACTTGAGCCGCATCACGACGATGCCCAACACCGCGGACGCCCATCGTCTGTTGGAGCGTGTCAGCGTGTTGGGCGATGTTGCGCTGCGTGATGACTTGCTTGAGCGTTTGTTCGCGGCGTATTTCCAGAACGGCGAGGACCTGGGTTGTCGTGAGACCTTGGTCGCCATTGCCCGGTTGTGCGGCGTTGAAGCGGACACCGTGTCTGACTGCTTGCTGGGCGACGCCAGTCCCTATGATGGATTCCCCGGGGCCACCAACGGCGTGCCCAGTTTTCGGTTCGACAATCGCCTGACGGTGGTAGGCGCGCAGCCTGCCGAAGCGCTGCTTGACGCCATGTGCGAAGCCTTGCTCAAAAGTACTCATGAGCGGCAACCAGCATGAGTCTTCGTATTCCCGTGCCTGCCGGAAAACTCCCGCAGGCGGATGCTCGTGCGCTGTTCGAATTCGATGGCAAAAGCCTGGCGTTATTCAACGTTGAAGGTGACCTGTTCGCCATCGACGATAGTTGCCCGCACCAGGGCGCCTCGCTGTGTGGCGGGCGCCTTGAGGGGCGGGTGATTCAGTGCTGCGCCCATGGCCTGCGCTTCGATCTGCGCAGCGGTTACTTGCTCAATTCAACCCGGCTCAAAGTCGCCAACTATCCGGTCGAGATCATCGACGGCCAGGCATTTATCGTCATCGTTCCCGAGGAGTCCGCGCCATGAGCGCCATCGCTCTTACCCGTATCCATAGCCGAACGCGAGAATTGGCGCCAGGTTTTGTCGTCAGTCTGATCGTGGCGGCGGCCGCGTCCTTTTTGTCCGAGCATTACGGTGCACCGGTGATGCTGTTTGCCTTGCTGTTGGGCATGGCGCTGAACTTCCTGGCCGGTGACGGCGCCTGCAAGGCTGGCATCGAGTTCACCGCACGCACGGTGTTGCGCATTGGCGTGGCGTTGCTGGGCATGCGCATCACGCTCGAACAGATTGCCGCGCTGGGCTGGAAGCCTGTGGCGCTGGTGGTGATTCTGGTGGTGGTGACGATCGGCGTCTCGGTGATCGCGGCCAAGGCGCTGGGATTCCAGCGTTTGTTCGGCATGCTCACCGGCGGGGCCACCGCGATTTGTGGTGCGTCGGCGGCGTTGGCGCTGGCGGCGGCATTGCCGAACCATCCCCAGAAAGAACGCGCGACGTTATTCACGGTGATCGGGGTGTCGGCGCTGTCGACCCTGGCGATGATCGTGTACCCGATGATTGCCAACTGGCTGTCGTTGTCGCCGCAAGTGGCGGGCGTGTTCCTCGGCGCCACCATCCACGATGTGGCCCAGGTGGTCGGCGCCGGTTACAGCATGTCGACCGAGACTGGCGATACAGCCACGGTGATCAAGCTGATGCGGGTTGCCATGCTGCTGCCAGTGATCGTCTGCGCCGCGATGATTACCCGCATGCAGGGCGCCGACCCGGCCGGCAAACGGCCGCCGCTGCTGCCATGGTTTGCCGTCGGGTTTCTGATGCTGGCCTGTATCAACAGCACCGGCTGGGTAACCCCGGTGGTGCAGGGATCGGTCAATGAATTGTCGCGCTGGTGCCTGGTGGTTTCCATCAGCGCCCTGGGCATGAAAACCCAACTCAAGGAGCTGGCGGCGGTGGGCATCAAGCCGATCCTGCTGATGGTGGGGGAGACGGTATTCCTTGTCGTGCTGGTGCTGCTGTTGCTGCGCTGGGGAATGTAGGCACACAAAACAGTGGCGAGGGAGCTTGCTCCCTCGCCACAGGACTCCTCGGCCGGTGTCCATAAACACCGGTTCTTTTGCGGCGACTGTACCAGCAGTCGCCGCTTTTTTTTGGTTCATCACGGATTGCCGGGAAAGTCGTTCTTAATCGTCAAGCACACACCGGCCCGCGAGCCTTGTACCGACATAGAACTTGGCATGTTTTCCAGGGTATCTGTGCCGCCATGAAAGTAGTTGCGAGCCTTTTCAGATTGTGCTTTAAAAGATGGCCGCGAGCCGAAGGGTTCGTGGTGTGCTCCTGGACGGTGCGCTGGTCGAGTGAGGCGCAATGTCTCCAGGTCTTTTTGCAAAAACTAAAAGGATTTTAGATATGACGTCTCTTCAAGACATAAAACCTGAGCAGATCGATGCCCTCAACCAGCAATCACAGGCTGCCTTTGATGCACAAATCAAACGCCTACGAGAGCTTTCCAATGCGAAGCCGGCGCTAGAAGAGGTCCTCCATCAGAACGTGGGCCCGCAATCATTGTGTGGATGCGGGGAGCCGCAGAACATTTGCGGCTACTTCAACTTCGAAGGTAGCGGCGACGGTAGTTACTCTCATACCGAAACCATCCAGATTAGTGCGTCACCCGCCAAGATCGGCCCAAATGCTCCTCAGCAAGGAGCCGCAGTGCGCTTTATCGGCCAGGCGACAGGTACGGGGACCGATATCAATCTTTCCGGTATCTACCTACAAGGCAAGGTGCCTAATGCTGGGAATCTCATCGGCATCTCGTTGTTGCTGCAATTGTCGATTAGTCCAGGTTCGCTCACCCTGCAGCTTTATGAAGGGCAGCGCCTGCTGGCCGTACTGGTCCATCCATCGCAATATGGCGGGAGCATTGGCGGTGAGTTCTCCGGTAGTGGGACCGGCTATTTCCAGCTGGCGTGATGTAGTCGACCAGGAGTAATCAGCCCGACGCCGGGTAAGAAAGCCCTAGCCTCAAACGCTAGGGTTTTTTTTGGGGTTCTTTCCCGATAGTCCGTGAAGAGCCTTTTTTTTGCATGCCCTGCGTCTGTTGCGTTCGATTTAGGGTTCGCTGGAGCCGGGCAGGGTGGTCAGGCCCGGGGGGCTTTGACGGTGTGTTTTTGTGCGCGCCACGCGGCGGGCGGCATGCCGAACTGGGTGATGAACCAGCGGGTGAAAGAACTCGCCATGGAGTAGCCGAGCATGTCGGCGATTCGGCCCAACGAGTAATTCGGGTTTTCCAGGTAGCGCAGCACCAGATCGCGGCGCACGTCATTGATCAAGTCATTGAAGGCGCAACCGTCGTCTTTCAGGCGACGCTGCAGGGTTCGAACGTTCATGCCCTGGGTCTGGGCGATCTGCTCGATGGTGGCGCGTCCCATCGGCAGCAGCAGGTAAATGGCTTTGCGCACCTCGAACAGCATCGAGGGACCTTCGTGGCTGAGCAGTGAGTCGAGGTAACTCTGGGCGTAGCGCGCCATGGCCGGGTCGGCATGGGGGTTGGTCAAGTCGAGGCTGGCATCGGAACAGACAATGCCATTGAACTCGCTGCCGAATTCCAGCGTGCAGCCGAACAGGCGGCGATGCAGTTGCAGGTTGTCGGGAGGCTGGTGCGTGAAGTTCACACTGTAGGGATGCCAGTGTGAGCCAAGCAGGGCGGCGCACAAGCGGAACATCACCCCGATGGCCAGTTCGGTGGCTTGCCGGCTGGGCATGGGCGATTCAGTGACCACCTCTTCGCGAATGATCACCATCTTGCCGGCCTCTTCAATGAAGATGGCCAACGAATCGTTCATCAGATGACGGTAATGCACCACGACCTGCAAGGCATCTCGCAGCGTTCGCTGATGGCTGAGCAGCAGACTGACCACACCGAAGTCCGAGAGCTGACGCGATTCGGCCATGCTCAGGCCGAAGCTCTGGCAGCCACTGGCGGCGGCCGAATCTTCCAGCAGGCGCACGGCGGCATCAATGGGGATGCGGTGTTCGGGCGCTTGCAGCAGCGCTTTGCTCAGGCCGACGCCGGCCAGTGCATCACGCGGGTTGAACCCCAGGTACTGGGTGACCTCCAGGTAGTTGGTCAAGACGGCGGCGCGAACAAGCTTGGGCATGCGAAGGTCTTTCCTGGGCCGGTTGCGATTCGAATGAGCGTGGCGACTATATCCAGCACATCAGCAATTGAACAGTTGTGACGTTGTCGAGGGCGCTCGCCCAATGCTGTCCACAAGCACCTGCGTTGTCGTCGAGCAATCGACGCTCACCCATTGATTACAGTGACCCACAGGGCAGCTGCGGGGTTTTTCGACCAATGGTCGGGGCACGTCAACACCTGGAAATCTGTCATGAAAAGAAAAGTGCCTGACGTCCAATGAAAAGCGCCTCGGGTGGGCGCTCTTTAATGTCAGTCCTACAAAAAGCCCCTGGCGAATAGAGCCAGTCGAGTCATCGAGAAAGCGAAGGTGTTGAAGTGGACAAACTGCAAACTGCCGCAACCGTTCTGATCGTACCGGGCCTGCGCGAGCACGTTGCCGAGCATTGGCAAACGCTGCTTGAGGCAAGGCTCTGCAAGGTGCGCAGTGTGCCGCCGCTGGAAACCGACAAGCTCGATTGCGCCAAGCGGGTCGAAGCGATCCAGCACGCGCTGGAACAGATCGACGGGCCGGTGATTCTGGTCGCGCACAGCGCCGGCGTGTTGATGGTCGCGCACTGGGCTGCGCAACACCGTCGGCCGATCAAGGGTGCGCTGCTGGCCACGCCTCCAGATCTCGATGCTCATTGGCCACAAGGCTACCCATCTACTGAAACCCTGCGTACCCAGGGTTGGAGTCCGCTACCAAAAGCGCCACTGCCGTTCCGCAGTCTGGTGGCCGCCAGTACCAATGACCACCTCGCCAGCCTGGACGCCGTCACTCGCCTGGCTGAAGGCTGGGGCAGCGAACTGCGCAACATGGGCGAGGTGGGTCATCTCAATCCGGCTGCAGGTTTTGGCCACTGGCCTCAAGCCGAAGCATTGATCCTGGAGCTGGATCGCTAGTTCAGGCGCCGGTTGGCTTCAGCCATCCGGCATTTGCCCTCACTCCTGAAAAACGCAAATCCCTGGAACAAGGGCTGCGCGAGGGCGGCTGCGCTTAAAACAAATACAAAAAGGCGGAGACAACGTAATGCACAACAATAAGAGTCACGGGTTCGCATCCTCGCGATACACCTTGCTGGCCTCGGCCATTCTGGCCGCAGCCGTGCCGGTCGCGCAGGCGGTCGAACTCGACACAGGTAACCCGGACTGGACCGTGCGTTTTGATAACACCGTGAAGTACAACTACGGCGTACGCACCGAAAGCGCCGACAAGCGCATGTTGGCGACCCCGAACAACAACGATGGCGACTACAACTTCCGCAAGGCCGGAACCAACATCACCAACCGCATCGACCTGTTGACCGAAATGGATGTGGTCCACCAGAACCACATGGGCTTTCGCGTCAGTGCCGCCAGTTGGTACGACAAGGCCTACGAGAACACCGGTTCCAATTCCAACCCGTTCGTCAACGGCAATGATGCAAGGTCGGGTCTGGTCGCCAACGATCCGCGCCTGGCCGGGGTCACCGGCGACAATGTCGGCAATGGCAGCCCCCACCTGAGCCACTACGCCCAGCGTTACTACACCGGTCCATCCGGCGAAATTCTCGATGCCTTCGTGTTCTACAGCACCGAAGTGGGCGAGGAGTCGCTGCTGAGCGTCAAGGCCGGACAGCACAACGTGTTCTGGGGCGAGACCATTCTCAACCCGGTGCACTCGATCAGTTACGGCCAATCGGGCCTGGACCTGGCCAAACTGGCTGCCTCGCCCGGTACCGAAGCCAAGGAACTGTTCGTTCCGCGTAACCAGTTGTCGATGTCGTTCACCGTCAATCCTGAGTTGACCGTGGGCGCTCAGTATTTCCTGGATTGGGATGCCGCCCGCCTGCCTGAAGCCGGTACTTACTATGGCGGTTCCGATCTGGTCGGCTTCGGTGCGCAATCGTTCCTGCTGGGCAACACCAACGGCGTGGTGCCGGGCAGTCCACTAGGTTGTGGTCTGGCGCCCTGCAACGGGCTGACCAATGTGCGTCGCGGCCACGACCTGACGCCGGACAAGCGCGGAGACTGGGGCGTGATGGCCAAGTGGTCGCCCGCCTGGCTGGATGGCACCCTCGGCGTTTATTACCGCGAAACCTCGGAAATCCTGCCGCAAGCCTGGCTGGATGCCAGAGGCCTGAGTTCGGCCAACCCCAACGGCACCCGGCCGGCAGGGCAAGTGCCTGCGGTGATCAACACGCTCAACTCGCTGAGCACCGCCACCTATCAAATGGCCTATGCCGACAACATCAAGATCGTTGGCCTGAGCCTGTCCAAGGATGTGGGCGGTATCAGTGTCGGGTCGGACCTGAACATTCGTCACAACATGCCGTTGGCCAGTATTCCGGCGGTTGTCAGCACTAACAGTCCGCTAGGCCTGGGCGCGGGTCTTGGTCTGTTGCCGCCGCGTACGGCTGCCACCGGTGTGGTTTATGACACCCCGCAGAAGGGCGACAGCATGGCCGCCACCGGCGACACCTTACACTGGACGCTCAACGGTCTGATGGACCTTCCCGAAAACACCGGTGTTCGATTCGGCCAGCCTGCTCGCCGAGTTGTACTACAGCAACTTGCTCAAGCTCGATAGCAAGAACGAAGCGCTCTACAAGGGCAAGGACACCTATCACGGCATCGACCAGCCGACCCGGGACAACTGGGGTATTGCGGTCAACTTCACACCGACCTGGTACCAGGTATTCCCGGGGGTCGATCTCAACGCACCGATGTCCATCAACGTCGGTCTTGACGGCGTGTCACCGGTGTCCGGTGGCGGTGCCAAAGACACCGGCAACTATGCCGTGGGCGTGGGTGCCGTTGTGTACAACAAATACTTCGTCGACCTGAAGTACGTGGACTCCTTCGGCAAGACCGACAAGTGCGACGTCAGTGGTTTGAGCACCGGTGCGGCCAATGCCGGCAGCGGCGACGGCTCCACACCCAATGCCTTTAGCGGCAATGAAAACTACGCGTGCTACGGCGGTGGCTACTCGGCCTTCTCCGGTGGTGGGGCCACGACCGAGGACCGTGGCGCCGTTTACCTGACGATGAAAACCACTTTTTGATTTCACCACTGGCTTATTCAAAGTAAGCAGGAGAATAACAAGATGAAATGTGTGCAAACCGTGTTAGCCGCCTCGCTGGCGATGGTCATCGCTACCCAGGCACAAGCCGTTGTATCGGCTCAGGAAGCCACCAGGCTCGGCACCAGCCTGACCCTGGTCGGCGCTGAAAAGGCCGGTAATGCCGACGGCTCCATCCCCGCCTATGACGGTGGCCTGACCACGCCGCCGGCCAGTTTCAAATCCGGTGACAGCATGCGTCCGGACCCCTTCGTCAACGAAAAACCGTTGCTGGTGATCGACGGCAAGAACGTTGATCAGTACAAGGGCTTACTCAGTGCAACCACGGCGGAACTGGCCAAGCGTTTCCCAAGCTTCCACGTCAATGTCTACCCGACCCACCGTACCGTCTCCTTGCCCAAGGCCGTGCTGGACAACGGCGTGAAAAACGCCACTGGCGCCAAGTCCCTCGAAGGCGGCCTGGCCATCGACAACGTACTGCCCGGCGTGCCGTTCCCGATTCCGCAGACGGGTAACGAGGCCATGTGGAACTTCCTGTTGCGTTTTCAGGGCGTCAACATTAACTCCAAGTACGACTCCTGGAACGTTGACTCCGCTGGCGTGCCGAGTCTGGCGACGACCGGGCAAGCCTTCATTTCCTATCCGATCTACGAGAACCTGGCGCAGCCGATCAGCAGCGCCGACGTGTACTACCAGATGAAGCTGTCTTACACCGGCCCTGCGCGCCGGGCCGGTGAAGCGGTGATGCTCAAGGACGCCGCCAACCCGCTGCAACAGCCGCGCCGCGCCTGGCAATACCTGCCGGGCCAGCGTCGGGTCAAACTGGCACCGAACCTGGCCTATGACACGCCTAATCCCGGTACCGCCGGCGCGGGCACCTACGACGATGTTTTCGTGTTCAACGGTGCCCTGGATCGCTACGACTGGAAGCTGGTGGGCAAGCAGGAAATGATCGTGCCGTACAACACCTACAAGCTGACCTACGCCCAGGATCCCAAGTCGCTGACCACCGCCAATCACCTGGCTCCCGATTACGTGCGCTGGGAAAAACACCGGGTCTGGGTGGTGGAGGGCAACCTCAAGGCCGGCGCTCGACACATCTATCAGAAGCGCCGCTTCTACCTCGATGAAGACAGCTGGACCGCTCTGGCCTCTGACCAGTACGACGCCCGTGGTCAGCTGTACCGTGGCTCCTTCGCATTCCTCAGCCAGAGCTACGACAAGCAGATCCCGGACTCCACGCCCTTCATGATTTATGACCTGGTCGGTGGCTCCTACAACATCAACGGTGTGGTGGGCCCTTACGGCGGCATCAAGTACATCGATCCGCTCTCCAAGGCGCAGTGGTCGCCGGAGTCGCTGGCCGGTAGCGGGATTCGCTAGGCAAACCGTGACAAAGCGTCCGTTCGGTCCAGTGCCAGTCAGGCAGAGGACCGCACGACGGTCGGCGCATGCCGATCGTTTCGGGCGCAAGGTTTGAACGTCAGGCACACGGATGTGTGTCCCGGTGCGGTTATCCGAAGAGGACGCGGTATGTGTTCGTACAAGAATTATCTGCAGTTGGCGCTCGGCGCCATGCTTGCAATGTTGCAAGGCCTCAGCCAGGCGTCCGGCTATGTCGACGTGCTGGACCTGCCGGCCAGGGTCAGTGCCTTGGCCGTCGACAGCCCGTTATCCGGCGTGGCCCACGCGGGCGAGCGTCTGGTCGCGGTCGGGCAGCGTGGCCACATTCTGTATTCCGATGATGCCGGCAAACACTGGCAGCAGGCCGCGGTGCCAGTCAGTGCCGACCTCAATGCCGTGAGTTTTCCTTCCGCCACCCAAGGCTGGGCGGTGGGCGGCGACGGCGTGGTGTTGCACAGCGGTGACGCGGGAGCGACCTGGCGCAAGCAACTGGACGGCCGCGAGATCGGGGCCTTGCTGGTCAAGCATTACCAGGCATTGGCCGCTGCACAACCTGGCGACGAACAATGGCCACGGCTGGTCGCCGAAGGTGAGCGCCTGATGGCGCAGGGCGCCGATAAACCCTTGCTCGATGTCTGGTTCGCCAACGACCGCCTCGGCTATGTGGTCGGGGTGTTCAACCTGATCCTGCGCACCGAGGATGGCGGCCAGAGCTGGACACCGTATCAGGACCGCATCGACAACCCGCAGGGCTTTCACCTCAACGCCATCGCCTCCACCGGGGATGCGCTGTACATCGCTGCAGAGCAAGGCTTGTTGCTCAAGTGGGATGACACCCAACAGCGGTTCGCCGCCGTGCAGACACCCTATCAGGGCAGTTTTTTCGGTGTTCTCGGCAAGCCCGGGGAAGCGCTCGTCTACGGTTTGCGCGGCAATGTGCTGCGCAGCACCGATGGCGGTCACAGCTGGACCCCGCTGGACAGTGGCCTGCACGTCAGCATCACCGCCGGCATCGTCGATGGCCGTGGCGATTACCGTTTGTTCACCCAGGGCGGGCGGATGCTCGTCAGCCAGGGCAGCGGTGCGCAAATGCACTGGGTGCAGCAGGCCGAGCCGGTCCCGGTGACTGGCGTCGCGCGCGCCGCCGATGGTGCGCTGGTGGTGGTTGGCGGCCGTGGTGCCCGCACGCTGTCCGTTGAATAAGCCCTCGAACCCTCAGAGCGAGAACCCAGACATGGGCCATACCAAACAAGAAACCATGCCGGTGATCCGCGATTTGCGCGACTTCGATCGCCATTCCGGCAATCGGCTGGAGCGGCTGGTGTTCAACTACCGTCCGCTGTTCATGCTGCTGATGGCGCTGGCCACCGTAGTGTTGGGTTACATGGCCGCAACTCGCCTGGAGTTGCGGCCAAGCTTCGAAAAGATGATTCCGCAGAGCCAGCCGTACATCCAGAACTTCCTGGAAAACCGCCAGTCGCTACGGGGTTTGGGTAACTCGGTACGGGTGGTGGTGGAGAACACCCAGGGCGATATTTTCGACCCCGCTTATCTTGACGTGCTCAAACAGGTCAACGATCAGCTGTTCGTCACCGAAGGCGTCGACCGCGCCTGGATGAAGTCGTTGTGGAGCCCGGCGGTGCGCTGGACCGAAGTCACCGAGGAGGGTTTCCAGGGTGGCCCGGTGATGCCCGATACCTACCAGGGCAAGCCGGAAGAAATAGAACAGCTGCGCCAGAACATCTCCCGCGCTGGCATTGTGGGCAGTCTGGTGGCCAGCGACTACAAATCGAGCATGCTCATTGTTCCGCTGCTGGACAAAGCCACGGCCAGCGGTCAGCGCATCGACTATCACGCCTTTTCGCAGATACTCGAGGAGCAGTTGCGCGACAAGATCGAATTCACAGGTGACAGCGCCGCGCGCAAGGCCGGGGAGGAGGGCAAGGGCCAGTACAAAGTCCGGGTGATCGGTTTCGCCAAACTGATGGGCGACCTGATCGACGGGCTGATTCAGGTGATGATGTTCTTCGGCCTGGCCGTCGTCACTTCGCTGATCATCATCTACGCCTACACCCGATGCGTTCGCAGCACCTTACTGGTGGTCGGCTGCTCGCTGATCGCGGTGGTCTGGCAACTCGGCATCGTCGCCTGGCTCGGCTATGCCATCGACCCGTACTCGGTGCTGGTGCCATTCCTGATCTTCGCCATCGGCGTGTCCCACGCGGCGCAGAAGATGAACGGGATCATGCAAGACATCGCCCGTGGCACCCACAAACTGATCGCCGCACGCTACACCTTCCGCCGTCTGTTCATTGCCGGCGTCACCGCGCTGCTGGCCGATGCCGTCGGGTTCGCGGTGCTGATGCTGATCGACATTCCAGTGATCCGCGACCTGGCGATCACCGCCAGTATCGGCGTGGCGGTGCTGATTTTCACCTCGCTATTACTGATGCCGGTGGCGTTGTCTTATGTCGGCGTCGGCACCCGGGCTGCCGAGCGTGCGCTGAAAATCGACACGCGCGCAGAAGGGCACAAAGGCTTCGGCAAACTGTGGGACTTGCTCGACCGCTTCACCACGGCCAAATGGGCCACGGGGGCGGTATTGGTGGCGGTGCTGATGGGCATCGGCGGCTTCATGGTCAGCCTGCAGTTGAAGATCGGCGACCTGGAAAGTGGCGCACCGGAGCTGCGTGCCGACTCTCGCTACAACCGTGACAACGCCTACATCACCAGCCACTACGCGCTGTCCAGCGACCTGTTCGCGGTGATGATCAGGACCGCACCGGAAGGCTGCCTGAACTACAAGACGCTGATCCTCGCCGACCGTCTGGCCTGGGAACTGCAGCAGTATCCGGGCGTGCAGGCCACGGCGTCGTTGGTCAACGCGGTGCGCCAGATCACTGCCGGCACCTATGAAGGCAACCCCAAGCTCAACAGCATCCAGCGCAATCAGGACGTGCTGAACTACGCCGCGCAGCAAGCCTCGGTTAACTCCCCGGAGTTGTTCAACACCGATTGTTCGCTGATGCCGGTGATCACCTTCCTCAAGGACCACAAGGCCGAGACCCTGGATGCCGTGGTGGGCATCGCCGAAAAGTTCGCCCGGGAGAACAACAGCGATGATCGCCAGTTCCTGCTGGCGGCCGGGTCGGCCGGGATTGAAGCGGCGACCAACATTGTGGTGCGCGAGGCCAATCGCACCATGCTGCTGTACGTCTATGCGGCGGTGACGCTGTTCTGCCTGATTACCTTCCGCAGCTGGCGCGCCACGTTGGTTGCGTTGTTGCCGCTGGTGCTGACCTCGATCCTTTGCGAGGCGTTGATGGTGGCCATGGGCATTGGCGTGAAGGTCGCGACCTTGCCGGTGATCGCATTGGGTGTGGGCATCGGCGTGGACTACGCGTTGTACCTGCTCAGCGTGCAGTTGCATTACCAGCGCCAGGGCCTGCCGCTGAGTCAGGCTTACCGCAATGCCGTGTCGTTCACCGGCCGGGTGGTGGGCCTGGTGGGCATCACCCTGGCGGCGGGCGTGGTGTGCTGGGTCTGGTCACCGATCAAGTTCCAGGCCGACATGGGCATCCTGCTGACCTTCATGTTCCTGTGGAACATGCTCGGCGCACTGATCCTGATTCCAGCCCTGTCGTACTTCTTGTTGCGTCACCCCGTTCCACAAGCCCATGTGGCACAAACCGGTGAAACCGGTACATCCCAACGTCAGGACATGCCGCGTGCCCTGACCACTTCCGAGTAAGCCAACAATGTCTGATTACAAAGCTCCTTTGCGCGACATGCGCTTCGTACTCAACGAGGTCTTCGAGGTGTCCAGGCTATGGGCCGGATTACCAGGCCTGGCCGAGGTGATCGATGAAGAAACGGCCGCCGCCATCCTTGAAGAGGCCGGCAAGATCAGTGCCGAGGTGGTCGCGCCGCTGAACCGCAGCAGCGATGAGCAGGGTTGCACCTGGAGCAATGGCGCGGTCCAGGCGCCGGATGGTTTTGTCGCGGCTTACCAGGCGTTCGCCGAAGGCGGTTGGGTGGGTGTTGGCGGCGATCCGCAGTTCGGTGGCATGGGCATGCCCAAGGCGATTTCGGCTCAGGTCGAGGAGATGGTCAACTCGGCGAGCCTGTCGTTCGGCCTGTATCCGATGCTGACTGCCGGTGCGTGTCTGTCGATCAATGCCCACGCCAGTGAAGAGCTCAAGGAACGCTATCTGCCGAACATGTATGCCGGCACCTGGACCGGTTCAATGTGCCTGACCGAGGCGCATGCTGGCACGGACCTGGGCCTGATTCGCACCCGGGCCGAACCTCAGGCCGACGGCAGTTTCAAGATCAGCGGCAGCAAGATTTTCATCACTGGCGGCGAGCACGACCTGACCGAAAACATCATTCATTTGGTGCTCGCCCGGTTGCCGGATGCACCCGCCGGCCCCAAGGGGATTTCCCTGTTCCTGGTGCCCAAGGTGCTGGTCAATGCCGATGGCTCGCTGGGTGAGCGCAACTCGCTGTCCTGCGGTTCCATCGAGCACAAGATGGGCATCAAGGCCTCCGCTACGTGCGTGATGAACTTTGACGAGGCGACTGGCTGGATTGTCGATGCGCCGAACAAAGGCTTGGCTGCGATGTTCACCATGATGAATTACGAACGCCTTGGCGTGGGCATCCAGGGCCTGGCGTTGGGTGAGCGCTCGTACCAGAACGCCGTCGAATACGCCCGCGAACGCATCCAGAGCCGCGCGCCGACCGGTCCACAGGCTACTGACAAGGCCGCGGACCCGATCATTGTGCATCCGGATGTACGGCGCATGTTGTTGACCATGAAAGCCTTGAACGAAGGCGGGCGGGCGTTCTCCAGTTACGTGGCCCTGCAACTGGATACCGCCAAGTACAGCGATGACGCGGCGACCCGCACCCGCGCCCAGGCGCTGGTGTCGTTGCTGACCCCGGTGGCCAAGGCGTTTCTCACCGACATGGGGCTGGAAACCACCGTGCACGGCCAGCAGATCTTCGGCGGCCACGGTTACATCCGCGAATGGGGCCAGGAACAACTGGTTCGCGATGTGCGCATCACACAGATCTACGAAGGCACCAACGGTATCCAGTCACTGGATTTGGCCGGGCGCAAAATCGTTGGCAGCGGCGGGGCGCTGTACCGGCTGTTCGCTTCGGAAATCCGCAACTTTACCGCCAATGCCTGCGCTGACCTCGGTGAGTTCACCAAACCGTTGAACGCCGCCGTCGACACCCTCGACGAACTGACCGCATGGCTGTTGGACCGAGCCCAGAGCAATCCGAATGAAATTGGCGCGGCTTCGGTCGAGTACCTGCACGTGTTTGGCTACACCGCGTACGCCTACATGTGGACGCGAATGGCCAAAACCGCCATGAGTACGCACTCCAAGGACGCTTTCTATGCCAGCAAACTGGCCACCGCGCGCTTCTACTTCACCCGCCTGTTGCCACGCATCCACTCGTTGAGCGCTTCGGTCAGGGCCGGCAGCGAATCCCTCTACAAGCTGGACGCTGCGCACTTCTGATCGAAAGGAAGCGGGTTGTCCACGCCTTCGAAGTCGACGTCAAAACCTCTGGAACGACCCTTGGCCTGCCTCGACAGGCCTAGGGTCGTGCGAACCTAAGCCTCCCAGCCCGCCCCACTGACTGCCGCCTGCGCCAATGGGTGCAAGTCCGCCCCCTGGTGCGCTGTCTGCCAGGCCAGCAACTCCTTGCGCATGCCGGGCGTCCAGTACATCTGCAGGTGATTGCGCACGCCGAGCACCGCCTGTTGCTGGTCCGGTTCGGTGGCGAAGTACTGGGCGATCTGGTTGACCATTTTGATCAGGTTGTCGGTACTCATCGGCGTACCTCCGCTTTAGCGCCACGCGCCTGACGGCGTTCGTCGAGCAGGCGTTGCTGCTCGTCGCTGAATGCCTGATAGCGTTTTTGCCACTCGGATGGGTGGTAGACGCGGCTGACTTCCACTGCCGTGACCTTGTACTCCGGACAGTTGGTGGCCCAGTCGGAGTTGTCGGTGGTGATCACGTTGGCCCCCGATTCAGGGAAGTGGAAAGTGGTGTACACCACGCCCGGAGCTACCCGTTCGCTGACCCGCGCACGCAGGACGGTCTGCCCGGCGCGGCTGCCGATACCGACCCAATCACCTTCGTTGATGCCTCGGCTCTCGGCGTCAGTCGGGTGGATTTCCAGGCGGTCTTCGTCGTGCCAGGCGACGTTGTCGGTACGCCGGGTCTGGGCGCCAACGTTGTATTGGCTGAGGATGCGCCCGGTGGTCAGCAGCAGCGGATAGCGACTGTTGACCTTCTCCTCGGTGGGCACGTAGCCGGTGAGCATGAAGCGTCCCTTGCCGCGCACGAATTCCTCGATGTGCATGGTCGGTGTGCCGTCCGGTGCCGCGGCGTTGCACGGCCATTGCAGGCTGCCGTGGCGCTCCAGCGAGTCGTAGCTGACGTTGGTGAAGGTTGGCGTCAGGCTGGCGATTTCATCCATGATTTGCGACGGATGCTTGTAGTTCATCGGATAGCCCAGGGCGTTGGCCAGAGCCACGGTACCTTCCCAGTCAGCCTTTCCGCCCAGCGGTTCCATGACTTTGCGCACCCGGGAGATACGCCGCTCGGCGTTGGTGAAGGTGCCGTCTTTTTCCAGGAACGAGGCGCCCGGCAGGAACACATGGGCGAACTTGGCGGTTTCGTTGAGGAAAATGTCCTGAACCACCACGCATTCCATGGCCGACAGTGCCGCGGTGACGTGTTGGGTATTGGGGTCGCTCTGGGCGATGTCTTCGCCTTGGCAGTACAGGCCCTTGAAGCTACCGGCCAGTGCCGACTCGAACATGTTGGGGATGCGCAGGCCCGGGTCGGGTTGCAGGGTGACGTTCCAGGCCTGTTCGAACTGCGTCCGTACCACCTCGTTGGAGACGTGTCGGTAACCGGGCAGTTCGTGGGGGAAGGAGCCCATGTCGCAGGAGCCCTGAACGTTGTTCTGCCCCCGCAGCGGGTTCACGCCCACGCCTTCGCGCCCGATGTTGCCGGTGGCCATGGCCAGGTTGGCGATGCCCATGACCGCGGTACTGCCCTGGCTGTGCTCGGTGACGCCCAGGCCGTAGTAGATCGCCGCGTTGCCGCCGGTGGCATACAGCCGGGCGGCGGCACGGATGTCGGCAGCCGCTACGCCGCAGATGTCGCCCAGGACTTCCGGCGAGTTTTCCGCGCGGCTGACGAACTCGCTCCAGTGGGCGAAATCGCTGCCCTCGCAACGGGCGTCGATAAAGGCCTGGTTGAGCAGGCCTTCGGTGACGATGACGTGGGCCAGGGCGTTGAGCATGGCGACGTTGGTGCCCGGGCGCAGGGCCAGGTGCAATTCGGCGCGGGCATGCACCGAGTCCACAAGGTCAATACGACGTGGGTCGATGACGATCAGACGCGCGCCTTCACGCAGGCGGCGCTTGAGCTGGGAGGCGAACACCGGGTGGGCGTCGCTGGGGTTGGCGCCCATCACCAGGATCACGTCGGCCTGCATCACCGAGTCGAAGCTCTGGGTGCCGGCGGACTCGCCCAGGGTTTGTTTCAAGCCATAGCCGGTCGGTGAGTGGCAGACCCGCGCACAGGTGTCGACGTTGTTGTTGCCGAAGGCGGCGCGCACCAGCTTCTGCACCAGGTAGGTTTCTTCGTTGGTGCAGCGGCTGGAGGTAATGCCCCCAATGGAGTCGCGGCCGTATTTTTGCTGCAACCGACGGAATTCGCCGGCGGCGTAGGTCACCGCTTCATCCCAGCTGACTTCCTGCCAAGAGTCGTGAATGGACTTGCGGATCATCGGCTTGGTGATGCGATCCGGGTGGGTGGCGTAGCCCCAGGCAAAGCGCCCTTTGACGCAGGAGTGGCCGTGGTTGGCCTGACCGTTCTTGTCCGGAACCATGCGCACCAGTTGCTCGCCTTTCATTTCTGCACGGAACGAACAGCCCACGCCGCAATAGGCGCAGGTGGTGATCACACTACGTTCGGGCTGGCCCAGTTCGACCACGCTTTTTTCCATCAGGGTTGCGGTCGGGCAAGCTTGCACACAGGCGCCGCAGGACACGCATTCCGACTCCAGGAAGTTGTCGCCACCGGCGGCCGCGACCCGGGATTCAAAACCGCGCCCGGTAATGGTCAGGGCAAACGTGCCCTGGGTTTCTTCGCAGGCGCGCACGCAGCGGTTGCAGACGATGCACTTGCTCGGGTCATAGTCGAAGTAGGGGTTGGAGGTGTCCTTCTGGTCGGCCAGATGGTTCTCGCCTTCATAGCCATAACGCACTTCCCGCAGGCCGACCTGGCCGGCCACGGTTTGCAGCTCGCAGTTGCCGTTGGCCGAGCAGGTCAGGCAGTCCAGCGGGTGATCGGAGATGTACAGCTCCATGACGTTGCGGCGCAGGGTCGCGAGCTTAGGCGTTTGGGTGTGCACGCTCATGCCTTCGCTGACCGGCGTGGTGCAGGACGCCGGGTAGCCGCGCATGCCGTCGATCTCCACCAGGCACATGCGGCAGGAGCCGAAGGCCTCCAGGCTGTCGGTGGCGCACAGTTTGGGAATGGTGGTGCCCAGCAGCGCGGCGGCACGCATCACCGAGGTACCTTCGGGCACGCTGATGCTGCGGCCGTCGATGTTCAGGGTGACTTGCACCTGGCTGTCGCGGGCCGGCGTCCCCAGATCAAGAGAGCCAAGATCGATATCGGTTTTCGGGTCGAAGAGAGTGATCATTGGTCGGCCTCCGAGGCTTGCAGACCGAAGTCGGCGGGGAAGTGCTTGAGGGCGCTGACGACCGGATAGGAGGTCATGCCGCCCAACGCGCACAGCGAACCGTATTGCATGGTGTCGCACAGGTCCTTGAGGATGATTGCCTGCTCATCGCGACCGTTCTGGTCAGGCGCGGCCAGCAGGCGGTCGATCACCTCAACGCCCCGGGTCGAGCCGATGCGGCATGGGGTGCATTTGCCACAGGATTCCTCGGCGCAGAACTGCATGGCGAAGCGTGCCATGCGGGCCATGTCCAGGCTGTCGTCAGCCACCACCACACCACCGTGACCGAGCATCGCGCCAATGGCAGCGAAGGCTTCGTAATCCAGCGGCGTGTCGAATTGCGAGGGCGGCACCCAGGCGCCGAGAGGGCCGCCAACCTGCGCGGCCTTCAGTGGCCGGCCACTGGCGGTACCGCCGCCGTAGTCTTCCACCAGTTCGCGCAGGGTCAGGCCAAAGGCCCGTTCCACCAGGCCGCCGTGGCGAATATTGCCCGCCAGCTGGAAGGGCATGGTGCCCAGCGAGCGGCCCATGCCGTAATCGCGATAGAACTGCGCGCCCTTGGCCAGAATCAGCGGCACCGAGGCCAGGGTCAGCACGTTGTGCACCAGGGTCGGCAAGCCGAACAGCCCCTGCAAGGCGGGGATCGGCGGCTTGGCGCGGACGATCCCGCGTTTGCCTTCGAGGGAGTCCAGCAGTGCGGTTTCCTCACCGCAGATATAAGCGCCGGCCCCGACGCGCACTTCCATATCGAAGGCCTGGCCGCTGCCGCCGACGTTGGTGCCCAGGTAACCGGCGGACCGGGCGATGTCCAGCGCTTCGCGCAGCGTGGCCACCGCCTGTGGGTATTCCGAGCGCACATAGATGTAGCCGTAGCTGGCGCCGACGGTGATGCCGGCAATGGCCATGCCTTCGATCAGCAGGAAGGGGTCGCCTTCCATCAGCATGCGGTCGGCGAAGGTGCCGGAGTCACCTTCGTCGGCGTTGCACACGATGTATTTTTGCGTCGCCTGGGTTGCGCGCACCGTGCGCCATTTGATCCCCGCCGGGAACGCCGCGCCGCCACGGCCACGCAGGCCCGAATCAAACACGGCAGTCGCGGTCTGCTCGCCGCCCAGGGCGATGGCCTGGGCCAAGCCTTCGAAGCCGCCGTGGGCCCGGTAATCTTCCAGGGACAGCGGCCGGGTAATGCCGGCGCGGGCGAACAGCAGGCGTTGTTGAGTCTTTAGATAAGGCAACTGCTCCACCGGGCCCAAGGCCAGTGGATGGGTGGACGGATCGCCTTGCAGCGCATCGAGCACGGAGGGCACATCAGCGGCGGTCAGCGGGCCGAAGCCGACACGGCCTTGCGGGCTGTCCATTTCCAGCAGCGGTTCCAGCCAATAAAGGCCGCGAGAGCTGGTGCGTTGCAGGTCCAGCGGCAGGTTACATTCCCGGGCGTGAGTGGCCAGGGCGACTGCCACCTCATCCGCGCCGACGGCACGGGCAAGAGAATCACAGGGCAGATAAAGCGTCGGCATCATGCGTCCTCCTGGCAAGCGTCGAGCAGGGCATCCAGGCGCTCGGCGCTGAGTCGCGCATGCACCTGGCCATCCAGCTCCAGGGCGGGCGAGCAGGCGCAGGCACCGAGGCAATACACCGGGCGCAGACTGATGTTGCCGTCGGCACTGCTGCCGTGATCGTCCAGTTGCAGGCGTTCGCGCAATTGCGCCGCAAGCTGCTCAGCGCCGCGGCTCTGGCAGGACTCGGCCCGGCACAGGCGCAAGATATGCCGGGCCGGTGGCGCGGTGCGAAAATCATGGTAAAAGCTGATCACCCCGCGAACCTCGGCCTGACTCAGGTTTAGCGCGTGGGCAATCTCGGGGATGGCGGCATCGGGGATGTAGCCGATGCCCTCCTGAATCTCATGGAGGATCGGCAACAGTGCGCCGGGAGAACCCTTGTGGCGCTCCAGCAGGCTGTTGACCATTGGCAGGTGCAACATCTCATCAGGCATACAGCATTCCTCACGGTCACGGACAAACCAGGTGGTTGTCGTTTGTCCGAAAGTGTCGGCTGCGGCACTCACGCCACGTCACGATATCGTGGCATTTTCAGGCCGTTGGCCAGGCACCCTGAGCGGGCATCTTGTTGGGCCCGGTACGGTCTTTGCCGCACCTCTTCAGGGCATAACAGGCAGCTTGCCACGCTGCCTTTGATTCATCTGCACCAAAGCGACGTGTTCGATTCTGTCTGCGACTATCTGTTAAGTCTAGAAGAACGCAGCCCGAGTGAACGGTCGGTGACCGGCTTTCATCACTGGGGCGCGCGCTGCAGTCAGGCGCTGTCCTGCGTGACAGAAGGCTGTGGCGTGATTGGGGTTTGTGGGCTATTTGTGAATGATTCGGCATACCGCCGAACCAAGGAGGCTGCGGATGAAAAGCAAGCCTACGATCAAGGAAATCGCTGAGGCCACTGGGCTTACCGAAAATGAAGTAGGGGCCTACTTTGCCGACTCGGAGCTAAGGGCAGATGGCGCGTGGCTCATCTACTTTGACCCTGGCATATTTGATGACCCTCTTGTCTCAGAGCGCCTGCGCGATGACCTGAAAGGATTTTTCACCTACGTGATGCCATTCAAGAAATAGCTGAGGGTGGCACAGGCCCTGGCCGCCGAATCGGGACGTAAGTCCAGAGAGCAGGCTGCGCCTCTCATCAACCCTGTGCCAATTTCGTCACCCCCCGCGCCCAAACCCATCAAGCCACATCTCTGCAAACAGATCACCCTGAGCGGTCTGTCCAAGGAGATGACCATGATCCGACTGACCCTGATCGAAGCCCGTGAGTTGGCCGAATCGATCCTGTTGCACAACGGTTTTAATCTGGCCCATGCGCAAGCGGTGGCGGCGACGGTGATTGCCGGCGAGCGCGATGGCTGTGCCTCCCACGGTTTGTACCGGATTCTGGGCTGCGTGAATTCCCTGCGGGCCGGCAAGGTGTCGGCCGACGCCGAGCCGCAGGTGATCGACCAGGCGCCGTCGATCGTGCGGGTGGACGCTGGTGGTGGTTTCTCGCAGTTGGCGTTTCAGGCCGGGCTTGCATTGCTGGCGGCGAAGACCCGCGCCAACGGGATTGCGGCGTTGGCGATCAATCGCTGTGTGCATTTCTCGGCGTTGTGGGTAGAGATCGAGCAGTTGACCGCCGCCGGGCTGGTGGCGCTGGCGTGTAATCCGAGTCATGCCTGGGTGGCACCGGCCGGGGGGCGTGTGCCGGTATTCGGCACCAATCCCATTGCCTTTGGCTGGCCGCGTGCGGGGCGGGATCCATTTGTGTTCGACTTCGCCACCAGTGCGATTGCCCGTGGTGATATCGAGTTGCATCGGCGTGCCGGCAAGGCGATTCCCGAGGGGTGGGGCGTTGATGCCGAGGGGCGGCCGAGTACCGATGCCAATGTTGTGCTCGACAGCGGTGCGATGCTGACGTTCGGTGGGCACAAAGGGTCGGCACTGGCGGCAATGGTGGAGTTGATTGCCGGGCCTTTGATCGGTGACCTGACCAGTGCCGAGTCGCTGGCCTATGACGCGGGCAGCAAGTCGTCACCGTACCATGGCGAGTTGATCATCGCGCTGGACCCGCGACGTTTTCTGGGGGAGGCCACGGAGGAACATTTGGCCCGGGCCGAAGTGTTGTTTCAGGGCATTGAAGGGCAGGGTGCACGCTTGCCGTCGCAACGGCGCTATGCAGCGCGGGCACGCAGTGTGGTGGAGGGGGTGCAGATTCCTGAGGCGCTGTACAACGACCTGAAAGCACTGCTGACTTGAATGAAACGGGTGCCCACTCTCCTGCGGGAGCGCGCCTGTGTGGCGAGGGGGCTTGCCCCCGTTCGGCTGCGTAGCAGTCGTAAAACCATTGCATGCGGTGTACCTGATACAGCGCGATTGCAGGTTTTGGGGCCGCTTCGCAACCCAACGGGGCGATGCGGCGTTCCGACAAGCCCCCTCGCCACACAGGAGGTTGTGTTTTTACAGCGGTTCGCGATGGCTGTTGCCGTCGACCAGCCGTGCAATGCCTAGCGGGTTGGCGTTTTTCAGGGCCGCGGGCAACAAGGCGTCCGGGCAGTTCTGGTAGCACACCGGGCGCAGGAAACGCTCGATGGCCAGGCTGCCGACCGACGTGCCACGGGCGTCGGAGGTCGCCGGGTAGGGGCCGCCATGCACCATCGCGTCGCACACTTCAACGCCGGTGGGGTAACCATTGAACAGCACCCGGCCGGCTTTTTGTTCCAGCAGTACCAGCAGGTCTGCGTGTTCCTGCAGGTCCTGCGCTTCGCCAATCAGGGTGGTGGTGAGTTGCCCATGCAGGCTGTGCAGTGCCTGTTGCAGCTGAGCCTTGTCGGCCACTTCGACGACGACAGTGGTGGGGCCAAACACTTCTTCCTGCAACAGTGGATCACCCTTGAACAGCAGACTGACGTCGGCCTTGAACAGTTGCGGCCGCGCTTGATTGCCATGCTGGTCCTGGCCCGCCAGGTGAGAGATGCCTGGATGGTCGAGCAAGGCCTGCACACCTTTTTTGTAGCTGCCGAGGGTGCCGGCGTTGAGCATGGTTTGCGCCGGTTGTTCGGCCATCAAGGCACTGAGCCGCGCGGTGAACGCGCTGAACTGCGGTGAGCGGATACCGATCACCAACCCCGGATTGGTACAGAACTGACCGCAACCCTGGACCACCGACGCCACCAGTTCCCCGGCGATTTTCTCGCCACGCGCGAGCAGGGCTTCAGGCAATACCAGCACCGGGTTGATGCTGCTCATTTCGGCGAACACCGGAATCGGTTGAGGCCGTGCAGCGGCCATGTCACAGAGGGCGCGACCGCCTTTCAGCGAACCGGTGAAACCGACCGCCTGGATCGCCGGATGCTTGACCAGCGTTTCACCGACGCCTGCGCCGTAGATCATATTGAACACGCCTTGGGGCATGTCGGTTTGCTCGGCGGCGCGGATGATTGCATCGGCCACGTGTTCGGCGGTCGCCATGTGCCCGCTGTGGGCCTTGAACACCACCGGGCAACCGGCGGCCAGGGCAGCCGCGGTGTCACCGCCGGCGGTGGAAAAGGCCAGCGGGAAATTACTGGCACCGAACACGGCCACCGGACCGACACCGATCCGGTATTGGCGCAGGTCGACCCGTGGTAGCGGCTGGCGTTCAGGCAAGGCGCGGTCGATGCGCGCTCCATAGAAATCGCCCCGACGCAGCACTTGAGCGAACAAACGCATTTGGCCGCTGGTACGGCTGCGTTCGCCTTGGATGCGTGCAGTAGGCAAGGCGGTTTCACGGGTGACCAGAGCGACGAATTCATCATCTAGCGCATCCAGTTGCGCGGCGATGGCCTCAAGAAATTCTGCACGGCGCGTCGCCGGCAAATTGCGAAAGGCCGGGTACGCGGCAGCTGCGGCTTGGGCGGCTGCGTCCACTTCCTCAGCGGTGGCCTGCACGAAAGAGAAGGGCAGCGCTTCGCCGGTGCTGGCGTCATGGCTTTGCATCGCGATGTTGCCAGCGGCGCTGCGCGCACCGCCGATGTAGTTGTGGCCGATGATCTCGGGCATGGAAAAACTCCTGTCGGGAAAGGTGAGGCAGGACCGTTGCAGGTCAATCAAGGTGCTGCGCCGTGCGCTGTTCTGTGGCGAGCGAGCTTGCTCGCGTTGGGCTGCGTAGCGGCCCCAAAATAGCGGCAACAATTGCCTATTTTGCGAGTGCTGCGCACTCGAGCGGGAGCAAGCTCCCTCGCCACAGGGTGGGGTGTGCCAGGTACAAGGTTCAGGCCAGCGAATCACCCCGGCGTGTAGTAGCCGGCGCGGCGTTATCCAGGGCTGCAATGCGCGCAGCGGACTCGGCATCCACCTGGTGCAACGACTTGCCGCGGGTTTCGCGCGTCAGGCCGACGGCCACGATGGAGATCAGCGCGGCACCGACCAGGTACCAGGCGATCGGTGTCGAGCTGTGGTACTTGTTGAGCAGGGTGATGGCGATTAGCGGTGCCAGGGAACCGGCGAAGATCGGCGCCACTTGATAGCACAGTGAAAGTGCGGTGTAGCGCACGTGGGTCGGGAACATTTCGGCCATCAGCGCCGAGTAGGGCGCGTAGGTCATCGACTCGATGGCCAGGCCCAGGGTGATTGCCCCGATGATCAGCCAGTTGTTGCCGGTGTCCATCATCGGGAAGCCGATAAAACCCCAGAACGCGGTGAGTACCGCGCCGATCAGGTAGATCGGTTTGCGCCCCACGATATCCGACAGATAGCCCATCAGCGGGATCAGGAAGAAGTGCAGCAAGTGCGCGCCGAACATCAGAAACAGAATCTCTGAGGTGTCCTTGTGCACCACCAGTTTCAGGTAGGTGATCGAAAAGGTGACCACGGTGTAATAGAGGATGTTCTCGGCAAAGCGTGCGCCAATGCCCACCAACACTGCGCGCCAATGGTGTTGCAGCACTTCCACCACGCCCAGCTGTTGCTGCTTGGTCTGCGCCTGGCGGGCCTGGGCCTCCTTGAAGATCGGTGCGTCATCGACGCTGGTGCGAATCCAGTAGCCGATCAGCACCACCACCGCCGAGAACCAGAACGCCACGCGCCAGCCCCAGGCGAGGAATTGCTCCTGCGACAGGTTCGATGACAACAGCAACAGGGCGACGGTCGCCACCAGATTGCCGGCCGGCACTCCGGCTTGCGGCCAACTGGCCCAGAAGCCCCGGCGATTGTCCGGGCAGTGTTCGGACACCAGCAAAATGGCGCCACCCCATTCGCCACCGAAGGCAAAGCCCTGGATCAGCCGTAGCAGCACCAACAACACCGGCGCGGCATAGCCGATCTGGTCGAAACCGGGCAGGCAACCCATCAGGAAGGTGGTAATGCCGACCACCACCAGGCTCAGTTGCAGCAGGCGTTTGCGGCCGAACTTGTCGCCATAGTGACCGAACACCAGGCCGCCCAATGGACGGGCGAGAAAACCGACTGCATACAGGGCGAAGGCGGCGATGATGCCGTCGATCGGGTTGTCGGTCTGGCGAAAGAACAGTTGGCCGAAGACCAGTGCCGAGGCGGTGCCGTAGAGGAAGAATTCATACCATTCGGCGACGGTGCCGGCCATGGCGGCGGCCACGACTCGTTTGAGTCCCGAGGGGGTGGTTGCGCTTTGCGTGTGTAGAGGATTGGACATGCTGGCGTTTCCTGTAGAGGCGCAAAAACAGGCAGCCGGGCCGGGTCCGCAAAGACCCGCCCGGCAATCACTCAGAGACCGACGTCTGGCAACTCCGGACGGTTAGCCATGGCCTTGGCCATGATCTGTTCGACGAACACCCGATCGGCTTCCGGCAGCGCCAGGCGTGGCGGACGGGTCAGCGCACTGCCGCGACCGGCGATGGCTTCGCAGAGCTTGATGCACTGCACCAGGTCGGCACGGGCATCGAGGTGCAGGATCGGCATCAGCCATTCGTAGATCGGCATGGCTTCGGCAAAGCGACCGGCCTTGGCCAGGCGGAAGATGGTTTCGCCTTCTTTCGGGAACACGTTGGACATGCCCGAGACCCAGCCCTCGGCACCCACGGCGATGCTTTCCAGCACCACGTCATCCAGACCTGCGAACAGCACGAAACGATCACCCACTTCATTGCGCACGTCGATGAAACGCCGGGTGTCGCCGGAGGAGTCCTTGAAGCACACCACGTTGTCGCAGTCGGCCAGGGAAATCAGGATGTCCGGGGTGACATCGTTTTTGTAGATCGGCGGGTTGTTGTAGACCATCAGCGGTACGTCGGCATTCTTGGCCACGTAGCGGTAGTGCTCGGCGGTCTCGAACGGTTTGGAACCGTAGACCAGCGCCGGCATCAGCATCACGCCATCGACACCGACCCGGCGCACCGCGTTAGCCACCTTGGCCGCTTGCACGCTGGTGAACTCGGCCACACCGCAGATCACTGGCACCCGGCCGCGGGAGGCGTCGACCGCGACTTCGGTCACGGCGATTTTTTCTTCGGCGGTCAACGAGGTGTTTTCCCCCACCGAACCACACACCACCAGGCCTGACACGCCATCACGGATCACGTTGGAAATCACCTGGTGGGTTTTTTCCAGGTTGATCGAGAAGTCATCGTTGAATTGAGTGGTCACCGCGGGGAAGACGCCACTCCAGTTAATGCGTTTGCTCATTGTTGCCTCCGGTTCGTTTTTTGTATTTCGTATACGATATTTCAAGTGACAATATTCGGCTAGTGCTTTTTTCAATCAATCAGGGTTTTTTGGGTGAAATCACTCTGGCTAGGGAGCTTGTGTGGTGAGGCAGCCCTTGTGGTAAGGGGGCTTTTGTGGCGAGGGAGCTTGCTCCCGTTCGGCTGCGCAGCAGTCGTGAAACCAGAGTACCGATTGTTTCAGACAAACCGCGATTACAGCATTGGGGCTGCTGCGCAACCCAGCGGGAGCAAGCTCCCTCGCCACAAAAGCTACCTCACCACACCTCTCACCACAGAAGCTCCGACTCGGCCTCAGGCACCCGGCCAGGTGTCTGACAGGCGATAGCCCTGTGGCCACGGATCGCTCGGGTCGAGCAGCAATTGGTGGGTGCCGGTGATCCAGGCGCGGCCGGAAATGCACGGGTAGATCGCCGCCCGGCCGGCCACTTCGGTTAGTGAATCGATGCGGCAATGGAATTCGGAACCAATGATCGAACGGCCAATAAAGCGCTCGCCCACTTGCATCAATCCCTTGGCCTGCAGCACCGCCATGCGCGCTGAACAGCCGGTGCCGGTGGGCGAGCGGTCGATTTTGCCGGGTTGAATCACCACCGCGTTGGCACCGGTGGCAATACCGTTCTCCATGACGATGGGCGCGGCGATCTGGCAGAAGGAAATGTGCGACCACTCAGGGTTTAGCGGATGGACGAAGCCCAGTTGTTCATTGGCCGCACGAGTGATTTTCAACCCGACCGCCACCAGGTCTGCAGCCTCATCAGGACGAATGGAAAAGCCCAGGCGTTGGGCATCGGCGATGACAAAACTGTCGCCGCCGTACGCGGTATCGACCTGCAATGAACCGAGGCCTTCAACTTCGATCCAGGCGTCGAGGCGGTCAGCGAAGGAGGGCACGTTCTTGATTTCCACCCGTTCGACCTTGCCGTCGCGACAGTCGGCCACGGCCTCGATCAGCCCGCCGGGCGCTTCGAGCACCAGCCGGGTTTGCGGTTCGGTCATCGGCAGAATGCCGCTGTCGAGCAGCACCGTGGCCACGCACAGCGAGTTGGAGCCGGACATCGGTGGCGTGTCCGCCGGTTCCATGATGATCCAGGCCATCTGCGCCCTTGGGTCCTTGGCCGGCACCAACAGGTTGACGTGACGGAACACACCGCCGCGAGGTTCGTTGAGCACGAAGTTGCGCAAGGTTTGATCCTTGGCGATCCAGCGCGATTGTTCCCAAACGGTGGCCCCGGGCGGCGGGGCGACGCCGCCGACGATCACATCGCCGACTTCACCTTCGGCGTGGCAACTGACTACATGAATGACTTTCGATGAGCGCATGGTTTGCTCCTTCTATTGCCTGCCCGCGATGAGGCCAGTTGTTATTTCACTGATTTCAGAAACGCCGCCGTCTCCGCCTGCACCGGATTACCAATCACTTGATCCGGCGAGCCGATCTCGTGCACCAGGCCATTGCGAAAGAACGCCACGCGGTCGGAGACGTCGCGGGCAAAGCGGATTTCGTGGGTCACCAGCACCATGGTCATGCCGTCTTCGGCGAGCATGCGCATGGTGTCCAGCACCTCGCCCACCAGTTGCGGGTCGAGGGCCGAGGTGGCTTCGTCGAACAGCATGTAGTCCGGCGACATGGCCAGGGCGCGGGCAATCGCCATGCGCTGTTGCTGGCCGCCGGACAACTTGCCGGGAAAGGTCTTGAGCTTGTCGCCAAGGCCCACGTGGGTCAGTTGCTGCACCGCCAGTGCCTCGGCTTCGGCCTTGCTTTTACCCAAGACCTTGCGCGGCGCCAGCATCACGTTTTCCAGCACCGTCAGGTGCGGGAAGGCATTCCATTGCTGGAACACAATGCCGATCTTCTGCCGCAGGCGATTGAGGTCGGTGGCGCTGTGATGGACCTCTACGCCGTCGACGCGGATGTTGCCTTTCTGGATCGGCTCCAGGCCGTTGATGCACATCAGCAGGGTCGATTTGCCGGAGCCCGAGCCGCCGATGATCGACACCACCTCGCCCTTGTTCACCGTCAGGCTGACACCCTTGACCACTTCGAGGTCGCCGAAGGATTTATGTACGTTGTCGATCTCAATCATTTTCTTGCCACCTTCTTTCCAGACGAGCGCCCAGGCGAGCGACCACCAGGCTCATGACGTAGTAGATGAGGCCCGCGATGCACAGCACCAGCAACGGTTCCTGGATGCGGGTCACGATGGTTTGCGAGGCGCGCAGCAGTTCGACGATGCCGATCCACATCACCAGCGCGGTGTCTTTCATCACACCGAGCACCAGGTTCAGCCAGCCAGGGAAGGCCACCCGTGTGGCCATCGGCAGGACAATCCAACGCAGGTCCTGCAGGAAGCTCAGGCCCAGCGAGCGACTGGCCCGGCGCAGGGTGAATGGCACCGATAGCACGCCGCTGCGCACGATCTCGGTGAAGTACGCGGCGGCATAAACCCCCAGCACAATGCAGCCGACGCTGAAGGCGCTGATGTTCAGGCCGACGATGCTCTTGAGCGAGTTGAACAGCACGAACTGGATCAGCAGCGGCACGCTGCGAAACACATCCAGCACCCAGGCCAGGGGCAGACTGGCCCGAGGCAGCAAGGCCCGCAGCAGGCCGAAGAGCAAACCGGCCAGGGAGCCGAGAATGATCGACCAGAATGTCAGTTGCAGCGTGACCCAGGCGCCATTGAGCAGGAACAACAGGTCATTGGAGGAAAAACCGGTGTCAAACATGGACAGCTCCTCAGTAACGGAACAACCGCCAGGCCATCAGCCGGGCTGCCGCGACGATCGTCTTGGCAATCAGGTAATACAGCACCGCTGCAATGGCGAAATACTCGAAGGTGCGGAACGTCTTGACGTTGTAGTCCTGGGTCACCCCGGTCAGGTCATTGTTCAGCCCGACGATCACCCCCAGCGACGTCATCAGCACCGCCCAGACCATCTGATTGGTCAGCGGGTAGAAGACGATCCGCAATAGCTGCGGAACGATGATCATGCGGTAGGCCTGGAAGGCACTCATGCCCAGCGAACGTGCGGCGCGCACTTGGGTGTCGGGTACGGCCTTGAGGCCGCCGCGAAAGTTCTCCGCCAGATACCCGGCATTGTTGAACGTGATCCCGGCCAGCAGGGCGAACCACGAGCTGACGTGCATGCCCAGCGAACCGAGGCCGAAGTACAGGACGTAGATCTGGAACAGCGACGGGGTGTTGCGCGCGATTGACACCCAGCCGTTGCCGATACCACGCAGCAGCGGGTTTTTGCTTTCGCGCATCACGGTCAGGGCCAGGGCGATCAGCACGCCGAAGATCATCGACAGCGCGGCGGTCTCGAAGGTGACCACGGCACCGGCGAGCATGTCCGGCAGGGCGCGCAGGGTCGCGCGCCATTGGAAGGTGTAATCAAACATACGCGGGGCTCTCCATCGGCAAGGCAGGTTGCAGCCAGTTCGGCAGGCGACCGCTGGCGGTAGCGCTGCAGGCGGCGTCGACGCATTCTTTGATGCTGGCGAAGTGCACCTTGCGCCCCACCAGACCGGGTGCGTAATGGGCGTATTTGCCGGAATTGGTCATCAAGGTTTTTGCGCCCGGCGGGATCACCGGTTCGCCGAGCATGCACCAACAGGTATCGGTGACCAGGGTGGCGCCGAAAGCTTCGATCACGGCGATGTGCCCGGCGTCGCGAGCCTGCTCCAGCACGGCGCGGCCGCAAGTAATGGCGAGGACCACGTCCGGGTGTTTGTGCCGACGGAGGCACAGCCGCGCAAGGTGAGCGAACTCGCTGAGGGAGAAATGCGGGTTGCCCAGCGAGACCACATCCACCCGGTTGTCGCGGGCACTGTTGAGTTCGCGCCAACTGACCAATAGATCCTTCAGGCGGATTGTTTCCATGGGTATGGACACACCCGTCTCCAGCACCTGTTCCGGGTCGATGGCCTCCGGGGTGATCCCGGCGATATGGAACAAGGGGGCGGCGGACGTGGTGGCAAACGCTGCGCCGAATGCCTTGAGGTCGTCCAGGCTCGGCTTGCGGTTTTCCAACCCGTACACCAGTGGAATCCGGCTGCCCGCTAGCGCGCCGATGTGATAACCGAGCAGCGGGTAGAAGGCATCGTCCAGTTCACCCAGGACGGGCAGCTCGACCTGCAGTCGGGCCTTGCGTTGTGCGTCCAGGTGACAGCCGATCAATGGGGCGCGGCCGGTCAGGGCGATGCAGATGTCCAGGTAGTCCGGGTATTTGAGGGTGCGTGCGCCGAGTACGCTGTTGGCGTAAACCACTGCATTGGATTCGGCCCAGACGATCTGCTCGCCAGCTTTCGGTGCGCTGTCGAGCAGGTAGGGCGCGCAGGTGAAACTCAGCTGTGCGCCCATCGCCATATAGGCATCGCCCAAGGCACTGGCTGGTTCGCCGAGCGCCGGGTCGATACCCAGCTCGCGCCAGCGGCGCTGGTCCACGGAAATCGAATTGAGGGTGGTGGGCACCCGCACGTTGGCGCCCCATTGCACCAGTTGTTCGGCAAAACGCAGGCTCGCCGGCCCGGTGTAGATGCAGCCGTCGATGTGCGCCTGGGTGACATCCACCAGACGGCGGGCACCTTGCAGTTCGGCCATGCGCAGGACGATCTGCATGGCCATCTGCGCGGCCTTGCCATGTTCGCCGTCGAGCAGCGTCCGGTCGTGTTCGGTGAGTTCAATCGAGGCGCTGGTTTCTGCAGGTTGCGATGGGCTGTCGAGTGCCTGCCAGGCATCGCCCGGCAAGTGTTCGAACACGGTTACCGAGGCGCCGTCGACCCGAGCGAAAGCCTTGCCGCGCAACATGGCGAAGGCCTCCTGGCCGATGCACAGCACCGGCAGGGAAAGCTCGAAAATGGTCTGTGCCACCAGCACGCCCAGGGTCAGGATTTCATCCGCTTCGGCCAGCACCAATGCGGCCGGTGCGTGACCGTTGCTGATCAGTTCCATCAACACGCTACTGCCGGTGCACGAACCGCGACCGCTGGGAATGGCCAGCACGCGGCCGGCCAGGTATTCGCCGCTGAGCGGGTGGTGACGGTCAATGATCTCGCCGCTATACGGATCGACCCCGCCCCAGAAACTCAACCCGATATCGGCGAACAGCAGGGCACCCTCGGCGGCGCCCGCGACCAGGCTGCGACCGGTCAGAAAAATGGGCCTAGGCATGCCGGACACCTCAGTAGTAGACCTGTGGCACGGTCAGGTTGGTCGGCGAAATTTCGGTGCCGACCCATTTGACGAACAGCTCCTTGTAACGACCGGTGCGCACCTGCTGGTTGACGAACAGGTTGAGGTAGTTGAGCAGGCCATACTCGTTGCGCTTGGCACCGAGAGAGACGTAGTCGATCACGTACGGCGCGTTACCGGCGACTTTCAGGTTTTTGTATTTGCCCGACTTGAGGGTGGCGGCAGCCACGGTATTGGTGACCACGGTGGCGTCGATATGGCCTTGGGCGACGGCCAGCAACGTGTCGTTCTGCGACTGATAGGCGCGGAAACTGCCGGTGCCCCAGCTCTTCACGTCTTTCTCCAGGGCAATGGCTTCATAGGTGCCGCTGGTGTTGCCCACGGGTTTGCCCTTGAGGTCATCGAAGCTGTTGATGCCGGTGTTGTCGCGGGTCAGCACCACCATCTGGAAGGCAAAGTAGGGCACCGTCAGGCCGACGGTCTTGGCTCGTTCGAGGGTGTCGGAGGTGGAGGCGACAATCACGTCGGCCCGCCCGGAAACCAACGCCGGGATGCGGTCCGGGAATGGTGTCTCTACCACTTCGGCATCGACCCCGAGGATTTTCGCCAGGTCGTGGCAGTAGTCCACGTCGAAACCGGCCGGGTTGTTACCGGCATCGCGAAAACCCATGGGCGGGAAGTCCAGGGTCACGGCGCAGCGCAGCTTGCCCGACCCGATGATGTCGTCGAGCTTGTCGGCCTGTGCGGTGGCGATGAAGGAGGTACTGAGAACAGCGCTGAGGGCTACGGCAAATGCGGGGTTTTTCATAGAGGCCTCGTTGATGTGAAGTGCTGTTGGATATCGTATTGGGGATTTCGTATACGATATTAAATATAGCAATCAACGTGCCCATTTCCAGGCCGAGGCGTGAATTAATCGTCAGGCCTTGAAGTAGAGGTGTTGTAGTGCGTCGCAGTGGTGCCGTGAGGGTCGAGGTCCGCAATGGCGGGTGTTACAGATGGGAGCAAGGGATGTGCGGGGCGCCCCTTTAAGGAACACCCACAGGCATGGGAGCGGGCAAAACCTGCGATCTTTTGATTCGGCTAACCCTTTGCGGGAATACCCCTAATGTGGCGAGGGAACTTGCTCCCGCTGGGCTGCGAAGCGGCCCCAAACCCGGCAGTCACGGTTTTTCGGATGCACCGCATGCTCAGGTTTTGCGACTGCTGCGCAGCCGAGCGGGAGCAAGCTCCCTCGCCACAGATGCCCTATAGGCTCAGATCAATATCAGGCCGGCGGATCGAGGTTATCGATGAGGCCCGAAAAAACACCGCAGAACTTTGTGCAGACAGCCATGCTGTTGTGGCGAGGGAGCTTGCTCCCGCTGGGCTGCGAAGCGGCCCCAAACCCGGCAGTCACGGTTTTTCAGGTACACCGCATGCTCAGGTTTTGCGACTGCTGCGCAGCCGAGCGGGAGCAAGCTCCCTCGCCACAGATGCCCTATAGGCTCAGATCAATATCAGGCCGGCGGATCGAGGTTATCGATGAGGCCCGAAAAAGCACCGCAGAACGTTGCAGACAGCCATGCTGTTGTGGCGAGGGAGCTTGCTCCCGCTGGGCTGCGAAGCGGCCCCAAACCCGGCAGTCACGGTTTTTCAGGTACACCGCATGCTCAGGTTTTGCGACTGCTGCGCAGCCGAGCGGGAGCAAGCTCCCTCGCCACAGATGCCCTATAGGCTCAGATCAATATCAGGCCGGCGGATCGAGGTTATCGATGAGGCCCGAAAAAACACCGCAGAACTTTGCAGACAGCCATGCTGTTGTGGCGAGGGAGCTTGCTCCCGCTGGGCTGCGAAGCGGCCCCAAACCCGGCAGTCACGGTTTTTCAGGTACACCGCATGCTCAGGTTTTGCGACTGCTGCGCAGCCGAGCGGGAGCAAGCTCCCTCGCCACAGATACCCTATAGGCTCAGATCAATATCAGGCCGGCGGATCGAGGTTATCGATGAGGCCCGAAAAAGCACCGCAGAACGTTGCAGACAGCCATGCTGTTGTGGCGAGGGAGCTTGCTCCCGCTGGGCTGCGAAGCGGCCCCAAACCCGGCAGTCACGGTTTTTCAGGTACACCGCATGCTCAGGTTTTGCGACTGCTGCGCAGCCGAGCGGGAGCAAGCCCCCTCGCCACAAAAGCCCTATAGCCTCAGATCAATATCAGGCCGGGGGGTCGAGGTTATCCAGCACCCGGTTCACCGCCAGCTCCCCGAGCATCACCACCGATTGAATCCCCAACATCATGTTGCGATGTGGCATGTCCACCAACCCGGCGAACTCACTGAGCATCACGCTGGCCGAGGCCAGGGTTTCGCAGGCGTTGACCAGCAGGGTTTCGTTATCGACCTTCGTACCCACATGGTAAATGGTGCTGGGTTTGCGCTTGGTGTCTTTGGGGATGGGCGGTTTGAGGTAGTGGTCGAGGGCGCGGTCGGCGGCTTCGTTGAGTTTTTTCGAATCGAGGGATTCGTACGGGGATGTTGGATCGGTTGCCGGTGGGTTGGGTGTAGGTTTGATCATGATGAAGCTCCTTGATGACTGGAGCTGCCGCCGTTCGCGGTCAAACGAACAAGGTGGCAGCTGTACGCGGGTTGACCGACCGGACATCAAGGAATCCGGCACACCCGAAGGTGTCCCACGCACAGCCACCGCGACACGATTTTTCAGGCAATGCCTGAATTTGGTCTTGGACGCTGGCGCGCCTTGATTTGTTCGGACGGTCAAATCCGATCGCTGATTCGTCAGCGACCCGGAAACGATAGAGCCCGGCCTCAAGGCGCACAAGCCGGCGGATTCTGGCGTAGTCGTAGGCAACGGCGCAAGGATGTGTAGGCTGAGTGAGTGTCTGGAAGTGTCGTTTAAACATCGCCTGTTGATCGTTCCCACGCTCTGCGTGGGAATGCCTCAACGGACGCTCTGTGTTCGGCTTTAGAGAGTGGGACGCAGAGCGTCCCGGGCTGCATTCCTTTGCTGCGCGTGGGAACGATCCTTAGCGCTGATTATCCCGATACTGACTCGGTGACAAACTGGTCAAGGCGCGGAACTGTCGGCTGAAGGCACTGTGGTCGGTGTAACCGCAGCGCAGGGCGATTTCGGTGATGGGCAGGTCGGTGTGCAGTAACAGCCGCGAACCTTCTTCCAGGCGGGCCTTGTTTATCATCTGCCGCGGGGTGAGCTGGAAAACCCGTTTGCAGTGACGCTCCAGTTGCGCCACGGAATAGCCGGCGATGGCGGTCAGTTCGGCGAGGCTGATGGGGCGGGCGAAATGGCTGCGGATATGCGCGTCCACGGCGGCGAGTTTCTGGAACGCGGGATGGTTGGACTGTGGTGATTGCAGGTCGCGGGAGATCCCGGCCAGGCCAACGATCTGACCCTGCTCATCGTGCAAGGCGAGTTTGTGGGTCAGGCACCAGACCGGTTGGTTGCCGTAATACAGATGCAGCTCCAGTTGATCGGCCAGTTCGCGGCCGCTGGACAGGACCCGCCGATCCTGTTCGGTGTACAGCGGGCCGAAGCGTTCGGGGAAGACCATTTCGGCGGTGCGCCCCAGCAGCTCCTCACAATGTTTGAAACCGCAACGCCGGGCCAGGGTCTGGTTGACGAAGGCGTAGCGGGCTTGGCTGTCCTTGATGAAAAACACCACGTCCGACAGGGTATCGAGCAGCGGCGCAATCGGCTGCAGGCTGTTGAGCAGCGTTGGCAAGTCGCAGGGTTTGAAGGTGCTGAGCGAGGGATACATGGCGCTGGGGTCTGAGGGTGACCCCGGGATCATAGAGGCTCGGCAGTATGGCTGAAACCCCCAAGGGGGGTTCAGGTTGGCGGGGTGTCGTTCAGGCACATCAAGGTCTCGATTCGCGCCGGGCTGAAGGGCGGGCGGGGCGCCGAAGGTTGCCAGCCAAACAGGTGCTGCACCGCGCCGCCACACACCCGGCCCTGACAGGCGCCCATGCCGCAGCGGCTGGCCAGCTTGGCTTCGCGCCAGTCAGTGTGCCCGGCCAATGCGGCATAAGGCACGTCTTCGCAGCGGCAGACCAGGGTGTCGGGCTGGGCCAGGGACTTGAGTGACGGGGCGAGGGCGAATGCCTGATTCAGTGCCTTGGCGAAACCCTGCCAGCGTGCCCGGCGAGGCCACAATTGGCGGGCAGCCTCAAGGTTACCGACCGCTGCGTGGCCGGCAATTGCACCTTCGACCAACGCCAGTTCACTGCCACCAAACCCGGTGCATTCACCCGCCGCATAATGATCGGCGCGGCTGCTGGCCTGCCAGGCATCCACCGCCAAGGCCTGCCCCTCGATGGCATAACCCAGTGCCTGGCCCAACTGAATGTTCGGGATCAAGCCAAAACCACAGGCCAGCCGATCACATTCCAGTTCGACGATTTTGCCTTGCTGTTGCAGGCGTACGCCTTCCAGTCGGTCAGTGCCAAGGGCGGCCAGTACATGAGTCGCGGTGCGGTAATGGCGGTCGAACAAGCTGAACGATTGCATCAATTTGTTGGGCCAGCGTGGCAGTTGTGCGGCGAAACCGGCGACGGCGGTGCGGCTGGCTTGTTCGGCGATCCGGTGTACCTGCGCGCCGTGTTTTTTCGCAGTGGCGGCACTTGCCAGTAATAGCGGGCCGCTGCCGGCGATCACCACGCGTTCACCCTGCACCGATAAACCGGCCTTGATCAGCGCCTGCAAGCCACCGGCCCCGGTCACGCCGGGCAATGTCCAGCCGGGGAAGGGCAGCAGCAATTCGCGGGCGCCGGTGCACAGAATCAGCTTGTCATAACTGATCAGCCAGCCTTTATCGTCATCTTCGACCAACAGCTGTTTCGGACCGGGATTGGCGATCACTCGGGTGCCAGCGTGACGGCGGATGTTACTGCGGGACTGCAAACGCTCACGCAGGCGCAGGGCCTGGTCGGGCACGTTGGCTTGAGGCCCGTCACGCCAGATTTGCCCGCCCGGCAGCGGATTGTCGTCGAGCAGGACGATGCGTGCGCCGCTCGGCGCGGCAGCAAGGGCGGCAGCCATGCCCGCCGGGCCGGCACCGATGATTAGCAGATCGGCGTATTCATTCATGGCCATGTCTGCACCTGCATGCCGTCTCGGCACAGGGTCTGGCAGGCCAGGCTCCGACGACCGTCGATGGTTACCCGGCATTCCTGGCAGATGCCCATGCCGCACAGCGGTGCGCGGCGCTGGCCACTGACCGATGTGCGCGTGCATCCATCACTGCTTGCCGCCAAGGCAGCGGCGACGTTGGTGCCCTCGGCCACCTTCAAGGCGCGGCCGTCCAGCAGTAATTCAGGCATAGGCAGGTTCTCCGAGGAAGCGCTGGGGCAAATAGGGGTGAGCGGGCAGTGGCGGGGTTTCGTGGAACAGTTGCGCCACCAGCAAGTCGGCCGTGGCGGGGGCCGTGGTGACCCCCAACCCTTCATGACCGACCGCCAGCCACAAGCCCTGGCGCTGTGGATGCTGGCCCACCAGCGGCAGGCCATCGGGGCTGGCGGCGCGAAAGCCGGTCCAGGCGCGGATGCCGTTGAGCCGGGCCAGAGCCGGCATGTACTCGGTGGCGCGCTTGAGCATTTTCGCCAGCATCCAGCCTTCGACCTGCGGGTCGGTGGTACCGAATTGCCGCGAAGCACCAATGAACAATTGCCCGGTGGGGCGCGGCTGAATATTGCAGGCGGTCGACGGTCCCGTGGCGTTGTGGGCGCTGGTGACGTAACCCAGTTCGACCAAGGTATGGGTGACGGTGCGGGGATAGCGATCGGTAATCAACAGATGACCTTTCTTCGGCTCGATGGGTAACTCCGGGCACAGTTCGTTGGCCTGAATACCGTTGGCCAACACCACCGCTTCGGCGCTCAACCAGTGGCCGTCATCGAGGCATACGCGGTTGCCATCGACCGCGCTGACCCGCGCCCGGCGCTGACGAATATTCGGCGTGTCGAGCATCCAACTGGCTGTCGCCGGCGCATAAAGAATGCCGTCGCCATTGATCAACAAACCGCCTTCCAGACCCTCGCGCAGTTCCGGTTCACGCTGGCGCAAGGCACTGGCGCTGATCAATTCGCATGCCACGCCCTGGGTTTGCAGGTTCAGGTATTTGCCATGGGCGACCGCCATTTCCTCGGCGTTGGCCGCCAGCCACAGTGTGCCGTTGTTGCGGTAGGCGCAGCCGTCTGGCAGGTCCGGTGCCAGTTCGCGCCAGCGTTGCAAGGAATGTTGACTCAGGGCCAGCTCGGCCGGATTGTCATCGAGTACCAGCAGGTGCCCCATGCCCGCCGCCGTCGCGCCGTGCAGGCCGGCGTCCAGCACCAGCACTTGCAAGCCTCGACGGGCCAGCGCCTGGGCACAGGCGGCGCCGATGATGCCGGCGCCGATCACGATCACATCGGCCACAAGGCCCTCGTTCATGGGCGAATGCCCCAGGCGAACGGGTCATCCTGTTCGATGATCAGGCTGGCTTCGGCGCTGATAAAGGCCCGGCCGCGAATGGTCGGCACGATGCGTTCGCCCTGCAGTTCGTAAGAGCCTTCGAACTCGCTGCCGATGACACTGGCCTGGCGCCAGATCTGCCCCGGTTGCAACTTGTCGTCTGCCGCCAGGCACGCCAGTTTGGCGCTGGTGCCGGTGCCACACGGTGAGCGGTCATAGGCCTTGCCGGGGCAGAGTACGAAGTTGCGGCTGTCGGCGTGATCGTCATCGGCGAACAGTTCGATATGGTCGATCAATCCGCCGTCCTCACTACGAATGCCCTGAACGTCCAGTGCCTGCTGCACGGCGTAGGTATAGGCGGTCAGCGCGTCGAGGTTGTCGCCGGCGATGCGCAGGCCATGCTCGGCGATCAGGAAAAACCAGTTACCGCCCCAGGCGATATCGCCGACCACCTGACCGATTCCCGGCACTTGCAACACCAGCGCCTTGCGGTAACGGTAGGCCGGCACATTGCGCACGCTCACCGAATGGTCGTCGTGCAGGGTTGCCTGCACCGTCCCCACTGGCGTCTCGATGCGGTGCACGCCGGGGCTGATCTTGCCCAGATGCGCCAACGACGCCACCAGGCCGATGGTGCCGTGGCCGCACATGCCCAGGTAACCGCTGTTGTTGAAGAAGATCACCCCGGCACAGGCGCTCGGGTCCACGGGTTCGCAGAGCAAGGCACCCACCAGCACGTCGCTGCCACGGGGTTCCAGCACACAGGCGGCGCGCCAGTGATCGTGATGTTCGGCGAGCAGCTGCCGCCGTTCGGCCATGCTGCCGCTGCCCAGGTCAGGAAAACCGGCGGTCACCAGGCGGGTCGGTTCGCCGCCGGTGTGGGAGTCGATCACGGTGATGCGTTTCATGGGAGGGCCACGTCCGTTCAGATGAGTGAACGAAAGAGTGGCCCGTGCGGCGGGGTGTCGGCTTGATGGATTTATCCTGTGCCGATGACGAAATCAGCACAGCACCTAGTGGGCGTGGGGCAGGTGTTCGAACAGGGTCTTGCAGACGCCGGCAATGTGCTCGTCCAACAGTTTCACTGCCAGATCCACATCCTTGGCACGACAGGCTTTGATGATCTCACGGTGTTCGTGGTCAGCCCGCTCCTTGCCGGCCGACAGGCTCATCTGCATGCGCAGGTAGCGTTCCAGTTTGTCGTTGACCGAACGAATCAGGCTGACCAGGAACGGCCGTTGCGCCGGCTCATAGAGGCAGGCATGCAACTCCCAATTGAGCTCGGCCCAGCGGCCCACATCATCCTCGCCGATGAACTCCTGACAGATACGCTCGGCACGGGCGAAGGTTTCTTCGGTCATGTTGGGAATGGCCAGGCGCAGTATTTTGTCCTCCAGCAACATCCGCACTTCGAACATCTGCGCCAGCTCCGCATCGGAAACCCGCGTGACCATCGCCCCGCGATTGCGCTGGAACATCACCAGCCCCTCGGCCTCCAGGCGCTTGAGGGCTTCGCGTACCGGGATTTTGCTGACATTGAACTGGCGGGCAATGTCGTCCTGGCGAATCGGCTCGTCCTCGGCGAAATGCCCGGCGACGATCGCGTCCCGCAGATGACGGGTGATGATTTCCGAAGTCGAAGGCGTATTGCCAAGGTCGGGAGCGTTGAATTTGGGTAGGTTCACGGCGGCGGTCGTTTGGAGTGAGATAGCAATAGGGTATACGAAATTCTTTCGCTGATCTTCCTTGGTCCGTGTACTCCAGACCAGGCCGAATCCGGGATCTGCGGGTTTCTTGATTGATGTCAACCGCCTGAACCGGCCTGCCCGGTATGCTGCGCAGAATCCGACAGCTGAACCGAGGGCGAGAATCCCATGCTCTATCCGCTGTTTCTGACCCTTCATCTGTTTGCCGCCCTGATCTTTATCGGCACGGTGTTCTTCGAAGTGCTGTTCCTGGAAAGCATCCGCAATCAGTTGCCCGCCAAAGTGATGTTGCTGGTCGAGCAGGGTATCGGCCGACGAGCCCGTACGCTGATGCCGTGGGTGCTGCTGGTATTGTTCGGCGCGGGACTGGGCATGGTCTGGCTGCGCTATTTGCCCGTCCTTGCAACGCCATTGGCGTCATCGTTCAGCACGTTGTTACTGTTGAAGATTGTGGTCGCCGTGAGCGTGCTGCTGCATTTCCTGGCCGCCATGTTTTTGTTCAAAAGCAACCGAATGAACGCTCGATACCTGCATTTCATCCATGGCAGCCTGTTCTGCCATATGGTCGTCATCGTCCTGCTGGCCAAGGGCATGTTTTACCTGACGTGGTGACCGGTATTGTCCGGCCAAGTCTTTGGCTTGCGGCAATGGCTCCGACCGTACGATGCATCCGGTCGAGCTGTTTGGAGAGGATTGGCATGTGCCTGGCGATTGGGGAATCGAGACGCTCGTGGCGACAGACAAGGCGCCGGACGAGGGTGTGTAGAGGGCGCAGCGACAGGTTGACGTGTCGCCGCCAGGCTCAATGTTAGTTTTCTTCAGCTTTGTGTTCGGGACACTTGGCGCGACGCTGGGTAAAGTCAGCACCGCTTGCCCGGCCAAGTGTATTTCAGATGGATTACTGGATGGCCAGCAGTTGGTCAGGGTGGGCACCAATTCTATAAAGCGCGACACGATTGGCGAATGAGCAAATGGTGTCGCGACAGTGAAAAGAGAGCATTGCTCCCGGCATGCTTGATCAGATTCAGTCAGAGCGAATAGCCAGTTGCCTGTCCTAGGTGGTTGTCCTGCTGAACGCCAGCGATGAGGTGCAGTGGAATGTGCTGTTGCTCATCAACCAATGAGACTTCGAACCCTCCCACTATTTGGGGTTGTCGCTCACACATTTCGGTCGACTCTCCTGTCAGTGCTTTTGCCATTCTCGCGTGGTTCGCTGCGATTTCATTGAGAGTTGACACGTTACATCTCCGGTGACTGACCAAGCGCGTTAGTTTGAGTGCCGCCGCGTCAGAATTACGTCGTTCTGGGGCTGCTACGACCGGCGCGTGCAATCCCTAAGCCAGACGTGGCGCAGATTTCGCGTCGCGCTTTCACAGGCGACGAATGGTGGCGAGGTGGCGCGTTTGACTGACCGTCACGTTTGATTTCACCGCGTCCACGGTGGTGTAGGCGGGCATGACCACTTGGTTATCCAGGGCGGTGTAACGCTCATCGACATAATTAGCCTCCACGTCGAAGTAAATAAAGATCATCCCCATACGAGGTCGATACATTTGCCCCGACGCTTTACCGTACATGCGGATAAACGTATATTCGAAAAAGCGCATATCTCCTGAGGCAGAAAAAAAATCAAATGGCTGACCTTCTGACGCCGACCACTGTTTTCAAATGCCTGGCTGACGACAACCGGGTCCGCATGATGCTGCTCATCGCCCATGAGGGTGAGCTGTGTGTCTGTGAATTGACCTGTGCGTTGAACGAGAGCCAGCCCAAAGTCTCCAGACACCTGGCGCAGTTGCGCACGTGCGGATTGCTGTCGGACCGTCGGCAAGGCCAATGGGTTTACTACCGGCTGCACCCGAATCTTCCGGACTGGGTGCGTCGGTTGCTGAGCATCGTGCTCGAAGCCAACCAGCACTGGTTGAGCCCTGATGCCAGGCGCCTTGAAGAAATGGGCGACCGTCCGGAGCGGGCAGCTGTCTGCTGTCCGGTTCGATGATTCCAGGAACGCCATCCCTGACAACAAAGACAGAGCACTGCAACATGACTATCAAAGTGGGCATCAATGGTTTTGGCCGCATCGGTCGTCTCGCCCTGCGCGCCGCCTGGAGCTGGCCGGAATTCGAGTTCGTGCAGATCAATGACCCGGCGGGCGACGCGGCGACCCATGCGCACCTGCTGAACTTCGACTCGGTGCATGGCCGTTGGAATTATCAGGCGGACGCCGAGGGTGATTGCATTGTCATCGACGGCAAACGAATCAAGGTAACGGCCAGCCAGGCGATCGCCGATACCGATTGGTCGGGCTGCGATCTGGTGATCGAAGCCAGCGGCAAGATGAAGACCGTCGCGGTGCTGCAGGCTTACCTCGACCAGGGCGTCAAGCGCGTGGTGGTCAGCGCTCCGGTGAAGGAGCAGGGTGCGTTGAACATCGTCATGGGCGTCAACCATCAGCTGTTCAACCCGGCGGAACATCGCATCGTCACCGCCGCGTCGTGCACCACCAATTGTCTGGCGCCGGTGGTGAAGGTGATCCACGAGAAACTGGGCATTCGCCACGGCTCGATCACCACCATCCACGACCTGACCAACACCCAAAGCATCCTCGACCAACCGCACAAGGATCTGCGCCGGGCACGGGCTTCGGGCATGAGCCTGATCCCGACCAGCACCGGCTCCGCCACCGCCATTGCCGAAATCTTCCCTGAGTTGCGCGGGCGTCTGAATGGCCACGCCGTGCGCGTACCGCTGGCCAACGCTTCGCTGACCGATTGTGTGTTTGAAGTCGAGCGCGTCACCACGGTCGAAGAAGTGAATCAGTTCCTCAAGGACGCGTCCGAGAACGAACTGAAAGACATCCTTGGGTTCGAGACGCGTCCGCTGGTGTCCATCGACTACCGCACCGACCCGCGCTCATCGATCATCGATGCGCTGTCGACCATGGTCATCAACGGTACCCAGGTCAAACTTTATGCCTGGTATGACAATGAATGGGGTTACGCGAATCGCACCGTCGAACTGGCCAGAATGGTCGGCCTGGCCGTTTAAGGCGCGGTGATGAAAGCGTTGTCAGCCCTCACGCCTCAAGTGCGGCAGTACCTGCTCGTGACGGGCAATTACTGGGCCTTCACCCTCACCGACGGTGCCTTGCGCATGTTGGTGGTGCTGCATTTTCATGCGTTGGGCTACAGCCCGCTGCAAATCGCGGCGTTGTTTCTGTTCTACGAACTCTTTGGTGTGATCACCAACCTGGTGGGCGGTTATCTCGGCGCCCGACTGGGCCTGAACCGGACCATGAACATCGGGCTGGGGATGCAGGTTGTAGCGCTGTTGATGCTGACGGTGCCAGTGGCCTGGTTGACGATTCCTTGGGTGATGGGGGCTCAGGCGCTGTCGGGGATCGCCAAGGACCTGAACAAGATGAGTGCCAAAAGCGCTATCAAACTGTTAGTGCCCGATGGGCAGCAGGGCACGCTTTATCATTGGATAGCCATTCTCACCGGTTCGAAGAATGCACTTAAGGGCGTCGGTTTCTTTCTCGGCGGGGCATTGCTCGCGCTAATCGGGTTCAAAGGGGCAATGCTCGCCATGGCGGGTGTGTTGGCGCTGATCTGGATCAGCAGCTTGATCCTGTTAAAAAAGGATCTGGGCAAAGCGAAAGCCAAGCCCAGGTTCCGCGACATCCTCTCCAAGAGCCGTGCCATCAACATTTTGTCGGCAGCACGGATGTTCCTGTTCGGTGCTCGCGATGTCTGGTTTGTGGTGGCCTTGCCCGTTTACCTGAGCAGCGTCTTTGGCTGGGATTTCTGGGCGGTCGGTGGATTCCTCGCGGCCTGGGTGATCGGCTACGGCATCGTGCAATCGTTCGCGCCGCGAATCACCGGTAAGCAACGAGGGCATGTTCCCGATGGCCGCGCTGCGTTTGTCTGGGCGCTTGCTCTGGCAGGCCTGCCCGCGGCAATCGCTCTGGGGCTGAACACCGGGTTGTCGCAACAGTGGGTGCTGTTGGGTGGATTGATGGTCTTTGGTGCGCTGTTCGCGATGAATTCCTCGCTGCACAGCTACCTGATCGTGTCCTATGCCAAGGAAGACGGTGTGTCGCTGGACGTGGGTTTTTACTACATGTCCAACGCCATGGGACGATTGATCGGCACTGTGCTCTCTGGCTGGGTTTATCAGCTCTTCGGGCTGCAAGCGTGTTTATGGATTTCCAGCGCATTTGTTATATTCGCCGCGGTAATTTCAATCGCGTTGCCGAGGCATGCCGAAGAGATCTAAACAGCTCTAAAGGCAGCTATTTCCCACGTTTTAGTTGCAATATCACAACTTCAATTTTTATCTTTATTTGGTGTTCTGTCATTTTTCAGGCGTCAAATATTTGCAATTTGTTATATGGATCGAAAAGCGATTGGACTTAGCACAATTTATTCATACGCACTATTACAACCTCGGCCTACATTACCAACCAAGCGAACCCACGAGGAAGCTACAACAGCCAGACAACTAAGCTTCGCCACAACAAAAATGACATCCTCCTTATAAGTCGGTGATTAATCATGATTAAAGTCATGGCCTACTTTTTAATAGGAGCTTCTCTTGCAGGATGCAACGGTATGGTTAAACCCGACTTGTCGGGGCCTGCCAATGATTCATACTTTTCTGTCTTCTCAGGCTTTCCCTTGCCCTATCTGTACACAGCCTCGGCCGTGCAATGGAACGAGGACTACGCCGTCACCACCCGCCACACCCCACTCATCCGCAACGTGGAATACAGCTGCAGCACCGGTTGCGACCTGGTCTTCATCAAGCACAAGGCCGACGGCCATTATCCGTCATGGCGCGCACCGCGCGTGGGTGAGCACATCACTGCCGTGGGGACGAGTCCGTACATGACCACGGTCACCGGGCAAGGCAAGGTGTATCCGGCGCCTTTCATCAATAGCGATGAAGGCAGTGGCGAGCGCTATGCCATCCATGATGCGCCGATGATCAAGGGAATGTCGGGTGGGCCAGTCATCGCCAACGACGGCAGCATTGTCGGGATCAATGTCGGTTTTTTCTCCACCACACTTAACGATATAAGTTTCCATCCCGGGGTTAAGGGCGCCGAGAGGATCAGCATTTTTATTCCGTACTCGATAATTCAGCGTGAGTGGGGGTTGATGCAGGCCAAGCTTAATGATCCGCACGGCGCGAAGTACGCGCAGAAGTAGTTTTGGATCATCGCCCGAATCCGGATCGTCGGATTCGGTGCGGTGTCTTTAACTCGCTTATTGAATCCAGGCGTATATTGATAGTGTCGATCCAGCTAGTTGAGGCAATAGCAAGACAGGCGAGAGAGCTGGGGCTAGATATCCCGGAACGTTTGGAGGTGTTACATGAGCCAATATCAACGACTCTTTCTGGTAGCCGGTCCAGCCATGCGTCATACGCCGGCGTTGCAGCGGGCTGTCGCCATTGCCGAAGCCACTGGCGCAGCGCTGCATATCACGGTGTTTATCGAAGACAATGGCATTCTGGGTTTGACTACCGGTGTGCGGCTTCGTGAGGCCTGTCAGCAAGAGAACGAAAAATGGCTGAAGGATGAGGCCGAGCTGATCCGTGATCGCGGCATCAGGCTGAGTACCGAAGTGCTGATAACGCGCAACGCGCTGCAAGAGATCCTTCGGCACGTGGCAGAAATGCAGGCAGACCTGGTGATCAAGGACGTGCAGCACGAATCTGCGCTCAAGCGCGTGTTCATCACGCCTCTGGACTGGCATCTGTTGCGTGAATGCCCGGTGGCTGTCCATCTGGTCAGCGACGTCAGTTGCCCGCTTCCACGAGTGATCGTGGCGGCAGTCGATCCGTCGCAACCCGAGACCCAGATCAGCGGCATCAACGACCGCATCATCCAGGCGGCGAATGGATTGGCGATGCAATGCAATGCGCAGCTGCATCTGCTGCATGCCTACGATCTCTCACAGCCCCACATGTCCGATGCAGGCGCTGGCGCAGTAACAATGCCTGGCTTCAACAGCGATGTGCGCAAGTCTCTGCATAAGTCATTTACCGCATTGGCCGACCACTATGGCGTGCCCATTGAGCGACAACACTTCGTTGCAGGGCCAGTGACCAAAGCGCTGACCGACTTCGCAGCGCATCACCGGGCCGACGTGATCGTCATGGGAAACGCGCATCGCAAGGGGCTGGGCAAGTGGGTGGGCAGTACGACAGAGCATGTGCTGTATCACGTGCCCTGCAACATCTTCGCGGTCGCGGGGCAAGCGGATCAGTGAGTGGATTCGTTGTTGAATGACTCGGAAGGGGCGTCTCGGCGGCTGGGGCGGGACTTTTTGAGGGCACGTGCCGAGATATCCCTGTAGGTATCGCTATCGGTTGCCGCCAGGAGCTTGCCGCCGTCCTTCAGGGTGGCCATGAAGGTCACCTCGGTGCTCTTGCCGGCTAGCAAATAGCCGGCGATGGCCCCGACTGGCCCCAGCAACATAGCGCCCGCAATGCCAAAGCCGATGGCGCTCGTTAAATTTTTACTGGAGTCCGTGCTCTGGACCGTTAGATCTTTAAGTTCCGAGACGGAGAAACTCTTCCCCTGTCGTGGTTTAAGGGCTGTCTTGAGTGTGATGGTTCCCGAGTGATACTCCCCATCGCCCTGCGGGAAATCACCGGCGAGTACTATGATCTTTGCCATGTGGAGTGTTCTCTGGGCGATCATTTTTTGGGGTAGACATTGCGCGCGCCGAAACTCCAAACGTCAACGATCGGACGATGAGTGGCCGCGATGGGGGGTTAGGATCGTCCGGCATGGTTATTTCCTCCAGTCATGAACGCAAAGCGTAGCAGGCGGGTGGGGCCGTAGAGGTGGTCATAGCCCTGGTCATGGACGTTTTATAACGTTTGGCTCAAGCAGGCGGATAATGCGTTTTAATTCTCCGTTGACCCGATAGATACTCGGAATCATCAACAGACCTTTCAGCCGAGAGGGGGCGGTTGCAGGGGATGAGTGCAACACGGTTATTGAATTGAAGCAGGAGCCTCATGTTGCAAGCCCATCAGCTGAGTGGATACCTCGATGTTAAATCGCTTGCGTAGTCGGATCTTCAGTAAATACGCAAACTTTTCCAACTCCTTTTGGGTGTAATGGGACAGGGCAGTTTCCCTTGGGCAAAAACTGGCGGACAAGGCCATGGGTGTTCTCGCTGGCTCCACGTTTGGCGAAACACCTCGATCCCGAGTCATGCGTTGCGCACCGTGAGGTGTACGGTGAAGCGTTGGCAGGGGAAACCAGCAGGCCAGCCATTGAGCTGCGAAATCATGAGTCCAGGGCGCCGACGCTGTTAAGCGAAGCGGAAGGCCACAGTGCCCAAAGGCAGATGGTAGTGAGCGCCCGCTGGGCGTAACCGCATCGGAAGACTGCACGAGGTCAGATGATTGCTGTGAGATATGCAGACGACAGTTTGCTTGGGTTTGAAAAGCATGAAGATGCATGGAGTTTTCGCCAGGCGTTGGAGGCTCGCAGGAGCCGTATGCGGTAATTCCGCACGTACGGATCTTTGCGGAGGGGACAGGTGACTGCCATTCCTACCTCGACCAGAGTGCCGAAGAAGGGCGGCGGAGCAGGCGAAGGCTTAGCCCTCGCCCAGCCCTATCAGGCGACCTGTTTTTGCCGGAGGCGCAGGAAAAAAGCTTCTGCAGAGGCTGATTTAGGTGCGGTCAGGAGCGCGCTGAGACGGTAGCGCTGGATGATGGCTTGGGCTACTAACGGCCCGGCAAGGCCGATCAGGGTACCTATGAACAAGTGAGCGCCTGGAGACTGAATGCCCAAGAGCTTACTCAGCGCCACGCGTGCTCCGCTGCCGGCAATAATGTGCATCAAATAAATAGTCATCGAGGACGCACCGATATACATCAAACCCTTGATGCTCAATCGGCTCAGGCACATAGACAGCGCAATCACGAAGCATATGGATACCGTGGCCAGGACTAGCGATGCCAAACCGCGATCCTGGTACATCATCCCCATGGGCCCGTGAAAAACATACTGGCCAATTATAAATAGTGCGCCCAAAGCTACAGCAAGGCTGGCGTAATTCTTATCGAATACTGACTTGATGTTGTCGAACCAAATGCCGAGGATGAAAAAGAAGGCATTACCTAGGATAAGGTTAATTATTAGGTTCTGAGATAGATCGCCATTGATGGAGTACAGGACGCCAAAGGCCACCAGTAGTAATACACTTCGCGACTTGTCGAATAGCACAAATAAGAAGGAGCTGATCACGAACACCAGGAACAGCGTGTACAGGAACCAGAACTGAGCCCGCGGTTGCGAGGCGAGCGAAAGCACCTCGGAAAATGTAACGCTGCCGTTTGTGTACTTCGACAAAACGGTCTCGATAGAGCCTTGAAGCAGTGACCATAAAATATATGGGTAAAGTATTGTATCGACTTTATTGGCGATTAGGCGGCTGGTACCGCGGCTTTTAAAAGAGTTATAGAAGAAAAGTCCCGACAGGAAGAAGAACAGCGGCATGTGGAAACTGTAGATGATGCTGTCCACCAACTGAAATAGACTTTCATCCATCTGTATGCCGGCCTTGTGTACACCTCTCGCAACGTGCCCATACACGACAAGTATAATTCCTATCGCCTTTGCGTAATCAACCCAGGGATTTCTTTCCATTGTAGTGGTCTCGCTTAAGAAGGGGGAAAGAGCGCTAATCTATCGTTAATTGTGAGTGGCCAGAAATCTGACAAAACCATCCCGCTCCGAATTACGATATTCGCACATTGCAGCTCAATATTTTCCAATGATCAGAAAGTAAGACGACACCACATCAGCATCAATCTGGATACAAGTCTATCCACGCGCTGGGATCGTGTACCTGATTTAATCAGACGGTTTTTAACATTCCGATTGTTTTGGCCAGCCACATGGAGCCTGTTGCTGCAGATCCTCCCGAACGCGAGCGCAGAAGCCGACTTTTTTGTGCCTGGAGAAAAATATCGCTATGTGCGTGCCTGCACATTGTGGGTAGGGGCTAACGCCGGATTCGGAATGTTTGCCAACTGCGCTTGCTGGAGAACACTCCCGAGTCGCCTCGAAGTACATACAGGGTTGCTCTGTGGACGGCTGTCCTTCGAGGGCATCCATAACCCCTGATTTTTTTATAGGCCCATACCCATCCACGAGACTTGGCTTTTTCAGCACGTGTCAATTTCACTTGGGAGTCTCTGGCAATGGTGTTTACGGTGGATCATAGCAATCAGCCTCAATTAGAAATGCGTCAAATAATAACCATTCGGGTATCATGGTTATTACAAAGCCCAGCGTTTGAGCGTCAGAATAAAAACGTGCCGATTATCCCGCAGCATTTGCTGCAGATCCTCCCGAACGCCCGCCCAGTTGCGGGCTTTTTTACGCCTGGAGAAAACTATGACTGTCACAGATAGAGATCGAGACATTCTTGCCCGAACACTGGGGGTGAGGCCCGAGGGGAAGGGTTGGGGGCCAGATTGCCGTTGGCTGGACGATTCGCAGCCGCGTGAACGACGGCAAGGCCAAGTCGTGGTGGGGGGAGGGCTATGACGGCGCGTACCTGAAGCTGTCACCGGCGAGTACTATGATTTTTGCCATATGGAGTGTTCTCTTGGGCGCCCTGAAACCGATCTGTCAAGCACTTAACGCTGAAGTTGCCGAACAGGTCTAGAGGCCTTCGAATCTGGACCTTGGGGTAAACAATATCCTACGGTGGGCTGCAACCTGGAAACGTGCCTGGGACCGAGTCATCCCGTTTTCGTCTCCCGCCAGCCATCCGGAAAGTGATCTACACCACCAATGCCATCGAGAACATCAATGCTCAGGTGCGCAAAATCATCAAGACAAGAGGTCACTTTCCAACCGACGATGTAGCGACGAAGCTGATCTGGCTGGCGTTGCAAAATATCACCGCCAATTGGGGCAGTGCCGCCCATGACTGAAAAACGCCATGAATCAATTTGCGGTCTTGTATGGCGATCGATTCATCAGGCCGACCTGGTGAAATGAAGGCCTGCCTGACGGCACCATTACCGGCCCGCACACAAAAAATCTGACACTCTCTCCGAAATGAGTGGCATCCCTGAATGCGCGATGCACAAGTGCCGTCCTATAAAACAATGTCATTCTAAGGTCGACCCTGGTGCTCCGACATAGACGTTTTATAACGTTTAGCTAAAGCGGGCAGAGAGTGCGCTTTAATCCTCCGCTGGTCCGACAGGTTTAATCGCGATCAGGATCAAATGTTCGGCATCATTAGCAGACCTTTCAGCCGAGAGGGTTTAACGGGGGATTAATGGACTTCTGGACCACTGCGCAGGTATCGATTCTAGGCTTGGTTGAAGGGCTCACAGAGTTTTTGCCCATCTCCAGTACAGGGCACCAGATTATTGCCGCCGACTTGCTCGACTTTGGCGGTGAGCGAGCCATGGCGTTCAATATCATTATTCAGTTGGGGGCTATCCTGGCGGTCGTCTGGGAGTTCCGTCGCAAGATTCTGGAGATCACCACCGGCTTGCCGACCCAGCGTAATGCACAACGTTTCAGTCTGAATCTGTTGATCGGTTTTTTGCCGGCCGTTGTGCTGGGAGTGATGTTCGCCGACAAGATCCATGAGTATCTTTTCAACCCGATTACCGTGGCCGTGGCGCTGGTGATCGGTGGAATCATCATGTTGTGGGCCGAGCAACGCGAGCATGTAGTCGTTATCGATCACGTCGACGAGATGCGTTGGACCGATGCCTTGAAAGTCGGGTTCGCACAGTGCCTGGCGATGATTCCCGGCACTTCGCGCTCGGGCTCGACGATTATCGGCGGGTTGCTGTTTGGCCTGTCACGCAAGACGGCCACCGAGTTCTCATTCTTCCTGGCGATGCCGACGATGGTGGGGGCCGCGGTGTACTCGGGTTACAAGTACCGCGACTTGTTCCAGGCTGCAGATTTGCCGGTATTCGCCTTGGGGTTTGTCGCCGCGTTTCTCTTCGCGATGATTGCGGTGCGCGGGTTGCTCAAGTTCATCGCCAACCATAGCTACGCGGTGTTTGCCTGGTACCGGATTGCGTTCGGTTTGCTGATCCTGGCGACGTGGTTTTTGGGGTGGGTCGACTGGAATCACCTCTCGGAGGCGGCGTAGGTTTCCCTGCGCTTTGTGGCGAGCGAGCTTGCTCGCGTTGGGCTGCGTAGCGGCCCCAAAAATCTGACAACCATTGCCGATTTTTGTGAGTGTTACGCACTCAAGCGGGAGCAAGCTGCCTCGCCACAGGTTTCTTTGACTCAAGACTCCGAGCAAATCTAAAGCTTGTTGACCCGCGCCAGTGGCAGGCTGATTTTCTGTTCACGCTGCAGGAAATTCATCATCAACAGCACCCGTTCCTCGCCATCCATGGCCAGGAACACCGCTTCGAGATCGGAGAACGGGCCTTCAGTGATGCGCACCGTATCTCCGTGCCTCAACAGCGTTTTCACGATCGCCTGGCTATCCCGTTCCTGGAGTTCGTCGATCAGCGTATCGCGGATCGGCAGTGGCTGACCGCCAAACCCGACAACTCGCGACACACCGCGGGTCGAACGCAGCGGGCCCCAACTGTCCTGAAGGCTCAACTGAATAAACAGATAGCCCGGAAACAGCGACTCGCTGATCACCCGGCGTTGGCCCCGTAAAATTCGTTCACGCCTGTAGGTGGAACGAAAACAGGCATAGCCCTGGCGCTGCAAATGTTCTTCGGCGCGCTCATCTTGTTTGGGCTTGCACTGCACCAGATACCAGGCTTTGTCGGCGTGTGCTGCAATCGCGTTCATTCAAAGGCCCCCCCTGCATCGATCTGCTCCAGCAATTCGACGGTTTTGCGCTGCAGGAGCGAGCTGTCGCCGCGGCTTTCCACGGTCAGGCAAGTCATGTGGCCCTTATCCGAGAGGCACAAGCTGAAGCGCCAGTCGGCGAAGACCAGGCTCAGTCCTTCGCTCTCGTTGATGTCGAGGGCGTCGGCAGCGTAGCGCTGCTTGATGCTCGCCAGCAGCGCGGGGCCATCCTTGACTCGACGACGGATTTCCCCGGAGGAGGGGAAGGCGCCAATGCGCTCCACCAACAACACCGGTGGTTTTTGCACCCGGGGAAAGATCAGCTCCGACGCATAGGCGCGCACGATGAGGTATGCGAGGTTGTTCTTAAGGTCAGCGCCATACGGGCGGCGACTGTCACCTGCCTTGAAACCGCTCAATGTCTTCATAGAGGCTTCGTCCATAGGGAAATAACGACCAAAAAATCGATTCGATGAAACGCACGCTTGTCTGGGTTCAGCGCCGTCACAGGGCGTTCTGATGCAGGTTCTCGAAACAGAAGTTGGTGGCTTCGATGTAACCTTCGGCACCGCCGCAATCAAAACGTCGGCCCTCGAACTTGTAAGCCAGCACGCAGCCGTTTTGAGCCTGCTTCATCAATGCATCGGTGATCTGGATTTCACCGCCTTTGCCTGGCTCGGTGTCAGCGATCAGGTCGAAGATATCGGGGGTCAGAATGTACCGACCGATGATGGCCAGGTTGGACGGGGCGTCTTCCGGGCGGGGCTTCTCGACCATGCTGTTGACCCGGTAAATACCCTCGCGAATCAGCTCGCCGGCAATCACGCCGTACTTCTGGGTCTGCTCACGGGGCACTTCCTGGATCGCCACGATCGAGCAGCGGAACTGTTCGTAAAGCTTGAGCATTTGCGCCAGCACGCCATCACCCTCAAGGTTCAGGCACAGGTCATCGGCCAGCACCACGGCGAATGGCTCATCACCGATCAACGAACGACCGCTGAGAATGGCGTGACCCAGGCCCTTCATCTCCACTTGGCGGGTATAGGAAAAAGTACAGGTATCGATCAGCTCACGCGTGCCTTCCAGGAATCGCTCCTTATCGGTGCCGCGAATCTGGTGTTCGAGCTCGAAGCTGACATCGAAATGATCCTCCAGCGCTCGCTTGCCCCGGCCGGTGACGATGGCCATATGTTGCAGGCCGGCGTCGCGTGCTTCCTCCACGGCGTACTGGATCAGCGGCTTGCTGACGATCGGCAGCATTTCCTTCGGCATGGCTTTGGTGGCGGGTAGAAAGCGAGTGCCATAGCCGGCAGCGGGGAATAGGCATTTACGAATCATGGAAGCGTCCTTGAAAGTAGACAGATGGAATGGCTAATGGCAGTAGGAAAGGTTCGACTCAGTTGTCGGAGCCGGTAACGCTGGAGAGTGCGGGCTCTAAATGGCTCGATCACTCGAAAAAAATGTTGGCAACGCTGCATAGGCAGCGAAAGGCCTGTACGCCATGTTTCGCTCAAGGCACAGGCAGAGAGAAAAATCGGGCGGTCGGTTGGCCGGCGAGCATGTCTGGTGGTTCCTTGGCATGCTCCTGACGCAACCCGCTGTAAACAAAGTGATTGCCCAAGGCATCTCTTACCCAACTTCTAACCGAATGTCCGACGCCCTGGCAATGCGCTAGCGGAACGGCTATATATCAGTCGTTCGTTATTTCGGTGTAATTTAGATTGAACGATCGCGGGAAAATCGTAATTGTTATAAATCGTCTGGATAAATTCGCAGGTTGTTATTTTCAATGCTCGAAGAACGAAATGTTATTTTTTGTCTGGATAAAAAGTTGGGGGCTGTTCAAACGTCATGGTAATAAATACGCACTGATGATTTTAAAGTTTCAGCTGCAGTTACCGGGGTTGTAAATACCCGGACTCATTCGTAGTTTAAAGCTCTTATGTTCGGCAAGTGCTATGTCACCGCCAATGTTGACAAGACGGGGAATGTTATCTTGCTTAAAAGGGTTTTGATTGTCTGCGTCGGCAATATTTGCCGCAGTCCCACCGCGGAGCATCTGCTGCGCGGGGCACTCGTTCATTCTGAAATTGAGGTCAGCTCGGCTGGCCTCGCTGCTTTGACGGGCAAACCCTTCGAGCCGACGGCACACGCAGTACTCACGGAGCACGGTCATCTGCCCCACGAGCACCAGGCCGTTCAGCTCACGTCTCAAGCCGTTAGTGATGCGGACTTGATTCTGGTGATGGAACGACGGCATGTCAGCGGGGTACTCAACATTGCCCCTGAAGCGCGAGGCAAAGTGTTGCTGCTGGGCAAGTGGCAAGACGATCGCGAAATCAGCGACCCCTACCGTCAAGGCAAACCTGCTTTTGTGCACGCTTATGCGTTGATCGAAGAAGCCGTACTCGCATGGGCACAGCGCCTGACGCGCTGATGGCCACTCCTTTTTGAATCGTAATACAGGCAAAGAATCCGACTTATGCAGCAAGCACCGGTAGTCAACGTACGGGACGACGACAATGACGAGATTGATCTTCTCGGCTTGTTTGGAACACTTATCGACCATAGATGGCTGATTGCCGCGGTTACCGGTGCCTTTATGGCGGCTGGTGTAGCGTTCGCGGTGCTGGCGACGCCGGTATACCAGGCGAATGCATTGTTGCAGGTTGAAGCGAAGAAGAACGATTTGTTGGGCTTCTCCGATGTCGGCAGCATGTTGGGAAAAGAGTCGCCTTCGGCGACCGAGATCGAGTTGATCAAGTCTCGTGCGGTGATTGGCAAGACGGTCGATAACCTGAAACTTGATATCGTCATACAACCGATGTACTTCCCGGTTGTCGGTGAGTTCCTAGCGCGTCGATTCCAGAATAGTAATCCCGGTGAAATAGCCGACCCCTTGTTGGGGTTGAACAGTTACGCTTGGGGAGGGGAGTCGCTGAAGATATTCAAACTGGATCTTCCCGACTCGCAACTGGGCAAGAAGTTGACCCTGACCACGGGTGAAAATGGTCATTACACCCTGGTGGACGAAGATGACAACGTATTGGCGGCCAACCAGGCTGGACAACTTTTCGAACAAAATGGCATTGCATTTCAGATAGAGGAAATGCACGCCAACCCTGGAACCCGCTTCAGAATCATCCGCAATTCTCGCCTGACCAGCATCCTCGACTACCAAGAGGATTTGGATGTATCCGAGCGAGGAAAAGAGTCGGGCATTATCGGGCTGGCGCTGGAAAGTACAGATCCGAATCAGGCCATTAAAACACTCAATGAAATCGCCGCTATTTATGTTCGGCAAAACGTAGAGCGCACTTCCGCTGAGGCAGCGCAGAGCCTGGCGTTTCTCAAAGAGCAACTTCCGGTAGTCAAGAAGGACCTGGAGAAAGCCGGGAATGCCTTGAATGAATACCAGACCCGCAGCAAGTCCGTGGACATCACGCTCGAAACCAAAGCCATTCTCGATCAGATTGTCGGGCTCGATACCAGCATCTCCGAGTTGAAGTTACAACAAGCCGAAATGGACCGTAAGTTCACCCGGCAACATCCCGCCTATCGCGCACTATTGACCCAGATCGGCGAGTTGAGCAGCAAGCAGAAAAGTTTGGCGAGCAAGGTGGAGGGCCTTCCCTCCACCCAGCAAGAGCTGCTGAACCTTACCCGGGATGTAGAAGTCGGGACGGCCATTTATACCCAATTGCTGAACAAGTCTCAGGAGCTGGATGTGATGCGAGCGGGGACCGTCGGTAACGTGCGTCTGATCGACACCGCGGATGTCAATTTCCTCAAACCGGTCAAACCGAAAAAAGCCTTGATTGTACTGATCGCCACAATTCTTGGCGGCTTGCTGGCGGTGGTCCTGGTGCTGGTACGCAAGGCGCTGAACCGGGGATTGGAAAGCCCGGAAGCCATCGAACAACTGGGGTTGCCAGTCTACGCGTCGATTCCTTACAGCATTTTGCAGAAAACCGAAGATGACAAATTCTCTCGCGGACGAGGGCGTTCCGCAGGTTCTACTTTGCTGGCCATCAGTCATCCTACCGATCTAGCAATTGAGGCGTTGCGCAGTTTGCGTACCAGTCTGCACTTCGCCATGCATGAGGCCGGCAACAACCGCCTGATGATTTCCGGGCCTAGCCCCCAAGTGGGTAAAACGTTCGTATCGGTCAACCTCGCGGTGGTGATAGCACAAACCGGGTTGCGTGTATTATTGATCGACGTCGACATGCGCAAGGGCTATCTGCACAAAGTGTTAGGTGTTTCCCAAGATAATGGGCTCTCCGACATCCTGACCCGGCGCTGCGATATGGCCACCGCCATCCATAAGACCCAAATCGACAACTTCGATTTTGTTAGTCGAGGCCAGATCCCGCCCAACCCTTCCGAGTTACTGATGCATGCCAATTTCAGTGCGCTATTGGAACAGGCGAGTGAACTCTACGATCTGGTGATTCTCGATACGCCGCCGCTACTGGCGGTGACAGATGCGGCGATCGTCGGGCGCCTGTCCGGGACCAACCTGATCGTGACGCGCTATGGCTTGAACCCGGCGAAAGAAATCGAATTGACGGTCCGCCGGTTCTCCCAGAATGGCGTTGTCATTAAAGGAGCCATTTTCAACGGTGTAGAAAGAAAAGCGTCCCAGAGCTATGGTTATGGCGGGTATCACTATTATAGCTATGAATATAATAGTGATAAAGCATGATGACTCCGCAGTCCTTCAATAATAAAAGGCAATAATTGTTTATGGTCGATGAGGCCCAAAGTTCCTGACTGATGAAGTGAAGATCGATAATACGGTCTTCACATTTAAGATGAAGAGTTAGTTGATAGTTAAAATTTACTTAGTGATGTAGCAATTAACAGAAAAATCAAAATGTGTTGTTCTCAGGAAAATGACAAAAAATCCTGGGGCGGTAGCGTGAAAAAACCAAAATCCATGAAGATATAAAATGAAAAAGCTTTTCATGTCCCTGTTTTCAACTGCCCTACGAATTGCGACAGGGTTAGGGATGATAGCAATATATACAAATGCTTTGAGTTTTGAAAAGTTCACCCATCTAGCCATTGGGCTATTATGTGCACAAATCACATGTATTTTTGTGGATGGAGGAGTTAATAACGAGATACTGCGCTCTGCTCGACTTGAAAGTACTGCCCAGAATACTAAGCGCCTCTATGAGTCAATGGCTGCAAGACTTGCAGTTTCGACTGCTATTGCGATTTGTTTAGTGATGTACAATCTTGTAACTACTACACTAGATAATACAGTTATCTTGCTAGCTTCCTTCTTTTCTGGAATCCTTTCATCCATTAACGAGACAAATCTGGTAAATTTAAAAGCTACGAATAGATTTAAAGATGAGTTAATAAAGTCAACTACGCAGTCAGTTCTAATTATCAGTATTTCTTGTATTGTGTTCATTAGTCCTACTCTGGCAGCATTATCAATACTATCTCCTCGCATATTTACTACGGGAATATTGCTGCGGGGGGTAGGTAAGAATAATTTAAAAAAAATTAGAAACAGAATATCAAGCAAGAGTGTTTTTGGGTACTACACAAGATTGAAGCATTACACGCTCGACTCCATCTTTTCCAATCTCGGAGCGCAGTTAGATGCTATTTTAATATCTGTACTTATAGGGAAAGAGGCATTCGCGATTTACCAGCCAACTTCCAAGGTGTTAAGTTCCTCGCTAAATCTAGGTGGTGTGATAGGAGCTTTGGTAATACCTAAAGCAACAACACTACATTCTGACAAAAATATAAAATATTACTTGTTGGGCTCTTTTTTTGTTTTTGGGTTAGTTGTGGCTGCTTTGTTTTTTGTGTTTTGTAACTACTTTTTATCAATTCTATTTGGTTCCATGTATAGCCCAGATCTAGATATAGAGATTATTCTTACATTCATGATCATTGTTCGATTTCTGGCCGCGGGCGCGGGCTCCTACTTAACTATTAAGGGGCAGCAGAAGAAAAGAGCAATTATAAACGCGATATGTGCGGTGAGTTCGGTGATATTTACAGTGATGTATAGTTTTCTTTACGATATCAATATCGAAGTGATATTAAGCATTTTGCTCATATCTCAAATTATTATGATGATTTTTTATGTTTTATCAGTTGTAAAATATGCCGAGCCGGTACTTATAGATTAGCAATTGAGTTGGTGTCTCTGCCAGCTTATGTAGGATTGAAGTGGTTACATTTCATTCTCAAAATATTTGATAGAGCTTATTTTATTGGAGTAGGAAATGAATATAGGCCTTTTGTGGCATTCATTCAGTTCAGGCAATCTAGGAGTGGGCGCTCTTAGTCTGGCGAATCTAGAACTTATCGATAGCGTTGTTAAGGCTAGGGGGCTAAAAGCACATTATATAGTTATTGGTTCATCAGGGCCATGTGATTACTCTCCTAGAAATGACAAGTACTCATATGAATTTGTTGAGTTTTCGGAAAAAACATTATTAAAACGACCGCAAGCTATCCTGAGCAGTATTAGAAAGTGTGACGTGGTTTTCGATATTGGAGAAGGCGATAGCTTTGCTGATATCTATGGGTACAAAAGAATAGCAAAACTGCTATTGAGTAAAGCATTAGTTGTTTTGAGTAAAAAGACATTGGTGCTTTCGCCTCAAACAATTGGCCCATTCCACAGAGCAAGCAGTATATTTTTTGCAAAAAAAATATTACGTCGCTGTAAAGAAACAATTGCGAGAGATCAGCAATCGTTCGCTGTGCTTAAAGATATGGGTGTTGAAAATATAGCAGAAACAATTGATGTAGCTTTCAGCCTGCCGTATCAAAAAATGAAGGTAAAAACAGTAGCTGATAAAATAGCTGTTGGTATCAATATATCTGCTTTACTACATGCGGGTGGATACAATGGTGGAAATCAATTTAGCCTGAAAACGGACTATGTAGAGCTGACTAAAAGACTTATTGAGCATTTGTTGGCGCGGCCAGAGTTTGAAATTCATTTAGTTCCTCACGTAATACCCACTGAATTTAGTAGCGAAGATGATTATGCGGTGTCAGAGGTTTACGCAAAAAAATATGATCGCATAATACTTGCCCCCCGTTTTAAAGGGCCTGAAGAAGCGAAGTCTTATATAAGCGGGTTAGATTATTTTACTGGAGCTCGAATGCACGCGACGATTGGAGCATTTTCTTCCTCGGTACCTGTTACCCCACTCGCATATAGTCGGAAATTCGCGGGGCTTTTTAATTCGATTAATTACACAAGAGTACTCGATTTGCGTGAGCAGACAACTGAGGATGTGCTCAAAAAAATACTGTCCGATATAGATGAAAGAGCGAAACTCAAGAATGAAATTCATAATGCCAAAGCCAGTATTGATAGCCGTCTCGAGAAATATAAGTCGATTATAAATCGCGTAATTGGAGATGTCACATGCTAAAAAGCTGTGAGACACTCAAAAGCGTTTTGGAAAATAACCTGTGTGTTGGTTGCGGAGCATGTTCAGTAACTACACCTGAAAAGATAAAGTTGAATCTAAACTCAGATGGATATTTAAGACCATTCATAAAGGAAGGGTTGACGAAGCAAGAAGAGAATAACATTCTAAAGATTTGCCCAGGTGTGTCTGTCGACTCTGCTTTTTACCAGCAAAGTAAAGACAGATTGTGGGGGCCTATTCTTAACAGCTTTGTTGGTTGGTCTTCCAATGATGAGCTACGCCACAAAGCATCTTCGGGAGGCGCAATCACTTCAATTGCGTCAAGCTTACTATTTCAAGGCGAAGTGGATGCCGTGCTTCATACCGGTGTAGATACTTCAGATCCGTTGAAGAATAGGTACCAAATAAGTACTAATCCTGAAGATGTTATGAAGCATGCCGGATCAAGATATGCTCCCGCTGCGCCATTAGAAGGCCTGTTCGAAGCAATAAAGAACTATAAGCGAATAGCCTTCATAGGTAAACCTTGCGATGTTGTTGCTGTCCGCAAAATTTGTGAAATAGATAAAGAGGTAAGAGAGAAAATATATTGCTGCATATCGTTCATGTGTGCAGGAGTTCCTAGTCTAAAGGGGACACATGCGGTTCTAAAAGCACTAGACGTAGATGTCGAGGATGTAAAGGGGTTTCAGTACAGGGGTGATGGATGGCCAGGACAAGCAAAAGTTACTACTCATGAAGATATTACTAGAGGTATGAGTTACGACGATTCATGGGGGAAAATATTGAATCGACACCTCCAGTTCAGATGCAAGATTTGCATCGACGGAACGGGGGAGTCCGCAGATATTACGTGTGCTGACGCATGGCATGGTGATACGAATGGTTATCCTAGCTTCGACGAACAGCAGGGACGTAGCCTTATATTAATTAGAACTGAGCATGGGCGAAATATTCTGAATCGAGTGATTAATAAGGATTCACTAATTGTGGAGCCTATTGATGTTACAGAGCTTCAAAAAATGCAGCCATATCAGGCTTCTAGGAAAAGTCTTGCTCTTTCAAGGTTGTTGGCCTTAGCAACTGTCAACATGAGCATCCCAAAGTATAACTTAAAGATGTTACTTTCTCTAAGTAAAAAAAGTACGCTAAAGGACAATGTAAAAAGTTATCTGGGGACTCTTACTCGGGCGTTAAAGTTAAGAAAGTTATGAACTATATGTCTAGCGATCGCACTGCGGTCCCAAAGCGCTATACGAGCAGATGGAATCTGCTGTTAACTCTATTAGCTATTTTCCTATTTGCATTTGGAGTTATTCCGTTCTATCTCGATATACGACTACACGAAAATGTCGGGTTGAATCCTCAACGGCTGTTGGTTGCGGGGATGTTTGGGCTTGCTGCTCTATGTATGCTAGGATCCAAAGGAGCACAAAAGAGAATAAGTTTATCAGTCCATACTAATAAAAAAATTTATCTGGTAATCGCTGTTTATCTCTTACTTAGAGTTGCTTCTTTTGCTGCAAATCCATCGCAATACTCATTTTTCATTTTGTTGAATGAGGTGTTGATGAATTTCTTTATTTTGTTTTATTCGGCAGTATTTGTTGATAGTGTCAAAAAAATAAAGATTCTGCTCTTTATTCTGATAGTTAGCGCGTTGTATGTTTCTATGTTTGGGGTTGTTGAAGGAATAATAAGTGACAATATATTTAGGGCACTTGCTAACACTGCTACCCAAACAGGAGAGATTGCAGCTCAAATCAAAATTCGAGATGGAAATTATAGGATTCAATCAACTTTTGAACATCCTTTGGCTTTGTCGCAGTATTTGATAATAATAATACCGCTGCTAGTTGCGATGATGAGTGCCAAACTATGGCGGGGGATGGCGCTTATCATGTTTCTACCGCTATTCCTGGTGGCGGCTTATCTGACTTATGCTCGGTCAGTGTTTGTATGTCTTTTTATAGCTGTTATTATTATTGCTCTATCTACAGTTAAGCTTAAGTATTTGAGTAGTATTTCGCCATCAACTAGGCAGGTATACTACACGATGCACAAGTTTACTGTTTTTATGGGTTTTATAGCTCTGCTAGGCGCGGTTTTATTTCTTTCAAGTGGCGGGTCCGCTACACAGCAGTCCAGTACGGCAACGAGACTAGTCCAACTTAATAACGGGATTATGGGTGTTAAAGAAAAGCCCATCCTAGGTCATGGAATTGGTAATGCGAAAAAAGTAATAATCGGCATTGGCGATACAGTGTCCGGGAGTGAAGCGGTTTGGAATGAAACGATTGATAGTTATTATTTGGCTGAGGCTCTGGATTCTGGCCTGCCTGCATTATTCGCTTTTGTATCAATATTCGTTATTGCCAGTCGGGTGATGTATAGGATATCAATCGATAAAACCATAAATAAGAGTATAAGGGGGCTTGCATTGGCTATTTCTGCAAGCATTGCCGCTGGAGCGGCCTCAATGTCTGTCTTGTCTATATTTACAATACTACCAATTTTGTTCGCGCTGATTGGGTTTTCTATATCACTTAACATGCTTTCCAAAAGGAATTAACTATGCATACCGAAAAAGTCTGCGCCATAATTCTTAACTGGAATGGCGCCGACCAAACAATAGCGTGCTTAAAATCGATAGCTGAGAATTATAGTATCCCAGTAATTGTGGTTGATAATTGCTCGGAGTTAGCTGACTTTAATATGTTGGCTGAGGCTGTTGCAAATGGCGACTCTACGGATGTTTTAATAACTTCAGAGCTCGAAATTAAAAACCATGAGCAACAATATTATAGATGTGTAATCAGAAACAATGATAATCATGGTTATGCAGGTGGAAATAACATAGGGATAGATTATGCCTATCGTGCCGGATTCGATTTTTTTTGGATATTAAATAATGACATCATGGTGGAATCGGGCTCTCTAGAAGCATTGCTTAATACTATGAATGCCGATATTGATTGTGGCTTTAGCGCGTCAGTTTTGGTTTATTCAGATAACCCTGGTGTTGTTCAGTGTATAGGTGGAGGTAAACTTTATCCGTGGCTGGGCAAGGCGAAGTTGATTGGTAAAAATCTTAAGCGTGTCGAATTAGATAAAATGCTTCCAATATTGCCGGAGCCAGATTATTTGATGGGAGCTTCCCTTCTTGTAAAGAAAGATATCGTGCGGAAAGTTGGTCTCATGGATGAGCGATATTTTATGTACTCAGAGGAAGCAGATTGGCAACGCCGCTCGATCGATTATGGTTTTCATTTTCGTGTATCAAATCATAGTTTCGCTCAACATGGCGACAGCGCTAGTACAAAAAATAAGAGTCATATGTTCCACTTTTACCGTAACCGTGCAGCAATAATGTACAATAAAAAATTTCACTCTGCGCCGTGCTATATTTTTTCTGCAATAGCGCTGGCGGCAATAACTGTGATCCAAAATCTCGGAAGTTTGAAAAACATTAGATATGGTGTCATGGGGGTAGTGGCGGGTTTGAATTTTTCCTGGAGATAAGTCGCATGAAAACTCAAGAGTTATTTGGGGTGCCTATAGCAAAAGCTACATTCAAAGAGGCTGTTCAGCATCTTATTTTGGATGCCCATTCTAAAGAAAAAAAGGCTAAGGTAGTAGTTACTCCTAATGTCGATCATGTAGTTATGTTGGATAGGAGTCCAGAAATCAAGTCGATATACTTGAAGGCGGATTATTTTTTTGCCGACGGATGGCCTATAGTATTTGCTTCAAATATATTAAATAAACGCATCCCCGAAAGAGTGACTGGCGCTGACTTGATGCCGGAGTTATTGCTGTTGGCAAATAATAGTAAAATGAAAGTTTTTATAGTGGGTGGCTTTCCCGGAGAAGAAAGTAATATCTATAGTAAACTGAAACAGCTTTATCCAGACGTTCATTTGACTATTTATTCGCCGGATAAAGGTTTTAAAAATGGGAATCAGGACTCGGATAAGATTGTTGAGCAGATAAAGCTCAGTCGTCCGGATATAGTATTTGTTTGTATTGGTTATCCTCGCCAGGAAATTTGGGCTATTCAAAACAAAGATTTATTGCAGACGAATCTGGTTTTGTGCGTGGGTGCTGCTTTAGACTTTATAGTTGGTAAAGTTAAACGTGCTCCTATAGCAGTCAGAAAGCTAAAGATGGAATGGCTTTGGCGATTACTATCGGATCCCAAGCGGTTGTGGCGTAGATACATTTTAGAGGATACGAAATTTGTAGGTATTCTTGCTAAAGAGTATTTTCAACGCGTAAAAAATTAATGTTTGCGTTTCTTGTCGGGCGTGTGAAGTTTGGGATCACTCTCTTGGTCGTTTCCTTTTTAAATTTTGGAAGCGTTGCAATAGCGAATGAATCCACGCAAGTGTCTCTTTTGGGGGGCAGTAACGTAAAAATCTACGGGGTTAATTATTATAGGCCCAACACCGGGTGGGCCCCTCAATTATGGGTCCGATACGATAAGTCTTCAGTAGAAAGTGACTTTAAAAAGATACATTCATTAGGATTAAATACAGTTAGAGTTTTTTTAACTTACAAAAGTTTTTTTTGGGGCGGAAGTAAACTGGATTTATCAGGTTTAAAGAAACTCGATCATATGATAGATACGGCAAAAAAAAATGATATTCGATTAATTTTGGTGGGGTTGGAGGCATGGGAGGGAGTCCCTGCTTGGGCAAAAGGCGATAGATTTCGAGATGATGCAATAATATACAAAACGAAACTTTATTGGGCTCAATTGTCTGCACGTTACAAGGGCGAGCAGACAATCCTAAGTTTTGAACTGGCTAATGAGCCAAATATACCTTGGCCGAATATAGATGTACTTGATGATTGGAAGTCGGCATATGACGACTTAATGAAGGTTCAACAGTCTCGTGAGGACATTGCCACTTTTTGGGTGGATGCTCTAAGTAAGTCAATTAAGAATATTGATCCTGATAGGCTTGTTACAATTGGTCTAATTCAAACATCAATTCCAGTAGGGTTGGGAAGGCCCAGCCATTATTCCGCTTTTAATCCGAAAAGAATTGGGCAAGCATTGGATTTTTATCAAATACATCTCTATCCGAACGAGGGTGGTTGGTATAACTATGAAAGTCGTAATGGAAAACTACGTAATTTAGCCTACCTACGTGGGATTGTTGAAAAAATATCGGGGCTTGGAAAGCCCGTGGTTGTTGGTGAGTTTGGATGGTATGGAGGTGGCAAGGTAAGGATAAAGACAGGAGCGTATTTACCATATGCCAAGGAAAATGCACAAGCGAACTGGAATAGATCTTTAATATGTGTAACTGAAGGTTTGGTGAGCGGATGGCTTAACTGGGGGATGTATGACGCTCCCGAAGCAAACGATATATCTACTCATACCGGCCTATATGATGCACAAGGAAAATTAAAGGTTTGGGGTGCGAAATTTTCTCTTATAAGCCAATACCATATTTCATCATCATATATACGCTACAACCATCGTGATGAAAATGATTGGGAGAGTGCGAGCGGTAGCCAGAGGGAGAGTCTTGCGCTAAAAGAGGCAATGATAAAAAAGAATCTACTCGAAATATCTGCACTCCCCTGTAAGCTTTAATCCAACCACTACAGGTGTAAAACAATGATACCAGTTATTTTATCCGGCGGTTCAGGAACAAGGCTTTGGCCTCTTTCACGCCAGCTTAATCCGAAACAGTTTTTACACTTGGCCGACCCAGATTTATCTATGTTACAGGCGACCATTAAGAGGCTCGAGGGGTTAGATGTCAAACCGCCTTTAGTTATTTGTAATGAACAACATCGCTTCCTAGCTGCAGAACAATTACGTAAAATGGGCAATGATACGGCCAAGATACTACTAGAGCCTGTTGGTCGTAATACTGCACCGGCGATAGCGCTTGCCGCCCTACAAGCAGTAATGGACTCCAGCGATCCAATTCTTCTAGTGTTGGCTGCAGATCATTTTATTCAAGATATAGCCGCATTCCAAAGTAGTATTCTTTCGGCGCTTACATTAGCGGAGAAAGGTAAGCTTGTTACCTTTGGTATTCCTCCAACCCGAGCTGAAACAGGCTATGGCTATTTGGAAATAGGTGATGTTGAAGGAGGACTTGGTTATATAGTTAAGCATTTTGTTGAAAAACCAGACTCCGTCACCGCGGAAAAATATTTGACGAGTAAGCGCCATTATTGGAATAGCGGCATGTTCATGTTCCGGGCAAGTCGTTATTTAGAAGAGCTTCAGCGTTTTCGCCCGGATATTTTAGCTGCCTGCACAAATGCCATATCTCTTGGTTTCAATGATCTAAACTTTACCCGAGTAGACAGCGCTGCCTTCGCTGCTTGCCCTGATGGGTCTATTGATTATGCCGTCATGGAGAAAACCACAGACGCAGTTATGGTTCCACTTAATGCAGGGTGGAGCGATATCGGTTCATGGTCTGCTCTCTGGGATGTTTGTCAGAAAGATGAAGCGGGAAATGTTTTTAAGGGCGACATTATCAGTGAGTGCACAACTAACACTTATGTAAATTCTAATAATCGCTTGGTTGCAACTTTGGGGGTCGAAGATCTAGTGATCATTGAGACCAAAGACGCAGTTTTAGTGGCGCACAAAGACAGGGTGCAAGAAGTCAAAAAAATAGTTGAACGTCTTAAGTCGGATGCTCGTAGCGAACATTCTGCGCATCGTGAGGTGTACAGGCCTTGGGGGATGTATGATTCCATTGATAATGGACATCGCTATCAAGTAAAACGAATTACGGTAGAGCCGGGTGCTAAGTTGTCAGTGCAAATGCATCACCATCGTGCTGAGCATTGGATTGTCGTAAGTGGCACCGCGAAGGTGACAAATGGAGATAAGAGTTATCTGGTTGCTGAGAACCAATCTACTTATATTCCCATTGGTCAGATTCATGCCTTGGAGAATCCCGGTATCATACCGCTTGAGTTGATAGAAGTGCAGTCTGGTTCATATTTGGGTGAGGACGATATTGTTCGCTTTGAAGATAAGTACGGCAGGGTTTGTTAAATAAAAAAATTTGATTGTGTAATGCGAGAAGTTTGTTGGTTTTTTACTTTAGCGTCAGGGCTTAAATATATGCTGAAAAAAATCCTTGTTACTGGTGGAGCCGGTTTCATAGGGTCGGCAGTGGTTCGTCACCTGATTGAAGAAACTGAGTGTGAAGTCGCTAACCTCGATAAGCTAACGTATGCTGGTAATTTGGCATCGTTGTTCGAGGTTTCTGATTCGGGACGTTATCATTTTTATCATGCTGATATTTGCGATGCGTTCGCGTTGGATCAAATATTCGCGGCGTTTCAACCAGATGCAGTTATGCACTTGGCCGCAGAGTCCCATGTCGACCGTTCCATCGACGGCCCCGCGGACTTTATCCAGACCAATATTGTCGGCACCTATACCTTGCTCGAGGCGGCCCGACGTTATTGGAGCGGATTATCGGAAGAGCTCAAACAGGCTTTTCGCTTTCACCATATCTCCACCGATGAGGTATATGGCGACCTGGAGGGCACCGATAGCCTGTTCAGTGAAACCACGCCTTATGCGCCGAGCTCACCTTATTCGGCGTCCAAGGCCAGTTCGGACCATCTGGTTCGAGCCTGGCAACGTACGTATGGTTTACCGGTACTGGTGACCAATTGCTCGAACAACTATGGCCCTTATCACTTTCCCGAGAAGTTGATTCCCCATGTGATTCTGAATGCCATCCATGGCCGGCCTCTGCCGGTTTATGGCGATGGCCTGCAGATTCGAGACTGGTTGTTTGTAGAAGATCATGCGCGCGCATTATGTGAGGTCGTGCGTCGGGGTAAGGTCGGCGAAACCTACAACATCGGTGGCCATAACGAGAAAACCAATCTCGAGGTTGTGCAAACTCTGTGCGATCTACTCGAAGAGTTGGCACCTGACAAGCCCGCGGGCGTCGAGAGTTATCGCGAGCTGATTACTTTCGTCAAGGATCGGCCCGGGCATGATCTTCGTTACGCCATCGATGCGGGCAAGATCGAGCGTGAACTCGGTTGGCAACCACAGGAAACCTTTGAGACCGGTATACGCAAAACGGTTCAGTGGTATCTGGACCATCAAGGATGGTGCCAACGGGTCCTTAATGGTGAGTACCGCCCGGAGCGTCTTGGCCATATCGGTTGAACCATTCAAACCCTGCCTCTATTCAACTCTGAAGGGAATCCTCATATGAAAGGCATCATTTTGGCGGGAGGCTCCGGCACCCGCTTGCATCCTATTACCCGTGGCATATCCAAACAGCTGCTGCCGGTCTACGACAAGCCGATGATTTATTATCCGCTGTCGGTATTAATGTTGGCGGGCATTCGCGAGATATTGATTATTTCCACGCCGCAGGACTTGCCCAACTTCCGGAATCTGTTGGGTGACGGTTCTTCTTTCGGCATTGAACTGAGCTATGCCGAACAACCTTCACCCGATGGTCTGGCTCAGGCCTTTCTGATTGGCGAGGACTTTATCGGCGACAGCAATGTAGCGCTGATTCTGGGCGACAACATTTTCTACGGTTATGGCTTCAGCGCCTTGTTGCGCGAAGCGTCGCAACGACAGACCGGTGCCACCGTATTCGGTTATCGAGTCAGCGATCCTGAGCGTTTCGGCGTTGTCGAGTTTGACGATAACGGCAAGGCGATCTCGATCGAAGAGAAGCCAAAACATCCGAAGTCCGACCATGCTGTCACCGGCTTGTATTTTTACGATAAAGACGTGGTGAGCATTGCAAAGCAAGTCAAACCTTCGATCCGCGGCGAGCTCGAAATCACGGACGTGAACAACGCCTACCTGGAGCGCGGAGATCTGCATGTCAGCGTGCTGGGGCGTGGTTTTGCCTGGCTGGACACCGGGACCCATGATTCGTTGATGGAGGCCGGGCATTTCGTCCAGACCATCGAAGCACGGCAGGGTTTGAAAGTGGCCTGCCTTGAAGAAGTGGCCTATCACCAGGGTTGGCTGTCGGCCGCGCAACTGGATCAACAAGCTACCGCGTTACACAAAACCGGTTACGGTCAATACCTGGCACGAGTTCTGACCATGGAGCCTGCGAAATGAATGTCATCAACACCCGGTTGCCTGGTGTACTGATCATCGAGCCTAAAATCTTCGGCGATGCCCGCGGGTTCTTTCTCGAGAGCTACCACCAGCAGCGTTATCGCGACGCCGGTATCGAATTGCCTTTCGTCCAGGATAATCACTCGCGCTCGCAGTATGGCGTGTTGCGTGGTTTGCACTTCCAAAAGACCCGGCCCCAAGGGAAGTTGGTGCGGGTCACCCAAGGCGCGGTGTACGACGTGGTGGTGGACATCAATCCAGAATCCCCCACGTGTGGTGAACATGTGGGCGTCAAGTTGACGGCTGACAACCATCTTCAGCTATGGGTGCCGCCGGGCTATGCCCACGGCTTTTGCGTACTCAGCGATACCGCCGACTTTCAATACAAATGCACCGATCTGTATTTTCCCGAGGATGAGGGTGGTTTGCTCTGGAATGACCCGGAGCTGGACATCGCCTGGCCTTTGGAATCGCCTCAGCTGTCGGAAAAAGACTTGCGCAATCCGCGTTTGCGCGAGCTGTTGAGTGGCAAATGACTGATCAATATTGTTCTATAGTTAACATTAACTATTTATGACCTGATGTTATTTAGCCTTGCATGTTCAATCACAATAGAACTTTGCGCGACAGGTAGCGGGAAAATCCTGACTAATAATAACAATTGGCGCCCATGGCGAGGTAGTCGCTCTCGGAAGTTTGTACTGAAATTGCCGGGTTTTTCGGTGAATTTCCTGGAAAATTGCCATTTACGTCAATTTTCCCGCAGAGCGTCCAAAGGTATTTGTCCATGACGTGACAACGCTTGGCGTATGGCGTGTAATACCTATAAATGACATCCTCCAAAGGAGGCACTGTGCATGAACTGGCTCTTCAGTTGACGAGTCTCATTTCTATGCATCTGCTGTCCCATTCCCGGTCCCGTAGTATTAAATCCAATGCAGAGTTGATGTCGAGAAGGAGTCTGATATGAAGAAACTACTTACGGCCGGCTTGCTGGCTATCATGAGTACCGCGGCGTTGGCGGCGGATGAACCAGCAAGTGAAACGGCAAGCGACGCAGTGAGCGAACCACTGTCCCTGAACACTCCGCTGGTCGGGGGCGTGACGGTCGCCGAAACCATGGTGATCGGCGCGGCCATTATCGGCGCTGCGGCGGCGGCTTCAAACTCCGGTGGCAGTTCCAATGGCGGTACCTCCGGAACGGGCGGTACAACCGGCACTGGTGGTACTACCGGTACCAACTAATACCCCGCGAAGTATGTTGTCCAAGATCACTCAGAACTTTCTGGGTGATCTTGTTTTAGATTTGCCCTCGACTAGCGTAGTGCCATTATGATCCGTAGATTATCTGTTGTTATGCTGGCAAGTATCAGCTTGCACGGCTGTATGTTTTCGCCTGGTCAACACATGGACACCAGTCAAATGGTCAGTGACGGCTCTGCGGAAAGTAGCCGGGTGGAGCTGATTCCGATCACACCCAAATTGATTGCCATGGATGCCGCCACGCATGTTCGCGAATCGGTGCCCTCGCAATTGTTGTCCTATGTTCCGGGCGGTTATCGCGTGGGCGCCAATGACCTGTTGTTTATCACGGTCTGGGATCACCCCGAGTTGACCGCGCCTTCCGGTCCGCAACAGCAAATCGATGCCAACGGTCGTCTGGTGCGCCCGGACGGCACGCTGTTTTATCCCTATATCGGCAATATTCCGGCCGCCGGTAAAACCATCGAAGAGTTGCGAGCCTTTATCGCCGAGCGGTTATCGCAATTTGTCGAAAGTCCACAAGTCGACGTCAGCGTATTACGCTTCGCCAGCCAGACCGTGGTGATTTCCGGTGCGGTACTCAAAGCCGGCCAGCAGCCGATCACCACCACCCCGCTGAGCGTAGTGGAGGCCATTGGCGCGGCCGGTGTAGACCCGTCGAATGCGGACCTGTCAGGCCTGACGCTGACCCGCGACGGGCGCGAGTACAAGCTTGATCTGGATACCCTCAATCGTCAGGACTCGCAACTGCAGGGTGTCTACCTCAAGGGTGGCGATCGGCTGTACTTGCCCTATAACGACCTCAAGCGGATCTACGTCATGGGTGAGGTCAACGTGCCTCGTGCGCTGAGCTTCAAGAGTAAATCGATCAACCTGACCGATGCCTTGGGCACGGTGGGTGGCTTGAACCAGACCACCTCCAATGGCAATGCCGTTTATGTAATTCGCGGAGCGGACAATCTGGAAACCGAACCGGCCAAGGTGTTTCAGCTTGATGCCGAATCCCCTTCGGCGCTGGTACTGGCCACTCGTTTCGATTTGCAGCCGCAAGATATCGTCTATGTCGGCCCAGCCGGCGTGACGCGCTGGAACCGTCTTATCAGTCAGCTTCTGCCTACGGCTACCGTCCTCGGGACTGGTGCCAGCTCCCTCAATGATCTCAGCGAAGCCAACAGCAGATAAGGCTCTATCCCTCCGTGAAAATTTTGCCTACCTGCGCCGGTCTGACGATGGCGCTCTTGCTGTGTGGGTGTAACCCGTTGATGAGGGCTTCCTGGGACACCCTGGAAACGTCCATCGCGGGGCCTGCCTCCATCCACTTGACCCGTGCTCAGGTCGACGCCGTGCCATATCCGCAGATTCTGGTCAGCACCATCTCCAGCGAGGGGGTGATGGCCATGGCTCGCCGGCGGGGCGATCTGCAGTTCTGGGTCGCTTCCGGCAAGCAAGTGCTGATGATGCGCGACGGTTTGGTGGTGCGCACCGTCGGGCTGGGTGTCTCCCTGGATGGCACTCACTTCAATGAAGAGTCGCCCTTCAAGCGCGGCCTTCAGCATTTACCCGACGGTTACACCAGCGCGCGCTGGATCGACATCTACGACGGCAACCGCATCGGTATCGCAGTCAACAGCCGTTTCAGCCGCCACGGCATCGAGACCATCAGCATTCTGGACAAGGATTACGCCTTGCTGCGCATCGACGAGCAGGTGGATGCACCCACCCTGAATTTCCGCGCCACCAACCGCTACTGGGTCGACCCCCAGGACGGTTTCATCCTGCGCAGCGAGCAGCATCTGACGCCGCAGCTGTTGCTGAAAATCGTGCAGTTGCGCCCTGATCGGGGAGCTGCCCGGTGAAGTGTTCGAAGCTATTCTTGCTTGGCCTGCTGCTGATCGGCCCAAGCGTTAGCCAGGCGGCTGTCACGGTCAGCGGCGATGTGCGCAGCCCCGGACAGTTCGACGTCAAACCCGGTGCACGCTTGCTGGATGTCATTCTCAAGGCCCAACCCAACGCCGAAAGTTATTGGCTGGGCGCGGCGTGGCTACACCGTTCATTGGAGGATAAGCAGGCGCGTTTGAAGGCTGGCGTCCTGTTCGATCTGAAACTGGTACAACGGGGCGCCTTGCTCGATGGCAGGAGCATGCGGGCGGACTTGAGTGCGCGCCTGTATGAGCAGATCGAGCGGCTGCCGGTCACCGGGCGCCAGGTCGCGGTGCTCGACCCGATCGCCGTGGAAGTGGGGTTCGCCCGCAACGCGCAGCTGGATGATGGCGACCATCTGATTTATCCCGCACGGCCGTCCACGGTAGAAGTCCTCGGGGCGGTCGCGCAGCCCTGTCATGTGCCTTACCGCGCGATGCAGCAAGTCCGTGGTTATGCCCGGGACTGCACCATTCTCGACGACGCCGAGCGCGATTATCTATGGCTGATCCAGCCCGACGGCCAGGTGCGGCGTGTGGGCGTGGCGGCCTGGAATCGTGAGGAGGGCGTCGTGGTTGCCCCCGGCAGCAGGATTCTGGTACCGATCAGGAGCGACGACCTGGAGATGCCGACTCCTGAGCTCAATCAACAATTGGCCGAGTTTCTCGCCACTCAACCGCTGGCTGAGGTGGCCCCTTGAAGTACCCGTTGAAGTTACATTTTGCTGCTGCATTGCTCCTGCCCTGCGGATTGGTTCACAGTGAACCGCGCTACACCCAGAGCGATTTCGGTGGCGTCGGTCTGCTACAGACCCCCACCGCACGCATGGCCCCCGCAGGGGAGTTGAGCGCTACGGCCAGTCGTACCGATCCTTACACGCGCTACGGTTTTTCCTTGCAACCGCTCGATTGGCTGGAGGGTTCGTTTCGTTATACGGCGATCACCAACCGCAGGTATGGCTCCGAGGAGTTGAGCGGCGACCAGAGTTTCAAAGACAAAGCCATCGACTTCAAGGCGCGGCTTTGGGAAGAAAGTCACTGGGCCCCGCAGGTCGCCGTTGGTGCCCGGGACATCGGCGGTACCGGGCTGTTTTCCAGCGAATATTTCGTCGCCAACAAGCGTTACGGCGACCTGGATTTCAGCCTCGGCATTGCCTGGGGTTATTTGGGTAACCGAGGAGATTTCAGTAACCCGCTGGCGGTCTTTGGCAGCAGCTTCAACGACCGGCCGCAGAGCACGGCTGCGGTGGCCAGAGCAGGGGATGTGAACACCAACGCTTACTTCAGGGGCCACCCTTCGTTGTTTGGCGGGATTAACTACCAAACGCCGTGGGAACCGCTGAGCCTGAAGCTCGAGTACGAAGGCAACGATTACAAGAACGAACCACTGGACAACCCGATCAAGCAAGACCTGCCGATCAATATCGGCGTGGTCTACAAACTGGCCGATAGCGTCGATCTGAGCGCTGGCTGGGAGCGCGGCAACACTGCGATGTTCGGCATCACCTTGCACACCAACTTTGTCAGCCGCAAGGCGCCGGCCAAGACCTATGACCCGCCTGCCGAGCCGCTGCCAGCACAGGCACCGTCGACCCCGGCCGATCAGGTCAACTGGGCTGATGTCTCCGATCGGCTGCAGCAGAATGCCGGCTATAAGGTGAAACGCATCACCCAGCGCGGCTCGGAACTGATGGTGTATGGCGAGCAGTCCCGTTATTTTTATTCGGCGAAGGCCGTCGGGCGAGCGAGCCGGATTCTTGATAACAGCGTCAATCAGGACATCGACTGGTTTACCCTGGTGAACCAGCGTTATGACATGTCCATCGAAGAAACCAGCGTGCCGCGCGAAACGTTCCGCGCAGTGGTGAGCAACGACCAGCCGCTGAAGGATCTGCACCGTACGACTGAGGTCAACCCGGCGATGGCGCACCGTGAAACCACGCTCTACACCCAGGCGCTGGAGCCGTTCAGCTATGGCTTGGGCCTGGGCTACAAACAGAACATCGGCGGCCCCGACGGACTGCTCTATCAGTTCACCGCCGATGCCGACGCGGAGTACCGTTTCACCCGCAACACCTGGTGGAGTGGCTTGCTCAGCGCCAATCTGCTGAACAACTACGACAACTTCACCTACGACGCGCCGAGTGGGCTGCCGCGAGTACGCACCGATTTGCGCCAATACATGACCACCTCCGATGTGACGATGCCGACGTTCCAGTTCAACCATGCGAAACAGCTGGATCAAGACTTGTATGGCATGGTCTATGGCGGCTACCTGGAGTCCATGTTCGCCGGCGTTGGCAGCGAAGTGCTGTATCGGCCCACGGGGAAACGCTGGTCGGTGGGTGCTGATCTGAACTTCGTGCGTCAACGGGATTTTGATCAGGGTTTTGGCCTGCGTGATTACAAGACCGTGACGGGCCATGTCACCAGCTATACTGAATTGCCCGATGACATGCTTGCAGCAGTCAGTGTCGGGCGTTATCTGGCGCGGGACTGGGGCACCACCGTCGACTTGTCGCGGGTGTTCAAAAACGGCGTGAAGTTTGGCGGTTGGGTCACTCTGACCACCGCGTCGAAGGAGGAGTATGGTGAGGGTAGCTTCGACAAAGGGATCTATATTTCCATTCCATTCGACGAGTTGTTGAGTACCTCGACCATGCGCCGGGCCAATATCGTCTGGGCACCATTGACCCGCGATGGCGGTGCACGCCTGAGCCGCGCTTACTCGCTGCAAACCATGACCGACGGGCGTGACAGCAGCCTGTTCTACAACAACTTCGAGAAAATTACCGAATGATTACGTGGCTCAAGGGCTTGATCGAGTTGCCGTTCTGGCTCCGGGGCCTGGCCTTTGCTGCGGTGACCGGGATTCTGCTGTTCGCGGGTTTGCGCTCTCAGCCGATCCCGGAGCTGTTCGTCGAAGAGGACAAGCTCCATCACTGGATCGGCTTTCTGGTATTTGCGTGCAGCTGCCGCTTGGCCTTTCCCAATGTGAAGTTCCGCTGGATCGCCTTGGGGTGTTTGCTCACTGGCGTGCTCATCGAGCTTGCGCAAGGTTTGATGCCGCTGCGCACGGCTTCTCCCTACGACATGTTGGCAAATACTATCGGCGTGTTGATGGGGTTATTGATTTCAAGGTACTGGGTGCGCTGAAAACGCGTGAAGTACTTGGCCGTCTACTGGCAGGCTGTCACTGTTGATCCTCGCTGTACTCCCTCCTGCAACACCTCTCTTGCCATCCGGCACATGTCAGTCAATTAATCCGTAATGCGATCAGTAGCAGCTGTCGAGCTTGCGAGGCTGCGTTCGGCTGCGCAGCAGCCGTGAATCCGGCTGACGCGGTTTGCCTGATGCACCGCAAGTTCTGGCTTGACGACGGCTTCGCTGCCGAACGCAGCCTCGCAGGCTCGGCAGCTGCAGGCGAGCGCAGCTGTCGGAGTTGCTGCAAAACAGAGGGTGAATGGGGTAAGGCGGGGAGAGGGTGGGCAGTCAGAGATCTGACTGCCCGGATTGTGGCTTTGTTAGCCATAAGCTGAAGAACAGGCGGGGGGCGAATCGCGGCAGTTAATAGATATCCTTGGAAAAAAGCGTGAAGGGCGTCTTGATCAGGATTTTGATATCGAGCCACAACGACCAGTTGTTGATGTAGTTGAGGTCGATCTCCACACGTTTTTGCATCTTGTCCAGGGTCTCGGTTTCGCCACGGCAGCCACTGATCTGGGCGAGCCCGGTGATGCCCGGTTTGATTCGATGGCGAGCCATGTAAGCCTGGATCTTGCCTGTGTAGTAGTCGTTATGGGCAATCGCATGTGGCCGCGGCCCGACCAGCGCCATATGGCCTTGCAGCACATTGAAGAACTGCGGCAGTTCATCGATGGACGTGCGTCGAATGAAACGGCCGACCGGGGTGATGCGCGGATCTTCACGGCCGGCCTGGCGGACTTGGTGGTCGTCGTGCAGGCGCATCGAGCGGAACTTCCAGACCTTGATGATCTTGCCGTTCCAGCCGTGGCGCTCCTGCTTGAAGATGATCGGGCCGGGGGAAGAAATCTTCACCGCGACAGCAATCACCAGCAGCAGCGGACTGAAGCCGATCAGCGCCAGGGCGGCCAGACTTCTGTCCAGCAAAGTCTTGCTCAACGCCGCAGTCGGGTAACTGGTCAGCGGGCTTTCGTTGAGGTGGATTGCGGGCAGGCCATCCAGCTCGCTGATGGAGTGATTGAGCAGCGTCATGCTGCCCAGGTCGGGAACCCAGACCACGTCGACATTCGAGTCGAGAAGATCGATGTACAGCGCTTCGACCTGTTTGGCTTCGCTCAGGGGCAGCGCGATGTACAGCCGGCGGACATCGTGCACCCGGATCAGCTCGCGCAGCTCCTGCAATTGGCCGACGATCCTGTGGGCACTGACATTGGTAGATAGCTCGTTGGGTTTTGAGCTGATCAGGCCCACCAGCGGCGGATACTCGGTTTTGGCCAGTTTGTCAGCCAGATTCACCGCCAGTTGGTCGGTACCGATAATCAAGGTGTTGTTTTGGCTGTGCAATTGCCGATGGTAGTGCCTGGAAAAACTGTGCAAGGGCAAATACAACAAGGCCTGCACGCAATAGCCGGCCACCGCCCAGACCAGGATGATCTCTCGGGAGAACAATTCACTGGTTTTACTTAAAAATCCGATACTGGTCAGCCCGGTGAGCGTCAGCAGCCAACCCAGCAGCAGGCGACCCAGGCCGGTGAGATAGCCATGTTGCTTGTGATAGACCAGCAACAGGGAGTAGGAGGGGACCGAACCGAGGAAAGTAAGTACTGCAAGCACACGATAATGGGCTTCAATTTCTCCTGTTTGATACAGCGCCAGAGCAAATAACAACGCATTGACCGACGTAATGGCAATTATCCATTGCCCCCAGAAGGTCAGTCCTTTGGTTATGCTATTTCGATTAATACGATTATGTACCATCGCGGTGTCCCTCGGGCGTGCGCCACGTTGTGTATCAGTCGACGGTTAATAAATGGCAGCCACGCGCAAAGGCTTAGCGAGCGCGGTTCAATCAGAGGTTTTTATTATTAGAAGGGAATAACGCGGGCTTATGACTGGCCATCCGGATGTTGTTTTAAAGTCAGCTGATACGGTTGTCTCAGTGTCCAGGTTTTTATACTAGTACCTTAATCGAGGTGTGTGTCTGACGAATTATAACGGCCATGCGGTCAGGGGCTTTGTTATAAAAGGTCGTACTGTTTCGTTAGGTGGGAGTCGCTGAATCGTCTATATAATTGCAGCATTCCGATAAACGTATGCCGGGTTGCATCACGAACGAGGAAGGCGGGCGGGAACTATAGCGAGGAGATGGACGAGAGAGGAGGCAGGAATTGCAAATGCCAGGAGGCCAGGCAGTTAAACAGTGGGTGTATCGAATGAAGCGGGAGTCGCATTTGTTGTTATTGTTTTTGCGATCTCACGCTTAGTACGCGACTCTTATCCTTTGTGCCAGGCAATAACCACGGTTTCTGACCGAGCGAATCAGTCGTTCTCCGTTGGCTGCAGTCTTGAACTTCTTCTGCAGCCGGCTCAAGCACATTTCAAGACCGCTATAATTCTCCGGGTCTTTATCGATACGCAGAATAAGGTCGTGCTTGCTGAGTACGCGGCGATCACTGAGGATCAGTTGAGTGAGCATTAATGATTCGGTACCGGTTAATGGTATCGAGGTGTCTTCCTTGACTAATGTTCGATCGTCAGCGTTAAACCACCAGATATCGGGATTGCTCTGTGATTCTTTAACCCGACTGACTGCCGAAATGAACTCGTCGTCAGCCACCGGCTTCTTGAGAAAGCCGTCCACTCCGAAGTGCGAGAAGTGATGGAGTTCTGAGGCTTCAGAATTGGGCGTTATGAGTATGATTTCCGCATCTTTTTGATTTTTGCGGATAAAGCTTACATCACTCAGTGAGATATCTGCCTGGTCGAGCAGGATGTGCGTGAATCGACTCTTCCTGATGCGTTCGCTGCTGAGTTTTCCAGACTCGATTTCGAAAGATGAATACAGGCGCTGTGCGAGAAGCGATTCTATTGTTTGTCGGGCCAGTTGATCTTTGGTGAAAATAAGAAAGCTATTATTTGGTGTGTTCACAATAAGGTTCCTTCCTAGTTTGGTGAAATTTTCAAAGCCTAGATAAGCTCAGTTGGAGAGTAGTATCTCCCCTGAAAAAAATCGAAAGGCATGCTGCGAGCCAGTGTGTGCAATGCCTTGTGCTCCACCCGGTCCGCCACGAACTTGATTTTGCTGTCGTGGATCATGCCGCTCAGGCGGTCATAGGATCTGTTGAAAAAATCCTGGCTGTTTTCGACCATGATGTCGAAATTGGATTTGGTCAGGTCCACTTTTATGTAGTCGAACAGTGTCGGGCTGATCAGTTTTTCAGTGCTGTCATCACTCAAGTCATAACCATCGAAAGCGATTTCGATCCCATTGTCCTTTAATAGGTGGATGTGATTAATAATGGTTCTTTTTTCTTTCAGGTTGAATGACTGGAACGAACTGTTGTTAATGCTGGGGATCAGTTGTTGTTCATGCTTTTTGAGTACCGCCTGAGCATCGTTCATTTCCTTGATGAGCGCTTTATCCAATAAAGCAGATTGATTCATGGTCACGAACAGTTTGTTGGGTGCCTGTGCGGATGGGGAAGGCATGGCCTCAATTTGCGAGAGGGCATTCAATTGTATCCGAGTCAGGACTTCGCGATAAGTCGCCAGCGGATGATCGGGATGCAGTTGTTGATACCCCTTGTTCAGCGGCGTCTCCTGTTTGGTCGCTTTGGCATATATTTCGCTGCCGAACAGCTCATCGTTTCGTTTGAGAATCGATTGCCTGAAGAAAACCAATGCGAAGTTCTCTTGCACCATAGCTTGCCTGCTGGGCTCCATCATGTAATCCCTTTAAGAATGGAAGTTTGCCTGATTGACTGATACGACACCTCGAAGCAGTCGATAGCCATAACCGCGTACACTGTGAATGATGTTAATGCCAAAGTGCTTTTTGATTTTATTTCGAAGCCGGCTGATGGATTTCTCCAGAACACGTGAGTCGTAGAGTTTTATATTCAAACCCATGGACTCGGCCATAGAATCATGGTGCAGGATATTGCCTTCTGCATTGATAAGTGCATCCAGGGCTTTCATTTCCTGATAAGCCAGATCCAGTTTGTAGTCATTGTCGTACAAGTGCAGGCAGGTTTGGTCCAGGGTCAACTTGACGGTGGGCTGCCATTCAGGTGTTTCTAATAACTCTGCAATTAACCGGGTTTTTTCATCCTGATCATTAGGTACATTGATGCAGTGATCGGCTCCGGCCAGGTAACATTCAATTTTAGCGTGCGGAGAGCGATAATTGATGGCTACGATAATGGCCAGTTCTGTCTGGGTTATACGTAACTTCTTAATCAGTGCCAGGCTATCATTAAGCGTCGAGGAGCTTTCAATATCGATCAATACGGTATCGAGTTTTTTAGTTTCAATGTCAGGGCTTAGCAGGTTCGGGTAATCTAATGTATAAACATTTGTAAGTTTGGATGCAAACAGCTGTTCAAGTTTCTCTGTCGAGCGCCAAGTGCGCCCAATAGCGAGAATACCCCTCTGGCTATTTTCGATTTTGCTCTCAGTGCTCATCGTGCAAATTACTCATATGTGCTGGCGTTGCAATCTTAATACACAAAATACTGAAATTATCTGACGTTTTATAACATTTCCGGTCGTGAGCACGCGTCATTCCATGGTCGGTAGTTTTAGCTGATTCAATGACATAAGCAACTGTCGAGGCTTACGCCCATTTGTGTTCGTGATATCAGGCTTAGTTGGTGGTGCCCCTTTCACTCGGACTAGACGCTTTAGGTTGACTTTTCTATGAACAATACAGACGCAATGGCTGATTGCCACTTTGGCTGCAGAACAAGGCACAACAGAGAAGTCTTGCGTATGAACTGTGCAGGCGTCCGCATTTTTGAAAACTGGAGTTGATTTATAAGGATATTCCACGGTGTTCTATGGTGAGGTGGATGCGCGTTCGGGAGGCGATCAGTTCTGCGATCGCCTCTTTTTAGGGCAAGCGGGGCTTGGGAGGTATATTAATTGAGTCCATTTGCATTGTATTCGTAATATTTTGTGTCAAAGGCAGAATTTGTGAACGTGTAGTTATTCTGTTTGGTTATTGAATAAAAATCACCAAAGTTGATGGTAAAGCGCCAGAAAATCTGTGTGCTAACCGGGGGGGAGACCGGTCACTGATCCTTTTCGCAATTAATCATCCAGGCCACGCCAAAACGATCGACCAGCATCCCGAAACGTGCCGCCCAGAACGTCGCGGCTAATGGCATTTCAATTTTGCCGCCCTCCGCCAACGCAGCAAAAACCCGCTCTGCCTCGGCCACACTGTCGACATTCAACGAAACCGAACAACCGCTCATTGTAGCGGTGGGGCGATCCGGTGTGGTATCCGACCCCATGATCGCCTGGTCCCCGACCAGCAGGCGCGTATGAATGATCAGGTTGTAGCAGTTCGCCGGCACCTGCTCGCGAGCCGGGGTTTCGCCGAAGGTCATCATGACTTCGATCTTGCCAGGCAGGCTTTGGGCGTAGAACTTGAAAGCGGCCTGGCAGTCGCCGTTGAAGATCAGGTAGGGATTGATTTTCATGATTGGCTCCCAGTAATAAAGAGGGGCATATCGGTTGGACGTTCAGCTTCGTTCTTGAATCCTGGGCTAGTTCCTCATAGCAAAGCGCTAAAACCTGGTCAGCGGTGAGTTTTTTTTAGATGTTTTTTCTATGGGCGCGGCGAGGTTTATCGCCTCATACCTTTATTACACGTACCGTAGAACCTGCCGCGTTTCTCTGACATCCGTCTCCGAGTCCATCGCCTTATGCCTGTCCTTACCCGTTTCGCCTCTTTGTTCGACCAAGCGAGACGTGCCTTGTTACTCGTCTGGGAAACGTCCCGCGGGCTGTTTCTGGGGTTGGTGCTGGCGACACTGATCGCCGGTGTGCTGCCGGCACTGGCGGCCTGGTTGGGGCAGCGGATTGTCGATGCGGTTGTCACCGCCATGCAGTTGCACGCCCAACAGGGCAGTGCGCCGTTGTGGCCGGTTGTGCGCTATGTGCTGCTCGAAGCGGGTGTGCTTGCGTTGCTGTCCGGGACGCAGCGCGCACTGTCGGTTCAGCAGTCGTTGTTGCGAGTGCAGTTGGGGCAGAAGGTCAACACGATGATTCTGGAGAAGGCCCAGACGTTATCGTTGGTCCAGTTCGAGAATTCCGAGTTCTACGACAAGCTTGTACGGGTGCGGCGCGAAGCATCGACCCGGCCGTTGGCGCTGGTGATGAAGTCGCTGGGGCTGATCCAGAACCTGATTGTATTGATCAGCTTCGGTGTGTTGCTGGTGCATTTTTCGCCGTGGGCACTGGTGCTGCTGGTGGTCGGTGCGTTGCCGGTGTTCTTTGCCGAAGCACATTTTTCCGGGGATGCCTTTCGGCTGTTCACTCGGCGGGCGCCGGAGAGTCGCCAGCAGAATTACATCGAAACGCTGCTCTCTCATGAGGGCTATATCAAGGAAGTGAAACTGTTTCGGCTTCGCGCCGCTGCTGTTGAAGCGCTATAGGGACACGTTTGCTCGACTTTACGCCGAAGATCGGCGCCTGACGCTGCGTCGCGATGGTTGGGGATTTGTGCTGGGGTTGCTGGGCACCGCGGCGTTTTACCTGGCCTACGCCTGGGTTGTGGTCGACACTGTTCACGGCAGCATCAGCCTCGGGCAAATGACCATGTACCTGGTGCTGTTCAAACAGGGGCAGGCCGCCGTGAGCAGTAGCTTGAGCGCGATCAGCGGTCTCTACGAGGACGGCCTTTACCTGTCGAGCCTCTACGAGTATTTGGCCGAGCCCGTTGTGGCTGACACCGGAAACCTTACCGTGGGCGCGGTGCCCGGCGATGGTTTGCGTTTTGAGAACGTCGGTTTCCGTTATCCGGGGGCGAGCCGTGCTGCTTTACAGGGCATCGATCTGCACTTGATGCCCGGGCACAGCGTGGCGCTGGTGGGGGAAAACGGTTCGGGCAAAACCACGCTGATCAAGTTGCTGACGCGCCTGTATCGCCCCGACCAGGGCCGTATCTTGCTGGACGGCAGCGATTTGCAGTCCTGGGAAGAAGAAGCGCTGAGGCGACGCATCGGTGTGATCTTCCAGGACTACATTCGCTACCAGTTCTCCGTGGGCGAGAACATCGGCGTGGGCGATACCCTGGCGTTCAACGATCAAGCTCGTTGGCAGCAAGCGGCTGCCGAGGGCATGGCCGCACCTTTTATCGAACGTCTGGATCGCGGTTATGCCACGCAATTGGGGCGATGGTTCGCCGGTGGGCAAGAGTTGTCCGGCGGGCAATGGCAAAAGATCGCTTTGTCTCGCGCTTACATGCGCCGCGACGCCGATATCCTGATTCTGGATGAGCCGACCTCGGCCCTGGACCCGGCGGCAGAAGCGGCGGTGTTCGAGCATTTCAGTCAGCACACCGAAGGCCGTATGACGTTGCTGATTTCTCACCGGTTTTCCAGCGTGCGCAATGCCGATCACATCATCGTGCTGGACCAGGGGTCGATCCTTGAGCGAGGCGATCACGACAGCCTGGTCGCGGCGGGCGGGCGTTATGCGCAGTTGTTCAACGTGCAGGCTCGCGGTTACCGGTAGCGCCTCAATTCCCTGTGGGAGCGGGATTTGTGCTGCCCCGCGTGCCATTTTTTTTTGTGCCTGGTGATACGGACTAATGTGGCGAGGGGGCTTGCCCCCGCTGGGCTGCGAAGCAGTCCTGAGCCCTGCCACCACGGTGAATCAGGCACACCGCATTCACTGGCTTGGCGACTGCTGCGCAGCCGAGCGGGGACAAGCCCCCTCGCCACAAGGTGTGGGGCTTCATGGCATCTGCGGCAATTCCTGCGGCCGCAAATCAAACACCAACACCTCGGCATCCACGCCGTTGCTCAAGGTCAGTACCTGTTCTTCCCGAACCCGCACACCGTCGCCTTCCTGCAACGGCATGCCGTTGAGCTCGACACTGCCGCGCGCCACATGCACATAGGCGTAGCGATCGGCGGCCAGTTCCAGGGTGGCGCTTTCCTTGCCGTCGATCAGGCCGGCATACACCCGTGCATCCTGCTGAACTTTCAGCGAACCGTTAGCGCCGTCCGGGGAGATGATCAGCTGCAAGCGCCCGCGTTTTTTCTGCGTGCTGAAGTGCTCTTGTTGATAACGCGGTTTGGCGCCGCTGACCTCCGGCACGATCCAGATTTGCAGGAAGTGCACCGGGCGTGTCGCCGAGTGATTGTATTCACTGTGGGCGACGCCGCTGCCGGCGCTCATCAATTGCACGTCACCGGGGCGGATCACCGAACCGGTGCCCAACGTGTCCTTGTGTTCCAGGGCTCCTTCAAGCACATAGGAAAATATTTCCATGTCGCGGTGAGGGTGCTGGCCAAAACCTTTTCCGGCGGCCACGCGGTCGTCGTTGATCACCAGCAGGTCGGAAAAACCCTGCTCGCGCGGGTTGCGGTAATTGGCGAAGGAAAAGGTGTGGAACGACTTCAACCAACCATGATTGGCCGCGCCACGATCCGAAGCTTTACGAAGGGTCAGCATGATGAAATCTCCTGTCAGGACGTGAATTCGTCCGAGTGAGGAGAAGGTTAATGTTTACCTTCTGGTGCAATAAGTAGATGGAAACTGAAATACTGTCCCGTTCAAGTTGACAGTTATGTGAGCGGGTTCATGTATTCTTGTTGTTACATTTGGCCATAATGCCGGGCGTGATACACAAGGGTTTGGCGTTCGGCGCAGTGCTATTAAACAGTTCTCTTTTAGTGACCTTGAACCCATGAAAACCGTGGCAATGGTGTTGTTTCCAGACTTTCTTCTGCTCGACATGGCCGGGCCCATGGAAGTGTTTTCCATCGCCAATCGCTATCTGGAGCCGGCGGACCGTTATGAGCTGTCGACCATCGGCACTGAACACGGCGCGTTGCGGGCCTCCAATGGCGTGAGCCTGCAAGCCGATCTGCACATCGATCAAGCGAACGAGCGCTATGACTTGTTGCTGGTGCCCGGTGGCCCGGGTGCCTATAACGAAAAGCATCCGTCGCTGCTCGGCTGGCTTCAGGGCGCTGTTACCCGGGCGAGTCGTTATGGTTCGATCTGCACCGGCGCGTTTGTGCTCGGGCATGCCGGGCTGCTGGATGGCTACCGCGTGACCACTCACTGGCATTACACCGAACGACTGATCAAGGGCTTTCCCAAGGCCAGCGTCGAGACCGATCAGATTTACGTGCAAGACCGCAATCTCATCACCTCCGGCGGCGTCACCGCGGGTATCGACCTGGCGTTGGCGGTGGTTGCCCAGGACCATGGTAAAAAAGTCGCCCAGGATGTCGCCAAAGTGCTGCTGGTGGTGATGAAGCGCCAGGGCGGGCAGGCGCAGTTCAGTCCGTTGATGGCGGCGGTGGCGCCCCATGAAACGCCGATCACCCGGGTGCAGAACTATGTACTCGAACACCTTGATGAAGCGTTCAGCATCGAACGCATGGCCAGTCTGGCAACCATGAGTGCGCGGCACTTCGCCAGGGTTTTCGCCCGGGAAGTGAACATGACGCCCATGGAGTTTCTGCAAAATGCGCGCATCGATTGCGCCAGGAACCTGCTGGAAACCAGTGACGTGCCGCTCAAGACCGTGGCCTTTAAAAGTGGTTTCGGCAGCGTGCGGCACATGCGTTTCCTGTTCAGTGAAAAGCTCGGCCTGACCCCCACGCAGTATCGCGAACAGTTCAGTTAAGAGGCGTTGTCCGTTGCGCGCACCGTGATGTCCGTGACGCTCCTCCCGTGGCCGTTGTACCGTCATCCATGCCTGCCAAGATACCCGTGAACTCTTTGCCATGGAGGCGCGGGAGCCTGGATGGACTCGTGCGACGGATCTTGCAGTACCTCGAGCGGGACCGGGTTTTCAGCGCATGAACGTGCATGAACAGCCTTAGAAATATAAATAGCGATTCGGTACTGCGGTTCGGGCCCTATGCGTTCCACCTGCATCAGCGACTGATCCTGGACGGTGATCGGCCGCTGCGCATGGGCGGGCGAGCCCTGGAAATTTTGCAGGTGCTGGTCGAGCACGCCGGTGCGGTGGTCAGCAAAGAGGCGCTGATTGCTCACGTCTGGCCGACCTCGGTGGTCGAGGAAATCAACCTGCGCGTACACATTGCCGCCCTGCGTCGGGCACTCGGCGATGGGGAGAACGGGCAGCGCTACATCGTCAACGTTCCTCAGTGCGGTTATAGCTTTATCGCCCCGGTGCAGCGCGATCGGGTTGGCACACAGCTTCTGGCCGAGACGGTGTACAAGCCTCAGCACAACCTGCCGGCGCGGCTCACACCGGTGACCGGCCGCGATTCGATTGTCGGCAGCGTGGTCCGGCAATTGCCGGTTCGACGCTTCATGACTTTGGCTGGTCCGGCCGGCATCGGCAAGACCACCGTGGCGTTGCGCGTAGCCGAGTTGCTGTTGCAGCACTATCAGGATGGCGTCTGGATGGTGGATCTGGCGGCCATCAATGACCCGTCGCAGCTCGTCGATCATCTGTCGTGCACTCTGGAACTGGAGGTCGGCGGGGAAGCGCTGGCGCAACGGCATGCCTTGGTGCTGCTCGATAATTGCGAACACCTGCTCGACCGTTGCCGGGCAGTGGTGGAAGACCTGCTGGCCTCGGCGCCACGGTTGTCGATCCTGGTCACCAGCCGTGAACCACTGCAGGCTATTGGGGAAACGGTGCTGCGTTTACCGCCCCTGACGGTGCCGCCGGCCTCGGCGATCTACAGCGTGGCCGAGGCCATGGACTACTCGGCGGTGCAGCTGTTTGTCAGCCGCGCCCGAGCCCGGCAGCATGGGTTTGTCCTGCGCGAACAAGATCTGAAGGCTGTGCGCGAAATCTGTCGACGCCTTGATGGCCTGCCCTTGGCCATTGAACTGGCGGCGGCGCAGATCGATGCGCTGGCGCTGGTGGGGTTGCAAGCGCAACTCGGCAACTGCCTGCAGTTGTTGACTCAAGGCCGGCGCACCGCGGTACCTCGGCATCAGACCCTCAAAGCGGCGCTGGACTGGAGCTATGAGCGGCTGGGCCCGTTGGAGCAAACCGTGTTGCAGCGGCTGGCGGTGTTCAACATGGCGTTCACGCTGGACGCGGCGATCAACGTAATCAGTTGCGCGGTGCTGACGCCCGCAAGCCTGGTGAAAGTGGTGGAACATCTGGCGCGCAAATCGCTGCTGTCGGTGGAGCAGGGGGGCGGCGCGACGCGTTACCGTCTCCTCAATACCACCCGCACCTATGCCCTGGAAAAACTCGAACACAGTGGCCATTTTTGCGCGCCGTTGAACAGCGCTATACCCGCTATACCCGCTACATCAGCCAGGCAGGTGTCGCTGCAGCTCGTCGAGTAACCGACGGACTTTCGTCAGGTCCGGTGTGGCAAAGCCTTCGGTGAACCGCTGGTAAATCGGCGTCAACAGCTCATAGGCTTGCCGGAAGTGGCCCTGGTGCTGCCATAACTGTGCCAGCGACGTGGCGCTGCGCAGCTCCCAAGCCAGCGCGCCCTGGTTTTTTGCCACGGCCAAAGCCTTGAGCAGCACCGCCTCGGCCGCGTCGGCCCTGGTCGGGCAATCCTCGGCCAGCACCGCCTCGGCCCTGGCCCGCAGAATCTCCGCCGTGCTCCAGCCGGCCGTACCGTTTTCGGCCCGTTCCAGCAGCGCGTCATCGATGAACCCGCTATCCAGGGTCACCATGATTTCCTTGATCAACCCGGTATCCGGTGGCGGGGACGCGTGCGCGTCGGCAGCGTCGATCACTTGCGCGTAGTGCCTGGCCCAGGTGTAGAACAGCAGCACCGAGTGTTTCTGCGCTTGCTCGCGCAAAAGGCCCAGGAGCTCGCGGGCTACCGGGGCATCGCCGTTGTAGTGGGCGATCAGGCAACCGGACAGCGCCAGGGTGTAGCAGATAGAGGTGCCATGATTGATCTGAATCGCGATGTCGAGCGCCTGTCGCGCGGTGCGCCAGGCTTTTTCGGGGTGCCCTTGTAACCAGAGGATACGCGCCAGAATCGTCAGCGCTGCAACGCTCTGATCGTACTGCACACCAAAACCGTAGGTGAAGCGGTTGAGATGACCGCTCTGGGCCAGGCCCTGAATGACCTGTTCGGCATTCTCCCGTGCCAGTTCCTGATGCCCGGCAAAATGCAGGGCAAGGACTTGCAAGCGCTGAGTGCTGAGGGACAACATGGCATCGCCATGCAGCCTCAACCGGTCGAACTGCCGGCTCTGTTTCAGCGCCATTCGGTAGTTGCCGCAAACGAGGTTGACGGCCAAGTGCCCGGAAATGGCTTTGAGCTGACCGGACATATCGTTGCAGTGTTCGGCCAGACGTTTGGCGTTGACGAACGCTTTGACGGTTTCGGCGGTACCGGCCTGGGTGTGGTAGCAGGAACTGCCGAGGGCGAGCGTCAGGGTCATTTTCAAACGAGGGCAGGGCTGATGCGCCGCCTCGAGCAACGCCAACGCTTTGCGCACATGCGCCCCGTGTTCCTTGAGTAGCGACAGTTCCTGCCACAGCGGCGTTGAGGCTGCCGCAAGGCGGATCGCCAGGCTCTTTGACCCTTGAGCGTTCAAGCCCCAATCGAGCGCAGCCCGGATGTCTTCCAGGCTGCGGGCGTAACGCTCGGTCCAGCGCTCGCTCGGGATGTGCTCCCAGTCATTCTGGGCCTGATGCATCAACGCCAGGCAGCGTTCGGCGTGGCGCTCTCGGGTGTCCGGCAGCTCTTGGGCCTGGCCGAGTTTTTCCAGGGCATAGCTACGCGTGGTGTCGAGCAGACGGTAGAACACCTCTTCGTCGCCGACTTCCACGTTTAGCAACGACTTGGCGACCAATTGGGTGATCGAGCCGAATACCACATCGGGCTCGATGTGTTCGCCGACGATCACCGCGGCCGCCGACTCCAGGGTGAAACCGCCCCGGAACACGCCCAATCGGCGCAGGCAGGTTTGCTCACAGGCATTGAGCAGTTCGAAGCTCCAGTCCAGTGTGGCGCGCAGGGTCTGATGGCGGCCCAGGGTGGTCTGGCAGCCTTGGGTGAGCAGGCGAAAACTGCCTTGCAGTTGCGACAGCAACCCACTCAAACCCAGGCTGCCCACTTGTGCCGCTGCCAGTTCGATGGCCAACGGTATGCCGTCCAGGCGACGACAGATTTCAATCGCCAGCGGCAGTTCGGCTTCGCTCAGTTCAAAACTGTCGTGGCTGGCCATTGCCCGTTCGACAAACAATTGCAGCGCCGAAAATGTCAGGGCCTGAGCGCGATCGAGCACCGCGATGGGCGGCGGGCAGTCCAGCGATTCCAGGCGCTGCACGCATTCGCCTTCGGCCCGCAGGCTCTCGCGACTGGTGGCCAGAATGTGCACCTGGGGCGCCGCGCGCAGGATGCTTTCGCAGAGTACGGCAATGGCATCGATCAGGTGTTCGCAGTTGTCGATGACCAGCAGCATCTGCCGCTCGCGCAGAAAAGTCGCCAGACCGTTCATGGGTTCGGCATCGTGCAAGGACAAATCCAGCAGCGTCGCTAAATGCGCAGTGATCATCGAGGTGTCATTGATCGGTGCCAGGTCCAGCAGGCGAATGCCGTCTCGATAGTGGCCGATCAGTTGCTCGGCGACGCGCAGCGCCACGGTCGTCTTGCCGATCCCGCCGGGGCCCGCGAGGGTGATGAAACGCTGCCGCGACAGTTGCGCCAACACGCTGTCGACCAGGGACTGACGACCGATCATGCGGGTCCGGCGGATCGGCAGGTTATGGCCGCCCGGCTCAACGGTGTCGTTCTGCGGGTGTTGTTCGATGGGCGCCAGGGAAAACGGCGCGACAAAACTGTAGCCGCGCTGGGCAACGGTGACGATGTAGCGCTGGCCGGCCTGACCGTCGCCGAGGGCTTTGCGCAGCGCCGCCATGTGCACCCGCAGGTTGATGTCTTCCACCACGCTTTTAGGCCAGACCCGGGCAATCAGTTGTTGCTTGCTCACCACATTCCCGGCGTGCTCCAGCAGGATCAACAGAATGTCCATGGCCCGCCGGCCCAGGCGCAGGGGCTGGTCGGCCTCCATCACCAGGCGTTGTCCGGGGTAGATCCGGTAAGGGCCGAAATGGATGGTCTGTTCGGGGGAAAGGGTCAACGGGTCACTCCTGCTTGCATCCGCCTATCGCACGGTATACGGGCATATTCCTGAGGTTTTTCCGGCAGTGCAATGCTCTGTCGGGCACCTCGTTGGTGTGTGCATCGCTGCCGGGTTCCCGCCAGCACTTGTCGATCCCGTATTTATTGGGGGCGGCGCTGGCCGGGTTCGTGGGCGCACCGTTGAAAATTAACAACGTTTAACTCGTCTGCGTTCGGTCTACGCTCAAAAATCCATTTCTTCAAGTAGCCGAAGGTATCGGCCTTTAAGCAATAAAAAACGTGCTGCAAAAAGGAAGAACACTTCTGGAGGAGCCGGAATGAGCAACGTGGTGGTGGTCTATCACAGTGGTTACGGGCACACCCGGGCCATGGCCGAAGCCGTGGGCCAGGGTGTGGAACGGCACTTGGGCAGCACCTGTCGGCTGATTCCGGTCGAAGAAGTGGACGATCACTGGGAACGCTTGCACCGCGCCGATGCAATCATCTTCGGCGCCCCGACCTATATGGGCAGTGCCTCGGCAGCCTTCAAGGGCTTCATGGACGCTACCGCCTCTTTCTACCTGGCCCAGCCATGGCGCGACAAACTCGCCGCTGGCTTCACCAACTCCGGCTGCCTGTGCGGCGACAAGCTCAACACCTTGCTGCAGATGGCAGTGTTCGCCGCCCAGCACTCGATGATCTGGGTCGGCCTCGACCTGCTGCCGGCACGTAGCAGCACGGGCCTGTTAGATGGGCAATTGAACCGACTCGGCAGCTCGCTGGGGGCGATGGCCCAATCGAACGTCGAACAGTCCCCCGAACTTGCACCCCCCCTCGAAGACCGCCGCACCGCCGCGCATTTGGGCGAGCGGGTGGCGCGCCTGGCCGAACGAATGGCCCACACCTCTTATTAACCACCGTAACCCCCTGCTTTAGGAGGCATCACAATGAGCACCTTTACCACCCGAGACGGCACCGAGATTTACTACAAGGACTGGGGCACCGGTCAGCCGATCGTCTTCAGCCACGGTTGGCCGTTGAATGCCGACAGTTGGGAGTCGCAGATGATCTTCCTGGCCTCCCAAGGCTACCGGGTCATCGCCCATGACCGCCGTGGCCACGGTCGTTCGAGCCAGCCATGGTTCGGCAACGAAATGGACACCTACGCCGATGACCTGGCGCAGCTGATCGAGCATCTGGATCTGCAAAACGCTGTGCTGTTCGGTTTCTCTACCGGCGGTGGCGAAGTGGCGCGTTACATCGGTCGCCACGGCACCGCTCGCGTGGCCAAGGCCGGGCTGATTTCCTCGGTGCCGCCGCAGATGCTCAAGACCGAGGCCAACCCTGGCGGCCTGCCAATGGAAGTGTTCGACGGTATTCGTCAGGCGTCTTTGGTCGACCGTTCGCAGCTGTACAAGGATTTGGCCAGCGGTCCGTTCTTCGGTTTCAACCGACCGGGTGCCAAGCCGTCCCAAGGCATGATCGACTGGTTCTGGCTGCAGGGCATGATGTCCGGCCACAAGAACGCGTATGACTGCATCAAGGCGTTCTCCGAAACCGACTTCACCGAAGACTTGAAAAAGTTCGATGTGCCAACCCTCGTGGTGCATGGCGACGACGACCAGGTAGTGCCGATCGAAGCTGCGGGCATCGCCTCGGCGAAACTGGTCAAGGGCTCCACGTTGAAGGTCTATCCGGGAGCCCCGCACGGCCTGACCGATACCCACAAGGATCAACTCAACGAAGATCTGCTGGCGTTCATCAAGGGCTGATCAAAATCAAAGGCGCCTACAGGGACATGTGAGCACCTGTAGGCGCTGGCGAAGGCCGCGATCTTTTGCTGTTGAGAGAGGGAAGAGCACGCACGGTCCGGCAACGCCAGGCAAACGGTGTGATGCCTTCGCTGCGAGTAAAGATATGAGAGAAATGTGCCTGATCGCAGAAGCCACATTCCAGGCTGATTTGCGTCAGGGTCAGGTCGGTGTCCTGGATCAACTGCTTGGCCCGGGCGATGCGTTGCAGACGAATCCAGTCTTGCGGCGAGAGGCCGGTGCTGCACTTGAACGCTCGGGAAAAATGACTGCGTGACAGGGCGCAGGCCCGTGCCAGTTCGGTCACTTCCAGGGTTTCGCCGATATGGTCGAGGATCAATTGCTTGACCAGGGTTTCGCGCCAGGGGCTAAGGCCACCCGTGGGTTTTTTTTGCGTTTCAATGGCACACGCCTTGATCGCGTTTTGCTGAATGAGAGCCATGGCCAATGTCCGTATCGATGGGCGCGCGCGGGTGCACTGCACGGTGGGTCAGCACGTTCCCTTGTCTAAAAAAACAAGTCTGCGCAGAAGGCTTCATTCTTGGTCGCGAGGGCTTTGGCTTACGAGTTAAACGTTGTTAATTCCGCAGTCAGGCTTAAGGGTGAAAATGTGCCAACTGAGCACATCGCTGCAATTCGCACCGATGCACGGTCATGCAAGATTGACGACGTGTAGCGGCCTGGGCAGGACCGCTTTTTCTGGCTCGATCAAGGGTGATCTCATGAAGCAATCCCGCGTTTGCACGCTTGGCGTACTCGGCCTGGCATTGGCGCTGATGTCCGGCACCAGCCTGGCCCAGGCACCGGCTCAGGTGAACACTCAGGTGCCCGGTTACTACCGGCTCGCGGTGGGCGACTATGAGGTGACGGCGTTGTTCGATGGCTACAACGACCTGTCGCCTAAATTGCTCGACGGTCTGACCCAAGACCAGATCCGCGCGTTGCTGGCTCGTCGCTCGATTGAAACACCGGGGGTGCAAACCGCGTTCAATGCGTTCCTGGTGAACACTGGCAAACAATTGATTCTGGTGGATACCGGGGCAGGGCAGTGCATCGGTGCCACGGCGGGTCAACTGTCGGCGAACATGAAAGCCGCCGGTTATCAGCCAGAACAGGTCGACACCATCCTGCTCACCCACTTGCATCTGGACCATGTGTGCGGGTTGGTTGATGCGCAGCACAAACCAGTGTTCGCCAACGCAACGGTCTACGCGGCCAAGGCGGAAGCCGATTACTGGCTTGACCCGCAGGCCATGGTCAAGGCACCGGCCGGTGCCAGGGAATTCTTCAAGATCGCCCAGGACTCCACCGCGCCATACATCGCTGCGGGCCGTTTCAAGACCTTTACTGCCGGGCAGTCGCCAGTGCCGGGCGTTGTCGATGCCGAACTGGAGGCCGGGCACACACCGGGCAGTACCACTTATCAGTTCAACTCCCAGGGCCAGAGCATTCTGTTCATGGGCGATCTAGTGCATAACCTGGCGGTGCAGTTCGAGCATCCCGAGGTATCGATCCGTTTCGACGTCGACAATCAGCAGGCGATCAAGAGCCGCGCCAAGGTGTTCAGCGATGCGGCGGCCAGCAAGATCTGGGTCACGGCGGCGCATTTGCCGTTTCCGGGTGTCGGCCATATCACCGCAGTGGACAAGCATTTCCAGTGGGTACCCATCGAGTACGGGCCTTACAAACGAGCGGCGAAAGTGCCGATGATCGAGTAAAGTCCGACGGACCTGTGCCTGGCTGAAGACAAAAGGGAATCGTGCCCATGAACCGTAATGATCTGCGCCGCGTCGACATGAACTTGCTGGTGATTTTCGAAGCCCTGATGTTCGAAAAAAACCTGACCCGGGTCGCCGAAAAGCTGTTCATGGGCCAACCGGCGGTTAGCGCCGCGCTGGGCCGGTTGCGTGATTTGTTCGACGATCCGTTGTTGTTGCGTAACGGCCGCGGGATGGAGCCAACGGCTCGGGCGCTGGCGATTCTCAAGGAGCTGCAACCGGCGATGGACACCATCTCGGGGGCGGTCAGCCGCGCCAAGGAATTCGACCCGGCCAGCAGCTGCGATGTGTTTCGCATCGGGCTGTCGGACGATGCCGAGTTCGGGCTGTTTCCACCGTTGCTGCGGCAATTGCAGGAAGAGGCACCGGGGATCGTGGTTGTGGTGCGCCGGGCCAACTATCTGTTGATGCCAGCGTTGCTGGCGTCGGGGGAAATCTCGGTGGGGGTGAGCTACACCACGGATCTGCCGGCCAATGCCAAGCGCAAGAAGCTGCGGGACATCCCCTGTAAAGTCCTGCGCGGCGATGACCGCCCGGGGCCGCTGACGCTGGACGAATACTGCGCCCGTCCGCATGCCATGGTGTCGTTCTCCGGCGACCTGAGCGGCAACATCGATCTGGATCTGGCCAAGGTCGGCCGCTCTCGCCGCGTGGTGCTGGGCGTGCCGCAATTCAGTGGTTTGCGCGCGTTGCTCGCCGGTACCGAGATGATTGCTACCGTGCCGGACTACGCCGCGTGTGCGTTGGTTGAAGGCTGTGCGTTGCGTGCTGAAGATCCACCATTTCCCATCGACGCGGCGCAATTGTCGATGGCCTGGAGCGGGGTGCATGACAACGATCCTGCCGAGAAATGGCTGCGGTCGCGGATCAGCCAGTTCATGTCCGAACCCCTCAAGATACCAACGCCGTAGGAACTGCCGAAGGCTGCGATCTTTCGATCCTGACGGCCGCCCCGATTTTGCGGATATACCCGACCCCACAGGGGAATGCGTTTCGCAGCGAACCGTGGCAGCTCCAATGACTCTAGGAGCTTCACCACGCTCAAAGCCACACCTAACCCGCCAGAAACCGACGGACGTTTCCCCCTACGATCCCCTCGACCCCCAAAAACTCCACGAAGCCGCCGAACGCGCCCTCGATCACTACCTCAAACCGTCCGACACCAAGACCCCGCGCAAACCGAGCACGATTTACACCGTCGCCCCGAACATCGACATCGAAGAGCTGCTGGCCAATGCCTGCGAGTCCTTCGCCTCGGCCAAGGTGATCGCCAGTGACTGCGCCGGGTTTCTGGAGGGGCCGCAGCGCAATACGATACTGGGCGTCGCGCAGCTCATCATGTTCGGTGAGCTGGCAGTGAATCGGGCGCTGGATAGTCTGGAGCTGAAGGCCAACCCGGCCCTATAACCTGATCCCCCTCGCCACAGGGGTTGCGTTGTCTGTGTATGGCGTTCCCACGGTACAAAGAAAGCACGTACATTCAATTTTTCCCTACCCCTTGGCGGCACTATTCAATCCAATGATTGAACAGGGGTGAGCCATGAATGCTTCGCAACGGGATGAACAGGCGCGGGATGTCGGGCTGCTGTTTCTGCGGGTCAGCGGCGGTCTGTTTCTGTTGTGGGTTCACGGCTTGCCCAAGCTGCTGGACTTCAGTGCGCAGTTGCAACTGATCGAAGACCCGTTCCACCTCGGTGCCCACCTCACCCTGAGCCTGGCGATTTTCGCCGAAGTGCTGTGCCCGCTGCTGATCGTCGCCGGTGTTCTGACGCGATTGGCGTGCTTGCCTATTCTGTTTGTGCTGCTGGTGGCGCTGCTGGTTGTGCATCCGCAATGGAGTGTGGCCGAAGGGCAGTTCGGCTGGCTGTTGTTGATCCTCTTTACAACTGTATTTATCGCCGGGCCTGGACGGCTGGCGCTCAATGTCCGTTTGCCCGGAGTGCTCCGTTATGTCTGAAGCCCAAACTCAAAAAACGCCGGGGTCCGATGAGATCGTGACGCTGATCGTCAAGCACCGGGTCAAGGCCGGTTTCGAAGCAGCCTATGAAGCCTGGCTGCGCAACATCGTCAGCGTAGCGGGGCGCACCGAAGGACATCTGGGCGTGGACGTGATCCGCGGCAAGAACGGTGGCCTGGACATGTTCACCTGCGTGCTGCGCTTTTGCTCCACCGAGGCCATGCAGCACTGGCTCGATTCGCCGCAACGTCAGGCGCTGATCGATGAAGCCGCGCCGATGCTGGCCGACGGCGACCAGACCGAGGTCAACCCGGTCAACGAATTCTGGTTCGCGCCGCTGGCCGATGCCGCGTCGCCGCCACCGCGCTGGAAGCAAGCGGTGGTGACACTGTTGGTGATTCTGCCGCACACCTTGCTGGTGCCGCTGCTCTGGGGGCCGCTGCTCAAACTCAACGCTTTTCTCTCCAACTACGTGGTCGCCACGTTCCTGATCACCCTGACCATCGTGGTGTCGGTGGTGTACGTGTGCATGCCGGCCGCGACTCGCTTGTTTGCGCCGTGGCTGACGGCCAGTCAGCCACGGGAGCACCTCGAATCCAACGCAAATTCGCCGCGCTGAGCCGGCGCTTGTTTGCTTCATTTCACTGATGACGAAGGAACTGCGATGAACGCCGATCTGATTCTGTTCAATGGCCAATTTCATACCGTAGACCGCGAAAAACCCCTCGCCAGCGCCGTGGCGATCCGCGCCGGTCGCTTCGTCGCGGTCGGCACCGACGCCGAAGCCATGGCCCTGCGTGGCTCGGGCACTCAGGTGATCGACCTCAAGGGCCGTTGTGTCATCCCTGGCCTCAACGACTCGCACTTGCACCTGATTCGTGGCGGTTTGAACTACAACCTCGAACTGCGCTGGGAAGGTGTGCCGTCCCTGGCTGATGCCTTGCGCATGCTCAAGGAGCAAGCCGAGCGCACACCGACACCGCAATGGGTGCGGGTGGTGGGTGGCTGGAACGAATTCCAGTTTGCCGAGAAGCGCATGCCGACCCTGGAAGAGCTCAACCAGGCGGCGCCAGATACCCCGGTGTTCGTGCTGCATTTGTACGACCGCGCCTTGCTCAACCGCGCTGCATTGCGGGTTGCCGGTTACACCCGCGACACGCCGAACCCGCCGGGTGGCGAAATCGTGCGTGATGCCAACGGCAACCCGACCGGCATGTTGGTCGCAAGGCCCAACGCGATGATTCTGTACTCGACCCTGGCCAAGGGGCCGAAGCTGCCGCTGGAGTATCAGGTCAACTCGACCCGCCAGTTCATGCGTGAGCTCAACCGCCTCGGCCTGACCAGTGCGATCGATGCCGGTGGTGGTTTCCAGAATTACCCGGACGATTATCAGGTGATCGAGCAGTTGGCCAAGGACGAGCAACTGACCATCCGCATCGCCTACAACCTGTTCACCCAGAAGCCGAAAGAAGAGCTGACCGATTTCCAGAACTGGACCGGCAGCGTCAAGTTGCACCAGGGCGACGATTTCCTGCGGCACAACGGCGCCGGCGAGATGCTGGTGTTCTCGGCGGCGGATTTCGAAGACTTCCTCGAACCGCGTCCGGACCTGCCGCAGACCATGGAGCAGGAGCTGGAACCGGTGGTCCGCCATCTGGTGGAACAGCGCTGGCCGTTCCGTCTGCACGCCACTTATAACGAATCCATCAGTCGCATGCTCGACGTGTTCGAGAAGGTCAACCGCGACATTCCCTTCAATGGTTTGCCGTGGTTCTTCGACCACGCCGAAACCATCACCCCGCACAACATCGAGCGGGTGAGGGCGCTGGGCGGTGGTATTGCGATCCAGGACCGCATGGCGTTCCAGGGTGAATATTTTGTCGACCGCTACGGCAAGCAGGCCGCCGAATCTACGCCGCCGATCAAGCGCATGTTGGCCGAGGGCGTACCGGTCGGCGCCGGCACCGATGCCACGCGAGTGTCCAGCTACAATCCCTGGACCTCGCTGTACTGGATGGTCAGCGGGCGCACCGTCGGTGGCCTGGCGCTGTACGAGGAAGGCTTGCCACGGCAGACCGCGCTGGAACTGTTCACCCATGGCAGTGCCTGGTTCTCGTCCGAGCAGGGCAAGAAGGGCCAGATCAAGGTCGGACAACTGGCGGACCTGGCGGCACTGAGTGCGGACTTCTTCAGCGTCGAGGAAGAAGCGATCAAGTGGATCGAGTCGGTATTGACCGTGGTCGGCGGCAAAGTGGTGTACGCCGCCGGCGACTTCGAAAAACTCGGGCCTGTCAGCCTGCCGGTGCTGCCGGACTGGTCGCCGGTGGCGAAGGTTCCGGGACACTGGCGGCCGAACGCGCCGATGCAGGCGCAGGTACACCAGTGCAGCGGCCCATGCGCCGTGCATACCCACAGCCATGAGAAGGCCCGTATGTCGAACGTGCCGGTGAGTGACTTCGCCGGTTTCTGGGGCGCCTTCGGCTGTTCCTGCTTCGCGTTCTGAGTCTTGCAACAAAAGCGTCGGCCATTTGTGGTCGACGCTTCACTCACCACCCTCCGAGGAGTTTCACATGAGCAACGTTCCTTACAAACGTCTGAACAAAGATGACGCCGTTGTGCTGCTGGTCGATCACCAGACCGGCCTGATCTCTCTGGTGCAGGATTTCTCGCCCAACGAATTCAAGAACAACGTGCTGGCCCTGGGCGACATCGCCAAGTTCTTCAACCTGCCGACCATCCTCACCACCAGTTTCGACAGCGGCCCGAACGGCCCGATCGTGCCGGAGCTCAAAGAGCAGTTCCCGGACGCGCCGTTCATTGCCCGTCCAGGCCAGATCAACGCTTGGGACAACGAAGACTTCGTCAAGGCAGTCAAGGCTACCGGCCGCAAGCAACTGATCATCGCCGGCGTGGTGACCGACGTCTGCGTGGCGTTCCCGACCCTGTCGGCCATTGCCGAAGGCTTTGAAGTATTCGTGGTAACCGACTCTTCCGGCACCTTCAACACCACCGTGCAACAAGCGGCGTGGGCACGCATGTCGGCGGCGGGTGCACACCTGCTGAACTGGTTCTCCGTGGCCTGCGAGCTGCAAGGCGACTGGCGCAACGACATGGAAGGCCTGGCCAACCTGCTGTCCCAGCGTCTGCCGAACTACCGCAACCTGATCAACAGCTACACCAAATTCACTGCCAAGTAAGGCGCTGAAGAAAAATGCCCGCGATGTGCGGGCATTTTTTTGTGCTGCTCGAATGTCCGCTGCATCAGCGCTTCTGCAACCATCCCAAAAAACCACCTTTGCTGATCGGCACCGGTTTGGCCATCAACGCCAGCCGACTGTTCTGCTGGCGCACCGCCTGCAACTTGTTCAACGCCCGGCCCACTTCGCTGCGCTGTTCCATGCACTGGCGGGTCAGGTTCTTGTCGAGACGGTAGATGATCGAAGATGTCAGCGCGGTGAACGTCGCCTGCGACGGCGTATCGGCCAGGATGCTCTGTTCGCCCATGACTTCGCTCGGCCCCATGCGACCGGCCTCGGTGAAACCATTGCCGTCCGGCACGCTGGCGCTGACGACGCCAGTGGCGATCACGAACAGGCTGTCCGGCACTTCATCCAGATCCAGCACCACCTGACCTGCGGCGTATTGTTGCGCGACCATCGATTCGGCGAGGCGATCACGTTCTTCATGGCTCAGCGAGCGGAAAATCTTCACTTCATCGAGCAGCGCGCGGGCGCGGGTCGAGGGTTCGATCACGCCGTCGGGGTGTCGCGAGATGCCGGCCGCTTCCAGATGGCGATGGGCAAGGTCGAACAGTTGATTGCGCACGTCGTTTTTCTTGCCCAGCTCGGCGATGAAACCGCTGGCCACGTATTCGGACATCTCTTCGCCAGCCTCTTTCAACACCGCTTTGGGGGCCGGATTCAGCAACAGGTTGCTGCTGCCTTGCAGCGTGCGGTCGAGGGCGTCGAGCACCCGGCGTGGGCGGATGTGGTTCGCCACCTTGATGCTGATCGACACCCCGTGCAGGTTGTTCGGGCGGCTGAGGTTGACGATCTTGGCCTTGGCCGCCACCGAGTTCGGCACCACGGCCATCGTGCCGGCGCTGCTCAACAGATGCGTGGCGCGCCAGTTGATGTCCAGCACTTTGCCTTCGACGCCATCGATAACGACAAAGTCGTCCACCTGATAGGGTTTGGTGGTATTCAGCACAATGCCGCAGAACACGTCGGCCAACGTACTCTGCAGCGCCAGACCGACCACGATGGCGAACACGCCGGACGTCGCGAGCAGACCTTTGACCGGCAGATCCAGCACATAACCGGCGGCCGCGACGATGGAGGCCAGAAACACCAGCGCACCGATCACGTCCTGCAACAAACGGCCGCTGTGACCGATGCGACGCATCAGCACCAGACCGAACACTTCCGTGAGTACCCGTGCGGCGTACAGCCACCAGAGAATCCCCAGTGCCGTTGCACCGAGTTGCGCCACCGGGTCATCGGCAAACAACGGTGCCTGCAACGGGCTGACGCCGGCATTGATAATCAGCGCGCTGAACGCCAGAAACAGCACCAGCCGCACACCGACTTTTGGCGCGCGATGCTTGAACGGGACGAGGTGCCAGAGCAGAGCGTCGAGCACCAGCAGCAGGGCGCTCCAAGGCAACAGGTGGGCAGAGAAAAGGCTCATGGACTGCACTCCAACGGGCACAAAAAAACTCGCCACACCTTGGGGTGTGGCGAGAGGATGGACTTAGTTCAGATGCGTCTTGAGCTCGGCCGCGGCCTGACGTACCGCCGCTTTGACTTCCGGAATCTGATTCAGCGGATTGAGCAGGCCAAAGTCATGAATCATCCCGTTGTAGCGCACCGAGGTCACCGGCACACCGGCCGCATCGAGGTGGCGGGCGTACCCTTCGCCTTCGTCACGCAGCACGTCGAATTCGGCGGTCTGCACCAGTGCGGCAGGCAGGCCCTTGAGTTGTTCGGCGCTGGCGTTGAGCGGCGAGGCATGCACCTGCGCACGCTCGGCCGGGTTGGTGGTGTAGTTGTCCCAGAACCACTGCATCATCCCTTTGGTGAGGAAGTGCCCCTCGGCGAATTGCTGGTACGAACCGTCGTCGAACTGTGCATTGGTCACCGGCCACATCAACAGCTGGAAGCGCAGGGCAGGGGTTTTCTGCTCCTTGGCCATCAGCGCCACGACTGCCGCCATGTTGCCGCCGACGCTGTTGCCGGCCACCGCCAGTCGCTTGCCGTCGACACCGATCTCTTTGCCATGCTCGGCCACCCATTTGGTCGCGGTGTAGGCCTGGTTGATGGCGGTCGGGTATTGCGCTTCTGGCGACGGCGTGTAGTCGACGTATACCGCGACTGCGCCGGAGCCCACTACCAGGTCACGGATCAGGCGCTGGTGAGTCGGGAAGTCGCCCAATACCCAGCCGCCACCGTGGAAGAACATGAACACCGGCAACTCGCCCTTGACCTTGGCCGGACGCACCACTTTCAGGTTGATGGTCTGGCCGTCGACCTTGATCGCCTTGTCGCTGACGTCAACACCCGACAGATCAACCTTCACCGAAGCCTGGGCACCGGTCAGCACCGCGCGGGCGTCTTTCGGGCTCAGTTGTTCCAGCGGTTTGCCACCGCCGGCGGCGAGGGCATCGAGGAAGGCCTGGGTGTTGTGTTCGACACCGGGGCTGCCGGCGGCGAATGCGTTGCCGATGGACAGGGCGAGGACGGAAGCGGCGAGGGTTTTCTTGATGTTCATGTGCAATTCCTTTTTAAATCGTTTGAGTTTTTGTATGCCTTGGGATCGGGCTGCTGTGGCGCTGGGGTTCAGGCCTCAGCAACACCGTGAGCACAGATTAATGAGATGCCGGAAAGTGAAAAAGCGGCTATAAAGCGAATAACTGTCAACCAGAGAGTGACAATGAACCCGTTCGAAGACATGCGTATTTTTTGTCAGGTCATGGACTCCGGCAGCTTCACGGCAGCGGCTGATCAGTTGGGCCTGTCCAAGCAGTTCGTCAGCCGCCGACTGATGCAACTGGAAGAGCGCCTCGGCGTGCGCCTGCTCAATCGTTCAACCCGGCGACTGGACGTCACCCCGCTGGGGCAGAGTTATTACGAATCGGCCCTGCGTCTGCTCAGCGAAGTCGAGCAAGTGGAGCAGGGCATCGCCGGCCAGACCACCGAGCCTCGCGGCACCATTCGCCTGAGCGCGCCGTTGTCGTTTGCCGTGGCGCATTTGGGCTGTCTGCTGCCGGTGTTTTTGCAGCGTTATCGCGATGTCACCGTGGAAGTCGATTTGAGCGATCGGCCGGTGGACTTGCTCGGTGAGGGTTACGATTTGGCCTTGCGCATCGGCGTGCTGGAAGACTCGACCCTGATCGCACGGCGCATCGCCTCCATCGAGCGAGTGTACTGTGCCAGCCCGGCGTATCTGGCCGAGCGCGGCACGCCGCTCAAACCCGAGGATTTGCATGCCCACGATTGCCTGCCTTACGGCCATGGTCGTCAGGTGCAATGGCGTTTCGAAGGGCAGGGCAAGCCGCTGACGGTCAACGTTGGGGGGCGGATGCGGGTCAACAACGGTGAGTTGCTCAAGGACGCGGCCATTGCCGGCATGGGCATCACGTACTTGCCGACCTTCATCGTCGGTTCAGCCCTGAAGGACGGCAGGCTGGTGACAGTGCTGGAGGATTTGCGCCCCGAGCCGCTGACTTTGTCGGCGGTCTACCCGCAGCACCGTCAAAGTTCGCGACCGGTGCAGGCGCTGATCGAGTTCTTGCGTGAGCGGCTGAATCAACGCGAAGAGGGTTCGCACTACCGGTGATTACAAGATTGCAACAAACCCCGGATGTGGTTTTTCCTGACGCTGATCTAGACTCGTGCCGGCCAATCAAAGACCCGGATTCTGGAGCGAGCAATGGATATGCCGACAAACGAAAAAGCCATCGCCAGCAATCGCGATGCGTGGAATGACTCCGCCCAACACCACAAAGACACCCCTGAGTGGCAGGCCTGTTCGAGTGCCGTGAGCCATGGCGATTTTTCCTGCCTGGATGACACCCTCACCGGGTTGCTTCAACAGGTCGGCGTCGACGGCAAGGATGTGGTGCAACTGGGCTGCAACAATGGGCGGGAAAGTCTTTCGCTGTTTGCGCTGGGTGCGCGCAGCGTAGTGGGCGTCGACCAGTCCGGGGCCTTTCTCGATCAGGCCCGGGAGCTGGCATCCCGTTCGCCTCATCAGCCCGAATTCATCGAGGCTGACATCCATCACCTGCCGACGGAACTTCACCAGCGCTTCGACGTGGCGGTGATCACCATCGGCGTATTGAACTGGATGCCGGACATCGGCGAGTTCTTGCGCCATGTCGCGCAAACCCTCAAGCCCGGCGGTGCGCTTGTGGTGTACGAAACCCACCCGTTTCTGGAAATGTTCGACCCCGAATCAGCCGATCCTTATCGTCCGGACAGCTCGTATTTTCGCAGCGAACCTTTCGTCCAGAATCAGCCGATCGTCTACGAAGGCAAAGTCGAACAGCAGGCCTCGGCGTCCTACTGGTTCGTCCACACCCTGGGCGCCATCTTCACCGGTGCCGTCGAGGCGGGATTGCAGATCAGCCATTTCAAGGAATACCCGCATTCCAATCGCGAAGAACTCTACGACAAGTATGAGCAGCAAAAAGCGCAGTTGCCGTTGTGCTACACGTTGGTGGCGGAGAAGCGAGCAACGTAGTGCCAGGGATATTCTCAGAGCGTTGAGTGATTTGCCGCATGTCCTGGTTGTGCGCAGAGATCAATACCTAAGGCATGAATGACCTTTAGAACCGTATCAAAATGTGGTTTCGCACCGGGTGCGAAGGCCTTGTACAGGCTTTCGCGCCCCATCCCGGAATCTTTGGCAATTTGTGTCATGCCGCGGGCCTTTACCACGTAGCCGATAGCACGAAGAAATTCTTCGTTGTCGCCGTCTGCCAATACCTGAGAGAGGTATTCGCTGATGGCTTCGTCACTGTCGAGCAGTGCCGCCATGTCGAAAGCAGTCAAAGTCTGGCCCATGTTCAAACCTCCCTTGCCAATTTTTTCGCCCGTCGGATATCAGTGTTTTGCGAGGACTTGTCACCACCGGCCAGCAATACGATGACTACGCCATTTCGCATAGTGAAGTAGACCCGATAGCCAGCGCCAACGTCCACGCGCATTTCGGAGACACCATCACCCACAGATTTGATATCGCCAAGATTACCCGTAGAGGCACGGTCAATGCGACGAGCAATAGCAACCTTCGCCCGCAAGTCGCGAATTGAGGCATGCCATGCCACGAAGATTGTGGTTTGTGGAATAAGATAATTCATTGCTCGACTGTATCCATATGAATACAGACGAGCAGTCAGGTCATTCTCTGGTCTAGTGTGTATTTTTCCCTGAACTGTGTAGGCAACATGACGCCATCGCAGGCAAGCCCGCGATGGTGATCAGGCGCTCCTCAGTCAAACAACGACTATCATTCCCACCGCCAATCACGCCTGTGCCGCAGTCGCGGTCGATTGCGCCGGTTTGCGCAGTGCAGTCAGCCGCGAGCCGGTGTAGTAGGTTTCGCGGAAGAAGCGCCAGCGGCCGAACAGGTCGTAGACGTGGGTGATGTGCCCTTGCTCCTGGTAGTCCATGCGCAGGTGCATTTTCATGGCCTGGATGTTGCGGGTATCGCAGACGTCGACGATCTTGTTGCACCCTTTGGCTCGCATCGCATCCCAGAGTTTGAACTGGGCGTCCATCGACAGGCTGGTGCCGAAGTATTGAGGGATCATTTCACCGCCGAACTCGAAAAACTCACCGGGATTGACCCGGAACCAGCAGCCGTAATAGTGCCGGTCGAAGTAGTCCCTGGCACTGGCCCAGATGAATCCGATGGCATCACCTTCATCGTTCACGTACATGTGCCCTGTGTGTCCCTCGGCGGCGATTTCGGCCATGGCTTTGACGCGGTTGCCGTAATACTTGGTGAACGCGATGGCGTTTTCCGGGGTGATGATCACCAGGCGCAAGCCCGAATAGGGCCGCAGATTTTGCGGCGTCACCGGGGTCACCAGGTCGCGTCCCAGCCACAGCAGCTCGCGATGGAAGTACACGTAGCGCTTCCAGAGCGACTGGAGCGTGTGGAGCAGGCCTTTTTGCTTGATGCGTTCGCGAAGCTTGTCGATGACGCTCATGAAGTCCTCCGAGGCCGAAGCCAGGGTGTGGTGGGTAACGTTTTCGATGGCGAAAAATCAGGATTTCAACGGGTGCAGTTCGGTCGGGTATTGCGGCTCCTCTTTGGTCGCCCTCGGCACAACGGCATAGGACACCCTCGGAACACCCGCAAGACGCTGCTCCAGCACATGGCTCAGCGACTCGCCCGGGTTCAGATAGGCATCGCCAAAGTCGGCGCCGATATGGATCGGATGGACGACGATTTCCAGCAGGCCGTCGATTGGCATTGCTACGGTGCGCAGGTCTACCGGGGTGCAGACGTTCTGGGCGGTCGCTCCGGACAGGCTGTTCAGGCGATGGTTGAGCAACGTCTTGAACACTCGCTTGGGCACGCTCAGGTTACTTCCCAGGTCGCGCGCCAGTCGCACGGGCACCCCTTGGCGGGCGGCAAACCGCGCGACGATTTCACCGATGGGCCAGATGTTGTGTACGTGCTGATGGGAATCGAGGTGGCTGGGGTGCAGGCCGTTGTCCAGGCAGCGTTGCCATTGGGCTTCGAGTTCCTCCAGCACCGCGTCGCGATCCAGGCGGTTGAGCCAGAGACAGTGACGGGGCAGGCTGAGGTCGAACTCACCCTGGCTGTCGCAGAACGTCGAACGCGCCAGAATCGACGGGCTCAACGGCCGGCCGTACGTGAGGTTGAAGTGCAGCCCGATCCGCCCCTTGAGCATTGGCTGCCGGGCCAGGACGCAGGCCGCTTCGAAGGCCGGCATGTTGGCCATGGCGGTTGCGGAGCTGATGACTCCCGCGTGGAAGGCACCCAGTATCACCGCGTTTTCGCTCGGACTGAGGCCGAAATCGTCAGCGTTGACTATGACTTGGCGAGGCATGGCTGCCCTCTCTTTCTTGTTCGGTGGGTGCAGCGTCTTCCGCGATAGGAGCCTGTATAGGTGTAAGCGTAGGAGCTACCAGCGCCGCTGCACGCCTGGCCTGCCATTTTTTTAACCAGGGTTTGATGCGGTGCCAGAGTCGCAGGGCCAGTCCGAGGGCGAGGCCGCTGGGGCGCCAGGAGTAGAAGCTCCAGCGCCAGTGCTCCAGTTGACCGGTCATGCGCTCCAGGAGTTGATGGCTGGAGTTTTCCAGGCTGATCCGCGAGGCATCGACCCAGTGCCAGTTGTCGTCCAGCCCCCAGTGGATCCACTCTTCGAGCAGCACGCGACCGCTGCCCAGGCCGGCGTACTGCGGCAAGAACGCCAGGTTGTAGTCGTACAACCGACCCCGTTCCAGCAAGCCGATGCGATAGCTGATGCAGCGCCCGTCCAGTTCCAGCACCACCACCCGCACCAGTCCCAGTTCGGCGAGGGCGGTGAAAGCTTGCTCGATCCATTGCCGGTAGCGGTCATTGGTGAAAATCCCCACGCCTTGAAGGCCTTTCCAGCTCAGCGCTTCGACTTTGCCGAGGGTCCGCAACAGTGGCCTGATGGTGGCGGCGTCGGGGGTTATCCGTCGGATCTCGGCACCGCAAGCCGCGATGCGTTTACGTGCACGGCGCAGTTTGTAGCGGGGGTCGCCGGACACTTCCCGATGATCGGCCTCGCTGATCAGGTGCACCGGCACCCGACAACTGAGGCGGCGCTCGCCGGTCGAGCTGTGGGCCATCCAGGTGGTCAGCGCACTTTCTTCGCCGATGGGTTCGCACAATTCATTGAGTTGCAGCATCGCATGGGGCACGCGACGGCGGATGATCACCAGCGCCTTGCGCATGCTCTCGGCATCGAGGCAACTGAGCAGGGCCAGGCGATCGGTGAGGGGATAGCCGAGGTGATGCAGGACCCGAAACGGTAGCCCGCCAAAGCGCTGCATGGACACCACCAGCGGCAGGCACAAGGCCAATTCATCGCCTTGCCAGCCGAGCAGAACGTGCAAGTGTTCCCCGGCCGTCAGTGCCTTTTCCGAGGCGCGCAGCCAGGCGAGGGTGTTGAACGGTGTATGGTCCGTCACGCGCCAGCGCAACCCCTCATAGGCGGCTGTTGGAAAGTCTGGAGCGCACAGCGTGGTGCGCCATTCGAATCGAGCCATCATAGATTCAGACCGCCGCATAACTCATGGACGTTCATGAGGCGCTCCAGCTCAAGGCGAATAAGGTTTCGCCCGGCAAATCGAAGCTCACGCGACCATCGTGACAATTGAATTGAGCGCTGCGACTGCGGCTGTCGGCACCGAAATACACCAGCGTTCCCTGGGCCAGCGGGCATGTCGCCCCAGCCAGATCGACACGCTGCAAGCGCGTGCTCTTGTTGACACCCAGCAGACTGCGCTGGCGCTCGGTGGCCATGGCCAGCACGTCGACTTCGAAGGCGTCGTTGTCCAGGCGCATGACGTTTTTCAGCCAGTGCTGCTGGATGAATTGCTGGGCCAGGCCCACCGGTTTGAGTTCGAAACGATCACCGCCAAGTACTCGCACCATGCCTTTGGGGTAGGTCGGTTCGTCGGCGGCCTGGAACCAGTTGAGCATGTCCAGCAACCCGTCCTGCGCCGAGTTGATGACCACCGAGGCCCACCACAGCGAGGTGAAATGGGTTTCCTGATCATAGGGGCTCAGGCTTGAACCGCTGGACAGGTTGGTCTGGTCCAGCAGCAAGGCCTTGCGTGGCCGGCCATGGGCATCGAGACCTACCAGTTCGGCGGCGCGGCGCACGCTGTCGCGATAAGTCCGGGTTGCCAGCAGATCGCGAATCATCCATTCATGCCAGGCGAGGGCGTCGATCTGCTCGCCGGATTCGGCCAACAGGCGCCGTGCCCAGTCGATACCGCGCTTGTCGATGGCATTGTCGGCGAACGGGCCGTTGACGAAGCGTGAACTGGCGGGCATGGCGATGCGCACGCCGGCCTCGGCATTGGCGGGATTGCTGCGCACCTGCCGGGCCATGCTGTTGAAGATCGCCTGGTAGTTGGCGTAGCTCGGGTAGTTAAGATTCGGCTCATCGGCGAACGCGATGTAGTGCGTCCCTTTGCCACCCAAGGCACGGGTCGCGGCGAGCCAGGCATCGAGGCCGGCGTTGCTCAGGGGATCGGCCCGCAGATCGGCCTGGCGTTGGCTGCCAGCCAACAGGGTGATGTCCTGCGTGATGCCGAAGCGGTTCTGATAGAGCTGCCGGAACGCATCTTCGTGATGCGGATTTTGCGCGGTGACGTCGACAAAACTGTAATAGGTGCCCGCCTGGGGCTTGAGGGCGTCGAGCGCTGCGAAACTGGATTGCGGTGGCAGCACGTAGGGCAAGTAAATACCCAGGTTCGGGGTTGGGCCGAGCAGCTCTTTGTGCAGGGTCAGCCGGGTCTGGCCATCGCCCTCGCGCAATGGTTTGAGTTGCTGCGGATTCTGCGCGAACAGGTTCGCCGTACCATCGAGCCAGAACGCCACCTTGCCGCTGCCTTGCAGGCGCAGGCGCCAGATCTGTTCATCCGAAGTGACGGGCAATGCCACCTGATCGAACTGCCAATAGCCGCGATAGGGTTTCAGTGCCAGGGATACTTGTTGGTTATCGCCCACGCGCTGGGCCAGCAGGGCGCTGACGCCACCGTGAAACTTGCCGGCCAGCACCGCGTGTTCCCCCGCTGCAACCTTGAAATACAGTTCATCGCCGCCGCGGGTTTCGGCGCTGAAATGCACCTTGGCCGGAGAGAACAACGCCACGGTATGTTCGTCGTGTTCGACTGTGTAGCGGCGGAAGCTGTAGCCCGGAATCTCCAGTCGATAACTGGCGGCACTCGGCGCCAACGGCCAGCTCTGCGTGCCTCGGGTTTCACTGGCGGCGATCAGGCGCTCACCTTTCAGGTTGCCGTTGCCGTCGAGCAAGTACAGGTGTTCTTCATTGGCGTCGGCCTGCCACGCCGCCACCCAGCGGATGGTCAGTGTGTCGGGGCGATCCGTTTGCAGGTACAGGCTGGCGTCGCGAATATCAGCCCAGCGCATGGGCGCCGCCTGGGCGCTCAATGCGAAGCCCAGGCTCAACAGCAGCATGAGGCGTTTCATGCCGATTTCCGTTGCAGCATCTGAAGCATCGGTGCCACATCGCTGGGCAGGATGATCAGGGTTTGCCAGGCCGGTACGCCACTCAACCGGCAGTATAAAACCAGTAACGCGAGGGTCACTGCCAGGTAGGCGATGGACGATGCCGTCGCGGCGCCGACGATGCCATAAAGCGGGATCAGCAGCAGGTTCAGGGCCAGGTTCAGTAACGCGCCGAGCCCCATCAACAGTGAGATCGTGCCGGGGCGATTCTTGCCCAGCAAGTCCAGGCGCAGGATGCTCGCATAGCAAAGACCGAACAGCCCCGGCAACAGCGCCAGCAAGGCCGGGTAGGCTGGCTGATAGGCCATGCCGAACAGCGTCACGATCAGCCATTCACCGATCACTGCCATGGTCAGGCAGGCACCGAGCATCACCGTGGCGGTCAGGCGCAGGGCCAACGGGGTCAGGCGTTCCATGCCTTCGTCCTGTTGCAGCAGGCGTTTCATCAGCGGTGTGGTCACCGCCTCCGGGACGATCAACAGCAATTCGGCGGCGGCGCTGGCCATGGCGTAATGACCCAGCGCGGTGCTGCCGAGCAGGGCGCCGATGAACAGGTAATCGGAGCGCAGAATCACTTGCTGGAACAGCAAGTCCGGATGGCTACGGGCGCTGTAGCGCAACAGTTCGTTCTGGCTGGCGCGGTCCCATTGCAAGTTCAAGGGCTGAGCGCGTTTGAGCCACAACCAACCGGCCAGCACCACCAGGCTGATACCCGCCAGCCAACTGATCAGCGCAGCCTCCAGTGCGGCGTCTTTCCACATCCAGAACAAGGCCAGAAACAGCAGCAGTGGCGCCAGGGATTCCGTCAGCCGCAAGGCATTGAACGCCCCCACGGCGCCCGACGCATTGTGTAAGGTCAAAAGACCGCTCTTGAGTACGGTCAGCGGCACCGCCAGCAGCAACAGCCAGGCGAGCAACCCCAGTTGTATGGTGACGTCGAGTTCACTGCCGAACTCGCGCACCAGCGCCACCACCAGTAATGTCAGCAGGCCCGCCAGTAGGCAACCGAACACCAGCACCTGACTCAGCAACAATCCCATGGGGCGTTGCTTGGCCGCCTGATAACCCACCGCCGAATTCAACCCGCCGCTGGTGGCCGCGCTGATCAGATCGGGCAGGGTGCTGAGCAGCGCAAACAAGCCGCGCTCGCTGGGGCCCAGAATTCGCGCCAGCAACACATTGCGCAGCAGCCGCAGGGCGATCATCGCCAGTTTGGTGCCCATGCTCAGGGCCAGGTGTTTGAGGTAATGATTGCGACTCATGGCCTGGCCCCGCGGTAGATACGCCAGGACAACAACTCCGGATTGCGCGCCGTGCGCTGGCTGATGCCGATCCGCGGCAAGGCCAATGGGTCGCTGATGCCCCGATAAATCCCGGCGACGGTGCCCAGTGCAAACGGGAAGTCGTGGTCGGCCACGTGTTCGCGCACCCGCGCATCATGGTTGCCATTGGGGTAGCAGTAGACCGGCAGCGGCCGGTTGCATCCGTTTTGCAGGGCAGTGCGACTGCGGCTCAGTTCTTCATCCAGGCGTTGATCGTCGAGGCCGGTGAGGATTGTGTGGCTGGCGCCATGAGGGCCGAAGCGGATCAACCCGCTGGCCTCCAGGGCACGCACTTGATGCCAGTCCAGGGCCTGGGGCAACGACTCTTCAGGGCATTGATCGGTGAGCCGATACAGTTCGCTCGGCGGCAGGGTTTTCAGGCTTTGCAGAAAGTGCAAAAGCGCCAGGCTACGGCGCTGCACATCCAGATCATCAAGCAGCACCGGTAACGGTCGCCCGATCTGTTGCAGGCATTCAATCAAATGCACCCGGGCTTTTTCACCGTGGCTGCGCCACAGGGTTTCACCCAGGCTTTCCCACCAGAAGCGTTGTCGGCTGCCGATAAAATCGGTGGAGAGAAATATGCTCGCCGGTACCTGATACTTCTTCAGCAACGGGAAGGCATTCAGTGCGTTGTCGCGCCAGCCGTCGTCGAAGGTCAGCGCAATTTTGGGGCGCTCCGATCTCGGTGTGCCGGGTTGCAGGATTTCCATCAGCGGCACGCACTCGAAATACTTTTTCAACCAACCCAGCAAATGTTCGAAGGCCTTCGGCCCCACACACAGTTCATTGCGATGGGGCAGGTCGGCGGCACGGTCGTTGGCCAGCACCCGGTGCAGCATCAGGATCACCCCGGCGCCGTGCAATTGATGACGACCTACCGGCGAGTTGAGATAAAGCCAGCCACTGGTGCGTTTTAATAATTGTCTGATCGCCATGGCGCGGTCCTATCAACGATTTTGCTCGGGGTTCCACTGCGCGTACCGCTGTCCACGCAGGAACTGCCACACACCGATACTCATCCCGGCAAGGGTCACCAGAAGAAATGCGGCGAGGCGAAAGGGTTTGGGCAAACGGTGTTGCACATCCAGCAGGCCGGCGATGGCCACCGCGTAACCAAGCAGTTGCGCGATCAGGCTCAGGCGATAAAAGCCATGGACATTCCACAGCCAGAAATTGGTCAGCAACAACGGCAGCAACACAACCGGTGCCAGGCGTCGAATCAGCTTGTGGCTGATCAGCGCAATCGCATACAGGCCATGGCGCCAAGGGTTCAGCAGTTCCCGGCGCTGGGCCAGGCTTTGCAGGCCGCCGACGGTGACACGCTGACGCCGCCGCCATTGTTTGTGGATCTCATCGACGCCGCGGTCGATCACCCGGGCTCCGGGCACATAGACGATGCGTTTAAAGGCCACCGGTGCGCAGGTGCTGATAAAGAAATCATCGTTGACCTCTGCCGGCACGTGCTGGAACAGCTCGCGACGCAAGGCGAGCAGGGCGCCGTCGGCGGAGACCATGCAGCCGGTGCGATTTTCCACTTCGCGCAGCCAGCCTTCGTAGTGCCGATAAAGGCTATCGCCCAGGCTCAGGCCCTTGCCCGTCACCGGAATCAGCATGTGCCCGGCGCAGACCCCGACTTCTGGATCGGCCAGGGGTGCGAGCAACTGGCCGAGGGTGTCGGTCGACCATTGGTTGTCGGCATCGGTGAACACCAGAATCTCGCCGGTACTCAGGGCGACGCCGGTATTCAACGTGGCGGCCTTGCCCAGACGGGGCAGGTCGAGCACGCTGATGCGCGGGTCGATCACCGTGTGCGCGCGGGCCACGGTGTCGTCGGTGGAGCCGTCGCTGGCCAGGATGATCTGCAGCGAGCGCGCCTGATAATCCTGGGCGAGCAGGATGTGCAGTTTCTCTTCGATGTACTGGGCTTCGTTGTGTGCGGCGATGATGATGCTCACGTTCATCGGTTGTGCTGGCCCATGACGCCGCACGGGAAACAACGGCGCGAGCAGCGTCAGCAGCAGCGGGTAGCCAAGATAGGCATACACCGGCAATAGCAGGCACAGCCAGAATATGAGCTCAGCCACGGGCGGGCCTCCTGGCATTCCAATGACCAAGGCTCAGGATGAGCGCGGCACCGGCCAGGTGCAGGCGTACCCAGTGCAGGCCCCAGAGTTGCAGCGTCAGGCGTAGGTCACGGTGTTTCAGGCTTTGCCGCAGGCTCTGGGCGAGTGCTGGCAGGCTGGTGACGAACAGCATGAATAGCGCCAGTCGGGGGGAACCGTTGAGCAGGGCGGATAGCGCCATGAAATCCAACACCCAGGCGATGATCGACAGCATCGGGAAACGCAGTAAACGCAGATTCATGCCGTGGCTGCGCAGTAATTGCAGGTGACTGCCCTGACGCCAGAACTCCTTGCCCATCCATTCGCGCCAACTGCTCTCGTAACCCCAATGCAGGGCAACGCTCTGGTTGACGGACAGCAGGCGTGCGCCAGAGTGGGAAAGGCGCATGGTGAAATCTTTGTCTTCGCCGGTGCGCAGGTTTTCGTTGAAGCCGCCGACCTTGTCGAACCATGGACGACGCATCAACAGGTTGGAACTGGGCAGCCATCGCACTGTTTTCACCGTTTCATCGTTCGGGCGCAACGTGCGGCGTTGCCAGGCATTGGCATACCACGGGGCTTCGGCCGGGGTGTGCAGGTCCAGTCCCAGGACGTCGACCTGAACCGCGGGTTGGATGCTCAACAACAGCGTGAGCCAGTCCTCGGGCATCTCGATATCGGCATCGATGAAGCTCAACCATTCCCCCGTCGCCATCGCCGCGCCGCGATTGCGCAGGGCGCCGATCGACAGGCCAGGCAGCACCAGCACCTGCGCACCGAGCTGGCGAGCGATGTGCGGGCCCTGATCGTCGGAGCCGTTATCGACCACAATCAGCTCGCCTTCCAGCCCGGCGGCCTCGACGGCTTTTTTCGCGGCGAACAACGTGCGGCCGATGTGCCGGGCTTCGTTGTACATCGGGACGACGAGGCTGATGCGGCTCATGCCCTGGCCTCCGTCGGCGGACATTCTTCAGCCTTCAGACGCAACACCCAGGTCAGGGCGAGCATGATCCACAGGTACTTGTGATTCGGTGCGCTGAGGAACATCAAAAACAGTGTCAACGACAGATAACTTATGCCCAGGTGGGTGATCAGGTCGGCCTGTTCCCAATTTCGTCGCAGCATCCAGGCTTGACGGGCGCGGACCAGGTTGTACATCCCCAGGCCCAGCATGCCGACGAACAACAGCCCGGCGGGAATCCCCAGTTCACTGAAGATTTCCATGTACGTGTTGTGAGCGCGACGGTACAAGTCGCCGGGTTTGCGGTTGGCGGAAAACACCTTGGCGTAACCGGAGGTGGCGTAGTGCAGCGGGAAGGTGCCGGGGCCGGAACCGAGTAACGGGTGTTCGCGAATGATCTGGCTGCCGACCACAAGGTATGACGCGCGACGGCCGAGGGATTCGTCCTGGCTTTTGGCGCCTTCTTTCAAGACGCTCAAGGACTGGATGCGCTTGAGGTAACCAGCCGGCATCGAATAAGTCGCCACCGGGATCACGATCGCAAGGCCGAGCATGGCAAAACCCAAGTGGCGTGGCCGGATGCGTGGCAACTGCGCGCGGTAGTGCCAGGCGCCGATCATCAAGCTCAGGAACAGGACCACCAGCCCGGAACGGGAATCGGTTTTGGTCATGCCGCCCAGCAGCAAAATACAGCAGCCGCCCCAGAACAATCGGTGCAACAGGTTCGGGCCGCGGATCACCAGCAGCAGGGCCAACGGTACGGCGAAGGCGATCAGCAGGGCAAACGAGTTCGCGTCTTCCAGCAGCCCGGCGGCGCGGCCCTGGTCCTGATACTTGGTGGAGAACATGGCCAGCACGCTGGTCGCGGTGACGCTGAGGGTCACCAGCCGGGCGAACAGATCGAGGTTCAAGTCACGGCCGATCAGCAAGGTGATCACAAACAGCACCAGGCCGACACTCATGTCCCGCAGGTGACTCTGGGACATGTCCAGGTTGTCGGTGTTGATCATGCTCAACAGGTACAACACCGTGAACCCGATCAGGTAGCGCCAGATGTTGCTGCGCAGGCGCTCGGACGGAATCTGGTGGATGGCCAGTTGCAACATCAGGATCAGTGCCAGTGACGCACCGATAAGTTTGGTGCCCGACACTGCATTGCCCTTGAAGAAACCTTCGAACGGCACCAGCGCCGCGATACCCAACAAACCCCAGGCGGGTTTTCGGTACAACACCCCGATGGCCACCAGGCCCAGCACCGCGCCTGGCGCCAGATACGGGTAAGGGCTGGCCAGTAAACCGAGACAGACCAGGGCGAACAGACTGACGATCGAGAGCGGAAAGATCACGCGCGTGCCTCCCGTGCAGTACGGATATAAAGCTGCGACCAGCGTTCAGCCAAAGCCTTCAGGTCGTAACGGTCCAATTGCGTACGTTTTGCGTTGTCGATCAATTCGCGAGCCAGTGCCGGCTCACGCAGCAGCGTGTCGATCTGCCGGGCGAGGGCGGCGCTGTCGGTGGGGGGCGCCAGCAGGCCGTTGTGCCGGTTCTCCAGCACATCGGGAATGCCGCCGACGCTGAACGCCACCACCGGCACCCCGGCCTGCATCGCTTCCAGCAAAATCATCGGTGTGCCCTCGGTGCGCGAGCTGATTACCAGCGCATCGAGTTGCGGCCACCAACGGTTCATGTCGGTCTGGTAACCCGGCAAGGTAATGCGTTGGTGCAAGCCGGCAGTGGTAACCCGTGCCTGCAGGATTTCGCGTTCCGGGCCGTCGCCGAGCATCACGGCGTCCAGTTGCGGGTGTTGCTGACAGAGCGGAATCAGGACATCGAGAAACAGGTCCGGGCCTTTTTCGCTGCTCAGCCGTCCGACGTAACCCGCCAGCCAGCGCTGGTGTCTGGCATTGTGGGGCTGCAGCTCGCAGGCTTTGGGCAAACCATTGGGAATCACTTGCAGTTTCTCCGTCCGGACACTGGCCTTGCGGTGCAGCGCGGCGATGCTTTCAGCGACGCAAACCACCCGGTTTACCGACGCGGTGCGACACAGTTGCAGGCTTAGCCAGGCATAGAAACGTTGCTTGCGACTGCGCGGCGTGAAACCGTGCTGGGTAATGACCAGCGGCAAATCCAACAACGTTGCGCCCATCCAGCCAAATAACAGCCCCTTGAAATTGTGCGTATTGATCAGCGGCCGTTCAGCCCGCCGCTGACGCAAATGACGCAGCAGTTCCCTGAATCCCGAGCAGCCACGGCAGTCGATCCCGGCCCCGCGAAACCTCGCGATCAGTGCTGGCGGCGCATCGAGAAACACCACCTGGTGTTGCCCCTGCGTCGCCAGGCAATGGTCCAGCAACATCCGCTCAGCGCCATAAAAGCCGCCGCTGCTGATCAAATGCATGATCGGCAGCGCGCTGGCGCTGAGCGGCCCGTTCAATGGCGCACCCAATACACGAAGCTAGGCACGGTCCAGTTCTTGTGCGGGTTGTTTGGCAGGGCATCTTGATCGTTAATCACCAACAGCACCGGCAAGCCCAATTCATGGGTGATTTGCGCTGGATGTTTGAAGCGGTGATCGAAGAACTCACGCACGTAGACGAAGGCAATCGCCAGCAGCAGACCGGTCAGCATCCCGAACGGAATGATCAGCAGCGGTTTGGGAAACGCCGCCTCGGTCGGTTCGTACGGTGGGCTGAGTACCCGAGCGTTGGACATGTCGTTGTCCAGCGAGCGGGCGGTGCTGCTTTCGGCAAAGCGCTGGGCGTAGGTAGAGAACGCCGCGTGCAAGGCATTGATCTCGGTGTCCATCTGCTGCAGCTTGCTCTGGGCCACTTGCAACTGGTGGATACGGTTCTTGAACTCGGCGATGCGCGCGGTTTTCTGGTTGATCACCGAGGTGACAATCGCCAGGTCGCTGGTGCGCTCCTGAATCCGGTTGCTGACGATTTTCAGGAACTGCTGACGGGTGCGGGAAATTTGCTCGCGGGTCAACAGCATCGGTTCACTGCCCGGCTGGAAGACCGCCAGGTCGTTCATGTAGCGGCTGACTTGAGTGGTCAGTTGCTCACCGAGCTGCCTGATCTCCCGGTCTTCGAAGGCAATGTTGTCCACCGTGGTGGTGAAGGTGAAGGGGAAGGTGTAGTCGTTGAGCCGAGACGTATTGGAGGCAACGGTCAGGGCGCTTTTCAGGTAGTCGAGCCAGCGCTGGCTTTGCAGCAGGCGATCCTGATACAGGCTCAGGGCCTGTTCTTCGGTGTTGATGGCGTTGAGGCGGAAGGTAATTTCCTCCTTCGGATCGGACGCGCCGATCTTTTCAAGCAATGCCAGTCGAGTGCCTTCCAGGCCATCGAGACGCACCTGATATTGCTTCTTCTTGGTTTCGTAGAAACTCTGCGGCAGGTCGATCGATTGCAGTTCCTGACGGTTGACCAGGTAGTTTTCCAGGAGCTGCGCGACAAACCGGGTGCCCTGGGCCGGATCGCCAAAGCTGTAGACAATGGAAATCACGTTGGAACCTGGCAGGGTATCGATTTTCAGGTCTTCGACGGCCTGTTGGGTGAAGACATCCAGATCAGTATTGCGGACCGGGTCGGTCTCAAGCCCGAACGCGTCGCGCACCGGATTGATCACGTATTCGCGCAAGGGGTTGGTCACGAAACTCTGTAGCGGTTCGGTCACCAGTTTGCTGAGGAGGCTGGTATTGGGCGTGTACTCGCCCTTGGCCATCAGATCGCTGATGGTCTGCCGGATCAGCGCTGGCGAACGCAGGATATTGCTCTCGGTTTCCATGTCTGCCAGTGATGGCGGAATGAACGAGGCGTCCCCTTGGGTCAGGGATGTGGTGGCGTCTCCCTGTGAGAGTTTTTTGGACTGCACGATCACCTGTGCGGTGATATCGAAGCTCTGTTTGAGCATCAACGGCAGGATCAGGGCAATCACTGCAAAAATCAGGAAGATTCGCTTCACCAATTGTTTGTTGGCGAAAAAGATCCTGAAGAACTCATGCAGGTAGTTTTCCTTCGGGTTCATAGTCGGTCACCTGAGAGTTAGTTGTTACTGCCTTTATTGTCGACGCGGTAGCCGAAGGTGAAACCGACCCCCTGGAACAACACCACGTCCGCCAGTTGCCGCGCGAGCTCACCGGCGCTGGCCAGTTTGGTCTTGGGCACGTAGAGCATGTCGTCCGGTTGCAGGTAAGCAATCTGCGACGCGTCACCGGACAAGGCTTTTTCCACGTCGTAGTGCACGGCCTGCACCTGGTTGCCGGTGCGACGCATGATCACTACCGAATCGAGCCGGGCCTTGACGTTGGTGCCTCGGGCCAGGGTCAACGCTTCGAGCACCGAGACCGGCCGGCGGATCGGGTAGGAACCCGGTTGCGCGACCTCACCCAGCACATAGATTTCGTTGCCCGAGGTGGATTTGAGCATGACGTCGACCGTCATCCGCCCCGGTAATTGCGCGTAGCGTTGATTGAGGAAAGTTTCCAGTTGGTTGACGGTCATGCCTTGCAGCGGCACGGAGCCGATTTCCGGGAAACTGGCATAGCCGTCATTGCCCACGGTGATCTCCCGGCTCATGCCGGTAGCGGGGTGGTTCAGGGCGCTCTTGAGGTTCTGCTCACCGCTCAGCGGGCTGGTGACGAGCACGGTCAGCTGGTTGCGATTGGGCTGGAACAGGGCTTTGCGGTTATAGGCACGCTGGATTTCTTCCCGCGCTTCGACCGACGTCAGCCCGCCGATTTTCACCGCGGTATTGGCCCCCGGCAGTTCGATGGTGCCGTCGGGCAGCACCAGTTGCGTGCCGTTGAGCTGGCTGGCCGCGGTGAAGTTCAGCGCGACCTGGTCACCGGGCTGAATGCGGTAAGCCTGCGAGCCACTGGTGCTGACGTGGAAGATCACGTCCAGCACGTCCTTGGGCCGCAAGGTCTGTTCGACCTTGGGCATGTCGGTGGCCTGGGCGTTGGCCGGCTCGGCCGTGAGGATTTGCACCGGCATATTCTGGGTTTCACTGGTGCTGGAGCAGCCTGCAAGCGGCAGCAACAGCAGGACAAGCATTTTGGCGTTCATGGCGTCATCCTTTCTGCGGTTGCTTACAGGTTTTTGTAGAGCCATCTGGGCATGTAGTACTTGCGCCGGTTGAGGACGCTGCCCACCAGATTCGCGCCGGCCTGGGTCAGGCGCTGGATCGCGGCTTGAGCGACTTCCCAGCGCGTGTCTTCGGCGCGCAGCACCATGATCACGCCGTCCGCCAGGGTGCTGATGACCAGGGTGTCGGCGGCCGAATACACCGCGTCGCCGTCGATCACCACGAAGCGATACCGTTCGCCCAGTTGCGTGAGCAATGGGTCCAGCTGTTCAGTGGTCAGGTGCTCGGCGCCGCGGATGTGCCGCCCGTTCGGCAGGATGTGGAAGGGCAGGCTGGAGACGGTCACCAGACAGTCCTGCAACAGCGGTGGGGAGTCGTTGAACAGCAGGTCGCGAAAGCCGCGCTCTTTGGTCAGCCCCAACTGCTGCGTGAGGTTGTCCGCCGCCTGGCTGGCGTCCACCAGCAGCACCTGGCCGCTGCTCATCGAGGCCAATTGGCTGGCCAGCGCCAGGGCGCTGGTGGTGGTGCCGGCCCCGATGTTGGCGGAGGTCAGGAAAAGGATCCGCAGATCCAGGTCGAGCACGGTCGAGGTCAGGTTGGACTCGCTCGGGCTGGCGATGGTCAGGCTTTTATTCGATGAACCGTCCATTTAACTCGCTCCGTGGCCGTTGAATACGATGAAGGGGGTTTTCAACAGAATCTTCAGATCAAGCAACAGGCTCTGCTCGGCGATGTACGTGAGGTCCAACTCAACGCGCTGGTCGAAGTCGATATTGCTGCGCCCGGAGATCTGCCACAGGCCGGTCATGCCGGGGTAGATGCTCAGGCGTGCAAGGTGGCTGTCCTTATAGCGACGGGCGTTGAACGAGGTTGGTCGTGGACCTACCAGGCGCATGTCGCCGCTCACCACATTGATCAGGTTCGGTAACTCATCGAGGCTGCTGCGCCGCAGGAAGCTGCCGATGGGGGTAATCCGCGGGTCGTCGTCGATCTTGAAGTCGATGGCGTCGGCGCCGTGTTTGTTCAGATGCCGCAGGGACTCCTTGAGCTCCTCGGCGTTGGCCACCATGGTGCGGAACTTGTACATGCCGAACATGCGGCCGCGGTAGCCGGTGCGTCGTTGCACGAACAGCACCGGCCCCGGGCTGCTGAACTTGATCGCCAGTGCCAGGCCCAGCAGCACTGGGGAGATCAACAGCAAAATCACCAGTGCACCGAGGCAGGCGACCACCCGATTGGTGCGCGACAGGGTCCAGGGCCGGCCACCGTTGCGCCCGGTCACCCAGCCGTGACCCTGCACGTGGATCGCCTTGTCGAGGCGCATTCGGTGCTCGGGATCCAGGCGGTTGTCACGCTGCATGTGATCGAGCAACATGCCTTTTTCATGTCCAGTCATAGAGTCCTCCGCTAAAGCCCGGCCATAAGTGGCGAGTGGGCACTACGCAGTGGGTAGTAGTCACGGAACCAGGCGATGAATCGCCCGAGTCCTTCATCCAGCTCGATCCGTGGCTGGAAACCGATGGCCTGTGCCAGATCGCTGGCATCGGCGCAGGTGTTGAGCACGTCGCCCGGTTGCAGGGGCAGCAACTCGACGAGGGCTTTTTGGCCGAGGTGTTTTTCCAGCAGCGCCAGGTAATCCTTGAGCGCCACCGGCTGTTGTCCGCCAATGTTGTAGAGGCACCACGGCGCCATGCTGCTGGCCGGGTCCGGTTGCTCGCGGTTCCAGTCTGGTGTTGGTTGGGGCGCGCATTCGATCAGGCGGGCGATGCTCTCGATGATGTCGTCGATGTAAGTGAAGTCCCGCTGATGCCGGCCGTAGTTGAACAGCTTCAGCGGCTGCCCTTCGGCTATCGCCCGGGCGAACCGGATCGGCGACATGTCGGGCCGGCCCCAAGGTCCGTACACGGTGAAAAAACGCAAGCCGGTGCAGGGAATGCCGAACAGATGGCTGTAGCTGTGGGCCATCAGCTCATTGGCTTTTTTGGTCGCGGCATACAGCGACAACGGATGGTCGGCGCCATCCTTGACCGAATAAGGTGTGTGTTGGTTGGCGCCGTACACCGAACTGGACGAGGCATAGATCAAGTGCTTGACCGGGTAATGGCGGCAGTTTTCGAGGATGTTCAGGAAACCGTTCAGATTGCTGTCGAGATAAGCCCGGGGATTTTCCAGGGAGTAGCGCACCCCGGCCTGGGCCGCGAGGTGAATCACCACCTCTGGCTGTTCGCAAACAAACAGTGCGTCGAGGGCCTGGGCATCGGCCAGATCGACTTTCGCGAGCGGGAAATCGCCTACTTGCTCGCGCACCCAATCCACGCGATCGTGTTTGAGTTGCGGGTCGTAGTAGTCGTTGAAGTTGTCCAGCCCGCACACCTGATGCCCGTCGCGCAATAGCCGCAACACGCAATGGGCGCCAATGAAACCGGCGGCTCCAGTGACGAGTATCTTCATGGCCGGGACGCCTCGGGAGTGATGTGCCGAAGCCCGATGCTGCTGTAGTTCAAACCGGCCGCCGCCACGTGCTGCGGGTTGTAGAGGTTGCGTCCATCGACGATCACCCGCGCCCGCAGTTTTTTCGCCAGCAGGTCGAAATCGACCACCCGAAAGTTTTTCCACTCGGTGCAGATCACCAGCGCGTCGGCATCTTCCAGCGTGTCGTCGCGGGTGGCGCACAGGTGCAGGTTATCGCGGTAGCCGTAGACGCGCCGACATTCGGACATGGCTTCCGGGTCGTAAGCCTGCACGCTCGCGCCTTCGGCCCACAGTGCCTCCATCAGATAACGGCTGGGGGCTTCGCGCATGTCATCGGTATTGGGCTTGAAGGCCAGGCCCCAGATAGCGATGGACTTGCCGGCCAGTCCATCGGGGAATTGCGCCTTCAGTTTGCTGAAGAGAATGTGCCGTTGGCTGTCGTTAACTTCTGTGACGCTGCGCAGCAGGCGCAATGGCATGCCGTGGTGTTCGGCGGTGTGCAGCAGGGCGCGCAAGTCTTTGGGAAAGCACGAGCCGCCGAAGCCGCAGCCGGGGTAGATGAAGTGGTAACCGATACGCGGGTCCGAGCCGATGCCTTTGCGCACCGCTTCGATGTCAGCCCCCAGCAACTCGGTGAGGTTGGCCAGTTCGTTCATGAAACTGATGCGGGTGGCGAGCATCGCATTGGCCGCGTACTTGGTCAGCTCGGCGCTGCGGTTGTCCATGAACATGAGTTTTTCACGGTTGCGGCAGAACGGTGCGTAGAGTTCGCTCATTTGGACGCGCGCCTCATCGTCATGGGTGCCGACGATGATCCGGTCCGGGCGCATGCAATCGGCCAGGGCACTGCCTTCCTTGAGAAACTCCGGGTTGGACACCACCCGCACCTTCAACGCACCTTTGCCACGGCGTCGTAGTTCTTCGTTGGCGGCGTTCGCCACTTGATCCGCGGTGCCCACCGGCACGGTGGACTTGATGATCAGGGTGCGATCGGTCTGCATTAAACCGGCGATCTGCCGGGCTACGTTCAATACATGGCTGAGGTCGGCGGAACCGTCCTCATCGGCGGGAGTACCCACCGCGATGAAAATCAGCTCGGCATGCTCGACCGCATCGCTGGCCTGCGTGCTGAAGAGCAATCGGCCGGCCTTGATATTGTCTTCCAGTGCGCTTGACAGTCCCGGTTCGCTGATCGGAGGAACGGCTTGCTGCAGTTGCCTGATCTTGTTGGGGTCGATATCGACGCACATCACGCGATGTCCGACATCGGCCAATGCCGCGGCTTGTATCAGGCCGACGTAACCCGTACCAAATACGCTCACGTCCATACCGGCGTGCCTCGTAAGACGGTGGATGTAACTGAAATGAGACTGTCAAAAGGGGTATAGCCCAGCCGTGGGAAAGCGTGTCAGCAAAATGACGGATAGCGCGGGCTGAAAACCCTGATTTCACGGGCTATTTGCTATCAAGTGCTTGCCGTGGCTGGATTTGTCGTGGTTTTTAGGGCTGGCGGAGGCTTTCAAGAAAGCGATAAACGGTCGCAAGGCTTGTATTACAAGGGTTACAGGCACTTTAGCGTGTCAGATTTGAGGCAACATTTTATTGACGCTTTTGGCAGAAAACCGGCATTTCTTGCGCTTTCATGGCTCGGTGCTAGTGTCAGAAAATGGCTGATAATCATTGGTTTCCATTGGCTAATGGCAGCCATGGAGGTACTGCACCGCCATGATCCGATACCTCAAGGAACTGTTGCTGGTTCTGTATTTACTCAAAAGCTACGACTATTACCTCGACCGTCTCGACGCGTTGGGCATCGGTTTCCCGATGTTGCTGTATGGTGGGATGTTCGTGGCGCTGACGATCGCGCTGTTCATGACGGCGTATATTCGCCAGACGCTGATCCGTCATCTGTTCGCGTTTGCGATGTTTGGCTCGGCGGTTTTCTTTGACGTTTATACGCACGTGACCGCCAGTTACCTGACTTACAGCAGCTTTGTGTCACTGGTGTATTCCGGCGGGTTCATTCAGGAAGCGGCGTACCAGTACCGCGATGCGCTCATCAGCGGGGTGGTCAGTGGTTTGTTGCTGCTGTTCGGGATCGGGCTCAAGCCGCGTCGACGGCTGCCATTGCCGGGCGCGCTGTTGGTGGCGGCGCCGGTGCTCGGGGTGCTGCTGCTCAGTGTCGTGCTGTTCGTGCGGGCCGGCGAGGGCGCCCGTGGCTTGCCGATCATGTACACGCCGTTGGCCTATTTGAATCTGTTTACCTACGAAGCGCTGCACAACACCGTCGGCCCGCGCGAACCCGTAAGCCTGGCGCGCATCGATCGGCCGGTGGGTCACGACATTGTGCTGATCATTGACGAGAGCATTTCCGGCAACTACCTGGACATCAACACGCCATTCGGTGTGCACAGCAACCTCAAGGAACCGCACGCCGGCGTGGACATTTTCAATTACGGCTACGCGGCATCCATCGCCAATTGCAGCGCCGACACCAATGTCACCCTGCGCTATGGCGGCACCCGCGCCGACTACATGCGGATCAACAGCACGCTGCCGTCGATCTGGCAGTACGCGAAAAAGGCCGGGCTGCGCACGGTTTACATCGACGCCCAGCGCACCGGCGGCAACTTGCAAAACCTGATGAATGCCGCCGAGAAAAAGGACATCGACGAGTTCGTGCAATTCGACCAGACCAGCGTGCGCGACCGCGACATGGCCGCAGCGGCCAAGCTGATCGATCTGCTCAACGACGGCACGCCGGAGTTGGTGGTGATCAACAAGGTCGGCGCGCATTTTCCAGTGCACGACAAGTATCCGGATGCGTTTATGGCTTACCGCCCGACCTTGCCTCGGGGGCAGTTTGTCGAGGTGGCGGACACCGGTAAACGCGATGGTTTCAACGGTCAGCCAGATGATTGGATGCTGTACCGCAATGCCTACAAAAATACTGTGCTGTGGAATGTCGGTGAGTTCTTCGCGCGGGTTTTCGCCCAGGCGGATTTACGCAATGCGTTGCTGATCTACACCTCGGACCATGGGCAGGATTTGCATGAACGGGGTAACCCGGGGCTCAACACGCACTGCGGCAGTGATCCGGTGGAGGAGGAGGGGCTGGTGCCGTTGGTGGTGATCCAGGGCAGCGATTTGAAGACTCTGGACTGGCAGGCGCAATTGCCGGCCAACAAGGATCGCTCCAGTCACTACAACATCTTCCCGACGTTGCTGCAGTTGATGGGCTACGACCTGGCGGGGGTCGAGGCGGTGTATGGCAAACCGTTAAGCGTGTCGACCGCGGATGATTTCACCTTCAACTATCGCTTCAATGCACGGCTCGGCGCTGTGCCGGCGTGGAAGTACATTGAGCTGAAAAGCATTGTGACGCCGGGGCAGGTGGTGCCGAGTGTGGCGGTGGGGCAGTGAGATTTTGAGTGATTGAACGGGCCTCTTCGCGGTCTACCTGCCGTCCGCTATCCTAGGCCCACTGCCTTCATCGAGTCTCCCCTCATGCTTTCGGTCCAGGGCGTCTTCAAAAGCTACGCCACCCCCCAAGGCCCACTGCCCGTGCTGCAAGGCGTCGACCTCACCTTGAAACCCGGCAGCAGCCTGGCGCTGATGGGCGAATCGGGCAGTGGCAAGAGCACCTTGCTGCACCTGATCGCCGGGCTGGACAAGGTCGATCGCGGCAGCATTCGCAGTGGCGAACATCGGCTGGAACACATGACCGAAAGCCAATTGGCAAACTGGCGGCGCAGCGAAATCGGGCTGGTGTTTCAGCAGTTCAACCTGATCGGCAGTTTGCGCGTCGAGGATAATCTGGCGTTTCAGGCGCGTCTGGCCGGGCGCCACGATCCGCGCTGGCAGGCGCATCTGGTGCAACGCCTGGGGTTGGGGGAACTGCTGCGGCGCTATCCGGAACAGCTGTCCGGCGGGCAACAGCAACGGGTCGCCCTGGGTCGCGCCCTGGCCTCGCAACCGAAACTGCTGTTGGCTGACGAGCCCACCGGCAGCCTCGATGAAGCCACCAGCGATGAGGTGTTGAAGTTGTTGCTGGAGCTGCTCGACGACAGCCCGACAACCTTGTTGATGGTCACCCACAGCCCACGGGTCGCTGCACGGCTGGCAGAAAAAGTGGTGCTGCACGGTGGCCGCCTGGCTGGCGTGGACGAGCGCTGAAGTGCGGGTTTTTCGCGAGACCTTGCGGGCGCTGCTCAGCCATTGGCGCCAGCACCCGGTGCAATTTTTCAGTGTGCTGACCGGGCTCTGGCTCGCCACCAGCCTGCTGACCGGCGTGCAAGCGCTGAACAGCCAGGCGCGAGAAAGCTACGCCCGGGCCAGTCAGTTGATCGGTGGCGAACCTCAGGCCAGCCTCAGTGCGCCCGGCGGCGGGGTGTTTTCTCAGCAAGTGTTTGTCGAGCTGCGTCGTGCGGGCTGGCCGGTATCGCCCGTGTTGCAAGGCCGAGTGACGCTCAAGGGCCATGAAGACCAACGCTTGCAGTTGATGGGCATTGAGCCGGTGTCACTGCCCAGCGGCTCCGCAGTAGCCGGGCGGTCGTTGGCGATCGAGCAAGTCGTCGAGTTTTTCACCCCCGCCGGGCAGCACCTGGATTGCTCCGCAGACCCTACAGACATTGAGCCTGCACGAAGGTGACACACCAGTGGCCCAGAGCGGAATCAGCCTGCCGCCATTGCGTGGCCAACCCGACATGGCCCCCGGTGTGTTGCTGGTGGACATCGGCTTCGCCCAGCAGATTTTGCAGTTGCCCGATCAACTGTCGCGCCTGCTGCTGCCCAAGGATTTCGTCGGGACCCTGCCGGATGAGCTCAAGGGCCAACTCCAGTTCAAAAGCAGCGGCGAAGAAAACAATCTCGCGCGCCTGACCGAGAGCTTTCACCTGAACCTCGATGCCTTGGGCTTTCTGTCGTTCGTCGTCGGCCTGTTCATCGTTCACGCGGCGATCGGCCTGGCGCTGGAGCAACGCCGAGGTTTGCTCAGAATCCTGCGCGCCTGTGGCGTCAGCGCGCGGATGCTGATTGCCTGCCTCGCCGTTGAACTGGGTGGGCTGGCGCTGATCGGTGGTCTTGCCGGCGTCGTCAGCGGCTACCTGCTGGCCGGCGTGCTATTGCCGGATGTAGCCGCCAGCCTGCGCGGGCTGTACGGCGCCGAAGTGCCGGGGCAGTTGAGCCTCAGCCCGCTGTGGTGGCTCAGCGGTATTGGCCTGAGCCTGTTTGGCGCCTTGCTGGCCGGCACCAACAGTTTGCTGCGGGCGGCACGTTTGCCGTTGCTGGCGCTGGCCAATCCACAAGCCTGGCATCAGGCCCATGCGCGCTGGTTGCGGCACCAGGGTTGGGTCGCGGCGATGGCGGCGGTGATCGCGTTGTTGGCACTGACCCTTGGCGACAGCCTTAGCAGCGGTTTCGTGCTGATGGCCGCGGTGTTGATCGGCGCCGCGCTGGCCTTGCCAGTGGTGTTGAATACTGTGCTCGACCGTGGGCTACGGCGCAGTCGTTCGGTACTCGGCCAATGGTTTGTCGCCGACTGCCGCCAGCAACTGCCGGCCCTGAGCCTGGCCTTGATGGCGCTGTTGTTGGCGCTGGCGGCGAACATCGGCGCCGGCAGCATGACCGCCGGTTTCCGCCAGACCTTCAGCAACTGGCTGGAACAACGCCTGACCGCCGAGCTGTACCTCAATCCGCAAAATCCCGCCCAGGCCCGGGAGCTGCACACCTGGCTCAAACAACAACCCCACGTCAGCGCGGTGCTACCGAACTGGCAGGTGTCGATTCAGTTGCAGGGCTGGCCGGCGGACGTCTATGGCGTGATCGATCACCCGACCTATCGCCAACACTGGCCGCTGCTCGAAGCCTTGGGCGATGACCCTTGGGAGCGACTGGCCAAGGACGACGCGCTGATGGTCAGCGAACAATTGGCCCGACGGTTGAAAGTACGCCTGGGTGATCACCTGACGATCCCCACGCCGAATGGGCCATGGTCGCCACGGATCGTCGGGATCTACGCCGACTACGGCAATCCCAAGGGCCATCTGCTGGTCAACATCAATCACCTGCTGCGCGGCTGGCCGCAGCTGACGCCCAGCCGTTTCAATCTGCGCATCGACCCGGCGTCTATCCCCGGGTTCCTGACCGCGCTGCAAGCACGCTTCGCCCTGGACGACAGCCGCATCGTCGATCAGGCCCGCCTCAAGGGCTGGTCCACGCAAGTGTTCGAACGCACCTTCGCCGCCACCGCCGCACTCAACAGCCTGACGCTTTGCGTCGCGGGCGTGGCGCTGTTCATCAGCCTGCTGACCCAGAGCCAGAGCCGCCTGGGGCAACTCGCGCCGTTGTGGGCGCTGGGCGTGACGCGTCGACAACTGATGCTGCTGAACCTCGGGCAAACCTGGTTGTTGGCGCTGCTGACCCTGGTGCTGGCGTTGCCGTTGGGCATCGCATTGGCGTGGTGCCTGGACACGGTGATCAACGTTCAGGCCTTCGGCTGGCGCTTGCCGTTACAGGTATTTCCACTGCAACTGTTGCAGTTGATGGGCCTGGCCTTGCTCGCCACGTTGCTCGCGTCGGCGTGGCCGTTGTACGCGCTGTATCGCACGCAACCGGCGGATCTGCTGAGGACGTTTGCTCATGAAGATTAAAGTCGGTGTGTTGCTACTGGTGCTGCTGAGCGGCTGCGACAACACCCCTGCGCCGGAAAAAGGCTTCGCCGGCCTCGGCCATCAGGCCGCCGCATTTACCCCGGTGATGCCCGGGCGAGTTTTCAATTTCCCGGCGGACCACGGCCCCCACGATGGCTTTCGCATCGAATGGTGGTACGTCACCGCCAACCTCAAAGACGATCAGGGCCAGGAATTCGGCGCGCAATGGACGCTGTTTCGCAGCGCCTTGAAAGCGTCCCCCGAGCAACCCGGCTGGAGCAATCAGACGATCTGGCTGGGCCATGCGGCCGTGACTTCCGCCACCGCGCACCATGCCGCCGAACGCTACGCCCGAGGCGGCGTCGGCCAGGCCGGAGTGAGCCTGACGCCGTTCAATGCATGGATCGACGACTGGCGTTTCAGCAGCCAGGCTTCCGATGCCGATGCCCTGTCGGACCTGCAACTCAGCGCCCGCGACAAGGCTTTCAGCTATCAGTTGCGACTGACTTCTACGAGGCCATTGGTGCTTCAGGGCGACAAAGGCTTCAGCCAGAAATCCGAACAAGGCCAGGCTTCGTATTACTACAGCCAACCGTTTTTCCAGGCCAGCGGCACCCTGGAAATCGACGGCAAAACCTACACCGTCAGCGGCCCGGCCTGGCTCGACCGCGAGTGGAGCAGCCAACCGCTGACCGCCAACCAGACCGGTTGGGACTGGTTCTCCCTGCACCTGGACAGCGGCGAACAGGTCATGCTCTACCGCATGCGGCAAAAGGACGGCGCGTCATACCTCACCGGCACCTGGATCGACGCCCAAGGGCAGACGCAGTTACTGCACGCCGACGACATCAGCCTCACTCCTCAGGAGAAGGCCAATGTGGCTGGCCGTTCGATGCCTGTGAGCTGGTCGATCAAGATTCCCGCCAAACACCTCGATATCACCATCGGTGCCCTCAACCCCAAGGCCTGGATGGACTTGCGCATTCCCTATTGGGAAGGGCCGGTGCGACTGAGCGGCAGCCATGGCGGGCAGGGCTATCTGGAGATGACCGGCTACTGAGCCGGAACTCTCGGCGCCGACGATCCTGAAGCCTGAGGGAAAGCTCCTGGTCCATGTCCAGGGAAAATGAAAGATCCGAACGTAGAGCAGAGCGTTGTGGTGACCGATACCGATGTGCTCAGAAACCTGTTAATACCCAAACTGATCATTACTTGTACGTATTGATCGTTCTTGTGCAAATACTTGTATAAGAACAATCAATTTTAATGGTCGAACCGGTGAGTTTCAGAGATTTGTAGTGGGTTTGTAACCAAACCCTTACGAGATATTACGTGCATAAATTTCATGTTTATACACGAGGACATATCGGCCATTTTCTATTAAAATCTTCCCCGTTCGCCCGGTGTCAGGGCTCTTTACCGGTGCATGGATTGCCAGGCCATTACACTGGGCGAACACCTTCTTTGGGAGGTGCTGTTTAAAAGTTTCGGATATAAGAATGGGCGACCCTGGGGTCGCCCATTTTTATTGGAGGATGGAGCCGATCCGGGTCAGGATACGGTCTACGCCACCAATAGCCAGATTCTGGCGTCAACTTGAAATTGCATCCTCTACCCGAATGCTGGCCTGGAGCTGTTGCCGATAATTGGCTGCTCGTTGAAGCACTCCGGTCAAGGCCTTGAAGTTCGCCGGTTTGGTTAAAATGTCATTGGCTCCGGCGGCCCTGAAACGCTCTATCTCGCTTGAAAAAGCGCTCGCGGTAAACGCAACGATGTAGCAAGTATCGCCTAGCGGTAGTGTGCGAATCTTACGCATGGCCGCTAGCCCATCCATAACAGGCATATTGATATCCATAAAAATGATATCTGGAGTCGACGTCATGCACTCATTGACCGCCTCCAGACCATCTGACGCAAGGGCGGGTGTATAACCCAACGCCTGTAACATCGCCAGGGCAACTTTCTGACTGATGGGATGGTTCTCCACCAGCAAGATATCAAGCGGGTAATCCTCGGCAAAAGATGAGTCGAAATCAACGGATGCCGGATCGTCCCCGAGGGGTATTTCCGAGACTGAAAAAAGCTCCATCGGGAGTGAGAAGGAGAACGTCGACCCGACACCAGGTTGACTGGTAAAGGACAAAGTCCCCCGTTGCGCCTCGATCAGATTCTTGCAGATTGAAAGACCGAGCCCGCTCCCGGTAAAGCGTTGACTGACCGGCCCTTTAAACTGGGTAAAGGGCTTGAATAAGCTGTCTTGCCGCGCCAAGGGGATCCCTATGCCGGTATCGCGAATGGAGAAATCGAGCCGGGCTTGAGGGCCGTAACCGCTAGTCGTGACCACGAGTGATACTTGTCCGGCTTCGGTGAATTTGACCGCATTGCCCAACAAGTTGATCAATATCTGGCGAAGGCAATCGCTATCGGTTTTGACCCAGGGAGGTACGTCCGGTGAGACCTGGGCTTCAAGGACTATTGGCTTGTCCTGAATGTTTTGCCGGATCACTTCAATACTGGATGAAACCAGTACTCTCACGTCGAATACACGAGGCTTCAACTCAAGTTTACCGGCTTCGATTTTTGCAAGGTCGAGAACGTTGTCGATAAGAGACAGCAACGTTCGTCCGCTGGTATGAATCGTTTTTACCAGACTACGTTGCTCGGGATTCAGGGCAGACCGGGCCAACAACTCGGTGGTGCCGATGACACCGTACATGGGCGTGCGGATTTCATGACTCATGGTGGCCAAAAATCTGGTTTTTGAACGATCAGCGTCCTCGGCGGCATTTTTTGCCTGATTCAATACCTGTTCATTTATTTGCAATTGCTGAAGATGCGCACGCATGCGCAAAAGACTGAAGGCGAGAAATACCAGAATGGCAAGGACGATATGGTGCAGGGAGTCTTGATTAAGTTGCTGGTAGTAATCCGTCAACGTCATCTCCGCACCCGCCACATAAATCGTACCGTCCTGGGATTTCATTGGAACGAAGACCGCGCGAAAGTCCCCCCAATGATCCGAGTAGTCGATCCAGGTGGGCTCGGTGCGCTCAAAACTGTCGAGCAAAGCCTGACTGGCATCCGGATAGGGATCGAAAAAGCGTACGAAATTCTTCTCCAGGATCTCTTTTTTCGAGGCGCTGGAGCTGACTAGATAAGCCTCGCCCGAGCGTTTGACCACGCTGTAGACAAAGGCAGTCCCCATGGACTCGTTGAACCGGGAGAGCCGCTGAATGGCATCCCAGTCTTGCGCTTGCGTTTTCGACTGTTTGTCGATCAGATTGTCATGGTAGCGATCGCCAAGGATGGCCGAAGCCCCCAACGCGGCATGCAGCAGCTTGTTATTAATATTGTCAGTGAGGATTCCTTGAGTCTCGACGTAGAGGTAGTAGATATAGCCACTGACACCTACTGTGTAGGCCAAGAGAAAAATCCATGTTTTCCGTTTGAGTTTGAACATAAATCACAGCCTCCATACTGTGGGCCCAAGCATAATTTGAAGGCGGGCTGAAAACCATTGTTTTGTTTTCGCTGTTTTGAGGTGAGGGCGGTGAGGAACTACTTGACCGAAGAGCCAGTTTTTTGGGTGTTGAGCCGATTTTTTGGATTGATCAGAAATTTAAAGACAGTTTTTAACAAACTCTTGCGAAGTGCTGCGTGCATAAGCCTGGGAAGCGGAATTGAAAATTTCGGATATAAAAATGGGCGATCCTACCCTGGGTCGCCCATTTTTTATTGATGATTTAAAGTTGCGCTCGCAACCATGACTCGACACATGCCGATTACCGGCATCGATTGCACGATCCCTTCCCTGCTGATCGACACTGGGTGGATCGAGATTGTCCAGCGCCCGGTTTACCAACAATTCACCCAGCACGGCCAATTGCTGAATCGACAGCGCCAGGCTGCGGTGCGAGCCTTCGAGTTCACAAGCAAAGTCGGTAGCCAGCACATTGAGCGAGGCGAGGGTTTCACAGGCGTGGCTTAGCAGGGTTTCGGTGTCGATGTTGGGGAGGAGGGTGAAAGCGTAGAACCGAAAGGGGGCAGATTAATGAAATACTAGCAAAATGGGATAGATTTATTTTTATGAGTACGTTGAGAGTAAACCTGTCCCCTTTATGCTAAATGGATCTGTTCTGTTGTTCGAAAGAGTCTTCATAAACTGATAATGCTGTTTTCCAATTTTCAAATAGCCGTCCTTCGGATCCTTCGACTCCTTCGGGGGGCGGCATGTATCTAACTAAAGAGGAAATTTCTTCTGGATAATTGAAGTCTGCGTACAGTTCTTCCACTATTTCAAGCGGATCGTCATAGTTTTCTTGATGCTCAAATAAAAAAGAGAGTAATAAAAAGATCCAAGGTTTGGTGGTGTCTGTTGCTGGTGAGAGGTCCTTGTTAGCCAATGAATGGAGTAAGTCGTTTGCCAAATAATTTTCTTGAGGTAGCAATGAGGCGAGCTCAATGGCTTCTTGTGAAGATTTTTCTGTTAGGGTTTTACAAGCGTATTCCGATACTCCTTTTTCATCTATAAAGCCATGCTCAAACCCATACAGAAGCTCTTTCCAATTTAACCATGGAGTTTTTTTGTATATATAATAGCTGTCAAGCGAAAAATTTTTCATTTTTGTATCTGCTTGCAAAAAAAAGGAGCAGATTTATTTTCATGTGCATAGAAAATAAATCTGTCCCCGTTTCTCTAAAAATTTAAAAAACCTGAATTTTAAAGGGCGAAAATCTAAATGTGAGGTTAATTGGCCTTTTTTGATTGCGTAAAAAAATATAAGTTGGAGGTGGAATTGTCCATTTTTTTAACCATATTTTCTTGGATGTATTGGTTTAACTCTGATTCAACTGTAGCGAAGTTTGTGTATTTTGCATGTTTCTCTGGGAATTCGCATGCATAGTTATACAAGCGCCATGCGTCGAATCCATCGGTTCTTCCATTTGGCCCGAAATCGAAATCCACACAGTACTCCGGGTATTCGATCATGCATCCGTTCCCATGTAACTGATAGCTTACACCCTTAAAAATCTCTCCTCGTTGAGCTATTTTATTGTCATGCCATAATTGGTGTAGTGATCTCGAGCCGAATTTGTCTTCAAGCAACTTCAGTGAAGCTTCCACGGCGCTTAAAAAATCAAAAATTAATAATTTCAGATCTTTGTTAATCATCTTCTCAGCCAAAAGGGGAGCAGCCAAAAGGAACAGATTTATTTTCATGAGTGCGTAGAGAATAGATCTGTCGCCTTTCTTGTTGTTTTTTCTTGTTGCTAAATTACTCTGAGTCCATAAGTGTTTTGTATTTCGCAAATGTAGTGATAGCTTGCTCGTCGCCATCAATTAAATTTTCATAAAAGCTAATGTTTGTGGCCCATTCTTGGAATATAAGCGAGCTTTTGTATTTATTGTTTTCTTGAGTTCGAAAGCTAAGTTTCCAATGAGAGGAAAGTCGCTCATCAATAATATCAAAGACATCCGCTGCATATGGTTTTGGATACTCATCATCTTCTTCTGCGCATATATAGAACCAAGGGCAGTTGTCTCGAAACTCGATGCCGTAAACCGTGTATTCCATTCCCAGTTGCAAGTCTAGCTCGCCGTCAGGCATGAATATGTAACGCTTTAAACGCATGACGGTTTCTGGTGCTGATATGTCATTCAGATTGTTGATTTTGCATACGACTTTCATTTGTCGATGACTCCGGGTGGCACTGATGGGTCATTACCCCAAGGTTTTATATCATCGGTGCTGTGTTTTTTGAATTTGAAATCCATGAGCTCTCCAGTCTGCGGATTGCGTACATAATGTACTACGGAGTCATTTCCGTTCTTCGATTTTATCTTGAGCTCAACTTTATCCATTCCTTTAAAGGCAGGATCATTGAGGTTTTCGATAATAACGACGCCTCGACCTTCTTTAGCTGCCTGTAATGTCATCTGATCTTGAATGCTTTTAGGTTCCCGACTCCACTTGTCCGGTTTTGGAGGGGCTGGAGGGGGAGGAGATCCTTCATTTACGGTCGCTTTAACTGGTGGATCTTCCAGTCTGATTTCCGACTTGCTACCACCCGCTCCAGGACAGCTTGTCAACCCCAACGGATCCACCCACCCCGTAGGGTTAAGCACGTATTGGTAGTTGTCCAACCCACCCGCAAGCTTGATCGGATCCGGCGTCAAGAACCGCCCAGTCCCCGGATTGTAGTAGCGATGCCGGTTGTAATGTAACCCTGTCTCGGCATCGAAATACTGGCCCTGAAAGCGCAGCGGGTTGTCGATTTCGGCGACGTCCAGCGCAGCGAGGTTGCCATAGGCGCGGTACTTGGCCGACCACATGATTTCGCCGCTGTAATCGGTGAGTTCCTGCGGGGTGCCGAGGTGGTCGAGTTGGTAGTAGAACGGAGCGGCTTTCAGCGGCCCTTCGCCGTCGAGCATCGCCAGTGGGCGGAAAGTCCCGGGCTCGTAGATGTAGCTGCGATAGCGGTTGTCGCCGCTCTCGGCGATGAGGCGTTCGCCTTGCCAGAGGAATTCGGTGGTATGGCCATCGACGGTCTTTTCGAGGCGTCGACCGAAGGCGTCGTATTTGTAGGATGCGACGCTGCCACCCGGCAGGCTGACGCCGATCAGGCGATGCTGGCAGTCGTAACGGTACTCGGTAACGAGTTTCTGCCCGGCGCCTCGGCGTTCGCGGATCAGGTTGCCGTAGGCGTCGTAGTCGTAATGACGGTCGCCCTGCATCAGCAGGCGGTTGCCCTTGACGTTGGCGAGGTTGGCGGTCGGCTCGTTGTTTTGGCCGAGGAGGTTGCCCGCCGGGTCGTGGGCGAAGCTTTCAGGCGTAGCGCCGCGTACGTTGATCAGGCGGTCAAGCGGATCATAGTGATAGCTGCGGTGGCCTTTGCGGCTGTCGTCGATGCCGGCGAGGTTGCCATTGGCGTCGTAGGTGTAGCGGCGCTGGAACAGATTCTTTTCGCGCTGGCTGACGCTGTGGGCTTGCAACCGACCCTGTTCGTCGTACTGGTATTGGCTGAGCAGCAGCCCTTGTTGGCGCTGTTGTTCGCGGCCGGCGTTGAACTGGTGGCTGGTCAGGCGCGAGCCGTTGAGGTCGATGCTGCTCAGCTGGCCGCCAGGCTGGTGGCGGTAGTCGAGTTTGCTGCCATCCGGCAGGCGGCAGTGCTTCAGTTGGCCGACGCTGTCGTACTCGTAACGCAGCGTGCCCCAGCCCTGGTGTTCGGTGATCAGGCGATCTTGCAGATCGTATTCGTAGGCGAGGGGCCAGTGGCTGTCGTCGACGTTGACAAGGCGCCCTAGGGCGTCATAGCTGTAGTGAATTTCTTCACCGTCAGCCAGGGTTTTCACCAGCAGACGGCCAGCAGCGTCGCGCTGGTACTCGGTTATCAGCTCGCTGCCATCGTCGCCGAATTCGGTTTTTTTCAGCAGTTGGCCATTGAGATCGTACTCGTAAGCGGTCCGGCGACCGTCGAAACCGGTTTCCTGCTGGATCAGGCCGTTCGGGTAATAGTCGAGGTGGTAGTGCTCGCCACGTTCGTTTTCGATCTCGGTGAGCAGCAGGCGCGAGTTGTCGTAGCGGTAGCGCAGCTGGCTGCCGTCCGGGTTGATGCGGCGGCTCACGAGGTGCAGGTTGTCTGCGTATTCGTAGCGGGTGATGCGCCCGAGTTCATCCCGTTCGGCGGTGACGCGACCATACGGGTTATAGGTGAAGGCGCGGGTGGCGCCGCCGGGGAGGGTGATTTGTGTCAGTCGATCAACGGCATCCCATTGGTAATGGGTGATGGCGCCGATTTCATCCTGACGTGTGATTTGCCTACCTAGCGCGTCGTAACGGTACTTGCGTTGGCCGCCGTCGGGCAGGCGTTCTTCCAACAGTTGACCGAGGTTGTTCCAACCCAGTTGATGACGACTGCCATCGGGATGGCGGATTTCCAGCAGGCGGCCTTGACGGTCGTAGTTGTAGTGGGTTTCGGCGCCGTGAGGGTCTGTTTGCTGGGTGATATCGCCTTGACGGTTGCGCTCGTACTTCCAGCGCGCTTTACCTCGCTGGACATCAATGAGTTGACCATTGAAGTAGTTGTAACGGGTCGGTTCGTCTTCTGGCGGGATCACGGCCATCAAGCGCCCGGCATCGCTGTACTGATACTCGGTGATGGCGCCCATCGGGTCTTTTACTGCGACCAGACGTCCCTGATCGTCATAGGCTTTCTGCGTTTCCCCACCATCGGGAGCGGTCTCGCTGATCAAACGCGCATTCTTGTCATGCACGTACACATGCTCGCTGCCGTCGGAGTTGTAAGCAGTCACTGAACCTTTGTCATCCCACTCGTAACGCGCTTCCAGCTGCGAGTAGTTAGCCCAGTGGCGGACGCAACGGGAGAGCTTGCCTTCACGCTCCCATTCCCAGAAAAAACTGGCACCACCGGCCAGTTGCCGTTCCAGAATGACGTGCTGGTCGTTGTAGTGGTAATGCTCGGTTTCACCTGCCGCATTGGTCGAGGATACGAGCTGATTACGCGTGTTGTAGCGGTAGGAGACCAAGGTCTGAATGGTTAGCCATGGATCCTGGCGTTCACCGCGTTCGTTGTACTCGGAACGTTGTTGTTGATGATCCACTGCAGCGATATGACGGTTGTCGTAACGCAGCAGCAAGGCGCGGCCTGCACCGTTGTCGATGCGTTGAATGCGGTCGACAAAGTCATAACTGATATGCACCCGATTGTCGTAGGCATCGCTGATGGTGATCAATCGCCCGGCACGGAAGTGATAGAAGCGTGCTTTTGGTCCCGCCTGGGTAAGGATTAACTCACCGGGTGCATCGCCCAAATAAATCGCCGCCTGCGCCAGGCTGTTGGTGATAGCCGGGCGTTGTTCGGTTGGCATCGGGAAGCGGATCTGGCGGTTTTCGTTGTCCGTCCACAGCACACCTTCATCGTCCAGTTGCAAACGATGAGACAAGGAATGGCTCCAACCGTGGCCAAGACGGCTGTCGATTTCGACCGCACTGCTTCGGTAAAGGCGCGTCCATTCCAGAGGTAACAACCCACCCAGCTCGCCATCGGAGAGGGTCAGTAATTCCTCGCCGGTCACCATCGAAATCGGGTCGTCTTTGAGGCAGGTTTTATTGGCACACTCGGTGGGTTGGTCAGCCGGGTTTTTCGATTGGTTTGGCGCGTTGTCGACCGCTTCTTTTTGCTCGACGCGTGTGGCGCTTTCAGTTTTGCCGCGCGCCTGGATCTGCGCATCCGTTTCCACTTTTCCACCGGCGACAGGTGGCTTTTTCTTCGGCGCCGTTGCTGTTTCGGCGGGTTTGGGCGGGGCGATCTCAACGTTGGCTTTACGCGCCGGGTTGAATGCCGAATTGCCATTAAGCAGTAAAGGCCGAGCAGCCTCGGTATGCGGTGTGGCGCTTGTTTTGCTGACTTTCATCAGCATGCCGGTAAAATCTTCAATCAGTTTCACAACTTTGGCGCTGTTTTGCGTGGCTTTAACTACCTTTGTGCCAATGCGCACGGCCAAGCCGAGACCACCGGTCAGGACGACACCAACCAGAATGTTCAGCAGGAACTCTGTGGTCAGCTGAGCCAGCACTTCTGTGCATGTCTGCGGCGGCAGCATCTTCACCCACGCCACGATGGCAGCGACATAGATCCACATCAGTGGTTCATCGCTGGCGATCAACAAGGCGGTATGAATGGCCTCAGCGGAGGCGTCATAAATCTTCTTGATTTGCTCTTCGGTGAAGAAGTTTTTCAGCTTCTCGTAGTTCTCACGAGGATGCGCAACCAGGTTGTAGAGACTTTTGATATCACCCCACAAACCCATGATCGCTTTCAGAAAGCCTTCCCATGCGGCCTCCAGTTCCTGCAGGGCACGGCCACCCATCGAGGCATCGGTATGTGCCTGCCAAAGCGGTAGGAAACTGGTGCTCCATTCAGTCTGCAACCAGCCGCTCAAATCGCCGATCACGCCCTGATAGGAGTTGAACAGGCTGTCGATCTGCGCGCGAGTGGGGTTCGGGAAGAACGTGATTTTGTATTGCTGATTGGGCGTGAGGCCGGTGACTTCCAGAATCCCGGTCGAGTCGATTGTCTTGTTGATTTCCGGTCCGGTTTCGTTCTTGCCAATGAATCGGCCATCCACCACAGGCACCAGACGGACCGGCGTATTACCGATCGGAACAAATCGTGCAGACTCGAAGCTATGCACAAGCGTGAGCTTGCCGTTGGCCGGGCAGTTGGCATAAAGGGTGTTTTCCTTTTTGCTGTCCTTGTCCTGAGTACCGACCTCATCACCGACCTTGAATTGCTGTTCCGCGTCCAGCACACCGCCGTACCAGGCCTCGGCATGCTCACGGTAATCCTTCAGGCACTTCTTGAAGTCACTGATGATGGCCTGAGCATCAGGTTGTTTTGCCGTGAGGTTGCCTACGATCTCACCCATCAAAATGCTCATACAGCCACCTCATTTTCCAGATGGGCCTTCAACAGCCCGGTGAAGTTTTCTTCCGTGAGCGGCGTGCGTTTTACGAAGCGCGCCACTTTTGTTCGCAGGTTGGATTCGGGGAACGAGAAGTACAGGTCGGCGTGATCCTCCTTCAACCACTGCATCATGTTGCCGACTACGGTCGATGGGTTTTGCTTGGTCAGGCCATCAAGCAACGCCTTCGGCACCTCCCACCAAGGCCAATCCTTCGCCGGTGGCACCACTCTCGGCCCCACCTCCAGGCTCTTGCCATTAATCAAATACCGATCAAACACCGGCAGCACTTCCCCAGCGGCATCGCCGAGCCCTTCCAGAATCGGGTAGATATGCCGCCCATCCCAGAACCGGAAAAACACTTCGGTCCCGTCCGGCATCCTTACCTGAGTGAGGCTACGCAGATGTTCGAACACCACGTTCGGTTCGCTGCGGGAAACGGCCAGCCACCCCCCAATCGAGGGCATCCGTTTCGGCAATCCATGACAGGAAGCTTGAGTTGGGTTTCAACTCGGTGAGGTAGGGCATTACCGGCTGCCAGGCCGCGTAGGGTGTACCGCCCCAGATCGGGATCGCCTGGGTTGTGGGTTCATTTTGGTAAAGCGACTTGAGCGCTTCGGCATCACTGGCCGCGCTAACAATCAAGTACAACCGCTCACCCGTCTGCAACGGCCGTTCAGCCAGCCAAGCCTGCGGAGTCATCGGATCAGATCGCACAAGCACCTGCCTTGCATTTCTCGCACTCTTCACAGAACGGCGCATTACGTTTCAGCGTATTGATCTGCGCCGGGCTCAGAACCGCACCAGCCTTATCCGCATCGGCCTGTTTCAACGCCCCAGGCAACAACGGCGCAGCCCCCGTCCCACTTCCCGGCCCACCTCCGGAGTTCATGTTGATCACCGGCCCGCTCAGCGTCACGCCGCTGGCGTCGATCTTGATGAAGCTGCCGCCGCCCTTGAGGGTCAGTTCGCTGCCGGCTTCGAGCACGACTTTCATGCCGCTGCTCAGGTGGATTTCCTGGCCGGCTTCGATGAATTGGCCGGTGCCGACTTTGATGTGCTGGTTGACGCCCACGGTCAGGTGGTCATTGGCGCGGGCTTCGACTTTGCGGTCGGCATAGACGGTGTGGTGTTCTTCGGCCTTGAATTCGCTGTAGCTGTTTTGCTCGACGGTGTCGTGGCGTTCGTTGCCGACGCGGATTTTCTGGTCGTGTTCGACGTTTTCGTCCCAGTCGCGCTGGGCGTGCAGGAAGATTTGTTCCTGGCCCTTTTTGTCTTCGATGCGCAGTTCGTTGAAACCACCGCCGCCCGGAGAGCTCAGGGTTTTGAAGGTGCTGCGGGTTTTGTTCGCCGGCAGGGCGTACGGGACGACGTTTTCCTTGTGGTACAGGCAGCCGCTGATCAGCGGTTGGTCGGGGTCGCCTTCGAGGAAGCTGACCAGCACTTCCATGCCGATGCGCGGAATGGCGATGCCGCCGTAATGGGCACCGGCCCAGGCGGAGGAAACGCGCAACCAACAGCTGGTTTTGTCGTCGGCCTGGCCTTCGCGATCCCAGTGGAACAGCACTTTGACGCGGCCGTATTGGTCGCAGTGGATCTCTTCACCTTTGGGCCCGGTGACCACGGCGCTTTGGCTGCCGAGGATCCGTGGTTTGGGGTGGTTCAGCGGCGGGCGGTTCGGGACGTCCCAGGGGGTGGCCTGGAAGCGGTTGCGGTAGCCCTGATGGAAATCGTCTTTCAGGTTGGTGGTGCTGCTGGTGACCGACTCTTCCAGCACTTGCGGCTGTTTGCCTTCGTGGAGGATTTCGGTCAGCAGCCACAGGTCGTTCCACTTGGCCTTGGGGTGTTGGGTCAGGGCCAGGAAGTGGCCGCTGACCAGCAACGGCTGATCGCTTTTGCCTTCGACGAGCTGGAAGTCGCTGCGGTGACGCTCGAGGGCGCGTTTGGCCAGGTGCTTGCCGCGTTCGCGGTCGATGAAGCGACCGGGGTAGTCGTAGTCTTCGAGGTCGGGCAGGGCGTCGCCACGGTGTTCGCTTTCCAGGGTCAGGCGCGGTTTTTCGAAGTCGTAGTCGCGGCGGGTGGTGCGGCTGGTGCGGGTTTCCAGGCGCAGGTCGAAGCGCTTGATCACCGGGTCGTTGGCGACCATGCCGGAGTCTTGCTGATAGGCCACGGGTGCGAGTTTCGGGAACACCGTCTGGTCATCGCCAAACACCAGCTTGTGGGCCGTGGCGCTGTGCTGGAAGTGGTAATGAATACCTTCTTCCTCGCACAGGCGCTGGATGAATTGCAGGTCCGATTCATCGTACTGGACGCAGTAAATGCGCTCGGGATAAATCGCCCCGACTTTGAATTCGTAGGCGTTGCTCTGGATGCCATGCTCTTCAAGGACCATGCCGATGATTTTCGGTACGGTGAGGTTCTGGAAGATGCGTTGGTTGATGCGGTGCGCCAGGTAAGACAGCTGCGGACGCAGGGTCACGGCGTAACGGGTCAGGCGTTTGCCGGAATCGCCCTGGGCGGCGCGGTAGATCTGGCCATGGATGCCGCTGCCGTCAGGCGAGAGCTGCAAAAAGGCCGGTTTGTGCAATAGCGTTTCGAGGTCCAGGGATGGCTGTTCACTCACCAGATCCACCTCAAATACAAAAGGCTGGCTGATGGCTTCCCGACCTTGCAGGGCAAGGACCTGGAGATCGTTTTCCAGACCTTCGACAGTCAGGGCAAAGTGAGTCTGATTGGCCGGCGCGAACATCCCTTGTTCCTCGTGCAGTGCTGCGGCGCACGCCGGCACCCAAACGGGTGCTTGCGGACGCGAAAATTCCTGGAAGGCGCAAATGACATCGACCAGCAGAGCTGGCCGATGTTTGGAACCGTCAGCCGCGATTAAGCGACTGGAACACGCCAGTCATCGGAACCCGAAGTACCGGATACTTCGTGGGTCCAGGTGATTTTGCGGTAGGTGAATTGCACTTCTTCCAGGTGCGTGAAGTGCGAGTTCGACGGATCCTGGCAGTTGTGCATTTTGTTGTTGATGGCGACGATGATCGCGTCTTCCAGTTTGGTGGTGTAGTAGTGCTCTTGGGTACCTTGAGCCGAAGTGCGGTACCACTGGATAACGATTTCGCTCATGCGCTCGCCGGAGGTCAGCGCCGCTTGCAGCAGTGGCGAGGACTTGTCGTAGACCTTGGTGATCACGACTGGCTTGTGTACACGCTGACCGGTCGGTTGGCCGGACTGTGGGTCACGCGGGATGATCACGTCGTGGCTGAAAGCCTGAACCATGACCTGGTCTTCGTGGCCTTCCTGGTAGGTGTTGCCAACGGAGTCGGCGGTGAATGCGCCGGCAGTGATCAGGCCTTGTTTCTCGCCGGTAACGGACATGTACGCTGGTGTAGCCATGGATGTGCTCCTTGCTAAAAGTTAGGGTGCCCGGGAGGCGGTATCGCCCGGTGGGTGCCTGACTGTTATCAAGGAGCGTGCCAGAAATTATTAAAGCTATATAAATCAGGTGGTTGAGGTTATTTTTCCAACGCTGAAGAGATTTTTGGCAAAGATCCGCTGAAAAAGTGCGCAAGAAGTTGCGCACCACTGCGCAACTTCTTGCGCACTCGGCCGGAGGGCTTGATAAACCTGACGTCCAGCCTCGCTCGAGGACTTTTCACCGACACGGTTGCGCAACTTCTTGCGCATCAAGGCCATGAGCCGTCACCCCCGACAATGGGCGCAACGAACAGCGCTGTCCGATGGTCAAACCCAGCGCCGAGATCATTGAATAACCCGGACATCGACTGGAGAACGACATGAAAATCCTGATGGTTTTAACGTCCCACGATCAATTGGGTAACACCGGTAAGAAAACCGGCTTCTGGCTCGAGGAGTTCGCCGCACCGTATTACACCTTCAAGGACGCTGGCGCGCAGCTGACCCTGGTCTCACCCAAGGGTGGCCAGCCACCGCTGGACCCCAAAAGTGATGAGCCAGACGCGCAGACCGCGGCCACCGATCGCTTTCGCAAGGATTCTGCTGCCCAGTCTGCATTAGTGTCTACCGGGTTGCTGAGTACCGTGAGGGCCGAAGATTACGACGCTGTTTTCTATCCAGGCGGGCATGGACCGTTATGGGATCTGGCTGAAGACCCCTTTTCAATTGCGCTGATCGAGTCGTTTTACAAGGCGGGCAAACCGGTGGCGGCGGTCTGTCATGCGCCGGGGGTATTGCGCCACGTCAAGGATGCGGACGGCCAGCCATTGGTCAAAGGCAAGCGAGTGACAGGCTTCACCAACTCCGAAGAAGCCGCTGTGCAGCTGACGGATGTCGTGCCGTTTTTGGTGGAGGATATGCTCAAGGCCAACGGTGGCCTTTACTCCAAGGCCGATGACTGGGCGAGTTACGTGATAGCGGATGGTCTGTTGCTGACCGGTCAGAACCCGGCGTCTTCTGAAGCGACCGCCAAGGCGTTGTTGGCGAAGCTGGGTTAAGCGATGAAGCCTGCGGGTCGACACTTTTTATGTGGCGAGCGAGCTTGCTCGCGCTGGGCTGCGCAGCGGCCCCAAAACTCTGCGTACAAGCGGAGATTTTGTGAGTGCTACGCACTCAAGCGGGAGCAAGCTCCCTCGCCACAAGGTGTGTCTGACTGGTCAAGTCAGACTCGGTAATCCCAATGTCTTGCAGCATTCCTCAACCGACCGCCGCTGCGTCTCGGCATACAGCCCCAATTCATCAATCGTCGAACGCCCCAGCGCTTTTTCAAACGCCTGCTGGTTCGAATGCACGCCATAGTGGGTTTGCGCCGCATCCCCAAGGTTCGACTGAAAAATCCCCGCCGCGCTGACCGGCAAAAAGTCTTCATACACTAGCGGTTCAACCCGCACATAGCCGTCGCGAAGCAAATCCTCCAGCGACAAACCGTTCAGCTCATCCGCCGCCAAGCCTTTTTCGGTCACAAAGTAGCGAAAGTACGCCAGTTCCTGTCGGCGCATATCCTCGACGGTGTCAGGAAATTCGCCGAAATGCTGTGTCATGAGCGCGTTGTAGCGTGCGGCGTTGGCTTCGTTGGGGAAATCCTTGAGTTCATCCCGGGCGGCGTTGAGCAAGCGGTCGTAAAGTGCCCGGCCTTTGGGGGTGAGCGCCGCGCCGCGTTGCTCGATTTCACCGAAGCGGGCGCTGTGGCTGCCACGGGTTTGAGCTTGATCGGTGAAGGCGACAGGTTCGTCCAGCGCCTTGAAGCTGGTTTGACGCAGCAGGATCGGGCATTGGCGGCGAGGCGGGCCTTCGATCACTGCTTTAGGGGTGATGCCATGGGCGGGCATTTGTGCCTGCACGATGTCGATGTCCAGGGTGCGTGGGGTCAGGTGGTTGATGTGCGGGCCTTTGAAGGCCACCACGTCGGCGATCAGTCGATGCTGGGCGCTGAGTTGCTGGTATTGCTCGGCGGTGACGGTGGCGCTGTGGTGCCAGCGGAAGGTCTCCAGGGCTTGTGCGACGAAGTCCTGCGCCTCGTATTCAGTCAGGCCACCCTGGGTTTCAGCGCGTTCAATGAGGGCCAATGCCGCCGGGGTGAAGATCGAGCGCGTATCCAGCACCGACTGGGCAAAGGCCCGCAGTTCGGCGTCTTCGATCAGCTCCAGGCGCAGCAGCGAGGTGAACACCCGGAACGGGCTGATCTGCAACGCTGCTTCATGCACAGCGCGGAACGCGGTGGAATGCACCGGCACGCCGGCCGGGGTCAGGTCGTAATAGCCCACTGGCTGCATGCCCATCACGGCGAACAGGCGGGCGAGGGTCGCCAGTTCAGCGGCAGTGCCGACCCGGATCGCGCCGTGGCGCTCCAGGTCCAGCCGCTGGATTTCACCGGTGCTGGGCAGCTGTCGGGCGATCTGCGGATCGCTGTCCAGCACGTGGCGATTGGTCTGTTCCACCAAGGTCATCAGCGCGCCATACAGCGGCACTTCTTCGCGGTACATGTCGGACATCGCTTTGGAGAAGCGTTGGCGGATCAGGTCAGGGCTGACGAAGTTCGGGTGGCTCATGAAAAAAAATTCCTGGCGCGGTGTGATGGATGCGGGAAAAGATCGCAGTCTTCGGCGGCGCCGACAAACGAAGTTTCTGACGAACTTCATTCTGCCAAGGACTGTTCTTGCGACTCAGGCTATTCGGTTAACGCAGCACTTGGTCCACCAGTTCGATCCAGTGTCTGACTGGCGTTCGTCCGGCGCTGTTGAGGTGGCTCTGGCAGCCGATGTTGGCGGTGGCGATGATTTCGGGATGGCCGCTTTCCAGAGCGTTGAGTTTGTTGTCACGCAGTTGCCGGGCCAGTACTGGTTGGGTAATCGAATAGGTGCCCGCCGAGCCGCAACATAAATGACTGTCGGGAACGGCGGTGAGATTGAAGCCCAACCGCATCAGCACGGCTTCTACCGCGCCGCCGAGTTTCTGTGCGTGCTGCAACGTGCAGGGGCAGTGGAAGGCGATCCGTCGGTCGGTGGCAGCGCAGACCCGTTCCAAAGGTTCATCGGCCAGCACTTGCACCAGGTCCAATGCCCGTTCGCTGACTCGCCGGGCCTTGGCCGCATAGAGCGGGTCGCGCTCCAGCAGGTGCCCGTAATCCTTGATGAACGCGCCGCAGCCGCTAGCGGTTTGCACGATGGCTTCGGCGCCGTTTTCCAGGTGCGGCCACCAGGTGTCGATGTTGTGCCGGGCGCGATTGAGGCCCATGGCCTGGGCGTCGAGGTGATAGTCCAGCGCGCCGCAGCAGCCGGCCTCAGGCACCGCAATCACGCTGATCCCCAACCGATCCAGCACCCGCGCCGTGGCGGCATTGGTATTCGGCGACAGACCGGGCTGTACGCAGCCTTCGAGCATCAGCACCCGGCGGGCGTGCCGAGGGGCAGGGCGCTCGCCCGTGGCGGGGAGGTCGTGGGGCAACTTCGCCGCAACGCCTCGTGGCAACAACGGCTGAAACGTTGCGCCGATCTGCAGCAGGGTTTTGAACAGGTTCGGATTCGGTGCCAATGCCCGCAGCCCCTGACGCAACAACCGCTGACCGGCTGGGCGCGGCACTGCTTGATCGATCACGGCGCGGCCAATGTCCAGCAGGTTGTGATAATCCACCCCGGACGGGCAGGTGGTTTCGCAGTTGCGGCAGGTCAGGCAGCGATCCAGGTGCAATTGGGCTTTGGCCGTGGCGGGGGCGCCTTCGAGCACTTGCTTGATCAGGTAGATGCGCCCGCGCGGCCCGTCCAGTTCATCGCCCAGCAGTTGGTAGGTCGGGCACGTGGCGTTGCAGAACCCGCAATGCACGCAGGTGCGCAGAATCTTGTCCGCTTCTTCGGCGCGGGGCAGTAGTTTGGACTGTTCGCTGAGGTTGGTTTGCATACTAGAGTTCCGCGTACATTCGCCCAGGGTTGAACAGCCCTTGCGGGTCCAGTTGCGCCTTGAGTTGCCGGTGATAGCGCAGCAGCGCCGGGGCCAGCGGCTGGAATGGCGTTTCGCTGACGCCATGGCTGAAACAGGTGGCGTGGCCGCCGAGTTCAAGAGCTCGCGACTGAATGTTGTCGGCTGCGGATTTCAACCAGCGTTGCGCGCCGCCCCAGTCGATCAGTTGCTCACCGGGCAAGTCCAGAGGCCCGAGGTTGTTGGGCAATGACAAGCGCCACAGCGGCAGGCCCTCATTGAAAAAGTCTAGTCGTTGTTCGTTCAGGTCGGCCCAATAACCGGAGTCCAATGGTTCGCCGCCGAGTCGTTGATGGGCGGCCGTCACCGAACCTTCGCCGCCTTCGAGCCGCAGATACAGACGCTGACCATCGTGGCTGGCAGCGCTGATGGGCAGTGGTTGCTGACCCCATTGCGCCAGATTGGCCAAGGCGTGGGCGCAGTCGATGTCCAGGCTGATGCTCAAGCATTGCCGGGGTTTGGGCAGCACTTTGAGCGAGACCTCGGTCAGTATGCCGAGGCAGCCATAACTGCCCACCATCAGGCGCGAGAGGTCGTAGCCGGCGACGTTTTTCATCACTTCACCGCCGAAGCGCAGGTGGGTGCCGAGGCCGCTGATCACCCGCGTACCGAGGACAAAATCGCGCACTGAGCCGGACCATGGGCGCCGCGGCCCGGACAGACCCGCGGCGATCATCCCGCCGACAGTGGCGCCTTCGCCAAACGATGGCGGCTCGCAGGGCAGCATTTGCCCCTTTGCATCCAGTGCGGCAAGCAGTTCGCTCAGCGGCGTGCCGGCGCGAACGCTGATCACCAGTTCTGTCGGGTCGTAGCTGACGATGCCGCGATGGGCGCGGGTATCGAGTATTTCTCCGGCCACTTCACGGCCGAGAAACGCTTTGGTGTTACCGCCCTGAATGCGTAGCGGCGTGGCGTTCTCGCGCGCCTGTTCGACCTGCTCAAGCAGGGTTTCACTGGCATCGAAGTCCGTCATCAGAAACGCTCCAGCTCAGGAAACGGCAGTTGCCCTGCGTGGATGTGCATCGCGCCGAATTCCGCGCAGCGGTGCAGGGTCGGGATGTTCTTGCCGGGGTTGAGCAGGCCCTTTGGGTCGAACGCGGCTTTGACGGCGTGAAACAGCGTTAACTCGTCACTGTTGAACTGCGCGCACATCTGATTGATTTTCTCGCGGCCGACGCCATGTTCGCCGGTGATGCTGCCGCCGACTTTCACGCACAGTTCGAGGATCTTGCCGCCGAGGGCTTCGGCCCGTTCCAGTTCACCGGGCTGGTTGGCGTCGAACAGGATCAACGGGTGCATGTTGCCGTCACCGGCATGGAACACGTTGGCCACGCGCAAGCCATATTCTTGCGCCAGGCTGGCGATGCCCTTGAGCACACCGGGCAGTTCGCAGCGGGGGATGGTGCCGTCCATGCAGTAGTAATCCGGCGAGAGGCGGCCGATCGCCGGGAAGGCGTTCTTGCGCCCGGCCCAGAACCGCACGCGTTCGGCTTCATCCCGAGCCAGGCGCACCTCACTGGCCCCGGCCTGTTGCAAGACCTCGCGGACCCGCTCGCAATCGTCGTGGACATCAGCTTCGACGCCGTCCAGTTCGCACAGCAGGATCGCTTCGGCGTCCACCGGGTAGCCGGCATGGATGAAATCCTCGGCGGCACGGATCGCCAGGTTGTCCATCATCTCCAGGCCTCCGGGGATGATCCCGGCGGCGATGATCTCAGCCACTGCGCGACCGGCCTTTTCCACGGAATCGAAACTCGCCAGCAGGACTTTGGCGACTTGGGGTTTGGGCAACAGTTTGACCGTGACTTCGGTGATGATCCCGAGCAAGCCTTCGGAGCCGGTGAACAGGGCCAGCAAGTCGAATCCCGGTGCGTCCAGCGAATCGGCGCCGAGGGTCAGGTGTTCGCCTTCAAGGGTCAATACTTCGAGTTTCAGCAGATTGTGCACGGTCAGGCCGTATTTGAGGCAATGCACGCCACCGGCGTTCTCCGCGACGTTGCCGCCGATGGAGCAGGCGATTTGCGAGGACGGGTCCGGCGCGTAATACAAACCGAAGGGCGCCGCCGCCTGGGAAATCGCCAGGTTACGCACCCCCGGCTGGACCCGTGCGGTGCGGGCGGCGGGGTCGATGTGCAGGATGTTGTTGAACCGCACCATCACCAGTAGCACGCCTTTGTCCAACGGCAGTGCACCGCCGGACAACCCGGTGCCGGCTCCGCGCGCCACCACCGGCACGTTCCGGGCGTGACAGAGCCTGAGCAGCGCCTGCACCTGTTGCAGATGCCGGGGCAGGGCGACCAGCATTGGCGTGGTGCGATAGGCCGAAAGACCATCGCATTCGTAGGGTTTGAGTTCTTCCTCGCGCCAGAGGATGTCCAGGTCCGGCACTTCCTGTTGCAAGGCCTTGAGCAGCGCGGCTTTGTCTACGTTCGGCAGAGCACCGTCGATGCGTTCGTCGTAAAGAATGTTCATCGTTCGCCACCAAGCACAGATCCCTGTGATGAAGAGTTCTGTGGCGAGGGGGCTTGTCGGAACGCCGCATCGCCCCGTTCGGCTGCGCAGCAGTCGTAAACCGTCGAATGCGGTGCGCCTGAAGAATCGCGATTGCGGGTTTTGGGGCAGCTACGCTGCCCAACGGGGGCAAGCCCCCTCGCCACAGGACCTCTAACCACAGGATCTCTTGCCACAGGCCCCTTTACCACAGGGGATCTCATCAGTTTTTCCTTCCCAGAAACGCCCGGTACAACCGCGCGGTGTTGGCCGGTTGTTCAACCATCGGCATATGCCCGACACCGTCCCAGATCTCCACCTGCAAATCGGCGATGCCCTTGCTCCAGACCGGCACGCTGCTGACGTCGATCAAGCGGTCCTTGCGCCCCCACAAGAGCAGTGCCGGGCACTTGATGTCGGGCAGTTTCGGCTCCATCGGCGGGCTGGCGTGAAAGTCCCTGAAGATTTCTTCCAGCTCGTCGCGCTGCTGTTCATAACGCTGGGCGACGGCGTCCAGCACGATCCCCGGCACCCACGGCGGCGAGACCATGGTCATGGCGTAGAAATGCTGGAACTCTTCGCGCGAATGAATCAAGAACGGGTTGTGGCCGCGCGCCAGGTGTCGCTCCATGTCGCTGGGCTCCGGGGCAGTGACACCGGCCGGGTCGATCAGTGCCAGCGAAGCAATGCGCTCGGGGTAAGTGGCGGCCAGCCACGCCGCGATGTAGCCGCCCATGGAATTACCGATCACATGCACCTTCTCGACTCCGCAGACATCGAGCAACTGGATCAGCCGTTTGGCCTGGACCGCAATGTCATAGCCGCCGCCGGCCTTGAAGCCGGTTTCGCCATGGCCGGCGAGGTCGGGGATGATCACCCGGTAATCGTCGACGAAATGCCGGGCAAAACGCAGCCAGATATTCTTGTCGGCGCTGTAGCCGTGCAACATCAACACACTGCTGGACGCCTCGTAAGGCCCGCCTTGCCAGGTCGAGACGGTCATTTCTGCGATGGGCACGACGATCTTGTGCAACCGATACAGCTTGGCCTCCAGCGCCATACTCAAGTCATAGAGCCAGTGACCGATGGCCGGGTAACTCAACCAGCTCCAGGCCACGAAGACCGCGATAGTGACAACCAACAAAAGCATCAGGCTATTCCTTTGCAGTGACCAGGGCAGGTTGTTTATCGATCCCTCCCTTCATGTATAGACAAACATTGAGTACTCGCCTCCTGTCGATGCCACGCAATTCAGATCGCCAACCGGTGATGGCTATTTGCCGCCGCCCTGATAGACTTCCAGCACACCTTCACCCTGTGCGTTGTCAGGCTCCGTTCAGTAGTACAGAGGCCTCTATGGAAAAAAAGGGAGGAAAGGGACTTTCACTGGCCAGGAGGCTTTACGCGTCGCGAATCCTGGGTTTGGCCCTGGGGTTATTGTGCGTCGGCGCAGGGATGTATCCACTCAACCCCGCGCCATGGGTCTGGGTGGTGATGCTGCTCAACGGGCTGCTCTGGCCCCATGTGGCCTATCAATGGGCACGCCGGGCGGAAATTCCTTTTCACGCCGAACACCGCAATATCCTGGTGGACGCGTTTCTCGGCGGTTTCTGGGTGGCCGCCATGCAGTTCAATCCGCTGCCCAGCGCGGCGACCCTTTCGATGATGGCGATGCACAACGTGGCCATTGGCGGTTTGCGTTTTCTGTTGATGGGCGCCGTCGCGCAGGTGCTTGGGATAGGCCTCGGGCTGCTGGTATTCATGCCGGCTTTTGTCCCGCAAACCAGTCCGTTTCAGCTGTACGCCTGCTTGCCTTTGCTATCGATTTATCCGCTGTCCTTTGGCTGGATCTGCTTCCGTCAGGCCGACACCCTCGGCCGGCACAAGCGCGAACTGCTGGCCCTGAGCCGCACCGACAGCCTGACCGGCCTGCTGAACCACGGTGCCTGGAAAGATCAGCTGGAAATCGAGTTTCAGCGTTGCCAACGCCAGCAGCAGGGCGGGGCGATTGCGCTGATCGACATCGACCATTTCAAAATCATCAATGACACTTATGGGCATGTCGCCGGGGACATTGTCTTGCGTCAACTGAGCAAAATGCTCAAGCAGAACCTGCGTGCAGCCGATGTCGCCGGGCGCTACGGCGGCGACGAATTTTGCGTGCTGCTGCCGGACCTGCCGCTGGACCGCGCGGCCGTGGCGATGGATGCGCTGCGTGATCGTTTCGCCACCCTGGGTTACGAGCAGAGTCCGGCGCTGAAAGTCAGTTTGAGCATCGGTCTGGCAGCCTTCAACCCGGCCTACGACGACGCGACCCTGTGGCTCAACGACGCCGATCAGGCGCTCTACGAAGCCAAGAGCACCGGCCGCAACCGCGTCATCTGTCACGGCGACGGCAAGCCGCATAAGGCGATGCTCGATTCTGTGTAACCGAATCAAATCCCATAGGGGATGTGTGGTCAATCGGGTTTGTCTGTGTCGCATCCGGTGTAGAGCCTTGCGTCGTAGTCAGGTAGGGTATTTTCGACCCCCGACACGAAACAAGGATCGATTCATGACGTTCAAACGCTCGCGTGCCCTCCTGGCCACCAGCCTCGGCCTGACCTTCGCCCTCGGCGCCTTCACCCCCGCAGCCTTCGCCGAACCTCACAAACAAGTCCTCGCCGATGCCGAACAGTACAAGGGTGAAGCCCTGAAACTGCTGGAGCGGCTGGTGAACATCGATTCCGGCTCCGGTTATGAACCAGGCCTGACCCAGGTGAGTGACATCGCCATCGAAGAGTTGAAGAAACTCGGTGCCACCATCGAACTCGTGCCCAACACTCCGGACAAAAGCAACCATGTGCTGGCCACGCTCAAAGGCACCGGCCAGGCGAAAATCCTGCTGATGGCGCACATGGACACCGTGTTCAAGGAAGGCTCCGCCGCCGAGCGCCCGTTCCATATCAAGGACGGCCGCGCTTACGGGCCGGGGGTGATGGACGACAAGGGCGGCATCGTCGCCGGGATCTATGCGCTCAAAGTCCTGAAAAACCTCGACTTCAAGGACTACGCACAAATCACCTTCCTGCTCGATGCCAGCGAAGAGACCGGCTCGGACGTTGCCACTGACCTGATCAAGAAAACCGCCAAGGCCCACGACGTGACCCTCAACCTCGAACCGGGCCGCCCGGCCGATGGCCTGGTGGTATGGCGCAAAGGCAGCGCTACCGCCGTGGTCGAGGTCAAGGGCAAGGCGGCTCACGCCGGTGTTGCGCCGGAATTGGGGCGTAACGCCGCCATGGAAGCCGCGCACCAGATTCTGCAACTCGGCAAGTTGGGTGATGAAGCGAAGAAAACCACCATCAACTTCACCGTACTCAAGGCCGGCGACCGCACCAACGTGATCCCGGACCAGGCCACGGCCAAGGCTGACGTACGCGCAGCGGTGCCGGAAGAATTCGACCGGATCGAGAAGGATCTGGCGCGGGTTTCCAAGGACAAACTGATTCCCGAAACGGAAGTCACCACCACCCTTAAACGCGGATTGCCACCAATGCCGCAAACGGCGGAGTCGGATCGCTTGATGGCCATGGCCCAAGGGATCTACGGCGAAATCGGTCGCAAGTTGACGGAAGAAGGCAGCGGCGGGGCGGCGGATGCCAGCCTTTCAGCCGGGGTGGGCACGCCGACGCTGGATGGTTTCGGGATTGTCGGCGGCAATATTCATACGCCAGAGGAATACGCGGAGGTTGAGAGTGTGGCACCGCGGATTTATCTGTTGTCGCGGATGATTATGGAATTGGCCAAGAAGTAATCGGCCAGATCATTCCTTGGTGTGGGGCAGCTCCCTGTGGCGAGGGGGCTTGCCCCCGTTGGGGCGCGAAGCGGCCCCTGCATTCTTTCAGCCCCACCGAGTCGCCTGGATTACGACTGCTGCGCAGCCGAACGGGGGCGAGCCCCCTCGCCACAGGGGCCAGATGTCACACCATCATTTCAGCCGAACCTCACTCCTTGACGCTCATATATTCCTTCGCCCAAACGATGTATTCCTCAGGCTGCGTGTACGTATGCGTCAGCTCAGTAGCGTTCAGATCTGAAGCCTGAGTGAAGATCTGCCGTTGTTCGCGCAGGCTGTCGTAAGTCGCCTTGATCGCCGCGAAGTACGCACCATGGCCGTCGATAGTGACACGCACGCCTAGTTCGGCAAGGCGTTTGTCGTCGCGCAGCAGCGGGTTGCCGTAGGTGACCAGCATCAGCGGCACGCTCAGGTGTCCGGCGATTTGTTCAAGGTGGTCGAAGTCCCGCACGCCCACCATGCAAATCCCGTCCGCCCCGGCCTGTTGGTATTGCTTGGTGCGACTGATGATTTCCTGAACCGGCAGGATCCCGGCATTGGTCCGCGCAATGATCGCCATTTCTGAGTCGACCCGGGCTTCCAGAGCCGCGCGAATCTTGCCGACGCCTTCCGCGACCCCGATCAGGTCGGTGGACTTACGGCCGAATTGCGCCGGCAACAGGGTGTCTTCGATGGTCAGCGCAGCCACACCGGCGCGTTCGAGTTCGACGATGGTGCGCATGACGTTGAGCGCGTTGCCGTAGCCGTGGTCGGCGTCGGCAATGACCGGCAATTGGGCCACGCGGCCGATGCGGGTGGCCTGTTCAGCGAACTCGCTCAGGGTGATCAACGCAAAGTCGGGGGCGCCCAGCACCTGCAACGACGCGACCGAACCGCCCAGAATCCCCACTTCAAAACCCAGATCGGCAGCGATGCGTGCCGACATGGGGTCGAAGACCGACGCGGTGTGATAGCAGGCGTTGGAAGCGAACAGTTGGCGGAAATTACGGCGCAAATCTTGATGTGACAGCCTGGACATATGAGTTCCACCAATACAAAGGAATGGAAGGGCTTGAGCAAAAGTGTCAACGCCGAAGGAACAAAAGGCTATCACGTGGGCGGGGTGAGAATGATGACGAATTTGCAGGCTATGAGCAGCGTATGTGGATTGATGCTTCGACGCGCAATCACGCCGCCACCGCCTGCTTCTGTAGATTGCGCAGCGGCACGGCACGCACCGAGTTGCCGGGTTGCAGTTGCAGGCGTTTGGCGGTGAGGCGGTCGACGATCAAGCTGTTGCCCACCCGCCGTGCCTGGGCGGCGGTGATGCGGCAGTTTTCCAGGCGGCGATTGTGGATCAGCCATACCGGGGACTGCTCATCGGGCGTGCCGATGGCCAGCACCAAGGGTTGGCTGTCGCGCACCGTGCGGATTTTCGGCACCGGGGCTTCAATCACAGGTCCAGCGTCGAAGATGTCGATGTACCCCTTATGGGCAAACCCCTCGGCGGTGAGGATCTTCAGCGCAGGTTCGGTGTTCGGGTGAGGTTTGCCGATTACCGCTTGGGCCTGTTCGGTGAGCATGCAGGTGTAGAGCGGCTGGCGCGGCATCAGTTCGGCGATGAATGATTTGCTGCCCAGCCCCGACAAGTGATCAGCATGACTGAACTCCATCTTGAAAAAGTGCCGACCCAGGCTGTCCCAGAACGGTGAGCAACCCTGTTCATCGGCACTGCCGCGCAGTTCGGCAATGAGCTTGTCGCCGAACAGATGCGGAAATTCGGCGACAAACAGCAGTCGCCCCAGTGACAGCAATCGACCATTACTGCCATGGCGTTGATCGTGGCGCAGAAACAGCGAACAGATTTCCGATTGCCCGGTCATTTCGTTGTTGAGGAACAACGTGGGGATCTGGCGTTGAATACCCAGGTCCGGCGACGAACTGACCGTAAGGCCGACCCGGTAGTTGTACCAGGGCTCCCGCAGACCGACAGCCCCCGCAAGGGCGCTGACGCCGACCACTTGTTGATCGTCATCTTCGAGCACGAACAGGTAATCGGCGTCCGCGCGCTCGACCTGTTCGGCGAAGGTGCGCTGGGCCCAGCGCACTCGGTGGGCCAGGCGTTCCTCGTTGGCCGGCAAGGTGGTGAACCCCGGGCCGGCCCGTTGCACCAGATCCAGCAAGGCGGGCAGGTCAGTGACTTGAACCGGGCGGACAATCATGATGCAGCTCCTTCTTCGCGCCTGCTCGGGCGCTGTCGTTGGGCACGAGGGCCGTGGCGGCTCACAGGGCGATCAACCGGATCGGACTGGCGTCGGTCACGTTCAGGGCCGCGCACATTTCGGCGCTCAGGGCCACGGGTTGCCCGGCCCGGTAGTCCAGCTCGGCGACGATGGCGCGGTAGCCCTTCAACGAATCGTTGCTCACCAGGTAACGGCCGCGGGCATCGATGGTTGCGCCAGAGTGCACCGTGCCGGTCTGGCTGCGGGCGATGGAGCGAATGTTCGAGATGCGTGCGTATAACGTCGGGCCACCGTCGAACAGGTCGATGTAGCTATTGGTCTCGAAGCCTTCGCGTTCAAGAATGTCGAAGGCCTCCTGGCCATCGGGGTGAACGCGACCGATGCACTCTTGTGCAGCCTTCGGCAGCATCGGCACGTAAATCGGGTATTGCGGCATCAGTTCAGCGAGGAACGACCGGCTCTGCAGACCGCAAAGTCGCTCGGCCTCGACGTAAGGCAGGTCGAAAAAATGTTTACCCAGTGCATCCCAAAAGGGCGACTGCCCCTGTTCGTCGCTGTAACCGACGATTTCGGTAATCACTGCTTCGGCAAAGCGCGCCTTGTGAGCGGCGATGAACAACAGCCGTGCCCGGGACAGCAACTCGGAAAACGGCGTGCATTGCAGCGCTGAATCGATATGGAAGCCGCGCAACAAGGTATGGCCGCTGAGGTCGTGGCACAACGACAGCGCCGGCACCCCGTGCTCGATGTTCAGCTCCCGTGAGGCACTGGTGAAGTGGCGGTTGCGCAAACTGTAGAACGGCTCGCTGAACCCTGCGGTGGCAAGGACTTCCGAGCAGCCGGACAGACGGCCGGTCGTCAGGTTCTCCAGTACGAAGAAATAGTTCTCCGGGCCATGACCCTGCACCTCTTTTTCGAACGAAGCGCAGGAGTCGAGAATTTTCTCGCGCAACCGTTCAGTGTCGTCCGGCAGGGACGTGACGCCCACCAGACTGTCGCGCGCCAGTTGTTGTAGCTGAAGCAGGTCGGTTAACTCCACCGGACGTAAGACCAGCATGGATGCACTCCTGTATCAAAGGGTTCGGCGGTTTGCGCCGAACCTGACTATCACTGTCGGTTTCCACGCTTGAAATCAGCAGTCGCCTGAATTCATGTCAGACGCTGCCCTTTTTCTTGTCAGCCATTGCTCGGGTCGGGGAGTGCCGTGCTGGCACCCAGTTTGTTGAGGAAGAACAGATAGACCAGGCCCAGGGCAATCCAGATCAGGCCGAGTTTCTGGGCATCGACACCCATGTTGTACATGATGGCCGCGACGATGATGAAGCCGATGACCGGGCAGATCAGGTGACGAATTACCTGGCCGGACTTCTGCCGGCGCCAGTAGTAATTGATCACGGTCAGGTGCAGCAGCATGAAGCCGCTCAGGGCGCCGAAGTTCACCAGGGAGGTGAGGGTGTCCACCGAGTTGATGAACAGGTAGCAGATCACCAGCGACAGCACCGCCACCAGGTAGATGCTCAAGTACGGCGTGTTGTGTTTCGGGTGCACCTTGGCCAGCACTTTCGGCAGTTTGCCGTCCCGGGCCATGCCGAACAGCAGGCGCGAAACCGCCGCTTGGGAGGTAATGGCGACCGCCACGCCCCAGGCCAGCGCAGTGGCCACGGCGGTCAGGGTGGCCAGCCAGCTGCCGGCGGCGATTTCGGCGATTTCATAGAACGCGGTGTCGGCGGACTTGAAGCCCAGGCCGGCGGCCAGGTCAGTGGCAAGCCAGGTCTGCACGACGAAGATCACGCCCATCACCAGCAAGGTAATCAACGCAGCCTTGCCGACGCTGCGGCCCGGGTCGCCCTTGATTTCTTCGGCGAGGGTGGAAATGGCATCGAAACCGAGGAACGACAGCACCGCAATCGACACCGCTTGCATCAGCAGGGCGAAATTGAAGGTCTCGGGGTTGTACAGCGGCGCCAGGGTCAACTGACCGTTCCCGCCGCCGTTGTGCAGGGCATTCCAGGCGTAAAACAGGAAGATCCCCAGCACCACCAGTTGCGCCAGTAGAAAGATGATGTTCATCCGCGCGGTGAAGGTGATACCCCGCAGGTTGACGAAGGTGGCGCTGACCAGAAAGGCCAGGATGAAGCCGACTTTCGGGATGTCCGGGTACAAATGATTCAGCGCCATCGCCGCGTACACGTACAGCAACGGTGGAATCAGCAGGTAATCGAGCAGCATCAGCCAGCCCGCGATAAACCCGACATGCGGGTTGAGGCCGCGTTGTGCGTAGGAATACACCGAGCCTGCAACCGGAAAGGCCCGGGCCATGCTGCCGTAACTGAGGGCGGTGAACAGCATCGCCACCATGCCGATGATGTAGGCCAGCGGCACCATCCCCGGCGCTTCGGCGTTGACGTAACCATAAACGCCGAACGGGGCGATGGGGATCATGAAGATCATCCCGTACACCACCAGGTCGGTCAGTGACAGGCTGCGTTTCAACTCTTGCTTGTAGCCCAATTCTTCAATGTCCATGAAGCCGTTCTCCTTGATATGAATGCAGCTGCACGCTGCAGGTTTGACGCTTGTCCTACAGCAGCGGCGCCAGATAGTCGGTCCAGCGGCCGATATCTTCGGGGGTGCGCAGCAGATCGTTGCGCACCTCGATCAACACCGAATCCAGCCCTCGCGCGTCGCCGTGGACCGGCACGGTCATGTCACCCAGCGGATCGATTTTGTACGGTTGATTGCCGGCGACTTTCAAGGGATGTCGGCTCAGCCCGTCGATCACCTGCTGGGCGTACGCCTTGGCCTGCCCGTACAACACGCCGACTTCCAGCGGTCGAGGCTGGCCGTAATATATCGGCGTGAAACTGTGAATCCCCACCACTCGAACCGGCCGACCTTGCGCCACACGGGCATCGATCAAGGTTTGCAAGCGAGCATGAAAGGGCGTGAACAGGCAGTGACGGCGGTATTCACGGGTGGCCTCGTCCAGGTCCCGATTGCCCGGCACCTGATAAATCTCGCTCTGCAACGCAATGCTGTCCGCGGCATGGCGTGGGCGGTTGAGGTCGACCAACAGCCGTGAATAGTTGGCCGCCAACAGGGTTGCGCCCAGTGTTTGGGACAAACCCTCGGCCAGCGCCAGGGCGCCGATGTCCCAGGCGATGTGTTCGCGAGCGGCCTTGTGGCTCAGGCCCAGGTCATTCAGCCCGGCCGGGATAAAACGACTGGCGTGTTCACAGACCAGAATCAGCGGGTGCCCGGAGGCTTCCCGGCTCAGGGTGTACGCGGGCCGGGTGTAGAGCCCCAGTTCGGCGGATTCAGTACAGGCGCGCATAGTGCTCACAAAGTTCGGCGGGCGAGAGCTGTTCCGTCAGCGTCAGTTCCTCGGTTTTAAGGGCGAAGTAGGTGTCCAGCAAGGCGCTCGGCAGGGCTTCGATCAGCCCCTCGCTGTTGCGCAGGCATTCCAGGGCCTGGGACAGGGACGCGGGCAGGGCGACGATGCCGCGCGCCTGGCGTTGCTCTTCGTTCAGCGAATCGGGGACTTCATCGGTGATCGCGTTCAGGGCCAGGCGCTGCTCGATGCCCAGGCGCCCGGCGATCAGTAATGCGGCCATGGCCAAGTGCGGCGAGGCCGTGGCGTCCATGGCACGAAATTCCAGGTTGTACTGCGCCGCCACGGCTTTGCCGCCCAGGCTCACGGTCGGGCAGATCCGCAGCGCCGCTTCACGGTTGCGTTGGCCGAGGCAAGCGTAGGAAGCGCTCCAGTGGTGGGGCTGCAAGCGCTCGTAGGAAATCGGTGTCGGCGCGGTAAAGGCGCACAGCGCAGGCAAATAGCGCAGGACGCCGGCGGCCCAATGCTGACCGAGGGTCGACAGGCCATTGGTGGCGCCAGCGTCGTACATCACCGGCTGGCCGGCCAGGTCCTGTAGGCTCAGGTGCAGATGCACACCATTGCACACCGCCTGCGCGGACGTCTTGGGGGCGAAGCTCAGGCCCAGGCCCATTTGCCGGGCGATCTCACGGCTGATCTCACGCACATTCACCGCGCGGTCGGCGGCGGCGACGCCGAGGGTCGGGCGGCAGGTGATTTCGTATTGGTGCTTGCCGTATTCCGGCAGGAACATCTCCGGCTCCACACCGCCGGCACGCAGTGCGCTGAGCAGCCAGCCGCCGAACTCGGCGCCCTGGCGCTGGGCTTCGAGGGAGAACGCCAGATGCTCGGCCGCGCCGCTGTCGAGGTTGAATTCATGTTCGAACGCGGCGTTGACCTGCAACCCCAATTCGTCGCGATAACGCTGTACCTCGTTGCGCAACAGCGTACGCGGGCAGGCGCCCCACGGGCGGCCATCGGTTTCGCGAATGTCGCCATGAATGAAGTCCAGCGCCGGGGCATTGGCGTCCGGGCCGTTGTTGATGGTCACGCGGCTGCTCAAGTCGGGGATCAGCCGCAAGTCTCCATAAGCACCCCATGGGTTGCTGGCGGCGATGATGTCTTGCGGGGTCAGGGCGCTATTGGCCGGCACCCAGCCGCAACCGGCCACCTGATAGGCATCGAGTTCGTCGGTGGGGAAGGAGCGGCCGCGTGTCACGCCGATCAGGTCGGTGGTGACGATCGTGGTCATGGGCAGTGGCGACAGGCGTGCGCTCATGGTTGCATCTCCTGCAACCGCTTGAGCACGGTTTCGGTGTCGGTGATCCAGCAGTAGCCCTTGATGGCGTTCAGGCAGGCGTGATGCCGTTGTTCGGTGTAGGTGGCGCAGGCATCTTCGACCAGCGTCACCAGATAGCCACGGTCGGCGGCATCGCGCACGGCCATGTCGACGCACTGGTCGGTGACGATGCCGGCGATGATCAGGTGTCGGGTTTCCAGGTTACGCAGCACGTAGTCGATGTTGGTGGAGTTGAAGACCCCGGAAGAGGTCTTGGGCAACACGATTTCGTTTTCGCCCGGCGTCAGGTCATCGATGATTCGCGCTTGCGGGCTGCCCTTGGGCAGGTGCATGTCCGAGAGTTTGTGGTCCAGCGAGCGATCGCGACCATCGGCGGTGAGGCTTTCAATGAGCGTGTGCAGCACGTTTTGTCGTGCATTACGAAAAGCACTGAGCAACCGGCGTTGATTGGGCACCACTTGCATGTGGGCGCGGGTCAGAAAGTATTCGGCATCCGGCCCGTTGAGGTGCGCGTCGAACTGTGGCTCGAGCCAGGCACGCTGCATGTCCACCAGCAACAGCGCGGTGTGGTCGGCGGCAAACGGCAGGTTCCGGGGCGAGTGGTGGGGGAGCGTGAACATCCTTATTTATCCTCCAGCAGGTGAGTGTCGAAGTCGGTCCGCAGGGCGTCGATGCCTTCCAGGCGATCGGCCAGATCGGGGCTGCGCAGGGTCAGGCAGGCAATCAGTGCTTCAACCTGGGCCAGCGCCGGAACCATCGAGTCGAAGGCTGACGCCGATTCCACCGGGGCACTGATGATCAGGTCGGCCATTTCCCGCAGCGGCGACGCATAGATGTCGGTGAACAACACGACCCGCGCATGTCGGTTCTTCACGGCATTGGCGACTCGCAGGGCCTGGGACTGGTAGCGCCGGTAGTCGAACACCAGCACCACGTCCTGACGCTGCACGTCGAACAAGCGATCCGGCAATTGCGCGTTGTCTTCCAGGGCAAAACAGCCGGGCCGCAGCAGGCGCAGGTGGTTGAGCAAACAGTTGGCGAGGAAGCTGCTGAAGCGGCCGCCAAAGCAATGGACCTGATGGCGGGTGTCGAGCAGCCATTCGACCAGAATGCGCACATCTTCGGGTTGGGTCAGGGCCTGGGTGTCTGCCAATGCCTGATGGGTGTTCTCCAGATAGTGGCTCCAGGGGGCATCTTTCTGAAGATGGGCGCGGGGTTGCAACAAGGTACTGGGCGAGCGCAGGCGGTCGTCCATGTCGCTGAGCAATGCTTCCTGAAAGTCGGCATAACCACTGAAACCAAGCTTTTTTACCAGGCGCACGATAGTCGGATCGCTGACACCGGCATGTTCGGCCAAACGCGACATCGGCCCCAGTCCGTTACGCGGGTACTGGTCGAGCAAGGCACGTATGACTTTGCGTTCCGAAGGCGTGAAGTCCAAACCGGAATCGGTGATCAGGTCTCTGAGAGGGGGCATCCGGGCTCCTGCTGGATGAATGTGTCGATTTCATTTCATAAATTGCTAAAACAGTATTTATGTAACTTGCGCTACATGTCTAGTGAATTTTTCCCAGGATTTTCAAGGCCCCAAAATGGGGCGTAAGCCCCGTGCGCCGCGGGCTACATGGATGTTGACTGGCTTTGTAGGACATCACCCATGGTTGTGTGAGACATCGCCATTTCTTGGGGGGAAATTGGAGGCTGCCAGTCGGTTAAGTCGTCACCTACGAGGGATGCGTTCAGAATGCGGTTCTTGCGGCACAATGAGCCGGTTGTTCGGCACCGTGCCGTTTCCATCCCATCGATAGAGTGATTTTCCGTGCAGGCGACCCGCTTGACCCTGATGTGCCACGCTCGAACCGTCGCACAAAAATTGGCGCGTTTTCCTACAAATGAGCCTTTGGAAATGGATTGGCATTCGGCGAAGGGCTCGCGTTGCCGCCAGTTCAAGGGAACCCCGCGATTGCTCTGCGGCCCGGAACTGCGGACCCGCCAAACCGCTGAGCTGTTTGGCGACAATGTGGAGATTGTCGCGGCACTGGCAGATTGCGATTTCGGACGCTGGAAAGGCACGTCGATCGACGACCTGCAAACCTCCGAACCCGAGACGCTGCAGGCCTGGCTCAATGACCTGACGTCGGCGCCCCACGGTGGCGAGTCGGTGGCGCAACTCGGTGAGCGAGTGGCGACGTGGTTGAATAGCCTTGAGGCGACGCCGGGGCACATCGTGGCCATCACCCATCCTTTTGTCATCCGCGCCGCTCTGATGCAGGTGTTGCAGGGGGCAGCGTTCAACCAGATCGACGTCGAACCGTTGTCGGCCATCGAGTTGCGGTTCAACGGTCGCTGGCGACTACGCTTGATGGGCACGGACTCTGAGGGGACACATTGATGAAAAAACTTCTGGTCATCGGAGTCGGCGCCGGCAGCCCCGACTACATCACCATGCAGGCAGTGAAGGCGCTGAACCGGGTCGACGTGTTTTTCCTCATGGACAAGGGCCAGAGCAAAGACAAACTGATCGACCTGCGTCGCGAGATCTGTGAACGCTATATCACCGATCGCGACTACCGCTTCGTCGAAGCCCACAGCCCGGAGCGCGAGCGCGGTGAGGTGGACTACAAGGCCAGCGTCGAAGACCTGAACCGCGCCAAGCAGCAGACCTTCGAGCGCTTGATCAACGAGGAAATGACCGACGAGCAGTGCGCCGGTTTTCTGGTGTGGGGCGATCCGGCGTTGTACGACAGCACCATTCGGATTTTGCAGGCGATTCTGGCTTCAGGTCGTTGTGTGTTCGAGTTCGAGGTGATCCCCGGGATCACCAGCGTGCAGGCGTTGGCGGCGCAACATAAGGTGCCGCTGAATCGCATCGGTCGCTCGATTGAAATCACCACCGGCCGACGGCTGGCGGCGGGGCAGGTGAGTGATGCCGACAGCCTGGTGGTGATGCTGGATGCGCAAGATGCCTACCATCATGTGGCCGATCAGGAGACAGAGATTTTCTGGGGGGCTTACCTGGGGACATCGGATGAAATCCTGATCAGCGGCAAGCTCAAGGACGTCGCGGATGAGATCGAGCGGGTGCGCAAGGCGGCGCGGCTGGCGAATGGGTGGATCATGGATACCTATCTGTTGCGCAAGCCTTGACCTCACGCCCAAACCGCTCCCGATACACCGACGGCGGCACGCCGACCACGCTGCGAAACGCCACCCGGAAACTCTCCACCGAACGATAACCGCAGTGCTGGGCAATCTGCTCAGTGTTCTGGCGGGTACTCTCCAGCAGCTCGCGGGCCCGGGCCAGGCGTTCGTGCTGCAACCATGCCTTGGGCGGAAGGCCGCTGGCTTCGGTGAAACGACGCAGGAACGTGCGCTCACTCATGGCCGCCTCGCTGGCGAGGTCGCGAACCTCCAGCGGTTGGTGCAGGCGTTCCCGTGCCCATTGCATGACCCGCGACAGATCGCTGCGCGGCGTCGGGCTGACCGGTGACGGAATGAACTGCGCCTGGCCGCCGGTGCGTTGCGGCGACATCACCAAGCGCCGCGCCACCGAGTTGGCCACCTGAGTGCCGAAATCCCGTGCGACCAGGTGCAGGCAGGCATCGATGCCGGCGGCGCTGCCGGCCGAGGTGATCAACTGGCCCGAGTCGACGTAGAGCACATCCGGATCTACCTGAATGTTCGGAAATCGTTCGGCCAGTTCCGCGGTGTAGCGCCAATGCGTGGTGGCGCCGTGACCGTCCAGCAAACCGGTGGCCGCCAGTACAAACACCCCGGAACAGATCGACAGTAACCGCGCGCCCCGGGCGTGGGCCTGACGCAAAGCAGCGAGCAAGGGTTCCGGCACCGATGCGCTGCGGTCACGCCAGCCGGGAATAATGATGGTCCGGGCGCTTTCGAGCAGTTCCATCCCGCCGTCGGCCAGTACCTGAATGCCGCCCATGGCGCGCATCGGCCCTTGGTCGACGGCGACGATGCGATGCTCATACCAAGGGAAATCGAACTCCGGCCGCGCTAGGCCGAAGATCTCCACGGCGATGCCGAATTCGAATGTGCAGAGGCCGTCGTAGGCCAGAATCGCGACCAATCCAGGGGTGGGCTGCATTTGGCGGAAAGTTCCCGGTGAGTGTCTTGTGCGCCACTGTAGCGGCAAGCGCGGGGCAGATAAAGTCTTCCCACACCCACCGACACTTTGGAGTACAGCCCATGACCAGCCTGGTTCGCGAGATTCCCGCCGCCCCGTCCGCAATCGCCCTGATGCATTTCAGCAACCGTCTGACCTTCGAGACCGATTGTTCCGACGTCTATGGCAGCCAACAGGCCGGCGAGGTGGATTTTGTCCTGGTGGACGTGCGCGGACCGTTGGCGTTCGAACGCGGGCATGTACCGGGCGCGATCAACATCCCGGGCCGACTGATCACGGCTGACGGCCTGGCGCTTTATCCGAAATCCACATTATTCGTGGTCTATTGCGCCGGGCCTCACTGCAACGGCGCCAACAAGGCCGCGGTGAAACTGGCGGCGCTGGGTTACCCGGTCAAGGAGATGATCGGCGGGGTGACCGGGTGGCTGGATGAAGGGTTTGAATTGAGTGTTGCGGTTGCACACACCGCTACGGCGGTGATTGGTTGCGAATGCTGACGCTCAGGCAAAGGTGATCAAATGTGGCGAGGGAGCTTGCTCCCGTTGGGTCGCGAAGCGGCCCCCAAACCAGTCACCGCGATCCCCAAGGATTTACGACTGCTTCGCAGCCGAGCGGGAGCAAGCTCCCTCGCCACAAAAGTCCATCAGTTTCAGGTTCAGCGATTGGCTGATGACGCTGCCCACCAGCCATCCAGCTTCCCCTGCAACCAGTCATTGACGGCGGCATAGGCGGCGCTGTCCTGTGGCCCTCGAGGCAGCGGCGATTCCTCGGCAAAGTACTCATTAAGGATCGCTACCGATTCGGCATTCCATTCCGGGTGGAACTGCAACCCCACCCGCGTCGGGCCGACGCGGTACATCTGCTGCTCACAAACCTCACTGCTGGCCAGCAACTGCGCGCCCGGCGGTAGATCGATCGCGTCTTCGTGCCATTCCAGCACCTTCAACGTCTGGCCATCGGCAAAGGTCACGGCAGTCCAGCCGGTTTCGCTGTGAGCCATCCGCCGCACATCGCCACCCAGGCCCAACGCCAGCAACTGCGCCCCCAGGCAGATCGCAAACGCCGCCGCGCCCTGATCCAGACTCCCGGCCAGCCACTGACGCTCCGCTTCCAGCCACGTCGGCCCGGCATTGGATTCATAAGGCCCGCCCAACAGGATCACCGGTGCCGCACTCACTGGCGGCAACTGACCGAGGTCGGCGCGAAACACATTCAGCGTAATGTCTCGGGACCGGGCCCATTGAGCAATGGCGCCGGGGCCTTCGGCAGGATGGTGCTGGATCAGGTTCAACGTAGGCATCACGCTTCTCTTTCAGGGACGGGGTGGAGGCAATGTGGCGTAAAAAAATGATCATCGCCAGTGCGATTCTTCAATCGGATCAGCAGCCGAAACCTTGTAGGTTTTATCTGAAACGAGGGATTGTCCTACAGCCCTTGCACCAGCTCGGCGCACGCACCTGAAATGCCCCGGCATGCCTCACAGTGTTAGGCTCTGCCCTGAACCCTGCGCGCTGTGAAGGAAGGCTTATGTTGAAGTTGCTCGCTCTGCTCACGCTCCTGGCGTCCACCGCCGTCCACGCTCAAACCCCGCTGCACACCGATCTGCCGCTCAAATACCTGGAACAGGCCAACGCTGAATCCCGCAACCAGCCCTTGGTCATTTTCCTGCACGGTTACGGCAGCAACGAGCAGGATCTGTTCGGCATCAAGGATGAACTGCCGCCGCAGTACAACTACCTGTCGGTGCGCGCGCCGATGACGATGGAAGAGGGCAGTTACCAGTGGTTTCGCCAGAAGGGCGAGGGCGCCTATAACGGCGAGACGGACGACCTGAAGGCCAGCGGCCAGGTGCTGAGGGATTTTGTCGCACAAGCGGCGAAGAAATATCACACCGAAGCGGACAAGGTATTCCTGGTGGGTTTCAGCCAGGGCGCGATGATGTCCTACGAGGTCGCGTTGCGTCATCCCGACGTAGTGGGAGGAATTGCGGCACTGAGCGGGCGAATTCTGCCGGTGCTCGAATCCGAGCTCAAACCGGATGAAAAACGCCAGCAGCTGGCGATTTTCATCGGTCATGGCACCGCCGACAAACTCCTGCCCTACAACGACGGTACTGAGGCCGACAGCCTGTTGCAGCGCCTGTCACTCAAGCCAGAGTTCCATGCCTACGAAGGTGTCGGCCACAGCATCAGTGCCACTGAGATGCAGGATTTGAGCGCCTGGCTGCAGCGTCTCAATCCCTGAGTGGGTCGGGTTTATTTGCCGATGACGATTTGTTTGACCAGCGTCTCGTGGCCTGTTTTGTCGTTGGGGCGGGAAATGATCTGAACGATGGCCATGCGCGTGCCGGAAGCGGCCATCAGCGTGGTATCGAGGGTCATGCCGCCGCCCTGGGTGGCGGTGCTGTCGATCTGCCGAAGGCCCAGGCCCGTGCCTTTCTGGGTCAGGCTTTTTTCGCTGGTTTTGTTGAAGTCCGGCAAGGCATTGCGTTGCTCCGTGGCGAAGGCGGACACGGTGGAGTCGAGGAATTCACCGTCGTTGTCCTTGACGTTGACGCCGCCGGGGATCGTGTTTTCGGCAGCGATTACCACGGTTTTGGTGGTCTGGTTGGTGTACATCGTGCCAGTCGCCCCAGCGGTACCGGTGGCTGCGTCGCCGGCTGGCAACGGGTTGGCGATAAAACCCTTGGGCAGGGTGAAATTGAACTTGCCGCCGAGCATCGAGACCTTCTGGGTGGGCGCTTTGTCGCCAGCAGTGGTTTTGGCCGCTTGCGCATTCAGGGCGCCGAGACTGGTAGCCGCCATGAGCAGCAGAACAACGGCTTTTTTACTCAACAATGACATTCAAACTCTCCGTGGGATGATCGCGCGATGACGGCGATCATCCCACGGATTGCGATCTGTAGCAGCTGCCGCAGGTTGCGTCCGGGGTAGCAGCTGTCGAGCCCGCGAGGCTGCGTTCGACTGCGAAGCAGTCGTTAAACCTGCGTACACAGTATTCCTTAAAGACCGCAGTGCCGGATTTCACGACTGCTGCGCAGCCGAACGCAGGCTTCGCCAGCTGCTACACAGTGTGTGATCACACCTCGTGGCGAGATGCGGCGATCATCGTCGCCGTTCGTCGAAACTGTTATTTCTAACAGGTAGGCAACGCTTTTGAGGCAGAGAAGAATGGGCTTGAAACTTATCGGTTGTCGATAAAGTGAGAGAGTTACGGATATGGCTGATTCCAAAATTGTCATTACTAAAATTGAAAACTTAGGCTACCCAGTTTTTATTCAGGGCAAAGCGCCTATAAATCAAAAAATAGCGGCCTACTATGAAAAAGCAGGTCAATGGCTCCCTCTAGGAACTTACATGAACCAAGAGACTATTGAGTTCAGCATGCAGGCATCGAATACCCCGTCAAAAGGCCGGTTCGATGTAGTGGTGTGTCTCGCCAGTGACGGGGTACCGCCGAACGCATCTTGCTCCGATCGCTATAGTTATGATTTTCCTGATTTAGATGACAGGGGCCGTCGTTAGCGATTCGGCTTGTGACACTCAAGGCTGTGATGGATGCCTATTAATCTCGCGTTACCGTTAGGCATCCACTTCATTCAATTTGCCGCTGCTTGAGTACAATACCAGCCGTTTTGTGATCAATAACATCCCCAGCGATACTCCGACTCCCGTCGCAAACCCCCACCAACCCCACGCCGGCAGCGCCAGCGCCAGCACCAGACAAAACGCCGCAAACGAATACATCCCGGTCGCCGTCGCCCTGAGCAACGCTGCAGTAAACGCCGGGCCGCGAGTCTGCTGGGAAAACACCGCCATCACACTGCCCAGCACCGGGAATACCGCGAGCAGCCCGCTCCAGCGTTCGCCGACGGTACTGGCCAGCAACGTCACGGCCAGCGTGAGCATTGCGCCGGCCATCATGCGCAGCAACAGTTTGTCGGACTTCGGCGTCGGGCCTGAAACGACAGGTTGCACCGAGGGAAACAGGTACGGCGCGGCCAGTAATGCGGTGGCGGCCGCGATTACCGAGAACACCAGCGAAGACGGGATCAGCGACAGCACACCGGCAGCCAATCCCCAGACCAGCAATGAAATCATCAGTGCCCACGGCCAGCTCAAGCGTTGTGCAACCTGAGCGTAGGTCACGCAGAAGGCAATCATGGCGAACATTGCCGACAGCGCCGCCGTCGCCGCCTGAGCGGCGAACACCTGGCCCTGCTCAATGGCGAGGAAGAACAGAATCGGCCCCACCACCACCGGCAACCCCGACAGCCAACCGGCCACGCTTGGGCCCCAGCGTTTTCCGGCCAGGGAAATCAGCAAGAGAAACCCCGGAATCACCAGCAGTTTGAGCATTAGCACACATGCGTCTCCGATCATGTGGGCCGACCACGTTAGCATTGCGGGCGATGGATTGTTCAGAACGATTACGCGGTCTCCCGCCCAAACGCTTCGACCAGATAATCGATAAACACCCGGGTCTTGGCCGGCATCAGCGTGCGGCTTGGGTAATACAGCGAAATCGGCCCCGCGTCGGCATGCCAGTCCGGTAACAAGCGAACCAGTTCGCCACGCTGGATATTGGCGATGACATCGGGCAACACCAGCAGCGTCACACCGAGGCCGAGCAGGGCCGCTTCGCGCATGGCGGCCGGGTCATTGAGTACGATGTTTTCACTCAGATCGGCGCCTGCTTCATTGCCTGCGCCGTCCTGCATGACCCAGTGGCGAAGTCGCCCGGTGCGAATGCCGCGCATCACAATCCCGTGGTACTGAGCCAGGTCCGCGGGGCTGTCAGGTGGCGTACGTCCGGCCATGTAGGCCGGTGAGGCCACTGCCACCACATGCGCCGCCGCCAATGTCCGGGAGATGACTCCAGGCGTCAATTCGAAACCGCCGCCGATGGCCGCGTCATACCCTTCGGCGATCAGGTCCACCTGGCGGTTTTCGAAGTGCCACTCGGGACGGATCAGCGGGTAGCGCGCCAGAAATGCCGGCAACAACGGCAACACATGGCCGATGCCAAAAGTCGGCGCCAGGCTGACCTTGAGCACGCCCGCCGGCTCCCCGCGATCACTGGATACCGCACTGATCGCTGCCTGCAACCCTTGCAGATTGCCGCTGATACTCGCCAGAAAACGCTCCCCGGCTTCGGTCAGCGACAACTTGCGCGTCGAGCGCTGAAACAGCCGCACACCGAGGTTGCGTTCGAGCATCGCCACGTTGCGGCTGACAGCGGCGGGGGTCAGCGCCAATAACCGTGCAGCGGCGGAAAAGCTGCCGGTTTCGGCGCTGCGCACGAAAGACTCGAGGTTGGCGAGGGTTTCCATCTCAGATACCTGATAGTAATGCTTGAAGATTATTCAAGTTATTACCGTCTAATCAAGTCGCAATGGCAAGTGCAGTATTCACTCCATCAACCCACCACGGAGTGAAACACCATGAGCACAATCGGAATCATCGGCGCCGGCGCCATCGGCACAGCCTTCGCCAAAGCATTGTCCCGTCAGGGCATTGAAATCGTTATCGCCAACAGCCGCGGTCCGCAAACCCTGGCCTCTCTGGTAGAAGAACTCGGGCCGACAGCGCGGGCGGGCACCCGTGAAGAAGCGGCTGCACAGCCGATTGTTTTGGTGGCAGTGAATTGGTCGAAGTTACCGACGGCACTGGCCGGGCTGCCAGATTTCGGCGGGCGGATTGTGATCGATGCGAACAATTCGATCGAGGTGCCATCGTTCAAAGCGGTGGATCTGCAGGGGCGTCCGTCCAGCGAAGTGTTCGCTGAATGGGTGCCTGGCGCACGGGTGGTCAAAGCGTTCAATCACCTGCAGGCGCATCTGCTTGAGAGCGATCCGAAGGCGGAGGGCGGTCGGCGGGTGCTTTTTCTTTCTGGTGATGATGCCGAGGCCAAGGCCCAGGTGGCTGCGTTGATCGAGCGGTTGGGGTTCTTTGGAATCGATCTGGGCGAACTGAGTGTCGGGGCGCGGCTGGTGCAGTTTCCGGGCGGTCCATTGCCAGTCTTGAACCTGGTGAAATTTGCCTGAGGGTCAGACAAAAAGGAACCCGGTTTGTGGCGAGGGAGCTTGCTCCCGCTTGAGTGCGTAGCACTCGCAAAATCTGCGAAAAGTCCCGAGATTTTGGGGCCGCTGCGCAGCCCAGCGGGAGCAAGCTCCCTCGCCACAGGGTATCGGGTGTAGCCAGAGAGGCTTACGCCCTTTCGATGGCCAACGCCACACCCTGACCACCACCGATGCACAGTGTGGCCAGACCTTTCTTCGCGTCACGCTTGATCATTTCATGCAACAAGGTCACCAGCACCCTGCAACCCGAGGCGCCGATCGGATGGCCCAGGGCAATGGCGCCGCCGTTGACGTTGACCTTGTTCAGGTCCCATTCCAGATCCTTGGCCACCGCCAGCGATTGCGCGGCGAAGGCTTCGTTGGCTTCGATCAGGTCCAGTTGATCGATGGACCAACCGGCCTTGTCCAGGCACCGGCGGGTGGCGCTGACCGGGCCGATGCCCATGATCGCCGGGTCGACGCCCGCGTTGGCATAGGCGGCGATTTTTGCCAGCACCGGCAGGCCGAGGGCCTTGGCTTTAGCGGCGCTCATCAGCAAGACTGCAGCAGCGCCATCGTTCAGCGAAGAAGCGTTGCCGGCAGTCACCGAGCCGTCCTTCTTGAAGGCCGCTTTCAGTTTGCCCAGGGAATCGGCGGTGGTGCCGGCCCGAGGCTGTTCGTCGGTGGCGAAGGACAACGGTTCGCCCTTGCGCTGGGGGATCAGGATCGGCGTGATCTCATCGGCAAACCGCCCGGCTTCGAGGGCGGCCACGGCTTTTTGCTGCGAGGCGGCAGCGAAGGCGTCCTGTTGTTCGCGGGTCAGGCTGTATTTCTCAGCCAGATTCTCGGCAGTGATGCCCATGTGGTAATCGTTGAACGCATCCCACAAACCGTCGCTGATCATCGTGTCGACGATCTGGCTGTGGCCCATGCGCAGGCCGGTGCGGGCGCCCGGCATGACGTAATTGGCCAGGCTCATGTTTTCCTGGCCACCGGCGATGATTACCTCGGCATCGCCGCAGCGAATCGCCTGCGCCGCCAGGTGCAGCGCTTTCAGGCCCGAGCCGCAGACCTTGTTCAGGGTCATGGCCGGCACGGCGAAGGGCAGGCCGGCCTTGATCGCGGCCTGCCGCGCAGGGTTCTGCCCGGCGCCGGCGGTCAATACCTGGCCCATGATCACTTCATCGACTTGCGCCGGGTCCAGATCGGTTTGCGCCAGCAACTGGCGGATTACCGCGGCACCGAGATCAACCGCGGACACATTGGCCAACGAACCCTGGAAACTGCCGATGGCAGTGCGAGTGGCGGCAACAATCACAACGTCTTGCATGGAAGAATTCCTCACTGGGCAGCGAACTGCATTTCCGGGACGTGTTCAGGCACGATCAGTTTACCGGCGGTTTTGGCGACGATTTCCTCGACGCTCACGCCCGGCGCACGCTCCTTGAGCACGAACGCACCGTCCCGGATTTCCAGGTAGGCCAGGTCGGTCAGCACGCGTTTGATGCAGCCGGCACCGGTCAGCGGCAGGCTGCAACGCGGCAGCAGTTTCGACTCGCCGTCCTTGGAAGCGTGGGTCATGGTGACGATGATGTTATCTGCACCGGCCACCAGATCCATTGCGCCGCCCATGCCCTTGACCAGTTTGCCGGGGATCATCCAGGAGGCGATGTTGCCTTCGACATCCACTTCGAACGCGCCCAGCACGGTCAGGTCGATGTGGCCGCCGCGAATCATCGCGAACGATTCGGCGGACGAGAAAATCGACGCGCCGATGCGTGCGGTCACGGTTTGCTTACCGGCGTTGATCATGTCGGCGTCGACTTCGGCGTCGGTCGGAAAGGCGCCCATGCCGAGCAGGCCGTTTTCCGATTGCAGCATGACTTCCATGCCTTCAGGGATGTAGTTGGCGACCAGGGTCGGAATGCCGATGCCGAGGTTCACGTAGTAGCCGTCCTGCATTTCGCGGGCGACGCGCTGAGCCATTTGTTCGCGGGAAAGTGCCATTGTTGTTATTCCTTCATTCGGTCCGGGGGCAGGGGATCACTTACGCACGGTGCGCTGTTCGATGCGCTTCTCGAACGTGCCGCAAATGACCCGGTCGACGTAGATGCCAGGGGTGTGGATCTGCGACGGGTCCAGCTCGCCGGGTTCGACGATTTCTTCTACTTCGACCACGGTGATCTTGCCGGCGGTGGCGGCCAGCGGGTTGAAGTTCTGGGCGGTGTGGCGATAGACCACGTTACCGAAATGGTCGGCCTTCCAGCCTTTGACGATGGCGAAGTCACCGGTGATGGACTCTTCCATCAGGTATTTGCGGCCCTTGAATTCACGCACTTCCTTGCCGTCGGCCACCGGGGTGCCGACGCCGGTGGCGGTGAAGAACGCCGGGATGCCGGCACCACCTGCGCGCATTTTCTCGGCGAGGGTGCCTTGAGGTGTCAGGACGACTTCGATTTCGCCGCTCAGCAGTTGTTTCTCGAACAGCGCGTTTTCGCCGACGTAGGAGGCCACTACCTTGCGGATCTGCCGGTCCACCAGCAGCACACCGAGGCCGAAACCGTCGACACCGCAGTTGTTGGACACCACGGTGAGATCACGCGTGCCTCGGTGCTGGATCTCGGCGATGAGGTTTTCCGGAATCCCGCACAGGCCGAAGCCGCCGGAGATCACGGTCATGCCGTCCTCAAGACCTGCCATCGCTTCCTCATAGGAATACACGCGCTTGTCGAACCCTGCCATATGCACCTCTTTTATTCTTTGTGGGCGGCTGGCTAGCCGGATGGGGAAGGAGTGTCGCGCCAGAGGATTTATTTGTTAAGTTGATTTTTAAGGTTGATTGATAGATAAAACTCACCAATCAATCCCGATACGACGTTGGAGACAGTGGCCATGACCGTCAAACAGATCCGCGCGTTCCTGGCCGTGGCCCAGAGTTTGAGTTTTGCCGTGGCTTGCGAGCGCCTGCATCTTTCGCAGTCGGCGTTGAGCCTGACCATCAAGGCACTGGAGGAGGGGCTGGGCGGGCGCCTGTTCACCCGCAATACCCGCAACGTCACCCTGACTGCGGAAGGCGAATCGCTGCTGCCCCTGGCCCGTCGGTTGATCGCGGACTGGGACAATGCCGAGGATGAATTGCGCCAACGTTTCACTCTGCAACGCGGTCGCGTGACCCTGGCGGCGATGCCGTCGTTTGCCGGCAACCTGCTGCCGCCGATCCTCAAGAACTTTCGCGCGCGCTACCCCAAGGTCAACGTCACGGTGAACGACGTGATCAACGAGCAGGTGCTGGAAATGGTTCGCGACCGCCAGGTGGAATTGGGCGTGGCGTTTGAACCAACCCAGAGTTCATCGCTGGCATTCACGCCGTTGTACATCGACCGGTTTGTGGCCGTGGTGCCGTTTGATTCACCGCTGGCAGACTTGGGTGACATCGATTGGCAGACCTTGCTCAAGGAACCGTTCATTACCTTGCAGCGACCGTCGACGGTGCGGGTGATGCTCGAAGAGCATCTGCAAGCGCGGGGCATGAAATTGCCGGTGGAGTTTGAAAGTCATCAACTGGCGACGGTCGGGCGGATGGTGGCCAGCGGACTGGGCGTCAGCGCGGTGCCGGCGTTGTGCGCCGGGCAGATGCGCGAACTGGGCGCGCGTTGCATTACCCTGCGCGACCCAGTGGTGGAACGGGCAATCGGGGTGCTGACGACCGGGCATGAACTGTCGGCGGCGGCGCAGGCATTGTTCGATATTCTCAAGGCCGAAAACCTTGGCGAACGCCTCTCCGCGTGATGATCACCGTCCCCTGTGGGAGTGAGCTTTTGTGGCGAGGGGGCAAGCCCCCTCGCCACAAAAGCCCGCTCCCACAGGATCCGGTTTCGTCAGTTGCATCCGGGCAAACCAACCTGCCCTTATTTACGCGCCTCCAATATCAGGTTGAACGGCGTTTCCGTGGCCCGTCGGAATTGCGTGAACCCCGCTTCGGTGAAGACCTTGCGCAACCGTGCTTCGCCTGCCTGGGCGCCGAGCCCGAGGCCGACTTCCTGGGACAGCGAGTTGGGTGTGCAGATAAAGGTCGAGGCGGCGTAGAACAGCCGTCCCACCGGATTGGTGTTGTCGTCGAGTGTGTCGTTGGCGAAGGGCTCCACCAGCAGCACCGTGCCGTCGGGTTTGAGCGATTCATAGGCATGCCGTGCGGCACCCACCGGATCACCCATGTCGTGCAGGCAGTCGAAGTAGCAGACCAGGTCATAGTCGTCGCCCGGATAGCTCTTGGCGGTGCCTTGGAAGAACCGGGCCCGGCCGGATACGCCACCTTCTTCGGCACGCTGGGTGGCGACGGTGACAGAAGGCGCGTGGTAATCGAAACCGACGAACCGCGAATTCGGAAACGCCTGGGCCATGATCACCGTCGAGGCACCATGGCCGCAGCCGATATCCGCCACCTTCGCGCCAGCCTCCAGTTTGGCGACCACTCCGTCGAGGGCCGGTAGCCATTCGCCGACCAGATGTGCCTTGTACCCTGGCCGGAAGAACCGTTCCGTGCCGCTGAACATGCACGGATGGTGATCGCCCCAGGGCAGGGCGCCGTTGCCGCGCATGGCGTTGACCAGTTTGTCCTTGTCATGGAAAAACGACGCGACCACCCCGATACCGCCAGCCACGTAGACCGGTGAGTCTTCGATCGCCAGCGCCAGGGCTTGCTCTTCGGGCAGGTGGAACTGGCCGTCGTGGTGTTCCATGTAACCAGAGGCAGCGTGGGCGCTGAGCCATTCACGCAGCAGGCGGGTGTTACAGCCGGTTTTCGCGGCGAGTGCTTCGGGGGTCACTGGTTGACTGTCGGCCATGGCCCGGTACAGGCCAAGTTCTTCGCCGAGAATGACGTTGGCGAGCATCGCCGCGCCGCCCATGTCGTTTACCAGTTTGCCCATGAAATCATTGAGTCTGGCCTCGTCCATCAGGTGTTCTCCTTCAGCAGGATCACGCTCCAGAGGCATTGTTTGTCGAGGCGTGCACCTTTGGGCGGTGATCGTGGGAATGAACAGGACGATAACCGCGTCCTGGCTCCCCCGTGGGGGTAATCAACAAGTCTAGTTCGTGTATCCCACTGTATCTGGCTGCCTGTCCGATACAGTGCCCTGTGAAGAAAGGCGTTTGTGCACACAGCCCCGACACATCGCGGCGCTTGACTGGGTCTGCCGGCCGGCACTGAGCTTTCAGATGCTGGAGACCGGTCACACTGGATGAGATCGACACCATGCAGACTCCCCTCACATCAACGAAAGCCACTGTCGGGATAGGTTTGCGCCGCGGTTTGCTGAAGGACCTTCAAGCGGCCCCGGTGGGCGCTTTCGACTTTCTGGAAGTCGCGCCGGAAAACTGGATCGGCATCGGCGGCGCTCATGGCGCGGCGTTTCGTGCCCTGACCGAGCGTTATCCGTTGTCCTGCCACGGCTTGTCGTTGTCGTTGGGCGGGCCGGCGCCGCTGGATGTCGGGTTCCTGCAAGAAGTGCGGGTGTTCCTCGATCACCATCAAGTGCCGCTGTACAGCGAACACCTGAGCTATTGCAGCGATGACGGTCATCTTTACGACCTGCTGCCGTTGCCGTTTACCGAAGAAGCCGTGCAGCACGTTGCCGCGCGAATTCGTCAATCCCAGGACATTCTCGGTCGGCGCCTGGCGGTGGAAAACGTCTCTTACTACGCCGCGCCGCAGCAGGACATGGACGAATTGACGTTCACCAACGCAGTGCTGCGTGAAGCCGATTGCGACCTGTTGCTGGACGTCAACAATGTCTACGTGAATTCGATCAATCACGGCTTTGACCCGCAGACGTTCCTGGCTGGCATCGACGCAACAAGGGTGGTCGCCATGCACGTGGCGGGGCATTTCGATGTATCTGACACGCTGAAAATCGACACCCATGGCGCCTCGGTCAAACCGGTGGTCTGGTCGCTGCTGGCCCAGGCGTATGCGCGGTTCGGTGTGCAGCCGACGCTGCTTGAGCGGGATTTCAACTTTCCGGCGTTCTCTGAATGGGTGAGCGAATTGCAGACTATTCGCCGGTTGCAAGGTGCGGGGGTGAGCCGTGGATAAGCCGACGCTGTATCAGCACCAAGACACATTGACTCGCTACCTGCGCGACCCCGACCACTGTGCGCCGCCGACCGGGATGGATGTGAGCCGGGCGCAGGTTTATCGCGACCTGGTGTTTTCGAATCTGTCGTCGTTGCTCAGCGGCACCTTTCCAGTGCTGGTGAAGACAGTGGGCGACAGTGACTGGCGTTCTCTGCTGAGGATTTTCCTGCGGGACCACCGTGCTCACACGCCAAAATTCGGCGAAATCGCCCAGGAGTTTGTCGAGTTCCTCGCATCGATGCCGCTGGCGTTGAGCGATGGACCGTGGCCACCGTTCATGGTCGAGCTGGCGCATTACGAGTGGGTCGAAATGGCGCTGCAACAATCCGCCGCCGAGCCGTTGCCGCCCAGCGATGCCGGGTTGTTGCTGGGCCGACCCTTGCAGGTTTCACCACTGGCCTGGCCGTTGGCGTATGCCTGGCCGGTGCAAAAGGTGGGGCCGGATTACCAGCCGCAAGTGCCACCGACTCAGCCGACGTTGCTGTTGGTTCGCCGGTCGGAGGACTGGAGTGTGCAGTTTTCCGAACTGAGCCCGTTGGCGTGGCGGTTGTTGCAGCGGATCGAGACGTTTCCTCTGCTCGATGGCCGGGCGCAGCTGCAAGGGCTGGCGGTGGAGGCAGGGATGGTTGGGTCGCCGGCGTTTATCGACAGTGGGTTGGCATTGTTGCAGCAGATGCATGGAGAAGGGGTAATCGGCATAGCTACCTGACCGCACGCAATCCCCCAACCACCCGCTACCACAGGGATTTGTGGCGGTTATTGGGTTGTCGGCAACTTGAGTTCCGCACATAAACCACCGCCCTCGCGATTGCTCAATTTCAGCGATCCACCAATCGCGATGGCCAACTGCTGGGCAATCGCCAACCCCAATCCGGTTCCTCCAGTGCTGCGGTTACGCGAATTCTCTACGCGGTAGAACGGCTCCATCACCTGGGCCAATTGCTCTTCGGCAATTCCCGGTCCACGGTCCATCACTTTCACCGACAAGCTGCCGTCGGCATTCACCTCCACCCACAACTCTGCCGCGCCGGCGAATTTCAGCGCGTTGTCTATCAGGTTCACCAGCACCCGCCGCAAGGCATGGGGCCGGGTGTCGATCACTGCGGCGCTTTTGCCTCCCAATTGCACCGCTTTACCCATGTCCTGATAGTCGAACACCAGGCTGTCGAGGAATGAGTCCAGATCGGTACGGCGGCTTTCCTCGGTGGAGCCGTGGATGCTGCGGGCATAGGCCACGCCTTCGCGCACCAGGTGTTCCATCTCGCCGAGGTCGTTCCACAGTTTGTCTTTCTCACTGGAGTCGTCCATGAATTCGGCACGCAGTTTCATGCGCGTGATCGGGGTTTGCAGGTCGTGGGAAATCGCCGCCAACAACTGCATGCGTTCCTTGAGATAAGCCGCAATGCGCGCCTGCATCGCATTGAACGCCCTGGCGGCGTAGGCGACTTCGGTCGGGCCTTTTTCGTCCAGGTGCACGGCGTGGGTGTTGGGGTCGAGGGTTTCCACCGCTTGGGCGAGGCGGGTGAGGGGACGGATGGCGATTCTCACGGCCAGCCAGGTGCAGGCGATCATCAATGCCAGTTGCCCCAGCAATACCGCCGGCAACCACGGCGACAACGGCACCATCGACGGCCGCACATCAATGGTGACGGGGCTGCCGTCCTTCAGTTTCAGGTGGGCCTGGAAATGTTTCTTCGGGCCAGGGATGTCGGTAAAGGTCAGTGGGTAATCATGGCCAATGGCGTCCTGAATCGAGGTCACTGCAATCGACACATCGCGGGGTGCCATGGGCATGCCCGGCGAACCTTCATTCAGCAGATAGCCATAGTTGGCGCGTTCCAGACGCTGCAGCCAGTTGGCGCGCTCGTTGGCGGGCAAGCGGTCGAGGATGGCGAGGGACGTCGAGACGTCGGTTTCCAGGTTGCCCAGCATGGTGTTTTTCGCGCTTTCATAACGCTCGTAGTACTGGGCGCCAAAAGACAGCGCCTGGGCGAGGATCAGGCCGACCAGAAAAATCAGCGACAGCCGTGAGGCCAGCGTGCGCGGCCAGTGCAGCGCCAGACTCATGACGGCGCACCGAGCACTTCCACCGGCAGGGAAAACACATAGCCTTCACTGCGCACGGTCTTGATGTAGGCCGGTTCCCGGGCATCGTCAAGCAGGCGCTGGCGCAAGCGGCTCACCAGCAAGTCGATGGAGCGGTCGAACAGATCGGCGTCGCGGCCTTGAGTCAGATTGAGCAATTGGTCGCGATTGAGTACCCGCTGAGGATGATCGAGGAACACCCGCAGCAAGCGATATTCCGCGCCGCTGAGGGCGACCATGGTGCCGTCCTGATCCAGCAGATGCCGGGCCGAGGTGTCCAGGCGCCAGCGACCGAACCCCAGCAGGCGACCGCTTTCGGTGATCACCAGATTCGGCGGCAGCATCCGCGTACGGCGCAGCACGGCGTTGATCCGGGCGAGTAATTCACGGGCGGCGAACGGTTTGACCAGGTAATCGTCGGCGCCCATTTCAAGGCCGATGATGCGATCGGTTTCATCGTTGCGCGCGGTGAGCATCAGCACCGGCGTGGCTTTGTGTTTGCCGGCACGCAACTCGCGGCAGAGCAGCAGGCCATCGTCGCCCGGCATCATGATGTCGAGCACGATCAGGTCCACCGGCGTGGTCTCCAGAAACGCGCGCATCTGCCGTCCATCCGCCACCACGGTGGTGCGCAGACCGTTCTTCTTCAGGTAATTGCCTACCAGTTCCCGGATCTCGCGGTCATCGTCCACGATGAGAATGTGATCGACGTGTTCCATGGGGCCAAGCCTCTTGAGTGGAAGTTATCGCGCAGTCTATCGAGCCTTGGCCCGCTCGCCCGCTGCCTTTTGTATTGCAGTGTATCGGGTATATCGGCGGATACACGGGGATGCAAAAACAGCCGATCCCGGGCGTTTTGTATCGCTGTGTATCCCGGGCCGGCGCTGATACGTAGCGATTTACACGGGCCTGTTCCCGACACAGACGAGATACCTCGCGGGCTTCAAATAGGTTCCATCGAGGCAAACCCAACCGCCTCGACCCACTGCACATTGACCTGTCGAGGAACCCGCCATGAACACCAAAGCCGTCTACGCCGCCTGCCTGTTTGCCGCACTGAACCTCTGCACCTTGTCGGCCCGTGCCGAAGCCGACGTCGCCGCCCAAACCTACACCTACGGCACGCACCTGGATATCCAGAAAGTGCTGTCGATGAAACAGGACACTACGCCTGCCTGCGGGATTGTAAATGCGCGGATGACCTACCTGGATTCCCAAGACAAAACCCAGGTGCTGGATTACCGCAAATTCGCGGATGGCTGCAACGAAAACAACTGAGGTCTGTAGAACCTCCTCGCTCCCACATGGAACTCGCATTTCAAGGTGATCCCCATGTTTCTCATCGCATTCCTGGGCGGCATTTTGACCGTCCTCAGCCCCTGCATCCTCCCGGTCGTGCCGTTTCTGTTTGCCGGTGTTGAACGTACGCGTTCCTCGATCCTGCTCACCCTCGGTGGCATGGCCCTGACCTTTGCCCTGATCTCCAGCCTGGCCGTGGTCAGCAGCGACTGGGTGATACAAGCCAACAACACTGGCCGCCATGTGGCGTTGATCGTGATGGTGCTGTTTGCCTTGTCGCTGATATCTGCGCGGATCGGCGGCTGGCTGGCGCGTCCGTTCGTGCTGTTGGGCAATCGCCTCGACCCTGACACCCGCAAAGTCTCTGGCCCGTTGGGCTCGGTGCTGATCGGCGTCGCCACCGGGCTGCTGTGGGCGCCGTGTGCCGGGCCGATCCTGGGGGTGATCCTCACCGGGGCCATGCTGCAAGGCGCCAACGCCCAGACCAGTTTGTTATTGGTGGCGTACGGCCTGGGCAGTGCGTTGTCCCTGGGCACTTTGATCTTCGCCGGTCGCGGCCTGGTCAATCGCTTGAAACCGTCGATTCCAGTCACTGGCTGGCTGCGTCGCGGCACGGGGGTTGCGGTGTTGATCGCGGCGGCAGTGATCTCTACCGGCGCCGACAACAGGCTGCTCGCCGGCACCTCGTCCGAAGGCGTCAGCAGGGTTGAACAGCGGGTGCTGGAAAGCGTACCGAAAGTCATCGATTACTTGGTCAGCAAGGTCAAGGCCGACTCGACCATGGGCACGGCTCAAGGCGCGATGCCGTCACTGTCGGGCGCGGTCCAATGGCTCAACTCGCCAGCGCTGGGCAGCGATTCCCTGCGCGGCAAAGTGGTGCTGGTGGATTTCTGGACGTACGACTGCATCAACTGCCAACACACCTTGCCCTACGTGAAGGACTGGGCGAAGAAATATGAGCAGGACGGCTTGCTCGTGATCGGCGTGCACACCCCTGAATACGGCTACGAACGCATCATCGACAACGTCCGCGATCAAGTGAAGAAGCTCGGCATTACCTACCCGGTGGCGATCGACAACAACTACGCGATCTGGCGCGCCTTCGACAATCAGTACTGGCCCGCTCACTACCTGATCGATGCCAAGGGCCAGGTGCGTTACACCCACTTTGGCGAGGGCGGGTACGAGACTCAGGAGCAGATGATCCGGCAACTGCTGATCGATGCCAAGGCGCCTGCCGCGTAAAGCAATCTCATCTGTTAATACGCCGTTACAGATGGACGACCATGCATCGGAGAGCGGTGTATTTCGTGGGGTTGCCGGACGACCGGACAGGACGGTTACGTATCCGGGAGCGATAGTTTGTGGACGACGGGATCACTGCCGACCCCGTCATCACCCTCAAAAGGAAGTTGCCATGCCTAAATTCATTATCGAACGCGAGCTGCCGGGTGCCGGCGCACTGCCGCAACAGGAACTCAAAGCGATCTCGCAAAAATCCTGCGATGTGTTGCGCGGAATGGGGCCCGAAGTGCAATGGCTGCAAAGTTACGTCACCGGCGACAAGATTTACTGTGTGTACATCGCGCCGAACGAGGACCTCATCAGGGAGCATGCCAAACAGGGTGGTTTTCCGGCCAACAGCGTTGCCCGAGTCATGAACATCATTGATCCCACTACGGCGGAGTAAGCCGGGACGCGTTCCAACCCGCAACGGAGCAGACTTGATGAGCACACCCATTGATCTCACTGCCCTGAAAAACCGTCAGATGACCTCGTGGGCCAGCGGCGACTACGCGGTGATCGGCACCACCTTGCAGATTGTCGGCGAGCAACTGGCCGAAGCCTGCGACCTGCTCTGTGATGAGCGCGTGCTGGACGTCGCCGCCGGCAACGGTAATGCAACGCTCGCCGCCGCGCGACGGGGCTGCAAAGTCACGTCCACCGACTACGTGGCCAGGCTGCTGGAGCGCGGTGAAGACCGGGCTCGGGCGGAACGCCTGGACGTGATCTTTCAGGTGGCCGACGCCGAAGCCTTGCCGTTCGAGGATGCGAGTTTCGATGCCGTGCTCTCGACCTTCGGTGTGATGTTTACGCCAGATCAGCCCAAGGCTGCAGCGGAACTGGCGCGGGTGTGCCGCCCTGGTGGGCGGATCGGTCTCGCCAACTGGACGCCTGAAGGCTTTGTCGGCCAGATGTTCAAGACCCTGGGCCGCCACATGCCACCACCGCAGGGCGTTCAACCGCCTTCAAACTGGGGCACCGAAGCCTGGTTGCACTCGCAGTTCGATCAGCGAGACTTCCTGCTTCAGGTGACACGGCGGTTATTCAATTTCCGCTATCGCTCGGCTGCACATTTCATCGACACCTTCCGCAGTTGGTATGGCCCGATTCACAAGGCTTTCGCAACCCTGCCACCCGAAGGCGCGGCGGCCCTGGAAAACGACCTGACGGAACTGCTCAATCGCCTGAACCGAGCGGGGGAGCGGTCGCTGGTGGTGCCGAGTGAATACCTGGAGGTGGTGATTACACGGCGTTGAATTGAAAACGCAACCCCTTGGGGAACGGGCTTCTGTGGCGAGGGGGCTTGCCCCCGTTCGGCTGCGAAGCAGTCGCAAAGCTTTTGGGGCCGCTTCGCGACCCAACGGGGGCAAGCCCCCTCGCCACAGGGGTCGCGTCCACAAAGGTATGTGCACAATTTGGTATTCAGCCGTTGCAGTCACTCATCCAGTGACTCGGTATACACCACCCACACGCTGCACGGCATTTTGTACAGCACATGCTCAACCGTGCTGCCGATCAACCGGCCCATGCCGCGATGGCCGATCCGGCCCATGACGATCACATCCACATCATGGGTATCGGTGTAGTGGGTCAGCACCTTGGTCGGGTTGCCCATGACCATGTGCCGCTGCTCCGGCGCGATGCCGTTGCGCGCGGCCAGTTCGTTGAAGGCATTCTCCTGGAGGTCGAACAGGGTCTTGACCTGGTCCGAAGAGAAAAGCGCCGAACCGTTATAGAAGTTGAACTCGTCCGCGCTGATGGATGAAAGGTCATAGGCGTAGACCACATCGAGTTCGGCATTGCAGGCGCTCGCCAGTTTTGAGGCTTCGTGAAGGATCCGGTCGTTGAAACTGTTGTATTGATCATCGCGGTGAAACGGGTCGATCGCCGCGACGATCTTGCGCGGCAACGCGCGAGTGGCATGGCTGACGAAATGCAACGGCACCGGGCATTCACGCAACAAATGCACGTCGAGGGGGGTAAACACCAGCCGCGACAGCCGCGATGGATGATCCAGCGCCTTGATCAGTACGTCCATCGGCTGCTCTTTGAGGTGAATCAGGATCTCCTCCAGCGGATTCTCGACCCAGGCCACCTCGGTGGTGACGTGCACACCGATCTTGCGCAAGGGGCGGGCTTGTTCCTCAAGCCACTGGCGATGGCGCTCGACGTAGCCCAGACGCATCTGCTCCAGAGCCTTTTCGTTGACCATGCTGGCAGTCGCCAGGCCTTCCAGGTAGTCGAAGGCCACGATGTGCAGGGCTGCGTCCTCGGCCTTGGCCAGCGCCGCGGCCCGGTCGAAGGCCGGGCTGTGTTCCATCAGGGGCGAGACGACCAGCATGAAACGTGCTTGACCAGACATGACAAACCTCCCGTGGGTAAACGAGCAGACGGTGGTCGTTCAATACATCTCAATCCTTTGATTATTGACCATGATCAGTCTCAGGGGCGCCTGGCCGTTCGAACGGGCCGGCAGCGCAGCACAAAGTTCACGCGATGGGTGTCGCGCCGAAACTCTAATGTGGGAGCGGGCCTGCTCGCGATGCGGTCTCAAGCGTTTTCCAAAGGTCGCGCATCGTCGGGTTTTGATTGGCGATCGAACAATACGAACGTATCTCCAGTCGGGCCTTCCACTCATCGCCGCCGGCCAGCACCAATTGCCCTCGCTCCAGTTCATCGGTCACGGCGCTCAAGGGCAACCAGGCAACGCCATAGCCCTCGATCGCCATTCTCATCAACAGCATGGCCATGTCCGCCTCAAAGCAACGATCAAGCACGCAAGCAGTCGGTGCATTCTTGATGACGATATCGGCCACGCGCCCCAAAAAAGTGGTCGCGGTATACGCCAGGTGCGGCACTGGCTTGGCGGCCGTCCCCGGTAGCCGATGCAACGGTTTGCCGTTCTTGTCCGGCGCGCACAGTGGAACAAACGAATCATGCCCCAGGGTCAAACTGCCGAACTTCTCGGGGTCGAGCTGGATCGGGGCGAGGGGATGATGGTAGACGATCATCAAATCGCAGCTGCCTTCCTCCAGCGCGATGACCGCATCGTGGATATTCGCCGCCACCACGCGAGCATTGAAGGGCTCATTCTGCTGTTGAAACTGGGTCAGCCACTTAGGCAGAAAGGTCATTGAAAGACTGTGCCCGGCGGTGACCTGAATCGAGCGCCCCGGCATTCTTTCTCCTTCGCGAAGAGCCAGTCGCAATTGCAGCAACGCCGACAAAGCCTCGCGCCCCTCTTCACAAAAGCTGCGTCCCGCTTGAGTCAGTTGGACAGGATAGGTGCCGCGATCCACCAGTTCGGCTCCCACCCATTCCTCAAGTGAACGAATGCGCCGAGACAGCGCGGACTGCGTGACGCAACGCACTTCGGCGGCGCGAGAAAAATTCTTCCATTCGGCAATCGCCAAAAGATCGTCCAACCATTTGGTTTGCATGCTGGCTCCTCATCGCGTCTCTGGCGAAGAGTTTACTGCGGTGCAATGGAGCCATTGAGGGAATTTCGCAAACTATTCCAAAAACGCATCACCCTATGGTGATTACTCATCATCCCGCTCCAATGGCGTCCCTAGAATCGGTGCTGTAGCCCCGCTGCCGCAGAGCATCGGGTCATTCCAGTCTTGTCTTCTGCCAAGTAAAAAAAGCTACAACATCACTTGAGGAAAGCACCGTGAAAAAAAGTAATTTACCCCGCCAGATCGCGATCGGCATCGCGATGGGCGTCATCGTAGGTTGGGCTTGCCATCATTTTTCAGCGGATGAGAAAGCCGCCAAAGAAATCGCCTCCTGGTTCTCGATGGTGACGGACATTTTCCTGCGCTTGATCAAGATGATCATCGCACCTTTGGTTTTCGCCACATTGGTCGGTGGTATTGCCAGTATGGGCAACTCCCGATCAGTAGGACGGATCGGGGCGAGGGCGATGGCCTGGTTCGTTTCCGCTTCAGTGATTTCGTTGTTGATCGGCATGTTGCTGGTGAACCTATTCCAGCCAGGCGCAGGCCTGGATCTTCAGGCGACTCAGGCCGGCGCGGCACCGATAGCGGTAAACACGGGGGACTTCAGCCTCAAGGTGTTCATCAGCCACGTATTCCCTCGCAGCATTGCTGAAGCCATGGCCAACAACGAGATTCTGCAAATTGTAGTGTTCTCGCTGTTCTTCGGTTTCGCGTTGGCAGGTGTCAAGCGCGCCGGCTACACAAAGATCACCGACAGCATTGAGGAGCTGGCAAAGGTGATGTTCAAGATCACCGACTACGTCATGGCGCTTGCACCGATCGGTGTCTTTGCCGCCATCGCTTCGGCCATCACCACCCAAGGTCTGGGCTTGCTGGTCGATTACGGAAAACTGATTGCCGAGTTCTATCTGGGCATTGTGATTTTGTGGGGCGTGTTGTTCGCTGCCGGCTACCTGTTTCTGGGGCGTTCGGTATTTACGTTGGGCAAGTTGATCCGAGAACCCGTGCTGTTGGCATTCTCGACGGCCAGTAGTGAGTCCGCCTATCCAAAAACCATGGAGGCCCTGGAGAAGTTCGGCGCACCGAAGCGCGTATCCAGCTTCGTACTTCCACTGGGGTATTCATTCAATCTCGACGGTTCGATGATGTATCAAGCCTTCGCGATCATGTTCATTGCCCAGGCTTACAACGTTGACTTGAGCCTCACACAGCAACTTCTCATCTTGCTGACGCTGATGGTGACCAGTAAGGGCATGGCAGGTGTAGCCCGGGCTTCGGTGGTTGTCGTCGCGGCGACGTTGCCCATGTTCAATCTGCCGGAAGCGGGCATTTTGCTGATCCTGGGCATTGATCAATTCCTCGATATGGCCAGGACTGCCACCAACGTGGTGGGCAATAGCATCGCAACGGCAGTGGTCGCTAAATCGGAGCCTTGCGAGGAGCCGGACGACGTCCCTCAAACCGAGGCATCCCCACGTCCTGTTCGCACTGTAGCCACTGCCTGAGAGCTATCACCATGAAAGCTGAATCGAAGCTGTCCCGTGAGTCGTCGTTTGTACGCAAACTGGGCATCGTTGGCGGACTTGGTTCACTGGCCGGCGGCGATCTGTTCTACAAGTTGGTGAAGTCCAGGGCGGTGCTCGAGGATCAAGGCCGCTATCACTTTCTGTTCGAGCAGCACCCGTTCAAAGATGTCCTGATGCCGTTGGACCGGGGCGCAAGCATGACCTCCAGAAAGTTCTATGTTTTTGAGGTTTGTCAGACCTTCGAGGCCAGTGGGGTCGACGCGATCGTACTGCCTTGTTTCGCCAGCCATTCCTTCCGCGAAGAAATTCAGGAGGAAATAGGCATACCGGTTCTGGACATGATGGCCGCGTTGCGCAGGCACATCGACCATGTCGCTGAACCCGGCAGTGCATTGGGCATTCTCGCCTCAGACTATGTTCGCCACTGCGGCTTGTTCGAGCGCTATTTCGGCAGCGATTTCAAGCTCGTTTACCCAGGTGATGACGAGCAGTCAGGGTTGATGGAGGCGATGTATGGCGTCAACGGTATCAAGGATGGATACCTTGACGGTGTGCCGCTGGAGTGTGTGTATCGGGCCTGCCTTTCGCTTCAGGAACAGGGGGCCGCGATAGTCTTGCCGGGCATGACCGAGCTCTCGTTGGTCTGCGGCGACCTGCAGCGTCGGGGCATCACGGTGCTGGATATCAATGAGATTTATGCCGGCTTCGCGACTGTGGAGAAAGGTCAGTCGAATCGCCCACCCTTCAAGCTCGGGATCGTGGGCGGGGTGGGGCCTGCGGCAACGGTCGATTTCATGGGGAAGGTGGTTGCGTATACACCAGCCGGCCGCGATCAGGAGCACATCAAAATGGTGGTTGAGCAGAACCCCCAGATTCCTGATCGCACCGCCAGCCTGCTGTACGACGAAACAGATCCGACGATGGCGATGTATGCCACCTGCAAGCGGCTTGAAAGCGCTGGAGCCAATGCGATTGCGATCCCGTGCAATACCGCTCACGCGTTCGTCGAGCGTATCCAGTCACACTTGCGTGTGCCCATTGTGAACATGCTTGCCGAGACAGTAGAGGCCATCGTTCAGCGGTATGGCGCCGGGAAAACAGTCGGGCTGCTGGCGACGTCGGGCACGATCAAAAGTCAGGTTTACCACGAGGCGGCCCGGCGAGCCGGGTTGCACATAGTCGCCCCCGGTGTGGACTACCAGGCGTTGGTCATGGATGCGATATATGGGGCGCTTGGGATCAAGGCCGGGTTCACCGAGGGCCTGTGCAAAGATCAGCTGCTGATCGCCGCAGAGCACTTGTGTGAACTGGGCGCCGATGTGCTCATCCTGGGATGTACGGAGTTACCGCTGGTGCTGCAGCATAGCGAGGTCTTCATGATCAAAGGTCATCAAGTGGCGTTGATCGACCCGACCACTATTCTGGCTATGAAATGTATTCAGCTTGCCGGTGAACATTCGCGGGAGCGATCAGATTTGCATCTTGGCTAAACAACCTTTGCGCCCCGTGCCTCCAGTAACTCCCGTAATACGGACCGGTGGCAGTGCGCTTCGTCTTCGCAGTAACACCCCACGGCCAGTGAGGTTTGATGGGAAAGGGCGGCCAGCAGGTCCAGCAACTGACTGGGCGCGGGCTGGTGCATCTCGGCCTTGAACTTGCGCTTGAAAGCCTCCCAGGCTTTGGCATCTTCTGCCGCCTTGGCTTCGGCCACCAACTCGGGGCTGGGAGACAGCAGCGGCTGCCACACATCATAAAAATCCCGGCTGGCGAATTCAGCCTTCGGTACACCGCGGGGCGGGCGGCGTACCGTGCCCAGGCGCAGGCCCTCATGCGCTGTGCGCGGTGAGCCGAGTTGCACGATATGGATGGGCATGATCGCTGTGCCTATTTGAGTCGCGAACTGTCGATCCACTCCAGCGCCGTGCGCCAGAAGCAGATCCCCAGGAAGTACGCCGACATCAGCAGCCACAGGCTCATCACCAACGGGTTGATGACCGGATGGTTGACCACCAGCGACAAGCTGCACAGCAACCAGATGGCCGTCACCGCAATGTTGATCGGCATGAACCGCCGTACGCGGAACGGGTGCAGGAATTTCATCCGGGTCACGGTCAACAGCGCCAGGCCGATGACGGTGAGAAAGGTGATCCACGGCGACGGGTCGATGATGTACAAGCACAACGCGACCACGTTCCACGCGGCGGGAAAGCCCTGGAAGTAGTTGTCCTTGCTCTTCATGTTGACGTTGCAGAAGCAAAACAGCGACGACACCAGAATCAGCGACACGGTCAGCAGCAGGGTGTAGTCCGGCAACGGGATGTAGCGGTAGATGAACAGCGCCGGGATAAACACATACGTCAGGTAATCGATCACCAGATCGAGGATCGAACCGTCGAAACTGGGCAGCACCGATTGCACATTGACCTTGCGCGCCAGTGCCCCGTCCAGCCCGTCGACGATCAGCGCCACGCCCAGCCACAGCAGGCAATTGGTGGGCTGGTTCTCCAGCAAGGCGAGGGTTGCGAGGAAGGCAGTGACCACGCCAGTGGCGGTAAAACCGTGGGCGCCCCAAGCTTTGAGCCTGGCGATGTGTACGGTGGATATCACGGGGGCGTTCTCCAGAAAGTGAAGCAAGCCAGTCATCACCCTCAATTTGAGGGTGTCGGCAAACCGGGTCGGGTTGCAGCTATCGACCGGATTTGCAGGGATAAGGTTCACCACCCTTGAATCTTAGACGCCGCGCAAAAAAATACCCCGGAATTATCCGGGGCACGTATTGAGCGCTGTACACCCGTGCCTGACTGATGTCGAGGCGGGTGCCGGCTCAGCGAGGGCAGAACACACGCAGCCGATGGTTATCCGGGTCAAGCGCGACGAAGGTGCGACCGAAGTCGAGCTCTGTCGGCGCTTGCACCATGGTCAACCCCAGAGCGCTCCACTCGGCAAACTGTGCATCGACCTGTTCGGCGGACTCCGCCGGGAACGCCAGCTCGGTGCCGCCGCCCGTTACATCCACGGCAGGCTCAGCCGTATGCCGTGACCAGAGCCCCAGCTTGTAGCCGCCATCCAGAATAAACAGCGCGAAAGTCGGCGACTCTTCCACGGGCTTGCGCTGCAGCAGAAACTCATAGAACCGTGCACTGACGGCGGGGTTTTCCACGAAAAGCAAAATAAAACGGGGAGTGATCATAGGGCTGCTCCATTTCAAGGTGGACGCAGCATAAAAGCAGGCAGTGTCAGTTTCTGTCAGGAGTGTGAAAGGGCGGGGCAACACTTGCGACGTCAGCCAGACGGAATGGGCTGACGCCTTCGCGGGCAAGCCTCGGTGGATTGCCCCTCGACGGTCACTTCGACCTGCCCGTCGATGACCACGGCGGTGGCCCGTCTGTCCGGGTAACTCCAATAGCGATGGAATTTTTTTCCAGGCCTGTCGCTCTGCTGAGGTAGAACCTGCCGAAGCGTCCTGCAGCGAGCATCAGGTAAGCCATGAACAAGAACCTGGACGATTACAACCGCATGCGCGACTTCGCGGCGAGCCCTGAGCCGGCCGCCGCCAAACGCTCGGGCAAAAAAACGGCGAGCGCCCATGCCTTGCAGTTCTGTATTCAGAAACATGACGCCTCGCACCTGCACTATGACTTTCGCCTGGAGCTCGATGGCACGCTGAAGAGTTGGGCCGTGCCCAAGGGGCCGTCGCTGGACCCCAAGGTCAAACGCCTGGCGATCCACGTCGAAGACCATCCGCTGGAGTACGCCACGTTCGAAGGCACCATTCCCGAAGGGCATTACGGTGCCGGCGACGTGATCGTCTGGGACCGTGGGGTGTGGATTCCCCAGGACGATCCGGCCAAGGCGTACGCCAAGGGTCGGCTGAAATTCGAGCTGCAAGGGGAGAAACTCGGCGGCCTGTGGAACCTCGTGCGCACGCACATGCCGGGCAAGCAGGAGCAATGGTTTCTGATCAAGCATCAAGACAGCGCGGCCAAGCCCGAAAGTGATTACGACGTGGTCGCGGCCCAACCCGACAGTGTGCTCAGTGACCGCACCATCGTGGAAAAAAAGCACGCCGCTGAAAAACCCAAGCCGATCAAAAAGCCAGCAGCGAGGGCGCGTAAAGAGAAGTCGACACCCCTGACGGGCGCTCGCAAAGCCAAACTGCCGGAACTGCTCAAACCCGAGCTGGCGACACTGGTCGAATCCGCGCCGGACGGCAAATGGAGCTATGAGATCAAGTTCGACGGCTACCGGGTCATGGCGCGCATCGACCACGGCGACGTCAAACTCTTCACCCGCAACGGTCATGACTGGACCCATAAGTTGCCAGGACAAGCCAAGGCTATAGCCGCGCTGGGGCTGGAATCGGCCTGGCTCGACGGCGAAATGGTGGTGGCCAACGAGCAGGGCGTTCCGGATTTCCAGGCGCTGCAAAATGCGTTCGATGCCGGGCGAAGTGGCAGCATCGTTTACTACCTGTTCGATTTGCCCTACCTCAATGGCGTAGACCTGCGCGAGGTGCCCGTCGAAGAGCGCAGGGCGGCGCTGGCGACCGTGCTCAAGCTCAATGAAAACCCGCTGCTACGGTTCTCCGATGCGTTCAGCGAATCCCCAGAGGCCTTGCTCAACAGCGCCTGCGAAATGCAGATGGAAGGGTTGATCGGCAAGCGCCTGGGTTCGCCTTATGTGTCCCGGCGCACCAGTGACTGGATCAAACTCAAGTGCAAGCATCGGCAGGAATTCGTCGTGGTCGGCTTCACCGACCCCAAAGGTGCGCGCAGTGCGTTTGGCGCGCTGCTGCTGGGGTTGCATGACCGCGACAGCGGTGAGTTGCGCTATGCCGGCAAGGTCGGCACCGGGTTCAACGAAGCGACCCTCAAGCGCCTTTACGAACAACTCAAACCGTTGCAGACGAAAAAGCCGTCGGTGGTCAATCCGCCTACCGGTTTCGAAGCCAAAGGTGTGCATTGGCTCAAACCCACTTTGTTGGCGGAAGTGGCCTTTGCCGAAATGACCAAGGAAGGCTCGGTGCGCCACGCCGTGTTCCATGGGCTGCGTGACGACAAGCCTGCCGCGGACATCACCGAGGAGCGTCCGAAGACTGTGAAAACATCAGCCTCTGAAAAGAAAACCGCCCAAGCTGCCCCCGCGCCGTCACAAGTCGACCTGGGGCCGGGCAAGGTGCGCATCACGCACCCAGACCGGGTGATCGACGCCAGCAGCGGCACCACCAAGCTGCAACTGGCGGAGTATTACGCCAGCGTCGCCGAATGGATTCTGCCGCAGCTCAAGGACCGCCCGGTGGCGCTGGTGCGTGCGCCGGACGGCATCGCTGGCGAGTTGTTCTTTCAGAAGAACGCAGAGAACCTGGCCATTCCCGGGATTATTGCCCTGGACAAGGCACTGACGGGCCAACCGATCATGATCATCAACAATGCCAAAGCCCTGATCGGCGCGGTGCAGATGAGCACGGTGGAACTGCACACCTGGAACGCCACGTCAGTCGATCTGGACAACCCCGACCGCTTTGTCCTCGACCTCGACCCGGACCCGGCGCTGCCCTGGAAGCGTATGGTCGAAGCGACCCAACTGACCCTCACGGTGCTGGATGAACTGGGGCTCAAGGCATTTCTCAAAACCAGCGGCGGCAAGGGGATTCACCTGATCGTACCGCTGACCCGCAAACACGGCTGGGACGAGGTCAAGGACTTCAGCCACGCGATCGTCCGTCACATGGCCAAGCTGTTGCCGGACCGTTTTTCCGCGGTGTCGGGGCCGAAAAACCGCGTCGGGCGCATTTTCATCGATTACCTGCGCAACGGTCTGGGCGCCACCACCATTTGCGCGTACGCCGTGCGCAGCCGCGAAGGGCTGCCGGTGTCGGTGCCGATCTTTCGCGAGGAGGTGGCCGAGCTCAAGGGCGGCAATCAGTGGAACCTGCACACCGTGCATGAACGCCTGGCCGAGGTGGGCGATGAACCTTGGGCCGACCTGAAGAAAACCCGGCAGACGATTACCGCCGAAATGCGCCGGCGGGTCGGGATGAAAAAGTAGTGACACAAGGGGAAGGCGGCGAAGGGCACTCGCCGCCTCGACAACTATTGCTTGCCGACCGCGGCGGCCAGCAACGGCGCCACCTGTTCATCGGTCAATACTGCGTGCACTTCCATGTTCATGAGATCGCTCCATTCCAGCACCCACTTTTGTATCAACACTGGATCACTGGCTTCTGCAATGCCAAAACCGCTGGAGCCACCGACGGCATGCCAGCGTCCCAGCATGCTGACGCCTGCGGGTGGGGCGCCACCGGTCTTGAGAAAACGTTCGATCGCGCTGTTACGGTTTTGCGAACTGATGGACCACCTGACCATGAATAACATCTGCCACCTCCTGCTACGGATTGGCACCTTTGATCTGCGCGCACCTGGGGCTGGCGCCGGGGCCACGGTCGCTTGTGTTTGCAACTCCAGCCTGCCTGGCCTGAAACCTTTTTCTCCCATGAGAAGGCATAGCAGCGGAGTGCGTTGCACGTACGACCGCTGATCCTCTTTCAGGGCATTTGAAACGAACATATCGGGATAACGAGTCAAACCATCAGGCATCACGCAACAAGTCGTTGGCATTGAGCAGTTCGTAGGCAATCTCCGGACGCTTTTCCAGCCCCCGGCGAATCGCCGCCGGGATCGACTGACGGGTTTTGCGGCACAGCCCCGGCAGTTCGCCCAAAGTGATGTTGATGCCGCGCATGGTGCGCACTTCATTGAAGCCCGGGGCGATCTCGACGCGCAGCCCCAACTGCTCGTACATCCGCCGTTGCAGACGCTCCAGATCACTTAGGCTCTGGAGGTTTTCCAGGCGTTCGACCAGGCGCTTTTCCTCCGACCGGGTCAGGCTGAGGATGCGCAGATCCGCGCCGGGGGTTTCCAGCAGTGGCTCACGCTCGCAGATGCAGGCACCGGGCGGGCAGGGTTGGCGGATCGGAAGAGAGGTCGTCATGGGGTTCAATCATAGAGCGCGATGATCGGGTTTGCCCATGGGGTGCTTGTACCTTCGGGCGCAATGTTTTCCCGATCGATCTTTCGGGATGCGACTTATGTGTTTTTGGTATCAGTTCTATCCGACTTGTGCTGTTTATCTATCAATAGCCGGAGGGTAATTTGTAGCTCTGCGATTTCAAATCGAGAGCCATCCATGACCCCGCATCTCATCCGCAAGTGCATGCCCGCAACCGCCAGGGCAGGCACCCTGTGTTTCGCTCTGTTTAGCTGTGCAGTCGTGAGTGCGAGCGATCGCAGTCCGCTGATCATCAAGGATCAGGGAAGCCTGATTGCCGGCGGTGGGCAGATCACTCAGCCGGGTACTTTTGATCCCTACAAACCTGCCACGCCCGATGGCCAGACCTACCACGGCGACCATGTGTATGCGTTCTACCAGATTCCGGTCGACGCTCGCCCGCTTCCGATCGTCATGTGGCATGGCGCGGGGCAGTCCGCGAAGTCCTGGGAGACAACGGCCGACGGGCGTGAAGGGTTCCAGAACATCTTCCTGCGACGCGGCTTTTCCACTTATCTGATCGACCAGCCGCGCCGTGGCGATGCGGGACGCAGCCTGGTGGAAACGACAATAAAGCCGGTTGCGGACGAGCAGATGTGGTTTAACCAGTTCCGCATCGGTCTGTGGCCAGACACCTTCGAGGGCAGCCAGTTTCCGCGTGGGCAGGAAGCGCTGGAGCAATTCTTCCGTTCGATGACACCCAACACCGGTCCTTACGACATTGAGGTGGTATCCAATGGCGTATCCGCGCTGCTGGAAAAGACTGGCCCCGCCATCCTGTTCACCCATTCGCAGGGGGGCGGGCCTGGTTGGTTGACTGCGATCAAGAACCGCAACGTGCGGGCTATCGTGGCGTTCGAGCCGGGCAGCAGCTTCGTGTTTCCAGAGGACGAGGTGCCCGCGCCGATTCCCAGCGCGTTCGACACGCTCTCGGCACATGTCGTATCGAAGGCGCAGTTCGAAGCGCTGACCCGCATCCCCATCCTCATCTTCTATGGCGACAACATCCCCGCCCAACCGGTTCGTTTGCCTGCACAGGACAGTTGGCGTGCCCGGCTTGAGATGGCGCGGTTATGGCGCGATACCGTGAACCGGCATGGCGGCGACGTAAGGCTGATTCACCTGCCGGAGATCGGGATCAAGGGCAATTCCCACTTCCCATTCTCGGACCTCAACAACGTCGAGATCGCGGATCTGGTTTCGAAGTTTCTCGCAGAGAAAGATCTGGATTGACTATGAGCACGGCAATGGCTGCCGTGCCCTTGAGAAATGGCAGGAGTATTCATATGACGCGAACCACGATAAAGGCCACCCTGCTGGCGGCCATGATCGGGCTATCGGGCACCGAGGTCGAGTCCTCGGACTACAAGCAGAATCCGTTCACATTGGCCTACGATGGCGCGATCACGAAGAACGAGCCGGGCAAGGTCAACATCCATCCGGTCACGTACCAACTCAACGGCCTGGACATTGCCGCCAACGTTTACACCCCGGCGAACTTTGACTCGGGGAAGAAATATCCCGCGGTCGTGGTGGCGCATCCCAATGGCGGGGTGAAGGAACAGGTCGCAGGCCTGTACGCCCAGCGCCTGGCAGATCAGGGCTACATTACGATCACTGCGGATGCGGCGTATCAGGGCGGCAGTGGCGGTCTGCCGCGCAATGTGGACAAGCCCGCGTATCGCATCGAGGACATCCATGGAATGGCGGACTTCATTGCCCGCTACCCAGGTGTCGATAGTGCGCGTTTGGGCTTGCTCGGCCTCTGCGGTGGGGGCGGCTATTCATTGAAGGCGGCGCAAACCGACAAGCGTTTCCAATCGATCGCGACCCTGAGCATGTTCAACTCCGGCCTGGTTCGCCGCAATGGCTACAAGGACTCGCAATTGTCCACGGTACAGGAACGCTTACGGCAGGCTTCGGCTGCCCGCGCCCAGGAAGCGGCGGGCGGGGAAATTCTCTATGCCGGGGATGCCAATCTGACAGATGAGCAGATCGCCAAATTGCCGTTCGATCTGTATCGACAGGGTTACGAGTATTACTGGAAGACGCACGCGCACCCCAACTCGACCTTCAAGTACACCATGAGCAGTTTGCTGGACCTGATGAGTTTCGACGCCACGGATCAGATCGAACTGATCGACAAACCGTTGCTGATGATCGCGGGCAGTAAAGCCGACAGCCTGTACATGTCGGAGCAAGCCTTTGCCAAGGCCACCGGTACGAAGGACAAGGAGTTGTTCAAGATCGATGGCGCAACCCATATCGAAACCTATTGGGTGCCTGAGTATGTGGACGCCGCTGTGGGCAAGTTGACGGCGTTCTACGCCAGAACGCTTTGACTTTATGGACCTGTCATCATGAACAAGACCCTTTTGGGGATCGCGGTATGCGCCGCGACGCCTTTCGCCAGCGCGGCAGAGCAACCTGACAATGCCAGAGAGTCCCTGGCCACCCAGCAGATCAGCCGCGCAGGCACCCAGGCTTCGGCGACGGGCCCGGCGGATTACTTTTCCGGACGGGTGCGCGTCGATCCCTTGTTTCCCGTCAGTAGCCAGATTAATGCGTCCGGCGCCTACGTAACGTTCGAGCCGGGCTCGCGCTCGGCCTGGCACACCCATCCCGCCGGGCAGCGATTGGTGGTGATTTCCGGCATGGGCCTGACGCAGGAATGGGGTAAACCCGTGCAGGAAATCCACCCGGGAGACGTGGTCGTCTGCCCACCAGGCGTCAAGCACTGGCACGGTGCCGCACCGACGAGCGCCATGACCCACCTGGCCATAACTGGCGCGGTGGATGGCAAGAGCGTGCAATGGCTGGAGAAAGTCACCGATGACCAATACGGTCTGGTGGAACCGCAGGCGATGTCCGCCGAATATCCTGTTTCCGAGGTGCTGTCTGCCAAACAGCAGGCGATCCCGTTGATTGCGGCCGCCATGGCCACGAGCAATATGCCCAGGCTCAATGCGGCCTTGAACCAAGGGCTGGAGGTGGGTATGACCGTCAGCGAGGCCAAGGAAATCCTGGTGCAGCTCTACGCCTACGCCGGCTTTCCGCGCAGTCTCAACGCGCTAGGCGAGCTGATGAAAGTGGTGGAGGCACGCAAGCAACGCGGCGTCCACGATGCGCCAGGGCGTGAGCCCGGTCGCGTCATTCCCACCGGCAGCGAACTGTTGGCGGTGGGCAAGGCCAACCAGACCCGCATCGCGGGTGCGCCGGTCCAGGGACCGCTGTTCGACTTCGCACCCACCATCAACCAGTACCTGCAGGCGCATTTGTTCGGCGATATCTTCGAGCGCGACAACCTGGACTGGCAAAGCCGTGAGTTGGCCACCGTCGCCGCGCTGGCCGCCACGCCCGGTGTGGAGCCGCAATTGCGCTCGCACTTGGCCGCCAGCCTGAGGGTCGGTCTGAGCGCTGCGCAATTGCGTCAACTGGAACGGGTGTTGGCCGAAAACGGCGATGCCGATGCCGCCAAGCGTGCCGGCGAGGCGTTGGACAAACATCTGGCCGGACGACCATGAGTTAATGCCAATCAGTTGAACAAACCGCAGCCCCCGTGGGAGCGCAGTGTTAACGACCCGACGAGTACACAGGCAAATCAGCCCGAGTAGCGCAGGGTATCGCGCAACAACGTAAACGCGGGTGAACTCTGGCGCCGGCTGGGGTAGTAAAGGTGATATCCCGAGAACGGTTCGCACCAATCCGCAAGCACGCGAACCAACCGACCCTGGGCGACATGTGTCTGCACCAGGTCTTCTGGCATATAGGCCAGCCCCAGCCCCTTGAGGGCGGCATCCAGGCGCAGGGCGATGTTGTTGAACACCAGTTGGCCCTCGACGCGCACTTTCAGTTCTTGCCCCTTCTTCTCGAACTCCCAGGGGAAGATGCCGCCGTAAGTCGGCATGCGCAGGGTGATGCAGTTGTGCTGCATGAGATCGTTCGGGATTTTTGGTTTCGGATGCCGGCTGAAATACTCCGGGGAGCCGACAACCGCCATGCGCATGTCGGGGCCGATGCGCACCGCGATCATGTCCTTGGCGACTTGCTCACCCAGCCGGACACCGGCATCGAAGCCTTCCGCCACGATATCGGTCAGACCGTAGTCCACAATGATCTCGATGTTGAGATCGGGATTGTCGGGCAGCAGCTTCACGAGTACCGGTTGCAGGATCGTGATCGCACTATGCTCGCCGGCTGTAATGCGCAGTTTGCCTGCCGGCTTGTCGCGGAACTCGCTGAGCATTGCCAGCTCGTTGTTTATTTCTTCGAACCTGGGGGAGACCACCCGCAGCAGATGTTCACCTGCTTGCGTGGGGGACACGCTTCGAGTGGTGCGCGACAGCAACCGGACACCCAGCCGCTCCTCCAACTGACGCATGGCCCGGCTCAATGCGGGTTGCGACATGCCGAGCTTGGCGGCGGCGCGGGTGAAGCTACGCTCCTGCGCCACGGCCGCGAAAATCGCGAGTTGATCGTAGCTTTCAGCGGTCATTTATACGCCCCAGTTATGAACCGCTTGCGATTATGCCAGCTATTGCGATCAATCCTTCAGCTCTGATCAGATCATGACGCCACGGGTCGCTTTAAGAAGTAGTGTAATGCGTACTGCAATGCCGTTCACTTAAGAGAATCTTGAGTCAGAGCGCTTATCAACTACCCACTCAAAGGATGAGCACATGAGCCGCGCCGGTCATATCTGCCTGATGGCGACCTATAACAAATGGATGAACGCAAAGATCTATGAGGCGGCCATGTGCCTGTCCGATGATGAGCTCTCAGCTGATAGAAAAGCATTCTTCAAGTCTATTCTCGGGACGCTAAACCACGTAGCGGCCGGAGACACCGTATGGCTGAAGCGATTCGCCAGGCATCCTGCGAACCACTCGGCGCTGGAGCCGGTGAGGCAACTTTCTGATCCGAAAGGTCTCGACCAATTGTTGTTTTCTACTATTGGAGAGCTGTCCTTACATCGAGAAAAACTTGATCAGATAATCATCGAATGGGCTCACGCTATTACAGAGTCCGACCTAGAGCACACCCTCCATTACGCCAGCTCGAAGGGCGTAGTGTCCGACAAGGATTTTTACAGCCTGGTCATGCATTTCTTCAACCATCAGACCCATCACCGCGGCCAGGTGACTACGCTGCTTTCACAGGCGGGTGTCGACGTAGGTGATACAGATTTAGTCGTCCTCATCCCATCCCGATCCTGATTCACCGCCAAAAAGGGCAGTTCGGTTCGGATTGCACTCATTGCATCGCTATTGCCCTGGCTTAATCCACAATGAACAGCTTCGCACCGGTGGTGGTGAACGAGCGATGCCCCTCGGCGTCGTTGCCCACCTGATAACTCATCCCCGGGGTCAGGGTGAACTGGCGACCATCCTCCAGTTCCGTGTGCAACTCGCCTTCCAGGCACAACAGGATATGGCCTCTCCAGCACCAGTGATCGGCCAGATAGCCGGGACTGTATTCAACCATTCGCACCCGGGTTGAACCAAACTGGCAGGTCCGCCAGTAGGCAGTACCCGTCTGTCCGGCATGCTTGACCGATTCGACAGTCGACCAATCGGTGGTACCAAAGGGAATTGCCGTCAGATCCATCGTTGCCTCGTCGATAAAAGAGCGTCTGTGGACCCTACCTGCGCAGTAGTCCTTTCGATAGACACAGATAACCCGCATTTACAGGATACAGGCGCGGCCAGTTGCCGAAATGGCACGGTTGCCTGCGCTGCTAGAATGCATGTCTCAGTCACCATTTCGGAGAACCAAAATGGTCAGCAAAAACACGATTTGTCTCTGGTACGACGGCACTGCACTGGACGCTGCGAAGTTCTACACCGAGACGTTCCCGGACAGCGCGGTGGGCGCTATCCTTCGCGCGCCTGGCGACTATCCGGCGGGCAAGGAGGGCGATGTCTTGACGGTCGAATTCACCGTGATGGGCATCCCTTGTCTCGGGCTGAACGGCGGGCCGGGGTTCAAGCACAGTGAGGCTTTCTCGTTCCAGGTCGCGACCGACGATCAAGCCGAAACCGACCGCTTGTGGAATGCGATTGTCGGAAACGGCGGCCAGGAAAGCGCTTGCGGCTGGTGCAAGGACAAGTGGGGCCTGTCATGGCAGATCACGCCTCGCGCCCTGACAGCCGCGATAACCCATCCCGATCGAGCGGTGGCCAAGCGCGCATTCGAAGCCATGATGCAGATGAGAAAAATCGACATCGCTGCGATCGAAGCGGCGCTTGAGCGTTAATCAGGGCTGCTTGGGGCGGGGCGCTTCTGCGAAGCACAAAACATCAGATCAATGGCAGCCTGCCTGCGAGGGATCGCAAGAGGTTGCCTAATTGATCTGCACAATGACCGGACCTTCCGTGACGACCGGCGGCTTCGCATTGATGTTCCGGGCGTTTTTCTGAATCCAGTCGCGAGCGACTTTCAAGCTCTCATCGGTACCGGCCTTGTCCGCGCAAACAGTTATCGATGTACCGCCATCACCCGTATTCAGCAGGGTATAGCTTACGAGGCCAGGCACTTTGCGAAGAGTCGCTTCGACGTCGGCGTTGCGTTCTTCCAGAAGCTCAAATAGCTGCTTTGCTTCAGGACCCAGGTAGGTTCTTATGACCGCATACATAGTTGTCTCCTTTGTGAATTACGCCAATCCAGATCCGCGGATGGCCGTAATCACTTAGGTTTCAGTTCACTCCCGATTTATTCAGCTTAGCCAAGCGCCGGCGACAAGCGGAGATGCAACGACCATCGGCAGCGATTGGGGGGCTGGCGGGTTAATTGCACGGACTTGCCCACCCATTTGCATTCGACCTGACCAGTCATTTGCATCGGATTTGACCAGCACGATTCGTGGGCATGACCGGTAGAGAACGACCCACAACGGACGGTCAGCGATTACCGGCTTCATGAGCGAGTTACAGTTGGTCTGTCGACGGAGGGATGGCAAACAGATGCTCGGCAGCAAAGTCCACGAATACGCGGATCTTCGGTGAAAGATGGCGACTGGACGGCCACAACGCCCAGAACTGCCCTTGATCTTCGCTGTGGCCGTCGAGCACCGTTTCCAGGTGCCCCTGGGCGATAGCTTCGCGGGCCAGGAAGTCCGGGACAAATGCGATACCGTGCCCATCCACCACGGCCATCAGCATGGCTTCCATGTTGTTCAATGTCAGGGCGGTTGGCAGGCGTAACTGCGTGAACTGGGGGGCCGAAGACATACTCCAGTCCATTATTTTACCCGTCGTGACAAATCGGTAACGCAAGCACTCGTGATGCTCCAGGTCACTGACAGTGACGGGCCGTCCTTTACGCTGCAAATAGTCAGGCGATGCGCACAGGACAAACTTAAAAGGCCCCAGCTTGCGTGCCATCAGCTTGGAGTCGGCCTGGCCGCCGCTGCGAATCACTACGTCAAAGCCTTCATCGATCACATCCACCAACTGGTCGTTGAAGTCCAGTTCCAGCTCAATCTCCGGATAGGTTTTGCGGAACCGCGCCATATGGGGCAAGAGAAAGCGATAACCGATGGTGGGCAAGCTGACGCGTAATTTTCCACGGGGTTCCTGTGTGGCATGGGAAAGCATTGCCCGGGCATCTTGAAGATCGTCGAGGATCTTGCGGCAGCGTTCATAGAACAACTGTCCCTCCGCGGTCAGGCTGACTTTGCGGGTGCTGCGGTGCAATAACCGCACATTCAGCGAAGCCTCAAGTTTGGCGACGTTTTTGCCCACGGCCGAGGCAGAAATCCCCAACGCCCTGGCAGCGTTGATGAAACTGAGCGCCTCGGCGGTTTTTACGAATGAGATCACTCCACTAAGACTGTCCACAACTCAATTACATCCTTTTGGTTCGCTATAAGTGGAATAGAAGCCCGTTTATCTTCGATTGTATCCTAACTAGAGTGTACGAACGATCGCGCGCCTCGGCCTGGACAGCACGGATACTTCATCGATATGCAGGGAGTCACCTAATGAACTCAGCTACCGAACCGCTGCCGGCCCATGGCCGGCACTCCATCTTGGCTGCAATTTGCCTGGCTGCCTTGGTATTGCCCATGAGCTTTACCGGCGGGGCAGTGGCTACGCCGTTCATTGGTCAAACTTTTGATGCCCTGCCCACGGAACTGGCCTGGATCACCAATGCCTTCATGCTTAGCTTCGGCAGCCTACTGATGGCCGCCGGTACCCTCGCTGACCTCTACGGACGCAAGCGCCTGTTCATGTGCGGCATGGCGTTGTTTGCATTGGTGTCGACCCTGTTGGCGGTGGTTCCCGATATTTTCTGGCTGGACCTGTTGCGCGGCGTGCAGGGCATTGCCGCGGCGGCAGCCCTGGCCAGCGGATCGGCGGCATTGGCACAGGAGTTTGATGGGCATGCCAGGACGCGTGCTTTCAGCCTTCTGGGCACCACTTTCGGGGTTGGCCTGGCCTTCGGTCCGTTGTTATCGGGGTTGCTGATCGAGTACATGGGCTGGCGCGCAGTTTTCCTTTTCACGGCCCTGCTCGCCATCCTTTCCTTGATCTTTGCCCTGCCGAAAATGCGCGAAAGCCGCGACCCGCAAGCACAGCGTCTGGATACGCCCGGCGTGCTGACGTTTTCCGGCCTGTTGATCACCTTCACCACGGCGGTGATCCTCGCACCTGAGCAAGGCTGGGGCTCGCCGGTCATCCATGCACTGCTTGGAACGTCGGCGGTCTTTTTGCTGCTGTTTATCATTGTTGAGAATCGGGCGAAACATCCGATGCTGGAACTGGGGCTATTTCTGTTTCCGCGCTTTGTAGGTGTACAGATCCTGCCGATCGGCACCTGCTATTGCTACATCGTCTTGATCGTATTGCTGCCGTTTCGGTTTATCGGCGTGGAAGGGGCCAGTGCCTTTGAAGCGGGGCTGATGATGTTGGCACTCTCTGCCCCGATGCTGATTGTCCCGATCATTGCCGCGTCACTGACTCGCTGGTTGTCGGCGGGCGTACTCTGCGCAATCGGCTTCGTGATCGCAGCGGCCGGGCTCTACTGGCTGAGTACGATCCCGGTCGGCACGCACGCGCACATCATCGCGGCCATGCTGCTGACCGGTATCGGTACAGGCCTGCCCTGGGGCTTGATGGATGGTTTGTCGATCAGTGTGATCCCCAAGGAACGGGCGGGGATGGCCGCCGGTATTTTCAACACGACGCGAGTGGCCAGCGAAGGTGTCGCCCTGGCAATCACTGTTGCGGTGCTGACGGCCCTGGTCGCACACCATCTGAGCATCAGTACCTCGGTCAAACTGTCCGCCGTTGACTATTCAACTATCGCGCAACGCCTGGTGATGGGTGATATCCAGCACGCGAGCACCGACGCCAGCCAAATCCCGCTGACGGTGCTGCGCTCGGCTTATACCTCAGGGTTCAACACCTTGTTGCAACTGCTGGCGATGTTCACGCTGTTCACTGCCGCCGTGGTCTTTCTATTCCTGGGACGCCAAAGCGAAGTCGGCACTGAATCCACGCCCGATGTCGTCCATCTCTCATCGGATACCTGAAAGCCGCTTTGGAGCCATGCCTGATGTCGCCCAACACACACTTTACGCCGCTGATTCTAGCGGGTATTGGCCGATTACTGCCTGTCACGAAGGACTGAACACGACCCAAAACTGCCGGTGGCGATAGATAGTCAAAAACGGCCAAGTGCGGACTGACATACGGATTCCGTCCATTTGCGGGAACCAATGGGCACTCCGTAACAACCGCTGAACCTAACGACTTTCGTAGAGAGGTTGCCGATGCAGGACACACCAACCATGTATGGTACCCACACGCTACGGAGAACCAAGGTATCGCTAATCTATCGCAGGACGAAGAACCTGAGAGCAGTGCGACTCCTGCTTGGCCGTACGAAGCTTGAATGTACTGTCAGATACCTGGGGATCGAGGTCGGCCAATGCCCCATATGACCAGAAGGAAGGATTTGTTCAAGCATTGCTTGGCGAGGCACCAATCGCTGCAGATCTTCCATCGTGACGTTCCAGCTTTCCAGGCGTCTACAACTTTGTAGCCAAGGTTGGCTCTCATCCTGGAAGAGGGAGAACTTTTATGATCATCAAACCGCGCGTTCGCGGCTTTGTCTGTGTGACTACCCACCCCACTGGCTGCGAAGCCAACGTCAAGAATCAGATCGATTACGTTACTACGAAAGGATTGATCACCGGAGGGCCAAAGAGCGTACTCGTGATCGGTGCATCGACCGGATACGGACTTGCTGCGCGGATAACGGCAGCTTTTGGTTGTGGCGCCAGCACTCTCGGTGTGTTTTTCGAACGTGAAGGCGATGAGGGCAAGCTCGGCACCGCCGGCTGGTACAACACAGCGGCCTTTCACACGTTTGCCGAGTCCGACGGCCTCTACGCCAAGAGCATCAACGGCGATGCTTTTTCCGATGAGATCAAACAGAAGACTATCGACGTTATCAAGCGCGACTTCGGGAAGGTCGACCTGGTTGTTTACAGTCTTGCCGCACCGCGCCGGACACACCCCAAGACGGGTGAAGTATTCAGTTCTACCCTCAAGCCGCTCGACAAGGCCGTGACCTTGCGGGGCCTGGATACTGATAAGGAGGTGGTCAAGGACACCACGCTACAACCCGCGACCCAAAGCGAAATCGATGGCACGGTGGCCGTGATGGGCGGCGAAGATTGGCAGATGTGGATCGATGCTTTGCACGAAGCGGGTGTTCTGGCTGATGGGGCGAAAACGACCGCGTTCACTTACCTGGGCGAAAAGCTGACTCATGACATCTATTGGAACGGCTCCATTGGTGCGGCCAAGAAGGACCTGGATCAGAAAGTCCTTGGTATCCGTGAACAATTGACTGTTCTGGGGGGCGATGCGCGGGTCTCGGTATTGAAAGCGGTGGTTACTCAGGCAAGTTCAGCTATCCCGATCATGCCGCTGTACCTGTCATTGTTGTTCAAAGTCATGAAGGCGCAGGGCACACACGAGGGGTGCATCGAGCAGGTCTACGCGCTCTACAAAGAAAGCTTGTACGGTCATTCTCCAGTGATGGATGAAGAGGGCCGCCTGCGCGCGGACTACAAGGAGCTGGCTCCCGAAGTCCAGGACCGCGTCAAGCAACTTTGGGATCAGGTTAGCAACGATAACCTCTATGAACTAACTGACTTTGTCGGTTACAAAGCGGAGTTCCTGCGTCTCTTCGGTTTCGGGATCGAAGGGGTTGACTACGAGACTGAGGTAGATCCGGACGTCAAGATCTCCAACCTGTTCCAGGCTTAGGTCGTAAGTATGGATAGCTGCCTCGATGCCCCATGCAGAGGCAGCTGCTGCCCAAGAGGGGTTGTAACGGGATGTCCGTTTTTGGGCCGGTTGCTGCCTGTTGCATCCACCGGTTGAATCCACAACCTCTGAGCAGCGGTTCGACCTAAGCAAGAACTGACTGATAGAGTTGAGTACTCCCAGGTTCCACTTCATTGATCCGGATGGCTATGAATTGGCCGTTTAGCGACAGCACAGGCAACCGCTGATCAGCGGTTGATCGGGGTCGCTTTCGAGAAATGTAACCATGACTTCCATCCCCGTTCGGGGGGGCGTAATTTCACAACTCCAATTGGAGGTCCCCCTCAGCCAACAACAACTCTTGTCGTCAAATCTACCTTCGCGGTCCCAAGGGAACTTGACCTTGACCCTTCCGAGGCGCCTATCACTCTGGATCTCCTCGTCTTCCAGAGCGATGACCACAGCGGTGTGGTTGCTTGGTACCTGAGGTTTCTTGTGAGCCAAAGGCGGACGGTAGGACACGTCCCACGGAAGAACGATAAAGCGGTTGCGGTAACCCTGATGAAAGTCATCCTCGTTGTCTGTGTTGCCACTGGCGACGTTCTCGCTCAATACCTGTGGTTGCTTGCCTTCGTGGATGACCTGAGTCAGTAACCATAGGTCGTTCCATTCCTGGCGCGGGTGGCCAGAGATCTCCAGAACATGGCCACTGACTAACCGGGTCTGGTCACCTTGCCCTTCAGCTTGACGATAAGCCGCGTGGCGGCGCTCCATAGCACGCAGACTTATCTGCTTGCCGTGCTCATGGCTTGTGAAAGGCTTCAGCTTGTTATCGTTTTCCATGCCTGGCTGTTGCTCGTTTCTCCCCAGACGTAGGTTGAAGCGCTTGATCAGTGGCTCGTTGGCCACTCTATGGCTCTCTTGTCCATAAGCAGTGGGTTGCCCAATCCTGGGAAAAGCCGCCTGGTCATCGCCAAAGACCAGCACGTGGCCTTGAGCGCTGTGTTGGAAGTGGAAGTGGATACCTTCTTCTTCGCACAAGCGCTGAATAAAGTGCAAATCCGTTTCATCGTACTGGGTACAGTAGTCACGCTCGGGGTAGGTCGACCCCAGATGAAGCCGATAAGCGTCACCCACAATCCCGTGTTCTTCCAGTATCAAGGCGACGATTTTCGGCACCGAGAACTGTTGATAGATCCTCTGGTTGATGCGGTGGCGCAAGTAGGACAGGTGCGGTACGAGGGCCAGATTGTAGCGCGTCAAACGCTGATCATTACCGCTTTGGGCGATGTGATAGACCCGTCCATGGATGCCGTTGCCCTTCGTGTCGAAGGTCAGAAAAGCCTCTACGTCGAAGAGGCTTTCGAGATCCAGGTCAGACCGCTCGCTAACAAGCTCCACGTTGAAGAGGTAAGGCCTGCTGATCGCCTCATCTCCGGTGAATGCGAGTACTTGAAAATCGTGCGCAAAACCGTCGATGGTCAAACTGAAAGGCGTCTGATTGGCTGGGCTGAACATCCACTGTTCTCTTCTTGCATAAGGTGTTGAATCGGCGCTGTCGCAGATGTCAATGTCAGGAAGCCGGGTAAGTCCAGCTCAGGGCAAGAGCTTATAACAGGCACTAACCCACTAATTTGGCGCCCCTGTATATCGGCGTTTGCGTCTTACTTTCCGGACATAAACAGCCTCAACCTGCTGCTCACAGCATGTCTGCGTATAAAACAAGGACATGCATAGAGCAACAGGTGACAAATCAAGTCAGATCACACACCACTCTTCACTTTGGTCCAGATCCGTGTGCGGATTCGCTCCAGCTTCAATGGCAGAGGCTCAAGTGGGACAAGTGTAGCAATAGTCTTTTTGTCTGGATAAATCCAGGGGTTGTCTCGCAACTTCTGTTCGACAAACTCAGCGGCATCTTTATTAGCGTTAGGGTAGAGAGTGTGGTTTGAGGTCTTGGCAATAATTTCTGGTTGCAACATATAATTAATAAACGCCATACCTTCCTTTGGGTGGGGAGCGTCTTTTAGAAGAACCAGATTTTCCGACCAGACCAGCGCTCCTTCGCGAGGAAGGCTGTAGGTAATCTTGCGTCCAGTGTTGGTCTTCTCGTTTATGGCCTGCGCAGCAAGGGCACCATTAGCCCATCCCACTACTGCACAAATGTTGCCGTCAGCCAGGTCGGCGTCAATTCGGGAGGAGTCGAAATAGAGGACGTAGGGACGGATTTTTAACAGTAGGGCTTGAGCCTTCTGGTAATCATCCGGATTCCTGCTGTTGCTGGGGAGCCCAAGGTAATGCAAAGCAATCGAAATGATCTCACTTGGAGAGTCAAGCATTGCCACACCACACGACTGGAGCTTGCTGATATTTTCTTCTTTGAAGATCAAATCCCAGCTATTCACCGGAGCATTATCACCCAATGCCGCTTTGACTTTGTCAACGTCATAGCCAATGCCGGTAGTGCCCCATAAATAGGGCACAGCGTAGCGATTACCAGGATCATTGACTGCGACCTGGGACAAGATGTCAGGATCGATATGGGACAAATTACTCAGTTGATTACGATCCAACGGCTGAAGTACTCCCGCCTGGATCAGGCTTGGCAGCACATCGGAGGTGGCCACAACCACGTCATACCCCGTGCGCCCAGCCATTACCTTGCTCTGCATGATTTCGGCGCTGTCGAAAGCATCCATATGCACTCTGGTGCCGGTTGCCTGCTCAAACTCCTTTGGGGTCTCCGGTGCGAGAAGCCCGAACCAGTTATACAGATACACCCCAGGCTCTACAGCCCCCACTGAAGTGCTCATCCCTGCACAGAGAAGCGAGGCCGAAAAAATGGTTCGCAAACGTGATTTTCTCATGCAACATCCTTGTCAAGACGATGTGCCCTCATGGCCATCGTAAGTCCTGCTAGCGAATATACCGGGCGTTACCAAATAGTAAATACCTACGAATACTTACCTCTGACCTACGAATCCCTAACCCTAAAGGGGTAGAAAATGCCGTTCGACCTTCATAGCCTGGCTTGGCACCGATCGATTGGGAAGCTGATCATGCAGTTGAACCGTCCAGAATTCTGGAGTTCACTTGTTCGTATATTAAATGAATACGTGCAAATCGATAATTGGGTTGTATTGATCTTTAGCAATCAACAAGTGCAAGTTGTTAGCCTTCCTGAGATAGCAGATGTCGAAGAGTTAGATGCGTTCACTCATCGCTATGTGAAGGGGCTTTACCTGCTGGATCCATTTTATATAGCTAATCGAGAAAACCCCCAGAGCGGTTTCTTTCATTTGCTGGATATTGCGCCGGAATACTTTCTTGAGACTGAGTATTATCATCAATATTTTGCACAATATATCTCTGTGGATGAGGCTCAGTACAATGTTCAGCTCGACGCCGATAGAACGTTATGCATTTCCGTTGGTAGCAAAGCCCGTTTTAATCAAGAGCAAATAACAATGCTTGATATTATCAAACCGTGGGTGACTGCATTAATGCATCAGCGCATGTGTTTTGAAAATGATGTAGAGAAAAATCTCACTGAGCCACCTCTATGGCCAGAAACGATTACCCAGCTTGGCACACAAATAACAACGCGCGAAAGTGATGTGCTCAGATTGTTGCTTAGTGGCTTCTCTAATAAAGAGATAGCCGGAAAGCTTTCCCTCTCGGTGGAAACGATAAAGGTTCATCGTCGCAATATTTATGCCAAATTAAATATTAAGTCACAATCCGAACTGTTTGCTCGATTTTTTATGCCAAAACAAGATATTTTCTCTACAAGTTGAAGTTGGTGTTTTAGTCAGGGTATTACCGTTAAATGGGTTCACGGCTTCAGGTACGAACCTGGCCTGACCTCTAATCCTGGCTCGGGATGAGGGCATCACGCTAATTCGCGCGGTAATCGGAGTCATGTTCCTGCAAGCATCAAATCCAGATTCTGCACTGCTGCTCCAGCTGCTCCCTTCCCAAGATTGTCAAACACCGCAGCCAACAAAACCTGCCCCGTCTCATCATTCTCAAACACCGACAGTCGCAAATCATCAGTCCCGTTAAGTGCCTGAGGATCAAGGTACGTCAGCCCTTTAGCCTCCAGCATCGACATCACCTGTACATGGCTCGCATCGACGTAGTGCTGCATCAGACACGCATGCAACTGCACCGCACTCACACCTGGCGCCAACAACCGGGTTTGCAAGGGGATGGTCAGTACGATCCCCTGCCGAAAAGCGCCATAGGCCGGCACAAACATCGGCCGCTCCGTCAGACCGCTTTGTTGCTCAATCTCCGGAATATGTTTGTGTGCCAGCCCCAGCCCATAGACCTGAAACGCCGACGCCTGTGCTGCGCCTTTTCCCTCATGTTCCTCCACACCGACACGCCCTTTCCCGGAATAACCCGACACGGCATGAATGTTCATCGGGTAATCCTTGGGCAGTAATCCCACCTCCAGTAAAGGGCGCAGCAACCCTATCGCCCCCGTTGGATAGCAACCGGGATTGCTGACCCGTCGTGCGGCGGCGATGCGTTGGCTCTGCTGCGGATTCATCTCCGCGAAACCATAGGTCCAGTCTGGATGGGTGCGGTGCGCCGAACTCGCATCGATCACCCGAACGGCGGGGTTTTCGATGGTTGCTACAGCGTCGCGCGCGGCTTGGTCGGGCAAGCAGAGAATCGCGATGTCGCAGTTATTGATGGCTTCGGTGCGACGTTGCGGATCCTTGCGATATTCGGGGCTGAGTGTGATAAGCCGCAGATCGCTCCGGTCGCGTAGGCGTTGATGGATTTGCAACCCGGTGGTGCCTTGGTCGCCATCGATGAATACAAGGGGACTTGCCATGGAATGCTCTCGGACATAGGAAATCAGGAGTTCCAATCTTCAGCGAGGCGCTAAGATAGGAAAAGTTGAATTTATAAACGATGAAATTCAGTTTTTCTGAACGAGGAGTCACTCATGCGCGAAATCAGCCTGGACCGTCTGCGCACGTTGGTGGCGATTGCCGACCTGGGTTCGTTCGCCGAGGCGGCCCGTGTGCTGCACCTTGCGCCACCCACGGTCAGTTTGCATATCGCCGACCTGGAGTCGCGCGTGGGCGGCAAGCTGTTGTCGCGCACGCGTGGGCGCGTTCAGCCTTCGGCGATTGGGAACACACTGGTGGAACGTGCACGGCGCCTGTTGGCGGATGCGGAGCAGGCGCTTGAGGACGTGGAACGTCAGGTACAGGGATTGGCCGGGCGTGTGCGGCTAGGCGCCTCCACAGGGGCCATCGCACAGTTGATGCCGCACGCTTTGGAGACGTTGAGCCAGCGCCATCCCGCTATCGATGTGCAGGTCGCGGTGCTCACGTCGCAGGAAACTTTGAAGAAGCTTGCCGAGGGCTCTTTGGAGATCGGTTTGGTCGCGCTGCCGCAGTCCCCGGTGAAGGGCTTGCGGATCGAGCCGTGGCGACGGGACCCGGTCATGGCCTTCTTGCCGGCTCGCTGGGAATCCCCGGAGGTTGTGACCCCCGACTGGCTGTCCACTCAGCCATTGATTCTGAATGACAACACCACTCGTCTTTCGCGTTTGACTGCGGAGTGGTTCGCCAGTGGTGGGCCGCAGCCTACGCCGCGTATTCAACTGAACTACAACGATGCGATTAAAAGCCTGGTGGCGGCTGGCTATGGTGCGACGTTGTTGCCGCATGAGGCCTCCACGCCATTGCCCGATACCAGGATCGTCATGCGGCCATTGAAGCCCTTATTGTGGCGGCAACTGGGTATTGCCCACCGTAGTCGAGACATCGAACGGCCTACGCAACATGTGCTGGATGTGCTGTGGGAGTTGAGTGCGGGGTAGGGGGATTTTGTCAGGCGAATCAATCGTGGGATTGCTAAACCAACTGGCGGACCCCCAGAGACAAAATCAAACCACCGCACAATCGATCAATTGCTTTTTTCCTCCCTTGATACCCGGCAGCAATCTTGGGTTGCGAAAGAGCGATTGCGACCATTCCATACCAGGTCATTGAAATCACCACGACAACTGCCAGCATCGACAAAAACGTGCCTGGCGAAACGTGGGCGGGGGCTGCGGCTGAAAAGACAGCGGCATAGAAAGCCATGGACTTGGGGTTGCCAATATTGGTAATCACCCCCTGAATAAAAGACTGCCTGCAACTTCCGGCGACGGCATCATTTGGCGAGCCAGGCGCATTCTTCCCTGCGTTGATCAGCAGTCGGAATCCGAACCACATCAGGTAGGCGGCGCCCAGAACCTTTACAACAAGCGCAGCCCAAGGGAGCGCAGCAAATACAACCCCGAGACCTGCAATTGCACAGGTGGACCAGAACAAATTGACCAGTACGATGCCCGCTACCAAGGCCAAAGCTTCTGACCGTGTAGCAGCCACCGCTTTATGGACCACCGCAACGAAATTGGGCCCGGGGATAACGACACCGGCCAAGTAGACCAAAAAGACCGTCAAAACGGCGGAACCATCAATCATGTGTTTCCTCGCGAGTCCTGTGGACGGTGTTCATTACGCAAATGAGTGTTCTAAGAGCAGGGCACTTACCTGAAATGCCAATGGTAGTCAGTTTGTTCTAGATCGATGGCGACTCAGACATCTCCACCAGCAGTTGTCCAAATGCATTGGCCGCGGGCGTCTTTCCCGTGACACTCCATATCATTCTGAAATCGGCATCCAGCAGCGGTGGCAGGCCATGTTGGCCGTCAATGACCACCATGCCAGGCTCTAGATCGCCCAGCGGTAGAGCGGTGACGGCAAGGCCCGCCAATACCGCCGCTCGCAGTCCTTGTTGACTTGGAGAGGTAAAGGCGACCCGCCAATCCACGGTGGAACTCTCCAACGCATCTACGGCCACCTGGCGGTGCAAGCAGGGCGCTGGGGCAAACGCTAGTGGCAAAGGGGCATCGCCGGTAAAGTCGAAACTCTGCGCAGCGGCCCAGACAAACCGGGTTTCGCGCAGCACGGTACCGCCGGCCTGGCTGCCCGGCAATGCCATGACCACGGCCAGATCGAGCCCGTCGGCATCAACCAGCGCGCGCAGATCGAGGTAGGTGCCGACGGTTACATCCAGGCGTACGTCGGGAAATTGTCTGGCGAACCGAGTCAGTAACGGCGGCAGGCCGTCGCCGATAAAGTTTTCTGGCACACCGAAGCGCACGGCTCCGGATACCGACGACGTTTCGAAACGCCGGGAGAGGGCGTCTTGTGCCCTGAGGATTTGTTCGGCATGGCGCAGAAAATCTTCGCCATCTTCTGTCAGCGTCAAACGTCGAGTGGTGCGCATCAGCAGCGCGGTACCGGCCTGTTCTTCCAAACGCCGGATCTGATGACTGATCGCTGACTGGCTCAAGTGCAGCCGCTCTGCAGCACGAGTGAAACTACCGGTCTCCTTGATCGCGACAAAAGCACGCAATAGAGCTGGGTCGAAGTCCATTAAGTCAACTCATGACGAATATTAATAAAACTTACGAAATTAAATCATTTCTGTCATTTTTTAATTACTTCCAGAATGCGGCCGGTCACTTGGACTTGTGCCTGGTGATGCTGGCGAGGCTATCGCGTCTCTACCCCTGACGGCGTTCAGAGCGGTCTTGCCAGTGCCCATCAACTTGATCTGGAAGATCACGATGCAGTTCTCTCCGTCGCAAAAGGATATTTTCACCATCGCTGCCGTGTGCTTGGCGTCGCTGATGTTCGGCCTGGAAATCTCGAGCGTGCCGGCAATCCTGCCCACTCTTGAATCGGTTCTGCACAGCGATTTCAAAGATATGCAGTGGATCATGAATGCCTACACCATCGCCTGCACCACGGTGCTGATGGCCACCGGCACACTGGCGGATCGGTATGGGCGCAAGCGAGTGTTTGTCATCAGCCTGGTGCTTTTCGGCATAACCTCACTGGGCTGTGGATGGGCGCAAAACGCCAGCGTGTTGATCGCAAACCGATTCCTGCAAGGTATGTCCGGTGGTGCCATGCTGATCTGTCAGGTGGCCGTGCTGTCTCACCGATTTCAGACGGGAGCTGCGCGCGGCAAAGCGTTCAGTGCCTGGGGAATCGTGTTCGGTATCGGTTTGGGGTTCGGTCCGATTATCGGCGCAGCTATCGTGGCGTTGTCGAGTTGGGAATGGGTGTTCCTGGTGCATGCACCCATTGCGGTGCTTGCGCTGGTGCTGGTAATCGCCGGTGTCGATGAATCACGCGATCCGCAGCGTCGCAGGCTGGATATGTTGGGCATTATTTCGTTATCGCTGGCAGTGTTAGGTCTTTCCTGGTTCATCACTCAGGGCGCGGGGGAGGGTTTCTCCAGCGGTTCGGCCATCACCTGTCTGGTTGTGGCAATGCTCAGCTTTATCGTCTTTGTCGTTGCGCAGCGACGCTATGTCGATCCCATGTTCGACTTCACTGTATTCCGGATCCGTCGCTTCTCGGGTGCCTTGCTAGGGTCGGCAGGCATGAACTTCAGCTTCTGGCCGTTCATGATTTACCTGCCCCTGTACTTTCAAAATAGCCTGGGCTACGCCAGTGTCGGCACCGGCCTGGCACTGCTGGCCTATACGCTGCCGACGCTGGTTGTCCCCCCGTTAGGCGAACGGCTGGCGCTGCGCTATCGACCTGACGTGGTGATTCCCGCAGGTTTGTTCACCATAGGTTTGGGGTTTCTGCTGATGAAATGGGGCAGCAGTGTCGCGCACGCCAGCTGGCTGACGATGCTTCCAGGCTGCCTGATCGCCGGAATCGGACTGGGGCTGACCAATACGCCTGTTACCAATACCACCACCGGATCGGTGCCCAGTGAGCGTGCTGGCATGGCATCGGGCATCGATATCAGCGCTCGTATGATCAGTCTTGCCATCAACATCGCGCTGATGGGATTCATCTTGGTGGAAGGCATCCTGTCTTCCCTGCGCAGTCAGTTAAATGGCTCGCCCGATGATGTGCAACTGAGATGGCTGGCGGAGAATATTTCGGCCGGCAACTCTGCCGTGCTGGCGCAGACTGGCCAAGGGACTACGATTCCGGTCGATGTCGCCAACGCAGCTTTAGCGCATGGGTTTGGCTGGGTAATGCTGTATGGCGGTATTGCTGCATGGGTGCTGGTGGCGGCAAGTTACCTGGTCTTTCGTTCGAGCAAAGCCGTTCATTCTCAGTAGTGACTGTCATTAGAAGGACTGCTTCTGGCCGTTATCCATCTGTTGCAAAAGCCAGTTGTCCCTGACCACGCAGCCGAGCCGATGCGCTCGATGCTGAACAGTATGGCAGGGCTGCAGGAAGAATGAGTCCAGCTGCTCAGTAGAGGGCAGGAGGGATGGACTATCAGGTTGAGCCAGCGCCTTCGAGCAACCCTGCGGTCGCTCGAAGGCGCTCCGGTTACTTCAGGTTGCCGCTGAGGAATTGCTGCAGGCGCTCGCTTTTGGGGTTGCCCAATACGTCCTCGGGCGCACCTTGCTCTTCGACCCGCCCCTGGTGCAGGAACAGCACCTGGTTCGACACTTTGCGCGCAAAGCTCATTTCGTGGGTCACCATGATCATGGTGCGGCCTTCTTCGGCCAGCCCCTGGATCACCTTGAGCACTTCGCCCACCAATTCCGGGTCCAGGGCCGACGTCGGCTCGTCGAACAGCATGATCTCCGGTTCCATGCTCAGGGCACGGGCAATGGCGACCCGTTGCTGCTGACCACCCGAGAGAAACGCCGGGTATTGATCAGCAACCCGTGCCGGCAAACCGACCTTGTCCAGGTAGCGCCGGGCGCGATCCTCTGCGTCCTTCTTGCTGACACCCAGCACCCGGCGTGGAGCCATGGTGATGTTTTCCAGCACCGTCATGTGGCTCCACAGGTTGAAGTGCTGGAACACCATCGCCAGGCGAGTGCGGATGCGTTGCAGTTCGTTGGCGTCGGCCACGCGCATGCCGTGGCGGTCATGGACCATTTGAATCGGCTGGTTATCCAGACTCATGGCACCGTCGTTGGGTGTTTCCAGGAAGTTGATGCAACGCAGAAAGGTGCTCTTGCCCGAACCGCTGGCGCCGATCAGGCTGATCACATCGCCGGTCCTGGCGTTCAGCGAAACGCCCTTGAGGACTTCATGGTTGCCGTAACTTTTGTGCAGGTTTTCAACGGTCAGTTTGTACATGAACAAGCATCCTGAATTAGTGAGCCGGGCCGAGGAAAGACAACCAACGGCGTTCAGCCAGGCGGAACAGGCCGACCAGGGAGAACGTGACTGCCAGGTAGATCAACGCGGCGAGGCCGAACGATTGGAAGGTCAGGAAGGTCGCCGAGTTGGCGTCCCGCGCGACTTTCAGGATGTCCGGGATGGTCGCGGTGAAGGCTACGGTGGTCGAGTGCAGCATCAGAATCACTTCGTTGCTGTAGTAAGGCAGCGAGCGACGCAGGGCGGAGGGCATGATCACGTAGGTGTACAGCTTCCAGCCGGTCAGCCCGTAGGCTTTGGCCGCTTCGACTTCGCCGTGGTTCATGCTGCGAATCGCCCCGGCGAAGATCTCCGTGGTGTAGGCGCAGGTGTTCAGGGCGAAGGCGAGGATGGTGCAGTTCATCGCATCGCGAAAGAACGCATCCAGTACTGGCTGAGCACGCACCGCGGCCAGGCTGTAAATGCCGGTGTAACAGATCAGCAGTTGAATATAGAGCGGCGTACCGCGAAACAGGTAGGTGTAGAACTGCACCGGCCAGCGCACCCAGACATTGCTCGAGACCCGGGCAATCGACAGTGGGATCGACATCACGAAGCCGAAGAAGATCGACGCACTGAGCAGCCAGAGGGTCATGGCCAGCCCGGTGATGTGATTGCCGTCCTGGAACAGGAAAGGTTTCCAGTATTCCTGCAGTAGCTCGATCATCGCACGGCCTCCCGAGTGCCTGCGGCGTAGAAGATTTCCATCCGGCGCAAGACGTAGTTCGAAGCGGTGGTTATCACCAGATAGATCAAGGCGGCCAGAATCAGGAAGAAGAACAGCTGATAGGTGCTCTTGCCCGCGTCCTGGGCCACCTTGACCAGATCGGCCAAACCGATGATCGACACCAGCGCGGTGGCCTTGAGGATCACCATCCAGTTATTACCGATGCCCGGAAGGGCAAAACGCATCATTTGCGGGAACACCACCAGGCGGAAGCGCTGGGCGCGGGTCAGGCCGTAGGCGGTAGCCGCTTCCATCTGTCCTCGCGGTACGGCAAGGATGGCGCCACGGAAGGTTTCGGTGAAATAAGCCCCGTAGATGAAGCCCAGGGTAATGACCCCGGCGCTAAAGGGGTTGATCTCGATGTATTCCCATTCCATGAAGTCGGTAAACAAGGACAGCCAGGTTTGCAGGCTGTAGAAGATCAGCAGCATCAGCACCAGGTCCGGCACCCCGCGAATCAGCGTGGTGTAGGCCTGCGCAGGGACGCGCAGCAGTGCCGATTTCGAAAGCTTGGCGCTGGCGCCGATCAGGCCCAGGCCAACGCTCACTAGCAAGCACAGAAAGGATAATTTGACAGTCATCCAGGAGCCTTGCAGCAACAGCGGGCCGAAACCCTTAAGGCTAAAGTCTGACAGCCCAAGAATCTGCAATAGGTTTTCTAACATTGAGCAGCCCTACGTCAATCAAAGAAGAGCCCATCCGGAAATGGGCGCAGGGTCATTATTTGTCGCTGTAGAGATTCAGATCGCCAAAGTGCTTCTGCTGGACGGCCGCATAGGTGCCATTGTCGTGCAGTGCCTTGATACCTTTGTTCAGCAAGGCCTGGAGCTCGACGTTGCCTTTGGCCAGACCCACGGCGGTCTTGGCTGGAAGGAGGGGGTTTTCGACTGGCTTGCTGACTTGGAAGTCGGCGCCTGGTGGCGACTTCAGGAAGCCCAGTTCGGCTTGCAGCATGTCCTGGATCGAGGCATCGAGGCGTCCGGAGATCAAGTCAGCGTACACCTGGTCCTGGTTGGCGTAGGCCTGGGTCTCTACCCCGGCCTTGTCCAGCACGGCCTTGGCGTAGGCCTCCTGGATGGTGCCTTGCTCGTAGCCGATTTTCTTGCCCTTGAGGGAGGCCGGATCGGTGCCGATGGCCGCGCCTTTCTTGAATACCAGCGCGGTCGGGCCAGAGAACAGCTCGTTCGAGAAATCGATGACTTTCTCACGCGCCGGCGTGACGGTCATGGAAGAGATCACGCCATCGAACTTGTTGGCCTTGAGGCCGGGAATCATGCCATCGAAGTCGCTTTCAACCCACTTGCACTTGACCTTCAGTTCCGCGCAGATCGCGTTGCCCAGGTCGATGTCGAAGCCCACCAGACCGCCGTCGGCGGCCTTGGATTCGAACGGCGCATATGAGGGGTCGACGCCAAAGCGCAACTCCTTGTACTCCTTGGCCAGCGCAGAACCGGCAGCCACACACAAAGCCAATGCAGAAAGAGTGAGAAATGCTTTTTTCATTATTTTATTCCCAAGGACCATCGAAAGCGCTTGTGCCGCAAGAGCGCGTGTACTGTGCAACAGAATGTCTTCTGCACACGCAAGTACTTGTACAGACAAGCATATGCAATCACCCGGCCAATTCGCCGATTGGGCGTTTGAGAAAGCGCGTACAGCGCTCTGGGATGGGCTTGGCAGGCAGGTGAACGCTGGGGGGAGGCAGCCTGTGAGGCTGTTACCTAAGCAGGTTTTTACACCCGGCTGGGGTATGCGGTAACAAAGTGTGGGTTAAGGGCGCCGACTTTCCTGGCTCAGATATTTCCGTTCAGCGAAAACACTCAGGCCTTGACCCAACGCTGACGGCTCCAGCTACTCAATGTATCGACGGCCAAGACCAGTAACACGTGTTGGTTTGAGCTTCCTGGAACAGGCTGAGGCTGACATACCGGTCAGTCATTATAGAAAACAGAATCCGCATAACCACTACTGCTTCGGTTCAAGGGAGGCGATGGCTCCATATCAGCTTCAGGGGATGTGTTCGCCGGACGCTTAGTGCGTATTTAAGGGGCGTGTTCACGCGACTGCCGATGCAGCGGCCGAGCGAGATTATCGAGTTGCTGCCGCATAGATGGGCGCCCGTTTAACCACACAAGGTCTTTTGGGCGGACGCTTACCGTCCAGAGCCTGGCTACAAGGTTTTAGAAAATGCGTAAGCGATGGGCTTGAAACTGGAGGCAGGCTGCAGCTTCCGTTTCCCAGATGCTGACCGTTCAGTTGGAAGAGTTGTTCAACTGCTGAAGCTCAAGTTGCTTGGCAGCACTGGCTTCGAGGTTTGCACGCTCTTCATCCAGATACCAATAAATGCTTTGGAAGTTGGCGATTTTCTGTTTGATTTCTGCCATCTTCTTTTCAATTAGCTTAGCGCCGTCAGCACAATCGATCAGCTTGTTCCGCTGCGCATCCAGAATCTCGCCTATTTCCCCCAGGGAAAACCCCATGCTTTGCGCGCGCTGGATAAAGTCCAGATCCTGCAGAGTTTGCGCTGTGTAAACGCGATAGTTATTAGTTTGCCGCAGCGGTGAGATCAGGCCGATTTGCTCGTAGTAACGCAGCGTATGGCGGCTGGCGCCGCTGCGGGCCTCGAGTTCGCCGATTTTCATGAAAACACCGCTTGACTGTAGAGTTGGGTCGATAGTTTACGCTTGATTTCTCACCTTCAACAAGGAACAGGGAAATGAGCGTGGAGTGCTTTGTCACGGGGGGTACCGGCTTCGTCGGTCAACATTTGGTGGCGTACCTGAGTGCAAAAGGTCACACCGTTCGGGTGTTGATGCGTCGCCCAGAGCGACTAGCTGCACTGCGGGAGCAAGTCGATAATTTGGGAGGGTGCGCAACCCGGGTATTTGCCGTAGCTGGCGATCTGGAACGGGACAATCTCGGGCTGAGTCTTGCTGACCGAGAAGTGCTAAGGCACGCCAGAGTCATATTCCACCTAGGCGCCCACTTCGCATGGGGGCTTTCAGTGAAGCATTCTCGTGCGGTGAATGTGGAAGGGGCAAAGCGCGTGGCGCTGTTGGCGGCTGAGCAAAAAAGCCGTTTAGTGATGATCGGCGGCTACATGCTGAAAAATCATGAACATCTGCAACGCATCGGAATTGATCCTCGTCATCCGGAGTTGACGAATTGGCCTGCCGTCTACCGACATGTCGGTGGTTACGAGGGAAGCAAGCTGGAGGCGCATTTTGCGACCCTGGAGGTCATGTCCGCCAAGGGCGGGGAGATTACCGTTGTCCACCCTGCGACTGTCTGTGGCCACAGCCGCACGGGGCATATCCTTGACGGTCAGCCGCTGGTGGAGCTGATACGCAACCTTGTGCAGGGAAAACTGACTGCAGTGCCCGGTACCGCCGAGCACTGGCTGCCGCTGGTCACCGTGGATTACCTGGTTGAGCTGGTGGCAGTTTGTGCTTTTGATCCTGCCATGGTGGGCCAGGAACTGCTGGCGCTTGATGACCAAACTCCAAACTTGCGAGAACTCCTGATACAGGTGGCACAACCTTTGGGCTTAAAGTCTCCCAAGCATCACATTTCACTCCGATTGCTGAAGTTGCTACTGAGTATTCCTCCCGTCGCGTGGTTTTTGAATACAAAACCCGAAGCCCTGGACTTTATCCAGACCACTCGTTTTGATACAGCGGGGGTCGAGCAATTTGCCAACAGGCATGGAATAGCCAAACCGGATATACATCAGTCTTTGCAGCACACTGCAACGTTCGTCAACTCATATTGCATAGCCAAGGTCCAGGCCCTCTGACTTCTCCCTTGGCGGCGACAAGAAGGCGAATAGCATCCTACTGGGCGATCCAGCTTATGCCACAATAAATACTGGGGTTGGTGGGATCTTCGTATCCTCAAACTTTGCGCCGTCGATATAGGGCGGCATTCTATCGAACGACAATTCAGCGACAGGGATCGTCATCAATGCAATCTACTTTCAGCAAAGGCGTCATATTTGCACTCTCCGCTGCGGCACTGAATGCAACGATCGGTGTACTCAGCAAAATACTCATGAGTAATGGTTTCACCGCTAGCAGTGTCGCTGTCATCAAGACCGTACTGGGTTGCGTGCTGCTCTCGATCTTATTGTTTTTCCTCAAGCGCCCGGCGGCGTCGACCAAATGGACTCAGGCGGCTATCTGCGCATTCCTTGGCATCTTTGTGCTGTTCCATTTCGAAACGTCCGCCTATCGACACTACGCTGCGGCAGGTGTGGTGGTGGTGCTGATGGCCAGTGCCTCAATTTCCTCGATCATTCTGGGGCGCATTTTCCTCAAGGATGCCATCACCGCGAACGCTACCGTTGGTGCCGCACTGGCTATCGCTGGGATCTCGGTGATCTTCGGCGGCGACCTGCAGCAGGGCTTTACCCTGCAAGGTGCTGCGCTCGCCTCCATGGCTGGCTCCGGCTATGGGGCCTTTTCGGTTGCCATGAAGCGTATGGGGGTGTCGGGGGGGCTGCACTTCACCCGACAATTGTTGTTCTTTGGCAGCCTGTACTTGCTGATGCCGGCTGCGGCCGATGGTTTCGCGATGGGCGAGCTGTCTCCGCTGGCGATCGCCGCGCTGCTGGCGCTGGCCACGCTGCCGACAATCCTGGGCTTCTTCTGCACCACCAAGGCCATCGAGTATCTCAAGCCATCCCAAGTGCAAGCGCTGGAGCTGACCGAGCCACTGTTCGCCGCGCTGCTGGCGTTTGTGGCGCTCAACGAAGTACCGCGCGAAAGCCTGTACGCGGGAGCGGCACTGATCATCGTCGGCCTGTGTTTCTCCAATGAACTAATCCGCTTGGGCAGCAAAGCATCCGTCCCTTCGACCGAGTGAGCTATTTTCGGATCCTGATTACTTTAGCAATCAGTGGTTTTTAAGTGTTTTGAGCGACCGACCGGCCGATATCTGCCCGTCGCGACGGCCAGCAATCGACCAAAGTTGACGGTCAACCAAACAAGCTCAGAGCCAAGGATGCATTCCCAATGGGAATGCATTGCATAAAATTAATGAATTTTTATTATCGCCCTGTATGACCTAACTTGATTCAAGGACATGGAGAAGCGCCTTGAAATCATTACCGCTCAACTCAGCTGAAAAATTTGATACCCATCGGGCCAATGAGTACGGAAGACAGAGTCGTATCGCATTAGCAGGCTATGACGCCTGCCACGATCTTGTTGCGTGCATGCTGGCGGCAAGCCTCGGCGATACAAATTCGGCGAAAGTACTGGTGGTTGGCGCTGGCGGCACTGCGCAGGAAATTGTTGCGATGGCAACGCTGGAGCCTGCCTGGCGCTTCACTGCCGTTGATCCATCCGCGCCCATGTTGGAGGCTGCGAAGCACCAGTTGGAGGCCAACGACTTGCTTGAAAGAACTGACCTGCATCTTGGACATGTTGAAGACCTGGCAACAGACCAGTCCTACGACGCAGCCACCTTGATCGGTGTCCTGCATCATCTCGGGGGTGATGATGCCAAGCACCAGCTTTTACGTTCCATTCGGGCTCGTCTGAAACCCGGTGCGCCACTGATTGTCGCGGGAAATCAGTACGCGTATGCCGGCCAACCGCTATTGCTGTCTGCCTGGGGCCAACGGTGGCGGCAGCACGGAGCCAGCCCGGATGAAGTGAAGATCAAGCTGGGAAAAATCCTCCAGGGCGCTGACCCGCCACATTCTGAGGCGGCGGTTCAAAAACTGTTGAACGACGCCGGGTTCGGGGACGCTACGCGTTTCTTCAGCAGTCTGTTCTGGGGTGCCTGGTTGACGTGCAAAAGGGTTTGAAGCTGGACGCGAGGCCTTGGTACTCGGCCTACCTTGGCAACGCGTTGGGGCTGGCGGTGCAATCACACTGCTTTAACACCCGCCATTAGCCCATTGGTCTATCGCTGCGAACGGCCTGCTCTGGCAAAGTTCGCGGCATGACGTCCTCACCCAACCTCGACCAAATGTCCCCCGACCAACTGCGTGCCCTCGCGGTGAAGTTGCTGTCCCAGGTTGATTCTCTCGGGCAGCAAGTCGACAGGATGGGCAAAAAGAACGATCGCGACCAAACCATCATCGAGCAACTCACCCACGAAATCGCTTGGTTCAAACGGAACAAGTTTGCCAAGCGCAGTGAACAATTGAGCCCTGTCCAAGGCAGCCTGCTCGACGACCTGCTCGACACCGACATCGCGGCCATTGAAGCCGAGCTGAAAGCGTTGAATCCGCCGGCCAAGAGAAAATCTTTGGCCGCGCCGGCCTGGCTATCGCCCGCTCGACACTGGCGCAATGGGTTGGCCAAACCGGTGTGCAGCTCTAGCCCTTGGTCGATGCGCTGCGCGAAACAGTGCTTGCTCAAGGCGTGATCCACGCTGACGAAACGCCGGTGCAGATGTTCGCACCGGGCGAGAGGAAAACCCACCGTGCTTACGTCTGGGCCTACTGCACCACGCCTTTTTCGGCACTCAAAGCTGTGCTTTACGACTTCAGCCCAAGCCGTGCGGGTGAACATGCACGCAACTTTCTTGGCCCGTGGAATGGCAAGCTGGTTTGCGACGATTTCGCCGGCCACAAAGCAAGTTTCCAACAAGGCATCACCGAAATCGGCTGCATGGCCCACGCCCGCCGCAAGTTTTTCGATCTGCACGCGACGAACAAAAGCCAACTGGCCGAGCAGGCGCTGCACTCAATTGGCGGGTTGTACGAAATTGAACGGCAAGCGCGGGAGATGACCGTCGAAGATCGCTGGCGAATACGGCAGGAAAAAGCGGCGCCCGTTATCGACGCACTGCATACCTGGGGAGCGCTACGTCTCGAATAGGGCCATTCCAAGCGATGGGTGAGAGTAGGAATACTACGATAAGAAAAGCTACCTGGGACAGGTAGAATGGCTCCAGCCACTGCTGCTTCAATGCGACGTAAAAAGTGTTATGAGTTACGTCGACCAAAATAATCGCTACCGTAAGCACGATTCCGGCTCTTGGTTTTATGAAAAGTAGCAGTGCTGCAAGCGGGTCAAAAAACGTAAGCGCCCCCCAGAAAATACGGCTCGCCAAGTAAGTGCTAGGCCCGTATCCGTAGTCCCAGAGCAATCCATGCGAAACGTCTGCACGGATGTGATTAGCGGTTGCGATGAAAAGGCAGCATGCGAACAAAATTCTGACGGCGAATGACAATCTTGGCATAGCGTTATCTACATTCGTGATCTACGCCCTGCATGATAGCGGGATCCATCAACGGCGCCAGCAGTTGCAATGGGAAGGTGTGATCGCTGAACGCTTACATTGCACGGACTTGCCCACCCATTTGCATTCGACCTGACCAGTCATTTGCATCGGATTTGACCAGCACGATTCGTGGGCATGACCGGCAGAGAACGACCGACCCTTAGCTGACATTCAGACAAGCACCCAATGGCCGATAGCGGCCTACCTGAAAATCAAGCTTTCAACAGAGTATCCGCGATTACTCCTGAAAAAGTCGTCTCTACCGGCCCGGTGAGAAAGACTGATCCCACGCCATCCCATTGAACCGTTACAGCTCCGCCGTCACATTCAACCTCAACGGAATTGGCTAATAAGCCTCGACGAATTCCGTTAACCGCGGCGCCACAAGAGCAGGAGCCTGAACCCAGCGGAATACCACCCCCACGCTCCCAAATACGCAACCGGATATGCTCTCGGTCAATGATCTGGACGAAATGCACGTTCGTCCTGAGGGGAAACAAGGGGTTGGTTTCAATTGTCGGTCCAATCGTCGCAATCTCAACTGCTGTCAGATCATCCACAAAATAGGTGCAGTGCGGATTTCCCATGCTGCAAGCTGTTGGGGCAGCGGCAAGTGGCAACATTGAAGTATCCATTTCCAGAGCCAGAGGAATATCCGACCAGCCCAAAAGCGGCTTTCCCATGTTTACAGAAATGGCACCGGTTGAAGTTCGTTCGCAAGTCAGCAGGCCACGGTTGGTTCGCAGTGCGACCGAAGTCGTATTCGATTCGCGCATCAGCATATCCGCGGCCCCCCGCGTTGCGCTGCCGCAAGCGTCCAGCGTTGAGCCATCTGCATTCCAGAACATCAAACGCGCATCGGCATCATCGCAATCGAGCACCACCGCGAGTTGATTGAAGCCAACTCCTCGGTTCCGATCTCCCATTCGCCGAGCCATATTGCTTGTGATTGGATTGGGTGAGTTTCGCGAGTCCACGATAACGAAATCATCGCCATTGGCATGCATTTTATGAAAGCTTAGCGGCATAAATAGACCTGGCGGCTAGACAAGTGATGAGTTGACGTTTTAAAGCGATCTATCCCTATTCGCATGACTTTTGCAAACTGTGTGAAAACTCATGAGGCGAATGTGTTTGGCAGACTGGACGCATCGTTGTATTTGATTCGTCACCGGCTGCTTTTGGCCGATGTCTGCCTGTCAGGTCTTGAAACGCACGGTGTCGCACAATCAGTCCGACGCGGTGGCAACAAGTGTTCCGCTTACCAGCAGGCCAGATGTCTCTCGATCAACCTCACCACTTCGGCTGCGTGAGTAAAGCCCAGACTGTGATCGGCGCCAGGGAAAACGTGTAGTTCAGCACGAGGTAACAGTTGAGCAAGGCGCTGGCCGACGCGAACGGGGCTGATCGGATCAGAATCTCCCCAGAGGAGCAGGACTGGCATGCGCAACTCGATCAACCGGAGCGTGAGGTCGGTGCGGTCGTCGAGAAACCAACTCGGCAGTGTCGGGTTGGTGGCAGCAAAATCCGGGCGCCAGTCATGCGCGCCCAGAGCAGACATATCCACCCCGCCAGAGGTGACGGTCAGCGTCAGGTGCGTGATCAGCTCAGGGCGTTCAAGCGCTGCAAGCACAGCGACTATGCCGCCCATGGACTGTGCCACCAGCGCTGTGGGCCGGTCGATCTCGGCCAGCACGCGAGCCACCAGATCATGCATGCCAGTCACGCTAGGCAACGGCGGAGTGTCTCCAAAGCCGGGCCAGCCGATATGGACCTGCTGCGCCGGGTGGGCCAAGCGCTCAGCAACCGGATGCCAAAACCGGGTGTTACCTGAGGCTCCGGGCAGGAAGAGGAGTTTGGCGGGGGATGCGATCACAGGTTCGGTCCTTGAAGGTGGGATTGAAAGAGTCAGCAGGAGGAAAAATGGATGCCACGAGGTTCGATGATCACTTCAGAACGAGAGCCGCCGGTAGTGAAGGGCAACTCGCGACCCAGAGCTGCCGGTGGCGAACGGCTGGAAACGGCCATTACGGGTAAGAGCACGCGCGAACAACTTGGTGGCCCAGTACATATACCTTTAGCGGGATTTTTCGGGTGATGGCCCGCTACATCGAACTGTCCCATCCCGCAACGTAAGCGCCAGTGAATGATCTCGACATGAGGATATCTGGGCCATCCTCGTAAAGCCCCAGATCGCGCAAAAAGTGAAGGTCTTTTCAAGAATCTTTTGCCAGGATATCGCTCATTTTTCGGGCTTGCGTCCGCAGCGCCTCACTGAACAAATCCACCGCCGCCGAGCCTGGCCGGTGGTTAGGGCGAATCATCATCACCTGATAACGAACGCAGACACCTAGCTGGCGAATCGACAGCCCACTCTGCGCGGCTTCCAGCCCACTCAGCGGGTTGATAACCGCCACGCCCAGCCCTTGCCTGACCATAGCGCACACCGATGCCGCGTTGGTGGTCTCGATGACCGTGCGCCTGTTGACTCCGGCGATTCTGAAATGCTGATCCAACTGCTGCCGGTAGGTATCGAGGCTGGATAGGTTGATGAAATCCACCTCGTGAAAATCACTCAGCTCAAGCTGAGTCTTCTGTAACAAGGGGTGCTGGTTCGGCAACACGCAGACCATCCTGGCGCTGAACAACAATTCGCCGGACGTCCCTCGGGGAATCTGCTCGACTTCGGTCAACCCAAGGTCATGTTGTTGGGCGACCAGCGACTCTTCCAGGAATGGTGACTCCTGAGCCGTAATGCCTACGCTCACGCCTGGGTGATGCTGATGGAATTGCCGACATACCTCGGGTAGGAGAGTCTGGGAGAAGAGTGGCAGGCAGGTGATGGCCAGCCTCCCATGTTCGAAGTTGCGAATGGCCTGAGCGTACCGGTCGATACGCTCTAGGCCAATGTAGGAAAGCTCAACTTCCTCGATCAACAGCAACGCCTGCGCCGTTGGCTTCAAGCGGCCACCATCGCGATCGAACAAACGTAGCCCAAGCAGCTGTTCCAACCGTGACAGTTCACGGCTGATGGTGGGTTGTGAGGTGAAGAGAAGACGTGCGGCACCCGTGACGCTTCCGGCTGACATGACGGCTCGAAAGATCTCGATATGGCGAAAGGATAGCTTCACAGCGGCACCAGAAAGAATGGAATGGTCATATCAGATATGAATCTATTCCAGAACAAAAGCTATTTTTATGAATGCTCGTCTTGCTCCATCCTCATGGTCCCCCTGAACGAGGACTATTCATGATCGACTCTGCACCGTTCGAAGTATTGGCCGACGCGGTTCGCCGACACGGCTCGCCCCTATGGGCATACGACGCTAAAACCATCATCGATCGTATCGAAAATCTGCAAGACTTCGACACGGTTCGCTACGCGCAGAAGGCCAATCCAAACGTGCATATCCTGCGCTTGATGCGGGCACGAGGCCTGGTCCTCGATGCCGTCTCAATAGGTGAAATCGAACGGGCCCTGGCTGCGGGGGCATCGTTCGATGGCCACCCAGCGGGGGTGGTGCTGACGTGCGATGTGCTGGACCAGGTGACACTGGCCCGGGTGATCGAGTCAAGGATAGAAGTGAACGCGGGCTCAATTGACATGCTCCGGCAGTTGGGCGAGCGCTCCCCAGGACACCGGGTTTGGATTCGGATCAACCCTGGGTTCGGCCATGGACACAGTCGCAAGACCAACACGGGCGGTGAAAACAGCAAACATGGTATTTGGCACGAACAGCTGGGCGAGGCGCTTGACTGTATCAGGACCTACGATTTGCATCTGGTAGGCGTGCACATGCACATCGGCTCAGGAGTGGATTACGAGCACTTGGAGCAGGTTGCTCGATCGATGATTGAGCTTGTTGGTCAGCTAGATAGGGATATCGAGGCTTTCTCGATTGGTGGAGGGCTGTCTGTTCCGTATAGACGCACCGACACGCCGGTCGATATCCAGCGCTACGCTCGGACATGGGCGGCGGCCCGGAAGGAAATCGAGGAAGTACTTGGCCATTCCGTGCGAATGGAGATAGAGCCGGGCCGGTATCTGATCGCAGAGTCGGGCTACCTGGTGACCGAGGTCCGCGCCGTGAAACAAATGGGCCGCAATACTTTCATCCTGGTTGATGCCGGCTTTAACGACTTGATGCGGCCGGCCTTGTACGGCAGTTACCACCGCATGACGTTGCTAGACGCTAACGGGATTCCGGTGTCTCGCCCTTTGCAACCCACCATGGTAGCTGGGCCGCTGTGCGAGTCCGGCGATGTTTTCACCCAGGATGAACATGCCCTGGCTGCCCAAGACCTGCCGCAGGCCCATGTCGGTGATCTTCTGGTGATCCATGATTCGGGCGCCTATGGTGCTTCGATGTCTTCAAACTACAACAGTCGGCCTTTGTTGCCCGAGGTCCTGATTGAGAACGCAAGTTTTCGGATGATTAGGCGGCGACAAAATATACAGGACCTTCTGAACATGGAGCTGTGCATATGAGGCGTTCCACCCTGGATCATTTGGTCATCGTGGCACCGACCCTTACGTCAGGCGCGCAACTCGTCGAGCAACAACTGGGGGTGCAGTTGCAGCCGGGAGGTAAGCATGCGCGTATGAGTACACATAACTTGCTGCTGCGGTTAGGGGAGTTTTTTTATCTCGAGGTAATTGCCCCCGACGGTATGGCGCCCTTACCCACTAGACCAAGGTGGTTCGGCCTAGATGAGCTGAGTGCACAAGCAGCTCCATATCTAGCCCATTGGGTAGCGCGTACAGAGCATCTAGATGCCGCAGACGAAAGGCTCAAGAAGGCTTTTGGAATGATCGAGCCGATGAGCAGGGGAGCGCTGTCGTGGAATATTTCGATTCAGCCTGACGGCCACTTACCGCTGGGTGGGGTAGTGCCTAGCCTGATCGACTGGGGCGACTCGGAGCATCCAGCACAGAGGCTCGCTGATAAGGGCTGCCAATTGCAACGCTTGGAGATCGTTCATCCCGACCCAGAGGGAGTGGAACACCACCTTGAGACTATCGGCTTTTCCGGCCCGGTCAGTGTCCTGCGGAGTGAGCGATATGGTTTGCAGGCATACATCGAGACTCCCAATGGTCTTAAAGTCCTGTAGCCCTAGCGATGTTCAGGCTGGACCTTACGATTAGGCTCTCCCGGGCGAGACCAACAGCGTCAGCATGTAGTAGAAGCGGACAGGCCAGGGAAGTCCGCTTTGGGTCGAATAGCGACCACCAGCCATTGTGACTGATCCACCCTTGTTCTCCCAACAACGTGGAGGACGAGCCATGAACACTATTGCTAGATACCGCCATCAGCCTTGGAACAAGGGAAAGCTTGTCGGGCAGAAAGCTCCGCTTCGAGTTAGAGATATCTGGGCTATCCGCGTAAGACTTCAGCTGGCTGCGAAGACGCGTGATTTGGCGCTTTTCAACTTAGCCATTGATAGCAAGCTGCGTGCCTGTGATTTAACCAAGTTGCGAGTTCGAGACATTGCCCATGGGGAGCATGTGTCGTCACGGGCCATCGTGATGTAGCAAAAAACTTATCACCCGGTGCAATTTGAAATCACTGAGCAAACCCGAACAGTTCTGGAGGCTTGGATGCACCAGGCGCGTCTGCGCAGCGAGGACTTCTTGTTCCCGAGCCGGTTGCACGCCTCGGACCATCTTTCCACCAGGCAATACGCTCGAATAGTGAAAGCTTGGGTGACAACCATTGGCCTTGATCCAACTATGTACGGAACCCACACGCTAAGGAGAACCAAGGCTTCGTTGATCTATCGCAGGACAAAGAACCTGAGAGCAGTTCAACTCCTACTTGGTCATACGAAGCTTGAAAACACTGTCAGATACCTAGGAATCGAGGTCGATGACGCCCTGGAAATGGCGGAACAAACGGAAATCTGACTATCCATAGTGACGGTCGATGTTTGACCGTCGCTATCCGACCCAAAGCTGACATTGCCCTCAGTCAGCTCCAAGTCTTCTCTCGATCCAGTAGGTTGTGGGTATTCAGCGACGCCACGTTCCCTCGGGCAATTCGACCTGCCGCTGGGCCGCAGCCAATGCAACCTTCAACCCCTCTTTATCCAGCGGTACGCAGTAGGCGGGTTTGGCCCGTTCGAATCGCCAGCTTTCATCAAGGCTGCCCGCATCTACCGCGTCGAATCCAATCTCATCCAGCAACGTGATCACCAGCGCTTTCGCCGCCAGGTCATCCGCCGCAATTGGTAGTGCACGCCGGTCGGGCGCCGCTTTCAGGCGCGAGTCCAGCAGCAGGTCCTGGGCGAGGATTGCATTGAACACCTTGACCACGCTGGAGCGGGGCAGATGCTCGGCGAGCAGGCGGCTGGTGGTGGTTTCGAATCGGTCGAGAGCGGCAATGTGACCGTCGCGTTCCGGGTAGTAATTGTTGGCATCCAGCACGGTTTTGCCCTCTAGCCACTTGGCCGGCACGCTTCGGTAATGCTCAAGAGGAATGGCCACGAGTACAACTTCGCCAAATTGTGCTGCGTCCTCGACAGTGCCGACCTGACTGCCAGGAATGCCGCTGAGCACGCTGCTCATGGTCCGTGGCCCACGTGAATTGCTGAGCATCGCCTCGTGTCCTGCCGCGATGACCAATTGCGCCACTGCACGTCCGATGAAGCCTGCCCCAATAATGCCGATACGCATGTCCTTGCTCCGTTGGTTAGTAAGAAGAAACTATGATGATTGCCAACCAGGAGCAGATAAATAATCATCGGCTACTTAGTCTCGTTACCAGGAGTGTTGAATGATGGATCGCCTGACGAGCATGGGGGCGTTTGTGATGGCGGCGGAATCCGGCTCCTATGCCAGCGCCGCCGAGCGATTGGGCCTGTCGCCGCAAATGGTGGCCAAGCATGTTGCCGCGCTTGAGCAACGTCTAGGTGCGCGGCTGCTGAACCGTACCACCCGACGCCAGAGCCTGACTGAGTTGGGCAGCGCTTACTACGAACGCTGCAAGCACATTTTGAGCGAAGCTCAGGCTGCCGACTCCCTTGCGCAGATCATGAATGACACCCCGCGCGGCAAACTGAAAATCAGCGCGCCCGTAACATTCGGCTCCTATAGCCTCATGCCGTTTGTGACGGAGTTTTTGCGTCAACACCCGGAGGTCGAAATTGATCTGCATTTGACCGATCGCTTCGTCGATCTGGTGGAAGAGGGGTACGAAGTGGCTTTCAGGATCGGCCCGTTGGTTGCGTCCAGTTTGACCGCCAGGCCGTTGGCGCCTTATCGATTGGTAACCTGTGCGGCACCGAGCTATCTCACCGAACGTGGAGTGCCGCAAATTCCGGGTGATCTCAAGAGCCATGAGTGTCTGGGCTATTCCTATTGGTCCCGGCCGGCCGACCGCGAATGGGTATTGTGCAAAGGTTCCGCGGTTGAACGGGTACAGGTCGCCAGTCGGTTGCAGGTCAACGAGAGCAAAGCATTGCTGTCAGCAGCACTGGACGGGTTCGGGATTGTCCTTGGCCCCGAAGACTTTCTTGAGCCGGCATTGCGCAGCGGCGAGTTAGTTCGAGTATTAGCTGATTACCAGGCCCCAAGCCGACAAATGCATTTGCTCTACACGGCCAATCGTCAGAGAACCGCTAAACTGCGACGTTTTATCGACGCTGCGCTCGCCCGCTTTGGTGCTCCTTGAGCAGGTTTTTGAGTTGTCTCAGCCGCATTGACCTGTGATTGATCGTCGCAGGTTACTGCTTCATTCACAGGCTGCTTTTGGCCGTTCTCTGCCGATCATGGTTACAACGCGTGTTGGTCAAATCCGATGCAATCGCTGGTCAGAACGAATGCAAGTGACTGGTCAGGTCGAATGCAAATGAGTGGTCAAGCGGAGCGCAATTTCGCAGCTGGCCGTTGCGAAGGGTAGCAATCGGCCAAAAGCGTCCAGTTAAATGTATCTGGGGAATCCGGATTCAGAGCCGCGAATCGGTTTCGGCTTGAATGAATGGTCAGGCCGCTTCCTCGCGGTACGTGCCGTCGGAATGAATAGCCCAATCAAATGTGTGGATCAGCTATCAGCGGAAATGATTGAGTCCTGACCGGCTTCAGCAGCCAGCTTCAATCGGTCAGCTTTACTAATGTATTTAGTCTTACTTTTCGGTGCCAATTTGGCGCTGGCCTTTTTGGCGTTAGCCTTTAATAACTGATTTATTTTTTTACGACGATTCATGTTTTTTGCTCATTTTGTCAGTGCTTGAATGATACCAGCTTAAATTTCAGGTAAAGAATGATACCGGTTGCGGTGACCTGCGGATTCCACTCCGTCCGCAGCGGCCGTTGCAGCGGGAACTTCAGGGTACTGGCCAGGTCAATGGGGGCCCTGTATCGCAGATGCCGAGCAGCACTGGTGGCCTGTTTTACGACAGTGCCGTCCGAGATCAGCCGAGTCCGCCCCCTGATGCCAACCAAGAATTTTCTGCCGGGTCTCATCCTGGCGTTCTGCGCCGTCGCGTCGCTTTGTTCGGTTGCTGCCGAGCGAAGGGCGCCCTCGCAAAGTAACAGCGCATCAACCACCCTGATCGAAACCGCCTCGCGGCAGTATGGAAATGGCCAGTTGGACCAAGCCGCTGCCACGCTGGAGCGTGCCCTGCATATCCAGCCGAGCAATCCTGCGACGCTGCATTACCTCGGTGTATTGCGTCTTCAGCAGGGGCAATACCAGCAGGCTGAAACGTTGGCGGTGCGCTCGAACATGAGGGTTGGTAGCAACATACAGTTACGCAACCGCAACTTCCAATTGATCCAGGCTGCGCAGCAGGCCAAGGCTTCGAGTACCTCACCCAACGCTAAAGAGGACCAGGTCGCAGTACAGAAGGGGCTTGAAGAGGAGGCCCAAAGGCTCCGCGAAGCAGAAATGGCCGCTGCTGAACAATCCACTCCGGATACTGGGCGCGATGCTGGCAACTTTGCTCGCGCAATGCCCGAAGGAGAATTGCAAGCGGCTTCCGCCGAGCCAGCGCCCGCGTACGATGGAGTTGAGATTCCCCGCGGACATTGGCCGCCTCCGGGTAAGTGCCGAATCTGGTTTCCAGATCGCCCGCCCGGGCATCAGCCTGCACCCGGCCGATGCAAGAAGCTGCGCCATCGGGTCCCGTCTGGAGCCTACCTGGTGCGCGGTTGAGTTTCTGAGTGTCATCATCAACTATATGACCATGCGAGGGGTGTATTGCCGCTTGCCTCACGTAAATTCCCGAGATGGCTCCCCATTAATATGTATGGTTTGAGTGAGGCAGTAGCCACGATTTCTGACTGCGCGAAAGAGATACCTGCCTCCAGCGCTTTTCTTGAACTTTATTTGTAGCCTGCTCAAACTCATTTCCAGGCCACGATAGAGGCCAGGCTCTCTCCCAATACTACTAATTAGCTCAGATCTACTGATGACGCGCTCCTCCTTGAGGAGCATATTCTTTACAATGATGCTCTCAATGTTTGTTAAGTGTATTTGATTGGCGCCGTCGAACAGGATGCGATTGTTTATATCGAACTTCCAGTATTGAGGGTGTTGAAGTGATATCTCTGTAAGGTTTGTCATGGTTTTGATTATAAAATTCATGGATGTAGCAAAAAACAAATCGTAAAAATATTACTTATTTTTGTCTTTCGTAATGTAATTTTAGGAGTGCATTTTTAAAGCGTAAGTTTTATTGGTGCGACTGCATGGCAGATTGTTGGTTTATAGCAATATATTTGTAGGTTTGATAGCTGGCGCTTATAGTGTAATTAGTTTGTTAGAGTTATTAATTGTCCAGATTAAAGGTTTATGAATAATTATTGAATATACCAAGCATGCTAATAGGTAGCTAGCTTATAGTTTGTAATAGTCTGTTGCTGTTTTGGTAACAATGTGCCGTCCAGCCGACAGAGCATCAGTAGGGGAGGACGCAAAAACGTTAAGCCAGATATCTCTGACTCGGAGCGGGGCTTTCTGCCCGACAAGCTTACCCTTGTTCCAAGGCAGATGGCTGTATGTAGCAATAGTGTTCATGGCTCGTCCTCCACGTTGAGGGAGGACAAGGCTGGATCAGTCACAATGAGTGGTGGTCGCTTTTTCGATCCGCACTCTTTGGAGTTGGCTACGGAGTTTATTTTATTGCCCTTTCCATTCATCCATTGCTCTTTCTTGCTCTGCCTCTACGTTGTTTTGAGGTTGATAGAGTCCCGGTGCGGCTGTATACCCGGTACGTGAAGCGGCATTGCCAGTCGCTCCCTGTAACCTTGCTTTTTCCTCTTTCAACCATTCATCCATTGCTCTTTCTTGCTCTGCCGATACCTTGTTTTGAGGTTGATAGAGTCCCGGTGCGGCTGTATACCCGGTACGTGAAGCGGCATTGCCAGTCGCTCCCTGTAACCTTGCTTTTTCCTCTTTCAACCATTCGTCCATTGCTCTTTCTTGCTCTGCTGATACCTTGTTTTGAGGTTGATAGAGTCCCGGTGCGGCTGTATACCCGGTACGTGAAGCGGCATCGCCAGTCGCTTTCTGTAACTTTGCTTTTTCCTCTTTAATCCATGTGTCCATTGCTCTTTCTTGCTCTGCCTCTACCTCATTTTGAGGTTGATAGTGCCCCGGAGTGGCTATGTATCCACTGCCGTCATAACTGGGTTCGTCGTTCTTTTTAGTTTCAGTCGCAGCCTGGCTTGAGTTCTGATTGACAGGGTTTTCACTCGATTTAACGGTGTCTGCGGTGGATGTATCACTAGCAGTGTTAGATTTCAGGGGTGGGGCAGCGGGAGCAGAGACGGCGTCTACTATAACTTTTGATTTGTTCTTTTTTGCCGATTTATTACTATTTTTTTGAATTTTCTTAGCCGTTGAAAAAGCAGAGTTTAGTTCTTTTTTATTTTTGCTAATAAGATTGTCAATTGGAACATAGCTAATAATTGGGCTGGGCCTTCTTTTAATATTCGAATTGTAAAACTTCACTTGCCTCTGTGTTAGCTGAATGTCAGCAATAGGCGGCAGCCGAATGAGACCAATAATCGCCTCGCGAGCAATAGCATATGTAAGTTGATCAAAGCTGTAAAAAAAGCTATTACTGGATTTTGGTATGGCAGGGGGTAGCGCCATTACTTCAATGGCACTTTCATGCTTGGAGAGTATTTTTCCTGCCACTAAATCTTTATATGTGTAAACAACGTTGCACTTCGATCGAATTCCACCCCAAGCGTTGCTTATAGATACAGAAGATACTTCTGCGCTTATTTCAATGCGACCACTGTGATTTCCAAATTCGATAAAACGATCACTGTTATGAATTTCTTTCTGGGTCGCATTCTTGATAGCATTCCCCCAGTTTGAAATTTGTAATTCGCCTGAAAAATTATTGTCTATATCTACGTTTTCTTTGTTTTTTATTTCTGCGGGGAGCACAATAATATCTACATTGTATGCAAGGTCATAATAGTCAATGTCAGGAACAATGCTCTTGTTTCTTTCGCTTGAGATTTCTGAATAATTTCTTATGTCGGCACAACTCGTAACTACGAAAAAGCTAAAAGCCAGCACGAGTAAGGCAGTTCTTTTTTTTATCGACATGTTACTCTCCTATGATTATTGATTAAGGGCGTGCTGTATCGCTGACGTATAACAGTGATTAGATCGAATTCGGCGATAACGAAATAATAGTGGTCTCTAGATAGCTCTGCGCTGCCCATTACATTTTTTTTTAAAATTCCATATAAATCATGGGCCTATATTTCACGCCCCTGAATCGCCAGGCCGCGTCCGAGCGAAATGTTGATTTGCAGGAAAAAATCTGGATTCATCCCTCTATATAAGAGATTCATACGCCGTAACAAGCAGCTATAACAATGAGCGCTAGAAAACAGACCAACTGAACGAAAAAGAAAGTAAACCGAACCGCCACCAACGTATTGGTTTGCACATGGGATACGTGAACCAGAGACTGGCACACGCGAGCGATCAGGACGATGACGGACAAGTAGCTCGCTGCAGGGTCGTCGACACCCAGGGCTGAAATCACCAACACGATGGCGCCAAAGACAGGCAGATTTTCCACACAGTTCGCGTGTGCTCTTATCCCACGCCGATACCAATCCTCGCCTTCGAGCTGATCGCATCGGAAAGAGCCAATCGGAACATTCGAGAACAAGATTCTGACCCAGCGATACACCCCGACGGTTGCCATCAACAGCAGCAAAGTCCAGGTCGCAAATCCAAGCAACATCCACATCGGTATTGTCATGGCTGCCAGCCTCGATAAATCGTTTTCAACACGTCATCCCACAGCCGCGCGGCCGACGCACGGTCGGCCGCCCCCTGTCGATCAATTGCTCATGATTGGCGCCAGTGCGGTCTGAATCGTGGACATCTGTGCGGGTGTTGTCATGTGCGTAAGCAACCGGCCAAAGTGTGGATGCTGCACGCCTGAGATAATGTATTGCCAGCGGTAAGCGCTCAGCACGCAGGCTTTGATTTGCGCTGTCTCATCGACACTGAATGATCGTGGAACATTGCGAATAAAGTAGTCGGCATCGGATGCCGATTGTGCCAGCAGGATTCCATCGACGGCTGCCACCAGCGCAATCAGATCGTTCACTGCCTGGTCGCGCTCGGCTGGCGAGAGTTTCGCGTGTTCTGCCTTCCACTCCAGTTCATCGAGTACGACGTGTCGGCTTTCATCCTTCCAGTGAAATTTGAAAACATCCTTGAATAGTGGGCACAACTCCTCACGGGGGGCGATGCTTTGCGTGTAGTGCGCCTGAACAAACAGCTCGATATGACAGGTCAGCGCCAGCACCGACCAAGTGCTGGCCGCAAGTACCGAGCGCGCCACATCGTTTGGATCGGCAACTTGGCGATATCCCGCTGGCAATTGCGAACTAATCATTGTCTCCATGCGCCGGAACAGCTCCTGGTGCTTGATCTCATCGTTAGAAAAGCGCACCAGCGCTTCGAGTGCGAGCTGATCGTCAAATACATGAGCCCGACCTTGATCGAGCATTTTGGCGCTGATAAAACGCTCGACCAAGCCAAAGATATACGCATAGGTTCGGCCCTGAATCTGACTGAGCAGACGCGCCTCGTCCGCGGCGAGAAAGGTCAGGCGGTCGATCCGCGATAGTCCGTCGGGCAAGAATTTGCGCGAGAAGTCGAAGCTCCGGTCCTGTAGCAAATCACGATCGATCTGCCATTCAGCTTTCTTCGATGATCTGACAAGTTGAGCATAACGGGCGGCGTTGTCCGAATCTGAGCTGGGCATGGTAGCAACGGTGTTCATATCGATCTCCTGCTTGCCTGGTCGAGTTGGAATGGTGCAATTACGGTTAACGTCGGAGCCCATGACCAGCGGTGAAGCATCTGGGGATAGTCTCGATCACTGAGTCCGCGTTGGTGCTAATCTAGGCCTCGCAGTTCAGGCGATGAATGACCAGGTCGCCTGATTACATGCTCCGGACTCCGGAACGGAGGGCTGGCAATTGTTGGATGCGTTTTCTGATGTGTTGCGTGTGATTCGGCTGTCTGGAGGGGTCTTCCTCGAGTCGGAATTCACTGCGCCCTGGTGCATCAAGGGAAGAATCTCTGCGGACGATTGCAAACCGTTCCTGGCGGCACCTCGACATATCATTGCGTCGCATTTTGTAGCCGCGGGGCACATGCAATTACGAATCGATGGTGGTGCCACCATCGACGTGCGGGCAGGTGAACTCGTTTTGCTTCCGCACAATGACCCTCATTCTTTTGGCAGCGACCTGAGCATTGCGCCCATGCCGGCGGGCGAAGTTATTCGGCCGCCAGAAGTCGGCGCTGTTTCACGAATCAAGTACGGCGGGGGCGGCGAGGTCACGCAACTATTGTGCGGATTCCTCGGCTCTGAAACACCCTTCAGTCCGTTGCTTTCGTCGCTGCCATCCTTATTGAAATTAGATTTACGCGCGACGGCTTCGGGAGCCTGGATTGAGAGCTCATTCCGTTTCGCTGTCAGTGAGATTGCGGCGGGGCGCCTCGGCTCGACAACGGTCATCGCCAAGCTGTCCGAATTGCTGTTCGTCGAAGCCGTCAGCCAGTATGTCGCGAGCCTCCCCGCTGAGCGGCGCGGGTGGCTGGCGGGTTTGCGAGATCCGCATATCGGGCGCGCACTGGCGCTGCTCCATGCTCGCCCAACCGAGGGCTGGACTGCAGAAGCCCTGGCTCTTGAAGTGGGCATGTCGCGCTCGGTATTCGCGGAGCGATTCACGGCGTTGGTCGGACAGCCACCAATGCAATACTTGACGCTCTGGCGTATGCACGTGGCGGCTCAACACCTGCGCGAAGGTCGCAGTAATGTGGCGCAAATCGGCTTTGCCGTTGGCTACGAATCCGAAGCCGCGTTCAGTCGCGCATTCAAACGCCAGTTCGGCACATCCCCCGGCACTTGGCGCAGACAATCAGCGTGAGAAGGTCCGGTCTATTTTCACCCTATCCTGCGAAAGCGTAACGTTCGCAGGATAGGGAAGGGCGCTTCATTTTAGTGTTGCGTTGAGGCAGGACTTACTCGACGGCTTTAACCATGTCCTCGATGACCTTCTTGGCGTCGCCGAACACCATCATGGTTTTGTCCAGGTAGAACAGTTCGTTGTCCAGGCCGGCATAGCCGCTGGCCATCGAGCGCTTGTTGACGATGATGGTCTTGGCCTTGAACGCTTCGAGAATTGGCATGCCGGCAATCGGCGATTTCGGATCGTTCTTGGCCGCCGGGTTGACCACGTCGTTGGCACCGAGCACCAGCACCACATCGGCCTGGCCGAACTCGGAGTTGATGTCGTCCATCTCGAACACCTGGTCGTAAGGCACTTCGGCCTCGGCCAGCAACACGTTCATGTGGCCGGGCATACGACCGGCAACCGGGTGAATCGCATACTTCACGGTCACGCCGCGGTGAGTCAGCTTCTCGGTCAGCTCTTTCAATGCGTGTTGCGCGCGGGCCACTGCCAAACCGTAGCCCGGCACGATGATCACGGTGTCGGCGTTGGTCAGCAGGAAGGTCGCGTCGTCAGCCGAACCGGATTTCACCGGACGGGCTTCTTTCGAGCCTGCCGGGCCAGCGGCATCTGCCGTATTGCCGAAGCCACCGAGCAACACGTTGAAGAACGAACGGTTCATCGCCTTGCACATAATGTACGAGAGGATCGCACCGCTTGAGCCCACCAGGGAGCCGGCAATGATCAGCATCGAGTTGTTTAGCGAGAAGCCGATACCTGCCGCAGCCCAGCCGGAGTAACTGTTGAGCATCGACACCACCACCGGCATGTCGGCGCCGCCGATCGGGATGATGATCAGCACGCCCATCACGAACGCCAGCGCCAGCATCAGGACGAATGCGCTGAAGTTGCCAGTCAACATGTAGGTGATGCCCAGCGCCAGCGTCGCCAGACCCAGCACCAGGTTCAGCTTATGTTGGCCGCTGAACTGTACGGGTGCACCCTGGAACAAACGGAACTTGTACTTGCCCGACAGCTTGCCGAAGGCGATCACCGAGCCGGAGAAGGTGATTGCACCGATGGCCGCGCCGAGGAACAGTTCCAGGCGATTACCGGCAGGAATCGAATCGCCCAGTTGTTTGACGATACCCAGCGATTGCGGCTCAACGACAGCCGCGATCGCAATGAACACCGCGGCCATACCGATCATGCTGTGCATGAAGGCGACCAGTTCCGGCATTTTGGTCATTTCAACGCGTTTGGCCATGATCGAACCGGCAGTGCCGCCGATCAGCAGGCCGACGATCACGTAGACGATACCGTCCTGCGCCAGTTCGGAGCCCAACTTGTAGATCAGGCCGACCGTGGTGAGGATCGCCAAGCCCATGCCGAGCATGCCGTAGACATTGCCGCGCCGCGACGTGGTGGGATGCGAAAGGCCCTTGAGCGCCTGGATGAAGCAGACCGAGGCGATCAAATACAGGGAAGTAACCAGGTTCATGCTCATGCTTGCTGCACCTCAGCCTTGGCTGCTGCGGCTTTGGCTGCCGGAGCTTTTACCGGAGCCGCTTTTTTCTTGAACATTTCCAGCATGCGCCGGGTCACCAGGAAGCCACCGAACACGTTAACGGCCGCCAGGGCCACCGCCAGGGTGCCCATGGTCTTGCCCAGCGGGGTCACGGTGAGGGCGGCGGCGAGCATGGCGCCGACGATCACGATCGCCGAGATGGCGTTGGTCACCGCCATCAACGGCGTGTGCAGTGCAGGTGTGACGTTCCAGACCACGTGGTAACCGACATAAATCGCCAGCACGAAGATGATCAGGTTGTAGATACCGTGAGAGATCAGCATGTCTTCCATTGTTTTTATCCTCAGCCGTTCTTGCGCACGATCTGGCCGTCGCGGCACATCAGGCACGCGGCGACGATATCGTCTTCAAGGTTGATCTCGAACTGGCCTTCTTTGGTGAAGATCAGTTTCATGAAGTCCAGCAGGTTGCGTGCGTACAGCGCCGAAGCGTCAGCCGCCACGGCGCTGGCCAGGTTGGTCGGGCCGACGATGGTCACGCCATTCTCGACAACCACCTGATCGGCCACGGTCAGCGGGCAGTTGCCGCCCTGGGCTGCCGCGAGGTCAATGACCACCGAACCCGGTTTCATCTGGGCCACGGTTTCCGCGCTCAACAGCGTCGGTGCCTTGCGGCCGGGGATCAGCGCGGTGGTGATAACGATGTCAGCCTGCTTGGCGCGTTCATGCACGGCCGCGGCCTGGCGCTGCATCCAGCTGGCCGGCATCGGTCGGGCGTAACCGCCGACACCGACGGCGCATTCACGCTCTTCATCGGTCTCGTAAGGCACGTCGACGAACTTGGCGCCGAGGGATTCGATCTGCTCTTTTACCGCAGGACGCACGTCAGACGCTTCGATCACCGCACCCAGACGTTTCGCCGTAGCGATGGCCTGCAAACCGGCCACACCGGCACCGAGGATCAGCACGCGGGCTGCTTTCACGGTACCCGCGGCGGTCATCAGCATCGGCATGAAACGTGGATAGTAGTGAGCGGCCAGCAGCACGGATTTATAACCGGCAATGTTCGCTTGGGAGGACAGCACATCCAGGCTCTGGGCGCGGGAGGTGCGAGGCGCAGCCTCCAGGGCAAAGGCGGTAATCCCGCACTCGGCCAGCTTGGCGATGGTGTCGTTGCTGAACGGGTTGAGCATCCCCACTACAACGGTGCCGCTTTTAATCAGCGCCAGCTCGCTGTCGCTGGGGGCGACCACCTTCAAAATCAGCTCTGCACCAAACGCGTCATTGGCGCTGCCAATGGTTGCGCCTGCCGCTTCATAGGCACTGTCGACAACGCTGGCGTTAACGCCGGCGCCGCTTTGTACAGTGACCTTATGACCCTGGGCGATCAGCTTCTTGATGGTTTCCGGGGTTGCAGCAACCCGTGTTTCACCGGTCTGGGTTTCGAGAGGAACACCAATGTGCACGTCAAATCTCCTGCGTGATCTTATTGAGTAAACCCATGCACTACAGATAAATGGGGACGGCAGGGACGGCCGATCAGCACGATGCCGCCAAGTCAGAACGATCAACCATCCGAACACTGGCAAAAGTCGATTCGTTTCGTGCCTGGTCTAGCGCTGTCAGTTGTTTAGTTGATGACTGCTGCGGGGCTGAACGTATGCCAGCGATACAGCTCTCGCCCCGACAACTGATTGGCCATGCGCAGTGGCTCTACTGCGGACGCCAGGGAAATAAGTGTGAATTTATCCAACAGCAGAAAACCAACGGATTGAGTCGTACCGTCGGACAAGGTGGAGTTCGATGACATCGTGGTCATGTCCTCACAAAGAGCGATTACGGCCTGAGACCCCTTGGCGTAGGGAGTATTAGGTTTGGCGCAAATACCTCTTTGGTTTTATCCCACTGACGTCACCCTCGCAGCCTGCGCAGGGTGACGCGACGTCACAAGGCCGATAAAGGAAATCGCCAGCGCCAGTCCAATGGTTGTGCTGACTTCAGTACGGTGCTCTGGGGTGATCATCATGACTGCCAGCGCTGCGCAAATGAACGCAATCACCAGCCACGTCAGCCATGGAAACAGCCACATGCGAAAGGTCAGCTCAACGTTCTGCCGACGCAACATCCGGCGCATGCGCAACTGCGACACCGCAATGGCCAGGTACACCAGCAAGGCAATCGCGCCGGAGCTGGCCAGCAGGAAGTCAAACAGCCCGGCGGGCATGAAGTAGCTCCACACGGTGATCGCCGCGCCCAGCACGGTGCTGGCGATGACTGCTGCCCGCGGCACGCCTTCGGAGGAGGTCGCCTTCAGCGCCTTCGGCGCATCGCCACGACGGCCCAGCGAGTACAGCATGCGCGAAGCAATGTAGATCGAGGAGTTCATGCAACTGGCCACGGCGATCAGCACTACCACGTCCACCATGAACTTGGCGTGGGGAATGTTCATGATTTCCAGTGCCCGCTGGTAGGAGCCTACCTGGGCGAGCAGTGGATCGTTCCAGGGCACCACGGAGATGACCACGAAAATCGACAACAGGTAGAACACGCCGATGCGCCAAATCACCGAACGCGTGGCTTTGGCAATGTTCTGCGAGGGATTGTCGGATTCGGCGGCGGCGATGGTCACTGCCTCGGTCCCGATGAAGCTGAACATGATGGTGATGAAGGCGCCCACCACCGCCGACAGGCCGTTGGGGGCGAACCCGCCGTGTTCGGCCATCAGGCCGCTCAAGCCGCTGACCTCCCGTTCAGGCACCCAGCCCATCAACACGGCAAAACCCACGCCGATGAAACCGATGATCGCCACCACCTTGGCCATGGCGAACCAGAATTCGAATTCGCCGTACTTGGAGACACTGAACAGATTGGTGATCACCAACACAATGATCGACACCAGGGCGAACAGCCAGGCATCAATCTGGGGGAACCACTGGTTTAACACGTGGCCGGCGGCCAGTGCTTCAATAGGAATCACCAGTACCCAGAACCACCAGTACAGCCAACCGATGGTGAAGCCTGCCCAACGACCTATTGCCTGGTCGGCATAGGTGGAGAACGAGCCAGTGTCCGGATTGGCCACCGCCATTTCACCGAGCATACGCATGACCAGAACGACGAGCAGGCCTGAGAATAGGTACGCCAGTAGGACTGCTGGACCAGCAGCTGCAATGGCATGTCCTGAGCCAACGAATAAACCTGCGCCGATAATCCCGGCGATAGACAGCATTGTTACGTGACGAGGCTTGAAGCCCTGCGCCAATTGGCCACTCGAATCCTTGGAGTTAGGGCTAATCATTGGTTTTTTTCTCTGCTGATCGACATTTAAGCGAATTGATGGGGGCAACGGATCATCATCGTTTCCTGCTGCCGCTTCCTAAAAGTGGCACCCTTCAAACGCTGCAGTTCTTATCAAACCCATCGTCGCGATGTGGTTATTTCTATGAAAAGAAGGCGCCACCTTACCCGGCTTGTTCGACAATTCAGTTACCTGTCCACGCCGCCTCCTTGCCTGATATCGACACGTGCCAATTTAGCGTTCACAGCGAAAACCAATCGGTCACGAAATGGCAAAGTGCAATCATTTTGTTTTTTGTGGATTCTGCTACAGCAGCAACGGATGGGGATCACTTGGAAGGTTTAAGCGGGCGAGAAGGTTTCGGGACAAGGGCCGCGAGATCTCTCTGGGAAGAGCGGATTGGATGATTGCTGCCTGTCGCGACCGGTTGAATCCACAGCCCACAGCGGCCAGTCACGCCAGGCTATCGTCAGCTAGGAATGGAGGGGCGATGGGACTGAGTGAGGGTCAATCCAAGCTAATTAAGGCGCGAGGAAAGGTTGCAGTGAATGTCGTTCCGCTCGTTAGAGAAGACGTTACAGCCACTTCGCCGTAGTGCGCCCTTGCGATCTCACGAACAATGAACAGGCCCAGCCCGACACTTCTAAGTTCAGCATTGTCATGACTGCCACGGATCATCGGTTCGAACAGGTCCTTGAGCAACTCCAGTGGTATGGGTGTGCCAAGGTTGTGCACTGTAATAATGACAGCTTGCTCTTCGAAGCTCGAAGAAACGGTGACTTCGCTATCGGCAGCACCGTAGGCTACTGCATTGGCGACCAGGTTGCCGATGAGCTGATACAGCCGATCACTGTCGGCAGTAAAGTCACCTTGTCCATAACGCAGGTGGATCAACTCATGCCCGGGGAAAGCCAGACCCAGCTCGTCCAGGCAGTCGGCGACCAGTTCGTGTAGATCAACTGGTTTGGGCAGGACCGCGATACCTCGCCCGACCTGCGTCAAGGTGAAATCCAGCAGATCGGCCACCAGACGCTGTGCGCGCTCTGCCGAGTGGGCGATGTGGCCAAGTATTTGTGCTTGTTTAGCATCCATCTCCCTGCGGCCCAGCAGTTCCGTTGCCATTTTTATCGCCGACAAAGGGTTGCGCAGGTCATGACTGACAATCCCGATAAGTTGCTCGGCGAACAGGGCCCTGTCTTCAGCCGCGGCGTAAGTAATGCGCAGTTTGTCTTGGGTAATATCCATTACCCGCTGATCCTTGAGGTGTTTTGCCAAATGTCTTTCGGCAAGCATTCGGGCATTGAGTAGCTCGCGCTCGTACCTTTGCCGATCTTCGACTTTGAACAGCGTCATTTCATGAAATATGCCAGCAGAGTTCTCACAGCGGATGGCGCTGAGCATCATCGGAATTGAATGTCCGTTGTAGTGAACGAGATCGAACTTGACATCAGCGATCACGCCCTGGATTTGCATAAGGGGCGTCCAGTACATCCGATGAAACGTCCTCCCTTCAAGGCTCATCAGGTCTTGGATGTGACGACCGAGCAGCTCTGTCCTGCGATAGCCAATCCAGCGGCAGAAGGTGAGGTTGACCTGTGCGATCTGGCCATTTTCTGCGGTAAGCAGTAAGCCACAATCAGCTTCGTCGAAGAGAATTTCAGAACCGGGCAGCGAGTCGTCATCTGCGGGCATTTGTATTCACTGACCAGTGGGGCCGATATCTGGAAAATTATAGACACCACTCGCGCAAGGACCCTGAAAATTTACCCTTTTCGTAGTGATTGGCCTCGACATTCGGGGGGCTTCACCCGCTATGAATGACCGTTTATGGCCGATTGCTCCCAGTCACGAAGGGCGGCAGGTAGCCTCCCGACCTAACGTAGCCGCCAGTGCTAACAGTGCTAAATGACTTTTTACGATGGCCCGCAGCCTGGATCTGGCCGCCAACTCCATCCGTACTACTGGATGCCTTTGGCGCGTTCAGGTTTGTGGGATGCCAACCACTCTTTCTGCTCAGCGTCGATGAAGCTGCCGAAGATGCGAAACATAGACGTCAGGCATGGCCACTTCTCCTGTGAATTAGGAAAGCGTAGCAGCCAAAAAAATGACCCGCATGCGGGCGGCCAAATGGGAATTCTTCAAAGGAGCAGGGGTAATCTGCGCTCCATTCTGTGAGCACTGCGTGAAAAGCATGTCGCCGAAACGAAAGCATTCGGTCGAAGCAAACACACTACTTTTGCTGATGCAGGTATTTCTGAATTGCATCAATTTCAAGTTTGCTTGGCTTTACACCGTTGTCAGATTTGAAGCTATCGCTAGCCCAATGCGGCATTGGCGCCTTCAGAGGCTTTCCATGGTCGTCGATACCGCTAAGCACGGCTCGCTCAAATACTTTTGATTTCCACTCACTGGCATCTCCGGCCAGCTTAGGTGCCGATCCTCCCGTGCCTCGAGGTCCGTGACAAACAATGCAGTTATCTTGAAAAAGTTTTTCTCCATCTGGCGGTGATGCCATTGCCGATGAGCAGGTGAGTAGGGCTATGAACGTCAGAAATGCGCATTTCATTTTAGGCTCCTGGCGACCCGACGATGACGTGAGCTGCTTAGGGGCGCTAAGTGAGAGCGTAGCAGGAGGCGAATGACGATGGGCGAGAGGACTTCAGGTAGCGAATCCCGACGCTGGGCCGTGTTTGCGCTGCTCCATAGGGCTCTCCGTGTCTTGTTCACTCTAGACAGAACTGCGGCGAGCTCAATGCATTTTCTAAACATAAGCGTGAAAGCCCAGGCTCACCACGGCTGATCCTCTCCTATCGAAAGTTCTCGGCAACGGGGTCAGCCAGCAGTTCGTTCACCAGATTGAATACAGTGCTCTTCACTGGACTGTTCAAATCAACCCAGGCAAGGCCAGTGGTTGCTCGGTAATTCCCCAATTCAAGGGGTTTGGAAATGACATTGGCTGGCAGCGCACGCCCGGCACGAGCGGGCAGTAACCCGACGCCGAGACCCGGCGGAAACCAGCGCGAGCATAGTGGTGAATTCGCCCAGTTCCGATGCGATTTCCAGCTGCGCGCCATGGCCGCTCACGGCCTGCATCAGGCCATCGTAAAATCCGGGGGCATAGCGTCTGCCGAGGACGAAAACGGGTACGTTTACCAGCGCTGTGGGGTGCAGCGTGCCGCACGCTGCCAGAGGATGATCGACGTGCAATGCCACTATGAAGGTCTCCCGCAACACTTCCAGGGTTTGGATTCCCGGGGCCACGGTCGGCAAACGCATCAGGCCGAATTCGAGCTGGCCATTTTTCAGCGCCGCGGTCTGATCCGGGCCCGGCATGTCCTTGAGTTCCAGTTCAATTCGCGGGAATCGCTGATGCAGCGAGCGGATCAAGGTGGGCAGCAGTTCGGGTAATACCGAGGAGACGAAACCCAAACGCACGCGACCTATTTCACCGCGCCCTGACGCTCTGGCCACGTCCGCCGCGTGGGCCGCTTGATGCAAGGTCGCGCGCGCCTCTGGTAGGAAAATCAGTCCCACTTCGGTCAAAGCGACTGAGTGCCGATTGCGCTCGAACAGGCGCACCCCCAGTTCTTCCTCGAGTAGCTTTATCTGCATGCTCAGCGCCGGTTGAACGATCGACAGTTGCTGCGCGGCTCGACCGAAGTGAAGCTCCTGAGCCAAGGTCACAAATGCTCTCAAGTGCTTGATTTCCATTTGAATACTCCGGATTTTCAGAGCCCGTATCACGTTCATCATGAATTTTGATCACGAGATCATTAATGACGATTGGACGTGACCGCCGGGCTGCGATGAAGTGACAGCAAGGCCGAAAATAAAAAATGGCCATTTGTGGAGAACAGCATGTCATTCAATACAAGTAGCTTCCAGCTTAACGGGCGCAGGGCCCTTATCACCGGTTCGGGCAAGGGCATCGGGCTTGAGTTGGCCAGAGGATTGGGAGCTGCGGGCGCCACTGTGGTGATCAATGATCGCAATAGTGACAAAGCGCAACTCATCGCAAGTCAATTGCGGGACGAGGGCGTAGCTACAGAGATCGCGGTGTTCGATGTTACCGATCAGGCTCAGGTATTCGATGTGATCAACCGCTTTGAAGCACAGAGCGGAGCCATCGATATCCTGGTGAACAATGCCGGTATTCAACGGCGCGCACCGCTGGAAGACTTTGCTGCGAACGATTGGCACGACTTGATGCGGGTCAACCTGGACGGCGTTTTCCATGTGTCCCAGGCAGTCGCCCGGCACATGATTGCCCGGCGTCGCGGAAAGATCATCAATATCTGCTCGGTTCAGAGCGAGTTGGCCCGCCCGACGATCGCTCCCTATGCGGCGTCGAAAGGTGCCGTGAAGATGCTCACCAAGGGCATGTGCGCCGAATGGGCGTGCCACGGTATTCAGGCCAATGGGTTGGCACCGGGCTATTTTGCGACGCAGATGAACCAGGCGCTGGTGGACAATCCAGAGTTTTCCCAATGGCTGTGCAAACGCACGCCGGCAGGCCGTTGGGGGCGCGTCGAGGAGTTATGTGGTGCCGCCGTATTTCTCGCATCCGCTGCTTCGGACTTCATCAATGGCCAGACGATCTTCGTCGACGGAGGCCTGACAAGCGTCGTTTGAATGTCACTCCCGCCGCAAAAAAAAACAACAACAGGGGACACCCAATGAGCAATCTCAAAGAGCAGGTAGCGTCGCTGGTCGATATTGACGGGCAGGCTACCGACGACAATCGTCCACAGGTCAAATCCAAAAGCTTTGCACCCAAGCGTTGGCGGTATCTGATTCCGCTAATTTTCATTACCTACAGCCTCGCGTATCTGGATCGCGCCAATTATGGCTTTGCCAGTGCCGCGGGGATCGAGCAGGACCTGGGTATCACCAAAAGCATGTCCTCGTTGATCGGGGCCCTGTTCTTTCTGGGTTACTTTTTCTTTCAGGTTCCGGGCGCTATCTACGCGCAGAAATACAGTGTGCGCAAATTGGTGTTCTGGAGCCTGATCTTGTGGGGCATCTGCGCGATGGCCACGGGACTGGTGACCAATATTCCGATGTTGATGGTGATCAGGGTGTCACTGGGCATCGTCGAGGCTGCGGTGATGCCGGCCATGCTGATCTTCATCAGTAACTGGTTCACCCGCAAGGAACGTTCGCGCGCCAATACATTCCTGGTCCTCGGCAATCCGGTCACCGTGCTCTGGATGTCAGTGGTATCGGGCTATTTGATTCACGCTTGGGGTTGGCGCGAGATGTTCGTGATTGAAGGCGCGCCAGCGGTGTTGTGGGCGTTTGTCTGGTGGCGGATGGCGCGGGACAAACCCGAGCAGGTCGACTGGCTGACTCAGCAGGAAAAAAACCGGCTGGCCGCGACACTGGCGGACGAACAGAAAGGTATGAAGGTGGTTCGTAATTACCGTCAGGCGTTTACCAGCCCGGTGGTGATCCAGCTGTGCTGCGTCCACGCGCTGTGGAGCATCGGGGTCTACGGATTCATCATGTGGCTGCCGACGATCATCAAACAGGCCGCGGCTGCGGATATTGTCACGGTAGGCTGGTTGAGCGCTGTTCCTTATGTCGCGGCCGTGGCTGCCATGCTCGTGGTGTCCTGGGCGTCAGATAAATCACAGCAGCGTAAACATTTTGTCTGGCCGCTTCTGGCGCTGGGTGCGCTGGCATTCTTCTGTTCGTATTTGCTTGGCCCGAGCCATTTCTGGCTGTCGTTTGCTTTGCTGACCATCGCCGGGGCTGCTTTGTACGCACCTTACGGACCTTTTTTTGCGCTGATCCCGGAAATTTTGCCCTCCAACGTTTTCGGTGGTGCGATCGGCTTGATCAACGCTTGCGGGGCATTAGGCGCCTTTGTGGGCTCGTGGATTGTTGGCTACCTGATCGGCCTCACCGGCAACCCCGGAGCGGCCTATATTTTCATGACCGTCGGTGTGCTGTCCTCGGCGTTGCTCATGGCTTGGGTGAAGGTGCGGCGATGAGAAACAAAATTGACCACGCGGTTGTCAGCGATCCCGGTAATGCGTCAGTAGCCGTTGTAGTGATGGGTGTTGCCGGGTGTGGAAAGTCGAGTGTCGCCCGCGCAATCGCCGACGCCCTGGGCGGTATGCTGATCGAGGGGGACACCTTTCACCCGCAAAAAAACATTCGGAAAATGCGCCAGGGCATCGCTTTGACCGACCTTGATCGAGCTGCCTGGCTCGCATCGCTCAACCAAGCGTTGCACGGTGCGATTGCCGCGGGGCTCTTGCCGATACTGGCGTGTTCGGCATTAAAGCAGTGTTATCGCGACATCCTGCAAAACGGTATTCGCAGCGTGGTAACGGTGTTCCTGCGATTGCCGGAGTCAGTCGCCGAAGCGCGGGTATCCTCACGCCCGGATCACTACATGCCGGCAACCCTGGTGGCGAGTCAATTTGCCGACCTGGAACCGCCTGAAGCCGGGAGCAACGTTATTTGTATCGATGCAACGCTGCCGTTGCCCGAGGTGGTTATGCAACTGGAGTCATGGTGGCGACGACGGCAGTGACATAGCTTCGGATCGAGTGTTACCAGTAGCAGGCCACTAGGTCGCCGGGCTTGATCCATTCGATGCCCATCGCACAAAGCAAGTAATAACGGGACAGATTTATTTTTCATGGCCTGAATGCCCGCTTTTGGCCGATTCTGTTGAAAAAGTCGGCTTCGGTTTCCACGGCAGAAAAGTACGCGCCTGAGATTGAAATCTGTGTTTTTGGCAGAAGGTTCAGGACTCGGATTTCACGTAGCAGCGTGCAAAAGAGGTGTTTTCACCCATCAATGTTCGAGCGTTTTGGGAAAACCGACTTTTTCAACAGAATCGGCCGATTTCTGCCTGTGACGTTGAGTCGCCACGAACCATTGGGTGATGCATGGGGATGTGCTTTTCCCGGAGAAAGTACGGAGTTTCAAGTACGGATTATCGGGACGTATGGTCATAAGGATGATCACCTCATCCGCCACTTCCATTCGCAGCGTCCTGGCATTTCGCAAACCAGCGTTCATCTTTGCTCATACCTGTACGCCGAACGGATGGGATCAGGCGGTCACTGACCATGCGGTATGCGGTTGTATGGCTGACACCGAGCATGCCCGCGCTTACTCAACTGAAATAAGGCTCATGGCAATAGCTCTCGGCCCCGGGCATTGCCGGCGGTGCGTGCATGGCCTCGTCGGCGCTGCGGGAGAGGGCGACGATCACGGTGATCTTTTGCATGACCAGGCACATCTTGCGCTCTTCCTGAATACCGGCTGCACCTCGCTTCATCTCTGCGTTGCGTTCCGCTGCGTTCACAACCGATTCGCAGCGCAATAGGGCGATTGTGCGCGGTATTGCAGGTTCGCTGGGACATCAGACGAAAGGCTTACTGAGTCATTCAAATGAATGATGGCTGGGTATTTGCCGCGAATTAGACTTGCACCGTCAAAATGCCATCGACTCTAGAGGAGTGTGCTCATGGCCACTATAAATGGCAATGATTCTGCCAATATCCTGACGGGTAGCGCCAGCAATGACACCCTCAATGGCCTGGGCGGTAACGACACACTCTACGGCAACGGTGGTGACGATACGCTGGACGGCGGCACCGGCAATGACCTACTTGTGGGTGGACGCGGCAGCGATACCTATCGGTTCGGCCTGGGCTATGGCTTCGATGTGATCGACAATTCCGGTGGCGCCAACAACGACGTCGACACCCTCCTGCTGACCAACCTCAACGCCAACCAGATCCGCCTGACCCGCATCGGCAACGACCTGGTGCTCAGCGTTCTGGCCAGTGGCGAGACCCTCACCGTGAGCAAGAACTTTCTCGATGCGGATCATGGGATCGACCGAATCCAGTTCGCTGACGGCAGCCGTTGGAGTGCCAGCGTGATGCTGGCCAATCTCTATTACCCGCCCGTCGTGCCAACCAATGGCGCCGATGTGATCAACGGTAATCCCGACGATGACAGTCTCCTCGGCCTGGGTGGCGACGATACGCTGTATGGCAACAGCGGTAATGACACGCTCGACGGCGGAAGCGGCAACGACCGCATGGAAGGCGGCGTGGGCAATGACACTTATGTGGTTGATGCCGCCGGTGATGTGGTGGTGGAGGCCAACAACGCCGGCGATGATCTGGTCCAGGCCAGTATCAACTACACCTTGGGCAACAACATCGAGCGCCTGACCCTGACCGGCAGCGCCAACATCAACGGCACCGGCAACGCGCTGGCCAACACCCTGATCGGCAATGCCGGAAACAACCTGCTTGACGGCGGTGGCGGTAACGACCTGATCCAGGGCGGCGATGGCAATGACACGCTGCAAGGCGGTGCTGGCAATGACAGCCTGAACGGCGACGCCGGCAACGACCTGCTTGACGGTGGTGCTGGCAACGACAGCATGGCGGGCGGCAGCGGCGACGATATCTACATCGTCGATCAGAGTGGCGACAGCGTTTCCGAACTGGCAGATGGCGGTAATGATACCGTCCGCGTTTCGCTGAACTACAGCCTGGGCGCAAACCTGGAAAATCTCGAACTCACCGGCAGCAGTAATCTCAATGGCACCGGTAATGCTTTGGCCAACCGACTCATCGGCAACGCCGGCAATAACCTCCTCGATGGTGGCGCCGGTGATGACTTTCTGGCTGGCCGCCGCGGCAACGACACCTACCGCTATGGCACGAACTATGGCAATGACGTGATCGATAACAGCGGCGGTGCCAACGCCGACGTCGATACCGTGCAGCTGGTCGGACTCAACAGTAGCAACGTGAGCTTCGTGCACACCGGCAACGACCTGCAGATGGTGGTGCTGGCGACCTCCCAGACCCTGACCCTGAAAAACTTTTATCTGGGCGCCGATTACGAGATCGACCAGCTTCGCTTCGGCAACAACGTGGTCTGGAACACCGCCGCCCTCAAGGCCGCGGCCACCAGCCCGGCCAACGTCGCGCCGACCTCCACCAACGACAGTCAGACCACCCTGGAGGACTCGCTGGTCATCCTCGGTAGCGCCGACTTCGGTACCTACAGCGACCCGGAAAACACTCCGCTGGCCGCAGTGAAAATCACCAGCCTGCCGTTGCTCGGCAGCCTGCAATACAACAACGGCAGTGCCTGGGTCGCGGTGGTTCAGGACCAGGTGATCAGCAAGGCCGACCTCGATGCTGGCAAGCTGCAATTTGTGCCGGCCCTCAATGGTAATGGCAGCGGCTACGTTGGCATCGGCTTCAAGGTCAGCGACGGCACAGCCTTCGCCGTCAATGCCAATACCCTGAGCATCAATGTGACGCCGGTCAATGATGCGCCGACCGTCAGCAGCCCGGTCAGCCTGGCCAATGGTGTCGAAGACACGCCCTATACCTTTACCACTGCACAGCTGTTGGCCAATGCCAGCGACGTGGACGCGGGCACTACGCTGAGTGTGCAGAGCGTCAGCGTCGACTCAGGCCTCGGAGCCTTGACCAATAATGGCAACGGCACTTGGACCTTCACCCCGGCGAGCAACCTCAATGGTCCGGTGAATTTCGCCGTGGTCGTGAGTGACGGCAGTCTTCAGGTCTCCACCTCGGCGCAGCTGAATCTGGCAGCGGTCAATGATGCGCCAGTAGTGAACGGGGTGCCGTGGACCGAGGGCAGCGAGAACGGATTCATCTCGGCGAATGTGAGTACGAGCGTACAGGACCCGGACGGTGATTCGCTGACCTACACTTTTGCTCCTCAAAGCAGCCTGGGCGGCAGCGTTGCAGGATTTGCCGAGTCCCCCGGGGCCTTCTTCTACAGTGCCAACTCGCCGGCCATCGACAGCCTCGGTGCGGGAGCGCAGGCAGTCGATGTGATTTCCTATACCGTGCAGGACGGGCACGGCGGTTCCGCCGCCGGCACCTTCGAGATCCACCTGAGTGGGGTCAACGATGCGCCGATCGTATCCGGGCCGGTTAGTTTGCCGGACGGCGTGGAAGACAGCACCTACACCTTCACTGCTGCCCAGTTGCTGGCCAACGCCAGCGACGTCGATGTCGGCGACAGCCTGAGCGTGCAGAGTGTCAGCGTCGACCCGGCCGATGGCTCGATCACGGCCAACCCCGACGGTAGCTGGACCTTCACCCCGGCGCTGGATCGCAACGGCCAGGTGGATTTTGCGCTGGTGATTGCCGACAGCGCTGGCGCGACGGTCGCAACTTCGGCCAACCTCAGTCTCGCGTCGGTTGACGATGCACCCGCCGCAGTGGCCACGGTGACTGCGCTGAGCGATGACAGCGGCACTGGCGGTGACTTCCTCACCAACATCGCCAGCCAGATCGTGAGCGGCACGTACACCGGCACTCTGAACAGCGGCGAGACCATCCAGGTCTCCGCCGATGGTGGCACCACCTGGGTCAATGCGGCGACCGATAGCGCGACCCATAGTTGGAGCGCCGGCGGCGTCACCTTGATCAGCAGCGGCACCGGCTTGCTGGTCCAGACCATCAATGCCACCGGCAACAGCCGCGCCGGCACCGGCCACAGCTACACTCTGGATACCAGCGCCGATGTCGGTAACGACCTGAGGGTCATGCTCGACGACAGCCGTATCAACAATGCCGAGAAGACCGCGGTCGCCTACACGGTTACTGGCCTCGACGCGGATGCCAGCGCCACCATCACCTTCAGCGATGCGACCAAAAACCACGTGGTCGGCGTTAACGGCAGCGCCGACCTGTCCAGTCTGAGCGATGGCCCGATCAACGTGTCGATCGTCGCCACCGATGTCGCTGGCAACAGCGCCGGCAACAGCCCCAGCAGCCCGACTAAAACTCTGACGTTCGATGATGTTCCATCTGGTTCCTTAACTTCTAATTACGGTGGCGTCAGTTTTTCTGGCGCCAGGGTTGTTCCTTCTTCGCCTGTATTGCCTTCTCACTCAGGTACGCAACTCGCCTATTCTGACGGTTTCATGATCGTCACCTTCAATTCCGGCAATATCCAAACGGTGTCGGCCTATGTTTCGGGTGAAGCGCAGACCGGCTTCTATGCTTTCAACGCCGCGGGCGCGCTTGTAGGGCTAGCGCTGTTGGCGGAGGACGCAGTTAATACCCTGCTGACCGTGACCTCCCCGGGCGACCCGATCGTGCGGCTGGACATCCACGACGGGGGCTCGCCCCTCGCGGTGGATGACCTTACCTTCACGAGCTCCGGCAGCCTGACGCTGGACACTACCGCCGACAGGGGGGGCGACCTGACGGTTACGCTGGCCGATTCCCTTATCAGCAATGCCGAGAAGACGACGGTCGCCTACACGGTTACTGGCCTAGACGCGGACGCCAACGCCACCGTCAGTTTCAGCGATGGCAGCCAAAACGTTGTCGGCGTCAACGGCAGCGCCAACCTGTCCAGCCTGAGCGATGGTCCAATCAGCGTGTCGGTCACGGCCAGCGACACGACCGGCAACACCGCCAACGGCACCGGCAGCACATTCACCCTCGATACCATCGCGCCGCTGGTGAGCGGCCCGGTGACCTTGGCCGGTGGCACTGAAGACTCCGCCTATACCTTCAGCGCCGCGCAACTGTTGGCCAATACCAGCGACATCGGCAATATGCCGAGCTTGAAGAGCGTCAGCGTCAGTCCGAACGATGGCACGCTCACCAACCATGGCGACGGTAGCTGGACCTTTACCCCGGCAGCCAACCGCAATGGTGCAGTGGCGTTCAATGTGGTGGTCACCGACGGCGGCAACGATGTGACGACCTCTGCCAACCTCAGCCTTGCACCGGTCAATGACGCGCCTGTTGTTAGCACCCCGAGCGCTTTGCCTTCGGGTACGGAAGACACGGCCTATAGCATTACCACCGCTCAGTTGCTGGCCAATGCCAGCGACGTGGACGGTGACGCTTTATCCATCGCCAATCTCAGCGCCAACCACGGCACGTTGGCCGATAACGGCGAGGGCAGCTGGATTTTCACGCCGGATGCTAACTACCACGGCGCGGTCACGCTCAACTACCAGGTAATCGATGGTAACGGCGGTTCGGTCAACACCAACCAGGGCTTCAGTCTGACGGCGATTAATGACGCACCGACAGGCGCGGTTGCAATCAGCGGCAACGCTACCGCAGGGCAGACACTGAGCGTGAGTAATTCGCTGGCCGATGTCGATGGGCTGGGAATCATCGGCTATCAGTGGCAACACTCGAGTGACGGCAACAGCTGGAGCTCCATTGCCAGCGCCACTGGCAACATCTACACGCTGAGCGCTGCTGAAGTCGGTCAGCAGGTTCGCGTCGAGGCGCGCTACATTGATGACGGTGGTACGGCTGAGGTGGTGGCGAGCGCTGCCACCACGGCGGTGGCCGCGCAGTTCAATCTGATCGAAGGCGGTGTCGGCGACGATCTACTGACCGGCACGGCGTCGGCCGACCGCCTGCTCGGTCACGGTGGTAACGACACGTTGTTTGGCCTCGCAGGCGATGACGAACTCGATGGCGGTGCCGGCAACGATCGGCTCGACGGTGGGGCGGGCAACGACAGCGCGGTCTACAGCGCCAACATGAACCAGTACACCGTTACCTTCGACCCGCATGGCTATCTGGCAGTCGAGGCGGGTGCAGGGAGTGGCGAGGCCGGGCGAGATCAGCTCAGCACTGTCGAGCAACTGCATTTTGCCAATGGCACTATCACGGTTAACGGCTCCCCGGGGGCGGAGGTGCTGGTCAACACCACCACGGCCAACGATCAATTGAGCCCGAGCATAACGGCGCTCGCCGGTGGCGATTATGTGGTGATCTGGCATGCGGCGAACTTGATTGGCGAAGGCTACGACATCTACGCGCAGCGCTATGACGCTAATGGCAACGCGCTCGGCGGCGAAGCATTGGTCAACGGCTTCCTCGCTAATAATCAGTCTAACCCCAGCGTGGCGGGGCTGGCCGGTGGCGGATACGTGGTGACTTGGCAATCGTTCGGTCAGGACGGCAACCTCTCGGGTATCTATGCGCAGCGTTACGACGCCGGTGGTGTGGCGCAGGGTGGCGAAGTGCGGGTCAACACTTTCATCAGCAATGACCAGGTAAGCTCGAGCGTGGCGGCTCTGACCAACGGCGGCTATGTAGTGAGCTGGATGTCCATGGGCCAGGACGGCAACAGCTGGGGTGTTTATGTGCAGCGCTACGCGGCCAGCGGCGCAGCCGTGGGCGGCGAAGTGCGGGTTAACAGCAATACTTTCGGCAGCCAGGAGCAACCGGCGATTGCCGCGCTCAGCGACGGCGGTTATGTGGTGACATGGATGTCTAGCGGGGACGGTAGCGGCTGGGGCATCTATTCACAGCGCTACAATGCCAGCGGTGTAGCCACGAGCGGCGAAGTGCCCGTCAATACCTTCACCACGAATGACCAGGCTTACCCGAGCGTGGCGGCGCTGGTCAACGGTGGCTATGTGGTGAGTTGGATGTCCTTGGGCCAGGACGGCAGCGGCTACGGCGTGTACGCGCAGCGCTATGATGCCAGCGGCGCAACTGCGGGGGGCGAGGTACGGGTCAATAGCACCACGTTCGACAGTCAGCAACAACCAGTGATCGCTGCGCTCAGCAGCGGTGGTTATGTGGTGAGCTGGATGTCCAACGGGCAGGATGGCAGCGGCTGGGGTATCTACGCACAGCACTATGACGCCAGCGGCGTAGCTGTCGGTGGCGAGGTACAGGTCAACAGCGCCACGTTCATCAGTCAGCAGCAGCCGACGATTGCTGCGCTCAGCGACGGTGGTTATGTGATGAGCTGGATGTCCGGCGATCAGGACGGCAGCGGCTGGGGTATCTACGCACAGCGCTACGATGCCAGCGGCCAGGCGGTCGCCAATACGCTGACACTGACGGGTGATACTGGCGACAACCTAGTCCAGCTGGGCAGCGGCGACGAGCGCATTGCCGGAGGTGGTGGCAACGATACCTTGTTCGGTGGAGAAGGCCACGATACGGCGCTGTACCAAGGCAGCCAGCATGACTTTGCCATTGGTGCGCAGAGGGTTGACCAGATCAGCGTCACCGATCTGAATCCTGCTGACGGTAACGAAGGTGTCGATACCTTGCACAACTTCGAAACTCTGCAGTTTGGCGATGGTGTGCGGCTGCAGGCACTGGGCGGCGAAGTGCGGGTCAACAGCACCGCTCTCGGCATTCAGGAGCAACCGGCGATCGGCGCGCTCAGCGACGGCGGCTATGTGGTCAGCTGGATGTCCTACGGTCAGGACGGCAGCAGCTCCGGCATTTACGCGCAGCGCTACAGCGCCAGCGGCGCAGCTGTGGGGGGCGAAGTGCGGGTCAACAGCACCACATTTGACAGTCAGATGTCACCGACGATCGATGGGCTCAGCGACGGAGGTTATGTGGTGAGCTGGATGTCCTATGCGCAGGACGGTAGCAATTGGGGCATCTACGCGCAGCGCTACGGTGCCAGCGGCGCAGCTGTGGGGGGCGAAGTGCGGGTCAACAGCACCACTTTCGACACCCAGCAGCAACCGACGATCGGCTCGCTCAGCGACGGCGGTTATGTGGTGTGTTGGAGTTCCATCGGCCAGGACGGCAGCGGCAACGGCGTGTATGCACAGCGCTACGGCGCCAGCGGCGCAGCCGTGGGCGGCGAAGTGCGAGTCAACAGCACCACGCTTGACCATCAGCAATCACCGGTGATCGACGGGCTCAGCGACGGCGGTTATGTGGTGAGTTGGATGTCCAATGTGCAGGACGGCAGCAGTTTTGGCATCTACGCGCAGCGTTACGATGCCAGCGGCGCAGCCGTGGGCGGCGAGGTGCGGGTCAACAGCACCACGCTTGACAGTCAGCAGGGACCTGCGATCGGCGCGCTAAGCGACGGCGGTTATGTGGTGAGCTGGATGTCCAATGCGCAGGACGGCAGCGGTTGGGGCATCTATGCACAGCGCTACAATGCCAGCGGCGCAGCCGTGGGCGGCGAAGTGCGGGTCAATGGCACCACGCTCGACAGTCAGCAGGAACCAGCGATCGGAGCGCTCAGCGACGGCGGCTATGTGGTGAGTTGGATGTCCTACGGGCAGGACGGCAGCGGCCCCGGCATCTACAGCCAGCGCTATGATACCAGCGGTGCCGCAGCGGGGGGGGAGGTGCGGGTCAATAGCACCACTTTCGACAGTCAGTATCAACCGGCGATCAGCGCTCTCAGCGACGGCGGTTATGTGGTGAGTTGGACGTCCAACGGCCAGGACGGCAGCAGCTCCGGCATCTACAGCCAACGCTACGACGCCAACGGCAACCCCGTCACCGATCACCTCGAATGGACCGGCGACTCCTCGGCCAACCTGATCCGCAGTACCCTCGAAACCGACTGGTTCAACGGCGGCACCGGTGCCGACACCTTCCAGTTCGCCCAATTGCCGGGCGATCGTGCCGATCTGATCACCGACTTCAGCCTGGGCAGCGACGTGCTGGCGCTCAACAGTGGGCTATTCAACCTGCAAGGCCAGACTGTCGCCGAGGCGTTGGCCAATGTCAGTGGTGCACAAAACGAGGTGGCGGGCGCGCATCTGGTGTTCAACCAGAATGACCACACTCTCTATTACGATGCCGACGGTGCAGCCAACGGCAACGCCGTCGCGGTGGTGACCCTGGTTGGGGTGGCGAGTTTGGCTGCGAGCGATGTGCAGCTCTTTGGCTAGACGCGCAGTCCGAGCTTGGGTTCTCGAACCCAGGCTCGGCTCGGCTTGTCGCCAGGAGCGCCAGACGGGCAGGCCGGTCGCCCGGATTCGGCGCTGTGCCGGCAGCAGCTTGAACGCGGCGGTTGGTTCAACTGTGCAGGCGGCCGATCAGGCTGGCCAGTTCGGCTTGGCGGCTGGTGTCGGTCTTACGGAACAGGGCGCGCAGTTGGCTGCGCACGGTATTGAGGGAAACATGCAGGCGCTCGGCGCAGGCTTCCGGGCTGAGTTGCTGGGCCAGTAGTTCGGCCAGGCGCCGTTCGGCCGGGGTGAGCTGGAAGAGCTCGGCCAGCAGGCCCATCTGCGGCTGGTTCTCCAGCAGCGCCAGCAGCACCAGCGGCTTCTGGAAGTGCTGGTTGAAGCTGGCTTGGGCCGGTACCGGGGTGACCAGCAGCTCCTGATGCATTGCGTTGAGGCGCAGCCAGCCGGCGTGGCGCTTGCCGTCCTTGCCGGCGGCGCGACGGATCAGCGCTAGCAGGTGGGTGTCCTGACTCTTGCTGTGCAGCCTAGTGAAGTGTTCATAGAGCGGGAAGCCACTCTGGCTCATGTGTCGCGCCGCCGCTCGGTTGCAATAGAGTACATGACCGTCGCCGTCCAGCAGCCAGAGCGGGGTGGGGTGGTGGTCCAGCAGCAGGTCGCGCGTGGCTAGCTCTAGTTCCATGCGGTTGACCTTGTTGGACAGTTTGGCGGCCTTGAGCAGGTGCGGGCTAACCCGCTGCAGCAGGGCATGCTGTTGGGCGGTTGGCAAGGGCGCGCCGACCTCGTTGAGTACGGTCAGGTAGATGCCCGAATCGGCCTGTTCCTCCAGCTTGACGCAGGAGAGGTTATGCAGCCCGAAGGGAATGTAGAACTCCTGATAATAAGGGTCGCGCCGGATGCGTTCGGGACCGAAATCTATGAGGTCGTTGTACCAGTGACCCACGCCGCGGGAGCGGACGAAATCAAGTCCCGGATCCAGATTGCAGTAGTGGCGGTTGTAGACGTCGATCCCGGCGGGGTCGCACAAGTTGAGGGTGGTGGAGGCGTGAGTGCCGTTCTTGCGGTAATCCGCGAACAGCAACAGGCCCTGCTGTCGCCCGCTGGCCGCAACCAGTAGTTTGAGCAGTGGCCGCCAGGCGGAGTCGTCCAGCACGCACTCATAACAGAGGCCGACCAATTCGTCGTAGACCTTCTGTTCATCCAGACGTGGCATGTCAAGCCTCTCTGCTAGCGGTTGGTATCGTGCCGTCGAACTTGCGGGCGTTACGCTTTCATATGGCTCATGGCCGACCTTCCTGCAATGCCGGTGGTCGGTGAAGGAGCTGTGCTGGGGGTGAAAAAAACTCCTGCGCCCAGGCCTGGCGTGGCGTGTTGCCAGCAACCCTTGCCCGGCAGCCCTGGCTGCAAGCCGGCTTTTCCGATGGATGGCCATTGGTGGATGCTGCTGAAATTTTCCCACTCGGCTGGCGCCGTCTGTTGCTGTCGCTCGGGGGAAGTACACGCACACGAGCTTGCCGGTATCGGTTTAGCAGCCTGCGACTTCTTTGCCTCCTGTCTTTTGCCACGGACAAGGGTGGGTTGCGATATGTGCTGTATGTATATGCAGTATTTGTCGCAGCGTTGGCTTCGCGGACAAAGCTGACTAGCTGCAATAGTTCGCTGTCAGCATCCTCGGCCGCCTAAAGTTACACGCCTCTTTTTTGCTATCACCTTGCCTACTGACTGCTTCTGGCCGATTCTGTTGAAAAAGTCGGTTTTCCCAAAACGCTCGAACATTGATGGGTGAAAACACCTCTTTTGCACGCTGCTACGTGAAATCCGAGTCCTGAACCTTCTGCCAAAAACACAGATTTCAATCTCAGGCGCGTACTTTTCTGCCGTGGAAACCGAAGCCGACTTTTTCAACAGAATCGGCCGGCTGCTGCCTGTCAGCAAGATTGAAATGATCGTTGATCCAGGATCAGACACCGCGACGGCGATCAGACCGCCGTCACGGCGTTAGTGCTCAATCGCGAATGAACGCCAACAAATCGGCGTTGATCCGATCCGCGTTGGTAGTCGGCATACCGTGAGGAAAGCCCGGGTACGTCTTGAGCGTGGAATGCTTCAATAGTTTGGCCGAAAGCGGCGCAGAGTCGGCAATCGGCACAATTTGATCATCCTCTCCGTGCAAGACCAGTGTTGGCACCTGAATCGCTTTCAGATCTTCGGTGAAGTCGGTCTCGGAAAACGCTTTGATGCAGTCGTAATGAGCTTTTGCACCGCCCATCATGCCTTGACGCCACCAGTTGTCGATTGCGCCTTGCGAAACCTTGGCCCCGGGTCGATTGAAGCCGTAGAACGGCCCCGACGCCACGTCCATGTAAAACTGCGCGCGGCTGGCGACCAGTGCCGAACGGAACCCGTCGAACACGTCCAGCGGTAAACCGCCAGGGTTTTTCTGCGACTTGACCATGATTGGAGGAACCGCGCTGATAAGTACGGCCTTGGCAACGCGTCCCGGTTTGGCTCGAGCGGTGTAGCGCGCTACTTCACCCCCACCGGTCGAATGGCCGACATGGATCGCACCTTTAAGGTCGAGCGCATCGGTCAACTCGATGACGTCAGCGGTATAGGTGTCCATATCGTTGCCCACCCACGTTTGGGTCGAGCGCCCGTGACCGCGGCGGTCGTGCGCTATCACCCGATAGCCTTTGAGCAAGAAAAACATCATCTGGTTGTCCCAGTCGTCCGCGCTCAATGGCCAGCCGTGGTGAAACACGATGGGCGTCGCGTCTTTCGGACCCCAGTCCTTGAAGAAAATCCGGGTACCGTCTTTGGTCGTAATGGAGTTCATGGTGTGCATCTCCTTTTGATCTGGTTTGTGTTGGGTTGTAGAGGGCTTGTTAGCGGCCTGCGTCAACCCGGAAAAACTGGAAAGCGGAACCAACAAACTGGCGGCCACTACTGCTGAACTTGTCAATATGGCCCGACGCTGGAGATCTATCTCTCGATTGGAGTCTTTCATTGGCGGTCTCTCGATCTATTTTGTTGCTCAGGGAGATTCGCGCCTCCGCCCATCCTCTGCACTCCCGTGCGAGCGGGCTGACTTGGCTTGGACGCAGGCGCAAACCCAACAAGCGATCAGTAGTCCCAGAAGGCCGCTACCCAGCGAAAAGCGTCACCGTCCACCGCCACCCGGCCAACGGAGGGGAACGGCAGGTGAGTAGCCACGAACAGCTCACCGCTCGCCGCCGCCTCTTGCATAAGGCGGACACGGACGCGAATCGATTCCTCAGGGTCATGTTCAAAGCCGTTATGCCAGTCGGGGTGTTCGAAGGCGACCGGGAACAGGGCGTCGCCCGCGAAGGTCAACCGCTCGCCGCCGGATGTCACGTAGACCACGCTGTGTCCTGGGGTGTGGCCACCGGTGAGCTTGACGACCACGCCTGGTGCCACCTCATACTCATCCTCGAACGTGCGCACCTTGCTGCGGTATTCGCTAATGAACTGATTGGCCGTTGCCCGCAGCACGTCCGGCACCGGCGACGGCATGGCGGTGAGGGAGAAATCGGGCGACTCCCAGAACGCGACCTCGGTGGCTGAAACGTGGATACGCAGATCCGGACGCAGTTGGCTCTTCACCTCATCGACAAGCAGCCCGCCAATATGGTCCATGTGCATGTGGGTGATCACCACGTCGGTCACGGACGCAAGATCGATACCGGCGGCCTTCAGTCGTTTGGGGAACTGCCCGGCCCGCGGAAATCCGGGGAATTGCCCGCCCAGTCCAGCGTCGACGAGGATGAGCTTGTCCCCACTGCGCACCACCAGTACGTTCAGCGCCCAATCAAATGCGTCCGGCCCCAGGAACATGTCCTTGAACCAGGCCGCGCGGGCGGCTGGGTCGGCATTGGTGGACATCGTCTCGGTCGGCAGCGGCAGCACTCCATCGCTGACCACCAGCACGTCAATCTCGCCGATCCGCAACGCATAGCGTGAAGGAACCAGCTCCTCGGAGCTCATGTTTGACTCCAGCTGACGGTTGCTTTTCTGATGCGCTCCATCTTTTTGGGTGAGGTAGTTCAGATGCTTTGTCATGGTCGTTCTCCTATTGCTTGGGTCAAGAACTTCAGGCGAAAGCCGCTCTCGTCGTGAGAGCGACGGATTTCCTCGAGAGGTACAGCGATGCCCTGCGGCGCCCGCGGTGCTGGCACGAGCGACACGTTCAGGCGGGGTCTTCAGGCCACCGGAATCATCGGGTCAGCTGCTGCCAGGGCGGTGGCCCGATCAGCTGCAGGCGGGTAGATCCACAGGCTGTTGATCTGCGTCTTGAGTTCTTTGGCCGGTTCCTTGACCAGCTTGAGCTGGCGATCCCAGCCTTCGGTATACACCGCGCCCCAGGCGCCCAGATCGAGGCAGGTCACGTACTTGGGCTGACGGTAGGGGGTGGGCGCGACACCCAGCAGGTCCGCAACGACGTTATTTCCGGCGTGACGGCCTAGAGAGATCGCATGCTGGCAGGACATTGCTGCGAAGTTGCCGAGGTCGTCGGTGGCGGCATAAGCGACGTCTCCAGCCGCGTAGACATGCTCCTGGCCAAGCACCTTCAGGTTCTCATCGACGTGCAAGCGTCCCTGAGCATCACGGACGCTGGACATCTGTTCGGTGAGCGGGCTCGCGCGAAAACCGACAGTCCAGATCACGGTATGGCTTTCAATGCGACGACCATCGGCGAGGGTAGCGCCGTTGGCATCTACCGCCGCCACACTGGTGTCGAGTACCCATTCGATACCCAGGTGTTCAGAGGCCTCGACGATCGACGGGCGAATCCCATCCCCCATGGCAGCTGCGATCCGGGTACCTCGGTCGACGATGACCACGCGGATGTCCTGATCGTCACCGAGTATTGACCGCAGGCGTGCCGGCATCTCGGTGCCGGTCTCGATGCCGGTAAAACCTCCGCCTGCGACGACTACAGTGTTGCGGGCAATGCTGACGGGTCGGTTCTTGAGGGATTTCAGGTGGTTCTCCAGACGCACCGCCGATTCGATCTGATCAACATCAAAGGCATGGGAGCCGAGACCTGGCACCGCCGGGCGGGATAATTGGCTGCCAGCCGCCAGTACCAGACGGTCGTAGATCAACGTGCTCCAACGGCCAGCCTCATCGCGGTAACCAACGGTCCTTGCCAGTTCATCAATGTGCTCGGCGGTGCCTTTGATGAAACGTACACCTACCGAGTCGAACAACCCGTCCAGGGGAGCGAACATTTTGTGTACGTCGCTTTCGTAGAAACGGGGACGTATGCGCAATTGCGCCTGGGGCGCCAGCAGTGTGATTTCCACGTCGCTACGACTGTGTTTATCCAGTAGACGGGCGGCGCTTAATGCACTCCATACACCACCGAACCCCGCACCAATAACCAGAATATGCTGTTTCATCAGTTGTTCCTCAAAAAGGTTTTCAATGTTCTTGAAGTTATTTTTCAAGTTTGGTGGAGCGATACACGGGCGCCGAAAGTCAAGGCGTCTATGTTGAATGCAGCAGGTCGCCCGCTGTGGATTTATGTTATGGCCGGATTGTTTTCAGCGCACTTCTACATCGGTTCAGAAAAACTATACGTCAGGGGTATGGGTATATACGAAGGTTTGTATTGGATGCAAAAGAGAACGTTCAGAGCGCTCTCAATTCTGCTGGAGGAGGGCTGTTTCGATGTAGTTCAGAAGCTTATTGGCATCACAAGGTTTTGGCAGGTAGGCAATCAGCGCAGGCGTATCGGTGCTAAGGGGGGAGAGGGCTTCAGGATAAGCCGTGATGAATAGAGTGGGAATGTGAAAGCCCATCGTGACGAGCTGCTTATGAAGCTCCAAACCGCTCATTCCCGGCATCTGGATATCGGAAACAAGGCAATGTGTTTGAGCGGGGCCGTTCGTGTTGAGAAAGTCCAGAGCGCTGCAATAAGTTTTAACTTTGTAACCGCTGGATCGCAGCAAGCTTTCAAGCGCTGCCCGAACCGAGTCATCATCATCGATGATTGCGATAATCATTGAGTTGCGTATTTGCGTATCTTGCTTCATATGGGCGCTCGTGACAGCTTCTGCCGTTACTACAACATACGCCAACTTATAAGGCATAGAAGTATACCAATGTATGATCCGTTAAGACCAAAGTGTAGATGTTCTACTTGAACGTTCGATGAAATCACCCAGGTGAGTCTTGCGCTACGGGGGCGCGATTCATTTTAGAAAAAATCGCGTGTCCGGTTTTGCAAGAGGTCCGGGTATACCCATGTACAAGTCGGCACAACCAAGGGATGCATCGGTTGAACCCAGGTACAAGTGACGTCTTGCCGTTGGCCTGCATAAGCTTGAACCACCTCGCTGGCCTCCGGCAAAACGGGTTGTGCAGCGACCTGTTGTCGGATGTCCCCTTACCCATGCAGCCTTGTGCCTAGGCGGTGAACGTGATGAACAGAAATGATCTGCGGCGTGCTGACATCAATCTGTTGATTGTCTTTGAAACAGTGATGCGCGAACGCAACGTCACCCGGGCCGCAGAGAGACTTTTCCTGTGTCAGGCCACTATCAGCAGCGCCCTCGGGCGACTGCGTTCTTTGTTCAATGATCCGCTGTTCATCCGCACTGGCAGGGTGATGGAGCCGACTGCGCGTGCAGAAGAAATTCATGCGCGGCTGACGCCAGCGCTGGATGGCATCGCTATCGCCTTGAGTTGTGCCCAGACGTTCGATCCACTGACCAGTGACGAGACCTTTCATATCGGACTCTCTGACGATGTCGAGTACGCGCTGCTTCCACGTTTGATCAAGCACCTGCGCGATGAGGCACCAAACATCACGCTGGTGGTGCGCAGAGTGGACCATCGGCAATTACCCCAATTGCTGACCTCGGGAGAGATTTCCGTGGGTATCAGCTTTGCGCAAGAACTGCCGGCCAGTGCCCATTGCAAGAGCCTGCGGCCGATGCAACCCATGCTATTGCGCGCCGATTCGGCACCCGGCGCCCTCGAGCTGGATGACTTTTGCAGACGGCCTCATGTGGTTGTCTCTTCGATGGGAAATGTCATCGACGATGCCGACCATGCCCTGAGTCTGGTCGGTCGGCAGCGCAGGGTAGTACTGGCTGTTCCGCAGTTCAGTGCCTTGCCCGCTTTGCTCGCCGGCAGCGACATGATTGCGATCGTACCGGACTACGTCGCCCGGGCCATGGAGCGAATGGAAGGGATGCGCGCCGACTTTGCGCCGTTGGTGCTACCGGCGCCGGACTTGTCCATGGCCTGGCGCGGCGCGGCCCACAACGACCCTCGGGAACGTTGGCTGCGCTCCTGCTTCTGTCGCTATCTCGGTCAACATCAAGAGCAGCCCGTGCCGCTGGCCGTAGCGTGAATTGAGGCTACCTTTGTGCTGACGGCGGGCTGGGCCAGATCTGGGTTCTAATGGTGCTGGAAGTTGTTGTAGGCTCTACCAATTGGGGGGCGTCCGTCAAAAAACTAAAATCCGGGCATCCAGCCGCAGCCATGCAAGCCTGCTCCGACGGATAACAACATGCAGATACTATGGAACGATGGTGAGCGCACCTTCTGTCGGGAACGACGTTCGGGTGTGAAAGGCGACCGCAGTGTTCTCGTTGCACGACCTGCTGCTGAACAACCGCTTCCGGATTGTCTTGGCCGTTTCGCCCACGAGTTTGGCCTGAAGGACCAACTGGACGGCTCTTGGGCGGTGCGTCCGCTTGAGATGGTGCGGGAAAGTGGGCAGATGTATCTGCTGCTGGAAGATACGGGTGGCACGCCGCTTGTGCAGCTGCTGGTTGCCCCCATGGAAACGCCAACGTTCCTGCGTCTTGCGATCAGCATCGCGCAGGCATTGGGAAAGCTCCACCAGCGCGGACTCGTCCATAAAGACATCAAGCCCTCTCATATTTTGGTGAATTGCTCCGACGGTCAGGCTCGGCTTACAGGGTTCGGCCTCGCCTCGTGGTTACCGCGTGAGCGACAGGCGCCTGATACCATCGCCGGCACGCTCGCCTACATGGCACCTGAGCAGACCGGCAGGATGAATCGCTCGATCGATTTGCGCAGCGACCTCTATTCCTTCGGCGTCACGCTTTACCAGATGCTGACGGGCTCGCTGCCGTTTACGGCATCTGACCCGATAGAGTGGGTGCACTGCCATATCGCCAAAAAACCGCAGCCACCGAGCGTGCGGGTCGAAACCGTCCCCGATATGCTTTCCCGGATTGTCATGAAGCTGCTCGCCAAGACCGCTGAGGAGCGCTACCAGACGGCTGCGAGTGTTGAACATGATCTGCGGCAATGCCTGGCAGACTGGCAGTCCTTGGGCTACATCAATGCCTTCGCGTTGGGCGAGCAAGGGACATCCGATCGGCTGATGATTCCCGAGAAACTCTACGGGCGCGAGCATGAGGTCAGTACCTTGATCGCCGCGTTCGATCGGATCATCGCCAGCAGCGCGCCGGAACTCATGTTGGTCACCGGCTATTCCGGTATTGGCAAATCCTCTGTGGTCAATGAACTGCACAAAGCGCTGGTCCCGCCGCGAGGACTCTTCGCTGCCGGCAAGTTCGATCAATACCGGCGCGATATTCCCTATTCGACGCTGGTGCAGGCATTTCAAAGCCTGGTGCGCACGCTGCTTGGCAAGAGCGACACAGAACTGGCGCAATGGCGTGACGCATTACAGAACGCACTGGATGCCAACGCGGGGCTCATGACTGACCTCATTCCCGAACTGAAACTCATCATTGGTGAGCCGCCACCGCTGCAGACACTTGAGCCTCAACAGGCGCAACGCCGTTTCCTTCTGGTGTTCCGGCGCTTTATCGGTGTATTTGCCCGGGCGGAGCATCCGCTTGCGCTGTTTCTGGACGATCTGCAGTGGATCGACGCGGCAACGCTCGACCTGCTGGAGGATCTGTTGACCAGCTCGGATGTGCGGCATCTGATGCTGGTGGGTGCCTACCGCAGCAATGAAGTGAGTGTTGCGCACCCGCTAACGGGCAAACTTCAGGCCATTCGGGACGCGGGGGGCAGGGTAGATGAAATCACTCTGGCACCGCTCGCGAAGGGACACATTGAGCAGTTGATTGCGGATGCGCTGCATGACGAGCTTGCGCACATTGAGCCCCTGGCGCAGTTGGTGCTGGACAAAACCGCCGGCAACCCGTTCTTCGTGATCCAGTTTCTGCAAACCCTCGCTGACGAACAGCTGCTGACCTTCGATCATCAAGCAAGGCAGTGGTGCTGGAGTGCGGATCGCATCCATGCCAAGGGTTACACCGACAACATCGTGGACCTGATGGTCGGCAAGCTGACCCGCTTGCCGGCTGAAACGCAACTGGCATTACAGCAGCTTGCCTGTCTGGGGAACGTTGCCGGGACCACGGCACTTTCGACCGTTCTGGGCATCCCCCAGGCAAAGATCCACTCGGTATTGTGGGAAGCCATACGCCAGGAGTTGGTCCAGCGGCTGGAAGGCGCTTATGGTTTTGTTCATGACCGTATTCATGAAGCGGCCTATTCACTGATCCCCAAGGGGGCTCGCGCCGAGGCTCATCTGCGAATCGGCCGGCTGCTTGCAGCGCAGACGTCCCTGCAAGGGCGGGAGGAGGCGATTTTTGACATCGTCGGCCAGCTCAATAGCGGCGCTGTGCTGCTCACCGATCAGGCCGAGCGGGAGCAATTGGCAGAGCTCAACCTGATAGCCGGCCAGCGCGCCAAGGCGTCAACGGCCTATGCTTCGGCGCTCAACTACCTCACCACGGGCGCGCAGCTGTTGGACGACAACGGTTGGACGCGTCTGCATGAGTTGATCTTCGCGCTGGAGTTGAACCGGGCCGAATGTGAGCTGCTGACTGGGCAGTTATCGGTCGCGGACAAGCGTCTGGCGGCGCTGTCGGATCGCGCCACGACTACGATCGAACGAGCCAATGTCGTGTGTCTGCAAATGGATGTCTACCTGCTCATGGATCGCAGCGATGGCGCGGTCGCTGTCTGTCTCGCCTATCTGCGGCATGTGGGCATCGAGTGGTCGGCCCATCCGAGCGACGATGAAGTGCGCCAGGAGTACGACCATATCTGGTCGTTACTGGGCGATCGGGAGATCGAGGAACTCATTGATTTGCCGCTGATGGAGGATGCGGGCTCCCTCATGACCGTCAGCGCTCTGAGCAAGCTCTTCCCGCCTGCCTTGCAGACGGATGCGAACCTGACGGACCTGTTGATCTGCAAGGCTATCAGCCTGAGCCTCGAAGGGGGCAACTGCGATGCTTCATGTGTGCATTACGCCAATGCATTCAGAGTCGCCGGACGGCGTTTCGGCGACTACCAGGCTGGATTTCGATTCGGCCAGCTCGGCTGCGAACTCGTTGAACAACGAGGCCTGAAGCGATTCGAAGCCAGTACCTATCTTTGCTTCTCGAATTTTGCCGTGCGCTGGATGAAGCCCGTAGGGCAATGCCGCGACCTGCTGCACCGCTCATTTGTTGCGGCGAACCGGATCGGTGACCTGCCGTATGGTGCTTATGCGGGCAACAGCCTCACCTCTGACTCTCTCTTCGCCGGTGAGCCATTGTCCGAGGTACAAGACGAAGCCGAACGTGGCCTGGATTACGCCAGAAAGGTGCGTTTCGGGCTGGTCACCGATTTCATTGGCACACAACTGGCGCTGATCCGGATGCTCCGGGGTTCGACGTCAATATTTGGTTGTTTTGATGATGGACAGTTTGACGAGAGAGTTACCGAAGCTCACCTGTCCAGCAATCCGGACCTGGCATTGGCCGAGTGCTGGTATTGGGTTCGCAAATTACAAGCCTGCTACCTGGCCGACGACCCCGGGGCAGCCATGCAAGCCGCGGCAAAGGCACAGCAGTTGCTATGGACGTCATATCTGTTCTTCGAGGAGGCTGAGTTTTACTTCTATGACGCGCTGGCTCGTGCTCGATGGTGCGACAGTGTCCCGGTGGACGAGCGTGCGCAGCACTTGATCGCAATGGCGACGGATCACCGGCAACTCCAGATCTGGGCTCAACAGTGCCCAGAGAATTTCGCGAGCCGGGCCGCGCTGGTCGACGCCGAGATCGCCCGCGTCGAAGGGCGCTTGATCGAGGCCGAGTTGCTTTACGAACAAGCCGTCCACTCGGCGCAGAAGAGCGGCTTTGTCCATATCGAAGCGCTTGCCAACGAACTGGCGTCTCGCTTCTACGCGGCCCGTGGTCTTGGGAAAGTAGCCCGCGTTTACTTGCAAGACGCCCGCTACGGCTACCTGCGTTGGGGCGCTGATGGCAAGGTGCGACAGCTTGAGGCGCGGTATCCGTTGCTGAGGACCGAAGAGCAAACGCTCGGCCCGACAACGACGATGGTCGCACCGGTCGAACACCTCGATCTGGCCACCGTGATAAAGGTCTCGCAGGCCGTGTCGGGAGAAATCGTCCTGGAAAAACTCATCGACATGATCATGCGCACGGCCATCGAACAGGCCGGTGCCGAACGAGGCGTGTTGATTCTGTCGGACACGGGTGAGCACCGCATAGCCGCGCAAGTGACCACTGGCAGCCATTCGATGCAGCTGCGCGATGAGCCGATGACTTCGGCGCTGCTGCCAGAGTCACTTCTCTACCATGTCCTGCGCACCGGTGAGAGTGTTTTTCTTGATGATGCCCTGACCGAGGCCCCGTTTGCCGAAGACCCTTATATACGTCAGCATCACGTCCGATCGGTTCTCTGCCTGCCGTTGATGAACCAGGCCAAACTGACCGGTGCGCTCTACCTCGAAAACAATCTGACCGCCCGTGTGTTCAGCCCATCCCGGATTGCCGTGTTGAAACTGGTGGCCTCACAGGCTGCTATTTCGCTGGAAAATGCCCGTTTGTACCGCGAGGTCGCCGAGCGCGAAGGGAAGATTCGGCGTCTGGTAGACGCCAACATCATCGGGATCCTCGTCTGGAACGCCGACGGTGACATCGTCGAGGCCAATGATGCATTTCTTCGCATGCTGGGATACGAGCGGGATGATCTTGTCTCGGGCTGTCTGCGCTGGAGAGATCTGACAACACCGGAATTTCGTGAACTCAGTGAGCACTTTTTGGCACAAGCCGTGCGGACCGGCTACGCCCAACCTCACGAGAAGGAATACTTCAGAAAGGATGGTAGTCGCCTGCCGGTGATTGTCGGTTTGGCGATGTTCGAAGCCAGCAGCAAGGAAGGGGTCGCTTTCGTGTTGGATCTGACCGAGCGCAAACAGGCAGAAGAAAAAATCCGCGAAAGCGAACGACGCTATCGCGAGGTGCAAACGGAGTTGGCCCACGCGAACCGCGTCGCGACCATGGGGCAGCTTGTCGCCTCGATTGCTCATGAAGTCAATCAACCGATTGCAGCGGCCATCCTCAATGCCAACGCCGCGCTGCGCTGGCTGAACAGCCAGCCGCCGGAGATCGATGAGGTCCACAAAGTACTTGGCAGTCTGATCATGGATGCCAATCGGGCAGCCGATGTATTGGGTCGGATTCGTCGGCATATCCGCAAGGCACCACCGCAAAAGGGGGCGGTGGACATCAACGCGGCGATTCGCGAGATGATCGAGTTCACCCGTGGCCAGATCATGAAGAGTGGGACCTTGATTCGGACTCAACTCAAAGACGGTTTGCCATCTATTGAAGGCGACCGTGTTGAACTGCAACAGGTGCTGCTCAACTTGATCATGAATGCGCTCGAGGCCATGAATGGTGTGAGTGAGGGGGAACGCCAATTGCACATCAGCGCTCTGTTAAATGACGCCGGTTGTGTGCTCGTCAGTGTGAGCGATTCGGGGCCAGGATTCGCCTCGGAAAACACCGAGCAGATTTTCGCTTCTTTCTACACCACCAAGCCCACCGGATTGGGGATGGGGTTATCAATCTGTCGCTCGATCATCGAGGCACATGGCGGCCACTTGTGGGCAAGCATCAACCGACCCCGCGGTGCTACCGTTCAATTCACGATTCCTGTCGAGCATGGTTGAATTGGCTGCACTCTGTCGCCTGCAGCCAAGTGTTCTGTTTAATACTTAGGTTTAGGGGAGGTATATGAATGGTTGCTTAAATTAATCATGTGTACAAATGAAGCTTCGCAGTCCTGGCGATATATTACATATCAAGGGTCTGTGGAGAATGTGTCGTGAATACTCTAACTATTAAGTTGATAAGTGGATCTTCATCGCTTCGATCAGCAATCGTTTTATGCTTGACGATAATAGCAATAGATCTTGCTGGGTATGTGAAGGCGCTGATGTTTGAAAGTTGTCTGTTTGTCGAGCGCTGCAATAGTAGTAAGTTGCCAAGAAAATCCTTCATGTTTCCATTGGGGTTAGTGCATGTCGAAAAATGTGCGGGTTATTTGCCAATAGGCTCGCACTTGATTAGTCCGCGCAAATTTTATTTGCATCATGGAATATATCTTGGGTGTGGAAACGTAGCTCATTACTCTGGATTTAGCAGTTCACTCAAACCAGGCCCCATTGAAGTGACTGACCTCGAAAGCTTCGCAAACGGCAAGCCAGTCTGGTTGATACGGGAATCGTGTGAATATTCAAGCGATGAAATTGTCAGTCGTGCGCGTTCAAGAATGGGTGAAAGTCAATACAGGATTCTGTCCAATAACTGCGAGCATTTTTGCAACTGGTGCATTAGTGGGAGAAGCTGTAGTGTCCAAGTCAAGGCGTTTCTCCATTGCCCACGTTATCTGCTTTCTTTTATTTCAGCGTTGGAACTGTATTTTATTGCATGATTCTTCCCAGTGTTTTCGGGTGGTTATAACCATGTTTGTGTGCACGCTTACGCAACATAAAGTGTTGTGCTAGAATTTTTCCCTCAACCAACCAAAGAGGGCTGTGCATGAACGGAAATCCACCATCCAATGAGCAAAGCAGTAAAGGTTCTATGGTGTTCGTGGTGGATGACGACGCTTCCATGCGCAACGCATTAAGCAATCTTTTACGCTCCGCCGGTATACAAGTCGAGACGTTCGCATCCACTGCGGAATTTCTTCAGCAGCCAAAGACAGAGGGTGCAAGCTGTTTGATCCTTGATGTACGACTTCAAGGTAACAGTGGTCTTGAGTTTCAAAGCCAGTTGGCTAAGTCCAATGCCAATATTCCAATTATTTTCATCACTGGGCACGGGGACATCGAAATGTCCGTTAAGGCGATGAAAGCCGGCGCGGTGGATTTTTTGGCAAAACCGTTCCGTGAACAGGACCTTTTGGACGCGGTGTCTGCCGCACTGCAGGCAGATGTCAGACGTCGGCAAATTGAGCAGCAGTTTTCAGATCTGCATGCCCATTATCAGACGCTGACAGCTCGTGAGAAAGAGGTAATGGCCCTTGCAGTCAAAGGTCTGATGAATAAACAGATTGCAGGGCAGATGAATCTGAGCGAGATCACCGTGAAAATTCACCGCGGGCATGCAATGAAAAAAATGCACGCAAAGTCGTTTGCTGATTTGGTTCGGATGGCAGAGTCATTAGGGGATAGATGACTGAAGAAACTCTGCTATCAGCGATGTAATCTGCTGTTGAATCACCTCACGCGGGCGAGCGCTGTCGCCATCCCGGCAAATGATGCCATCGCCTGGTACATCTTCTTCGAGCATTACTTGCGCACCAGGTTTGCACACCGACAAGAAGCTGAAATGGCTTGCGTCGCTGATTTCGACGTAACGGCTTGATGCCGCAGGCAGGCGTTTGGCCAGGTTGGCAGACTCCAACTCAGCGGGAAGCTCGAGCGACGGTACGCCGGCAGCGATCACCAGCGCTGGTACCGGCAGCGCGGCCAGGCTTTCATCGGTCAGGCCCCGTGAAAGGCCCAGGTCCAATGTAACCACAGCAGTGACGCGTTTATCGCGCAAATCGGCGGCCAACGCGGCCTTCGATTCTGAGGTGCTTGCGGGGTTCATCTTTCCATAGACGGTGCAGCTTGATAACTGCGGGTGGGCTTTGCAGTCATGGGCGAAGCGGTCTGGATCGAAACGAGCACCGGCGATCTCCAGGGCGGTCCAGCCGCCGAGTGAATGGCCCACTACTGCAATTCGGCCATTGGCGACCAAGCCGAATTTTTCAGGTTGAGTCGTGACCCTATCAATGGCTCGGCGCAAATCAACGGGCCGCTGCCATAACTGCGCCGCTGCTTGAAGGCTACGGTCGTGAGTGGTGGTGCCAGGGTGATTGATTGCGGCAACGATGTAACCCCTATGGGCCAGAGCACTGGCAAGCCAGATCTGGTTGCTCCAGTTTCCCTTGTATCCGTGGGAGAGCACCAGCAATGGATGCTTGCCAGCAGCTGGCGGCGCGTTACGAACGGCAGAAGCACCGACAAACACCGCATCATCGCCGATCAATTGCGTGGCTGCGGTCGTTGCACTGGGGTACCAGACGACCATCTCCAGTGAGCGGTCATTGTGGGAGTCCGGCAGTGTGGAAGATTGGAAGCCGACAGGGTTCTAGTCAGCGAGTGCGATGGTAGTCAGCCAAGTCAACAACAGGGCGCCGAAAGCTATTTTCAATGTCGTTTCTTCCTTGAATAGATAAGTGCATAGCCACCTGAACCCGCCATTAGGCGCATCCACTTTCGGCTGCATAAAAGCATGGACATTAAAGCCCACATTCGAACCGCCGCGCATAAATTTAATCGTTAACTCTGTTCGCGGTCTTAGGGCTATCTCAACCGCATTCAATCCAGTCGGCGGCTGGAACGAGAAGCGCAGCGCAACGTCGAGTTGAGCCTGTGGTGAGGGCGCTTGCCCCCGAAGAGCGCACCGCGGTTTTTCAGGTATTACGCGTCATCGCTCTTCGCGGGCCACGTTCCCACAGGTTCTGCGTCTAGGGCTTGTTCCCACAGGTTGCGCTACATTTTGTGGCGCTGCGGCCCTTCCAGATTGCCCGCGATATCACTGGCCATGACACTCGCCGAGACCATCGATTCACAGGCGTGAGCCAGCAGGCTTGCCGTGTCGACACCGGGCGTGACGATAAACATCGTGCTTGGTTTATGGGCGGCAGCGGATTCTTTGGTCATTTACCGGATACGGATTTTCGGTGTCACGGACATGCCGACTCGCAGCTTCGCCGCCGCGGGCTGATCGGGATCGATGCGAATGCGCACCGGCAAGCGCTGGACGATTTTCGTGAAGTTGCCAGTGGCGTTGTGTGGCGCAACGGCGGAGTAGCTGACTCCGCTGGCCGGTCCCAGGCTGTCCACCGTTCCTTGCAGCATCTCGCCCGGCAAGGCATCCACTTCGATATCCACGGCTTGACCCGTTTGTACGCGCGCCAGTTGCGTCTCCCGGAAGTTGGCCGTGACGTAGACGGCATCGAGCGGAACAATCGCCAGCAAGGGTTTTCCGGCATTGACGAAAGCACCGATACGTACCGATTTCTGTCCGATCGTGCCGCCGATCGGCGCCGTGATGCGGGTATAGGAAAGTTTCAGCTCTGCGGTGGCTTGTGCGGCTTGCGCGTGGGCAAGAGCCGCCCTGGCTTTCTCCAGATCAGCTTTCAGGATATCCACTTGTTGCCGAGCAGCCTGTAATCCCGCCTGGCTCTTTTCCCCTCGGGCCAGTTGAATGCTCAATTGCGCTTCGGCCTGTTGCCGTGCTTGTACCGTTCCCGAGCCGTCGGTGGCCAGGTTGCGATAACGCGCCTGATTGACTCTGGCCAGCTTGAGCGCAGCGTCGTCTGCGGCAACTGCCGCTTGGGCCTGGCGTATGGCGGTTTCCTGTTGAATCAGGTGCGCTTGCAGGCTGGCGATGCTGGCCTGGGCACTGGCGACCTGGGCCTTGGCCGCATTCACGGCAACCACAAAATCACGATCGTCAATGATCGCTAGCAAATCCCCTTTTTTTACCGGCTGGTTATCTTCGATCAACACCCTATCAACCGTTCCCGACACCTGCGGTGCGACTGTGGTGAAGTCAGCGTGGACGTAGGCATCGTCCGTGGACTGGATCGATGCGCTGGATTCGGGGCGATTGAGATAGAGAACACCGCCGATCGCCACTGCAAGCAGCAGCACCACGCTGATGATTCTGGCTTTCTTTGGTAAGGCCATGATGGGTTATCCGTGTGAGGAAGATGAAGGAGAGGAAGAGGGCGAGGCCACGCGCACGTCGGGTGCGGGGATGTAGGTCAGCCGCAGCACCAGAGGAATCAACACAAGTGCCAGGATGCCCAGCACGCGATAGGCGTCGGCGATCGACAGCACCAGCGACTGCTGACCGATGAGGCCCATCAGTTGCGAAGGCTCAAGCGCCAGGGCGTTATCTGTCAGGGCCGCATGGTCCAGCAGCATTTCCCCATGGAAACGACCGCGCACGGTCATCAGCTGTCCGACCACCGCAGCACCCACCAGCGACCCGAAGGCGCGCAGCGTGTTGATGGTGCCGGACACATAAGGTCCTTCTTGGGGCTGCACAACGCTGGTGACCAGAAACAGCATCGACACCACGGCCATCGGTTGGCCGAACGCTTGCAGCGTTTGCACCACGACGAACTGCTCGCGGTTCCAGTCGGAGGTCAATTGCGCGCCGCAAAAGCACGCCAGCGCGATCAACAACAACCCCAACGCGAACACGATGCGCGCATCCACCCACTTCTGGTACAGCAGCAGCGCCACTACAGGCCCCAGGACCAGTTGCGGCAAGGCGACGATCAGGCCGATCGACGCCATTTGCAGGGGCCGGTAGTTCTGCAAAGGGCCGAGATAACTGGCCGGCAAGAGTGAGCTGGACATCAGCACCACCAGCAGGCAGACGAACAGAATGCAGCCCAGTCCCAGGTTGCGGCGTCCGAGAATCTGCAATTTGATGAACGGCGAGGGGTGATACCACTCGGTCAGCAGGTAGACGGCCAGCAGGGCTAGCCCTGCCACCAGCGATAATGTGATCAAAGGCGAATGAAACCAGTCCAGCCGCACGCCTTGATCCAATGCGACGGTGATCAAGCCGAGCGCCGGTACACCGCAGACCATGCCGGACCAATTGGCCAGCCCAAAGCGTGCGGTCTGGATGGGCTCCCGTGGCAACCCCCATCCGATCAACAATCCGGCGATGATGGTCAGGGGAACGATCTGCCAGTACACCCAGCGCCAGTCGAACAGCCCATCCGTCCAGTACCCGGCCAGCCAGATCGAGAGATTGGGTGCGAAGGTCGCGGTCATCGCATACAGCGCCAGCCCATACAGCCGTATGGGTGGGGGCAGGAATTTCAGCGCCGCCATCATCAGCAGCGGAATCGTCGTACCGCAGGCAATGCCTTGCACAAAACGCATGGTCAGTAGCAGGTTCAGATCGTGGATGAAGGGCAGGATCACCGCCAGCAGCGCACACGTACCGAGCATCCACAGTTCGAAACGACGCAGCGAAAGGGTAATGGCAAACCATGCCGAAAACGGCATGGCAATCAATTCTCCGGCACTGTAAGCCGTGGTCAGCCAGGAGGCGTCGTCAAGGCCAAACCCGAGTGCGCCGCGTACATCGGCCAGCGCCAATGCGCCGACACGGGTGTTCAACCCCGCCATCATGGCCGCAATGAAAATCCCGACCAGACCTGCCATGGGGCGTTTCGAGGGCTTGGCCAAGGACGCACCGGTAGCCGGGACGTCCGCTGGCGACAACGCGACGCCGTTCATTGCTCGGCCTTCGAGGGTGAAGCGACCGGAAACGCGAGGGCAACCGATGGAGGCGCCGTCGAATGATCGATGCCAGCCTGCGGGTCCCAACCGCCACCCAGCGACTTGTAGAGGTTGACTACGGTGAGCGTGGCGTTGGTCGCGCTGTCATTAAGACTGGTTTGGCTGGCAAGCACGTTGAGTTGCGCCGTCAGTACGCTCAGATAGTCCGTAGCGCCTTGCTGATAGCCGCGTTCGGCAGCCTGCAGTGCCTGCTTGTTCTGTTCATACGAAACCAACAACTCACCGTGCCGGCGCTGTTGGGCAGCCCAGGCATCCAGGGCATTGTCCACTTCATGCCAGGCTCGCAATACCGTTTGCCGATAAGCCAGTGCGGCGGTTTTTTGCCGTGATTCGTTCAGGGCCAGGCGCTGCGTCAACCGCCCCCCCTGGAAGATCGGGAGGTAAACCGTCGGGCCGACGGAAAAGAAGCGCGAGTCCCAACTAGCAAGATCGCCGCCGTCGAAGGCTTCCACGCCGACTCTTCCTTTCAAGCCTATACGTGGGTAGAAATCGGCCTTGGCCACACCGATGGCTGCTGTCGCGGCATGCAGCTGCGCTTCGGCGCGCAGGATGTCGGGTCGCCGGTGAGCCAATTCAGAAGAGACGCCGACCGGTACGCGGGTCGGCAGTGAAGGCAAGGGCATGGCTTGACGCAGTTGCGCATCGAGTGTGCGTGGCTGTTCTCCCATTAACAACGCCAGAGCATTCATCAGGGCGTTGCGGCGCTGGGTCAGTTCGGGAACCAAGGCTTTGATCGTCGCCAATTGCGCGCGAGCGGACGAGGTTTCGAAGCGCGTCGCGACGCCGTTACGCTCGCGGCTTTCGGCCAGGCCGAGGGTGCGTTCGGCAATCCTCAGATTTTGCTGCGCAATGTCCAGTTGTGCCTGCGTTCCGCGCAACTGCAAATAGGTGCGTGCCACTTCGGCGGACAAGGCCACCCGTGCAGCTTCGCGGTCATACACCGTGGCTTCCAGGGTCGCCTCCGCGCCCTCGCGCGCACGTTGTGCACGGCCCCACAGATCGATTTCCCAACTGGCATCGAATCCAAGCTGCCAGAAGTTGTTGGGATCAGTAGGCGCTCCCAGGGCGGCGAATTTGCCATGTTCGCTGAGCCCCTCACGCGCATAGCTGGCGTTGGCTGCCACGCTGGGCAGCAACTGCGAGGAGGCAATACCCAGTTGCGCCCGGCTTTGTTCGATGCGTTCGGAGGCTATGTGCAGATCGAGGTTGCCGGCCTGCGCACGTGATTGCAGCTCGGCGAGCACGGCGTCATTGAACAACAACCACCACTGGGAGGGCACTGCGGCGTCGGAAGTCAGGGGGACGCTTGGGTGGTCCTGTCTGGACGCTAGCACCACTTCGCGAAGACCGTTCTCAGGTTTCACGAAGTCGGGGCCGACCATGCAGCCGGCCAGCGAGACTGCGCCTAGCGTTGCGATTGCGCACTGTCGTAATTGTGAAAGCAGCCGTTGTGAGGTCATTGCAGCGTCCTGTCGAGGAAGGGAGCGCCCCAGGCCGATATCGTTGAACGGATAATGTCGGCCGAGTAGGGCGTCACCGAGCACGCAGCTGGCCGCGTGTGCGGGCGGTGCTGTCAGTGCACCGGTGTAAAAATGGGCTCGCTCTTGTCCTTCAGCAGCACGACCAGAAACTTGGCGGGCTTGGTGAGGCTGGCGTTGCGCCCGACCGTGTGGATGTCGTCCGGGCCTTCGTAGAAGGTCTGGCCAGGTGTCAGCGTGACGGATTCGCCGCCGCGCACACCCATCACAATCGAACCCTCCAGCACATAGATGAATCCGTGTGCATTGTGCCGATGCACGGGATCTCCTCCACCCGGTGGAAACTCCACGGTGATCATCACCGCTTCCTTGCCGGGATAATCCGCCAGCGCTTTGGTCATCAGCGGTGTCACCTGTGCCTGTGGCAGTGCTTCCTGTGCGCCGGCGGTGCCGGTGGTCAACAGAAGCCCTAGGGCGAAGGTTCTGAAAATGGACATGGCGTGTTCCTCGTTGTCGATTCGGTAAGGGTTAATGCCGGTCAGTTACTGTGGCGAGGGGGCTTGTCGGAACGCCGCACCGCCCCGTTGGGCTGCGAAGCCGCCCCAAAATCTCTGATGTATCAAAAAACTTGTGAGTGCTGCGCACTCAAACGGGGCGATGCGGCGTTCCGACAAGCCCCCTCGCCACACCCGGTCAGGACAGGCCGGACTTGTCTACGCCGAATGCCTTGTCGTACGAGCCGGGCACGACCTGGAAGCCCACGTTGATGCGATTCCAGGCATTGATCGACATCACCAGGAAGGTCAGGTCGGACAATTCCTTCTCGGACAGTTGTGTGCGAACACGCTCATAGACCTCATCAGGTACGCCATGGGCGGGAATCTGGGTGAGGATTTCGGTCCATGCCAAGGCCGCGCGTTCGCGTGGGCTGAACAGCGTTGACTCACGCCAGATGGCGACATGGTGGATCCTGAGCGGCCGCTCGCCATGGATCGTGGCTTCCTTCACGTGCATGTCCACGCAGAAGGCGCAGCCGTTGAGTTGCGATGCCCTGATATCCACGAGATCGCGCAGCGACTCCTCGATGGCGCATTGCTTGAAGGCAAGGCTGAACTCGACGAACTTCTTGAACAGCTCGGGGGATTGCTTCTGGTAATCGATGCGCTGAGTCATGGTGAATCCTCTGTGTGAGAAGTACGTAGGTGGAGACTCGATGGCGTCCTGCCTGGCTAGTTGGCTAGCTGGCTGGCGCGGTCCTTAAGCCGAGGTGCGGCTGAGCCAGTTCAGGAAGCGCGTCGGACCGATGTGCGCGTCGTCGCCCGCGACCAGGGATCGATCATTCAACTCATCGCCGAAGTAGCGCGCATGCACGTCGGCGATGACCTGCCGTTTGTCGTGGTGCGCGGCAAGAAACTTGCGCGCCAGTTCGTCGAGAGGGAAACGATCAGGTCCGCCCACTTCGACGATGCCATTGACCGGTGCCCCGACCGCGAGATCGGCCAGCACCGCCGAGACGTCATCCGCTGCGATGGGCTGGATAAGGGCGGGCGAAAGGCGAATCGTGTCGCCGTCGGCACCCGAGTTGACAATGCCTTCGATGAACTCGAAGAACTGCGTCGAGCGCAGGATGGTGTAGGGGATCTTCGACGCCTTGATCAGCTCTTCCTGGGCGACTTTTGCCCGGAAGTAACCGCTTTGCGGAAGACGATCGGGGCCTACGACAGAGAGCGCGACATGGTGCTCTACGCCAGCGACAGCTTCGGCTGCAAGCAGGTTTCGACCGGACGTTTGAAAGAATTCCATGACGGCCCGGTCTTCAAACGAGGGAGAGTTCGCCACATCGACGACGACCTGAGCACCGGCAAGCGCTTCGGCCAGCCCCTCACCAGTGAGGGTGTTCACGCCCGTGCGTGGCGAGGCCGCCACCGTCTCATGTCCATTGAGACGTAACCTGCTGACAATGTTCGACCCGATCAGTCCGCTACCGCCAATAACGACAATTTTCATGTCCCGCTCCTCGGTTGGGTGTCGATCAAATTCGTTGCAGTGATCGATGTAGGGAGCATGCTCGCCAGCCGGGCGCAATACTTTGCCGAAGCCTTGGGTTTCCATTGAATTTGGCTTGGCTATTTGTCCAGGAACCCGTGTTATAAATCACCTCGCCCGGCCACCAATCGTCGGCCGGTAACCACGGGCATGTGCCCGGCGCGTGAGTACGGGACAGGAGCCCTGAATGCTATTGGTGTTTGATGACTGCGTGCTCGACCTGGACCGGCGAGAACTCCTTCGGGCCTCCCAGGTCGTTGCCACTGCGCCCCAGGTTTTCGACCTGCTGGTCTACCTGGCGCAGAACCGCGAGCACGTCGTCAGCAAGGACGATCTGATCAATGCGATATGGACCGGCCGAATCGTCTCGGAGTCGACCCTGGCCAGCCACATCAATGCGGTGCGCAAGGCGGTCGGCGATAACGGTCAGCAGCAGTGTGTGATTCGGACGGTGGCCCGCAAGGGATTCCGGTTCGTCGCCGACGTCAAGTCGGTGGAGGGCGTTGGCCTTCCCGGCACCGAGCCCACCCCCTCGGTCCAGGCTTCTGCACCCGAGCCGGCCCTGCCTGCCAAACCGTCCATCGCGGTCTTGCCGTTCGTGAACTTGAGCGGGGACGAGGAGCAGGACTACCTGGCCGACGGCGTGGTAGGGGACATCATCGCGGCGCTGTCGCAGTATCGCTGGCTGTTTGTCGTCGCGCGCAACTCGAGCTTTACCTACAAGACCCGTACGGTGGACGTGAAACAAATCGGTCGCGAATTGGGCGTTCGCTATGTGCTGGAGGGCAGTTGGCGCAAAGCCAATAATCGTGTGCGCATCACGGCCCAGCTGATTGATGCGACAACCGGGGCCCACCATTGGGCGGGCCGTTTCGAAGGTGTGCTGGGAGACATTTTCGAACTGCAGGACCAGATTACCGAAAGCGTGGTCGGCGCGATCGCGCCACAGCTTGAGCGCGCGGAGATCGAACGTGCGAGGTACAAGCCCACCGAAAGCCTCGACGCCTACGATTATTATCTGCGTGCAATGGCCAATCTTCATCATGGCACCAGGGAGGCCATCGACCAGGCGCTGCCGCTCTTCCATAAGGCCATAGAATTCGACCCGGATTTTGCATCGGCCTATGCGATGGCGGCCTGGTGTCATAGTTGGCGCAAAGCCAATCGCTGGATGACTGATCGCCCACGGGAGGTCGCGGAGGGTATTCGACTCGCTCGCCGAGCGGTGGAGTTGGACAAGGGCGATGCGGTCGCTCTCACCAGAAGCGGCCATACGCTTGGCTATCTTGCTGGCGACCTCCGGGGTGGCATCGCATTGCTGGACAAGGCACTCATGCTCAATCCGAACCTCGCAGCAGCGTGGTTCCTCGGCGCGTTCCTCAGGCTCTGGCACGGCGAAACCGATGCAGCCATCGAGTACTTTACGCACGCCATGCGCTTCAGCCCCCTCGACCCGGAGCTGTATCGAATGCAAGCCGGAATGGCGGTTGCGCATCTCTTCGTGGGGCGCTTTGATGCGGCATCGTCATGGGCGGAGAAAGCACTTCGGGACTTGCCAGGTTTTCTGTTGGCCGTCGCCATTCTCGCTGCGAGCCATGCGCTGGCCGGACGGATGGCCGAAGCGCGCTATGCGATGGACCATTTGCGTAAACTCGATCCTACGTTGCGCCTGTGCAATATCTCTGATTGGCTACCGATCCACCGGCCGGAGAATCTCGCCACGTTGGTGGACGGTCTACGCAGAGCGGGGCTGCCGGAATAAAGGAGAAATCATTCAAATGTTATCGAGAGCATTGAGTGTTGCAGTGGCAACTCCGGGCTTTGCTCTCGATTCAGATCTGATTTATACAACAAGGCCACATGAAAAATTAAAATGAAAATATTGTTCATCGCTTCGCTAGGGTTTTTATCGCTAATTCAAACATCACTATCCTTCGCGGATAATGTCAATGGGAAAAATCTCTATTTACAGAGATGTGCCATGTGCCACGGAACAGATCTCGAAGGAACAGGACCATTGGCTAATAAAAGCAATCCTCCTACACCTGACCTTACGACATCCGCTTTCAAAAAACGGCTAAATGATTATCCGGGCGTTATTGTATCGTCGATAATACTTCGTCCAAATGGAGACTTGATTCCAAAAACGTTGCGAGAGAATGGTGTAAAGCTATCGCCGCACTCTTGGAGTGTTAAGGATCTGCGCGATTTAAATCAATACATGAGTGGTGTGATTTCAAAAAGTCGATGATTTTGAGATGAGCGGTGGGCACAGAAATCCAAGCGCCATTTCAGGGTTGGAGCAACCCACTGGATGGCCAGATCAAGCAGACTCCACTTACCTCGCCTAAGCTAGAAAGGAACAAGGGTGAAGGCGTAGCTTTCATCCAGCGTACGGACACACCTTCACCACGCAAAGGAAGCGATGAATATTTTTGTGATGCTCCAGCCGCTGTTCGACATGCTGAAGTGGCTGCTGCCATTGTTGGTCCTGGTCATCATCATCAAGACACCCTGGTTCTAGGGCTGGTTCGGTGAGCTGTTGGTGCGGACATTCGCCCACTTTCAAGACCGGGCGATCCAGCAGCAGTGCCTCAAGGCCCGGACACAACACTATTTTTGTCGATGATAAAGACCCGCTGCGTCACGGCTTTCAGCTGGCATGATCGTGCGTGCGGGAATGCTTTTTTTTACTTGCGGCGATTTGCGTTACGCTTGATCAATGCACCAGTTCGTTAACGTAACCGAGTGGGTCCAATATTGATCGAACGACGCCAATTTAGCGGAGGCATGAAGGGGAAAAATCTTCGCTATCTGAATGAGAACCCCAGCGAGCCTGCTCGAATGGTACGAGCAGGCTTTTTGCTGCTCGAGCATTTCTCGCTGCCTGCATTCACGCAAGCGCTGGATACGATTGTCACCGCGAATCTTCTACGCCCCGGGTTGTTCTCTTCGCGGACGTTCGGCTTGAATGACGGGGAGGTCATCAGCGACCTGGGCCTGGTCATTCGACCGGATGCGCGCATCGATTCTTCAGCCATTCAAAACCTGGACCTGCTGGTTATTTGCGGTGGCTACAGGACAGAGCTGAAGGCGACCGAGGAATTCATCAGCCTGTTGCGAATGGCGGCAGACCTGGGTGTCAGCCTGGCCGGGTTGTGGAATGGCGCATGGTTCCTGGGTAGCGCAGGCTTGCTCGATGGATACCGTTGCGCCATTCACCCCGAACATCGTCCGGCACTCGCGGAAATTTCCAAGGCGACGCATGTCACCAGTGAACCCTATGTCATCGATCGAGACCGGCTCACGGCTTCCAGTCCCTCTGGGGCATTCCACATGGCGCTGGACTGGATCAAGGGACTGCACGATAAGGCACTGGTCGAGGGTATCGAGGACATTCTGGCGTTCGAAGAGTCTCGCTACCGGCGGATAAAGCCGGCTGAAAACATTTGTGTGAGCGCGCCATTAAGAGAAGTGGTCAAGCTGATGGACGCCAACCTCGAAGAGCCTCTGGAGTTGGAACAACTGGCGGTCTACGCTGGCCGTTCCCGGCGACAACTCGAGCGCTTGTTCAAGGAACAGCTTGGCACAACGCCGCAGCGCTATTACATGGAGCTGCGCATCACCGAGGCGCGGCGGTTGCTCCAACATACAGAACTGTCCCAGGTCGATGTGCTGGTGGCCTGTGGCTTTGTTTCGCCCAGCCATTTCAGCAAGTGCTATAGCTCGTATTTTGGATACCGGCCTTCCAAGGAAAAACGGCTGGTGAAGTAAAAGGTATCGACGATTTTCTCGGGAACAATCACGGATCTGGCGATTGGCTCTAGATAGAACTGGGTAACCTGTCCTGTTCGGCCTGGCACGCCAGCCATGTGCAGAACAGGTCCAGTATCTTGCTGCGCAATTAGCTTGCGTGTCCCAAAACAGCTCCACAACTCAGCACACCGTTGCAAGTTCAGCAGTGACAGAGTTGCGCAAGATGGGGGCCGTGGGGGGCGCTGTTCACAAAAGTGGCGGCACATGCACCCCCGTTTGAATCATCCCAACTCTCGCTAAGGAGATATCGCATGAGTACATTCACGACCCGAGATGGCACCGAGATTTACTACAAGGATTGGGGCACCGGTCAGCCGATCGTCTTTAGCCACGGCTGGCCGTTGAACGCCGACAGTTGGGAGTCGCAGATGATCTTCCTGGCCTCCCAAGGCTACCGGGTCATCGCCCATGACCGCCGTGGCCACGGTCGTTCGAGCCAGCCATGGTTCGGCAACGAAATGGACACCTACGCCGATGACCTGGCGCAGCTGATCGAGCATCTGGATTTGCAGAACGCCGTGCTGTTCGGTTTCTCTACCGGCGGTGGCGAAGTGGCGCGTTACATCGGTCGCCACGGCACCGCTCGCGTGGCCAAGGCCGGGCTGATTTCCTCGGTGCCGCCGCAGATGCTCAAGACCGAGGCCAACCCTGGCGGCCTGCCAATGGAAGTGTTCGACGGTATTCGTCAGGCGTCTTTGGTCGACCGTTCGCAGCTGTACAAGGATCTGGCCAGCGGTCCGTTCTTCGGCTTCAACCGGCCGGGCGCCAAACCTTCGCAAGGTATGATCGATTGGTTCTGGCTGCAGGGCATGATGTCCGGCCACAAGAACGCGTACGACTGCATCAAGGCGTTTTCTGAAACTGACTTCACCGAAGACTTGAAGAAGTTCGACGTGCCGACCCTGGTGGTGCATGGCGACGATGACCAGGTGGTGCCGATCGAGGCCGCTGGCATCGCTGCGGCGAAACTGGTCAAGGGCTCTACATTGAAAGTCTATCCGGGAGCGCCCCACGGCCTGACCGACACCCACAAGGATCAACTCAACGCTGACCTGCTCGCGTTCCTCAAAGGTTGATGTACCCAGGCGCGGACGCAGATCCGCGCCGGTTTGCTCGATCCCTTGGGAGCGAGCTGCTCGCGAAACACCTGAACGTCGTCGGTTCCTTATCTGACATGACAACTCAGCACACCCTTGCAAGTGGAGGGGCAACGCAGCCGGGCAAGATCGGTGCTGTGGGCGGGCCATGGTGGCCCGCTGCTCTCGACTCAATCAACGGTGGACAGATGAAACATCCCTTACAGGCGGCGCTCAGTGCACTCGGCCTGACATTGGCGCTGACCTCGGCCAGCGCATTGGCGCAGGCACCCGCACAAGTCGGAACGCAAGTACCCGGTTATTTCCGCTTGGCGCTGGGCGATTATGAAGTGACCGCGTTGTTCGACGGCTATAACGACCTGTCGCCGAAACTCTTGAAAGGCTTGAGCCAGAGTCAGATCCGCGCCCAGTTGGCGCGTCGTTCGATCGAAACACCAGGCGTGCAGAAATAGTCGCGCCAAGGTGTTCAGTGCCGCGGCGGCCAGCAAGACCTGGGTGACGGCGGCGCATCTGCCGTTCCCGGGCATTGGCCACATCAGCGCCGAGGGCAAGCACTTCCAGTGGGTTCCAGTGGAGTACGGACCGTACAAACGAGCGGCGAACGTGCCGCTGATCGAGTAAAGCCCGTTGCCCCGGCCTGAAACAGTGTTCTGGATTCAGTGCCGGGGTTGAATCGCCATCTCGACAGCAGTCAACAGCGCGTCGCCGCTGAAGGGTTTGCGCAGACATTCGATGGCGCCGTAATGGCTGGATTCAGTCCGTGTCGCTTGATCCCAGTATGCCGACATGCATATCACCGGAAACTTTCTGTCTAGCAGTGCAAGCGCTTGCAGGACCTCTATTCCCGAAAGACCCTTCATTTTCAGATCCAGCAGCAGACAGGCGACGTCATCGAAGTTTTCGAGAGCCAGGAATTCCTCTCCCGAGGCGAATACCCGAGAGCGGTAGCCAGCCGACCGGAGCAGGTTGGCCAGGCTTTTGCGCACGGACGCATCGTCGTCCACGATGCAGACGATGATCATGGCATTGGTGGACAATCCGGGGGCGGCGCAGCCAGTGCCGATAGTCATGAAGACCCCTGCATGACTGACGCAGGCTCCGTGCTGATCAAACCATACAGGCTGACCAGACTGACCAGCGAGCGCGTCTGCATCTTCTCCATGATGTGTTTGCGGTGGACCTTGGCGGTGACTTCACTGGTGCCTAACCGGTTGGCGATATGCTTGTTGGACAGCCCCGCGACGATCAGCGGCAGCACTTCGCGCTCACGGGGTGTCAACAGGGCGGCCCTTTGACGAACGCTCTGAATACGTTGCCATTGCTCGAACGCCGTCGCTGCACGCTGACGGGTGGTACGCAGGATGTCCAGCAACTGGTCGTCATTAAAAGGTTTGGTCAGGAATTCCACCGCTCCCGCTTTCATGGCTTGCACCGACATTGGGATGGTGCCGAAACCGGTCATGAAAATGACCGGCCACGGATGCCCGCGTTGTCCGAGCGTCGATTGCAGTTCCAGTCCTGTCGCCTCGGGCAGGCTTATGTCCAGCAACAGGCAAGCGGGGCCGATGTCGAGGGCAGCGCCAAGCAACTCCTCCGCCGAGGCGAATATCTGATGCGCGATGCCTTCCGCCCGCAGCAATCGGCTGAGCGCTGTGCGCACGGAGGCTTCATCGTCCACGATGAACACCGGCACACTGTCAGGATCGATCGTCTCCTGATCTTTGGACGCCAAGGGGCCCGGAACCATCGGATGGAACAGGGGCAGGGGTGGTTCACGTTCTTTCAATAATCGGTAACCTCGGCGCGGGACCGTCTGGATAAGTTGTTTTTCTCCAAGCAACTTGCGCAGTGAAGAAATCTGCACCTGCAGATTATTTTCTTCAACGATGGTGTCGGGCCAGACCTGGGTGATCAATTCGTCTTTACTGACGATCCGGCCATCGGCCTGCATCAGCACCGAGAGGATTTCGAACGCTCGGCCCCCGACACGCAATGGCCGTCCATCACGAAAGGCTTCGCGCCGTTCCAGGGAAATAGTGGCTTCGCCGAGTCGGATCATGCGTTCCTCTGCACTGCGTTGGGGAAAAGTGACGGGGAAGCGTCGAATCATCAGGTCTACACGCTAGGGGACGGCCCGACATATTGCAATTATCCCGAGGGATAACACGCGTGATTTTCAGGTGCGAAAACCACCGGCAGTGGAGTCTCTCAACAGCCATCATGGTGCCGATTACGGACAAGATCCTTCGCCCGCAGTTATCTGGGCAGAGCGGTGCGTGTACTCTCGAGGCTCAGCCTGAAACGAATCTTTAGCGGTGATTTTTCATGCCCGGCAGCGCTCCCTCATCATCCAGCTCCCACAAACTTGAAGTCGTCCACGATGAAGCCTGGCTGGAGCGTTGTACCTTCGCAATGCTGCGCCGGGAAAACGATCTGACCTGGTTCACGCTTCAGGACCTGCAATCGGGGACATGCTGGATCGCCGCCCGGGCACCGATTCAGCGGCCTGCCACATGCCAGCGGCTGGAGCGCGATTTTCACCTGTGCCTGGATCCGGCCTGGGCGATTGCCCCTATCGCATTCATCCGCTCGGCCGAGGGCCCCTTGTTGCTCTATCCCTCGTCGCAGACGCCGCTGATGGATCTGATCAGTGATACCGGGCTGCCACTGGGGCGCTTTCTGGCCATCGCCGTCGCGGCGGCCAATGCGCTTTCCTGTGCGCAGAAAGTGGGCGTGCGACATGCCAGTCTGCAACCCCACCACCTGATGGTGGATGCTGCCAATTCGGTCAAGCTCCTGGGTTTTCACAGCCATTGTGGGGAGGCGCCCGTCGCTGAATTGCCTGGCCTGGAACAATGGCCGTATCTGGCCCCCGAGCAGCTACGGCGCGATGACGCCAGTTTTGACGCGCGCAGTGATGTCTACGCTCTGTCGACGATTCTTTATCAAGCGCTGACCGGCAACCTGCCGCTCACTGCCCGAGACCCATCCCAATGGCTGCACGTGCAAGCTGCCGTCCAACCGGAATCACCGGTGATACATGTCGCTGATCTGCCGGAAGGTATCTGCCGAGTGCTGCTCAAAGGCTTGGCGAAAGAGCCGGGTGCCCGCTATCAGAGCGCCGCATCGATGGCTGCGGATCTGGCCTGGTGCCAACAGCAATGGCAGGAGCATGAGCGCATCGACGCGTTTCGGCTGGGCGCTTTCGATGCATTGCCTTCCGTGGCTCGCGGCGGTGCTCTGTTCGGTCGAGAGACCGAGCGCGTGCAGCTGATTGAACTGTTGCATCAGGTACGCAGCGATGGCGTCGCTCGGGTCCTGCTGGTCGGCGGCGCGCCGGGCGCCGGCAAGTCGACGCTGATCCATCAGGGTATCCGCCCCCTGGCGCCCGGCTACTGGGCAAGCGGCAAAAGCAATCTGCTGCAGCAGGAAATTCCCTACGCACCATTATCGGAAATTATCAGATCGCTAATGACCCAGTTGCTGGGCAAGCCAGCTTTGGAGCTGGAGACTCTTGGTGAGCAACTGGTCGAACGGCTAAAGGGGCGAGGCAGGGTCCTGGTGGAGCTGGCGCCCGAGGCTGAGCTGGTCATCGGTGTCACGCCTGAGCTGCCGAACATGCCGGCCCGGCATGCGCTCGATCGCGCCAACCGCACCCTGCTCGATGTACTGGAAGTCTTCGCTCAGCCAGGAAGACCCTTGGTGCTGTTTGTGGATGATGTGCAGTGGGCGGACGATTCGACCCTCTCGTTCCTTCAGGCCTTCGTCGAACGGCGGCCCAGGCATCTGGTCCTCTTCCTGGCATACCGCGAGGCCGAGTCGCAGACTCTCGAGCGTGAGGGCGGATTGCTCGAGGTACTCGGCCGTGAGCAATCGGTGCCCTGTACACGCGTCATGCTGGGTCCATTGTCGGTGTCCGCGGTCGCAGAACTGATCGCCGCTGAACTGGACACTGACACCGCGGGTATTGAAGCGCTCGCACACGTCGTGCACTACAAGACGGCCGGCAACCCGCTTTTCGTGAGCCAGGTGTTGCGGGCGTTGATCGATGAGCGTCTGGTGCGCTTTGACGCGCAGAGTCGCCGCTGGGTCTGGAGCCAGGGGGAGGTGGACGGTTATCGCTATGCGGACAATGTCGCCGACTTGATGGTGCAGCGACTCGAACGGCTGTCTTCGATGGAGCGCGAGGTGATGCGCACGGCCGGATATATCGGTGGGCGCTGTGACGAATCGCTGCTGCACCAGCTAGTGCCGTGTGATCCAGAACAGATCACACGCGATGTGCAAAGCCTGGTCGATACGGGATTTCTGCTGCGCGAGCGCGAGCAACTGGTGTTTCCCCACGACCGTGTACTAGAGGCAGCCTGCCAGCTTCCTGCACAATCGGGACGCGCTGCCGAGCATGCCCGTATCGCCAGCGCCATGTTGGATCAGTGGGGCGAGCAGATACATGAGCGTGTTTTCGAAGTTGCCAGCCAGGTCCAGCGTATTGATGTCGATACACTGGAGGCACATCGCCGTGCCGCGTTCGTTGAACTGTTGGTCGAAGCCGCCGAACGCGCCAGGGACACTGCCGCCGTCGAGCAGGCCGTGGGTTTTCTGCGCACTGCCGAGAATTTGCTCGGCCAGACGGGTTGGTCCAGCCTCTACACCCAAGCGTTCGCCACCCAATGGCTGGCTGCCGAGTGCGACATGCTCCTGGCCGATCTGGCCGGCGCCCAACGACGCCTCGACGATTGCCTGACCCACGCCACCACAGTACTCGACCGCGCGAAGACCTATCGGTTACGGGCCACCTTGCGCACGCTGCACTCCGATTACGAGGGCGCGATAACCGAGGCCCTGAGCGGTCTGACCCTGTTGGACATTCCCCTGCAGCGCAAACCCTCGCAAGAACAGCTGACCTTGGCGTTTTTCCAGGTGCGCGCACTCGTCGGTACACGTCAGATCGCTGATCTGGTGCATTTACCCAAAGCGAATGACCCGCCTGTCGAAGCAGCCATGGAGTTGCTCAGCACGCTGATTTCCTCGTTCTTCGTCAACGACGATATTCGTTTGCTGCATCTGGCGAAAATGGTCGAACTCACGCTGATGCATGGCACCACGCCGAGCTGCGGTTATGGGTTTGCCTGGTTTGGCGTAATGATTGCCGAGCGCTATGGGGAATATGTGGACGGCCTGGCCTATGCCGAAGTGGCCCTTGAACTCACCAACAAGCATGGCTATGAAGCAGGGCGCACAGGTACGTTGGTAGCGCTCGATCAGGTCTGCCCGTGGACCCGGCCGATGGCCTACGCCCGACAGACAGCTTTCGCTGCATTCGAATGTGGCCAGGCTGGCGGCGACCTCGGCATGTCCTGCTATGCCTGCAACCACATCGGCTCCGACCTGCTGTTCATGGGCGAACCCTTGCAAGAGGTGTTGAGCCAACTGGATCAGGGCCTGGCCTGGGTACGTCAATTCCATTACATCGACATCGAGCGCATCCTGCTGGCGCAACAGGCATTCGCTACCGATCTGCGAGAAGGGCGTACGCACCGGCCGTTGTCCGAACTGGACGGCACGGAATATGACAGGTTCGGCCCCATCGATCGCCGTAGCGTGTCACAAACGACCCTGTTCTGTTCGTGGCTGTATTCCGGCATGTCGGCATTTCACTTCGGTGATATCCCTTACGCATTGCGACGTTTTGAAGAAGCCGCGGTGCTGGCCTGGTCCATTCCGGCGCATATCAATCTCGCCGATTACTACCTGTTCTACAGTCTGGCGCTGGGCAGTGCGCAGGCGCCCGGCGAGGTGGTCGAAAAGCTGCAAAAGCTCGAGCAGCAACGTCAGCGGTTTCTGTCATGGGTTGAGCTCAACCCGACGACCTTTCGCAGCAAACTGCTGCTGATCGAAGGGGTGATTGCCCGTTTGCGCGGTCAGGAACTGGTGGCCATTCGTTGCTTCGATCAGTCGCAGATCGCCGCGGCGGCGGCCGGTTTCATTCATGAGCAGGCGCTGGCCCACGAACAACTGGCCGATATCTGCTTACCTAACGGACTGGTGTCCGGCGCCAACCACCATCTGCGCGTCGCGCGAGACTGCTACAACCTGTGGGGCGCCGGTGGCAAGGCACGTCAGCTGGAGACCTTGCATCCGTTTCTGAGGGCTGAGCAGTCGTTCGAGTCGGCCCGGCCCGTGACCCAGGTCCGGCTCGATCTTGAAGTAGGGATTGAGGCGGCGCGTGCGCTTTCGCAAGAAGTGCTGCTCGACCGTCTGGTCGAAACCTTGATGAATCACCTTATGATTCAGGCCGGTGCCGACAATGGCGTTCTGATGATCGCCAGCGGTGCCGAACTGCAACTGGCAGCGACGGCTTCTGTCGAGGCCGGCAACGTGCGAGTCGCACTGGACGCCCGGCAACCGCTCGAACAGTTGGCGCCGGCCTCGGTACTCAACGCGACCATGCGCACCCGCATACCTCTGGTGATTGATGATGCCCGGGCTGATTGTCCCGAGGCCTACAGCGCCGATCTGCAACGGCGCCAGACGCGCTCCATGTTGTGCCTGCCGTTACTCAAACAGAATATGTTGATCGGTCTGGTCTATCTGGAGAACAGTCTCGTCCCCCATCTGTTCAGCGCCGAGCGCCTGACCATGTTGGAAATTCTCGCCTCCCAGGCTGCCGTGTCACTGCAAACCGCCCAGCTGTATGCACGGCTGGTCGAGGACAACCAGCTGCGCGCGCAGATGGAAGCGGACTTGCGTAGCTCCCGGGCTGAACTGGCGCGTAGCTCGCACCTCAAGGTCATGGGGGAGCTTTCGGCTTCGATTGCCCATGAAATCAGCCAGCCGCTGCTGGGCATTTTGTCCAACGCCTCGGCCAGCCTGCGCTGGCTCAAGCGTGATCAGCCCGATCTGGAAGAAGCCATTCAAGGGCTCGAAGACATTCGCTCGGACAGCGCCCGCGCCGCCGACATTGTCCAGGCCCTTCGCGCACTTGCCAAACAGGCGCCATTGCAACGGTTGCCGGTGCAGATCGATAACTTGATCACTGACGTCTTGCGTCTGACCGCCACCGACCTGGCCAAGCGTAACGTGCGACTGGAAACACGGCTCGATGCACAATGCCTGGTATTGGCCGATGCAGTGCAGATCCAGCAGGTAGTGTTCAACCTGATCACCAATGCGCTGGAAGCTATCGCCGGAGCCGCAATTACAAATGGGTGCCTCATCATCAGCTCAGCGGTCAAGGACGATCATGTTCATGTCTGCTTTCAGGACAACGGGCCGGGGATTGGGGCACAAAAGCGCGAGCAGATCTTCGATGCGTTCTACACCACCAAAGGCAGTGGTATGGGCATGGGGTTGGCCATCTGCAGGTCAGTGATCGGTGCGCACGGCGGGACGCTCGAAATACAGGACAGCGAGCAAGGCGCACGGATCTGTTTCAGTCTTGCGCTCGCACCGGCCAACGCCGGATAAAAAATGGTCGCGTGAGCGACCAAAGGGCAGGAGTTCGTTCTGTCGACGTCGATCAGATCATGCTCGCAGCTCCTGCACGCTAGCCTGCCGCAGGCCGTCGACCGCGTTATCGCGGATTCGCCGGTTAAGCATGTGTAGATCAATCGCCGGGGTCTGGGGAGCAGAGGGCGCGATGGCATGATCAAAGGCTCGCCGCCATGCCTTGGGTGTCATACCCTCCAGGCGGCTGAAGGTGCGGGTGAAATGTGAGTGGTCCGCGAAACCGCACTCATAGACCACATCGGTGATCGGTATCGAGGTGATTAGCAGGCTTTTGGCTTTTTCGATTTTCATCCTCACTAGCCAGTTTTGCGGCGAGTAGCCGGTAACCTTTTTGAACGCCCGGGAAAAATGGCTGCGGGACAGGTTGCAGTGTTCGGCAATCTCACTGATGCGAACACAGCTGCCCATGCCACGCAGCATCAGTTCCTTGGCGCGGCGTTCCTGCCAGCCGGACAGGGCACCCAATGGTCGCACAAGGGCGCATGGAGGGTTTGTATTCACCGATTGTGGGTTCATGGTTGCTCTCCTGATCGTTCAGGAAAGTCTGTCCGCCGGTGACATTTAAAGTCCTTAAGCAAACCTTAAGAGTTCTGAAATCCAGTGCCTGTTGCAGTGTGTTCTTCCATGCGTACCGTTCAGCTCTGCACGGCCGGCAACTATTGCTTGAAGTAATAGTGACCATTACGAAACACAAGTTCTGCTTTGTCGGCAATCGTCGCAAAATCGCCTCCATCGAACACACGGTTCCAGAAATTTGCGCGATGTGACGCAGTTCCGTTGCGGGATGAACCGAACCTTTTATTTCCAGGATGAAACCGATGCGCCCTTTATTCGTGCCTGCCATGGCGTTTGCCTCTTTGTTGCTCGCCGGTTGTGCCTCCGCGCCGAACGATCCGAGCCTGACCTTGCAGACCAACAAGACCCCAGCCCAATACGCCGACTGCGTCGTACCGAAATTGCAGGGCAGTGCGTTGAACCCGACTGTCTCGCAGACCCAGCGCAGCTACCGGATTGTGGTGCCGAGCAAAGTCTCTGCGGACAATGTGCTGGAAGCCTACAAGGCCGGGAACGGCGGCAAGGTGTTCATCTACGAGCGGCATTTGCTGGCCTCGAACTTCCTGCCTTCGAGTTTTGAACGCGCCGCACAGGATTGCATCTGACTCCGCCCGTAAACGCTTTTCATCGAGCTCCTTTGGTTGGCCGCAACCAACCAATTCTTTGCCCCGCACCGCATTCGGTCGCGGGGCTTTTTTTGTCGGTCTCCATGGCTCTGGTCGCAGGGATTTGACATGCGCGGCGTTGCTCGACAGAGTTGCGCCCCGATCCGGCCAAGGTGCCGGACGTTCGTGGTGAAAAGGGGCTGGGGTTGAACGAACAGACATTGTCCATGCGCCTGGAGCGTGTGGCGGCGCATGTGCCAGCAGGTGCGCGCCTGGCCGATATCGGCTCGGATCATGGCTACCTGCCGGTGGCGTTGATGCGCCGTGGCGCCATCGCGGCGGCGGTGGCCGGCGAAGTGGCATTGACGCCATTTTGCGCGGCCGAACGCACCGTGCGCGAGAACGGCCAAGACCAGCGGATCACCGTGCGCCTGGCCGATGGTCTGGCGGCGATCGAGCCGGCAGATGAGATCTCGGCAATCAGCATTTGCGGCATGGGCGGCGAGACCATCCGTGACATTCTCGACCGCGGCAAGGCGCGTCTGAGTGGCCAGGAACGCCTGATCCTGCAGCCCAACGGCGGCGAGCAGCCACTGCGCCAATGGCTGATGGAAAATGGTTACCGCATCCTTTGCGAAGAGGTGCTGCGGGAAAACCGCTTCGACTACGAGATCATCGTCGCCGAGCGCGCCGGGCCGGTGAAATACACCGCTGAGGAGTTGTACTTCGGCCCGCTGCAAATGCAGGCACGCAGTCCGGCATTCCTGGTCAAGTGGCAGCGTATTCTGCGCCTGAAGCAGCGGACCCTGACCCACTTCACCCGGGCGCGGCAGGCCGTGCCCGAGGAGAAGGTGCAAGACGTTGCCCGGCAGGTTCGGTGGATCAGCGAGCTGCTGGCCGTTACTTAGAACGAGCCATTGTTGTGACGGTGCTTTTATCGGAGGCAGTGCCAGATCGCTTCATAGGTGATCCGCATCAATCACAGCTTTGGCGAACGCCTGCGGATCTTCCTGCGGCAAGTTATGGCCGATGCCGCCGCTGATCAGCCGGAACTCGTATTTGCCGGTGAAACGCTTGGCGTAGTCTTCGGGGGCAGGGTGCGGTGCGCCGTTGGCATCGCCTTCAAGGGTGATGGTCGGCACACTAATGGAAGGCGCCGTGGCCAATTTCTGCTCTAGAGCTTCGTATTGAGTCTCGCCTTGAACCAGGCCCAGGCGCCAGCGGTAGTTGAACACGGTAATGTCGACATGGTCCGGGTTCTCCAGAGCCTTGGCGCTGCGGTCGAAAGTGGCATCATCGAACGCCCATTTCGGCGACGCCAGTTGCCATATCAACTTGGCAAAGTCGTGGGTGTTTTTCTCATACCCTGCGCGACCGCGGTCAGTGGCGAAGTAAAACTGATACCACCACTGCAATTCAGCCTTGGGCGGCAGCGGGTTCTTGCCGACTGCCTGGTTACCGATCAGATAGCCGCTGACCGATACCAGTGCCTTGACCCGTTCTGGCCACAGCGCCGAAACGATGTCAGCCGAACGCGCGCCCCAATCATAGCCACCGAGCACGGCTTGTTTGATCTTCAGCGCATCCATAAAGTCGATGACGTCACTCGCCAGCGCGGCGGGTTGGCCATTGCGAACGGTATTCCCGGACAGAAAATGCGTATCACCGTAGCCACGCGCATACGGCATCAGCACTCGATAACCCTTTGCTGCAAGCAAGGGTGCGACTTCGTCATAACTGTGAATGTCGTACGGCCAGCCATGCAGAAGAATCACCACCGCTCCATCCGCCGGCCCCGTTTCGGCGTACGCCACCCTAAGCTGTCCGGCGTTGACATACTTCAGCGGGCCGAACGGGGAGGGTGCCGCTTGAGTGGCACCGGCATTGATCGCGGCGGGTTGCGCGGCGGCAGTCGTTTGCGCGTGGGCCGCACCGAAAATGCCAAACAGGGTGAGCGCAAGAATCGACGAGCCGACCAGACGGCGGCGAGTCTTGCCGGTTTTGTTGTTCTGCAGTGCCATCTTCATGGTGATGTCTCCATTGCAAGCCGTCGGCCAAGGAACCTGGTTGATCCCTTTCAAACCTTGGTTGCATTTGAAAACACCGACGTATCTGGCCTGTGTCGAAACGCGGGCCAGATGAAAGGTTATGTACCGTGATGTCCTTCAGACACACTGTGATACACAGCGGAAGATGACCCCGACATTCGTAATGAAAGTGGGGCTTCCGGGAAGGGCGCTTTCTTTGTGACGACTTTGATGGGGGCGTTTTACGTGAATCAGGAATGGCTGTTTTTGCGCCCAAGCATCCGCTTCAAACATTCACGTTCCTGCGCACCGGACAACATGCCCGTTGTCGTCGCTTCCAACACGGTAATTCCCTCTTCGTTGAGTACCCTGACTTCGGCTTTCGCATGACCGCGTTCATCAATGTCAGCGATGAGCCAATGGCAGGTGATTTGTTCTCCTGGGTACACAGGACGCTTGAACTCAAAACTCATACCAGTGGCCAACCAGCCGATCTGCCCGCCGATCTCGGTAATCAGGCTTGCCGTCAGCAGGCCGTGGGCAATGGGTGCCTTGAACTTGCGAAGTTGCGCGTAATGCGCGTCGCAGTGAACCGGGTTGTAGTCCCGAGAGATTTTAGCGAATTGCCGGATATCGTCCTGCGAAAAACAGCGGACAATGGTGAATCGGTCTCCCACGTTCAGTCCTATGGCGGCACGTTCTCTCGGGCTTTTCATAAAGTTTTCCTGGTAGCGGTGGGGCGGCCGTTAAAAAGTATGCTCGGGGCCTGGAAATGTTCCTGCTTCGACATCCTGGGCAAAGTCTCTTGCGGCGGTATGAAGTACCGAGCGCAGGTCGGCGTACTGTTTGACGAAGCGCGGCATACGGCCGTGACGCAGACCGGCCATGTCCTGCCAGACCAGTACCTGAGCATCGCATTGATTGCCAGCGCCGATCCCGACCGTTGGAATTGAAACCGCGTTGGTGATCGCTGCTCCGACCTCACCTGGCACCATCTCGATCAAAATGGCGAAGGCACCGGCTGCTTCCAGCGCTTTGGCGCTGCTTATCAAGCGCTGCGCATCTTCGCCCCGGCCCTGTACACGATAGCCACCCAGTTGATGTTCCATCTGTGGGGTGAACCCGATGTGCGCCATAACGGGGATGCCCGAGCGGGTGAGTTTTTCGATTTGGGGCAGAACCTCGATTCCGCCCTCCAGTTTGACCGCATGGGCACCAGCCTCCTTCATGAATCTCACGGCGGTATGCAGGCATTGTTCTGGCGAAGCCTGATAAGAGCCGAAAGGCAGATCGGCAATGACGAGTGCCCGTTGTGTCGAGCGGGTGACTGCTCGAACCAGCGGGATAAGTTCGTCGACGGTGACCGACAGCGTTGATTCATTACCGTAGACATTGTTGGAGGCAGAGTCGCCTACCAACAGGACAGGTATGCCGGCATCCTCGAAAATGGCGCCGCTGTACATGTCATACGCCGTCAGCATCGCCCATTTGCGACCTTCCACTTTCATCTGTTTGAGGTGCGGAATCCGAACGCGTGTCGCAGGTTCTACTTGAGGGGAACGGTCGTAGGGCGAAGTTTGCTCGCTCATCGGGGGGGCTCGCTGACAGGGTAAATTAGGCGCGCAACTGCTCAATCAGCAGCACCAGCGCGATGATGATCATGATCACTCCGGACAATCGGCTGACCAGTCGTGCAACGGCAGGACGTGCCCGAAGTACGACTTGTGAGCCAAATCCGACCAGCAGATAGATCACGCCACAACTGACGGTATGGACCAGCCCGAGTGCAATCATCTGCAGGGACACGGGCCATGGCGCGGTGGTGTCGGTGAATTGCGGCAACAGCGCCAGAAACAGTAGAAACACTTTCGGATTCAACCCGCTTACGCAAAGCCCTTTGAACGCCCAGCGCGCCCATGAGTCGGTCGTCTGGCTTTCATCAGCAAGCGGTGTGGAAGGGCGGGCAAGCATATTGCCCCCCAACCAAAACAAGTAACCCGCGCCGGCCACCGTCAGTACGGACATGGCCAACGGGTGGTTGGCGACCAGCGTGCCGACGCCTGCGGCGACGATCAGCGTGGCAATCAAGTGGCCGGATAGCAGTCCGCCTACGGCAGGTAGGACGACCCGATGCTTCAAGCCTGCGGATATCGCGTAGGCCCAATCTGCGCCCGGTGTGATGACGAACAGAATCGACACCGCCCAGAACGCGATGAACACACTGAGGGTCATGGCTTCACCCATGCCCGTTGATACAACGTTGTCTTTTTCATCATCGCTTCCCGTCAATCAAAGATCGCGCCCCTTTGGAAGGGGGCGGTTGTTTATGGCTGAAGGAAGAATAATAAAACTCGGCTAGAATCTTCTTTCAAAGATTGTCGTCATGAGCTTTCTGATTGGAAGGTTTTACTGCGTGGACAGAATTGATCGGAAGATTCTTGCTGAGTTGCAAAAAGATGGTCGCCTGTCGGTCACTGAACTGGCCGAGCGGGTGGGTTTGAGCCTCTCACCTTGTCATCGTCGAGTGCGGGCATTGGAAGAGTCCGGTGTGCTGCTGGGCTATCGCGCGCAACTGGATCCAGCCGCGCTTGGGCTTAACTTCTCCGCCATGGTGTTTGCCACCCTGCGAGAAGGCGATCGGCAAGCGGTCGAGGCATTCGAGACGGCACTGGTGGAGATCCCCCAGGTGGTGGATGCGCAAAGATTATTTGGGGAGCCGGATTACTTGCTGCACGTCATCACCCAGGATCTGCCGGCATTTCAGCGTCTATACGACGAGAGCCTTTCAACACTGCCCAATGTTCAACGGTTGACCTCGACACTGGTGATGAAACGGGTCGTTCAGGATCGGCCACTGCCGTTGTGAGCTTGCGAGAGTTGCTGTGTAGTTGAAGGGCTGTTTCTGGCCGAGAGCTTCCTCTTATCGAGGGTAGTAGTCGACCCAAAACTGCCTGTTATGATAGGCAGAAAACGGCCAGAAGTCGCCATTCAGCTCGACTCGATAATACTCAGCCGACCGTGCATCATGATGCTCGCCACCTTCTCCTGTGCCTCCAGTAGCTTATCAACGCCCAGAAGACGGATTCGCTTACCTCGATTCGAACGGTACTCAAGTAATGCTTGAGCAGGTTGACCCGGACCAGCCGAGGTGCATGACCGCAATGGACCATCCGTTGCGTTTACCCCACCCTTGCAGGGATCTGCAGGCTTTTTCCACCTCACATTCGCGTACACAGCCCCCAGACTGGGCCGATTTGAGCTAGGTGCAGGTATACAGAAAAAACGACACATTTAGCCCGCAGGCGTGGCGGGGGGACGACGGCACGCGCTAGGCGATGCCATACCTAGATCAGTGGCCAGCGCTCCACATTGGTACGGTCGTCGAGGTCGGCCATCCAAACGTGGGCTCTATTGAATTATCCATAGGGTGTGCTGAACTGAATGGCAGGAATCAACGCATCGGAGCTAAACGGAGAGTCAAAATGCGCGTAATTAGAGCGACTTAAGTCGTTAGCTCCATTTGTGCTTCGCACCCAGGTGTCATTTGCCTTGGGCGTTACGCCGAAATCAAATAAAGGGGCATTATGAAAACTTACGTTCCAGATGCTAATGCAAATAAGCACATAAACTTAATTGCTTCCTTTGTGAAAGGTGGGTATTCCGATTTCGATATAGCAATGAAAATGACTGAGCGCGGGTATAAGAACCTTGCGTCAAAAGATGGGGGTTGGGGGCGGGAAGACATAAAGAAAATCAGAGAGTCTTTTAAGCTGGATATGTCGGATAAAATCGTCGTAAAAACATATCAGGGAGACCAACAACAGGCGTTAGTAGCCTTTCAAGTTGATGCTGGCAAGATGGCAGCGTGTGGCTACTTCCCAACGGCCCAAACTTGGACTACGGGATCCTATGGTGCTGGAGCATTTCTATGCGCCATTCTTTTGTGCTTTATTTTTGTCGGTTTTTTGGTATTTATTTATATGCTAGTTGTCAAGCCGGACGGAGCGCTGTCTGTGACTTATGAACTTCGTTCAGTATCTGAAGGGGTGGCCTCAGGAGCGTCTGGAAACGGGAAAAACTGTCCTAAATGTGCAGAGCAGGTGAAGGCTGCAGCAATAATTTGCAGGTACTGCGGCCATAGCTTCGCGTAGGTTAGCTTAAACAAAGTGCTGAACCGACACTGGACGTAACGGGGCATTCGTTCAATCTCCCCCCACACCAAGCGCTGGTGTGGGGGCCTTTTCATCGAACACGGACACCGGTGGCACCTACCCTGATCAACCAGGACCCGCGTCACTGGTTTGAGGCCGTGACTGCGACAGGTAGCTACCGGCCAAAAGCAGTCGGTGGACAGGCTAGTGCCAAATCGGTAGCGTCGACTTGCTACGCTCGTTCACTTAGGACGTTAGCCAAGCCGAATCAGCTCGCTGAGGTACAGGATGAAAGAGATAATCCGAAGAACGCTAATTGTTTTCTGGCTGGTAGCCATCGCAGGTTTTGCTTCCAATATATTTCGTTGGGGGTATTCAATTTGGAAACATGGCAGATTTCGGCATTGTTCACAATACCTATCTGGGCACTCCAGTTCATACTGACCGGAATTATTAATCCATTTGCACTCACATGCAGAAAACTTGAAACCATCAGTCAGGGAAGGAATCATGCCGAATAATTCAGAGTTTCTCGATAAGGCTAGAAACGAAGCGAATGCAGCCTTCGATGATCACTGTAAACAATGGGATTTGCTGCAAAAACTAGCGTCCCCTACCATTGAAGATCTTACCGCATGGCTGGCTGCACGGGACTCCTTCTTCAAAGCACAAGAGAAGTTTGAGAACATTGTTCGCCAAGTTTCAGCAAGATAATTGGCTAACAAGTTATTCAGCGTTACTAGTGTCCGCAAAGGGTCGGTTTCATCCAGAAGTCGGCCGGGAGCGGTCATTGGAATTTCCTCCTCGCTATGAGACAAAGACCGGGAGTCCTGCGGAGTACCAACACATTCAAGGAGAGTTGCACATCATGGATGAAGTCATTACGTACCGAACGGCAACCGTAGAGGATGCACTGACCATTTGTGAGTTGGGCCAGTTGCTTAACGCGGTACATCACGCTGCCCGTCCCGATATTTATGCAGCCGCCACCCAAGATTTTTCACGTGACCTTCCTCACTGGATGAGTTTTTTCGAGAAGCCGGGTCAGGTTGTATTCATTGCGAATGTCGGTCACCAGGCCGCAGCCTTCATTTCTGCCAGCCTGTCGATCAGCTCCGGGCCGCTGATGCAACCACTGGCTATTGTTCGTATCGGATCGGTGTGTGTAGCCGAGCATTTTTGGGGGAAAGGCATTGGTCGAAACCTGGTACAACTCGTTCAAAACTGGGCAATCGAGAACAACGCCCAAGACATAAGGCTGTCTGTGTGGACGTTCAATGCACGTGCCACGCGTCTGTACACAGAGTTGGGGTTTGAGACACGTGCACTCGAGATGGGAATGCGCGTGTAGGGGGGATTCCCTTCATAGTGAACAGAAGTTTTGAGCGACCGTTATGGGTCGACAGTTGCCGGTCGCGAAGGACTGCAATTGACCCATAGCTGACGGTGAAGCAGAGCCAGCTAATGGTACGTACTTGGACGCAAGCGTAATGTTCCATGCGCTGTACCTCCCTTGGAGATCTTCAAAAAAGGATGACTTACATGGATGTTGAAATGGCATATCAGATTGAGGCCGCAGAAAGCGAGTATTTGCGTTCGCGTGTTCAGAACTTGGCAGGGGTAAGCGGAAATCCTTATGGTGCACGTGTTTTTTCCAACGGAGACTTTCCGTGTTTTCAGGTGAGCGCATCACCTAGCCCAATGTTCAACCGCATCTACGGCGACAGCGCCCGTGATCCCCAGGCAGTGTTGAAGTTGCTCAAAGATTCAGCGGAACATTCGGCCGTAACCCCCCTTATCGGGAAACCTTCCGCGTTGGGGCAGTACTCACTTGTGGGCGAAGCGCAGCTTGAGCGTGTGAGGGGCTGGACTCACTTGCAATTCGCGTGTGCCATCGAGAAGGTGATCTTGAGTCGCCACTCATTCGAAATCGAGGAAGTCACGTCAAAAACTCTTGCTCAGTTCGCAGATGTGCATGCGGGCGGTTTTCATACCAAACCAGAATACCGATTGCTGAATCAAGCATCCTTCACAGAGCAGACGTCGAGCGGACGTCTGAAAATCTGTGTCCTGAAAGCTGATGGGAAAGTCGTGGCAGGAGCCTCAATGTATTTGGCCAGTAATGGCATTGCCTACCTTGGAACGGCTGCCACCCGAAAGGATGCCCGGGGCCTTGGCTACCATGGAGCACTGATATCTCATCGAATTGAGCAAGCGAAGAAGCATGGCTGCCACTTGATCGCCGCAACCGCGCTGGCCAGCTCCCAAAGCCGCCGAAATCTGCAACGTGCCGGGTTGACGACATCTCATGCCCAAGCACTGTACCGCCTCGCAGATAACTAAAACGGCTGAATACGACCGTCCGCTTTTGGCCGCTTACTGCCCTCCACGACGGGCAGTAATTGGGCCAGAAACGGACACTCGAACACATCACCTGATCGGCTATCTTTGTAGGGCGAGGCGGTTATCCGTGTTCCGCTGCCAACAATGACCTGAACTGCGAAACGATCTCTGAAGATAGTCCGGCAGCTTCGAACACTGCGCAGGTAAAGCTAACGGGTGCAGGGCCTGGAGCGGTTATGATGCGGTCGGCAACCACAGCCACTTGACTGCTTCGATAAAGTGCGGCGCCTTCATAACCTACGGCATTCTGTTGTAAGAAGTCAGCGCTGTTCGAGGTATGAGAAACCGAGTCGAGAAGCCCGGCCCTCGCAAGTGCCAGCGTTCCCCCACAGATACCGGCAATTGTCGCTCCATTTGAACGACTAGCATGAAGAAAGTCTCGAATGTCCGGTGCATCAGCATGCTCCCAGATCATTCCACCGATGACGACAACAACGTCCGGCTTCCAGTCCAGGCATTGTTGCAAGTTGCTATCCACAGTTACAGCCAGTCCCCCCTGCGAGCGGAACTGCCCCGTAGCAGAGGCGAAAAACCTGACGTCGATCCCATAAAACGGGGATGCGGTTCCTGCAATAAAAGCGTATTCCCAGTCTGCAAAACCGGGTGTCAGTATCAAGCCCACGCGTGCCATCAGTCAGAATCCTCCATGAAAACGACCAACATAAAGCGATAACAAATAGATCTCAATGGCTGCTTCAGGTCGGATAGCGATGGTCTAGCATCGACCGTCACTATGGATGGTCAGACTTCCGTCTGTTCCGCCATTTCCAGGGCATTATCGACCTCGATTCCAAGGGATCTGACAGTGCTTTCAAGTTTCGTATGACCAAGAAGGAGCTGGACAGCTCTCAGGTTTTTCGTCCTGCGATAGATCAGTGATGCCTTGGTTCGCCGTAGCGTGTGAGTACCATACATGGTTGGGGCAAGGCCAATAGCTGTCACCCACGCTTTGACTATTCGAGCGTATTGCCTGGTGGATAGATGGTCTGAGTCGTGCAACCGGGTCGGAAACAAGAAGTCCTCGCTGTGGAGGCGGGCCTGGTGCATCCAAGCCTCCAGAATCATTCGGGTTTGTTCAGTGATTTCAAGTTGCACTAACCAACATCAACCCTTTGTCGCCTCTCGCCTGTTCCCACCGTTTAGAGTCTCTACTTCTACTAAAGCCCTGTGCACATACAGAGAGGAGCGCCCAATGAGCAACGAACAGATGGCACCCGAGACGAAAGGTGTTGCAGTGAAGTTACTTGCAACCGTTGACCTTGGCCCTGAGATCGAGGGCATGGCGGGGCGCCAACTCAGAATGCGGATGGTGACCATCGAGCCTGGAGGCGTCTTTGGGCCGGTTCACAATCATAAAGACAGGCCAGGCACCGTCTACATACTGCAAGGAACGATCACTGACCATCGAGATGGAGTTGCTACGGATTATGGGCCGGGAGTGGGCTGGCCCGAGGACAGGAATACCACGCACTGGCTTGAGAACAGAGGCGCGATTGCGGCGGTGGAGATCTCGGTTGATATTGTCAGGCAAGAGTAGGCTCAGGCCCGACATCAATACGGTTGAGCGGGGCGGCGCCGCTTGCTGCCCTTCAAGCGTCGGCACGCGGGATCATCTTCCTTGTTCTTATTGATCATCAGGCAGTGAACCGATTCCCGGAGAATCAGTTCCTGCGCGACGGGCCGAACCAGGCGGCCCTGCTGCACAAAATGCCTGACCAGATGATCCCAACCCAAAGCGAGAGAGAGGGTTGGCGGCAGGGATGGCAGCGCTGTGGGCGTTCAAGTTTACAGGCTCATAAAACGCCATCAGTGCAATGGATGCGGGCGTCGCTGCACGCTCATTTTTTACCACTCGACAAGGGTGGGGTTCGAGGCGGGACCAATCGCTTGGAGCCCATCGACTCAAACGCCGAAGCCAGGCGAAGCAGGGTCGAATCGTCGTAGGCACGACCGGCGAATGTCAGCCCGACAGGCATGCCGATGTCCGGCATGACACCCATCGGCACCGTTACCGTCGGTACACCCAAGTGGCGGATGGCGAGATTGCCGTTGGCGACCCAGATACCGTTACTCCACGCGATATCCGCAGACTTCGGATCGACATCGGCATTCGCCGGCCCAACGTCGGCTACCGTTGGGAATAGCACCGCATCGAGCCCCAGCCGATCCATCCAGTCCTCGAGGTCGATTCGGCGCGTCTGTTCCAGCCCCCGTAGTCCGTCAGCAAGCGTGGTGATCTTGTCCCACGGCGTAATGCCGCGCTCGGCCATCCGCACATACTCGTCCATGCCAGCGGCGAGGTCGCCCTCCCGGTTGGGTAGCGTGCCCGGGTCGTGGGGGAAGATCAGCGCTCCGTCCACGTCCACCAGACGGTTCAATCGGGGATCGCCGTTGGCCCGAAGAAAATCATCGAACGCCCATGCCGTCAGGTCCCACAACTCATGATGAAGAAACTCTTTGGAAACGATCCCGCGATTGAACACCGTCGGCGCACCCGGACGGTCACCCTCGCAATTGGAGACGAGCGGGAAGTCGACCTCGACCACTTCGGCGCCAGCGGCCTGGAGTGCCTGGCGAGCCTCTTCCCAGAGCCCGATCACGCTAGGGCGGGTGTTGATTCGCTGGCCCGTTGGCCCACCGATGCCGGGCGCTTCGCTCGTGCCCGCATCGGGATCAGCGTTGATGTACATGCGAGGAATGCCGAAGCGTTTTCCAGCGAGCGCATCGCTAGTGGCGGCAAGCGACAAATAGGAGGCGGGACGCACCGAGGCGACACTGGGAATCGGCACCCAGGGTTGCATCCGCCACAGATCGCCCCGCGTGTCGGGATCCGCCGCCACCACCACGTCGAGTATTTCGAGCAGGTCTGCCATCGTTCTGGCAAACGGTACGACAACGTCCATCGTCGGCGTCAACGGCCAGTTGCCGCGCACCGAGATCACTCCGCGCGACGGTGTATAGGCGCACAGACCATTGTTCGAGGCAGGGCCGCGTCCGCTCGACCAGGTTTCTTCAGCCAGTCCGAATGCCGCGAAACTGGCGGCGGTTGCAGCGCCTGCGCCGTTCGATGAGCCCGATGCGAAGGGCGCGGTGAGATAGTCAGCGTTGTACGGGCTCTCCGCCCGGCCGTACACCCCACGCTGCATGCCGCCATTGGCCATGGGCGGCATATTGGTCTTGCCCAGGCAGATCGCGCCGGCGGCGCGTAGCCGTTCGACGGTAAACGCATCGCGATAAGCGATCAGGTTCGCGAAGGCGGGACTTCCAGACGCAGCGGTCAGCCCCTTCACCAGATAACTGTCCTTGGCGGTATAGGGAATGCCATCGAGCGGGCCCAGCGCCTGGCCCTTGGCCCGACGGGCATCGGACGCCTGTGCCTCTTTGAGCGCATCGGGGTTGCGAACCACCACCGCGTTGAGAGCAGTGGGTGTGTCGGCGCCGTCGTAGGCATCGATCCTGGCGAGATAGGCCTGGACAAGTTCAACCGCCGTGGTCTGGCCAGATTCGAGCGCAGCACGCAGTTGGGCCATGGAAACCTCGGTGACCTCGATCATGCTGCTACCGTCGGCTGCTGATGGATGACGCGGTGAATGTTTCCATCACGCTGGATCGGGTACTCCGGGACATCGCTTATCTCAAAATGGGCTTTCATATCGGTTCTCATTGCACTGCAGTACGCGACAGGGTCGGGACATTCAACCTGAGCGTTCTATTTTGCACCAGGACGGGGGCAGGGGAATCGGTGTCAGGGATGTTATGGTAATCGCAATCCACATCTTGTTCAGCAAAACGGAGTCACTGGCATGGAAGTCATCAATCAGTTGCAGCCCGAAGAGTGTGCAGGGATGGAGGACATCCGACACGAAATCGATGCCCTTGATCAGGCCGTTATCAAATTGTTGGGCAAGCGCTTTCGCTACGTGCTGGCGGCCTCGAAGTTCAAGACCTCGGCGACCTCGGTGCGTGCTCCGGAGCGTTTCAATGCCATGCTGGCGACACGTCGTGAGTGGGCCGAGGCCGAAGGCCTGAGCCCGGATGCAATCGAGAAAATGTACAGCGACCTGGTGAATCACTTCATTGCCGAAGAGATGAAGCACTGGGCGGCTCACCAATCCGAAACCTGATTCTGATGTCCGGGTTACGCAGCATTCAATTCAAACGAACACTGCATCCGGCAGCGTCTAATCTGAATAGAGCACCACCACGAACACGCCTCTAGCCTCTTTATTCAGGGGAAACGGGATGACCGGAAAAACAGCGCGCCAATATTTGTCATGGGTCCTATCCTCCCTGCTCGCCGTCAACCTGGCGCTGACAGCGGGATGTGCAGGCAAAGCTGCCACGGCTCGAGGCTCAAGCTGCTACTCAAAAGCGCTACCCACTTCCGGCGAGGGCGGCCTGGCCTGGGGCGCCACCCTGGACGTGGCTCAAAAAGAATCCATGGATAATTGCATGCGCTATGCCGGCCGATCCGGTGGCAAGCCGAATACCTGCCATGTGGTGGTATCGGAGTGCAAAAACTAAAAAACATGCCGCGTGTATACATCACCACGCGGCATGTTTTTGTACGGCATGACCGCGCAGTCAGCTTCCCGCTTGTTTATTCAACGCCTCTTCGGCCGCGGCGATTTCAGCCTGACGCTTGATGATCATCTCGCCCACGGGCGGGCCCTGGAAGCGCCGGTTTTCAAAGGCGAACCAGATGAGGGCGGTCAGAATCAGAAAACCGAGCGTGATGTACAGCGCCCACTCGTTCGGCGGCTGGATACCGATGACAAAGATCAACACCATTGAGAGGATCGAGAGGATGGCGAACAACGAGTACAACGCGCGCCCCATGTTCCACGGTCCCATGGTCGGCCACTTCGAGGTCCCGTAGGTAAATAGGCCGAGTACGATGGGAATGATGAAAGAGAAAAACAGGAAGATCACCGTGCAGGAGACCACAATCGTGTACACCGGCGTTTCGCCGATCGATACCAGGGACGATCCCCAGACGAACAGCACCGCCAGCGTGGCACCGGTCCAGATCGCCGCCACCGGGCTGCGATGGGTCGGTGAGACCGAGGCCAATGCTTTGGAGAAGGGCAGGCCGCCGTCACGGGAGAACGCGAAGATCATGCGTGAGACCGAGGTCACGGTCGCCAATCCGCAGAGCACCTGCGAGATGAAAATCGCCAGGTAAAGCGCCATCTTGATCGCCGGGTTCACTTGGGTGTTCATCGCCCAGAAAAACACGTTCCAACCCTGCTTGGCCGCTTCGTCCATGCTCGGCAGCATCAGGACAAACGAGCAGAGCATGACCCAGCCGAACAGCAACGACCAGGCCACCGAACTGACCATCCCGACCGGTACCGACAGGGTTGCATGCTGGGTCTCTTCGGAGGTATGCGCGGAGGCGTCATAGCCGGTGATGGTGTAGATCGGCAGGAGTAGGCCGAGCATGAAAATCCAGCCGTTCGACACCTGTGGCCAGACGTTGCCGCCGGCTTCGCCGGAATAGTTGCCGAAGGTCACCAACCGGACGAACTCAAAGCTGGGTGCGGCGATCAGGCAGACGATGGTCAGCGCGATGGCCGTGGCGAAGATCAGATAGCCCGAGAAGTCGGTGAGTCTGGCGGTCAGGCCGATGCCGAAGTGGTTACACAAGGCCTGGATGCCGGTCAGGATCGCCAGGAAAATGATCCGCGTGGTGATGGTGTCTGCCATTCCCAGTGCCGGTCCGAAGGCCCCGAAAAAGAAGTAATAGGTACCGACGTTGATCGCGCCGAGTACGGTGATCAGCCCCAACAGGTTGAACCAGGCCGTCAGCCAGCCGGTGAAGCGATTGCCGAGAATCGAGCCCCAGTGATAGAGGCCGCCAGCAGTTGGGAAGGCCGAGGAAATCTGTGCCATGGCCAAGGCGAAAACCCCGGAGATCAGGCAGCCCAGTGGCCAGCCGATGCCGATGGAGGCGCCACCCGCACCCGATGTGCCCTGTGCCAGCGAGTTGATGCCACCCGAGAGGATGCAAATGATCGAAAAGGAAATGGCGAAGTTGGAGAAAGCGCCCATTCGTCGCGAGAGTTGCTGGGCATAGCCCATGCTGTGCAACACCTTGAGGTCGTCGTCTTGTGGCGCGGTGGCGCCGGGTTGGCTTACTGGAGTCATAACGTGTGCTCTTGTTCAGGTTTTGATACACATCCATCCGCGTGGTGCGTTGCGCGATGGGTTTGTCTTCAGCCCCCTGTCGTACTGCTCCTGCCTCTAACGGTTGAAATCCATCCAGGTTGCGTGCTCACACGTTGGCCATGGACAAATGATTGCTCTAGAGGCGGCCATGGAAAGCCGCGTCGAAAATTTCCGCTGCACCGTTGCGCGTCAACGGCAGTGGGTTGCCGCCAGCGCAGGGGTCGACAATCGCCATGTCCGCGATCAGATCGGCCTGGCGGTCATCTACCCCCAGCTCAAACAGCGTATGCGGTACGCCGATGTCCTTGCGCAGCTTGAGGACGAAGGCCAGAAAGCTGTCGAAGCCCGGGGAGGGCAGGCGCAGGTATGCCGCCAAACGCGTGATGCGTTCCTCGATCGCCGGACGATTGAACTTCAGTACATAGGGCATGAAGGTGGCGTTGGTCATGCCGTGGTGGGTGTCGTACAGGGCGCCCACCGGATGCGAGAGGGCGTGCATTCCCCCCAGACCTTTCTGGAAGGCAGTGGCGCCCATCGCGGCCGCCGCGAGCATTTGCGAACGGGCGTCGAGGTCCGAGGGGGTGTGTACCGCCCGTACCAGGGCGTTGGCCACCAGGCGCATGCCTTCCACCGCGATACCTTCGGCCATGGGATGAAACCCGGGGGCGCAGTACGATTCCAGGCAATGGGAAAACGCATCCATGCCGGTGCCGGCGGTGACTTTTGCCGGCATGCCGACGGTGAGGGCCGGATCGCTGATGACCACCCGCGGCATCATTTTGGGGTGGAAAATGATGCGTTTGGTGTGGGTACGCTCGTCGATGATCACCGCCGCACGACCCACCTCGGAACCCGTGCCCGCGGTGGTCGGCACCGCGATGACCGGGGCGATGCTGCTTTCGTCGGCGCGCGTCCAGTAATCGCCGATGTCTTCGAAATCCCAGACCGGTCGAGTCTGGCCGCTCATGAACGCGATGAGCTTGCCCATGTCCAGGCCGCTGCCACCGCCGAAGGCGACCACGCCATCGTGCTTGCCGGCGCGCCAGGCATCGAGCCCACCCGCCAGGTTGGCTTCGACCGGATTGGGTTTGAGCTCGCAAAACAGCGCTACGCCCAGGCCGGCGGAGCGCAAGGACTCCAGCGCCGCCGTGGTGATCGGTGTACGCGCCAGGCCGCTGTCGGTGACCAGCAACGGTCGCTGGATACCTTGGCTGCGGCAGACTTCGGCCAGCTCGGCGATGCGGCCGACGCCGAAGCGGATGTTCGTCGGGTAGTTCCAGTTCGCAGTCAGGCTCATGGCTCAGACCTCGTGGCGCAAATGGAAGGATTTCGCCCGGGTCAGGTGTTCATAGCCAAGGCGCGATAGCGTGACGCCGCGCCCGCTATGCTTCACCCCGGTCCAGGCGAGGGCCGGGTCCAGGTAATCACAGCGGTTCATGAACACGGTGCCGGTGGCGATTTCGTCGCCGATGCGTTCGGCGGCGGCCAGATCCTGGGTCCAGATGGACGCGCTGAGCCCGAACTCACTGTCGTTCATCAAGGCGATGGCTTCTTCGTCGCTGGCCACCGGCATGATGCCCACCACCGGGCCGAAGCTTTCCTCGCGCATCACCGACATCTTATGGGTGACGTCCACCAACACCTGTGGCGCAAGGTAAGCGCTGCCCGGCGCGTCGGCGGGAAAGTCCTTTGGATCGATCAACGCCCTGGCCCCTTGTGCCAGCGCATCGGCGATCTGCCCGCGAACGAATTCAGCGGCGCTCGGCGTGACCAGCGGGCCGAGCGTGGTGGCTTCGTCCAGCGGGTTGCCCAACACGTATTGGCGAGTCAAGGCGACGAAGCGCTCGACAAAGGCCGGGTAAATTTTTTCATCGACATAGAGGCGTTCGACGGCACAACAACTTTGCCCGGAATTGAAGAAGCTGCCGTCCACCAGGTTTTCCACGGCGTGTTCGAGGTTGGCGTCTGCCCGGACGTAAGCCGGGTCTTTGCCGCCGAGCTCCAGACCGATGCCGAGGAAACCTCCGACGCCAGCGTGTTCCATGGCCTTGCCGGCGTTGACCGAGCCAGTGAAGTTCACCTGCTGCACGCGTCCAGAGGCAATGATCGCCCCGGTAGAGACATGATCGAGCAGCAGGTTCTGGAACAGACCTTCGGGCAGATTGGCGCGGCGAAAGGCTTCGGCGAACCGTTCGCCGACCAGCAGCGTTTGCGAGGCGTGTTTGAGGATCACGCTGTTGCCGGCCATCAGCGCCGGAATAATCGTATTCACCGCCGTCAGGTACGGGTAGTTCCACGGCGCGATGACCAGCACCGTACCCAGCGGCTCGCGTTTGATATGACGCCGAAAGCCGGCGACAGGTGTAGGTTCAATCGCTGCCAACGCCTCAGGCGCAATAGCGATCATGTGCCGGGCACGCTCTTCGAAGCCGCGCAGCTCACCGGCGCCGAAGCGAACCGGGCGGCCCATCTGCCAGGCCAGTTCCGGCACGATCTCGACCTTCATCGCCTGCATCGCGTCCACGGCGGCGCTGCAAAAGGCGGCGCGTTCGTTCAGTGGCCGGCGCTTCCATTGCGCCTGGGCGGTTGCGGCAGCCGTCAGGGCTTGCTCGATCTGTACCGCATCGGCACAGCGGCGTTCGGCATAGACCCGGCCATCGACCGGTGAGATGAGCTGAACGGTCTTAGTCATGGTGTACTCAATAGCGCTCGAAGCCGCGCTGCAGTTCCCAGTCGGTTATCCGTCGGTCGTACTCTTTTTGTTCCCAGTCGGCGGTGTGCACGTAATGGTCGATCACTTCATCGCCGAACGCCTCACGCAACATGCTCGAGGCCCGGAGTGCGGCGCTGGCTTCGCGCAGGGTTTTCGACACTTCAGGCAAATGCTCATCGACGTAGGCATCGCCCTCGAAGGGCGGCGCGAGCTCAAGCTTCTCGTCGATACCGGCCAGGCCTGCGGCGATCAAGGCGGCGAAGGCCAGATAGGGGTTGAGGTCGGCGCCGCCGATGCGGCATTCGATGCGGATGGCCTTGCTGCCTTCTGCGCACAAACGAAAGCCTGCGGTGCGGTTGTCCCGGCTCCAGACGGCCCGCGTCGGCGCGAAAGTGCCGGCCTGAAAGCGCTTGTATGAATTGATGTAGGGCGCGAGAAAACAGGTGATGTCGTTGGCGTATTTGAGCTGCCCGGCCACCCAGGAGCGCATCAGTTTCGACATGCCGAACTCAGCCTTGGAATCAAAGAACAGCGGCTTTTTGGCATTTTTATCCCACAGCGAATTGTGGATATGGCTGCTGGAACCGGCGGCGTCATAGCGCCACTTGGCCATGAACGTGATCGCCTTGCCCTGCAGTTGCGCGATCTCTTTGCAGGCGTGCTTGATGATGACGTGGTGGTCGGCCATGGTCATGGCATCGGCATAACGGATGTTGATCTCTTCCTGCCCCGGCCCCCATTCACCCTTGGAGTTTTCCACGGGAATGCCGGATGCCTGCAGATGTTTGCGAATCGCCCGCAGCACTGGCTCCTCGCGGGTGGTCTGGAGGATGTTGTAATCCTCGATGTAATGGCCGGCAGTCTTCGGCTGGTGGTAGTTACGCTCGTGGATCGCCTGGTAACTCTCGTCGAACAGATAGAACTCCAGCTCAGAGGCGAACATGCCGGTATAGCCGCGCTCGCGCAGGCGCTCGACCTGCTTTTTCAGGATCGCCCGCGGGCTGTGCGGCAGGTCGCGCCGATGGTGATGATCGAGCACGTCGCAGAGCACCAGCGCCGTGCACTCGAGCCAGGGCACGCGGCGCAAGGTGGCCATGTCCGGTTTGAGCACGAAATCGCCATAGCCTTTGCTCCAGCTGGCAGCGGCGTAACCCGGCACCGGTTCCATGTCGATGTCGTCGGCCAGCAGGTAATTGCAGCAATGGGTTTCTTCGTGGCCGCTGTCGATGAAAAACTCGACCTGGAAGCGCTTGCCGACCAGTCGTCCCTGCATGTCGACCATGCAGACCAGTACGGTATCGATCTCGCCAGCGGCAGCGGCGCGCTTGAGTGCTTCGAAGCTGAGAAGGGGCTCGGTCATCACGTCAGTCCTGCGTGAGATGTTTAGGCCTTTCTGAAATAGCTGTTGCAGACGCTCTTCAGAAAAATCCCAAACCTGCAGAAGCGAGCATCGTGAGCAATGAGCTGCTGAAAGCTTAGCCTACTGTGGCTGTGCGCAAGTCTCGGCGATCGGAGACTGCTGAATCGGGCCGGGCATTGCGCCGGATAACAGGGAGAAGAGGGCGGCGGCGACCTCTGGCGGTACGGCGAGCGCGGAGTTGAAACTTCGCGCTCGCCGGTGACTCAGTGGGGCGCGCGAGGGATGGTCTTGAGCAGGTCCTCGGGACTGATGTGGCCCACGACCTGCTGCACTCCGCTGCCCGGTTGCGGTAGGTCAAGGATGTGGCCCTTGATCTTGCCGACCACATGCATCTCGCAGGGTTTGCAGTCGAACTTCAGCGTCAGCACCTCGTCACCGTGCACCAGCTGCATCGGCGCGACCTTGGTGCGCACACCGGTGACGCCCTTGGCCTGCTTGGGGCAGAGGTTGAAGGAGAAGCGCAGGCAGTGCTTGGTGATCATCACCGGCACCTCGCCGGTTTCCTCGTGGGCCTCGAACGCCGCGTCGATCAGCTTGACGCCGTGACGGTGATAGAAGTCGCGGGCCTTCTGGTTGTAGACGTTGGCCAGGAACGACAGATGCGATTCCGGGTATACCGGTGGCGGTGTGGTCTCGGCCTTGCGCCCGCCCCGTGGGTGAGCCGCAACGCGAGCTTCGGTCAGCGCTTCAATGACTTCGCGGCGCAACGCCTTGAGCTGCGAGTTGGGAATGAAGAACGCCTGTGGCGCATCCAGCTCAATTGCCGTGGCGTGGTATTGAGTGGTGCCCAGTTGGCCGAGCAGGTCGTGCAATTGTTCCAGGGCCTGTTCCGGTTTGTTGGCCAGTCCGAATGGACCGTCCAGGGCAACGCTGGCGCTGACGCCTTCCTCACTGGTGGCGGTCAGTTCCAGGCGCTCTTCGCGCAGGCGAGCGACCCAGGCAAGGCCTATCCGGCGCTCGGCGGAGGTCTTGAGCAGGGCCTGCTGCCAGTTGTGGTCGAGGTTGCGGCTCAGCGGATGGTTCGGTCGCAGGCGATGCATCCCTTCCGGCATCTCGTTGGGTTCGACGCGATAGCGGTAGCGTTTTTCGCCATCCTCTTCGAACTCGCCGCGAGGCTCGGCGATGTTGGCGCGAAAGCCCACCACTTCGCGCTTGATCTGCACGTTGAGTCCGTCGCCGTTGGACAGCGGTTCGTGTGTCACCACCTGCAGATCGCGCTTGCCGGCTTTCTCCACTACACCCACCGGCAAACCGGTGAAGGTGGGGGTGTCGAAGGCGCCGATGTCGATCTTGCGCTCACTGACGAAGTAGTCAGTGCTGCCACGGTGGAAGGTCTTTTCCGGATCGGGCAAGAAGAAGTGCGCAGTGCGGCCGCTGGACGCGCGGGCCAGGTCCGGGCGGTCTTCGAGGACATCGTCCAGGCGCTGGCGGTAGTAGGCCGTGATGTTCTTCACATAGCCCATGTCCTTGTAGCGCCCCTCGATCTTGAACGAGCGTACGCCGGCCTCTACCAGGGCGCGGATGTTGGCGCTCTGGTTGTTGTCCTTCATCGACAGCAGGTGTTTTTCGAAAGCGACCACGCGACCCTGGTCGTCTTTGAGGGTGTAGGGCAGGCGGCAGGCCTGGGAGCAGTCGCCACGGTTGGCGCTGCGGCCGTTCTGCGCGTGAGAGATATTGCACTGGCCGGAGAACGCCACGCACAGCGCGCCGTGGATGAAGAACTCGATCGCCGCGTCGGTTTCGTCGGCGATGGCGCGGATCTCCTGGAGGTTCAGCTCGCGGGCCAGTACCAGTTGGGAGAAACCGGCCTGGTCGAGGAACTTCGCCCGCGCCAGGGTGCGGATGTCGGTCTGGGTGCTGGCGTGCAGCTCGATCGGCGGAATGTCCAGCTCCATCACGCCCAGGTCCTGGACGATCAACGCGTCGACGCCGGCATCGTACAACTGGTGGATCAGCTTGCGGGCCGGCTCCAGCTCGTTGTCGTGCAGGATCGTATTGATCGTGGTGAACACACGGGCGTGGTAACGACGGGCGAACTCCACCAATTGGGCGATGTCGCTCACTTCGTTGCAGGCATTGTGGCGGGCGCCGAAGCTCGGGCCACCGATGTACACGGCGTCGGCGCCATGCAGGATAGCCTCGCGGGCAATCGTCACGTCGCGGGCGGGGCTGAGCAATTCCAGGTGATGTTTGGGCAGGGACATGTTTTTTTAGTCAGGCTTGTCACGGTCGAGGCGCGCATTGTAGCCGTGAAACGCCCGACCGGCACCCGTGTGCTGCCCGATGGCGGCTGCTCGTCGAGCAGGGCCGCCGGAAAACTCACGGAACAAGCCCGCAGATTCAGCCTTTGGCCGCCATCGCGGTGACTTCCACGCGCATGCCTTCGACCGCCAGGGCTGCTACGCCAACGGCGGCGCGTACCGGCCAGGGCTTGGCGAAGAAGCGCTGGTAGACGACGTTGAAGGCGGCGCGGTCGGCCATGTCGGTGAGGTAGATGGTCAGGTGCAGAACCCGGTCCATGGAACTGCCGGCATGCTCCAGCGCTACCTTGAGTGCCTGCAGGGTGCATTCGCTCTGCAGGGTGATATCGCCCAGCTCCAGGCTGCCGTCGGCGCGGGTGGGAATTTGAGTGGAGACCAGCAGGCCGGCGAAACCGGCGACGTCGGAGGAAATGGATTCCGGGTCGGGATCGGGAAGGAACGTGAGGTCGTGGTTTGCCATGGGGATCTCTTTGTTTGAGGTAGTAAAGGGGCGGTTGTGCAGGGGGCCGCCGGCCCGACATCGTCGCCTGAATCTGAGCGAACTTCCAGACGATGGCAGCTTCGAAACAGGTATCAGTGGCGATGGCGAGTGGATAACTGCGCGAAGGTGATTATGCTTCAAGAAACCTTGCAGCGATGCGAGGGCCGTCAGCCTGTTTCCATGCTTTGCGCAATTGGCAATCCGATGTCATCAGCCCCAGGGCCTGGGTGCGGTAATGGCGGTGAGGTACTCCGGCCTACAACAAGAGCAAGACGGAGAAGACTCATGGCTGCAATCGACAATACAACCACGGGCAGTGCGCCCAACCGCGGGATCACCAAGGAGGAGCGTAAAGTCATTTTCGCCTCGTCCCTGGGCACCGTGTTCGAGTGGTACGACTTTTACCTTTATGGCTCCCTCGCCGCGATTATCGCGAAGCACTTTTTCGCCGGCGTCAATGAGACAACGTCCTTCATCTTCGCTCTGCTCGCGTTTGCCGCGGGCTTCGCCGTACGACCCTTCGGCGCCATTGTATTCGGCCGACTGGGCGACATGATCGGGCGCAAACACACCTTCCTCATCACCATTGTCATCATGGGTATCTCCACCGCCGTAGTGGGCTTGCTGCCCGGCTACGCGAGCATCGGCGTGGCGGCACCGATCATCCTGATCAGCCTGCGCCTGCTGCAAGGCCTGGCGCTGGGCGGTGAGTACGGCGGCGCGGCGACCTACGTGGCCGAACATGCGCCCAAAGGCAAGCGCGGCTACTTCACCTCGTGGATCCAGACTACCGCCACCCTCGGCCTGTTCCTTTCGCTGCTGGTGATCCTCGCCTGTCGTACCGTCCTTGGCACCGAAGCCTTCGAGGCCTGGGGCTGGCGGATACCCTTCCTGCTGTCGATCCTGCTGCTGATCATCTCGGTGTACATCCGCCTGCAACTCAGCGAGTCGCCGGTGTTCATGAAAATGAAGGCCGAAGGCAAGTCCTCCAAGGCGCCGCTGACCGAATCCTTCGCCCGCTGGGACAACCTCAAAATTGTGATCATGGCCCTGCTCGGCGGTACTGCCGGCCAGGCTGTGGTCTGGTACACCGGGCAGTTCTATGCGCTGTTCTTCCTGTTGCAAACGCTCAAGATCGACCCGCAGACTGCCAACTTTCTGATTGCCGGTTCGCTGCTGATCGGTACGCCGTTCTTCGTCGTGTTCGGCAGTCTGTCCGACCGCATCGGCCGCAAGGGAATCATCATGGCCGGCTGCATCATCGCCGCGCTGACCTACTTTCCGATCTTCCACGCGTTGACCCAATACGGTAACCCCGACGTGTTCGTCGCGCAGGAGAAGAATCCGGTGACTGTGATCGCCAACCCCGGTCAGTGCTCGTTCCAGTTCGACCCGGTGGGCAAGGCCAAATTCACCAGTTCCTGCGACCTCGCCAAGACCGTGTTGGCGAAAAGGGCCATCCCCTATAAGAACGAGAAGGCCGAGCCTGGCGCCATCGCGCAGGTTCGCATCGGCGACAAGGTGATCCAGAGCTTCGAGGGCACCGGTATGCCAGCCGCCGACTTCAAGGCCCGCAACGACGCCTTCACCGCCACCCTCGGCACCGCGCTCAAGGAGGCCGGCTACCCCGAGAAGGCCGACCCGGCCAAGACCAACTATCCGATGGTGTTGCTGCTCCTGACCATCCTGGTGATCTACGTGACCATGGTCTACGGCCCGATTGCCGCCTGGCTGGTGGAACTCTTCCCGGCGCGCATCCGCTACACCTCGATGTCGCTGCCGTACCACATCGGCAATGGCTGGTTCGGCGGCTTCCTGCCCACGGTGGCATTCGCCATGGTCGCGGCCACGGGTGATATCTACTACGGGCTGTGGTACCCGATCGTCATCGCCGTGATGACGGCCATCCTTGGCACATTCTTCCTGCCGGAAACCAAGGACCGGGAAATTCATCATACGTAAGGCTGGCACTTGCCCTCTCCCGCGCAGGGAGAGGGCGGATTCACGCTGATGGCGCTGTGGAATATCAGAGATAGACTGATCTGCGGGCATCGGACGGTGGGGTGACAGGTGGCGCGATTCAGATGGATTCGCTGATCACGGCAGCAGCGCGTGCGCTGGCGGCGGGTGATCCGCTGGGGGCGCTGAATCGCGTTGCCTTGCGCGACGATGCGCCCGCGCTCGCGCTTCGAGGCATTGCCATGGCGCAGCTTGGCGACCTTGTGCGAGCGAAGGCGCTGGTGCGCAGGGCGGCGCGTGCCTTCGGTCCGAAGGAGGCCTTGGCCCACGCGCGGTGTGTCGTCGCCGAGGCAGAGATCGCGTTCGCCTCGCGGGACCTGAACTGGCCACCGAAGGCGCTCGACACTGCGCGGGTGACGCTTCAGGCACATGGCGATTGGGTTAACGCCGCCCATGCACGATACCTCGAGATCCGCCGCTTGCTCCTGATCGGGCACCTCGACGAGGCCGAACAGCGGCTCACCGAGCTTGATCCGACGCCGTTACCGCCCGCATCGAGGGCGGCCTACGAACTGGTGCTGGCGGGCATCGCAATGCGTCGTCTGCAAACCAGGGCCGCGCGCGCGGCACTCGAACGGGCCAGTTCTGTCGCGCAGCACGCGGGCATCCCGGCGCTGACCGCAGAGGTCGAAAGCGCCTTTCGCATCCTCGACACGCCGGCGGCGCGGCTGATTGTCGGCGGCCAGCAACGGCCGCTGCTGCTCGACGACATTGAAGCGTTATTGGCATCCTCCTCGCTGGTCGTGGACGCGTGCCGGTATGTCGTGCGCGACGCAGGCTCGTCGGTTTCCCTCGCCAGGCGTCCGGTGTTGTTCGCGCTCGTCCGGGTGCTGGGCGAAGCGTGGCCCGGCGACGTACCGAGAGAGACACTTATTGCGCGAGCCTTTCGGTTGAAGTGTGCGGATGAATCCCATCGCGTGCGGTTGCGCGTTGAACTCGGGCGGCTGCGCGAAGCACTGCGCCTGATCGCAGGCGTGGTTGCGACCCCGCGAGGGTTTGCGATGGTGCCGCGGGTTGCGCGAGAAGTGGTGGTGCTGGCGCGGCCTGTCGAAGAACAGCATGCGACGCTGCTGGCCTTCCTCGCTGACGGTGAGTCGTGGTCGAGTTCGGCCCTGGCAGTGGCGCTTGGCGCCAGTCAGCGCACGGTGCAGCGAGCCCTCGACACGCTGGCGGCGGGCGGCAAGGTGCAGGCGTTCGGTCACGGCCGCGCCCGTCGCTGGATGACCCCGCCGGTACCGGGATTCGCGACGGTTTTGTTACTCACGGGGCTGCTGCCGAATGACTAGCATCCACTTCACCACTTAGTGAACGAGGAACAAAACATGAAACAGTCAACTGCCGAAATCATCCGTGAATACGGGCCTTTTCCGGGCATCGACAGTGTGCACGGCGTCACCCATGACGGTCAGCGCGTGTGGTTTGCCTCTGGCGACAAACTCAACGCCCTGGACCCGGCGAGCGGCAAGACGCTGCGCTCGATCGATGTCGCCGCCCACGCTGGTACCGCCTTCGATGGCCAGCACTTGTTCCAGATCGCCGAAGATCGCATCCAGAAAATCGACCCGCAGACCGGCCGGGTACTCTCCACCATCCCCGCACCCGGCGGCGGTAGTGACTCAGGGCTCGCGTGGGCCGAAGGGACGCTTTGGGTGGGCGAGTATCGCGAGCGCAAGATTCATCAGGTCGATCCCCAGACCGGGGCGGTGCTGCGCACCCTCGAGTCCAACCGTTTCGTCACCGGGGTGACCTGGGTCGAGGGCGATCTGTGGCACGGCACCTGGGAAGGAGAGGAGAGCGAATTGCGCAGAGTCGACCCGGCAACGGGCGAAGTTCTGGAGAGCATCCACATGCCGCCTGGCGTCGGCGTGTCGGGCCTTGAATTCGATGGCCACGACCGGTTTTTCTGTGGCGGCGGCAACAGCGGCAAGGTGAGGGCGGTACGCCGACCTGAATGAGTCTGCGCGACAGCGGTCGGGTCGTATCTGCGGTACGCGAGTGCAACTAACCTGAAATGGCCGAGCGAGCCTTTGAGGGGCTCAAGCCATGCAACCGAAGGAACATCCGCGATACGACCTGGCGCTGTTGATCGGGTTTCTATTGATCGTCGCAGCGCTGGGGATTTCACCCCGTAGCCGAATGGATTGGATCCTGGAAAACCTGCTGGCCCTGCTGCTGGTGTTGGTCTTGCGATCCCTTGTGGCGAGGGAGCTTGCTCCCGCTCGGCTGCGAAGCAGTCGTCAAAACAGGCGCCTGCGTTCTATCTGAACAATTGCGGCGGCAGGTTTGGGGGCCGCTACGCGCCCCAGCGGGGGCAAGCTCCCTCGCCACGAGTGCGATGTTTCCTCTAGAAAGCGGCGTATCCGATGAAGTTTTCGAAGGCGCCACCACGCTTCCTGACGGACGGCCCCCGCCCCGACCTATACTCAAATCAACATGCTATTGATCGCCGAACACACCGCTCGGCGAAGACTGTAGGACACCGCGATCTTGAACCTGCGTTCGCTGATCGTCGCTGTGTTGCTAGTATTGGCGGGATGCGTCACGCCTGCGCGTCCTCCGGTAGCCGTAGCGCCGGTGGTGGTTTCCCAGAGCACCTGGCAGCAGGTGGACCGGGAGATTGTTGCCGCTTCGCAGCAGGCGACTGAACAGGCCAGGGTCTACGCCCGCGGGTCCATGGAGCACTGGCGCACGCGGGTTTACCAGCAGACCGAAGAAGTCTTCATTCCGTGGTTCAGCAGCTACTGGACCCAGGAATGGCTGTCGATAAAGGTCAGCTGGTACGCCATCAATGCCGGGGACGAGCAGGACGAGTCGTCCAAACGCCTGGCGGCCTATCTGCTTGAGCAATACCACAAGCAAGTGCTGGAACCGGTGGCGGTGGAGATCGATCCCGACGAAATCCTCGGACAGGCAACGGCGTTCTACGTGCAACTGCTCGGTAAGCAACTTCAGATCATCTCCCAGCGTCATGGCGTGCCGATGGCGCAGCTCAACGAGCGCATCCAGAAAATTCCGGCGATTTCACTGGGGCCGCCACCCGCCCGTGACGCTACGTTGTATCAGGTGGTGCATACCGAATTGAGCGCATTACCGGCCTACCAGGCGCTGATCGAAAAGATCCACACCGCGGGCGGCGAGAAGGGTATCGCCTCGACGGACGCTGGCATGACGCCGGTGGCCAAGCGTGCCAGCAAGCGCATGGAAGCCGAAATGGCCCCGCGAGGGGCGGCCGGCGCGGTGGCGGCAATGGCGGGGAAGGTGGCCGGGGCGTTGATTTCCGTGGGAGTGGCGGGAGTGCGCGCGATTATCCAGGCTAACGACCGGCCCGATAGCGAAGCGCTGATCCGCAGCAGCCTGGGCAACTCGTTCGACAAGGCGTGGTTGAAACTGGTGGACAACCCCGCCACGGGCGTCATGGCCGGAACGCTGTACATGGCCAGGCAAATCGAGGGCAGCCTGGCGGAAACCGTCGAACCGTCGGTCGGTTTGGACGCGGGAGCTGTCGATTGGAGCCACGCTGGATCGACTACTCCGCAGATCAACCCATAACCCGAGGAGAACGATCATGGCTTACGTTGATGGTTTCGTGGCTGCAGTCCCCACCGCCAACCGCGAAAAATTCAAGCAACACGCAGAATCCGCCGCCGCGATTTTCAAGGAAAACGGCGCGCTGAGCCTCGCCGAATGCTGGGGCGACGACGTGCCTGATGGCAAAGTGACCTCGTTCCCCATGGCGGTAAAACGCAAGGAAGACGAGACTGTGGTGTTTTCCTGGATCGTCTGGCCTGACAAGGCCACCCGTGACGCCGGCATGGCGAAACTCATGAGCGATCCGCGCATGCAACCGGACGTCAATCCAATGCCGTTCGACGGCCAGCGAGCGATTTTTGGTGGTTTCGAGATGCTCGTCAAAGCCTGAACACAACGCCAGGATCACTCCGGCGTCGGGGTGGTCCTGCAACTTTTGCGATTACGAATCTCGCTGTCCGTCGGCCGCTCCTTGATGAACTCGAAGCGCGGCTCGCCTTCGTTGTAATGAACCAGCCAACCCCATTCCAGCTCGGACTCATCCTGGCCGGGCTTGGGTGGCACAGCCCACCATGGCTCTTTGCTGATGACCTGACGCATGGCGCCCTCCCGTCGATTCGGTTGCTTCAACTATAACGCGCATGCCGGCAGGTGCCAGAAATGCACTTGCTGGCGTGGTATCCCTTTGTAAACTCAGAGAGTCCCCAAGCGTTGAGGTGCCAGACATGAGCGATGAATCCCGTGAGCCGTTCAAACGGCTGTTCTTCGCCCTCAACTGCGCCCCTGAACAACGCCGGGCTATCGCGCAATGGCGCGGCGCGCTGGGGCTCAATGTCGGACGCCCGGTGCCAGTGGAGAATTTTCATCTGACACTGCTGTTTCTCGGGACGGTCGGCATGGCGCAGATCGCGGACATCTGCAGGGCCGCCGCCAGTATCCGGATACCCGGCGTGCCGTTGACGGTCGCGCTGGATCGACTGGAAGTCTGGCGTCGCTCCGGGGTTCTGTTGCTGGCCCCCGCGCAGGCCGCGCCGGAGTTGCTGCGGTTGGTGTATGCGCTGGAGCAGGCGATGTTGCCGTTTGGCTTTGAAGATACCCGGCGGGAATTTCGTCCGCACCTGACCCTGATGCGCGACTACCGGGCGCCGGTCCCTGAATCCGCGACACCACCAGAATTTTTCCTGCGTGCCGATCGCTTCACCCTGTTCGAATCCCATAAAGGCCGCTATCGGGCGCTGGCCGAGTGGCCACTGGTCGCTTCATGAGCGCATAAAAAAGGCGCCGCGAGGGCGCCGAATTCACCTTAACCGAGGAAGCCAGGTGAAGCCGTTCTTCTTCAGAGGAGTGCAGCGGTGGTAAGGCGCTGCGTGAACGGAAAAGTGGGAGAACACCTTGAATCACTGACCGAGCTTCACCCGCGTCCACCCTCGGGTCATCACCCGCTGCGTGGCGATCGGCATGTCAGGAATGGCATACAGCGTCGCCATCACCGCTTGCGGCGGGTAGGAGCCGGGGTCGTCGCGAATCGCTTCATCCACCAGCGGCGTGGCCGCCGCGTTGGCGTTGCTGTAGCCGATGTTGTTGGTGACCTCGGCGATGATGTCCGGGCGCATCAGGAAGTTCATGAACAGGTAGGCGTTGTCGACGTTCGCTGCGTCCTGAGGGATGGCGACCATGTCGTAAAAGCTGCCGGCGCCTTCTTTCGGGATGCTGTATTCGATCCTGACCTTGTCGCCGGCTTCCTTGGCGCGGGCCTTGGCTTGCAGCACGTCGCCGGAGTAACCGACGGCGACGCAGATGTTGCCGTTGGCCAGGTCGGAGATGTACTTCGACGAATGGAAATAAGCCACCGACGGGCGAATCTTCATGAACAGCGCTTCGGCTTCGGCGATCTGCTGTTTGTCCCGGGAATTCACCGGGTAGCCCAGATAGTGCAGGGCGGCCGGGAGCATTTCCGTGGGCGAATCGAGGAAACTGATACCGCAGGCCTTGAGCTTCGCGGCGTTTTCCGGTTTGAACAGCAAGTCCCAGGAGTTCACTGGTGCATCAGTGCCCAACACTTGCTTGACCTTGGCCGGGTTGAAACCGATGCCGATCGAACCCCACATGTACGGGAAGGCGTGACCGTTGTCGGGGTCACTGGCAGAGGCGTTTTTCAGCAGCACCGGGTTGAGGTTTTTCCAGTTCGGCAGCTTCGACTTGTCCAGTTCCTGATACACGCCGGCCTTGATCTGCTTGGCCAGGAAACTGTTGGACGGCACCACGATGTCATAGCCGGACTTGCCAGCCAGCAACCGTGCCTCAAGGGTTTCGTTACTGTCGAACACATCGTAGGTCACGCGGATGCCGGTCTCGTCCTCGAACTTTTTGACGGTGTCCGGGGCGATGTAATCCGACCAGTTGTAGACGCGCAGCACCTTGTCATTGGCCTGGGCGCCGGTGGCCATTGCGCCCAATAAGGACAGTGTCAGCAGGGTCCTGCCAAACATTTTCATCGGTACAACTCCATTTTCTTTTTTATTCAAATACGCAAAGCAAAAGTGCAGTGAACACAAAAACTGTGGCTAGGGGTTTGTTGTGGCGAGGGGGTTTACCCCCGTTGGGTCGCGAAGCGGCCCCCAAACCTACAACCGAGGTGTATCAAGCACACCGAATTCGCTGGTTTTACGACTGCTTCGCAGCCGAACGGGGGCAAGCCCCCTCGCCACAACAAGCCCCTAGCCACAGGGTTTGTGTTCACTTCATTTAACTCAACAGCACTAGGCCGTCGCTTCGACCAGTTGCTTTTTCGGTTGCTGCCACGATTCGCTGGCAGTCTGGTCCATGGCTTCCTGGATCGCCCGTTTGCGCGTGGCTTCGGCACGACGGCTGAAGTACCAGACCATGAATGTGACGATCGACACTGCCAGCAGAATCAGGCTGGCCACGGCATTGATCTCAGGCTTCACGCCCAGGCGCACCGCCGAGAACACTTCCATCGGCAAGGTCGTGGAACCTGGCCCCGACACGAAACTCGCCAACACCAGGTCATCCAGCGACAGGGCAAACGACATCATGCCGCCGGCCGCCAGTGACGGCGCGATCATCGGGATGGTGATCAAGAAGAACACCTTGAACGGCCGCGCGCCGAGGTCCATGGCGGCTTCTTCAATCGACAGGTCCAACTCACGCAAGCGCGCGGAAACAACCACCGCCACATAAGCTGCACAAAACGTGGTGTGGGCGATCCAGATCGTCAGCAGGCCACGCTCCTGCGGCCAGCCGATCATCTGCGCCATGGCCACGAACAGCAGCAACAGCGACAGACCGGTGATCACTTCCGGCATCACCAGTGGCGCCGTTACCAAACCACCAAACAGCGTACGACCCTTGAAGCGCGTCACGCGGGTCAGCACGAACGCCGCCAGCGTGCCCAGCGCCACCGCCGCAATCGCGGTGTAGCAGGCGATTTCCAGCGAGCGCATCACCGAGCCCATCAGTTGCGAATTGTCGAGCAGACCGACGTACCACTTCACCGACCAGCCGCCCCACACCGTCACCAATTTGGAGGCGTTGAACGAGTAGATCACCAGGATCAGCATCGGCAGGTAGATAAACGACAGGCCGAGCACCAGCATCAATCGTGAAAATCCGAAACGGTTCATCCCCGTCCCTCCATCTCTTTGGCCTGGCTACGGTTGAACAACAGAATCGGCACAATCAGGATCGCCAGCATCACCACCGCCAGGGCAGACGCCACCGGCCAGTCGCGGTTGTTGAAGAACTCTTGCCACAACACGCGAGCCGATCATCAGGGTTTCCGGGCCGCCCAACAGTTCCGGAATCACGAACTCACCAACCACCGGAATGAACACCAGCATGCAGCCCGCAATGATGCCGTTCTTGGCCAGCGGCACCGTGATTTTCCAGAAGTTGTTGAAGTTGCTCGAACCCAGGTCCGACGCTGCTTCCAGCAGGCTGTGATCGTGCTTGACCAGGTTGGCGTACAGCGGCAGCACCATGAACGGCAGGTAGGCGTAAACCACGCCGATATAGACCGCGGTGTTGGTGTTGAGGATCTCGATCGGCTGCGACGTGAGCCCGGTCCACATCAGGAACGCGTTGAGCAAACCGTTGTTGCTGAGAATGCCCATCCACGCGTAGACGCGGATCAGGATCGCGGTCCAGGTCGGCATCATGATCAACAGCAACAAGACGTTTTGCGCTTCCTTGCTGGCCTTGGTAATCGCGTAGGCCATCGGGAAACCGATCACCAGGCACATCAAGGTGCTGAACAGCGCGACCTTCAACGAACCGAGGTACGCCGAGATGTACAGCTCATCCTCGGCCAGCAAGCCGTAGTTGCCGACGTTCAGCAGCAGCTGGAATTTCTGCTCGGCGAAGGTGTAAATCTCGGAGTAGGGTGGAATGGCCAGCGCTGCTTCCGAGAAGCTGATCTTCATCACCAGGAAGAACGGCAACAGGAAAAACAGGCACAGCCACAGGAACGGAATACCGATGACCAGTTTGCGGCCGCTGGGCACCAGGCGCAGGAACTGCTGATTGAAGGTTCTCATGAGCGCAGTACCACGCCGCTGTCGTCTTCCCACCACACGTAGACCTGATCTTCCCAGGTCGGACGCGCGCCACGGCGTTCGGCGTTGGCCATGAACGACTGGACGATCTTGCCGCCGGGCAGTTCCACGTAGAAAACCGAGTGGCCGCCGAGGTAGGCGATGTCATGTACCTTGCCTTCGGACCAGTTGTAGCGGGTCTCGGGCTTGAGGGTGCTGACCAGCATTTTTTCCGGGCGGATGGCGTAGGTGATCGACTTGTCCTGCACCGAGGTACTCACGCCGTGGCCGACGTAAATTTTCTGCGCAAGGTCCGGGCTGTGAATGATCGCGTGACCTTCCAGATCCTCGACCACGGTGCCGTCGAAGGCGTTCACGTTGCCGATGAATTCGCAAACCATGCGGCTGACCGGCGCTTCATAAATGTCTACCGGGCTACCGATCTGGGCGATCCAGCCCAAGTGCATGATCGCGATGCGTTCAGCCATGGTCATGGCCTCTTCCTGGTCGTGGGTTACCATCACGCAGGTCACGCCGACGCGCTCGATGATCTCGACCAGTTCAAGCTGCATCTGCGAACGTAGCTTTTTATCCAGTGCGCCCATCGGCTCATCGAGCAACAACAGCTTCGGCCGCTTGGCCAACGAACGCGCCAACGCCACACGCTGACGCTGACCGCCGGACAACTGATGCGGCTTGCGCTTGGCGTACTGGGTCATGTGCACCAGCCGCAGCATTTCTTCGACGCGGGCGTCGATTTCGCTGGCGGGCAAACGGTCCTGCTTGAGGCCGAAGGCGATGTTCTGCGCCACAGTCATGTGCGGGAACAAGGCGTAGGACTGGAACATCATGTTGATCGGCCGTTCGTACGGCGGCATGTCAGTGATGTCGACCCCGTCGAGCAGAATCCGCCCTTCGGTCGGGCGCTCGAAGCCGGCGAGCATGCGCAGCAGCGTCGATTTACCCGAGCCGGAACCGCCGAGCAGGGCGAAGATTTCGCCTTGATGGATCTCCAGGGACACATCGTCCACGGCGGTGGTTTCGTCGAATTTCTTGGTAACGCGGTCGACTTTCACCAACACCTTTTTCGGTGCCTGGTGACCTTCAAGAGCCTTCCTGTAGATGCTGGAGGCGTTTGCCATATGAAACTCCCAACAGGTTTCAGTCGTCGGGCCAACACGGCCTGACTTAAGAGTGGATTGCAAACCCAAGCCGTACGGTGCCAGTCATAACGCGCCCCTCTGTAGGAGCGAGGCTTGTGTGGCGAGGGGGCTTGCCCCCGTTGGGGTGCGAAGCGCCCCTGAATCAGTCGCCGCGATCTTGAATCAGAAAGCGGTGACCGATTTACGATTGCTTCGCAATCGAACGGGGGCAAGCCCCCTCGCCACACAAGTCCGCTCCCACAGGGATTTGCATTTGAATCACTGGCCCGTACCCGTCGGGCTTATTCGGCACCGCCATCCTGGCTGCCTGGTCGTACTTGTTGTTATTGCGGTTCATCTATTACGTGAGCGACCGGCGCGCAAAGGCACGCCCGCCAGACTCACGGGGGCAGTTAAATCGTTGAATGCTTTTTGAAGTCAGCGCGTATTACGCAGCGCCGCCCGTTGCCGGCATGCGTCGCCAAACGCCTGGAAAATACTCAGGTAGGGAGGGTTGTTCAGCACCTGCCATTCCGGGTGCCACTGCACACCGACGGCGAAGGCCTTGCTGTGCTCGACCGAAATCGCCTCGATCAAACCGTCCGGCGCAATCGCCTCGGCGCGCAGGCCGGGCGCCAGTCGGTCGATGCCCTGGCTGTGAATCGAATTGACCTGGAACACCTGTGGCAGGTCCAGCGCTTCGAACACGCCGCCCGGCTGCACGTTCACCGCATGGGCCGGTGCGTATTGCACGGCCAGATCCGGGTGATCCGCTTCGCGGTGATCCAGCATGCCAGGCAGTTCGTGGACCTTCTGGTGCAAACTGCCACCGAACGCCACGTTCATTTCCTGAAAGCCCCGGCAGATGCCGAGTACCGGTACGCCAGCCGCAATGGCTGCGCGCAATAAGGGCAGGGTGGTGGCGTCCCGCGCCGGATCGTGATCCGTACCGGGAGCGCTGGTCGGGCCTTGGTAGTGGAAGGGTTCCACATTCGACGGCGAACCGGTCAGCAGCAGACCGTCGAGCTGCGCGAGCAGGTCATCGATTTCGGTCAGTTCGCCTAAGGAAGGAATAACGACGGGCAACCCCAAAGCCGCGACGCTGACAGCACGCAAGTACTTGTCACCGCTGACATGGTAGGGGTGCAGGCCAATCTGTTTGACGCACGCAGTAACACCGATCAATGGCTTGAGTGCCATTTTTATCACCTCGAAGTTTCACACTTGAACGAGCTTTTCCGGAGCTTAGCCTTGTTGATTTTAATTAACAACTCTCATGTAAAAAATTCTAAACGCCAAACGGCCGAGGCTCAGGATTTGCGCGTGTTTGAAGACTGCTCTGGCACTCTCATGCCCTGAAAAGGCCCTAAAAATAACGCTTGAAGGCCAGGTGTTCGCTATTGACTTCACTTTGCCTTTCGGATTGACTGGCTGCGTGAAAGGGCGGTGAACATAATAATTAACAGCTAATAGGTGCATCATGTCGGTCCCTCTGCGTACCGTTCAACTCAACGAAGCAAACGCATTCCTTAAGAAATATCCTGAGGTTTTGTACGTCGACCTTCTGATTGCGGATATGAACGGTGTGGTGCGCGGCAAGCGCATCGAGCGCACCAGTCTTCATAAGGTCTACGAAAAAGGCATCAACCTGCCGGCGTCTCTGTTTGCACTGGACATCAACGGCTCCACGGTGGAAAGCACCGGCCTGGGGCTGGACATCGGTGACTCCGACCGCATCTGCTACCCGATCCCCGGCACGCTCAGCATCGAACCATGGCAGAAGCGCCCGACCGCGCAACTGTTGATGACCATGCATGAACTGGAAGGGCAGCCGTTCTTCGCCGACCCGCGTGAAGTGCTGGCCAATGTGGTGCGCAAGTTCGACGCCATGGGCCTGACCATTTGCGCGGCGTTCGAACTGGAGTTCTACCTGATCGACCAGGACAACGTGAACGGCCGTCCGCAGTCGCCACGTTCGCCGGTTTCGGGCAAACGTCCGATGTCGACCCAGGTGTATTTGATCGACGATCTGGACGAATACGTCGACTGCCTGCAAGACATTCTCGAAGGCGCGAAAGAGCAGGGCATTCCTGCCGACGCCATCGTCAAGGAAAGCGCCCCGGCGCAGTTCGAAGTGAACCTGCATCACGTCAACGACCCTATAAAGGCCTGCGACTACGCGGTGTTGCTCAAGCGTCTGGTGAAGAACATCGCCTACGACCACGAGATGGACACCACCTTCATGGCCAAGCCGTATCCGGGCCAGGCGGGCAACGGCCTGCACGTGCACATTTCGATTCTCGATAAAGAAGGCAACAACATCTTTGCCAGCGAGGATCCCGAGCAGAACGCCGCGCTGCGACACGCGATCGGCGGTGTGCTCGAGACCCTGCCGGCGCAGATGGCGTTCCTGTGCCCGAACGTCAACTCGTACCGGCGTTTCGGTGCGCAGTTCTACGTACCGAACTCGCCGAGCTGGGGCATCGACAACCGCACCGTCGCGGTGCGCGTGCCAACCGGTTCGGCGGATGCCGTGCGTATCGAACACCGCGTGGCCGGTGCCGATGCCAACCCGTACCTGCTGATGGCGTCGGTGCTGGCCGGTATTCACCACGGCCTGACCAATGAAATCGAGCCGGGCCCACCGGTCGAAGGCAACAGCTACGAGCAGAATGAACAAAGCCTGCCGAACAACCTGCGTGATGCCCTGCGCGAGCTGGACGACAGCGAAGTCATGGCGCGCTACATCGACCCGCTGTACATCGACGTGTTCGTGGCGTGCAAGGAAAGTGAGCTGGCCGAGTTCGAGAACTCCATCTCCGACCTTGAGTACAACTGGTACTTGCACACGGTTTGATGGGTTAGAAACCGTCAGTCAAGGATGAAAGGTGGGCGTACACAGATCATGTGTACACCGCCAATCCCTGTGGGAGCGACCTGTGGCGAGGGGGCTTGCCCCCGTTGGGCTGCGAAGCAGTCCTTTAGTCTCTGGTGTACCAAAGATTTTGTGAGTGCTACGCACTCAAACGGGGGCAAGCCCCCTCGCCACAGGTCGCTCCCACAGGGAATTGCGGTGTTTTGATCCTTTGCTGGTTGGCTTCAATCCAGCAACAACATATTCCTCTGCGTCGAGTCACAACCATGACAAACACCCGCAGCGACTGGGAACAACGCTTCCAGTCCCTCACTTTAGAAGGCCGGGCATTCATCGACGGCCAATACCGCCCGGCACTCAGCGGCGACACCTTTGAATGCACCAGCCCGGTCGACGGCCGCTTCCTGGCGAACATCGCCAGCACCGACGAAGCCGATGCAAACGCGGCAGTTGCGGTTGCACGGCAGACCTTCGAGTCCGGCATCTGGGCGCGGTTGGCACCCGCAGAACGCAAGCGCATTTTGATTCGTTTCGCGGACTTGATCCTGGCCAACCAGGAAGAACTGGCGCTGCTGGAAACCCTCGACATGGGCAAACCCATCAGCGATTCCATGGCCATCGACATTCCAGCGACCGCCAACGCGATCCGCTGGAGCGCCGAGGCGATCGACAAGATCTACGACGAAGTCGCCGCCACACCGCACGATCAACTCGGCCTCATCACCCGCGAACCCGCAGGCGTGGTCGCGGCCATCGTGCCGTGGAATTTCCCGCTGATCATGGCCAGTTGGAAATTCGCCCCGGCGCTGGCGGCGGGCAACTCGTTCATCCTCAAGCCTTCGGAAAAGTCACCGCTGACCGCCATCCGCATCGCGCAATTGGCGCTGGACGCTGGCATCCCCAAAGGCGTGTTCAACGTCTTGCCGGGTTTCGGTCACACCGTCGGCAAGGCGCTGGCGTTGCACATGGACGTCGACGTGCTGGCCTTCACCGGCTCCACCGCGATAGCCAAGCAACTGCTGATCTACGCCGGGCAAAGCAACATGAAACGCGTCTGGCTGGAGGCGGGCGGCAAGAGCCCGAACGTGGTGTTTGCCGACGCGCCGGACCTGCGCGCAGCCGCTCAGGCAGCGGTCAGCGCGATTGCCTTCAACCAGGGCGAAGTCTGCACCGCCGGTTCGCGTTTGCTGGTGGAGCGTTCGATCCGCGAGCAGTTCATTCCACTGCTGCTGGAAGCGTTGCAAGCCTGGCAACCGGGGCATGCCCTGGACCCGGAAACCACGGTCGGCGCGGTCGTCGATCAGCGCCAACTGGAATCGATCCTGCGCTACATCGAAATCGGCAAAGACCAGGGCGCGCAACTGATCGCCGGCGGCAAATGCACCCTCCAAGACTCCGGTGGCTTGTACGTGGAACCGGCGATTTTCGATGGCGTGACCAATGCCATGACCATCGCCCGGGAAGAAATCTTCGGTCCGGTGCTGTCGCTGATCACCTTCGACACCCCTGAAGAAGCGCTGCAGATCGCCAACGACAGCCTCTTCGGTCTGGCCGCCGGCGTGTGGACCAGCAACCTCAGCAAGGCCCACACCTTCGCCCGTGGTTTGCGCGCCGGCAGCGTCTGGGTCAACCAGTACGACGGCGGCGACATGACCGCGCCGTTCGGCGGGTTCAAGCAGTCGGGTAACGGTCGGGACAAATCGCTGCATGCGTTCGACAAATACACCGAGCTCAAAGCGACCTGGATCAAGCTCTAACACTTTTACAGCGACGGTCGCGGGCACATGCCCGCGGCCCTCGGAGAAACTTATGAAACACACTCATGTAAACAGCTACTACGCCGCCACCCGCAATCAGACTGGCGATTACCCGATTCTTGAAGAACTGGTGGAGTGCGACGTCTGTGTAATCGGCGCCGGCTACACCGGTTTGTCCTCGGCGTTGTTCCTCAGCGAAGCGGGCTATAGCGTAACGGTACTGGAAGCCGCCAAAGTCGGCTTCGGCGCCAGCGGTCGCAACGGCGGCCAACTGGTCAACTCCTACAGCCGCGATGTCGATGTGATCGAAGAACGCTACGGCGACAAAACCGCTGAAGTCCTCGGCAGCATGATCTTCGAGGGCGCCGACATCATCCGTTCGCGCATCAAAGACTACGACATCAAATGCGACTACCGCCCTGGTGGCATTTTTGCGGCGCTGAACAAAAAGCAACTCAACGGTTTGGCCGAGCAGAAGAGCAACTGGGAGCGCTATGGCAACCGCAACCTGAAAATGCTCGACGCCTCGGACATCCAGCGCGAAGTCGGTTGCGACAACTACGTCGGCGGCCTGCTCGACATGCAGGGCGGCCACATTCACCCGCTGAACCTGGCCCTCGGTGAAGCTGCCGCGATCATTCGCCTGGGCGGCAAAATCTACGAACAATCCGCCGCCGTGGAAATTACCTATGGCGAGCCGATCACTGTGCGCACCGCCAAAGGCGTGGTGCGGGCCAAGTACCTGCTGATCGCCGGCAACGCCTACTTGCCTCAAGACCTCGACAACCGCGTCACGCGCAAAAGCATGCCCTGCGGTTCACAAATCGTCGTCACCGAACCGCTGTCCGAAAAAGTCGCCCGCAGCCTGATCACCAACAACTACTGCGTGGAAGACTGCAACTACCTGCTCGACTACTACCGCCTCACCGCCGACAACCGCCTGTTGTACGGCGGCGGCGTGGTCTACGGCGCTCGCGAGCCCGACGACATCGATCAACTGATCCGACCGAAAATCCTCAAGACCTTCCCGCAACTCAAGGACGTGAAAATCGACTACCGCTGGACCGGCAACTTCCTGCTGACCATGTCCCGCATGCCGCAATTCGGCCGCATCGAGAAAAACGCCTACTACATGCAAGGCTACAGCGGCCACGGCGTCACCTGCTCGCACCTGGCCGGCAAGCTCATCTCGGAAATGATCCGCGGTGACGCCGAACGCTTCGACGCCTTCGCCTCCCTGCCACACATGCCCATGCTCGGCGGCCGCACCTTCCAGGCCCCACTCACCGCCATGGGCGCCGCGTATTACGCGCTACGCGACCGTTTCGGCATCTAAGTTGAACCTGCCGGCGTCCCCCCAAAAGGTGCCGCCGGCCAATGCCACACCACAATCCCTGTGGGAGCGGGCTTGCCCGCGATGAGGCCATATCAGCCACCATCGATGCCGCCTGACCCACCGCCATCGCGGGCAAGCCCGCTCCCACAGATTTCGTACATGGGCGGACAGCTATCATTCACCTATTTGATTTATCTGCCATTTATCGAACCTGCTGAGCAACACCAACAAACGTGATTTAATAGCCGCCTTCCACGGTTCCGGGACGGGAAACGGCGTAACCCGCGGCCACCAGTCGCCCGCCACCCACCCCCATTACCCCTTAAGTAGTTCTCACATAAGGCTGTCATGGACACGGGCTCACGACTCAAATTAGTACGCGAAAGCTACAAACTGTCCCAGCGCGAGCTGGCCCGGCGTAGCGGCGTCACCAATGCCACCATCTCCCTGATCGAACAGAATCGCGTCAGTCCCTCCGTCAGTTCCCTTAAAAAACTGCTCGAAGGCATTCCCATGTCTTTGGCGGACTTCTTCACCTTCGACCAACCGCCGCGTGAGCATCAATACGTGTTCCGCGCCAATGAACAGCCGGATCTGGGGCGCCATGGGCTGCGGTTGTTGCTGATCGGCGCTTCGGTGCCGAGTCGGCAGATGCGGCTGTTGCGCGAGCAGTACGCGCCAGGCGCGAGCTCTGGGGAAGAGCCCATCGTGCATGCTGAAGGGGAGGAGTGTGGGCTTGTAACCCGTGGCACGGTTGAATTGACTGTGGATGGGCAGATCAGTGTGTTGAATGCCGGGGATGGGTATTACTTTCCGACGACGCTGCCGCATCGGTTTCGCAATATTGGGGCGGATGAGGCTGAAATCATCAGCGCCAACACCCCGGCGAACTTCTGATATCTAGAGCAGACATTAAAGCTGTAACGACCTTCGAAGGGGCGACCACTACTTGTGGTCGCCCCTTCATGCCATCAGCTGATGGCATCTACGACGCCGTTCAAAGGGACTTCAAGTAGTCGAGAAGCTGTGACCTTTGCACATCACTTAGGCGGCTCACGCCATAGTCATGGCCGGCGTTGCTGTTGCCCTCAAGCCTGGTGTCGAACAGAAACCAATTCTTGTCCGATTTCTCGGTCTTGAATCCCACCCTTTGGTTATCGAATTCATTTGTCCCTGTATAAAAAGTCGAGGGACGCTGACGGGGTGGCAGGAGAAGGTCGTTCAGGGTCGGCACAGAGCCGTTATGCAAATAGGGAGCTGTGGCCCAGATGCCGTTGAGGGGTCTTGCTTTATAGGCGAGAAGAGCAACCTTTGGGCTGTCACGGTAGCAGTTGATTAGTCGTAGTGCTTTTTCATCAACTTCGCTGAACAAGGCACGGTCCTTGAAGCCAGGGACTTTTTGAGGTTTGGTATCTATTCCAAGCAATCCATCGAAAGCCAGTTCGGCGACATCGCGTCCTTTGCCCAGTAATGTCTCCAGGACGGTCACACCCAGCATGTTGTAGAGAAGGTCATTTGATTGAATGGGTGCTTTTGATTTATCGACTCTGGGATAACCCGCCAACACTCCAGCATCCGCTTTAAATTGATAGGCATTGCACGCCATCCAGGGGTCCGTGCTAATGGTCCTGTCATTTGGGCCCCGAGGATTTAAGTTTTCATTCGCAGAGATTGGAACCATGACCGCTTCAATGGGTGTGGCGAGATCGTTTCTAGGAAGAGTGGCGTGGCAGCCGACACAATTGTCCGCAAATAATTTGGCACCCGGCGTGAGGTCTTTTGGCAATTGCCCAGGCCACCGTGGAGGCTTCAAGGTATAAAGAGAACGTTCTAGAACATCCAGATTTTTCACGTTCACACTAGAGACAAATCCTGCCTTGGCCGGATTTTCTTTAACCGGTCGAATGTCGGCGAACACACCGATGGCTTCTCCAGCATTACGCCCCAGACCTCCAGCATCCAGGCCGCCGTCATTTTTAATCGAAGGGAGTTGGTGTTTACTGACCATTCCGTTCCATTGGAGGACGTTGTGTTGATGCGTATTCCAGAGAAATGGATAACTCACCGGCGCATCAGAGGGGTTAGGGGTAGGCGGTGTCGCTTGGGTGACTTGACTGATTTTGTTGAGAATGTGGCCCACTGCATCAAGGCGACCTGGGCCATATTGCAGATCTGTGGCATTCAATGTCTCGTTTTGTGCATAAAACGCATTCAAGCTATCCAGCGATTTTTTCAGCCGTTGGCGATTCCCTTTTGACAGGTCATCTCCCAGGACACTCTTGGCAAAGCGCTCAAATTTTTCAGGATCGGAAGCCGTTGTGTTTAAAGCTGCTCTCAACGCCTTGAAAAAATTCTGAAAGTCGGCGTTCGTTGGCCCGCCATTGATGACAAGATTCTGTCCTTCAAAATTGATTTGGGCCGTGTGACAAGCAGAGCAGTTCATCCCCACCCATGGCTCTTTCGTCCCTTGTCCAAAAAACCAACGCAGTTTTGTGAAAGACAGTTTGCTGTCGTGACTGTCATCCAAAACGAAACCCATCGGCAACGTAAGACGCTTACCTTTATAAGACGGATTATAAGGCGTGTAACCGTAGGCTGAGATCGTTTTGTCACTCATGAACTTCTCCTCTGAACCTGGCTCTTCCAATGCAACCGCCCAGGAGAGAGGGAGAATTCTCGATCCTTGTGAAAGTTCAAGCCAATTGGACTGGGTGGTGTCACTCCATCCCTGATCCAGAATGTCGGCAGCCTGAGTCATTGAATGACAGCCGAAAAACAACAGTGCAGCGCAGGCAAACGGGGGGGCTTTTAGTTTGCTCATGAGATTCCCTTCTATTTGTAATTCCTGTTGGAGCCAATCAGGTGGGTAGCCAAAAGCTACCAGTCATGAGTGTAGCCACAAAAAAAACACTGCTTTAATTTTGTTCCACGGCATGCGTGTGGCCGCAGGATGGCTTTGCCAATTTGGACGTTGCATGAGCCTGTGTGAGGGTTTTTCGATGATTTTGGTGCCGTAATATTCCGGATTGCCACGATTGACAGCCCTCACGACTTGTAGGAATTTAGCCGCCCGCAGGTAAGGGATATCTGCTGATGGCCAAAAGATGGCCGTTGTTCACCACACAAAGGATTGTCTATGCAAGGTTCAAACACCGTTGCTCAACAGGTGTGCGGTCAGCTGGTGCACGAGCATCAGAACACCCCACACATGAACATTGCCGAGCAAATCCTCGAATGCCTGTTTCGCCGTCGTAGCCTCGCCCCGGGGCAGGATCACGAACTTTCGTCGCAGGTGCTGGAACCCCATCTGACCAAGGTCATGCAGGCGGTCGAGAGCGGTCGCAAGATTGAAATGGTCTTGCCAGCCTTTCCCGGCAAATCGCCCAGCCGCAAGAAAACCCTGAGTCATCTGCCCGATCTTGCTGAACATCATGCTATCGATGAGTTAAATCGCCTGTGCACAGAGATCCAGGAGATCTACGCACCGGGCGCGCTGATTCATATCTGCTCCGATGGCTATGTGTTCTCTGACTTGGTGCATGTTCCCGATTCCGACGTCAAGGCCTACACCGACGCTATCCAGCACTACGCCGAGCAGCACTATCGCGGTACGTTTGCCCATTTCGACCTCCGGGATGCCTACCCTCAGCTGGATTGTCTGGACGCCATGCGTGAAGAGATGATGATCGAGCACGGTCAGTCATTGATCTTGTTGCAGCAGCGCTTCAAGGATGATCCGCACATGATGTTGATGTACTGCGGCATCCATCGCTTTCTTTCCGAGGATTACTCGGGACTGAAAGTATTCGCCGGCATGAGCCTTAATGCGGTGAAGAAGGTCGCCAAACCGGCCTCGCAGCGGGTGATCCAGCGCAGCGAAGCCTGGGGTGCGCTGTTGCAGGCGCGCTACCCGCATTGCCTGCGCCTGTCGATTCACCCGCAACTGGCGGTCTCGACGAAGATCGGTATCCGGTTGGTGCCAACCAGTGACCTATGGCGTACACCTTGGCATTCGGTGGCCATCAAGCGACGGGGTGTGGTCACGCTCGAAAAACGCAGCAATGTCGATGAGCGCTATCACCGCCTGGTGTTCCGCAAGGGGCGTCCTTGTCACTACGCCAGTGCCCAATGATGACGTCTCGGTTACGGGTCGAAGCCGTACTCTTCGATTTGGACGGGACTCTGGTCGACACCTTGCCCGACATCACCTGGTGCTTGAACCAAGTGCTGCTCGAACACGGTTGCCCGGCGCTGACCTCGGAAACAGTGCGCGGGTATATCGGCGGCGGCACCACGGCGATGATCGAGCGGGTGGCCACGCAGTTCGGCATCGCTGATGCGCTCGCCATGCACCAGCGCTATGTGACGCTCTATCAGCACAACCTGGTTCAATTCTCCCGTCCATTCAGCGGTGTCTTGGAATTGCTCGAAGGCTGCCGACAGTTGGAGCTACCGCTGGCTATCGTGACCAACAAGGCCGAGGAAATGGCTTTGCAGGTTTCCAGAACGTTGCTACCGCAGAATGCTTTCGGGCCAATTCTGGGGCATCGCGCAGGCAGGTCGCTCAAACCGCAACCGGAGGTGGCATGGGAAGCCGCCCGGCGGTTGTCGGTTGATCCGCAACGCTGCTTGTTCGTCGGTGACACGGAGATCGATCTGCAAACGGCCCGTGCTGCAGGCATGTATTCGGCGGCAGTCACTTGGGGCTATGGCCTGACACCTGACTTGCAGGCCCAGGCCCCGAACTTGTGCTGTGAACACCCGGCCGAATTGCTGCGCATTTTGCAGCAAGCCTGCGGGGCTGCACATGCGTTCGCCGAGCATGGCGACACCGTCAAATCCTATTGATACACACACCCTCAAGGAAATTGTTCTATGGAACATAGAGACGCCTGGATCGCTGCCGTCAGCGATTTGCTGGCCGGTTATCTGCTCAAAGGCACGGATGATTGTTTCGACACACAAGGCAGGGCGCATCTGGCGCTTCGATTGGGGCACTGCTTCGATCAGGGCCTGCCAGTGCGTCTGGTTCTGCCAGGCTTTCCCTGCAAGTCGCCAAACGCCAGCGACCAGACCTTCGGCGTGCTGCCGGACTACGGCGAGGTCATGGCTATCGAGCGCCTCGACCAACTCGGCCAGGCCATCGCCGCGTTGCACGCACCGGGCTGCGTGGTGTCGATCCTCAGCGACGGCACGACCTTCAATGACATCGTCGGCGTGGCTGACGACGTTCGAGCCGCCTACAACCGGGCGTTGCGTGAACTGTGCACCACCCACACGATTGAGTGGGTCAGCATGGAAGACCTGTTTCCCCAGGCCCAAAGTGCCGAGTCGGTTCGCGCCAGCCTGATCAAGCAGGCCCGTCTACCGTGGAAAAACCTTGGTGAGCTGATCGAGCAGAGCCACGAGGATGAATCCCTCAGCCGGGCGCATGACAACCTCTGCAGTCACCTCTACAACGACCTGCGTCTGTGTCGCGAAGAAGGGCAGAGCGAGGACGAGTACCTGCAACAAATCAACTTCAAAGCCTACCAAATGATGTATCGCGGGCACGCATTGAACGCGGCAGTGGACCGTTTCTTCGGCGATGACATTCGCTTGTCGGTCCATCAATACAGCAATGCCGGACCCAAATTCACCTTCGGTCTGGCCGAAGGGCTGACCCGTGTGGACAGCCCTTGGCATGCCGTGCCGGTGTGCAACCTGGATGGCAGCCAAACCCTTCGCGCCCGCGCCCAGGTCGACCTCGACCACCATGTGCTGGTCACCTATGAGGGGCGGCCATGGCTCTACCATCAAACAGAAAACCCGCAGGCCCAAGGCTTCGAGTACGAACTGCAAAAACTTCCGCTGTTTGGCCTGGTGGTGCGAGACCCGTTGGGGCTGGGTTTCGAACGACTGTCCACCGGCCTGTTGGAAGCACTGGTGGAAACCTTCGGTTTCGTCTGCCTCAAAGGCTGCCGTTTCAACGACCAGGATAGCTTTGCTCGCAGCTGCGAACGCTTCGGCACGCTCTACGAATGGGCTTTCGGTGCCGTCCACGTGGTTAAGCCTGCGGACAAACCCCAAGGCGTGGTGCACTCGCTGGAGAAAACACCGTTGCACTGGGACCTGAACATGCTGCCCGACAGCGACGCACAAGTTCAACGCAACCCGAAATTCTGCGCCAGCAAATTCATGCTGTACTGCAAGACCGCGCCGCAGCCGGGCGAGGGCCAGACCACCATTGTCGACAGCCGCAACGTACTGCGCAAAGTCGGGCAGCAAGTCGCCCGACAATGGCAGGGCGTGAACATCACCTACTACACCAAAATGACCTACTTCGGCGGCTCGCCGCGCATGTACAGCCTGGTGGACCACCACCCCCGCAGCGGCGAGCTCATCCTGCGCTACCAAGAGGGCACCGACTCGACATTGCAGACCTTGAGCCAGTCGGTGCAGGACCATGACGAGCAGGCTCAGCAGGCGTTGCTGGAACAGGTCAATGCGCTGGTTTATGACCCGGATTGCCTGATTGCTCATCAATGGAGTGAGGGGGATTTGGTGCTGATCGATAACTATCGGACGTTGCATGGGCGGCTGCCGATGTCGGCGGGTTCTTCGTCGCGGGAGTTGTGGCGGGTGCAGGTTTATTGATTGTTGGTGTCAGAGTCGGAGCAGGAAGCAGAAAAACCGCAGTAATGCGGTTTTTCTACGACTGAAATTTAATCACTGCCCCTTGGGCGTATCGAACCCACGTTGCTCAATCACCCGAAACACATCACTCACATCCTGAACCATGATTCGGGCGATGTTGGTGACGGTGTTGATGTCGTGTTCGGCGTAGTCGGGGAGGCTGGTGCAGGCCATCAGGTTGAGGTATTTGAGGACGGCGTTGAGGCGTTCGCTGAGGCAGCTGTGGAGTTCGTGCAGTGGGGCGTCGGCGTCGATGAGGAGGACGGGGTGGTCGGTGGCGAAATGGGACATGGGGGTGTAGTGGCGGAGCGGGTTTTGAGTCGTCATGGTGTTAATCCTAATAAAAGTAGAATTGCCACCGTTCTGCTGCGAAACAAAATGGGTGGCAGCTATGCGCGGGTTCGCAGACCGGAGGATTAACACCAAGACCCGGCAGACCCGAAGGTCTCCCACGCACAACCGCCATAAAACGATACGCAGCCGGGAGTCGGCCGTGCCTGACGGAACAAGGTGTCAATCTTAAGGGCTGCGAAACCCTATCGCCAACTGATGTCAGCGACAGACCCACTCTAGGCAGCGATTTTGATAGCCGCAACCGGGGTGTAGGACGCTCGGATGGGCATTTCGCAAAGTGGCTTTTCCCCACTCTATGGCGCAAACGCAGTAAAACCGGGCATCGCAGTGTGTCTGAGGAAACGGGCTAGCAGGGTTTGGGGCCGCTTCGCAGCCCAGCGGGAGCAAGCTCCCTCGCCACAACGGGCAGATTCCTACATATTTTGCAGACTTCAAAATCCTGGCCGCGCCGTTACGGCATTTAACCCGAGGAAAATCCCATGAGTCAGACACTGGAACGCGCCATTGCCATCGCCGCTGCGGCGCATGAGGGGCAGGTGGACAAGGGCGGCGTGCCTTACATCCTGCATCCGCTGAAAGTCATGCTGCGGGTGAACACGCTGGAAGAGCGCATCGTCGCGGTGCTACATGACGTGGTCGAGGACTGCGGCATCAGCTTCGACGATCTGCGCAAGGAAGGCTTCAGCGAAACGGTGCTGTCGGCAATTGCGTCGGTGACCAAAGTGCCGGGCGAGTCCTACGAGGCGTTCGTCGAGCGCGCGGCGCAGCACCCGATCGGGCGGGTGGTGAAACTGGCGGACCTGGAGGAAAATAGCGACTTGTCGCGGATCGCCCAGCCGTCCTGGGAGGATCTGGAGCGCGTTGAGAAGTATCGACGGGCGATTGGGGTGCTGCGCTCGTAGGGTGTATGAGTTCGGATTCCATCACCATTGTTGTTTCAGCGTCGCTTCCTGGCGTACATGCAGCAGAATCTTACCGCAAGCATGTCGGTGAATTAGGCCGTGACTTTACGACTGCTGCGCAGCCGAACGCAGCCTCGCGAGCTCGGCAGCTGCTACAGGGCGTTGGCTATTATTATTTTTCCATCCTGCCGCCGTTTCCTTGGTAGAGAATCGGTCTAAAAAGCCCGACCCAGGCCTGGATCGGTTTGCTATTCTGAACCTGTAGGTGAAGACGCAGACTGATGCGCAAAGGGATAGCGAGGAGGCGTGGGGCGCGCTCCCAAGGGTACACGGTTAGAAAGATCTCCGCGCTGAGATCCAGCCCTTATGCCGTGTGAGGCAGAACAGCCCAAAGAGCAAAATAACTGTTCTGTGAGAGGCCTGATAAACCTTGTAAGCCAGAGACCAGCACTGGCCACCTACTCGATTTCCAAAACCCGCCTTGTGCGGGTTTTTTCTTGGGCACGCTCTTTGTAGCAACCGCCGAACTGTAGCCGCCGTAGCCGCTGTAGCAACTGCCGAGCTCGCGAGGCTGCGTTCGGCTGCGAAGCAGTCGTGAATCCGGCTAACGCGGTCTGTCTGATGTAACGCAATTCCCGATTTTACGATTGCTTCGAAGCCCGAACAGGACGACGCGTCGTTCCGACAAGCCCCCTCGCCACAATGAGTTACGCTGATAGCAACGACGGGAGGAATGCAGTCATGACTGAGCGCCATATGATCCACTCGGAAACGCTGTCGAATGGATGCGGCATCGAGGTTAAATCCAAAATATTGAGAGACGGTTCGTTGGATATGTTCATGGGCGTCTATTGGCCGGACGGCTCGGTCATCGTTGAGGACAACCACCCCTCGCCGCATCTGCTGGACATGGAAGCGGCGATGGAGTGGGCCATCGAGAAAGCCAAGACCATCGGTAACAGCCAAAGAACGCTGTAAGGCCCGGCGATAACGGAATCATTGATCGGCTGGAAGGTCGTATCTATGGGTTTGAACGCACTGCGATTGAATTCGCCGCTAGCGTCACCTCATCCCCGTAGTTCTGACCTTTTAGGACGTTCAAATGAAGCGCACCGTGATAATGACCCTGGCCATTGCAAGCACCCTCCTGCTGGGAGGTTGCTTTCCTTACTGGGAAGAGGGAGACAGGTACGATCGGGATCACCATGAATACCGTCGTGACCATGACCGTGGCTATTATTACCGTGATGATCGAGGGTATGACCGGGACTATGATCGTCGTGATGATCGCCGTCGGCACCGCGATCGTGACGACCGAGACGACGATTGACCTGTCCCTGCCCAGCTCCAGAGCGGCCATCACCGCTCTGATTTCCTGAGGAGTAACCATGCGAATGCTGACTGCACCTCTCACTCAATGGCTGATGGCGGCGGTTATTGGGCTGACCGCCATGGCGCTCGATGCACAGGCACAACCCACACCTCAAGCCACTCAGGAAATAAACAGCTTGCTGGACTTTGTCGAGCACAGTGAATGCCGGTTTGTGCGCAACGGGAGCGAATACCAAGGCCCTCAGGCCCGGGCGCATCTGGAGAAGAAACTGGAGTATCTCGAAGAGAATGACAGGGTGAACAGCGCAGAAGACTTCATTGAGCTGGCGGCCACTCGAAGCAGCATGAGTGGCCTCGACTATGAAGTGCGCTGTCCGGCAGGCATACAACCGGCCAGTCTCTGGTTGAAAACCGAACTACAGCGACAACGGCAACTTCATTGATTGCCTTGTCGGGCGCTAGCGCAGCAGATGCACCGCCAACCCGATCAGCCCGCACCCCATCAACACCTCGATCACACCCCGCTTGAAGCGGAACAAGGCAATGGCCGCTGCAATGGCGAGCAGCGCCGAAGGCCAGTCGAGTTGGCCGCCGAAACCTTTGGGCCACAGAACGTGGTAGCCGAAGAAACACGCCAAATTAAGAATCACGCCGACCACCGCCGCGGTAATCGCGGTCAGCGGCGCGGTGAGCCTGAGTTCGTTGTGCGTCGACTCCACCAACGGGCCGCCGGCGAGGATGAACAGGAACGACGGCAGGAAAGTGAACCAGGTCACTAGCGTGGCGGCGAGGGCGCCAGCCAGGAACACTTGATCGGGGCCGAACACCTGACTCACATAGGCGCCGATAAAACCGACGAAGGCCACCACCATGATCAGCGGACCGGGGGTGGTTTCGCCGAGCGCCAGGCCATCGATCATTTGTGTGGGCGTCAGCCAGCCATAGTGGCCGACGGCACCCTGATACACATAGGGCAGCACGGCATACGCGCCGCCGAATGTCAGTAATGCCGCTTTGGTAAAGAACCAGCCCATCTGGGTCAGAGTGCCTTCCCAGCCGAACAGTGCGGTGAGAAGTCCCATCGGCAACGCCCACAAGACCGCACCCGCCAGCAACAGGCGCAGCAGTTTAAAGCTGCTGAAACGGGCGTGTTCGGGAGGCGGGGTGTCGTCGTCGATCAAGGCCGGCCCGAAGGACTTTTTCGCCGCGCCGTGGCCCCCGGTCCGGAACCTTTCAGGCGCCAGACGCCCACCGACATAACCGATGATCGCGGCGCCCAGCACAATCAACGGGAATGGCACGTTGAAGACGAAGATGGCCATGAATGAAGCCGCGGCGATCCCCCATAGCCAGTTGTTCTTCAATGCCCGCGAGCCGATCCGATGGGCCGCCTGCACCACAATGGCGGTCACGGCAGGCTTGATACCATAAAAGAGGCCGGCCACCGCCGGCACTTCGCCAAAGGCGATGTACACCCACGACAACCCGATCAGGATGAACAGCGACGGCAGCACAAACAGCGCGCCGGCAATCAGGCCGCCCCATGTCCGGTGCATCAGCCAACCAATGTAGGTCGCCAGTTGCTGAGCCTCAGGCCCGGGCAGCAACATGCAGTAGTTGAGGGCATGCAGAAAGCGCCGTTCCGAGATCCAGCGCCGCCGCTCCACCAACTCCTGATGCATGATCGAGATCTGTCCAGCCGGCCCGCCAAAACTGATGAAACCGAGCTTCAGCCAGAACAGGAAGGCTTCTCGCAGGCTGATCGCCTCAGGCTTCGACAGCTCCTGTTCGACGGTCGAAGAGGGGGCTTTATTCAAGTGCCGATTCCTTTTTAAAGTGGTAATTCAGGTTTTCACGGCGTACCAAACATCGCCGTCCAGTAAATGCCCGCGTCACTCTTCGGGTCCACCGCATAGGCCGCACCCAGTTCACGATATTGTGGGTTCATCAGGTTGGCGCAATGGCCCGGGCTGGCCAGCCAGCCATCGACCACCTTGCGCACGGTGTCCTGGCCGGCGGAAATATTCTCACCGACCTGCTGACCGGCGTAACCGGCCAGTTCAGCGCGATCACCCGGCGTGCGGCCGTCGCGGTCCTTGTGGTCGAAAAAGTTATGGTTGGCCATGGCCCGGCTGTGGGTCTCGGCCGCGCTCCCCAGCGTGGCGTTCCAGGCCAGTGGCGTCGTCGCGGCAAAGGATTGGCTGCCGCACTGGCGCGCCTGTGTGCGGGCACTGTTCATCGCTTCGAGCAGTTTCTGTCCCTCCGCTTGCCAGTCGCCCAGCCGCCCGCTCAACAGGGGGCGTGCCAATACGATGCGCCACACACGGGCGTCCCGGCTGACGCCGATGTCGACGAATTGCGGGTCCAGTACCACCTGGCAGAAGCTCTCCTGAATCGCCTTCATGGCGGACGGTGCATCACGTGGACCGGACAAGCTGATCGCCTGCACGTTAACCATCGGATAAGCCGCGCGGGCCAGCGCCTGCTGCAAATCGCCGATGCTATTGGCGGACAGTACCAGGCGCGGATCGCTCGCCAGCGGTGGCAGTTCCGCCGACGCCTGGCCGGCACAGCGCTGCACCTGGCTGCGGTAAACGTTGATCGACTCGACCAGCTGCGTTTCCTCGGTCGCCGACGCGGCGACGCTGAATACCAGCCCGAATGACAACACGCCAAGATGCAAAACGGATGACAGGCTGCGCATGGAAATCTCCCTTGAACGGACTGTGTTTATGATGCGCGATTTCACCCCTGTCGACGCAATGCATTTTTGTGCCGAAACGCAGATAGTTGTCAGCCTGTTGGAATGAGTTCTGAGGACTACAATCAAGCCAGGTCAGCGCTGTTTCTCTGCCGGAAGGGTCGGATTATGCGATTAAAAGGGGTAGGCACCTGCTTCGCAATCATCCTTCTGTGCGGCCAGGTGTTGGCAACTGATCAGGAGCAAAAACAGGAAGTGGCTGAAGAGAAGGCGCAGGTCCTGGAACAGAAGGCAGCAGAGAAGGGCACCGAACAGCCGGTACCCAAGTCCGAAGCCATCACCACCTCCGAGGCGCAGGCGGTCGATCCGGCGGGTGCAGCGCCACTGGACGATGCCATTACTTGCTTTGCACGCAGCATTTATTGGGAATCCAAGGGCGTGGCAGATGCCGATATGGAAGCCGTCGCCAATGTGGTCATGAACCGGCTGGGCCATGAGGGTTTTCCGGATACGGTGTGCGCCGTGGTCAAGCAGGGTTCTGAAAAGCATGCCTGCCAGTTTTCGTGGTGGTGCGACGGGCGTCCGGATCAGGCAAAGGAAGACGACCAATATGCCCTCGCCAAGGAGATCGCGCGCAAGGCACTCAACAAGCAACTCACGGACCAAACCCATGGTGCTTTGTATTTTCACGACAGAACGGTGAAACCCGACTGGGCGAAGAAGTACATCAAGACGGCCGAGACCCGAAAATTTCTGTTCTATAAGCCTCGTGGCGAGACGGCGCGGTAGATGTGGGTGTCATGATTGTGGGCTGCTGTTCGTACAAATTTACGGTTTTTTTACGGTGGGTATTTTTCCGCGCGCGGATACTTCGCCGCGTTTTTTGATCATCGATATGCCTGCAATCCTTCGTCCTTCCCGGTTGATCTGAGGCATGCAATTTCTTTCCTTTAACCAGAGAAGCTACCCGTGACCGAAACAACGATCCATGCCCCTGAAGAATCTCACTCCAGAACATCCGGAGTGGGTTTGCTTGTCGCCGCGGTGGGCGTGGTTTATGGGGATATCGGCACCAGTCCTCTTTACACCCTCAAAGAAGTGTTCGGCGGTCATTACGGAGTCCAGGCCAATCACGACGGTGTACTGGGCATTCTGTCGTTGATCTTCTGGTCTTTGATCTGGGTCGTCTCGTTCAAGTACGTGCTGTTTATCCTTCGCGCCGACAACCAGGGCGAGGGGGGCATCATGGCCTTGACGGCACTGGCACGTCGGGCCGCGGCGCCATATCCAAAAATGAGCAGGGTCCTGGTATTGCTTGGGCTGTTTGGTGCGGCACTGTTTTACGGTGACAGCATGATCACCCCGGCCATCTCCGTGCTTTCTGCGGTTGAAGGGCTGCAGCTGGCGTTCGATGGCATTGAGCATTGGGTGGTGCCGCTGTCCGTTGTCGTCCTGGTAGGGCTTTTTTTGATACAGAAACATGGCACGGCCCGTATCGGCATCCTGTTCGGTCCGGTCATGGTGTTGTGGTTTATGGTGTTGGGTGCGCTCGGTATTTACGGCATCCTGCAACGTCCGGAAGTTCTGCAAGCGCTCAATCCGGCATGGGCCGTGCAATTTTTCGTGGTTCATCCGGGGATTGGCGTCGCCATTTTGGGCGCCGTGGTGTTGGCATTGACCGGTGCCGAAGCACTGTATGCCGATATGGGGCATTTTGGTCGCAAACCCATTGCTCGTGCCTGGTTCATCCTGGTGCTGCCCGGTTTGGTACTCAATTACTTCGGCCAGGGCGCGTTGATTCTCGGGAACCCGGAAGCGGTGCGTAATCCGTTCTATCTATTGGCACCGGGCTGGGCCCTGCTGCCGATGGTTGCGCTCTCGACACTGGCCACCATCATCGCCTCCCAAGCGGTGATTTCCGGGGCGTTCTCCCTGACTCGCCAGGCCATTCAGCTGGGTTATGTGCCTCGTATGTTTATCCAGCACACCTCCAGTCAGGAGCAGGGGCAGATTTACATCGGCATGGTGAACTGGGCGCTGATGGTCGGCGTCGTGTTGCTGGTCATCGGCTTTGAATCGTCCAGTGCGCTGGCGGCGGCGTATGGCGTGGCGGTGACGGGGACCATGCTGATTACCACTGTTCTGTCCTCGGCCGTCGTGTTGCTGCTTTGGAAAACCCCGCGCTGGTTGGCGATTCCGATGCTGTTGGGCTTTTTCATGGTGGACAGCCTGTATTTCGCCGCCAACGCACCGAAGATTTTCCAGGGCGGTGCGTTCCCGGTGATTGCGGGTATTGCCCTGTTCATCTTGATGACCACCTGGAAGCGGGGCCGAAAGATCATTGTCGAGCGACTCGATGAAACATCTCTGCCCCTGCCGTTGTTCATCAGCAGCATCCGCTCGCAACCACCCCATCGTGTGCAGGGTACCGCTGTGTTTCTGACGGCCAGGGCGGATGCCGTCCCTCATGCCCTCTTGCACAACCTGTTGCATAACCAGGTTCTGCACGAGCAGGTGGTGTTACTTACCGTGGTGTCTGAAGACCGCCCGCGGGTGGCCGCGGATCAGCGGTTTGAGGTCGAGTCCTATGGTGAAGGGTTCTTCCGGGTCAGTCTGCACTTTGGTTTTATCGAGGAGCCCGACGTACCTCTGGCCTTGAGCCTTTGCCATTTGAAAGAGCTGGATTTCAGCCCGATGCGCACCACTTACTTCCTTAGCCGAGAGACTGTCGTTCCAACCAAACGTATCGGGATGGCGCGCTGGCGCGAAGGCCTGTTCGCGTTTTTGCTGAAGAACGCAAACAGCAACCTCAAATACTTCAAGTTACCGCTCAACCGCGTGATAGAGCTGGGCACGCAGGTGGAGATGTAGACGGCGCCAGTCAGCCAAACGCAAAACCTGTGGGAGCGTTCAATGGACTGAATGTTTTTAGCCTTGAAGCGCTTCCATCAATACCTGCACCAACTGACCCCCCTGTGGCGTTGCCCAGCTTCCAGCGAGTTCCGCAATCAGCTGGTTGGTAGTGGTCAGCGTCACGCCGCCTTTATCCATCCGCCGCAGGGCGATGTCATCGGCCATGACGCTCGGTGAGCCTCCGCCATCGGCCACTACCTGAACCTCATACCCCTCGCGCACCAGGCTCAGCGCCGGATAGACCGTGCAGACGTCATTGGTGACACCGGCAATGATGAGTTTTTTGCGGCCAGTCGCTTTAACGGCAGCGGCGAAGTGTTCATCGTCCATGGCGTTGACGATGCCCAGGCGTTTGATGCGGGAAGCGAATTCGGCAGGGAGGATCTGCTCCAGTTCACTCAGCAACGGTCCCTGAGCGTACTCTTCCATGCTGGAGGTCAGGACCACCGGAAGCTTCAGGATGGCAGCCGCTTTGGCGAGCGTCAGCGCGTTGCGTTTGAGCTCTTCGAACGGAATGGATTTCACCCAGCCCATGGTCCCTACCTGGTGATCGATCAACAGCAGGGCGGCGTTGTCGGCACTGAATTTTTCGTAACTCATGATGATTCTCCTGGCTGTAAGGAAGGGGTTTCGATGGGAGCGCGAGCGAGTCATCGGGGCCATGAACATGCGGTTGGACAGGGTATGACGACCGATCTGGACTTGAGAAAAAAGCGAGTCCATTGCGGTGCTCCTCAGTAAACGATGTCGCTATCATTGATCAATCCGTATCCGGGATAAACCGGGTAAAATTGAAATGACTGATCCACTGATGGAGCAATAGCATTGGAGTTTCTCAACGACATGGCGTTGTTCGTCGAGGTTGTGAAGGCGCGCAGTTTCCGCCGGGCAGCGCAGGCGATGGGGATGCCCAACTCGACGCTCTCTCGCCGGATCAGTGGCCTCGAGAAGGAAATCGGGCTAAGGTTGCTGCATCGCACAACCCGCAAGATCGAGCTGACCGAGGCGGGGCAGTTGTACTTCGATCGCTGCAAACGCATCGTCGACGAAGCCCGACTGGCCCATGAGCAGCTTGGGGAAATGCTTGCCCGACCCAGCGGGGTACTGCGGGCTTCGCTGCCGGTGGATTTCGCCAATATCTACCTGGCACCGCTGATTGCGGAGTTTGCCCGGTTGTATCCCGGTATCAGCTTCGAGTTCGACCTGACCCCGCGTCAGGTCGATCTGGTGAGTGAGCCGGTTGATGTGGTCATTCGCATGGGCGAGCCCGCGAGTTCGAACCTGATCGCCCGTAAACTCGCCAGTTTGCGCCGCTGTCTTTACGCCTCACCCCGATATCTCGAACTGTACGGTGATCCGGTTCATCCAACGGATCTGACCCGCCACGAATGCCTGCGACTGCGCGGAACGGGTGCTGACCGCTGGACACTCTCGGGCAGTGAAGGGGAGGTGGACGTTGAGGTTGGCGGTCGATTCGGACTCAACAGCGTGGGAATGATTCGACGTCTGGCGACGCTGGATCTGGGTATCGCGTTACTGGCCGAAGGTATCGTTACGCAAGACCTTGCCAATGGCACGCTGCGCAGAGTCTTGCCACAGTGGCAGGCCTCACCCATCTCGGTTTACGCCCTCACCGAGACGCGGCTATTGCCTGCGAAAACCCAACGGTTCATCGAGTTTTTGCGTGAGCAGCTTCAGGATGCCTGACGCCTGCGTCCGGTTCGGCTTGCCGGGCGAACCATTGCATGATCAACGAGCACGCCGGATGAGAGGCGGCCCGGTCACTGGACAAGCACGATGGCGTGATTGGGCCAATGGGCTTGTCGCGGCATCCCTAGTTACCGTCTGCCACTTTGCGTTCGATCTCGGCTATTTTGCGCCTGAGTTCTTCGGCTTCCTGCTCGTTGGCTTGTTCCACGCTCCTGGCGTCATTGTCTTTGTCCTCGAGGTCTTTTTCGATCTCATCGACCGGTTTTCCAGCGGTGTCGGTGGATGGGGCGTTTGATGTCGATTCTGACTCGACGCGATCTGTACGGTCATCATTGTTCATGGCGTCAACCTCCATTGGCATACCCATTGGATACGGCGGCATGGCCTGGAGTTCGAGATTTTCAATGAGCACGCTCGATTAACCCTGCCGCCGTTTGACGCTATTTGTAATGTTGCTCGAAGACGGCCACTTGATCCGGCGTGATCAGTTGAAAGGGCACCCAGACATCCGCTTCGACCGGTTCCCCTTTGATCATCTGGATGGCCGCTTGCAGCGCGCTGCTCGCCTGGGCCTTGGGGTCTTGAAACACGGAGGCTACGAGCATCCCGCGCTTGATGGCCGCGAGGCCGTCAGGCAGGCCGTCGATGCCGACGATCGCAATCTCGCCCTTGGCTTTGCCGGCTTGCTGCAGTGCCATGGCGGCGCCGATGGCCATCTCGTCATTGTTGGCAACGATGGCATCAAAGCGGGTGCCGGCCAGGAGCCAATTGCTGGTCAGGTCCATCCCTTTGTTGCGCTGCCACTCGGCACTTTGTTGTTCGACGATGGTGATCCCGGGATAGTCCTTGAGTATCTGTTTGACCCCTTCAGTACGGTCGTGCGTGGAGTTTTGCGCGAGGTCGCCCATGATGATCGCGATGTTGCCTTTGCCCCCCAGCTTGTCGGCCAGGTAGCGCATCTGCAGTTGCCCGGCCTCAATGTCATTGGACGCTACCGTGACCACGCCTTTGGGCAAGACGCGTTCGTCCGGGTGGCGGTTGACGTAGATCAGCGGTGTCTTCGCCTCGACGGCGGCGCGGGTCATGTTGGCGGTGGCGGCGGTGTCCACGGGCAGGACGATAACCGCATCCACCTTCTGGCTGAGAAAGCCCTGGATCTGATTGAGCTGGCGAACCACATCGCCCTGGGCATCCTCGAACTGGATCTGGACGTTATCCTTCCTGGCGGCATCTTCCAGGCCGCTGCGCACATAGGTCATGAAGTTGTCGTCAACTCTGGCAATGCTGACGCCGATGCGATAGTTGGCGGCGGCCCATTGGCTGAAGAGGAATAACAGCGTGGCAAAAAGCAGTGTGCAGCGACGCATGATGGTTTTTCCTTTTTTGTTATGAGTTGAAATTCATCAAGATCAAAAAAATGCGTAAGGCGATCTGCTACAAGGAGAGCCTCGTAGCTGAAATGGCTTTACTGACCGGCATTTCAATCAAGCGTGAAGGCTTGCCGAAAGCGTTCAAGTGCCGCTTCGCTGTCGCCGCTGGCCCATCCCTCGAGCCCGACGACACCGGTGTATCCCATGCGGAACAAGGCTTTGGCAATGGCCGGATAATGGATTTCGCCGGTGCCCGGTTCCATGCGGCCGGGAACATCGGCGACCTGGATCTCACCAATGGCGCTGCCGGCACGCTGGATCAGTTCGATCAGGTTTCCTTCGCCAATCTGGGCATGGTAAAGGTCCAGGTTCATCTTCAAATGCGGGCTGCCCACGGCCTCGATCAGCGCCAGGGTATCGTCGGCGCGCGCGAACGGCGTGCCGGGGTGGTCAACCTCGGTATTGAGGTTTTCCAGCAGGAATACCCGACTGGCGTCTTCGCCCAGGCGAGCGATTTTTTCCAGGGTCTTGCAGGCACTCAACCACATGCGTCCAGTGGTGTGGGCCACGGGTTTGACCGGCAAGCCTCGGTCGCCCAGGCCTGTGCCATGCAGGTTGAGGCTCGGGCAATTGAGTTGTGCGGCGACGGCCAGCGATTCCCGTGCGCTGTCGAGCAGGTGCTGGATGTCTTCGGGGTCGGTCAGGTTGCCCGAGATATAGCCGGTCATGGAGGTGAAGTCAGCGCCGGTGGCGACCAGGGCTGGAATGTCTTTCTGCGTCCAGTCCCAGATTTCGGCGCTGAAGCCTAGTGCGTGAATGCGTTTGACGCGCTCTGTGAACGGCAAGTCGAGGAAGACCATCTCGGCACTGATCGCCAGTTTGAACGGTGTGAAACTCATGAATGGGCTCCTTGCACGCGCACAGCTTTGCCCTGCTGGAAGGACTCGATACACGCGCGGGCAATGGCCAGTGCCGCCCGGGCATCTTCACCGCTGGCGAGGGGTTTTTCGCCGGTGCGCAGGCAGTCGACAAAGTGGTTGAGTTCGGCCACATAGGCATCACGCAGCAGGTCGGTGTCCATGCGCTGGGTGTCGGCCTGGATGCCATTGGCCAGATAGCGCACCAGGTCGGAGTCGTTGATGCTGCCCATGGTCAGCATGCCGGCGCTGCCGAAGACTTCCCCTCGAACATCGTAGCCATAAACGGCCTGGAAATTGGCCTCGGCGGTGGCGATGGCGCCGTTGTCGAAACGGATGGTGACCACCGCAGTGTCCAGCAGCCCCTTGTCCTTGTAGTCCGGTGCGATCAGGGCATCGGCCATGACAAAAACCTCAACCGCTTCGGCACCGGGATTGAGGTAGCGCAGGGTATCGAAGTCATGAATCAGGGTTTCGAGGAAAATCACCCACTGTGGCGAGGCGGCCGGATTGTTCAGCGCCGGGTCGCGGGTCAGCGAGCGCAGCAGTTGCGGCGCACCGATACGGCCGGCGACCACGTCCAGGTGAGCCGCCCGGAAGCTTTTGGCGAAGCGGCGGTTGAAGCCGACTTGCAGCGTCACCTGTGCATCGGCGGCCGCGGCGATGGCGCGGTCGGCCTCGTCGAGGGTGATGGCCATGGGTTTCTCACAAAACACCCCTTTGCCGGCCCGAGCCGCACTGATCACCAGTTCGGCATGGCTGCGGGCGGGGGCGGCGATCAACACACCGTCTATTTCCGGGTCATCGAGCAGTTGCTGTGGATCGGTATAAACCCGCTGCACCCCCAACTCCGCCGCCAGGCGGGCGGCTTGGCCGGGGGTAGGGTCGGCGATGGCGGCCAGGCAGGCGCCGGGAATGTGTCGGGCGGCCGTCTGGCCGTGAAAACTGCCCATGCGGCCGGCGCCGATCAGACCCAGGCGGATGATCTTGGATGCACTCATGAAATGACTCCCTTTTATTGTTGTTCAATGACTGGGCAGCAGGAATGTCCTCGCTGGTACAAGGCATGGAGCAAGGGCTGTGCCAATATTTAAGTAATTGATATTTAAGGAGTTATAAAAGAGTTGTTGAAATAAATGTTCATATCGATGACATGTCTACACTGACATGTTGAAAATATGAACATAGGAGAAAAGGGTGAACCCACAGCCCATGGCCTTCAGCACACAAGACCTCGATTACATCACCGCGCTCGGTCCGGCATCGTTGAACGAAGGACCGATCGCCGAGCTGGATCAGGCATGGCTGGATTGTTTGAACGGCCGCACCGATCGACCGGCCGGGGTCAGGCAAGTGATCTGGGACTCCTGGCTGCGCAGCGTCAATGCCGGCCTCGATCCTGATGATGGCCAATACCGCTTTGTCGCCTCCAACGTGCTGACTGCAACGCTGGCGGCCAATCGCGCCTTGATCGCAGCGGCGGCAGAGGTCATGCGGGGTTTGCTGGCGTACAACCCCAGGGGGCATATCAATTTGACCGATGCCGAAGGCACGACGCTGTATTTCTGCGGCCTGGACCTCACGCCTGTGGGTAGCCGGCTGCTGGAGTCGGTGCAGGGCACCAACTGCACGGGGCTGGCGCTTGCCGAAGATCGATTGGTGTATGTGCTGGCCGAGGAAAATTTCGGCACCGGCCTGCGTCGGCGGCGCATGCATTGTGCCGCTGCGCCGATCAAGGATGCGCAGGGCAGGACGCTGGCCATGTTGACCCTGACCGCCGAGCCGGGCTGGTTTCATTTCCATACGCTGGGCACCGTCCAGGCAGCGGCTGAAGCGGTCTCGCGACAGATGGCGTTGCAGACCCTGCTGGAAGAACAACAAACCGTCCTCGAAGTGCTCAACGAGGGACTTGTGGTGCTGGATGAGCGGGGCTGTATCAAGGCGCTCAACCGTTATGCCCGCCAATTGTTCCGCGTGGGGCGGGATCTGCTGGGCAGCCCGTTCCAGCGCCTGGGCCAGAGCGAGCTGACCGATGAGATTCTGCTACGCGGCGGGGAAGGACAGCAGTATGAAGGGATAAGAGATCTGGATTGCACGTTTGAGCTGCATGATCGCAGTCACCTGGCGTGCCTGGTGTCGGTGTGCCCACTGGAGCAGGGTGGGCGCATTGTTTCGTTGCGCGAGAACAGGCGCATCCGCGAAATTACCCGGCGGATCATCGGCACTCAAGCCAGCTACACCTTCGACACCATTCTGGGCAGTTCGCGCGCCATCCAGGACGCGTTGCACCTGGGACGGATTGCCAGTCGCAGTGACTCGACCACATTGATCCTGGGGGAAAGCGGTACCGGCAAGGAGCTGTTCGCCCAGGCGATCCATAACGCCAGTGACCGTTGCAGCGGTCCTTTTGTGGCCGTCAATTGTGGGGCCATTCCGCGAGATCTGGTGCAGAGCGAACTGTTTGGTCATGTTGAGGGCGCCTTCACCGGATCGGCCCGCGGAGGCTCTGCCGGGAAGTTCGAATTGGCCGATGGCGGCACGATCTTCCTCGACGAAATCGGTGACATGTCTTTTGACGCCCAGGTCAGCCTGCTGCGCGTCTTGCAAGAAGGCGAGGTGACGCGCGTTGGGGCGAAGAAATCGCAGCAGGTGAATGTCCGCATCATCGCCGCCACCCACCGCAACCTCAGTCAGGCGGTGGCCGAGGGGGCGTTCCGTGAGGATCTTTACTACCGGCTCAACGTGCTGAATCTGACAGTCCCGCCGCTGAGGATGCGCCAGGAGGATGTGCCATTGCTGGCGCGACATTTTCTCAGTCGTTGCGCCCGGTCGTTGCGTAAATCCGTGCAGGACATCTCGCCCGAGGCGTTGGATATTCTGTCGGCCTACCACTGGCCGGGCAATGTTCGCGAGTTGGAAAACACCATTGAACGCGCGACCAATCTGGCGGTAACCGAACTGATCCAGCCGGGCGATCTACCGCTTGAAATCAAGCAAAAGCTGCGTCAGTCGGCACCGGGAAGTTTGCCCGAACCCCGGGCTGCCCTGGACCTTGGCGCCCATGAAATGAATGCGATCATCGCGGCTCTCAGGGATACCCGCGGCAACATCCGCCTGGCCGCCAGGCAGCTGAACGTTTCTCGTGGCGGGTTGTACAACAAGATGAATCGGTTCGGACTGAGTGCCGATGCTTTTCGTTCGGACCCCAACCTCTGACTGAAAAACGACCTTGTGGCGAGGGAGCTTGCTCCCGCTGGGTCGCGCAGCGACCCCAATAGGGCTTGTCTCAGTCTTTCAGAAGAAACTCAGTGATCGGTTTTGGGGCTGCTACGCAGCCCAGCGGGAGCAAGCTCCCTCGCCACAGGTTCGGTGTGGCTGAGAAATGTATGGATATTCTCAACACTGCTCACAGCATCAGTGTCGGGTGTTCTCTGAGGTCATGATCTGCAACGGAATATGGACCCGGTGCCGGGCGGGATCGAAGTCCGGCGTGGTCTGCAGCTCCACCAGCAAATCGATCAGCGCTGCCGCCAGTAATCGTGGTTGGGAATCGATGACCAGGCTGATCAATCCCTGATCCAGGGCTTGTCGCGACAGCTCGGTCGACTCCTGCAGGATGCAGCACAGCGACGGCCGCTTCGGCAGCTGCGACAGGGCGCTGATGATGCCGTCGCCGCCACCGCCGACCACGCACAGCCCACGCAAGTCGTCGTGACGCGCCAGTAGATCCAGAGTTGCCTCTTCGGTGATGTCGCAATTGTCCAGATTGATCACCGCTTCCAGCAGTCGCAACCCTGGGGCGCGCTCCGCCAGGTAACTGCGCAACCCCTCGACCCGCGCCTGATGGCCAAGAAAACGGTGGCCGCCGAGCAATACCCCGACGCTGCCTTTGCGGGCACCACAGGTGTGAGCCATCAGCCAACCCATGGTACGCCCGACCTCATGATTATCCTGGCCGACGTAAGGCTCATCCGCTGCCTCGTGGATGTCGGACAGCAGGGCGATCACCGGCACGCCTGCCTCTCTGATCTGAGCGATGGCTGCATTGATCAACGGATGGGAGAAGCTGACCACCGCGAGGCCGTCGCACTGCACCGCCAGTTGTTCGATCTGGGCAATGATGGCGCTGGGGGTGCGATCGAAAACGTACTCGAATTGAATGCTCAGGTTGGCGCCGGCCTGACGCTGCGCCGCCTCGGTGATGGCGGCGGCGACGTTGCCATAGAACGCCTGGGCGGTACCAAGTAACAGGATGCCGAAACGATAGCTGGGACGACGTTCGCGGATGCGCTGACCGATCAGCCTGGCGGCGAAATAACCGACGGCTTCGGCGGCCTGGAAGACCTGTTCGGCGGTGGCCGGGCTGACCGGAGCCCTGGCGTTGAGCACCCGGTCCACGGTGGCGACACTCAAGCGAGCGTGCTCGGCGACGGTGGCAATGGTTGGGCGTTTATTGTTGTTCATGGCGGCCCCCGCAAGCGCTTTGATAGAAAACTATCAAGCTTCAATGGGTCTGGATGATAGCTTGATAGGGAATGTATTCAAGGGCTTGAGGGTGATTTCTGCGCTCTCTATATTTTCCCCAGCGATGTGATCCCGCATCGAAGCAAATGCCTAAAACAATCAAGCTTGCGGAGAACAATAAAATGCCCGAACAAAACGCAGCCTTTGAAAACCCCGGCAAACCCATGCCCCGGGACTATCGATTGATCGGCCCCGAAGCCGCCCGAGCGGCGCAAAAAGGCCTGGTATCGGCAAGCTGGTACCAATCCCCCATTTCTCGTAAACGCATGAAGGAATTGATGCAGCGCCGCGATGGCCCGGCCTTGCTGGATATCGCGATCTGGCTATCGGCGATGGTCGTGACCGGGTTCGGTGGCTACTGGTTCTGGGGCTCCTGGGCCTGCGCTCCGTTCTTCTTCGTCTACGGCTTGCTCTACGGCACGGCGTCCAATGCCCGTTGGCACGAAGCGGGTCACGGTACAGCGTTCAAAACCCGCTGGATGAATGATGCGGTCTATCAGCTGTCGAGCTTCATGTTCATGTTCGAGCCCCAAGTCTGGCGCTGGAGCCACGCACGGCACCACACCGACACCATCATCGTCGGTCGCGATCCGGAGATCGTCGAACCACGTCCGCCAAGCCTGATCAATATGCTGCTGAGCCTGTTCAGAATGCCTTATGCGTTGAAGACGATGGGGGCAGTCTGCCGCCATGCAGTCGGGCGAATGGATGAGGAAGAGCAAACGTTCATCCCCGAATCCGAGTGGCCCAAGGTTGTGAGGGACGCACGCGTCTGGCTGGTGATTTATGGGCTTACCGTAGGCGCTGCGTTGTACATGCAGAGCTGGCTGCCGCTGATGTTCATTGGTCTGCCGACGCTCTATGGCGGTTGGCTGTCCTACCTGTTCGGCCTGTCGCAGCATGTCGGCCTAGCTGAGGACGTACTCGATCACCGCAGCAACTGCCGCACCATCTACATGAACCCGCTGCTGCGCTTCATGTACCTCAACATGAACTATCACCTTGAGCACCACATGTATCCGATGGTGCCGTTTCACGCGCTGGCACAACTTCACGAGGAGATCCGCCGTGACTGCCCGCCGCCTTACACCAGCCTGTTCGAGGCCTTCAAGGAAATCCTCCCGACCATCTGGAAGCAGCGCAAAGACCCGACGTATTTCGTCAGTCGCCCTTTGCCACAACGCGCAGCGCCGGCCGCTAACGTCCAGGCAGCACCTGAAGTAACGACGGCCTGACACCTTCCTGTCTGTACCACTACAAGAGAAAGCACCATGACCGATCAATGGATCGATGTATGTGCCGTGGGCGATATCAATGAAGAAGACGTCATTCGTTTCGACCATGGCCAGCACACCTACGCCGTCTACCGCTCCGCCGACAGCGAGTTTTTCGCCACGGCGGGCCTGTGCACCCACGAGTCCATCCACCTGGCCGATGGCCTGGTGATGGAGCATGTCATCGAGTGCCCCAAGCACAACGGGCGTTTCGACTACCGCTCCGGCAAAGCCCTGGGCGCACCGGTGTGCGTCAACCTCAAGACCTATGAAGTCCGGGTCGAGGCGGGGCGTGTGCTGCTCGCCATCACCGTTTAATCGCAAGGAGTCTGCGCCATGAGTTCTGCCAATGCTCCACTGGTCATTGTTGGCGCCGGGCATGCGGGTGGCCGCGCGGCCCTGACCTTGCGCGGCGAAGGTTATAGCGGTCGGCTGATTCTGATAGGCGACGAGCCCCACCTTCCTTATGAACGTCCGCCACTGTCCAAGGGCGTGTTGCAGGGCTCGGTGGATCTGGCGGGGTGCAGCTTGTGCGATAGCGCTCGGCTCGCCGAACTGGACATTGAACACGTGGCCGGCAACCCGGTGAAAGGCCTGGATCCGCAGCAGCATCGTCTGCAGTTGGCCGACGGCAGCTGGCTGCATTACGCCCGTCTGTTGCTGGCCACGGGAGGGCGGTCGCGGCGACTCGCCTGTGTACCCGAGCATCTGCTCAATGTGCTTTATCTGCGGACCCATGACGAGGCCCTGGCACTGCGCGCTTCATTGCGGCCCGATGCCCGGTTGGTGATCATCGGTGGCGGCTTCATCGGACTTGAAGTCGCAGCAACGGCCCGCGCCTTGGGTTGCGCCGTGACCTTGCTCGAGGCCGGACCGCGTCTTGCGGGGCGGGTGTTGCCTGAGCGGTTGTCCAGGGTTCTGCTGGAACTGCATCGCAGTCAGGGCGTGGATGTGCGGCTGAATGTGGCGATTGAGGCGGTGCAGGGCACTACTCATGTTGAGTCCGTGCAGCTGGTCGACGGCCAATTGCTGTCTTGCGATTTGGTGGTGGTGGGCATCGGCATGCAGCCCAACATGGAGTTGGCCATGGCCGCCGGGCTTGAGGTCGGGCAGGGCATCCGCGTTGATGCCCAGCTGCGCACCAGTGCGCCGGACATCTTTGCGGCGGGCGATGTCTGTGAGTTTCGACTGCACCCGCAAGGGGTTTTCCAGCGTCAGGAAACCTGGCGCAACGCCGAGACTCAGGGTCGTCACGCCGCCCTGAATCTGTTGGGCGGCGAGCAGCCCTTCGAGGTCATTCCCGGTTTTTGGTCCGATCAATACGACTGGGGGCTGCAGACCGTGGGCGTGATCGCAAACACAGAACCCACGGCGAGCCGGACAACCGCCGGTGGCGGCTTCCTGTTGTTCTACCTCGATGCCGAGCAACGCCTGCAAGGCGCATGCGGCTGGGGCCAGGGCAATAGCGTCGCCAAGGACATCAAATTGTGCGAACGGCTGATCGCTCACCATAACCCGCTCTCGGTGGCCGCTCTGGCCGACGCCGACGTGCCGCTCAAACAACTGCTGCGGAGCTGACATGCGTGAATTCCTGGTATTTCAATCCCTTTGGGCCATGCAGGATTACCGCGGCCAATGCGATCATCCCCTGGAAGCGCAGCTGGAGAAAATCGCCGCCGCGGGCTTTGACGGGATCACCGACCATTTCTGGGTCGCGCACCACGCCGCACGCCTGCATGCCGCCGCCAAGGCGCAGGGCCTGCAAATCGAAGGGCAGGTGTTCCCCCGCACCGTGGATGATCTGGCGGCAGCGATCGATGTCGCGTCCCGCTATGGCTGCCACCACCTCACGCTGCAAGCAGACGTGCGGCCGCGCACGCTGAAACAAGCTATCGAACTGATCGAAGGCTGGCAGCGTCTGGCCGAGCAAGTGGACTTCCCCATTCTTCTGGAAACCCATCGTTATCGCCTGACCAGCGACCTGTTGTTCACCCTCGACATTCTCGCGCAAATGCCCGATCTAAAGCTGTTGGCCGACTTGTCCCACTATGTCGTGGGCCGCGAACTGCCAGAGTCGGCCGCCGCCGAGGACGACGAACAGATCCACACCATCCTGCGCCACAGTTGGGGTTTTCATGGTCGTGTTGCCAACGGCGAACAGGTCCAGGTGCCCCTGAGCTTTGCTCAGCATCGACCCTGGCTGGAGCGTTTCCTGGGCTGGTGGCGATATGGGATCGAAGATTGGCTGGCCCGACCGGACACGCCCGATAGCCTGTCTTTCACCTGTGAACTCGGCCCACCACCCTATGCCATCACGGGGGCCGATGGACGCGACATCACTGATCGCTGGGCGGAGGCATTGATGCTCAAGGATTTGATGCGTGGGGTTTGGAGCGACTGCCAGGTGCGGCTTCACGATGGTCGTTGATTTTGAAGCGCCTCCAGAGCCTCCTGGCAATCTCACAGAGTCATCTACCGATACGGATCTGCGGTGTTACCGACGCGGATCTGATAACGGACGGTTGAGCACCCCTTCAGGCGGGAGGCGACGCTGTTGATTAACCGGGAAACCGACTCTCACTCGCTGCCAAACGCAGTTGGCGGTAAGCGCCAACCAGTTGATCCAGCGAGAACGCACGATTTCGCCCACTGGGATTGGGTAAAACCCATACCGAGGCATTGCCAAAGGTTTGTGACTGAAGTCCCCACGTGATTTCTCGTTGGCCGGATAACGCGCAATACGCAGTTTTACCGAGAAACGCCACAAAGCGTGGCGCATAGCGCGTGATCTTGTGTTCAAAATCCGCAGCGGCGGCAATGAACTCATGTGAGGACAGTTGATCCGCCCGTGCCGTAGGCCGTTCAACCACTGCCGTTAATCCACACTGATACTGCAAGATCGCCCGATCGTTTTCCGGGCGAATTTCTTCCGGCGTAAAGCCGGCAAGGTGGAGCGTGCGCCAGAAGCGATTGCCCCTGCCCGCAAAGTGATGACCTTGGGCGGCGGCAGTCATTCCTGGATTAATCCCGCAAAAAATCACGGCAAGATGTTCTGTCAGAATATCTTCGAGTCCTTCACCCACCATAAAACCTCTCAACCGCAGATTACGTTGACCGCATTGCGTGCAAGCTCGGTCAATTCAGCGCGGGATTTGCCCGCGCGCGCACGTATCGAAATGCTGTGCAGCAGGGATGACGCGAGTACGGCGAGGGCCGCCGGGTCGACATCGCTTTTCAACTCGCCGGAATCGATTGCCGCTCGCAGACGCGTTTCGAGATCGGCATCGAGCCTGCTGAGCCGATCCGAAAGAACCTCACGTATTTCAGAATCCTCGACGGCCTCGGTCGTCGCCGTGCCGATCGCAAAGCAGCCACGCGGTTGGCCGTCACCCGAGAAGTAGATCGACAGCTGACCCTCGTAGAAACGCATCAACGCCTGGCTCAAAGATAGCTCCTTGTCCGTCAGAGCCTCCTGCATGGCTGCGGCGGCAAACTCCCAATACTGCTCAAGCGCCTTGAGGTAGAGCGCGTGCTTGTCACCGAATGCCGCATAGAGGCTAGGGCGATTCATACCGGCCGCCGTGGCGATGCTATCCAGAGAAGCGCCGGAATATCCGGTGTTCCAGAAAACACCAAGTGCCTGCTGCAGCGCAGTTTGCGGGTCGTACGCGCGGGGGCGGCCGCGGCCTTTCCCCTCGGTGATCTTTTTTTGTGCCATGTTGTATAAAAAAGCCTTGAGTGAAGGTGAATGCAGGGATATTCTTACATCATCGCACAAAATTAAGGAGCCAAAAGTTCCTGAAAGTAAGGTTTGTTGTAGCTGAGCTCGAACTGGGTATTGCGGCGACGAAACAGGTGCGGCGGAGCGATCCTCCTGACCGCACAGGGCATGGCTGTTTTCGTGGGCGTTAGCCCGATTTCCCGGTTAAAGGTGCATTCGATCATGACCAAACAGTTCGACATCTCAGCGACACAGACCTTCGAGCATCCAGGACCGAACCAGACTGGCGCGCCCGGCAAGAAACCGTTTAAACAGAAATTACGACCACTCCTTATGGTGGGTTTCCCCGTCCTCTTCGCTGCGGTTGGGTACGCACACTATCTGGCGGGCGTGCCTTTTGTATCGACCGATAACGCCTACGCCCGGGTGGCGAAGGCATCGATCAACGCTCGCATTTCCGGGCAAGTCGTCGAAATTGCGGTCGAGGACAATCAGCCTGTTCGCAAGGGGCAGGTGCTGTTTCGGATCAACCCGGAACCGTTCCAGATCGCGGTTAACCGTGCACAAGCGCAGCTGAGTGTCGCGCGGCTTCGCATCGATGGCCTCAAGGCAAGCTACCGCCAGCAACAGGCTGAACTGCAATCGGCCAAGGAGTCGGCCGATTTCGATCAAAGGGAATTTGCCCGCAAGAAGGCGCTGGTCGCTACCGAGTTCGTCTCTCGCGCCATTTATGAGCGCGCAGACACGGACCTTAAAGTTGCACGGCAACGAATAGCCTCTATCGAACAGCAGATCGCCAGTACCGTCGTTGCCTTGAATGGCAATCCAGACATCGAAGCCGATAGCCACCCGGCGGTTCATGAGGCCAAGGCTCAACTTGATGAGGCGCAGCTGTACCTCTCGTACGCGACGGTGTATGCGCCTGACGATGGCATCGTGGCCAAGGTCGATGATTTGCAGGTTGGCAACTATGTGAACAACGGTGCCCCAGCCTTTGCTCTGTTATCCGATCGCCAGATTTGGGTTGAGGCCAACTTCCGCGAAACGGAGGTGACCCATATGCGTCCAGGGCAGGAAGCAACCATCAGTATCGATACTTATCCTGATCACGTCTTCAAGGCCCATGTGACCAGCATGAGCCCGGGTGCCGGATCGGACTTCGCGCTGCTGCCGCCCGAAAATGCCACCGGCAACTGGGTCAAGGTTGTCCAGCGGGTACCGGTGCGACTCGAACTGGATGTGGTGGATCCTGCGCTGCCGTTTTTCTCTGGCACCAGTGCCACGGTCAAGGTTGATACCGGGTATCGCACGCCTTGGTGGCACCCGCTCAAGGCGCTGTTAACCGCAGGTAACTTCTGATGAACGCCAACGCTGTTGGAGCCCCAGGCGCAGAGGGCGCGCGCTCGCTGAGGTTCGCTGCTCTGCTGGCGACCTATATGCAGTCGGCGAACCTGCCTCTGCCGAACGCGGTACTCAGGCTCATTCAAGGCAGCTTGTCGATGACCGACGACCAGGCTGGCTGGATATTCACCTCGTACCTCGCGGCGAGCGCCATCACCATGCCGATTGCGCAGTGGCTCGCCGGGCGTTATGGCCTGAAGCTTGTTTATCAAGCCGCGTTAGCCTTCTTCGTCCTTGGCTTGCTGCTCGCTACGCAGGCAACGACTCCGCTGGAGTTTGTCGGTGCGCGCATTATTCAAGGCCTCGCCAGTGGCGTGCTGGCACCTCTCTCGATGGCGATTTCAATGGAGACATTGCCACTCGAGAAGCGTGTGAAATTTGGCGCGACGTGGACGGCAATTGTGCTTTTGGGCATCGTCAGCGGCCCGAGCATCGGTGGTTGGATCAGTGAACATTTCGGATGGCGGCCGATCTTCTACATCAGCCTACCGTTATCGGCGTTTATCTTCCTCGTGGTGGCGCTTTTGCTTACCGAGAAAAAGGCCGAGAACAGTCCGTCGTTCGACTTCTTCGGCTTCGGTAGCTTCACGCTGGGATTGATCAGCCTGCAAATGCTGCTCGATCGCGGTGAACGCCTGGACTGGTTTTCCTCGACCGAGATCTGGCTGGAAGCGCTGGCCTGTGCACTGGGGCTGTACCTGTTCGTTGTGCATGTGCTGACCGCGAAGGTGCATTTCCTCAACAAGGGTTTGTTCAAAGACCGCAACTTCGTGTTGTCGACGATCATCTTTTTCGCCGTTGGTTTCGTGTTGTTGTCGACCATGGCGCTGACGTCTCCAATGCTGGACGAGATTCTCGGCTACCCGCCTGACACCACGGGCTCCCTGACCATACCGCGCGGTGTGGGGCTTGTAGGTGCGTTCATCCTGATGGGCCGGGTTCCCGAGCGTTTCGACCGTCGTCTGTTCATTGCGGCAGGCATAGCCATGGTGATTTATGCCAACGGGTTGATGCTCGGCTATTCGCCTTTGATGGACTGGTCGCCCGTGGCGGTGGCCGGTGCAATCCAGGGGGTCGGCATCGGTGTCTTGATGCCGTCGCTCACCAAGGTCGCGTTCAGCACGCTCGACCCCAGGTTGCGCCCGGAAGGGACCGGTCTTTTCAATCTGTCACGTGTCTACGGAAGCACCATTGGCGTTGCGATTGTGCAGATTTTCTTCTTCAACAATACGCAAGCGATGCACATGGCGTTGGTCAGCAATCTGACGCCCTATCGCGCTGCTGCGGATTCGCCGTCGACGTCCCTGCAAGCACTGGCGGGGCTCAACGAAATGATCACCGGCCAAGCGGCTTTTATCGCGGTGATCGACCAGTTCAAGATTTTGATGCTGGCGATGCTAGTGGTGAGCCCACTGGTTCTGTTTCTTCGCAAGCCCGTTGCGACCAACTAGTTTTCGTGGAGTTTGCCAAATGAAATCCAATGCGCTCTTCATCAATAGACAGATGTTCAAAACCACGTTCGGTGCGGTATCGGCTCTTGTGTTCCTGACCGCCTGTACCGTCGGCCCTGACTATCAAATGCCTCCACCGAGCCTGTCGCAGCACTATGATCAACAGGCGGAGCAACGTCTTGGCGAGAAGGGTAACAAGCTCGGAGAACAGCACATTGAGCTTGGCAAAAAGGTCAGCGGTGAATGGTGGTCCGCCTTTCATTCGCAAAAGCTCGACCAGATTGTACGTCGGGCAATCGACGGCAATCTTGAGCTCGTGGCTGCAGACGCAACGATCCGGCAAGCGGCTTCCTCCGTTGCCGCGGCGCAGGGTGCTCTTTATCCGCAGGTCGATTTTGGCGCTCAGGCGGGCCGTCAGCGGGTACATAACGGGCCCGAGCCATCGATCTCCAATTTCTATGCGATCGGGCCGCGAGTCGGCTTCGACCTTGACGCTTTCGGCAGTAACAAGCGGCTTGTCGAACAGCAAGAAGCTTTTGCCGATCTTCAGAAGCATCGATACGAAGCTGCGTACCTGACCCTGACTGGCGATGTCGCTAGCCAGGCGTTATTGGTGGCCTCTGCAAACGCGCAGATGGAAGCCGTCGAGAAGCTGCTCGCCAATGACGCAAAGAATCTCGAGCTCGTCCGTATGGCGCACCTCAATGGCACTACCACGCAGATCGATGTTTCCCTGGCCCAGACGCGGCTCGCGCAGGACCGCACACTGTTGCCGCCCCTCGCACAGCAGCGTGATTCGGCACGACATGCTCTCTCGATTCTTACGGGAAAAGGCCCCGGTGACTGGATCGCGCCTGAGTTCACCCTTGCCGAGTTTGTCTTACCGTTAAACGTGCCAGTCAGTTTGCCCTCGGAAATGGCTCACGACCGGCCGGATGTACTGCAAGCAGAAGCTGAACTGCACATGGCCAGCGCCGCCGTGGGTATCGCGACAGCGAACCTTTATCCCCACGTAACGCTGTCCGCGTCTCTGGTACAGGCCGCTTCAGGCAATGGCGGCGCCGCGCTCTGGGGCTTCGCAGCGGGGCTCGCGGGTCCGGTTTTCGATGGCGGAACGCTCAAAGCTGAACGTCAGGCAGCGGTCGACGGCTACAAGGCGACTCTCGCCGGTTACCAGCAGACCGTTATCAAATCGTTCGGTCAGGTCGCAGACACACTGCAGGCAATCAACCATGACGCAGAGGAAAACCTGGCGCAGGAGGATGCGTTACGAGCGGCCGAAACAAGTTTTCGGTTAAACCAACAAGCCTACGCGCAGGGCGAGAACAGCATTCTCCAAGTGCTGGAGACGGAACGTGCCTATGAACAAGCGTTACTGGGTCAAATCAGGGGGAGGACCGCGCAGTATCTCGACACGGTGCGACTGTTTGTGGCGCTCGGCGGTAATTCCGTTGGTGTCTTTGAACAACGGGTTGCCAGTCGCGAAGAACGCAGAACGTCATATCAATAAAGCTGTGTTTTTACATATTTCCTGACTGCGTTAGATCATTGAAAAAGTTTGTTATCTGTCCACGTGTAATTTATGAGAGGCCACTTTCGCTGTTGTGGGAGTGATCTCGCAATGGAGTAAAGACATGTCATACGAAGCCTTTCACGATGAGCTGCGCGATACAAAATTTTCTCTTGTACACGGTTCTGGCGAGATGCCGGCCGTTGGCTTTGGCACTCTGTTCCGGGATCCAGCCGTTACAACGCAAGCAGTTAAGCACGCGTTGGAAACAGGATTTCGCCATTTCGATTGCGCCGAACGCTATCGAAATGAGGACAGGGTAGGCGTAGCGATAAAGGAAGTGCTGGAGACGGGTAAGGTACGGCGGGAAGATGTGTTCATTACTACAAAACTGTGGAACACCAATCATCGTCCCGAGCGGGTCGAACCTGCCTTTGAGGCCAGTTGCCGACGACTTCAAGTTGATTATATCGATTGCTACCTGATCCATACTCCCTTTGCCTTCCAGCCCGGCGAAGACCAGGATCCAAGAGATGAGCAGGGTCGAGTCATCTACGACTCGAGCGTGACACTGATAGAAACCTGGAGGGCACTTGAACGCCTCGTGGATGAAGGTCGGTGCAAGTCCATCGGTTTGTCTGATATCACCCTGGAGGCTTTACAAGAGATTGTGGCAGTGGCCCGGATAAAACCTGCCGTTGTGCAAGTTGAATCCCACCCATATTTGCCTGAATGGGAACTGTTTGAGTTTTGCCGGCAGCATGGAATTATTGTCCTTGCGTTTGCGCCACTCGGGCATGGCATGGAACCGAAAGTACTGGAAGAACCTGTGATTACAGGGATCGCTCAGCGCCTGCGGAAAACCCCAGCTCAAGTTGCATTGGCCTGGTCTGTACAGCGGGGAGTTGCTTTTCTGACCACTTCTGCAACACCGAGTCATATCCAGGAAAACTTTGATATTTCTACCTTGCCTCACAGGGCCATGCGTGAAATCAAGGAAGATATTACGACCAGGGTACGATTCAACTCGGTAGTGGAAACCGGAGTGCCCGGGTTTATTGCGCGGAAAAAGTGATACGCGAGGAGAGGGCGGCTTTTGCAGGGTCGCCCCTTTCCCCACGCAAATAATTGTTCAGGCCAGGCCTATAATTTTTTGACTGATTTGCGGAGATGAAAACGATGGATGTTTTCCAAACCATGCGCTTTTTCGTTGCTGTCGCTCAGAGTGGCAGCTTTACCGCGGCGGCCGAGATCCTGGACACCACCACAACGAATGTCTCTAAAGCAGTCTCCAGTCTCGAGGCCAGACTTCAGACACGGCTGATTAACCGAACAACCCGACGTCTGGCATTAACCGAGGCGGGGATACGCTATTTACAACGATGCGAGAAAATTCTTGATGAGGTACGTGAAGCGGAAGAGGAAGCGGGGACTGCTCAAGTCATGCCCGTTGGCAGGCTCAAAATTCATGCTATGTCAGCCATTGGTAATCATTATGTGATCGAAGCCATTGCCAAGTATAGAGAGAATCATCCCTCGGTAATGTTTGATTTGACACTGACCAATCGGCTGCCTGACTTATTGGAGGAAGGCTATGACATGTCAATTGTTTTGGCACGGGATTTACCCGACTCAGGGTTTGTCGCTCAGCGGCTTGGCATGACTTACAGTATTCTTTGTGCCTCGCCAGCATATCTAAAGAAACGTGGAATGCCCGATTCTCCGGGTTCTCTTGGTTCACATGATTGCTTGAGAATTGTTAACACTGTAATGCCGGTAGACAATTGGGTGTTTGAGGGACCGCAAGGCATGGAGACAATCAACATTCCATTGTCTCCCTTTCACATCAATACCGCGGATGGCATGACTATCGCTATAAAAAACGGGATGGGTATTGGAATACAGCCTATCGCTTCTGCGGTCGATGGGCTCAGGGCGGGTACATTGGTGCGTGTTCTGCCCACGTATCATTTCGAATCGTTGAATATATTTGCAATATACCCGTCCCGAAAATTTGTGGATGCAAAAATAAAGACATGGGTTGAGTTTCTTAAAGAATCAATTCCGGGTTTGTTGGCGTCCGATGAAAAAACAGCAGGTTCATAAAAAAGAGTTCGCCAAGCGCTGTCGGCATGGAGTGTCGACCCTCCATCAGCCATAAAAAGTACTCAGCCGTTTGAACATCCTGTTCCCATTACTTGATACTGCAGGATGTGTCGTTGACCGTGAGAGTCTTCATAGGTCATTTGAACCGGAACCGGCCCGCATTCATCCGCAATATCTGAAATGGTAATGACTTTTCCGATATCAAGTTTCGTCGCGTAAGTGTAGGTTTCAACGGGTATCTGGCTGGTCGCTGCAGTTGAATGGCTCTCGTCTGCAAATGCGTGTGCACCTACACTACCCAGCACAAGAAGAAGCGCAATTTTTGAGATATTCATCATAGTCACCGTATGGTCCAGGAGCGTTACTCTGCGATCGGGATGATCGTAAAGCTAACATCGGTTTAGCTACTCGATTTGCTCACTTGGTAGAGACGATGCTAGATGTTTATCCCTTCCCCATATAGCGATCTACTGGACAAACACTGTTGACAGATTCTGCATGAATAGAGGGTTTCAAAAAGCTGACCCGTACTTGCCCGGATCTTCACCAGCAAGCTGAATACACTTGATTGCCAGAAGGGTGTCGGGTCGATCAACGCCACGTTGTGACCGTTGATCATGAAGACCTCGCAGTCCAGATCGACCCCGCCTCGGGCCGATCTGTCGATGCTGGTTAGAAACACCAGTCCTCAGCGTGAATGACACGGCAGAATGGTCCCGCCAGGGTCGCGTTGTGATGCGCAATAATTTGTTCGGCCTTCAGCGCAGGGGGGGCGGTGCAGGTATGGCCATCGGCGATCAGCACGGTATCGAATCCAAGATCTCGTGCGGCGCGGCAGGTGCTGTCGACACAATACTGGGTCTTCATTCCGGCAATGACCACGCCCTTGGATCCGCAAGCCTGTAGCCGATCGGCCAGGTCAGTCATGACGAAGGCGTTGGGTCGGGTTTTTTCGAAGACCACTTCGTCGCCTTGTAGCACCAGTTCCTGAACCAGTTGCGTCAGCGGGCTTCCTGGCTCGATAGGCGAGCCAGGCGGACCTATATGGCGAGCCAGGAAAATGGGCGCACCTGCCCTCCGGGCTTTGCTCAACAGACTATTCAACGTGTTTAGCAGCGCTTCGCCAGCCCATGGTTTATCGGGGCCATGAAACAATCCGACCTGCATATCGAGAATCAACAGTGCGTACATAGTGCTTTCCTTGCGTTTTGGCCAGCGACACAAGGGCAAAGAAAAGGCCCTATCCATCGCTGGCGGGGCCTTTGAAGTTCGTGCGTTATTGGCTCACGACACCTCTCACGACCCGCCTCGGGCGGTCGTGGTAGTGGTGGTCGAGGCAATACGGGGCTGAGTCATGAAGCTGACAATATCTGCACGGTATGTGGTTGGCAAGTGTGCGGACCTGCGTGAAGGCTACTTCATGTATCGATCGCTGATATCCGCTTCCGGGCCAAAAGCTGTCGCCCGCCGCACTGTTCAATCCAGCGTAGATTCGTGCTCATCCAGGTGATCGATATGCTTGAAGCGCTCCACCAGGAAATCGATCAGGCTGCATACTCGCGCCGGCGATTGGAGGCGATCTTGCGGGCGTGGAAGCCACGTCCGGCAGGGTGCCGAAACGAATGCCCAGGTCAAATCCATGAGTCGTCAGATCGAGTGGGTGATCGCTGATGGCCATTGCCAAATGGGTGGGGGCGCTGGACACCGTCAAGATGCACAAGGCGCTTAACGGGGAGGCCGCAGAGGCGAAGCCCGAAACGGCTCAAGCGGACATTGTAGCTGTGCCTTCAGCGACGCCAGCCAAAAGCCTGTTGCCGGACTTCAAAAGCGTCTCGCAGGGGTGATATTTCTGGTGGTGCCAGCACAGCCTGCCAGGTGACAGGCTGCACTGGGTGCCCTGGTTAAACCAGATTGATCGCGACGTCGATGTTGCCACGGGTCGCCTTGGAGTACGGGCAGGTCTGGTGTGCGGCATCCACCACCGCCCGTGCGACATCAGGGGCCAGGCCTGGCAGGCTTACATTGAGGCGCGCCTGGAGAAAATAGGCGTTTTCGGTCTTGCCCAGATCCACTTCGGCATCGACGGCGGTGTCGTTCGGCAGGGTCACCTTCAACGCGGTCGCCGCTTTACCCATGGCGCCGATGAAACAGGCCGACCAACCGGCCGCCAGCAGTTGTTCGGGGTTGGTGCCGTGCCCTGAAGTGCCAGGAGCGCAGAGCTTGATGTCCAAACGTCCATCGGGACTGCGCGACTCGCCGTCGCGGCCTCCGGTGGTGTGGGTCTTGCCGGTATAAAGCACGGTGTCGATTGCATTGATCATGGCGGGTTCCTGCTATGGTTTATGTCGCTGGATACATCGCAGAACATCAGATTTGCGATGCCGCTCACTTTTCCACCGGCGTGTACCGCGTATGTGTCCTGATCCAGCGAGTCTTGTAACGCTGTGTAAGATCGCCAAAGAAAATACAGACCGTTACACATCACCGGCCTGGCTCTGCGGACGCAACTTGATGACCACCCTGAGGAGTGACAACCATCATGAAGAAGTTCGACACAAAGGACGGCGGGGAGGAAGGCTCTGCCTCTGCGCTGATAGAAGCGAAAATCAAGGCGTTGACTGACTGGCGGGGTGAGACCCTCGCTCGGGTTCGAACGCTGATCAAGCAGGCCGACCCGGAAGTGGTCGAGGAATTGAAATGGAGAGGGGTTCCGGTGTGGTCGCACGCCGGCATCATCTGCACCGGTGAGACGTACAAGAATGTCGTAAAGATGACCTTCGCCAAGGGTGCTTCGCTGGAGGATCCTTCAGGTCTTTTCAACGCCAGCCTCGAAGGCAACACCCGACGTGCCATCGATTTGCATGAGGGTGAGCGGATTGATGAGCACGCATTAAAGGCACTCATTCGCGCGGCGGTGGCGCTCAATATGTCGGTGTGAATCGCCTCAATTGACGATCACTTGGTTGTGCTATACAACTAAGTGATCGTTTCGTTCGAGGTGCTTGCCGTGACTCATTCCCCATCAGACCTGATTAACCAGGTCCGTTCAGCATCGCGTCTCATGGTGCGAGAGTTGGGCTTCATGCAAGCCACGCTGGCGGCGACGGACTATCCACCTTCGTCCGTTCACACGATCGTGGAGATCGGAGAGCGGAATTCGTTGACGGCAGTAGAGCTTGTGGAGCTGCTTGGTCTGGAAAAGTCCAGTGTGAGCCGGATGGTGCGCAAGCTCATCGAGGCCGGCGAGATCGAAGAAATTCCACATGAGGAGGATGCGCGCTCCAAGAAACTGCGACTCACGGCGCAGGGCAAGAAAACCCTGCGAGCCATTGATTCGTTCGCCAGGGAACAGGTGCGCGCAGCCCTGGCTTGCCTGACACATGAGCAACAGCAAACGGTGAGCGAGGGCATCGCCCACTATGCCTTCGCCCTGCAAGCTCATCGACTCGGCACGGAGTCGCGACCGTCGGCGCAACTGGACATAGCGCGAGGCTACCGACCCGGAATCATCGGCCGCATTGTGCAAATGCATGCTGACTACTACGCCAGGCATTCGAACTTCGGCCAGCCGTTCGAGAGTCTGGTCGCATCAGACATGGCGGAGTTGATGGGGCGTTTGCACAATCCGCGCAACGAGGTTTGGGTGGCTTTGGACGGCCAGCGAATTGTAGGTTCCATCGCGATAGATGGCGAAGGAGAGGGCGGCGAAGCGATCCTGCGCTGTTTCATTCTGGATGACTCGGCGCGAGGCAAAGGGGCAGGCAAGCGCTTGTTGGCTGAAGCGATAAAATTCTGTGACGAACACGGCTTTTGCGCGACACGGCTTTGGACGTTCAAAGGTCTTGATGTCGCTCGTAAACTGTATGAAGACTCCGGTTTTAAACTGGAGCAGGAGCAAGAGGGGGAGCAATGGGGGGGAAGAGTTACCGAGCAGTGTTTTGTGCGGCCTGGCCCATCTTCTTTGGCAGCACGTGTGGAATAAGTCCAAGACCCCCGAACCAGAGCCGTCGGATAAAAAACGGCACTGTTTAGATCGATTATTTCTTTCGGCTATTTATATAGCGCTCGGTCGAATATCCATAACCGACAAAACCATGCTCTGGTTTTGATTCCATATGCGATGAAATCCATAGGGGCGTTACAGCAGACAGCTGCGTCCCGACCACGCCACTACAGCGGTTTCAACATCAAATCCTGCTGCTCGGCCATCATCTTGTCGTCCCTGCGCCAGTCCTTAGAATCCGCCCCATCAGCTTCGTCCAACTATCGAATCGCTTAGGGAGTTACACCATGATGAACGCCATGCAGATGCCAATGCCGATGATGAACGCCAACATGCCGATGATGCCAATGACGGGCATGCCGATGATGATGGCGACCATGAGCTGCGAAATGATGGACGACGGCATGATGTGCAAAATGATGCCGGCAATGGGCATGGACATGGCCATGTTCAAGAACAGCGCTGAAATGATGCAGATGATGATGAACTGCGGCATGCCGATGATGATGCACTGCGGCAATATGAGCATGATGTGCATGTCCCAGGCGAGCATGGCCATGCCGATGATGAACATGATGATGCCAATGCCGATGATGGGCATGCCGATGCCCTCGATGAAGTGCGTGATGGAGTGCCGCATCGAAGCCGACTGCATGATGTGCAAAATCATGCCGATGGCCGGCATGAACATGGACATGATGAAAAGCTGCTGCGCCTTGATGATGAAAATGATGAACGATTGCAGCATGCCGATGATGATGAGCTGCAATGGCATGCCAATGATGTGCTGCACCTGCTGATCCCGGCAAACAGCACAAAAAAGCCCCCGCGACCTTATGGTCGCGGGGGCTTTTTCATTTCACAGGCACCACATTCCCCTGTGGAGCGAGGCTCGCCCGCGCTCCCGCCGGGGATCTGCGATGCATTCAGGTGTTTAATCCAGGCGTTCCGGATAGGTCACCACCAGATAAGCCACCGCCTCGCTGTCGGCGGGGTTGCGGTAGCGGTGGGGCTGGTCGGCGTAGAACAGGATCGAGTCGCCGGTAGACAGCAGGTAACGTTCATCGTTGACGCTGATTTCCAGCACGCCCTGCGACACCACCAGGTTTTCCTGGACACCGGGGCCATGCCCCTCGCTGTGGTCTTCGCCCAAAGGGCTCAGGCGCAGTTCGTAAAACTCCGATTGGCGTGCCACGTCGAACGGGAACAGGGCGCGGCTGACAAAGGCTCCGCTGGCGCTGACCAAGCGTTTGCTCTCTCGCGCCGACAGCACGGCCACACCTTCGAAGGCCCGATGCTCCAGAAAGGCGGCCACCGAGACCTTCAGGCCTTTGGCAATTTTGCACAGTACTTTGATGGACGGCACGCTGCGTCCAGACTCGATCTGCGCGAGCATTGCCCGACTCACACCGCATTGCCGGGCCAGCGCGTCGAGGGACAAGTGACGCTTGCCCCGCAGCCGTTGCAGGTTCTGTGCGACCCGCTCACAGATCGGGTCTTCCTCCAGTGGTTCCAGATTATTCAAGTCCGTCACGGGTTCGTCTGCACTCGCCAGAAAACGCGAGGGTTGCTGCGCGTTCATGCGTGACGGGTCTCGGTCGAATGAGCGGCCTGGACCCATTGATAGGCCTGTAGACCGGCGTTGCGTGCGTACATCTCCCACATGGCCCGTGCCCGTTGCTGAGCCTGTTTGCGTTTGCGGTAACTGGCGAAGTCGATGAGGTTGTCAGTCGGATTCATGGGGCACTTCACTGTGGTGATGAATGACGGGATGAGCTGAGAGTACGTGGATATTTTTATAACGATAAATACTGATTTTGTATTTGTTAATTCATTTTGGTTATTTGAATTTATATTCCATTAAGGAATAAACAGATAATTATCTATTCCTTTTGTTGTTGGTTCAGGTGGTGCACTTTGAGGGCCTGCACATCCATGTGGATGCGCCCGACACCAGACAGGAAGCCTCATCATGACTATCAAAGCGATCAACGTCCGCAACCAGTTCAAGGGTGTCATCAAGGAAATACTAGAGGGCGAAGTGGTATCCGAAATCGACGTGCAAACCGCTTCCGGGATCGTCACCTCGGTGATTACCACCCGTTCGGTGCGCGACCTTGAATTGAAGGTGGGGAGCGAGGTGATTGCCTTCGTCAAATCCACCGAGGTGTCGATCGCCAAGCTCTGAAATTGAAATTTGAGTGACGAAAATCCTGTGGGAGCGTGGCTTGCCCGCGAAGAACGATGACGCGTAATACCTGAAAAACTGCGGTGCATTCTTCGCGGGCAAGCCACGCTCCCACAGGGTCTGCGTCTTGACTTCCATAACGTTGAGGTTTTCATGGCGACTCCTTTCAAGCGCTCCGCATTGGCACGGTTGGCAGCCTCCGTGGCTGCGGTGAGTGCGTTACTCAGCCCTGGCGCTCAGGCCGAAGGCAAAATCAGCATTGCCCAGCAATTTGGTATCGGTTACCTGATCCTGGACGTGGTGCGCGATCAGCAGCTCATCGAGAAACATGGCAAGGAGCAGGGCCTCGACATCAAGGTCGACTGGAGCAGCATCTCGGGTGCCACGGCGATGAACGAGGCGTTGTTGGCTGGTGCGCTGGATGTGGTGTCGGCCGGCGTGCCGCCGATGCTGACGATCTGGGACCGGACCAAGGGCAAACAGAACGTCAAGGCCATCGCCTCGCTGGGGTCGATGCCCAATTACCTGCTGACCAATAATCCGAACGTAAAAAGCCTCAAGGACTTCACCGAAAAGGACCGCATCGCGGTACCGGCTGCAGGGGTAGGTTTCCAGTCGCGCACTTTACAAATCGAAACGGCGAAACAGTTTGGCGCGCAAAACTTCAAGAAGTTTGACGACATCTCGATCAGTCTCGCCCACCCGGATGCGACGTCGGCGCTGATTGCCGGCGGTTCGGAGATCAACTCACATTTCTCCAGTCCGCCGTTCCAGTACCAGGAGCTGCAGAGTCCCAACGTACACAAGGTGCTGAGTTCCTACGACGTATTGGGTGGCCAGGCCACGTTTAACGTGCTGTACACCACCGAGAAATTCCACGACGAAAACCCGAAAACCTACAAGGCGTTTTACGCGGCACTCGCCGAGGCCGAGAAAATAATCAAGGCCGATAAGCCCGCAGCCGCCCAGACCTATATCCGAGTGGAACAATCGAAGCTGGCGCTGCCACTGGTTGAGAAAATCGTCGCCGACCCTGAAATCGACTTCACCGTCGTGCCCCAGCGCACCTTCATCTACGCCGAGAAACTCCAGGAACTCGGTGTGCTGAAAAACAAGGCTGCCAGCTGGAAGGATTACTTCTTTGAAGAAGCACACAGCAGCGAGGGAAGCTGAGCGGGTCAGAGCCCCCGGCTGCTTCTGATCAACTCATAGGCCCGACGCACCAGCGGATTCACGGTGTTGGGCCGAATCCACAAGTGGTAGGTCACGTCCGGCAGCCGTGGCAGGCCATCGGTCTCGCCGAGTACGCGCATGTCCGGGCCGAGCATTTCCATGCTTCTGGGCGTGACGCCCAGCCCGGCACGGGTCGCGGCTTTGATGCCGATCAGGTTCGACGCCAGGTACGCCTGGCGCCATGGAATATTGGCGCGCTCCAGCGCCTCAAGGGCGTACCGACGATAAATACTCGGCTCATCCACCAGGATCAGCGGCAAGGGCTCGCCGGGCGTATGGATGTACTGCGCCGAGCAGATCCACCACACCGGCGAGGTGCGCAAGGCAAAGCCTTCGAGCGTCGGGTCTTGGCGAGTGGAAATCACCATGTCGACCTTGCCCCGGTGTAGGTCATCCATCAAAAACGGACTGCGGCCGACATCGATCTCCAGGCGCAAACGAGGGGCCGAGCGAGCGATGTGGCTGAGGATCGGCGGCAGGATGGTGTCGGCAATGTCATGGGGCGAGCCGATGCGCAATACACCGCTCAAGTTGCTTTCGCGCAGCGAGTTCAATGCATCGTCGTTGAGCGAAAGCATCTGCCGTGCATGGCGCAGCAACTGCAAACCGGGTTCGGTGAGTTGCTTCTGTCGCCCGCGCTTCTCGAACAGGCTCACCCCCACTTGTTGTTCCAGGCGTTGCATGTGTTGGGTGACCGACGACTGCGTGCGCGCCAGTTGCGCGCCGGCCTCGGCAAAGCTGTGGTGATCGACCACGGCAATGAAGGTGCGCAGTAATTCGAGATCGAGGGTAGATGAGGTCGACATGGCCATTCCCGAGGCTGTTTTTATATCAAGGCTGCAAACATAAACATTACATTTATTTATGTGTTTTTGGCGATATTTTATTGTGAAAGCCAAAAATGTCAGTGGTTGCGGGTGTTTCGAAGATTGTCGTTTGGCGGCAATACGGCAAGTTATAACGATATTAGATATTTGAATTTCCGTTACATCAACGCTGTACCTAGGATGCCTTCACATCAGGTCGGGGGACGCCGATCATTCCATGAGGGGAAATCCATGTTGCTTGAGCGCTCACCTGTAAAACGATTGTTGCCTGCCATGCTGGGCGCCTTGATCTCATTGGCCGCCTGTGCCGGTGCTCAGGCTGATGCAACGCTGGACAAGATCCAGCAACGCCATGTGCTGACAGTGGGGGTTGTACTGTCCGGCGGCCCCTTTGGCAGTATCGATCCGGGTACCCAGAAGCCACGGGGTTTGAACGTCGACCTCGCTCAGGAGCTGGGCCGGCAATTGGGCGCCGAGGTGCAACTGGTGCCGGTATTGCCCGCCAATCGCGTGCAGTTTTTGCAGCAGGGCAAAGTTGATCTGCTGATAGCCAACATGGAATGGACGGCTGAACGCGGCGAGATTCTAGGTTTTGTGCCGACGCCGTTCTACCGTGTCGGCGGTACCGCGGCGCTGCTCAAGGACAGCAAGATCACCCGTTGGGAAGACCTCAAAGGCCAACCCGTTTGCACCTCCCAGGGCAGTAGCTACATCAAGCCGCTCACCGAGTTGGGCGTTGAGATCAAGGCCTTCAAGAGCTCGTCGGAATCCTTGCTCGCGTTGCGTGGCAACAACTGCGTCGCGGCGGTGCATGACGCCACGCTGATCAACCCGTTGATCGCCGACAACGCCGAATGGCAGGGCTATCGCGCGCTCAGCCCGGAACTCAACCCGGCCCCTTCAGTGATCTGGACCCGACCAGGCGAAAGCGATACCCAGGCTCGACTCGACCCGATCGTCAAGGAGCTGCATCGCAGCGGTTGGCTGATCGAAGCCCAGACCCGCAACCGCATCACCCCCGCGTCACCGGCCTTGGTGGATTTACAGAAACAGTTCCAGGCCAACGGTGCCTGACCGGTTCACCTCATCGTTTCAATAAGCCGCCGACTGGCTCGGCGGTCGTTCAAGGAAGTCGTGCATGAACCGATATTTTTCCGCCAGAGGCCTGGCCACGTTGTGCCTGGCAGGATACGCCGTGCTTGGCGCCAGCCTCGCTCAGGCCGACGGCACACTGGACAAGATCGAGCAACGCCACGCCATCAGCGTCGGGGTGATTCTCAGTGGCCCGCCATTCGGCACTCTCGACCCCAAGACCGGCGAACACCTGGGGTACAACGTCGAACTGGCCAAGGGCATCGCCAAGGCGCTGGGCGTCGAGGCGCAAACGGTTTCTGTGCTGGCGCCCAACCGGGTGCAGTTCCTGCAACAGGGCAAGGTCGACATCCTGATCGCCAATATGCAGTTCACCGAAGAGCGTGCCGAGATTCTCGATTACGTGCCCACGCCTTATGAAGAAGTCGGCGGTGCCGCGTTGATTCGCAAAGGTGCGGGCATCACCCAGTGGGCCGACCTCAAGGACAAACCGGTGTGCGTGTCCCAGGGCAGCAACTTCATCAAGCCGTTGCAGGAAACCTACGGCGCACAGATCAAGGCATTCCGTAGCCAGTCCGAATCGCTGTTGTCGTTGCGCGGCAATGGTTGCGTGGCGGCGGTGCATGTCAGTCCGACCATGCATACCCTGTTGAGCGATGCCGAGTGGGCCGGGTTTGAGATCCCGCTGCCGGGTGATTTGATCCCGTCGAACTCGGTGATCTGGATCCGCAAGGGCGAACGCGATACCCAGGCGAAACTGGATGCCATCGTGCGCGACTGGCACCGCAGCGGCTGGTTGATCGAATTGGGCGAGCGCACCGGCATGGCGCCGTCGCAGGCCTTGCGTGACCTGCACGAGCAATACCGCAACGCGGCGCCGCTGGCTGTGCGGCCATGAGTCGGCCGTTGTTCGTCGCCTTGCAGCAACTGCTCGGCGCCCGTCATGTGCAGAGCAACGAAGAGGCCGCCGCGTACCTGACCGACAAACAGGGCCGTTATGCGGGGCAGGTGATTGCCGCTGTCCATCCGGCCAGCACCGAAGAAGTCGCGGCGGTGGTTCGTGCCTGTGTGGCTTGTGATACGCCGGTGGTGGTGCAGGGCGGCAACACCGGGCTGATGGGCGGCGCGACCCCGGACGCCAGTGGGCGTGCGGTGTTGTTGCTGCTCGACCGGATGAATCGCGTAAGGGCGGTGGACACCGACAACGACACCTTGACCGTCGAGGCGGGCTGCATTCTGCAAACCATTCAGGATGTCGCCCGTGACGCCGGGCGTCTGTTCCCGCTGAGCCTGGGCGCCGAAGGCAGCTGCACCATCGGCGGTAATCTGGGCACCAATGCCGGCGGCACCGCGGTGCTGCGTTACGGCAATACCCGCGAATTGACCCTCGGCCTGGAAGTGGTCACCGCTCAGGGTGAAATCTGGAATGGCTTGCGCGGTTTGCGCAAGGACAACACTGGCTACGACTTGCGCGACCTGTTTATCGGCAGCGAAGGCACCCTCGGCATTATCACCGCCGCGACCCTGAAACTGTTCCCGCTGCCCAAGGCCCAAGCCACGGCGCTGCTAGCCTTCGATTCGTTGGCCCAGGCGGTGACGTTCCTGTCCCATGCCCGCGCCGGTTTCGGTGCCAGCCTCACCGCGTTCGAACTGCTCAGTGCCGAGTGTCTCGTGCTGCTGCGCGAGCAGTTTGCCGAAGGTCCGCAACCCTTTCCAGGCGCCCGCCAGCCTTGGTTCGCGCTGTTGGAATTATCCGATAACCATAGCGAAAGCCATGCCCGCGAAGCGTTTGAACAGGTACTGGGCGAAGCCTTCGAACAGAGCTTGCTGGCCGATGCGCTGATCGCCGAAAGCCTCGCCCAGAGCCAGGCGTTGTGGCTATTGCGCGAAAACATGAGCGAGGCGCAGCAACGAGCCGGTCGCAACATGAAGCACGATATCTCGGTGCCGATTTCCCAGGTGGTGGCGTTTGTCGCCCATACCGATGCTTTGTTGCAGCGTCATTTTCCCGGTGTGCGGCATTACACCTTCGGCCATCTGGGCGACGGTAACCTGCACTACAACGTCGCCCATCCGCAGGGTTCGACGGTCGAGGCGCACATGATCCATTACGCGGCACTCAGCCAACTGGTGCACGACAGCGCCCATGCCCATGGCGGATCCATCAGCGCCGAACACGGTATTGGCCAGCGCAAGCGGGAGCTGCTCGGGCGCTACAAAAGTCCGGTGGAGCTCAACCTGATGCGGCGGATCAAGCAGGCCCTGGACCCGAAAAACCTGCTCAATCCGGGCAAGGTACTGGAGGCGGTCGAGTCATGAATGTTCGCCTGTCCAAACGCGTGCAGCGCGTCTCGCTGTCGGCCAATGCCGCCGCCAAATTCCAAGCCACGGCCCTGCGCGAGGCCGGTCGCGACATCCTCGACCTGACCACCGGCGAGCCGGATTTCGACACCCCGGAACACATCAAGCAGGCCGCTTATGCCGCCATCGCTGGCGGTGCCACCAAGTACACGCCGACACCGGGCGTGAAGGCCTTGCGAATTGCGGTGCAACGCAAGCTCCGGCAAGAAAACCATCTGGACTACCCGCTGGAATCGATCGTGATTGCCAACGGTGCCAAACAGATCATCTTCAATGCCTTCGCCGCCACCCTCGATGACGGCGATGAAGTACTGGTGCCAACGCCTTACTGGCCGTCGTTTCCGGACAGCGTGCGCTTCAATGGCGGCGAGCCGGTGTTTATCGAATGCGGGCTGGTGCAGGGTTGCAAGCTGACCGCCGAACAATTGGCGCTACACATCGGCAAGCGAACTCGCTGGCTGATCCTCAACGGCCCCGGCAACCCCAGTGGCGCGGTATACAGCGCGGCCGAGTTGCAAGCCTTGGCCGAGGTGCTGCGGCACCATCCTCAGGTGCTGATTCTGCTGGATGAGCTCTACGAACATATCCGCTTCGACGGTCGGCCGGCCCAGAGCCTGCTCAACGTCGCGCCGGATTTGCAGTCGCGCTGCCTGCTGGTGGGCGGTGTGTCCAAGACCTACGCCATGACCGGTTGGCGAATCGGTTTCGGTGCCGGCCCGCAAGCGCTGACCCATGCGATGACCGTCGTGCAATCACAATCCACCTCGGGCGCTTCTTCGGTAGGGCAAGCCGCCGCGTTGGCAGCCTTCGACGGTGGGCTGGATTTCTTGCGGTCGCAGGTCGCGGCCTATCAGCAACGCCGGGATTTACTGGTGAGTGCTTTACGCAAAGTCGACGGCCTCGAAGTGCTCGAACCTCAAGGTGGCTTCTTCGTATTTATCCGCTGCGCCGGATTATTGGGCCGCTATCGCCCGGACGATCAGCGCTTGGAAACCGATGCCGACGTCGTCGCGTATTTGCTGGAGGAGGGCGTGGCCGGCGTAGCGGGCAGCGCTTATGGCTTGTCGCCGTGGTTGCGCCTGTCCATTGCCACTGCGACTGAAACCATCGCCGAGGCCGGACGACGCATCGCTCAAGCCTGCGGGCAATTGCGGGGCGAACCATGAGTCATTTGCTGGAGCTGTTCGTCCACTGGGCTGCCGGGTTCGGCCTGAACTACGGCTTTCTGCTGGACGCCTACCAACGCGGCACCCTGGAGCAGGGCGCGCTGACCACGGTATGGCTGTGCCTGTTCACCATCGTCGGCAGCTTGCTGGCGGGTGTCGGGTTGGCGGCAATGTTGACCTCGGGCAAACCCTGGCTGGCAAAACCTGCGCGGGTGTTTGTCGAGGTCACCCGCAACACGCCGACGCTGGTGCAGTTGTATTGCGCGTTCCTGGTGCTGAACATGCTGCTGACCCAGGCCGTTGGCGCGGCCAACCCGCTGACGCCGTTCGCCTGGGTGGTGATCGTGATCTCGCTGCACAAGGGCGCGTTCCATGCCGAGGCCTTGCGCGCCGGCATCGAAGCCGTGCCGGCGGTGACGATGGAGGCGGCCAGTTCGCTGGCGTTCAGCAGTCGCCAGTTGTTGTGGAATGTGCAACTGCCGCTGGCCCTGCGCTTCGCCTTGCCGTCGCTGATCAACAACCTGATCGACCTGGTGAAGATGACCGCCGTCGCCTCGGCCATTGCCGTCGGTGACATCACCTACGCGGCGATCATGATCTGGACCCAGAGCGACAACGTGCTGGAGCTGATGATTCTGATCCTGACGTTTTTCGGCCTGCTGAGTTTTACCGTCAATTGTGTGGGGCGCCTGCTTGAAGCGCGCCTGAGGATGCCCGGTTATGGCCATTGAATCGTCCGTCACCGCGCCAGTGGCCTGGCCACGGCGGCATGTCGGCAAGTTGCTGTTGTTGACGGTTGCCGTGCTCTGGCTGGTGTATTTCGCCCCGCAAAGCCCGGTGCTCAAAGCCCTGTTGCAATGGTCGCCAGCCCTGGTTGTGGGCTTTGGCCAGAACATTCTGATCAGCCTGGTGGCGATCGGGTTGGGGTCGTTGCTCGGATTGTTGGTGGGGGCCCTGGCATTGTCGCCGGTGTGGCTGCTGCGCTTGCCGGCACGGATCTGGGTGCAGGTTTTTCGCAATGCGCCATGGCTGGTGCTGATCTATTTCACCACCTATGTGTTCCCGTTCGAGATTCATATCGGCAGCGCCTATGTCGCGTTCCCTGACTGGGTCAAGGTCACTCTGGGGCTGGCATTGCCGGCCAGCGCCAACGTTGCGGAAATCTTCCGGGGCGCCATTGCCTCGATCCCCAGTACTCAGTGGGAAGCCGCGCGTTCACTGGCGTTCACTCGCGGGCAGATTTTTCGCTCGATCATCCTGCCGCAGTGCTTCAAACGCATGTTGCCGCCGTGGATGAACCTCTACGCGGTGATCACCATGGGCACCGCGCTGGCCTCTCTGGTGGGCGTGCATGACGTGATCGACACCGCGCAAATCGCCAGCAACACGGTGAACCTGACCGGTTTTACCGTGGTGATTTACCTGAGCCTGTTGGTGCTGTTCTTTGCTTATTGCTATCCGATTTCCCGACTCACCCAACGCCTGGAGCGACGTTATGCCTTCTACTGAAACCGTCGCCGAGCCCTTGGTCAGCCTGCGCGACTTGCACCTGTCGTTTGGCAGCAACCCGGTGCTCAAGGGCATTGACCTCGACGTGCATCGCGGCCAGGCCGTGTCGATCATCGGCCCGTCCGGGTCCGGCAAGTCGACGATCCTGCGCTGCATCACCGGCCTGTTGCAGCCCCAGCGAGGCAGTATTCGCGTCGGTACTACCGAGGTTCACACTCTGGCCCGGGAAACCCAGCGCATCGAGTTGCGCAAGCGCGTGGGGTTTGTGTTCCAGCAGTACAACCTGTTCCCGCATTTGTCGGTGCTGGAGAACCTGGTGATCGCACCGCGCAAGGTGCTGGGACGCAACCGCGCCGAGGCCGAGAAAGACGCCCGCGCCTTGCTGACCAAGGTGCGCATGGAGCACAAGGCCGATGCCTATCCGGGCCAATTGTCCGGCGGTCAGCAGCAGCGAGTGGCGATTGCTCGCGCATTGGCCATGCGCCCGGAATTGATTCTGTTCGATGAGGTGACTTCGGCCCTCGACCCGGAAACCGTCGGCGAAGTGCTGACGGTGATTCGCGAGCTGACCGAAGAGGGCATGACCTGCGTGCTGGTGACCCACGAAATGCGTTTCGCCGAAGAGATCAGCGACATCGTCTACTTCACCGAAAACGGCGTGATCGTCGAGCACGGCAGCGCCGCGCAGATTTTCCAGCACCCCACCAGCGAACGCACTCAAGAATTCTTGCGCCACGCACTGGGCGATCCGGGACGCCGGCCGCACATCGCCAACGATCCATATCTGTTGACCAACCTGGGCCGCTACAGCCTGTCTGTCTAATACCGAGGAGCCTGTTCATGAGTACCGATAACCGTGCCGCCGTCATCGAAGATTTCCTCAAGAAAATCCGCGTCATCCATCAACGCGGCGTCGACCGTGCTGCATTGACGCAAATCGTCGCTTTGCTCGAAACCCTGGCCGAGCGCCGCGACCTGTTCAATTTCGAGGCGTTCCCGGCGCCTGTGCCGGGGCAGGGCAGCACCGCGTTCCGCTACCGTCTCAACGACGATGGCGACACGCCGACGCTGTACCTCAACTCGCTGTTGCCGGGCAAAAGCACCATCCCGCACAACCACGAAACCTGGGCGATTATCAGCGCCGTCGAAGGCCAGGAAATCAATTACGTCTACGCCCGTGATGACGAGGGTCGCTCGCCTGGATTCACCACTTTGCACCTGGAAAAAGAAGTGGTCGTGCAGCCTGGCACGTCGATTTCGTTTCTCGGTGACGACCTGCACGGCATCCGTGTCGAAGGCGAACAACCGACCCTGCATTTCCACCTTTATGGCTTGCCGCTGGAATCGCTCAACGGCCGTTACGGCGTCGAGGCCGACGGGCGCATTCTCAACTACAACGCCTCGCAAATGGCGCCGTCGATCAAGGCCTACGCATGATCCATATGGCCCACTGGTAATGGCTTGAAGATCGGCATCTTGCGCAAGGATCTGGGGCGAACACAAAACCTGTGGCGAGGGGGCTAGCCCCCGTTGGGTCGCGAAGCGGCCCTGATTCCTGTGATCGCTGTGTGTCAGATACGACGCATGCACTGGTTTTACGACTGCTGCGCAGCCGAACGGTGGCAAGCCCCCTCGCCACAGGTTTTGTGTTCGCCACGGTTTGGTCGTTAGCCCTTCAATAATTTCGTTTTTTTATCTTTCAAAGCGGGACTCTCATGAGCCAGACCGTAACCCCAGGGCAACTGCAGCAATGGCTGTTCGACGGGCAGGAAATTGCCCTGTTTGATGTGCGTGAGCATGGCCAATATGGCGAGGCTCACCTGTTTCACGGGGTGAATTTGCCCTACAGCCGCCTGGAACTGGAGGTCCGACGCCTGGCGCCGAATCCACAGGTGCGGTTGGTGATTTATGACCAGAACGGTGGGGACATCGCGGCGCTTGCCGCTCGGCGTTTGCAGGCGTTGGGGTATGGCCGTGTGCATATTCTCGACGGCGGTGCCGACGGTTGGCAGGCGGCAGGCCTGCAACTGTTCGCCGGCGTGCATGTGCCGTCCAAGGCCTTTGGCGAATTGGTGGAAGAGGTCAGTCATACGCCGCACGTCACCGCCAGGCAGTTGGCCGAATGGCAAGCCCGGGGCGAATCGCTGGTGCTGCTGGACGGTCGGCCGTTCGACGAATACCGCAAGATGACCATCCCCGGTTCCGTCTGTTGCCCGAATGGTGAACTGGGCTATCGCGTGCAGGATCTGGTACCGGATGACAGCACGCCGATCGTGGTCAATTGCGCCGGTCGAACCCGCAGCATTATTGGCGCCCAGACCCTGATCAACCTGGGTTTGAAGAACCCGGTCTACGCCCTGGAAAACGGCACCCAGGGCTGGGATCTGGAAGATTTTCAGCTGGAGCATGGCAGCACCCGCCGCTATGCCGAGGAGGTGTCATCGACAACCTTGCCGGCACAGCGCCTCGCGGCGGCACAACTGGCCGAACGGGCCGGGGTACAAACCGTTGCGGCCGCGCAGGTCGAACAATGGGCCGCAGAGGCCGGACGCAGCCTGTTTTTGTGCGATGTGCGCACCGCCGAGGAGTTTGCCGCCGGCAGCCTGCCGGGTGCGCAACACACCCCGGGTGGCCAGCTGATTCAATCCACCGATCTGTACATCGGCGTGCGCCAGGCACAGCTGGTGCTGATCGACAGCGATGGCGTGCGGGCGCCGATCGTTGCCAGTTGGCTTCGGCAATTGGGGCATGAGGCTTATGTTCTGGCCGATGGGGTGAACAGTAGTCTGGCGTTGCCCGCGCTTGAGGTGCCTGCACACCAGGCGTTGCCAGTGATCACGGCACAGGCCCTGGCCGATGCCCTGAAGGATAACGCGGTGGCACTGATTGACCTGCGCCCGAGCATGAACCATCGCAAAGCCCATATCGCGGGCTCGCGCTGGTCAATCCGCTCGTTGCTGGCGAGTGACGTGGCCGGTGAACAGCGGCCTCTGGTGTTGCTGGCCGATGACCCGCTGCTGGCCGCTTTCGCTGTACTGGAATTACCCGACGTTCAGCAGGCGCAAATCCGGCTGCTGGATGGCGGTGTCGACGCCTGGCGTGCGGCGGGGTTTGCCGTGCAAGAGAATGCCGACACACCGCCCGATCACCAGTGCATCGATTTCTTGTTCTTTACCCATGATCGCCATTCCGGCAACAAAGATGCGGCGCGTCAGTACCTGGCCTGGGAGATCGGTTTGTTGGCGCAGATGAGTGCCGACGAAATCGCCAGTCTCAAGCCGCTGCGTGCGCAGTCTCAGGCTACTCGTGATGGGCGGGTGCGTACTCGTCTGGTGCATGCGGCGCGTACCGAAAAGGGCAGTGGCAGCCGGGGCGTCAACGTGCCGGTCACTCGTTTGAGTACGGTGCTGTTCGACAACCTGGCGCACATGCGCGACGCCCGTGCTCGCCGTGATAGCGAACGGGTTCTGAGCTATGGCGCCCGGGGCAATCCGACGGCTTTCGCCCTGGAAGATCTGGTGACGGAACTGGAAGGCGGTTATCGCACACGATTGTTCGGCACCGGGCTGGCGGCGGTGGCGCAGACGTTCCTGGCCTACTTGCGGCCCGGCGATCATGTGCTGATCACCGACGCGGTGTACGCGCCCGTGCGGCGTCTGGCCCGGGAGTTGCTCGAGCCGTTCGGCATCCAGGTCAGCTACTTCGCGCCTGACGGCAGCGGCCTGCAAACGCAACTGCAAGCCAACACCAAAATGGTCTACACCGAGGTGCCCGGCTCGCTGCTGTATGAACTCTGCGACCTGCCGGCCATCGCCGCATTGTGCAAACCGAGAGGCATTCTGCTGGCCGTGGACAACACCTGGGGCTCGGGCTACCTGTATCGGCCACTGACCCTGGGAGCGGACATTTCGATCATGGCGTTGACCAAGTACCTGTGTGGTCATAGCGATGTAGTCATGGGCAGCGTCTGTACCCGGCAAGAGGTCTGGCAGCCACTGGCGTCCATGAGCGACACCTTTGGCATCACCGTCAGCCCCGACGATGCCTATCTGGTATTGCGCGGTGCACGAACCCTGGCACCGCGCCTCGACGTACACGAACGCCAGGCCCTGGAAATCGCTCAATGGCTACAGGCGCAACCGCAGGTGAAACGGGTGTTCCATCCAGCGCTGCCCGATCATCCCCATCACGCACTGTGGCGGCGGGATTTCAATGGCAGCAACGGGTTGCTGTCCTTCGAACTGCGCGAGGCCGACGCCACGTACGTCGAGCGGTTCATTGATGCGCTGCAGGTGTTTGGTCTGGGCGCGTCCTGGGGCGGCTATGAAAGCCTGGTCACTATCGCCGATACCCAGGATCGCAACAGCGCGGCAGATCGGGCATTGAATCCGGTATTGCGGCTGCACATTGGCCTGGAAGATGTCGACGCGTTGATCGAAGACTTGCAACGCGGGTTCGCCGCGGCGCTGGACTAGGGCCTGCGCAGCACAAGCAACAGCAGCGCCGCGGCTGCCAGCACCGCCCCGACGAGGAAGGTGCTGGCTGAGCCGGAGGTCTCCCACAATGCGCCGGCGAGTACGCTGGCGATCAACAGGCACACGCCGCTGATCAGGTTGAACAGGCCGAACGCCGTGCCCCTGAGCTGTTCGGGCGCGGTGTCGGCGATCAGCGTCGCGAGAATGCCCTGGCTGAAGCCCATGTGCAGGCCCCACAGGGCCACGCCCGCGAGCATGCTCATGATCGAATCCGCTTGCGCCAATAACAGGTCCGCCAGGATCAGCAGGACTATGCCGACACACAGCACTTTGGTGCGGCTGATCCGGTCGGACAGCCAGCCGGCCGGGTAGGCGGACACGGCGTAGAGCAGCGACATGACCACCATCACCATCGGCACCCAGGTGGCCGTCAGGCCTGTTTGCTGCGCTTTCAATACCAGAAAAGCCTCGCTGAAACGGGCCAGGGTAAACAGCCCGCCGACGATCACCACCCACCAATAACCCCGTGAGAAATCCCGCAGCACTGTCCAGTGGATGGGGGAGCGAAAGGCGCGTTCGCCGGAAACAGCCGTTGGCTCTTTTACCCCGCCGACAATCAGCGCTACCGATATCACCGCCGGGATCACCGCAAACCACAACACCAGATGGATCTGCCCGAGCCAGAGCATCAGCACGATCGCCAGGATCGGGCCAAGAATGGCGCCCACGGTGTCCATCGACTGACGCATGCCAAAACAGGCACCACGGATTTCGGCGGGTGCGACATCGGCAACCAGCGCATCTCGCGGCGCCCCACGAATGCCTTTGCCGATGCGATCCAGAAAGCGCGCGGTGAACACCACATCGACCGAGTGTGCGAGGGGAAAGAGCGGTTTGGACAAGGCTGCCAGGCCGTAGCCCATCAACAGCAGGCCTTTGCGCCGGCCGAGAAAGTCGCTGATGGCGCCGGAGAATATCTTGACCAGCATCGCGGTCGCCTCGGCGATGCCCTCGATCACCCCGACGGTCAATGCGCTGGCGCCCAAGGTCGTGACCAGAAATATTGGCAGCAGGCTGTGCACCAGCTCTGAAGACAGGTCCATGAACAGGCTGACAAAACCCAGGGCCCAGACCGTGGAGGGGATACGCAATGAGGCCGGCCTGGGCTTTGAGAAGTTGTCCATGCTTGTACCGATTGTTTATATCGCCAACCCCGGCGATCAGCCCTTAAAGGTTCTGACTCAAAAAGAGCAACGTATTGCCATGTGCCTCGACCGCCGCCCGCTGGTTGTAACTGCTACGGTGTGAGCAGTTGAAGCCGTGTTCGGCCCCCGGATACACCTCGATATCGACGTCATCGTTGAACTCGAAACGCTCGGCAATCTGCTTCACGGCGTCGATGGGGATGTGGCTGTCCTGTTCGCCGAAGTGCATCAGCAGTGGCACCTTGATTTCCCCGGCCCGGTCCAGTTGGTTCTGGATGCCGCCGCCGTAATAGGCGATCGCTACGTCCACAAAACCATTGGCCGCGGTGTTGTACGACAGCATGCCGCCGAAGCAGAAACCGATGGAAGCGATCCTGCCGTCCAGCCCCGGATGAGCCTTCAGGGCGTCGATGGCCAGTTTGATGTCGGCCTGCGCTTTTTTGGTGTCGGTGGCGTTCATCAATTCGACGGCGCGTTTCCAGCCGGCTTCGTCGTAGCCCAGTTCGATCCGGTGGCCGTGGCGCCAGAACAGGTCCGGCGCGATCACCAGGTAACCGTCGGCGGCGTATTGCTCGGCGACCGAGCGGATGTGCTCGTTGACGCCGAAGATTTCCTGAATCAGCACGATCCCCGGACCTTTAAGCGTGTGGGGAATGGCCAGGTAAGCGCCGAATGTGCCGTCGGCGCTGGTGATCTCGATCCATTGGGTGGTCACGCTCATGATGGCTCCTTTACATAAGTTGGGTGGGTTATCGAGACGCTGGCGTATCAGCGCAGACTGCGCCGCCAGAAGTATCGAGCCAGCAACGCGTCCACGCTGAGTTTGCCGGCCCCCGAGAGCAACAACGGCATGAGGGCTGCGAGGTAGATCAGCGGCAGTTTGAAGTTGCCGTGGCCTTTGTTGCTGATGGCATAACCCTGAGCAAGTTCACTCAATGTAGACCAATCGGCCGGCCAGTGAACGGCAGCGGTCGCAACGATCGTGACCACGCTCAGGATAATCGCCGAGACCCGCGTCCCCAGGCCCACCAGCAGGGCGAGGGCACAGATCAGTTCGGCCCACATCGACAGTTCCCAGTTCAGCGTGGCGGGCACGTGGTTGAAGGGGAACGGGAAGCCGTTCTGGATGTCGGCGAACCAGTTCTGACCGTGCCATTTTTCCAGGCCAGACTCGAAAAACTCCCAGGCCAGAAACACCCGCAAGGTCAGGGGCGCGATCCAGTGGCCGGCGCGGTCGAGGTTCAGGTGCAGGCCTTTGACGGCCGACGAGAGGGATACATTCATGGGCTTGAGCTCCGGGGTTTGATCGACAGGTGCATTCATTGTGGGAGCGGACTTTTGTGGCGAGGGGGCTTGCCCCCGTTGGGTCGCGAAGCGGCCCCGGCATTTCAAAGTTAAACCGCATGTAACGGGTTTACGACTGCTTCGCAGCCGAACGGGGGCAAGCCCCCTCGCCACAAAAGCTCGCTCCCACAGGGGATTGTGATGTTCCAGGGGTTTCATTCGGTCAATAGCGTGTTTCTGACCGACCGTTTGTACTTCAGCGCAATCTTGCCCAGCAGCCGAACGACGATCGCCGAGAACATCAGGCCGAACGGCAATACGTACCAGGCGCTCAAGGGGATGCGTTTGAAGTTGGAAAAGATGAACACCGCGGCGATTACCCACATGCCGCTGACGTGCAGGGCTTTCCAGGCCTTGGGGCCGATCAGGCGCGCCGTGGTTTTGAATGAGGTCAGCGCCATCAGCACAATGAACAGATAACCGACCGAGCCCGGGATGTTGCCGACCGTGGTGCGGCCGGGCCAAAACTCGGGGTTCAGTTGGCCATAGCTGTAGATCAGGATGGCGTGCACCAGGTGGGAAAACGCGAAAGCCAGGCCGATGAAGCGTCGTTCGCGCACCAGCGATCGGGTGAAAGGCGAGGGCACCAGCACGGCGAGGGCCGATGCGGTGAACGCGGCAAGAAACAGCGCAAACGAAGTGCGTGCGGTGGCGCGAATGGCGCTGCGGGTGGCTTCCACCAGATCCGGGTTCAGCAGCAGGATCAGGCCGGTCATCAACAGCACCAGCAAGGACAACAGGCCAAACAGCGACCAGCCGTGGTAACGGGGAACCTGGGTCATCATGACAACACTCCTGAGCAAGGGCCGACCCGGTTTTGCCGGTGGTCAGCGGACAGCAGGAGTGTTTCAATCGGGTGTGTGGGCGATATGTCGCAAAAGTCGCCCGGTGCAACTTCGTGTATCCCGGATCGCGATAGATACATTCCCATACAAAACTGTGATTCAGCGCCGGTCAGCGGCGTCTAGCGACAGTGTCCCCGCAATCCCATGGGGCGAGACTTCGGAACCCGGCATGCAAGCGCTGTTGAACGAGATCCTTGACGCAGTCCGACCGTTGATCGGTCAGGGCAAAGTGGCTGACTACATTCCTGCCCTCGGCACTGTGCCGGCCAACCAGTTGGGCATTGCCGTGTATGGCAACGACGGCGAGCTGTTCTGCGCGGGAGACGCCGACACGCCGTTCTCGGTGCAGAGTATTTCCAAAGTATTCAGCCTGGTGCAGGCCATCGAGCATTCCGGCGAAGCCATTTGGGAACGCTTGGGCCACGAGCCGTCCGGCCAGCCGTTTAACTCGCTGGTGCAGCTGGAATTCGAACGTGGGCGCCCGCGCAATCCCTTCATCAACGCCGGTGCGCTGGTAATCTGCGACATCAACCAGTCACGTTTTGCCGCGCCGGCGTTATCGATGCGCGATTTTGTCCGGCGCTTGTCCGGCAACCCCAATGTCCTGGTCGACGGCAAGGTCGCCGAGTCCGAATACCAGCACCGCGCGCGCAACGCGGCCATGGCGTATCTGATGCAGTCGTTCGGTAACTTCCATAACGACGTCGAAGCCGTGCTGCGCAGCTACTTCAGCCATTGCGCACTGCGCATGAGTTGCGTGGACCTGGCCCGGGCGTTCTGCTTTTTGGCCAACGACGGTTTTTGCAAACACAGCGGCGAACAGATCCTCAGCCCCCGCCAGACCCAGCAAGTCAACTCGATCATGGCCACCAGCGGGCTATACGACGAAGCGGGCAACTTTGCCTATCGCGTCGGTCTGCCGGGCAAGAGCGGCGTGGGCGGGGGAATCGTCGCGGTGGTGCCGGGGCAATTCACGGTGTGCGTCTGGTCCCCGGAATTGAACACCGCCGGCAACTCCCTCGCCGGCATGGCGGCGCTGGAGTTGTTGAGTCAGCGGATCGGCTGGTCGGTGTTCTGATGGCATTTCTTGACTAGCGCTCGATGACCGCTACCGTGAAGCAGGCATTCTTTGACTCACCCGAACGGGTGAGGGGCGGGTGACTTCATGGTGAATTTCGGTTCCGCGCTTCTAGTCTTCAATGACCCGGACACTCATTTGCGCAAAGGGTTGTCTGCCGTGGTCCAGATAGGCGACACCCTGTGGGTCGCCAATGATGAATCCTTGAGCCTGGAGCGCTTCACCTTGCGTGAGCGCGTCGGTGCGGGCGAGTTTCTATTTGACCAGCACAAACAGTTCCCGCTGGCGTCCCTGTTGGCGCTGCCGGTCATCCCGACGATTGGCGAAGAATTCGTTGAGGCAGACCTGGAAGGCATGAGTTACGACCGCGACACGGGGTATCTCTGGATTGTGGGGTCTCACAGCCTGAAACGGAAAAAACCCGATAGCACCAAGTCCTGGAAGAAAAACGCCGAGCGTTTGGCAACTGTCAGTCGTGATGGCAATCGTTTTCTCCTGGCCCGGATTCCGGTGGTTGAAGAAAACGGGACGTTCACTTTGGTAAAGAGCACCGTTAGCGATGGTCGAGTCGCCGCCCAATTGGCCGGTAATCAACTGGGTAACGAATTGCTCGATGAACTCAAGGACGACGAGCATGTGGGGGCATTTCTGCACATCCCTGGCAAGGACAACGGGTTCGATACCGAAGGCCTTGAGGTCAACGGCAAGCGTGTTTTTATCGGGTTGCGAGGGCCTGTGCTGCGGGGATGGGCAATCATTCTGGAGGTCGAACCCGAAGACCATCCCAAGGTTGCTCACACACTGAGGCTGAAGAAAATCGGGCCGGGTGGGCGGAAGTATCGAAAGCATTTTTTCCAGCTGAATGGACTCGGCGTCAGGGACTTATGCCTCGATGGTGACGATATGTTGATCCTGGCTGGACCGACGATGGACCTCGACGGGCCCGTCACTGTATTTCGATGGCGCGACGGCGCCAGGCCAGCAGATGAAGGTTTCGTTTTCAGCGAACAATTGACGTCGGTCCTGGAGGTTCCTTACGGGCAAGGAGAAGATAAAGGCTGCGATCATGCCGAAGGGATGACCTTTATAGGCACCGAGGGCGTAGAAGAGCCCTTGCTGCTGGTGGTCTATGACGCGAACGCCGCGTGGCGCAAACAGGGGAGCAATCGCCTGGAGCAAGATGTATTTCGACTTGCGAAAAAGTAACCGCCACCGCGTCCCGGTGAATGACGCTCCACGGATTTTCCTATACATTTTCTGGCCGCCCCTCTGCATGGTGAAACCGTTTCATGTCTCTTGCGCTCGAACGTCTAGTCGCTGGCACGCCGATCCCTTTTGCCGGTAATCGTGTCACTGTCGTCAGCCCCGAACTGGCGGCGCGCTTTCAGCCCGGCGACCATCTGCTGGTGGAGCAGGTCAGCGGCGAGTTGTTGTTGATCCCGGTGGCGGACCAGCAAGCGGCGATGGTCGCCATCGAGCGCGCCGAAACGGCGTTCGCCGCGATGTCCAGCGTTTCGGATCAAGCCATCAGCGAATTCTTCGATCGCTTTGCACAACGCCTGGAAACCCCGGAATGCTGGGCCTTGATTGCGGCCGCCAACCTGGCCGACATCGAGCGGGCCAAGGCGCGCGGGCGTTCCACCACACGGTTGCTGGCCGATGAGCGCATGCGCGGCGACATGATCGCTGGCCTGCGGGCCTGGCGCGATGCACCGGCCACCCGCGGCAAGGTCGCGAGCTGCGTCGAGCACGACGGCTGGAAAGTCGAGCAAGTGGTCGCGCCGCTGGGCATAGTCGCCTTTGTGTTCGAAGGTCGGCCGAATGTCTTTGCCGACGCCGCCGGTGTATTGCGCACCGGTAACACTGCCGTGCTGCGCATTGGCAGCGATGCATTGGGCACCGCCCAGGCCATCGTCACCCATGCATTGAATCCGGCACTGGCCGACGCCGGGTTGCCGAGTGGCGCGGTGTCGCTGGTCGAAAGTGTCAATCACGCGGCCGGCTGGGCGATGTTCGCCGACCGCCGTTTGTCGTTGGCCGTGGCCCGTGGTTCGGGGCGTGCGGTCAGTCAGTTGGGCAGCATCGCCCAACAGGCCGGCACCGCCGTCAGCCTGCACGGTACCGGTGGCGCCTGGCTGATCGCCGACAAAGACGCCGATGCCCAGCGCTTTGCCGCCGTGGTGCGCAATTCGCTGGACCGCAAAGTCTGCAACACCTTGAACGTTTGCCTGATCCAGCGCGACCGCGCCGCCGAACTGGTGCCGCTGTTTCTGCAGGCACTGCAACAGGCCGGCACCGCACGTGGTCAGGGCTGCAAGTTGCATATCGTCGAGGGCAGCGAGGCCTGTTTGCCGGCCGATTGGCAGACCGCGAGCGTCGAGGTGTACCGCGCCGAAGGCTATCAGACCGAAGCGATGGCCGAACCGCTGCCCGAGGAGCAATTGGGGCGCGAATGGGAATGGGAAGAAACCCCGGAAGTCAGCCTGAAGATCGTCGACGACCTGGACCAGGCCATTGCCTTGTTCAATCGCTACAGCCCGCAATTCACCGTGTCGCTGATCAGTGAAGATGCCCAGGCCCAGGAGCGTTTCTACAGCGCGGTCAACGCGCCTTTTGTCGGCAACGGGATTACCCGTTGGGTCGACGGGCAGTACGCGCTGAACAAGCCGGAACTGGGGCTTTCGAACTGGGAGAGTGGCCGTCTGTTTGCACGTAGCGCGATTCTCTCCGGTGATGGCGTGTTCACGATCCGTAGCCGTATGACCCAGACGAGTCTGTCGGTCAAACGCTGAGGTGTAAGCCGCGCAAACCTGTAGGAGCGTGGCTTGCCCGCGAAGAACGATGACGCGTTATACCTGAAAAAAACGCGGTGCATTCTTCGCGGGCAAGCCTCGCTCCAGGATCAGGGGCAGCCCTCCGACCGTAGGCAATGGCACGCACTATACTTAATGTGTGTCCGTGTCTGCGTGGGGACGGACAGCGCATCTGATTACGTCAGGGAGGGTTGCGCCATGAAACTTCATTCCTTTCAACATTATTCTCATGGTCTTGAAACGGTCGTTCACGACACTTGGACTACCGCCCGGGTGAAGTCGGCCCTGGCATTAGCCGAAACCACCCTAGGCCTGAATGTCCATGTCAAAACCCATGCGGGCACGGTGGCATTGAGCGGTCGTGTCAACACCCACAGGCAGTGTGAGCAGGCTGTTGCTCTGGCTCGTTCGGTGCCTGGTGTCGTCAACATTGATGCCAGCGAATTGCTCACTCACGTGTTCACCCCAGGACATTCTCCAGAAGCACCGAATGCCGAAGAGACCACTGAGCGTCGGCCACCCTCGTCAGACGACAAATGACCAGGGCGATCTTGTGAGTGTCGTGCCTGCTTCGCAGCGAAGGGCGGGCGCAGTCGCGTGCCTGCCCATTTTGTAACGCTGCGCCAAGCCTTCAGGCAGCTTCGACCGCTTTGCCATAAACGGCACAGGTGTCCGGATGCTCGGCCAGCGACACGAAGTTGCGACGGCTGGCATCCAGCGCATCGACGAAGCCGGTCTCGATGTCATAAACCCAACCATGCAGGTTCAGCAGGCCTTTTTCCTGGGCCAGGCGCACGCTTGGGTGGGTTTGGATATTCGCCAGCTGCGCGATGACATTTTCCCGGACCATCGAACTTACTTTTGCCGCGTCGTTGGCGTGAGGTCGGGATTCGTTGATCACCCTGGCCGACTCGGCGTGTTGCAACCAGCCACTGACGGCGGGCAGGTGATCCATGCATGTGCACTGGGCAATGGCGGTCATGGCGCCACAATCCGAATGCCCGCAGATCACGATGTCCGTCACCCCCAATACCGCGACCGCATATTCCACCGTGGCCGATACACCGCCAGGATGCGGACTGTATGAGGGCACGATGTTGCCGGCATTGCGCACCACGAACAATTCGCCGGGCTCTTGCTGGGTCAGCAGTTCCGGCACCACGCGGCTGTCGGAACAGGTGATGAACAAGGTGCCGGGATGCTGGGTGGTGGCCAGGTGTTTGAACAGATCGGTACGTTGCGGGAAGGCTTCCTTCTGGAACTTCAATAAACCGTCGATGAGCGCTTTCATGATTGCGTCCTCATGTATGAGTTGGGAAACAGTCCTGTAGCTGTCGCGTGGCCAGTTGGTGCGGGCCGGGGCTGTTTTAGAACGGACGCAATGGCAGGAACTTGCCGTCCAGGGTAATCACTGCGCGAGAACCGCCTTCGGGATCTTCGACCTTTTTCAGATCCAGCTTGAAGTTGATCGCGCTGATGATGCCGTCGCCGAATTGCTCGTGAACCAGGGCTTTGAGCGTAGTGCCGTAGATCTGGATCATTTCATAGAAGCGGTAGATGGTCGGGTCGGTCGGGATTCCCGAGAGGCTGCCGCGCAGCGGGATGATTTGCAGGCGGGCCACGGTGTCGGCGTCCAGTTCGAGTTTTTCGCCAACCACCCTGGCGGCGGCTTCCGGCAGCGGATGCTGGCCGAGCAGGGCGGCGGTGACGTAGGCCAGACCCAGGCCGGTGCCGTCTGTCAGGTCCTGCCAGGACAGATTTTTTCGCGCCTTGGCATCAAGGATCGAAGTGGTCAGGGCCAGACTTGGGTCCTGGTAAGCGTGGGACTGTTGCATGGTGTGACTCCTATCGGTGTGTGGCTGGAAAGTGCAGCCATCTTCGGTCGAATGACTCATAGCGTCCAAGACCGATATACAATGCTTCGCATAAGTCCTGCCTATAGATGGTGTCTCTCATGCTGCTCCGACATTTGCGCTACTTGCTGGCGGTCGCCGACCACGGCGGCTTCACCCGCGCGGCTGAGGTGTTGCACGTCTCTCAACCGACGCTGTCCCAGCAGATCCGGCAACTGGAGGACACGCTGGGTGTCAGCCTGTTCGACCGCACCTCGCGCACGGTCAAGCCGACCGACGCGGGGCAGGCCTATATCGAATGCGCCCGGCGGGTGCTGGTGGAGCTTGAAGCGGGGCAACGCGCGCTGCATGACGTGAAAGATTTGTCTCGCGGCACGTTGCGACTGGCTATGACGCCAACGTTCATGGCGTATCTGGTGGGGCCACTGGTGCGCGACTATGCGGCGAAGTTTCCAAACATCCACCTGCAGATTTTCGAGTTATCGATGGATGACATCGAAGCGGGGTTGCTCGATGACTCGCTGGACATCGCCATTGCCTTTACACCCGTGAGGAGCCCCGACATCGAGTGCCTGCCGGCGTTTGTCGAAACCCTGGGCATCATGGTCGGGCACAATCATCCGTTGTACGAGCGCCAGAACCCGCTATCGCCAAAGGAAGTGGCGCAGCTGGAGTTCGCGTTGCTGACGCCGGACTTCATCACCCGATCTGCCATCGACGGCTATTTTCGGCAACAGAACATCACGCCCAAGGTGGCGATCGAGGTCAACTCGGTGAGTACGCTGTTGGAGGTCATTCGCCACACGCCGATGGCCACCATTCTCCCGGAACCCATCGCCACGGCGGAACGGGCATTGCGCAGGATTGAATTACAGGGCGAAGCACCCCGGCGCGACGCGGCGCTGCTGCGCAGGAAAAACAATTATCACAGTGCCGCGTCGATGGCGTTCGCGAACCTGGTGATGGCCAGCAGCGCCAATGTGTAGATCAATCATCCACGGACTGGCAGATGCCATTGCCGCCTTTCTTGGTGGTATAGGTCACGGCGACCGAGTCGTCATCGGCGATGCTGATCGAGATCGTCACATCCGGGCCCTTGGCCTCGAAAAGGCGATCGTTGATCATTTTGGTCTGGGCTTCTTTGCTGTTGATCATGACCGGGCCATCCTGGTCGGCGTGGACCATGATTTTCCCGGGGCAGTCCACATCGAAGGCGGGAACACCAGGAACACTGTTCGCATGAACTGCCCCCGCCAATGCCAGTAGCATGAATGTCAGGATTGTTTTCATCGCAGGCCTCCAGTGGATAAACCGATGTCCAGCGTTCTGTTAACCATAGCCCTGTTCTTTTGACTCGGTGCAAGGTTAGAGGTGCATACGCGACAAACAAAAAAGGCCCCGCTCGATAAAACGAGCGGGGCCTTTTTTGAGTGGGGATATCAGTACAACCGATCAATCACCCGAACTTCGTTCTGGTTCTGCATCGATGCCCACGTCTGTTTCAGCGTTTGCAGCACATTGCCAATGAAGTCCTTGTCGGCCGCGGCTTTCTTGCCAACATAGCCCTGGCCGCGACGGTACATCTTCAGTCGGGCGAGCAGGTTCTGGTTGTTCTTGTCGAACTCTTCTTCATGGGCATGGGGCGACAGGCAGTCAATATGAACCTGGCCCGATTTGCTGATCCACAGAATATGGTTGTCATGGCTGTCTTTTTGCGCAGCGAACAAGCGAGCCAGTTCATCGATAGTAGGTTGATTGTTCAGATTCATTGTAACCCCCTTGACCATTTGGTGATCTTTCAAAGTTGATTCGCTAATACAGGTAGCCCATCGGTTAGTTGATCCCTGGCACCGAAACCAGGACGTCAGCGGTCGACCGTCAATAGGACGGGGGCCCGCGTCTGTTGCATGTAGTCGTGTTGAATAACTGCTACGCAATAGCGTCACAACGAGAGAAGCAGCGAAAACCTGGAGGCCACTGCCAACGTTTTCAGGGTCGGCCACAAGCTTCATGAGGATTGATCGCCAGCGCTTCTCGTCCTTGTACTGGACGTTCAGGCCAGGTCAGCTTCTTCAATCTGCCTTGTGGGCAGCGTGTATCCGGGAAAAACAGCTCGGCGGTCAGACGAACTTGCTCAAACGTGTTGCCTGTCTCCCGATCGGGGAGACGTCTGCATCATGCAAGGGCAAATCGGAGGCGTCAACGGTTTTGTAGTGATTATTTTTAGTCACTACATATTGTCGGACAAAGTGCTTTTGGAATTAGAGAAGCGGTAAAAGGTGCAGGGGTGGCCGTCCACTGGCAGCTGATGCACGGTGAATGCTGAGCCCGTGAGATCGGGTATCACCTTGGCCCAGAACCGCCGTGCAGGCTGGTTGGCATCGATGTGGAAAATCTGCCATTGACCGGGGAATCGGCTCAAGAGGGCAGAGACGACAAACTTCGCGACGCCTTGGCCACGAAAGCGCCGACTGACAAAAAAATAGCCGATGTTGTGTTGCGCGCCGTGTAGATGGGTTTCGTCATCCACGGTCACGAATCCCGCCAGCTCACCGTCGACCCTGATCAGAAATGGCCGGGTTGCCGGGTTTCGCCAGTAGTCCAGCTTGGGCTGGGTGTTGAAGAAGCCATGTTCACCCAGTTTCAACGGCAACCATTCGCTGAAATCGTACGTATAGAACTGCATCAGGTTTTCGATGGTTTCCAGTTCGTCGCGCTGGGCGGCGTGCAGTTCTATCGAGGGCTGGCTCCTGATTGTCGACATGGTCGTACCTTCTGAAAAAGCAGGGCTGTTGCCTGATGCGCCGCAGCTCCTACAGGTTTCGATTCGTTGCAAGTGCCCTCAAGCCTTGCCCGTCGGTTTTGCCGCCCGTTTGGTGCCGGTCGAAGGCTTGCGTTTAGCGGGTTTGCGTTTGTTTTTCCACGGTGTGGCGCCACGCCCGGCGGGGCTTGCCGGCCCGCTGATGGTCAGGTTCAGGCCGGCGCAACGGGCCACTTGCTTGCTCATCCACGCCGCCTGTTTGGTGACGAATTCTTCCAGGCTCATTTCACCGCTCTGCACCATGTCCAGCGCCTGTTCCCAGATCGCCGTGGTGCCGGGGTCGGCAATCGCTCGCGGCACGGCATCGATCAGGCTGAACGCTGCCGGCGTCGCGGCGAGGGCCTTGCCGTTCTTGACCAGATAACCGCGGTCCAGCAGGCCCTGGATGATCGAGGCACGTGTGGCTTCGGTGCCGATGCCGGTGGTGTCCTTGAGCTTTTGCTTGAGCAGCGGGTCTTCCACCAGTTTAGCGACATTCTTCATCGCCTTGATCAGATCGCCTTCAGTGAACGGCTTGGGTGGCTGGGTCCAGAGGTCCTTGAGCTTCACGTCGGCCACCGCGCACTCACACCCTTCAGCCAATGCCGGCAGTGTTTGCGGCGCGGGTGCTTCGCGACCCTTGGCAGGCGCAAGGGCTTCGGGCAGGGCGCGTTTCCAGCCGGGCTCGACAATCTGTTTGCCCACGGCGCGCAAGGCTTCACCGGCGCAGTCGAAGTCGGCCTGAGTCCGATCGTATTCATGGTTGGGCAGGAACTGCGCCAGGTAGCGTGCACGAATCAGGGTGTAGACCGCCCGTTGCTTGCCCACCAGTCGGTCGAGGTTTTTCGCTGCCGCCGTCGGAATGATGCCGTGGTGAGCGCTGACCTTGGCATCGTTCCAGGCCCGTGAGCGGCGCTGGGGTTCCAGATAATCGTGCAAGGCATTCAGGGCCGGATCGGCCTGCCTCAGCGCGGCAAGAATACCCGGGGCTTCGCTGTGCTGGCTCAGCGGCAGGTATCCGCAGTCGCTGCGCGGGTAGGTGATGACTTTATGGGTTTCATACAGGGCCTGGGCGATGTCGAGGGTTTCCTGAGCACCGAGCCCGAGCTTTTTCGAGCAGACTTCCTGCAAGGTACCCAGGTCGAATGGCAGCGGCGCGACTTCGCGCATGCGTTCGGTGCGCAGTTTGATCACCCGGGCGCTCGCCGCACCGCCAATGGCCGCAGCCGCCTGTTGGGCCAGCGCCTGATTCAGGCAGCGATCCTGATCGTCGCAGGCGTCCGATGCCGCACGCCATTGGGCCATGAATGCCGTGCCATCGTGCAGCAGTTGCACGTCAATCGCCCAGTACGCCACCGGGACGAAATCGGCAATGCTGCGGTCGCGATCCACCACCAGCCGCAGGGTCGGCGTCTGCACCCGACCGACCGGCAATACACCCTGATAGCCGGACTGACGCCCCAGCAGGGTGAACAACCGACTCATGTTCATCCCGATCAACCAGTCGGCCCGGGAGCGCCCCAACGCCGAATGATAAAGGCTGAACGTCTCGGCCCCGGGCTTGAGCGCCGCCAACGCCTTGCGGATCGACGCATCGTCCAGTGCCGACAACCACAGCCGCCGAATCGGTCCGCGATAACGACAATGTTCCACCAGTTCCCGGGCGATCATCTCGCCCTCACGGTCGGCGTCGGTGGCAATCACCAGTTCACTGGCCTCGCCGAGCAGGCGTTTGACCGCTTTGTACTGGCTGGCCGTGCGCGGCTTGACGGTCATTTTCCATTTTTCGGGAATGATCGGCAGATCCGCCAGTACCCAACGCTTGTAACGCGCGTCATAGGCATCCGGCGGTGCGGTTTCCAGCAGATGGCCGATGCACCAGGTCACCGTGACGTCCGTTCCCAGCCAGCAGCCGTCGCCCCGGCGTTTGGCGCCGAGCACGGCCGCGATGTCTTTGGCCTGGGAAGGTTTTTCACAGAGGTACAGCCGCATAACCACCATCGTCGTTCAGGACCGAGAGGTGCACAGGATGGCGGTTGATGAGCGATGGAGCAATCTTTATCTGTATGGATGTACAGCTTTAGCTGTTGCGGTTGATGTCAGCGATCTATCCACCCGTTCGGCTGCGAAGCGGTCGCGATGCCGAAACATGAGGTATACCTGATGGGGCGCGCGACTAGAGGTTGGGGTCGCTGCGCAACTTCGCAACGGCAATAGAGGAACTTATTCCATGAAAGCCCCAAGTCCCGGTAATCCCATTGCCATCACCCCTCAACCCGGCTGCGTAGTGGTGAAGTTCCATGGCATTCAAGTCGCGTCCTCCGATCGGGCGCTGGTCATGCATGAGGCCAATTATCCTCCGGTGTACTACATCCCCCGCGAAGACATTGCCGAACAGTATTTCGCCCGCACCGATCACACCAGTTATTGCCCGTACAAGGGCGATGCCAGTTATTTCAGCCTGCAAATCCCCGGACATGAAGGCGCCAATGCGGTGTGGAGTTATGAGCATCCCAAGGTGTCGGTTGCGCAGATTCGCGGGTATGTGGCGTTTTATCCTGAAGAGGTCACTTTTGAGGTGCTTGATGCCTGAGGTGCAGAAAGCATTGTGGTGAGGGGGCTTGGCCTGATGTCAGCCAGTTAACAGAGATTCAGAGTCTCGCGAACCATTGTGGCGAGGGAGCTTGCTCCCGCTGGGGCGCGTAGCGGCCCCGAAACTGTCAACGCGCGGGATTCAGATAGAGCATGGTGTTCGTTTTGCGACTGCTTCGCAGTCGAGCGGGAGCAAGCTCCCTCGCCACAGGAAGCCCGCTCCCACAGGTAAGCCTGGGCTAGAGGTTCGTGCCGTCAGTTCTTGTCCAGATCCACATTCTTGGTCTCGCGCAAGCACATCATCCCCACCACCAGGCTCACCCCGGTAATCACCACCGGGTACCACAGCCCGTAGAAAATGTCCCCGGTGTACACCACCAGGGCAAACGACACCGTCGGCAGGAAACCGCCGAACCAACCGTTACCGATGTGATAGGGCAGGGACATCGAGGTGTAGCGGATACGGGTCGGGAACAATTCGACCATCAGCGCCGCCAGCGGGCCGTAGCACATGGCGGAGATGATGATCAGCGCGACGATCAACACCACGATCATCGGTTTATTGATCAGCTGGATGTCGGCTTTAGACGGATACCCGGCCAGGGTTACTGCGCCGCGCAGGGCCGCTTCGTCAAAGCCATCGAGCTTCACGTCCCCGACGCTCACCTGCACGCCACTGCCGGCCGGTGCTGCTTCGCTGTTGTAGGGCAGGCCCTGTTTGACCAGGAAGGTTTTGACCTTGTCGCACGGGCTATCAAATTTCGCCTTGCCCACCGGGTCGAACTGGAAGGTGCAGGTGGCCGGGTCGGCCAGTACGGTGATCGGTGCCTGGCGGCTGGCCAGGTCGATTGCGGGGTTGGCGTAATGAGCCAGGGTCTTGAAGATCGGGAAATACAACGCGGTGGCCAGTAGCAGGCCGATCATCAGCACCGGTTTGCGTCCGACCTTGTCCGACAGCCAGCCAAAGAAGATGAAGAACGGCGCACCGATGATCACGCTGACGATCAGCAGGCTGTTGGCCAGGGCCGGGTCCATTTTCAGGAACTGGGTGAGGAAGAACAGCACGTAGAACTGCGCGGCATAGAAGGTCACCGCTTGCCCGGCGTTGATGCTGAACAGGGCAATCAGCACCACTTTAAGGTTTTCCCATTTGCCGAAGGAATCGCGCAGCGGCGACTTGCAGAGTTTGCCTTCCTCTTTCATTTTCACGAACGCAGGCGACTCGTGCAGGCTTAGGCGAATCCAGGTGGAAATGCCCAGCAGCACGATCGAAAACAGGAACGGAATGCGCCAGCCCCAGACTTCGAACTGGTCACCGGTGAAGTAACGGCAGCCGAGCACCACCAGTAGCGACAGCAGCAAGCCGAGGGTGGCGGTGGATTGAATCCAGCTGGTGTGGAAACCGCGTTTGCCGATCGGTGCGTGTTCGGCGACGTATGTGGCAGCGCCGCCGTATTCACCGCCCAGCGCCAGGCCCTGAAGCATGCGCAACACCACGAGGATGATCGGTGCGGCGATGCCGATGCTCGCATAGGTCGGCAGCAAACCAACACAGAAGGTTGCCAGGCCCATGAGGACGATGGTCGCGAGGAACGTGTATTTACGCCCGATCATGTCCCCCAACCGTCCGAACACCAACGCACCGAACGGCCGAACGATGAAGCCAGCGGCAAACGCCATCAGGGCGAAGATGAACGCCGTGGTGTCGTTGACCCCGGCAAAAAATTGCTTGCTGATCACCGCCGCGAGGGCGCCGTAGAGGAAAAAGTCATACCACTCGAACACCGTCCCCAGGGACGAGGCGAAGATGACTTTCTGGGTTTCCTGACTGGTGCCCGCGCTGCGGACGGCTTCCAGGGGCTGAACGTGTTCTGACATATCGATATCCCTCACAGTGATTGTTTTTGTTGTTCCACTGGTGTTGCGTGTTCCTTGCAGGGGTAAATCCAACATCCGCAAATCAAATGCAATCTTTGTGGGAGCGAGCCTGCTCGCGAAGGCGGCGGATCAGTCAACAATAATGTTGAATGTCATACCGTCATCGCGAGCAGGCTCGATCCCACAGGGGGGCTGCCTACGGTAGTGGCAAGGATCAGTTGCGCAGCTTTCTCGGCGATCATCAGCGTAGGCGAACAGGTATTACCCGAGGTGATGCGCGGCATGATCGAGGCATCGGCGATGCGCAGCCCCGGGATACCGTGGACGCGCAACTCGGCGTCGACCACCGCGTCGGCATCGTTGCCCATCCGGCAGGTGCCTACCGGGTGGAAAATCGTGGTGCCGATCCGGGCGGCGGCTTCGTGTAATTGCTCTTCACTCTGCAAGCTGTCGCCGGGCAGGTATTCCACCGGTTTGAACGCTTGCAGGGCCGGTGCGCGAACGATGCGGCGGGTCAGGCGGATGGCGTCTGCCGCCACTCGCAAGTCTTCAGGATGGCTCAGGTAGTTGGGCTGAATCAGCGGCGCTTCCCGCGGGTCGGCGGAGCGAATGTCGATGCGGCCACGGCTGTGCGGGCGCAGATCGCAGACCGATGCAGTGAAGGCGGGGAAGGCGTGCAGCGGCTCGCCGAAACGCTCCAGCGACAGTGGTTGCACGTGGTATTCGAGGTTCGCCGAGGTCTGTTCCGGCCCCGAACGGGCGAAGGCGCCGAGTTGGCTTGGCGCCATGGACAACGGGCCGCTGCGGTCATACAGATAACGCAGGCCCATGCCCATCTTGCCCCACAGCGTGCCGGCGATCTGGTTCAGGGTGCGGGCGTTTTCCAGTTTGTAGATCAGCCGCAGTTGCAGGTGATCCTGCAGGTTGCCGCCAACACCGGGCAGTTCATGGGCAACGCCAATGCCCAGTTTTTGCAGCAGCAGGCGAGGGCCGATGCCGGAGCGCTGGAGGATGCCCGGTGAACCGACGGCACCGGCACACAGGACGATTTCCTTGCGCGCCTTGAAGGTTTTCGCCTGGCCTTGCCAACGCGCACTGACCGCCGATGCACGGCCGTTTTCCAGCAATACGCGGTCCACTTCAACGTTGGTCAGCACGGTGAGATTGGCGCGCTGGCGGATCGGCTTTAGAAACGCCTTGGCTGCGTTCCAGCGTACCCCGGCCTTCTGATTGACCTGGAAATAGCCGCAGCCTTCGTTGTCGCCCTGGTTGAAGTCATCGATGCTGGCGATGCCGCTTTGCTCGGCCGCCGTGCGGAAAGCGTCGAGGATCGGCCACGACAGCCGCTGGCGCTCGATCCGCCATTCGCCGGCAGCGCCATGAAATTCCGAATCACCGGCAAAATGGTTTTCGCTCTGTTTGAACAGCGGCAGCACGTGTTGCCAGCCCCAGCCGGGATTGCCCTCGGCCGCCCAGCCATCGTAGTCGCCGGCCTGGCCGCGCATGTAGATCATGCCGTTGATCGAGGAGCAGCCGCCGAGTACCTTGCCGCGCGGGTAGCTCAGGGCGCGGCCTTGCAGGCCCGGTTGTGCTTCGGTCTTGAAGCACCAGTCGGTGCGCGGGTTACCGATGCAGAACAGGTAACCCACGGGGATGTGAATCCACGGGTAGTTGTCGCGGCCACCGGCTTCGAGCAGCAGCACCCGGGTTTGCGGGTTGGCCGAGAGTCGATTGGCCAGCAAACACCCGGCCGGCCCGGCGCCGACCACGATGTAGTCGTATTCATCAAGGGAAGTCTGCATCCCTGACCTCGTATTGTTGTTCTTGTTGTCGGTCATCCTAGTTGTTAGCTTTCGTCAAAAGAATGTTAGTTTTTGCGCAGCTGCTGTGCGTTTTTAAACAGCGTCGTTATCGGCATCGCCTCAAGGATGGTTCATGTTCGACTGGAATGACCTGCGGTTTTTTCTCGAATTGCAGCGCAGCGGCCGCTTGCTGACCGCCGCGCGCCGTTTGAATACCACCCACGCCACCGTGGCCCGGCACATCGAGGCCATCGAAAAAAGCCTCGGCACCGCGCTGTTCGTCCAGCATGCCCAGGGCTACGAACTGACCCCGGCCGGCGAAGCGCTGCTCAAGCACGCCGAGGCCATGGAAAACGTCGCGCTGCTGGCTCAGGAAGAAATCACCCAATCCACCGCGCCGCTGGGCAAGATCCGCGTCGGGGTGACCGAGGGGCTGGGCATCATGTTCCTCGCCAGCCGCATGAACGGGCTGTTCGAACGCTATCCGGGGCTGGAAGTGGAACTTGTGGCGGTGCCGCGCTTCGTCAGCATCCTCAACCGTGAAGCGGAAATCAGCATCCACCTCGAACGCCCGGCTGCCGACATGCTGGTCACCCGCAAACTCACCGACTATCGCCTGGCGCTCTATGCCAGCCAGGCCTATCTGGACCGCTCGCCACCCCTGCGCAGCCGCGAAGACCTCGGCCGCCATGCGTGGATCGGCTACGTCGACGATTTGCTGTTCAGCCAGGAACTGATGTTCCTCAACAGCTTCTGCCGCAACCCCCAAGTGGTGTTTCACAGCACCAGCGTCATCGCCCAACAACAGGCCGCACGCTCGGGCCTGGGGATCGCCGTGCTGCCGTGCTACATGGCCAGCGCCGATCCCCAACTGGTGCCGCTGCTGCCGGACGAAAGCATCCAGCGCAGTTATTGGATCAGCACGCGGCGCGAGCTGCACAAATCGGTGCGGCTGCGGGTGTTGTGGGATTACGTGGTGGGGTTGTGTGAGCGTGAGCAGGATCTGCTGCAAGGCTCCATTCCCCTGTAGGAGCGAGCGGTGCGGCGATCCGACTTGCCCGCGAAGGCGTCAGGTCTGGCACACCGCGTTATCGTTCTTCGCGGGCAAGCCTCGCTCGGGTAATGGAATCTTGAGTCAGTGAGAAACGTGTGGCGAGGGAGCTTGCTCCCGCTTGAGTGCGTAGCACTCACAAAAATCGGCGATTGTTCAGATTTTGGGGCCGCTACGCAGCCCAGCGTCGGAACGCCGCCCGGAGCAAGCTCGCTCGCCACAAAGGTAGGCATGACTGAAGAGTCGCGCTTAAGTGAACAGCATTACGCTCCTACGGGGCACGTTTTAAACAAGAAAAATCGCGATTGTTTAAATGAAGCTTGCCGTTACCATCCAAAGGCTACGACGCCTTGCGCCACCCCCTACACGTAAGACAGAATCCGCCGGCTTGTGCGCCTTGGACCCGCTCGGTAACTTGATTCCCGTCACTGCCCATCAGTGATCGGGTTTAGCAGCCCGGGGTTATAAGCAAGCTGCACAAGCTCTTGTCAGTCAGGCATTCCCATGCCTGCACTTGATGGTAGTTGTGCGCAGGGCGCCTTCGGGCGCGCCGGCTTTGCTAGCTTCCCCGGTCTGCTAACCTGCGTACAGCTGCCTCCCTCTCGTTTAGCAGCAGGAGGGTGGCACCCAATCAGAGAAGCCAGCTTATGTTCAAGGTTACGCCCAATCCGCCGGACGCCGATCCGGTCTCCCCGTACGAACCCGATTCAAAGAAGCTCAACGAGGCCGCCGAGCGGGCTCTGAACTTCCACTTTCCGTCGAATGCCGACATCAAGGCCACCGCCCGTAAACCCAGCAAGCTGTTTGCCGTGGCCCCAGAGGCCACAGCCGAAACCCTGGCGGTTTTTTTGGTCGAGACGCTGGCCTCGGTCGATGTGATGGTGCACCAGTTGGTGGATCATCTGGAGGGTGAGTCGCGCTACGCCCTGCTGGGTATTTCAAACAGCATCATGGTGGCGGAGATCACTGCGAACCGGGTTCTGGATCACGTTAATACGCCAGAATAGGTGTGGGCTGTTGTGGTGAGAGAGTGACTGACGCAGTGTTGTGCAGTGATCCTTTTTTGGGGCCGCTGCGCACCCCAGCGGGAGCAAGCTCCCTCGCCACAGATTGTTCAGCGGCCTTTTGCCCTTGATCGGCGCCTTAATAAGCCTTTGCCTAAAAGATCGCAGGCTTCGTCAGCTCCTACGGGGACCGTATTTCACTTCACGCGAGAATTTCAAATGCGGTCGTGGCCAGACGTTCGCCGTTGACCAGAATGTGCACGGCGTGCAGGCCAAGGTAATGCTTTCGGGTGGTGAGTTCTTTGATGTGCTGACTACGCGCAATGGACTCGGTAGCCTTGCCGGGCAGCGTCAGGGCTTTGAGCTTGAATACCTTCGCCGAGGTGCTGCCGTTGGCTTTTACATAATCGATGGCGTAGTCGATCACCAGTCGCTGACTGTCCGCAACCATGGATTTCACCGCGAAGGACAGGGTGATTTTTTCGCCCAGGCGAATCACCGCCGGTTCAACCTTCACGTCAATGATTTCAACATCAGGCTTGCCGCCCGCGCCGATGATCGCCAGCGCCCGTGGGTTGCCCTGTTTGATCAAACTGCGCAGGGCATGTCTGGCGATCCACGCCGTGTGTTTGTTGTCCAGCGACCAGCCTTCGATCAGGTCCAGCACCCACTCGGGATGGTCCTTGGTGATGTCGTTGAGGTGGTTGGCCACGGATTTGCGCACGTACAGGCTGTCGTCGGCCTTGAGATTGTCGAGGATCGCGGCCGCCAGTGTCGGGTCGGCCTGGATTTGTTCCAGCCGAAACGACCATGGCAGGCGCGGCCGGCTGCCTTCGCTGGCCAGGCGCCGGACATGTTCGTTGTCATCCAGTGACCAGTCGTGCATCCGCGCCAACGCGCGCTCGATATCGCTGCGCAGGAAGTGCCGGATCGCGAATTCTGATGAGCCGAAGGTTGTGAAGTATTTGAGCGCGTCCATCGACAGATCGAACGTGTGAGCGCCGTAGGTCGCGACATAGTGCGGCAAAAACATACTGACGAAGGAGCTGTTCAGACGCGGGGCGAGGGCGCGCAGGACGTCGAGGGATTCTTCATAACCGAGCGGCAACACTGCGTGCAGGCATTCGCTGACGCGGGCCATGCGTTGCATGACCGAGAGGTCCGCCAGACCGGTTTTGGCCAACTTCAGGAAGGCCTTGGCATCGAACCCGGGATAGACGGCCGTCATTTCGGTGGCGATGTGTGCAAGGCGCTCGGCGTTGAAGATTTCCTTCAGGGCGGGGGAGTCAGCAGCCATTGTGGATTCCTTGGTTGTTGTTATTTATCCAATGCACTGCGTTATCGTTCATCGCGGGCAAGCCCGCGATGAGGCCCTCACAGTCACCTCAAACCTTACCCGCTTCCTCTTCCAGCTGATCCGACTCAAACAACTTCGCCAGTTCCGCCCGCGCTTCCTGCGCCGTCTGCATCACCTTGGCCGCATCGTCATACACCGCGTGCTGCGCCTCCAGCACCTGTTCGTCGTGATGGGTAAAGCGCTTGATCCGCGCATCCGCCTGGGCTTGGGTCAGCCCAAGGCCAACGAGGGTGCGCCGGGTCATTTCCAGGCTGGAGTAATAAGTTTCCCGCACCGCCTGCGCCCCGACATCCACCAAGCGGTGCACATGCTGACGGTTACGGGCACGGGCGATGATTTTGATGTGCGGATAAAGCTTGTGCACCACCTCGGCCGTCTTGATGTTGGTGTCTGGATCATCGGTGGCGATGACGAAGAACTCCGCTTGCTCGACCTTGGCCGCACTGAGGATTTCCGGGCGCATCGGGTCGCCGTAGAACACCGGCACACCGCCGAAGCTGCGGGACAGTTCGATGGTTTCCACCGAGGTGTCGAGGGCAATGAACTTGATGTTCTGCGCCCGCAGAATCCGCGCCACGATCTGCCCCATACGGCCCATGCCGGCGATGACGACACGGGGCGTGTCGGCGTCGATTTCGCGGAACTTCTGTGGCACCTCCACGGGCTGAACCTTGGGGCTGACCAGTCGGGCGCACAACAGCAACAACAGCGGTGTCACGGCCATGGACAAGGTAATCGTCAGCACCAGCAAATCGTACAGGCGTGGCTCGAACAGCCCCTGATCACGACCGATCTTGAACACCACAAATGCGAACTCGCCACCAGCCGCCAGCACGATGCCGAGGCGAATCGCACTGACCTTGCCCAAACCTCCAGCCAGTCGACCGACAACGAACAGCAGCGGCAACTTGATAGCGATCAGCAACAGGGTCAGACCCAGCACCACGACCGGCGAGCTCAGCAGCAGACTCAAGTTGGCGCCCATACCGACGCTGATGAAAAACAGCCCCAGCAGCAGGCCCTTGAACGGCTCGATCTGCGCTTCCAGTTCGTGGCGGTATTCAGAATCCGCCAGCAGCAAACCGGCGAGGAACGCGCCGAGTGCCATGGACACGCCGACCAGGTCCATCAGCCACGCCGTGCCGATCACCACCAGCAACGCGGTGGCGGTGGACACCTCCGGCAGACCGGTTTTGGCCACCACCCGGAACACCGGGCGCAGCAAGTACCGTCCGCCAATCACCACCACCGCGATGCTGCCCAACACCCGTAAACCATGGTTCAAATCTTCGGCGGCGCTGGTGGTGTGATCGCCACCGGCCAGCAGCGGCACCATCGCGATCAGCGGGATCGCGGCGATGTCCTGGAACAGTAAAATCGCGAACGCCAGTCGTCCATGGGGGCTGGTCAGTTCCTTGCGCTCGGCCAGGCTTTGCAAGCCAAACGCTGTGGACGACAACGCCAGGCCCAGGCCCAACACGATCGCGCTATTCAGCGATTGGCCGAACACAAACAACGCCAACACACCAATCACCGAACCGGTCAGCAGCACCTGCGCCAGGCCCACGCCGAACACCGATTTGCGCATCACCCACAAACGTCGCGGCGACAGCTCAAGGCCGATGATGAACAGCAGCAACACCACCCCGAGTTCGGAAATATGGCTGACGCTTTGCGGATTGCCGATCAGGCCCAGCACCGACGGCCCGATGATCACCCCGGCAAACAGATAGCCGAGTACCGCCCCCAGTTGCAGGCGCTTGGCCAAGGGGACGGTGAGTACCGCCGCGAATAAAAAGACGACAGCGGCTTGTAACAGGTTGCCTTCGTGGGGCATGCGAAACTCCAAAAACTCGATACGGCGGGGGCGATAAGGATAAAGGCTGGAGCCGGATGCGTCAGCCATGAACGAAAACGTTTGGGCCGACACACCGGTATCGCGAGAAAGCACCCAAGATGTCGTTACATTTAGCATCAATTAGTGACATTCATAGGATAAGCTGATCAATCTGTTCGTTCCCGAGTGCGTACCATGGCCATCAACTTCGACCTTAACGATCTGCAAGCCTTTCGCGCTGTGGTGGAGCAGGGCAGCTTTCGCAAGGCCGCGGACACCGTACGCATCTCCCAACCGGCCCTCAGCCGGCGGATCGAAAAGCTCGAAGACGCTCTGGGCGTGAAATTGTTCGAGCGCACCACTCGTCGGGTCAGCCTGACTCAGGCCGGGCGTGGTTTCATGCCCAGCGTCGAGCGCCTGCTGGATGACCTGGACGTGGCGCTATTGGGCATCAGCGAAGTCGCCTCGACCCGGCTCGGGCATGTCACCGTCGCCTGTGTGCCGTCGGCGGCGTACTACTTCATGCCGCGCGTGATCGCCCACTACCACCGGCAATTTCCGCGGATCAAGGTCAAGGTGCTCGATTCCAGCGCTCACGAGGTATTGAGCGCCGTGGTCAACGGTGAAGCGGACTTCGGCCTGAGCTTCATGGGCACCCTGGAGGCCGAAGTCGATTTCGAGCCATTGGTGCAAGAAGGTTATGTGGTGGCGTGCAGACGAGATCACCCCTTGGCGGGACGCAGCAGCGTGACGTGGGATGAGTTTTATCAGCAGGATTACATCTCACTGGATAAGACTTCGGGTAATCGCTTTTTGCTGGATCAAGCGCTGACTGGCGTGGTGCCGCAACGGCCGAGCATCTGCGAAACCCGTCATGTGACGACCATGATCGGTCTGGTGGAGGCTGGGTTGGGCGTGGCTGCCGTGCCGTTGATGGCGATGCCGGCGGCGGATCACCCGATCCTGACGCGGGTACCGCTGACCGATCCACAGGTAATGCGCAGTGTTGGTTTGATCAAGCGCCGGGGCCGTACGTTAACCCCGGCGGCATTGGCGTTGGAGCGCCTGGTGGTGGAAATGAAAGTCCAGCAACCCTCGGTCAGCGGCTGACCGAATCCAGCCCTGTGGCTTTTACGTCCGGCTGGGCTGCGGTGGAGGCCAGGTACTCAAGCAACGCCTTGGCCTCGGCCGGGTGTTGCGCATCGACCGGAATACCAGCGGCGAAACGAGTGACTGATTGCACCGATTCTGGAATTTTCGCCACAAAACTCACCCCGGGCACCGGTAGCAATTCGCTGACCTGCTGGAAGCCCAGTTGATAATCGCCGGTGGCAACCACCGAGCCCACCGGGATTTTCGGGATCATCTTCGATTTGGGTTTGAGCTGGTTTTCGATGCCCAGACGCTTGAACAGTTGATCCTCGATATACACGCCGCTGGCACTGTCGGAGTAAGCGACTGACTTGGCGTCGAGCAAGGCTTTTTTCAGGCCTTCCACCGAGCTGATGTCCGGCTTCGGCGCACCCTCACGCACCACCAGGCCGATCCGCGAATCCGCCAGTTCGACCCGTGAAGCGGGATCGATTTTGCCTTGCTTGATCAGGTCGTCGAGGGCATAGCCGACCATGATGACCACGTCGGCTTTTTCACCACGGGCCAGACGATTGGGAATCGCTTCTGGGGCTTTTCCCATGGATGGCCCGAGGGCGGTGTCGAGGGTGTTGCCGCTAGACTCGGCGAATTTCGGACCGAGGATTTTGTAGGCTGCTGTGAAGCCACCGGACGTCATCACACGGATTTCTTCAGCCTGGGCGATCGAACTCAGACCGAGACTGGCCACCAGGGCCAGGGCGGTGAAGTTGAAAAACCTTTTCATCAAATAGCTCTCGCAGTTAGAGGTTGGGTGGTTCACGACACAGCCGATTGCAGGCGGCCAGAGGCACGGCGATAGAGAAACAGCGTCGCGCACAGCGCACAGAGCGCGGCGAAACTCATCCAGTAACCGGGCGCAGCCTTATCGCCGGTGTACTGGATCAGGAAGGTCGATATGGCTGGTGTGAAACCGCCGAACACCGCCGTCGCCAGGCTATAAGCCAGAGAGAAACCTGCGACCCGAACCTCGACCGGCATGATTTCCGTCAGCGCGGCGATCATCGCGCCGTTGTACAGGCCATAAATGAACGACAGCCACAGCAGCACCAGCAGCATGTTGATGAAACTCGGTGCGTGTACCAAATAGGTCAGCGCTGGGTAGGCCGTGGCCAACGTCAGCAGCGCCATGGCGATCAGTACCGGGCGACGACCGATGCGATCCGACAGCGCGCCACCAATCGGCAGCCAGAAAAAATTCGAAACGCCCACCAACAAGGTCACCAGCAGCGCATCGGAGGTGCTCAGGTGCAGCACGGTTTTACCGAAGGTCGGCGCGTACACGGTGATCAGGTAGAACGCGGTCGTGGTCAGGGCGACCATCATCATTCCGGCGAACACGATGCCCCAGTTCTGCGCCAGGGTACGGAACACATCGCCCATGCCTGGCCGATGTTTGCGGGCGGCGAACTCTTCGGTTTCTTCCAGGTTACGGCGCAGGAAGAAGATGAACGGCACGATCATGCAACCGACGAAAAACGGAATCCGCCAGCCCCAATCGGCAATCATCGTGGGCGCCATCCATTGGTTCAGGCCATAACCCAAAGCCGCCGCGACGATGATCGCCACTTGCTGGCTCGCTGATTGCCAACTGGTGAAGAAACCTTTGTTGCCGGGCGTGGCGATCTCCGCGAGGTATACCGATACACCGCCCAGTTCCGCACCGGCCGAGAAGCCTTGCAACAATCGGCCGATCAGCACGATGGCCGGGGCGAACAGCCCGATGGTTTCGTATCCGGGCACCAGCACAATCAGAATCGTACCGCTGGCCATGATCGACAGGGTGACGATCAGCCCCTTGCGGCGCCCCACATCATCGATGTAGGCGCCCAGTATCACGGCGCCCAACGGACGCATCAGGAAGCCGGCGCCGAACACCGCAAACGTCATCATCAGGGACGCGAACTCGCTGCTGGCCGGGAAAAACACGGCAGCGATCTGCGTGGCATAGAAGCCGAAAAGGAAGAAATCGAATTGTTCGAGGAAGTTGCCCGAGGTCACCCGGAAAATCGCACTGGCCCGGGAGCGACCGGAATGGATTGATGCTGTCATTGACGTGTACTCCACCGCTTTTATGACGTGCACTGCCTGGACGCGGTGCACGGTTCTTATTGGGGTGGATAGTGGAGCAGGGGCATCGATATGTTAATTGCATAGTTGGTATGTATTGATGCATGGAGCGGATCAATGTGGCCGACCCAGAGACTTGGCGTTTACCCAAGGCTATTCGCTGTGAACGCGTATCGGGCTGATGCTCCCCAACCGATACTGATTATTCCCGCTGCGCTTGGCCTCATACATCGCCAGGTCCGCGATATCAGTGCCACTTCAAGCCGTCTGAAACAATCAGCCACGGCGGACGGATTGATATTGTCCACCGTTCGAGTAAAACGCATAGGGTGTTTGAGTGACTGGATGTCAGGAGCTACGTGTTGGAAAAGAAACCCCTCTACCGCAAGATCAACACTCGTACCTGGGGAGTTCGGTTGAATGAATACTCGGGTGAGTACCGGTATCAGCGCCATACCAAAGCCGAAATCCACAATGAGTCGTCACGCGGTTCGATGCATGGAACTCGTCGGCACGGGTTCGATTACACACCATTGTTCCGGTTCCTGCTGTCCCGCGTCGGTCGGCAATGGGATGAGGTTTTCAGCGAGGCGGTGGCTCGCCTGGATCGACCTGAGCCTGTGTTCTGGATGGTTGCCCTGCATGAAAAGGACAGGCAGGAGCAGGTGCGGCTGGGGGAGTCGAGCTATTTCAGCGGTTTGTATATCGATGATCAAGGCTGTTTGCAGATCGTCAATCCTGAACTGACGGCTGAGTACATGACCCCTTACTGCTCTTGTTGCACGCACACCTTTAACGGCATTCCTTTTGGCCACCGCAAGGAGTGAACGGGTTAGTCGACCCGGCTTGCCAATAGCCCACGTTTCTGGGAAAACGGCGCCCATCAAGCCCGTTCGGGCACGCGCACAGATAGAGTGAATGTCATGAATGATGAATTGCAGGTAATCGACCTTGAAGTGGGCGACGGCAAAGCCGCCGTCAAAGGCGCGCTGATCACCACCCAATATCGAGGTTGGCTGGAAGACGGTACCGAATTCGATTCCTCCTACAGCCGGGGCAAACCTTTCCAGTGCGTGATTGGCACGGGGCGGGTGATCAAGGGCTGGGACCAGGGAATCATGGGCATGCAGGTCGGCGGTAAGCGCAAGCTGCTGGTGCCGGCGCACCTGGCCTATGGCGAGCGGTCGATGGGGGCGATTACGCCGAATTCGAATCTGATTTTCGAGATTGAATTGCTGGAAGTGCTGACGCGGGATGATTGATGGTTGTGTGAGCTGTGGCGAGGGGGCTTGCCCCCGTTGGGTTGCGCAGCGACCCCAGTCCGGGTATCGCAGTTCTTCAGGCATGACTGCATGCGCCGATTTTACGACTGCTGCGCAGCCGAACGGGGGCAAGCCCCCTCGCCACAGTTCAGTGTTCGGCTCGCGGAAAAAGGTTCTTTTACGAGACGGTGAGTCAGGTGAATACCTCAATATCATCAAGGGTGTCCGCCACAGTCCCTTCCAGTGAGGGGAATTTTTCCTTCACCTTTTCAAGAGCGGGGAGTACAGCACCCAAGTCCAGACCACCCTGTCTGCGGGCTATGTGACCGAGCGCGGTGACGGCAGCTGCGGCAACCGATTCAGACTCACTCTCGAGGTGCTTCAGGCAGGTGTTCTGAGCCCAGGTCTTGTCTTGTTCATTCAGACCGATAGAAACCAGTGCGGCGACAATGCTGGTTTCTACGTTGCTAGTTAGAAGTCTCGTCGCTTCTTCGTGGCTCATTGTTGGATCTTGGTAGATAAAGCTCACATTTTTACTCCACTCTGTGGCGAGGGAGCTTGCTCCCGTTGGGCTGCGCAGCGGCCCTGAAACCCGTGAATGCGGTGTGTCAGGTAATCTCCGCTCGTCAGTTTTGCGGCTGCTGCGCACCCGAGCGGGAGCAAGCTCCCTCGCCACAGACCATTGGCTATTGCTGCGGATCGATGTTATCCAGTGCCCGGTTCACGGCCAGTTCGCCGAGCATGATGACCTGCTGAATCCCCAGCACTGTGTTGCGATGTGGGCCTTCCAGAAGGGTTGCGAAATCACTGATCATGACGCTGGCCGAGGCCAGTGATTCGCAAGCATTAGCCAGCAGGCTCTCGGTATCGATGTCGGGGGCGACGACGAACATTGTGCTGGGTTTGCGTGGGGTCTTGGGTGAAACCGATTCGGCTTCTGAATCAGGGGGATTTGGAGTGTGTTTGAACATTGCTTAGGTACCTTTATTGATGCTGCAACCTTCTCGCGACTAAACGAAGGGGGTGGCAGCTGCAGGCAGGTTAGTCGACCGGGTACCAAAGCTTTACCGGCGCACCCGAAGGTGCCCTGCGCACAGCTGCCATTGAGCGCAGGCATGGTAATACCTGACTGAACGGAGTGCGTGCTGCTTTGGGAACTACCGAGCGACTAAACCCGATCACTGACCATTCAGTGACGGGAATCAAGTTACCGACGGGCCCCAAGGCGCACAAGCCGGCGGATTCTGGCGTAGTTGTAGGCAATGACGCAAGGCGCTGTAGCCTGTTGCGCAGGTCGGAAATGATGCGTTGTTTGTCAGGCGTTCGGCAGATCAGTGAACAAAGGAATGCGCCCGTTAAGGGAAGGGCGGTAGTGCCAGGTCAACCGGTCCAAAGCAGGTTTCATCGCCAGGATCTCAGTCAGCGTCGCGCTGGCAATGCTTAAGGCCAGCATCTGCCCCGGGCATTGATGACGGCCGGCGCCGAAGGTGAAACTGCGGCGGTTTGGGCGCTCGAGCAGGAACGTATCGGGGTTGTCGTTGAGCTGCGGATCGCGATTGGCCGAGGCCAACAGCACCAGAATGACGTCGCCGGTGTTCAGGCTCACGCCGTCGATTTCGCAGGGCGCTGCGACGAAGCGGCGGGTGTTTTGCACCGAAGGATCGAAGCGCTGCACTTCGGCGATCAGCTCGTCAATCTGAGTCAAATCGAGCTGCGGGTTGCGATTCAACGCCAGTAGCGCATTGCCGATCAGTCCGGCGGTGGCTTCGTAGGTCTGGGAGAACAGGCCGATCAGGTTGGCGATCAAGGTTTCCGGGTCGGTCGATGTCGCCGCGAAACGCTGCCGGATACCGGCGAGCAGGGCGCTTCGATTGTTCGGGTCGTCCAGAAGCTCGATGAAATAGCCCTTCAGCTGTTCCGTCGCGCCATGGGCGGCGTCCAGTTGTACCTGATTGCTGAGGGGCGATAGGCAGGCGACAAAGTCTGCGGTCAGCTCGCTGATAGCCCGGCCCTGAGCCGGAAAAAAACCCAGCAACGCTGCCACCACGCAGACCGGCCCGCGAAACATCGCCATGTATAACCCTTCGGCTCCAGGGGGAATCAACCGAGCGCTGACCAGCGAGTTGACTTCATTCACATCAATCAACGCCAACCCCGGCTCAATCGCCGCCCTCGGGCAACGCTGCCGCTCACCCTCATTCATCCGCATCAACGGACCGAACACCTTGCCGGCCATGCCTTGAGCAATCGCCTGGGGCACCGGCTCATGGGACGGCCGCACATGACAGTCCGGATGCGCCAGCACGGCGGCAACGGCTCGGGCGCTGCTGGCCACCCACAGTTTCAGTCCCTGATGAAAAACCAACCCACCCTCGGCGCGCAGTTGTGCGTAGTAGAGGTAGGGATCGGCGTGAGTCGCAGCGATGATCGGGTCCATGGGTCGCAGCCTTATCGGTGGTTGAAAAGTGTTGCTACTATCTCCAGTCCGAAAGGGCCTTGATTCGTCCGGGAGCGAAATATGAACGCAGAACAACACGACATCGGCGTCTCTCAAGTGGCTGCCGCAATCGCGGAACCGGCCCGGACGAAAATCCTCTGCTCGCTGATGGACGGCCACGCCCGCACCAGCACCGAACTGGCGGCGATTGCCGAAGTCAGCGCCTCGACTGCCAGCGCGCATCTGGCAAAACTCAAGGAGTTGGCACTGGTGCGCTTGCACGTTCAGGGGCGCCATCGCTATTACAGCCTCGCGGACAAACGCGTGGCCCAGGCACTCGAAGCGCTGATGGTGATCGGCCAGAACGCCACGCCAACGTTCAACGTGCGCACCCCGGATCGCCTGCAATTCGCCCGCACCTGCTACGACCACATGGCCGGCACGCTGGCAGTGTTGCTGCATGATCGGATGATCGACGCGGGGTGGTTGCTGGAAGCCGATGAGCAGGTTTATCGATTGAGCGACAGCGGTGAGGTGTTGTTCGAAGGATTGGGCATCGACGTCAAAGACCTCGGCACCTTGCGCCGCCGCTTCGCTTGCCCGTGCCTGGACTGGAGCATGCGTCGGCCGCACCTGGGCGGTGCCTTGGGCGCGGCATTGCTGCAAACGGCGATCAAGCGCAAATGGGTGACGCAGGACCTGGACAGTCGGGCGCTGGCGTTGACGGCTCTGGGGCGTAAGGAACTCAGTAGCCGGTTCGCCATGGAGCTGCCGGTTCAGGCCGCGACAGCACAACCTGCGCCCACCGAGACCAGGCGCCGCGCGATCGCCAGTCCTGCGGCTTAGCGACTGGACGAGGCCATGAGTACACCAAAGCCTGCGAAGGTCACGCCCGAGATTTTCGCCGCCAGCCAGGAGCCCTTCGGGCTCGACAACCAGCCTTTGGCGGCATTGGCAAGCAAGGCATAGCTGCCATGCACCAGGATCACCAGTAAACCGTAGGAGGCAATCAGCTTGAGGAACTGGGTGTAGAAGTGCGCCGAGGTGTCGATGAATTGCGGGAACACCGCCAGAAAGAAAAACACCGCCTTGGGGTTCAACAACTGCATCGAAGCCGCTTCGAGGAAGCGATAGCCAGGGCTTGAGGGGCGCGTTTCAAGCAGGGTGCTCAAACGATCCGAGCGCCAGCTTTTGTAGCCCAGGTACAACAAATAGGCGGCCCCTGCGTATTTCAACGCGGTAAAGGCGTTCGCGGAAGTACTGAGTATCAGCCCGACACTGGTGGCGCTGATGGCCGCGACGACAAACGCCCCCGACGCGACCCCCAGAATGCCCGGCACAGCCCCCGTCCAACCGTGGCGCACCGCGTTGGACAGGGTCAGGACCACGCCAGGCCCCGGGCTCAAAATGGTCAGGGTGGCGAAAAGTACAAAGAGTCCGTAGCTGTTCATGTCTTGCTCCGTCGGTGGCGCTGGCTGCGTGTTGGCAGATTGGCGTGACGAAACGAGCGTGACAAACGCTTTAATTAAAGCGCATAGGTGACTAAATTAGACACATGATCAATCAACTACCTCCGCTTAATGCCGTTCGCGCCTTCGCCGTTGCTGCTCGCCATCAGAGTTTCAGCCTGGCGGCCGAAGAGCTGCATGTCAGCCACAGTGCCGTCAGCCGGCATATCAAATTGCTTGAGGAATACCTGGGCGTGTTGCTGTTCGAGCGGCGTATCCGTCAATCGGTGCTGACGCCGGCCGGCCAGCGCTTTTATGAGCAGGTCAGTGCCGGGCTGTCGCAGATCGCCAACGCCGCCGCTGCGCTCAAGCAGCATGCCTCGCTGCCTACCGTGAAGATCAATGTCCGCCCGTCCTTTGCCATACTTTGGCTGACACCCAGGCTGGAGGATTTTGTTGCGCAGCACCCGGGTATCAAGCCGCAGGTGATCACTCAAACCCGGGCACCCGATCAGGTACGCGACGGGTTTGATATCGTCATTCGTCGTGGTCGTGACGACTGGGCACCGGCAATTGAGGCGCGAGTACTCTTCGAAGACGAACTGTTGCTGGTCGCGGCACCTTCGCTGATCGAGCGCCTGCCACTTGAAGACCTCACTTCGCTGAGCCGGCACACGCTGCTGACCGTCAAGGCGCGTCGCGAAGACTGGCACAATTGGGCCATGCACTTTGGTCAAAGCCAGTCGGTCACTCAGGTAACCCGACAGTTTGATCACATGCACCTGGCGCTTCAGGCCGCCGTGGATGGAGAGGGTATCGCCCTGTGCCCGACCTCTTTGCTGGGCACCCACCTATCGAGCGGACGCCTGATCTGTCCGTTGCCCGAGTTGCCTATGCCGTTGCCGCGTTATTACTACGGCGTTGCGCCGGACGTGACGGTGCAGACACGGGTGTTTGTGGAGTGGTTGTTTGCCCGGATTGCCCAGGATGAGCTGCGTTGGCAAACACCTCGTGCCGTGACCGCTACGCCCTGAAATCCCAGACGATTTCCACCACTCGCACTGCCAGGATCAGGTAAACCAGACACAGAATGATCTGGAACGCCGTGTGATACGGCAACCGGGACAGCCGACGCAGGCCGTCGCTGACATTGAGTAGCATCAGCACCGCTGACGTCAGGATCAACCCCCAGCCGGCGAGGCTTGAAGCGAACAGTCCCATAAACAGATCATGGCCGCTGTGCAATGCGTTGGTGCCCGCCGCGAACAACAGGGCGCACACCAGCAGATTCTTGATGTTATCGAACACGCGCGTGGTGAAGTCGGTATCCAGCAAGGCCAGATACTTTCGCCAGAGTTTGCTCATGGTATGGATGGCACCTGTTGATGGCTGTTGCACGTGGCAAGTCTAGTGACGTTTGCCACGAAACGCGGATGAAAAAAAGCCCGGCCTTCAAGATGATGGCCGGGCTTTTGTGTTCAAACGGACAGTTGCGTCAAATCAAACCTTGACGATCCAGCCCGCTGGCGCTTCGACGTCGCCGGTCTGTACACCGGTCAGCTCTTTGTAGAGCTTCTGGGTGACCGGGCCGACTTCGGTTTCGCTGTGGAACACGTGCAGTTTGTCGTTGTAGCTGATGCCGCCGATCGGGGTGATCACTGCGGCAGTACCGCAAGCACCGGCTTCCTTGAAGTCGGACAGCTTGTCGATGAACACGTCACCTTCGACCACTTCCAGGCCCAGACGGGTCTTGGCCAATTCGATCAACGACAGACGGGTGATGCCCGGCAACACCGAAGGGGAATTCGGGGTGACGAACTTGTTGTCGTGGGTGATCCCGAAGAAGTTGGCCGAGCCGACTTCTTCGATTTTGGTGTGGGTCAACGGGTCCAGGTAGATGGCGTCGGCGAAGTGCGCCTTCTTGGCCTGGGAGCCTGGCATCAGGCTGGCGGCGTAGTTGCCACCGACCTTGGCCGCGCCGGTGCCCTGTGGAGCGGCACGGTCGTAGCTGGAGATCAGGAAGTTGTGCGGGGTCAGGCCGCCCTTGAAGTAGGCACCGACCGGGATGCAGAAGATCGAGAAGATGAACTCGGGCGCGGTACGCACGCCGATGTTGTCACCCACGCCGATCACGAACGGGCGCAGGTACAGCGCGCCGCCGGTGCCGTAAGGCGGGATGAAACGCTCGTTGGCGCGGACCACTTCCTTGCAAGCTTCGACAAACTGCTCGGTGGACACCTGAGGCATCAGCAGGCGCGCGCAGCTGCGTTGCATGCGTGCGGCGTTCTGGTCCGGGCGGAACAGGTTGATCGAACCGTCCTTGCAGCGGTAGGCCTTCAGGCCTTCGAAGCACTGCTGGCCATAGTGAAGGGCAGTGGAGCCTTCGCTGATGTGCAGCACGTTGTCAGAGGTTAAGGTGCCTTTGTCCCACTCGCCATTACGCCAGTGCGACAGATAGCGCTTGTCTGTCTTGATGTAGTCAAAACCCAGCTTGTCCCAATTGATGCTTTCGTTACCCATGACACCCTCTATCACTTAACAACCGTCGAAACGGTTCAAGGCTTCTGACATTTTTCTGGATGGGGACAACAATACTTCATTCCGGGCCCATTTCGCAGCCCGGACTATCGGCTCGCTCATTAAATTTGCCGCCGATTATTTATCGTTCGAAATCCTGTGGCGAGGGAGCTTGCTCCCGCTCGGCTGCGAAGCAGTCGTAAAACCAGACAACGCGGTGTGTCTGGAAGTCAGCAGGGGGCCGCTTCGCAGCCCAGCGGGAGCAAGCTCCCTCGCCACAGTTGACCGCGTTTACAGGTGCAGCGCGTGGCCAAGGGCACGCAACGCCGCTTCCTGCACCGCTTCGCCGAGCGTCGGATGTGCGTGGATGGTGCCGGCGATGTCTTCCAGCCGGGCGCCCATTTCCAGGCTCTGGCCGAACGCCGTCGACAACTCCGACACACCGACACCGACGGCTTGCCAACCAACGATCACATGGTTGTCCCGCCGTGCGACGACCCGCACGAAGCCGCTTTTCGACTCCAGCGTCATCGCCCGGCCGTTGGCAGCGAACGGGAAGCTGGACACGATGCAGTCCAGGCCGGCAGCCTTGGCTTCGTCCGGGGTCTTGCCGACCACCACCAGTTCCGGGTCGGTGAAGCACACGGCGGCGATGGCGGTCGGGTTGAATTCGCGGTGTTTGCCGCTGATCAGCTCGGCGACCATCTCACCCTGCGCCATGGCCCGGTGCGCGAGCATCGGTTCGCCGCTCAGGTCGCCGATGGCGTAGACGTTGCGCATGCTGGTCTGGCAACGGTTGTCGATCTTGATCGCCGAACCGTTCATGTCCAGGTTCAAGGCTTCGAGGTTCCAGCCCTGGGTGTTGGGTTTGCGACCGACGGCCACCAGCACCTGATCGGTTGCAAGATTCAGGATGTCGCCGTTGGGGTCACGAACTTGCAGCGTATTTCTTTGTGGATCAAAGCCTTCGACGCTATGTTTCAAGTAAAGCTTAACATCGAGTTGCTTGAGTGCTTCGTGCACCGGATGGGTCAGTTCGGCATCGTAAGCCGGCAGGATACGATCTTGTGCCTCGACCACACTGACCTCAGCGCCGAGCTTGCGATAGGCAATCCCCAGCTCCAGACCGATATAACCGCCACCGACCACGACCAGTCGTTTCGGCACGCTTTTCGGCGCCAGGGCTTCGGTGGAGGAGATGATCGGCCCGCCAATGGGTAGCATCGGCAGGTTCACGCTTTTCGAACCGGTGGCCAGCACCAGGTGCTCGCACTGAATGCGCGTGTCGCCGACTTCAACGGTTTTGCCGTCGATCACTTTGGCCCAGCCTTGAATGACCTGGACCTTGTGCTTCTTCAACAGTGCCGAGACGCCGGTGGTCAGGCGATCAACGATGCCGTCCTTCCACTCGACGCTTTTACCGATGTCCAGAGTCGGCACCGACACGCTGATGCCCAGCGCCGAGTATTGGCTGTGGTGTTGTGTCTGGTGGAACTGTTCGGCGACGTGGATCAACGCCTTGGACGGAATGCAGCCGATGTTCAGGCAGGTGCCACCCAACGATTCGCCTTCCACCAAAATGGTCGAAATGCCCAGCTGACCGGCACGGATCGCCGTCACATAACCGCCAGGGCCGCCGCCGATGATCAGCAGCGTGGTGTTCAGAGTTTGCATGTCTTACTCCACAAACAGGGTTGCGGGTTGTTCGAGCAGGCTGCGAACAGCCTGGATGAATTGCGCCGCGTCCATGCCATCGACCACGCGGTGATCGAAGGAGCTGGAGAGGTTCATCATCTTGCGGATCACGATCTGGCCTTTGACGACCATCGGGCGTTCGACGATTTTGTTCACGCCGACGATCGCCACTTCCGGCAGGTTCAGTACCGGCGTGCTGACAATGCCGCCCAACGCGCCGAGGCTGGTCAGGGTGATGGTCGAGCCGGACAGTTCATCACGGCTGGCCTTGCCAGTGCGCGCGGCGGTGGCCAAACGGGAAATTTCCGTGGCGCTGTCCCACAGGCTGCGGGCTTCGGCGTGACGCACCACCGGCACCATCAAACCGATATCGGCTTGGGTGGCGATGCCCACATGCACCGCGCCGAGGCGGGTGATGACCTGGGCTTCGTCGTCGTAACGGGCGTTGATCTGCGGGAAGTCGCGCAGGGCCACGACCAGCGCGCGGACCAGGAACGGCAGCAGCGTCAGTTTGCCGCGAGTCGCGCCGTGTTTTTCGTTCAGGTGCGCGCGCAGTTCTTCAACGGCAGTGACGTCAATCTCCTCGACGTAACTGAAGTGGGCGGCACGCTGGGTGGCGTCCTGCATGCGCTGGGCGATCTTGCGGCGCATGCCGATCACCGGGATTTGCTGTTCGTCGTTGCGCTGGGCGTAAGCGGCGGTGGCGGTCGATGCATTCGACTGACCCTGAGCCAGCCAGGCTTCGAGGTCTTCGTGCAACACTCGGCCGGCAGGGCCGGTGCCACGCACCAGACGCAACTGAATGCCGAGGTCCAGCGCATGCTTGCGCACGGCCGGGGAGGCCAGCGGACGTTCATCGGCTTCACGCGCGATCATCGGACCTTGGCAAACGGCAGCCGGCCGCGGCGCCGCTGCAGCCGGTTTGCTTTCTACGACGGCTTCAACTTTCGGCGCCGCAACAGGTGCTTCTTTAATAACAGCCGCTGGCGCAGTCGATTCCTTAACGTTGCCCGCGCCTTCGACTTCAATGCTGATCAGCACACTGCCGACCGCCATGACTTCGCCAGGCTGGCCGCCGAGGGCGATCACCTTGCCGTGCACCGGGGATGGAATATCGACCATCGCCTTGTCGGTCATGACATCGGCCAGCACCTGATCTTCGACGACCATGTCGCCGACCTTGACGTGCCACTGAGACAGCTCAACTTCTGCAATGCCTTCGCCAATGTCCGGCATCTTGATAACGTGCGTGCCCATTCAGACCTCCATAACCCGATGCAAAGCCGCGCCCACACGGGACGGACCAGGGAAATACGCCCACTCTTGCGCGTGCGGGTAGGGAGTGTCCCAACCGGTGACGCGCTCGATCGGCGCTTCCAGGTAGTGGAAGCAATGCTCTTGCACCAGTGCGACCAGCTCGGCGCCGAAACCGCAGGTGCGGGTCGCTTCGTGAACAACCACGCAGCGTCCGGTTTTCTTTACCGACTTGACGATGGTTTCCAGGTCCAGTGGCCACAGGCTGCGCAGGTCGATGACTTCGGCGTCGATGCCGGTTTCCTCAGCGGTGACTTGCGACACATAAACGGTGGTGCCGTAGGTCAGGATGGTCACGTCCTTGCCGGGACGGGCGATGGCGGCAACGTCCAGCGGCACGGTGTAGTAGCCGTCCGGTACTTGCGCGGCGGGGTGTTTCGACCACGGGGTTACCGGACGGTCGTGGTGGCCGTCGAACGGGCCGTTGTACAGGCGTTTGGGTTCGAGGAAGATCACCGGGTCATCGTTTTCGATGGAGGCGATCAACAGGCCTTTGGCGTCGTAAGGGTTGGACGGCATGACGGTACGCAAACCGCAGACCTGGGTGAACATCGCCTCGATGCTCTGGCTGTGGGTCTGGCCGCCATAGATGCCGCCGCCGCAGGGCATGCGCAGGGTCATCGGCGCAGTGAACTCGCCGGCCGAGCGATAGCGCAGGCGTGCCGCTTCGGAAATGATCTGGTCCGACGCCGGGTAGACGTAATCGGCGAACTGGATCTCGGCCACCGGCCGCAAACCGTAAGCGCCCATGCCCACGGCGACGCCAACGATCCCGCTTTCGGAGATCGGCGCATCGAATACCCGGGAGGTGCCGTACTTGTTCTGCAGGCCTTCGGTGCAACGGAACACGCCGCCGAAATAACCGACGTCCTGGCCGAACACCACGACATTGTCGTCACGCTCAAGCATCACATCCATGGCCGAGCGCAGGGCCTGGATCATGGTCATGGTGGTCGTGGTCATGGCGGTTTCCAACTGAATATTATTGTTGTGATCGTTCATGTCAGATCCCCAACTCCTGACGCTGGCGCTTCAAGTGCTCCGGCATCTCTTTGTAGACGTCTTCGAACATGGTCGCGGCGCTCGGAATCTGGCCGCCGGCGAGGGTGCCGTACTGCTCGGCTTCTTTCTGTGCGGCGATCACTTGAGCTTCCAGCTCGGCGCTGACGGCGGCGTGTTCCTCTTCGGACCACTGACCGATTTTGATCAGGTGCTGCTTGAGGCGCGCAATCGGGTCGCCCAACGGGAAGTAGCTCCAGTCGTCGGCAGGACGATATTTGGACGGATCATCGGAGGTGGAGTGCGGGCCGGCGCGGTAGGTGACCCATTCGATCATGGTCGGGCCGAGGTTACGGCGCGCACGTTCAGCGGCCCAGGCGGAAGCAGCGTAAACCGCGACGAAGTCGTTGCCATCGACCCGCAGGGAGGCGATGCCGCAACCGACGCCGCGCCCGGCGAATGTGGTGGCTTCACCGCCGGCAATCGCCTGGAACGTGGAGATCGCCCACTGGTTGTTGACCACGTTGAGGATCACCGGCGCACGGTAGACGTGGGCGAAGGTGAGGGCGGTGTGGAAGTCCGATTCAGCGGTAGCACCGTCGCCGATCCAGGCCGAGGCAATTTTGGTGTCGCCCTTGATCGCCGAGGCCATGCCCCAGCCCACGCCCTGGACGAATTGAGTGGCGAGGTTGCCGGAAATGGTGAAGAAACCGGCGTCCTTGACCGAGTACATGATCGGCAACTGACGGCCCTTGAGCGGATCGCGCTCGTTGGACAGCAGTTGGCAGATCAGGTCCACCAGCGGCACTTCGCGGGCCATCAGAATGCTTTGCTGACGGTAGGTGGGGAAGCACATGTCGTCGATGTTCAGAGCCAGGGCCTGGGCGCTGCCGATGGCTTCTTCGCCAAGGCTCTGCATGTAGAACGACATTTTTTTCTGCCGCTGGGCGACCACCATGCGGTTGTCGAAGATCCGCGTCTTGAGCATGGCGCGCATGCCTTTACGCAGGATCTCGACTGGCACGCCTTCGGCCCATGGACCGAGGGCATTGCCCTGGTCGTCGAGCACGCGAATCAGGCCCTTGGCCAGATCAGCCGTGTCGGCCGGTTCTACATCGATTGGGGGTTTGCGCACCAAGCCTGCATCGGTCAGATGCAGGTAGGAGAAGTCGGTTTTGCAGCCGGGGCGGCCCGAAGGTTCGGGAACGTGCAGGCGCAGCGGTTCGTACGCTTGGTTCATGGCTTCTACGCTCGATCTTGTGAATTTCTTGTAGTGAGCTGGCAGTCATTCTTCGGTAGAAGAAATCTTGTCCTACAACAATCATAGGCCGGGCCCAGAAGAATATTTCTCTGTGTTTCGTTGCGCTTGAGGTTATTTAAGGATAAAAATTCTGCATAAACATAAAAAGCAGGTGGTTTTGTCTCATGCGCAAACTGGACCGTACCGATATCGGCATTCTCAACAGCCTTCAGGAGAACGCGCGCATCACCAACGCCGACCTCGCGCGCTCGGTGAACCTGTCGCCGACGCCGTGCTTCAATCGGGTCAAGGCGATGGAAGAATTAGGGCTGATTCGCGAACAGGTGACGCTGTTGGATGCCGATCTGCTGGGGCTGCATGTGAATGTGTTCATTCACGTCAGTCTGGAGAAACAGGTGGAGGAGGCGTTGCAGCATTTCGAGGAGGCGATTTCGGATCGCCCGGAAGTGATGGAGTGCTATTTGATGGCCGGCGATCCGGACTATTTGATCCGCGTGCTGGTGCCGACTATTCAGTCGCTGGAGCGCTTCATGATGGACTTCCTCACCAAAGTCCCTGGCGTCGCCAACATCCGCTCGAGCTTTGCGCTCAAGCAGGTGAGGTACAAGACGGCGTTGCCATTGCCGGCGAATGGGTTGACCCTCAACAACTAAACGCAAATCTCCTGTAGCAGCTGTCGTTGTGGCGAGGGGGCTTGCCCCGTTGGGTGGCGAAGCCGCCCCCTGCAATCTATCAGACCAACCGTGTTGTTCGGATTTGCGACTGCTGCGCAGCCGAACGGGGTGATGCGGCATTCCGACAAGCCCCCTCGCCACAAGGTGGTGCTCGACAGCTGCTAAAGGGTTTACGGCGTTTAGAGTTGGTTCAGGGGGATTTTCAGGTAGGTCACGCCATTGCCTTCCGCCGGCGGCAAATTCCCTGCCCGCACATTCACCTGAATCGCCGGCAGCAACAGCGTCGGCATGCACAACCCGGCATCGCGTTGGGTGCGCATGGCGACGAAAGAGCCTTCATCGATGCCATCGTGAATGTGGATATTGTTTTTGCGCTGCTCGCCAACCGTGGACTGGCATTGCGGGGCGCGGCCCTCGGGCGGGTAATCGTGGCAGACATAGAGGCGCACGCTGGCGGGGAAGGCCAATAGTTTGCGGATCGAGGTAAACATCTGGTTGGCGTTGCCGCCGGGAAAGTCGCAACGCGCGGTGCCAACGTCTGGCATGAACAACGTATCGCCCACCAGAATCACATCGCTGTCGATCAAATAAGCCATGTCTGCCGGAGTATGCCCGGGAACGTGCAGGGCCGTGGCCTTGAGGTTGCCGATCCGGAACGACTCGTCCGGCGCAAACAGGTGATCGAACTGCGAACCGTCGACGCTAAATTCCGGTTCCAGATTGAACAAGGTTTTGAACACCCCCTGAACCTTGCTGATCGACTGACCAATCGCAATCTTGCCCCCCAGTTCCCGACGCAGATACGGTGCGGCCGACAGGTGATCGGCATGGGCGTGGGTTTCCAGCAGCCACTGCACCTGCAACTGGTGTACGCGCACGAAGGCGATGATCCTGTCGGCCTGAACCGTCGCGGTTCGACCGGCTGCCGGGTTGTAATCGAGTACCGGGTCGACAATCGCGCATTGCCCGCCATCCTGTTCGTAGACTACGTAGCTGTAGGTCGATGAGGCGGGGTCGAGGAAGGCTTCAATCAAGGCGGGCATGGTGGCTGTTTCTTTTGGGACAGGCTTTGAGGGTAGTTTCATTTTCCCTGCGTTGACCAGCCCCGCATCAAATCAATTAATGAAAAAAGCTGTGCGGGCTCTATCCTGTCACTCAATCGATACCGGGCGTTCCCGGCTTTTTTTCGCGGATCATGAGTGTTTTATGTTGTTGGCAAGTTTTTTTGGCCTGGTCATGGGCCTGGTACTCGGCTTGACCGGTGCCGGTGGCGGCATCCTTGCAGTGCCGGCCCTCGTGCTTGGGCTGGGTTTTAGCATGACTCAGGCCGCTCCCGTCGCCTTGTTCGCGGTGGGCAGTGCGGCGGCGGTCGGGGCGATCGACGGTTTGCGCCATGGCCTGGTGCGCTATCGCGCGGCGTTGTTGATTGCACTGCTCGGCGCGGTGTTTTCGCCGGTGGGTATCTACTTCGCCCATCAGTTGCCGGAAAAGGTCCTGATGATTCTGTTCAGTCTGCTGATGGTCATGGTGGCCTGGCGGATGTTGCGCCGGGAAAAGCACGACGATGGCCCCAGCGACCACGGCCATGCCAACTGGGGCCAGAAAAACTGCATGCTCGATCAGCAGACCGGGCGTTTTTCCTGGACCGCCAAATGCACCGCGACCCTTGCGGCGCTCGGTGCGGTGACCGGTGTGGTTTCGGGGTTGCTCGGGGTGGGTGGCGGCTTTCTGATAGTGCCTGCGTTCAAGCAGCTGACCGATGTGCAGATGCGCGGGATCATCGCCACATCATTGATGGTGATCAGCCTGATTTCGGTGATCGGGGTGATCGGCGCGTTTCACGCCGGGGTGCGGATCGATGGTTTGGGTGTGGCGTTCATTGTCGCCAGCATCGTCGGGATGATCCTGGGGCGAAAGCTCTGCGCGCGAGTGCCGGCCCGGGCGTTGCAGATGGGCTTTGCCAGCGTCTGCGTGGTGATCGCCGTTTACATGCTGTTTAGAGCGCTCGCCTAGCGGCCCCCGATTCTGATCGCGCACCGGCCAGTTTTGGGGACTGCTGCGCAGTCCAGCGGGAGCAAGCTCCCTCGCCACAAAAGTGTCAGCCATCAAACGATCAATCCGCCGGCTCTCATCCCATCGAACCACCCACCCGCTACCCAAGTAGCATACGTCCCCGCCCGCAGGCTTCGTACACTCGTGCCTCATACAGGCGCACCGGCGAGGGGCGAGGATGCAGCAGGTTCAGAACGACGGTGTAGTCAGTGCCATGTCCCAGGCCACCGATGCCCAGCAAGCGGCCCAGGATCTGGCGCGACAACTCTTGCACCCGCATCTGGGCTTTGTGCTGTTCTTCTGTTCCGCCGAGTACGACTTGCAGGCGCTGGGCCAGGCGTTGCAACAGAGCTTCGGCGGCATTCGGCTGGTGGGCTGCACCAGTGCCGGCGAAATCACCCCCCAAGGTTATGGCCGCAGCTGCGTGACGGCGGTGGGCTTCGATCATCGGCACTTTTCCATCGCCACCGAACTGATCGACGAGATGGAGCATTTCAGCCTGATCGATGCCCAGCAAATGGTCGAGCGCCTGGTCAGTGGCTGTCGCAGCAACACCCTGGCGCCGATCAAGGGCAACAGCTTTGCCCTGACCCTGCTCGATGGTTTGTCCAGCCGTGAAGAGATGGTGCTTGCTGCCTTGAGCGCGGCGTTGGGCGACATTCCGCATTTCGGCGGTTCGGCCGGCGACGACAACTACCTGACCCACACCCACGTGTATTTCGGCGGCGAGTTTCACAGCGGCGCGGCGGTGGTGGTGCTGGTCAACACCTGGCTGGACTTCGAAGTCTTCACCACCCACCACATCCTGCCCAGGGCCGAAAAACTGGTGGTCACCGCTGCCGACAGCGCTTCGCGCCGGGTGTTCGAGCTCAACGCCGAACCGGCGGCCGAGGAGTACGCCCGGCACATCGGCGTGCCGGTGGCCGAACTCGACTATCGGATCTTCGCCGCGCACCCGTTGGCGGTACGGATCAACGATCAGTATTACGTGCGGGCGATCCAGCAGGTTCATCCAGACCTGAGCCTGAGTTTCTACTGTGCGGTGGAAAACGGCATCGTCCTCACCGTCATGACACCCGGCCCCATGCTGCCGAATCTGCAAAGCCTGTTCGACGGTTTGCAAGAGCGTCTCGGGGACCTTCTGCTGACCATCGGCTGCGACTGCTTTCTCCGGCGTCTGGAGCTGGAAGACAGCGGCAGCCTCGAACAGATCGGCGCGTTTTTGCGGGACCAGCGGGTGATGGGTTTCAATACCTACGGAGAACAGTTCAATGGCATGCACATCAACCAGACCTTCACCGGGGTTGCCATTGCCCGAGGCCGCTCCCCTGGACAGCGCTGACCTGCAGGCGCAGATCGCCAGCCTGCGGCACGAAAACCTCAAACTGCAGCGCATCAATGGCGCGCTGATCGAGCGCATTGAATCCGGCATCACCCGGGGCAACGACCCGTACGCGGCATTCCAGCATTCGGTGGTGCTGGCTGAACAGGTGCGTGAGCGCACCGACGCCCTGAACCAGGCCATGGCCGAACTCAAGGCCGGCAATCATTTGCTCAGCGAAGCGCGGCTGCGGGCTGAAACCGCCCATCAACACTTGATCGACGCCATCGAAAGCATTTCCGACGCCTTTGTGCTGTTCGACGCCAAGCAGCGGATCGTGCTGTTCAACAGCCGCTTCAAGGCGTTTTGGAACAACAGCCGGGTGCGGATCAATGCCGGCATGCGCCTGAGCGAGGTCAAACGCTTGATGACCTCGACCGGGTTGTTCAGCGAAGAGCCCCGGGGTCATGTCGACGAAAACCTGCTCTACCGCCTGCACAACGGGCGCTGGTTGCAAGTCAGCGAACGGCCGACCCAGGAAGGCGGACGGGTGATCCTGTTCACTGACATTACCGACGTCAAACTCAGCGAAACCTTGCGCCGCGAACAAGCTGTGGCGCAGAAATCACACTTGCTGCAACGGGCGGTCGACAACCTGTCCCAGGGGGTGGCGATGGTCAACGCCGAGGGCATTCTGGAGCTGTGGAACCGGCGCTTCCTGGAACTCAGCGGCCTGGCCCCGGTGGCAGCCCATCGACCGTTCGCCGAAGTGATCGCCGACAGCGAACTGAACCTGCTGACGCCGGCCAGTCGCGACCGGAACGGGCGGCTGCTGCAGGAGTGCGAACAGCGCCTCGATGATGGCCGGGTGCTGGAAATTCGCACCCATCCGTTGCCCACGGGCGGTTTCGTCAACACCTTCAGCGACATCACCGAACGCTACCAGCACGCCGAAGCCCTCAGTGAAAGCGAGCGCTGGATTCGCCTGATCACCGACCATGTGCCGGCGCTGATCGCCTACCTGAATGCCGATCTGGTCTATGAATTCACCAACAAAGTCTATGAAGAATGGTACTGCTGGCCCCGGGGCGTGATGCTCGGGCAGAGCCTGCGCGAAGTCCACAGCGAGCAGCACTATCAGCGCCTCGAAGCGTACGTGGCCCGGGCGTTGGCCGGCGAGAGTGTGACGTTCGAATTTGCCGAAACCAACATCAACAATCAGGAACGCTACATGCTGCGCTCCTACGTGCCCAATCGCCTGGCCAGCGGGGAAGTGGTGGGGATTTTCGTGTTGATCCGCGACATCACCGAGCGCCGCCGCACCGCCGAGGCGCTGCATCAGGCCTATCAGAATCTTGAATTGCGCGTGCGTGAACGCACCACCGAGCTGACCACCCTCAATGACCAGTTGCTGCGGGAAATCGACGAGCGTCGCCGCGTCGAGTCACGCTTGCGCGAGGCCAAGCTTGAGGCCGAGCAGGCCAACCTGTCGAAGACCAAGTTTCTCGCCGCCGTCAGCCACGATCTGTTGCAGCCGCTCAACGCCGCACGGTTGTTCACCAGCGCGTTGCTGGAGCGCAGGGAGCCGGTGGTCAACGAGATTCTGGTACGCAATGTCAGCAATTCCCTGGAAGACGTGGAAAACCTGTTGGGCACGCTGGTGGATATTTCCAAACTCGATGCCGGGGTGATCAAAGCCGATATAGCCTCGTTTGCCTTGTGCGAATTGCTGGAAAACCTCGCCGCCGAATACACCCAAGTGGCCCGCAGCGAAGGCCTTGAGTTGCATTTCATTGCGTGTTCGGCGCTGGTGCGCAGCGACATTCAGTTACTCGCGCGGATCCTGCGTAATCTGCTGAGCAATGCCATTCGCTATACCAGCAGCGGGCGGGTGGTACTCGGTTGCCGACGTCATCACCAGCGGCTGACGATCGAAGTCTGGGACAGCGGCATGGGCATTGCCGAAAACCGTCTGGAGGAGATTTTCCAGGAGTTCAAACGCGGTGACGTGCAGCGCCCGGATCAGGATCGCGGCTTGGGGTTGGGGCTGGCGATTGTCGAGAAAATCGCCCGTATTCTCGGCCACCGGATTCATGTGCGTTCGTGGCCGGGCAGGGGCTCGATGTTTTCCGTCGAAGTGCCTTTGAGTGCCACGGCGCCCAAGCCTCAGGCGAGCCTGCTGATGAGCGAACCGATGCTTGAGCGCCTGCGCGGTGCACGGGTGTGGGTGCTGGATAACGACGCGGCGATTTGCGCCGGGATGCGCACCTTGCTCGAAGGTTGGGGCTGCCGGGTGGTCACGGCGCTGTCGGAGGAGGACCTGGCGCGGCAAGTGGATAACTATCATGCCGAAGCCGACCTGCTGATCGCTGACTATCACCTGGATGACGAGAAAAATGGTGTCGACGCCGTGGCCCGCATCAACGCCCGTCGTGCCTCACCGATCCCGGCGATGATGATCACCGCCAACTACAGCAATGAGCTCAAACAGCAAATCCGCGAACTGGGCCACACCCTGATGCACAAACCGGTGCGGCCGATGAAACTCAAGACGGCGATGAGTCATTTGCTCGGCCCATCTAGATAACACCGTACTTGTGGCGAGGGAGCTTGCTCCCGCTGGGGCGCGAAGCGGCCCCCTACAAACTTTCAAATACACCGAGCCGCCTGGATTTACGACTGCTTCTCAGCCGAGCGGGAGCAAGCTCCCTCGCCACAGGTCAGCTTTCAGACCGGGTTGAGGCAGTCAGCGCCGCAAATACGACCCGAAATCAATATCCCCGGCACTCAATATCGCCTGCACCCGATTGTGCACATTGAGTTTGCGCAATATCGCCGAGACGTGGGCCTTGACCGTGGTTTCGGCGATTTCCAGGGTGTAGGCGATCTGTTTATTCGATTCGCCCTTGGTCATGCGTTCGAGTACCAGCAACTGCTTGCGGGTCAGTGCCTGGAGCAGTTCGGGCGGGAAGCTCGGGGTATCGTTCATCCGGCGTTGGGTGCCGCTTTTTTGTGTGCGGATGATGTCCGGCGGCAGGTATACATTGCCATTGAGAATCTGCTGAATGGCCTCGGTCATCTGTACCCGCGGCGAGGACTTGGTGATGAACCCCACCGCGCCATAAGTGATGGCTTGCAGCACGATTTGTTTGTCCTGTTCGGCCGAGACGATCACCACCGGAATGGTTGGCGCCTCGTTGCGCAGGTTGATCAGACCATTGAGGCCATGCATGCCGGGCATGTTCAGGTCGAGCAGGATCAGGTCCAGGTCATCATGTTCCTGGGTCAGGGCCAGGGCACTGTCGAGGTCGGCGGTTTCCATGACCTCGCTGCCGGGAAACCCATCGCTGATGACGTTATGAATCGCTTCGCGAAACAGCGGGTGATCGTCGGCAATCAGAATTTTGTACATGGCCTTTCACCTCATTATTTTTTTGATCCGGGTGTGGCAACAACACGCAAGCGCTCACGTCAGGGAAAGGGCTCGGGCCGGGCCGGCGTCACGGGCAGATTCGCCGCTTGCCATGCATCCAGCCCGTCGCGGTACCAATACAGTGTTTTATAGCCCATGGTGGCCGCGCGTTTTACCGCGTTCCAGCTCAACCAGCAATCGGAGCGGCAGTAAAAGACCAACGGTCGGGCCCGATCGCCCGCCGTCAATTGCTGCAGGTAGCGCGCGAAATACGCCTGCCAGGGCGGCGTCAGGTCGCCGTCACCGGTATTGGCCAACCAATGGCTGCCGGGCAGGTTTTCGTGAGGCTGGTCTTCGATGAAACGGCCCTGTAGCCATTGCCGGCGGTAGACATCGATCAGCACCGGATGCGGGGTTTGCTTGAGCAGGTTTTGCAGGGCGGGTGTGTCGATGATGCTCGCGCCCCGGAGCTGAGTCGGGGTCGGGCTGCGGTACAAGCCGATGCGATAACCGTCGGCGGAGAACAGCGCTGTTTCGGCCTGTGCGGCGCCCAGCAACAGGCTCAGCGACAGCGCAGCGAGAGAAGGGCGCAACAGAACACGTCGGGCACGCGGCATGGGGGGCAGTCCTTATAGTTATGAACCCATTACATGCCAGTAGCGGTGCGTTGTGAATGCGACGATAGACAGGTAAACCCGTACTAAAGTAGTAATTTTGCCCGGATTGCCACAGGGATTAGTGTTGTCAGCTGGATTTGCGCAGGGCCGCGTGCTGCGGGTTGAAGGTGAGTACGGCGAGCAGAGCGAATATCAGTGTCAGCCCTATACACACCGTCAGCGCCACCGGGTTGAAGCGTTCATACAGCGCAAACCGCACCAGTTCCACCGCATGGGTGAATGGGTTCAAGGCGCACAGCCAATACAGCCACTCGCTGGAGTCGCGCATTTTCCACAGCGGATACAACGCCGACGACAGGAAAAACAGCGGGAAGATCACGAAGTTCATCACCCCGGCAAAGTTCTCCAACTGACGAATCGCATTGGACAGCAACAGCCCCAGCGCGCTGAGCATCAACGCCACCAGCAGCAACGCCGGCAACGCCAGCAACAGGCCCAGGGCCGGCGGTTGCACGCCGTACAACCAGGCAATCGCCAGAAAGGCGTACACCTGCAACAGCGAAATCAGCGACGTTGCCAGCAATTTGCTGCACAGCAGGAAGGTCCGGGGCAGGGGGCTGGTCAGCAGCACGCGCATGCTGCCCATCTCCCGGTCGTAGACCATCGACAGCGAACCTTGCATGCCGTTGAACAACAGGATCATGCAGGCCAGGCCCGGGATGATGTAAACCTCGTAGGGAATGTAGGTGTCGTAGGGCTCGATGATGGCGATGCCGAGTGCCGCGCGAAAACCGGCAGCGAACACCAGCAGCCACAGCAACGGCCGCACCAGGGCGCTGAGAAAACGCGTGCGCTGCAACACAAAACGCAGCCATTCGCGCAGTACGATACCGCTGAAACATTGCCAGTAAGCGTTCATCTGACGGCTGCTCCTGAAGAAGTCAAAGTAGTCAGGCGAGTGAAGGCCGAACTGAGATCGCCGCCATGTTCCAGGCTCAGCGCCTCAGCCTGTCCGCTGGCCACCAAACGGCCTTGATGGAGGATCAGCAAGTCGTCACTGGGCTGCACTTCATCCAGCAAATGAGTGGTCCAGAGTACGCTGATGTTGTGCTCGCGGCATAGGCTACGGATGTGTTGGTTGAGCGCCAGGCGACTGGCCGGATCGAGGCCAACGCTGGCCTCGTCGAGCAGCAGCAGGCGTGGCTCATGCAACAACGCGCGGGCGATTTCCACCCGCCGACGATGGCCGCCGTTGAGTTCACGCACCCGTTCGCGACGGCGCTCGGTCAGGGCCTGGCGCGCCAGTTCGGCATCGACTCGAAGCCCGGTCTGGCGCCGGGACAGACCATGCAGCGCGGCGTGGTAACGCAGGTTTTGCTCGACGCTGAGGTCCAGGTCCAGCGTGCTTTGCTGAAACACCACGCCCAATTGCTTCAGCGCCGGCCGCGCTGCGTTACGCAAACAACAACCGCCGACCCGGATGTCTCCGCGCTGCACATCATAGAGGCGGGTGAGCAGCGCAATCAGCGTCGACTTGCCCGCACCGTTCGGTCCCAGCAACGCCGCAAAACGCCCCGGTGCCAGGCTGAAACTGACCTGGCGCAAGGCCTCGCGCGGGCCGTAGGCGAAACTCAAATCGCTGACGTCGAGAGTGTTCATGGCGTTACCACCACGCCCCACGGATAGCGTCCGACTTTCACCGACTGGGTGACTTTGAGGCTGGCCACATCGATCACCGACACGTCGCCGCTGACGCCATTGGTGGCCAGCAATTGCCGTTGGTCCGGGGTGAACGACATCTGCCAGACCCGCCGGCCCACCAGCAGATAATCGAGGATTTCGAAGGTTTTGGCGTCGATTACCGCTACATGATTGGCCGGGCCAAGGGCGACGAAACCGTACTTGCCGTCGGCGCTGAGTTTGATCCCCACCGGCTGGACCTTGTCCGGGTGCACGCCTTTGATCTGGAAGGTCAGGGTCTTGAGGACCTTGCGGCTGGCGACGTCGAGAATCGTCACCGTGCCGCCGATTTCTGCCGAAGCCCAAAGCTGCGAACCGTCCGGGTTGAACTCGACGAAACGCGGCCGCTGGTCCACCAGGGTGTTGTCGGCCAGGGTCTGGGTGCCGGTGTCGATCCAGTGCAGCATGTTCGTGGTTTCACTGGTGTTCACCGCCCATTTGCCATCGGGGCTGACGGCCATGCCTTCGGGCTCGACACCGACACTGATCTGCCCGAGCACCTTGGAGGTTTCGGTGTCGATCACCGTCACCAGTGCATCGTCCTCGTTGGAGACATACAACCAGCGATTGTTCGGATGCAGGGCGAATTGTTCAGGGTCTTTGCCCGAGGGCAGCTCCTTGATGATCTTGCGCGTGGCGACGTCCATTACCTGGACCCGGTCCGAATCGCTGGCGCAGATGTACAGCAGCTTGTTGTCGTGGGACAGCAACAGACCACGCGGGCGCTGGCCGACGGGCAGGGTGTCGGTGACTTGCAGGGTCTGCATGTCGATCAGGCTCAGGCTGTTGTCCTTTTCGTTGGAGACCCAGGCGGTGCTGGCCACGGCATGCCCGGTGGCGAGCAGCAGGGCGCATGAAAGCAGGGTGCGGCGCATGGCGAGTTCCTTGTTGTTGTCGTTGTTGTGGAAAAAGGATCAGGGAAAGCGGCAGCTGACCTCGGCTTTGTCGTAACCCAGGCTGTCCATTTCATTGAAGGGGTGCAGGAAACCGTCTTGCGGCGAAGTGCTGACCAGTGCCCGGGGCTGCACGATGGGGATCGGCTGGCGCAACTGGCCGTTCCACGAGCGATAACTGAGCTTGCGACCCTTGAAGCCGTCCAGCGGCGATTGATCGCTGATCTCAAGCGCACGGATCGCCATCGGCTCCGTTTGGCGCAATTTGCCCACGGCGCTGGCGATGCTGCGCACAGCGATCCAGGCGGCGAAATCCCGGTCATTCATCCAGCGTCCGGTCAGGGCTTCGAAGCGTTTCTGCAACTGCGCGGCGCCGTAGGTTTCCACCGTTTTGTGCCAGCCCACCGGGGTCAGGCCCTGGGTGCCGGCGACCGGCCGTGGGTACCAGGTCTGATAGGGCACGTATTCACCGAAATCGCCACGTTCATCGGCCACCAGCACCACGTCGTACTCGGCAGTCTGGGTGAACAGCGGCATGTCGGCCTGGGCGCTGCGCCGCTGGTCGTTATCGAAGCTCCAGGCTTTCTCTGCCACCAGTTTCAATCCGAAGCGTTTGGCTGCCCGGCGCAGGGCCGCGGCATAGGCTTGATCGTCTGCGGTCGGGCCGACGATCAGCAACGCCCGTTGCCATTTACGCAGCACCAGAAATTGCGCCAGCGCATCGGCCAGCATCGCCCGGCTTGGCAGGCTGTGCAGCACGTTCGGCAAGCAATCGGTGCTGCGCAGGCTGTCATCCGGGCTGCCGGCGTTGAACAGCAAACTGTCGGGTAGCACGGCACTGAGCCGGCGCAGGGTTTGCACTGGCGCATTCACCACAAACAGACGCAGGCCTTGTTTGTGTTGGGCCTTGGCTGCTTCGATCAACGCATCCGGACTATCGACGCTGGCGCTGACCAGGTTGTAGCTGTGGTTGAGAAAACGCCCGGTGCTATTGCTGTCGGTGATCGCCAGTTCCGCGCCTCGTAGCCCGGCATCGGCTGGTTCGGGAATGATGTTCGACAGCAACGGCCCGGGGTCGGGGCGATAACCCAGGTAGCCGATATGCACCTGCAACGGCGCATCCGCCGCCTGACTCTGGGTCGCCACCCCGGCAGCGCAGGCAATCGCCAGCAGGTAGATCAAGGCATAAGGGGCAAGCTGGCGCATAAGCTTCTCCATCACAGGTAGCGTCAGCATAGGAACCCTGGACGAGCGGGGAAATATGCAGAAAGTACCGATGGGCCAGTACCAAGGTAGTAACGACGCCTGAAACGCACCTGGGCTGTTCGCCACAAGCCCTACTACCAAGGGACTAGATCGCGGCCACCAAAGCAGCATGGGGCTGACGCGATGCCGTTCCTAAGATGAGTGCCATGGCCTCTGTGAAGAGGTTTTGCGTGCAATCTTGAGGGCATAACAATGACAACAAAACGCAACGCCTTGCTCGTTGCCGGACTGCTGGCCGGCTTCATCAGCGCAGGTTCCGTCTGGGCCCACGGTAATGTGGTACCCCAGGCCGTGGAAACCAAGGGACTGACCCCGATCAAGGATGCCGGTGTGCAGGTCAATGCCGATGGTTGGGCGGCGGCGAACCCGTATCGTTCCTCCCCGGAGCACGATAAAGCCTTGGAAATCGGCTCTTCAGCCTACAACCAGAACTGCGCGGCCTGTCATGGCCTGGAGGCCAAATCCGGCGGCATAGCCCCTGATTTGCGCATGCTCGACGTCGGCGAGGCCGGTGATGAGTGGTTCGTCGAACGCGTGCGCAACGGTGCTGTGCGTGATGGCCGGGTGTACATGCCGAAGATGGCTGACTACTTGAGTCAGGAAGCCTTGTGGGCGGTACGCACCTACCTGGACAGCGTTCACGTCGAGGAGTGACCCATGCGCCTGTTCGCGGTGTTGATCAGTGCTGTGTGGTTGTGCTGCCAGGCAGCGCAGGCACAGGTCCGGACCTATGACGAAATGATCGCCGCCGCCGAGCTGAAAGTCGCGATCTACAAGGACTTTGCGCCCTACAGTTTTGAAGACGCCGGCCAGCCTCGCGGAGTCGATGTCGAACTCGCCCAGGCCTTGGCCAAGGCCATGGGGGTACGCCTGAAACTGATCTGGGCGCCCGCCGGGGAGAAGCTCGACGACGACCTGCGCGATTACATCTGGCGGGCCAGTCAGCTGCACAATCAGCAACTGGCCGACCTGATGATGCGCGTCCCCTACGACCGCGATTACTCACAGAAGCGCAATGAGCTGGGCGAACTGGAGAACGGCCATGTGGTGATGTTCGGGCCGTACCAGACCGAGCAATGGCAAGTGGCTTATGACCGTCGTCGGCTGGACTCGGTGGCCAGCGTCGCGGTGTTCCAGCAGCACCCGATCGGCGTCGAAGTCGACAGCGTGCCGTCGTTTTACCTGACCTCGGTGTTCAACGGCATGCTCGCCGCCAAAACCCACCATTACCCCGGCGTGGCCCAGGCGTTTACCGCGATGAAGGCGGGTGAAGTCGACGCGGTGATGGCTATGCGCGGCGAGATCGACTGGCAAGTTCATCAGGCCGCCGACCCGCAAGTGGCGCTGGCGGAAAACGCCTACCCGAACATGGGCAAGCAACGCTGGGAGATCGGCATGGCGGTGCATGAAAGCAACCGGCAACTGGCCTATGCGGTGGAAGAGGCGCTGGAAGCATTGATTAGCGAGGGTGCAGTCAAAAGCATTTATGCCCATTACGGCCTGCGCTATGACGTGCCCGAGATGTATCAACAATGAACTGGCGCGCGCGTTGGCTGTTGGCCTGTTGGTTGCCCTTGGCCGCGCAGGCGGTTGAGGTCGATCCGGTGCCGTCGGTGATGTGGGCGTTCTATCACAAGCAGATGCTTGGCGACGCGCCGTTCGTGTTCGACGAGCGGGTCAAGCTGCTGGCACCGCCGTTCGCCGAAGACGCCCGGCAAGTGCCGCTGGAAATCGACGCCAGAGCGTTCAACGGCGAGGTGGTGCGAATCCTCGCTTGGGCCGAACTCAATCCGCTGCCGAAAATCGTCGACTTCGAGCCTTTGACCGGGGTGCTGCCGTGGCTGTCGATCCGCATCCGCGTCGAACAGGCCACGCCGTTGCGCGCGGCGGTGTTGACCCGTGATGGGCTGTGGCATGTCGGCTCGACGCTGATCGATGCGGCCGGCGGCGGTTGCACAGCGCCGAGTGTGGTGCGCACCCAACCGGGTTGGGAAGAACACATCGGCGAAGTGCTCGGCGGTCGCTATCCCCGTGGTGAATTCAGTCGCGTGCGTTTGCAGGTGGCGCATCCGATGGACAACGGCATGGTCAGCGGCATCCCGGAATTCTTCCTCAACCAGGCCGAGCTGCGGGACCCAGACGACCGGGTGTTGGCGCGTCTGGAACTGTTCCCGGCGGTCAGCGAAAACCCCAACCTGGCTTTCGACATCGAAGGCGCAGGGCAGACGCGCCTGATACTGCGCGACAACAGCGGCAATCAATTCGATGCGGCCATACCCTGACCCAAGGAGCGTGTGATGCGCTGGATGCTGCTGTTGTTCATCTGTGTGAGCCTGCCGACCCTGGCCGATCCTGATTACACACTCAAGCCCCGGCAGATTGCCGAAGACACCTGGTTGCTGGAGGGCAGCACCGATAACTTCGCCAAGAACAACGGCGGCAACATCGTCAACACCGCGTTCATCGTCACCGGGCAAGGGGTGGTGGTGATCGACACCGGGCCATCGAAGCGCTACGGCGAAGCCCTGCGCAGAGCGATTGCCGCAACCACCGATAAACCGGTGATCCAGGTGTTGCTGACCCATCACCATCCTGATCATGTGCTGGGCAATCAGGCTTTCACCGATGTGCCGATTGGTGCACTGGCTGGCACCACCGAGCTGTTGCGCCAGCAGGGTGATGCGATGGCCGAGAACATGTATCGACTGGTGGGTGACTGGATGCGCGGCACCGAAGTGGTGTTGCCGACGCAGACGCTGACGCCTGGTATGCAAAGTTTTGGGAACCACGATCTGCGGCTGCTGAGTCTGGGTGGGCACACCGGCGCGGATCTGGCTATTCTCGACCAGAAAACCGGCGTGCTGTTTGCCGGGGATCTGGTGTTTTATCAACGGGCCCTGACCACGCCGAATAGCCCGGGGTTGTCGATGTGGCTGGCGGATATCGCCACACTTCAGGGGTTGCCGTGGACGCTGATTGTGCCCGGGCATGGGCCCGTGGCAACGGACAGCAAACCGTTCGAGCAAATGCGCGATTACCTCTCCTGGCTCGATCAACTCATGCGCGACGGTGCGGCGAACGGCAGCGACATGGCCGAGATGATCCGCAGCCCCATCCCCGAACGTTTCGCCGGGATCAACCTGAGCCGCTATGAGCTGATTCGTAGCGTCAGCCATTTGTACCCGCGTTACGAGCGGGGGCAGATGAAGCGGGTGGATTCCGGCACGCGCCAGTGACGCTGATCGTTCATCTCCTCCGACCCGCTACCAAGGAACTAGAAATCTCCGCACTGCGGGTAATTGTTGCAAGGGCGGCGGCGCCCAAGAATCTGCACCAGACCGGGAAAATTTCCCGGGTATAACAAAAACCGCAGAGGTAGCCGCCATGACCCAACCCGCACGTCGCCAACCCTTCGTCTTGAGCGTGCTGCTCAGTGCCATGCTGTTGTCCGGCCAGGCATTGGCCGCAGTCTCCGATCAAGACATCCTCCAGGATCCGAAGAATCCGGAACAGGTCGTCACCAATGGCCTGGGCGTCCAGGGTCAGCGCTACAGCCCGCTGGACACCCTCAATGTCGACAACGTGAAGGATCTGCGCCCGGTCTGGGCCTTTTCGTTCGGCGGTGAAAAACAGCGCGGCCAGCAGGCGCAGCCGATGATCAAGGACGGCGTGATGTACATGACCGGCTCCTACTCACGGGTGTTCGCCGTGGATGCGCGCACCGGCCGCAAGCTCTGGCAATACGATGCGCGCCTGCCCGATGACATCCGCCCGTGCTGTGACGTGATCAACCGTGGTGTCGCGCTGTATGGCGACCTGGTGATCTTCGGCACCCTCGACGCCAAGCTCGTGGCCCTGAACAAGGACACCGGCAAAGTGGTATGGAGCAAGAAAGTCGCCGACCACAAGGAAGGCTATTCGATCAGCGCCGCACCGTTGGTAATCAACGGCAAGCTGATCACCGGTGTGGCCGGTGGCGAATTCGGAGTGGTCGGCAAGATCGAAGCCTACGATCCGAAAAACGGTGATCTGCTGTGGACCCGGCCCACCGTCGAAGGCCACATGGGCTATGTCTACAAGGACGGCAAAGCCGTAGAGAACGGCATTTCCGGCGGCGAAGCGGGCAAGACCTGGCCGGGTGATTTGTGGAAAACCGGCGGCGCCGCGCCTTGGCTGGGTGGCTACTACGACCCGGAAACCAATCTGCTGCTGTTCGGCACCGGCAACCCGGCGCCGTGGAACTCGCACCTGCGCCCGGGCGACAACCTGTACTCGTCGTCGCGCCTGGCGCTGAACCCGGATGACGGCACCATCAAGTGGCACTTCCAGAGCACCCCTCACGATGGCTGGGACTATGACGGCGTGAACGAACTGGTGTCGTTCAACTACAGCGAAGGCGGCAAGGAAATCAAAGCCGCAGCCACCGCGGACCGTAACGGTTTCTTCTACGTGCTGGATCGCACCAACGGCAAATTCATCCGCGGCTTTCCGTTCGTGGACAAGATCACCTGGGCCAGTGGCCTGGATAAAAACGGCCGGCCGATCTACAACGAGGCCAGCCGTCCGGGTGCGCCGGGTTCCGAGGCCAAAGGCAGTTCGGTGTTTGTAGCGCCTGCGTTCCTGGGGGCGAAAAACTGGATGCCGATGGCCTACAACCGCGACACCGGCCTGTTCTACGTGCCGTCCAACGAATGGGGCATGGACATCTGGAACGAAGGCATCGCCTACAAAAAAGGCGCGGCGTTCCTTGGTGCCGGTTTCACCATCAAACCGTTGAATGAAGACTACATCGGCGTGCTGCGCGCCATCGACCCGAAAACCGGCAAGGAAGTCTGGCGCCACAAGAACTTCGCACCGCTGTGGGGCGGAGTGCTGACCACCAAGGGCAACCTGGTGTTCACCGGTACGCCGGAAGGTTTCCTGCAGGCATTCAATGCCAAGACTGGCGAGAAAGTCTGGGAATTCCAGACCGGTTCCGGCGTGCTCGGCTCGCCCATCACCTGGGAAATGGACGGCGAACAATACGTCTCGGTGCTGTCCGGTTGGGGCGGCGCGGTACCGCTGTGGGGCGGCGAAGTGGCCAAGCGCGTCAAGGACTTCAACCAGGGCGGCATGCTCTGGACGTTCAAGCTGCCGAAGGATCTGGTCGCCAAGCACTGATCTAAATACCTACACAACCTGTGGCGAGGGAGCTTGCTCCCGCTCGGCTGAAGCAGTCGTAAAACCAGCCAATGCGGTGTGACAGATGAACCGCAGCGTCTGGGTTTGGGAGCGCTTCGCACTCCAGCGGGAGCAAGCTCCCTCGCCACAAAAACCTGCTGATACCGAGGCGTTTTCTACTACCAAATAACGAGAGCCCCCCTGCCAACGGCGCATTCGTCTGGCGCATGGGGCTCTCTACTATCGGTTCATCGCCTGTTGGCCTGACAGGCATCGACCCAGACAGAGGCCCATCATGATCTACGCACAACCTGGAACACCCGGCGCCATCGTTTCCTTCAAACCACGCTACGGCAATTTCATCGGCGGCGAGTTCGTTGCCCCAATCAACGGCGAGTACTTCACCAACACCTCACCGGTCACGGGTGAAGTGATCGCCGAGTTCCCGCGCTCCAGCGCTGCCGACATCGAAAAAGCCCTCGATGCCGCCCATGCCGCCGCCGATGCCTGGGGTAAAACCTCGGCCCAGGATCGTTCGCTGGTGCTGCTGAAAATCGCTGACCGTATCGAGCAGAACCTGGAAATCCTCGCCGTCACCGAAACCTGGGACAACGGCAAGGCCGTGCGCGAAACCCTCAACGCCGACGTGCCGCTGGCTGCCGACCACTTCCGTTATTTCGCCGGGTGCATCCGCGCCCAGGAAGGCGGCGCCGCCGAGATCAACGAACTGACCACCGCCTATCACTTTCACGAACCGCTGGGCGTGGTCGGGCAGATCATCCCGTGGAACTTCCCGCTGCTGATGGCCGCCTGGAAACTCGCCCCGGCCCTGGCTGCCGGCAACTGCATCGTGCTCAAACCCGCCGAACAAACGCCGCTGTCGATCATGGTGTTCGCCGAGCTGATCGCCGATTTGCTGCCGGCCGGCGTACTGAACATCGTCCAGGGCTTCGGTCGCGAAGCCGGTGAGGCGCTGGCCACCAGCAAGCGCATCGCCAAGATCGCCTTCACCGGTTCCACCCCGGTGGGCGCGCACATCATGCATTGCGCGGCGGAGAACATCATTCCAAGCACCGTCGAACTGGGCGGCAAGTCGCCGAACATTTTCTTCGAAGACATCATGAAGGCCGAACCTGCGTTCATCGAGAAAGCCGCCGAAGGCCTGGTGCTGGCGTTCTTCAACCAGGGCGAAGTCTGCACCTGTCCGTCCCGGGCGCTGGTGCAGGAGTCGATCTACGAGCCGTTCATGGCCGAGGTGATGAAGAAGATCGTCAAGATCAAGCGCGGCAACCCGCTGGACACCGAGACCATGGTCGGTGCCCAGGCGTCCGAGCAGCAATACGACAAGATCCTCTCGTACCTGAAAATCGCCCAGGAGGAGGGCGCCGAGCTGCTTACCGGCGGCGCGGCCGAGCGTCTTGAGGGCGACTTGTCGAGCGGTTATTACATCCAGCCGACCCTGCTCAAGGGCCACAACAAAATGCGCGTGTTCCAGGAAGAAATCTTCGGTCCGGTAGTGGGGATCACCACCTTCAAGGACGAAGCTGAAGCCCTGGCGATCGCCAACGACAGCGAATTCGGCCTCGGCGCCGGCCTGTGGACCCGCGACATCAACCGCGCCTACCGCATGGGCCGGGCGATCAAGGCCGGACGCGTCTGGACCAACTGCTACCACCTGTACCCGGCCCACGCCGCGTTCGGTGGCTACAAGAAATCCGGTGTCGGCCGTGAGAACCACAAGATGATGCTCGACCACTATCAGCAGACCAAAAACCTGCTGGTGAGCTACGACATCAATCCGCTGGGGTTCTTCTAACCCCATAAGCACACCACAAACCCTGTGGGAGAGAGCCTTTGTAGCGAGGGGCTTGCCTGTGGCGAGGGAGCTTGCTCCCGTTGGGTCGCGAAGCGGCCCCAAAAGCTTCGCGACTGCTTCGCAGCCGAACGGGAGCAAGCTCCCTCGCCACAGGCAAGCCCCCTCGCCACATTAGCCCGTTCCCACATTGGTTTTGTATGGTTCCAGGATCTGCGCGACACCCCCTACCAACGCACGCCGCCACCTCCTTCGAAAGTAGCATTCGGGCACTCGGCGCCCCGTGCATTAATGGCTTTACCGGAATTGCCCGGCACAAGAAGAGGATTGACCCCATGTGGCATAAACCCGCGTTTACCGATCTGCGCATTGGCTTCGAAGTGACGATGTATTTCGCCAACCGTTGATTGATCGCCCGGCCAGCCGATGCGTTGGCCGGGCCCGCCTTCTGGAGCATCCCATGCACATTTGCGTCCTCGGTTCCGCCGCTGGTGGAGGTTTTCCGCAATGGAACTGCAACTGCCGTCAATGCGCCGCCATGCGCAGCGGCAAGCTGCGCGCGCAATACCGCACGCAGTCGTCCATTGCCCTGAGCGACGACGGTGTGGAGTGGGTGCTCTGCAATGCTTCACCGGACATTCGCGCGCAACTCGAGAGTTTCCCGGCAATGCAACCGGCCCGTCGGTTACGTGACACGGCGATCGGCGGCGTCGTTCTGCTGGACAGTCAGATCGACCATTGCACTGGCCTGTTGAGCCTGCGCGAAGGCTGCCCGCATGCGGTCTGGTGCACCGAGCGGGTTCATCAAGACCTGAGCAGCGGCTTTCCCTTGTTCACCATGCTCAAGCACTGGAACGGTGGCTTGCAGTGGCAACCCATCGACCTGGACCGCAAGCCGTTCAACATCGCAGCCTGCCAACATCTGCAATTTCGTGCGATTCCATTGGTCAGCAATGCGCCGCCGTATTCGCCCAACCGTGGCAACCCGCAACCGGGGGACACCATTGGCCTGTTCATCGAAGACCTGCGCAGCGGTGCATCGGTGTTCTATGCGCCGGGCCTGGGGCAGGTCGACGCCGAAGTATTGAGCTGGATGCAGCGCGCCGACTGCTTGCTGCTGGACGGCACGCTGTGGCGCGACGATGAAATGCGCGTGTGCGAAGTCGGCCAGAGCCTGGGCCGCGAAATGGGCCACCTGCCGCAAAGCGGCCCCGGCGGCATGCTCGAAGTGCTGGAGGGCTTTGGCCGCCAGCGCAAGGTGCTGATCCACATCAACAACACCAACCCGATTCTCGATGAAGACTCGGCCGAACGGGCGTTGCTGGAGCGGCTCGGGATTGAAGTGGCCTATGACGGCATGAGTATTGAGCTGTAGCGGATGGCCCCATTGCGAGCAGGCTCGCTCCCACAGGATTTGTGCACACCGCAGAACCCTTGTAGGAGCGAGGCTTGCCCGCGAAGGCGCCAGGCCAGACACCGCAAAATCGGGAGAACCGTAATGACCGACACCCCCATGACCCCCGCCGAATTCGAACAGGCGTTGCGCGCCAAAGGCGCCTGTTACCACATCCACCACCCATTCCACCAAGCCATGTACGCCGGGCGCGCCACCCGCGAGCAGATCCAGGGCTGGGTCGCCAATCGCTTCTACTATCAGGTGAACATTCCCCTGAAGGACGCGGCAATCCTCGCCAACTGCCCGGACCGCGAGGTGCGTCGGGAATGGCTGCAACGGATTCTCGACCATGATGGTGCCCCCGGCAGTGAAGGCGGCATCGAAGCGTGGCTACGATTGGGCGAAGCCGTGGGGCTGGATCGCGAACAGATCCTCTCGCAAGAACTGGTGCTGCCCGGCGTGCGTTTCGCCGTGGACGCCTACGTCCATTTCGCCCGCCGCGCTTGCTGGCAGGAAGCAGCCAGCAGCTCGCTGACCGAACTGTTCGCGCCGCAGATCCATCAGTCCCGGCTCGACGTCTGGCCCACCCATTACCCGTGGATCGACCCCACCGGTTATGACTATTTCCGCAATCGCCTGAGCCAGGCGCGGCGTGATGTCGAGCATGGTTTGCGCATTACCCTGGCGCATTACGTCACTGGCGAAGGCCAGCAACGCATGCTGGAGATTCTGCAGTTCAAACTCGATGTGCTGTGGAGCATGCTCGATGCGATGAGCATGGCCTATGAGCTGGACCGTCCGCCGTATCATACCGTCACCACCGAGCGGGTCTGGCACCGGGGGATTGCCCTGTGAACGCGGTCGAACAGCGCCCCGGTCCACCGCTGTGGTTGTTGGCGGAGTTGACCTATCGCTGCCCGCTGCAATGCCCGTATTGCTCTAATCCGCTGGACTTTGCCCAACAGGGCGAAGAGTTGAGTACAGAAGAGTGGATTCGGGTATTGCGCGAGGCGCGGGAGATGGGCGCTGCGCAACTGGGTTTTTCCGGTGGTGAACCGTTGGTGCGCCAAGACCTGGCCGAGCTGATCAAGGCCGCGCGGGACATGGGCTACTACACCAACCTGATCACCTCGGGCATCGGCCTGACCGAGCAAAAAGTCCGCGACTTCAAGATCGCCGGGCTGGACCATATCCAGATCAGTTTTCAGGCCGCCGATGAAGCGGTGAACAACCTGCTCGCCGGCTCACGCAAGGCCTTCGCCCAGAAACTGGCGATGGCCCGGGCGGTGAAGGCCCAGGGTTACCCGATGGTGCTGAACTTCGTCACCCATCGGCACAACATCGACCAGATCGCGCAGATCATTGAACTGTGCCTGGCGTTGGAGGCGGATTTCGTCGAGTTGGCTACCTGCCAGTTCTATGGCTGGGCTGAACTCAACCGCGTCGGCCTGTTACCGACCCGCGAGCAGTTGCAACGCGCCGAGAGCATCACCAATGAATATCGCCAGCGACTTGAAGCCGAAGGCCACCCGTGCAAGCTGATTTTCGTCACCCCGGACTACTACGAAGAGCGCCCCAAGACCTGCATGAACGGCTGGGCCAATCTGTTTCTCGACATCACCCCGGACGGCACGGCGTTACCTTGCCACAGCGCACGCCAGTTGCCGGTGCAGTTTCCCAACGTGCGTGAGCACAGCGTCGAACATATCTGGAACGACTCCTTCGGCTTCAATCGTTTTCGCGGTGATGACTGGATGAAAGAGCCATGCCGTTCCTGCGATGAAAAGCACAAGGACCTGGGCGGCTGCCGCTGCCAGGCGTTCATGCTCACGGGGGATGCGAGCAACGCCGACCCGGTGTGCAGCAAGTCGCCGCACCACAGCGTTATTCTCAAGGCCCGGGACGAAGCCGACGCGCCGGGGCAGGGCATGGAACACCTGACCTTGCGCAACGAGAAGGCTTCGCGGCTGATCTATCGCGGATGAATCGTGAGCTGACACAAATCCCCTGTGGGAGCGGGCTTATGTGGCCAGAGGGCTTATGTGGCGAGGGGGCTTGCCCCCGTTCGGCTGCGAAGCAGTCGCAATCCGGACAACTCGTATGCCGGAAAAATTATAGGGGCCGCTCCGCGACCCAACGGGGGCAAGCCCCCTCGCCACATAAGCCCGCTCCCACAGTTGATCTCCAGTGGACGCAAATCCGAGTACCCCCCAGCTCGCTACCCATTGGTCTGATTGCATTCGCAGCCGGATGCTTTAGTGTTGGCTTTACCTTTCAAAACAATAAAAAACAGGCTTTCCAATGAGCCAGAATCTCAGTCAACTGCGTAAATTCGTTTCGCCTGAAATCATCTTCGGTGCCGGCTGTCGGCATAACGTCGGCAATTACGCCAAGACCTTCGGCGCCCGCAAGGTGCTGGTGGTCAGCGACCCCGGTGTGATCGCCGCCGGTTGGGTCGCCGATGTCGAGGCCAGTCTGCAAGCCCAGGGCATCGATTACTTCGTGTACAGCGACGTTTCGCCCAACCCGCGGATCGAAGAAGTGATGCTCGGTGCCGAGTTGTACCGGGAAAACCATTGCGATGTGATCGTCGCGGTCGGCGGCGGCAGCCCGATGGACTGCGGCAAAGGCATCGGCATTGTCGTCGCCCACGGGCGCAACATCCTCGAGTTCGAGGGCGTGGACACCCTGCGCATGCCCAGTCCGCCGCTGATCCTGATCCCGACCACCGCCGGCACGTCGGCCGATGTGTCGCAGTTCGTGATCATCTCCAATCAGCAAGAACGCATGAAATTCTCCATCGTCAGCAAGGCTGCGGTGCCGGATGTGTCGCTGATCGATCCGGAAACCACCCTGAGCATGGACCCGTTCCTGTCGGCCTGTACCGGCATCGACGCGTTGGTCCACGCCATCGAAGCCTTTGTCTCCACCGGCCACGGGCCGCTCACCGACCCCCATGCGCTGGAGGCGATGCGGTTGATCAACGGCAATCTGGTGCAGATGATCGCCAACCCGAACGACATCGCCCTGCGGGAAAAAATCATGCTCGGCAGCATGCAGGCCGGGCTGGCGTTCTCCAACGCGATCCTCGGCGCGGTGCATGCCATGTCCCACAGCCTCGGTGGATTCCTCGATCTGCCGCATGGCTTGTGCAACGCGGTGCTGGTGGAACACGTGGTGGCGTTCAACTACAGCTCGGCGCCGGAGCGCTTCAAGGTGATCGCCGAGACCTTCGGCATCGATTGTCGCGGCCTGAACCACCGGCAGATCTGCGGGCGTCTGGTCGACCACTTGATCGCCCTCAAACACGCCATCGGCTTCCACGAAACCCTGGGCCTGCACGGGGTGAGTACGTCGGACATTCCGTTCCTGTCGCAACATGCCATGGATGACCCCTGCATCCTTACCAACCCGCGCGAGTCCAGCCAGCGCGACGTCGAGGTCGTCTATGGCGAAGCCCTCTGACGAACAGCAACGGGCGCTGACTGGGTTACTCGGCCTGGGCAATCACTCGGCGCGCAAGAGTCATTACCCGGAACTGGCCGCGCGCCTGGATGAACTGGAGGCCGAGCGCAATCGCTACAAATGGCTGTTCGAAAACGCGGTGCACGGAATCTTCCAGGCCAGCCTGCAGGAGGGCATGCGCGCCGCCAACCCGGCACTGGCGCGGATGCTTGGCTATCAGGACCCGCAAGAGGTGCTGTTTTCCCTGACGGACCTGGCGGGCACGCTGTTCGTCGGCGGGGCGCAAGAGCTGGAAACCATCGGCGAAATCCTTCAGCGCGAGGGCAGCCTGCTGGGCTATGAAACTCAGCTAAGGCGCAAGGACGGCAGCGTTCTCGACGTATTGATGAACTTGCTGCTCAAACCGGATCAGGAAGGCCTGGTGGAAGGTTTTGTCGCCGACATCACCGAACGAAAATTGGCTCAACAGCGCCTGCAACAACTCAATGACGAACTGGAGCAGCGGGTCACCGCGCGCACCAACGAGTTGCTGGACGCCGCAGAAGCCTTGCGCGATGCCCGTGATGCCGCCGAGGCCGCCAATCGCAGCAAGGACAAATACCTCGCCGCCGCCAGTCACGATCTGCTGCAACCGCTCAACGCCGCGCGCTTGCTGATCTCGACCTTGCGTGAACGTAAACTGCCCGACGTCGAACAAGTGTTGGTGGAGCGCACCCATCAGGCGCTGGAAGGGGCCGAAGACTTGCTCACCGACCTGCTGGATATTTCCCGGCTCGATCAGGCCGCGGTCAAGCCGGATATCGCCCTGTACCGCCTCGACGAATTGCTCGCACCGCTGGTCTCGGAGTTTCAGTCGGTGGCCGCGGCGGCCGGGCTGAACCTGCGGGTGCACATGGGCGATTACGCCATTCATACCGACTTGCGCCTGATGACGCGGATTTTGCGCAACTTCCTCAGCAATGCCTGCCGCTACACCGATGACGGCAGCATCCTGCTGGGCGCCCGGCGGCGGGGCAATGCGTTGCGCATTGAAGTCTGGGACACCGGGCGCGGGATTGCGGCGGATCGGCTGGAGTCGATCTTCCTCGAGTTCAACCAACTGGATGTCGGGCGTGCCGCCGATCGCAAGGGCGTGGGCCTGGGGCTGGCGATTGTCGAACGCATCGCCAAGATCCTCGACTACAAAATTGAGGTTTATTCGCGGCCGGGGCGCGGTTCGATGTTCAGCATTGAGGTGCCGATTTCCCATGAAATCCCACTGCCGATCAGTCAGGCCGCGCCGCAGCCGAGCACCGGCAACCCGCTGCCGGGGCGGCGCCTGCTGGTGCTGGACAACGAAGTCAGCATCCTTGAAAGCATGAGCGCACTGCTCGGGCAGTGGGGCTGCGAGGTGGTCACCGCCACCGACGAGGCCACCGCGCTGGTGGCTTTGCAGGGGCAGGCGCCGGAACTGATTTTGGCGGATTACCACCTGGATCACGGGGGGTGGTGGGCTGTGAAGTGGTCCGGCATCTGCGCGAGCATTTCAGCCGGACGATACCGGCGGTGATCATCACCGCCGACCGCACCGACCAGTGTCGACGCTCGTTGCAGCGACTCGACGCGCCATTGCTGAACAAACCGGTGAAGCCCGGCAAGTTGCGCGCGGTGCTCACTCAGCTGTTGGCGTAGCTCAAGGCGTGGCGGTCGCAGTGGCGCAAAAGCGGTTGGCCGGTGCTGCGCACGGTCCAGTTGACGATGCTCGCCCCGAGTTCGGGGACGAGGGTGAGGCGGGTGAGTTCGTCTTCGAGTTCGAGGAGTGTTGGCGTCATGGTGATTTTCATTGGCTGCATGAAGTTTTTTGTGGCGAGGGAGCTTGCTCCCGTTCGGCTGCGAAGCAGTCGTAAATCCAGATAACTCGGTCCCTCTGGAAGATTGCTGGGGCCCGCTGCGCGAGCCAACGGGAGCAAGCTCCCTCGCCACAGGGAGATTTGCCACCCGTTGTTACAACACCAAATGCGGCAACCACAGCGAAATGGCGGGGATGTAGGTCACGGCCATCAGCACCAGGAACAGCACGCCGTAGAACGGCAGCAGCGCTTTCACGGTGCTTTCGATGCTGACCTTGCCCACCGCCGAGCCGACAAACAGCACCGCGCCCACCGGCGGTGTGATCAGGCCGATCCCCAGGTTCACCAGCATGATCATGCCGAACTGCACCGGGTCCACGCCGATGCCCAGAATCACCGGCATCAGAATCGGCGTGAGGATCAGGATCAGCGGCGCCATGTCCATCACCGTGCCGAGCAACAGCAGCATCACGTTGATGCACATCAGGATCACGTAACGGTTGTCCGACAGGGTCAGGAACATCGTGGTGATCTTCGCCGGGATCTGCATCAGCGTCATGATGTAGCCGAAGCTGGCAGCGAAGCCGATCAGGATCATTACGATCGAGATGGTGCGCACCGTGCGGTGCATCAACTTGGGCAGTTCGCGCCATTTGTAGTCGCGATAGATGAACATGGTGACGAAAAACGACCAGAGTACCGCGATCGCCGCTGATTCAGTGGCGGTGAAAATGCCGGAGAGAATGCCGCCGAGGATGATGACCATCGCCATCAAGCCCCACATCGCTTCACCGCAGATTTTCAGCGCCTGGCGCATGGGGATGACTTCGCCCTTGGGGTAGTTGCGCTTTCTGGCGAAGAGCAGACACAGCACCATCAGGCACGCGCTCATCAACAGCCCCGGCACCACGCCGGCCATGAACAGCGAAGCGATCGAAACGGTACCGCCAGCGGCCAACGAGTACAGCACCGAGTTATGGCTAGGCGGCGTCAGTAGGGCTTGCACCGAACCGCTGACCGTCACTGCGGTGGAGAAATCCCGCGGGTAGCCGCGACGCTCCATTTCCGGAATCAGCACCGAACCGACTGACGCCGTGTCCGCCACCGAAGAGCCGGAAATCGCCCCGAAGAAGGTCGAGGCCATGATGTTCACCAGCGACAACCCGCCCCGCACGAACCCCACCAGCACGCCGGCAAAAGCCACCAATCGCCGGGACATGCCGCCCTCGGCCATGATCGCCCCGGCGAGTACGAAGAACGGAATCGCCAGCAACGAGAATTTGTTCACGCCACCCGCGACCTGAATCATCAGCGCCTGGAACGGAATGTCGATCCACCACGCACCGATCAGGGCCGAAAGCCCCAGGGCGTAGGCGACCGGCATGCCGATCAGGATCAACGCGATAAAACTGCCCAACAGGATCAATGCGTCCATTCATGCCGCCCCTTCGCTTTCTTCAACCAGGTCGAAACGCACGACCCGACGGTTGCTCTGGTCACCGAGCAAGAGTTTTTCCAGCACGAAAATCAGCGTCAGTACACCGCCCACGGGGATCGGCATGTAGGTGATGCCCACGCGCAGGGTGGGCAGAGAGCTCATAAACTGGTTCCAGGTGGACAGGCAGAGCTTGGTGCCCCAGATGGCCATGAACAGGCAAATGGTCGCCATCAGCAGCTGCGAAACGATGCTCATGGTCTTGCGCAGTTCGGGGGCCATGCGGTCGGTGAGCATGGCCACGGCCATGTGCGCACCGGCGCGATAACTGGCGGCGGCACCAATGAAGGTGAATAGCATCATCAGCAGAATCGCGGTGGGCTCCGGCCAACTCGAACCGGTGCCCAGGACGTAACGGGCGAAGACGCCCCAGGGAATGATCAGAGAAATAGCCAGGACCGACAGGCCGGCAACCCAGATGCAGGTCATGTAAATCCTGTCGTTGATACGCAGCAGCAGATTCTTCATCGGGTTTCACCGTAACCGGGCGCCGCTGACGATCCACTCGTCAGCGGCGCCGGGCCTTTCATGAATGTTAGGGAGGGTTACTGAACGGCTTCGATGCGCTTGATCAGGTCGGCGTAAGGCGCGCCGTATTTTTCCCGGACCGACGCCGTGGCTTCATAGAAAGGCTTTTTGTCGACGGTGATGAACTCGACGCCGGCAGCCTTGAGTTTTTCTTCACTGCTGGCCGACTTCGCATCCCACAGCGTGCGCTCTTGGGCCTGTGCGGCTTTGGCAGCTTTTTTCACCAGCACTTGCTGGTCGGGGGTGAGTTTTTCCCAGGTGATTTTCGACATCACGATTGGCTCGGGCAGGATCAGATGCCCGGTCAGGCTGTAGAACTTGGCGTTCTGGTAGTGGTTGTGTTCAAGCAGGGTCGGCGGGTTGTTTTCCGCGCCGTCGATCACCCCGGTCTGCAATGCACTGAAGATCTCGCCGGTGTCCATCGCGATGCCGTTGCCGCCCATGGCGTTGATGGTATCGATGAACATCGGGTTGCCTTGCACGCGGATTTTCATGCCCTTGAGGTCGGCGAGGCTGCGCACCGGTTTCTTGGTGTAGATATTGCGCGTGCCGCCGTCCATCCAGGCCAGGGCGACCAGGTTGAATTCGGAGTTAGTGATCTTGTCGAGGATCTCGTCACCGACCTCGCCGTCGATGACTTTGCGCATGTGCGCCTGGTCGCGGAACACGAACGGCATGTTGAACACGTTCACGTCCGGCACCACTGGCCCGACGATGCCAAGGCTGACCCGGGCCATCTGGATGGCGCCGACCTGAGCCTGTTCGATCACCTCTTTTTCCGAGCCGAGCACACCGCCGGCGAACATCTTGAAGGTCAGTTTGCCGTCGCTGTCGGCCACCAGGGTTTTACCCAGCTGTTCTTCGGCGACCACGGTCGGGTAACCGGCGGGGTGGATGTCGGCGAATTTGATTTCCAGCGCCTGGGTGGCGCTACTGAGGGTGAAGGTCAGTGCTGCAGTGATGGGAAGCGCAGCGGCGAGCAACGTGCGTTTGAAGTCCATGGGGTGGTTCTCCAGTCTTGTTATTTTTTTATTCAAGGCACAGCGGTGCGGCGGGAGCGGTTAAAGCGAGTCGTTGAACAGGGGTTCCGGTAAACCTTGAACGCCGGGGTTGAGGGCGAATACGCCGCCGGCCAGGGACTGTTCGTCATGGTCGTCAGCGGGGCGGATCGAGGTCACGAACAGCGTGTCGAGCCGGCTGCCACCGAAGGCGCACATGGTCGGTTTCTTCACCGGCACGGCAAGGGAACGGTCCAGTCGACTATCGGGGGTGAAGCGGTGAATCAGCCCGACGTCGTTGGCGCAGATCCAGTAGCAACCTTCGGCATCCACGGCGGCGCCATCGGGGCGGCCAAGGACGTGATGCATGTCGACGAACAGTCGACGGTTGGACGGTGTGCCGCTGTCGATGTCGTAATCGAAGGTCCAGATCCGTTGCACGTTGGGGTGCGAGTCCGAGAGGTACATCGTCTTGCCGTCCGGGCTGAAGCCCAGGCCATTGGGCACGATGAAACCGCTGAGTCGGGCGGCGAGTGGTCCGGGTTGCCCGGCGCTGTAGCGATAGAGCCGACCGTCAGCGGCGTTGGCGCCCATGTTCAGCACCATGCTGCCGGCCCAGAACCGGCCCTGACGATCACAGCGCCCATCGTTCAGGCGCATGTCGGGGCGGGTGTGATCGACGTGGGCCAGCAGTTCGCTGTCGAGGCTGCCATCGTTGTGCGGGTGCAGGTGAAAGAATCCGCTTTCCATGCCGGCGATCCAGCCACCAGCGCTGTGGCGGGCGATGCAGGCGAGCATTTGCGGGGCTTTCCAGACGTGAACGTGCCCGCTGTCGGCACTCCAGCGCTGCAACCTTCCGGCCGGAATATCGACCCAGTACAGGGCGCTTTCCTCGGGGACCCAAACCGGGCTTTCACCGACCGCATTGCGGGCATCGACAATCAATTCGGCTTGCATGGCAACTCATTCCCTTGGGTTGTGATGGGGGGAGTGGCAAGGGTTCAGTCGCCGAACGGCCCGGCCGCGACAAAGGCTCCGCCCTGATAGACCCGGGCCGGATCATCCTCGGCGGGCATCGGCTGGGCTTCGACTGTTTCGCGGAACACTTCGGACGTGTCTTGCGGCGCATAACCCAGGTGCGCGGCGAAACGGTTGTCCCACCAGACGTGCTGGTTGTCGGACATGCCATACACCACGGTGTGGCCGACATCCGGGGTGTACAGCGTGCGTTCGAGCAGCTGGGTCAGGTCGCCGAAGCTCAGCCAGGTGCTCATCATTCGACGGTTTTGCGGTTCCGGGAACGAGGAGCCGATGCGGATGCTGACGGTTTCGATGCCATAGCGATCGAAATAGAAACTGGCCATGTCTTCGCCGTAGGACTTGGACAAGCCGTAATAGCCATCCGGGCGGCGAGGGGAGTGGGCGTCGAGGGTTTCGTCCTGCTTGTAAAAGCCAATGACGTGGTTGGAACTGGCAAAAATCACCCGTTTCACGCCATGGCGACGGGCCGCTTCGTAGATATGGAACACGCCGCAGATGTTGGCGCCGAGAATCTCTTCGAACGGACGCTCCACCGACACGCCGCCGAAGTGCAGGATCGCATCCACGCCTTCGACCAGTTGATGTACTGCTTGCTTGTCGGCGAGGTCGCACGGCACGACTTCTTCGCGATCATCGATTGCCGGTGTCATGGCGGCGATGTCCGACAGACGGAGAACGTTGGCGTAAGGTCGCAGGCGTTCGCGCAGGACTTTACCGAGGCCACCGGCGGCGCCGGTCAGGAGCAGGCGATTGAAAGGCGCACGGACTGGGGGTGTGGTCATCATGAAAGTCCCTGTACATGAAGTTGTTGTTATTGGTTTGTTGTAGGTTGTCGTATGACTTGGCGAAGTATTGGTAGGCTTTCCGGTGCTTGTCAACGCGACTTTGGTTGAAAATGACGGAGGGTCATGTTCATCCCGATGACTGCACTGAACCTGTGGCCAGAGAGGGAAGCCCTAATACCCGTCAGTAGTAATTTCAACCGCGACACTCTTTGTAGAAGCTGGCGAAGCCTGCGTTCGGGGCTGTAGCAGCTGTCGAGCTCGCGAGGCTGCGTTCGGCTGCGCAGCAGTCGTAAAATCAGGCACTGCTGTCCGTCATGCCCACTGTGCAGGCTTCGCCAGCTGCTACAGATCGCATGACGGCTTAACTGATCCGCATTAGGGCAAGCCCCTCACCCCAAGGTTTTATTCCAGCCTGCAAAAGAGGCTCGCCTTACGGGTAGCTGATGAAAATCCGGTTTTCATCGAATTCGTTGGTGCTCACAAGTTATATGATGACTTCGGTGGAGGGCTTTCCCTCAACCCTGGAATCTCCCACAAGGGATTTGTGTTTCAGCTGTGGCAAACTGACAACACTCCTTGAACCCAGGCCATCGAATGGATCACTACACCCCGCGCGACTGGCAGCCCCACGAACGGCCCAGCCTGCCCGGATCGCCCTCGACGCCGTTGCACTCCAACCCCAGGCGGCTGGCCTACGCGCTGGTGGGGGTGCTGGTGGCATTGACCGGTGGTCTCGGCAATTCGCTGGTGGTCGCCAACCTGCCTTACCTGCAAGGCGCGCTGGGGGCGACCACCGCCGAGATGGCTTGGCTGCCGGCGGCCTTTGTCATGACCAACGTGTCGATGAACCTGCTGCTGGTGAAGTTTCGTCAACAGTTCGGCCTGCGGGCGTTCACCGAAGTGTTTCTGATGCTCTATGCGCTGGTAACTTTCGGCCATTTGTTCGTCAATGACTTGAGTTCGGCGATCGCCGTGCGCGCGGCCCACGGCATGGTCGGTGCGGCGCTGAGTTCGTTGGGCCTGTATTACATGATCCAGGCCTTCCCGGCGAAATGGCGGATGAAGGCGCTGGTGTTAGGCCTCGGCACCTCGCAACTGGCGTTGCCCATGGCGCGGTTGTTCTCCGAAGACCTGTTGCAGATCGCCGAATGGCGCGGGCTGTATCTGTTCGAGCTGGGTATGGCGCTGTTGTCCCTGGGCTGCGTGTTTCTGTTGAAACTGCCGCCGGGTGACCGTTTTAAAACCTTCGAAAAACTCGACTTCCTGACCTTCGCCATCCTCGCCAGCGGCGTGGCCTTGCTCTGCGCGGTGTTGTCTTTGGGGCGGATCGACTGGTGGCTGGAAGCGCAGTGGATCGGGGTGGCCTCGGCGGCTTCTATCGTGTTGATCCTCACGGGCCTGGCCATTGAGCATAACCGCAGCAACCCGATGCTGATGACCCGCTGGCTCGGCAGCGGGGCGATGATTCGCCTGGCCCTGGCGGTGATCCTGATTCGCATGGTGACGTCGGAGCAGTCCACCGGCGCGGTGGGGTTCATGCAGGCGCTGAACATGAGCAGTCAGCAGCTGCACAGCCTGTATGTGGTGATGTTGATCGGCAGTATTGCCGGTCTGGCCACCAGCGCCCTGACCATCGACCCCAAACACCTGATCATGCCGCTTAACATCTCCTTGGCGCTGATGGCGGTCGGTTCGGTGATGGACAGTTATTCGAACAACCTGACCCGCCCGGAAAACCTGTATTTCAGTCAGTTTCTGCTGGCTTTTGGTGGGACGTTTTTCCTCGGTCCGACCATGGTCTATGGCATGCGTAACGTGCTGTCCAGCCCGCGCAACCTGGTGAGTTTCTCGGTGCTGTTCGGTATCTGCCAGAACCTCGGCGGCTTGATCGGCGCAGCACTGCTGGGGACGTTCCAGATTGCGCGCGAGAAGTTTCATTCCAGTCACATCGTCGAGCAGCTGACGTTGCTCGACCCGCGTGTGACGGCGCGGGTGCAGAGCGGCGGCAACGCGGTCAGCTCAATGATCGCCGACCCGAGCCTGCGCAACCTGCAGGGCATTCGCAGCCTGGCCGCCGCGGCCACCCGCGAAGCCAATATCCTGGCCTACAACGATGTGTTCATGCTGATTGCCGTGATCGCGGTGCTGACCATGATCTGGATTTCCATTCGCGCCCTGTGGCTGATGAGCACTACCCAAGCCATTACCCCGGCGCCTGCCACTCCAACCAAACCACCCAGCGGTGCCACTTCTTCATGACCGAACCGACCACCAACACCATTGCCGCCACCCCCGAAGGCGTGACGCCGCCATCCTCGCCGGGCACCGAACCGCGTTCGCTGCGGGTGCGGATCATCTCGTCCCTGGGCTTTGCGGCGATTGCTCTCGTCGGTGTACTGATCGTGTTGTACGCCTGGCAATTGCCACCGTTCAGCAGCGCGGTCGAGACCACGGAAAACGCCCTGGTGCGCGGGCAGGTGACGATCATCGGCCCGCAACTCAGCGGTTACGTGTACGAAGTGCCGGTGCAGGATTTCCAGTTTGTGAAGGCTGGGGATTTGCTGGTGCGCCTCGACGACCGCATCTACAAGCAGCGTCTCGATCAATCCCTGGCACAACTGGCGGTGCAGAAAGCCGCGCTGGCCAACGTGGTGCAGCAACGCAACAGTGCCGAAGCAACCATCAAGCTGCGTCAAGCCGCGGTCGCCGACGCCCAGGCGCAATTGCGCAAAAGTGAAGCGGATTTGCGCCGTAACAAAGAGCTGGTCGGTGATGGCTCGGTGTCGAAACGCGAGCTGGACGTGACCCTGGCCGCCAACGCCCAGACCGTTGCCGCCGTGGCGCAAGCCCAGGCCAATCTGGACATCGCCCGGCAGGATCTGCAAACGGTGATCGTCAATCGCGGCTCGCTGGAAGCGGCGGTGGCCAGTGCTGAAGCGGCGGTGCAACTGGCGCGGATCGACCTGTCGAACACCCGCGTGGTGGCGCCGCGTGACGGTCAACTCGGGCAGATCGGCGTGCGCCTCGGCGCCTACGTCAACTCCGGCGCGCAGCTGATGGCACTGGTGCCGAACCAGTTGTGGGTGATCGCCAACATGAAGGAAACCCAGATGGACAACGTGCGGGTCGGCCAGCCGGTGAGCTTCACGGTCGATGCGCTGAACCACCGTAAATTCCACGGGCGAGTGCAGCGGATTTCGCCGGCCACGGGGTCCGAGTTCAGCCTGTTGCAGGCCGACAACGCCACCGGCAACTTCGTCAAGATTGCCCAGCGGGTGCCGGTGCGGATCACCGTCGATGCCGATCAGGAACAGAGCGAGCGGTTGCGACCGGGGATGTCGGTGGTGGTGAGTATCGATACCGCCGCCGCGATCACCGCTGATTAACACGGTCCCCGTAGGAGCAACCTGTGGCGAGGGGGCTTGTCGGAACGCCGCACCGCCCCGTTTGAGTGCGTAGCACTCACAAGATTTTTGGTACAACAGAGATTTTGGGGCTGCTTCGCAGCCCAACGGGGGCAAGCCCCCTCGCCACAGACCGCTCCCACATTGGATTTGTATTCAGGTGGCGATCATCGGGGGCATTGTGCCCAGTAGCGAAACCGCTGCCACCGCGCCTATTCCCAGCAACCATTCCAGCGCAACGCTGGTACGCAGCAGGCCCGGGCGCTGTTGGCAATCCTCGATCCGCAGCCGGTTGAACAGCGCCAACCCCAGCATCGCGATCACCAGCACAACCTTGATCAACAGAATCAGCGCAAACCCGGACAGCAACGGTGTCGGCCAGAACGCCCCGGTCAATACCCGCACGTTGATCAAGCCAGTCATCACCAGCCCCGCCACCAGGGCGTAGCCGATTCCGCTGAAGCGTCGCAGTATTGCGCTCAAGGGATGATCGGCCGGTTGGCGCAGGATCATCACCAGCAACATCAACCCACCGAGCCAGGCGCCGACGCAGGTCAGGTGAATGATCTGGTTGAGGATCAGCAACTGGCCTTGCAGGCCATCGAGCATGGCGCCATGACCGACCGGGGCCAGTGTCGCCAGCAGCAGGCTGGAAAGGCTGATGCGCAAGGGCAGGTTTGTACGCCAAGGCGTCAGCAGCAATGCCATGAGCAACAGATTGAGCAGCAGATGCCAACGCCAGACCTGACCGAAAAAGGTATTGCTCAGCACCAGACTCAGCGTCGCCGGGTCGAATGCCGCCTCCGGGGAACTGGCCATGCTGGCGGTGATCAGCAGCAACCAGCCGACGCCGCTGAGCAACGCCACCACGCTGAGCCAGCGAGTCACTCGCGCCAGGGCCGGATCCTGCCACTTCGTTTCGCGGCCCAACAGCAAAGGCCTGAACGCCCAGGCCCCGAACAGCATCAACACCACGGTGAAATGCACAAAGCGGCACAGCACCAGCGCATCAGTCATGAATCACTGACCCACCTTGAAGCGGTAGGCGCCTTCACTTTTATGGGTGTCGACCGACACGGCATGCCATTCGACTTTGTAATCGCCAGCGGCCAATGGTGCTGCCGGAGTGACGATCAGGGTTTTCTTGTCGCTACCTTCGGTGGCCAGGCTTTTCACCGGCACGTCGGCACCGTCCTTGCTGATCATCACTTTGGTGAACGTCGCTTCAACCCCTTCGGAAAATACCAGGCGCAGTTCCGAAGGCGCGGCGACGGTGCTGTCGGCCGCCGGAACCTGGCTTTTCAGGTGGGCGTGGGCAAACACCGACGAGGCGGCGAGCAGCGAGCCGAGGAGGGCGGTGGCGGTCAGGGCGTTCTTGAGCAGCATCGTGGATACCTTGCAGGCAAGTTCAAAGTGGCGGCCAGTTTACCTGCCCCAAGACTGCTGTACGAAGTTTCGTTTTCCCCTGTCGCCCCGATCCAGAGCGGATGCTAGTCTTGACCAACGCTGTTGTCAGGGAGCCCTCATGGGCAATCACAAGATCGAGATTCGTCGCAGTAACGTCGAAAAAATCCTGTTGGCGGCCGAAAAGGTCTTCGCCGAAAAAGGCTTCGGCAGCACCGCCATGGCCGACATCGCCGCCGAAGTGCAACTGCCGCGTTCCAACCTGCATTACTACTTCAGCACCAAGAGCGAGCTGTACAGCGCGGTATTGCTGGGCTTGCTGGAGGTCTGGAAGCAGGACGCCTTGTGCTTCGAAATGTTCGACGACCCGCGAGTGGTGCTCAGCAGCTACATCCGCGCCAAGATGAACCATTCCCGCAGCCGGCCTTACGGTTCGAAAGTCTGGGCCAACGAAATCATCCACGGCGCACCGACCCTCGGTGAGAAGCTGGACGCGAGCCTGTACGACTGGGCCAAGATGAAAGAAGCGAAAATTCGCCAGTGGGTGGAGGACAAACGCATCCTGCCGGTAGAGCCTTCCAGCCTGCTGTACATGATCTGGGCCTCGACCCAGCACTACGCCGACTTCGATCATCAGGTGAATATTCTTAATGATCATCAGCCGTTGTCGGATATGCAGTTCGAGCGGGCGGTGCAGACGGTGACCAGTGTGATCTTGCGGGGGATCGGATTGGAGCCATAAATCAAAGGATCGCAGCCTCGTTTCACTCCGTAGGTGCTGTCGAGTGAAACGAGGCTGCGATCTCTTGATCCTCAACGATCAAACGGAAACGTGATACGGATTCCTCGGATCATGGTTCCAATCCAGAAACGGCTTACCGGTATCCATAGGCACCATCTCAATACAATCCTGCACCGGACACGTGATCTGACACAGATTGCAGCCCACACACTCATCATCAATCACTTGATATTTATGCGTGCCGTCCGCCTGTTTGAGGCTGGCAATCGCCTGGTGCGAGGTGTCTTCGCAAGCGATGTGGCAGCGACCGCAACCGATACACGCCTCCTGATCAATCTTCGCAATCACTTGATAGTTGATGTCCAGGTATTTCCAGTCCGTGGTATTGCCCACCGCACGCCCGGTAAAATCCGACACGCTGGCGTAGCCTTGACTGTCCATCCAGCGCGACAACCCGTCCTTCATCTCCTCGACAATCCGGAAACCATGCAACATCGCCGCCGTGCACACCTGCACCGAACCGCTGCCCAGGGCAATGAATTCCGCGGCATCGCGCCAGCTGCCGATGCCGCCGATACCCGAGATTGGCAGGCCTTGGGTCTGCGGGTCGCGGGCGATTTCGGCGACCATGTTCAGCGCGATCGGCTTCACCGCCGAGCCACAATAACCGCCATGGGTGCTTTGGCTGCCGACGGCGGGGTTGGCGACCATGCGTTCCAGATTGACGCTGGTGATCGAGTTGATGGTGTTGATCAACGACACCGCATCGGCCCCGCCCCGGTGCGCGGCACGGGCGGCGACGCGGATGTCGGTGATGTTCGGCGTGAGCTTGACGATCACCGGCAGCGAGCAATAGGTCTTGCACCAGCGAGTGACCTGCTCGACGTACTCCGGCACCTGGCCGACCGCCGCGCCCATGCCCCGTTCCGGCATGCCGTGGGGGCAGCCGAAATTCAGCTCGATGCCGTCGGCCCCGGTGGCTTCCACCAGCGGCAGGATGCTTTTCCACGATTCTTCGACGCAGGGCACCATCAGCGAGACGATCAGCGCGCGGTCCGGCCAGTCCTTTTTGACCTGGGTGATTTCCCGCAGGTTGATTTCCAGGGAACGGTCGGTGATCAGCTCGATGTTGTTAAAACCAAGCACCTCCCGATTAGCCCCGAAGTGTGCCGAGTAGCGTGACGATACGTTGACCGCCGCCGGGTCTTCACCCAGGGTTTTCCAGACCACACCGCCCCAGCCGGCTTCGAATGCACGGACCACGTTGTAGGCTTTGTCGGTCGGCGGCGCAGAGGCGAGCCAGAACGGATTGGGGGCCTTGATGCCGGCGAAGACAATCGAGAGATCGGCCATTTACGCAGCCTCCACGTTGAGCATGAGTTGAGCGTTGATGGCCTCAGCGGCGAGCTTGCCGTGCTGCACGGCCTGCACGGTGAGGTCCTGATCGAGGCTGGTGCAGTCGCCGCCGGCATAGACGCCGGGGATGCTGGTGCGCAGCTGTTCGTCGACGAGGATGCGGTCGCCCTGACGCTTGAGTTCACGGGCTAGCGGATCGGCGAGGGCGCTGCCGTCGAAAGCCTGGCCGATGGCTTTGAAGATCGCATCAGCGGCCAGTTCGAAGGTTTCGCCGGTGGTTTGCAGGCGACCTTCCACCAACCGCGTGCGGGCAAAGCGCATGCCACGCACCTGGCCGTTCTCATCGAGCAGGACTTCGTCGGGTTGTGCCCACGTCAGCAAACGCACTTGATTGGCCTTGGCGATGTCCTGTTCGTGACCGGTGGCGCCCATGTCGGGGGCGCCACGGCGGTACACCAGATTCACGTCACGGGCACCGAGGCGGGCCATTTGCACGGCCATGTCGATGGCGGTGTTGCCGGCGCCGAGGACGATGCAATGCTCGGCCAGCGGTAGTTGCGTCAGGTCATCGGCCTGGCGCAGTTCACGGATGTAATCGGTGGCGGCGAGCAGGCCAGGGGCGTCCTCGTGGGCCAGCCCCAACTGTTTGCTGGCGGCCAGGCCGAGGCCGAGGAACACCGCGTCGAATTGCTGATGCAATTCGCTGAGGGTCAGGTTGTCGCCGAGTTTCTGGCCGTGGCGAATCTCGATCCCGCCAATCCCCATCAGGAACTCCAGCTCCTTCTGCGCGTAATCGTCCACCAGTTTGTACTTGGCGATCCCGTATTCGTTGAGGCCGCCAGCCTTTTCCCGGGCCTCGAAAATCACCACGTCATGACCGTGCATGGCGCTGCGATGCGCACATGACAAACCGGCCGGGCCGGCGCCCACCACGGCGATGCGCTTGCCGGTCGGGGCGGCGCGCTGGAACGGGTGTTCGCTGAAGTTCGCGTTGTCCACGGCATAGCGTTGCAACAGGCCGATCAGCACCGGCGCGCATTCCTGAGCGTTGTTACGCACGCAGGCTTGCTGGCAGAGGATTTCCGTCGGACAGACCCGGGCACAACTGCCGCCGAGGATGTTGGCCGAGAGGATTTTCTGCGCGGCGCCCTGAACGTTTTCCTGATGGATATTGCGGATGAACGACGGAATATCGATGTCGCTCGGGCAGGCGTTCACGCATGGTGCGTCGTAGCAATACAGGCAGCGCGAGGCTTCCAGATGCGCCTGACGGTCGTTGAGCGGCGGCGCCAGATCGGTGAAATGGCCGGCGAGGGTTACCGCGTCCTCATGGGGACGGGGGAGGTGGTTCAGGGTCTTGATCACGGTGTTTGGCCTCACGGTTATTGAGGTACTGCCTCTGGTGGGCATTGGTTTTTACGCATCATCCTGTGGCGAGGGGAGCTTGCTCCCGCTGGGTAGCGAAGCCGCCCCGGTTCCTGACAATTCGGTTGTCCTGACACTCCGAGCCGACTGGTTTTGGGCCTGCTGCGCAGTCCAGCGGGAGCAAGCTCCCTCGCCACAGGTGGTCAGGTCAGCGTTTCACTGCTGTCGGCTTATGCAACTCAGCCCGCTTACTCAGCAAATCAAACACCGCCGGATACGCCGGCCGTTCGATGTAGCGACCGGCACCACGCTCGGCCCGCAGGTCACCATCGGCCCACACCACTCGGCCCTGGCTGACGGTGTGGCTCGGCACGCCGCGTACGGTCTTGCCTTCGAAGATGTTGAAGTCGACTTGCTGATGATGAGTCTTGGCTGAAATCGTCCGCGTGCCTTGCGGATCCCACAGCACCAGATCCGCATCGGCGCCCACACGAATCGCACCCTTGCGCGGGTAGAGGTTGAAAATTTTCGCGGTGTTGGTGGAGGTGAGGGCAACGAAGTGCTGCATCGACAAGCGCCCGGTGTTCACCCCTTCATCCCAGAGCACCGCCATGCGGTCTTCGATACCGGCGGTGCCATTGGGGATCTTGCTGAAGTCATCACGACCGGCGGCTTTTTGCTCGGCGCAGAAGCAGCAGTGGTCGGTGGCGGTGGTGTGCAGGTTGCCCGATTGCAGGCCGTGCCAAAGCGCCTCTTGATGGCCGCGAGGACGGAAGGGCGGGCTCATCACGTAACCGGCGGCAGTCTGCCAATCCGGATGTTGGTAAACGCTGTCGTCGAGCAGCAGATGCCCGGCCAGCACTTCGCCATAGACCGGTTGCCCCTTGGCGCGGGCGTAGGTGATTTCGTCGAGCGCTTCCTTGGTCGAGACGTGAACCAGGTACAGCGGTGTGCCAAGGGTTTCGGCAATGCGGATCGCCCGGCTCGCGGCTTCACCTTCCACCTGCGACGGGCGCGACAGCGGGTGCGCTTCCGGCCCGGTGATGCCTTGCGCCATCAACTTGCGTTGCAGGTGATAGACCAACTCGCCGTTTTCCGCGTGCACGGTCGGCACCGCGCCCAATTCCAGGCAACGCTCGAAACTCGCCACCAGGGTGTCGTCAGCGGCCATGATCGCGTTCTTGTAGGCCATGAAATGCTTGAAACTGTTGACCCCGTGCTGGCTGACCAGCTCGGCCATTTCCTCGCGAACCTGCTCGCTCCACCAGGTGATGGCAACGTGGAAGCCATAGTCCGAAGCCGACTTCTCGGCCCAGCCGCGCCATTGATGAAAGGCCTCCATCAACGATTGCTGCGGGTTGGGAATCACGAAGTCGATGATCGACGTGGTGCCGCCGGCGAGCCCCGCCGCAGTGCCGCTGAAGAAGTCTTCGCTGGCCACCGTGCCCATGAAGGGCAGTTGCATGTGCGTGTGTGGATCGATGCCGCCGGGCATCAGGTATTGGCCGCTGCCGTCGAGCACTTGCGCATCGGCGGGAACATCGAGGTTTTCACCGATGGCTTTGATCACGCCGTCGGCGCAATAGACGTCGGCGCGATAACTTTCATCATGGGTAATAACTGTGGCGCCACGGATCAACAGAGACATTCCGAGTTCCTCGCAGGCATGACCGGCTATTGCCGGTTCTAGATGTTTTATATGAAGCAGACGCCAATCGATGTATTCCTGTCAGCGCTGTCAAGAATAGACGCTAGCTGCAGTTTGTGGATTGAGCAAGAATATTTTTTATAAGCTTATTACCGTTTTAACTTATTGAAAAATAACGATTAAAAATGAAAATCACCAAAATGGTGAGGCCTCTCACCATTTTGACGCACTTGACAGGTTCGAAATATGGTCAAGATTTTCTATGTGAAATCAGCTGCTTGAGAATGGTCTATGGTTGAGGCGCAACCTTTGAAAAAAACAGGAATGCACCAGATTGAGTCCTGACTGTTCGGACAACTTGCCTGACATTCGGCCTGAGTGGCATGGCAACTCGCCGCGGATTCAATAGTTGAATAAATAAAGCTGATTAACATCAGTTGGTTAGCGAAGTTTTATGGCACTGCCCAATGCGCCAGCGGAGCCCCCGGCACGTTTATTGATGCCGCCGCAGACACCTTGGCCGGTCCATGAACGTTGTCAGTTTCTCCGGCCATCGTCCGGCTCGCGCACCTCGCGCCAGCCGCTGATGAGCAAAAATAATCAAAAGAACAGTGGAGCGGCCATGCAACAGATCAGATCGCAAGTGACCGAGCGCGACGGCTTGTTTGAGCTCGAAGCCGGCAGCGATGTCCTCGATAGTCCCCGTTACAACCACGACATGGCACCGACCAAGGTGCGCGAACGAACCTGGAACAAATGGCACATCACCGCGCTGTGGGTCGGCATGGCGATCTGCGTGCCGACCTACACCCTCGGCGGCGTACTCACTGCCTACTTCGGCCTGACTGTCGGCGAAGCGCTGCTGGCGATTCTGTTCGCCAACATCATCGTGCTGATCCCGCTGACCCTGAATGCCTTCCCCGGCACCAAGTACGGCATTCCGTTTCCGGTGCTGCTGCGCTCGTCCTTCGGCATCCTCGGTTCGAACATTCCGTGCCTGATCCGTGCCCTGGTGGCGTGTGGCTGGTTCGGCATCCAGACCATGTTCGGCGGGCTGGCGATCCACCTGTTTCTCGGCTCGGTGTTCGATGACTGGAAAGCCCTCGGCGGTACCGGCGAAGTGATCGGCTTCATGGTGTTCTGGGCCTTGAACCTGTGGGTGGTGATTCGCGGCGCGGACTCGATCAAATGGCTGGAAACCCTCTCGGCGCCGTTGTTGGTGCTGGTGGGCGTGGGGCTGTTGGTGTGGGCCATGCCGAACGTATCGATGACCGAGTTGCTGGCGATCCCGGCCAAGCGTCCGGAAGGGGCCAGCGTGGTCAGTTACTTTGCCGCCGGGCTGACCGCCATGGTCGGGTTCTGGGCCACCTTGTCGCTGAACATTCCAGACTTCAGCCGCTACGCGAAAAGCCAGAAGGATCAGATCGTCGGGCAGATCATCGGCTTGCCCCTGACCATGTTCCTGTTCGCCTCCCTCGGCGTGGTGATGACCGCCGCCTCGGTAAAACTGGTGGGCGTGACCGTCTCTGATCCGGTCACCCTGATCGGCCATATTCAGAGCCCGGTCTGGGTTGCACTGGCCATGGCGCTGATCATCATTGCCACATTGTCCACCAACACCGCGGCCAACATCGTGTCGCCAACCAACGATTTCCAGAACGTCGCGCCCAAGTACATCAACCGCACTACAGCGGTGATGCTCACGGGGTTGGTCGGGTTGGCGCTGATGGCCCATGAACTGCTGAAGAAGCTCGGGCTGATCGTCTCGGATCTAAGCCTGGAGACGGTGTATTCCAACTGGTTGCTGGGTTATTCGAGCCTGTTGGGCCCGATCGCCGGGATCATGGTGGTGGACTATTTCCTGATCAAGAAACAGCAGCTGGACCTGGCAGGTCTCTATCGTGATGACGTTTACCCGGCATGGAACGGGTTCGGTTTTATCGCGTTCGGCGTGCCGGTGGTGTTGACGCTGCTGTCGCTGGGCAGCGATGCATTCAGCTGGTTCTACAGCTACGGCTGGTTCACCGGCTCGGCCCTTGGTGGGCTGATTTATTACGGGTTGAGTGCGATGCGGCCGAGTCCTACTGCCGTGAAATCTGCGGTGTGAGGGATGGCCTCATCGCGAGCAGGCCTCGAATACACCAAAGAAATGCCTGAAAAAACATAACAACTGCCTGAGGAGATCATCATGAACGCTGCCGTAGACGTTCTGCAGTCCACCCATCAGCACATCAACCGCGACCGTCTGTGGCAGTCGCTCATGGACCTGGCCAAACTCGGCGCCACGGTCAAGGGCGGCGTCTGCCGGCTGGCCCTGACTGACCTCGACCGCCAGGCCCGGGACATTTTCGTGAACTGGTGCGAGGAGGCCGGCTGCACCGTCAGCATCGACGCCGTCGGCAACATCTTCGCCCGCCGTGCGGGGCGCAACCCGAACCTGCCGCCGGTGATGACCGGCAGCCACATCGACACCCAGCCCACCGGCGGCAAGTTCGACGGCTGCTTCGGCGTGCTGGCCGGGGTCGAAGTCTTGCGCACCCTCAATGACCTAAAGGTGGAAACCGAAGCGCCACTGGAAGTGGTGGTCTGGACCAACGAAGAAGGCTCGCGCTTCGCCCCGTGCATGATGGGCTCCGGTGTGTTCGCGGAAAAATTCACCCTCGAAGAAACCCTGGCCAAGGTCGATGCCGAGGGCGTGACCGTCGGTGAAGCCCTGAACGCCATCGGCTATGCCGGGCCGCGCAAGGTCAGCGGCCATGCCGTCGGCGCGTATTTCGAGGCCCACATCGAGCAAGGCCCGATTCTTGAAGACGAACACAAAACCATCGGCGTGGTAATGGGCGCCCTCGGGCAAAAATGGTTCGACCTGAAACTGCGCGGCGTCGAAGCCCACGCCGGCCCGACGCCGATGCACCTGCGCAAGGACGCGCTGGTTGGCGCTTCGGTGATCGTCGGCGCGGTCAATCGTGCCGCCCTCGGCCATCAACCCCACGCCTGCGGCACCGTCGGTTGCCTGCAAGCCTATCCCGGTTCGCGCAACGTGATTCCTGGCGAAGTGCGCATGACCCTGGACTTTCGTCACCTGGAGCCGGCACGACTCGATTCGATGATTGCCGAAGTCCGCGAAGTCATCGAAACCACCTGCGAGGAACACGGCCTGACCTTCGAGCTGACACCCACCGCCGACTTCCCGCCGCTGTACTTCGACAAGGGCTGCGTCGAAGCAGTACGCGGTGCGGCGCAAGGGTTGGGGCTGTCGCACATGGACATCGTCAGCGGGGCAGGGCACGACGCAATCTTCCTCGCCGAACTCGGCCCGGCGGGGATGATTTTCGTGCCTTGCGAGGGCGGCATCAGCCACAACGAAATCGAAAACGCCGCGCCCGATGACCTGGCTGCCGGGTGCGCAGTGTTGTTGCGGGCGATGCTGGCGGCTTCGGAGGCGATCGCCCGCGGTGAACTCGCGGCCTGAAGTTGCCGACGTGCGCTGAAAAAGTCAGCGCACGTCACAAACCCGAATGCTTGATCGTCCTGGAAAGAGCTGGAGGAATTTATCAAGGATGCATTCACCGAAGATGGATGAGGGAAAGCCGATTCCGTGCGGCTTTCCTGTCAACTACTCCGGGACTGTCGACGGGCCGGAAACTACCAAAGCGCCAAGGTATAGCTGACGATCAGGCGGTTCTCATCCAGATCGTTGCCGAAGTTCGAACGCACCGAGGCGTTGCGCCATTTAAAGCCCAGGCCTTTCAACGTACCGTCCTGCACCATGCCCCCGGCTGCATGCTGGTGACAGATTTATTGAATAGTGCTTTGTAGAGGCCGTACGGGCTCATGTGTAAGAATCATGTGAGCCTCGGATGAGGCTGTTCTCAACCAGGTATGGATACAACGGACAAACAATGAACACGGCTCAACTATCGATTCGTCAGTACATAAACGCCAAGGACGGCAACCGTCCACATTTGTTACACCAGGCCTTTGCGCCAGACGCATTGCTGGACATGGTCGTGCGCACCGGGTCTATCTCGTTTCCACCCCACGTTGAAGGCCTTGGCGCCATCGGCGATGTGCTGGTGAGGCGATTCGGCCAGACCTTCGAAAACGTCTATACGTTCTGCCTGGGCCCCCCACCTGAGCGGGAGGCGAAAACATTCCAGTGCAAATGGCTGGTTGGCATGTCCGACAAAAACTCCGGCGAAGCCCGAGTCGGTTGCGGTCTATATGAATGGCAGTTCAGCCCCGAGTCGGGACTTGTCGAAAAACTCACCATCACCATCGAGCACATGAAAACCCTGCCGGCGACTGATCTGCCCCGCATCATGGCGTGGGTATCGCAGCGGGATTACCCATGGTGCGGCCCGCAAGCGTTGGTGAGCAATGCTCCAGATATCGACGCCCTTGAAGAGGTGATCCAGTACGTGATGGCCGATATTCCAACCTGACCCTCGCAGGTGTGCGGGTAATACCGTCAGTCGTCAGCGCCGCTATCTGCACTATCCCAACCGCCCGCGGTCGTAATCTTCACAGAGCGGCGCATGACTGCGCCGCCGCAGGCGTGGAGATCCAATGAGCCAGGACGTCCTGACCACCGAAACCAATCGCCGCCAGTTGCAACAGATCATCGCCGGCCTGTCCGATGGGGTGATTCTGCTGGAACTCGACCAGACGATCCTCTGGGCCAATGACGCCGCGCTGGCCATGCACGGCGTCAGCGAACTCGGCGAGTTGGGAGCCAATGCCAGGGCGTACGCACAGCGTTTTGCCTTGCGTTATCGCAACAATCACCCGGTGCCGACAAATAATTATCCGATCAGCCGTGTCGCCCGCGGCGAGACATTCAGCGATGTGCTGGTTGAATTGACGCCGGTCGAAAACGATGAACGCACATGGGTTCACAGTGTGCGCAGCATGGTGCTGGCGGATCGCAACGGCGAGCCGGAATCGCTGGTGCTGATCATGAACGATGTCACCGAATGGGCCAGCGCCGAGCAGCGTTTTGAAAAGACCTTCAACGCCAACCCGGCCCCGGCGGTGATCTGTCGCCTCGACGATTTACGCTATATCAAAGTCAACCAGGGCTTCCTGGAAATGACTGGCTATACCCGAGATCAGGTGATCGGCGCCTCGGCCTATGAACTGGACGTACTGGCGCAGGCCGAAAATAAAGACCTGGCCAAGCAGCGTTTACGTGACGGCGCAACCATTGCGCAGATGCAGGCCGAGCTGCAATTGCCCGACGGTGGCAGCAAACAGGTGATCGTTGCCGGACAACCGCTCGAGCTCAACGACGATGCATGCATGCTGTTTTCCTTCGTGGACATGGAGCCTCGGCACAAGGCCGAAATTGCTCTGCGCCAGAGCGAGGAGCGGTTCGCCAAAGCCTTCCGTCTCACCCCGGTGCCGATCCTGGTGTGCAGCGCCAACGATCAGGTGGTGATCGACGTAAATGAAGCTTTTCTCGACACGCTTGCGTACCCCAGTGAAGAGGTACTCGGCAAAACAGTGGCGCAACTCGGTTTCATTGAAGACTCGAGCGCGGGTAAGCGGCTGTTTGCAACCCTGGAGAAAACCGGCAGCGTCGATCGCATCGATGTCCGCGTGCGCAGGAAGGATGCCGGGCTGATCGATTGCGCGCTCTCGGCAGACACCGTGAACATTCAGGACGGTCTTTGCTACTTGCTGGTATTGATGGACATCACCGAGCGCAAACGCACCGAGCTTGAGTTGGTGTCGGCGATCGAAGAAGTGATGAAAGACGCGTCCTGGTTTAGCCGCACGCTGATCGAGAAACTGGCCAATGTGAAGCACGTCAAATCGCCCCAATGGCCCCGCGTGTCATTCGCTGACCTGACCGCCCGGGAGCGCGATGTACTCGGCCTGATCTGTGAAGGCCTGGCCGACAAGGAAATCGCCGCGCGCTTGAAACTGGCGCCCAATACGGTGCGCAATCACGTTTCGACGGTGTATTCCAAGCTTGACGTGCACAGCCGTAGCGAAGCGATTGTCTGGGCTCGCGAGCGGGGTCTGTTTGCTGGCGAGAGACGGCCCAAGGGCCAACGTTAAGGTGCAAATGCACTAGTGGGGCTGGTGCAATTTCATGTGTTTGTCCGATGGGGCTTTTTCTAGGCTGACAAGGCCGATACGTGACTTCGGGTCGGTATCGCGTCCTCTTCGATGCAGCTAAAGGAACAGCCACATGGGCATGAACAGATCAGGCAAACGTTCGGTTTTGCATCGTCGCCAAGGTGAATCGAGATGATTTACCTGACGCAATTGCGTACGCAACTGGAGCGTAGTTTTTCGCCATTGGCCTGCGAGTGTGTGCTCACGGGGGATAATTCGTTGACGGTGAAGCTTTATCACCCGGCGACGGGGCAGGTGGATCTGGTGGTCAGCGGGTTGAACGCAACGACGCTCAGGACATCGGAGGCGGTGACGGCGTTGATTGAAGAGTTGCGGTATGAGCTTGAGAACAGTGGGCTTCATCGGTCCAGTGCTGTGTAGGCGCTGGCTAGAGAAGCCGACCCGTCTCTTGCAGATGTCCCTGGTTCAAACTGTGGGAGCGGCCTTGCCTGCGATGGCGGCTTTATAGCCGGCCGGGATTTTGATGGTGTACCTATCCATCTCCTGCGATAACGGCCACTTAGGGGGCGGGCTCGGTGTTTTCCTGGCATTGGCGTGTGGCTGGGCTATAAGGAATGCGAGGTATTTCTTTTCTGCGACGGGGCCGCGGGTGCGCGGTGTGGTTTTCGTGTCGTGGAAAATGTCGACTACTTACCGCGGGTCAGTCTATGAACAGTCTTGGGAAACGTGCTTTTTCGCTCATGCTTTTCGCGGCGATTCTGGGTGGTTGTGCCAGTCCGCCACCTCCAACACCCGCTGCGCCGCCACCGCCACCGGTTCGTACCTGTCAGACCTCCGAGAACACCGACGTCCAGGGTGATATGAGGGCTGAGGGTCAGGTGACCCGGACCACGACACTGACTCGTTGCGTCACTCAGTAAGCCTGGTCTGGTGTAACGGTGTGTACCGCCAGCGCCCATTCGTGCGACTGGCGGCTATGGCCTGAACGGCGGTTCAGACTTCCTCGATGCTGACCCACCGCGACTCGCGTGCTGCCAGGCGAATCGCTGTCGCCAGGCGTTCGACTTCCCATGCTTGCTCGAAATCTGTCCCGTCCTGACCGAGACCAGCCAGCGCCATCACCAGCTCATGCACTTCAAGGGTCTTGAGTTCGTTGTAACCCAACTGGTGCCCCGGCGCCGGGCTGAAGGCCGCATAACCCGGCAAGTCCGGCCCTGCCAGCAAGCGTTGGAAACCGCCTTGCCCCGCGCGATACAACCGCAGTTCATTCAGGCGTTCCTGATCGAACGCCAGGGTGCCGCGGGTGCCGCTGATTTCAAAACTCAGGTGATTCTTGTAACCGTGCTTCAGCCAGCTGCTGCTGAACGTCCCTCGCGCGCCGTTGGCGAACCGCAGCAACGCGTGGACCTGATCGTCGACTGCGACCTCGCGTCGTTCCTGACCCCCCAACGTAACGGGACGTTGTGCGTGAACGGTCTGGGTGTCGGCGCATACCGCCTGCACATCGCCCAACAGATGACGGGCCATGGCCAGCAAGTGACTGCCCAGGTCCGCCAAGGCACCGCCGGCGTAATCAGCGTCGCAGCGCCAGGACCAGGGTGAAACGGGATCGGCCATGAAGTCTTCGCTGAATTCACCCTGGAAACTGATGATCTGCCCCAACTCGCCGTTTTGGATCAAATCGCGAGCCAGGCCGATGATCGGATTGTGCTGGTAGTTGTAACCGACCCGCGTCACTACGCCTGCGACTTTGGCGGCAAGACGCATCGCGTTGGCCTGTTCAAGATTCACGGCCAACGGTTTTTCGCAGTACACCGGTTTGCCAGCGGCAAGCGCGGCCATGGCCATGGGGTAGTGCAGATGATTGGGGGTGGTGATGGCGATCAGGTTGACCTTGGGGTCATCGATCAAGCGTTGCCAGTCGCTATGAGCGGTATCGAAGCCCCAGGCGTCAGCGCAGTGCCGGGCGCGCTGGGGATCGGCGTCGGCGAGGGCGGCAAGCCTGAGCTTCAGCGGCAATTCAAAAACCGCGCTGACGTTGCGGAAGGCCAAGGCGTGGGCGCGGCCCATGAAACCTGTGCCGATGAGTCCGATACCGAGTTCGCGCATAGCCGGGGTCCTTTTGGATTTCTGTTTTCAGGAGGGCTATTTATGGAATAAAAATTCTCAATGCGCAATCGGGTGGAATAAATATTCTTTTATTGTGCGGCGTCAGCAGTGGCAGGAATGGTGCCTTGACGCACGCCTTGTAGCAGCTGGCGAAGCCTGCGTTCGGCTGCGTAGCAGCCGTAAAACCAGAGATTGTGGTGTGTCAGGCAGACCGCATTCGCCGGGTTGACGACTGCTTCGCAGCCGAACGCAGCCTCGCTGGGGCTCGACAGCTGCTACAGAACGCAGGCTTCGACAGCTGCTACAGATCGCGTTACGGCTGCCTTTGGTTCATTCCCAGATCCGAATCAGGACAAGAACCCGCCATCCACATTCAGCGAAACCCCAGTCGTATAACTGGAAGCATCACTCGCCAGATACAACACCGCACCGGCCATTTCACTCGGGTTCGCTACGCGCTTGAGCGGAATCTGCTGCAGTGCGGTTTTCAGAATGGCGTCGTTCTTCACCAGTGCCGAAGCGAACTTGGTATCGGTCAGGCCTGGCAGCAGGGCGTTGCAGCGGATGCCGAATTGCGCGCATTCCTTGGCGAAGACTTTGGTCATGTTGATCACCGCTGCCTTGGTCACCGAGTAGATGCCCTGGAAGATCCCCGGCGAGATGCCGTTGATCGAGGCAACGTTGATGATGCTGCCGCCGCCGTGTTCGCGCATCAGCTTGCCGGCTTCCACCGACATGAAGAAGTAGCCGCGAATGTTCACGTCGACGGTTTTCTGGAAGGCGCTGAGGTCGGTGTCCAGTACGTTGCAGAACTGCGGGTTGGTCGCCGCGTTGTTGACCAGAATGTCCAGGCGCCCGAACTGTTCGCGGATGCCGGCGAAAACCTGGGTGATCTGTTCCATCTCACCAATGTGGCAGGCGATGGCGGTGGCCTTACCGCCGGCGGCGATGATCGCGTCGGCGACGTGCTGGCAACCGTCGAGTTTGCGGCTCGAGACGATCACGTGGGCGCCTTGCTGAGCCAGCAGTTTGGCAATCGCTTCACCAATGCCGCGGCTGGCGCCGGAGACGAAAGCGATCTTGCCGTCGAGGTCGAACAACTGAGTCTTGGACATGATTTTTCCTTGTTATGGGGCGCGATCAGAGGCTGGATTTCTGGATGACTTGCAGGCTCATCTGCTCCAGCAGTTTGTTCATATGAATGAACTGCGCGAAGCGTTTGTCCTGGGTCTGACCATGGAAGAAGCGGTAGTAGATCTGTTGCACGATGCCGGCCAGGCGGAACAGGCCGTAGGTGTAATAGAAGTCGAAATTGTCGATCTGGATGCCTGCGCGCTCGGCGTAGTAATCGACGAATTCACGGCGGGTCAGCATGCCAGGAGCGTGGCTTGGCTGGCGGCGCATTAGTTGCACCGGTGCCGGGTCGTCGGCTTCGATCCAGTAGGCGAGGGTGTTGCCCAGGTCCATCAGCGGGTCGCCGAGGGTGGTCAGTTCCCAATCCAGCACACCAATGATCTGCATGGGGTTGTCGGAGTCGAGGATCACGTTATCGAAGCGGTAATCGTTGTGGACGATGCTCGATATCGGGTGGTCGGCCGGCATCTTGTCGTTGAGCCAGGCCTTCACCGCTTCCCATTTTGGCGCGTCCGGGGTCAGGGCTTTTTCGTAACGCTCGCTCCAGCCTTTGATTTGCCGTGCCACATAGCCTTCGGGTTTGCCGAGGTCGCCCAGGCCATAGGCCTTGTAGTCGACCTGGTGCAGTTCGACGAATCTGTCGATGAAGCTCTTGCACAGGGTTTCGGTCTTCGCTGAATCCAGGCCCAGTTCCGGCGGCAGTTCGGAGCGCAGGATGATGCCCTTGACCCGTTCCATCACATAGAACTCGGCGCCGATCACCGATTCGTCGGTGCAGTGCACATAGGCCTTGGGGCAGTACGGAAAGCCGTCACGCAGTTGATTGAGGATGCGAAATTCGCGGCCCATGTCGTGGGCGGACTTGGCCTTGTGGCCGAACGGTGGCCGACGCAGGACGAATTCCTGTTCGGGGTATTCCAGCAGGTAGGTCAGGTTCGATGCACCGCCTGGAAACTGGCTGATTTTCGGTAAGCCGCTCAGGCCCGGAATGTGCGCCTTGAGGTACGGATCGATCAGGCTGGCATCGAGTTCTTCGCCGGAGCGGATACGGGTGGACTGGTCAGTAAGCGCCATGCTTATCCCTTCTGCTTATTTTGGAGGCCAGACTTCATTGGTTAATCTAATGATGCGCCGGGGTCGCCACAAGCGTGACGCGGTCTTATAGGTTAGCGTGTTGCCGGATAATCAGCGTTCCTGATGTGCGCGAACAGGCTCGGCGGACTATGGTTCAGGGAGCACTGCTTCCAGGAAGGATATTCGACATGGGCTGTCCGCAAGTTTGCGCCACCGCGACTCTGCAATGCAGTTTTGGCGCGGCGCCGGCGCTACTCAATGTGCTGCCAGCATTTGCTGGAGCTGATCGACAAGCGTTTGCCGGTGGCGCAGGCCGGGTTGCAGTTGAGTCAGACCCCGGAGCGCCTGGCCGCTGAAGACTTTCTCAATCGTCTGAAGCTAGCCGGCACCTGGCTGGGCCCGATGTTTGTGCGCGACAAGAGCGGTTAATGATTGTGCTGGATGGTTGCTGTCGGCGGCGGTAAGGCAATGGGCGTCAGTACCGGCTGACCGGAAAAAAACGCCATCAGGTTTTTGCCGACCAGTTCCACGGTGCCTTGCGTGGCCTCCGGGGACAATCCCGCGACATGGGGGGTCAGAATCACGTTGGTCAGCACCTTGAGGGCGTCCGGTACCTGGGGTTCGTTATCGAACACATCCAGCGCGGCCCCGGCGATCCGCCGCTGTTCCAGTGCGCTGATCAAGTCCGCCGTGACGATGACGCTGGCCCGGGCGATGTTGACGATGAATCCATTGGGCCCCAGGGCGTTGAGTACCTGCCTGTTGATCAGGTGTTGGGTGCCGAGCCCGCCTGGCGCGGCGACTATCAGAAAGTCCGAGTGGCGTGCCAGCTCGGTAGGTGTCGAGCAGAAGCTATAGGGCACGTCGCTGCGATGCTGGCGGTTGTGGTAACTGACCCTCATGTCGAAGCCATTGGCGGCACGTTTGGCGATAGCAATGCCGACCGCCCCGAGACCGAGGATGCCCAGATGTTTACCGGCCAGGGACGGACGCATGATTTTCGGCCACTCGCCCCGACGCACGGCGGCATCGGCCCGAGGGATATCGCGCACCAGTGCCAGCAGCAACGCCATGGCGTGGTCGGCGACGGAAGAGGCATTGACGCCGGCCCCGTTGGTGACGGTAATGCCGCGATCGGCGGCGGCTTGCAGATCGACATGTTCGAAGCCGGCGCCGATCACACAGATGATCTTGAGGTTGGGCAGGGCGGCGATTTCATCGGCGTGCAAGCCCAATGGACCGCGCGTCAACACCGCATCGATCTGACCTCCCTGTCGGGTAATGGCGGCGGCGCGCTCGGCCGGGGTTGGAGCCAGGATCAAATGAAACCCCTGATGTTCGAGAATCGGCAGGTATTCATTGATGGTTTCAACCAGTACCAGAACAGTTGCGGTCATGCTGGGCTCCTGAGGGCAGTGGAATATTGCGGCTTGAACGTCGCTTCAGGTTGCTGAGTCCAGAGCGGTTTGGCAATGGCCAGGTTTTTTGGCTCCCGGTGTCGGAGCTGGCGAAGCCTGCGATCCCTCTAATGACAACACTAGATCAAGCGCGGCAGATGGAGAGGATTTGTCCGCACCGCTCGCTCCTACAGGAGAATGCAGGCGCCAGCTGCATCTGATCCGTATAACCGTTGCTCAGCTAAGTCTTTGCTTCTGCTGATGAATCCCGGACAATCGCGCCCCTGTTTCGGTCAGGGCGCTGCCTGTCGGGTTTTCCGACTCGTCCTGACCGGGTGGCAAGTGACCGGAAAGCGGAGATCCGACCGGATGAATGATCAGGCCAATAGCGTCGACGAACGCTATGTAGCGGCAACACCAGCGAGCCTAGAAAGCTGGAATCGCCAAGACACCACCTGGATGCTGGGCCTGTTTGGCACGGCGATCGGGGCTGGTACCCTGTTTTTACCGATCAACGCGGGGCTGGGCGGTTTCTGGCCGCTGTTGATCCTGGCGCTGCTGGCGTTCCCCATGACGTTTTACGCGCACCGTGGCCTGACCCGCTTCGTACTGTCCGGTCGCGAAGGCGCGGACATCACCGAAGTGGTGGAAGAACACTTTGGCATCAAGGCCGGTGCGCTGATCACGTTGCTGTATTTCTTCGCGATCTTCCCGATCCTGCTGATCTACAGCGTGGCCCTGACCAACACCGTGGGCAGTTTCCTCGAGCATCAGTTGCACATCATGCCGCCGCCGCGCGCCGTGCTGTCGTTCGTGTTGATCCTCGGCCTGCTGGCGGTGGTACGTTGCGGCGAGCAGGTGATCGTCAAGGCCATGAGCCTGATGGTGTATCCGTTCATCGTCGCGCTGCTGTTTTTGGCGGTGTTCCTGATTCCTCACTGGAATGGCGGCATCCTCAGCACCGCCTCCACGCTGCCTGAGTCGTCAGCGCTGCTGCACACCCTGTGGCTGGCGATTCCGGTGATGGTGTTCTCGTTCAACCATTCGCCGATCATTTCGGCGTTCGCAGTGGACCAGAAGCGTCGCTACGGTGATCACGCCGAAGAGCGCAGCTCGCAGATCCTGTCCCGTGCCCATGTGTTGATGGTGGTGATGGTGCTGTTCTTCGTCTTCAGCTGCGTGCTGACCCTGTCGCCGGCGCAACTGGCGGAGGCCAAGGCACAGAACCTGTCGATCCTGTCGTACCTGGCCAACCACTTCAGCAACCCGACCATCGCCTTCGCGGCGCCGTTGATTGCCTTCGTGGCCATTTCCAAGTCGTTCCTGGGCCACTACATCGGTGCCAGCGAAGGCTTGAAGGGCCTGATCGTCAAAAGCGGCAAACGTCCGGCACCGAAGACCCTGGACCGCATGACCGCCGCGTTCATGCTGGTGGTCTGCTGGATCGTCGCCACCCTGAACCCGAGCATTCTCGGCATGATCGAAACCCTCGGTGGCCCGGTCATCGCGGCGATCCTGTTCCTGATGCCGATGTACGCGATCCGCAAGGTTCCGGCGATGGCGCGCTTTCGTGGTCAGGCCTCGAACGTCTTCGTGACGGCGGTGGGCCTGGTGGCGATTTCGGCGTTGATCTACTCCCTGACTGCCTGACGCATACCCTGGGAGCGAGGCGTGCCCGCGAAGAACGATAACGCAGTATGCCTGATGGACCGAGGCGACTGATTCGCGGGAAAGCCTCGCTCCGGGGGGGGCAGGGCAACCTGATCCAGAGCACACCATTCCAAGGTATTAACGGCTAAGCTGCGGGTTGCATTAGCGTATCATCGTGGAGCGCTTTCTCTGGAGACGCTTTATGGCAGGTGCCACTGGCGCAACGGTGCAACCCCGTGCCGATATACCCAATCGCTGGCTGGACGTATTGGCCGGCTTGTCGATTGCCGGTTTGTTGTTGCCCGAGGCGGTCGCCTATTCCAGCATTGCTGCGTTACCGCCACAGGCCGGGGTCATTGCGTTGTTCGCCGGTCTGCTGTGCTACGGGCTGTTAGGCACCAGCCGTTTTGCCATCGTTTCCGCGACCTCTTCCTCCGCCGCCGTTCTGGCTGCCTCCACCGCCACGCTGGCCAACGGTGATTCCGCCCTGCGTATGAGCCTGGCGATCGGTCTGGTGCTGGTGACCGGAGGGTTCTTTTTGCTGGCCGGTCTGCTCAGGTTCGGCAGCGTGACTTCGTTCATTGCCAAACCGGTGTTGCGCGGCTTTGCCTTGGGCCTGGCGATGACCATCATCCTCAAGCAGGTGGCGAGCGCCGTCGATGTGCACTTGAACAGCGGCAATCTGATCCACCTCATGCCGCAGTTGCTGGAGCAGTTGCCACAGTGGAATCGCGTCGGCGCGCTGGTGGCGGCTGTGTCATTGGTGGTGCTGTGGCTGTGCGCGCGGGTCCGGCGCTTGCCCGGAGGTTTGCTGGTCGTGGCACTCGGCATTGCGGCCGGCCAGTGGCTGAACTTACCGGCCTACGGGGTGAAACTGATCGGTGTGATCGACCTGAGCCTTGAAATGCCTCGGCTGCCAGTATTGCCGTTTACCGACTGGGCTGCGTCTGGGGGAATTGGCGTTTGCCATGGTGATGATTCTGTATGCCGAGTCTTATGGATCGATCACCTCGTTTGCGATCAAGCACGGTGACCGCGTCTCCTCGAACCGTGATCTGCTGGCTCTCGGTGCGGCCAATTTGCTGTCCGGGCTATTCCATGGCATGCCGGCGGGCGCCGGTTACTCCGCGACGTCGGCCAATGAGGCAGCGGGGGCCGGTTCGCGTCTGGCCGGCGCGGTGGCGGCGGGGGTGGTCTTGCTCATCGTATTGACGGTACTGCCCTACATCGCCCTGACTCCCGAGCCGGTGCTGGCCGCCATCGTCATTCATGCCTTGGCGCGCGGTTTGAGCCTGCAGCCATTGGGGCGCTATTTCATCTGGCGTCGCGACCGCTTGCTGGTGATCTGCGCGGTGGCGGCGGTGCTGGTGTTGGGGGTGCTGGATGGCTTGCTGGTAGCGGTGGTGATCAGCGTGATGCTGATGCTGAAACAGATGTCTTCGGCGGATATTCAAGTGCTGGGGCAAATGGGCAGTGGTCACGATTACGTCGATCTGCAGCGTCATCCTCACGCCGTGCAAACCCCCGGCATATTGATCCTCAGACCCAGCGAGGCACTGTTTTTCGCTAATGTGGAACGCATTCTGGGTGGTGCGCTGCACCTGGCCCGGCACTCAGAGCCACTGGTGCATACGATTATTCTCAGTCTCGAAGAGTCGCCCGATCTGGACGGTACCAGCATCGAAGCGCTGGAAGCGTTCTTTTTGCAGGTGCGGGCGCTGAACATGTTGTTGATCCTGGCGCGGCTCAAGGACCAGGCTCAGGCGGTACTCTCGATATTGCCCGCCCAGGAACGCGAACAGGTCATTCTCAGCGACCTGAGTGTCGACGTTGCCGTACACCAAGCGCTCACGTTGGCCGGGCAGGTGTCGCAGGCATAAAAAAACGCCGCTCATCTCACGATGGGCGGCGTTTTTTATTGCTTTGTAGCGTTAGGCTTGAACGACCGGGATGTTGGCGTTCGCAGCAGCTTCACGGAACTCGGCGATCTGGTCGAAGGACAGGTAGCGGTAAACATCGGCCGCCATGCTGTCGATCTTGCCAGCGTATTCCATGTACTCCTCGACGGTCGGCAGGCGACCCAGGATGGACGCAACGGACGCCAGCTCGGCCGAAGCCAGGTAGACGTTCGCGCCGTCACCCAGACGGTTCGGGAAGTTACGGGTCGACGTCGACACCACGGTGCTGTTCGGCTCTACACGTGCCTGGTTACCCATGCACAGCGAGCAGCCTGGCATTTCCATGCGTGCGCCGGCTTTGCCGTAGATGCCGTAGTAGCCTTCTTCGGTCAGTTGGTGAGCGTCCATTTTGGTCGGCGGCGACAGCCACAGACGGGTTGGCAGCTGACCCTTGACCTGATCCAGCAGTTTACCGGCAGCGCGGAAGTGACCGATGTTGGTCATGCACGAACCGATGAACACTTCGTCGATCTTCTCGCCAGCAACGCTGGACAGCAGACGGGCGTCGTCCGGATCGTTCGGCGCGCAGAGCACAGGCTCTTTGATGTCGGCCAGGTCGATTTCGATGACTTCAGCGTATTCGGCGTCAGCATCGGCCACCATCAACTCAGGGTTGGCGATCCAGGCTTCCATCGCTTGAGCACGACGTTCCAGAGTACGTACATCGCCGTAGCCTTCGCCGATCATCCAGCGCAGCAGGGTGATGTTGGAGCTCAGGTACTCGGTGATCGACTCTTTCGACAGCTTGATGGTGCAACCGGCAGCCGAACGTTCGGCCGAGGCGTCGGACAGCTCGAAAGCCTGTTCGATGCTCAGGTTGTCCAGCCCTTCGATTTCCAGGATGCGGCCGGAGAAGGCGTTCTTCTTGCCTTTCTTCTCGACGGTCAGCAGGCCAGCCTGAATCGCGAAGTAAGGAATGGCGTGAACCAGGTCACGCAGGGTGACGCCCGGTTGCATTTCGCCTTTGAAGCGCACCAGGATCGATTCCGGCATGTCCAGCGGCATGACGCCAGTGGCAGCGGCGAAGGCGACCAGACCGGAACCGGCCGGGAACGAAATGCCCATCGGGAAACGGGTGTGCGAGTCACCACCGGTACCGACGGTGTCCGGCAGCAGCATGCGGTTCAGCCAGCTGTGGATGATGCCGTCACCCGGACGCAGGGAAACGCCGCCGCGGGTCATGATGAAGTCTGGCAGGGTGTGGTGGGTGGTCACGTCGATCGGCTTTGGATAAGCCGCGGTGTGGCAGAACGACTGCATGACCAGATCGGCCGAGAAACCCAGGCACGCCAGGTCTTTCAGTTCGTCGCGAGTCATCGGGCCAGTGGTGTCCTGAGAACCGACGGTGGTCATCTTCGGTTCGCAGTAGGTGCCTGGACGCACACCGGCTACGCCGCACGCCTTGCCGACCATTTTCTGCGCCAGGGTGAAACCCTTGGTGCTTTCAATCGGGGCATCCGGCTTCTTGAACAGGTCGAACGCTGGCAGACCCAGTTCGGCGCGAGCCTTCTCGGTCAGGCCACGGCCGATGATCAGCGGAATACGACCGCCGGCACGGACTTCGTCCAACAGCACTGGGGTCTTCATTTCGAAGGTGGTGATGACTTCGTCGGTACCGTGCTTGCAGACTTTGCCTGCGTGCGGGTACAGGTCGATCACGTCGCCCATGTTGATGTTGGATACATCGAATTCAATCGGCAGTGCGCCGGCATCTTCCATGGTGTTGTAGAAGATCGGAGCGATCTTGCTGCCGAAGCAGAAACCGCCGGCACGCTTGTTCGGCACGTAAGGAACGTCGTCGCCGAAGAACCACAGCACCGAGTTGGTGGCCGATTTACGCGAAGAACCGGTACCGACCACGTCGCCGACGTAGGCGATCGGGAAGCCGGAGTTGCGCATTTCTTCGATCTGCTTCATCGGACCGATGGAGCCTTGTACGTCCGGCACGATGCCGTCGCGAGCCATTTTCAGCATGGCCAGGGCGTGCAGCGGGATGTCCGGGCGGGACCAGGCATCAGGGGCAGGGGACAGGTCGTCGGTATTGGTTTCGCCGGTGACCTTGAACACGCGCAGGCTGATCTTGTCGGCCAGCACAGGGCGGTTCTTGAACCACTCGCCGTCGGCCCAGGATTGCAGCACGCCTTTGGCGTGAACGTTACCGTTCTTGGCGCGTTCAGCCACGTCGTGGAAGGCATCGAACATCAGCAGGGTGTGCTTGAGTTCTTCGGCCGCTACTGGTGCCAGTTCGGCGTCGTCCAGCAGGTTTACCAGCGTCACGATGTTGTAGCCGCCCTGCATGGTGCCGAGCAGTTCAACAGCGCGCTTCTTGTCGATCAGAGGGGATTTGGCTTCGCCTTTGGCGAGGGCAGACAGGAAACCGGCCTTTACATAGGCCGCTTCGTCCACACCTGGCGGAACGCGATTGGTGATCAGGTCAACGAGGAAAGCTTCTTCGCCAGCCGGGGGATTTTTCAGCAGCTCGACCAGGCCTGCAGTTTGTTCGGCGTTAAGCGGCTGGGGAACGATACCCAGTGCTGCGCGCTCTTCGATATGTTTGCGGTAGGCTTCAAGCACAGTTATTACCCTCATCAGTGGTCCCAAATGGGTGTCCGGGACGCTCATCCCGAAATTGCCGTACTCATGCGCTGCGTGGCGTTGTGGGCCGCTTAGCCAGAATTACCGGCAATTCCTTACAGAAGCTGCTTTCAAAGTTTTACGCCTGCAGAACGGGAGCTGATGAGGGTTGGCGTTGGGCTTTTCCCCGCTGGAAAAACCCGTCGCCAACACCGCTCTGAAGGAACGACTGTGCTCGTGACGCTTTGAAAACAGCTTCTAACGGACATTGGCGCCTTAAAAGGCTGGCTGATTCTACGGCAAAAAAAATTTAAAGGTAAGTTAGCCCCAAAATTTTGAGGGGTGATGAATGTTAGACAAAGGGCTAACATGCCGACCTGTTCTGCTTTTCCGTGTTTTGCCTACCTATGCCCAATCAGACCATCAAGACCCCCTGCGTCGGCCTCTGCTCCACTGTTTACGGTGACTTGGTGTGCCGTGGCTGCAAGCGTTTCCACCATGAAGTGATTCACTGGAACGGTTACAACGAGGAAGAAAAACGCGCGGTGTGGTTGCGTCTTGAGCAGCTGTTGTCGCAGGTGATGGCCGCCAAGGTGGAAATTTTCGATCCCGCGCTCCTGCGCCTGCAGCTGGAACAGCGCAAGATCCGCTTTGTGCCGCATCAGTCGGAGTATTGCTGGGCTTATCAGCTGATCGCCCGGGGCGCGCGGGTCATCAATAATCTGGAAGCCTACGGGATGGTGCTGCTGCCGGAGTTTCGCGACTGGAACCTGCCGGAGCTGCGGGACGCCATTGATCGGGAGTTTTTCCTGCTCTCGGAGGCGCATTACCAGCGCTATATTGCGCCGGGGTTCCTCAAGGACGCTTTCGGCGGCTGATTGTTTAACCTGTGGCGAGGGAGCTTGCTCCCGCTCGGCTGCGCAGCAGTCGTCAATCGGCCAATGAATTTTGTCTGACACACTGCGCCGACCGAATTGGGGCCGCTTCGCAACCCAACGGGAGCAAGCTCCCTCGCCACAAGTGTTTCGTGGCCTCAATGCTGGGTCACGATCTCTTCCAGATGATCCATGACCGTCTCCGGCTTGAGCACCAGCACATCGCTTTCCAGCGCATCCAGCACCACTTCCGCCGTATTACCGATCAACGCCCCGGACAACCCGGTACGGGCCACGGTGCCGATCACCGTCACAGAGGCCCCCAACTTATGGGCCATAAACGGAATCAACACATCCGCCGGGCCTTCCTCGATGTGCAGGTGGTCGTCGTCGATGTCGAACTCGGCCTGGAACGCCTGGCACTGCTCGCGGTAACGGGCCTCGATGGTTTCCTTGAGCTGCATCGTCGGATCGGCCGCCGACAGCATCGGCGAGGGATGGGCGCTGATCACGTGCAGATGGGCCTTGGCCAGGCTGGCAATGTCGTAGCCATGATCGATGATGCTGGCGTGCAAGGTGCGGTGTTCGCCATCCATGTTGCCGACATCAATGGCCGCCAGGATCACGCCACCGGCCCAGGGTTTGGCGGTTTTCACCAGCAGCACCGGAGTAGGGCAATAGCGCAGCAGTTTCCAGTCCGCCGGGGTCAGCAGGGCCTTTTTCAGTGGGCTATCGGGGAAGTGCTGCTTGACCACCAGGCCGCAACCTTCAGCCTGCTGCACATCGACGATGGTTTCATGCAAGCTTTCATTCCAGGCCTGCTCGGTGGTGACGCTGTAGCCGTCCGCCACCAGCGCAGCCTTGAGTACGCCGAGCATGCCAGCGTGATCATGCTTTTTATCGCAGACCAGCAGGTGCAGATGGGCCTGGGTCACGCCAGCGATCAGTTTGGCCCGTTTAAGCGCCAGGCTTTCCGAGTGTTCGGGTTCGATGACCACCAGGATGCTGCGAATGGCTTGCATGATCGGGATCTCCGTGAAGATAAAAAACACTGCGTTGGACAACTATAGTTGCTGGTCGCGCATTCGGGACTTGATGCATATCAACGGTCGCGGCTGGTGGTCTGTCGGCAGGCCGGTATAATCGGCGCCCTTCGTTTTCAACCTTTTATCCGTGAGCCCCATGATCCTTCCCGAAATTCACGAGTTCCTCGGCTGCCGCACCCCTGACGGCTGGGTCCAGGCCGCGCTGGCCGATCAGGAAACCTTGCTGATCGACCACAAGAACTGCGAATTCAAGGCGGCCAGCACGGCGTTGAGCCTGATTGCCAAATATCACTCCCACGTCGACCTGATCAACCTGATGTCGCGCCTGGCCCGGGAAGAGCTGGTGCACCACGAGCAGGTCATGCGCCTGATGAAAAAGCGCAAGATCGAGCTACGGCAGCTGTCTGCCGGGCGATACGCCTCGGGCCTGCGCAAAGTGGTGCGCAGTCACGAACCGGTGAAACTGGTGGACACGCTGGTGGTCGGCGCCTTCATCGAAGCCCGCAGTTGCGAGCGTTTCGAGGCGCTGGTGCCGCATCTGGATGAAGAGCTGGGCAAGTTCTACTTCGGTCTGCTGAAAAGTGAGGCCCGGCATTTTCAGGGTTACCTGAAACTGGCCTATCAGTACGGTGACGCCAAGGACATTGCCCAGGTGATCGACAAGGTCCGTGACGCCGAGCAGGAACTGATCGAGTCGCCAGACGTGGAATTTCGCTTCCATAGCGGTGTGCCGGCAGCGGCGTGAGTTGTTTGCCGTGGGGGCATCAGCAACACCGCCTCTTCAAAAGGCATTAAATCGTCTTCGTCCAAGCCCGAGCCCTTTTTGCGAAACTTTCAAAGACTGTAAAGCGACCTAACGACTCAAACCCAGGCGCTCATGCCACTGGGCAATGGACTCTTCGGGATAGACCTCGAACTGCTGGTCGCCCGGATGCGCCTCGACTTCCACCCACGGCGCCTTGGAGCCGAGCATCAGGTGCGTATGCTCGGGCGGCACCGGCAACGGCGTGTCGATGGCCGAGGCAAACGGGTGAATCAACTCTGGCCATTCAGGGCTGAACAGCCATAGTCCCGAACCGCAAAGGGAACAGAAATGCCGCTCGGCGGTGCTGCGACGGGCGCGTTTATCACCTTCGTCCTTGAGTCGTGCATGGTAAATCGAGATGTGTTTGCGGCCGCGTACCTTCAGGCTTTCGGCATCGCCCCCCAGGTTTATCGTATAACCGCCGCCACCCTGGGTCTTGCGACAGATCGAGCAATAGCAACGTTGATAAGGGTAGGGGTTGGCGCTGGTCAAGCTGAACGACACCGCGCCGCAATGGCAGGAGCCTTCGAGTTGCATGGGAGCCTCCGATGGGGTTGGGATGACTCAAGACAGCCTAGACCGTAAGCGTTCCTGGACTTGAATTTATGCTGCAAGTGCCGGCGCTATCGCGGTCTACCGGTTGGGCACCCGCCACAAGTACCACGCCGCTACCGTCCGATAGGGGCTCCACGCCAACCCGATCTCAATCATCTGCTTGCGACTCGGCTGAACCTCTAGCCCTTTAAGCCGCCGATAACCCTCACGCACGCCAAAGTCATCGGCCGGTAAAATGTCCGGCCGCTCCAGGCTGTAGATCAACAGCATTTCCACCGTCCAGCGCCCGACCCCGCGCAAAGTAATCAAACGCTCGATCAACGCTTCATCGTCCATGGCCAGCGCCGTGGCGTAATCCGGCACCACGCCGTCCAGAGCGGCCTGAGCGATGCCCTGAATGGTCGCGATCTTGCTGGCGGAAAAGCCGCAACCGCGCATCTGCTCGAAGTCTGTCGCCAGAATCTGCTCGGGCCTGGGGAAGGTGCTGGCAGGAAACAACGCCAGCAGCCGTCCGACAATTGCATCGCCGGCCTTTGCATGCAGCTGCTGATAGGCAATCGCCCGCACCAGCGATTCATAAGGATCGCGAGCCGCATGGGGCTGATGCAGGCAGGGGCCGATGGCGCTGATGTGGCGCTGCCAGTCGGCATCGAGGGCCGAGAGAAATTCGCTGGCCGGTTGATAGGTGTCGGGCATGGAGCATCTCTGAGGTCGCGGGGGCTGCGGGAAGATTAGTCGTCCCCCCGCAGCGCCGCACTCCATTGCTTGCGGTCAAACTTTTCCGCTCAGCAAGGCGTTTACTTCTCCATACGTGAAGGGTTTGGGATCGCTGCTATCAAGCTTTCCGGTTTGCAGAAAGCTCTTGGCCAGGGAGGCCATGGCGCCATAGAGGAATTCGGCGATGCTCGAGCCGGCGCTCAAACGGCGCACGCCGAGGGCTTGCAGTTCTTCAGGCGAAGGCAGGCCCGTGAAGCCGAGTACGTTCACCGGCAGCGTCGTGCCGTGGCAGAGGGCGTCGATCTCATACGCCGCCGTGACGCCAGCGGCGAACAGCCCGTCGGCACCGGCCGCTTGATACAGGGCGGCTCGCTTGAGCGTTTCTGCCACGCGATCTTCAGCGGGCACCAGGCCTTTGAGGTACACATCGGTGCGGGCATTGATGAACAGCTTCACGTTACGACGATCGGCGACCTGGCGCGCGATCTCGATCTTGCGGGCCAGCAGGTCGGGCGGTGCGGCACCGTCCTCGATATTGATCCCCACGGCACCGGCAGCGATGACGGCGTCGATCACCTGCGCAACCCGCTCCAGGTCATCGGAATAACCCGCCTCGATGTCCACGGTCAACGGCACCGTGATGACCCGGGCGATGGACTCGACGGTGGAAATCAACCGTTCCAGCGGCAAGGTGTTGCCATCCGGATAACCATGAACCCAGGCCACGGCCGCGCTACTGGTGGCGACGGCCTTGCTGCCCAGCTGTTCCACCAGTCGCGCCCCAGTGGCATCGGCAACATTGGTCAGAATCAGCAGGCCGCTCTGGTGCAGTTGGTGGAATTGATTGTCGAGTGTGTCCATCGAATGTCCTTCCTTATGACTTTTTATTGGAAAACAGTGGAGTGATCAGAATACGAGTTGTTCGGTGATTTGCACCGCGGCGCTTTCCAGTCGGAGCAGAAACGCTTTGCGCGGTTGTCCACCACCATAGCCGGTCAATGAGCCGTCTGCGCCGATCACCCGATGACAGGGCAGCACAATCGCCAGACGGTTTTGTCCGTTGGCCATGCCCACGGCACGACTGGCTCCGGGCTTGCCCAATTGCGTGGCGATGGCGCCATACGTGCTGGTCTGGCCATAGGGGATTTTCATCAGTTCGGCCCACACTTGCCGGGCGAAAGCGCTGCCGGGCAGGTGCAGCGGCACGTTGAATGCGCTCCGTTTGCCAGCAAAGTATTGCGCCAGTTCTTCTTCGATCTGCTGCAAATGCCCGTTATGACCGGGTGCCACGGCATAGCCAAAACGGTTCTGCAGTTCTTCGATTTCCCTGGTCAATGCCGGTCGATCGAGAAACTCCAGCAACACCAGCCCACGCCGTTCGGCCATGGCGATCATCGGCCCCAGCGGCGTGGTCAGTCGGGTGAACAGCAGTGGCTCGCTATGGGTGGCGCGGCCGGGGGTGATGTGGAATGACTTTTGAAACGCATCGCGAAAACCGCTCAGGGACTCGTAGCCGGAGTCGAACGCCGCGTTGTCGATGGATTCGCCCTGTTTGATGCCACCCAAGGCGATGCCCAGACGTCGGCTGCGTAGCCAGGCGTGAAAGGTCATGCCGAAATGCTGCTTGAACCAGCGACGCAGTTTCAGCGGCTCGATGCCCTCGGCCAGCAATTGGGCATCGGTCCAGCGCAGGTCGGGGTCGGCGTCGACGGATTTGAGCAGCCGCTGCACCCAGTCCGGTGCGATGGCCGCGGCGTCCAGCGGTTTGCAACGCAGGCAAGCGCGATAGCCCGCCGACATCGCCTCATCGGCATGGGCGAAGAACTCGACGTTTTCCGGCTTCGGCTTGCGCGCCGTGCAACTGGGACGACAGAAAATGCCGGTGGTTTTGACCGCGGTAAAGAACACCCCCTCGTAGGCGGTGTCGCGTTCGAGCATGGCGCGAACCATCTCGGCGTGGGGCGGCAGTAAGGCGTTTTGTAGGTTCATGGGCCGAGCATAAGCCGCGTCGCGCAGTGCCTCCACCGGAAAATCGACAGAGAATTCCGTAGGCTTTTATTGCTGGCGCACAAATCATCAGGCCCGACGTGCCATCAACAACACTGAAGCCGCCGCCGACAACAAACCCGCACAGCAACGGTTGAAAATCCGCTTGCCGCGCGGCTCGGCGAACCAGCGACGCATGTGCAGGCCCATGTAGGCGTAGGCGCTGATGGCGATCCATTCCAGCATCAGGAACAACGCGCCGAGTACGGCGAATTGCTGGGGCACGGCTTGGGTCGGGTCAACGAACTGCGGCAGGAATGCGGTGAAGATCAGGATTGCCTTGGGGTTGCCCGCCGCGACCAGAAACTCCTGTCGCGCCAATGCCAGCACGCCAACCGGTGCGCCTGCCACCGTATTTTCCGCCCCGGGATCGGCTCGCCACAATTGCCAGGCGAGATAAAACAGATACGCCGCCCCAAGAATCTTGATCCCGTAAAACAGCATCTCGGACGTTTGCAACACCACAGCCAACCCGGCCGAGGCCAGTGCGATCATCCCGGCGAATGCCAGCAATCGACCGATACCGGCGATGCAGGAGGTGCGGTAGCCATAGCGGGTCGAGTTGCTGACCGACAGCAGGTTATTCGGGCCGGGGGCCATGTTCAGGGCGAAACAGGCCGGCAGAAACAGCGAAAGGGTGGCGAGGTCCATGACAGGGCTCCAGGAACGAGAGCGCTATTTTTATCACGCACGGGCAGTGGCCTGCCCATACAGCGCTGCACGCAAACGACCGTACACTGCGGGAGCGGGCTTGCTCCGACAGGGACGCATTTGCCCTTAATCGTGGTCTGTCCCTATTTATGACTATTTATGAAAAACCGAGGAACGACAGGATAACCACGACGATCACAACAACCCCGACGATGTAGATGATGTTGTTCATGAAATCGACCTCTCGTAGAAACAGCGGACAGACTACGATTGCTCGGCATTTGCCTAAAATCGTGGTCTGTCCCATTTATGCTAAGCAGAACGCGGTGCTTCAACAGGTGGGGTACCGTCGTGAAACATCGTTTTCAGTTGAGCACGCAGTTCTGGTGAGTCAGTGTGTTTGTGAACGCTGACCGCATGCTGTGCCGCGGCCTCGAGCAATTCGTTTTCAGAGTCTGCGGACAGCGCGACCGAGCATTTGGAATCGCTTGGAAACTCGCGGCAGTCGATGTATTTACGCGCCATGATCTTCTCCTCCCTACGACGAAGGCAGGCCGTGGCCTGCGTGAATGATCACTCGACGCGTCACCCCCTACATCCTGTCGCATCGAATGTGCTGACTTTTAAAGTATAGGCCCACTACAAGGTGCATCGAGACGGGCTCGTAACCTATCTGGTCACTCAAGCGCTCCAAGGGCATTTTCTTCAATACAGCCGCGCAGCTTGAACTTTACCTTGAGAGCTCCTCCCGCTGATTTTGAAGAAGGTTACCGATGACTCTGATTCTTTCCATGGCCGCGTTTGCGTTGGTGGCGTCAATTACCCCGGGGCCGGTGAACATTGTGGCGTTGAGTTCCGGAGCGCAGTTCGGCTTCCGTGCCAGCCAGCGGCATGTGGCCGGTGCGACGCTGGGGTTCGTGTTGCTGCTGGTGTTGATGGGACTGGGGCTGCATGAGCTGCTGAAACTGTGGCCGTTCATGACCCGGGTGGTGCAATTGGCCGGCGTGGCATTCCTGTTGTTCATGGCTTACAAACTGGCCACCGACGACGGACGTCTGGATGCGAAAGAGTCGGGGCGGGCACCGTCGATGCTCTATGGCGCGGTGATGCAGTGGCTCAACCCGAAAGCCTGGCTGGCCTGCGTGGCGGGAATGGGCGCGTTTGTCGCCGACGGTGAGGCGCGGCTGGTTTGGCAGTTCGCCGCGGTTTACCTGGTGATCTGCTATTTGTCGGTGGGTTGCTGGGCGTATGCCGGCACGTTTTTGCGCAGCTACCTGAGCAACCCGGCGGGAATGCGCTTGTTCAACCGGGTCATGGCGTTATTGCTGGCGGTGAGTGCGGTGTACTTAGTATTGCCTTGAGTCAAACCCGCTGTTATGGCCAGAGAGCTTTTTGTGGCGAGGGAGCTTGCTCCCGCTCGACTGCGCAGCAGTCGCCCGGATTTGGGGCCGCTTCGCAGCCCAGCGGGAGCAAGCTCCCTCGCCACAGAAGTGGGTGTTTCGGCATCAACCGCGATACTGCCCCGGTGTCGCCGCCAGATGCTGTTTGAACGCGCGCTGAAAATGCGCCTGGTCGGCAAACCCCGCTTCCAGCGCCACATCGGCGATCAACCTGCCGCTGCGCAGTCGATCCCGGGCGAACTGAATGCGCCGGTTGATCAGAAACGCATGGGGCGTCATGCCGTAATGCTGCTTGAAGGCGCGGATCAGGTAGGACGGTGACAATTGCGCCGCCTCGCAAATGTCTTCGAGCTTGAGCATGTGCGTGCAGTTGTCGCGGATATAGTCGGCGGCCCGTTCCAGCTTGAAATTGGGTTCACGCAGCGGTTGCTCTATGGGGTTGAGCCGCTGTTGCACCTCGGTGAAAAACTCCACTGCCGCACTGTGCTTGTGCAGCACGTCTTGCTGCGGATCGACCAATACGTTGTACAAATCCTGCAAGCCGGCGAACAGCTCAACGTCACGATGGTGGGTGATGGAAAACCGGCGAAACGTCGAGTCCTGGCTGAACCCGAGCTGATGCTGCAAGTCGGTCAGCCAAGGTGTCTCGACGTACAGCATCAGGTACGACCAGGGCTGGTCGTCGATCGGGTTGCAGGCATGCACATCGCCCGGATTCATCAGCACCACGGTGCCGGCACTGACCTGAAACTCCGACTGCTCGTGGATATAAGTGCTGTGCCCGGCGGTGATCGCGCCAATGGAAAAGTGTTCGTGGGAATGCCGACTGTAGCAAACCTCGCGACCGTCGGCGATGGAGCGGGCTTCGATGAAGGGCAGGGCGTCGTCACGCCAGAAGCGCGGGGCTTTGTCTGCATCTTTGGCGACGGTGTGCTTCATCTCGGTTTCCTCGGCAAGCCAGCGTCCCGAGTGTATTAGCTCTGGCCGGCAAAGGCTCGCTCCAGTTCAGCAATATCGAGTTTTTTCATCTGCAACATCGCTTGCATGGCTCGCTGGGATTTTGCCGTGTCGGGGTCTTGCATCATGTGCATCAGCGCCACCGGTACGATCTGCCACGACACTCCGAATTTGTCCTTGAGCCAGCCGCATTGCTGCGCCTGCACAGGCCCGCCGGCAGACAGGTTGCCCCAGAAGTGATCGACTTCCTCCTGGTTCTGGCAGTTGACCTGGAACGACACCGCTTCGTTGAAGGTGAACACCGGCCCGCCATTGAGTCCGGTGAAGGTCTGGCCATCGAGTTCGAAACTGACGGTCATCACCGAACCTTCCGCACGGCCATGGATTTCCTGGCCGGCCTTGCCGTAATGGGTGATGGCGGTGATTTTCGAGTGATCGAAGATCGAGCAATAAAACTTCGCCGCCGTTTCAGCCTGATCGTCGAACCACAGGCAGGGGGTGAGTTTTGGAAAGCGTTGCATGGCGGTTGTCCTCGGCAGGTTGAACACGCTGGATTATCAGCGTAGTCAGTCCGCGGGCGACCGGTGGCGCCGTAGATCGACAATTCCGTAGCAGCTGCCGAGCTACTACGGGACGGGAGTGACCGGTGGTCGATGAACATGGCTTGCGGGTCAAATTGCGCTTAGCTGTAGGGATAACCAAGGCGCGCAAACCCTCCTACGAAAAATAACGGTCTCGAGGCAGAGGCGCCCCTTCAGAACACCGTGAGTCTGAGGAAACCCGCATGCTGACCCTTAATATCAATGGCAAGGACCAGGAACTGGATGTCCCCGCGGACATGCCGTTGCTCTGGGTGTTGCGCGATGTCGCGCACCTGACGGGCACCAAATTCGGTTGCGGCATGGCCCAGTGTGGCGCTTGCACCGTACACGTCGACGGCGCGCCGCTGCGCTCCTGCATCACGCCCGCCACGGCAGTGGCCCATGGGCAGAAAATTCTCACCATCGAAGGCCTGTCCAGCGACGGCTCGCACCCGGTGCAACAAGCCTGGGCCGAACTCGACGTGGTCCAGTGCGGTTATTGCCAGTCGGGGCAGATCATGTCGGCAGCAGCGTTGCTGGCGAAGATCCCCAAGCCCACCGACAGCGACATCGACCAGGCGCTGTCCGGCAATATTTGCCGCTGCGGCACCTATCCCAGGATCCGTGCAGCGGTCAAACGCGCCGCCGAAATCGGTTGAGGCCACGTCGAAAGGAGTCTGAGTCATGGACAACATCAATCCTGTCTCGCGTCGCGGCTTTCTCAAGGGCAGCGCATTGCTGGGCGGCGGTCTGGTGGTGGCGTTTGTCATTCCCGGTGCCCACCGCTTAGCCTTCGGTGCCGAGAATCAAGGAAACGCCTTCGCCCCCAATGCCTTTTTACGCATCGGCAATGACAACAGCGTCACCGTGCTGCTTGGCCATTCGGAAATGGGCCAGGGCATCTGGACCGGTCTGACCATGTTGATCGCCGAAGAACTGGACGCCGACTGGTCGAAAATCCGCGTCGAACATGCGCCGGCCTCGGCCGCCGATTATGGCCTGCCGGGGTTTGGCGGGATGCAGATCACCGGCGGCTCGACCTCGACCTGGATGGAGTTCGATCGCTATCGCCAGGCCGGGGCGGCGGCACGCTTGATGTTGATCGAGGCGGCGGCCAAGCGATTCGACGTGGCGCCTTCGCAGATCCGCACCGAGTCGGGCGTGGTCATTGCCGGCGACAAACGCGCCACTTACGGCGAATTGGCGGATGACGCCGGCAAGTTGCCGGTGCCGGATCCGGCCTCGATAAAATTCAAGGAGGCCAAGGACTGGAAGGTCATCGGCAAACCCACAAAACGCCTCGACACCCCGGAGAAAATCACCGGTCAGGCCAAGTTCGGCATCGACGTGCAATTCGACGGGCTGATGACCGCGATGGTCGCTCGCCCGCCGGTGTTCGGTGGCAGCGTCAAATCCTTCGAGGGTGCCGAGGCGCTGGCGGTGCCGGGCGTGCAGAAAGTGGTGCAGGTGCCCACGGGTGTCGCGGTGATCGCGGATCATTATTGGGCGGCGAAGCTGGGGCGCGATGCGCTGAAGGTCGAATGGGATCTGGGGCCGAACGCCGGGCTCGACAGTCAGAAACTGTTGGAAAGCTTCCGTAAACTCGCCGCCACCCCCGGCACCTCGGCCAGTCAGGCCGGCGATGTCACGGCGACGCTGGGCAAAGCGGCGAAGACGATCGAGGCTGAATACAGCGTGCCCTACCTGGCCCACGCGCCGATGGAACCGCTCAACTGCACAGTGAAAATTTCCAAGGACAAATGCGAAATCTGGACCGGCACGCAGTTCCAGACGCTGGATCAGATGATCGCGGGGAAAATCACCGGGCTCAAACCCGAACAGGTCGAGATCCACACCCAATTCCTCGGCGGTGGCTTCGGGCGTCGGGCCAATCCGACCTCGGATTTTGTCAGCGAAGCCGTGTACGTCGCCAAGGCAGCGGGCGCGCCGGTGAAAACCGTCTGGGCCCGAGAGGATGACATTCGCGGCGGTTACTACCGCTCGGCGTTCCTGCATCAGGCGCGCATCGGGCTGGATGCCGACGGCATGCCGATGGCCTGGAAGCATGTGCTGGTCGGGCAGTCGATCCTGACAGGTACGTCGTTCGCGGCGACCATGGTCAAGGATGGCATCGACAAAACCTCCGTCGAAGGCGTGGCCGACAGCCCTTACCTTGAGGGGCTGGCCAACCACCAAGTCGAACTGCATTCACCGCAAACCGGCATCAGCGTGCTGTGGCTGCGCTCGGTGGGGCACACGCATACGGCCTTCGTCATGGAATCGTTGATCGATGAGTTGGCAGACGCGGCCGGCAAGGATCCGGTGGAATACCGACGAACCTTGCTCAAGGCGCATCCACGGCATCTGGGCGTGCTGAATCTGGCGGTGGAGAAGGCCAACTGGAAGGCGCCATTGCCGGACGGCCACGCCTTGGGCGTGGCGGTGCATGAGTCCTTTGGCAGTTACGTCGCCCAGGTGGCCGAAGTGTCGCAGGATAACCTCGCCATTCGCGTGCACCGGGTGGTGTGCGCGGTGGATTGCGGCATTGCGGTCAACCCGCAGGGGATCGCCGCGCAGATGGAGTCAGGCATCACCTTTGGCCTCGGATTTACCTTGCACAGCAAACTGACGTTCAAGGACGGTCAGGTGGTGCAGTCCAATTATCACGACTATCAGGTCCTGCGCCTGAACGAGATGCCCGTGGTCGAGGTGCATATCGTCCCCAGCAGCGACAAACCGGGCGGTATCGGCGAGGTGGGTGTTCCGCCTGTGGCACCGGCCGTGGCGAATGCGGTGTTTGCCCTGACCGGGCAGCGCCTGCGGGAACTGCCGCTGCAACTGTCGGGGGTGTGAGATGAGACGACATCTGGTGCTTGGTGCTGTGGTGTTGATCGGGCTGAGTGGCTATGCCTCGGACCTGTTCGCTGACGATCAAGAGGCGGTAAAGGCGTTCGAGACGGTGCAGAAGGTGTTCCAGAGCCCGCGTTGTCAGAACTGCCATATCCCCGGCGATTCGCCGTTGCAGTTCGACGCCGGCATGCCTCATGCGATGAATGTGGTTCGCGGCCTGGATGGCAAGGGCTCGGCCGGTTTGCCGTGCGCTACGTGTCATGCCGAAAGCAATCCACCGGCCAGTTATGGGCCTCATGCACCGCCCGGGGCGCCGCATTGGAGCCTGCCGCCAGCCGCACACAAAATGGCCTGGATCGGTCTGCCACCCGACAAGTTGTGCGCGATGATCAAGGACCGCTCCAGCAATGGCGATCGTGATTTTGCGGCACTGATCAAGCATGTCAGCGAGGACAAACTGGTGCTCTGGGGCTGGCGTCCGGGTGAGGGGCGGGCGCCGGTGCCGGTGCCCCACGATATTTTTGTCACCCAGTTCAAACTCTGGGCCGACGCTGGAGGGCCGTGTCCGCTGGCGGGTAGCTGACCAGCGGCGCGTTTATAGGGAGTTAAACCGGGTACGAACGACTCTAACGTTTATATCCATCAAGGAGTGAGTGATGCTAAATCCAGGCAAACCGGTCAAACCCGGCGCTGGCGCCGACCTGCGCACGCCGAACGTCCTCGACAGTGCCGCGCAGGATCGCGATTTGCTGCGCGACCTGGCACGCAAGGCCGAGCAAGAGCTGACAGGGGTGCAAATGGCGAGCATGGATGAGCTGACGCTGCTCCCCAATTGTCATGGCTTCGAGGCCTTGGCCCGGTTGGGGCTGGAGGCCTGTCAGCAGTTGGGCAAACCCGCGACCCTGCTGTTTTTCGACCTTGATCACTTCAAGCACATCAACCAGCTGTATGGTCGCGCCGAGGGCGACAATGCCCTGAAAACCTTCGCTGATGTGCTACGCATCGCGTTTCGCGAGAGCGATGTGATCGGCCGGTTGGGCAGTGATGAGTTTGCCGCGTTGTTGATCGGCTCCGACGCGGTGGAGATGGCCGCGATCAGAGCGCGGCTTGAAGAAATACTCGATGAGCGCAATGCCACGGTGCATCGCGGGTACGACATTCGTTTCAGTCTCGCGCAAATCGAATTCGATCCCGACCATCACAAAACAATCGATGGCCTGATGCGGGCGCTCGATGAGGTTCGGCATCAAGGCCAGGTCGAATTTTGAGGGCTACCGTGCAAGTCTGCTGCAACCCGGGATGGCCGATCATTTGGCGAACAACTGATCGATATTCTTGAACGCCTTGAACTCCAGCGCATTGCCGCAGGGATCGAAGAGAAACATCGTGGCTTGTTCGCCAACCAGTCCCTGGAAGCGAATCCCCGGTTCGATCACAAAGTGCGTGCCCAGAGACTTCAAGCGCTCGGCCAGGTTTTCCCATTCCTCCATTCCCAGCACCACACCAAAGTGCGGAACCGGTACGTTATGCCCGTCCACGGCATTGGTGTGGGCGGCCTCCTGAGAAGCATTTTTCGGCGCCAGGTGGATGACCAGCTGATGGCCGAAGAAATTGAAGTCGACCCAATGATCGCTGGAGCGACCTTCTTCCAGACCGAATACTTCACCATAGAAGCGCCGGGCAGCGGCCAAGTCGTAAACCGGGATAGCCAAGTGAAAAGGGGACAGTTGCATCGGATATATCTCGACGGGTTGGGCGTTGAGACCGAGTTTAGCCCTGTGCTTTTTGATTGAAAGACGATAGTTTTTGTGGCGAGCTCAAATTATTTCGATCAATCGAGAAATCTATGCTGCGGGAACTGAAAACTTTCATCGCCGTGACGCGCTATGGCACCTTCGCCGCGGCGGGCATGCACATCGGCCTCACGCAGTCGGCGGTCAGTGCGCAGATCCGCAATCTGGAACAGGCGCTAGGTATTCGCTTGTTCGACCGCACGGGGCGCCAGGCGCTGCTCAATGCCGCAGGGCAGCGAGCCTTGCCGATGGCCAGGGAGATGCTGGAAACCTTCAGTCGCATGGCCGTCAGCGAGGACGCCAGCGACTATCGCGGCGAATTGAAGATCGGCGCGGTGGCCACGGTACAGACCGGGCTATTGCCTCAGGCGCTGTTGCGCTTGCGGCACCAAGCGCCGCGGCTGGAGCCGAAACTGGTGCCGGGGGTATCACTGAATCTGTTGAGCCAGGTCGACACCGGTGAGGTGGATCTGGCCATCCTGATCAAGCCGCCATTCGACTTGCCCAAGGAGTTGTCGGCGCAGGTGATTCGCAAGGAACCGTTCGTGCTGGTCGTTCCGGCAGCGCTTGAGGGGCATGATCCGTTGCAATTACTCGCCGCGCACCCCCACGTGCGCTATGACCGCAATTCGTTTGGCGGGCGATTGGTGACGCAGTTTCTGCGCGAGCAGCAGATCGACGTGCAGGTCGCGCTGGAGCTGGATGAGCTGGAAGCGATCGTGAAAATGGTCGAGTGCGGATTGGGCATTTCATTGCTGCCCAAGGCCGGGCTGTGGCTTGAGCATGGCGCCAGGGTGAGGGTGATCGAACTGGGCGAACTGACGTTCTATCGGGAGATCGTGCTGTTGCAGCGTTACAGCCAGCGGATGCAGCCGATCCATCAATTGTTTGCCAGTTGTCTGACACAGATCGATGGTTAAACACAAATCCCACAGGGAACTGCGTCGCGCGTGAAATTACGGGTACAAAAAACCCGCCTCCAGAGGCGGGTTTTTCATTGCAACCGGAAGATTACTCTTCGATGTTGCCCATGGCGGTGGTGTTGAAGCCGCCGTCTACGTACATGATTTCACCGCTGATGCCGGACGCCAGGTCCGAGCACAGGAAGGCGCCGGCGTTGCCGACTTCTTCGATGGTGACGTTACGACGCAGCGGAGTTTGCGCTTCGTTGGCCGCCAGCATTTTGCGGAAGTTCTTGATGCCGGAAGCGGCGAGGGTGCGGATCGGGCCGGCCGATACGCAGTTGACGCGAGTGCCGTCCGGGCCCAGGGAGCCGGCCAGGTAACGTACGCCAGCTTCCAGGGAAGCCTTGGCCATGCCCATCACGTTGTAGTTCGGCATGGTGCGCTCGGCGCCCAGGTACGACAGGGTCAGCAGGCTGCCATTGCGGCCTTTCATCATTTCGCGGCCAGCCTTGGCCAGGGCCACGAAGCTGTAGGCGCTGATGTCGTGAGCGATGCGGAAACCTTCACGGGTGGTGGCTTCGGTGAAGTCGCCGTCCAGTTGGTCGCCCGGGGCAAAGCCGACGGAGTGCACGATGCAGTCCAGGCCGTCCCATTTCTTGCTCAATTCTTCGAAGACCTTGGCGATTTCTTCATCGCTGGCCACGTCGCACGGGAAGCACAGCTCAGGGCTCGAACCCCAGCCTTGTGCGAACTCTTCGACACGACCCTTGAGTTTGTCGTTCTGATAAGTGAAGGCAAGCTCAGCGCCCTCGCGATGCATGGCGGCAGCAATGCCGGATGCGATGGACAGCTTGCTGGCGACACCGACGATCAGTACGCGCTTACCGGCGAGAAAACCCATGTGTTGCTCCTCTTTCAGGTTATTGCGCAGTGGCCGGGGCCAGAAAAGCGGCTTCCAGCAACTGCTGTGTATACGGATGTTGGGGGGCGGCAAAGATACTTTGCGCGTCTCCCTGTTCGACCACTTGGCCATGCTTGACCACCATCAACTGGTGGCTCAGCGCTTTGACGACAGCCAGGTCATGGCTGATAAACAGATACGTCAGGTTGTACTTGGTTTGCAGTGAACGCAGCAGCTCCACCACTTGGCGTTGCACTGTCCGGTCGAGGGCCGACGTCGGCTCGTCCAGCAGAATCAACGCCGGTTTTAGCACTAATGCCCGGGCAATGGCGATTCTTTGCCGTTGCCCACCGGAAAATTCATGGGGGTAGCGGTGCCGGGTTTCCGGGTCCAGGCCTACCTCCTTGAGTGCCGCAATAATCGCTTGTTCCTGTTCTGCCTCGGTGCCCATCTTGTGAATCCGCAGGCCTTCGCCAACGATCTGGCTCACGCACATCCGTGGGCTCAGGCTGCCGAAGGGGTCCTGGAACACCACCTGCATTTCCCGACGCAGCGGCCGAACTTCGCTCTGCGTCAGGCAGTCTAGCTGCTTGCCTTCAAAACGTATGGCGCCTTTGCTGCCGATCAACCGCAAAATCGCCAGACCGAGCGTCGACTTGCCGGAACCGCTTTCTCCCACAATCCCCAGGGTCTGGCCCTGGGGCAGGCTGAAATTGATACCGTCCACCGCTTTGATGTAATCCACCGTGCTTTTGAAAAAGCCTTTTTTGATCGGGAACCAGACTTTCAGGTCCTCGACCGCGAGCAAGGGCGGGCCAATCACATTGGTCGCCGGTTTGCCGCTGGGCTCCGCTGCCAACAGTTCCCGAGTGTACGGATGCTGCGGCGCGCGGAACAATTCTTCGCACGATGCCTGTTCGACGATGCAACCGCGCTGCATGACACATACCCGATGCGCAATTCTTCGTACAAGGTTCAAATCGTGACTGATCAGTAACAACGCCATGCCCAGACGGGCCTGTAATTCCTTGAGCAGTTCGAGAATTTTCAGTTGAACGGTCACGTCCAGGGCCGTGGTCGGTTCGTCGGCGATCAGCAATTCCGGCTCATTGGCCAGGGCCATGGCGATCATCACCCGCTGGCGCTGGCCGCCGGACAATTCATGGGGCAGGGCCTTGAGGCGCTTCTCGGGCTCGGGGATGCCGACCATTTCCAGCAACTCCAGCGTGCGTTTGGTCGCTACTTTACCGGTCAGGCCCTTGTGGATGCCCAGTATCTCGTTGATCTGCTTCTCGATCGAATGCAGCGGATTGAGCGAGGTCATCGGCTCTTGAAAGATCATCGCGATCCGGTTGCCGCGGATGTGGCGGATGGTTTTTTCTTTCAGGCCCAGCAGGTTCTGCCCGGAATACTCGATGGTGCCGGACGGATGCCGGGCCAGCGGATAGGGCAGCAGCCGCAGGATCGAGTGGGCGGTCACCGATTTGCCGGAGCCGCTTTCGCCCACCAGCGCCAGGGTTTCGCCGCGCTTGATATCGAAGCTGACGCCTTCGACCACCCGCTGAACGTGCTCGCCGACGACAAATTCGACGGCCAGGTCGCGCACTTCGATCAGATTGTCCTGATTCATTTCACTTCCTCGGGTCGAAGGCATCGCGAGCGGACTCGCCGATGAACACCAGCAGGCTCAACATCAGCGCCAGCACCGCAAACGCACTCATACCCAGCCACGGCGCTTGCAGGTTGGATTTGCCCTGGGCCACCAGTTCCCCCAGGGATGGAGCGCCCGGCGGCAGGCCGAAGCCGAGGAAATCCAGGGCGGTCAGGGTGCCGATGGCGCCGGTCAGGATGAACGGCATGAAGGTCATGGTCGAGACCATGGCGTTGGGCAGAATGTGGCGGAACATGATCGCCCCGTTCTGCATGCCCAGCGCCCGGGCCGCGCGCACGTATTCCAGATTCCGCCCGCGCAGGAACTCGGCACGCACCACGTCCACCAGGCTCATCCACGAGAACAGCAGCATGATCCCCAGCAGCCACCAGAAGTTTGGCTGCACGAAACTGGCGAGGATGATCAGCAGGTACAACACCGGCAGCCCGGACCAGATCTCCAGGAAACGCTGCCCGGCCAGGTCGACCCAGCCGCCATAGAAGCCCTGCAAGGCCCCGGCGATCACGCCGATGATCGAGCTGAGAATGGTCAGGCTCAAAGCGAATAGCACCGAAATACGAAAGCCATAAATCACTCGGGCCAGCACATCGCGGCCCTGGTCGTCGGTGCCCAGCAGGTTGTCTGCGGACGGCGGCGCGGGGGCCGGGACTTTCAGGTCGTAGTTGATGCTTTGGTAGCTATAGGGGATTGGCGCCCACAAGACCCAGGCGTCCTTGGCCTTGAGCAGTTCGCGGATGTACGGGCTCTTGTAGTTGGCTTCCAGCGGGAATTCGCCGCCGAAGGCGGTTTCCGGGTAGCGCTTGAGTGCCGGGAAGTACCAGGCGTTGTCGTAGTGCACCACCAGCGGTTTGTCGTTGGCGATCAGCTCGGCACCGAGGCTTGCGCCAAACAGGATCAAAAACAGCCACAGCGACCACCAGCCACGCTTGTTGGCCTTGAACAGCTCGAAACGTCGGCGATTGAGAGGGGACAGGTTCATCTCAATGCTCCCGGCTTTCGAAGTCGATGCGCGGATCGACAAAGGTGTAAGTGAGGTCACCGATCAATTTCACCACCAGCCCCAGCAGGGTGAAGATGAACAGCGTGCCGAAGACCACCGGGTAATCGCGGTTGATCGCCGCCTCGAAACTCATCAGCCCCATGCCGTCGAGGGAGAAGATCACCTCCACCAGCAACGAGCCGGTGAAGAAGATACCGATGAATGCCGAGGGGAAACCGGCGATCACCAGTAGCATGGCGTTGCGGAACACATGGCCGTACAACACGCGGTGGCGGGTCAGGCCCTTGGCCTTGGCGGTGACCACGTACTGCTTGTTGATTTCGTCGAGGAAGCTGTTCTTGGTCAGCAGTGTCATGGTCGCGAAGTTGCCGATCACCAGGGCGGTCACCGGCAGTGCCAGGTGCCAGAAATAATCGAGAATCTTGCCGCCGGTACTCAGCTCGTCGAAGTTGTTCGAGGTCAGGCCGCGCAGCGGGAACCAGTCGAAATAGCTGCCGCCGGCGAACACCACAATCAGCAGGATGGCGAACAGGAACGCCGGGATTGCGTAACCGACGATGATCGCCGAACTGGTCCAGACGTCGAAGTGGCTGCCGTGTCGCGTCGCCTTGGCGATCCCCAGCGGAATCGATACCAGGTACATGATCAGCGTGCTCCACAACCCCAGGGAGATCGACACCGGCATCTTTTCCTTGATCAGGTCGATGACCTTGGCGTCACGGAAGAAGCTGTCGCCGAAATCCAGGGTGGCGTAGTTCTTGATCATGATCCACAAGCGTTCCGGCGCCGATTTGTCGAAGCCGTACATGTGCTCGATTTCCTTGACCAGCGCCGGGTCCAGGCCCTGGGCGCCGCGATAGGCCGAGCCTGCCACCGAGACTTCGGCACCGCCGCCGGCAATGCGGCTGGTGGCGCCTTCGAAGCCTTCGAGTTTGGCGATCATCTGTTCCACCGGCCCACCGGGGGCGGCCTGGATGATCACGAAATTGATCAGCAGAATGCCGAGCAGGGTCGGGATGATCAGCAGCAGTCGCCGAAAAATATACGCCAGCATCTGATTACTCCGTGCCCGCAGGGTCGGCTTGCAGTTTGGTTTCGACTTCTATCGCAGGTGTCGCGTTGGGCTTGACCCACCAGGTATTAATGCCGATGTCATATTTGGGCGAAACCTTCGGGTGGCCGATGTGGTTCCAGTACGCCACGCGCCAGGTCTTGATGTGCCAGTTGGGGATCACGTAATAGCCCCATTGCAGCACCCGGTCCAGCGCCCGGGCGTGGGCCACCAGGCTTTTACGCGAATCGGCGTTGATCAGTTGCTCGACCAGTTGGTCCACCACCGGGTCTTTCAGGCCCATGGAGTTGCGGCTGCCAGGCTTGTCGGCCGCGGCGGTCATCCAGAACTCGCGCTGTTCGTTACCGGGTGAATTGGACTGCGGGAAGCTGCCGACGATCATGTCGAAGTCCCGGGAGCGCACGCGGTTGATGTACTGCGAAACATCGACCCGACGGATCACCAGGTCGATGCCCAGGTCGCTGAGATTGCGCTTGAACGGCAGCAGCACCCGCTCGAACTCGGTTTGGGCCAGCAGGAACTCGATGCTCACCGGTTTGCCGGTGGCGTCGACCATTTTGTCATCGACGATCCGCCAGCCGGCCTCTTGCAGCAGTTGATAGGCCTTGCGCTGCTGGGTGCGGATCATGCCGCTGGCGTCCGTTACCGGGTTCTGGAAGGCTTCGCTGAACACCGGCTCGGGAATCTTGCCGCGGAACGGGTCGAGGATCGCCAGCTGATCGGCGTCCGGCAGGCCGGTGGCGGCCATTTCCGAGTTTTCGAAGTAACTGCGGGTGCGCGCGTAGGCGCCGTTGAACAGTTGCTTGTTGGTCCACTCGAAGTCCAGCAACAGGGTCAGCGCCTGACGCACGCGCACATCCTGGAACACCGGGCGGCGCAGGTTGAACACGAAACCTTGCATGCCGGTGGGGTTGCCGTTGGGGATTTCTTCCTTGATCAGTCGGCCTTCGGTCACCGCTGGAATGTTGTAGGCCTTGGCCCAGTTTTTCGCGGCCATCTCCAGCCAGTAGTCGAACTGACCGGCCTTGAGGGCTTCCAGCGCGACGGTGTTGTCGCGGTAGTAGTCGGTGGTCATCACGTCGAAGTTGTAGAAGCCGCGATTGACCGGCAGGTCCTTGCCCCAATAGTCCTTGACCCGTTCATATCGCACGGAGCGCCCGGCCTTCACTTCGGTGACTTTGTACGGGCCGCTGCCCAGCGGCAGCTCCAGGTTGCCCTTGTTGAAGTCACGGGTGGCCCACCAATGCTTGGGCAGCACCGGCAACTGGCAGAGGATCATTGGCAATTCGCGGTTGTTGTTGTGCTTGAACTTGAACAGCACTTTGAGCGGGTCTTCGGCGATCGCTTCTTCCACGTCGCTGTAATAGCCGCGGTAGAGCGGGGCACCGTCCTTGATCAGGGTCTGGAAGCTGAACACCACGTCTTCGGCACGCACGGGGTGGCCGTCGTGGAAACGTGCTTCGGGGCGCAGGTAGAAGCGCACCCAGCTGTTGTCCGGGGCTTTTTCGATTTTGCCGGCGATCAAGCCATATTGAGTGAACGGCTCATCGAGACCCTGTTTGGCCAGGGTGTCGTAGATCATGCTGATATCGTCGGCCGGTACACCTTTGTTGATGAACGGGTTGAGGCTGTCGAAGCCACCGAACCCGGCCTCACGGAAGATCCCGCCCTTGGGTGCATCGGGGTTTACGTAATCGAAGTGCTTGAAGTCGGCCGGGTATTTTGGCGGCTCGTTGTACAGGGTCAGAGCATGTTGCGGGGCGGCGCAGGCCAGCCCGGCGAACAGCAGACCGCTGGCCTGCAAGAGCAGGGCGCGTACGGGTTTCATCGATCTTTCTCCGAAGATGTCACCCACCATGCGCTCAGGCCCAGTGTGTAGGGCGGCGTCGTGACGAAGGCAAACCGGTTACGGTAGGCCAGGCGGTGATAATTGAGGTACCAGTTGGGAATGATGTAGTGCTGCCACAGCAGCACCCGGTCCAGCGCCTTGCCGGCGGCGACTTGTGCGTCGCGGGTCTGGGCGGCGAGCAGTTGTTCGAGCAGGTGGTCGACCACCGGGTTGGCGATGCCGGCGTAGTTCTTGCTGCCCTTGACCCCGACCTGGCTGGAGTGGAAGTACTGCCATTGCTCCAGACCCGGGCTGAGGGTCTGGTTGAGGGTCATCAGGATCATGTCGAAATCGAACTGATCGAGGCGTTGTTTGTACTGGGCACGATCGACCGTGCGTAGCCGTGCGTCGATGCCGATGCTGGCGAGGTTCTCGACGTAAGGCTGAAGAATGCGTTCCAGGTTCGGGTTGACCAGCAGAATCTCGAAGCGCAAAGGTTGGCCGATGCTGTTCTGCAGCCGCTGACCGTTGAGCTTCCAGCCGGCCTCGGCGAGCAGTCCCAGGGCCTTGCGCATGGTTTCCCGTGGGATGCCGCGTCCATCGGTCTGCGGCAGGCTGAACGGCTCGGTGAGCAGTTTGGCGGGCAACTGATCGCGATAGGGCTTGAGCAGCAGCCACTCGTGACCGACCGGTAGCCCGGTGGCGGAGAACTCGCTGTTGGGGTAATAACTCATCGCGCGCGTGTAGGCGCCGCTGAACAGCGTGCGGTTGGTCCACTCGAAATCGAACATCAGCCCCAGCGCTTCACGGACCTTGATCTCGGCGAAGGTTGACCGCCGAGTGTTCATGAACAGGCCCTGACTCTGTGTCGGGATCTGATGCGGGATCTGCGCCTTGATCACATCGCCACGGCGCACGGCGGGGAAGTTGTAGCCGTTGTCCCAGTTCTTCGCCTGGTGTTCGATGTAAATGTCGAACTCCCCGGCCTTGAACGCTTCGAAAGCCACGTCGCTGTCACGGTAGAACTCGACCTCCATGCGGTCGACGTTGTACTTGCCGCGATTGACCGGCAGGTCCTTGCCCCAGTAATCCTTGACCCGTTCAAAAACGATCTGTCGCCCGGGCGTTACCGAGGTGATGCGATACGGTCCGCTGCCCAGTGGCGGCTCGAAGGTGGTGGCCTTGAAGTCGCGACCTTTCCAGTAATGTTGGGGCAACACCGGTAACTCGCCCAGGCGCAGGATCAGCAGAGGGTTGCCGGACCGTTTGAAAACGAAACGAATGCGCTGCGGGTTGAGGATGTCGACTCGCGAGACTTCCTGAAGGTTGGTGCGGTATTGCGGATGACCTTCCTTGAGCAGCAAGCGGTAAGAGAACGCGACATCGTAAGCGGTGATCGGCGTGCCATCGTGGAAGCGCGCTTCGGGGCGCAGGTTGAACACCACCCAGCTGCGGTCCTCGCTGTATTCCACCGATTGGGCGATCAGGCCATAGCTTGAGGTCGGCTCATCACCGGACGGCGCGTACTGGCCGGTGCCGACCATCAACGGTTCGTTGAGCTCGTTGATGCCGTATTGCAGGAAGTTGGCGGTGGAAACCGGGCTCGAGCCTTTGAAGGTGTAAGGGTTGAGCGTATCGAAGGTGCCAAACGCCATCACCCGCAACGTGCCGCCCTTGGGCGCTTGCGGGTTGACCCAGTCGAAGTGGGTAAATCTGGCCGGGTACTTGAGCGTGCCGAACTGCGCATAACCGTGGCTTTCGCTGATCGTCGCGCTTGCGGGGGAGTTCAAGGCCAGGCAGATCAGGAACAGGAGGAGGGGACGCTTCAAGTCAGAGATCCGATCCAGGCGGCTTGGGCTTTGTGGCCCGTACAGTAACAGCTTGTATCGACAGGAAAAAGACGGGGGCTTAATGCGTTGTTAATTGTTGTGTGAAGGGTCGGCGGATCGCAAAATCTGTGGTGAGGGAGCTTGCCTGTGGCGAGGGGGCTTGCCCCCGTTGGGTCGCGAAGCGGCCCCAGCATTTTTTCAAATCCACCGCATTCGCAGGATTTACGACTGCTGCGCAGCCGAACGGGGGCAAGCCCCCTCGCCACAACAGCCCTTCGACAGGGCGTGTTGCTTAATTCGGAGAAGCAACCGTCAGCATCTGCCCCGGCTTCAGCGCCTGGCCGACACGCGGGTTCCAGCGCTTGAGGTGTTGCATTTCCACGTTGAAGCGCTTCGCCACCATGTACAGCGAGTCGCCTTGCTGGACCTTGTACTGGGTCTGTTGCGTCTTGTTGGTTGCCTTGCCGCTGGTCTTGCTATTCGCCGCGATCACGGTATTGACGCGCCCGGAACTGCGTTTGGTGGTGTCCTGCATCACCAGGGTCTGGCCGACCTTGAGGTTCTTGCCATTCAGCTTGTTCCAGCGTTGCAGGTCCTTGATGTCGACCTTGTTGGCCTTGGCAATGGTGCCCAGGCTGTCGCCGCGTTTGACCCGGTAAGCGCGCTTGAGGCTAGCGACTTCTTCGCTGTTGTCAGCACCCTCGAACACCGGCTTGAGCGGTCGCTGGCTGATCAGCTCCTCAGGACGCATGGTCGAGAGGCTGGCGGTGAGCAGTTGCGCCTTGGACGTCGGCACCAGCAAGTGCTGGGGGCCGTCGATGGTGGTGCGTTGCTTGAAGGCCGGGTTGAGCTGGAACAGTTCGTCTTCGTCGATGTTGGCAACGGCGGCAACCTTGGACAGGTCCATGCGCTGGTTGATTTCGACGACCTGGAAGTACGGTTCGTTGGCGATCGGATTGAGGTTCACGCCATAGGCGTCGGGTGCCAATACCACTTGAGACAGGGCCAGCAACTTCGGCACATAGGCCTGGGTTTCCGCTGGCAGCGGCAGGTTCCAGTAATCGGTCGGCAGGCCGAGTCGTTCGTTGCGCTCGATGGCCCGGCTGACCGTGCCTTCGCCAGCGTTATAGGCTGCCAGGGCCAGCAGCCAGTCGCCGTTGAACATGTCGTGCAGGCGGGTCAGGTAATCCATGGCCGCGGTGGTCGAGGCGGTGATGTCGCGACGGCCATCATAGAAGCGGGTCTGACGCAGGTTGAAGTAACGCCCGGTGGAGGGGATGAATTGCCAAAGACCCACCGCGTCGGCCCGGGAATAGGCCATCGGGTTGTAGGCGCTTTCAATCACCGGCAACAGCGCCAGTTCCAGCGGCATGTTGCGTTCTTCAAGGCGTTCGACGATGTAATGGATGTAGAGGCTGCCGCGTTCGCCGGCATTTTCGAGAAAGGACGGGTTACTGGCGAACCACAGGCGCTGTTGCTCGATGCGCGGGTTGACACCCAGGTTGTCCTGCAACTGGAAGCCCTGGCGCATGCGCTCCCAGACATCCTGTGGTATTTGCGGTGTTGGTTTTTCGCTGAGCCAGATGGGCTTCTGCTTGGCTCGAGCGGCGATGTTTGGTGTGTGTGTCGCCTCGGTCTGCGGCACATGGCTGGAACAGCCCGCCAGAGTGGCGGACACAGCCACCGCGATGGCTTGAGCCAAGCGGGTCAATGCGTCTGAATTGATGGCTTTTCGAATAGATGACGACATTGGCTGGAAGTAAGTTCCGGGCAAAAATGTCGGGGGATTCTAGAAAGCGCACCCCCCTGCGGTCAACCATTCAGAATTTTTGTACCAGCGTGATGGCTACTTAGAACTTATCTTTCCAAGCCCGTAGAGCAGCAAAAACCGCACTCGGAGCCCGGTTTTGGGTTCCATTCCGTTCGTCCACTTTTTCTTTAACGGATGTTTCGTCGACACGCAAAAACGGGTTGGTAAGCTTTTCAAGCGCCAGAGTAGAGGGCAGCGTCATGATTCCGGCTTCACGTTGTGCGGTGACTTTTTCCAGACGTGCGGCGGTGTCCGGATTGCCCGGTTCGACCGCTGCGGCAAACTTCAAGTTGCTCAAGGTGTATTCGTGAGTGCAGTAGACCAGCGTATCCTCAGGCAACGCGGCGAGGCGGCTCAGCGAGTGATGCATTTGCTCGGGCGTGCCTTCGAATAACCGCCCGCAACCGGCAGCGAACAGGGTGTCGCCGCAAAACAGATGGCCGTGGTGATAAAAGGCGATGTGCCCGAGGGTATGGCCCGGTACCGAGAGTACAGCGAAGTCCCAGCCCAGCACGCTGATACGGTCATTGTCCTTGAGGGCCACGTCTCGCGCCGGGATGGTTTCGCTGGCCGGGCCATAGACCGTCGCGTCTGTCGCTTTTTTAAGCCGCTCGACGCCGCCGACATGGTCATGGTGGTGATGAGTGATCAAAATATCGCTTAATACCCATCCCGGGTGCGCCGCGAGCCAGGCCTGTACTGGCGCGGCATCGCCCGGATCGACCACGGCGCAGCGCTGGGTGCTGTGATCTTGTAACAACCAGATGTAGTTGTCGGTGAAGGCGGGCAGGGCACTGATCTGTATCATCGTCGGATTCGCCAAGCGGAAAACATTGGCGCATCTTAGAACTTCCTGGCGCGTTGGAGAATGCAATGACCGATAAAGCGTTCGCTCAGGCGGATCCTGACTGGCTGGCATTGATAAGTGCGGCCCGTGAATGGCTGTCCGGCCCCATCGGGCAATTTCTGCTGGACGAAGAACGACGCATGCTCGAAGACGAATTGGGTCGTTTCTTCGGCGGCTACCTCGTGCATTACGGTCCCTCGGCGCAGACGCCGCCTTCGGCGCCGCAAGTCCAGCGCAATGTGCGCCTCGGTGCGCCGTTGCCGGGGGTAGAGATCGTCTGCGAAGAGCAGGCCTGGCCCTTGAGCGAGCATGCCGCCGATGTGGTGGTGTTGCAGCACGGCCTGGATTTCTGTCTATCGCCCCATGGTCTGCTGCGCGAAGCGGCGAGCAGCGTACGCCCCGGCGGGCACCTGTTGATTGTCGGCATCAATCCCTGGAGCAGTTGGGGCCTGCGTCGTGTGTTCGCCCATGACGCCTTGCGCAAGGCCCGCTGCATCTCGCCATCGCGAGTCGCCGACTGGCTGAACCTGCTGGGGTTCGCGCTGGAGAAACGTCGCTTCGGGTGCTATCGTCCGCCGCTTGCGTCCCCCTCCTGGCAAGCCCGTCTGGCCGGTTGGGAGCGCAAGGTCGGTGACTGGCAGTTGTCCGGTGGCGGCTTCTATTTATTAGTCGCACGCAAGATCGTGGTAGGCCTGCGGCCAGTGCGTCAGGAACGGCGTGAACCGATGGGCAAGCTGATTCCGTTGCCGATGGCCAAGGTCAACCGTCGTCACCTCGAGCCGTAATACACTTTTTATATTCCCGGTCGGGTTCGTCCCGGCCTCGGGCATCGTCGGTCACCGATCGGCGAGCCACCGCATTTTCTGGATTGATTGGCATGAGCGATAGCGTAGAACTCTTCACCGATGGAGCCTGTAAGGGCAACCCTGGCCCCGGCGGCTGGGGGGCGTTGCTGGTGTGCAAGGGCGTTGAAAAGGAACTGTGGGGCGGCGAAGCCAACACCACCAACAACCGCATGGAGTTGATGGGCGCGATCCGTGGCCTGGAAGAACTCAAGCGCTCCTGCGACGTGCTGCTGGTGACCGACTCCCAATACGTGATGAAGGGCATCAACGAGTGGATGGCCAACTGGAAGAAGCGCGGCTGGAAAACCGCAGCGAAGGAACCGGTGAAAAACGCCGATCTGTGGAAGTTGCTCGACGAGCAGGTCAACCGTCACAACGTCACCTGGAAATGGGTGCGCGGGCACATCGGCCATCATGGCAACGAACGGGCCGACCAACTGGCCAACCGTGGCGTGGATGAAGTGCGCGGGTACAAGCAGGCTTGATTCCGGCGCTACACGGTGTATCTGAAAGACCCCCGCGAGCGTGTTAACATCGCCGCTTTTGCACGATTGACCCGTTGAGAGCTGAGCACTGATGGCCACCAGATCCGTTGTACTCGATACCGAAACCACCGGCATGCCGGTGACCGACGGCCACCGGATTATCGAAATCGGTTGTGTCGAGTTGATCGGTCGGCGCCTGACCGGCCGGCATTTCCACGTTTACCTGCAACCGGATCGCGAGAGTGACGAAGGCGCCATCGGCGTCCACGGCATCACCAACGAATTTCTGGTGGGCAAACCGCGTTTCACTGAAGTGGCCGATGAGTTTTTCGAATTCATCAAGGGCGCGCAGCTGATCATCCATAACGCGGCGTTCGACGTTGGCTTCATCAACAACGAATTCGCCCTGATGGGTCATCACGATCGCGCGGACATCACGCAACACTGCTCGATCCTCGACACCCTGATGATGGCCCGGGAACGTCACCCGGGGCAGCGCAACAGCCTCGACGCCTTGTGCAAACGCTATGGCGTCGACAACTCCGGCCGTGAGCTGCACGGCGCCTTGCTCGACTCCGAGATTCTCGCCGACGTCTACCTGACCATGACCGGCGGGCAAACCAGCCTGTCGCTGGCCGGTAATGCGTCCGATGGCAATGGTTCGGGCGAGGGCGCGGACAACTCGGCTACGGAAATCCGTCGCCTGCCGGCCGATCGTCAGCCGGCCCGGATCATTCGTGCCAGTGAAGAGGACCTGGCCCAGCACGTCGCGCGCCTGGAAGCCATCGCCAAATCCGCCGGTGCCCCGTCGCTGTGGCAGCAACTGGCCGAGGCCAAGGCTCAGGCCTGAGTCCCTTCGAGCGAAGGGCTTTTGTGGCGAGGGAGCTTGCCTGTGGTTAGGGGCTTGCCTGTGGCGAGGGGGCTTGCCCCCGTTGGTCGCGAAGCGACCCCGGCATTTCGTCAGATTCACCGCATTGGCAGGATTTACGACTGCTGCGCAGCCGAACGGGGGCAAGCCCCCTCGCCACAGAAAAACCTGCCCCTCCAAAATCTCCATCAGAAATCCTCTCTCATCCGGGTTGTCAGGCCATATGATGGTGCGTCGGCCGACCCACTTCAGGGCATCCCCCTCGCCACATGCGCTCCAACCCTCTACCCTGAGGTTATTGGCAGGCCACGGTCTGCCGCCTCAGGACGCCGAGCCTCATGTATAAAGATCTGAAATTCCCGGTCCTGATCGTCCACCGCGACATCAAGGCCGACACCGTTGCCGGTGATCGTGTGCGTGGCATCGCCAGGGAGCTGGAGCAGGAAGGCTTCAACATTGTCTCGGCGGTCGATTACACCGAAGGACGGATGGTCGCCTCGACCCATCACGGCCTCGCCTGCATGTTGATTGCTGCCGAAGACGCCAGCACTAACGCCCATCTTCTCCATAACATGGCCGAGCTGATCCGCCTGGCACGGGTTCGGGCGCCGGACCTGCCGATCTTCGCGCTGGGTGAACAGGTAACCCTGGAAAACGCCCCGGCCGATGCCATGGCTGAGCTCAATCAGCTGCGCGGCATTCTCTATCTGTTCGAAGACACCGTGCCATTCCTCGCGCGTCAGGTCGCCCGTGCCGCGCGCAAGTATCTGGACGGTCTGTTGCCGCCATTCTTCAAGGCACTGGTGCAACACACCGCCGATTCCAATTATTCCTGGCATACCCCCGGCCATGGCGGCGGCGTGGCGTATCACAAGAGCCCGGTGGGGCAGGCGTTTCACCAGTTTTTCGGAGAAAACACTCTGCGATCGGATTTGTCGGTGTCGGTACCCGAACTCGGTTCGCTGCTCGATCACACGGGGCCGCTGGCCGAAGCGGAAGCGCGAGCGGCGCGCAACTTCGGTGCCGATCACACTTTTTTCGTGATCAATGGCACTTCGACCGCCAACAAGATCGTCTGGCATTCCATGGTTGCCCGCGATGACTTGGTGCTGGTGGATCGCAACTGCCATAAATCGGTGTTGCATTCGATCATCATGACCGGCGCGATCCCGCTGTACCTGTGCCCGGAGCGCAATGAGCTGGGGATCATCGGCCCGATTCCGCTCAGTGAGTTCAGTCGTGAATCAATCCAGGCCAAGATCGACGCCAGCCCGCTGACCCAGGGCCGCGAGCCCAAGGTCAAGCTGGCGGTGGTGACCAACTCGACTTACGACGGCCTCTGTTACAACGCCGAACTGATCAAGCAGTGCCTGGGCAACAGCGTCGAGGTGCTGCATTTCGACGAAGCCTGGTACGCCTACGCGGCGTTTCACGAGTTCTTCGCCGGTCGCTACGGCATGGGCACTTCGCGCAGCGAAGACAGCCCGCTGGTGTTCACCACCCATTCCACGCACAAATTGCTGGCGGCGTTCAGCCAGGCGTCGATGATTCACGTCCAGGATGGCGGTGCGCGGCAGCTGGATCGCGACCGTTTCAATGAAGCGTTCATGATGCACATCTCGACTTCGCCGCAGTACGGCATCATTGCCTCGCTGGACGTGGCGTCAGCAATGATGGAAGGGCCGGCCGGTCGTTCGCTGCTGCAGGAAATGTTCGACGAGGCCCTGAGTTTTCGCCGGGCCCTGGCCAATCTGCGACAGCATATCGCCGCCGATGACTGGTGGTTTTCGATCTGGCAACCACCCTCGGCGGAAGGTATCGAGCAGGTGGTCACCGAAGACTGGCTGCTGCAACCCGACGCCGATTGGCACGGCTTTGGCGGCGTGACCGACGACTACGTGCTGCTCGACCCGATCAAGGTCACGCTGGTGATGCCGGGTTTGACGGCAGGCGGAGCCCTGAGTGCGCGCGGGATTCCGGCGGCGGTGGTCAGCAAGTTTCTCTGGGAACGTGGGCTGGTCGTGGAAAAGACCGGGCTGTATTCGTTCCTGGTGCTGTTCTCCATGGGCATCACCAAGGGCAAATGGAGCACGTTGCTGACCGAGTTACTGGAATTCAAGCGCAGTTACGACGCCAACGTCAGTCTGGCCACCTGCCTGCCGTGCGTGGCGCAACAGCACGTTGCCCGTTATCAAGGCATGGGTTTGCGGGATCTGTGTGATCAGTTACACGCCTGTTATCGCAGCAATGCCACGGCCAAACACCTCAAACGCATGTACACGGTGCTGCCGCAAGTCGCGATGAAGCCGGCGCACGCCTATGATCAATTGGTACGTGGAGAAGTGGAGGCCGTTTCGATCGATGCCCTGGATGGGCGGATCGCTGCAGTGATGCTGGTGCCATACCCGCCGGGGATCCCGTTGATCATGCCCGGTGAGCGGTTCACCGAGTCGACCCGTTCGATCATCGATTACCTGAAGTTTGCCCGTACGTTCGACAGCAGCTTCCCCGGATTTGTCGCCGATGTGCATGGTTTGCAACACGAAGACGAGGGCAATGGACGGCATTACACCGTCGATTGCATCAAGGAATGAGGACCTTTGCGAGTATGCAACCAGTCATGAATCCCAAATACCCAGGCCTCTCGGTGCGTGTCGCCGATGAGGGGTTTGCGGCTTATATCTGGGGCAGTGATTTCAGTTTTGAAGTCGCCGCCTATGGTGCCGCGCAAATCGGTAAGCCGGTGGCGCAGTGGCCGGTGACGCCAATCACCCCGTATCGCAAGTGTTACGGCATTGATCCCGAGGAATTCAGCAGTTTTCGCGATGCCGCAGACAGCGCGATTTTCATGGCCTATCTGGATGACGAGCCAGTAGGCCACCTGGTGGTCAGCACCAACTGGAACGGCTTCGCCCATATCGATGAATTGGCAGTGCATGCACCGGCGCGCCGTCATGGCGTGGCCAAGGCGCTGCTGGACGTGGCGCAGTTCTGGAGCCGCAAGAAGAAACTGCCGGGCATCATGCTGGAAACCCAGAACAATAACCTGGGCGCCTGTCGGCTTTATGAGCGTTGCGGCTATGTGGTGGGCGGGATCGACCACCTGCGCTATCGGGGTATCGACCCGAACACCGCCGAAGTGGCGTTGTTCTGGTATCGACTGTTCGATAATCCGCTGGAAAACCTGCTCAGCTCGCCAGCATCGCCACGGCTTGTTCCGTGATGATGTCCAGCAACGCCTGAACGGCCGGCGACGGCTCGGCATTCTTCAGGCTCAAGGCATAGACGCTGATTGGTACGGCAGGCGCCAGCGGGCAGACATCGAGCCCTGCCGATTTGGCGCCGAGGGCGGTAAACGGATCGACGATCGCCAAACCTTCGCCGGCCTCGACCATGCTGCGCATCATTTGATGCGTCTGGACCCGGGTCTGGATGACCGGGGCAGGGCGCAACGCATGCAGCTTGTTGTCCAGCGCCGGGCTGAGCGGGTCGTGACCTTCGAGGCCGACCATCGACTGGCCGGCCAGGTCCTGCAGCGAGATGTACTTCTGTTTCGGTTGCAGCCAGCCATGGGGCGCCAGCAACTGGAGCTTGCCTTGAGCGATGACTTGGCAATGGATGTCGGCGTGGTCCGGGTCGTGCAGGCTCAGGCCCAGATCGCTTTCACGCAGCAGCAGGCTTCTGACAATCTCGCGGGTCGGTTGGCTCAGGAGGGTACAAGGTGCATCGGGCAGGCGCCGACGCAGGGCCGCGATGCTCTGCGGCAACAATTGTTGCGCCAAAGGCGGGGTGCAGATGATGCGCAGGGGTGGCGCCAAATATTGCTTGAGGCTGCTGGCCAGCCGCTGAACCGGCTCAAGGGCTTCGTAGACGTGGGCGATCTCGACCTGCAACTCCCGCGCCTCGCGGGTGGCTTGCAGGCGTCCACGCACGCTGGCGAACAGCATGAAACCCAACTGATCCTCGGCGTCACGCAGCGTGCGTTCAACCTCGGCCACCGGCAGCTGCAGCCATTCGGCGGCGGTGCCCAGATGACCGGTCTGCAGGAGCGCCTGGATCACTTCGATATGACGTAAACGCATGCGTGAAGTCCATGTTCAGCAGGTGAGGGAGTCAGTAACTGAATCCTAACTCAAGTGCGCGCATATGACTTCTGCTCATAACAGCGGGTTATGAGGCGACGTTCGTATCAGGTTCGCGGATGAGGGTGACGCCCGATTGCACCAGCATAAACTCGTTGTTGTCGAGTTTGTTGACCCGGTCGCCGATGGCCAGTTTATAGGTGGTGACAGGCACGGAGCCGGCGAGGCCGTCGTGCGACGGGGTGGATTCCTGGAACTCATGCACGGAATAAATACGGCCTTCCGCATCTCTTGCATGGAACTGACTGACGAGTACTGCTGCCATCTGCTTAGAACCTCTGGGGATAAATCACTCAATTTGCGGCTCTGTAGACCGTGGTTGGGCGAGGTAAGTTTTCCTACAGGAAAAAAATAGTCAGGGGCAGCGATTTTCCGTCGCCCACTGGTTGAATCGTCATTTGATCATCTATAACTAGAAGCTCTTTCCATCGGACAGTCGAGATTTCTCCATGAGCAACGTCTACGAGATTGCCGTTCTGGTCGGCAGCCTGAGAAAAGCATCGATCAACCGCAAGGTCGCGCTGGCGCTGGCCGAGCTGGCGCCTGCCAATCTGAAGCTGAATATCGTCGAAATCGGCGATTTGCCACTCTACAACGAGGACATTGATGGCGAGTCACCGCCGGCAGCCTACAGCACTTTCCGGCAACGAGTGAGCTCATCCGACGCGGTGCTGTTCGTGACCCCGGAATACAACCGTTCGGTGCCGGCGCCGTTGAAGAATGCGATCGACGTGGGGTCGCGCCCCTATGGCAAAAGTGCCTGGAACGGCAAGCCGGGCGCGGTGATCAGCGTTTCACCAGGCGCCGTCGGCGGATTTGGGGCCAACCACAATATTCGCCAGTCCATGGTGTTTCTCAATGTACCGTGCATGCAGCAACCGGAAGCCTACCTGGGCAACGCCGGTTCAGCGTTTGACGAGGCGGGCAAGTTGTCGGAGTCGGTGAAGCCGTTCTTGCAGAAGTTCATCGATGCGTATGCGCAATGGGTCGAGCAGCATAAAAAGCAATGACCATCCCCTTGTAGCTTGTGTAGCAGCTGCCGAGCCTGCGAGGCTGCGTTCGGCGGCGAAGCCGTCGTGAAATCAAACAACGCGGTGCTTCAGGAAGACCGTGCATACAGGGTTTGCGACTGCTTCGCCGCCGAACGCAGCCTCGCAGGCTCGGCAGCTGCTACATAGGGCCCCACCCAGACGCTACAGAATTCAACCATTGCCCGGCACATTCGGCCAAAGATCGGACACCAGAAACAGCCGCTCGGCCTCTTCCCAATCCCCTTTGCCATTCTTGGTCAGCCGCACCATCAATTGCGCCGGTGCCAGCGGGTCCAGATCAGTCAGCCACGCATTCAACTGCTCAGCGTTCCAGGTCTGCTCCTCGGGATAGTGAGCCGGCGCTAGCCAGGCGTGGCGGGGCAGGGGTTGCCAGCGACCGAATGGACGCTGAACGACAAAGTCCGCCCAGTCCTTCTGATGCAACCAGCTACCGCGCAAATGCTGAGGGTGCGCGCCGCTCGGTGGCTCGGACTGCCCTGGCCACGGGTAGAGCAGATAGCCGCCCAGCCACAGATGCGCACTGAACTGCTGGATGTCCAGCGACGCCAGCGCTTCACGGCTTTCCGCCCGCGCGGAAATCGGTAACTGATGGCGGCTCAGGTGTTCCAGTTTGCGGTCCAGCCGATCATGACAACCCGGTCCGAGCCATTTCGCGGTGTCATGGCCATCACCGTTCTGTGGCCCAAGATAGAGTTTGATCGCCAGCTCCAGATGATGCACGCCATCGCGATCACGCAGCAGCATGTCCAGCTCACCCAAAGTGTGGCCTTCACGGCGGATCGGCAAGTTGGCGGCAATCAGCTCGATCCCCGGCGCGTGTTGCACGGCGTACTGCCATAGCCGCTCATAGTACAAACCCAGGCGCCGGGTCCTGGCCTGGGCCAGCCAGTGCAACAAATCGTAGCTGTCACGGTCCAGTTGCCTGAGCCAGTGTTCCAGACGTTGCGGGGCTTGTACCCAATCGCTGCCAGCCAGTGGATGACGCTGTGGCCACGGGGTGACGCTGAGCATCGGCGGCGCGAGGATGACCCAAGCCAGGTCGCGCACTTCAGGGTGGCGCAACTGATGGGGTAACTGGAGCAAGTCTGGAAATAGGATCATCTTGCGAGCATAGCCCGAAACGCGAGCACACCGTTGTAGCTGAAAGGGTTTTGTCTACACCGCGCTTTCGCCCATAATCGTGTTTTTCGCCGTCGCAGGCCCCCGCATCCTAATAGGAACCCCATGGAGCAATTTCGTAATATCGGCATCATCGGTCGCCTGGGCAGTTCTCAGGTGCTGGATACCGTCCGCCGACTGAAACGGTTTCTGCTCGATCGTCACCTGCACGTGATCCTCGAAGACACCATCGCCGAAGTCCTGCCGGGCCATGGCCTGCAAACCTCGTCGCGCAAGATGCTCGGTGAAGTCTGTGACATGGTGATTGTGGTCGGCGGTGATGGCAGCCTGCTGGGCGCGGCCCGGGCGCTGGCCCGACACAATATTCCGGTACTCGGCATCAACCGTGGCAGCCTGGGGTTCCTGACCGATATTCGCCCCGATGAGCTGGAAGTCAAAGTCGCCGAAGTACTCGACGGCCACTATCTGGTGGAAAACCGCTTCCTGCTGCAAGCCGAAGTCCGGCGCCACGCCGAAGCCATCGGCCAGGGCGATGCGCTGAACGACGTGGTGCTGCACCCCGGCAAATCGACGCGAATGATCGAGTTCGAGTTGTACATCGACGGCCAGTTCGTCTGCAGCCAGAAGGCCGACGGCCTGATCGTCGCCACGCCGACCGGTTCGACCGCCTACGCGTTATCGGCGGGTGGCCCGATCATGCATCCCAAGCTCGACGCTATTGTGATTGTGCCGATGTACCCCCATACCTTGTCAGGCAGGCCGATAGTGGTCGATGGCAACAGTGAGCTGAAAATCGTCGTGTCCAAAGATATGCAGATTTACCCGCAAGTTTCCTGTGACGGGCAGAATCACTTCACCTGCGCGCCCGGTGACACCATCACCATCAGCAAGAAAGCGCAGAAGCTGCGGCTGATTCATCCGCTGGACCACAACTACTATGAAGTCTGCCGGACCAAGCTCGGCTGGGGCAGCAAGTTGGGTGGTGGAGGCGACTGATGCTCGATCCCGCGCGTAGCTACGACCTGATCGGTGACGTGCACGGTTGCGCTCTGACCCTTGAGCACTTGCTCGACCGGCTCGGTTACCACAAGCAGGCAGGCGTCTGGCGGCATCCGTCGCGCATGGCGGTGTTCCTCGGCGACATCATCGACCGTGGCCCGCGGATTCGCGAGGCGCTGCACATCGTCCACGACATGGTCGAGGCCGGCCAGGCGCTGTGCATCATGGGCAACCATGAATTCAACGCCCTGGGCTGGAGCACGCCGGCGCCGCCGGGCAGTGGCAAGCAGTTCGTGCGTGACCATACGCCGCGCCACGCGCGCCTGCTCAAGGAAACCCTGACTCAGTTCGAAGATCATCCCGAGGATTGGCACGACTTCCTGCAATGGTTCTATGAGCTGCCATTGTTCGTCGATGCCGGGCGCTTCCGGGTGGTGCATGCGTGCTGGGACGCCGGCCTGATCGAACCGTTGCGCGGGTTGTTTCCCGATGGCTGCATCGATGAACACTTTCTCCAGGCCTCCGCGGTGCCGGGCAGTTTCGCCTGTACTGTGTTCGATCGCCTGCTGCGCGGCACCGACATGCGCTTGCCCCACGGCTTGACCATGACCAGCGGCGACGGCCTGACACGCTCGTTTTTCCGCACCAAATTCTGGGAAGACGACCCGCAAACCTACGGAGACATCGTGTTCCAGCCCGACGCCTTGCCTGAACCGGTGGCCCGTACGCCGCTGTCGTCCACCGAAAAAGACAACCTGCTGCGTTACGGCATCGATGAGCCGCTGTTGTTTGTCGGCCATTACTGGCGCAGCGGCAAACCGGCGCCGATCCGCCCGAACCTGGCGTGCCTGGATTACAGCGCGGTGCTCTACGGCAAACTGGTCGCTTATCGCCTGGATCAGGAAACCCGCCTCGATCCGCATAAATTTGTCTGGGTCGATGTCGAACGGCCGGAGGTGCTGCAATGACGGCGGTTGCGGTATTGCGCCTGCCTCTGGCGGTGGATTTGAGCGGGTTCGTCAAGCTGCTGCAGCGCATGCAAGTGCCCCATCGGGTCAGCGAAGAGGCGGGCGAGCAAGTGCTGTGGGTGCCGGCCAGCATCAGCGAGGACGTGCGTTCGTTGTACGAACGCTTTCCTGCCGGCGACCCCGATCAACAACTGGATATCCCGATGGCGCCGGCGCAGTCGCGTCCGGGTTTCGTCGAACAGTTGCGCCACAGCAAGGCCACAGCGTTTGTGCTGTTGCTGAGCCTGATCGTCGGCATGGTGACGCTGCTTGGCGATAACCTCGAGACGATGCACTGGCTGACCTTTCTCGATTTTCGCGTGGTCGGCGAATACATCCATTTCACACCACTGGCCGACAGCCTGGCGGCGGGGCAGTGGTGGCGTCTGGTGACACCGATGCTGATCCACTTCGGCATCCTGCACCTGGCCATGAACGGCATGTGGTACTGGGAACTGGGGCGGCGCATCGAGTCGCGGCAGGGCAGCATCAACCTGATTGGCCTGACGCTGCTGTTCAGCCTGGTGTCCAACTACGCCCAGTTCCTTTTCAGTGGCCCGACCCTGTTTGGCGGGTTGTCCGGGGTGCTGTACGGCTTGCTCGGGCATTGCTGGATCTTCCAGCTTCTGTCGCCCAACCCGGCTTATCGCCTGCCGCGTGGGGTACTGGTGATGATGCTGGTGTGGTTGCTGCTGTGCCTGACCGGGCTGGTTTCGATGATCGGTTTTGGCGAAATTGCCAACGCAGCCCATGTCAGCGGGTTACTCATCGGATGCTTCACCGGTTTGTTGGGTGGTTTGTACAACCGCCGTAAACTGGCCCTCTAAAACTGTTATGTGAATAAAGAGCGCGGAGCCCTTGATGTCCTCTTTTAACGAAATGATCAAAAACATCACCCCGGATATCTACCAGAGCCTGAAACTGGCGGTGGAAATCGGCAAATGGTCCGACGGCGGCAAACTCACCGCCGAGCAGCGCGAATTGTCGCTGCAAGCGATGATCGCCTGGGAAATCCAGAACCTGCCGGAGGAAGAGCGCACCGGTTACATGGGCCCGCAGGAGTGCTCGTCGAAGTCGATCGAAGTGCCAAACATCCTGTTCAAATCGGATGCCATCCATTGATCGAGATTGGCCGCGGTGCAATCAGCAAAATGTCGGCGCGTCTTGACGGGCCGAACGTGCAGTACGCTTTTCGTCTGGGCGACGCCGAGGTACCGGTCAATCCGTTGATCGGCAGCACGGTGCGCCTGGAATACCTGGGGGCGATCCATTGCACCCATTGCGGACGCAAGACCAAAACCAGCTTCAGCCAGGGCTACTGCTACCCGTGCATGACCAAACTGGCCCAGTGCGACATCTGCATCATGAGCCCGGAGCGTTGTCACTTCGACGCCGGCACCTGTCGCGAGCCTGAGTGGGGCGAAAAATTCTGCATGACCGACCATGTGGTTTACCTGGCCAATTCGTCAGGGATCAAGGTCGGGATTACCCGCGCCACCCAGCTGCCGACCCGCTGGCTCGATCAGGGCGCTAGCCAGGCCTTGCCGATCGTGCGCGTCGCGACCCGCCAGCAGTCGGGCTTTGTTGAGGATCTGTTCCGTAGCCAGGTTGCCGACAAGACCAACTGGCGTGCTTTACTCAAGGGCGATGCGGTGTCGGTGGATCTGGTGCAGGTTCGCGATCAGCTGTTCGAGAGCTGTGCGGACGGTTTGCACAGTTTGCAGGAACGATTCGGCCTACAAGCAATCCAGACAATTACCGATGTCGAACCTCTGGAAATCCGCTATCCGGTCGAGCAATACCCGGCCAAGATTGTCAGCTTCAACCTGGACAAGAACCCGATTGCCGAAGGCACGCTGCTGGGGATCAAGGGCCAGTACCTGATTTTCGACACCGGCGTGATCAATATTCGTAAATACACGGCCTACCAGCTCGCCGTGCATCAGTAAGGACTCCAGCATGCGCACCGAACAACCGAAGATGATCTACCTGAAGGACTATCAGGCGCCCGAGTACCTGATCGACGAGACGCACCTGACCTTCGAGTTGTTCGAGGACCACAGCCTGGTCCATGCGCAACTGGTGATGCGCCGCAACCCTGAACGTGGCCCGGGCCTGCCGCCGCTGGTGCTGGATGGTCAGCAACTCGACTTGTTGTCGGTGACGTTGGCTGATCGCGAACTGAGCGCTGCCGACTATCAACTGACCGAGAACCACCTGACCCTGCACCCGGCCAGTACAAGCTTCACGGTCGACACCAGCGTCCGGATCCACCCGGAAACCAACACGGCCCTGGAAGGCCTGTACAAATCCGGCACGATGTTCTGTACCCAGTGCGAAGCCGAAGGTTTCCGCAAGATCACCTATTACCTCGACCGCCCGGACGTGATGAGCACGTTCACCACCACGGTGGTCGCCGAGCAGCACAGCTATCCGGTGTTGCTGTCCAACGGCAACCCGATTGCCTCGGGCCCCGGCGAAGACGGCCGGCACTGGGCGACCTGGGAAGACCCGTTCAAGAAGCCTGCCTACCTGTTCGCGCTGGTGGCCGGTGACCTGTGGTGCGTCGAAGACACCTTCACCACCATGACCGAGCGCTCCGTGGCGCTGCGCATTTACGTCGAGCCGGAAAACATCGACAAGTGCCAGCACGCGATGAACAGCCTGAAGAAGTCCATGCGTTGGGACGAAGAAGTCTACGGTCGCGAGTACGACCTGGACATCTTCATGATCGTCGCGGTCAACGACTTCAACATGGGCGCCATGGAAAACAAGGGCCTCAACATCTTCAACTCCAGCGCCGTGCTGGCCCGCGCCGAAACGGCTACCGACGCCGCGCACCAGCGTGTAGAAGCGATCGTTGCCCACGAATACTTCCACAACTGGTCGGGCAACCGTGTGACCTGCCGCGACTGGTTCCAGTTGTCGCTGAAAGAAGGCTTCACCGTGTTTCGCGATTCGGAATTCTCTGCCGACATGAACTCGGCCACGGTCAAGCGCATCCAGGACGTGGCGTACCTGCGCACCCACCAGTTCGCCGAAGACGCCGGCCCGATGGCCCACGCCGTGCGCCCGGACAGCTTCATCGAGATTTCCAACTTCTACACCCTGACCGTGTACGAAAAGGGTTCGGAAGTGGTCGGCATGATCCACACCTTGCTTGGCGCCGACGGTTTCCGCAAAGGCAGCGACCTGTACTTCGAACGCCATGACGGCCAGGCCGTGACCTGCGACGACTTCATCAAAGCCATGGAAGACGCCAACGGTGTTGATCTGACCCAATTCAAGCGCTGGTACAGCCAGGCCGGTACACCGCGTCTGGCGGTTAGCGAGTCCTACGACGCAGCGGCAAAAACCTACAGCCTGACCTTCCGCCAGAGCTGCCCGGAAACCCCGGACAAGGTTGAGAAGTTGCCGTTCGTGATTCCGGTGGAGCTGGGCCTGCTTGATTCGAAAGGCGCGGCGATTGCATTGCGTCTGTCCGGTGAAGCCAGTGCTCAAGGCACTTCGCGGGTTATCTCGGTGACTGAAGCCGAGCAGACCTTCACCTTCGTCGACATCGCTGAAAAACCGCTGCCGTCATTGCTGCGCGGTTTCTCGGCACCAGTGAAACTGAGCTTCCCGTACGACCGCGATCAACTGATGTTCCTGATGCAGCACGACAGCGACGGTTTCAACCGTTGGGATGCCGGCCAGCAATTGTCGGTGCAGGTGCTGCAAGAGCTGATCGCCCAGCAGCAGAAGGGCGAGGCGCTGGTGCTGGATCAGCGTTTGGTTGCAGCGCTGCGTACCGTGCTGTCCGACGAAACACTGGATCAGGCGATGGTCGCGGAAATGCTTTCGCTGCCGGGCGAGGCATATCTGACTGAGATCAGTGAAGTGGCTGACGTAGACGCCATTCATACGGCTCGCGAGTTTGCCCGTAAGCAATTGGCTGAAGGTTTGTTCGAGGCATTGTGGCTGCGTTATCAGGCCAATCGCGATCTCTCGAAGAAAACGCCGTATGTGGCCGAGGCCGAGCATTTCGCCCGCCGCGCGCTGCAAAACATTGCGTTGTCGTACCTGATGCTCAGCGGCAAGCCGGAAGTTTTGGCGGCAACCCTTGAGCAGTTCGACACCAGCGACAACATGACCGAGCGCCTGACCGCATTGGCAGTGTTGGTGAATTCGCCGTTCGAAGAACAGAAAGCCACGGCGTTGGCGAGCTTCGCCGAGCACTTCAAGGACAATCCGCTGGTCATGGATCAGTGGTTCAGCGTTCAGGCTGGCAGTGTATTGCCAGGCGGCCTGGCGCGGGTCAAAGCCTTGATGCAACACCCGGCGTTCAACATCAAGAACCCGAACAAAGTGCGGGCACTGATCGGTGCGTTTGCCGGGCAGAACCTGATCAACTTCCATGCGGCGGATGGTTCCGGGTATCGGTTCCTGGCGGATTTGGTGATCGAGTTGAACGGGTTTAACCCGCAGATCGCCTCTCGCCAACTGGCTCCGCTGACTCGGTGGCGCAAGTACGATGATGCTCGTCAGGCGTTGATGAAAGGTGAGCTGGAGCGCATTCGTGCTTCGGGTCAGCTGTCCAGCGATGTGTTTGAAGTGGTCAGCAAGAGCCTGGCCTGAGTTTGGCCTTGCTCCTTCAGGGTCCACTCGGACCCCGTAGGAGCGAGGCTTGCCCGCGAAGGCGGCCTGATAGCCGACCGGGCTCTTTGATCGTGTACATATCCGTTTCTGCGGTAACGGCTACTTATGGTTTCGCCCTTACGGCGAGTCCCTTTTGGCAAACGCCCGGAGTGCCGGCCCAGCCAAAAGGAACCAAAAGGTCTCGCCCCAAACGTACGGCCCCTCGCTAAGGCTCGGCGTTCCTTCGCTCCGGTATCCATCTGGGGGCATCGCCCTACGGTCTGCTTCGCTACGACCTACATGCGATGAGTTCGACTGCGTCGAACGGCGCTGCGCGCCAATCCCCAGATGAACACCTCCACTCAGCCTCCCGAAGGGGCGGGTAGATCAAGATCAAAAGCCAAAGCAAAGCAAATGCAAGATCAAAAGATCGCAGCCTCGCTTCGCTCGACAGCTCCTACAGGGAAATGCGTTCGCTTGAGATCAGGCCGGCCTGTAGGCCGCCTTGCTTTTGATTTTGACGCACCGCCCCCTCGAGAGGCCGAGTGGAGGTTCTGTGTAGTGGGCAACCCGGCATGGATGCCGGGTTAGCCGCGTACGGCCATGGATGGCCGATCGCGGCGGGCCCACGGAGCAGGACCGGAGCGAGGGCATGCCGAGCCTGGGCGAGGCACCGAACGAAAGGGGCAGAAGCCCTTTGGTTACTTTGGGGCTTTTCCAAAGTGACCCGCTGTAAGAGCGGAACCAATAGCCGCCGTTACCGCAGAAACGGATATGTACACCAATCACCCCACCTGATACCCAATCATTCACCCACAACCCATTCCCCCTCCAGTTAACAAAACATAACGTGGCGTCGATTGTCAGACCTTTCCAAACCCCGATAGGATAAGCCCAGCTTCCGAAGGGGCTCTGGATTGCGGGTTTCAGGACTATGCTTCTTAATAGGCCAATCCGGTGAGCACCCCCTACGGCGCCCTGAAAGGTTGAACGGCCTAACAATAATAATGGGGGAAGGTCTATGAGTGAGCCTGTCATGGGTGTGAGTATTTGCCGCCCGCCGGCGTTACGCAGGTTCGCGTTGCTGGCTACAGCGCTCTCGCTGTTGGGCTGTACCGTGCTGTCGGCACCTGTGCTGGCTGCTGCCGCGTCGGCGTCCGACGTGGTCTATTCCGTTGAATCCGCCAAGGCCAGCAAAGGCCTGATGCTCGATGTCGTGCACGCCGGCAAGCGCCTGGTGGCGGTCGGCGATCGCGGGCACATTCTGTATTCCGATGACCAGGGCGCGACCTGGACCCAGGCCAAGGTGCCGACCCGGCAACTGCTGACAGCAGTGTATTTTGTCGATGACAAACACGGCTGGGCCGTCGGCCATGACGCGCAGATCCTCGCCAGTGAAGACGGCGGCGTCACTTGGACCAAGCAATTCGAAGACTTGAAACGCGAGTCGCCGCTGCTTGATGTCTGGTTCAAGGACGTCAACAGCGGCTTTGCCGTGGGCGCTTACGGTGCCTTGCTGGAAACCACCGACGGTGGCAAAAACTGGGAAGACGTCAGCGATCGCCTGGACAACGAAGACCAGTACCACCTCAATGCTATTGCTGCAGTCAAGGATTCCGGCATTTTCATCGTCGGCGAGCAGGGCAGCATGTTCCGTTCCGCCGATGACGGGCAAACCTGGGAAAAGCTGGAAGGCCCCTACGACGGCTCGCTGTTCGGTGTGATCGGCACCGCGCAACCGGCCACGCTGTTGGCCTATGGATTGCGCGGCAATCTTTACCGTTCCACTGATTTCGGCAGCACCTGGGAGCAGGTCGAACTCAAGGCTGCACGCGGTGCGCTGGAATTCGGCCTGTCTGGCGCCACGCTGCTTGAAGACGGTTCCATCGTGATCGTCGGCAACGGCGGCAGCGTCATTCGCAGCAGCGACGACGGTGAAACCTTCAGCGTGTTCAACCGCCCGGATCGCATCTCCGTCTCGGCGGTCACGGCCGCGGGCAACGGCAATCTGATTCTGGCAGGACAGGGTGGCGTTCGCGTCACTTCGCCCACCGGCGCAGAGAATGGAAAAAACGGGTCGTCCAAATGAGCCGGGCAAATAATAAGAAGGCGGGTCTATGACATCCTTACGCACTCCTCATCAGGACAAGGCGACGTTTCTTGAGCGCCTGATCTTCAACAACCGCCCAGCGGTGATCGTCATCTGTCTGCTGGTCAGCATTTTCCTGTTCTGGCAGGCGACGCTGATCCGACCGTCCACCAGTTTCGAAAAAATGATCCCGCTCGAGCATCCGTTCATTGAAAAGATGATGGAGCACCGCAACGATCTGGCGAACCTGGGCAACACGGTACGGATTTCCGTGGAGGCCACCGATGGCGACATCTTCTCCAAGGAGTACATGGAGACCCTGCGCCAGATCAACGACGAGGTGTTCTACATCTCCGGCGTCGACCGTTCCGGCCTCAAGTCGCTGTGGAGCCCGAGCGTGCGCTGGACCGAGGTGACGGAGGAGGGCTTCGCCGGCGGTGAAGTGATTCCCCAGAGCTATAACGGCTCCCAGCAAAGCCTCGACCTGCTGCGCAACAACGTGCTCAAGTCCGGGCAAGTCGGGCGGCTGGTGGCCAACGACTTCAAGTCGAGCATCGTCGACATCCCGCTGCTGGAGTCCTACCCGGACCCGCAGGACCAGGGCAAGTTGCTGGCACTGGACTACCGCAAGTTCTCCCACGAACTCGAAGACAAGATCCGCAACAAGTTCGAAGCCCAGAACCCCAACGTGAAGATCCACATTGTCGGGTTCGCCAAAAAAGTCGGCGACCTGATCGATGGGTTGGTCATGGTGGTGATGTTCTTCGGTGTCGCCTTCGTCATTACCCTGATTCTGCTGTACTGGTTCACCAACTGCATGCGCAGCACCGTGGCGGTATTGAGTACGACGCTGGTGGCGGTGGTCTGGCAACTGGGCTTGATGCACTTCTTCGGCTTCGGGCTTGATCCGTACTCGATGCTGGTGCCGTTCCTGATTTTCGCCATCGGGATTTCCCACGGCGTGCAGAAAATCAACGGTATCGCCTTGCAGTCCAGCGAAGCGGACAACGCTCTGACCGCTGCGCGCCGCACATTCCGTCAGCTGTTCCTGCCGGGGATGATCGCGATCCTGGCGGATGCAGTGGGCTTCATCACCCTGTTGATCATCGACATCGGCGTGATTCGTGAGCTGGCCATCGGCGCGTCCATTGGCGTGGCGGTGATCGTGTTCACCAACCTGATCCTGCTGCCGGTGGCGATTTCCTACGTCGGTATCAGCAAACGCGCCGTCGAACGCAGCAAGAAAGACGCGCACCGCGAACATCCGTTCTGGCGCCTGCTGTCGAACTTTGCCAGTCCGAAAGTCGCACCGATCTCCATTGCCCTGGCGTTGATCGCCTTCGGTGGCGGCCTCTGGTACAGCCAGAACCTGAAAATCGGCGACCTCGACCAAGGCGCACCGGAACTGCGTCCGGACTCGCGTTACAACAAGGACAACAGCTTCATCATCAACAACTACTCCACCAGTTCCGACGTGTTGGTGGTGATGGTCAAGACCAAATCCGAAGGGTGCTCGCGTTATGAGGCCATGGCGCCGATCGACGAGCTGATGTGGAAGATGCAGAACACCGAGGGCGTGCAGTCGGCCATTTCCCTGGTGACCGTGTCCAAGCAGATGATCAAGGGCATGAATGAGGGCAACCTGAAATGGGAAACCCTGTCGCGCAACCCGGACGTGCTGAACAACTCCATCGCCCGTGCCGATGGTCTGTACAACAACAATTGCTCCCTGGCGCCGGTGCTGGTGTTCCTCAACGACCACAAGGCCGAAACGCTGGACCGCGCCGTCCATGCGGTGCAGGACTTTGCCAAGGACAACAACAAGGAAGGTCTGGAATTCATCCTCGCCGCCGGTAACGCCGGGATCGAAGCGGCCACCAACGAGGTGATCAAACGCTCCGAACTGACCATTCTGGTTCTGGTGTACATCTGCGTCGCGACCATGTGCATGATCACCTTCCGCTCCTGGGCGGCGACCTTGTGCATCGTGCTGCCGCTGGTGTTGACCTCGGTACTTGGCAACGCCCTGATGGCATTCATGGGGATCGGCGTGAAAGTCGCGACCTTGCCAGTGGTGGCGCTCGGGGTGGGGATCGGCGTGGACTACGGGATCTACATCTACAGCCGTCTGGAAAGCTTCCTGCGTGCCGGCCTGCCGTTGCAAGAGGCGTACTACCAGACGCTGAAGTCCACCGGTAAAGCCGTGCTGTTCACCGGCCTGTGCCTGGCGATTGGCGTGTGCACCTGGATCTTCTCGGCGATCAAGTTCCAGGCCGACATGGGCCTGATGCTGACCTTCATGCTGCTTTGGAACATGTTCGGCGCATTGTGGCTGCTGCCAGCGCTGGCACGGTTCCTGATCAAACCAGAGAAACTGGCGGGGCAGAAGGGCAACTCGCTGTTTGCTCACTGATCCCTGGCTGAAACAGAAAAGCCGCAATCATGGGTTGCGGCTTTTTTTATCGCGTGTTGTTCAGGGTTGGAAACTTGATTCAGAGTTTTAAGAACAGTGTTTCATCCAGTGGCGGTTTGATCAGCGATTTCTCCAGATTGGCCACGGCACGGTTGTCGGCGGCGGCCTGCCGGATAAGATCCTTGCGTGTCAGAAAGCGCTGCTCCGGTAGTTTTAAATGGCCAATGCTGTAGTCCGGTCGAGGCATATCAAGGCTGGCGTAATGAAAGTGCGCATACCATAAAACGTTAAATGTGTTCTTTTCGCGTACCGCATATTCGGTGAGATAGTCTCCGGCAGCCGTCGGTATCAAACGCCCCACCAGATTGATGTCAACGAAACCGTTCTTCCATAAGTAGTGGATGTTTTCTGCCTTGGGCAGCTGTTTTTTGTAGCCCTCGCAGCAATACAGACGTGCCTGGCGAGTTGTTATGAGCGCCTCGTCACGAAGGGTTTTGCTCAGTTGTGCTGCCTCGGTCTCGGAAGGGTGGGTGCTATCAATTTCATAGGCAAGGGCGTCGAGTTTTTCGGCATGCTGGATCAGCATGTCATTCCAGTCCAGGGGGTTGAGGCTTTCGAGCCGACCAGGGTCCTGTAGCTTTTTCTGTTGGAAGCGTATCGAGTTTTCGATTCCCGCCCGTTGGCCAATCAGCGCGTGCATTTCCTTTTTTATTGCCGATAAAGGTCGCGACCCTGGCGGCAATGTTGGTTGAGTGGGCAGGCCCTGCACGACTTCAACCCAGACACCTTCCTCGGGGTGTTCCATGTAGCTGGCAATCTTCTGTTCGGTAATCGGATCTTGAACATCGATGAAACGACCTTGATTGTTTTCCCGAGAGGGTCTGATGTCGCCGATCAGGGTGCCTTTGTTGCGGGACTTGAATACCCTTTTGGTGGACGGCTTGGTCCTGATCGGTTTGGTATGTGCGGACTGGGGCGCGACCCCTTCGTTTTCTCGAATCAGTGCAGCCAGCTGCTCTTCGGCGCTGACGTGCGCTTCATTGAGTTGCTTCAGAAACGGTGTTTGATATTCAGTGCGCACAAAGCCAGATGCCATTTCATTCAACGAACGGACAGCATTGTCGATTTCCTCGTAGTGCTTGAGGATGTTTTCTAGGACGGCTATCTGCTCGGAGGTTGCGTAGCCGGAGCTACTGCAGATCTCCATGTGGGACAGCACTGTGCTGTCCATTGAAGAGCCGACGAGTCGCATTACAAAGGGATACTCTGCCGGATCTCTGGAGCGGCAACTGCGTTCCAGAACCAATTCTTTAAGCGACAGCAATTGATGTAACTTGATGGAAGCGGGGAGGTAGTTTTCGGCATTGAACAAGTGCTTCACTATTTTTCGACTGCGCAGTTTTTCACCTGCCTGTTCCTGAGTCGTTTCAAGTGTTTTGGCGGACTCGATGAGCCTGTTGGTTATCTCGACTTCTGCCCGCCGGTTGTCGACAAATTCGAAATAGGCTGTCGGTATTTCCTGACCCAGTTCTTCAGGAAAACGGGCGACGAGTTCATTGAGGTATTCCCCATTCCTGGTCTGAAGGAGATCGCGCCCCAACAGCTTTATTTGCTCATGAACGATATCCAGAGCGTCCCAGATGAGTAAAAGCCCATTATCACGTTCGCTCTCGTAAGGCCTGGTTCTGTCGACTTCGATCAAGGCGTTGTACGCGTCGGTCAACTTCGGCATCTCTGCGTTCAACGTGTCAATGCGCTCCTTGTAAATATTCAGCTCTCTGTCATGTATAGCGGCGGCCTCTGCTGTCTTGAGCACTTCCTGGCTATGACGCGAGGTCAGCTGGACCTTTTGCTCTGGTGTAGCCTTGCCGAGCAACTCCCATACGATCCTGAGCTTTTTCTTTTGTGCGTCGAGCATTTCCCTCGCGGAAAACAATGATCTCCTCGCCTCTGATTGAGAGAGTACCAATGGCGCGAGGGCCTGCTTCAGGCGATCCTTATTAGTGGTCAGTTCATGTAGCCGGAGCCGGTTTTCATCGCGCACCGCCTGGAGTCGCCCCCTCATGCCGCCTTCAAGCTTCAATCCCCGATCCAGTCGCCAGTTCCCCTTGCCGTCGCTGGCGAGTTTGAAACCGGGGTGATCGGAATGGGCCGGATCTGCCAGGTAGACCTCTGCGAAGCCCGGCACGACGCTGACCTGGAAAAAAAGTCCGCCAATGCTGGCGTGCCAGGTATCGTCGATCCGGAAAAGTCCCTTCAGAGAACCGTTTTTCTCGGCCGGTGGCAACTTCTGCGGCCATGGCACGTGAAAGTCCAACAAGGCATTGAGCAGCTTGTCGGCCGCTTTAGAGGTGGCAATGGAACTGGTGAAATCCAGCACCGTATGGCTGCCACCTACTGGTTCCTGTGGGATGCCCGGCGAACCTTGATGAACGAGGGCGGCAGGCATCGGTTCTGCGTGATTTGCCAGTCTGCGCCAGGGTTTCAGGCGCGGGGCGGTTTGTTCAGGATTTTTCGATGGCAATGGCTGATGGGCGCTCTCCGAGCTGGCTCCCAGGTGCAACAGCACCATCGCGGTATTGAGTAGCAGATCAATCAGCGCTAACTCTTTGGCTTTCGGATCGTCGCTGTCGAGGGCGGGCAGGTCCTGTTTGAGGCTGGTGATCAGTACCGTCATCCATCCGGCAAGCATCAGCGGCCCTCGCGTCAGCGGTAGCAGCAGCGTATTGAAGAGTAACCATGCACCCTCCATGAGAATGGCCCAACGGCTTTCACTGTTGGACACCGATTCACGCTCGCCCAGATCGACCAAGGTGCGAGCGGTGCTGGTGAATAGGTAGTTGAGCAGTCGACCGTCGTGCAGCGACTGGCGCAATACTTCTGCACCATCATTGCTGGCCAAGGTTGTGGGGGCAGGTTTTCGTGGGCGTTCGAATTCGTCGCCCAAGTGAAAGCGAACAATGTGCGGTTCCTTGAACCCGTCATTGTCGTAAATGTCTCGTACATTGTCCTCCATCCATGTAAGCACGCTGGCTTGCAATGCGCCGGATTCGGCAATGGCCGCGAGGACGGCCTGGCGCGACGGGTACTCCAGCAGGGCTTCGGCGTACAACGGACGATAAAGAAGATGTGGGCCAACGTTCGGATCAAGGGGTTCGATCAGGAACATATTGTCCACCGTATCGGGTTTGGCACCGGACTTTCTGTGAAACGCCAGCGGACGGATGACGATGTCCTGTTCGTCGACTTTGCGCTCAGAAGGTGTCTGCCCCATCAGCGCTTTGACGTAGCGATAACCCTTGTCGGTCAAGCCACATTGTTTTCTAACCTTGTACTCCAGCGCGCGCATCGGTAACTGGACTCGCAGTTCGCGGGTAAACAGGGCTTCTCGGCGCCGGGCATCCACGGTGTCCGATAGTAATAACGTCTTGATCCTTTGCGGATAGACCGTACCGATGTCGACGCGCTGGATCAGGCCTTTGCTGCCGAGTATATAGTCCTCGTTCAACCAGTCTTCGGGAGTCTGTCCGTCCTTGCGCAAAACCCGCAGGCGGCCACGGGGCTTGCCGGCGAGATTCTTCAGGGCCAGATCAGTCAGGGACATGCGCACATGTTCGATAAAACCGGCACCTCCCGGATAGCCAGCAGCGACGGCGAAGTCCAGCACCAGCTCGTCGGGGTTGTAGTCGACGTTGTGATCTTGCTTTATCTGCGCTCGCAGCGCCTCGCGGCTGAAGCTTCGGATATCTTCGATGCCTTCATTAAATGACTGTCCATGGCTTTGAGCGGTGACGTTTGCGAGGTCGAACAGGTGCTGTCGATAGGCGAAGCGATCAGTGACCGAAGCCTGTTTCAGCCAATCGGGCAATTGCGAGTGTAGCTGTGCCAGCATCGCTGGTTGCGCTGTCGATTGTCGGATGAATAACGTTGTCGGGTCTGTGAGGGTGTCCAGACGTTGCGTCAGGTCTTTCTCGCTCGTGGCGCCGGAAAAGGATAATGCGGCCAGGTCTTTGAGCTGCCGATCAAAGATCAGACCCGCCTGGAGCTCGAACAGATCACCATTGGGCTCATAGCGTTTCCAGGTGAGACGGTCGATCAAAAACTCGCTTTGCATCTTCTTCCCCCAGGCGCTGCCGAAGTCATCCAGGGAATCGAAAGGTTGGACGCGGCCGTCAACGCTGCACAGCAATACTTGTTTTTCACGCATCAGCAGAATTTCAGGCCCGAGCAGAAGTATTTCGTTATCGTCTTTGCCGAGTGTCGTTTCCAGAAAGCAGGCGTAAACGGTTCTGCTGGTCTTGGGCGAGCGCTCGACTCTGTCGGGCCAGTCCGTGACCTGCCGCACCATGTCTCGCTGTTCGTCACTCAGATTCGAGGCGTATAAGGCTGCAGCTTTCAACTGGTCATGGAGGAACTCGCTGAACCATTGCCAGCGACAGATGCCGCTGTCGTCGGTCAGGCTCCAGTAGTCAGCCAACGCCTGCTGATAATCGAGGTAAAGCGTCGATGGCAGCTCGGCAATGATGCTGGCAATGATTTGCATGTCCACGTGAGGCTTGGCTGCGGTGTCCAGGCGTTTGGGTGGTAGTTGCGTGAGGAAAAACGCCCTTGAGTCCTGTGGGGTGAAGTCCAGCATCTGCGGGTTGACCAGATGGTCGATAACCACTTGGCTCAACGGCTTCAGATCCCAATGTCCACCGACAGCGGGGCTGGCCAGCTTGATCTTTATCGGATCGAAATCCAGTGTGGGGTAATGCTCCAGCAACCTGTCGCGTAATGCATTGATAATCACAGAAAGCAGTGTCGGTCGACTGGCGAATCGCTGCTGAACCGCCCGGGCGGGCAGTTGGCTGAATGGAGGAGATACCGGTGCAACAGGGTTGAGCATGACGAAATCCTTTTCGTGTTATAGGTCGGCGCTGTCATAGCGTCCGTGCCTCTGGGCCGGATCATCGGCCCTGAGCAGGAAATCTCATTCTGTCACCGCCTGTGCGGAATGGGTTATGGCATGCGGTTACAAGACTTGACCGAGTACCGTGCTTAGCGCACTGCGCGCATCATCCAGTTGCACCAGCGTTGCATGCCGGGCACCGAGGGCGTCACGGTTTTCGATAGCCGTCAGGATCGCCTTGTGCCGTGGCAGTGCCAGTTCATGCAGGTTTGGCCGTTGGTTGGAATGCTTCAGGGCTTCGGCAATCGCCACCGACAACATGTTGCACAGGTTCGCCAGCAAGTCATTGTGGGTCGCGTCGGCGATGCGGCTGTGGAAATCCAGGTCCGGCTGCAGCAAGGCTTCCGGCGTCGGCGCCGCTTCCATGCGTTGATAGGCTTCACCGATGGAGGCGATGTCTTCGTCGGTGGCGAACTGCGCGGCCAACGCGGCGGCGGCCGGCTCAATGATACTGCGCACGCTGGTCAGCAGATCAAAGAATTCATTTTGCGGACTGCTTTGCATCAGCCAGTGCAGCACGTCCGGGTCAAGCATGTGCCATTCCTTGCGCTGCTTGACCACCGTGCCAACCCGCGGACGGGAATACACCAGGCCCTTGGCAACCAGCACTCGAGTGGCTTCGCGCAGGACCGGACGGCTGACTGCATACTCCTCGCACAACAGGGCTTCGGCGGGCAGTTTGTCGTCAGGTTTGAAACGTCCCGAGACGATCTGCATGCCCAATTCCTGGACGATGCGCGAATGCATGCTTTTGCGGTCAGAGGGTTTGCGGTAATCCATGGGGAACGGCGCGATCCTGTGCGAGGGAGTGCCGCGCATGATAGCAGGCGCGGCGGGCACAATCATTGTGGCGAGGGAGCAAGCTCCCTCGCCACAGGTTCTGCTTTGGTTACAGAATCCAGAGGGTCAGTGAGAGTGACGCGGCACCTCGGCCCCACGACAACCGACGAGGAAGTCGAAGTCGCAGCCCTGATCCGCTTGCAGTACATGGTCGATGTACAGTTGGCGATAGCCGCCCACCAGCAACTGTTGCGGCGGTTGCAGGTCGGCCATGCGTGCTGCCAGCTCCGCATCCGGAATGTCCAGATGCAAACGTCCATTGGCGCAATCAAGCTCGATCCAGTCGCCTTCCTTCACTGCTGCCAAAGGCCCGCCGGCCGCGGCTTCCGGTGCCACATGCAAGACCACCGTGCCGTATGCCGTGCCGCTCATGCGCGCATCGGAAATGCGCACCATGTCGGTCACACCCTGGGCCAGCAGCTTGGCCGGCAAGCCCATGTTGCCGACTTCGGCCATGCCCGGATAACCCTTCGGCCCGCAGTTCTTCATCACCAGAATCGAGTTGGCATCCACGTCCAGTTCCGGGTCGTTGATCCGCGCCTTGTACATGTCGAAGTTCTCGAACACCACGGCACGGCCACGGTGCTGCATCAACTCGGCACTCGCGGCCGAGGGCTTGAGCACCGCTCCGAGTGGCGCCAGGTTGCCGCGCAATACACAAATGCCGCCGTCGGCCCGGATCGGTTTGTCGAGGGTACGGATCACTTCGTCCTGGCCGTAGATAGGCGCGTCCTTGGTATTCTCGCTGATGGTTTTGCCGTTGACGGTGAGGGCGTTCGGGTTCGGAATCAGGTTGGCTTCGCCGAGGCGACGCAGCACTGCGGGCAAGCCGCCGGCGTAATAGAACTCTTCCATCAGGAAGCGCCCGGACGGTTGCAGGTCGACAATGGTCGGCATGCCGCGACCGATGCGCGTCCAGTCATCCAGGTCCAGCTCTACACCAATGCGCCCGGCGATGGCTTTCAAGTGGATCACCGCGTTGGTCGAGCCGCCGATGGCGGCGTTCACCCGAATGGCGTTTTCGAAGGCTTCCTTGGTGAGGATTTTCGACAGTTTCAAATCTTCGCGAACCATCTCTACCGCGCGCATGCCGGACATGTGAGCGAGTACATAACGACGCGCATCGACCGCCGGAATCGCCGCGTTGTGGGGCAGGGAAGTGCCGAGTGCTTCGGCCATGCAGGCCATGGTCGAGGCCGTGCCCATGGTGTTGCAGGTGCCTGCCGAGCGCGACATGCCACCTTCGGCCGCAAGGAAATCATCGAGGGTGATGGTGCCAGCCTTGACCTGTTCGCTGAGCTGCCAGACCACCGTACCCGAACCAATGTCCTGGCCCTTGTGCTTGCCGTTGAGCATCGGCCCGCCGGTGACGACGATGGCCGGCACGTCGCAACTGGCCGCGCCCATCAGCAGCGCCGGGGTGGTTTTGTCGCAGCCGGTGAGCAGCACCACGCCATCGATCGGGTTACCGCGAATGGCTTCTTCGACGTCCATGCTCGCCAGGTTACGGGTGAGCATGGCGGTGGGGCGCAGGTTCGATTCGCCGTTGGAGAACACCGGGAATTCCACTGGAAAACCGCCGGCTTCGATCACCCCGCGTTTGACGTGCTCCGCGATCTGGCGGAAATGCGCGTTGCACGGGGTCAGTTCCGACCAAGTGTTACAGATGCCGATGATCGGCTTGCCGTGGAACTGATGGTCGGCGATGCCCTGATTCTTCATCCAGCTGCGGTACATGAAGCCGTTCTTGTCGGCGGTGCCAAACCATTGGGCGGAGCGCAGGGTGGGTTTCTTATCAGACATGATCGGTTCTCTTATTGTATGACTATATTGTTCGAGCTACGGCGTAACATAAGCGCAAGTTCCGCTGTTTGGAAGTGTTGTTGCTAAAATAGTATTACTATATAGTCGATTTCAACGGAGGGATGGCCCTGGTGGTTTTCCGCGAGAGGCGTCCCCCGAGGTTCTATAACAACAACAATCGGAGACCGAACTCATGAGCCAGGAATTGCGGCTTATACGTCGCATCACGTTGAAACTGATTCCCTTCCTGATCCTGCTGTACCTGATCGCCTATGTGGATCGCTCCGCCGTGGGGTTCGCCAAGCTGCACATGGGCGCCGACGTCGGCATCGGTGACGCGGCTTACGGATTTGGCGCCGGGCTGTTCTTCATTGGCTACTTTCTGCTGGAGATCCCCAGCAACCTGATGCTCGACCGCTTCGGCGCCCGACGCTGGTTCGCGCGGATCATGGTCACCTGGGGCGCCATCACCATCGGCATGGCGTTCGTCCAGGGACCGAACAGCTTCTATGTGATGCGCTTTCTGCTCGGCGCGGCCGAAGCCGGGTTCTTTCCGGGCGTGCTGTACTACATCACCCAATGGTTCCCGATTCGCCATCGCGGCAAGATCCTCGGGTTGTTCATCCTTTCCCAACCCATTGCGATGATGATCACCGGCCCGGTGTCCGGCGGCTTGCTCGGCATGGACGGCATTCTTGGGCTGCACGGTTGGCAGTGGCTGTTCATCGTCATCGGTACGCCAGCGATCCTGCTGACCTGGCCGGTGTTGCGTTACCTGCCGGACGGCCCGCAACAGGTGAAATGGATGGACCAGGCCGAGAAGGACTGGCTGACCGCTGAGCTGCAAAAAGACCTCGCCGAATACGGCCAGACCCGCCACGGCAATCCGCTGCATGCGTTGAAGGACAAACGTGTGTTGCTGCTGGCGCTGTTTTATCTGCCGGTAACCCTGAGCATCTACGGTCTCGGTTTGTGGCTGCCGACCCTGATCAAACAGTTCGGCGGCAGCGACCTGGTGACCGGGTTCGTGTCGTCGGTGCCGTACATCTTCGGGATCATCGGTTTGCTGATCGTGCCGCGCAGTTCCGACCGTTTGAATGATCGCTACGGGCATCTGGCGGTGTTGTATGTGTTGGGTGCCATCGGCCTGTTCCTCAGCGCCTGGCTGTCGGTGCCGGTGCTTCAACTGGCAGCGCTGTGCCTGGTGGCGTTCGCGCTATTTTCCTGCACCGCGGTGTTCTGGACCTTGCCGGGGCGCTTCTTTGCCGGCGCCAGTGCGGCGGCGGGAATCGCCTTGATCAACTCGGTGGGCAACCTCGGCGGCTACATCGGTCCGTTCGTGATTGGTGCGTTGAAGGAATACACCGGCAACCTGGCGTCGGGGCTGTACTTCCTGTCTTGCGTGATGGTGTTCGGCCTGGTTCTGACCGGTGTGGTTTATCGGCTGCTGGAGCGCAAGCATGTGCTGCCGGCCGAGCAGTTCGCCGCCAGCGCCCGGGGCGCTACCCGTACCTGAGGTCAACACGATTCAAATGTGGGAGCGGGCTTGCGGCGTTTTCGGGTTTGTTTACAGGAGAAAGACATGCGTTTAGTTCAGTTCGAATTGAGTAATGGCGAACGCCGCGTCGGCGTGGTCGACGACGGCCTGGTGCGCGAAGTGCGGGATGCGCACACGGTGCGGGATCTGGCGCTGGCGGCGATCGAGGCGGGGGTCAATCTTGAGCGGCAGGTTCAAACCTTGGGGCTGGGCATCAGCCATGACTATTCAGCGCTGCTGGCCAATCTGCAAATCCTCCCGCCGCTGGATCACCCCGATCCGGCGCACATGCTGGTCAGCGGCACCGGCCTGACCCACTTGGGCAGTGCGTCGGCCCGGGACAAGATGCATCAACAGGCCGGCGACGAAGCCGCCATGACCGACACCATGCGCATCTTCAAGTGGGGCGTGGAGGGCGGTAAGCCCGCAGCCGGCCAAGCCGGCGTGCAACCGGAGTGGTTCTACAAGGGTGACGGCAGCATCGTTGTGCGACCGGGCAAACCATTTCCGCTGCCGCCGTTTGCCGAAGATGCCGGGGAGGAGCCTGAACTCAGCGGCCTCTATGTGATCGGCCACGACGGCAAACCGTATCGCCTCGGTTTCGCGGTGGGCAACGAGTTCTCCGATCACGTGATGGAGCGCAAGAATTACCTGTATCTGGCTCACTCGAAACTGCGCAGTTGCAGCTATGGTCCGGAGCTTCGGGTCGGTGAATTACCCCAACACCTGGCGGGTACCAGTCGCATCCTGCGTGACGGCGAGGTGCTGTGGCAGAACGAGTTTCTCAGTGGCGAAGCCAACATGTGCCATAGCCTGGAAAACCTCGAGTACCACCATTTCAAGTACAGCCAGTTCCTGCGCCCTGGCGACGTGCACATTCACTTTTTCGGCACCGCGACCCTGTCCTACGCCGACGGCATTCGTACCCGGCCGGGTGATGTGTTCGAGATCAGCCAGGCCGAGTTCGGCGCGGCCTTGATCAACGGCATCGCAGCGGTTGAAGCAGCGTTCGAACCCGGCACCGTCGGCACACTTTAAGGAGACAAGCATGACTCGGATTCTTGGTCACAACTACATTGGTGGTCAGCGTAGCGCTGCTGGCGCGGTGAAACTGCAGAGCGTCGATGCGAGCAGCGGTGAGGCCTTGCCTCATGATTTCTATCAGGCTACCCCTGAAGAGGTCGATGCCGCCGCGAAGGCTGCCGCCGCTGCTTACCCGGCCTATCGCAGCCTGAGCGCCGAACGCCGCGCACAATTTCTCGATGCGATTGCCGATGAACTGGACGCCCTGGGCGATGAGTTCGTGGCCGTGGTCTGCCGCGAAACCGCGTTGCCCATGGCGCGGATTCAAGGCGAGCGTGGTCGCACCAGCGGCCAGATGCGTCTGTTCGCCAAAGTGCTGCGGCGTGGTGATTTCTATGGCGCGCGGATTGATCGAGCGCTGCCTGAACGTACGCCATTGCCGCGTCCGGATCTGCGTCAGTACCGCATCGGCCTAGGGCCGGTCGCCGTGTTTGGCGCGAGTAACTTTCCGCTGGCCTTTTCCACGGCTGGCGGCGACACGGTTTCGGCATTGGCCGCCGGTTGCCCGGTGGTGTTCAAGGCCCACAGTGGCCACATGGCAACCGCCGAGTGGGTAGCCGACGCCGTGATCCGCGCCGCCGAGAAAACCGCCATGCCGGCCGGTGTGTTCAACATGATCTACGGCGGCGGGGTGGGCGAAGCGCTGGTCAAGCACCCGGCGATTCAGGCGGTCGGTTTCACCGGTTCACTGAAGGGCGGGCGAGCGCTGTGCGACATGGCCGCGGCAAGGGCGCAGCCGATTCCGGTGTTCGCCGAGATGTCGAGCATCAACCCGGTGATCGTGTTGCCGCAAGCGCTGGAAACCCGCGCTGAAAGTATCGCTCGTGACCTCACGGCGTCGGTGGTGCAGGGTTGTGGGCAGTTCTGTACCAATCCGGGGTTGGTGATCGGTCTTCGTTCGCCGCAGTTCAGTGCGTTCGTGCAGCAAGTGGCAGGATTGATTGGCGATCAACCGGCGCAAACCATGCTCAATGCCGGCACGTTGAGCAGTTACGGCAAAGGCCTGCAGAAGCTCCTCGCACATCCGAAAATCGAGCACTTGGCCGGCAACCCGCAACAAGGCAATCAGGCGCAACCGCAACTGTTCAAGGCGGATGTGAGCCTGTTGCTCGATGGCGATGAAGTGCTGCAAGAGGAAGTATTCGGGCCGACCACGGTGTTCGTCGAAGTGGCGGATCAGGCGCAACTCAATGCCGCGCTGAACGGCCTGCACGGGCAACTGACGGCGACCATCATTGGCGAGTTGGCAGATTTCGAACAGTTCGGTGAGCTGACGGCATTGCTGGAACAGAAGGTCGGGCGGATCCTGCTCAACGGCTATCCGACCGGCGTGGAAGTCTGTGACTCGATGGTTCATGGCGGACCGTATCCGGCGACATCCGATGCGCGCGGTACCTCGGTGGGCACCCTGGCCATCGACCGTTTCCTGCGCCCGGTGTGTTTCCAGAACTACCCCGACAGCTTGCTGCCGGAAGCGCTGAAGAATGGCAATCCATTGCGCATTCAACGCCTGGTCGATGGCAAGCCATCGCGCGAAGCACTCTAACGGTTGTACGCAGTCCCTGTGGGAGCGGGCTTGTGGCGAGGGGGCTTGCCCCCGTTGGGCTGCGAAGCAGCCCCAAAACCTCTGATGCACCAAAGAATTTGTGAGTGCTACGCACTCAAACGGGGGCAAGCCCCCTCGCCACAGGTTCGCTTTCACTTTGAGCTATCATTGCGCCTTTCCCATTCAAAGATTGACTGCCATGACTGCCGTATCCAACACCTTGCTAAATGCCCTCGAAGTCTGCGACATGCTGGAGATCGACGGGCTGCACGCGTTCGACTTCTCTCTCGATGAAGACGATAACCTGCACATCGAATGCATGGACGGCCGGGTGCTCAAGCGCTGGGAGTTCAGCATGGCCCAGATCGCGGCGGCGACGTTCGACCCCGACTTGAAGAGCTGGATCATTACCGGTGATTCCGGCGAGCACCGGCTGGTGCCTATGGAAGCGTTCGGCGGTGGTGACGATGAGGACGAAACGAATGAGGATGCGTAACTTCTGGCCACTGTTGATGGCCGGCAGCGTCGGCGCGATGGGCGTGCAAGCAGCCCCGGTCGACAGTTACGAATTGCTGGTGGGCTCTTACACCGCCGGCCAGAGCCAAGGGATTTATCGTCTGAGCTTCGACAGCCGCACCGGGCAGATCGACGCCAAACCCCTGCAAGTGGTGAAGAGCGCCAACCCGTCCTGGCTGACCGTGTCCAAGGATCAACAACACCTGTTCGTGGTCAACGAAAACGGCCCGGGGCAGGCCGATCCGGTCGGGCGTGTCAGCAGTTATGCGATTGATCCCAAGACCCATGAGTTGAGCCTGATCAACCAGGTGCAAACCCTGGGCAACGAACCGACGCACTCGAGCGTCAGCGGCGATGCCAGTCACGTGTTTGTCAGCAACTACTCGGTGGCTGAAGACCCGGGTGGCACCCTGGCGGTGTTGCCGGTGGGCACCGATGGCACGCTCAAGCCTGTGGTGCAGATGAGCAGTCATCCGTCCAGCCGGGTCAATCCCGAGCGGCAGATGTCGGCGCACGTGCATTCGGTGGTTTCATCGCCGGATGGCCAGTACGTGTTTTCCAACGACCTGGGGGCGGACAAGATCTTCGTCTATCGCTTCGACCCCAAGGCCAATCCGGAACGGCCGTTGACCGCCGCCAAACCGGCCTCTGTCCAGTTGCCCCCCGGCAGCGGGCCGCGGCACTTGCTGTTCAGCGCCGATGGCAAGCGCGCCTGGCTGACCATGGAAATGAGCGCGCAGGTCGCGGTGTTCGATTACCGCGACGGCAAGCTTGAGCAAACGCAGTTGGTTGATCTGGCGGCGGGTCTGCCGACATCGGGCAAGGCTGCGGCTGCGCTTCACGCCTCGGCCGATGGCAAGTTCCTGTACGTCAGCAACCGTGGCACCACCAATCAGTTACTGGTATTCGCCATCGACCCGGCGACCGGGCACCTCAAGGAGCTTCAGCGCCGCTCGGTGGACGGTGATCACCCGCGTGAGTTCAGCCTCGACCCGAGTGGCAAGTTCGTGTTGATTGCCAACCAGAAGAGCAACCAGATTGTCGTCGTCGAGCGCGACGCCAAGACCGGGCTGTTGGGTAAAACCGTGCAGAAACTGCCGATGGACGCCCCCAGCGATCTCAAGTTCCTGCTGCGTCAATAGACCGCAGGCCCCGGTTGATGGGGCCTGCAACCTTCTATTAATGAGACTGATATCGGCTAATGCTACAAAGCATTTCAAGGCGTCGACCTTCGGGAGTTAAGTTTGCTTCACGGCCCAACCGGGCAAGCAAGCCAACTGAATCGAGGAATACCGCTATGAACTTCAATCTCTTCTCCGTCATCGCCGCTTCCGCTATCTCAGCCACCGTTGCACTGCCAGCCAGCGCCAACGTTGAAATCAGCGACAAAAAATCCCACACCCAAAGCTACACCCAGAAATACCTGCAACAGAGCGCCAACTTCTACGCCGCGCTGGATCACAAAAACCAACACTGAAATCTGAAGCCTGCACCTTTTATGCAGGAGCGAAGTCACTTGCCGATCGACCTGTAAAGCGTCGAAAAGCCTCGAAGTGATGTCGCTCCTGCATAACGCGTTTACGACAGCATCATATTGCCATCAATGTATTGCTTGATATCACATAGCCATGAGTTTAAATTTGACGCTGATTTTTTGACTCCTTCCCTAAAAGGATCGACAGCATGGCGATGCGTTTGGCAGTGGTTCTCCTGTTTCTCTATTCCACCCCGATTCTGTCGGCTGCCCAGCCCGTTCCCAACGAGCCGGACGCGGCCCGTGAGCGCTTGATGAGCTTTATCGAGGACTGAAACACGCTGGGTTCAAGATCAATAAAACTGATAGCTACTATGCATAAAGGCCGCTAGTTATCTTCTGTTTTTTGATCGATTCTGTGGGCACTGAAACATGCCCACGGAGAACACCATGGCCAGCGCAATCCTCACTTCTGCCAAACACGGCGCCTACCTGGCCATTGGTCTTTACGTGGCCATGGTGTTGGTCGTCAGCCTTTCGGCTCAATCGCAACAAAGCCTTCAAGCACCGATTCAGGTCGCTTATCCCGCCATTCAATTCGAACACCGCGCTCAAAGCGTAATGGTCGATCACGCCGACGTGGCGGGAGTGGTGGGGGCATGAAAGGACGCAAACTCTGGGTCATCGCCTTCCTGGCGTTCATGACCAATGGCGCTTCTTTGCTTGGGATCGGCCAGGGCTCGGCAGGGTCGGTGGCACGGGCCATTGAATGCAACCACAACATCGCCCACAACATTCAGACCGCCAAGGCTCTGGAGCTGTTGGTGGGCAATCCGCCAATCAAACCCAATGGCGAATTCTTCGGGCCGTTCCAGGTAGATTGCTCGGCATTGGGGATGTGCTCGGTATTAACCTGAATCCCCCGGCCTATTGTGGCGAGGGAGCTTGCTCCCGCTCGGCTGCGCAGCAGTCGTAAATCGGCTGATGAAGGCTGTCTGAAACAATGAGGTGACTGGTTTGGGGCTGCTGCGCAGCCCAGCGGGAGCAAGCTCCCTCGCCACAAGTGTGCGGTGCTATTTCTGCATCACACCAGTAAACAGCTCTGACTCCAGAAACCGCTGTAACCAGGCCTGCAAACGCACATAAGGCGTCTGCCCGAACCACTCGCGATCCACGTGGGCGAATTGCCGCACGAACGGCATCACGGCGACGTCCGCCAGGCTCGGATGCTCGCCTAGTAAGTAGTCGCCCCCCTTCAGTAATTCATCCAGCTTGCGCAAAAACACCTCGCCCTCCGAGCGGTAGAACGCCATCGGCTGCTCGGGGTAACGCTCGGCGTATTTGTAGCGATTCAGGTGCGCCTTGAACACTTGATCGTTGTCTTCGATCAGCGCGGCGCTGTGTCGCTGTGCTTGTGGATCATCCTTGAACAACCAGTCCTGCGGATCGTTCTGCGCCAGTGCCCAGCGCATGATGTCCAGGCTTTCATCGATCACCCGGCCGTCCACACTCAGCACCGGCACCGTGCCTTTGCTCGACAGTGCGAGCATTTCGGCGGGTTTGGCCTTGAGGCTGACCTCGACGATATTCACCGCAACGCCCGAATAGCGCAGGGCCATGCGTGCGCGCATGGCGTAGGGGCAGCGGCGGAACGAATACAGGGTGATCATTTCACCTCCAGCGTACTCAGGCCGTTGCCTTGGCGGCGGACCTGGATCTGCACCGGAATCCGTTCATGCATTTCCTGCACGTGGGAAATTACCGCCACCTTGCGCCCCTGCGCTTGCAGGCCGTCGAGGGCGTCCATGGCCAGTTGCAGGGATTCCGGATCGAGGCTGCCGAAGCCTTCGTCGATGAACAGCGATTCGATTTTCAGCGTACTCGAAGCCATCGACGCCAAACCGAGGGCCAGGGCCAGCGACACCAGGAACGTCTCGCCGCCGGACAGCGAATGCACCGAGCGCAGTTCATCGCCCATCTCGGTATCCATCACCAATAACCCAAGCATGCTGCCGCCACGTTTCAGGCGATAGCGTCGCACCAGTTGCCGCAACTGGACGTTGGCGTGATGCACCAGCAGGTCGAGGTTGTAAGCCTGGGCGATTTTGCGGAAGGTGTCGCCGGTGGCGGAACCGATCAATGCATTCAAACGTGCCCAGCGCTGGTACTCGGCGTAGGCGTCGGCAATCTGCTGCGCCAGCGCCTGATTGGCATTCTGTCGGCGCTGATCCTCGGCCTGTTCGGCGCGCAATTCAGCGCAGCGGTGTTCGCTGGCGGCGAACAGCTTTTGCAGATCGGTAAGCGCCGTGGCCAGTTGTTCGGCGTCGAGCTGGCCGTTGTGCTGCGCCTGATGATCGAGCAAGCGTTGATCGCGCTCCTGCAACCGCACCTTGGCTTGCTCGATGGCTTTTTCGCTCTGTTGCAATCGCTGACGCAGTTCGCTGACCTGCTGGTCGTCGACACTCAACAGCGCCTCCAGCCCACCGTCGTCCAGCTCCGGATGCTGCGCGCGCCAGTTGGCGATCTTGGCGCTCAGCTCGCGGTCTTCGATTTCCAGGGCTTGCGCACGGTCCTGTTGCGCCTTGAGTTCGGCGGCCAGTTGCACCAACCCCGTACGCACGCTTTGCAGTTGCTGATTGGCCGTCGCCTCGGCGTTGCGCGCCTGCTCGACAGCTTGATCCAGTTGTTGCTGCCACTGTTCGGCGCTGGCGTGTTCGCCCAACAGTTGCGTCAGTTTCTGCTGGCAAGCCTGTTGCTGCCCGGCCAGTGCCGTGAACTGCTGCTGCGCGGCGTCCAGCTGCTGGGCGCGGGTCTGCTGTTGGTACTGTTCTTTATCCAGCGTCTGCTGACGTTGTTGCTGTTCGCCGAGTTCATCGCGCTGCTGGTCGAGTTGTTGCAGGCGCTGGGCGATCTGCCGGTCAAGTTGCATGAACGTCGCGGCCGGTTCGTTGCGCAAGGCTTCAAGTGTGTCGGCCGGGAGCAGGGTGCTGAACGCGCTCAGTTCCTCGTTCAGGCGGTGGCGATCGCTGCTCAACTCACGCTGCTGGTTGATCAGGTGTTGTGTCGCCTGCTGGTTCGCCGCTTCGGCGCTGCGCAGTTGCTGCGCCAGGCGCGCGGCATCCTGTTGCAGGGTGAGCAGGGCAGCTTGCCGCTGTTCATCCTGGCTGATGCTCTGGTTCAACTGGCTGCTTTGTTGGGTCAGCCAGGTATCGCGCTTGCTTGCATCCTGGGCCAACAGTTGAGCGGACAACGGGTGCGCTTCCAGGCTTGGCGCCAGGCTTTGTTGCTGAGTCGCGAGCTGTTCTTGTTGTTGCAGCAATTCCTTTTGCTGAGCAATCAAGCCTCCGACCTCGGCGCGCAGGTCGGTGAGTTTTTCCTTGAGCAGGTCGACGGCTTTCTGGGCGTTGGCCTGTTCGCTTTCATCGTGCCGGCCGAGGCTTTGCAGCAAGGCTTCGGGCTGATGATAAGGATGGTCCTGGCTGCCACAAACCGGGCAGGGTTGATCGTCCTGCAACTGCGCGCGCAGTTCTTCGACGCTGGCACTGCGCGCCAGACGCTGGCGCTCCAGCAGTTCGCGGGTGACGCTCAGGGTCTGTTCGGCGACGCTCAGTTCAGCCTTGGTCTTCACCCCGTCCTGGGTCAGACGATCGCGGTCTTGCTGAGCGGCGAGTTGCCTTTGCTGTAGCTCGGCACCGCGTTTGTCCAGTTCTTGCTGGCTGGCCCACAGCCGCGTCAGCTCTTCAACGGCACGCAGTTGTTTGCGGTTGTCCTGCAGCAAGCTGCCGAGGATCTGAATCTGCTCGGCTACCGCTTCGGGTTCAGCGCCAGCTTCCTTGTACAGCACCTCAAGGCTCTGGCGCTGCGTGGTCAGTTCCTCAGCGGCGCGAGCGGCGCTTTGCTCCAGGGCGGCCAGCTCGGCCTGACCCTTGTTCAGGCGATTGCCGATCAACATCAGTTGCTGCAGGCGATCGCGGTAGGCGTTCCAGGCATCGCTCAACGGCGCCAGGTGAGAGCTTTGCTCAAGCTCGCCGGCAATCCGCTGCAACCGTTCGGCGACCTGTTTCTGTTGCTCGAGCAGGCCTTGAATCGTGCCCTGACCCTGAGTGCAGGCCTGTTCCGCCTGCTGCTTGAGGTCGGCACTGAGGCTGGCGTCCTTGACCAGGCGGGCGAGGGTGCTTTGCTCCTCAAAGGCCTGACGCAGCAGTGGCGCGCTGGAGGTGTGTTGGCTTTGTGCTTGGGCTAGCGCCATTTGGGCGGTGCTCAGGCTTTGTTCGAGTTGAATCTGTCGCTCGCCGAGCTCGGTTTGCTGTTTTGTCTGCTGCTGAATCTGCGCCGACAGCGGTGTGAGCTGGGCGGTCAGCTCGGTCTTGCGTGCGAACTGATGCCGTTGCGGAGCCAGTTGCTCCAGGCGAGTCAGCTTCAAGCGTTCGCCAGCCAGGCTCTCCCAGTGTTGCTGGGCCGATTGCAATTGCTCGGTGGCGCTCTGTTGCGCGTCCTGCCACTGGCGCAGGTCCTTGAGCCAGGTGTGTTGCAACTCCAGCTGTTTGAGCTGCGCTTGTTGGGTCTTGAGTTGTTGTTGCGCGTCGTTGAAGCGCTCGTCGAGTTCGGCTCGGGCTTCAGGCGACAGCGGCGTGACCCCGTTGGCCTGATCCTGTAGCAGCTTGTGGGCTTCGCGAGCTTCCTTGGTCTTGTCGAAAGCGCGGCGACCCAGGCGAGTGTAGAGCGCGGTGTCGGTGAGTTTTTCCAGCAGTTCGCTGCGGTCGTTGTCGTCTGCCTTGAGGAAGGCGCTGAATTCGCTCTGGGCCAGCAATACGGCGCGGGTGAATTGTTCGAAATTCAGGCCCAGTACGGACTCAATCCGGCTTTTGAATTCAAGTTTCTGACTGGCGAGCAATTGATCCTGATCGATGTCGCGAAGGCTCTGGCGACTGGCTTGCAACTTGCCGCCGGCCTTTTCCCGTGCGCGATTGGCTTCCCAACGTGCGCGATAACGGCGGCCATCGATGCCAACAAAATCCACTTCGGCAAAACCGTCACCGGTGCCGCGACGCAACAGCGTGCGCGGGTCGCCGGTACTTATTTCACCATCGGCGTCCGGCGTTTTGGCAGACGCTTGAGCGTTGTTCAGGCGCGGCACGGCGCCAAACAACGCCAGGCACAGCGCGTCGAGCAGCGTGCTTTTGCCAGCACCGGTCGGCCCGGTAATGGCGAACAGACCGGCACTGGCCAAGGGCTCGGCGGTGAAGTCGATTTCAAACGGCCCGGCCAGGGAAGCGAGGTTTTTCAGGCGGATCGCGAGGATCTTCATGGTTGCTCGCTCTCCATCTGCACGTCTTGCAACAGCTCGGCGAAGTCCTTCAGCGTTTGCTCGTCGACCTCGCTGCCGTAGTTGTCCTGCCAGGCGCGGCTGAACAGTTCCTGCGGCGTCAGCTGATCCAGTTCGATCAAGGTTGTGCCGTCATCGACGCTGTCGCGGCTGCCATTGCCGGCGTATTCGGCGGCAATCCGCACCAGCCGTACGGCTTTGCCTTGCAGCGCAGTTTCCACTTGATGGCGCAGGTCCGGTTGCGGTTCGTCGAGACGGACCCGCACTTCCAGCCACGGTTGGCGCTGGATATCGGCGAGCAGGTCGATGTTGGGCAGGTCGGCCAGTTGCAGCAGGATCTCCGCCAGCGGTATCGGGCCGAGACGTTGCAAGTGGACGGCACGCGGAATCAGGCGCGGTTCGACGCTGACCAATGTTTCGCCATCGAGCTGAATGTCTAGGATCTGATGTTGGTAATTGATTTCGGAGAACGACAGCGGAATCGGCGAGCCGCAGTAGCGAATGCGCTCTTCACCGTTGACCTTCTGCGGCTTGTGCAAATGCCCTAGGGCAACGTAACTGATGCTCGGCCCGAACAGGCTGGCGGGCAGGGCTTCGGCGTTGCCGATGATCAGGCTGCGCTCGGAATCTTCCGAAACCGAACCGCCGGCCATGTGCGCATGGCTGATGGCGATCAGCGCCTGGCCTGGCGTGCGCTTGGCGTTCGCGGCTTCGATCAGCCATTCGTGAACCTGGCCGATGCCACGCAAGTAGTTGTCGCCCAAATGCGCACCGGTCACTTCAGCGGGGCGCAGGAACGGCAGCGCCAGGCACCATGCGGCAATTTCGCCGCTGGCATCAGGCAACGGCAACAACAGGCGTTCGGCATCCAGTTGCCCGTCATCGAGCCACAGCACGCGCCCCAGCGCGTGAGTGCGCAGGCGTCGCATCAACGGCGCGGGCAGTTCGATCCGCGAGCCGGAATCGTGGTTGCCGGCGATCATCACGATGGTCAGCAACGGCTGCTGCTCGTGGGCGCTGACGATGAAATCGTAGAGGCGTTCCTGGGCTTTGACCGGCGGGTTGACCGTGTCGAAGATATCGCCAGCGATCAGCAGCACATCGGGCTGCTCCAGCTTCAGCTGACGCAGCAGCCAGTCGAGAAAACAGGCGTGCTCGAAATCGCGCTCCTGGCCGTGCAGGTTCTGCCCAAGGTGCCAGTCGGAGGTGTGGAACAGACGCAAGGCGTACTCCGCAACAAAATAAGGTGATGGCCGCGAGGAAAATGATGGCGGCTAAAGAGGGGAGAGTTTACTGGCAAACACGTTGGATGGCGCGGTGGATCTGATCGAACCAAAGACCTGTGGCGAGGGAGCTTGCTCCCGTTCGGCTGCGCAGCAGTCGCAAAATGGCTGATGCGTTATGTCAGACGAAACGAGTGATGTGGTTTTTGGGCCGCTTCGCAGCCCAGCGGGAGCAAGCTCCCTCGCCACAAGGCCCCGGGGTTATTTGGGATACAGCGGCGGCAACCCGGTGTCACCCACCAGATCTTGCCCTCCCTCAGCCGTCGGGATCGCCCGAATCGCCCGCCACAGCTCTTCGCCTTGCCAGTACTGGCCGGTTTCGCTGTAGAGCGCGCCGTTCAGGCCGTCGAGGGCATCGGACAACGGTACGAAGCGGGCGGCCATGTCGGCCAGGGTTTCCGGTTGTTGCCGGGCCCAAGCGTCGAGGGCCTGGCGGGTGGCATGGGAGTCATTGGCCTGACAGGCACGCTTGAGGTCATCAAGCAGAGTGCGCGGGCTCGGGCCGGTCTGCGCTGCACGCAGGATCGCCGGTTGCGAGCGGGCGCGCCACCAGAGGCCGAAGCCCAGCAGGGTGGTGCAGGCCAGAATCAAGCTGCTGAGTTTCCACCACCGCAGGGCTTCGTTGCTGGCGCCGGAGATTGCCTGCGGGCTGCCCGCCGGGGTATCGACGATCAGGCTCGGGTTGCTCGCCACTTGCAGTGTGCGGGCCGGCAGGCTGCTGTGTTCCAGGTGATCCTCGAAGGTGTTCCACCAGACCACTTCAACACTCGGCAAATCAATAGGGCCAGTGCGGGTCGGCACCAGGGCTTCACGGTCTTCGCGACTGCCGATCAAACCGCGCTCGCTGTTCTGGTTGCCCAGCACCGGTTGATCCGGGTAGCGCCGCAGACCGTTGATCTCGGTGGCGGGCAGCGGTGGCAGTTGCGAACTGGCGAGGCCTTCGGCGTTCAGGGTCAGGCTGCGGGTCAACGAGTCGCCGACCTGCGCATGATCAGGTTCCGGGCTCCAGCTTTCGCTCAGGCTCAGGCTGCGGGCCGGCAGCCAGGGAACGTCGGCTGGATAAGAATCGGGTTTGGCTTTGACCGTCAGCGGAATCTCGGCGGAGCTGACGTGCATCAGCTTGCCCGGTTTTGGCCCTTGTGGCGTTGCTTCCTGGGACGGTTGGGCGTCGACCAGCGTGGCACTGAACATCTGCGCCGGAATGGTCAATACGCCACTGAGCTGCGGGTAGATCGCGTAGCGCATCTCGATCACGCCATGGCGCAGGCCGTTGATGACTTTCTCGTAGGTGCGCGACTCGCCCAGTTGTTCGATGCGCGCATCGGGAATTTGCAACGGGGTCAGGCTGCTGTCGTCGTACAGCGACACCGAATGGTAAATGCGCAGCGTCAGGATTGCCTGAGCCTGCACATAGACGCTGTTCTGGTCGAGGCTGGCTTCGATGAACACCGGCGCCAGTGTGTTGCTACGGTCCAGGGTTTCGCTCTCGATCACTTGCACGGTAATCGGCTGGCTCTGGACGTCACCCAGTTGCAGCGATGGAATCACCACGCTGCCGTTTTGCCTGGGCAGCAGGGTGATGATCCAGCGGGTGGTCGCTTGGGTGTTGCCGTTGAGAGTGTTCAGTTGGTTGACCTGGCGGGTGCCGCGCACTTCGAACAGTGGTTCGAGTGGGGTCAGGTCAGGTTTGCCGAACTGGGTCACGTCGCTGGATTCCAGGGTCAGTTCGACCGTCTCGCCGGAATTCAGGCGACTGCGATCGACACTCGCGACCAAACCAACCGCCTGGGCCTGAACCGTGCAGAGCAACAGGGTGGGCAGCAGTGCGAGCAAGAAAGCGGTGAAGCGGGTCATCGAATTTTTCCCTGATCCTGATGTTGTTGCTGTTCGTACCAGAATTTGCGTCTGAGCAGTTCGCCGGGGTCATCCGGGATCGTGCGCAGCCATTGCTCCAGCGCCTGACGCTGTTCGCCTTCGATCATGTCGCTAGCCGGACGCCGCGGTGGCGTGGTGCTTTGTTCGTCGCCCAACTCGCTGCCCGGGACTTCATTGGCGCCCGGTTGCGGCGGTGTCGTGGGCGGCTGCTCGGCGTCCGGGTTGGTCTGGGCGTCGGTTTTCGGTTCGCCATTGCTCGGCTGGGTGGCGCTGCCGGGCGGCGGTTCTGACGCGATGGTTTCGGTTTCGTCCTCGGCGGTTTTGTCCGGCTCGACGGGTGGTGCTGCGTTTTTCTGCTTGAGCAGGCTTTCCACCAATGCCTTGTTGGTCAGGGCCGGGCGCAGATCTGGCTGGCGTTCCAGCGCTTGATCGTAAGCATCCAGTGCGGCTTCCAGCTCACCGCTTTTGGCCAGGGCGTTGCCACGATTGTAGTGGGCATGGGCGTCCTTGCCTTCGGCGAACCGCTGGGCGGCGCCACTGTAGTCTCCGGCCTCATAGAGCGCCACACCTTGCCACTGCGGATCTTCGAAATGCTCCACGGCCTCGGCCGGGCGTTTTTGATTGAGCAGGTGCAGGCCTTGCTGGTCGGGACGCAGCCACAAATCTTCGAAATCGAAGGCGTAGCTCGGTTGCGGCAGCAGGAACAGCAGCGGCAGGCAGAACAGCCAGCCACGGCGTCCGGCACAGGCGGCCAGCAATAACAGCGGCAACAGCAGCCAGTAGCCCTGATCGGCCCAGGTGTCGAGCCGCAACGTCTGGCCGTCGTTGCGCAGATCCCGTGGACCGTCGAGCAGGCCAAGGCCGCGCAGGTCGGCATCGTCCAGGCGCGCCTGGCGATAACGTCCACCCAAACCGTTGGCAAAGGCTTTCAGGCTGCTGCCGTCCAGGCGTGGCACCAGAATGGCGCCCTGGTCGTCCTTGAGGAAACTACCGTCGTCCTGCGCAACCGGCGCACCGACGGCGGTGCCGATACCGAGCATCAGAAAGTGCGTGGGCTTGTCGTCCAGCGCCTGACGAATCCCTTGGCGTTCCTGTTCCGTCAGCGACGAGCCGATCAACAGAATCCGCCCCTGGCCGAGGGCGCCCTGATCCAGCAGCGCAAGGGCCTTGGCCACCGCCAGATCGGCACGGTGACCCGCTTCGGGCATCAGCGACGGCTTGAGTGCATCCAGCAGGTTGCGGCTGGTCGACAGGTCATCCGATAGCGGTACCAACGTGTGAGCGCTGCCGGCGTAGACGACGATTGCGGTCTGCGCGTCGCTGCGGCTTTGCAGCAGATCGAACAGTTTGCGCCGTGCCTGCTCAAGCCTGTTCGGCGCGACGTCGGTGGCGAGCATTTCCGGGGTCAGTTCCAGCAACACCACCAACGGGTCGGCGGGTTTCTGACTGCTCTGTTCGACGCGTTCCCAGCTCGGCCCCAGCAGGGCCAGCACGCCCAGCACCCAGGCCAGGCCGAGGGCGACCCACGGCAGTTTGCTTTCGCGACCGCTGCCACCACTGAGCAACGCGGCATGGAAGGCTGGCGGCAGAATCATCTGCCAGCGACCGGCGCGTTTCTGCCGATGCCAGAGTTGCCAGAGCAACCAGCCCAGCAACGGCAACAACAGCAGCCACCAGGGGCGGAACCAGTACGGCCAGAGCGCACTCATCGGCGCCTCCGCAGACGCAGGCGTTTGAGTCGCTGGCGCCAGTCGGGCAGTTGCGTTTGCAGAAACCGCTCTCTGGTAAACAGCTCCCTGGTAAACAGCCGTTGCAACGGGTTATCCGGCCAGCGCACGCGGACAACCAGCAGCATGCTCAACAGCAGCGCGATCGCCAAAGGCCAGTGATACAACGCTTGGGCCGGGCGGGCCTGGGTGGGTTGCTGGGTCACTGGTTCCAGTTGGTCGAGCGTGTGCTTGATCGCCTGCAGTTCCTGGCCGTCGTGGGCGCGGAAGTACTGGCCGCCGGTGGCTTGGGCGATGGCTTTCAAGGCCGGTTCGTCGAGGTCCAGGCTCGGGTTGAGCCCCAGGAAGCCCAGGGTACCGCTTTGTTCCGGATCGGCGCCGATACCGATCGGGTAGATTTTCACCCCTTCGTTGGCTGCCAGCCGTGCGGCGGTCAACGGATCGATTTCGCCACCGTTGTTGGCGCCGTCGGTGACCAGAATCAGCACGCGGCTTTGTGCCGGGCGTTGACGCAGGCGTTTGAGGGCCAGGCCAATGGCGTCGCCGATGGCGGTGTTCTTGCCGGCAATACCGATCCGCGCTTCGTCGAGCCAGACGCGCACGGTGTGCCGGTCAAAGGTCAGCGGCGCTTGCAGATACGCCTGGCTGCCGAACAGGATCAGGCCGACCCGATCGCCGTCGCGACTTTCGAGAAAATCACCGAGCAGATGCTGCACCAGTGTCAGTCGACTGACGTCTTCGTCCTGCCACTGCATATCGGGGAAGTCCATCGAGCCGGACACGTCCACCGCCACCAGCAGGTCGCGGCCGCTGGCGGCAATCGGCAGGGGTTCGCCAAGCCATTGCGGACGCGCCGCGGCGATCAGCAACAACAGCCACAGCAAAATGAACGGTGCTTGCTGACGCCAGGCCGGCAGATTGGCCCGGGCGCGGCGGCGAGCGAGGCCTTCCAGGTCGCTGAGGAAGCTGACCTTGAGCGCCGGTTCGCCACTGTCGGCCACTGGCAGCAGCACCCGCATCAGCCAAGGCAGCGGCAGCAGTGCGAAGATCCACGGCCAGGCGAACTCAAACATGTTTGCGAATCCAGGTGTCGACGGCTTGAGTCAGGCCGGCGATGGCCTTGTCGTCGAGTTTGCATTCGGGTTTGTAGGCGCCTTCGACCAGCACCATCCAGCGCGTGAGGCCGGCGGCCGGGCAGCGGTTATCAAGGAACGCCAGCCATTTGCGCCCGTTAAGGGTGTGGCTCTGGCTATAGGGGTAATGGTTACGGCACAGGCGTTTGAGCAAACCGTTGAGTTGCTGCAGCCAGGCACCGGCCGGGGCGCCGTCGTAGGGTTTGGGCATCAGGGCGAGTTCGGCCAGGGCGGCGAGACGCACCGGGTCCAGTGGTTGTTCGGCGCGCACGACAGGGCGTTTGTTCGCAATGAAATGCCGCAACTGCCATACGCCGAAACCGATCAGCGGCAGCAACAACAGCAGCAGCCACCAACCCGGCGCCGGCGGCCAGAAGCCGATCGGCGGCGGGGAAATCAGCGGTTGCAGTTGATCGAGGCTGCTCATCGACCTTTCCCCGGACGTTGTGGGTTCAGGTATTCGCGTAGTTGCTCGACCATCTCGCTCTGGGTACTCAAAGGCATCAGCAACACCCGCAGCTTCTGCGCCAGCAGTTCCCAGCGGGCGATGCGCGCTTCCGCTTGGGCGCGATAGGCCTGGCGCAAGTCGAAATTCAATGTGTCGAGCTCCAATTGCGCACCGCGTTCGGCAAAGCGCAGCAAACCGGCGGCGGGCAGGGCGTGATCCAGCGGGTCGGACACCGGCAGCAGCAACAGGTCGCAATGGCGTGACAACAGGCTCAGTTGCTGTTCGGCACTGTCGGACAAGGCGCGTTCGTCGCAGATCACGATCACCAGGCTGCCGGGGCGCAATACTTCCCGGGCGCGGCGCAGGGCAATGCCGAAGGCGTCGCGGTCCGGCTCGCGTTCGGTGTGCAGCGACTGATTGACCCGCACCAGTCGGTTGAGCAATTGCAGCAAGCTCTGTTTACTGCGTCGCGGCTTGATTTCGTAGTGTTCGTTGTCGCCGAACACCAGTCCGCCGACCCGGTCGTTATGGCCCAGCGCGGCCCAGCCAATCAGGCTCGCCGCTTGGGCGGCAAGCACCGATTTGAACATCATCCCGGAGCCGAAGAACAGCCGGCAGCTCTGTTCGACCATGATGAAAATCGGTCGCTCGCGTTCTTCATGGAACAGCTTGGTGTGGGGCTCCTGGGTCCGGGCGGTGACGCGCCAGTCGATGCTTCGCACGTCATCACCGGCCTGATAAACCCGCACCTGATCGAAATCCACCCCGCGCCCGCGCAGTTTGGAGTGGTGCAGGCCGATCAGCGGGCTGCGCTGGCTCGGCGTTGAAAACAGCTGCACTTCACGCACGCGATGGCGCATCTTGATCAGCTCGGAAAGGCTGACCCGGATGCCCGGCTCGGGCGGCAGGAGGGCGTTCATAGGGGTCAAGCGACAGCTACGACGTCGAGAATCCGCTGGACCACCCGGTCCTGGTCGATGCCAGCGGCTTCGGCTTCAAAGGAAAGAATGATGCGGTGGCGCAACACATCGAACAGCACTGCCTGAATGTCTTCCGGGCTGACGAAGTCGCGACCGGCCAGCCAGGCATGGGCCCGGGCGCAACGGTCCAAAGCGATAGAACCGCGCGGACTGGCACCGTAGGCGATCCATTCGGCCATTTCCGGGTCGAATTTGGCCGGGATGCGCGTGGCCATGACCAATTGCACCAGGTATTCCTCCACGGCGTCGGCCATGTACAAACCGAGGATTTCCTTGCGCGCGGCGAAGATGGCCTGCTGGCTGACCCGGCGTTCGGGCTTGGTTTCGCCATGCAACGCTTCGCCGCGGGCCTGTTGCAAAATCCGCCGTTCGACGGTGGCGTCAGGGAAGCCGATTTTCACGTGCATCAGGAACCGGTCGAGCTGGGCTTCGGGCAGCGGGTAGGTGCCTTCCTGCTCGATGGGGTTTTGCGTGGCCATGACCAGAAACAGCGGCGACAGCTCGTACGTGCTGCGCCCGACACTGACCTGGCGTTCGCCCATGGCTTCGAGCAAGGCCGACTGGACCTTGGCCGGGGCACGGTTGATTTCGTCCGCCAGCACCAGGTTGTGGAAGATCGGGCCTTGCTGGAACACGAAGCTGCCGGTTTCCGGGCGATAGATTTCCGTGCCGGTGATGTCGGCCGGCAGCAGGTCGGGGGTGAACTGGATGCGATGGAACTGTGCTTCGATGCCTTCGGCGAGCTCTTTGATGGCCTTGGTCTTGGCCAGCCCTGGAGCGCCCTCGACCAGCATGTGGCCGTCGGCGAGCAAGGCGATGAGCAAGCGCTCGATGAGTTTTTCCTGGCCGAGAATCTGCGTTGAAAGAAAGGTTCGCAGCGCGAGCAGCGCTTCACGATGTTCCATCGATGACTGTTCCTGGAAAGGGTGACCGAAGACGTTCGAATAACGCCAGGGCTGGGGGCGTTACTTTAATCCATCGCGGGGGGCGGCGACCAACGGCATTTGTGCAAAGTGCGGGAATTGATGGGCAAAATTGTTGGAATTTTGTAGGGGGTGGGTATTGCGGTGTTCTTTTGGACGCCTTCGCGGGCAAGCCTCGCTCCTACAGGTACCTAGGCGCCGCGATATTGTGTCCGACGCAAAACCAAGGAGCGAGGCTTGCCCGCGATGAGGCCCGCCCGTCTACCATCAGAGCTGGCTGATATAAGTACCAATCCCCTTGAGAATGTTCTGCAAGGTCTCTTCCACCTCAGTCAGATCGCCAGCATCGGTACTGTGCAGGATTTCCAGCGAATCATTGCCACCCAGCACATCGGCGTCCGCGGCGGCGATTTCGATCAGCAGGTGGTCAGGGCTGAGCGTGACTTTCACGCCATTGAGGGCCGAAGGCTTGTCATGGAAGATGATCTCCAGCTCATCCTCGTCCGGAAAACGGCTCATCAGGAACATTTCGCCGTCGGCGCTGGTGCAGCAGAGCATGGCCAAGTTGTCTTCTTCTTCGTCGCACGGGTTGACGATCAAGAGGTCGGTTGTCATTTGCATGGGGAAAATCCTGGCTCGGCGAGCGTGGTGAACGCAATAAACGACGATTCTGCCAGCCCGCGGGAATTTCTGCTCGGCTGAGTGTCAGAGGATGTGTCGTGAACACTCCCTGCATTGCTGGTCACTTCTGGCACGCAGGTGCCGTAAAACCGGGCATAAAGCGCCCGTTTTTCTACTCGACTGCTAATGTTGTTCGAGGCGCCTGCCGCGCGCTGCGTACCGTTGACCGAATATGTCGCAGCGCTGCAAGCATGGCCCTTGCCGCAGTCGTTAAGCTGCGCAACGGATGAGCACCCGTAAAGGCATTGCTGATGGCCTCGATAGTCGCGCCCGGCAGTCGTTTTTGCAGATGCCCATTCAATGGAAGGTGAATGTGACCTGAGTGTCTCGTCCAGCTTCATCCACCTGTCATCCTGTTTCCTCTGCCCGAGAATCAGGAACAGGGTGACGGATTGCCCCGAAAGGGGTTTGCACGCGACGCTTCCATCAATAACAAGCCCAAGCGGAGTACCACAGATGGCGTTCTTCACCGCAGCCAGCAAAGCCGACTTCCAGCACCAACTGCAAGCGGCACTGGCGCAGCACATCAGTGAACAGGCACTGCCACAAGTGGCGCTGTTCGCCGAACAATTCTTCGGCATTATTTCCCTCGACGAGCTGACCCAGCGTCGGCTGTCCGACCTCGCCGGCTGCACCCTTTCTGCGTGGCGCCTGCTTGAGCGCTTCGATCACGCGCAGCCGCAAGTGCGCGTCTATAACCCCGATTACGAACGCCACGGCTGGCAGTCGACCCACACCGCGGTCGAAGTGCTGCACCACGATCTGCCGTTCCTGGTGGACTCGGTGCGTACCGAGCTGAACCGTCGCGGCTACAGCATTCATACCCTGCAGACCACTGTGCTGAGCGTGCGTCGCGGCAGCAAGGGCGAACTGCTGGAAATCCTGCCGAAGGGCACCCAGGGCGAGGGCATTCTGCAAGAATCGCTGATGTACCTGGAAATCGACCGCTGTGCCAACACGGCCGAACTCAATGTCCTGACCAAAGAGCTGGAGCAGGTTCTCGGTGAAGTCCGCGTCGCGGTCGCCGATTTCGAACCGATGAAAGCCAAGGTCCAGGAACTGATCGAAGGCATCGACAACAGCCAGTTCATCATCGACGCCGACGAAAAATCCGAAATCAAGAGCTTCCTGGAATGGCTGGTGGGCAACCATTTCACCTTCCTGGGCTACGAAGAATTCGTGGTGGGCGAGGATCAGAACGGCGGTCACATCGAATATGACCAGAATTCCTTCCTCGGCCTGACCAAACTGCTGCGCGCCGGCCTGACCGTCGACGATCTGCGCATCGAAGACTACGCCGTGAATTACCTGCGCGAATCGACGCCGCTGTCGTTCGCCAAGGCGGCACACCCAAGCCGTGTGCATCGTCCGGCATACCCGGATTACGTGTCGATCCGCCAGATCGATGCTAATGGCAAGGTCATCAAGGAATGCCGTTTCATGGGCCTGTACACCTCGTCGGTGTACGGCGAAAGCGTGCGGGTCATTCCTTACATCCGTCGCAAGGTCGAGATCATCGAGCAGCGTTCGGGCTTCCAGGCCAAGGCTCACTTGGGCAAGGAACTGGCCCAGGTACTCGAAGTACTGCCTCGCGATGACTTGTTCCAGACGCCGGTGGACGAGCTGTTCACTACCGTGATGTCGATCGTGCAGATCCAGGAACGCAACAAGATCCGCGTGTTCCTGCGCAAAGACCCGTACGGCCGTTTCTGCTACTGCCTGGCCTACGTGCCGCGCGATATCTACTCCACCGAAGTGCGCCAGAAGATCCAGCAAGTGCTGATGGATCGCCTGAAAGCCAGCGACTGCGAGTTCTGGACCTTCTTCTCCGAGTCCGTGCTGGCCCGCGTGCAACTGATTCTGCGCGTCGATCCGAAGAACCGTCTGGACATCGACCCGGTTCTGCTGGAAAAAGAAGTGGTGCAGGCCTGCCGCAGCTGGCAGGACGACTACGCGAGCCTGGTGGTCGAGAGCTTCGGCGAAGCCCAGGGCACCAACGTGCTGGCCGACTTCCCGAAAGGCTTCCCGGCTGGTTACCGCGAGCGTTTCGCGGCGCATTCGGCCGTGGTCGACATGCAGCACCTGCTGAGCCTGAACGAAAAAAATCCGCTGGTGATGAGCTTCTATCAGCCGCTGGGCCAGGTATCCGGTCAGCGCGAGCTGCATTGCAAGCTGTACCACGCCGATACCCCGCTGGCATTGTCCGACGTACTGCCGATCCTGGAAAACCTCGGCCTGCGCGTGCTGGGTGAGTTCCCGTATCGCCTGCGTCACAACAGCGGCCGCGAATTCTGGATTCACGATTTCGCGTTCACCGCCGCTGAAGGCCTGGAACTCGACATCCAGCAACTCAACGACACCTTGCAGGACGCTTTCGTCCACATCGTGCGTGGCGATGCCGAGAACGATGCGTTCAACCGTCTGGTGCTGACCGCCGGCCTGCCATGGCGTGATGTCGCGCTGCTGCGTGCCTACGCTCGTTACATGAAGCAGATCCGTCTGGGCTTCGACCTGGGCTATATCGCCAGCACCCTGAACAACCACACCGACATCGCTCGTGAGCTGACCCGGTTGTTCAAAACCCGTTTCTACCTGGCGCGCAAGCTCGGCAGCGACGACCTGGAAGACAAGCAGCAACGCCTGGAACACGCGATTCTCAGCGCACTGGACGACGTCCAGGTGTTGAACGAAGACCGCATCCTGCGTCGTTACCTGGACCTGATCAAAGCGACCCTGCGGACCAACTTCTACCAGACCGATGCCCACGGTCAGAACAAGTCCTACTTCAGCTTCAAGTTCAACCCGCACCTGATTCCAGAGCTGCCGAAGCCGGTACCGAAGTTCGAAATCTTCGTTTACTCGCCTCGCGTCGAAGGCGTACACCTGCGCTTCGGCAACGTTGCTCGTGGTGGTCTGCGCTGGTCCGACCGTGAAGAAGACTTCCGTACCGAAGTCCTGGGCCTGGTAAAAGCCCAGCAAGTGAAGAACTCGGTCATCGTGCCAGTGGGCGCCAAGGGCGGTTTCCTGCCGCGTCGCCTGCCACTGGGCGGCAGCCGTGACGAGATCGCGGCCGAGGGCATCGCCTGCTACCGCATCTTCATCTCGGGCCTGTTGGATATCACCGACAACCTGAAAGACGGCGCGCTGGTACCGCCGGCCAATGTCGTGCGTCATGACGACGATGACCCGTACCTGGTCGTTGCGGCGGACAAGGGCACTGCGACCTTCTCCGACATCGCCAACGGCATCGCCATCGACTACGGCTTCTGGCTCGGCGACGCCTTTGCGTCCGGCGGCTCGGCCGGTTATGACCACAAGAAAATGGGCATCACCGCCAAGGGCGCGTGGGTTGGCGTTCAACGCCACTTCCGCGAGCGCGGCATCAATGTCCAGGAAGACAGCATCACCGTGGTGGGCGTCGGCGACATGGCCGGTGACGTGTTCGGTAACGGCTTGTTGATGTCCGACAAGCTGCAACTGGTCGCGGCATTCAACCACCTGCACATCTTCATCGACCCGAACCCGGAGCCTGCCAGCAGCTTCGCCGAGCGTCAGCGCCTGTTCGACCTGCCACGTTCGGCCTGGTCGGATTACGACACCAGCATCATGTCCGAAGGCGGCGGGATTTTCTCGCGTAGCGCGAAGAGCATTGCCATCTCCGAGCAGATGAAAGAGCGCTTCGACATTAAGGCCGACAAGCTGACCCCGACGGAACTGCTCAATGCCTTGCTCAAGGCACCGGTGGACCTGTTGTGGAACGGCGGTATCGGTACGTACGTCAAAGCCAGCACCGAAAGCCACGCCGATGTCGGCGACAAGGCCAACGATGCACTGCGCGTGAACGGTAACGAACTGCGCTGCAAAGTAGTGGGTGAGGGCGGTAACCTGGGCATGACCCAACTGGGGCGCGTCGAATTCGGCATCAATGGCGGCGGTTCCAACACCGACTTCATCGACAACGCCGGTGGCGTGGACTGCTCCGACCACGAAGTAAACATCAAGATCCTGCTCAACGAAGTTGTGCATGCAGGCGACATGACCGACAAGCAACGTAACCAGTTGCTGGCGAGCATGACCGACGAAGTCGGCAACCTGGTGCTCGGCAACAACTACAAGCAGACTCAGGCCCTGTCCCTGGCGGCTCGCCGTGCCTACGCGCGGATTGCCGAATACAAACGCCTGATGAACGATCTGGAAGGCCGCGGCAAACTGGATCGCGCCATCGAGTTCCTGCCGACCGAAGATCAACTCGCAGAACGCGTTGCGGCGGGCCACGGCCTGACCCGTGCAGAACTGTCGGTGCTGATCTCCTACAGCAAGATCGACCTCAAGGAAGCGCTGCTCAACTCCCTGGTGCCGGACGACGACTACCTGACCCGCGACATGGAAACCGCTTTCCCGCCGACGCTGGTGAGCAAGTTCTCCGATGCCATGCGCCGTCACCGTCTGAAGCGCGAAATCGTCAGCACCCAGATCGCCAACGATCTGGTGAACCACATGGGCATCACCTTCGTTCAACGGCTCAAAGAGTCGACCGGCATGAGCCCGGCGAACGTGGCGGGTGCTTATGTGATCGTGCGTGACATCTTCCATCTCCCGCACTGGTTCCGTCAGATCGAAGCCCTGGACTACCAGGTTTCGGCCGACGTACAACTGGAGCTGATGGATGAGCTGATGCGTCTGGGCCGTCGCGCTACGCGCTGGTTCCTGCGTGCTCGCCGCAACGAGCAGAACGCTGCCCGTGACGTCGCGCATTTCGGTCCGCACCTGAAGGAGTTGGGCCTCAAGCTTGACGAACTGCTCAGTGGTGAGATTCGCGAAACCTGGCAGGCCCGCTATCAAGCGTACGTCGAAGCCGGTGTGCCGGAGTTGCTGGCACGCATGGTGGCAGGCACCACGCACCTGTACACCCTGCTGCCGATCATCGAGGCTTCCGACGTGACCGGCCAGGATCCGGCGGACGTGGCCAAGGCCTACTTCGCTGTCGGCAGTGCGTTGGACATCACCTGGTACCTGCAACAGATCAGTGCCCTGCCGGTTGAAAACAACTGGCAGGCCCTGGCCCGTGAAGCGTTCCGCGATGACGTCGACTGGCAACAACGTGCGATCACCATCTCGGTCCTGCAACAGGGCGACGGCACCCAGGACGTGGAAACACGCCTGGAGCTGTGGATGGAGCAGAACGAAGGCATGATCGAACGCTGGCGCGCCATGCTGGTGGAAATCCGTGCCGCCAGCGGCACGGACTACGCCATGTACGCGGTGGCCAACCGTGAATTGCTGGATGTGGCGTTGAGCGGTCAAGCGGTGTTGCCTGCCGCTGTCACTAGCAGTGCGGACGCCGAGCTGGAGCCGGCTGCCTGATAAGCGCTGAATGAAGAAAGCCCCGTCTCGAGAGAGGCGGGGCTTTTTTTTTATGTACGGCGATCAGTTTTCCAAAGGGATCAACACCTTTTCATCCGGAGCCAACACCATGAACACAAGCAGCTTGGCGGGTTGGGTGGCGCTGGCATTTTTCGAGACCAGATGTTCCGACCCGGCCGGTTCGTACCAGAATTCGCCGGCCTTGTAGGTGATCGCTTTTTCACCTTTGACTTGAGAAATGATCTCTCCCGAAAGCACGTAGGCCATGGCCGTGCCCTGGTGTTTATGGGCGATGGACGATTGGCCGGGTTTGTAATCGACTTCGATCATCAAGGCCTTTTTGCCGGGTGCGTTTTTCAGCATCTGGTCCTGCAGGATGGTGACTTTTTCTGAAGGGGCGGTTTCGTGGGCGAATACCGGGGCTGAAATACTCAGTGTCAGGGCGGTGAGAGGGATGGCAAAAAAACGAAGCGCATTCATGGTTGATTACCTGAGGTGGTGAGTCGACAGGGACCACAGTAAGCCGCGCTATGGCGCAATCAAACGGCCAATTTTCAGGAAGGTGAGGGGGCCAATCACAACGTGCGCAGGGCTATAGAATGATGAACTGTGGCGAGGGAGCTTGCTCCCGCTGGGCTGCGAAGCGGCCCAAAAAACGCGCAGGACCAGGCAGGCAGCGTTCGCCTGATTTGCGTCTGCTGCGCAGACGAGCGGGAGCAAGCTCCCTCGCCACAGGTGTTTTGTCAGACGACTGAGCTGCTACATAGGGCTGGGGTTATTGTTTTAGACGATTGGAAAACTGTTGAAGTCGACGGCGTTGGCCAGTCGGCTGTCGATCAGGCCGATAAAGCCTTGCACTTCGGGGCAGTTGAAATGCGCGTGCATGGCCGCTTCCGATTGCCAGCGGGCGCTGACTGTCCAGCGGGTGTCGTCCTCGGGGCAGCGGTCGACCATATAGGAGTCGCAGCCCGGAAGTTCGCGCAGGGTGTCGACAATCTTTTGCAGTTGCTGACCCAGTTCATCCGAGCGGCCGGCTGCGGCCTGCACCTTTACGATGTTGATCACTTCGCTGGACATTGCTCACACTCCTGAATCAGGCCGGACGAATCCTGCTCATTGAGGGATAACGCCATTCAGGATAGGCCTGCACCCATGGACCGCCAATAGCCAATCGCCGGATAAAACCGCAGACCAATCCGTCAGCCGACCTGCTGCAAAATGTCGCGCAAACGGTCCAGGGCGATGTCGATATCCAGGGTTTCGATCGCCCCGAACCCCAGAAAAAGCCCGGCCCGCGGCGCTTGCTGGTAAAAAAAGCTGTCCAGGGCATAGAGCCCCACTTCGACTTTTTTCGCGAGTTCGATCACCAATGGAATATCGACCGGCACTTTGCACAGCACCGCCATGTGGAACCCGGCCGTGGTCGGGACCGCCTCGAACCACGGCGAAAGGTCGCCCGCCATGCGCGCCAGGATCCGCTCGCGGCGCCCGGCATAAATCGTATGGCAGCGCCGGATGTGCTTGAGCAGGCAGCCCTCGGCGATGAATTTGGCCAGCGCCCATTGGGGCAGGGTCGAGGTGTGCAGGTCGGTGAGCTGCTTGGCGCGGATCACCGCTTCGAGAATCGCCGGCGGCAGAATTGTGTAGCCGAGCCGCAACTCCGGCAGCAGGGTCTTCGAGAAAGTGCCGACATAGGCGACGATGCCGCGCTGATCCAGGCTTTGCAGAGAGTCGGTGGGCCGGCCTTCGTAGCGAAACTCGCTGTCGTAATCGTCTTCGATGATGATCGCCCCCAGCTCATAGGCCCTTGCGAGCAGGGCTTCCCGGCGGGCCTGGCTTAGGGGCATGCCCAAGGGAAACTGGTGGGACGGAGTGACGTAAATCAGCCGGGTGCCATCGGAAATGTGCTCGACCTGAATGCCTTGCGCATCCACCGGCACGCCGACTACTGTCGCGCCATGGGTGCCGAACAACAGGCGTGCCGGCGGGTAACCGGGGTCTTCCATGGCCACCAGGCTGCCCGGCTCGGTCAACACCCGGGCAATCAGATCCAGCGCCTGCTGCGCGCCGTTGCACACCACCACGTCTTCGTCCTGGCAATTGACCCCGCGCGAAAACGCGATGTGCCGCGCAATTGCATTGCGCAGCGCCGGCAGGCCTTCGGGCAGGCTGTAGAAACCTTTGGAACTGGCGATCTGGCGCAGGGCGTGGGACGTACAGCGGCGCCAGTCGTCCTGTGGAAACAGGCCCTTGCTGGTGGCACCACCGATGAACTCGTAACGCAGCGAGCCTTCCAGCGTGGGATGGCGCAGGAATGTCGGCAACGAGCGCCAGCGCTCGATCACATCAAAACTCGCCAGCTCCGAATGGCTCTGCTTGCGGACGCTTTTCGCCGCCCGGGCATTGACGTAAGTGCCTTTGCCGATCACCCCGGTGAGGAAGTTCTCGTAGGTCAGTTGCGCATACGTGTCGGAAATGGTCTTGCGCGAGATCCCCAGTTGTTCGGCCAGCAAGCGGCTGGGTGGCAGTTGCGCCCCGGCTGCCAGGCGACCGGATTCGATGGCGTCGCGCAGTTGCCGGTACAACTGGCCTGCCAGGTCCTTGCGGCCGTTGATGACAACATGAAGTTCCATACCGGCGGGGCTCCTTGGGCGTTTGAGACGACTGTGCGTCGCGCCAGATTACCCGCATGAACGGCTGCGCAGAAGTTGCGTGGGCGAAAAAGCGCCGATTGGCCTTCTGCCGGGCGGTCCATGGCTTTTTCGCCGAATTGGCTCTGTAACCCTCGCGCATCAGCGCCTACCGTGGAAGCATTGATCAGAGCCATGAGGCACCGCCATGAACGCCCGTCTGGATTACTACAGCGCATCGCCCAAAGCGATGAAAGCCATGATCGCCATGGAGGCCTTGACCAGCAACCTGAGCATCGAACCGGCGCTGCTGAACCTGATCAAAATCCGCGCCTCGCAGCTCAACGGCTGCGCCTTCTGCACCGACATGCACTCGGTGGACGCGCGCCGTTTCGGCGAAACCGATCGCCGGCTGTATGCGATCGTGGTCTGGCGCGACAGCGACTTCTTCAACCCTCGGGAGCGGGCCGCCCTGGCCTGGACCGAAGCGGTGACCCTGCTCTCGCAAAGTCATGTGCCGGACGACGTTTACGCCCTGGCCCGGGAGCAGTTCAGCGAAGGCGAACTGGTCGACCTGACGATGGCCGTCAGCACCATCAACAGCTGGAATCGCCTGGCGGTGAGCTTTCGGCAAACGCCTGGAGGTTGATCGGTTTTTTGCCCGGTTGTCACATCAGGTTCATGAACGGCCAGCAGGATGAAACGCTCAAGGACAGATCGACAAGGAGTCATCAATGTCACTCATGGAACCCACTGGTCGTCAGGGTGTGGCCGAGTACCGTTGGCCCGTAGAGCAAAGCGAATCCTTACACACACTGACCGGAATCGATCCGGTGCTGGTGCAGTCTTTCCGGGTCAGCGCCCGTTGCGGCTGTTTCATGCAAGCGGCCCGCAGCCTCAACATCAAATCGACCCTATTGCGTAAACAACTGGCACAACTTGAAGCGCAACTGCGGTGTTCGCTGTTCAGCCACTCGGGCAATGGCTTTGCTCTCAGTCGTGACGGTTTGCAGTTCCAGGCGCAACTGATTGCCTTGGCCGATGACCGCAAGTTGCCGGTGATCGAACAGCCGTTGATACGGCTGGCCGTGGCCGAATCCATCCTGCACGACATCCTCGGCCGCGACTTGGTGTCGCTGCTGCGACGCAACGCCAGTGTGCGCCTGGACATCATCTCCCTGGACAGCGAACTGGCCCTGCGGGCGATCAGTGCCGATGTGGTGGTGTGGCTGGCCGCTGCCGATTCGCCGCTGCCAGGCCCCAGTTTTGCCATCAGTGAGCTCCAGCGCCTGGCGCGGCTGGACTATCTGCCGCACATCGCCAAACGTTATTCGCGGGTCGCGGCCCGGCCGGACAGCCTGGGTGACCTGGCCGATTTCATGCTGGTGCAGTGGCAGCACGATCGCCAGGTCGGCGCCTTCGGGCCGTGGAACAGTCTGGTGGAGGAGCGCCTGGCGGGGGTGGTGCAACTGCATTCTTATGAGCTGATGCTGGAGATGATCCGCTGCAGCGCCTGCATCGGTTTGCTGCCGCACTACATGAGTCAATTCGACCGCGGGCTGGTGGCGTTGCCTGGGCTCTTCAAGCAACCGATGCAGCGTCAGGTGTGGATGGCGGTCAATGCCGAGTCCGGGGATGAGACCGAGGTGCAGCGCATCGTCGAACTGATCCACAACACTTTCAATGAGCGGCGGGAGTGGTTCGAGCTGATCGACTGACCCCCTCGCCACAGGTGTATACACCTTCAATTGTTATCGCCACGCAAAGGGCGTGCGGTTTAGAGTGATCGGCCACACATCGATCAAGGACGAACACCGCCATGCCCGACCACGACCCCGCCATTCACCTCGAACGCTTCAACGAATCCCACATCGAGGGCATCACCGCGCTCTACAACGACCCGGCCGTGGCCCGGCAGGTGCTGCAAATGCCGTTTCAGTCCACCGAGGTCTGGCGCCAACGGCTGATGGCGGACAACGAGCGGGCGGTGAAACTGGTGGCGCTGCACCAGGGATCGGTCATCGGCAACATTGGCCTTGAGCAGTTTTCGCGAATCCGCCGCAGCCACGCCGGCAGCTTCGGCATGGGTGTCGCCGTGGCTTGGCAGGGCAAGGGCGTCGGTTCGAAACTGCTGGCAGCAGCGCTCGACGTCGCCGACAACTGGATGAACCTGCAGCGGGTCGAACTCTCGGTGTACGCCAACAACGAAGCGGCCATCGGCCTGTACCAGAAATTCGGCTTTGAAACCGAAGGTCTGTTTCGCGATTACGCCGTGCGTGACGGCCGGCTGGTCGATACCCTGAGCATGGCGCGCCTGCGTCGCCGGTAACTCAAAAAAAATCCTGTAGGAGCGAGTCAGTCACCCAACGCGAACGCCACCGCCGCCTGCGCATGCAGTTCGGTGGTGTCGAGCAAGGGCAGGGCGCTGTGTTCGGGTTTGATCAGCAGGCCGATTTCGGTGCAGCCAAGGATGATCGCCTGGGCGCCGCGTTCGGTCAGCGACCCGATCACCCGTTGATACACCCTGCGTGAAGCCTCGCTGATCACCCCGACACACAACTCGTCATAGATGATCCGGTGCACGGCCTGACGCTCCTCGGCCTCCGGCACCAGTACCGTCAGGCCCTTGGCCGTCAGACGGGCCTTGATAAAGTCTTGCTCCATGGTGAACGCAGTCCCCAGCAAACCCACCCGCAGAGCGCCGGCGTCCAGTGCCGCCTGAGCGGCCGGGTCGGCAATGTGCAGGAACGGAATATCGATCGCTGCCTGAATCTGCCCGGCCACTTTGTGCATGGTGTTGGTACACAGCACCACGCACTCGGCGCCACCCGCCTGCAGACGCTGGGCCGCATCCACCAGAATCACCGCCGCATCGTCCCACCGCCCGGTATGCTGGGCCTGTTCGACCGGGCCGAAGTCGACGCTGTACATCAACAGTTTTGCCGAGCGCAACGGCCCGAGGCGATCACGTACCTGTTGGTTGATGAGACGGTAATACTCGGCGCTGGACTCCCAGCTCATGCCGCCGATAAGGCCGATAGTGCGCATTGGATTTCCTCAGGCTATGGCCTGGGTCGATGGGCCAAGCCTGAAGGGAGTTTCCATTTGTTCGATGGCGGGTACCAGCGATAAATGAACTGTAATGCTCATGTTTCGGTGAAGTGTCATGGTGCTTTTTGAGGCAAGGGGACGACATGATTGCAGCCGGCCGCAAACGTTTGTGCATACCCCACATCTGGCCGCCACGGTTCCAGGTTCCACTGCGGTTTGTCCCTCGCAATCGCCAGATGACAAATCAGTTGGTGGCGCAGGCCATGGGTATTTTGCCAGTAGCTGCTATTGGAATAGTCACGGGACAGTTCGTCCCAAAGGAAGGGTGTCCCTTCCGGTTGTGTCCGCCGCGCACACGGTGTGGGCGTGATGGAAAACGACCACTGATAGTCCCGATACACCCATTGCGCACTTTCGACATATTTCACACAACGCTCCACGGTAAGGATGTAGTTGTCAGGGGTTTCTGTTGCTGTTTGCGCATAAAGGGGCGAGTTGATACTCAGCATCAAACCGACCCCCGTTAGCGAATGAAAGAGAATGCGCGGAGCATTGCCGAGCGTGCGCCACAGTAGGGTGTTCATTGAGCCACCCCCTGATCTGCGGCGACATAGGTGAAAGTGGCTAATTTTCGGTTGTAAAGCGTGTTCAGTTGAGTGGCGACGGCGGGGCCATTCAGGGGCTGGACATTATTGATCGTCCCTACTTCACTCGATGGTTTTATATCGACCTGAGTGCAACCCACCATTAGTGCGATTAACAGAGCACCGATTATTTTGTGCATGACAAATCCCTCGTCTATATAAACGCCAAACAGTTATGGGTGATCGGGTTACGCAGTGGTGTCGCCAAAGGTGAGCCCGCTACAGGGTCAGTCTCAGGAACCATGAAAAAATTAGTTTTTCGGTAGTGTCTGTTCTATGCAGGGTGTAATTGAACATGACGGATCTACCCCGATTTTCTGTTATCCATGCCGGCGGCACAGGCAGATTGGTGAAGTCGGGTTGTGTGATAGTGACTTCATCGCCATAGCGAGTGGTGATACCAAACAGGGCCATACGCACAGTGTAAGTAGCTTCCAGCGTTGGGTAGTAAGCCCTGAGATTGGTTTTGTCCGAATTAAGCGTCGGTTCCGGTAGATGATGTTTTTGCGCGGTGACCGAGATGCGCAGGTTTTCGGAGGGTAGATTCTCGGTGGTACCTGGTAGCTTCACGGTGTAACTGATCTGCGCACCGCTACCGATGCAATCAACCACTTCCTGCCTGGGCACCAGAAATCTCAGTATCTCTCCGGCATAGGCAACGGTTCGAATCTCGCTGCCATAAGTCGAATTGCGCCCGAGCCAATAGACTTTGACAGTTTGCCCGGGGGCGGAGCCGGTGAAGGCGACCTTGACCGTGGCGAACTTGGCCTCATAAAAGTCCCGTTCAAAGTTCAATCGAGTGCCGTTGAGTTCCAAGGCTTCCAACACTTCGGGCGCTTTTAGATCCAGAACGGGTTTTTGGATGTGCACATCGATATAAGTGGTTTTTGACCAGATTGCGAGTGGGCCTGAGTTGTTGCCGATCTGGTCTCTCACTCGAAAGCGCATGGCAAATCGGGGATTGTCACCTTTCTGAAACGCATCGGCGAACAGCTTCAGAACGACGGTGCCGGCTCCGGCCTGGGCAGCCGTGACGGTGTGCAGGATTTCGTGGCCGTCACAATCGAGGGTAATGACGTCGTGTTCGCGTATGTAGCTATAGGTCAACGTGACATCTACCCCTTGCGCGGCGCGAGCGGCATCCACTCCATTGGCGATGACATCTGCCGGAAGCGTCATCAGCAGATAGGGGTTGTCTCCCGAGCCTGTCACCTCGCCGCCAGGACGCGGGGTATTGAAGAGTACGACGCGTGGCAGAGAGGTTTCTTCTGACTGGCTGATCCGCTTCACCCTCAGGCGCAGACGGTTAATGCCATTGCGCAGAAGTCCGCCGGGTACGTTCAGAATGAATCGTTGCGGATCATCAGCTTCATCCGGCTGAATGGTTTTGCCGTCTATCGCCGTCTCTGATTCATTCAGCAGTAAATCCGCCCTGTCACCTCCCGAAAAATTAAACCAAGGGTCGATCCAGACGGGCATCAGTCCATCTACGATGAGCGCTAGTCCGATGCCGCCTTCAGGGTTTTCGGGATGGATAACCGGTTGTTTCCAGCCGGGGATGATCACTTTGTCGATTGCGAAAAGACTGTTATCAACGCTCGCACTGTTCATTCCGCCTATCGGATTCGCAGGCTGGGTAAACGGAGGAGTCAATCCGTAAACGATCATTTTTTTGATGGTCACATAATTGGTTACCCGGCATTTGTTGCGATCGTTCCCACTGTTCATGATGTGCGCTCCTGACTGTACGGATTGAATGTTTTACTCCCGCGTTGGGCAGTGTTATCAAACACCCCGGATATGGATGTTGGCTACTGTCAGATCTGACAGGTGCTCCCCTGAAAAGCAGGTAAAACACGACCATTCGTCGCGTTCATCTGCCCAGGCTCTGTAGCCGTTCGCACCTTTGCCGTACGCGAGCTGTCGGCATCTGCCATGATCGACATTCGCAACATCGCTTCAACCAAAAGGAACACCGCAATGGACGATGTACAGCAACTGGGCGAGATGCTTCGCCACTATGCAGATAGCGAAGCGCACAAGAAGCAACTGTTTGAGTCGCAATCGGCCGTATGGGCGACGCGCATTGGTGAGCTGTTCGATCAGATCCAGCAATGGCTGGCGCCTGTCCTGACTCCGAATCTGTTGGAAGTGAGCCGCGAGGCGTATGTCGCATCCGGGCCGAGCATTCCGGCGGAGACGTCGACGTTCAAGACCGAGAAACTGTCTATTGTGATTGCCGGTAAACCGGTGGAGTTCGTGCCGGACGTGATGGGCGCGGGTGGGCTGATTTCCCTGGCAGTGATGGGCTTGACCGCCGCGCGTTATGGCAGCATTTCGCTGGTGTGCCTGCCGCCCTCCAGCAATTGGCAATGGCGCAAGACCAATGGTTTGAAAGACCCGGATACCTTTGCCTTCGATGCGAACTTCCTGGCGCAGCAACTGCAGAGCTTGATTCCCCGCGAACGTGGCTGAAGCGTGTTATTTGTGACCAACACATAACCACTGTGGGAGCGGGCTTTGTGGCGAGGGGGCTTGCCCCCGTTCGAGTGCGCAGCGCTCGCAGGTCCTGGGTCCGCTGCGCGGCCCAACGGGGGCAAGCCCCCTCGCCACAAGCCCGCTCCCACATTGATCTGCGGCGTTTCCCTGTATCAGATTTCGAGATTGCCCCAACCCGGCTTCACCTCTTCCGGCGCCACAGCGTTCACCTTCTTGCCCGTCGCCAATTCCAGCCGCCGCGCCACCTCGGGGTCATCGGCGAACGGAATCAGGCTGGCATCCTCCAGGCTCTCGGCGGTCTGGTGTTTCAGGCAGTATTCGACCGCCAGCCAAAGCCCCAAAACACCCAATAGATTCAGCGCCATCTCGATCATGTCAGGCTCCTTGCCTCAGGCAATCTGGGCTTCAAGTTCGGCCATTTTCACGTCCGACACCCGCACCGTGTGCCAGGTGTTGTAAGCCATCAGCAGCATGCCGCTGAGGAAGAACACCCCGCCGACAAAGCGCACCACGAACCCCGGATGACTGGCCTGCAAGGCTTCGACGAACGAATAGGTGAGGGTGCCGTCGTCGTTGATCGCCCGCCACATCAAGCCCTGGGTGATGCCATTGACCCACATCGAGGCGATGTACAGCACGGTGCCGATGGTCGCCAGCCAGAAGTGCAGGTTGATCAGCGGCACGCTGTGCATCTGCGTGCGGCCGAAAACTTTCGGGACCATGTGGTAGATCGCGCCAAAGGTGATCATCGCTACCCAGCCCAGGGCACCGGCGTGAACGTGGCCGATGGTCCAGTCAGTGTAGTGGGACAGGGCGTTGACCGTTTTGATCGCCATCATCGGCCCTTCGAAGGTCGACATGCCGTAGAACGCCAGGGACAGCACCAGAAAGCGCAGGATCGGGTCGGTGCGCAACTTATGCCAGGCGCCCGACAACGTCATCATCCCATTGATCATCCCGCCCCAACTCGGCGCCAACAGGATCAGCGACATCGCCATGCCCAGCGACTGCGCCCAGTCCGGCAGTGCGGTGTAGTGCAAGTGGTGCGGGCCGGCCCAGATGTACAGGGTGATCAGCGCCCAGAAATGCACGATCGACAAGCGATAGGAATACACCGGCCGACCGACCTGTTTCGGCACGAAGTAATACATCATCCCGAGGAAGCCGGTGGTCAGGAAGAACCCCACCGCGTTGTGCCCGTACCACCACTGCACCATAGCGTCGGTGGCCCCGGAATACACCGGATACGACTTGAACCAGTCCACCGGAATCGACAGGTGATTGACCACGTGCAGCATGGCGATCACCACAATGAACGCACCGAAAAACCAGTTGCCGACGTAAATGTGTTTGGTCTTGCGCTGCACCACGGTGGTGAAGAACACAATGGCGTAGGCGACCCAGACCACCGTCATCCACACCGCGCCGGAGAATTCGATCTCGGCGTATTCCTTGGTGGTGGTGTAGCCCAGAGGCAGGCTGATCAGCATGACCACGATCACCGATTGCCAGCCCCAGAAGGTGAATGCGGCGAGCTTGTCGGAGTACAGCCGCACCTGGCAGGTGCGCTGCACCGCATAGTAACTGGCGGCGAATTGCGCGCTGCCGGCAAAGCCGAAAATCACCAGGCTGGTGTGCAGCGGGCGCAAGCGGCCGAAGGTGGTCCACGGCAGGTCGAGGTTCATCTCGGGCCACACCAGTTGCGAGGCGATCCACACCCCCATCGCCATCCCGACGACACCCCAGACGATGGTTGCCACGACGAATTGACGGACGACCTTGTAGTTATAGGCCTGTCCGATTGTTGCTGTACTCATGGTCAGTTCTTCCACGGTTGCAAAGTCTTGCCAGGCCACCCGGTCTGGCATGCCATGAACTGTAGAAACCCTGCCGGAAACAAAACAGACTCAGAAAAACCGAGTTTATGCGGATCAGATTCGATGCCAGCCTGCGGCCATAGGCCGCGCCCTGATACGGTTTTTTAGTGGTTAGCTGAATCTGTAACGTGCTGCGCTGCTGCTTCATAGTTGCACCCCAAGAGCGAACCGCAGAGTTCGATACACCGCAATTCCTGTGGGAGCGCCTGTGGCGAGGGGGCTTGCCCCCGTTTGAGTGCGTAGCACTCACAAGAACTCTGGTGCATCAGAGATTTTGGGGCTGCTTCGCAACCCAACGGGGGCAAGCCCCCTCACCACAAGCCGCTCCCACAGGTTCTGTGCAAAATTCCTGATGAGGTGGCAGCCACATGTATCAGTACGATGACTATGACCGGGCGCTGGTGTTCGAGCGTGTTGCGCAGTTTCGCGATCAGGTCGAACGTTTCATGGCCGGGGAATTGAGCGAAGAGGAGTTCTTGCCGCTGCGTTTGCAGAACGGCCTGTACATGCAAAAGCATGCTTACATGCTGCGCGTGGCGATCCCCTACGGCACCCTCGGCGCGCAGCAGTTGCGCACGCTGGCGAGCATCGCCCGGGACTACGATCGTGGCTACGGCCACTTCACCACCCGGCAGAACATGCAGTTCAACTGGATCGAACTGGCCCTGGTGCCGGACATTCTCGAACGTCTGGCCCAAGTCGAAATGCATGCGATCCAGACCTCCGGCAACTGCGTGCGCAATATCACCACCGAAGCCTTCGCCGGAGTGGCGGCGGACGAGCTGATGGACCCGCGCCCGCTGGCGGAGATCCTGCGGCAATGGTCGACCATCAACCCGGAATTCCTGTTTCTGCCGCGCAAGTTCAAGATTGCCATCTGCTCGGCCAGACAGGACCGCGCGGCGATCATGATGCATGACATCGGCCTTTATCTTTATCGCGATGACCGCGGGCAAATGCTCTTGCGGGTGATCGTGGGTGGCGGCTTGGGGCGCACGCCGATCCTCGGTTTGCAGATTCGCGAAGGCTTGCCGTGGCAGCACTTGCTGTCCTATGTCGAGGCGGTGTTGCGGGTCTACAACCGCCATGGGCGGCGCGATAACAAGTACAAGGCGCGAATCAAGATTCTGGTGAAAGCCCTGGGTATCGAAGCGTTCGCCAAGGAAGTGGAGGAGGAGTGGCAGCACCTCAAGGACGGTCCGGCGCAATTGACCGACGTCGAGTATGAGCGTGTCGCCAGTGCCTTCGTGCCCCCCGATTACCGTTCACTGGCCGACACCGACCTGGATTTCGGCACACGCCTGGCCGAGAACCCGGCATTCGCCCGTTGGGTGACGCGCAACGTTCAACCGCACAAGGTGCCGGGTTACGCCAGCGTGGTGCTATCGACCAAACCGGGCATCGCCGCGCCGCCGGGGGATGTCACAGCCGAGCAAATGGACGCGGTGGCCCAGTGGTCCGAGCAGTTCGGTTTTGGCGAAATCCGCATCGCCCATGAACAGAACATCGTGTTGCCGGACGTGCCCAAGGCCGACCTTTATCCACTGTGGTGCCTGGCCTGCGAACAGGGGCTGGGTTGCGCCAACATCGGTTTGTTGACCGACATCATCGCGTGCCCCGGTGGCGACTTCTGCGCGTTGGCCAACGCCAAATCCATCCCCATCGCACAAGCGATTCAGGCGCGTTTCGAGGATCTGGATTATCTGCATGACCTGGGCGATATCAGCTTGAACATCTCCGGTTGCATGAACGCCTGCGGTCACCACCATATCGGCAACATCGGCATTCTTGGCGTCGATAAGAACGGCAGCGAGTGGTACCAGATCACCCTGGGCGGTGCCCAAGGCAAGAACAGCGCGCTGGGCAAAGTCATCGGTCCATCCTTCAGCGCCGCTGAAGTGCCCGATGTCATTGAACGGATCATCGCCACGTTCGTTCGCTACCGCGAGAGCGAGGAGCTGTTCGTCGATACCCTGGCGCGCATCGGTCTGGAGCCGTTCAAGGAACGGGTTTACCCGAAAATGCTGGAGGTGTCGGCATGAACAATCTGCTGCGTTTGCAAGAGGGCGGCGCCGAGTGGGTACGCGACGACCCGTGGCAGTTGATTCGTGAAGCAACCGATGAGTTGCCGACCGGACCGCTGATACTGCCGTTGTCCCAGTGGCTGGCACTTAATGCCGACACCACAACAGCGCTCGAAGGCGTGTGGCTCGGTCCTGATGATGAAGTGACGAACTTGACCCCATGGTTTCCCGACCTGCCGCTGATTGCCCTGGATTTCCCGAGTTTTCGCGATGGCCGCGCTTACAGCCAGGCCTATCTGTTGCGTACGCGTTTGGGTTGGCAAGGCGAATTGCGCGCGATTGGCGATGTACTGCGCGATCAACTCAGCCACATGCGCCAATGCGGTTTCGACAGCTTTGCCGTGCGCGAAGATAAATCCGCTGAAGACGCGCTCAAGGGGCTGGCGGGGATGAGCGTGTTGTACGGGCGCTCGGTGATTGAACCGCGGCCGTTGTTTCGGCGGCGTTGAAGTTTTTTCCGGCAGCTTCAACTGCGATGCACTCTTTGTAACAGCTGGCGAAGCCTGCGTTCGGCTGCGAAGCAGTCGTCAATCCGACTGATGCGGTTTACCTGACGTACCGCAATCTCTGGTTTTACGACTGCTACGCAGCCGAACGCAGCCGAACGCAGCCTCGCAGGCTCGGTAGCTGCTACCTATCGCATTACGGCTTAAGCTCCCTCGTCACAAGGATCTTCCTGGCCCGGTTATTTTTGCTTGGGCCAGTGATGGCATTTTGATAGAGTCCGCGCCTCATAAGGGAGTCAGTAAAGAAAGGAGTCTGGTTTGAGCGTGGGCAAGAAAATTCTGGGACTGATAGCGCTGTTGCTGATGGCAGCCCTGTGGGGCAGTTACTTCTACGTGTTCAAAGAGAACCGCAACGGCCAGCTCGGGGACGCCTTCGACAGCTACGCCTGGTGCGGCACGCCGTCGGCCAGCGATGCCGCAGGGTCGGACAAGGACCGACTGTCGCTGCGCATCACCAACAATGTTCATGGCGAGTTCATGCTCTCGGGCGCGGTGGTCGTCTCCGAGCGAACCTTTGATCGCTATGACCTCGGTCGCAACGAACTGCGGCTGCGCATGGAGCCCATGCAATGGTCCTACGGATTCGCACCGATTCTCATGGAGCAGGTCAAAATCAAACCCCTGAGCCGCAATCTGTCTTCAGCCAACAAAAGTGCCTACGCCGAACTTGAATCCAGACCCATCGACGTCCAGGGGCGGGCGACCGACTTTCCGTTCGACACTTATCGCTACGGCTACAAACCGGTGCTGTATTACCTCAAGGGCAACGAGCGCATCGACCTGCGCTTCAAAAACGTCACTACCAGCATGGCGATGTCCAACACCTTCACGCCGATCCAGAAGTACAACCGTGTCGAGTACATCAACGAGAAAAATTCATTGATTCGCGAGGAAGACTACAAGCCCTACGGCGTCAACGAATGCGCGTTCAGCATCGAGCGCAAGGGCTCGTTCAAGGTGATCGTGTTGATGTTGTTGCTGGTGATGTGCCTGCCGCTGTTGCATGTGTTCTATCGTGATGAGCCGGGCATCGATTTTCTCGCAACGCTGGTGAGTATCGGGGCGATCCGGGTGTTCCTGGTGGGGCCGTTGAACGACTTCCAGCTGTACAGCATCGACTTCCTGTTCGGCGCGGTGATTATCCTGGTGGGCACGGTGTCGTTGATCAAGGCGATGCGGGCGAACAGTCGGCGGGCGTTGGCGGCCAGGAGCGGGTCGTCCTGGTAGGGGCTGAAGGCGGCCTTGTGTGCTGGAGAATATTCGGCATAAAGGCTGCCAAACGCCGGCGAATTGGCTATACCTGTAACTCCAGCCTCATCCCGTGTGGCTTACAAGGAGTGACAGCATGAAGCTTGCGTCAATGATCGGCACTGCGTGCATTGCCTCTCTCGCTTTGGCGGGCTGTACCAGCAAGGTGGTTAAACCGGATGAGTATTCCGGTTTCCTGGGCGACTACAGCCGCCTCAAGGAGGAGAAATCCCCTTCGGGGGCAGAGGTGATGCGCTGGGTCGATCCGAAGATCGATCTTAAGAAATACAAGAGTATTTACGTCGAGCCGACGCAGTTCTACCCCAAGCCACAGCCAACGGTAAAAATCCCGCAAGGCACATTGTCCGGTATCACCGCTTATTACGATCAGGCGCTCAAGCGTGAGGCCGGCAAATCCCTGCCGCTGGCGGCTGGCCCCGGGCCGGGTGTCATCGTGATGCGTGCCGCGATCACTGCCGTCAGCAGTAAAACCGAAAGCCTCAAGCCCTATGAAGTGATTCCCATCGCCTTGGTAGCCGCAGCCGTCAGCACCGCGACGGGTATTCGCGATCAGGAAACCACCCTGGGCACCGAGGCGGTGTTCCTTGATGGCGGCAACAACGCCGTGGTCGCTCAAGTGGTGCGCAAGGGCACGGGCAAGCCGCTGTCCAACGACTCACAGGTGATGAAACCCGATGATGTGAAAAACGTCATCGATGGCTGGGCTTCGGACTTGAATCAGTCGTTTGTGAAGCTCAAGTCCAAATAAGCCGGGCCTGCGACGATGGAGGCGGCATTCATCGTCGCAGGCGAGGCGGGTACCCAATGCGTATCCAGATCCTGAGCTCCCACACCGCAACTGGCGAACAGGGTCATCAGGCTGAAACCGGCTGCACGAATTGCACGCTGCATAACGAACTCCTTATTGAGGACACCTAAGATTCAAGTTAGCAGCTAAACAGGGGGTTGCTTGCGAAACCTGTGTTCGAGTCGAAAGAGATGTCGGCTGACAGTGCGCATTCGCGAGCAGGCTCGCTCCCACAGTTGATTTGCGCCGAACGCAGACTTTGTGTTCGCTGGAGAGTCGGTGTGGGAGCGAACCTGCTCGAAACTTACTGAACTATTCAGTGCTTCTTCGCCTGCGCGCGCACTCGTTCTTCTTGCTCGCGTAACTGCGGTGTGAACTCGGCGCCGAAATCCTCGGCCTCGTACACCTGGCGAATCTCGATTTCGGCCTCGGTACCCGGCATCGGGTTGGGGCAGCGCTTGACCCACTCGATCGCTTCCTCTTTCGACTTCACCTGCCACAACCAGTAACCGGCGATCAGCTCCTTGGTTTCGGCGAACGGGCCGTCGATCACCGTGCGCTTGTCACCTGAAAAGCGCACCCGTGCGCCTTTGCTGCTGGGCTGCAGGCCATCGCAGTCGATGAGGATACCGGCCTTGGCCAACTCCTCGTTGTAATTGCCCATAGCGGTCATCAGTTCTTCGCTGGGCAACACACCGGCCTCGGAATCCGGGCTGGCTTTCACAATGATCATGAATCGCATGGTCTTATCTCCATTGATTTTGAGTGATTCACTGCATAGTCGAACGGGCGTGACTTGAATCGACAATGCACCTGAACAAAAGATTGCCCTTTTCGTTTTAGCAGGCGTTGTAGAGGACAGATGTATTTTCGACATCCTCCTTGCGATCAAGTATTGCTGCGCAGCTAATCCAACGACCAACGGAAGGTTTCCTCCATGCCCAACCTGGAACTGACCAGCCTATAACTATGTACCGCACCTGACTGCGGCTCCATCGACATGCTGTGCCCTACAGACAAGGAGTGACTGTATGGCACAAAACATATTGAACGATGGATCGTCAGGAAGCGTTGTCATCAGGTCGGGACCACCAGCGTCCAGTGGTGGTTCTGGCGGCGTTGCTGGTGGCGGCGGAGGGGTTTCCGGCGGATTCGGTGGTACGAGCAAGAAAAGAAAAAAGGCCCGAAAGCGGGCCTTGGAAGCGGATCGTCAAGCAAAGGAAAAAGCGCGTGTGCAGGCGCAAGCCGAGGCGGCCCAAGCACAGGCAGCCGCGGCGCAGGCTCAGGAACAGGCCCCCGCGCCCACGCGCTGAATCAATTTCTTGCGGGGCTGGCGCAGCGTCATGACACCGTCAGAGCTGAGGTCGACCGTCGCTTTGCCGACAAGGCCGGGCAACTCGCGGCATCCCTTGAACACGAAATCCTCGCCGCGCGACGGCCGCCCGCCAGTGACTATAGCGAGCGCTGGCAGCTTTACCTGATCACCAAGGAAAAAAACGAAATCGACGGGCTCATCGCCCGCAAGACCGCCGAGCTTAATGCAAGGAACGCAGTCGCCCGTTCGTTCGACGGCCATGATCCATTCACCCGTACTTCAAACGATTACCTGACTCGGTTGGGTCAGTTCGGCCAGGCACTCAATGACGGCCATCAGATCTGGGAAAACGCCTACAACGCTGCCCATGAAGCGCGCCTATTATCGGCACAGATAAACGCACTCACCGGCAAATCCAGCGCGATGGCCCGACGCCACGCCGAGCAGACAGTGGTCTGGCGCGAAAGAGAAGCCGTCTGGCAGGCCCAGCGTCAGTACGCCGAGCAGCGAGAAGCTCGGGTGCGCTTCAAGCAGCGGGCCGATGAAGATGCACGGGTTGAACGGGTCAGGCTGGCCAACACACTGACGATCCCCGTGTCTTCGGTGATGGCCGGCGGGATGGCTTTAACGCGCGATGGCGTGTTCGTAGCGCAGCAAGCCGCCGCAGTGCTTGAGACGGCTGTCCAGTCTGCCGTCAACACCCTCATCGATTACGCACGGGTTGCAGTAAAAACAGGGCCGGTGTTCGTCACCGCGATGGTGTATTCGCCAACCCTTGGCAATGGCGAGTTGAGCGCTGAGCAACGTCGGCGTCTGTTCCAGTCAATCGGTGTGCCGGCGCAAGCGCTGGGTCTTGCGGACCAGTCGATCGTCGATGCGGGTGGTTCGGTGGAGGTGGCGTACCGGCTCAAACCTGTAACGGTGGCCCAAGGCACCGCGATCAACGTTGCCAGTACCGGTGGCGAGATAAGTGCGCGTGTTCCGGTCGTCAATGCAGTGCTTGATCCGTTGACCGGTCTCTACAGCGCCGAGATTCCCGGATCGCCAGCCAGGCACCTGCAATTCACCCCGGACACCACTCAGGTTGCCACTGCCAGTCAGCCCGGGCTGAGCGTGTTGATACCCCAGGTCGAGGCCATTGCGGCGGGCGTCGATCTGCGTATCAGCGATTGCATTGTGTGCGTGCCTGATCAGCCGCCGATTTACTTCACCTTCAATCTGCCACCGATAGGCTCGGGCGTCGTCACAGGGGTCGGTAAACCGGCGGCGAATGACTGGTGGAAAACCGCGAGTCAGGCGCAAGGTGCTGCCATTCCCGTGCAGATAGGCGACCAGTTCCGTGGTCGTGAATTCAATTCGCTCGCCGCCTTCGACGAAGCGCTGTGGCGAACGCTCGGCGAGCATCCGGCGCTCATCGCTCAGTTCGATGAGGTAAACAAAAAGCGCATCGAACAAGGCTTCGCGCCGTACGCGCCGAAAAGTACCTGGGTCGGTGAGCGACGCGAGTTCGAACTGCGCTATCAGGAGCGGGCAGAGCTCGGCGCCAATCCTTTCAACCTCGACAAAATCAGCATCACCACGCCGCAAAGTATCCAGGGACGGCTGGGGATCACTCCTGCGGTCCTGCCCTGGCCGATTCGTCCGGTCGGCGTCGGAACCTGGACACCCCTGGTGCCGCCGGGTATCGAACACCTCGGTCCTACAACTTCACCGATCACATTGCCGATTCCTGCGGTTTATCCCGGCGCTCCGGTCATCCCGGTCCTACCACAAAACGAGACGTTTCCGGCTGTTGACGAAGGGCTGATGGGTGCCAATATTCCTGGGTTCCCGGCGGATATGGAATTGCCTTCGTCGGATGTTTTGTTTCTGGATCGACGTGATGATCCAGGTGTGGCGATGGGGTTTGGGCAGTCGGTTTCAGGAATATGGTTGGGGGATGCGGCACGAGCGGAGGGGGCGCCGATTCCCGAGCAGATTGCGGATAAGCTGCGGTGGATGGAATTTCGTAATTTTCATGGATTCAGGCGGGCGTTTTGGAGGGCTGTTGCGGCGGATGTGAAACTGAGGGCTCAATTTACGCCTATCGATTTGCACTTGATGAGAATGGGTAAGGCTCCTTTCTCGTTACCAGAAGATAGAAATGGAGGTCGAATTAAATTCGAAATTCATCATCTTGTAGAAGTTGCACAAGGAGGGGCTGTTTACGATATGGATAATTTGGTGGTGATGACGCCTAAACGGCATATTGATTTTCATGGAAAAGGAAATTGATGATGGTTTTTAAAGAGAAGTTTGAAGACTACACCGAGGCTGAATTTTTAGAATTTCTGCGTGGGCTTTATGAAGAGAGAGATGATTTGTCCGCTGATGCATTTGATGACTTCATAGTCAAGGGTGTATTGCACTTCGAGGAGGTGACTGAACATCCAGATCGATCTGGTGTAATTTTCCAGCCTAAGGAAGGGTGTGAAAGTACCCCGGAAGACGTGCTGAGGGTCATTAAAGAATGGCGCGCACTCAATAACAAACCCGGGTTCAAGCCAGAGTAACTGCCCTGTTTGAAATGCAAACAACTCAAAGGCATCTGCTCATCACACATGAGCAGATGCTGTTATCTGGCAGCCGTTGTGTGCCAGAAACAAGGAAGCGATAAAGATGGAACTTAAAACAACACTCAAAGATTACACCGAATCGGAATTCCAGGCCCTGGTGAACAGAATCTGGGCCGTCGATCTGCCCAAACAGGATCACGACCGACTGATTAATCATTTCGACCGCATCAGCGGCCACCCCCAAGGCGCAGATCTATTGTTCTATCCGCCAGAAAATGAATACAACGTCCATTCTTCGGGTGCGGTTGTGTACTACGTCAAAGACTGGCAGCAAAAACAGGGGCGCGCCGCATTCAAAGGGGAGGGTGTTCCTGTTCCTCGTCCGGTTGCTGCAAGACCGGGAGCACCGTTGACCCCGGCGCAGATGACACAGCAGCGTATCGCCCGCAACCTGGCTGACGTACAGAAAGTCGCTGTAGATCTGGCGGACTCAGAACGGGCGGCAGAAGCGGCACTCAGTGTATTCGAGCAACAGATTAAACACCTGCGTCAGCGACAGAACGCCCAAGTGGACATCCGTAGGCGCGAGGCGGACATCCGTGCTCTGGAGACTTCTGAATTTCAAGCGCGCGTGGCAGCCCGCCGATACGAATTCTGGAAAATGAGCATCGGGTTCAAAAGAGACAGCGCCCGGCGCGACTTGTCCTATGCCCGGTCCGAACACGCGCAATGGCAAAATATCGCCCAGCAGATCAATGCCACTTACGATCGTTATCTGGCGAAATTGAATGAGATCAATCAACGTCTCCACCGCTTGCAGGTGGACGCTGAAGCACTGCTGGTGGTCGTGCAAACACAACTCGTTGATCAGCGTTATCAGCAGGGAGCAGGGCCGACCCAGGCGGGGGAGCTTCTTTTTGCGCCGCTTGCCTTTGCCAATGCGCGACCGGGTATTTTCCTCGATGGCGGCCTTTCGCAACCCCTGGAGACCCATCGGGTAGCATTGCAAAAAGCTATACGCTCGGCGGTGGCGGAGTTTACCTGGCAGACAACCTCGGGAACCCAAGAGCATCAAGGTCAATACGCCGCCGTGCTGCAATTCGATTTTTCCAGTCGGGCCGAGGTGGGGAGGTATGGGCTCAGCGTTCCTCTGCTCGAGTTGCTGCCGATCGAGGGCCAGGACTGGCAAGGCCTGGCCGCGACGGGGGCCGAAGTCGATCTTCCGTTCAGGATGAGCAGCGGCACGTACGCCGTTCCACCAGGGACGATGTCCCAAGGCCTGAGAGAAATAAACACGTTGCTACAGGTAGCCATTACGCCGACTAATGGCAATGTAGTGTCCTCCAGGGTGAGGGTGCGAACTGCTGTCCGGGATGCGCAGATGAAGACTTACTGCTTCACCGCTGACGGGCCGGCCCCGATGACCGTGAGCTGGAGCGCGCCAGCAACCCTTGAAGCCATATCGGCCCTGGCGCCGACCCCTGAGTATCGGCTGGGATTCCTCCGGTCTTCACCTGTGCCCTTGCTGGAGTCTTTCAACGACATCGCTGCGATTCGTTTCGATGACTATGTTGTGGTCTTCCCGCCGGAGTCTGGCCTGGACCCGCTTTACATCATGTTCAGGGACCGGAACGAATACCCCGAAATGGCCATTGCTCAAGCAAGGCCCCTGGCACTGTCGCTTTAACACGGCTGCCCATCAGCCACCCCGCCAAATAAAGGAATGTTACGGTCTATGCCTGTACTGGAACTCACCACCCTGATCCCCAATCGTACCCCCGAACAAGTCCTCGACTTCTGCCTGGAAGGCATGAACTTCCCGAAGATCTTTCCAGAGCGAGTCACGCTGTTGAGCGATATCGATTTGAGTAACCTGCGCATCGAAGCCGGTCGCCAATTCCGCTTTCGGCACTGGATGTTCAACGTGATCCCGTCGAGCTGGACAGTGGTGATCCGCGAGGTCGGTGACACGCATTTCGTCGATGAAATGCTCGAGGGGCCGTTGCGTGCCTTTCGTCATGAACACCGCGTGGCGGCGGGCAAGGGCGGTACGCTGTACACCGACCGGGTGACCTATGCGGCGATTGGCGGCGCGCCTTTGGAATGGCTGCTGGTCAATGGGTACATGCGGCGGATCTTCGCGGCGCGGCACCGCAATATGCTGCGTCTGCTCGGTTAAGCAGCCTGTATACGCTCCCACAGGGTTTTGTGTCGTTTTTCCTTTTCCACGGCTCATGACAATTTGTGTTTTTGCATAGGTCGTCAGGCAATTTCGTGGTTAACTTCGGCCTCGTCAAAATTCTCCACATCAACGTTCAGAAGGACTCCGTTCATGGCTCAAGTCACTCTCAAAGGCAACCCGGTTCAAGTCAACGGCCAACTGCCACAAGCCGGTTCCCAGGCGCCAGCCTTTTCCCTGGTTGCCGGCAATCTGTCGGACGTGACCCTGGCGAGCTTCGCCGGCAAGCGCAAAGTGCTGAACATCTTCCCAAGCATCGACACCCCGACCTGCGCTACTTCCGTGCGCAAGTTCAACGCCCAGGCCAACGATGTCGCCAACACCGTCGTGCTGTGCATCTCCGCTGACCTGCCATTCGCCCAGGCTCGTTTCTGCGGCGCCGAAGGCCTGGAAAACGTGCAAAACCTGTCGACCCTGCGCGGTGCCGAGTTCATCGAGAACTACGGCGTGGCGATTGCCGATGGCCCACTCAAAGGCCTGACTGCCCGTGCCGTCGTGGTTCTGGACGAAAACGACAAGGTTCTGCACAGCGAACTGGTCAGCGAAATCGGTCAAGAGCCGAACTACGAAGCAGCGCTCGCTGTTCTGAAATAAGCAAACTATTACAATTGTTAACGGCCTGGCTCTGTCCAGGCCGTTTTCATTTGTGCTTCAGTGTCTTAGCTAAACCTCCTGTTCTGTAAGCCAAAGGTAAATTGCCGGTAAAGGCGCTTTGCTTAATACCCGCCAGTGCTTATCGTTCAGCCTTATGTAAAAAAGCCCACGCGCCCAATGGTTGATCACTCAATGCAATCCTCCGCTTCCCGTAGTCCCCGTCGCTGGCTGTTTGGCCTGCTTGTCCTGTTGGTCATCGCCGCTCTGTGCTGGAAGTTCTGGCCCGGCGGCGCTGCGCCGAAAGAAGGTGCGGGGCAGAAAGCCGTGGCCGGGCACACTGGGCGGTCGGGGGGGATGCGTCCGGGGTTTGGCGGGGCGACCGGGCCGGTCCCGGTGCGTGTGGCGCCGGCGGTCAAGGGTGATTTCCCGCTGTATTACAAGGCGCTGGGCACCGTGACTGCGCTGAACACCATTAATGTGCGCAGCCGGGTGGGCGGCGAACTGGTCAAGATTTCGTTCGAAGAAGGGCAAATGGTCAAGGCGGGCGACCTGCTGGCCGAGATCGATCCGCGTCCTTACCAGAACGCCTTGCTCCAGGCCGAAGGCACCTTGCTGCAGAATCAGGCGCAACTGAAAAACGCCCAGGTCGATGTCGAGCGCTATCGCGGCCTGTACCGCGAAGACAGCATCGCCAAGCAAACCCTGGACACCGCCGAAGCCTTGGTCGGCCAGTACCAGGGCACGGTCAAGACCAATCAGGCGGCGGTCAACGACGCCAGGCTCAATCTGGAATTCACCAAGATCCGCGCTCCGATCGCCGGGCGCGTGGGCCTGCGTCAGCTGGACGTTGGCAACCTCGTGGCGGCCAACGACACTACGGCGCTGGCGATCATCACCCAGACCCAACCGATCAACGTGGCCTTTACCTTGCCGGAAAACAGTCTGGAAACCGTACTGGCCCGTTATCGCACCGGCGCCAAACTGCCCGCCGAAGCCTGGGACCGTGGCGATACCAAATTGCAGGCTACGGGGGTGTTGCAGAGCCTGGACAACCAGATCGACGTCACCACCGGCACCCTCAAATTCAAGGCCCGCTACGAGAACCGCGATCAAGCGCTGTTCCCCAACCAGTTCGTCAACGTCCACCTGCTGGCCGACACCCTCAAGGATGTGGTGCTTGCGCCATCGGCCGCCATTCAGTTCGGCACCAACGGCACGTTCGTGTATGCGCTGGACGGCGACAAGAAGGTCAAGATCCGTCAGTTGAAAGTCGGTGCCAGCGACGGTGAAAACACCGTGATTACCGAAGGCCTGGCCGTCGGCGATCGGGTGGTCCTGGAAGGCACCGACCGCCTGAAGGATGGCAGTGACGTGGAAGTGGTCAACGACAGCAAGGATGTACCGACCACTCCGACCGAGCACCTGCAAGGCAAATCGGCAGCCGACGCGACTGAGCCGGCGACCACCGGCAAGGCGAAAAAGGGCGGCGCATGAACCTCTCGCGGCTGTTCATCCTTCGCCCGGTCGCCACGACCCTGAGCATGCTGGCGATTATCCTGGCCGGCGTGATCGCCTATCGGCTGCTGCCGGTGTCGGCATTGCCCCAGGTCGATTACCCGACCATCCGCGTCATGACGCTCTATCCCGGCGCGAGCCCGGATGTCATGACCAGTGCGGTGACCGCGCCACTGGAGCGCCAGTTCGGGCAGATGCCCGGCCTGACCCAGATGGCGTCCACCAGTTCCGGCGGCGCTTCGGTGCTGACCCTGCGGTTCAGCCTCGACATCAACATGGACGTCGCCGAGCAGCAAGTGCAGGCCGCGATCAACGCAGCGACCAATTTGCTGCCCAAGGATTTGCCGGCGCCGCCGGTGTACAACAAGGTCAATCCGGCGGACACCCCGGTGCTGACCCTGGCCATCACCTCCAAAACCATGCTGCTGCCCAAACTCAATGATTTGGTCGATACCCGCATGGCGCAGAAAATCGCCCAGATCAGCGGCGTCGGCATGGTCACTATTGCCGGCGGTCAGCGTCAGGCGGTGCGGATCAAGGTCAACCCCGAGGCCCTGGCGGCCAATGGCCTGAACCTGTCGGACGTGCGCACGTTGATCGGCGCTTCCAACGTCAACCAGCCCAAGGGCAACTTCGACGGCCCGACCCGGGTGTCGATGCTCGACGCCAATGACCAGCTGACTTCACCCAAGGACTACGCCAACCTGATCCTGGCCTACAGCAACGGCGCGCCGTTGCGGCTCAAGGACGTGGCAGAGATCGTTGACGGTGCCGAAAACGAACGTCTGGCGGCGTGGGCCAATGAAAACCAGGCCGTGCTGCTGAACATCCAGCGTCAGCCCGGCGCCAACGTCATCGAAGTGGTCGACCGCATCAAGGCCTTGTTGCCGAGCATCACCGACAACCTGCCGGCCGGCCTCGACGTCACGGTACTCACCGACCGCACCCAGACCATCCGCGCCTCGGTCACCGACGTGCAACACGAATTGCTGATCGCCATCGCGCTGGTGGTGATGGTCACGTTCCTGTTCCTGCGGCGGGCCAGCGCCACGATCATTCCATCGGTGGCCGTGCCGCTGTCGTTGATCGGCACCTTCGGCGTGATGTACCTCGCAGGCTTTTCGGTCAATAACCTGACCCTGATGGCGCTGACTATCGCCACCGGTTTCGTGGTGGACGATGCCATCGTGATGCTGGAGAACATTTCCCGCTTCATCGAGGAGGGTGACAGCCCACTGCAAGCCGCGCTCAAGGGTGCCAAACAGATCGGCTTCACTCTGATTTCCCTGACCCTGTCGCTGATCGCGGTACTGATTCCGCTGTTGTTCATGGCGGACGTGGTGGGGCGTTTGTTCCGCGAGTTTGCGATCACGCTGGCGGTGGCGATCCTGATTTCCCTGGTGGTGTCCCTGACCCTCACGCCAATGATGTGCGCGCGGCTGCTCAAGCGTGAACCCAAGGAAGCGGAGCAGGGCCGGTTCTACCGTTCCAGTGGCGCTGCAATTGATTGGATGATCGCGGCTTACGGGCGCAAGTTAAAGTGGGTTCTCAAGCACCAGCCGCTGACACTGATGGTGGCCATCGGCACGCTGGCGTTGACCGTGTTCCTGTACATGGTGGTGCCCAAGGGCTTCTTCCCGGTGCAGGACACCGGGGTGATCCAGGGCATATCCGAGGCGCCGCAGTCGATTTCCTTTGCGGCGATGAGCGAGCGCCAGCAGGAACTGGCCAAGGTGATCCTGGCCGATCCGGCGGTCGAGAGCCTGTCGTCCTATATCGGGGTCGACGGCGACAACTCGACGCTGAACAGTGGCCGGCTGCTGATCAACCTCAAATCCCACAGCGAGCGCGACCTGAGTGCTACCCAAGTGATCGCGCGCCTGCAACCGGAGCTGGACAAGCTGATCGGCATACGCCTGTTCATGCAGCCGGTGCAGGACCTGACCATCGAAGACCGGGTCAGCCGCACGCAGTACCAGTTCAGCATGTCGTCGCCGGATGCCGAGTTGCTCAGCCTGTGGAGCGGGCGTCTGGTGGAAGCGCTGGCGCAACGGCCGGAGCTGACCGACGTCGCCAGTGACTTGCAGGACAAGGGTTTGCAGGTTTATCTGGTAATCGACCGCGATGCGGCGTCGCGGGTCGGCGTATCAGTGTCGAACATCACCGATGCGCTGTACGACGCCTTCGGTCAGCGGCAGATTTCCACCATTTACACCCAGGCCAGCCAATACCGCGTGGTGCTGCAATCGCAGTCCGGCGAGAAGATCGGCCCGGATGCGCTGAATCAGATTCACGTCAAGACCACCGATGGCGGGCAGGTGCGCCTGTCCAGCCTGGCGCATGTCGAGGAGCGCCAGGCGCAACTGGCGATCACCCACATCGGCCAGTTCCCGGCGGTGATGATGTCCTTCAACCTGGCGCCTGGCGTGGCGCTGGGGCATGCGGTGCAGATCATTGATCAGGTGCAGAAAGACATCGGCATGCCGATCGGCGTGCAGACCCAGTTCCAGGGGGCGGCCGAAGCGTTCCAGGCGTCGCTGTCGAGTACCTTGCTGCTGATTCTGGCGGCAGTGGTGACCATGTACATCGTGCTTGGCGTGCTGTACGAGAGTTACATTCACCCCATCACCATTCTCTCGACCTTGCCCTCGGCGGCGGTCGGCGCCTTGCTGGCGCTGTTGTTGAGCGGCAATGACCTGGGGATGATCGCGATCATTGGCATCATCCTGCTGATCGGTATCGTGAAAAAGAACGCGATCATGATGATCGACTTCGCCCTCGAGGCTGAGCGTAATCAGGGCATGGACCCGCAAACCGCGATCTATCAGGCGGCGCTGCTGCGCTTCCGGCCGATTCTGATGACCACCCTGGCTGCGTTGTTCGGCGCGGTGCCGCTGATGCTGGCCACCGGTTCCGGCGCGGAACTGCGCCAGCCTTTGGGTCTGGTGATGGTGGGTGGCTTGCTGGTGAGTCAGGTGCTGACGTTGTTTACCACCCCGGTGATCTACCTGTACTTCGATCGGCTGGGACGCCGTTTCGGCAAGTCCGACGCCCAAGAGGTGGCGCTATGACGGCGTCGGGCGGCAAACTGTGGCGAGGGGGCTTGCCCCCGTTGGGTTGCGAAGCAGACCCCAACTCTCTCAGGTACCAAGAATCTTGTGAGTGCTATGCACTCAAACGGGGGCAAGCCCCCTCGCCACAGTTCGCTCCCACAGGGGTGGATGTCGGGAGCTGGCGTCGATGAACCTGTCCGGACCTTTCATCAAGCGCCCGGTCGCAACGATGTTGTTAAGCCTGGCGATCATGTTGCTGGGCGGCGTGAGCTTTGGCTTGTTGCCGGTATCGCCACTGCCGCAGATGGATTTCCCGGTGATCGTGGTTCAGGCCAGTCTGCCCGGCGCGAGCCCGGAGGTCATGGCCTCGACCGTGGCCACGCCGCTGGAGCGTTCCTTCGGTACCATCGCCGGGGTCAACACCATGAGCAGCCGCTCCAGTCAGGGCTCGACCCGGGTGATTCTGCAGTTCGACCTGGACCGCGACATCAACGGCGCGGCGCGGGAAGTGCAGGCGGCAATCAACGCCTCGCGCAACCTGCTGCCGAGCGGGATGCGCAGCATGCCGACCTACAAGAAGGTCAACCCATCGCAAGCGCCGATCATGGTGTTGTCGCTGACCTCGGATGTGCTGGAAAAAGGCCAGCTCTACGACTTGGCCTCGACGATACTTTCCCAGAGCCTGTCCCAGGTGCAGGGCGTAGGTGAAGTGCAGATCGGCGGCAGTTCGTTGCCGGCGGTGCGCATCGAGCTCGAACCCCAGGCGCTCAACCAGTACGGCGTGGCGCTGGACGATGTGCGTACCACCATCGCCAACGCCAACGTGCGCCGGCCCAAGGGCTCGGTCGAAGACGGCCAGCGGCTGTGGCAGGTCCAGGCCAACGATCAGCTGGAAAAAGCCAAGGATTACGAGTCGCTGATCATTCACTACGCAGACGGCGCGACCCTGCGATTGAAGGATGTGGCCAAGGTCAGCGACGGCGTCGAGGACCGCTACAACAGCGGGTTCTTCAACGACGATGCGGCGGTATTGCTAGTAATCAACCGCCAGGCTGGCGCCAACATCATCGAGACGGTCAACGAGATCAAGGCGCAGTTGCCGGCATTGCAGGCGGTGCTGCCGGCCAGCGTCAAGCTGAACCTGGCGATGGACCGTTCGCCGGTGATCAAGGCTACGTTGCACGAAGCGGAAATGACCTTGTTGATCGCCGTGGCGCTGGTGATTCTGGTGGTGTTCCTGTTCCTCGGTAACTTGCGCGCCTCGCTGATTCCGACCCTGGCGGTACCGGTGTCGCTGGTGGGCACGTTTGCGGTGATGTACCTCTACGGGTTCTCCCTGAACAACCTGTCGCTGATGGCGCTGATTCTGGCCACCGGGCTGGTAGTGGACGATGCCATCGTGGTGCTGGAGAACATTTCCCGGCACATCGACAAGGGCGTGCCGCCGATGAAGGCCGCGTACCTCGGGGCGCAGGAAGTCGGCTTCACGCTGCTGTCGATGAACGTCTCGCTGGTGGCGGTGTTCCTGTCGATCCTGTTCATGGGCGGGATCATCGAAAGCCTGTTCCGCGAGTTTTCCATCACCCTGGCGGCGGCTATCGTGGTGTCGTTGCTGGTGTCGCTGACGCTGACGCCGATGCTCTGCGCGCGCTGGCTCAAGCCGCATACGCCAGGGCAGGAAAACCGCCTGCAACGCTGGAGCCAGCGGACCAACCAGTGGATGGTCGGCAAATACGCCACCAGTCTTGACTGGGTGTTGCGTCATCGCCGACTGACCTTGCTCAGTCTGTTCGTGACGATTGGTGTGAACATCGCGCTGTATGTTGTTGTTCCTAAAACATTTCTGCCCCAACAAGACACCGGCCAGCTGATCGGTTTCGTGCGCGGCGATAATGGCCTGTCGTTCAGCGTGATGCAGCCGAAGATGGAAACCTTTCGCCGCGCGGTGTTGAAGGACGAGGCGGTGCAAAGCGTCGCCGGGTTTATCGGTGGCAACAACGGCACCAATAACGCGTTTATGCTGGTGCGGCTCAAGCCGATCAAGGAACGCAACCTGTCCGCGCAGAAAGTCATCGAACGTTTGCGCAAGGAAATGCCCAAGGTGCCCGGTGCGCAATTGATGCTGATGGCCGACCAGGACCTGCAATTCGGCGGCGGGCGCGAGCAAACCACCTCACAGTATTCCTACATCCTGCAAAGTGGCGATCTCGGCGCATTACGCGAGTGGTATCCGAAAGTCGTTGCCGCCTTCAAGGCCCTGCCTGAGCTGACGGCGATTGACGCGCGCGAAGGCCGTGGTGCCCAGCAAGTGACATTGATTGTGGATCGCGATCAGGCCAAACGGTTGGGCGTGGACATGAACATGGTCACAGCGGTGCTGAACAACGCCTACAGTCAGCGGCAGATTTCGACGATCTACGACAGCCTCAACCAGTATCAGGTGGTGATGGAGGTCAATCCGAAATACGCCCAGGACCCGGTCACCCTGAACCAGGTCAAAGTGATCACTGCCGACGGCGCGCGAATTCCGTTGTCGACCATCGCCCACTATGAAAGCAGTCTGGAAAACGACCGGGTCAGCCACGAAGGCCAGTTCGCTTCGGAAAGCATTGCCTTCGACATGGCCGAAGGCGTGACGGTGGAGCAGGGCTCGGCGGCCATCGAACGGGCGATTGCCAAGGTCGGCCTGCCGGAAGACGTGATCGCGAAAATGGCCGGCACCGCCGACGCCTTCGCCGCCACCCAGAAGAGCCAGCCGTGGATGATTCTCGGCGCGCTGGTGGCGGTGTACCTGGTGCTGGGCGTGCTGTATGAAAGCTACATTCATCCGCTGACCATTCTTTCGACCTTGCCGTCGGCCGGAGTCGGCGCGTTGCTGTCGATTTATGTGCTGGGCGGTGAGTTCAGCCTGATCTCCTTGTTGGGGCTATTCCTGCTGATCGGCGTGGTGAAGAAAAACGCCATTCTGATGATCGACCTGGCGCTGCAACTGGAGCGGCGCCAAGGCCTGGAGCCGCTGGAGTCGATCCGCAGCGCCTGCCTGCAACGGCTGCGGCCGATTCTGATGACCACCCTGGCGGCGATCCTCGGTGCCTTGCCGTTGCTGCTGAGCCGCGCCGAAGGGGCGGAAATGCGTCAGCCACTGGGCCTGACCATCATCGGCGGGCTGGTCTTCAGCCAGGTGCTGACCCTTTACACCACCCCGGTGGTTTACCTCTATCTCGACAAACTGCGCCATCGTTTCAACCACTGGCGTGGGGTGCGTACCGATGCTGCTCTGGAAACTCCGCTATGACTGACCGTTCGCTTATCAACCTGGCTGCACCGCTGATCACAGCCCGAGGCTCGCGTTTGCTGAGCCTGTCGCTGTGCGTGGCGATGCTCAGTGCCTGCGCCATCGGCCCGGATTACCAGCGCCCGCAGACCGCCGCGCCGGCGCAGTACAAAGAGGCTGCCGGCTGGCGTCAGGCCAGCCCGAGTGATTCGTTGGCGCGCGGTGCCTGGTGGGAGTTGTATGGCGACCAGCAGCTCAATGGCCTGATCGAAAAACTCAACGCTTCCAACCAGACCGTCGCCCAATCCGAAGCTCAGTATCGTCAGGCCCAAGCCTTGGTGCGCAGTGCCCGGGGGGCGTTTTTCCCGACGGTGGACCTGACGGTGGGGAAAAGCCGCTCCAGCCAGGGCACCGGTAGTAGCAGCTCGAGCCTGAGCAGTTCGTCCAGCGGTATTCGTGACACTTACTCTGCGCAGGCCGGGGTCAGTTGGGAAGCCGACATATGGGGCAAGTTGCGCCGCGGGCTGGAGGCCGACACGGCCAACGCCCAGGCGAGTTTTGCCGACCTGGCGGCGATGCGCCTGAGCCAGCAATCGGAGTTGGTGCAGAACTACCTGCAACTTCGAGTGATCGATGAACAGAAACGCCTGCTGGAAGCGACAGTCGAGGCTTATCAGCGCTCGCTGACGATGACCGAAAACCAGTACCGCGCCGGGGTCTCCGGTAAGGACGCGGTGGCTCAGGCCACCACTCAGCTCAAAACCACCCAGGCAGAAATGGTCGACCTGATCTGGCAGCGCGCTCAGTTCGAAAACGCCATCGCCGTACTGATCGGCCTGCCGCCGGCCGAGTTCAGCCTGGCCGAAAGCCAGGATATCCCGGCGCTGCCCCAGGTGCCGCTGAGCCTGCCTTCGCAGTTGCTGGAACGCCGCCCGGACATCGCCTCCGCCGAACGCTCGGTGATGGCCGCCAACGCCAACATCGGCGTGGCGAAGGCTGCCTACTACCCGGACCTGACGCTGAGCATGAACGGGGGTTATAGCAGCAGCACCTATGCCAACTGGATCAGCGTGCCGAACCGTTTCTGGTCGGTCGGCCCGCAACTGGCCATGACCCTGTTCGACGGCGGCCAGCGCTCGGCGGAAGTCGATCGTAGCGAAGCAGCCTACGACGAGACAGTCGCCAAGTACCGCCAGACCGTGCTCGACGGTTTTCGCGAAGTGGAAAATTATCTGGTGCAGCTCAAGGTGCTGGAAGACGAGGCCAAGGTACGCCAGGAAGCCCTGGATGCAGCGCGCGAGTCCCTTCGCTTGACCCGGAATCAGTACAAGGCCGGCCTGATTGCTTATCTGGATGTGGTGGTGGTCCAGGCCACGGCGTTGAACAACGAACGCAATGCGCTCAGTTTGTTGCAGAGCCGGCTGATTGCTAGCGTGCAGTTGATTGCCGCGCTGGGCGGCGGGTGGGACGGGCAGTTGCAGGTGAGCGACAAGGAGTAACACAATCCCTGTGGTGAGGGAGTTTGCTGTGGTGAGGGCTGTTGTGGCGAGGGGGCTTGCCCCCGTTGGGTCGCGAAGCGGCCCCCTACATTTTTCAGATATACCAAGTTGCCTGGACTTACGACTGCTTCGCAGTCGAACGGGGGCAAGCCCCCTCGCCACATCATCTTGATGGCCTTTTGATTACTTTGTGAGTGCGTTCGCCCGCGGAATCAGTACAATCGCCGGCTTTGCTCCCCGAGAACGGACACAGTACGGCGGGGGCGGTCGCGAGAAGTCCCATGCTCATCGGTAGTTATTCCATTACGCTGGTTTTCATATCGCTGTGTGTGGCGATACTTGCCTCTTATACCGCGCTCGACCTCACCGGACGCATCGCCACGGCCAAGGGCCGAGCGGTGCATCTATGGACGGCGGGCGGGGCCTTTGCGATGGGGATTGGTGTGTGGTCGATGCATTTCATCGGCATGCTCGCGTTCAAACTGCCGATCGATCTGGGCTACGACGTTACCCTCACATCACTGTCACTGTTGATCGCCGTTCTGTCCTGCGGCTTTGCCCTGTGGCTGGTCAGCCAGCCAAAACTGCCAGCCTGGCAATTGGCGTTCGGCGCGCTGGTCATGGGTGCCGGCATCAGCGCGATGCATTACACCGGCATGGCCGCCATGCTCATGCAGCCCGGCATCGATTACGATCCGGCTCTGTTTGGCGCCTCGCTGCTGATCGCCGTCGGTGCGTCGGGCGCGGCGTTATGGATCGCTTTTCGCCTGCGCCAGCACGCGCCGTATGTTCGCCTGATCCGCGGCGGTGCAGCGGTCATCATGGGCATCGCCATCGTCGGCATGCACTACACCGGCATGGCCGCGGCGCGTTTTGCCGATGGCAGTTTCTGTGGCGCGGTCATCAGCGGCCTGAATGGCGATGGCCTGGACAACCTGGTGCTGATCACCACCCTGGCGGTGTTGAGCATTGCCTTGCTGACGTCGATCCTCGATGCACGCCTGGAAGCTCGCACCGCGGAGCTGGCCCATTCGCTGACCGAGGCCAATCGCGAACTCACCCAACTGGCGCTGCACGACACCCTGACCGGGCTGCCGAACCGGGTATTGCTGGCCGATCGCATCGATCAGGCAATGTCGAGGGTGCAGGAGCAGGGTGGCTGTTTCGCGTTGATGTTCATTGATCTGGACGGCTTCAAACCAGTCAACGATGCCTTCGGTCATCACATGGGCGACCAGTTGCTGCGTGAAGTCGCCCTGCGCCTGCGTGAGGATTTGCGCAGCCAGGACACCCTGGCCCGCATCGGCGGCGACGAATTTGTGCTGCTGGTGCAACTCAGCGAGCCGAACGACGCGCTGAACCTGGCGGCGCGTCAGGTCGGGTTGATCGCACGTTCGTTCAGGGTCGAAGAACATCACTTGCAGATTTCCGCCAGCGTCGGCATCGCGCTCTATCCGGGTAACGGTCAAACCGCCGAGGAGTTGCTGATGAACGCCGACGCGGCGATGTACCACGCCAAGGGCGCTGGAAAAAACGGCCACAGCTTCTTCGACGCCTCGATGAACAGCAACGCGCGCAAACAGCTGCAATTGCTTCAGGACTTGCGCAACGCCCTGGATCAGCAGCAATTCAGCCTCTATTACCAGCCCAAGTTCGACGCCGGCCATGGCCGACCGGTGGGTGCCGAGGCGTTGCTGCGCTGGGAACACCCGACCCAGGGCATGCTTCAGCCGGACACGTTCATTGACCTGGCAGAGAAGACCGGCCTGATCATTCCGATTGGCGAATGGGTACTCAACGAAGCGTGCCGGCAGATGCGCGAGTGGTATGTACTCGGTTATACCGACTGGCGCATTGCGGTGAACCTCTCGGCCCTGCAGTTCTGCCACGCTGGGCTGGTGCAGAGCGTCGCCAAGGCTTTGGCCGCGCATCATTTGCCGGCCAACAGCCTGACCCTGGAAATCACCGAAACCACCGCCATGAGCGACGCCGATGCGAGCATGACGGTGCTGCGGGAGCTTTCGGAAATGGGCGTCGACCTGTCCATCGATGACTTTGGCACCGGCTATTCCAGCTTGATGTACCTCAAGCGTCTGCCGGCCAATGAATTGAAGATCGATCGGGGTTTCGTCCGCGATCTGGAGCATGACAGCGACGACGCGGCCATCGTCTCAGCCATCGTCGCCCTGGGCCAGGCATTGGGCTTGCGGATCGTGGCCGAAGGGGTGGAAACCGGTGTCCAGCAAGACTTCCTGACCCAACTGGGCTGCGACTCGTTGCAGGGCTACCTGCTGGGACACCCGCTGCCCGCCGATCGCTTCATGGCCGACATTCACCGTGGGGAGCAATTGGCGGCTGGCTGAAACTGGGCAGCTTACTGGGGGCAGACCTGTGGCGAGGGAGCTCTGTGGCGAGGGGGCTTGCCCCCGTTCGGCTGCGAAGCAGTCGTAAATTCAGGCAACTCGGTCAGGATGAAAAATCGAAGGGGGCCGCTTCGCGGCCCAACGGGGGCAAGCCCCCTCGCCACGGAGCCCCCTCACCACAGGTTGTCGTCATTGGAATTGACGCAGGCCCATGCAAAACCCGCCAATGGCGGTTATTCTTGGCCCCGACTGCTTACGCTTGAAACGGGGGAAAGCCAACATGGACAAAGTCATCGTCATCACGGGCGGCAGCCGCGGAATCGGCGCCGCCACGGCCCTGTTGGCCGCAGAGCAGGGCTATCGGATCTGTATCAACTATCAGTCCGACGAACAGGCGGCGCAAAGTGTGCTGGAACAAGTCCGCGCACTGGGCGCCCAAGCCATTGCGGTGCGCGCCGACGTCAGCATCGAAGACGAAGTGATCGGCCTGTTTCACCGGGTGGACACCGAACTGGGTCGGGTCACGGCGCTGGTGAACAACGCCGGCACCGTCGGGCAAAAGTCGCGGATCGACGAAATGTCCGAATTCCGTATTCTCAAAATCCTCAAGACCAACATCCTGGCACCGATCCTCTGCGCCAAACACGCGATATTGCGCATGTCGCCCAAACACGGCGGGCAGGGTGGCAGCATCGTCAATGTGTCGTCGGTCGCTGCACGCTTGGGCGCTCCCAGCGAATATGTCGACTACGCGGCGTCCAAAGGCGCGCTGGACACCTTCACCATCGGCCTGTCCAAAGAAGTGGCGGGCGAGGGCATTCGTGTCAACGCGGTGCGCCCGGGCTACATCTACACCGATTTCCATGCCTTGAGCGGCGATCCGGATCGGGTCAGCAAGCTGGAATCGGCGATCCCGATGGCCCGGGGTGGGCGGCCGGATGAAGTGGCGGAGGCGATTGTCTGGCTGTTGTCGGATAAAGCGTCGTATGCGACCGGGACGTTCGTCGATCTGGGTGGTGGGCGTTAAACCTTAGAGTGGTGTTATCTGTTCTGGCCCTATCGCGAGCAGCCTGCTCGCGATAGCAATCTTTCAAACGACACCGAACTTTCAGAACGACCGCACAATCCGCCCCAACGTCTCCATCGCCTTCTCCGAATCCTCAGTCCACGGGCTGCCGTAGTTCAGCCGGATACAATTCCTGAAGCGCTGGGTCGGTGAAAAAATCGGCCCCGGCGCAATGCTGATTCCTTGCGCCAGCGCCATTTGAAAGAGCTTCAGCGAGTCCATCTGCAGCGGCAGCTCCAGCCACAGGAAGTAGCCGCCGGCCGGTTGGCTGACGCGGGTCTGCGCCGGGAAGTAGCGGGCGATGGCGGCGAGCATGGCGCTTTGCTGTTCTTCCAGGGCGTAGCGCAGTTTGCGCAGGTGCCGGTCGTAGCCGCCATGTTGCAGGTAGTCGGCGATGGCAGCCTGGGCCGGCATTGAGGCGCAGAGCGAGGTCATGAGTTTCAGACGTTCGATTTTTTGTGCATAACGCCCGGCCGCGACCCAGCCGATGCGGTAACCGGGCGCCAGGCTCTTGGCGAACGAACCGCAGTGCATCACCAGCCCTTCGGTGTCGAAAGCCTTGGCCGGTTTTGGTGCCTGTTGCCCGTAATAAAGCTCGGCGTAGACGTCGTCCTCGATCAGCGGCACTTGATGACGGCGCAACAGCTCCACCAGTTCCTGCTTCTTCGCCTCGGGCATGGTCGCGCCCATCGGGTTCTGGAAACTGGTCATGCACCAGCAGGCTTTGATCGGATGTCGTTCCAGCGTCTGGGCCAGCACGCCAAGGTCGATGCCGTCGCGCGGGTGCACGGGAATTTCCACCGCTTTGAGCTTCAGCCGTTCCAGCACTTGCAGGCTGGCGTAAAACGCCGGGGCTTCGATGGCCACCAGGTCCCCGGGCTCGGTGACGGCTTGCAGGCACAGGTTCAGCGCTTCCAGCGCGCCGTTGGTGATCAGCAGTTCTTCCATCGGCAGCATCAGCCCGCCGACCATGTAGCGCAGGGCGATTTGCCGGCGCAATTGCGGGTTACCCGGCGACATGTCGGTGACCACCATGCGCGGGTCCATCTCCCGGGCGGCGCTGGCCAGTGAGCGCGACAGCCGCTGCAGCGGGAACAGCGTGGGGCTGGGGAAGGCCGAGCCGAAGGGCACGGTGTTCGGGTCCTTGATCGAGTCCAGTACCGAGAACACCAGTTCGCTGACGTCGACTTCGGTGGACTCGTTGACCTGGCTGCTGATCACCGGCTCCGAAAACGGGCTCGGTGCATGGGTATTGACGAAGTAACCGGAGCGCGGCCGGGCGCGGATCAGGCCGCGGCGCTCAAGCAGGTAATAGGCCTGGAACACCGTGGACGGGCTGACCCCGTAAGTCTGGCTGGCGTAGCGCACCGAAGGCACCCGCTGGCCAGGACCGAGGACGCCGGAGCGGATCAGTTCAGCGATGTCGTCGGCGAATTTTTCGTAGCGTTTCATTTAAGTCCCGGTTTGGAGCGCGCTATTGGGCAAATGGAGCTTTATGTGGCGAGGGGGCTTGCCCCCGTTGGGTTGCGCAGCAGCCCCTTCATTTGTTCATACAAGAGAATCTGACATGCAGGTTTTACGACTGCTTCGCAGCCGAACGGGGGCAAGCCCCCTCGCCACAGGACAAAGGATTGCATCTTAAAGGCTCAACGGTTCATCGGTGCAACAAACCGGCTCTTGGCCACGCTGTGGATGTCTGGCTCATCGCTGTCGACAATCTTGAAGCTGATGGTCTGCGAGCTGCTGCTCGGCCGTTCCACGGTCATAGCCACCGATACCGGTACGTCAACGATCTCACCGGGGGCCAGGCTCAGTTCGGTCTTGCCTTGCAACTGGAAGCCGTCGCCATCGACCAGCGTCAGGCGGTAATCCTGACGTTGCTGGGTCTTGTTGATGACCTTCAGGCTGTAGATGTTTTCGATCTGGCCTTCACTGTTCTCGCGGAACAGGCCGCGGTCCTTGCTCACGTCCAGCGACACCATCGGCCGTTCCACCAGCGCCAGGGCGAGGGCGCCGATCATCACCAGCAGCACCGCGGTATAACCGATCAAGCGCGGGCGCAGCAGATGGGTCTTGCCACCCTGCAATTGATGCTCCGAGGTGTAGCTGATCAGCCCACGGGCGTAGCCCATTTTGTCCATGATCGAATCGCAGGCGTCGATACACGCGGCGCAACCGATGCATTCCATCTGCAAGCCATCGCGGATATCGATGCCGGTCGGGCAAACCTGCACGCACAACTGGCAGTCGATGCAATCACCCAGTCCGACCTCGGCCGGTTTCACGTCGCGTTTGCGCGGGCCACGGTTTTCGCCGCGCGCCACGTCGTAGGAAATGGTCAGGGTGTCTTTGTCGAACATCACGCTCTGGAACCGCGCATACGGGCACATGTGCATGCACACCGCTTCGCGCAGCCAACCGGCATTGATGTAGGTGGCACCGGTGAAAAACAGCACCCAGAACAGGCTGACCCCGCCGATTTGCAAGGTCAGCAGTTCTTCGGCCAGTGGCCGGATCGGCGTGAAATAGCCGACAAAGGTCAGGCCGGTGAGCAGGCTGATCGCCAGCCACAGGGTGTGCTTGGCCGAGCGACGAAGCAGTTTGTTCAGGCCCCAGGGCGCGGCTTGCAGCTTGATTCGCTGGTTGCGCTCGCCTTCGGTGATCTTCTCGCACCACATGAAGATCCAGGTCCAGGAACTCTGCGGGCAGGTGTAGCCGCACCAGACCCGGCCGGCGAACACGGTGATCGCAAACAGGCCGAATGCGGCAATGATCAGCAGTGCCGAGAGCAGAATGAAATCCTGCGGCCAGAAGGTCGCGCCGAAGATGTGGAATTTACTGTCGGCAAGGTCCCAGAGCACCGCCTGGCGGCCGCCCCAGTTCAGCCACACCGTGCCGAAGAACAGCACAAACAGAAACCCCGCGCCGCTCATGCGCAGGGTGCGGAACAAACCAGTGAAGCTGCGGGTGTGGATCAGGTTGTCGCTGGACTTGGCCTTCATCTTTGGACGCGAAGGCTCATAGTGCTGTACTGCCGGGGCGCTTTCTACTAATCGGACGGGGATTCTATCGCTCATGGTCTTTCGCTCATCAGCCTCCATCAGGCCTGAGCACTATGACCAGCGATCTGTTTGCATAACAGACTCAGCTAAAGCAATAAAAAGCGGATCAGATGGGCTGCCGGCACCCGCCTGCGACAACTTGATGCACCCGCAATGGCTGGCCGCAAACGCTCGTGTCAGGTGTTTGCGGCGCGTGTTGATGCAGGTCAGTCAAATCACCGAATCACTGTCGGTGGCCTTCAAATGCCGGCGACCGTCCACTGCGCCTGCTACGGTCAATGCATCGGCTTCTGCTTCGGTGATGTAGATGCGCTGGCCGTCGAGCTCGACCGCCGACATGGCCTTTTCCGGGTCGGTGATGATGGTGACGTCGGGGCAAAGACGAATTTCTTCGCCGTTTTGGGTGATGAAGAAGCAGGTCTGGTTTTCGATGCGCACGGTCATGGGGGTGTCCTTTTTTGCAGGTTCTAGATCGTTAGGACGCAGCTGCCGCTCATCGTTCTGTGCAACCGATTAATGGTGGGGGCGGTTCACCCGGCGGTTCCTGTTCTGGGACCGGGGCGGGCTCGGTCGGTGGTGTGGGTTGTGTCGGTGGCAGCGTCGGCTTGTCGATGTTCGGATCGGGTGTTTCTGGCGGGGTGGGAATGTTCATCGATGCCGTCTCCGGTGGCAGGTGGCGCGAGTCGTGCTTAAGTGGATTGACACATGGATGGGGGATTTGATTCCCCGAAAAATTGGCAAACCCTCTGAACTTTTACCGGCGCTTGCCGCTCGGAACCTAAGTGAGTTCATGTCGGGGCGGACACGCTCCATGTGAATGGCGACCAGGCACAAGAGCGTCCTTGGGGCGTAAAGGAGAGATGCTCGATGACCGCTGAAAAACCCACAGAGCTGAGCTACAACCCTCATATCCCGCTGTCCCAGGCTTTACTGCTGCCGCGCATCGTGTTCGAAAACACCATGCCGACCCTCGATGGCGGGCAATTCGCCGTGAAAGCCGTGGTCGACCAGGACGTGGTGGTGACCAGCAAAGTGTTTGCCGATGGTCACGAAAAACTGGCGGTGCGAATTCGCTGGCGTGCCGACAGCGACGAAATCTGGCAGAGCGAGGTGATGGCCGAGCTGGGTAATAACGGCTGGCAGGGCCAGTTCCGGGTCCAGAAGCAGGGCCGTTATGTGTTCTGCCTCGAAGCCTGGATCGATCAGTTCGCCAGCTTTTGTTATGAGCTGAAAAAAAAGCACGACGCCGGCGTTTCGGTCAGTCTGGAATTGCAGGAAGGCCGCACGCATGTCCAGCAGGCGGCCGAACGCAGCGAAGGCCCCCTCAGTGAGCAACTGGCGGCGTTGCACCATAAGCTGTCCGGTCTGCTCGAAACCGAGCAGGTCGCCTTGTTTCTGCACCAACGCAGCGCGGACTTGATGGCCCAGGCCGACCATCGTCCCTTCCTGAGCCTGAGCCCTGAATACCCGGTGGACGTGGAGCGCACGCTTGCGCAGTTCGCCAGTTGGTATGAATTGTTTCCGCGCTCGATCACCGACGATCCGGCCCGCCATGGCACCTTCAACGACGTGCATTCGCGGCTGGCGATGATCCAGGACATGGGCTTTGATGTGCTGTACTTCACGCCGATCCACCCGATCGGCCGCAGTTACCGCAAAGGCCCGAACAACTCATTGATCGCCGGCCCCGACGATCCGGGCAGCCCTTATGCCATCGGCAGTGAAGAGGGCGGGCATGAGGCGATTCACTCGGAACTGGGCACTCGCGAAGATTTTCGCCGGCTCGTCGCGGCCGCCGCCGAGCATGGGCTGGAAGTCGCCCTCGACTTTGCAATTCAGTGTTCCCAGGATCACCCGTGGCTCAAACAGCATCCGGGCTGGTTCAACTGGCGGCCGGACGGCACAATCAAATACGCCGAGAACCCGCCGAAGAAATACCAGGACATCGTCAACGTCGACTTCTATGCCGTGGACGCGATTCCCGGCCTGTGGCTCGAGTTGCGGGACATTGTGGTGGGCTGGGTCGAGGAGGGCGTGAAGCTGTTTCGCGTCGACAACCCCCACACCAAACCGTTGCCGTTCTGGCAGTGGATGATCGCCGATGTGCGGGCGCTGTACCCCGAGGTGATCTTCCTGGCCGAAGCCTTTACCACGCCGGCGATGATGGCGCGTCTGGGCAAGGTCGGTTATTCCCAGAGCTACACCTATTTCACCTGGCGTAACACCAAGACCGAGCTGGCGACCTATTTCACCGAACTCAACGAGTCGCCGTGGCGTGAATGCTACCGGCCGAATTTTTTCGTCAACACCCCGGACATCAACCCGGCGTTCCTGCATGAATCCGGACGCCCCGGTTTTCTCATCCGTGCCGCGCTGGCGACCATGGGCTCCGGCCTGTGGGGCATGTATTCGGGGTTTGAGCTATGTGAAGCGGCACCAGTGCCGGGCCGGGAGGAATACCTCAATTCCGAGAAGTATGAAATCCGCCCACGGGACTTCAATGCGCCGGGCAACATCATTGCCGAAATCGCCCAGCTCAACCGTATCCGCCGACAGAACCCGGCGCTGCACACCCATCTGGGCCTGAAGGTCTACAACGCCTGGAACGACAACATTCTGTACTTCGGCAAGCGCAGCGTTGACGGCAGCAATTTCATTCTGGTGGCCGTCAGTCTCGATCCGCATCACGCCCAGGAAGCGAATTTCGAATTGCCGCTGTGGGAAATGGGCCTGCCCGACGATGCCAGCACCCAGGGCGAAGACTTGATGAACGGCCACCGCTGGACCTGGCATGGCAAATACCAGTTCATGCGGATCGAGCCGTGGCATCTGCCGTTCGGGATTTGGAGGATTACCGCTTCTTGACTGTGGCGAGCAGGCTCTGTGGCGAGGGGGCTTGCCTGTGGCGAGGGGGCTTGCCCCCGTTGGGTCGCGAAGCGGCCCCCACATAACCCAGGCAATACATTCCCCCAGCCAGATTCAGATACACAGGTTTACGACTGCTTCGCAGCCGAACGGGGGCAAGCCCCCTCGCCACAAAAGCACCATCACCATCAGTTGGTGCTCGGCTCATGACGAATTCTTCAACAGGAGTTACAAATGGCGAAGAAACCCAGGTCAGCCACCTTCATCAAGGACCCGCTCTGGTACAAGGATGCGGTGATTTACCAGGTTCACGTTAAGTCTTTTTTCGACTCCAACAATGACGGGATCGGCGACTTTCCCGGCCTTATCGCCAAACTCGATTACATCGCCGACCTCGGCGTCAACACCATCTGGCTGTTGCCGTTCTACCCCTCACCACGGCGCGACGATGGCTATGACATCGCCGAATACCGTGGCGTACACGCCGACTACGGCACCATGGCCGATGCCAAGCGCTTCATTTTCGAGGCCCATAAACGTGGCCTGCGGGTGATTACCGAATTGGTCATCAACCACACCTCGGACCAGCACCCGTGGTTCCAGCGTGCGCGCAAGGCCAAACCCGGCTCGGCGGCCCGTGACTTCTATGTCTGGTCCGATAACGACCAGAAATACGACGGCACCCGCATCATCTTTCTCGACACCGAAAAGTCCAACTGGACCTGGGACCCGGTGGCCGGTCAGTACTTCTGGCACCGTTTCTATTCCCATCAGCCGGACCTGAATTTCGACAACCCGCAAGTGATGAAAGCGGTGTTGTCGGTGATGCGTTACTGGCTCGACATGGGCATCGACGGTCTGCGGCTGGACGCGATCCCGTACCTGATCGAGCGCGATGGCACCAACAATGAAAACCTCCCCGAGACCCACGACGTCCTCAAGCAGATCCGCGCCGAGATCGACGCCAATTACCCCGACCGCATGCTACTGGCCGAGGCCAATCAGTGGCCGGAGGACACCCAGTTGTACTTCGGCAACACAGACGCCAGCGGCCAGAACGGCGACGAATGCCACATGGCCTTTCACTTCCCGTTGATGCCGCGCATGTACATGGCGCTGGCCCAGGAAGATCGTTTCCCGATCACCGACATTCTGCGCCAGACTCCAGAAATTCCGGCCAACTGCCAATGGGCGATTTTCCTGCGCAATCACGATGAGCTGACCCTGGAGATGGTCACCGACAGGGAGCGCGACTACCTGTGGAATTACTACGCGGCCGACCGTCGGGCGCGGATCAACCTGGGGATTCGTCGGCGCCTGGCGCCGTTGATGGAACGTGATCGCCGCCGGGTGGAACTGCTCAACAGTCTGCTGCTGTCGATGCCTGGCACGCCGACCCTGTATTACGGCGATGAAATCGGCATGGGCGACAACATCTACCTCGGCGATCGCGATGGGGTGCGCACGCCGATGCAATGGTCCATCGACCGTAATGGTGGTTTCTCCCGCGCCGATCCGGCCAGCCTGGTGCTGCCGCCGATCATGGACCCGCTCTACGGCTACCTGTCGGTCAACGTCGAAACCCAGGCCGGTGACCCGCATTCGTTGTTGAACTGGAACCGGCGCCTGCTCGCGGTGCGCAAGCAGTCCAAGGCTTTCGGTCGCGGGACGCTGAAGATGCTCTCGCCGAGCAATCGGCGGATTCTGGCTTATACCCGCGAATACACCGGTGCGGACGGCAAGTACGAGGTCATTCTGTGTGTGGCCAACGTGTCCCGCAGCGCGCAAGCGGCGGAGCTGGACCTGTCGGCGTACGTCGGCATGGTTCCGGTGGAGATGCTCGGTGGCAATGCGTTCCCGCCCATCGGCCAGTTGAATTTCCTGCTGACACTGGCGCCTTACGGTTTCTATTGGTTCGGGCTGGCGGCGGAAAACCAAATGCCAAGCTGGCACGTGGAGCCGGCGCAAAGCTTGCCGGACTTCACCACTCTGGTGCTGAAGAAACGCATGGAAGAGCTGCTCGAAGCGCCGAGCCGCCACGCGCTGGAGCAGGGCGTGCTGCCGAGCTGGTTGCAGAACCGCCGCTGGTTCGCCGGTAAGGACGGCGCTATCGACAAGGTCAACCTTGCTTACGGCGTGCGCTTCGGCGATCCGCAGCATCCAGTGCTGCTGGGTGAAATCGACGTCACCAGCGGCGGGCAGACCAGTCGTTATCAACTGCCTTTCGGTTTTATCTCCGAGGAACAGGTTGGCGCGGCGTTGCCGCAGCAATTGGCACTGGCCAGGGTCCGGCGCGGTCGTCAGGTCGGCCTGATCACCGACGCCTTCAGCCTCGAGAGCTTTATTCATGCTGTGTTGCAGAGCATGCAGGCCAGCATGGTGTTGCCGTCGGATGGCGGCGAGATCCGCTTCGAACCTACCGACGAATTGGCCAGGCTCGGCCTGAGCGCCGAGTCGGAGGTGCGTTACCTGTCCGCCGAGCAATCCAACAGTTCGGTGGTGATCGGCGGCAGCCTGGTGCTGAAACTGATCCGCAAGGTCGCCTCAGGCGTGCACCCGGAGCTGGAAATGAGCGCGTACCTGACCGGTGCCGGTTTCCGCAATATTTCGCCGCTGCTGGGGGCGGTGATCCGTCGCGACGCGGCGGGCGAGGACACGCTGTTGATGATCGCCCAAGGCTATTTGAGCAATCAGGGCGATGCGTGGGAGTGGACCCAGAACAACCTCGAACGGGCGCTTCGCGACGAACTCGCCGATGCCGTGTCCGAACAGGAGCAGCATTACAACGCCCTCGGCGAGCTGAAGGATTTTGCCGGCATGCTCGGCCAGCGTCTGGGGGAAATGCATCAGGTGCTGGCGGCCCCGAGCGCTAACCCGGACTTCGCCCCACAGATCACCACCCAGAAAGATGCCCTGGCCTCGGCCAAGGACGTGGCGGCGCAAGTGGAACATGCCCTGAAGCTGCTCAAACAGCATCAAACTGAACTGCACGCGGCGGACCAGGCATTGGTCAGTCGATTGCTGGATAACAAAAAAGCCATCCTCAGCCACGTTCAGGAGTTGGGTAAGAAAGCGGTCGGTGGCCTGCGCATTCGCGTGCATGGCGACTTGCATCTGGGGCAGGTGCTGGTGATCAAGGGCGATGCCTACCTGATCGATTTCGAGGGTGAACCGGCGCGGCCGCTGCGTGAGCGCCGGGGCAAACACAGCCCCTATAAAGATGTCAGCGGCGTGTTGCGCTCCTTCGATTACGCCGCGGCGATGACGATCAACGTGCACAACGTCGATAACACCGCCGACGTCCAGGCGGCGCGTCAAAGAGTCGCCGAGCGTTATCTGAGAGAGGCACGGCAAGCATTTGTCGACGCTTATCGGCTGGCGGCAGCTAGTCTTGCTCATGCATGGCAAGATCCTGAAGGCGAGGACGCTGCGCTGGCGTTGCTCGGTCTGGAGAAGGCGGCTTATGAAGTGGCCTATGAGGCCGAAAATCGACCCACCTGGCTACCCGTGCCGTTGCACGGTTTGTACGGTTTATTAAGTGGGCTCAAACCCTTTTCCGATCTTGGTGGAGAGTAGTCATGAGTATCTCGAACAAGGAACAGGGGCACGTTAAAGAGGCGCTGCTGCCCAGGGCGCGGGATATCGACGCATTGGTACGCGCCGAGTACCAGGACCCCTTTGCAATACTCGGCCCGCATAGTGATGGCGCAGGGGGGCAATTCATTCGGGCTTATCTGCCGGGGGCCTTGAGCGTGCAGGTGGTGGACAAAGCGTCCGGGGAGGAACTCGGCAGTCTTGAAACCACGTCAACCCCAGGGTTGTTCGTCGGGCACTTCGAGCGGGCCCAGCCATATCTGTTGCGAACCCGCTGGGCCGGCGGCGAGCAACTTGCCGAGGATCCTTACAGCTTTGGCCCGTTACTCGGCGAAATGGACTTGTACCTGTTCGCCGAGGGCAATCACCGTGACTTGAGCAGTTGCCTCGGCGCACAGCTGAATACGGTCGATGGCGTGGACGGCGTGCGTTTTGCCGTGTGGGCGCCGAACGCCAAAAGGGTCTCGGTGGTCGGTGATTTCAACGTCTGGGACGGCCGCCGGCATCCGATGCGCCTGCGCCATCCCAGCGGGGTCTGGGAATTGTTCATCCCGCGCCTGCAAGCGGGGGAGGCCTACAAATACGAAATCCTCGGCGCCCACGGCATTCTGCCGCTCAAGGCCGATCCGGTGGCCCTTGCCACGGCGCTGCCGCCAGACACCGCGTCGAAAGTCGCCTCACCGCTGACAATCGACTGGCAGGACCAGGGCTGGATGCAGTCGCGGGGCGAGCGTCAGCGAACCAGCGCACCGCTGTCGATCTACGAGTTGCACGCCGGTTCCTGGCAATGTGAGCTGGATGACTTGGGCGAGGTCGCCCGTCAGTACACCTGGCCCGAACTGGCCGAGCGGCTGATTCCTTACGTGAAGGAGCTGGGTTTTACCCACATCGAACTGATGCCGATCATGGAACATCCGTTCGGTGGCTCGTGGGGTTATCAACTGCTGTCGCAATTCGCCCCGAGTGCCCGTTACGGCACGCCGGATGAGTTCGCCGCTTTCGTCAATGCCTGTCACCAGGCCGAGATCGGTGTGATCCTCGATTGGGTGCCGGCGCATTTCCCCACCGACACCCACGGCCTGGCACAGTTCGATGGCACCGCGTTGTATGAGTACGGCAACCCGCTGGAAGGTTTTCACCAGGACTGGGACACGCTGATCTACAACCTGGGCCGCACCGAGGTGCACGGTTACATGCTGGCGTCGGCGCTGCACTGGCTCAAGCATTTCCATGTCGATGGCCTGCGGGTCGATGCGGTGGCGTCGATGCTGTATCGCGATTACTCGCGCAAGGCCGGCGAATGGGTGCCCAATCGTCACGGTGGTCGGGAAAATCTGGAGGCTATCGATTTCCTGCGTCATCTCAACGATGTGGTGGCCCTGGAAGCACCGGGGGCGCTGGTGATTGCCGAAGAGTCCACGGCGTGGCCGGGTGTCAGCCAGGGTACGCAACAGGGCGGCCTGGGTTTTGCCTATAAGTGGAACATGGGCTGGATGCACGATTCGCTGCATTACATTCAGCAGGATCCGGTGTACCGCGCCCATCATCACAACGAGCTGAGTTTTGGCCTGGTGTATGCCTGGTCCGAGCGCTTCATCCTGCCGATTTCCCATGACGAAGTGGTCCATGGCAAACATTCGCTGATCGACAAGATGCCCGGCGATCGCTGGCAGAAATTCGCCAACCTGCGGGCTTACCTGAGTTTCATGTGGACCCATCCCGGCAAGAAACTGTTGTTCATGGGCTGCGAATTCGGCCAGTGGCGTGAGTGGAATCACGATCAGCAACTGGACTGGTATTTACTGCAATACCCGGAACACCAGGGTGTACGCAAACTGGTCGGTGACCTGAATCGGTTGTATCGCGAAGAACCGGCGCTGCACGATCAGGACGATGCGCCGCAAGGCTTCCAGTGGTTGATCGGTGATGATGCGATCAACAGCGTCTATGCCTGGCTGCGCTGGAGCAAGGAGGGCAGGCCGGTATTGGTGGTGGCCAACTTTACCCCGGTGCCGCGTCAGTCCTACCGCGTCGGCGTACCGTTTGCCGGGCGCTGGGTCGAGTTGATCAACAGCGATGCCGACACTTACGCCGGGTCCAATTACGGCAACGGTGGCGGGGTGTTCACCGAAGAAGAGCCGAGCCATGGGCAGGCACTTTCACTGGTGTTGAATTTGCCGCCGTTGGCGGTGTTGATTTTGCGGCCGGAGGGCTGATCGAAAAGATCGCAGGCTTCGCCAGCTACTACAGGATCGGGGTGGTCCCAGGTGGGCGGGACAGCGCTGAACTGTAGGAGCTGGCGAAGGCTGCGATCTTTTGATCTTTTTACCACCGCATCCGCACCCCCAGGCTGCCAATCAATCCGTTCAAATCATTGTCATCCACATTGCTGCTGTAATCGGCGCTGACATACAGGCTGACCAACGGTGTCACTCTGGCGACCAGCCCCAGACCCACGTCCACCGACGAGGAGTTGCGGCTGCTGCTGATTTTGTCGACCTGATCCAGGCTCACGGTATTACCGGTGTACATCGTGTGCCACACGTTGGTCCGCACATAAGGTTCTACCGCCAAGCCATTGATATCGTAACTGCCCTTCAATCGTGCGCCGACCCGTCCGCTCCAGGATGTCAGGTCGCTGGATGAGGCATTGCCTGACCCGGCATACGGCGTATCCAGCGTGATGCGTTGATTGATCAACTGCGCCTGGGGTTCAACCACCCAGTTTTCGCTCAAGCCAATCGGGAAACCACCTTCCACCGACAATGTCACTGCGCTGCCTTCGGTGGTTTGTCGCACGCCCTGGTCGTTGCGGCTAAAACCGTTGACCCGGCCACCGCTGGCCGTCAAGTCGACGTGCCAGCCTTGCGGCCCGGTCAGGCTCCAGTAGGCACCAAGGCTTTGGCCCTGAAGGTTGAGCGCGTCATGGCTGGGGTCGGCGAGGGCGCGACTGGTCAGCAGGCCGTTGTCGTTGCCCTGGAATTGAGCGGTGCCGCCGATCAGTCCGACCCGCTGGGTACTACCGCTGTTGCTTTGCACGGTCAGAAGCGCCGGGCCTTTGAATTCGCTGGCGCCGGGGATCGTGCCCTGGGCCAGATAATCGGTTTGGGCCTGCCGCGACGTCGGCCCATAGGCGTGGTCCCAGGCCAAGGGCGCGGCGTCTTCGATCGTCAGGCGTGAGCTGGGTAAGTCGGAATTGACGCGTAAACGGTCGGGATACGTGGCGACGCCGAAGGGCAAGGTGAGTGTCGGCAGTTGCTGGCTGTACCAGGGCGTTGTTTCGACCTCGGCAGACGACGCTCGCACCTCCATGGATGAGCACAGCAGGAGTGAACCGGAGACAACGCAAAAAGTGAATTTTATCTCTTGTGGGGTGAAAGAAGTTCTCATGGAGGTCTACCTTGCAATCGCATGCGTATCTCGCTGTGGCGTCTCTCCTACCCCGAATGAGGGGCGACCGAATGGATTGAGGCAAGGTCCGACCCGCCCGTTTTACGGGTGTCTGGAGGCATGCCCCTGATGGATTTCCGGGGGTAGTAAGGACTAGCTAAGAAGACCGATGGCACTGCGTCAAGAAAATGGCCGATAAGTGGTACGGCTATTTTAGAGTCTGTAAATGACTGATTTTTGGCGCTGATCTAAGTTATTGTTTGTGCAAAAAATCATGCTGAAAGGTGCGGCCCAGACGTGTTGGGTAGTGGGCTATCGATTGCATGAAGGAAGAGCAGTGCAAAACTCATGAGCAAGTCGGGTACACGATTGCTGTCATTTTTTCTGTTGCAGGCGGCAGTTCTTGGCGCCTGTTGCTTGACGGTGTTACAGACGCACCTCCACCGTCAGCGGTAAATGGTCCGACAGGTGCGTCCAGGGTTTGTGGCCGAGTATTCGCGGTTCATGACTGCTGGCATTGCGCAGGTAGACCCGGTCCAGGCGCAGCAGGGGAAAACGCGCCGGGTAAGTTTTTGCCGGTCGACCGTGGTGACGCTCGAACGCTTCATGCAGGTAGTCGCGTCGAGCAAGGGCGGCGTTGCCTTGCAACTGCCAGTCGTTGAAGTCGCCAGCAATGATCACCGGGGCATCGTCGGGCAGCGATTCAAGCAACAGGCAGAGCAGCTGGAGCTGGAGTTGTCGGTGGCTTTCCAACAGGCTCAGGTGCACGCAAATGGCGTGCACTTCGGCATGCCCCGGCACATCCAGTACGCAGTGCAGCAATCCGCGACGCTCGGGACCGGTGATCGAGACATCAAGGTTGCGAAATTCGCGGATCGGGTATTTCGACAGCAGGGCATTACCATGGTGGCCGTCGGGGTAGACCGCGTTGCGACCGTATGCGTAGTCGCTCCACATGCTGTCGGCCAGGAATTCGTATTGCGAGGTTTGCGGCCAGTCGTTGTAACGGAAAGCATGTCGGTCGTGTTCACCGACCACTTCCTGCAGAAACACCAGGTCTGCCGAGGTACTGCGTACCGCTTCGCGCAGTTCCGGGAGGATGAAGCGCCGGTTGAGGGCGGTGAAGCCCTTGTGAGTGTTGACCGTCAGCACTCTGAGTCGATGAATCGCCGCGGTCGTGTTCAATGGCACTGATTCGACAGCTTGGCGTTCGAAATCGCTGGTCACGTTCACTCCTGGGAAATCAGGGGGTGGTGTATGTATGCGACTGATGGATGGAGAAGCAGTTCAGCGTGATTTATAGCAAAGGAGCTTTTGTAAGGGAGCTTGCTTGTAGTGGGGGTAGCTTGCTTGTGGCGAGGGAGCTTGCTCCCGTTCGGCTGCGAAGCAGTCGCAAAGCTTTTGGGGCCGCTTCGCGCCCCAGCGGGAGCAAGCTCCCTCGCCACAAGCAAGCTCCCTCACCACAAAAGCCCTCTCGCCTAAGACATTCCTCGAATGATTCAGACAAACACGATTTCATACGGCAAACGCATGCGCTCCAGGATTATCCGGGGCAGCATCGGGGCGATGCCGATCGCCGGTTCGCCGTCGAGTTGGCTGGCGTAGGCGTAGGTAGCGTGGCTTTTGCGCGCGACGGTCCAGGTATCGAGGCGTACCTTGCGCGCGCGATGCCAGGGGATCAGCCCGTGGTCGCGTGTCGGCCAGTGCCAGGCCCAAACCGGTATTTCGTTGAGCGTCGCACCGACCAGCGCTGCTGCCCTGGCGCTGGCCCGGCCGACGGCGTCGTGGTCGACATTGCCGTCTTCGCGCCAAGTGGTGAACACCACATCACCGGGGCGCAGGTAGCGGACGATGAATTGGGTCAACTCAAACTCTCGCTCGGTCAGACCATTGTCGGTGAAGCCACCGCGAATCCACTTCAGGCTGTGCATCGGCAACCCGAGCCGGCGCAAGGCTTCGACGCTTTCCTGGGGGCGGAACACGCTCAGGCGTTTCTTCGACCACTGTCGCGATCCCGGATGACTGGCGCTGCCATCGGTGATCGAGATCAATTGCAGAGGATGGCCAAGGGTACACAGCTGTTGCAGCAGGCCACCGCAGGTCACCACTTCATCGCCAGGATGCGGCGCGATCACCACTGCGCGAGCGCCGGCCGGGACCAGGGTTTCGGTATTGATGACAGGGATGTTGTCCAGTTGCTGGGCGCTGTTCCAGATTTGCGCGGACAGACCACTTTCGCTGATGGAAACTGTTTTCATGGGCGCTACGTCCTTGTTCTGTCTTGCCCTCAGTTGTGCGCAATGCTTGCAAGGGCGCAAGCCTGGCAGGCCCGTGAGAGCGGGTAGATAGCAATATGCAGCGCTCCGAACCCTGGATTGCCGCGGGCAGAGTATTGCTCATGGAACGCTATTCGTCGCCCCAGTCTTTGGTCTGATACGTTTTTTTTAAGCCGGGCTGTGTCAGGTTTCGCAAATAATCAGCGAAACCGTCCCTTGTAGCAGCTGCCTGGCAAGCTCGGCAGCTGCTACAGATTTCATTACGGCTTGCCCCCGAGGGCCCGCTCACTCTTCTTCCTCATGCTGCAATTCGAACAGCAGCAGCGAACGGCCGGTGACCGAATATTCGTGACCGAACTCGAAGCGTTCCTGGCCACGAATCGACGGTTGATTGGTGTCGATCATGCACGTCCAGAAACCGCCGTCGGGCACTTCCGGCAGCAGGAAATTGACGATGTCATGGTGGGCATTGACCACCAGCAACAGGGTTGCATCGGCGCCCTTGCGGCGAATGCCGGTTTCCTGGGCTCGACCGTCGAGCAGTATGCCCAGGCAGCGGCCGTGGCCTTCCTCCCATTGTTCGGTGCTCATTTCGCTGCCGTCCGGCGCCAGCCAGGTGACGTCCTTGACGCCGATGTCTTCGTTGTAATTGCCCACCAGGAAGCGCCCGCGCCGCAGGATCGGATAGGTCAGGCGCAACTTGATCAGGCGTTTGACGAACTTGAGCAGGGCCTTGCCGTCTTCGCTCAGGTCCCAATTGACCCAGCCGATCTCGCTGTCCTGGCAATAAGCGTTGTTGTTGCCTTCCTGGGTGCGGGCGAACTCGTCGCCGGCCACCAGCATCGGCGTGCCTTGGGACAGCAGCAACGTGGCGAAGAAGTTGCGCATCTGCCGCTGGCGCAGGGCATTGATCTCGGGATCGTCGGTGGGGCCTTCGACGCCGTGGTTCCAGGACAGGTTGTTGTTGCTGCCGTCCTGATTGTTCTCGTCGTTAGCCTCGTTGTGTTTGTCGTTGTACGACACCAGATCGTTGAGGGTGAAGCCGTCATGGGCGGTGATGAAGTTCAGCGAAGCATACGGTCTACGGCCGCGCTGGTTGAACATCTCACCGGAGGCGGTCATGCGGCCGGCGAAGTCGGCGAGCTGGCCGTCGTCGCCTTTCCAGAACGCGCGCACGGTGTCGCGGAATTTGTCGTTCCATTCGACCCAGCCCGGCGGGAAGTTGCCGACCTGATAACCCCCGGGGCCACAGTCCCACGACTCGGAAATCAACTTCACCTGACGCAGCACCGGGTCCTGACGGCAGGCCACCAGAAAGCTGTGGCGCTCGTCGAAACCGTCGTGGTAGCGGCCGAGGATAGTCGCCAGGTCGAAACGGAAACCGTCGACGTGCATTTCCGTGGCCCAGTAACGCAGCGAGTCGGTGACCATTTGCAGCACACACGGGTGACTCAGGTCCAGGGTGTTGCCGGTGCCGGAATCGTTGATGTAGTAGCGTTTGTCGTCGGGCCTCAAACGGTAGTAAGAGGCGTTGTCGATGCCGCGCATCGACAGGGTCGGGCCTTGTTCGTTGCCTTCGGCGGTGTGGTTGTAGACCACGTCGAGAATGACTTCCAGATTGGCCTCGTGCAGGTGCGCGACCATCTCCTTGAACTCGGCGATCTTGCCGCTGGCCAGATAGCGCGGGTCGGGGGCAAAGAACGCAATGCTGTTGTACCCCCAGTAATTGGTCATGCCTTTGTGCAGCAGATGCTGGTCATTGACGAAGGCATGAATCGGCAGCAATTCCACAGTCGACACGCCGAGCTTGCGGATATGTTCCAGCACGTCATCGACCATCAACCCGGCGAAGGTGCCGCGCAGGTTCTCGGGAACGGAGGGATGACGCATGCTGAAACCGCGTACGTGAGTCTCATAAATGATCGTCTTGTCCCACGGCACGCTGACCCGATGGTCGTGGCCCCAGGTGTGGGCCGGGTCGATCACTTTGCATTTGGGCACGAAGGGCGCGCTGTCCCGTTCATCGAAACTGAGGTCGGCGTCAGGATGGCCGATGGTGAAACCGAACAACGCTTCGGACCATTTCAATTGGCCGACCAATTGTTTGGCGTAGGGATCGATCAGCAGCTTGTTCGGGTTGAAGCGATGACCGTTGGCCGGGTCGTACGGCCCATGCACGCGATAACCGTAGATCAACCCCGGGTGGGCGTCGGGCAAGTAGCCGTGGTAGATCTCGTCGGTGTATTCCGGCAACTCGATACGCTCGATCTCTACCTCGCCGGCATCGTCGAAGATGCACAGTTCGACCTTGGTCGCGTTAGCCGAAAACAGCGCGAAATTGACTCCCAGGCCATCCCAGGTCGCGCCTAGCGGGAAGGGCAAGCCTTCACGGATTCGCGAGGCCTCGTGAAAGTCGGGCGCGGTTTTCTTTGGACTGGTCATAGCTGCTCCTGCAACGTTTTTTTTCGAGGGCGCTCTGTGGCGAGGGGGCTTGTCGGAACGCCGCATCGCCCCGTTGGGTCGCAAAGCGACCCTTAAACCAGTCACTGCGATTCTTTAATCAGCAACGTGGCGTCTGGTTTACGACTGCTTCGCAGCCGAACGGGGGCAAGCCCCCTCGCCACAAATCAGGACAAGACAGTGAAGCGTCAGACCTCGGGTGGTTTACGCGCGGCGCGAGGCTTTTTCACCGTGGTTTTTTCGCCCGGCGGGATCACTGCCGAAGCGGCGGCGGGTTTGGCTTTGGGCTTGGCACGGGGTTTGGTTTCGATGCCCTTGGCATTGACCAGCTTGCCGTCTGGTTTGCCGACCGCGGGCTTGGCGCTTGCGGTTTTGCTGCTGCTCGCTTTGGCTGGTTTGCCGGGCGCCAGCGCTTCGGCCTCGGCCAGTTTGCAGGCCATCTCCCAATGGCGCGCTTCCTGGCCTTCGGGTTTTCCTTCGGATTCCCAGATTTGATAGGCAAATTCGCGAATGCGTTTCTCGTCGGTACTCATCGCAATGCTCCTGAACTGAACTCAAGCTTGGATCGTTTGGATAAAGAGATTGACCGGGAAATCCCCCAGCGCGGCGCTGACCATCAGCTCCCTGTGTTTTGTGACTGTGACGCTTGCAAAAAGTCCCTTCAGATTTTCTTCAGGAACGGCGAATGGCAATTTGACCCGGGTGTCGCCCCACAGCGGCGCGTCAACCTGCGGGTTGGCACTGTTTTCCAGCATTTGGGAACAACGTATAGGTACGATCACGATAGCCCGTTCTCCTTGCCATTCACGAGCAAACGCCAATGCTCGATGAGCCTGGCTGCCGATGACTTCCAGGGCTTGATAAGCCCCTTTTTGAAACAACCCGGCATGCTCGGCCCGCCGGTGTAACGCTTGGGCGATCAGGGTTTGCTTGATGCGCCCGTCACGCCAGTTCGCCAACAGATCGGGCAGGCTCTGGGGCGTATGCATGGCCTGCTGACGACTGAGGTAATCCACCGGCCGGCGGTTGTCCGGATCGACCAGCGTGAAGTCCCAGAAATCGTTGCCCTGATAGAGGTCCGGCACCCCCGGCACAGTCATTCGCAGCAAGGTTTGCGCCAAGCCATTGAGTGCGCCCGGGACGGCAATGCTCTGGGCAGCCGCACCGATGGCCGCGCGCAGTGACTGGCCTTCGGGGCTCAGGAGCAGGCGATCGAGAAACTCATGAGTCGCCTGTTCATAGCCCTCGTTCGGCGCGCTCCAGCTGCTTTGCAACTTGGCTTCGCGCAGGGCTTTCTGTTGCCACTGCCACAGGCGTTTGGCGTAGTCCTCGAGCGCCAGTTGATCGTCACTGCGTAGTGCCAGCGGCCAACTGCCGAGCATCGTTTGATAGAGAATCAGCTCGTCGCCCGCCGAGGGCGCGTTGGGGTCAGTACGCAGTTCGCCGGCCAGGGTTCGCCAGTGTTCGACCTGCTCGGCGTACCAGGCGCTGCGCTCGCTCAACACGGCCAGCCGCGCACGGCTGTCTTCGCCGCGTTTGTGATCGTGGGTCGCGGTGGCGAGCAGGTTGTCGGGAAACTCGGCCAGACGATTGGCGCAGGCGGCATGGAAGTCGGCAACCGGCGCACTGAACTGCTCGGTGTTGTAGCCGACATCGTTGCGCGACAACAGCACGGCCGAGCGATAAAGCGCGGTGTCTTCCACCGCTTTGGCCGCCGCCGGTGAGGTCAGTTGCTGGAAGCGCACACACGCATGCTTGAGCAGCTTGCGCGAGCGGCCCACCGGACGCTTGCGCCAAGGTTGGCCTCCAAGCCAGCCGGCCAGGCAATCGAGCACCGGCCAGTCGGCCTCGCCAAGGGTTTGCCGGGCACCGTCCATGGCCTGCTGGAAAAACACCTCGTCCTGGGCGAAACGGCCCAGCGGGCTGATGTAAGTGCGGTACACCGGGAAGTGCACGATCAGTTCCTGCAACGCCCGACGGATCGCGCCGAGGGTCAGGTCCCGCGTCATCAGGTCGTCCCGGGCCACTTGCAACAGAGCGTGGGCAACGCTTTCGAAATCCCCGGCCAGGGAGCCGTTGAGAATCTGCTGGCGCGCCAGTTGCGCTTCCTGACAGAAGTCAGCCGGCCGTTCGCTGTGCCGGCTCCAGAGTTCACCCAAAGTCTGGGCGCCTTCGGGGTCGTGTTGCAGCAACGACAACTGGTTCATGAATTCGTAACCGGTGCTGCCATCGACGCACCAGTCGCGGTGCAGGGTTTCGCCTTCGCCGAGGATCTTCTCGACGTAGAGCGGCAGGTGCCGGCCCGGTGCCAGGCTATCGACCCTGCGCCGCAATTTGCGGCAGTAACCGCGCGGATCGGCGAGGCCGTCGATGTGGTCGATGCGTAAGCCGTCGATCAACCCTTCGGCCACCAGCTCGAAGATTTTTGCATGGGTTGCTTCGAACACCGCCGGACGTTCGACACGCAGGCCACCCAGTTCGTTGATATCGAAAAAGCGCCGCCAGTTGATGTCGTCCGCCGCGGTGCGCCAACTGGCCAGGCGATAACTCTGGCGCTCCAGCAGGTTATGCAGGCGCTGGAAACCCTCGGGGGTTAGCGAGTCGTAAGTGCCGAGGGTGTGCTGGATGGCGTGAAGAATGGCCGGATCGCTGGCCAGTTCAGCCAGTTCCGTTTTCAGCGGTATCGCCAGGCTGTGGGCGTCGGTCTGGTAACTCAAGGTAGTGAAGCGGTCTGCCAGGGATTTGAGTCGCTCGGCCTGCTCGGCATTCAATCGATCGTCGACCTTGAGCAGTTCGCCGTAATCGGTGGGGCAAATCGGAAAGTGATGCTCGTAATGCTCGGTATAAAAAGCACCACGCCGGGCATCGAAATGCAGGGGCAGGGTGCCGTCTTGCAAGGCGATGCCGTAATCGCTGCCCAGAAAAGGCAGCAGCAACTGACCTTCCATCAACGGGTCGGGCGAGTGCCATTGAATGTCGAAGAACGCGCCGTAAGGGCTCAGCCGCCCCCATTCCAGCAAATCGAGCCACCAGGGATTGTCGCCTCCACCAACGGCCATGTGGTTGGAGACGATGTCGAGGATCAGTCCCATGTGCTGTTCGCGCAATGCACTGACCAAACGGCGCAATGCGGCTTCGCCACCGAGTTCAGGGTTTACGGTGCTCGGGTCCACCACGTCGTAGCCATGCATGGAACCCGCGCGGGCGGTGAGCAGCGGCGAAGCGTAGAGGTGGCTGATGCCCAGGCTGGCGAAATACGGCACCAGCGGCACTGCGTGATCCAGTGTGAAGCCTTTATGAAACTGCAGCCGCAGGGTCGCCCGCAACGGCTGGATGAGCGGTTGATTCATTGGTCACGCTCGGCCGCCTGAAGTCGCGCACAGGCGAGCAGTTCCAGGCGGCGTGCGGCGTCCGGGTCATCGAGCAATGACTCGCTGTCACCGGGGAGCCTGCGGGACCAGTTGGGATGGGTATCGGTGGTGCCGGGCAGGTTGGCCTGCTGTTCGATACCCAAGGCATCTTCCATTGGCAGCAAAACCAGCGGCGTGCGGGTATGACCGAGGAACCGGATGGCGGCGTCGAGCACCTGATCGGTTTCATGGGACTCTTCGCGAAAGTTCTGCGGGTCCTGGCTCAGCACCCGGCGCAAACCTTCGCGCTCGCGTTCACGGTGTTGGCGCCATTCGATTTCACCCGGGGCGTCGGTCAGACCCAAGCGAGCGCTCCAGTCGATATCGCGAGCATGCCACCAGCCATTGAGCGTCGGCAGGTCATGGGTGCTGGTGGTCGCCAGTGCGTTGTCCGGCCAGTCGAGAATCGGCTTGAAGTGCGCGTTGTCCTGTTCGAACAGCAGCACGCGCATGCCGAGGATCGAGCGGGCGATGAGTTTTTCCCGCAGGCCTTCGGGCACGGTGCCGAGGTCTTCGCCAAGGACGATGGCTTGATGCCGATGGGATTCGAGGGTCAGCAAGCGCAGCAGGTCGTCCACCGGGTAATAGAGGTAAGCCCCGTCGCTGGGCGGCGCGTCCCTGGGGATCACCCACAGTCGTTGCAGGCCCATGACGTGATCGATGCGCAGGCCACCGGCGTGGGCGAAGTTGGCTCGCAGCATTTCGATGAACGCGCGAAAGCCGTTGCGCACCAGACCTTCCGGGGAAAACGCGGAAATCCCCCAACCCTGGCCGGTGCGGTTGAGGATGTCCGGTGGCGCACCCACGGTCAGTGAGGCGAGCAATTCGTCCTGGCGACTCCACGCCTGGCTGCCGCCGCCGTCGGCGCCCACCGCCAGGTCGGCGATCAGGCCGATGCCCATGCCGGCACCGCGAGCGGCCGTTTGGGCGCGCTCCAGGCTGCGCGCAATCAGCCATTGGCAGAACGCGTAATAGCCGATGCGGGTCGAATTTTCTTCGGCAAAATGCGCCAGGGCGGTGCTGCGCGGGTCACGCCATTGCTCGGGCCACTCACGCCAGTCGAGGCTTTCACCGCGCCTCGCACGGGCTTCCTGGATCGCTTCGAAGCGGCAATGATTTTCCAGCGCTTCGCCACCGGCATGGCGGAAGCTGCTGAAGTCTGGGTGCAAGGGGTGTTCGCCGTGGGTGAATCCTTCATACAAGGCTTCGAGCAAGCGATGCTTGGCTTCGGCGGCGGTCGGCCAGTCGATCAGCGGCAATGCTTCGAGGTGCTTGAGTTCAGCGGCAAGGCCGGTGGCGTCGATCGCGGCGCGCAGGGCACGTTCACCGAGAATCGCACCGGGCGCCGCGTACAGGCTATTGAGGAACAAACGGCTGGAGGGCGAGTAAGGGCTGTAGCGCTGGGTGTCGCCGCTGAACATCGCGTGCAGCGGGCTGATCGCCAGTGCTTCGGCGCCCCGTTCGCCGGCCACCCGGGCAAGATCTTCAAGGGCCTGGGTATCGCCGAAACCGCCATCGCCAGGACGGCGCAACGAGTACAACTGCACGCTCAGGCCCCAGACGCGCGGGTTTTGACTGTCAACGGCGTCGCCGACGCTGTAGCACCGCTGGGGCGCCACTGCCAGGGTGAAGGACTGGTCGCCGATACTGACGTGCTGATAACCCACCGGGACCAGACCGGGCAAAACCGCCTTGTCATCGAGCTTCAGGTTGAGCCGCGAGCCGTCTTCGAGATGGATTTCACACGGGGTCTGCGGTTCGAAGTAGTGGGCCAGATCAAGGCCGACGCCAACGTCACAGGTCAGCAGTGGCGGCAGGTGTCGGGTCTGCTGCACTTGCTGCAACTCCTGCAGGCTGGCGTCGATTTCCTGCGCGCTGCCAGCCGGGTGGCCGAGCCCGGTGAGCACTGCACGTAACACCGATGGAGTGACTTTCTGTGGGCGGCCGTTGGCGTCGATCCAGTCGACGGCCAGGCCGGCTCGGCTGGCCAGTATTTCCAGTTGCGCATCGCTCATGGGCGCTCTCCATCCAGGGGTAGCAAAGGGGCTGCGGCCGTGAGGCTGACGAGCGCGCAATAGGGGGCAAGTGTGCCCTGATCCAACAGGCCAGCCGATTGGGACGGGTATTCGAACAACAACGTAGCGCCGGCCTGTGAGGTGTGGACCACGGGTGTGTCGCTGAGGTTCAGGTCAATGCGCAACTGACTGCCGTCGCCCAGCCGCCAGCGCGCCGTCACTGCCCCCTCGGCCAGGACCTGCGCCCCCAGCGCCCTGGCACCGGGTAAATGCGCGATGAGGTGGCGATGGCGGATTTGCAGCAGTTGGCGATACAGCTCATACATGGCCGGACGCTGGGTGGCTGTGAGTTCGGGTCGTGACGCCTCGAAGGTTTGCGTCGCGTTCGGGTCGGGAATCCGCGCGCGTGTGTGTGGGTCGGCAAAGGCGCTGAAAGCCGCGAACTCGTTGCGTCGACCTTCGCGCACCAACTCCGCCAGTTCACCGTGGTGGTCGGTGAAAAACAGGAACGGTTGTTCGGCGGCGAACTCATCGCCCATGAACATCAACGGAATCATCGGCGACAACAGCAGCAATACGGTGGCGGCGTAGACGGCTTCGCAACGGGCCAGTTGATGCAGCCGCTCACCAAAGGCGCGGTTGCCGATCTGGTCGTGGTTTTGCAGGAAAAGCACGAAGGCCGTGGGCGGCAAGTGACCGCTCGGCTCACCTCGGGACGTACCGTGACGGGTGATGTGGCCCTGAAACACAAAGCCCTGGCTCAGGCAGCGGGCGAGCTGTTCGGTGGGATGCTCGGCGTAGTCGGCGTAATAGGCGTCGGTTTCACCGGTCAGTAAAACGTGCAGGGCGTTATGGCCGTCGTCGTTCCATTGCGCGTCGAAACCCTGCTCCAGCAGGCTGGCCTGGTTGTGCTCGTTTTCCGCCACGAGCCACACATGCCGCGCCGGATCGATTTGCCGGCGAACCCGCTGTGCCAGCTCCTGAAGGAAATCCGGGTCTTCGATGGCGTGCACGGCATCCAGGCGCAGGCCGTCGAAGCGGTACTCCAGCAACCACATCAGCGCGTTATCGATAAAGAAGTCGCGCACCTCACGCCGCCGGAAGTCGATGGCCGCGCCCCACGGGGTGTGTTGGTCCTCGCGAAAAAAGCTTTGGGCGTAGCGATGCAGGTAATTGCCGTCCGGGCCGAAGTGGTTGTAGACCACGTCCAGAATCACCGCCAGGCCATGGCCGTGGGCCGTGTCGATCAGGTGCTTGAGTTGTTCGGGAGTGCCGTAGGAGGCCTGAGGTGCGTACAGTAAAACCCCGTCATAGCCCCAGTTGCGCTCGCCGGGGAACTGCGCCAACGGCATCAGTTCGATAGCGGTAATACCCAGCTCGACCAGGCGCGCCAAATGCTGCTCGACCTCGCTGAAACCGCCGAGCGCACCGACGTGCAGTTCGTAGATCACCGCCTCGTTCCATGGCCGACCCTGCCAGGTGCGGTGTTGCCAGCGATAGGCGAGGGGATCGACCACCACGCTGTGGCTGCCGATATCGCCCGCCTGCGCGCGGGAGGCTGGGTCCGGCACCGTAAGCTCGCCATCGATGTTGTAGCGGTAACGGGTGCCCGCGGGGCAGCGGGTCTTGATCACAAACCAGCCATCGGCCTGGGGCTGTAGCGGCAGGGATTGGCCATTTTCCAGTTCCAGGCTGACGAAAAATGCATCTGGCGCCCACAAGGCAAAACGCGTGTGTTCTGCGTCCAGCATGATTGCGCCGTGGGGCCAGGTCTCAAGGGTCCGTAACGGCATCGTTGAAAACCTCTTACTGTTTGCCCGATTTACCCAGCGCTTTTGCCACCAGTTGTTCGTAGAGTTCGGCGTAGGGTTCGACCGCCTTGCACCAATTGAAGGGGGCCGCCATGGCCCGGCAACGCATGGCGTTGAGCAGGCCGGGGAAGGCAAACACCTTGAACGCCCGGCTCAGGGCTTCGCGATAACTCTCCACGGTGGATTCATCGAAGAGGAACCCGGTCACGCCGTTTTCAATGGTGTCGGCCAGGCCGCCGGTATTGCGGGCCACCGGTAATGAACCGAAACGTTGAGCATACATCTGGCTCAGGCCGCAGGGTTCGTAACGCGAAGGCATCAACAGGAAATCACTGCCGGCGAACATCCGGCGGGCGTCGGTTTCATTGAAGCCGATGTGCACTCCGATTTGCCCGGGGAAGCGCAACGCCAATTCACGCATGGCTTGTTCTTCTTCCGGCTCGCCACGGCCGATGATCGCGATCTGCCCGCCGTTGGCGACAATGTATTCGGCCACTGCTTCGGTCAGGTCCAGGCCTTTCTGGTAGACCAGCCGCGAGACTACGGCGAACAGCGGACCTTCGGAGTCGTCGAGGTCGAACAGCCGGCGAACATGCGCCGCGTTGACCGCTTTGCCGTCCCAGTCGCCGATGCCGAACGGGTGGAACAGGTGCGGATCGGTGGCCGCGTCCCAGCTTTCATCGATGCCGTTTGGAATCCCGCTGAGCAGGCCCTGCTGGGTCTTGGCGGCGAGAAAACCGTCGAGGCCGCAGCCGAAGGCCGGCGTGGTGATTTCCTGGGCATAGGTCGCGCTGACGGTGGTGATGTGGCTCGAGTAGGCCATGCCGGCCTTGAGGAACGACATCTTGCCGTAGAATTCCATGCCTTCCTGTTGCAAGGCATGCAGGGGGATCCCGAGTTCCGGGCACGAGCCGAGGCTGGTGACGCCCTGATACGCCAGATTGTGGATGGTGAACAGGGTTGGGGTACGTTGGCCGCGCCAGTGCATATAGGCAGGGGCCAGGCCGGCGGGCCAGTCGTGGGCGTGCACCAGGTCCGGGCACCAGTGAATTTGGGCGAGGTTGGCGGCGATATCGGCTGCCGCAAGGCCCAGGCGGGCGAAACGAATATGGTTGTCCGGCCAGTCGCGGCCGTTGTTGGCGCCGTAAGGTGAACCTTCGCGCTCGTACAGTTCAGGGCAGATCAACACGTAAATGACCAGGCCGTCGGGCATGTCCATGCGCCCGATCTTGCAGGGCGGCAACGCGGCGTGCCCCCCCAGCTCACCAATGATATGAATCGGGTTTTCGCTGTTCAGCACTTGCGGATAACCGGGGATCAACACCCGGACATCGTGCAGATGCGCCATCGCCCGTGGCAGTGCGGCGGAAACGTCGCCAAGACCTCCGGTTTTTACCAGGTCGGCAATCTCCGAGGTGACGAACAGGACTTTCTTCTTGTTGGGATTCTGGCTGGCTACCGGTACCAGCGTCTTGGGGGTCGGCGCTTTGACCGATTTGGCATTGAGGACACCGACGGTGCTCGTTTCCCCGACCTGCTGATGAGCACGTTCTCCCTGGATATCTAAAGCCGCACTGATCATATGAATCTCCCGTGTTGTTGATCTAATTCTAGGTCTGGCACAAACGGTGTTCGTGGCCAAATCCTGTGGCCGGGCGCAAACGCGCTACGCATCGGTGAGCAAGTGCTGCCCATGCGCTGAAGCAGAATGGGTGAAGTGGCTGTTGCAAGGAATGCACCAGTCGCTGTGGCCCTACTCTTAACCTGACACGAGGCCAGTACCAAAAGTTTCGATTTTTTTCACCGAATGACCAGCCGGTTTTACCCCGCGAAAATGAGTCTAGGCCAGAACTTAGAGCGGGGGCGGTCAACTGCGAAATTGTTCGACAATCGGTTGGAAGAGGGTACAAAACACGCGAGCTTTATGGGGGGGCGCACCGACGAAGGGCAGGTTGGTTTTTGGGTGTGGGTCAAATTGGGACCGGGAGGTCACGATAGTTGGGCGCGACAGAATGAGGGTTGCACCATTGCGGTGCGTAGGATTAAGGGGATGTGGTGGGTTTGAGGGCCTCTTCGCGGGCGAGCCCGCGAAGAACGATAACGCGGTCTCAGCCCAGAATCCGGATCGGCGCTCCCGCTGCCCAGGCTTGAATGTCTTCAATCATTTGCGAAAAAAACAGTTGGTAGTTCTGTCGGCTGACATACCCGACATGCGGCGTGGCCAGCACATTGTCCAGCGTCCTGAAGGGGTGATGGCGTGGCAACGGTTCGTGCTCGAACACGTCCAGCGCAGCACCCGCCAGGCGTTGTTTTTGCAGCGCCTTGATCAGCGCCGACTCATCGACAATCGGCCCGCGGGCGGTGTTGACCAGCCAGGCCGTGGGTTTCATCCAGTCCAGCGCCTGAGCATCCACCAGCCCTCGGCTGCGCTCGCTGAGTACCAGATGGACCGACAGCACATCGGCCTGCTCGAACAGTTCCTGCTTGCTGACAAAGGTCACATCGACTTCGGCGGCCCGTTCGGCAGTCAGGTTTTCGCTCCAGGCAATCACTCGCATGCCGAACACCTGACCGAACCGGGCGACCCGTTGACCGATGCTGCCCAAGCCCAGAATCGCCAGCGTCTTGCCCTGCAAGTCACCCCCCAGGCCTTGCTGCCATTGGCCTGCGCGCAAAGCGTTGGCTTCGGCCACAAGATTGCGGGTCGCGGCCATGATCAACGCCCAGGTCAGTTCGGGAGCGGCGTGTTTGTAACTGTCGGTGCCGCAGACCTGGATGCCCAGGGCCGCAGCCGCTTTCAGGTCCAGGGCGGCGTTACGCATGCCGCCGGTGACCAGCAGTTTGAGTGTGGGCAAGCGGCGCAGCAGGTCTTCGTCGAACCGGGTGCGTTCGCGCATCACGCAGATCACTTCGAATGAGCCCAGACGTTCGGCCAGGGCTTGGTTGTCGGCAGGGTAGTCATGAATAAAACTCACTTGGCCAATGCTGTCCAGCACCGACCAGTCCACCACGTCGCGAGCCACGTCCTGCCAGTCATCGATCACTGCAATCTGCACAGCCATCAGCTTTACCTCATCAACGAACGGGATTGGTTTTGTTCAGTCAGTCGAGCAATGCCCGGGAATTGGGAATTCGGTTTCGCCATTTGCGTGCCGAGTACCTGATGATGACTCATTTTCGCCTGGACCTCCGGCAGCTACCATCGTTCATCCCATCCACCCCAGCGTAGCCACGGCCAACACACCATAGCGGGCGCCCTTGGCGAGTGTCACGATCACCAGGAAACGCCCCAGCGGTTCGCGCATGACACCGGCCACCAGCGTCAAGGGGTCGCCGATGATGGGCACCCAGCTCAACAGCAACGACCAATGACCGTAGTGCTGATAGTGCTTTTGCGCTTGCTGAAGATGACGAGGACTGACTGGAAACCAGCGACGGTGGCGAAACCGCTCGATGCCGCGCCCCAGCCACCAGTTCAGCAGCGAACCCAGCACATTGCCCAGCGTTGCCACCGCCAGCAGTGACCAGAGCCAATACTGGCCGCTGAGCAACAGCCCCACCAGCACCGCCTCGGACTGCAAGGGCAGCAGGGTCGCGGCACCAAACGCCGCGAAAAACAGCCCGAGGCATGCACCCGACATCAATTGGCGGGGTAGTCCGCCACCACTACGTCAGTACCGTCCTTTTTCAGGCCGATCACCTGGTAGGCGTCGCTCATACCGTCCATTTCCATGCCGGGTGAGCCCATCGGCATGCCGGGGGCGGCAACCCCCAGCAGATCGTCACGCTTGCTCAAGGCCAATACTTGCTCGGCTGGCACATGGCCTTCGACGAATTTGCCGTTGATCACGGCGGTGTGGCAGGACGCCAGGCGCGGTGGCACGCCATGTTGTTGCTTGAATTGGCTCATGTCGGCTTCGACGTGGTCTTCGACCTTGAAGCCGTTGGCTTCCAGATGGCTGACCCATTTTTTGCAGCAGCCGCAATTGGCATCGCGATGAACTTCGATAGGGATCAGGTCGGCGGCCTGGGCCACGGATGAAATGAAGAGGGCGCTCAGGGCTGCCAGACGCAGGTAGGTTCGCATGGGGGCTCGTCTCGGGTTGCGGCCAAAAAGAACGTATTTTGACCCTTTTCTCTCGAGAAGAGGGGGCGGATTGTTTCGAAGTAATACAGCTTTGGTAATCATTGTGGCGAGGGAGCTTGCTCCCGCTCGGCTGCGAAGCAGTCGCAAAACAGACGCTTGTATTCGATCTGGATCCCCACGTTGGCAGATTCGGGGTCGCCGCGCGCCCCGGCGGGAGCAAGCTCCCTCGCCACAGGGGGCCATGCCAGCCTGTTACAATCAACGAACCTTGAGCGCCAGCAAGTTGGTTTGCCCGGCACCATTGATACAAACAAACTAACCAGGCGTACATAAAGGCCTTCCTGGTTACTTGCTTTCTTGAGAAGCAAAGGCCTGATTTCCGATATTACTTCGATGACCCTGCTGAATGCCGGTGATAAGTTCGACCGGTTTGGCGTACAGAAAGACCCGGATGCGAAGTTCAATGCGCTGGAGTATTTCGCCACGCAACTGGACACCATCCAAGACAATAGCATCAGGGGCGTCAAGGCCAAGGCCTGACGTTTGTCAGTGCCGGCCCGCTCGAACAGTCGAGCGGGCCGGGTATCTGCTACCGGTCAAGCAACTTCATGACCTCTTCCGGATAACGCAAGCCTGCCGTGGCATTGGCCGGGAATATCGCTTCCAGGGCCTGCAACTCTTCGCGGCTCAACTTCACGTCCAGTGCGGCCACATTTTCTTCCAGGTATTTACGCTGTTTGGTGCCCGGAATCGGGATCAGGTAATCCCCTTGGGCCAAGACCCACGCCAACGCCAGTTGGCCCGCCGTCACACGCTTGTCGGCGGCCAGGGCCTGTACCTGTTGCACCAGCAACAGGTTCTTGGCGAAGTTTTCCCCTTGGAAACGCGGGCTGAAGCGACGGTAATCGTCGGCTGCGAAGTCATTCGGGCTGCTCAAAGCACCGGTCAAAAAGCCCCGGCCCAACGGGCTGTAAGGCACAAAGGCAACGCCCAGGCGCTGGCACGCGGCCAGGCAACCGTTCTCCTCTTGATCGCGGCTCCACAGCGAATACTCGCTTTGCAGTGCGCTGATTGGATGAACCTTGTGTGCACGCTCCAGCGTGGCGACCGATGCTTCACTCAAGCCCAGGTAACGCACCTTGCCGGCCTTCACCAGTTCTGCCATGGCGCCGACGGTTTCCTCGATGGCCACCTGTGGATCGATGCGGTGCTGGTAATACAAATCCAGGGTTTCCACCCCAAGGCGCTTGAGGGTGCCGTCGATAGATTTGCGAATGTATTCCGGTCGACCGTTGACGCCTCGGGCATCGGGGGTGGACGGGTCGCGGACAATGCCGAACTTGCTGGCCAGAAACACTTGGTCACGCTTGCCGACAATGGCCTTGCCGATCAGCTCTTCGTTGGTATGCGGGCCGTACATGTCTGCCGTGTCGAGCAGGTTGATCCCCAGTTCCAGTGCGCGGTGCAAAGTGGCCGTGGCTTCGCGGGTGTCGACGCCCGTGGTGTAGAAATCGGTCATGCCCATGCAGCCCAGCCCGATCGCGCTCACCTGCGGACCGTTTTTGCCCAGTTGACGTGTTTGCATGAAATCAGCTCCCTGTGAATTGAAATCCCATTGTTAACCTCGACAGAAACGAGATAAACCGGCTAAAACTGCTATCACTATTTGTAATTTCTAAATAATCAGCCGGTAGCCAAAGCAATGGACCGTTTCAACGCCATGCGCGTGTTCACCCGAATCGTCGAACTGGGCGGCTTCGCCAGGGCGGCCGACAGCCTGCAATTGCCTCGCGCGTCGGTGACTATTTTGATCAAGCAACTTGAGGCACATCTGGGCGTGCAGCTGCTGCAACGCACCACCCGCCAGATCAGCCTGACGCTCGATGGCGCAGCCTATTACCCGCGTTGTGTGCGGTTGCTGGCGGATCTGGAAGAAACTGAAGCGGTATTTTCCGCTGCTCGCCATAACCCCAAAGGTCTGCTGCGAGTGGATATGCCGGCGGGAGTGGGGCGTTTGATCGTGATCCCGGCGTTGCCGCAATTTACCTCCCGGTATCCATTGATCGAACTGGAAATCGGTTTGAATGACCGGCCTGTGGATCTGATCCGCGAAGGTGTCGATTGCGTATTGCGCGGTGGCTCGGCCCTGGATGACTCACTGGTGGCGCGGCCGCTGGGCATGCTGGACCAGGTCACATGCGCCAGCCCCGACTATCTGCAGCTTCGCGGGACTCCGCTGTGCCTGGAGGATCTGAAGGGGCATCAGATGGTGGAATATTTTTCCAATAGCACCGGCAAACGCTACGGACTGGAATTTGTAGTCGATGACCAACTGCAACTGATCGACCTGCCCAAGCACGTGTCGGTCAACAGCTCCGATGGTTATCTGGCGGCGTGCGAGGCGGGATATGGCTTGGTCCAGACCCCGTATTATCACGTTGCCCGCCAGTTGAAGGAGGGGCGTTTGATCGAGGTCCTGAGGGACGTGCCGCCACCTGGTATGCCGCTGACGGCGCTCTATCCTCCTCACCGCCAGTTGTCCCGGCGGGTGCGGGTATTTGTCGATTGGTTGGTGGAACTTTGTGCGCAGCCAGGCAGTGACTTTTCTAGAAAACATTTACGCGGCTGAGCGGGCATCCATAGGCGAGTGTATCGACGCAATCATGGGGTTCGTGGCGTTGGTGTTCTGCTGCAATTCGTCATGCAACTGTTGCATGCGTGCGCAGTGCAGGTTGAGGGATCGAGAACGGACGCCCCGATGAAACAATGCGAACCAGCCATTGTCACCCGGCGCAGGCATCAGGCCGGTGAAGGCGAAGCCCAGAGCCGATAAGTTGCGCAGGTTGCGGGCGCGAAGTGCCGGGATAGCCCGATTCGTGCCGAGATCAGCCAGTGCCTGGGTAGTTGCCAGAGCTGCTCGAGCAAATCTTTGTTCAAGTGCTGAATGACAATGTCGTACCGGTGCTGATGTTGTTTGATTTGCAACGGCATCGCGGGTCGTGACGCCTTGTCCTGGCAGGTTCCAAACACCGAGCACAGGTGCTGCATGAACGCTCGGCAGCTTTCGGGCCAGGGGATGTCGGGGAGCGGGCGCGTGTTTCCTTCGATCATGTGACTGCCCATCACGATGGTTTCCGGGAGCGATTCACCGAATGGCGAAGGGACGTAATCGGGAAGCAGTCCAGTGCTGTGAAAACCGATATTTTCTGCCATGCGCTGTGTGTAGGGATGGTGGGTCACTTGCTTGATCGATACGCTCTGGATCCCCAGAGAACCTGACAACATCAATAACTCTCGGCCCAGGCGCGTCGCGATATGCTGTCCCTGGGCGACGGGGTGCACCACGCTGAGGGCCAGTTCCGCGGTATTCGAAGCCGTGTCGCGACACAACGCGGCATGCCCGAGTACGCGAGCGTCATCCACGGCCAGCATGGATTGCCAACGGCCTTCGGTGTTGTGCTGACTGATCATGTTCGGCAGGTAGACATCGGGCTGGACGTAATGATCGCCGTAGACTTCTCGAAATAACCGGCTTACGGCCTCGGCGTCAGAGGGACGGTAAGGTCGAACAACCAATCCGGTCATCACGCGGGCTCCTGGGAGGGAGCGTCATACACGCGCAAATCCAGCACCCGCAGTTGTTTGCCCGAGCGAGGGTGGAGTTTCAGGTCTATGGTTGCGCAGGCCAGCACCCGCAACTCCAGGAGACCCTCGCGGCTCAGCTCGTCGATGGCCGGATAGTGGGCAAGCAGCGCTTCACGCAATGCGCGGCGCGCCGGCTCGACAGTTTGTAATTGAGGTTCAGGCACCCACATCAGGCTCAACAGATCCTTGTGGCCCGCCTGTTCGATCAGTAATTGCCATTGTTCGCTGTGTGCAGCGCTTTGAACGATCTGGTGTATTTCTTCGGTAAACAGCGACAGCACGCCCACTCGTATCCGCTGACTGTGAGCGCTACGGCCCTTGAGGGCGAATTTACGCCTCGGGCTCGTGGCCGGTTCACGCCAACAGGCACGGTCGCCAACCGGATAGCGCAGCAGCGGCATGAGCCGGCGGGTCAGGTTGGTCAGCACCAACAACCCGGTGCGATCGCATTCTTCAATCACTTCACCGGTGTGTTCATCGACGATTTCCAGCAGGGTTTGTTGTTCGAACATCCGATGTTCGCCCAATGCACAGTCGCGATCGCTGGCGCCTATGAGCCCGGCGTCCACGCTGGCATAGCCAATAGAGGCAATACGGGCGTTGGGGAACACTTCGCCGAGAATCGCCAACTGCGGGGCAAACAGGCTTTCACCGCCATACAACAACGTCTCGACCCCGCACAACACTCGTCGATGCTGTGCCAGGTAGGCGCAGAATCGCAGTAGTTGTGCCGGTACTCCGGCCAGAACGTTGATCCGATGCCGCGCAATGGCATCCGCCAAGACGTCCAGTTCGACGTCCCCGGTAAACGGAAACTCACAGATGGATCGTCCGACATGAGCCAGGGAGTCGTGGATAAACAGAAAACTGGCGTAGAGATCCCCTGAAAAAAACAGATTGGCGACCCGGTCGCCGTTGTTCAGCTGAGAGGAGAGGCTGGCTCCGAACGTGCTGACCAAGGCTTGCCATTCTTCGTAGGAGTAAACCGCAAGTTTTCCCTGGCTGGTTGAGCCTCCGGTTTTAAACACCAGTGCATCATCGACATTTGCGGTCAGGACCGGCCAATGACTCAGCTCGTTGCTGCCAGCCCAATAGTCGGCCACATCGGTTAACGGTAGATCCTTTAAAGTAATGCCTTTCGCGGGTAAGTACTCCAAGTGTTTACGGTAGAAGTTGGAGTGCTGTCTTACATAAGGTACTAGTTGTTCAAGCGAATAAATGGGTTTCATCGGGTTCTCTTTTTATATCAGGCATCTTTGGAAGACGGTTTTTATTTTCTTTGATCGATAACTAATGGAGTTTTGCCACTGTGTTTGTTTGGGGTGAATGTTTGTTCGGCGCACTTCGTCACTTGCACAATTAAAAGTTCGGCACTCACCGCATCCGCCAAGGCTTCGTGTGTCAGCAGTTTTTCGTGAACCCAGGCGGCGTCTGCATCCGCTAGAACGTGCATTCGCTCGACGCCGTCGGCGGTGCGGTCCAGAACAATTTGAATGGGTACTCCCATGCTGTGTGCCAGCGCCGAAGACGAGATGAACTGCGTGCCGATCCGCACCAGATTGCCGTGGCGCTGCAGCAGTTCGAATCGCGGCGACTCCAGCCCGCAAGGGCAGGCGCCGGGTATCCAGCGGCCGGTGTCACCGATGTCGTATCGGCGTACGTGCTGACCTTGCCGGGCGCGGGAAGTAAATAGCAGCCGGCCGATCTCATTGGCCCGCACTGGCACATCCCGTTCGAGCTGAACGATTTCCAGATGCTGGGTTTCGCACATCAGGTGAAACACGCCGTCTGCGGTCGCCCGGCAGGCATGCCCCAGGGGGCCCGCGTCGACTGAGCCATAGATGGCTGAACGAACCGTCGACACCCCACAACTTTCCATCAACTGCCGACTGGCTTCTCCCGGGTGTTCGCCGCCAAGGAACACTTTGCCGATACCGGCATAGGCGCGAAGTCGGGTTTGCTCGTTGAGAAACAGGCGATGCAACGTACTCGGCATACCGATCAGCACGCTGACATGCCGCTCTACGATCAACCGGGCGATTTCGCTGAAGTCGTCGTCCTGAGGAGCCCCCATGGGCAAATGAACAACCTCCATCTGTTCAAGAATTTTCGAAAAGCTGAAAAAACCACCGTACAGGTTGCCGCCGTAGAACAGGTTCATCACCCGGTCCTTTGACGGATCGAGCCCGGCGCAGAACATGCCATCAGCCGCGGCGCGCATTTGCTGTTGAAAGTCTCGATAGCTGAAACCGGCGAGGGCGGGAGTCCCGCTGCTACCGCCGGAGCGGAAGTACAACTGCGCTGCGGAGCCAATCGGCCGGGTCATGAAGGTGTCTTTGTCCATGATTGGCTCATGGGCGGTGTCGGGTGCGGGCGGGACCGGGTCGAGCGTTGCACGGCCCGTAGAGACGTCGGGGGCGAGACTCACCGACAGGCGGCGGCTCAGACGCGACAGTGCGTAGACGCCATCATGGGGTTCACCGGCGTAGCCGTCATGAATCGACTGGCAAGGCGTAATGCGGCTGACGCCGGCATTGACCAGGGTTCGAACGAACCCGGGCGTTTCTGCCGGGAGGCATATCAGCGCGCAGCTTTGCAGAACGTTGCGCCAGGGCAACAACGATTCGGTTAGTGTCAGACGGCAAGCGCGATGTGAGAGCGCCGTAGAAAAGACCGCAGGGGCACCAGGCACAGGAGCCCCGCGAGCCCGGTCGTCAGCGCGAAGGCTTCAAGGCTGTCGCCAGCACCGAGCGCAGCGATAATCGAACCGCCGCCTCCCATGACGACGATGGAGATCATGCCGATCGCGGCTGAAATAAGGCCTTTGCTATCGTCGCTGGAAAACAGCGCAAGCCGGTACAGCGCGGCGTTGCTCATGCCCAGTCCGACGGCGTAAAGCGACAGGCAGCTGATTAGCAGGAGCGTCGAAGCACCGGTGAAAGTGATGGCGACCAATGCGATGAGCCCACTGCAAAATGGCCAGAGCGCGTATCGAATCAGTTGGCTCAGTCCAGTGTCGGCAATCAGTTGATTGAGTATCAGGTTGCCGAGAATGACTGCTGTAAATACCGGGATCTGCCACAGGCCATAATGCAGTGGGGGAAGTCCCTGGTTCTGAATCAGCAAGAGCGGCGCCAGCCCGATCCAGGCAATCAACGGCAGGCTCATCAGCCCCAGGGCGAAGGTGGCGCTCAGGAATCGTGTATTGGTGAGCAAAGCGCCGTAGCGGCGTAGCGTGCCGCCCCATTCAAAGGGCACCGCAGCCAGCCGTTGACCGTCCAGGCGCAAGGTGCCTACGGTTTCGGGCATGAACATGTAAAGCCCCAGCCAGACCATCACACCGCCAACGCCCAAGAGTAAAAACAGCTCTCTCCAGGAGAGCCATTCCAGTGCCAGGCTGCCGAGCAGGGGGCCGAGCAGCGGGGAAAGCAGCGCAACGTTCCCCAGCAGCGCCATGATTTTTACCGCGTCGGCTTCGCAGAAGGTTTCCTGCAGGGCCGGATAACTGACGGCGATAACAAATCCCAACCCCATGCCCTGAATCAGGCGCAAGCCGTTGAAGGCAAGAATGCTCTGCGCGTAGAACGCCGAGGCACAGGCCAGAGCGAACAGCGCACAGCCAATGAGCAACAGCTTGCGACGACCGAAGTGATCGGACAGCGGACCTATAAGCCATTGCAGAAGAATGCCGCCAATCAAGTAAAGATTGAAGGCATAAGGAACATGGTTCGGACTGGCATCCAGTTGATCGGTTACCGTCAACATGGCCGGCATGATCATGTCGCTGCCCATATAAGTCAGCAGTTCGAAAAGAGTGATTGCAAGGCAAAAGCCAAACAAATGGTGGGGGCTGACATTTATTAAAGGTTTGAGCATGACATCCCTGTTTTACTCGAAGTTTGAGGAGTGGTTATCTGTGATGTATCGAGAGTAGACATCGATCACGAACATCTCAACTGTACGATTGAGACTTAAAGCTTCAATGCTTTTCGCTATATGTCGAGGCGTGGGAGCAAGTAAAAAACAGCACATTTCGAAGAATTAATCTGACAGCTCGATTAGAACAGTCGTGTACGAAAAATGCCCGCTAGAGAGCGGGCATTTGTTCGATGGGCCAAGAAGTTATTTTTTTCTTACGAGTGATTGGCTGAATACTCTTTGTTTATGTCCGTAAAATTATCGATGTTGATAATAACCCGGTCCGCCACGGTCGTGATGGTGGCCGCCATGCCAGCCGTTGTTGGGGAAAATGATGCAGCCGCTCAAGGTCAGGAGCGCGAGCAGGGGAATCAGCCGTGTGATTCGACGGAACATTTCAAAATCCTCATGGTTATCGCCGCAATGAAGTCAAAACTCTTCATCGGCTGTAACATGAGACCCCGTTTGCAGCCCCTCATTCCCGCAGGACGGTAGGGGTTTGGTATGCAATCGGATACAAACCGGATACATTTTTTGGTTCAGGAACCCGCAATGACCCAGTCGCAACGTTTGAAATACTCGATTCTGATTTCCCTGGTGGTACTGGGGATCATGTTCGGCCTTTCCTGGCTGCAAAATGCCGGGATCATCAGCGAAAAGCTGTTCCAGTACATCGCCATTGGCGTGGCGGTGGTCGTGGTGGTGATCAACGGCGTGATGCGGCGCAAGGTCAAGCCTTGAACGATGCCCCCAGGCCGGATTGCTCGCTGTAAAGGACGGCGGCGGCCTGTGGATGCAGGCTGTAGCTTTTGTCCGGGTTGAGGGTGACCACGCCTTCACAGCACAAGCGCTTCAACACTTCACGGACACTGAGAAAGGACAGGGGAATGTCCAGGTCCAGCAAGTGGCTATGCACGCCGCGCACCCCAAGGCTGCGGTCGCTTTCGGCGGCGGTCAGCAAGGCGTCGATGACTTTCAGGCGGATCAGGCTGGTTCGCAGGCCAAAGCTCTTGAGCAAAAACCTGATTCGTTCGTTGCCGTGGCGTTCGGTCTGTTGATTGAATGCGCCAGAGCCCTTTGGCGCACGGCTACCATCCGTTGGCAGTTGCGGGTTGTACATGCAAAAACTCCTTTTCAGAGCCTGATCAGGAAAATGTGATGGGTGCTCTCAATCAATAAGACGAATGAGCAAGTCAATAATGAAGGCCTGCATGTAGAAAATTTGTCGTCGTTATGTCAGCGGCCCGTGAGCCGGGCGCGGGGACCCTCGAAGGCCTAAATTTTTGCGGTCTGCTTCGTTTCAAGGGGAGGCGCATTGCGTGTCATACGTCTTTTCGATCAGGAGCGAGCGTGATTATTTCCAGGCAGTTAACCAGGTTGAGCCTTGCGGGTGTGTTTCTGGGGCTGAGTCTTGCGGCAAACGCGCGTAGCCAGCCAGAGCAGGCGACGGCCGACATTCGCCGAACCAGTTTCGGTGTGCCGCATATTCGTGCCGAAAATGAGCGCGGGCTCGGCTATGGCATTGGCTATGCCTACGCCCAGGACAATCTGTGCTTGCTGGCCAATGAGATCGTCACCGTTAATGGCGAGCGTTCACGGTATTTTGGCCCGGACCAGTTTACCGTCGAAGAACGCGGGAACCTGGCCAGTGATCTGTTTTTCACCTGGCTGAATACTCCCCAGGCCGTCTCCGGTTTCTGGCAGGCGCAAACACCTGAAGTCCGTGAACTCATCGACGGTTATGTGGCGGGTTACAACCGTTCGCTGACAGAGCGTCAGGTTCAGGGGTTGCCGCAGCAGTGTCAGGGGGAATGGGTGCGCCCGATTACCGCCCAGGATCTGGTCAAGTTGACCCGTCGTCTGTTGGTCGAAGGCGGTGTGGGGCAATTTGCCGAAGCGTTGGCCGGCGCAACCCCGCCGAAAACCGTCGCACATGTGGCAGGCGAACCGGCATCGTTCCAGGTTGCGGCCTCACGCATGCAACGGTTCGCCCTGGATCGCGGCAGCAACGCCGTGGCGGTCGGCAGCGAGCGTTCGTTCAATGGTCGCGGGATGCTGCTGGCGAACCCGCATTTTCCTTGGGTCGGAGGGATGCGTTTTTATCAGATGCACCTGACCATTCCCGGCAAGCTGGATGTGATGGGCGCCGCATTGCCCGGTCTGCCCATGATCAACATTGGGTTCAACCAGCATCTGGCGTGGACCCACACGGTGGATTCGTCCAAACACTTCACGCTGTATCGTCTGCAACTCGATCCCAAGGATCCGACCCGTTACCTGCTCGATGGCAAGTCCTTGTCGATGGAAAAGCAGACGCTGGCAATTAACGTGAAGCAACCCGATGGCCAGACCCGGCAGATTTCCCATGTGGTCTATAGCTCGGAATTCGGCCCGATTGTGCAATGGCCCGGAAAACTGGACTGGAACAACCAGTTCGCCTACAGCCTGCGCGACGCCAATCTGGATAACGACCGGGTCTTGCAGCAGTGGTACGCGATGAACCGTGCCGCCAACCTCAAGGATTTTCAGGCCTCGGTGCACAAGATTCAGGGGATTCCATGGGTCAATACCCTGGCGGTGGACGATCAGGGGCAGACGCTTTACATGAACCTGTCGGTGGTGCCGAACGTCAGCGCGGAAAAACTGGCCAAGTGCAGCGATCCGCGTGCTGGATTGCAGATGATCCTGCTTGACGGTTCCAACAGCGCCTGCGCCTGGGACATCGATCCGAAAGCAGCACAAAAAGGTATTTATGCGGCAGACAAGTTGCCACAACTGCTACGTAAAGACTTTGTGCAGCACTCCAACGATTCGGCGTGGATGGCTAACCCGGCACAACCGCTCACCGGTTTCTCGCCGCTGATCAGTCAGGACAATCAGCCATTGGGGTTGCGCTCGCGCTTCGCACTGGAGCGCCTGGGCAGTTTGAACACTGTCGCTGCGGCAGATCTGCAACACATGGTGATGGACGATCAGGTGTATCAGGCGGCGCAAGTGATGCCGGATCTGCTGCAGTTTTGCGCCGCGGACCTCGGCCCCGATGCGCCGACGCTTACGCCGTTGTGTGCCAGCCTCAAGACCTGGGATCGCAGTGTGAATCTGAACAGTGGGCTGGGGTTTGTGCATTTTCAAAACGTCATGGGACCGTTACAGCAGATCCCTGACATCTGGCGTGTGGCGTTCGACCCGAAGGATCCGCAACACACACCGCGTGGCCTGGCAATTGAACAGCCAGACGTCGCCAAAGCAATTCGGGCGGCGATGCTGGCCTCGGTCGAGCAGGTAAAAACCCTTGGCCTGAAGGCCGATAGCCGCTGGGGCGATATCCAGGTAGTCAGCAGTGGCGGGCAGCAAACGCCGATCCACGGCGGCCCGGGTACGCTGGGGGTCTATAACGCCATTCAAAGCGTGCCGAGAAGCGACGGCAAACGCGAGGTCGTCAGTGGCACCAGCTATTTGCAGGTGGTGACCTTCGACGACAAGGGGCCACAGGCTCAGGGCCTGTTGGCATTCTCGTTGTCCAGTGACCCGGCGTCGAAGTACTCCCGGGACCAGACACTGGCATTTTCGAAGAAACAGTTGAGTGTGTTGCCGTTTACCGAGCAGCAGATCACATCCGATCCGCAGTACCAGGCTCAGACAATTCGCGAGCAGGATGAAAAAACACGCAAGATCGCCGCGCAGTAATCGAAGTGGCGTTTGCATCAAGCATGGAGGCCGCGCCCGCAGGGGTGGCGGCCTTCAGCTTTTTGGGGCTTGTTGCGGTATCGAATTGAGGACTGGATTACCGTCCTTGTTGCGGGTCAGGTACACCGGCAGCACCTTGGGGAGCGAAGGCACCAGGTTGTCGAGTTCTTTGATGTTGTAGATACCGCCTAGGCGAATCGAGCCGGTGCTGTGGTCCGCGACCATGACAGGCTTGTTCAAATAACGATTGATCAAGGGCAGGGCATCGGTCAGCGCCAGGTCATCGAGTACCAGTTTGCCGCTACGCCAGGCCAGCGATTGGTCGTTGGCAGAGGTCTGGCTGATTTGAGGCGTGTAGTCACCGTGCCTGTAACGCGCCTGCATGGCCGGCTCCAGATGCAGACCATCACCAGGCACGGCATCGTTGCTGGTGACCAGAACGGAACCCTCGATCAGGTTCACGCGTACCTGGTCTTCATACATCCAGACGTTGAATCGGGTTCCGGTGACACGAATCCTGCCGTCGGCCGCTTTGACGATGAAAGGGTGCTGCGTATCGTGGCTGACATTGAAGAAGGCTTCGCCTTTTTTCAGCGTGACACGACGCTGATCCTTGTAATTGCTGAACGTCAGTTCACTGCCCAGGTTCAGCTCCACCTGGCTGCCGTCGTTCAGTGTGACCTGACGAACATTATCGGTCGCCTCGAAATGTTGGTAGTCATTGGGCAGCCAGCCCAGGTTCCAGCCGGTATACGCCGCCAGTGGCAGCGCCAGGGCGCAGACGGCGGCGGCAATGCCGAAGGTGCGCCAGGGTGTTGTCGGTTTGAGGCGAACAGCCGGCGCGGGGGCTTCGAGCCGAGGCAAATGCTCCGCCACATCCCAGATCTCCAGCATGGCTTCGTACTCAAAGGCGTGCAGAGGATGAGCATCACGCCATTGCTCGAACGCCAGGCGTTCTTCGGCCGTGCAGTCGATGGCATGCAGACGCATGCACCAGTGCGCAGCCGCATCGGTGATGGCATCGTATTGGGCTTGCGAGAGAGAGTGGTCGGTCATTGACTCATCCTGATTTCCGGCATTCTAACCTTGAGGGGAAGTCTGCGAGAACAACCGTCATGGCAATTGCCCATCAAAGTACAACTTATTTTCACATGGACGCTCTGAAAGCCGGACGTCACCAGGCAGTATCCATAAATGGAGTGAAAAAATGGTCAAGACCTCCAGGACTGATCCCGCCGTCCCGGACTGTAGCAGCTGTCGAGCCCCAGCGAGGCTGCGTTAGGCCGTAGCAGCCTCGCTAGAGCTCGACAGCTGCTACGGCCGGACGTCAGGCAGTGGGCGGGGCTGGCACCGGATCCAGTTGTCGACCCATTTCACAGATCAAGTAAGCGATCGAGTCGGCGTTGCGTAAAATGGTGTCGATTCTCAGGGCCACATTCTGTGGATTCAGAAAGGCGTCACGTGCTTCATCCATCGTCGTACAAGCGGTTGCTTTCAGGATTTCCTTACCTACAATTTCCAGACCCGCGATCGAATCCACATCGTCCCAGAAGTCCAGTTCGCTGTTCCAGCGCGCAAACAGTTGTTCCCTCGGGGTTGCCAGGGACAGTGCCTCTCGCTGGAATTCCTGCTGATTCTGTTTCAGCTTTGCGCTAGAAACGACTATTGGCGTGACAAGATCGCAGAACGGACGTCTTGACTCGAGCGTCGCGATATCCACTGTTTCTGAATAGATGTGGGAGAACTCGTGAATCAGGGTGGCGGCCTGGGCATGGCCGTCGATATCGAAAGGCTCCGTCAAATAGTGTTTGTAGTAATCGAGTTGTTGATTGAAAAACTTGTCCGTGAAATACACTTGTTTCTTAAGGTCCGTCGACACAACAAAAGCGATTGTGGTGTCACGCTCGTATTTATTTGAACCGACCACAAAACGTTCGGTATTCATCAACTCCTCGTTTGGGTCAACCAGCGCTGTGCAAATGGGAACGATGGCGCTTTTGATTTTGTCGAGAGTGTTGGCGTCGATGTTGTCCGCATCAAAAAAGGTTTTGAGGAAGGTATCCAGTCGCGTACCGGGGAGGAGTTGTCTGAGCTGCGCCAGGTTATGCAGGCTGTTAAACGCGTAGTAGCGAGCCAGGTCTATGGCCTGCACGAGCATGCGTGCTTTTTTCGGGTGTTTTGTCCGAATGTCTGCCATTCCTCGCGCTTCGATATTCAATACGTCGCTGGCTATGCGACTCGAAACATATTGATTGTGCATTTTCGACAGGGCTTTGCCGTAATGGACCGTGTGGATGTCCGGATCGATCACTAGCTGCTGGCCGGGAGCCGCCAGCAACGCGGGACCCTGCTGTCGGTCTTTGATCATTCGCCAGATCGGCCCGGTTTTGACCACGGGGTAAACCTTTCCCTCGACGGGGGCGTACGTACGATTGTTGACCGAGTCCAGGTAAGTTCCATTGGTGCTGCTCTTCTTCAGATCCTTTAATGCAGTGTCCGAGGCCTCGAAAGGCTGCAACACCGTGCGCATCAGAGCCGTCGGTTTCACTTTTGACCATTGCAGGGCGGCCACCGGTTTGGCAACAGGCGCGGTGGAGGTTGCTTGCGCAGGGGGCGCTGAAGCCTCCAGCGACAACTTGCCTAACGTCACCATTTGCGCGGTGCCGGCAATAAACGCCTGCAATGCCTGTTTCCAGTGATGATCCTGTAGCGCTTCGGCGGAGTTCTTGAAGTCCTTGTAGCTTTGCCACAGTAACTGCCCATAGGCGAGTTTGCCCGGCAACAGGCCCGAAATCAGTCTGATGCCGGCGCTGAACAGGTTTTTGGCGGTTTCCCAGTCGGCCTGGCCGGTGATCTCTGACTGGCTGCCCAGCATTTTTGATAGAAGGCCGACATTATCGCTGAACAGTTGTGCAAGCAGGTTGCCGTTAATGGGGGTGGACGCGAGAGTGATTTCGCTTTGTTGTCCGACGGTGGACTTGAGCAGGTTGCCGAACAAGGTTTGCTCACCCTCGGGAAGCCGGCGAAGGATCAGATTCTGCAGTGCCCCTGGCACATTGATCGCAGATACAACGCTGGCTTCGTTCTCGAATTCGGTGAACACGGAGCCTGTGTGGTAGGGCGCATACAGGATTTGCGGCCCTTGATGTCCGACACCGGGGCCGATCAGGTACAGCCCCAGGGTTTTAACGGCTGCGGCGCCTGCGGTCTTGATCAGTTCCAGCGGCCTGACGATGGCGTGGGCACCTGTTACAGCCGCGCGGGCAATGGCGTCCGGCATGTCGAGAACCTGCCGGATCAAATCGAAGGCGCTGGCACTGAGATGTTGCTGCAGTTTCAGTGCATGAGCGTGTTGCAACAGTTGCCACGGTAGTTGCTGAATAAAACGCTGCTTTCGTCTGTCGGCATCGGTGCCGGCTTTAGTCAATGCATCCGTCACCCGCGTTGCATAATCGCTGTGGATATTCAGTGACTGCACAAGCTGGCGCACGGTGTTCTGATTCAGGCGATCGGGAAGGGCCGTCGAGGTTGTCGAGGCGATCTTGAAGCCGATGCCTTGAGCTGCGTTGACAGGGTTCAGGGCAAACTCGGTCAGGCTACGCGCCGGCCCGGCCAGGGCCAGGTTGGGCGTGATTTTGATGTGGTCGGGGTCCAGTTGCGTTCCTGTGAATCGGCTGCCGAGCAATGACACCAATCGGTCATGCACATAGGACTTCAGGGGCTGGACCCCGTGCAGGTAGTCTTTATCGTCGGTGACGCTGTTGTGGTATTGCTCCAGCAGTTCAATGTGTAACTGCTGTTCTTCGACAGGGGGCATGCCAAGCCATGCAGGCAGGGACTGCTGTCGGGTGATTGCCTGCGAGATCAACCTGGCTCTTTGCAAGTTGGTGTCGATGACCCGTTGCGTCATTTCGTTAAGCGCTTTGATCTGCTGTGCAGCGTCCAGCTTCAGGCTGCGCAGGTGTTCGCAACGGGCCAGGAAGTGGTCTATGGAGGATTGCGCAAGGCGCCGCAGGACGTTGCCCTCAATCAGTCGCAACGAGTTGAACGTGTAGCGCTGGTGGAATTTGCGCTGGGCAGGGGGGAGGTTCTCCAGCAGTTCCAGGCGTTTGCTGGCATCGAGCAGGCGCCGGTTCAATTCCGTCGTTGCGCTACTGACCGTCGCGAAGACTTCCAGCCCGGTCGCAGGCGTCCACAGAATTGCCCGGCCGGAATGTTGAACATCGAGCCCGCCACGTTCGGTCAACAGTACGCAATTGGCCAAGGGCAGCAGATTCTTCTGCCCGGAGCACTCAAGGAGCAGTGAATAAGCGTCAGGCCTGAAACCATTGAGGGCAAGGCGCGTTTCTCGATCCGGTTGATCCGGGTTGAGCACCGTATCGACAATGGCCCGATCGGCGTCTCGCAGTGTTGCGTTGAGCACTCGAAGGCTGGCTTCTCCGCGTACACCCACGGAAAGCGCGTGGGCCAGGCGCGGTTTCAGATTCTCCAGGTAAATGCGCTGCAGGGCCCCAGAGGCGATCGGCTGGGAGGCGAATTCCGCGCTGATCAGCGATTCGACATCGCTGAAGGTTTTTACGAAAGCAGCGGCTCTATCCGCCAAGACCATGGAGGGCAGCTGGTTGCCAGACAACGCCGGCCGGGTACTCCAGCGTCCCTGAACATCCAGCGTCAGTAATTGATCGCTGATCATGGCGCGGATATCCAGTGCCTTGTCGAATAAGGCATGGAGGTCCACGGTGCCGTCGCTGTGACGGAAAACCTGCAGAACGTATTCCATGTTTTGCCGTTGCTTGGTGATGATCGCCTCAAACAGCGTTTTGAATATCGAGCCTGAAATCACCTCGCCGGAGACCTGTGGCTGATTGAAACCGATGAACCGGTTACGCTCCTCCAGGCTCAGCAGGCCATAGAGCTCATCTTCGTGACCGACCGCGCTGAATTTGCTCAGCAAGGTATCTTTGAGGTCCTGATAGTCCTTCAGCACCTGAAGTCCTTGCGTGGGGGTGTAAAGAAAGGCCTTGGAATTGGCGTGACTGATCATCAGTGCGCCCGCCAGTTCGACATAATTGGCTGCGTGTTCCCAAAGACGCACCGTCTCGAGGCTGAGTGCCGAGGACGTACCCGCCGTCGGCTGAATCAACGAGTGCAAGGCCTGGCTTTGTTCAGGGCTGATGATCTCGGCCTCGCGCTTGATCAGGAACTCTGCGCGCGCCTTTTCACGGATGGCCCGGCTGAAAAAAACGCGGCGGGATGCACCGTCAGCCGCCGCATCGTTCCAGTAGCGCTGCAGTTTCCCGGAAAGCAGGCTGATCAGTTTGCTGGAAGCGGTCTTTACCGCGGTTTCCCATTGGTGTTGGTCAGAACTCGTCGGCTTTTTTTCCGGATGGGAGAATTCATGAACCTGCCCGATCGGCCATCGCTGATGGCGGTAATACGACAGTACCGCGTCACTCAGAGACATGGAATTGATCCAGCGCCGGGGCGGGGCACTATCCTGGTCGGCGTCATGGGCCGGTGCAACGGAGTAGAAGTCGAGTCGGGTCTGGCGTTGATCAAGACCCGGGAATGGCGATTTCAGCAACTCATCGAGCAGCGTGTTGAGCAGCGAGGTGAGCGTTGGCAGCTTGACCAACTCATCCAGCAGGGCTTGCTCGTTCGTTCGCTGGTTACTGGCGATGACCGTGCGCTGGTCTTCGAATACGTCGCCCTCAATGGCCTGAAAACTCACCTGGATATTGACCGCGGCCGCCAGCGTTTTGCGCGTAGACAACGACATGAAGGCCAGCAAGTCGTCGTCCTCGGTCACGCTGCTCAGTTGGTGTTCGAGGTGTTCGGTCAAGGCTGCGCGGCTGTGGAACTTCTTTATGCCGGCGTACGGGGTGTAGAGAATTTCACCGTTGTCGTCCGGAGTGAGGCTCAACACGAAGCTGCCGGCCAAGGGGATGGAGGCCAAGTCTTGCGCATTGAGCAGGATTTTTTCGGCAAACATGGGCGGAGTCTGTTGACTGCGTAACGTTTGGCTGGCCAGTTCCAGATGACTGAACCATTCGAAATCCTTGCGCGTCAGCCCATGGGTTCTACCCAGGTCATTCCAGTGGCCGGGCGATTGCAGGGTCTGGGGGAAAAACAGCGGAGCGGGAGGTGTGGGCATCGTCGAGTCTCGTTCAGGGCGCGGCTGAATGCGCCTGTGGATTGAGGCTCAAGACTAGAAGTCACCGCTGAGTCGAAGGTGGTAAATAGTTAACGCACGGCTCCCCGGTGTTTGTGCAAACGTGCGCGAAAGCAACTGCTCGGTTCAACCGGTTGCGTTCAAGTGCGCCGGTTCAAGCGAAAGGTTGACAGGCTGCTCGTCGCGCGTTGTTAATCGGCTTGTCTTCATACGCTGTTGCCCCCTCCAATAATTACTCTGGAGCTTCAGATGTCTGCGCCACACGATCATGTGTCTACCGCTATCTCGCAAAACTTGTCCTTCGAAGCGCTGACAGCGTTGCTCGAACAGATCTTCCTGCGCCATGGCACCTCAGCCGATGTCGCCAAAACCCTGGCCCTCAACTGCGCCGGAGCCGAGCGCGACGGGGCTCATAGCCATGGCGTGTTTCGCATTCCCGGTTATGTCTCGACGCTGCAAAGTGGCTGGGTCAATGGTCAGGCCGTGCCGGTGGTCGAGGACGTGGCCTCGGGTTTTGTCCGGGTTGACGCCGGTAATGGTTTTGCCCAACCGGCCCTCGCGGCGGCGCGGCCATTGCTGGTCGAAAAAGCCCGTAGCGCCGGTATCGCGGTGCTGGCCATCCGTAACTCCCACCATTTCGCCGCCTTGTGGCCAGACGTCGAGCCCTTTGCCGATGAAGGGCTGGTGGCACTGAGCGTGGTCAACAGCATGACCTGCGTGGTGCCGCACGGTGCCGATCGGCCGCTGTTCGGGACCAACCCGATTGCCTTCGCCGCGCCCCGGGCTAACGGTGCTCCGATTGTCTTCGACCTGGCGACCAGCGCCATCGCCCATGGCGATGTACAGATCGCTGCCCGTAAAGGTGAACGTTTGCCTGCGGGAATGGGGGTGGACAGCCTGGGCCAGCCGACCCAGGACCCGAAAGCGATCCTCGAGGGTGGCGCCTTGCTGCCGTTTGGCGGGCACAAGGGCTCGGCGCTGTCGATGATGGTGGAGCTGTTGGCGGCGGCGTTGACCGGCGGCAATTTCTCTTTCGAGTTCGACTGGTCGAACCATCCGGGGGCCAAGACACCCTGGACCGGTCAATTGCTGATCGTGATCGATCCGGGCAAATCGGCGGGGCAGAATTTTGCCGAGCGCAGCCAGGAACTGGTGCGGCAGATGCACGGTGTGGGGCTCAAGCGGTTACCGGGTGATCGACGTCACCGGCAGCGCGCCAAGGCCAAGGTCGAAGGCATTGCGCTCGATGTTCAGACGCTGGCAAATCTGCGGGAATTGGCCGGGCTCTGAACGTGTGTGCAATCCCTGTGGGAGCGGGCTTTTGTGGCGAGGGCTTTTTGTGGCGAGGGGGCTTGCCCCCGTTGGGTCGCGAAGCGGCCCCAAAACCGTTTCCGCCTGAATCGTAGAGCCCGTGAGTAGGCTTCACGACTGCTTCGCAGCCGAACGGGGCGATGCGGCGTTCCGACAAGCCCCCTCGCCACACAAGCCCGCTCCCACAGGTTCTGTACTGGTGCTCAGTGGCTTAACGCCGGCCTAACAACAATCCAACCACCAAACCGAATCCGGCGGAGATGGCCACGGTTTGCCATGGATGACCGCCGATGTAGATTTCAGTGGCGTCGACTGCGGGTTTGGTCCGGTCACGAACGCTGGAAACTGAACTCCGGGCCTGCTGGAGTTTCTGGGCGATTTGCCCGCGAAGGGTGTCCGCTTCCTCTCCGACCAGTGATGCGCTGCTTTTCAGCAGCTTTTCCGACTCTTCGATCAGGGCCTGAAGTTCGCTGAAGACCTGATCCTTGATTTGATCGTCGGCGACTTGATCGGTGGTTTTGCGGGCCATTGGAGTACTCCTTGCAGGTGAATGGACAGTGAACAATGGAGTCTGCCGCGATTGAAAAAGTTGCAGCTATTTTGCGCGGTGACGCAACTCTGAAGAGAAATCCAGCGCAGGACATTTCGTCCTACGGTGTAAGATGTCGGCTATTTTACGTAGCAGGTAATTCCCATGAGCTTCAATCTGGCCGACAAACCCCTTGCCGAGCGCGCAGCGCTTGAAGATGAAAAATCCCGACTGTTCGAACTCTGGCAGAACAACCTGGGTAAAGCCAAGGGCGAAGCCGCGCGGTTGTTCGGTGAACGCGCCAAGCGCAAAGGTAAATGGGCCGAATGGGTGCGCGCCGAACTCGACGGCATGTCGCCCCCGGAATTCGCGAACATGGTGCGCAGTGAAGTCAATCGTCTGATGGCCGCTAAATAGTCCATCCGGTTTTCACGCAAAACTCGCGACAATCGCCTCACGCACTTTCAACACCACCGGATCGAGCTGCGTACTGGTGCGCCAGCCCAGTTCGATCGGGTAACGCGGCAGCGCCAAAGGGCAGGGCAGCAACGCCAATCCGCTGAGCGCCGCAATACTTTGCGCCGCATGGGCCGGAATGGTCGCCACCGCCTGACTGCCCTTGAGCAGATACGGCAACGCGGCGAAGTGCGTGGTCGACGCGCATACCCGCCGACTCAGCCCCAACGCCGCCAGTCCTTCATCGGTAATCCCGATAAAACCGCCCGAAGACACCAGAATGTGCTCGCGAGTGACGAACGCCTCAAGGCTGATGGTCTGCTGCCCCTCAGCCAGGCTGAGGGGATCGACCAGGCACAAGTAACCCCCTTCACCCAGCACCTGACGACTGAGCAAGCGTTCGGCGAACCCGCCTGCGGTGATCGCCAGATCGATGCTGCGTTCCATCAAGGCCCGGGCGACGATCTGGCTATGGGTTTGGCGAAAGATCAGCCGCAGCTTCGGCGCACGCTGGGCGATCTCTTCGATCAAACGTCGCCCGTAGGCGATTTCGAAATCATCTGACAACCCCACCGTCACCGAGCGTCCGTCGTAATGGTGGGCATCCGGATCGACCATCGCCAGGCTCTGGCGGCATTTATTCAGCGCATCGCTGACCACCGGTTTCAACTGGTTGGCCTTGAGCGTCGGCGCAAGGCCTCGCCCAGTGCGCACGAACAACTGATCGCCATACACCTCGCGCAACCGGCGCAAGGCTGCGCTGACCGCCGATTGCGTCACGCCAAGACGCAACGCGGCACGGCTGGCGCTGGATTCCTCATGCAGAGCTTCGAAGACTTTGAGCAGATTGAGATCGACGGTGGCGATATTCATTTGGTTCATATCATTCAGCAGTGAATCGGGCTTTATTCATGATCCTGTGGCGCCGGAGAATGAGCAACACCTCATTACTAACGGAGTCACCGCGATGCCTAAGTCCATCGTTGCTGCCCTGCAAATCGGCGCCTTACCCGGCGGCAAGGCCGATACCCTGGAACAGATTCTCGCCTGGGAAAACGCCATTATCGAATCCGGTGCCGCGCTGGTGGTCATGCCGGAGGCGTTGCTCGGCGGTTATCCCAAAGGCGAGGGTTTTCGGTACCCAACTGGGCTATCGGTTGCCGGAGGGGCGGGAAGCGTTTGCCCGATATTTTGCCAACGCCATCGATGTGCCCGGTGCCGAGACAGAAGCCTTGGCCGGATTGTCTTCACGCACTGGCGCCAATCTGGTCATCGGCGTGATCGAACGCGCGGGCAGCACCTTGTACTGCACCGCGTTGTATTTCGATCCGCTGGCCGGACTGGTCGCCAAGCACCGCAAACTGATGCCCACCGGCACCGAACGGCTGATCTGGGGCAAGGGCGATGGCTCGACCTTGCCGGTGATCGACAGCCAGGTCGGGCGGATCGGTGCGGTGGTGTGCTGGGAAAACATGATGCCGTTGCTGCGCACCGCGATGTACGCCAAAGGGGTGGAGGTCTGGTGCGCGCCGACGGTGGACGAGCGGGAAATGTGGCAGGTCAGCATGCGCCACATCGCCCATGAAGGGCGCTGCTTTGTGGTCAGCGCCTGTCAGGTCCAGGACTCACCGCAAGCCTTGGGCCTGGACATCGCCAACTGGCCGGCGCAGCGCCCGTTGATTGCCGGTGGCAGCGTGATTGTCGGGCCCATGGGCGACATTCTCGCCGGGCCGCTGCGTGACGAGGCGGGTTTGCTGACTGCTGAAATCGACACCGACGACCTGATCCGCGCCCGGTACGACTACGACGTGGTCGGACACTATGCGCGCCCGGACGTGTTTGAGTTGACCGTGGATGAGCGAGCCAAACCGGGCGTGCGGTTCAACGCATAATCCGTCGGGGGGCGTGATTGTCGTCTAGTCTCCAGGCGTTCACACCCCGTCAACGGATGGACCCGCCATGAGTTTGTTACTAGGCCCGATTCTGCAGTTTCGTGGCATCAATAATAATGTCTACAACGTGTCTGCCCTGGTGGTTTTACCCTTGGGCGGGCCGTCACCCAGTGTCAAAGTCCCCAAGGGCGTCACTGCCGGCACACCGTTGGCCACCGCCGATATTCCGTTGCTCAATCCGCAGTACCGCGTCTGGCGCATCGATTTCAAAGCGGCACAAGACCAGGCCGTTGCCACCAGTTACACGGTCACGATTGACGGTGCGCAGGCCAACTTCGTCGTTCCGGCCAAGGGCCAGTCGCCGCGCATCGCGTATGTGTCGTGCAACGGCTTCTCGGACCCCAAGGACATGGAGAAAGTGGACAGGAACAACGAGCGCTGGGAGCACATGTGGGGCGCTCACCAAGGCGAGCCCTATCACCTGCTGTTGATGGGGGGCGATCAGGTTTACAGCGACGATATGCGCAGCAGTGTGGCGTCGATGAAAACCTGGTTCGCCAAACCCTTCGCCGCCCGTCAAAAAGCGGTCTACAGCAAAGTGATCGAAGCCGATCTGGACAAGTTTTTCACCCGGCTCTACCTGGAATGTTGGAAACAGCCTGAGGTGGCAAACGTATTTGGCGCCATCCCGACGGTAATGATGTGGGATGACCATGACATCATCGATGGCTGGGGCTCCTACGATGAGATATTGCATTCAAGTCCGGTGTTCCAGGGGCTGTTTGCCACGGCCAAGCGCTATTTCCGGATTTTCCAGCAGCAACTGATCCAGACTCATCCTCACCTCAAGCCGTCCGCTGACACTCATCCCTGCGCGATTCCCGGCACTGCCGACGGCTTTCACCTGGGGTTCACCGGACTGGGCGAGTTGGCATTGCTGGTTCCTGATCTGCGTAGCGAACGTGCGCCGGACTTGACGACCCCGCAGGCTCAACGAACCCGGGTCATTTCACCAATCAGTTGGGATGCGATTTATGCCTGGCTGGGCAAGCTCAAGGCGCATAAGCATCTGTTGCTGATGTCGAGCATTCCCGTGGGTTACCTCGATTTGCAGGCCGCCGAGAAGGCGCTGGACCTGATGACGGGGCAACAGGAACTCGAGGACGATTTGCGCGACCACTGGCGAAGCCAGCCCCACCGGGACGAACGCAAGCGGCTGGTCATGCGGTTGCTGGATTTCGCCAACGCCCAATCTTGCAAAGTCACGCTGGTGTCCGGCGATGTTCACGTGGCGGGGGCCTGTGTGATCGAGTCGAAGTTGGCCCGCCATGGCAATGACGGTTCAGGGAAGATCTACCAATTGATTTCCACCGGTGTGGTCCATCCTTCACCACCGGCGTTGGCGGTGCACTTTCTGGAATCCTTGGGTGGAACCCCGGAACAGATCGACTACGCCATCACCGGAACCATGTTGCCCATTGGTGCAAGGGGCCGTTATTTGATCGCCGCTCGAAACTGGCTGGCGATAGAGCCGGATAAAAGCAGCAACGGCAAAATCCGGTTATGGGCCAATTGGCACGTAGAAGGTCTCAAACATGGTGTGACGCAGGTAATCGACCCCGTGACATAGCGGGGCGTTACCAGCTGGCGTTGGTCGAACCCGGCAGGCTGAGTTTGCCGCGATCGACAAAACGCATGGTGCCGAATACGCCGCCCGCCAGCTTGCCCCGAAGCACGTAGGGCAGATTGTCCAGTGTCTGCGTCTGACTCAGCCCGAGGGTCTGACGCAGCACCGAGAAGGCCGAAACGCTCACGGGCACCACTAACACCGCCTCGGAAAAACGTGGGATCGAACCAGATTGGTCGCTGACGCCGGAGGCGAGTGCTCGGCCGTTAACCTCCAGATCCAACGCTACGCCGTTGTAGTCTATCGCCGTTTCGTTGGGATTTTGCACCCGCAGTTTTATCGCAAAGCGCACTTCCAGTTCCTGGCTTTGCAGCGGCTCGATACCAACTACGTTGATGTTCAGCGGGTCGCGATGGGGAAGCAGGGTGCAGGCGCTGAGGGAGAGCAAGAAGAGGGAAAGGATAAATGATCTGCGCATGAACAGGCTCTCGTAAAAGATAAAGGCCGAACCGGGCTCGGTCTTCGAGTATTACATGAGGGGGGCTTCCTGTGGCGAGGGAGCTCCCTCACCATAAGCAAGCCCCCAGCCACAGAGGTGAAGGCGATCAAACGGGCGCCGCGAACGCCGCAAGCAGATCCTCTTCGAAGGCTTTTTGCGCATCCCCCGGCACCTGGGCGCGATGACGGGCCAGATGGAACGCCACCTCGAAACTCATATCGGCCCGGCGCACGGCGCGCAGCAAGCCTTTGTCCTCCCAGCCGCGGGCGAAGTGACTGGGCAAGTAGCCAACATGCTTGCCGGAAAGAATGAAGGCGAGGGTGCCTTCGACCTGCTCGGAACGGGCCGAACACAAGGTGCCCTGAAACGGCTCGGCGCTGCGCAAAAAACGATAGGGGTGATCGACCCGGTCGCAGGCCTGCAGTGCTTGAGCGTCAGGAGCTTCATCGGTGAACAGCGGATGCCCGGGGGCGCAGTACAGGTGCTGGGTTTCCGTGAACAGTTGGCGGTAGTCAAAAGCGCTCTGCACCTGTGAGAAATAGCCGATCGCCAGGTCCAGGCGTTGTTGCAGCAACAGCCGCTCCATTTCGCCGGGCATGGCACTGATCAGCTCGATGCGCACCGATTCGTCCCGTTCGCGAAAGCGCCGGATCGCCTCGGCGACCCGTTGCAGCACCGACTGATCAAGCGCTTCGGACAAGCCCACACGCACCTCGCCGATCAAGCGCCCGGCCACGCCATTGGATTGATGACGGAACACTTCGATCGACTCGAACAGTGTGCGGATGGAAAGAAGCAACTGTTCGCCCTTGGGGGTGATTTTGAACCCGCCCTTGCCGCGACTGCACAGGCGATAACCGAGCCGGGTTTCGAGCTTGGCCATCTGCTGGCTGATGCTCGACTGGCTCAACCCCAGGTCACCCTGGGCCGCGCTGAAGCCTCCGCATTCCACCACGCTGACAAACAGGCGCAGCAGGTGCAGGTCCAGATCATGCAGTTGACCGAGCATCAAACATTACTCCGCAATAAAGTCAGGATAACTAACTTGGTATTTTTTCAATGTAACCGACGACGCATCCTGCAACCACTTCCTCCGGTCAGGTGTTCGTCATGGCTCCGCTCTTCAAGCTGTGTTTACCCGCGCTGTTCCTCGCCATGGCCGTTCCGGCCCAGGCTGAGGAAAAAGTCCTCAATCTTTACAGTTGGGCCGATTACGTAGCGCCCGACACCTTGCAGCGGTTCGAAAAGGAAACCGGCATTCACGTGCGCTACGACACGTTCGATACGCCGGAAGTGCTGGAAACCAAGCTGCTCACCGGCGGCAGCGGCTACGACGTGGTGGTGCCGTCGTCCAGCGTTCTGGCGCGAGGCCTGGCGGCGGGCGCGCTGAAGGAAATTCCTCATGATGGCCTCAAGGGCTACGCCAACCTTGACCCGGACATGCTGGAAAAACTCGCTGCTGTCGACCCCGGCAATCGTTATGGCGTGCCTTACACCTGGGGCACGCTCGGGTTGGGGATGAATGTCGAAGCGCTGCAGCAGCGCTTACCCAACGTACCGCTCAACAGCCTGGACCTGCTGTTCAAACCCGAATACGCCAGCAAGCTCAAAGACTGCGGCATCGCCATTCTCGACTCGCCGCAAGAGGTGATCGGCCTGGCGCTGCATTACCTGGGTAAAGATCCCTACAGCACCGACAAGGCTGATCTGACAGCCGCCGACGCCCTGTTGCGTCAGTTACAGCCGTCGGTGCTGTACGTCGCCACCGGGCGGCAGATCAATGATCTGGCCAATGGCAGCGTTTGCCTGGCGCTGACCTACAACGGTGATGCGAGCATGGCCGCTGACCAGGCGCGCAAGGCCAACAAGCCGTTCGAGGTGGCGTACCGCATTCCCCGGGAAGGCACGCTGGTGTGGCAGGACAACCTGGCGATCCCCAAGGACGCGCCGCACCCCGAAGCAGCCCGCACCTTCATCGAGTTCATGCTGCGTCCCGAGTCCGTCGCGGCGCTGACCAACACGCTGTTCTTCGCCACGGCCAATCGGGCAGCGACGCCGTTGGTGGATGAGGCGGTGCGCAACGATCCCGACATCTACCCGCAGAGCGAGGTGCGTGAACGGCTGTATGCCGACCGCAGCATGAGCCTCAAGGACATGCGGCAGCGCACCCGCTTGTGGACCACTTTCCGTAGTCGTCAATAAATCAATAATAAGGAACACACCATGGACGTCCCTGCACAGAACGATCAGGCCCTGACCCGCGACAGTCTTTACGGGACTGCTGCCGAAAGTACCTACGCCGGCATTACCAGTTTCATGCGCCGTCGCTACAGCCGCGACTTGCGCGGCGTCGATGTGGTGGTCAGCGGTGTGCCGTTCGACACTGCCACCAGCAACCGTCCCGGCGCGCGTTTCGGACCGCGCGGCATTCGGGCGGCGTCCACCGGGATCGCCTGGGAACGCCATTGGCCGTGGACGTTCGACCCGTTCGATCACTTGGCGGTGATCGACTACGGCGATTGCGCCTTCGACTACGGCTCGCCGCAGTCGGTGCCGGAAAGCATCGAAGCCCATGCCGGGCATATTCTTGGCAGTGGTTGCGCAATGCTGACCTTAGGCGGCGATCACTTCATCAGCTATCCGCTGCTCAAGGCCCATGCCCGCCAGCATGGCCCCTTGTCGTTGATTCACTTCGACGCCCACAGCGACACCTGGCCGGATGAAGAGGGCAAGCGCGTCGATCACGGCACGATGTTCTGGCATGCGGCCAAAGAAGGGTTGGTGGATCCGGCACGCTCGGTACAAATCGGGCTGCGCACCACCAATGACGATCATCAGGGCTTTCAGGTGCTGGATGCGCGGCAGGTGCATCGGCAAGGGTGCGAAGCAATCGTCGAGGCGATTCGGGCGCGGGTCGGTGATCATCCGGTGTATTTGACCTTCGATATCGATTGCCTCGACCCGGCCTTCGCGCCGGGCACCGGGACGCCAGTGTGCGGCGGCTTGAGCACGGTGCAGGCACTGGAGATCCTCGGCGGCTTGCGCGGGATCAACCTGGTGGGCATGGACGTGGTGGAAGTGGCGCCGGCCTACGACAGCGCGGACATTACCTCACTGGCCGCGGCGACATTGGCCATGGAGATGCTGTGTTTGTATGCGGCCAGGCATAAGGTCGATCGATAACACACAAGCCAATGTGGGAGCGGGCTTATGTGGTGAGGTGGTTTGTTGTGGCGAGGGGCTTGCCCCCGTTGGGGGGCGAAGCGCCCCCGGCGTTTCAAAGTTAAACCGCATGTACAGGGTTTACGACTGCTTCGCAGCCGAACGGGGGCAAGCCCCCTCGCCACACAAGCCCGCTCCCACATTTGATCTGTGCCAGGCCATCGAGCGATGGTCTTATCACTACTGCCAGTTTCTGACAGCAGCCTCTGCTAATCTCCGACGACTTTTAAGGAAAGAGCCTGCCGACCGTGTCGCGAACCACACGTTTACTGACTTTGCTACAAGTGCTGCGGGGCAAGAGTCGCCCGGTGACGGCGGCGACCTTGGCCAGCGAACTGGAGATTTCCGAACGCACGCTGTACCGCGACATTGCAGAACTCACCGCGCTCGGCGCGCCGATCTTTGGCGAGGCGGGGATCGGCTACGTCTTGCGCAGCGGCCTGTTTCTGCCGCCCTTGATGCTCAATGCCGATGAGACCGAAGCCATCGTGCTTGGCTTGCGTTACGTGGATCAGCGTGGCGATGAGGTCTTGAGCAAAGCCGCAGCCGATGCTCTGGCGAAAATCGCCGCGGTACTCGACCCCAAGGCCCAGGACGCCTTGCGCAACCCGACAGTGCTGCCGGGGCCTCCGGGTTATGGCTATCCGCAAAATGCCGTGCCCTTGAATGTGTTTCGTCAAGCCATTCGCGACCAGGCCAAGCTGCACATTGATTACGCGGACGCCAATCAGGTGCCCAGTCAGCGGTTGATCTGGCCACTGGCCCTGGGCTTTCTCAACGAGGTGCGGATCATCGTCGCCTGGTGTGAGTTGCGCAGTGCCTATCGCACCTTTCGCACAGACCGGATCTCGGCCGCCAATGAACAGGGCGAACGCTATCCGGGGCGGCGCAGCGACCTGCTGCGCACCTGGCGCAAGCAGATGCAACTGGACGAAGCAGGGCGTTTCACTCCTGACAAGAACTGACACAGGCTTGTTTTAGCATGGCGCCAGAATCAACCCAAAAAGGAGCCGTAAACATGTCCAATCCAGCCTCTTCACTGGCACCCGCCATCGCCGCCTACATTGCTGCCGCCAATGCTCGCGACACTTCGAGGGTTGCCAGTTTTTTCGCTGAGGATGCCAACGTGTTCGATGAAGGGCAGCATCAAGTCGGCACGCAAGCCATCGCCCAATGGATGCAAGATACCGCCCAACGTTATCAGCCACGGGTCGAGGTACTCGGCGTTCAGCAGCGCACCGGCAAAGTGCTGGTGCACAACCTGATCTCCGGCACGTTTCCCGGCAGTCCGCTGGAGCTGCGCTACATGTTCCGCCTCAATGAACAAGGCAAGATTGCCCGGCTGGACATCTCTCTGTAACCCGGAGCGAAACCTGTGGGAGCAGGCTTATGTGGTGAGATGGCTTGTTGTGGCGAGGGGGCTTGCCCCCGTTGGGGTGCGAAGCGCCCCCGGCATTTCAAAGTTAAACCGCATGTAAAGGATTTACGGCTGCTTCGCAGCCGAACGGGGGCAAGCCCCCTCGCCACGAAAAGCCTGCTCCCACATGGATTGCGTTTTACCTATACTGCCGCGCATGAATGTCGACTCTCCCTTAAGCGCCTGGCAACACGCCATCGAACAGAAAGGCTTCGTCCAGGACGAAGCCCAGGAACACGCCGTGTGGGCGCTGCAAAAATGCCACGAAGCCTTGCATGAAGGCCGCGCGCCCGTCATCGGCGTGTACCTTTGGGGGCCGGTGGGGCGGGGCAAGACCTGGTTGATGGATCAGTTCTATCAAAACCTGCGTGTCCCGGCCCGGCGTCAGCACTTTCATCACTTCATGGGCTGGGTCCATCAGCGCTCCTTCCAATTGACCGGCACCGCCGACCCGTTGAAAGCGCTGGCCCGTGAGCTGAGCCAGCAAGTGCGGGTGCTGTGTTTCGATGAGCTGTTCGTCAACGACATCGGTGACGCCATCATTCTCGGGCGCTTGTTTCAGGTGATGTTCGAGCAGGGCGTGGTGGTGGTCTGCACCTCCAATCAACCGCCGGATCAGCTCTATGCCGATGGCTTCAACCGCGACCGCTTCGTCCCGGCCATTGCCGCGATCCAGCAACACATGCAAGTGATTGCGGTGGATGGCGGGGAAGATCATCGTCTGCACCCGGGCGCAGGCTTGCAGCGTTACTGGGTCAGCGCACCGGGTCAGCCCGGAGCCCTTGGCGAAGTGTTCAAGAGCTTGACCGTCGGCCAGTCGCTGTCCAGTGATCCGGTGAAGATCGGCTACCGTTCGGTCAATGCCCTGCAAGCCAGTCAAACCGTGCTCTGGTGCCGTTACGCCGATCTCTGCGAGCAGCCTTTTGCCGCCATGGACTTCATGGCCCTCTGCGATACCTTCAGCGATATCCTGTTGAGCGAGGTGCCCAACCTCAGCGCGCAAAAACGCGAAGGGCGCATCGCCCGAGGGACTGAAGACGGTGTTGAACGGGTGGTGGCAGGTGATCGCGAGTTGCCGCAGTTGTCGGTGCATGACGATGGCGTGCGGCGGTTCATCGCGCTGGTGGACGAATGCTACGACCGCAAGGTGCCACTGTACCTGGAGGCGCAGGTGTCGATGGAGGCGTTGTACACCGAGGGCTATCTGGAGTTTCCGTTTCGCCGAACCCTCAGCCGCTTGCGGGAAATGCAGCTCAAACGTTTCGCCGATGCTTGATGCTCCAAGAGCTGCAAGATCCAGTTGTCGGCACCCCAGCCCTCGCGATAAGGTCACTGGACCTTTCAGTGCGCAAGAGGCGAACTGGGGCAACTTGTGTGATTGAGGGTGGAAATGGAATCCGCAGAAATTCTTGTACTTCAGGCCAGCTACACCAACCCGGTGCATGCCGAGGCGATTGGTCTGGTGTTGAACCACTACGCCGAAGACCCGATGGGCGGCGGTCACCCGCTGCCCGCCGATGTGTTGCGACAATTGCCGGGAGAACTGGCCAAGCGTCCGCATGCTTTCAGCGTACTGGCGTTTGTCGGCGGCGAGCCGGCGGGGCTGGTCAATTGCTTCGAAGGTTTCTCGACCTTCGCCTGTCGGCCGCTGGTCAATGTGCACGATGTGGTGGTGGTGTCGAAATTTCGCGGGTTGGGACTGAGCCAGAAAATGCTGCACAAGGTCGAGGACATCGCACGCCAGCGCGGCTGCTGCAAAATCACCCTGGAAGTGCTGGAAGGCAATGCAGTGGCTCAGGGGGCTTATGGCAAGTTCGGTTTTTCGCCTGGCATGTTCGACCCGGCGCACGGCCGGATGCTGTTCTGGACCAAGGCGCTTTAATTCGCAGTCCATTTTGGGAGCGAGCTTGTTGTGGGGTGGGGCTTTTGTGGCGAGGGGGCTTGTCGGAATGCCGCATCACCCCGTTCGGCTGCGAAGCAGTCGTAAACCCTGTACATGCGGTTTAACTTTGAAATGCCGGGGGCGCTTCGCACCCCAACGGGGGCAAGCCCCCTCGCCACATAAGCCCGCCCCCACAGGATTCGCGCCAGAATTACTGCTGAACGACTGCCGGAGCGGCTGGCGCGTTCTTGGGTTTCATCAGGCTGAAATCGATCAACGGCCGCTGCTGACGTTCATAAGGGTTACCGATCATCAATGGCCGAGGCTTGAAGCTGTCGCTGACCAGGCTTTTGCTGCGGTCCAGTTCATCGAAACTCAGGCCTGCCAGATCCGCCCAGGTATGAATCAGCTGGGAGCTGCTGAACGGCCGTCCGAGATCGCCGGCAAAACTCCAGTCATGGGTTTCGCGCCATTTCGGCGATGCCCAGGCTATGAATGGGATGGTGTACATCGGCGCGGTCGGCTTGTTCTCGTTGCGCCCCAGGGTGTTATGGCCAGCGGAGTCGAAGACGTCTTCGCCGTGGTCGGAGAGGTACAGCAGGAAACCATTCGGATCAGTCTTGGCGTAATCCTTGATCAGGCCCGAAACCACGAAGTCGTTGTACAGCACCGCGTTGTCATAGCTGTTGTACGTCGGCACCTGATCGTCGCGTACGCCGTCAGGCACACCCTGGCGGTCGGTGAACTTGTTGAACGTCGGCGGGTAACGGTACTGGTAGCTCATGTGCGTGCCGAGCAAATGCACGACGATCAACTTGCGTGGCGCTGTATCGGCCAGTGCCTTGTTGAACGGTTCGATCACATCGCCATCGTACTGGGCGGCGTTCTGGTTGCGGTTGTTGTTCAGGTACACCTGCTCGTCGGCCTGCTCGGAGAAGGTCGTGAGCATGGTGTTGCGCTTGGTCATGGTCTGCTGGTTGGTGATCCAGAAGGTCTTGTAGCCCGCCTGTTTCATCATGCTGACCAATGACGGCGTCGTCAGGTACAGGTCCGGGTGTTCTTCATCGGCAAAGGTCAGCACCTGCTGCAGCGCTTCGATGGTGTAGGGGCGTGGGGTAATGACGTTATCGAAAACCGCCAGTTGGTCCTTGAGCTTGTCCAGCTCCGGCGTGGTTTGCCGAGGGTAGCCGTACAGGCTCATGCGCTGGCGGTTGGTGGACTCGCCAATCACCAGCACCAGGGTCGCCGGCTGATTGGCCATCGAATCGGTGAAGTTCTTCAGCGGCGGGATCTTGCTGGCGCTATTGAGCATGTCTTGCATGCCGGCCAGGGTCTCGAGGTAACGGTGATAGGCCACGGCCATCTGCCAAGGCACGGCGGGCTCGATGCGGGTTTCGAATTTATCGAAACCGTCCGCCAGGCTGCCGGTGTGCGCGGTCTGCTTGATCAGCGGGTAACCGACTACGGCCAACAGAATTGCCGTTGCGGCAATCAACGCCTGGGCGCGTGGCAGGTACACCGGGCGCAAGCGGGTCCAGAGGAAATACGCGAACGCGGTGTGGGCGAGGAACGCCAGCACCATCCACCAGGCAAAATACTGGGTCATGTACTCGCCGGCTTCAGACACGTTCGATTCGAACATGATGAAGATGACGCTCTGGGAAAATTCCTGCTGATAGATGAAGAAATAACCCAGGCTGGCCATCGAACAGGCCCACAGCACCACGCCGATCAGCGCGGACATCACACGGGTTTGTTTGGGAAACAACAGCATCGGCGCGAGCCAGATGGCGCTCATCACAAAGGCCTGGCGGAACCCGCTAAAACCGGAGGTGCCCGTCAGTTGGATCAGCAGTTGGGTGATGCCGGAAAAATACCAGAAGAACAGAAATAACCAGAGAAATCCTGCCCAGTCGAAACCATTCGCAGACGTTTTGCTGCGTTTAAGCAAAGCCATTCAACACTCCAGCCTGATGATCGGCCGTCGGCACTCTCCTTGTCACAGACGAACGGATGCCGCTCGCAAAGCAAGCAGCCACAAAGGGCCGGAGTATCGCCAAGCAAGTGTGAAAACTTTGTGAGTTGTCGCATCGGACAGGATTGCAGCGAGTCAGAAACAGCGGTGGGCTGCTTCCGACTCAAGCGAGGGGTCAGGCGTGGGGAGCGCGTTGGGTGACGGGCAAGGGCTGAGCCTGATTGCCTTGGGCCAGCAAGCGTAATTGGGCGACTTCCCGCTTCAACTGGTCGCGCTCGTCTTTGAGCTGGCGCAGTTCATCGCGACGGATCGTTACGTAAAGGGTTTGTGCTGGCAGTGCTGTGTGTACGGTGCCCATTGCTCACCTCGCAAATGGCGTGTCTCAACTGTAAATCCGCCCCGACATCGGGTGCTGACTTACTATCGGCGCCAATTTTGATTTCTTTTACCCCGGAAGGGAACTTTTTTATTTTTCATGGTCGTTGTGTCTTCGGTACGATTCCCGGCGTTATCAGTCTGGATCGGGCACAATGCCCGGAAACTTCATCCCACCGCTCTGGACTAACCCTCATGGTCGCGTTGGGCTATAACCTTTTTGACACACTTTATTTGTAGTAGGGAGCATCAGCACATGCAACTCGGGATTATTGGACTGGGCCGCATGGGCGGCAATATTGCGCGGCGCTTGATGCTCAACGGACATACCACCGTTGTTTACGACCGCAATACCGCCTTCGTCGAAACCCTGGCCGAAGAAGGCGCCACGGGTGTCGCCGACTTACCGGCCCTGGTCGCTGGCCTGGCCAAACCGCGCGCAGTGTGGGTCATGCTGCCCGCCGGTGCACCGACCGAAGACACCATCGACACCCTGAGCACCTTGCTTGAAGCTGGCGATACCATCATTGATGGCGGTAACACTTTCTATAAGGACGACATCCGCCGAGCCAAGACTCTGTCGGAAAAAGGCCTGCACTATATCGACGTCGGCACCTCCGGCGGCGTCTGGGGCCTGGAGCGTGGCTACTGCATGATGATCGGCGGTGACGCCGAGACGGTTAAGCGCCTCGATCCGCTGTTCGAGAGCCTGGCCCCAGGCCTGGGCGACATTCCTCGCACCAAGGACCGCAAATCCGAAGACGATCGCGCCGAGCGCGGTTACATCCACGCAGGCCCCGCCGGCGCCGGCCACTTCGTCAAGATGATCCATAACGGCATTGAGTACGGAATGATGCAGGCCTTCGCCGAAGGCTTCGACATCCTCAAGACCAAGGCCAGCACTAACCTGCCGGAAGATCAGCGCTTCGACCTGAATGTGGCCGACATCGCCGAAGTCTGGCGTCGTGGCAGCGTGGTCTCGTCCTGGCTGCTCGACCTGACGGCCGACGCCCTGGCCAGCGATCCGAAACTGGACGGTTATTCCGGCTCGGTGGCTGACAGCGGTGAAGGTCGCTGGACCATCGAAGCCGCCATGGAGCAATCGGTGCCCGTACCGGTGCTGTCGAACTCGCTGTTCTCCCGCTACCGTTCGCGCGGGCAAGGTACCTTTGGCGACAAGATTCTCTCGGCCCAGCGCTTCGGCTTCGGTGGCCATGTGGAGACTGCGAAAAAATGACCCATGTGATCCGCAGGAAATCCAAGGCAGAACCCGCGCCGCCCACCACTCTGTTTCTGTTTGGCGCCCATGGTGATCTGGTCAAGCGCCTGCTGATGCCGGCGCTGTACAACCTGAGTCGCGACGGTTTGCTGGGGAATGGACTGCGGATCGTCGGCGTTGATCACAACGCCATCAGTGACGAAGCCTTCGCCAAAAAACTCGAAGATTTCATTCGGGCAGAAGTGGCGGCCAAGGTCGGCAAGGGCGATCACGCCCTTGATCCGGCGTTGTGGGCCAAACTGGCCAAACACATCAGCTACGTCCAGGGCGACTTCCTGGACGAACGCACCTATCAAGCGCTGGCGGAGAAAATCACCGCCAGCGGCACCGGCAACGCAGTTTTCTACCTGGCCACCGCACCGCGCTTTTTCAGCGAAGTGGTGCGGCGTCTCGGCGCTGCCGGATTGTTGCAGGAAACCCCCGAAGCGTTCAGAAGGGTGGTGATCGAAAAGCCTTTCGGCTCGGATCTGTACACCGCCGAAGCCTTGAACGCGTGCTTGCTCAAAGTGATGACGGAAAAGCAGATATACCGGATCGATCACTATCTGGGCAAGGAAACCGTGCAGAACATTCTGGTCAGCCGGTTCTCCAACAGCCTGTTCGAAGCCTTCTGGAACAACCATTACATCGACCACGTACAAATCACCGCCGCCGAAACCGTCGGTGTGGAAACCCGTGGCAGTTTTTATGAGGTCACCGGCGCCCTGCGGGACATGGTGCCCAATCACCTGTTCCAATTACTGGCGATGGTGGCCATGGAACCACCGGCGGCGTTTGGCGCCGATGCGGTACGTGGCGAGAAGGCCAAAGTCATCGGTGCGATTCGCCCCTGGTCGACCGAGGAGGCGCGAGCCAACTCAGTGCGCGGCCAATACGCCGCCGGCGAGATCGATGGCAATCCGCTGCCCGGTTATCGCCAGGAAACCAACGTCGCGCCCGACAGCACCACCGAAACCTATGTCGCGCTCAAAGTGATGATCGACAACTGGCGCTGGGTCGGCGTGCCGTTCTACTTGCGTACCGGCAAGCGCATGAGCGTGCGCGACACCGAGATCGTCATTTGCTTCAAACCGGCGCCGTATGCGCAGTTCCGCGATACCGAGGTCGATGAGTTGCAGCCGACTTATCTGCGGATCCAGATCCAGCCCAACGAGGGCATGTGGTTCGACCTGCTGGCCAAACGGCCGGGACCTGCGTTGAACATGGCCAATATCGAGCTGGGCTTTGCCTACAAGGATTTCTTTGAAATGCAGCCGTCCACCGGCTACGAAACCTTGATCTACGATTGCTTGACCGGCGATCAGACGCTGTTCCAGCGTGCCGACAACATCGAGAACGGCTGGCGTGCCGTGCAGCCGTTCCTCGACGCCTGGCAGCAGGACGCAACCATAGAGAGCTATGCGGCCGGCGAAAACGGGCCCAAGACCGCTGACGAGCTGCTGACCCGCGACGCTCGCGTCTGGCACAGCCTCGGATGAGTGACGTCACGCAACAACCCATCCGTTTTCTGCTCAGTGACATGGACGGCACGTTATTGCTGCCCGATCACAGCCTCAGCCAGCGCACCATCGACGCCGTGCGCGCCTTGCGCGAGGCCGGTGTGCTGTTCAGCCTGGCCACCGGGCGTCCGCCCAAAGCCATGTTGCAGCAGATCGAAGCCCTGGGTGTCGATCTGCCGACGGCGGCCTTCAATGGCGGCACCATCGTCAACCCGGACGGCAGTTTGCTGGTTGCCCACTATCTGCCGGCAACGGCGGCGCTGACGGCTTTGGCGTTATTTGCCGATCAGCCGGACATAGAAGTCTGGGTGTTCAGCGGTGGCGACTGGCTGTTGAAGGACTCGGACGGCCCTATGGTCCCGCGAGAGCAGCACGGCCTGGGTTATCCGCCGGTGGTGGTCGAGTGCTTCGAGCCTTACCTTGCGCGTATCGACAAGATCGTCGCCGCCAGCAACAACACCGAACGGTTGATCGAACTGGAGGAGCGGCTGCTGCAAGAGGTTGAAGGGCAAGCGCAGGTTTCGCGTTCACAACCGGTCTATCTGGACGTGACCGCGATGCAGGCCAACAAGGGTGCAGCACTGGCGACACTGGCCGAGTTTCTTGGGGTGTCGCTGGAACAGACCGCCGCCATGGGCGACGGCGGCAATGACCCGGCGATGTTTCATCGTGCCGGGTTGTCGATCGCCATGGGGCAGGCCGAGGAGGCGGTGAAGCGTCAGGCCGACGTGGTGACCGGGGCCAATACCGAAGACGGTGCGGCCCAGGCGATCGAGCGCTACGTCCTCCCTCGATAACGACACAAACCATTGTGGGAGCGTTATAGCCAATAACTCACCGCATACCAGCCCAACACGCCCATCACCACGGTGTAAGGCAGCGCCATCCATACCATTCGCCCGTACGACAGGCGAATCAACGGTGCGATGGCCGAGGTCAGCAGGAACAGGAACGCGGCCTGACCATTGGGTGTCGCCACGCTCGGCAGGTTTGTGCCGGTGTTGATCGCAATCGCCAGGGTTTCAAAGTGTTCGCGGCTCATGTGGCCAGAGATGAATGCCTGCTTCACTTCGGTGATGTAAATCGTCGCCACGAACACGTTGTCGCTGATGGCCGACAGCAAGCCATTGGCAATAAACAGCATGCCCGGCTGTTGATCGGCTGGCAGCGCCAGTACCCATTGGATCAGCGGCGTGAACAATTGTTGATCGTGAATCACCGCCACCACGGCGAAAAACACCACCAGCAGCGCGGTGAACGGCATGGCGTCCTTGAAGGCGGTGCCGAGGCGGTGTTCGTCGGTGATGCCGGTGAACGCAGTGATCAGCACGATCACCATTAAACCGATCAGGCCGACTTCGGCGATGTGAAACGCCAGCCCGGCAATCAGAATCAACGCCGCCGCCCCTTGAACCAGCAACGCTGCGCGCTGGCGCGAAGTACGCTCGGCGTTGTCTTCGGCGGCGTAGTTGGCCAGCACGGCACGCACGTTGTCCGGCAGCAGCGTGCCATAGCCGAACCAGCGCAGCTTCTCCAGCAGCACGCAGGTCACCAGGCCCGCTGCCAGCACCGGCAATGACACCGGGGCGATCTTCAGGAAAAACTCGGCGAAGTGCCAGCCCATCTCATGGCCGATCAGCAGGTTCTGCGGCTCGCCGACCAGCGTGCATACACCGCCTAACGCCGTGCCGACCGCGCCGTGCATCAGCAGGCTGCGCAGAAAGGCGCGGAATTGTTCGAGGTCGGCATGGTGCAGTGTGGGCAAATGCCGGTCATCGCTGAACTCACTGTCCTGACGCGGATCGCTGCCCGAGGCAACGCGGTGATACACCGAATAAAACCCCACGGCCACACTGATGATCACCGCCGTCACGGTCAACGCATCGAGAAACGCCGACAGGAATGCCGACAAAAAACAGAACATCAACGCCAGCAGCGCCTTGGAGCGAACCCCCAGCAGCAGGCGCGAGAACAGAAACAGCAGCAGGTCTTTCATGAAATAGATGCCCGCCACCATGAACATCAGCAGCAGGATCACCGGGAAGTTGTGCACCAGCTCGTCATAGAGTGCCTGGGGGGTGGTCATTTTCAGCAGCAGTGCTTCGACCAACAGCAGCCCGCCGGGCATCAACGGGTAACATTTGAGCGCCATGGCCAGGGTGAAAATGAACTCCAGCACCAATAACCAGCCGGCCGCCACCGGACCGATCGTCCATAACACCAGGGCGTTGAGAATCAGGAAACCGACAATGCTTGCCTTGTACCAGCGGGGGGAGTGCCCGAGAAAGTTGTGTGCGAAGGCCTGGGCCATTGAGCCGGACATCGGCTACTCCTTGTATTAAGAAGCGCGCAACTTGCCGTAAGCGCAAGGGAAGATCAAGTGCAGGACCAGGGCGTTGGCCCGACCGGCTACGGACCCGGCCAGCGCCAGTGGCAAAACCGTAACCCAACCGTCCGTTGCATAAATGCCGGGCGAGCATGAAATCGTTAACTAAGGGGAAGAGGGGACGCGGATTACCGAGCGGTAATCCGCGAAAACAATTAGTGCGGCATGGACCACGATTGCAGCTTGTAACCTTCCTGGCTCAACTCGGCACGGGCTTCTTCCAGCACATGTTCAAGTTGCGCCGGATCGGAATAGGCGCTGCTTGGAATTTGTTTGCGGCTGATGCGGGTGTTGGTGCGATCAACGATGGCCAGGCTCAGTTCGCTACCGTCTTGCAGGGCCCAGGCCACGCACTGGAAAGGCTGGAAGGCGCGGTCGGCAATCAAAAGAGCTTCGTTGATACGGAGCGGGGCGTTCATGGGATCTTCTCTCTGTATGCCCAATCAAGTGATGTGCCGTCGGTTGGGCTTACCGTTCGGCTGGTTACTTGTACTGATGTCCGAAACCGGGGGTTGGGTCACACACAATCAAAAGAAATTTCAACTTTCTTTGTTTGATTCAGTATTCAGGCCGTTTCTGAAAGCTGAATGAAAGGTTTAACTCGTTAGGCAACTAACCAAGTGACTTCTTATAACTAATAGGCCAACAACCCTATAAGCAATCGATACAAGCGCGCGTCAAAATTTTGCTAGTGTTACAGCGAAGCCCGCCAAATGACTGTTTTTAATAATATTTCCTAAAATTTGGCGTCAAGGAACAGTCATGATCGAAGCGCCTGCCTTACGACGTCTGTTAGTAGTAGATCCTTGCGACGATTGCCACCGTCTGCTGCCGGGTTTACGCGAAGTAGGTTGGGATGTTGACAGCTGTACCCTGGAAAACGCCGTTGAGCGAACCTGCGACGTTGGCCTGTTGCGTTTGCTGCCATTGCATCTGGAACGTCCAGACGCGGTCAAGGAACTGATCACCCGCAGCGGTACCGAGTGGATCGCGGTACTCGATCATGAAGTCCTGCGACTGCAAAATGTCGGGGATTTCGTCTGCGAATGGTTTTTTGACTTCCACACCTTGCCATTCGATGTCTCTCGGGTTCAGGTCACGCTGGGCCGGGCGTTCGGCATGGCCCGCCTGCGCGGCCAGGGCACGGTGCATATCGATCAGCCGGAGCACGAGTTGCTCGGCGAAAGCAAACCGATTCGCGAACTGCGCAAATTGCTGAGCAAACTGGCACCCACCGAATCTCCAGTGCTGATCCGCGGCGAAAGCGGGACCGGCAAGGAATTGGTGGCCCGTACCCTGCATCGACAGTCCCAGCGTCACAGTAAACCGTTCGTGGCGATTAACTGTGGCGCGATTCCCGAACACTTGATCCAGTCCGAATTGTTCGGCCATGAGAAGGGCGCTTTTACCGGCGCCCATCAGCGCAAAGTCGGGCGGATCGAAGCGGCCAACGGCGGAACCCTGTTTCTCGATGAAATAGGCGATTTGCCCCTGGAACTGCAAGCCAATTTGCTGCGCTTCCTGCAGGAAAAACACATTGAGCGGGTCGGCGGTCATCAGCCTATTGCGGTGGACGTGCGAGTATTGGCGGCGACCCACGTCGACCTCGAGGCGGCCATCGAGAAGAAACGCTTTCGCGAAGATTTGTACTACCGCCTGAACGTCCTGCAAGTGGTCACCGCGCCACTGCGTGAGCGTCATGGCGATCTATCGATGCTGGCCAACCACTTTTCCCACTTCTACAGCCATGAAACCGGCCGTCGTCCTCGCAGCTTCAGCGAGGACGCGCTGGTCGCCATGGGCAAGCATGACTGGCCGGGCAACGTCCGCGAATTGGCCAACCGGGTACGCCGTGGGCTGGTACTGGCCGAAGGACGGCAGATCGAGGCGCGAGACCTGGGGCTGATCAGTCAACACGCCTATGCCAGTCCAATGGGAACTCTGGAAGACTATAAGACCCGCGCCGAACGCCAGGCGCTGTGCGATGTGTTGAACCGGCACAGCGACAACCTGAGCGTCGCCGCCCGCGTCCTGGGCGTGTCGCGGCCGACTTTTTACCGATTGCTGCACAAGCACCAGATCCGCTAGGGCGGGTGAAACGAAAAGGCCCGCTGCGACTTCCATCGCAGCGGGCCTTTTCCATTGCCGTGAGGCTCAGAAGTAGTACGGGAATTTCAGGCTGAAGGAAAAGTCTGGCGAGTCGTCGGTCAGGCCGATGGCCAGGTTGGGAACGATCGTCAGGTTATCGGTTGCTGCCAGGGTCATGCCGATGTTGAAGTTGGCCGAGTTGTAATCACTGTTGGAAATCGATTGCCAATCGCCACCGTCCGGCTTGATCTTGCTCTTGCGGGCGAACTGATCGGTGAACGAGAACGACATACTCATCTTCTCGTTCAAGGCGAAGGCAATGCCGGCGCCGACCTGCCAGGAGTCGCCCAGTTTCACGTCCCCGGACACCTTGGAGTTGACCTGAGGGCTGATGTCGCTGAAAGAGTCTTCCATGTTGTAGGTGTAGGCCAGGCTGCCGAACAGCACGGCCGGGTCGAAGCTCTTGACCAGCGAAATACCCGGAGTGATCGACCAGACACCATTGCCGGTAGGCAAGTCCTGGGGTACCGACAGGTTGTCGTTGTTCGGGTCATTGACCAGCTTGATGCCGTAAGGGTCCTTACCAGTCGGCGCCTTGACGCGCAGTGTAAAGACCGCGTCGGGCAGATTGGGCGACTCATCCAGAAACTTGTAGGCAACGCCAACGTTCACATCGCCGATGGTCGGGTCGCGGGTAACGGTTGCGTCCGACGTCACCGGGCCTGCGCCACCGGCGCCACCGGAGGAGTACGTTGATTCGCGATACACCACGGGGACGTTAATGTCGAACTGCCAACGTTGTGCCACGTTGTAGCGGGCGGTCAGGTCCAGGGTCCAGTTATCCGCCTTGATACGGTCGAGGTTGATGTTACCGAGGAAAATCGAGTCCAGTGCCAGGAAGCCGTTGAGTACCAATGCACGGGTATCGTAGTGCGTGTAGGTCAGGCCGGTTTCGACGCTGAACTTGCCGCCACCGAAGAAGCCGCTGGCTTCGTCATACAGGTTGGAAACGCTTTGCGCAGGCTCCGAATCATCCTTGAGCGACTGGCCGTATGAACTGCCTGTGGTTCCCGGCGCACCGGCAGCCACCGTTTGGCCACTCCTGGGCGTTTGCGCAGGGGATTTGGTCAGGCGCTTGGGAGCTGGTGTCGCAGGTGATTCTTCGACTTGGCGAACGCGTTGCTCGAGTACCATCAGCGCGTTCTGTTGTGCTTCGTACCGCTGTTTCAACTCCATGAGTTCTTGTTTTAGTGCTTCGACCTGGGGGTCCGTTGCTGCATACAGCAGTGTGGACGGGGCCAGGCTACTCAAACAAACGATAGCCCTGAACATCAACGATCGGTGCATGGGTTAGCCGTCCCTTGTGACTACATCGGGTGACACTGAGCGTAGATCAGAATCCTTGAGTGCGAAGACCTTTGAGTTGATCCAGGTTGCCGTTCAGCGACCCGGCTGTCGCGTTGTCACGCAGCACGACATTGAGGGAGGTGAGGTTGCTGACCTGGTTGCCACCGCCGAGCAACGTCGTGTTCTGCATCAGCCCACCCTGGGCCAGGCGTTGTACGGTATTGCCCTGGTTGTTGTTGGCCACGATGTTGAATTGCACACCGGTACCGGTCGAGGAAACGCTCAGCGAGCCCGCGCCATTGGCGCCGACTATCGTCGAGCCTGCGGCCAATGCCTGGCCCTGCTGGTGCGTTGCTGGCGCTTGGCTAGCTTTTGTGACGTTGATTTCAACGTTGTTGTAGGCAGCATTATTGTCGCCGGCAGCACGCACCACTTGAGTGACGCCTTCGGTGCTGTTGAGGCCGCTTCCACCCGTGACGGTACCGGTGCCTTGCGAATGCGCTGAGCCATTACCTTTTTCGTCGATCATCGACACGTAGAACTGTGGCTTGATAGTCGATTGTTGAATTTGCATCGAGGACGTTGCCCCGATCACTTCACCGTTGGCATTTTGCCAAGTGCTGGTCATGACAATGCCGAAACTGATGATCCGTCCCGGCATGACATAGCGGCCTCGCAGGGTCGCCAATTCCTGATCTTTCAGTTCAATGGGTTTGAACGTCTGTGCCTGGGTCGGCAGGCTGGCGGCCAGGCAAGCCACCATTAGCCAGATTGGAGTCTTCATTGGATGCTCCGGGAGCGTCGTGCTCCTTGTCATTAGAAGAAGTCGCTTTGGATGAATCCGAAATCCATCAACTCTGCGTCTCGCACCGGGGTGAAGGTGTTGATGCGGTTCTTGGCGGTCAGTGGCATGGGTGGGTCGAGCAACGCATTGGTTTTGTCGTAACCCTGACCGATGACGGCAAAGATGATGCCGTTCCAGCCTTTTACAAAGTCGTCGACTTTGTAGCGTTTATGACCGAGTACCGGATCTCCGATATATACCCAGCCCTTATGGACTCTTTGCATGACCACAAAATGTTTGTAGCCACGGATATCCAGGAGCACCACAACCGGAATTCTGATGTCGCTCAACGTTTGCGGGGCTACCCGGTAGCCACGGGCCCGCATGCCGATACTTTCCACGTAACGCTTCATGTCGAGCATGGAGAAGCCCTGGACGCGGACAAGATCCTGGTCGGAGTGTGCCAGCATGCCTTCGATGATCTGTTCTTCATTCACGTCCAGCCAATAGGCTTGGCGCAATATGGTCGCCAGCGCCGCTGCGCCGCAACTGAAGTCGGTTTTCTGTTGCACCAGGTCGGCAAATTTACGCTCGCGCATGCTCTGGATCGGCTTATACACCACCGCACCGCCCGGCAGGACGGAAAGCGGCATTTGTGCCGCCTCGCTGACACTGGCCACGCAAAGCAAAAATGCCAAGGCGATAATGCGCATGGTAGGACGCCCTCTGGTTGTGTTGAAAAAGGCCCCCGTAAGGGGGCCTCCAGAGACAGCCATTAGAACGAGTTGTTGGAAATGGCCAGCGAGTTGCTTTGTTGGTTACCCACACCGGCAGCCACGTTGACGCCCAGGTTGCCACTGCCACCATTAACCGAACCGTTCAGGGTTGCAGTGTTGGTCACAGGGTTTGCCCAGCCAGTTGGAGTCAGCACTTGATAGGAATAGGTGTTGCTCAAATCAAAGGAACTGCTCTCACTGAACGTTTTCGATTTGTCGTATGAAGATTCGGAGTCTTTACTGCCCGATTTTTCGAACGAGGAGTCGGACGAGTTCTCCCACGACTTATCGAACGATCTTTGGAACGAGGAATTGCTCGATCTATTGCGCGATGCGTCGAGGGATGCATCGATCGATGCGGTAAGTGATGCGTCGAAAGTATCGGTGCGGGTGCGTTCGCGACGGCCATCATCCCGAGTAACGGTCCTGGTGGCATTCGCAGCAGCGTCCACGGCAGCGTTCAAAGACGCACTGAGAGTAGAGCTGCTATCCGAGCTTCTGGAGCCGCTCACATCAACGCTCTTGGAACCACTCGCATTAGAACTCCTGGAACCACTCACATCGAAGCTCGAAGAAGCGCTTTTATTTACGCTCAAATCGGAAGACTTATCGCGAGAGAAACTACCGCTGGCCGTTGTGGTAACGGTTATCGTATCCAGGCGGGTCGTCCGATCGGCGTAGTTATTCACGACCAGGCCAGGGCCCTGTTGATCGGCAGAGGCGGTGGCTGTCGCATTACCGAGCGGGGCATTGGTGTTGGCAATTGCCATGGTGTTTTTCTGCTGGTTAAGATCGCCGCCAGCAATGTTGATCCCCATATTACCGCTGCCGCCATTACCCGACCCGCCCATCACGGCCGAGGCTGTGCTGCCGAAGTTGTTGACCTTGTTATTGTTGCTGTATTGCGTGACGTCGGCGGTGGCTGTGGCCGTGCCGAACACGAAGCTGTTATCGAGACTGGAGTTTGAGGCAGCGTTTGCGATGGCGGACGCGTTGTCTTGCTGGTTGCCGTTGCCTGCAGCCACGTTGACGCCGACGTTGCCGCTGGCGCCTGTGGCAGAGCTGTTCATCTCGGCTTCGTTGACAGTCCCTTCATTATGGATGCGGTTACCGGTACTGCTCTGGTTATCCCACGCATTGGCAGTCGCATAGATAGGGATCTTTGTTGGAGGAGGGGTGTGATGGTCATTGTGGTGGCCATCACGCCAATCGTTTTGCCCAGCTTGTACAGCAACAGCCATGACCGCAGCAATTGCGAAAACCAGAGGCTTGAGTGCCATCGAAGGTTTCATGGTGATTCTCCGTACTTATTTTAGGTTAAGTGTTGTTTCCTACCTGTTTGGGTCAGTCCGTGACCCGTACGCTCAGGGTGTTGGCCGTTCGGTTTCCCACCCCGGCGCTCTGATTCAACTGGATCACCCCACGGCTACCGGTGAAGGCCTGATCGCTGGTAGCGACCTGGCGATAGCCTGGTGCAGAGTCAGTTGGATCGGAGTTGGTGATCAGCGTCACGTTCTGCTGCATGAGGACGCTGTCGTCGATACTTTGTGGCTGTGTGCCGATGCTTATCCGCAGGGCATTGGCTTGCTGGTTGCTGGCGCCCGCGCTCTGGTTGACGCCCAGTACGCCGTTGTCGTGGCTGAAGGAGTCGCCTTGAATGCTGGATCGAGCATCGACCCTCGGGTCGACCTGCGTACGCAGCCGCTGGCGAATCTGTGTGGTAGCACTGGCGTTGTTGCCAATGGCGATGGCCCGGGCGTTGGCCTGTTGCTGTTGATCGCCCGCCGCCTGATTGACTGAGAGGTTGCCCTGGTGCTGCATGCCCGAAGCGTCGATTTCGGCGTTATCGATGACGGGAGATTGGGCAAAGGTCGATGCACTGCAAAACATGGTGATCAGCAGCAGCGTACGATTCATCTTAACGGTCTCCCGTTACGACTCTCAGAGCACCCAGGCCTTGCTGGATGTTTGAATTGACCATGTTGGCAATACCGTTTCCCGAATTTCCTGAACGTCCGGCGGGGAGGTTGGAAAGCTGGGTCTGGTTGCTGATATTGCCACCCAGGTTATTGGTGTTTTGATTGACCAGGCGGGAGATGCCTGCGCCACTGGCGACGCTGGCAAAGTCGCCGTCGCTCAGCTCGTTCGTTTGCCTGAGGACTTGTTTGGACGGGTTGGCATTGGCGGTCGTGGGGCTAGGATCGGGAATCACCGGCGCACGCGTTGCCATGCGCGGTTGGACATCACGTTTGATAATGATGATGCCGTTGTCCGCCTGAACCGGCAGGCTGATGCTTGAGCCCAGCGCGCATCCAAGCAGCAGGAGGCGCGTCAAACCTTTATAAAAAGTCCCCACGGCGGCAATTCCTTCTTTGTTGTGGGCTGGCCCTAGTCAGCGTTAAGAAGGAGAGAGCGAAAGCTGTGCCGGTTCTTGATTGTTGTTTTGATTCAGCAGCTTATCGCGCAAGGCTGGAGGGTCGATGATTGAGTTGTTTCAGGCCTGAGACAAACCACCAGGGGGTCAACCTGATAATGGATTGCAAAACCATGGATCCAAGGGGATTGCGCCGTGATGTATCAGCGCTTTAACACAAGCATGACAAGATAATGAACAGTGCTGAAACGGGCTGTTCGAGAGGAGAAACATGTATCAGAAACGGACGTACTTGCAGGGATATTCCTGGGCCAAACCGTTAAGCAATTTCAGCAGCGACGCACTCTTTGTAGCAGCTGCCGAGCCTGCGAGGCTGCTGCTACATGGGAATATCGGCCCGATCAGTGCCCGAGCAGAAGCGTAACGGCTTGCAATGCCTGAGCCCGGCGTTGCGCCCAGTCGCCCTGAAGCACTTGAACAGGCTGTCGATATTGCTCCAGCCACGCCAGGGTCGCGTTGAAAAAAGCCCGACGTTCATCCAGTTCCGGCTGGCAACGCTGGCCATCATCAGTCCAGTCGACTTGTTCGGGAGACAGCAACAAGTGCAAGTCATAACGCCGAGCCAGCAGCGCCTGCTCGAGCCACGCCGGGCAATCGCCGAACAAGGTTTGGCTCCAGAGCATGTTGCTCAGCAAGTGCGTGTCGAGAATCAGCAGCGGCGGCGCAAGGGCGCGGGCCTCATCTTCCCATTGCAGCTGACCGCGGGCGATTTCGGGGATATCGGCCAGGCACGTGTCCCGCGCCTTCTGCTCGATGAACCAGCGCACGTATTCGCCCACCAGCACACCGCCGAACTGCTGTTGCAGTTCGCCAGACAACCAGCTCTTGCCGCTGGATTCGGGGCCTGTGAGTACCAGCACTTTCATGCGCGTAATGCCGGGTCGGCGCGCCATGTCCGCCAGCCTTGCACGGCCAGCAACGCGAATACCCCATAGAGGCCGGCGGTCAGGTACAACTCTTTATAGAGGAACAGGCCGACGAAGATCACGTCCAGCGCGATCCACAGCGGCCAGCATTGCAGACGCTTTTGTGCCATCCACAACTGCGCCACCAGGCTGAAACCGGTCAACGCCGCATCGAGCCAGGGCTGGGCGGCATCGGTCCAGTGAGCCATTGCGCCCCCCAGCAGCAGGCTGCCGACCGCGCCCACGGCCAGGCCGAGCGCGACGGATTTGCCATCGAGCTGGCTGACCTGCCGCCCGTCATGCGTTGCCCCCGCGTGAGTCCACTGCCACCAGCCATAGAGTTGCAACGCGGCATAGATCACTTGCAGCAGCATGTCCGAATACAGCTTCACCTCGAAAAAGATCCAGCTATACAACAGCACCATGACCAGACCGATCGGCCAGCACCAAGGGTTCTGTTTGACCGTCAACCAGACGGCAATCACGCCGAGGGCGGCGGCAAACAGTTCGAGCCCGGACATGGAGGTTCCTTAGGGAAGACGAAGAGGGGGCGGATTGTAGCGGCAGGCGCTGCCAAGTAGAACCGGCTTGCGCGGTCCGGTGTAGCAGCTGCCGAGCATGCGAGGCTGCGTTCGGCGGCGAAGCCGTCGCAAGTTCTGCGCGCGCGGTATACCTGAAACACCGCGCCGCCTGATTTCACGACTGCTGCGCAGCCGAACGCAGGCTGCGCCAGTTGCTACAGGAGTGCTCTCAAACCCGAAACTGCTTCAGCAATCCATTCAACTGTTCGCTCAGTTCCTTGAGGTGAACACTGGCCACGCTCGATTGTTCGGCCGCCAGTGCCGTGCTGTGGGACAAGCCGGCGGCCTGGGTGACGTTCTGATTGATGTCTTCCACCACATGCGCCTGCTGCAAGGTCGCGCTGGCAATCGAGGCGTTCAACCCGTTGAGGTTGCGCAGGGCCTGGCCGATGGCATTCAGGCTGGCGCCGGCCAGGCCGGCCTGCTCGATGGTCAGTTGCGAAGCACGGCTGCTGTCGCCAATCACCTTGACCGCCGCTTCGGAATGGCTTTGCAGGCGCTCGATCATCGACTGGATTTCTGCCGTGGACTTCTGGGTGCGCTGGGCCAGCAGGCGCACTTCGTCGGCAACCACCGCAAACCCCCGACCTTGCTCGCCAGCCCGGGCGGCTTCGATCGCCGCGTTGAGGGCCAGCAGGTTGGTTTGCTCGGCGATGGAGCGGATCACCTCGAGGACACTACCGATTTGCGTGCTTTCGGTGGCGAGCGTGCGAATCACTTCGACCGCTTGATCGATGGTCGAAGACAGCTTGTCGATCTGCTGCAAGCTGCCATCGATATTGACCTGTCCCTGCTGCGCCTCAGACTCGGCATTGCGCATTTCGCTGGCGGCGTGCTCGGCGTTTTTCGCTACGTCCTGCACGCCGTAAGTCACTTCGTTGATCGCGGTCGCCACCAGTTCCATCTGTTGCGACTGCTGCTGGCTGCGTTGCTGGGCCTGCGCGGCATCGTTGCCCAGTTCGCTGGAAGACTGGCCCAATGCGCTGGCGGACACCTGCAACTGACCGATCACCAGGCGCAGTTTGGCGGTAAAGGCATTGAAGTGCCGCGCCAGTTGCGTGACTTCGTCCTGGCCATGGGTATCGAGGCTGCGGGTCAGGTCGCTTTCACCACTGGCGATGTTGGCCATGGCGTTCACGGTTTCCTGCAACGGGCGCACGATGCTGCGGGCAATCATGATCACCAGCAACGCCATGATCAGGGCAATCACCAGACCCACGAGAGAGGCTTTCCAGACCTGAGCATAAAACTCGGCCTGCATGTCATCGATGTACACACCCGAACCAATCACCCAACCCCAGGGCTCGAACAGTTTGACGTACGAGGTTTTTTCCACCGGTGCGCTGGCGCCCGGTTTCGGCCAGCGGTAGTCGACCATGCCGGCGCCCTTTGCCTTGGCGATGGCGACCATCTCGTTGAACAGCGCAAAACCGTCCGGGTCGCGGATGCTCGAGAGATTCTGGCCTTCGAGTTTCGGATTGGTCGGGTGCATGACCATCACGGGCGTCAGATCGTTGATCCAGAAATAGTCATTCTGGTCGTAGCGCAAACCACGCACGGCGGTCAGCGCCTGCTGTTGCGCGGCGGCGCGGGTGAGGGTGCCGGCGGTTTCCAGGCCGTGGTAGTAGGTCAGGATGCCACTGGCGGTCTGTACCACGTGCTGGGTCTTCTGGGCTTTGGCGTGATAGAGGTCGTCGTGGATCTGCTTGAGCATCAACGCGCCCAACGTCAACAGCATCACCACGGCCACGATCAAGATAAGCCACAAGCGTCGGCTGATCGACACACTGCGTAAGCTGTTCATAACGCTGTTACTCCGTTTTCTTGTTCTTGTCATAAACGATCGCCAGCATCCAACCACACTTTGCCGATCGGGCCTATGCGACTCAGGTCCTATTACGTGGCAGCGTAAATGAGGCGTGTCTGATAGGATTTCGGCCCCGCACGGAAAAACCTGAATCCAGGTTGATTTTTCACAGAGTTTTTACGGTTTTTGTGGATATTGTGCGCGCGGGGCTTTAGCCAAGGCTGATGGCGTTTAACGCTTTACAAATTATTAACGGAGCATGCCTGGGGGCATTGTTTCTTGGGGGATTGATGGATCTTTGGACGGCCTTTCAGGCATTGATTTTAGGCGTTGTAGAAGGGCTGACTGAGTTCTTGCCCATTTCCAGCACCGGGCACCAGATCATTGTGGCGGACTTGCTCAATTTTGGGGGCGAGCGGGCCATGGCCTTCAACATTATTATCCAGCTCGGGGCGATCCTGGCGGTGGTCTGGGAGTTTCGCCGCAAGATCTTCGACGTGGTCATTGGTTTGCCGACGCAGCCCAGCGCTCGACGCTTTACCGCGAACCTGTTGATCGCCTTCTTGCCGGCAGTGGTGTTGGGGGTGATTTTTGCCGATCTGATCCACAAGTACCTGTTCAACCCGATTACCGTGGCCACTGCGTTGGTCGTGGGCGGGGTCGTCATGTTGTGGGCCGAACGCCGTCAGCATGAAGTGCATGCCGAGAGCGTCGACGACATCACCTGGAAAGATGCCTTGAAAGTCGGTTTTGCCCAATGCCTGGCGATGATCCCCGGGACCTCGCGTTCCGGCTCGACGATCATCGGCGGTTTGCTGTTCGGGTTGTCGCGCAAGACGGCCACCGAGTTTTCGTTCTTCCTCGCCATGCCGACCATGGTCGGTGCCGCAGTGTATTCGGGCTACAAATACCGCAGTCTGTTTGTACCGGCTGATTTTCCGGTGTTCGCCATTGGCTTCGTGACGGCGTTCATCTTTGCGATGATCGCCGTGCGGGGCTTGCTCAAATTCATCGCCAGCCACAGCTATGCGGCGTTCGCCTGGTATCGCATCGCATTCGGTCTGGTGATCCTGGCCACTTGGCAATTCGGCTGGGTCGACTGGACAGCGGTCAATCCATGAGCGATTCCAGTGCGCGCAACAATAACCCCGGACGCAAGTCCGGGGGCGCCATGCAGAACCTGCGGCTGAAACTGCTGGTATTCGTTGTGTTGTGCGCAGTGCCGTTGTTTGGCTCGGTGTCGCTATGGCTGCACGGGGTGTCGGTGATTCCCCTGGCGGCCTACGGCATCGTCAGCGTGCTGGCGTTTTTCCTGTACTGGAGCGACAAACACAAGGCCCGCGCCGACAGTTGGCGCACGCCGGAGAACGTCTTGCACGCGGTGGAGCTGGCGGGCGGTTGGCCGGGTGCCTTGCTGGCCCAGCAAGTGTTTCGGCACAAGACCCGCAAAGTCTCGTTTCAGTTGGTGTTCTGGCTCATCGTGCTGATGCATCAGGTGTTCTGGATCGACCAGCTGTTTCTGGGCGCTAACCTGTTTGCGCTGCTTTAAAACACTTTAAAGCAGCAAACCGACCTGTGTGCGCTTGGGCAACTTGCTCACCACCAGTTGGTGGGAGCGTTGCAGCAAACCTTGCAGTTCTTCGCTGCCCAGCGGGTAGGGCGTTTCCATGATGATCCATTGCGCCCGGGCCAGATACGGCGCCGGGTGAATGCCCGGCCGGTCGCAATGGCCCAGGAACAGGTCCTTGTCGACCTTGAAGGCCAGGGACTGTCCCCGCAGGTTCTGCAAGGCGAACATCTTGTTCCCGGCAATCGAAAACACCCGCACGCCACCCCACTTGTAGTCCTCCCGCGCACCGGGCAGCGCCAGGCAGAATTGCGCGACATCCTCTTCGCTCATTGGTCTTGCCTTCATAACAATCGGTCCCCACAGGCATTGAATGATTCGATCAAATGGTCGATCCAGGCGCGTACCGCCGGCATCACCCCGCGTCGATGAGGGTAGACCGCTTGCAGCCAGCCGCCCGGCAATGACCAGTCGGGCAGCAATTGTACCAGCGAGCCGTTTTCCAGCTCCTGCTCGCAGTACATCATCGGCAGCACGGTGAAACCCAGCCCGGCCAGCGTACAAGCCTTGCGCACGATAAAGTCATCGATCCCCAATCGGGCTTCGAACGTCATGTCACAGGCCTTGCCATGCTGGTCAAGCATGCGCAGATGCACCAGCCGATCAGCTTCCAGGGCGCCCAGTATCGGTACGTTTTTCAAGTCGTCGGGGGTCTTGATCTGCCGTTCACGAAGAAACTCCGGACTGGCGACCATAACGGTCTGCGCCTGCCGTAAACGGCGGGTGACCAGCAACGGATCTTCATCCCCCAGATCCCGCACTCTCAAGGCAACGTCGACGCCCTCGGTCACCAGATCTACCCGACGGTTGAGCAGCATCATCTCCAGTTGAACCTGCGGGAATTTCTCCAGAAAGTTGCTGATCACCCCCGGCAGCATTTGGTGGGCCAACCCGACGGGGCAGGAAACCCGCAGCCGCCCCCGGGGTTCGCTGGACATGCTGGCCACCGCTTCGTCGGCCATCTCGGCTTCCAGCAGCATCGCCTGACAGTGCCGTAGATAGCGTTCGCCCACGGCGGTCAGGTTGAGTTGGCGGGTAGTGCGTTGCAGCAGGCGCGCGCCCAGGCGCTCTTCCAGTTCGGCGATGCGTCGCGACAACCGGGACTTGGGAATCCCCAGTAAACGCCCAGCCGCCGCGAAACCGCCGGCGTCGACCACCTTGGCGAAGTAATAGAGGTCGTTGAGGTCTTGCATGATTGAAATCCGATTGTTCTATCAGTGAGACGAACTATCGCATTATTGCCGGCTAATCAGCTATTGGTTTCGTCGGTAGGATTGTTTCCATCAGATCGCCGGGTGGCGATCCTCACCTTGGAGATCCCACATGAAATTACTGCATATCGATTCGAGCATTCTGGGTGACAACTCGGCTTCCCGTCAGTTGAGTGGCGAAGTCGTCAAAGCCTGGCAAGCTGCCGAGCCTGGCGTTGCCGTGACTTACCGCGACCTGGCCGCCGATGCCATCAGCCATTTCTCCGCCACCACCCTGGTTGCCGCCGGTACCGCCGCTGAGCTGCGCAACGCCGCGCAACAACACGAAGCAGAGTTGAGCGCGCAGACCCTGGCCGAATTCCTCGCCGCCGATGCCGTCGTGATTGCAGCGCCAATGTACAACTTCACCGTTCCGACCCAACTCAAGGCCTGGATCGACCGCATTGCCGTGGCTGGCCAGACTTTCCGCTACACCGAAGCCGGCCCTGAAGGGCTGTGCGGTGGCAAGAAAGTAGTCATCGTTTCGACGTCTGGCGGTTTGCACGTTGGCCAACCAACCGGCACTGCTCACGAAGACTACTTGAAGGTGCTGTTTGGCTTCCTCGGCATCACCGACATCGAGTTCGTCCGCGCCCATGGCCTGGCCTACGGTGATGAAGTGCGCACTAAAGCCATGAGCGACGCCCAGGCGCACATCAGCGAGCAATTGTTCGCTGCCGCGTAAGGCTTGCGTAAAGTCGTAAACAAGCTCGGGCAATACCCCTGAAACTCTGTATTCTGGTCATCGTGATGGCCAGGTACGGAGTTTTTTGTTTCTGGCGATTATCAGTTTCTGGCCCAGGTTATGCAGTCCAGGGTTAATATCTGCGGTCAGGTAACAAGGTGGGGCATCCCATGGCGCGTCTTTGTGCAACGCTACTGATTTGCCTGCTCGGCAGCCTGAATTCAGTGCACGCCGCGCCTGCGCCGCATCCTCACTGGAGCGTCGGCTTCCATGAAATGACGTTCCTCGATCCGCTGGACTTGCAGCCGATGCGCGCCATCGCCTTTTATCCGTCCAGCGAGAGGGAGCATTCCAGCAAGCTCGAGGGCTACACGGTCGAAGCCGGTGAAGACACCAAAATCGCCATCGGACGCTTCCCGATGCTGATGCTGTCCCACGGCAACACCGGAACCCCGCTGGCCCTGCACGACCTCGCTACTTCCCTGGCGCGCAAAGGCTTCGTGGTGGTGGCGGTGATCCATCCCGGTGACAACTCCAGGGACCACAGCCGCCTCGGCACCTTGAGCAACCTTTACGGCAGGCCGATCCAGATTTCCGAAGCCATCAGCGCGACTTTGGCCGACCGCATGCTCGCGCCCTTCGTCAATGCCGATCAGGTGGGGGTGATTGGCTATTCGGCGGGCGGCGAAACCGCGTTGATCCTGTCCGGTGCCACTCCGGACCTGGATCGTCTGCGCCGGTATTGCCAGGAACGCCCGGATGATCACGATGCCTGCAACACTCAGGGCGAACTGATCGTCGACCGTGATGATTTGCAGCCCGTAGCAGACCCGCGAGTGCATGCCTTGCTGTTGATGGCGCCGTTGAGTCTGAAGTTCGGCCGCCATACCCTGGCTGACGTGCATGTGCCGGTGCTGCTGTACAGCGGCGATGGCGACAAATTGGTGGCGTTCGACAAAAATGCCGCGGCGCTGGCGCGCAAACTGCCGACCGCACCGGATTTCAAATTGCTGGCCGGGGCAGGGCACTTTGTGTTCCTGGCGCCGTGCAACGAAGAACAGATCGCCGCCATGCCGGCGCTGTGCACCGATGCCGACGGCGTCGACCGCAAGGACATACACCGCAACCTGATCTCCGAAGCCGGACGGTTCTTTTCCCATGCCCTGGGCAAACCGAGCCGGGCCGGCATGCAAACTGCCGATCAATAAAACAACACAAACCTACAGTGGAGCGGGTTAATCCATCGCCCGGCGTTTCAGGAACAAGGTCAAACCAAGTCCGGTCACCGACAACAACGCCGCGCTAAAGAAAATCCACGAATACCCCAGGTTCAGCGCCACTGCGCCCATCAGCGGCCCGGCAATCGCCAGCGCCAGATCGAAAAACACTGCATAAGCACTCAATCCCGCCCCGCGACTGGTGTTGGGTACTTGCTTGATCGCTTCCACCCCCAGCGCCGGATACACCAGCGACAGGCCGAACCCGGTCAGGCCTGCGCCGATCAAGGCGTAAACGGTCGAGGGCGCCAGCCACAGCAACGCCAGCCCCACGGTTTCAATGCACATGCAGGCAATGGCCGAGGTGAAGCCGCCGAAACGGCTGATGCTGGAAATGAACAACAGCCGCGCCAGAATGAAACAGACCCCGAATACCGTCAGGCAGTAAGCCGCGCCGGTCCAGCCTCGGTTGACGTAATACAGAGTAATGAAAGTGGTGAGCGTGCCGTAGCCGATGGACGCCAGGCTCAGGCTCGCGCCGAAGGGCGCAATGCGCCCGAACACTGCCCAGAACGGCAGACGCTCGCCGCGAATCACCGGTACCGAGGTTTTTTTGCGGATCAACAGCAGTGTCAACAGGGCCAGTAACGACAGCGAGATCCCGAGGCTGGCGAACCCCAGTTCAGCGACCATCACCACGCCCAGCGGCGCGCCAATAGCAATGGCGCCGTAAGAGGCGATCCCGTTCCAGGAAATCGACTGCGCTGCGTGTTCGGCACCGACCTGGCCCAAGCACCAACTGACGGTGCCGACTGCGATCAAACCTTGGGCAATCCCCAGCAACAACCGACCGGCGATCAGGATGATCAGGCTCAGCAATGGGAGACTCTGCAGCAGGGCCGACAGCAGCGTCAGCACGCCGCTCAACACAATCCCCGACAACCCGTAAACAATCGCCCGCTTGGTGCCGACGCTATCCGACAGGCGCCCGGCCATGGGGCGGCTGAGCAGGGTAGCCAGGTATTGGGAACCAATAGTCAGCCCCGCCACAATGGCACTGAACCCCAATTGTTCATGGACATACCCCGGCAATACGGCAATCGGCAGACCGATGCAGAGGAAGGCAATAAAGGTATAGAAAACGATGGAAACGATCTGCAAGGTGATCGCCATGGAGCTTTGCGGGGGCAGTTGCTGCACAGACATGAGAGCTCGTTCGCGGGCGGCGGTAAGAGAACTGCATCATGGCGCGGGTGGAGCGTAAAAGGAAGCAGGCTAACTATGTTGGCCTTTGAGTTTTGCTGCGTTATCGAGGGCCTCTTCGCGGGCAAGCCTCGCTCCTGCATTAGGTTATGCGCGAGGGTGTCGGCACCAAAGCATCCCTTGGCCCTGAAATGCAAAAAGCCCCGTCACCAGGACGGGGCTTTCCATTTGCAGCCTGAAGCCGCCTTACATCAACACACCCTGACTACGTAGGTAGTCATCATAGGTGCCGCTGAAGTCGATCACGCCATCGGCGCTCAACTCGATGATGCGGGTGGCCAGGGACGATACGAACTCACGGTCGTGGCTGACGAAGATCAGCGTACCCGGGTAGTTCTCCAGCGCCAGGTTCAGCGCCTCGATGGATTCCATGTCCAAGTGGTTGGTCGGTTCATCCATGACCAGCACGTTCGGTTTTTGCAGGATCAGCTTGCCGAACAGCATGCGACCTTGCTCACCACCGGAGATGACCTTGACCGACTTGAGGATCTCGTCGTTGGAGAACAGCATGCGGCCGAGGGTGCCGCGAACCAATTGCTCGCCGCCCTGGGTCCATTGGCCCATCCAGTCGAACAGGTTGCAGTCGTCTTCGAAGTCGTGCGCGTGGTCCTGGGCGTAGTAGCCCAGTTCGGCGGCGTCGGTCCATTTCACGGTGCCGGCGTCCGGGGTCAGTTCGTTGACCAGGGTGCGCAGCAGGGTGGTTTTACCGATACCGTTCGGGCCGATGATCGCCACGCGCTCGCCGGCTTCAACGGTGAAACTGAAGTCCTTGAACAGGGTCTTGCCGTCGAAGCCTTTGGCCATGCGCTCGACGATGACCGCCTGGCGGTGCAGCTTTTTGGTCTGTTCGAAACGAATGAACGGGCTGACACGGCTCGAAGGCTTGACCTCGGCCAGCTGGATCTTGTCGATCTGCTTGGCGCGGGAAGTAGCCTGCTTGGCTTTCGAGGCGTTGGCCGAGAAGCGGCTGACGAACGATTGTAGTTCCGAGATCTGCGCTTTCTTCTTGGCGTTGTCCGACAGCAGTTGCTCGCGGGACTGGGTTGCCACGGTCATGTACTCGTCGTAGTTGCCCGGGAACAGACGCAGCTCACCGTAGTCCAGGTCAGCCATGTGGGTGCACACGCTGTTCAGGAAGTGACGGTCGTGAGAGATGATGATCATCAGGCTGGAACGCTGGGTCAGAATGTTTTCCAGCCAGCGAATGGTGTTGATGTCCAAGTGGTTGGTCGGTTCGTCGAGCAACAGCACTTCAGGGTCGGAGAACAGTGCCTGCGCCAGCAACACGCGCAGTTTCCAGCCCGGCGACACTTCGCTCATCGGGCCGAAGTGCTGCTCGATGCCGATACCCAGGCCCAGCAACAGCTCACCGGCACGGGATTCGGCGGTATAGCCGTCCATTTCGGCGAATTCGGTTTCCAGCTCGGCCACGGCCATGCCGTCTTCTTCGGTCATTTCCGGCAGCGAGTAGATGCGGTCGCGCTCGGCCTTGACCTTCCACAGCTCTTCGTGGCCCATGATCACAGTGTCGATCACGGTGAATTCTTCGTAGGCGAACTGGTCCTGGCGCAATTTACCCAGACGTACGTTCGGCTCGAGCATGACCTGGCCACCGGATGGCTCGAGGTCGCCACCGAGGATTTTCATGAAGGTCGACTTGCCGCAACCGTTGGCGCCGATCAGGCCGTAGCGGTTGCCCGCGCCGAATTTGACCGAAACGTTTTCGAATAGCGGCTTGGCGCCGAACTGCATCGTGATGTTAGCTGTAGAAATCAAAGGTTTATCCTGCGGAGCATTCAGAGTAGCTAGGGTTGCGGCAGTACCAATTAAGTACCCATTTGCGCCAATGCCGACCACGGGAAATACATCCCGGTCAGAAGCGGAAGGTCCATCTGGCAATAAGTGGACAGCAGCATGTGGAGCGCTTGGCCCGAGTCTAAGTGCGCTGAGGCGGGGTTTATCCCGTCATCAACCAAGGGGGCGCGTAATGTTTGGCGGCGATTGTACTGGTCTGGCTCTTTAAACGATAGGGCGTTAAGGCCGCACGGGCATTTTGGCGGTATCAGTGGACACATTTTCACAGTTGAAGGTTAACTATTGGTTACAAACTGTGGCTAAAATGCCATCTTTCGAACCATGCCAAGCATCGGCATGGCTCAAGAACGCGCCATCGGGACGCAGTTTGCTCATTCTGACGTGTGACGATTTCCGTGAAACTCATCATTGCCGCTGTTTACGTTTTATCCATCGCTTATGTCCATTTGCGTGGTCGGGTGCGTCATAAGCTGGGCCGTCAACTGAGTGACCATTCGACGTTTCTGGCACCGATCAATTGCTTCCTTTATCTATTCTCGAAAATCCCCAACAAGCCTTATCTCAACCCGGCGGACTTTCCCGACCTGAGCCCCTTGCAGGCTCATTGGGAAGAGATTCGCGCCGAAGGGCAGAATCTGCTCAAGGCCGGGGAGATCAAGCGCTCGGATCAGTACGACGACGTTGGTTTCAACTCGTTTTTCAAGAGCGGCTGGAAGCGCTTCTACCTCAAGTGGTATGGCGACAGTCATCCTTCGGCCGCAAAACTCTGCCCGCGCACGACTGAGCTGGTGCAAAGCATCGGCTCGATCAAGGCGGCGATGTTCGCCGAACTGCCACCGGGTTCGAAACTGGTCCGTCACCGCGATCCGTATGCCGGTTCGTACCGTTATCACCTGGGGCTGGAAACGCCGAACGATGCCGGTTGCTACATTAACGTCGACGGCGAGAACTACTATTGGCGCGACGGCGAAGCGGTGATGTTCGATGAGACCTTCATTCATTACGCCGAAAACACCACGGCGCAGAACCGCATCATCCTGTTCTGCGACGTCGAGCGGCCGATGAAGTATCGCTGGGCGGCGGCGTTCAACCGCTGGTTCAGCCGTACGGTGATGGCGGCGGCGGGTGCGCCGAACGATGCCGGCGACAAGACCGGCGCTATCAACCGCTTGTTTGCCAGAATCTACAAGGTTCGCCTGCGCGGCAAAGCGCTCAAGAAGCGTAACCGCACTCGCTATTACCTGGAAAAATGGGCTGTGTTCGGTGGGTTGCTGGTGATTTTTGTTTTGATTTGAGTTTTGCGTTGCGGCGAATGACGCCATCGCGGGCTTGCCCGCGAAAAGGTCGGTACTTTCACCAAATAACTGATAACTACTCCCGAGATCAGTCAGCCACGAGAATGCTTCGTGGCTTTTTTGTCTGTGCTCGTTTTGGCTTTTGCCGCGGATTTTACGGCGTTCCTACCACCCAGGCTGCGTTTGAGCAGTTCAGTCAAATCGATAACATCCGCAGTCTTGCGTTCCTCTTCGCCCGTAACGGTTTCGACGGTTTCGATCTTGCCTTCATTCGCCTTCTTCTCGACCAGCGCCATGATCTTTTCTTCAAAACCGTCGCGGTACTCCTCAGGTGTCCAGTCGGCACTCATGTCCTCCACCAGCCGTTTAGCCATTTCCAGCTCTCCTTTGGCCAGGTCCGGCTTGGTCACGTCACTGCCCAGCTCCAGTTGATCGAGGCTACGAACCTCGGCGGGCCAGCGCAGCATCACCAGCACCATGGCTGATTCCAGCGGCATGACGGCCGCCAAGTGCTGGCGGGTATGCAAGACAACGCGGGCCAGGGCGACCTTGTTGGTTTTACTGAGGGTTTCGCGCAGCAGTGCATACACCTTGCCACCGCGTTTATCCGGCGCCAGGTAGTAGGGCGTGTCGATGTTTTGCAGGGGGATCTGCTCGCTGTCGACAAAGGCAAAAATATCGATGGTTTGGGTCGACAGCGGATGGGCCGAGCGAATCTCCTCTTCGCTGAGCACCACGTAACGGCCCTTTTCGTACTCGACCCCTTTGACGATGTGCGCTTGGGTGACTTCCTTGCCGGTGACCTTGTTGACGCGTTTGTAACCCACCGGGTCCATGCTGCGGCTGTCGAGCCAGTTGAAATCGATTCCTTGGGAAGACGTCGCCGAGACCAGCGCCACCGGGATATGCACCAGACCGAAACTGATTGCGCCTTTCCAGATTGCCCGTGCCATCGCCGTGTTCTCGTCAGTTGATTGATGTTCAGGTGACCTGCGGCCAAGGGCAAAAGTTTCAGTCGGCTGCGGCCCCGTTCTGCGGGCGGATCGGCGGTGTAGTCAACTCGTGTTACATCTTCTGAAAGAGGTTTTAGTTAACAAATCCGAACCCCGGGCGTAGCGTGCTATCGAAGGCTCTGTTCACCCACTAAGCGTTGCACCCAACGTAGAGAGGCCCCATGAACCGATTTGTGCTCGGCGTCACCGCACTGGTATTGAGCGGCGTGATCAGCCATTTGCCTCAGGCCGACGCTGCGCCGTTGCTGCTCGCCCAGAACCTGCCGGGCAGCGCCAATAACAATCCTTACAACAGCCCGATCCGCCGGGCCAACCCCAACAGCATGCAAGGCACGCGCCCCGGCATCCCGGTGATCCGTGGGCCGAGCACGGCGCCTGTGCCACGAGCGCCGACCCTGGAAAATGGTGGCATTGGCAACCGCTATCCGCAGGACCGACCGGCCTCGAGCGCCAGCCCACCGAAATTTGTGCCCAACCCTCCGCCCCGCGACTAGGACAGCAGCAACCGTTGAACGGCAGGACAGAGGTCTTGCCAGCCATCTTGACGACAAAAGGAATCGTGCATGTTGCGTAAAACGCTTCTCGCCACACTCTGTGCCAGCGCGCTGATCACCGCAGCCGCGCCCGTTTTCGCGACGCCAGCCCAGGAATTTAAAAGTGAGCAGGGCACCCTGGAGGTCACGCCGATTATCACGGGGCTGGAACATCCCTGGGCCCTGGCATTTCTGCCCGACCGCCAAGGGATGCTGGTGACCGAACGGCCCGGCAACTTGCGGGTGATCAGCGCTGACGGCAAACGCTCGGATCCACTCAGTGGGGTGCCTCAGGTCTGGGCCAAGGGGCAGGGCGGATTGCTCGATGTGGCGTTATCGCCCGATTTCAAGCAAGACCGCATGATCTACCTGTCTTACGCCGAAGGCGGGGGTGAGGGCGGCAAGGCCGGTACGGCGGTCGGTCGCGGACGGTTGTCCGAAGACCTGAAGGCCATCAAGGATTTCAACGTGATCTTCCGTCAGGCGCCCAAACTCTCGGTCGGCAATCACTTCGGCTCGCGGCTGGTGTTCGATCGCGACGGTTATCTGTTTATTACCCTGGGCGAGAATAACGATCGGCCCACGGCGCAAGACCTCGACAAGCTGCAAGGCAAGATCGTGCGGATTTATCCGGACGGCAAGGTGCCGAAGGACAACCCCTTCGTCGGGCAAAAAGACGTTCGCCCGGAAATCTGGTCCTACGGCCATCGCAACCCCCAGGGCGCGGCGCTCAACCCCTGGAGCGGCACGCTGTGGGAAAACGAGCACGGCCCCCAAGGCGGTGACGAGATCAACATCATCGAACGAGGCAAGAACTACGGCTGGCCGCTGGCAACCCACGGCATCAACTATTCCGGCCTGCCGATTCCGGAAGCCAAGGGCAAGACCGCCGAAGGCACCGTGGGCCCGAACCATGTCTGGGAAAAATCCCCCGGTCTCAGCGGCATGGCCTTTTACGACGGCGACCGCTTCAAGGCCTGGCAGCACAACGTGTTTATCGGGGCGCTGGTGGGTCAGGAGCTTATCCGCCTGCAGTTCGATGGCGATAAAGTCGTTCACGAAGAGCGGTTGTTGGGTGAGCTCAACAAACGGATTCGCGATGTGCGGCAGGGGCCGGATGGGTATCTGTATGTACTGACCGATGAAGATGATGGGGTGCTGTACAAAGTTGGCCTGAAGTAACGCACAAGTCCTGTGGCGAGGGAGCTTGCTCCCGTTCGAGTGCGAAGCAGTCGATTGCATGGGGGCGCTTCGCTCCCCAGCGGGAGCAAGCTCCCTCGCCACAGGTTTACTCACGCCGATAGAGAATCACCACAGCCCGCAACTTGTCTCGTCCGAAACTGCACATTTTGTCAAATTCCCCATGGCTGACCGGCAAGTGCTGGCAGTCCATCGGCTGACGATGCTGGCTGTGATCCACATCCGGATCGTGCAGGTAGACGAACTCTTCGTCGCAATCGGTGACGATCACCCAATGCGGCGCCTTGGAACGGGTCAGGCGATAGCTGCTGATCAATACCAGCGGCTGCCCGCCATCGTGCAGTAATCGTGGCAGATCCAATGGTCCGCCGATCATTCGTTCCACGTCAGTGGCTTGCAACTGCGCCATGAACTGATCGTGTACCAGGCGCATTACGTCTTTTTTATGCGCATCGCGCACCCCGTCGAGAAACAGCGGCCCGGCCATGCTCAGTTGCAGCCGCACCCGAAAGCCACGCCGCCACGCTGCCAGCGCCAGACCTTGAGGGCTGCAGCCACCATGGCCGGACGTCATGAACACAGTGGTCGCCTCGCGCCAGATTTGCAGTTCTTCGCCGCGCTCCAGCGCTCGATCGTCTTGCAGCGCGCCCATGGCCATCAGCAGGCAGGCCGGGCCACAGGTGAACTCGGTGGTCTGCGGGTAGTAAGGCACCCTGATGTTGCGTGAATCGCGGTGCTGGAGGATACGTTTTTCCAATCGCAGCGCGTCGGCATGGTCCTGGTAATAGTCGTGAATCAGCGCGAACCGCCGGTAACCGTTGCGTTCATACAGGGCAATCGCCGTCGGATTGTCGATGCGCACTTCCAGCCGCAGGTAGGCGCAGTCATGCTCAATGGCGCAGGCCTCGACACGTTCGAGCAATTGCTTGCCCAGTCCATTGCCGCGAGCATCAAGGGCTATCGCAATCGAGTACAGGCGCGCCAATGAAGTGCCCCGGTGAAACAGCACCACCGCATAGCCCACTAATTGCTCACCACGTTGGGCCACCAGCAGTTGCCCGTGAGCCCGAATGATCATCCATTGAAAACTGCGACTGTTGAGCCGGTCCGTGGTGAAACATTGCTGTTCGAGTGCCAGCAGTGCCGGTATGTCTTCAACTACCGCCAAGCGAAAAACAGGTTTCATATGACCGCCGTAAAAGTTGCGTAACGAAACGGGACTTTCGAAAAAGTTCGTGCTTAATAGGAAGTGTCTTGTTCTTCAACGGATCAATCACTATGTCAGCGGTACAAGGTCATTGGCGCGAAGTATCTGAGCAAAAGTTTATAACGGCAATAACTTCTGAAAACTATTTGAATGGCTCGATCAGAACTTCCAGCCAGTTGATGATCATCGTCGAACGCAAGGAAGACTGGGCCTCTTATTTCCCCAGTGAAGACATCGTCACAGCCCAGGAATACCTCGAACAGACCCGCGACAACGAGCAGGGCAAGCGGGTTCAGGTGATTAACCTGTGCCGCAGCTACAAGTACCTCGGGCACGGTTATTACTGCTCGCTGCTGGCCGAAGCGCGGGGACACAGGGTTATACCGTCGGTGCGGACCATCAGCGAACTGACCCGGAAATCCCTGTATGGGCTGGCCCTGGATGATCTGGATAAAACCCTGGAAAAAGCCCTCAGCAATCATCTTTACAGCGATACCGAAGGATTTACCCTGACACTGTATTTCGGCAAAACCTCTATCGAGCCATTACAGGATCTGGCTCGACAGTTGTTCGAGGCTTTTCCTTGTCCGATATTGCTAGTTGAGTTTCGTCGAACTAACGGCTGGCACGTCGAAGGTGTAAAGTTTGGCGCCTTGCATAAGTTACGTGAAGATCAGGAAGATCAGTTCGCTAATGCGCTCGACAGTTTCAGTCGCAAGATCTGGCGCATGCCGCGTTCCAGGCGATTGGCTCGTTATGACCTGGCCATTCTGCACGATCCGCAAGAAGCATTGCCGCCCTCCAATCCCAAGGCTTTGGACAACTTCGTCAGGGTCGGCAAGACGCTAGGCATTGACGTCGAGCTGATTGAACGCAAGGACTACGCCCGAATTGCCGAATACGACGGGCTCCTGATCCGCGAGACAACGAGCGTCGACAACCACACCTACCGCTTCGCCAAAAAGGCCGAGAGCGAAGGTTTGGTGGTGATGGATGACCCGGCGTCGATCCTGCGCTGCACCAATAAGGTTTACCTGACTGATTTGCTCAAGAGCCATCAACTGGGCATGCCCGCCACTGAAATCCTCTACAAGGAACGACCGGAAGATTTCGAGCGGGTAGGCGAGCGTCTGGGGTTTCCACTGGTGCTGAAGATCCCTGACGGTTGTTTCTCAAAGGGCGTCATCAAGGTCGAAAGCCAGCAAGCCTTGCTTGAAGCCACCGCCGAACTGTTCGAACACTCGGTGTTGCTGCTGGCCCAGGAATTCTTCTACACCGAATACGACTGGCGCATTGGTGTGCTCAACCGCAAACCGATCTTTGCCTGCCAGTACTTCATGTCCAAGGGCCATTGGCAGATTTACAACCACAAAGCCAAAGGCCAGGACATCAACGGCGAATGCCGCACCCTGGCGGTTCACGAAGCGCCGCGAGCGGTGGTTGAACTGGCGGTGAAAACTGCGAATCTCATCGGCGACGGCCTCTACGGCGTTGACCTCAAACAGTCCGGCGACAAAGTGGTGGTGATCGAAGTCAACGACAACCCGAACATGGATGCCGGCATCGAAGACGCCTGGTTGCAGGACGATTTGTATTCCTTGGTGTTGGAAGAGTTTGTCCGTCGGCTGGAGCTCAAACGCCGCGGCCAAGCCTGGTGAGCGGTCGATGATCAAGAGCTTTGAACTGAGCCACGGCACCCTGCAAGCGGTCGAACGGCAAGACGCCGACGTGGTGCTATTCAGTAACCCCGATGCGGCCGAACGGGATTTGTTGCACAGCCATTTCAAGCTCGATGAACACGCTCTGGCCTCGGCCTTGGACCCCGATGAGGTGTCGCGCATCGAGCATGTCCAAGTTCAGCATGATGACCGCTGGCACGCCGTGGTGGATTTCCTATGGTGATCGGCCTCAAGCGCCTGGTGAAGTGACTTCGGCGATCTCAACACCACAACAACTCCTGGATCAGGCCTCTTGTGCTGCCTCGTCGGAGCTTTTCCGCCCCTGAAGCCCTCGCACCACCAGATACAACAATGGCCCGGCAGACACAAAAATCGCCGTAAGCAACAGATAGGGAACCACCGACAACCCCGATTGCCCACGCTGGCGCGCATCCTTGTACATCCAGATACCGGCAAGCGTCGCCAACAGGTACAAATCAATCACCACCTGCGCGGTATCGGGCCGCGACATCAGGCTGATGCCGAAATCGAGCAGCGACTGTTCGGCCTGCAGCATCACCGAAACGGTGTAGCCGGCGAAGGCGATCAGGGCAATGAGGGGCAGGGCGATAGACTTCATGGTTTCCTTCCTTGGGACAATGAGCAGAAGCACCAGCCTACAGAGGTCGTTGAACATTGGCCATTGACTTGCCATCAGCGCCCGGCTAATTTCCAGCCATGACTTCCACCGTATTGCGTTGCCAGCCAAGCATTATTACCGCCATTCCTTATTTGGCGGGCTAGCTCACGACTGCAGCACCCAACCCGCCCTAGAGGCGGGTTTTTACTTTCTGTCTCTGGGGCTCCGATCAAAGTCAGGAGACGATCATGAGCAGCACCCCCGCCCAGCAACGCTTGCTTGAGCACTACGTGAAAAAAATCCTTGCCGCGCCGGTTTACGAACTCGCCGTGCGTACGCCGCTGCAAGCGGCACCGGCCTTGTCCGAGGCGTTGGGCAATCAGATCCTGCTCAAGCGCGAAGATTTGCAACCGACGTTTTCCTTCAAGATCCGCGGTGCCTACAACAAACTGGTGCACCTGAGCGATGAACAGAAGGCTCGTGGCGTGATCACGGCCTCGGCGGGCAATCATGCCCAAGGCGTTGCATTGGCGGCCCGCGAGTTGGGGATTGGCGCAACCATCGTCATGCCCTGCACGACGCCGGAATTGAAAGTACTCGGGGTGCGTAGCCGGGGCGCCGAGGCGCTGCTGCACGGTGAGAGTTTTCCGTTTGCCCTGGAATACGCGCTGAGCCTGGCGCAGCAAACCGGCCGCACCTTTGTCTCGCCCTTCGACGACCCGGACGTGATCGCAGGGCAGGGCACCGTCGCCATGGAAATCCTGCGCCAGCACCAGGGGGCGCTGGACGCAATCTTCGTTCCGGTGGGCGGTGGAGGCTTGATCGCCGGTATCGCCGCGTACATCAAATACCTGCGCCCTGAAGTGCGCATCATCGGCGTCGAGTCGGAGCATTCCGCCTGCCTGCAGGCGGCATTACAGGCCGGTGAACGGGTGGTCCTGCCAAACGTCGGCACCTTCGCCGACGGCGTGGCCGTCGCTCAGATCGGCGCCCATGGTTTCGAGGTCTGCCGGTTTTGCGTCGATGAAGTGCTGACCGTCAGCAACGATGAGCTCTGCGCCGCGATCAAGAATATCTACGACGATACCCGCTCGATCACCGAACCTTCCGGCGCCCTGGCCGTGGCCGGGATCAAGCAGTACGTGGCACAAACCGGCGCCCGGGGTCAGACCCTGGTGGCCATTGATTCGGGCGCGAATATCAATTTCGACAGTTTGCGACATGTGGCCGAGCGCGCCGCGTTGAGTGGCGCGCCTCAACTATCAGCCCGACGGTCGTATTAAATGGCAAAGCACCCTGAAGTCTCCTTGCGTGTGTGTAAGGTCAGCGGATACTGAATGGATGGGCCGCATGCTCACTGCCGTCCTCAGCCAATGCAAACCCGCCACCGGGGTTTTTGCAAAATGCAGGTCTTGAAACCGTCGTTTCTTGCATTTTGCCCGAGTCGTTTTATTGCCACCCCCGCAAATCCCTTGATTTGCCGACGAGGCGCAGAGCGAAATCCTGGGCATGTTTTATGCTGTAGCTGTCTTGAGCTGACCGCGATTGCTGCCGAGTCAGTGCTAAAACAAGAAAACGGTCGGACGTTGGAACGATGAAGCCCGCACGGAAGAACAAGAACGGGCGATTTGAGCTTCTACCGACATTGATTTTCGATTGGCAATCTCACCATAACGAGAGGGTGGCCATGTTTCTTTCTGCCTTGGAACTACGCAATATCATTGAGAGCAGTTTTCTCCCGAAACGCTGTCAATGCACGCTGTCGCCGGACCTGTCGATGACCGTCAAGGTGTATTCGGACGTCGAGACTGACCATCTCGATCTGATCGTTACCGGCATAGACGCCCAGCGTCTCAACGGATGTAGGGAAATCAACGACCTGATAGCCGAGTTGCGCACCGGCCTGGCGCACAGCACGCATGGGCAACTGTTCATCGCGAAGTCAAAACTCCATTAACCGGCCGCTTCACCCATTTCGACCGACACGCGCCGGGTCTGGATAAACCCCAGACCCAGTGCAAATTCAACCACGATCGCCAGCAAAATACCCGGCCCGGCATGACCCTGAAGCCATTCGCCGAAGCCCAGTGCCGCCAAACCGAAACAGCCAACAATAAACCCGCTGCACAAGGCGCTTCTCGCCGCCGAGGGCGGAGCCTGGCGCACGAGATAAAACATCACCCCCAACGCCGCGAACAGCACCGCACTGCGCCGGGCCACAAACCCCGCCGCGGACGAATACTCGATACTCCAGATCGCCAGCAGCCCTTGCGGTATCAAACCCCAGACCAGCGCCAGCAGAAAACAAAGGGCGGCGGTGAACGTCGACAGCGTGCGAAACGAGAACTGCATGGCGGATCCTTTCGGCAGTGAGCTAAGCGCCAGAGCATAGCGTCAGAACCCTCACAGGCCTACTGTCAGTTCTGATCGCTGCACGCGTCAGACATTTTTCGATAGGTAATTTCAGCAGGCTTGCCCGAGGCGCTATCGATGTACTTCATGTCCGCCGTGACCACTTGGCACTCCAGCGTCGACGGCTTGTTCAGGGAAATGACCTTGCCCACATGCAGCGCCATGCCGTAGTGATAGGGCACGGCCTGGGAGGACGACGTATCGTTGGCCTGCGCAATGCCTGCGACCGCGGCGCAGGCGAGGGCGGTGGTGATCATTAGTGTCCGCATGTTCATGGTGAGTCTCCAGTGCAGAGGGGAAGTCAGTTCGACGCAAGAACGTCGAACCTGCCGCACTGGGCGTCAGAGGGGGCTGAGGGCGTGCGGTCCAGTAAAGTTTTGGACCGTGGGGTTAAGCGATGGTTAACCGGCTTGCATGCCGCCTGTCGTCAGGCGTTTCTGACGGAGGTTTCATGTCGGTAAAAAAACTGAGGGCGCTTCGGCCCGTTCCTACAAGCGAGGGCGCCTTGTCTTCTTTCGTCGGCAGGCTACCAACGTTTACTGTTTGGCGTCGCTGCAAAATCAGCGAACAGGTTTGGTCACCTGACTAACACTGCACATATATGTGCCATCATTCGCTCTACGGGCTTCTACGTCTCGTAGTGCGTTGCAATGGTGGCTGTGTGCAGGACGCTTTCGGGCGAGCCGTTTTGAGTGTTATCGGTTGACCAAGCCTGTACACAGCCGCCTCCCATCGTTTGGTCACGGTGCTGGCGATTACTAACTAATACTCGAGTAATTACTATGCCAACGATAAGTCCGTTTCCCGATCGCTACCGTTCAATCAAAAGCAGCGTCACCGACTCAACGCCGCTAGTTATCGACACAGAAGCCAATCCCCAAGACATCCTCGAATCCGCCCTTCAGCGCATCCGAGCCTCCAGCCAGTTACTTGAAACACTCCACTGCCTATGCTTTAAGCATGGTGACGTTCAAGACATCCCGCACATTACCCATGCGCTTTATTTGCTGACTCAGGATGGTTGCGATCTGTTGGCGGTTGCTCAGCAGCGGATGATGGGCTGGAAAGCGCCGGTCTGACGCCGTACCTTCAAAAACAAGCCTGCCTCCTGTGGAGTAGGCTTTGAAGCTAGATGTTCGAGGGTGATGATTAAGCTGAAATAAAATGGTGCCTCATTGTTTGGCATTGTTCAGATCAATCAGCTTTTCACCCGCTTCAGCAGAGGTCGCGGGAAGTTCGGATAGTTCAAGATAGACTCCGTGCTTTCCGTAGCTCAAATATTTGCTTGAGCTTTCATGGCCTGTGTTTTCAAAAATGACTTGAGCGCCCTTTGCAGATATTTTTACCCAGCGAGGACGATTCCTTTCAGCGAAATCGATTCGTTCTATTTTTCCGTCACCTGAGTCGAAATAGAACAAGGCTCCTTGTAGAAAGTTTGAAGTAAACTCGCCAGAAATCACGAGTGCATTTAGATCGTGCCCGCCGGAAGCGCACTGCCACTGCACTTCGCTCCCCCGAGAATCGTTCGAGTCGTCGTACATGAATCTCGTCTTTTTGTCATGACGAATTTTATAGACATAAGAGTCTTCAATGAGTGAGCTGCGCAACAGTGAAATAGTATGCTTTGGTCCTGCCAGTTCGCAGTTGATTGCTGTATTTAACTGCGGTTGAACTGCAAATGCCTGAATGCTGGACGCTGCAAGTCCGATGCTGATCAGAAGGCTTTTCATTTAACGTATTCAGTTGCCGTCGGAATTTTGTTTACGGGTTAGAAGGTTGCCAGATTTATCGTTGTTTGCAGGGATGGGAATAGTCGGGGTGAGAACCTGAATCCCAGTGCCAGCACCAGGCCCACCCCCGGAATTCACCTTCACCTCAGCCCCACTAATCGTCACCCCTCCCGCATCAATCTTCACAAAGCTCCCGCCAGCCTTGGCCGTCAGCTCCATGCCACCCTCAACCACCACCTTCTCCCCAGCGTGGTAATGAATCTCCGTCCCCGCCTCAACAAACTGCGCCGTCCCAACTTTCACGTGCCGGGTCACGCCGACAGTGAGGTGATCGTCCGCCCGCGCTTCGGTCTTGCGGTCGAGGTGGGTGAGGCGATGCTCTTCCACTTTGAACTCACTAAAAACATTCGCTTCAACGGTGTCATGCCGTTCATTACCGACGCGAACTTTCTGGTCGTGCTCGATGTTTTCATCCCAGTCGCGCTGGGCGTGCAGGTAGATCTGTTCCGCGCCTTTTTTGTCTTCAATACGAAATTCGTTGTAGCCCTTGCCGCCCGGTGAGCTGAGGGTCTTGAAGGTGCTGCGGGTTTTGTTCGCCGGCAGGTCGTAGGGGACGACGTTTTCCTTGTGGTACAGGCAGCCGGTGATTAGCGGTTGGTCGGGGTCGCCTTCGAGGAAGGTCACGAGCACTTCCATGCCGACTCGCGGGATGGCGATGCCGCCGTAGGCGTTGCCGGCCCAGCCGGTGGCGACGCGCAGCCAGCAGCTGCTGGCGTCGTTGCCCTGGCCGTCGCGGTCCCAGTGGAATTGCACTTTGACGCGGCCGTATTCGTCGCAGTGGATTTCTTCACCCGCCGGGCCGGTGACGATGGCGGTTTGGCTGCCCAGCACCTTGGGTTTCGGGTGTTCCAGGGCCGGGCGAAAATGTGCGTCCCACGGTGTGGCGAGGAAGCGGTTGCGGTAGCCCTGGTGGAAGTCGTCCTTGTTATGGGTGACGTCGCTGGTGATGTTCTCGCCGAGTACTTGCGGCTGTTTGCCTTCGTGGACGATTTCCAGCAACAGCCAGAGGTCGTTCCATTCGGCGCGCGGGTGTTCGCTCAGGGCCATGAAGTGGCCGCTGACCAGGGTCGGTTCGTCGCCTTTGCCTTCGGCCAGTTGGTAGTCGCTGCGATGGCGTTCGAGGGCACGGGTCGCCAGTTGCTTGCCGCGCGCACGGTCGGTGAAGCGGCCGGGGTAGTCGTAGTCTTCGAGGTCCGGGGCGAACGCGGTCTTGGCCGCACTTTCCGGCAGCAGGCGCGGTTTTTCGAAGTCGTAGTCGCGGCGGCTGACGCGGGTGGTGCGGGTTTCCAGGCGCAGGTTAAAGCGCTTGATCACCGGTTTCTCGGCGGCCATGCCGGAGTCTTGCTGGTAGCTCACCGGCGCGAGTTTGCGGAACACCGTCTGGTCATCGCCGAACACCAGTTTGTGGCCGCTGGCTGAGTGCTGGAAATGGAAGTGAATGCCTTCCTCTTCGCACAGCCGCTGAATGAAGTGCAGGTCGGATTCGTCGTACTGCACGCAGTACACGCGCTCGGGGTAGATCGCGCCGAGCTGGAAGCTGTAGGCGTCGGCCAGAATGCCCCGGGCTTCGAGAACCTGAGCGATGATCTTCGGCACGCTGAGCTGCTGGAAGATCTGCTGGTCATGGTTATGGCGCAGATACGCGAGTTGCGGCACCAGGCTGATGCTGTAGCGGGTCAGGCTCTTGCCGGAATCGCCTTGCTCGATGCGGTACACCAGGCCATGGATTTTGCCCTGGCCAGTGGCGCCGAAAGTCAGGCAACCGGGCTTGTGCAGCAGCTCTTCGAGTTTCAGGTCGGGGCGGGCGCTGACCAGTTCGATGTCGAAACAGAACGGCTGGTTGAGGGCTTCGCGGCCGACGAAGCTGAGCACCTGAAGGTCAACGGAAACACCTTCAAGGGTGAGGGAAATATGGGTTGCGTTCGCGTCCAGCATGCCTTGAATTCCGTCCTTTGAAAAAGCAGGCGCGGATGGTGCAGCATTAAAGTGCCATGTTCAAGGTTGAAATGCCGTAGGCCCGGGGCCTGACGGGTATCGGGCTTTCCCCTATAGCCGAGGTTTTGCGCAATGAATACGGGCATTTTTTGAGGAGATTGGTCGTCACACCAAATTAAAGAAGGCCCCACAGGGTGGGGCCTTGCGTATTACTCAGCCAAGAAACTCAAAGCGATTGCAAGGAAATGGTCGCGCTCTGAGAGTCTTGCGGGCTGTCAGCATCCATCCACACCCATTGTGTACCGTCGCCTTGCAGATTATTGGTAATGCTCTGAATCTGCGAGTAAACGATCCTGACGCTCCCAGCCGCACTGGCAGTAGGGCCAATGTTGGTCACCTGATTGGCAAGGAGACCGTTTGACGTCTCATTGACGACAAACACGGTCGCCTGCGCCTCACGGAACTGGCAAGAGAGGAACTGTGTAATGGTGCTGGTGATCGTCAGGTTCATCCATTTCGATGGGGGGACCGCATAGTAACGAGTGTACTTGTTGAACGGATGCTGCTCACCATCGGCCGGCAGTGGATAGTTGCTGAGCCCCGATGTATTGGTCGGCATGCCGACACTTCCCAACCAGATTTCGACTTTGGAGCTACCGGCGTTGCTGGGCAGTGAAACCGAAACGGTTTGAGTATCGGTGCCCGAGACAAAACCCAATGATGCCAGGCCTGCATTGGCCGTGGTGCCAGGCACCGTGATCGGTACGGGGGGCTGGCTATTGCTCCAGTTCACAGAGACAGTCGAGTTGTTGTCATTTTGAGCGGAGTTGTAGATAAAGATGCCATAAAGCTGGCCGGGGCTAAGTGCGGTACAGGTGGCTGTATCTCCTGCGGTGAGCGTAATGCGTTGTCCGCCGTTCCAGTTAATTTGGGCAGCTGAGATAGCGACACTTTCCATGTTGGAGTTCCTTTTCCTGTTGTGGGGTATAAGGATGGCCGCACAGCAATTTCCTTACCTGCGCTGTGCGTGGAAAGGATATTAGTTGAAGGTATGTAGCGGTCAAGTAGCGGGTTGGTTATTTTTAATTGAATGCACAACACCTCGGTAGCCGCTGGATTGTCTCGGCGGAAATTCGTAGTGTTCATCTATTTTATTAATATAATTCAATAAGATAAGAATCTGTGGTGCGTTCAGTGGCAGTGCTGCTTGAAGAAAGAAGAGTTTAAGGAGTTGGTTTTTTGGAATAGCTGAAATCAGGAAGCGTTATAACAGTGCTCGTAACTTTAAAGGCTATAAAGCTGTCAACATCCGTTGGTCTTTTATTTGGGTTGAAGATTGATTCAATATTTTTAATCGAAATAAAAATATATCGAAAAAGTATTTAATCTTTACCGGCAGGTCCTGAAATCAGCACCTGCGGTAATGGGAAGGCATGAGGTCGCGGATTTCAGCCCAACTGCCGCCGATACGGCAAATCCGGCCCGGTCTTGCTGCACGTCAGCGCCGCAGCGCTCACCGCAAACCTGATCATCGCGTCAATTTGCTCACGGCTCAGCTGTTGCAACCCGTCAACCGAATCCAGCTGCTGCTCGGTCAGCCAGGTAATCAGCGCCGCCTGGAAGGTATCGCCAGCCCCCACGGTGTCGGCAATCTTCACCGAACTGGCCGGTACCGACCACGAGCCGTGGGCACGGCTGAACACCGTTGCGCCTTCGCCGCCACGGGTCAGGAACACCAACTGGCAGCGATGCTCCAGCCAGCCTTCGATCACGTGCTGAGGATCCTGCTCGGGGTACAACAGGCTCAAGTCTTCGTCGCTGACCTTGATCAGGTCGGCCAGCTCCACCAGCGTGGCAATCCGCGAACGCCACAGCTCAATGTTTGGCTCAGGATTGAGGCGCACGTTCGGATCGAGGCTGATCAGGCGTTTGCCGCTTTCCCGTTGCACCAGCGCCAGCAAGGTATCGGCGATCGGTTGTACCACCAGCGAGTACGAGCCGACGTGCAAGCCGCGCACCTCGGGGCCCAGTTGCGGCAGATGCGCCAGGCTCAACTGTCGATCGGCGCAGCCTTCGCCACGGAAGCTGTAATGGGGCGAACCATTGGCACCGACTGCCACCATCGCCAAGGTGGTTGGTGCCGCAAAGTCCACCAGATAGTCCGGGCGCACGCCTTCATCCTGCAGCACTTGCTGCAAGCGTCGGCCGAGGTAATCGGTCGACAGCCCGGCAAACAGCGCGGCATCCACGCCCAGGCGGCGCAAACCCACCGCCACGTTGAACGGCGAGCCGCCGGCAATCGCCTTGAAATTCACTTTGGATGCCAGGCCGCTGGCATCATCTTCGCTGAAGAAATCGAACAGCGCTTCGCCACATACCAAATACATAGTTTCTCGCTCTTTAAAGGGTTGCGACATGCTGTTGATAGCGTTCGTAGGCCAGCTGAAAGGCCAGCACATTTTCTGCAATCGGCAAGGTTTCACTGGCCAGATCGAGCTTCACGCAGCGCTCGCACAAATCCGCGAGGCTGTCTTCGTGGCCGTTTGCCCAGGACTTGCACCACGCTGCCTGAATCGCCGCGCCGAGGGCCGCGGCTTCGCTTTGTTCGGTACAAATCACCGGTGTGTTCATGATGTCGGCGACGATCTGCCGCCATAACGGGCTCTTCGAGCCGCCGCCAATCAGGCAGATGCGCAGGCTTTGTAAGCCATTCTGGCGCAGCAGGTCCAGCCCATAACGCAAACCGAAGGTGGTGCCTTCCACCACGGAGCGGCACAGATTGGCCCGGGTCAGGTTGGTCATCGTCAACCCCAGCAGGCTGCCGCTGGCATGGGGCAGGGCGGGAACGCGCTCGCCATTGAGGAATGGCAGCATGCACACGCCTTCGGCACCGATCGGCGCTTGCGCGACCAAGGCGTTGAACGCTTCGATATCCAATTCGAACAACTCGCGAATCGCGCCGGTCGCGTTGGTCAGGTTCATCGTGCAGATCAACGGCAGCCAACCGCCGCTGGAGGAGCAGAACGTCGCGACAGAGGCGTCGGAGCTGACGTTCGCTTGCTCGGCGTAGGCGCAGACCGTCCCCGAGGAACCGAGGCTCATGGTGATCGCGCCAGGCTTTATATTGCCGGTGCCGATCGCGCCCATCATGTTGTCGCCGCCGCCGCTGGATACCAGCGCCTTGGGGTTGATGCCCAACTGCTCGGCGATGCCCGGCAGGATCGTGCCGACCGCCTGGTGGGCATCGATCAGCTCCGGGAGCGCGGCTTGCAGGCGTCCGGTGGGGTCGATGTCGCGCAGCAGTTGCAAGTCCCACTGGCGGGTACGCACGTTGAAATAACCGGTGCCTGACGCATCGCCGTATTCGCTGCAGCTGCGGCCGGTGAGCCAATGGTTGAGGTAATCATGGGGCAGCAGAATATGAGCGATCCGGGCGAATACTTGCGGATGTTGTTCTTTGGTCCAGAGCAATTTGGACACGGTGTAGCCCGGCGCAATGACCACGCCGAGGCGTTCCAGCGAGCCCTTTTCGCCGCCAAGATGGGCCAATAGGCGGTCGTTCTCCGACGTGGACTCGGTGTCGCACCAGAGCTTGGCCGGGCGCAGTACCTGGCCGCGATCATCAAGCAGCACCAGGCCATGTTGTTGGCCGGAAACGCCAATGCCGAGGATGGCCTGACCGTCCACATTCGCTGCGAGCAGCGCGCGGCGAGTCGCCAGGGCAAAGGCTTCCAGCCATTGGGCGGGGTCTTGTTCACGACGGCCATTGGCACCGCTGATCAGACTGTGGGCGGCGGCGCCCTGGCCGAGTACCTGGCCGCTGTGCGCGTCGAGGATCACGGCCTTGGTGCCTTGGGTGCCGCAGTCGATGCCCAGGAATAATTGTTGGTTTGCCATGGATGATCCTTTGGATCGTCGGGTCGATTTCAGTACGCATTCAACATTTATGGTGTCTGTCAGTCAGCCATCGCGGGCTTGCCCGCGATGGCGACAGCAGTTTCAGCGCAGGGCTTACGCCAGCACCCGCTCCAGGGTCCGCGTCACCCCAACCTCCCGCAAGCTGTTACAGCACCACTCGAACGCAGCGACAAATTCAGGCGAGTTCGGTATCGCCGTGCCGAAAATCTCCTCAACCTCCAGCACTCGCTGAGTGATCAACGCGTCATCGGCCACCAGCGCCTGACAGAATGCCGCCCGTGGATCGGGTATTGAATAGGTGTGGCCATTCTCATCCACGCCTTTGAGGTACAGCGCCCAGGCCGCCACTACCAGCGCCGCACGTTTGGTCTCGCGGCCGTCGGCGATCAAGCGGTTGATGGTCGGCACAGTGAATTTCGGAAACTTCGACGAGCCGTCCGAACACACCCGCTCCAGCTGATCGGCAATCGCCTGATTGGAGAAGCGCGCCACCAGGGTGTTTTTGTACTCGGTCAGGTCAATGCCCGGCACCGCTGCCAGTTGCGGCGTCACGTCCAGGTCCATGTAGGCGCGCATGTAACGCACGAACAGCGGGTCGTTCATGGTTTCGTGAACGAAGCGGTAGCCCTTCAAAAAACCCAGATAAGTCAGGGCCAGATGGCTGCCGTTGAGCAGCTTGATCTTCATTTCTTCGTAAGGCGTGACGTCGTCGGTGAACTGCACGCCAACCTTTTCCCAGGCCGGGCGACCGTTGACGAATTTGTCTTCCAGCACCCATTGCACAAACGGTTCGCAGACCACCGGCCAGGCATCATCGACGGCATGTTGGTCGGCCAGTTGCAGACGATGTTCGGTGCTGGTCATCGGCGTGATGCGGTCGACCATGGCGTTGGGAAAGCTGACATGGCGCTCGACCCAGTCCCGCAGATCGGCATCGCGCAGGGCGGCGAATGCGAGCAATGCTTTACGGGTCACCGCGCCGTTGTGCGGCAGGTTATCGCAAGACATCAACGTGAACGCAGGCGTGCCGGCCGCGCGCCGCTTAGCCAGTGCGGCGCAGAGGAAACCGAACACGGTTTTCGGCGTGTTCGGTTGAGCCAGGTCGTGCTGGATCTGCGGCAGGTGCGCCATGAACTCGCCGTTGCTGTCATCGATGCAATAACCGCCCTCGGTGATGGTCAGCGAGACGATGCGGATGTCTGGATCGGCGAGTTTGTCGATCAGCACCTCGGCACTGTCTTCGGCCAGCAGCATGTCGCGGATGGCACCGATCACCCGGACTTCGGTGTCGTCGGTGTCACCGAGTTCGAACAGGCTGAACAGGTAATCCTGCTCTTGGAGAGCGTCACGGGCGCGGCGGTCCTCGGCGCGCAGGCCGACCCCGCAAATCGCCCAGTCCAGACCAACGCCCAAGTTCATCAAGGCGTCGGTGTAATACGCCTGATGCGCGCGGTGGAAACCGCCGACGCCAATGTGCGCGATGCCTTGGCGCGTGTCGCTCAGCGTGTAGGCGGGCAGGGCCACCTCGGGGGCGAGGCGGTTGAGATTCTGTTTATTCAGTTTCATTGCAGGTTCTCGACAGTCAGGCTGCGGCGCGCAGTGGACGGGTCAGCGCCACGCCGTCGGCATCGAATAAATGGCAGTGTTCGGCGTCCAGGTGCAGGCTCAGGGTTTCGCCATAACGGCTGGCCAGATCGCCGCGAACGCGCATGGTCAGGGCTTCGCCGGAAGACGTCAGGACGTGGCAGAAGGTGTCGCTGCCCAGGCGCTCGCTGACATCGGCGGTCACTTGCAGCGTGCAGTCGCCGGGCTTCGCCAGCTCCAGGTGTTCCGGGCGAATGCCCAGGGTCACCGCGCCGCCGACGCTCAGGTTCACGCCGCTCAGAGGCAAGTTGATGCGGGTGCCGGCGTCCAGCAGCACTTCGCAGCTGCGGCTGTCGATGCGGGTGACTTTGCCTTTGAGGAAGCCCATTTTCGGTGTGCCGAGAAAACCGGCGACAAACAGGTTGGCTGGCTGGTGATACAGCTCCAGCGGCGAGCCGACCTGTTCGACTTTGCCGCCATTGAGCACGACGACCTTGTCGGCGAGGGTCATGGCTTCGACCTGGTCGTGGGTCACGTAAATCATCGTGGCTTGCAGTTCTTTGTGCAGCCGCGCCAGTTCCAGACGCATCTGTACCCGCAGGGCGGCGTCGAGGTTGGACAACGGCTCGTCGAACAGGAAGATTTTCGGGTTACGCACGATGGCGCGGCCGATCGCAACACGCTGACGCTGACCGCCAGACAGTTGTTTTGGCTTGCGCTCAAGCATCGGCCCGAGTTCAAGAATGCGCGCCGCCTCGCTGACTTTCTTCTCGACTTCGGCCTTCGCTACACCGGCCAGGTCCAGGGCAAACGACATGTTTTTGCGCACGCTCATGTGCGGGTAGAGGGCGTAGGTCTGGAACACCATCGCCAGGTCGCGCTTGGCCGGGCTGACTTCGGTGATGTCGCGGCCATCGAGCTCGATGGTGCCGCCACTGACTTCTTCAAGGCCGGCGATTAACCGCAGCAGGGTGGATTTGCCGCAACCCGACGGGCCGACGAATACCACGAATTCCTTGTCATTCACTTCCAGGTCGATGCCTTTGATGATGGAAAAACCTTCGAAGCCTTTTTGCAGATTCTTGATTTTCAGGTTGGCCATGATGGCGCTCCTTTATGCTTATTTTTTGAGGGCTATTTCACGGCGCCGAACGACAGGCCGCGGACCAATTGTTTCTGGCTGATCCAGCCGAAGATCAGGATCGGCGCACAGGCCAGGGTCGATACCGCCGACAACTTGGCCCAGAACAGACCTTCGGGGCTCGAGTACGAGGCGATCAATGCGGTTAGTGGCGCGGCCTGGGACGAGGTCAGGTTCAGCGACCAGAACGCTTCGTTCCAGCACAGGATCAGCGACAGCAAAACCGTGGAAGCCAGGCCGCCCTTGGCGATCGGCAGCAGCACCCGGACCATTTCCTGCCACAGGGTTGCACCGTCTAGGCGTGCGGCTTCGAGGATGTCCTTGGGGATGTCTTTGAAGTAGGTGTAAATCATCCAGACCACGATCGGCAGGTTGATCAGGGTATAAATCACGATCAGCGCGATCCGCGTATCCAGCAGGCCAAAGCTTTTGGCCAGCAGGTAGATGGGCATAAGCACGCCCACTGGCGGCAGCATCTTGGTCGAGAGCATCCACAGCAGCGTGCGTTTGGTGTGCTGGGTTTCATAGAACGCCATCGAATAGGCCGCCGGCACCGCGATCAGCAGGCACAGCGCCGTGGCGCTGAAGGAAATCACCACCGAGTTCCAGGCAAAGCTGAAGTAATCGCTGCGCTCATTAATGTGCAGATAGTTCTCCAGCGTCGGCGTGAAGATGAACTGCGGCGGCGTGGCGAACGCGTCGATTTCGGTTTTGAAACTGGTCAGCACCATCCAGAAAATCGGGAAGAAGATCAGGATTGCAATGGCCCAGGCCAAGGTGCCGAGCAGCAGGCTTTGCAGGCGACGGGATTGTTGAAGAGTCATGGCGCGGGCCTCAGGCTTTGTCTGTCAGGTTTTTGCCGATCATGCGCACCAGCACGATGGCCGCGATGTTGGCAATCACCACCGCGATCAAACCACCGGCAGACGCCATGCCGACGTCGAACTGCACCAGCGCCTGGTTGTAGATCAGGTAGGCGAGGTTGGTCGAGGCATAGCCGGGGCCACCGTTGGTGGTGGTAAAGATTTCGGCGAATACCGAGAGCAGAAAGATGGTTTCGATCATCACCACCACGGCAATCGGCCGGGCCAGGTGCGGCAGGGTCAGGTGCCAGAAAATTGCGACCGGACCGGCACCGTCCAGGCGCGCGGCTTCTTTCTGTTCCTGGTCGAGGGACTGCATGGCGGTCATCAGGATCAGGATCGCGAAGGGCAGCCATTGCCAGGACACAATGATGATGATCGACAGCAGCGGGTAGTGGGCCAGCCAGTCCACCGGTTGCGCGCCGAACAGTTTCCAGATGTAGGCGAGAATCCCCGACACCGGGTGAAAGATCAGGTTTTTCCAGATCAGTGCGCCGACGGTGGGCATGATGAAGAACGGCGAGATCAACATCACCCGCACGATGCCGCGACCGAGAAACTCACTGGCCTCCAGCAATGCACTGATCAACACGCCGAACACCACGCTGATCAGCAACACGCTGCCCACCAGCAACAGGGTGTTGGTGGCGCCGGGCAGGAAACCCGAGTCGCTCAGAAAGTAGCTGAAGTTCTCCAGTCCGACGAACTCGTTTTCACCGGGATAAAGCAGGTTGTAGCGGATCAGCGAGAAATAAACGGTCATGCCCAGCGGCACGATCATCCACAGCAGCAACAACGCTACCGAAGGGCTGACCAGAAACCAGCCGGGGTTGGTCAACCGGCTTTTACGCAGCGGTTGGGGAATGTCCATGTGAGCTTTGACAGTTGAAATATTCATGGCGTTAAAACCGATTAAGAACAGACAAATGAAGATCCAATGCGGGAACAGACTTTGTGGCGAGGGGGCTTGCCCCCGTTGGGTCGCGAAGCGCCCCCAAAGCTTTGCGACTGCTGCGCAGCCGAACGGGGGCAAGCCCCCTCGCCACACCAGCCCGCACCCGCAGTTGTTATTGCGCGGTTATTTTTGGGTAACCGGCGCGCTTCATCTCACGTTCGGTGGTTGACTGGGCGGCGGTAAGGGCTTGGTCGACCGTGGTCTGGCCGATCAGCGCCGCCGAGAACAGTTTGCCGACCTGGGTGCCCACGGCCTGGAACTCAGGAATGGTCACCAACTGGATACCGATGTACGGCACCGGTTTGGCGCTCGGTTTGCTCGGGTCGGCTGCCTTGAGCGATTCAAGCGTCACCTTGGCGAACGGCGCGGCGTTCATATAAGCCTCGGTGTAGGTCGAGGCCCGGGTGCCTGGCGGCACGTTGGCGATGCCATCTTTTTCCGCGACCAGCGCGCCGTATTCCTTGGAGGTGGCCCAGGCGCTGAAGATTTTCGCTGCATCTTTGGCCTTGGAACTGGTCGGAATCGCCAGTGCCCAGGAATACATCCACGCTGAACCTTTGTCGGTGGCTTCATGCGGTGCGTAAGTGAAGCCGACGTGATCGCTGACCTTGCTTTGGGTCTTGTCGGTGACGAACGAGCCGGCGACGCTGGCATCGACCCAGATCGCACATTTGCCGCTGTTAAACAGCGCCAGGTTTTCGTTGAAGCCGTTACTCGAAGCGCCCGGCGGGCCAGACTTCTTCATGGTATCGACGTAGAAATTCAACGCGTTTTTCCACTCGGGGCCGCTGAATTCCGGTTTCCACTGCTCATCGAACCAACGTGCGCCGTAAGCATTGGCGACGGTGGTGATCAGCGCCATGTTCTCGCCCCAGCCGGCCTTGCCGCGCAGGCAGATGCCGTACTGTTCTTTGTCTTTATTGGTGAGTTTGCCGGCAAATTCGCTGATCTGAGTCCAGGTCGGGCGTTCGGGCATGGTCAGCCCGGCGTCCTTGAACAGGTCGGTGCGATAATAGGTAATGGAGCTTTCAGCGTAGAACGGCAGGGCATAGAGCGTACCCTTGACCGAAAGGCCTTCACGCACCGATGGGAACACGTCGTCGAGGGCGTAGCTGGCCGGCAAGTCTTTCATCGGTTCCAGCCAACCCTTGGCGCCCCAGAGTGCAGCTTCGTACATGCCGATGGTCAGCACATCGAACTGTCCGCCCTGGGTGGCGATGTCGGTGGTCAGGCGTTGGCGCAGCACGTTCTCTTCGAGCACCACCCAATTGAGCTTGATGTCTGGATGCTCGGCCTCGAAGGTTTTCGAGAGTTTTTGCATGCGGATCATGTCGCTATTGTTGACGGTGGCGATGGTCAGGGTCTGGGCGCCGAGGCTGACGCTGCTGAGGGTCATGCAGGTGAGGGCAAGCAGAGCTTTTGCAGAAGGTTGCATCGTGCACTCCTTTTCTGCACCCGGTGGGTTACAGAAGGATGGTTATTGTTTTTGTGTCTTCCTGCTCAGGAAGAATGTGCACTGATTACAACGTTCAATTGATGGAGTGACAAATCATCCATCGCACTGTGATCGATACTTTTTTGCACTTGGAAAGTCATGGGTCGGCTTCGCTGCATGGCTGCTCCGTAGCAGCTGCCGAAGGCTGCGTTCGAGGGCGAAGCCCTCGCCGGGCCGGAAACATGCGGTGGTTCAGACGGGTTGGGGTGATCCGGTTTGCGACTGCTACGCAGCCGAACGCAGCCTTCGGCAGCTGCTACAAGGATTCATGGTTCAGGATAAGTTAGTGCTGATTTTGCTCAGTCAAACGCTGCACCGCCAACCGTCGATAATGCGACGGCGTCATGCCCTTTAGCTGCTGAAAACGCCGGTTGAAGTTGGAGATATTATTGAAGCCGGACTCGAAACACACATCGGTCACGGTTTTATCGCCATCGGCCAGCAACTCGCAGGATTTACTGATGCGCAGGCGATTGACGAATTCGATGAAGCAGCGCCCGGTGGCTTGTTTGAATACCCGGCTGAAGTAGGTCGGCGTCAGCCCCAGGTGCTCGGCGACTTCTTCGAGCGGCAGTTCCCGGGCGTAATGGGCAAAGATGTAATCCACCGCCCGGTTGGTACGGTCGATGTTGTGTTCATCGGCCAATTGCGGCGTCGTGGCACCGGACAGCAACTGATAGTCATCGGATGCCGCCAGCAACTCCAGCAGAATGAAAAAATGCCCGAGCCGGGTCATGCCCTTGGTATCAGCGATGCGCTGCATCAAGGTCATGGCCTGGCGGATCGTGCGCTTGCAGCGAAACTCGATGCCGTACTGCGCGCGCTCCAGCAAGGGTGCAAGCGTCTTGAGCTCGGCGAACACCTGATGGCCGCTTTCGAACAGTTCGTCAGTGAAATTGACCAGCATGTCGCGTTTGGGCACCACTTCGTCTTCGGCCACCTGGCTGATCCAGTTGTGGGGCAGGTTGGGGCCGGTCAGGAACAGCGTTTCCGGGTAGAAGTTACCGATGTAGTCACCGATGAACACTTTGCCGGAGCTGGCGACGATCAGGTGCAGTTCGTATTCCTTGTGGAAATGCCAGCGCACCAGAGGGCAGGGGAATCCGTGCTGGCGATAGATGATGGACAACCCGTTATGGTCGTCCATCAATTCGTAGGAAGGATCGGTAACTCTGGCTGGTCGGCTCATGTCAGGGCACTTTTATTGTTATCGACCGTTGATCATGCCTCTTTCCAGGCTCACTGCGCCAGCGAGGCGGCGAAGGGCCGCGTCCGGATTGTCAGGTTGTCATAAAGGCAAGTTCAGAAACCAGCATAGGAGTGCTCGGCAGTATTGCCAGCGATAGAAATATCTTTACAAATATAGCTAACTGATGGCGCGTTGGGGTGGGACTATTTGATTTTATTGTTCGCTTTTATCAAGCTCGCGGCTCGGCAATAAGAAACTATTTTTGACTCTTCAATGAAATCGACATTGATTATGTTGCATTGGGTAGCCCAATCGCGTTTGGCGAGATCGAACCACCAATTGAGATGTCCTTTGATGTCGACAGGACCACCGAGAGCACTGTAACTCGTTGCGGAAAGCGACCATGGCGCCCATGTGCCTGGCGGGTTTTTCAGAACTTCAATGATGTGTTTTTCCAGTTCAGCGACACTCGTTGTATTGATACCAGTCCATTTGTGCTCGATTTTTTTGCAAAACCAGGTTCGATCAAGCGCCCAGTACCCTTCGGCAGCGACCAGGACTCTTTGGACGTTGCTGATTTTCCTGAGTTGACCGAGGCTAAGGTGCAAGTTGTTGGAAGGAATCATTCTTTCGCCGAGAAATCTGAGCATCATCGCGTTGAAAAAATGATAGTCAAAGGGTTGTTGGCTGCTGCCCTTAAGTTCGTGGAAGTCCAGGATAATAAACTCGTCTGGGTTTTCCCGAAGAAAAAGATCCACGTCTGTAACAAGGTTTCCCAAGGTACGGGAAGAGCGGTAACCGTTGTGCTGAACACGAAATTTGCCAAGCCCCGGTTCGCCGAAGATAAAATCCAATCGAATATCCAGAGCCCGTGCGCCGTTGTTCAGTTGGGCATAAAACGAGTCGTGCTGGCACGCCAGCCAGTGGGCACCAGGAATAAGTGCATAAGAGGCTTTCCAGTCGCAGCCCGCGTTGTGGGCGCCTGGAAGAGTCAATTCGCAGAGCGATAATGTATCGAGAGCCTTGGTGGCGGTCATCCAGTTATTGAGTGCGTAACTATCCAGAGTATCGTTGTTCATTAGTGCATCCTTGCATCGATTAATAGAAAAACCACCTCTTGGTTATTGATGTTTTTTAGGGGTGGCTTGCCCGTATTTATATCGATGAAAGTGTCAGTGGCCAATCGTTGGATTGATGCAAGGTATGTGGTTTAGATGTTCGTTAGTTGAAGGCGGTTGAAAGCCTGGTTATTGATTTCGGTTCTTTGCCTCGATCCACTGCGCCATATACTGAGTGCTTTTATGTTGATGATGGCGCAACATGCTGCCGGTGAAGTTATCCCTTCTAAGTTGTGCCAGGTGTTGCTGGCAATACAACAACTTCTCGATCAGCGCCGGGCCATGTACTGCCGGCTGATAGCGATCCGCTAATAACGTCTGCCCATGGGATTGGGCGCTCATCCAGAGGTCTTTGTCTTTATAAAGACGAACCGCACAATCGGCGAGCTCGCGCGCGGTCCGGGTCACGGCGCCCGGCCACGGCTGTTCGCGGTGCATCGCTTCTGCGCCAATCGGGGTGGTGACATTGGGCGTGCCACACAGCATGGCGTCGACAATCTTGCCTTTGATACCCGCACCAAAGCGTAACGGCGCCAGGCATACCCGCGCCGCGGACATGACTTGCAATGCATCTTCTGCCCAGTTCATCACATGAAACCCTTGGGCCGCATTATGTAAGGCGGTGGCTTTGGGCGGCGTATAGGCACCATAGATATGCAGTTGCGCCTCTGGGAGCTGCGCACGGATCAGCGGCCAGATCGTGGTTTTCATCCAGAGCACGGCGTCCCAGTTGGGCGCGTGACGGAAGTTACCGATACTGAGGAAATGCGCACGGTCTTCAAAGGCTGGCGATGCTGTGGTCAGCGGTTCGACCATCAACGGGCACCAGTGCAGCAGTTGTTGTGGTAACCCGAACTGCTCGACCAGCAATTCAATCTCCACTTCGGAGATCATCAGGTTCAAGTCGCAGCGATACAGCGCGGCGATCTCCCGTTTTGCCAGATCGGTATCGGCCATGAGCTCGAACTCTTCGCGCAATGCAGGGGCGAACAACTCACTGAAATCATTGGCGTCATCACTGGCCTTCAAGCGCTCCTTGAGTCGCTGATGCCGGGCATGTCGCAGGCTTTGCAGGTCGGAGGTCTCCAGCACGCGCAAGGCGTCGGGGCAGTGTTTCTCTACTCGCCAGCCGAACTGTTCTTCCATCATGAACTGATCGAACAACACGATATCCGGTGCCAGTTCACTGACAAAGGTGTCGAAACTGCTGTTATTTAACTCGATCGGCACTTCGCGGATGTCCAACGCGGTCAGGTCCGCACGGTGCTCACCGGTGCCGGCCGGGCTGCTGAAGGTGATGTCCCAGCCTTGCTGCAGGAACATATCGAGAATTTGCATCACATGCCCACTGGCCGCAGAAGAGCGGGGCTCGGGCCAGACGTAACCGATGACTAGGACTTTGGTGATGGGCGGGGGGGGCATGAAAGTGGATCCTTTGCGGCAAGCGATAGGGCGAAAAGGGCGCAATTAAACCACAGCGCTGGGTAATTTTATTCCTGCGTGGAATCACACGACGGTGTGAATTTTTCAAGCGACCAATGACAAGGGGCTGTTCATTATTCTTGGATAGCCCAGAGTTCACCTCTCGCCTGGCCATGCCGAGCCGCTGTCGCCGGTTGCGAACAGTAACGTTCTTTACTGTCATTGCATGCAGGTCGGAAAATATAACTAAGGTTTTTGGTTGCGTTGTAAATATTAATAACATATCTACGGTTTGTTGTTTGGTTGGGGATGATTACGCTTGTGCCTGGCTTGCAGTAATGGAAAAGTGCAGTTCGTGCTTTGTTGCTGCTCGCAGGAATACGTTATGAAAATGGAGTTGCCTGGTATTTACGATAATGCCGAAGATCAATACTCGCTTCTATGGCTGCTGGACCCCCTAAGTGATGTGGAGGAGGAAGAGCCTGTGCCAATGGCGAAAACCAGAACATTCGAAATCAGTTCGATCGATGACAGCGATGTCGATGGTGTTAATGTGAAAGAACTGAGTGATGAAATATTGCATGGCTGTTCGGTCGTCGCTGACCCCGCCAGCTTTGATCCTGCCTATTTTATTCGTGATCGCATTGATGAGGCTGTGCAAGCGCTAGTGCCTGACGAAAAAAACAGGTCGCGGATAAGGCATGATTCAAAAGTGACGATTAAATATATAGAGGTTAAACAACCTAATCGCAGTGACATGCTTAAAGCCGAAAAGGATCCCGCCAACTGGAAGGAGCGAATATTTACATTGGCAGAACTATGCACCGGCTATCATTATCGTGTGCTGAAAGACAGAGGGTACTCTGAAATACAATGGCCTTCCTATTATCCTGCCAAGCTTGTAAAGACGTTGGAGGGGGCCGACTATCAGGCTGACTTCAAAAAGTATGTTGCCGAAAGCTTACAGCATCCTGCGGCGCACGCTTTTGGGCGACTGCTAAAAAAAGCCGAACTCAACAAACTGGTCGTAGAGTTCATCAAGAGTGACGCTCGCTCAATGGAAGACAGGATGATTGCCTTTGAGTATCTCAAAGGCTTGATCCCTGCGCGCCTTCTTAACTTGCACAGCGACCCGGATCTTGAGGTCGATAACGCCGTGTTTATCGGGCGCAGCAATCTGGATCGCGGCGTGTTGTTTTTTCTGGGCGAAGACAGTGCGGCCATCGAATTTCCCGCCGGGCATGACGAGCGCGGAAGGTTTCTGGAAAACCATCCGGAACTGCAAAAGCGTCTGCTGAAGCGTGTTCCATTGAGCGCGCAACAAAAACCTTACGTCCGTGATTTCAAATATCGGGGAATGGAGTTTCCCCCGTTCGCGACGCGCCCAAACTATCGAGAGATTGTATTTCGATCCAGCACTGACATTGGCAAAGACCTTTTCGACCGGCAGATCGAGCGAGCGTTGGCGGACATCGATACATTGGTATCAACCCACGCCGAGCGTATGACCGATATTGCGTTGGAAGTCGCCGGGTATCTGCTGCAATGCATTGCGTTCGCGGTTTCGATCCCTACCGGAGGAACGGCGGCCTTGGTGTCTGCACCGATTCGTATGCTGATTCCCTTTCTGTTGGGAATTGGGGCATCGGCAACTGATCTGATCCGTGCCGAAATCTCCGATGACCCTTCCGAGGCGGAACGTTTGAGGATCAACGCAGCGATCGGAGTTTTGTCTGAACTCGCCGGCCCCATTGCGGAAAAGCTTTTGGGTAAAGCGCTTTCCATCGTGGCCAGGAAAAACATCAGCCGCCGAGTGCTCGAAACGCTCAAGCGCAGCAATAGACCCTCGTTGGTGCGCAGACCCGCAGGCAGCATCAGCCATCAACTGGCGAGTACTGCTGGCAAAGAAATACCGGATGCAGGCAAGGGGGTGCTTGTCGCAGGCTACCTGTCAGAGTTGGCGGGCGGGCCTAATGTGGCGCAGTCCCTTGCGACGAACTCACAGGTGGTGAGACTTTCAGGGCCGGAAAAAGGTTTTGTCTATCAAGGTTTCGTGTTCCGCGGGGACATGCGCGACACGAAGGTAATCTTTGAAAAAGGGTTTACCCAACGCACGCCAATCAGGGATCTCAATCAGGTCAACGGCTTCAAAGGTGGCTATGGAGGTGCTCACGATGCGCTCGCTCTTGATGGCGCCGGGATTTCTACGTCGGCTTTTTACAAGAAAGACGGCGCAGGTGCCTTTGTCTATGGTGGCCAAAAAGGCGGCTACACCTATTTCGTCGATGCTCGTCAGTTGGAGGGATTCCATTTGTATGCCAATACCGAACTAGCGTTTCGCCCAAACTCCGGGTTGAAACAACTGCCGCCTTTGGAAATCAACTATGCCGTCGATCTACCGCCTGCCTTGATTCTCGGCGCCTATGACAAGACCGGAAAGTTCATTCCCAACCCCAAAGCGATCAATCGAGCGCTGATGGCGAGTGAGGTCAATCCATTGAAAGGCAGTGGTCGAGACGTGGGAAATAAATTCCGCCAGCCGCTGACTGATATCAACGGACTTGCTGGCGTCGATTTTGGTAACGAGGCGGTGGCCGAGCAGGAAGCAGTGCCGCCTGTGCCAGACACTACTCCGACGCCAGCACGACTACCGGTTAAAGTGGATGCCAATGACATCATCGCTTTCCGAGAGCGGCAGGAGGCTAAACGCAAACGCCCGAGTGCTTGAGTCGCGTTATTGGCCAGGCGACAAAATACCCTTGACCTTGTCCCGCAACTGATCGATGGAGAATGGCTTGCCGATGACTTGCATGTTGGCAGGTACCTCGATGCTTTCGGCATAGCCGCTGGCGAACAGAATCGGTAACTCGGGACGCAGCATGCGCGCCTGTCTGGCCAATTCGCGACCGTCCATGACTGGCAGCCCCACATCAGTCATCATCAAGTCGATGTCCTGGTCTTCATCGTTGATGAACTCCAGGGCCATTTCACAGCCATCGGCCGCCAGCACCCGGAATTCCAGTTCTTCCAACACATCGACGATCAGCGTGCGTACGATGGCATCGTCTTCGACGACTAGAATGGTGGATGCGTTGGTGGGCATAGTGGGCTCTCAAAAGATGAATTGGCGGTTGCCGGTCGATCGAAACCGCCGGGGCTTGCCTGAAAAGGGGCGGCCCACGACAAGCTCCCAAGGCGTTACCAAAAACAATAGCCGCACAAGAGCCGCACAGAATAACCGCTCCTTTGCGCCAGAGCAGCTAAATGCACAATTTTGCTCCGCAAGGTGTCAGAAAATTGGATCCGACCGACAGTTTTGGGGCAGACTCGATGGATTTCGACAGTTCGACAAGGCTTCCCATGACCTCTGCGTCTTCGGTGGATGAGCAACGATTCCGCAAACTCCTGAGCCGCAACGTCAGCCTGCCGCTGGGGGTTGGCGTCATCAGTGCGGTTTTTTTCGTGTCGCTGATCACCTATTTGCTGTCGGTGATCCAGTGGGTCCAGCACACCGACCGGGTGATCAATAATGCCAATGAAGCAATAAAACTGACCGTCGATCTGGAAACCGGAATGCGCGGCTTTCTGCTCAGCGGCGACGAGCATTTTCTTGAACCCTATGAGACGGCCAAGCCAAAAGTAGCAGTCGCCCTCGACACCTTGCTCGAACTGACCACCGACAACCCGATCCAGACCGAGCGTCTGCACCGGCTCCAGGCGTTGCAGACGGAATGGGCCAATTTCGCGCAATCGATGATCGATTTGCAGCGCGCAAGCGGCGATTACCGCAGCGCCATCAAGGCCGGGCGCGGCAAGCGATTGACCGATGAGATCCGCAAGCAGTTCGAAGACGTGATCGACATGGAGCAGCAGCTGCGTGCCTCGCGCAACGAAGAAGTGCGCCTTACCACGATCTGGAGCATCGCCCTTTATCTGTTGTTCGTGGCCGGTATCAGCGGATTGCTGGCCTACGTTGGCCGCCGGGATCTGCTCAACCTTTCCCGAAGCTACAGCGCCAACCTCGCCGCGCAACAGGCCAGTGCCCGGCGTCTGGAACAGCAGGCCTGGTTGCGCAACGGCCAGACCGAACTGGCCGAGCAAGTCCTGGGGCAGTTATCCCTCAATCTGTTGGGCCGCAATATTCTGCAGTTCTGCGCGCAATACCTGGGGACTGCCGTCGCGGCAATCTATGTCCGTGAGGAACATGGTGGCCTGAAGCGCATCGCGTCTTATGGTTTATCCCGGGAACAGGAAGCGCTTGAACAGCAGATTTACAATGGTGAAGGGATTGTTGGCCAAGCGGCGCAACAGGCGCGCTTGATCCGTCTTGACGACGTGCCGGGCGACTACTTCAAGGTCAGCTCCGGCCTGGGTGAAGGTTTGCCACACAGTGTGCTGGTGGTTCCGACCAGCGACGACGATCGAGTCAACGGTGTGATCGAGCTGGGTTTTCTGCGAGCACTGACCGATCGTGACATCGAACTGCTTGAACTGATTGCCGGCAACATTGGCACCTCGATCGAAGCCGCTCGCTATCGCCAGCGCTTGCAGGAAGTGCTGGCCGAAACCCAGCAGCTCAACGAAGAGTTGCAGGTTCAGCAAGAAGAACTCAAGACCACCAACGAAGAGCTGGAAGAGCAGTCGCAGATTCTCAAGGAGTCCCAGGCTATCCTGGAGACCCAGCAGGTCGAACTGGAGCAAACCAACGAACAACTGGCCGAGCAGGCGCAAATCCTGGCTGAGCAACGTGACGCCATGGACCTGAAGAATACTGAACTGAATCAGGCCCGGATCGAACTCGAAGCGCGTGCCGAAGAGTTGCAGCGTTCAAGCAAGTACAAATCCGAATTCCTCGCCAACATGTCCCATGAGCTGCGCACGCCGTTGAACAGTTCGCTGATTCTGGCCAAGCTGTTGGCGGAAAATCCACAGCAGAACCTCAGCGCCGAACAGGTCATGTTCGCTGAGTCGATCTACTGCGCCGGCAACGACTTGCTCAACCTGATCAACGATATTCTCGACATTTCCAAGGTCGAGGCCGGCAAGCTTGAAGTGCGTCCGGAGAACACCAGCGTCGCGCGGCTGGTGGAAGGCTTGCGGGGAATGTTCCAGCCATTGGCGGCGGACAAGAACCTGGATTTCCAGATCCAGTTGCAGGCCGATGCGCCGCTGATGCTGTTCACCGACCGCCAGCGCCTGGAGCAAGTCATCAAGAACCTGCTGTCCAACGCGGTTAAATTCACCGAAAAGGGCTCCGTCAGCCTGATTGTCGCGGCTCAGCCGGGCGAGGGCATTGCCTTTATCATCCGTGATTCCGGCATCGGCATTGCGCCGGATCAGCAGCAAAGCATTTTCGAAGCCTTCCGTCAGGCTGATGGCGCCATTAATCGTCGATACGGCGGTACCGGCCTGGGCTTGTCGATTTCTCGTGATCTGGCCACGTTGCTGGGTGGCTCGATCAGCTTGACCAGCACGCCTGGGCAGGGCAGCGAGTTCACCCTGATCTTGCCGCTGCAGTACGTCGAGCCGGGCGACGCGGCTGTCGAGACGATGAAAACCAAGCCGGTTGCAACACCGAAAACCGCCGTGGTTGCCGCGCCAGTGCCGCCAATTGTCGAGGTCGACATCCCGCGTTTCGACGATGATCGCCACAAGGTTCCGTTCGCCACTCGCTGTATTCTGGTGGTGGAGGATGAGCCGGATTTTGCGCGCATTCTCTACGACCTGGCGCATGAACTGGGTTATCAGTGCCTGGTGGCCCACGGTGCCGACGAAGGCTACGACCTGGCCAGGCAGTTCATCCCCGATGCAATCCTGCTGGACATGCGCCTGCCGGATCATTCCGGGCTGACGGTGCTGCAGCGTTTGAAAGAACATGCCGAAACCCGGCACATCCCGGTGCATGTGATTTCGGTCGAAGACCGTGTCGAGGCCGCGATGCACATGGGGGCCATCGGTTACGCGGTCAAGCCGACCACGCGTGAGGAACTCAAGGGTGTGTTTGCTCGCCTCGAAGCCAAGCTGACGCAGAAGGTCAAACGCATATTGCTGGTCGAAGACGATGATGTGCAGCGCGATAGCATCGCCCGACTGATTGGCGACGAGGACATCGAAATCACCGCTGTCGGCCTGGCTCAGGACGCACTCGAGCTGCTGCGCAGCACGATTTTCGATTGCATGATCATCGACTTGAAGCTGCCGGACATGCTCGGCAACGACTTGCTCAAGCGCATGTCCACCGAGGATATCTGCTCGTTCCCGCCGGTGATCGTCTATACCGGGCGTAACCTGACCCGGGACGAAGAGGCCGAGCTGCGCAAGTATTCGCGTTCGATCATCATCAAGGGCGCGCGGTCGCCCGAGCGGTTGCTGGATGAAGTGACACTCTTTCTGCACCAGGTCGAATCCCGTTTGTCCCATGAGCGCCAGACGATGCTCAAGACTGCCCGCAGCCGGGACAAGGTGTTCGAGGGGCGCAAAGTGCTGCTGGTGGATGACGATGTACGCAACATCTTTGCCCTCACCAGTGCACTGGAGCAAAAAGGCGCTATCGTGGTCATTGGTCGTAATGGCCGTGAAGCGATTGAGCGATTGCATGAAGTCGAAGACATCGACCTGGTGCTGATGGACGTGATGATGCCGGAGATGGACGGTTTCGAAGCCACCCTCGAGATCCGCAAGGATCCGCGCTGGCACAAGCTGCCGATCATTGCGGTGACGGCCAAGGCCATGAAGGACGATCAGGAGCGCTGCTTGCAGGCCGGTTCCAACGACTACCTGGCCAAGCCCATCGACCTGGATCGCCTGTTCTCGCTGATTCGTGTGTGGTTACCGCAGATGGAGCGAATGTGAGTGGGCAATATCGAAATCGAATTGCGCTTGTTGATAGAGGCGATCTACCTCAAGTACAGCTACGATTTTCGCGATTACTCCGGCGCATCGATCAAGCGCCGGGTCAATCACGCCTTGAGCCAGTTTGAGTGCAACACCATTTCGGCGTTGCAAGAGAAGGTCCTGCACGATCCGACTGCGTTCATGCAGTTGCTGCAATTGCTGACGATCCCGGTCAGCGAAATGTTTCGCGACCCTTCGCATTTCATGGCGCTGCGCCAGGAAGTGGTGCCACTGCTCAAGACCTATCCGTCGATCAAGGTCTGGATTGCCGGTTGCAGCACCGGCGAAGAGGTCTATTCGATGGCGATTCTGCTGCGCGAAGAGGGCCTGCTGGATCGCACCATCCTCTATGCCACCGACATCAACCCACGTTCGCTGGATAAAGCCAGGCAGGGAATTTTCTCCATGGAGAATGTCCGGGCCTACACTCACAACTACCAGCAGGCCGGTGGTCAGCGTTCGTTCGCCGACTACTATACGGCGGCGTACGGCTACGCGATTTTCGACAAGACCCTGTGCGACAACGTGACCTTTGCCGATCACAGCCTGGCCACCGACAGCGTATTCTCGGAAACCCAATTGATTTCGTGCCGTAATGTACTGATTTATTTCAATAAAAAACTTCAGGATCGCGCTTTCGGTTTGTTTCATGAATCCCTTTGCCATCGGGGTTTCCTGGCACTGGGCAGTAAGGAAACCCTGGATTTCTCGGCCTACGGCAACCAGTTTGAACCGTTGGTCAAACAAGAACGGATCTACCGCAAATCATGAACAGTGCAGCTTTGCCTTCTGTGGTAACGAGTGTGATGGGTGCCTCGCTCGTCTTCTCGTCGAGCTGGAACGAATCGTATGCCAAGTGATATCCAGGCCAAATTGCTGATCGTCGACGACCGGCCGGAAAACCTCCTCGCGCTCGAGGCATTGATCCAGGGGGAGGACCGTATCGTCTACAAGGCCTTGTCCGCCGATGAAGCCTTGTCGCTGTTGCTGCAGCACGAATTCGCGATGGCCATTCTCGACGTGCAGATGCCCGACATGAACGGCTTCGAACTGGCCGAGTTGATGCGCGGCACGGAAAAAACCAAAAACATCCCGATCGTGTTCGTCAGTGCGGCCGGCCGCGAACTTGATTACGCATTCAAGGGCTACGAAAGCGGCGCGGTGGATTTCCTGTACAAGCCATTGGATGTTCACGCGGTCAAGAGCAAGGTCAGTGTCTTCATCGAGTTGTATCGCCAGAGCAAGGCGATGAAGCGGCAGGTCGAAGCCCTGGAGCAAAGTCGCCGGGAACAGGAGGTGCTGCTCCAACAGTTGCAGAACACCCAGAATGAACTGGAGCAGGCGATAAGTATGCGCGATGACTTCATGTCCATCGTCGCCCACGAAGTCCGTACGCCGCTCAATGGCCTGATTCTCGAAACCCAGTTGCGCAAAATGCATTTGGCCCGGGGTAACGCCGCAGCCTTCACCCTGGACAAGATGCACGCCATGGTCGACCGTGACGAGCGGCAGATCAAAAGCCTGATCCGCCTGATCGAGGAGATGCTCGATGTATCGCGAATCCGCACGGGCAAACTGTCGATCCGCCCCAACCGGTTTGATCTGGTGCAACTGGTGAGCAATCTCCTGCAAAACTTTGCACCGCAGGTCGAGGCCGCGCAGTCGTCTATCACCTTGACGGCCGACCAGCCCGTGATGGGCCGTTGGGATGAGTTCCGTATCGAACAAGTGATTTCCAACTTGCTGACCAATGCGTTGCGTTATGGCGCCAAGAGCCCGATTGACGTACGCGTGTACAATCACGACGGGCAAGCGCGGCTCGAGATTCAGGATCGCGGTATCGGGATCGGTGAAGAGGATCAGCAGCGCATTTTTCAGCAGTTCGAACGGGTTTCCGCCAAGGCCGTTGTGGCGGGGTTGGGCCTGGGACTGTTTATTTCGGAGCAGATTGTCGCCGCCCATGGTGGCTCCATCACCGTCGAGAGCCGGATTGGCGAAGGCGCCTTGTTTCGCGTTTGTCTGCCGTTGCAGGAAAACAGCCGGATAAACGCAACCTCTGAGTGACCAAATGGTCGTATCAGCAGCTATTGATCGAACAAAGGTTTTCCATGAGTGAAGATGCGCAAGATGTAGTACTCGTCGTCGAGGATGACCCTTCGATTTTGATGGTGCTGTCCGCTTATTTGTCGGGTGAGGGTTACCGGGTGCTGCAAGCCGAAAACGGTGAGCAGGCCTTTGAAATTCTGGCGAGCAAGCCGCACCTGGACATGATGATCACCGACTTCCGCCTGCCTGGCGGGATTTCTGGCGTGCAGATCGCCGAACCTGCCGTGAAACTGCGACCGGAGCTCAAGGTGATCTTCATCAGCGGTTACCCGCAGGAAATTCGCGAGACCGACAGCCCGATCGCCCGCAAAGCGCCGATCCTGGGCAAGCCGTTCGATCTGGATGTGTTGCAACAGATCATGCAGGACATGTTGTCCTGACTCCGTGCGCCGGTGGTGTGCCAGCGCACGGGGAATGAAGTTGACGCTACTGTGACAGCGGTTCAGCGAATTTTGGCTATATTCTAAAGCCCTTGCTGCAACGCCGGATCATCCGGATTGAGCTGTTCCAGCTGCGCCAGCAGGATCTGTACATTCTGCAGCTGTCCGCTTTCCTTCCAATAGTTGATCAACAGCACGCGCGCCTTGCGATCGGCCGGGTGGCGCTGGACGATTTCCTGCAGCTGGTTCTGCGCCGCTTCCAGCTCTTGCTCACCATGCAGCGTGGTAGCCAGGTCATAGCGGTAATCCTTGTTGTCCGGTTCAAGCTCCACGGCTTTGGACAGCCCGAGCAGGGCGAACTCACTTTGCCCGTGATGCAGCAACCACAGCCCCAACGCATGTTGCAGGTAGGCCGAATCGGGCTGAGCCTTCAATTGCTTTGCCAACAATTGCCTGGCCGCATCGCTTTGGCCCTGTTTATCCAGCACTTCGATTTGCATCACCAGTGCTGGCAGGTTGCCGGGCTCCAGTTGTAACGTGCGCTCCAATGCCTGCTGCGCGTCCTTCAGCTCGGCATTGTGCAAATGCAGACGCGCCAGTTGATATTGGATCTCAGCAGTTTCCGGTTGACGCTTGAGGACCTGTTCCCAGGCGTCGATGGCTTGCTCCAAAGGTCCGAAATACAACCCCAGCTCATCCGGCGTCAGACCCAACAAGGCATTGACCGCCGCAAACCGGACGCTGGGGTCGCTGTCATCGAGCGAGGGCCCCAGCAACAGGCTGCGCTGCCCACCGGGCACCAGACCACTGATGCTCTTTATCGCGGCGATGCGCACATCCGCCGAGGGATGTTGCAGGTCTGCGTCGGCCAGTTTCAGGGCTTGTGGGCTTGGGTAATTGGGCAGTTCGGCATGCAGCCAGACGCGGCGCTTGGCTGACAGGTCAGGGCGCCCCAATTGCTGGTAAAGCACCCGTGCCGCGCCCGGCTGACCCGCGCGCGCCTGGGCCAGCGCTTCGCTGTAGCCGTGCTTGATCGCCTCCGGCACCACGGGGGTCGTACTACGCAGGAAAAACCAGGCGAGGGCGAGGGCAAACAGTACGCAGAGACTGATGAGCAGGTAGCGGCGGGATTGAGGCATGCAGGAATCCGGGAGCTGGCAAGCTTTTGCAAAGTCACCAGCTTCGGTCAGGCCGGGCTGTGAGTCAAACCCTGACTCAGTTCAGCACGTAGTCGTCGGGCTCAAGGGCAGGTGGCAAATCGGTTTGCCCCAATGCTGCCAGCACTTCGCGCTCCAGTGTGCGCAAAATCGCATTACACGGCAGATCGTTCTCGTCGAAGCCGAAAGGGTCTTCCAGGTCATCGCCGATTTCGTCGAGGCCGAAAAAGGTGTAGCTGACAATCGCGGTGATCACCGGTGTCAACCAGCCAAGGGGTTCGGCCATGGCAAACGGCAACAGGATGCAGAACAGGTAAATGGTACGGTGGAGTAATAAGGTGTAAGGGAAGGGCAGTGGTGTGCTTTTGATTCGCTCGCAACTGGCCTGGACCTGGCTGAGGCTGACCAATCGTGTTTCCAGGTGGGTATAGCGCCATTCGCTGATCTGGCCGTGTTCGGCGAGCGTCGAAAACCGAGCGCCGATTCGCTGCAAGAGCGCGTCAGTGATGTTCGGATGCCCCGCGTCCACGGCTTCCTGCGTCCATGGTTTGATCGCGGTCATCTCGTTTTCAAAGCGCAGGCGGGCGATCAAGCCATGGGCGAAACCGCAGAGTTCACGTAGCACAAGTTCACGTTCGGCTGCAGCCATCAGCCCTTGGGTTTCGCGAATCAACGAGCGTACTTCGATGATCAGTTGCCCCAGATGCTTGCGGCCCTCCCACCAGCGGTCGTAGCAGGCGTTGTTACGAAAGCTCATGAAGATCGACAACGACAGCCCCAGCAGGGTGAACGGCGTGACGTTGACCCCGGAGAAATAGGCCGGGTGCCTGGTCTCCACCAACACGATCACTGACGCCAGCAGGGTCACCAACAAACTGCGCAAGGCAATGCGCTTGGCAATCGAGCCTTTAAGGGAAAACAGCATGCCGATCAGATTCGGCTTGGGACGCACAATCATGGACAGGGGCTTTATAGAGAGAGTGATGCTTTCGCAGCGATTTCAGCCTAGGGGCATGGGGGGATCCTGTCCAATCGCTTTGGCTGACGAAGTGATCGACAGGCTCTATCAGCGCAGGCGTGTCCATCGGCGAAATAGCCTACAGGTCTTGTCGACACTGAAACTCGTCTAGGCATAGAAGCAATGACTACGCTTGCAGGAGATGACTCGATGAGCGCTCCCATGCAACCGTTGCTTCAATACTTCAAGGCGATTCTCAACCCCGGACGCGAGGTGCTGCTGTTTGCCCTGAGAACCATCGTGGCCGGGCTGCTGACGCTGTACCTGGCCTTTGTGTTCGACCTCGACCAGCCCAAGTGGTCGATCATGGCGGTGATCATTGTCAGTCAGCCATTGGGCGGCATGGCCCTGGCCCGAAGTTTTGGCCAGATCATCGGCACCACGTTGGGCGCGGCAGTCGCGGTGTTGATCATGGCCATTTTCCCCCAGGCGCCGCTGCCCTTCATCATCACCCTGGCCTTGTGGTTGGCGCTGTGTACCGCCGGCGGCACCTTGTTGCGCTATACCAGTTCGCAGGCGTTTGTTCTGAGCGGTTACACAGCGGTGGTGGTGGCACTGCTGGCGCAACCCGATCAGGAGGGTACGTTCCTGCTGGCAGTCACTCGCGTGACAGAAACATTGTTGGCGGTGGCTTGCGTGTGCGTTGTCAGCCTTCTGACGGCGCGACCGGAGGCGGTGGCCAAGGGTTACTTCGCCAAGATCGATCAAGTGATCAAACTGCTCGCGACTCACGCGGCAGCGGTGATTCGAACCGAGGAAAGCGAAGCCGATTTCCACAAGCGGCAAATGCAACTGTTGGGCGAGATCAGCGCCCTTGAAGGGCTGCGTCGGCATTTGTATTTCGATGCGCCACGGTTGCGCAGTGCCGATAGTCTGGTGCAGTTGCTCGGCAATCAACTGGTGCTGCTGACTTCGCGGCTGACGGCGTTGCGTCACCAGCGGCAACTGCTCACCGAGCGCTGGAAAGGCGCGTTGCCGGAGGAAATACAACATTTGCGAGCCGAGGAACTGGCGTTTCTCGATGAATTGGCTGTGCAAGGGCGCTCATTGTCGAGCGAGGCGCGGCACCATTTCGCGGCGCTGCAACAGCGCTTCGATGACCAGGCCTACAAGGCCGAACAACTCACCGAGACGATGCCTGCGACCCTGCGCTCACTGGCCTGGGCACTGCGCTGGGAGCAGGCTCGGATGTTGGAGCAACTGGGGCAGATTCTGGAGCTGAGCGACGCGATCCAGGACGGACGTGAAGCCAGTTGCGTGTTCCGCGGTCGGGAAAACCCGTTGCATCTGGATTTCACATTAGCGGCAATGAATGCAATCCGGGCATTTACCGCGTTGCTGGTGGCCGGTCTGATCTGGATCGAGACCGCTTGGGATGGGGCCCGTGGCGGGATGATTGTGGTGGGGATTCTCTGTTCGCTGATGGCGACTTTTCCGCGACCGTTGCTGGCCAGTCAAAGCTTTGCCAGGGGACTGGGGCTGGCCTTAGTGGTGTCGGCGCTCTATCTGTTCATGCTGATGCCGATGATCAGCGACTTCGAGTTACTCGCCTTGTTGTTCGCGCCATTGCTGTACGCCGTCGCGGTGGGGCTGGCCAGTCCGCCAACCACCGGCACGGGCATTGGTCTTGGACTGACGACCATGCTGTTGCTGGGGCCGCAAAACGCAGGAATCGGCCAAAACAATGCCGTTCAGTGGTTCGAGTTTGCCGGTGCGTATATCTGCGCGGCCGCGATGGCGCTCAGCGTGTATGCCTTGATTTTCCCGTTCAGGCCCGATTTACGAATGCGCCGGCTGTTCAATGAAAGCTGCGAGCAGGTCTACGCTTTGTTGAAGACGCCGGCCACCGATGAACAGCAATTTGCGTTTGAAAGCCGCATGGTCGATCGCCTGACCATGATGTTGGGACTGTTGCCGGCGACCAGCGACAAGCATTCCCGCGAGCTGTTCGAAGTCAGCCTCGGGTGCATGGCGCTGGGGGTGGCTTTGAACCAGCTCAGGCAGCAGGGGCAAGGCAATACGTTGCTGAGTACCGAACAACAAAACCGTTTGCTGGCGGCTGTCCGTGAGACAGGACAATTGATTGCCGGGCGGCCCGGGATTGCCCCTGAGCAGTTGCTCGGAAATTTGCGTGTCCTGGGCGATGAAATGGACGACCTGCATTTGGACGTTCACGAACATCTATGGTCGGTGTTCCGGATGCGTGTGGCGTTGTTGATCGTGGTGTCGTTTCTGGAGCGCCATCGCAAATACTTTCAACCCGCAGACAAGGAAGGAGTGCCAGCCCTTGCCCATTGATCTGGAAGTGGGGGGCGTCTATTTGCCGCCAATCGCCCAGGCCCTGTTGCTGGCCTTGCCGATTTTTCTGCTGTTGGACTGGACCTTGCGCCGTTTGGGGGTATTGCGATTTGTCTGGCATGAAGCCCTGTTCGAAGGCGCGTTGTATGCTTGTGTATGCGCAACGTTGATTCTGGTGATGGGAGCCTGAGCTGTAATTTCCACTGGAGTCATTAACGTTGAACCGCGCATCAGCTTCTGAGCGGACTCTGTGCGTTGGCGTACAGACTCGTGCCTGTGAATACACTCAATCTGGGCAGAGGTGCGCTACATAGCTTGCTAATGAGACCGATGCGCGTCTCGGAACGTTATTTATGCATTCAATCTTCCGCCGGGCACTTGGGCAGCGCGTTCTATTACCCCCCTGGAGTGACCATGCGCCGGTACGGGAGACGCTTTTTGGCGTCGAGCGACTTGAGCAACATGCCGAGAGTCTGGCCATCGCCCAGCAGGTGACACCCAGGCCGCCCACCGTGCTTTCGTTGCATGTACGCCTCGACGACAACGCCTCGGTCCTGCTCGCCGCCTACCGGGCGAGCGCCGTGGAGCTTGAGAGCGGCCACAGCGTGGTGCCCGCCGCCGAATGGCTGCTGGACAACTACCATATCGTCGAGGAACAGATCCGGGAAATTCGTGATGATCTGCCACCTGGCTACTACCGCCAGTTGCCGAAGCTCGCCGAGGGACCGTTCGCTGGCTACCCGCGGGTCTTCGGCCTGGCTTGGGCCTTCGTTGCGCATACCGACAGTCATCTCGACCTCGACATGCTGCGGTGTTTCATCGACGCGTACCAGCGGGTCCAGCCACTGACCATCGGTGAGTTGTGGGCTGTGGCGATCACCCTGCGTATCGTCCTGATCGAGAACCTGCGCCGACTCGCCGAGCAGATCGACGACGGTCGTATGGCCCGCGCGGACGCCGACGAACTGGCCGATCGTTTGCTCGTACCTGCGAGCGCCGTTTCGGCGCTGGCAGATATCGCCGCGCGTCCGCTCGGGCGGTTGCCCGAGCTGTTCGCCGCTCAACTCGCCAAACGCCTGCGCGACCAGGATCCGCGTACGACCCCGGCGCTGGGCTGGCTGGACGAACGTCTGCAAGCACAGGGTGTTTGCGTCGAGGAGGTGGTGCAGCATGCCCAGCAACGCCAGGGTGCCTCGAATGTCACGGTGCGCAACATCATCACCAGCATGCGGCTGATTTCCGATATTGACTGGGCCAAGCTATTTGAAAGCGTCAGCCTGGTCGATGCGCGCTTGCGCACGGGCAGTGCGTTTGCCCTCATGGACTTCCCGACGCGCAACCTGTACCGCAGCGCCATCGAGCAACTGGCGCGTGGCTCGGCGCTCTCGGAACTGGAGGTCGCCGACCGGGCCTTGGAGGCCGCCCGCCTGGCTGAGAGCGCCGAGCAGGGCGAGGAGTGGGGCGAGGAGTGGGGCGGGCGGGCGAGCGATCCTGGCTACCACCTGATCGCCGAGGGACGCCCGGCGCTGGAGCGGGCCATGGGCTTTCGCGCACCTCTGCGCTTGCGCATCAGCCGCTTCAACATTCGCCTGGGCATCGGCGGCTATGTTGGCAGCATTTTCTTGCTGACCACGCTGCTGCTGGCGCTAATGGCTTGGGCCCTGGCGGTACCGTCCGTGGCTGTTGGCTGGATCCTGTTGTTCCTGCTATCGATGTTCGTGCCGGTCACCGAGGTGGCCACGGCGCTGGTCAATCGCATGATCACCTGGAGTTTCGGCGCCATTACTCTGCCGGGGTTGGAGTTGTCCGCCGGCGTGCCGCAGGCGCTGCGTACGCTGATCGCAGTGCCGACGCTGTTGACCAGCGAAGCCGATCTGTTGGAGCAGATCGAGCGACTGGAGGTCCACCATTTGGCGGGCATCGGCGGCGATCTGGCCTTTGCCTTGCTGGCCGATGGCGTCGATGCGCAGCAAGAGGAGCTCGACAGCGATGCGCACTTGCTGACGGTGGCAGCCGAGGCGATCGAACAGCTGAATCGCCGCTATGGGCCTGGACCCGGCGGCCAGCGCTTCTTCTTGCTCTGTCGGCGGCGCTTGTTCAATGCCCGCGAGCAGTGCTGGATGGGCTGGGAACGCAAGCGCGGCAAACTGCACGAGCTAAACCGCCTGTTGCGCGGGGTTGGCGAGACGAGTTTCATGTCCATCGCCGGCGAGACACCGAAAGTGCCGGCCGGGGTGCGCTACGTGATCACCCTTGACGCCGATACCCGCCTGCCGCGGGAGGCGGCGCTGCGGCTGATTGGCAAGATGGCTCACCCGTTGAACCACCCATGTTTCGACGCCGCGCTGAAGCGCATTGTCAGCGGCTACGCGATCCTCCAGCCACGGGTCACGCCCTCTCTGCCGCTGGGCGGCGAGGGCTCTTTTTACCAGCAGGTGTTCTCCGGTCCCGGTGGCATAGATCCCTACGCGGCGGCGGTTTCGGATGTTTACCAGGACCTCTTCGGCGAAGGTTCCTACACCGGTAAAGGTATCTATGATGTGGATGCCTTCGAAGCCGCGCTCGGTGGCCGGGTCGGCGACAACCGGCTGCTCAGTCATGATCTGTTCGAGGGCATCTTCGCCCGCGCCGGCCTGGCCTCGGATGTCGAAGTGATCGAAGAGTCCCCGGCGCGCTTCGATGTCACCGCCAAACGTCTGCACCGCTGGACGCGCGGCGACTGGCAATTGCTTCCTTGGGTATTCGGGCACTGGACGGGGGCTCAGGCGGTACCGCCGATCGGCCGCTGCAAGATGCTCGACAACCTGCGTCGCTCGTTGTTCGCGCCCTTCGCCCTGGCCAGTCTGGTGTTCTGCTGGTGGCTGCCGTTGCCGCTGGCGCTGCTCGCTACATTGTTCGTGCTGGCGACCCTGATGATTCCGGCCCTGCTGCCGACCATCTGCTCCCTGCTGCCGCAGCGGCGCGGCATCCGTCTGCGCAATCACTTCGGCATGTTAGGTGCCGACCTGCGTCGCGCGGCTCTGCAGATTGTGCTCTCGCTGGCCTTTTTGGCGGACCTTGCATGGCGCATGGGTGACGCTATCGGGCGCACCTTGGTGCGGATGTTCTCCAGCCGCGATCACCTGCTCGAATGGACCACCGCCGCGCAGGCCTCCGGCTGCCCTTTACCAGACCTGCGCGGCAGTTACCGGCAGATGGCTGGTGGCACCGCGCTTGCGCTGCTGATGAGCGCCGCCGGGCTGGCCTTAGTGCCCAGCTCCTGGCCACTAGTCGGGCCACTAGCGTTGCTCTGGTTGGCGGCGCCGGCGCTGGCTCTGCTGAGCAGCCGGCCATCGAAGGTCGCCCGCCAGCGCACGGCTTCGCCGCTGGACGCGCATGCCCTGCGCTTGACCGCGCGACACACTTGGCGCTTCTTCGAAACCTTCGTTACAGCGGAGGATAACCTGCTACCGCCGGACAATTTCCAGGAACAGCCCAATCCGGTACTTGCACATCGCACCTCGCCGACCAACATTGGGCTCTACCTGCTCTCGGCAGTCGCAGCCCGCGACTTTGGCTGGGCCGGCAGCATTGAGACGCTCGAGCGCCTGGAAGCGACCATGGCAACCCTGGAGAAGCTGCCGCGCTACCGCGGGCATTTTTTCAACTGGTATGCGACCCACGACCTGCGAGCCTTGCATCCGGCCTACGTGTCGTCGGTCGATAGTGGTAACTTCGCCGGGCATCTGATCGTGCTCGCCAACGCTTGCGAGGAGTGGCGGGAAAGCCCGTTGGCGCAGGAGGCCTGTCGTGGCCTGATGGACGACCTGTGGCTGGTCCAGGAGGCCATCGCCGGGCTGTCGGGCGCGGGTGGCGAGCCGTTGCGGCAACTGCGCGACGATCTGGAGGAAGTCCGCGTCCACTTGGCGGGGCTGCAAGCATTCGACGGACTGCTGCCGAGTCTGAAGCGGCTGACCGAGAAGGCCGCCAAGGTGGCCGCCAGGGTCGTTCCGGTCGGCGAGGGTGATGACTTGCTGTTCTGGGTCGAAGCACTGCGCAAGGCAGTGGCCGAACACCTGCGCGACCGCACGTTGTCGGACGAGGCGCGGTCTACATTGGCGCCGCGCTTGCAAGCGCTCGCCGATATGGCCCGGGCGATGGCTGGGGCAATGGACTTCAGCTTCCTGCTCGACCCCGAACGAAAGCTACTGTCGATCGGCTACTCCCAGACCGACAATCACCTCGATCCGAGCTGCTATGACCTGCTCGCCTCGGAAGCACGACTGGCCAGCCTGTTCGCCATTGCCAAGGGGGATGTCCCGACTCGTCACTGGTTCCACCTCGGACGCATCGCAACGCCGGTCCCCGGCGGCTCGGCGCTGATTTCCTGGTCCGGCTCGATGTTTGAATATCTGATGCCGTCGCTGGTGATGCGCGCCCCGGCGGGCAGCCTGCTGGAACAGAGCACTCGTCTGGTGGTGGCGTTACAGGAAGCCTACGGCCGTTCGTTGGGCATCCCCTGGGGGATCTCGGAGTCCGCCTACAACGCCCGCGACCTGGAGTTCACCTACCAGTACTCTAACTTCGGTGTGCCCGGGCTTGGCCTCAAGCGCGGGCTGTCCGAGAACGTGGTGATCGCGCCTTATGCGACCGGTCTGGCGGCAATGATCGATCCGCAGGCGGCGCGCCGCAATTACGAGCGGCTGGCCGGGATGGGCGCGCAGGGCCGCTATGGTTTCTACGAGGCGCTGGACTTCACCCGCTCACGGCTGCCGGATGACGAGAATGTGGCGATCGTTCGCTGCTTTATGGCCCACCATCAGGGCATGACCATCGTTGCCATCGCCAATGCCTTGCACGATGGCAGGATGCGCTGCCGTTTCCACCGCGAGCCGATGATTCAGGCCTGCGATCTGCTGCTGCAGGAGCGCGTGCCACGGGACGTACTGTTGGCGCATCCACGAGCCGAAGAGGTGACGGTTTCCGCGACCGAGGGCCGCAGCGAAACCCTGCGGCGCATCGATGCGGGAAGCGGCGGTGCGCCGATCACCCATCTGCTTTCCAATGGCCGCTACGCGCTGATGCTCACCTCGGCAGGCGGCGGTTACAGTCGCTGGGGGGATATCGACGTCACGCGCTGGCGTGAGGATGCCACCCGCGATGACTGGGGCAGCTTCATCTTCCTGCGTGACACCCAGAGCGGGGAAGCCTGGTCGGCGACGCTGCAGCCCAGTGGCCGTGACGTGGAAAACGGCGAGGTGCTGTTCCATGAGGATCAGGCCGAGTTCATTCATCGCCAAGGCTCGCTGGTCACCAGCCTGGAAGTGCTGGTGTCCGGCGAGGACAACGGCGAAGTGCGGCGAGTTTCGCTGGTCAACAACGGGCGCAGGCCACGCGACATCGAACTGACCTCCTATGCCGAGGTCGTCTTGGCGACTCGGGCCGCTGACAGCGCGCATCCAGTGTTCTCGCGAATGTTCGTGCAGACTGAATACCTTGCCGAGTTCACGGCACTGATCGCCACTCGCCGCCCGCGTGGACCGGAGGAAACGCCGGTATGGGCGGCGCACTTCGTGGTGGTGGAAGGTGAGCTGATCGCTGATCCGCAGTACGAGTCCGACCGCGCGCTTTTCCTTGGCCGCAACCGTAGCGTGCGCGAGGCACTGGCGATCACCGGGCATCGGGCGCTGTCGAACAGTCAGGGGACGGTCCTCGATCCGATCTTTTCCTTGCGCCAACGTCTGCGGGTTGGGCCCGGCAAAGTTGCGCGGGTAGCCTTCTGGACGGTGGTCGCAAGCTCGCGAGAGGCATTACTGGATCTGATCGACAAGCACCATGAACGCAATGCCTTCGAGCGCGCCAAGACCCTGGCCTGGACCCAGGCCCAGGTGCAGTTGCGCGACCTTGGCATCGACTCCGAGGAGGCGGCGGACTTCCAGCGCCTGGCCGCGCCGATTCTCTATGTTGACCCACGTTTTCGCGCTTCGGCGCCGGCCATCATACGAGGGGCGGGGTGCCAGTCGGGGCTATGGCCGCTGGGGATTTCTGGTGATCTGCCGCTGGTTCTCTTGCGCATCGACGAGGTCGAGGACCTCGCCCAGGTCCGTCAGTTGCTGCGTGCCCGTGAATACTGGGGGATAAAGGGCCTGCACGTCGACCTGGTCATCCTCAACGAACGGGCGTCGTCCTATGTGCAGGACCTGCAGGAGGCGATAGAAACCGCAGTACGCAGCACTCAGTCTCGCCTGCGCTTTGGCGAGGAGCGCAGGCGCGGTGCGGTCTACACATTGCGAACCGACCTCATGACCGTTGAAGCACGGGCGTTGCTGCAGGCCGTGGCGCGAGTCGAGTTGATCGCCCATCGTGGTTCCCTTGCAGACCAGCTCGCGCGCCTGCCAATGCCAGCGCCGCGCAACTGGCTTGCCGCCCGCCAGCCTCCGTCAATGCCAGTGTGGCCGTTGCCGGAAGCACCGGGCGGGGATGACGGCCTGGAGTTTTTCAATGGCCTGGGCGGCTTTGATTGCAACGGACGGGAATATCTGATCACGCTTGAGCGCGACCAGACGACGCCCGCGCCGTGGATCAATGTGATCGCTAACCCGGCGTTCGGCTTCCAGGTCTCGGAGCACGGCAGTGGCTACACTTGGGCCGAGAACAGCCGTGAGAACCAACTCACCCCCTGGTCCAATGACCCGGTCGCTGACCCGGGGGGCGAGGCGCTGTATATCCGCGACGAGGAGAGTCACCAGCTTTGGAGCCCTACCGCGCAGCCGATCCGCGACGACGGCGTCTACCGCGCTGCGCACGGCTTCGGCTACAGCCGCTTCAACCATTCGGCACACGGCATTCACACGCAATTGCTGCAGTATGTGCCGCTGGACGACCCATTGAAAATTTCCCGACTGACCCTGCGCAATCTGTCCGGGCGGCCACGTCAACTGTCGGTGACGGCTTATGTGGAATGGGTACTCGGCACCTCGCGCGGGACCAACGGGCCGTTCATCCAAACGGAGATCGACGCCGCCAGTGGCATGCTGCTGGCGCACAACCCATGGAGTATCGCCTTCCCGGGGCGGGTGGCATTCGCTGATCTTGGCGGCCGGCAAAGCACCTGGACCGCCGACCGCCGCGAATTCCTCGGTCGCCATGGCGGGCCGGCGGCACCCCAGGCGCTGCTCGGTAGAGCACCGTTGTCCGCGGCCTGCGGTGCCGGTCTGGACCCCTGCGCGGCGCTGCAGTGCGTCGTCGAGCTGGCCCCCGGCGAGTCTGTCGAGGTGCTGGCCTTGCTGGGTCAGGCCGTATCGACCGATGCTGCCCGGGAGATGGTTCTGCGTTACCGCGAGCGTGACCTGGACGAGGTACTTGCAGCGGTCAAACGGCACTGGGACGAGGTGCTCGGTGCAGTCCAGGTACGCACGCCCGATCGCGCCCTGGATATCCTGCTTAACGGTTGGCTGCTCTACCAGACTCTGGCCTGCCGCATCTGGGCTCGTTCGGCGTTCTATCAGGCCAGCGGTGCCTATGGCTTCCGCGACCAGTTGCAAGACTGCATGGCACTGGCATTCGCACACCCAGCGCAAACCCGGTCTCACCTGCTGCGTGCTGCCGCCCGGCAGTTCGTCGAGGGCGATGTGCAGCACTGGTGGTTACCGCATTCGGGGCAGGGGGTCCGTACGCGGATTTCCGATGATCGTGTCTGGCTGGCCTTCGCCTGCGCCACCTATGTCACGTCTTCCGGGGATGCCGGGGTGCTGGACGAGAGCGTGCCGTTCATCGAAGGGCGGCAGTTGCACCCCAGCGAAAGCGACGCGTTCTTCCAGCCGATGCCCGCGGACGAGTCGGCTTCGCTGTTCGAACATTGCGCCCGCGGTCTCGACCAGTGTCTGACGCTGACCGGTGCCCACGGCTTGCCGCTGATCGGCAGCGGCGACTGGAACGACGGTATGAACCGGGTTGGCGCGGGCGGGCAGGGCGAGAGTGTCTGGCTCGGCTGGTTGCTGTTGAGCACCTTGAACAGTTTTGCGCCTTTGGCCGACGGCCGCGATGATCAGCGTGCCAGGCGATGGCGGGCGCATGCGGGGTTGCTGCGCGAAGCGTTGGAGAGCGAGGCCTGGGATGGCGACTGGTATCGCCGGGCGACGTTCGACGATGGTACGTGGCTAGGCTCGGCGGCGTGCGAGGAATGTCGGATCGACTCCATCGCGCAGTCCTGGGCGGTACTCTCAGGTGGCGCCGATCCCGCCCGCGCGAGGCTGGCGATGGCCTCGCTGGAGCGTCTGCTGATCCGCCGCGACGACCACCTGGCGCTACTGTTCGCGCCCCCGTTCGCGCACACCTCGCTCGACCCCGGCTATATCAAAGGCTACCCGCCAGGCCTGCGCGAGAATGGCGGGCAGTACAGCCATGCGGCGATGTGGACGATCCTGGCGTTGACCCGACTCGGGGAGGGCGACAAGGCCGTCGAGCTGTTCGCGCTGCTCAATCCGATCAACCACGCGCGCACGCCAGAGCAGGTCGAGCGCTACAAGGTCGAACCTTATGTGATCGCCGCGGATGTCTATTCCGTTGCGCCGCATATCGGCCGAGGTGGCTGGACCTGGTACACCGGCTCGGCCGGCTGGATGTACCGCGCCGGCGTGGAGGGGATTCTGGGGTTGCGCCGCGAGGGGGCGTTTCTCGTTGTCGATCCCTGCATCCCGCGTCACTGGCCAGGTTTTGAAGCCCGTCTGAGGCTGGACGGCAGCGACTACACGATCAGCCTGAAGTCGGCGGGACGACGTTGCCGGGACCTCGAGCAGGCGCTGCTCGATGGTGTACCGCAGACCTGCGAGCAAGGGGCCGTTCGCGTGCCGCTGGACGGATGTGCGCATCGTCTTGAGCTTGTTCTCTAATGGGTACGCTGGCGCACAGAACTACGTTGCCGATGCGTTCAATCTGGAGGTGTTCAGAAAGTCCTGGATCACAATCGGAGAATCGTCATGCTACAAACAATCGTGGTCGTCCTGATCGTCCTGTGGTTACTTGGGCTGGTAACGTCGTACAGCCTGGGTGGCTTCATTCATGTCCTGTTGATCGTGGCGCTGATTTTGCTGGCGGTCAGTTTCTTTCAGAGCAGGCGCTCATAAGCCTCTTCGGTCCTGCCGATGAGCAGGGTTGAGCGCCGCTCGCGGACACTACAGTCCACACTCGCCGATGAAGCGCTTTTCGATCGCCTGCAGCGTGCCGCCTTGGGTTATTTCCTGCAGACATTGAATCCGCTTAACGGACTGGTGGCCGATACCTCGCGTCCCGGTTCGCCCGTCAGTATCGCGGTGGTCGGATTCGCCCTGTCAGTGTATCCGCTGGCCGTAGATCGGGGCTGGCTGACACGGGCCGACGCGCTGCGGTTCAGTCTCGCCGCGCTGCGTTTCTTCCAGGCCAGCGATCAAAGCGGTAGCCCCGCGGCGACAGGATATAAAGGGTTTTATTATCACTTCCTTGATATCCATACGGGCGTGCGGGTTTGGCGCTCGGAACTGTCGATGATCGACACCGCTTTGCTGATCGCCGGCGTGTTGACGGCAAGCCTGTATTTTTGCGCGGATACGGTCGACGAGAACGAGCTGCGGGGCCTGGCCGACTTTCTTTATCGGCGCATCGACTGGCGCTGGGCACAGGACAGCGGTGAGACGATAAGGCAGGGTTGGAAACCCGAATGCGGGTTCCTGCATTACGGTTGGGAGGGCTACAGCGAGGCCATCCTGCTGTATGTGTTGGCGCTCGGCTCGCCAAGCTGTGCAATCGTGGGCGACTGCTACCGGGCATGGACCTCCACCTATCAGTGGGAAAACCTCTACGACCATGACTATCTCTATGCCGGGCCGCTGTTTATCCACCATTTCTCCCATGCATGGATAGATTTTCGCGGCATCCACGATGGTTTCATGCGTGAGAAGTGCTCGGACTACTTCCAGAACAGCCGGCGCGCCGCTTACATCCAGCGTGAGTACGCGCGGCGTAACCCGCAAGAGTTCGCCGGCTACGCTGAAAACTGCTGGGGCCTGTCCGCTTGCGATGGACCGAGCGACGAGCAGCCGCAGCTGTCCAATGAGCAGCGGCGATTGTTCGGTTATGCCGCTCGTGGCGTACCGTACGGGCCGGATGACGGCACACTGTGCGCCCCCTCGGTGCTGGCGTCGTTGCCGTTTGCGCCGGAAATTGTCCTCGACGCGGTGCGGCATATGATGGAACGCTACCCGGAAATGTGCGTCGAAGGGCGCTTTTCCAGCAGTTTCAATCCGAGCCTCGCCGATGCCAACGGGCGCGCCTGGGTGTCCGCAGGGCACTATGGGCTCGATCAGGGCATCGTACTGATGATGATCGAGAACCATCGTAGCCAACGGATTTGGGAGCTGATGCGCGCCTGCCCCTACATCCGCGACGGTTTGCAGCGCGCCGGGTTCCACGGCGGCTGGTTGCAGCAACCGCCATTTGCGGGAGCAGGCTGATGGCGCAAGACTACGATGGGTCGATCACCACGCCGCAGGATGCTTATGAGCGTCAACGCCTGGCCAGTGTGCATCCGCCGCGCTGGGTCAATCCGCCCGCTGCCGAGCGCTACCACTTGGTGATAGTCGGTGCGGGGCCTGCGGGTCTGGGCGCCGCGAAAACCGCTGTAGCGCTCGGCGCCAGGGTGGCGCTGATTGAATGCAGGTTGATCGGCGGCGATTGTCTGAACAATGGTTGTGTACCGTCGAAGGTGATTATCCGGACGGCGCAGTTGTATGCCGAAATGCGCGATGCCCGGCACTATGGCGCGCAAGTGCCGAGCGACATTCAGGTCGACTTCGCTGCCGCGATGGCGCGCGTACGGCGTATCCGCAGTCACCTCAGCGGCGGCGATTCGGCGGCACGGTTGAGCGCAATTGGCGTGGATATGTTCTTCGGCGAAGTGCGCTTCACGGGGGCTGACTCGCTGACGGTCGATGGGCAGACCCTGCGCTTTCGCAAGGCCTTGATCGCGACTGGCGCGGCCCCGAACATCCCACTGATTCCCGGTCTCGCGCAAGCCGGTTACCTGACCAATGAAAACGTTTTCGATCTGACCGAGTTGCCGCGCCGCCTGCTGGTGATTGGTGGTGGCCCCCTTGGTTGTGAATTGGCCCAGGCCTTCTCTCGGCTTGGCGCACAAACCACCATCGTGCAAGACATGCCGCTGTTCCTCGGCAACGAGGAACGGGACGCCGCGCAACTGCTCTCGGATGCCTTCGCTCGCGACGGCATCGAGGTCCGTCTGAACACCCAGGTCGTTGCTGTGCGCGTAGAGGGTGGGCAGAAACTGGTCGACCTGGTCAGCGACGATTACCGCAGTACGGTTGCCGTCGATGCGATCCTCGCCGGTATCGGCCTCTCGCCGAATGTCCAGGGCCTGAACCTGGAAGCCGCCGGTGTCGACTACGACGCCAGCGAGGGAGTCCGTGTCGATGACTTCCTGCGCACCAGCAATCCGCTTATCTACGCTGCCGGGGATGTCTGCCTTGAGCACAAGTATACCCATACCGCCCTGGCTTCAGCCCGCATTGTCGTGCAGAACGCCCTGCTGCGCGGTCGCGAGCGGATGAGCCGGCTGGTAATCCCCTGGTGTACCTACACCGATCCGGAAATTGCTCACGTCGGTTTGTATGTGCGTGAGGCCAACCGTCGGGATATTCCGGTAAAAACCTTCACCATTCCCATGCATCAGGTCGATCGTGCGGTCACTGACAGCGAGGAGGAGGGTTTCGTGAAAATCCACGTCAGGGAGCGCACGGACCAGATTCTCGGTGCCACCATCGTCGCTCGCCATGCCGGCGACATGATCAACGAGATCACCCTGGCCATGGTGGCGGGCGTCGGCTTGCGCACATTGGCCCTGGTGATCCACGCCTATCCCACGCAGGCGGAGGCGATCCGCAAGGCCGCCGATGCCTACAATCGTACCCGCTTGCCTCCTCGCGTCAGGTCACGTTTGGCGCGTTGGATGGAGCGCTGAGTCAGTAGCAGCCGCGCGCCGGCTGACGGCGGCAGTACCGCGTCGCGCTCGGCCTGCGGCAGGGCCTCGAACAGCTCCCAACTGGGCATCGAGACACAGCGCACGGCAATGCCTTCGCGTTCCAGGCGCTCGCCCGCCGCCAGGATCAAGGCGACTTCCGAGCCACTGGCGAGCAGGATCAGTTCGGGCTCGCTGTTCGCCGCGTCTCTCAGCACATAGGCGCCGCGACGCAATCCATCTGCCATAATAAAAGCCCGCCAATGCTCCGGGATTTCTCATTCAGCCTCTACCCAATCCTGAGTGCTGGCCTCTGCCCATGAGTCGTTTCGAGGTCCTCCTGAATTTCAGCTATGAGCTTGCCTATCGCTCGATTGCAATTGAGGCTGGCAGTAAGAATTCCCGTAACCAACAGCTCTACTCGACCAGAGACAGGCTCGAATATCAGAGCCTGCAGTGATCCGCTTTGATCGACTCGGCACTCGCAGGACAGGGGACGGAGTGCTGACTCGATAATGTGACGCAACTCAAGCGTGGATAGCATGATGACTCCAGTGAGGACGGTGGACTCGGGAAGGGCGAGTGTTGAACCGTCTCATAGCTGGAGTGTGAGGGACGCCGTCGGGGTGGTCTGTTCGCTAGAGCACGCAGGTGCGGGTCAGCAAGCAGGTTTTAATGGAACATAGGGCAGCAGGCGCTCGGTTTCTTTTCTGACGACGGCGTAGCACTCGCAACTCAGTTGCTCAAGTGCGGCCCTGTCCAGCACCTTGATATGGCCACGGCTGTATTCGATGACGCCCAGGCGTTGCAGCTTGCCAGCGGCATCGGTCACGCCTTCACGGCGTACGCCGAGCATGTTGGCGATCAACTCCTGGGTCATGATCAGTTGATTGTCTTGCAGGCGATCGAGAGACAGCAGCAACCAGCGGCACAATTGTTGATCGATCGAGTGGTGGCGATTGCACACGGCGGTCTGCGCCATCTGGGTGATCAACGCCTGGGTGTAGCGCAACATCAGCAGGAGCATCTCCCCGTGGCGATTGAACTCATCCTTGAGTCGCTGGCTGGGCAACCGAAAGGCATGCCCGGCGCTCTGTACGATCGCCCGGCTTGGCGTGCTTTCGCCACCCATGAATACGGCGATGCCGATCAAGCCTTCATTGCCTACCACTGAAATTTCCGCCGATGCGCCGTTTTCCATCACATACAGTAAGGACACGATGGCGTCGGTGGGGAAGTAGACGTGCTGCAGCACATCCCCGGATTCGTAGAGCACCTTGCCGAGCGGCAGGGTGATCAGTTCGAAGTAGGGCAACAAGCGCTCCCGCGATTGTGCGGGAAGGGCCGCCAGAAGATGGTTCTGTTGTGACTTGGGTGTATCAAACATATCAGCCAGCATCCGAGGTTGAGACTTCCAATACCTAAAGATTAATCCATGGCGCACGCCGTACGCTGCCATATGGGGCCGTCCGTCGGTTTTGCTGGCACATTCAATTCGGGCCAGGCCCTTGGACGGCCGTCGAGGATTGGCGGCTCCATAGGCTCCTTGTCATCTTTCATGCCTTTGAAGAGCGGCGTAACGGAGGAAGACGATGCGACCGCTTCGATCAGGCGCGTTGCCCATTACAACCTATCTGAAAATATTCAAATCTCAGTGAAAATGACCGTCTACGCTTGCGTGTGTGCGGTGGTGATTTTGGTGATGGGTATCTCATGAGTCTGAAGAAAACCGTTGCACAACTGGTGACTTTGGCCGTAGTCGGGTTGGCGGTACTGCTCGGTTGGTTTGCTTGGGATCATTACACTCGATCACCCTGGACCCGTGATGCGCGAGTGCGTGCCGATGTGGTGACGCTATCAGCCGAGGTCTCGGGACGCATCATTAGCTTGCAGGTGCAGGACAACCAGCATGTGCAGAAGGGCCAGTTGCTGCTGGAAATCGACCCGGCGCGCTACGCACTGGCGGTCGAACACGCGAAGCGCTCAGTCGAAGTGGCGAAAGCCACTGAGGGCCAGTCGAAGGCATCAATCATTTCCAGTGAGGCCTTACTCAAACAACGCCAGAGCGAAGAGCAGAGGCGAAGGACGCTCAAGCAGCGTTTCGCGATCTCCGGCGAAGAGTGGGAAAAGTCCAGTACCGAAGTGGCGGTAGCTCAGGCGGACCTCTTGAGAAACCAGGCCAACCTTGGCTTGGCGCAAGCCAATGTGCAGCTGGCTATTGCCGCCTTGACTCAGGCCGAGCTGGATTTACAACGAACCCGGGTGGTGGCGCCGGTCAGTGGCTATGTGACGAATCTGCTGACCCGCGAGGGTGATTTCGCTAGTGGTGGCGGTGCGCTGTTGGCGTTGGTTGACAGTCAATCGTTTTATGTTAGTGGCTACTTCGAAGAAACCAAGTTGCCGCGAATCGAGGAGGGCGACCGGGTCAAGATCGAGTTGATGAGCGGCGAGACATTCGGCGGCACTGTGCAAAGCATCGCTTTTGCTATCGCCGACCGTGAGAACTCCCCCGGCAGTCGCCTGCTGGCCAACATCAACCCCAGCTATACCTGGGTCAAACTGGCGCAACGAGTGCCGGTGCGGATTCAGATCGACGCCGACTATATCGCCAAAAACCGCCTGCGTGCCGGGACCACGGCCACCGTCACTGTCATGGAAAGCCGGGATTCACAGGCCACTCACTAAGCCTCGCTCCTACAGACTGACAAAAAAAAGCCCCGCGACCGAATGAGGCGCGGGGCAAAAAATTTGGTTGGGTTGCGGCCAACCAAAGGGGCTCTTAAACCATTACTTGCTGGCGACCGTCTCTGGCTGCCAGCCGCCGCCGAGGGCTTTGTAGATCGCGACGATGCCGCGATACAAATCGACTTCGGCCTGAGCCTGGGTATCTTCCGCCGCGAGGCGCTCACGCTGGGCATCGAGCAAGACGAGGAAATCCACGGTGCCTTCGCGGTAGCGAATCTCAGCCAGGTCCGCAGCGGCGCGGCTTGATTCGCTTTGACGAATCAGCGAAATCAGGCGCTGCTGGCGTTTGCCGTAATCGCTGAAGGCGTTTTCCGATTCTTCCAACGCCAGCAGTACTTGCTGCTCGTAGGTCGCCAGGGCGCCTTCGGCTTCAGCATCGGCACCGCGCAAACGGGCCCGCACACTGCCCAGGTCGAACGCCGCCCAGGTAATGCTTGGGCCTAGTGCCCAGGCGTTGGCTGCCGAGGAGCCGATCTGCGAACCGCGCCCGGCAGTGAAGCCGAGGAAACCGCTGAGGCTAACCCGTGGGAACAGATCCGCTTTGGCCACGCCAATCCGCGCGGTGGCTGAAGCCAGTTTGCGTTCGGCACTGAGAATGTCCGGACGACGCTGCAGCAATTCACCCGGATCACCGATCTGCAGGGCCTTGGCGATCGCCGGCAAGTCTTTTGGACTCAAGTCTACGGTCAGCTTGTCCGGACGTTCACCCAGCAGGGTGGCGATACGGTTTTTCTGCCGAACCTGTTCGGCCTGCAGCTGCGGGACGCTGGCTTCGACAGACGCCAGGCGCGCATCGGCGCGAACCACGTCCAACTGATCGCCGACACCGGCATCGCGCAGGCTTTCGGTGATCTTGCGCGACTCCTGCTGGTTGTTCAGGTTGGCCAGGGCGATCTTTTCCCGCAGTTGTGCGCCGCGCAGTTGGCCATAGGCGTCCACCAGTTCGGCAATCATGGTGACTTGCAGTTGGTAAAGATCGGCTTCGGCGGCCTGCTGTTCAGCGTCGCTGGATTCCAGATTGCGCTGGATGCGACCGAACAAGTCCAGTTCCCAGGCCATGTCCAGGCCCAGGTCATAGCGTTCGCTGTTGACCCGTTTAGTGGTCTGACCGGGAATCTGCCCCTTGGCCAGGTCACTGCTCGCGCGGCTGGTGATGGTCGGCATGGCGTCATTGCTGGCGTCATCACGAATCGCCCGGGCCGCTTTCCAGCGGGCGAAGGCCACGCGCAAATCACGGTTGCCCTGCAAGGATTGCTTCACCAACTGGTTGAGGGTCGGATCGTCGAATTGCTGCCACCAGATGCCTTCGAAACGGGCGCGGTCAAAGTTCTTCTGACCGGCGCTGCCATCGGTGGCGGCCGTGATGTTGGCCGCCTCGGTGGCTGGGGTTTTGTAGTCCGGGCCGACGGCACAGGCGCTCAGGGCCAGTACCAGCAGGCTCGGCAGGAAGGCTTTCAGGCTCATTGTTGCGCCTCCAATTTCAGCGCCTTGGCCGCTTTGCGTTGCTCGCCGCGCTCCACAAAGTTGCGAATCAGTACGTAGAACACCGGCGTCAGCAACAGACCGAAGAAGGTCACCCCGAGCATCCCGGAGAACACCGCCACACCCATGGCATGACGCATTTCGGCACCGGCACCGCTGGAGAAGACCAGTGGCACAACACCCATGATGAACGCGAAGGAGGTCATCAGAATCGGCCGCAGACGCAGACGGCAGGCTTCCAGAACCGCTGCCAGCGGGCCGAGACCTTCTTGCTGTTTATCCTTGGCAAACTCGACGATCAGAATCGCGTTCTTACAGGCCAGTCCCACCAGTACGATCAAGCCGATCTGGGTAAAGATGTTGTTGTCACCGCCCGAAGCAATCACCCCGGTAATGGCCGACAGCAGGGTCATCGGTACGATCAGGATCACCGCCAGTGGCAGGCTCCAGCTTTCGTATTGAGCCGCCAGTACCAGGAACGCCAGCAGTACGCAGAGCGGGAACACGAACAGCGCGGTGTTGCCGGACAGAATCTGCTGGTAGGTCAGGTCGGTCCACTCGTAGGTCATGCCGTTCGGAAGTTCATCCTTGAGCAGTTTCTCGATGGCTTTCTGGGCCTGGCCGGAGCTGTAGCCGGGGGCTGCCGCACCGTTGATTTCAGCGGTGATGAAGCCGTTGTAGTGCATCACCCGGTCTGGCCCCGAGGTGTCGCTGACCTTGATGAAAGTCGCCAACGGGATCATCTCGCCACGGTTGTTGCGCACTTTCAGCTGACCGATCTGATCCGATTCGAGGCGGAACTGTTGCTCGGCCTGAACGTTGACCTGATAGGTACGACCGAAACGGTTGAAGTCGTTGGCATACAGCGAACCCAGGTAGATCTGCAGGGTGTCGAAGATGTCGCTGACGGCCACGCCGTGGGTCTTGGCCTTTTCCCGGTCAATGGCAGCATCGACCTGCGGCACGTTCACTGTGTAGCTGGTGAACAGACCGGCCAGTTCCGGCACGCTGCGGCTTTTGGCGATGACGTTCATGGTTTCTTTGTACAGCTCGTCATAGCCCAGGTTGCCCCGGTCTTCGATCTGCAGGCGGAAACCGCCAATGGTCCCCAGGCCTTGTACCGGCGGTGGCGGGAAGATCGCCATGTAGGCTTCCTGAATCCCGGCGTACTGGCCGTTCAACGCACCGGCAATCGCACCGGCGGACATGCTCGGATCCTTACGTTCGTCGAAAGGCTTCAGGGTGACGAACACGATGCCGGCGTTCGGGCTGTTGGTGAAACCGTTGATCGACAGGCCGGGGAAGGCCACGGCGCTTTCCACGCCAGGCTGTTTCAGGGCCAGGTCGGACATGCGCTTGATCACGTCTTCGGTACGGTCCAGGCTCGCGGCATCCGGCAGTTGCGCGAAGGCCACCAGGTATTGCTTGTCCTGACCGGGTACGAAACCGGTCGGGGTGTTGGAGAACCCGAAGAAGGTCAGCACCATCAGGCCGGCGTACAGCAGCAGGGCGATACCGCTGCTGCGGATAACCCGGCCTACGGTGCCGACATACCCATGACTGGCTTTGTCAAAGAAGCGGTTGAACGGACGGAACAACCAGCCACCGAAGATCTTGTCCAGCACCTTGGAGAAACGGTCTTTCGGCGCGTCATGGCTCTTGAGCAACACGGCGGCCAGCGCCGGCGACAGGGTCAGCGAGTTGAAGGCCGAGATCACGGTAGAAATCGCGATGGTCAGGGCGAACTGTTTGTAGAACTGACCGGTCAAGCCGGAGATGAACGCGGCCGGGATAAACACCGCACACAGCACCAGCGCCGTCGCGATGATCGGGCCGGTCACTTCACGCATCGCACGCTTGGTGGCTTCTACCGGGGTGAGTCCGAGCCCGATGTTTCGCTCGACGTTCTCCACCACCACAATCGCATCGTCGACCACGATACCGATGGCCAATACCAGTCCGAACAGCGACAGGGCGTTCAGCGAGAAGCCGAACAGGTGCATCACGGCAAACGTACCGATCAGCGAAACCGGTACCGCCACCAACGGGATGATCGAGGCGCGCCAGGTTTGCAGGAACAGGATCACCACCAGCACAACCAGGATCAACGCTTCGAAGAGGGTATGAACCACTGCCTCGATGGAGCCGCGCACGAAGATCGTCGGGTCATAGACGATGCTGAAGTCCATGCCTTCCGGGAAGTTTTTCTTCAGCTCGGCCATTTTCGCCCGAACGTCGTTGGAGATCTGGATCGCGTTGGAACCTGGGCGCTGGAAGATCGGGATCGCCACCGCCGGCTGGTTGTTCAGCAAGGAACGCAGGGCGTACTGGCTGGAGCCAAGCTCGACGCGAGCGATGTCTTTGAGGCGAGTGATCTCACCATTTTCGCCGGAGCGAATGATGATGTTCTCGAACTCTTCCTCGGACACCAGACGACCCTGGGTGTTGACCGACAATTGGAACGCCGTGGCATTCGGAGCGGGTGGAGCGCCCAGGGCACCGGCCGCTACCTGACGGTTCTGTTCACGAATCGCGGTGACCACATCGGTGGCGGTCAGGTTGCGCGAAGCGGTCTTGTTCGGATCGAGCCACACCCGCAGGGAGTAATCGCCCATACCGAACAGCTGCACATCACCGACACCGCCCAGACGCGCCAGCTCATCCTTGATGTTGAGCAAGGCGTAGTTGGACAGATAGAGCATGTCGTAGCGTTTGTCCGGCGAGGTCAAGTGCACAACCATGGTCAGGTCAGGCGAAGCCTTGTCGACGGTGATACCGATGCGTGTCACTTCTTCGGGAAGCTTGGGCTCGCTCCGGGTCACGCGGTTCTGCACCTGTACCTGCGCGTTGTCCAGGTCAGTGCCCAGGGCGAAGGTGATGGTCAGGGTGATCTTGCCGTCGGCGGTGGACTGCGAGGACATGTACAGCATGTTCTCGACGCCGGTGATGGCTTGCTCCAGAGGAGCGGCCACGGTTTCACCGATGACTTTAGGGTTGGCGCCCGGGAAGTTGGCACGGACCACCACGGTCGGTGGCACCACTTCCGGGTATTCGCTGATCGGCAACTGGAACAGCGAGATGGCGCCGGCGATCAGGATCAGCAGCGACAGTACCGCTGCGAAGATCGGCCGTGAAATGAAGAATTGGGAAAAATTCATCGTAGAGATCCCTTAACCGCGTGGAGTCGCAGCAGCCACTTTCACAACCGTACCCGGCGCGACCTTGGCAGGTGCGACTTGGGGCAGGTTGCTGGCTTCCAGCGCTTGTCGTTGTTGAGCCAGCGCCGCGAGGGTTTCCTGGCTGGCCATCGGAATCACCTCAGGGGTGACCGGTGAGCCAGGACGTACCCGTTGCAGGCCCTTGACGATGATGGTGTCGTCCTTGTTCAAACCGCTGCGCACGATGCGCAAACCTTCGATCTTCGGACCCAGTTCGACGGGGCGGTAAGCCGTTTTGTTGTCGGCATCCATCACCAGCACGAACTTTTTACCCAGGTCGGTACCGACCGCTTCGTCGTTGATCAACACAGCGGAGTAAGTGCCGCTACCCACCAGTTTCAGGCGTGCATACAAGCCCGGGGTGTAGCTGCCATCGCTGTTGTCGAACACAGCACGACCGCGGATGGTGCCGGTCTTCGGGTTGACCTGGTTGTCGACGAAGTTCATCTGGCCCTGATGCGGGTTGCCGTCTTCATTGGACAGGCCCATGTAAACCGGGGTGGTGGCGCCGCGTTGACCCTGGCGGGCGAGCTGGTTGTACTTGAGGAACACACGCTCGTCGGCGTCGAAGTAGGCGTAAACCTTGTCGGTGGAGACCACGCTGGTCAGCGCGGTGGTGTCGGCGGTCACCAGGTTGCCGGCGGTGATTTCCGCACGGCTGACACGGCCGCTGATAGGGGCTGTGACGCGGGTGAAGCTCAGGTTCAGTTTGGCCAGGTCCAGTTGGGCCTGGAGGGCGCCGACGGCGGCGCGTGCTTCTTGAGCCGCGCTGGTGCGCGAATCGGCGAGTTCGGCGGAAATCGCGTTGCTGGTGCGCAGACGTTCGCCGCGCAGGGCTTCGTTTTCGCTGCGGGTGGCTGTGGCGCGGGCCTGGGCAACCAGGGCTTCGAGGCGGCGGACCTCAGACTGGAAGGGGCGCGGGTCGATCTGGAACAGCAGGTCACCTTTCTTGACCAACGCGCCTTCGGTGAAGGCAACGTCATCGATCTGGCCGGAGACCCGTGGACGAATCTCTACCGTTTCCGGCGCTTCAAGGCGCCCGGTGAATTCGTCCCACTCGTTGACCGGTTGCTCCAGCACCTTGGCCACGCTGACTTTGGCTGCGGGCATGGTGGCGGCAGCGTCCGGAGTCTTGCCGCAGGCGCTCATCACCAGCACGGCCAACAAGGCCAAGGGGAAGCGCAAATGTTTGAGTGACTGTTCCATGGATGCATCCGCCAATGTATTGAGATGGACGGATGATGCTTGGCGGGCTTGTATGGCACGAATCGAATGAAGCGAAGGTAACTATCATTCGGAATGATATAAGTTCATAGCGAGCCCTCTAGCATGCACCTTCCGTTAGTGGGCTATCAAATGAAATGATGACAATTCAGTGTTGCAGGGAGTGTAAGGGACTGGCATCAACCGCGTTATGGCCATCGCGAGCAGGCTCGCTCCCACATTAGACCGGCGGCGTACACAAATCCCCGGAGCGTAATGCTGTCACTTAATAACGTTTTGAGTCAGTGAGCAACCTGTGGCGAGGGAGCTTGCTCCCGCTTGAGTGCGTAGCACTCACAAAAATCGGTGATTGTTATCAGATTTTGGGGCCGCTACGTAGCCCAGCGCGAGCAAGCTCGCTCGCCACAAAGGTAAGCATGACTGAAGCATCTCACTTAAGTGAACAACATTACCGCAGAAACGGATATGTACACCGATCAAAATCGGAAATGCTTGGCTGCCATGGAGCAGCAGTCCCAAGTGGTGGAAAGTTTGTCGCAGCAGGTATTGCAGGTGGCTGAACTGTCGACTGATAGTGTCGGCAAGGCGCTGGACGGAAAGCACATCAGCGAGGACTTGCAACGTCAGGCCGAAGCATTGTGTCATCTGGCTGAACGCTTTGATCGTTGATTTGCCAGGTTCAATTGAAGACAAGATAAAAGGGGAAATAGCCGCGAGGCTATTTCCCCTTTTTTGTCGTCACTGCTTGGCGTTGCTCTCGATGAATTTTTCGTAGTACATCTGAAAATGTTCAATCTGCTGAGCGTTGATCCAGGTTTTGATGGACTCCACCATCGGTGGCGGACCGCACAAATAGATATCGAACGGATTAGCCTCCAATTGCTGGCGGTCGAAGTGTTCTGGAATCCACCCGGTTTTGCCTGCCCATGCCGCGGACGGTTTCGAGACGACGAGGTGGTAGTCGAAGTCAGCGATGCGTTCACGGTAACCGGCCAACCGCGGGAGCTCACACAAATCGTTGTCCTGCGTAACGCCATAAAACAGCTGGATTGGCTGGCCGCAACCTCCTTTTTCTGCAATGTTATCCAGCATTCCGAGGAAAGCCGACAGGCCGGTTCCGCCTGCCACCAGTACCAGTGGCTTGGTCACTTGGCGTAGATAAAAGCTACCCAAAGGTGCCTCGAACTCAATGAGTTGACCAGGCTGGCAATGCTCTCTGATGAAGTTACTCATTACTCCATCAGGCAGCAGCCGGATGAGAAACTGAAGCTGGTTAGTGGGGTTCGGGCGGTTAGCGAATGAATAAGAGCGCCACTCACTGGTTCCAGGAACATGCACACGTGCGTACTGTCCCGGAAGAAAATCCAGTTGCTGCTTGTTGGAGCACGCGTCGATATGAAGGATTGCAGTGGTGGCTGACATTTGCTCTACACCGGTAACAACCGCCTGTAACAGCTGGGTTCCGCCGCCGTTACACAGCGTCGAGTCGAAGTCGAAATAAAACGAGGCGTCCGATTGCACGCGGGTCTGGCAAGAGAGCATTTTGCGTTGGGCCAGATCGTGTTCGGATAATGCCTCTTCATCGACGTAGTCTTGAGTGAATTGACCTGATTCGCAGCGGCCCTGGCAGGTGCCACAGACGCCTTCGCGACAATCCAGTGGAATGTTCACACCATTACGCAGCGCAGCGTCGAGCAGCAGTTCGTTTGGTTTGACCTCGAAGAACGAGGTCTTGCCGTCTGCGAAGCTGAAAGCGACTTTATGGTTCATGACAAGGTGCCCCGCAGCTCACAGGTGATAGAAATCAAGCACAGAATTGATCGTGTCATTGAGCAACACGATGTGCTTGCGAGTGATCTTCCAGCTGTCTGCGACCGCTTTAAGGTGGTAGGTCACATGGCCGTAAAACTGCTCGGACAATCCTTGGCGAGTGTAAAGCGTGACCCAGGCTGCCTTGACTTCAAGCAAGCCATGATCGAGCTCCTTGATTCGCACGTTGCTGATTTGATGCAGGGTGCGCGGCATCGGGTTCGAAGCCGCTGACTTACCGGTGCGCAGGCGAAACACCCGGTCTTCAAGGCCAGACCGGTTCGAGTAGTAAATCAGCGACATGCTGCGCTTGGGGTCGGTGGTGTACACATGCTCCGACTCCCATTGCGGCAGATGGAATTCACTCTGCTCATCAAAGAGGGCGATGTAGGCGTCCCAGTCCTGCTGATCACACAGCTCGGATTTACGGTAAAGGAACTGCTCGACGGAATGTTGTAGTGCGCTCATTTCACACCTCCTTCAACTTCAGGGCTTTTTGTTCCAGGCCTTGCAGAAGGAAGCGCTGCCAGGAACCGTGCTGATTAATGTAGAGCCCCTCATGGGTGAACTCGGTGCCGGTCAATACCGGGTTGATGCCCAGAACCTCGCTGTTGGGTGTGGGGCCTTCAACCCATTTTTCACTGCCGCGTGATACTTCGTTCCAGCGTTCAAGGCGCGCCTGGAATCCACGTTGGGCTTCGCGAAACTCCACCAGGTCGTCTGGGGTTCCCATTCCTGAAACGTTGAAGAAGTCCTCGAACTGGCGAATCCGGTTTTCCCGGTCCGCGTCGGACTCACCTTTCACGCCGATGCATTGGCTGGTGATCTCTGTCTTGTTCCAGGACACCGGGCGCACAATGCGCAGTTGTGAGCTGATTTGATCCATGAAGAACAGGCTTGGGTAGATGTTGAGGTTGCGCAGACGGTGCATCATCCACTCGGCTTGCTGCTGGCCATACTCTTCCACCAGACGCGGCATGACGGTGGCATAACCGGCGCGTACAGTCGGGTTGGGCATGTCGCTGAACAAGAGGCTGTGACCATTCTTGAACGAGAACCAGCCGTCGTCGGTTTCGGCATCGCCGGCGCCCAGTTTGCTGTAGTCCAGTGTGTCGGAGCCGCCGCCATTAGCGGCATTGACTTGCTGGCGATGCTGTACCGTGGAGACGTAGTTGTAGTGCACGGTGCTGACGTGATAACCGTCCAGACCGTTTTCGTGCTGCAGTTTCCAGTTGCCGTCGTAGCTATAGGTCGACTTGCCCGGCAGTATCTCCAACTCGCCAGTGGGGGACTGCGCGACCATCATGTCGAAGAACACTTTGGCATCACCGAGGTAGTCTTCCAGCGAGTCGCTGCCGTTGACGTCCAGACTAATGAAGACGAAGCCCTTGTAGCTTTCGATCCGGGCTTTCTTCAGGCCGCGGGTGGCCTTGTCGAAGCCTTCCGGGTACTCCCCAGGTGCCTTTACCTTGACCAGGCGGCCGTCACTTTTATAACACCATGCGTGGAACGGACAGGTGAAGGTTGACTGGTTACCTTTGCTGACGCGAGTTAGCGTTGCGCCCCGGTGCTGGCAAGCGTTGATAAGCGCGTGGAGCTGATTGTTTCCGTCCCGGGTGATGATCATCGGCTGACGACCTGCGCGCATCGTCAGGAAGTCATTGGGATTCGCGATTTCACTTTCGTGGCAAGCGTAGATCCAGTTCTTTTCGAAGATCAGCTCCATCTCCAGGTCGAACAGTTCCGGCTCTGTGAACATGTCACGGGCGATACGGTATATGCCTTCAGCCGGCCGGAAATCCAGACAACCCTGAATGTAGTCTTGCCACTGCGCAATGCTTCTAGTGCTGTTCATCAGGTACACCCTTTTTGTAGTTTTAGGCTCAGCCCGATTGAAAGCCTTTCTGTGCAGTGCGGCTATCCGGATTCGAGGCGATATCTGTCCGTTTCTTGGGGGCCGGGGGCTTGATCCTGGCGCAGCCAAATAATTACTCAAGTGATTGGAGGGGATCTCGCAAACACGCTGCCCTGCGTATTTGCTGAAGGCCAAGCAGTTCATGCATGAAAATGCTGGCGGCGAACTGAATCTGGACGATATCGGTCGGGCGGCTGGCGTATCCCGCTTCAAACTGTCTGAGGACTTCAAGAAGTACTTCGGTATATCTCCCGCTTTGTACTTGAAGCGGTTTCGCCTTGAAGCGGTCAGGCAGGCGCTTTTAGAGGGTGGTTGTAATGAAAACATCACCGCGGTAGCGATGCGGTGGGGATTTAACCATCTGGGGCGCTTTTCATCAGATTACAAAAAATTGTTTTTGGAAGTGCCATCGAAAACGGTTGAACGAAGTCGCAGCCACTGACTAGGCAGGGCGCCCATTAGCAGGCACTTGCATCAAAATAAAATAAGAGAAGATTGTCATGAAAACAGTTACCCAATTACTGTGTTTAAAGCCCGTGCATAATCAAAAAGTTCACACCATTGCGCCGGACCAAATGGTGTTGGAAGCGATCAGGGTTATGGCTGAGCGGAACATCGGTGCTCTACCTGTCGTAGAAAACGGGAATGTAATCGGTATTGTCAGTGAGCGGGACTATGCACGGAAAATGGTACTGCAGAGACGTTCCTCGGCGGGCACGCCGACCTGGTAATCAGGGCGGAAATTCTGCCCCTGAAGTCTTCTCCTTCTTTCCGACGTGCTGGTTGCTGTAGGTTGAGTTTTCACCAGGGCTCAACGGCATCAGGTTTCCAATCTGCGTTGATAAAAGTCGGAAAAAGCCCGTTGACACTCATAAATTCTTACGTAGGATCAGGGCTCTTCAGGGAGCAACAACCGGGTCAGGGAATGACTGGTCTGCCGTAATGGCATGCGTGCCACAGGCACGTCCTTCGACAAGACTTCCTGCATTTCCTGTAGGAAAGCATCCTGTTATCTGATTGTGATGTGTCCTTGATCAGGGGGCTGGTTTTTCATTTGACTCACGAAAGACAGCGTTATCCCGAAAGTGGGCACCTCAAGCGAACTGCCGAACATTTTGCCGTGCGCAAGTCTGCCTCTGCGTTACCTGTTTAACGTTTACCGACGCGGCCGCTGTGTTCGCCTCGCACTTATGACGTACTGAGTTCCGAAATGGACTGCCTGTTCGACGGGGCAGTGGTTTCCAACCAACGAGTAACGAGACGACAGGCTTTTTTCAGACCTGTTGAGTGACTGTGCGGAGTTGATGATATGAAATTGTTCAGGCCGTTGCTTCAGCGGCCCGTAGCCTTGCTGTGGGGAGGGTTGGCGCTCTCTTCGATCGGTGATGAACTCTTCGCGATTGCCATCGCCTGGATGGCGGTGCAGATCGCCGGAACCGATGCAAGCTGGCTCAGTGCTTTACGCGGTGCTGCCGCGTTGGCAGGTGCTTTGCTGGGGGGGATATGGGCAGAGCGCTGGGACCACCGTCGCACGATGATCGGCGCCGACCTGGCGCGGGCCGGGCTTGCCTTGATTCCGGTGCTTGCTTGGGGGCTCGGCATCATGAGTCTGTGGATGCTGGCGGTGCCGCTCATGCTCATGATGATCGTCAACTCGTTGTTCGAGCCGGCGCTGCGTGCCAGTCTTCCGCGGATTGCCGCGGCGCCGGACCAGCTGCAATCGGTCAACGCGCTGTTCGATGCCATCATCCGGGTCGCCCGGGTGATCGGGCCAATGCTGGCAGCGGCGATTACGCTGCTGATTCCGATCGAGCATCTGTTTACCCTGAACAGCATCACCTTCCTGATCTGCGCGTGGGCGGTCATGAAGTTGGGCAAAGCGTTGCCGCGCCAACCTGTCAAGGCAACAAGCCGGCGTGCCGGATTTACCGCCGGTTGGAGAAGCCTTGCGGGACGCAGCCAGATGCAGGCGGTGTATGTGTGCGCGGGACTGGGCAATGTTGCCTGGAGCGTGGGTATATCGATCGGCATGGCGCTGGCAGTCGTCAAATACGATATCCAGGGATTCGGCGTACAGGGCTTTGCTGCCTACGGCCTGATCATGGGGGCTTACGGGGCAGGGAACCTGATCTCCATTCTTGTTGTGGGCAATCTGCAGATCCGCCGCTTGTATCACGGGTTTACCTTCGGCTCCGTGGTAAACGGCCTGGGCATCGCAGTCATCGGTGCGGCCGTGCTGTACCTGCCACCGGAACACGTCCTGACGGGGATGATGATCGGCGCAAGTCTCGCGGCACTCGGCGGGCCACTGATCGACATCTCATTCATTCTGCTCATTCAAACCCGGTTCCGGCAAAGCGAAATCGCCGGACTGGCAAGGCTGCGCTTTGCCACGCTGGGTGCGTCGATTCTGATTGCCGGTGCCTGTGGTGCTGCGCTGTATGCCCGTTTTGAAACCGGCCTGGTGATTGTCGGTGCCGGGATTTTCGAAGTGATCGTGGGGGCAATTGTGCTGCTCGTCCCCAAGGATAACGAAGCCGTCCAGGCGAACAGGGGAGACGGCTCTTCGTCGTCAACCTTGGCGGATGGCAGCGAGGTGGCCAGATGGAACAGTTCCATGACTATATAAAAGACCACGCCGAGCGAATGCCGGACAAGATTGCGATTACATTCATGTGAATGGGCGTGACCAGGTTCCTGCAGGACCAAGGCCTGCAAGGCCGTTCGGCGCGCCTTAGGCCAGGCTATCCGGATCCCCGAAGAAGCTAAGATCACGGCGAGAAAGTCAGATCTGACAGGCACCCATAAAAAAGCGGATGACTGTCAGATCAAGTAGGGCTCACTGCATCAAATTCCTAGCGCGTCGAAGGGTAAAATGCTGATGTTTTTTTACCGGGCTGCAAGTATTCAGTTAATCCCTGGAACCACATCACTTCAACAAAGTCACCGCGAATAACCAAGTCCTCTTTACGCAATCCTGTGAGAAATGCATCTTTACTGTCTTTGGCAGACAGAATGGCGAAACCCTTTGCTGCATCTCTAAACGACAGGGTAAATTTTGGCTTTTCAGTCAAACCGGCAGAGGATTTTATCTTGCCGCTTTTAAGGGTGAAGTAGCGACCCACTCCGTCATGCGTTTGGATTTGAAAGACCAGCTCCTTGCCTTTAACGTATTTTGCACAGTCAGGACTTTTTTTGATTGTTCTCTGTAATAGCTTGGTCAACGCCCATAACAAAAATTTAAACTTCAGCATGGTGAGCTTGCTCCGCAAGGGGTGACTCGTTGAGGAATTGAATGGCGTGTTTGAGAAAACGCTCAGGGCATTGGAATTGAGCACCATGACCGGCATCCGGGTACAGGAACAGTTGGGCGTTCGGGATGTTCTGAGCCATGTACCAGGAATTGACCGTTGGAACCATAACGTCATTCATACCGTTCAGAATGAACGTCGGCTGTTTGATCTCGCGCAGATGATTGAAAGGATCGTTCGGGTCCAGCTTTGGCAAATAGTACATATTCGCTTCGATCTGGGCCTGTATCACTTCAGGAGAGCTGGGTGGGTCCTGGTCGACACGCTGATGACGGCGCTCCCAGAAATCACGTCCGGCCTGCTGCGCCGCCGCGGATCGACCGAAGAACAGAAACAGAAAGTCTTCGAGGGTCGGAACGGGGCGCGGTGCTGCTTCCAGCACTCCAGGGTCTGAGTCCGGATTACCGCCACGAGGTCCGGTGCCGAGCAGCATGAGCTTGCGCACGAGGTCAGGATGTCGTCGTGTCAGGTCCTGGGCCTGAAAACCACCCAGTGAGAAGCCTAGAATATCTACCTTGGACAGGCCTAACGTGCGGATCACCGCAGCCGCGTCATCGGCCATATGTTCGATCCGGTTTCGCGGTTTGCCGGAAGAAGAGGCAATCCCTCGACCGTTATAGAGGATGACCTCGCGCCCCGCAGCCAGGCCATCCGTCATAAGTGGGTCCCAATGATCCATACCGCCGCGAAAATGTTGAAGGAAAAACAGAGGGGGCTGGCCTGTCGTATTGTTGCCCCAGCGGCGATAGGCAAATTGATCACCATCAACTTCCACGAAGCGGGTAGGGGTGGTGAAATGGGTGTCGGTCATGTTGAAGTCTTCCAGGTGGTTATTGTGGCGATCGATGCGAGCGAGCGTCGGGCTCAGGCCCGTGCGCGCATGCGCCGCGTACGGAACGTGCCCCAGCCGCTTTTCATCACTGATTTGGAAAGTGCCCACAGCCCACTTTCGTTGGGACGCGGATCGCCGCCATTGGCGATTCGTTTGAGCTGCAGCGTGTACCAGAAGATTTCCATGACGCCCATCTGATCGATTTGCTTGATGCCTGTGGTGATCGGCCGTACACGTTGCGAACTGTCCTGACCTTGCAGCAGGGCCGCCGGTGCCTCGGGATCAATGGCCAATAACCGCGCGAGGCCAATGACATCGAGCGCTCCGGAACGCAGCGCAGCGTTCATGGCGGCGGCACTGCGAAAACCGCCAGTGACCATCAAAGGCACCTTGATCGAGGCGCGCACCTTTTCAGCAAACTCAAGAAAGTAAGCCTCGCGCGCTACGGTGGATGCTTTTTTCGTCTCCTGGAGCCCGCCGCTCATGGCTGGAGCCTCATAGGTGCCCCCCGAAATCTCAATCAGATCGATGCCTGCTTCGGCAAGTGCATGAATCGTCGCCATTGATTCCTCTTCGGTGAAGCCTCCGCGCTGGAAATCTGCTGAGTTGAGCTTGATGCCGACGGGAAATTCGGCGCCGACCTGGCGGCGAATCTCGGCGTAAACAGCCAACACGAAACGTCGACGTTTTTCCGGGCTGCCACCCCATTCATCCGTACGCCGATTGTGGTGTGGCGAGAGGAACTGGTTGATCAGATAACCGTGCGCGCCATGGATTTGCACGCCGCTGAAACCGGCCTCCTTGCAGATGGCTGCGCTGCGTCCAAAGCGCCGGATGATGTCTTCGATCTCGGCAATGGTGGCTTCGCGTGGAGTCTCGAACAGTGCGGCCATGTCCTCGCGGAACGGGACCGCTGATGGCGCGAGGTTGCTGTCATTCAGGCCTTTGGTCGACTGCTTGCCAGGGTGATTAAGCTGCACCCAGATCGCGGCTCCCTGCTCGGTTGCAGCACCGGCCCACTGGCGTAGCATAGGCATGTCAGTTACATCCTCGATCACCACATTGCCTGGTTCGCCGAGCGCACGCCGGTCGATCATCACATTTCCGGTGATGAGCAAACCAATGCCCGAGGCGGACCAGCGCCGGTACAACTCGACCAGTTTCAACGTCGGGTGATTGTTGTAGGTGCCCAACGTTTCGCTCATGGACGCCTTGGCGAGGCGGTTGCGAAAAACGCTGCCGTTCGGGAGTTGCAAAGGCTGGTTCAGCAGATTTTCTTCAGGCGAGGAGGCGGTCATGGTGAGTTCTCTATAAGGTCTGATTCAAGATTGAAGGGTGTGCAGCGGGATGGCGTTCGATACCCGCTTGTTTTTCACTGGGATGTACGACATGGCATGCTCGGTCAGCGCGGTAATCGTCAGGCTTGGATTGACCCCGAGATTGGCGCTGAGCATCGAGCCGTCGCAAACCAGCAGGTTCTGATAGCCGAAGACCCGGTTCTGTACGTCCATCACGCCGCGCTCCGGCGAGTCCGCCATCGCACAGCCGCCCATGCAATGCGCCGTGGTCGGGATGTTGAATAAAATCTCGGAGAGAAAAGTGGTAGGTATGCCACCGAGCGCCTTTGCGCCCTTTTCAGCAAAGGCATTCGCCTCCGGAATGAAGGTGGGGATGGGGCCGCCTTCGCTGGCGAGCTGTTTCGCGAACGGCCAAAACCAGCGACGCTTGAGTCGCATATCGAGAGACGCGTCCGCTGTCTGCATCACCAGCAGTAACATGGTCTGACGGGCGAAACCTGCGGGGTTGTGCACGAGCAATGCTTGCAGTGGATGTTTGAGCAGTGTCCATAGCCAGGTCAATATTCGCATCCACCCCGGGCGCCCGCCGCATAGCAAGGTCATCATCAGGCCTATCGCATCCGAGCCTTCCGGGTAGCGCACGACTCCGATATGGGTGTGCTCATCGAGATAGATGCTGCCGCCCCCCGCCAGTCCTGGCGACATGCTCTTGTCCGCTGCCGGAAAGCGTATACCGATAAGGGATTCGGCATTGGTGCGCACACGCTTTCCGAGGTCGTCGCTGATGCGCGGCAACGACCCGTTTTGCTTGAGCCGGAACAACAATTCCATGGTGCCCAACGAGGAGGCGGCGAAGATCACACCGCGGCAGCGAAAACTGCGGCGCAGTTTGGCGAACCAGGCGGTCGAGCATTCAGTGAAGACTTCATAGCCGTCACTGCCGTCTTCTTTGCCGTTGAGCGGTCGCACGTCCACCACCTTGGTCTCGGCAAAAACCTGGGCGCCGCGCTTTTCTGCGAGATAAAGGTAGTTCTTGTCGAGTGTGTTCTTGGCGTTGTGCTTGCAACCCATCATGCAGCCACCGCACCCGGTACAGGTTCCGCGCGCCGGGCCTTCACCATTGAAGTAGGGATCCGGGTAGGTCTGGCCGCCTTCTTCACCATCGGGAGCAAAGAAGGTACCAACGCGTGGGAGGTGAAACGTGTGGCCCACGCCTTGCAAATCCGCCATTTTCTTGAGGCGTAAATCAGCCTCGCCCATGATCTTGCTCTCTGTCACGCCCAGCATCTTCTCCGCCGTGGCGTAGTACTGCGGCATGATTCGTTTCCAGTCCGCCAGGCCGGCCCAGGAACCCTCATTCCATACGCTATCGCGCGGTGTCAGCAAGGCGTTGGCATAGGTAATGGATCCGCCACCGACTGCGTTGCCGCTGACGATCATCACGTGACGGAACAGGCGCATGTTGTAGAAACCGAACATCTTCAACCCGGGTCGCCACATCCAGCGCCGCGCGTCCCAGTTGGATTTTGGAAAGTCCTCGGCCGTCCAGCGTCTGCCCATCTCCATTACGCCAACGCGGTAGCCCTTTTCTGTCAGCCGGAAGGCGGACACGCTGCCACCGAATCCGGAGCCGATCACGATGTAGTCGAAATCGAAAGATGGATTCATTGCGTGCTACTCAGACAAGCACTGCGATCAGGCGTGAAAGAACGGGTCATGCGGCGTCTCCTTGTTTTTGTAATGGTGCTGCGGACTCTTGTAGATTTAACTATACCATTCGTATATTTCAAAGACTATATGAATAGTATAGTTTGGCTGGTTGGGTGGTAGACGTAGGCGGATCGACGATGAGGCGAGGGCATCCAACAGCGGAGCCATAGATCTGCGAGACGACCGGCGCCCATGATCGGCCGGCTTCCAGTGTCGATCATCCGCTGGGCTCTCGCCCAAGTGAGCATGGGCTATGGCTCCGATCAGGGAGCCAGGCTGATGACAAATCAGAAACGGTAGGTTATCTGTGTACCTATAACGTGCGCGCTGTTGTCGTATTTCGCGCTGTAGCCGGGCTGTACGCCGGTTGTATTTGCTTGGCTGACGGAGGTGGTTGATTCCCATAGATAGCCATAAGCCAAATCGATGGTCAGGTCGGCGTTGGGAGAGAAGCCTATTCCCAGCGTCACGGCTTTTCGGTCGCCCACGGGGAGTCGGACGTTTCGATCGGCGTTGCGGGCAGGTGATGGATCGTAAGCGAAGCCGCTGCGCAACAGCCATTGCGGGGAAAGCTGGTACGAGGCCCCAATAGCCATCGACCAGGTGTCATGTAATTTAAAGTCATCTCCAAAGCTGTTGAAACCCAGTTGCTGGCCCAGTGGCGGTACACCACTATTGACCGCTTCGATCCTCTGAACGCGGCTCCATCGGGTCCAGGTTGCGCCCAGGTAGCCAGTCCAGCGCTCGTCAAAGTGATGGGTAAACGATGTGTCCAGCGACTCTGGCAAAGTGATGTCTATTTTATTGCTGTATTTGCCATCGAGACCGAAAGCACTTGGCGAGTTGCTCACCTGCGTATGGCCGTTGACGTGAAAATCAAGTTTTGAATGATAGGTGACGCCCCACGTGGTGGAGTCGTTCAGGTCGACCATCAGGCCGAAATTATAGCCAACGGCGTTATCGTTACCCTTGATAGTGATCTGCGTGTCGTTGCCCCCATTGAGCAGCCCTGTGGCCAAATAGGTTTGCATATTGTTTTCGATACGGTTCAATGTTAGCCCGCCTCCGACAGAGACATGATCATTGATGCGATAAGCAACGGCGGAGTTCAGGGTTTTAACTTGAACCTTGCTATAGGAACCATGATAGCGTCCCTGGAACGAACTTTCGTAATCGTTCACAAGGCCATAGAGAGCGTACAAGCCCAAGCCGAAAGTGAAGCGTTCGTCAATCGGTATGGATAAATAGCCAAAAGGGATTTTCGTCAGGGGTACGGAATCTCCTTTGTTGGTGCCTGGCGCATCGCTATGAGCGTTTTTAATATCACTATTAACCTTGATCAAGGCGAACCCTCCGCTCACTTCCCTGCGCTTTATCTTGCTCAGGCCGGCCGGATTTCCATAGACAGTACTCGCATCCAGAGCAGCAGACGAGCGCCCGGCATAAGCAGTTCCGGCGCTGCTAACGCTTTGCTCGTTAATAGATAAACCATTGGCTAAAGATAAAGTTGCCTGCCCACAGATAGCCAATGACAGAGTGGTTTTGAACAACGCACTGCTTGACTTGAGTATCAGGGTGGACCCTGTCTCAAGATGACGTTTCAAACGCAGTACTGATTTCCGGGAAGGGCGAAGCGCAGAAAAATATTCATGGTTCATCTGACGGTACCTGTTGTTGTTGTTGTTGTTGTTGTTGTTGTTGTTGTTGTTGTTGTTGTCGGGATGAATAGAAATCGTGGGCGGCCGTATACATCAATAGTGCCGGCCGGGCTGGAGTAGGAAGTGTTAATTGGATCTTGCAGACACGTAGTTGTTTTTTAGTTACAAAGCCCTCTCTGGCAGGCGATTGCCCTATTTATATATTTTGGGGTTGCAAGTTGCGTTGATGGCAAGAAGAGCCTTGCCTGGCAGGCAAGTACCCTCGGGCCAGACGCGGGTACAAGGCTGCAAGCAACTCGCTGATAAAGAGGCAATGACGGATGCCGGGCGGGCAAGTCTCCCTCGATCCGCATGGCGCGAGGGAAGGGGGAAAGGCCGGCAGTCCTATGGCTTGTATTCGAGTACTTTGCACACTCGTGTGAAGGCTGGCCGATCCCCTTGCAACAGCTTTGCATGACCTTCGCGAAGTGCGCGAGTTGGAGTGATCTGGCGCAGGACCAACGCAATGAAGGTTTCCATGTCGCATTGTATTTTGACGTCGATGGGCTCTTCGCTCGGCCCGGAGCGTGCCAACAGGTTCCCGTCGCTGACTCGAATATGGAAGACTTCCGCCCCCACCTGGAACTCGTACAACTCCTGCAAACCGGTGCTCGCAGCCGAATCGTTCGAGCCTGTCAGGCACAGAGCTATGAGTTCCGCACGAGCACTGGAAGGATCGATGCGTTCGTCGATCGGCAGGCTCAGCCCCCAGAATCCCAGCGCGATCACCGGCTTGCGTAGTTGCTCGCCCAAGTCCGTCAGCTCGTAAGCTGGCGTTGCGGAAGGTGTGTGCAGGGTGACTTGTTGAATGACGCCGTTCTGCACCAGCATGGCCAGGCGTTCGGACAGCCGGTTTGTACCCATTGCAGGCAGGATCGCGAGCAGATCCTTGAAACGCTTCGGACCTAACAGGAGTTCGCGAATCAAGAGCAGCGTCCAGCGATCTCCGAGTACGTCGAGCGACCGGGCTAAGGGGCAGAGTTGACCGTAGGTTTTGTTTGTCATGGCGCATTGTACAAAATTCCGCTCAGTTGAAATACAGTGAAAAGCCACTGCTGCCTCAAGTCGAAGGCATTGGGCGTTGTTCCAGTCCCTTGGACGGCTGATCTCACGGTCGCTTTCATGTATCGCTCACTGAACAGATTGAGTCATTTTTATTGATTTCACTATACCGTTCGTTTAGTCGTTACGCTATATAAAACGTATAGCCATGCTATAAACCTATCCGTTATCGCGCAATGCGTTGGACGACCCAGCGGGTCAGAGCCGCAGGCGCGAGACGTGTAGCGAACGACAAGAATCCAGCTTGCATGCCGACTGTCCAGTGGGTCTTGTGGATTCGTCGTTTCGACGTCGCGCAAGCCCACACGGTCGATGCGACGTCGTGCGACGTGAGCCGAATACCCAGCGATCTGGCGCTGGGGATACGACCGTAATCATCAGCCATTGCGGTCTTTACGAAGCTCGGCCAGATATCACTCACGCGGATGCCGAACTTGCTCCATTCGAGGTCGAGCCCTTCGGTGAATCCGCGCACGGCGAACTTGGTCGCCGAGTAGGTTGCCAGTTCAGGCTGGCCATAGATTGCGGTGGCCGAGGCCATATTGATGACATGAGAGCAGGGCGTGCCTCGCAGGTACCGGAAGGCGCTGTGGCAGCCGGTGATCATTCCCAGAACGTTCACGTCAAGCATTGCTTGGTGTTTGGTCAACGGTACTGCTTCAAATTGACCGGCAGCGAGAATCCCAGCGTTATTGAGCAACACGTCAAGCCGCTGGCCGCTATGTGCCCAGAAATCCATAAGCGCTTGCTTCCATGCTTCGGGATCGCTCACGTCGAGCGCACCGGAGATGGCGTTGCCCTCTCCCAGGATCGCGGCGACCGCAGCGACACCCTCTGAATCGATATCGTATAGCCCCACGAACCAACCGCGCCGCGCAAACAACTCAGCGCAGGCGCGACCGATTCCCGAAGCCGCGCCTGTGACGAAGATGGCTGGTCTCCATTCAGGAAGAAGGGATTCAGTCGGGTTTCTGGCTGTTTGATTGCTCTGTACCACAGTGATGTGCGGTTTCATTTCAGAGGTTCCCTTCAGGAGCTGAGCATTCAGGTTTTGTGTACAGGTCAGGACATATTGCGAGAGTAATATAACGGTGTTATGTTTTGCAATAACAGTGTTATCTATCTCTTCGGCTGATCTGATGACTGGTCAGGGGGTAGCAAATACTGATGGGAGCGCTTGCTCCTTACGTTTGTCACCGGAGGATCCAAGAGATGACAAAGATGCATACACCGCCCGAATACCTTGATATGGAGTCCCGTGGCTCTGTGTTGATTGCGCGGCTGGATGGAGGTCCGCACGGGCTGATGGGGTTGGACATGGCCAATGAGCTTTCGGAGTTATTGGACAAGCTAGAGTCCGATACCGCGGTAAAAGCGGTGGTTCTCACCGGAACTCATCCTGAGCGTTTCATCGGTCATGCAGACGTTCGTTGGCTGCAGGAAGGTGGAAAGAGTATCCCGTCGGTCGGGCGCACTGCTGCCTCGGCTATCGCTCGAACTGCAAAGAGCGTTCGCGGAGTTCCGCCTTTGGCGGCAGCTGCGTCTCTGACACCGCTGGAGGGCGGGATGCAGCTTGACAAGCTGCACGACACTTTTCTGCGGATGAACCGCAGCGGCGTCATTTTCATCGCCGCTCTGAACGGTTCTGCGCTGGGGCTGGGCAGCGAACTCGCGCTAGCCTGCGACGCCCGCCTCATGGCGGATGGCGATTTCTTCATCGGGCAGCCCGAGGTGCTTCTTGGAATCCTTCCTGGTGGCGGAGGCACTCAGCGATTACCACGACTGGTCGGCGCCCATCGCGCGCTGATGCTGATGCTTGAAGGTCGGCCGGTGTCGCCACGGAAGGCGCTCGAAATAGGATACATCGACGAAGTGGTTGCTCCAGATGCGCTGCTTGATCGAGCCATCGAGCTGGCCGGGTATCTGGGCTCCCGACCCAAAGGGGCGATTGAGGCAGTCAAGCGAGCCGTGTACTTCGGCGGGTCAGCCACCCTCGACGAGGGGCTGCATATGGAGCGTACCGAATTCATCAAGATCTCGCCGACCGAGACTGCGCAATCGCTCATGGTTGAATACCTTGAGCGCACCGATCGGGACGGCAACGTGCCGTTCTACAACCCGACCATTTTCGAGCAAACCCTTGAGCAAGGCTCTTTGCCCCTGCAAAACGGGGGAGGGAGGAAATGAATCAAATGTCACCGCTTACCTACCAATTCACTCGCCAGGATGTTCGCTTTGACTCGGGCGAAACCTACTGTTCGGCCTGGCTCTACCTGCCGGTCGGCGTAGAGAAACCGCCGATTGTAGTGCTCGGACACGGACTTGGTGCGGTTCGCGAGATGCGTCTCGACGCCTTTTCTGAGCGATTCGCCGCTGCGGGAATCGCTACATTGGCCTTTACCTACCGTTATTTCGGAGACAGCGGTGGTTGGCCCAGACAGTTGATGTCTGTGAAGCGGCAACTGGCTGATTGGGATGCAGCGCTGGACTTCGTCAAAGGCTGCGCGGATGTCGATGGGCGCCGGGTTGGAGTATGGGGAAGCTCGTTTGGCGGAGGGCATGCGATTACCGTGGCCAGCCGGCATCCCGAGTTACTGGCCGCCATCAGTCAGTGCCCTTTTACCGATGGTCTGGCTTCAACTGCCGCACTGGGTGTGAAGGGATCGCTGCAGGTAATGCCGGTGCTCCTGCGTGATTTTGCAGCCAGGCTACTGGGGCGCCCGCCCGTGATGGTGCCAATCGCTGCCGCTCCCGGTCAGCCGGCCTTGATGAATGCCCATGATGCCCTGCCGGGTTATCTGGCCTTGGTGCCGAAAGGGATGGTGTTCGTCAATCACGTCGCAGCACGGGTGCTCCCGGAGATCATGGCTTATCGACCCGGACGCTCCGCCTCCAAGGTGAAGTTTCCCATCCTGTTTTGCGTCAGCACCACTGACACCGTCACGCCACCGGAACAGACGATCGCCTTGGTGCGCAAGGCGCCGCATGGAGAAACCAAACTCTACGCGGCAGGGCATTTCGAGTTCTACATGGGCGACGCGTTCGAAGAACTGGTGAAGGATCAGACTCAATTTCTGACGAAACATCTACTCGGCTCTTCAGCCGATTGATTCAAGCGTTTCCGTTACTTTTCAGAGAGAACAACAATAATGTGCTTTTCCAAACTTCCAGATTTGCGCGCGGTGACAGAGCCAGACGGCCTGTGCATTGCTGACGACAGCAGCAACCTGACTAACCGGCAGTTCCATTCCAGAGTACTCACGGCAGCGGGAGTGTTCGCGGATAGGGGGGTGGGCGTTGGAGACGTTGTTGCGATCATGCTGCCCAACCAGGTGGAGTTTGTGGTGGCGATGTTCGCCGCCTGGCGTCTGGGGGCGGCGGTCACGCCTATTAATCCTGGGCTCACCAGCAAGGAAGCAACCCATCAACTGGTTGACTCGGGGGCGAAGCTGCTCATCAACGCCAGCGGCGAAGTCATAGTCCAAAATCTGCAGTCCCTGCCTGTCGCCACTCTGGAAGCGGGGCCGTCCTACACCGGTGTACCTGTTGAAGAGCCTGGCGCACTGGCGCTGTTGATCTACACCAGTGGCACTACCGGCCTGCCGAAGGGCGTGATGCTCGATCACGCCAATATTGAAGCCATGTCGGAAATGGGACGGAACTCACTCAAGGTCACGGCAACAGACCACTGTTTATTGATACTTCCACTCTTTCACGTAAACGGCATTGTGGTGAGTACCCTTGTCCCGCTATCAAGCGGTGGTCGGGTTTCGATTCGCAAACGTTTCAACGTCGACACGTTTTTTGAGGATGTCGAGTGGCTTCGACCCACGTACTTCTCTGCAGTGCCAACCATCTACGCAATGCTTAACGCGTTACCTCGTGAGGTAAAACCTTATACCTCCAGTCTTCGGTATGGCATCTGCGGCGCGGCGCCTGCATCGGCGGAACTACTGAAAAAATTTGAAGCTCGCTTCGGTTTTCCGCTGCTTGAGGGATATGGCCTGTCCGAAGGCACGTGCGCTTCAACCATCAACCCCTTCGACGGCCTACGCAAGGTCGGTACGGTCGGGCTGCCTTTCATCGGGCAACGCATTGCAATCGCCGACCCGAGCGGTGTGCATTTGCCGCAGGGCGCCAGTGGCGAGGTGTTGGTTCAAGGTCCTAACGTCATGCGCGGTTACCTTGGGAAACCCCAGGAAACAGCGAAGACCATCGTCGATGGCTGGCTGCACACCGGCGACATTGGCCGGATCGACGAAGACGGTTATCTGGCCATCGTCGGGCGCCTTAAAGAGATGATCATTCGCGGCGGCGAGAATATCTATCCGAAGGAGATCGAGGATGTGTTGTTCGAATTTCCGGGGGTTCTTGAAGCAGCAGTTATTGGTGTCCCTCACGAGACCTTCGGCGAAATTGTTGTTGCCTATGTCGCGTTTCGTAAGGGATTCGCCGGTACCCAGGAGGGCTTGAATGAGCACTGCACTGACCGGCTGACGCGTTACAAAAGACCTTCCACGATCAACATCATCGACAGCCTGCCAAAGAATGCCGTGGGCAAAGTCGACAAGCTGAGGCTGCGCAAGATGTGCACCGAATATGTCGATTGACAGGCAATTACCTGATGGATTTTAAGCGCAAAGCAATCGGCACGTAGAAGGGGACACATCATGAAAAACGCAGACTTCGACTGGCTGGTGATCGGATCGGGATTTGGCGGCAGCGTCTCGGCGCTGCGCCTCGTGGAGAAAGGCTATCGCGTCGGGGTACTCGAACGCGGCCGTCGCTATCGCGACGAAGACCTTCCCAAGTCGGCCTGGCAGTTCAACAAATATCTGTGGGCACCCGCATTGGGTTTGAAGGGCATCATGCGCATGTCGCTGTTTCGCCATGTCTTTTTTCCCAGCCAGTCGGGTGTCGGTGGCGGCAGTACCGTGTATGGCGGTGTGTTGTACCGCGCCAAGCCAGAGTTCTTCGAAAACGTGCAGTGGCGGGAGCTCGGCCACTGGGACAAGCTATTGCAGCCTCACTACGATACGGCCGAACGCATGCTTGGGGTAAAGACGGTGCCATTCGACTCGACGAACCAGCAACTGGCCCGGGAGATGGCGCAACACTTCGGAACCGAAGACACATTCACTCGAGCACCCACCGGAGTGTTCTTTGGCGAACCGGGCAAAACCGTCAAGGACCCCTATTTCGGTGGGGAAGGGCCTGACCGTACCGGGTGTATACGTTGCGGCGCCTGTATGGTGGGATGCCGCGTCGGTGCCGTGAACTCGCTGGTGAAAAACTACCTGTGGTTCGCAGAGAAACGCGGCGTGCAGATATTGGCAGAGCGTGAGGTCGTTGATGTGAGCCCACTCGGGGCAGCCGATGGTAGTGACGGCTACCGTGTGACCGTCCAGCGGCCCGGCGCCTGGTTCACCCGTGATCGCCATACTTACACCGCCCGCGGAGTGATCTTCGCTGGCGGGGCTCTCGGTACCAACGAATTATTGGCCAACTGCAAGCACGGCGGCTCGTTGCCCCGGGTCAGCGATCGCCTTGGTGAACTGGTGCGCACCAACAGCGAATCGGTTCTGAACGTGCGCCTGCCCGAGGACCGCAAGACCTGGAACGACGTTACCGCCAGCAGCAGTGTGCACGTCGATCAGGATACCCACATCGAGTTTCTCACCTACGGTCGCAACGCCGACTTCCTTAGTTTGCTTTGCACGTTGCTGGTCGGTAAGGGTAACCGCGTGACGCGGCCGCTGAAGTGGCTGGGGAATATCGTGTTGCACCCAGCGCGATGGCTCAAGTCGCTATGGCCATGGGGCTGGAGCCGACACATGGTGATGCTGCTAGTGATGCAGACATTGGACAATGCGATCGCACTACGCCCCAGCAAGCGCTGGCTGGGTCGCGGCTACCGCCTCGTCACCGAGCAGAATCGCGACAAGCCAAATCCGACTTACATCGAGATGGGTAACCAGGCGGTTCAATGGTTGGCCAGGCACACCGGCGGTATTGCCCAGAGCAACGTACTGGAAGCGCTGGGCAACATTCCGACAACAGCCCATGTGCTGGGCGGTGCCGTTATCGGTGCCGACCCCAAAAGCGGAGTGATTGATCAGAATCTGCACGTTTTTGGTTACCAGAACATGTTGGTTTGTGACGGCGCTGCGATGCCTGCAAATCCTGGGGTTAATCCTGCGCTGACCATCACGGCACTCGCCGAATACGCAATGGCGCGGATTCCACAGGCCCGTAATAACGAAGGTGTTCATGAGCGAGGTGAGGCGGTATCTACGAAACCGTCCAGTGGCGTGCTCAGGCATTCTGATAATCAGCGCGTGGCCTCGATACAGATCCCTATCATGCTGCACATATGAGCATTGAGCCGCAAAGCATACGAGCATCTGTCATGACCGGTTCCTTCTCTGCATGAGCGAACCGGTTGACCCCAACCTCTGAACATGCCGAGTGGCTGCGTACTTGAACTGAAATACTGTTCGCTCCGCGTTACTGCAGGGTTGCGCGGTTTTTTACAAGATTCTGGCGGAGTTGCCTATCCGGCAATTACGCCAGCAGTGGAAGATTCCACTTTTTCGCGCTTCGCTCCCAAGCCGACAACAATGTTGTTACACGTCGCTACCAGGATCTGCGAAGCAGGATTTTCCATGCCTGAGAAGTGGCCAGCGAGTTCGAGCATGATGAATCCATGCGCGGCACTCCACAGCTGTGGCGCGATGAGAGCAGGATCGATTTTGCGAACGCATTTGGCATCAACCAAGCGAGCGCACGCGTTGATCAGAATCGCGTATGTCGCCTTGAAGGCTTCCGATTGCCCATCTGCAATCGATTTCATGGTACCTCGTGAGGGGCTATATCTGCCGTCAATCGAAAGACCAAACATTAAGTCGTACAGATGGGGATTGCTTCGTGCAAGGTCTCGGCAAGCCAGGAGCATCGCACATAAGTCGGTTATCGGATCATCCGTGATTGGCACACGCTTGAAGACTGCAGCCAACCGCTTGAATCCCTCGTCAGCGACTGCTTGTAGAAGTTCCGGCACTCCGCCGAAGTGTGTGTAAACCCCCATCGTCGACAGGCCGGCTTCGCTCGCTACCGAACGGGCCTTGACTTCGGACGGGCCGTTAGTCGCAAGCACACGGATGGTTGCCTCGACGAGGCGGGTGGGGGCATTAGGGAGTGAGTTATCAGTGGTCATGTTGCAATACTGCCATAACGGCGTTATGTTTATCAAATAACAACGTTATATGGCTGGCGCGACTGGAAGCTTGCTCAGAAAGCGATCTGAACACAGCAAGCGCAATCCGATAGCCGTGAGCCACAGGGCCAATTTCATACTCTGAAAATGGCATCAAGCCGACAAGAAAATTCGCTCAATCATGAGGATTCAGACAATGCGTACGCTCAAAGCAGGTATCTTCGGACTCACCCTGGCAGCAGCAGTCATGTCATCGGCACTGTGGGCAGACGACAATTCGCCGGTTGGTCTGTGGCAAAACATCGACGATGTCAGTGGCAAGCCAAGGGCGTTGATTCGAATCACCGAATCCAATGGCACTCTGAAGGGCATTATCGAAAAAGCGTTTCCCACCCCCAAAGAAGATCAGAATCCGAAGTGCGAGAAATGTGAAGGCGTGAACAAGAATGTGCCGATTGTAGGCCTGACCATTCTGACCGGTTTGCGAAAGGACGGCGAAGAATACACCGATGGCGAAATCCTCGATCCGGATAACGGCAAGGTCTATAGCAGTAAAGTCCACCTGACCGACAACGGCAAAAAGCTCAGCGTGCGCGGCTACATTGGCGTGCCGGTATTAGGGCGCTCACAGACCTGGGTACGCCAGGAATAAGGAAGTACGATGAAAGCATTCATTATCGATCGCTATGGAAAAAAGGCTGCGTTGCGGGCGAGCGACATGCCAGAACCTGAGTTGGGCAAGGATGATGTTTTAGTCCAGATCCATGCTGCCGGTGTAAATCCTCTGGATTTAAAAATCAGAGACGGTGAGTTCAAAATGATTTTGCCTTATCGCATGCCGCTTATTCTGGGTAATGATTTGGCTGGGGTCGTCGTACGGGTCGGCTCAGGAGTGCAGCAATTCAAGGCAGGTGATGAGGTCTATGCACGGCCCGATGACAATCGAATTGGTGCATTCGCCGAATTCATTGCGATCCATCAAGGCTCACTGGCGATCAAGCCGAAAGATCTCACAATGGAAGAAGCAGCTTCGATCCCTCTGGTTGGCTTGACGGCCTGGCAGGCGCTGGTCGAAAAAGCGAATCTGAAGAAAGGCCAAAAGGTGCTTATCCATGCGGGCTCCGGTGGTGTGGGAACACTGGCCATTCAGCTGGCCAAACACCTGGGGGCGACCGTAGCGACGACCACAAGCACGGCGAATGTTGAGTGGGTGAAGCACCTCGGTGCAGATATCGTGATCGATTACCGCAAAGACGATTTCGAAAAGGTCCTGCACGACTACGATGTGGTCTTGAACAGTCTGGGCACAGATACACTCGAGAAATCGCTGCGTGTACTAAAGCCTGGCGGAATGCTTATCTCGATTTCTGGCCCCCCGGATGCTGAGTTTGCGAAAAGCGCCGGATTGTCCGGGTTCCTGAAACTGGTCATGCGTCTGTTGAGTTATGGAATCAGGAAAAAGGCCAAACGTCGTGGCGTCAGTTATTCATTTCTTTATATGAGAGCCAGCGGTGAGCAATTGCGGAAGATTACCGCTCTCATCGATTCCCGGGTCATACGCCCGGTGGTGGACCGGGTTTTTCCATTCGAATCGACTCCGGATGCCTTGGCTTATGTTGAAACCGGTCGTGCAAAAGGCAAGGTCATCGTCAAAGTAAAATAACGAGACGACTCCATGTTCGAAAACTTCGAAACGCACCGAATTACTGTCGGCGATATGGAAATTGCCTGTGTTGCGGCGGGTGAAGGCGAACCGTTATTGATGCTACACGGGTTTCCGCAGACCATGGCGCTCTGGGCGCATATTGCGCCAGGGCTGGTCGCGCGTGGCTATCGGGTTGTCTGTGCAGATTTGCGTGGGTATGGCGCATCGTCTAAGCCTGCGGCTCAACCGGATCTGTCGAACTACGGATTTCGCGCCATGGCCGCGGATCAGGTCGAACTGATGCGTGTGCTCGGGTATGAACGGTTCCATCTTGTTGGACACGACCGTGGTGCGCGCACTGCATACCGGATGACGCTGGATTATCCAGACAAGTTGGCGAGTGTCACGCTGATGGACATCGTTCCTACGGCTGTGATGCTGACAGATTTACGCAAGGACGTAGCCCACAGTTACTGGCACTGGTTTTTCCTTTCTCAGCCCGCACCCTTTCCGGAGCGGATGATTGCGGCGGATCCCGATTTCTTTTTCGAGAACTGCCTTTTCGGCTGGGGCGCCGCAGGGCCGGAAGATTTCGATGCTGACCAACTGGCGGCGTATCGGAAAGCCTGGCGTGATCCGGCGACGATCGCTGGGTTTTGCAACGACTATCGTGCCACCCTTACTGTGGATCTGGAGGACGATTTGTCAGACTCCGAACGACGTATCACCGCGCCCGCGCTGATCCTCTATGGCGCCTCCGGTGCGATGGCCAAGCACTATGATTTACCCGCCACTTGGGTGGATCGCTGCACGATGATGGAGGCTTCTGCGATAGTGGGCGGACATTTTTTTGCTGATTCGCGGCCAGACGAGGTCATTGAGCGAGTCGCCGCATTTTTGGCAAGCCATCCCTTGCTGTCTTGACCTCTCCGTACATTAGATGTCCGCGCCTACATGCCTATTGATAGTGGATAACACCTCGGCGATCCCGGCTGCGAATGGACCCGTTCCATGGGACACGCAGCCACTTCTCGGGATTACCGCTGAGACAACGACTACGTGGCCTGCGACGGTGACAGTGTCGCGAGAATGTTTTCACGGCAGACCTCCAGAATCTCATCCGCCAGCGGGGAATCATCCGGACAAGCCCGCGACAACACGATTGCGCCGATCGCATGGGCAAGCATGTTGATCATCTGTGCTCGCACTGTGTGCGGATCCACGTCGCCTAGCGAGCCCTCAGGCTCAAGAGCTGCCAGCATGCTTTCGATCCCGTCAGCAAACGTTGCCTTGACTTCCTCTGATTGACGCGCAGCGTCCCCGCAAAGGGCCGCCATTGTGCAGCCAACGCTGCGGCCATCGCGGTGATCTCGTGACATGTAAATATTGACGAACTCGGTGACGTCGAGGCCTGCGCTATTGACCAGGCTCTGCGAAAGCCCGCTCGCCGCTGCTTCAGCCATCAAATCGGCTTTGGAGCGAAAGTGCTTGTAGAACCCGCCATGGGTGAACCCGGCAGCGGCCATCAGTTCCGCCACCCCCACACCGTCATAACCGCGTTCACGAAACAGGGCGGACGCCGTCTCGACGATGTGCGCCCGATTCGCCTGTGCCTGCGCTTTGGTGACCCTCATATCCACATGCCTCTTTGAATCTGCTGACTGTCAGGCGGCCAATATACATTGATGTCAATCATCATCAAAGTTATTGACGATTAAGATTATGATCATCATCATAACGGCTCGCTAACTTTTGGAAGGGCTCAGGCCATGAGCGACGCCCGCCTGAAAGCGCCGATCGTATGGTGATGCGCACTCGCAACAACGACCATCAGTCAACGTGGGAGAAACAAGATATGACCGAAAAAACTTTATTTGAGCCCTACACCCTCGGCTCCCTGACGCTCTCAAATCGGGTGGTCCTGGCGCCGCTGACGCGCAACCGCGCCGGCGCGGGCTTCGTTCCAAGCGAGTTCGCTGCAACGTATTACAGCCAGCGGGCGTCGGCCGGTCTGCAGATTTCCGAGGCCACACAGATTTCGCAGCAGGGGCAGGGCTACCAGGATACGCCCGGCATCTACTCGCAAGCGCAGATCGACGGTTGGCGTGAGGTCACCGATGCCGTCCATGCGAAGAGCGGGAAAATTTTCCTGCAGTTGTGGCACGTCGGGCGAGTTTCGCATGTTGATCTACAGGAGAACGGCGCCGCTCCGGTGGCGCCCTCGGCCATTCGGGCCGCAACCAAGACGTTCGTCAACAACAGCTTTGTCGACGTTTCCGAGCCTCGGGCGCTGGAGCTCGAGGAACTGAGCGGGATCGTCAACGATTTCCGCCAGGCCGCGGCAAACGCCATCGCCGCAGGCTTCGATGGCGTCGAGATCCACGGCGCCAATGGCTATCTGCTGGACCAGTTCGTGAAGGACGGTGCCAACGTACGCACCGATGCCTACGGCGGGTCTATCGAAAATCGCGCGCGGCTGCTGCTGGAGGTGACGGCAGCAGTGGTCGGCGAGATCGGCGCCGAGCGCACCGGTATTCGTATCTCGCCGGTTTCGCCCACCAATGGTGTCTCGAGCAGCAATCCACAGGGACAATTCGACTACATCGTCGACCAGCTCGATGCCTTGGGCATCGTCTATCTCCATGTCGTCGAGGGCGCGACCGGCGGGCCGCGCGAGGTCGCACCGTTCGACTTTGATTCCCTGCGTCGGCGATTCAGGAACACCTACATCGCCAACAATGGCTATGACCTGGATCTCGCTACTTCCCGACTCACCGAAGGCAAGGCAGACCTCTTCGCGTTCGGGCGCCCGTTCATTGCTAACCCGGATCTGGTGGAACGTCTGAAGACCGCAGCGCCGTTGGCGGCGTTCGATCCGACCACGCTTTTCGGCGGTGGTGCTGCGGGATACATCGACTATCCAACCCTCGCTGACGCCAGCGCCCTGTAACACTGGCGCGGTGTCGATTTGTACGTTGCATGCCCGACATGGGTTCACCTGATCAAGAGAGCAAATACATGACTACCCATCCCGCAGTCCTCATTACCGGCGCTTCCTCCGGCATCGGCGCCACCTACGCCGAGCGCTTCGCACGTCGCGGCCACGATCTCGTGCTGGTTGCCCGCGACAAAGTAAGGCTGGAGACACTTGCGGCTCGCCTGCGCGAGGAAAACAGTGTCGCTGTCGATATCCTCCAGGCCGATCTCACCAAGCCCAGCGACTTGGCCGTCGTCGAGACGCGCCTGCGCGATGATTCGCGAATCGGCATCCTCATTAACAACGCCGGGGCAGCCCAGTCTGGCAGCTTCATCGAGCAGACGACCGACGATGTCGCTCGACTCGTCGCGCTCAACACAACCTCATTGGTGCGACTCGCCAGCGCAATCGCCCCTCGGCTTGCGCAGGCCGGTGAAGGCGCGATCGTCAATATCGGCTCAGTGGTTGGCTTGGCGCCGGAATTCGGCATGTCGGTCTATGGCGCCACCAAGGCCTTTGTGTTGTTCCTCTCTCAGGGACTGAGTCTGGAACTCGCGCCCAAGGGTGTCTATATCCAGGCCGTGCTTCCTGCCGGAACCCGCACCGAGATTTGGGGGCGTGCGGGCATCGACATCAACGCGCTGCCGGAACTGATGGAGGTGGGTGAGCTGGTGGATGCCGCGCTCGTGGGCTTTGATCGGCGTGAGCTTGTGACCATCCCGCCACTGCACGACGCAAGTCGCTGGACCGCCCTGGATGCCGCGCGACAAGCGCTCATTTCGGACATTAGACAAGCGCATGTAGCAGAGCGGTATCGCACGCCCTCGTAAGTATTCCGGCGACGCAGAGGTAGGGGGCGTCATCACTTTCAATTGACATAAAGCAGACCGGGACCTCCCCATCTCAGGGCTCCCGGTCCGTACCAGACGCATGGAGTAAACAATGACCCATTCCGACAATTACCTTGGATCGGGTACGTCCTACGTAACTGCCGTAAACCGCTCGATCAATGTCGCAGGGACTGTGTTTGCCTACCGTGATCTGGGGCCTCGCAGCGGGGTGCCGCTGATTCTTCTCAACCATTGGGGCGCGGTGTTGGACAACTTCGACCCGCGGATCATCGATGGTCTTGCCAGTAAGCATCGCGTCATCGCCACTGACTACCGAGGCATCGGCGCATCGGGAGGAACAGCGCCCGTGACCATTGATGAAATGGCGCGGGATGCGATAGCCCTGATCCATGGGCTGGGCTTGGAAAAGGTTGATCTAATCGGTTTTTCCCTTGGCGGATTCGTGGCACAGGACATCGTGCTGAAAGCACCCGACTTGGTGCGCAAGCTCATTTTGGCCGGTACCGGGCCGGCGGGCGGCAAAGACATCGACAAGGTAGGGCCGGTGTCGTGGCCATTGATGATCAAGGGGTTACTGACGCTACGGGATCCGAAGTTCTATCTGTTCTTCACAGCCTCGGCCAATGGTCGCCAAGCCGCGAAGGCCTTCTTGAGGCGACTGAAGGAGCGCAAAACGGATCGGGACAAGGGACCCACGCCAAGTGCCTTCTCGCGACAGTTGAAGGCGATCAATGCGTGGGGGCGGCAGGCACCCCAGGATCTCGGCAGTATCCAGATCCCGGTACTGATCGCCAATGGTGATAACGACATCATGGTGCCGACAGTGAACTCTACTGATATGGCGCGCCGCATCCCGAACTCGCAACTGATCATTTACGAAGATGCCGGACATGGTGCGATCTTCCAGAATCACGCCAATTTCGTGGAGAAGGCGCTGGCTTTTCTCGATCCCAAACATCCTGACAAAAAGTTACCTGACCCGCACTAGTTTTTCGGATATGCGAGGCGTAGGTGCCTTGAGTTGATTTCGACCAGCATGGTCATTGAGGAGACGATGATGACGTTCAAAGCACTGCTCGCAACAAAGACTGGCGACAGGATTTCGGCGAGCGTAGTTGACATGCATGAGCAAGATCTTATGCCCGGAGACGTTACCGTAAAAATCGACTATTCGACTGTGAACTACAAGGACGCTCTAGCCCTTAGTGGGTATGCCGACGTCATCAAGCAGTTTCCATTGGTTACCGGCATCGATTTTGCCGGCACCGTCGAAACCTCTGCCTATCCCGGCATCGCTGTGGGGGACCGCGTAGTCGCCAATGGTTGGGGGCTGAGCCAGACCCATCACGGCGGATTTTCTCAGAAGGCACGCGTAAAAGGCGAGTGGCTGGTCAAGCTTCCGGACGTATTCTCGACCAAGGACGCAATGGCTATCGGCACAGCAGGGTACACGGCGATGCTGTCGGTACTGGCGCTGGAACATGGCGGTCTCACACCGGCTCGCGGTGACGTCCTCGTCACTGGCGCCAATGGCGGAGTCGGCTCGATCGCGATTGCGATTCTCTCCGATCTCGGCTATCGCGTGGTCGCGTCGACCGGGCGTGTTGAGGAGAAAGACTATCTGACCAGTTTAGGTGCGGCGCAGATCATCGATCGCCAAACGCTCTCTGCCCAAGGAGCACCGATAGCGACGGAAAGATGGGCTGGCGCTGTGGACTCGGTCGGCAGTCATACGCTAGCGAACGTGTTGGCGCAAACCCAGTATCGCGGTGTGGTGACGGCCTGCGGTCTGGCTCAGGGTATGGATCTTCCAGGGTCGGTGTTGCCCTTTATTCTGCGCAATATAACCCTTGCTGGCATCGACTCCGTCAATGCTCCGTACGAGTCCCGACTCCAGGCCTGGACGCGCCTGGCAAGCGATCTCGATCTGAGCAAACTCGCGCGCACGACACAGGTGGTTGGTCTTGCGGAGGTGCCTGCGGTGATCGGCCGAATGTTCGAAGGCAAAGTCCAGGGCCGCGTCGTGATCGACATCAACGCGTGACCGTGAGCTTCATCAAGGAATGTGAAATGACACAACCAAGTACGATCAGCATTGCGCGACTTACACCGAAAGTCTGCAAGATCAAGTTCTCGAATCCACCGACTAATTTGATCGTGCCCGAAACCGTCAATCGCTTGCATGAAGTCGTAAAGGAACTGAGCGAGGACGAGAGTGTTCAAGTGGTCATTTTCAGCAGCACCGTCTCTGGCTACTTCTTCAACCATTTTGATCTTGATGAATCCGGAAAATTTCCGATGCTGGCAGGTGTGGAAGGGATGCCGAAGTGGATCGATCTCGTCGTGAGGCTTTCCAAAGCACCGTTCATCAGTATCGCTTCAATCCGTGGGCGGACGAGAGGCGGCGGGAACGAATTGGCGTTGGCGTGCGATCTACGTTACGCCAGCCGGGAGCATGCAGTGTTCGGCCAACCTGAGGTCGGTATCGGCATTCTGCCGAGCGGCGGGTGCAGTGAGCGCCTTGCACGTCTCATCGGACGTGATCGTGGGCTCGAAGCGATATTAAGCAGCGATGACTATGACGCTGATCTGGCAGAACGCTATGGTTGGGTGACGCGATCTATTCCCGACGAGGAATTGGACCGATTTGTGGAGGGCATGGTGTCCCGACTTGCATTATTCGACAAATCAGCACTGGCGGCTGCCAAAGCCCAAGTCAACAGAGTAACACTGCCGCCGGATGCGGATCTCTTGATGGCTCATGGTGAGTACGTTGAGTCGTTGACGTGGGCGGTGGATCAGGCGCGATTACCTCGGCTTCGGATGCATATTGCTGAAAAAGGGATCGAGGAGGTGGAGTCGCGCCTGGGATATTACATAGGTCTCACAAATCAACCACCTCTTATCTGGCGAAGCTTGTTATTGCGACCTTAGCGACTTTATTAAACGATTTAGGTCGAAGGTGGCGAACGAGAGCATTGCCCGGAGGGGCACGGTTAGCCTTTTTCAAAGGCTCTCAGGGTCGCCGAAAAACATTTTGACTGGGTTCTAGGACAATGGTTTCTGGCAAAAAAAATTGAAATTTGCCCCCATATTTGCCTCCGCTCGCATCGATTGACTCCATTCGTCAAAATTTAAATGTATACCGGAAAATCAGGCGGTTTTCGTTGGCGCTATCGGCGTACGTCGACCGATTGGTCGAGTTTCGCCATTGCGCTGACACATTTTTGAACGGCCCACTCTGGATGGTGTAAGTGATATCGGTGACACGCTCCCATTCCTTGCCGTCCTCTCCTGCCACTCGTAATCTGGCGGCTTGGGCCGAGCTCAGCAGGGTCGGGTCTACCTCTTGTCCCTTTGCGTACTTCAAGCCCAGGGTGAGACCAGGCAATCCTGTGGCGGCAAAGTCGAAATCGTAGCGTGCAATCCACACCCGTTCCTGAGGCGCCGTAAAGGTGCTAACCAGCGACTCGCCGAACAGATAGGTGTCAGCGCCATTGATCATGGCGAATGGCGTGTCCCCCCAGGCTTTCTGGAAGCCAGCGCCCAGGGTGTGACCGCTCTGGCGAAAGGAAAGCATAGTGCTGAGTGTCCGGTTGTTCACATCGCCGATACCTTGATCACCTGCATCGCGGGCAGAAAAGTAGCGAACGTCAGACAGCACGGTACCGCTGCCCAGCGCGTGTTCATACTTGAGGCCAAAGAAATTCGAGCGGTAAAGGTCTTCCAACTCAGCCAGGTGGTAGCTGAGTACAAGGTGGGGGGCCGGCTTGTAGTCAACCGCCAGATAGGTGAAATGATCGGCTTTTACAGGCTTGTACCCAAACGCCGTGAGGCTTTCGAAGTCGGTTGAGTTGCGTTGTTTTACCGCGTTGATACGGATCGCACTGAAGGTCAGCGGTTCTAGCTCTTTGGATACCAGCATTCCACCCCGGAACACTTGCGGCAGCAGCCGGCTGTTATTGCTCGACAGCAGCGGGAGCACCGGATTGAGGCCGCCGATGCGCAGCTCACTGCGGCTCAGGCGCGCTTTTGCGGTGGGTATGAATTTTCCGTATTCATCTTCTACATTGCGCCGCGAGTCGTACGCCAGCAGGCCTGAACCCGTACGGTCAGGGCTGGAGTCGAGTTTCACTCCGAGCAAACCGAGTGCGTCGACTCCAAAACCCAACGGGCCCTCAGTGAACCCGGACTGTAGATTCAAGATAAAGCCCTGAGCCCACTCGTCGCGTTTGGATTGGCTGGCCCCTTCGTTACGAAAGTCCCGGTTGTAGTAGAAGTTACGCAATTCCAGGCTTGTCTGTGTGTCACCGACAAAGTCTGCAAAGGCGTTTGGCGCCGCAGAGGAAAACAGGAGGATCGTCACTGACGTCGTACGTTTTATTGCCATCTTGAATGCACCTTTTGTTGTTGTTTTTGGTGTTTGCGGCGCGCACGACTCCTCAGAGGGGCGACGCGTACGCGCTCCGCATGCAGACAGTCTTGAGGTTGAGTGAAGAGGGTGGGTGTCAGCCAGTTGAAGCCAGACGTACGATCGCCTCTCGGCTCCCGGCTTGTTGCCGCAGGATGAACTTCTGGATTTTCCCTGTGGCGGTTTTCGGCAGCTCCATGAATATCACGCGGCTCGGGCACTTGTAGCGGGCCAGGCGCGCCTGGCAATACGCGATCAATTCAGCTTCGGTGGGTGGCTGGACCTGGCTTCTGAGCTCGATGAAGGCGCAGGGAGTTTCACCCCATTTGTTGTCTGGCTGTGCCACCACAGCGGCATGCAATACCGATGCGTGGCCATGAAGAATGTCTTCGATCTCTACGGATGAAATGTTTTCACCGCCAGAGATGATCACGTCTTTTGTGCGGTCGGTAATCTGCACGTAGCCATTGGGATGAACCACTGCGACGTCTCCGGTATGGAACCAGCCGCCTTCAAAGGCCTTTTGCGTCGCCGACTGGTTTTTCAGATACCCCATCATGACGGTATTGCCGCGCAACAGCAGTTCACCGGTAGTCTGGCCATCATGAGGAACGGGTTCGAGTGTTTGCGCATCGGCAACCAGCAAACCTTCAAAGGCTGCCGCCCGCGCGCCCTGCCTTACGCGCATCCTGGCTTTTTCGGGGGGGCTGAGTTCATCCCAGCCGTCCTGCCAGACGCAACTGACCGGGGTACCCGCGACTTCGGTGATGCCGTACACGTGATCCACCTGAAAACCCATGGAAACCACCGCGTCCAAGACGGAGGCCGGGGGAGGGGAGCCGGCCGTCAATACACGCACCGGGTGCGGGAGTTCGAGGGGTGTTGGGGTGTTCGCAAGCATGGCCATCACCGTCGGTGCCGCACAGAAGTGATCGGCTTTATGTTCGGCAATGGCGCCGAAGACCGCGTCCGCCGTCACTTTGCGCAGGCAGATATGGGTGCCTGCCGCAGCAGTGATCGCCCACGTGAAGCACCAACCGTTGGCATGGAACATGGGCAGTGTCCATAAATACCGTGGTGCCTGGGAAAGCGGCCAATTGGTCATCTGCAGCAAACTCATCAGGTAGGTGCCCCGATGGCTGACCACGACGCCTTTGGGATCGCCGGTGGTGCCGGAGGTGTAGTTAAGGGCTATCGGCTGCCATTCCGTGTTGGGCCATACTCCCTGGAAATTCGGGTCTCCTTCGGCAAACAGGGTTTCATAGTCGGTAACATCAATCTCGCCAAGTGCCGGGGCCAGGTGATCTCGGATTATCACGATTGCCGGGGGACGTTCGAGCTTCTCCAGAGCGGCACAGGCCAAGGCCATGAACTCGCAATCCACCAGCAGCAAGCTGCACTCACTGTGCCGCAGGATAAATGCAATGCCTTCGGCATCCAGGCGATGGTTAATGGTATTGAGGATGGCGCCGGATAAGGGAATGCCGAAGTGGGCTTCGATCATTGCCGGGGCGTTCGGAGAGAGAATCGAAACCGTCTCCCCTGGTTGCACGCCCCGGCCCACCAGTGCTGAGGCGAGGCGATAACAGCGCTCACGTGTTTGTGCCCAGGTACGCTGCAGTTCCCCGTGAATAATCGCGACACGCTCAGGATGAACCAACGCGGCGCGGTCCAGAAATCCCAAGGGCGTTAACGGAACATGGTTGGCTGGGGTTTGATCAAGTCCACTTGCGTACGCTGCACTGATCATGGGCAGGTCTCCTTATTATTATGATGAAAAATGGCGAAAGCGCTGACCGGTTCCCGATCGGTCACCAGAGTGTTTTCAATGGCCTTGGGGTCGGCATAGCCAAGGCTCATGCCACACACCAGCATCTGGTCGGCGGGAATGCTCAACATCTCTGAAATGACGTTGTGGTACTTGAGAAATGCGGCCTGCGGGCAGGTGTGCAAACCCCGCCCGCGTGCCGCCAACATGACGTTTTGCAAAAACATGCCGTAGTCCAGAAGGCTGCCTTGCTCCAACACTTTGTCCACGGTAAATAGCAAGCCGACCGGTGCGTCGAAGAACCGGTAATTGCGCCCGTGCTGTTGGTGCATGCGTTGTTTTTCACCTTTAGCGATCCCAAGCAGCCCGTAGAGGTCCCAACCCACCTTGCGCCGGCGATCGATGTAAGGCGTGACCCATTCGTTCGGGTAGTAGGTGTAGGGATCCTGCATGTCGCTGCTGAGCAGTGGGTCGTTGTCGATGGCGCTGATGGCCATTGACAGGCGCTCTTTCGCTTCACCGGTTACAACGTGCACCTGCCAGGGCTGCATGTTCACACCCGAGGCACTGAAGCGTGCGACATCCAGAATCGCTTCGACTTCCTCACGGGGCACGGCTGTCGGCAAAAAGGCCCTGACGCTGCGCCGTGAAATGATTGCCCAGTCGACAGTGCGCTGGGTTTCTTGCGCAGACAGCGGCGGTGGTGACAAGCGATTCAAGATACGCATCCTTTTAGCGGGTTCCGTTCAGGGTGAGCAGTCAGCGGGGCAGGGCCGGTAATTTGCCGACCTGATGGGAGTCTGCCCGAGACTGATTGACAAACGTGACCGCCAGCGCCCCGATCAGGCCCGCCAACGCGATCACCATGAAGTTTTGTTCGAGAGGCAAAGCCAATGAAACGAGCCAGCCGATCAACACCGGCGCGATGATTGCTCCGATCCGACCAACGCCTGATGCAAACCCCACACCGGTGGAGCGGATGGGCGTGGGGTAGAAATTCCCGGCGTAGGCATAGGCGATCAACTGAGTACCCAGCGTCGAGGCGCCGACGATGAACACCACAACAAACAACAGCTCGGTTGAGCGTGTGAAGGCCATCGCTGTGAGCGCCAAGGCACCCACGACGTAGAACGCAATCAGCACATGCTTGATATTGAGCTTGTCGCTCAACCAACCCCCACCGATCGCGCCCACAATCGCGCCCACGTTGAACACAATGACAAAGTTCAGTGCCGATCCGAGGCTATGACCAGACATCGCCATCAATTTGGTCAGCCAGGAATTAAGCGCATAAACCATGAAAAGCCCGGTCATAAAGGCCACCCAAATCATCACCGTGCTGAACCCCCGGCCTTCGCTGAAGAGACCCTTGATCGGGCTGTCGAGTGCAGCCTTGGCCTCGGTCGGGTTGCCCGCAAATATCGCGTCATCGCCCAGTCGGAGATTGGGGCTGATCCTTTGAACGATGGCACGTAGTTCAGCCTGACGGTCTTGTTTGAGCAAATACGCCATGGACTCCGGCATGGTTTTCAAGATCAGCGGGATCAGCACCACCGGCAGCCCTGCAACAAAGAACACCGACTGCCAGCCATGGCTTTCGATCAGGTGTTTACCCGTCAGCGCAACGAGAATGCCGCCCACGGAGTAGCCCGCGAATACCAGGGTGACCAACCGCGTACGCAGCTTGGCCGGTGAGAATTCACCCATCTGCGCGGTGACTATCGGCAGTACGCCGCCGATGCCGAGGCCTGCGATAAAGCGCGAAATGCTGAAGGTGATGGGATCACTGGTAAGTCCGGCGGCGGCGGTAAACAGGCTGAACAACGCAACACAGATCGCGATCATTTTCGGACGGCCGATACGGTCAGCCAGTGTGCCGAGGAAAATGGCTCCGAGCATTGTTCCCAGCAGGGCCGACCCAGCCATCACGCCAGCACTTGTTGCGTCGATGCCCATGTCTTGCATGATGGCGGGCAGGGCCGCTCCGACCACGGCGAGGTCGTAACCATCAATGATCAAAATAAGCACGCACCAGAACAGAATCAGGCGGTGAAAACGGTTGAATGTGGATTCGCCCGCGAGCGTATAGACGTTCACTGATTGCATGACGTGTCTCCTTCAGTCTTATTGTTGTTGGTGAAGTGCACTTCGCGACATTCTAGGAAGGCGATGAGGTGCCGCCCATGTCGGGTGGCACCAATTTGTGTGAGCTGTTTGGGCATGTGTGCAACGCAGTGCACCGAACTGAACGGGGTGGGGCGGGGGCGTAGTAGTAGGAGGCTTATTCCTCCAGGTGGCCGCGTCGATAGGCGCCGGGGCTGACGCTAGTCCATTTCTTGAAGGCTCGATGAAATGCACTGGTTTCCTGGAAGCCGGTGGCGGCCGCCACTTGCGTCACCGTCATATCGCCACGCGACAGCAGGTCAATCGCCATGTCGCGGCGAAGGTCGTCCCTGAGGTTTTGATAATGCGTGCCCTCTGCTTGCAAGCGGCGTTGTAACGTCGAGTTGGACATGTGAAGTATCACAGCCAAGTCATCACGTTCGGGCCATTTTTCCGGGCTTGATCCACGCAAGTAACGTCTTATCTGTGCGCTAAGGCTGTCGTCGTTGCGGTATTTCACCAGCAGGCTGCCGGGGGATTCCTTGAGGAAGGTACCCACCGTGGCCGGCGACTGCGCGATTTTCATGTCGAGGAATTTTTTGTCGAAACTGACCTGGGTCGTGGGCGCGTCGTACTCGATGTCCTCACAGAAGCGCATGCGGTAGTCGCTCTGATCCTCAGGCCTGGACGCCCGAAAACTGAGCTTGTGCAGGGGGATACGCTGATTGACCAGCCAGCATGACAGCCCGTGTACGAGGATAAACCAGGTGCCATAGGCAAACAGGCGGCGCAAGACGCCTCGGTCCTGTACCACGATAAATGCAAGATCGTCCTTGACCTGCAACTCGCCATGAATGTCATCCAGTACTAGCCGCAGGAATGACAACATTCTCCGCAACGCCTGGCCCAAAGTACTGCAGTCCAGGAGCGCATGACACATCAGTTTGAAGCTGCCGCGACGCATAGGATGGCTGTCGATGCCAAAAAATTCATCGTCTAGCAGGTCGGCTATCTCCACCCACAGTCGGGCAAAGGAGGTCGCTGAGACCCTGGCTTTTGGGGCGTCGAGCAGTTGAGGGTCGATGTCGGCATTGGCTAACGCAATCGTCAGATCCAGGCTCCGCTGTCTGGCGCTATACAATGCCTCATGCACCAAGGCAATTGACGTGGTGCCTTTGTCCTGGAGGGGCGTCATGGATATTCCGCGCAGGTGTGGTTGGCCCTAATGTAGGGCTAACGTAGATTCACCGCCAGCGCGACGAGCAGCTTCTCGGCCCAATAGAAAGTTGTCGAGCGCATTCGAAAGCGGCTGACACGCAGCCGCCCGGTAGACAGAGAGCACCAAAGCGATGACGTGAGTCGTTAGCTGCTCAGGTGTCGGATTCAGCTTGGCGGCTCAAATCATTCAGACGTCTGCGTAAGCGTCAAAAGCCGAGCTGAAGCGTAGGCCGCGTCCATGACGTCGAAAGTCGTTATGAGCGCAGTTGGCTAGCCAGATCCTTCGGTGCGTCTGTCTGAGCTGTGCCCTGCATCGCTTCGGCCCGCATACGATCGTATTCTTCTTTGGCAATAGGCACTGCGTTGCGCTTGCCGAGATCTTCAAGGCGAATCCGGTATGTTTCGCGTGTAGTGAACGCCGCGATCGCAGCGATAACACAGATACCTAATGTAAGAGAACCGATTTTCAGAGGGATATTCTCGGAGCCGGGGGCGCAACAGTGACGAAGATTGCCGGGAGAAATGCAGTCATCGCGGTCCCTATGTTCTGCCCGATGGCCATACTGGTCACACGCACCCGCGTACGGAACAATTCGGGAAAGAGGCTCGGGAATACGCCGTTGAAACCCTGATAGGCGACGCCCCACATGAGTACGGAGAGAACCAGCGAAAGCCACAGGTTGTGGACGCTGATAGCGTACAGGTACGCGTACGAGAGCAGTCCTGCGCAGAGAACGCCAATAATGACTGGGGGCCTGCGGCCGATCTTGTCTGAGAGGTTACCAACGAAGGGGATTAGGATCACCGCGCACATGTAACCCAGCAGAGGAATCCACAAATAGAGCCCGTCCTTTTTTCAGCGATTTGATTTTCCCGCAGGCGCGCCTGAGCATCTGATAAATCTGCTCCGTGCTCAAAAGCGATAAGTAACGGTACGTGATCATACCGTTACCATCATCTAAGCGTAGATTCCGATTTATGTAACGTCACCGGATGTCCTAGCACTAGTTGCCTAGTGCTTGACGGTTACTCAGACGCTCATGGCAACCTGTCCGGCAGCAGGCTCGTCACATGGCCCGGCGAAAGCCAACAATCGCTTTGGTTTCGAGAAAATCGCCGAACGCAACTTCTCCCCATTCACGACCGTTACCCGACTGCTTGTATCCCCCGAACGGTGCCGCCAAATCCATGTCGGCATAATTGAGCGTGATTTGTCCGGCCCGAAGTTTGCGCGCCACTGCCTCGGCGGCTGTATGTTCGCCCTGAACATAAGCGGCAAGACCGAATACCGTGTCATTGGCGATCGCCACTGCGTCGGCTTCATCGATGTAACCGATGATGACAAGCACCGGCCCGAAGATTTCCTCGCGGGCGATAGTCATGTCATTCGTCACGTCGGAGAAGACGGTCGGCCGGACGTAGAATCCGGCATCAAGCCCTTCAGGTCGGCCGAGCCCCCCTGTGATCAGTGTTGCACCTTCATCGATGCCGATCTGTATCAGGTTCTGGATCTTGCTCCACTGCGCCTCGGAGGCGACCGGCCCCATTTTGGCATTGTTCGCCGGGTGTCCGACAACCCACTCTGCTGCCGCAGTACGTGCAAGATCGGCGGCCTCATCCATTCGTGTAATGGGTACAAGCATTCGTGACGGCGCATTACATGATTGACCGCTGTTGAGCATAATTTGAGCCACGCCCGCCGCCACGGCGGAAGGGAAATCGGCACTCGGCAACAGGATGTTCGGCGACTTTCCGCCAAGTTCCTGATGCACGCGTTTCACCGTCAGTGCAGCATTGCGCGCTACCTGGATGCCTGCGGGGGTAGATCCAGTAAACGAGACGAGATCGACTTCAGGATGACCAGTCAGTGCGTCGCCAACACCTTTGCCGTCTCCATGTACCAGATTAAAAACACCGGCCGGTACACCGGCATCATGCATGATCTCGGTAAAGATCGTCGCCGAGAAGGGCGACACTTCAGAAGGCTTCACCACCATCGTGCAGCCTGTCGCCAACGCTGCGGCCACCTTGCAGGTCAACTGGTTGAGCGGCCAGTTCCATGGGGTGATTAACGCACAGACGCCAATCGGCTCGCGTACGATCTCAGTGGTGCCCATCTCGTGTTCGAAACTGTATTTGGCTAACGCGGCGCGAGCGATTTGAATGTGGGCCAGGCCGGCCGTGACTTGCAATTGCTCGGCAAGCCATAGCGGTGCGCCCATTTCGTCGGACACTGCTATCGCAAGGTCATGTGTGCGCAACTGGTAGGCTGCGATGATTCGATCGAAGAGTGCAAGACGCTCATCAACCGATATCTGCGAGAAGGTCTGGAAGGCGGCTCTCGCCGCTGCGACCGCCTTATCGACGTCGATGGTGCCGCCGAGCGCGACTTGGCCGGCAACCGTTTCGTCAGCCGGATTAATTACATCTATTACGATATTGCCAGCGGGCTCCACCCACGAACCATCGATGTAAAACTGAAGATTTTCGCGCATTTTAGTCCTCGTCATATTGGGCTTTCCAAAAAAGGTCAGGCCGCTGGGATCAGCGCTGCCGCGTCGATATCGAAGGCGCTTGGCCAGTCGTCGAGAGTCGCAGAGAGGCGTTGATCAAAGGTCGCAATAAGGCATCAAGTGAGGCCATCTTTGTCGACCATTACAAGGTATACGCGATAAACCTAGAGTCAATTAGGCACTTAATGTAGCGTTGGTAGGTTTAGGGATACCGCGAGTAAACCTGCGAAGTCATTCACTCCGCCAGGCTTACCTGCGCGGCCTCGTCAAACTTCAACCGGGCCGTTTCAACCTCAGGCAATTTGTCGAGCGTCCATTTATGCAATTCGCGAAATGGCTGCTGCAGTGTTCGACCCAGTTGGGTGATCTCATACTGGACTGCCACGGGCGAGAACGAGATGACCTGGCGCGAGACGAGACCATTTCGTTCCAGTCGCCGCAGGCACTGTGTCAGTGCCTTCTGAGTGACGCCCTCCAGGCGGCGTCTGATGGCATTAAAGCGATGCGGTCCGTCATCAAGCACCGCCAGAACCATCATTGACCACTTGTCTGCGATTTGGTCGAACAGCGCCCGGCTTGGGCACTCCGACGAAAAACATTGCGGCTTTAATTCCAGCATCGAAGTTTCCTCATGTATACCTAGGCGACTCTAAGTGCCTAATTGACATTTGGTTTACAAAATATACTTATATGGCTTCCGAAAGCAAATGGAGTCCATCCGATGTCAAACCCTGAAACCAGCATTTTATTTCGTCCTTTTTCCATCCGGTCGCTTGAACTGAAAAACCGGATTGTTATGGCGCCAATGACGCGTCTGTTCTCACCCGAAGGCATCCCGGGTGAAGCGAGCACTGCCTACTACCGGCGGCGGGCAGAGGGACGTGTCGGGCTGATTTTGTCGGAAGGCACCGTGATTGATCGCCCAGCATCACGCAATGATTCCGGTATTCCTTTTTTTCACGGCGAAGCGGCGCTGGCTGGGTGGAAAAACGTGATCGATGCGGTCCACAACGCTGGCGGGCGCATGGCACCGCAGATCTGGCACACCGGTGCCACGCGTTACATCAACGACTGGGAGCCAGATGCGCCAGTGGAAAGCCCGTCGGGCCTTGATTCGCCAGGTGACCTGCGTGGTGTGGCGATGAGTGAAGAGGACATTGCCGACACGGTAGCAGCGTTCGCCAAGGCCGCAGCGGATGCCAAACGACTGGGCTTCGATACCGTTGAGATCCACGGAGCCCATGGTTATTTGATCGATCAGTTTTTCTGGTCTGGTACCAATCTGCGCACCGACCGCTACGGCGGCCCGACGATCAAGGAACGCTCGCGTTTTGCCAGTGAGATCGTATCTGCTGTTCGTCATGCTGTTGGCCCTGAATTCCCGATCATCATGCGCGTCAGCCAGTGGAAGCAACAGGACTACGGAGTACGCGTCGCTGAAACGCCAGCTGTGATGGAAGACTGGCTGTTGCCATTGGTCGAGGCTGGTGTCGACGTCCTACACTGCTCACAACGCCGCTTCTGGGAACCTGAGTTCCCCGAGATCGACGGTGAGAACGGCCTGAACTGCGCGGGCTGGGCGAAGAAAGTAACCGGGGCCGCGACCATCAGTGTTGGTTCGGTTGGGCTAGAAAATGATGTTACTAATGCCTTCGCCGGCAAGGGATCAACCCCTGCGAGTTTGGATCGGCTCGTCGAGCGCATGGAGCGCGAAGAGTTTGATCTGATCGCAGTAGGGCGTGTTCTGCTGAGTGACAAGGATTGGGTCGCCAAAGTGGAAAAGGGCGATTACGCGGATCTGAAGGGCTTCAATCCGGCATCTTTAGCCGAATTGGTTTGAGCCTTACGGCGGAGTGGAGAGTGTGATGCCACACAGGTTTTAGTCTGAAGGAATCAGAGGTCTAGCCTCGGATGTTGCGAGGCCGAGATCGTAATTTGTTGTTGAGTGCGCCATAACTGTTTTAATGGCCGAACATGTTAAGGCCGCTCAACACCCGCGTAAATTAATATTGCGTTGCGTTGCGGCCTAGGCATTTACGCGCAGGCTGCATAGCGTCGCCGATTAATGTAGCGCTAGATTCTTCGTGGCTATCTAGGCCTTTCGGGAGCAGCCTTGATTAAGGTGTAATGCGATGCTTGGGCTACGGCGCGACGTTGTGTCCGGTCATTTAGTTAGTCGGCAATGCGTAAAGTTGCTCAGAGTCGGTACGCTGAAACCAGGCTAGCGGAGCAGGAAAGTTGAGAGGAGGGGAGACGCACCGCTTAATGCTTATTCATTTTTTGAATAAGCATAATAAAATATATTCCTTGAGTGCATTAGCCATTCTGCTACATTGTGGTTACCGGACCGCCGGATATGTTTAACCCTATTTTATGGTACGACTATGTCCGGCGCCCGAATCTTCCAAATCAGCCTTGAGGCTCTGTCTTATGACAGAGCTCATGTCGCGATTTCTCACTCCGGCAATATCCGCATCAGTCCTTGTGCCTCCATTGCCGTTCCATTCGTTACCGGCAGACCTCTTCCTTGTCAGGCCAACAGCGAAGCCTGCAGTGCAATCAGCGAAGGCTTGGCGTTTCTGCTCTACGCCATGTGAATCATCGCTGTTGGTCATTTCAATACCGTAAGTCTAGCCAGTCATCTTCAAGTAATGCCCTGGTTCCATAGGGTTATGGCTTGGAACGTGAGTGATTGGGCGTCTGTACAGAACAATACCTATCGCGACTTACAATAATGCCAAACTATTTGGATGAAGCTCATCGAGCTGAAATTGTTAAGCTGAGCACTACATTTACCAGTCAAACCGAATGGCCCACCTGGCTTTTGCTTGTTGGCTTCTATCTGGCCTGGGCTGTCGTTGTTTTTTATGGGCAGGCATTTGGCGAAGTATTCACCATTGTTCTGTTTATTCCATTGGTTGTGCTCTGGCTATCGATTCAGCATGAGCTGATCCACGGTCACCCAACGCGTTGGCCCGCCATAAACAAAGCCTTGGGATTTCTGCCGTTCGCCGTGTGGTACCCCTACGATATTTATAGAGACACACATTTGGCGCATCACAACGACGCGCTGCTGACTGTGCCCGGGCAAGATCCAGAAAGTCGCTATGTCACAAGTGCCTTTTGGTTGCAGTCACCTCGCTATATGAGAGCGTTGCTGTGGATAAATAAGACCTTGGGTGGTCGCTTGCTTATGGGAGCGCCATTGGCAGTGATATCCCTTCTGGGTAGCGAGATCAGAGGGTTATTTCTCGCGGGGCGAAGCGCTAGGCGGGTGTGGGCAGTTCATATGCTAAGTGTTGCCGTGGTGCTGACCTTGGTTGAACAATACAGCGCCATCAGTGCCATGCAGTACATATTTTTAGTTTCATTGCCGGCCTTGTCCATTTCGATGATCCGGTCGTTTTACGAACATCGGCCGTCAATGCTGCCGGAACACCGCACGGTTATCAATGAGTCGTCAGGACTTTTGAGTTGGCTCTTTTTGAACCTCAATCTTCACTTGGTTCATCACGATCTTCCCGGTTTGCCCTGGTTTTATTTGCCCCAGGTGTATAGAGCCAGGCGTGAACAATGGATCGCTCGAAACAACGGCTATGTCATTCACGGCTACTTCCAATTATTGCATCGGCATATGGTCAATCCCGTGGATTGTCCCCGCCATCCTGCCAGGCAATAAAAACACTAAAGCCAATCTGGGCGTCGGAAAATGATACGTTTTGAAACTATCAAGAAAACTCATAAGGGCAGCACGCGAATGGCCGTGAGCGATTTAACGCTTCATGTCCGGGAGGGGGAGATCTGCGTATTTGTCGGGCCAAGCGGGTGTGGCAAAACGACTATTTTGCGAATGATCAATAGGCTGGATACCCAGGACAGTGGTCGCATCTGTGTCAATGGAGTAGCGACTGATGAGCTTGACGTCGTTACGCTACGCCGGGGCATTGGCTTCATGATGCAGAGCTCGGCCCTATTTCCTCACCAGACGGTTGCAGAGAATATTGGCGCCGTGCCGCGGCTCTTGGGCTGGAGCAAGCACAAAATCCGCCAGCGCGTGAGCGAGCTTATTTCCCTGGTTGGACTTCAGCCGGAATTTCTCGATCGATACCCTAATCAGCTGTCGGGCGGCCAAAAGAGTCGTGTCGCTCTGGCGAGGGCACTGGCCTCGGACCCACCGGTTGTATTGATGGACGAACCCTTTGCGGCCCTTGATCCGGTGATACGCGAGCGACTGCAGGATGAACTGGTTGCACTTCAGAGACGTTTGCATAAAACCATTATCTTGGTGACCCATGATATGGAGGAGGCCATCAAGATTGGTGATCGGATTGCCATCTTCGAGGGCGAAGGAAAACTTGTTCAGTTCGATACACCTCACAACATCCTTGCCCATCCTGCCAGCGAGTTTGTGAAGAACTTTATCGGCAAAGATCCGCTGTTAAAAAGACTTTCACTGATGAAGGTTTCTGATCTTCCAGCGGATGAGGTCAGTTGTGAATTCAAACTTCTGCTGGATGACAAGTCCAACCCGTTGAAGTGGGTCAGTGATTCGGACGTGCCTGTTCCCGAGCTGACAACGGTGTCGAGTAACGACTCGTTGCATCACGCACTGGTTAAAATTCTAACGGCGCCGATCGGTGTGGTTGTTCGTGTGGACGAGACGGGCGGTTACGAAGGTTGCCTCTCGATTGCCAGCCTTCACAGCGCACTCAATGAGCGCCGCTTCGGAAGTACGCAATGATTGACTGGTCGTGGATCGTTGAAAACTGGCAGCAGATCGGCCAGCTGTTAGTTGATCATATTCAACTGGTGACCTTGGGCCTGTGTATAGGGACGCTGCTAGCGGGTGCAATGGTGCTCTTGACGTTGTGGCAGCCAGGATTGGCGCGGCCGATGATTTATGTCTGCGGCATACTCTTTACCATTCCGTCCCTGGCACTGTTTATTTTGATAATGCCTTTTACCGGGTTATCCAAGACCACGGCGGTCATTGGTTTGAGCCTGTATTCCTTGCTTATCGTGTTACAGAACACCTTGGCGGGGCTTGCGAGTAACCCTGCGGACATATTGGAGGAAGCCCGTGCGCTCGGGTATACGCGCATGCAGAGATTCCTCGGGGTTGAACTTCCACTGGCGCTGCCTGCGTTATTGGCGGGCTTACGAACAACCTCGGTTACTTTGGTGGGGCTGGTGACTGTTACTGCCTTGATTGGCCAAGGCGGATTAGGCCAGCTGTTCATTACCGGGCTGGCTCAAAGTTTCACTACGCCTGTGGCGGTCAGCTTGGTCCTGACGGTGATGTTGGCGTTATGTTTTGATTTTCTGTTTTATTCAATTAATAAATGGCTGGTCCCTTGGGTGCGCTGATGAACATGATCGCGGGTGTCTACCTTTGGTTTTCTCTTCCTGATAATTGGTTGGGTGAAAACGGGATACTGACTCGGCTGGCAGAGCATATTTATTATGTGTCTTTGAGCCTGGTTATTGCTTGTGCAATAGCGTTGCCGTTCGGCGTACTCCTGGCTAACTACCGCAAAGGCGCGCAGGTGGCGATAGGGCTGTTCAATATTGGGCGAGCATTACCTTCTCTGGGTATTGTGATACTTGCAATCATGCTCATTGGCTATGAAGCCAGCACGGTGATTATCGCATTGGTGACCATGAGCATCCCGCCGATATTAACCAATACCTATGTTGGAATCGATCAGGTGGATTCGTCTCTGAAGCAGGCTGCCAGATCGATGGGTATGTGCAGATGGCAGATGTTTATTCAGCTCGAGTTGCCGCTGGCTTTTCCGCTGATCTTTTCTGGATTCCGATCAGCCCTGGTGCAACTTATCGCAACAGCCACCATCGCTGCGTATGCAGGGTTCGGCGGGCTAGGCAGGTTTCTTATTGATGGACTGGGCCGAAATGATACGCCGCAAATTATTGGCGGCGCACTGATGGTGTCGGCACTTGCGATTGTCAGCGAGTGGGTTTGTTCAATGATAGAAACACTCATGGTTAGAAAATGGCGGGCGAGGAATGTTGAACTAAGCGCTACATGACCAGGGGCATTTGAAAGTGCGTATTAACTTTGCAGAGGTGCAGACCCAAATGAAAAACAAACAACGTTCGAAGGCTCGCTCAGTGCACTCGGTTTCATTGTTGCTGGGGCTAGGCTTGCTGGTTGGCAGCACGTTTGCCAATGCTCGGTCCATCACCATTGGAGGGGCCAATTTTTCCGAGCAGACGATTCTCGCCAACATCTATGCGTCAGCCTTGAAAAATGAAGGGATAGACGTCAAGACCCGACTCAATCTGGGGAACCGCCAGATCATCGCCCAGGCGCTGGAAAACGGGGATATAGACGTCGTACCCGAATACATAGGATCACTGTTGAGTTTCTATGACGACAAGACCGCCCTGACCACCCAAAAGGAGATCCTCAGCGCTTTGCAACAGAAGTTGCCGGCGGACCTCCAGCTGCTTGAGCCTTCGTCCGCAGGCTCCATTACCGCTTGGGCCGTCACCAAAAAGACCGCAGAAAAGTACAACCTGCACACCTTGTCCGACCTAGCGCCCGTCTCGGGAGATTTCACCCTGGGCGGACCTCCCGAAGTCGCCACAGCTGCGTTAGGCCTGCCCGGGTTGAAGGCGGTCTACGGCATCAACTTCAAGAGCATCAAGTCGCTGGACATGGGCGGGCCCTTGTCGCGGCTGGCGTTGAACTCCGGCGCTATCGACGTGGCCACGGTGGTCTCCACGCAGGGCATCCTGGCGAAAGAGCCTTGGGTTGTCCTCGAGGACGACAAGCACCAACAGCCCCTGCAAAACATCACACCACTGGGGCGCAAGGCGTTGCTAACCCCGGAAGTCACCCAGGTGCTCAACGAGGTCTCTGCAAAACTGACCGATGACGACCTCAAGCAACTCAATCGCCTTGTTGATATCGATCACAAGGATCCCGCAAAAGTCGCGGCGCAGTGGGTCGCCGAACATACCGTCAAGACGGCCCAGTGAAAATGAATGCGACGTTGGTAAGGTCGCGGAGGCGTTATGTCCAATAAAAGTATGATTTTGAATTTGTTCTTTTTTAACCCCCAAGGAGATCATCGTTTTTCCTGGCGCCACCCGCTGTCACCGACCCAGGAAATATTCACGCTCAAGTACTACGTAAAACTGGTGCAGGCGGCCGAGGCGGCGAAGTTTGATGCGGTTTTTGTCGCGGATCACGTCGCGGTCTGGGATTCCGTGGCCAGCGGGTTGAGGCACTATGCCAACGCCCGTCTTGAACCGATTACGCTGTTGTCCGCACTGGCTGCGGTTACCGAACACATCGGGCTGATGGGCACCGCTTCGACTTCCTATAACGAACCCTTCAACCTCGCGCGATATTTTGCTTCGCTGGATTATCTCAGCGCAGGGCGAGCCAGCTGGAATATCGTGACTTCCTGGCTGGAAGAGGAGGCTTCGAATTTCGGATTGTCAGGCGTGACGAAACACGGGGATCGTTATCTGCGGGCCGAGGAATTCATCCATGTCGTCAAGCAGCTTTGGGACTCCTGGGAGGAGGGTGCGCTTGAATTTGACAAGAGCACCGGCGACTTTGCCGATCCATCGAAAATTCACCCGATCAATCACAAAGGCGCACATTTCAACGTGCGTGGGCCGCTTAACGTGCCGCGTCCACCTCAGGGCCATCCGGTCCTTGCCCAGGCGGGGTCTTCTGACGCCGGCAAAAACCTGGCCGCTGCGCATGCGGACGTGCACTTCTGTTTTATCAATACGGTCGAAGAGGGGTTGGCGTACAGGTCCGATTTGAATCGCCGACTCGAGTTGAAGGGCAGGCATTCCAGTGATCTGAAAATCATCACCGGCGTGCTTCCGGTGGTACTCGGGGATGAGACTGAAGAGGAGCGACGTCGGCAACTGGAGGACAGCCTCATTATCGATGCGGTGGCGATTGACCTCGTCTCCAGCTACACCCGCCTGGACTTGACAGGTCTATCGCCGGACAGCCCATTGCCGGCGTTGCCGGATGAGTCTGAGTTTGATGGCATTCGAACCGAACTGGCGTTGCTCAAGAAGTACGACACCTCCTTGTCCATCCGCGAAATAGGGCGCCGGTTGGTCAAGAGTTCCAGCACCTGGCTACTGATCGGAACAGCGGAGCATATTGCCGACAAGCTTTCAGCGTTATACGAGTCGAATGCCGTCGATGGCTACAACCTCATGTTTCCGTTTTTGCCCACTGACTTCGAAACATTCACCCGTGGCGTGGTGCCTCTGCTGCAAGCCAGAGGGGTGTTCCGCCAGGAATATGAACCCGGGACACTAAGGGAACGCTTGGGCTTGAAGACGCCGGCCAACCGCTTCCTGCTGTGATCAGCGTCAATCACAACCCTCTGAATGGATTTCATATGACCAGCGATCTATCCATGTACCTCGCTCCCGCCAGGGTTTTACAGGCACAGCACGCTTGGCCATCCATGATCACGCCGTGCTCGATATCGATCAGATAATTCGTGGAGTAAGCGTAGAACGCTGGGCCGCCTGGGGCAGCGGTCCAGCGGGCCTGAGGATCCGTCAACGACAGGCGCTTCGGTAGCGTTTCGGCCAAAGCCTCTTCATCAAGGGCTTCAAGGTACTCACGCACGGCGCGGGTGCTCAGGGCCGGATCGCTCCAGTTGACCTGTTCATCACCCGGTACGCCGCGCTGCCGACTCGCATTCGCTTTTGATGATGCTGGCGTCCACGGCAAAGCCTTCGCCTTTGACCAGGTCTGCGTCCATGCAGCGACGCAGCACTTCATTGAACAACCAGCGAAACAGATCACTGTCCCGAAAACGACCGTGTCGATTTTTGGAAAAGGTCGAGTCGTTGGGGACTTCATCTTCAAGGCTCAACCGGCAGAACCAGCGATACGCCAGGTTCAAATGGGCCTCTTCGTGCAACCGCCGTTCGGAGCGGATGCCGTAGCAATAGCCCACGATCAGCATGCGGATCATCAGTTCAGGATCTATCGACGGGCGCCCAATCGGGCTATAGAAATCGGCGAGGTAATGGCGCAGGTCGCTCAGATCGAGACACTGATCAATGCTGCGCAGCAGGTGATTGGTTGGGATGTGGTTTTCGAGATTGAACGAGTAAAACAGCCGCTCCTGCCCACTCGATAACTGTCCCATCATGTTGCGTGCTTCCTTGCTGGCCGGTACGAAGATTTTGCCGCAGGCCACACAGGGGAGCTACTTCTTCTACAGAATCGCCCCTTAGCTGCCACTCACTTAAGGCTGCCATCATCGTTTCGGTGGGCCAAGCGCTGGTAGATAAACTCCACTGCTAGTCGGATTTTCGGGATCAGATAGCGGGATTGCAGGTAAAGCATGTAGATCCCGACCTCGGTCCGCGAGATCCCAATCGGCTGACTAAGGTCTACAGTGACCAATTCCCCCCGCTGCAGGTATTCGCGCAAGCTCCACTCAGGCAGCAGCACCATCCCACGGTGCTTGCATGCCATGGCAGTCAAAGAGGCTACGTCATTGCTAATGAATGTTGGAACAATCCGAGGGGTTATCCAGTTCTTGCCATCAAAACCAAGCCATTTGAGGACACTCTTTGAGCCACGATACATGAGTGCCGAGTGGCCTTTTAAGTCTTCTACCGTCCTTGGCGTGCCACGAGTTGCCAAGTAGGTTGTAGAGGCAGCGAGGATGAAGATATTCGGGTCGAGTCGACGCGCTACCACCCGATTCTCTGGTTCAGAACCGGCTCGGAGAGCAATGTCGTATTTATCGCCACCGAGATCCTGTAGTTCGTCACTTAAATCCACGTCAAGGAGGACGTCTGGATAAATGTCGCTGAAATCCTGAAGCACAGGCAGCAGCTTCATCCGCCCGTAGCTTGGCGTACAACTGATGCGTAGCGTACCGCTGGGCCGGCTTGCTTGATCTTTCAAAAGCTCTTCGGCGGCAGCCAGCTGTGCCATCCCTGAACGAACCTGTGCCAGATACGTTTCTCCCACTTCGGTGAGGCTGACGCTTCGAGTCGTGCGATGGAGGAGCACCGCCCCGACAGAATTTTCAAGCTCCGCGATTCGCCGGGATATTGAGGAGGCTGGCACATCGAAAGCTCTGCCCGCCTCGGTGAAGCTTAAGGTATCAGCAACCTTGATGAAGTATTTGAGTGCGCGCAATTTGTCCATCAGTACGACCCTTTCCATCATTGTCTTTTCGACAAAATAGTTTTCTGATTATATCTATTTAAGGACTGCGCATGTTGCCTTAGCCTAGAAATCTCAAACGAGGTCAACCAGCAATGTGGGAAGTTACAAACCCGCTACATCAGTCGGGCCGCACTGAGCGCTCGGCTCAAGAATGCAAAAACTATTTGATTGTTTATATTTTACATCCATTGAAATCATAGAGAAGGGCAGGCAATGAACCACGAAGAGCAGAATAAGCATTTCGTATTGGAAGCGTTTGAGACGCTGTTCAACAAGCGCGACTATACCGCAGCAGAACGCTTCTGGTCGCCCGACTACATCCAGCACAGTGCCTACATCGCACCAGGTCGTGAGGGCCTTTTTGAACTGGTTAAGGCAGCGCCCGCTGAGTTTCGCTACGAAAATGCACTGGCTGTGGCGTCGGGCGATTATGTAGTGCTTCATGGCCGTTTTTCAGGATTCGGCGCGCCAGTAAACTGGATTGTGGTCGACATAGTGCGGATCGAAAACGGCCAGCTCGCTGAGCATTGGGACGTAATCCAGGACGAAGCCACGCGCGACGGATCCAAGAGCGGACTACCCATGTTCGGTGATAGTTTTCCGAACTGATTCAATAGCGCCGTCCTACGCGCGCTCACTAATTTATCGAGTAAGTTTGCTATGACAGATGCAAAGACCCTACTGTTGGATTTACTTGCCGCAGCTCCTGATGGTAAGAAATGTGCCAAGCTGTTCGCTGAAGACGGAGTGCTGGAACTTCCATTCCTGCATTCGCTTGGTATCCCAAGCCGTCATCAGGGGCGGGAAGCCATCGCAAAATTTTACGATTTTGTCGGCGGCACCCTTTACCCTGGCTTCGGCTTCAAACCCGAAAACATCACTGTACTGATCGATACGGGAAATCAGGTGTACGCCGAGTATTTGACAGATGCGCGCGCGGCGGCCACTGGGCGTCTGATCCATCATCTGTTCGCGGGACGACTTGTCGCCGAGAACGGCAAAATCAAGCTGCTTCGCGAGTCGCTAAATACGGTGGCTGCCGCGCAGGCACTCAACACAAATGGTGTCGCCGACCTAGCTTCGCCTGAAGCTGAGATTTTCTCGGTTCCGCCGGGATATAAAAGCTAGGTTGCCGAGGCGGTCGGGGCTGTGATTTTCTTATTATCGAGAAATGCAGCGGTCAACATTTAACCGGACAGCTCCTTGACGAAGCAGGTCAGATCGCCTGGCGGTCATACTGCGACTCCGTACGCTGGTAACGGCCGCAGGCGCATATATCGCGAACGACTTAGTTTGAGCGAGCTGAGCAGGAGTGACTTCGGCGAGGATGTGTTTCAGCAAACCCAGGATGGAACGTATGATGGTGCGTACGCGCCGAGCCATAGCCATGATGCGCTGGCGGCGCAGTTCCGTGATGATTGTGGTGATGTGTTCCAGTTTGATCTCGCTGACCGGTTTATTGCCGATGGCAGGCAAGATGTGGTTACTCAGCGCACCACTAAACCCTGAGATGGACTTGGTGACCAGTTCGGCAGACTTAAATGTTAGCCACTGCTTGGCCACATACTCGAAGGTGCGCTCTTCGTTGAGCAGCTGTGCCTCGATCTTCGCGGTCTTGGCTTTGAGCGGAGCAATGTGGTTGGCCACGTCGCGGCGTGCGCCGCGGGCAATGTCGCGTGCCTCCTTCAGACCGATGTCGGGGTAGGCACCGATCGAGAAGCGGTTCTCCTTGCCATGCAGCCGATACTTCAAGCGCCAGAACTTGGAAGGGGGCTTTCCTGCCTTGCTCGACGCCCTTACCTCCAAGCTGGGACATCGCCGTCGGCGTGCTTGCCGGGTTCGGTCAGCGAGCGGATGAAGGCATCACTGAGTTTTCGTCTGAAAACAGGGGCATTATCTGGGGGCATCGGTGGGGGCATCGTTTTTTTAAAAATCGAAATTTGCCCCCAGTTATGCCCCCATGAGCTCTGGAATCCAGTGGAATTGGACGGGCGGACTTGGACTGAATTTCACTATAACCACATGTTAATAAAAGGTTTTTTGGGATTTAGTGGAATTCTGTTACAGACTATCGGGGTCCCCGAAAAACATCTGAATCCGCGACCGCAACCAGCGCTCACCCGGATCATTATCCTGCGACCCGCGCCAGGCCATGTGTAATTCAAAGCTGCGCACCGGCAACGGCGGATCTTCCGCCCGAACACCACCGGCGGCGGTCAACGCTTCGGCGGTGTAGTCGGGGACGGTGGCGACGATATCGGTTCCGCTGATCAGCGTACTGAGCCCATTGAACTGCGGCACCGCCAGCACCACATGCCGTTTGCGCCCGAGTTTTTCCAGCTCTTCATCTATAAAACCACTCAGGTCGCCTGCGAACGAAACCAGGGCGTGGGGGCGGGCGCAGAAATCATCCAGGCTCAACGGCCCCGGCACGGTGTCGGCCCGCAACAGCTTCGGCATGCTGCGGCGCAGCACTTTGCGCTTGGCGTTGGCCGGCAGGTCGGCGGTGTAGCTGACGCCGATGGAAATCTCGCCCGAAGCCAGCAGGCTCGGCATCAGGATGTAGTTGGCTCGCCGCACCACCAGCACGATGCCCGGTGCCTCGGCGCGCAGCCGTTTGAGCAGCATCGGCAGCAACGAGAATTCGACATCGTCCGACAGGCCGATGCGGAATACCGCATTGCTGGTCGCCGGATCGAATTCCGCCGCGCGGCTGACCGCGGTGGAAATCGAATCCAGGGCAGGCGAGAGCAGGGCGAAAATCTCCACGGCACGGGCGGAAGGCTCCATGCTGCGGCCGGTGCGCACGAACAGCGGGTCATCGAATAGCCCGCGCAGACGCGAGAGCGCCGCGCTAATGGCAGGCTGGCCGAGGAACAGTTTCTCCGCAGCGCGGGTCACACTGCGTTCGTGCATCAATGTTTCGAAAACGATCAACAGGTTCAGGTCGACACGACGCAGGTCATTACGATTCATCTGGAGTCCTGGCAGAGTCAGCAAGCTTGACGTGAGCGGCCATATGGGAACAATGGCCGGCATGAATCTTACGGGGAAAGACTGGTACTCTGCACAGGGTAATTCAGTTTTTTCTGAAAGGCTGCTTCGGTTTTCTACGGCATTAGATGATGCCGCCGTCGCTGCGGAATCAATGACAGGCATGTCGACTATTAATAGCCACTGATGGTCTTGGGTAAAAAGCCCAGATAGAGTTCAGGGCATTAGAGGTTACTTTGACGAGGTTTGCGATGTCCCGCACGATCCGTTTTCACAAGTTTGGGCCAGCCGAGGTGCTCAAATGCGAAGAGCATGCGGCCGCTCTGCCTGCGCCGGGCGAAGTGCAGGTGCGCGTCGAAGCGATAGGCATCAGCTGGTACGACATTCTCTGGCGCCAGAACCTGGCCTCGTCCCATGCTCGCCTGCCTTCAGGCCTTGGCCATGAAATGGCCGGCGTGGTCACGGCGCTCGGTGAGGGTGTCGATGACCTGGCCGTCGGTGACAAGGTCGCCAGCTTCCCGGCTGAAAGCCCCAACGACTACCCGGTTTATGGCGAACAGATCGTGCTGCCACGCACAGCACTGACCCGCTACCCGGACGTACTCAGTCCGATCGAGGCCAGTGTTCATTACACGCCGCTGCTGGTTGCCTATTTTGCCTACGCCGAACTGGCGCGCGTCAAACCCGGCCAATTCGCCCTGGTGACCGACGCCAGCCACTGCGCCGGGCCGTCGTTCGTGCAACTGGGCAAAGCCCTCGGTGTGCGAGTGATCGCTGCGACCAAAACCGCGGATGAGCGTGAATACCTGCTGTCCCTGGGCGCCGAGAAAGTCATCGTTACCGAAGAAGAAGATCTGCTGATGCGGATCAACAAAATTACCGATAACCGCGGCGTCGATGTGGTGTTCGATGGCCTCGGCGGTCCGCAGATGTCATTGCTCGGCGATGTGCTCGCACCTCGTGGCAGCCTGGTGCTTTATGGTCTGCAAGGCGGTAACCAGACACCATTTCCGGCTTGTGCGGCGTTCCAGAAGAACATTCAATTCTTCGTGCACTGCATCGGCAACTTCACCGGCAAGCCGGAGCTGGGCATCCTCCAGGACCAGGCCGCATTGCAGCGTGCCCTGCGCGACATCAACCAGTTGACCGCGGACCGCGTGCTGCTGCCGCTCAAGACCAAGGTCTTCCCGTTTTCCGAGTTTGTCGAAGCTCACCGCTACATGGACGAATGCCCATGCCGCGAACGGGTCGCCCTTCAGGTCGAGCCTGCGTAAATCTTGCGCAAGAGTCCGTGGCCACACGGACTTTTGTGCTGGCAATACCTCCCCAATGAGACGTCCCGTTGCCTCATCGATGGGCCGGTTCAGTAACTGAACTGGTTTTTGCTCTCAATCTGTATCTTCTAATCATCATATAAGCCCTGATAATTGAATGATTATTTCATCTCAAGGAAAGAGTCATGGCTGGGTATTCGCTTGAAACTTCTGAGTGCGCATCGGCAATACATGCTCAACAAATAATTTGGTATCGCTCGGCTGTCATACATTTGTGGGCGACTTATTTCTTTATTTCTTGTGTTAAATGTCTGTGGGACGCTGTCGGAAATTTCCTAGGAAATCTCACGCAAGCCCAAGACGCCCGTCCTGCCTGGCCTTGCGGAAATTTTACCCTGCCGGGGATATCCACGATGTGCAACCGTTTCAAATAATTACACAAAGCTTAAGTGCTAGCATTCGATAACAAGCCCGGCACTCCATTCATGACAGGCAACCCGTCGCGCAATACATCCAATTGTTTGCGTGGCATCGGACTTTTAAGTAACAGGTAAACAATGATGACCCATACCCATGAACAGGCAATGAATTATGTTTATCAACAAGTACTGCAGCGCTTGCTGAGTTTTTTCTCTCGCGCCGAGCGCACGGCATTGCAATTGATGATTCAGCGCCTGGTGGTGTCCGCTGGAGGTATGGAGCGTATCGGCGACTACAAGGTATTGGCGATCCAGTCCGGATCCCGCGACAGCTGTTACACCCTGGCGCTGCTGCGGGCCGCGCAACTGAGTATCGCCGGCCGGGCGCCGGCGACATTTCAGCTGCGAGTAGCCACTTTACGCTTGAACGGCGAGTCGTCGACAGCCCTGGAAAACATCCATCGCAGTTGCAGTGCGTTGTTTCTCTATGACGATCCCAGGGTCGAAGTGGTGATGGTCGATAATCGTGAAGTCCTGGCGTTCAACCATCTGGCGCCGATCTCCGACGCCGGTCGCGAAGCGAATCGGCTCAACCTGCTGATGGTAGGGCACCGGCGTGCCTGGGACGGGCCACTTGATCTGTGGGATGACGGGTACCTGGCCACCGGCGAGTTCTATGGGCAAATCGCTCGCTGGGACAGGGGGGTCGATGCGTTGATCAGCAGCGATACGCCCCGTCGGCAGAAGCAGTTTCTTGACGGCTTGAACCGTGCAGCGGCCAAGGCCGGGCTTAAGGCTCCAGATCATCTTGCAACGGGCTACGAGGGCTTGTTCGCGCGGCTCGATGAACTGGGTAGCGACTGCTACCGCGAGTTTTATCCTGAGTCTGCCCAGGCTGCCTGGCGTCCTGCGGATAGTTTCGAGGCCTGTCGTCGCACCACCTTCATCGATATTCACGACATGCTGGTCGGCAACCTGGAAGAGCGCTGGCCACTGCTGACCGATTTCCTCGGGTTCCAGCCTGACGAGCTGTCGGCTCAGCTCAGTGAGAACGACTATGTCAGTCTGTCGATATCCGCGCACCTTCGCGGCCTGCAAGCCTGCTTTGTACAAGCTCGCACCTACGAGGCGGGCGTAGGGGAATACCTGCAGCGGGCATTGGTGATGATGCGCCGTAAACAGCTTCCCGAGCGTTTTTGCGAGCAGGCGGTACAGACTTTCGGCAACCCTATGACGATGGCCGAACAGCGCACACTGGCGGCGGCCGAGGCGCAAAAAAATCTCGGCTTGAGCGAGGCTCAACTGGTGTGCCTGCTCTTCGCGCCCTTTGTCGAGAATGGCGCAACGCTCGAGCCATTTCTGCGTCAGTGCCACCCGGGCATGCTTGTGGCGTTGCCGGACTTGCACCGGGCGATGCAGGGCAACTCGGTACCCGAGCAGGTTCTGCAGTGGATGGAAGATGTCAGTGGGTTGCCCGTGAGCCTGATCGGTACGCTTTACCGCATGGGGCCGGTGACTCGGGTTGAGGGCAGGGGGCCTGGCATGGAGGGCGCGCACTTGGCTGTGCAAGCTGAAGTCATGGACCCTGAAAATGAAGCGGCCGTGACTGGCGAATGGTCGACAGGCCGGTGAAAGTGCCTGGTTTGACGGATTCATCAAGGATGCGTCGCGGCGCTCGTAGCGTGTTCGGCCGTTCCCCATGAAAGGTCCGCGAGATTCAGATTTTGCGTACCAGGCGGTGTACCGTTACCTGAATAACCTGATCAATGAACCGGGCAGTGACGTGCGAGTGCGCCTGCCTTCATTGCGACAGTTGGCGGAGCGTCTGAATGTGTCGATCTCGACCATTCAGTACGCTTATTCGCTGTTGGAAAAAGAAGGGCGTGTCTATTCCGTCGCCAAGTCCGGCTATTACGCACTCCCGGTGTCCTCCATCGGCATGCCCGGCAGCGGCAAGGACCTGCTCGAAACGGTCTATCTCAACGCCAGGCGTCCCGGCATGCTGGTGCTGAGCACCGATGAGCCGGCGTTGTTGCAACCCCTGGACAGCCCGTTGCTGTTGCTGGAAAGAGAACTGCTGCGCCAGTATCCGCGTCAGCCACAACCGTCTTCGCAACCCTGCGGCGAGCTGGAGCTGCGCACAGCACTCGCAGCGCGCTACACCACGTCGCCGACACGCTGCTGGCATGCCGATGATGTCTATATCGGCGCAGACTTGCGTGGCGTACTGGAAATACTGATTGGCGTCCTTGGCCTCAAGGACTCGGTGGTGGTAGTCGAATCGCCGTGCGACTGGGTGATTCTGCGCTTGCTCCAGGACGCGGACGTGCAGGTGATCGAGCTGCCGTTGCAAGCCAGTGGCGGTCTGGATCTTAAGCGGCTGAGGGAACTGCTTGAAACCGAGCAAGTGCGACTGGTGATGCTTTCATCGGGACTGAATATGCCCCGGGGCAGTGTGGCCCCTGACAGCAACAGGCAATCCACCGCGCAACTGTTGGAGGGACATGACTGCTGGGTGTTGGAAAACGATTGTTACGGCGAGCTTGAATTCGAACCGAGCGGCCTGCGGTTTCGCGATCTGCTGGACCCGGATCGACTGATCGTGTTTTCCACTTTCGAGAAAATCATCGGCTCGGAGGCACCCTATGGCTATCTGCTTTCGCGACAGCTGCGCGTCGAACTGCAACGGCATTTTCTACTACGCGCTTTCCGTTTGTCGTTGATTCGTCAGAAAGCCATTGCGCGGCTGTACAGCAACGGGCGCATCGACCAGCACCTGCTGGTGTTGCGTCGACTGCTCAAGGAACGCATGGTGCAGATGACCCAGTTGCTTGAGGAGCGCCTGCCTGATGCGCTGCATTTCGTTGAACCCCAGGGCGGGGCGACGATCTGGATCCGCTCGTTGCGCCAGGTCGATGTGCATCGAGTGTTCGAGCGGTTACTCAAGCAGCATGTGGTGATTGCGCCGGGGGAGCTGTTCAGCCTGCAAGGCCTGCACGGGCAGCATTTGCGTCTGAGTCACACCTTCGGTGGTCACCACGACCTCGCCGATGCATTGGGTCTGTTGGGGGATGCCTTGCGCCTGGAATCCATCGATTGAGCCGAGGCGCAAGCCTCCCCGGAACCTGACAATCGATAACATCGCGCTATGGTCAAACTGTCAGTAAACTGCGTTCCTATTCCCGAACCACTCTTTCTCAGAGGTTTTGCATGACACTCAGTCCTTTTGCGGGCAAACCGGCACCGGCAGAACTGTTGGTCGACATCCCGCGACTGGTAACGGCCTATTACACCGGCCAGCCCGATGCAGCCATTTCTACCCAGCGCGTGGCTTTCGGCACGTCCGGCCACCGAGGTAGCTCGTTCGATCTGAGTTTCAATGAATGGCACGTCCTGGCCATCAGCCAGGCGATCTGCCTGTACCGCGAAGCCCAGGGCATCGACGGCCCGCTGTTCGTCGGGATTGACACCCACGCGCTGTCCACACCGGCCGGTGCCAGCGCCCTGGAAGTGCTGGCGGCGAATGGCGTGACGGTGATGATCGCCGAAGGCGACGAATACACCCCGACGCCGGCCGTTTCCCATGCGATTCTTTGCTACAACCGTGGGCGCACCTCAGGCCTGGCGGACGGTATTGTCATCACCCCGTCCCACAACCCGCCGCAAAGCGGTGGCTACAAATACAACCCTACCAACGGCGGCCCGGCCGACACCCACATCACCAAGTGGATCGAAGCCAAGGCCAACGAGTTGCTGGCAGCCAAGCTGGCCGGCGTCAAACGCATCAGCTACGAGCAGGCCTTGAAGGCCAGCACCACCCATCGCCACGATTATCTCAACACCTACGTCGCCGACCTGATCAACGTGATCGACTTCGACGCCATCCGCGCTGCGAAGCTGCGTCTGGGTGTCGATCCGCTGGGCGGAGCAGGGGTGCGCTACTGGTCGGCGATTGCCGAGCATTACCGCCTGGATCTGGAAGTGGTGAATAAACAGGTCGATGCGACGTTCCGTTTCATGACCGTCGACTGGGACGGGCAGATCCGCATGGACCCATCGTCCAGCCACGCCATGCAAGGCCTGATCGGTCTGAAAGAACGTTTCGACGTGGCTTTTGCCTGCGACCCGGACCACGACCGCCACGGCATCGTGACGCCGTCCGGTGGGTTGCTGGCACCGAACAACTACCTTGCGGTGTCGATCGACTACCTGTTCCAGAACCGTCCGCTGTGGCGCGCCGATGCGGCTGTGGGTAAAACCGTGGTCAGCAGTGGCTTGATCGATCGCGTCGCCAAACGCCTGGGCCGCCGTCTGTACGAAGTGCCGGTTGGCTTCAAATGGTTTGCCGACGGCCTGTTCGACGGCTCCCTCGGTTTTGGCGGCGAAGAAAGCGCCGGTGCGTCGTTCCTGCGCAAGGACGGTGGTGTCTGGTGTACCGACAAGGACGGGTTGATCCCGGCCCTGCTGGCCGCTGAAATGACTGCGCGCACGGGCCGCGATCCAAGCCAGGCTTATCGCGCACTGACCGATGAGTTGGGCGAACCGTTCTCGGTACGGGTCGATGCGAAGGCCAACCCAGAGCAGAAAGCACTGCTGAGCAAATTGTCGCCGGACCAGGTCACCTCGACCCAACTGGCGGGCGAAGCGATCCAGAGCATCCTCAGCCACGCACCAGGCAACGACCAGGCCATCGGCGGTCTGAAAGTCATGACCGAGAACGGCTGGTTCGCGGCACGGCCGTCGGGCACTGAAGACATCTACAAGATCTACGCGGAAAGCTTCGTCAGTGATGAGCACCTCAAGCAGTTGGTGGCCGAGGCGCAGACCTTGGTAGATGGCGCAATTTCTGCGAAGTGAGTGAGGGCCCAGTGGCGAGGGGGCTTGCCCCCGTTGGGTTGCGAAGCGGCCCCAGAATTTCGAAATTACCGTAGATTTTGCGAGTGCTACGCACTCGAACGGGGGCAAGCCCCCTCGCCACAATGGACATACACATTAAAAAAGGGGCGACCACAACGGTCGCCCCTTTTTTTGCCCCGCATTTACCGCTTCAAGCCACATCCACCAAAACAATTTCACTGTCTTCAATCGCAGTCACGCGCAACACCTGCTCATCGACAATCGCAACACCGTCTCGAGCTTGTGCACGCAAGCCATTGACTTCAATGACACCGGTAGCTGGAACCAGATATGCCCGGCGGCCACTGTCCAGGTGATATTCCGCGGATTCACCGGCCTTCAGGTTCGCCGCCACCAGACGCGCATCGGCGCGAATCCGCAGGCTTTGGTCGTCACCGGTCTTGCCGCTGGCCAAGGTCACGAAACCTTCACGCTGGCCTTTGGGGAACGGTTTGGCGCCCCATGACGGCGCCGAACCGGCTTCGTTGGGGATGATCCAGATCTGAAAGATTCGGGTCTCGGTCGCTTCCAGGTTGTATTCGCTGTGGGCGATCCCGGTGCCGGCGCTCATGACTTGCACATCACCGGCTTCGGTGCGGCCCTTGTTACCGAGGTTGTCCTGATGGGTAATCGCGCCTTCGCGAACGTAGGTGATGATTTCCATGTCCCGGTGCGGGTGTTGCGGGAACCCGGTGCCGGGGGCAATCACATCATCGTTCCACACCCGCAGGTTGCCCCAGTTCATGCGTTTGGGGTCGTGGTACTCGGCGAACGAAAAGTGGTGATGGGCATCCAACCAGCCATGGTGCGCGCCGCCCAGCGAGTTGAAAGGTCTGAGTTCAAGCATGATCATCTCCTGAAAAGGTTCGTCATGGGGCAAAACGCCTGAGCCACAAACGAGAACCGGTGGTTGATGGTGAGCATCATCCATCAAGAATTGATCGATAAAAAGCGTAAAAAATGCCTCAATACAATCGAATTGGTCGATATAAAATAACCTCGAAACGCTCTCATCCAGCCTTCACTTCATCGCATAAGCCAATGACCTGTAAGCATTTCACTAGAACTCAACGGCAAATGCAGACACCATAGCCCTCAACAGCCTCACAGCCTGGAGTCCGTCAGCGTGCCGCAACACACCCCCGATCTTCCTCCCGAACTTCGTCCCCTGGCCGAGATGCCACTGCTCAAGCGCCTGGCCGCCCGATTCTTTGGTCACGGCCTTACTCGCCTGCGCGCGCAACACCGCGCGTCCTGGCTGCACGGGCAAGCCGACGGTTTTCGCAGCGGCCACAGCGCTGGTGTGGAATACGGCTATAAGGAAGGCAAGCTCGAGGGGCTGGAGGAAGGTCGGCAGGTACTGTTGATTCGCGACTCGCGCTCAACCGAACACCGACCGCCCAATGTCGATGACAATCTGTTCGACGATTGGCGCCTGCCCCTGAGTGCCGAGCTGAAGAAACGCATGAAGGCCGATGTGGCGCGTCTGCTGCCCGCGGCATGCGCAGCCGAGTGTCGCCCAATGGAAGATGATTTTCAGCGACACCCCTTCGACTTCGGTGATCGCCGGGGCGGGTGCGGGTAAGTCAACCACCCTGGTGTTGCGAATCCTGCTGCTCAGTCATTACCTGGGATTCGAACTCAGCTCCATGACTGTGGTGACCTTCACCCGCGAATCGCGCAAGGACTTCATTAACAAGCTGATCGAGCTGTTTGCAGTGTGGGGCCGGGCGCTCAGTTTCAAAGAGGCGCGCGATCTGGTGCGCACCTTCCATTCACGAATTCTGCCGATGGTGCGTAGCCTGCCGGGCTTCGAGCGGCTGCAAGCCTTCGAAAACCTCAGTCATCGTGTGCAAAACGGTGATGACGAAGTCGACAGCAATCCCTTCGACCTGCGCATCAACGACGCCCAGCGTCAGCAACTCAATGCCTGCTATCACAGCCTGCACACCCGCGATGAGCGTTTTCGCGAATTGATCAAGCCGCTTTCTCGCCATACCTTGCAGCTCAAGGAGCTGGAGCGTGATCATCCGGATGTGCAAAAACGCATGGCAGTGACCGAGCTGGCCGCCAAGCGCGATGAAGAGCTCTGCGACGCAATCGAGGACTTGTGGTTTCGCGCGGGTGCCTGGCCGATCAAGGGCATTGAGCCGAATCGCCAGACGTTCGACATCAATGGCTCGACCTTTCATTGTCACGGCTACATTCCGACGCTGGACGCCTGGGTGGTGCTGGGTTTCGATCCTCGGGAAAACCCTCAGGTCAGCCGGCCGAATGCCAAACTTTCGGTACGTGCAGAATGGGCTGTAAAGCGCACCCTGTTTCAAGCTTTCTGTCGTAAACCTTTGATATGGCTGGATAGTTACGAATCTTCAAAGCGTGTTTTGGCGTCTCTTGCCGGCGACGCCAGCGCCGGGCCGGGCTTCGATTACAAGGTCAAGGGCGAACTCGCATCCGCGCCGTTGCTGGACTGTTTTGTCGCCGCTGCCGGGTTTATTGAAAACCTCGGCCTGGATGTGCCCGATGCCGTGGGCCAGATGAGTTTCGCCAAGGATGACCCGGACCGGTTCTTCTTCGAGGCCTTGAGCCTGTTCTGGCGAGCGCTGGAAGATCACTTGCTGGATCAATCGCCACCCGTGATGACCTACAACCGGATGTTTGCTTTGTTTAGCGAGCATTCACCGGAAAATCTCAAGCTGCTCGGCGATGAACTGCTGCGGCCGATGTCGCACTTGATGATTGATGAGTTTCAGGACGTGTCACCGCAGATCGTTTCCTGGGTTCGCGCCAGCCTGGCCGAAATCCGCAGTCGTGGCCCGGCCATGCATGTGGGGCGCGGCGCGCAACGTTCGTCATTGCTTTGTGTCGGGGATGACTGGCAGTCCATCTACGGCTGGCGCGGCAGTTCGCCGACCTACTTCATGGAGTTCAACAAGGAGTTCCCGTCCCCGAGTACGACCAAGGTGATGCTCAGCGACAACTACCGCAGCCACCAGCACATCATTGATGCGGCAGAGCATATCGTCCGCGCCGCGCCGGCGATCGCTGGCAAGAAGGCCAAGGCCAGCGGTGAACCCAAAGCACTGTGGCCGGTGAATGTTCTCGACCGGGATGATCAGGCGATGGCCCAGCGCTTGATCGAGCACTACAGAAAAGGCGATTCGATCTTGATGCTTTATCGAAAAAGTAGCGATAAGTCATTGATAGAAGAGCATATTCAGCCTGTAGTTAATGTTGATTCTAGATTGCCGTATGAGGCTCGACGGCTCAAACAACTGACCTATCACAGCGCCAAGGGCTTGCAGGCCGATGCGGTGTTTCTGCTGGGCGATTGCCAGCATCTGACCAGCTCACCTTACAAGAACCAGGTCTATCGCCTGGCAGGGCTCGGCAAGGCTGGTGACAGCGAACCTTACGACAACGCACAGAAAGACGAGATTCTGCGGCTGGCCTATGTGGGCATTACCCGGGCGGTGAGTCATTGCTACTGGTATGTCGATGGCCAGGATACCCAGGCGGCGAATATGCCCAAGGCCTCCGATCGGATTGGCAAGGGCAAGGCGTTCTTTGCTGATCATCGTCAGGGAAAAGTACCTGCCTGACTTTTAAGAGAGTCTTGAGCAGAAAACCTGTGGCGAGGGAGCTTGCTCCCGCTTGAGTGCGCGGCACTCACAAAATCTACAAGTACTCGCAGAATCTTGGGGCCGCTTCGCAGCCCAACGCGAGCAAGCTCGCTCGCCACAAAGGCGGGCATGGCTGAAGAGGTACCGACTGGTCGCGAAAAGTTGCGGGGGACGCAATCCCGGCCTATGGTCCAAGGCGAGGCTTTGCTTGCGACTGGCGCGCAATGATTCGCCGCAGGTCGCTGTCCATCCAGTGAGGATACATGCAGCGAGGTGACGACATGCCGAACGACTCCCGTCCCGCCGTGCTCGAACTGATCGGCAATACGCCGCTGGTGCGCGTCAGCCGCTTCGATACCGGCCCCTGTACGCTGTTCCTCAAGCTCGAATCACAAAACCCCGGCGGTTCGATCAAGGATCGCATCGGCCTGGCGATGATTGACGCCGCCGAGCGCGATGGCCGCCTGCGACCTGGAGGCACCATCGTCGAGGCCACTGCCGGCAACACGGGCCTGGGGTTGGCACTGGTCGGCCGTGCCAAGGGTTACCGGGTGGTACTGGTGGTACCGGACAAGATGTCCACCGAGAAGGTCCTGCACCTGAAGGCGATGGGCGCCGAAGTGCACATCACCCGCTCCGACGTCGGCAAGGGCCATCCCGATTATTACCAAGACGTCGCTGCGCGGCTGACCAAAGACATTCCCGACGCTTTCTTCGCCGATCAATTCAACAACCCGGCCAACCCGCTGGCCCACGAGTGCAGCACCGCTCCGGAGATCTGGGCGCAGACCCAGCATGATCTGGATGCCATCGTCGTCGGTGTCGGTTCGGCCGGCACGCTGACCGGGCTGACCCGTTTCTTCCGCCGCGTGCAGCCGAACCTGGAAATGGTGCTGGCCGACCCGGTCGGCTCGGTGATGGCCGAATACAGCCGCAGCGGCACCCTCGGCACGCCCGGTTCCTGGGCCGTGGAGGGCATCGGCGAAGATTTCATTCCATCGATTGCCGATCTTTCCAGCGTGCGCAAGGCTTACTCGATCAGCGACGAAGAAAGCTTCGATCATGCCCGCCAGCTGCTGCGCGCCGAAGGCATTCTCGGCGGCTCTTCGACTGGCACCTTGCTGGCGGCGGCATTGCGTTACTGTCGCGAGCAAACCGAACCGAAGCGGGTGGTCAGTTTCGTCTGCGACACCGGCACCCGCTACCTGTCGAAGATCTACAACGACCAATGGATGAACGATCAGGGCTTGCTTGCGCGTAAACGCTACGGCGATTTGCGTGACCTGATCGCGCGGCGTTTCGAGGATGGCCGGGTGGTCAGCGTGGGCCCGGACGACACGTTGCTCACAGCCTTCCAGCGCATGCGCCTGGCCGATGTGTCGCAGTTGCCGGTGCTGGTGGACGGGCAGCGGCTGGTCGGGGTGATCGACGAGTCCGACATTCTGCTTGGCGTGCACGAAGACGCTACGCACTTCCGTATGACCGTGACCAGCGCGATGACTGACAAGCTCGAAACCCTGCCTCCCGACGCCAGTCTGGCGGAGCTGGAGGCGGTACTCGACCGTGGGCTGGTGGCGATCATCGCCGACACCTCGGGCTTTCACGGCTTGATTACTCGCGTGGACATGCTCAATCACTTGCGGAGATCCCTCGCATGAGTCAGCACGATGAAACCACTGCGCCACGCGGCTTCGCCACCCGTGTGATCCATGCCGGACAAACGCCGGACCCAACCACCGGGGCGCTGATGCCGCCGATTTACGCCAACTCCACCTATGCGCAGCAGAGCCCCGGGGTGCACAAGGGCTTCGACTACGGGCGTTCGCACAACCCGACGCGCTTTGCGCTGGAGCGTTGCGTGGCGGACCTTGAAGGCGGCACTCAGGCTTTCGCCTTTGCCTCCGGGTTGGCGGCGATTGCCACGGTGCTCGAACTGCTCGACGCTGGCGCGCACATCGCCTCTGGCAATGATTTGTACGGCGGGACTTTCCGACTGTTTGAACGGGTGCGCCGACGCAGCGCCGGGCATCGCTTCAGCTTCGTCGATATGGCTGATCTGGCGACCTTCGAAGCCGCGCTGCAGGACGATACACGGATGGTTTGGGTCGAGACGCCGAGCAATCCTTTGTTAAGCCTGACTGACCTCGCCGCCGTCGCGCGGATCTGTCGCGAGCGAGGGATCATCTGCGTGGCCGACAACACCTTCGCCAGCCCGTGGATACAGCGCCCGCTGGAGTTGGGCTTCGATATCGTGCTGCACTCGACCACCAAGTACCTGAACGGTCACTCCGACGTGATCGGCGGCATCGCGGTGGTCGGGCAGAACGCGGAACTGGCCGAGCGCCTGGGCTTTTTGCAGAACGCAGTGGGGGCGATCGCCGGGCCGTTCGACGCGTTCCTCACTCTGCGAGGGGTGAAGACCCTGGCGCTGCGCATGGAACGCCACTGCAGTAATGCGCTGGAGCTGGCGCAATGGCTGGAACGTCAGCCGCAGGTAGCGCGCGTTTACTATCCAGGCCTGCCATCGCACCCGCAGCATGAACTGGCGCGGCGGCAAATGCGCGGCTTCGGCGGGATGATTTCCGTCGAGCTGAAAAGCGACCTGGCAGGCGCCAGGCGTTTCCTCGAGAGTGTGCGGATCTTCGCTTTGGCTGAGAGCCTGGGCGGGGTGGAAAGCCTGATCGAACACCCGGCGATCATGACCCACGCCACCATTCCCGCAGAAACCCGCGCGCAGCTCGGCATCAGCGATGCGCTGGTGCGTTTGTCTGTTGGGGTTGAGGATGTCGAAGACCTGCGCGCCGATCTGGCCCAAGCCTTGTTGCTGATCAGTTAGGCTGCGGCGACGCATTCCTTGTAGCTACAAAAAGCCCGCTAATTCTATGAGCGGGCTTTTTGTCGGGTGCCGACCGTCAGGCATAAGTCCTGAGAGTCTGTGGAGGAATGAACGTTTCCAGTTCGTCCTCCACGGCTTCGATAATGCGTTCTACATCGGCGGCGTTCATGACCGTTGCGCAAGGAATGCCGGCAATGGCGATCATGGTCTCGCCACTGGCGCGGTCGAACAGCCGGGCAACCATGCTGCCCGGTGCATCCATGGTCGCTTCGAAACCCATGGGATGAAAATGCCAGCGCATCAGCTGGCAGGCATTGGGAAAAGTGACTTTGCTGAAGGACCCTTGATTCATGTGTTGCCCGCCTTCTTCATCGAGCGCTTCCTTTAGCTCATGTTAGGAGGGAAGAACCTTCAATGGTTCAACCGGTGAGTGTCTTTAAAAGTAGCACTCGGATGTGAAAATCATGTGGAATTTTTCAGTCCGTTTAGCGATTGGTTCAGTTTTTTTTGATGCAGATCACGAGAGGCTGATTTTTCAGCGAAAGGCCGGCATCGCCAAGGCATTCCATTGGTCATTGAAGCTCGGACAGAACTTGGGCAAGCTCGTTTTTTTCACGTCGAGTCCCTTATGCACGCCGATGATGATGGTCCATTGCAAACCCAGGTCACGGGCGAGGCGGTCATGCGTTATCACCTGTGCTGGAAACACCGGGATCTGGACGGGGTCATGGCGCTTTATCATCCGGACATCCAGTACAGCGATTTTTTCCAGAACCGCGTGATGGGGCTGGATGAGTTGCGCGAGTACGTGCGCGACAGCATGCCCCGCGATCCGGATGAGGCCCTGGAGCACTCGGACCGTATCCGACTGGATGGCAACACGGCGTTCATTCAATACCGCATCACCCTTCGCGGCGGTGAAGGGCTGGCGTCGTTTCGGGCCAGCGAGGCGATTACCGTGCGTGACGGGCTGATCTGGCGGGTCAATGAATATGCCACGCTCGTACACGAACCGGCGCACGGCAAAGCCGCCCGCAACCTGCGCCCGGCGGTCAGCCGGCTCGGGCTGTCACCGCGACAGTTGAGTTTCATGGCCGAGGATTTGCAGCAGTATTTTCAGCGCCAACAACCCTATCTGGATCCCGAGCTCGACCTGCAACGGGTGGCGAAGGAGTGCGGGTATAGCCGCAATCAGATTTCCTACCTGCTGAACCAGGTACTCGGCCAAAGCTTCTACCGTTACGTCAACCAGGCGCGGCTGCAGCACTTGCTTGCGGCACTCGACACCGCCACACCGCCACTGCGCATCGACGAATTGGCCTTCGCTGCCGGCTTCAATTCGCTGTCGGCGTTCTACAGTTGTTTTCGCCGGCACACTGGCCTGTCGCCCAAGGCCTACAGCAAACAGATTTCTTTGCGTGCACGCGCGCAAGACAGTCTCTGAGACTACGCACTAGGATCGACGCCATCGAAGTGTTCAGTGGTGGAGTCTTACATGCCGGCGTGGCGCGAAATCAGTTTATGGATGGATCAACTCGGCGAGCCGTTGCTGGCGCGCCCTGCGCTGGAACAGGATCTGGACGTCGACGTCGCCATCATTGGCGCCGGTTACACCGGGCTCTGGACCGCGTACTACCTCAAGCGCCTGGCTCCCGAACTCGACATTGCCATTGTCGAAGCCCAAACCGCCGGTTTTGGTGCTTCGGGCCGCAACGGCGGTTGGCTGATGGGCAACCTGCTAGGCGAAGATCGCTGGCTCGCCGATTCACCGGCCGAACAACGTCGCGCCTCTTTCGATCTGCTGCACGGCATCCCTGATGATGTCAGGATCGTCATCGAACGCGAGGATATCGACTGCGATTATCGTAAAGGCGGGGTGCTTTACTGCGCGGCACGTTATCCGGAGCAGGAAGCCAGCCTGCGGCATTACCTGGACGCGCTTTACCGCCAAGGGCTGACCGAAAGCGACTACTGCTGGCTCAGCCCCGAGCAATTGGCGCAACAAATCAGAATCGCCAAGCCCTATGGCGGTATCTATGCACCGCACGTCGCGACCCTTCATCCGGCAAAGTTGGTGCGAGGTCTGGCACGGACAGTCGAGCGCATGGGGGTCAACATCTATGAGAACAGCCCGGTTACCCAGTGGCAGTCAGGCGGTTTGCGTACGGCCAGAGCTCAGGTTCTCAGCCGCTGGATCGTGCCGGCGGTAGAAGGTTACGCGGCCACGTTGCCACCGCTGGGTCGTTACCAATTGCCCGTGCAGAGTTTACTGGTGGCGACCGAGCCGTTGTCCGTCGCGGTCTGGGACGACATCGGCCTGAGCCGCGGTCAAGCCTTCAGTGAAAGCAGCCGCCAGGTCACCTACGGCCAGCGCACGGCCGACAACCGTTTGGTGTTCGGCGCCCGTGGTGGCTATCAATTTGGTGGCAAGTTGCGCCATGACTTCGACCTGACCGCAAGCGAGGTGGCGTTGCGGCGCTACCTGTTCGGCGAACTCTTCCCGCAGCTCAAAAATGTGCGAATTACCCACGCGTGGGGCGGCAACCTGGGTATGTCGCGGCGCTTCAAGGCGCACATGCTCTGCGATCAGGGCAGCGGCATCGCCTTGGCTGGTGGTTACGGCGGGGAGGGCGTCGGTGCCAGCAACCTCGCCGGGCGCACGCTGGCCGACCTGATTCTTCAGCGTGATACCGAATTGGTCCGCCAGCCGTGGGTCATTCCTCAGGGCGGACTCGATGCGCTCAAGGCCTGGGAACCGGAGCCCTGTCGCTGGTTGGGTTACAACGCGATCATCCGCAGCTTCGTCCACGAAGACCAGACCCTGGCCAACCCGGCCACCGCGCCCTGGCGTCGCAAACTGGCCAGCGGCGTTGCGGGGTTCATGGAAGGGTTCATGCACTGAACGGCGTTTTCTCAATCGACAGGTACTCCCATGCCAATCACTCACTTCAAGAACACCGCAACCCTGAAGCTGGAAGAGTCGACTCCCGTCGCCGTGCCATTGGGCGCGCCCGTGGCGGTGGCCTCGACCACCAGCGTCGAACGCGACGACGGCGTCGAAACCGGCGTCTGGGAATGCACCCCCGGCCGCTGGCGCCGGCAGATCGTTGCCCAGGAATTCTGTCACTTCATTCAGGGCCGCTGCACCTTCACCCCGGACAACGGTGAAACCCTCTACATAGAAGCCGGCGATGCACTGATGTTGCCAGCCAACAGCCTCGGCATCTGGGACATCCAGGAAACCGTGCGCAAGACCTACGTTTTGATTTTTTGATCCTCTGATTGCCTGCCAACAACAACTCATACAGGAATCGACCCATGATCCGAAAGACACTGACGCTTGCTCCACTTGCGCTCGTCGCGACCCTCAGCCAGGCCGCCGAGACCGTCAAAATCTACAACTGGTCGGACTACATCGCCCCGGACACCACCAAGAACTTCCAGAAAGAAACCGGCATCGCCTTCAGTTACGACGTCTTCGACAGCAACGAAACCCTTGATGGCAAGTTGATGACCGGCACATCCGGGTATGACGTGGTGTTCCCGTCCAACCACTTCATGGCCCGACAGATTGAGGGCGGAGCCCTGAAAAAACTCGACAAGAGTCAGCTGCCGAACTGGAAAAACCTCAATCCGGTGCTGCTCAAGACGTTGCAGGCCAACGACCCGGGCAACGAGCATGGCTTCCCGTATTTGTGGGGCAGCACCGGCATCGGCTACAACGTTGCCAAGGTCAAGGCCGTGTTGGGTGACAACGCGCCGGTGGATTCCTGGGACCTGATTTTCAAACCCGAGAACATGGCAAAGCTGCAAAAGTGCGGCGTGGCGATCCTCGACAACGGTCCCGAACTGTTGCCGGCGGCGTTGAATTACCTCGGGCTGCCACATCACAGCAAGAACCCCGAGAACTATAAAAAGGCAGAAGCGCTGCTGATGAAAGTCCGGCCCTATGTCAGCTATTTCCACTCATCCAAATACACCAGCGACCTGGCCAACGGCGACATCTGCGTGGCCGTCGGTTTCTCTGGCGACATTATCCAGGCAGAAAACCGCGCCAAGGAAGCCAAGAATGGTGTCGACATCGGCTATTCCATCCCCAAGGAAGGCGCCGCCATCTGGTTCGACATGGTCGCCATGCCCGCCGACGCCCCGGACGAGAAAGCCGGTTATGCGTTCATGAACTACCTGCTGCGTCCCGACGTCATGGCTGGCATCAGCAACTACGTGCACTATGCCAACGGCAACGAACAAGCCGACAACCTGATCGACCCGGCTATCAAGAGCGACACCAAGGTGTACCCGAGCCCGGAAATGATGGGGAAATTGTTTGCGCTGGAGGCGATGCCGTTGAACATCGACCGGGTGCGGACGCGGGTGTGGAACAAGATCAGGACCGGTAGCTGAGCGGTCATTTTTTGTAGCCAGTGGCGCCGGTCGGGTTGACTGCAATGAGGCTTGGCACCTCTTTGCAAACGAAACAGGTGTCCACGGGCAACTGGGGGCACCTATGGCTCCCAGTTGCCAGCAGTGCAGATTTTCAGGCAGCTTCGGTATGGAAAGGATAGTCCGTGTAACCCACCTCGGTGCCACCGAAGAATGACTCGCGGTCGTACGGGTTCAGCGGCCAGCCATTGCGCAGGCGCTCTGGCAAGTCAGGGTTGGCGATGAAGTGGCGGCCAAAAGCGACCAGGTCGGCATCGCCAGCCTCAAGGATCGCCTTGGCCGATTCACCAGAGAAGCCGCCCGCCGCGATAAGGGTGCCCTTGTAGTGCTGGCGGATGAGTTGGGACGCCACCGGATTCTGGTCCCGGCGCTCGTCCTCGCCGACACCCAGGATGCGCGGCTCGATCAGATGCAGATAGGCGAGGTCCAGCTTGTCCAGCTCGCGCGCGACATGGGTGAACAGGCCAACGGGGTCGCTGTCGGACATATCGCCGAAATTGCCGCTCGGCCCCAGACGCACCGCCACCCGATTGCTGCCCCAGACGGAGATCACCGCTTCTACTGCTTCCAGCAGGAACCGGCTGCGGTTCTCGAACGAGCCACCGTAGATATCCGTACGTTTGTTGCTACCGTCCTGGAGGAATTGATCGAACAGGTAGCCGTTGGCCGAGTGCAGCTCCACGCCGTCGAATCCGGCTGTGATGCCGCGTGCGGCCGCGGCGCGGAAGCTGTCTACCAGCCCGTGGATTTCAGCGATGGTCAGTTCGCGCGCCGGGGAGCCGGGGGTCCAGCCGGACTCGGTGTAGGCCAGGCCGCCGTGGTCCACGACGGAAGGGGCCACCGGCTGGGCGCCGTCCGGCTGTAGCAGGCTATTGGACTGGCGCCCTGCATGGTAGAGCTGCAGGAAGATTTTGCCGCCCTTGACATGAACGGCGTCGGTCACGAGCTTCCAGCCGGCGATCTGGCTGTCGTCATACAGGCCGGGAGCACCGAGGTATCCGTTGCCATTGGGTGCGGCGATAGTGGCTTCGCCGATCAGCAGGCCACCGGCGGTGGTACGCTGGGCGTAGTATTCGGCCATCAGTTGGCCAGGAATAGCGCCTGGTTCGGCACGCATGCGGGTAAGCGGCGCCAGAACGACGCGATGGGCAATCTGGTATGGGCCTATTTGGACGCTCGTATGCAGTTTGGACATGACATCGATACCTATCAGTGGCGGGATGGGCGCAATGTAGGCGTAAAATGCATGAAGAAAAATGTCCCGCGATGCCGAACATTTCGGATGGTTTTTCCGTAATCCCGCCTTGTTGATGAGGTTCTACCGGGGAAAGCAGGAAAAGTGATGGAAAGTCTGAGTGGCATCTCAATGTTTGTGCAAGTTGCCGAAACGCGCAGCTTCACCGAGTCCGCCCGGCAATTGGGGGTGTCGTCTTCGACCGTGGGCAAAGCCATCGCCCGGATGGAGGAGCGCTTGCATGTACGGCTGTTTCATCGCAGTACACGCAGTATCACGTTGACGGCCGAGGGGACTCTGTTCCTTGAGCGATGCCGCCGCATCCTCAGCGAGGTCACCGCTGCCGAGTCCGAGCTGTCAGGCCTGGCTGGCAGTCCACGTGGGCGGCTTCGTGTGGGCACACCTCTACTGGGCGACCTGATGATGCCGGCCTTTGACGGGTTCATGGAGCGGTATCCGGAAGTCGAACTGGATATCGATTTTTGCGACCGCATGGTCGATGTGATCGAGGAAGGGTTCGACGCGGTGATTCGGACCGGCGAGCAAACCGATTCGCGCTTGGCCGCGCGCCGCTTGGGCTCCTGCGCACATGTGCTGGTGGCGTCGCCAACCTATCTCAAGCGGCATGGTGTACCCACTTCTGCGCGTGAACTGGAGAGCCATTCATGCCTGCAACACAAATTCCCCGCAACGGGAAAGCTGGAGCGTTGGCCGCTGCGGCTCGGAACATCCGAGGCTGAATTGGTGCTGCCCGCCACGATGACGTCGAACACGATCGAGCCTCTTGCCTATGCCGCAATCCAGGGCAGGGGTATTGCCTTTCTGCCTACCTTCCTGGTGCGTGAAGCGCTGGAACGCGGCCAACTGGTCACAGTGCTGGATGATTACGTGGACCGCCAGGTCGTCTTCTGGATGCTGTGGCCAGCCAGCCGCTATGCCTCGCCCAAGCTACGCGTTTTCATTGACTACATGAGTGCGCACTTGCGTATTTGATGCCTCACGCCTCCGGCCTAAGGCGCATGCCTTCACGGTGGGAGACCTCGAGTAGCGGCGGCAGAAGGCGCGTGCGGTGTTACCCGACGCGCAAGTCTGTCATTTGCTGGCGTCCAGCACGACGCGGTAGCGCGCCTTGCCACTGCGTAGGTGATCGATGGCTTCGTTGACCCGGCTCATGGGAAAGTGCTCGACCTGCGGCAGGATCTGATGACGTGCGCAGAATTCCAGCATGGTCGCTGTGGTACTGGGCGAGCCGACCGGCGAGGCGGACATGCTCTTTTGTTGGGGAAGCAGGTCGAACACGTGCACTGGAATAGCGCCAGGCACGACGCCAACAAAGTGCAGGCGGCCCTTGCCGCGTAGCGTTCCGAGCATGGCCGGCCAATCGAGGTCGGCGTTGGCGGTGACCAAGAGAAAGTCCAAGGTGCCGGCAATGGATTTCAGCGCGTTACTGTCGGTCGAGGCGAGGACGTTGTGTGCGCCCAGGCGCCTGGCTTCGTCCTGCTTGCTCAACGACGAGGTAAAGGCCGTGACTTCGCAACCCCAAGCGTTGAGGAAGCGTAGTGCCAGATGACCGAGTCCGCCGATACCCACCACACCGACCCGGTCAGTAGGCTTGACGTCGAATTCCACGAGCGGGTTGAACACCGTCGAGCCGGCGCAGAACAGTGGTCCGGCCATGGCCGGGTCGAGTCCGTCCGGTATCGCAAGTGCCCAGGCCCAATGAGAACGCAGACGGTCGGCAAAGCCCCCGTTGCTGCCGATGATGGTGGGTTGGGCAGTGCTGCATAGCTGGTGGGATCCTTCGATACACGAGGAACAATGCATGCAACTGCCCTTGTACCAACCAATGCCCACCCGTTGTCCCACTTCGAGACCGCGTACCTGTGCGCCCACTCGCACGATACTGCCGACCACCTCGTGGCCGGGGATAAAGGGATAGTGGCTCAGGCCCCATTCGTTATCGATCATCGACTGGTCGGAGTGGCAGACGCCGCAATACTCCACTGCGACCTCCACCTCATCTTTCCCCAATGGACCTGGGTCGTAGCGATAGCGTTCCAGTGGCGCGCCGGGCGCCGTTGCGGCCCAACCGGTGAAAGTAGTGAGTTCGGTGCTGTCGCTCATGGGATACCTCCAGATCAGGAGACAGGCTTTGGCAGCTCGCAGGCTGACGGAGCCGGGGAAGGGAGCGTGTCGATTGCAGGTGTCTGTGTTGTTGCCGGGCACGGCGGCCAAGGCGTAGTCAGTCTAGCAGGTCGAAATTGCGAGGATGATCTGAGGGCGGTGTCAGGATTAACTGGCAGTCGGAACTCTGTCCTCGGCCAATACCGCAACTCACTGAATGTTTAATTTGTTTGATGGCAATACAATGGCGTTCACACTAAGAAGTCCAAAAAAACGAGAACTCATCAGCAAAAAACAACTTACCCATATTTAATATTTAAATAACAAATTGTCGGACAATCCGGCTGAAGCCTTGAACTTCAAACAATATTTCGACACCGCACACACTGTTTATGGGAGTTCGCCGAAGCAACTCAATTTGTCATCAAAAAAAATGTAGACGTTTGATTTCGAATTGTGTCAGTTTTCTTTCGCCTTCATTGGGCGAGTGATTGGACGATCTCGCCAGAGATTGTCCTGTCGGACAAAAACTGTTCCATTGCTAAACAAGGAAGTGTGTTTATGTCGAAAGTAAAAGACAACGCTATTGATCTTGCCGAACAGGCCTTTGCGCCATTGCAAGCGCTGGCTGCACCCAGTTCTGCTTACAACCAGATCGATAGCTTCAGCCATCAGTATGACCGGGGCGGCAATCTCACGGTCAATGGCAAACCCTCCTACTCCGTCGACCAGGCAGCGACCCAACTGCTGCGTGACGGCGCTGCCTACCAGGACAAGGACGGCAGCGGCAAAATCGAACTCACCTACACGTTCCTGACCTCGGCCTCGTCGAGCACCATGAACAAGCACGGCATTACAGGGTTCAGCCAGTTCAATACGCAACAGAAAGCCCAGGCCGTGCTCGCCATGCAATCCTGGGCCGATGTGGCCAATGTCACCTTCACCGAGAAATCCTCTGGCGGTGACGGTCACATGACGTTCGGCAACTACAGCGGCGGTCAGGACGGCGCGGCGGCATTCGCCTATCTGCCTGGCACGGGTGCGGGTTATGACGGTACTTCGTGGTACCTGACCAACAGCAGCTACACGCCGAACAAGACGCCGGACCTGAACAACTATGGTCGCCAGACCCTGACCCACGAAATCGGTCACACTCTGGGCCTGGCTCACCCTGGCGATTACAACGCCGGTGAAGGCGCACCGACCTACAATGACGCGACTTACGGGCAAGACACCCGCGGTTACAGCGTCATGAGCTACTGGAGTGAAAGCAACACCGATCAGAACTTCAGCAAGGGCGGCGTGGAAGCCTATTCGTCCGGCCCGCTGATGGATGATATCGCGGCCATCCAGAAACTCTACGGGGCCAACACCACCACCCGTACCGGTGACACCACCTACGGCTTCAACTCCAACGCCGGTCGCGACTTCCTGAGCGCGTCTTCGTCGTCGGACAAAGTCGTGTTCTCGGTGTGGGATGCGGGCGGCAAGGACACTCTGGACTTCTCCGGCTTTACCCAGAACCAGAAGATCAACCTCAATGAAGCCTCGTTCTCCGACGTTGGCGGCCTGGTGGGCAACGTATCCATTGCCAAGGGCGTCACTGTCGAGAACGCGATTGGCGGTTCGGGTAGCGACCTGCTGATCGGTAACAGCGTGTCCAACGAGCTGAAGGGCGGTGCCGGCAACGACATCCTCTTCGGCGCGGGCGGTGCGGACAAACTGTGGGGCGGCTCGGGTTCGGACACCTTCGTGTTCGCGGCCAGCAGCGACTCCAAGCCGGGGGCGGTCGACCAGATCCTCGATTTTGTCAGTGGCCTGGACAAGATCGACCTGACCGGCATCACCAAGGGTGCGGGCCTGCATTTCGTCAACGCGTTCACCGGTGCGGCAGGCGATGCAGTGTTGACCACTTCGGGCGGTAACAGCCTGTTGTCGGTGGACTTCTCCGGGCACGGCGTGGCTGACTTCCTGGTCAGCACCGTTGGCCAGGCGGCGTTCTCGGACATCGCGGCCTGATTCACGGCATAAAGGAGGGCGGCGCTTGACGCGCCGTTTTCTGCCACGATCCAGAGTAAAAATGCCCTATGACCCAGAACGCTTTTACCTGCAAAACAACCGCGTGGCTGTTGGCGACGCTGATGATGTTTTTTGGAGAGGTAGCCATGGCAAGCAGTCTGAAATTAGCCGACCCGTCGGAGCTCGCCGGTAAATGGCAAGCCATTTTGAATACCGCGCAAGACTCGCCCGAGTCCCAGGCGCTGCAGGACAAACCGTCGAATGTCTGCACGATCGAGCTTAAATCGGACCAGACCCTGGGCGAGGGGGCTGATTGCCTCAGTGCCTGGCTGAACAAATCGGCGATGGGCTGGTTCCCGGAACCGGACGGCATTGCAGTGACCGGTAAAGAAGGCTCAAGAATTGTGTTTTTCAGCCGACAGCGTGAGGGGCTTTATAAAAGCACCTTGAAGTCGGGTCTGATCATTACGCTCAAGCGCGAAGCGCATTAGGCGAAAGTTCCGGGCCGACGCCCGGGTGCTGGATATAAAGCCCGTTATTGCGGTTATAAACAGCCGATTAATAACTGGAGTTCTTTAAGGCTCGAAAAGAGTTGTTATTAAAGTGTAAGCAGTAACCGGCAAAAGAATGTCTCGGTCCGTGCGCAGACAGTTAATTGGAACCTCGTCAAACAAGGCGAGGAATAACACCTCAGGAAAAATCAATGAAGATGGCGAAGAGCCCGGCCACCGCACCGTTATTCAAGGCACTGGGCGACTATAAAAGCATTCTGATCAGCGTCGGATGTTTTACCGCGCTGATCAATGTGCTGATGTTGGTTCCGTCGATATACATGCTTCAGGTCTATGACCGGGTGCTGTCTTCGCAAAACGAAACCACACTGGCAATGCTGTCATTGATGGTGGTCGGGTTCTTCGCCTTCATCGGGCTGCTGGAGATCGTGCGCAGTTTCATCGTCATCCGCATCGGCAGCCAACTGGAGCGCCGTTTCAACCTGCGGGTGTATCAGGCCGCTTTCGAGCGCAACCTGTTCAAAGGCGAAGGCAACGCCGGGCAATCCCTGGGCGACCTGACCCATATTCGCCAATTCGTCACCGGCCCGGCGCTGTTCGCCTTCTTCGATGCGCCGTGGTTTCCGGTCTACCTGTTCGTGATCTTTCTGTTCAACGTCTGGCTCGGCGTATTGGCCACCGCGGGCGCAGTGCTGCTGATCGGGCTGGCCTGTCTCAACGAGGCGATGACCAAAAAGCCTTTGGGTGAAGCCGCAGGGTTTTCCCAGAGGTCCAGCCAACTGGCCACCAGTCACCTGCATAACGCCGAAACCATTCAGGCCATGGGCATGCTCGCTGCCTTGCGCAAACGCTGGTTTGAGGTGCACTCGCGTTTTCTCGGCTTGCAGAATCAGGCCAGCGACACCGGCGCGGTCATCAGCTCCCTGAGCAAAACCCTGCGCCTGTGCCTGCAATCCCTGGTTTTGGGCTTGGGCGCCTTGCTGGTGATCAAGGGGGACATGACCGCCGGGATGATGATCGCCGGCTCCATCCTGATGGGCCGGGTGCTAAGCCCCATCGATCAGTTGATCGCCGTGTGGAAACAGTGGAGCGGCGCCAAACTCGCTTACCGCCGTCTCGACGCCTTGCTGCAAGCCTTCCCTGCGAGTGACGAGGCCATGGCGCTGCCGGCGCCGAAAGGTCAGATCACGTTCGAGCAAGTCAGCGCCGGCCCGCCGGGGCAACGGGCAGCGACCTTGCACATGGTCAATTTCAACCTGGGCGCCGGGGAAGTGCTGGGCGTGCTCGGGGCTTCCGGCTCGGGTAAATCGACCCTGGCCCGGGTGCTGGTCGGTGTCTGGCCGACGCTGGGCGGCACAGTGCGCCTCGATGGCGCGGACATTCATCGCTGGAACCGCGACGACCTCGGCCCTTACATCGGTTATCTGCCCCAGGACATCGAACTGTTCAGCGGCAGCATCGCCGAGAACATCGCCCGATTCCGTGCGGCGGATCCGCAAAAAATCGTCGAAGCCGCGCAACAGGCCGGCGTTCATGAACTGATCCTGCGAATGCCGCAAGGCTACGACACCGTGCTTGGCGAAGATGGCAGCGGTTTGTCCGGCGGGCAGAAGCAACGCGTGGCCCTGGCTCGCGCGCTGTATGGCAACCCAAGCCTGGTGGTGCTGGATGAGCCGAACTCCAACCTCGACACCGTCGGCGAAGCGGCACTGGCCGGCGCCATCGCGCACATGAAGGCCCAGGGCACCAGTGTGATTCTGGTCACCCATCGCTCTTCGGCCCTGGCCCAGGCTGACAAATTGCTGGTGCTCAACGAAGGTCGCTTGCAGGCCTTCGGCCCAAGCCAGGAGGTGCTCAAGGCGCTGTCCGGCGCTCAGGAACAACAACGCGAAAAAACCGCGCACGCACCCGGCGGGCTCAGCATGAGCCGGCAGTATCAGCCCACGACAAGGAATTCGGGTGTATGAGCAGCTCACGCATGAACAACGACAGCGAAGCGACGATGGAGCACGATTACATCGCCGAACGCCCTGAACGCGACGCGCGTTTCTTCGCCCGCATGGGCTGGATTTTGGCGGTCGTCGGCGCCGGCAGTTTCTTCACCTGGGCGAGCCTCGCGCCGCTCGATCAAGGCATTCCGGTGCAAGGGACCGTGGTGGTCTCGGGCAAGCGCAAGGCCGTGCAATCGATGAGCAGCGGCGTGATCAGCCAGATCCTGGTGCGCGAAGGCCAAGTGGTGAAGCAGGGCCAGCCATTGTTCCGACTCGACCAGACCCAGGTCGCGGCCGACGTACAATCGCTGCAAGCGCAATACCGCATGGCGTGGGCCAGCCTGGCGCGTTGGCAGAGCGAACGGGACAACCTCAAGCAGGTGAATTTCCCCGCCGAGCTGAGCAACGACCCGGACCCACGCCTGGCCTTGGTGCTTGAAGGCCAACGGCAGTTGTTCAGCAGCCGTCGCGAAGCGTTTTCCCGCGAGCAAGCGGCCCTGCGCGCGAACATCGAAGGCGCCAGCGCGCAATTGGCCGGCATGCGCCGCGCGCGCACCGACCTGACGGCCCAGGCCAGTTCCCTGCAACAACAATTGAGTAACCTTCAACCCTTGGCGGACAACGGCTACATCCCGCGTAACCGCTTGATGGATTACCAGCGTCAGCTGTCGCAAGTGCAGCAACAACTGGCAGAGAACACCGGCGAAAGCGGCCGGGTGGAGCAGGGCATCCTCGAATCCCGGCTGAAGTTGCAACAGCACAGCGAGGAATACCAAAAGGAAGTCCGCAGCCAGTTGGCCGACGCGCAGCTCAAAAGCGTAACCCTGGAAGAGCAACTGACTTCCGCCGGCTTCGACCTGCAACACAGCGAAATCATCGCCACCGCCGACGGCATCGCCGTCAACCTTGGGGTTCACACCGAAGGCGCGGTGGTACGCCAGGGCGAGAGCCTGCTGGAGATCGTCCCGCAATGCACCAGCCTGGAAGTGGAAGGGCACTTGCCGATCAACCTGATCGACAAGGTCGGTACGCACTTGCCGGTGGACATTCTGTTCACCGCGTTCAACCAGAGCCGTACACCGCGCGTGCCGGGTGAAGTCAGCCTGATTTCCGCCGACCAGATGGTCGATGAGAAAACCGGTGTGCCGTATTACGTGCTGCGCAGCAGCGTCAGCGATCAGGCCATGGAAAAACTCAACGGTCTGGTGATCAAGCCCGGCATGCCGGCGGAAATGTTTGTGCGCACCGGTGAACGTTCACTCCTCAACTATCTGTTCAAACCGCTGCTCGACCGGGCAGGCTCCGCGTTGACCGAGGAATAAGGATGTTCGGTTGTATGAATAAGCTTTCCCTGCTCGCCGCGACCCTGGCGTTGCTGACGTGCAACAGTGTGATGGCCATGGGGCCGTTCGACATTTATGAGCAAGCATTGCGCAATGATCCGGTATTCCTCGGCGCCATCAAGGAACGCGATGCGGGCCTTGAAAACCGCGCCATCGGCCGCGCCGGGCTGTTGCCGAGGCTGGGCTACAACTACAACAAGGGGCGTAACACCTCCAAGGTCACTCAAATTAATGAGGGGAGACCAGACTTCACCGAGGACCGCAACTACAGCAGTTACGGCTCGACCTTGACCCTGCAACAGCCACTGCTCGATTACGAGGCTTATGCGGCGTATCGCAAAGGCGTGGCGCAATCGCTGTTCGCCGATGAAAATTTCCGTGGCAAGAGCCAGGAGCTGCTGGTTCGCGTGCTGGAGAATTACACCAAGGCGCTGTTCGCCCAGGATCAGATCGACATCGCGCGCGCGAAGAAAAAAGCCTTCGAAGAGCAGTTTCAGCAGAACGAACAGATGTTCCGCCAAGGCGAAGGCACGCGCACCGATATCCTCGAAGCCGAGTCACGTTACGAGCTGGCGACCGCCGAGGAAATCGAGGCGCGTGACGAACAGGATGCAGCCCTGCGCGAATTGGGCGCACTGATTGGTGTAGCAGCCATCGACATTGGCGACCTGACGCCGCTGGATCAGAACTTCCAGACCTTCACCCTGCAACCGGCCAACTACGACACCTGGCACGAAATGGCAGTGGCCAACAACCCGAATCTGGCCTCCCAGCGTCAGGCGGTGGAAGTGGCGCGCTACGAGGTCGAGCGTAACCGCGCCGGCCACCTGCCAAAAGTCAGCGCCTACGCCTCGGTGCGCCAGAACGAATCGGAAAGTGGCAACACCTACAACCAGCGCTACGACACCAACACCATTGGCATCGAAGTCAACGTGCCGTTGTATGCCGGTGGCGGCGTCTCGGCCTCGACCCGGCAGGCCAGCCGCACCATGGAGCAGGCCGAATACGAACTGGACGGCAAGACCCGGGAAACCTTGATCCAGCTGCGCCGCCAGTTCAGCGCCTGCCTGTCGGGGGTCAATAAGTTGCGTGCTTATCAGAAAGCGCTGACGTCGGCTGAAGCGTTGGTGGTCTCGACCAAACAAAGCATTTTGGGCGGCGAACGGGTCAACCTCGATGCGCTGAATGCCGAACAACAACTGTTTACCACCCGGCGGGATCTGGCGCAGGCACGCTACGACTATCTGATGGCCTGGACCAAGTTGCACTACTACGCCGGCACCTTGAACGAACAGGATCTGGCGAAGGTGGATGAGGCCTTCGGCCAGGGCCCGAAAGCTCAGTAGCGAAAACAGTGTGGCGAGGGAGCTTGCTCCCGCTGGACTGCGAAGCAGGCCCAATGGCGGTTGCTGCGCAACCGAACGGGAGCAAGCTCCCTCGCCACAGAAACACAGAAACACAGAAACACAGAAACACAGAAACACAGAAACACAGAAACACAGAAACACAGAAACGCCGCCCCAGGACTGGGGACTACAACTCTAAAAACGCCAAGAAAGCGAGATGTCATGCACATGGACGTACAGATCAAGCCGATGTCGGTCGGCACGCTATTGCTCGTGATTTCATCAGCGCCCGGCCTGGCCCAGGCGCTGTACCTGGAAACCGGCACCCTTGGTGACCCCGCCAGTTGGCGTTCGGCGGAGTTCCAGCGCGATTGGGGCCTGGCGCGCATGCAGGCCGACCAAGCCTATGCCGCCGGCATCACCGGCAAAGGCGTGAAAATCGGCGCACTGGATTCCGGTTTCGACTCCAGCCATCCCGAATTTGCCGCCGACCGTTATCACGCGGTGACGGCCAGCGGTAGCTATGTCGACGGCTCGGTGTTCAACGTCGACGGCACGCTCAACACCAACAACGACTCCCACGGCACCCACGTCACCGGCACCATGGGCGCTTCCCGGGATGGCACCGGCATGCACGGCGTGGCGTACAACGCGCAAATCTACGTCGGCAACACCAACAAGAACGACAGTTTCCTGTTCGGCCCCAACCCCGACCCGCGCTATTTCAAAGCGGTCTATGACGCCCTGGCGGATGCGGGTGTACGCGCGATCAACAACAGTTGGGGCAGCCAGCCGAAGGACGTCAGCTACCGGACCCTCGACGACCTGCACGCCGCCTACGCCCAGCACTGGAACCAAGGCACCTGGCTCGATGCCGCCGCCGACGTTTCGCGCCGTGGCGTGATCAACGTGTTCAGCGCCGGCAACAGCGGTTACCCGAATGCCAGCGTGCGTTCGGCCTTGCCGTATTTTCAACCCGACCTGGAAGGTCACTGGCTGGCGGTGTCGGGGCTGGATCAGAGCAACCAGCAGAAATACAACCAGTGCGGGATCGCCAAGTATTGGTGCATTACCACGCCGGGCGCGAAGGTCGACAGCACCATTCCCGGCGGCGGTTACGCGATCAAATCCGGCACTTCCATGGCCGCGCCGCATGCCACCGGGGCACTGGCGCTGGTGATGGAACGCTATCCGTACATGAACAATCAGCAGGCGCTGGAAGTTTTGCTGACCACCGCGACCCAGCTCGACGGTTCGATCACCGAGGCACCGGGCACGCGCATCGGTTGGGGCGTGGCCAACCTTGAACGGGCGATGCGCGGGCCAGGGCAATTGCTCGGAGCGTTCGACGCCAATCTGGCGGCCGGGCAAAGCGATGTCTGGAGCAATGACATCTCGGACAAGGCGCTGATTCAGCGTCAATCCGAAGACGCCGCCGAACGCAGCGCCTGGCAACAGACGTTGCAGGACAAGGGCTGGGAAAACGGTATCGCGGCCGGTGCCAGTCAGCAGGATCAAACCGATTACGCGGTAGGCATGGCTCGCGACTTTGCCGCCGCCAACCGGGTGTACGAAGGCAGCCTGATCAAGTCCGGTGCCGGTCGGTTGATGCTCACGGGCGACAACACTTATCGCGGCCGGACCATAGTCAACGGCGGTTTACTGGCGGTGAACGGTTCACTGACATCGGCGGTGACGGTCAATGCCAGCGGCACCCTCGGCGGTAACGGACGAATCGCCGCCGTGACCGCCAATGCCGGCGGCACCGTGGCGCCCGGTAATTCCATTGGTACGTTGCACGTCAGTGGCGATGTGACGTTTGCGCCGGGGTCGACCTACGCCGTAGAGCTGTCACCCACCAGCAGCGACCAGATCATCGCCGGTGGCAAGGCGATCATTGACGGCGCAACGGTCAGCCTGTCGCTGGAAAACAGCCCGACGCTGCTGACCACCGGCGAAGCGAAAACCCTGCTCGGCACTCAGTACAACATCCTGCAAGCGGCCGGCGGAATCGAAGGGCGCTTCGGTGCGGTGATGCCGGATTACCTGTTCCTCGGCGGCACCCTCGACTATTCGGCGGGCGGCATTCAACTGGCCGTCGTGCGTAACGCGACATCGTTCACCAGCGCCGGTCAGACTCCGAACCAGCGCGCCGTAGCGGCTGCCGCCGAGCAATTGGGCGCGGGCAATCCACTCTATGAAGCGCTGCTGCTGTCGCCGACCGCCGCTGTCGCGCAACAAGCGTTCCAGCAACTCTCCGGTGAGATTCATCCGGCGATCGGCACGCTGCTGATCAACGACAGTCGCTACCTGCGCGATGCAGTCGGCGAGCGTTTGCGCGAGCGTGATCTGTTCGACGCCGGCGCACCGACCGATGACCGCAGCAACGTCTGGCTCAAAGTGCTTGGCGCCTGGGGCAAGAGCGATGGCGGGCATGACAACGCCAGTTCCAACAGCTCCATTGGCGGGCTGCTGGCCGGTGTCGATGGCTTGATCACTGAAGATACGCGACTGGGTTTCGTCACCGGTTATAGCGACAGCTCGTTGAGCATGGGCGATGGCACACATTCGTCGGCCTCGGTCGACAGCTACCACTTGGGTGCGTACCTGGGCCATGAAATCGACGCGCTGCGCCTGAGCGTCGGTGGCGCTTACAGCTGGCATCGCATCGACGTCAAACGCGACCTGCAATTCGGTGACGTCAGCGGCAAGCAGAAATCCAAACGCGATGCGACCTCCGTGCAACTGTTCACCGAAGCGGCGTATCGCCTGGACCTGCAACCGATCGCTCTGGAGCCGTTCGTCAATCTGGCTTACGTGCACTTGAACACTGAAAGCTTCAGCGAAAAAGGTGACGTCGCCGCGCTCAAGGGCGGTGAAAACAACCGCGACATGGTGCTTTCGACCCTTGGCTTGCGGGCGAGCAAAGCCATTGCGTTGTCCGACCAGCAACAGCTGGAACTGTCCGGCACGCTCGGCTGGCAGCACAACCTGAGCAACACCCGTTCCGAAGACCACTTGGCCTTCGTCAACGGCAACACCGCGTTCAGCGTGCAAAGCGTGTCCATGGACCGCGATGCCGCGGTGGTCGGTGCACGTGCCGGATTGGCGCTGGGCCGCGATACCCGTTTGAACCTGGATTACAACGGCTTGCTCGGCTCCCGGGAAAAAGACCACGGCGTGGGCCTGACCCTGGACTGGCAGTTCTGATTTGACGCAAAGGAAGCAACAACATGGGACTGTTTGATTACAAAAATGTCGGCAGTGAGGCCGGCAAGGCGTTGTACTGCGACGCGATCGCGCTGACGCTCTACGCGTACACGCCCACCGGCCAGCCACTGCCGGCGACCGCTTGGGCGCCGATTGGCGCGGCAGCGCTGGGCTATCAGGGCACAGTCGGGGCGCAAGGCACTTTCTATGGCGAGAAGGACGGCTTCACCAGCGCCGAAGCCGAAGTGCTCGGTAAATACGATGGGGCAGGGAAGCTGATCGGCATCGGTATCGCCTTCCGTGGCACCGGTGGCCTGGGCTACAGCGACACCTTCGGCGACATGAAAAACAATCTGCTGGCCGCAGTCGGCCCGGTGGATTACGCGACGAACTACGCGAAAAACGCCTTCGACACTTTGCTCAAAGACGTCGCCGCGTTTGCCATCGCCCACGGCCTGAGTGCCAAGGATGTCTTGGTCAGCGGGCATAGCCTTGGCGGGTTAGGGGTCAACAGCCTGGCGGAGTTGAGCGGAAACAACTGGGGCGGTTTCTTCAAAGACGCCAACTACATCGCCTTCGCCTCGCCGACCCAAAGTGCCACCGGCAACAACGTGCTGAATATCGGCTACGAAAACGACCCGGTGTTCCGAGTACTCGACGGCACCACCTTCAGCAGTGGCTCGCTGGGCAAGCACGACGGTCATCAGGAGTCGGCGACCAACAACATCGTCAACTTCAATGACCAATACGCCTCCACCGCGCAGAACCTGGTGCCCTTCAGCATCCTCAACCCGCTGAACTGGTCGGCCCACAGTTCGTTGGGTTACGCCGACGGCTTGAACCGGGTGATCGATTCGCGCTTCTACGACCTCACCGACAAGGACTCGACGCTGATCGTGTCCAACCTGTCGGAATCGTCCCGAGGCAGCACCTGGGTCGAAGACCTGGGCCGCAGCGGCGAGCCGCACACCGGCAGCACCTTCATCATTGGCACCGACAGCAATGACTGGCTCAAGGGCGGCGCGGGCAACGACTTCATCGAAGGTCGTGACGGTAACGACCGGTTCCGCGATGACGGTGGCTACAACCTGCTGCTGGGTGGCGAGGGCAGCAACACCTTCGAGCTGCAAAAACCGTTGCAGAACTTCAGCTTTGCCAATGACGGCGACGGCACACTGTATGTGCGCGATGCCTACGGTGGTATCAGCATGACCCGCGACATCGGCGCGCTGGTGAGCAAGGAATCGGGCTCGTGGTGGGGCAGTAAGGACGTCACCTACAGCGTCACCGCCAACGGTTTGCTCAACGGCACGGAACTGACCCACTACAACCACTCGCTCAATGGCGACGCTTACGGCAACACGCTGGCGGCGACGCTGGAGGGCGATTGGCTGTTCGGCCACGCTGGCGACGATCTGCTGCGCAGCGACAAAAGCCACGTGACCTTCGTCGGTGGCGCGGGCAATGACGTGATGCAGGCCTCGGGCGGCAACAACACCTTCCTGTTCAGCGGCGCCTTCGGCTTCGACGCGATCAATGGCTACCAGGGCAGCGACAAACTGGTGTTCATGGGCGTCCAGGGCGCGGGGCAGGGCTACGACTACAAGCAGCACGCCTCACAGGCCGGCAACGACACTGTGCTCAAGATTGGCGATTACGCCGTAACGCTGGTTGGCGTGGGTCTGGATAATCTCTCGGCTTCGGGAATTACCTTCGCGTAAAGGCTGCATGCACTAAATGCTCCGGGGCGCCTCGTCAGTGAGGCGTCCTGGTTGTGAGCTATCTCTGACAATTCCAACAAAGAGAGAGGCAATATCAATGGGTGTGTACGACTACAAAAACTTCGGCACGGCAGACTCCAAGGCGTTGTTCAGCGACGCCATGGCGATCACGCTGTATTCCTATCACAACCTCGACAACGGTTTCGCCACCGGTTACCAGCAAAACGGCTTCGGCCTGGGCTTGCCGGCAACCCTGGTCACCGCGCTGATCGGCGGCACCGACTCCCAGGGCGTCATTCCCGGCATTCCCTGGAACCCCGATTCGGAAAAGGCCGCGCTCGAGGCCGTGCAAAAAGCTGGCTGGACGCCGATCACCGCCGCGCAACTGGGCTATGACGGCAAGACCGACGCTCGCGGAACCTTCTTCGGCGAGAAGGACGGTTACACCAGCGCGCAAGTCGAAATCCTCGGCAAGTACGACGCCCAGGGTCATCTCACGGAAATCGGCATCGCCTTTCGCGGCACCAGTGGCCCGCGGGAAATCCAGATCGGCGACTCCATCGGTGATGTGATAAACGATCTGCTGGCGGCGTTGGGGCCCAAGGATTATGCGAAAAACTACGTGGGCGAAGCCTTTGGCAATTTGCTCGGCGACGTCGCGGCGTTTGCCCAGGCCAATGGCCTGTCGGGCAAGGACGTGCTGGTCAGCGGCCACAGCCTCGGCGGGTTGGCGGTCAATAGCCTGGCGGACTTGAGCGGCAACAAATGGTCCGGGTTCTACCAGGACTCCAACTACATCGCCTACGCCTCGCCGACCCAAAGCAGCAACGACAAGGTGCTGAACATCGGTTATGAAAACGACCCGGTGTTCCGCGCCCTCGATGGCTCCTCGTTCAACCTGTCCTCGGTGGGCGTGCACGATGCCGCCAAGGATTCGACGACCGATAACATCGTCAGCTTCAACGACCACTACGCCTCGACAGCGTGGAACGTGCTGCCGTATTCGATCCTCAACATTCCCACCTGGATCTCGCATTTGCCCACCGGTTATGGCGACGGCATGACCCGGGTGCTGGAGTCGAAGTTCTACGACCTGACCAGCAAGGATTCGACCATCATCGTCGCCAACCTCTCGGACCCGGCGCGAGCCAACACCTGGGTCCAGGACTTGAACCGCAACGCCGAAACTCACAAAGGCAGCACCTTCATCATCGGCAGCGATGGCAATGACCTGATCCAGGGCGGCAAGGGCAACGACTATCTGGAAGGCCGCGACGGTAACGACACCTTCAGGGATGGCGGTGGCTACAACATCCTGTTGGGCGGCAAGGGCAGCAACGTGCTGGACCTGCAGCAGTCGGTGAAGAACTTCGTCTTTGCCAATGACGGCGCCGGCAACCTGTACGTGCGCGACGCCAATGGCGGCATCAGCATCACCCGCGACATCGGCAGCATCGTCACCAAGGAGCCAGGGTTTCTCTGGGGCGTGTTCAAGGATGACGTGACCCACAGCGTCACCGCCAATGGCCTTGTGGACGGCAGCAACCTGACCCAGTACGCCTCAAGCGTGAAGGGCACGACCGGCGCCGATACCCTCAAGGCCCACGCAACGGGCGACTGGTTGTTTGGCCTGGACGGCAACGACCACTTGATCGGCAGCACCGGCAACGACGTGTTTGTCGGCGGGGTCGGTAATGACCTGATGGAGTCGGGGGGCGGAGTCGATACATTCCTGTTCAGCGGTGCGTTTGGCCAGGACCGGGTGATGGGTTATCAAGCCAACGACAAACTGGTGTTCCTCGGGGTCCAGGGCGTTGCGCCAAACGACGACTTCCGCGCTCATGCCACGGCGGTGGGGCAGGATACGCTGCTGACGTTTGGCAGTGATTCGGTGACCCTGGTGGGTGTCGGGCTGGACAGTTTGTCCGGTAGCTCGATTGTGATCGCCTGAGGGTGATGGGGCGCCGGTAAGGGCCTCTTCGCGGGCAAGCCTCGCTCCTACACTGGAACGCGTTCCCCTGTGGGGCAAGGCTTGCCCGCGAAGAACGATAACGCGGTAAACCTGCCTGCCCCCGCAGATTTTTGGGGCTGCTACGCAACCCAGCGCGAGCAAGCTCGCTCGCCACAAAAAGTAATCAATAGCCCTGCGTGCGATCGATCTCGCCCGACATCGGCTCACCCCGTTGATGTCGGCGAATATTCTCCAGCAACACCTCAAAGGCGCTTTCTGGCTGGGTCATTGCCGCGATGTGCGGTGTCAGCAGAATCTGCGGGTGGTGCCAGAACGGATGGTCCGCCGGTGCAGGTTCCTGCTGCAGTACATCCAGCACCGCGCCGCTCAAATGTCCGTTGTCCAACGCCTCTAGCAGATCCTCTTCAATCAAATGCCCGCCACGGCCCATGTTGATCAGCGCCGCGCCCTTGGGCAGTTGCTGAAACAGGCTGCGATCAAGAATGCCCTGGGTCTGTTCGGTCAACGGCAAAACACACAACAGAATGTCGCACTGGCTGAGGAACGCCGGCAGTTGCGCGTTGCCGGCATAGCAATCGACCCCCGGAATGTGATGGGCACTGCGCGCCCAGCCTGACAAGGCAAAGCCCAGCGGTTGCAAGGTCGCCAGAATCTGCCGGGCCTGAGCGCCGAGCCCCATGACCCCGACCCGACGCCTGGCGGCCGGTTGCAGCAGGTGCGCTTGCCAGCAGCGGGCCATTTGCTGCTGGCGATAACGCAGCATGTCCCGGTGCAGGCTGAGTACCGCAAAACAGGCGTATTCACACATGCCGCGGGTGATGCCGGGGTCCAGCAGGCGCACCACCGGCAAGCTTTCCGGCAGGCGACTGAGGTCCAGTTGATCGACGCCGGCAGACAAGGCAAACAGCACTTGCAGATTGGGCAGCAGCGCCTGGAGATCGTCGGGTGCCTGCCACGCGGCCAGGTACTGAATGTCGGTGGGGTCGCCGATGTCCGGCCAGGCGCGCCATTCGATATCCGGGGCGTGTTCGGCGAACAGCGCTTGCCACTGTTCGCCGCGCACAGGGTCAGCTTTGTATAGCAGGGCCATGGGCATTTCCTGAAAAGTGAAGGTGCTGCCCATCATCGCGCAACGCCAGCGCAGGATCTGTCGAAAGCAGCGGGTTTAACGCGTTGAGTGACGTTGTATCGGCCACGCACCGGCAGATTCGGCGGGCTGAAGGAATCTGCCGTTTGGCGGGGTGAAAACAGTCGATCCGAATTTCTCAGGGGCCAAGTTCGGCGTAGTTCGTTTCGCGCAAGCCTTAACCTGAACACCATCGCAACCACTTCCCGGTTGCCGGACTCACGATGGGAAATGCCATGAATAGCAAAGTCGACCAAACCCCTCATTTGCTCCGTCAGCGCGATCAATTCGTGCCACGTGGCCTGGTTACCGCGCATCCGCTGGTGATCGATCGGGCCCAAGGCTCTGAATTGTGGGACGTGGACGGCAAGCGCTACCTGGATTTTGTCGGCGGTATCGGTGTGTTGAACATCGGCCATAACCACCCGAAGGTGGTCGCGGCGGTGCAGGCGCAGTTGCAAAAGGTTTCCCACGCCTGCTTCCAGGTGGTGGCCTACAAGCCGTATCTCGACCTGGCCCAGCGCCTGTGTGAAATGATCGGCGGCCAGGAATCTTATAAAGCAGCGTTCTTTACGTCAGGCGCCGAAGCGGTGGAAAACGCGGTGAAAATTGCCCGCGCCCACACCAACCGTTCGGCGGTGATTGCCTTTCGCGGCGGGTTCCACGGCCGGACCTTGCTCGGCACCACGTTGACCGGCATGAGCCAGCCCTATAAACAGAACTTCGGGCCGTTCGCCCCAGAGGTCTTCCACACGCCGTATCCGAATGCCTATCGCGGTGTCACCAGCGACATGGCGCTCAAGGCGCTGGACGAATTGCTGGCCACTCAAGTGGCGCCTGAGCGGGTCGCGGCGATCATCATCGAACCGGTGCAGGGCGATGGTGGTTTCCTCTCGGCACCGACAGAGTTTCTCCAGGCCCTGCGTGCCCTGACTGAAAAACACGGCATTGTGCTGATCCTCGATGAAATCCAGACCGGTTTCGGTCGCACCGGCAAATGGTTCGGTTTCCAGCACGCCGGCATCCAGCCGGATCTGGTCACCGTAGCCAAGAGCCTGGCCGGTGGTTTGCCGCTGTCCGGTGTAGTGGGCAAAGCCGAGATCATGGACGCACCGTTGCCCGGTGGCCTCGGCGGTACTTATGGTGGTAACGCGCTGTCGTGCGCGGCGGCGCTGGCGGTGATCGAGGCTTACGAACAAGAACAATTGCTGGCCCGTGGCGAAGCCTTGGGCGAGCGCCTGCGTGAAGGGTTGTTGCGCTTGCAGGCCCGTTACCCGCGTATCGGCGACGTGCGCGGCAGCGGCTTCATGCTGGCGATCGAGCTGATCAAGGATGATGACGCGCGCACCCCGGATGCCGACCTGAACCAACGGCTGATCGACGAAGCCCGGGCCGGAGGCCTGCTGGTGATCAAGTGCGGCGTGTACCGCAACGTGATGCGTTTCCTCGCACCGCTGGTGACCAGCGAAGCGCAGGTCGACGAGGCGCTGCAGATTCTCGACGCAGCACTGGCACGAGTCTTGAACTGAGCTCACGCCTGCTCGGGGCGCTGCCACACGGCATCGCCCGTGAGCATTTATGGAGCATGGATTGATGGAATGCATCATCGGAGGCTTTACACACCATGGGGCTGACTGATTATCGAGCGTTGTTGATCGATTGCGATGAAGTCCTGGTGGATCGCGATTCCGGGGTCTGGACGGCGTTGCAGCCGTTGCTCGACAGCCGTGGCGGCTACCCAGACAAAACGCAGGTGCTGGCCGAGTTCAGTGAGGTGGTGCACGCGCTGTACCCGCGCTTCGGCGAGCTGGGTTTCAGTGGCTTGCTGTGTTTCGCCCACCGTCAGTTGGCCGAGCGCTGGGGGCTGAAAGCCACTTGGGAGGAGGGCATGAGCTTTGCCCGGTCGGTGGCCGGCTGGTCGTTGTTCGAGGACGCACCCGGTGCCATGTTGTACTTGCGCAAGTTCTATCGTCTGCTGGTGCACGGCGATCGCGATGCCGAGGATCGGGGCCTGCTGTGTGAGCGCCTGGGGATCATGCCCGACGATTTTATTTCTCTGGCCAGCGATCCGCTGCGGGATCAGGATTGGCTGGCGGCCAATGAACTGGATGCCAACACCATCCTCCAGGTGACCCGGCCTTGCGCCCGGCCACAAGGGGCGGGCGCTGTCTGCCTGATTTGTCGCGGCCAGGGAAAACATCCGACGCCGTGCGCGGCGGACTACTGCATCAACAGCATGGCGGATCTGGTGGCTCAGCATCAGCTGTCTTTACGGCGCTGATTTTGCTAGAAGATTGTCTTACAAACGGCAGTCAAGAGGTACGCAATGGAAGGTTTAGTAAAACTGGACCGGATCGACATCAGCATTCTGGTTGAGCTGCAAAAGGACGGGCGCATGACCAACGTCAGCCTGGCCGATGCCGTGGGCCTGTCGGCCAGCCCCTGCCTGCAGCGGGTCAAGCGGCTTGAGTCGGCCGGGTATATTTCCAGTTACAAGGCCCACCTGAACCTGGCCAAGATCACCGACTCGGTCACGGTATTCACCGAAATCACCTTGAGCGACCACAAGCGCGAAGACTTCGCCAAGTTCGAATCCAATATCCGCCTGGTCGATGAAGTGCTCGAATGCCACCTGATCAGCGGCGGCTACGATTACCTGGTGCGCTTCATGACCCGCAGCATCCAGCATTATCAGGAAGTGATCGAAAGCTTGTTGGACAAGAACATCGGCATCTCCAAATACTTCAGCTACATCGTCATCAAATCACCCGTGCTCAAGGACGGCGTGCCGCTGCGCAAATTACTGCGTCACTGAAACTGACTCCGCGAACACATCCGTCGTCCACTCCATGCCCTTACAGCCTGCCGCGCCTTTTTTAAAGGCGCGCGACGGGCTGATGCCGCTCCCACAGGTTCCTCATGCACCTCGATTGGACATGGGGGGCGCAGAGTCTCTCTGCGCGCTTCACGCTGGCGCAGGCCGCATAAAGAGCTGTTTAGGCGGCAAAAAAAGTCTTCATTTGCGTAATGAGCAATGAATTCGGGACGAAGCGCAAAATTGCCTGCGTTGTAATGCGTTCAGAGAGAGGGGCAGATCGTTGCAGGGCTGCGACGATCCACGGAACAACACCAATCGGAGCGCAAAAAAAATGCGAATGAGCAACGCAAAAAAAGCACTGTTGGGTTACGGCGTCTTCATGCTGGCAAGCAGCAGCGAGGCGCATCAAATCTGGTATGAGCAGCCACCGGGACAACCCCTGGCGTTGTACTACGGCGAATATGACAAGAACATGCTGGAAGTCACCCCGGGCGGGATGGACCGGTTCCGGCAACTCAAGGGTTGGTCGATCAGCAACAAGTCCCAACCGTTGAGCCTGACCTTGCAGCGCCAGGCGTTTGCGGTGGCGCATCAAACCAGCGCGGATGACTCGCTGCTGGCCCAGGACGCGCATTACCCGATCTTCGACCTTCACGAAGGCGATAAAACCCTGAAGGCCTACTGGACGCCCGCCACCCGTTGGGTCGGTGACTTGCGCGCCCGCACCCCGGAACTGACCCTGGATATCGTGCCCACGGGGGGCGCTGATGCAGGCAAGGCGCAGTTCCAGGTGTTCTATGCGAAAAAGCCCCTGGCCGATCAGGACGTGGTGCTGGAAACCGGTTCCGGTGAAGTGTTTACCCGACGCACCGATGAGGGGGGCAGGGTCAGTTTCGAGCTGCCCTGGCAGGGCACCTATGTGGTGGCAGTCGAATACAAGGACCACGTCTCTGGTGAGCGCGTTAACCCGCAGGGCCAGGCCGAGCCCTTTGACGTGAAGAGCTTCAGTTCGACGCTGTCGTTCTATCGAAAGGAAGGTCAGGTACCCTTGCCGCGGGCGCCGTCGCAGCTGCCGGCATCGGAAATTGCCAGGCTGAAAAAACAGGGCTGAGCCAGCGGTAGTCCACTGACCACGACATGAGTGACTGATATGACCCTATCTACAGGTGTGGCAGGGCAGGCGGGAAGTGTTTCCCCTGCGCTTGCCACCAGTGCTGTAAAAACCAACACCCGGATGCTGGCCATCGATGCCCTGCGCGGCTTCGTCATGCTTTTGATGCTTATCGACCACGTGCGGGAAACCTTTTTGCTGCACCGCCAGGTCACCGACCCGATCGATGCGCTGAGTGTCACGCCGGACTTGTACTTCACCCGCATGCTCAGCGAGATCTGCGCCCCGGTGTTCATCTTCCTCACCGGTTTGTCGGCCTGGCTCTACAGCCAGAAACACACGGCCAGCGAGACGTCGGTGTTTCTGCTCAAGCGCGGTCTGTTCCTGGTGTTTCTGGAACTCACGTTCGTGTGCTTTGCCTGGAACGCCGAGTTCCCGCCCAAGACGTTGTGGCTGCAGGTGATCTGGTGCATCGGCATCTGCATGATCGTGCTCGCCGGGTTGCTGCACTTCAAGCGTGGTTGGCTGATCGTGCTCGGGGTGGCGATTGTCGCCGGGCACAACCTGCTCGATGGTGTGACCGTGGGGCCTGAGTCGCCGTTCTTCGTACCGTGGTCGATCCTGCATCAGCGGGTGTTCATCGACATCACCGAATTCACCCGGGCTCGCACCACCTATCCGGTGTTGCCGTGGATCGGGGTGATCCTGTTGGGTTGGGCCATCGGGCCATGGTTCGGCAAGGACATGGAACCGGCCGAGCGGATTTCCCGGTTGCTGAAAGTCGGCGTCGGCCTGCTGGTGGCGTTCGTGTTCATCCGTTACCTGAACGTTTACGGCGAGAAACCGTGGGTGCAAACCGGTGACTCGCTGCGCACCTTCATGAGCTTCATGAGCGCGAAGAAGTACCCGCCGTCGCTGATGTTCCTGATGCCGACCCTCGGCCTGGGGCTGATCCTTCTGGCGTTGTTCGAGAAGGCTCAGGATCGCTGGTCCACCGCGACCCTGGCGATCTACGGCGGGGCGCCGATGTTCTTCTATTTGCTGCACCTGTACGTACTCAAGGCCATGTACCTGGTGGCGGTCGCGATCTGGGGCGCCAATCAGGGCACCTATTACGGCTTCGATGACCTGCCCATGGTCTGGCTGTGGAGCGTGATTCTCGGGGTGTTGCTGTTCTTCCCGACGCGTTGGTTCGCCAACCTCAAACAGCGCCGTCGCGACATCGCGATTCTTAAATATCTCTGATTTTCAGAGCTGCCCTTCGGTGTCCCCATTCGGCGGAACACCGAAGGACATCGCGGGTTTTGTGCTGAATGGGCCGGCCTCATCGCGAGCAGGCCATAACATTCAGCACCGCCTTCGCGAGCAAACCCGCTTGTGTCTTGCATAGGAATTAGCGCTATTTAACGGCGTATACCTTGCGCACATACCGCGCACTGTTCCAGGCGCAAGGTGCCCCTTGCGGCACGAACACGGTGTCTCCGGGATTGACCGTTACGCTGCTCCCGTCGGGCGCTTGCAAGCTCACACTGCCTTCAAGCAGATGCATCAGCTCGTTGAGTTTGTGTGGCCGACCATGGCGGGCGTACGGCGTCGAATCCCAGACACCCACGCGCAGATTAGTCGTGTCGTCTTCGAAGGCATTGCGCGAGCGGCATTGCGGCGTGGGTCCGATCAGTATTTGCGGTTCCGGTGCCGCCGAAGGGGACAGCATCGCCAAAGGATCGAGCGCTGTCAGCCCCGGTGTCGGTACGGCGCTGGGGCTGGTGACGGCGCAGAAGGCCCAGCACGTATCGGGTTGTGCCTGAAACTTGAGTGCCGTACCACGACCGATCACGGCACTCGCACCGATCCCCAGTTCCAGCGTCTGCTCCGGAGATTGCAGCACAACGTGCCCGGCATGAACCACGATCACTTCGGTGTGCGGAAAGTCATCGATATCGAAGGCTTCGCTCGTATGAACAATGCCCGCCGATACGCCGTCGGGTCCGATGTAGGCGATCTGACGACAGTCCATGAACGGATCGATGGAACTCAAGGGCGCTGCCTTGAAAGACGTAGAAACACGGCTGCCATCGGCGCGAGCCAACAGCAGAACGGTAGGTTGAGACATACGGGTGACGCTCCCTGCAAATGGGGGATAGAAGGTGTTGGATGGCGCTTGTTTCATCGCGCGCCGGGGTCAACCAATGGCTTGGGTGACGAGGGCAAATTGGCGGACGCCGTTGACCGCTTGCGGCGGTGTGCCGCGTGCCATTTGTGCCACGGTGTCGACCTGCTTGAGGCCGGCCAGCTCCAGCCATTCGCCCAAGCCACTGTCCGCCGGAATGTCGATCCGCACGAAGGCGTCCGGCACCTGGGCCAACAACACGGCGATCAGGTGTTTGGCCTGCTCAGGAGTTTCGGCGATGACCGGGCCGAGGCAACGACCCCGACCGAAGGGGCGCAGCAGGGCGAAGGCACGCAATTGACCGTCGCGCTCGATGCCCACCGAATGCTCGACCACCTTGAACAAATCCGAGAGCACCGCTTGCCGGTCCAGCCCGCTGCCGGCGTTGGCCAGTTCCAGTTGACGCGCCTGATCGGCTGCGCGCAGCGGGCGACATTCTTCACCGTCCGCCAGCGGTTCAAGCACGGGTGCCTGCGCCGGGCCTTGATGCTGCTGAATCCGGCCGAACTCGACAAACTCCTGGCTGGCGTAAAGCGGTGCGCCGGCGAGGGTCGCATTGAGCATCGGCGTGCATGACTGGCAAGCCTCCAGCGCGTACTCCATCAATCGACGACCAATCCCCTTGCCCTGATAGTCGTCACTGACAATCACCAGGCCGATGGTGGCGAAATCGCCTTGCCGACAGGCGAACGCGGTGCCGATCAGTCGCTCGCCATCGAGCACTACAAAGCCTTCGCTGACCCGCTGCAACATCGCCCAGTCTTCCAGGCGATGAGGCCACTTCAACTCAACAGACAAGGCATGGGCCGAAGGCAGGTCGGCGGCGGTCATCGGCCGATAGACATAAGTGGAAGGGTGCGAGGCGGACATGGCAAGTCTCCGTTTTACAGTGTGCGCGATCAACCGGTTTTCCGGCGCGAGGATGCCTGTATCCCATCTGCGTGAAGGCCTGACAAGGGGGCCGTATAGATTCGGCAGATTCCTCACATCAAAGGCCTGCAGACCACACTTACTACTTAATTGCCCCATAAGGTCGGCAGCAAATGCTTGGGCTTTTTTTCTACGATGGAGGCCTGAGCTCACGACTCGCCGTCCCTTTCTGGAGTGCTCCATGGATAGCTTCGATCCCCGCCTTATCGCTGTGCGCAGCGCTCACTTTATTGCCGGTCAATACCGCGACGCTCAACCGGGGCTGGAGGTGGTCCGCCCTTCGGACGGCCAGGCCTATGCCCAGTTGCCGATTGCCGATGCGGACCTGGTGGATGAAGCGGTCAACGATGCCTGGCAGGCATTCAACCGCAGCGACTGGGCCAGCCGTCCACCCCGGGAACGGGCGCGGGTCATGCGTCGCTGGGCCGATCTGATCGAGGCCGATGCTGCTGTCCTGGCGCCGCTGGAAGCCGTGGGCTCGACCCGTCCGCATAAAGATGTGATCGCCTGGGATATTCCCTACGTGGCGGAAGGTATTCGCTTCTTTGCCGAACTGGCGGACAAGCACGGCGGGCATGTCGCGGCGACTCAGACTGATCGGCTGGGCATGCAGATCGCCGAACCGTATGGCGTGATTGCGGCCATCGCGCCGTGGAATTTTCCCTTGAGCATGGCGTCGTGGAAGGTTGCCCCGGCGCTGGCCGCCGGCAATGCCGTAGTGCTCAAGCCATCGGAGCTGACACCGTTTTCCAGCCTGCGTTTTGCCGAGCTGGCGGTGCAGGCGGGTATTCCTGCGGGGATTTTCAACGTGGTCCAGGGCGATGGTCGCATCACTGGCGATGCCTTGTGCCGTCATCCGCGCGTGGGCAAGGTGACCTTTACCGGCTCCACGGCGACCGGCTCAAGCATCATGTCCACCTGTGCACTGGTGGGGCCCAAACCGGTGACGCTGGAGCTGGGCGGCAAGAGCCCGCAACTGGTGTTCGCCGACGTCCCGGACATCGCGAAGACTGCGCGCACCGTGGCGCTGGCCATCACCGGCAATGCCGGGCAGGTGTGCGTGTCCGGTTCGCGGTTGTTGATTGAACGCTCGATCATGGAACCGTTCATTGCGCACTTGCAGGCGTATTTCGAAGAGCTGCGCCCGGGGCCGACCTGGTCGTCCGAGAGCACGCTGTCGCCGATCATTTCCCGGCTGCAGGCCAGCCGCATCGATGGCATCGTCCAGCGTTCGCGCCAGGCCGGGGCCGAAGTGTTGACCGGCGGTGGTTTGTTCGATGGGCTGGGCGGTGCTTATTACCAGCCGACTTTGTTGGCCGGTCTGGACAACCAGAACCCGGCGGTCTGTGAAGAGATTTTCGGCCCGGTGCTGACGGTGCAGGCCTTCGATGACGAAGAACAGGCATTGAGCCTGGCCGCGCACGCCACCTACGGCCTGGCGGCGGGCGTGCACACCGCCGACATCAACCGTGCCTTGCGACTGGTCCGGCGGCTGGAGGCGGGCACGGTGTGGGTCAACCGTTACGGCCGCAGCAACGACTACATCCTGCCGACCGGCGGCTACAAACGCTCCGGCATCGGCAAGGACCTGGGGCGCGAAGCGTTCGAAGCGAATTTGCGCTTCAAGAGTGTGCTGATCGATATCGCTGGCTAATGTCCGCCCCCTAACACCTGTGGTGAGGGAGCTTGCTCCCGCTGGGGGGCGAAGCCCCCCCAAAACCAACGACCACAATCCTTCTGGTAGAACGCGTCAGCCGGTTTTGCGACTGCTTCGCAGCCGAACGGGGGCAAGCCCCCTCGCCACAGGGATCCGCTGACCGCAGATCGTCGACAGGTTTCAAACCGCACCCAAACGGGCGCTTCCTTAGAGAAGCGCCCGTTTTCGTTCAGCCCGGCGCAGGTTCTGCCGTGAATGGGGGCGTTCTTGAGCCTCAAGTAGCCATGAAGGTCCATAAGAGCGCATAAATACGGGGTTTGCCCAAGGCTGGAGCGAGCCGCAAAGTCTGCTGAGGGGGGTGGCTAAAACGGTGGTTTGTATCAAGCAGAGGTCGCTTTTAACGCCATCTGCTGATTTCACGGTGTTGTAATAACGGTGTGCTGCAGCGTTGCATCGTCGCTTGCGAAACGCAGCGAATACCTGTCGCGCCATGACCTCAACGAACTTCAGGACCGCACACAATGAGCTTTCTTCGCCCCAAATTCATTACGTTCGACTGCTACGGTACGCTGACCAATTTCCACATGGGCACGATGACTCGCGAACTGTTCGCCGATCGCGTGGTACCCGAGCAGATGGATCAGTTCGTCAAGGATTTCTCCGCCTACCGCCTGGATCAGGTGATGGGTGACTGGAGGCCATATGATGAAATTCTCAAGACCGCACTGGCGCGGACCTGCAAGCGTTGGGGCATCGAATACCGTGGCGAAGGTCAGCTGTATTACGACGCCGTACCGACCTGGGGTCCACACCCGGACGTGCCAGCCGGCCTGTCGAAAATCGCCGACAAGATCCCTCTGGTGATTTTCTCCAACGCCAGCAACAGCCAGATCATGTCCAACGTCGACAAGCTCGGCGCACCGTTTCACAAGGTCTTCACCGCCGAACAGGCCCGGGCCTACAAGCCGCGTCTGGCGGCGTTCGAGTACATGCTCGACAACCTCAATTGCGGCCCGGAAGACATCTTGCATGTGTCCTCCAGTTTCCGTTACGACCTGATGCCGGCCCACGACATGAAGATCAAGAACAAGGCCTTTGTCGCCCGTGGTCACGAAGTTCCGGCCAATGCCTTCTACGGCTACCAGCAGATCACCGACATCGGTGGGCTGGCGGCGCTGGTCGGTCTCTGAGTCGAACGGTAACGGCATTCTTCATTTGGCATAGGCGGGTTAGACATGGGCAGTGAATCCTACTGGCTCGACACCGCACCGGCGTTTACCGGTGCCCAGCCCGGTGCGTTGCCCGGGCAGGTCGACGTGGCCATCGTCGGTGGTGGTTTCACCGGCCTGGCGGCGGCTCGGGCATTGGCGCTAAAGGGCGCCAGTGTGGTGGTGCTGGAAGCTGGAAGGGTGATCGGCGAAGCCTCCGGGCGCAACGGCGGCCAGTGCAATACCGGCGTTGCGCAGGACTACGCCGGGCTGAGCGCCAGCCTCGGTGCCGACAAGGCCCGCGCTTATTACCAGGCCTATGAAAGCGCGGTGCACAGCGTGGTGTCGCTGGTGGAGCAGGAGCAGATCACCTGCGACCTCAAGCGCAACGGCAAGCTCAAACTGGCGGCCAAGCCGATGCATTACGAAGGCCTGGCGCGTACCTGCGAACTGATTCGCCGGGAAGTCGATGCCGAGGTCGAGTTGCTGTCCGCCGAACAGACCCGCGCTGAAGTGAATTCGGCCCAGTTCCATGGCGGCTTGCTGCAGCGCAATGGCGTGCAGATGCACGTCGGGCGTTTCGGTGTCGGGTTGGCCGAGGCGGCGGCACGTCACGGCGCGTTGATCCATCAAGGCACGCCAGTGACGGACTGGAAAGCCCAGGCCGGCGGCTATCGGGTCAACACCGCCAAGGGTTCGCTGCACGCCGGGCAAGTGTTGCTGGCGACCGGCGCCTGTCAGCACGGCGGTTTGGGTTGGTATCGGCGGCGCATCGTGCCGGTCGGCAGTTTCGTGATCGCCACTGAGGTGCTGCCGCAGTGGCTGATCGATCAACTGCTGCCCGGTCGGCGTGCCTATGTCACCAGCCGCATGATCGGTAACTACTTTCGCCTGACCCCGGACAACCGCTTGCTGTTCGGCGGCCGCGCGCGGTTTGCGATGTCTGACAGTGTGTCCGACGCCAAGAGCGGCAAGGTGCTGCAAGCGGCGATGGTGCAGATGTTCCCGCAGTTGGCCAACGTGAAGATCGACTACTGCTGGGGCGGACTGGTGGACATGACGTCCGACCGTTTGCCTCGAGCCGGTCAGCACGGCGGGGTTTATCACTCCATGGGCTATAGCGGCCATGGGGTGCAGATGTCGGTGCACATGGGCCAGGTCATGGCCGAGGTGATGGCCGGCAAGGTCGAGGCCAACCCCTGGCGCGAACTCGACTGGCCGGCGATTCCCGGGCATTTCGGCAAACCGTGGTTCTTGCCGTTCGTAGGTGCTTACTACCGCCTCCAGGACTATTTGCATTGAGTTGATGTTGTGGCGTCACCGTCGTTTGCGTTTCCAGGACGCCGCGGATAACCGCGAGCACTCGAGCCTCATTTTTTCGACAGGTACAACTGATATGACTGACAACAAGATCGACTCCAAACTGATCTCCGGCCAGGAAAGCCTGCGGGTATTCGAAGGCCTCAATCGCGGCATGTCGCGCCGCCACGCGTTGCAGATGCTCGGGGTGGCGGGTGTCGCCGCAGCGGGTGCCGGTAGCCTGTTCGGTGCCGCCGGCAAGCTCTTCGCCGAAGAAGCCGCGACCCCGGGCAAAGGCAAGCCGGGCGGGCGGATCCGCGTCGCCGGCATGTCCAGCTCCACCGCCGATACCCTGGATCCGGCCAAGGGCGCGCTGTCCACCGACTACGTGCGCCACTTCATGTTCTACAACGGCCTGACCCGTTTCGACAGCCATCTGGTGCCGCAACTGGAACTGGCCGAGCGCATCGACAACACCGACGCAACGCAGTGGATCATCACCCTGCGCAAGGACGTGACCTTCCACAATGGCAAGACCCTGAGCGCCGCCGACGTGGTGTACTCGCTGTCGCGCCACAAGGACCCGCTGACCGGTTCCAAGGTCATGCCGCTGATGGCGCAGTTCGAAGAGATCAAGGCCACCGGCACCCACGAAGTGCAGATCCGCCTGAGCGCGCCGAACGCCGAGCTGCCGTCGATCCTCGCCGTGTCGCACTTGTTGATCGTTCCCGAAGGCACCACCGACTTCAATCAGGGCATCGGCACCGGGCCGTTCAAGGTCAAGGAATTCAAGCCAGGCGTGCGCTCGATTGCCGCGCGCAACACCGGCTACTGGAAACCGGGCCTGCCGTACCTGGACGAAATCGAGTTCATCGCGATTGCCGACGAACCGTCACGGGTCAACGCGCTGCTGTCGGGCGATGTGCATATCATCAACGAGGTCAACCCGCGCTCTACCACGCGGATCAAGGCCAGCACCAGCCACCGCGTCGTCGATGCGCCGTCGGGCAACTACACCGATTTGATCATCCGTCAGGATCAGATGCCCGGCAAAAGCGCCGAATTCACCCAGGCCATGAAGCACTTGCTCGATCGCGAGCAGATCAAATCCGCGGTGTTCCGAGGCTTTGCGGTGGTCGGTAATGACCATCCGATTTCCCCCGGTTCGCGCTACTACAACGCCGACCTCCCGCAGACTGTCTACGACCCGGAAAAAGCCAAATTTCTGCTGAAGAAGGCAGGCATGGACAGCATCAACATGCCGCTGATGTGCTCACCGGCCGCGACCGGTTCAGTGGACATCGCCGTGCTGCTGCAGCAATCGGCGAAACAGGCCGGGCTCAAGCTCGACGTCAACCGTTTGCCCAGCGATGGCTACTGGTCCAACCACTGGATGAAGCACCCGTTGAGCTTCGGCAACATCAACCCACGGCCGAACGCCGACGTGATGTTCTCGCAGTTCTTCCAGTCCAGCGCGCCCTGGAACGAATCAGGCTGGAAGAACGATCAGTTCGACCAGTTGCTGATGCTCGCCCGTGGTGAAACCGACGATGCCAAGCGCAGCAAGATGTACGCCGACATGCAGACCCTGGTGCATGACCACAGCGGCATCGGTGTGCCGGTGTTCATCAGCAACATCGACGGCGTCGATCAGCGCATCAAAGGCTACGGCAGCAACCCGTTGGGCGGTTTCATGGGTTACATGTTCGCCGAGCAGATCTGGCTGGATGCCTGATCGGCTGCACAAGCATGTAACGCGGGGATATTGCATGAGGGTAGGGCAATGAATAGCAACACACTGTGGTTGATCGGCCGCCGCCTCGGCGCGGCGGTCGTGACCTTGTTGATCGTGTCCATGGTGGTTTTCGCCATCACGGCGGTACTGCCGGGGGACGCGGCGCAACAGGCTCTGGGGCAGTTCGCCACGCCGGAACAGGTGGCGGCCTTGCGCCTGAAACTGGGGCTGGATCAACCCGGTGTGGTGCGTTACCTGCATTGGTTGATGAACCTGCTCAGCGGCGACATGGGACAGTCGGTGTCCAACGCGATGCCGGTCAGCGACTTGATGGCCGGGCGCGTTCCCAACACGCTGATGCTGGCGACCGTCACGGCGCTGGTGTCGGTGCCGGTGGCACTGATCCTCGGCATCGGCTCGGCCATGGGCCGGGGTGGGCGCATCGACAGTTTCCTCAGCTTTATCACCCTGGCTTTGGTCGCGGTGCCGGAGTTTCTGGTGGCGACCCTGGCGGTGCTGATTTTTGCGGTGAACCTGGGCTGGCTGTCGGCGTTGTCCTATGCCAGTGACATCACCTCACCCCTGCAATTTCTGCGCACCTACGCCTTGCCGGTGATGACGCTGTGCTGCGTGATTGTCGCGCAAATGGCGCGCATGACCCGGGCGGCGGTGATCGATCAACTCGACAGCGCCTATGTGGAAATGGCCCGGCTCAAAGGCGTGAGTCCGATGCGGATCGTCCTGCGCCATGCCTTGCCCAATGCCATCGGGCCGATTGCCAATGCCATCGCCCTGAGCCTGTCCTACCTGCTGGGCGGGGTGGTGATCGTCGAGACCATCTTCAACTACCCCGGCATCGCCAGCCTGATGGTCGATGCGGTGACCAATCGCGACATGGCGCTGGTTCAGGCCTGCACCATGCTGTTTTGTACGGCGTACCTGGGGTTGGTGCTGATTGCCGACCTGTGCGCGATTCTTTCCAATCCGAGGCTGAGAAACCAATGAACGATCTCATTGCGAAATCGGCGCCTGCCGGGCCCGAACTGGCGCTGGGCAAAGTCTCCCATGGGCCGTCGTGGCTCGGTCTGGTCGGCGCTGCGATGTGTGTGATCTGGTTGCTGGTGGCCATCTTCGGCCCTTGGCTGGCGCCGCACCCGGTGGGGGCCGTGGTCTCTGACAATGTCTTCGACAGCCTTAGCGCGGCTTACCCGTTGGGCACCGATTACCTGGGCCGCGACATGCTCAGCCGGATTCTTGTCGGCGCGCGGTTCACCGTGGGCCTGGCGCTGATTTCGGCGGTGCTGGCCAGCACGCTGGGCACCGGTTGCGCACTGCTGTCGGTGGTTTCGCCGAAATGGCTGGACGAAGTCATCAGCCGTTTGATGGATGCCTTTATTTCCATCCCGAGCAAGATGCTGGCGTTGATCATGGTTTCGGCGTTCGGTTCTTCGGTTCTGTTGCTGATCTGCACTGCGGTGCTGAGTTTCACCCCCGGTGCATTCCGCATCGCCCGTAGCATGGCGGTAAACATCGAGGCGCTGGAGTATGTGCAAGTGGCTCGTACCCGTGGCGAGCGCCGTTTGTACATCGCTTGCGTGGAAATCCTGCCGAACATGCTCAACCCGGTGCTGACGGATTTGGGGCTGCGCTTCGGTTTCATTGTGCTGCTGCTCAGTGGCATGAGTTTCCTTGGCCTGGGCGTGCAACCACCGGATGCTGACCTCGGATCCCTGGTGCGTGAGAACATCGGCGGCCTCAATCAGGGCGCGCCGGCCATCGTGATTCCGGCGCTGGCCATTGGCACCCTGACCATTGGCGTGAATCTGTTCATCGACCGACTGTCGTCACGGCGTAGTCGACGTGCGGGAGGTCATTGAGATGAGTGAATTGATTCGAGTCGAAGACCTGCGCGTGGTCGCCTGTGGCGAGCGCGGCGAAGTGGAAATCGTGAAGGGCGTGAGCTTCTCGCTGGCCAAAGGTGAGGTGCTGGCGCTGATTGGTGAGTCCGGCTCCGGCAAGACCACCATCGCCCTGGCGCTGCTGGGCTATGCCCGGCGCGGCTGTCGGTTGGCGGGTGGCGTGGTGCAGGTCGGCGAACACGACATGCTGGCCTTGAGTGAAAGCGAACTGCAAGGCCTGCGCGGGAACCGGGTGTCCTATATCGCCCAGAGCGCGGCGGCCGCGTTCAACCCGGCGAAAAAGCTTATCGACCAAGTGGTGGAAGGCGCCTTGATTCATGGTTTGGGCAGCCGGGCGGTGCTTGAAGCCAAGGCCGTCGAACTGTTCCGCGATCTGGCCCTGCCGGACCCCGATCACATCGGCCAGCGCTATCCGCATCAGGTGTCTGGCGGACAACTGCAACGGGTGATGGCGGCCATGGCGCTGATCAGCGATCCGCTGCTGGTGGTACTCGATGAGCCAACCACCGCCCTCGACGTGACCACCCAGATCGACGTGCTGCGCGCCTTCAAACGCGTGGTGCGTGAGCGTGGCGCGACAGCGGTCTACGTGTCCCATGACTTGGCCGTGGTCGCGCAGATGGCCGATCAGATTGTGGTGCTCAACGGCGGTCAGATTTTCGAACAGAGCGCCACCGCGCCGCTGCTCAAAGCCCCGACCCACGAATACACCCGCAGCCTGCTGCTGGCGGCCCGCCCGGACACGACAATTCGCCCGCCCTGCGGCATCGCCGAAGAAACGCCGCTGCTGACCATCCACGGGCTGACCGCCGGTTACGGCAACAAGAACCTGCAAGGCATGCCGTCAATCCGCGTGCTGGAAGACATCGACCTGACCGTGCGCCGGGGCCAGGCCATTGGCGTGATCGGTGAGTCGGGGTCCGGCAAGTCGACCCTGGCGCGGGTGGTGGCCGGGCTGCTGACGCCAGCCTTGGGCGGCCTGACCTTCGATGGCCAGCCATTGGGCGGCAGCTTGTCCGAACGCACTGACGAACAGTTCCGACGGATTCAAATGGTGTTTCAGAACGCGGACACCGCGCTCAACCCGATGCACAGCGTTGGCACCATTCTGAGTCGTCCGCTGAAGATGTACTTCGGCCTCAAGGGCGCCGCACTGCGCGAGCGCATCGGCGAACTACTGGACCTGGTGCGCCTGCCGCGCGCCATGGCCGAACGCCGCCCGAATGAACTCTCCGGCGGGCAAAAGCAGCGGGTCAACCTGGCGCGGGCCCTGGCGGCCAAACCGGACCTGATCCTCTGCGATGAAGTGACCTCGGCGCTGGACACCGTGGTCGGCGCGGCGATTCTCGAACTGCTGCGCGACCTGCGTCAGCAATTGGGCGTGTCGTATCTGTTCATCAGCCATGACATCTCCACCGTGCGGGCGCTGTGCGACGACATTGTGGTGATGTACAGCGGCCACAAGGTCCAGGCGGGCAGTCGGCAGTCGTTTGCCCAGGCACCGTTTCATCCCTACACCGATCTGTTGATCCATTCGGTGCCGGAACTGCGTCAGGGCTGGCTGGAAAACTGCGGCACCACCTGCGGCACGCTGCCGCCAATCAGCGCCAAGGCCAACGTGCCGGAACTGTGTACCTTCCTCAGCCGCTGCCCGGTGCGGGTCGACGGCCTGTGCAATCGCACCGCGCCGAACCTGCGGATCATCGACGGCGGCAGCGAAATCCTTTGCCATCACGACAGTGCCGAGTTGCTGAAAACTCAGCAGGACTTAACCACCATCAGCCTGGGAGCCTACGCATGAAGGGGCGTTTTGTGAGGCTGGCCGAGCAGGGCCGGCCGACCGTCAAACTGACGGTGGATGGCGCGCCTATCGAGGCATTGCAGGGCGACACGCTGATGGTCGCGTTGTTGACCCAGGGCTCGGCGTTGCGCCAGTCGGAATTCGATTCGGGCCGCCGCGCGGGCTTCTGCCTGATGGGCGCTTGCCAGGATTGCTGGGTCTGGACCCGCAGCGGCGAACGCCTGCGTGCCTGTTCCAACGAAGTCCGTGAAGGCCTGGACATCGTCACCACACAACCGGAGGCGATATGGCCACTGCGCGGATAGTCATCATTGGTGCGGGTCCGGCCGGCATCCGTTGTGCCGAAACCCTGGGTCGCCGCTGGCTTCAAACCGATCCTGATCGATGAAAATCGCCGGGATGGCGGGCAGATCTACCGCCGTCAGCCCGAAGGGTTTACCCGGGATTACGCCACGCTGTATGGCTCCGAAGCCGCCAAGGCCAAAGACCTGCACCAGAGCTTCGACCGTTTGCGCGGGCAGATCGACTATCGCCCGGACACGTTGGTGTGGAACCTGACGCCAGGGCAATTGTGCTGCGTTAGCCAGGGCAAGCACTCGACGGTGAATTACGACGCACTGATCCTCTGCACCGGCGCCACCGATCGCTTGATGCCGATCGAAGGCTGGCAGTTGGCGGGCACTTACAGCCTCGGCGGCGCGCAGATCGCGCTCAAATCCCAGGCGGTTTCCATCGGCCACCGCGTGGTGTTCATGGGCAGCGGGCCGTTGCTGTATCTGGTTGCCAGTCAATACGTCAAAGCAGGCGCGAATGTGGCGGCGGTGCTCGACACTTCGCCAATCAGCAAGCGTATCGCGGCACTGCCGAAACTGTTGTCGCGCCCGGGGTTGCTGTTCACCGGGATGAAACTGCTCGCCCAGCTGTACCGGTCGAAGATCCCGGTGCACTTGGGGATCAACCCCCTGCAAGTACTGGGCGATGCCGCCAGCGGGGTCAGCGGTGTGCAGATCAGCACGGCGAAAGGCGAAACCCTGACGATCGATTGTGATGCCGTGGCGCTGGGTTATCACTTGCGCCCGGAAACCCAACTGGCCGACCTGGCCGGTTGCCGCATGCGTTTTGACGAGGCGTCCAGCCAGTGGTGGCTGGCCGTTGATGAAGCGGGCCGCACCTCGGTCAACGGTGTGTATGCCGCCGGCGATGGCTCGAAGATTCGTGGCGCCAATGCCGCTGAACACGCCGGGCGATTGGTGGCGATGGCGTTGCTGGAAGATCTGCAGCAACCGGTGAATGCCGCGTTGCGCGATGAGCAACGGCACGCGCTGGCGGTGATGGATGAGTTTCGCCTCGGCCTGGCCCAAGCGTTTCCCTGGCCGGCGGAGCAAGCCCAGGCCTTGCCGGATTCAGCCATCGTCTGTCGCTGCGAAATGATCAGCGCCGGTGAGTTGCGCCGCACCGTCAGCGAGAAGGGCGCCTGTGAAGTCAATCGGGCCAAGGCCTTCAGCCGGGTCGGCATGGGCCGCTGTCAGGGGCGTTATTGCTCCCAGGCCGGGGCCGAAGTGATTGCGGCGGCGGCGGGCGTCAGTGTGCAACAGGTCGGCCGGCAGCGCGGTCAGGCGCCGGTCAAACCCCTTTCGATGCTCACCGAGGAGGTGTCGCCATGACGCTACAAAAAGCCGATGTGGTGATTGTCGGCGGCGGGCTGATGGGCTCGGCGGCGGCGTTTTTTCTGCGCCAGCGCGGGCAGTCGGTGATTCTGCTGGAACGCGACCAGATCGGTCAGTACGCCAGCGGCGTGAACTTCGGCAACGTCCGGCGTCAGGGGCGCTTCCTCGGTCAGCTGGAGTTGGCCAACCGTTCCTGGGCGCTGTGGAAACGCCTACCGGAATTGATCGACGATGATTTGGAATTCATTGCCAGCGGGCATATGCGCGTGTGTTATCGCGAGGATGAAATCCCTGAACTGGAAGCCTATGCGGCAGCGCCCGAGGCGGCGCAGCTGGATTTGAAAATCTATCGTGGCGCCGAGCTGCACCAGCGCTTTCCGTTCCTCGGGCCGGACGTGAAGGGCGGTTCCTATGCGCCTCACGATGGCCACGCCAACCCGCGTCTGGCCGCGCCGGCATTTGCCCGTGCGGCACGCCGCCTCGGGGCGCGGATTGAAGAACAGACCGAAGTCGCCGACGTGCAAAAGGTCGGCGGCGAGTTCACGGTGACCACTACCGATGGCCGTCAATTCAGCGCCGAGCGTTTGCTGATCACGGCCGGCGCCTGGGGCCAGAAACTCTCGGCGCAGTTCGGCGAGCCGGTGCCGCTGGACACCCACGGCCCGCAAATGGCTGTGACCGAACCCGTGCCTTACGCCTTGCCGACGGTGATTGGCGTGTACACCAAGATTCCCGAGGAAGTGATCTACTTCCGGCAGATCCCCCGCGGCAACATCATCATCGGCGGCGGCTATCGCAGCAAACCGGACATGCTCAACCGCCGGGCCTATGTCGAGCCGCGCAGCATTCTCAATCAGATGGAGCAGATGCGTCGCCTGCTGCCGGGTGTCGGCAACCTGAACATCATCCGCGTGTGGAGCGGCATCGAAGGCTACCTGCCCGATTCCTTGCCGGTGATGGGGCCCAGCGGCACCGTTGACGGTTTGTACTACGCGTTCGGCTTCTGCGGTCATGGCTTTCAGCTCGGGCCGGGCGTCGGCGATGTGATGGCCGAACTGATCAGCACCGGCAGCACAAGTACCTCGATTGAGCCGTTCTCCATCCGTCGGTTCGCCCCTTCAGCCGAGCAACGGACAACTGAGCAAAGGAGCAGGGCCTCATGAAACCCCGTGTACTGGATATTCTCAAACGCCTGATGGCCTTCGACACTGTGTCTTCGGAGTCGAACATGGCCCTGATTGAATACGTGCGTGACCTGTTGCTGAGCAAAGGCATCGAGTCGCTGATCGTCAAGGACGAAACCGGCAAGAAGGCCAACCTGTTTGCCAGTACCGGCCCCAAGGCGTTACCGGGGATTTTGCTCTCCGGGCACACCGACGTGGTGCCGGCAGCGGGGCAGGCCTGGACCTTTGCGGCGTTTCAGGCAACGGTGCAGGACGGTCGGATTTACGGGCGTGGCAGTTGCGACATGAAAGGTTTCATTGCCTTGGCCATCGACGCCATGCTCGATGCCGCCGACCATTCATTAAGCCGACCGCTGCAACTGGCGCTATCCCACGACGAAGAAACCGGCTGCGTCGGTGTGCGACGTCTGCTCGACGTGCTGCACCTGGCGCCGGTGCGGCCGTTCCTGTGCCTGATCGGTGAACCGACCAACATGCAGTTTGTATTGGGGCACAAGGGCAAAGGCTCTTACCGCACTTATTGTCGTGGGCTGGAAGCGCATTCTTCCCTGGCACCGCGTTCGGTCAATGCGATTCATGTGGCCTGCGATTTCATCGCGGCATTGCGTCAGAGCCAGCAGCAACTGCAAGAGCAGGGCGCGCAGGATCCGGATTACGACGTGCCCTACAGCACCGTGCATGTCGGGCAGATTGTCGGCGGCAAGGCGCTGAACATCGTGCCCAACCTGTGCACCCTGGATTTTGAAGTGCGTAACCTGCCAGCAGACGATCTGGAGCAGTTCCTGGAACAGATGCGTGAGCGGGCCGAAGTGATCGTGCGCGAAGCCAAAAAACTGTCCAGCGTGGCGGACATCGAGATCGAAACCCTGAATGTCTATCCCGGTCTCGATACCCACCCAAGTGTCGAAGCGGTGCGCTTTCTGAAAAACTTCGCCGCCCCGGACACCGGCACCGCCAAAGTCTCGTTCGGCACCGAGGGCGGTTTGTTCAAGCAGCGTCTCGATGTGCCAGTGGTGGTCTGCGGCCCAGGCTCGATCGAACAGGCGCACAAGCCGGACGAGTTTATCGAGATCAGTCAGATGGAGGCTGGAGAGCGGTTTCTGGAAGGCCTGCTCGGCTCTCTGAAATTGTGATTTTTCTTGTGGGAGCGGGCTTGCCCTGAGACTCGGTAGAGCCTGCCGTCCCACCGCAAATTTCAGCATCCAACACTGCCCTCGGGGCGCTTTCAGCATCCTCATCCGAGGCATCTCCCTAGACTGGAAATGTCTCGGATCAGGACTCGACCATGCTCAAGAATCGTTTGAAAGACCCCAGCCTTTTAGCAGAACTCGCCTATGTCGATGGGCAGTGGATCGGCGCCGATGACGCCGCGACCCTGGACGTCATCGACCCGGCCACTGGTCACTTGCTCGCCCGCGTACCGGCGATGCAAGGCGCGCAAACCCGACGCGCCATCGAAGCCGCCGAACGGGCCTGGCCTGCGTGGCGTGCACGCCCGGCGGCGGAGCGCGCGGCACTGCTGGAGCGCTGGTATCAGGCGATGATCGACAACCTCGACGATCTCGCCTTGATCATGACCTGCGAGCAGGGCAAACCGCTGAGTGAAGCCAGGGGCGAAATCCGCTACGGCGCCGGTTTCGTCAAGTGGTTCGCCGAAGAGGCCCGCCGGGTCTACGGCGAAACCATGCCAGCCCCCAGCGGCGATCGTCGGCTGCTGACCCTCAAGCAACCGGTGGGCGTCTGTGCCGCCATCACCCCGTGGAATTTCCCCAATGCGATGATCACCCGCAAGTGTGCGCCGGCCCTGGCCGCCGGTTGCCCGATCATCGTCAAACCCTCGGACCTGACTCCGCTGTCGGCCCTGGCCCTGGCGGTACTCGCCGAGCGCGTCGGCATTCCGGCCGGGGTGTTCAACGTGTTGACCGGGCTGCCCGCCGGCATTGGCGAAGAGCTGACCGGCAACCCGACGGTGCGCAAAATCTCTTTCACCGGTTCCACCGCGGTCGGTCGCCTGCTGATGCGCCAGAGCGCCGAACACATCAAGCGCTTGAGCCTGGAACTGGGTGGCAACGCGCCATTCATCGTGTTCGACGACGCCGACCTGGAACAGGCCGTGGCCGGCATCATGCTCAGCAAGTTCCGCAACGCCGGGCAGACCTGCGTCTGCGCCAACCGCATCCTGGTGCAGGACGGCATCTACGAACGGTTCGCCCAGCGCCTGGTGGAGGAGGTGGGCAAGCTCAAAGTCGGCAATGGTTTGGACGCCGACGTCACCATCGGTCCGCTGATCAACCCGGCAGCGGTGAGCAAGGTCACCCGGCACATTGACGATGCCCTGAGCCAGGGCGCGCGTTTGCTCTGCGGCGGCATTCCCGAGGGCGACAGTCAGTTTGTCCAACCGACCGTCCTCGGCGACACCCATGCCGGCATGTTGCTGGCCAACGAAGAAACCTTCGGGCCGGTGGCGCCGTTGATGCGTTTCACCGATGAAGCCGAAGCCCTCGCGTTGGCCAATGCCACGCCTTATGGCCTGGGCGCCTACTATTTCACCCAGGACTTGCGCCGTTCCTGGCGGTTCGGCGAGGCGCTGGAGTTCGGCATGGTCGGCCTCAACACCGGGATCATTTCCATGGAAGTCGCGCCGTTCGGCGGCATCAAACAGTCGGGCCTGGGCCGCGAAGGCAGCAAGTACGGGCTGGATGAATATCTTGAAGTCAAAGCCTTCCACATCGGTGGGCTGTAACCCGGCAACGATTGCAGCCATTTTGCGTGGCATGATTAATGAGTAAACCATTCAGAATCGCTGCGATTGCTGGCGATGGCATCGGCAAGGAAGTCTTGCCGGAAGGATTGCGAGTACTGGAGCAGGCCGCGAAGAAGTGGCAGCTGGATTTGAGCATCGAAGTGCTCGACTGGGCCCACTGCGATTACTACCTGGAACACGGGCAGATGATGCCGGACGACTGGTTCGAGCAGCTCAAGGGCTTCGACGCCATCTACTTCGGCGCCGTGGGCTGGCCGGACAAAGTGCCGGATCACATCTCCCTGTGGGGTTCGCTGCTGAAGTTTCGCCGCGACTTCGACCAGTACGTGAACATCCGCCCTGTGCGGCTGTTTCCCGGTGTGCCGTGCCCACTGGCCGGGCGCAAACCGGGGGACATCGATTTCGTGGTGATCCGCGAGAACACCGAAGGCGAGTATTCGTCGGTCGGCGGCAAGATGTTCGAAGGCACCGAGCATGAATTCGTGCTGCAAGAGTCGGTGTTCACCCGGCGTGGCGTGGACCGGATTCTCAAGTTCGCCTTCGACCTGGCCCAGACCCGGCCGCGCAAACGCCTGACGGCGGCGACCAAGTCCAACGGGATTTCCATCAGCATGCCGTACTGGGACGAGCGCACCGCGTTGATGGCCGCGCAATACCCGGACATCACCTGGGACAAACAGCATATCGATATCCTGTGTGCGCGTTTTGTGCTGCAACCGGACCGGTTCGATGTGGTGGTGGCGTCAAACCTGTTCGGCGACATCCTGTCTGATCTGGGACCTGCCTGCGCCGGCACCATCGGTATCGCACCGTCGGCCAACCTCGATCCCGAGCGGCGTTTCCCGTCATTGTTCGAACCGGTGCATGGTTCGGCCCCGGACATCTACGGGCGCAATATCGCCAACCCGATCGCAATGATCTGGTCCGGTGCGTTGATGCTGGATTTTCTGGGGAACGGCGATGAGCGCTATCGCGCCGCGCATGACGGGATTCTGCAGGCGATTGAACGGGTGATTGCCGAGGGGCCGATTACCCCGGACCTGGGCGGGCAGGGCTCGACCCAGGAGGTGGGCAAGGCGATCGCACAGGCGCTTTAAAGCCCGCGACGCACTCCTTGTGTAGCAGCTGTCGAGCCTGCGAGGCTGCGTTCGGCTGCGCAGCAGTCGTGAAATCAGGCACTGCGGTGTTTCAGCTAAACCGGGGGGCAGGATTTACGACGACTTCGTCGCCGAACGCAGCCTCGCAGCCTCGCAAGCTCGACAGCTGCTACAGCCGAACGCAGGGGATCAGTCTTCCTTGCGAATCGTGGCCACGTCATCGGCGCGGACTTTTACCGTCGCACCGGAAATATCCTCGAACTCGAAGAAACCGTCCTTGGTCTTGGTGTTCGGCATGTCCTTGGTCAAATACTGGGTGCCGTTCTGCAGGGTCACGACCGTTGGCGTCGAGCAGCCGGCCAGGGCCAGAAATGCCGCTATCGCCAGGGGCAGGCCCAGAGTCTTGATATTCATACACACCTCTCATCACTCAATAAAAAACAGCACGAGCGCCTCGCTCGAGATCAATCGTTGCTGTACCTCTAACGCGGTTGGTGCGATGGAATGGCAGAAAGTTCGATGGTCACCCGAAAATTGCCGAATAGCGTCGCCACTGATCCTTTTCTGTTTGCACCGGATGGGGCATAGCTGGTATCTGTACGCATAACCAGTACTCGCATGCCATGGCCCTTTTTCCCGTGATCGTAAATCCTCTCGATGACCCGTTCTATTACTTGAACAACTTCATGCAAGTGCTTGATTGGCTTGAGCATCGCTATGCCGATGTACTGAGCGTCGAGGAGCAGGATTTCATCCGCGACTTCAATCGGCTGCCCCGCGAGTCCCAAGCCCTGCTGGTCAGATTGGTGATGCGCAAGGGCGTGCATTTCAGGGCCGGCAAACTGAGTTACGTCGAGATCGGTGACATCGCCAGCGCTGCGGCGCCGCTGCTGACATCGGGCTGGATCGATGAGCAGTCGCCGTTGCACATCGAGGACTTGTTCGAGGTGTTGCTCAAGGCCGAGATTCTCCAGTGCTTTGGCAGTGCCATCGATCAGCCCAAAGGCAAAAAGACCGATTGGCTGCCGGCCCTGAGCGAGCAGTTTCCCGAGGCGCAAAGTTTTGCCCAGTGGTGTCCGGCACTGAATGAGCGGTTGTTCAGCCTGACCGTCATGGGCCTGTGCGATCGCCTGCGCCTGATGTTCTTCGGCAATCTTTACCAGGACTGGTCGGAATTCGTGCTGGCCGACCTCGGCATCTTCACCTACGAGAAAGTCGAGTTCTGTGCCGAATCCCGAGGCTTGCGCAGCCGCGAGGATGTCGACGCCTGCCTGTTCCTGCACAGCTGTCAGCAGCAGTTCGAGGCGGGTGAAGACGTGGCGGCGATTGTCGAGCAGATCAACGGGCTGCAGCTCGACAATCCCTGGCTGCAAAGACGTCGGGGCAAACTGCTGTTCCAGATCGGTCAGCACTGCGAGCGCGTCGCGGATTTTTCCACCGCTTTGAGCCTCTACCGCGAATGCGCCTACCCCGGCGCGCGTCTGCGGCTGATTCGCGTGCTGGAGCGCTGTGCCGAATATCAACTGGCCCTGGACCTGGCCGCCCACGCCGAGCAAGCCCCTGAAAGCGCCGCCGAGCATCAGCATCTATCGCGTGTGCTGCCCAGGCTGCGGCGCAAACTGGGCGGGCCACCGATCAAGCGACCAGCTCCTCTGGCCATGCAGCGTCTGGACCTGCAACTACCCAGGCACGATCCGGCGTTGTCGGTGGAGTATTACGTTCAGGCACACCTGGCGGACGAATCAGCGCCGGTGCATTACGTCGAGAACAGCCTGATCAACTCGCTGTTCGGGCTGCTGTGCTGGCCGGCAATTTTCGCGCCGTTGCCGGGAGCGTTTTTTCACCCGTTCCAGCGCGGGCCGGTAGACCTGCTCAATGAGGACTTTCCTGCGCGGCGCGCGGATCTGTTCCAGGCCTGCCTCGCCGAACTCGATGACGGGCGTTATGTGCACACTGTCCGCGAGCGTTACAGCGCCAAGTGGGGCGTGCAGTCGCCCTTCGTATTCTGGGGCGCGCTGAGCGAGGAACTGCTGGAGCAGGCGCTCGACTGTCTGCCCGCCGAACACCTCAAGCACTGGTTCAATCGACTGCTGCTCGACATCAAGGCCAATCGCGCCGGCATGCCGGACCTGATCCAGTTTTGGCCGCAACACAAAACCTACCGGATGATCGAAGTCAAAGGCCCCGGCGATCGGTTGCAAGACAATCAATTGCGCTGGCTGGAGTTCTGTCACGAGCACCAGATGCCGATCGCCGTCTGCTACGTGCAATGGGCGGAGCAGGGCACTTGAGCTACAGCATCGCGGTGCGGGCGCTGTGTGAGTTCACTGCCAAGGTCGGTGACCTCGACCTGCGTTTCACTCCATCGCCGACCGCGCTGGAAGGCATCGTCGGGCATCGCACGGTGGCGTCACGGCGCAGCGAGGATTATCAGAATGAAGTCGCGCTTGAGGGCCAGTATCGAACCTTGACCGTGAAAGGTCGGGCAGACGGCTACGATCCGGCGAAAAACTGTCTTGAAGAAATCAAGACCTACCGTGGCGACCTGAGCAAACAACCGGCCAACCACCGGCAGCTGCACTGGGCGCAGGCGAAGATCTACGGTGGGTTGATGTGCCAGAAACTGCAGCTGGAACGCATCAATCTGGCGCTGGTGTACTTCGACATCGTCAGCGAAAAGGAAACCTGTCTGGTCGAAACTTTCAGTGCTGTCGAGTTGCAGCAGTTCTTCGAACAGCACTGCGGGTTGTTCCTGCATTGGGCCGAACAGGAAATGGCCCATCGCGAAGGGCGCAACCTGGCGGCGCAACAGTTGGCTTTTCCCCATGCCGATTTTCGCCCGGGGCAACGGCATCTGGCCGAATCAGTGTTCAAGGCAGTCAGCACCGGCCGTTGCCTGATGGCCCAGGCGCCAACCGGTATCGGCAAGACCGTTGGCACGCTGTTCCCGATGCTCAAGGCCCTGGCGCCGCAGCAACTGGACAAGGTGTTCTTTCTCACGGCGAAAACTCCGGGGCGCAAATTGGCGCTGGACGCCGCTCAGGTCATCCTCGACAGCGCCGATGCTCCGCCGTTGCGAGTCCTCGAGATGATCGCCCGGGACAAGGCGTGCGAGCACCCGGACAAGGCCTGTCATGGCGAGTCCTGCCCGTTGGCCCAGGGTTTTTATGATCGTCTGCCGGCCGCGCGTCAGGCCGCCAGCGAACTGAACCTGCTGAACCAGAGTGCCTTGCGCGAGGTTGCCCTGCAGCATGGGGTTTGCCCCTACTACCTGAGCCAGGAAATGGCCCGCTGGGCAGACGTGGTGGTCGCCGACTACAACTACTATTTCGACTTCAGCGCGTTGCTGTTCGGGCTGGCTCAGGCCAATAACTGGAACGTCGCGGTACTGGTGGACGAGGCCCACAATCTGGTGGAGCGCGGCCGCCAGATGTACAGCGCGAGCCTCGACCAGGCGACGTTGAATAGCGTACGAAAAACCGCACCTGAGCCACTGAAAAGATCCTTGCAGCGGGTTAATCGCGAATGGAATGCCCTGCATGATCAGCAACTGGGCCCCTATCAGGCCTACGACAAAGCTCCGGAAAAACTGCTTCAGGCGCTGTCGTTGTGCTGTGCGAGCATCGGCGACTACCTCAATGATTACCCTCAGGGCCTGGACAGCGGGTTACAGAACTTTTACTTCGACATGCTGCAATTCGGCCGTGTGGCTGAATGCTTCGATGAGCATTTCCTGTTCGATATCAGCAAGCGTGACCTGGATCGCAAGCGCAACCTGTCGCAGCTATGCCTGCGCAATGTGGTGCCCGCCGCGTTCATTCGCCCGCGCCTGAGCGCTGCACGCAGTACGGTGCTGTTTTCCGCCACCCTGAGCCCTCGGCACTATTACGCTGACTTATTGGGAACACCGGCGAACACGGTCTGGATCGATGTGGAATCGCCATTTCACGCTGATCAGTTGCAGGTGCACATCGTCAGCCAGATCTCGACCCGCTATGTCCACCGTCAGGCGTCCCTCGAACCCATCGTCGAGCTGATCGCCAAACAGTTCACCCAGCGCCCCGGCAACTACCTGGCGTTTTTCAGCAGCTTCGATTATTTGCAGCAAGTGGCACAGTTGCTGGCCGAACGGCATCCGCACATCACCTTGTGGTCACAGTCCCGGGGCATGGGGGAAGGGCAGCGTCAGGCGTTTCTCGACCAGTTCAGTGCCGACAGTCAGGGCATCGGGTTTGCGGTATTGGGTGGCGCGTTCGGCGAAGGCATCGACTTGCCCGGCGCACGGTTGATTGGCGCATTCATTGCCACCCTGGGGCTGGCGCAACTCAATCCGGTCAACGAACAGTTGAAACAGCGCATGGCGGCGATTTTCGGCGCCGGTTATGACTACACCTACCTGTTTCCCGGCGTGCAAAAAGTGGTGCAGGCAGCGGGGCGGGTGATCCGCACCCGGCAGGATAAAGGTGTGGTGATGCTGATCGATGACCGGTTTGGCGAGAGCAAGGTCAAGCAATTGCTGCCGCGCTGGTGGTCGGTCGAAGCAGCTCGGGGGAGCATGTAGTGACCCTGCGCAAAAGCGCTCGTCGGGCATTTGACCGTGTCGTCTCCACAGTGTCAGGCACAGCGTATTTTTGTTCTGAATTTCCAAGCGTGGAGTTTGTCGCATACTCCAGAAGCACAACGGGAAGGACAGGGATCCATGAGCGATGACCGGACCAGGACCAATGCCATCGAGGAGATGCGCTTTCGTCTGCTGATCGATGCCGTGGTCGATTATGCGATCTATATGATTGATCCCGACGGCATCATCACCAGTTGGAACGCTGGCGCCAAGCGTTTCAAAGGGTATGAGGAGGCGGAGATTCTCGGTCAGCACTTCTCGCGTTTCTATACCGAGGAGGACCGCAAGGCCGGTTTGCCTCAGCGCGCCCTTGATACAGCCATTCGTGAAGGACGTTTCGAGGGCGAAGGCTGGCGGGTACGCAAGGACGGCACGCATTTCTGGTCCCACGTCATCATCGATCCCATTCGCGATCCGTCGGGTAAATTGCTGGGTTTTGCCAAGATCACCCGGGATTTGACTGACCGCAAAATGGCTGAAGAAACCCTCAAGCAAAGCGAGCAGCAGTTCCGGCTGCTGGTGCAAAGCGTCACCGACTACGCCATCTACATGCTCGCCCCGGATGGACGCCTGACCAACTGGAATCTGGGGGCTCAGCGAATCAAGGGATATCGGCCCGAAGAAGTTATCGGCCAGCATTTCTCGATGTTTTACACCCCTGAAGACCGCGAAGCCGGTGAACCCCAGCGTGCGCTGGAGATCGCTACACGCGAGGGGCGATTCGAAAACAAGGCCTGGCGCGTGCGCAAGGACGGTACGCGGTTTTTCGCGCATGTCGTAGTCGATCCGATTTGGGGCGACACCGGCACGTTGCTGGGGTTTGCCAAGATCACTCGGGACATCACCGAGGTCACCCAAGCCCAGCAAGCGCTTGAAAAAACCCGCGAAGCGTTGTTTCAGGCGCAGAAAATGCAGGCCATCGGTCAACTCAGCGGAGGGATTGCCCACGACTTCAATAATCTGCTGACCGTTATCCTTGGCAATCTGGAGGTCGTTCGCAAACGTGCGGCGGACGACCCGAGAATTACCCGTTTGCTCGACAATGCCACTCAAGGCGCGTTGCGCGGCGTTTCCCTGACCCAGCGCATGTTGGCGTTTGCCAGGCGTCAGGAGCTCAAGACTGAATCCATCGAAATCCCGACGTTGATACAGGGGATTACCGGGCTATTGCGCAGCTCTCTGGGGCCGGCGGTGAGCATAGAAACGCGCTTTGCGCCTGGACTTGAACCGGTCATGGCCGACGTCAATCAGCTCGAACTGGCGGTACTGAACCTGGCGACCAACGCCCGCGATGCCATGCCCGACGGTGGGAAACTTGTCATCAGTGCGCAGACAGAAGAGATCTGCGATCAGGCGAAATTAGCCCTGACGCCAGGCCGCTATGTCTGCCTGAGTGTCACGGATATAGGGGAGGGCATGGATGACGCTACCCTGGCGTCGGCAATGGACCCTTTCTTCACCACGAAAGGCGTCGGCAAAGGCACAGGCCTGGGGTTGTCGATGGTTCACGGGTTCACTGAACAACTGGGTGGACGCTTCATCCTCAAAAGCCAGAAGGACGTCGGCACCACTGCCGAACTCTGGTTACCCGTTGCGTTATCCGACTCGACCACCGAACCGGCTATTGAAGAGGCTGCCATGTCGCGGGTGCCTCGTCTGTGTGTGTTGGTGGTGGACGACGACAGTCTGGTGTTGACCAGTACCAGCCTGTTGCTTGAGGACCTGGGCCATCGGGTGATCAGTGCAGCGTCCGGCGCACAGGCACTGGAGCTGTTCGACAGCGAGCACGATGTTGACCTAGTCATTACGGACATGGTCATGCCCAAGATGAGTGGCGCGCAATTGGCACAGGCTATTCGGGTGATAAAGCCACACCTGCCGATCATCCTCGCCACCGGATATGCGGAGCGCCTGGAAGGCTTCGCAGCCAGACTTCCACGCCTGTCCAAGCCCTTTACCCAACTCAATCTGGTGGAAGTCATTGCCTTGGCGATGAAGTGATAGTCGCCATGCCCAGGTCTGCCGGCGAATGCAGCCAACAGACTTTCGCTGGCACACTTATGACTCAAATTAATCAAAGGCCCGTCATTCGCCGGGCCTTTGCTATTCGCCAACCTCTCAAGCAGCGAGAATCGGCGCGCCCAGTTCTTTTTTGTAGCGGGCTTTCAGGCTTTCCATTTCTGCACCCAATTCGTCGAGTGTCGTTTTGCCCAGCAGTTTTTTGGCCTGAGGAAACATTTCCTTTTCCTCTTCTTCAATGTGATGTTCCAGCAGCTCCTTGACCACTTTCACGCGACCGGCAAATTCGAGAGTGGAGGGGTCAGTGGTTTTCAGGTCCGGAAGCACCAGCGTATCGACGGTGCGATGTTCTTCCTTGGCTTCGTAATACATTACGTCCTGTTCCTTGCCCCCGGCTTTTTTATACGCCGGGTACAAGACGTCCTCTTCCAAACGGGTATGGATCTTGATTTCCATTTCCAGTTTGGCCAGCAACTCGGTGCGCTTTTTAACCCCACGCTCGGTGGACTCGCTCAACTGAGCCAGGATGCCTTTCACGCGTTCATGGTCGGCTTTCAACAGGTCAATGGCGTTCATGGTCAAACCTCTCGTTTAGTCACAGGTCAGGCGCAAACGGTCTTCCTGCCGTTGTCGCTCACACTGTTGGAGCATTTCCTGTGCCTGTTTCAATATCCAATAAAAAACCAGTAAAAACAGTGGGTTGAAATCGACTTGAAACGACGTTTGTCGTGCAACCTGCATGAATATCCGTTGCTGTTCAATGCAGGTTGACCGAACGATTGCCTCGCCTGAGAAGGTGTCAGGCGTCCGGTTTATTGCGCCGCTCATAACGGGCCAGCATCGGTTGCGTACTGATGCCATGCGCCAGAATGCTGAACGCCACTACCGACAACGTCAGGTCAGTGCACTGCGTCGCTGCCGCCGGACCGAGGTCGTGATTCAAGGCGTAGAACAGGTAATAAAAGCTCCCGATCCCGCGAATCCCAAACCAGCCGATCAACAGCCGCTGGCGACCGTCCAGCAATCGCCCCCACGGCATGAGCCATACACACAAGGGGCGAATGGCACAGAACAACACCAGTGCAACCACCAACGCTCGCCAATCCCAATGGCCCACCAGCACCACGCCCAGCAGGGTGACCAGAAACACTTCCATGGCCCGTTCCACCAGGCTACCGAATGCCAGCATGTCGCCCATCATGATCCCCGCCGCGACTTGGGTTTCTGGCAGATTCGCCACGTCTCCGTGGACGGCAGCCTCAGGTTCGACGTTCTGGTGGCCGACCACCGGTTGCACCAGATGCTCAGCGGGGATCCGTGCGTCGCCGGTGGATTTGACTTCGGCTTGTCGCAACCCCAGGCCGGCGGCGAATACCGACAGAAAGCCATAGCCATGGATCGCTTCGGCCGCGACATAAGCGAGGGCGATCAGGGCCAGGGTCAGGTAATCGTTGGGAGAAATGGTGCTGTCGGCATTGCGGATGCGCATCGACAAGGTCAAGCGACCGATGCCGTGGCCCATCCAGTAACCGGTCAATAAACCGACCGGCACGGCCCACAGCACACTTTTCAATGCCCACTCACTGAGCCAGGCATCGCTATTGCCGCCCTGCTGCACAAACAGTAAGCCGAGGATCACGAAAGGGAAGGCGATGCCGTCGTTGAGGCCCGCTTCACCGGAGAGCCCGAAACGCACCGAGTCGTAATCCCTGGCGTCGTTGACCTGCACCAGCGAGGCCAGTACCGGATCGGTGGGGGCCAGAATCGCCCCGATCAGCAACGACGGCCCCCACGCCAGGGCAAAACCGTAATGCAGTAGCAGGCAGACGCCAATGATGGTCAGGATCATCACCGGTCCCGCCAGGCCGAACGCCACCCGCCATCGAAGATCCTTCAGCGGCAGGCGCAATTTGAGTCCGCAGACAAACAGCGAAAAGAGCACCGCGACTTCCGTCAGGTGCTCCATCCAGATCGCCGCGTCCTTGATGTCCAGCTTCAACAAGCCCAGGCCACCCGGACCGATCACCACGCCCAGCGCCAGGCACACCGCCGACGTGGTCACCGGCATCCAGCGCAGATAGGACGAGGTCAGTGCCAGGGTCAGCAGCACCGCACCCAACACCGCCACCCATACAATAAAGCTCATGCCCGGTTCTCGGAGGTGTACCGCCGATCGCCGGCGGATGGCGGACTCAGGAAAATCAAACGCCAGTCACGCGCACGTACTCAGGTCCCAGGTAGTTGAACCAGAGCAAAATCATCTCCACCAAAATAGTCACCAGCACCAATAGCCCGACGCCCCATACGCTCGCCGCATTTAACAGACCTTGCTCCTTGCGCTCGTGCATGAAGATCGGCAAGCCGACGAACAGCAGAAACGTTGAATAGAGGGAGGCGGCCCCCAGCACGGTGATCGCCAGCCAGCGACTCGGATAGAGCCCGGCAATACCTGCAAGGAAGAACGGAGTAACGGTGTAGGCGGCAAAACCGATGCACTGATTGACGGTGGGGCGTGAGTCGAAGGTGCGCGACATCCAGCGGATGAACAGCCCCATCAGCACCACGCCGACGATGATGCTCAGGTACAGCAGCCCACTGAGTTGCAGGGCGCTGGCGGCACTGAGTTTGACCGTTTCGTTTTCGGCCAGGCTCCAGCCGACGTAGGTGGTCCCGATAAACAGGCATACGGCGGGAATCAAGGCGAGCAGCAGTAAATGAGCGAGGTAATGGCGCGGATTCGCTTCCTCTTCTTTACGAATATCTGTCCAGACGAAATTGGGCTGAGTGAACAGCCTGACGAAGGGTGCGTACATGACGACCTCCAGATAGCGAGCGGCCCGGCATAGGGGCCCCTAGAAGTATTGAGGTGCATCCATCGCCGGGGGTTCATTTTTTATCGGGTGACGCCAAGGGCGGTCGGCTGGAGGGAATGTTTACAAGCGCTGAAGGTTGTTCCAGACAAAAAATTCAAGCGCTGCAAGCGCTCGTTGAGTTCGGTTGGACTTCCGACGGGTTTAGCGCAGAGGAAAGTTCGCTGTTCCTGCATACACTCAACTCATGAGTTAGGCTCAATGCGATGCAAGAAAACTCGATGAGGAGTTGTTCATGAACACTCAATCGCTAATTGCACTGGCACTATCGTTGGCATGTCTCGCAGGCTGTGAAAGCAAATACGAAGTGAATGAGAAAAATTGTGAGCCGAAAAACTTCATGAAACTGCCAGACGATCAGAAGCGGGAAGCCTTCATCAAGGCTTGCATGGAGCGCATAACGCCTTGAACGGGATTCGATGCTGCGGATATCGCCCATAAAAAACCCGATGCACAGGCATCGGGTTTTCGGTGTCAACCTAGGGCGTCAGGCCTGGCGGTTACGCAAACTACGCTCCATCCGCGCGATCCCTTCTTCCAGCAGCGCCCGTGGGCAGCCGAAGTTCAGGCGTACGAATTGCTGGGCGTGATCGCCGAAATCCAGCCCGGCGCTGAGCCCGACTTTCGCTTGCTCAAGGAAGAACTGCTGCGGGTTGTCCAGGCCCAGCGCCGTGCAGTCGAGCCAGGCCAGGTAAGTGCCCTGAGGTATGTTCATGGTCACACCCGGCAACCGCGTACGAACCGCCTCCACCAGGTAATCCCGATTGCTTTGCAGGTAAGCCATGAGCCCGGTCAACCATGGGCCGCCTTCGCTGTAGGCGACGCGGGTGGCTTCCAGGCCCAGCGGGTTGACGCTGTCGACCATGCCGCAGCGGGCATGGTTGACGCGATGGAGCAGCGCTGCGTCCTGAATGATCATGAACGCAGTCTTCAAACCGGCGATGTTGTAGGCCTTGCTCGCCGACATCAGGGTGATGGTGCGCTGGGCGATCTGCGGGCTGAGCGAGGCGGTCGGGATGTGCTTGCGCCCATCGAAACACAGCTCGGCGTGGATCTCATCGGAGATGATCCAGGCGTCCTGCTCCAGGCAAATGTCGGCGACCGCTTGCAGCTCTTCGCGTGGAAAAACCTTGCCCAGCGGGTTATGCGGATTACTCAGCAGCAGCGCGCCGCCTCCGTGCAATGCCTGGCGCAAGGCGTCGAGTGGCGTGGCATATGTACCATCGGCCAAGGCATTGAAATCCAGTTCGACCTTGTTCAGTTGCCAGTGGCCCGGCGCGTGGCGCAGCGGCGGGTAGTTTGGTGTTTGCACGACCACGTTCTGCTGCGGCTGAACCAGCGCATGCAGGGCCATGTTGAACCCCGACTCGATACCCGGCAGGAAGACCAGTTCCTGGGGCTGCACGCGCCAGGCGTACTTGTTCCAGAGGTCGGCGACGATCGCCTCACGCAAGTCATCCTGAGCCACGCTGTAACCGAGCATCGGGTGTTCCAGACGTTTTTGCAGGGCCTGGATGATCACTGGCGGCGCGGCAAAGTCCATGTCAGCCACCCACATGGGCAACACGTCGGCCGGGTAGCGGCTCCATTTGGTACTGCCGGTGCCATGGCGGTCGAACACCTGATCAAAATCGAAAGTCATGCTCAGTCTCATAAAAGGCAGGGGTTAATCCGGGGGCCATGATAGCGCCAAACTCCGTGGGAGCGACCTGTGGCGAGGGGGCTTGCCCCCGTTCGGCTGCGAAGCAGTCGTAAACCTTGTACATGCAGTTTAACTTTGGAATGCCGGGGGCGCTTCGCACCCCAACGGGGGCAAGCCCCCTCGCCACTGGTCGCTCCCATTTATTGTGTTTCCGACTGGCTTGCGGAATTACCCGACTGTCGGTTTTCACACAGCACAAAACAGCATTGTCTACAGTTTAAAGTGGCGGTAGTTCCGTTGCCGTCACCGTGATCGTCCAGAAAAACCCGGCCAATGCACCGGGTTTCCACCTGATCAGGAGTGCACGATGGACCTCAACCGTCGTCAGTTCTTCAAGGTCGCTGGTCTCGGCCTTGCGGGCTCAAGCCTGGGCGCGCTGGGCATGGCCCCGACGCCAGCCTTCGCCGAACAAGTGCGTCATTTCAAGCTCGCCCATACCCATGAAACCCGCAACACCTGCCCGTATTGCTCGGTCGGTTGCGGCTTGATCATGTACAGCCAGGGTGACAACGCGAAGAATGTCGCCCAGAGCATCATCCACATCGAAGGCGATGCCGACCACCCGGTCAATCGCGGCACCCTGTGCCCCAAAGGCGCAGGCCTGCTGGATTTCATTCACAGCCCCAGCCGTCTTCAGTACCCGCAGGTGCGCAAGCCTGGCACCACAGAGTGGACGCGGATTTCCTGGGATGAAGCACTGGATCGCATCGCCGACCTGATGAAGGCCGACCGCGACGCCCACTTCATCGAGAAAAACGCCCAGGGGCAAACGGTGAACCGCTGGTTGAGCACCGGTTTCCTCGCGGCGTCGGCATCGTCCAACGAAGCGGGTTACATCACCCACAAGGTGATTCGCAGTCTCGGCATGCTGGGGTTCGATAACCAGGCACGTGTCTGACATGGCCCGACGGTGGCAAGTCTTGCCCCGACGTATGGCCGTGGTGCCATGACCAACCACTGGACCGATATCGCCAACGCGAATCTGGTTCTGGTGATGGGCGGCAACGCAGCAGAAGCGCACCCTTGCGGTTTCAAATGGGTGACCGAAGCCAAAGCCCACAACAAGGCGCGGCTGATTGTGGTCGACCCGCGTTTCACCCGTACCGCCTCGGTGGCCGACTATTATGCGCCGATCCGCACCGGCACCGACATCGCCTTCATGGGCGGGTTGATCAATTACCTGCTGACCGAAGACAAAATCCAGCACGAATACGTGCGGGCCTATACGGACGTGTCGTTCATCGTCAAGGCTGGCTTCGGTTTCGAGGATGGGTTGTTCAGCGGTTACGACGCGAGCAAGCGCAGCTACACCGACAAGTCTGGCTGGGGCTATGAAATCGGCGAGGACGGTTTCGCCAAAGTCGACCCGACCTTGCAAGACCCCCGCTGCGTCTACCAGCTGATGAAGCAGCATTACAGCCGCTACACCCTGGAGCTGGCCAGCCAGGTCTGCGGCATGCCCACGGACGCCATGCAGAAAATCTGGGAAGAGATCGCCACCTGCTCGCAACCGGGCAAAACCATGACGATTCTCTATGCCCTGGGCTGGACCCAACACTCGATTGGCTCGCAGATGATCCGCAGCGCGGCCATGGTGCAACTGTTGCTGGGCAACATCGGCATGCCGGGCGGGGGCGTCAATGCCTTGCGCGGGCACTCCAATATCCAGGGCCTGACCGACCTGGGCTTGCTGTCCAACCTGCTGCCCGGTTACCTGACCCTGCCGGCCGAGGCCGAACAGGATTACAACGCCTACATCGCCAAGCGCGCACTCAAGCCGTTACGCCCCGGGCAGATGTCCTACTGGCAGAACTACGGCAAGTTCCACGTCAGCCTGATGAAAGCCTGGTACGGCGCCAATGCCACCGCCGAGAACAACTGGGGCTACGACTGGCTGCCGAAACTGGACATTCCCGGCTACGACATCCTGAAAATGTTCGACATGATGGGCAAGGGCGAGGTCAATGGCTACATGTGTCAGGGCTTCAACCCGATCGCCGCGTTGCCGGACAAGAACCGTGTAATGAAGGCGCTGGCCAAGCTCAAGTGGCTGGTGGTGATGGACCCACTGGCCACCGAAACCTCGGAATTCTGGCGCAACGTCGGGCCTTACAACGATGTGCAAACGGCCGACATCCAGACCGAAGTCATCCGCCTGCCCACTACCTGTTTCGCCGAAGAAAACGGCTCACTGGTCAACAGCGGTCGCTGGCTGCAATGGCACTGGAAGGGCGCCGACGGCCCGGGCCAGGCGCGTACCGACGTGAAGATCATGGCCGAGCTGTTCTTGCGCCTGCGCAAGCGTTACCAGGCCAACGGCGGTGCCTGGGCCGAGCCGATCCTCAAGCTCGATTGGCCCTACAAGGTACCGGATGACCCGACGCCGGAAGAGCTGGCCCGGGAATTCAATGGCTATGCCATCGCCGATGTCACCGATGCCTCGGGCGCGGTGGTCAAGGCCGGTCAGCAGCTGTCCGGTTTCGGCCAGCTCAAGGACGATGGCAGTACGGCGTCCGGTTGCTGGATCTTCTGCGGCAGCTGGACCGAGCAGGGCAACAACATGGCCCGGCGTGACAACAGCGATCCTTTCGGCATGAAGCAGAACCTGGGCTGGGCCTGGGCTTGGCCGGCGAATCGGCGGATTCTCTACAACCGTGCTTCTTGCGACCCCCAAGGCAAACCGTGGGATGCGAACAAACGGCTGGTGTGGTGGAACGGCAAGGTCTGGACCGGCACCGATGTGCCCGACTACAAGGTCGATGTGCCGCCGGAAGCCGGGATGAACCCGTTCATCATGAACCCCGAAGGCGTGGCGCGTTTCTTCGCCCTCGACAAGATGAACGAAGGGCCGTTCCCGGAACACTATGAACCGTTCGAGACGCCTATCGGCATCAACCCGATGCACCCGAAAAACAAACAGGCGACCAGCAACCCGGCCGGGCGGATCTTCGATTCGGTCTGGGACACCCTGGGCCAGGCCAAGGACTTCCCTTACGCGGCGACCAGCTACCGGCTGACTGAACACTTCCACTTCTGGACCAAGCATTGTCCGATCAATGCCGTGACCCAGCCTGAGCAGTTTGTCGAAATCGGCGAGGTGCTGGCCAAGGAGAAAGGCATTGCTGCCGGTGACCGGGTCCGGGTCAGTTCCAAGCGCGGGCATATCGAAGCGGTGGCGGTGGTGACCAAGCGGATTCGTCCGCTGCAGGTCAACAATCAGGTGGTGCACCAGATCGGAATCCCGTTGCACTGGGGTTTCACCGGCGCCACCCGTCACGGTTACCTGACCAACACCCTGGTGCCGTTCCTCGGCGATGGCAACACCCAGACCCCGGAATCCAAGTCATTCCTGGTCAACGTGGAGAAAGTCTAAATGGCCAGCCAAGACATCATCGCCCGTTCGGCCACCACCACCGTGCCGCCTTCGGTACGTACCCAAGAGGAAGTGGCCAAGCTGATCGACACCACCAAGTGCATCGGCTGCAAGGCCTGCCAGGTCGCTTGCTCGGAATGGAACGAGCTGCGCGACGACGTCGGTCACAACCTCGGCACCTACGACAACCCCCATGACCTCAGCGCAGACACCTGGACCCTGATGCGCTTCACCGAGCATGAAACCGACGCCGGCAACCTCGAATGGCTGATCCGCAAGGACGGCTGCATGCACTGCGCCGAGCCCGGTTGCCTGGCGGCGTGCCCCAGCCCCGGCGCGATCATCAAGCATGCCAACGGCATCGTCGATTTCGATCAGGACCACTGCATCGGCTGCGGCTATTGCATCACCGGTTGCCCGTTCAACATTCCGCGCATCTCGCAAAAGGATCACAAGGCTTATAAATGTACGTTGTGCTCGGATCGGGTGGCGGTAGGGCTGGAGCCGGCCTGCGTGAAAACCTGCCCGACCGGCGCGATCGTTTTCGGCAGCAAGGAAGACATGAAGGAACACGCCGCCGAACGCATCGTCGACCTCAAGAGCCGCGGTTTCGAAAACGCCGGTTTGTATGACCCCGCGGGTGTTGGCGGCACCCACGTCATGTATGTGCTGCACCATGCCGACACCCCCAGGTTGTATGCCGGGTTGCCGGATCACCCGGCGATCAGCCCGCTGGTGGATCTGTGGAAAGGCCTGAGCAAACCCTTGGCGCTGCTGGCCATGGGCGCGGCGGTGCTGGCCGGGTTCTTCCATTACGTGCGCGTCGGGCCACAACTGGTCGAGGAAGACGAACATCCAGTCACCATCGACCCAGCGGTGCATGAGTTCGATCCATCGGTGCACACCTTTGATCCGACGAAGCCCGGCGGGGAGGACAGGCCATGAACGACAAACCGATCCTGCGCTACACCAACAACCAGCGCACCAACCACTGGCTGGTGGCGATTGTGTTTTTCATGGCTGCGCTGTCGGGGCTGGCGTTGTTCCATCCGGCGCTGTTCTGGCTCAGTAACCTGTTTGGCGGCGGTTCGTGGACGCGCATTCTGCATCCGTACATGGGCATCGCGATGTTTGTGCTGTTCCTGGGCCTGGTGTTCAGTTTCTGGCGGGCGAATTACTTCATCGCCAACGACCGGTTGTGGCTCAGGCGTGTCGGTCGCGTGATGCGAAACGAGGAGGAGGGCGTGCCGCCGATCGGCAAATACAACGCGGGGCAGAAACTGCTGTTTTGGGTGTTGCTGATCTGCATGCTGGTGTTGCTGTTCAGCGGGCTGGTGATCTGGCGTGCTTACTTCAGCGCGTACTTCGGCATCACCAGCATTCGCTGGGCGATGCTGCTGCATGCGCTGGCGGGTTTCATCCTGGTGCTGAGCATCATCGTCCACATCTATGCCGGGATCTGGATTCGCGGTTCGGTACACGCCATGGTGCGTGGCAGGGTCAGTCGCGCCTGGGCGAGAAAACACCATGAGCTCTGGTACCGGGAAGTGACCCAAGACGAAACGCCTGAGCGACCGATCACAAAAAAAGGATGACCCCTTGGCCACGATCCTCGAGCCTGGGCAGATAGAAGCGGCGGCGAGTTCACCGCCGTTTCTGTACCTGCCACCGAACAACCTGTTCACCTTGCGCGCGCTGCGTCTGGAACGCCTGGCCGACGGGCATCCCATGGCGGACTATCTGCGCTTGATCGCGGGCCTGTGTCACGCCCAGCAGAACCTGATGGACGATCCGCCCGTGACGACCATGCCCGATCCCGAACGCCTGCGGGTGTGCATGGAACATGGCTTGCCACCGTTCGCTGCCGACAGTCTGGTGCGCGAAACCGTTTGGCTGCCGTATCTCGAAGCCTTGCTGCAACGCTATCAGCCACCGCCACAATCGGCGGTAGAAAACGCCGTGGCGACGTTGCGCAGTGCCAACCCGGGGCTGCTCAAAGCGTGGGCGATTGCCTTGGTCAGCGGCCAGTATTCAATGCTGCCGGCAGAGTTGGTGCCGTTTCTCGGTGCAGCGCTGCAAGCGGCCTGGAGCCATTGGTTGCTGAGCACACCCAACCTTGAACTCAAACGCGGCGACAGCCTCAGCCAATGCCCGGCCTGCGGTTCGCCGGCGATGGCCGGGGTGATTCGTCATCGCGGCAAATACAACGGTTTGCGTTATCTGGTGTGCTCCTTGTGTGCCTGCGAATGGCACGTGGTGCGGGTCAAGTGCGTGTATTGCGAGCAGAGCAAGGGCCTTGAATACGTCAGCTTCGAAGATGACCGGCATGCTGCCAATCAGGCACCGTTGCGGGCGGAAGTCTGCCCCGGCTGCAACAGCTACCTGAAACTGATCTACCTGGAAAACGACGCCGAAGCCGAAGCGCTCTCGGCAGACCTGTCCAGCCTGATGCTGGATATGCGCCTGGAGCAGGAAGGCTACCAGCGCCTGTCGCCCAATCTGATGCTGGCACCGGGAGGCGACTGAGCCTGTCCCTACATGATGCCGAGTGCGAAAAACTCAGGCTCTGAAGCGAGATAAGCCGCGTTGGGTTTTGAAGGGAAGAGCGCGTAGTTGGGGCGTAAAGCGGTCGCAAAACCGGTGCCTGCGGGTATATCAGCCTTAGCGCGATTACCGGTTTTACGACGGCTGCGCAGCCGAATGGGGGCAAGCCCCTGGCTACAGGACGCTGTGATTACTTAGGTGGCTCGTGTTTGTCCAGCGCTCGGTTCACCGCCAACTCGCCCTGCATGATGATTTGCGCGATGCCTAGAATGGTATTGCGGTGCGGCCCCTGTATCAGCGCAGCAACATCGTTGAGCATGACGCTGGCCGAAGCCAGTGACTCGCAGGCGTGGGCCAGCAGAGATTCGGTATCGATCTCTGGGTTGATGATGAACATTTTGCTGGGTTTGTACGGCGTGGCCATGATATGGGCACTCGGATTGAGGTAGTAATCGAGGGCGCGCTCGGCCGCTTCGTGGAGTTTTTTTGAATCGAGTGATTCATACGGGGATGCCGAATCTGTGGTCGGCGGATTGGGTGTGATTTTGAACATAAATGAAACTCCCACTTAGAATATTAAGGAGCCATCACCCTCGCTACCAAACGAAGAGTGGCGGCCATACGCGGGTTGGTAGACCGGTCTAAGTAGGAAACCCGGCGCTCACAATGGAGCCCCACGCATGACCACCATATAAAGCCGAGCCCCAAAAAAGAGACTGCATAAGGTGTCGCCATACGACTACTTAGAGGCGGGCTACCAAACCCGATCACTGTTTTTCAGTGACAGGGAAACGATATAGCCCACCCCACAGCCGCACAAGCCAGCGGATTCTGGCGCACGCGTAGGCAACGACGCAAGGTGTTGTAGCCTTTAGGACGTAACACCGAGTGTCATTAAACACGCCCTCTGCAATGGGTGGATGCGCCTCAAAAAATAGAGGAAACCTCTGACAGTTTTTTGGTAGCAGTCGCTGGAATCGTGGCGTTTGGCAGGGTGTTGCAGTGGGGGCACTCGCCATCAGCGAGATCATTGCACGGCGAATACCTACAGCATGCCCTTGAAGCTCAGCGGCTACACTCAGACGCGACGGTCAATCGCTTCCGGGAGCCTCTGATGTCTGCCACATCCGCCAGCCAACCCTTGCGGCTGCCCTCCATCGACAGCTTGCTGCGCCATCCTGCCTGCCAACCGCTGGCCGAGCGTTACGGGCGTGATGCGCTGTTGGCCGGTTTGCGGCAACTGCTCGATGACTTGCGCGAACCGCTGCACAAGGGCGAACTTGATGCCGTTGAAATCACCGCCGACGTATTGGCGGGCAGGGCAGGCGAGCGTCTGGCGATCCAGCATCGCAGCCAGGTGCGGCGGGTATTCAACCTCACCGGCACGGTGCTGCACACCAACCTTGGGCGTGCGTTGTTACCGGAGGCGGCCATTGAAGCGGTGCAACTGGCCGCCCGCTACCCGCTCAATCTGGAATTCGACCTGCGCAGCGGCAAGCGTGGTGATCGGGACGACCTGATCGAAGGCCTGATCCGCGAGCTGACCGGCGCCGAAGCGGTGACCGTGGTCAACAACAATGCCGCTGCCGTGTTGCTGACACTCAACAGCCTGGGTGCGCGCAAGGAAGGCATCATTTCCCGTGGTGAACTGATCGAAATCGGCGGTGCCTTTCGTATTCCCGACATCATGGCCCGGGCCGGGGTGCGGCTTCACGAAGTGGGCACCACCAACCGCACCCATGCCCGCGATTACGAGGCCGCCATCGGTCCGCGCAGTGGTCTGCTGATGCGCGTGCACGCGAGCAATTACACCATTGAAGGTTTCACCGCCCGGGTGCCGACGGCTGAGTTGGCGGAGCTGGCTCACCGCCACGGCCTGCCATTGCTGGAAGACCTGGGCAGCGGCAGCCTGCTGGACCTGACTCGCTGGGGGCTGCCCGCCGAACCGACGGTGCGTCAAGCACTGATCGATGGCGCAGACATCGTCACCTTCAGCGGCGACAAATTGCTCGGCGGTCCCCAGGCCGGGTTGATTGTCGGCCGTAAAGACCTGATCGCCAAGATCAAGAAAAACCCGCTCAAGCGTGCACTGCGGGTGGACAAGCTGACCCTGGCCGCGCTCGAAGCGGTGTTGGGTTTGTACCGCGATCCTGATCGACTGGCCGAACGCTTGCCGAGTCTGCGCCTGCTGACTCGCCCCCAGGCCGATATCCTCGCCCAGGCCGAACGCTTGCAACCGTCGCTGACGCAGGTATTGGGCGATGACTGGCGCGTCAGCGCGGTGTCGGCGCTGGGCATGATCGGCAGCGGCAGCCAACCGGTGGCTCGACTGCCCAGCGCCGCGTTATGCCTGCGGCCCAACGTTTCCAAACGTCTGCGTGGACGGCGATTGCTGGGGCTGGAAGCAGCGTTTCGTCAATTGCCGATTCCTGTGCTTGGGCGCATCGACGATGACGCGCTGTGGCTGGATTTACGCCAACTCGACGACGAAGCCGCGTGGCTGGCTCAACTCGATCAATTGCAGGAGGAGGGCCGGGAAGGGTGATTGTCGGCACGGCGGGGCACATTGATCACGGCAAGACTTCCTTGCTCCAGGCCTTGACCGGCCAGGCCGGCGACCGTCGCCGGGAAGAACGTGAACGCGGCATGACCATTGACCTGGGCTACATTTATGCAGCGCTGGAGCCGGGCGCCGCCCTGAGCGGTTTTATCGATGTGCCCGGCCATGAACGCTTCACCCACAATATGCTGGCCGGGGCGCAGGGCATTGATCTGGTGTTGTTGGTGGTGGCGGCCGATGACGGTGTCATGCCGCAGACCCGCGAACATCTGGCAATTGTCGAAATGCTGGGCATCCCTCGGGCACTGGTCGCCATCAGCAAATGCGACCGCGTCGATCCGGCGCGTGTGCAGGCAGTCCGTGAGCAGATCGAAGCATTACTGGCGCCCGGACCTTATGCCGACGCGCCGAAAATTGCCCTGTCGAGTGTGACCGGCGAAGGTATCGAGACACTGCGTCAGGCATTGCTGGAGGCGCAACACGAGGTGCTTCAACGCAGCACCCGCGGTGGTTTTCGCTTGGCGATTGATCGAGCGTTCAGCGTGGCCGGCGCCGGTATCGTGGTGACCGGCACGGCGTTATCCGGCCAGGTGGCCGTGGGCGATACGTTGATGTTGAGTCCGCTGGGCAAACCCGTGCGGGTGCGAGGCCTGCATGCGCAGAATCAGGCGGCAGACATTGCCATGGCCGGGCAGCGAGTCGCGCTGAACCTGAGTGCCGAGCGTCTGGCCCTGGAGCAGATTCACCGTGGCCACTGGCTGTTGGCCGAATGGTTGCACGCGCCGACCCAGCGCCTGGATATCGAGATGACCTTGCTGGCCAGCGAAGCGCGAAGCTTCGAACACTTTCAACCGGTGCATGTGCATCTCGGTACTCAGGACGTAACGGCGCGGGTGGCCTTGCTGGAGGGTGTCAGCCTGGCACCGGGGCAGCGAATGTTCGCGCAACTGCTGGTGAATGCGCCGGTGCTGGCGGTGCAGGGCGACCGCTTGATCCTGCGCGATCAAAGTGCGCAACGCACCCTCGGCGGTGGCCGGGTACTCGACCCGTTCGCCCCGGCCCGACACCGCCGCAGCCCCGAACGATTGGCGCAGCTGCAAACGCTTGCCACCACCCACAGCCTGGAAGACGCACTGCCGGCGCTGCTGGCCAACAGCGACACCGGGCTCGATCCCCGGCGCCTGGAGCGCCAGTTCAATCGTCCGCGCGACAGCTGGCTGTTGCCCGATAACGTGCGCTTGGTCGATACGCGGCAGGGGCCGTTGCTGTTCAGCGCGCTGCGCTGGGAAGCCCTGAAAGTGCCGCTGCTGGAACACCTGGCACGTTTTCATCAACTCGAACCGGACCAAATGGGGCCGGACAGGGATCGCCTGCGTCGCTTCGCCGGTACCGCGCTGGAGCGGCCGACCTTTATCAGTCTGCTCGACGAATTACTGGCCAGCGGTGCAATCGTCGCCAGCGGCCCATGGCTGCATTTGCCCGATCATCAAGTGCGCTTGAGCGAGGACGACCAAACCCTGTGGCAACAGCTGCAGCCGCTGTTCGAACAGGCAGTTTTCGATCCGCCGTGGGTGCGTGATCTGGCCAAAATCGTTGGCCGTGACGAAGCCAGCGTGCGCCTGCTGCTGCGCAAGATGGCGCGGCTGGGGCTGGTGCATCAAGTGGTGCGTGACCTGTTTTACACCGACGCACAGGTGCGCCGATTGGCGGCTATGCTGGTGCAACTGGCCAGCGATAATCCGGTGATTCAGGTCACCACGTTTCGTGATGCCGTGGGCCTGGGGCGCAAGCGCAGCATCCAGATTCTGGAGTACTTCGACCGGCTCGGCCTGACCCGACGCTTTGGCGACCGGCGTCACCTGCGGCTCGACAACGCCCTGGCCCAGCCAACGGCAGACTGACTTCAAGGAAGGCAATCGCGCCCGGTGGCGCGGCCGGGCTTCAAACCCGGTTGGGGACGGCATCCGTTCCCGGGCAGGTTCGACTCCGGCTGCCTTCCGCCATTTCCAGCCCCTTCGATGACTTATAGCCTAACGGTACATAGTTTCGTGAGTGGGTACAGGAGGTCTGGCAGGTGTAAGCCTTCGAGCATCAATGCCTCTTCTGAGCGCCGCGCTTAGATATGCAGCCAAGCCAGCGAACCCAACATGACGCCAACACCCGCAGCCCCAAACGAGAGCCGCTTGAGCCATTCCTTACGCGTCAGCAAGGTAATGGCCGCCAGTGAAATTGCTATTTGAATCGCTGTCATGGCCTGGGCCCAGCGGTGATGCTGATGCAGCACCTGCTCTGACTTCTCGTCCCACTCTTTTGCCTCTTGTTCGAATGCTTCAGCCTTCTTGCGCGCCTCCTCCTTCTGTTCCCCGTACCGCCGCGCCTCAGCAACATAATGGGCCGAATCCAGCCCTGGGAGATGGCTTGCCAGATCCGACAGGTTCTGCCGGCTGGACTTGGCCTGGTAGTAATTCCACTCGTTGGCGGCTTCGGTTTTCTGGATGGCGGCGTTGTTTTTGTCCATGGCCGCCTCATTCTCCGTTGAGCCGGCCTGATAGCTCATCAGGGCGCCGACGGTCGCCATGATGGCTGTCATCACCGCAATCTTGCTGGCAAAGCTGTCGCCTTGTGCATGCGCATGATGGGTGGTGTGCTCAATATGTTGCTCGTGTGGGCTGGGGACTTCGAACTCTTCAGGCATGGATGTCGATCTTGGAGACGTTAGTGGAGGTGGACAGCATTATGAATTGTCCCTGATGCTTTAGACACAAATAACTGGCAGCTAGTGGTCGAGGCTGTGTGAAAACGTTTTTTAGCGCGACAGGTACTCAAAACCGGACTGGAAATCGCACTTTACGCGAAATCCACATCTGCTGACGTGCCGATAAATTTCAGATTTAACGCAGACGCGCACACTTCAATTTTGGCGAAGCGTTTTTACACACTCTGGGCCAGAAGCGAACATGGAGCGCCAACGAAAGCTCAGTATCGCTATCCGTTGTATAGGCACTTTCCTGAAGAATAGGAAAGCGGGCCTCCTGCAAATTCGCAAAGGAGACCCAGCTCCACGGTCGCACCAGGTAAGTCCCGCCATACGAGACACTGGACTGATATTTATGACTCATCTGACTAAAATGGCCTTCACCTCCAGCAGATGTTTGCGTAACCGGTCTGCATAATCCTCGGCGACAGCAGCCTGAACGCTAGCGCGATTGGCCAGTGCATGACGCCACTCGGCAATGCGACCAAGTCCATCAAACAATGAATGACTTGGTTCGAATCCCAGTATGTCGAAGTAGCGAAAAACTGGGGCTACAGCAATATCCACCATACTGAACGTTTCGCCAGCGAAGTACGGCCCCTCCATCTTTTCACCGCCAAGTCTCTCCAGCTTTCCCCTCAGCGCTGAAGACTTACCAAGCGCTGTCTGCTGATCCGTTGCATTCAAATATCCCCATGCATCAGCAAGCATACCAGTGGCGAATTCGATCCAAGCACGGTGTTGAGCACGGGAAATTGCATCTTTCGGGTGCAAAGCGGGCTCCGGATACACCTGTTCGATGTATTCACAGATAGCCACGCTCTCGAAAAGTACGGTCGCTTCCTCATCGCCTTTTTGCACCATCAGAAGCGGGACTTTGCCCGTTGGCGACATGACCAGAAACCAGTTGGGCCTGTCCTTCAAATCCACATCAACCCGTTGAAATGGAGCCTCTTTTTCGAGGAGTAAAATTGCTACTCGCTGAACAAACGGACAAAGCCCGTGGCTAACAAGCGTGAGCCGTGATTGCGACATTTGAATACCCACTGTTATTTCGACAACACCCGCTTCCGAGCGGGAAGCGGGCTGTATAGAAGCGAAGTTGTGACTAGCCCATTAAAGCGAGCGCCCACCATCAACAATAATTTCCGTTCCGACCGTCCAACGAGACTCGTCCGACGCGAGGTACAGCACCGCCTTAGCTACTTCTTCAGGCGTGCCAAAACGGCCAAAGGGTATAGTCGCAGCAATATCTTTGTTGACCTGCTCGCGGTAGGCATCGGGGATACCCGCCTTGTCGTACAGCGGCGTGTCGATCGGACCAGGGCTGACCGCATTTACTCGAACACCACGCGGGAGAAGCTCGCTAGAGAGCGTTTTCGACATGTTCAGAAACGCCGCCTTTGTTGCGGCGTAAATGGATGAACGCGCGGCGCCCAGGTGCGCACTGACCGAGGTGTTAAGAACCACCGATGCAGGGTTGGAGAAGACCGGCAGCAGTGCTTGCAGGAGGAAGTAAGGGCCTTTGACATTGATGTCAAAGGAGCGGTCAAACATCTCCTCGTTCCAGTCTTCGATTGGCATCCAGACGGATACGCCAGCATTGAGGAAGGCAACGTCGAGCTGCCCGTAATGAGACTGAACAGCCTGCGCCAGCTCCTTCTGGGCTGCGACACTAGCTGAGTCGGCTCGCAGCACCAGGACTTCGCTACCTAAAATAGCTTGAGCATTTGCCATGGACTCAGGATTAACACCTGTGACGATCACGCGTGCGCCTTCGGCGAGAAATTGCTTGGCGGTCTCCAGACCGATGCCGCTTGTACCGCCAGTGATGAGGGTACGCTTGCCTTGTAAACGGGACATGTAAATTTCCTCTCTTTTGGGGCGGCCAGCCGGACGACTGACCTTCTGAGAGCAACTATGTATTCATGCTAGCGCGCTGATAAGATGGGCAAATAGAATAGATCTCATGCAAAATCTGCATGAAAAGGGGCGTGATGGACCGGTTGTTACTGATGAGCTGTTTTGTACGCGCTGTCGAGACAGGTAGTTTTACTGCTGCGGGACGTGATCTAGGACTAGGGCAACCGAACGTCAGTCGTTACGTCGCTGCTCTTGAAGACCATTTGCAAACCAGGCTGCTTCACCGATCTACACGAAAGCTGATGCTCACGCCCGAGGGTGAACGGTACTACGCAGATGCGCGGCGTATTCTGGACTCAGTGGAACAGTCAGAGTCCTCACTGAGAGGGAACGTAGCGCCGTCTGGGTTACTGCGCGTCGCTTGCCCGACCGCATTGGCTCACACCTTCATCGTACCGCACGTCGCGAGCTTTCTAGGGCGCTATCCCGAACTGTCGCTCGATCTTCAAATCAATGATCGCTACGTCAATTTAGTCGACGAGGGGGCAGAACTCGCGATTCGTATTGGGCACCTGGAGGACAGTGCAATGCGAGCCCGGCCACTAGCGTGGTTCGAGCGTGTGTGCGTTGCCAGCCGTGCGTACCTAGAGAAACGTGGCTCTCCCTCTTCGCCTGATGACCTGAAGGAACACGACTGCCTCATTTATACCCTCCTATCCACTGGAACCAACTGGCGGTTTAAGGATACTGATGTCCCGATCTCCGGACGACTGCGTGTCAACTCGCCTGAGGCGATACGTGAGTACGTCAATGCAGGATTGGGAATCGCGCAGGGGCCTCAATGGCTTTATGAGGAAGGGCTGAGAAGTGGCAATCTTCAATTGCTGCTTAACGAATACGTGGCGCCACCCGTCCCGATCCAAGTCGTATACTTAGCGAATCGGCTGCTGCCCCAGCGAGCCATCGTTTTCATGGATTTTATGGCGGATGTTTTTGCTGCATTCCATGAGCGCCCTAAATAGCCTCCTAGCCCACGGCCAAGGTGCGAGCGGACAACCATCAGCATGGCGGCCCCTTGGGCGAAAATCGCTGCACACTCACCATTCTTGCTCGTCAACGGGGCTTCAAGTAGTCACACCGGACTGCAGGGCTTGCCTCTCAAAAGTGTCCTGATTTATTGCCAACGCCGATTCGATACATCTCTAAATCAAAGGTGCAACGCTCATCTCATGCGGTTAAGAAAACGGGGGCAGATTTATTTATTTGGATCACCGACCGCTTCTGGCCGATTGCTCCCAGTCACGAAGGGCGGCAGACGACCCGAAGCTGTCATTCGTAGAGTCTCTCTTGCAAGTTTGCTCGTTTATTTGCGATGCGAACGCTCGATACACCCAATGGTGCAACCCATGAGCCCTACAATTTTGCCAGCGACAGTTCTTCGTCCCGACACGCGTGATAGCATTTTGATCTAAGCGTTTTTAACTTGCCGGAATTTTCTTGTCTACGCTCGCATTAGCACCTGATATCTCGATCACAATACACAGGTATCAACACTGAGGTTAGGTTATGTCTGATGACAGTGGTGGACACGGTAGAGTAAGTATTTTTTTTCCTGTTTTCAGTATAAGGCAGGCAAAACTGGTGGTTGTATTGCTTATCCTTTTACTGGTTACGGTCAGCGCCATTGTGCCAGATACGGCTAAGGATGGATGGTGGTTGCTGGTCCAGCAGATGATCTTGGTTGGATACAAGGATATTGGGAGTTTTAGTGAAGGGTCAAGTTATAGATTGGTAGTAATGGTTGGTTTTTCTATGGCGGTTGTTTTGTCTTGGGTTGCTGCTATTGTGATGTCGTTGACTCGTCTTCATATGCATGCTTTTCAGGCCATTGAGAGAAAAAGCTATTTATCAAGAATTTCGACTGTTGTGTTTATACTAGTGCTCTTGTTACTTCCTATTTTTCAAGCGCTGCCAAACAGTGATTTGAACTTCTCATATCATGTGTTTAAGGCGATGTGGGAAAGTAGATTTTTGATAATTGGGGCGAGCGTTGTGTATTTTTTGCTCTCTATGGTGCTTTGGGTGGTGGTTTTATTTGAAATTTCTAACTTTACGGGTCGGAGGTCGTCAACGCGTAGTTGAACTCTGCCATGGTCAAACAGCGAGTTGCTGACCGTTTGCAGCCAATCGCAACTGGCAGCTTCTGGCCGTCTTCCGCCTTTCGCGAGCGGCCGTAATCGACCGTAGCAGACGTTCAGAAGAAGATAAGGAGTGGACAACCGTACCTTTCCGAATAATGGTGTCCCACTTTCGTTACCGGTACCCGTAGCGTTGTTCACTCAGGCCATTACTGGGCATTCTTCATGCACGACCGCCTACGGCATCTATGGCTCTGCATTACTTGTCGGGAATCTCGCTGAAGAACTCAAGGAGGTGCTCAAGGCATAGATCCAGCGAGAGAAGCTATACGCTGCTAGTCTTTGTGGATGCCGGATATCGGAAAAGGGCCGCAATAACCGATCGCACATTGACATCATGGAAATGTGCGCCGAAACTCAAAAATAACCCCAACAGTGATAGGGATATCTCATCATGAAAAAGCGTTCTTTTCTGGTACCTCTGGCTACTCTGGCCGCAGCCATAGTCACGGAACAAGCTTCAGCGATAGCTACCCAAGAGGGTGTCGAGCCCAGTACCGACGCGACGAACACGCTCCAGGCCGATGCCCAAGGTGAAAACCTTTCGGTACGCAGTGGCAATGATCAATTCGCCTTTGTTCTCAAACGCGGGGACCAAGGTCAGATGATGGCTTACCATAGTTCTCACAGCTCTCACGCCTCTCACGTTTCTCATGCCTCCCATACCTCGGGCTCCTAATGGCACTCTCGGATACGCTGGTCTTTGACGAGCGGCTTTATGACGCGCAGGTTCTGCAAAAAGCCGCTTATCGCTCAATCAATTCACTGACGGTTGATATCACATCAACAGGGGGGCAATTTTTCTGTGCCTTATCCTCGAACATTGGTGTTGACGAGACTTCCTTTCTGACTGCCGTTCAAGAGTTCAAGAAGGACGTACTTGACTACCAGTTGCGCCACCGGCTGAACGCTGAGACGCAGCCTATCAAGAACCTGATCCTTGGGCTGGCTTTTTCAAAAACCGGGCTGACTAGTGAGTAAATTCCAGAAGCTGGAGTTCTACGCGCAGCAAAACACCTACGAGTTGCTGCCCTTCAAGTTTGACCGCCTGAATGACGACGAGTACGTCATCACCAACATGGCAGGCGAATTTCACGTCATACCGGCGTCGATGCTTGAGCCAATCATAAGCAAGACGCTTGCGCTCTCCTCAGAACTGATCGCTACGCTACGGTCCAAACAGTTCATTCGCTTTACCAACGAGCAGGCGCCACTTCAGCTTCTGGCACTCAAGATTCGCACGCGGTTGTCCAGGCTGGCCCAGTTCACCAGTCTGCATATCTTTGTGGTGACCTTGCGCTGCGATCATAGCTGCCCATATTGCCAGGTATCGAGGCAGTCAGAGAGTAAAGGCGAATTCGATATGACCACGGAGATGGCAGACAAGTCGTTAGATTTCGTTTTCAGATCTCCGAATCCGGCCATCAAAATTGAATTTCAGGGGGGCGAGCCGCTGCTGAACTTCGAGATGGTGAAGTACGTCGTTCTTGAGGCAAAAGAACGTAACATCAAGGAAGGACGTGACCTGCGGTTCGTCATTGCGACTACGCTATCGTTACTGACTGATGACATCCTCGATTTCTGTAAGCAGCACAACATCGTGCTTTCATCTTCTCTCGATGGGCCAATGGATCTGCATAATGCAAATCGCCCACGGCCAGGTCGAGATAGTCACCAGCGTTTCGAGGAAGGCCTGAAGAAAGCCCGTGCCACCCTCGGCTATGACCAAGTGTCGGCCCTGATGACAACCACAGATAAGAGCCTGCCACGAGCACGTGAGATCATTGATGAATACTTGCGCCTTGGCTTTGATGGCATCTTCCTGCGCACGCTTTCCCCTTACGGCTTTGCTATCAAGACCAAGAAATTCATGTCTTATGACACGGAGCGCTGGCTGGAGTTTTACAAGGAAGGTCTTGAGTACATCATTGAGCTAAACAAGTCGGGCATACGATTTGTTGAGCAGTATTCCGCGATCGTGCTTACAAAAATGCTGACATCAGGGGACCCCGGGTTTGTTGACTTAATGAACCCCGCCGGTGCTGTTATCGCAGCCATCGTGTTCAACTACGACGGATCGGTCTACGCCTCAGATGAAAGCCGTATGCTTGCCGAAATGGGTGATCATACATTCCGGCTGGGGAGCATTCTTGAGCATTCATATGAGGAGATCATCCTCTCGGATCAGCTTCTCGATGCACTGGAAAGCTCCTTCACTTTAAGTGTCCCCATGTGTTCTGACTGTGCATTCGAACCTTACTGTGGCGCTGAACCTGTCTACCATCACGCAATACACAAGGATGTGGTGGCAAGAAAGCCTGAGTCGGCTTTCTGCAAGCGGAATATGTCGATCTTCAAGCACCTCATAGAACTGATGGGAAGCGATGAGCAAACAAAACGGATTTTTATGGGGTGGGCCAACCGATGCTGAAGCTCGGCGGAAAGATTATCCGAATACATGCGGTTGATGTTGATAAGGCCATCACCTTGGCCAAAGTATCAACCAGTCGGAATCTGCCCGAAGTTTTGCGACGAGAAATGGCCTACTTGGTTTCCGATAACCAGATACCCCAAGGATTCGCGCACTATCTGCTGGTTGAGAAACATCGGAATCTGGTTGATGCGCTCCCTTTGGACTCTGACTTTTCAATTCTGCCGGATGACTACAGCTATATCGGTGATGGCGACGTTGTCCGGCTTTCAGCGGATCGTCAGAGCATCCGAGTGTTGTTTCGTGCATCGTCGCTGCACAACAGTATCCTGGTCACAGAGCAGTGTAATCATTACTGCCTTATGTGTTCCCAACCGCCGAAAGCCGCTGATGACTCATGGATACTCGACGAGATTGAGAGCCTGATTCCGCTGATTCCAAAAGACACCCACGAATTGGTGTTTACTGGGGGAGAGCCAACGACCAACCGGGAGCGCTTCCTTAAGATCATCATGCTGACAAAAAGTTATCTGCCAAGAACAGCCATCCACATTCTCTCGAATGGACGTAGTTTCAAAGACCCTGCGTTCGCTGAACAGTATGCGCAGATTGAATTGCCTGACGCGATGATCGGAATCCCTGTCTATTCAGATGATCCGACACTGCATGACTACATTGTCCAGGCCCGGGGCGCATTCGATGAAACCATTCAGGGCATTCTCAATCTGAAGCGCTTGGGCCAGAAGGTTGAGATCCGAGTCGTCATTCACAAACTCTCAGTAAAGCGCCTTCCTGAATTGTGTGAGTTCATCGCACGCAATCTTCTGTTTGTTGACCATGTAGCGCTGATGGGCCTTGAGATGATGGGTTTTACCAGAGCTAATCTCGATGAGCTGTGGATCGATCCATTCGAGTACAAAGACACACTTAGCAAATCGGTTGCCATTCTGGCCAAATATGGCATGCATATCTCGGTTTACAACCATCAGCTATGCTTGGTGAATCCAGACATTGAGCCTTACTATCGCCGGTCAATCAGCGACTGGAAGAATGAATACGCCACCGAGTGCGAGGCATGCACTCGCAAGTCGGACTGCGGAGGATTTTTTTCGTCAGGGATCAAGCATGGCTACAGTAAGAGCCTAATACCTTTTGTTGATCTACGCTAATGGTCGGCATCAAGATTATTTTGTGATTTGTTGCGCGGCGGAGTAAGTTTAATTATAGAAAAATACAGTCGACATAAAAAGCCAATATCCAATGAGCCGTCAAGTTTTTTGGCGAGAGAGATATCAGGACTGAATTTACCTAAAGGGTCTCTTGCTCTTGATTTGGGGTGCGGCTATGGTCGCAATTCCGTACTATTATCAAGGTACTTTGCGAATGTAATAGCTGCTGATCTTTCTTATAAAAGCTTCAGCGATTTATGGCATTTAAATTGCAAAAATATACACCCAGTAATCCTCGATTGCAGGCAGCCACTCCCATTCTTAAATAATACATTCTCAGCTGTCATAGTTGTTCATTTATACCATGAAGATTTAATTGTTAACTTGATTGATGCAGTCCAGCCGGAAGGTTATTTTATTTATGAAAGCATTGCTGGCAATGGTGACAACTGGCGAGAGTTGAGTCTTCCTGGAGAAGTAAAAAGGCTTTTAGAAAAGCAGTTTATTGTCAAGTATTACTTAGAGCGACCTGTAGGCCCTGATAAAAGAAATGCTACCGTGAAAGTGGTTGCCCAGAAAAAAACTGGCTGACAAACAAATTTTCCTTATCAATCCTAGCGCACGCTCAATGGCTATAAGTGGCCGAAGCCCACCATATCTGCCAGTCCATCTTCGAACGCCAGCTATAGGCTTTGCATCACTCGGCACTTGGGAAACGCCGAGCATCCCCAGAACTGTTGTCCTGCTTTCGGACCTGACTTCACGGTGCAAATGAGTAATGCACTGCCGCATTTTGGGCACTTGCGCTCAGCTCTTGGATCGCTGCGGCGTTTGAGATTTCGCACATGCTCACGGTGGGTGGCCAGGGTTGGTGCGCGTCGGCCGGCTTGCAGGGCATTCACTAGTGCGTCGACTTCGGCCTCGCTGAATACCGGCTGCTGGGATGACTTGATGTAGCGGATGAAGCCGATGCCTTGGGTGACGTTGGCCGGCATCTCGGTCTTGAAGGTACTGCCACCAACGAAGGTAATGACCGAATGCAGGTGTTCCGGGTTTACGCCAAGGGTGGTCTCCAGTACCTTGAGATGCTTGTAGTTCTGCCGCAGCGGGCTCTGGAACTTGAAGGTTCTCCTGTAGAGTTTCTGCGTCCACTGCGGTTGCTTTTCGCTGCCGAAGATCCAGCCGCTCATATTCTTGGTCTCCAACACGAAGATGCCGAAGGGGGAAAGGAAGACATGGTCGATCTGGGTGCTGCCGTCGGAGGTATTCAACGTGACGTTGTGCAGGCGGCGGTAGGTCTGCTTGTCCAGTTGCCAATGAGCGAACAGGCGTACCAGGAGTTCGCCTATATGCCCCTTGGCCCAAGGTGATTTGAGCAGGCCGATTAGCAGCATCAGTGGGATAAACCAGCCGAGAGTGCCCCAGACCTGCGCGATGATGGGGGTGAAGTCCATTTCTCTGCCTCAATGATTCAGCGATTTGGGGATGCCGTGGACGCTTTCGAGCGTCTCCTTCTGGCCGATTTCTGCCCGTCACAAAGGGCTGCAGTCCAACGCAGCCGCTCGCCTAGGTGTACTTTCGGTACTTCCTGAACAGGGAGCCAATGTCGTCATCAGCCTATTCAATTCCCCCCTGGCTGTTGAGGGAAGCCATTGCTCGCTGCTCTGAAATCGGCATAAGCACAGGTTTTGTGTCCTCGACATGGATGTAGACAAACCAGCGATCCGGCGGGCAGTGAAGAATCCTGTGGACATCGAACAGCCTTTTCCCGACTTTGCCACGGGCCCCTAACATTGTGTGATCCTGTCGGATTTCCACATTTTCAATACCGTGCTGCGCCATGGCTTTGCGAAATGCTTCGTCGATTTGTTTTTTGTTGCGGCGCTGATAGGTCACATGCGTGTGGTACATCGCATAGCAAAAAAGTACGCTGAACGTCATCAATATCAGTTCGAGGCCGAACCTGCTCCAGAAAGAATCGCCCATGCCAGGTAGTCCTGAGATAGTCCTTGGGTTGTACTGTCTGTAAACATCTACCTACCATCCCTGCGTATGTTGATCAGGCGTCCATTTATGTTATGCGGCAGCAGCTCGGCAATGTCATTTGCCTGCTGCGTCGGCAGACACCTGAGTACGTCCTTCAAAAAAGCATACGAACCATGCCCGTTGAGCCGTGCTGACGGGATTCGACTCAGCATAGCAGCGGCTCGCTGGCCGTTGCTTAGCGACGTTTACTTCTGCTCGAAAGCAGCTTTGGATCGAACGTCTGCTTCTGGCCGATTCTGTTGAAAAAGTCGGCTTCGGTTTCCACGGCAGAAAAGTACGCGCCTGAGATTGAAATCTGTGTTTTTGGCAGAAGGTTCAGGACTCGGATTTCACGTAGCAGTGTGCAAAAGAGGTGTTTTCACCCATCAATGTTCGAGCGTTTTGGGAAAACCGACTTTTTCAACAGAATCGGCCAAAAGGGACACCTGGAATTCCCCAACCTTTACATCGCCTTGGAAGAGATCGCATTGGCCAACCAAACATGCCATGAGCAAACGCGGCTAGGCGCGTTCACGCCGTTATAGTCGACTCTATTGCCGACCGTACTTCCAGGAGCCTTTTCCCAGTGTCTGACATGCCGATCAACTTCGCTTACACAAAACGCTTCAACGCCGTACTCGCCTACATTGATGCCAATCTCGAAGGTGACCTGTCGGTGAAGACGTTGAGCCATGTGGCGAACTTTTCGGTGTTTCACTTCCATCGACAATTCACCGCGTTCGTAGGAGTGCCGGTCTCACGTTATGTGCAACTGATGCGGCTACGACGCGCGGCACATCGCCTGGCCGCCCTTGCTGATCACTCGGTACTGGACGCCGCACTTGGTGCCGGTTTTGAAAGTCCCGAGGCATTTTGCAGGGCGTTCAGGCGGGCGTTCGGTATGACGCCGAGTGCGTTCAGGAAGGAACCGAACTGGCAGGTCTGGAATACGGTATTCGCAATCCCCCACTTTTCCAGGACGATCATCATGCAAGTACGAATCGTAGAATTCCCTGAAGTCAGGGTAGCGGCGCTTGAGCACCGCGGACCAGCCGGGCTTGTCAATGAGAGCGTGCGCAAGTTCATCGAGTGGCGTATGCAGAGCGGACAGTCGCCGGTGGCATCGAGTCGCAGCTTTGGCATTCCCTATGGCAACCCCGATACGACACCTCCACAAGCATTCCGCTTCGCAATCTGCGGCGAGATTCACGAGGCTGTGGTGCCGAATGAGTTCGGTGTGCACGAGATCGTCATTCCCGGCGGTCGCTGCGTCGTGGTGCGACACGTGGGGTCTGCGGATCACATCGGCGAAACGATCTATCCGATTTACCGCGATTGGCTTCCTGCCAGTGGAGAGGAACTTCGTGACCACCCGTTGTTCTTCAATTACCTGAGCGTCTATCCCGAGACGCCGCAGGATCAATGGCAAACTGACGTGTATGTTCCGCTGCAATAGCGGAGCGAGCAGCTTTCGACCCAAAGCACACGCTCGCCAGGTATTTAACCGGCCAAGAGCCAACCTTCGACCGGTAAATGCGCCTGGGCAAAGTGCCTGCCATCAATGGCAGCACCCATCAGGCTCCCACTGACAATCGGATGGGTGTGGTGGCCTTGATGGATTCTCCAGGGGGGATCCCCCCCTGCAGCTGGGACTTTTCCCGTGCACGCCACTTTCCTGGGGTCATACTAAATTTCCTGGAGAACATTCTGCAGAAATGGGATTGATCAGCAAACCCGCACTCCAAGCCCACTTGAGAGATAGAAAAATCAGTTTGCTCAAGGAGTTCTTTCGCTCGGGTTAATCTTGCAAGCTGAAGCCAATAACGTGGGGCGTGGCCCGTAGCATTCTTGAAAGCTCGGGAGAAATGACTTCGTGACAAGGAACACTCCTTGGCTACAGCCGAAATCTGAATGCCGCAATCAAGGTTTTCCATCATGACTTCTTTTGCTTTTCGCTCCTGCCAATAACTCAGTCTGCCCCGCCCGTTATTGGTCGCTATGAGTCGCAGATAGGCGCATGACATCGTCATGATCTGCTCAGCGCCAAGCCCGGCGGCACCGATTGCGATGGATGTCCGTTTGTCACCGCCCGGGCTGGACTCGAAGACTTCAAAAACGTCCACGTCGCTCATTGTGACCTCTGAATGTTGGAGACGAGGTCTATTGTGGCCAGCATCAACTTGGCGAAAGCGCTTGATCGGGCCGTCCATGCGCCCGTTTGGGCCAGATCGTTAGCGGGGTTTGCGTAACCCGCTTGGGGTTAGACCCAGGTAGCGCTTGAACAGTCGAGCAAGGTAAGAGGGGGAGTCCAGGCCTACCGCGAGGCTGACTTCGAGGATCGATAGTGAAGTGCATGAGACAAGCCGGGCGGCCGTTTCCACTCGGGTGCGGTTGGTGAAATCCAGCAGGGTTTCGCCCGTAATGGCTTTGAAGATACGAGTAAGGTGACGCCGTGACAGGTGAAACTCATGCCCAATCGACTCAATATTCAACTCGGCTTCCAGATTCTCCCGAACGTAGCGCTGTATGTCGTGAACCAGCATCGCCTGCTGCTGATGTTCACTCGGCTGTGGCTGTGGCTGTGCCTGCTGACAAGCGATAACCCGCGCGCACTCCTCGAAGAGCAGATGATTGAGATGGGGTAATTGGCGCTGAAAGGCCTGCGCAGATGCACTGTCTTGCAGTTGCTCGTACAAGCGCAAGATGGTTTCTAGCGCCTCGGTTCCTTGCCAGGTCCCCGATCGATTTACCTGTTTGGCGAAACCGCAGTAACCGGCCATCTGTCCTTGGCGTTTGACGTAAGAGGGGGCGACATACAAGGTCATATGTTTCTCCCGTCCCGGAGCCGCGTGGGTTGCGTGTGCAAAGTCTGCTGGCACAAAGGAAAACGACCGGCGCGAAACGTGAGAAGTCTGGCTGCTTTCGGTCGACAGCAATAGCCCACCCTGGCGGGGTAACAGCAGCATATGACAGTCGTGGGCGTGCCAATCCACGGCGTAGCCGCTGGTGTCGCTAGTCTCCAAGTGAAACACTTCGGGCGATTTACCACTGAGTTTGGGCGACATATAGGCCATTACGTAGACCCCTTGATATTCACTGCTGTCTTGGCCATGTCCAATTGGTATTGCGCTGGCTTTACCGTGCGGTCACTGGGCGAGAGTGCCTGTTGCAACCGCCAAGCCACCGCTACACCAGGACAATACGTTTGAGCTTGGCGTTCAGTGCGGCGAACGCCGCTTCGGTACTGGCCTTATGGTTGGTGATGAGCACGTCGATGCGTTCTGGCGGGCAGAAAGCGACACGGCTCTCCACGCCAATCTTGCTGTAATCGGCGAGGATGACTACGCCTTCGGCATTGTCGGCCATGGCGCGCGCCACTTCGGCTTCGCGGTGGTCGTAGTTGCTGGCACCACGCTGGGCGTCGATGCCGACCGGCGACAACAGCGCCAGGTCGGCCCGATAGCGGCCAATTTCCGCCACCGTGGTGCTGCCGACCGTTGCTGGCGCACGGTCATCGAGTGAACCGCCCAGTACCAGCACCTCGTTGTGCCGACCGCCCGACGCGGCGGGGTTGCGCAGTTGCAGTGCCACGTTGAACGAGTTGGTGATCACGGTCAGCCCTCCCAGCTTGGCCAACTCTTCGGCAAGGATGACGGTGGTGGTGCCCGCGTCGATGAACACCGTCTGCCCATGCGACAGCAGGCTGACCGCGGCGCGCGCGAGGTCGCGCTTGAACTTGACGTTGCTTTGCGCCCGCTCGGCGATTGGCGCTTCGTCTTCAACGCGGATGGCGCCGCCGTGTATCCGCTTCAACTCTCCCTGTTCTTCCAGAGCGACCAGGTCGCGCCGCACAGTCTCGCGAGAAACATTCAGCTCCGTGACGATGCGGTCGGTGGTGACGCGCTGCAAGGTCGATAGCAGTGCGCGGATCCGCTGGTAACGCTCTTCTTGCCACATACCGGGTGTCCCTGCTGTTCGAGTCGCTGTCCGAGCCCGCATTGTGGAGGGGCGTCAGTCGCTGTCAAGTTTGGCGCGGCCCCATGATCATTGAGCTGATACGGTCTGCGCGCCATATTTGTGTAATGTTGAGGCATTATTGTTTTTTTGTGTATATGGAGCTAGCCTCGTGGCCGGACGGTTTCTTCCCCACGTCCGCATTTCGAAACACGCTTTCGCCATCGCCTCGGTTGTAACCTCTCGTCTAGAAGTAGGAGCTATGCCATGCAGCGTCGCCAGTTTCTGAACACCCTCGCCACCGTTTCCGTCGTCTCTCCGCTGTTGTTGTCATCCCGCCTGACGCAAGCCGCCACACCCCCGGCCACACCAAGTGCGCTGGACCCGGCGCGCTGGTCGCCGCTTAACCAGAAGCGTCTGCAGGCGGTGATCGATGGGCACGGCGTCAAGAGCGCGTCCTACCGTCCAGAGCAGCGCCCGTACGCGGTGTTCGACTGGGACAACACCTGCATCATGAACGACTGTGAAGAAGCGCTGCTGGTCTACCAGATCAATCATCTGCAGTACAAGCTGACGCCCGATGAGTTCGCCGCTGTGGTGCGTCAGGACGTGCCGAACGGCGCGTTCATGAAGGACTACACCACGGTGGATGGCAAGCCGGTCAAGATGGAAGACATTGCCAGCGACGTGGAAGCGGATTACCGCTGGTTGCACGCCAACTACAAGGGGCTCGCCGGCGACAAGAGCCTGGAAGAGATCCAGGCGAGCGAGCAGTACAAGGATTTTCTCGCCAAGCTCTACTTCATGTACGACGCGATCTGCGACAGTTACCCAGTGGAGATCGGCTACAAGTGGATTCTGTATTTCTACAAGAACATGACCACGGCTGAGTTGCAGGCGATGGCGGAGGCTTCCAACAACTACGCCATCGGCGACGCGCTGCGCAAGATCAAGTACGAGAGTTCGCGCACATTACCGGGCAAGGCCGGAGTGGTAGCCGATACCCATTTCCATGGCATTCGTATCCATGAGGAGATTCGCGGCCTGATGCACACGCTGCGCGCCAACGGCATCGACGTCTATGTCAGCACCGCCTCGATCGACGATGTAGTACGCGTGTTCGCGGGCAATCCCCATTACGGATACGGCGTGCCGCCTGAGAACGTGATCGGCCTGCGCATGGCGATGGAAGACGGCAAGTACACCACTCGCTATCAGCCAGACTGGCACTTCAATTACGGTCCGGGCAAGACCGTCGGCATCAAGAACGTGCTGGTTAAACAGAAGGGCTATGGCCCGGTGTTGGTGGCTGGCGACAGCGACGGCGATGCCTGGATGCTGCGCGACTTCAACGATACGGCGGTGGGGGTGATCGTCAACCGCATGAAGAAGGGCGAGATCGGCGCCGACAGCCAGCAGGCTGCTGCCCAACTGGGAAAACCGGACGCCCGTTTCGTCCTGCAAGGGCGCGACGAGCACACTGGCCTGATGATTCCAGACGAGAAATCGCTCAAGTACGGTAAAGACGAGCTTAAGCTGCTGGCTTGATGGCACTGGCTCGCGGGTGGCCGGCGGCCATCCGCGAGCCGCAGTGCAACCGGCAACCTTTGAACTGGCGGCATGAAGAGTCCGGCCACCCTGAAACAGCGACTGCGCAGAGTCGCTGTTTTTTCCTCAATGGCCTTCCGAGGCGCCAAACATGGTCTTGGCATAGATCAGGCCCAGGCCATAAGCACCACCGTTGGCGATGGAGGTTTTCACCGTCTCGTCGTAAGTCTCGGTACGTGCCCAGTCGCGCTGCAGTTCAAGCAGGTATTGCAACGAGGTCATGGGGCGGGCGCCGATCTGGATCATGCGTTGCAAGGCCATTTCGTGAGCCTCGGTGGTGACATCACCGCAGGCATCGGCAATCACGTAGACCTCGAAACCCTGGTCAATCGCCGAAAGGGCCGGCCCCACGATGCACACGGAAGTCCACAGACCGGCCAGGACGATTTTCTGTTTGCCGAAGGCGTTGACTTCGACGGCAATGCGCTCGTCTTCCCAGGTGTTCATGCTGGTGCGGTCGATCACTTTGTGGTCCGGGAACACCGACTTGATTTCGTCGAAGATCGGGCCGGAAAAACTCTTCTCGGCGACGGTAGTGAGGATGGTCGACACCTCGAAGCCACGGGCTGCCTTGGCCACAAGTGCGGCGTTATTGCGCAGGGTGACGGCATCGATCGACTTGGTCGCGAAGGACATTTGCGATTGATGGTCGATCATGATCAGGGTGTGATCGGTTGGGTTGAGCAGGGTTTTGCCAGGCGCTGCCTTTGCGATAGCCATGATGTTTTCCTTACGTATTGAGAGCGGGTTACTCATCAAGTCGAGGCCATGGTTACGCATTCCACCCAATCGGGATTGAATGGATGTGCTGCGTTTTGCAGGTTGTCGAACGCGTGCGTGGCCCGGTTTTTTTTGCCTCACTACTTGGCATTTTTGTTTTGCCTGAAAACTCTTGGTGCATTTTTTCGAGCCTTAATAGTGCAGTCGATATTAATCGAGGTACCGAGGACGAAGCTTTGTATTACAGGGGGAATAAAACTAATGAGTAGAAATTTCCCGCTTATAGGGCAAAAAAACCCCTTTAGTTGCTAATCGCACCATTTTTGCCCGCTCCAGACTTGTGCAAGTGACAAGTGGGAAAGTCGTTTTAGCGATTTGACTGGTTTTTGTCTCAAAAATGGAAATAAATGTCTCAAGGTCGTCTTTTTGCAAAGATTTTTCGTTTTTTTTCAGTGGTAACAAGAGTGGGCACAGCCCTTGCAAAAGTACTTTCAAACCACCGCAAGTGTGGTTTTCAACGAAAAAAGATAATGGGGAACGTTATAAATGGGGCGCCAGAAATCAAACCGCAAAGGCCAAATCCCTGGCGTCGGGACGCGTCAGAAGATTGCCGGAGTCATGGGGAATTTATTTCCGAATGTGACAGGAAGTTAACGACGCACACTGAGGTGCTTGACAGAAACAGTACTCACTAAAACAACGTAAGGCCTTATTTTATTGAAATAGCAAAGTGATAAGAAAATGCCGTCTGTATTGCGGCAAGGAGTGGGGTATGTCCCGAGCTTTTTTTAACGAAATGTATGATGCGAGTGGTGGCTGCCGCCCACATTACCAGGAGTTCGCGCGTTGGTTGGCGGACACACCTCTGGAGTTGCTGGATCAACGTCGTCGCGAAGCCGACCTGTTGTTCCACCGAGCCGGCATCACCTTCACCTTATACGGGGACGAGCAGGGCACCGAGCGGTTGATTCCGTTCGACATCATTCCGCGCAGCATCACAGCCCGCGAATGGCAAACGGTGGAGCGTGGCTGCATTCAACGGGTCCAGGCATTGAACATGTTCCTGGCCGACATCTACCACGGGCAACGCATTCTCAAGGAGGGCATTATTCCGGCCGAACAGGTATTGGCCAACGAGGGTTATCAGGTCGCCATGCAAGGCCTGGATTTGCATCGCGGCATTTATGCCCACATCTCCGGGGTCGATCTGGTCCGCGACGGGGATGGCAGTTACTACGTACTGGAAGACAACTTGCGCACCCCCAGCGGTGTGAGCTACATGCTCGAAGACCGCAAGATGATGATGCGCTTGTTCCCCGAACTCTTCGCCGCCCAGCGTGTGGCGCCCATCGATCACTACCCCAATCTGCTGCTGGACACCCTCAAGAGCTCCAGCCCCCTGGACAACCCGACGGCCGTGGTATTGACCCCGGGTCGCTTCAACAGCGCTTACTTCGAACACGCATTCCTGGCCCGAGAAATGGGCGTGGAACTGGTGGAAGGCGCCGACCTGTTTGTCCGCGACGATCATGTCTACATGCGCACCACCGCCGGCCCGAAACAGGTGGATGTGATCTATCGCCGCCTCGACGATGCCTTCCTCGATCCGCTGTCCTTCAATCCTGACTCCATGCTGGGTGTCCCGGGGCTGGTGGCGGCCTATCGCTCGGGGAACGTGGTCCTGGCCAACGCCGTCGGCACCGGTGTGGCCGACGACAAGTCGATCTACCCCTATGTCGACGACATGATCCGTTTCTACCTCAGCGAGGAACCGATCCTCAAGAACGTGCCGACCTGGCAATGTCGCAAACCCGAAGAGTTGTCCCATGTGCTGGCCCATCTTCCCGAGCTGGTAGTGAAGGAAACCCAGGGTTCCGGCGGCTACGGCATGCTGGTGGGCCCGGCGGCCACGGCGGCGGAAATCGAGGACTTCCGCGCGCGCCTCAAGGCACGTCCCGAGGCCTATATCGCCCAACCCACCCTGTGCCTGTCGACGTGCCCGACCTTTGTCGAGAACGGCATCGCTCCACGCCACATTGACCTGCGCCCGTTTGTTCTGTCGGGCAGCGAAACCCGTCTGGTGCCCGGTGGCCTGACCCGCGTGGCATTGCGCGAAGGCTCGCTGGTGGTGAACTCGTCTCAGGGCGGCGGCACCAAAGACACTTGGGTAGTGGAGGACTAAGACATGCTTTCAAGAACCGCTTCGGACCTCTACTGGATGTCCCGTTACCTGGAGCGCGCCGAAAACCTGGCGCGCATGCTCGAAGTCAGTTACTCGCTGTCGCTGATGCCCCAGGCCGGGCGCACCGATGGCCGCGCCGAGCTGGCGATGTCGTTATTGGCCGCCGGCACGCTCGACGACTACAACGAACGCTACGGCGAACTCAACACCGAGCGCATGCTGCATTTTTTTGCGCTGGATGAAACCAACCCCGGCAGTATCTATTGCTGTTTGCAGGCCGCCCGGGCCAACGCTCACGCGGTGCGCGGACGCATCACCGCCGACATGTGGGAGAACATCAACGCTACCTGGCTGGAGATGCGCAATATCGCCAGCAATGGCCTGGCGCGTTATGGCATCAGCCATTTCTGCGAGTGGGTCAAGGAGCGCTCGCACCTGTTTCGCGGCGCAACCTCGGGCACCATCATGCGCAACGATGCCTACTGCTTCATTCGTCTGGGCACCTTCCTTGAACGGGCCGACAACACTCTGCGCTTGCTGGATGCGCGCTACGAAATGTTCGGCGAAGAGTCGGAGGAGGTGAGTGACAACTCGGCCCGCGGCTACTACCAGTGGAGCGCCTTGCTGCGCGCCTTGTCGTCCTTCGAGGCGTTCAACGAGATCTACCGCAACGCGCCCGGTGCCGAGCAGGTGTCCGAAATGCTGCTGTTGCGCGGCGATGTGCCGCGTTCGCTGCACGCTTGCATCGAGGAACTGGACCAGATCCTCGCCAGCCTGCCGGGCAACAACGGCCGACCGGCCCAGCGCCTGGCTGCGGAACTGAATGCGCGGCTGCGTTATACCGGGATTGACGAGATTCTCGGCTTCGGTCTGCACCTGTGGCTGACTGATTTCATCTCTCAGGTTCGCCATCTTGGTCAGACCGTGCACGAGTCCTATCTGGAGGTCGTATGAAACTGTCCATACGCCACGACACCACCTACAGCTATGCCGACGAAGTCTGCACCAGCATCCAGTTCCTACGGCTGACACCGCAGAACAGCGATCGCCAGCGCATCCTCGAATGGCACCTGGAATTGCCGCGCCTGGTCCGCAGCCAGTTCGATCCTTACGGCAACATCCTGCATGTGTTGACGATGGACGAGCCCCACGGAGCTCTGGTGCTGACGGCTTATGGTCAGGTGGAAATCGATCCGGACCGTGAGTTTGAACGCGACAGCCAATCGCCTTTGCCATTTCTGCGCACCAGTCACCTGACAAAATTGGACGATGCCCTGAATGCCTTTACCGTGCAGCACTGCGGTACGCGGCGTGATCGGACGGCGCTGATCGACCTGATGACTGGCCTGGCCGACCACATGGTCTACAACCCGGGTGCGACCACGGTGGATACCACCGCAGCCGAGGCGTTTGCGGGCGGAGGAGGGGTGTGCCAGGACCACACCCACGCTTTCCTTGCCTGCGCCCGCAGCCTGGGAATTCCCGCACGTTATGTCTCTGGCTACCTGTGTACCGAAGATGAAAATCACTTGGCCAGTCATGCATGGGCCGAAGCGTGGCTCGACGATGGCTGGTACAGCTTCGACGTGACGAATCGGTTGGCCCGGCCCGAACGCCATCTGAAACTGGCGGTGGGTCTGGACTACCTGGACGCCTGTCCGGTACGCGGTATGCGTCGTGGCGGCGGGGCTGAGTCGATGCTGGCTCGGGTACAGGTAACGTCCCTGTTTCAGGTTCAACACCAATAACCCCGAGTCAGTCGCAGCAACTGGCCATACCGTCGTGGAGACGGTATGGCCTCTCATCTCAAATTCACGAGTTAACACGAATGACTTATTGCGTCGCTATGCACCTGGCCGACGGGCTGGTGTTCATCTCCGATTCAAGGACCAATGCCGGTATCGACCAGATTTCAACCTTCCGTAAGTTGTTTATTTTCAGCACGCCAGGAGAGCGGCTGATCGTACTGCAAACAGCGGGCAACCTGGCCACGTCGCAATCGGTGGTCAACCTGCTCAAGCAACGTGCTAGCGGGTCGGGTACCCATCTGCTAAATGTCCGCACGCTCTATGACGCCACCGTGCTGGTGGCCGAAACCATTCGCGAAGTCGTCGCCCGGGATCGCACCAAGTTGGCGGGCAAGACCGACTTGAGTTGTTCCTTTCTGGTCGGTGGGCAAATCGCGGACGGGCCCATGGATGTGTACAGCATTTACCCGCAAGGCAACTTCATTCAAGCGACGGAGGACACGCCGTTCCTGCAATTGGGTGAAAGCAAATACGGCAGGCCGATCCTGGATCGCAACCTGAAGTTTCGCACCTCACTCGACGAAGGCCTGCGCTGCGGGCTGATCTCGTTCGACTCGACCATGCACAGCAACCTGTCGGTGGGCATGCCGCTGGACCTGCTGGTGTACCGCAAAGACAGTTTTACCTGTGCGAAAAGTTATCGCATCACGGCCGACGACCCTTACTTCAATCGTATCCGTGCACAGTGGGCCGCCGGACTGCAAGACATGCTCGCTGCACTGCCGGAGCCTCCCGACGTGTACATGATGCCTGCATGACGTAGTCGGCTGATAACAAAAATAACGATTCACCTCTTGTTCAAGCACCGCCCCGATTCAAGGGCGGTTTGCTTGCTGCCCGGTTCAGCGCACTTGAGCGGATAAAAGTCGTTCAGTGCATGGATCAACCTGTTGCGAATGAATCGCTGCCATTGAGGCAATTGGAACTGGGTTAAACCCATGGAGGTGTTTTATGAAGAGCAAATTACCGGCTGCGGCATGGATTCTGATCGCCATGACCCTGGGGATCCTTATCGGTTACATGGTGTTCATCAACTTTCCGGACAAGGAATCGGCGACCAAAGTAGCGGGGTACATCTCCATTGTCTCGGATGTCTTTTTGCGTCTGATCAAAATGCTGATCGGGCCGCTGGTGTTCTCGACGCTGGTGGTTGGTATCGCGCATATGGGCGATGCCGCGTCGGTCGGGCGCGTTTTTGCCAAGGCTCTGGGTTGGTTCGTGACGGCTTCGTTGGTGTCTCTGGTGCTGGGGCTGGTCATGGCCAATCTGCTACAACCTGGCCACAACCTCGGCCTTCCACTGCCCGATATCGGTGCCCACACTAACCTTGCGACGTCAGCCTTCACCCTGAAGGATTTCGTCGTCCACCTGGTACCCAAATCCTTCGCCGAGGCGATGGCCAACAACGAAATCCTGCAGATCGTGGTGTTCTCCATGTTCTTCGGTGTCGCGCTGGCGGCGCTGGGCAAAAAGGCCGAGCGCCTGGTGGGTCTGATCGAAGAGTTGTCCCACGCGATGCTGAAAATCACCGGTTACGTGATGAAGTTGGCACCCATTGCAGTGATGGCCGCCATGGCCGCGACCGTGTCGGTGAACGGGTTGGCAATCCTGTTGAAATTCGCCGTCTTCATGGGCGATTTTTACCTGGGGCTGTTCTTGTTGTGGGGGCTGCTGGTGCTGGCTGGCCTGCTGTTTCTCGGACCGCGGGTGTTCAAGCTCGTGGTGTTGATCAAGGAAGCCTTTCTGCTGTCTTTTGCCACGGCGAGCTCCGAATCGGCGTATCCGAAAATTATCGAGGCCCTCGATCGCTTTGGTGTAAAGCGCAAGATCTCCAGTTTTGTCATGCCGATGGGGTACTCGTTCAACCTCGACGGCTCGATGATGTACTGCACGTTCGCAGTGCTGTTTATCGCCCAGGCTTACGGCATCGAGTTGTCCATTGGTACCCAGATCACCATGTTGCTGATTCTGATGCTGACCTCCAAAGGTATGGCCGGTGTACCGCGGGCGTCCCTGGTGGTGATTGCCGCGACGCTGAACCAGTTCAATATTCCCGAGGCCGGGCTGTTACTGATTCTGGGGGTCGATACGTTCCTCGATATGGGGCGCTCGGCAACCAATGCGGTGGGCAACTCCATTGCCACTGCCGTGGTCGCCAAATGGGAAGGCGAACTGATGAGCGAAGAAGAGGCCCTGGCTCACGCCAGAACGCTGGATCTTGAGGACGCGGTGGTATCGGCGGTCCCGGTAAAGGCCTGAAACGCGGGCGTGCAGCCTAATAGAATAATGCCCCTGCGTTTCTGATCTGCTTTTGGTACCAGCCCCGCGGGACATCAGCTCATTGCGCGGGGCTATCGGTCATTACCATCCGGTTGATTGAAAGGACACCAACAAACACAACAATGACCTACGCTTATTCCCAGATGCCTGTTCAACGAGCAGGGGCTACCCCTGATCGAAAACAACAAGAACTGTTATCGGGAGATCACACATGCTTGCCTTGTTCCGTCGATTCAGCAGCAACATGGCCGCCGCCGTCATTACCGCCGCCACGCTCGCATCACCTGTTTTTGCGCTGGACACTGTCAAGTTCATGGCCCCAGGCTCGGTCGGGGGCGGTTATGACCAGACCGCGCGGGTGCTGGGCAAAGCCATGGTCGAGGCCAAAACGGCCAAAGCCGTCACCTTCGAAAACAAGGGTGGCGCTGGCGGCACCTTGGGGTTGGCGCAATTTGCCAACGGCACCAAGGGCGATGCCAATGCCTTGATCGTCGTCGGCGCCATCATGGTCGCGGCCATCGAGCAGAACAAACCGCAAATCACCTTGAAAGACGTGACACCCATCGCCCGGCTGTTTACCGAATACAACGTGATTGCCGTGCGTGACGATTCGCCGTACAAAACCCTCGGAGATTTGCTCAAAGACTTCAAAGCCAACCCCTCCAGCATCAAGTGGGGCGGTGGCTCCAAGGGCTCGATCGATCACATTGGCATCGCCGAACTGGCGAGCAAAATGGACGTGCCCGTCAACAAGGTCAATTACGTGGCCTTCGCCGGTGGCGGCGAAGTCGTCGCCGCGGTGCTGGGTGGCCACATCACGGTGATCACCGGCGGCTACGCCGAGCTTGCCAAATACGTGCAGTCCAAGCAGTTCCGCCTACTCGCCATCGGTGCGCCCAGCCGCGTTGAAGGCATCGATGCACCGACCCTCAAAGAGGCTGGCTACGACGTGACCATTGGCAACTGGCGGGGTGTTTACGGCGCAGCAGGCCTGACGCCTGACCAGCGCAAAGAACTGACCGAAGCTGTCCTGACCGCCACCAAAAGCACTGTTTGGCAAGAAAACGTCAAAACCAATGCGTGGACTCCGAGCATTCTGACCGGAGATGATTTTGGCAAATTCGTCGAAGAAGAACATGGCCGCCTGCGGGCGATGCTGGTCAAGGTCGGGCTGCTTTGAAATGACCGGGCGCTGGAGAGTCATACCGGCCCAACTGGCGATTGGCATCGGTGTAGTGGTCATCAGCGCGGTATTGGCAATCGGCGCCTCGCGGTTTCCTCCCGAGATGGGCTTCGTCATCATGGCGGCCTACGTTTATCCCTACGCCGTCGCGGCGTTTCTGGGCATCGTTGGCCTGTTGATGTGCTATCAGGCGCTCACCGGTGGTTTTCGCAACCTTGGCGATGAGCATGACACCATCGAGGCGCAGCCCGGCGGCAAGTCCGGGGCGTCGTGGGTCACGGCGGGGCTGGTGGGCGTCGCCGTGCTCATTTCCTACATCGGCTTCGTCTTGGCGGCCGCATTGCTATTTGCCTGTTCGGCACGGGGCTTTGGCAGTCGCAGCCCGTTGCGAGACCTGGCTATCGGCATCGCGCTGACCTTACCGATCTACTGGCTTTTCACCGCAGGGCTAGGGGTTTCCCTGCCGCCCCTGATCAACGCCTGGATCTGATCCGGGCCGAAGGAGGTCGATAAGGTGGATATTCTTGCAAGTCTGGCAAGCGGCTTCGGTGCCGCGCTGGCGCCGATCAATCTGATGTGGGGCTTTATCGGTTGCCTGCTGGGCACCGCGATCGGTGTTTTGCCGGGGATCGGGCCGGCGCTGACCGTCGCCTTGCTGCTGCCGATTACCGCCAAGGTCGATCCTACCGGGGCGCTGATCATGTTCGCCGGTATCTATTACGGCGCTCAGTTTGGTGGCTCGACCACCTCGATTCTGCTCAACACTCCTGGGGAATCGTCCTCCATGGTCACGGCCCTGGAAGGCAACCTCATGGCCCGCAACGGACGGGCAGGCCCGGCGCTGGCGACGGCGGCTATCGGCTCGTTTGTGGCCGGTACTATCGCGACAATTTTGCTGACGCTGTTCGCCCCTCTGGTTGCGGCCCTGGCCCTGAAGTTCGGGCCGGCGGAGTATTTCGCGATTCTGGTGCTGGCTTTCACAACGGTGTCTGCGGTACTCGGCGCGTCGATGTTGCGCGGCTTTGCTTCATTGGGTATCGGCCTGACCATCGGCTTGATCGGCCTGGACTCGACTTCAGGCATTGCCCGCTACACCTTGGGCGTGCCCGAATTGGTCGATGGCATCGAAGTGGTGCTGGTCGCGGTGGGCTTGTTTGCGGTCGGCGAGGCCTTGTACAGCGTGCTTTACCAAAAGGAAGAAACGGGCAGTCGACATCGCCTGACCTCGTTGTGGATGACCCGCGCCGACTGGAAACGCTCGGTTCCCGCCTGGCTACGGGGCACCCTGATCGGCTTTCCATTCGGGTCGATTCCGGCCGGGGGCGCGGAAATTCCGACGTTCCTGTCCTATTCGACCGAACGCAAACTCAGCAAGTACCCCAAAGAGTTCGCGGCCAGCAAAGGCGTGGGCGCCATCGAGGGCGTCGCCGGGCCCGAGGCGGCCAATAACGCGAGCGCGACTGGTTCGCTGGTTCCGCTGCTGACGTTGGGCATACCGACCTCGGCCACGGCAGCGATTCTGTTGGCCGCGTTCCAGAACTACAACCTGCAACCGGGCCCGCTGCTGTTCCAGACCTCAGGCGAACTGGTCTGGACGCTGGTGGCTTCTTTGTACATCGGCAACGTCATCCTGCTGGTGCTGAACCTGCCGTTGGTGGGCCTTTGGGTCAAACTGCTGCAGATTCCGCGACCGTACCTGAACGCCGGGATTCTGGTGTTCGCGACCATCGGCGTGTACGGCATGCGCCATTCATCCTTCGACTTGTTTCTGATGCTGGGCATCGGCTGGGCCGGGGTGTTGATGCGGCGTTTCGACTTCCCCGTCGCCCCGGTGATAGTGGGCATGTTGCTGGGGCCGATGGCGGAAAAACAACTGCGTAACGCCTTGTCCATCAGCCAGGGCGACTGGATGATCTTTGTCACGCAACCCATCGCGGCCTCGGTGCTGGCGCTGACGCTGTTGGTGCTGCTGGTGCCATACCTGCTGCATAAACGCGGCATCAAATTGCATGAGGATGATTGAGCACTTCGGGATATTGCGCCAGTCCCGAGCTGCGTCCTTTCCGGAGCCGAACGCGGAGCGTGCGTTGAGGTATTCCCACGCAGAGCGTGGGAACGATCAAAGGTTGCGCCGTGCTGGATCACATCCAGCATCACTATCATCTGACACCCAATAATCCCTGTGGCCAGTGAAATCTTTGTGGCGAGGGAGCTTGCTCCCGTTCGGCTGCGAAGCAGTCGCAACCCCGGGATGCGGTATGCCCGGCACAAAACCGACTCATGCGAAAATCAGAAACGATACGCCTGTCGTCCTACCAGTAACCATTTTCCATCCTGTTTCTGCCAGATCTGGAAATTCTCGATTTCCGTAGGGACGATCTCGGTTCCCTTGATGGCTTGCGCCGAAAAATGATGGCGAACCAAAGCCACATCACCCGACACGGTGATTTTCTGGTTCTGCATCTCCAGGGTTTTGAACGCGCTTTTTCCGGTTTCGATGTCGGCGATGAATTCTTTCTTGTCCTGGATTTTTCCGCTGGAATGCCCGTAGGTAAGGCTTTCAGCGGTCAGCGCATTCAACTGGGGAATGTTTTTGTTCAGCATGGCTTGAGTCAGATGGTCTACCGCTGCGGCAACGTCTTTCTCGCCCGATGAGGGGGCTGCCAACACATAGCCACTGACGAGGCACAGAAAACCGATAAGCAATTTCATTTTTTTCATGGGTATTTCCTTGTTGTTATGAGGGATGACAGATGAACGCACCATCTCGTCTGTCATCGTACAACTTAGCAGGTTTTTAATTAGATGTGCATTCAGCAAATGCTAAGGAAGCCGCCCTTCGTGCCGCAGACGCGCGCTGGTGATTCGCCCTATGCCCATAACGCTCTGCGGGTGGTGGAGGCATTCCTGGCGCTAGAGCCCACTCGGCAAGCCAGAGCGTTCCATGCATCAGCAGTGCTGTTCGAAAGCCCTCTATAATGCGCGAGCTTTTGACGCATGTGTCTTCAACCGCCCGGTACTCCTTTGAAACGCGATCTTCGACTTGCCACTTTGCTGATCTTTCTGGTGTGTGTATCCGTGGTGCTGCTGACGGCCTGGCAGATATGGACAGCCCGACAAAACACGTTGAGCGATATCAATATCGACACATTGAATCTGACCCGTGCGCTCAACACTTACACCGAGGGCACGTTCAAGCAAAGTGAAGTGTTGCTGCTGGGCCTGACAGAAAGGATCGAGAAAGACGGCAGCGGCCCACCGCAGCTCGAGTGGTTGAGCAGGGTGATTGCTCAGGAGATGGCTGCACTCCCGCAATTGAATAGCGTGGTGCTGTATGACGCCCAGGGGGACTGGATATTCTCGACCAACACGTCGTTTTCAGCCAATAGCAACAACGCCGATCGTGCGTTCTTCCAGCATCACCGCGACACTCCGGATCGCGGCATATTCATCGGCCCGGCGATTCTCAGCCGTGCCACTTGCGCCTGGGTGATTTCGGTCAGTCGACGCATTGATCATCCAGATGGGCGTTTTGCCGGGGTGATCGCCGCGACCATCAGCCTCGAACATTTCCTCAAACTTTACCGAAGCATTCATGTGGGGCAATTCGGCGCGATCAGCCTGACCTCGGCCGAAGGGCGCCTGCTGGTGAGGTACCCCTTTGAGGTGGACGACATCGGTCGCGACCTGTCTCGCGCGCCGATATTTTCCGAGTACTTGCGCAACGTCTCATCAGGCACCGTGGACTTTGCCTCGAAAGTCGATGGCATCCATCGCCTCTATGCATTCAAGAGAAGCGAGCAATATCCCTTCGTGACGACGGTAGCGGTGGGGCAGGACGAGGCGATGCAGGCCTGGTGGAGACAGACAGAACAATCCGTCGCTGTCGTGGTGTTGCTGCTGGGACTCTTGGTCGCGCTGGGGCGCCGGTTGATTTCCCACATCAGTCGGCGTATTCGGGCCGAGAACAAATTGCTCTCCACCCAGACCGCGCTGATCGAGCTTAACCAGACGCTGGAGATTCTCGCCAGTGAGGACAAGCTCACCGGTCTCGCCAACCGTCGCCATTTCGATCAGTTTCTGGATGTCGAATTCAAACGCGCCAAACGACTCGCCAGCCCTCTGTCACTGATCTTGATCGATGTGGATTATTTCAAGCGCTACAACGATCACTACGGGCATCTCGCGGGAGATGAATGCCTGCGGGTCATCTGTCAGGCGATCAAGCACTGTGTGCGTCGTCCGGGGGATATGGCTGCTCGCTATGGCGGAGAAGAAATCGCCGTTGTGATGCCCAATACGGACGAGTCTGGAGCACGCACGGTTGCCGAGGCGATCCTGTCCGGGATCGCTGCCGAGCGATTGGCGCACCTGTCGAGTCCGTTCGGTATCGTGACGGTCAGCCTGGGAGTGGCGACCTGCGTCGCCAACGATAGCGATCCTGATGAAAAAGCGCTGATCGATCGCGCAGACCGCGCCCTTTACTCGGCAAAGTCGCAGGGTAGAAATCGGTTGAGTGTCGCGTGATCGATCAGGCACTTGGGGTCAAAAAATGGCCGATCCATGGCCATGCTCTGACTTCAGCTGTGCTGCCTGGCTGCGAGGCTGGCCAGGTTCCTGCTCCTGAAATGTGAGAATTGGTAGGCGATTGCCAGCCAGATGAACCATGCAGGCATCACGCACAGTGCGAGGCGGGTGTCTGGGCGAAGGGCAAGCAGGAATAGCACAAATGCAAGGAATGCCAGGGAGAACCACGCCATCGGCACGCCTCCAGGCATTTTGTAGCGGGATTGCGCATGCAGGTCGGGCCTTGCTTTGCGATAAGCAATGTAAGACGCCAGGATGGTCGACCAAGTAAAGATCACCAAGATGGCCGACACCGTCGACACGATGGTAAAGGCGGTCATGACTTCAGGGATGATGAACAGCAGCAGCACCCCCAGCAGCATCAGAAAGGTCGTGAAGGCCAGACTGATGAGCGGAACGCTGTTTTTCGACAGCCGTCTGAAGATACCGGGTGCGTTGCCCAGGTCGGCCAGGCCGAACAACATACGGCTGGACGAGAACACGCCGCTGTTGGCGGAAGACGCCGCAGAGGTCAGCACCACAAAGTTCACAATGCCGGCCGCCGCTGGAAAACCCGCGATCAGGAACAGTTCGACAAAGGGACTTTTGTTGGGCGATACCTGCTGCCATGAGGTCACCGCAATGATGCAAACCAGCGACAGAACATAAAAAAGGATGATCCTGAGCGGTATGGAATTGATGGCTTTGGGCAACGTCTTTTCGGGCGACTTGGTTTCGGCGGCCGCGGTGCCGATCAATTCCGTACCTGCGAACGAAAAGATCGCCATCTGAAAGCCGGCGAAGAAGCCGAACAGGCCATTGGGGAAGGCAGCCTGCTTGTCCAGCAAGTGCGTCAGCGATGCCGTTACGCCAGTGGGGGAGACGAAGGAGCTGGCGATCAGCAGCATACTCACGGAGATCAGCGTGACGACGGCAATTATCTTGATGATCGCGGACAAGACAGTAAGCCTGAGTTTTCAAGCCTCGATGATTGGATGCAGCCACAATTAATCGGAGAACAGCTCGAACATGAGCTGGCGCAACCAACGATTGGCCGGATCCTTGTTGTATCGGGCATGCCAGAACAGATTGATCTCGATTTTCGGCAGCTCCAGAGGCGGCGGTAGAACGGCGAGTCCGAAGGGTTGTTCGCAACTGATGGCAAACCGTTCAGGCACTGTTGCCAACAAGTCCGTGCGTTGCAGTATGTGACCTACCGCGACGAAATGCGGAACCTCCAAACGTATATTTCGCTCGATGCCGGCCCGTGCGAGGAAGCTATCGACGACGCCGTGTCCGGTGTTCGCCGCTACCACACGAACGTGGTCATAGCTGCAGAACCGTTCCAGCGTCAACGGTTCCTTGGTGGCAGGATGGCCTTTGCGGCACATGCAGACGTAGCGATGGTGGAACAAGCGCTGCTTGAAAAAACCGGCCTGAAGGTGAGGAAGCAATCCGACGGCAAGGTCGATTGCACCGTTCTGCAGCCCTTCGGCCAAGGTATCGGTGTTGTTGCGCAGCGTACTGATCGAGCAACCCGGCGCGCGTTCAGCCAGAGCATCCATCAGCCGTGGCATGAAGTAGATTTCACCAATATCGGTCATGGCCATGGTGAATCTGCGATTGCAATTGAGCGGGTCAAACGTGTCCTGTCGGCCAAGCGCATCGCGCAATGTTTGAATGGCTTGCGCAATCGGCTCAGCCAGCTGACGGGCGTAAGGCGTGGGCTCCATTCCTTGGTAGGTGCGTACGAAAAGTTCGTCGTTCAAGGCGCTACGCAAGCGCTTTAGCGCATTACTGACGGCAGGTTGAGTCAACTCAAGATTATCCGCCGCCGTTGAAACCCGACGGTCGATGAGCAGTTGGTTGAACACCAAAAGAAGATTGAGATCCAGCTCACGTAATTCCATAACGCCTCGTGCAGATTGGCTCATACCAAGGCAATAAATCGTTGCCCGTCGTTGGGTCTGCACCGCTCTGAAATGGCCGCTGCAAGAATCGCAAGCCTACCAAGTGCTAAACCGTCGCGTCCATTGTAAGGGTCGCTTGGCTTTTGCTCGTGTCCGATCTTTATTCACGTTCGAAATAATAGGTATTCGGATCACTGCATTTATCACGGTTGATGCCTTGGCCATGATCGCTGCAATGCCCAATCCTCAAGCACGTCGGCCAGCGAGTTGGGCACTGCGCAACTCCCGGAGGCATCTGAACCTCCGGCTCTATAACAATGACAAAAAGAGCGATGCCATGCGTACGATCGATGTATCAGCCCTGATTGACGGGGCACGTTTCAACGCCTTCCATGCGCGCGTGCTGTTCTGGTGCGCACTCATCATCATCTTCGACGGCTATGACCTGGTCATCTATGGGGTCGTGTTGCCCTCGCTCATGGCCGAGTGGGGGCTGAGCTCATTACAGGCGGGAGCGCTGGGTAGTTGTGCGCTGGTGGGAATGATGTTGGGCGCGCTGTTTTTCGGATCTTTGTCGGACCGGATAGGCAGACGCAAAACCATCATGATGTGCGTGACACTTTTCAGCGGTGTCACCGCGATCAACGGCTTGACGCAGAGCCCGGAGGCATTTGCGTTGTGCCGGTTTGTTGCCGGCCTGGGAATTGGCGGGGTCATGCCGAATGTTGTCGCGTTGATGAACGAGTACGCACCCAGGAAATCGCGCAGCACCTTGGTCGCCCTCATGTTCAGTGGCTACTCCCTAGGGGGGATGCTGTCCGCCGGACTGGGCATGGTGCTGATTCCCCAGTGGGGATGGCAAGCGGTGTTCTATGTGGCCTTGATCCCGCTGTTGGCATTGCCTCTGCTGATATGGCAGTTGCCCGAATCGATGGATTTTCTTCTGCGCACCGGGCAGACGGTCAAGGCCCAGACGTTACTGACGCGGGCCGTACCTGGTTATGTACGCGGCGCAGCCGATCAGTTGAACCACACCGTCGCTAAAGGCACGAACGTGTCGATTGCGCAGTTGTTCCGAGAGGGGCGCAAGTTGAGCACCTTCATGCTGTGGCTGGCGTTTTTCTGTTGCCTGTTGATGGTCTATGCATTGAGCTCCTGGTTGCCGAAACTCATGAGTGCCGCAGGATATGGCTTGAACTCGAGCCTGGCGTTTCTGGTGGCACTGAACCTTGGTGCGATCATCGGCGCGGTAGCCGGTGGGTGGCTGGGTGATCGAATAGGCATCGCCAAGGTCTTGTTCGCCTTCTTCAGTTGCGGGGCTTTGGCCCTGAGCCTGCTCGCACTCAAAGCTCCATTACCGGTGCTCTATTTACTCATCGCCGTTGCCGGCGCATGCACCATCGGCACGCAAATCCTGGCCAACGCTTGCACGGTGCAATATTACCCGCCGCAGATACGGGCCACAGGCCTGGGGTGGGCGATGGGCGTGGGGCGCACCGGTGCAATCATTGGTCCGCTGCTGGGCGGCGCACTGCATGCCTCATCGTTGCCGCTGCAGGCGAGCTTCCTCATTTTCGCAATCCCTGGATTGGTCGGGGCAATAGCCATTCTGGTCTTCCTGATACAGAACGGGGTGAACCGATCCGCACTATTATCAAGTACTGATACGTGCCCTGGAGCTCAGGCTCCAGAGACAGTTCGAATACTCCCTGATACTGGAGGTTCATCGTGAGCAATTTGAAGCTTCATCCTTCACTGGATAACGGCATAGAGCCAAGCGCCGCAAACTTCTCTGGCGGTACCCTGCAATGCCTGTGTCCGACCGATAAGGTTGAAATCAGGATTGACGCTCAGACCCTGCACAATCATGCCTGTGGCTGCAGCAAGTGCTGGAAACCCGCAGGTGCGAAATTCGCGGTCGTTGCTGTCGTTCCTCGCGATAAAGTCAGCGTCATCGCGAACGCTGAGAAGCTGGCCATCGTTGACGAGCGCGCCACCATTCAACGACATGCTTGCAAAGCGTGCCATGCGCATATGTTCGGCCGCATCGAAAATAAAGACCATGCGTTCTATGGCCTGGATTTCGTGCATACCGAGCTTTCTCCGCAAAAAGGTTGGGCGGCACCGGGCTTTGCAGCCTTCGTTTCGTCGCTCATCGAAACCGGCACTGCGCCGGAGGACATGAAGGAAATTCGCGAAAAACTGCGCGCGCTCGGTTTGGAACCTTATGACTGCTTGTCGCCAGATCTGATGGACGCATTGGCTACGCAAGTGGCGAAGTTGAATGGTGTTCTCGCATCCCGTTAAACCCCTTTGCCGAATGTATTATTCGGCACGATCCACCTTGGCTGAACCATTGGTGCAACGCCCTTCACCTGGATCCGTTTCAGGTGAAGGGCGTTGCGCTCAAGCAGCATTTTTCCGGCGAACGAATATTCACATTCGTAATGTTGAGTATGGGAGTTACGGTATTTATCAATAGCACTCAGATGGCGATGATTCAGTTACTCCAATAACAATCAGCCTCATGGGTACCTTGCTATGCATACTTCTCAATCTACTTTGCACATCGGTATTGTCGGCGGCGGTATCGCCGGCGTGGCATTGGCACTGGATCTGTGCCGCCACTCCCATCTCAGCGTGCAGTTGTTCGAATCGGCCCCCGCCTTTGGCGAGGTCGGTGCAGGTGTTTCCTTCGGCGCCAACGCCGTTCGTGCCATCGCCGGCCTGGGTATTGCCGAACCCTACCGGCAGATCGCCGACCGCACGCTTGATCCCTGGCAGGATATTTGGTTCGAATGGCGCCGCGGCGAGGATGCCGGTTACCTCGGCGCGAGTCTTGCCGAAGGGGTAGGGCAGTCTTCGGTGCACCGTGCTGACTTTCTCGACGCTCTGGCCAGCCAACTTCCTGAGGGCATCGCCCAATTCGGCAAGCGTGCGGTGAGTGTGGAACAGGATGCCGAACAGGCCCGCGTGCTGTTCACCGATGGCAGCGAGCACCGCTGCGACCTGTTGATCGCCGCTGACGGCATCAAGTCTTCGATTCGTGATCATGTGCTTCAAGGCCTCGGCCAGCCCCTTGCGGCGCCACGCTTCAGCGGTACCTGCGCCTACCGAGGAATGATCGACAGCCAACAGTTGCGCGCGGCCTATCGGGCTCGGGGTGTCGATGAACACCTTGTCGACGTTCCGCAGATGTATCTGGGGCTCGATGCACACATCCTCACATTCCCGGTCAAGCAAGGCCGGCTGATCAACGTCGTGGCGTTCATTTCCGATCGGAGTCGGCCTGACCCCTCCTGGCCGAGCGATTCCCCATGGGTTCGTAATGCCAGCCAGGAAGAAATGCTGGCGGCTTTCACCGATTGGGGCGATGCCGCGCGAGTGCTGCTCGAGTGCATTCCGGCACCGACCCTTTGGGCTTTGCATGAACTGGAAGAGCTGCCGGGTTACGTGCACGGCCGTGTAGGGCTGATCGGCGATGCGGCCCACGCCATGTTGCCGCACCAGGGCGCTGGCGCAGGGCAGGGGTTGGAAGATGCCTGGCTTTTGGCCCGGCTGCTGGCCGACCCACAGGTTCTGACGAGCCGCCCGCAAGCGGTGCTTGAGGTCTATGACGCTATTCGTCGTCCACGCGCCTGTCGTGTGCAACGTACGTCCTGGGAAGCCGGCGAGCTCTATGAACGGCGTGATCCGGCAGTAGCCGATAACGAGCAGTTACTGGGCAAAACCCTGGCAGAGCGTTTCGACTGGCTGTGGGATCACGATCTGCAATCCGACCTGCAGGAGGCTCGTGAGCAATTGGGCTGGCAAGCACCTGCCTGGTGATTTGAACCGGTACGCACGGGGCAGGCGGAGATTGCACTGCACAGGAATGTGTCGGCGACCTGGATAAATGCAGTTTGGCCAAAGGTGTCCCACCTGCGGCCTGGGTCAAGCTATGTGAGCATTGGCGGTGATGCCGCGTGTTGATGCTGCGCTGACATCCCCGTACTTTCGCCAGAAAAATCAGACAACCGGCTCGGCCGCACAACGCATTTCCCCTGAGCCTGGCTTCTGGAAAAGGACCACGTTGCCGTCTTGCCAGAAGCTGTAGCTCCCCAGGGAATCCTTGCCCGTGTAGTGGGTTCCCGAATCACTCTGCACCTGGTTCAGGGTGATCGAAGTGTTCGCCCATTTCAGGTACACGACGCCAGGCTGCGTCATAAAGAAGGTAGCGGCAATCACCGCGTTCAACCCTGCACAACGAAAAGCCAGGGGGCCTTCGGTGAGTCTGTCCGGATCCTTGGTCCTGACAATGGCCGAGCCTTGGCGTAACTGGTGCGCGCGCTCGGCATAACGTCGGATCGTGCACGCCTTGGGCGCAGGCTCGGAGGCACACTGATTGCGGTCCTCGATCCAGAACTCCTGGTCGATCAAGACTTTGTCTGGTCGCGGTACTGAATGTTCATCCGTGAGCGCCAGGCGATAAAGACGTGTCAGTTCGATATCCATCTGCGCCAGTTGCGGATCGCGACAGATAAGCTTTTCGACGGATGCCCTTGCCTCGGCGCAGTCGAAGCTGGCCTTGAAGATTGGCGGAGGAGGGGGCGCAGCATTTGCACAGGTGCTCGTCGCCGCGTACACGCTGGCAGCGAGCAGACAGGTGAAAAGGGCCGTGACCGTTTTCATTTTGGCTTCACCCAGATCATTACGTGATGCCCGGAATTGTCGTGGGGCCTATCGAGCCGTTGAACAGTCATTCGTTCGCATTGGGTGTATCGCAGTGTAAGTCAGTGTTCAAAACTTGCCACACCGTCCGGCGACCGTCTGGGGTCGTCGGATCCATACATTTGAGCGAGTGAACGTACTCAGTAGAAAGCTATACAAGACCGACAAACGACAGAATAACCAGGACGATCACAACTGCCCCGACGATGTAAATAATATTGTTCATGAAAACCACCTCTCTATCTCAACAGGATTGCAACACCAAAGGTGCCTAATACAAATGACACCCTCGCTAGCAGTTCCGTTCCTATTGATCCAGCCAGGCAGTCACCCTCGGCAGTTCCACCTGCAGCCAGTTGACCTGTGCCTAAGGCCTACGAGATCGCGTTTCGTCGCACAGTTCCAAGCTCGAATGAGCGCCAGTGCAATCAAGGGCAGCTGCCTGCTCATCATCGCCCGAACTCCGCCGGCTCTCCCAACAATGCCTTTTGCCGCCAGGCCGGTGCGCTGGTGGGGAAAAGTACTTCGGTCGGCCGGAAGCGGGCGATGCCGCATGCGGCGGCGATACGCTGGCGTTGCTGGCCCCGGGCAAGAGCTTGCTGAAAACTGCTTTCGCGCTGCTGCAGCCCCAGCACATAGCCGACGCCCGCCTGGAAATCGCCTCCATGGGCCTGCCACCAGGCTGCGATCAACTGCGGGTCGGGCCAGGGCAGATTCTCATCGGGGTCCATGTCGACATTGCAATCCTCAGGGTCGTCGTTCGGGCCAGCATCGAAATCCGGCAGGTCCTGCAATTCCAGATCGAGCAGCGCCAGGTCAGCGCCGGTCATCAGGCTGAAGGCTTCGCCGGCGACGCGGGCATGAGGCAGGTCGCTCATCTGCTGGATCAGCCAGGGCACGCTGACCGGATCGCCCAGCAGCCCAATGGCCTGGATGCCGATGCGCCGTTGTTCAGGGTTCTGTAGCAATTGGCGTATCCAGGCGATGCTGTGCTCGCGCTTTTGCCAGGCCAGCAATACACAGAGCGCGCGGTACTGGAACTCGCCCGGTTGCTCGGCGAACTGTCGCAGTGGCTCCAGGGCTTGCTCATCGCCCATTTGTGCGGTGGCCCAGTTGGCCCAGAAGCGGGTGGCTGTGTCCTTGTGTTGACGGTGGGTGCGGATTGTCGGCATCAGGTCACGACGGCGCAGCTCGCCGGCAGTGCGGGCGGCACGTGCCAGCACGCTTGGGTCAGTATCGGAAAGTCCGGTAAGCAGGGCAGGGCCGGGGTCGTGGCGGTGCATGCCACAGGCGGCCAGGCCTAGGCGGTGGAACAGGGGCTCAGGGGATGCGAGCATGCGATCGATCCAGGGCGATACCCACTCCCAGTCGAGCCAACCCAAGGCCATCAGATAACCGCGCTCCGTTTCCATGGCACTTCGCAAGTGTTCGCTAAGCCGAGACAACACTTCCGCATTTCCCGCCTCGAAGGCCAGCACCACACTGGTGAACATCTCACCGATGGCGTGTGGGTCGAGCTGAGCCAGCAAGGTGTCGTATCCAGTCTGGCCGGCGATGGCCAAGCCGTCGATGTGCGCCTCGATGCGCTGGTCGAGTTTCCGCAGCTCCTCTAGGTCGTAGTGCGGGGCGCGTACGGCGTAGCCGCGAAGCATGGTGAGGAAAGAGGCTTCCTCGGCGTGAAGGGCGACCATCTGACTCACCACGCCGTCCATCAATCCTTCCACACGAACCGCTGGATCATGTCCAGCACGGTATAGCCGGCCGCGTTGAAACAGCGCGGATCATCTTCGGGCAGTTCCCACAGCTCACGCATCCGCTCACCGGACAAATAGGTCGAGCGCACCCCGGTAATCGATCCCGGCCGCCGTCCGTGGAGACTCATCTCGGGCGCGGTAAGGCGCTGCATGACTTCATCCAGCTCGATGCTGCGGAACTCGCCCTGATCCTGAAGCAGGATGAATGCTTCAGCACCGACCTGCCGCACGACCGTCATGCAGACCGCTAGGAAGTCGCGCTTGATCTCAGCATCGAACTGGCCGTCTGTGCCGTCCTCGAACTCATAGATCGCCGGAAACGCACGGTCGCCGAAATTGAACTGGAGTCCGCCGCGATCCGTTCCTTCGCCATCAGGAAAGCTGCATAGCGCCGCGAAATAACGTCCCTGTCCGAGCCGTAGCTCTACCTCCAGGCTCAGCCAGCGATACCGCTCCAGGCATTGTTCCAGCGACACACAGTCGGCCGCGACCGAGACGGTGTCGAGCCACTCGCCGGAAACGGGGTCGACCACCAGCTCTGACACGCAATCCTGCAATCGCGCGGCCATGATATGTCTTGTCTTCAAGGCCGTGATCACGGCCAGCAACTTCTCTCTCAGACTGTCCCGAGGTAGCGATGGGAAATGGATCGATATCGGATACGAAAACGCCATACGCTAGTGCTCCTGAATTTTCCCCGACATGTGTGGCTTGTTTTCCTTCCCGAACTTGTTTTCCAGGTTGCCCCGCTGGCCTTTCGGGATGGCGACGTGCACGACGGTTCCCGGGCCGAACACATCCGGTCGCTGCGCCAACTGTTCTTCCCGCTTGAGCTGTGTGAGTCCGACCTGGCCCCAGCTCGCCTTGCACTCCTTGACGACACCCTCGCGCGTCACCACGTCGAACTCCTGGATCACCAGGCCGCAGTCCCGGCAGGTTATTTTTACCGCCACTTCCTTCGCCTGGGTCTGCTCAGCCACTTTCACCTCGAAACGCTCGCCCTTGATCAGGGTGTCGTATTTCAGCGCAGCCTCGAACAGCTCCTGTTTCTCCTTGGGGCTACCAGCCTTGTTGGCCTTGTCCACTATCCGATCCAGCTTTTTCTCCTTGCGCTGCTGCAGTTTCTTCTGTCGCCTGATGCGCACCTGCTGGTTGATCTCGTGTTCGTCCTTGGGCGGGTCACGCTTGAGGTTGGCATGAGGGCAGGACGAATCCTGGGCGACCCCGTCGGTGGTCGGTCCCGGGGGCGTCTGCGCCGGCATCGACGCATGATTGTGTGTGGTCAGGTCCAGGTGCCGGTCGACGTTCTGCCCCTCGAACTTGACGTTCATCGACCACGAGACGAAATACACCTTGCCCTTGATCTTGCTGGTGACTATACCTTTCTTGGGCGCGTTGCCCGCCTCGTCGCCGGTGCTGGTCTTGAAGTAGCTCTTGTCCTTGAGCATGACTTCCTTGCCACTGATCCTGACCGTTCGGCTGCCACGCGTCGTGTCTTTCGCATAGCCGGTATTCGGATAGGGGATGGGTACGCCGGCAGGGGTCGCCGCAGTCTGTGGCGGGGTGAAGCAGACATCAGGAAACCTGGCGATCGATACCCCGTCCCCCGCCTTGCAGGAAATCTCCCGATTGTTGGCATACACCTCGTTGGCCATCACGCAGCCCTCACAGTCTGATAACTGAGCATCGCGGCGGCGCGTTCGCCGGCGTCGTTGCCGAGGTGACAGAAGAAATTCGGGCCTTCGCCATAACCCTTGCGGCTGGCGGCCAGGGCCACGGCAAGCATGGCCGGGCCAATTGCGGCGCCGACTTCGCCGATGCAATCGGCCGGGTGCCAGAGATGGAAGAACTCCTTGCGCACGCGCAGGGTGCGGCTCAGGGCCAGGGAGGCTTCCTTGAAGTAGTACTGCTCGCCGGAAATATCGGTCAGGCGGTAGTCCATCCGTTCCAGGCCGCAGCCGGCCTCGCCGAGCGCCGCACGGATGGCTTGGGTCAGGCCTTCGGCGCGCAGGGGGATGTCTTCGGCCTCCACCGTGGCCTTCTCCACGCCGAAACCCAGGCCGATGCAAGCTAGCTGTGGCGTTTCGCTGGCGGTCGGGGCGTTGACCACCACGGCGGCGGCGCCTTCGCCAGGAATAAAACCGTTGGAGTTCTGGCTGGTGAGGAGGCGTTCGCGCTCTTCGAAAGCGGACAGGGTCGGTCCGTTGAGGAAGGAGTCGACACCGGCGATCAGCACGTGGCGATGGCCACCCCGGTAGATCAGCGTGCGCGCATTGAGCAGCGCCACCGCGGCGCTGACCCGGCCGCGGGCGATGACGTTGGAGCTGGGGTGAAAGTGCAGGCCGAGTTCGGCTTCGATGGCGTGCAGCAGCCCCTTGTCGAGGCCATCGAGGCGGCCGGGCCGTTCGGCTTCCGCCACCCCCAGCAGCAGCGGGGTCTTTTCCGGGTCGACGTTGGGGGTGCTCTGCAGCGCCTCGGCGATGGCGCGGGCGGCCATCTTGATCAGCTTGGTGCGGCCGCGCCAGGACTGTTCCAGAGGCACGCTGGCAGCGATCAGCCATTCGCCGCCGAGGTCGATAAAGCGTGTTTCCTGGAAGTTGTCGATGCCACAACGGATCGCCGCGCAGCTCGCGGGTGCGCTGAGGCCGACAGCGCTGACCATGCCGGAGCCGATGATGCAAAGCGCGGTCATCAGTCCGTCTCCTCGGGGGCGTGCTTGGCTTTTACCAGGGAGGAGAGCGACGGGTAGTAATCCTTGCCCAGTTCGCGGGCGCGCCACCAGCCCGTGGACATAGTGCCGACCAGCACCTGAGCGATCTCGAACATGTTGCGTCGTAGCGGACGGGAGACACGCCAGGTCAGTTGCACCTGGAGCGCGTCAGTGTCGATCAGCAGGGTGTCGATCACCGCCTGCACGGTTTCATGACCGCCCTTTTTCAGGAAGTAGGTCACCGGCACGTCCATTTCGGGAATGCGAAAGCCCGCGCGCTCCTGGGGCGTGAGGTTGAGCAGCAGCACATCCTCGCCGCCGCGCAGGTAATCGGTCTGCTGATCGTCAGGGGCAGCCTGAAAGTAGCGGCTGTCGAAATCCGCCGGCAGAAAGGGAAAGCAGTCGGCCAACCAGGCATCGTCGTAAGTACCGGCGAAGCGGGCGCGTCGCGGCCAGCTACGGCCGATGGGGCCGAGGGCCATAGGGCGGAAGTCGCCAGAGGGGCTGTCGATCGGCTTGCCCAATTCCTCGGTGCTCGGCATCGGCATGCCGATGATATTAATTCTATCAATGCTGCGCGGGTACCAGCCGCAACCACTCGGGTTGTCCAGGTAGCAGTGACGTATTTCGGGGGCGTTCACCATTGGACGGGAGCCACCAAAGGCTTGGGCATAGGAGATGTTCTGTTCGGTAAAAGGCTGCGGTAAGCCGGGAGAAACGCCTAATAGCCCCAGTTGCCATTGTCGGGGGCCGAGGACGGAAAAGGCCTTGCGCACCCGACCGACGCGAATGCCCGCGGCCAACTGCGTCACAGGCCGCCCGCCCGGTGCATAGGCCTTGCCACGCACCAGTACATCGCAGAATGGCTTGACCGGGGCGAAGTCCATTTCCTGCAGCGGAGCGCTGAGGCCCGGTTCGCCGAGGAAGGTGTCGGCCATCAGTAGCGGTTGCTGGGTGTCAGCAAGGGTCGCCGCGTGGCCGTCCAGCGGCAGATTGAAAGTGCCTTTGGCTACCACCACCAGGGATTCGCGGCCATCGGGCTCCATGCCCTGGGTATAGGCAGCAAGCAGTTTGCTGGCGTTGAGCAGTTCCATAGGCCGAATACCTGTCTAGTTGATCTGCACCGAACCGCCCTTGATGCGGTTGACCCCGCTGGAGCGACTGGACAGGTAGGCGCCCTGAATGATCACTTTGCCCGCGCGGGTCAGGGTGATGCTGGCCTTGCCGCAACGCAGCACGATCTCGCGTTCGGCGCTCAGTTCCAGGCATTGCTCATCCAGCCGCACGCTGGCGACTGGCACAGGTGAAGCCTGCGCGCTGACTAGATGACCGATCACCAGTGGGCGGGCTGGGTCGCCTCCTTCGAACATCAGCGCCACCTGGCCGCCGATATCCGCAGGTCTTAGCAGCGCGGTGCAACGGGCAACGATGCCGCTGCTGCTCGGGCACCCTGGATAGGTGACCGTGGGCGCACCGGCGTGCGGCAGATCGAGCAGGGTGCCGATGACGACTGCGTCGATGCGGGCCTGGATGGGTAGCGGGTACTGAACCGTCATATACATACCTCCATGTGCTAGTTCTGCAGGATCTTCTGACCTTTGATCACCACGTTCCTGTTGGCCTTGATGTTGATTGCTCCGGAGCCGTCGATGGTGATGTTCTTGCCGCGAATCATGATGGTGCCGTCCTTCTTCATGGTAATGCTGGCCGCGCCCGTGGTCAGGGTGATGGAGTCGCCGGCGGTGAGGGAAAAGTTCTTGCCGACGTCCAGGCTGTCGTTCTGCTTGATGTCAGTGGTGCGGTTCCGGGCGACGTCGCGGGATTCGTTCTGGCCGATCTGGGTACTCTGGCTGCCGTTGATCTCGATGCCTTCGTTGCCTTTGACCGTTTCATTACGGTTGCCCGTGATGCCGATGGTCTCGTTGCCGCCGACCTTTTCAGTGCGGTCCGCACCTATGGTGATGGTCTCGTTGTTGCCCACGTCCTCGGTGCGATTGGCGCCGATGGTGATCTTCTCGTCGCTGCCAACATCCTCGGTACGGTTCACGCCGATGGAGATGGTTTCGTTATTGCCGACTGTTTCCTTGCGGTCCACCCCGATTTTGATGGTTTCGTTGTTGTCCACCGTCTCAGTGCGGTCGTGTTTGACATGCACGGTTTCGTCGTTGTCGATGGTCTTGGCACGGTCGTGGCCGACCCAGTGGGTCTCGTCGTTCTCGACCTCGATGTCCTGGTTCTTCTCGGCGTGGATAAACAGTTGCTCTGCGCCTTTCTTGTCCTCCATGCGGATTTCATTGAAGTTGGCCGGTGAGCCGTCCTTGCTCGAACGGCTTTTCACCCCGCTCTGGGTGGCATTGGCCGGCAGCTTGTAGGGCACGGTCTGTTCGGCGTTGTAGACGCGGCCGGTGATGATCGGACGATCCGGGTCGCCTTCGAGGAAGCTGACGATCACTTCCTGACCGATCCGCGGGATCTGCACCGCCCCCCAGTTCTTGCCGGCCCAGGCCTGGGACACGCGTATCCAGCAGGAGCTGTTTTCGTTGGATTGGTCGTGGCGATCCCAGTAGAAATGCACTTTGACCCGACCATATTGGTCGGTCCAAATCTCCTCGCCACCGGGGCCGACCACCACGGCGGTCTGCGGCCCGCGAACAATGGGCATGGGGGTCAGGGGGAGGGGGCGGAAGGCCTGACTGGCATCCATGCAGTCCAGCTCGCTGGTAAACTGCTCAGAGAGATCCTGGGCGCCGCTTTCATAGGGCTCCTGGTGGATGTGGTATCGCGCGCTGACCACCAGGTACTCGCGGTTCTGGTCGTCGCGCTCGTAGCCGGTCAGCTTGAACAGATGGCCGGAGCCCAACCCGCGGGCGCGACCGCGAAGCTGCACGCGCTCGAACTGGCTGTGAATGGCTTCGATGCGGGTACGCGCGTAGTGCTCGCCATCGTTGCTCTGTACGTATTCACCGGGGTAGTCGTAGAGCCGGTGGTCGCCGTTGCTGTGGCTGCGCGACACACTGGAGCGCACCTCAAGGCTGGCCTGGGGGCGCTGGAAGTCGTAGTCGTTCAGCTCCAGCGAACCGGGTTGGACTTCCCGCGCAAGTTGCCAATCGTAGAAATGATCGCGCTCGCGCATTTGCTGATCGGGCGGGTAAAAGGGTACCGAGGCGTAGTCTGCCACCGTGGAGTGGGCGCCATAGTCGTCGGCCAACACCAGTACATGACGCTCCTTTTCATGGCGAAAGTAGTAATAGATGCCTTCCTGCTCCATCAACCGACTGACGAAGTCGAAGCTGGTTTCGCGGTACTGCACGCAATATTCCCACTCGCGGTAGCTGCCGCTCAGGCTGTCTTCGAAATCGGAGAAACCGAGGTCGCGGAACACCTGCTTGATGATGTCCGGCACCGTATTACTCTGGAAAATCCGGCAGTCCGAGGTGCGCGTGAGCAGCCAGAACCAGGGCCGTAGGCTGACGCGGTAGCCGGCGAACTGGCCGTGGCCGGTCAGTTGCCGGCAACTGCAGGCAATGCCGTGGAAGTAGCGTTTGCCGCCGTCGTGCAGCTCCAGGTTCAGCCCCATCGGCTTGCCCAGCAACTGGTCGAATGTGATCGAGCGGTCTTCGGAGGTGAGGTCCAATTCGTAGTGGAACAACCGCCCCAGCTCTTCTCTGCCTTCCATGCTCTGCAGCAGCAGGACATCGCCGCCGAGGGGACTGTCGACCTGCACCAAGCGGTTGTTTTGCGTGATTGCCATAAACGGCTTCCTCTGGCTCGTGTCCGGGCGTCAGTCGGCCGTCTCGAATACATAATGCAGCGCATTGTCCCGCTGGCTGATGTGCACGCCAGCCAGCGGTTTGCCCTTGAGCATGCGAGTGAGAAATTCCCGGTACATATCCGGCAACAAGGTATTGGTCAGGATGGCGTCGATCATCCGCTCGCCGCTTTCGATATCGGTGCAACGCGAGACAATCAGTTCGACCATGCTGTCGTCATAGGCGCAGGTCACCTTGTGTCCGCTTTCCACGCGTTTCTTGATCCGTTCCAGTTGCAGGCGGGTGATGGCTTTGAGCATCGCGGCGGTGGGTAACACGGCATCGCCCATCTGCCGTTCGGGTTGGCCTTGCGCTGCACATTCAAGCTCAAGGAATGCGGCGTCGTACTCTAGGTCGTCGCCACAGGGGGGGGCAGGGAAAATCGTGTCCAATAATCGCTGTATATCCACCACAGAGGTGATCTCCATATCGGCCTCGCAATCAGCATTCCGTCAGAGCGAACGTACGACTAAATCCGTTTCCTGCGGATTAACGTACTGTCTAGAGCCACTTTTGCTCATCTCTAACAACTCAAATAAAGTTTTAGCGTTGTTTAATTCTTGTCAAGAAACTCTCCGACCAATGGGGCGAACACCGAGGCGTTTCAAGATAGGTGACCGGAGGTCATTTATTTAGTTTCCTTGGTTATAGGCTTTATTCTAAACCCAGCAGAGTGCAGATCCAGTCGGGCGGTTCGCCCCTGGATAGCAAACCCGATTTGTTCAATTTCCATCGGTGCCGCCGCCGGCCTTGGCCGACCACGTGCCGGCCGAGCCCAACAGCGGGTGTTCCAGGCCCGTCGAGACCTACTCAATACCAGGCTCGACATGCTGCAAAGCTATGTGAACCTGCACACCCACACCGGCCAGATGAACCGCGCGGTCCTGTAGCAGGTGCAAAGCCTGTTTTGAGAAGTGAAGTACGGGCGAGATTGACGCCTGCCCCCGTACCAGAATGCAAAATCCTGTGGGAGCGGGCTTGCTCGCGAAAGCGATGGGTCAGCTTGCATTCATGCTGAATGTGCCGCCGTCATCGCGAGCAGGCTCGCTCCCACAGGATATGGGCGTAACTCAGGCTATAAAGTCGCTGGCGTGCAGCTCCTGGACCCCCACCAGTTGGATTTCGAACTCGGGGGTGGCGTCGGCATCGACACTGCCATAGAGAATGCCATCGGCAAAGCGCAGTTGGCCGGTGGCATTGGCAGGGTCGAAGGCGTTGCTGCCGATGAAGGTGAAGGCGTCGATAGCAGTGGTCAGCGGGTTGGCGTCCAGGCCGGTGAAGTCCAGATGATCACCCTCGGTGCTCTTGAAACCGTTGATCACATCGCGTAAAGCGCCGGCGCCCATGTCCGACAGCGCATCAAACACGTAGGTATCCGCGCCAGTGCCACCGGTGAGGTTGTCGGTGCCTGCTCCACCGATCAGCCGGTCATCGCCCGAACCGCCCACCAGCGTATCGTTGCCCGCGCCACCGTTCAGAACGTTCGCACCGCTGTTGCCCGACAGAGTGTCGGCGTAGGCGCTTCCCGTGAGGTTTTCGAAGAGCTTCACGGTGTCGAGCCCGGAGCCCACAGTGTTTTGTTGCGCTGACGTCGAGAGGTTTACGGTAACGCCGGACAGGGCGCGTTCAAAAGACACCGTGTCATTGCCATCGCGCCCGTCCAGCACGTTGTTGCCGGCTCCGGCGAACAGCGTGTTGTCCAGCGCGTTGCCCGTGCCATTGGCTGCGCCTGTGCTATCGATATACAGATGCTCGACGTTGTTGCCGAGGGTATAAGCCGCCAGGCTGCTGTGCACACTGTCGACCCCTCCAGACACCGCATTGCTGTTGGTCTCGATCACTGCGTCGTCGGCGTTGTCGACATAGTAGGTGTCGTTGCCATCGCCGCCGCTCATGCTGTCGTCCCCTGCGGCACCATCGAGCACGTTATTGGCGGCATTGCCGGTGATGAAGTTGTGCTGCTCATTGCCGGTGCCGTTGATGCCTGACACGCCGGTGAGCACCAGGTTCTCGAGATTGGCGCCCAGGGTCCAGCTGACCGAGGCCTGTACCGTATCGATCTGCGAGGTCGAGGTGTTGCTTTCCACCACGCGGTCGAGCACGTTGTTGACCACATAAATGTCGTTGCCGTCGCCACCGGTCATGGTGTCGGCGCCCAGGCCGCCATCCAGCGTGTCGTTACCCGAGCTACCCACCAGGGTATCCGCCTGGTCGGTACCGGAAATCATTCTCCGGTTGTTGTCGAAAATGTCCTGCACGCTGTTGTTGTCGTTGGGGTTGCCCTGGAAGCCAAGGTCATTGGCGATGTAGTCGGCCAGGCGCTGGCCGACGATTTCCGCCGATTCCTCGTGCAGGTGCCAGACGTCGTCGGGATACGTCAGCGGATCGACTTCGTGGCGCAAGGGGAGGTCGTTGTAGTCCACCGCCAGCTTGACGTCGGCGCGCTCGGCGGCGATGGCTTCCTGGGCGGCGTGGACATAGCCAACCCCCTCGACGATGGAGGCAATCTTCTCTTCCGAATAGCCACGGGCGCGCGCCGCGTCCTGCTCGTAGTGACCGGTTTCCATCATGTACACGTCGAAGTTGCCGAACTGGGCATGCAGGTAATCAAACACCTTTAGGGTCGCAGCCTTGTAGGCCGCTGCTGCCGCTGCTTTGTCCGTGGCTTGGGCGATCTCCTGGGCGGCTTCCTCGCCCTGGCCCCAAATGATGCCCATGGTGACGTTATTGATCGATTGCAGTTCGGTGAGCTGGTCGCGCAGCAGCGTCACGGCGCGCAACAGCGCAGCCCCGGGTTGGTTGGTGTCGGTCAGCCACCAGCACAACTTGAGTTCCTCGGCGCTGAGCGTCGACAGGCCGGTGACCGTGCTGCCGCCCACCGCGATGTCGATGCCATTGCCATCGGCATCGGTGAACTGGCTGCGCACGTCATAGGGGGTGTAGCGGTCCAGGTCGTTGACCAGCGTCGAGGTGCCGGACTGATTGTCGTCCTCCGTCATGCGCAGCAGACGCGCATTGGATTGGCCGAGGGTGGGCAGGTAGAGGATCCCCTGCTGGGCGCTCTCGGCGAACACGAAGTCGCTGGCGGTCAGGGTGTTGAGGTGGTTGCCGCTGAGGGCGATTTCAAAACGATTGCCGTTGGCATCCGCTTCGGCGGACTTGATGTAGGTCTTGTCGCCGGCTGCGTTGAGGGTGATGTACAACGTGCCATTGCGGCCATCGCCGAGGCTGAGAAAGCCCAGGCCCGAGACATCGATCTTGTCGACGCCCTCGATGAAGTCATAAATCGTGTCGGTGGCCGTGACACCACCCGTGTCGTAGTCGCGGTAGCTGTCGAGTAGGTTGGTATAGCGGAAGGTGTCGGCGCCGTCGCCGCCGTACAGCGAATCGCGCCCGGTACCGCCGTCGACGATGTCCGCGCCGGTGCCGGCCTTGATTGTGTCGTTGCCACCGAGGCCGAGGATCAAATCCGCACCCGCCGTGCCATTGAGGGTTTCGGCGTTGTTGGTGCCGGTGATGGTGTTGGCGGGCGAATCGGCCACGACCAGGGCGAAGCTATCGCTGACCGAAGCACCGGCCGGGTCCGTGGCGTTGACCTGCACGTTGTAATTGCCGGACGCGGTGCTGGTCGGCGTGCCGGTGAAGGTCAGGTTGGTGGCATTGAAGCTCAGCCACGCGGGCAGGGCGCTGCCATCGGCAAGGGTCGCGGCGTAGCTGAGGCTGTCATTATCCGGATCGGTGAAACTGGTGGCCGGCACCACGTAGCTGAACGGGGTGTTTTCGGTCGCGTTCTGATCCAGCAATGCCGTTGCCACCACCGGCGCATGGTTGGTCGGTGACGACGTGGCGAAGACGAAGTTGGCGCTGGTCAGCTTGTCGAGGTAGTTGCCGTCCAGTGCCACTTCGAAGCGGTTGCCGTTGGCGTCGGCGGTCAGGGACTTGATGTAAGTCTTGGTGCCGGTACTGTTGAGCACCACGTACACGGTGTTGTTCTTGCCATCCCCCAGGCCGGTGAAACCCATGGCCGAGAGATCGATCTTGTCGGCGGTGATATCGAAATCGGTGATCAGGTCGCCAAGGTTGGCGCCGCCGGTGTTGTAGTTGCGGTAACTGTCCAGGCGATTGGAGAACACAAAGATGTCCGCTCCGGCACCACCGGTGAGGGTGTCCATACCGGCGCCGCCGTCGAGTTTATCGTCGCCCGCGCCACCATTGAGGCTGTCGTTACCCGCCAGGCCGAGCAGGGTGTCGGCCGAATCGCTCCCCAGCAGCGAGTCGCTGCCGCTGGTGCCGGTGACCACACGATTGAAGATGAAATTGCTGGCGGTAAGGGTGCTGGCGAGGTTACCCGAGAGAATCAACTCGAAGCGATTGCCGCTGGCGTCGGCATCGTAATCCTTGATGTAGGTGCGGTTGCTGCTGGCGCTGTAGCTGACCTGCAGGGTGCCGCCATGGCCATTGCCCAGGCCGGTGAAACCGAGGCCGGCGAGGTCGATCTTGTCCTGGGTGACGTCGAAATCGGTGATGGTGTCATCGAAACTTGCGGTTGCGTTGCGGTAACTGTCGGACTGGACGGTGAAACGGAAGGTGTCGGCGCCGGTACCGCCGGTGAGTTTGTCGATGCCTGCACCACCCACCAGAATGTCGCCACCGGCCCCGCCATTGATGGTGTCGTTGCCGGCACCGCCGTAAAAAATCTCGCTGCCGGCGCTGCCCAGCAGGGTGTCATTGCCAGCCGTGCCTAGCACCGTGATCATCGGCACTGTGTCACTGACATAGCTGCCGTCGCCATAGACCAGCGTGGCACCGTTGCTGGTGTGGCTGATGATGTTGCCAATGATGGCGTTGCGATCGGTGCCGTCTTCATTGCGCTCCGCAACGCCGTAGGTCGACAGGTTGCTGCCAGTGATGATGTTGCTCTGGATGGTGTTATCGCTGCCGTTGAAGTACTTGCCGGACACACCCAGGGTGTCGTTGTAGGACTGGATGATGATCTCCGGTACGGGGTTGCCCAAGGAGTTGTTGTTGAGCGTGTTGTCGATGATCTCGACGTGGTTGCTGCCGTAGATGCGTATCCCGGCGCTGGTGTTGTCGTGAATGTCGACGCCGCTGACCATCACCTCGCTGGACATTTTGATCAACACCCCTTCGGCGCCGTTGCCGTACACCTCGCCACCGGTGATGGTGATGTTGCTGGGGGAGGGGATGTCCTCGCTGCCGCGCTGGATCACGATGCCATTGCCGCCGTTGTCGTAGGCGACGTTATTGGTCATGGTGAAATCGTGGGTGCTGGTAACGATGTTGAAACCGTGGCGGTCGTTGTCGTAGGCGATGTTGTTTTCGAAGGTGCTGTCGCTGAGGAAGTCAGCGACGAAGCCATCCAGACCGTTGCCGTGGGACACGCTGTTCTTGATGACCATATTGACGGTCTGCTCGTGGGGGTCGAAACCGTACCCGGAGCAATCCTTGATCTCGACGCTGTCGAGGGTGACGTTGGAGTCGTAGCCTGCTTCGCCGGGAATGTAGCCGTTGAACCAACCGTCGATCTTGCCTGTAGTGTTGTCACGGTTGCCGTCAATGGTGAGCTTGCTGACGCCGAAGTCGTGGGTTTCTTCGCCATAGGCGGAGCGGATGACTCCGGTGATCTTGGTGTCAGAACCGTCAGCCACCTTGACGGTGGTTGCGCCCATGCCGTCGCCGTACAGGTAGACGTTGCTCTTGAGCATCAGGCAACCGTCGGAAGGTTCCACACCTCCCGAAACGATATAAGTTCCGGTGGGCATATACACCTGCCCACCGCCTGCAGTGGCCGCCGCATCAATTGCACGCTGTATCGCCGCTGTATCGTCAGTGATGCCATCTCCTTTGGCGCCAAAATTTTGTACATTGAAAATCATGAGCTTATCTCCGTATCAGGCGAAAACCTCGGAAGATGCCAATATTCCATCGACAACCACCGTGGTTTGACCCAGCGGAGTGCAAAAGTTATGACCACATATCGGTGATGTGTCAAAAAACCGGACTAACTGATCAGCGGTTGGAGAGGTGTATCAAAAAAGTAACAGTTTGTTGGCGCTTGCTTCGATAGCGAGCGATGGCGTTGTGGGAGATTCTATGGTTGGGGGGAAGCCCTCAACCTGCTTTCGGTTGGGGTTGCGCACGCTTTGTCCGTGAGCTTGCCCAGTGATCCGCATCGACGCTATCTGGCTCGCCACCATGCCCATGGATATGCGCGCATGAACGGGCACGATCCGCATGCCTGTCTCAAAGATGTGCTGATGCGTCTGCCGACGCACAGGGCCAACGAGATTGAGCAGTTAATGCCGCACGTGTGGAAGTCCTTTTGACCACGTAGTATGTCGGTCGGCGTTCACTCCAAGATCAAATTGGACTAAGGTTTATCCCTATCAGCGTAAGTACCTAAAGGATTAGCGATGACGACTCGTATAGAAATGATGGTCGACCCGGGAGAGGAAGAGCGCTTAGCTATCCTCAGACCTTTGCGGGCTTATAATCTTTCTCATGGGAGTGATCCCAAGCCTGAGACAATCGCGTTGCTAGTCCGCGATGAGCAGACCGACGAAATTATTGGGGGGCTTTATGGTGAGATATTTTATCGCTGGTTATACATAGAGCTACTTGCGATACCCGAGCAAACTAGAGGTCAAGGCGTAGGTTCACGGCTGATCCGCATGGCGGAAGATGTCGCACGCGAAAGAAGCTGCGCTGGAATCTGGCTCGATACTTTTGATTTCCAGGCCCCATCCTTCTATGAGCGACATGGTTTCACTGAGTTTGGGCGTCTCAATGATGTCCCTCCAGAACCTAAGCGCTTTTTTCTACAGAAGCGCTTAGGTTGAGGGCAGTCCCTGCAAGGCCAGCCAGAATCACCAGGCCACCAGCGAGCATCAGCGGCGCGGTGGTGAAATCCGCCCCGGTATTACACAGGCCAGCGAAGCTCGACTCCTGTCCTGCAACATGCGCCCATTCAGGTGCTTGCGTTAACCCGCGATCTTTATTGCAAGCTCAGCGACGTGTTGACCCTGGAAACGCGCAATATCCAGTTCATTTTGTGACGGTTGCCGTTTACCGTCAGCGCCTGCCAGGGTGGTCGCGCCATAGGGCGTACCGCCGGTGATCTCGCTCATGTTGGTCAGCCCTGCGCAGGTGTAAGGCACACCCACGATGATCATCCCCTGATGCAGGAGTGTGCTGTGGAACGACGTAATAGTAGTTTCCTGGCCACCGTGCTGGGTGCCGGTCGACGCAAAGACACTGCCGATTTTCCCGACCAGCGCGCCGCTCATCCACAGTCCGCCGGTCTGGTCGAGAAACGTGCGCATCTGTCCCGCCATATTGCCGAAGCGCGTCGGGGTACCAAAGAGGATGGCATCGTAATTGCCCAGCTCGTCAGGTGTCGCCACCGGTGCCTTCTGGTCAAGTTTGACGCCGATGGCCGCTGCCTGTTCGGCCGGGATGGTTTCAGCGACACGCTTGAGCGTCACGTCTGCGCCGGGTACGGATCGTGCGCCTTCGGCCACTGCGCCAGCCATCGTTTCGAGGTGACCGTACATTGAGTAATAGAGAACCAGTACCTTCGCCATGATTTTCTCCTGGATTACGCCATTCGATTGATTAGGAAGATCTTGGGTTACACCACTGCCAACGAACAGCAGTGGGAGGCGTAGAGCACTTGGTCACGAACAACACGGTGGCTCACACCCACCCGACTGCTGGGACTTTGACGGCATGCGGATTAACACTAGCAGCTCAATATGCTGCCTGCTGGCAGACACAGACGCTTTTATTGCCCCTTCGCTTCGAGATAGAGGAGGAAGGGCGCGCAGCAAGTCCCGCATCTCGCTCAAGCATGGGCATGCGAATGGATGGTCAGGGCATCAGGTACCTTGGTGCGCTCGAGCCCACCACGTTCCAGCCACCGGAGGGTCTGCTCATAGGCGCGCTGCAGCAAAGACTCGGTCTGGTCAAAGTTGAACACCGAGACATCCACGGGGCACAAGGGCGGGACGATGTGCAGGCTGATGAGAGTACGGAAGCGTTCGATGTCGCTCACCAGTTGGCGCATGCTCATCAGATTGACGGTGTGCAGGGCTAAGGCAACCAGGCCTCGGGGCGGTTGTGTCAGGGCGCAACTCACCCCGGTCGGGATGACCACGACGTTGGTGGCTCCCAAGGTTACGGCAGTCGAAATTGGTGTATTGCTTGCCACGCCGCCGTCAACCAGGAACTGATCGGCGATTTGTACGCAGGGGAACACCAATGGGATGGCAGCGCTGGCCAGTAACGCCTGCTCAAGTTCGCCACTGGACAGAACCGTCTCGGCACCACTGAGCAGGTCGGTGGTGACAATGTGTAGGGGCAGCGCCGCCTCCTCAATACGATGAATGGGCAATGCCTGACCCAGCAATCGGTTCAAGGCCGCCGGCTGCAACAGAAAACCACGCCGTTTGATCAGCCCTCTACAGGTATCGAGCCAGGAGAGGGGAAAGATGTCCGTTTTACTCAGCCCGCGCCAGAATCCGGCGAGCGCCTCGACGCCATCGGAATCGGGTCTTGCGGCAAAGTAGGCTCCGTTGATAGCGCCTACCGAAGCGCCAACCACCATGTCGAATCGAACATTGGCCTCGACCAGGGCCCGCAACATACCCACCTGCACCGCACCCAAACTGCCGCCGCCAGCGAATACGATTGCGGTTTTGGTCGCCATGGTCGAAGTCTCGGTGCAGAAATGTATCGAATGAGTGTAGCTGGCGTGTCGACGATGGCGTTCTTGAGGACGCTATCGCCGACACGGCTGCCGTTAGCCGGTAACAATTCCATTTGTGGGACCTGCAAATGGGAAAATCATGCCTTTAAGCAATTTGAGGCAAAAAGCACGATCCGTTTCTGGGACGATGTGGGTAATTTATATATGCACTAAAATTACTCCATGCGGGAACGTTATGCTGCCACTTAATTATTTATGTTGGTTGCCGGATCGTATTTCATTAGAACCCTTGAGCACGCTTGGGCAATCCCATGATTTAAAGTCGGGTACTTGCAAGGTATTACAGCGCTATTATTCCTTACGCTCTGTCGGGATGTCTTCCAGAACACACGCAGAGATGCTTGTGGATACGCTGCGCGCGCTGATTATTGCAAACCCTCATGTGAAAGAAGTCAAAGGGTGCCTGGTGTATGCCAAAACACAAACGCATAACACATTCTTTGATAATCATTGGCTGGAAGATGTTGCCGAAGCGTGCGGGATAGGGCATTGGGAAGTACTCAGCGTCAGCTTGAACCATTGCTCTTCTGCCTTATCGGCGATTCACCTATTAAAAAACAGATTGATTAAGCGCAGCGAGCCAATGCTCCTTCTTACGGGGGAGAAGGCTTTCCACAGTGCTGTTAATCGACTGGATGATAGCGTATTGGCCGAAATACCGGCGGCGATGCTGCTCAATGCGGGGCCTGCCCAGTGGAATGTGAAGCATACAGCCGTAAGGCACATGCCCTCTTTTTATGACAATCACCGGCATGAGTCTGCTGTGCGCCGGCGCGAATTATATGCGTCGCTGGATCAGGACTATCATGATTTTTATCTGTACGCGCTGGATAAATTCAATGTTCCAGCTGAAAGCATCGACGCAATCGTTCCAGGCAATGTGGACCTGCCGATGCTTAAAAGATTCGTCAACAAATTGAATTTCAAAGGCATCCTGTTTACCGAGCATATTGCCGAGTATGGACACGCTTATTGTTCGGACGTTTTATTTAACTTGTCTGCCCTGTTGAAGAATTTCACAGGGAAAAGAATTCTCTGCCTCACCATGGGCATGGGCATTACGCTTTCATGCGTTTTAATTGAAAAAAATGAAAATAGCGAGGTTGTACATGTCAAGTCTTCTGTCGGCGGTTAATGAAGCACTCAGCGATATTATGTCTTCGGCCGTGTCGGTCAGTCTGGAAACGGATTTCAACGAAGACCTGGATTTGGATTCGGTGTTGTTTGTGCAGTTTTTATTGACACTCGAAGAAAAAGTCCCTGGGTTGATGTTTGAGCCTGATCAAATCGATCAGGATGCATTTACCACGGTCGGTAAGTTGATCAGTTGGATTGAGCAGCACGTGCAATTGGAGAACTCATATGCCTGATGGTCCGTTTAACAGAATTTATCAGCTGTTTGCGGGCAACGAGCCCGCAGAAGCCATGCGGCTATTGCGTCTTGAATTGCCCGATCAGACCAGGCGGGTGTTCAGCCAAGGTTATCAACTCATGCCGGGCGGGCGAGAGGTCACGGCCGGCCAATCAACGCAGGCGGACAGGGTGCTTGCCTCTCTTGGCCTGGATCTTCAATACCTGGAAGGGGAGCAGGCGATAGCCGCCGATGACACCTCACTCATGTTCTCCGTCGCCGCCCGTTTGGGGCTGTTGATGCGTATGTTGGACATGAGTTGGACGCATTTGTCCGCACGCCGGAGCTTTGGTGTGAAAACCACCCGGCATCAGCTGATTAAAGCCGAGTTTGCGGATGTGAACAGTCAGTGCAGCCTGTTGGTGTTGCAATGGGAAATGCGCATCGCGGCGCAGGATTTTCAGGACGTTGAAGAAGACCATTGGCAGATCACCCTGCTGACCAACAGAGCGGAAAAATTGATGGGAGGCCATGGCTATCTGCTTGGCGCGACGCACACGCTGGCCTATCTCTCGATGATGATTTATAGCCTGCATGGCAAAACGACGGGGCATTACGCCATGCCACGGCGCGATAGAGTGGGGGAGGTTGTGTGAACACATCACCGGGCTTGGTTCTGTCGCAACGCCAGGGGGCAGGCCGGGATATTGCGGATCTGCTGAAGCTTGCCTGGCCAATGATTGTCGTCGCCGTCGCGGTGTCTTTTTCACAAAACATCCAGACCGCTATTTTGGGACATGGCGCTGAGACAACGTCGATTTACTGGTTGTCGATGATCCAGCCGTTCAGCTTTTTGTTCCTGGCGATTCTCGAATGCCTGGCTATCAGTAACCAGGTATTCAGCGCCAGGTCTTTGAACCTTTGGTCAAAACAGAAGGTGCTGACGGCCACGTCCATTTTATCCGTGCTGGGCGTCCTGGTCGTGGCTTTGCTCAGTGGGACGATCGCACTCTCTTCGCCTTGGCTGGAGAAGCTGCTTCCCGTGTCGGGTGGGAGCTTTTATCAAGAGGCACTTCCCCTCTACTTCCTTTCGGTGTTGCCATTCATTCATCTGGAGATGTGTAACAGCGCCCTGCGAGGGCAGGGCAAGAGCGCATTGAGCATGTTTCTTGTGATTGCCTTTATCGTCCTGAACGCCGGTATTTGCTACACCGGCTACCACGTCTACGGGCTGGGCTTCTATTCCATTATCGTGGCCAATGCCTTGGCGTCGGGCCTGTTGATCCCGGTCGCGACATGGCTGGTATGGCGTGTCGGTCGCCAGGCGCAGGATGACCGACCGCAGGCGTTCATTGCGCGATTGAAAGGCCTGATCCAGCAGGTGGGCTTGCCGATTTTTGCGTCTTTTATCGTGGTCTTTTTCAGTTCGCTGCTGGTGTTTCCATTGATTGGAACGCTGGGTGAACAGTATGTCGCCGCGTTCCTGATCATTACCAAAATCAGGATGTTTATTGTTATTCCCGCCGTGGCCTGCGGCTCTGCCCTGGCGATCTTGATAAACCAGCGTTTGACGATCAGTAGCGGTGAAGGGCTGAAATGGCTCCTGCACCGTGGGTTGATGTTTATTGGTGGGATTTATCTTGTGCTTACCGTCGCGGTCTACTTTAGTGAAAAAACGCTGATCGGCATTCTTTCGGGTGATGGAGCGATCAGGGAAGCCAGTAGCCAGATGATGCTGATTTTATTACCGACGTTCTTCCTCACGGCGTTTGTGGCGTCTTTGCAGGCACTACTCGAGCAACTTGATCAGGCGCGCCGTGTCTTGATTCTGACGGTGATCATAGAAGTATTGATGGTGATCGTTTTATTGGTCGGTTGGGAGCGCTTCTCTAACTTGAATGCGATCATGAGCATCATCATCCTGTTCAGCGCTATTAACTTTTTGGCGTTCGCCAACGAGTACTGGCGGCTCGCGAATAAAATAGGGAGTGAGCATGTTCTTTAGTGTTATCTATCCCCTGTTGCTGATCGTTTCGCTGATCCACCAAAACTACCTTCGCGTGCTGGTGGTGATGCGGCTTCGGCCTACATTGTTAATGAAAGCCAGGGTCAGGCCAACGACTCACTATGTCCGCGTGTGCCGTTTGATAAGGATGTTCGACCTCTATTCGCTGGACATGATGTCCTCCTATCTTTCAGCGCTGTATGCATTGCATCTGTTTGAAAAGACCCGACCGTTACCCTATAAGCCCGCGGAGATGAAGCTGCTCAGCCAGTGCCGGCAGGAAAATTTCACCTGGCGGCACACTTTCGGAAAGATGTTTATTTACCCTCAACCAGAGCAGCAAACAGAGAAAGTATTGCTGCTGCATGGCTGGGATGGGCGAAGCATCATGCTCAGGCACCTCGCCCAGCGTTTGCAGGCGAAGGGATACACCGTCTTTGCACCAGACTTGCCGGCGCATGGAGTGTCCCCGGGTAAGGGCGTCTCTTTTTACGATCTTTCCAAGGCTGTCATCGATATCGAGCGACAATACGGTCCGTTTTCAGTGGTTATCGGGCACTCGTCCGGCGGGTTGGTAGGCTGCATGGCCGCATTGCAAGGGCTGCTCTTCAAGAGAATGATCTTGATCAGCAGTCCTTGCAGCTTCGGTGAGGTGCTGGATAATTATGTTCTGAGTCATAAACTACCCAGGCATATTGCAACGTCGATGAAAAAGCTCTATCAGCTACGTTATGGCGTGCACCCTGACAAAATCGGGCCCGAATTAATCGCAAAAATTAAACAGCCAGTACTGATATTGCATGACAAGGGGGACGTAAGTATCGATATGGAAGAGGCCATGGTACTTAACCATGTTCTGGGCAAAAGCAAACTGATTGTAACCGAAGGCAAGGGGCACAATGGTGCATTGCGCGATGCCACTGTGTTCAACCGTATTTCTGCTTTTCTGGACCCTACAGCGCAGGAAGATTATTTCGCTATTGTTGATCCCGCATTGCGCTTGCGCGCCACCATTAATATAGGTATCAAGCGCTCAAAGCGTTAGTTTTAAGTTCGCTGATCGCGGGTGCCAACCAAGATAACTGAGTGCCACCTCTGCATTTTCCTGCCTTCCCCTCAAGTCCTCGCCACTCTTCTTCAGCCGAGTTTGACTATCGCCTCCACTGTCGCTTCTGCTTTTTCCCGGTAATAGGGGCTGCAGCTGCACAGTGCCGCTGATTTTTTCGTGCCTTATCGATTGTACGAGTGACCTGAGGTTCGTGCGTAATCAGCTGGTTTTTATTGATTATAATGAGTTGATGTTGTTGAGCAGCATGTTGCGTGAGAAACCATTTCTTTGCATGCCAAAGATAAAATCATACTCGGAAGATTCTTTCTTTGCTTTCTGCCTGGTCGACTTCATTACGTATTGTTTGAATTTTAGCGGTGTTTCATTATAGGTTTTACTGAAGCTTCGAGAGAAATGCGGCAGGGAGGAAAAACCGCAGGCGTAGCTGATATCGGTTAATGACCATTCCGGAGCCAGATGAATAAACTCCTTTGCCAGCGCCAGCCGGACTCTCCACATCCACTTTATCGGTGTGACGTCGTAAAACAGGTTGAACATTCGACAAATATCAAACCGGGTTTTGCCACAGATTCTTTCCAGGTCATCCAAGGTGATCTCCTCTGAGATATTCTCTACGATGTAGTTTATCACTGTGACAATGCACAGCGCTTTTTCTGTATGTGCATGTTTGCTATAGATCTCAAAATGACGCTTATACAAGTCGTCCATTATTTTTTGTGTAAAGAGGGTCTTTTCAGCATTCGAGATTTTAAGATCCCACATACAGACTCCGTTCTGCAGCGTTTATGGCAAAAATTTTTTATTGTTGGGATAGGCTTTTGACTCACCCACGAACAGGCAATTGCTATGCCAGATTTTTAGCGATTCCAAGTACTTGTTTATTAAGTGTTTTTTAGGCGCTTCTCGATTTAGGGAAAGTGGAATCCCATTTTCGAACAGTTTTTTTGCGAGTCGTTATTTTACGTCCCATTATTGGGATTGCTGATTTTCGTATGGTTTGCCCATAGAAATCAGCCAATAATAAGTGCACGTTTTACTGTCGTTCCGAAAATGAGACGTCCCGCCACTGACATCAAGTCGTCCACGTGCCACCTTTATTTTTTTTGCTTAAATATCATAGCGTTACATGATTTTTTTATTTTGGCACGGAATGTGCTTTGAGTTATTCCAGTTGTTCACACTGGTATTAATATGGATATCTCGATCCCGCAGCCGGGAAATAAACGCGTACTGAAAAAGCACAGTAAGGCCATTGCGAGTGGCGTCTTTTTGCTGGTGCTGTTGCTGATTATCTATAACTATCGGTTCTCGCCTTACCAGATTGCTCGTAGCAGCGTGACGGTTGCCGAGGTCAAGTACGGTGATTTCGCCGTTGAGGTACGGGGCAATGGAGTACTTTTACCTTTGGACATCAACTGGGTCGCGGCGAACGTTGACGCTCGGGTGGAGGAAGTCATTTATAAGGCCGGGATGAAAGTCAGCAAAGGAGAGTTACTGGTTGTCATGAGTAACCCAACGCTGGAGCAGCGACTTCAGGAGAGCCAGCTGGAACTTAACGCACGCCGAGCAGAAACCGAGGCCAAAAACGCCGAGCTGCAAAATAAAATTCTCAATCAAGAGGCGTTAATGATGGATGCGAAGAGTCGATTACTTGCATCTACACTGCGTCTTGCTGCCCAGAAAAAATACATTTTGGCTGTGCCAAGGCTGGAATATGAAACCACACGCATTCTGACTGAACAGTACACTCAGCAGGTCGGTTTTGAAGAACGACGGTTAAGGACGCTTAAGCTCAGCGTCCAGGCGGATATAAAGGCGAACTTTATGCGCCTTAATAAATTGGAGTCTCTGGTTGCTTTGAATCAGCAGGAGGTTGATTCGCTCAAGGTCAAATCGCCGATAGATGGCATTTTGCAGGATGTGAAAGTCCAGGTCGGACAACGGGTAACGGTAGGCAGTGATATTGCTCGCCTTGCCAAAGAGAAAGAGCTGTATGCCGAGCTCAAAGTGCCCGAGTTGCAGTCGCGCGATCTCGCGGTCGGGCAGGCAGTCACGATCAACACGGGCCGGAGCCGGTTCACGGGTGTGTTATCGAGGGTTGATCCCGCGGTTACCAACGGTACGGTCAAGGTGGATGTAACGTTCAATCAGCCGCTGCCACAAGAGGCACGTCCTGATCTGAGTGTCGATGGATTGATCGCGGTGACGAAAATCAATAATTCGTTGTATGTCGAGCGCCCGCCATTCGCGCAGAATAACCTGCCCTCTATGCTCTACCGGCTGGATGAAAAAGATCGTTCAGCGACCAAAATGAAAGTGGATTTCGGGCAGGGTTCTGCTGACTACATTCAGATCACCAGCGGGCTTAAAGCTGGCGACAAAATAATTCTCAGTGACAGCACCGCCTGGCAGGGTGCCGATCAGATTGAAATTGCCAACTGATGCAGCTCGCGCCGGCTACCGGAACAACGCCCTGGAGACAGTAAAGATGGAACCTTTAGTAGAACTGACTGACGTAAACAAAATTTTCCTGACCGATGAAATCGAAACCCATGCGCTCAGCAAGATCACGCTCACTATTTCCAAGGGCGAGTACGTGGCCATATCGGGGCCCTCGGGCTGTGGGAAATCCACTCTGCTCTCAGTCCTGGGGTTGCTGGATACGGCTTCGAGCGGCACTTATCAGTTGGCGGGTCACAATGTCGACAATATTTCCAAGAAGCAGCGTGCGCAGGTGCGTAATCGGGACATCGGCTTCATCTTTCAGTCGTTCAACCTCATCAGTGATCTGACGATCGAAGAAAATGTCGCGCTGCCACTGACCTACCGCAGTGATATTTCCAAATCGGAACGTCAACAGCGGGTCGCCGAGGCTTTGGCCAAGGTCAATATGTCCCACCGTAGCCGTCACTATCCTTCACAACTCTCCGGCGGTCAGCAGCAGCGCGTCGCGGTGGCTCGGGCCATCGTGGGTAATCCGTCCATCCTTCTGGCGGACGAACCCACCGGTAACCTGGATTCGCACAACGCAGAAGCAGTATTGAATATCCTCGATAAGTTGCATCAGGAAGGTGCCACGATTTGCATCGTGACCCACGATCCTCGTTCGGCTGAGCGTGCACAGCGCAGTATTGTCCTGTCTGACGGAAAGGTCGTCGGCGATGGGGAACACGCGCGACAACTGACCCTGGTGAAGGAAGCATAAGATGCTTTTTGATATTCGCTATGCCTTGCGTTTACTCCTGAAAAGCCCCGGCTTCACTTTTGTTACCGTGTTGATCATGTCCTGTGGACTGGCACTGACCCTGTATATGTTTTCGGTGATCAACACCATCATGTTCACTCCGCTTCCTTATCCGGACGGAAAAAGCATGGTGCTGGTCAATCCGACCGTGAATGGCGTCAGCCTGAGTGATTCCGGGCTGAACTTCATGGACTACAGCGATATAAAGGCGCGCTCTACCCAGTTTGAGGATATGGGCTATTTCTACGCCGAGCGCGCGGATATCAGTGATGGCAGCAAGGCTGTTTCCTATATGGCCATCAGAAACACCTCGGAACTGTTCTCTTATGCAGCTGTTCAGCCATTTCGAGGGCGTGTGCTGAATCAAGAGGACGTTCAGTCAGGGGCTGAGCCTGTCGCGGTGATCAGCTATGCCATGTGGCAAAACTACTTCGCTTCCGATGAGCAACTCATTGGCCGCGATATCAGGATCAACGGCATACACACCCGCATCGTCGGCATCATGCCGCAAAATTTTGCCTTCCCGTTCTTCCATGACCTGTGGCTGCCTTCTCAGCTTGAACCCTCGCAGTACCTGGAGCGTAAGGGCGCTCCGGAAGTGTCGGTGTATGCGCGTTTGAAGCCCGGTGTGACCCTTGCGGATGCCAACCGCGACCTCAATAGAGTGATGCAGTCACTGGCGCTGGAGTACCCGGAAAGTAATAAAGGCCTTTCCGCTCAGGTATTGACGTTCCAGGAAAACTTTATGGGTGAGGAGACCACGCCAATCTTTATCGTCATGCTGTTTGCCGTCAGTTTTGTGCTGCTACTGGCTTGCTGCAATGTCGGAAATTTATTGCTGGCAAGAACGACTGAGCGTTCCAAAGAGATCGCGATCCGGGTCGCGCTGGGATCTCCCGCAGGCCGCCTGGTCATGCAAATGATGCTGGAAAGCTTATTTATCTGCTTTCTGTCCGGTGTCGTGGCGATCCTGCTGGCTGCATGGGGGCTGGAGATAACCAATACGATACTGCCTGGTTTCGTACCCAATAAAATCCCTTTCTGGTGGCAGCTGTCACTCGATAATGTGTTGGTCCTCAACGCCCTTGTCCTGGTGATCATCACGGCTGTGCTCACCAGTGCATTGCCGGCCTGGAAAATCGTCCATGGCAATTTCAATGATGTGCTGCGTGATGGCACCCGTGGTGCGCAGAGCCGCGGCGCAGGTCGGGTTTCGCGGATCCTGGTTATCTTTGAAGTGGGGCTTTCCTGCTCAATTCTGTGTATCAGTGCGCTGTTCGCATTATTGGTCTACCAGGCGACCCGCGCTGATTACGGTGTCGACACCAGTAACTACCTGACCGCGCAAATCCACCTCAACGCTAACAATTACCCTGATGATGCAAGCCGTATCCTGTTTTACCAACGCCTGCAGGACGCTGCCGCTGCGATTCCCGGAGTTGAAAGCGCAGCATTGACCACCAGTGCCGTGGGCCAGTTCACCGTGCCGCGCCAGGTGGATGTAGACTCGTCGACCAACAACAGGAACGAGCGCTGGTCTTACCCGATGGTCAATGATGTGCAGGTCATGCCGGGTAGCCTGTCGGCGATGGGTATTACCCCCATGGCGGGCAGGGAGTTCACCCACGGCGATACTCAGGACTCACAGCAGGTGGTCGTCGTCAGCCAGTCCTTTGCCGAACAGTTCTGGCCGGGAGAGCGTGATGTGATTGGCAAGCGCCTGCGTTTTCGCGATACCGATGACCAACGCTGGTACAACGTAGCAGGCGTGGTGCCCAGCGTTATTCATGGGCGGCCTTTCAGCGCATTCCGCCACCGCGCCACGGTGTACCGCTCTCTGGAGCAGCAACCCGCGTCCTCATTGATGCTGGTGCTGCGATCCCCGCATCCTGAAACGGTCGGGCCCGCCCTGATCAATGCGGTCCGTCAGGTGGACAGCAATCTCTCCGTCAATCAGATCCAGACGTTGAATGAACGCTTGGCCCGTAATACAGCCGGCTTGCATTTCATTGCCAATCTTTTCATGTTGTTCGGCCTGGTGGCGATGATATTGGCTGCAACGGGTATTTATGCGGTGATGTGCAACTTGATTAATCAGCGTACCCAGGAAATTGGCTTACGGATGGCCATGGGAGCCACTGAAAGTAATTTGTTACGTATGCTTATGATCCAGGGCGGCAAGCAGTTATTGATCGGCCTTATCATCGGCTTGCCTCTGGCATTCTTTGTTGCTCCCAAACTGACGCGCGTTCTGGGTAACGGAAACACTCCTTTTGTGCTCCTGTTCTGGATGGTAGCGCTGATGATTACGCTGGTTGTGGCGCTGGCGGTCTGGCTTCCTTCCCGACGGGCAACCAATATGTCGCCCGCCGACGCAATTCGTTATGAATAAACGACCGCCGTGCTCCCCGGGCACGGCGCTCTAAGCTGGATGCTTAAATGAACGATAAAAAACACATCCTCGTGATAGACGATGACGCGGGAATCCTGACCAGCCTCGATATCTTATTGCGCATGCAAGGGTACGACGTGACCCTGGAAACCCAGGCCGATCGCCTGCTTGCACATTTGTCCGCCAAACCTGTCGATCTGGTATTGATGGACATGAACTTTCAGAAAGACACCACGTCCGGCATGGAAGGGTTGCAGTTGCTGGCCGAGATGAAGAAGTTCGATGATTGCTTGCCGGCTGTCGCGATGACGGGGTGGGGAAGTGTCGACCTCATTGTCAACGCCATGCGTGGGGGGGCGGCCGATTTTATTCAAAAGCCTTGGGATAACGAGCGTTTGCTGAACATTGTTCAGCAGCAGATTGCCATGAGTCAGGCGCGTCGCTCAGGCAATTGCCTGCGCGAAGAAAACAAGCTGCTCAAACTGGCGCTCGAAGATGATATGGACAGCGAATGGGTTGTCCGTTCACCGGCGATGAAACGCCTGATCAGCCTGGTGGAAAAGGTGGCGGTGACTGATACCAGCGTTCTGATCCTGGGAGAAAATGGCACCGGTAAAAGCCTGCTCGCGCGTTATATCCACCAGATTTCCTCGCGCTCCGAACACAGTATCGTCGAAGTGAATATGGGGTGTATCAACGAGCAGCTATTTGAAAGCGAGATGTTTGGCCACGTAAAAGGTGCCTTTACCGACGCGCGGGAGAACCGTATCGGCCGCTTTGAATTGGCGGACAAGGGGACGCTGTTCCTCGATGAAATCGGTAACTTGCCCCTGACACAGCAAGTGAAACTGTTACGGGTGCTGGAAGAGCGGCAGTTTGAGCGCGTCGGATCTTCGCGTACCCAGACCACTCAATGCAGGATCATCGCCGCCACCAATTCCGACCTGGACAAGGCCGTGGCAGAAGGGCGGTTCCGTCAGGACCTGCTGTACCGCATGAACCTGATTCAAATCCAGCTGCCGCCGCTTCGCGAACGGCTGGAAGATATCGAGCCGCTGACTGAGCGCTTCCTCAAACGTTTTGCGCGTAAATACAACAAACCCGTGCCGGTATTATTGCCGCAGGCACGCCAGGGGCTGCTGGATTATTCATGGCCTGGGAATATCCGGGAGCTTAGCCACCTGTTGGAGCGCGCCGTGTTGCTGTGTCGCGCCAATGTGATTGATCCGGAAGACCTCTGCCTGCCGTTTTCGGTGTCATCCCAGGGCGAAGTGCGTCCGGTCAACGAATTGTCTTTAGGATTGACCGACGCGTGCACCCTGGCCGAAGCCGAAGAAACCTTACTGTTACAGCGCCTGCGTCAGTATGACGGCAATGCGGTCAAGGCCGCGGAATCGCTGGGGCTCAGCCGCAGCGCTTTTTATCGCCGGCTGGATAAACTAAAGATCTGCCATGAGTAAATTTTTTCATTCTTTTGAACTACGTCACCTGCTGCTGTGCAGCCTGGCGCCGATAGGCGCAATTATTGCCTACCTGCTGCTTTGGGTTTTTCCGCACCAGTCCATTTACCTTAAGTTTTTCACCCTGTTTGTGCTGTGTGTAACGATGGTTTATTTCTGCTATCACTTTTTTCAGCAGTTGATTTACAAAATCAACGTCATATCCAATTTGCTGGAAGCGGTAGAGCAGGAAGATTTCAGCCTGCGTGGGGTAACCAACGGGGCGGGGGCTTTCGAGGGCGTCATTGAGCAAATCAATGACATTTCCAGCCAGTTGTCGCGCCACCGCCAACAGCAGCGGGAGATGGATTTCCTGCTGCAAAAAGTGATCTCCAACATCACGGTTGCCATCTATGCCCTGGACGGCAGTCATCGGCTGATCTGGTGCAATAACGCAGCCTCGCGCATGTTGGGCACCTCATTGGATAAGTTGATTGGCGATACAGCCAGCGCCTGGCAACTGGATAAACTTTTGCACAATGCCAACACGGAGCACCCCGTCGTGTCCGATCATGAAGGGCGACCGGGCCGGTACAAAGTGACCAGTGACACCTACATGGTGGATGGTGTCCAGAATGTGCTGTTGTTCGTCAGTGATGTGGACGAAATGTTGCGTCAGGAAGAGCAGAAAGCCTGGCAAGATTTGTTGCGTGTGATAAGCCACGAAATCAACAACTCCCTCAGCCCCATCGCCTCCATCAGTCAAATGCTGCAACAACACTACCGGCACCATTCTGACAACCTGCCCCCCGGTTTTACCGAGGGCATCGATCTGATTAACCGGCGTGCACTAGAGCTGATCGCGTTTATCAGCAGCTACCGGCAGTTGAGCAAACTGGCGCCGGCGCTGAAGGAACGCGTGGATTTGACTGCCCTGGTGGCTGAGCTGCCGCTGCTGTTCTCTCACCGTGTGATTACCCTGAACGGGCCGCGTCCGTTGATGGCCAGCCTCGACCGGGTACAGATCCATCAGTTGTTGATCAACCTGATCAAGAATGCCGATGAGTCGATGGGCAGCAGCAGCGACAGTATCGATATCGAGTGGGCAGAGGAGAAGGGGCGCTTGCTGATCACCATCCTTGATCGGGGAGTGGGGCTGACTAATCCGAAGAATCTGTTCGTGCCTTTCTATACCACCAAACCCAATGGCACCGGCATCGGCCTTATCCTGTGCCGGCAAATTGCCGAAAGCCACGGCGGTTACTTGTCTCTGGAAAATCGCCATGAGCAGACCGGTTGCAAAGTCACCATCAATTTACCGCTGCAATCCCCTGCCTGAGTTGATCGAAGGCAGGGGTGTCTGCCTGCTGCAGCACTTTAACGATGCGCTGCCGGAAATGACGGTTCGCCAACGTGCGCAACGTTGGTTGCATCAGGTGCTGGCGGCCTACTTGGCGATCCCGGTTGATCAAGTGCGTATCGCCAGAACCTCTGCCGGTAAACCTTGGCTGCCGGAGTACACCTGGCTGCGCTTCAACTTGAGCCACAGCGCTCATTCGGCCGCCATCGCCCTGTGCCGGGAGTATGAGGTCGGGGTTGATCTGGAACAAATCAGCGGAAAGGTTGCGGTAAAAAAAGCCATAGCCCAGCGCTTTTTCCACGCGGATGAGCAACGCTGGCTGGCGCTTGACGAAGCCAACTACCTCACTCGCTTTACGCAGCTCTGGAGTATGAAGGAAGCCTGGCTGAAGGCCCGGGGTACGGGGCTGACTCAACCGCTTGGCAGTTTTTGCGTCATTCCACAGGCGGGCGCGAGCGGGGTGGCGCAAGTCATGGTCGCCCCCCCGGTCAGTATTGGGCAGATTCATTATTGCCAAGTGCAAGGGGAGGGGCGTTTTTGTCTGGCTTATGGTGCGATCCTTGGCTCGCAGCAACCGTCAGTTCAATGGCAGCTAAGTTACCATCAAACTGAGAGTCGCCTGTTCACCCCTGCCGTTTACGAACAATCAGAAGTTGAAATTTCGCTGGCGAAAGAGCCCGTGGCGCCAGTATCGACCTGAGCCGATGGGCTGACAGACATCCGTGCGCCGGCAGACAGGCTGCCGTTGATCCGGGGAATGTGGCACAGGGATGACTCTGCTCCCATGCTCATGCGCACATTCGCCACATCCGCAGTGAAGGGCAGCGGTTTTTTGTTAAAAGTGCCGCCCATTGACAGGTCAAGCACCAGCTCACCCGTCTTGCCCTCGATCTGGATATCTGTACCCATGCTGCCGGCAACCGCCAGTCTGGATTGATCGACGGCACACGCAGGTGCCGCGATTTTTACCCCTGCCTTTCCTGTCAGCCCCGTCAGTGGCGCGCTGGTATACAGCGTGATATCCAGCGAACGGGAGACGAAGCGATCATTTTCCGCTGCCTCATTCACGAGCAATAATGCTTTATTGTTTGTCGTCACCTGGAGCTTGTTCAGCGTATCGGCAGAGCCTGAGACCACCATTGATGACGTTGCAGCGCATTTGATCGACAGGTTGATGCCCTGCCGGACTTCGACGCTGCTGAAGGCGGTCAGCGGAAAGGTTTTTTCTGCGGCCAGTGCAGCGTAACTGGTCGTGCCGGCCAGCAGCGCAAGCATCAGCTTCATCGTGTTCCTGTTGTTCATACAACCTCCTTTTTTCACAGTAATGTCGCGAGTGTACGTAGCGTTGCTTCTACACTGTCCTGCGGCATGCCAAAGTCTACCAGCCCCGCCACTTCATCGATGCCCTCACGCTTGAGCTGTTTCAGCTGCTCGAGGCACTCTGCGGCGGAGCCAAACAAACCGTAGTGGTTGAGGTACTTTTCCACTCCCCATTTGAGTGCGTAGGCCTGCTTTTTATCAGTGCTCTCCTGATCAAGCGCAGAAGGTTCATTGAGGTTGTCAGAGAGCTGCATAAACGCGCGCAAGTAACCCGTGAGGGCCGGTCGCAGACGTGGCAACAGCGCTTCCCGATCCTCTCCGGCCTGGGTATGCATCATCAGCGTGACCTTGCCGGCCGCAGGATCCAGCCCGGCATCCTGGCGTGCAAGGCGATAGCTGGCGCAGTTTTCCTGCAGCTGTTCACGGGTTTGTGCAATCAGGTGCGTCAGCACATTCAGGCCGCGTTTTCCCGCCTCGCTGAATAACAAGGGATTGCTCCCCGTCGTGACCCAAACCGGAATGGCGGCTTGATAGGCGGGCGGCCAGGTTTGCAACGTGACCGGTTCCGGATGTCCCGGCAGGGACAGTTCGTGACGCGTCACGGACTCGCCGCGCCACAGCGACTGAATCTGCTCCAAAGAGGAGAAGAGGACCTCATGACGCTGACGGTAGTTTTGCGCCTTGAGCACAAAATCATTACGTTGCCAGCCCGCAGAAAACGCTACGCCGACCCGGCCGCGAGAGAGGTTATCCACCAGCGCCCACTCTTCAGCAACGCGCAGCGGATCATGCAAGGGGAGCACCACGCTGCCTGCACGGATCGCGATACGCTGTGTACTGGCGGCCAGCGCGGCGCTGACGACGGAGGGATTAGGAAACATCCCACCAAAAGTGTGGAAGTGTCGTTCAGGCGTCCAGATAGCATGAAAGTTGAGCTCATCCGCCAGCCTGGCGGTGCTCAGCAACTGTTCATACTTTTCTGCAAAGCTGTCGCGGGCCACGTCCGAAAAACAAAACACGCTGAGTTGCGGGATGGCATCTCCCGCCAGGTTAGGCGATGCATTCATGCGCAGTGACCCTGTCCACGGATTCGATGGTGAAACAGATAGCGCCTCTGGGCATCACATTCAGCCCATAAAGCGGCGTGAGCGCGGCGGGCGGGGTCGATGGTGCCAGGGCGAAGTGGCAATGGCTGCACAGTGTTTCAATGGCCGTAGTGAGTTGGTCCAGTGCGAGCGCCATGCCTACGCAGTTGCGTTTACCCACGCTGAAGGGCACAAAGTGCTCCCGTGCAATTTTCCGGCCTTCAAGAAAACGTTCTGGCCTGAAACTCAGGGGCTCGGACCAATAAGCCGCATTGCGATGGACCAGCCAGGGTGAAAACAGCACTTTGGTTCCGGCCGGCACGCTGACGCCGTCAATCTCCAGCGGGGCCAGGGTGCCGCGCTCGAAAAACGCCGTGACCGGGGTCATGCGCAGCGATTCCTTGACGATGGCGCTGGCCATGTCGCGCGTCCCGTGGCGGGCCTCTTCACGCACCTGGTTCTGGTAATGCGGGTGTTGTGACAGGTGGGTCAGGCACCACAGCAGCGCGATACCGGTGTTATCCACGCTGGCGACCAAATTGCCCAGCAACATGCTGATCGCCCGTTCCCGTTCCTGCGGATTGGCCTTGATATCGAGCGCCTGGCAAAAGCGTTGCAGCATGTCGACGTTCCCGCCGCCGTCGCCAGTAATCAACGGCCCGATCATTGCCTCAAGTTCCTCGCGAAACGCGGTCAGGGCCGGGTGTTGGCATAACGCGGCATAATCCGCGGTCGGCTCATCGACAATCAGTTGCAGGTAGATCCGGCGAAAGTGATTGATCAGGCTATCCAGCTGCAGAGGACTGAGCGTGGAGCCGACGAACCCTTGCGCGACGCACATCAGCGCCCATTGCAGGCAGATCTCCTGCATGGAATCTTTCTCCGGGTCCTGGAGAGTGTCCACCAGCCACTGAGCGGAGTGTTGGGTGCCTTGTTTGAGCAACGCTGATTTGGGATTGACCAGCGGTGCAGTCAGCTTTCTGGCCAGGTGCCATTCATCACCTTCCCTTGCCGTGATCAGCGACTGGCCCAGCAGTACCCGCCTGGCTGAATGACCATTGTCGAGTTCCTTGTGAAAGCTGCTTTCGTTCTCAAGGAAAAAACGGATATGTCGAGCGCCCGCCAGCAGCAGCACTTCATCCTTTTCCTCACCGATCCAGACCTTGTCCCCGTGCTGGCGAACGGCACTTTCAGCAATTTTCAGAAAGCCCAGCTGCGCAAACTTGGCTGCGGTCGGCTTGACGACCGCAATAGCATTGGAGTTATTGAGCATCGACTGCCTCCGGTAAGGCGTCTGAGGTAATGGCGGCGCAACCTACCCAGCCGCCCAGGCCCACCGACAGCAGCAGGGCGGGGCGGCCAGTATCCTGAGGGGCGTAGCGGTCGAGCAGTAACAGAGGGTCCGCGGTATAACAGTGCCCGCATTGGCTCAGCAGGTCGGTGGCGACCGATCGGTCGCGGTTTTCTGGATGGCGTAGCCAGGTTTGCCAACTGAGGCGGTTGATATTGTGCGGCAGCAGCCAGGCACGCTTGCGCACGTCTTCGGGATAGGACGACAGGGCATGCTCGACCAGATGGTTGTGGGACTGATAGAAGCGTTTGGTGTCCTCGCGAGTACCGTCCAGGCCTTGCCAGAATCCGGGGTGATAAAAGCACTGGATGCCCGACACCCTGCGTTGACCGCCACCTGGTTTGAGCAGGGCGGCCACGAAGCCGTCGGCAATCATTGTGCAGCCCGGGATATAGCGCTCAGCCAGGTCAAAGTCGGCGAGCGTGTCGCCCGCCAGCAGCGCCACGCAGCGGTGCTTGCCGCTTGCTAGCAACCGTTCGGCCAGCCGCAACCCCCAGAACAGGGTGGCGCAGTTTTGCTGGTTGAGGGTCAGCAGCGGTGCATCCGCGGCGATAAAGTTTGACCGCTGCCGCAGGGATGGCAGGTTGACGCTTTGGCGCAAGGAGGGAGAGGGCAAGCCCTGGATCATGATGACCGCATCAATCTTCTCCCCTTCATCCAGGCTGTCACCCAGTTGCTGCAGCAAGTCATGAAAACAGCCTTCGGCGCTTTCTTCATTCGCCAGGGTCGATGCCTCCCGCATGCCGAACAGTTGGCCAAATGTTCGGGCTTCTGACGGATTGCCGCCGCGATGCGCGACAACCTCGTCGAGGGACACGCGGGCAGATGGAATATAAGTGGCCAGAGAAGCAATGTTCATCGTGGACCCTCTTCGGCTGCGAACCCGCACAGGCTGATCCCGTTATCATTTTCGCTGATCAGCAGATAGTCACGTTGCGGCTCCCAGAAGGTGCGCAGCGCAACGAAAGGGGCCGCGCACAGCAACTTCGGGTTGACGGCAAACGAGCGGGCACCGGCATGCGCGGCCTCCAGTAGCCGGGCAGGGCCGATCAGGGTCAGGCGCTCCCTGGTCAACCCCAACTGCTCAACGGCGTGCGAAAGGTACTCGCTGGACCATTGCGCAAGGCGCGCGCGCCTGAAACCCCGGTAGCGCAAGCCGCGTTGCTGCTTGTTGAACAGGCAAACGCAGGCATTGTTTTCCGGTTGCAGGGCCTCCATCAGCGGCGAGAAATACATCAGGTTTTTCTGCTCGGCAATCAGCAAAAGTCCGTCCTCGTCTTTGCCGGCCAGGCAATCATTGAGGCCGTCCAGCGCATACAGACCTGCGTCCGGTCCGCGATCGCTGATCGCCAATGCCAGGCAGGCGGAAAGTCCCAATTGATGGATGGCGGCATTCACCACCGAACTGCCCATGTGCAGGTCTGGCGTCCAATGCGCCATCAGCACGGTTTTCACCCGCGCAGGCTGGATGATGGTGGCCAGCCGCGGCAACAGCACGGCGATCATGTCGCTGAAGGAGGCGCGCTCCGTGCTGGTGACCCACGCCAGCGCCCGATCGTCCTGCGGGCTGAGCGTCTCACCGTTGGCTCGAAAGAAATGCTGCGTATAAGAACGCCAGTGCGGGATATGGGGGTCCGACTCGGGCATGGCCGGATCAGTATGGTGAAACGACTGGAACACGATATCGGCAGGATCGAGGCAGAGTGTCACAGGCTGGTCCCTTGGGTTGCGGGCGGACGGAAGCTATTGAGCAGGTGGATGTTGCTGGTGCCCTCCATGTACTCGAACGCGAAGCTGTCGCGATAGCGCTTGCGCAGCAAGCGATCTTCCAGCCAGTCGTCGTGGTTGAGCCAATGGGGCAGGTGGCATGCGGCTTCCTCGACCAGGCGGGTGGCATTACGCTTGAGCTGGCTGGTGAGGGCATGCTGATGCTGGCCGTTGCTGTAGCCTTCTGCCACGGTCAGCATTTGTTGGTAGATCACATGATATTTTCGCCACAGCCGCGCGACCGAGCGCCGTGCCATGATCGGCAAGGGACGGGTGTCGAGGGCGGTAAGCAGGCCAAATGTGGTGCCCAGCGCCATGGCTGCCACCATTGGCCGATGACGCTCGAATACCAGGCTCAAGGAATTGAGCCCCTGCAGGAGTTCGCGGCGCTCGTGCCCCAGGATGTCGTCTTCCTGGACGCGATAATCCTTGAACGTCAAGCGCGTTAAACCGGCACCCGCCAAACCGACGGTGCCCAGTGGCTCACGCAACAAGGCAGGCTCGGCTTCATCAGGAAACACCATGACCAATCGCTGGCTTTGTTGATAGCGCGCAAACACAAGGCCGGCGCTTGCCAGCATGGCGCCCCCGATCAGCTTTTTGGTGCCGTTGAGCCGCCAGCCCTGTTCACTGTGCGTGAGCTCAGTAGAGATAGCCCCGGCATCTGAACCTATTTCGGGCTCCGTGACGGCAAAGAATGTCCAGGCCGGGCGTTCGGCAAAGCAGGCAAAAAAACGCGTCTGCTGCTGTTCATTGCCCAGGGTAAGGATGGCCCGCGTACTGAGGGATGCACCCGGCAACAGCATCATGACGCTGGCGTCCGTTCGGCTCAGGTACTCGATGATTTGCAAGTGCCGGGGATAGCTGACATTGGAAAATGCCGGCGTTTCCCAGGGGTTGAACCGTGAAGGTATGCCGATACAGGCGAGGCTTCTGAGCTCCGGGTCATCCAGACAGGCGATCGCCAGTTGGAGGTTGTTTTCCTCGAGCTGTCCGGCGGCAAGAAATCGCTCTGACAGCGCGTAAAGTTGTGGGTAGCGGCGGGTGATATCGCTCATAGGTGGTTGCGTTCGCGTAGAAGAAGAACCAGGCGTTAACTTAATTCGGCCTCATATCCGGGTATTGCTTGAGGTTGCAAAAGACCGGGATTTCATTGCCTGCAGGTAACTCAAGCAACAGCGAGGAAAAGGTGGCACCCATGCCGACGCTGACCAGCATCACTTTGGCGCCGGGAGCAAGCTGTTGCCCACGAATGAGTGCGGCCAGATTGAGGTAGGGGTCCGCACCGAAACAATGGCCATAGCGGGGAACATTCTGCAAAAAAACCTTTGTGCGGGGGATGGCGAGTGCATCGGCGATTTTCTGCCAGGACGACAGGTTGACATTGTGTGGGGCTATCCAGTCCAGAGCGTCCAGGGCGCAGTCGAAATGCTGCGCTGCACCGCGCATGGCATTGCTGACAAACGCGAAATAGGCATCGGCGAATTCCGGGTTGGTTCTCGGCTCATTCCCCTTGTGTTGACTGAACTGGCCGGCCTGCTCGCTGTGCCGGGCAATGACCCTGGCGCGGTCTCCCGACCGACCGAGCAGCACGGCACAGCCGGCTTCGCCCATGATGGTGGTGTCATCCAGCAACTCTACCTTCGGGTGGAAGGCTTTTTCGCCGATCAGCAGCAGGGCGTATTCCCCGTCCTTGAGGCGGCTGCACAGATACTCCACGCCCGACAACGAGGTCGCACAGTGGCCCATCGTCAGGCTGCCGTACTCGGTGTCATGGGCAAACCCGCATGCGTCGAGCACGGCCCTGCCGGTCTCGTGAAACGGTCGCAGGGTCGGCACGGTATGCGCATGCACCACATGCCGGATGCGCGCGACGACGTCAGGATGAGTGGCGACGAATTGTTCCAGGAGCTGGCGCATCAGGTCATCCACCGTGCCGGGATGACGGGGGAAGCTCTCCAGGCCGTAGAAGCGTGAAAACATCCTGACATCCAGCGCGGTCAAACCAAGAGTGAGGCCGACCTCGGCCAGTGACTTGCGCTGCTCGGGAATGTGAATGGTGATGGATTCAATATGCCCCAACATGGGTGTTCCCTTTTTCATGGTCGGCGTTTTTCGCGCCGAGAAACCCGGCCAGCGCCTGCTGGGTACGCTGATGCGAGAGAATCCCCAGGTGGCCAGTATTTTCGATGATATGCAGCTGGCTATCGGGCAACTGAGCATGGATTTGCCTGGCGTCGGCAGGGTTGATTCTTTGGTCTTGCGTGCCGTGCAAGATGAGTGCGCGCGCCCCGCGGAAGGTGTACGGGTGTGCGGTCTGCAAGTCGGCGGGCATGGGGTAGCGGTTTTGGTAATAGCTACCGAGCAGTGGCAGGTAATGTTCGTCTGCCTTGAGCAACGCCAGGTAATGCTGCAACAGGCTCGACAGTGAAGCCGGGGCTGAAAGCAGCGCCACGCGGTTGAGGATAAAACCCTGCCAGTGGGCCATCGCCGTGATGATCCCGCCGGCCGAATGGGCAACCACGGTATCGAACGGACCGTATCGGGTCTGCATTGCCAACAGTAACGAGCACTGACCGGGCAAATCGCAATTGGCCGGCGCGTGGGGGTCATGGCCCAGCAGGAAGGGTGTGTAGACCGTGTATCCCTGGGCCTGCAGCACTGCTTGCAGGTCAGACATCATCATCGGATGACCACCCCAGCCGTGCAGCAACAGCGCGCTTTTGGCCTGTGGGTCGTGGTTTTCCTCTATCAGCACCCGGCTGCGGTATTCGCCGCAGGTGACCACCTCGGTCTTCATGGTCGCCAGCTGTCGCGACTCAGCCGGACGCATCGGCAGCGGGGTGGGTTTGGCCAGGCGCTCGATCAGTGAAGCAAACTGGGTATCCATTGCTTCCCCCTATGCTTGTGCAGAAAAGATCAGATAGTGCAGCGTCGCCAGCTGGGGCGCGGAATCACCACTCAGGCGCTGCAGCGGGTCATACAGATACAGCAGGCGTTGCCCGGGTTGAAGCAGGGTGCTTGCCAGCGAACCGGCGTATTGCGGATCAAATTGCCCACTGCATATGCCCCACATTTCGATGAAGCCCGGGCATTGGGAAATCAGGCTTTGCAGCAGGGGAGTCGCACCGCGCGCCGCCGGGTGAAGGCTGTCGTAAACCAACTGTGTCGGATACGGCTCACTGATGACGCTGCGGCACAGGTCCACAGCGGCCTTTGCGTGCAGGCGTTCGCCGCAATCGATCTGTGGCCAGTGTTGATACCAGCGCGCCCGGGTCGGTAGCTCCCGGGTGGCAATAAAGTGCCGGCTGTCCGGCGTGATGGCGTCACAGGTACTGACGATATTCAGTTGACCCTGCACGAGAGGGGCGATAGTCATCGGCACTCCTGGCTGGCTTGTCGGGGAGAAAAACTCTGGTTCAGTCGGTGGATCTGTCGTGTGCCTTCGGTGTATTCAAAGGCTTTTACATCACGAAATGCCTGCCACAGGGCTGCCGGTACAGGCTGAGTGTCTACGGGGAAAGCATGGATCAGCAGGCTGACAATTTCATCGGCGAGGATCACACAGGCGGTTTTCACCATGCCGGGGCTTTTCCCCGGACTTTGCTCTTCATCTGCTTGCTGACAGACCATCGCCGCCTCACGGTAAGCGGCATACCAGCGACGCTTCATTTGCGACAGCCATTGTGACTGTGCCGGGGTCGGCGTGACGCAGGCTTGCCACTCGTGCAATGCGCGTCGCGCCACACCCAGCGCCAGAGCGCCGACACAGGGGCGCAGCGCATCGAACGTAGCCATCGCCGACTGCGCAAAACGCTGGGTCGGTTTCAAGTGCTGCCCGAGCAAATCCGCTGCCGGGATAAACAGGTTGTCGAACTGCATCAACGCCAGGTTTGCACCGTCAAGCCCGGTCAGCGCCAAGCGATGGCGGGTGATGGCCGGGTCTTGTGGCGAAAACAGAAAAGCATTGATCCCCAATTGCCCCGGTGCGGTACGCGCAAACAACACACCGGTTTCGGCGATGACTCCGTTACCGATAAACATCTTGCGCCCGGAGATAAGGTACCCGCCGTCAACCGGTGTCGCCGTGGTCTGCATGGCCCCGGCATCGCTTCCCTGTGAGGGTTCGGTCATCGCAAAGCAGGACCAGCACAATGCCCGTTGGAACTGGCCGAAAAAGGCATCCTGCTGCTGTTCGTTGCCCAGCCCGGCAACGACATAGGCCGCCATGCTCGGCCCGGGCGCGCTGAATATCAGCGCCGGGGAGACGAAGCCGATCTGTTCGTAGAGTTCATAGCGTGCGGCCAGGCTGATCACCTGACGGCTTGGCGGTACCTGGTACCGTTGCGGCAAGCCGAGAGAGTTCAGCGTCGGGGCGAATGACCACTGCCCCATGATCTGCCGTGTGTCGCCGAAGTTGCGCAGTTGGTCAGCAATCTGCTGGGCGTCTGCGCCCAACGGGCACGACTGCCCGGCGAACGCGTCATCGTAGAGTTGACTCATAGCGGGCCTGACATGATTTCAATAACCCCGGCATCAGGGTGATAGAGGTGGCTGGAGCGGTGGTTGCTGTCAAAGGCGTTGAACGGGCGCGTCAGTACGATCCAGCCGGCGCTCTTCATGACTTTGAATTGCTCGTCAAAGTCATCGACTTCAAAGCAGATATGGTAGGGCAGCGACGACTTGCCGGATTTGGCCAACAACTCGCGCAAGGGGAGATTGTTTTCCAGCGGTTCGACCAACTCTATCTGGCTGTGCCCTTCAACAGTTTCCAGCAGGGTGATGAACACTTTTTGTGCGGCAACATATTCTTTGTATCGGACGATAACCGGGAAAAACGGTTTAACCGCGACAGCCGTTGCGTCGCTGTCGCCAACCACATAACCGATATGACTAAAACGCATCGCGACGCCCTTATCCTTGGGGGAAAACGATTTACGCCGGCGCCTGTCCGGCGCCGGTGCATGGGGTGATGTGTATTTTCGCCGTGGTGGCGGGAAGTTTTTTATATGTGCTTGCAGATGGCCATCAGCTTAGGGCCAGCGGCTCTTTGTGCTGATCCACCAGTTGTTGGCGGTCGATCTTTCCATGCAGCGTCACGGGGAAGGTCTGACAAAAGAACATGGATTTGGGGATCATGTAAGGCGGTAACTGTTCTGCCAGGAACTGGCGCAGTGCGGCGCGGTGGGTTGCACTGTCCTCGCGCAATTGAATAAAAAGTTGCAGGTCGATGACCTTGCCTTCTTCCTTGATCGGCACCGCGCAACACTGGGTGACCCCCACATAGCGGCACACACTGCTTTCAATTTCAGCCAGCTCGATTCGGTTGCCGTTCAGTTTCAGTTGGCCGTCATCCCGGCCGTGGATAAACAGGGATTGTTCTTCATCCACAAACCCCCGGTCACCGGAGGCGTAGTACCGTCCGAACTCGTCATGGCTGAATGCACTGTTACGCGGGTCGTCCTCAGGCAGGTAGCCCAGCGCGACTTGCGGGCCGTATAAAAGCACCTCGCCTATTTCGCCTGGCGGCAGACTTTGACCATCGGCATCCACGATCCTGACCCCGGTCAACCCGCAGGCTTTGCCAAGGGACAGCAGGCCTGAGATGTGCTCGGGCGGATGGCCAAGCTCGAAGGTATGGGTCATGCCGGTGGTCTCGGTCGGGCCATAACCGTGCATCACCTCCAGGCCCGGGAAGCGCGCCTGCAACTGGGTCACCAACCCCAGCGAGGCGCGCTCGCCGGCCATAAAGAAGCGCTTCAGATCCGGAAACTGCTCCCCGCTGAACAAGGGGTCCTTCAACATCAAATCGACAAAGCTCGGTGTGGAAAACCAACTGGTGACCGGGTTTTGCGGATAGCGCGACATCAGGCGGATATTTTGCCGCGGCAGCATGTTGTGGCGGTGATCCAGCATCAGCAAGGCTCTGCCCTCGCACAGCACCGGGAAAAGATCCAGCAAGCCCATGTCGAAGGAGAAGCAGGCATGGCTCACATGGCATCCGTGTGCGATACCGTCGCGGATCATCGGGCTGTACCAGGTCGAGAATGCGGCGAAGTTCTCATAGCTGACGACGACGCCCTTCGGTTCACCGGTACTGCCCGAAGTGGGGAGAATATAAAAGGCTGGCTGGGTCAATTCAGGTTCGAGTGGCAGTGATGCCGGGTCGCCATTTTCCAGGGTCGATGTCACCCATTGTGGCCAGCGGTCCAGACCCTCCAGCTTCTGCGGCGTCGCCGTGAGGATCAGCTCGGCTTGGATCAGCTTGGCAATCTTTTCAATCCGCGGGACGGGGTTGGACTGGTCGGCAAAGCTAAAGCAGCAACCCTGGCTGATACACGCCAGCATGGCTGCCACGGCATCCAGTTGCTTATGGCCGTGAACCAGCACGTTACGGCCTGCCCATGGCGCGAGCACCTGGGCAATCGCGGCGGTGCGCGCACCAAGTTCGGCAAAGCTGTAGGTGCCCTGTTCGTTGATCAAGGCGGTCGCAGTGCTCTGATATTTCAGCCGCTCAAACAGCGGTTTGATTTGCGATGAAAACATGTCTTTCTCCGTTGTCCAAAGCCAGTTGGCGGGCAGCTGAACGATCCAGTTTGCCGTTGTGATTGAGTACGGTGCGGGGGGTGCTGTACCAGTAACGCGGGATTGCCCACGGGGGGAAATGGGCTTGCATGGCGTGGCCAAGTTGTGACAGTTCACAGGTTGCATTGAGGATCACGCAGGCCTGGATCGCTTCTGCGTTGCCCTTGCGCCAATATGGCTCTACCACCACATCGGCGACCAGGTTGCGGTCGCGCAGGAAGCGTTCGATTTCATGCAGGTCAATACGGTGCCCCTGTATCTTGACCTCGCCATCTTCACGCCCCAGGAAGTAATACCAGGTGCCATCAAACAGGCCGATATCACCGGTGGCGTAAGTGGCTTGCCCATCCTGCCGACTGAAACTGGCCTGACGCGCAGGTGCAGCATTGAGATAGCCAGGGCCGACACATTCGCCACTGATCAACAGTTGCCCCCGGCCCGAAGCGTCCATGGGTTGGCCGAGGTGCAGTGCCGCGCCCGGTCTCGCGCGGCCGATCGGCAGGGGCAATGACGAAGCCACCATGTCTGAGGTAATCAACACTTGCGAAGCCGCCACGGTACATTCGGTGGGGCCGTACGTATTGATCACCTCACAGCCTGGAAAACGAGCCCACAACTGGGTGACGATCTCTTTGGGCAACGTCTCGCCGCAGAAGATAAACCGGCGTAACTGCGCCAGTGTTTGCGTATTGAAGGTCGGGTCCAGCAAGTACAGGCGCATCATCGATGGCGTCGATACCCAGCAAGTCAGCTCCATGTGTGCATGCTGGGCAATCATCTTGCGGGTGTTGATCAAGTCTCGATGGTCGAGCACGGACAGTGGTTGCAGAAACTGCCAGGCGAGCCAGATTTCAAACAGGGAGACATCGAAGCAATACCGCACATTTCCCGTGATAGCCCCATCAAGTGGAAAGTCGCTGCGTATCCAGGCCACGAAATCGACCAGATTGGACAGGCTGATCTGAATGCCCTTGGGTTCCCCGGTAGTCCCCGAGGAAAACATGATGTAGGCCAGCGGGATGTCGGTCGCGTTGTCGAACCGCCTGCGGGTGCCGTCCAGTAAATGCCGCAGCGCTGCATGGTCATGGTGCTGCCAGGGCAAGGGGGCGAGGGCAATCACCTTGGCATTGGCGGCGCACAGGGGGAGGGCGTCGGTGTTCAGGATCAAGCTTGCCCCGACCGTACGGGCAATCCGTTCCAGTCGCTCGGGAGCGTTGTCTGACTCCACCGGCACAATCGGACAACCACACAGCAGGCAGGCCCACCAGGCTGCCAGAAAATCGAAGGACTTGTGGCCATAAACCAATACCGGCGCCAGAGGCGTCTCGCTTCGAGGCTGCTGGCGGACTATTTCAATGGCGATATCCTGCGCGCGCTGAGCAAGCGCCGCATAGCTGTACGTCAGTGAGTGGTGGCGCCAGGCAGTATGCGATTGATCCTCAAAGCGCATAAACACCGTTATGAGCTCAGACCAGGCGTCCATTTATGCCGCCCGGCTGGCGAGTTGGAGTTCAATGAAGTTCGACAGGCTGCCCACGGTTTCGAAGTGCTGGAATTCCAGCGTGGCAGGGTCGAGCACCAAGTCCTCGATGCGCTCCTCAAGGTACATGATGAGTTCGATATACAAACCGCTTTCAAATCCCAAGTCGCGCTCCAGGTGAGTCCGGGCACTCAGTTCCGAGAGGTTTGACGTTTCCAGAACCAGCCCGATGGCTTCAATGATGGTTGGCGTATACATGTTGGCTCCCTGTTTGTTGTGTGCTCCCGACGTTCAGGTTGTTTTCCCGGCGCGGCAGGAGGGCGGATAGCTGGCCGCGGTCAACTTTCCCGTTGTTGTTTTTGGGCAATGCTTCACTGAAGTAATAGCGGTGGGGCCGTTTATAGGCTTCGAGATGGGTCTGGCAAAAGGCTTTGAGCAGCGCGGTGTCCAAGGGAGCAACGCATTCGATACAGGCCACGATTTCATCGCCGTAAACCGGATGCGCGACACCGATCACTGCGACCTGCAACACCTCCGGCATACGCTTGAGTACGCCCTCGACTTCCCTGGGGGCGACTTTTTCGCCATTGGTTTTCAGAATGTCATCGTTGCGCGACAGAAAATAAAGCAAGCCCTGCTCATCCAGTCGGCACACGTCGCCGGTATAAAGGACCGATTCGCCGGGCAGGGGGCCTGGCCGCAGCTTCTTCGCGGTCTGCTCAGGGTTGCGCCAGTAACCGCGCATCACGGTTGCGCCACGGATCACCAGCTCACCGGTCGCATTGCTGCGGTGCTCCACGCCGTCTTCGTCCACTACCCATAGTTCGGTATTCGGGATGGCGTAGCCCACGCTGTCTTTATGCTGGGCCAGCAACGCGGGGGGCAGCCAGGTGCAGCGATGGCACTCGGTCAGCCCGTACATGGAAAAAATCTCGGCTTGCGGGAAGAGCGAGGTCAGCAGATCGATATCACTGGAGTGCAGGGCCGCCGCGGTGTTGGTGATTTTGCGCAGGGAGGAGAAGTCATAGCGTTTGGCCAATGGTGCAATGATCGCCAGCAGCGTGGGAACAATCGGCAGGACGGTGGCTTTGTGCTTGACCAGCTGTTTAAGGGCAAAGAGCGGACGGCTGAAATCCTTTTCGATAATCAGCGTTGCGCCCACCTTGGTCGCCATAATCGCTTGATACAGCCCGTAGTCGAAGCTCATGGGGATCGTGCAGAATATCCGGTCGCTGGCCGCCAATTGCAAATAGGTAGCGACAGAGTCCGCGGCGCTCAGCATATTGCGCTGGGTCAACATCACCCCTTTGGGATCGCCCGTAGAACCCGAGGTGTAGATCAGGCAGGCCAGGTCAATATCCAGCGCATCTCGAACGGGCAACGGCATGGCCGGTGCAAGTGCCGCTATTTGTTGCAGGGACAGCAGTGGCGAACCGCTCTCTTGCGCGCCGGGCGCTTGATCAAACAGCACCTGCAGGCCAGGGTTGCCGGGGGCCGCTGCCAGCGCAGTGGCCTGCCCGGCCTGGGCGATCAATAGGTGTGACGCTGCGTTGTCGAGTAACCAGCCGACCCGTGCCAGCGGTGTATCCGGATTCACCGGAACAAACACGGCCTGCAAATATTGCACAGCCCAGAAGCAGACGACGAAATCCACCCCATTGGGCAGCCATACCAATACCCTGTCGCCGCGTTCAACCTGCTGCTGACGCAAGTAGGCGGCGGTATTGAGCACACGTTGATGGAGTGCGGCCCAGGTCACTGCATGCTCACCCTCGATCAGCGCCGTTTTCTCAGGGAACTGGTGTGCAGCCAGCACCAGCCATTGGGTCAAATGGGTTGTGCTCATGTCTCATCCTCATTATTCAATTCAAGAACGATGGCTGCAAAAGTGCCGGCGATGCCGGACGCCACGGCCAGAATGGGGTGAACGGCGATAGCGTTATCGCGGTGCGCCAGCAGGCTTTTCAGGTTGAGGAACGCATCACTGCAAAAGCAATGTCCCAGTTCGTAGAGATGACGACGGTAGATGATGTCCCGGGCAAAACCTGCGCCGTCGGCGATCCTGTCGAAGGTGGGCGGGCTGATGTGGTACGGGATCAGCGTACGCAGCTCTTGAGGGCGCCGTCCTGCGTGCTGCAGCGCGGTGTGCACGGTCTCAAGCATGGTGGGGATAAAGGCGTGATCGTAGGCGTTTTCACTTTCGCGATCCGTCGCGCGCGTACGTGTGCCGTAGGCGGCCAATTGCTGGACGTGCACCGCGCCCACGCACAAGGCGCCGGGCGAGGGATTTACGCTGAGCAAGGTCGCGCAAAATGCTTCGCCGAAATAGCCATTTTGATCGACGTATTGCACGGTTTCGTGGAAGCATTTTTCGCCGGTGATCAATAAGCCACAGACGTCATCCTGCCTGGCTTGAGCCGCAGTGAGTTTAGCGTTGAGAAATTTCAGCCCGACCAGCGCCGATGCGCACGACGCCTGGGAAACAGAGAAAAACTCAAGCTCCGGGCGCCCCAGGAATGTACGCAAGTCGCTGGCCAGGACGGGGACCAGGTCAAAAGGACTGGGGCAATTCAGAGAGTGCGCCCAGGCCACATAGCCAATGCGCCCAAACAGTACCGGGTCACACTCGGCCTTGAACTGTTGCAACAGCCGCATGATCAGGTCAGGCAACGCCTCCCGTTCAAACAGGCTGGCCGACTCCATCCGATGAAAGCGGCCAAAGATCTTGGTGTTGCGCTCACCCCAGGCATATTTCTCCGCCAGGGCGGGCAGGGTGGTGAGGTTAGCGGCGACCAGACTGGTAATTGTATGGATATACATCTCAAGCCCCCGCCACAAAGCCCGCGCAGGTCAGGGAGTTACCCTCCGGCAGCATCAGCAGGATACGGTGGTTGCTCGGCGCGAGTTGTTCCAGCCGGGCCCAGGGGGCGCAGGAGAGTAACGCCTCATCCCAGCTCTCGATGCGATGGGTTGCCAGCAGCCCATGCTCGCGCAACTGTCCGGCAAAACCCGGCGTGGTCAGGATCAGCAGGGGCAGTCGTTCTTCCTCGGACGTGAACATATCCAACGTAACGAGCAGGGCATCCAGTGCCTGGTGCGTGGCCGGAAAAGGGACTTTTCGATAATGTTTAAACGCGATGCTTGCGGGTTGGCCGCCGGTCTGTTCGCCTGGCAGGCTGTGCAACATCACGACGCAGGCGCTGGCCGCGGAATTGAAACGGGCCAGGCTGGGGCTGTCATACATGATGGCATCCTGGTCGGCGATCAGCAGCAGGGCCGTTTTCCCACGGCCGCCACGGTCCCCGTCGTCGAGGTAATCCTCAATAACTTGCAACGCCAGAAACGTACTGCTCAGGCCATGATCGCTGATGGCAATACCAAAGGCGTCGTGGCAACCCGCCTCATGAATAATGGCGTTGGTCACCGAGCATCCGACCTCCACGTCCGGCGTCCAGTGGGTGAGTACCAGCAGATCCAGGTCATTGAGCGGGGCCTGGTTTGCCAGCTCCCCGACCAACTGTGTCAGCATTGTCCTGAACGTCTGGTTTTGTGCGGCATACCAGCGGTAGGCATGAAGGTCCTGGGCCTGACCCGTATGGCCGTGTGAATGAAAAAAGCCGTTGACGAAGTCCTTCACTATTTTCAATTGCCCGTCGTCCACGGCAGGCACATCGTTTTGCCTTTCAAACTGACGCCACAGGATATGAGAAGCCGCAAACTTCAGAGACATGGCGATTCCTTCAGGCGTTGGCCAAAGACAAGCGCTGGCACACCTGGGGGGCCAGCAGGGTGTCTACGCTATCTGCCGTGCGGATCAGATAAGCCTGGTCATTTTCCACAAGCACTTCTGCCGGGTGACCGAAGCTCAAAAAGCCCACTGGCGATGCACTGGCACCATAGGCACCGGAATGCCCGATACCGATCAGATCCCCCGAACGAAGCTCGGCGAGCATGATGTTTTCGCCCAGCAAGTCAGTGGGCGTACACAGGGGACCGGTCACTTGATAGCGATGCTGATCGCTGTGCCGGGATGGGCCAAGACGCGCCATCGGGAAATTTCGACGGATCAAGGAGTTGATGCCAGCGGCACTGCCGTGGCAGTTGGCACCGCCGTCACACACGGCAAACCACTCATCACGGGACGGCTTGAGGTAGTTGACCCGCGTGACAAAGATGCCTGCACGCGCAATCAGGAAGCGGCCCAGCTCAATAACGATTTTGCAGCGTGGAAAACACTGACGGTAGTCGTTCACCACAGGTAGAAGTGCCTCTCCCAGGGCGGCCAGGTCGAGTGCTTTTTCCTTGTCGAAATAGCGCACGCCAAAGCCACCGCCGACATCCACAAAGTCGAAGTCCATGTCATAGGTCTGCTGGAGCGTGGCGGCCAGTGTCAGGATGTTTTGCGTATTGTTGGCCAGGGCCTGCCAGTCAAGAATTCGGGTGCCAAGATAAACATGGATGCCTGCCAGGCGCAGTTGCGCAAGTTGCCCGAGCGTGGCGAATGTCTGCGGCAGCAATTGTTCATCGATACCAAATTGCCGGGGCTTGCCGCTCATCACCAACTTGGCTTTTTCGCCGGTGAAGTCAGGGTTGATGCGCAGGGCAATGCTCTGGGTTACTCCCAGGCCAGCGGCAATATCATTGAGTAGAACCATTTCTTCGATGGATTCGACCACCACGGCTTTAATGCCGGCAAGGCAACATTGCGTCAACTCATTAATATGTTTGCCGGGGCCGACGAAAATAATATCGCCCGGCGCCACGCCTTGGCGTAATGCAATTTCCAGCTCCACCAGGGAACATACTTCGCAGCCCGTCCCGGCCTGATGCAATAGAGCAACCAGCGTTTTATTCGGGTTGGCCTTAAGGGAGTAGAAATAATCTATGCCTTGGGGGAGGGTGCGCTTAAGTTCTGCAAAGTCTGTTTTTATCTGTGTGGCACTGTACGCATAAAAAGGCGTGGGCACTTTATCGGCCAGCAACTGATAGGGTATGTCTTCAATTTTGTCGGTGTGGATATATTGACTATCAGGAGCAAAAGCTGACATGGCTGAATTTTCCGTTTAATAACGACTCGATTCGTTTGATATCTTTAAAGTTGCCGAACAGATCGTCGTCGAGAATATCGAAGAAACTCTCGGAATCACCTGCGGTGTCGTCGACCCGTTCACCAATTGCTGTGATAAGGCCGACTAGATGTATAGAGTCCAACAGCCCCTGCGGGCCGTAGATTTCGGCACCGTGCTCGATGGCCTGTAACTTATCCTGGGCAACACCCAAGTTCTCCAGCGATGAGAGAATGAATGTGCGTGCCGTTTTTGGTGAAAAGCTCATGAATGTCACACCCCTTTAAACGTCGTTAGAGTGATCATATCCGTGGCGGACACTGAAATTTGCTTGAGATTGCAACGCAAATGCGCCCTGAATTCATAGAGCAATCCAGAGAGTGCAGGCGGAGCTTTTGTAAAAGTTCCGCTCTGACACATCATTTAACAAGTGGGCGATGTCATATGTTCATAAGCGGTCCAGCACCATGCTCTGCTGTAGGTTCAAGGACCAATGCTGTGGGAATGTTCATCGATTAATGTTCATGGGAGTAGGCCAACCAAGAGTAAAGCGCGCTCGTAACCCTGAAGCTTCGCCATTGCGCGATCGCGATACACAGGATCTGCGGCGTGAGGTACTCCTACGAACCCGGTGGCCTACGCTCCGTGGTAGTGGAGTCCTTCAATTCCGGGCGCTGGTAACAGCCTGACCTATTTGACGAATAGACTGTCCCGTGGCGGCATTGAGACAGCATGGGGGGCGGGCTCAGAATTGAGCATTGGCATTATTTTGCGATGCTGGGTTGCCCGGCCGCCAGCGAGCACCATTGATGCCCATTTTGCCCGAAAGAAGTAACATCTGAAATACTGCCCCCAGACCATTGAGGGGGAGTCAAAAGGACTGAACCTAGTGGCAGAAACTGCCCCGTCCCAGCGGGACATGGAGCATAACGTTGTTCTTCGTTTTGCCAGGGCTTTCGAAGCAAGATTTTCTACTTCAACCTGATGGATCGTTTCCCGGGTGGGCGAATACATCCCTCGGAGCTCAGGACAACGTTTTTGCAGATCATCTATTAGCTGCCAATTCTCGCTTTGCGCTCATTGAGTTTAAGGCGAGCTTCCTGGCCATTCGAACGGAGGCGAAGAAACCTCTCCGGCAAAAACTGTTTCACTTACTCGCGATGCGCAGCGATTTTCTACGTCGATGCCTGGATTTTCATTTTGTCTGCTGGGGAACGACTCATCGGCATCCTGATTGGCAGCGCGGGAATCATGGCTTGCCCGGAAACCCGCGTAGGGGCGGGTTGGGAGGCACAGTTCGCTACAATCATCTGGGGCACTACGCCCTCGTGAATTTGCTATGGCCTGCGCTCAAGGGTCGTGCAAGGGTGGTAGTAGTGTCATCGGCAGGCCATCACCAATCGGGTATCCGCTGGAACGATGTGCAATTCACGCAGGGCTACGACAAGTGGTTGGCCTATGGGCAGTCGAAGACGGCCAATGCATTGTTTGCTGTCCACCTTGATCGGCTTGGTCAACACGAGGGTGTCCGTGCTTTCTCCCTTCATCCCGGCAAGATTCTCACACCGCTCCAGCGTCATCTGGCGCAGGACGAAATGATTGCCGCCGGCTGGCTAGACGTTAACGGCCACCTTGCCGACCCGACTTTCAAGACGACGCAGCAGGGCGCGGCCACCCAAATTTGGGCCGCAACAGCTCCGCAGTTAAATGGCATGGGAGGTTTGTATTGTGAGGACTGTGAGATCGCATCGCTGGACGCAAGCGAACCACCATCCTTTGTCGGCGTCCGGCCTTATGCCGCCGACCCTGATCAAGCCGAACGTCTTTGGACGCTATCCGCTCAACTTACCGGGATTGACGCTTTTGAAAGGAAATGAGTGATCGAGAGAGAGCGTCCATATCTGCGCTGCTCTTTGTTCGTGGCTAGAGAGCTTTACATCGGCTGCGCATCGCAGAAACCGTCCATCGAGTTGAGGTTTGGATTCAGGAGGGTTTGTTGGCCGGGCGCTTATTGAGTTGCTGCCGCATAGATGGAAATAGGCTTAGCTCCGCAGAGCGTTTTTGGCTCCGTGCGTGCTGTGCTGTGGAGTAGAATGAGAACTTCACTCTTTGGATAGAGACGGATGTGAATGGTAGCGTTAGCCACTTTTTCTACTCAGAATTTCAAACCAACAGGCCTGAGCCCAACCCCCGAGATTACTACCTCCTTGCCAGTGTCTATCAGCACCATGGAGAAATGCTACTCGGGTGCTATCGACGGGGTTTCCTCAACAGTTTTTACTGCGGCGTTCGACCAGACGACCAAGACGGGCAGTTACATCGCAATTGAGAGCTTCAAAGGTGCTGTGAATGGGAAAGAAGGCGCCTTCAATTTCATCCACTCTGCCTCCACAACCGGCACTGATCGGGCAGATGAATTTTTCTGCATAGTCGGAGGCAGTGGTACCGGTGATTTGAGAGGGATATCGGGATCAGGAGGGATCAAAATCGACACCGATGGCACGCACCGTATTTGGATGAATTACCAACTCGAATAGGTCAGAAATCGTTCTGAGGTAATGCCCTAGAGGACACCACTGTCCTGGAGGTTGCATCAGGGTGTCCGATCGCGAAAGGTTAAAAATACGAGGGTAGGAAGCCGTCTGTTTGTGGAACCTCATAAGGGCAATGCCGGTAATGGGGCGTTTTCAGCTGGTCGCGGCAGTCAGAATAGTGGCCATAAACGACCTTTGGTTGCCGTTTGGCTTTATCCCTCGGACTCGCAGCCGAGATCGGTGGCTTGGCGCGTTTCAACTCCATTGACTGTTAGTCGGGGTCTTTACCGAAGAAACCGGTTGTTTGAGCAAACTCAACAAACCGCTTGTTTGCGACAGACAAATATTCGTTAGCTCGCCAGCATAGACTGAAACTCATGATCTGTGCCGGTTTGAAGGGAATGCCCAGCAAGCCGGGTACACATTGCTGAATGGAACGCAGCAGCGTAGAGGCGCCCATTCCATCCAGTGTTGCCTTGATGACCAGTGAGACGAAATTGGTCTGCAATGCTATTCGATAGCGGGCTCCGGAGGCTTCGCAGAAGGTGTCGAACATATGGCGTTGCAGGAATGTCTGGTCAAAAAGCACCATTTTCTCATCTTGCAGACGCCAGGCCTCGATAAAGGCCTCGCGCGAAAGTGGGTGGCTGTCGTTCATGCACATCACCATCTCGTCGGTGCCTAACAAAACGGAGTCCCATCCGCTCTCTACTCGACGAGACTCCAGCAGGGCGACATCAATGTCACGGCTTTCCAGGCGCTGGCTGATGTCATCCGCACTGCCTTCAATCACCGTCATCACGATACCTGGATATCTCTTGCCAAAGGCGTTGAGTACCTGCGGAATGTAGTTGATCCCGAACATGGGAGGCACGCCGAGACGAATCTCACCACTGTGTAAATGCGACAGATCCCGCAGCTCTTGACGTGCCATGTCTAGTTCGAGCAAAGCGACTTCGACACGGGCAATAAAGCTTTTTCCTTCAGCCGTCACGTTGATTTGTCGTGCCGCGCGGTTGAAAAGCGTAACGCCCAACTCCTCTTCCAATCGAGTAATGGCCATGCTCAATGCTGGTTGGGCGATGTGCAGGCTCTGCGCGGCTTTGGTGAAGCTACCTTGCCGCGCAACTTCTACGCAGCACATCAACGCTTTGAGATTCATACCAGTCATTCTCGGATCGAAACCCAAAGCATAACAATTAGTGATGAAAAAAATCACAACATAATATTTTTCGTGATGGAGGAGTCTCTTTAATATGCCTGCGATAACTGTGTTGTCGCCTTCTCGAGGCTCGCGTCCAGGCAGATGACTTGCCTCTTTCAAAACGGATTTTTACTGAATGCTCAAGTTCAATGCTCATCTCGGCTTCCAATTCAACGATTTGCCTTTTCTCCAGCGTATCGAAGCTGCAGCGGCTGCTGGATTCAAGGCGGTGGAGTTTCCTTCGCCTTATGAATTTGAAGCCAGTCAATTGGCCGCACATTTGACTCAATATTCTCTACCTCTGATCCAGTTCGCTGCACCGGCCGGAGTCACCAAGGGCATGGCTGCGTTGCAAGGCAAGGAAGAAGAGTTTCGTGCAGGTTTAGCCTTGGCCGCCAGGTATGCAAAGGTGTTGGGTTGCTCAAATGTGCACGTCATGTCTGGGATTACTGCACAAGTTTCAGCTGCGCCCAGTTTCATGAGCAACTTGGAATATGCAGTCAAATATTTTGAAGATCGGGGGTTGCGGCCCCTGATTGAAGTGATAAGCCCAAAGGAAATCCCGGGGTACTACATGTCGGATTTCAGCAAGGCGCTACGGGTGCTGGAAGCCTTCCCGAGTATTGGACTGATTCTCGATCTTTACCATGCACAGCTTTTGACCGGCGACGCCGCAAATGTTCTGGATCAGTTTTATGACCGAACCGTCCACGTACAGATTGCGGACTGCCCAGGTCGCCACGAGCCGGGGACAGGCATCTTAAATTTTGCTGAATTGTTCGCGACTCTGGAACATCGTGGATACACAGGATGGATCGGATGTGAATACCGTCCTTCCAGCACTACTGTTGCAAGCTTAGGCTGGCTCAAGTCGCAAAATACTTAGCGCTTGATGGCTGGTTGCTTCCCGTCACGAAGGGTAGCAACCGGCCAAAATCAGCCGATCGAGTAAGCTCCAGAAAAGCGGGTTGCGCGACTTTGCCATTCACAAGCTTGGGTTCGCCTGAGCGCTGCCAGACTGGCTGACGCATGCACATCGGCCGAAGCCTGCGGAGGGTCGGCGAACGTGTCTAAAACTGTTCGCAGACCCATTTGCCACGACAGCTCTAGATTTGAACCGTTAACTGGTTGGAGTCCTTAATATAAGCCCCTTGCTCTAACGTCTGATTTATAAAGATAACGACAAGTGTGCCGATACTCCAAAAGTACTTCAGGTCACTTCACGCTATTTTTGGCGATGAGCAAGGAACACAAAATGATGTCTATTCGTCAGAACGCGCTCAAAGCATCAGACGTGACCCTTTGCGGTCTGGTGTGCCTAGCTGGGGTGGCCGTCACGTTCTTGGTGCTGATTCTGTTCGCAGGGACAGAGCAGCGTACCGTTAGCGTTGCTTTTCAACTGGAGGTCGACGAAAGATTCAGTCGCCTGCAACGACGCTTTAATACTCAGGTCTTGAAACTAGACGTTGTGAGGCGTTTCTTTATCAACGCCGACGATGTCACTGAAAAGGAGTTTCTGGGATTTGTTACGCCTCTAGTTGGAGAGGACGAAGCCTATAGCTGGGTGCCAAGGATTCTCGAGAAGGATCTACAAGCGTTTCGCGCTAAGGCGCTCCTCAACGGTACCAGTGATTTTTCATATCATGAAATTAATCCCGTCACCGGTGAAAGAGTCCCCCTCACCAGCCGGCCGGAACACTGGATATTGCTCTACTTATTGAAGCGCGATGACGTAAAGATCATACCCGGCATGGATATTCTAGCTCGCCCGGGTCGCCAAGCCTTGATGAGCAAGGCACGACAAACACGTCAAATAGTTGTGTCGGAACCGTTGAAAATGACCAATGGGCAGTCGGGGGTTTTCTTTGTCGCACCTGTATTCCAGAAGCCCCCTGAGGTTCCATTGAACGATGATAATTTGCAGGGATTCGTTGTCTCCAGCGTACGCTTGGCTTCTTTGATGGAACAAGGCATTCCATTACCAAGTCTGCAACGACTGAACGTGACGCTTTCATTGATCGACACGCAGCATCAAGGGGAAAGCATTTATCAGAGCTTGGCCCCCGCGGCCCCTTCAGCGCTGTACACGCAGCGGCTGCTGAAAGTAGCCGACCAAAATTACTTGATCCAGTTTCGACCCAGCTCAACATTTCTGGTCGCCAACAGCTACGCACTGTCCATCAGCCTAATTGTCGTGTTCGGAGCAGGGTTGTCGCTGCTGCTGACCTTGATGGTGTACTTGCTGATTACGCAGCGCGCCCGCGCCCTCTTGCTGGTTGATGAGCGCACGCAAGACTTGCGTTTGTTGAACATTACCGATCACCTGACCGGAGTCTATAACCGCCGATACTTCGAAGAGTTGATGGAGCGCCTGCTCATCGAGGCTAACGTGCAATACCGCCCTCTGTCGCTGATCATGTTTGACGTCGATCACTTCAAACACATCAACGACCGCTGGGGCCATCAGTGTGGTGATAACGTTCTGAAGTCGTTGTGCACTCGAATACGTTCGGCAACACGCAAAACCGATCTGCTGTGCAGAACAGGCGGAGAAGAGTTTGCATTGATCTGCCCGGATAGCGAACTGAACGATACAAGGCTGCTGGCAGAAAAGCTTCGAGCTCTAATAAACACCCTACCATTTGATGATATTGGACAGGCGACTTGTAGCTTCGGCGTTGCAACATGGATTCCATCAGAATCGTTTGACGCCTTCATTCGGCGTGCCGATACCGCGATGTACAGTGCAAAATCAAATGGTAGAGATCAAGTCCAACTTGCCGATATGTAGCAGATCGGCTACCCCGGGTGTCACTGCGCAAAAAGCCAAAACTCGACAGCTTCGGAGCCGCGCTCTGCCTTCAGGTCATCATCCCATTGTCCAGCACGCGCCCCCTGGTAATCGTAAGCGCTCGGTTAAGTCACCGTGATTCGGACTCTGCGCTCAGAAACTTCAACAGGTAGTCGTTTTGGAACGCCTCAGACCTCGGCAGATCGTGCGGATTACATAAAGATTCGGTCGTCATCGAATTACCAAACCCGTGCTCCACTTTTAGCTTCGGTCATCAGCGCCCATTATCAGACTGAGTGTAGTGGTCAACTAATCCCGGACACGACGTTAAGTTTCATTAGACCACTACAAGGCGAGCTGGGGCTCGATCCTGGCACGGCGAACAAGCGGTTGAATCTGATCGTTAGCTTCTACCAATGGGCTAGCCGCGCCAGGGAATGCTAGTGCTTCGGAGCGCGGGCATACCAACCGTAGACTGCGATGCCGGCATAACAGGTCGCTGGCACGCTCAACGCCATCGCGAGCGTCGAGAGGTCGGCCGCATACCCTGTCAATGGCGGAATAAATGCCCCGCCAACAATGGCGCAACAGAACAGGCCCGAACCTTCCGCCGCGCGATGACCGAGCCCTGCGGTCGCAAGGGTAAAGATCGTCGGAAACATGATGGAGTTGAACAGCCCGACGGCCAGCAGCGACCATCCGGCAACAACGCCTTGTGTGGTGGCAGAGATCGTCAACAACACAATGACTGCCGTGGCGGCAAAGGCCAGCAGTTTCCCGGGCGCGAAAGTGCGCATCAGCGCCGAGCCGATAAAGCGGCCAACCAGGGCGCCACCCCAATAGAAGGCAACATGCTTGCCTGCGGCTTCGGCGGGAAGGGCCAGGGTTGTCGGCAGCATGAGGTAGTCGGTGATGAGGCTGCCAATCGTGACTTCGGCGCCGACATAGAGAAATATGCAAACGGTGCCGAGTGCAAAGCGCGGCTGCTTTAGAAGGTCGAGCGCAGCGAGTGGATTGAGACGTTCAGGTCTTGTTGACGGTTGCAGCTCATTTCTTTTCAGCCAGACGATCAAGGCGACCATGCAGATGAAGAGCGTAATGCTTGCATAGGTGTTGCTGATCACGCTGGCTTCCTGCGACAGGAAGGACGTCAGTTCTGCTGGCGACAATTCGGAGGTATCTACCGCATTGAGGGAGCCCAGGATCAGTATGGCACCCAGGTAGGGAGCGACCGTGGTTCCCAGCGAATTGAACGCATGGCCGAGGGTGAGGCGGCTGGGGGCCATTGCGGCTGTTCCGAGTAGTGAAAGCAGCGGGTTCGCAACGACCTGAACGGTTGTCACGCCAATCGCAAGCACAAAGAGGGCGCCGAGGAAGGCTGGAAACAATGCGGACTGGGTGGCAGGAATGAAGAGCAGGCATCCACCAGCCATCAGCAGCAACCCGAGGACGGCCGCTCTCATGTAGCCGATTCGCGAAATCAGCAGGCCTGCGGGTATGGCGAAAATGAAATAGGCAAAAAAGAATGACGACTGCACAAGCATGGCCTCGGTATAGCTGAGGCTGAAGAGGTGCTTGAGTTTTGGCACCAGGACATCGTTAAGGCTGGTGATGCTGCCGAGGATGAAAAACAGCGCGAACACGTAGGTGCTCATCCGTTGGGCGTGGGGTGTTGCCAAACTGTTGGTGACAGTCGCGCTAGCACTAGCATTCGTCATCACGGGCTTCCTTTCTTGTGATTGTTACTTTCAAGGAAAGCTCTATCGAGCCTTGGGCACCTTGACAGTGAGACAGCGCTATCTTTGTGCGGTGAAGTACTCGCCAAAGGAGGGTGCGCTGCCATCTGATTTTTTGTCTGTAGCTGCTACCGCTCACCCAAAGTCCGGGGCCAGTCGTTAGAGGGCGCTACCTTAGTGCCTGACTTTTCGTTTGGCAAGCCGCAGGATCTCTTGGGGGGATGCCGAGATAAAGGGTAAATTCGCTCATTTGGGCTGCAGCAGGGCCGTGGGCACTTGGACGCTCGAACTGGTTGTTCGCCGGGTCGCTACGCAGCGGTAAGCGGGCAGCTGCGATCATGAGCTTGATTCAGTCAGCCCGCATGAATGGGCATGATCCTTATGCGTATCTCAAAGATGTGCTGACGCGCCTGCCGACGTAGCGAGCGAGTGAGATCGATCAACTGCTGCCACAGCATCCCACGCCCGAAATTACAACAGGCTTACCAGTGTCGATCAGCTCCATGGAAAGTCCTATACAGGAGCTATCGATGGTGGTCCAAACTGCCAGTGTGGGTGCCGTAATTGAGAGGAGCAGGGCGCTCGCGAGGGGCAAACTGTAGTTCTAGGCAACCCCTAGCAGTGCTAGTAGGCAGCCTGGGCAAGTCCTATGAAGCGACAAGCAGAGTTTGAGATCATCTAGGAATCTTGGTTTTTTTACACGCGAGTTGCCGATTTGCGCGCGCCGAACGCCGTACCTGGCTGAACGTCAACTGCGCTATTTTTTTTGCAATTTCTGTTGCACCTAGCAGCGCCTCATCATTCCTTGCTGCATCGGCAATAGCAGCCCGATGCCGTCGGATTAAGGCCTGGATACCGCTGATAGTCATGCCTTTCCACCTTCGACTTTCTGTGAGCGTGCAGACATCAGGGAGCGCATTTTTGGTCGGCAACCCTTGAGATTCAACGTAGCCCTTCAAAATCAGAATGAACTCATGGCAGAGCGGGCGCTCATTCATGCAGGCCGTCTTGAGATAAGCCGGCCAGAGGAATAGTCGTGAATCTCGCCACACCTAGTATGAATCGATACACCTCGTATTCGGGATCGGTAAAGCGCCGGCTCTCAATATGTGCAAAAAGCCAATCCAGTTCGAGGGGCGAAAGATTTGCAGTATCCAGACTCTTATTTGGTGGGGTTTCCGGAGGCCTAGCCATGACCGGCGCCGGTTGCCCCCGAACCCCGGCACGCCACAAATAATTGATAAAAAGGAAGGTAATACCGTGCACCTTGCGCATCACTGTGCTGACGATTGGGGTCTCCGGGGCGCGTCGATAGCACGGGCGCCAAGCCGGATTAATTGGCTGTGTTGTGAAAACTGGCTGGCCACGGAACACGAAAGTACGATTAATTGAATGGAGGTTGAGGTTTGTAGCTTCTGAGCAAAGAGCGTCCATTATCAAAAAAATGATCCAAGGGACACGGAGTCGATCAAGCAGGGACAAGGCAGTGAATTTCCTGCGGTTCAGGCGTCCAACATGGGGAGAAGTTCCGCCCTGACACATTATTTAACATAATATACATTACACGTAACATGATGTTTCAGGATTAGCCCGGTTGCACGCGGATTTTGAAGCCCTCAATTCACCCAAGCCCCTCATCCTTGCGTCAGCTTCCCAATCAGCTCCGAATGCTCGGGAAACTGTTCTCTGAGCTTCTGCCGATTACCCATCTCCATATCTGCAAAATCAAACCCTGGTGAAACCGCTTCACTGATCAAACCGTATCCCGCTAAACCATTCATAAGCTGCGAAGCTTTCCAGACGCCACCAGGTACATGCAGCTGTAAACACTGCCCGGCGATAACGTCGCTGCCCATCACCACAGTATTCAACGTGCCGTCTGGAAAAATCAGGCTGTACTGAATCGGGTTTCCCAAATGGTAGTAATGAACGATGTCCGATTGATTCAGATGAAAATGACCGATCGGCGAATCCTTGGTCAGCAAGTAATAAATTGAAGTCATCAAGTGACGTTGACCACCATTGATCTCGACCATAGCGTGGTGATCTGATTGAAAGGTTCTTCGGTAGAAACCGCCTTCGATGTGTGGCTCCAGCGCCAAAGCGGCGATCACTGCTTTAGCGTCGTGAATGTGAGTATCGAATGCATTGTTGGTCATGTAGATTGCCCTCCCACAAAAATACTGCCGCTATCGCACAAATTGACTTGATAGACTATAGCTATACTAAATGACTCTTTAGTTTAGTTGGCAAGCCACCTGCAACTCTATTCCAAGCTACAGGCAATTGCGCAGGACGACGGCAAATAAAAAACCCGGCTGATAAGGCCGAGTTTTTTAGATACTCGATTAGAGTGTTGAGTCAACTTCAGGATTGAACTTCGCCCGATCAATCAACAACAGCGAGTCTGTCCATTCCCGCCACCGTAACGAGCCTCCTGACGTTCCCGAAAGAACATCTCGTAGCTCATCACCGGTTTGTCCGGGTGTTCGGTCTGCATATGCTCGACGTAGTTGTCGTAGTCGGGCATGCCGACCATCAGGCGCGCGGCCTGCCCCAGGTATTTACCCAGGCGACTCAGGTCATTGAACATGGGCACCCTCCTCGATCAAGCATTCGGCAGCGCCTGGAATGGTGCTTCTTTATCCGTACGCTCCTTGGTGCCCCAGGCGGCAATACCGACTTTGAGTGCAAAGAACAGGATGCTGAACACCACGAGCAGGAACAACACCGTCAGCGTTGCGTTGGTGTAGGCGTTGTAGATGACGTGCTGCATCTGCTCGATGCTCTTGGCCGGCGCCAGGACCTGACCGTTGGCCAACGCATCACTGTACTTCTTGGCCAGCGCGAGGAAGCCGATCGCCGGGTTGGCGTCGAACAGCTTGATGAAGCCGGCGGTGGTGGTGCAGATCAGCAGCCACACGGCGGGCAGCATGGTCACCCACACATAGCGCTGGCGTTTCATTTTGATCAGCACAACGGTTGCCAGCATTAGCGCGATTCCGGCCAGCATCTGGTTGGAGATGCCGAACAGCGGCCACAAGGTGTTGATCCCGCCCAGCGGGTCGATCACGCCTTGATAGAGCAGGTAACCCCACATTGCCACGCAACCGGCCGTCGCGATCAGGTTGGCGGTCCAGGATTCGGTGCGTTTGAGTGCCGGCACGAAGGAACCGAGCAAGTCCTGCAGCATGAAACGTCCGGCCCGGGTACCGGCGTCGACGGCGGTCAGGATGAACAGCGCTTCGAACAGGATCGCGAAGTGGTACCAGAACGCCATGGTGTTTTCACCCGGCAACACGTGGTGCAGGATCTGCGCGATACCGACCGCCAGGGTCGGCGCACCACCGGCACGGGCCAGGATGGTGGTTTCACCGATGTCCTTGGCCACTGCTTGCAAGGCTTCCGGGGTGATTGCGAAACCCCAGCTGCTGACCGTCTGAGCAACCGAAACAGCATCAGAGCCGACAAGGGCCGCCGGGCTGTTCATCGCAAAATAGACGCCCGGCTCGATCACCGAAGCGGCAACCATGGCCATGATCGCCACGAAGGACTCCATCAGCATGCCGCCGTAACCGATGTAACGGGCATGGCCTTCGCTGGCGAGCAGCTTCGGCGTGGTACCGGAAGCAATCAGTGCGTGAAAACCGGACACCGCGCCACAGGCGATGGTGATGAACAGGAACGGGAACAGCCCCCCCTTCCACACCGGCCCGGTGCCGTCGATGAATTGGGTCAATGCCGGCATTTTCAGGTCAGGCATGGTGATCAGAATGCCGATCGCCAGCGCGACGATGGTGCCGATCTTGAGGAACGTGGACAGGTAGTCACGCGGGGCCAGAATCAGCCACACCGGCAACACCGCCGCCACAAAACCGTAGCCGATCAGCATCCAGGTGATCTGCAGTCCGGTGAAGGTAAAGGCTTTGGCCCACACCGGGTCAGCGGCAATCTGCCCGCCCAGCCAGATCGACCCCAGCAGTAACGCCACGCCTATCACCGAGATTTCACCGATGCGACCCGGGCGGATGTAGCGCATGTAAATGCCCATGAACATCGCGATCGGGATGGTCGCCATCACGGTAAAGATGCCCCATGGGCTTTCGGCCAGGGCCTTGACCACGATCAGCGCCAGCACCGCGAGGATGATGATCATGATCAGGAAGCAGCCAAACAACGCGATGGTCCCGGGAATGCGGCCCATTTCTTCACGAACCATGTCGCCCAGGGAACGGCCGTTGCGGCGGGTGGACAGAAACAGCACCATGAAGTCCTGAACCGCACCGGCCAGTACCACCCCGGCAATCAGCCACAGCGTACCGGGCAGGTAGCCCATCTGCGCCGCCAATACCGGACCGACCAGCGGCCCCGCGCCGGCGATGGCCGCGAAGTGGTGACCGAAAAGTACGTGTTTGTTGGTCGGTACGTAGTCCAGACCATCATTGTTGAGTACAGCGGGAGTGGCTCGATTGGGGTCGAGTTGCATCACCTTGGTGGCGATGAACAGGCTGTAATAGCGGTATGCGACGAGGTAGATAGCGACTGCGGCGACTACGATCCAGAGGGCGTTGATGGCTTCGCCGCGGCGCAGGGCCACGACACTAAGCGCAAACGCTCCCAGGACAGCCACGGCAAACCAGGCGAGGTGTTTAGCCAGACGGGTCATTGCGTGTCTCCTGCCGACAACCCGTGGGCTGCGGCGGTAATTATTATAATTGTGTCCGCAGTGCGGAGCGGGCCCAATATCCGCCCATGCTGTCGACAAATAAATCCGCGTTACTACGTACGCGGCGTCTACGTAGTTCTACGTAGATGACGATGATCTGTCAGTTGAAATGCAACACCTGTGGGAGCGGTCTGTGGCGAGGGGGCTTGCCCCCGTTGGGCTGCGAAGCAGCCCCAAAAAATCTTTGATGTACCCAAGATCTTGTGAGTGCTACGCACTCAAACGGGGGCAAGCCCCCTCGCCACAGCCCACAGGTTTTTGCGTTTCATCACGGCCGCAGGTCACTCTGTCTCGCACCGCTACTGGAGGTGCGTATCTTTGGCATATGATGTCGGGCCTTCGCCGTCCCCCGCTCTGGCCAGGAGTAGAGATGCAGCTCAAACATAAAATCGTCGCGCTCGGGATTCTGCCGCTGGTGCTGGCGATCGCGGTCATCTGCGCGCTGGTGATTTCCCTGAACCGCCAACTGGGTGATCAACAGGCGCAATTGATCGAAGACAGCATTCTGGCCAGCAAGCGCGCAGAACTGAAAAACTACGTCGAAATGGCGCAAAGCCTGATCGCGCCGCTCTACGACAACGGCCAGGGTGACGAGCGCGCGCAACAACAAGTGCTGGAAGATCTGCGCAAGCTCAGCTTTGGCATCAATGGCTACTTCTTCGTCTACGACCGCGAGGGGCGCAGTCTGATGCACGCGCGCCAGTCTGAGCTGGTGGGCAAATACCTGTGGAACATGACGGACCCTCACGGCCTGCCGGTGATCCAGGCATTGCTCAAAAGTGCGCAATCGGGCGAAGGTTTTCAACGTTATGCCTGGAACAAACCCTCCTCCGGCCAAGTCACCGACAAGCTCGCCTACGTGGTGATGCTCGATCGTTGGGGCTGGATGCTCGGCACCGGCATCTACCTTGAGGACGTTGAACGCGCCACCCAGCAGGCGCGTGACGAAGTGGCCCAGGGCATCCGCAAAACCATGCAGGCGATTGCCGCGGTGGCCCTTGTGGCGGTGCTGTTTGTGTTTGCCAGCGGCATGACGCTGAACGTCAGCGAACATCGCCTGGCCGACAAAAAACTCCAGCGTCTGACCCAACGTATCGTCAGCTTGCAGGAGGAAGAGCGGTCACGGGTTTCCCGGGAGCTGCACGATGGCATCAGCCAGCTCCTGGTCTCTATCAAGTTTCAGTTCGAACTGGCCAGCCATGTGCTGGAGAATGGACAAGACAAGGGTTTGAGCATCTTAAGAGACGCCACGGAACGCCTGGGGGAAGCGATTGGCGAGGTTCGCAGCCTCTCTCATGACCTGCGCTCGTCGTTGCTCGACACCCTCGGCCTGCCGGCGGCAATCGGTCAACTCGCCGCCGAATTCGAGCAACGTAGCGGTCTGGTCGTGACCTTCAACGATAACGAGTTCGACTGTCACCTGGTCGATGGCGCCGCCGTCTCGTTGTTTCGCATCGTGCAGGAAGGCCTGAGTAACATCGAACGCCATGCACAGGCAAAACACGTCATCATTACCCTGCACGGCTCTGAAAAGTCTGTACGGCTGACGGTGGTCGATGACGGTATCGGTTTCAATGTCGCCCAGGTCGAACGTCGCCACGCGGGCATTGGCCTGCGCAATATCCGTGAACGTGTCGAGCATTTTGGCGGTCGATTCGACCTGACCTCGATGCCGGGAAGAAGTGAGCTGGACGTTCTGCTGCCGATGAAGATGCCCGGCGCAAAACCCTGACTCAACCCATAACAACGAGAGTGAATGCCTGCGATGAACCTGCCCTGCCCCATCCGCGTCGCCCTGGTCGATGATCACTCTTTGGTCCGCGATGGAATCAAGTCGCTGCTGGCGGTCATGGCGCCGCTGGAAGTCGTGGGCGAAGCCGAGAACGGCGCAGATGCCATTGAGATGGTCGGGCGCTGCCAGCCGGATCTGTTGCTGGTCGACATCAGCCTGAAGGACATCAACGGGCTTGAGTTGACCCGGCTGTTACGCAGCCAGTACCCGGCGCTCAAGGTGCTCGTGCTGAGCATGTACGACAACTATGAATACGTCAGTGAATCGGTTCGTTCGGGTGCCAGCGGCTATGTGCTGAAGAACGCGCCGTCACGGGAAATCATTGCGGCGATCGAAGCCATTGTCAGTGGCGGAACGTTCTACAGTGCCGAAATCGCGCAACGGCTCATCGCCGATAAAAGTACCGACAACGAGCTGACACCGCGTGAGAGTCAGGTGCTGTACAAGATGGCTCAAGGGCTGAACAACAAGGAAATGGCCCGCGAACTGGACATCAGTGTGCGGACGGTAGAAACCCATCGCCTGAGCATCCGCCGCAAGCTCAACATCGACAAACCCGCCGCCCTCGTAAAGTACGCGATCGATCACGGGATCATTTCGCGCTAGAGGCGATTCACACTGCGCTCGTATTAACGACACGTGCCGTGCGAATAAACAACGCGCGTACCTTGTCCCAGAAATTCCCGCCCAGCACGAAAAAGCTGCCGATCAACATCGCATCGCCCAGCGCCTGGAGCTGCCAGATATTGGGTCTCAGCCCCGGCCAGATAGTATCTATGTAAGGTTCGAGAAATCCCGAGATCAGCGGCAGGCAAAACATCACGAGGCCAATTCTATGGCGAGCCGGGCCTACTTCCACGTCTGTCGGTGCAAGTGTGGAGACATAACCGAACATGCTGCGCTTGAGTTGCTGAAAGCCGGATTTGCCCATAATGGCAATGACCAGAATTAGCAGAACCTTGTTACTGATAAACAAAACGCCTGTCAGTGCCGCGATCTTTGAGCCGGGCACATCCACTGCGGCAGCGATAGGCACCATCAGCCAGGATCCCAGCATCAAACAGATAATCGCGATGCCCAGTTTGAAGCGCCAACCAGCGGAACCAGGTGCATTGTCATCCTGAGGGTTGCTCATGGTCTTCTTAACCTTTTTTTAGCCGGGATTAATAGATCTTCAGAAGCGTAGCAGTTGGTCGCCCCCATGATCATTCAACATGACCTTGTATTTGTCCGAGCTGTACTAACCTAAGCGAACCGGCTCAAGTCTTAATGCCTGTTGGAGCGAGGCTTGCCCGCGAAGAATGCACCGCGGTTTTTCAGGTATTACGCGTCATCGTTCTTCGCGGGCAAGTCGGATCGCCGCACCGCTCGCTCCTACAGAATTTGTGTAGGCACTCAATACTTGGGGACGCTCGGATGAGGTTTTCCCGTGATCTGTTTGTAGTGCAGCGATGCTGACGCGCTCGGGTCGGCTGCTTCTGCTATGCGCCCTCGGCCTTGGCGGTTGCGTGCGTCTGGGGCCGGATTTTCAGTCCCCGGGCGAAGCCTGGACAAAACTCTGGAGCAGCCCTGCGCTTGAACAGGCCAGCCAGAGAAGCCTCAATCCCGACATTCGCCAGTGGTGGCAAGTGTTCGCCGACCCGGTACTCGACGCGTTGATTGCCGAGTCGGATGCTCACAATTCAAACCTGAAGATTGCCGGCCTTCGCGTCATGGAAGCCCGTGCCCAATTGGGCATTGCCCAAAGCGGACGCTATCCGCAACTGCAGCAGGCCAGCGCCGAAAGTCTGTACTTCAACCGCAATCAATCCGGCGGGAGCAACCCGCAAGACAGCCACTTCTGGCAACACAGCGCGGGCTTTGACATCGGTTGGGAACTGGACTTCTGGGGGCGTTTCAGTCGGGCCATCGAGTCCTCCGATGCCAGCTACTTCGCGGCTCAGGCCAACTATGAAGATGCACTTGTACTGATGCGCGCTCAGGTGGCCGACACTTACTTCTCGCTGCGCACCACCGAAGCGCGCTTACGTGTCGCCCGAGAAAACGCCGAACAGCAAAAACGCAACTTCGAGATCACCGAAAAACTGTTCAACAGTGGCCAGAGTGCCGAACTCGACTTGCAACAAGCCAAGACCCAATACCTGGCCACCTTGAGCAGCATTCCGGACTTTGAAGGGCAAGTACTGCGCACCCGCAACGCGTTGGCCGTGCTGATCGGACAGCCGCCCAGCGCCCTGCCCCAATTGCTCGAAAACCAGGGACTGATCCCGCTGGTGGACCGTGCCGTGCTGCAAGACGTACCGGCCAACCTGCTGCTGCGGCGACCGGACGTACGCGCCGCCGAACTCAACGTCGCCGCCCAATCGGCACTGATCGGCGTGGCAGAAACCGATTTTTACCCGTCGCTGACCTTGCTCGGCAGTATCGTCTGGACGACCGATACGCTGAAGGGCACCTCTAACAGCCTGGACCTGATCGGTGGCCCCAGCTTACGCTGGAACCTGTTTGATCACGGCCAGATCAGCAACAACGTGCGGGTACAGGATGCTCGACTGCAGCAACTGATCGAGGTTTATCGCGACAAAGTCCGTCAGGCCGCGCGCGAGGCCGACGATGCCGCCAGCGGCCTGACCAAATCACTGGAACGCGAACGCATCCTGCGCGAGGCGCAGGTCGCCGCGAAACGCTCGCTGAGCCTGGCAAATACCCAATACCGCGAAGGCTATTCGGATTTCCAGCGAGTATTGGATGCTCAACGGGCATTGCTCGAACAACAGGACAATTACCTGGTCAGCCGCAGCACTGCCGTGAGTAACCTTATCGCCCTGTACAAAGCCCTTGGCGGTGGGTGGTACAGCGCCCAGCCGACGGTCGATCAACGCACTCGCCAGCACATGGAACAACGCACCGACTGGGGCAATCTGCTGAATCAACCGGCCCCTTCGCAAGCCTCCTATCCCACGCCCGACAAGGTCAAAGCCGATGAGTGAACCCTCGCCGCCCACCACTGAGGCGCCCTCCCCCAAGACACCCGCGCCGGCTGCCGATCCGGCAAAAAAAGGCATCAAATGGGTGATGCTGCTGATCGTCCTGAGCCTGGCCTGGTACTTGTCGGCTGACCGTTTCACGCCCTATACGCAACAGGCTCGGGTGGGCGCCTTTGTCATTCCGGTAGCGGCCGAAGTGGCCGGCCGGGTGATCCGCGTCAATGTGCGCAACAACCAGGACGTCAAGGCCGGCGATGTGCTGTTCGAGGTCGATCAGCAGCCCTATCAAATAGCCGCCGACCGCGCACGGGCTGATCTTGAGTCTACTCGCCGCCAGATCGGCGCCAGCACCGCCGGCATTGCTTCCGCGCAAGCCTCGTTGCGGGCGGCCCAGGCTAACGAACTCAAGGCCCGCCAGGATAACGAACGCCTTGAAGGCTTGTACCGCGAAGACCGGGGAACCATTTCCGTGCGCTTGCTTGAAGTCTCCCGGGCCAGCCGTGAACAAGCCGTCAGCCAGGTCGCCGCGGCCCGTGCCGAAGTTCAGCGCGCACGTGAACAGGAAGGCGGCAGCGAGGAAGACAACGCGCTGTTGCGCAGCGCCGCCACCGCATTGTCAAAAGCCGAACTCGACATGGCCAATACCCAGGTCCGCGCACGCTCGGCAGGTTTGATTACTGACCTGCGCACCGACGTCGGGCAATTCGCCGCGGTCGGGACGCCGGTCATGACCTTGATTGCCATTCATGATATGTGGATCAGTGCGGACATGACCGAGAACAACCTGGGGCGGGTCCGGCCCGGGACCCCGGTGGCCGTCGTGCTGGACGCTCTGCCGGGGGAAATTTTCGAAGGAAGGGTGCGCAGCGTCGGTTACGGCGTCAGTGTGGGTCAGACGCCGGCACCGGGCACCTTGCCCACCGTGCAAAACAGTCGCGACTGGCTGCGTCCGGCCCAACGCTTTCCGGTGATCATCGAGTTTTCCGACGAGGCGATGAAGGTGCTGCGTGACAGTCGCGCCGTGCGTGCCGGGGGCCAGGCCGAAGTCATGGCTTTCCCGACGCAGAACAATCCACTCAATCCCTTGGGACGCTTGTTTGTGTGGCTGATGAGCTGGCTGTCTTATGCCTACTGAACGTGCGCCGCGTGTTCAACGCGCACTACGTCTGGCCACGGGAACGGCGTTGTGCCTGGCGGTCAGTTTCGGTCTGGCACTGCCGATCCCCTTCCTTGCGCCGGTGCTTGCCGTGTTGCTGCTGGCCACGCTTAACAAGCCTCTGCCACTCAAGGCAGGACTGATACTGTCAGTGGTCGCCATGCTGACCACCGGCATCGGCCTGTTGCTGATCCCGGTCCTGCGTTACTACCCGATCAGCGGTGTACTGCTGATCGGGGTCAGCCTGTTCCTGGCCTTTGGTTTCGGGTTGCGCGGTGGCAACACCTTGGTCGTGACCTTTCTGATCATCGGCCTGACCATGATTTCCTCGGCCGGCGTTGCCGAGTTCGATCTGGCGATCATGGTCATCGGCGCTTTGGTCAAAGGTTTGATCCTCGCCGTCATCGTCGTGGCGATCAGTCACTGGCTGTTTCCCGACCCGGCCAATGCACCCTCCCCACCCGCCACCGGCACTCTACCGGCGCAGGAAGTGGCCAGAATTGCGCTGCGTGCCACCCTGATCGTTATACCGGCGTTCCTGCTGGCACTGATCGACCCGGCGAGCTATCTGCCAATTATTTTGAAAGCGGTCAGTCTTGGTCAGCAGAGTTCGACGGTAACCACGCGCAACGCCAGTCGCGAACTGCTCGGTTCGACCTTGATGGGCGGGCTGTTGGCCATCGTGTTCTGGTGCGCGCTCAGCCTGTTCGTGCACTTGTGGATGTTCTTTCTGTGGATGCTGCTGTTTGGTTTGCTGTTGGCGCGCAAGCTCTATGCCCTGAGCCCGACTCGGCAAACCCCGGGGTTCTGGCTCAACAGCCTGGTCACGCTGATCATTCTGCTCGGCCAATCGGTTCAGGACAGTCTTGCCGGGAAAGACGTCTATACCGCCTTCGCCGTGCGCATGGGGCTGTTTATCGCCCTCACGCTCTATGCCGACCTGATGGTTCACCTAATCGAACAGCGGCAGCGAACGCCGGGCTTCAGTCAACCCGATCACTGAGAGTCAGCGGGCTACCTGATAACCAGTCCTTGCGAGCGTCTGGCTGGGGAGTTCCTGGAACAACGCTCGATAACTGCTGGAAAACCGTCCCAAATGCCAGAACGACCACTGCATCGCCACTTGCGCGACCGTGGTTTCCCCTGCCGTGCGGCTGAGCAATTCACGGCGCGCGCTGTTGAGCCTGCGCAAACGTAACCAGTGCGTGGGCGTCATCCCGGTATACGCCTTGAACGCATGCTGCAACTGACGCAGCGAAACCCCGGCCACCTGGGACAGTTCCAGCAAATTAAGGGTTTCTTCCGGGGTATCGGCGGCCCATTCGGCGACGCGTTTCATGACCGTTCGTTCTTCGGCCCGGCGCTGCAAACCGGCGTGATCGAGGCAAACGCAGGCGCTATCGAGGATGTACAGACAGTCCTCCAGCAGCTGCTGAGTCAGTGCTTCCTTGCTCGGCGGATCCAGCGTCTGCGCCAGCTGTGTCAACGTTGTACTCAGCCAGCGGCTGAACAGCGCGTTCTGCCCTGAATTGAGTGGCGACATAAACAAGCCTTCGAGCCGCGCCACGTCCAGGCCATGGCGTTGAACGAACTCCGGGCCGAACACCACGGCGATTTCCTGGTAGTTCTCCGGGGTGATCCAGATGTTGCGGCTCTCACCGTTCAACACGTACAGCGAGTTGTCGCTGCGATCGAAACAGAACGCCAGCGAGCCTTCGGGCGCGCTGAAATTCTGCTCGACCCGGGTGTTCATGTGTTCCTCGTAAATCTCCACGCCTTGCAAGTCCAGATAGCGCACCCTTCCGGCGAAATGCCCCGGTGACATCTGCTGGTAATGCTGCACCCAACCCGGTGTGGCGCGGATCTGCTCGGCCACGTCGGCGGTGTTGAAGGCTTGAACCTGTAACGGATTGCACGTTGTCATGGGTGACCTTACGCACTCGTTTGGTGCGTTTTGGTGCTGCTTAAAGTGGATAGATGGAACGGCAAGGCTCACCCAAGATAGTCGTCAACGCGTCACAGGGGAAGTGTTCGGTGGGTGAAGCCGCCCTCCCCGGCGTTAATCCAACCAACGACGAGGTCTCTATGAATGCCCCTTTCGATCAGCTGTTCACGTGGCTGAAAGATCACAAGATTACCGAGGTCGAGTGTGTGGTCAGCGACTTGACCGGCATCGCTCGCGGCAAGATTGCACCCACCAACAAGTTCCTGCATGAGCGAGGCATGCGCCTGCCGGAAAGTGTGCTGCTGCAAACGGTAACCGGGGACTTTGTCGACGACGACATCTACTACGACCTGCTCGACCCGGCCGACATCGACATGGTCTGCAAACCCGTCGCCGACGCGGTATACGTGGTGCCGTGGGCCATCGAACCCACCGCCATCGTCATCCACGACACATTCGACAAGTTCGGCAATCCCATCGAACTGTCGCCGCGCAACGTGCTGAAGAAAGTGCTGCAGCTCTACACCGACAAAGGCTGGAAGCCGATCGTCGCGCCGGAAATGGAGTTCTACCTGACCCAGCGCTGCGAAGACCCGGACTTGCCACTCAAGGCACCCCTGGGTCGTTCGGGCCGCGCGGAAAGCGGTCGCCAATCATTTTCCATCGATGCCGCCAACGAATTCGACCCACTGTTTGAAGACGTCTACGACTGGTGCGAACTCCAGGGCCTGGACCTCGATACGCTGATCCACGAAGACGGCCCGGCGCAGATGGAGATCAATTTCCGTCACGGCGATGCGCTGGACCTGGCGGACCAGATCACCGTGTTCAAACGCACCCTGCGCGAGGCGGCGCTCAAGCACAACGTCACCGCGACCTTCATGGCCAAACCGATCGGCGACGAGCCTGGCAGCGCCATGCACCTGCACCAGAGCGTGGTGGAAATCGCCACCGGCCAGCCGATCTTCGCCGATGCCGATGGGCAGATGAGCGAGCTGTTCCTGCACCACATCGGTGGCCTGCAAAAGTACATCCCCAAAGTGCTGCCGATGTTCGCGCCCAACGTCAATTCGTTCCGCCGCTTCCTGCCCGACACCTCGGCGCCGGTCAACGTCGAATGGGGCGAAGAAAACCGCACCGTCGGCCTGCGCGTGCCCACCTCCAGTCCTGACGCCATGCGCGTGGAAAACCGCTTGCCGGGCGCCGATGCCAACCCTTATCTGGCAATCGCCGCGAGCCTGTTGTGCGGCTATCTGGGCATGGTCGAAAAGGTCGAACCGAGCGCCGCCGTGCAGGGCCGTGCCTACGAGCGGCGCAATCTGCGTTTGCCGATCACCATCGAGGACGCACTGACGCGCATGGAAGAATGCAAAACCATCGAGCGTTACCTGGGGAGCAAATTCGTCCGGGGTTACGTCGCGGTCAAGCGTGCCGAACATGAAAACTTCAAGCGCGTGATCAGCTCGTGGGAGCGCGAATTCCTGCTTCTCAGCGTTTAGTCCGTAACGGCCCGCTCGCGATAACGGCCTACCAAACACCAAAGAAACGCCTGAAGAATCCAATAACTCTAAGAGGTGTCGATATGCGTCTATTGAAATCCGTGGTTCCGATCGCGCTGGCCTTGTCGTTCAGCGCCGGGGCGCAGGCTCAGCCGAGCGTCAGCGTCTACAACTGGACCGATTACATCGGCGAGACCACCCTCGCCGACTTCCAGGCGAAAACCGCGATCAAGGTGATCTACGACGTATTCGATTCCAATGAAACCCTGGAGGGCAAATTGCTCGCCGGCCGTACCGGGTATGACGTGGTAGTGCCGTCCAACCACTTTCTCGCGCGCCAGGTAAAGGCCGGCGCGTTCCTCACACTGGATCGCGCGCAGCTGCCCAACTTCAAAAACCTCGACCCGAAATTGCTGACGCTGCTGGAGAAAAATGATCCGCAGAATGCGCATTCCGTGCCGTATCTGTGGGGCACCAATGGCATCGGCTACAACGTCGACAAGGTCAAGCAAGTGCTGGGCATCGATCGCATCGATTCCTGGGCGGTGTTTTTCGAACCCGAGAACCTGAAAAAACTCAGCCAGTGCGGCGTGTCGATGATGGATTCGGCGGATGAGGTGTTCCCGGCGGTGCTGAACTACATGGGCATGGACCCACGCAGCGAGAATCCTGAGGACTTTAAAAAAGCCGAGGCCAAACTCTTGAGCATCCGGCCTTACATCACCTACTTCCATTCCTCGAAGTACGTTTCGGACCTGGCCAACGGTGATATTTGCGTGGCCTTCGGTTACTCGGGCGACGTGTTCCAGGCGGCCAACCGGGCCAAGGAAGCGAAGAACGGCGTGAACATCGCCTATTCGATTCCCAAGGAAGGCAGCAATCTGTGGTTCGACTTGCTGGCGATCCCTGCCGACGCCGGCAACCCGAAAGAGGCCCACGCGTTCATCAACTACCTGCTGGATCCGCAAGTGATCGCCAAGGTCAGCGCCTCGGTGGGTTATGCCAACCCGAATCCGTCGGCCAAACAGTACATGGACGCCGAATTGGTCAATAATCCTGAGGTCTACCCGCCCCAGGAAGTCCTCGACAAACTCTACATTTCAACCACCCCGCCCCAGGCGATCATGCGTCTGATGACCCGTTCCTGGAGCAAAGTGAAGTCCAACCAATGAATCAGTACAACAACGAACATGCCGGCTCCTATTACGCGGCGTCGGCCAACGGCATGACGCCCTGGCCCATGCTGGACTCGGACCTTGAGGCCGATGTCTGCGTGATTGGTGGCGGATTTACCGGGGTCAACACCGCGATCGAACTGGCGCAGCGCGGGCTCTCGGTGATCCTGCTGGAGGGCCGGCGGATCGGCTGGGGCGCCAGCGGGCGTAACGGCGGGCAGTTGATCCGTGGCATAGGCCATGACGTCAGTGGTTTTGCCCGTTATGTCGGTCAGGAAGGCGTGCGTTATCTGGAGCGCGCCGGCATCGAGTCAGTGGAACTGGTGGGCAATCGTATCCGTGAGCATGGGATTGATTGCGACCTGCGCTGGGGCTTCTGCGAGCTGGCCAACACCCCGGCGCAGTTCGCCGCGTTCAAGGCTGAACTGCAAAACCTCGCCGAACAGGGTTACACCCATGAAACCCGACTCGTCGGCCCCGAGCAGATCCGCCAGCAAGTAGTGGGCTCGGACCTTTATGCCGGTGGCCTGATCGACATGGGGTCGGGGCACTTGCATCCACTCAATCTGGTGCTCGGCGAAGCGCGATTGGCGCACGCCCTCGGGGTGCGGATCTTCGAGCAGAGCCCGGTACTGGAATTGATTCACGGCAGCACCGTGCAGGTTCGCTGCGCCGGCGGTACCGTACGCGCCGGCAGTCTGGTGCTGGCGTGTAACGCGCATCTGGAAGACCTCGAACCACGGCTGAGCGGCAAGGTACTGCCGGCGGGCAGTTACATCATCGCCACCGAACCTTTGGCGCCTGAGGTTGCCGCGCAATTGATCCCGCAGAACCTGGCGCTGTGCGACCAGAAAGTAGGCCTCGATTACTACCGTCTCTCGGCGGATCGACGCTTGTTGTTCGGCGGTGCCTGCCATTATTCGGGGCGCGATCCGGCAGACATCGGCGCCTATATGCGGCCGAAAATGCTCAAGGTTTTCCCGCAACTGGCGGATGTGCGCATCGACTATCAATGGGGCGGCATGATCGGTATCACCGCCAACCGCTTCCCCCAGGCCGGGCGCCTGAGTCAGTACCCGAACGTGTTCTACGCCCAGGGATATTCCGGCCATGGCCTGAACGTGACCCACTGGTGCGCACGGTTGCTGGCCGAAGCGATCCATGCCGGGCACAGCCAGGGGCTGGACGTTTTCAGCGCCGTGCCACACATGACCTTTCCCGGCGGACGAGTCCTGCGCTCGCCGCTGCTGGCCCTCGGCATGTTCTGGTATCGCTTGCGCGAATTGCTTGGCTGAGATTCGTGGTCACAGATTTGCACATACCTGTGGTGAAAGGGCTTGCCCCTACAAAAAATGCGCGGTGGCTTAACTTACCGACCCCGCCGCGTCCAGGGCGTCCCTCCAATACCCTTTCGATTTGCTCTATCCCAAGTCACTTCTATATTGAGGGGGTGCTCCGACTTTTCTGCCTACTGGCGAGTGCGGCTCATGGCGACGACTGCTCCATTGATCATCTGCGAGCACTGCGACTGCGTGTATGAAAAAGTCACGCTCGCCAAACATCAAAAAGCCCTCTGCATCCGTTGTGGCGGTGTGCTTGAGCGTTATAACGGCTTGTCGGTGGAGCAACGCCTGGCATTGAGCTTCACGGCGACGGTGTTGTGGATTTTCGCCAATTTCTATCCGGTCATGAGTATCAGCCTCAAGGGCCTGAAAAACAGTGCGACGCTGTGGGATTCGGTGTTGGCGCTGAACCAGGGGCCGATCACTTTTATGGCGATGGTAGCGGCGATTTCCATCATCATTGCGCCGATTTTCCAATTGCTCCTGCTGATCTGGGTGTTGAGCTTCGCCCTCACCTCTCGACGTTCGCCCGGCTTCAAACTGTGCATGCGCTGGCTGGAAACCCTCAGGCCCTGGAGCATGCTGGAGGTTTGCCTGCTGGGGGCCATGGTCGCGGTGTTCAAACTCGCCGGGCTACTGGATGTGCTGCCCGGTATCGGCCTGTTTTCCCTGGCCGTCCTCAGCCTGTTGCTGATCCGCATTGCCGGGCGCGATGTGCGTGATTTGTGGGACACCATATGAACAGGCCGCCGCTCGCCAGCGAGCTCAATCTGTGCCTGTGCCACAGCTGCGGCATGGCCTGCGACATGACCGATGAACCTCACGAATGCGAGCGCTGCGGCGCGCCGTTGCACCGACGCAAAGCCAATTCGCTTGCCCGCACCTGGGCCTACATGTTGGCAGCGGCGGCGTTTTACGTACCGGCCAATCTGTTGCCGGTGATGAACACCAAGATGTTCGGCAGTGGTGACGACAGTACCATCATGAGCGGTGTGCTGGAGTTCTGGGCACACGGTGCGTGGGACATTGCCCTGATCATTTTCATCGCCAGCATCGCGGTGCCCGGCGTCAAGTTCGTAGCCTTGACGCTGCTGCTGGTCACCGTGCAGCGCGACAGTCATTGGGCACGCAAAGAGCGCGCAAAGCTCTACCGTTTCGTCGAACTCATCGGCTACTGGTCGATGCTCGATGTACTGGTGGTGGCCCTGGTCGCCGCGTTGGTGAAGTTTCAGGCCCTGGGCGATATCGAACCGCGCCAGGGCATTCTGTTCTTCGGTCTGGTGGTGGTGTTCACCATGCTGTCGGCGATGAGTTTCGACCCGCGTCTGATCTGGGATAACGAGCGGGATAAACCAAACGAGGAGGTCATGGATGAAGTCGCAAGCCACTGACGGGCCACAAGCCCCCGGCCAGGCCCGTATCAAGACCCGTCGTTTCAGCGTTTCGCTGGTATGGATCGTGCCGATCGTCGCGGTACTGGTGGGCATTTCCCTGGTGATACACAGCTGGTTGCAGGAAGGCCCGACCATCACCGTCACCTTCAATACCGGTGGCGGCCTCACGGCCAACAAGACCGAGGTCAAATACCGCAACGTGGTCATCGGCCACGTCTCGGAGGTGAAGCTGAGCGGCGACCATAAACATGTCAACGCCACGATCCAGCTCGACAAACAGGCTGAAAGCTTTACCCGCGAAGACTCGCAGTTCTGGGTCGTGCGGCCACGTATCGGTGCCGGCGGCGTATCGGGCATCGATACCCTGCTGTCGGGCGACTACATTGGCGCCGACATTGGCCAGGCCAACGCCCGTTCCAAACACTTCACTGGCCTGGAAAACCCTCCGCCTATTACCTATGGCGAACCGGGCAAACGCTTCATGCTGCACACTCAGGACCTCGGCTCGCTGGATATCGGCTCCCCCGTCTACTATCGCAAGATCCCGGTCGGGCAAGTGGTGGCGTATGCGCTGGATGCCGATGGCAAAGGGGTGGACATCGAAATCTTTGTGCACTCGCCCAATGATGCCTACGTCACCGAGAACACCCGGTTCTGGAACGCCAGTGGTATTGATGTGAGCGTCGGTGCCAATGGTTTTGCGGTGAGTACCGAGTCCTTATCGTCCTTGTTGGTGGGCGGCATTGCGTTTCGCGCGCCGGAATACAGCCCCAACGATCAGCCGGCCAGCGTGGAAAAGACTTTCGAACTGTTCGAGGATCAGCAAACCGCCCTCGCCCCGCCCAATGGCAAGGCGCAATACCTGAGCCTGCGTTTCGACCAGGCCCTGCGCGGGCTCAAGGTCGATGCACCGGTGGAATTCCTCGGCATCGAATTCGGCAAAGTCGTCTCGGTCAATCTGGATTTCGACGCAAAAAAACGCAGCTTTCCGGTCAACGTCGGCATCGTGATCTACCCGCAACGCCTCGGTCAGGCTCATTACAAAATGCTTGAGGCCTTGAAGCATGATCCCAATGACGAAGCCGCGAGCGTACGCCTGATGGGCTCCTTCATCGAAAATGGCCTGCGGGCCCAGGCCCGTAGCGGCAATCTGTTGACCGGTCAGCTGTACATCTCGCTCGACTTCTACCCCAAGGCCGAGAAAGTCGTGTTTGATCCGACTGCCCGTCCCGTCGTGATCCCCACCATTCCCGGCAGCCTCGAGCAGTTGCAGGAAAAACTCGAGAGCATGGTCAACAAGATCAACCAGCTGCCCATCGAACGCATTGCCGGCAACCTCGACGGCAATCTCGTTGAGCTGCGCAAGAGCCTCGTACAGTTCAACGCCAGAACCTTGCCCGGCGTGCAGACGACCCTGGCGGACGTCAGCAAAACCTTGCAATCGGCCAGCTCGACCCTTGCCGATGATTCACCGCAACGGGAACAACTGACCCAGACCCTGGACGAACTGGGACGCATGTCGCGCTCTCTGCGTGAGCTCTCGGATTATCTGGGCCGGCATCCGGAATCCCTGATTCGCGGCCGGCCCGACAACGCCGCGCCGATGGACTTGCAGCCGCCACCGCGTAATTGAGTACAGGAGCGACATCCATGGCTTTTTCGCCGAAGATCACCCTGGTCACTGCGTTATTGTTGCTCACCGCTTGCCGCAGCGATCCGATTCAGTTCCACACCCTGACCCCCGCCCAACTGAGCGGCGCAAGCAGCAGCGCGGATATCCAGATCGAAGCCATCACAGTGCCCCCCCAGGTCGATCGCCCGCAGATAGTCATTCGCCAAGGCAAAAGTGGCCTGGCGATCCTCGAAACCGAATGGTGGGCGGCAACTCTGGTGGATGAGTTGCGCAGCGCCCTGGTCGATCAACTGGTCAACAGTGACCCGCAACGCAGAGTGTCGTTGCGCCTGAATGTACAACGCTTCGATTCGATACCCGGTCAATACGCATTGATCGACGTCAAATGGCGCCTGCGCAAACTCGGCGCCGGCGATAATCCGCCGATCACTTGCCGCAGCACGTTGCAGACCGCTTCCGGTGCGAGCATTGATGATCTGGTGGCGGCCCATCAGAACAATGTGAAGCGGTTAGCCGCGCTGATCAGCCAGGCCACGGCCGCAACTTCGAGAGGTTGTCCGGCGGCCAGATAAAAGTAATCACGCGCCTTGCAGTTCCACCGTGAAACAACAGCCGTTGGGCTGAAGATTACTGAGTTCCACTCGCCAACCCTGATGGGTACAAATCCGCTGGATCAGTGAAAGGCCCAGCCCCAGCCCTTCTCCCCGGCGCTCGTCACCGCGTACGAAAGATTGAAACATTGCATGGCGTTTTTCTTCCGGGATGCCTATGCCGCTGTCTTCGACGCAAAAATCGTGCTCTCGCAGGGTCAAGCGGATGTAGCCATGGTCGGTGTAATGCCAGGCGTTGCGCAGCAAATTGCCCATGACTGACTGCAGGAATGCCAGGTTATGGCGATGCGACGAAACCTGTTCGTCGTCGTAGATGAACTCGATGCCCTTTTCCCGGATCAGCGGCCCCCAGATCCCCACGAGAGAATCGGCAACCTCTTTCATTGTCGCGCTCGCTGCAGCACCGGAGCTTTCTCGGTCGCGAGCCAGCATCAGAAACGTATCGACCAACTGCCGCATTTCGTCACTCGCGCGGGCGATTCGACTGACTTGAGCCACGGAGCGCTGGTCAAGCGAGGGGTTGTCGAGCAGCAGTTCGCAGGAACTGGCCAATACCATCAACGGCGTGCGCAGCTCGTGGCTGACATCGCTGGTGAAGAGCTTTTCCCGGCCTAGTGCCTCACGTAACCGACCCAGGGTTTGATCAAAGGAAAGCGCCAGCTCCCCCACTTCGTCAACCGCATAGTCAGGATGAAGCGCAGGGGCCAGTTCCAGCAACTGATTGCGATGACGCACCTGGCGCGCCAGACGAATGACCGGCGCCATCACGCGCCTGGCCAGCAACCGGCCCAACAAAACCGCCAGCAGGACGCTCAAGACGAACCCGACGAGTACCACCGAGAACAACATATGTTCACGCTGTTTGAGGCTTCGCTGGTCTCGCAACAAAACATATTTGCGACCGCTCACCATGTTCACCATGGCGTAGTACTTCGAACCTGCGTAGAGGACTTCCTGAAAACCCGGTGCAAGCGCCGCGAGTTCCGTATCCAGCGCCATGGGCCCCGATTCGCCCTGGATGAAAAACAGCTCGTCCTTCTCCGGTTGATGGCTCCACCCGGTGCGGTTTTCCATCAACAGCAAGCGGTGCAGCCCTCCCATCAGGCGCGAGGCCGTGAGTTTTCGCTCCACCACATGCACGGTCGCAACGATGCCCACCGCGAATACGCCCGCGACCAAGGCGCTCATCAGGGCAAATACGATGACAATCCGTTTCGTCAGACTCTGCTTGAAATCCATTCGGTTGCATGACTCCACTACCAGTTCAAATCGCGACATCTGCTGACCCGGGCCAATGGCCGCCGAGCCGAGACGCGAGCCAAAGATAGACCACTGTGCGTGGTGTACAAGACAAGCGTTGCAACAACTAACTAAATAAACACAGAAATGCGGCTGCGCAAAATTTTCACATCCCTTTCACTACTCCGACACCTGCCTTGATCTAGTGTCTTTCCATGGCCCTTAAAGCGTTGTCACACAGGGTTGTATTTGAAAGTTGTTCTCTATTGCGTACCGACGGGTAAATAAAACGTGGTTAATTATGTATCGCGCAAACTGCCAACGGCACGAATCATTACATCGCGGCTCACTAAGCTAGTCGCGGCAGCGGCCGCTCTGGTTGTCGCTGCACTCGTCATGGGGTTTGTCTGGTGGCCCAGATCTCCGGTCAATCTGGGGACTGCCGGATCCGAGGTGACCAGCAGTCTGGTCAGTCGCTGGCAAGCCGGCGAAGTCGTGGCGCTGGTTCGCCATGCCGAGCGTTGCGACCAATCCAGCAACCCGTGCCTTGGTCCTGCCGATGGCATTACCCAAATCGGCAGCACTGCCGCAACAGCCGTGGGTCAAGGCTTTATGCAGCTGGGCATGGCGCAGACCGATGTGCTGAGCAGCCCGACCACCCGCACGGCGCAAACCTCGCACTACATGTTCGGCAAAGACGCGATGACCCAGGAATGGCTGGTCAGTTGTGGCAAAACCCTGCGTGACGATGTGGTGGCACACAAGCAAGCCCATCGAAATCTGGTGCTGGTCACCCACAGCGGTTGCATCAGCGATTTCGAAGCCCAGACCGGTTTCGAGCACGCGACGACCAGTGAGTACGGCAGTGCCTTGTTCGTGCACATTGCCGCCGACGGGCAACCTCAGGTGCTCGGCATTGTGAATACCACTGACTGGCAAACGCTGTTGCACGGTAAAGCCTTGAAACAATAATCGCGGCAAAAACGCCGATGCCGAAAAAGCGTTTTTGTTGGGGCGGACTATAACTAGTCCATAACCCTTAGATGGCTGACGCAACTTCTGTAGTCCAAATCGCTATTGCGTTGCTTTATGTAAGAAGTTTCGCTCGCGTACACGTGTACCGAGCGCAACACCATCCTTCTGCGCCAAGGTCGAGTCATGACGTCCAATAACTTGTTGCCCCACCCCGACGGCTATTTATTACGTGGCACCGCGCGTGCGCTGCCCATCACCGAACGCTGGATAGTGCCCGTCCTGCTGCTGGCGTTTGTTGTTTTCTATCTGCTGCCGCTAGTCACCCATGGTCTTTGGATTCCCGACGAAACCCGCTACGGTCAGATCAGCCAGGAAATGCTGTTGAGCGGTAACTGGGTGTCCCCGCACTTCATGGGTATCCGCTACTTCGAAAAACCCATCGCCGGTTACTGGATGATCGCCATCGGTCAAGCAGTGTTTGGCGACAACCTGTTCGGAGTACGTATCGCTTCGGCACTGAGTACCGGGCTGAGCGTCTGGCTGACTTACCTGATTGCTCGCCGATTCTGGAATGATCCGCGCAAGAGCTTCATCTGCGCCTTGCTCTACATGAGCTTCGGCCTGATCGCCGGGCAAGCCGGATACGCCAACCTCGATCCGCAATTCACGTTCTGGGTCAATTTGAGCCTGGTCGCGTTGTGGTTCGCCATCGATAGCCATTCCTCTCGCGGCAAACTCGGCGCTTGGGCGCTGTTGGGTTTTGCCTGTGGCATGGGCTTCATGACCAAGGGCTTTCTCGCCTGGCTGTTGCCAGTGCTGATCGCCCTGCCCTACATGATTTGGCAGCGACGCCTGGGAGAGCTGTTGCGCTACGGACCACTGGCGATAGTCGTGGCCGCCGTGGTGTGCCTACCGTGGGTACTTGCCATCCATCATCAGGAACCGGATTTCTGGCGGTTTTTCTTCTGGCACGAACACATTCGCCGCTTTGCTGCCGACAACGCGCAACACGCTCGTCCATGGTGGTTCTATCTGCCATTGCTGGTCGCCTCGAGCCTGCCGTGGGCCGTGTTGTTGCCGACGACGTTCGTTCAGGCCTGGCAGCAAAAGCGCCAGCCCGTGATCGGTTTTCTGTTGCTCTGGATGCTCTTGCCGTTGGCGTTCTTCAGCCTGAGTAGCGGCAAGCTGCCAACCTACATCATGCCGTGTCTGTTGCCTTTGGCGTTGCTGATGGGACACGCAGTGATGGAGCTGCTGAATCAAGGGCGAGGCCGGGCAATTCGCATCAACGGTGTACTCAACGTCGTCATCGCCACCTGCGCCCTGATCGCCTTGCTTTATCTGCAGGCCACCAAAGAAGTCTACGAAAACACCGAGATGTTCGCCTTGTCCCTGGCATTCATCGTATTGCTCGGCTGGATCATCGCCAACGCCTTGCAGGTGCTGCGACCGCTGGCGCTCTGGGCCATGCCGGCACTCGGTATCTGGCTGCTGGTGGCGTTGTTGCCGGCGGCGATGCCGAGCCAGATTGTCGATAGCAAGATGCCTGACCAGTTTATTGCCGAACATCTGGATGCGTTGAGTCAGACGACATCGCTGTTGAGTAATGATTTAGGCGCGGCATCAGCCTTGTCCTGGCGCCTGAAGCGGCCGCAGGTCGATCTTTTCAACACCATCGGCGAGCTGAAATATGGCCTCGACGACCCCGCCATGGCTTCACGTAAAGTCACCATGGACAACGTCGGGCAATGGATGACCGAGGCCCGCAAAAAAGGCGCGGTCGGCGTGGTGATGCGGGTTAACAGTGTCACGGAAATACAGGAAGTCGAGATGTTGCCCATCGATGGCAAGCGTTACCAAAGGGGCAATCTGGAGATTTTGATTTTCCCGCAGAGCCACCCCTGACATTAAAATGACATCTATTAACGGTTTTTTTGACGATTTTTTCTCATTTTGAGCTCTACATTCGCGGCGACTCAAATATGCAAATGATTCGCATTGTTCCGCTGAATCTGCGCGTGTTGACTTAAAAAAACAGGAGCCGTCGACAGAATGATTTCCCGCATCCCCTCGTTCCTTAAAAAAGCATTGCTGACCACTGCACTCCTCAGCGCCGGTCACGTGTATGCCGCTGCGCAGGCTGACGGTATCGTGGTCTACAACGCTCAACACGAAAGCCTGACCAAAGCCTGGATCGAAGGCTTCACCAAGGAAACCGGCATCAAAGTGACCGTGCGCAATGGCGACGACACCGAGATGGGCAATCAACTCGTGCAAGAAGGTGCAGCCTCCCCGGCCGACGTGTTCCTGACCGAAAACTCCCCGGCCATGGTGCTGGTCGACAACGCGGGGCTGTTTGCACCGGTTGCACCGAGCACGCTGGAACAAGTGGGCGCGGCCTATCGTCCGGCGCATGGCAAATGGGTAGGGATTGCCGCACGCTCCACAGTGTTCGTCTACAACCCGAGCAAGCTGACCGAAGCAGACTTGCCAAAATCGTTGATGGACCTCGCCGCACCGAACTGGAAAGGCCGCTGGGCCGCTTCGCCGGCCGGTGCCGACTTCCAAGCCATCGTCGCTGCTGTGCTGGAACTCAAGGGTGAAGCCGCCACCCTCGACTGGCTGAAAGCCATGAAAACCAACTTCACCGCCTACCGGGGCAACAGCGCCGTACTCAAGGCCGTCAATGCCGGCCAGATCGACAGCGGCGTGATCTATCACTATTACAGCTTCGTCGATCAGTCCAAGACCGGCGAGAACAGCAAGAACACCTCGCTGAACTACTTCAAACACAAAGATCCAGGTGCCTTTGTCAGCCTGTCCGGTGGCGGCGTTCTGGCTTCCAGCCAACACAAGGAACAGGCCCAGGCCTTCCTGAAATGGATTACCGGCAAAGACGGCCAGGCGATCCTCAAGACCGGCAACTCGTTTGAATACGCCGTGGGCAAGAACGCAGAATCCAACCCGAAACTGGTACCGCTGCAGCAACTCGACGCCCCGACTGTCGACGTCTCGAAACTCGACAGCAAAAAGGCTGTAGAGCTGATGACCCAGGCAGGGTTGCTCTAATTGCTTCCTGAAACTCTACCGGCAGAGGTCGCTGCGGCGTCCTCTGCAAACTTGCGCGCACGCTCTCGCGGCGTCTTCACGGGCCGCGGCGGCGCATGGGTGATTGGTTTGTCGGTGCTGGTGTCGTTGCTGGCCTTGCTGCCGATTGCTTTCGTCATCGGCGTGTCGGTGCAGACAGGCTGGGCGACGCTGCTGACGCTGGTATGGCGCCCACGCGTCGGCGAGTTGCTGATCAACACCGTATTGCTGGTGTTGCTCACCATTCCCTTGTGCGTTGCACTAGGGCTGGCCCTGGCCTGGTTGACGGAACGCACCAACCTGCCGGGGCGGCGCTGGTGGTCGCTGTTGGCGACGGCGCCGCTGGCGGTACCGGCATTCGTTCACAGCTATGCCTGGGTCAGTCTGGTCCCACCGATTCATGGGCTGTTTGCCGGCGTTCTGGTTTCAGTCATCGCTTACTTCCCGTTTCTTTATCTGCCGATAGCGGCGACTTTGCGCCGGCTCGATCCGGCCATCGAAGATGTCTGCGAGTCGTTGGGGCTCAAGCCCTGGGCGGTGTTTTTTCGCGTGGTGCTGCCGCAACTGCGCCTGGCCATCTGCGGCGGGGCCTTGCTGGTGGGGCTGCACCTGCTGGCCGAGTACGGCCTGTACGCGATGATCCGCTTCGACACCTTCACCACCGCCATCTTCGATCAGTTCAAATCCACCTTTAACGGGCCCGCAGCCAATATGCTGGCGGGCGTCCTCGCACTCTGCTGCGTGGCCATGCTGACCGCCGAGTCGGCTGCTCGCGGTACGGCGCGTTACGCCCGGGTCGGGTCGGGGAGCGCCCGCGAACAAAGGATCGTGCGTCTGAATCTGCGTACCACCCTACTCGCGCTCTTGCTGCAAGGCATGACCTGTGTGCTGGCACTCGGTGTGCCGTTGATCACCCTTGGCAAATGGCTGATAGCCGGGGGCGCTCAAGTCTGGCAAATGGGCGAACTGCTGCCAGCGCTGGAGCAAACACTCATGCTCGGGGCCGCTGGCGCACTCATTACCACCTGCGCGGCAATCCCGATTGCCTGGCTGTCGATTCGCTCGCCAGGCCGGTTACAGCGTGTGCTGGAAAGTTGCAACTACATCACCAGCTCGTTGCCGGGAATTGTCGTCGCGCTGGCACTGGTGACGCTGACAATTCATTTTGCCCGGCCGATTTACCAGACCACCGTCACGGTGCTGCTGGCGTATTTACTGATGTTTTTGCCCCGCGCCCTGGTGAGTTTGCGCGCAGGCATCGCCCAGGCGCCGGTGGAACTGGAGAACATGGCCCGCAGCCTCGGTCGTTCTCCCGGTCGGGCGCTGTGGCTGATCACGCTGCGTCTGGCCGCACCTGGTGCTGCCGCTGGCGCTGCGCTGGTGTTCCTGGCAGTCAGCAATGAGTTAACCGCTACCCTGCTGCTCGCCCCCAATGGCACGCGCACCCTGGCCACCGGTTTCTGGGCAATGACCAGTGAAATCGACTACGCCGCCGCTGCGCCCTATGCCTTGCTCATGATTGTGCTGTCGCTTCCATTGACCGGACTTCTTTATCACCAATCCAAACGCACGGCTGGCCGATGAACACTCTTGAACTCCAATCGATCTGCAAGTCCTACGGTTCTCAACGAGCCCTGGAGAACATCAACCTGTCGGTGCCAAAGGGAAGCCGCACGGTTATCGTCGGCCCGTCCGGTTCGGGCAAAACCACTTTGCTGCGAATGATCGCCGGTTTCGAATTCCCGGACTCGGGCAGCCTTTCGCTCAATGGTCAGACGCTGGTCGACAGCACCCACGAAGTACCCGCGCATCAACGGCTGATCGGCTATGTTCCGCAGGATGGTGCACTGTTTCCGCACATGACCGTGGCCGCCAACATCGGTTTCGGGCTCGCGGCCAAGGGCGTTGCCAAACAGGAACGTGTCGCTGAGTTGATGGACAGCGTGGCGCTGGACGCGAGCATGGCCAATCGTTGGCCGCATGAACTCTCCGGTGGCCAGCAACAGCGTGTTGCGCTGGCCCGCGCCCTGGCGCAACAACCACGGTTGATGTTGCTGGACGAGCCGTTTTCGGCGCTCGATACCGGTTTGCGCGCCGCCATGCGCAAATTGGTCGCCCGGCTTCTGGCAGACGCCGGTGTCACGACCATTCTGGTGACGCATGATCAGAGTGAAGCGTTGTCATTCGCCGATCAGTTGGCGGTGATGCGTCAGGGCCGGCTAGTGCAATCAGGACATCCACTGGACCTTTACCGCTATCCCGACGATGAACAAACCGCCCTGTTTCTCGGGGATGCCGTGGTCATGCCGGCCAGAATCGAAGCGGGTTGGGCTCATTGCGAGCTGGGGCGCGTACCGGTCAACAACCACAGAAACAACAGATCAGCGCAAATCATGCTGCGCCCCGAACAACTTCAGTTGACCAGTGCCCCCCACGGCCTGGTGCAATCGGACGGCTGTCGCGGTGTGGTCACCGAATGTGATTTCGGTGGAAATACCTGCACCTTGACTGTGGAATTGCAGACGTTGGCTGCGGATGAACGTCCGGGTCGTTCATTGCTGGTGCGCAGCTCCGGCATGCACGCGCCGCCCGCGGGTAGCGAGGTTCATGTGTCGACCATCGGGCATGCTCATGTGCTGAGCGAACCTTTGAATCGGTAACAGGTAAATCCGTCAAACGAAATCGCCTTGAATATAACAGTTCAAAAAAACAACTAAGCAATGCAGCACAAGTCCATTAAGGCGGACACTTCTCTACGCCTTTTCCTATAAAAAGCGCGGTGCACGGCAGAAGCCTGAACAGTGGCTGTATGAGCTTGAGATAAACGAATCGCCCACCGGTTTTTCATGTTCCTTTCACAAAATCACGCTTAACCTCAATGGGGTCCGAGATGACGCCTTTGTGAGCGTCCAACGTGTTGACCATGACATGAAAAGTCAACCGATGTAATTTGTCACAAATTTCCGGCAACTGCTTGATGCAGCTTTTGTTTTGGCGTCTACTCTGCAATTGGATCCAGCGCTTTTAACCTGCATGGTTATTCATTTTTAAGCTCCGAGGTGCCCATGAGTCAGGCGTTTTTACCCTTCTCCCGCCCCAGTATCGGCGACGAAGAAATTGCTGCGGTAGAGCAAGTACTGCGCTCTGGCTGGATCACTACCGGGCCGAAAAACCAGCAACTGGAAGAACACTTCGCCAACTATGTTGGCTGTCGGCATGCCGTCACATTGTCATCGGCCACCGGTGGTATGCATATCACGTTACTGGCATTGGGGATCGGGCCCGGCGACGAAGTCATCACCCCATCGCAGACCTGGGTGTCGACCGCCAACATGATCTGCCTGCTCGGCGCGACGCCGGTTTTCGTCGACGTTGACCGCGACACGTTGATGAGCGACCTGGCGAGCATCGAAGCGGCGATCACACCGCGCACCAAGGCAATCATTCCGGTGCATTACGCCGGCGCGGCGTTCGACCTCGATCCGCTCTACGATCTGGCCGACAAACATGGCATCGCCGTCATCGAAGACGCGGCTCACGCCGCGGGCACTTTCTATAAAGGTCGGCACGTCGGCGCCCAAGGCACGGCGATCTTCTCGTTCCACGCGATCAAGAACATGACCTGCGCCGAGGGCGCGATGTTCGTCAGCGACGATGAAGCCCTGGCCAATCGGGTACGCATGCTCAAGTTCCATGGCCTGGGTGTCGACGCCTACGACCGCCTCACCCACGGCCGCAAACCCCAGGCCCAGGTGATCGAACCCGGCTTCAAGTACAACCTGGCCGACATCAATGCTGCCATCGCCCTGGTGCAACTGGAGCGCCTGGACGCGATCAACGCCAAACGCACAGAGCTGGCCCAGACCTACCTGCAACGCCTCGAAGGCCTGCCGGTGCAACCGCTGGCCATTCCGGCCCATGCGCAACAGCACGCCTGGCATCTGTTCATCCTGCGCATCGACGCCGAGCGTTGCGGGCTGGATCGCGAGGCGTTCATGAAGGCGTTGCAGGAACAGAACATCGGCACCGGCATTCACTTCATCGCCACCCACCTGCACACTTACTACCGGCAGCGTTTCCCCAACATCTACCTGCCCAACACCGAATGGAACTCGGCGCGGCTGTGTTCGATCCCGTTGTTCCCCGACATGACCACCGATGATGTCGATCGTGTCGTCGGCGCCATTGAAAACACACTGGACAGAAGCCTGTGAAACCTTATCCGATCCGTTGCGTATCAATCGTCATCCCGGTCTACAACGAACAGGACAGCCTGCCCGAGTTGCTCAGGCGTACCGAAGCGGCGTGCCAGCAACTGCACCATGACTACGAAATTGTGTTGGTCGACGACGGCAGCCGCGACAACTCGGCGCAAATCCTCGAGGAGGCTGCCAGTCGCGACTGCAGCCCGGTGGTGGCGGTCATTCTCAACCGCAACTACGGCCAACATGCGGCGATCATGGCCGGGTTCGAACAATGCAAGGGCGATGTGGTGATCACCCTCGACGCCGACCTGCAAAACCCGCCGGAAGAAATCCCTCGGCTGGTGGCTCAGGCGGAACTGGGCTATGACGTGGTCGCCACGGTGCGCAATAACCGTCAGGACTCGGCCTTGCGTCGCTGGCCATCGAAGCTGATCAACCTCGCCGTGCAACGCTCCACTGGCGTCGCCATGAGCGACTACGGCTGCATGCTGCGCGCCTATCGCCGGACCATCGTCGATGCCATGCTCGCCTGCCGCGAACGCAGCACGTTCATCCCGATCCTGGCCAACAGTTTCGCCCGGCACACCACGGAAATTCTGGTGACCCACGCCGAGCGCGAACATGGCGAATCCAAATACAGCCCGATGCGCCTGATCAATCTGATGTTCGACCTGATCACCTGCATGACCACCACGCCACTGCGATTGCTGAGCATCGTCGGCTTCGGCATGGCCGGCCTCGGCGTGCTGTTCGCCATCGCGTTGATTGTACTGCGCATGGCTTTCGGCGCCGGTTGGGCGGGCGGCGGTACGTTCGTCCTGTTCGCCGTATTGTTCGTTTTCACCGGTGGGCAATTCATTGGCATGGGCCTGCTGGGCGAGTACCTGGGCCGCATGTACGGCGACGTCCGGGCACGTCCACGGTTCTTTATCGAAAAGGTTTTGCGCAGCACCCCCTCTGCTCCTGCCCCCGTTGTCACCGTTGACGGTCTCACTTCCACTTCTTCAGATCAGGTTCTCTCATGAGTGCAAAAGCTGTTGTCTTCGCTTATCACGATATTGGCTGTGCCGGCATCGAAACCCTGCTTGCCAGCGGTTTCGAGATTGCAGCCGTGTTCACCCATCCCGATGACCCGAAGGAAAATGCGTTCTATGGCTCGGTTGCGCAACTGTGCGCCCGTAAAGGCATCCCGGTGCACGCCCCGGAAGATGCCAACCACCCGCTGTGGATCGAGCGCATCAGCAAGCTCAACCCCGATTACCTGTTCTCGTTCTACTACCGCAATCTGCTGAGCGAACCACTGCTGGCCACTGCCAGTAAAGGCGCGTTCAACCTGCACGGCTCGTTGCTGCCTCGCTACCGTGGCCGGGCCCCGGCCAACTGGGTGCTGGTCAACGGTGAAACCGAAACCGGCGTGACCCTGCACCGCATGGTCAAACGTGCCGACGCCGGCGCGATCATCGCCCAGCAACGGGTGGCGATCGAGCGCACCGACACCGCGCTGACCCTGCACGGCAAATTGCGCCAGGCCGCCAGCGATCTGCTGCGCGACACCTTGCCTGCACTGCTTCAGGGCAAAATCAGCGAAACCCCGCAGGACGAATCCAAAGCCACAGTGTTTGGCCGTCGCACCCCGGCGGACGGCAAACTGGTCTGGAGCAAACCGGCCGAAGAACTGTTCAATCTGGTCCGCGCCGTGACCCAGCCTTACCCGGGCGCGTTCTGTGCCGTGGGCGAGCACAAGTTGATTGTCTGGAGCGCGGATGTCGTCAAGGGCAACGAAGGCCAGGCACCCGGTCGGGTCATCAGCGTCGATCCGCTACGCATTGCTTGCGGCGAAGATTCGCTGGTGATCAACGCCGGCCAACGCAACGACAACGGCCTGTACCTCAGCGGCCCACAACTGGCCAATGAGCTGGGGCTGGTCGACGGTTCCGTATTGCGTGGCGCCGAATCGGGCCGTGCACCGCGTCGCACCCGAGTGCTGATCCTTGGCGTCAACGGCTTCATTGGCAATCACCTGTCCGAGCGTCTGCTGCGTGACGACCGCTATGAAGTGTACGGCCTGGACATCGGCTCGGACGCCATCGAGCGCCTGCGCAGCCATCCGAACTTCCACTTCGTCGAAGGCGACATCAGCATCCACTCGGAGTGGATCGAGTACCACATCAAGAAGTGCGACGTGGTCCTGCCGCTGGTGGCGATCGCCACGCCGATCGAATACACCCGTAATCCGCTGCGGGTGTTCGAGCTGGATTTCGAAGAGAACCTGAAACTGGTTCGCTACTGCGTCAAATACAACAAGCGCGTGATCTTCCCGTCGACGTCGGAAGTCTATGGCATGTGCCAGGACGCCAACTTCGACGAAGACAGCTCCAACCTGGTGGTCGGGCCGATCAACAAGCAACGCTGGATCTACTCGATCTCCAAGCAGTTGCTCGACCGGGTGATCTGGGCCTATGGCCAGAAAGGCCTGAACTTCACCCTGTTCCGCCCTTTCAACTGGATGGGCCCACGCCTGGACCGTCTGGACTCGGCGCGCATCGGCAGCTCCCGGGCCATCACCCAATTGATCCTGAACCTGGTGGAAGGCACACCGATCCGTCTGTTCGATGGCGGCGAGCAAAAACGCTGCTTCACCGACATCGCCGATGGCGTCGAAGCCCTGGCGCGGATCATCGACAACGACAATGATGCCTGCAACGGCCAGATCATCAACATCGGCAACCCGGACAACGAAGCCAGCATTCGTCAATTGGGCGAAGAGCTGCTGCGTCAGTTCGAGGCGCACCCGTTGCGCGACAACTTCCCGCCGTTCGCCGGTTTCCGCGATATCGAAAGCAAGGCCTTCTATGGCACCGGCTATCAGGACGTGTCTCACCGCAAACCGAGCATCGCCAACGCCAAGCGTCTGCTGGATTGGGCGCCGACTGTCGAGATGAGCGAGACCATCGGCAACACGCTGGACTTCTTCTTGCGCGAAGCCATGCTTGAGATCGCGGACAAAAAACGTTGATGCAGGCAGGCCTTCGAATCGATGTCGACACCTACCGAGGCACCCGTGAGGGGGTGCCGCGGCTGCTGGAAATGCTCGATGAGGCTCAGGTCAAGGCGACGTTTTTCTTCAGCGTCGGGCCAGACAACATGGGGCGCCACCTGTGGCGCCTGATCCGCCCGCAATTTCTCTGGAAAATGCTGCGTTCCAACGCCGCCGGCCTGTATGGCTGGGACATTCTGTTGGCTGGCACCGCGTGGCCGGGCAAACCGATCGGTCGCGACCTCGGGCACCTGATGCGTCAGGCCCAGGCAGCCGGGCATGAAGTCGGCCTGCACGCTTGGGATCACCACGGCTGGCAAGCCAATGCCGGACACTGGAGCGAAGCGCAACTGATCGAACAGATTCGCCGTGGCGTCGACAGCCTCAGCGATATTCTTGGGCAAAAGGTAGAATGCTCGGCGTCCGCCGGTTGGCGGGCGGACGAGCGTGTGATCGAGGCCAAGCAGGCTTTCGGCTTTCGCTACAACAGCGATTGTCGAGGCCAGCATCTGTTCCGGCCGACCTTGGCCGATGGCAGTCCGGGGGCGCCGCAGATTCCGGTGGACCTGCCGACCTTCGACGAGGTGGTCGGCCCGACCGTCGCAGCCAAAGACTTCAACACCTTTATCCTTGAACGGTTCTCCCCGCAAAAACTCAATGTCTACACTGTCCATGCCGAAGTAGAAGGGATTCTGATGGCCAACGATTTTCGCCAATTACTGGCCGATGCTCGCCAACGTGATATTCATTTCCAGCCCTTGGGCAATTTGCTGCCCGAGGCCTGCGCTACCTTGCCGTCGGGCCGGGTCGTGCGCGGCACCCTCCAGGGCCGTGAAGGCTGGCTGGGGGTACAAGGCGCATGAGCAAACCCTGGGCATTGCCGTTATTACTGATTGTGTTGGCGCTGGCATACTTGCTGCCGCTGGGCACCCATGGTTTATGGATTCCCGACGAAACCCGTTACGCCCAGATCAGCCAGGACATGCTCCTGAGCGGTAACTGGGTGTCGCCGCACTTCATGAGTTTGCGTTACTTCGAAAAACCGGTGGCCGGCTACTGGATGATCGCCATCGGCCAGGCGCTGTTTGGCGAAAATCTATTTGGCGTGCGTATCGCCTCGGTGCTGAGTACGGGGCTTAGCGTGTTGCTGTGTTACCTGATCGCCCGCCGATTGTGGAGCGAGCCACGCAAGAGTTTCGCCTGCGCACTGCTGTACATGAGCTTTACGATCGTCGCCGGGCAAGCCGGCTACGCCAACCTCGATCCGCAATTCACTTTCTGGGTCAACCTGAGCCTGGTGGGTTTGTGGTTTGCACTGGACAGCGTCCGCCGAGGCCCGCGCCTGCTCGGTTGGGCGGTGCTGGGCCTGGCTTGCGGCATGGGCTTCATGACCAAGGGGTTCCTTGCCTGGCTGCTGCCGGTGCTGGTCGCCCTGCCCTGGATGCTCTGGCAAAAACGCTGGCGCGAATTGCTGGCTTACGGCCCGGTGGCGATTGTCGTGGCCATCGTGGTGAGTCTGCCGTGGGCCTTGTCGGTGCATGCGCAGGAGCCCGATTACTGGCGGTTCTTCTTCTGGCACGAACACATTCGCCGCTTCGCCGGGGATGACGCCCAGCACGATGCACCGTGGTGGTTCTACCTGCCGTTGCTGGTGGCATTCAGCCTGCCATGGGCGGCGTTGCTGCCATCGGCACTGAAACAGGCCTGGCAGACCCGGCGCCAGGCCAACATCGCGTTCCTGTTGCTGTGGCTGCTGATGCCACTGCTGTTTTTCAGCCTGAGCAACGGCAAACTGCCGACCTACATCATGCCCTGCCTGCTGCCCCTGGCGTTGTTGCTGGGTCATGCTTTGGCCGACCGGCTGAAGCTGGAACAGGGCCGGGCACTGGGTATCAACGGCCTGCTGAACCTGATGCTGGGCCTGATCACCCTGATTGCGCTAGTCTATCTGCAACTGAAAAAACCGCTGTACAACCATGAACTGCACAATCTGATATTGGTGTTCATCGGGTTGATCGGCTGGATCATGGCCAACCTGCTGCAAGCGTTTCGTCCGTTGCAATGCTGGGCGGCACCGGCCTTCGGCAGTTTGCTGCTGATTGGCGTACTGCCGGCCGGGATGCCCAACTCGGTGGTGGCGAACAAGATGCCTGACCAGTTCGTACTCCATCACGTCGATGAACTGGCACAGGCCGACAAGCTGTTGAGCAACGACCTCGGCGCCGCCTCGGCCCTGGCCTGGCGCCTGAAACGCCCTGACGTGGCGTTGTACAACACGATAGGTGAACTGAAATATGGCTTGGCCTATCCTGATGCAATACAGCAGCGAGTCGATCTCGATCAGGTGCAACAGTGGATGCGTGAAGCCCGCCGGAACGGTTCGGTCGGCGTGGTGATGCGGGTCAAGGGAGATGACGAACTGCAAGAAATCGAACTGCTGCCCAAGGACGGCAAACGTTATGAACAAGGCAACCTGGTGATTCTGATCTTCCCTCAGGATGCGTCATGAGCCTGTTGCTGCTACTGACCGCCTGCCTGCTGACCTGCCTGGGCCAGATCGCCCAGAAGTACGCCGTGGAAAGCTGGCGTGGCAAGACCTCGGGCTGGGGCGAGAAACTGCGCTCGCCGTGGCTGTGGCTGGCGCTCGCCTCCCTGGGACTGGGCTTGCTGGTCTGGCTGCTGGTGTTGCAGCGCCTCGAAGTCGGTATCGCCTATCCCATGCTCAGCTTGAATTTCGTGCTGATTACACTGGTCGCCCGTTTCGTCTTTCACGAAGTCATCGACCGCCGTCACTGGTTGGGCGTGGCGCTGGTGATCAGTGGCGTGGCGCTGCTGGGGCAACACGCATGAGCCTGCGTCGAGGAATCGCCTTCGCCCTGGGCAGCGTGCTGTTGGGCACCACCGCGCAGTTGGGTATGCGCTGGAGCATGACTCGCTTGCCGCATCCCGAACAATGGTTATCCGCCTTGAGCAATGGCAGCGTCGATGTGTCCGCCGTGGCCGTCGTGCTGGCCGCCATCCTCGCCTATGCCGTGTCGATGCTCACCTGGCTCGCCGCCCTGCGGGATGTGCCGCTGGGCCGGGCCTATTCACTGCTGAGCATCAGCTATGCGTTGGTGTATGTGCTGGCCGCCAGCCTGCCACTGTTCAACGAATCCTTCAGTCTTTCAAAAACCCTGGGAGTGGCTCTGGTCATCCTGGGTGTTATCACTATTAATTCTCGACCTGCTCGCGCGCCCGAACTTAGGAGTGCATCATGAAAATCAGTGTATTTGGTAGCGGTTACGTTGGTCTGGTGCAAGCCGCCGTCCTGGCTGAAGTCGGCCACGACGTAGTGTGCATGGACATTGACGAGAAAAAAGTTGCGTTGCTGCAACAAGGCCACGTCAGCATCTTCGAGCCGGGGCTGGCCAGCCTGGTGCGTGAAAGCCTGGACGCCAAGCGGCTGCACTTCACCGCGGACGAAAAATTCGCGGTGCAACATGGCCAGGTGCTGTTCATCGCCGTCGGCACGCCGTCCCGGGAGGATGGTTCGGCGGATCTGCAATACGTGTTGTCCGTGGGTGAAGCGGTGGCGCGTCATCGTGAACAGCCGGTGATCCTGGTGGAGAAATCCACCGTGCCGGTGGGCACGGGCGATACGCTGCGCGCCCATATCGAAAAGTACCTGCTCCAGGCCGGCCGGCAGTTGCAGTTCGATATCGTTTCCAACCCGGAGTTTTTGAAAGAAGGTTCGGCCGTGGCCGATTGCCGGCGCCCGGACCGCATCATCATCGGCTGTGAAGGCGATGAAGTGCGCGACGTGATGCGCGACCTCTACGCCCCGTTCAACCGCAACCATGACCGCGTCATGTTCATGGACCTGCGCAGCGCCGAGCTGACCAAATACGCCGCCAACTGCATGCTGGCGACCAAAATCAGCTTCATCAACCAGATCGCCGAACTGGCCGAACACCTGGGTGCCGACATCGAATCGGTGCGACTGGGCATCGGTGCCGATTCACGCATCGGTTACCACTTCATCTATCCCGGCTGCGGGTATGGCGGCTCGTGTTTCCCCAAGGACATGCGCGCGCTGATTCACAGTGCCGAAGAGGCCCACTGCTCCAGCGACCTGCTGCAAGCGGTGGAAGCCATCAACGAGCGGCAGAAACACAAACTGTTCGAACGCATCAACGCCTTCTACAAGGGCGATTTGCAGGGCCGGACCTTCGCCGTGTGGGGCCTGGCATTCAAGCCCAACACCGACGACATGCGCGATGCGCCAAGCCGTGTGCTGCTGGAATCGTTGTGGGCCGCCGGGGCCAATGTGCGGGCGTTCGACCCGGAAGCCATGCAGGAAACCCAACAACTTTATCCTGACGAACCGAAGCTGATGCTCATGGGCACGCCGGAATCGGTCCTCGCGGGTGCCGACGCGTTGATCATCTGCACCGAATGGCAGCAGTTCAAGGCGCCGGACTTCGACCTGATCCAGCAACGTCTTAACGCACCGGTGATTTTCGACGGGCGTAACCTGTACGACGCTGAGCGCCTGGCCCGCAGCGGATTCCTGTACTTCCCGATGGGCCGTGGTGAGTCGCGCAAGCTGCCGATTCCGCACCAACAATGGCCTGCCGCTTCGGTCGTTGCGTGACCCCCCTATCGCCCGGCATTCGTCGGCAGTCCGTGGGGCTTGGGCTGCTGACACTCATGCTGTTCATCGCCGGGGTTTATCAGCAAGCGGCGATCGGCTTCGACTCGCGCTTTGTACTGTTCGCCCAGGAGATGCTGCGCCACGGGCCGTCGGTTTTTCCGACCACCTATGGCCAGCCCTATGCTGACTATTCGGCGGTGTCGACGCTGTTTATCTGGTTGCTGTCCCTGCCGTTCGGGCAGGTCAACAGCCTCAGCGCCTGGCTGCCGAGTGCCATCGCCGCCGCCGTGATCGTCACATTGATGTACCGGTTGCTCGCGCCCATTTCCAGACGCTGGGCGCTGCTGAGCGTCGCCCTGATGCTGCTGACTATTACGTTTGTCACCGAAACCCGTGCCGTATCCCAGGACTTGATGCTGGCGGCCGTCGCCTTTTCGGTGTTCTACGTGGGGTATGCCACCGACCATTTCGCGATGCCCAGTCGGTGGCCATTGATCCTGGCCTTGTTGTTGCTTGGCTTCGGGGTTCGCGGGCCAATCGGGCTGGTGATCCCCACCGGCATGCTGTGCAGCTACTACCTGCTCAATCGCCAATGGTCACGGTTGTTCGGTTTTGGCCTGTTGGCGGCGGTGTTGCTGGTGCTATGCGTCGGCGCATTACTGTGGCTGGCCGAAGCCAGTGGTGGAACGGCCTTCATGCATGACGTGGTGCGCATGCAGTTCATGGGGCGCATGGACGGCAGTGAAGGCGTCAGTGGTTCGCTGTATTACTTCACCGCGTCGTTTGGCAACTATGCGCTCGCTTATCCACTGGCACTGCTGGTATTGGCCGCGGTCTGGCTGACGAATCCACGGCAGGCAGGTCCGGCATTACGCCTGTTGCAATACTGCACGGCGGCCGGGTTGATCGTGATGATTGGCTTATCGATTCCCCAGGCGAAAAAGGCCCGTTACCTGCTGCCGATGCTGCCCATGGCGGCGATCATTGCGGCGTACCCGTTTCAGGTGGCGCAGGGTCGGGTGTTCGGTTGGTTGCGGGGTTTGATGCAAGGGCTTTGGTTGGTGATACCGGGAGTGTTGATTGTCGCATTGCTGATCGTTCAGCGGCGTCTGCCAGCACAACCACCTGCCTTTGTGCCGGTATTGATCGTGCTTGCGGCCCTGCAAGTCATCGCGCTGGCGGCTTGGTTCCGCGCTCACTGGCGAGCCGAGGTGCTGGCCTGTTGCGCAGTCCTGGCGCTATGGTCGGTTTATATCCTGGTGTTTGAACCGGTCGAACGTCAGCTTTACGACACGCAAGCCTTCAGCCGAGCCGCGTTCGCAGAGGTTCAAAAAGCCCCGGCGCCGTTGGTGCTGCACGGCATGGGCAAAGACGCCAAGGCGATCAAGTTCATGGTTAATATCGAGCAGGATTTGCAACCGGTGTTCACCGAATCGATTCAGGAGCTGGAAGCCCTCTCGGGGCCAGCCTGGCTCATGATGGACCGAAGCGACTACAACGCCTTGCAAGGCACTCCACTGGGGGCCCAGCCACCGGTATTGAGCGGACGTTTCGATAAAAATGATTTCGTATTGCTGCACACACCTCCCTTATAGGAACTGACGCAGGCTGAGATCTTTTGATGGTTTCGATGTTGCTAAAGAGCAAGATCAAAAGATCGCAGCCTTCGGCAGCTCCTACGTAGGCAGGTATTGTCCGTTAGTTACTGTTAGCCACATTTGAACACCTTCGTTTGAGGTCAAACCGGCGCCTTCAAATCCACCCCCAACGCCAGGGCAAACGCCTTCACCAGCGGACTGCGCACGGTGTTGTGGCGCAAGATTAGATTGAACGGCGTGACGATGTTGATCAGGTCCGGACGCACCGCCCGAAATTGTCCCTGAGCCACCAGGTTTGCCGCGTAATGCTCGGGCAGAAAGCCGACGAAACGACCGGTCTTGACCAGCAGCGCTACGGCTTCTACTTGAGTCGCCGAGGCGGAGAAGCTGTCGTAGCGGGCAAAATTCAGTTTGTCGCGATGGATCGCGTAGCGGTGGTTGATGCACTCGTAATCTTGCAGCACGTTGCTGCCCATCTCCGCCTCCGGCAGCGAGAATAGTGGATGACCGACAGCGCAATACACGTACAAGCGCTCTTCATAAAGCGGGAAGTAATCGAACTCTTCTCTTTTTTGGTAAACCGGCACAATCCCCACCACTAATCGCCCCTCGACCACGCCTCGTTCCACTTCATCTAACTGAGACGCCTAAAGTTGGAACCTTACTTTCGGCGATTCTTCGTTTATTTTTCTAAGCGCGGCAACTAACGGCGAATTGTCGTCCGAAATCGTATTATCAATTACGCCCACTCCAAGGTCGCCAATAAGTTCGTTCTGTGCCGAACTAAGCCGATCACGAAAGTTATCGACCGAGGCAAATAAATCGATCGAAGCCTGGTACACCAGACGCCCTTCTTCGGTCAGGTGAAAACCCTCTCGGCCTCGGGTACACAGGCGCATGCCGATACGGATTTCCAGGTCGGAGATCTGTTTGCTGATGGCCGCAAGGCCCACATTCAGCTCATTCTGCGCAGCACTGAAGCCACCGGCCTCAACCACAGCCTTGAATACTTTGAGCAGTTTGAAGTCCAGACCGCTAAGGGCCAGCGGCGCCCGATGTACCGTTCTTTGCGGCGGGTTTCCGGAATTGGAAAGTGGGGTTTCCATAATGCTTATTTACCTCTGGCGCCCTATTCAACAATCTGTGCCCAACAACAAAAACAGTGCTGGCTAATAATAATGAACACAGAAAACAAGGCTTGGCAACCGTTAATAAATCCCACCGATCAGTGCCAACTCACTGATTTCGAACCATTAAAAGCTGACACTTCGATCAGCTCTCGCCATTTAGCAACTGCCCTCTTGAACACTGCTCAGTCATGACCACACCCGAATAATTTCCGGGAAGTGTTCCAGGCTCTGCACACCGATTTCAGTTCGCGTTACCGACGAGGAAAACAACAATGTCTCAAACCACCGACCGTCTCTGGGGTGCCCGCTTCAAAAGCGGCCCGTCCGAAGCCCTGGCGGCCCTGTCCCGTTGCCCCGAGCGCTACTTTCGCCTCACTCCGTACGACCTCGCCGGTTCCAAGGCGCACGCCCGGGAATTGCAGCGCGCAGGGCTGTTGAGCGAGCAGGAAAGCCAGACCATGCTCGACGCCCTGGAGCGTATCGGTGATGACTTCCGTGCCGGCAGCATTGCGCCGACCCTGGATGACGAAGACGTCCACACGTTCATCGAGCGCCTGCTGACCGAACGCCTCGGCGCGCTGGGCGGCAAGCTGCGCGCCGGCCGTTCACGCAACGACCAGACCGCCAACGACCTGCGCCTGTTCCTGCGTGATCACGTTCGTACACTGGCCGTTGAAGTGCTGGCCTTGCAACAAGCGTTGGTGGATCAGGCCGAGCAACACATCGAGAGCATCTGCCCGGGCTTCACCCACCTGCAGCAGGCCCAGCCGATCGTCTTCGCTCACCACTTGCTGGCCCACGCCCAATCGATGCTGCGCGATGTGCAGCGCCTGGTGGACTGGGACGCGCGCACCTCGCTGTCGCCACTGGGTGCGGCGGCCATGGCCGGTTCCGCCATCGCTCGCCTGCCCCAGCAGTCGGCCAAGGAAATGGGCTACAGCGGCGTCTGCGAAAACTCCATCGACGCCGTGGCTAGCCGCGATCATGTTGCCGAGTTCCTGTTTATCGCCAGCATGTTGGGGATCAACATTTCCCGCCTCGCCGAAGAATTCTGCTTGTGGTCGTCGCGGCAATTTCGCTGGGTGGCGCTGGACGATGCCTACGCCACCGGCAGTTCGATCATGCCGCAGAAGAAAAACCCCGACATCGCCGAACTGGCCCGGGGCAAGGCTGGCCGCTTGATCGGCAACCTGACCGGGCTGCTCTCGACGCTGAAATCCCTGCCGCTGTCCTACAACCGCGACCTCAGCGAAGACAAAAACGGCGTGCTGGACAGCGTCGACACCCTGTTGCTGGTGCTGCCAGCGATGGCCGGGATGGTTGCGACCATGAAGGTCAACGTCGAAGAACTGCGTCGTCAGGCACCGCTGGGCTTCACCCTGGCCACCGAAGTCGCCGACTGGCTGGCGGTGCGCGGCGTGCCGTTCAAGGAAGCTCACGAAATCACCGGCGCGCTGGTCCAGGCCTGTGAGAAACACGACCTCGAATTGTGGGAAGCCTCACCGGCATTGCTGGCCGAGATCGATCCACGCCTCAAACCTGAAGTGCGCGACAGCCTGACCCTCGAAGCTGCGATCGCCGCCCGCAGTGGCTGGGGCGGCACCGCGCCGCAACAGGTGCGCGAGCAGATCGGCCGACTGAAAACCGCCCTCGCCGCGCAGCAGCAATGGACCGAGGACTATCAGGGCTTTCGCCTTTAAGTCAGAGCATAAAACCTGTGGGAGCGAGCCTGCTCGCTCCCACAGGGGGGCGTGTTTGACCTGAAATACTACCGTACGGAGAACCAACATGAGCCAGACACAGGCAGAACGACTCCAGGCGGAGCGCAAACTGGCGGAAAACCAGTTCGATATCACCCAGTACCAACATGTGCCACGGCGTTACTACGGGCGGATTTTCTTCGCCAGCGTGATCGTGATCGCGATTGTCGGCCTGGTGCGCGCGTTCGCCGAAGGCAAGATCGAATGGTCGTACATCGGCCAGTTCCTCACCTCTCAGGCCATTATGTGGGGCTTGCTCAACACCATCGTCATGGCGGTGCTGGCGATGGCGCTGGGCATCGTCTTCGGGGTGATCACCGCCATCATGCGCATGTCGGCCAATCCGATCCTGCGCTATGTGGCGCTGACCTACACCTGGCTGTTTCGCGGTACGCCGCTGATTCTGCAGCTGCTGCTGTGGTTCAACCTGGCGCTGATTTTCCCCACCATCGGCATCCCCGGTCTGTTCGAAATGGACACCGTGAGCCTGATGACACCGTTTGTGGCCGCCCTCCTCGGCTTGAGCATCAACCAGGGCGCCTACACCGCCGAAGTGGTGCGCGCCGGCCTGCTCTCGGTGGACACCGGGCAGTACGAAGCCGCCAAGTCGATCGGTATGCCACGCCTGCAAGCCCTGCGCCGGATCATCCTGCCCCAGGCCATGCGGATCATCATTCCGCCGGTGGGTAACGAGTTCATCGGCATGGTGAAAATGACCTCCCTGGCGAGCGTCATCCAGTACTCGGAACTGCTCTACAACGCCCAGAACATCTACTACGCCAACGCCCGGGTAATGGAGCTGCTGATCGTCGCCGGTATCTGGTACCTGGCCACCGTCACTGTTCTGTCCTTTGGTCAAAGCCGTCTGGAGCGTCGTTTCGCTCGCGGCGCCGGCAAGCGTTCTTGAGGAGCCGCACATGAGAAGCATCGTCAAGGCCGTGAGCCTGAACAAGTACTACGACCATTTCCACGCACTCAAGGACATCAACATCGAGGTCGAGCAAGGCGAAGTGCTGTGCATCATCGGCCCGTCCGGCTCCGGCAAGAGCACACTGCTGCGCTGCGTGAATCAGCTGGAAAAAATCGACAAGGGCGGTCTGTGGGTCGACGGCGAACTGGTGGGTTACCGCATCGTCGGCAACAAGCTGCACGAGCTCAACGAGTCGCAGATCGCCCGCCAGCGCCTGGCCACCGGCATGGTGTTCCAGCGTTTCAACCTGTTCCCGCACATGACTGTGCTGCAAAACATCATCGAAGGGCCATGCCAGGTGCTCAAGCGTTCGCCCAAAGAGGCGCACGAAGAAGCCGTGGAACTGCTCGCTCGCGTCGGCCTGGCCGATAAACGCAACAGCTACCCGATTGAGCTCTCGGGTGGTCAGCAACAACGTGTCGCCATTGCCCGTGCGTTGGCCATGCGACCCAAGCTGATGCTGTTCGATGAACCCACTTCGGCACTCGACCCGGAACTGGTCGGTGAGGTGCTGTCGGTGATGCGCGATCTGGCGCAAACCGGCATGACCATGATCGTCGTCACCCATGAACTGGGCTTCGCTCGCGAAGTTTCCAACCGCATGGTGTTCATGGACGGCGGGCAGATCGTGGAGGCTGGAAGCCCCGAAGAAATACTAATAAGTCCGCAAAACCCACGCACCCAAAGCTTCATTTCTGCCGTTCGAACCTAAGCGTCCTTTGACGCTCACAACACTCATAAGAGAACGACCATGAAGAACCTAGTAATCCCAGCAGTACTTGCCAGCGTCCTGGCATCCGGTTTCGCCTTCGCTGCCGAGTTGCCGGCCAGCATCAAGGACAAGGGCGAGATCGTCGTTGCGATCATGCCGAACTATCCGCCGATGGATTTCAAGGACCCGGCCACCAACACCCTCACTGGCCTGGACTATGACTTGGGCAACGCCCTGGCCGAACGTCTGGGCGTGAAGATCAAATGGCAGGAAACCGGCTTCGAGCAAATGATCAATGCGCTGACCACCGACCGCGTGGACATGGTGCTGTCAGGCATGACCGACACCGCCGAGCGTCAGGCCAGTGTGACCTTCGTCGACTACTTCACCAGCGGTCCGCAGTTCTACACCTTGCAGAAAAACAAGGACACCAACGAGATCGTCGACCTGTGTGGCAAAAAAGTCGGCACCAGCCGTCGTACTACCTTTCCGGCGGAAATCGCCGAGTGGAGCAAAGCCAACTGCGAAGCCGCCGGCAAGCCTGCGATCAACGTGATCGGCACCGAAGGCTCGGCCGACGCCCGCGCGCAACTGCGTCAGAGCCGTATCGACGCGGCGATGCAGGGCAGCGAAACCCTGCCGTACCTCAAGACCCAGGAAAAGGACATGTACAAAACCGTGGGCCTGCCGATTTCCAAGCAGTTCTCGGGCATGGGTGTGAGCAAGAAAAAGCCTGAGCTGAGCGAAGCGGTGAAAGTCGCGTTGCAAAGCATGATCGATGACGGCAGCTACCAGGCGATCCTGAAGAAATGGGCCCTGGAACTGGGCGCGATCAAGACCGTGACCATCAACGCCGGGAAATAACACGGTTCGTAGCAGCTGCCTCGCAGGCTCGGCAGCTGCTACAGATGTTTCAACTATAAATTCTGGAGCGCCATACGATGTCCTCCTCGCTGCAACCCACCTGGCCCGATCAGCACACAGCCTGCCTCGCCCTGGCCTTCGACCTCGATGGCCCCACTGGCGATGCCATGCTCAATGGCTCGATCTGGCGCAAGCCCGAGTATTTCGGTTTCGGTGGCTATGGCCCCTATCGGGCGCTGCCGCGGATTCTCGATTTGCTGGACGAGTTTCGAATCCCGACGACGTTTTTCGTCCCGGCCTGGATCGTGGAGAACTGGCCGACGCAGTGCCAGGCGATTGTCGAGCGCGGGCATGAGGTGGCCTACCACGGCTACAAACACGAATCCTTTTACGCCCTGACGCTGGAGCAGCAGAAGGACGTGATGCACAAATCCCGCGAGGTGTTCTGGAAGCATCTGCACATCCGCGCCGAAGGTTTCCGCACACCGTCCGGCGACTGGCGGGCCGAAACACCGGCCATGCTGGTGGAGGCTGGCGTGACCTACTCCAGCAGCATGCGCGGCGATGACCGGCCCTACCTGGTCAACGTGCCGGGCTTCGATACACCGTTGGTGGAAATCCCCGGCCGCTGGGAAATGGACGACTACGCCTCCCTCGCCTACACCCGTGCGCCGGACTTTCCTTCCGGGCTCGACCGTACCGCCAGCTACGAACTGACCCTGGATAACTGGTGCCGCGAATTCGACGGCGCCATGGCTGAAGGGTTGTGCCTGACCACCCTGTTCCACCCCAAGATCACCGGCAAACCGGGGCGCATCCTGCTCCTGGAAAAACTCTTCGAACACATGCGCCAGCGCGACGACGTGTGGTTCGCCACCTGCCGCGACGTCGCCCAATGGTGGCTGAAGGAGCATCACCATGGCTGATTCCACTGTCTGGCCCAATGGCCACCGCTGCGCCGTGGTATTGACCGTCGATTACAACGACATCCACGGCATCCTCACCCAGGCCCCGGAAGTCGCCGGGCGCGACAAGACCTTGTCGGTGTGGCGCTACGGCACCCAACGCGGTGTCGAGCGTTTGCTCAGGCTTTTCGAAGAACTGGGTGTTTGCAGCAGTTGGTGCATTCCCGGCATCGTCGCCGAGGAAAACCCGCAACACATCCGGGCGATCCTGGCCGGCGGGCATGAAATCACCTGCGCCGGGTATCGCCATCAGAACTACGACAACCTGACGCTGGCCGAGCAAAGTGCCGAGGTTGCCAAGGGTTGCGAGGCTTTAGAAGTGCTGACCGGTCAGCGTCCGACAGGCTTTCGTATCCCGGCCGGCAGTGGTGCGCCGGGCTTCATCGAGGCCTTGAGGGACCACGGCATACGCTGGTCTTCGTCATGGCGCGGCGATGATTTGCCCTTCGCTCACCCGACGGCACCCGAGGTGATCGAACTGCCGTTGCATTACGAACTGGAAGACGAACCCTACTTCGCCTTCAACCTCAGCCCGGCGGTGCCGCCAGCGCAATCGCGGATCGCTTCCTACAGCCATACCCTGGGCAACCTGCAGATGGACTTCGCCGGGTTTCACCGCTTCGGGCTGTGTTATGTGCTGCGGTTGCACCCGGAAATTATCGGCACGCCTGGGCGGATCGGCGTGTTGCGGCAATTGCTTCAAAGCATTCAGCAGCACGACGACGTGTGGATCGCCACCGGTGCCGAGGTCGCTCAGTGGTGGGCCGAATCGGCAGCACCCGTAACCGAGGATCATCCGGCGGCGGTGTACGAACGCCATTATCGGGATTACCTGACATGAGTGAACGCCTGCAACGACTGGCGCAGTTCTGCGTCGACACTCGCTTCGAGGAATTACCTCCCGCATTGGTGACACAAGCCAAGCGGCACATCCTCGACACTTTCGGCGCGGCCCTGGCCGGGGCTGGTAGCGATGTCGCCAAACAGACGCGTCAGGTTTTCGAGGGCGAAGCCGGCAGCTCATTGGTCTGGGGCAGCGGTCAGCGGGTTGGCGCGGCGCAGGCTGCGATACTCAACGGTATCGCCGCCCATGCCCTGGAGTTGGACGACACCGGCGGCTGCGACCATTCCGGCGCGGTGGTGCTGCCGGCGGTAATGGCTGCACTCTCGATGTCGATAAAACCGGTGAGCGGCCGCGAGTTGATCACCGCTGTGGTCATTGGCTACGACATCGGTCGTCGAGTGCTCGAAGCCTGCGGCAGTTACTCGGCCCACAACGGCGTCGGTTGGCACTCCACGGCGACGTGTGGGGTGTTTGGTGCAGCGGCCGCCAGCGCGCGGATTATCGGTCTGGATGCGCAGCAAACCCTGGCGGCGCTGGGCATCGCCGGCAGCTTCAGCGGCGGTCTGTGGGCCTTCATTCATGATGGCTCGCAAAGCAAAAGACTTCACAGCGGTCGGGCTGCCGAAGGTGGATTGCTGGCGGCGCGATTTGCGCAGCAAGGCATCACCGGGCCGACAAAACTGTTCGATGATGTCTGGGGCGGTTTTCTCAAGACCCTCGCGGCGGATACCGCTGTGCCCGAGGCGCTGGATGCCGAACTCGGCCAAGTGTGGAAACTCGCCCGCTGCTCGATCAAACCCTACGCCGCATGCCGAGGCACGCATTCGGCGATCGATGCGTTGGGTTTGTTGTTGGATCAATTGCAGGTCAGCGTCGATCAGGTCGAGGACGTTCAGGTTTCCCTGTGCGGATTCCTTCAGGACATGTGTGGTGGTCAAGACATCAACACCCTGCCGGCCGCGCAGATGAGCCTGCGTTACGCCCTCGCGGCCCGGCTGGTCCATGGGCATTGCCGGTTGGAAGCCTACGACGACGAACAGCGCAGCCACCCGCGGATTGCACACTGGATGTCGCGCATTCACCTTGAAGTGGACCCGCGACTGTCAGAGGATGGCGAGCCTGTTGTCAGCCTGCGGACCGTGGACGGTCGGCAGGCGAGTTTGTGCGTTGAGGTGCCGTTGGGCGCGCCGGGCAATCCGCTGAGTGATGAGGCGCTGGAGGAGAAATTTTTCAGCCTGGCGGGGCGGGTGATGCCGCGACAGCAGGCGCAAGCATTGCTTGAGCAGTTGTGGCGGCTGGAAGAACTGGAATCGGTTCGGGCGCTTGATCGGTGGCTGAGTTGAATATTGTGTTGCCTGGTCCGGCCTCATCGCGGGCTTGCCCGCGATTGGCAGCAACTCGGTATCGCGTCGATACCAAAGAATCTGAATAAGGACATTTGCCCAACCGTGGCCACTTACTCGCTCGTTATCCGCCGGCTGATGATCTGCTCGCTGACCATCGTCGTCAGCCGCGCCATCACCAGCCCGTTGCTCACACTGTTTCTGAGCAACAAACTCGGCCTCAATCAACAGGACGTCGGCCTGTTGCTCGGTATCGCGGTGTTCATCGCCACCCTGCTCGCCCTTTACGGTGGTTACATCATCGACCGCCTCGAAAAGCGTCGCCTACTGATCCTCGCCATGCTTTCCAGTGCCATCGGCTTCGTGCTGCTGACCTTCGCCGAAAACCTCTACCTGACCACCGCCACCCTGGTGATCACCGAAACCGCCTCGGCATTGTTCCTGATCGGGTCCAAGGCGATCCTCAGCGAAAACCTGCCCATGGGCCAGCGCGCCAAGGCCTTTTCGTTGCGTTACACCCTGACCAACATCGGTTACGCCACCGGCCCGATGCTCGGTGTGGTGATCGCCGGGGTGCAGCCGCTGGCGCCGTTCCTGATCGCCGGCGGCATCGCGTTCTTCAGTATCTTCTTGATGAGCGGCATTCCCAGGGACTCGGCGCAGACACCCGCGATCGGCCAGCCGCAGAATTTCCTCAAAACCCTGGTCACCCTGAAGAACGACCGCACGCTGATCATGTTCACCTGCGGCTGCCTGCTCAGCACCGTGGTGCACGGTCGCTTCACCCTGTACCTGTCGCAATACCTGTTGGTCACCCACGACGCCAAACGTGCCCTGGAAACCATGGCCGCCCTGCTCGCCTGCAACGCCATCAGCGTAATCCTGCTGCAATACCAGATCGGCCGGTTTCTCAAACGCGAACAACTGCGCTACTGGATTGTCGGCGGCACCAGCCTGTTCATTCTCGGGTTGATCGGTTTCAGCCTGGCCGACAGCCTGGTGAGCTGGTGCATCGCAATGTTCATTTTCACCCTCGGCGAAATGATCATTTACCCGGCCGAGTTCCTGTTCGTCGACACCCTCGCCCCGGAAGAACTGCGCGGCAGCTACTACGGCGCGCAGAACCTGGCGGCCCTCGGCGGTGCATTGAGCCCGGTGATCTGCGGCTTCCTGCTGATGCACACACCTGCGCCGACCATGTTCTATGCCCTGAGCGGGTTGACGGCGATGGGCGGTTTGCTGTGTTTCATGAGTGGTCGGCGGGTGGCGATACTGCAAAAATAATGCACTGAAGCTGCATCAATATGAATTTGTCAGCATCGTGAATGAACGGCACACTGTGCGCCGTTCCTCCCCCAATAGTTGGAACCACTTCAAGGGCTTTCCGGGTATCCGGACAAGCCTTTTTTTTGCTCAGGTTTTGTTAAAGGATTGATTGTCGTCATGCTTGCTCGCTGGTTGCCCGCCGCCATCAACACCCGCCCCACCGAATGGAGCCGCGCCGCCATCGGCATGGCCCTGGGGACGATGTTCAGCGTCTGGTTCTGCGGTCAGGTGTTCGGCATTGAAGTGGCGCTGCACCTGATCGGGCCGCTGGGGGCTTCGGCGGTGTTGTTGTTCGCCGTGTCCTCGGGCGCACTGGCCCAGCCGTGGTCGATTCTTGGTGGTTACCTTTGCGCGGGGGTGATTTCGCTGCTGGTCGCTCACGTACTCGGGCGCACCCTCGGCAGCGCCTGCCTCGCGGCGGGCATGGCGCTGATTCTGATGTGCTGGCTGCGTTGCCTGCACCCTCCGGCCGGAGCGTTGGCGTTGTTGCTGGTGATAGCAGACCCGGCGACCATCGCCATGGACTGGAAGGCCCTGGGCCCGGTGATGCTCAGTGCCTCGACGATGCTGCTCAGCGCCCTCGCCTATAACAACCTGACGCGCATTCGTTACCCGAAACGTCCCGCTGAACCGGCACCGTTAATGCCCGCCACCGACAGTCAGGCGATCACCGCCGAGGATCTGCGACGGGCACTCGCCGACATGGAGGCCTTCTACGATGTCACCCCCGAAGACCTCGAACAGTTGATCCATGCCAGCGAGTTGCATGCCAAGCGCCGTAGCATCGGTGAAGTGCTGAGCGGCAGAGCCTGAAAACACTCGCACTCTGTGGCGAGGGGGCTTGCCCCCGTTCGACTGCGCAGCAGTCGCAGATTCGGTGATCTCGGTATTACTGAAGAAAACCGATAGCAGGTTTTGGGGCTGCTTCGCAGCCCAACGGGGGCAAGCCCCCTCGCCACAAGATGGGTTCAAAAACCGCGTCAGGCCGCAGATTGCTGCCGCGCCGGCACTGCCAAACTCACCGCGCGCACCGACGCCCCGACACTCAAGCCCAAGGTTTTCGCCGTCTGCGCATCGACAATCAACGTGCCGGCGGCAACGCGTGCGGGCGCAGCGGTAATTCGGCATTCGGCAAACTGGCGGTTGTGAATCAGGTACGTCGCCGCTTGCTCTCCCGGTGTGCCGATGCTCAGCTGCAACACCTGACTGTCACGCACTGCGCGGATGTCGCCGGTCGCGCATTCGATCAGCGGCCCGCCGTCAAAGATATCGATGTAGTCTCGATGCTCGAACCCTTCAGCCTTGAGCATGCCCAGCGCCGGCTCGGTATTGGGGTGTACGCGACCGATGACCGCTCGCGCCGCCTCAGGCAACAGGCAGGTCGGCAATGGAAACTTGGGCATCAGCTCGGCAATGAAGGTTTTGTTGCCAAGGCCTGTGAGGTAGTCGGCGTCGGCGAAATTCATCTTGAAGAAGTGCCGTCCCAGGCCTTCCCAGAAGGGTGATACGCCCTCTTCGTCCGAGTAACCGCGCATCTCCGCGATCACCTTGTCGCCGAAGTGCTGACGAAACTCCGCCAGAAACAAGAAGCGTGCCTTCGACAACAAACGGCCATTCAGACCGCTGCGGTGATCGGCGTGCAAAAACAGCGAACACAACTCCGAATGACCGGTCATGTCATTGCCCAGGAACAATGTCGGCAGTTGCTGATTGATCCCGAGGTTTTTCGACGCGGCGACAAACAGCCCCAATCGATAGTTGTACCAGGGCTCGCGCAGGCCGACGGCCCCCGCCAATGCACAGATGCCGACCGCTTCGTGCTGGTCGTTTTCCAGCACAAACAGGTAATCGGCATCGCCGCGCTCGGCTTGGCCTGCGAAGGTTTTCGCCGCCCATTCCAGGCGATGACTCAAGCGTGCCTCATCGGCCGGCAAGGTGGTCAAACCAGTCCCGGCGCTATGGGCAAGGGCTAACAGTGCCGGCAAATCTGCCGGTGTTGCAGGACGGACGATCATCGTACTTGCTCCTGGGCAGCTTTGGGCTGACGTTTTGATTGACGTTTAGATAGGAAGACTTCGGCCAACATGCAGCGCGCGCTGCCACCGCCGATGCGTTCGATGGTGTCGATGTTCACCGGTAGCGGCGTGGTGTGGGCTTCGATCAAACGACGCTGAGCGGCATCCAGCGATTGCCAGGCGGTGCGCGACATCACCAGCAAAGGCTCGCCCGCAGCGTTGTGGACTTCCAGCATGTTGCCGGCGAACGATTCCAGCTGCGCCCAGTCCAGGGCGATGACCTTCTTGCCGCTGTCTTCAAGCCGCGCGCGCAGGGCCAGGCGTTCCGCCGGCTGAGTGACGGAAGCCAGACACGCGATGGCCAGCCGTGTGCCGACACTCATCATCACGTTGGTGTGATAAATCGCCACGCCCTGGCGGTCCACCGCATTGAAGGCACACAACTCGTAACCCAAATGCTCGACCAGTTGATCCAGCGCCCGAGCGTGGGTGCGGGTGGAGTAGCCGGCATAACAAATCCGCTGCTGTCGATCCAGCACCATGCTGCCGGTGCCTTCGAGGAACACTTCCTGCTGTTCCAGGCTGGAAAGATCCAGCATCTGCTCAACCCGGTATTCGTCCCGCAGCCAGTCCAGCACGCCTTTGTCGCGCTCCAGACGCCGGTTGTGACCCTGCATCGGGTACAACACCAACGTGCCGTCGGGGTGGCTGCTCCACCAGTTGTTAGGGAAGATCGAATCGGGGGTGTGCGGGGCTTCGCGGTCGTTATGCACCAGCACTTCGACGCCATGGCTGCGCAGCGCGGCGACGTAGCCATCGAACTCTTGCAAGGCCTTGAGCTGCACGTCCTCGGACACATCGGCCGGGCGCTGGAAACGGTTGTTCGCCGCCGTGTCCTGATTGAACGAGAAACGTGTCGGGCGAATCATCAAAACGGTATTGGTGGTTTGCATGGGCACAGATTCAATGAGGGTTGAGAGGCACTCATTGTCTGTTCAGACGCGGGAAAAACCCGGTTGATAAGGAGATGGGGGGTGATGGAAACGGCTGAAAATCTGCGATCGTTCAGCCGATTCGGCGAGGGTCTGTAGCAGCGCTATTCCATGGTGGTCTTGACCATCGCCAGTTCCGGATGGCTGACCAGTTTGTCGATGTGCAACTCCGGGTCGTCGAACCAGACTTCGGTCAACACCCGGTAATGTTCCATGTCCCGGCAACGCATGCGCAGGCTGTAGTCGAACGCGCCGCTGATCAAGCGGCATTCCAGCACTTGCGGACAACCACGGACCTTGGCCTCAAAGGCCTTTTGCGCCGCCCGCCCGCTTTGGTTCGACAGCGCGACCAACACCAGCAGTGACAGGCCCGGTGTCAGTTTTTTCTCGTCGAGAATAGCCCCGTAACCACGGATAACCCCGAGCTGTTCGAGTTTGCGCACCCGTTCCAGGCACGGCCTGGGCGTGAGGTGCACGCGCTCGGAAAGCTTTTGATAAGTGATACGCCCTTCGTGGCGCAGCACTTCGATAATGGCCTGATCGATACGATCAAGCACAATCGACAGATCGCGGATATCCGCCATGTACGTCTTGCCTCACTTCAAACGACCCGATAGGAATTGCTGCAAACGGTCACTCTCTGGCTGGTCGAGGATGCTCGCATCACCTTGCTCCTCGACTCGCCCCTGATGCAAGAACAACACCTGGCTGGACACCTGCCGGGCAAAGCCCATTTCGTGGGTCACCATCAACATGGTCCGGCCTTCTTCGGCCAGCGCCTGAATCACCTTCAACACCTCGCCCACCAGCTCCGGATCGAGGGCCGAGGTCGGCTCGTCGAACAACAGAATCTCTGGTTCCACGGCCAACGCCCGGGCAATCGCGACCCGCTGTTGCTGCCCGCCGGACAGAAACGCCGGGTATTGATCGGCCACCCGTTGCGGCAAACCGACCTTGTCCAGATACGCCCGTGCGCTCTCTTCGGCGGCCTTGCGGCTGACACCCAGCACCCGGCACGGCGCCAGTATGATGTTTTCCAGTACGGTCAGATGGCTCCACAAATTGAAATGCTGGAACACCATCGCCAGGCGTGTGCGCAAGCGCTGCAACTGCGCCGGGTTGGCGACTCGCATGCCACCCGCGCCTGGGCGAGTGATGACGCGCTCACCGTCCAGCACAATGGCACCCTCGTCCGCCCGCTCCAGAAAGTTGATGCAGCGCAGCATGGTGCTTTTACCCGAACCGCTGGCACCGATCATGCTCACTACATCGCCGGCCCGTGCGTTCAACGAGACGCCTTTGAGCACTTCATTGTCACCAAAACGTTTGTACAGATTTTCAACCGTGAGTTTATACATGCAAAAATCTCCTGCGGCAGCGCTTGTTCAAGCGCTGCCGTGCTCTGTTCTGGATAGAAAGATTAGTGAGCCGGACCGAGGAAACTCAGCCAGCGCTTCTCCGCCAGACGGAACGCGCCGACCAGGCCGAACGACAGCGCGAGGTACAGCAGGCCGGCGATACCGAAGGCCTGAAAGGTCATGAAGGTCGCGGCATTGGCGTCCCGGGCGATTTTGAGAATGTCGGGAATGGTTGCGGTGAATGCCACCGACGTGGCGTGCAACATCAGGATCACTTCATTGCTGTAATACGGCAGTGCCCGGCGCAAGGCCGAGGGCAGGATCAGCCGCAGGTACAGACGCCAGCCGCTCAAGCCATAGGCATGGGCTGCCTCGATTTCACCGTAGGGAATGCTGCGGATCGCCCCGGCGAAAATTTCCACGGTGTAGGCGCAGGTGTTGAGTGTGAACGCCAGCAAGGTGCAATTCATCGCATCGCGAAAAAACGCTTCGAGCAGCGGTTGCGAGCGAACCACGGCGATGCCGTAGATCCCGCTGTAGCAAATCAGCAATTGGATATACAGCGGCGTGCCGCGAAACACATAGGTGAACAGCTGAACCGGCCAGCGCAGCAGGCCCCAGCGCGAGGTTCGAAGGATCGCCAGCGGCAGCGAGAGGAAGAACCCCATCACGATGCTCGCCACCAATAGCCACAAGGTCATCGCCAATCCGGTGAAGCTGTAGCCGTCGCTGAACAGAAACGGTTTCCAGTATTCGGCAATCAACTCGATCATCGCGCCATTCCCCGTACGCCTTGGTTATAACGCCGCTCAAGTACTCTCAGTACGTAATTCGACGCGCTGGTGATCAGCAGATACAACGCCCCCGCCAGTAGCAGGAAGTCGAGCATGTTGAAGGTGCTTTTACCGGCTTCCTGCGCCACCTTGACCAGGTCCGACAAGCCGATGATCGACACCAGCGCCGTGGCCTTGAGCAGCACCAGCCAGTTGTTGCCCAGGCTCGGCAAGGCGAACCGCATCATTTGCGGGAACACCACGAAACGAAAACGCTGCCAGCGGTTCAGCCCAAAGCTGGCGGCGGCTTCCTGTTGGCCGCGCGGCACGCTCAGGATCGCCCCGCGAAAGGTTTCGGTGAAATACGCGCCGTAGATAAAACCGAGGGTGACGACGCCGGCCACAAACGGGTCGATTTCCATGTAAGGCCAGCCCATGGCTTCGGTCAGGCTGCTCAGCCAGCCCTGCAGGCTGTAGAAAATCAGCAGCATCAGCACCAGGTCCGGCACGCCGCGAATCAACGTGGTGTAGAAAGTGGCGGGCAGGTTCAACAGCTTCAGCGGCGACAGCTTGGCCGCCGCGCCGAGCAGCCCCAGCGCCATGCTCACCAGCAGTGACAGCGCCGACAGTTTTAGGGTGACCCAGGTGCCGTGCAGCAACAAAGGGCCATAGCCTTGCAGGGCCGAAAGATCGACCCCGATCAGATTCAGGAAGGAGTTCACGCCAGTCACCTGTCTTGAGGCGCCCGCTTGCAAGCGCTGCGCCTGTTACCAGGACGCAGCACTCGGGGCGCGAGGATCAGTTGTTGTAGAGGTCCAGATCGCCGAAATGCTTCTGCTGGATCTGTGCGTAGATGCCCTTTTCATGCAGGGCCTTGATGGCGGCATTGAGCATGCCTTTGAGCTCTTCGTTGTCCTTGCGGATGCCGATGGCGATTTCCGACGGCACCAATGGGTCGCTGATGCCTTCGCTGTTCTTGAAGTCCGCCCCTTGCGGCGACGTCAGAAAGCTCATTTGCGCTTGCAGTTTGTCCTGGATCGACGCATCGAGACGCCCGTAAACCAGGTCGGCGTAAACCTGATCCTGATTCTGATAAGCCTTGAGCTTCACACCGTTCGGCCCCAGTTTGGCCTTGGCGTAGGTTTCCTGAATGGTGCCCTGCATGTAACCGATGGTCTTGCCTTGCAGCGATTCGGCGGTGGGCATCAGGCCGGAATCCTTGCGGGTGACGATGGCGGTCGGTCCGGCGTACAGGCGATCGGTAAAGTCGATCTGTTTTTTACGCGCTTCGGTCACGGTCATCGAGGACTCGATGGCGTCGAACTTGCCCGCCTTGAGAGCCGGAATCAGCCCGTCGAAGTCATTGCTGACCCACACGCACTTCAACTTCAGCTCGGCGCAGATTGCATTGCCCAGGTCCACGCCGAACCCTTGCACACCGCCATCGGCGGTGGTGGATTCAAAAGGCGGGTAACTGGGGTTGACACCAAAGCGCAGTTCTTTCCACTCCTTGGCGCTGGCAACGGTGGAACAGCACAGCAACGCGAGTACCGATACGCTCAGCCATCTAGTCTTCATCGTCTTGAATCCCGATTTATTTGGAGTTATCGCGGCCGGGCTAACCAGGCCACCTTTATGGGCAGGAACAGAGAGTCGATGCGGTTCACACCGCAACAGCGTTCTTATTGTTTTGCACAGAGTGCTTCTCACTGATCGGCACCCGGTCGAAACCCTCGACACAAGGTTTCAAACCCACGTCCAGAATGCCAACAGAAGATCGGGAGCAGGTGTCGTAAGGCCCGATGCAGACACCCCTATTGCGCTGATAAGGCTGCCTTGACAGCCGAATCGGTCGCAAGCGCCGCCCACATGCGTTTTGCGGGGTAAATTTGCATCCGGCATCACAAAAATGCAGACAACACCTGCACGTATCCCGGTTGTACAGCACAAATTTGCACTGTTACGATCCAGCATCGCTCGCGCGCGAGCTTTTCTATAAAGAACAATAAAAGCAGGGAGTTAGTGATGACTGCTCAGGTTTCAACCCCGCAAACACAGTCCATGGATGCCACGCAAAACGAAGTGTTGGCCGAGGTTCGCAATCACATCGGTCACCTGACCCTCAATCGCCCCGCCGGCCTCAATGCCATTACCCTGGACATGGTTCGCAACCTGCAATGCCAGCTCGATGCCTGGGCCCAGGATCCGCAGGTGCACGCGGTGGTGTTGCGTGGTGCCGGCGAAAAAGCTTTCTGTGCCGGCGGCGATATCCGCTCGCTGTACGACAGCTTCAAAAGCGGTGGCACATTGCACGAAGACTTCTTCGTCGAGGAATACGCCCTCGACCTCACGATCCATCACTATCGCAAACCGGTCCTGGCCTTGATGGACGGCTTTGTGCTGGGCGGCGGCATGGGGCTGGTGCAAGGCGCCGATTTGCGGGTGGTCACCGAACGCAGCCGTCTGGCGATGCCGGAAGTGGCCATCGGTTATTTCCCGGACGTCGGCGGCAGCCACTTCCTGCCGCGCATTCCCGGTGAGTTGGGCATTTACCTGGGCGTCAGCGGCGTGCAGATTCGCGCCGCCGATGCGCTCTATTGCGGCTTGGCCGACTGGTATCTGGAGAGCGCCAGCCTGGGCGAGCTGGACGAACGACTCGACCATCTGGAATGGCACGACACACCGCTCAAGGACCTGCAAGGCATGCTGGCGAAACTCGCCGTGCAACAACTGCCGGTAGCACCCTTGGCGGCGTTGCGGCCGGCCATCGATCACTTCTTCGCCCTGCCCGATGTGCCGAGTATGGTGGAACAACTGCGTGCAGTGACCGTCGCCGACAGTCATGAATGGGCCACGGCCACCGCCGATTTGCTGGAAAGCCGTTCACCGCTGGCCATGGGCGTGACCCTGGAAATGCTGCGGCGCGGTCGGCACCTGAGCCTGGAACAGTGCTTCGCCCTCGAACTGCACCTGGATCGCCAGTGGTTCGAACGCGGCGATCTGATCGAAGGCGTGCGCGCCTTGCTGATCGACAAAGACAAGAACCCGCGCTGGAACCCGCCGACTCTGCAGGCGCTGGACGCCGAGCACGTGGCGAGTTTTTTCACCGGGTTCGACCAGAGCGGGAGCTGAGCCATGCACGATATCGAATTAAGCGAAGAGCAAGTGATGATCCGCGACATGGCCCGGGATTTTGCCCGTGGCGAGATCGCGCCCCACGCACAGGCCTGGGAAAAGGCCGGCTGGATCGATGACGGCCTAGTGGCGAAGATGGGCGAACTGGGCCTGCTGGGCATGGTGGTGCCCGAGGAATGGGGCGGCACCTATGTCGACTACGTGGCCTACGCCTTGGCGGTGGAAGAGATTTCCGCCGGTGACGGCGCCACCGGTGCGCTGATGAGCATCCACAACTCCGTGGGCTGCGGGCCGGTGCTCAATTACGGCACCGAAGAACAGAAACAGGAGTGGTTGCCGGACCTCGCCAGCGGCCAGGCCATCGGTTGCTTCTGCCTCACCGAACCCCAGGCCGGTTCCGAAGCCCATAACCTGCGCACCCGCGCCGAACTGCGCGACGGCCAGTGGGTGATCAACGGCGCCAAGCAATTCGTCAGCAACGGCAAACGGGCGAAACTGGCGATCGTGTTCGCCGTGACCGATCCGGAGCTGGGCAAGCGCGGCATCTCGGCGTTCCTGGTGCCGACCGCAACAGCGGGTTTCATCGTCGACCGCAGCGAACACAAGATGGGCATTCGAGCTTCCGATACCTGCGCCGTCACCCTGAACAATTGCACCGTTCCCGAGGCCAATCTGCTGGGCGAGCGCGGCAAAGGCCTGGCCATCGCCCTCTCCAACCTCGAAGGCGGGCGCATCGGCATCGCCGCGCAAGCCTTGGGCATCGCCCGTGCAGCGTTCGAAGCGGCGCTGGCTTATGCGCGGGATAGGGTGCAGTTCGACAAGCCGATCATTGAACACCAGAGCATCGCCAATATGCTGGCCGACATGCACACCCGACTGAACGCCGCACGCTTGCTGATCCTGCACGCCGCGCGGTTGCGCAGTGCCGGCAAGCCGTGTCTGTCGGAGGCTTCACAGGCCAAATTGTTTGCCTCGGAGATGGCGGAGAAGGTCTGCTCGTCGGCGATACAGATTCATGGCGGGTATGGGTATCTGGAGGATTACCCGGTGGAGCGTTACTACCGGGATGCGCGGATCACGCAGATTTATGAGGGGTCGAGCGAGATACAGCGGATGGTGATTGCCCGGGAGTTGAAAAACTATTTGGTGTGATAGCTAAAAAGCTTCGCGGGCAAGCCTCGCTCTACAGGGGAATACATATCCTCTGTAGAAGCGAGGCTTGCCCGCGAAGACGTCCTCGAGAACGCTACATCACTTGCCTTGGAATTCGGCCTCACGCTTGGCAATAAACGCCGCCATCCCCTCCTTCTGATCCTGCGTGGCAAACGCCGCGTGGAACACTCGGCGCTCAAAGCGCACGCCTTCCGACAGGCTGACTTCGAAGGCGCGGTTGACGCTTTCCTTGATCATCATCGCAATCGGCAGCGACTTCTTCGCAATCAACGCCGCGACTTTCAGCGCTTCTTCCACAAGTTCATCCGCCGGCACGATCCGCGCCACGATCCCGCAACGCTCGGCTTCCACCGCATCGATCAAACGCCCGCTCAGGCACATTTCCATGGCCTTGGCCTTGCCCACGGCACGGGTCAGGCGCTGGGTGCCGCCCATGCCCGGCAGTACGCCGAGGTTGATTTCCGGCTGACCAAATCTGGCGTTGTCGCCGGCCAGAATGAAGTCGCACATCAGCGCCAGTTCACAGCCACCGCCCAAGGCGAAACCGTTGACCGCGGCGATGATCGGCTTGCGGCGGTTGGCCACGCGATCGCTGTCGCTGAACAGGTCGTCGAGGTAGATCTGCGGGTAGGTCAGCTCGGCCATTTCCTTGATGTCGGCACCGGCGGCGAAGGCTTTTTTCGAGCCGGTCAGCACGATGCAGCCGATGTTTGAATCGGCTTCCAGGCCATCGAGGGCGTGGTTCAGCTCGCTGACGATTTGGGCATTCAACGCGTTCAAGGCTTGCGGACGGTTGAGGGTGATCAGGCCCACACGGTCGTGGATTTCCAGCAAAATCGTTTCATAGCTCACAGATTGGACTCCTTCTCAAAGATTGCGCGAAATGACCATGCGCTGAATATCACTGGTGCCTTCGTAGATCTGGCAAACCCGCACGTCGCGGTAGATCCGCTCCAGCGGGAAGTCGTTCAGGTAACCGTAACCGCCAAGGGTTTGCAACGCCGAGGAGCAAACCTTTTCGGCCATTTCCGAGGCGAATAGCTTGGCCATGGAAGCTTCCACCAGCGCCGGTTTACCGCTGTCGCGCAACGCCGCCGCGTAATGCACCATTTGCCGGGCCACGGCGATCTGGGTCGCCATGTCCGCCAGGCGGAACGCTACCGCCTGGTGCTCGATGATCGGCTTGCCGAAGCTCTCGCGCTCACGGGCGTAGTCACGGGCCGCTTCGAATGCAGCGCGGGCCATGCCCACCGATTGCGAGGCGATGCCGACACGGCCGCCTTCGAGGTTGGCCAGGGCGATTTTGTAACCTTCGCCCTCCTCACCCAGTCGATTGGCCACCGGCACTTTCACATCCTCGAAGAGGATCTGGCAGGTATCGGAGGCGTGCTGGCCGAGTTTGTCTTCGACCCGCGCGACTTTATAGCCCGGCGCATCGGTGGGTACGATCAACGCCGTGATCCCACGCTTGCCGGCACTCGGGTCGGTCACCGCAAACACGATCACCACCCCGGCGTTTTGCCCGGAGGTAATGAACTGCTTACAGCCGTTGAGCACGTAGTGGTCGCCGTCCAGGCGGGCACGGGTTTTCAGGCTGCTGGCATCGGAGCCGGCTTGCGGTTCGGTCAGCGCAAACGCACCGAGCATCGCGCCGCTGGCCAGCGGCTTGAGGAAGCGTTCTTTCTGATCGTCGTTACCGAACTTGAGGATCGGCACGCAACCCACCGAGTTGTGCACGCTCATGATGGTCGAGCAGGCACCATCGCCGGCGGCGATTTCTTCCAGGGCCATGGCGTAGGCCAGGTAACCGGTGTCGCAACCGCCCCACTGCTCAGGCACCAGCATGCCGAAGAAGCCCAGGTCGGCCATTTCGGCGATGGCTTCCTTGGGGAAGCGATGCTCACGGTCCCATTCGGCGGCGAACGGTTTCAGCCGTTCCTGGGCAAACTGCCGGGCCGCGTCGCTGATCTGAAGTTGTTCGTCATTGGGAATCATGCCAAGTCCTTAAAAATTATCCTGAAGACGCAGAACCTGTGGGAGCGATTCTTGTGGCGAGGGGGGCTTGCCCCCGTTCGAGTGCGCAGCGCTCGCAGATTCGTGGGGCCGCTGCGCGGCCCAACGGGGGCAAGCCCCCTCGCCACAAAGCCCGCTCCCACAGGGATTGGTGTCATCCCTTAATACAGGCATTCCACGGCCATCGCCGTCGCTTCGCCGCCGCCGATGCAGATGGCTGCAACACCGCGTTTCAGGCCTTTCTGGCGCAGGGCCGAGAGCAAGGTTACGAGGATCCGCGCGCCGGAGGCACCGATCGGGTGACCCAACGCACAGGCACCGCCGTGAACGTTGATCTTCTCGTGGGGGATCTCCAGTTTGGTCATGGTCACCAAACTCACCACCGCGAAGGCTTCATTCACTTCGAACAGCTCGACTTCATCCAGCGACCAGCCGGTTTTCTTCATCAGCTTCTTGATCGCGCCCACCGGGGCCACCGGGAACAGGCCCGGGGTATCGGCAAACGCGGCGTGGCCGTGAATCACCGCCAGCGGTTTCAGCCCTTGTCTTTCTGCTTCGGAACGGCGCATCAGCACCAATGCCGCCGCGCCGTCGGAGATCGAACTGGAGTTCGCCGCCGTCACGGTGCCGCCGTCGCGGAACGCCGGTTTCAGCGAGGCGATCTTGTCCAGTTTGGCTTTCGGTGGCTGTTCGTCGTGGCTGATCAGCACCTGCTCTTTGCCGACCATCACCTGCAACGGCACGATCTCGGCGTCGAAGCTGCCGTCCTTGATCGCCTGTTGCGCGCGGGTGGTCGAGGCAATGGCAAAGGCGTCCTGAGCTTCACGGCTGAAGCCGTTGGTTTCGGCGCAATCCTCGGCGAAGGTGCCCATCAGGCGCCCCTTGTCGTACGCGTCTTCGAGGCCATCGAGGAACATGTGATCGAGTACCCGGCCATGGCCCATACGGTAGCCGCTGCGGGCGCGATCCAGCAGGAATGGCGCGTTGGACATGCTTTCCATGCCCCCGGCGACGACCACATCGGCACTGCCGGCGACCAACATGTCGTGGGCCAGGATCGTGGCCTCCATGCCCGAGCCGCACATTTTGTTCAGCGTCGTGCAGCGAGTCGATTTATCCAGCCCGGCGCCCAGTGCTGCTTGCCGCGCCGGAGCCTGGCCGAGACCGGCGGAAAGTACGCAGCCGAACAGCACTTCTTCTACGGATTCAGGGGCGATACCGGCGCGTTCAACGGCGGCACGAATCGCTGCGGCGCCCAGCTGCGGCGCGGTCAGGCTTTTCAGTTCGCCCTGGAAACCGCCCATCGGGGTGCGGACGGCGCTGACAATAACAATCGGATCGTTGGAAAGTGTCATGTCTAATCCTCCTTATTTGGCGGCCATGCGCAAGGCACCGTCGAGACGGATCACCTCGCCGTTGAGCATGCTGTTTTCTATGATATGCCTGGCCAGCGCGGCGTACTCGCTCGCCTTGCCCAGGCGCGGTGGAAACGGCACGCCAGCGGCCAGGGACTCGCGCACTTCCGGGGTCATGCCGGCCATCATCGGCGTTTCAAAAATGCCCGGTGCGATGGTCATCACGCGGATACCGAAGCGTGCGAGTTCACGGGCGGCGGGCAAGGTCAGGCTGACGATCGCGCCTTTCGACGCCGAATACGCGGCCTGGCCGATCTGGCCGTCGAAGGCCGCGGCCGAGGCGGTGTTGATGATCACACCACGCTCGCCGTCTTCATTGGCTTCGGTTTCGGCGATGGCCGCCGCCGCCAGGCGCAGCATGTTGAAACTGCCGATCAGGTTGACGTTGATCACCTGGCTGAAACTGGCCAGTGCATGGGGGCCGTTCTTGCCGAGGATCTTCTCGCCACGCACGATGCCGGCGCAATTGACCAGACCGTTGAGGCCGCCAAACGCTTTGACCGTCGCCTGCACCGCCGCTTCCGCGGCAGTTTCATTGCTGATATCCGCCACCACGCTTTGCGCGCCCAGACGTGCAGCCTGGGCCGCGACGGCTTCGGCGTTCATGTCCACCAGCATCACTTTGGCGCCAGCGGCCACCAGCATTTCAGCGGTGGCGGCACCGAGGCCGGACGCACCGCCGGTGACGAGAAAAACCTTGTTTTCGATCTGCATCATTGTTTCCTTGGATTCAAGGTGAAACGTTCTTCGCGGCGGCTTCTTGAGCCTTGGCGATTTCCTGGTTGCGCAAGATAAAGCGCTGCAATTTGCCGCTTGGGGTTTTCGGCAATTCGCTGACAAACTCGATTTCACGGGGGTACGAATGCGCCGCCAGACGCTTGCGTACGTGCTGGCGCAGTTCTTCGGCCAACGCCGGCTCGGCGCGGTATTGCGGGTTGAGCACGACAAAGGCTTTCACCAGTTCGGTGCGCTCTGGATCGGGTTTGCCGACCACCGCCGCTTCGACTACTGCCGGGTGTTCGATCAACGCGCTTTCGACGTCGAACGGGCCGACGCGGTAGCCGGATGTGGTGATCACATCGTCGCTGCGGCCGACGAAGCTGATGCTGCCGTCCGGGTTCCACTCGACGGTGTCGCCGCTCAGGTAATAGTTGCCGACGAAGGCCTTGGTCGGTGCGCCTTCGTAACCGCCGAACCAGCACATCGGCGACTGGCTACGGTCGATGGCCAGGATGCCCGGTTGGCCGACACCCAGTTCTTTGTATTCGTCGTCCAGCACCACGATGCGATGGCCCGGCGAGGCAAAACCGGCTGCGCCCATGTGAATCGGGTGATCGAGGCCATGGTGATTGCACAGGACCATGCCCAGTTCGGTCTGGCCGTAATGGTCGTGAATCACTACGCCGAGGTTGTCGGCGAACCAGCGAATCACTTCCGGGTTCAACGGCTCACCAGCGCTGCTGACGATGCGCAGTTTGCCCTTGATCGAACGGGCGAATTCATCGCCACCGGCAATCAGCAAGCGATACGCGGTCGGCGAACCGGTGAGGTTGGTGATTCCGTATTTGTTGATCACCCGGCAGGTGCTTTCAAGGGTGAACGGGCCATCGTAAAAGGTGATCGGATGCCCCATGGCCATCGGCCCTGTGACGCCGAAATATATGCCGTAGGCCCAGCCCGGATCGGCGACGTTCCAGAAGGCGTCTTCGGGGCGCAAATCCACGGCGTCGCGGGTGTAACTTTGGAACGCGACGATGGCTTTCAGCGGCACCGACAGCGCTTTCGACGGCCCGGTGGTGCCCGAGGTGAACATCAGCAGGAACGGATCTTCACCAGTCAGCAATACCGGATCGCAGACATTGGAGTAGTTGGCCAGTTCGGCCCAGAAACTGAAGTCGCCACAGACGATGCCCTGGCCCTTGGCGCCGCCGACGGTAACGATGGTCGGGCAGTCGGCCACGTCAGTGAGTTTTGGGCGGTTGACCGCGTCGGTCACCACCACTTTGGCGCCGGAACTGTTCAGACGGTGTTCGATGGCTTTCGGGCCGAAGGCGGTGAACAGTGGCTGATAGACCGCGCCGATGCGCCAGGCGGCGAACACGGTGATCAGCAATTCGATGTTGCGTGGCAACAGGCCGGCGACTTTGTCGCCCTTCTTCACGCCCTGGGCCAGCAGGAAATTGGCGAAGCGCGCGGCTTTGTCCTGCAAGTCGCTGAAGGTGTAGGTCGCGCTGCTGCCATCGCGGCCCTCCCAGAACAGCGCGATGCGCCCCGGCAAGGCATGCCGGTCGCAACACTCGACGCAGGCGTTGAGCGCGCTCAACGACCCTGTGAGCGCGGCATCGACGGTGTGCTGATAATTGAACTGTGACGTGGCAGACAAATAATCGCGCATTGCCAGAATCCCTGTGATTTTTATTAGGTTGGGGAACCGTAAATAACAGGGAAATACTCGCTCTGCGCGGGGGGGCGGGGCAATGGTCAAAGCCATCAAGTTGGGTGACTGGTTTGGCCAAGACCAGGGGTGTAGGCGTCCCTCTACGGGGACGAACTCCATCAGTCGGATTCGTTAAGAATCAAACTCCGATAATGCCCCGGATTGGACCCCGACCACTTGCGAAACGCCTTGTAGAACGAGCTGGTATCGGCAAACCCCAAACGGGTGGCGATTTCGGCGAAGCTGATGGCCGGTTCGGCCAGCCAGACGATGGCCAGTTCCTTGCGCACGCTGTCCTTGAGCCCCTGATACGTCTGCCCTTCTTCGGCCAGGCGTCGGCGCAAGGTCGAGGCCGACATGCACAGTTGCTGCGCCAGCGCCTCGGTTTCCGGCCAGTGTTCAGCGCGCAATTGCCGCAGATCGTGCTTGATCCGACTGGCCAGGCTCTCGGGGTCGCGGTACTTGACCAGAATGTTCGCCGGCGCATGGGCGAGGAAGCGTTTGAGCTCTTCGGCGCTGCGTTTGATCGGCAAATCCAGGCAGTCGGCGGAGAAAATCATCCGCGTGCGCGGCCGATCGAATCGCAGGTTCTCGGAAAACATCACCCGATAGTCATCGCAAAAATCCGGCTCCGGGCAACGCAGTTCGATGGCCAGGATCGGAATCCGCCGCCCCGCCAGCCAGCAGGCAACGCCGTGCACGATCATCCAGTAAGTGAAATAGGTGAAGGCGCGGCGCGGTTGTTCGTCGTCCTCCAGCAGGACGATTTCTGCCAGGCTTTGCTGACGAACCAGTTGCGCGGGCAGGCGCTCGAGCATCAACGACAGAAAGCTCAGGCCCGAGGTCAGCCCGGCGGCCAGGCTCGGTTGAACCATGGAACAACGACAGAGAAACTCCAGGCTGCCGGACTTGAGCTTGCGCGGGTCCATGCCAAAAAACTCATCGTCCCCACGCCGGGCCAGCAAACGCCACAAGCGCGCATAGGCGGTGGCCGGGACACGGGCGTCGGTGGAATCCAGCAACGCCGGATCGATGCCGACCTTGTTCAACACCTCTGCGGTGGCAGCGCCAGGGGCGCAACTCTGCAACAGCGCTTCGCGCACCAGTTGAATGGCGATGGTGTCTTTTTCCGACATTGACCGAGGTGAGCCTTGTTGTTTGAGTGGTGGGCATATTAGCGCAGCCCGATTGAGCAAAGGAGATCCCGTGGGAGCTTGCCCGCGAAAGCGGTGGGTCAGCCGACTGATGTCTCGAGTGTGAGTCCGCTATCGCGGGCAAGCCCGCCCACAGGGATCTTCAAGGTTGTTCAGCTTAGGTTCAGGTAAATGGCAACCGATAGCATATGAGAATGAATTTCATCATGTTACAACTTAGCACCCTATCTAATTCCCCTCCGGTGCTGAATGCTCGTTCCTTTTCTGATCATGCTGCGCGAAGGCATTGAAGCTGCGCTGATCGTTGGCATTATCGCCAGTTACCTCAAGCAGACCGGTCGCGGCCAGTGGATGCCTGCCGTATGGATCGGCGTATTCCTCGCCGTCGCATTGGCCCTTTTGGTGGGCGGTGGTCTGGAACTGGTCAGCGCCGAGTTCCCGCAAAAGCAGCAAGAACTGTTTGAAGGCGTGGTCGGCCTGCTGGCGGTCGGCATCCTCAGTTCCATGGTGTTCTGGATGCGCAAGGTGGCGCGTTCCATCAAACATTCGCTGCATGTTTCCCTCGACCACGCGCTGAGCGGTTCCAAGCACCAAGTGACGGCGCTGATCGCCATGGTGTTTTTCGCCGTGGCCCGGGAAGGCCTGGAAACGGTGTTCTTCCTGCTCGCCGTGTTCCAGCAAAGCGAAGGCGCGGCGGCACCAATCGGCGCCCTGCTCGGCCTGATCCTGGCGATCATCGTAGGCTTCCTGATCTACACCGGCAGCATGCGCCTGAACCTCGGCGCGTTCTTCCGCTGGACCGGGCTGTTCATCCTGGTGGTGGCCGCCGGGATTCTCGCCAACTCGGTGCAGGCCCTGCATGAAGCCGGCGTGTGGAATCACCTGCAAAGCGTGCTCTTCGACTTCAGCGCCACGCTGCCGATGGATGGCCCGCTGGGCTCGGTGCTGGCCGGCATGTTCGGCTATCAGGACGCGCCGACCGTCAGCACCCTCGGCGCATATCTGTTTTATCTGTTGGTGGCGCTGGTGATGTTTTTTCTCCCGGCTGCCACGCCCGCGCAAACACCCTCTTCCGTTTCCAGTCAGTAAGGGCACCCATGCCAAATCAAGCCACTCCCCAGGCTTCCCCTCCCCGCGCCTTGCGCTGGGCGGTGGCCGGTTCGGTGATCGTGATGATCGCCGCCGGTGGCCTGTTCTACTACGCCTCGAAAATGGCCGCGGCCAAGCGTCAAACCCACCATGACGAAGTGCTGGTCACTATTCACCCGCACAGCTGTGAGCCGAATGCGCTGACAGTCCCGGCTGGTCGCGCCAGTTTTCGCATCGTCAACCGTTCGGACCGTGCCGTTGAATGGGAAATCCTCGACGGTGTGCTGGTGGTCGAGGAACGGGAAAACATTGCCCCCGGCCTGAGCCAGGTAATCAATGCCAACCTGTTGCCCGGCGACTACGCGATCACCTGCGGCTTGCTGAGTAATCCGCACGGCACCTTGCATGTCACCCCGACCGCCGCCTCCGATGCGGCTGCGAAAGCACGTCCATCGATGGTGGCGTTCATTGGTCCTCTATCGGAGTTTCGCGTCTACCTGAGCAGCCAGAGTACCGCGCTGATCAAAGCCGTCGCCGCCCTGGAACAGGCGATCGAAGCCGGTGACCTGAGCCAGGCGCAAGCCTTGTATGTGCCGGCTCGCGCGGCCTATCAACGGTTGGCTCCGGCGGCCCAGCGCCTGGCGGAGCTGGACAACGCGATCAACGCCCGCGCCGATTACTTCGACAAGCGCGAGCAAGATCCGGGTTTCGTCGGTTTTCACCGCCTCGAATACGCCCTCTTTGAGCAACGCAACCTGGACGGTCTGACGCCCATTGCCCAACGCCTGAGCAGCGACGTCTTCGCACTCAAACAGCAACTGCTGGCCCAGTCTCTGCCGCCGGAGCAATTGGTGAGCATTGTGGTGCGCAACCTCAACAGCCTCGCCGATGTCCGGGCCGGCAGCGGTGAAGAGGAACGCTACAGCCACACCGACCTGAACGGCTTCGCCGCCAACCTTGATGCGAGCCGCAAAGTCGTCGAGCTGTTGCGGCCGTTGTTGAGCAAATCTGCCGCTGAACGGCTGCCGACACTCGACAGCGCGATCACTGCTTTCGGCGCTGAACTCAACGGTTTCAAGGTCAAGGATGGCTACGTCAGCTACGACACCGTCAGCGCCGAGCAACGCAAACACATCGCCGACAAGGCCAAGGTTCTGGCCGATGCACTCGATGGAATCGATCCCGCCCTTGGCCTTTCCGGCCTGTAAAAAGAAGACCACTTGTACATGAACGACTCAGAACAGTTTTCAGCACAACGCCGTCGCGTATTGATGAGCATGGGGGCCGCCGGTGTAGCGTTAGCCGGTTCCGCCCTGAGTTGCCCGGCCATGGCCGCCAGCCCCGCGCAAGTCACCGAAGCGCCAAGCAGCGACAAGACCTTGGATCGTCATGAGTTCCACGGCAAACACCAGACCGGCATCGTCACCCCGCGCCCGGCGTCGGGCATGCTGGTGTCGTTCGACGTGCTGGCCAGCGACCGCGCAGACCTGGAGCGGTTGTTTCGCACGCTCAACGAGCGCATCGCGTTCTTGATGAAGGGTGGTCCGGTGGCTCAGGTCGATCCGAAATTGCCGCCGGTGGATTCGGGGATTCTTGGCCCGGTGGTCACGCCAGACAACCTGACCATCACCGTCTCGGTGGGCGAATCGTTGTTCGATGAACGCTTCGGTCTGGCCGGCGCCAAGCCCAAGCGGCTGATCCGTATGGTCGGCTTCCCCAACGATGCGCTGGAAGCCGATTGCTGCCACGGCGACCTGAGCTTGCAGTTCTGCTCCAACACCGCCGACACCAACATCCACGCCCTGCGCGACATCGTGAAAAACCTGCCGGACCTGTTGCTGGTGCGCTGGAAACAGGAAGGCAGCGTGCCGCCGCAAGCCCCGACAAAACCCGGTGTGCCGGCGCAAAGCGCGCGCAACTTTCTGGGTTTTCGCGACGGCTCGGCCAACCCCGATTCCAACGACGCCAAGGCCATGGACAGCATTGTCTGGGTCCAGACCGGTAGCGAAGAACCGGCCTGGGCGGTCAATGGCAGCTATCAGGCGGTGCGGATTATCCGCAACTTCGTCGAACGCTGGGACCGCACGCCGCTGCAGGAACAGCAAAGCATCCTCGGCCGCATCAAGAGCACCGGCGCCCCAATGGATGGAGAGCATGAAACCCAAGTCCCGGACTACGCCAAAGACCCGCAAGGCAAGCTGACCAAACTCGACGCGCACATCCGCCTGGCCAACCCGCGCACCGCCGCGACCCAGGCCAACCTGATCCTGCGCCGGCCATTCAACTATTCCAACGGCGTGAACAAGAACGGCCAACTGGACATGGGGTTGTTGTTCATCTGTTACCAGGCGGACCTGCAAAAAGGCTTCATCACCGTGCAGACCCGACTCAACGGCGAGCCACTGGAGGAATACCTGAAACCGGTCGGCGGCGGGTACTTCTTCACCCTGCCCGGCGTAACGGACGACAAGGACTTCATCGGTCGCTCGCTTCTGAATGCCACACAGCAAAAAACCACTGCATAAGCCCCTACGGAACCGCCCCATGAAAAAGTCGCCCCTCGCGTTACTGCTGACCCTTGGTTTGCTCAACACCCCGCTTTCGGCTTTCGCGGCGACGGCGCCGCTGGAGTTGGTGGGGCCGATCTCGGACTACAAGATCTACGTCACTGAACAACTGGATGAACTGGCCAGCCACACCCGCCAGTTCACCGACGCAGTGAAAAAAGGCGACCTGGCCACCGCCAAAAAACTCTACGCACCGACCCGGGTTTACTACGAATCCATCGAGCCGATTGCCGAGCTGTTCAGTGACCTCGATGCGTCCATCGACTCGCGGGTCGACGACCATGAAAAAGGCGTAAAGGCTGAAGACTTCACCGGCTTCCATCGCCTCGAATATTCGTTGTTCTCGGAAAACAGCACCCAGGGCCTGGGCGAGTTGGCCGATGGTTTGAACAAAGACGTGAAAGACCTGCAAACCCGCGTCTCCGGCCTGACCTTCCCACCGGAAAAAGTCGTCGGCGGCGCGGCCGCGCTGCTTGAAGAAGTGGCCGCCACCAAGATTTCCGGAGAGGAAGACCGCTACAGCCACACCGACCTCTATGACTTCCAGGGCAACATCGACGGCGCGAAGAAAATCGTCGACCTGTTCCGTCCGCAGATCGAAAAGCAGGATGCGGCGTTCATGGCCAAGGTCGACAAGAACTTCGCCACGGTGAACAAGACGCTGGCCAAGTACAAAGCCGCGAGCGGTGGTTTTGAGACGTATGACAAGGTGCAGGACAGCGACCGCAAGGCGCTGGTCGGGCCGGTGAATACCCTGGCTGAGGATTTGTCGACGTTGCGGGGGAAGCTTGGTTTGAATTGAGTTTTGTGGCGTCTGGGCTATACCCATCGCGAGCAGGCTCGCGATGGCATTTGGGCAGGCACCACACCTACCCCGTCGTGTTAACCCTCACAAAATCCGATACAACAACCGCTCGATCCTTACCCGGCTCACGCGCTTGAGAAACTTGGCTACTCCCGCCGGGTAATCCGGCAATGTTTCCAGGTCCTGATAGCGCTCGACGCGACGGGTGTGCTGGAAAATCTCCGCCTGCTCTTTGTCACGCGGTTCCAGTAACTCCCCTTTCGGATCATCGATCAGCAACGCATTTTCCAGGTCGAGACGGAACGCCCGCGGGTTGAGGTTGTTGCCAGTCAGCAAGGTGTAGCGCTGATCGATCCACATGCCCTTGAGGTGATAGGTGTTGTCGCCATCCTTCCACAAATGCAGGTTCAACTTGCCGCTGTCGATGTTGCGCTGATGCCGCTTGGCGAAGCGTCGCAGGCTGATCTCGTAAAGGTACGGCAGCGCTGCGATCACCTTGAACGGTTCGCTTGGCGGAATGAAGAAATCGTTGGCGGTCTTGTCACCGACGACGATGTCGATTTTCACGCCCCGCGCCAGGGCCCGGTTGATTTCCCGGGTCACCGCTAGCGGCAAGTTGAAGTACGGCGTGCAGATGGTCAGCTGATGTTGTGCGCTGGCGATCAGTTCACAGATCACCCGGCTCAACGGATTGTTCTTGCCCACACCGAGCAAAGGGCTGACTGATAAGCCGCCCTTGACCGTGCTGCCCGCCGTGGTGTCGTACGCTGCGTGTTTGAGACGGCTGCGCAAGTCGCCGATGTCGTGGCGCAAGCTGCGGGTGGTCGGCAGGTTCGGCAGGTCGAGGCGATGCACCGCTTTGGAGGCGATCAGACCGTGCTGGATCAGGTGCTGCATCGAATCGGCCAGCGCCGAATTGTGCAGCAGGTGATAACGGTCGAAGCGGTACTTGTCGAACTTGTGCAGATAAACGTTGTTCAGGCTCGCGCCGCTATAGATCACGCAATCGTCGATCACGAAGCCCTTCAGATGCAGCACGCCGAACAGCTCGCGGGTCTGCACCGGCACGCCGTACACCGGCACTTCGCTCTCGTGGGTGCGGGTGGTTTCCTGATACCAGGCCGAGTTGCCCGGCTGCTTGCCGGCACCGATCAAACCGCGCTGGGCACGCAGCCAATCCACGACTACCACCACGTCCAGCTCCGGACGCGCCTTTTTTGCGGCGTGCAGGGCATCGAGGATTTCCTGGCCGGCCTCATCCTGTTGCAAGTACAGCGCGACGATATAGATACGCCGGGTTGCCTGAGCGATTTGCTCCAGCAGGCAACGACGGAACTCGGCAGCGCCAGAGAGGATGGTGACGGCATCGGCGGTCAGCGGAAAACTGCGCAGTTTAGGCAGCAGAGAGCGTTTGAAAAGCGACGGCATAGGGCTCGCAAAGGGTCGAATCCGAAGAACCCGAGAGCTTACACCATGGACGGGTTTGGGTCTTGTTACTGTCTGTAATGGCCTCTTCGCGGGCAAGCCTCGCTCCTACGATTTTTCATCGTTCGGGATAATTGTGACTACACAAGTCCTGTAGGAGCGAGGCTTGCCCGCGAAGGCAATTTCACAGACACAAAAATAATCCCTTGACCAAGAAGAACGATCATTCTACTGTTGGCCACATGAACGAAATCACTAGCAACGACACACGCGACATCATTCTGGATGTCACCGAAAAGTTGATCTACAAAAGTGGCATCGCTGCCACCGGCATGGATCTTCTGGTGAAAACCGCCGGCGTCTCCAGAAAAAGTATTTACCGCTACTTCGCCAACAAGGAGGAGCTCACCGTCGCGGCCCTGCAACGCCGCGATGTGCGCTGGATGCACTGGTACCGAAGTGAAGTCGGCAAGGCCCAAAGCCCGGCCGACCGGCTGCTCAACCTGTTTACCGTGCTCAAGGCCTGGTTCGCCTCCGAAGGCTTTCGCGGCTGCGCCTTCATCAATACCAGTGGCGAAACCGGCGACCCGCAAGACCCGGTTCGCCTGGTTGCCAAAGACCACAAACAGAAACTGCTCGACTACGTGTGCGAGCTGTGTACCGAACATGGCGCAAAAGACCCGGAAACGCTGGCCAAACAGCTGCTGATCCTGATCGACGGTGCCATTACCGTAGCGCTTGTGATGGGTGATCACAGTGCCGCCGATAATGCGCAATGCATGGCGCGAAAGTTATTGGACCTGTAACACTTTTAATAAGCCCGACAACTTGCATGAACGTCAATTTGATAGGGAGACTTTACATGTCTACTGCCGAAGTTCGTCCGCCATTGCCGCCGTTTACCCGTGAATCGGCCATCGAGAAAGTTCGCCTGGCCGAAGACGGCTGGAACTCCCGTGACCCGGAACGGGTGTCTCTTGCCTACACCCTGGACACTCAGTGGCGTAACCGCGCCGAATTCGCCCACAACCGCGAAGAAGCCAAAGCTTTTCTGACCCGCAAATGGGCGAAGGAACTGGACTACCGGCTGATCAAGGAACTCTGGGCCCATGGCGACAACCGCATCGCCGTGCGTTACGCCTACGAATGGCACGACGACTCGGGTAACTGGTTCCGTTCCTACGGCAACGAGAACTGGGAGTTCGACGAAAACGGCCTGATGTTCAATCGTTACGCCTGCATCAACGACATGCCGATCAAGGAAAGCGACCGCAAGTTCCACTGGCCGCTAGGCCGCCGGCCTGATGACCACCCGGGCCTGTCTGATCTGGGTCTGTAACTTCCGAAATCCCATGTGGGCGCGGGCTTGCCCGCGATGGCGATGTCACTGACAACTTATTTGTTGAATGTGAAACCGTCATCGCGGGCAAGCCTCGTTCCTACGGTATTTCATCGTTAGGGATAATTGCGATTACACCAATCCTGTAGGAGCGAGGCTTGCCCGCGAAAGGGCCAGACAGGTCGCCGCAGAAGTTGGATATGGGTAAGATACCGGCCCTTCCCCGCAGCCCCTTTTCTGCGACCCTGCCGAATAAGCCGATTCCATGCCTTTCGAACTCAGCGTTGACCTCACTACCCTGGCCGTTCTGGCTCTCGTCGCTTTCATCGCCGGTTTCATCGACGCCATCGCTGGTGGTGGCGGTCTGTTGACTACCCCGGCGCTGCTGACTGCCGGCCTGCCGCCGCACCTGGTGCTGGGCACCAACAAACTCAGTTCGACCTTCGGCTCGGCCACCGCCAGTTTCACCTTCTACCGGCGCAAGCTGTTCCATCCACGGCAATGGATGCACGCCATCGTCGGCACGCTGGTGGGTGCGCTCACCGGCGCCGTGGTCGCTCATTACTTGCCGGCGCAATGGCTGAACAAGATGCTGCCGGTGATCGTTTTCGCCTGCGGCCTGTACCTGTTGTTCGGCGGCACGCCGAAAGCGCCGCTGGACAGCGATGCACCGATCAAGAAAAAGTGGCAATCGAGCCAAGGTTTCAGCCTGGGTTTCTACGACGGCGTGGCCGGCCCGGGAACGGGTGCATTCTGGACCGTCAGCAGTCTGCTGCTCTACCCCATCGACCTGGTCAAGGCCAGCGGTGTAGCGCGCAGCATGAACTTCGTCAGCAACATCGCGGCGCTGTCGGTGTTCATCTTTTCCGGGCAAGTGGACTGGATCATCGGCCTGAGCATGGGCCTGTCGGTGATGGTCGGCGCCTTCTTCGGCGCGCGCACCGCCATCAGCGGCGGCGCGAAATTCATTCGCCCAGTGTTCATCACCGTGGTACTCGGCCTGACCGTGCGCTTAGCCTGGCAGCACTGGTTCAGCGTGGCCTAAGCGCCGCGCTACATAGACGTCGATCAGGTAGCGGGCAATCGAGCGTGACGCCGGCAACGGCGGCAGCTCGTGCACGTTGAACCACTGGGCGTCTTCGATCTCGTCTTCCTGACAGACAATCTCGCCCCCGGCGTATTCGGCATGAAAGCCGAGCATCATCGAGTGCGGGAACGGCCAGCACTGACTGCCCATGTACTGGATATTCTTGACCTCGATCCGCACCTCTTCGCGGACCTCGCGAATCAGGCAGTCTTCGGCCGACTCACCCGGCTCGGCAAACCCCGCCAAGGTACTGTAGACCCCGGGGACGAAACGCGGCGAACGGGCCAGCAGGACTTCATCGCCACGGGTCACCAGCACGATCATGCTCGGTGAAATGCGCGGGTAACTGCGCAAATCGCACGGCTCGCAGTACATCGCCCGCTCACGCGGCACCTGGGTCATCACCTGCCCGCAGTTGCCGCAATAGCGGTGTTCACGGGCCCAGGTACCGATTTGCGCGGCATAGCCGAGCACCTTGTAGACAGTGTGATCGCCGTCGAGCATGAAGGCCCGCAGGGCCTTTCCAGTTGCAGCCCGGCACTTCGCTGTGGCTGCGCAGCTCCAGCAGGTAGACCGGTTCGCCATCCAGGTGACCGATGCCGTGTTCGGCAAGAATCGACAGGTCTTGGCGCTTGAGCCATTCGCGAGGAAACAGCGCGCCATTGTCATCGAACAAAAAACCTTCGGGGCTGCGCGCCACGGCCCAGCCGCCGGGTTGATCGGTGTCCAGTACTGCGGTGGTCCAGCGTGAAATCATGGTTAATCAATCCAGAAATTCGGGTTTCTGTTTGCTCATATGGGCGGCCATGGCCACGCGCAGATCGGTGGATTGCAGCATGGCGGCGTTCCAGGTGGCGACGTATTCGAGGCCGTCGTCAATGCGATGGTCGCGCATGTAGCTGATCATCTCTTTGGTACCGGTGACCGCAATCGGCGACTTGCCGGCGATCTCGCGGGCAATGCCCATCACGCCTTCCAGCAGGCTGGCAGTATCGCTGTAGACGCGATTGACCAGGCCGATACTGCGTGCTTCATCGGCGCCAAAGGTGCGACCAGTGTAAGCCAGTTCACGCAGCATGCCGTCACCGATTATCCGTGGCAAGCGTTGCAAAGTGCCTACGTCGGCTGCCATGCCGATGTCGATTTCCTTGATGGAAAATTGCGCGTCCTCGGCGGCGTAACGCATGTCGCAGGCCGAAATCAGATCGATGGCGCCACCCAGGCAATAACCCTGAATCGCCGCCAGCACCGGTTTGCGGCAGTTGTCGACGGCATTGAACGAGGCCTGCAGCCTGAGGATCGTGCGCCGCAGCAGACGAGCATTGCGGCCGACATCCTTGCCCAGTTCATTGGCCACACCGGCCAGCATCATCAGGTCGATGCCCGAAGAAAAATGTTTGCCGGCACCACTGAGCACCACCACCCGGACTTCATCGGTATCGTCGATCCACTGGAAAATCTCGATGATCTCGCTCCAGAACGCGGCGTTCATCGAATTGATCTTTTCCGGGCGGTTGATCTGCACATGGGCGATGTTATCGGCCAGTTCGACGCTGAAAGCGGTGTATTGGGACATGGCAGTGATCCTTTACCGGGCAGGAAATGAGGGCCGAACTATAACAAGGCATCAGGGCCGGCAGTAAGGCAGCGGTTCGGCCAAATGCGGGACTGCTCCGGGAGGCTCTCCCACACCATCGAAATTAATGAGAAACCGGCTTAGCGCGCCAGCCAAGTTGTCACTATGCTTGCACCGGACTTTCCAAGGAGGAATCCGCCCATGCCAATCTCTTCACGAGCAGCCCTGCTGGTTATCGACGTACAGAACGACTTCATTCCCGGTGGTCAACTGCCGGTGCCGGAGGGCGACCTGATCGTGCCCTTGATTAACCGACTCGGGCGCCAGTTCAAGCAGGTCATCATTGCCCAGGACTGGCACCCGCCCGGCCACGCCTCGTTCGCGTCCAGCCATCCGGGGCGCAAACCTTACGACGTGATTCAGTTGCCTTATGGTGAACAAACGCTTTGGCCTGAGCATTGCGTACGGGCCACACCCGGCGCCGAGTTCCACGCGGAACTGGCCCTGCCCCACGCCCAACTGATCATCCGCAAGGGCTGCAATCCGGACATCGACAGTTATTCGGCGTTTCTGGAGGCCGATCGAACCACAACCACCGGTTTGGCCGGATACCTTAAAGAGCGCAGCATCGACACGGTTTACCTGGTCGGGCTGGCACTGGATTTCTGCGTGATGTTTTCTGCGCTGGACGCGCGGGCGGCGGGGTTCAATGCGTTTGTGGTGATGGATGCATGTCGGGCGATTGATCTGCAAGGGTCACTGGCGGCAGCGATTGAGCGGATGCAGGTGTCTGGGGTCGGGTTGATTGAATCGGGCGAATTGCTTGGTTGAACGATCATGCACAGCCCCCATGGGCAATGACTCTCTGTGGCGAGGGAGCTTGCTCCCGCTCGGCTGCGAAGCAGTCGCAAATTTTGCCCCATCCCGCGATGCAACTGAAGAAATGCAGGGGGCCGCTTCGCGGCCCAGCGGGAGCAAGCTCCCTCGCCACAGGGACGGTGAAAGATTCAGACAGGTGTCGGCAACCAAAGTCGGAACCGCGCGCCCCCTAGCGGCGACGCTTGTGCGGTCAGTGCACCGCCCTGGGCTTCCAGGGCACGGCGGCTGATCGCCAGGCCCAGCCCAAACCCGCCTGTGGCGCGGTCCCGACTGCGGTCCAGTCGATAAAATGGCTCGAAAATCCGCTCCCGCTCTTCTTCCGGAATGCCGATACCATCGTCATCCACCCAGATTTCACAGCCCTTGGGGCACACCTGCACACCGACCTGAATCCGTTTTTCGCAATAGCGCATGGCATTGCGCAGCAGGTTCTGGATCGCCCGGGCAGTCAAGCGCGGGTCCAGCGAGAAGCGTTCGAGCTGGCCGTTAAGCAGCACATCAATGACGATCTCCGGTGACTCGAGTTCTTCATCGACGCTGCCCAGAATGCTGTCGATGAATTCATCCAGCGACACCTCGACCTGTTCCGGCAGCTGCCCCGGGTTTTGCAATCGACTGTAGGACAGCAGTTCCAGCACCAGTTCATCCAGTTCGCGAATGTGCGCGACCAGGCCTTGCAGACGTTCGCGGCTGGTGGCCGGCAAGTCGTCGGACAGCGCCAGGGCCAGGCCGAAATCCAGCCGCGTCAATGGCGTGCGCAATTCGTGGGACACGGCGTTGAGCAAGTCGCGCTGTTGGTTGAGCAGGTTTTCGATGTCACCGGCCATGGTGTCGAAAACATTGGCCAGGCTACCGATGTTGGAGCTTGGAGAAATCTGCGTGCGCTCGCTCAGGTGGCCCTTGCCGAAGCGTTCGGCGGTGCTTTTTAGACGTTCCAGATCGCGCCAGTGCGGGCGCAGCCACAGTAACAGGCAGGCCAGCATGGTCGCGCCGATCAGCACGTTGATGCTCCAGTACAACCAACTGACGTCTGTCGGGTCCGGCGGCACGACCATTTCCACCACCATCTGCTCGTTCAACGGAGTTACCGCCAGGGTGCGCCAACCCCAGTCACCGATGCGCACCACGTTCTCGCCGCGCTGCAAGCGTTCACGTTCATCCGGGGTGAATTCGGCGTCGTCGTTGCGGACCAACAGGATGTGCAGCGGCTGGAATTCCTGGTCCATCTCCGCTGCCAACGCCGGCCACTGCTCGACCGGTACTGCGCGAAACTGTTTGACGATCAGCGTTTGCAAGCCTCGGGAGTAATCGAGGTTGTAGGTCACAAAACGCTCATGGAAGACCTTGATCACCAGGTCTGGCACCAGGTAGATCGCCGCGCTGAACGAGACGATGGTCACCAGATAGAGACGAAACAGAATTCTGAACATGGATTCAGCATTCCCACTCGGAGCGGCTGAACAGGTAGCCCTTGCCCCACACGGTCTTGATCTTGCGCGCCTCGCCGGCGTGGTCGTCGAACTTGCGTCGCAACTTGGAGATCGCCACGTCCACCGAGCGGTCGGTGCCGTTGAATTCGATACCGCGCAAGCGTTGCAGAATCTGATCGCGGCTCAGCACTTCGCCGGCATGCCGGGCCAGCACCACCAGCAGGTTGTATTCACCGCTGGACAATTCCACCAGTTGCCCGCGCCAGGTCACGGTGCGCTCGGACAGATCGATGCACAAATTGCCCATGAGGATGCGGTCGTTGGCGGTCTGCGGTTCGCCAAGGCTGCTGCGGCGCAGCAAGGTCCGCACGCGAGCCAGCAATACTCGCGGTTCGCAGGGTTTGGTGACGTAGTCGTCGGCGCCCATCTCCAGGCCCAGCACCTGATCATGGCTGTCGTCGCGGGCAGTGAGCATCAGGATCGGCAAGGTCGCCGAATCGGCTCGCAGCAAGCGGCAGACCTGCAAACCGTCGAGCCCCGGCAGCATCAGATCGAGGATCACCAGGTCCGGCGCGCTGACCCGCGCCCGTTCGCGCACGTGATCGCCACGGCTGATCACGCTGACTGAATAACCGTTGCGTTCCAGGTAGCTGGCAATCAGTTCGGAAAGCGCGGTGTCGTCTTCGACCAGGAGGATGTTGGGCATGGGGTGTTTCCAGAAAGTGCTGTGGTGACTGGCGAGGCCTCATCGCGGGCAAGCCCGCTCCCACAGGGATTTGATGTGGACACAAATTTTGTGAGCATCACCTGCCACTGTGGGAGCGGGCTTGCCCGCGATAGCGGTACATCTGTCGCAATAAATTTCAAGGCGTGAAGGATATACGCCCTCACGCCTGCCCGAGCAAAACCCTTACACAATTTCACACAGCGCCTACAAAGCTTCACCGCTACCCTCGTTGGCTCCCCGTAGGATACGGGAGGTCATTATTGGGGTATTCACATGTCAAAGAATCTGCTTGCCACGCTCAGCCTGATTGCACTGGCGTTGACGCTGAGCGCTTGCGACCAGGCCTCGACCGCCGAAGAACAGGCTCCGCTGGCTACCGTGCGGATCGAAACCATACAAGCCCGCCCCCTATCGATCAGCAGCGAACTGAGCGGGCGGATTGCCGCGCCACGAATTGCCGAAGTGCGCGCCCGTGTCGCCGGCGTGGTGTTGCAGCGGGCCTTTCGTGAAGGCAGCGACGTGAAAAAAGGCGATGTGCTGTTTCGTATCGACCCGGCACCGTTCAAGGCCGATCTGGACAGTGCCGAAGCCGCGCTGCGCAAGGCCGAGGCCAATGCATTCCAGGCAAAACTGCAGGAACAGCGTTACGCCCAGTTGATCGAAGGCAACGCCATCAGCGCCCAGGATTACGACAATGCCCGCGCCAATGCCCGGCAGACTGCCGCCGATGTCGCCGCCAACAAAGCCGCCGTAGAGCGGGCGAAACTGAACCTGGGTTACGCCACCGTCACCGCGCCGATTTCCGGGCGCATCGGCCGCGCACTGGTGACCGAAGGCGCGCTGGTCGGGCAGAACGAAACCACCCCTTTGGCATTGATTCAGCAGTTGAACCCGATCCACGCTGACCTGACGCAATCGACCCGTGAACTCAACGACCTGCGCCGGGCGTTCCGTTCCGGCCAATTAAAGGAAGTGGGCCAGGGCCAGGCCAAAGCCACGCTGATTCAGGACGACGGCAACCTCTATCCGCTGCCGGGCAAGTTGCTGTTCACCGACATCACCGTCGACCCGGGCACCGGTCAGATCATCCTGCGCAGCGAATTCCCCAACCCGGACCTCGACTTGCTGCCGGGCAGCTTCGTTCGCGTGCGTCTGGAGCAAGCGTTCAATCAGCAAGGCATCAGCGTGCCACAACGGGCCATCCAGCGTGACAGCGCCGGCGTTGCCCAAGTGCTGTTGCTCGACGCCGAGCAGCGGGTCGGCCAGCAACCGGTCGAACTGGGCGCGGTGCAGAACGATCGCTGGATCGTTACCAGCGGCCTCAAGCCCGGCGACCGCATCGTCACTGAAGGCCTGCAACATGCGCGCCCCGGTGAAAAAGTCCAGATCGACAACACCCCTCTTCCACTTGCCCAGGTTTCTGGTCAGTAAGCAGGACGCTTTTTTATGCCGCAGTTCTTTATCGACCGCCCGGTGTTCGCCTGGGTGATCGCCTTGTTCATCCTGCTGGCCGGTGCGTTGGCCATTGTGCAGTTGCCGGTGGCGCAGTACCCGAACGTTGCGCCGCCGAAAGTCGAAATCTATGCCACCTACCCCGGCGCATCGGCGCAGACCGTGGACGAAAGCGTGGTCAGCCTGATTGAGGAAGAGCTCAACGGCGCCGACCATCTGCTGTATTTCGAATCCCAGAGCAGCCTCGGCAGCGCCACCATTACCGCGACTTTCCAACCAGGCACTGACCCGGAAATGGCGCAGGTCGATGTGCAAAACCGCCTCAAGGTTGTGGAGTCCCGTTTGCCGCAAGCGGTCACTCAGCAAGGCTTGCAGGTTGAGAAAGTCTCCGCCGGCTTCCTGTTGCTGATCACCCTCACCTCCAGCGACGGCAAGCTCGACGACGTGGCGCTCAGCGATTACCTAGCGCGCAATGTGATGAACGAGATCAAGCGTCTGGACGGCGTCGGCAAGGCGCAGTTATACGGTGCCGAACGGGCGATGCGGATCTGGATCGATCCGCGCAAGTTGATCGGATTCAACCTGACCCCGGCCGACGTCAACGCCGCCATCGTTGCGCAGAATGCCCAGGTTTCGGCGGGCAGCATCGGCGATTTGCCGACCCGCACCACCCAGGAAATCACCGCGACCATTCTGGTCAAAGGTCAGTTGTCGACGCCTGAAGAGTTCGCTGACATCGTGCTCAAAGCCAATCCGGACGGTTCAACCGTGCGCATCCGCGATGTCGCGCGGGTGGAGATCGGCAGCCAGGAATATCAGTTTTCCACGCGCCTGAACGGCAAGCCGTCCACCGCCGTCAGCGTGCAATTGTCGCCGGGCGCCAATGCCCTGAGCACCGCGACGCTGGTGCGGGCGAAGATGGATGAACTGGCGCGCTACTTCCCGGCCGGCGTGGAATACAAGATTCCGTACGACACTTCGCCCTTCGTCAAAGTCTCGATCACCAAGGTGGTCTACACCCTCGCCGAGGCGATGGTGCTGGTGTTTGCAGTGATGTTCCTGTTCCTGCAGAACATCCGCTACACGCTGATCCCGACCCTGGTGGTGCCGGTGGCGCTGATGGGGACTTTCGCGACCATGCTCACGCTGGGCTTTTCGATCAACGTGCTGACCATGTTCGGCATGGTGTTGGCCATCGGCATTCTGGTGGACGACGCGATTGTGGTGGTGGAGAACGTCGAGCGGATCATGGCCACCGAAGGCCTGTCGCCCAAGGACGCGACGCGCAAGGCGATGAAGCAGATCACCGGGGCGATCATCGGCATTACCCTGGTGCTGGTGGCGGTGTTCATTCCGATGGCGTTCATGCAGGGCTCGGTCGGGGTGATTTACCAGCAGTTCTCGCTCTCCATGGCCACGTCGATCCTGTTCTCGGCATTCCTCGCCCTGACCTTGACCCCGGCCCTGTGCGCAACGCTGCTCAAGCCGATTGCCAAGGGTGAACATCACGCCAAGGGCGGCTTCTTTGGCTGGTTCAACCGGCGCTTCGAACAACTGACCGAGCGTTATCAGGGCTGGGTCGCCTATGCACTGAAACGCACCGGGCGTTACCTGTTGATTTACGGCGTGCTGCTGATCGGCCTGGGGCTGTGCTTCAGTCGTCTGCCCTCCTCGTTCCTGCCGGTGGAAGACCAGGGTTACACCATCACCGACATCCAGCTTCCACCGGGCGCGAGCAAGAATCGTACGGTGCAGGTGGTCGAGCAGATCGAAGCACACAACGCCACCGAACCGGGCGTCGGCGACAGCACGGTGATTCTCGGTTTCAGCTTCTCCGGTAGCGGGCAGAACGCCGCACTGGCGTTCACCACGCTCAAGGATTGGTCGGATCGGGGCAGCGATGACTCGGCGAGTTCGATTGCCGACCGGGCCAACATCGCGCTCAGTCAGATCAAGGATGCCATGGCCTTTGCGGTCCTGCCGCCGCCGGTCGATGGACTCGGCACTTCCAGTGGTTTCGAGTTCCGCCTGCAAGACCGTGGCGGCCTCGGCCACGCCACGCTGATGCAGGCGCGCAGCCAATTGCTGGCCGCCGCTGAGAAGAGCCCGGTCTTGATGAACGTGCGCGAAAGCGCCCTGGCCGAAGCGCCGCAGGTGCAACTGGAAGTCGACCGCAAGCAAGCCAACGCCTTGGGCATTTCGTTTGCCGACATCGGCAACGTGCTGTCCACCGCCGTGGGTTCGGCCTACATCAACGACTTTCCCAATCAGGGACGGATGCAGCGAGTGGTGGTCCAGGCTGAAGGCGATCAGCGCAGTCAGGTCGACGACCTGCTGAAGATTCATGTGCGTAACAACGGCGAGAACATGGTGCCGTTGTCGGCTTTCGTTCGGGCCAACTGGACCCAGGGCCCGGCGCAATTAACCCGTTACAACGGCTACCCGGCCATCAGCATTTCCGGCGAACCGGCGCCCGGCTACAGCACCGGCGAAGCCATGGCGGAAATCGAACGGCTGGTGGCGCAAGGGCCGGCGGGATTAGGGCAAGAATGGACCGGGTTGTCGTTGCAGGAACGTTTGTCCGGCAGTCAGGCACCGATTCTGCTTGGGTTGTCGCTGCTGATCGTGTTCCTGTGCCTGGCGGCGCTGTATGAGAGTTGGTCGATTCCAACCTCGGTGTTGCTGGTGGTGCCGCTGGGTGTGCTCGGCGCGGTACTGGCCGTGACGTTGCGCGGGATGCCTAACGATGTGTTCTTCAAGGTCGGGCTGATCACCATCATTGGCCTGTCGGCAAAGAACGCGATCCTGATCATCGAATTCGCCAAGAGCCTGTACGACGAAGGTCACGACCTGATCGACGCCACCCTGCAAGCCGCACGCTTGCGCCTGCGGCCGATTGTCATGACGTCACTGGCATTCATCCTTGGCGTGGTGCCATTGGCGATTGCCACCGGGGCCAGCTCGGCGAGCCAGCAAGCCATCGGCACTGGCGTGATCGGCGGGATGATCACCGCGACCTTGGCGGTGGTGTTTGTACCGGTGTTTTTTGTGGTGGTGATGAAGCTGGTGCGCAAGCGGCACAAAAACATCTAAGCCACAACACATCCCCTGTAGGAGCGAGGCTTGCCCACGAAGGCGGTGCGTCAGTCGACATTAATGTTGGATGTGACGGCCTCTTCGCGGGCAAGCCTCGCTCCTACAAGGGATTATCGTTGTGGTCACAACCTGGGCTAAGGTGTTTAGACACCCAGGCCCATCGAGTTCCCATGCCTCTACTCGCCCGCACCCACCCTCGCCTGTCCGCCGCTGCCACACTCGGCATCGCGGTGGGCATTCTGGCCCCCGCCGACTCGATCATCGGCAAAATCCTCATCGGCTGGAACACCGGGGTCTGGACCTATCTGGTACTGATGCTCTGGCTCACCGCGCGGGCCAAGGCCCCGGACGTCAAACGCATTGCCGAAGTCGAAGATGAAAACGCCGGTCTGGTGTTGCTGCTGGTGAGCATCGCGGCGCTGGCCAGCCTCGCCACCATCACCTTCGAACTCGCCGGCAGCCGAGATCTGGAAACCACCCGCAAACTGCTGCGTTACGGCTTCACCGCATTAACGGTAATCGGTTCATGGCTGCTGATCGGGGTGATTTTCAGCGTGCACTACGCAAGGTTGTATTACACCTGGAACGGCAAGGAACCGGCGCTGCGTTTTGCCGAAGGGCTGACTACCCCCAATTACTGGGACTTTTTGTATTTCTCATTCACCATCGGTGTGGCGGTGCAAACAGCCGATGTGGGCGTGGCGACGCGGGATTTGCGCAAGATCGTGCTGGCGCAATCGTTGATTGGATTTGTGTTTAATACGGCGATCCTGGGGTTTTCGATCAATATTGCGGCGGGGTTGTTTGGTTGATGGCTGCAAATACTGAAGGCAGATTACTCGCGAGGTTCCGCCCCCCGAGTAATGAACTCTAAGCCCTCAATTAAACGCACCGCCCCGTCAATACACTCACATCAATACCCGCTTGTAAACTGTCAGGTTTGACAGTTTACAAGTTTGTCACACTGGCATTTTATATACCAATCCCGCCTGCAGTTCCTATGGCGAGATATCACTTGTCATGACAGTGGAGACTGCATCAATGAACGCATTTGCGAAAGCGGCCATGCTACCTGCGGTATTGGGGACATGCAAAGGAACAATCGATGGGACTGGAACATTTGAAGCCGGTCTGGTGGAGTTGTCAGAAGCGATCTATCCCCCTCCTCATGGCGAGGCCTATGTCATGCTCGCCACAGAGCGGGAGCCCGCCCCGGTGTATACCACTAAAGAACTGAAAATTTCATTTTCCAAAGGCTTTACCGATGGCAGCTATGGGCTGTATCCAGATGCTTATACTGTTCGGGTGCTTTTTATTGACAGTTCGGTACCGGCCAAACCTGTGATCTATACACAATACCAAGGCATTGCCAGGGTTCAATACGACACTGCGAGCTCAACATTTTCGGGTGAAATCAGCGCGACTCTTGAAAATCTGGACGAGGATACCCGCAAGACAGTAAACCTGAAAATCGACTTCGAAGCGCACCCGACTGCACGCGCACGTAGAATTCCTCGTCGCCCTAAATCCACCGGGGTGTATTGCTGAATGAACAAGCAAAAAACTAAACCCAACTAAATAAATGTTAATAAAAAAGGAGCCCAAGGGCTCCTTTTTTTTTAACTCGATTATTTATTAAAACGCGTAACGTAGACCTAACGTCAGCCCACCCGGTTGACGAAAGTTTTTGCCATCGCTGTACTCATAGTCCGCATGAACTTGCAGGTTGTTTGTCATCGAGGCGGCTATACCCGTACCCAATAGCACACGCGACCCGGAAAGATTATTCTGGAACACCTTGTCGTTGACCTGCACTTCGTTGTTCTTTTCGAACTCGTAAGCACCGGAAACACGCACGTAGGGTTGCAGCGCGATATCGTCTTTCATTTTAAAGTTGCGCCCAGCCGTCATGCCAACTTCACCCAGCAGTGACCGCGCCCGATCCCCATCTGCCTGCAGATCGTTATCCAAGGAGAAGTGTTTACCCTGAACAACCACGGCGGACCACTTGGTAAACGGCTCAATGAAATAACCATCATCAAGCTTGATATGCCGACCGAATTCGACAGAGCCCCCCACCCCGGTGTTGTCGTAGTCGCCTTTAGCCCTGGCGCCATCACTCAGGCTGACTTTGGCTTCGTTACGAAAGCGGTTCACTTTCAGCACCGCGTCCGCGTAGTAACCACTGCTCGTATCCAGCCAGGTGGCGTAAGTGCCCAGATAGTAACTGTCGACATTACCTGAAGTGCCGGCGTCAAGATCGAGATCGGAGCTGCTGTGGCCCCCCATTACCCCCACCAGCCATTGACTATCCCTCAATGCCGCATCTGCGCCGAGGGTAAAACCCCGCTGGGTCTGCCGGTAACCCACCCCGGAACCATCGGCGATTTCGAATTTATTGCCATAGGTACGTCCCCAGGCTCCGGATTGGCCGGGATTGAAACGCAACTCGCCCATGCGGGTACGTAGCGACGTCAACTCGCCATACCAGGTAGGCAATGGTGTGTTGAACAGTGCCAATACCGAACGTGCGCCCGGGCTGACAATGCGCGTACTCGGGTCCAGGATCCAGTCGTTGCCACTTTTGGCCAAGGCATAAGAATAGGCCCCCTGATCAACTACATTATTGAACAGAGAAAACCGGGCATCACCACCGGCAGTTTTCACGACAGTGACGGGCTGACCAGCAGCAGGTTCAGTACCACTGCTAGCGATTACCAGCTCATGAGAGCCAGTGGCTGTTCCTGTGACATTCAACAAGTCAGTCTGACCCGTGGCCAAATCCGTGCCCATCAGGAACCGTCCATTACCTGACAGGTCAGTCACATTCAATTGATAAAAAGCGTTTTCTGCCCCGAACTTCACCGAACCGCCATTGAGAGCCAGTTTTCCTACCTGACTGTCGCCCACCAGTACCCATTGGGCAGTGTCATTGATCGTTGCGCTGGCAACATTTTCTAGACGTCCGGCAAGCACGGAGTTGTTCTGTAGCGTCAGCTCAGTAGTGCTGCCGGACTCGGTGACAACGTTGCCGTTCAACGTACTGCCATTGACGATCATCGACACATTGGCGCCCCCCTTGACTTCGAGTAGCGTATCGTTGCTGGCCAGAAGTCTGGAGTTGTTCAATGTCAGAGTGGCCGTTGAACGTTCAAAGTTATCGAAGTCCACCACAATGGCCGAGCCGCTTTTTCCCTGGACAGTGGTGTTGTCGAGATTCAGAGTGGCGGGAGCCACGCCGGTTTGATCAAGCTCTATGAACACTCCATCTTTTCCACCGATGATCGTACTGTTTTTGGCAACGGCATCGGCACTCTGAAGCCACAAGCCATAGCCCGTGTCGGCCGTCCCCTCAAGGGAGGAATCGGTGACATTGATTAGGCTGTGGGAAGACGCAAATGCACCGGCATCCACGCCTGTGATGGTGCTTTTGCCCGTGACATTGACCGTGGAGCCGTCCTCGGTGGTGGAAAACCGTACAGCCGATATCCCAAAAAAATCCCCGCTTACGGTGCTGTTATCGATATTGCCCTCACTAGAGACTAACTCAAGTCCGGATTGCCCATTGTCGCCGGCAACCGTGGCGCCACTCAGATTGACGGTAGAGTTGTTTCTTGCCGATATAGCCTGGGTGCTGCCACCCACATTGACATTGACCGTTGAACTGTCCGCATCAATACCCAGAGTCTGAGCGTTATTGACCGACAGGATTGCGCCCTGGGTCAAAAACCAACTCTCTACAGGCGCGCCATTGTTGAGGGTAACGTTACCTCCGACAATTGGAGCAGCAATAGCAAGGGAGGAAAATATAAGTGACGAGATGTAGCCCACCCCTGTTAGCAAGGGGAAACCGGCAAGCGGCATAGGATTGAATTGCATACTGGACACCTGCTTCGAAAAATGCGTGTTCGGTTTCCTGCGGCAGGCGCTGGAAACCAACGGCCTGCCTACAAAGATTCGCTAGGCTATCGAGTAATTACGCAGTTTTATGTAGGACTTTTCTTGATATAGGGGGCGATAACTCCTCCGGAATCCGCACCCAAGAGACAGGCGGGCATGAAAAACAAATTTCACGCCCACCGCTCGATACTTATGTATCAGTCAGGGATTTGGAATGGGATTAGCAATTTCACAAAAATCGTCATTATTATCCAACAAAAATACAAAGTGAATTGCTGAGTCCGACTCTTGCACAACCCCCGTCACGCTATAGGTTAACTTCCCGAAACCATCCGTTACCGGTTTGAAATTAGCCATATAGTCGCCAATATCCATCACTATCCCTTCCGAAGGCACTGTTCCGACAATGGTATGGTCTTTGGTAACTTCGGTACCCGGAATAGGGATAGTCGCATTTTCATCCGTATACCCGCCCCACTTCAACGTCACCACTCTAGTATCGAGAAGTGAAGGACTAAATGGAATCACGACTTTCAAGTTTCGACGAGTCGTTCCATCGCCTGGCGGTACGAAGTTCAATGTAGGGCAAGCAATGGCATCATTCTCAAGCCCTTGCACCAATGGCTTCGGCAAATCGATCTTAGTGATATCAACAGTGACGTCCTGCTCTCTTGACCAGACAGGGTTGTTACCCAGCACGGCCGACAATACCCATTTCAACTTCACCGTCCCACTTGGCTTTTTCGCAATAATATCCCATGGGACCGTCCCCGCTTTAATTTCTCTGCCTTCCTCCCCCGGCTGCAAAAAATAAGATGGACTAAGTTCGTCATCATCGTACCAAACCGTTATGCTTTGTCCTGATTCAGTTGCAGGAACGTTATATAGCTGAATAAATACATCCGCAGATTGGTCGTAGTCGTTATCGTCAAGTTCATTGTCAACACCTTGCGAGGAAACCAGACGAGGAAGCTCCAGATCACGGTTGACCGGATCCGGCTCGCCGGGGTTTACCGGGCCAGGATAGGAAATATCTACATCAATTTCAGTTTCTTCCCGCGCGATGTCATTGCCCGATCCACGTAACATGACATAGCTGACCTTTGTGCGAACGACACCGTCGGTCGCGCCATAAGCGACTTTAATGACAGTGGTGTAATCCACTGGAAAAACAAGTGTTGTATTTGGTCCCACGCGTTGCTCAGGCAGATCAATATTGTGCCAACTGACAATGATCGTGTCATTGGAAGAGCTCGGTTGCGGAACTGGAACTTCGACCGTCACACCCTGAGCGCAGTCTGCCACATTAATCAAGGTATCGCCGTCCGTCCCGTCCGCCAGCGGAACGACGGGCTTTTCGGGCACAGGCGGTGCCAGGCGCTGGACGGTACGTTGATTCGGCTTCGACCTTCGACTGATCCAGCCTGCCAGGTCTTTCACCACAAACGTCAGCGTATTCAAGCCTTCTTTGGAGTTTACGAAAATCAAAATCGGTAGCGTGACTTTGCCGTCACCAGGCACCAGGACGTCTTCCAATACAGGTGTGGCATAAGCGGGATCCGCAGGATCGCCCCAATAAACGTCGCATTTGTCTGTGGCCTCGTAGTTAGCTGCTATTGGTAGTGTGATCTCGATACCGTTGGGGTTTGCGCCGATGTATTCGTCATCGATAGCTTTACTGAACGGCAAGTCGGCGGGGAACGTCGCTGCCGGAGGGGAAAAATCAGAAGGAGGCGTCTTGACCTGGTAGGGTCTTGTCCTGTCGATGTGGTACTCACTGACAGTTTCGGGACTTGGGTTGACGCCCGCGGCATACATCACATAAACCAGTTCGTACTGAGTGGGCGCTTCGGGAGTGCTCAGTTCTACAAGCCTCGCGAGCGGCACTTCCAATGGTAATGGCCATACACGGTCAGCCAGCGCACCCAGACGTTTTCGATTTTCAAGGGGGATCTGGGGTTGGGTCGCCTTTGACTCGCAAAAATACACTCAAAGTATCCTGGGCATGCTCGGTGACGGGTCTGGGAATTTCATATTTCAGATTGGCACCGAGTGCGGCGGCCGGAATCCGCAAGTCACCTCCCGGCAAAGTTTGATCCGGGATAATGGCGGGATCAAGGAGAATGACACCGCCGCTCTGCAGTGATACTTGTTTTTGCAAACCGATACTTTCAACTTTAGCGTTCATCCGAATAAACTCCGTTTTAGTATTTAATTGCGCCGCCACCACAAAATTACTCCACAGCGCCTACGCCTTGCTGTTTGCTACACATCAATCAAGGTACACCCGGACCACAGGATGGCCCTCCACTCCTGACCCTATCTATCCTCACGGAATCCGGCTTTGAAAGCCCAATGGGTCGAGCGCCACGATAAACGGTGTATATCACCTTGGCAGACGCATTATTCTCCATCGGCTCTATATGAGGCGTATAAGGCTTGACCTCCACCACAAAACCATCCCGAAGTTCTGCTGTACTTAGGATGGGTTTTCGAATAAACCAATAAGTTCCAGGGATTGGCTCGCCACTGGCATTCTGGCTTAAATAGCCCCACCACTCCACCAGACACACGTCACCAACTTTGCAAAAGTCTGGAAGTGGAGGGATTTGTACATTCACCCATTCCCAGAGGGCTGGGCTAGTAGAACAATTGAGATAGCCGCTGTCATTTGCATTGGGAAACTTCACTTCATCAAGATCAGCAGGAACAGGTGTGTGATCAATCGTGAGTGTTCTGGGCGCCGACGGATGTGGATTGCCAAAGTGGTTAATCGTTTTATAGCGGACTTCGACAACACCATCATTAATCAAATATTGCGGCCCGATTCGAATGAGAAATTCCAATTCCGTAACCGGCCCGGGATGCAAAGTGGTCGAAGTGAACTCCACAACACCATCACGTTCCATCCAGACAGTGAGCTTGTCTGTTTGTCCCGGACCTGCCGGTTTGGGCCAGATGGGTACTCTGATGTCGATGCCTCGCTGCAAAAGTTCAAGCGGGATATGACCTTGCGGGTCATTTTCATCCACGCCAATCACTGTAGGCGCGTCATAAATCAGAACTTCACCAAGCGCCATGAATACTCTCCCCTGCACTTTTTTTCGGGTTACTGTTAAATCAAATTAAGCGCCTATTTTTTTTATTGGCCTACTGTCAGATCTGACAGGTGTCGCTACCGCTGGTCGGATTCCTACCGTATCTTCTGACACATTGGGCTTGACGTATTCTGTTGCCTGTTGTTTTCTGAAACCGGTTTCATGGCATCATCACCAGTATCCGAACCCATAAATCCAATAACAAGGTTTCATACCGTGAACGACTTCTCCGCCGCCCAACGCAGCCGCGTCACCATGCTCGACGTCGCCGAACACGCCGGCGTGTCCAAGGCCAGCGTCTCGCGCTTCATCGGCGATGACCGCGCCCTGCTCTCCGATGCCATCGCCCTGCGCATCGAGCAGGCGATTGCCGAATTGGGCTACCGCCCGAACCAGATGGCCCGCGGCCTGAAACGCGGGCGCACTCGTCTGATCGGCATGCTGGTGGCCGATATCCGTAACCCTTATTCGATTGCCGTGATGCACGGGGTGGAAACCGCTTGCCGTCAGCACGGCTATAGCCTGGTGGTGTGCAACACCGATCGCGATGATGAGCAGGAGCGGCAGCACCTGGCGTTGCTGCGCTCGTACAACATCGAAGGCTTGATCGTGAACACCCTCGGTCATCACCGCGATGAGCTGCGCGAACTGCATCAGGAAATGCCCATGGTGCTGGTGGATCGCAAGGTCGATCAGCTCGAGAGCGATCTGGTGGGGCTGGATAATCCGGCCGCTGTCGAGATGGCCGTTGCCCACCTTGAAGAACGCGGTTATCGCGATGTGCTGATGGTCACCGAGCCGTATGACGGCACCAGTTCGCGGATCGAGCGGGTCAGCAGTTTCAAGGCGCAGATCGAGCGGCGGCCGGCGCTCTCGGGGGCTGTGGTCGAAACCGGCGGCGATCTGACCGCTCGTTTGAAAGCCTTTCTGCAAACTCCTGGCGCGGGCCCGAAAGCGCTGTTTTGCGCCAACGGTATCGCCGCGCTGGCCAGTACTCATTCGTTGCGTGAGTTGAAGTGCAACCTGTTCGCGGATGTCGGGCTGATTGCCCTGGATGATCTGGATTGGTATCCGCTGGTGGGGAGCGGGATTACCGCCCTCGCCCAGCCGACGGCAGAGATGGGTGCGAGTGCATTCGAGTGTTTGCTCAAGCGACTGCGTGGGGATGACGGGCCGGTGCGGAACCTGGATTTTCCGGCGCGGTTGATTGTTCGGGGGTCGACCCTGGGGAATCTTCGGTGAATATTCGAGCCCCATCGCGGGCAAGCCCGCGATGGGGCCCTGAAGATCGCCACATAACGCAAACCAAATTTTTTTGACCAAAAATGAAACCGGTTTCAGAGGTGCATAACAATGAACAAACCACCCGTTTCCATCAGCCTGTCCAGCTACGGCTCCGACCTCGTTCGCCAACGTGGCCAAGGCAGTTTTGTCGAGGTGCTGTCCACTGCCGGCGCCACGCATATTGAATGGCGCGAAGAGCTGCTGACACTCGAAGACCCCACGCAATTGACCAGCGCCACGCAATCCTGGGGCCTGGAAAGCATCTATTCCTCACCGATGGAATTGTGGCTGGCCGGGCAGTCGGCCCCCAATCCTGAACTGCTCACGACCCTGAAGCGTGCCAAGGCATTCGGCGCCCAATGGCTGAAAGTCTCCCTGGGCTATTTCACCGATAACAACGATCTGCAAACACTCGCGCTGCAGTTGCAACAGAGCCCGGTGCAGCTGCTGGTGGAAAACGACCAGACCTTGCACGGTGGCCGAATCGAACCGTTCCAGCGTTTCTTCGCCGACGTCGAACAACATCAGCTGCCGATCAAGATGACTTTCGATATCGGCAACTGGCAATGGCAGGACCAATCCGCCGCCAGCGCTGCGCGGTTGCTCGGTCGACATGTCGGTTACGTGCACTGCAAAGCCGTGGCGCGCCGGGCCGATGGCAAACTGGTAGCGGTGCCGCCGGCCGCCAGCGACCTGCGGCTGTGGGGCCAACTGCTACGGCACATGGATTACGGCGTGATGCGCGCGGCGGAGTATCCACTGCAAGGCGATGACCTGGTGCAATTGACCACCGAGCATGTCGCCGCCCTCGCCCGCCTCGGACAATCCCGCCAGGAGCCTGCGCATGTCTGAGATCGATATTCTGTCGTTCGGTGAAACCATGGCGATGTTCGTCGCTGAGCAGAACGGTGAACTGGCTGACGTCGACCACTTCCACAAGCGCATTGCCGGGGCCGACAGTAATGTCGCCATTGGCTTGTCGCGGTTGGGGTTTAACGTCGCCTGGCTGAGCCGGGTGGGCGCGGACTCGTTGGGTCGGTTCGTGATCGATACGCTGGAGAAAGAAGGCCTGGATTGCAGCCACGTCGACATCGACCCGGCGCACCCCACCGGTTTTCAGCTCAAGTCCCGTAGCGACGATGGCAGCGATCCGGTTGTCGAGTACTTCCGGCGCGGGTCGGCCGCCAGTCATTTGTCGGTGCAGTCCATTGCGCCTCAACTGCTCGAGGCCAGGCATCTGCATGCCACGGGCATTCCCCCGGCGCTGTCGGAATCGGCCCGGGAGATGTCTTTCGAGCTGATGACCCGCATGCGCAGTGCCGGGCGCAGCGTGTCGTTCGACCCCAATCTGCGCCCGAGCCTGTGGGCCAGTGAGCAACAGATGATCCGCGAGATCAACCGCCTTGCCGCCCTCGCCCATTGGGTGCTGCCGGGGTTGAGCGAAGGGCGTTTATTGACCGGTTTCGATGACCCCGCCGACATCGCAGCGTTTTACCTCGACCAGGGTGCCGAGGCCGTGGCGATCAAGCTCGGGCCGCACGGCGCGTATTACCGAACCCGTCTGGATGAAGGTTTCGTTGCAGGCGTGCCCGTGGCAACGGTGGTCGATACGGTCGGTGCCGGTGACGGGTTTGCCGTCGGCCTGATCAGCGCCCTACTGGAAAACCACAGCGTTGCCCAAGCGGTGCAGCGTGCCAACTGGATCGGTAGCCGCGCGGTGCAGAGCCGTGGGGATATGGAGGGGTTGCCCGATCGGGCCGAGATGTATGCCGAATTCGAGGCCGCCAATCGCGAGTCTGCCCGCGATGAGGCCATAGCAGTCACCGCAAAAAACTGATTCAAAACCGTTACCTGCTGCGACAAAAACAACAAGCTCAGGAGCATCACTATGAAAACCGCAACACTGGCCACCCGCCGCTGGTGGTACATCATGCCCATCGTATTCATCACCTACAGCCTGGCGTATCTGGACCGCGCCAATTATGGGTTCGCCGCCGCCTCTGGGATGGCTGCAGACCTGATGATCACACCGGGGTTGTCCTCGCTGCTCGGCGCGCTGTTCTTCCTCGGCTATTTCTTCTTCCAGATTCCGGGGGCGATCTACGCCCAGAAGCACAGCGTGAAAAAGCTGATTTTCGTCAGCCTGATCCTCTGGGGCGCTCTGGCGACCTTGACCGGGATCGTCTCCAACGCCTATTGGCTGATCGTGATTCGCTTCATGCTCGGCGTGGTCGAAGCCGCCGTGATGCCGGCGATGCTGGTGTACCTGTGCCATTGGTTCACCCGCGCCGAACGTTCGCGCGCCAACACTTTCCTGATCCTCGGCAACCCGGTGACCATGCTCTGGATGTCGGTGGTGTCGGGCTACCTGATCCAGCATTTCAGCTGGCGCTGGATGTTCATCATCGAAGGCTTGCCGGCGGTGCTGTGGGCATTTATCTGGTGGCGTCTGGCCGATGACCGTCCGGCTCAGGCCAAGTGGCTGAGCGACCAGGAAAAGCACGACCTGGAAAGCGCCCTGGCCGCCGAACAGGTCGGCATCAAAGCGGTGAAAAACTACGCCGAAGCCTTCCGCTCGCCGAAGGTAATCATTCTGGCCTTGCAGTTTTTCTGCTGGAGCATTGGCGTCTACGGTTTCGTGCTGTGGCTGCCATCGATCCTCAAGGCTGGGGCGAAAATGGACATGATCGAAGCCGGTTGGCTGTCGGCGTTGCCGTACCTGGCGGCGGTGATCGGCATGCTGCTGGTGTCCTGGGGCTCGGACAAACTGCAAAAGCGTAAACGCTTCGTCTGGCCACCGCTGTTGATCGCCTCGATTGCGTTCTATGGCTCGTACGCTTTAGGCGCGGAACATTTCTGGTGGTCCTACACGCTGCTGGTGATTGCCGGTGCCTGCATGTACGCACCTTATGGGCCGTTTTTCGCCATCGTCCCGGAGATTCTTCCGGCCAACGTTGCCGGTGGGGCCATGGCATTGATCAACAGCATGGGCGCACTCGGTTCGTTTGGCGGCTCTTATCTGGTCGGTTACCTGAACAGCTCCACCGGATCGCCCGGTGCTTCGTATTTGTTGATGAGCGGCGCGTTGCTGCTGTCGGTGGTGCTGACGATTTTCCTCAAGCCCGGCGCCAGTGATCGGGTTGCTGTGCCCCGGCCGCTGGCGGCTCACTCTTGAATTGATGTAGAGATAACAACGATGAAAAAGCAGGTTGTGCTGTACAAGAAACTCTCGCCGCTGCTGATGGCTCGCTTGCATGAGCACACCGAGGTGACGCTGATCGACAGCCTCGACGCCGAGGGACTGGCGCAACTGCGCCGGGCCCTGCCCCGTGCCCAAGGGTTGCTCGGTGCCAGCCTGAAACTGGACGCCGGGTTACTGGATCTGGCGCCGAACCTGGAAGCCATTGCCAGCGTGTCCGTCGGCGTCGACAACTACGACATCGACTACCTGACCGAGCGGCGGATCCTGCTCAGCAACACACCGGACGTGTTGACCGAGACCACCGCCGACACCGGTTTCGCGCTAATCCTGGCCACCGCGCGGCGGGTGGTCGAACTGGCGAACATGGTTCGTACCGGCCAGTGGAACCGCAACATCGGCCCGACGCATTTTGGCAGCGATGTGCACGGCAAGACGCTGGGCATCATTGGCATGGGGCGGATCGGCGAAGCCTTGGCTCAGCGCGGGCATTTCGGTTTTGGCATGCCGGTTCTTTATCACAGCCATTCGCCGAAACCGGCGGTGGAGCAGCGATTCAACGCGCAATATCGCAGCCTGAGCGAATTGCTGCAGCAAGCCGATTTCGTTTGCCTGACGTTGCCGCTGACCGCTGAAACCGAAGGGTTGATCGGCGCTGAACAGTTCGCCCTGATGCGTCCCGAGACGATCTTCATCAACATTTCCCGAGGCAAGGTGGTGAATGAGCCCGCGTTGATCGAGGCGTTGCAGCAGAAGCGGATTCGCGCGGCGGGGCTGGATGTGTTCGAGCGTGAGCCATTGGGGCATGACTCGCCGTTGTTGCAGTTGAACAACGTGGTGGCGACGCCTCATATTGGGTCGGCGACGCATGAGACGCGAGAGGCGATGGCCCGGTGTGCGGTGGATAATTTGTTGGCGGCTTTGGCTGGGGAGCGGCCGGCTAATTTGGTGAATGGGCGGGCCTGGAAGGGTTAAGGGATTGATCATTCCCACGCTCCGCGTGGGAATGCATCCCGTGACGCTCCGCGTCACATCCGAACCGGACGCAGAGCGTCCATGGCAGCATTCCCACGCGGAGCGTGGGAACGATCGGACTCAATCAGGCCCGCCGCACCTGCAGCAACTCCGCCGCACACGAGGCAATCCGCTGACACGCATCCGCCAACCTCACCTGATCCACCACCAAGCCAATGCGAATATGCCCCGCCGCGCTAGGCCCGAAGGCTTCGCCGGCCAGCACCGACACGCCATACACTTCAAGCAGTCGCTCGGCAAAATCTTGCGCGTCGAGCCCGGTCTGGCGCACATCGACCATCACGAACATTCCGCCATCGGGTTTGATCGGACGGATGCCCGGGCGACCGCTCAACCTCGCGCACACCAGATCGCGACGCTGGCGATACTCCTCGCGCATCAGCGCCACTTCCGGCAAGTCTTCATCAAGGGCCACTTGCGCGGCTTTCTGGACGAAATCCGGAATCCCGAACAGCATGCACAGCGACAGATGCATCACGTGTTCGGCCAGCGGTTTGGGGCCGATCATCCAGCCGACTCGCCAGCCGGTCATGGCATGGGATTTGGACAGACTGTTGAGGGTCGCGGTGCGCTCGGCCATGCCCGGCAAACTGGCCGGGCTGATGTGCTTGCCCTCATACAACAGGTCGCTGTAGACCTCGTCACTGATCAGCCAGAGGTCATGCCGCACGCACAGCGCCGCCAGTTCCTGCCAGATGTTCAAGGACAGGCTGGCGCCGGAAGGATTGTTCGGGCTGTTGAGCAGAATGGCCCGGGTTTTAACAGTGATCAGCGCCGCGACATCCGCCGGCTCGACCCGAAAGCCGTTCTCCGGACGCACCGCCACCGGTACCACGCGGGCCCCGCAGGCACCGAACACCCCTTCATAGGTGACGTACATCGGCTCGGCGACGATCACCTCATCACCCGGATCGAGCAGGCATTGGGCAACTGCATATACCGCACACTGCGCACCGGGCAGCACGATCACATGATCGGCGTCCACCTCCTGGCCGCTGCGTCGCCGATGACGGCTGGCAATGCTGCTGCGCAAGGTGCGGCTGCCGCGAACATCCGAATAGTGGGTGTCACCGGCCAACAGGCTGTCGATCGCGGCGTGAACGATTGGCAGCGGCGTATCGAAATCCGGGTCGCCGATAGAAAGCAGCAGCACATCGACGCCCTGCTCACGCAGCTCCAGCGCTCGATCATGAATCTTCCAGGCTGCTGCTCCGTCACCATCGATTCGTTGGGTCAAGGCTGAATAGCGCATGTACTTCTCCTAACGCGCGAGTTCCAGTTTCAACCCTATCTCAAATAATGAAACGCGCCACCATGGCGTTCAAATCAACCGCCAGGCGCGACAATTCGTGGGTGGCGGCGCTGGTCTGGTTGGCCCCGGCGGCAGACTGTGTGGCCAGGTCGCGGATGTTCACCAGATTGCGGTCAACTTCACGGGACACCTGAGCCTGTTCTTCCGAGGCGCTGGCGATCACCAGGTTGCGTTCGTTGATCAGGTGAATCGATTGAGTGATCTGCTCCAGGGCGATGCCCGCCGCGCGGGCCATTTCCAGAGTACTTTGGGTGCGCTGATTGCTTTGTTGCATCGACGAAACCGCTTCGCCGGTGCCGTTCTGGATGCCGGCGACCATTTTCTCGATTTCCTGGGTCGATTGCGCGGTGCGATGGGCCAACGCCCGGACTTCGTCCGCCACCACCGCAAAACCCCGCCCGGCCTCACCGGCGCGAGCCGCTTCGATTGCAGCGTTAAGGGCCAGCAGATTGGTCTGCTCGGCAATGGCGCGGATCACGTCCAACACTTTCCCAATGTCACGACCCTGAGTGGCCAGGCCTTCGATCATCAGCGAGGTGGTTTGCACGTCGTGGGTCATGGTCTGGATCGCATCGACGGTTTCCACCACCCGATCACGACCTTCTCGGGCCGCCTGGGTCGACTGGTTCGAGGCCTCGGAAGTCGATACCGCATTGCGCGCCACTTCCTCCACCGCGGCGGTCATTTCGTTGACGGCGGTGGCGGCCTGTTCGATTTCGTTGTTCTGCTGTTGCAGGCCACGGGACGCTTCCTGGGTCACGGTGCTGAGTTCTTCAGCGGCGGCGCCCAGTTGCGTCGCGGAGCCGGCGATCTGTTCGATGGTCTTGCGCAGGTTCGCCTGCATCGTGGCCAAGGCGCCGAGCAAACGGGCCGGTTCATCGCTGCCATCGACTTCAATGACCTTGCTCAGATTGCCGCCGGCAATGGTTTCAGCCGCCAGCACCGCACGGTTCAGCGGCGTGAGGATGCTGCGGGTCAGCAGCCAGGCCAGCAGCACGGTAAGCGATGCAGCGATCACCGCCACCATCACGATACCGGTATAGGCGCTACTGTAATACTCGCCCGCTTTGACCGACGCAGCTTTGGCATCGGCGGCGTTGATCGCCACCAGTTTGTTCAACTGCTCGCCCATCTGATCGGTGCCTTCCTTGATCCGCGTGTTGATCAGGGTACGCATATCATCCAGTTTGTTCTGTTGCGACAGCTCCAGCATCTGGCTCTGGGCCTGCATGTAGTTGTCCAGGGTTGTCGAGAAAGTTTTGTACAGCGCCGCTTCTTCAGGACCGGCCGGCAAGGCGGCATAACTGGCTTGGGCGCTGCGCACCTTGTCGATGAGTACGCCGACGCGGGTCTGGGCTTCCTGCAACGCCGCCGGATCACGGTTGACCAGTACCCGGAACGAGAGAATCCGCAGACGCAGGACATTTTCCGTCACGTTGCCCAGAAACCCAATGCTGGGTAACTGCGTTGCTTCCATGTCGACAGAGGCCTGGCGGATGATTGTCATGCGGCTCACGGCAAACACACCCAGCACGATGACCAGCAAGGCTATGAAGGCGAAACCGAGGAAAGCTCGAGGCGCGATATTCAGATTACGCAGTGACATAGGATGATCTCGGTAATTGAGCGGCGAGCATCCTTGCCGTGGTCACTGTCGGGCGGGCGATGGCGCGCACCGTTCAGTTTGGCGCCACTGTTGTAATAGGTTTGTGTGCGCCTGTTAGTTGTATCGGCCGGGGTTGAGGATTTTTGCAGGGGGTTGGAGAAATATTTTTCAAGGGCGGCAGGAGTGTTTCAGTGGTGAAACACTCAAGCAATATTGTGGCTTGCATTTGTGGCGAGGGGGCTTGCCCCCGTTGGGCTGCGAAGCAGTCCTAAAATCTGCAACCTCGTTCCGCCAGGCGCACCGCAGGCACCGGATTTGCGACTGCTGCGCAGCCGAACGGGGGCAAGCCCCCTCGCCACAGTAATCTCTTGGCCACAGATTATGGTCAGGCCTTGCGGGCGGCCACCCGCCACACCCGCGCAATATCGCTGGCGCGATCACGCAACAAGCGCGGTGCCTCGGCGCAGGCTTGTTCCAGCGTCATCGGGCCGCTGGCCAAGGCAAAGGCGGCATCGATGCCATGCTCGTACAGGGCCTGATAGCCCTCGCCCAAAGTACCGGCGATGACGATGACCGGCACGCCGTGCTGCCGTGCAATGCGCGCCACGCCGAACGGTGTTTTGCCGCGCAGGGTCTGGGCATCGAAGCGACCTTCGCCGGTGATCACCAGATCGGCGCCTTTGACCGCTTCGGCCAGCCCCACCAATTCGGCCACCACTTCTACTCCAGCCTGGAACTGCGCGCCGAGAAACGCCTTGGCGGCAAACCCCAGGCCACCCGCCGCCCCGCTGCCCGGTTCGTCGCGCACGTCTTTGTCCAGGGCTTGCGCGCAGAGTTCGGCGAAGTGCCCAAGGGCATGGTCCAGTTGCTGAACTTGCGCGGGCGACGCGCCTTTCTGCGGGCCGAATATCGCTGAGGCACCGTGAGGGCCGCACAGCGGGTTATTGACGTCGGCGGCGATGTCGAAGCGCACCTTGGCCAGACGCGGATCCATGCCGCTCAAATCAAGACGGGCCAGTTGCGCCAGCGCCAGACCACCCGGTGCCAGAGGTTGGGCCTGTGCGTCCAGCAGCTTCACGCCCAAGGCCTGCATCGCCCCGGCACCGCCGTCGTTGGTGGCACTGCCGCCAATCGCCAGGATCACCCGTTGTGCTCCGGCCTCCAGCGCGGCGCGGATCAATTCTCCGGTGCCGAAGGTGCTACTGGTGCACGCATCGCGCAGGTTCGGCGGAACCAGTTGCAGGCCACTGGCCTCGGCCATTTCGATGATCGCGGTGTGGCTCTGCGGCAACCAGCCCCAGGCGGCATCGACCGTGGCACCCAGCGGCCCACGAACATGGGTACGGCGCAGTTCGCCGTCGCACGCGGCCAGAATCGACTCGACCGTACCCTCCCCGCCGTCTGCCATTGGGCATTTGAGCAATTGCGCATCCGGCCAGACTTCCGCTAGCCCAAGCGCGATGGCTTCGGCCACACCTTGTGCACTGAGACTGTCCTTGAACGAATCGGGGGCAATGACGATTTTCATGCGAATTCTCCAGTTCCAATGCGTCCATGCTGCCAGCAGGCCTGAACAATAACGCCGGTCCGCTGCACAAGCGGCCATAAGGATTATTGTTCATTCTCACAAAATCGTTCGCCGCACCTTTCGTCGTAGCAGCTGCTACGGTGCTACGGGATTGCGGTTGGGAGTTCGGTTTGGGGCAGGAGCTGGACGCCGAGGTAGAGTGCGAGCATGCCATCCAGTTTCAGTGGGTCGACGCCGCTGAGTTCGGCGATCCGCTCCATGCGATAACGCAAACTGTTACGGTGGATGCCCAAGGCATTGGCGCAGGCCTGGCTCTGGCCGTCGTGTTCGCACCAGCTGCGCAGGGTCGCCAGCAGTTGACCGTTGCCGTCCTTGGCGATGACTTTGCGCAGCGGCCGCAGCAGTTCATCCAGTGCGTCATCGTTGCGATGCCGCCAGAGCATCACCGGCAGCCGATAACGGCTCAGGGTCAGCAGGCGCGACTGCGGCAACACATCGCGTCCGTAGGCCAGCAAATCACCGACGCGCCGATAGCAGCGGCGCAACCCCGACAACCCATCGGCCTGCCCGCCCACGGCAATGCGCAAAATATTCCAGCCGAAGCCATCGAGCTTCTCCAGCAGCCGATCATTTTCGATCGCAGGCGTCACCGGTCGGCACCAGAGCAACGAAGACTTGGCCGAGCTCACGCACCAACTGTCCGGATAACGCGACATCAGCCAGGCGCTGAGCGCTTCGACGGTCTGCCCCGGGCCGTGTTCCATGCCCAATTCGAACAGGTACGGTACCCGCGTCAACTGCGGTTTGAGCCCCAGCTGCTGCGCTTCGTCCAGCAATCGCGGCGAATCCCCCGCCTCGCTGAGCAGCAGTGCCAGCAGATCGTCGCAACGCTGGCGTCGCCATTGCTGCTCGGCCTGCTGATTGCGTTGGCCCACCAACATCTCGGCGGTCATGCGCACCAGTTCGGCGTAAGTACGCAATTGCTCGGGTTCGCCGGTGATGCCCAGCACGCCAATCAAACGCTGATCGAGCAACAACGGCAGGTTAATGCCCGGCTGCACGCCTTTGAGATGAATCGCCGTTTGCGCGTCGATCTCCACCACGCGCCCGTTGGCCAGCACCAGTTGTGCGCCTTCGTGGCGGGTGTTGATGCGCTCCGGCTCGCCGCTGCCGAGAATCAGTCCCTGACTGTCCATGACGTTGACGTTGTAGGGCAGGATGGCCATCGCCCGGTCGACGATGTCCTGGGCCAGGTCGTGATCGAGTTCGAACATAGCGCGGATCCTTGAAAACGTGATGGGACGGGTTGTTCAGCCGCACAGGCGTTTGTCGCAAACCCTGTGCTCAAGCACAAAGACAACCAGCCAAGGGGTGGCCGAGACTCACTGGGCGATCAACGTTACCCTTGCGCCGCAAAAAATCATAATAAAGAGAGAGCCCGCCATGTCACAGAGCGCCACAGCTACCCTGGCCAACGCTGACGACAAAAATGCCGTCTACAAACGCATTACCCTGCGTTTGATCCCCTTCATCTTCATCTGCTACCTGTTCAACTACCTCGATCGGGTGAACGTCGGGTTTGCCAAGCTGCAGATGCTCGATGCACTGAAATTCAGCGAAACCGTGTACGGCCTCGGTGCCGGGATTTTCTTCATCGGCTACGTACTCTGTGGCGTACCGAGCAACCTGGCCCTGAACAAATTCGGCCCGCGACGCTGGATCGCGCTGATGATGATCACTTGGGGCGCACTCTCGACCTGCCTGCTGTTCGTCACCACGCCCACCGAGTTCTACACCTTGCGCCTGTTTACCGGTGCCGCCGAAGCCGGTTTTTTCCCGGGCGTGGTGCTCTATCTCTCGCAGTGGTTCCCGACGTTCCGCCGTGGCCGCATCATGGCGCTGTTCATGTCGGCGATCCCCGTGTCCGGCCTGCTCGGCAGTCCGTTTTCCGGCTGGATTCTCAACCACTTCGGCGCCGGCCAAGCCGGTTTGGCAGGCTGGCAGTGGATGTTCCTGCTGCAAGGCATCCCGACAGTAATCCTTGGCGCCCTCGCCTATTTCCTGCTTAGCGACAGCTACGCCAACGCCAAGTGGCTGACCCCTTACGAGCGTTCGGTGCTTGAGGCTGATCATGCGCAAGACCTGGCCAGCAAACCGAAAACCACCACCGACTCCCTGCGGGCAGTGTTCAAGAACCCGGCGATTTGGGCTTTCGGCCTGATTTATTTCTGCATTCAGAGCGGCGTCTACGCGATCAACTTCTGGCTGCCGTCGATCATCAAGAACCTGGGTTTCAGCAATAACCTGGTGATCGGTTGGCTCAGTGCGATTCCCTACCTGCTGGCGGCGCTGTTCATGTTGATGGTCGGCCGCTCGGCGGACCTGCGCAAAGAACGCCGCTGGCACTTGGTGGTGCCGATGTTGATGGGCGCGGTAGGCCTGTTGATCGCGGTGAATTTCGCTGCCAACCCGGCCATCGCCATCCTCGGTTTGACCCTCGCCACCATGGGCGCCCTCACTGGTTTGCCAATGTTCTGGCCAGTGCCGACGGCCATGCTTAGCGCGGGTGCGGCTGCAGGTGGGCTGGCGTTGATCAACTCCATGGGGCAGATGGCGGGATTCCTTAGCCCGTACCTGGTGGGTTGGGTCAAGGACAGCACCGGCTCGACCGATGCGGCGCTTTACCTGCTGGCGGGTGTGATTGTGTGCGGGAGTTTGCTGGCGTTGCGCATGACGCGGACGTTGCGGGCGTAAGGTTCAGGTTCAGCGAAAACAAAAACGGCCCTTTCGGGCCGTTTCTCATTTCGCGCATCCACGGATACTTTGTGGCGAGGGGGCTTGCCCCCGTTGGGTCGCGAAGCGGCCCCAAAACCATACTCCGCAGTTTGTCAGTTAATCCGCGTTTGCCGGATTACGACTGCTGCGCAGCCGAACGGGGGCAAGCCCCCTCGCCACAACAGCCCTCTAACCACCCGCCCCCACAGGAAACTGAGTCGATAATTCCGATTGCTCCGCGCAGCGGTTCTTGGTATTTGATTGAAGCTTTCCCACCGGTAAAAGGATTTCGTCATGAGCTATCGCACGCTGGGTCATTCGGGTTTACAGGTGTCGACCCTCACATTGGGCACGATGATGTTCGGCGAACAGACCAGCACCGAAGATTCCCTGCGAATCATCGACAAGGCCTGGGACCAGGGCATCAACTTCATCGACACCGCGGACGTGTACACCAACGGCCGCTCAGAAGAGATCGTCGGCGAAGCGATTGCCGGCAACCGCCACGAATGGGTGCTGGCGACCAAGGTCGGCTTCGGCCCGGTCGACGGTGTGCCGAACCGCAGCGGGCTGAGTCGCAAGCATATTTTCAACGGCATCGACGCCAGCCTGACGCGGTTGGGCACCGATTATCTGGACATCTATTACCTGCACCGCGAAGACCACAACACGCCGCTGGAAGTCACGGTGTCGGCCATTGGTGATTTGATCCGCCAGGGCAAGATCCGCTACTGGGGTTTGTCGAACTACCGTGGCTGGCGCATCGCTGAAGTGATTCGTGTGGCCGATAAGCTGGGTGTCGACAGGCCTGTCATCAGCCAGCCGCTGTACAACATCGTCAACCGTCAGGTGGAAACCGAGCAGATCACCGCCGCGCAAAACTATGGCCTCGGCGTGGTGCCGTACAGTCCGCTGGCGCGCGGTGTGCTCAGCGGCAAGTACGCGCCGGACGTGACACCCGACGCCAACAGCCGCGCCGGCCGCCAGGACAAACGCATCCTGGAAACCGAATGGCGGGTCGAGTCTTTGCGCATAGCCCAGCAGATCCAGCAATACACCGAGGGCCGTGGCGTGGGCATCGTCGAGTTCGCCATCGCCTGGGTACTGAACAACAGCGCCGTCACCTCGGCCATCGTCGGCCCGCGCACCGAAGAACAGTGGGACGCGTACACCAAGGCGCAGACGGTGAAGATCACGGCTGAGGACGAAGCGTTTATCGATTCGCTGGTGACACCGGGGCACGCCTCGACGCCGGGGTTCAATGACGTGAGCCACTTCGTGCCAGGGCGTAAACCGCGTACCGCTTGATATTTATCGCAGGCAAGCCATTTCCCACAGGGTTTTGTGTCGTTCACAAACTCCGTCGGCAATCACGGTCACTGTGGGAGCGGGCTTGCCCGCGATGGCGGTGGGTCAGTCATCCGGGATGTTGGAGAGCCAGGATGTTGTAAATATTGATCACTCGGCCAATATTCAACACAAAAACCACGTATCCTGCGCGCCCCGTTTGACCTTCAACCCGCGAGGACAGTTTGTCTAAAGGTATCGCTCTATCGGTTACAGCCTCGATGCTGTTTGCCGTCATGTATTACTACACCTCGCTGCTCTCCCCCTTGAGCGGCGTAGAGATCTTCGGTTGGCGGATGCTGCTGACCGCGCCGTGCATGACTGTGTTCATGGTGATGTCCGGTGAATGGAAGCGTGTGGTCGAGATTGTTCGCAGGCTGATCAGCAAGCCGAAGTTGCTTGTCGGCCTGATGGCTTCTGCGACGCTGCTGGGCCTGCAACTCTGGTTGTTCATGTGGGCGCCGCTCAACGGCTATAGCCTCGACGTGTCGCTGGGGTATTTCCTGTTGCCGCTGTCGATGGTCCTGACCGGACGAATCGCCTATGGCGAACGTCTTTCCTACCTGCAGAAAATAGCCGTGTTCTTCGCCACCCTTGGCGTGCTCAACGAGCTGTATCAGGTCGGCGGTTTTTCCTGGGCAACCTTGCTGGTGGTGATCGGTTATCCGATCTATTTCATCCTGCGCAAGCGCCTGGCCACGGACAACCTTGGCGGTTTATGGCTGGACATGGCCTTGATGCTGCCGGTGGCGCTCTGGTTCGTGCAGGGAGGTGAGCAAGGTTTTGGCGTCTTCGACCAACATCCGTGGCTGTCACTGCTGATCCCGCTGCTCGGTGTGATTAGCGCTTCGGCGCTGGTGGTCTACATCATTGCCAGCCGACTGCTGCCGTTCAGCCTGTTCGGGCTGTTGAGTTACGTCGAGCCGGTGCTGTTACTCGGCGTCGCGTTATTGTTGGGGGAAAGCATCAAGGCCGGCGAATGGCTGACCTACATTCCGATCTGGTTGGCGGTGGTGGTGTTGGTGTTTGAAGGGTTCAAGCATCTGGTTCGGCAACGACGCGGGCCGATGTAATTGTAGGAGCGAATCTTGCCCGCGAAGCTTTTAGCGTCTTCAAGGTCCCCTTCGCGGGCAAGCCTCGCTCAACGGTTTTGCATGATCCAAAAAAAGCCCGGCCTGCATTGCTGCTGACCGGGCTTTTTCATGCCTGAAACGGGTTAATCGGTGGAGAGCACACCCCGACGAACCTGGTCACGCTCGATGGATTCGAACAGCGCCTTGAAGTTGCCTTCACCGAAGCCATCGTCGCCTTTACGCTGGATAAATTCGAAGAACACCGGGCCCATCAGGGTTTCCGAGAAAATCTGCAACAGCAGACGTTTGTCACCCGGCTCGGACGAACCGTCAAGCAAAATGCCCCGTGCTTGCAGTTGATCGACCGGCTCGCCGTGGTTCGGCAAACGGCCTTCGAGCATTTCGTAGTAGGTGTCTGGCGGCGGCGTCATGAAGCGCATGCCGATTTTCTTCAGGCGATCCCAGGTGTCGATCAGGTTATCGGTGAGGAACGCCACGTGCTGGATGCCCTCGCCGTTGAACTGCATCAGGAACTCTTCGATCTGCCCGGCGCCCTTGGACGACTCTTCGTTCAGCGGGATGCGGATCATGCCATCCGGCGCGGTCATGGCTTTGGAGGTCAGGCCGGTGTATTCGCCCTTGATGTCGAAGTAGCGGATTTCTCGGAAGTTGAACAGTTTCTCGTAGAAGTTGGCCCAGTACGCCATGCGACCGCGATACACGTTGTGGGTCAGGTGATCGATGATCTTCAGGCCGGCGCCGACCGGGTTGCGATCCACACCTTCGATGAACACGAAGTCGATGTCGTAGATCGAGCTGCCTTCGCCGAAACGGTCGATCAGGTACAGCGGCGCGCCGCCGATGCCTTTGATCGCCGGCAGGTGCAGCTCCATCGGGCCGGTTTCGATGTGGATCGGCTGGGCGCCGAGTTCCAACGCGCGCTTGTAGGCCTTTTGCGAATCCTTGACCCGGAATGCCATGCCGCATACCGACGGACCGTGCTCGGCCGCGAAGTACGATGCCACGCTGTGGGGTTCGTTGTTGAGGATCAGGTTGATCTGGCCCTGGCGATACAGGTGCACGTCTTTGGAACGGTGGGTCGCGACCTTGGTGAAGCCCATGATCTCGAAGATCGGTTCCAGGGTATTGGGGGTCGGTGATGCGAATTCGATGAATTCAAAGCCCATCAGGCCCATTGGGTTTTCGTATAAATCTGCCATTTTGGCGCCTCATCATTTTTATCAATTAACGAATGTTAGTTGCTAGCAATGCTGAGACTGGCGGGTGGCGCGCAGGAGATGCCCCGCACGCTGCGGGCGAGGAAGTCACCGTAGATCAATTGAAACCCAAATATTTTCATTGTCGACCCAAGGCTCTTGCGGGCGATGCTTCTGCTGCCAGAAGACGATTATTCTTATATGCGTAAACCGATTCTACACAGCGTAAATCAGTTTGTCCGCCTTCTTATAAAATCCCCCTTTTTGCGGCCTGCGCAAGCGGTTTGTTGCACAGAAAAATCCCCATCAGGATCAGCCCGCCGCCCAGGCATATCGCCAAGGTCAATTGTTCGCCCAGCAACAATGCGCCAAGGAGTACAGCGGTCAGCGGATTCAAGGCAATGAACACGCCTGAACGCGTCGCACCGATTTTGCGGATACCGTCGTAATAACCAATGTAGGCCAATGCCGAGCCCAGCACGCCCAGGTACATCAGGCTCAGCCATTGTTGCGTGCCGAGTTCGGCGAGCGCCGCGACGCTTAATTCACCCCGCACGGCAGTGGTCACCCAGAGCATCAGCGTGCCCAGCAGAATCGAATACGTCACCGTCTGCACCGGCCCTAGTGTCTGATTCAGGCCTTTGGAGAACAGCGAGTAAATACCCCAGCCGAGCACACAGCCCAGGATCAACAAATCACCGATCCAGGCATCGGCATTACCGGCCAGTAACTGCGGATTGCGACTGACGATCACCAGACTGGCTCCGGCAATGCAGATCGCGATACCGGCCACTTTCGCCCGACTCAGTCGCTCCTTGAACAGCAGCCACGACGCCACGCCGATCACCGCCGGGTTCAACGCCACGATCAATGACGCCCGTGATGCGTTGATGTAGTGCAGCCCGTAAAAGAAGCACAGGTTGTAGAAAAAGATCCCGAAAAAACCCAGCAACGCCAACTGCAGCCATTGCCGAGCGCTCGGCCATACCAAAGGCACACGCGCCAGCAGCACAAACAGCGACAACGCCACGCTCGCCAGCAAAAACCGCAGGCTCGCGGCCAATAATGGACTGAGGCTGTCGGCCAAAAATCGCCCGGCGACAAATGTCCCTCCCCAGATCATGGTGACGGCGGCAAGCTTCAGATAAACCGGCACATCCGAAGAGCTCGCAAGGGTGTGTTCACACGTAGTCATAAGTCTCCACCATCAGTAATCGTGCACATGGCGTATCATTCGACTAATGCCCGATCATCGTAAAATGAGTAAATGCTCATGACTCTGACGCAACTTGAGATTTTCTCGCTGGTGGCCGAACTGCGTGGCTTCACAGCGGCAGCCCATCGTTTGGAGATTTCCCAATCCGCGGTTTCCCACGCGCTCAAGTCGCTGGAGCAGGAACTGGGCGTCGAACTGCTGCGCCGGCATCAGTCCCAGGTCGAGCTGAGTGACATCGGCCAGCAACTATTACTGCGTGCTCGGGCGATGCTCGGGCTGGCCAACACCCTGCGCCAGGAAGCGGCCGATGCCCGCGGGATGAAACGCGGCACCTTGCGCATCGGCTCGTTCGGCCCGACCTCGTCGATCAAATTGCTGCCGAGGATCTTGCAGCATTACCGCGCCGCACACCCCGGCATCGAGGTTCACATTGACGAAGGTCCGGACCGCCAGGTGATCCAGTGGCTCGAAGAGCGACGTATCGATATCGGCTTCGTGGTGTTACCCCAGGAACGTTTCGACACGGTTGCATTAATCGAAGACCAGATGGTCGCGCTGCTGCCGGCCAGTCACCCGCTGGCCACTCGCCACAGCCTCAGTTTGAGCGATTTATGTCATGACCCTTTTGTGCTGACCGAAGCCGGGTCTTCGGAACTGGTGACGCGCTTGTTCAATGCCGCGCGGTTGACGCCGAACATTCGCTATCGCTGCTCGCAGTTGCTCAGCACGCTGGACACCGTAGCCCGTGGCGATGCCCTGACCGTCGTCGCCGAAGGCTCGTTGCCTGACGACAACGATCGTCGCTACGTGAAAAAACCGCTGTCACCCCCGATCAGCCGCCAAGTCGGCCTGGCGGTGCTCGATCGGCGTCAGGCATCGCCTGCGACGCTGGCTTTTATCAAACTGGCCTCAAGCCTGAATGCTTGTTGAGCGGCATAAGCGCCGACGGCCAACTATCATGGCTGAACTCTTCTGGGAGGCGTGTTGTGCCAGCCTTTGAGAGCCCTCTTTTATCGCGATGGATTTGCGAATGCCTCTGAACGTCAAAAGCCGCCGTAAGCGTGGCACCCGGGTCGTTGTGACTGTTCTGAGCGGGCTACTCCCGGTTTTGCTGGGGTTCGCCATTCTCTATCTTCAGGCTGAACGTACCCTCAAGCAAAGTACTGAACTGACTGGCAAAGAAGCCATTCGCCAATTCGAGTTGATGCTCGACAACACCGCCCAAGCGGCGCAAGAGCTATTGCCGCTGGCCGGCCAAAACTGCAACGACGTCAAACTGGCCCTGCGTGAACAAGTCACCCGCCGACCGTTCGTGCGCTCGACCAACCTTGTATGGAACGACAACCTCTATTGCAGTTCGTTGTTCGGTGACTATCAGGAGCAGGTCAATCCCGGCAATTACACCCAAGGCAAATTGTGGCTCATGAGTGGCAACCCGGTGACGCCCAATACCGCGTTGCTGGTATATCGGCTCAGCGAAGGAAATCAGGGCGCGCTGACCACGCTGGACGGTTATCACTTGAGCAACGTGCTGCGGCTGATCGGCCGCAAGACATTGCTGTGGCTGCAAGTCGGACCGCACTGGCTGTCGGCCGACGGCAAGGTCCACAACGACGCCCCGCCCGCCTCGCCCGTGGCGCCAAGCACGCTGACGTCGCCGCGTTATGCTTTTACAGTGACCGCCGCTTTCCCTGTGGGAGAAACCTGGCGTTACATGCGCAGTGAGTACCCGCCGCTGTTCAGTCTGCTGATGTTCTTCGGTGTGGTATCAGGCTCGATCGGGCATGTTTTGCAGAAACGCTCGATGTCGCCCAGCCGTGAAATGCAGCGTGCACTGGAGGCAGGAGAGTTCATTGCGTATTTTCAACCCGTGGTGCATGGCGCCAATAAGCAGTGGTCTGGCGCTGAAGTACTGATGCGCTGGATACATCCCCGGGAAGGCCTGGTACGCCCTGATCTGTTCATCCCGTTTGCTGAACATTCCGGGTTGATCGTGCCAATGACCCGCTCATTGATGCAACAGACCGCGGCGTTGCTGGCCCCTCTATCGGCATCGTTCAAGGAGCCGTTTCACATTGGCATCAACATCACTGCCAGCCACTGTCGAGACCTTGAACTGGTCGAGGATTGCCGTGAGTTCCTCGGTGCTTTCGCGTCGGGCAGCATCAACCTGATACTGGAGTTGACCGAACGCGAACTCATCGAGCCGACAGCCATCACCCTGCAATTGTTCGAACAGCTTCGCGGGTTAGGCGTGATGATTGCTATCGATGACTTTGGCACCGGCCACTCAAGCCTGGGTTATTTGCGTCAGTTCAATGTGGACTTCCTGAAAATCGACCAGAGTTTTGTCGCCATGATCGGCGTCGACGCCCTCTCTCGACACATTCTGGACAGCATCATCGAACTCTCGGCCAAACTCGATCTGGGCATTGTCGCCGAAGGCGTGGAAACCAGGGAGCAAAGTGACTATCTGACGGCCCACGGGGTGAACTTCCTGCAAGGTTATCTGTTCGGCCGGCCGATGCCTGGTGCCGAATTCATTAGAGCATTAAGTGATCATTAACTAACCACTTTAAGCCTCAAGATCACGATGATACGCACCAAATTGAATCAAAAGACTACTCTTGTTACATGAAGAAAAAGTCAGGATTTACTCTTGGCCAATTAACTACTACAATTTTTCATGCCTGTGCAGAATTGGCAGGTGAGCCATTAATCACCGAGTCGCTTCAAGGCTCTTGGCTTATAGCTTTGTTTGCGGTTGGTATCAGCCAAACACACTATTGGAGTAAAGATATTGTCCAGACTCGCTGAATTCCGTGCAGCTGAAAAGGCCCTTCAGGAACAGCTCAAGCAGTTGGAATCGCTGAAGAACGATGCCGGGCTCAAGAAAGAAATCGAATTCGAAGAAAAGCTCCAGGGGCTGATGAAAACCTACGGCAAGAGCTTGCGCGACATCATCGCCATCCTCGATCCGAACCCGACCAAATCCGGCCTGCAGCAGGCAACTGCGCCTAAAACCCGCCGCGCTCGCGTGGTCAAGGTTTATCAGAACCCGCACACCGGTGAACTGATTGAAACCAAGGGTGGCAACCACCGCGGCCTGAAAGCCTGGAAGGAACAATACGGTGCGGCCACCGTTGATTCCTGGCTGCGTGGCTAAGCACTCGCGGTAATAAAAAAGCCCTGCTAAATGCAGGGCTTTTTCATGGGTGATCTCTAAATGTAACGATAGCCGCCGATCAACTCGCTAATTGTGGACTTACTTTGTGCTTAATCCGTTTGGCTATCTAAAAATGCATGAGCCAGAAACCTTAAACTAAAGTTTCAAGCTGTTTCGAGCTGCGGTTATGTCGTCCTGACTTGCCTTATAAACCTCGGCCTGCCCCGCGTAGGAAAGAACATAGGCCTTATCGGCGTCCACCGCAGCAACCAATGTTTGAGACAGCACATGTCGGCCGTTCTGGGTAATCGTGCAGGTAGTTTCCAGCGCCGATAGCCGGCTCAAGGTAGCCGGGTGAATCCTGGTGCAAACGCTCTGATATCCGCTCTGGAAAAAGTCCTTCTGCACCGACTTGCGCATTTCCAGCAACACACCCTCCAGGTTCACCTGGTGACCACTTTCCACTTGAGTCATGGTCAACTCCATCACCATTACCGGTGTACCGTCCTGGTCATTTTTTACTGCGCGCTGCCGGGAAACCTGTGGCTTGGCCTCATCTTGCGGAACGCTTTCGACTGTCCATCCGTTTGGCCAGGTTACGACCGGAACTTCTGCATGAGCACTGGTAACACCTGAAAGCAGACACATCAGGACGAACATCGATTGACAGGATCGGATCATTGCAATGAACACTCACGAATTGAGGCGCAAAGTCTGAGCCTCACCGGACAGTCAGGCAAGCCTGCGGTTTTGGTTTGGCGATGCCAGAGCCCTTGCGTATCATTGTCACCATTCTTGGATTTTCCGGAGGGCCCCATGAGCCTGCACGAACTCGATACATTTCCTGGCGTGACCGCCCAACCCGACACCGCCACCCAAAAGTTCGTCTTCAACCACACCATGCTGCGGGTCAAGGACATCACCAAGTCGCTGGATTTCTACACCCGCGTCCTGGGTTTCTCGCTGGTGGAGAAACGCGATTTCCCGGAAGCCGAGTTCAGCCTGTATTTCCTGGCGCTGGTCGATAAAAACCAGATCCCGGCCGATGCCGCTTCTCGCACTGAGTGGATGAAGTCGATCCCCGGCATTCTCGAACTGACCCACAACCACGGCACCGAGAACGACGCGGATTTCGCCTACCACAACGGCAACACCGACCCGCGCGGTTTCGGCCATATCTGCATTTCGGTGCCGGACATCCGCGCCGCCTGTGAACGCTTTGAAGCGCTGGGCTGTGATTTCCAGAAGCGCCTGAACGACGGCCGCATGAAGAGCCTGGCGTTCATCAAGGACCCGGATGGTTACTGGGTCGAGATCATTCAGCCAGCACCGCTGTAAAAAGCGCCGCAGATTCCCAATGTGGGAGACACAAAAAACCCCATGATCACTCATGGGGTTTTGTGTTTTCAGCGCCTGCGTTTATGCCGGGGCCGAGGTGCGGATCAGGTGATCGAATGCGCTAAGGGAAGCCTTGGCACCCTCGCCCACCGCGATCACGATTTGCTTGTACGGGACGGTGGTCACGTCACCGGCCGCGAACACACCAGGTATCGACGTCTCACCGCGAGCATCGACGATGATCTCGCCGCGTGGCGACAATTCAATGGTGCCTTTGAGCCAATCGGTATTGGGCAACAGACCGATCTGCACGAAGATCCCTTCCAGTTCGACAGTGCGCAACTCGTCCGACTGACGATCCTTGTAGCGCAGGCCGTTGACCTTCTGGCCGTCTCCGGTCACCTCAGTGGTTTGCGCACTGGTGATCACGGTAACGTTCGGCAGGCTGTGCAACTTGCGCTGCAACACCGCATCGGCACGCAGCTGTACATCGAACTCCAGCAGGGTCACGTGGGAGACGATACCGGCCAGGTCGATGGCTGCTTCGACGCCGGAGTTACCGCCACCGATCACCGCCACACGCTTGCCTTTGAACAGCGGACCGTCACAGTGCGGGCAGTACGCCACGCCCTTGTTGCGGTATTGCTGCTCACCCGGAACGTTCATTTCACGCCACCGGGCACCGGTCGCCAAAATCACGGTTTTGGCCTTCAAAGAAGCGCCGCTGGCGAAATGGATTTCGTGCAGCTCGCCATTTTTGCCCGGCACCAGCTTGTCGGCGCGTTGCAGGTTCATGATGTCCACGTCGTACTGCTTGACGTGCTCTTCCAGCGCCACGGCCAGTTTCGGCCCTTCGGTTTCCTGTACGGAGATGAAGTTCTCGATGGCCATGGTGTCGAGCACCTGGCCACCAAAACGCTCCGCCGCCACGCCGGTGCGAATGCCTTTACGAGCCGCGTAGATCGCCGCCGAAGCACCGGCCGGGCCACCGCCGACGACCAGCACGTCAAAGGCTTGTTTGGCGCTGATCTTCTCGGCCTGACGCTCGATGCCACTGGTGTCGATCTTGGCGAGGATTTCTTCCAGGCCCATGCGGCCCTGGCCGAAGTTCACACCGTTCAGGTAAATGCTTGGCACGGCCATGATCTGACGTTCGTCAACTTCAGCCTGGAACAACGCACCGTCGATGGCGACGTGACGAATGTTCGGATTCAGCACAGCCATCAGGTTCAACGCCTGGACCACGTCCGGGCAGTTCTGGCAGGACAGCGAGAAATACGTCTCGAAGTTGAACTCGCCCTTGAGCGAGCGGATCTGTTCGATCACTTCGGCACTGGCTTTCGATGGGTGGCCGCCGACTTGCAGCAAGGCCAGCACCAGGGATGTGAATTCGTGGCCCATCGGGATGCCGGCGAAACGCAGGCTGATATCGGCTCCCGGGCGGTTGATCGAGAACGATGGCTTGCGTGCATCGTCACCGTTGTCGAGCAAAGTAATCTGGGTGGAAAGACTGGCAACATCTTTCAGGAGTGCGAGCATTTCCTGGGATTTCGCACCGTCGTCGAGGGAGGCAACGATCTCGATCGGCTGGGTGACCCGTTCCAGGTACGATTTCAACTGGGCTTTAAGATTGGCGTCCAACATACGGGCGATTTCCATGTATTTGATAAAAAGAAGTCGAAAAAAAACGCCCGAGCGAATCTCGCCCGGGCGTTTTTTAAGGGCGGTGCAGCTTACTTAAGAGGTGCGGAGTTCCGCCCTGGTGAAGCGCGTCACAGACTTAGATCTTGCCGACCAGGTCCAGGGACGGAGCCAGAGTGGCCTCGCCTTCTTTCCACTTGGCTGGGCAAACCTGGCCTGGGTGAGCAGCGACGTACTGGGCAGCCTTGATTTTGCGCAGCAGCTCGGATGCGTCACGACCTACACCACCGTCGTTCAGCTCGACGATTTTGATCTGGCCTTCAGGGTTGATCACGAAAGTGCCACGGTCTGCCAGGCCAGCATCTTCAATCAGCACGTCGAAGTTGCGGGAGATGACATGAGTCGGGTCGCCGATCATGGTGTACTGGATTTTGCCGATGGCTGGCGAAGTGTTGTGCCAGGCCGCGTGGGCAAAGTGGGTATCGGTGGAAACGCTGTAGATCTCGACGCCCAGTTTCTCGAACTCGGCGTAGTTGTCAGCCAGGTCTTCCAGTTCGGTCGGGCAAACGAAAGTGAAGTCGGCTGGGTAGAAGAACACGACAGACCACTTGCCTTTCAGGTCAGCGTCCGACACTTGTACGAAGTCGCCATTTTTGTAGGCGGTAGCTTTGAACGGTTTAACTTGGCTGTTGATGATAGGCATCGTTGACTCTCCGTCAGGGGTTAAGAAGTTGATGAGGTGAATCCTACCCAGTCGATCGCCGGTTGGCTCATTGGCAAACCTGATGTTGCTGATTGGTTTTCGCTATTAGCCGACAGTATTAATAGAAGAAAACGTGATCTACAGCGTCAATGGCTTTTCAGCGATGCGGGTCATCCCGAGAAACGGGCTGGATTCAACATAGCGCATGGCGGACTTCATATCCTTCCAGCCCACGTAACTCATCAACGACTTCAAATCCCAACCGCTCTGATGGGCCCAGGTGGCAAAGCCACGACGCAAGGAGTGACTGGTGTAATGCTCGGCCGCAATGCCGGCGCGCTCCAGTGCCTGGCGCAACAACGGGATCACGCTATTGGCGTGCAAGCCCTCCTCGCTCAAATGGCCCCAACGGTCGATACCCCGAAACACTGGCCCGCGGACCAATGCGGCTTCGGTGATCCATTGGATGTAGGCCTGAACCGGACACAGGCGCTGCAAGGCCGGTGTCTGGTACGTCTGGCCGAGATTCTCGCGATCGCTCTTGCTGCGTGGCAGATAGAGGGTGATGCCTGAGCCGGCGCTGGCCTGCACGTGCTCAATCTGCACGCGACACAATTCATCACTACGAAAACCACGCCAGAAGCCGAGCAGAATCAAGGCCAAGTCGCGTCGGGCCCTCAGTAAACCCGGTTGGTCGCCCTGAGCCTTGGCGGTTTGCGCTTCCTGTTCCAGCCAGGCAACCACTTGTTCCAGATGTTGCAACTGCAACGGCTCGGCCTGTTTTTCCTGCGCCGGGTGCAGCGCGCGAATGCCCTTGAAGACTTTGCGCACCACGGGCGCCTTGGTGGGATCGGCAAAACCCTGGCTGTTATGCCACTGCGCCAGCGCGGACAAGCGCAACTTCAAGGTGTTGATCGACAGCACACCCGCATGCGCGACCAGATACCGCGCCACGCTGTCGCTGGTCGCCGGCAGAAACCCGCCCCAACTGACTTCGAAGTGCTCGATGGCTGCCCGATAGCTGCGACGGGTGTTGTCGCGGGTGGCAGCTTGTAGATAGCGGTCCAGTTCAGTCATGGGCTCAGTTCTCGAAAACGTACCGTATTGGCGATTGAAAACCCGGTCTACAGCTGATCACACGGGGTAATACCAGTATATCCCGCATGATATATAGCGGGTTTTTAACTTTTTTCGTAACATGGTACATTATGCATATTAGTGGTACGTACCACAGTATCAAATCGTAGGAGAACACATGGCACGTGGCGGCGTAAACAAAGCACTGGTGCAAGCGGCACGCTCGGCAATCCTCGCCCGCGGCGAACACCCGAGCATCGACGCAGTACGGATCGAGATGGGCAATACCGGCTCGAAAACCACGATCCATCGTTACCTGAAGGAGCTCGATGACGGCACCGAACCCGCGCAAGCACCTTCCGAGCCTATCGATGATGAGCTGACAGGCTTGGTGTCGCGGCTGGCGCAACGCCTGAAAGAACAGGCGCAAGAGCCCATCGACCAGGCACGCGCGCAGTTCGAGCAACAACGAAAAGAACTGGAAACCCAGCTACACGACGCCCGAGAAGCGAATACCGAATTGCATCAGCAATACGAAATTCAAAGCCTGGCGCTGACCCAGGAATCGGCAGAGCTGCAAGACACCCGATCCATACTGCAGACCGAGCAAACCCGTAACGCCGGGCTGAACCAGGCGCTGGCGGATTTCGAATTACGCTTACAGGACAAGGACGAGCAGATCCGCTCGCTGGAAGAAAAGCACCTGCACGCTCGCGAAGCGCTGGAGCACTACCGCAATGCCGTCAAGGACCAGCGCGAGCAGGAACAGCGACGCCATGAAGGTCAGGTGCAACAGATTCAAATGGAGTTGCGCCAGGCCCAGCAAAGCGCCCTGGTTCGCCAGGATGAAATCACCCAACTGCATCGCGACAACGAGCGCTTGCTGACCGAAAACCGTGGAACGCTGCGAGAGTTGAGCCTGCTGCAGGAACAGCTCAAGCACACCAACAGCCGACAGGATCAACTGCTGGAACAGGTCAGCCGTATCGACAGCGAACGCACCCTCCTCCAGGAACGCTTGCGCATTGCCTTGCTGGAAAGCCAGTCACTCAAGCAGAACATCGACGAACAGTCGCATATCAACAAAGCGCTGGAAGTTGAACTGATCAAGTTGCAGGCAAGCCTGGATGAAAGCGTGCGTCTGGCGGCTGTCGTTGCAACAGGGCCAGACGCATCAGCGCCGCAGAAGGACGATTAACCCGCGACTGGCGTGCGCATGGTGACGAACTCTTCGGCGGCTGTTGGATGCACGCCGATGGTTTCGTCGAAATCACGCTTGGTCGCGCCCGCCTTCAGCGCGATTGCCAGCCCCTGAACGATCTCGCCGGCCTCCGGGCCGACCATGTGACAGCCCAGGACCTTGTCGGTCTTGGCGTCCACCACCAGCTTCATCAAGGTTCGTTCCTGGCATTCGGTCAGGGTCAGTTTCATCGGCCGGAAACGACTTTCGAAGATCACCACATCGTGCCCGGCGTCTCGCGCCTCTTCTTCGGTCAGGCCGACAGTGCCGATATTCGGCAAGCTGAACACGGCGGTCGGGATCATCTTGTAATCCACCGGTCGATATTGCTCAGGCTTGAACAAACGCCGCGCCACCGCCATGCCTTCGGCCAGAGCAACCGGCGTGAGTTGCACCCGACCGATCACATCGCCAAGGGCCAGGATCGACGGTTCAGCGGTTTGATACTGCTTGTCGACCTCGACAAAGCCTTTGTCGTCGAGTTTGACGCCGGTGTTTTCCAGCCCAAGGTTATCGAGCATCGGACGCCGACCGGTGGCGTAGAACACGCAGTCCGCCTGCAGCTCGCGACCGTCCTTGAGGGTTGCCTTCAGGCTGCCATCGGCTTGCTTTTCGATGCGCTCGATGTCGGCATTGAACTGCAGGTCCATGCCGCGCTTGGTCAGCTCTTCTTGCAAATGTTTGCGCACCGAGCCGTCAAAGCCACGCAGGAACAGATCACCGCGATACAGCAGCGTAGTCTGGGCGCCCAGCCCGTGGAAAATCCCGGCAAACTCCACCGCAATGTAACCACCGCCGACCACCAGAACGCGCTTGGGCAGCTCTTTAAGGAAGAACGCCTGGTTGGAACTGATCGCATGCTCGTGCCCTGGAATCTCAGGAATCTGCGGCCAGCCACCGGTAGCAATCAAAATGTTTTTTGCGGTGTAACGCTCGCCATTGATCTCGACTTGATGCGGGTCGACGATTTTCGCGTGGCCTTCATGCAAGGTCACGCCGCTGTTGACCAGCAAATTGCGATAGACGCCATTCAGGCGATTGATCTCGCGATCCTTGTTGGCGATCAGCGTCGCCCAGTCGAACTTGGCCTCACCCGGGGTCCAGCCGAAGCCTTGCGACTGCTCGAAGTCTTCGGCGAAGTGCGCGCCGTAAACCAGCAATTTCTTCGGCACGCAGCCGACGTTCACACACGTACCGCCCAGATAACGGCTCTCAGCCACGGCGACTTTCGCACCAAAACCGGCCGCAAACCGCGCAGCCCGCACACCGCCGGAACCGGCACCAATCACATATAGGTCAAAATCGTAGGCCATTTCTATCTCCTCGGCAGGCCACCAGCATACCTGCGGGTACCCTTTGGGCAAGCATCGCAAACGATATGGGGCCGGAAAATGAAAAAGCCACCCGAAGGTGGCTTTTCAATACAAGCAGCTCAGGCGCTATCAGTAAGCCTTGCCAGTCTTGTAGAAGTTCTCGAAGCAGAAGTTGGTCGCGTCGATGTAGCCTTCGGCGCCACCGCAGTCGAAACGCTTGCCTTTGAACTTGTAGGCCATGACGCAGCCGTTTTGTGCCTGCTTCATCAGAGCGTCGGTGATCTGGATTTCGCCGCCCTTGCCTGGCTCGGTCTGTTCGATCAGGTCGAAGATGTCCGGGGTCAGGATGTAACGGCCGATGATCGCCAGATTCGACGGTGCATCTTCAGGTTTTGGCTTCTCGACCATGCTGTGAACGCGATAGATGTCGTCGCGAATCATCTCGCCGGCAATCACGCCGTACTTGTTGGTTTCTTGCGGGTCGACTTCCTGGATGGCCACGATCGAGCAGCGGAACTGCTTGTACAGCTTGACCATCTGGGTCAGTACGCCGTCGCCTTCGAGGTTGACGCACAAGTCGTCCGCCAGTACCACGGCGAAGGGTTCGTCGCCGATCAGCGGACGGCCGGTCAGAATTGCGTGGCCCAGGCCTTTCATTTCGGTCTGGCGAGTGTAGGAGAACGAGCACTCGTCGAGCAGTTTACGGATGCCGACCAGGTATTTTTCCTTGTCGGTGCCCTTGATCTGGTTTTCCAGCTCGTAGCTGATGTCGAAGTGGTCTTCCAGGGCGCGCTTGCCGCGACCGGTGACGATGGAGATTTCGGTCAACCCGGCGTCCAGTGCTTCTTCGACGCCGTACTGGATCAGTGGCTTGTTTACCACCGGCAGCATTTCTTTGGGCATGGCTTTAGTCGCTGGCAGGAAGCGAGTACCGTAACCGGCTGCTGGGAACAAGCATTTCTTGATCATATAAGTCCTTGAAAGGGCTGTGTGTACGAGTTTCGGCGCAGTCTAATCAGGCGGCGTGCACCTTACAATGCCCCGCACTGGCTAACCGACGCCATCATAGAGAAATATTCTGATGGATAGTTCCGCAGATTAATTGCACAACCTCTTATAAATAGCAGAGATCGACAGGTTTGCATGGCCATCAGCCGCAAGACAATCTGCCCTACCCTACACCCATCGGCACCCATTGCGGGCATTTGGCGCTATCATTGTGCGATTGAACCAGCCAACGAGGCAGATAGATGTCGGCAGCAAAAAGCGTCAACGGGTACCTGATCAATCAGGCAAAAGACGGCCAGTGGTGGATAGACAGCGTCGGTGGCGAGAATATTGCCGGGCCGTTTCCTACTGAAGCGTTGGCGATCGAAGTGGCATCCGTGTTGCAAGATCAACCGGCAGCCCCGAAGCGGCGTGGTAAGGACAAGCCTTGAGCTGAACCTGACATGACCGCAGCCCTGCCTTTGCGCAGGGCTTTTTTGTGATTGCCTGCAAAGAAATGGCCATTGGCTATAACCTTTCGATGCAGTCGCTGTCACAGCGCTTAGCCCCCATTACTGACGACGACCACGACATGAATAAATTTTTGCCATTGATCGCGGTACTGGCCCTGAGCGGCTGTGCCACGTCTGAAACGACTTACCTGAAAAATGGTGAGCAAGGCCTGAGCATCGACTGCTCCGGGGAAGCCAACGACTGGGCCAGCTGCTACGAAAAAGCCGATGCCTCTTGCGCTGGCACCGGCTATCGAATTGTTGGTACCGACGGCACACCTTCGACCAAGGAAAGCGACAAGACCCTGGGCGCAGACATCGGCAATTACAAGAACCGCAGTGTGGTAGTGGTCTGCAAGTAGGGCTCGCCCTGCCCTACATATGGATTTCGGCGAACTTGATCCCGAGCCCGCGCACGGTCTCGATCAAATCGTCGAGGCGGCTGAAGGACTCGACTTCATCGTTGTCATCCACCAGGAAAAAGCTGCGCCCGGCGCTTTTCTTGAAAAACACGATCCATTCCCCCGAATTCGCCGGGTTCTGAATCACGTGGGTGGCAGAGATATGACCCTCTGCATGGCGCTCCCGCACCTGCTCTCGCTTCATGCTCGACTCCAGAAATGACAATGCCGTCAAAGCGCGACTTTGACGGCATCGATGCTGACGGGAGGTAGTTTATCAGCCGGAGATGCACGCGGTGGCGGCATTGCGCACATCCCATGGGCGCAAGGGCACATTGGAGATGCGCTCATGCAGCTTGATGCTGCTGCCGCCCGAGCGGTCTTCGATGTCAAACACCGCTGCCGGCCCCGAAGAGAACTTCTGCGGCACGATAACCCGCACGCCGTCCTTATGCGGCTCGATTTGCAGGGCTCCACGGCTATCGGCCAGTTTCTCGACCAGGCATTGTGCGTACTCATGGGGCTTTTTGCCTGAAATCACGCTCATGGTGGGCAATGACTGATTGATGTCCGCGACAGTCGCGCATCCACCCATTGCCAATGCCAACGGCACGACCAGAACACCCCTCTTCATACAAAACCTCCGATAAAGACCCTCCGACAGCGCAAATGCTGTTTTTCTCCGAGGCTCGCTGCTTTTATCGCTCATAGAATTCCGAATAACTGTTTTTAATTGTCAAAGCGGACCTCGACAGCCGGATAATAACCTGTTCGGGCTGATAAACTGCGCCAATCGCCCATGCTATCGTTTTGATTTTGTAGAAAAAGCCCTTCTGGAGGCGCCTCATGAAATTTATCCACCAGCGCGAGCACCTCAACGAAGACGACATCGTCGTCATCCAGTGTTCCCAAATGTGCAACATCCGCTTGATGAACGACGCCAACTTCCGCAGTTTCAAGAATGGCGGCCGTCATACCTACCACGGTGGTGCATTCGACACCTTCCCGGCCCGGATCACCGCGCCGAGTACCGGTTTCTGGAACATCACCATCGACACGGTCAACCGCCGGCCGATCAGCGTGACCCGCAAACCGACCCTGACACACTCGATCAAGATCATCCGCCGCTCCAGCTCGAAGCTGAGCTGAGCCGGGCTCTGCGACGACCCACACGAAAACAGGCAGGAATGACCGTGGCCCAAACGACCAAGTACGTCATCAAATACAAACTCAACGGCGAACGCCGCTTCGAATTCGCCCAGCTTGAACACGGCACCGAAGAAGAAGCCAAAGCTGCACTGGACGTCATTCATGGCCAGACTGAAGACGTCATCAGCGAGATCAGTGTCAGCAAAGCGCTGTAACGCCCTGCGGAGCGACAACATGGACGTCTGCTCCCCTCGCGAATTCAACCGCAAGTGCCGGAGTGCCCACTCTGGCACCGCTCGCTAAACTGGCCGCCTCGACCTTTTGGTCAAGGAGTCAGACCCCTTGCTTACCGACCCGATTCACAACGATGCCCTCGACTGGGCCTACCTTGAGCAGCAACTCGACCAGGATGGCTGCGCAGTCATCAGGTCGCTGTTGAGCCATGAGGCCTGCGATGAAATAAGCACCTTGTACGACCGGCCTGAGCCCTTCCGCTCGAAAGTGGTGATGGCTCGCCACGGTTTTGGTCGTGGCGAGTACAAGTACTTCAAGTACCCCTTGCCGGATCCGGTGGCCCGGTTGCGCAGCGCGCTCTACCCTCGATTGGTACCAATCGCCAATCGCTGGTACGAATGCATGAACCTGCCGACCCGCTTTCCCGAATCCCATGAAGCATTTCTGCAACGCTGCCATGCCGCCGGTCAGGAACGCCCAACACCTTTATTGCTGCAATATGGCCCGCAGGACTACAACTGTTTGCATCAGGACCTGTACGGCGAGCACGTCTTCCCGCTGCAAGTGGCGATTCTTCTGTCAGAACCAGGGGAAGATTTCACTGGCGGTGAGTTTGTACTGACCGAACAACGCCCACGAATGCAGTCGCGCCCGCAAGTCATTGATCTGAGGAAAGGCGACGCGTTGATTTTTGCCGTGAGTCAGCGCCCGGTAAAAGGTGTTCGCGGCTATTACCGAGTGACCATGCGTCACGGTGTAAGCCGGCTGCACAGTGGAAAACGGCATACCCTTGGAATCATCTTTCACGATGCGTTATGACCCCATGAGCCCGATCACCCTCGATCTGTTTGCCGACGCCGAACCCGAGCAGCAGCCCAGGCGCGAGCAGATCGGCGAACAATCCTGCGTTCTTGGAGGTTTTGCCCTGCCCTGGCTCGACCGGGTACTGCCGGCACTGGAGGCGATTCTGGTCGTAGCACCGTTTCGCCAGATGGTCACGCCCGGCGGCTTCACCATGTCGGTGGCCCTGAGCAGTTGCGGCACCTGGGGCTGGACCACCGACCGCAGCGGCTACCGCTACACCCGCAACGATCCGCAGAGCGGCGCGCCCTGGCCGGAAATGCCCGAGGTGTTTTTCGAACTGGCCCAAGCGGCGGCGCGAGCAGCCGGGTTTATCGACTTCATACCGGATTCCTGCCTGATCAACCGCTATGTTCCCGGTGCCAGGATGTCATTGCATCAGGACAAAAACGAAAGTTCCTACGCAGCGCCCATTGTTTCGGTGTCGTTGGGGTTGCCGGCGACGTTTCTGTTCGGTGGCTTCGAACGAAGCGCCAAGAGCCAACGCGTGCCGCTGCTGCACGGTGATATCGTGGTGTGGGGCGGCGTTGACCGTTTGCGTTATCACGGCGTGTTGCCGATCAAGGACGGTTATCACCCACTTATGGGCGAGCAACGGATCAATTTCACCTTTCGTACCGCGCGATAATGCATTCGAATTCGACCGCAAGACCCGGAGTGTGGTGCCTCTGCTGGCTGGTTAATCTGCATGAAACGGGTCAACGGAGATGAAGCCATGACAACTCATTCGACAAAAATCGCCATCGAGAACGATCCACGCTGGGCCGCCGTGGTCGCACGCGATCCCCGCGCCGACGGGCAATTTGTTTATGCAGTGAAAACCACCGGCATCTACTGCCGCCCCAGCAGCCTGGCACGCTTGCCCAAGCCACAGAACGTCGAGTTCTTCGACACGGCCGAGCAAGCTCAGGCGGCGGGTTATCGCCCCAGCAAACGGGCGACAAAGGATCAAAGCGATGTCGCCGCACAACACGCCGCGACCGTGGCCGCCGCATGCCGTCGAATCGAATCCGCCGAGACGTTGCCAGCATTGAATGAACTGGCCGACGCGGCCGGCCTGAGCAGCTTTCACTTCCATCGAGTGTTCAAGTCCATCACCGGCCTGACGCCCAAGGGCTATGCCAGCGCCCACCGCTCACGCAGGGTTCGTGAACGCCTGGTGGACGGCGGCACGGTCACCGACGCGTTGTATGACGCCGGATTCAACTCCAACAGCCGTTTCTATGAGGCAGCGGATCAACTGCTGGGCATGAAACCGGGCGACTACCGCGCGGCCGGGCAAAACAACGACATTCGCTTTGCTGTAGGGCAGTGTTCCCTGGGAGCGATTCTAGTGGCACAAAGCGAGCGCGGCGTCTGCGCGATTCTGCTGGGGGACGATCCGCATCAATTGGTCTGTGATCTGCAGGACAAGTTTCGGCGCGCCAACCTGATTGGCGCCGATCATGAGTTCGAGCAATTGATCGCCAAAGTCGTCGGCTTTATCGAAGCCCCGGCCCTTGGCCTGGATTTGCCGCTGGACGTACGCGGCACGGCGTTTCAGGAGCGGGTGTGGCAAGCCCTGCGGGAGATTCCCGCCGGCAGCACCGCCAGTTATGCCGACATCGCTCAACGCATTGGCGCGCCCAAAGCCGTACGCGCCGTGGCCCAGGCCTGCGGCGCGAACAGCCTGGCGGTGGCGATCCCTTGCCATCGCGTGGTGCGCAGCGATGGCAACCTGTCGGGCTATCGCTGGGGCGTGGAGCGCAAGCGTCAGTTGCTGGAGCGCGAGACGCAATAATCAGCGATTCACATCCACCACCACCCGCCCGCGCAACTGACCGGCCAGCAAACGCGGCGCGGCGTCGATGGCTTCGCTCAAGCCGATTTCATGGCTGATCAGCGGCAGCAAGGCGAAGTCCAGATCCTTGGCCAGGCGATTCCAGGCCAATATCCGCCTGGCTTTGGGTTGGGTCACGCTGTTGATGCCGGCCAGGGTCACGCCGCGTAAGATGAACGGCGCGACGGAGGCCGGGAAGTCCATACCCTGGGCCAAGCCACAGGCGGCGACGGTTCCGTTGGCCCGGGTGCTGGCACAGGCGTTGGCCAGCGTGTGGCTGCCGACCGAATCGATCACCGCCGCCCAACGCTCCTTGGCCAACGGTTTGCCCGGCTCCGACAACGTAGTGCGATCAATGATTTCACTGGCACCCAATTGCTTGAGGTACTCGTGCTCGGCGGTGCGGCCGGTGGAAGCCACCACGCGATAGCCGAGTTTACTCAGCAGCGCGATGGCGAAACTGCCTACGCCGCCGTTGGCGCCGGTCACCAGCACCTCGCCCTGTTCGGGATTCACACCGTTGTGCTCCAGCGCCAGGATACTCAGCATCGCCGTGTAACCGGCCGTGCCAATGGCCATCGCTTGGGCGGCGGTGAATGCTTCGGGCAGCGGGATCAGCCAATCGCCATTCAGGCGCGCTTTCTGCGCCAATCCGCCCCAGTGTCCTTCGCCCGCCCCCCAGCCATTGAGCAGGACTTGATCACCGACCTTGTAGTCCGGATGACCGCTGGCTTCGACCGAGCCCGCCAGATCGATCCCCGGCACCATCGGGAATTTGCGCACCACCGGGCTGCTGCCGGTGATCGCCAGGCCATCCTTGAAGTTCAGCGTGCTGTACGCCACCCGCACCGTCACATCGCCTTCAGGCAATTGATCGTCACTGATCTCTTGCAGCGTGGCCCGGTAACCGCTGTCGTCTTTGTCGATCACAATGCCTTTGAACATCGCTGCCTCCCGATGGAATCACTCAGTTGTCGTGCCATTGAAATAACACATGAAACCACATCGCCGTAGCCGACTTTAAGCCAACCCACAAACTCGACTGGCCTTGGGTCAGTCATTGCTGATACAAATTCGCTTCTACCGACGTCGGAGAACACTGCAAATGAGCCAATGGCCAGATACCCGCATTCTTGACCTGTTCGGGATCGAACTGCCGATCATCCAGGCCCCTCTGGCTGGCGCGACAACTTCGGCGATGGTGATTGCGGCGAGCAACGCTGGCGGCCTGGGCTCGATGCCCGCCGCGATGCTGAGCATCGAGCAATTGCGCGAGGAACTGAAAACGATTCGTCAACACACCCAGCGCCCGTTCAGCGTCAACTTCTTCTGCCATCAACCTCCGGCACCCGATGAGCAACGCGCCCGGGACTGGAAGCATCTGCTGGAACCCTACTACCGGGAATTGGCCGTCGACTTCGATGCCCCGACGCCGGTGTCCAATCGTGCACCGTTCGATAACGCGGCCTGCGAAGTGATCGAAGAGTTTCGCCCCGCAGTGGTGAGTTTTCACTTTGGTTTGCCGGAAAAGTCTCTGTTGGACCGGGTAAAAGCCACCGGGGCGAAAATTCTTTCTTCGGCCACTACGGTGGAAGAAGCCGTCTGGCTGGAACAACACGGCTGCGATGCGATCATCGCCATGGGTTACGAAGCCGGTGGCCACCGAGGGATGTTCCTCAGTGAGGATCTGAGCAGCCAAGTGGGCACTTTCGCCCTGGTGCCACAGATTGTCGATGCGGTGAAAGTGCCGGTGATTGCGGCGGGCGGGATTGCAGATGCGCGAGGCGTTGCGGCGGCCTTTGTGCTGGGCGCTTCGGCGGTTCAGGTGGGTACGGCTTACTTGTTCACGCCGGAGGCCAAGGTCAGCGCTTCCCATCACAAGGCATTACGCACGGCCAAGGAAAGCGAGACGGCGCTCACCAACATTTTCACCGGGCGCCCGGCGCGGGGGATTCTCAACCGGGTGATGCGAGAGCTGGGGCCGATGAGCGCCAAAGCGCCGGCCTTCCCATTGGCAGGTGGTGCGTTGATGCCATTGCGGGCCAAGGGGGAAGCGGATTTCAGCAGTCTTTGGGCAGGGCAGGCGTTCACGTTGGGGGTTGAAATGAGTACGGCAGAACTGACCCGGCGCTTGGCTGATGAGGCGTTGGCCAAATTGATTCACCGCTAATCAAGCTGCGACTAACAACAACCTGTGGCGAGGGAGCTTGCTCCCGTTGGGTCGCGAAGCGGCCCCAAAAGATACGCGACTGCTTCGCAGCCGAACGGGAGCAAGCTCCCTCGCCACAGTTCGGTGCCAACCTTGCACTCTGCATCCAGCAAGTTCCGTTTACAGGCAATTCGCTATATATTCCGCTATATAGCGTTTCACTCGCCTACCACGGAGCCCGTTTCATGATCATTCGTGCCTCACGTTTTGCCCCAGCGTGCCTGTTCACCGTGTTCGCTTTCGGATCCGCCCAGGCGGACGAAGTCCAGGTTGCTGTCGCCGCCAACTTCACCGCGCCGATCCAGGCCATCGCCGCCGATTTCGAGAAAGACACCGGGCACAAACTGGTCACCTCCTTTGGTGCGACCGGCCAGTTCTACACCCAGATCAAGAACGGCGCGCCATTCGAAGTATTCCTTTCGGCGGACGACACCACACCGAAAAAACTCGAAACCGAAGGCGACACCGTCAAAGGCTCGCGCTTCACCTACGCTATCGGCACCCTGGCACTGTGGTCGGCCAAGGAAGGTTATGTCGACGCCAAGGGCAAGGTGCTGAGCGACAATCAGTATCAGCATCTGTCCATCGCCAACCCGAAAGCCGCGCCGTATGGCCTGGCCGCCACTCAGGTGCTGGCCAAGCAAGGCCTGACCGACAAGGTCAAGGACAAAATCGTCGAAGGCCAGAACATCACCCAGGCCTACCAATTCGTGTCCACTGGCAATGCCGAACTCGGTTTTGTGGCCTTGTCGCAGATCTACAAAGACGGCAAAGTCACCAGCGGTTCGGCCTGGATTGTTCCAGCCGAGCTGCATGACCCGATCAAACAAGACGCGGTGATCCTCAACAAGGGCAAGGACAACCCGGCCGCCCAGGCACTGGTTGACTACCTCAAAGGCCCGAAAGCCGCCGCTGTCATCAAATCCTACGGTTACCAACTCTAAATGACGCTATCGAGTGCCGACTATTCCGCCGTCTGGCTGACCCTGAAACTGGCGTCCCTGACGACCGTCATCCTGTTGGTCATCGGCACTCCGATTGCGTTATGGCTGTCACGCACCCGTTCCTGGCTGCGCGGCCCGGTCGGGGCGATTGTCGCCCTGCCCCTGGTGCTGCCGCCCACGGTGATCGGCTTTTACTTGTTGCTGGCCCTCGGCCCTAACGGGTGGATCGGCCACCTCACCCAATCGCTGGGCCTTGGCACGCTGACCTTCAGTTTTGCCGGGTTGGTGATCGGTTCGGTGCTGTATTCGATGCCGTTCGTGGTCCAGCCGCTGCAAAATGCTTTTTCTGCCATTGGCACTCGCCCACTGGAAGTGGCTGCAACTTTGCGCGCCAATCCGTGGGACACGTTCTTTAACGTGATTGTGCCGCTGTCCCGCCCCGGCTTCATCACGGCGGCCATTCTCGGCTTCGCCCACACCGTCGGCGAGTTCGGTGTCGTACTGATGATCGGCGGCAACATTCCCGACAAGACTCGCGTGGTTTCGGTGCAGATCTACGATCATGTCGAAGCCATGGAATACGCCCAGGCTCATTGGCTGGCCGGGGCGATGCTGGTGTTCTCCTTTGCGGTGTTGCTGGCGCTCTACTCCAGCCGTAAAACCAAAGCGGCCTGGAGCTGATCGATGATTCGTACGCGCCTGAAACTGAATTACTCGGGGTTCGCCCTAGATGTGGATTTGCAACTGCCCGGCCGTGGAGTGACGGCGCTTTACGGTCATTCCGGTTCGGGCAAGACCACCTGCCTGCGCTGTATCGCCGGGCTGGAACGGGCCGAGCAGGGTTTTATTCAGGTCAACGATGAAGTCTGGCAGGACAGTGCCCAACAGATTTTCGTCCCGCCGCATAAACGCGCCCTGGGTTATGTCTTTCAGGAAGCCAGCCTGTTTCCTCATTTATCGGTGCGGGCCAATCTTGAGTTCGGCCTCAGGCGCATCCCTCGCCAACAACGCCGGGTAGACATGGCCCATGCCACCGAGTTACTGGGGATTGGCCATTTGCTCGACCGCGATCCGCAGCACCTCTCGGGCGGCGAGCGCCAGCGGGTCGGCATCGCTCGCGCCCTGCTCACCAGCCCGAAACTGTTGCTGATGGACGAGCCGCTGGCGGCACTCGATACCCAGCGAAAAAACGAAATCCTGCCGTACCTGCAACGGCTGCACGATGAACTGGACATCCCCGTGCTGTACGTCAGCCATTCTCAGGATGAAGTCGCGCGGCTCGCCGACCACCTCGTCCTGCTCAGCAATGGTAAGGCCCTGGCCAGCGGCCCCATCGGCGAAACCCTGGCCCGGCTCGATCTGCCGCTGGCGTTGGGCGACGACGCCGGAGTGGTGATCGAAGGGCATGTCAGCGCCTATGACGCCGACTATCAGTTATTGACCTTGCAACTACCCGACACGGACCTGAGCATCCGGGTCGCCCATTCACCGATGGCCGAGGGCCAGGCACTGCGCTGCAAGGTCCAGGCGCGGGATGTCAGCCTGAGCCTGCAAGGCGCCGAGCACAGCAGCATCCTCAATCGCCTGCCGGTCACGGTTATCAGTGAAATCGGCGCCGACAACACCGCTCACGTACTGATCCGACTGAATGCAGCCGGTACACCCTTGTTGGCGCGAATCACCCGTTACTCCCGGGATCAATTGGGGATACACCCTGGCCAGTCACTCTGGGCGCAAATCAAAGCGGTGGCAGTGCTGGCCTGAATCCGTCGGCACCCCGACGATGGCGCGCGGTCAATGGCTTAACACCCTATGATTCGCAGCCCAGGATGAGCCGCCATGCCAGACACCGCGCTGCCCGATGGACTGCCGCCCGACCTGCATTATGTCGATGACAGCCAGCCTGGCATCACCCGCAAAATCCTGCGTGGCTCGTTCTGCTATTTCGACCCGACCGGCCAGCGCATTACCGACCCGGATGAAATCAAGCGCATCAATGCACTCGCGGTGCCGCCCGCCTACACCGACGTGTGGATTTGCCCCGACCCGGGCGGCCATCTGCAAGCCACCGGCCGCGACGCTCGTGGCCGCAAGCAATACCGCTATCACCCGCGCTGGCGGGAAGTGCGCGATGCCGACAAATATGCACGCCTGCGAGACTTCGGCCTGGCCCTGCCGAAACTGCGCAAACAACTGGAAGCGCTGCTGGCGACTCCCGGCTTCAGTCGCGACAAGGTCATGGCCACGGTAATTACCTTGCTCGATGCGACGCTGATCCGGGTCGGCAACACCCAATACGCCCGGGACAACCGGTCCTATGGCCTGACGACCCTGCGCAACCGTCATGTCGAGGTTAACGGCAGCGCGATCCTGTTCCAGTTTCGCGGCAAGAGCGGCATCGAGCATCAGATCAGCGTAAAAGACCGGCGCCTGGCGCGGATCATTAAGCGTTGCCTGGAGATTCCCGGGCAAAACCTCTTTCAGTATCTGGATGAAAACGGCGAACGGCACACCGTCAGTTCCTGCGACGTCAACGCCTATTTGCAGACGCTGACCGGTGCCGATTTCACCGCCAAGGACTACCGCACCTGGGCCGGCAGTGCGCTGGCATTGGCGGTATTGCGTGAGTTGCAGTGGGAATCGGAGGCCGATGCGAAGCGCCATGTGGTGGAAATGGTCAAGAACGTCGCCAGGCAACTGGGCAACACTCCGGCAGTGTGCCGCAAGTGCTACATCCACCCGGCGGTCGTCGACGGGTTCATGCGGGGCGCATTGGCCAAACTGCCTCGATCGAGGGGACGTAAAAGGCTCAGGGCAGAAGAAGTGGCACTGGCGGAGCTTCTGGAGCAGCTCATCGAGACGGCTGAATCACCGTGACGGCGCTGCTAACCGACGAACAGACCTGCCTGTTTTTTGCATGATCGCACAGGGCTTCTATTCTTGATCTGAACACGAATAGCTTCGGTGACGCCATGGAAGACATTTTCGTTGTGAAACGCTGCAACAAGATCATCGTGCATGGCCGCCGGGCCGGAGAAGCCGAACACCCACCACCCGACGCCGCCATCTGGTATCGCATCGCCGATACCCGCACCCGCGGTTTCATCGGTGACGGCTACGACCTTGAAGAGGACGCCGAGCGCGAATGTCGCCGGCTTAATGCGGTCAGCTCGTCGATGTCGTCCCGGCTGGCCTGAAGCCAGTCCGTTTTATTTTCCGGGTCTATACTTGAAGGAGCTGAAGGATCAGCGACCCATCGGCAGAAAGCTCGCTCCCCCGCGGGCTTTTTGTTGCCCTTTACCCGATTTCCTTGAACGGAGGTGTTTGTCATGTCCGAGAAAGAGTCTATTGCTACCCTGCTCACCCTGCTTGACTCCCGTCAGGTGCGCCTGGCCGCTGCATGCAAGGAGATCGCCGATTGGGTTGATAATCAAGGGGGACATCCGACAGCCCTCAGGATTCGCGATCGTCTGAACGACATCGAGAAAGACACGCCGCTGATTCGCAATGCCCTGTCTTCACTCAAACCTGTCGAGCCGCCGCTGCCTCGTTTCAAATGAGTCGACCCAGGTACCCGCAGAAGGAACAGAGCCCGATCCAGGACGCTGAACGGTGACATCATCGTCACCAGGCTTGTGCCTGCCTGCCATACGCCACACCCCACCCGGCCAATCTGCCGGGATTTTTTTGTTCGTGCCCTTCGCCTATTTCACACCGCCTTCACAATACGCGTCCTACAGTGAACCTGCTCCTTTGAAGAACCCCCTGGCCCGCCCGCATGCGGGCCATTTTTTTGCCTGCCGTATCCCGAACGAACGCTCTCACCTGCCTGTTGTCGAACGCTTACACATCACGAAGGAGATGTCCCATGGTCACTCACTTCAAAGTCGGCGGGCACCTGGCCTGCGGGCACAAAGGCAGCAATCTGACCTCCAGCAACATACTGAACCGGGTGAAATGCAGAAGCTGCCGCAACACCGATGCGTTCAAAGAAGCGCGCAAAACCGAACGCAACGCCGCACGTCGGGCCGCACGCAAGGCCAAAGCCACCCACGCCGCCAATGACTGGCGCGCAGAGTGGATCCAACGGCTGATCGAAATGCCCGGTTTGCAACGACTGCCGCGTGGTTTTACTGGCCAGCCATTTGTGTAGCTGACACGTTTGGCCTTGCCCGGCTTATGACTCGGACGCAACAAGTGACGTGCGTTGACCCTCTGTTTACTGGGTGACCACAATCTTGCCGATCATCTGCGGGTGCAGCGCACAAAAATACTCGAACTCTCCCGGCGTATTGAACACCCAGGAAAAACTGTCATTCGTATCCAGCGCCCCCGAGCGAAACACCTTGTGGGTTTCTGCAACCGTGTGCGGAATCTGATCGTCATTCACCCACGTCACTTTGGTGCCCACGGCCACGGTCAAATCCCTGGGTTGAAACATGAACTCCTTGATATCGATCTTCACCTCCTGAGCCCACGCCGGGATCGACAGCATCAGGCACACCACCGCCAACAGTCGCGTTTTCATCTGAGCGCCCTCACCTAGACCAGTGTCGAATCAATCAGCGCCAGCGGATGATCGCCCTGTGTCGCTCGCACATCGGTAATCCCCAGATAATTGCGCAATTGATCGGCAGCCACCGTCATCGGCCCCGGTGCCGGTGCCGCACCCGGTGCAGGTTGCGGATAAGCCGTGCCACGGGCGGTGTGGAAGGTGATGTTGCCTTCGACTTTCTGGATGACCTGATGGATGTGCCCGTTCAATACCGTCACTGAACCGTACTTGCGCAGCATCGCAATCGCCTGATCACCATCCTCGGTGCCCCAGCCCCACGGCTGATAAATCGTCCACAGCGGAATATGGGTAAACACGACGATGGGCGTACTGGTCGTCACCGCCCGCAAATCATCGGCCAGCCAGGCCAGTTGATCGGCGCCAAGGGTGGCTTCATGGCCAGCCTGGAAGTTGAAGACATTGACCAGCGCGATGAAATGCACGCCGTGGTCATCGAAGCTGTACCAGCCATTGCCTTTGGTGCCCTTGCCATAACGCTCCAGGTAAAGCTTGCCGCCGCCCTCGTCGAGGGTGTCGTGTTCACCCGGTACGTAATGCACGGTGGACGGCAGGCCTTTGAGCAACTGTGCGGCAGTGTCGAACTCCTCAGGCTTGGACAGGTGTGTGATGTCGCCGGTATGCAGGATCAGCGACGGCCGTTTTGGCAGCTTGATGACCTTGTCGATCGCCACCTGTAGCGTCTTGGCCGGCTCCGGGTTGGCTTCCTTGTTGAAGCCGATGTGCGAGTCGCTGATCTGCACGAAGTGAAACGTGCTGGCCAGTGCCTTGGGGTCGGCGACGTTGCCTGCCTCATCCAGCGCAAAGGCCCGGGGAATGCCGCCGCTCAGAGCCCAGATTACCCCTGCCCCGGCCCACGCCGAGCACTTGAGCAGCGTTCGGCGGTCAGGGTTCAGCAAGCCGTCGGTGCGCACTGGGGGTTTTGATTGAATGTCCATCGGTATGTCCTCGCTGGCGGACTACAGTGATGTAGCTGACACGAGGTAAACCTTGCGGGACGAGAGTTTATTCCGTGCTGGAAAACAAATTCTTTTCAGGGAATAAAAGACGACGCATCACGGTTATAGGGGGGTGACGGTGCGGAAACCACTATGAAGCGATTTGAGGAACTGATTGCGCCCCATCTGGACGCCGCTTACAACCTCGCGCGCTGGCTCACTGGCAACGACAGCGCCGCACGCGATGTCGTGCAGGAAAGCGCCCTGCGCGCCTTCAGGTTTTTGCAGCGCTTCGCCGATGGCAACGCCAAGGCCTGGTTTCTGACCATCGTTCGCAACGAAAGCTACACCTGGCTCAAAGCCTCGGCCGGGCGCCATTGGGTTGCTTTCGATGATGACATTAGCGATGAGGAAGCGGCACTGAGCCACAGCCAGACCCCGGAATTGCTGGCTATTCACACGGAAAACGCGGCGCTGATCCAGCAAGCGCTGTGCGCCCTGCCGCCGGTGTATCGTGAGGTGATTGTGCTGAAAGAACTCGAAGACATGCCTTACAAGGACATCGCTTTGGTGGTCGATATCCCCATCGGCACCGTCATGTCGAGACTGGCCCGGGGGCGCGCGATGCTCAAGCTCGAACTACTGAAGTTGCACGATCATGAATGAACTCGACTGCACGGTTTGCCAGACACGGCTGCATGGCTATCTGGATCAGGAACTCGATCCTGCGACGGCTGCGGATGTGGCTACGCATCTGGCCGCATGCGCCGAGTGCGCGCGGCAGCATGATGAAGTGAAACTGCTGAAGGTCAGTGTGAAGCACCAGGCGCCGTATTACCCGGCGCCGGCGTCGTTGGCGGCGAGCGTGTTTGCTGCTGGCGCTCCCGCGACTCGCCCCGTCGAGCGCTGGCAGAAATGGTTCGCACCAACGTTTTCCGCGGCGGCGCTGGCTTTGGCGATGGTGCTTTATGTGATGACGCCGGGCAGCGAACAACCGCTGATGGACGAGGCTGTATCCAGCCATGTCCGCTCGTTGATGGGCGAGCATCTGAACGATGTGGTGTCCTCCGACCGTCACACCGTGAAGCCCTGGTTCACCGGCAAACTCGACTTCTCGCCGCCGGTATTCGATTACTCGGCGCAGGGGTTTCCATTACTGGGCGGGCGGCTGGATTATCTGCAACACCAGACCACAGCAGCCCTGAGTTACGGGAGGGCCAGGCACATCATCAATGTGTTTATCCTGCCCTGGCCGGAGGCAGACAAGCCGCGGCAGACCCAAACGATTCGTGGCTTTAACGTGGTGTCCTGGCAAGCCAACCACATGCGTTTCGTGCTGGTTTCCGATGTGGAGAAAAGTGAACTGGAGGCGTTCAGCCAGTTGCTCAGGGACGGTGCTTGAATTGCCCGATGCTGTTGTCTAGCCCCGGGCCGTTCTGCAAGACGCGTTGGTGGTAAGGAAATTGAGGAATCTATGACTGACCGCGAGCAACTCCATCGAGATGGCTTCGCGCTGCTCCGTCGAGCGATCCCGGCTGAGTGGTTGGGTGACCTTCGTGCCGTGTTCGATACGGGCGTGAAGCCGGCGGACCAATGGCCAGTGCCGCGTGGCATGGATTGGCGCCATTCGCTGTTGGACGCTGATTCGAAGATTCAGGCTGTGTGTCGTCTGCCGGAGATCCTGGCGGTGGTTGGTGAGTTGATCGGAGAACGGTTCTTCCTCTCACAGGTGGAGGGCCGCGAGCCCCTTGCCGGTGGCGGTCATCAGCAGCTGCACCGCGACTTGTCGGCTCAACGGCCAGGCGACATTGTGAACGCCCTGGCTTATTTCGACGACTATGGCCCCGAGAATGGCGCAACACGTATCGTCCCCGGCAGCCATCGCCCTGACCAGGAAGAGCCGCCATTCGACTTCAATGACGAGTCCCGGTCTGTGCAGCTTTCAGGCTCTGCGGGTGACATCTTGGTGTTTGATGCCGATTTAGTGCATGCGGCCAGCCTGAACTCAATCGGCGCACGCCGTCGCTCCATCCTGATGAGCTATTTTTCAGAGCCGCTATACGCGTTACACCTGGAAACAGTGAGCCTGCGAAGTATTCGGATGGACACGACCGATCGGTTCGACCCTTCGGATTTTTCCTGCTCACAGAACGGAAGCTGATATGAGAAATAGTAAGGACAAAAGAGTTGTTGTCATTGGCGCGGGCGCCAGCGAGGAGATCATCGACGACAAGGCCTTTTCTGCCCTTAGCCCATGTCGTCCCGACCGATTCTTCCAGATATAGGGACACTATATTGCGGAAAAACTAAGGGCCTGCATGAGAAACCTCACGCAAGCCCTTGATATTTATGGTGCCCGAAGCCGGAATCGAACCGGCACGCCCTTACGAGCGGGGGATTTTAAGTCCCATGCGTCTACCAGTTTCGCCATTCGGGCGGTAGCGCGGTAAAGCTGTCTGGAGACTGGCCAATAACGATCTGGCAGTTCTGACGCTTGTGCAGCAGAGGTGGAAATATATACATCCCGCCCCGGTGAAGCAAGTTCGCAAATCCCCTTTTCAAGACTAAATCTTGCAGGCTTGCGAAAATAAAAAAGCTCCGTAGATCATGGATCTACGGAGCTCGTTTAAAGTGGAGGCCGAAGTCGGAATCGAACCGGCGTAGGTGGATTTGCAATCCACTGCATAACCATTTTGCTATTCGGCCTCAAACATCTGACGTCAGTAACAACAACATCAAACGTGTAAACTCGTATCTGGAAACAAGATTCTAATCTAGTATCCAACCCTTTGAAATCTAAGGGGTTTTCGTCTTCCTGAATCAGGAATGGACGCAATTCTGGACTGGTTCTAAAGGCATGTCAAGAACTGGAGAAAAATAATTCCAGGTCGCGTTTATACCACAGTGCGCCTTCAATGGCTGGCCGCCACCGCACGTTGCAACCGCTGCCGATACTCGCTGGGCGTCTCGTGCATTTCATGGCGGAAGTGTCGATTGAAATTCGACAGGTTGGCGTAACCCACTTCAAAGCAGATGTCTGCCACGCTGAAGCTGCTTTGCGCCAGCAAGCGGCAGGCGCGCTGGACCCGCAGTTTGCGTGTCAGGTCGACGAAGGTATGGCCAGTGGCGCGTTTGAAGAATTTGGAGAAGGCCGGTTCATTCATGTCCAGGCGCTGGGCGATGACCGACATCCGTAACTCGTCAGCAAGGTCGTTCAGGATGTAGTCGAAGACAATGCTCATGCGCTGGGCCGTCAATGCGTCGAGCATGGGCGCATATTGCAGGCTGGCGAGCGTCTGTTTCTCGTTGTCGGGGGCCGAGGCCAGCAATTGCAGCAATGACAGGAACAGGCACAGTCGCTGCAATCCGTGGCACTGGCCGATGTCTTCCAGCAGGCGGGCCGCTTTCTTGCGGGTATTGCCATGAAATTCGATGCCCTGTGCCGCTTGGCGAAACAGGCTTTGCAACTCGCTGAGTTCAGGGATCTTGTCGCGCAGTTGCATCAGCATCTGACCGTCGAACTGCAACACCACGTCGCGCCCCCCAATCACCTCGCCTTTGCCCAGATCGCTGATCCAGTCGTGAGGCAGGCCTGGGCCGATCAGGGCGACATGGCCAGCCTCGAACAGGCCGATATAGTCACCGGCCAACAGCCGTCCGCTGCCCTCGCGGATCAGGTGGATCTCGAATTCCGGATGATGGTTCCAGCGAGCAAGGTCGAAGGGATAGTCATGTTCATACCAACGAAAGCTGTGTTGCGGCTCGTTCAGAATGACTTCAAGCGCCGGCGGTTTGTCTGCGGTTGCGTGATGGCTCATCACTCTGGCGATCCCGTTTTTGTTGGTTTTATCAAGGCTACTGCGAAGCCCGGAACCCGGCGAAGCTGATTCGAGGCTTTACTTTGCTGACAGCCAGACTCACACCAAAGGCGCCCGTTGCCTAGCCGGTTATATGTTGGCCACTGATACTTTTTTTCCACGGATGCCACGGTTAAAAAAGTATCAGTGTCGCGTATGCCGTTCATTTGTTCAGCGCCTGGGTAGCTGTAATCCTGTGGTCATCCCGTTGCGAATATGACCCGCACCGTGGATGACCACAACAATAAAAGCTTCTGTTGCCCAGGCGCAGAGCGGAGAACACGATGAAGATCATTCCAACAGCGCTTTTTCTGTCCGCCGGATTGTCCTGCGCCCTGCTCTGCCAGGCGGCCGAAACGGTGACCATCGCCACGGTGAACAACAGCGACATGATCCGCATGCAGCGGTTGTCCAAAACGTTCGAACAGTTGCACCCTGATGTGAAGCTCAACTGGGTGGTGCTCGAAGAAAACGTATTGCGTCAGCGCCTGACCACTGACATTGCCACTCAGGGCGGCCAGTTCGACGTGCTCACCATCGGCACCTACGAGACGCCACTGTGGGGCGCCAAGCATTGGCTGGAGCCGATGAAGGATCTGCCCGCCAACTATGACCTCGCGGATATTTTCCCTTCGGTTCGCCAGGGCCTGTCGGTCAATGACACCCTCTATGCCTTGCCCTTCTATGGCGAAAGCACGGTCACTTATTACCGCACCGACCTGCTCAAGGAGGCCGGCCTGACCATGCCCGAGCATCCGACCTGGACGCAACTGGGCGAATTCGCCGGCAAGCTGCACCAGCCGGATAAGGAGCAGTATGGAATGTGCCTGCGCGGCAAAGCCGGTTGGGGTGAAAACATGGCCCTGCTGACCACCATGTCCAACGCCTTTGGTGCGCGCTGGTTCGACGAGCAGTGGCAGCCGCAACTCACCGGGCCGGAATGGACCGCTGCCGCGAACTTCTACGTCAATACCCTCAAGCAGTTCGGTCCGCCGGGCGTGTCGAGCAATGGCTTCAACGAGACGCTGGCCCTGTTCAACAGCGGTAAATGCGCGATTTGGGTCGATGCCAGCGTCGCCGGTTCCTTCATCACCGACAAAACCCAAAGCAAAGTCGCCGATAGCGTTGGCTTCGTCGCGGCGCCCACGCAAGTCACCGACAAGGGTTCGTCCTGGCTCTATGCCTGGTCGCTGGCCATCCCCGCGACGTCCAAACACAAGGAAGCCGCCAAAGCCTTTGTGACGTGGGCGACCTCCAAGGAATACATCCAACTGGTCGCCGAGAAGGATGGCATCACCAACGTACCGCCGGGCACCCGCATGTCCACCTACAGCGACGCTTATTTGCAGGCCGCGCCCTTCGCCAGTGTCACGCTGAAAATGATGCAGCACGCCGACCCAGCGCACCCTTGCGCCAAACCGGTGCCTTACGTCGGTATCCAGTACGTGACCATTCCCGAGTTCCAGGCCATTGGCACATCGGTCGGCAAGCTGATGTCTGCGGCGCTCACCGGGCAGATGCCGGTGGAGCAAGCCCTGGCCTCCGCCCAGCAAACCACCGAACGCGAGATGAAGCGCGCTGGTTATCCCAAGTAGGGGTAACCCGTGTGGGAGCGGGCTTGTGTGGCGAGGGGGCTTGTCGGAATGCCGCATCACCCCGTTCGGCTGCGAAGCAGTCGTAAACCAGACAACGCGTTGCTGACTAAGGATCGCGGTGACTGGTTTCAGGGTCGCTTTGCGACCCAACGGGGGCAAGCCCCCTCGCCACACAAGCCCGCTCCCACAGGGTTCATCGCAGACTGACGACCGCATTTAATGCCCTCAACGGGGGCGTCTCTCTATAGCTCTAATGAATGGATGGAAAAAATGAAACGTTTGGAAGGAAAAAGCGCCCTTATCACCGGTTCTGCCAGAGGCATCGGGAGAACGTTCGCGCAAGCCTATATCCGCGAAGGCGCCACAGTCGCGATCGCAGACATCAACCTGGAACGGGCGCAAGCCACCGCGGCCGAGTTGGGGCCGAATGCCTATGCGGTCGAGATGGACGTGACCGATCAGCAATCCATCGACGGTGCTATCGCGGCGGTCATAGCCACCGCAGGCAAGCTCGATATCCTGATCAACAACGCCGCCCTGTTTGATCTCGCACCGATTACCGAGATTTCTCGCGACAGCTACGAGCGGCTGTTTTCGATCAACGTTTCCGGCACCCTGTTCACCCTACAGGCCGCGGCCAAACAGATGGTCCGTCAGGGCCACGGCGGCAAGATCATCAATATGGCCAGTCAGGCCGGTCGACGGGGTGAAGCGCTCGTCGCCGTGTATTGCGCGACCAAAGCGGCAGTGATCAGCCTCACGCAATCGGCCGGTCTGAACCTCATCCCGCATAAAATCAACGTGAATGCCATCGCGCCGGGCGTGGTGGACGGTGAGCATTGGGATGGCGTCGATGCGCTGTTCGCCCGCTATGAAAACCGACCGCTCGGGGAAAAGAAAAAGCTGGCGGGTCAGGAAGTACCGTACGGACGCATGGGCACGGCAGAGGATCTGGTCGGCATGGCGATCTTCCTCGCATCGGCTGAAAGCGATTACGTCGTGGCGCAGACTTATAACGTCGATGGCGGCAATTGGATGAGCTGACGGTAGTGAGCCCGACTTGAAGCCGTGTCGAACAGGCCATGTCTACTGCCCGGTAGACATGGCCTTCTTACATTACCCTGCACCTCAAAGACGAAACCGGTGAGCGTTCTCAATGCCCGCGAATGTAGTGCTCCAGTTGCCGAATCAAATCGGCCTGCTCGACGATGGCCTCCTTCACCAGATCGCCAATCGACAGCAACCCGATCAATTCGCCGCTCTCCAGCACGGGCAGATGGCGCAAATGGCTGTCGGTCATGACCGCCATGCAACGCTCGATGCTCTGCTGACTGTCGGCGGTCACCACCGGCGCGCTCATGATCTCGCGCACCGGCGTGCCGACCGAAGATCGTCCTTGAAGCACCACCTTGCGCGCATAGTCGCGCTCGCTGATGACGCCAACCACCTGCCCTTCTTCAATGACAGGCAGCGCACCGACGTTTTTCTCGGCCATCATTTTCAGGGCGTCGAGGACCATCTGGTCCGGTGCGATGCTGTGCACTTGCTGGTTTTGCACGACCTTCAGTGTCAACAACTGTGCGGCTGTTTTCATCTACGTTCTCCGATGCGGTTCAGGGCGGCGGTCAAGCCGCCGCGACTTCCACGACGCCGGCGTTCAGGCGTACCGGCCAGACCCGCAGGCGCTGCTCCGGGTACTCCAGGCAACTGCCGTCTTCAAGACGGAAATGCTGCTTGTAGATCGGCGAAGCAACCACCAGATCCCCCTTGAGGCTGCCGATCAGTCCGCGGCCAATGACGTTCGCGCCCGATTGCGGATCATGATTGTCGATGGCGTAGAGGGTGCGGCCCTCGGCGTGCGGCAGGTAGAACAGCGCCACCTGGGCGCCGTCGAGCCAGACCACGACGCCGGAGTTGCTGACCAGATCCTGCTGGCTGCACACCGCCTGCCAGGCCTGAGCATTGGCTGCGGTTGCAGGGACTTCGACACGCTGGGTATTGGACTGACTCATCAGGCATTCTCCTCGGTGACAGGGATAAGGTTGAGTTCGGCAGCCATGATCGGCCGACGTTGACCGCGTTCCTGAACAAAATGAATGTCCGGGTCCGGGCGTTGATCGTTGACGAAAGTGCGGAAGCGCTTGAGTTTTTCCGGGTCTTTGAGGGCATTGGCCCATTCGCATTCGTAGCGGTTGACCACCAACTGCATTTGCGACTCAAGTTCTGCGCCAAGTCCCAGGCTGTCGTTGATGATCACGTCCTTGAGGTAATCCAGGCCGCCCTCCAGGCTTTCGCGCCAGACCGAGGTGCGCTGCAATTTGTCGGCGGTGCGGATGTAGAACATCAGGAAGCGGTCGATGTAACGGATCAGGGTTTCATCGTCCAGGTCGGTGGCGAACAGCTCGGCGTGGCGTGGGCGCATGCCGCCGTTCCCGGCCACGTAGAGATTCCAGCCGTTCTCGGTGGCGATCACGCCCACGTCCTTGCTCTGTGCCTCGGCACATTCACGGGTGCAGCCAGAGACGGCGAACTTGAGTTTGTGCGGCGAGCGCAGGCCTTTGTAGCGATCCTCGAGGGTCAGGGCCATTTTCACGCTGTCCTGCACGCCGTAACGGCACCAGGTGCTACCCACGCAAGACTTCACCGTGCGAGTCGATTTGCCATAGGCGTGCCCGGTTTCGAAACCGGCCTCAATCAGCTCGGACCAGATGTCCGGCAACTGATGCAACTGGGCGCCGAACAGGTCGATCCGCTGGCCGCCGGTGATTTTGGTGTAGAGGTCGTATTTCTTCGCCACCACGCCAATCGCAATCAACTTGTCGGCAGTGATCTCGCCCCCGGCAATGCGTGGCACCACCGAATAGGTGCCGTTTTTCTGCATGTTGGCCATGAAGGTGTCGTTGGTGTCCTGCAAGGGCACCAGCGAAGCGTCCATGATCGGCTGGTTCCAGCACGAAGCGAGGATCGAGCCCACCGCCGGTTTGCACACGTCGCAACCGGTATGGCCACGGCCGTGTTTGGCCAGCAGTTCTTCGAAAGTGATCACCCCTTCTACCCGCACCAGCGCATAGAGTTCCTGGCGGGTGTAGGCGAAGTGTTCGCACAGGCTCTTGTCGACACTGACCCCACGGGCGATCAGTTCATGCTCGAACACTTGCTTGAGCAGCCCGGCGCAACCGCCGCAACCGGTGCAGGCTTTGGTCTGCGACTTGAGCAGCCCCAGGTCGGTGCAACCACCGTCGATGGCCGAGCAGATGGAGCCCTTGGTGACGTTATGGCACGAGCAAACGGTCGCCGACTCGGGCAACGCGCCCGGGCCCAGGGTTGGCGCGCCGGTGGACGACGGCAGAATCAGGCTCGCCGGTTCCGACGGCAAGGCAATGCCGTTCTGCGTATATTGCAGCAGGGTGTCGTAATAGCTGTTGTCGCCGACCAGCACCGCGCCGAGCACGCGTTTGCTGTCGGCGTCCACCACCAGGCGCCGGTAGCTGGCCGTCGCTTCATCGATGAACTGATAACTGCGCGCACCCGGAGTCTGGGCGTGAGCATCGCCAATGGAACCGACATCGACGCCGAGCAGTTTGAGCTTGGTCGACATGTCGGCGCCCTGGAACGGCTCCGCGACTTGATTGCACAACAGCGCCGCGACGCCACGGGCCATCTGATAACCGGGAGCGACCAGACCGAAAAGGCTGCCATTCCAGGCCGCACACTCGCCGATGGCGTAGATATTCGGATCGCTGGTCAGGCACTGGTCGTCAATCACCACGCCACCACGCGGTCCGATGTCCAGCGCGCATTGGCGGGCCAACGCATCTTGCGCGCGGATACCGGCGGAGAACACGATCAGGTCGGCTTCGAGAAATTCGTCATTGGCAAAATTCATCCGATAACGGTATTCCTCGCCAGCACTGATCGACTGCGTGCCACGGGACAGGTGCACGCCAACACCGAGTCGCTCGATTTGCGCCTTCAGCGCCAAGCCACCCTGCTCGTCCAGCTGCACCGGCATCAGGCGCGGCGCGAATTCCACCACATGCGCTTCCAGGCCCAGGCTTTTCAAGGCATTGGCAGCTTCCAGGCCAAGCAGACCACCGCCGACCACCACGCCACGCCGTGCATTGGCTGCCGCGGCACGAATCGCGTCGAGGTCTTCGAGGGTGCGATAGACCAGGCGCGAGTCACCTTCCGCACCTTCAATAGGCGGCACGAAGGGATAAGACCCGGTGGCCAGAACCAGTTTGTCGTATGCGACGCAACCTTGTGCGGTGATCACCTGGCGTCGCGCTCGGTCGATTTCCAGCACGGGCACGCCCAAATGCAGAGTGACGCCCGGCGTCTGGTACAGAGAGGCTTCGCCCAGGGCCAACGACTCGGCATCTCGACCACCGAAATACTCGGACAGATGCACCCGGTCGTAGGCGCGCATCGGCTCTTCGCTGAAGACATGCAGACGGTAGTGGTCAAGGGCGCCGCGCTCGATGAGCTGCTCGACACAATGATGTCCGACCATGCCATTGCCGATCACGATCAGCGTCTGCAGTTTGTTCAATGCGGCAACATTGGAATTCATAGTAAGCACCCAGCCAAAGCCAATCACGGTTAAAAAAGCAAAAAAAAACGCCTGAAACCTCTCGGTTTCAGGCGTCTTTGCCTGTTCGCGGTGTTCGACCTGGCGCCTTCGCCGGATCCACCGATGTTGCCCACGACCTGCTCGGCCGGTCGATCTTCGTTGATCGACGGGGCGGCCCACTGCGTGGACCTTGATCGATGTAATGCAGCGTTTGTGCCAGTTGCGCGTCGGGCGTATTGGAAAGGCCTTTTCAGTGCGGGTTTACCGGGGGGTTGACGTGGTTTCCCTTCAGGGTGATCGATCCGGTCGTTTGGTTTTTTGCCTTGGCATAGTGCAGGCCATGCGAGGTGAGCTTCATAAAAGTGCATGCACCTCAGCGAATAAAAGACACCCTTTGTCTAACGCCCATACAGATTGCCCATGATCGCGGGCTGTCTGGTCCTCCCGCGTTGCGGTGGCATTCGCCTGCCCTCAACTGGTAGCCTGAGCCCCCTTGCCTGCATGTCTCTGATGAATCATCGTCGCGCAAAGACGCCTCGATGATCACTGCCCCCTTTTTAATCAGACAACGGTGACTCTTTTGACCAGCAGCACCCCCGCATTTGCCCGCGATATCGACGGCAAAGCCATTTCTGCCCAGGTTCTCGACGAGGTCCGGGAAGAGGTTCTAGCCCTGGCCGGCCAGCAGATCTATCCCGCCCTGGCGGTCCTGTTGGTCGGCGACGACCCGGCCAGCCACGTTTATGTGCGCAACAAACTGCTGCGGGCCAAGGAAGTCGGCATCCGTTCCCTTGAATACCGCCTGCCGGAAACCGCCAGCCAGGCCCAGGTACTGGAACTGATTGCGCAACTCAACGCCGATGCCTCGGTGACCGGCATCCTGGTGCAACTGCCCTTGCCCGCCGCTATCGACGAACAGGCGGTGATCCATGCCATCGACCCGATCAAGGACGTCGACGGTTTTCATCGGGAAAACGTCGGCGGGCTGGTGCAAGGCATGGAGGTTCTGACCCCGTGCACGCCCAGCGGCTGCATGCGCCTGCTGCATGAGACCTGCGGTGATGACTTGAGCGGCTTGCACGCGGTGGTCATCGGCCGTTCGAACATTGTCGGCAAACCAATGGCGACCTTGCTGTTGCAGGCCAACTGCTCGGTCAGCGTGGTGCATTCGCGCAGCGTCGATGCCCCGGCGTTGTGCCGGTTGGCGGATATCGTGGTCGCGGCGGTGGGCCGGCCAGAGTTGATCGACGCCAGTTGGCTCAAGCCCGGCGCGGTGGTGATCGACGTCGGCATCAACCGTATCGCCAGCGAATCCGGCGATCGTCTGGTGGGCGATGTCGACTACGCCAGCGCCCGCACCGTCGCCCGGGCGATCACCCCGGTGCCCGGTGGCGTCGGGCCGATGACCATTGCCTATCTGCTGAAAAACACCCTGATTGCCTGCCAGTTGCAGCGCGCCGCCCAAGCCCGCGGGCAGCAGCCTGCGGACGACCTGGCATTGAACTGAGCACAACGCACACGGCCCACTTCGAAGTGGGCCGTGTCGGTATTGAACACCCTCTGTTTATTTCCCGGCGTGCAGCACCTGCGCTTGTGGCATCGCCGAAGAGTGGTGGTTGAGAATCTTCCACTGCCCGCCCCACCTGTTCGTAGACAAAGGTGTAACGCGCCTGCACCTGACGGGTCTTGCCGTCGGCCTCGGTCAGGGTAAAGGTGTAGACGCCACTGTCCATGGCCACGTTCGCGCCCAACGGACGGATCTCGCGGTAGTTGATCTGGCCCACTGGCTTGAGTGCCATGAAGTGATCGAAGTAGTCCTTGATCTGTGCCGGCGTGGTGCGCACCTTGTTGGAAACCGTTGGCTGCAACACGGCGTTCGGCGCGTACAGGTCGACCACACTCTGCACATTGCCGCTCTTCAACGCGCTATTCCATTGCTCGAACAGTGCGGCGATTTCGCGATCCTTCACATTAGCGGGTTGTTCGGCCACGCTGCTGTAAACGTAAGGTACGGTTTCCAGCGCCTGGGCCAACGGGGCGGTCAGGGCGAAAAACAGCGCGATGGCCGAGGTCTTGAATTTCATTTGCGATGCTCCAGTGATGGTCGATGGGCACACTGTGCCGCGCCAAACGTGCCCCGCCATCGGCCAACCGGGGGTATTTGCCTATGCCATTCGGCAGATGGCGCCCTGCCCCGTTAACACGGTTTAATAACGCCCCTGCCCGAACGGGCGTGCCAGCGCTGGACCCCGCCCATGCAAACTCCTGATCATGACCCCGGTAGCGCCCTGGCCATACGCACCCAGTACCGACAATCGCAAAGTCGCGCCGCGCGGCTGCGGCTGTTGGTGGATACCGGCCAGGAACTGACGCAACTGGCTCCCGAGGCGATGCGCCAACGCGTGCTGCAACGGGCCTGCGCTTTCCTGGCGATGGACCACGCGCTACTGCTGGAATGGGGCGTGGATGGGCAAATCAGCACCACCGCCAGTCACGGCAGCCGTGATCGTTTACACAGCCTCGAGCACCTCGCCGATACCGCGATGAGCATTGCGCAATGGCAGGAACAGCCAGGTGCGATCCTGCCCAACGTGCTGCGGGTGCCTTTGCGCGGTGGCGATGGCGCGGCCTTCGGTGCGTTGGTGCTGGCCAATAGCGTGAGCATCAGTGCCCCGGACACCGAGGACATCGAATCCCTGCAATTGCTCGCCACCCTGCTGGCCGCGCACCTTGAAAACCAGCGTCTGCTGGACGCTCTGGTAGCCCGCGAGCGCACCATGTCCGATTTGGTCCACAGGCTGTTCAGGGCACAGGAAGATGAACGCAAACGCATGGCCTACGACCTGCACGACGGCCTGGCCCAAACCCTGGCCGGGTTGCATCAGCGTCTGCAAGGTTTTGCCGGTCGCTGCCCGACACTGCCCGACGAACTCGGCAAAGACTTACAAGCGATTCTGGCATTGGCCCAGCATTGCGTGGGTGAAGGCCGGCAATTGATCAGCGGCCTGCGCCCGACTGTGCTTGACGATTTCGGCTTGCTGAAGGCGGTCGACAAAGAGGCCGATCGCCTGCGCGACGCCGGGATCAAAGTGAACTGGAGTGCGCGTTGCGAAGCACGCTTGCCCAGCCAGGTGGAGATCGCCCTGTTCCGGATTGCCCAGGAAGGCATCAACAACATCCTCAAACATGCGCAGGCCAGCCACGTCGTCCTGGCGCTGGAACTGCACGAAGGACAGGCCTCACTGCTGGTCGACGATAACGGCAAAGGTTTTGCCATGGAGCAACGACTCGACACCTGCGGCGCCCGGCACCTGGGGCTCGCCGCGATGCAGGAACGCGCGAGCCTGCTGGGCGGTGACTTCACCTGCATCAGCCATGCGCACGGCGGAACGCAACTGCGTGCCACCGTCCCCTCTGACCTCAATGGAACAGCTCAATGACTGCAGTTTTACGCTTGGTTCTGGCGGACGATCATGAGGTCACCCGAACCGGTTTCGTGGCGCTGCTGGCCGGCCATCCACAATTCGAAGTGGTCGGCCAGGCCCGCGATGGCCAGGAAGCGGTGGACGCGTGCGAGCGCCTGCTGCCCGATATCGTCATCCTCGACATTCGCATGCCCGTACTCAACGGGCTGGGCGCGGCGCGAATTCTTCAGCAACGCCTGCCGGCCTTGAAAGTGGTGATCTTCACCATGGACGACAGCCCGGATCATCTGGAAGCGGCGATGAATGCCGGTGCTGTGGGCTACCTGCTCAAAGACGCCAGCCGTGATGAAGTGATCAACGCCCTGCAACGCGTCGCTGCGGGTGAGGAAGCCCTCAATAGCGCGGTCAGCGCCCGTCTGCTACGGCGCATGACCGAACGCAACGCCAGCGGCGCCGCACCTGCCGAAACCCTGACCGCCCGCGAACGCCAGGTCCTCGGGCTGGTGGCCAGCGGATGCAGCAACCGTGAAATCGGCGAAAAACTCGGCATTACGACGGGGACGGCCAAAGCCCACGTGGAACGGGTCATCGGCAAGCTCGGTGCCGCCGATCGCACACAGGCCGCTGTACGTGGCATCGCCTTGGGCATGGTGACGCAGCCATGACAGTGTCCAATGCCCGACGCTGGGCTGATCTGCCGTTACGCGGCAAAGCCCTCGTGGTGATTTCCCTGCCGTTGGTGATTCTGTTGCTCTCGCTGGTGCTGATCTACATCACCGAGCGCCAGACCGCGCGCGCCGAAGAAGACGTACGCCGTGTGCTGCTGGTGCAAGGCGATATTCAGGCCGTACACACGCTGCTCGCCGAGGCCGCCGCGAGCGTGCGCGGCTATCTACTGACCCGTCGCGAGGATTTCCTGCCGGGTTATCGACAAGCCAAACCCTTGATCGAATCGGCGCTGCGGCGGCTCGACGGCAACGTTCGCGATGAACGTGTGCGCAAACATCTGGAAGCCATCACCCCGTTGATCGCCACCAAAGTCGAAGGTCTGGTTGAACTGCTCGATGATCGCAATGCAACACCCGAGACGATCACCACGATCCTGATCAACAACAAGCACATCCTCGACGAACTGCGCGAACGCATCAGCGCCATGCGCACCCTTGAAGACACCCTGCTGGCCGAGCGTACCGCGGCGGCGGCTTCCACTCGCCAGCGGTTGTTGTTCTCCACCTTGCTGGCCGCAGCTTGCGGTTTGTTCGGCGCCATTGTCGCGGTGCTGTTTCTGTCCAAAGGCATCGTCGCCCGGGTGAAACAGGTCCAGGGTAACGCCCAGCGACTGGCACTCGGTCAGCCGTTGTTGCCGCAACCGCCAGAGAACGATGAAATTGGTCAATTGGGCACACGTCTGGTTGAAGCAGGACTGTTGCTGGCCGAGCGTGAACGGGCCTTGCGCGACAATGAAGAGCGCTTGCGGCTGATCATCGACGGGGTAAAGGACTACGGCATTTTCGCCCTCGATACACGGGGCGTCGTCACCAGTTGGAATGCGGGCGCCGAACGGATCAAGGGCTACACCGAGCAGGAGATCGTCGGCCAGCATTTCTCGGTATTTTATCTGCCACAAGAATGTCCACAGCATCCGGACATGGCGCTGCGCGAGGCCACTCGCGATGGTCATTACATGGAAGAGGCCTGGCGTTGCCGCAAGGATGGCAGCCGTTTCTGGGCCAGCGTAGTGATTACCGCGCAGTACGACAGCAGTGGTGCCCTGCGCGGGTTCTCCAAAATCACCCGCGACATCACCGATCGCCGCGCGGCCGAGATCGCGCTGAGTACCGCGCGGGAAGAGGCGGAGCGCGCCAGCCGCGCCAAAAGCGAGTTCCTGTCGCGCATGAGCCACGAACTGCGGACGCCGCTCAACTCCATTCTCGGCTTTGCGCAGCTGCTGGACATGGACTCGCCCAAGGGCCAGCGGGCACAGATCGGTCACATCCTGCGGGCCGGACAACACCTGCTGACCCTGATCAACGAAGTGCTGGACATCGCCAAGATCGAAGCCGGGCGCCTGCCGTTGAACGTTGAAGCCGTGCCCTTGGCGGTGGTTCTGCAAGAAGCCCTGACGCTGGTTTCCCCCATGGCCTGCGACGCGGGCATCCAACTGATCGAATTGCCGATGCTCGCCGCCGACAGCGGGATCGTCGCCGATCGCCAACGTCTGGTTCAGGTGCTGCTCAACCTGCTGTCCAATGCTATTAAATACAACCGGCCCCAAGGCCAGGTTCACATTGAGGTCAGGGTTGAACAACAGCGCATTGCCGTGTCGGTCTGCGATACCGGCAAGGGCATTGCCGCCGATCGACTGGATCAACTGTTCAAGCCGTTCGAGCGCCTGGAGACTGATCCGAACGTGGAAGGCACCGGCCTGGGTCTGGCCTTGAGCAAAAGTCTGCTGGAAATGATGAATGGCAGCCTGACCGTCAAAAGCCAGCCCGGCGAAGGCGCAAGCTTCACCCTGGAGCTGCCTTTCGCGCGCTTGCAGCCAGCCACCGAGCCACCGGTTGCACGAATCAGCCAGGCAACGGTAATTTCCGCCCTCGCCGCCCCGGATTACCAGGGCAAAGTGCTGTGCATCGAAGACAATCTCTCGAGCCTGGCCCTGATCGAAACCCTGCTGCAACGGCGACCGCACATCCAATTGCTCTCAAGCATGCAGGGGCAAATTGGCCTGGACCTGGCCCGGCAACATGCACCGCAACTGATTTTGCTGGATGTGGCGCTTCCGGATCTTGATGGCTTCAATGTCCTGCAACGCTTGCGTCAGTCCTCCATCACCCGTGCCACGCCAGTGCTGATGATCACCGCCGACGCCAGCGACCTCACGCACCTGGCCTTACTGGAGGCCGGAGCGACGGCAGTGCTGACCAAGCCGATTCACATCCCTTCATTCCTCGCCCATCTAGACCAGCACCTACCGGAGCCCGTGTGAACACCGACCTGCGTATTCTGATCATCGATGACCAACGGCCCAACCTCGATTTAATGGAACAACTGTTGGTTCGCGAAGGACTGACCAACGTGCTGAGCAGCACCCAGCCGCTGCGAACCCTGGACCTGTTCAACAGCTTCGAACCTGACCTGGTTATTCTCGACCTGCACATGCCGGAGTTCGACGGATTCGCCGTCCTTGAACAGCTCAACCGACGCATCCCGGCCGGCGAATACCTGCCGGTCCTCGTACTCACCGCCGACGCCACCCGAGATACCCGACTGCGCGCCTTGGCCCTGGGCGCCAAGGACTTCATCAGTAAGCCACTGGATGCCCTGGAAACCATGCTGCGGGTCTGGAACCTGCTTGAAACCCGCGCACTTTATAAAGCCCTGCGCACGCGGGTTCCCGCCGATGAGATCGAGTTATTGCGTCAATCAAGGCCGCACCCAGTGAGCTGACTGAAGGGGCGGAATCACTGAGGATTTGCCACTGAAAGCCGGATTGCGGGGCTGACTCAGCGGCAGCGGCCTGGAGCCCGTCGGCTGCAGAAAGCCCAGCAAGGCCTGTTGAGTGTCATGCCAGGCCGCCGGGTGTTCCATATCGAGGAAGTGCCCGGCATTGTTGATGGTTTGAAACTGCGCCTGGCGGCTATGACGGGCAAAAAGGCGGGCGTCCTCCACCGAGGTGTACTCATCCCGATCGCCGTTGATAAACAGCAGCGGGACATCGATAGCATCGGCGCAGGAAACGTAGCAGTGGGTGTCCTGGGTCAACACCTCATTGACGTGAAAATGCATCTGCCGGTATTCGTGTGCGTCCAGGCTGCTGACATGGCGTTCATTGAAACGCTTGAACAGCGACGGCAGGTGCTTGCCGATCGTGCTGTTGATCAGGCGCCCGACATTGCGACGATCACAGGCCTGGAGAAAGTCCCGGCCACTCTCCAGGTAATCGCGCATCGGCGTATTGATTCGTGCAGCGAATGAACTGATCACCGCCTTTTCGATGCGGTGTGGCCGCTGGGCCAGCGCCACCAAGGTCGCCGCACCGCCCCAGGAAAAGGACAGCACATGCTGCGCGCGAAAGTGCTCGATCAACTCCAGCAGTATTTCGGCTTCGTCTTCCTTGCGAATCGGTTGGTCATGCCGGTTGTGTTGTTTCGATTGACCGGCATAGGGCTGATCGTAGAGGACCACATTGAAGCGTGGCCGCAGATAACGCACCGTTTGAGCAAAGGATGCAGTGGTTGCCAGCGAGCCGTTGACCAGAATGATGGTCTTGTCAGCAGCGTCGTTGAGATAATGCTCGGTATAAACCTTGTACTTCTTACCAATCCCGACGATGGCAGTTTTCGGCATCATTTCATTCCTTCCTTGAACAAATTGGACCAGACACACAGCTTGATTGACTATCCGGCTTCCTCCGGGCAAGCCTGACAGCGCAAACCAGCGACAACGTTACAAGGGCGCTGAGATGAACGCCATGACCAATAAGTCACCAACCGACCAGCGGTTCACAGTTAAGCAGGGATTCTTCCGTATGCAAGTCCGCACGCTTGAAAGTGGCGGTTCTGACGCTTCGTCGGTATCGGCCTATGATTACTCATTGCCCCCAACCTTTTTCATCTCAGGGCCTTCCCCTCACGAGGAGTTGAAAAATGTCGCTGACGCTTTACTACCATCCCTTGTCGTCGTACTGCCATAAAGTGCTCATCGCGCTCTACGAAAACGGGATCGAATTCGAAAGAAGGATCATCGACCTCACGGACGCTGCCGACAGCGCAGAACTTCAGGCATTGTGGCCAATCGGAAAGTTCCCAATAATTTTTGACCCTGTTCAGCAACTGAATCTGCCGGAATCCAGCATCATCATCGAGTACCTGGATCGACGATTTCCAGGCAAACACAATCTGGTTCCAGACGATTGGGAGACCGCGCTGGAAGTCCGATTATGGGATCGCTTTTTTGACCATTATGTACAAACGCCGATGCAACAGATTGTCAGTGATCGGCTACACGCGACCAACGGTGATCTGACCAAAGAGCGATCCACGCTGAAAACGGTGTACGACATGCTTGAGCGCCGGATGGCATCCAGAATCTGGGTGGCCAGCCCGGACTTCAGCATGGCCGACTGCGCCGCTGCACCGGCGCTTTTCTATGCCCGCACGCTCGTGCCGTTCCCCGACGACTATCGCCACTTGAGCGCCTATTTCGAACGCTTGATACACAGACCGTCATTCCAGCAGGTGATCGACGAAGCCGGGCCGTGGTTTTCTTTTTATCCGTTTGCGGATGCCATCGAGCAACGGTTTCGCCAGGCGCCAGACAACAAAAGCTGAACACCCTGCCCGGCTCACGTTGATACAACACTGTTACTTTCCTGACCGGACCAGAGCTCATGACCGTCCTGCCACTGAATGGCGTCCTACAGCGAGAGGAAGGTATTTAGCAAAGTAGTGGATATATCTGACGTCTTTTTAGGGTTGGCCGTCGGAATCGCGGCATTTAGGATCTGACATGGCCTGAGCACGCTGACAGGCTTAGACCCTTCAAGCTCTAACAACGGATGGACTATGAGCACCCCACACACCAAGGCCGGAAAACTCGCTTGCCCAAGCCACGACATTTGGCGCTACTATTACGCCAAATGTCGTTTGGAGGGTTTCGATATGCCCGCAGCAAAAGCCTCCCTGCCAACGGGGGCAAAGAAGGTCACCAGAAAGCCTACTGAGGTGCTGTTACATGGCCGTAAAGGTGACGAGCGCATGTTGATCATCCGGTACACACAGGAAGGCTTTAACCTGAGCGACGTCAGGGACATGCTTTCTACATCCACGCTGTACATGGAGTACGGCCTGGTTCAGCGCATTACCGGGAAGTCTGTCAGGACCGTCCAGCGTTTAGCGAAAGAGACCAAGCCAATACGTCTGAACCAGCATCAGAGCACGGTAGCCTTCCAGTACGCGCAGACCCTGGAGCACGCCACCGACGTGTTTGGTAATCAGCAGTTGGCTGAGGACTGGTTGAAGAAGCCCTGTAAGTACCTGGACGGTAATGTTCCGCTGGAACTGATCGACAACTCGCTTGGTTTCCAGGTGGTGGAAGATTACCTGACGCGGATTGAACACGGGGTCTATCAGTGAATCCTTTGCCCTGGGACGGGCGGTGGCATGCTTGGCGCCTTGACCGTGAGGTCTATAAGGATACGTGGGACAGTGGCATTGGTGCGCAACGATCCGGTGGTCGTTGGAACTCTCCCGGCCGCCGGGTTATTTATGCATCGGCCGATCCGTCCACGGCTGTCCTCGAAGTTGCGGCCCACTTGGGTTTTGATGCCCTGGATACGGTGCCCCATTTGCTGACCTGCTTTGAGGTACTGGATTCGGTGCTTATCAAGGTTGTGCAGCCAGAAGATGTGCCGAACCCGAACTGGCTTGTCCCGTCACTACCTTCACCCAATCAGCAGCAGTTTGCTGATGCGTTGCTGGCCCAGCATCCGTTTTTGCTGATTCCTTCGGCGGTGACCCGCCACTCCTGGAATTTGCTGGTGAGCTGCGATTTGGCGGCGGACCAGTTCAGGCTTGTGTCGCAGGAACGGTTTGGGCTGGATACCCGGTTGCTTAAGTAAGCGGTGGCCGCGCTAGCGTTGCGCCAACTCATGCCGGATGCACTGCTCGTAATACGTTTGCTTGATGTCGGAAGGCTTGAGGCGCGAAGCGCTGTTGTAGGTTTGTTCGGTGATTCCCATGGCCGTCATGCGCATCCACGGCCGGGGAAATTTTCGCGATTGCAACTGCTTGCGTGCGCCGTAAAGCGTGAACCCGGAAAGTTTCGATGCTTGCGCGCCTGCGGCTATGTCCGAGCCCCAGCTGCAGACAAAGCGAGAGTTCTTGCTCAATTCCTTTGCCTGAGCCCCAAGCGAAAGAGCCGCCAGGACAAACACTGCAGCCATCCATACCAAAGTCCGCATATCGCCCATGCCTAACCTTCTGAAAAGAAAGCAAGTTTGACAACGAAGCGCAGATCTGTGGGCCAGCAGTTTGCCTCATTCCCATGGTTTTTTTCGGTGTTGAACGAGCCATTGCCTGACTGATTTTGCCCCGTCGATGGACGCAGCAAATCTTCCTTGATGTATCCCAAAATTTTTTGAGCTTTAGGGGGGCGCTGGAGTCTCGTTAAGAATGTCGTGGTTATCGCCAAGCCATTTACGGCGAACGCGCTGGCAGGCGCAGGAGGCAACCAATGGCCGACCTGGAGCATGTCAGGGGCCGCCCCATGGGCTGCTCGTGACCCACAACGAAGCCCTGTCGATTGCCGACTACCTGACCATTGGCCAAGGCAGGCAGCCGCTCTACCGACCGACCGTCCACTACGCCTATCGCCCCTGTGACGATGCCCTGCTCTCGATGCATGAACTCGCCGAGCGCAACTGGAAACCCCAGACAAGCGAGCGCCTGCTCCATGACGACATTCTCGACGGCAATGACGAACTCGGCGTGCTATTGATGGGCATGCCAGAAACAGCTATTGGTATGGCTCGCGCTTATCGATCCATCAAGCCCGGGCACTGTGTCCCTATAACAGCGCGACCAGCCTGCAAGTGACGGCGGGCGTGCTGGCCGGGGTGATCTGGGCGATTCGCAATCCGCAACGGGGCATCGTCGAACCAGATGAACTGCCCTTCCGCGAGATTTTGCAGATCTGCACGCCCTACCTGGGAAAGGTAGAAGGCATCTATAGCGACTGGACACCACTTTGCGGACGTCACTCACTGATGCCCGAGCAGACCAATGAATCCGATCCGTGGCAATTCGTGAACGTCAGAATCACCTGAAGCCTGACGTGGCCACCTCCACGCCAGGCAACCTCCACGGCACACTTCAAGCCTGGGGACTGTGTGCAGTGTCCGCACGGGATTCCCGTTGCCAGGCCCGATGCAAAAGATCGATGACTTCTTCATCCGACGTCTGGGAAAAATCCGAGTACCAATGGCCGATCGATATCAGCCAATCAGGGATAAGCGGGCAAATCAGCTCGTCCACTTCGTCACGCAACGCCTCTGCCGTCTCAAGCGGTGCCACCGGCACCGCCACGACGATGCGCGAGGGTGCTTGCAGGCGCGTGGCCTGAATCGCAGCCATCATCGTCGCGCCGGTCGCCAGGCCGTCATCGATCAATATCACCACCTGATCCTTGAGCACCACCGGCGCGCGCGAGGCCCGGTACACCAGTTCGCGACGCAACAACTCCTGGGTTTCCCGAGCAATCACCCCATCGAGCGTGCGTTGATCAATCCCGTTAGCCCGCAGCGCATCGTCATTGACGATTTTTATGCCGCCGTTGGCGATGGCCCCCATGGCGAACTCCTGATGGGACGGCACCCCCAGTTTGCGGACCAGCATCAGGTCCAGGCGAACGTCCAGGGCGATGGCCACTTCATAGGCGACCGGCACACCGCCACGGGGTAAGGCAAGAACGATGACATCGGCTCTTTTAGCGTATTTAAGCAACGGCTCCACCAGGCTGCGGCCGGCATCCACCCGGTCATGCAAGATGGTTTGCAAAGAAGGACTGGTCATTTGAAAACCTCCCTGGGGCGGGAGCCCCAAAAACGGGCGTTCGTTTCACGACGGGCACCCTGCCAGTAAGGGGGCCCGCCCTTAAACCGCCAGAATGCTGCAAGGCACCTGATACAGAATATGTTCCGTGGTGCTGCCCAGGAGCCTCTCCAGGCCGCGGTACTGAGCCCTGCCCATCACGATCACGTCCATTTGATGCTTATGGGCGAACTCACTCAACGTCGAGACCGGATGCCCCATGATGAAATGCCGACACTCAGGGGGCACGCCGAACCGACCGGCCAGCTTGAGAAAAGACGTCTCCAGGTCGCTGCGCAGCTCCCGGGTAAGCCTGGCGAGCGTCAGACCGTCACCGATGTCGGCCAGAAAAGCGGCCGAAATGTCACAGGCATGCAGCAGGTGCAACTCGGCATTGCACTGCAGCGCGAGGCTGGAAGCCTGCAGGATGATCCGGTCATTGAGTTCGCTGTTCGAAGGCTCGGTATCTGCAACATCGACCGCGGCCAGGACCTTCTGCGGCAAGGCATGGCCTTCGGCACCCACCAGATAAACCGGGACCGGACAATGACGCAACAAACGCCAATCCAGCGGCGTGAAGAACGCGCGCTTGAACCCTGGCTCATACTGCACTTGCTTGATCAACAGATCGGGTTGCATCTGCGTGACATGGTCAAGGATCTCGCGTCGCATGTCTTCGGCCCAGGCGACTTCGATTGTCACCTCGATCCCCCTGCCCTGCATCTTTTTCGCCTGGTCCATGAGCCAGTCGTGGTGCTCCTGCAAGTAGCTCGCCCGAGCCTTTTTCCGGTCACCTTCTTCAAGCAATGACAGAATGTCCAACGAGGGGATCAAGGCGGCAATATGCAAGCTTGCGGCGCTGGCCTTGGCCAGCGCGGCGGCATGGTTTATCGCAGGAGAATGGCGCAGGACCGGGTTGATGATCAGTAGTAACCGTTGATACTGGCTCATGATCCACTCCAGACAGGTTGACCGTCGTCTTCACCGGATCAAGCGTCCGGCGTTAGCCCAGACTCCCCCTTAAAGTCTCTTGGGCCTTGATTTATATCAATTCCCTGCAGGAGACATTGAAGGTGCCACTTGAAAAGAATAGTTCACAACGGTGCTGTCCATCGCACGCAGGACTCATCCGCGATGGCTGTTCGCCTGGAAGTCGGCGATCTGTTGCCACATCGCGATAGGGTTGGAATACATGGGGAAATGCCCGCAATCGGCGATGGGCGCCAGTCGCACCCCTTGGGCCTGAATATGCGGCAGATAGGAGAGTGAGGCGTTCTGCTCGCCGTACATGAACATGCGCGGGCACGGCAGGCCGAGGAACTTGCTCATCAGGTCGGCGTTGTCGGAAAGATCGACCATCGACTGGAAAATCCCGCGCACCGCTGCCGCGCGAACCTTGTGTCTCAAACTGGCAGCATAGAGCGCACTGGCGTAGGCCGGGGCGTGCCTGGCCCGCTCGATGAAGGCGGCGAAAAACACTTCGGGATCGTCAGCCGGGTAATCGACGATCTGCCGGCTGAGGAAGCAGTCTTCCGGGGCGATATTGCCCTCGATGTCGACGAAACTGAGCACCCGGTCCGGAGATTGATGAGCCAGCATCAATGCAGTCAGTCCGCCCATTGAATGCCCCACCAGATGAAAACGCTCGATACCGAAATGCTCCAGCACCTGCAATGCGGTCTTCAGTAGAAACGGGATGGAGATCCGGGAAAGGTCACTGCACTGGCTCTCTCCACAACCCGGTGCGTCATAAGCGATGAAAGGATGACCGGCGAAAGCGGCCTGCTGCGCGATGTCGGCATAGTCTTCCTTGGTCGAGCCAAACCCATGCAGGAACACGATCGGCGCCAGCACACCATCGCGGTGAAGGGTGGCGATGTTCAGCCGCACACCCTCCACTGTCAGAGGGATGTGCGCGTGAGTGAAGGTTTCTGGTGAGGGCACGTGATGGATTCCTTGAGCGAAAAGGTGACCGCCGGGCCTAATATCAGTCAGTTAAGCCGTAAATATTTTCCGCTACAAATTGCTTAACTGACTGGCATTGACTGTCGGGCCGACTTTGCTGCCAGCAGCAAAGTCGTCAATTTCGCGGGGATTGGGCCTTCTGTAAATTCCTCATTCGGGAATACTGTCATAGGTCAAACCTATCAAACTCTTTTCTGGAACCGGGCAACCACCTCCTCCACCAGCGGGTTGGGCCGATCCGCATTCCAGGCCACCGCGGTGGTCACCACATTAAGCGGCTGGCTCAGGGGGCGCAGCACCACGTTATCGGGTGCCAGTTTTTTCAGCGACGCCGGCACCAGTGCGATGCCTTGCCCGCAACTGACGAAAGCGATCTGCGAAGCGACAGAGCGCACTTCATGCAGCACGCGCGGGGAAAAACCGCTGGCACGGCAGGTCGCGATCAAATTGTCGAAGTACACCGGGCTGACCTTTCGGGAAAACATCACCAGGGGCTCGGTGGCCAGACTCGACAGGCTGATGCGCTTGCGCGAAGCCAAGGGATGATCGTTGGGCAGGGCTACGACCAGACGATCTTCGGTCAGCGGCAGCGACTTGATCGAGGCCCCCAGGTCACCGTCGAGGCGGGCGAAGGCCAGGTCGATGTCCCCGGCCTCCAGCGCCGGCAAGGCTTCGACGCTGTCGATTTCCCGCACCGACACGGTGAGGTGCGGGTAATCGAGCTTCAGTTGCTCGATCAACCCGGGCAACACATCGAACATCGCCGTGGAAATCGCACCGATGGTCAGCATCCCCGACTGCCCCGCCACCGCCTCTTCCACGGCCAGCTCCAGGCGTTCCAGTTGCTCGGCGAACTTGCGCACGGCCGGCAGAATCGCCGCGCCCACGGGGGTCAGTTTCGCCCCCCGTCGCGAACGCTCGAACAGCGTGACCTTGAGTGCCTGCTCCAGCACTTGAATCTGCTCGCTCAACGGTGGCTGGGACATTCCCAGGCGCTTGGCGGCGCGGCCGAAATTCTGTTCTTCAGCCACCGCCAGAAACAACCAGAGGTGACGAATCAGACGGAAATTGATCATGGCTAATCCATAGGTTTAACGTATGTAACGCTTCTGTGATTAGTAATATACCTATCAAATTGTCTCGCCGACACTGGGCGCCTCCGTCACCACAGGGGCTACCTCATGACCCATTTGAATTTGCTGGATCGCTTGGCGGCGCTGGACACCAACACGGTTTCCGACGCACTCGACTTCCTCGGCCTGCCGGGCGCCACGGTAGGGCTGCGCCCGCTATGGAACTGCCCGAAGATCGTCGGCCGCGCCAGTACCGTGTTGCTGGCGCCCAAGGCCGACAACGTCCCGACTGTGCACCTGATTACCCCGGTGGTCGAACAGATCGACAGTGATGATCGCGTACTGGTGATCGCCGGCGGTATCGAAGGCATCTCCTGCTGGGGCGACATTCTCGCCAACGCGGCGGCCGGCAAGCAGGTGCGCGGCACGGTGATTGACGGGTTCAGTCGCGACATCGACGGCAGCGAAGCGATCGATTACCCGGTTTACGGCCGAGGCGTGACCATGATCAGTGCGCGCAACCGGGTGGTGCAGATCGATGCGGCGGTGACCATCAAAGTGGCCGGTGTCGACGTCAGCGAGGATGACTTTGTGATCGCCGACTCTTGCGGAACCGTGTTCATCCCCCAGGCCTATATCGAGAAAGTGATCGACCTCGGCGAACGCATCGCCCGTCGCCAGGATGGCATGGTCGAGGCGGTGCGCAGCGGTCGCTCGGTGGCCGAGGTGATGCACGACACCCAGTTTGAAGCGATCCACGTGGAGCACGCCCGATGAATCTTGAAGATCAAACATTGGTTGCCTTGTTTAAAGGCCTGGACACCCCGGGCGTCTCCGATGCCCTGGACAAACTCGGCCTGCCCGGGCAATGCCTCGGCGTGGCGCCGCTGGACGATTACCGCCAAGTCGTCGTCGGGCCGGCGTTCACCGTGCAGTACGTCTCGGCCAGCGTCCCGCCAGGCACCGTGGGCGATTTCATCGATGACGTCGCGCCCGGTGACGTAGTGGTCATCGACAATGGCGGGCGCACCGACTGCACGGTCTGGGGCGACATCATGACCCAGTACGCCGGCACTCGACAGATCGCCGCCACGGTCATCGACGGCGTGTGCCGTGATGTCAACAAAGCCCTGGGCGATGGTTACCCGATCTTCAGCAAAGGCCGCTTCATGCGCACCGGCAAAGACCGGGTGCAGGTTCAGTCGGTCAACCAGCCGGTGTCGATCGGCACAGCGCGGGTCTGCTCCCGTGACATCGTGATCGCCGACGCCAATGGCGTAGTGATCGTCCCCCGTGCCCGCGCCGCTGAAGTGGCGGCGTGTGCCCGTCAGATCGAATCGGTCGAAGCCGACATCCGCGCCCTGATTGCTCAAGGCAAAACCCTGAAAGAAGCCCGCGCCGCACTGGGTTACCACAGCTTGCAGAGGAAAGTCTGATGACCACGATCCCCTTCCCCCTGGATTTTCGCGCGCGGGCAAAAGCGCTGGGCAGTTCGACGCTGTATGAAGCGTCCCATCTGCCTTGCGCGGTCGACAGTGCGATCCGCCCGATCTGGGACGGCGCCTTCATCGCCGCCCCCGCCTACCCGTTGGAATGTTCACCGGGCGACAACCTGGCCTTGCACCTGGCCATGGAGCGCGTGCCCCGTGGCAGCGTACTGGTCGTGGGCACGGGTGGCTTCATCGCCGGTTACTGGGGCGAGGTACTTACCGTGGCGGCCGAAGCGGCGGGCGTGGTCGGTCTGGTGATCGATGGCGGCGTACGCGATATCGCCGCGTTGAAGAAACGCCAGTTCCCGGTATTTGCCCGGGGTATCTCGGTCAAGGGCACGGTCAAGGCCAGCGCCCCGTCGGTGGGACAACCGTTCAATTTCAACGGCGCATTCGTGGCACCGGGGGATCTGGTGGTGGCTGACGATGACGGCGTGATCATCATCCCCAAGGCCGATGCCGCACGTACCCTGGCCGAAGGCGAGGCACGCGCGAACAAGGAAGCGCAGATGATGCAGGCGCTGACCGAAGGCCGCTCGACCCTGGAACTGATGAACCTGACTGAGTGGAGAACCCGCGCATGAGCGTCGATATCCAACGGCTGAACCAACGCCTGGCCAGCGCACAGCCATCGGCAACTTACCGGATCATCGATCGGGTGGCGGAGCGTCGGGCACAAGGCGCGAAGATCATTTCGCTGTGTGCCGGCGAGCCCGATTTCGATACACCCAAGCATGTGCGTGAGGCGGCCATCCATGCCATTGAGCACGGCCATACCCGCTACACCCAGGTCGCCGGTGTACGCTCATTGCGTGAAGCGGTGGCCGCCAAGTTCCGCCGTGAAAACGGCCTGGACGTCACCTGGCAAGACACCCTCGTCTGCAACGGTGGCAAACAGGTGATCTACAACGCCCTGGCCGCAACCCTCAACGAGGGCGACCAGGTCATCGTGCCGGCGCCGTACTGGGTCAGTTACCCGGAGATGGTGCAACTGTGCGGCGGTGAAGCGCGGATCGTCACCTGCGATGCCGATACCGGTTTCAAGATGACGCCCGCGGCACTGACCGCCGCGATCACTCCGCAGACCCGTTGGTTGATCCTCAACTCGCCGTCCAATCCGACCGGCGCGGTGTACAGCGAGGCTGAACTTCGTGCCCTGGCGGCGGTGTTGCTGGATCATCCCCACGTGCTGATTCTGGCCGACGATATCTATGAACACCTGATCTTCGACGATCAAGCGTTCCATACCCTGGCCCAGGTGGAACCACGACTGGCACCGCGAACCCTGACCATGAACGGTGTCTCCAAGGCCTACGCCATGACCGGCTGGCGCATCGGTTTTGCCACCGGGCCGCGCTGGTTGCTGGAGGCCATGGAAAAACTGCAAGGCCAGCAGACCTCGGGGGCGAGTTCTGTCTCGCAGCAAGCCGCACTCGCCGCGCTGGAGGGGCCGAAAGACTTCATCCACCAAAGCCGTGCCGCGTTCCAGGGCCGTCGCGATTTGATGGTGGCACTGCTGAACGACACGCCGGGGCTGGAATGCGTCAGCCCGGCAGGCGCGTTCTACGCGTTCGCTTCCTGTGCGGGGCTGATCGGCCGCACCTCACCGGGAGGTCGCGTGCTGCACACCGACGAAGATGTCGCCCATGCGCTGCTCGACGAAGCGGATGTGGCCGTGGTGCATGGCAGTGCGTTCGGCCTTGGCCCGTACATTCGTATTGCCTACGCCCTGGACGACGCTTCATTGCGCCAGGCTTGCGAGGCGATTCGGGCGTTCTGTACGGCGTTGCGTTAAGGAGTACGTGAGCGGTCAGTTAACGCAAGCCGCCCCACAGGTTTCGTGGCTGGCTGACCGGCATCGGGCGATCGCCCGGAGTTGTTTGTGACTTGGGAATTCGTTACCCAGTCCCAAGAACAAACAACTCCAATATGGCCTCAATAGCATGCACCCGCAAAGACTGCCCCTGCATAACGAGCTGCACGCGCGCCCTTCGCTGTATTTCGACGAGCCCGCCCATGTGTTCCATCTGGCGTTTCTGGCTAACGACGGGCAATGCGACGCCCTGCTGAGTCGCTGCTGCCCCGGCCCCGTCGACCCGGAAGCGGCCCAGGGCATCACCGAGCTAGAGGGCCATGCCTTGAAGTGGGAGCGGCACGCGGAGTTCCTGACCCTGACGCTGGTGGTTCCCTGCGCCAGTCACGAGCCTTGCTGGAGCCCACCACCCAAAGCCTTGGTGGACCGGGTCGAACCTTTCATGCAGCACGTGATCAACGCTGTGCAGATTGTGGTACGCGACGACGCGTCTTTTACCGGCGATCTGTCTGCTTATGGATTCAAAGACCCTAGCGGCTCTTGCATAGGCGGGGGCGATGCGACGGTCTGGAGCGATTTTCGCCTGAGCGAGGACGGTACCAATCGCTTTCTCTTCGTGAACAAACGCCTGAATGCCTATCGCCAGGGACGGATGATCCGCCGCCTGCTCGAAATCGAAACCTACCGAATGATGGCTTCGCTTTCACTCGTCACTGCGAAAGCCTTGAGCACTCAGCTCAATATCTTCGACAAGACCCTGGTAAACCTCTCGGAACGTAACGCCGGGCCCGATACCGGCAACGCGAAGGCATTGCTCACCGACATCGCCAACCTGTCAGCGCAAGTGGTCAGCAGCACGGCAAAAACCCGCCATCGCTTCAGCGCCACCCAAGCCTATGCCCAGCTGGTTTTCGAGCGGTTGAGCGAACTCCGTGAAAGCCACGTGGGTGATTGCCAGCGACTGGGTATCTTCATCGAGCGACGCTTTAAACCCACCGTCAGGTACTGCGCGGTCACCGAACAACGCCTGGAACAACTGGCAAAGAGCGTGGCCAATCTGGGCGACCTTTTGCAGGCGCGTGTGCAAGTCGAGATGGAGGAACAGAACTCGGAAATCCTCAAGAGCCTCAGCGCTCGCGCAGACACCCAAATCAAAATCCAGCGCGCCGTCGAAGGCTTGTCGATTATTGCCATCACCTACTACCTGTTGAACCTGCTCAAGCTGTTCTACTCGGGATTGCATCTGATGGGCGCGGATATTTCCGCGAAAGACGCCATGCTGGCCATGACGCCCCTCGCGCTCGCCATCCTGCTGTTTATTTTGATCCGGATCAGAAAAGCCAAAGAGCATTGATACACAGCCCCATGATCGGATTCTGAAAAATAACGCCACTCGATCGAGTGGCGTTTTTACACCAGCCCACGGCGATCGCCGATCCACGCATCGCAGCGGTGACACTCACCGGTAGTGTGCGAGCCGGCATGGCCATTGGTGCGCAGGCTGGTGCGGCCTTGAAGAAGTGTTGATCTGGTTTATCGATTTTGCCGGGCGACCAGCCATGACGCTGTCACCTCGGGGGATGATGTGTCCTGACCTCAAGTTTGCGTAGAATGCCGTGTCGATACCGGATTCAATAACTAACAACGCTCAGCAGACTCATCATCGCTGTGATCAACACCACTGGTGACTTGTGGCGCCCTTCTACGTTCAATGCCTGAACTATCAACCATGAGCGCAAGCTCATGGGTATTAAGTGCCTACGCAAAAGCACTTTGCAGATTTTTTCTGTCGGGATCACTGCTGATCGCCTATAACGCGTGTGGCGCCCCCTTGCCGCTCGAACTGTATATCCCGGACGCTCCGCCACTGACGTTTGTCGATGGCTCCATAGGCCACGGAATGGTCGGAGAAGCCGTCCTGACGGCCATTGCCAACGCTGGATATGTCGCTCATGTCCATAGGCTTCCCTGGGCCAGAGCGCAAAAATACGTCAGCGAGAAGCAGGATCTTCTGATAGCCCCCTTGTCTCGCACGCCTGAACGCGAAGATCACTTCACCTGGATCGCGTCGATCATGCCCATGGAGCGCGCCTTTTTCAGCCTCGACCGGCCAGTAAGCAGCTTTGCGCAAGCGAAAAAAACCTACCGGGTGATCGGCGTCGGCCTAGGCAGTGCGCAGGAGGAAATCCTGCGTGCACAAGGCTTCAGCGACGAACAGATCTTCCCCCTGACCATTGGCGACAACCCCGCGCAGATGCTCTTGAAAGGTCGCATTGACGCCTGGTTCAACGGTGTTCCCGAGAGTCAATACATCTGGCCGAAAATGTCTGAACGCAAGCTGTCCATGAGCCCCGTCATGAGCAGCACGGAGCTCTATCTGGCTTGCTCCAGGCTTTGCTCCGCTCAACTGGTGCAAGACCTGCGCAAGGCAGTTGAAAAGCTTCGTGATGACGGCACCCTGGCGCGTATACAACAGAGCTATTTGTCGCAATAACGGAACCGACAACACCGCCAAGTCTGCGTATTGCCAGGGCGGCTAAACCCATTCAAGACAGGCATCCCTCCTCCGCTGGCTCCTGCAACCCCATGAACCGCCGCACTCTATGAGCCACAGGCTCCTCGCGGATCGCCTGTGGCGAGGCATCCAGCTGAATGTGGCCATTTTCCATGAAGATCACCCGGTCAGAGATCGACAGCGCAAAGTCCATCTCGTGAGTGACAATCAGCAGGGTCATGCCTTCCCGGGCCAGATTGCTGATAACCGTGAGTACCTCGCCGACCAGTTCCGGATCCAGCGCCGAGGTGGGTTCGTCGAATAACAGAATGTCCGGGTCCATGGCCATGGCCCGGGCAATAGCCACGCGCTGTTGCTGGCCTCCAGACAGTTGATGCGGATATTTGTGGACGTGGGCCAGCAAGCCAACCTTGTCGAGCAACTGACAGGCGCGTTGTTCGCTCAGTGCGCGGCTGACGCCATGATAACGGGGAGCGAGGCTGATGTTGTCCAGCAGTGTCCGGTGAGGGAACAGGTTGAAGTTCTGGAACACCATGCCGATGCGCCGTACGCCCTGACGAACCCGACGACCATCCGGTTTGTCCTCGGCATTGATGAAGCTCTCCCCGAACAACAGGATTTCACCTTGATCGATGCGCTCCAGGCCATTGACCGTACGAATCAGCGAGGTTTTGCCGGAGCCCGACGGGCCGATGATAGAGATCACCTGGCCACTTTGTACCTTCAGGTCGATGCCCTTGAGCACATGATGATCGCCGTAGCGTTTGTGCACGCCCTGCAGTTGCAGGGCCGGGGCGGCGCCTTTGGCCGGGGGTTTGAGCGTGCTCGTTGCGACAGGCGCCAGACTGTCACGCAGCACTTTTGCCGAGGCGTTATCGAGGGTTTGCGGTGTCCGCAGGTTGAGGTCCAGGTAGCGCTCCAGCCGTTGCAGGGCGAAGCCGAACACAGTGACGATCAGCACGTAGTACACGCCCACGGCCGCCAGGGTTTCCATCACCAGGAAGTTCTGGGCATACAGGCGCTGGCCGACGGTCAACAGTTCGGTCAGTGAAATCACAGAGATCAACGAGGTCAGTTTGACCACTGTGATGTATTCGTTGATCAAGGTCGGCAGTGAGATACGAAACGCCTGGGGAATCACAATCAACCGTTGCAGGCCGAACAGGCCGATACCCAGAGCACGGCCGGCTTCCTTCTGACCCTTGGCGACCGAGATCAATCCGCCACGATGAATTTCAGCCATGTAGGCGGCCTCAGTGACCACCAGCGCCAACAGGCCGCAATAGAACGGTACCGACAGCACCGGCCCGGCACCGGGCAGCAACTGCGGCAGGTTGTAGATGAAGACCACCAGCACCAGCAGCGGAATGCTGCGAAAGAACCAGATGTAGAGTGACGCCGGCATGCGTAGCCAGGGCAAGCTGGACAACTTGGCCGATGCCAGAACAAAGCCCAGCAACATCCCCAGGAACCAGGCCAGGGCACTCAGTTCGATGACGGTCAGGCTCGCCGCCCAGAAGTCAGTCTTGGAGAACAGCGAAATAAAATAAGACCAGTCGAATTGCATAGACACCTCGTGCGTGCCGCGCCCTCGACCGAGGGCGCGGTTTCAGCCATTACTCGGAGACCGGTTCCAGATCATATTTTTTGAGAATGGTGGCGTACTCACCGTTGGCTTTACTGTCGGCCAGCGCCTTGACCAGCGCCTGATAGGTAGCGTCGGCGTCTTTCTTCACGTAGATGCCCAAGGTCTGCGGATAAACCAGCTTCTGCGAACTGACCACGACCCGCCCGTTGGTGCGCTGGGCGATCATGTGCGCGGCACCGGCGATTTCCACCTGCGCCTGAATGTTCTTCGAGAGCAGCGCCTGCGTCACTTCGGGAGCCGAGGGGTATTCGTTGACGGTGATGGCGCCTTTGTTGTTCGGCACGCAGTAGTCGCTGGACAACTGGTTGAACTTGGCGACCCAAGTGGTGCCCTGCTCCAGGCCGATCTTCAGGCCGCACAAGTCTTCAGGAACCTGCGGGGTCAACTCACTGCCCTTGGGCACCATGATCGCGGCGCCGGTGTTGGCATAGGCGATGGTGCGGGCCTGGAGCTGGCGTTCGGGAGTGATGTACATGCCGGAAATGATCGCGTCGTAATGCCCGGCGTTGAGGCCGTTGATCAGATTGGGAAACTTGGTATCGACGAAGTTAGCCTTGACGTTCATCGCCTTGGCCAGGGAGTGGGCCAACTCAGGGTCGGAGCCGACCACATTCTTGTCAGCGTCGTAGGACTCGAACGGCGGGTAGGTGATTTCCATACCGACCTTCAACACACCAGGGGTCGCGGTGCTGGCGAAGGCGGTACTGGCGCAGAACAGGCCAGCGGCGAGCAGACTCAGTCGGGTCAGGCTGTAGGGGGTTTTCATCATGGGAAGCTCCGTTGGTTGTTTTTTTAGGAATGAGTGGTGGTGTTCTTCAGGCGACCGAAGCTCGATGGCTTTCGAGCCCGGGACGGAAGCTCAAGCTCGCCGTTTTCCACGCGTTTGCGCAGGTACTGGTAGGTCTGCAGCGCTTGGCTCCACATGTGCTCGCCAATCGCCAGCGCCTCGTAATCCCCGGCATCCTTGGCGAAAGCCGGCAGCGGTTTGATCAGCGTGTGATAGTCGCAGGCGTAGAACAGCGGGAAGCTGTAGCGCTCCTGAGCGACCTTGCGCACCCGGTGGGCAGTGGCGACAAAGGCCCCTGCGGTCATGACTTCCAGCATGTCACCGATGTTCACCACGAACGCACCGGGCATTGGCGGTGCGTCGACCCACTGTCCCTGATCATTGAGCACCTCCAGCCCCGGTTGATCGGCGTGCAGGATGGTGAAGCACTCGTAGTCGGTATGTGCGCCAATGCCCGGGGCATCCACGGCTTCGGCGTCGAAGGGGTAATGGATCAGTCGCAGCTTGGAGGGCGGGCGAGTCACCAGCGCATCGAAGTAGCCCTCCTTCAGCCCCAGGGCCAAGGCGAAGCCATCGAACAGCCGGCGGCCTAGAGAGAACACCGCCTGATAGTAGTTTTGTACCGCGCCCTGAAAGCCCGGCACGTCGGGCCAGTGGTTCGGCCCCAGCAGCGGCGTACGGTTGAGGAACAGAGGGTCATCCACTGACACTTCGAAGCCGATGTCGAAGGCCTCTTTATGATCCGGCTTGCCCTTGGAATACACCTCCTCACCTTCGGGCACGAAACCTTTATGGCTTTGCGAGGCGCCGATGTAGTGGCGCATCTTGGCTTCCAGCGGCTGCGCAAAATAGTCCCTGGCCGCCTGGCGCAGGCCCTCGATCAGCGCCGGATCGATGCCATGCCCGGTGATGTACAAAAAGCCCACATCGCTGGCGGCGCGGCCCAGTTGCTCGGCCACTGCCAGGCGGTGCTCCAGCTCGATACTGAAGAGTCCGGCGATGCTCACCACCGGGATGCTGTTGAAGTTGGCCTGGGTTGACGAAGTATTACTCATGGCGGGTCCCTTCACGGGTGAAACGGTCGAAGTGTTCGCGCTCGGTGCGGGCCATCCACTGGTTCAAGGTCCAGAGGTCGGCCACCGGCATGTTGGTGAAGGGCAAGTGATGCAGATAACCGTCGGCACCGAACTCCGGCGTCAGGGTGCTGACCGAATAGCCGCGCTGAAGCTGAGAGGTCCAGATGGCCTCCCAGTGGCGCTGATGAAACGCCAGTTCACGGGCATATTCCGGAGCGGCGGGATGGGGGACTTGCGGGCCCTGGTCATAGCCGACCCGGGCCTGAATGTGATGCACACGCTCGACGAAGGTCGAAAGATCGTCGGCCGGGTCGTCCAGCAATCGCTCACAGCACACCACCCAATGACTGATGTCACTGGTGAAACGCAGTCCCGGCAGTTGGCGAATCAGTTCCAGGGTCACCCAAGGGCTGTATAGGGAACGGGCGCGATGAGTCTCGAAACTGCAGAGCACCCCATGCCTGGCGGCCAGTTCCATGGCCTGGCCGAAGAACTCGACCTGCAAGGCCTGCGGCCAGCGGTCGTTGCCTGCCAGCAGATTGACGAAACGTGGGGTCAGCTCCGTGGCCCACCCCAGCTTGCGATCAATGTCGGCCAAGTGTTGGGCGGGTGTGGCGTTCTGGTCGGGCAATACATCGTAAGCACTGAACAGCGTGCAGATATAGGGAACCTGATTGCTGCGCAGGAAAGCGCCGAACTCGCCACGCTCATCGGCCTGCAGCGGCAGGCGTGCTTCGAGGCCATCGAAGCCGGCGGCGAGCAGTTCATCCAGGGCCTGAGCCTTGCTGGCGGTATAGCCCCATAACGTGCGGAAAATTTCTAGCTTCATGCATTCCTCTCGGCTGCGTCAGGCCGCCCGCTGTCTGGGCTGGCGTTACTGGGCAGTCGAAAGAAGTTGCTGCGGGCCGCTGCTCTGATGGCTGCGGTCCCGTGTGACGAATCCTAAGGCTACGGCGACAAACGATTGAATAGGCTGCAGCAAATAGTTAGTTCAGAAATTCATGAACTAACGCTGGCGAGTTTCCTCGTGGGAACAGTGATGCGCAACACCTCGTCCCTTCAGCGTAGATTCGCTACTATGTTTGCCCCGCTTTCCTTGTTTGCGGATTTCTTCATTCTGGAGCCCGAATGCCTAGTCAAAAGGACATCGCCGCCGAAAGCGGTGCACCGATGATTCCAGAACAGCGCCGTGAATTGATGCTGCGCCAGTTGCGTAAGCATCAGGTGCTGAGCGTTCATCAACTGATGGAAATGTTCGACTGTTCGCACATGACCATCCGCCGCGATATCGCGCTGCTGGAACAGGAAGGTCGTGCCTACTCGGTAACCGGTGGCGTGCGAATCGCCAGCCAGCTGCACAGCGAACCGAGCCATCAGTTCAAGGCGGTGGTCGAGTTGCCGCAGAAGCAGGCGATGGCCAAGCTGGCCGCGCGGCTACTGCATGCCGATATGACGGTTTATCTGGATGCGGGAACGAGCACGCTGGAGATCGTCCCGTACATCAAGGCATTGTCGGGCATGACCGTGGTGACCAACGATTTCGGGATTGTCCAGGCGCTGATCGATGCGCCTCAGGTCACGGTGATTCACACCGGTGGGCAATTGGATCACTCCAATCAATCGTGCGTGGGCGGTCTGGCGGTGGCCACTTTGCGGCAGATCGTCACCGATATTGCCTTCATCTCCACCAGTTCGTGGGATTTGCTTCGCGGCCTTACCACACCTTCGGCGCTGAAGGTGGAGGTCAAGCAGGTCGCGATGCAATCGGCCTCGCAAGTGGTGCTGGTGGCCAGCAGTTCGAAGTACGGCACGTTCAGCATGTACAGAATCGCCGGGCTCGAGCAGTTCGACATTATCCTCAGCGACGATGCGCTGACCCCTGCCGCGGCCGATAGCATCCGCAAGCAGGGTGTGGAACTGCTGTTGCCCGGCGATAACAACGTGTAAGGCGTTTAGCGCGCCTCCCAGTCACGCAACCACTGCAAGCCGGCCGACGTGTTGCCACGGGGCCGGTACTCGCACCCTACCCAGCCGTCATAACCCAACTGGTCAATCAATTCGAACAGATAGGGATAGTTGACTTCTCCCTGGTCCGGCTCGTGTCGATCCGGCACGCCGGCGATCTGGATATGACCGATTCCGTCGAAGTCCCGACGCAGTTTAGTGGCCAGGTCACCTTCGACGATCTGGCAGTGGTAACAGTCGAACTGAACCTTCAGGTTACTGGCGCCCACTTCCTTGCAGATGGCCTGGGCCTGGTCCTGGCGATTGAGGAAAAAGCCCGGCATGTCCCGCGTATTGATCGGTTCCAGCAGCACCGTGATCCCGGCCTTGGCTGCCTGCGCGGTGGCGTAAGCCAGGTTCTCCAGGTACACACCGTGATGGCGTGGGCGATCATTTTCCGAGGGCAGCAACCCGGCCATCACATGGATGCGCGTGTTGCCCAGCACCGCGGCGTATTCCAGCGCGCGATCAAAACCGCTACGAAATTCATTCTCCCGGCCTGGCAACGACACCGTGCCCCGCTCGCCCGCGGCCCAATCGCCGGGAGGTGCGTTGAACAGTGCCTGCACCAGGCCGTTGTCACTCAAGCGCTGCTTGAGTTCCTGCGCGGTGTAGTCATAGGGAAACAGGTACTCCACCGCTTCGAAACCATCGGCGGCAGCGGCGGCGAAACGATCCAGAAACTCATGTTCCGGATAGAGCATGCTGAGGTTGGCAGCAAAACGAGGCATGGTAACTCCTATATCTGTTTTTTGTAGGAGCCAGGCTTGCCGGCGAAGGCGCTCTCAAGGACGCCTTCGCCGGCAAGCCGTGCTCCTACAGGTGTTCGATCGCGTCGACGATTTTCGTTAGACAAACGGCCAGATCAGCAAGGTAATACCGAAACCCAACGTGCCGAGCAAGGTGGTCAACACCGTCCAGGTGCGCAAGCCATCGGCAACGTTCAGCCCGGAGAGTTTGGTGAAGATCCAGTAACCGGCATCATTGATATGGGACATGGCCAACCCGCCACCGCCCATGGCCAGGCACAACAGTGCCATGTGGTTTGCCGTGAGATTGAGGGTCGCGATCAATGGGCTGATGATGCCGGCGGTGGTCACCAGCGCCACCGTGGTCGAGCCCTGCACCGCACGCAACAACATGGTCAGCAGAAAGCCCAGGGCGAGTACCGGCAGACCGGTGGTACGCAGCATATCGGAGACCACCGCGCCGATTCCGGTATCCACCAGCACCTTGCCGAACACACCGCCGGCACCGGCAATCAGAATCACCATGGCCACGCCAGGCAAGGCCGAGCCGATCACGTCGGACACCTGAGTACGGCTCCAGCCCCGACGCGAACCCAGCAACCAGGCACACAGCAAGGTATCGATCAGCAGCGCCACCAGCGGCGCGCCGAGCACGGTCATGATGCCGCGCAGGACCGAGTCGGCAGGCAGCAGCGAGGTGGACAGCGTCCCCAGCAGAATCAGAATGATCGGCAACACAATCAGGCTGACGATCAGGCCAAAACCCGGTGGCGGTGCCGGCGGCAGTTTGGAAACGATGCTGCTGGTGGCTTCTTCCAGACCCATGTGCGACACGGCCACGGCCGCGCGCTCAGTACTCTTGTCATTGCCATTGGACCAGGCGGCCAGATCCTCGTTGGTGACATGCGGGCCATAGACTTCGGCACGAATATCGTCGGTCATCGGGTACACCCGACGAGTCATGCGTCCGGCCACACGGTAGCCGACATAGCAAAGGAACGCGGTGATCGGCAGACCGAACATCAGCACGCGACCGAGGTCGGCGCCCAACTGGCTGGCGGCCGCTACCGCACCCGGATGGGGTGGCAGGAAAGCATGTACGGTCAACAATGCAGCGCACATCGGCAGCGCGAACACCAACAGCGGCTTACGCGCACTGCGAGCGACGCCATAAGCCAGCGGCATCAGGATGATCACGCCGACCTCGAAGAACACCGGCACCCCGACCATGAAACCGGCAATCGTCAGCGCCAGCGGCGTGCGTCGATTGCCGAAACGGGTAATCAGCGTCTTGGCCAGCGCCTCGGCACCGCCGGAGAGTTCGATGATCCGCCCGATCATCGCGCCCAGGGCAATGATGATCGCGATATGGCCCAGGGTCTTGCCCATGCCGCCTTCGATGGTGGCGACCAGATCGGCCGGTTTCACCCCGGCCACCAGCGCCACCAGAATGCTCACCAGCATCAAGGCCACAAACGGCTGGAACTTGTACTTGAGCACCAGAAACAACAACAGAGCGATCCCTAGCCCCGCTGTAACCATCAAGATTAACGGGCTCATTTCAACAGCCCTCCGCACCGGGTGAGCGCAAGGGTTGCGCAACCGGATCTGAAACTGCCGCAGTTAAGGTGAGTCATGCCTGGATGTCCTCTTGTTATTGTATTTTCAGGCAAGCCGGGGTCGTTGGGCGTCGCTGCGCGTATACCGAACAGGGCCTGCTTTATCGATCTGCTGTGATCTATTGTGTTAAGGGATCAGCGCTCTACCAGTGCGCGCCAAAGGTTTCTCGCAGCTCGTCCAGCGCTGCCTGATCGAGCGGTTCGGGCCTGGGATTGCTCATCAGCCACAGCCGCGCAGTTTCCTCGAGTTCTTCCAGGGCATAGCTGGCCCTGGAAACCGAGCCCTCCCAGACCACCGGACCCAGCCGTTCGAGCATCACGCCGCGAACGCTGTTGGCCAGCTGCGCGACCTGTTCGGCAACCTTCGGCGAACCGGGGCGCTGATAGCCAATCAATGGGATATGCCCGACTTTCATCACTTGATACGGCGTCAGTGGCGGCAGGATGTCGTCCGGCCGCCAGACGCCTGCCAGCGTCAACGCCACCAGATGGGTGGAATGGGTATGCACCACGCCACCGACGCTCGGGTTGCGGTCGTAGACCTGGCGATGCAAGGCCAGGGTTTTCGAAGGCTTGTCACCGGATACCCATTCGCCGGCCAGATTGACCTTGGCGATGGTCGCCGGGTCGAGGCGCCCGAGGCAGACATCGGTCGGTGTGATCAACCAGCCGTCGTCCAGCCGTGCGCTGATGTTGCCGGCGCTGCCGACGGTGTAACCGCGTTCATAAAGGCTGCGGCCAACGTCGCAGATTTCTTCGCGCAGGGCGTTTTCGTTGCTCATTGCGCAGCTCCTGCCTGAGCCAGTTGCTTCAGCGCTTTGCTGAAGAAATCCCGACCACCGAAGTTGCCCGATTTGAGCGCCAGGGCCAGTGGCTCATCCGTGCTGCTGACCGTTGCCGGCACACCCGGATCGATCTGTGCGCCGATCTGCAGCAGTTGCACCCCCAGTGCCTGAACCACGGCGCCCGAGGTTTCACCGCCGGCGATCACGAAGCGTCGCACGCCACTCTGGCGCAGACCTTCGGCAATTTCGCCAAACGCGTTTTCCACCAGACTGCCAGCCTGTTCGACGCCCAGTTTGTGTTGCACTGCCTTGACCTCATCCGGTGAGCTGGTGGCGTAGATCAATACGGTTTCTGCATTGTCCCTGGCGAAGGCCAGGGCCTGGGCGACCACCGGTTCCCCGGCAGCCAGGGCCAGCGGATCAATCCGCAGCGCTGGCCGACCGGCTTCGAGCCAGGCCGCCACTTGTCCATTGGTCGCGATCGAAGCGCTACCGGCCAACACCACTTCACCGCCGGACACCGCCGGGAGTTTCGAGGCATCGAGGTCGCGCAACTTGCCGGCGCGACGGAAGTTTTCCGGCAAGCCCAGGGCCAGCCCCGAGCCGCCAGTCAGCAACGGCAGGTCGGCGCAGGCGGTGCCGAGGGTGTACAGATCCTGGTCCGACAAGGCATCGGCAATCGCCATGCCGACACCTTGAGCCCGCAGTTCGACGATGCGCCCGCGTACCTTTTCGGCCCCTTGGGCAATGGTGTCGTAGCGCAACAGGCCGACGTTCAGGCTGGTTTGCGATTGCAGCACCCGAACCAGGTTGGCATCGGTCATCGGCGTCAGTGGATGATGCTGCATGCCCGACTCGCTGAGCAGTTGATCCTGCACGAACAAGTGACCGCGAAAGATCGTCCGGCCATTCTCCGGGAACGCCGGGCACGCCAGGGTGAAGTCGCCGCCCAGCGCCGCCAGCAGTGCTTCGCTGACCTGGCCGATATTGCCGGCCGCGGTGGAATCGAACGTCGAGCAGTACTTGAAGAAGATCTGCTCGCAGCCTTGCTCACGCAGCCAGGCCAGCGCCGCGAGGGACTGTTCGACCGCTTCGGCGACTGGAATGGTGCGCGACTTCAGGGCAATGACGATCGCATCGGCGTCGAGCCCGGCAGCCACTTCGCTGCTCGGAATGCCGATGCTTTGCACGGTGCGCATACCGCCGCGTACCAGCATGTTGGCAAGGTCCGTGGCACCGGTGAAATCGTCGGCGATGCAACCCAGCAACGGGCGTGCAGTGGTTGTGTTCATTGGGCGTTCCTCAAACCGGCTCAGTCTTGGCAGTCGGCAACTCGATGCCGGGGAAAATCTTGATCACCGCCGAGTCGTCTTCACGACCGAAACCGGCGCTGGAAGCCTGCATGAACATTTGATGGGCGGTAGCCGACAGCGGCAGCGGAAATTTGCTGGCCCGTGCGGTATCCAGTACCAGGCCCAGGTCCTTGACGAAAATATCCACCGCGGACAACGGCGTGTAATCGGCCTTGAGAATGTGCGGCACGCGGTTTTCGAACATCCAGGAGTTACCGGCGCTGTGGGTGATCACCTCGTACAGCGCATCGGCATCGACCCCTTCCCGCAGGCCCAGCGCCATGGCCTCGGCAGAGGCTGCGATGTGCACCCCGGCGAGCAACTGGTTGATGATCTTGACCTTCGAACCCAGGCCATGGCTGTCGCCCAGGCGATAGACCTTGCCGGCCATGCCTGCAAGCACCGCTTCGGCCTTGGCGTAAGCATCGGCCGGGCCCGACGTCATCATGGTCATCTCACCAGCAGCCGCCTTGGCCGCGCCACCGGAAATCGGCGCATCCAGATACAGCAAGCCTTGTGCGGCCAGGCGCTGGCCCAGCTCCACGGCGAAGGTCGGTGCCACGGTGGCGCAACCGATCACCAGGCTGCCAGGGCGCAGCGCAGCGACAGCGCCGCCTTCACCAAACAATACGGTTTCGGTCTGCTCGGCATTCACTACCACCGTGATGATCACGTCGCACTCGGCGGCCATGTGTGCGGGCGAAGAACACGCCACGCCCCCCTCGCCGGCAAACTGCTCCGTGACTGCCGCGCGTACATCGCAGGCATGCACATTGAAACCGCTGCGCAGCAGCGAGCGGGCAATGCCCAGACCCATCGCGCCCAGACCGACAACACCGACATTCTTGTTATTCATGGGGTACTCCTGAGGAAAGCAGTGGTGGATGGATCGCCCGGCAAAATGGCAGCCACGATCGCTTGACACTGGTTGAGCAGATAATCCCCCAATGAACAGATTATGTGAAGTATTTTTTAAAATAACATTTTTTAACATCGGCGAAGTGTTCACGCCCGTAGCCCCGTGGGGGAAAGTCAGATTGCCATCAGGCGACCTTGCAAAAACACCATGACCGTCTAAGTTCAAGACTAGCTTCACAGGCACAATCAACCGCCCATCAACCAGCCCCTCAGGCGAGAGAGTCTATTGACCTAAAACACACCAGACGCTGCTTTTGATAACTGACACGGAATCAGTCAAAAATAACAAGAGGGATGCTTGATGAAGCGCAGCCGTGGGTATCGTGCGTTCTCGCAAAGAGGGCCAGCCGGGCATTTTTGGCTGTCATTGTTTTGCTTCTCCGGCCTGGTGATCGCCAGCTTCTTGTTGTTCGAACAACAGATCCAGGACTTCCTGGCTCATCTCAACCTGTACCTGCCCTCGACCCCCTCCCAGAAATTCAACCTGGCGCTATTGCTGATCACCCTGCTGGCGCTAGACGTGGTGCTGCCGGTGCCTTCGAGCATGGTCGCGCTGCTGGCCGTGGCGATGCTCGGCAGTCTCGGCGGCTATCTGGTGATTTTCATTGGCCTTTGCCTGGGGGCCGGGCTGGGTTATGCGCTGGGCGCCGGCTATTTCCGCCTGCTGTCCAGCCGCCTGGGCCTGCATCAGCGCCAACCGGGGCAACTGGCGTATCGGTTGGGCACGCTGTCGTTGATCTGCCTGCGCGGCGTGCCGGTATTGGCGGAAACCTCGGTGGTGGCCGCCGGCATGCAACGTTATCCGCTGCGCGCGTTTGTGCTGGTCACGACCCTGGCCAATGCCGGCCTGGCACTGGCCTACAGCGCCATCGGCACCTTCCTCGTCGAGCAGAATGCGCTGCTGGTGACCCTCCTCGCCAGCATGGTATTGCCCGGGCTGTTTATCGCCGGGTACAGCCTGCTCAAGACCTTGCGCAAACAAGTCGCTGAGCAACCACTGCACGGGCGCTTCGAGGTCAGTTACGACTACCCGGTGGTGTTCACCGATCACCTGTTCGATCCGCTCAACCCCTGCCTGCACCGCCAGCTCACTGCACGACTCACCCCACAGCACCGGGGCCCGGTGACGGTGCTGGTGTTCGCTGATGAACAACTGTTGCAATGCGCTCCACAACTGCTGGAACAGATCGATGCCTACTTTGCCGTCCATGCGGCGGATCTGCATTTGCAGGCGGCGCCGATTGCGGTTCCGGCCGGCGAACTGAGCAAGGATTCACAGGTGTTGCAGCAGCTGTACACCGACATGCTGCAGCATGGGCTGGACCGGCATTGTTATGTCTTGGCCCTGGGGGGTGGCGCGGTGCTGGATGCGGTGGGCTACGCCTGCGCCACCTTCCATCGCGGTATTCGCCTGATTCGTATCCCGAGTACGGTGCTGGCGCAGAACGACGCCGGTATCGGTGTGAAAAACGGCATCAATGCCTTCGGCCAGAAAAACCTGCTGGGGGCCTTCTACCCCGCCACTGCGGTGATCAACGACTTCCAGCTGCTGACCAGCCTGACTCGCCGCGACCAGATCGCCGGGCTGGCGGAGGCGGTAAAGGTGGCGCTGATCAAGGACCAGGCGTTTTTCCAATGGATGGAGCAACAGGCCGACGCCCTCGCCCACTTCGATCACCCGGCCAGCCGCTACGCCATTCGCCGCTGCGCCGAACTGCACCTGGCGCACATCACCGGTGCCGGCGACCCCTTCGAGCGCGGCAACGGGCGACCACTGGATTATGGGCACTGGGCCGCGCACAAACTGGAAAATCTCAGTCACCACCGGCTGCGCCATGGCGAAGCCGTGGCGGTGGGCATGGCCCTGGATGGGCTCTATGCCAATGCCCTGGGGCTGTTGAGCGATGTCGACACTGAACGTGTGCTGAGCCTGTTGCTCAAGCTCGGTTTCAACCTGTGCCCAGCGGAACTGACCTTGAAAGATACCCAAGGGCGCTCACAGGTTTTGCTCGGGCTGGAGGAGTTCCGTCAGCACTTGGGCGGGCAACTTTCCATCCCCATGCTCAGCCGGATCGGCGAATCGGTGGACCTACATGAAATCGATGCCGCGCGGATGGAGCAGGCGCTGCAGCGGCTGGCCACCCGCAGCGGTTCGGCGCTCACCCTGAGCGAAGGCTGCGTGCAATGAGCCAGACACCGCTGAACCTGAAGACCTGGATGACCCTGGGCCGGGTATCCAACTTACCCACGGTGTGGACCAACACCCTCGCCGCCGCCCTGCTGGCCAGCAGCGCCGGTGCCCTGGCGCCGCCGTCGTCGCTGGTGTGGATCCTGCTGCTGGCCGCACTGTCGCTGCTGTATCTGGCTGGCATGTTGCTGAATGACCTGCTGGACGCCGACTGGGACCAACAACACCATAACCCCCGCCCCATCACTCTGGGCCTGGTCAGTCGACAACAGGTGGGGCTGGCCACTGCGCTGTTGCTGATATTGGCCATCGCCTCGGTGCTGGGCCTGAGCCGGTTGATCGACCAGCCGCAGTGGCTGCTGGGCAGCGCCACCCTGCTGGTCGGCTGCATCCTCGGCTACAACCTGCTGCACAAGAAATACGCCCACAGCGTCTGGTTGATGGGCGCCTGCCGCTCGGCGCTCTACCTCACGGCGGCGGCCAGCCTGGCAGTGCCACCGGAACCGATCTGGCTGTGCGCCATTTTGCTCGGCGTCTACATCAGCGGCCTGACTTACCTCGCCCGCCAGGAACACCGCAATCAACTGCTCAGCCGTCTCCCGCTGATTCTGATGCTGAGCCCGTTGGCCCTGACGGTCTATTCCAACAACTTCTGGTTTTGGCCGGTGCTGTTGCTCTGGCTTGGCTGGCTGGGCTGGCACTACTGGCACCACCTGGCCAACCCGCAGCAACGGCAGGTTCGCGCGTTTATCGGCGCTGGCCTGGCGGCGCTGCCACTGTTCGATGCCCTGGTGCTGGCCGTGGCCAACCAGCCTCTGGGTAGCCTGTTATGTGTCTTGGTGTTTTTCCTGCTCCCCCACTTTCAGCGCTGGATCAAACCGACATGAACATGGACGTCACTGCGCCGCCATCGGTGGCCCTAGAAATGCGCCACGACTGCCTCGCCGAACAACGCCGGGCCTTCACCCAACAGCTCGATGACGCCGAGCTGCAGTGGTGGCGCCAGGTACAGGAACGGCTTGCCCAACGCCCGGACGCCAATACCGCTGCGCTCTTGAGCAGCCAGTGCAAACGCAGCCTCAAGGAACATGCACTGCCCAATGGTGCCGGCTGGAGCAACGTCCAATTGGCGCGGGCATTGTTGCTGGCTCAGGTACTGGAGCAACAGCCAATCGCCGGGCAACTGCCCTTGCTACGCCAGTTGTTTCTGTGGGGCGACGATCAGGAAAAAATCGCCACCCTGAAGGCCTTCGACTGGCTCGATAGCCGTGGGCTGTGCGTGGAGTTGGCGTTGCAGGCCGGGCGCACCAGTAACAGCCAGGTGTTTGCCGCCCTCGCCCTGGACACCCTCTACCCGTCGCGTCACTACAGCGAACGGGCCTTCCACCAACTGGTGCTCAAAGCACTGGGCATGGGGCTCGACGTACGACGCCTGATCGGTCTGACGCAACGACACAGCGTCACCCTCAACCAGTTGGCCCTCGACCTGCTGGACGAACAGCTCGCCGCCGAACGAACAGTGTCTGCCGGGCTGCCCCGGGTGATTGCCTTCAACCTGCTCAACCCGGCGCAACACCAGCGCCTGATCGGCCTGAATCAGCAGCAACGCCTGCCGCCGGAATGGCGTGACTACTTGGCCGGCACCTCACCGAACTGATGCTCAACAACCCCCTCCCCTTGACGAGGATTCACCATGCTCAAGTACTTCGACCCGCATATTCATATGGTCAGCCGCACCACCGATGACTACCAGAACATGGCCGCCGCCGGCATCACCGGGGTGATCGAACCGGCCTTCTGGCAGGGCCAGGCGAGGACCAGCGTCGGCAGCTTCATCGACTACTTCGACACCCTGTTGGGCTGGGAGCGCTTTCGCGCCAGCATGTTCGGCATCCATCACTTCTGCACCATCGGCCTCAATCCCAAGGAGGCCAATGATCTGTCGGTGGCCAACGAGGTGCTGGAGATTTTGCCGCGCTATCTGGTGAAAGACGGCGTGGTGGCGGTCGGCGAAATCGGCTACGACGACATCACGCCCGAGGAAGACCGTTTTCTCGCCGCGCAACTGGAGCTGGCCAAGCAATTCAATTTGCCGGTGCTGGTGCACACCCCGCACCGCGACAAGATCGGTGGCACCAAACGCACCCTGGCGGTGATCCGTGAAGTGGGGATTGCCGAGCACCTGGTGATCATCGACCACCTCAACGAACTGACCCTGCCGCTGGTGCTGGACAGCGACTGCTGGCGCGGTCATTCGATCTACCCCAACACCAAGATGTCGGAACAGCGCATGGTCGCCCTGTTGCAGGAATATGGCACTGAGAAAATGGTGGTCAACAGCGCCGCCGACTGGGGCATCAGCGATCCGCTCAAAGTGCCGAAAACCGGCCAGGCAATGCTGGCAGCCGGCTTCAGCGAGGGCCAGGTGGAACAGGTGCTGTTCCACAACCCGGTGGACTTTTTTGCCCAAAGCGGCCAACTGGACAAAGCCGTGGTCAGCACCCCGCTGCCCATCGATCAGCGTCGGCAGTGGCAGGACAATTCCGCGCTGCGCGGGCAGGAACCGGTGATCAAATGAATGCCGGCACGGGTTGGGCTGCCGCGCAGCTCGGTTATTGCAGCAACGTGCACCCGACCCGTGACCTGGCCGGGCTACGGTCATCCATCGAACAGCACTTTCAGGGCGTGCGAACACTGCGCGGACTGAACGAGCAGGACAGCGGACTGTGGATCAGCGCCCTCGCCGCGGCCGAACTGCAGCAGATGTCGGCTCGCACGGACTTCCTGAACCTGTTGCAACGCAGCGGCCTACGCCTGACCTCGCTGAACGGCTTTCCCTACGGCCAGTTTCATCAGGGCGCGGTGAAAGCCGAGGTCTATCTGCCCAGTTGGGCCGACCCTAAACGGCTGACTTACAGCCTGAATCTGGCCCGGGTCCTCGCGGATGCCTTGCCGGCGGACTGTGATCAAGGAGTGATTTCTACTGTGCCGCTGGGCTATGCCGCCAGCTGGAGTCCGGAGTTACAGCAGCGTGCCGAGCATCAGTTGCGCCAGCTCACTGCCTCACTGGCGAGGCTGCATCGGGAGACGGGCAAGAAGATCGTGTTCTGCCTGGAGATGGAGCCGGACTGCGTATTGGAAAATACCGACCAGGCCATCGCTTTCTTCCGCGACTGCCAAGCCATGGACCCGCACCATGAGTATTTGGCGCTGTGTTTTGATGTCTGCCACCAGGCCGTGATGTTTGAAGACTGTTATCAGTCGCTGCACAGGCTGCGCGAGGCCCGGGTGCCCGTCGGCAAGATTCAGTTGTCCAACGCATTGATTTGTCGCCTGCCCCAAGACGATAACCGGCGCGAACACGTGCTCAAGACCTTGAGCGACTTTGCCGAAACCACCTACCTGCATCAAGTGAAAGCTCGCGATGCGCAGGACCGGTTATTGGCCTGGGCGGACCTTCCCGCCGCCCTCGACGATTGCGCTAAGCGCCCAGGGCAATACCCCGAGCTGAGGATTCATTTCCACATTCCGCTGTTCAGCGAACACTTGCTGTTGCCTGAGCTAAGCGGCAGTCAGATCGCCCTGTCGCAGACCTTCGACTTTCTCGCAGACCATGCAGATTTTCGTCCCGTGCTGGAAGTGGAAACCTACAGTTGGGGCGTCTTGCCCGCCACGCTTCAACCCACTACCGAGCACGCCCAACTCCAGGGAATCGCCGCCGAACTGCACTGGGTCGAAGATCAATTGCGGCAGCGACAATTGCTGCAATCCCAAGTGCGGGAGGCGTACGCCGATGCCCTCTGATCACCCGCGTCAACCGCTGCTGCTGATCAACGTGGTGGGGCTGACACCGGCGCTGCTGGGGCCGGCAACGCCGCACATCAATGCCCTGCTGAAAACGGCAAAAATGGCCAGCCTGCAACCGGTGTTTCCGGCCGTCACGTCTACGGTGCAGGCCTCGATCCTTACCGGTCTGCCGCCGTCGGAGCATGGCATCGTCGGCAATGGCTGGTACTTTCGCGATCAGGCCGAAGTACGTTTCTGGCTGCAACCCAACGCACTGATCCAGGGTGAAAAAGTCTGGCAGGCGCTCAAGCGAGAGATTCCCGGGTTTCGCTGCAGCCAGTTGTTCTGGTGGTACAACATGTATGCCGACGTGGATGCCGCCATCACCCCGCGCCCTCACTATCCGGCCGATGGTCGCAAAATGTTCGGCCTGTATTCGTCACCGGCATCGTTGCACGAGCGTATTGAGCAGCAGATTGGCGAGTTCCCCTTTCCAAGCTTCTGGGGGCCGGCGACCGGCATCGCGTCGAGCCGCTGGATCGTCGATTGCGCCATCGCCGAATTCCAGCTCGATCGACCTGACCTGCAGTTGGTCTACCTGCCGCATCTCGACTACAGCCTGCAACGTCTGGGCCCCGATCATCCGTCGATTGCCGACGAGGTGCGGGCCATCGACAGTGAAGTGGGTCGCCTGCTGACTTTTGCCCAGGAGCAAGGCGCGGCGGTGATGCTGTTGTCCGAATACGGGATTGAAGCGGTACAGCAATCCGTATCGATTAACCGGCTGTTGCGCTCGGACGGTTTGTTGCAGGTCCGCCAATCCCTGACCTGGGAATTGCTCGACCCCGGCGCCAGTGCGGCCTTTGCCGTGGCCGATCATCAGATTGCGCATGTCTACGTGAAACAGGCGCAAGACATCCCTCGGGTCAAAGCGTTGTTGCAGCGCCAACCCGGCATCGAGCAGGTGCTGGATAAAGCCGAACAACGGGCCTGGCAACTCGATCATCCGCGCAGCGGCGAGCTGGTGACCGTGGCCTCGGCGGGCTACTGGTTCGATTACTACTACTGGTTCGACTATCGCAAGGCACCCGACTTTGCCCGCACCGTGGACATCCATCGCAAGCCCGGCTACGACCCGCTGGAGCTGTTCATCGACCCCGCCATTCGCTTCCCCAAACTGAAAGTGGCGCGCCGTCTGTTGCAAAAAAAACTCGGCTTTCGCTACTACATGGACCTGATTCCGCTGGACACCGGTCTGGTCCGCGGCAGCCATGGCCGCCTGCCCGACAGCGAGAACACCGGCCCGCTGCTCATCACCAATTGCGATCTGCCGTTGCCGCAGCATCTTGCGGCCACGGCCGTGAAGCAACTGCTCCTGGAACACTTCCTGGGGCATTCACACACCGACCCGGCCAATGCCAAGGAGCTTCCATGCGGCGAGCCATTTCCATAACAGTTCTGAGTGCCTTGGCCGGTTTGGCTCAGGCTCAGAGCACAAACACCTTCGACTGCAGCAACTTCCTGCAATTTGGAATCAGTGCCGACCAGACCCGTACGGCGTTCAACAAGCACCCCGAGACCATGGCCTGGAACTGGTTCGTCTGCCTGAACCAGCCCGACGCCCAGGGTTACAACCGCGTGTGGGAGTCGTTCAAGCCTTCCGACCAGGTCTACCTGGCCAATGGCGTCAACCCTGGCTCGTATGACAGCCGCATGAAGCCGCCGGACGAGGTGCTCAAGCAAGCCAAGGCCCTGGGGCTGGACGCGAACCGTCTGCTGCACAACCTCAATGCCACGCAGCAGGTCGACGGGATGAGCCTGGAAATGGGCGGTACCGTCGTGCCTGAGGCACAGCGAGGCCAAGTCGTGCGCTTTCAACTGCTGATGTCCCAGGACACTTATAACTACATCGTCAAGAATAATGTCTACAACGTAGATGGCCAGGAGGCCCTGACGAGCAACCTGAACTTTCCCGCCACGGCCTGGGAATTGAAAGCCGCCTGGCTGTGGATCGGCGCGGACATGGACTACAAGAAGAAGCTGGAGAACGACGGCTACTACACCGCCCAGGCCTATTACCAGCAGGGCACCGACTACAGGGTCGGCTATGCGGCGTTGAGTGGCTTGCATGTGGTCAACAAACTGGACTCCAGCTGGGTCTGGACCACCTTCGAGAACGTCAACAACAGAAAGTACACCGTGACCAAGGGCCACCCGCCCCGGCCGATGACAAACAGCACCGGACCGACATCGGATGCCATACCGGTCAATACGCAGTTCCAGGCCAACAACCCGACGCTGTCGAAATACGAGTTGATCGGCGTGGAATATCAACCCAAGACCCAGGTGCTGGCGAACTCGCAGCTGGAATCGGCGTTCCAGGACACCTCATCCTGCCTGGCCTGCCACGGCACCGCCGCCTACTCGAAGACCGACGGTTACTTCAATTTCGCCATCCCGACCCAGGGCGGTCTCACCTACCCCACTACACCGCTGCCGGACAAAGACTTCAACGGCTACAAAAAACTGGATTTTGTCTGGTCGCTGAAACGCGCCCAGTGGAAACGCTAAGGAGAGCACGACATGAGCGTATTGAATTTTCCCCGCATCTACCTCAACGGCCAGATGTTCTGGAACCCGCCAACAGCCAACAACAACGACATGTTCCCGCTGTATGACGCGGTGAACACGGACATCAACTGGTCGTTCATGACGCACTTCGGCATCGACCGGAACAATGCTCCCGACACCCTGATGCCATGGGCCATCTCGACGCAGTACATGGCTGGCATGCCGACCTATGTACAGCAGGTGCCAAACAATATCAATCCGAAGCATGACCCGTACATGCCCGCCGAATGGGATCTGTTTGGCGACAACGGTTGCGGCCTGGTGAACTACGGGAAAACCAAGTCGACCGTTATCGGCGGCGAAGTGCAGCCCAATAGCTACATCGATAAGGATGCACTGATCGGCGCGCAATACCACTTGCTCGGCAGCCCCCTGGGCAGCAATACCCCGACCGCGGCGCGCTTCGTGGATATCAGCCCATGGCAGAACACCTTCACGGCGCTGTACTTCGACAAACTGGTGTTAGGGGACGCGAACTGCGGCCTGACCCTCAACCGCAAGTACCGGATGATGGACCGTTTCCTGAACTTCAGTTGGGGAGCCCTGGGTGGCCTGGTGAACGTCAGCACCACCTGGCAGACCTGCTTCCCCAAGGAGAATCTGGAATGGGCGCTCGGCAACTCGTCCCTGCTGGCCAACCTGAAGCAGCAGATGGAGCAGCAAGGGGCACAGGGCCTGATGTTCCGCTTTTGCGTCTACCTGACCTGCTATGACAAGAACGGGATATTCAACGATTACCCACAGCGCCTCGACACCCGTTCCAACAACCCGAACGTCATGGCGAAAGTGCGTGACCTCTACAGAAAGGGCTTGGACAACGTCAACGAGATTTTCTTCAATCCTGCCTACAGCCGCACCTCGGCGGTCCTGGGGCTGTGGTTCGCCGGTGAATACCCCACCGCGCCCGCCGGAAGGCGACTGGTGGCCAATGAGGCGGTGTCGATGAGCCAGCTGTATTCCCAGGAGACACAACAAGTCAAGTTGGGGGTGATTTCGGCACAGATCAACGACTACACCCTGTCACTTGACCTGGGCAATACCTTTCCGAGCTATCCCGTGGATGCCACGGCTGATATCCCCGTCCCGGAAAAATTCAATGCCGGTACCTACCATTTGGGTGCCGAGAAGGATGGAACATTCAAGCCGGCGGTCATCTTGAACTTCGCGGACTATCGGCAGTCGGCCTTCAACCAGCGCTCGGGTATCCTCGATGTTCCCCTCGATGACTATACCAAGGGTGTATTGGAATCCGGTCCCCTGATTCTACGTCGGTTGGGCCTGTACAGCGCTCCCCAGACCGTCGCCGCCACCCAGCAGACATGGACCGCCGAGGTGATCGAAAGCGGCAGCTTCATCGACGTCGGCGACTACAAGAAGCTGACCATCATGGTGCAGAACAATGGCCAGCCGGCCGCCAACACGACACTGTGGGTGGCCGAGTACAACAACCCCTACATGGTGACCAGCAGCGACTACTACCTGGCATTCAGCAACGCCGCCGACTTCACGCTGTTCTACGACAACCCGGCGGACCGCAGCAAGAACACGGCCGGTCTGCCGCAGTTCACCGACGCACCCTCGGTCGGCCTCTACCGCAGCACTGGCAGCGGCCGCCGACTGACGGACCTGCAGGACGTGCCTGAACCTTCTGGAACCCCAGTCGGTTATCAAGAGTTCCTCACTGTTTCCGGTAAACCGGTCGCGGTGAACCTGCGCCCCTGCCTGACCCTGGACAAGCCCATCGGTCGCACCGGTACGCTGAACGACGAGAAGGGCAACTCCGTCAATTACACCTATGCCGTCATCACCACCAACGCCCAAGGTATCGCTCAGATAGGCTGCAAGGCAGTCGCGCCAGGCTTCCCCACCCTGCGCTTCTTCGTGAAGGAAGGCGATAAGGATCCGACCATCCCCTTCAGCTTCCCGCTCACCGAGGCCTACGTCGACTTCCTTGCCCCGCTGCGGGTCCTGCCGCTGGACATGAAGTTGCAACAGGACTTCATCGACACCTGGAACGGCATGTGCACCTCCACGCAAGCTCCGGAAGAAATATGGAACACGTTCATCTTTCCAAAGGTGCTGCAGTCGTTCTATTACCTCTACCCCATCATGAACAAATACATGCCCCTTGATTCACGCACGCGGGTGGAGGGCGCCGTCGACCAGTTACTCATATTGATCAACAAGGACAACCAGGACGAAAGCACCCTGGCCATGCCGATCACCCGAGACCTGTCGCAAAGCCGCCGCGCCGTGCTGCAGCTGTGGGCCAAACGCCTGGTGAAACTCAACTTCCCACCCAGGAAGCTCTCCATGAGCGACTACAACGACCTTTGACGTTTCACGCCGGATTACCGGGTGGCGAGTCCGCCACCCGGCACTTCACAGGAGGTGTCCCATGAAAATCATCTTGGACCGGTTGTTGCTGCTGATCCTGCTGCTCAGCCCGCCTGTTTTCGCCCAGGACAGCGAGGCCATCTACTTCAGCATGGGGGTGCACAACAACCTGGGGTGTAACGAAAAGAACGGCAACTGCATCGCCAAGCGTTCCGTGGGCGAGCCTTCCGATCCGTTTTTCCCGGCCTACTGGATCAGCGACTGGACCATGTACCGGGTGATGCACAACTACGAGAAAAACCCGCCGCCCTACAGCAATCCACCCACCACCCTGACCCCGGCGGACTACACCGTCTCTCGCGGCACCAGTTACTACGACACCGCCTACATCCCGCCGGATGGCGACGGCTTCGGCGCGATGATGGAACACTACGAGAAATACTGCCTGCCGATCTTCCCGATCAAGAACAACAACTACACCTGCTCGTTCGTGTCTCTGGGCAACAAGGCGTATTTCCTGACTTATCCGCAAGACCGCCCCAAGGACATGCCGGCCTGCTGCATGTTTTCGCCGATGAATCATCCGCCGCGCCAAGACTTCATCCAGCACCTGCCCTACAGCGCCGAGCGCAGCAAAAACCTCAATGGCAGCGTGCAGGCCTATGCCCTGGACCTCGAATCGCCGCAAGGTCCGATCCTGTTCGGCTACGCCTTTTACAAAAAACCGTCGGGACAGCCGCCCTACCGGCATCCCCAATCGTTCTATTTCTCCGGTGATACCAGCGTCGCCAATGCGCCCATCGTCAGCCAGAATTACACCAACTTTCGCATCGCCAAACCGGACCCGGCCCAGACCTGGGCGCAGGTGGCCGCGATGTGCCCGGCGAATCCGCCGCCCTGCCAGTTGTTCGAGCCACCGGCCTCCCAGAGCAACGGCCAAAAGGCGCAGTGGAACAAGCTCATGCAGCGCAAACCCTGACCAATGACGAAGGATCGCCATGAAAACTTCACTCCGTCTCACCGTAATGCTAATGGGCCTGGCCAGCCTGCCGGCCCTGGCTCGGGAACAGGCCATGCCGTCGACGCAGACCAGCAACCTGAATTGCCAGCCTCCCAGCACTGCGCCGGCCGCCACGGCCAGCCAGGACCTGTTCGATCAGTACAGCTGGCAGATGTTCATCGCCTTGAACTGGCCGGCACAGAACGGGCAACGAGGTGATCCCGACTGCAGCAAACAGCCTGGGGATCCCGGCTACACCGTGTGGCAAACCTACAAGACCGTGGAGGAAATCTTTCTGCCGCAAGGGGCCGATCCTGGCCCGTGGAATACCCAGCAAGCCGCCAAAAGCCTGGGCATCATCAACATTGCCGCGCTGAAGAACAGCTCTCAGGTGAATGCCGTCGACCAAGCCGTCGGCGGCTGGCTGATCGACCAGGCCGGTAACCCGACCTACTACGACATCTCGGCCAACGAGACTTCGTACAACTACATCGTCGCCAACAGTTTCTATAACGCTGATGTGGTTTCCAAAGCCAACAACATCAACTTCCCTTATGGGGTCATCGAGGTCAAATCGAGCTGGCGCATTCTCACCACCCGTGACAATGCCAGCCGCTACCTGACCATGCTCGCGCGCGTGGCCAAGTTCGACGACCAGGGCCAGCGCGTCGGTGTCACCGAGGCCTACCTGGGCCTGGTGGGGCTGCATATCATCACTAAGGTGAACGGCTATCCGCAGTGGATCTGGTCGACTTTCGAGCAGATCGATAACGTTCCGCCCAAGGTGTTGGTGAACGGCGTGTGGGTCGACCAGCCGACATCCGGCACGGCCTATTCCTACTTCAACCCCACCGCCCCCGCCGCCAGCCTCAACCAGTCGCCGTGCGACTGGCAGACCCAGGGCGTGCATCTGGTCTGCGTGCCCAAACCCGGGACCACGTTCCAGACACCGAACCCGTTGAACCGGTTCACCCCGATTGCCGAGGTCACCAACGGCGTCAATACCCAGTACCGCACCGACCCGGACCTGCAACGAAGCGTGTTGAAGTACTACCAGCTCATCACCACCCAGCGCCCGCTGATGCCGGATAACCCCAGCAATCCACTGGGCCAGCCGACACCGGCCCTTTCGGCCAACGTGACCATGGAGAGTTACATCCAGCCCAACAGCAGCTGCATGAATTGCCACTCCATGGCGACACCGGTCAAGAGCCCCTACAAGTCCGATTACTCCTACCTGTTCAAATTCGCCAATTCGCCTGTCGGCAAAACCATCAAGGACGAGGAATAAATCATGAGCATCCTGAACGGACCACGACTGAATTTCTGGGGCGGCATCCGCACGGACGTCAGCTTGCCGAACAACTCCCCCACCATTCCTTACGACGGCAATGATGAATGGCCGCTCTTCGACCTGACCACTTCGACCCTGGCGCCGGGTGCCCAGTCTTACACCGACGATCAGCTGAACAACATGATCAACGCGCCTGACGGCGACTACTACACCGCCGGCGGCTGGAATCACTACGGGCAGCATGTGGTCGACATGCAGAACGCCTTGATCAGTTCCCAGGGTAATCCGGGCGGCATCAGCACCACCGGCGACATGGTGGGCCAGCCGGTCTATCTGCTCGGGTCGGTGGACCCGGTGACCGGACAGGGGCCTGTGTCCGGCCCGATGATGGTGGACCTGGACCCCACCTCCTCAACCACCACCCAGATTTTCGTCGGCGGTCTGCAAATTGGCGGTAACAGCGACATCCAATTGCTGATTCGCAGTAATACCGTGTGCAGCAGTTTCGACGTCGCGGGGCGAGTGCTGTTGCCCGCGAGAATGGACGCGCCGGGCTCCTTCCACGCCAGCGGCACGTTTCAACTGACCTTTCCCCTGAGCAGCATCGTCAGCTGGAATCAAAACAGCGCTGGCCTGCGATCGATCATCCAGGCACCCGGGGCGACAGGTATCGTGCTGCGTTTCGTCATGTTCGAAATGTGCCCCACGATGACCACCGAACAACTGGACGCCGATTATGCCGCCGGTCGATACACCCCCAACCCGAGCATCGGCCGGGTCATCGGTACGCTGGCCCCGGCTTTCGCCGACGAACCGCTGAACTGCCAGCCGGGCCGGCAACTGGTCAATCAGAGCACGGGGAATGCCGGCTATGCCGACCTGGGCAACAACGGTTACCTGAGCATCGACATGGTGAACGTCATTCCGAAGGAAACCTTCAGGGCTGTCAGGGACGACATCACCAGCCCTATCGGGCCCAATGCGAACTACGGCCCCGTCACCATCACCGCAGGCACCACCACACTGGCCACCCTGGAGCCGACCAACCGCTTTTTATTCGACTACTACGTGTATGGCGGCATCGTCGACCTGCCGCTGACCTTCAACCAACTGCAGGCGGTACAGACCACCGCCCTGGCGATCAACGCGCCCGGCAAGGTCGCCGGGACCACATTGCAAGCCACCGAATCGACCTATCGGGTCTATGCCGACCAGCGCAACGTTTATCTGGAAGACTACCCCAATGGCCTGTCGCTCACCCTGCAGGTCAGGTACCTGGGCGGCCCAGTCCAAAGCACCACCGAAATCGACCTGCAGGCGGCTGCTCCTGCTGTGTACGATGAACCGCAATACTGGGACTTCCTCGATTTCCCAACCTCGCTGACCGTGAACGCCGGCGAGCTCGCCGTCAGTTTCCCCGTCACCGTCAAACCGGGTAGCGCCGCCCAAGCGGGTTTTGTCGCCCTGACCTGCACGGCCAATGGCCTTCCAAGCAGTGGCTACTTCACCAGCTTTCGCAAATACGCACAGACCGACTTCGGCATCCCCGCGGGCACCACCATCACTTGGGAGCTGATGTACCCGAACGTCTTGCGTTTTCACTACCTGGCCTTCCCCGCCATGTCGCGCTACATCCCGCTCAATCAGCGCGACGCGATCATGGCCGCCAAGAACCCCATCCTCGCCCGAACCTCGGATGCCTACAAAGGCACCACGCTGTTCATGCCCGTGGTGCGTTCGATGTCGCCCTGCCAGCGGGCGCTGCTCCGGGCCTATCTCACCGGTGAACCGTGGCAGCCGCCGCAGTAGCCGATCCACCCCTTATTCATGGAGAGAGCCCTTATGCCCACACCCATTCATATCCCCGCACGCCCCGGCGAAACCCTGTGCCCGAGCACCCTCATCGCCGAGGGCCTGCTGAACCCTCGCGGCATCTGTGCGCAGGCCGATGGCAGCCTGCTGCTGAGCGAAGCCGGTTCGGGCCTGCCGGACCAGCCCTTCAGCGGCCGTATCAGTCGACTGCAACCAGACCCGCACAGACCTGGCGCCTACCTGCCCCGCGAAACACTGGCGCAAGGTTTCCGTTCCATGAACATGCAGACGCGCATGCTGCGCGATGAAATCATGGGGCTGTCGGACATCGCCTGCGGTGACGGGCGCTGCCTGGTCAGCCTGACCGATTACGTCGAGGGCTCCAGGTTGCTGGACCTGCAATACACCCCGCCCGAGCCGGTGTTTCACAGCCGTGGCAATCTGAATGCGCTGTGTTACCACCCGACCCGCCGTAGTTGGCTGGCGGTCAAACCCGATACCAATCAGTTGGTGGAGTTCGCCAGCGGCCAGGACGAACGCGTGCTGGTCCAGTTGCCCGCACTGGACCAGGGCCAGGAAGCCGTCCCCGTGACCCTGGTGTACGAACCGGCGACAGACGCGGTGCTGATCAGCCTGTTCTCCGGAGAACTGCAAGGCGACCCGGCGCGCAAAGGCATCGACTTTGCCGATAAGGCAGGACAAGTGATTCGGGTGTGGCCCGCCAGCGGGCTGATCGACATCCTGATTCGCGGCCTGCAATTGCCCACCGGACTGGCGCTGTGTCCGAAGGGCAACGTGCTGGTGCTGGAGCTTTGCGACCGCCTGCAGCAACCCCTGCCGCCGGACTGGAACGGTGAACCGCTTCATGGCGGCTTTAGCCGTTTCACCGGGCGACTGCTGAGCTGCAACCCGCAAACCGCCCAGGTCGTGGTGCTCGCCCGTGACCTGGATACTCCTTCCAACCTGTGTCTGCTGGAGGATGCAGTGCTGGTGAGCGAAGGCATGGGTTTGACCGGCCGGCCACTGCCCATGCCAGACAACACTGTCGTCCCGTTGAGCGGCAGGCTGCGGCGGGTGCAGCTCTGAAAAGGCGGGCCACAAGTTGCCTGAACATTTCCTGCCCCGAATTGGGCAGGAAATATTCAGGCTCGGCCCGCGTCAATCGCGCTCTGAGGCGTCTCGGATTCGAGCGGGTGACACGATGATTTTCACGTTGTGCTGCTTGTTGTTGACCAATTCCTCAAAGCCCTGCCCGACGATCTGTTCCAACTGAATACGGCCTGTTATCAGCGGCGTGATGTCCAGCCGGCCATCGGCGATAAAGGCGATCACATCTGCGAACTCCCCGTTATAGGCGAGTGCACCCAGCAGCTGTTTTTCGGTGGCGACCAGCTCGAAGAAATTGAACTCGCTGGGCTCCTCGAAGATGCCCACCAATACACACGTGCCGGCCTTGCGGATGAGGTCGATGGCGAGCTTGGCTGTGTGTTTGTTGCCGATGCATTCGAAACTGACATCCGCCCCCAGCCCGCCGGTCAGCCGCCGCACCTGCGCCAGAGCGTCGCATTCATTGGGGTCCAGCACATGGCTCGCCCCCACCTCCAGGGCCTTGGCCTTACGCGCTCCCGACATTTCCAGAGCAATGACCTGGGCCGCGCCAGCAGCCTTGGCGCACATGATGGTGCACAGGCCGATGGTTCCAGCGCCAACCACCACCACATTCTTCCCCAGCAAACTCCCGGCCTTTTTCACCGCGTGCATACCCACTGCCAGCGGTTCGATCAACGCCCCGGCTTCGGCGGGAAAGTTGGCCGGCAACTTGTAAAGCAGGTTGGCCGGTACGTTGACCAACTCGGCGAATGCGCCATTATTCATCAGCCCGGTGAAGGCCAGGTTTTCGCAAATGTTGTACAGTCCATGGGTGCAGTAATAACAAGTGCCACAGTGCTGACAGGCATCGGCGGCCACCGGTTCGCCCACACTGAACCCCAGGACCCCGTCGCCAATTTCGACGATCTCGCCACAGAACTCATGACCGAGAATGCACTGCCCCTTGATGCCGGTCAGCGGGTGCGGCGCATCCACCGGAATGAACACTGGCCCGGCCACGTACTCATGCAAGTCGGAGCCGCAAATACCGCACCATTGCACACGAATCTGCACCCAGCCCGCCGGTGGCGAGACGGGCAACGGCACGTCTTCGACACGGATATCGTGACGACCATGCCAGACAGCGGCACGCATGCTGCGGGTCGGATCAATTGGAAGGCTCATGTTGGAATCTCCTTGAAATCGTTGGCCCTGGCGCCCGGCAAATGGCCGGCCGCCAAGGGAGGCATCAGTGTTGTTGGACAAAGTCCAGAATCAGCCGATTGACCTGCTCGGCCGCTTCCATCTGCACCATGTGCGCCTGACCCGGCAGGATCTCGACCTGAGCAGCCAGACCAGCGCTGTGGGTCGCAGGAATGATCGCGTCGTCACTGCCCCAGATCAGCAACACTGGTTGCCGGTTTTCTTGCACCACGCCGCGCAGATCGAGCTGTTGCCGTCCTTCTTTGAACAGCCCCGAAACCAGCAGGCGCAGGGCCGCATCCACCCCTTCCAGACGCTTGTACTTGAGCATGTCTTCGAGCATCTGCCGATTGACCAGTTCGGGGTCGGAGAACAGTTGCACCAACTGTGGCTTGAGGGCATTGCGGCTGGCCGCCTCGACAAAACCTTGCAGGTAATCGCCGTTGATTTCCGCGCCCAGGCCGGCGCTGCCGATCAAGCTCAGGGAACGCACTCGCTGGGGAGCCAGGCGCGCAGTGTTCAGCGACACCGCCCCGCCCATGGAATGCCCCACCAGATGCGCCATGGGAACATCCAGATGATCGAGCAGTGCCAGCAGCACCCCGCTCAGCTCATCCAGATCTCCGTGCTCCAGCTGTTTGGTCGACTCGCCATGGCCCGGCAGATCCAGAGCAATCACCCGGCGCCCGGCGGCCAATGCTTCATGATTGAACATCCAGTTATTCAGGTCACCGCCGAACCCGTGCACCAGCACCAACGGCACCCCGCCTTCGCCACGCTCGAAGTAACGGATCAGTCGCCCGTCCAGTTCGACCTTCTGCGGCTTCGGCCCACTGTCTTCCTCGGCACCGTCACCTGGCACGAACGCGGCCTGGAACTGCTCGATCACCGCATCGATCTCGGCCTCGCTGGCTTCGCCGTCGACCACGATGCCGAGCAATGCACCGACCGCGAGGGTTTCATCCTGGCGCGCGATCTGACGGCGCAACACACCGGAAAACGGCGCTTCGACACTGCTGGAAATTTTGTCGGTTTCTACGTCGAGCACTTCATCGCCCTTGGCGATCGCCTGGCCCTCCTCCTTGAGCCAGACATCGACCCGGCCTTCGGTCATGGACAAGCCCCACTTGGGCATGGTCAGGGTATGGATCTGGCTCATGAACGCTTGCTCCACTCGATCAGTTTGAGCACGGCGTTTTCAATCTTCGCCGCGTCAGGGATATAGAGGTCTTCCAGGGCGTCGGAGAACGGCACCGGCGTATGCGGCGCGGTGACCATCTCGATGGGCGCCTTGAGCGAGGCGAACGCTTTTTGCGCCACCAGGGCCGAGATGTCGGTGGCCATGGAACAGCGCGGGTTGGCCTCGTCGATCACTACCAGGCGCCCGGTCTTTTCCACGCTTTCAAGAATGCTGTCTTCGTCCAGTGGGCTGGTGGTGCGCAGGTCGATGACCTCGCAGTCAATGCCCCGCCCTGCCAGGCTGCGGGCTGCATCCATCGCCGTATTGACCGTGCGTCCATAGGAAACCAGGGTCACGTCCTTGCCGTCGCGCAGGAAGTTGGCTTCACCGAACGGGATGGTATAGAGCTCTTCCGGCACTTCGCCCTGCATGCTGTAGAGCAGTTTGTGTTCGCAGAAGATGACTGGATCGTTGTCGCGAATGGCCTGGATCAACAGGCCCTTGGCGTCATAAGGTGACGACGGGCAGACGACTTTCAACCCAGGGATGTGCGTCCACAGCGACGTGAGCATTTGCGAGTGTTGGGCGGCGGCCCGCAGGCCCGCGCCGACCATGGTGCGAATCACCAACGGGGTGGAGGCCTTGCCCCCGAACATGTAGCGAAACTTGGCCGCCTGATTGAGGATCTGGTCCAGGCAGCAACCGGCGAAGTCGACGAACATCAACTCACACACCGGGCGCACGCCGCAGGTCGCTGCGCCTACCGCGGCACCGACATACCCCAACTCCGACAGCGGCGTGTCCAGCACGCGGCCGGGGAATTGGTGGTAGAGGCCCTTGGTCACGCCTAATACCCCGCCCCAGGCGTCGTTTTCACCGGGAGCACCGGCACCGCCGGCGACGTCTTCCCCCATGATGAACACGCTGGGGTCGCGACGCATTTCCTGGGCCAGGGCTTCGTTGATTGCCTGCTGATAACTGATTTTTCTCGCCATGATAAAGGTCTCGATTCTTGTTATAGGGGGCGTTCAGGGATAGGAAACGTAGACGTCGGTGAGCAGGTCGGCCGCGCTCGGCTTGGGGTCGGACTTGGCCTTGCGCACGGCATTTTCGATCAGCAGGTCCACTTCGCCATCGATCTGATCCAACTGGCTGACATCGATCAAACCGGTCCGGGTGGTGCGTTCGCGAAATTGCATCAGGCAGTCGTTGTGTTCGCGGAAATACTTGACCTCGTCCGGTGCCCGATAGGTCTGGGCGTCGCCCTCGAAGTGACCGTAGTAGCGGGTCAACTTGACCTCGATCAACGATGGTCCTTCACCGGCTCGGGCGCGCGCCACCGCGGCACCGGCGGCTTCGTGAACGGCGAAAAAATCGAAGCCGTCGACGGTGACCCCAGGCATGCCGAAACCGGCTGCGCGGTCGGCGATGTGATCGCAAGCCACTGACCAGTTGGACGCCGTGGCCTCGGCGTAACCGTTGTTCTCGGCAATGAACAGGCACGGCAGGTTCCACACCGAGGCCATGTTCATCGCTTCGAAAACGGCCCCTTCGTTGGAACCGCCGTCGCCGAAGAACGCCACGGCGACGCCGTCGGTCCCCTTGAGCCTGGCGGCCAGGGCCGCCCCTACTACCAGCGGTGCACCGGCACCGACGATGCCATTGGCACCGAGCATGCCTTTCTCGAAATCGGCGATGTGCATGGAGCCGCCCTTGCCCTGACAGACCCCGGTTTTCTTACCGTAGATTTCAGCCATCATCCCGTGCACATCAACGCCCTTGGCGATGCAATGACCGTGGCCACGGTGGTTGGAGGCGATGCAGTCGTCATCCCTCAGGTGAGCCATGACACCGGCGGCCGAGGCCTCTTCACCGGCATAAAGATGGACGAAACCGGGAATCTCGCCGGTGGCGAACTCCACGTGCAGGCGCTCTTCAAAGACGCGGATGGTGCGCATCACCCGATAGGCATGCAGCAATTGATCAGCAGTCAGCTGTGTCGACATTTTTATTCTCCAGGGTGTCTTGAGGCTCAAGTTTCAAAGTGCAAGGTTCAAAGGGTGTTGCGGGTGTTCACGACCGATGGCCAGCAGCCGCTCTTGTGCGGCATAGACCAGCGCCGCATTGACATCGATGCTCAGCGGGCCGCCGGCATCGAGGGTCACGGTGGGCAAGTCATGGGCGTTGAATTCGATTTCCCGTTCGCCATCCAGGGCCAGGGTGCCGCTGCTCAGGCACAGACAATGGGCAACACCGGGTTCAAGACTGCCGGCTGCGAGCACGCCGCAGCCTTGCAACAGGCCGGGCGCCAGGGGCACCAGCAAGGCTTCGGACGATTGCGGATCAAGGCGCATCCAGGCACCGTTTGGGGCTTGGCGCGATACCGGAAACCACAAGCCGCAGAGGGCCGAAATGCCAATGGACTGAGGTTCGGCGAAGGTGACAAACACCTCCGCCAGATCGATCCCACGGCTGATTGCACGGGCGCCGATAAAGGGCAGCGAGGACACCGCCACGTCCACCAGCGCCACTTCGCACAGGTCGCGGCTCGGAATCCGCACCAGCAGGCGTTTATTGCGGCGCAAGGCAATTTCGGGCGGTATCCGGCCGCTGGCGAATAGCCCGCCGGCCAGCCCGGCGCTGGTGGCCTCACGCAGCTCCGGGAAGGCATTGTTGGTCCCCGTCGATAGGGTCAGCAGTGGAATGTCGCCGACTTCGGCAGCCACCGCTTTGTGGGTGCCGTCACCGCCGAGCACGGCGATCAGTGATACGCCGCGCTCAGCCATCCAGCGCGCGGCCTGGCGAGTGTCCGCCACGCTCTGGCGCAAGGTAAGTTCCAGGAACTCGAGGGTTGGCCAGTGACTGTCACGCGCCTGGCGGCCATGACTGTTTTTCTTCACCGCCGCCGCGATGCCGGTCATATCGGTGGGCATCAGTACGCGCTCGACACCGGTGGCGCCAAAAGCCGCCAGCAGCCGTTGGATCACCGAGACCTTGTCGGTGCTGGAAAACAGCCCGGCATTCGCCGTCAGCCGCCTTACGTCCCGTCCGGACGCCGGATTGGCAATGATGCCGACGGTCAGGGGCAAGCGACTCATGTCGCCACCACGGGTACAGCAGAGTAAAAGCCTCGGCAGGAGGACATAGGGCACCTCTTGTTATTATCGGATTGCCAGTCGTACTGGTTGCCGGGGTTAGAGCAAGGCCGGTGCCAGGTTCGCAAAAAATCGCCATAAAGCCCGGCCCAGAGCGGTCTTGACTGCATTTTCAAGGGCTGGGATCTCGCTCGTATGAGACGTCCCATGTCAGCCTGCACGGGTTAGTGGCCAGACCTTGAGACGTCGCGTCTCAGCTTCGCAGTGGGGTGAACCGATGCTTGTCGACCGTCCGTGAACGGCGCTTAATAGCCCGCACAACTAAAAGAAGATCGAACCGGAGGCCTTAAATGCTTTCCGCACACTCGAAGGCGCATGTGGATTGCGTCAGCCGTGTTTTGAAGAACGCAGCGTATCTGCCGCAACTGCCGGTGCCGGACTTGATACTGGATTCCTGGCGCCGCTCCATGGAGCAACACCATCTGGACCCAGGCTCATTACAAGGGCCGCGGATCCTGTCCCAGAACGTGTTGCAGGAGTGTCGAGAACGCTCCGAACTGTTCCTGCGCATCGCCAGCGAAGAAGTCGCCCGGCTCCACGGTCGCGTGCGCGATGCCGACTACTGCGTGTTGCTCACCGACGCCCAGGGCCAGACCATCGACTATCGCGTGGAAACCTCCATCCGTAATGACTGCCGCAAAGCAGGCCTGTACCTTGGCACCTGCTGGTCGGAAGATGAGGAAGGCACCTGCGGGGTGGCCGCGGTACTGACAGCACGAACACCGGTCACGGTGCACAAACGGGATCACTTCCGCGCGGCTTTTATCGGACTCACCTGCTCCGCCGCTCCGGTCTTCGACCCTCGGGGCGAACTGCTCGGGGTGCTCGATGTGTCTGCGGTGCGTTCGCCGGACGACCGTCGTTCCCAACACCTGATCCGGCAGCTGGTGGTGCAGAGCGCACGGGAAATAGAACAGGCGTTTTTCATGAACAGTGCCCAGGGTTACTGGGTGCTGCGGGCCCACAACAGCCCGGGCTACGTCGACAGCCAACCCGATTACCTGCTCGCCTGGGACGACGACGGGCAACTGCAGGCACTCAACCCCGCGGCGCGGCAGTGGCTGTCGCAAAGTTTTGGTCAACTACCGGAGCACATCGGCCAAGTGTTCGATCAGCAGTTATTGCATCGCGCCAGGGACGAATCGCTCTGCCTGTTTCACTGCCGGGGTGGCCGCCATGTCTTGCATGGGAGACTCAGCGCGCCACGGCAGGTGAAACGCAGCCCGGCTCGTCGGGTACTGTCACCCGCCGAACTCGACCCGCGACTGGAAGAAAGCCTGCGCCTTGCGGTTCGGGTCAAAGACCGTAATCTGCCGGTGCTGATTCACGGCGAAACCGGTTCCGGCAAGGAAGTCTTCGCCCGCCAGCTGCACCAGGCCAGTCTGCGCCGTGATCGACCTTTTATTGCGGTGAACTGCGCAGCGATTCCGGAAAACCTGATCGAAAGCGAGCTGTTTGGTTATGTAGCCGGAGCCTTCACTGGTGCTTCGAGTAAAGGCATGCAAGGTCTGCTGGAACAGGCCGATGGCGGCACCCTGTTTCTCGATGAAATCGGCGATATGCCCCTGACCCTGCAAACCCGGCTACTGCGGGTTTTAGCCGAGGGCGAAGTGGCGCCCCTGGGAGCGTCAAGAAGCAAAGCGATAGACATTCAGGTGGTCTGCGCGAGCCACCGCGATCTGGAAGCCCTGGTGGCCTGCGGCGAGTTTCGCGAGGACCTGTACTTCCGCCTCAGTGGTGCGCGATTCCAATTGCCGCCGTTGCGCGAACGCAGTGATCGACTGGCATTGATCAACCGGATACTCGAAGAAGAATCATCGGCCTGCGCGATAGCGATGCAACTGGGAAGCGCCGCACTGGAATGCCTGCTCGGCTATCGCTGGCCGGGTAATGTGCGCGAACTGCGGCACGTGCTGCGTTACGCCTGCGCGGTGTGCGAGACCCACTTGATTCTGTTGAGTGACTTGCCTGAGCATCTGCCTGGCCATCGACTCAACCATCCGGCTTCCGCTGACACCGTGGAACGCTGCGCCAGTCCGGAACGCCAGGCACTCCTCGATGCTCTCGTGCGTCATCGCTGGAAACCCACCCCCGCAGCCAAGGCTTTGGGCATCTCCCGGGCAACGCTGTATCGACGGGTGCATCAACATGGCATCGACATGCCTGGCAGGGGCTGACCACGGTTTCATCCGGCGGCCCCGCTCAATGAGCGTTGGCCACCGGACAGCACAATGGACTTGCATCGATCACAGTATTGGTGAACGGCATCAAATAAATGTGGGAGCAAGCCCCGGCTATTAAAACCAGGTCTCCATCTGTATCCCGTATTGCCACACACCGCCGGCGTTGAAGTCCGTCTTGCCGAAGTTGTCTGTGGAGCTGTATCGGTCCAGGTCCGAAGACCAGTTCATGAAGCTGGCGAACACTCGCAATTCGGGGCGTGTGAGCAGGTCTCCAACGTCGGGTTTGAAGGTTGGAGCAATGGTGAACTTCCAGAAGTTGCCATCGACCGCGTTGCGTTGCAGGTAGCCCTTGGGATCGAGGTCCATGGTTTGCCAGCTCATTTCGTAGGCCATCTCGAAATTGCTGTTGATTTCATTGGCCAACCGCACGTTCAGGGTCATCCAGCGGTAGTCGTCACCCTTGACGTATCGATCCTTGCTTTGTTCGGCCAGCAGACTTGGACCGATGCGCCAGTGGGGTGCAATCGGTGTCTCGCCGTACAGCGCAAGGCGCAGCGCACGGGCGTCTTCGATCAGTTCGCCGTCCGAGCCAATGTTCTTGACCTCGGCCCCCAACCCTTGCCCGTAGAGCAGCGCCGTCTTGAAGAAGCCTTCCCTGCCGAAAAAGTTTTTCTGGTGGTTGGCCACCATGCTGTGCAAGCCGGAGTCCGCAGGCTTCAGGCCCGCTTCATTGGTGCGAGTGCCAAAATCGTTTTTCTTTGAGCCAATACCATTGAACATCCACTGCCACTGACCGTTATCGAAGAATTGGTTGGAGGTCAGGATGTAGCTTTCCACATCGGCATTGACGCCACCTTCACTGAAATCCCCATAGTTACGCCCGATCAGGGAGTAATTCGAGCGCCAATCCTTGTTCATCTGTACGTCGTAGATACCGCCCCCGGTGCCGGCTAGAAAGACGACGTCCGAGTCCAGCCAATGGATATCGAAGTTGTCCCTGTCGAATCGCTTGCCTGCCCACAGGGTGGCGTTCTCGAACGTCGAATTGCCCTTGAATGCGGCGAGATGATCGAGTTCCGTAAATACCTGGCGCACATTCAGGTTACTTTCGGCGGCCGTCCAGTCATTGGAGCTTTCCACTCCATCGGCGATGGAAACCGTGAATTTGGAATGGGTGCCGTTCTGCGCATAGGCTTCTTTCGACAGGTCTATACGCATGTAAGTATCGTCTTCATTACCCAGTCGCCCGATGGCGCCACCGACTGAACCCGCCGGCGTTGTATAAGGACCGCCACGCCCACCTCCCAGCCCATCGTTGATCAGCAATCCGGAGCGCGCGTAGCCCTTGAAGCTGAACCCGTCGGTGAGGTGCCCGGAACCGTTTTCTTTCTCGATGCTTTGCTGACGGGCTTCGAGTTTTGCCAACCGCGTATCCAAAGTGGGCGCCGCAGTGGCGGTCGCAGTGGACGCAGCAGGCTGCAAGGCGGGAGTGGACTGTTTGAGCTGCTGCAGTTCCCTGGCGAGCGCCTGGGTTTGTTGTTCGGCGGCGGCTGCACGTTTTTCCGCAGCGCTGGCACGGGCTTCAAACGCGGCCATGCGTTCTTCCAGAGTCGCGGCCTGAGCGGTGGCCGCCGAGGTGCCGAGTACGCCGGCGAGTAGCCAGCTTGATGCTTTCTGCATGGGGGATTTCCTGTTTTGTTTTTATTTTTTGTCCTGCGACCGGCCTTTTTTTCGTGAATTGTTAATTGTCAAAATCTACGAAAAAAAGGATGCCTCATCGCAAATACGCTGCTACATTTGGCGATGTTAACGTTAACTTTTCTAAAAACAAAAATAAAGAGGACTTTATGAAACAGCTCAAATCGCTCCTTCCAGCAACACTATTCACCCTTTTTGCCGGGCTTCCCGCCCTCTCGACCGCTGCCGATTTGACGATCTCGTGCGGTGCGGTGGGCGCGGAATTACAACTGTGCAAGGAGGCTGTCGAGGCATGGTCGAAACAGACCGGTAACCACGTCGAGGTGGTTTCCACGCCTAACTCGGCGACCGAACGGTTGTCGTTCTACCAACAGATCCTCAGTGCGCAGTCCAGCGACATCGACATCATTCAAATCGATATGGTGTGGCCGGGGATGCTCTCCAAACATCTGATGGACCTGCGCGAAGTGCTTCCCGCCAACGCGACCCAAGGCTACTTCCAGGCGCAGGTAGACAACGCCACAGTGAACGGACGGCTGGTGACGATGCCGTGGTTCACCGACTCGGGTCTGCTGTATTACCGCAAGGACTTGCTCGAGAAATACAACAAGCAAGTCCCCCAGACTTGGGAGGAAATGACCGCTACCGCCAGGGATGTACAACAGGCCGAGCGCAATGCCGGAAACGCCAACGCATGGGGGTACATCTTTCAAGGGCGCGCCTACGAAGGCCTGACGTGCAATGCGCTGGAATGGATCAGCAGCCAACCGCAAGGCGGACTGGTCAATCCTCAAGGCGACATCGTGGTCAACAGCCAGGCTTCAAAAGCTGCCTTGACCCTGGCCAAAAGCTGGGTAGGCGACATCTCCCCGCGTGGCGTCCTCAATTACACCGAGGAAGAAGGACGTGGCGTATTCCAGTCGGGCAATGCGCTGTTCATGCGTAACTGGCCGTATGTCTGGGCCCTGGTCCAAAGCCAGGACAGTGCAGTCAAAGACAAGGTTGGGGTCGCCCCGCTGCCCCGCGGTGGCGAGACCGGCACCCATGCCTCCACCCTCGGTGGGTGGGGCCTGGCGGTGTCGCGTTACAGCGCCCATCCAAAACTTGCCGCCGAGCTGGTGAGCTACCTGAGCAGTGCCCAACAGCAAAAACATCGGGCCCTGGTTGGCGGCTATAACCCGGTTATCGAGTCGCTCTATCAAGACCCCGAGCTGCTCGCGGCCATGCCTTATTACAGTCAGTTGCACAGCATCCTCAACGATGGGGTCATGCGCCCCGCCTCCATCACTGCCGCCCGTTATCCACGGGTCACCAATGCGTTCTTCGATCAAGTGCATGGTGTGCTGGCGGGCGAGCGGCCCGTCGATCAGGCGCTGGCCGACCTGGAAAGCGAACTCACGCGCATCAAACACCGGAACTGGTAAGCCACAAGGAAGGAAATCACCATGTCTGTCTCTTCGATCCATGCCCCCAGTGACGAGCTTCTCGTCACCCGGGAAACGCCCGTGCAGCGTCGACGGGTACGCGCCGCCTGGCTGTTTCTGACACCGATGCTGGTGTGTCTGGCCCTGGTGGCGGCCTGGCCGCTACTGCGCACATTCTGGTTCAGCCTGACCGATGCCAACCTGGCGGATACCAGCGGCGCAACCTTCGTTGGCTTGAGCAATTATCTGTTCCACAACGGCTCCAGTTGGTCGGGCATCCTGGTCGATCCACAATGGTGGAACGCGGTGCGCAACACCTTGCATTTCACCGTGGTATCGGTGGGGCTGGAAATCGTATTGGGGCTGCTGGTGGCGTTGCTGCTGAACATCAAGTTCACCGGCCGTTCCCTGGTGCGGGCGCTGATTCTGATTCCCTGGGCGATTCCGACCATTGTCTCGGCGAAGATCTGGTCGTGGATGCTCAACGACCAGTTCGGCATCATCAATCACCTGATGCTCAGCCTCGGGCTCATTGACGCACCCCTGGCCTGGACGGCGGATGCGGACCTGTCGATGTGGGCGGTGATCCTCGTCGACGTCTGGAAAACCGTGCCTTTTGTCACCCTGCTGATGCTCGCGGCCTTGCAGATGTTGCCGAGCGATTGCTACGAAGCCGCGAGGGTCGATGGCATTCATCCGCTGAAGGTGTTCTGGCGGGTCACGCTGCCACTGCTGATGCCCGCATTGCTGGTGGCGGCGATCTTCCGCATCCTCGACTCCCTGCGGGTGTTCGACGTGATCTATGTGCTGACCTCGAACTCGTCGAGCACCATGAGCATGTCGGTCTATGCCCGCCAACACTTGGTGGAGTTCCAGGACGTCGGTTACGGCAGCGCCGCCTCGACCCTGCTGTTTCTGGTCGTCGCAGTGATCGCCATGCTTTATCTGTACCTCGGACGCCGTCAACTGGAGGTCCGGTCATGAGCCCGCGCCTATTGAAAAAAGCACTGTTGCGCCTTGGGTTCTGGTGCCTGATCGGGGTGTTGCTGCTGTATGCGGTCTTCCCTTTCTACTACGCCATCGTCACGTCGCTGAAGCCGTCCAGCGCCTTGTTCGAGGTGAGCTACTGGATCAAAAACCCCGACTTCTCCAATTACGCGGCGGTGCTCAGCCAAGCCTCATTCCTGCGGGCTATCGGTAATTCGCTGGTGGTTGCACTTTGTGTGGTGACGCTGGCGCTGTTCCTCAGCCTGACCGCCGCTTATGCCTTGGGCCGGGTGAAATTCCGTGGGCGTGGCACGGTGTTGATGATGGTCCTTGGCGTGTCGATGTTTCCCCAGGTCGCGGTGCTGTCGGGGCTGTTCGAGGTGATCCGTGCCTTGGGCCTGTACAACACTTCCTGGGCGTTGATCCTCAGCTACACGATTTTCACCCTGCCCTTCACCGTCTGGGTGCTGACCACGTTCATGGGCCAACTGCCCCATGAACTGGAAGAAGCGGCAATCATGGATGGCGCCTCGCCCTGGATCACACTGACCCGAGTGCTGTTGCCGCTGCTCTGGCCCGCCCTGGTTACCACTGGCCTGCTGGCTTTCATTGCGGCGTGGAACGAGTTCCTATTTGCCCTGACCTTCACCCTCACCGACACCCAACGCACGGTGCCGGTGGCCATCGCCCTGATTTCCGGCGGCAGCCCCCATGAGTTGCCCTGGGGGCTGTTGATGGCCGCCTCGGTGCTGGTCACCGTCCCCCTGGTGATTCTGGTGCTGATCTTCCAGCGCCGAATCGTTTCCGGCCTCACTACCGGCGCGTTAAAGGGTTGATGCCCAACAAAGACAAGGAACAGCATCGTGATCAAATTGAAACTGGACAACGTGAACAAACAATTGGGCGGCGCGCGGATTCTTCGCGACGTCAGCCTGGAAATCGCCGCGGGTGAATTCGTGGTGTTCGTCGGCCCTTCGGGCTGTGGAAAGTCGACCCTGCTACGACTGATCGCCGGGCTGGATTCGATCTGCGGCGGAGACCTGTTGATCGACGGGCGTCGAGTCAACGACCTGGAACCGCGCGAGCGTGGCGTCGGCATGGTGTTTCAGTCTTATGCGCTGTACCCGCACATGAGCGTCTACGACAACATCAGCTTCGGTCTCAAATTGGCCAAGACGGAAAAGACCAGCCTGCGCGAGCGCGTGCTGAAAACCGCGCAAATCCTGCAATTGGACAAGCTGCTGCAACGCAAGCCAAAGGAACTGTCCGGTGGGCAGCGTCAGCGTGTGGCCATGGGCAGAGCCATGGCGCGGGAACCGGACATTCTGTTGTTCGATGAGCCGCTGTCCAACCTGGATGCCTCGTTGCGGGTGCAGATGCGCAACGAAATCGCCCGGCTGCATGCCCGACTGCGCTCGACCATGATCTACGTCACCCACGATCAAGTGGAAGCGATGACCCTGGCCGACAAAATTGTCGTGCTCAATGGCGGTCGCGTCGAGCAAGTGGGCTCACCGCGCGAACTCTATGAACGCCCGGCCAGCCGCTTTGTCGCCGGTTTTCTCGGCTCGCCCAGAATGAATTTTCTGCTGGCACACCTGCATGCGCCAGGCGAAACCAGCGTGGTTGAAAGCCCCGTACTGGGTATGACCTCCCTGCCCTTCGACAGCTCGAACCTGGCGGCAGGAGCGCAGATGAGCCTGGGAATTCGCCCGGAACACGTGTCGCTCAAGGCGGCAAATGGAACTGCTGGCGTGGTCGTGAGCGTCGTCGAATACCTGGGCAGCGAAACCTACGTGCACCTCGATACCGGGCAGGACGAACCACTGATCTGTCGTTGCGAGGTCAACGCCGGATGGCAGGTGGGCGATCGGGTCGAGCTGCAGCTGGATATCGACAATCTGCACCTGTTCGATGCCGACGGCACAGCCTTGAGGCGTCACCCGCAGGGCCTGGCAGACGGCGTCCCGCTGCACTCGGTACGAGAAGCAGCCCTATGACCTTGGCTTTGAATTCCATGAGCGATCCTATGTCCGCTACCCTTGAGCTTGCGCAGCATGCGCTGAATGATGGCCTGTCTCGGGTCATCGACGATTACCGCCCCGGTTATCACCTTGCGCCCCCGACAGGCTGGATGAACGACCCTAACGGAGTGGTGTACTTCCGTGGCGAGTATCACGTTTTCTATCAACACCACCCCTTTGACGCGAAGTGGGGCCCGATGTATTGGGGGCATGCCAAGAGTGCCGACCTGGTCCATTGGCAGCATCTGCCGATTGCGCTGGCGCCCGGCGATGACTTCGACCGTGACGGTTGTTTTTCCGGTAGCGCAGTGGTGTGTGGAGATACCCTGGCACTGATCTACACCGGGCACACTTGGCTGAAGGGCGTGGGTGACGAAAGCGCAATTCGTCAAGTCCAGTGCCTGGCCACCAGTGTCGACGGCATTCGTTTCGTCAAGCATGGCGCCGTCATCGACACCGCGCCGCAAGACACGATCATGCACTTTCGAGACCCCAAGGTATGGCAAGAGGACGACTATTGGTACCTGATTGCTGGCGCACGGCTGGGCGATCAACCGCTGCTGCCGCTGTACCGCTCCACCGATCTGCACACCTGGGAGTTCCTTGACTATGTGGCCAGCGGCAGTGAAGGCGATGGCTATATGTGGGAATGCCCGGATCTGTTTCGACTGAACGGGCGCGATGTGTTGTTGTACTCCCCTCAGGGCATGCAGCAACCCCAGGGTTACGAACGGCTCAACAAGTACCAGACCGGTTATCGAGTGGGCCAACTCGACAGCAAATGGCACTTCACCGGCGGTCCTTTCATCGAGCTGGATAATGGCCACGATTTCTATGCCGCGCAAACGCTAGTGGCCGCCGATGGTCGGCGCCTGGTATGGGCGTGGCTCGACATGTGGGAAAGCCCGATGCCGAGCCAGGCCCATCACTGGTGCGGCATGCTCGGTTTGCCACGCGAACTGGAACTGCATGACGATCGCCTTTGCGTGTATCCGGCACGGGAGCTCACCGCTCTGCGCGAGGCGCCATTGCCGGGTACGTCCTGGTGGGATGGTTCGGGGGCCCGGCGGGTGCCGGAAGTGAATGGCGACAGGCTCGAAATCCATGTGCATCTGGATCTGCTCGGTTGCACCGACGGGCACTTGGGAATCGCCTTGCGCTGCAGTGACGATGATGGTGAAGAAACCTTGCTCTACTACGATGTGGCGCTGCAGCGTCTGGTGCTGGACCGCAGCCGCTCGGGTGCGCAAGTTACCGGTCAGCGCAGTGTGCCGATAGACCCGACACAGGAGCGGTTGGCGCTGCGTGTGTTCCTCGATCGCTCGTCCATCGAGGTGTTCGACGAAAACGGGGGCTTCAGCCTCAGCAGCCGCCTCTATCCGCGGCCCGACAGTCTGGGGGTGAAGCTTGTGGCAAGCGGCGGTGGCGGGCGCGTGCGCATTCCAAGAGCGTGGCCTCTGGCCTCGGGATGGCTGTGAGCGGCGTCATTCGAGTCGCGAGAAACCCGAGCCCTGTGTCATGATTCTGCGTCAACCTGACCGGCCTCGCCTCGCATGACTTCAGTGAAAGACGTTGCACAACTGGCCGGCGTATCGCTGATGACGGTTTCTCGAGCGCTCAACAACCCGGAAAAACTGAGCCCCGAAACCCTTCAGCGGGTGCGTCGCGCCATTGATGAACTGCAATTCGTACCGAGCCTGTCGGCGCGCAAGATGCGCGGCGACAACCTCCAGTCGCGCACCATCGGTGTGTTCGCGCTGGACACCGCGACCACACCGTTCGCAGTGGAGCTGCTGCTGTCCATCGAACAGACAGCGCAGCAGGCCGGCTGGAATGTCTTCATCCTTAACCTGTTGAGCAACCCGCCCACTGACCAGAACATCGACCTGATGCTGTCGCACCGCCCCGACGGGTTGATCGTCAGCGCCATGGGCTTTCGCCACGTCAGCATTCCCGAGCGCTTGAAGAGCAAACCGCTGGTACTCGCCAATTGCCTGGCCGATGACAGTCGCCTGGTCAGTTATGTGCCGGATGACGAAACAGGTCAGTATCGAGCCGTGCATCACGCGTTGAGCCAAGGCTATCGGCGCCCACTGTGCATCAATCTGCCCAAACAGAGCCTGGCCTGGGGGCTGCGACAAGAAGGCCTGCTGCGCGCCTGTCAGGCATTCGGGCTGGCGCCTGACGCGCTCCTGCAATACGACCTTTCCGACCATGACGCCTACGGTGAAACCGCAGCCATCCTCGACCGGCACATCATTGAAGGTCGTCCGCAATTCGACATTCTGATCTGTGGCAACGACCGCATCGCGTTTTGTGCCTATCAACTGTTGTTGGGCCGTGGCCTGAAAATTCCCGACGATGTCGCAGTGCTCGGCTACGACAACATGATCGGCATCGCTGAACTGTTCATCCCGCCGCTGACCACGGTGCAATTGCCGTACTACGAAATCGGTCGCAATGCGGCCCGGCATTTGATCGAGACCCTCGAGGTATCGGGAGCCCAGCCCGTCGATTGTCCATTGGTGGTCAGGGCGTCGCTATGAGGGCGACTCTCATCCTGCGCTCCATGCTGCAAAAACAGATGGCCCCAGAACAGAGCATGGCGATTCGGCAATTCCCGCGACTGGTGCATTGATCACCTTTTCTGCCTTCGTAGCCCTGTAGCCATCAGATCGAATCCCCTCCACTGCACGGGCGACAGGCTGACGAACTGCCGACCGCACCGGCTGGCAAACAACTTGCTTAGGTCAGATCAGGCTTGAGCCATCAACGACGATGGCTTCGCAAACTTCACGGGCAACGGCGTCCGCTTACTTGCACATTGCGGCAGGTGAGCGTGCGCCGTTTTTGCTTTATCCCGGCATAAGAAGGAAATCCTCATGTCTGTTCAAGGAATGCACCCCCCGGGTCATGCCATCGCCAATCTGCACAGCGATGGTGGCAAGTCCTACCCGGCCAGCACAACATTCGCCAAGGCATTGTTCGAACCGGGCATGGCCCTGCTCGAACGCAGCAGGGTCGGCCTCTGGTTACCGCTCGGGTTGGCACTTGGTGCCTGCGGCCTCGCGCTAGCCGGACAGCCCGCCAGCGCACTGCCCCTGATACCTAGCGCGCTCTACCTGGGGTGCGCCTGGCACCTTCGCGAGCGTCATCAACGTCATCTACAGAGATTCTGGGACACTGAACTGGCACAGCTGCTGCGCAACTCCCGGGAGGCCGACCCCGCGACGCTATTGGTGGCCGCCAGCATGCAACTGCGTAACAGCGAACGGCTGCGCAGCGAAGTACAGTTCGCCAGTCGTGCCCTGGAGCAGATGGCCCAGCAGGCCAGCGACCAGGGTGAGGAGCAGAGCCAACGGATCGCCATGATCGCTGCCGCCAGCGAGCAGATCGATCAGACTCTGCACAGCATCGAGGCCTTGGCCCAAGGTGCACTGGCAGCCTTCGCCAACGCCCATGCCCAGAGCGAAGCCGGTTGTCTGCAGGCGCGCTCAGTGGGTGGCAGCATGCTCACCATTCAGCAGAGTCTGGGCAATACCGCACACGCCGTTGAAGCGTTATTGCAGCGCACGACTGCGGTGGAAAGCACCGTCAATAGCATCCAGGCACTGGCCAGACAGACCCAGTTGCTGGCGCTCAACGCCTCCATCGAGGCGGCCCGCGCCGGCGAGCATGGTCGCGGTTTTGCCGTGGTCGCCGAGGAGGTCCGCAGCCTGGCTCAGGCCACCGACCGGGCTACCAGTGAAATCACCACGGCCGCGACGGCGATCGCCACCGCCGTGCGCCAGGTGGATGGCGAAGTTAAAGAACACCGCGCGCTGCTGGAAGCCGGCAGCCAACAGAGCGAACTCCTCGCCGCCAACCTCGATGACCTGGCGCAACATAGCCAGACCAATCTGCAACACCTCGGCGCCATGCAACAGGCGCTCAGCGAGCACCAACAAGCCAATCATGCCCTCAGCGAACAGTTGCAACAGGTCAATGGGGCGGTACAGGAGCAGAGTCTGCAAACCCATGCGCTGCATGACTTGACCCGTTATCTCAAGCAACTCACCGTCGGAAGCCGCCCATGAATCTACCACTGGCCGCAGCACTCGATACCGGGCACTCCCGACGAATCCATCTGCCACAAAACGACGCGGGACTCAGACAGATGCTTTTGCTGGGGCTCGACCTGTTGCAAGGTCTGCAACAGCATCGAGGCCTCGGCGGACAGATCACTCGCGAGGCACAGCAACGTTGCCAGGCACTGGGTCACTTGCTCGATCAACGCTGGAAGGAATGGCCGTATTCCGCGCAGTGCCAGGCCTGGAGCGCGTTACGCCGCGACCCTGCGGATTTCGATGGGCATTGCCGGTTGCTGCAGGACCTGCTCGGCGCCATCCAGCACCTGGAACTGCAACGCTGTGCGCTGAATCTGACGCCGCCGAGCATCGCCGAACGCTGCTGGGAACTTGAAGACCTGGGACGGCTGCGCGGCCTGTCGGTGCGCGCAGCCGCCCATCAGTGTTGCCCGTTGGAAATGCTTGTTCAATTGCAGTACCTGCACGAGCGCTTGCACAGGCATGCCCCCCGCTCGCTGCACGATGCTCTGGAACGGCTGCAACGCGGCCTGATCGGTACCACGACAGTGTCCATCGCCCCGGCGGAGTGCTACGCCCTCCTCACCCCATTGCTCGACGAACGCCTCGACGCCATCCGCCGGGATCTGGGCTGAGGTGATAGCCGCTGGTTAGCCGCAAGAAGATCCGTAGTTGCTTGTTTTCCTACAGATTCTCATCCAGGAACCCCACCACCGTTCCCATGCAGCCGACCCGCTCCTCGACATGGGGCATGTGGCTGGAGTTTTCGAACAACGCCCAACGAACATTCGGGATCTGCTGCAAAAAGGGTCTGACCACCGTCGGTGTTGCCTCATCGTAGTGACCGGAGATCACCAGCGTCGGCACGTTGATCTGCGGTAAACGGTCGACGATGGTCCAGTCTTTCAGGCTGCCTATCACATGAAATTCCGTCGGCCCGCTCATCGCATGGTAAACGGTGGGATCGGCATCGACCTGGGCAAACGTACGCGCGACTTCTTCGGGCCAGGGAATGACGCGACACACATGATTGTCGTAAAAGACCCTCGAGGCTTTTTGATAGGCGTCCGCTTGAAAATCCCCTGCCCGTTCGTACTCAAGCAATGTTTCATGGACACCGGCAGGCAGCAGTTGACGTAAACGGTTGGCTTCCTGAACCCAGACGCGCATGTCCGACGGGGAATTGGCGAGGATCAAGGCCCGTAGTCCCGCAGGTTGCCGCACCGCGTGTTCGCTGGCGAGCATGCCGCCCCAGGATTGCCCCAGGAGTGCGTAATTGTCGCTGATGCCCAGATGATCCAGCAGGTTGTCCAGCTCCTCGAGAAACAGCGCTACGTTCCAGAACGAGGTGTCTTTTTCCGGCAGGTGGGTCGAGCGACCGTTCCCCAATTGATCGTAATGCACCACCGCCCGCCCACTCGCGGCGATGTCCTTGTAGGCATCGACGTAATCATGCGTGCAGCCCGGGCCGCCATGCAGAATCACCAGTGGTGTGTGTTTACCGTCGAGGTGACCGGTGATGCGATACCAGGTCTGATAGAGACCAAAAGATGCGAAGCCTTCGCGTGTTCCGATAGATTCCATTTCGTCGTGTCGCCCCTGAAAAACGTACGGCACACGATAGCGGGATCAGGCCCTCGAAATAACTAGAGAAACAGATAGGTTTCTGCCCTGTTTCAGCTATCGAACAACCGATAGTGGGTAGCCCGGACCACTGCCTGGACCCGGTTCTTGGCACCGAGTTTATGCATGGCCGAGGTCAGGTGGAGGGTAATGGTGGCCAATGAGCGATTCAGTTGCTGGGCAATCTCTACGCCGGTCAGGCCCTCGGCGGCCCATTTAAGGCATTCACGTTCACGCTTGGTCAGACGAACGGGAGGCGTGTGAGCCTCTTTGCCAAGCAACGGATAGGCCGCTTCCTGAAAGGCATGGGAAATCAGGCTGAAATCCGCCAGGGTCTGCCGGGCATCGTGCAATACACTGGTGCTGCTGCCGGTACGCAGGCCCGTCAAGGAGGCAAAACCACCTCTGGGCAGATGAATCGGGACCGACACTCCGCAGGTCATCTGCGAGTCTTCCAGATAACTCACCACGGGCGCATGGCACTGACTGATGACCGGTTCCAGCAAGGTGCCCGTCCCGCTTTTATAGGACCAGACAAAAGGTGAAACACAATTGAGTGCCACCTGCTGAACAGGGTCGATCTGGTAGTAACCTTCTGCGCACCAACGCGAATACCAATCGGCTGGAGTGTTGCGCAATTTGAGCACCGAGGGTGTGATCAACTTGCCTTCATGGTCAAGCGGCACGGGGCTGTAGTCGTACACCAAGGCATCGAAGCCCAGCTCCTTGGCCAGTAGCAAAGCATTGTCCATCTGCTCATCCAGGCTCTTGCCCGGCAACAGACGGGGATTGAGGTCAGATAGCTTACTCAGCATCCATTGCGCTCCCTAAGTAATTTCAATCCTGAAATTTGGCCCGTAGAATGCCACGCCTCGGCGAGGGACTGCCAGACCAAACCTATAACAAATACCAGCTTTTGGGTGCATGACTTCCTCAGTAAGGTTGAGTCATTTGGTCAGCATTCGGCCAACATCATGAAAGGGAGCGTTGCGATGTGGCGTGAGATAGAACCGGACCAGCAATATAACGTCGAGGTCGACGGCCATAACCTGGTGGTCTACAGCTTTGGCGAGGGCGATGAGGTGCTGCTGTGCCTCAACGGCGGCCCGGGGCTTGCGTGCGATTATCTGCGTGACGCCCATGGCTGGCTCAAGGACAAGGGGTTGCGCGTTGTCGCCTTCGACCAGCTCGGCACCGGAGCGTCCGACCGCCCCGAAGACCCGGCCCTGTGGGATATCACCCGGTATGTCGCTGAAGTGGAAACCGTCCGCCAGGCCCTCGACCTGGGCCGAGTGCACTTGCTGGGGCATTCCTGGGGCGGCTGGCTGGCGATCGAATATGCCGTTCACCACCCTCACGCACTCAAGACCCTGATTCTGGAAAACACCGTAGGCGATATCCCGCACCTGTCGCAGGAACTGGAGCGCCTGCGTGGCGCGCTGGGCAGCGAAACCGTGGCCATGATGCAACGCCATGAAGCCATGGGCACGCTCGATCACCCGCAATACCAAGCGGCAATCACCCTCCTCAACTATCGCCACGTCTGCCGCCTGGACGAATGGCCGGCTCCGGTCACCCGTTCGCTGGGCGACTGGAACATGGGGCCCTACACCACCATGCAGGGGCCAAACGAGTTTCTCTACGTCGGCAACCTGAAAAACTGGAACCGTCTGCAGGAAATGGCCGACTTCACGATGCCGGTGCTGATTACCACCGGCCAGCACGATGAACTGACGCCCGCCTGTGCCATGCGCATGAAAATGGCGCTCAAGGATGTCGAACTGCATGTGTTCCCCAACAGCAGTCATATGCCCTTCTACGAAGAGCCTCACGCCTACTTTCCGGTGTTGCTGGACTTCCTCCAGCGGCATCGAGGTTAGTCGATGAATCTGTCGCGTTACCGGTTCATCCTGTCACGGCCGCTGCAACTGCTGCCGGTGCTGTTCGGCATCAGTCTCATCACGTTTGTGCTGGTGCGCTCGATTCCCGGCGACCCGGCGCGTGCCCTGCTCGGCTCGCGCAGTACGCCGGAGGGGCTGATCAGGATTCGTGCTCAGTTCGGCCTCGATCAGCCGCTGTGGATGCAGTACTTCTACTTCCTGAAAAACCTCTTCAAGGGCGACCTCGGCCAGTCGTTACTCTACAAAGTCGATGCCTTGAAGCTGATCAGCACGCGAATCGAACCCACGCTGTTTCTGGTGCTTGGCAGCGTGTTGCTGGCGTTGTTGATCGCCGTGCCGCTGGCCACCATTGCGGCCCGTGGCAAAGGTGGGTGGAGCGACAACCTGATCCGTCTGTTCACCACCGCGGGCCTCGGCATGCCGGCGTTCTGGCTGGGCATCATGTTGATCCTGCTGTTCAGTGTGCAATTGGGTTGGTTCCCGGTTTCGGGCTATGGCAGCACTTGGCTGGACAAACTGCACCATATGGTCCTGCCCTGCCTGACCATTGCGCTGGCGTTGTCGGCGGTACTGGTGCGCAATCTGCGGGCGAGCATGCTGATGGAATTGCAAACCGACCATGTCACGGCTGCCCGAGCGCGCGGTCTGTCTGAAGACGCCATATTTCGTCGGCATGTGCTGCCCAACTCGCTGGTACCCGCGGTCAATTTGCTGGCGGTGAACATCGGTTGGTTGATCAGCGGCACGGTCGTCATCGAAAGCCTGTTCGCCATTCCCGGGATCGGCCAGTTGTTGGTCCGTGGCATCTTCACCCGTGACTATATGGTGGTCCAGGGCGTGGCGATGGTGCTGGCCTGCGCCACCGTCGCCGTGAATTTTCTCGCTGATGTGGTCACGGTAGCGATCGACCCCCGGGTGAAAATCCGATGAGCAGCCAGGCTACGATTGCCCCGCGCCTGAACCTCGGCCTCGGTTTACGCAACCGTCGTCTGGCCATGGGCCTGGGCCTGACAATCCTGCTCGGCTGGGCATTGCTGGCGATTTTCGCACCGTGGATCGCCCCCTTCGATCCCATCGCGCAGAACACGGACATCCGCCTGTTGGCACCCACTCTGGACCACCCGTTCGGCACCGACAATTTTGGCCGCGACGTGTTGTCCAGAGTCATCTGGGCGGCCCGTGTCGATTTGCAGCTGGCACTGATCGGGGTGATTTTTCCGTTTCTGATCGGTACCTGTGTCGGAGCTTTGTCCGGCTACATCGGCGGGCGTTTCGACACGCTGTGCATGCGCCTGATCGATATTATTCTGGCCTTCCCGTTTCTGGTGTTGATGCTGGCGATCATGGCAATCCTGGGCCCCGGGCTGATGAGTTTCTATATCGCCATGGCACTGGTGGGCTGGGTGTCCTACGCGCGGTTGATCCGCTCGCAGATCCTGATACTCAAGGAAAGCGATTTTGCCCTGGCCGGCAAAAGCCTCGGCTTCGGCCATGGACGGATTCTGTTTCGGCATCTGCTGCCGAACGCGATGTTCGGCTCGATCGTGTTTTCCATGTCCGATGCGGTGCTGGTTCTGCTTAACGGCGCGGCGGTGAGTTATCTCGGCCTCGGGGTGCAACCGCCGACCGCCGAATGGGGCACGATGGTCGCCGAAGGCCAGAGTTTCATCACCTCCGCCTGGTGGATCTGCACCTTCCCGGGGCTGGCGATCGTCACCCTGGCCATGGGTTTCAGCCTGCTGGCCGACGCGGTCGCCGAACATCTGGGTGAGCGCTCATGAGTACGCCTGTGCTTAAAGTCGAAGAGCTCAGCGTCATCGCCCGCAAGGGTGAACATGAGGTCACTCTGGTGGATCGCCTGTCGTTCGAGCTGGCCGAGGGTGAGGTCCTGGGATTGGTGGGCGAAAGCGGCTCCGGCAAGACCATGGCCTGTCGCGGCTTGATGCGGCTGCTGCCGTCGCCGGACCTGCGAGTAGAAGGCACGACCGTGCAACTGGCCGGGGAAAACCTGCTGCGCCTGGACGAGGCCGGCATGCGCCGCATGCGCGGGCGTCAGTTGGGGATGATCTTCCAGAACCCCAGCAGCCATCTCGATCCGTTGATGCGCATCGGCGAGCAGATTGGCGAAGGCATTCGTCTGCATCAGGGCGCCAGCAAACATGAAGCCCGCGCCCAGGCCATCGAGGTACTTCGGCAAGTGGGTATTCCCGATCCGCAGTGGCGGGTCGACAGTTACCCTCACGAATTTTCCGGCGGCATGCGTCAGCGGGCGATGATCGCCGTAGCCCTGGGTTGCAACCCGAATGTGCTGATCGCCGACGAACCGACCACCGCCCTCGACGTCACGGTGCAAGCGCAGATTCTGCGCCTGTTGCTCAACCTGCGTGACCAGCGTGGCCTGTCGATCATCATGATCACCCATGACCTGGGGGTGGTTGCCCAGACCTGCGACTCGATTGCCGTGATGTACGCCGGACGCTTGTGCGAGCACGGCAACAAACACGAGGTGTTGGCCCACCCACGCCATCCTTACACCGCTGGATTGATCGACTGTCAGCCGGCCACCAGTCACGGTCACGCCTTGCTCAAAACCATTGCCGGGCAACCGCCCCTGCTCGACGCCCTGCCCCCTGGTTGTCGCTTCAATCCACGCTGTCAGCAATCCAGCAACCCATGCACATCACTGCTGCCGAGTTTGCAGCCGGTTACCTCTGGGCACCGCATCGCTTGCCATTACCCCTTGACCGCCGGAGGCCGCTCATGACGCTGCTCGACGTCAAGGACCTGCAGGTGCGCTTCGCCGCTCCGGGCAGTGGCCTGCTGGGCATGAACCGGCAATGGCTGACGGCGGTCAACGGCGTTTCGCTGACCCTCTCGGCCGGTGAAACACTGGGGCTGGTCGGCGAGTCGGGCAGCGGTAAAAGCAGCCTGGGGCGGGCGATCCTGCACCTCAACGAGATTTTCGCCGGGCAGGTGCTGTTCGATGGAGTCGACATGGCCCACGCCGGGAAGGTCGACATCCAGAGGCTGCGCCATGAGACGGCGATGGTTTTTCAGGACCCTTACGCCGCCCTCAACCCACGCCTGAGTATCGGCCAGACCCTGGCGGAAGTGCTGCGGGTACAACGCAAGGTGCCCGAGCCGTTGATTGCCGCCCGCGTCGATGAACTGCTGACCCTGGTCGGTCTGCGCCCGGAATTGGCCTCGCGCAAACCACGCGCCTTGAGTGGCGGCCAATGTCAGCGTGTCGGGATCGCCCGGGCACTGGCCGTGGAGCCGCGTCTGATCGTCGCCGATGAATGCGTGGCCGCGCTGGACGTGTCCATCCAGGGGCAAATCATCAACCTGCTGCTGGAACTGCGCGAGCGCATGAACCTGGCGATTATATTCATCGCCCATGACCTGGCGATCGTGCGCCGGCTCTGTGATCGAGTGGCGGTGATGTACCTGGGCAAGATCGTCGAAGAAGGACCGGTGGAGGACGTGTTCCGCTCCCCGCGACATCCTTATACCGCCGCCCTGATCCAGTCGATTCCGGAAATCGACCCGGCCCGCACACTACCCAGTGACCCAATGCCCGGTGAGCCGCCCAGTCCTTTGCAGCGGCCCTCCGGCTGCGCCTTTCACCCGCGCTGTCGCTACGTTCGCCCTAGCTGTAGCCAGGTGGCGCCCCCTACCCGTCAACTCGAAGCCCGCCGTTACGACTGCGTGCTCGAGGAGCCACTGCTTTAAAAAACACTGCACCCATCAAGAAGGAGTTTGACCATGCGATCCAGACATTTGAAATTGCTCGCCGCAGCCACGTTGACCGCTTGTACCCTTGCCAGCGGTATCGCTCAGGCGGCCGGTGTACTCACCATCGGTTGTCGTGAAGAAAGCACCACGTTCGACCCGATCAAGAGTGCGCAAAATCGCGACACCTGGGTTTTTTCCAATGTCTACGACACACTGATCCGGGTCAACAAGGCCGGCAGCAAGATGGAGCCCGGCCTGGCTGAAAGCTGGAAAATCTCCGACGACGGCTTGACCTACACCTTCAAACTGCGCTCGGCGAAATTCTCCGACGGCTCGCCGATCACGGCCGATGATGCGGCATTCAGTCTGTTGCGCACTCGTGATAACAAGGCCTCGCTGTGGAGCGATGCCTACAAACTGATCGACACGGCGAAAGCGGCCGACTCACAGACCCTAGTCGTCACCCTGACCGCCCCATCGGTGCCGTTCCTCTCGCAACTGGCTTCGCCGACCGTGTCGGTGCTCTCGCAGAAGGCCATGACCCGCATGGGCGAAGATGCCTATGCCCAGGAGCCTGTGGTGTCAGGGGCATTTTTTGTAAAGGAATGGCTGCGCGGCGATCGCGTGAAGCTGGAGAAGAACCCGCATTTCTGGCAGGCCGACAAAGTCAGCCTGGATGGCGTGGAGTGGATTTCCATTCCGGACGACAATACCCGGATGCTCAAGGTGCAGGCAGGTGAGCTGGATACGGCGATTTTCGTACCGTTTTCGCGAGTCGATGCGCTGCGCAAGGATCCCAACCTGACCATTCACTCCGACCCTTCCACTCGGGAAGATCACCTGCTGATCAACCATGAGCACGGCTTACTGGCCAAGCCTGAAGTCCGTCAGGCACTGGACATGGCAATCAACAAGAAGTCGGTGGTCGATACCGTCACCTTCGGCCATGGTCAGGAGGCGTACTCCTACATCCCCAAGGGCTCGCTTTACCACTACGCCGACAACCTGAAGCGTCCGTTTGACCCGGTCAAAGCCAAGCAGATGCTGATCGATGCCGGTGCGGCGGGCATGAAGCTGAACTATGTGGTGAATGCCGGTAACGAAGCCGATGAGCAGATTGCCGTGCTGGTTCAACAGCAACTGGCGGCCGTCGGAGTCACCGCGAACCTGCAAAAAGTCGACCCGACCCAGAGCTGGCAGATGCTGGTCGACGGTGATTACGACCTGTCCGTGATGTACTGGACCAACGACATCCTCGACCCGGACCAGAAGACCACGTTCGTTCTGGGCCACGACACCAACATGAACTACATGACCCGCTACAAGAACGACAAGGTCAAGGATCTGGTATCGGCTGCCCGGGTTGAAGCGGCTCCGGCCAAGCGTGAACAGATGTACGTCGACCTGCAGAAGATCGCCAAAAATGACGTCAACTGGATCGACCTTTACTACAGCCCTTACATCAACATTTCGCGCAAGAACATAGAAAACTTCCAGCAAAACCCTCTGGGGCGTTTCTCTCTCGAAGAGACGGTGAAGAACTAAGGAGCGGTGGCGCTGGAGCAACCAGCTCCAGTGCCACCCGCGACCAAGCCACTCCACACCCCACCGATATTAAAAATTGCTTTCAAAACAACTAGTTAACTTACCCAATACTTTTTTTGGACAGAAGGCTATGTTTTTGACTAGTGACATTTGACAGGCCGGCTGGAGTGTTCGATACCTAACAAGGTCGGCATTTAAAAAGGCGAGTGTGCTGTTAGTAGACATTCGTCGCCACTATTCAAGGGCCGCGATCGAAATGACTTGTTTTATAAGGGGCCGAAGGTCGGCCCCATGCGGTAGCTTTGGCCCAACATAAACAGCACCCTTCGTCTCGTGCCGAAGGCGATACCACGCATTGTAATAATTACTTTACGCATTCCTGCCTACCGTTACTTATGCATTACATGTTTCATCACTGTTACACCGTCTTGATTATTTAACACTTTTGCGACTCCACGACCTCAACAGAGTGCAACTGGAAGCGTAATGGCATTCCTGATGCGCGACCAGGCATGCATTGAACCAATGCTACGGAGTTTGCCAGTATGCTGACGAGTAACCAAGGTTCTAACTGGTATCTTTTGCAGTGCAAGCCGCGTCAGGACGAACGGGCACAAATCAATTTACTGAGGCAAAATTATGTCATTTTTTGCCCGCAAATCGTTAGCCAGCGCATGACTCATGGCAAACCCCATAACAAATGCCTTGAGCCCCTCTTCCCGGGGTACCTTTTCATACGGCTGAGCCGTGACGACAACTGGGCGCCGTTGCGTTCTACCCGTGGCGTCAGCCGCATCGTCGATTTCAATCACGGCCCGGCAACGGTACCGGACGATGTGATCGAACATCTGCGTACCCGGTGTTTCAAACCCTCGGAAATACATGCCCCCCAACCATTCAAGCCCGGCGAAACACTGCAAATAACCCGAGGACCACTGTCGACACTTGAAGGTGTTTTCCTGACTATGTTAGGTGACGAGCGAGTCATGATCCTGCTTCACTTTTTAAATAGAGAACATCAGGTTCGCGTTCCACTTAGCGACATTGAACGACCACGACTTCAATTATAAATTTTGCAATAAACTTTCTGTAACCACGCATTAAACAGATTAACCTTCAACTCCAGCTCCGGCATTCCTCACGAGCAATTAGTTACACTTGCAAACACTCCCAACATGAAGCCACCCCTGCTAGTCCCCGGCATTGCACACCGGCCACAATCACCCAGCGTCTTTCCCGTCTATATTCATTGAGTTCACCCCCCAGGAGCAATGATATGACCCTTAAGACCCACGGCCCATTCGCATTGATCATGATCTATTTATACCCGGCAACGGCATGGAGTCTTGATCCGCAGTCCATTGATATCTATGGGTTCGACTTCACACCCACCCTGCTGTTTTCAGAAAGTTATGACGACAACTTCAGAGAACTGGAGCGTGGTCGCCAGTCCTCCATGGTGACCAAGTTGGCGCCCTCCTTCGAGCTCAAGGCCGAAGACCGTAACAGTGCCACCCGGCTTATCTGGCAACCCACCCGCTACATCTATCATGACGAGCCAGATGCCTCGAATACGGCACAACGCGTGCGACTCAACAGCATCATGGAATTCACCGACCGTCATCGACTGAAACTTGACGCCGAAGCGCGTAAATACGAGCGTACGACGTCGACCGCCGTCGATGGCATCAATGACAAGATTCGCAGTAACCGCGTCAATGGTCTCTATACCTATGGCGCCAGGAGCGCGGCCAATCAAATCGATCTGGGCGCCAGTTATGCTCAACTTCGCTATGACAATTCCGACGGTATCAACGACGACAAAGAGCGTAATACCACCGGCCTGACCACCACCTGGTATCACCGCATAGGCAGTAACACGCGCGGGCTGCTGGAGTACGACCATACGGTCTTTGATTACCTGCAATCAGGCAGTCGACTCAACAGTACATCCGATGCAGTACTCGCCGGTGCCGAATGGGATTTCACTGCCCGCACCAGCGGTAAAGTCCGCGTGGGTTATGAGCGCAAGAACTTCGATGACAACAGCGTCGATGACCTCAGTAACCCGACCTGGCAGGTGGACCTGCGGTGGAAACCACGAACCTACTCGACCTTTTCGTTTGTTGCTCGCCAGGCGATGGCCGAGGGCGACGATGGTGCCGACGCCGTAAAGACCACCTCTGCCCTGTTCGGCTGGCGTCATGGCTGGACCGAACGTATCACCACCGTGGCTGAAGCAGGGCTGTCGCGCTATGAATACGAGGGCCAGAACCGCACCGACGATTTGCATGACTACAACCTGGCCGTGGAATATGCGATGCGCCGCTGGCTGGATATCGAGCTGGGTTATCGCTACCGCAACGACAACTCCGATGCCGACAATCAGAGTTTTGAACGCAACATCTTCTTGCTCAGCTTCAACATAAGCCTTTAAGAGGTCTTTCCCATGAACTCGCGAATGCTTGGCTTGTTGTTCTTGCCGTGGCTGCTACCCGCGACGTTTGCAGCAGACCCTGGCGCCCAGTACAAACTGGCAGCCGGCGATGTATTGCGCATCACTGTCTTCGGTGAACGGGATCTGAGCTTCGAGAAAATCCGTCTCAACGATGCCGGAACGTTTTCCTATCCGTTCCTGGGTGAGATTGCCGCCAAGGGGCTCACCCCCAATCAGGTGGAAAAGCTCATCGTCGACGGGCTCAAGCAAGGTTACCTGGTCGACCCCAAGGTCAGCCTCAACCTGATCGCCTACCGCTCGTTCTACATCAATGGCGAAGTACAGAAACCCGGCAGTTATCCATTCGAACCCGGGTTGACGCTGGAAAAAGCCATCGCCCTGGGCGGTGGCCTGACCGAACGTGCCTCGATCAAGCGGGTGACCATCGTGCGCGGCGATGGCTCCCCGACATTGACCGACACGGTCACGCGCAACACCGCCATCGCGCCCGGTGACACCATATCCATTGCACAAGGCTTTTTCTGATCATGGACAACAGCCCAAGCATCTATGTCGAACGTCCCCTCCAGTCACACCTGTCTGCGCATCAGCAGTACAGCGAGGAAAAGGACACCATTGACCTGCTCAAATACTGGAGGGTGATCTGGCGCGCACATTGGAAAATCGCCTGGTTGGTGCTGCTCAGCTGTGCACTGGCGATAGCCATACTGTCGATCATTACCCCGCAGTACATCGGCAGCACCACCTTGCTGATCAAAGAAAAAACCCCACCGCTATTGGCCTTCCAGCAAGTAACGGATTCGAGCGCCGGTACCGTCGATTACTTGCAGACGCAACTGGCGCTCCTGCAATCGCGGGATCTGGCCGAACGTGCGGTCAATAAGCTGAACCTCACCACTCACCCGGTGACCGATCCACGCCAGCAGCCGCAGTCATGGTTTACACCACGACAATGGTTGACGGATCTTGACCTTGGCCAATGGCTGCCAGCACTTGACCTGTTGATGACCCTGCCGGCGCAGCCCTCGCAAGCCGCGATCTTCAATGAAGTCACGCAGAACCTCATGCAACATACCAACGTCAAATTCGTCGGCAAAAGCCAACTGATCAATATCGAAGTGGAGCTGCCCGATGCTGGCCTCGCCGCTGCATCCGCCAATGCGATTGCCCAAGGCTTCATCGATAGCCAGTTCGACAATAGCCTGAAGTCTTCACAGACCACCACCAGCTGGATGAATTCACGCCTGGTCGAATTGCGCAATAACCTGCGCAGCGCCGAAAACAAACTTCAGGCCTACCGGGAAGAACAAGGCCTGGTCGACGTTGGCGGCGTCACCACCATCAGCGCCAATGAACTGGAAATGACCGGCAACCGCATGATCGATGCCCGCCGTAACCTGGCGGAAACCGAGAGCCAGTTCCGCCAGGTACAGGCCCTGAGCAATGGCGACCTGAGCAAACTCTCCAGTGTGCCCGCGGTCTTGAGTAACCCTCTGGTACAGAAATTCCAGGCCCAACAGGCCAAGGCCCAAGCCAAGGTCGAGGAGCTGTCGGGGCGCTACGGTCCAAAACATCCGAACCTTATCGCCGCCCAGGCCGAGTTGCGCATAGCCACCGACAGTTTGCGCCTGCAGGTTCAGCAGGTGGTTGCCAGCATTGAGCGTGAATACCAACTATCCCGAGCCAACGAAAGCTCACTGCGTAAATCATTCAACAGCAACAAGGCGCAGATACAGGATATTTCGCGCAAGGAATTCCAGCTGCGTGAGTTCCAGCGTGAGGTCGACAGCAGCCGCGCCCTGTATGAAACCTTCATCACCCGCTTGAAGGAAACCGCGGCCACGGCAGACATGGACGCCACCAAGGCGCGCATCGTTGACCCTGCGATTGTTCCTCTGGAAGCGAGCAAGCCCCATAAAACACTGATTGTGACGATTGTCGCTATCCTGGCTGCGCTTGTCGGCATAGTGCTGGCGCTGCTGTCCGAAACCCTGAACAAAACCTTCACGACGGACGAAGTAGTCGAAAGCACGCTCGATATCCCCCTTCTCAGCGTGGTGCCGCTGGTCACCAAGAGAAGCCGTCGGCAACTGGCGCGCTTGTTCGACGACAACGATCACCCGCGTTTTTGCGAGACTATTCGCAACCTGCGCACCTGGTTGATGTTGCACGGCGGCGACATGCCGTCCCAGGTGGTACTCGTTGCCTCGACCATCGCCGACGAGGGCAAAAGCACCATCGCCGACAACCTGGCCTACTCGCTCACCATGCTGGAGCGCGTCCTGTTGATCGACGCCGACATGCGCAAACCCAGCCTGTCGCTCAACTTCGATTTTCCCGAAGACAGCCCGGGGTTGGCCAATATCCTCGCGGGTACTGCCCGGCTCGAGGACTGTATCCGTACGGTGGGCAATCTCGACATGCTCCCGGCCGGAAAGCTTTCGCCGCCACCGCTGGACCTGCTCAGTTCGCCGCGTCTGGTCCCGATGCTTGAGGCACTGAAGTCGCGCTACCAACGCATCATCATTGACTCTCCACCGGCACAGATGGTCAGCGACGCGCTATTACTGGCCAAGCACTCGGACGCCGTAATCTACGTAATCAAGGCCGAAAGCACGCCAATCAGCCAGGTGCAGAAATGCCTCGCCATCCTGCAGCAGAGCCATGCGCCGGTGTTTGGTGTGGTACTCAATCAGGTTGACCTGCGCAAGGCGCGCAAACATGGCTACAGCCATAGCGATACGTTCCAGGACTACGACTACTTGTCCAGGTAAAACCTTGCACCTGTAACCCCGTAATCTCTCTCCAACATCTACCAAAGGCTGCTTCATCCCAGTCGAGCTATACCAGCGTGCGGGAACGAGGGCGTCCAGTATTCGGCGCCGATGTCCAACCCATGCATGGAGGTTGAGCCGATGACATCGCTATACACCGCTCAAATGGCACACCGGCGAGGTCTGACCTTCTGGGGCCAATGGCTGTGCGCACTCAGTCTGGTCAATCTGCTGCTGATGCTGCTCGTGTACTGGCGGGTCGGCAGCCTGACCAGTGAATACCGCGTTCTGATGATTCTCACCGTTCTCGGCTCGGTTCCGATCTACAGCGCCATGCAGGTTTACCACAAGCGTCATGAGTCGTTATCTGGGCTCGCTCGGTTGCTGGCGGCCTGGTTGATCCTGTTGGCCGTGCTGATCAGCATTGCCTTCATCACCCAGACCAGCGTGATTTTCTCGCGCCAAGTGATCATCGTCTGGGCCGTATTGGGTTATCTGATCCAGGCCGCGAGCTTCCTGCCCCTGCATTACCTGGCCCGACTGCATTCACGCAAGCTCTGTAACGAGCGCCGCGCGGTGATCATCGGTACGTGCCCGACCGCGCATAAGCTGGCGAGGAAACTGTCCAGGCGCAACCGCGTACCGTTGCTGGGTTTTGTCGCAACCGCCGAACATACCGGTCCCGCCCCCAGCATTCTGCCGCTGCTGGGCCGCATCGACGAGATTCGGGAGATCATCACCCGCCTGCATGTGCGTCGTGTCTACATCGTGCTGCCGATGGCACAAGCCGCCATCATTGAAGCCCTGTACATCGACCTTCTGGACATGAATGTCGACGTGGTCTGGATCCCTGATTTCGGCAGCATGGTGCTGCTCAATCAGTCGATCTCGGAAATCGAGCGGATGCCAGCCATCTACCTCAATGAGAGCCTGATCAGTTCGCACCCCGGCAGCCTGCTCTGCAAAGAGCTGTTCGAACGTAGCCTGGCCGCCGTGGCCATTATTGTGCTCAGCCCTTTACTGCTGATCGTGGCGGCAGCCGTCAAGCTCTCCTCGCCCGGCCCGGTGTTGTTCAAGCAAAACCGTCTTGGCTGTAACGCCGAAGTGATCACGGTCTGGAAGTTCCGCTCGATGCGTTTGCATGACGACAGCGAAGTGCGCCAGGCCACCTGCCAGGACGAGCGCATCACCCCGCTCGGGCGTTTTTTACGGCGCAGTTCCATCGATGAGTTACCGCAGCTATTCAACGTACTGTCCGGAAAAATGGCCCTTGTCGGCCCGCGCCCCCACGCGGTCACTCACAACATTTACTACACCGGCAAGATACGCGCCTACATGGCCCGTCATCGCCTCAAGCCGGGAATCACCGGGCTGGCCCAGATCACCGGACATCGCGGTGAAACCCAGACGCTGGAAAAAATGCAGCAACGCGTGGCCCAGGACCTCAAGTACATCAATCAATGGTCGCTGTGGCTGGACATCAAGATTCTCGTCAAGACCCCTTTCACCTTGTTCTCAAAGGACATTTACTAGGAGTCAGGCAATGATCAGTCTGGAATTGATCGGGCATTACACGCCGAATCTGCTGGAAGCCAACAAGGCATTTTCCTTCATCAATTTTGCCTCCGTCGGCAGTCTGTTCGACCGGCACCCGACTTCCATCGCCTATTTTTGCGACGGCATGCTGATGTCGACCTTCATGTCGCGCATCACCGGCCGGACAATCGGACGCGTCAGCTTCGACTTCACCTCTATCGCCGACTCTGTTTTCAGTTACGCCGAGCAACAAGGCAAGCGCGTGTACTTTGTCGGTGCCCGGCAAGCCGAACTGGACCTGTTCATCGCCAAGATCAAGGCTCGCTACCCGGCATTGCTGATCGCCGGTCATCACAATGGCTATTTCGATGCACCGCAGGCCGCGTGCATTCAGGCAGACATCTGCCGCAGCGAAGCGAACATCCTGATCGTAGGCCTGGGCGCCGGGCTTCAAGAGCAGTTCGAGCAGGATGCCCTGCGTGCCGGTTTCACCGGTGTTGCATTCACCTGTGGCGGTTTCATTCGCCAAGAAGCCACGGCCACCCACCATTACTACCCTGAACCGATCAACCGCCTGCATCTGCGCGCGTTCTATCGGATGTACCGCGAACCACACACCATCAAGCGTTACCTGATCGACTACCCGACCAATTTTGTTCATCTGTTGCTGATGATCGTTCGGCGCAAAGTGACCATCAATATCACTTCTCCCTGAACGCCGCGCACTGAGCACTGACCATGCATATCCTGTTCATCCTCAAGGACTTCAAGCCCGATGGTGGTCTGGAGCGTGTCCAGCAGCGCCTGGCCAGACAGTTTCTCAAGGATGGCCAGCGCGTCAGCTATTTCGTCATGAACGGCGACACTGCAGACCATGAAGGGGTTGCCACCCTCAAGGGTGGCGGCAGCGGCATCGCCGGTCTGCTCAAGTCCATCCTGCTGTTGCGCCGGATTATTCGGCGTGAGCGCGTGACCCACCTCATCGCCGCCAAGGAACAAGCCAACCTCTGCACCTGGTTTGCCACCTTGGGCAGCTCCTGCAAGGTCATCTATAGCCGTCACGCGGCACTCGATTGCGCCGAACAAAGCATCCGCCCCGCCACTGTGCGCCTGCTCTATGCGCTGTACCTGTGTGGCAATGGTCAGGTCGTGACGGTTTCCAAGGGCCTGCATCAAGCCCTCGCCGACCTCGTGCCCTGGGGTCGTCAGCGCATTCGTTATTGCCCCAATGCCGTGATCAGCGAACAACTGCTCGATGCCGCACAAACGCCCATGCTTACCGGTTTGCCGAGCGAGTTCTGGCTAGGGGTGGGCCGGCTGGTGGAACCGAAGGGGTTCCATCTGTTACTCGACGCCTACGCCATGGCTTTGCACAGCACTGCGCTGCCGGATCTGGTGATCATCGGCGATGGCCCGCAACACGCCGCGCTGACCTCACAGGCACGCCGCCTGGGCATCGGGCACCGTGTGCATTTCACCGGTTTCCTGAGCAATCCCTACCCGTTGATCAGGCATGCACGGCTGCTCATCTTGAGTTCCTTTCATGAAGGCTTGCCGACCGTGCTGATCGAAGCCCTGGCGCTGGGCACACCGGTGTTGGCCTGCGATTGCGAAACCGGCCCCAGGGAACTGCTTGATAACGGGCGCCTCGGGCATCTGGTCAAGGTCAATGATGTATCGGCGTTGGCCGAAGGGATGTTGCGCAGCCTGGCCTCGACTGCGCCGGGCAGACAAGTGGCCGCTGACACCGTCCGCCAGTACACCAGTCAATACGCCGCGCAGGCGTACTACCGGGTATGGAACCAATGAAACGGCTGCTGATTATCCTGCAGGACTTGAACGGCGGCGGCGCCGAAAAAATGATGGTGCGCCTTGCCAGTGCGCTGACAGACGCAGGCAATGATGTGACCTTGTTGATGCTTGCCGGCGCCGGAGTGAACTCGACGCATCTCGACCCACGGGTCAGGCAGGTGCAGTTGCACAGTGCGCGCAGCTCCAGGGCAGTGCCGGCACTGGCACGCTTTCTGCGCCGCAATCGCTTTGACGCGCAACTGGCCGCCCTGACCCACGTCAATGTGGTGGCCATCGCCGCTGCCGCGCTGTCAGGTACCCTGGCGCGCCTGCACGTCAGTGAGCGCAACGCGTTTTCTCATGACAAACACGTCAACCCCGCGCTGGCGGGTACGCACGGCCTATCTGTTGGCGCCGCTGCTGTATCGACTCATCCCCAATCCGGTGATCTGCGTCTCACGTGGCGTCGCCCAGGATCTGATCGACACCACCCTCACCCGCCGACAGGACGTCACCGTCGCCGACAACCCGGTACTCGACAACGATTTTCGCGACAAGGCGCCGGGGCGTCCCCGCCACCGCTGGCTGCTGAAAAAGACCTCCCCGGTGGTTGTCGCCGTGGGGCGCCTGGCGTGGCAAAAAGGCTTTGACGTATTGCTCGATGCCTTCGCCCGATTACCCGATCCCGCTGCCCGGTTGATCATTTTCGGCGAAGGCGCACTCCGGCCCCGGTTGCTCGAGCAGGCCGTCGCGCTGGGCGTGGCCGACCGGTTCGACCTGCCGGGCTATACCCGCGAACCGATGGCGGAAGTGGCAGCGGCCGATTGTTTTGTGCTGTCGTCGCGTTTCGAGGGCAGTCCCAACGCGCTGGTCGAGGCCATGTCCACTGGCACCCCGGTGGTGTCGACCCACTGCCCCTATGGCCCGCAAGAGATTCTCGACAATGGCGCGATCGCCCCGCTGGTGGCTGTCGACGACCCTGGCGCACTGGCACAGGCCATCGCAGTGGAACTGACTTCGCCGCGTGATGCAAACCGCCAGGCGCGCATCGATGCCGCTGCCCGCTTTGTAAGCGCCCGCGCGGCGAAAACTTATCTCGACGCGTTGCTAGGGAACCAGTCGTCATGAATAAACTGGAAGTCAGGTACAGCACGCTGCGCAACGCCTTCACGTTGTTCGGTGTGCTGTTCTATATCCAGGTGATCGGATTTTTTTTCGGGCTGGCCGATGTGTCGAATCTGAACACCGCCGAAAACGACCTCGAAGGTAACGTGGTCAATCAGATCTGCGGCCTGATCACCCTGCTGGTGCCGTTGTTCTTCTTCATCCGCAACAAGGTCTTGCTCAGCAAAAGCTTTTACCGGAACAACGCCTTCCTGTTGCTGTTCATGCTCTGCCTGGCCGCCTCGATCAGTTGGTCCTACGACCCGATGTTAAGCTTCAAACGTTTTGTGGCGCTGATCAGCGTGGTGTTCTTTGGCGGTTTCATCGCCTACAACTACAGCCTCGAGAAAATTGCCTTCATGCTCGGCTGTATCATCGGCGCCGCCGCGTTGTTCGGCTTGATACTCGCGCTATTCAGGCCTGACATCGCATTCATCTACGGCGGCCTTCGCGACGGTGCGTTCAAAGGGATCTTCCCGGAAAAAAATGCCGGTGCCCGGATCAACGCAATCGCCATTTTGTTGCTGCTGCCGATGGTCCGTCAGCGCAATCCCTGGGCCATCCTCTGCTCGTTGTTCTCGCTGATCGCGATCGCGCTGGCCCAATCCGCCACAGCCCTGGCACTGATCGTGGCCGGCACGGTGAGCTACGGGTACTTCCTCGCGCTGATCCGCCTGCACCTCAACCGCTCACTGCCCGTATTGCTCGGTTCGACGAGCGTCTATGTGCTGCTCTGTTTCTTTCTCTACGGCAATTATGCGCTGCTGCTGGAGCTGATCGGTCGTGACCCGTCACTCACCGACCGCACGCTGATCTGGGACCTGCTCACGCCGCTGATCGATGCCGAATTCCTCAAGGGTTACGGTTTCGGTGCCTTCTGGTCCAGCCCGAGCGCCGAGGCATTCATCAGCCGCTGGGGTTACATCGGCAATGCCCACAGTGGCTACATGGAGACATTGCTTAACGGTGGAGTCATTGAGCTGGTGGCGCTGGCCCTCATGCTGATCGAGGCACTGCTCAAACACTATCGCGCCCTGATGGCTGATCACGCGGCAAGCTTTCACGCCAGCGCAATGGTCATCATCGGATCGTTCATGCTCACCAACTATGTGGCGTATGTGGTTCCCAACTACCGCAGCGCAGAGTTCCTGGTGTTCTGCATCCTGGCCCTGTCATTCCGGCACCACCACGCCAAACGGCCTGGTTTGGTAACACGCCCTTCCACGCCTGAAGATTGCGTCGAATTCGAGGGCGTACCCGCCAACGCGATGAAGGAGAAAAGCAAGTGTTGAACGCCCCCTCCCCATCTTCCTGCTCGGTATGCGTAATCATTCCGATGTACAACTCCGCCGACAGCATTGAGCAAACACTGGCGTCCCTGGCCGGGCAAACCCGACTGCCCGATCACGTCATCGTTATCGACGATGGTTCCACCGATGAGGGACCACAACGGGTCAAAGACTTCGCGGCGCCGTTTCGCCTGACGCTGTTGCAGCAAGCCAACGAAGGCCAGGCCAGCGCCCGCAACCACGGTTTGCAGCACACTGAAGAGACTCTTGTGGCGTTTCTCGATGCTGATGACAGATGGCGTCCGCAAAAGCTGGAGCAACAACTGGCACTGTATGACGAACTCAGTCGTCAGGGACGGCCGGTGGGGCTCATAGACTGCTACGTGCAGAACGATTACAGCGACGGTCGGTGGCAATTGGAAAACCGGCGCAAGAATGGCAGGCATTTCTACGATTTCATCCACGCCAACGTCGTCAATGGCGTATCTTCCGCGCTGGTCAAGCGCGACGTGATCATGCAACTCGGCGGCTTCGATGCCAGTCTGCGTTACTCCGAAGACCGCTTCATGTGGACCCGGATTGCCGAGCACTGGGAGATTCACACGGTGCCGCAAGTATTGGTAAACCGTGCCGTAAACCACGGCAACATCACCGCGCAACCGCAAAAATACTATCCGTACAAGATCAGATTCATCGAGCTGTACCTGGCGCGCTATGCAGCCGTACTGACCCGCCAGCAGCGCATTCACTTCGTGCTGGCCAACCACGCGGAATTCCTCAATGCGTTTTCCAGGCGCGGCGAGCATACGCAAGTCATCACTGTGTTCAGGCGGATGCTCGAACACTCGTGGCAAGCGCTGATTTTCTTCAATGGCAAACCGACCTTGCGCTATCTCTACGCGCGAATGAAAACACGGCGCAAAGCGCCCTGAACCAGTCACAGCCTGCTCACCGCCAAGCCACACCGGGTTCCAGCAATGGCCAATCGTCGCCTGGTGACACTGGTCTGGATTTTCACCGAGAAATTCGGCCTGATCTTCCTGTCCATGATTACCTTTATCGCCTATGCCAGGCTGATGTCGCCGGCAGAACTGGGTGTGGGCACGGTGATCATTGCCATCGTCGAGGTGTTCAGCATCCTCTACGCGTCAATGCTGGAAGACCCGCTGGTACGCCTGGAGCGACTCGAAGACAAACACATTTGCACGGCCTTCTGGTTCGCGGTGCTGCTCAGCGTGGCATCGATTGTCGTCATCACGTTCGCCGCAATGCTGTACACGACGTCGCCAATGCTGCGATGGATGACGGCGGCCGCCTCGGTGAAGATTCTGTTCACCATGATGGCGCGGGTTTATGTGGTGGAAATGCGCCGCACCAGCAACTTCAAGATGCTGGCCTCGCGCACGCTGCTGGGCAAAGTGGCCGGTGGCGTGGGCGGGATCGCTGTCGCGCTCGGGGGATTTGGCGCGTGGGCGGTCATCGCTCAGGCGCTGATCATGGAATTCGTTTCCATCGTGGTGTTGATGCTCGGCAACCGTCGCTGGATTGCCTTCTACATAGACGGGCCGTTCCTGCGTGAACTGTTGACGGCCGGAACACCAGTGGCCATCAACGTGATGAGTTCACAAACGCTGCAGCGTGGCGTCACTGTGGTACTCGGCATTACGGCCGGCACCCATGCCGTCGGCATGTTCAATATGGCGCTGCGCATCATCGATCTGCCCCGCACGGCGATCTATAACGGCTTGATGAGTTATGCATTGCCAGTGTTCGCCCGGCGCAGCGGCGATACGGCACGGTTCATCGCAATGATCAGCGACTCGACCGCAATCAGTAGCTTCCTGCTCACGCCACTGTTCATCGGCATCGCATTAACCGCCGAAGACATTATCGTTTTGATATTCGGCGCCAAATGGGCAGCGGCCATTCCCCTGCTGCAAGTGCTTGCCTGCACCGCGGCCATCGGCAACACCGCCATGTACGCCACGACTGCATTGGTGGCGGTCAATCGCACCCACCTGACGGTCAAGGCTGAAGTGGCAACCACCGTGCTGGCGCTGGTGCTGGTTTACAGCCTCGGTCACCTCTATGCAGGCATGGCCGCGGCCCTGGCCTTGCTGGTGCGGATGATGGTGATCACCCCCCAGCAGATCCGCGGCCTGAACACTGCAATAGGTTACGGCTGGCGCGCTTTTTTCGAATCCAATTATCGCAGCGTGATCGCCTCACTCATCATGGCCGCCGCCGTGGTGTTTGTTTCTCCGCACCTGGGTTTACAGGGATATCCGCACCTGGCTTGCAACATCGCTATCGGCACGCTGAGTTATGCGCTGGCCTATAGCGCGTTGCACCCTCGGTGGCCGCAAGAATTCAGATCGGTGTTCACCGCTCGCTGAATGCCTTGCGGCAATGTCAGCTCGGCGAACTCGCAGCAACGAACAACCTGTCTCTCTGCTTTGTCCAGTCTCCTTGTGACAGGAGCATCATGCCATGGGAAAAACCACGCTGATTACTGGCGGGGCCGGTTACATCGGCTCCCATACCACTCTGACCCTGATCGACGCCGGCCATCAGGTATTGGTACTCGATAATCTGTGCAACAGCTGCCAGGAATCGCTCGCGCGTCTGGAGCGCTTGACCCATACACGGGTCGATTTCATTGAAGGCGATATCCGCAATACGAACCTGCTCGACGATATTTTCAGCCGCTACGACATCGATGCCGTGGTGCATTTTGCCGGCCTCAAATCCGTCGAGGAAAGCATTCGCAAGCCGCTGGATTATTACGCCAACAATGTGGTCGGCACGCTCAATCTCTGCCATGCCATGGCCCGCTCTGAAGTCTTCAAGCTGGTGTTCAGTTCCTCGGCCACTGTGTACGGCATCCCGCGGCAGATACCGATCACCGAACACCTGGGCACAGGTAATCCGATCAACCCATACGGTCGCACCAAGCTGATGACCGAAGAATTGCTCAGCGACCTGTGCAGGTCCGATCCGCACTGGAGCATTGCAGCGTTGCGCTACTTCAACCCGATTGGCGCTCACGAAAGCGGGCTGATCGGGGAAAACCCCAACGGCAAACCCCACAACCTGCTGCCTTGCCTGACACAGGTCGCGATGGGGCGAGAGCCCGAACTCACGGTGTTCGGCAACGACTATCCCACCGTCGACGGAACGTGCGTGCGCGATTACGTGCATGTGGTGGACCTCGCCGAAGGCCATCTCAAGGCGCTGCAAGCGTTACAGAGCAGAAACGGCATTCATGCCTGGAACCTGGGAACAGGCATCGGCTACAGCGTGCTGCAGATCATCCGCAACTTCGAGGACATTACCGGGATCAGCATCCCCTTCCAATTCGCGCCGCGTCGCGCCGGCGATATCGCCGAATGCTGGGCCGACCCCACCAAGGCTGGGCATGATCTGGGCTGGTACGCACAGCGTGACCTGGCGCAGATGATCATCGACACCTGGCGCTGGCAGTTGCGCAATCCGCAGGGATACCGCACCCAACCCGGATTACTGGCAGCGAATGCGTTAAAGCAATGGGTATAAGCAATGCCCTCAGGCGCCTCGCCCAGCCGTTGCTGCGGGCAAGGTATTGGCTGCTGATCGCCCTGGCATCGGTTGTTTGTAACGCATCGGGAACGCCGCCCGAACCGCTTGCCAACGGCCTGGTGCTGTGGCTCGACGCCGCAGACGCAACGAAAATGACCCTCGATGCCCACGGCCGCCTGTTGCGGTGGCACGACAAGTCCGGCAAGGCCAACGACGCGACCGTCGATGATGCGACAAACGCCTCGCTCCCGCTGCGCGTGGAAAACGCCATGAATGGCCATTCGGTGGTGAGTTTCGAGGGTACTTCGGCCTTTCTGGGCAAGACGATTCGCGCCGCCAAAGGCCCTGCCACGGTATTGATCGTGTCACGCAGATTGACCGGGCAAAGCGGTGGCGAGACCTGGCAGCGATTGTTCAGCTCGCGCCCGCGGCTCGCTGATAACGACAACGTGGCACCGAATTTCGCGATCAGCGTGCAACAGACCACCGCCTACGACTCGACCCTTTTCGTACTGGAACTCAACGACGTGCCCATAGGCCCGTATGCAGTGGGACGCAACGTGGTCGGCAACACCGAAGACTTGCGCGGCGACATCGCTGAAGTGCTGGTGTACGACCGTCACCTGGCCTCCCTGGAAGAACGACAGCGCGTGGCCCGGTATCTGGCGGACAAATGGTCCGTCGCCATCCCCCGGTTTGCCAATTCCTGGACCCGTGTCGGCCCCCTGGGACCGATACCACAGCGGACCAACGCCGAACTGCCGCTGTCCGATCAAGCCAATGTCGGCCGGTGGATTCTGGACAGGCAATTTTCCGACGATTTCGACGGCGCGACCCTTAATGCCAACCGCTGGCACGTCAACAATGCCACGGGCACCGACTCGCTCGGGCGTAAGCCGGCGCTGTTCACGCCCGACAATGCCTACGTTGACAACGGCAACCTCAACATTGTTTTCCGCAAGCAAAGCGTGCCGCAAAAGTACGTACGCCTGGGGTTCCACGGCTATACCTCAGCGATGGTCCGCACGCTCGAGCGCAGTTATTACGGCTACTACGAAGCTCGCGCCAAACCGATGGATTCGGCTGGTTCCAGCGCGTTCTGGCTGGCATGGACGGGGCTGGTCGACAACGCCACGGAAATCGACATATTCGAGATCGGCGGCAAGACCAAGAACGCCACCTTCGACCACCTGTACAACATGAACGCCCACGTTTGGGCGACGCCCCACAGTACCGCGCATTTGAGCGATGGCAGCAGCTGGATCAGCCCATGGCGCCTGGCCAGCGCCTTCCACGTCTACGGCTTTGACTGGCAGCCAGACACCTTGCGCTGGTACGTAGACGGCGTACTGGTGCGCGAGGCGAAGAACACTCACTGGTTCTTCCCGATGCAGATCCTCTTTGACAGCGAGGCCATGTGGGATTGGTTTGGCGTTGTCGACGACGCCGACCTGCCCTCCACCTTCAGCGTGGACTACCTCAAGGTATGGCGCCGCGGTAAATAGCCAGGCTTCAGCTTTTTTTGAATTTGATCATCCCAGCTCTCCATGCCAGACACAGGGTTGGGCTTAAAAAACCAGAACACGCCAATAAGAGAGGGGCCCGGCAATGAGCGGTACGAAGACTTCCGATCAAATGACAGCCTGCCTGAAGCTGGCGCTTGAGCGTAACAAACAACTGTTCAGCGAAGCCTATGACTTGAACCGTGCCGCCCTTGACCTTCTCGATCAACCCAACATGGACCTGGAAAAGTTCACGCTGTACCAAAAGAAAAGACGACACGCCGATCGTAAATACCAGGAAGCCATTGAGCACTTGCAGTTGATCATGGCTGAGTATGCTGTCCATCCCGCCCAAGCGGAGAACTCATTACCTGATTTCCAGCTTTATCAAGGTGAGCATGGCGCACCAAACTCACTTGATCAGGCACGTCCAGGGTTTTCATAGCCGCAGTAACCCGGAGTTGGGCAATACCGCCGATGGAGTCATATCTGGATGAGTATAAGGAAAATGGCAGGGGCGGCTGGATTCGAACCAACGCATGGCAGGATCAAAACCTGCTGCCTTACCGCTTGGCGACGCCCCTGTATCTGTTGCGATGAGTGCCTGGCACTCTCTTTCTGGCCTTTCGGCTTGTGAGCAGCACGAGATGCTGCGTCCTTACGCTACAAGCCCTGTAAGGGCCTCTGTAAGAATGCGCGAGAATTTATCAACTTTTGCTGCGCTCGGGAAGACTAAAACAAAAATAAATTTGTTTTAAAACAGACGCTTACTCTTGCTCCAGGAGCGCGGAGTAAAATTGAGTCCCGGTTTACGTTATAGGGACGGTGCCATGGCAGCTGTAACCGATACCCTGAAACTGTTTCTCGCTGGCGACGTCATGACCGCCCGAGGCATTGACTCAGTACTGCCGCACCCTGGCGATCCGCGGCTTTACGAAGCCTACGTCAAGAATGCCGGCGATTACGTCCGGCTGGCAGAACGACTCAATGGCCCGATTCCCTGCCCGGTCGGTTTCACCTATGTCTGGGGCGTTGCACTGGATGAGTTCGAACTTCGCCAGCCACACGCACGCATCATTAATCTGGAAACGGCAGTGTCCCGCCGCGGACGACCGGAGCCAAAGGGCATCAATTACCGCATGAGCCCGGAGAACTTTCCGGCCATCAGTTCAGCCGGCATCGACTGCTGCGTGCTGGCGAACAACCATGTGCTGGACTGGGGGGCCGCCGGGCTGACCGATACGCTAGACACCTTATCGAACAACGGTATGTGCAGCGCCGGCGCCGGGCACAACCGGCAATCTGCCGAAATGCCCGCCGTGCTGCCGCAGCCTGGCGGACGGCGCTTGCTGGTGTTTGGCCTCGGCGCACCCGACAGCGGCATTGCGCCGGAATGGGCCGCCACGGATAGCCGTGCGGGCGTCGCGCGGTTGAAGGATCTGTCGATGCAAAGCCTGCGCCCTGTGGCCGAACGGATTCTCAAGGGCAAAAAACCGGGGGATCTGGTGGTCGCCTCCATTCACTGGGGCGGCAACTGGGGATTCGATATCCCGCGGGAGCAGGTCCGGTTCGCCCATGCCTTGATCGACGAGGCCGGAGTTGACGTGGTACACGGGCATTCCTCGCACCACATCAAGGGTATCGAGGTGTACCGCGAACGCCTGATTCTCTATGGATGCGGCGATCTCCTGAACGATTACGAGGGCATCGAGGGCCACACAGCCTTTCGCGGCGACCTGGGGTTTCTGTACTTTGCCTCGTTGGCCCCGGGCGGGCACCTACAATCGCTGGACCTGATACCCACTCGTCTTCGTCGCTTTCGCATCTGTCGTGCCGAAGGGAATGACCGTCAATGGCTGTACGACACCCTTTCTCGCGAATGCGCACGCTTGGGCAGTAACATTCATCCGGGCGCAAAAAATACCTTCGAGTTACGTTGGTAGAACCGTTTGAACACGTGAAAGCCCAGGAAACCTTCCCGCAATGCTGTTCAATGTGGCGAGCGAGCTTGCTCGCGTTGGGCTGCGTAGCGGCCCCAAAAATCTGATAACAATCGCCGATTTTTGTGAGTGCTATGCACTCAAGCGCGAGCAAGCTCGCTCGCCACAGGTTTCTCACTGATTCAAGACTCTCCTGAATGAACAGTATTGGGCACCCTTCCCGTTTTTTTCGTTTCTGCGTCGTTTTTGCATTTCTATGCGACAGACCCCGCTTCATGTACTCCCGTACCATTCCCCAGTGGTGTTAGTTTGGAAAAGTTTCTGACTCATCGATCAGACATTTCTTACCAACTACCTGCAAAGGAATGCCCCAGCAATGGATTTCTCACTCAAGCACCTGGCCGCGACAACCCTGATGCTGGCCAGCCTTTCATCGCTCACCACGCCAGCGCACGCCAACATCACCGCGCAACAGAGCGCAACCATCCTCAAGACCTTCAGTGACACGTCGGTAACGGATTTCAGGCAATTCCTGGGACGCGTGGCCGAAAGCGACCTTGCCAAGAGCGACAACCTCGGCCTGACAATCAGTGCTTTCCAGGGCAACAAAACCCTTTCCCCTGAACAGCAAAACGAGATCCATCGCCTGCTTGGCCTCTATGCACGGGTGAAGTACGGCAACGCTGCCACCGAAACCCTGCGCGAGCTGGTGGCCATTCCGACCTCGCGCGTGGACGGCATTGCCCAGCACGAGAATCCCGAATTCATCAAGATCGCCGACAAGCTCAAGGGCCTTGCCCAGGCCTTCAACCTGAACTTTCGCAATATCGACAACCGCGTCTATGAGATCTCCCTCGCAGGCAACGGCGACGAAGTCATCGGCATTCACGCTCATGCCGATGTGGTGCCCGTAACTCCAGAGAACTGGGTCCTGCAAGACGGCACCCGACTCGACCCGTTCAAGGTCACCCTGATCGGCGACCGCATGTATGGCAGGGGCACCGAGGATGACAAGAACGGCATCGTGGTGGCGCTCTACGCCATGAAGATCATCAAGGAAGAGAAGCTGCCGCTGGCCAGGAGTTTCAAGCTGCTGGTAGACACCACCGAGGAAACCACCGGCGACGCCATCCCCTATTATTTTGAACGTAACCCGACACCCAACTACAACCTGGCACTCGATGGCGGCTATCCGGTGGTGATCGCCGAAAAAGGCTACGGCACCGTCATGGCCAGTTTTCCTCGGCGCACCGCAGAGGGCAAAGGCGCTGAAATCACCTCAATGACGGGCGGCCTGGCAACCAATCAGATTCCGTCGACTTCGGTCGTCACTCTGGTGGCTGACAAGCCCGCCGAACTGGCCGCCCGCTTGCAGAAGGCAGGCAGCGATTATGCCAAGCGCAATGGCGGCAACTTCGAGGTGAGCGCACAAGTCGTCGGCAAGGACGTCAAACTTACGGTCACCGGCGTTTCCGCCCACTCCTCCGAGCCCGAGTCAGGCGTCAACCCGGTGGCAAGGATGCTGGGCTTCATCAACAGCCTCGATGGCAAGGTCGCGCTCAAGCACAACCACATTACCGACGCCGCCCGCTACGCCGTCGACAACTGGGGGCTAGACTACCTGGGGGGCAAGTTGGGGGTCGGTTTTTCCGATGCCTTCATGGGGCCGCTGACCACCTCCCTGACCTACGTCGGAATGGATGAAAAAGCCTTCCAGCTCGCGGTCAACCTGCGCGTGCCGAAGGGCAAGTCCCCGGAAACGCTCAAGGCCGAAATCGCCGAAAAGCTGGGCGCCTGGAGCAAGAAGACTCACTCTGCAGTGGCCTTCGACTACTCGATCGCCGAGCCGATGTACCGCAATCCCGAAGGTGAATGGGTCAAGGCGCTGTTGGCCGTGGCCAGCGAAAACCTTGGCATGGAACACAAGTTCGGTACCTCGGCCGGCGCCACCTCGGTCCATGAGCTGCCCAACGGAGTGCAGTTCGGTTTGGCCAGGCCCGAGCTCAAGTACACCGGCCACAACGACAACGAGTTCAAGACCGTCGGCCAGTTCCTGCTGGACCTGCAGATCGTGACCGAGATGATGGGGCGCATCGGGCAGCTGCCGACACTCTGATCCCCCTTTCGGACCCGCCATTCTGGCGGGTCCATCGTTTTGAGCGTCTTGCCCTGTACCGGCGGCTATTGCATAACTGACCTATTCTGAATCAACCGACAAGAAGTCAAACCCCACCTGACGTACCCGGACTCGGTCCTGGCACACAGTCCTTCGTCGGTGATGCTCGCCGTGACCATTGTGCTGGGCTGCGCAGTGCTCTCGGCCGCCGGGGTCAAGCGCACCCGAAAGCTTGCCCATGGCGTCGGAGCCGTTCACGGATTGCTTCACCTGGGACTGGCGATCGGGCTGCTGTGGCTCATGGGCCGTATCAACATCCACTACTTGCAGTTCGAGGTAGAAAGCCTGCTCCAGGTTTTGTTGTTCCTGGTGGGGACACTGATCCTCGGCGGTAGTTTGGGAGGCCTGCTGTTCGGTGCCTGGATGGTCATGGGCAATACCTTTTGGGGACTACATAGCGAGGTGGTTTTTTCCTCGCAACGCATCGCCGACCACAAATGCTTCCTGCGCATGCACTTCAACGGCGACCAACTCACCCTTTACCCGCTCAAACTGGAGAAGGTCTGCCGGCGCTGGTCCGTGGCGTCGGGAGTCGCCAAACTGGCGAAGGTGCAGCGCACCTGGAGGTTGCGGGCAACGCCTGAAAGCACTGGCCCGCGCTTCGTGCCAGCCTCGGGTGAGCTCGAACTGCGGTTGATTGAACAGCCCATCGTGATTCGGCGTGGAGGAAGCACCTCATGAGCTCGCCTGCCTTTATGGACAAGGGTTAGATTTGAACGACGCTGGCGGCATACCAGTGTCATTGCGTGATCCCGGCCGCCCGAGCTGACTCAAACTCAGCTCGACGCGCTCGCGGTTAACGCCCGGGCGGCCTTAGAACCCCTGCGTCCTGTCCTCATTCACAACCGCAATAAGCGACACGCTACGCCTTCGCGCCCTCCTCCCCTTTCCCCTCCCAAGTAGTCTGAAACTCCCATCCCGCATGGGAGTTTCGGCCGATGCGCAATTGCTGGCGTTTATCCATAGTTGCGGCCAAAGGTCAACGGTCAGGCCTCGATGACCGCAATTACTCTGGAGAAAGTCATGGCTATTGGCGACCAAAACACATCGCTAACAGAAGAGGTGGTGACAGCATCGATTACGGCCAACGCTCTGAGCGTTGTGGCCTCCGGCGCGAACGTTACGCTGGACGAAACGGCCGGGTTGCAAAACACCACCGCCACGCCCAGCCCTGCAGGAGACGCGGACGACAACGACATCCTGCTGGCGTCCCTGCCCTCGACTTTCTCTACCCGTTTGACCGCACTGGCGGCAGGTACCGCAACGGGTGCAGCCTTGAGTGGCTACACCGGTGCCGCAGGCAACACCGGCAGCAATGCGTTCAGCGTCAGCGCTGACCCCGGAGCAACCATTACCGATATCAGTTTCGTCGACAGCGCTGGCGTACCGCTCAATGGCCTGGACAGCGGACTGGATACCCTCGATGGCACCAGCATCCTTCTCTATACCGATACCAACAACAACATCCTTCTGGGCCGAGCCGGAAGCGCAAGCGGCGCGATCGTGTTCGCGGCCTATATCGAAGAAACCGGATCACCGCTCTCGGGCGGCAAGATCTGGACCGTGGAGTACCAACCGCTCAAGCATCCAGATGCGACGAACCCCGACGATGCAGTCAATCTGCTGAATAAGGTGTTCATCGGAGCCGGTCAGGACGCGGAATTCAGTCTGGACAAAGCGCCGTCGGGCCAGCAATTGTTCCTTATGTTCACGACCGCGGGCGCGACGGCCGATGCGAACGGCCGGATTCCTGGTGTCTCGATCGTCGTCACCGGCAGGGATCCGCTGGATCAGTCGGCAAGCAGTGATGCCATCACCAGCGCCGACACGGTCAACAGCAGCCAGGGCGGCGGCAACACAACCCTGGGCACCAACAACCAGGCGATCACCGAACAGGAGGGTCTGCGCTTCAGCTTCGTCACCGGTGCCAAGGCGGACTTCACGATCCCTAACCTGACCCCGGGCGAAGCGGGGGTCGAAGCGAACATCGACTTCACTCAGTACTTCGGCGCCCGCTCCGCGACCTTCAAGGTCGTGCAGGAGACGGGCGGAACAACCGCGAAGCTCTTGCTCACCGCCGTCAAGAACGCCGACAACGTCAGCGGGTCGCAGAGCGGCGTCAACTTCATCAACAGCTACGCCAACGACAGCACCGAAAAGGTCGCGATCATCAACGGCAGTGTCACCGTGAAGACGTTCGCGGGCGCCACCGTCAGCGGCGTCGTCATCACCTACAACGCCGACGGCACGGTGCTGATCACCGGCGTTCCGACCGACTCGCAGATCACCTACAGCACGGCGACCGACCACAACCGCGTGATGATCGAGAACGCCGGATTGCTGACCGACAAGAACGGCGACAAGACGCACGCTGACTTCGACATTGGCGGCTTCAAGGTGCTGCAGTCCAGCACGTCAACCGCCGAAATCGGCTCCAAGATGATCTTCGAGGACGACGGGCCGAGCATCAGCACCACTGGCACGGAACCGACGCTGACGGTGGACGAAACGGTACTGGCGACCAACGATACCAAGAGCTTTGCGGCCAACTTCACCTCGGCGTTTGGCGCCGATGGCGCGGGCACGCTGACCTATGCGCTGGGCGTGGTGGTGGGTGCCTCCGGGCTGACCGACACGGCCACCGGCCAAGCGGTCAACCTGTCGCTCAACGGCGCAGTGGTCGAAGGCCGCACGGCGATTAGCAACGATCTGGTGTTCACGGTCAGCGTCGCCACCAATGGTGACGTTACCCTCGACCAGATTCGCGCCGTGGTGCATCCCGACGCGACCAATCCGGATGATTCGAAGACCCTGACCTCGGACAACCTGGTGACGCTGACGGCGACCAAGACCGACAGGGACGGCGACAGCGTCCAGGCGAGCCTGAACATTGGCCAGAACCTGGCGTTCAAGGACGACGGACCCAGCGTCAGCACCACCGGCACGGAACCGACGCTGACGGTGGACGAAACGGTGCTGGCGACCAACGATACCAAGAGCTTTGCCGCCAACTTCAGCTCGGCGTTCGGCGCCGATGGTGCCGGCACGCTGACCTATGCGCTGGGCGTGGTGGTGGGTGCCTCCGGGCTGGTGGACACGGCCACGGGCCAGGCGGTCAACCTGTCGCTCAACGGCGCAGTGGTCGAAGGCCGCACGGCCATCAGCAACCTGCTGGTGTTCACGGCCAGCGTGGCCGCCAACGGTGATGTCACCCTCGACCAGATCCGCGCGGTAGTGCATCCCAACACGACCAACCCCGACGATTCGAAGACCCTGACGGCGGACAACCTGATAACGCTGACGGCAACCATCACCGACAAAGACGGCGACAGCGCCCAGGCGACCCTCAACATCGGCCAGAACCTGGTGTTCAAGGACGACGGGCCAAGCATCAGCACCACCGGCACGGAACCGACGCTGACGGTGGACGAAACGGTGCTGGCAACCAACGATACCAAGAGCTTTGCCGCCAACTTCAGCTCGGCGTTTGGCGCTGACGGTGCCGGCACACTGACCTATGCGCTGGGCGTGGTGGTGGGGGCCTCCGGGCTGACCGACACGGCCAGCGGCCAGGCGGTGAACCTGTCGCTCAACGGCGGCGTGGTCGAAGGCCGCACGGCCACCAGCAACCTGCTGGTGTTCACCGCCAGCGTCGCCGCCAATGGCGACGTCACCCTCGACCAACTCCGCGCGGTGGTGCATTCCAACGCCAGCAATCCCGATGATTCGACGACGCTGTCGGCGGACAACCTGGTGACGCTGATAGCGACCAAGACCGATGGGGACGGTGACAGCGCCCAGGCGACCCTGAACATAGGGCAGAACCTGGTGTTCAAGGACGACGGCCCATCACTCGCCTTCGGCAACCTGATCGGGACCGGCAGCATCCTTCCACAACAAGGGTACTGGGATAATTCGACCGGCGCCGACGGGCTGGGTGCAACCGGGCTGGATATTTCGTTGGTGAATAACCAGTTCACCCTCGTCCGGCCAGACAACACGACCACGACCGGAACCGGCACGCTTACCGAACAGGCGTCCTCACCGGACGCCAATGGCGCCTACCACTTCGCAGGCACGTTGACCGGCGATTTCGACAACAACGCCGCCACCGCGAATACCTCCGTCGACTACACGCTGACCGCCTATACCAACGGCAGCTATACCCTGGACCTGGTGCAAGGCTTCAGTTCGACGATCGTGCTCAGCAGTGCCGACGGCTCGCTCAGTGCCGGCGGCCCGGATCCGGTGCGCACCTTGTTAATCCCGGCACAGAATCCACCGACGATTCCTTCGCCATCCGAGGAGATTGTGTTCTTTTCCGCGAAGCCGCTTGCGTCAACGGCGGACATCCTGACCGGCATCGGGGTCGGGAAAACCGACCCCACCGAAGCCCAGCTACAGACCACCCCGCTGCCGTCGTACATCGACTCGGCGGCCATGAACGTCAGCACGTCCGGCATCGGCGTCGCCAATAACATTCTCCAGGGAGACAGCCTGGCGGCCATCAGCAATGCCGATGAAAGTTTCGTGATCAATCCGGAGAGCCTGCTGACAGGCATGAAGATCTTCATCGACAACTCCGTGGGGGGTTACAACACGGCGACCGAGGACCTGTACTACAGGATCTACTACGAGGATGGCTCGTTCTCGGCCCTCACCGAGGTGAACACCGTGACGCCGGAGGCCGGCGGACAAGTGTCCTTCCTCGTTCAGCAGCAGGGCACGAAGTTGATCGACGCGGTTCAGCTCACGATGGGCCGAGGCGATGTCAAAATCCCGGTGATCCAGTTCATTCAGCAGACCGAGAACATGGCCAGCGATATCAAACTGGCGTTCAACGCGACGCTGACGGACAAGGATGGGGACTCGGCGACGAGCACGTTCGACGCCAACCTGTTCGCCAACGACCTGGGTACCACCTTCGACTTCACGCTGGTGGGCACGGTCGGTGAACGGGATGCCTTCAACGTCGATTTGTCATTCACCCAAAACAAGTACCAGGTCACCGGCTTCGATGCGAACGCAGGGCTGCGCGACACGCTGGTGCTCAACGGCGACCAGAGTTCCGTTGTCCAGTCGATCGACAACAGCGGCGCAAACAGCATCGTGACGATTGCCGAAACGGGCGGACAAATCACGACCATCACCTTGGTCGGGGTCGATGTTCTGAATACCGACATTGTCCATGGCAGCGCCTGAGGCGGCGCGCGCGTAAAAGGATGCGAGGGTGGTGCAGACCACCCTCGCATTTTTTTGCCGTTCCACCACAAGGCTTGAACGCCGCGGGTACATACACGTTACGCGGCAGGCCACCGACGAGGACGACTAGTCTGAAACTCCTACCCCGTCTGGGAGTATCGGCCGATGCGCCCCCCCCGACGCTTCTCCATAGTGGCGTTTCAAGGTCAACGGTCAGGCCTCGATGACCGCAATTGCTCTGGAGAACAATCATGGCTATTGGAATCACCGGCGTGGATGTTTCGCTGGACGAAACGGCCGGCTTGCAAAACGCTACCGCCACGCCAAGCCCTGCGGGAGACGCTGACGACAATGACATTCTGGTAGCGTCCCTGCCCTCGACCTTTTCTACCCGCTTGACCGCATTGGGGGCAGGTACCGCAACGGGTGCAGCCTTGAGTGGCTATACAGGTGCCGCGGGCAACACCGGCAGCAATGCGTTCACCATCAGCGCCGCGCCCGGAGCAACCATTACCGATATCAGCTTCGTCGACAGCACTGGCGCACCGCTCAATGGCCTGGACAGCGGGCTGGATACCCTCGATGGCACCAGCATCCTTCTCTATACCGATACGAACAACAACATCCTTCTAGGCCGAGCCGGGAGCGCAAGCGGCGCGATCGTGTTCGCGGCCTATATCGAAGAAACCGGTTCGCCAGCCTCGGGCGGCAAGATCTGGACCGTGGAGTACCAACCGCTCCAGCATCCAGATGCTACGAACGCCGATGATTCGCTCAACCTGCTGGATAAGGTATTCGTCGGAACCAGTCAGGACCTGGAATTCAGCCTGGCCGGTGTGCCCTCCGGTGCGAACCTGTTCCTGATGTTCACGAAGACGAACCCGACAGTTGTCGACGACGGTGGTGTCTTGCGGATCACGGATCCCACCATCATCGCCACCGGCAAGGACCCCGCCGACGAGTCAAGCGGCGCCAATATCAACACTGGCGACACGATCATTACCAGCCAGGCGGCTAACCCGACCACCTTCGGCACCAACAGTCAGATGATTACGGAACAGGATGGCATCCGCTTTTCGTTCGTCACCGGTGCCAGGCAGGATGTGACCATTCCCAACCTGAGTCCGACCGAAGCCGATGTTGAATCCAACATCGACTTTACCGGCGTCTTCAACGCGAAGATGGCCAGCTTCGACGTCGTGCAGTTGCAAAGCGGCAAGAGTGCCGTGGTAAAAATCAGCGCATTCAGCACCGCGGCTGAACCTGGCGTGAACTTCATCAACGGCTATGTGGGTGATACGTCAATTGCCATCACCAATGTTCGCGTCTTCAACAGCGCCGGGGTGGTGATCGAGAATTCAAACGGATCGGTGAATGATCCGGCCATTGCCATTACCATTTCTGGTGGGGTTGCAACCATCACCGGCGTTTTGGCCGGCTACCAGATTGAATACACCACAGCGGCGGATCACAACCGCGTACTCGTCGAGAACGGGGCGGCTCTCGACGCCAGGGGCAATACCCACGCCGATTTTGATATCGGTGGTTTCACACTGCTCCAAACTGCTGTTACGACCGCCGAAATCGGCTCCAAGATGATCTTCGAAGACGACGGCCCTACACTCGCGTTCGGCAACCTGATCGGGACCGGTAGCGTGCTTCCACAACAAGGCTACTGGGATAACTCGACCGGAGCCGACGGACTGGGTGCAACAGGTCTGGATATTTCGTTGGTGAATAACCAGTTCACCCTCGTCCGGCCAGACAACACGACCACGACCGGGACCGGTACGCTCACCGAGCAGTCACCCTCACCGGACGCCAACGGCGCCTACCACTTCGCAGGGACGTTGACCGGCGATTTCGACAACAACGCCTCCACGGCGAATACCAGCGTCGACTACACGCTGACCGCCTATAACAATGGCACCTATACACTGGACCTGGTGCAAGGCTTCGGTTCGACGGTCGTGCTCAGCAGTGCCGACGGCTCGCTCAGTGCCGGCGGTCCGGATCCAGTGCGCACATTGTTGATTCCGAAGACGAATGACCCGACTATTCCTTCGCCATCCGAGGAGATTGTGTTCTTTTCCGCGAAGCCGCTAGCGTCGACTTCGGACATCCTGACCGGTATCGGGCTTGGAGCACCCGACCCCACCGAAGCCCAGCTACAAACCAACCCCCTGCCCTCGTACATCGACCCGAGGGCCATGAACGTCAGCACGTCCGGCATCGGCGTCGCCAATAACGTCCTCCAGGGAGACAACCTGGCGGCAATCGGCGCTACCGATGAAAGTTTCGTGATCAATCCGGAGAGCCTGCTGTCGGCCATGAAGATCTTCATCGACAACTCCGTGGGGGGGTACAACACGGCGACCGAGGATCTGTACTACCGGATCTACTACGAGGATGGCACGTTCTCGAACCTCACCGAGGTGAACACCCTGACGCCGGAGGCCGGCGGACAGGTGTCCTTCCTCGTTGAGAAGCAAGGCACGGCATTGATCGACGCAGTTCAGCTGACGATGGGCCGAGGCGATATCAAGATCCCGGTAATCCAGTTCATTCAGCAGACCGAGAACCTGGCCAGCGATATCAAGCTGGCGTTCAACGCGACGCTGACGGACAAGGATGGAGACTCGGCGACGAGTGCGTTCGACGCCAACCTGTTCGCCAACGACTTGGGCACCACCTTCGACTTCACGCTGGTGGGCACGAGCGGTGAGCGGGATGCCTTCAACGTCGATTTGTCATTCACTCAAAACAAGTACCAGGTCACCGGCTTCGATGCGAGCGCAGGCTTGCGAGACACGCTGGTGCTCAACGGCGACCAGAGTTCCGTTGTCCAGTCGATCGACAACAGCGGCGCAGACAGCATCGTGACGGTTGCCGAAACGGGCGGACAACTAACGACCATTACTTTGGTCGGGGTTGATCTGCTGAGTACCGACATTGTCCATGGCAGCGCCTGAGGCAGCGCGCGCGTAAAAGGATGCGAGGGTGGTGCGGACCACCCTCGCATTGTTTTTTGCGGTTCCAGTAGCCACCTGAGTTGGCTCACATTCAGCTCGACGCGCTGCCGGTTAAAGTCCGGGCGAGCATCAGCAGCATGTGCTCATTCACAAACGGAATATGCGACAGCACGCCTTCGCGTCCTCATCCCGTGTCCCCCTCCCACGTAGGCCGAAACTCCCACCCCGCCTGGGAGTATCGGCCGATGTGCAATCTCCGGCGCTTCGTCATAGTTACAGAGGTCAATGGTCCGGCCTCAATGACCGTAATTGCTCAGGAGAACGTCATGACTATTCGCGAGCAAAACTCATCGCTAACGGGCGATCCAACCTCCCTCAACTTAACCTCGATTACGGCCAACGCTCTGAGCGTGGCGCCCGGCGCGAACGTTACGCTGGACGAAACGGCAGGGTTGCAGAACCTCACCGCCACACCAAGCCCCGCGGGAGACGCTGACGATAACGATATCCTGGTGGCATCCCTGCCCTCGGCTTTCTCTACCCGCTTAACCGCACTGGGGGCAGGTACTGCAACGGGTGCGGCCTTGAGCGGCTATACCGGTGCCGCGGGCAACACCGGCAGCAATGCGTTCACCCTCACCGACCCGTCCGGCGTTACCGATATCCGCTTCGTCGACAGCGCTGGCGCACCGCTCGACGGCGTGGACAGTGGACTGGATACCCTCGATGGCACCAGCATCCTTCTCTACACCGATACGAACAATAACAACATCCTTGTGGGCCGAGCCGGAAGCGCAAGCGGCGCGATCGTGTTCGCGGCCTATATTGAAGAAACCGGATCGCCAGTCTCGGGCGGCAAGATCTGGACCGTGGAATACCAACCGCTCAAGCATCCAGATGCGACGAACCCCGATGATTCGCTCAATCTGCAGGATAAGGTGTTCGTCGGAGTCAGTCAGGACCTGGGATTCAGTCTGGCCGGAGCGCCCTCCGGTCAGAACCTCTTCCTGATGTTCACGAAAGCGAACCCGACAACTGAAGTTATCAACGGTGTCACACGGATCACCGATCCCACCATCATCGCCACCGGCAAGGATCCCGCAGACCAGTCAAGTGGCGCCAACATAAACACTGGCGACACGATCAATACCAGCCAGGGTGGTGGGCCGACCACCATCGGCACCAACAACCAGATGATTGTGGAACAGGAAGGCATCCGCTTTTCGTTCGTCACCGGTGCCAGGCAGGATGTGACCGTTCCCAACCTTAGCCAGACCGAAGCCGATGTTGAGTCCAACATCGACTTTACCGGTGTCTACAATTCGACATCGGCCAATTTCGACGTCGTGCAGTTGCAAAGCGGCAAGACTGCCGTGGTAAAAATCAGCGCATTCAGCACCGCTGCTGAACCTGGCGCAAATTTCATCAACGGCTATGCGAATGACACGCCGGTTGCCATCACCAATGTTCAAGTCATCAACAATAGCACCGGGCTGGTGATCGAAAATTCCGACGGTTCGGTGAATGATCCGACCATAACCATCAGCTTCACGGGTGGGGTTGCAACACTCACCGGCATTAAAGCCGGCTACCAGATTGAATACACCACGACATCGGATCACAACCGCGTGCTCATCGAGAACGGGGCGGCCCTCGACGCCAGGGGCGATAACCACGCCGACTTTGATATCGGCGGCTTCTCGCTGCGCCAAGCCTCCACCTCGACCGCCGAAATCGGCTCCAAGATGATCTTCGAAGACGACGGGCCGAGCGTCAGTGCGGCCGGCACGGAACCGACGTTGACGGTAGACGAAACGGTGCTGACGACCGACGCCACCCAGAACTTCGCCGCTAACTTCAGCTCGGCGTTTGGCGCTGACGGTGCGGGCACGCTGACCTATGCGCTGGGCGTGACTGCCGGCCCGTCGGGGCTGACGGATACGGCCACCGGTGAAGCCGTCAACCTGTCACTCAACGGCACCGTGGTCGAAGGTCGCACGGCCACCACCAACCTGCTGGTGTTCACCGTCAGCGTCGCTGCCAACGGTGACGTCACTCTCGACCAGCAACGGGCCGTGGTGCATCCCGACGCGACCAACCCGGATGATTCGACCAGTCTGACCTCGGACAATCTGGTGACCCTGACCGCCACCATCACCGACAAGGACGGCGACAGTGCCCATGCCACCCTGAACATCGGGCAGAACCTGGTGTTCAAGGATGACGGGCCAAGCATCAGCACCACCGGCAGCGAGCCAACGCTGACGGTCGACGAAACGGTGTTGACGACCGATGCCACCCAGAACTTCGCCGCCAACTTCACCTCGGCGTTTGGCGCCGACGGTGCGGGTACGCTGACCTATGCACTGGGCGTGGTAGCCGGTGCCTCCGGGCTGACCGATACGGCCACTGGTGAGGCAGTCAATCTGTCGCTCAACGGCACCGTAGTCGAAGGTCGCACGGCCACCACCAACCTGCTGGTGTTCACCGTCAGCGTCGCCGCCAACGGTGACGTCACTCTCGACCAGCAACGGGCCGTGGTGCATCCCGACGCGACCAACCCGGATGATTCGACCAGTCTGACCTCGGACAATCTGGTGACCCTGACCGCCACCATCACCGACAAGGACGGCGACAGTGCCCATGCCACCCTGAACATCGGGCAGAACCTGGTGTTCAAGGATGACGGGCCAAGCATCAGCACCACCGGCAGCGAGCCAACGCTGACGGTCGACGAAACGGTGTTGACGACCGACGCCACCCAGAGCTTCGCGGCTAACTTCACCTCGGCGTTTGGCGCTGACGGTGCGGGCACGCTGACCTATGCGCTGGGCGTGACTGTCGGCCCGTCGGGACTGACGGATACGGCCACCGGTGAAGCGGTGAACCTGTCACTCAACGGCACCGTAGTCGAAGGCCGCACGGCCACCACTAACCTGCTGGTGTTCACTGTCAGTGTCGCCGCCAACGGTGACGTCACCCTCGACCAGCAACGGGCCGTGGTGCATCCCGATCCAACCAATCCGGATGATTCGACCAGCCTGACCTCGGACAATCTGGTGACCCTGACCGCCACCATCACCGACAAGGACGGCGACAGTGCCCATGCCACGCTGAACATCGGCCAGAACCTGGTGTTCAAGGACGACGGGCCAAGCATCAGCACCACTGGCACGGAGCCAACGTTGACGGTCGACGAAACAGTGCTGACCACCGATGCCACCCAGAGCTTCGCGGCTAACTTCACCTCAGTGTTTGGCGCCGACGGTGCGGGCACGCTGACCTATGCACTGGGCGTGGTAGCAGGCGGCTCCGGACTGACCGATACGGCCACCGGTGAAGCGGTCAACCTGTCGCTCAACGGCACCGTGGTCGAAGGTCGCACGGCCACCACCAACCTGCTGGTGTTCACCGTCAGCGTGGCTGCCAACGGTGACGTCACTCTCGACCAGCAACGGGCCATAGTGCATCCCGACCCTACCAATCCGGATGATTCGACCAGTCTGACCTCGGACAATCTGGTGACCCTGACCGCCACCATCACCGACAAGGACGGCGACAGTGCCTATGCCACGCTGAACATCGGCCAAAACCTGGTGTTCAAGGATGACGGACCCAGCATCAGCACCACTGGCACGGAGCCAATCCTGACGGTCGACGAAACAGTACTGGCCACCAACGACACCCAGAGCTTTACCGCCAACTTCAGCTCGGCATTTGGCGCTGACGGTGCGGGTACGCTGACCTATGCACTGGGCGTGGTCGCGGGCGGTTCCGGGCTGACCGATACCGCTACCGGCCAAGCGGTGAATTTGTCGCTTAACGGTACAGTCGTGGAAGGCCGCACAGCGATTAGCAACGATCTGGTATTCACCGTCAGTGTCGCTGCCAATGGTGACGTTACCCTCGACCAAATCCGCGCCGTGGTGCATCCCGATGCGACCAACCCGGATGATTCGACGAGCCTGACCTCGGACAACCTGGTAACGCTGACCGCCACCATCACCGACAAGGACGGCGACAGTGCCCATGCCACACTGAACATCGGCCAGAACCTGGTGTTCAAGGATGACGGGCCAAGCATCAGCACCACCGGCACGGAGCCAACGCTGACAGTGGACGAAACGGTGCTGGCGACCAACGACACCCAGAGCTTTACCGCCAACTTCAGCTCGGCGTTTGGCGCTGACGGGGCCGGCACGCTGACCTATGCACTGGGTGTGGTAGCGGGCGGCTCCGGGCTGACCGACACGGCCACCGGTGAAGCGGTCAACCTGTCACTCAACGGCACCGTGGTCGAAGGCCGCACGGCCACCACCAACCTGCTGGTATTCACGGTCAGCGTCGCCGCTAATGGCGACGTCACCCTCGACCAGCAACGGGCCGTGGTGCATCCAGACCCAACCAATCCGGATGATTCGACGAGCCTGACCTCGGACACTCTGGTGACCCTGACGGCCACCATCACCGACAAGGATGGCGACAGTGCCCACGCGACCCTCAACATCGGCCAGAACCTGGTGTTCAAGGACGACGGGCCGAGCATCAGCACCACCGGCACGGAGCCAACGCTGACGGTCGACGAAACAGTACTGGCCACCAACGACACCCAGAGCTTTACCGCCAACTTCAGCTCGGCGTTTGGCGCTGACGGTGCGGGCACGCTGACCTATGCACTGGGTGTGGTAGCGGGCGGCTCCGGGCTGACCGACACGGCCACCGGTGAAGCGGTCAACCTGTCACTCAACGGCACCGTGGTCGAAGGCCGCACGGCCACCACCAACCTGCTGGTATTCACGGTCAGCGTCGCCGCTAATGGCGACGTCACCCTTGACCAACTCCGTGCCGTGGTGCATCCCGACCCAACCAATCCGGATGATTCGACGAGTCTGACCTCGGACAATCTGGTGACCCTGACCGCAACCATCACCGACAAGGACGGCGACAGTGCCCACGCGACCCTCAACATCGGGAAAAACCTGGTGTTCGAGGACGACGGCCCGTCACTCGCCTTCGGCAACCTGATCGGAACCGGTAGCATCCTTCCACAACAGGGATACTGGGATCATTCAACCGGAGCCGACGGACTGGGGGCGACCGGTCTGGATATTTCGTTGGTGAATAACCAATTCACCCTCGTCCGGCCAGACAACACGACCACGACCGGGACCGGCACGCTCACCGAGCAATCGCCGTCACCGGACGCCAACGGCGCGTTCCACTTCGCAGGCACGTTGACCGGTGATTTCGACAACAACGCCTCCACCGCGAATACCACCGTCGACTACACGCTGACCGCCTTTGCCAATGGCACCTATGCACTGGACCTGGTGCAAGGCTTCAGTTCGCAGATCGTGCTCAGCAGTGCCGACGGCTCACTCACAGCCGGCGGCCCGGATCCGGTGCGCACGTTGTTGATCCCGCCGCAGAATCCGCCGACTATTCCTTCACCATCTGAGGAGGTTGTGTTCTTTTCCGCGAAGCCGCTTGCGTCAACGGCGGACATCCTGACCGGCATCGGGCTCGGGGCCCCCGACCCCACCGAAGCCCAGCTACAGACCAACCCGCTGCCATCGTACATCGACCCGGCGGCCATGAACGTCAGCACGGCCGGCATCGGTGTCGCCAATAACCTGTTCCAGGGAGACAACCTGGCGGCCATCAGCAATGCCGATGAAAGCTTCGTGATCAATCCGGAAAGCCTGCTGACGAGCATGAAGGTCTTCATCGACAACTCCGTGGGGGGTTACAACACGGCGACCGAGGACTTGTACTACAGGGCTTTCTACGAGGATGGCACGTTCTCGAACCTGATCGAGGTGAACACCGTGACGCCGGAGGCCGGTGGACAGGTGTCCTTCGTCATTCAGAGCGATGGCACGAACCTGATCGACGCGGTTCAGCTCACGATGGCCCGGGGCGAGATCAAGATCCCGACGATCGAGTTCACTCATGAGACCGAAAGCCTGGCCAGCGATATCAAACTGGCGTTCAACGCGACGCTGACGGACAAGGATGGGGACTCGGCGACGAGTACGTTCGACGCCAACCTGTTCGCCAACGACTTGGGCACCACCTTCGACTTCACGCTGGTGGGCACAAGCGGTGAGCGGGATGCCTTCAACGTCGACTTGTCATTCACCCAGAACAAGTACCAAGTCACCGGCTTCGATGCGAGCGCAGGGCTGCGAGACACGCTGGTGCTCAATGGCGACCAGAGCGCCGTTGTCCAGTCGATCGACAACAGCGGCGCGGACAGCATCGTGACAGTTGCCGAAACGGGCGGACAAATCACGACCATCACCTTGGTCGGGGTTGATCTGCTGAATACCGACATTGTCCATGGCAGCGCCTGAGACGGCGCGTGCGTAAAGGATGCGAGGGTGGTGCAAACCACCCTCGCATTTTTTTGCAGTTCCAATACCACATCCGCACGGATCGCATTCGTTGTGAGCGCTCGAGCACCACAAGACTTGAACACCGGGCACCCTGCGGCAGGCCTCCGACAAGCACGACTAGTCTGAAACTCCCAGCCCGCGTGGGAGTTTCGGCTGATGTGCAATCCCCGGTGCTTCTCCATAGTTGCGACCAATGGTCAACGGTCAGGCCTAGATGACCGCAACTACCCAGGAACAAGTTATGACTATTGTCGAGCAAAATTCATCGCTGCCGAGCGATCCGACTTCCCTATACACTTCGACCCTCGACCCAGCGCTGACAACGTCGATTACGACCAACGCTCTGAGCGTCGTGGTCTCCGGCGCGAACGTTACGCTGGACGAAACGGCCGGGCTGCAGAACGCCACTGCTACTTCAGGCTCTGCGGGAGACGCTGACGACAACGACATTCTGCTGGGCTCCCTGCCCTCGACTTTCTCTACCCGTTTGACCGCACTGGCGGCAGGTACCGCAACGGGTGCGGCCTTGAGTGGCTATACCGGTGCCGCAGGCAACACCGGCAGCAATGCGTTCAGCGTCAGCGCTGACCCCGGAGCAACCATCACCAATATCAGCTTCGTCGACAGCACTGGCGCACCGCTCAATGGCCTGGACAGCGGACTGGATACTATCAATGGCACCAGCATCCTTCTGTATACCGATACCAACGACAACATCCTTCTGGGCCGAGCCGGAGGCCCAACCGGCGCGATCGTGTTCGCGGCCTATATCGAAGAAACCGGATCGCCGCTCTCGGGCGGAAAAATCTGGACCGTGGAGTACCAACCGCTCAAGCATCCAGATGCGACGAACCCCGACGATGCAGTCAATCTGCTGAATAAGGTGTTCATCGGAGCCGGTCAGGACGCGGAATTCAGTCTGGCCAATGCACCGTCGGGCCAGCAGTTGTTCCTGATGTTCACGACCATGGGCGCGACAGCCGATGCGAACGGCCGGATTCCCGGTGTCTCGATCGTCGTCACCGGCAGGGATCCGCTGGATCAGTCGGCAAGCAGTGCTGCCATCACCAGCGCCGACACGGTCAACAGCAGCCAGGGCGGCGGCAGCACGACCCTGGGCACCAACAACCAGGCGATCACCGAACAGGAAGGCCTGCGCTTCAGCTTCGTCACCGGTGCCAAGGCGGACTTCACGATCCCCAACCTGACCCCGGGCGAAGCGGGTGTCGAACAGAACATCGACTTCACCCAGTACTTCGGCGCCCGCTCCGCGACCTTCAAGGTCGTGCAGGAGACGGGCGGCACGACCGCGAAGCTCTTGCTCACCGCCGTCAAGAACGCCGATAACGTCAGCGGGTCGCAGAGCGGCGTCAACTTCATCAACAGCTACGCCAACGACAGCACCGAAAAGGTCGCGATCATCAACGGCAGTGTCACCGTGAAGACGTTCGCGGGCGCCACCGTCAGCGGCGCCGTTATCACCTACAACGCCGACGGCACGGTGCTGATCACCGGCGTTCCGACCGACTCGCAGATCACCTACAGCACGGCGACCGACCACAACCGCGTGATGATCGAAAACGCCGGGTTGCTGACCGACAAGAGCGGCGACAAGACGCACGCTGACTTCGACATTGGCGGCTTCAAGGTGCTGCAGTCCAGCACGTCAACCGCTGAAATCGGCTCCAAGATGATCTTCGAAGACGATGGGCCAAGCATCAGCACCACCGGCACCGAGCCAACACTGACGGTGGACGAAACGGTGCTGGCGACCAACGATACCAAGAGCTTTGCCGCCAACTTCACTTCGGCGTTTGGCGCCGACGGTGCGGGCACGCTGACCTATGCGCTGGGCGTGGTGGCAGGTGCCTCCGGGTTGACCGACACGGCCACCGGCCAAGTGGTGAATTTGTCGGTTAACGGCGGCGTGGTCGAAGGCCGCACGGCGCTGAGCAACGATCTGGTATTCACGGTCAGCGTGGCCGCCAATGGCGACGTCACCCTCGACCAGCTCCGCGCCGTGGTGCATCCCGATGCGACCAATCCCGATGATTCGAAGAGCCTGACCTCGGACAGCCTGGTGACGCTGACCGCAACCAAAACCGACAAGGACGGCGACAGTGCCCAGGCGACCCTCAACATTGGGCAGAACCTGGTGTTCAAGGATGACGGACCGAGCATCAGCACCACCGGCACGGAACCAACGCTGACGGTGGACGAAACGGTACTGGCGACCAACGACACCCAGGGCTTTGCCGCTAACTTCAGCTCGGCGTTTGGCGCCGACGGTGCCGGCACCCTGACCTATGCGTTGGGCGTGGTGGCAGGTGGCTCTGGGCTGACCGATACGGCCACCGGTGAGGCAGTCAACCTGTCGCTCAACGGCGGCGTAGTGGAAGGCCGCACGGCCACGACCAGCCAGCTGGTGTTCACGGTCAGCGTCGCTGCCAACGGCGACGTCACCCTCGACCAACTCCGGGCCGTGGTGCATCCCAACACGACCAATCCCGATGATTCGAAGACCCTGACCGCGGACAACCTGGTGACGCTGACGGCAACCAAAACCGATAAGGACGGCGACAGCGCCCAGGCGACGCTGAACATCGGGCAGAACCTGGTGTTCAAGGACGACGGACCGAGTATCAGCACCACCGGCACAGAGCCGACGCTGACGGTGGACGAGACGGTGCTGGCGACCAACGATACCAAGGGCTTCGCGGCCAACTTCACCTCGGCGTTTGGCGCTGACGGTGCGGGTACGCTGACCTATGCGCTGGGCGTGGTCGCGGGTGCCTCCGGGCTGGTGGACACGGCCACGGGCCAAGCAGTGAACCTGTCGGTTAACGGCGGCGTGGTGGAAGGCCACACGGCCACGAGTAACGATCTGGTGTTCACGGTCAGCGTGGCCGCCAATGGCGACGTCACCCTCGACCAGCTCCGCGCCGTGGTGCATCCCGACACGACCAATCCGGATGATTCGAAGACGCTGACCTCGGACAACCTGGTGACCCTGACGGCGACCAAGACCGACAAGGACGGCGACAGCGCCCAGGCCACGCTGAACATCGGGCAGAACCTGGTGTTCAAGGATGACGGGCCAAGCATCAGCACCACCGGCACCGAGCCGACGCTGACGGTCGATGAAACGGTGCTGGCGACCAACGATACCAAGAGCTTTGCCGCCAACTTCACCTCGGCGTTTGGCGCTGATGGGGCCGGCACGCTGACCTATGCGCTAGGCGTGGTAGTGGGTGCCTCCGGGCTGGTGGACACGGCCAGCGGCCAAGCGGTGAACCTGTCGCTCAACGGCGGCGTGGTGGAAGGCCGTACGGCCACCAGCAACCTGCTGGTGTTCACGGCTAGCGTGGCCGCCAACGGCGACGTCACCCTCGACCAGCTACGGGCCGTGGTGCATTCCGACCCAACCAATCCCGATGATTCGACGACCCTGACCTCGGACAGCCTGGTGACGTTGACCGCAACCAAGACCGACAAGGACGGCGACAGTGCCCAGGCGACCCTCAACATTGGGCAGAACCTGGTGTTCAAGGACGATGGGCCAAGCATCAGCACCACCGGCACGGAACCGACGCTGACGGTGGACGAAACGGTGCTGGCAACCAACGACACCCAGAGCTTTGCGGCTAACTTCAGCTCGGCGTTTGGCGCTGACGGTGCGGGTACACTGACCTATGCGCTGGGCGTGGTAGCGGGCGCCTCCGGACTGACCGACACAGCCACCGGCCAAGTGGTCAACCTGTCGGTTAACGGCGGCGTGGTGGAAGGCCGCACAGCGCTTAGCAACGATCTGGTGTTCACGGTCAGCGTGGCCGCCAACGGTGACGTCACCCTCGACCAACTCCGGGCGGTAGTGCATCCCAACGCCAGCAATCCCGATGATTCGAAAACCCTGACTTCGGACGATCTGGTGACCCTGACGGCAACCAAAACCGACAAGGACGGCGACAGTGCCCAGACCACCCTGAACATCGGCCAGAACCTGGTGTTCAAGGACGACGGACCGAGCATCAGCACCACCGGCACCGAGCCAACGCTGACGGTGGACGAAACGGTGCTGGCGACCAACGACACCCAGGGCTTTGCCGCCAACTTCAGCTCGGCGTTTGGTGCCGATGGTGCGGGCACGCTGACCTATGCGCTGGGCGTGGTGGTCGGTGCTTCCGGGCTGGTGGACACGGCCAGCGGCCAGGCGGTCAACCTGTCGCTCAACGGTGGCGTGGTCGAAGGCCGCACGGCCACCAGCAACCTGCTGGTGTTCACGGCCAGCGTGGCCGCCAACGGCGAGGTCACCCTCGACCAGATCCGCGCCGTGGTGCATCCCAACACGACCAATCCCGATGACTCGAAGACCCTGACGGCGGACAATCTGGTAACGCTGACCGCGACCAAAACCGACAAGGACGGCGACAGTGCCCAAGCGACCCTCAATATCGGGCAGAACCTGGTGTTCAAGGATGACGGGCCGAGCATCAGCACCACCGGCACGGAACCGACGTTGACAGTCGACGAGACGGTGCTGGCGACCAACGATACCAAGAGCTTTGCCGCCAATTTCACCTCGGCGTTTGGCGCTGACGGTGCGGGGACGCTGACCTATGCGCTGGGCGTGGTGGTGGGTGCCTCCGGGCTGGTGGACACGGCCAGCGGCCAAGCGGTCAACCTGTCGCTCAACGGCGGCGTGGTGGAAGGCCGCACGGCCACCAGCAACCTGCTGGTGTTCACGGCCAGCGTCGCCGCCAACGGTGACGTCACCCTCGACCAGCTACGGGCGGTGGTGCATCCCAACGCCAGCAATCCCGATGATTCGAAGACGCTGTCGGCGGACAACCTGGTGACGCTGACGGCGACCAAGACTGATGGCGACGGTGACAGCGCCCAGGCCACCCTGAACATCGGGCAGAACCTGGTGTTCAAGGACGACGGCCCATCACTCGCCTTCGGCAACCTGATCGGGACCGGTAGCATCCTTCCACAACAAGGGTACTGGGATCATTCGAACGGAGCCGACGGGCTGGGGGCAACCGGTCTGGATATTTCGTTGGTGAATAACCAGTTCACCCTCGTCAGGCCAGACAACACGACCACGACCGGGACCGGCACGCTCACCGAGCAGTCACCCTCACCGGACGTCAATGGCGCCTACCATTTCGCAGGCACGTTGACCGGCGATTTCGACAACAACGCCTCCACGGCGAATACCAGCGTCGACTACACGCTGACCGCCTATAGCAATGGCAGCTATACACTGGACCTGGTGCAAGGCTTCAGTTCGACGATTGTGCTCAGCAGTGCCGACGGCTCGCTCAGTGCCGGCGGCCCGGACCCGGTGCGCACCTTGCTGATCCCGACGCAGAATCCGCCGACCATTCCTTCGCCATCTGAGGAGATTGTGTTCTTTTCCGCGAAAGCAACGGCGTCGACTGCGGACATCCTGACCGGTATCGGGGTCGGGAAACCCGACCCCACCGAAGCCCAGCTACAGACCACCCCGCTGCCGTCGTACATCGACTCGGCGGCCATGAACGTCAGCACGTCCGGCATCGGCGTCGCCAATAACATTCTCCAGGGAGACAGCCTGGCGGCCATCAGCAACGCTGATGAAAGTTTCGTGATCAATCCGGAGAGCCTGCTGACGGGCATGAAAATCTTCATCGACAACTCCGTGGGAGGTTACAACACGGCGACCGAGGACCTGTACTACCGGATCTACTACGAGGATGGCTCGTTTTCGGCCCTCACCGAGGTGAACACCCTGACGCCGGAGGCCGGCGGACAGGTGTCCTTCCTCGTTCAAAAGCAAGGCACGCTGCTGATTGACGCGGTTCAGCTGACGATGGGCCGAGGCGATGTCAAAATCCCGGTGATCCAGTTCATTCAGCAGACCGAGAACCTGGCCAGCGATGTCAAGCTGGCGTTCAACGCGACGCTGACGGACAAGGATGGGGACTCGGCGACGAGCACGTTCGATGCCAACCTGTTCGCCAACGACCTGGGCACCACCTTCGACTTCACCCTGGCTGGCACGACCGGTGAACGGGATGCCTTCAACGTCGATTTGTCATTCACCCAAAACAAGTACCAGGTCACCGGCTTCGATGCGAACGCAGGGCTGCGCGACACGCTGGTGCTCAACGGCGACCAGAGTTCCGTTGTCCAGTCGATCGACAACAGCGGCGCAAACAGCATCGTGACGGTTGCCGAAACGGGCGGACAAATCACAACCATCACCTTGGTCGGGGTCGACCTGCTGAGTACCGACATTGTCCATGGCAGCGCCTGAGGCAGCGCGCGCGTGAAAGAATGCGAGGGTGGGAAACCACCCTCGCATGCCTTACAGGTCTGATATGAGATTCACGGACGGCGACACAGTGACGGCCTGGGCGCCCCAAAGCAATTCAGCGCAGTTCCACCCAAGTGGACTCGGGCGGTTCTTCGTTGTTGGTGAGCCCGTGCTTCTGTGCGTATATCAGCAAGTCGATACGGTTAACGAGATTAAGCTTTTGATAAATGTTACTGAGGTGGTTGTGCACGGTGTGCTCACTGATACCCAGGCGCCCGGCGATGCACATGTATTTGGCAGACGGATCCCCCACGATGGCGCGAATCAGTTCCCTTTCGCGCAGCGTCAGCCGCGCCTGTTTCGCCTGCTCCGAATTGCATTTCAAAGGTATATGCCCGGTCGCGGCATAGTCGGCAAGCCCACCGACCCAGGCTCTGTCCAGTCCGATATCACGATGGTGGACCTGGATGATGGCTCGGATGATCGACTCTGTCGGGTCTTCCGCCAGCACGACGCCGCGTGCGCCCGCCTCTATCGCCTGGGCAACAGGGACGGTTTCGTACAGGCTCTTGAGCACCAGGACTTTCATTTCGGCGGTGCGGGTGAGTCCCGCGACGACCGACAACGGGTTCAGCGCATCCGGAAAGAAACTGAAAAAAATGACATCGGGACGCAACTGATCGGCAAGATCCAGCGCTTTGGTATAGGTGGTGGCCTGCCCGCTCACTTCCATCTGAGGCTTGCGGGCATTGATCAAGTCTTGAAGGCCCATAAGAACAAGAGGACGACAGTCGATCAGCATCACGCTTATTGGTTTTATTTGGGTCGTCATTACCGTCCTGACTCCCTTGAAAAATGAACGATGGCCTCCACCCGTTGGCCTTCCTGGATCAGCAGCTCATTCACCTGGCCACCACGATTGAAGGACAGATGCGAGCGCCGACAGGCCTTGACAGTGCCCGCCCGGGTATTAGCCCTGGGGGACACTTCCACCCGTTGCACCGGCAGGGATTGCGGACGTTCCCAGAAGCCGGGCAAAAGCCATCGAAACAACAGAAACAGGAATAATCATCAATAGGTTGCGTTTGATGACGTGCTCCCTCGAACCGCTCAACTGAGTCTAGGCCAGCCCGGCGCGCTGCCAGCCCAGCCATCCGCCAGTCGTCGAATCAGCCTCCTGCGGACACCCCGGCCGATGTTCCCAAGGGGGCCATCACCCCTAGAAAATCAAGGTCTTAGGCTCGCCGCCGGCGAACTGCGGTCAAAGCCTGCCCCGATCAAAATCGTCAATTAACCGACGAATGGCGTACAGCAAAGTACGACAATAAAACAACCGTCAATTTATCGGCGAAAAACCCACCTCGCCGAGCACCCACAAGCCAGCCCAAGCCCGTGGGCACGCACTGGAAAACCAGCCTGGCTGGAGAGGTATACGACGTCGGCATTGCTGGCAGAATCAGGGGGATGTGAGGTGTGGGCTGGAGCTGCGGGGGCTCAGCCAGGCATTGACGTTTTCGACACTCTCGACAGGCGGCTTGCCCGCCCAGCGATTGAGCGTGAAGACATTGGTGACGAAGTCGTATTGTGTCTTGAGCAGATCACGACGAGCCCGGAACTCGTTGCGTACGCTGGTCAGTACATCGACGGCATTGACCATTCCGTAACTGAGTCCTTTCTCTGCCGCCACTCTGGACAACTGCGCCGAGGCCAGGGCATGCCGGCTCGCACTGATCTTTTCTGCGCTCGAGTTGGCGGTCAGGTAAGCGGTGGTGATCTCCTTGACCACTTGGCGCTGGACTGCTTCCAGTTGCTGCTCCGCCACAATCTGATCCTGGTAAAGCCCACGCACCCGCGCCGAGATTGAGCCGCCGCTGTACAGCGGCACTTGCACGCCAATACCGGCGACATAACTGTCGGTACGCGGCGCCAGGGAGTTGTTGTAGCCCTCGTTGGTCTGCTGCGCGCTCAGAGAAAGGCTCACGGTCGGATAGTGCCCGCCCTTGCCGCCACGCAACGCAGCGCCTGCGGCCTCGACACCACTTTCATTAGCCTTGAGCGCCGGGTTTTGCGCTACCCCCTCGCGGACCCACGTCTCAAGACTCTGCGCCGAGACCTGTAGTTGCACGTCATCGCGAATCCGGTTGAGCTTCTCCTTGACCGGCCGGCCGACGATTTCCGCCAGTGCCTCGCGCGTTATGCTGGCCTGGTTCAGGGCATCCAGTTCCTGCGCCGCCAGCAAATCGACCCGGGCCTTGAGGTCGAGCTGATCGGTAATCAACGCCAGCTGCTTTTCGTACAACGCATTGACTCTGTCCAGACTCTTTTGCGTGGTTTGACGCTCCGCCTTTACCAACTCCAGTTCATCCTCGGCCGCCAACGCGGCGAAGTAACGCTGGGCCAAATCCACTGTGGCCTCGGCCTGGGCCTCCTGCGCTTCTGATTCGGTTTGCTTGGCCAGGCTTTTGAATCTTTGGTAGTTCTCCCACGCGGCCTTGTTGTAGAGATACTGACGCAGCGACAGGCTGTAGATTTCGCTATCGTAACTGCGCTGCACCAGGTCGCTCTCTTGATGAATCCGGTTCTGCCCGGCGTTGAGCGATATCTGTGGTAACAGCGAGCCCAGAGCCTCGCGTTGATGTTCCTCGCCCGCCTTCGCTCGCGCATACGACGCCAACACTCGCGGATCTTCTAGCCGGGCCTCGCGATACAACTGCATGAGGTCAGTGGAGTACGTCGAGGCACTGACCCCGGTCGGCTTTGCTTCAGTGGTTTGCGCCAGAACGGCACCCGCGGCAAACATGAACGCCCCGCCCAGCAGAACTGTCGACGCTCGCATGATCACTCCTCGATCATCGCTTGAGAGATGACATTGCGGGCCGGCTGCAGAAGGTATTGCAACAGCGTGCGTTGCCCCGTGATGATCAACACGTCCGCAGGCATCCCCGGCAGTAATTTGCGATCACCCAAGACGCGCACGCCGGCTTCGGTGACCCGGACCCGCGCCAGGTAATAGGGAGTCCCGGTCTTTTCGTTGACCAGCCGGTCCGCCGAGACACTGATGACCTCGCCCTGGATCACCGGCGTGGTCGCACTATTGAACGCGCCGAAACGGATATCGGCACGCTTGCCGATGGCGATGCGATCGATATCGACCGGAGCCACCTGGGCCTCTATGACCAGTTCAGAAACCGAGGGAACAATGTCCAGCAAGGGCGTCGCCGAGCGCACGACGCCGCCAATCGTGTGCACCGTCATGCCAATCACCATGCCCGATTCGGGTGCGCGGATGATGATATGGCTGAGCCGGTCCTCCAGGGCGGAAGCCTTCTCTTGCAGGTCGTAGATTTTGGTCTGGACATCGGCCAATTGTTTGGCGACATCGGCATTGAAGTCTTTATCGACTTGTAGAATCTGCAGCTGTGTTTCATTGATCTGCAGACGAGTCCTGGTGATGGTCGAACGATGGTCGGCCAATTCGGACTTGACCATTTCAAGCTTGCGCTGCTGCTCAAGCAGACGTTGTTTGTCGACGAATCCTTGCGACAACATGTCGGTCAATTCAACGATTTCACCGCTGTAGGATTTATTCAGTTGGCCCTTGACCCCGATCATCGCCTCCAGCCCCTTGATCTGTTGATTCAACTGACCGATGCGCTCTTTCAGAACCGATATCTGGCCCAGCCGTGACCCCCGTCGTGCGTTGAATACCTGGGTCTCGCCCTGGCGCGCTTCGGCACCTCGCTGACTGTCGGAATCGGTCACGACGTCAAAGCCAATTGCTGGCAGATTGTCCCGCTCAGCCTTGAGTCTTGCCTCCATGGCTCTGGCGGCAATGAGCTGGCTTCGGGTCATCTCGTATTCGGATCGCAGCTGGGCATCATCGAGAATAATCAGCGGGTCATCTTGCTTGACGATGTCACCGTCATGGGCCAACACCTCTTTGACGATGCCACCTTCGAGGTGTTGTACCGTTTTCCGATAAGCCTGCACGGTGACCACGCCAGGCGCGTAAGCCGCGCCATCGATCGGTGCGACCGCCGCCCAGGTGCCGAACACCCCGAAGGTCATCAATAAAATGCCAAAACCCAGGCGACGGATCTTTCGATCAGATACCGCCAGGTCGGCGAAGTTATCTGTTTGACGACTGAGCATCGTACTGTTCATCGGCATCACCCTTGCGAGTAGCCACCGAAGCCACGCTTGCGCCTGCTTGCGTGGCGTGCTTTTGTGCCCGCTGCGCGAGTTCGGCCAGCACTTGTTCGCGTGGTCCATAGAGACTGATAGCGCCATCACTCATCACCATCAGCCGGTCAAGTTGGGACACAATGTTGGTTCGGTGGGTAATCACAAACACGGTTGCACCTGTCAGCTTGAGCTGCTGGATAGCCACCGCCAGGGCACGATCACCGACTTCGTCGAGATTGGAATTGGGCTCGTCGAGGATAATCAGCCGCGGGTTGCCATACAGGGCACGGGCCAGGCCTATGCGTTGGCGCTGCCCTCCCGACAGCATGACGCCATCGCTGCCAATGACGGTGTCATAGCCATCGGGCAACAGCAGAATCATTTCGTGAACGCCGGCAGACTTGGCAGCCAGAACGACTTTCTCGGAATCGACCTCGGCGAAGCGGGCAATGTTCTCGCTGACGCTGCCTTCGAATAATTCAATGTCCTGGGGCAAGTAACCTATGTACGGCCCAAGTTCATGTTTGTCCCACGCACAGATGTCCGCGCCATCGAGCCGGACCACCCCATGCTGCGGCGCCCATACCCCCATCAGTGCCCTGGCCAGGGTGGACTTGCCCGCGGCACTTGGACCGATGATCCCGACAATGCAACCGGCAGGTACGCTGAAACTTATGTTTTTGATGATCGGGGTTTTCGAGCCAGGTGCCGCGACGATCAAATTCTCCACCTGCACATGCCCCTGAGGCGCAGGCAGTGTCATACGCTCGGGCTGAGCCTGTTGTTTATCGAGGATGTCGTTGAGACGGCGGTACTGCGAGCGGGCCGCAATAAAGCCCTTCCAGCTGCCGATGATCAGATCGATGGGGGCCAATGCGCGCCCTAGCAGCACGGACCCGGCAAACACCATGCCTGGCCCCACCTGATGGTCCACGGTCAGGTACGCCCCCAGACCAAGGATCAGCGATTGCACCAGGATCCGGAAAGACCTGGAAAGCGTGCTGATGATGCCACCTCTATCGCTCGCCCCGGACTGCAGCAACAGGACATTTCTCTGGCGACGCCCCCAACGGTCCATAAGGGTATCAAGCATGCCCATGGACTCGATGACTTCAGCGTTGCGCAGATTTTTCGTGGTGTGGAGCGTCGCGCCAATATGTTCCTTGTTAGCCTGGGCAAGTGCCGGCCCCGTCAACCTCTCGTTGAGAAACGCGAGAAATAACAACAACAACGCACTGCCCACCGCTACCCAGCCATACCAGGGATGGAACATGAACATCACAGCGACATAGATAGGCAACCAGGGCGCATCGAAAAAGGCGAACAATCCATTGCCGGATAGAAACTGTCTCAAGCCCGTCAAGTCGTTGAGCGACTGGGCCGAGGCATCCATGCCGCCACTTTCCAGCGCTCGTTTGAAACTGGCCTTATAGACCTGGCGACCCAGCAACACATCCAGCCGGGTACTGACCCGAACCATGATGCGTGAACGGACCCATTCCAGGGAGCCGAGCGTGACCACCAGTCCGGTCATGATCAACGTCAGCATCGCCAAGGTTGTCAGACTTCCGCTGGTTACCACTCGTCCATATACCTGAAGCATATAAAAAGTAGGAACGAGCATCAGCGCGTTGATGAAAAAACTGAAAAAACCAACAGAAACAAAGCTGTCTCTACAGGCTTTCAACGCGATTTTCAGGCTGTTGTCAGGTGCGCTTCGCATGGAAACTCCTGCTCGAAAACCCATCCATTGTGGAGCGTAGATCATGCCGAACGACTGTGTGCAGCAATTGCCGCTAATGCCAATCAGTCAAGCCGAAATGCGATCTGTAGCAGCTGCCGAGCCCGCGAGGTTGCGTTCAACTGCACAGCAGCCTGCCCGACGTAGCGCAATCACTGGCGGCTTCGTCCGAACGCGGCCCGAGCTGAACGCAGGCTTTCTTTGAGTACAAACCAAAACGCCGCTCAAATGAGCGGCGTTTCTGCGTTTGGAGCGAGCAAGAGCTTCGCAGGTAGTTTGCGAGCCTCAGGCGTTGCAGTTCCAGGGACGATCTCCATTCTCGTCCTTGATGCGGGTCGGCAGGCCCATCACATCCAGCGCCTTGAGGAACGGCTCGGCCGGCAGCTCCTCGACGTTGGCCATGCGCTGCACATCCCACTCCCCGCGCGCGACCAGCAGGGCTGCTGCTACAGGTGGCACGCCAGCGGTATAGGAAATGCCCTGGCTGTCGGTTTCTGCGTAAGCTTCCTCGTGGTCGGCCACGTTGTAGATGAACACTTCGCGCAGCTGGCCATCCTTGGTGCCTTTTACCAGGTCGCCGATGCAGGTCTTGCCGGTGTAGCCGGGCGCCAGAGAACTCGGATCAGGGAGCACGGCCTTGACCACTTTCAGCGGCACGACTTCCAGGCCTTCGGCGGTCTTGACCGGTTGCTCGCAGAGCAGGCCGAGGTTCTTGAGTACGGTGAACACATTGATGTAGTGCTCGCCGAAGCTCATCCAGAAACGCACGTTGGGCACGCCGAGGTTCTTGGACAGGGAGTGCACTTCATCGTGGCCGGTCAGGTACAGGTTCTGCGACCCTACGACCGGCAAGTCGTCGGTGCGCTTGACTTCGAACATCGTGTTGCTGGTCCACTGACTGTCCTGCCAGCTCCACACTTGGCCGGTGAACTCGCGGAAGTTGATTTCCGGGTCGAAATTGGTGGCGAAATACTTGCCATGGGAACCCGCATTGACGTCGAGAATGTCGATCGAATCAATGCGGTCGAAATACTGTTGTTGCGCCAGTGCCGCATAGGCGTTGACCACACCCGGGTCGAAGCCCACGCCGAGGATGGCGGTAATGTTCTTCTGCTGGCATTCCTCGAGGTGCTTCCACTCGTAGTTGCCATACCAGGGCGGCGTCTCGCAGATTTTGCCCGGTTCTTCGTGAATGGCGGTGTCCAGGTAGGCCACGCCAGTATCGATGCAGGCACGCAGCACCGACATGTTGAGGAACGCAGAACCGACGTTGATGACGATCTGCGATCCGGTTTCGCGGATCAGCGCCTTGGTCGCTTCGACATCCAGAGCGTTCAGCGAGAAGGCCTTGATGTCGGCGGGCTGCTTGAGGCTACCCTTGGCCTTGACACTGTCGATGATGGCCTGGCATTTGGAGATGTTGCGCGACGCGATAGCAATACGACCGAGTTCATCGTTGTGCTGCGCGCACTTGTGGGCCACCACCTTGGCGACACCTCCTGCACCAATGATAAGTACGTTCTTCTTCAATTTTTCTCTCTCTCCTTCTCTGCCAGCTTACGAAAGGCTGGACATGTAGTCGTTGAAACCAAACTCACGAACCACCTCGACACTACCGTCGAGTTGTTTCACTACGATGGACGGCATTTTCAGGCCGTTGAACCAGTTCTTCTTGACCATGGTGTAACCCGCTGCGTCGATGAACGACAGCCGATCGCCAATCGCCAGCGGACGGTCAAATTGATACTCGCCAAAAATGTCCCCGGCCAGGCAGGATTTGCCGCACACCATGTAGGTGTGCTCGCCTTCACTCGGCGCCAGTTTGGCGTTCAGCCGATAGATCAGCAGATCGAGCATGTGCGCTTCGATAGAGCTGTCCACTACCGCCAGGTGCTTACCGTTATAAAGGGTGTCGAGCACGGTGACTTCCAGCGAAGCGCTCTGGGTGATGGCGGCTTCGCCCGGCTCCAGGTAGACCTGCACGCCGTACTTCTGCGAGAAGGACTTGAGTCGCGCGCAGAACGCGTCCAGCGCGTAGTCTTCGCCGGTGAAATGGATGCCGCCACCGAGGCTGACCCACTCGACCTTGTGCAGCAAATGACCGAATCGCTCTTCGATGGTGCACAGCATCTGGTCGAACAAGCCAAAGTCGCCGTTCTCGCAGTTGTTGTGGAACATGAAGCCAGAGATTTGCTCGATGACTTGTTCGATCTTTGCCGGATCCCACTCGCCCAGGCGGCTGAACGGCCGCGCCGGATCGGCCAGCAGGTAATCCGAGCTGCTCACCTGCGGGTTGACCCGCAGACCGCGCACCTTGCCTGCTGAAGCTTCACTGTAGCGCTGCAACTGGCTGATGGAGTTGAAGATGATCTTGTCGCAGTTATCGAGCATCTCCTCGATCTCGTCATCGGCCCAGGCCACGCTGTAGGCGTGGGTCTCGCCAGCGAACTTCTGTCGACCGAGCTTGAGTTCATAGAGCGACGACGAGGTCGTGCCGTCCATGTATTGCTGCATCAGGTCGAACACCGACCAGGTGGCGAAGCACTTGAGTGCCAGCAAGGCCTTGGCCCCGGATTGTTCGCGCACATAAGCGATCTTCTGCATGTTCTGCAGTAGTTTCTGTTTATCGATGAGGTAGTACGGCGTTTTGATCATTTCGAGGCCTCCGGCAAGGCCAGCCAAAAAAGGATGCGCATTGTGCCTTCACTTGCTACATATCGAAAGAGCAGAAAGCCCAGATCGCTGAGTCGTCCTGAACTGGATCCAGGAGCATGTTGAACAATGGGACGTCGAACATGTCGTCGGCGCTGCCTTTGCCGCGAGGTCCTTTTCATGCGTAGCAAACGACTAGTGTAGCTCTCTGAACTTTCCAGCCTCTGGATAGATGACGGCCAGCCTTTACCTCTCTGCGGGAAAATCTGCGCTGTGAACGCGTTCTTTTGTTTGATGATTTTGGCGAAAGTTTTGCCGAGTCCACCCATTGTGAGTGTGGCTGGGCAGTTTTTTATATTGTTTCGGCTTCGCGCAGCGTCAGCGGGCTGTTCCGAACGTAGCGTGCAATCTCGTCCTTACGCATGAACGCGACCCCCGACCGGCTCTTGGTGTAACGCAGAAACTCGTCCCAGACCCTCACCATTTGCGGCGAACCGCTGATGCGGTCATGTGCACTGACCGACATCATGCGGCGGCGGGTGCCGGCCTCTTCGTAGAGCTGATCGAAGTCCAACTTGATCTGTTCCAGGAATTGGGACGGCGAATAGTTACGGCCTTCGATCAGCAGAATGTCGTTGTTGCGCAGCGTATACGGCACCACGACGAAGTCCTTGCCATTGACCTGTTCGATGAAAGGCTCATCGCGGCTCAGATCGTCGATGTGATAGGCATAGCCCAACTCTTGTAGCAGCGACAAGGTGTTCGGACCACGTCGCAGCCAGTTGCAGTTGTAGCCAATCGGTCGCTGACCCGTGACTTCTTCGACCATGCCGGCTGCCTGGACGAGGAATTGCTTCTCTTCCTCGCGGCTCATCGCATATTGGGAACTCCAGCGAGGACCATGTCCGGCTGCTTCATGGCCGCGTGCAACGATCTCTCTTGCCAGTTCGGGATGCCGCCGAGCCGCCTCGCCGATCATGTGCGAGGTTACCTTGACATGGTGGCGATCCCACAGATCGAGCATGCGCGCAATTCCCTCGCGATAACCGTAGGCGAACCAGGTGTTGGCTGCCGGGTCCGATGGGATGTCTGGCGGAAAATCTACCTTGGGGAAAGGACTGTCCGTACCTTTGGACGGCTGTCCACCCGCCTCGAACTGCATGGAAATGGAAACGACCAGCCGAATGCCGTCAGGCCAGAACTGACCATGGCTTGGTGTAGCCGCGGGCTTTGGCGTAGATGACACGGCTTGCGCGGCTGCGACAGTAGGGAGTACCGCACTGGCCGCAAGAACGCCCGCGGCCGCCCCGGCGCGATTGAGAAACGTGCGGCGACTGACTTGCTCCGATGTATTGGGGTCGTCAGCAGTGGATTCATGATCAATTTTCATCAGCGTGATTTCCTTACTGCGCAACGCCGAGTTGTTGGAGCAGAGTCAGGTTATCTTCGAGATGCCAGTTCTCAGCGATGCGACCGTCGACGACGCGGTAGATATCAGTCGCTATGAAGTCGATCGGCTGCCCTTTGCCCTGGACGCTCTTGAACTGACCGGTAAAGTGGCCAGTGAAACGCAAGTGAGCGATGACCCGGTCGCCGACTACCATCATCTGCTGCACTTCGCACTGGATATCGGGGATAGCCGCATGCATCGTTTTCGATGCTGCGATCGGCCCGGTGATGCCTTGGGGGCGACCTGGCGGCAGCGTGGAATCCTTGAAGTCAGGCGCCAGGGCGGCGCGGGCGAGCGCTTCATCGCCGGTGGTCCAGAACGTGCCATAGCGACGTGCTGCCAGGATCTGCGCCTCGACCTGTGCTCTGGCAAGACTTTGGTCGATGATCACATTGCGGGGGTGGACGAGCGAATCGGTCGCGGCAAAGACGGGGGGCACCGCGACGGTGATCAGGGAAGTGAGCAACCAACAACTTGCGCGGGTCAGGCGTGCAACAGGTAAAAGCGACATTAATGACTCTCCAATCGATAGGTAATGGATCGAACTGCAACTTTACGCAGCCATTTTGAGTAGGTCCCTTCAGTTTGATAATTGGCGTACTATTTGAATAACTTTCAAAAAAATTCGAAAATCATGGACTCTCTAGGCGACATCAGGCTGTTTGTCGAAGCAGCAAATCTGGGTGGATTGTCGGCCGCAGGCCGCAAGCTCGGGCTCTCCCCCGCTGCCGCGAGTGCGCGCCTCGTCAAGCTCGAATCGGTGTTGCATACGCGCCTGTTCGAGCGCACGACACGCCACTTGCGTTTGACGGATGAAGGTCGGACGTATTTGACCTATTGCCAGCAGGCACTCCAGGCGCTCGACGATGGCAATGCCTTTCTACAGGCCGGGAAAAGCGTCGTGGGTGGCAAGGTGCGAATTTCCGCAACCTCGGATTTCGGTCGCAACGTGCTAAAGAGTTGGCTTGACCAGTTCAACACGCAATACCCTGAGGTGAGGTTCGCGCTGGTGCTGACGGATTCATTGTCGAATTTGTTGCATGACGATGTTGATCTCGCCATCCGATTCGGCGTGCCGCCGGACAGTTCCTTCGTTGCCCGCCCCCTGGCGCCCAACCGGCGCGTGCTATGCGCATCACCCCGATACCTGGCGAAGCACGGCACCCCCGAACACCCAGGGGATTTGGAGCGTTTCGACTGCATCGTCCTCAACTCTGTCGCCGGGCCTGCGAACGACTGGCGCTTCACCCGAAATGGCAAAGTCGAAAGTTATACCGTCCCACTCGCAAACGCTCGCGAGACAAATGATGGGGCGGTCGCTCGAGAGTGGGCCGTTCACGGTTACGGCATTGCGATGAAATCAATGTGGGATATTGGCGCAGATCTACGAGCAGGACGCTTGAAGATCCTATTGCCGCAATGGCAATCCGCGGACGCGCCGGTACATGCCCTTTATCAACGTAACCGGTACATGGCACCTCGCGTACGCGCCCTTCTCGAGTTTCTGATCGAGCGCTTTGCAGAAGAATCCAGCAACCTGGACGAATATTTGCGCTGATACTCGCAACTGCAAGAATGAATAGAACTTGGATCCTTAAAACCTGAACACCCGCGCCGATACCCAGATCAAGATCCAGCGCGCCGTGGAAGGCTCCGCGGGAGGCTATGTTGGTCATGACGCCCTTCGTAATCGGCATCCTTGCGCTGATTACTCTGCACATCAAAAAATCACAGAACACTGACATGGCGAATCGCAGGGATGCTGAATAAAGCAAGCGCCATTCGCTGCTGTGTAAGCCGATGACTCTGGGCTCCTGACGGGAGTCGCCATCGTAAGCACGCTAGGGCGGCGTACGCGTGGTGACGCTTGGCGGACTTTGCGCAGCCGCAGCCATCATCGTATCGATTTGGATTCGATGGATGGGCTTCTATAAAGGCTCTGCTGTCTGGATAAGCGAGTTCAACACCAGCTTTATTTCAGAGGCCGGATCTTTATGTCCTTGCAGTATCAAACCTTCCGACAAAGCGGTGAAGGTTCTTGCAAGAGCGGCATACGCCAAAGGAGGCTTCTTGCCTGCATGATTAAATATAATAGTAATCAACTTGCCCAGGGCTTCACTATTCTCCTGATGCAGGTCGTAGTAATGCTTTGAAAACTCTTCATCGCGTAAGGCGATCAGTTGCAACTCAGCATCAAGAATCGCGCAACTGGTATTATTTTTAAGCGTATCAATATATGCATTCAATCCAAGGGTCAGCTCTTCCGATGAATACCCCGAAGTCAGGGTAACACCCAAGCGATCTATCTCAACTCTCTTGAACCTCTGAGTCAACTGCAGAAGCAAGTCTGACTTACTTGTAAAGTTTGAGAAGAAGGCCCCTTTTGAAAAGCCGGCCTCCTCGGAAATAGCATTGACACTGGCAGCATGAAAGCCTTTTCTCACCATAAGATCAGTGGCGGTGTCGAATAATCTATCTCTTGTTACTTGCTGACTTTCTTCTCGACCTAATCTCTTTTTGATCACACCTTCGGCTCCTTTGGCCAAACATAAAAATCTATTTGTAACTGAATGCAACGAATCTGCTACTCACTGTGCAAAAACCTGTTCCAACTATCATATCTTATACCAGACCCTCTTAATCATTTGGTATTTAAACTGTTAAGGAGTGCCATGTAAACGCCATGTACGGGGGTTCAAGATGGCTGCACCGACGATTTTTCGCCGGTATTGCAAGCGCTTTCAACTCATGAAGAAGTCTCAGCTCCAATACGTTCACACGCCTTGGCATCCGGCCTGGCACGTGCCTCCCCTGTCGGATCGAGTCAGCGAGGTGTCTTGTGACGCCTTCCAGGGACAGGCGACGGGTGGCGGAAATGCCTTGCGATGACCTTTATCCGGTCAATCCAAGTGAATGCCAGCTGCCGACGACGCTCTAAACCACTGGATTTTCGTGTTTTAGAGCGGATCCAAGAGCGTCGACCTTTCAGCGGCCATGAAATACCGCTTGATTTTCAGATACCGAATGGTTTTTACTTGCCACCGTTGATGGAACCAACGCCTGATCAAAGCATCGAGCCTGGGGACATCGATCTCAATGCAATAGCAGGTACCTCACAGGAGCTGGATTTTAATGGAATATGCCTTTGTTACAGGCGCTACAGGCCTGCTCGGTAATAATGTGGTTCATGCGCTTTTAAAGCGAAAAATCAAAGTAAAAGCGCTGGTCCGTTCCGTCGAAAAAGCCAAGAAGCAGTTCGGCAATCTGCCTGTCGAATTTGTCGAAGGCGACATGCTCAATGTCGATGCCTTCAGCCATGCCTTGCAAGGCTGTGATGCCTTGTTCCATACAGCTGCCTATTTCCGCGATAGTTACAAAGGCGGAAAACATTGGCAGAAACTGTATGACACCAATGTGACCGGAACCGAGCGACTACTGCAAGCCGCTTATGCCGCAGGCATTCGTCGTGCCGTCCATACTTCATCCATTGCCGTGTTGCAGGGCAACAAAGATCAAGTGATCGATGAAACAATGTCTCGCAGTGAATCGGAGGCTGACGATTATTACTTGAGTAAAATAATGTCAGAACAGAAAGTTCAGGAATTTCTGTTGCGGCACCCGGATATGTTCATCGCCATGGTATTGCCAGGCTGGATGTTTGGTCCTGGCGACATCGGCCCGACCTCATCAGGACAGTTCCTGCTCGACTTTGTCGGAAAAAAATTGCCCGGCGTACTGCCTGGAAGTTTTTCCGTTGTCGATGCCAGGGATGTGGCGGAGCATCAACTCGCGGCAATCACACGCGGCAGATCCGGAGAACGCTATCTGGCAGCCGGCAATCACATGGACATGAAAAGCATTTTCCAGGCGCTCTCGAGTGTTAGCGGCGTAAAAGCGCCGGAGCGCAAAGTCCCCCTGTTCATGCTGCGTATAATTGCCTTGATATATGAAGGTTATTACCGAGTTACGAAAAAGCCGGTACTCATCAGCACCTCCACTGTCAAGCTCATGGAGCAAGAACAAGGGCGTACACATTTCAGCCACAACAAAAGCCTAACAGAGTTGGGGTGCAAGTTCCGCCCCGTGGCCGAAACATTAACCGACACCCTGGACTGGTATCGGAAAAACAACTACATCGACGCCTAATTGAAACAATTTATATATAGCCTGCCTCTGTAGTACTTTATTGTCTAACCATATATTCAAGGATTGAGAGAGGTTGGTAAATGAAAAGCCTTTCATATAAAGAAGGTTTTCTGCATCGGTTCGTCGGTTTTTCAGAGACATTCCCTGACCATATTGCTATCAGAAATCTGGACGCGGAAGAAGATACCGTCACTTACCGAGAGTTGCGAATAAAAGCTGAAGAGTGCAATGGCGCTCTCAAAGCATTAGATGTATTGCCTGGCGACAGAGTAGCGCTTGTTCTACCCAATGGGGTGGAGTTCATTGCTTACTATTTGGCGATCATCGGGCGCGGTGCGGTTCCGGTCATTCTCAACTACAAACTGACGCCATTCGAAATGAACAGCGTCATCAGCATCGCCAGACCGATGCTGGTAGTGACGACCGAAACGCTATTGGAGCAGCATAGCGAGGCATTTCAGCCTGCCCACGGTGTTCGGCATTCCTTGGTGTTGAACGCCGGAAACGAGCCGTCATCGCCCCTGCCCGACAACGCAACGGCGGATTCTCGGCTTCCCCGACAGGCCGAATCCTTGTTATTGCCCGAAGGCAATCCGATTGTCTCGGTACAGTTCACCTATCGGGGCATCGGCAAACCTCTGGCCGTTGCTCATCGCTACCTTGATCTGACGCAATCAAGTGATGGGCTGCATGAGCAGTTTCATCTTCAAGGCGTCGGATCCGTTCATCTGGTGACACTGCCGCTGTACGCGATCTTCGGGCTGTCCGTGATGATGGTTTTCCCCCTGAGCGTGGGCGCCACCCTATTAATGACTAACACCTTGCTCAATAGGGATCTGGCAGAAGTCCTGTCCCAGCATAAGGTTACCTTTGCCTGCCTGGTGCCTGACGTCATTCGCTACTTCAATACACGACTGGCCAAACGCAAAGGCGCGCTTTTGCCAATGCACCCACAACTGATGATTTACTCGGGTGGCAGCCATCTACCGGCAGACGAAGCCGAGAAGCTGGGAAGGCTGCTGGGGTGCAATCCGGTGCTGCAAGGTTATGGATTGACCGAGAGCATGCCGGTGATTGTCCAGAGCTCGATTGGCAAGGTCCATCGCGGCGCCATGGGCCAACCGATCAGGGGCGTAGAACTACGGGTCGTCGATGCCGAAGGGCGGGATGTCGCACCTGGACGTATTGGTGAACTGCTGATTCGCGGCTCGATGGTGATTGACGGCTATATCGATGCAGAGGACGCCAATGCCCGGTTCTTCCGTGATGGTTGGCTACACACGGGTGATCTGGTCTGGCGGGACGACGATGGACATGTGTTCTTCTATTGCCAACGCCTGCGAATCTCGAAGATCAAAGCGCAAATGGTCGACCTGACTGAAATCGAATCCATTGCCCTGAAGCATCCAGACGTGGTGCGCGCGAAAGCTTACATCGTCCCGGACAACAAGGAGGTCAACGTACTGCACCTGTGCGTTGAAGGGAGCGGCGACCTGACTCAGAGCGCTGTCTCTACCCTGCTCTCGCGCTACCTCTCGGGCTTCAAGCTGCCCAAAACCATCGAGATCATCTCTCTCAAGGAAGAGATTCATGCAAGCTAATGGCACACAACCGGTACTGGCCGTTTTTGACTTTGACGGCACATTGACCGACAGGCATACGTTCTGGCGCTACATGCGTTATATCGTGGGAACCCGATCGTTCTGGCTCAGGATCATTCCCCTGCTGCCCAAGATGCTCAGTGTAATCGTTGGCATCACGCCATTGATGCAAGCCCGACTGGCATTCATTGCCTGTTATCTGGGCGGTCTGTCCGTTGAGCAAGAGCGCGAGCATGCCAAATATTTCATCAGCGAGCAGCTACCGCTCTGGCTCAGGCCCGAGGCCCTGCGCCGGCTGCAATGGCATCAGTCCATGGGGCATGTCACTGCGCTGGTCAGCAACTCGCCGGAAAACTACCTGATTCCCTGGGGCCAGGCAGCGGGTTTTGACTATGTCTGCGGCACCCGCCTGGCGACTGCGAAGAACAAACTGACCGGCGGCATATCAGGTACCAACTGTGTTGAGAGAGAAAAAGTCACACGGCTCAGAGGCTGTCTGAGCAACCTTGATGACTTTTACATTTATGCCTACGGAGATTCATCCGGTGACGATGCCCTGCTCGGCATTGCCAACTCTCCCTTCTACAGAAACTGGTACTAACCGATGAACACTCTGAGCACTTTGGCCCCCAAGCACTTCAGCCAACCCGGTAATACCCCGACAGTCATGATCGTAGGCGCCGGCCCTATTGGCTTGTCCCTGGCAATCATGCTGAAGAAGTGGGGCGTCTCTTTTCGCATTATTGAAAAGAATGCCGGCCCCTCGACCGCTACCAAAGCGATGGCCATCCATTCCAGAACCCTGGAAATTTTTCGGGACCTGGGTATTGCCGATCAGGCCATCAGCGACGGATTCACCATCAACCAGTTTTCGGTGCAATCGAACGCTAAACGGGTGCTGAACTACAACTTCTCCTACCTGGACGCCACCTATCCCCTGCTCCTCAGCCTGCCACAGCCGCAGACAGAGAAGATTCTGCTTGAGCGACTGAACAAGCTGGGGGCAGATGTTGAGTGGAATACCGAGCTGGTCGATATAGAGAATCAGCCGGGATCAGTGCAGATGACACTTCATCATGCGCACGGCAGCGACGAATCAATTTCCAGTCGTTGGGTGGTCGCGTGCGACGGTGCTCGCAGCAACATTAGAAAACGTCTTGATATGACCTTCGAAGGATCATCCTACGACCGCTTCTTCATGCTCGCCGATGCCGATATCGAGTGGTCTGGAAGTAAGGACGAAGGGGCTTTCTTCCTGGGTGCACAAGACGGTTATGTCGCGGTCGCGCCGATCAGCGCTGAATCCCGTTATCGACTCTTCATCGAGATGCCCTACAACCTACCGCCAGAAGGTGAGCGCCCTTCCTTGAGCCTGGAGAACTTTCAGCGGCTGTGCGAAGGACGCGGGCAAAAGATGACGCTGTCCAATATTTCATCGACCACTATTGCCTCTTTTCAACATCGCCGCGTGCAGTCGCTACAGCAAGGCTCTGTGTTTCTGGTGGGCGACTCGGCTCATATCGGCAGCCCAATCGGCGGCCAATGGATGAACCTGGGGGTTTCCGAGGCCTATAACCTGGCGTGGAAAATGGCCTATGTCGATCAGGGCCTGGCAGATCCATCGTTGCTGGAGAGCTACAACGAAGAGCGCTACCCGGTGGCCCTGGAAGTCGAGAACACGGCACACCGACTGACCGGACTGATTACCGTCAAGCATCGCGCCCTCGTTTGGCTGCGCGACAATGTTCTGCCATTGATAAGCAACAGGCGCAAGGTTCAGCGCAAACTGCCGTCGATGATTTCCGGGCATCAGTACCATTACGGCAAGAGTGATTACATTCAAGAATCACTGACGAAAAAGCAGCGCAAGAATTGGGACAAAAAAGGCAAGAAACCCGAATTCCAGACATCTTTGCCTCGCGCAGGTCAACTGGCTCCCGATATTGAGTTGTGGCAACTGCAAGGTATGCCGCCAAAACGCTTGATCGACTTGTTCCAAGGAACGTTCACGCTGTTGATTTTCAGCGCAGCCGATCAGTTTTCCCCTTTGTTACCGGGCTACTACTCGCTGGCCGAGTCGGTGGAGAAGGATTACCCAGGCATCAAGGCTTATTGCGTTATTGATGCCCTGAGCAGCGCCGAACTGCCTTCCTGGCACTCGACGTTGCTGGACCCCGATTGGCGGCTGCACAAGCGCTACCATGCCAAAGAGGGCACGTTGATGCTGATTCGTCCTGATGGCTACATCGCTTTCCAAGGAGCCGATGCAATAACCCTCTTCACTTATCTGAACGTAAGATCCGGGCTGCTCAAGGGAGCCAGAAAAACAACATCTTCCGAGATCGACGCAGTGGAACTCCAACTTTAAGTCTCTATATGGCTACTGCCAGTTTGCTTCATTGATTCACACAAGGCCCAACCCTGGGCCAAGACTTTTTATTTCTTGTTTATAGAAAACATATACCGACTTTGGTTAGGAGAACCTCATGCGCTTCCAACTCAACGATGTGGTGCAGGAATTCATCGTGTCCAATGGAAAAATAGCCAACAGCTATTTCTCTCTTTCAGAAAAGATCATTGATTCACTGTGCGAATCCAATATCGCAAAAGAATCAATATTGATGCGTTTGCTGGAGCAGGCTGAATCCGTCACTGCGCATTACTTCAATGCTCATCAACAAGTTCTCGAGGGTGTTTATGCCCATGGGATTGAAGCCCCCGTCAATAAAAACCTTCCGGTGCTGGAGCCCGTACACTCGAACCCGGTAATCCTGGCATCGGCTCCCATCGCTGAACAAACGCCCGCACTCACCTACGGGCAATGGTTGCGCACCGAAATAAGTTCGGCCACAGGATTCAAAAAGGAACAAATCGACTTCGATCAAAGTTTCGAGAGTCTGGGCATCGACTCTCTCGGGCTGGTCGATATTTTCGAATCCCTGGCCCAACACTTCCCGGAAAAGAAAGAACTCACATCACTGCTTTTTGATGCCCCCACTCCTACCGCCTTGCTGGCGCGGCTTGAAGCCGATCCGCAGGCGCCTGTCTTGGATATCGAAGTATGGGTACTTGAACAACTGGCGAATATCACCGGTTTTACGGTTGACCAGATCGACCAAAAACAAAGCTATGAAAGCCTGGGCCTGGACTCCCTCGTGCAGCTGGACTTCCTGGAGTCCGTCGTCGCATTGTGGCCGCAACTCAAGGCCAACAGCACTGAGCTGGCCAACGCCAAGTATCCGCAGGCAACAATTGCCCTGATTAAAGCCGCCCTGGCCGCCCCCGAGTCGACATCAACACCCGCTACCGACGTGCAATCACCTGCCACAACGGACGCCCAAGGGCAGGTAAACAACCTGCTTTTCAACTCCCTGTCCCCCCTGATCCCGGACGCGCCACAGTCGATCGACATTGAGACACCCTTTGCACAGTTGGGGCTCAACGGTTTTGCCCGAGAAGCACTCTGCCAATCTATGGCGCAACAGTGCTCTGCCAGCGAGTTTGCTGGTGAAGCGCTGATGTCGCGTCGTACGCCGCAGGACGCCTTGTCGCTTCTGGCAAGACTGAGCTGAAGTACTGAGCCGCTGTAAAAAAATGGCATGGAATCCGGGTGATCGGACAGATCACCCAGCATTTTGGCAATCAGGAGACAGGGTATGAATGGCGCGGTAACAACAGAGGGCGACTTTTGCTTCAGCGCAATGGCTGGCGAGTTTCCCGGGGCACCGTCAACGGATGCGCTATGGCACTTGCTGTCGCAAGGACAGATAGCGCCTATCAATTCGATGCTGGCACGCTGGGAACTGGATAAGGCGTCAATTTATTCAGCAAAGGCAGGAGAAAAGGATCGCGTTTACCTGGACAGTGCTTTTTGCCTGACCGATGACGTATCAACCCCTTCACGGCATGAAGGACGTCAGGTCGCCATCGGTAAGAAAGTACTCCAGACGCTCCTCACCCAACTTGCCGGACAAGGCTCGCCACTGATCACGGAACGCACCGCATTGGTGGTCGCGACGTCTTGGAGTGACGAGAGTTATTTCGTCACAGGCATGTCCGGAAAAGCCGATGCACCACAGGGCTACACGCCGGGTGAACAAGTGGCTGAACTGGCTGCGGCTTTTGCCTTTGGTGGCCCGGCGTTATCGGTCGACACCGCCTGCAGTTCGTTCCCCTATGCAATCGACATGGCTCAGGCTCTGGTCAATAGCGGACAGGCGGATAACGCGATTGTCATGGCACTGAACACCGTGCTGCCACCGGCGCTGTTTCTGGGGTTCTCGCAGTTGACCGCCTTTTCCGCCCGGGCCCAAATGCAGGCGTTCGGCCAGGACGCTGACGGCATTGTACCGGGCGAATGTGCGGTCGCCTTTCTGGTTGAACCCGTATCGCAGGCCCTGATTGCGCAGCGCCGCCCCCTGGGTGTTTTACGGGCATTGGGAATGTCCGCCGATGGCGCCGAAGGTTCAGTGTTTGCGCCTGGCAAACAGGCCCAGTACACGGCTTACCAGCGTGCCTATATCGGTCTTGATCCCAACGACGTGGACTACATCGAAACCCATGGCACCGGTACTCCGTTGGGTGATGCGACAGAGCTGGACTCGTTGAACAGCTTCTTCGCTCCCCACTGCACAGACGGCAAGAAAATTACCATCGGTTCGATCAAGTCCGTCATTGGCCACCCACTGGCCGCCGCCGGAGGCGCTTCGCTCGCCAAGGCGCTGATGATCTTGCGTCACAAAGGGATTCCACCTCAGCCCGACTACCGACCCAGCGCAAAAGTCGACGAGACCAGCCTGCAGCTGGCCACAAAGCAGATGCAGCCGCTCGCGGATCGTCAGTCGGCGATCCGGATCGGCATCTCCAGCTTTGGTTTTGGCGGCGCCAATGCGCATCTGGTGGTGGATGAATATATTCCCGATAACCGCCCTGCCGTCTCTCTAGCCAACCCCGGCGTGTTAATGCTGGACCTTGCGCTTGTCGAGGCTGAAGCAGCGATCGGCAGTCACAGCTCATTACAGTCATTCAAGCAACAGCTCGATCGGCCAGCAGCGCCATCAGTCAGTTTCCCTTATGGGCGTTTCGTTAATTACACCCCTGCCCCAGGTCAGCCGTTACTGGGCCAATTCCTGGCGCAGGATCGCGTCATTGATATCGACGGTTTCGGCATGGGCCCCAAACCTCTGGCTCATGTCGATCCGTTCAAGCTGTTGATCACCGATCGCGTCAATCATTTACTGCGACGCCTGCCAGGTGTGGCCGGCTCGCCCGGCACTGCGATGGTCATGTGCTGCAACATGGGTGGGGAACGCTTCAGCAATGCATACAGCAGCGCTCACAACTTCTACTCCCAGGCTCAAGGCACGCCACCGGGCGTGGAGGTAGCGGACGTGGCGACCATGTTGCCGAACATGTTGTCCGGCTACCCGGCGCAGATTTTTGACTTCAAGGGTTTCCATCAAACACTGGTCGGCACCCCGGGTTTATTCTGGCAAACCTTGCTGGCATCGCAGCAATGGTTCAAGAAGGGCGCAACAACGCTCTTGCTCGGTGCAGGGCGCTTTATCAGCGGTGAAATCGAGATCGAACGCGCCCGACACTCAGCGACGGTGCAAGGTGAAGGACTGGGGCTGATTGCGCTGCGTCCCTATCAACCAGACTCCAGCGACAAACCTTTACTGGTGATCCGCGCGGCGGTCCTCGCCCATGCCGCGAACTCACTGGAAGAGGCTTGCCAACTGCTGGGTAAAGAGCGGAGTCAATACCAGAACATTGAAGTCTGCGAGCTGCAACCTGACGCGACTCATGCAAACGGATCACTGCAAGAGATTACCGGCTTCCTGGCTGAAGCCAGTGGCATCGAAACCCTGTTGGCGGTGATGTTGAGTGCATCGGCTCGCACGGTGATCGAGGTTCGCGAAGCCGGCAAGGCCGTGATGTGGTTGTTTACTGAAAAGCTTCGGGAATGGAGCCCAGTGGCCGAACCCGCTCCTGCCATCAAGCATCCCTTTACATTGCGCTTTGCTCACTCGGCATCCCACGAACTGCAGCAGGTCATCGCGCCTGCGCGCCCTGTCAGCCTTGTCCGTGAGCCGCAAAACGACGGCGTCGATGTGTTGCAACTCAGCGACATGCTGACCAACACCCTGCTCTCAGGGCTGCGTGTCAGAGTTCGCGCCATGGAGGGCCTTTTCGCCCTGCACCGTGGAGCTGAAGTCCAGCGCCCGGCGCACTGGCAACGTAACCCGCAAAACATCGTGATCGCCAACGTCCAGCGCGGCCCTCAGTCACTGCACGCCCAGCTCGTGGTGAATGAAGCGCACCCTTATTTCTTCGATCACCCTCTTGATCACATCCCCGGCATTTTATTGCTTGAGGGCGTGTTGCAACTGATTGAACTCGCCCTGCCCCCACTGAGCGGGCGAGTCGCCTATGTCAAAACCCTGAATATCAAATTCCAGCAATACGTACAAAAGCAGGGCGTGATTGATCTGCATCTGGAACAAGACAAAGACCCCCATGTATTCAATGCAAAGGTCATGCAAGCCGGAAAACTGATGTGCACCTGCATCCTTGGGATGACCTACAGCTCAGCGTTCGAGACATCGCCCGCTGGCGAGTTCACGGCCACTCGCTGCCGCGACAAGGCCTTGCTGCATAAGGCCAGAGAAGAAAACGTCATCGTCAGTGACATGAGCGCATTCGCTCAGGGCTTGAGCGTGGACACACTCAAGCTGCCGGATGATCACTTCTTCCAGGAGGGCGACCCCGAGCACTATTCGATGGTGTATTTCCTCGAAGTTGCCCGCCAGTGCTACATGCAGATTGCCCACAGCTATCTGCGGATTCCACTCAATACCCCGATGAACCTGCTGGCCTTGAGTTTCACCCTGGATCGACCAATCCCCAGAAACAGTCCGCTGTCATTGGCACCGCAAGCCGGTTTTGACGCGCAGCAGCCGTTCAAAACCAACCGCATCTATATCGACCTGTTCAACCGGGGAGAAAAAATCGGTCAAGCCAGTATTACCGCTCAAGTGCTGAGTCAATCCGCACCCGCTGCCTGAGGCACTCAATTGATCCCACTCTCCCGCATGACCGTGCCCCCAACAATCAAGGTGTCGCCGTGAACGATGTCAAAGTGCAAGTCATAGTCAAATCGCCGCGTGCTGAAATCTGGAATATCTGGAGCAATTTTTCAGAAGCGCCGCTATGGGATACCGACGTTCGCCAGTGTGAACTCAATGGCCCGTTTCAACCTGGAACGCGAGGCAAATGCGTCCTCAAAAATGGCCTGAACATGCCGCTGAAACTGGAAGCAGTGAAGCTGCATGAAAGCTATCGGAACACGGCAAGACTGCTTTGGATCGACCTTGAGTTCGATCACCAGATGCGCAGGCTTTCCCCGGATGAAACCCATGTCATCCATAGCGCGAAGATCTCTGGCCCCTTAAGTTTTTTGTACCGCGGGCTGCTGCGCAAAATGCTGACCGCGGCAATGACCACTGCACTGCGCAACCTGTGCACTTTGGCTGAACAACGAGCGAAAGCCATCAGTGCTCCAGGGCTCGAAAAACCTGGAACGCATTTGCACCGCGTATGAAATATCCCGGGAGCGAGCGTGATGAACGCTCGCGCCCGAATACCCCTCGCTTACTTATCGATAACGGCACACTTCGGACCGAGCATGAACCTACTAAAAAAACCTCAGTATCTCGTGATGGGCGTCATTGGCATGGGCTTTATCACCCCGGCGTCCAGTTCCGCCGACACGCTCGGCCCCTACATCAGTGTCATGGGCGGCGTGAACTGGGTTGCTGCGCAGGACCTCAACCAGAACGACCTCGATTTTGTCGAGATGGAGTTCAATCAACCGTTACACTCCGGCTTCGCCACCGGACTGGCGTTGGGCTGGCGATTCCCCATCGGGCTCAGACCTGAAGTGGAACTCAGCTACCGCAAAAACACCCTGACCCAGTTCAATAACCGGGTCTACGAAGGCGGCGGGAGCATAGACGGCAAGGGCGAAGAGGAAGCCACCACCCTGATGGCCAACCTCTGGTACGACGTCTTGAACCTGCCAGCCCCCTTCAGTCGGTTCACTCCCTATATTGGCGGCGGCCTGGGCTACACCACCCTAACGGTCAGCGGTCTGGAAGCCGGCGGCGTCCAGTTCGGCGGCACTCATCGCGACACTGTATCGGCCTATCAACTCGGAGCCGGGGTAGGTTACGAGCTCACCGAACAATGGTCCATGTCCCTGGATTATCGGTACCTCAAGACTCGCGATGCGCACTTCGGTGACATTCAAGGCCTGCCCCAAGGCGATGTACGCACTGACTACAGCGCCCAGTCATTAATGCTCGGCCTGCATTATTGGTTCTAAGCGGGGAACTCCTCGATAGGCGTAGTTTCACCTATCGAGGAGTCTGGGGGATCCCTCAGTATTCCGTTCTTATCGACTAAATAACCGGAACCCTATTGTTGATGATCTCACGGGTGTAGCTTGCCAGTTCTTTGGCGCTCATACTCGCGACCACATCCGCCTCGATGGGTTGATGGGCGACGATACTGACTTCAGTAGAACGCAATGAGTTGTAAGCAATGTTCCCAACAGCAGGACTGATCGTGACGGGAACGATCCCTACCCCTATGTCCTTAGCAATCCGAAACGCCCCTGCCTTGAAAGGCAGCATATCCCCACCTTTGTTTCGGGTGCCTTCAGGAAAGATCCAAATGGAAGTATTGTCTGCGACGACACTCTTGGAAATCTTGCGCAAGCTCTGGATAGAAGCCCGGGGGCTGCTTCTGTCAATGAACAGGCTCCCCGTCAGCCAATACAATTGACCGACCAGGGGCAACCACCTAAGTGACTTTTTACCGACAATAACCGTGCCTGGTTTCAGCGCCTCGGCAACAATCAGAACATCATAGTTACATTGGTGATTGGCTACATAGATATAAGGTTTGGCAGCGGAGATAGTGTCGAACCCATCTACAGCGACACGAACCGAGAATATCTTATTGATCACTGAATATGACCGACAGGCCACATGCAAATTCCTGTTTTTTATAGGATTGACCAACATGTATATGCATAAAAAAGGAAAACTCAAGATAATGAACAGCACCACCAACAACCATCTCACAAACGAAATCATAGGTTACCCGCCTTGCCTGAAGCACTTGAGCCGGTGAAAAAGCCCTCTTGAACATCAACATGTTCAATCAGCGCAACACCATAAAAACCTTCATCATCAACACCGAGTACAGCCCCTGCTATAGAAGCCAGCATGACAGCCTCTCGAAAATATTATTTAGCCAGTACAACAAATCGAGAGCTGTATTAGTAGCTGCCCAAATGGGCAGGTTAAGTAAAGCCACATCCAACAATGAACAAGAAAATTATCTGTGCTACGGACCGGGCGCGGTGTTGCCGCTGTTTTCATCAAAACGAATACACCCCAGGACCGCCTCCCTGGCACGCGCCAATTATGTATAATACCCCCGCCCTTCTCACTGAGGGCGCTGACCACGGAAGGTAATATTTGTGAAAGAATGGCGCGAAGACTTCATTGAGTTAGTTTCTGGCTGCACCTCTGAGAATGAATTGCTCAATGAACTGGTTAAAATAATTTCCAACTTGGGATTCGAGTTCTGCTCCTACGGACTAAAAACCCCCTTTCCGTTGACATCCCCGCAATATTTTCTGTTTTCAAACTATCCTGCCCCCTGGGTAGAAAAATATGTCACCGAAGATTATTTTTCCCAAGACCCTACCGTCGAACATGGATTAACACGATCCATCCCCATGTGCTGGTCAGCGGAACAGCAAAGTCAAAGTCCGAATTTCTGGGAAGAAGCACGGCATTACAACCTAAATCATGGTTGGTGCCTTTCATCGCAGCGCGGATCCAACAGCATTGGCTTATTCTCTGTCTCCCGCTCCAGTGAATATATTTCACCGGCAGAACTTGAGAGCAAAGAGACCAAGTTAATCTGGCTGACTCAGTTAGCGCATGAGTCCATGACGCGTTTTTTCTCCGAAAAAAACGTACCTGGCATGTATAAGCCACTGACCGCTCGAGAAAAAGAAACGTTGAAATGGACGGCCATTGGAAAAACCTATGTCGAAATCAGCATAATTCTAAATATCGATACGCGGACCGTGAAATTTCATTTGGTCAATTCCATGCGCAAACTGCAAGCATCGAACAAAACCGAAGCAGCGGTCAAAGCGTCCTTGATGGGCTTGCTGTTCTAAGCACAATATATAACACCCTCTGAGACCTATATTTTTCGACCGGTCAATGTTCGCGCCCGGCGCGCAAAAAATTGCTCCGCATCTTTCGATACGGAGCATTTTTTTGAGTACCGCGCCTAAAACACATCAGTCAACTTTATTTTATACACAACCCAGCATAAAACCATCGAAGGCGATCAACACTCACACTTTCCATGAACAACGCAACACCTTAATACCACTCAGGCGAACACTAACAAGCCTCGCTGACTTTTTATAACAGTTATTGACACGCAAACGCAGACATCCTAGATTAATGGCACTCTGCCAACACCTAGACGACGCATCAACTTTGTTAAGTTAATGGAATGCTGAGTTTCTGAGTTATTTCATTCCTGGTATAACGCATGAAATATGTAGACGATATTACGAAACTCTTTACACGTTTTGGCGCCAATGCGGAGACTTACCAGGAAATACAACCGAATTATAAAGATTTCAAAGACGACCCGGTTACACCTGCGGTGGCTGAGCCAGAACCGTCGGCGGCATTGTCTCCCGCAACACCAACGCCCCCTGTGTTTCTACTGGACGAGCCACAGCCTTCTTTATTGAATGGCGCGCCAGTCGAGCCTGTGATGAATGCAGTCCTCTCGCAACCTTCCCCCAAATCCCCTCCCCTGACCGAGCCACCCACGAGTTCTGCTACGGGTGACCGTCAGCGATTGAGCGACCTGTTGCGTGAGCTCAACCAGGTTCGTCGAGACGGTCTGCCAGAGACGACTCACAAGCGGACCAAGGCGAAGGTTATTGCAATCGTTTCGGCGAATGGCGGGGTGGGTAAAAGCACCGTCGCCGCTGGCCTCGCGAAAACACTTCGGCGCCCTGGCGGGCGAACCATCGCGATTGATCTGGACCCTCAGAACGCGCTGTCCAGCCACTTGGGTATCACCAGGCAGGTTCCCGGGCTGATCCAGCTCAAAGAGCAAGGCGCAGACTGGGGCGCTCATCGCCTGCCGGGCTTTAACGACAGTGAGTGCCTGCCCTTCGGCACTGGCGAGGTGAACGATCGCCGCTTGCTCAGGCAGTTGATGCTTGAAGATTCTGACTGGTTGAATCAGCACCTTGCGTCAATGGACCTCAGCGAAAACGATACCGTGATCCTGGACACGCCTTCGGGTGCGACTGTCTATTCGCAACAGGCACTCGACGCCGCTGATCTGGTGCTGGTGATGACGGTGGCCGACGCGGCCTCCTACCTGGCACTGGACACCATGACCCAGTGGCTGGAAACCAGCCGACGACGCGCGCAGCGGCACCGCTATGTGCTCAACCAACGGGATGACTCGCGTTCGTTCAGCAGGGACATGCGCGTGCTGTTTCTGCGGCGGCTCGGCGCTAACCTGATCGGGACGATTCGCCTCGATCACCAGTTCAACGAGTCGCTGGCCTATGGTCGGGACCTGCTGCAGTACGCTCCCGAGAGCATTGGCTGTCAGGACATCCTGTCGCTGTCAGGCGCGGTCCATGCCCTGCTTTTCGCGGATGCTTGCAGCCAGCAGGGTACGCCATGACCGTCCAACTCAATCAGCTACCTGAAAAGACGTGGTGGTTGCAGGGGCTACTGGATACTTTCCAGGATCGCGTCAGTCGATGGCCCCTGCGTTGGCGCCAAGGCCTGAAAATCTCAGGCGCACTGATCGCGGCCTTGTTGGTGCTGGGCATCCTCACTGCGCCGCTGAATCTATATTCCCAGGCCGCGTTTGCCGCTGTCTGTTTTACCGCCAGCCTGATCATCCGCAAGCAAGTCGGGCGCCTGGCGATCCTTACCCTGATCACCCTCTCGCTGATCGCTTCGTTGCGTTACATGTACTGGCGCCTGACCGACACCCTGAACTTCGACAACTGGCAGGATGCCGTATTTGGCTACGGGCTGGTGCTGGCCGAACTGTATGCCTTGCTCGTCCTGGTCTTCGGCTATATACAGACCGCCTGGCCGCTGCACCGCAAACCGCAGTTTCTGCAACAACCTCCCGCTGAATGGCCGACGGTAGATGTCTTCATTCCCACCTATAACGAAGCATTGGGTATCGTCAAACTGGTGGTACTCGCGGCTCAGGCCATGGACTGGCCCGAGGGCAAATTGCGGGTGCATATGCTCGATGACGGACGCCGGGAGGAATTCAAGGTTTTCTGTCAGCAGATTGGTGTCAACTACATCACCCGCGACAACAATCAACATGCCAAGGCCGGTAACCTCAACGAGGCACTCAAAGTTACCGATGGCGAGTTCATTGCCATATTCGACGCCGACCACGTGCCCACCCGCTCCTTCCTGCAGATCACCATGGGCTGGTTTTTAAAGGACCCGAACCTGGCGTTACTGCAAACGCCGCACTTTTTCTATTCACCCGATCCATTCGAAAAAAACCTCGATACCTTTCGCTCGGTACCCAATGAAGGTGAGCTGTTCTACGGCCTGGTGCAGGATGGCAACGACCTGTGGAACGCAGCATTCTTCTGTGGCTCCTGCGCGGTCATCCGGCGGACTCACTTGCTGGAAGTCGGCGGCATCGCCACCGAAACCGTGACGGAGGATGCGCACACGGCACTCAAGCTCAATCGCCGTGGTTTCAACACTGCTTACCTCGCCATTCCACAAGCGGCGGGACTGGCCACCGAAAGCCTTTCCCGGCACATCAGCCAGCGCATACGCTGGGCGCGGGGCATGGTGCAGATTTTTCGGACCGACAATCCGTTATTTGGCAAAGGACTGAACCTGGGGCAGCGCATCTGCTACCTCAACGCCATGATGCACTTTTTCTACAGCCTGCCCCGCCTGGTGTTCTTGACCGCACCCTTGGCCTACCTGTTTTTCGACGCGCAGATTTTCCATGCCTCGGCGTTGATGGTCACGGTTTATGTACTGCCGCATATTTTCCATTCCAGCCTGACCAACTCCAGTATCCAGGGACGCTTCCGCCATTCCTTCTGGAACGAAGTGTATGAGTCGGTGTTGGCCTGGCACATTATGCGACCGGTGCTGTTGGCCCTGATCAGCCCTTCGCTGGGCAAATTCAACGTAACCGACAAGGGCGGCACCGTCGAAAAGGACTATTTCAACTGGAAGCTCGCGCGGCCTTACATCGTCCTGCTGACCTTGAACATGATCGGTCTGGCAATCGGCGTGGTGAAACTGGTCGAGAGTGATTCGGCCGAGGTCACTACCCTGCTGATCAACCTGGCCTGGACCGTGTACAACATCATCATCGTCAGCACCGCCGTGGCGGTGGCCACTGAGTCCTCTCAGGTGCGCAACGAGCCCAGGGTGCCCGCGGATCTGCCCGTGCGCGTCTATCGCGAAGACGGCACATCGTTCGATTGCATAACCCGGGACTTCTCACAAAACGGCGTGGGTCTGACACTGCCACCGCAGGTTCAGCTCAGCGCCAAAGAGAAGCTGCGGCTCTGCATTCTGCGCACACCTCCCTCAAGCCTCTTTCCCGCAACAACGATCTTCAGCAACGACAATGTGGCAGGCGTGAAATTCGAGGGTTTGACCCTGCGCCAGCAAAGTGAGCTGGTGCGACTGACCTTTTCACGGGCCGACACCTGGGCCAACACGTGGGGTAACGGCCGCCTCGACGCGCCCATGTCGGCGTTGCGCGAGGTCAGCAGCATTGGCTTGCGCGCCATCCTGCGCTTGTTCATTGCAACCCTAAAGGACAGCCAGGCGCTGCTACGCAAACGCCCGGACACTCCATCACCTATCGACTCCACCGCGGACACGCAACGATCTTGAAGCCTTCCACTCGCCGGACCTTTCTTCCTCGTCGCTCACTCACGCTGATCGCCTGCTCGCTAATGGGCTGGAGCGGCTGGGCATTGAGTGCTGCCGCCCAAATCAGCGCCACAGAGCCGGCGGTGATGCCGCTCGCAGCGCAGCCCGGGCCCGATGCCCCGAGCAACAGCTATACCCGCACCCTCAAGGAGCTGGGCAAAAGCTATTCGATGACCCTTAAAGGCGTGGAGGCTACCGACAGTGTGAATTTCGATGTGCGCGCCGATGAAGTCGTCACGGCTGCACAGGTCACGCTGCAGTACAGCTACTCACCGGCGCTGCTGGCCGACCTTTCGCAGATCAATGTGCTGGTCAACGATCAAGTGGCCGCCAGCCTGCCCCTGCCCAAGGAAGAGGCCGGTAAATTGCAGGTCCGGACCGTGCAGATTCCGCCGCAGACCATCACCGAATTCAACCGGCTCAGCCTGCAGTTCATCGGTCATTACACGATGCAATGTGAAGACCCTTTGCACTCCAGCCTGTGGGCCAGGATCGGCAACGAGAGCCAGCTGAGCCTTCAGGTGTCCTCGATTAAACAACCCAACGACCTGGCCGCCCTGCCGCTGCCCTTGTTCGATCGTCGAGACGCCTCGCCCCTGAAGCTGCCCTTCGTGTTCGCCGCGCGCCCGGGTGGCCCTGAGCTTGAGGCCGCCGGTATCTTGTCGTCCTGGTTTGGCGCCCTGGCCAGCTACCGCGGCGCAACCTTCCCCGCCAGCCTCACCAGCCTGCCGGCCAAAGGCAACGCCGTGGTGTTTGTCAGTGGCGGCGAATCAACGACCTTGAGTGGCGTACCGATCAAAGAGGCCACGGGGCCGACATTGACACTCGTGAGCAACCCGAATGATGCTCAGGGCAAACTGCTGATCGTTTCCGGGCGCGATGGCGCCGATCTCAAAGTCGCCGCGACAGCGCTGGCTCTCGGTGGCTCGGCCTTTTCCGGGCAGAGCGTGGTGATCGACCGGATCGACTCGCTCAAGCCACGCCAACCGTACGACGCGCCTAACTGGCTGCCCTCCGATCGCCCCGTTCGCCTGGGTGAACTGGCCAAACCCGCGGAACTCAATGTGTCGGGTTATAACCCGGGACAAATGACGGTTGCGCTGCGCTTGCCACCCGACCTGTTCAACTGGCGTGAGCCCGGTGCGCAACTTGACCTGAAATACCGCTATACGCCGCAACCGGTCTCCACCAATTCCTCGTTGCTGGTCAACTTCAACGACACCTTCATCAAGTCGATCGATCTGCCTTCGATCGAGAAACTCGGCAGTAGCGACAGCCTGCTGGCGATGCTCAAAACCGACGACAGCCTGGCCCGCACGTCGCGCATGCTGTTGCCGCTCAATTCCGTAGCGCTGCAATCACGTCTGCAATTTCGCTTCATGTATGACTACATCAAACAGGGCGAATGCCGCGACATCATCATCGACAACATGCGCGGTGTGATCGACCCGGACTCGACCCTGGACCTCAGCCAATACGAACATTTCATGGCCATGCCCAATCTCGGGGTATTCAAGGACAGTGGCTTCCCGTTCACCCGCATGGCCGACCTTTCTGAAACTTCGGTGATCCTGCCCAACGAGCCAGGCCCGGCCGATCTGAGCGCCTACCTGACCCTGCTGGGCCGCTTCGGCGACTCCACCGGTTATCCGGCCACCGGCGTGAAGGTGGTCCACGCCGACCAGGTGGCCGAGCAAAGCGACCGGGATTTGCTGGTACTCGCCTCGGGCAACAATCAGCCGCTGCTTGCGCAATGGCAAAGCCTTCTGCCGGCCAAAGGCGAAGAGGCTGCGCAGTACTTTGAACTGTCTGACCTGCCCTTGCGTGTGCGCAACTGGATCAGCCCGGATACGAAAACCAATCTGCGTGAAGCGCGCAGCAGCTTCAGGTTTACCGCTGACGACGGCAGTGCTTATTTGACTGGATTCGAATCGCCGCTCAAGAGTGGGCGCAGTGTGGTGTTTATCGCCAGCGCAAGGCCCAACGGTTTGGCCGACGTGACCAACGCCCTGCTCAGCAACGAAGAAAACGCCCGCGAGTTGCAAGGCAGTCTGGTGGTGGTCAGGGGCAAGTATGTCGAATCGCTGGTCGCCGAGCAGGATTACTACGTCGGGAGCCTGAGCCCATTGCGCTATCTGCAGTGGTACCTGTCGCAAAACGTAATGGCGCTCATGCTGTTCACGCTCCTCGGAATCCTGCTGCTTGCTTCGATGGCCTACCTGGCCCTGCGCCTACGGGCCAAACGTCGTCTTGGTCAATGAGCCACGCATGCCTGTGTCGTCCATGAGCAGCCGGGGTGTTTCACTTCGCCAGTGCCTGAGCGGTAACACGCGCAGGTTGAGCGCTGTGCTTGCGCTTGCCCTGCTGGCGCCTGCGATAGCGGCCGGGAAATCCTGTGAGTCGCCAGCCTGGCCACTGTGGCAAATCTATGCAACGCGCTTCGTCCAGGCCGACGGCCGGGTTCTGGAATCGAGCCAGGAAAACAATCACAGCACCTCTGAAGGGCAGTCCTACGGCATGCTCTTCGCACTGATCGGCAACGATCAGCCACGCTTTGACAAACTCTGGCGCTGGACCTCAGCCAACCTTGCAGGCTCCGCCACCGCCACACGCTTGCCGGGTTGGTTATGGGGGCAAGGTACGGACGGTCAGTGGCGCCTGCAAGACGCCAATTCGGCCGCCGACGCCGACCTGTGGATCGCCTACGCCCTGCTCGAAGCCGCACGCCTGTGGCATCGGCCGGACTATCACCAGGATGCCCTGCAGCTGATGGCGACGATTGAAGCGCAATTGGTCGTCAAGCTGCCCGGGCTGGGCCCGATGGTGTTGCCTGGACCACAGGGCTTCGTCCAGCCGGACGCTCTCTGGCGCCTGAACCCCAGCTACCTGCCCCTGCCACTGTTACGACGGCTGGCCAAGGAAGCACCCTCCGGGCCCTGGCAAGCGATTGCCAACAACACCGCGACGATGATTGCCCAATCCAGCCGCCACGGTTTCGTCGCTGACTGGGTCGGTTATCGAGGCACTTCAGCGCAATCGGGCGCCTTCACAAGCGACCCGATCCACGGCGACACGGGCAGCTACGATGCCATTCGCGTGTACCTCTGGCTGGGCATGAGTGATACCTCTGGACCGCTGGCAGCGCGCCTGCTCAAACGGCTGGACGGCATGGCCCGCAGCACTGTCGCAACGGGCTCTCCCCCGGAAACAGTCCAGGTTCTCCACGGCACTGTTCAGGGGCAGAGCCCGTTCGGATTCTGGGCTGCACTGATTCCCTACCTTGAGGCCAAGGGCCAACCCGGCTTGGCCGATCAGCAACGACACCGCGTGGAACTCGCCTTGCAAGAAGCGCTGGCCAGGCCTGATGCCGACGCCGGTGCGCCGCGTTACTACAACTTCATGCTCAGCCTGTTCGCCCTCGGATGGGCAGATAAACATTACCGATTCCGGGAAGACGGAACGCTGAAACTCTCCTGGGAGACCGCATGCACGCGCACCACCGCACGCTAGCCATCGCCGTCATGAGCGCATGGACGGCTGCTGCCCACGCTCAAAGTCCGACGCCACAGACATTACTCGTCGAACAAGGCCAGTACTGGCAGTCGCGCAAGAACCCTCAACGCGCTGCGGAGGTCTGGCAAAAAGTCCTGCTGCTGGACCCGGTCCAGGTTGACGCACTGTATGGCCTGGGCCTGATTGGCGTGCAACAGGGCAACTCACAACAGGCGCAGCAAAATCTCGCCCGCTTGCAGGCCATCCAGCCTCCGCCTCGGCAGGCACTGCAATTGGCACAGGACATCTCCCTGGCCCAGCCGCAGAACCAGCAGCGTCTGGAGGAGGCTCGACGCCTGGTCGATGCCGGTGAGCGCGACAAGGCGACCACGGTGTTTCGCTCGCTGTTCGATGGCCGCCCACCTCAAGGCACGATTGGCCGCGAGTATTACAACAACCTTGCCTTCAATCAGGCTGACTGGGCTGAAGCGCGCGGCGGATTTCAGCGCCTGCAACGTGAAATGCCCAACGACTCGATCGTCGCGCTGTTTTACGCCAAGCATCTGGTCCGCCATGAAGACAGCCGTGCCGAGGGCATCCGCGCCCTGGCCGCGCTGACCCAGCGTGCCGACATTGCCGGTGATGCCGACGAAAGCTGGCGCCTGGCGCTGACCTGGATCGGTCCGCCCAAGCCGGCGCAAGTGCCGTTGTTCGAGGCGTACCTCAAGACGCATCCGGATGACGTGGAAATCCGGGCGCAGATGAACAAGGGCAAGCAACAGGTGGCAACGACGGCCAGCAAGGAATGGCAACCGCCCGCCGAAGTCGCGCGCGGCCTGAAGGCGCTCAAAGAAGGCGATCAGGCCACCGCCGAACAGGCTTTTCAAGCACGCTTGAAAAGCCAACCCGATGATGCTGACGCGCTGGGCGGCCTTGGGGTTATTCGCCAGCAGCAACACCGACTGGCCGAAGCAGAAAAGCTCTTGAGTCAGGCCACGCGACAAAACGACGGTAGCCGCTGGCAAGTTGCGCTGAACGACGTGCGCTACTGGTCTGCGTTGCAGCAGGCCCGCGACGCCCAGGCCAAAGGCCAGGCACCTCAGGCACAGGTCTTGGTCAACCAGGCGCTGCGGCTGAATCCAAACGGGGTAGATGCTCGCCTCGCCCTGGCGGATATTCAGGCCAGCGCGGGCCAGTTCGATGACGCTCAGCGCAACTATCGGCAGATTTTGAACCTGCGCCGCGACGACCCTCAAGCACTGGAAGGGCTGGTTAATGTGCTGCTCAAGAGCGGCAAGAACGATGAAGCGCTGCAACTGATCAACAGCCTGCCCGCCACCGGACAGGCCAAGATCGGCCAGTCCGCACGCCTGCAAGCCTTGCGCGCGACGCAACTGGCCGCCCTCGCCGAACAACGCAACGACTTGCCCGCTGCGCGCAACGCCTTGCAAGACGCGCTGCGCTACGAACCGGACAACATCTGGACACGTTTCGCCCTGGCCCGCCTGAACCTGGCGATGGGCGAACCGCAAAAGGCTCGGGACCTGATCAACGCCATGCTCCAGGCCCGGCCCGACAATGCCGATGCGCTATACGTCAGCGCCTTGCTGTCGGTGCAGATGGGTGAGTGGAAAGCTGCCCAGACAACGTTGGGACGCTTGCGCCCCGACCAGCGCACCCCGGACATGGAAGCGCTGGCCGCTGATGTCAGCCTCAACCTGCAACTCAGCCAGGCGATCGAGTTGGGCAAGCGCGGCCAGCGCCAGGAAGCCCTGACCTTGCTCGATCGTATTCAGCCGACGGCCAACAACAGTCCCGATCGCACGGCGAACCTGGCTTCGGCGTATGTCGACATCGGCGAGCCGACCCGTGCGCTGGCCCTCATGCGCGGCCAGTTGCAAAACACCACGGCGCCCTCGGCGGACTTCATCCTGCAATACGCCGCGGTCCTGCTTAAAACCGGAGAAGACGCACAGGTCAACGAGATTCTGCGCGACCTTCAGAACAGGCCCTTGAACGCGCCGGCGCGCAAGCGTTTCGACGACCTGCTCTATCGCTATCGCATCCGCCAGGCTGACCAGCTGCGCGAAAGAGGCAATCTGGCCAGCGCTTATGACACGCTAGCGCCCGCACTGGCGCAACGCCCCGGTGACAGCGCTGCCGTCGCGGCGCTGGCGCGGATGTATTCGGCCAACGGCGACACGGCAAAAGCCCTCGAACTCTACAAACCGCTGTTACAACGTCAGCCAAACGACCCGCAACTGCTGTTGGGTGCCGCCAACGCGGCGGTGTTGGCACAGGACACTGCCTTTGCCGAACAGGCACTGCAACAGCTGCTCAAGACTGAATCCGGCAACCCTCAAACGCTGACTGAGGCCGCCCGCCTCTACCAGAACATGGGCCAGACCGGCACGGCGACCGATCTGCTGCGCAAAGCGGTGGCCATTGAACAGAGCGAGAAACGCAGAAGCCAGAGCGGCCAACTGGCCGGTTCGACGGTGGCGCCCAACCCTTTTGCCGGAGTGTCGGGTCCACGTAGCGAGGTCAGTCGCGACACCTTGCTGGCAGCGATCCCGCCACCGGTTCAGGAGATGCCGGGCAGCGTGAGGTCTGACACCCCTTTTGGCATCGATGCCCCGTCAAGGTCGCAACAGGCGAGCAATCGATTCGAGTCGCAGCTGCCGCGCGCAGCACTGGTGAGCGAGGACATCAGCCCCGCGCAACTGGCGCTGAATAAAATCCTTCAGGAGCGCAGTGCCTACGTCACCCAGGGCGTGAGCATTCGCAGCAACAACAGTGAGTCGGGGTTGAGCAAACTGACCGATGTTGAAACACCGCTGGAAATCAATATCCCGCTGGATGAAAGCCGCCTCGCCCTGCGCGTGACGCCCGTCTCGCTGAACGCTGGCAGTGTCAGCGGTGATGCACTGTCGCGCTTTGGTAGCGGTGCGCAGAGCGACGGCATCGGCTCGCAAAAAGCCGAGGGGGTCGGTCTTTCCGTTGCCATTCAACGGCCCGCGGATGGGCTCAAAGCCGATCTCGGCACCACCCCGCTCGGCTTCAAATACACCACCGCCACCGGCGGCATCAGCATTGATCGCCCGGTGAGCGACTCCTCTAATGTCCGTTACGGCGTGAGCGTTTCCCGGCGTCCGGTGACTGACAGCGTCACCTCGTTTGCCGGCACCACGGACAAACGCAGCGGGCAGTCCTGGGGCGGCGTGACCGCCAATGGCGGGCGCGGCCAGTTGAGCTATGACGACAACGAAGTCGGCGCCTATGGCTACGCCTCCTGGCACCAGCTATTGGGCAACCATGTCGAGTCCAACAACCGCAGTGAACTGGGCAGTGGTGTGTACTGGTACCTGCAAAATGCGACGGACAGCAAGCTGACCGTCGGCCTGAGCATGACCGGCATGAGCTACGCCAACAATCAGGACTATTTCACCTACGGCCACGGCGGCTATTTCAGCCCGCAGACGTTCTTCGCCCTGGGCGTGCCAGTGACCTGGGCACAACGCACCGGGCGCTTGACGTATCAAGTCAAGGGCTCGGTCGGCGTGCAGCATTTCGAGCAGGACAGCGCCGACTACTTCCCGAACGACAAAGCCCTGCAGGCGGCCTCGGGATTGCGCTACGAAGGGCAAAACAAAACCGGGATCGGCTACAGCGTCGCTGCGGCGGCTGAATACAAGGTCGCTTCGAACTTCCTGCTGGGCGCCAATCTGGGCCTGGACAACGCTCATGACTACCAACAAGTCAGCGGTGCCCTGTCTTTGCGCTACCAGTTCGAGGACATCAGCGGCCCCATGAGCCTGCCGGTCAGCCCATACACCTCGCCTTATTCCAACTGATCACTCTGGAGTTTTCGATGCCCACTTCTGCCCTTGCCGGCCTGACTCTCCTTGTTCTTGGGGAGAGCCACATGAGCCTCGCGGACCATTTGCTGGAACCGCTGCACGACAACCTGACTCGCCAAGGCGCCCTGGTTCACTCCATCGGTGCCTGTGGCGCCAGCGCTAGCGACTGGCTAATCAGTAAAAAAGTCGACTGCGGAGCCGAGCGCAAAGGCAACGACAAGATTGTGATCAAGGGGCGCGAGGCAACCACCACACCGATCCAGGACCTGATCGCCGCCGACAAACCCGACCTGGTGGTACTGGTCATCGGCGACACCATGGCGTCCTATGACAAGCCAGTGTTTCCGAAGGCCTGGGCATGGCAAAGCGTCACCGGCCTGGCCAAGGCCATCGCGGCCACCGGGACCCGTTGCGCCTGGGTGGGCCCGGCCTGGGGCAAAGCCGGTGGCATGTACCAGAAGAATGATGCCCGCACCCAGTTGATGTCGCAGTTTTTGGCCGCGAACGTGGCGCCTTGCACCTACATCGATTCGCTGACGTTCTCCAAACCCGGGCAATGGATCACCACCGACGGGCAGCACTTCACCGTCGCCGGTTATCAAGCATGGGGCACTGCGATTGGCGGTGCGTTGGCCAAACTGCCCGCCAACACCGTCAGCAGCACAGGAGCCGGTAAATGACCCGATTCGCATGTGGCTGGGCGTTGTTCGCCCCCTTGATGCTGAGCCTGCACGCCCAGGCCGCCGACATTGCCCTGTACCCGACGGGCCCGGATCAGGACTCGGCCTTCCTGCGCTTTATCAACGCCGCCGACCGCCCTTTGCAGCTGCTGGCCGAAGGCTCGCGGGCAAGCCTCAAACTGGAAGGCTCGAATGCTGTGTCCGACTACCTGCCCGTACCCGCCAACCAGCCAATCAAGGGCACCCTGGAACGCAACGGCAAAAGCCAGCCGCTGGACATCCAGGTGGCAGCAGGCGAATTTGCCAGCGTGATCGCTTTGCCAGACAGCACTCAAGGTATCCGCCAGGTCGTCATCCGTGAGCAACCCGACGACTTCAATAGCCTGAGAGCCTCGCTGGCGTTTATCAGTGCCGATCCAGCGTGTCCCCAGGCCAGTTTGCGCGCTGCGGGGAAGAACGCCGACCTGTTCAAGGAGGTGGCCGACGGCAGCGTGCAACGCCGAGCGATCAACCCGGTCAGCCTGTCGGTTCAATTGGTCTGTGCCCAAACCAACGTCGGTGCCCCGCTTGACCTGGGCCAGCTCAAGGCCGGTGAGCGCTATAGCGTCGTGCTGCTACCTGGCGCAAATGGTCCGCACCTGTTGCTCGCGACTGACGTCCTGGCCCACTGATCGGATCGCGCCACCACCATGGTTTTTGCCTCTCTCGAGTTTCTGACGTTGTTCCTGCCGCTGTTCTTGTGCAGCTATGCAGTGTGCCCAGCCGCCTGGCGCAACGTCACGTTACTGATCGGCAGCTGGCTGTTTTATGGCTGGTTGAGCCCGCGATTCCTCGCAGTGCATGTGGTGCTGACGATCACGGCGTGGGCCGGCGGCTTGCTGATTGACGCCTTGCGGGAAAAAGGCAAGGGCCGCGTGTGGCTACTGGTGATGCTGATCGTGCTCAACACGGCAGTGCTGTGCTGGTACAAGTACGCCAATATCGTCGCCGGCACGTTGATCGATGCCGTCACCTGGTATGGCGCCATACCGCTGGACTGGCAACGGGTCATCATGCCGGCCGGGCTATCGTTTATCGTATTGCAGGCGATTTCCTATCTGGTGGATGTACACCGCCGCACCGTGCCGGTCGAACGCAGCTTCATTAATTACGCCACCTATATCTCGATGTTCGGCCACTCGGTCGCCGGCCCCATCATTCGCTATGACTGGGTTCGGCGTGAGCTGAATCAGCGTCACTTCAATCTGCAGAATTTCTCGCTGGGCGCACGCCGGTTCATGGTCGGGATGAGCATGAAGGTGCTGGTGGCCGACACCCTGTCGCCGGTGGTCGATGTGGCGTTCAGTTTGCCAAACCCCAGCTTCTCCGACGCCTGGGTTGGCTGCCTTGCCTACTCCCTGCAACTGTTCTTCGACTTCGCCGGCTACAGTGCCATGGCCATTGGGCTGGGACTGATGCTGGGTTTTCACTTTCCCGAGAATTTCAACCGTCCGTATCTGGCCAACAGCATCCAGGACTTCTGGCGTCGTTGGCACCTGTCGCTGTCCAGCTGGTTACGTGACTATCTGTATATTTCGCTGGGTGGCAATCGCAATGGCATCTGGAAGACTTATCGCAACCTGTTCCTGATCATGGCCATCGCCGGCCTCTGGCACGGAGGCGATAGCTGGAACTATCTGCTGTGGGGCAGCGCCCATGGCATTGCGTTGTGTGTGAATCGTGCCTGGAACAGCTCTACCCTGCCCCCGGTACCGCCGGTGCTTTCCCATGGGCTGACACTGCTGTTCGTCTGCCTGGCCTGGACACTGTTCCGCGCCCCTGACTTTCATAGCGCGCTGCGCCTGTATGCCGGACAGTTCGGCCTGCAGGGCATCGCCCTCGGTGACGAACTGTCCGCGACCCTGCGCCCGGTACACGGCCTTGCGGGTTTGCTGGGTGTGTTCGGAATCATCGCACCGCTGCTGCGCCCTTACTGTGAGAAACAACTGGGCGGCATTGCGTTTTTCACCGCCGCCCTTTGGCCGATCGCCGGTTTAATGCTGTCGTTCGCACTGATCGCCAGTCGCGAAACCGTACCCTTCCTGTACTTCCAATTCTGATGACGAACCTAAAGCACACCCCGCCCCCCACTCCGCCCGATGATCTGGCGACACGCAGCAGTCGGTTGGCAGGCGTGGCGCTGCTGATATTCCTGTTCGTCGGAATGCTGTCCTCTGGCCGTCTGATTGTCTCAGGGCAAATCTCGCTACCCGATAAAGTGCTGCCCCCGCAGATTCTTGACGGCGATATCACTCATCGGATCGCCAAGGAACTGTCGAACGCTCAACTCCCCGCGACCTTCGCCGAGCTGGAGCGCGGAGTCAGTTGGCTGCTCCTGAACGACACCGGGCCGAGGGTTCGCTCAGGTTGTCCTGGCTGGTTGTTTTTGGCTGATGAGCTCAAGGTCAATCATCAAGCGCAGCGCAATGCCGATGCCAAAGTCCAGGCAGTGATTGATCTGAAGCAGCAGCTCTCCCAACGTGGTATCGGCCTGCTGGTAGTCATCGTTCCAGACAAGAGCCGCATCGCTTCCGGGCAGCGTTGCGCACTGCACCGCCCAACCGCTCTCGAAGGGCGCATCCAGGCTTGGACCTCGAAGCTGGAGGTGGGTGGCGTGTCGAATCTGGACCTCACCAGTGCGCTGACGCCACTGGGGGCCAGTGCCTGGTTGCGCACCGATACGCACTGGAGCGAATCCGGCGCGAAGGCAGCGGCCGATGCCATCACCCAGCGCCTGAAGACCCTGGGCATCAGCGCGACGCCACGCAGGTCGTTCAACGAAAGTCATGCCCCGCTCGCGGTGCGACCTGGCGATCTGGTGCATCTGGCGGGCATCGACTGGTTGCCGCTCAAATGGCAACCCGCACCCGAAATGGTCGCCCAAACCAACACCCACGAACGTCCCGTTGCGTCAGCCGACAGCCCTGACACTGAGGCAGACCTCTTTGGCGATGCCGACCTCCCCAACACCGCGCTCATTGGCACCTCATTCTCGCGCAACTCCAACTTCGCAGGGTTTCTGCAGCAGGCACTGGGCGCCCCCGTGGGTAACTTCGCCAAAGACGGCGGAGCGTTCTCTGGCGCGGCAAACAGCTACCTCAACAACCCGGCCTTCAAAGAAACGCCGCCCAAGCAAATCATTTGGGAGATCCCGGAGCGGGACCTGCAGACGGCTTACATCGACCCCATTGCCTATCGCTCGTGTACGGTTTCGGGTGGAGCTGACCACACGAAAAAAACGATCTGCCAAGCACCAGACTGATGTACTGAAAAATGTACCCATTGGGCCTCAAGGGGGTCTCGTTATGAAGTCCAGCCCTGCCCTCGCAACGCCGCTATGTCTCGCTTGGGAGCGACTCCAAACAGACGGCTGTATTCGCGGCTGAACTGGGACGGGCTTTCATATCCAACCTTGTAAGCCGCACTGGATACGTCCTGGTGTTCATTGAGCATCAATCGCCTCGCCTCGTTCAGTCGCAGCCATTTCTGGTACTGCAAGGGGCTCATTGCGGTGAGTTGGCGGAAGTGGTGGTGAAAGGTCGGAGTGCTCATCTGCACTCGGGCCGCAAGTTCATCGACGCGAAGCGCCGAGGTGTAATTCAACTTCAACCAATCGATGGCTTTGGCGATCCGATAACCTTGGCCATCGACAGAAGTTATTTGTTGAAGCCGGCTCGCCTGATCACTCTGCAAGAGACGGTAGTGAATCTCGCGCTGGATCAAGGGGGCGAGAACAGGAATGGATTCCGGCTCATCGAGCAGTGCCAACAAGCGCTCGAATGACGCCAGCATTGCCGGGGTCACTGAACCAATTCCTACCCCCTTCGCAACTGAACGATCGCGGGTTGGCGGCAGGCCACTTTGCGCTATCAGCTCAGCCAGCATGCGCAGATCGAGTTTCAAAGTCAGCCCCAGGCATGGCCGTTCCGGGCTTGCCGCTAGCACCTCTGAATTGGCAGGCAAGTCCAATGAGGTGATCAGAAAGCGCGACGTGTCATACGGATAACCCTCGCCACCTACCCAGAGCTGTTTCTCACCCCGGGCGACGAGAATGATGCTTGGCTCGACCATGCAGACGACGGGCGGCGATGGATGTTCGCGCCTGAAAAAGCCGAGGCCCGCAATGGGCGTTCCGTAATCACCTGGTTTCGGAATCTGCGCGCCGATGATCTGCGCAAGCGTTTCTTGCGGCGATGTCTGTTGAGGAGCGATGTCGTGTTTGATCGTCTTGTTCATCTTGTACCTCTTCGCTGAACTCTAACTTGCCAGCACACGACCGTCCTGCAAAAAAACAGAGACTCATAGAATCAGGCAAGTAATCCAGCGCAATGCACTACAGAGCGCCAGGGCAGAGCCGGAGAATGTTCATCCGACACACCCATTCAGGAATTTCCCATGACGACAACGCCACATTGGCTGATTAAGCGCCTGGGTCAAAACACTCCAGCAAACTGCAACTCAATCGAAAGGAATATCCGGTGAAAGGAATTTTTCTTGCCCTGGGGCTTCTCGTTACCTCTTTTTCTTCAATGGGAGCCGATATGTCAAACGGCGCGGACAACTTTTACAAAAGCGAGAAAGTGACCGTTGAAAAGGTCACCTTCAAAAATCAATACGGTATGAAGGTGGCGGGCAACCTGTTCACCCCGAAAGACCTCGCCCCCAAATCCAGGAACGCCGCCATCATCGTCGGCCACCCCATGGGGGCGGTGAAGGAGCAGAGTGCCAACTTGTACGCCACTAAAATGGCCGAACAAGGATTTGTCACGCTGTCTCTGGATTTGTCCTTCTGGGGCGAAAGCGAGGGCACGCCTCGCCATGCAGTCTCGCCAGATATCTACGCGGAAGACTTCAGTGCCGCTGTGGACTTTCTCGGCACTCGACCGATTGTCGACCGTGAGCGAATCGGCGTCCTGGGCATCTGCGGAAGTGGCAGCTTCGCTATCAGTGCCGCCAAGATTGATGCGCGTCTGAAAGCCATCGCCACCGTCAGCATGTACGACATGGGCGCGGCCAATCGAAATGGCCTCAAGCACGGCGTAACGGCTGAACAACGCCAGCAGATCATTCGCGAAGCGAGCCTGCAGCGCTATGCAGAGTTCCAGGGCGGTGAAATCCGCTACACCGGCGGCACGCCGCTCAAGCTGACCGGCAATGCCGTGGGCGACGAGTTCTACGATTTCTATCGCACGCCACGAGGCGAAGTCACTCCGGCTGGCGCATCGGCGCAGACAACCACAATGCCGACGCAGACCAGCAACGTGAAGTTCATGAACTTTTATCCGTTCAATGACATCGAGAGCATCTCACCGCGCCCACTGCTGTTCATTGCCGGCGCCCAGGCACACTCACGCGAGTTCAGTGAGGATGCCTACAAGCGAGCCGCCGAGCCTAAAGAGCTGCTCATCATTCCAGATGCCGGACACGTGGATCTTTACGACCGGGTCAACCTCATTCCATTCGCCAAGTTGACTACGTTCTTCAAAAGCAACCTGAAGTAGCCTGATCGTGCCCTTGCCGGGCGCCGGTTCTCTCGTAGCCTCGTTCCCGGGGCTGCGACGCTTCGCGCAATACAGGATTCAAATAATGACTGATCACCTGCTCCCAGTGCCTCATAAATCATGGGGCGCCGTGTTCGCCATGTCGCTCGCCGCTTTCGTGCTGGTAGCATCGGAGTTCATGCCTGTCAGCCTGCTGACACCGATTGCCGCAGATCTGCATATCACCGAGGGGCAAGCCGGCCAGGGCATCTCCGTCTCGGGGCTGTTTGCCTTGTTCACCAGTCTTCTGATCGCATCGGTGGCTACGCGGATTGAACGTAAACCCCTGCTCCTTTCACTGACACTGTTGATGATCCTTTCCGGAACGGTGGTCGCGTTCGCGCCGAACTACTGGGTGTTCATGATCGGCCGCGCGCTGATCGGTGTGGCGATAGGTGGATTCTGGTCATTGTCCGCGGCAACCGCCATGCGTCTGGTGCCTGATGATCAGATCACTCGCGCAATGGCAATCGTCAACGGCGGCAACGCTTTGGCGACAGTGATTGCAGCGCCATTGGGCAGTTTTCTCGGTGCCTTGATCGGCTGGCGCGGTGCATTCTTGTGCATCATCCCAGTTGCGGTAGTTGCCTCTGTCTGGCTTCTGTTTAGCCTTCCAGCGATGAAGTCGCAAAGCGATTCAGGCACTGGGAATGTCTTCAGGTTGATGAAAAGCCTACCGGTCGCGTTAGGCATGGTGGCGGTCAGTATCTTCTTCATGGGCCAGTTCATGCTGTTTACCTATTTGCGCCCGTTCCTTGAAACGGTCACACACGTCAGTGTTTCCATGCTGTCGCTGATGTTGCTCGTCCTGGGGCTGGCGGGCCTCGCGGGAACCTTCCTGATTGAAGCGTTGTTGAAAAATGGCCTGCATCGAACCCTCGTCGTCATCCCGATCCTGATGGCGGTGATTGCACTGGCGCTTGTTGCATTCGGCAGCTCGGTGGCCACCACCGCTGTCTTGCTTGGCCTCTGGGGACTGGTTGCGACGGCTGCACCCGTGGGATGGTGGACTTGGCTGGCAAGAACGTTGCCAGACGCTGCTGAAGCGGGAGGCGGCTTAATGGTAGCGATCATCCAACTGGCAATAGCGTCTGGCGCAACCGTTGGCGGGCTGGTCTTTGACTTGAGCGGCTATCGAGCGACCTTTGAGTTGAGCGCCACGGTGCTGGGCGTGGCGGCCGTTCTTGCCTTCCTGGCTGCACGCGCAGCATCGCGGGAGCCGCTTGCATCAGTGAACATTGCTTGAAGTGAATACAAGACACGCCAAGGCGTGTCTTGTAATTTCCGTTGAGCATACGCTCGCAGGTTGGAAGTTACGGTCAGCGCGCGCTGTCGACGATGGAGGCACTCGCGTTATGGTGGAGCGAGTATGGGAAAAGCGTGCCGGTTCAGACCTTCTCGACCTGACCTGGATGGCGTAAGGCGGCAATACCAACATAAGCTGTCATCAGCCCAATTGATGCAGCAAAGCGGTCTGGATCCCCTGCACCCATTGCTCAGCTCCGGTTGTCGTCATTTGAGCGTCACACTTCAGACTCAGGCTCCCAACGGCGAAACAGCACGCTGGCGTTAACACCGCCGAAACCGAACCCATTCGAGAGCGCATGCGTGATCGACAACTGCCGAGCGTTGAGTGCGACCAGATCAAGGCCGCCGGCCGCCTCATCGGGATGATCGAGATTCAGCGTGGGCGGCACCACCTGGTCGCGAAGCGCTAGTACGGTGAACACAGCTTCAATGCCTCCAGCCGCTCCCAGCAGATGCCCGGTGGCGGACTTGGTCGAGCTGATCGCGACGCTAGAGCCGCTCCCGAATACCGAGCGAATCGCTGCCAGTTCGCCTTTGTCACCGACCTGCGTGGAGGTCGCATGTGCATTGATATGCTGCACCTCGGCAGGACTCACAGCCGCCTGGCGCAGTGCCTGTTCCATGGCGCGGCGTGCGCCGCTGCCGTCCTCCGGACCCGCCGTCAAGTGATAGGCATCGGCACTGGTGCCGTAACCGACCAGTTCCGCCAGTGGCTTGGCTCCACGAGCCAACGCATGCTCCAGTGACTCAATCACCAGTAACCCGGCACCTTCGGACATGACGAAGCCGTCACGGTCGCAATCAAAGGGACGTGAAGCCTGCTGTGGGTACTCGGCAAAGCCAGTTGATAGCGCGCGGGCCGCCGCAAAACAACCCAGGGTTACACGGTCTATCGCTGCTTCGGTACCGCCGCATATGGCGATATCCGCCTCACCACTTCTGATGATTCTGGCCGCATCGCCGATGGCTTGTACCCCAGCAGCACAGGCTGTTACCGGAGCGCCGAGCGGCCCTTTGAATCCGTTCCGAATGGATACGTGCCCGGCCGCCATGTTGGCGAGAAAAGACGGCGCAGTGAATGGCGACAATCGGCGAGGACCACGCGCATCGGTGGTGCGGACAGCGTCGGCAATCGCGCCAAAGCCACCCACGCCCGATGCAATGATCGTGGCGGTCCGCTCCTGGTCTGTGACTTCTGTCGGATGCCAGCCTGCCTGCTCCAAAGCTTCGTGCGCTGCCACAAGTGCAAACTCGATGAAGCGATCCATCTTCTTGCGATCCTTGGCCGAGATGATGCGCTCCGGGTCGTAACCCGCGATGGCATCATCTTCTAGAGACGGCACCTGGCCGCCTACTGCAACGCCCGTACCCTCAGTAATGTCGTCGGGCAGGTTACGGATGCCAGAACGCCCAGCCAGCAATCTCTTCCAGACTTCTTCTACTCCGCATCCCAGAGGCCCGACAATTCCGACGCCCGTGACTACGATTCGCTTTTGACCTTCGAGATTAATCATTGAACCCTCTTCATTTTTCAGTCGACGTCCACGCTATGGCCTATGGCTAAAGCTTTGTGGTGAGGTGAACGGCGAGAGGACGGGATGGTGCCCTATCCACCAGGTTTGCTTGCTTATTCGCTGTTTCGGTTTGCCCCGTATCGTCAGGACGGATCTTGAACCAGATGGCGTACATCGCCGGCAGGAACACCAGCGTCATGATGGTGCCGACTAACGTGCCTCCGATCAGCGTGTAGGCCAGCGTCCCCCAGAAGACGGAATGGGTCAGCGGGATGAACGCCAGGATTGCCGCGAGTGCTGTCAGCAGTACCGGGCGGGCACGCTGTACCGTGGCTTCGACCACTGCGTGAAACGGGTCCAAGCCTTCTTGGGCGTTGTGATGGATCTGCCCGATCAGAATCAGCGTGTTGCGCATCAAGATGCCCGACAGCGCGATCAGACCGACCAGGGCGTTGATTCCAAACGGCTGATGGAAGATCAGTAGCGTCGGCACCACGCCAATCAATCCCAGCGGCGAGGTGAAGAACACCATGATCATTGCCGAGATAGAACGCACCTGGACAATGATGATCAACAGCGTCAGGGCAATCATGATGGGAACCAGCGGCACTATCGCCTGGCCGGCCTTGCCCGATTCCTCGATCGCACCCGCCTGCTCGATCCGGTACCCGCCAGGCAGCGTGTCGATAATCGGCTGCAGTTGCTTGACGATCACACCCGATACATCGGGCGGCTGAAGGCCTTCGGCAATATCGCCGCGCACGGTGATAGTCGGCGTGCGGTCACGGCGCCTAAGGATCGGATCCTCCATACGCACATCCACCTCTCCGACCTGGGACAGAGGGATACGCTGACCCGCCGCGCCCACCAATGTGAAGCCTTCAATCCGGGCGGGATCGAGCCGGATGTCACCCGCGGCGCGACCAACCACCTGCACTGAACGAATGTCTTCACGAACCGCCGTGATCGGCACTCCGGCCAGCAGGAATTGCAACTGCTGGGCGACTGCACTGGACGTCAGTCCAACCGCCTGCAAGCGATCCTGATCCAGGTTGAAATGCAGCGTCGGCGTCAGAGGGCCCCAGTCGCTGTTGACCGTCCTCATCATCGGGCTGGCTTGCATGACCTCTTGTACACGACCCGCAATCTCGCGCAGCTTCGTCGGGTCAGGCCCCATCACCCGGTAGGCCACCGGGTATGGCGAATACGGACCAAACACAATTTGAGTCGCCCTGACTCGGGCCTCTGGGGCGAGGCCTGCAGCGACCGCTTCGCGAAGACGGAACTTGAGGGTTTCACGTGCCTCCTGACTGTCCGTCAGCACCACGATCTTGGCGAACGATGGATCGGGCAGTTCTGGCGCCATCGCCAGGAAGAAACGCGGCGCGCCCTGCCCAATATAGGCCGTGACGATTTTTGCCTCTTCCTGCTGTTGCAGCCAGGCCTCGACCTTTGCAGCAGTGGCACTGGTCTGCTCGATGGAGGTTCCGTAGGGCATTTGCACCTCGACCATCACCTCGGGACGGTCCGAGGTCGGGAAGAACTGCTTCTTCACCAGGCTCATGCCCAGAACTGCCACGAAAAACAGCGTGATAACCGTGCCAGCCACCAGCCATTTGCGGGCGATGACGCGTGTCAGAAGCCGGCGGAAGCGGTTGTAACGGGGAGTGTTGTAGATAGCCGCATGCCCACCCTCGACCTTCTTGATGTCTGGCAACAACTTCACTCCCAGATAAGGGGTGAAAGCCACCGCGACGACCCAGGAAGCGATCAGAGCAATGCCGACGATCCAGAACATGTTGCTGGTGTACTCGCCGGCAGTGGACTGGGCGAAACCGTTGGGCATGAAGCCAATCGCCGTTACCAGCGTACCGGAGAGCATCGGCGCGGCCGTATGACTCCAGGCATACGCGGAGGCTTTGATTCGGTCGTAGCCCTCTTCCATTTTCACCACCATCATTTCGATAGCAATGATCGCGTCGTCCACCAGCAGTCCCAGCGCCAGAATCAACGAGCCGAGGGTAATACGGTCAAAGTTCTTTCCGGTGGCCGCCATCACCACAAACACTATCGCCAGCGTCAACGGTACCGCCGCGGCGACCACGAGACCTACCCGCCAGCCCATGCTGAGAAAGCAAACAAGCATCACCACAAGCAGCGCGACAAAAAATTTGACCATGAACTCGCCGACTGCCGAGTCAATGTTCACGGCTTGATCGGTGACCTTGGTCAGCGTCATGCCCAGCGGCATGCCTTCATTGATCTTCGTCGTCTCGGCGTCCAGCGCCTTGCCCAGGTCCAGGCCATTCCAGCCCTCGCGCATTATGACCCCCAGCAACAGGGCCTCTTCGCCGTTATTGCGCACCAGGAAGGTGGCAGGGTCTTCGTAGCCTCGTTCAACCGTCGCCACGTCCGAGAGCTTCAACGTGCGTCCCTGAATCACCAGGGGCGTGTCACGAATTTTCTCCAATTTATCGAAAGCGCCATCCACCCGCAGGAAAACCTGCGGCCCGTTGGTTTCGATGGAACCTGCGGGTGTGAGCACGTTCTGGCTATTTAGCGCGGCGAAGATGTCCTGGGGAGAAACGCCCAAGGTGGCCAGTCGGTCATGGGAGAAGGACACAAAAATGCGCTCGGCTTGCTCACCGATGATGTTGACCTTCTTCACGCCCGGCACATGCAACAGTTGTTGGCGCAAGGATTCAGCATCGCGCACCAGCAAGCGCTGCGGCTCGCCTTTGGCTTTCAGGGCGAACAGCGCAAACGTCACGTCCGAATACTCGTCGTTGACCAATGGCCCGATCACACCCGCCGGTAGCTTGGTGGCTTCGTCGTCGAGCTTTTTGCGCGCCTGATAAAACTCTTCCTGCACCTGTGAGGGTGGCGTGCGGTCCAACAACGACACCATGGTGAAAGCGAGACCGGGCCGCGTATAGGTTTCCGTGCGGTCGTACCATTTCAATTCTTGCAGACGTTTTTCAAGTGGCTCTGCTACCTGGTCCTGCATTTCCTGCGCGGTAGCGCCCGGCCACGCGGTAATGACCGTCAACTGCTTGACCGTAAACGGTGGATCCTCCGCACGCCCCAGCTGGAAGAACGCCAGGGTGCCTGCAACAGCAATCAGAAAGATCAGAAACACCGTGATAGATCGCTCACGAACGGCGATCGCGGAAAGATTGAAGCGCCCCTCGCTCATGGACGACCCCCGGCAACTTTGACGTCATCTTGTTGAGGCAATCTCACCTCTTCACCTTCGCGCAACAGATGTGCGCCTAACGCTACGATCTGCTCGCCGACTTTGAGGTCGCCCGCGACTCGCACTGTGTCGTCGCTCAAGCCCAGGACTTGTACAGGTCGCCAGGCCACCTTCGCCGGTGTACCGGCAATGACCCACACGCCAGTGCCTTGGCCTGGGTCATAAACGGCAGCGATCGGTACTTGCAGCCCCTGCCCTTGCGCGGTGCCTTCAGCGATCCGAAGCGTGACGGTCGAACCTATCGGCGCATTGGCCAGCGCGCCCTCAAGCACATACCGCGCCTCGAAGGTGCGTGTCATGCGGTCGGCCGAGTCAGACAGCAGCCTCAGCTTCGCTGTAACAGCGTCCGTGGTATTGCCATAAAGCGTTGCCTGCGCAGTGGATCCTGCTGCGGGGCGCAACGTCTCGGGCAGGTGCACGATGGCTTCGCGCTGCCCTGCCCGCGCCAGTCGAACCACGGGCTGTCCCGGGCTGACAACTTGTCCGGGCTCGGCGAGCGTCTCCACCACCACGCCGTCGGAATCGGCAAGCAGCACCGCATAGCCAGAAGCATTACGGGCAACGTCAGCCTGCGCTTCAGCGGCGCTAAGCTGCGCCTTTGCGGTATCCGCTGCGGCTTTGATCTGGTCGTAGGCCGATGCAGAAATAGCGCCTGCGGCAACCAGACTGCGGTATCGCGCCTCGTCATCTGCTGTCTGCTTGGCTCGGGCCCGAGCGGCTATGACCGACTCCTGCTGTGCTCGTGCCTGCAACCCCAAATCGATCGGATCAAGGCGTATCAGCGGCTGACCACGTTTAACGGTCTGACCGGTGTCGACCAGACGCTCAAGCACCTTGCCGGATACCCGAAAGCCCAGGTCACCCTGGACGCGGGCAACCACGACACCACTGAAAGAACGCGAGACGTCGGACGAAGCCTGAACAGCAGTGGACCTCACCAAAGGAGCATGCGTGCGTGGATCTTCAACGGTGGATGAGTCGCCACATGCCGTCAGGACGAGAGGCAACAAGCAAGCGGCAATGGGGAAAGGTCGAAGCCGGCGCATAGGTTCCCTTACTTAAAAATAGGACGAGCGCCATATTCTCAGTCTAGTGACCATATGTGTCAATAGTCACTAACCATGAAACATCCCGCTTCTCAAGCTCAACGAAGAAGTCGCCGTTATAAACGACAAAAACCAAAAACTTGCTCAAATCACCTCAATTGACAGGAAGTGACTATTGCGTAATATGGTCACAAACAATCCTCGATTGAAGGAATCTCAATGCCTCCCCTCCGTCCAATTGCTCTTTTGGTCATCGCCGGCTTATTGGCAGGTTGCGCGGTCGGTCCGGACTACCATCGTCCAGACGCTCCGCTTTCGGATCATTACTTGGGTCAGCCTTCTGTCGAACAGCGGCGTGGAGCGACGCCAACCACCCTTGTAGCTTGGTGGGAAGGCTTTGGTGATTCAGTGCTAACCGACTTCATCGCCAAGGCGCTTGAGCAGAACCTGGACCTGGCGCAGGCGTCGGCGCGAGTCACGCAGGCACGGGCCGGACTAGGTGCTGCAAATGCCGCTTTACTGCCCTCGGGGAACATCAGCGGACAGGCCGCGCGCTCCTACCAGTCAATCGAGACGCCGCTCGGCCAGGTGTTGAACTCAACGCCTGGCTATGATCGGTACGGAAGTTCCTACGAGGCCAACCTCGATGCTAGCTGGGAGGTGGACGTCTTTGGCGGACTGCGACGCGGACGCGAGGCTGCACTGGCCGAGTACCAGGCTTCCCAGGCGGGCGTCGCTGCCACACGATTGGCCATCGCCGCGCAGACCGCTGATATCTACATCACTATCCGCGGACTGCAGACCCGGCTGGACATTGCGAATCGGCAAGTCAAAACGCAGCAGGAGTTGCTAGAGAAAGTCCAATTGCTTTACAGCAAGGGGCTCGCCGCCAACTATCAGGTTCGCCAGACCGAGGGGGCGCTATCGCAGGTCCAAGCTACAGTACCGGCCCTGCAGACCGGCCTGGATGCTGCCATGAATGCGCTGGATGTCATGCTCGGCACGCCGCCAGGCACTCACCGCACGCAACTGGCAAGTGCGGGGAGCATTCCTGTAGCGCCGCAGTTAAAGGCGATGGGAACGCCGGCCGATCTGCTGCGCCGCAGGCCAGATCTCATCGTGGCCGAGCGCCGTCTTGCGGCCTCAAACGCTCGCATCGGGGAGGCGATTGCCGAGTACTACCCGAAGTTCTCTCTTAGCGCATTGCTGGGCAGTGCCACAGCTGTATCCGCAGGCAATCTTTTTACCAGCGGCGCCAGCCAGTCGGCGGGCGTATTGGGACTGCGCTGGAGACTCTTCGACTTCGGTCGCATAAACGCCCAAATCGACCAAGCCAAGGGACAGGAAGCCGAAACCCTGGCCGCTTACCGTCAGTCTGTGCTGCGTGCCACCGAGGATGTCGAGAACGCGCTCTCCTCACTGGTGAATCGGGAAGCTCAAGCAACCACCCTCACCGGGGGAGAGGCGTCTCTGACACAGGCTCGCCAATCGTCGTTCATTGCCTATGAGAAAGGCACGGCCAGCCTGATCGATGTCCTGCACGCTGACGAAACGATGCTGCAGGCTTCCGATGCCCGGGCGCAAGCGCGAACGGAATCGGCACGGGCGGCGGTGGCGGCATTCAAGTCGCTAGGTGGTGGCTGGCAACCTCCTGAAGCCCAACCTGTTGCGACACGATGACCTGACCAGGCGAGCTCAATAGAAACCAACCGGAGTACAGCGAAATGAAATCGAACGAGAATTCCTGGGTGCTCATCACAGGCGCATCAAGCGGATTTGGCGAGGAGTTTGCCCGGCAATACGCAGCGCAGGGAAAATCACTCGTTCTGGTAGCAAGAAGGCTGAGTAAACTCGAAGCGCTATCGGCGCAGTTGCGCGAACGCTTCGGCGTTGATGTGATCGTCGAACAAGTAGACCTTTCCTCGATCCCGGCGATCATCGAACTGCATGAGCGACTCCGCGAACGCAATATAGTGATCGATGTGCTCATCAACAATGCCGGTCATGGATTGCAAGGGCCTTTCCTGGATCAACCTCTGGATGAGTCCCTGGCGTTGATTGATTTGGATATCGCCAGCCTGACAGCCCTGACACGCCTTTTTGCGGCCGACATGCGAGCCCGCAAACGTGGGCACATCCTGATGGTCGCAAGCTTGCTGTCCTTCCAGGGCGTGAAGAATTTCGCCGTTTACTCTGCCGCGAAAGCCTATGTTCTTCGCTTCTCTGATGCGCTTCATCGTGAACTGAAAAATGACGGTGTCGTCGTTACCGCACTTTGCCCAGGGATGTCAGATACCGGATTTGCAGAAAGCGCCAAACAACGGATCACACCGGCCTTGAAAATGGTGATGATGCAGCCTCAACCCGTCGTGCGTGCAGGCATCCGCGCCCTGCAAGCCGGACGCATGAGTGTCGTACCAGGTTTTGGCAACAAGGCCATCACTGTCTTGACGTGGGCCACGCCACGTCGGTTTCATCAGAGCCTTATGGCGCAGGTGATGGGAGTCTGAGGGGGGTGACAAAGAGGCCTTTTACCTCAGGGGAAAGGCCCGAGATGTGTTCCTAAAGGTCGGGAGGCAACGCGTGCTCCCGACAGGACATTTATCGTGTAACAGCACTCAATTAGAAGCGGTAACTAACAGACGTACCGAGCCCGCTCGCACTGTTCTTATATTTGGCACTGTATGCACCTCTGGTCGGCGAGGTGTCGTTGACCTGCACGCTCTCTTCCCACAGGTAAGAGTAAGCAACATCGATCGTGACATTGTCCACCGGCGTCCAGCCAGCACCGAAGCTGACAACCTTCCGGTCGCCCGTAGGAATGCGCGGTCCACGATTGGTGTTATTGGCCGGTGACTGATCGACCGAAAAGCCTGCGCGAAGTACCCATTGATTGTTCAGTTGATATGCCGCACCGATAGCATGAGCCCACGTATCGTGCCAATTCTGTTCTTCGGTAATGGTGCCCAGCGCGCCGCTCAACGCAGGGGGTAAACCTGTGTTCTCGATGGTTAACGCTTTGAAGCGACTCCAGCGAGTCCAGGTGCTCCCCACGTATAGGGTCCAGTCGTTATTAAGCTGATGAGTCACCGAGAAATCCACTGACTCCGGGGTATCCACATCCAGCGAAGCGTCATAACTGCGGCCGCTGACCCCCAACACGCTAAAGATGCCGTCAGTGACCTTGGTCTTGGCATCCAATTGATAACTGACCTTGGAATGGTAGGTCATGCCCAAACGGGTTCGGTCTGTAGCCTGCACCAAGATACCGGCGTTAAAACCCAAGGCAGTGTCGTCACCCGTGCTTTTGAGTTTTCCGTCATTGCGACCAGGGCTAAGCGGATTGGGCACCATACCGGAAATTTCACCACCGATACGGTTGATGGTCGGACCGAACCCGATCGAAACTTTGTCGTTGAAGGCATAGCTGACAGTGGGCTGGAACGTAAGGGTCGTGACTTCGCTTTTGTTGGCGTAGTAACGCCCGGCGAAACCGCTGCCATAGTCAGTCATCAGACCGAAAGGCACATAAAAACCTACACCGAACGCCCAATGCTCATCGATCGGTTTGACGTAGTAACCCATAGGCACGGTGGTGGTTGGCACCATGTCGCCGTCTTCCTGGCCGCCGAATGTACTGCGGGTGTGGCTTATGTCGGACTTGGCGAAAAGAGTCGCCGCCCCCACGCTGACCTGTTCTCTTTTCAAGCGAGACATGCCCGCAGGGTTACCGAAGACCGTACTCGCATCTTCAGCGGCGGAAGAACGACCGGCAAACCCGGCCCCCATCCCACTGATGCTTTGTTCATTGAGAGCGAAGCCGCTTGCAAAAACGTTTGAGGATGCGAGCACGACAGCAAGGCCAAATGGGGTCTTGAGCACTATTTTTTTCATTGTTTGAACTCTATGGGTATCACTGAGATGAAGCACTAGAAACAGTGGACCACCATATTTATTCATGTGACCATATCAGTCAATGGTCACTTCACAGATAAATAAAATGCCCTTCGACGGATGGAAGAAGGGCAAAGTGAAAAGCCGTTTGGGATCTGACGCGTACCGCCCTATGCGATAAACCTTTAGCCAAAGGTCAAGGCATGAGGCTACGCAAGATGAGGTTGGAGGTGAGCGTAGGCGCCTCCTCGACGAAATCGAGGTTGTACTGCAGCAGCAAGGGGTTAACGAATGGCCGCAGTGCGAGATGTATCGCTTCTACTGTCTCGTCCAGCGGAGTCTTGCGTTCAAATTCGCCAATCTCTCGCCCCTCTCGCACGATTTGCAACACGAAGCGTTTGATCTGTGCGTCATAAGCCTGTGAACTGGGCCAGCTTTCCGACGCCGCAAACGCTGCAATGTCATAGAGTTTTCGGTCGTTAAAGAACAGATTCACACCTGTGGCGATCACCGTTTTGACCAAACGTCGAAAGCGCTCCGTCGGCGACAGGTCTTCTACATTGATAGCCTGCTCCACAGCCGCGACGATTTCTGCCAGACAATTTGCGCAGATGGCTTCACCGATCGCCTGCTTGGAATCAAAAAATTTGTAGATGTAGGCCTTGGAAAACCCGATGGCCTTGGCCAGGTCGGAAACCGTGGTTTTACCGTAGCCGTATTGACTGAAGTGTTCATTGGCTGCCGCGACAATCTGGTCTCGAATGTCGTGATCGGCTGGGCCACGGGGGCTGGGCGAAGAAGATATTGATGGCTGATTCATGGGGACAGCTTACTCACCCTATCGACGACTGACAACTTGTGACCGATAAGATATATAGTCACAAATCGAACGTTCGGAAACCACAGCTGATCAGATTTGAAACGGGTTGACGTTTGAGTAATCGAACAGGGCGGATTAGCGTTCCACAAGTCTATCGTCGCTAACGCTAAGTAGTTCCATACCTTTCGCCTCGTGCTGGTGACGAAGCTCAGCCCAGTCGATAAGGGCTGTCATAGCCGGGCCGAGTGCATGACCCAGCGTTGTCAGCGCGTACTCCACTCGCGGAGGTACCTCTGGGTATACGGTTCGCTGAACGATGTCGTCTTGCTGGAGCCCTTTCAACTGCTGAATGAGCATCTTCTGCGTGACATCGGGAATGAGCTTTTCCAGTTCGGAGAACCGAAGCGGCCGGCCTTTAGCGGCCATCAGCTCATTGATGATCACAATTTTCCACTTACCCTCCAGAACACGAAGCGTAGCGTTGATAGCGGCCGACCAAGCCTGCCGTCGTAAAGGGTTTTCACATTCCCACTCGCGCGCCATCAGTACTTACCTTTTGGTGGGTTACAGACAAAAACGTCGGTTCTTGCGGATGTTGCAGTATCGATAATAACGTATCCGGACTTTGAATCCTTGGAGGTGTTATGAAAATCGCAATCGTTGGTATTGGATCTATCGGCGCAACCCTTGCCCGAAGGCTTGTCACTGCCGGCCACGAAGTCAGTGTGGCCAACTCTCGGGGAAAAGAGACGGTAAGCGCTTTTGCCGAGGAAGCAGGAGCCGTTCCTTGTGACTTGCAAGATGTCTTCGATGGCGCCGACGCTGTGATTATTTCCATCCCCCAACCGGCCATGGCAGCTCTTCCTAAGAACCTGCTGGTCGCATTGCCATCCTCGGTTCCAGTGGTCGACACGAGTAATTACTACCCAGGCCTGAGAGACGAACGCATCGCCGCGCTGGAAAAAGGTCAAACGGAGAGCGTGTGGGTTAGCGGGCAGCTTGGCCGACCGGTGATCAAGGCCTTCAACAATATTCTGGCTTTTTCGCTGGAGAATCTTGGTAAGCCAAAAGGCGCGGACGGCCGTCTGGCTGTCGCAGTTGCTGGTGACGATGCAAATCATAAGCGTCTTGTGATGCAACTGATCGATGAAGTTGGATTCGAGCCGGTCGACAGTGGCAGCCTGGAGGACTCATGGCGTCAACAGCCCTGCACGCCAGCGTACTGCTGCGATTACACCGCTGATGAGATGCGTCAGGCGCTGAATGCCGCAGTCAAGGGAGCCGCGGCGCAGAAGCGAGAGGCGTTCAATACGCAACTCCCGGCGCTCTTCGCGAAAAATCCTTCGCATCATGACGTGGTTGAATTTAATCGGAGCTTCAACGAGGCCGGCTGAATTCCTCGTCCCCTATCCATCCGGCACCACGATTGTTGCAGCGCGGCACGCCACTGGTTTATTGGACAACATTATCTGATAGTCCTTAAGTGATAAGTGCAGCCGGCCTAGCTCGCCGATACCACGGCCTTTCCATGGCATCCGCTTTCAGGCGATAGCCGCCCTTGACTCCGTCAGCCACAGTCATAAGCGGACGGTCACTACTTGTCTCAACCGATACCGATAAGAGGCAATCCGCTAAACGCTCTTGTAAATCCTGCGCCATGCGTGCTATTTCGCCCTTTTAAAATCAGATCCCCCCTTAACCACCGCACAGCCCACTAGGCAGAACACGTGAACCATTCGACACTTACTGCCGCGCTGCTCTGTCTATTACTCGGCGCTCCCGTCAGGGCCGAGCAATATCAAGTCGTTACTGAAGAGTGGGCGCCGTACAACTACCAGGAGAACAATCAGCTCACCGGCATGGCCACGGAGATTGTTCGGGGCATAATGGCGTTGACTGGGGATGACTTTGAGGTGGTGCTGCTGCCCAGTATGCGAAGCACCCGCGCATTGATGAGCCGGCCCAAGACCATAATGTATTCCCTATTCCGCACGGCGGAGCGCGAACCGTTATACAAGTGGGTCGGACCGATCGTGGAAGAGTCCATTCACCCCTATCAGTTAGCCAATGCGCAGCAGCCGGTGAATTCCTTGGAGCAGCTACTGCACGCCCCACGGATCACGACGAGACATGCCGGCCTGATACCCGAGATTCTGCAGTCACGTGGCTTCAACAACCTTGAAAAAAGTGCGACCGAGAGCCTGCAGCTCTATCGCATGCTGCTAGCCGGGCGCACCGACATCATCATAGGCGACACTGATGCGGGGGTGGCTTACTACAGCCGCCAGTTGAACATCGCCCCCGGCACGCTGCGGCAGATTCCCATCGAGCTCTATCGCTCATCGCTGTACATTGCCTTCAGCCGCGACTGTGACGACGAACTGGTAGCCGCCTGGGCCAGGGCCCTGGAGCAGCTGCGCCACTCGGGCGAGTTGCAGCGCATCCAGGATCGATACAATCACCCCATCGGGCAATGAAAGCGCGGAAGCGCAAATCCGCTTCGCCAGCATAGCAAGCGTGGAATCCGCCCAAATCGACCTGGGTCCCCCGCCGCATCAACCGACAGCTGTCGATCACGTGTTGGACGGTGATTGCGGCGTATCGGGATTGAGTTGCTGACGTCTGAATTGCCCGGGCGGCTGGCCATGTATCTGGCGAAAGCGTCGGGAGAAATAAGCCTCGTCAGCGAAACCGCACAACCTCGCCACCTCCCCCACCGGCCGGGTTCCATTGAGCAGATAATTGCGTGCCGCGTGCATCCTGCGCTCGAGTACCAGCTCAGTGAAGGTCTTGCCGATTTCCTTGCGCAACCAGTGCGTCAGGTACGTTGGTGACAGGTAAGTCGCAGCAGCCACCTTGATCAGGTTCAGATCGGGGTCGGCAATATTCTTGCGCAAGTATTCGGACATCCTGCTTAGCGCATCGCGCCGGCTGACTTCGGCGGCATTCTCTTCGGCCAATCGTTTGAGCGGCTCGGCATACAAGGCACAAACGCTCCCCACCAGTTGCAGCAACAACCCCTTGAGCATCTCGCGGGTGCCGAACTGACGGTTCTCATCCAGGACTCGCATCTGTTCGATCAAGGCACAGACCTTGTTGAAATCCTCATCGGCCAGAATGAAATCCAGATGTTCCTGAAAGCGGAACGGTGATAACTCCGGGGCCAGCAAAATCGAGATTTCCTCCAGGTCCATCGGGTCGCACTGCAAATGCGGAAGCAGGAAGGTCTGGGAAAAATTGATCACCATGAAATTGCTGTCTGCCGGATGCGGAATCACGTGAACGCGATGCGGCAGGATGAAGGCCAGTGTATTGCGCGGAAACGGACGTTCGACGTTGCCGATGTGCTGCACGGTATCGCCACCGAGGTTGACCTGAATCTGGAAATACTCGTGGCGATGCGGGCTGGTTTCGGCGCGCCGGCCCTTTTTGTCGCGGATGTAAAAGTCCGTCAATTCGCTGCGTTGCTGCATGACGTAAGTGGGTACTCGACTCGGTGACGACATCGCCTGAAGATCCTCGACAGGTACATGGACAGGTTGTCGTCGCGCCGCGGAGCAGGCGGCGACGTCGCTGATTGTGAAGGCGGATACCGCTGGGTTCAACATGTCATCGGATGACACCAAAACACAGAGAATAAATTTTATCCATGTGTGATGTGTCGCCTGTCCAAAAAAACCACGCACAAGCACATATATTTAATTGTTTTAAAACAATAACTTATTAAACATTTTAGGCAAAAATGTGGAAATTGGCTGATTTGATTTTTCTTGGACACCTGCATTAGTCGCCTTTTTCATGAGAAAAAACGATCTAACGTCTCCGTTGATTTTGAGTGGTTGTACGACCACTGTGACAGGCAATGCAGCCCGACCCGTCCAAAAACAATCAAAAGGTGCGCACGTGATGAACCTACTTTTTTCCCTCGCCAACCCGCCCCCGACCGAGCCTCTGCGAAGGCGTATCTGAGCGCCTGACAGCGGCTGTCCGCGCCTCTCATTCAACTAGTGATAGCTCTGCCCCAGACTGGGGGCATCGGCTTCGGCTGCGCGCGAACATCTCGATTCTTCTAACAATAAAAAGGTCTACTCATGTCGAACTCGCAAACCTCTCCGTCCACCGCACCGTCGGCGAGTGCCGGCGCCCGGGACGCCCTGTTGCCTCAGCGACTGCCGACGCGTCGGCGCTGGTTCATGCTGTCGTTGCTGCTGATTGCAACCATCATCAACTACATCGACCGCGTGAACATCTCGATTGCGGCACCGTTCCTCGCCAAGGACCTGGGCCTGGACAAGATCGAAATGGGCCTGATTTTTTCCGCGTTTGCCTGGACTTACGCCCTCGCCCTGGTGCCCGCGGGGTTTGTTGCCGATCGCTTCGGTTCCCGCTTCACCTACGGGGTATCGCTGATCAGTTGGTCGACGGTCACCGTGTGCCAGGGCTTTGCCACAGGATTCGCTTCACTGTTCGGGCTGCGCCTGGCGGTCGGCGCCATGGAGGCTCCAGCGTTTCCGGCCAACAGCCGCGCGGTGACGGTATGGTTCCCGGCCCGCGAACGGGGCCTGGCCAGCAGCATTTACGTGTGCGGCCAATATCTGGGCACGGCTCTGTTTACCGGCGTGCTGTTATGGCTGGCCACAACCTATGACTGGCGCCATGTTTTCTACAGCACCGGGATACTCGGCATTGTGTTCGGTGTGATCTGGCTCTACTTGTATCGCGATCCGCTGAGCTGCAAGAACGTCAGCCAGGAAGAACTGAAGTACATCGAAGCCGGGGGCGGACTGGTCAAGAGCAGTCAGGAACGCACCCGGTTCAACTGGCGGCAGATCGCCGAGCTGTTCAGTTATCGGCAGATCTGGGCGATTTGCATCGGCAAGTTCGCCAGCACCTCGGCGCTGTACTTCTTCCTGACCTGGTTCCCGACGTACCTGATCGAAGAACGCAAGCTGACCATGATCAAGGCCGGGATCTTCGCGGTGCTGCCGTTCGTGGGTGCAACGGTCGGCATTCTGCTGGCCGGCATCATCTCCGACTTGCTGATCCGCCGTGGTTACTCAATGTCCTTCGCTCGCAAGTTGCCTTTGGTGGTCGGATCGATGCTGGGGATGTCGATTGTACTGGTGAATTTCACCGACTCGAATGTGATCTGCATTGCCGTGCTCACCATTGCCTTCTTCGCCCAGGGAATCGCTTCGTCGTCGTGGGCGGCCGTATCGGAAGTCGCGCCCAAGGAACTGATCGGCCTGACCGGCGGAGTCACCAGCCTGGCCGCCAACATCGGCGGGATCGTCACTCCGATTGTGATTGGCGGCATCGTCCACGCGACGGGCTCGTTTGCCTACGCCTTCTGGTTCATTGGTGGCGTGGCGTTGATGGGGACCTTGTCCTATTCGTTGCTGCTCGGTCGCTTGTATCGCATCGAACTCAAGGCGCGCTGAGTCAAATAAACCGTTTTTCTCCAACACAAAGCGGCATTCGTCCAACTTCGCAAAAGATTGCCGCCGTACGCTGACGCTTCTAACAGGACGACTACAAAAATGACGATGACCGAGTATGTGTTTACCCCGGATCTGCCCGTGACCTTGCCGGTTGCCGGCAGCCAGCTGCGCTTTCCCGTTGGCCGGGTATTTTGCGTCGGCCGCAACTACCCTTGGCCAGACACCCAAGGCCAGTCCCGCCAGCCGCCAGTGTTCTTCATGAAACCGGCGAGCAACGTGGTGGATGCGGCGGGTGAAGTGACTTTCCCGCCGTTGACCGAAGAGTTTGCCCACGAAATCGAATTGGTCGTGGCCATCGGTGAAGGCGGCGCCAATATTCCGCAGAGTCAGGCGCTGGCCTATGTGTGGGGCTATGCCGCCGGCCTTGATCTGACCCGTCGTGATGTCCAGCGCGCGGCCAAAAGCAATGGTTTGCCGTGGGAAGGTGCCAAGGTGTTCGACGGCGCCGCGCCAATGACCGCCATCGTGCCGGTCACGCGGGCAGGACATCCCGATGGTGAGTTGTGGCTGAACGTCAACGGCGAAGAGCGCCAGCGCGACAGCCTCGACAGCCAGATCTGGTCGGTCAGTGAAATCATCAGCCGCATCTCACAGTCAGTAGCGCTGCGGGCCGGTGACTTGATCATGACCGGCAGCCCGGCAGGCGTCGATGTCCTGCAACCAGGCGACATCATCAACGCCGGGATCGACGGCATCGGCCAACTGGAAATGCGCGTTGGTCAGCGACCTTGAACCCGGCTCACGCCCTCGTGAATTGAAAAAGGAGATAACAACATGTCCAGTCCTTTGAAAGTGGCCCTGGTCACCGGCGCCGGTAGCGGAATCGGTCGCGCCGTGGCTCTGGCGCTGATGGCCGATGGATTCACCCTGGTATTGGCTGGACGTCGGCCAGAGCCGTTGCTGGCATTGGTCGACTTGGCGCTCAGCGAAGGACACGAAGCGCTGGCAGTGCCCACTGATGTGCGCGATCCGGCCAGTGTCGACGCGCTGTTTGCCACCATTACCGAGGTATACGGACGCCTCGACGTGGTGTTCAACAACGCCGGGGTCAACGCCCCTGCCGTGCCGCTCGATGAGCTGACGTTCGAGCAGTGGCGAAACGTGATCGACACCAACCTCAACGGCGTTTTCCTCTGCGCCCGTGGCGCCTTCAGGCTGATGCGCCGGCAACAGCCACAGGGCGGACGCATCATCAATAACGGCTCGATCTCGGCCCATACCCCACGACCGTTCAGCAGCGCCTACACCGCCAGCAAACACGCGGTGCTGGGGCTGACCAAATCGCTAGCCCTGGACGGGCGGGAATTCAACATCGCCTGCAGCCAGATAGACATCGGCAACGCCCTGACCGAGATGTCGGTGCGCATGACCAAAGGCGTGCGCCAGGCCAACGGCACCATCGCCGTGGAGCCGATGGTGGACGTCAAGCACGTGGCCGATGCCGTGCGCTACATCGCCGGTCTGCCGCTGGAGGCGAACGTCCTGAACATGACCGTCATGGCCAGTGCCATGCCGTTTGCCGGTCGCGGTTAAACCGGCCTTTTTATTCCGCCACACGAGGTTTACATGAAGCCAGAAGTCTTGCAGCTCAGCCCGATCCTGATCCCCGAAATCAACGCGCGGCTCGATGAACTGTTTACCGTCAGACGCTACTTCCAGCAGGCCGACAAGCAGGCTTATTTGCAGGAACACGGCGCGAACATTCGCGGGGTGATCACCGGCGGGCATACCGGTATCAGTCAGGCGCTGATGGCGCAGCTACCGAAACTGGAAGTGGTGGCGGTCAACGGCGTGGGCACCGATGCGGTGGATCTGGCGTACGCCCGGGATCGCGGAATTCGCGTGACCGCAACCATCGGCGCGCTGACCGAAGACGTCGCCGACCTGGCCATCGGCTTGTTGATTGCCGTGTGCCGGGGTCTGTGCACCAGTGATCGTTACGTGCGTTCGGGGCAATGGCCCCAGAGCCCGACACCGCTGGCCCCGTTGCCGTTGGCGCGTCAGGTGTCGGGCATGCGCATCGGCATCGTCGGCATGGGCCGGGTCGGCCGTGCAGTGGCGACCCGGGCCGCAGCGTTTGGCTGTCCGATCAGTTACACCGATCTGCAGCCGATGAGCGATGTGAACCATACTTTCATCGCCGATCTGAAGCAGCTGGCCAGCAACAGCGATGCGCTGATTCTCGCGGCCGCCGCCGACACGGCTGAAGCCATCATCAATGCCCAGGTGCTGCAAGCGCTGGGCAAGGACGGGTATCTGATCAACGTGGCACGGGGCAAGCTGGTCAACGAGGTCGACCTGGTGGCGGCGCTTGCCGCCGGTGAGATTGCGGGTGCGGCGCTGGATGTGTTTGTCGATGAACCGAACGTCCCCGAGACACTGTTTGCCAACGAGAAAGTGGTGCTGCAGCCCCATCGCGCGAGTGCGACGCTGCAGACCCGCACGCGGATGGGAGAGATGGTGGTGGCGAGCCTGGTGGACAGTTTCGCCGGGAGAATACCCCAGGGCTCCGTGACTGACTGAAGGTTGGCCACCGAGGAGACGTTGCGTCCCCTCAGTGTCTCGGTGTCAGGTAAGCTGAGTCATTAATGCCCGGGCATTGGACTGCTTGGGCGTTTTACATCGCGTTTTCGCCTTACCGAGTCAGGGCTCGCAATGCGGCTCGGTTGAGGCAACCGGGGCGTACGCAGTAACAGACTGATTTGCGTTGCGCTGACCGCTCTGCTGAAAAAGTGGCCTTGAATTTCATCGCAGCCGTTTTCACGCAGGAAGGTTTGCTGCTCTTCGGTTTCGACACCTTCGGCAATGACCTTGAGCTTCAGTTTGTGCCCCAACGAAATCACTGCAGTGGCGATGGCTTTGTCGTTCTCGTTGTCAGGCAGATCGCGGACGAAAGACTGGTCGATCTTGAGTCTGGCGATCGGGAAGCTTTTCAATGCTGCGAGGCTGGAGTAGCCAGTGCCGAAGTCGTCGATCGAGAGACTGATCCCCATTGATTGCAGTTCCTTCATTTTGCTGATGGCTTGCTGAAGGTCTTGCATGATCAGACTTTCGGTCAGCTCCAGCTCAAGGTACATCGGGTCCAGTCCGGTTTCTTGCAAGGCATGCCTCACCCGGTCGATCAGGTCCCTTTCGATGAACTGACGCGCTGAAATATTCACCGACATGGTGATCGGCGGGCAGCCCGCATCCTGCCAGTCCTTGTTCTGTCTGCACGCGGCATGAATCACCCAGTCGCCGATGGGCACGATCAACCCGGTCTCTTCGGCCTGCGGAATGAATTTGATTGGAGACACCATGCCGAGCTCGGGGTGCTGCCAGCGGATCAGTGCCTCTACGCCGATAATCTGACCTGACTGCAAATCCACCTGTGGTTGGTACAGCAGCAGGAACTCGTCATGGCTGAGTGCGTTTCGAAGCCCGTCTTGCATGGCGAGCTTGCCCTGAACCTTGTTACTCATCTCGCTCGTATAGAACTGGTAGCTGTTGCGACCCAGCTCCTTGGCCCGGTACATCGCGGCGTCCGCGTTGCTGAGCAACGTGTCGGTATCGCTGCCGTCGGCTGGATAGGTGGCCAACCCCATGCTGCAGGTGACGTGGAGTGTATGTCCGCTGAGCTGAATCGGCCGCAGGATGGCTTCCTGGATTTTGTGCAGGGCTGGAGTAACGCCGTCGAGGTCTGAGGGCTGGTCGAACAGGATGATCACAAACTCGTCGCCACCCAGCCGCACGACGGTGTCGGTGCGGCGTACACACTCCAGCATGCGCTGCGCGACGGTTTTCAGCAGTTCGTCTCCAGCACTGTGCCCAAGGCTGTCATTCACCAGTTTGAATTTGTCCAGATCGAGAAACACCACCGTCACCAGCCGGCTGTAGCGCTGAGCATAAAGTATTGCCTGCTTGAGACGGTCTTCGAGCAGTGTGCGATTCGGTAGCCCGGTCAGTGCGTCATGGTCGCCCATATAGCGAATGCGCTTTTCGGTAAGTTGGCGTTCTATCGCAATGCCGGCAAGCGGTGTCGCCATATCGATCAGTCGCGTCTCGGTCGAGCTGGGGCTGCGTACGGTGTTGGAATACAAGGCAAACGTACCCAATACCTTTCGCTCATGGGACAGAATCGGCGTCGACCAGCAGGCGCGAAATCCATAGGGCGCAGCGGCTGAACGGTACTCCTCCCACAACGGATCCAGCTCGATATCCGTGACGATGACCGGTTCTCGTCGATACACCGCGGTGCCGCATGAACCGACGTTCGGACCGATCGCAATCCCGTCAATGAGCTGGTTATAGGCTTTCGGCAAACTGGGCGCTGCCCCGTGCAGCAGGTGCTTGCCATCCTCATCCAGCACCAGGATGGACACCATCATCCCCTCCAGTTGGGACTCGACCAGGTGAGCCAGGCTGTCGAGGACTTCTGCAAGCTCGGTGCTCCTGGCAATCAGCTCCAGGACATGACCTTGTCCGGCACGGATGACGGCTTCTTGCTCTAATCGGCTGTTCTGCAAGGCGAGCCGTTCTGTGGCGATACTCAATTGAACCGTTCTTTTTTCCAGCTGAAGTCGGTCTTTGAGGAATTGATTCACCGCGCGAGCCATGTTGCCGATCTCGTCTTTCCCATGTTCCGCCATCATCAAATGCGTTTTGTCAGTGCGCTCCTGACGCAATTGCCGGCTTATTTCATTCAGGCGTACGAGCACATGACGGCCCATGAAGACCCGGGTCACAAACCAGGCGAACACCAGGCTGGCGCCCAACATGATCAGCACCCATTGCTGGCTACGATTTGAGTCCTCGACCAGGCGCTGCAGGGCTTGGCGATAGTCTTCGGTGTAAGCACTGGATTGCGCACGGGCCACCGCGACCAGAACCCCGGCCTCATTCTTCAGTTCCTCATTGACGCGCTGTATGACGTTGTGCTGATTGATGAGCCTCAGGCGCAGGGAGAAGAGATCGGGCATCTCCACATTAGCGTCGGGTAACTTGCCTGTGGTGCGTGACAGACGCTCATATCGGATCCGCAGCCGTTGCACGGCATCACTGTCAACAGCCTGCGGCAGATCGAAAAGTAACACCGCCAGTTCCAGGCTGGCCCGGGTCTGAGTCGCGGTTAATCGGGCGGTGTGATCCTCCATGGTTTGCTCGAAGGTAACCTCGGTTTGCAGCAGGCTTTCTCGCAGCTGAGCAACGATGTTGGCGGTATTGCGGAACATCTGACTCGACTGATGCATGTCGAGTATCGCCACGCCACTGTTCGCGGCAGTCAGCTCCTGCACCAGTTGATCAAGGGCTTCAAGCTGTTCGACGGTCGCCGCATAGCTTGAACGCAGGGTGTCGGGGGAGCGGGTTGTCAGCAGCTGATCGGTCTGGCGTTCGATCAGCAAGGTACGCTGCAGCATGTCTTGCCCATTTTGCATGCGGACCAGTCGTTCATCCGTCAGCTGGCGGGTGGCGTTGTTTGACGTGCGCAAGGCGTAGACCGCAGTTGCACCACTCGCCAGGATCAGCAGCGCCAGCGCCAGAAACGCCAGCGTGAACTGTGCGCGTAGCGATTGCGGTAATAGCTGGCGTCCGAGCCGGGAAGTAACGTCCAATGTCAGGGATTCCATTGGTGGCGATAGATGTCTCGATAGCCATTGTCAGGGTCGTACTGGAATTTCTTCCCGCCGTCGAAGGCAATATTGTCGGCATTGACCAGGTGAATCGGCGCGACGAAGCCGCTCACCGGCTGACCTGCAAACAGCCGGTTCAATTCATCCATCACTTGCCAGCCATGCAGGTTGAGCGGCTCGGCCACGGTGACGGTCTGGTAGGTTTTTGCCTGTATGCGCAAGAAAGCCGAGGCGCTGCCATCACCGGCAGACAACAGACTGATGCCGTCACTGGGTATTGCGGCGTTGGTCAATGAGGCAATCGAGTAGTCGAAATAGATATCGTTGATGGCCAGCGTGTGGGTCCAGCGCTTGCCATAGCGCTGAAGCAGCTCCTTGGTGATCACCGGCATCTTCTCGCCACTTTCGGAGATCGCGACATCGCGCACTTCCAGCAACGTACATTCCTGACAGGCCCGAATGACGTTTTCCATGGCCTTGGCTTTCGCCATGGCGATGCTGTACTTGGAGTCGGTCAGGATGACCACACCGGCGTGTCCGTTTGACTGTGCCACTGCCGCCATGGCCGTGAGGCGAGCCACTTCGAGCGGGTCGGTCGTGACGTTCATGGCCACCGGCGTGCCGTCAATCGGACCGGGGCGCGCCCCGGCGTGCCAGCCAACCACCGGCACATCCCTGTTGGCGAAGAGAATCAGCGCCGCATTGTTCTCAAGGGCATCGGAGCCGCACAGGATGAGGCCATCGGGTTTCGCTGCCAGAGCATCGGAAAAGGCCTTTGCGCGCCCGGACGATGATCCAGCGCCATCGAATATCTTCAGCGTCCAGCCCATCACCTTGGCTGCCTCGCGAGCGCCCTGCGCGACACCGACAATTCCTCCGTTACGCAAATCTTCTGCGACAAGGGCGATGCTCTTGCCCCGCAGGGCTCGCGGGCCGGATTCAGGGCCGCTCCAGCGAACGGCTTCAAGGGTGGACCTGGAAACGATTTCCTGCGCTTGTATCACCGTAACCATGGCGTTTTCGGCACCCGCTGCGGTTGGCAGGTTCTGGCCGTATCCGGGAGTTGCCGTGCAAAGACAGAAAACCGTAATTGAAGCCGTCCAGAGTAGCCAGGGCCTGAATAACCAGGGCCTGATCAGGCAGGTTCGATCACCGCATGTGATGCCGGGTCTGGAGCAGATGGCGCGATCATAGTCTGGCATGGCGTCCCTTTTTGCCAAAAGTGCAGCGTTCACTATCCGAAAGGATAGTCGGTTCTGCTGTCATCAGGTCTTTTGTGGGAAAAGTGCGCGATATAGCCTGATACAAGCTTCTTATTCTTTTAAAGAAGTACAAATTGATTTTATAGTGCGTTTCAATCTATGCGCTGGAGTTGATACAGAAACGCCCCTTCAATTTGTTCAGGAGCCATGATGTCCGATCCAAAACCTCTGTTGTTTGCACTCTACGAACAAGCCAGTGTGGGCTGTGGAGGTGCGCCGAGCCTCTGGACGCATCCGGCTGACGAGCGCCTGGCAATCAACTCGTTGGGCTACTGGTCGAACCTGGCGCGCATTGCCGACCAGGCCAACCTCGATATGCTGTTCTTCGGCGATGTGCTGGGTTTCTACGACGTCTTTGGCGGCAATGCCGATGCCGCGATGAAATGGGCTGTGGAAGCTCCGGCCAACGATCCGTTGATGATCATTCCCGCCCTGGCCGCGGTCACCGAAAACCTTGCGTTTGGCGTCACGGTTACCACCAGCTATGAACACCCCTTCTCCCACGCTCGGCGTTTCAGCACCCTGGACCATCTCACCAATGGCCGGGTGGGCTGGAACATCGTCACCTCTTATCTGTCCAGCGCCGCGCGTAACTTCGGCCTTGAACAGATGATCAAACACGATGACCGCTACGAACGCGCCGAAGAATTTCTCGATGTGGTGTACAAACTGTGGGAAGGCAGTTGGGCCGATGACGCGGTGATCGCGGACAAAGCTCATCAGCTGTATGCCCGGGGTGATCGGGTACGGCCGATTAACCACGTCGGCGAGCACTATCGAGTCGCCGGGCCGCACCTCACCTCACCGTCGCCGCAGCGCACACCGCTACTGATCCAGGCCGGCTGGTCGGGTCGCGGTCGCGAGTTCGCCGCCAAGCATGCCGAGCTGATCTTCATTGCCAAATCCAACCCTCAGGAAATCCGTCAGGGCCTGGAGGACATATGGGCCAAGGCCCAGGCGCTCGGTCGCCAGCGTGAGGATGTGAAGTCCCTGACTGTATTGCGCATCGTCACCGCCAAAACCGAAATTGAAGCCCAGCGCAAATATGATGCGTTGCAAAGCAACTACCATCTTCAAGCGCAACTGGTGAGTTATGCGGGCGACACGGGCATCGATATCAGTCGCTATGCCGACAGCGATGCATTGTCGACCCACACCGAAGGGCTGACGTCCTATGTCATGCACCCCGATGGCAGTGGTAAGCCGTTGACCGCCGGGGATGTGAAACAACGCTTTGCCAAAGTCACCCGCGGCAGCGACCTGATCCTGGTGGGCACCCCGCAACAGGTAGCCGACCGGATCGAAGAACACGCGCGCATTTGCGGCACCAGCGGCTATATGCTCAATCCGCTGATCAGCCCTGGCACACTCGAAGATTTCGTGGAGTTGATCATTCCCGAATTACAGAAGCGCGGCCTCTACAGAACCCAGCCACAAAACGGTACCTTCAGGTCCAGGTTAAGGGCAGATGGCAGCAGCCATTTACCCGACTCGGCTTATGGCGCTTCATTCCGCTTCGGCAAGGCGCTATAGCCCGAAGGCGACTGCTCAAGTGTTATCAAGCAGTCGCCGAACGTTCGAGAAAAACGTCGCGGGGCATCAGCGTTTACAGCGTAAGAAACAGCGCCGAAGTCCAGATCCTGGATTGATCGCGCTGCCGGGCGCAGATGAACAATGGATGTTCACGGCCCGGCTGCAGATTCAGCTGCGCCAGCTCGATCTTCCCTTGCAGCTCGCGGGGCAGCGGCACAGAAGTTGTTCTTTCAAGGGATACTTTCAGTTCCGCTCCCGGCAGCTCTTCGATAATTTGTGATTGCGCCAGCAACTCCTCACCGGACAACTCCATCAGCACAGTCGGCGCGTGTACGTAAGGTTGCGGTTCAGACGGGTCGCCGACCTTGATGTAGTTGTCGATGCGGCTGTGGATCTGCAACGTCGCGCCGGCCAGCTGCGACAAGTCGATTTCAATACTGTCGGTGTCGCCGTTGGTGTCGGTGCGAAAGGCCAGAACCGTTGCATCCTTGCGCCATACAGTTTGCTCGGGGTGATCGAGTCCCAAGGCGCGAAAGCCACTGATGACCGCGCCCGTCACCCGAATCTCGCCGGTCCAGTAAGCGCCGCGATAGCGGTCCTTGATTCGTGCGCCCCCCAGACGCAGCCGAATACGTTGGGCGGAAAACCCCAGCTCCTGATGCAGATTGCGCGACCAGATCAGCTTGTCGCCATCGAACAGATCGACCTGCTCCCACCCCGCCTCGCCCAGCAGTCGATAGTCCAGCGTGGCATTCGAATCGGCCGTGAACACTTCACCCATAAAGTGCTGGCCCTGGCGCAGGCTGGCAAACGAACGCTCGCCAGTGGTGGCAAAGGTGCGACGGGCGCGAAGTGCTTTGCCGACACTGGCTCGGTCGAAGCCGTCGGCGACGACACCGGTCAGCCCGCCACGGGAGCCGAACACCGCCGTGGCCGGGACACCACCACCGCAACGGCCCTGATGCTCATCGCTGTTGGCAGCGGCACCGACCCAATAACCACGCTGAAGTGCTTCGGCGTAGACCCAATGGAATTGCCCCCAGGCCGAGCCAACCTCGATCAGACGCTCCAGCTCCGGATGATGCCAGTCGAGGTTGCAACGGCGTCCACCGACGTGAGGCATCATCAGATGGCCTTCAGGATCCTTGGCATAGGCCGCGTACAACTCGTCCACCGGCCAGGCGCCCGGTTTGATGGTGCCGGCGGTGAACTCGTTCCATTCGAAGGAACGCACCAGCCGTCCTTGATTGTCGAAAGGAAATTCAGGTTTGCGGTCATGCAGGAACACCACATTACGGTCGCCACCCGCGCAAGAATTGCCGCACCATTCGGTGCCGGGATAACAAACAAATCGACCCGGTTCATTGAGCTCGTGAATCAGCTGGACCGCCTGATCCCAGCGTTGCTCAGTGATATTGAAATCGTTGGCGGTATAACCGAGTACGTCGAGACCGGCAACATCGCGACCGTAGCTGAGGTTGTAGAGCGTGTCGTTCGTGCCCACGGTGTCATCGGAGTGCACATGCAGATCGGCGTACAGCGGGCGCAATGCCGTGCCGGCCGGATCGACCGTGACAAACGCCTGGGCCGCGCGCACAACAGGTGCCGCCACCTCGGCCGACAAACGCCACTCGCCCACTGCACCAAGGTCAAAACCTTCAAGCCGGGCAGTCGCCCAACCTTCAGTTGCCAGGGTGAACGGTTGTTGTCGTTCGCCCCCTTCAGGGTCAACGAGGGTCAGCACGCCCTGGAGCGGCAAGTTGCGGCAGGTGTTACCCCAGGCATCATCCACCCTGAGCAAAACGTCGAACGCCTCACCCGCGCTGACTAGACGAGGAACAATCAACTGCACACTTTGCGCCGGCCCCGGCACGATGTTCAGCAGCGGATCGCCCGGCACCTCGGCAAATTTCGAGCTGCCCAGTGGGTCGATGAACAAACGGAAGCGAAAATCTTTTTCGACGAAACTCTGCACCCGCGTACCCGCGCCGCCCTGACGACGATCGCCCAGGCGAATGGTGATCTTGTCCCCCGGGTTCAGGTATCCGTCGATGATGTCGATGATGATCGCTTTCTGAAATGGCCGTTCATGACCCTTCTGATCGAAGCGCACTTTCAAGTGCTGCACCGTGGCCTGGCTCTGCCCAGGGACCAGCTCACCGGCTTGATATTCGGCGCTGACATAGTTGGGGCCGGCCGGATTCGAAGTCTGGAACAAGGCCCAGTCAGAGTAGAACTTGAAGGCCAGTTTCAGCCAGGCGCCGTCCGCCAGACCGCTGCCACCGACCTCATAGACCAGTGTAATTTCATCCCATTGCCCAGCAATCAGCGTGTCACGATCACAGCCGATGCTGCCCAGGAACGGGCGTTTCTTGTTGCGTTCGTAGAGGCCTTGCGGGGCAATGTAATGCCCGGCTTCGCGGGGATCGAAAACGTTACTCACATGACACCTCGTGCAATGGTCCAGTAAAGATTTGAAGGGTTCGAAAACAACGCTTATTGCACGCGCCATTTCTGGTAGTGACGCTCGATACGCCTGAACACAAAACTCTCCATCAGCCAGGCAATCAGGCCGATCAGGACAATACCCAGCAGCACCTGACTGCTGTTGCCGATCTGCCCGCCTGTCGACACCATCCAGCCAATGCCTTGGGACGCACCGATCATTTCCGCCGCGACCAGCGCCCGCCAGCCCTGGCTGAAGCCAATGCGCAAGGCTGCTGTCACGAAGGGCAATGAGGCCGGCAGGTAAACGTGGGCCAGCAATTGCCAGGAATTGGCGCCCAGAGTGCGTGCCGCACGGACTTCACCGCCGCGAATACTCTGCACGCCCTCCTGAATGGTCACCGCCATGGGAAACATCGCAGCAATGAAAATCACCAGCACGATGGAGACATAGCCCAGGCCGAAAATGATCATGATCAGCGGCGCCCAAGCGATCGGCGGGATGGCCATGAACAGGCTGTTGAGCGGCGAGATGAAATCGCGAAACCGCGAGGACAGCCCTCCGGCCGTACCCAGCAGAATCGCGACGATCACTGCCGCACAGAAACCACCCACCTCTTCGAGGACACTGGCCCTGAGGTGCTGCCACAGCGAACTGTCGCCCAGCCAGCGCACAGCCTCGCGGGCGACGTCCCAGGGTTGCGGCAAGATGTAAGTGGGAAAGCGGCTGGCCAGGGCGATCCAGATCAACAGCAGGAATGGCAGTGACGCCCATCCCCAATTGGCTTTTGGCAAGGACATGGCGAACTCAGCGCGAGGCTTTTTCCAGGTAGGAGGTATCCACGATCTGGTCGGTCTTGAGCGTGGTATCGATAAAGCCCAGGTCGTGGGAGTAATTCATCAGGCGCTGGATGAACTGAATATCCGAAGCCTGCAAGTCCGCGGACCAGCCCAGTCGCGTCCGCGCTTGGGCGACGATGGTTTCTGGAGCAATGGTTTTGCCGTCAACGCCTTGCACCGGCTCGAGTTTGAATGCCTCTGCGATAATTCGATTCGACTCGGCCGGATGTTCGTTGAGGAAAGCGATGGCCTTGCGATGAGCGCGCAGCAGCTTCTCCACATCGTCCGGTCGCTCCTGCAAGGTTTTGGGTAACGCGATCACCACGTACCACGGGTATTCAGGCAACGCCTGGTTTACGTCGAGCAGAACCCGGCTCGACCCGCGCAACAACGACTGGCTGACAAAGGGCTCCCAGGAAAACGCCGCGTCGACGATGCCACGTTCCAGTGCGGCATTCATGTTGCCGGGCGGCATATCGATGATGTCCAGATCCTTGTCAGGATTGAGCCCGGCCTTTTCTTTCAGGACATAACCGCGCAGCAACACATCCATGCCACTGCCCTTCTTGACCCCGGCCAGTTTTTTTCCCTTGAGATCATCCAGTTTCGTAATCGGACTCTTGGCGTCGACAATCACCGCAGCCTGGCCGTAATTGACCTTCGCCAGAATCCGGCTTTGCAGCCCCCGGGAAAACCATTGGTACACCGGTGGCGTACCGACGTAGGCAACGTCCAGCTCGCCGGCTGCCAGTGCCTGTTGAATGACCGGACCATCCCCCAACGCCTTGAGATCGACATTCAAGCCTTCCTCGCGGTAGTAACCCTGTTTGTCGGCGATCAACGCCGGCGCGTTGGCCATGGCGAAGACATAACCCACACGCAGGGGTTTCTCTTCGCCTGCCATGGCGAATGTGCTGCTTGCCAGTGCGGCAACAGACAATGAAAGGGCAAGCAGCGAGCGTTTGATCATGCTGTCAACTCAGGTTGGCGGGTTGGATAAGCGGTGGCTGCAGACACTTCCATGACCTGGGAAATGCGCTCCATCAGCTCATTGCGGTAGTCGAGGAAGGCCGGCAAACGGCGGGTTTTCAGATTGGAGCGAGGCCGCGGCAGATGAATATTCAGTTCGCTATGGATACCGCCTGGGGCGATGTTGAGCACGATGACCCGATCGGCCAGGAACACCGCTTCGTCGATATCGTGGGTAATGAACAACACCGTCTGGCCCAGCTCTGCCCAGATGCGCAAGGTCTCTTCATTCATGCTGTTGCGACTGATGGCATCCAGCGCGGCAAATGGCTCATCCATCAGCAACACGCTGGGTTCGAGTGCCAGGGTTCTGGCCAGGGAGACGCGCTGCTGCATTCCGCCAGAGAGCTGATGCGGCAACCGATGCGCCGCATTCTCCAGACCGACCAGGCGCAGGTACTGCAAGGCTTGAGCCCGCTGCTGCGATTCGTTGGCCTGAGCCGTCATCCGTAGACCGAAACGGACGTTTTCCAAAGCGCTCAGCCAGGGGAACAACTGCGGCGCCTGAAACACATAACCCAACTCTGAACGCTCCGGACGCACCGCCGTCTGATTGATGCTGATCTGCCCGCTCTGAGGTTGCTGGAAGCCTGACAACAAATTCAGCAAGGTGGTTTTTCCGCAGCCGGAGGGCCCCAGGATCGCGACGAACTCACCGGGTTTAGCGTTCAGACTGAAAGAGGTAAACACCCGATGCCCATTGGGGTAGCTGAAGCTAATGTCATCGACCGTCAGCGCATCGGCTTGCTGTATGTAAGAAGTGGTTTCGAGCATGGCAAGTGTCGTCGGGTCGTTTACAATGGGAATACCTGACATAATACGTATTAATACATGTCATCCCAATAACCTATTTTTATAACCTTAGAAGTGAAGGCTCAACGCCCCACTCCAAGGCCATGGAAGCCGACAGTGTCCACGTCCATTCTTCGCGACAGCACGACCTCGCTTTACGAACAGATCGCCCATCAGTTGTTGGAAGAGATTCAGCGTGGCGACTACGAACCCAGCGGCAAGCTGCCGTCAGAGGCGGAGCTAGGCCAACGCTTTGCGGTGAGCCGCGTCACGGTTCGCCTGGCGGTGGGCAAACTCAGCGACGATGGCGTGGTGGAACGCAAGCAAGGCAAAGGCACCTTCGTAGCGGCCAAACAGGTGCGGCACGACCTGGATGCATTGCGCAGCTTTCATGAAGCCTTGTTGCTGCAAGGACTTAAGCCGAGCATGCGTGTCATCAACCATACCTTGCTGCCCGTGCCCGAATCGTTGCGCGCCGTATTTGCAGAGGCTGAGGATTGCCTGCTTCTGGAGCGACTGCACTTCGTCGATGACGAGCCCATCGCGCTGGGACGCAGCCATTTACCGGCCGAATTGGCCAGCGTGGTCTGGACTGAAGTCGAACATCAACCGATCTACTCCATTCTCGAATCGATCACTGGCATGGCGGTCACTCGTGCCGATCTGGCGATCCGTGCGCAGGAAGCCGACAAAAGTCTGGCCAGCGCCCTGCACGTCAAACGCGGCGCAGCGCTATTGGTCATGGAACGCACCTCCTGGTTTGCCGACGGCCGCTGTTGCGACCGCACAACGTTTTTTATCCGACCGGAACGCTATGCCTTCGTCCTCAGCGGCGTCTTCAAATCCACAAGCGGCAGATAGACCGACCGCTTATGGACACGCTGGAAACCAACCAACCCCATACGAAGGTCAGAGTGGTACGTCCAGCGTGATCAACGCCCGTAAATCGGCGATTGTTCAGACGATTGCTGATTTGAGAAAAGGGAGTTGCCATAAACCCGAATCCTATTTCGCCGTAATCACCGACAGCTTGGTAATCCCGGCCCGCTCGATCGAGGCCATCGCCCGCGCGACTTCGCCATAATTCACCCCGTTGTCCGCCTGCAGCTGCACGCGCACATCGGGGTTTTTCGCCTTGGCCGCCTGTAGGTTGAACTCGAGCAGATCCGCCTGGATCTCGTCCTTGTTGATGAACACCTTGCCCTTGTCATCGATGCTCACCACCAGCGGGTCTTTCTGCTCCACCGGCGCCACCGACTCGGTCTTCGGCAAGTTGATCGGGATCGCGTTGGTCAGCAGCGGTGCGGTGACGATGAACACCACCAGTAACACCAACATGACATCCACCAATGGCGTGACGTTAATCTCGCTGAGCACTTCATCGCTGTCTTGTGTGGAGAAGGCCATTTCAGGAGGCCTCCTTTACTTTCTGTCCAGCGACGGTGGCGCCGGATTTGCTCAGGACCGGGTGTAGTAGCACACGGAACGAATGCTTCTGCGCCAGGCTGTAGAAGTCGTGGGCGAAGTCATCGAGGTCGGCGGCGGTCAGCTTCAGGCGACGCAAAAAGTAGTTGTAGACCAGCACCGCGGGTACCGCGACGGCAATCCCGACACCGGTAGCGACGAGTGCGGCACCGATGGGCCCGGCCACGGTTTCCAGACTCGCCGAGCCCGCTGCACTGATGCCTTTCAACGCCGACATGATCCCCCAGACGGTGCCGAACAGGCCGATGAAGGGCGAGGTGCTGCCGATACTCGCGAGAATCGCCAGGCCGCTTTCCAGCGAGCGACGTTCTCGCACGATCTGCTGGCGCAGGGCGCGTTCGAGACGGTCTTGATGGTTGATCGACTGACTGAGATCGCTATTCTGGTTGTCGCTGACTTGAATCGCCGCATAACCGGCCAGCGCGACGCGGGCTGCCGCGCCGGGTTGGTTTTGGGCGAGTTCGGCCGCCGAGTCGAGGCTGGAGGCCGCCCAAAAGTGTTTATGGAATTTTCGATCCTGCGTCTTGAGCCGGGTGAACTGCACGCCCTTGAGCAAGGCAAGGCCCCAGGTGGCCACGGAAAAGAGGATCAACAGCCAGATGACGGTATGTTCGATGGATTCGAAGGGGGATGCGATCAGGTTCATGTTCAGGCTCTCCAACAAGGCTATGGATCGGTTGTAGCGATGCGCCTTTTGTCAGGTGGCCCGCGGTTCTATCGATGGGGTTGAATTACTTGATTTTGAAGTCGATGGGCACGCTGACCCAGCCGTCCTGGGCAATATCGCCCTGCTTGGCCGGGACGAAACTCCAGCGCTTGACCGCAGCCAGTGCGGCGTCATCGAGTTGATCTCGGCCGCTGCTTTTCTGGATCTGGATTTCACCGGGTTTGCCGCTGGCCAGGACATGCACCCGCAGCAGCACCGTGCCTTCCCAGCCGCGACGCATCGCCAGCGAGGGGTATTCCGGCGCCGGGTTCTTCAGGTAACCGGCGCTGGCCGACGCTGGGGTCACCGGTTTCGGTGCCGGTGGTGCTGGGGGTGCAGGCGTGGCGACCGGTTGTGGCGGCGCGGGCGGTGCCGGTGTCTGCTCTACCGGCTTGGCCACGGGTTTAGGCACCGGTTTAACCACGGGCTTTGGTTTGGGGATGGGCTTAGGTGGCGGTGGTTTCACAGCCAGCTCATCTTCAACCGGCGGTGGTGGTTCGACCACGGGCTGGGGAATCGGCTCGGGCGGTGGCGGCATCACCACCGGTGGTGCCGGCTGCGAGAACTCGATAGTCATCGGCGGAATTTCCGGTGGCACCACTGGCAATGCCGGCGGTGGTGTCTGGTTGACCCAGACAATCACCGCGCCATGCAGCACCAGCGCGAACACGCCCAGCAAGACCCCTTCGCGACGACTCAACACACGCTTGGGCGTGCTGTGCAGCCGCGACAGTGCCAGGGGTTCGCGGAAAACCCGGCCAAGGTCGAGCAACTCGCCACCGGGTGCCGGGTGCCGAAACACCTCTAGGGCACTTGCGGCGCTCTGGACATTGCCCATTCATTGACTCCTGTAAACATTCAAATTGAACACGCGCCTGGACCCGGACTAACGTGCCGGCTCCGATTGCGTCAATGTCAAAGGCACCAGGGAAAACACCTGATCATCCGTCAGCTTTTGCACATCGACACGATGGGGAAAAATGTTCTTTTCCACGAACAAGTCATCGACTTGCTGTAGCGCCTGAACATCCCGTGGTTCGAGCGGCAACAGCGCTTCGTCACCCCAGCTGCGTAGTCGCTGCGAGACTTCCAGGGGAATATCGTTGACCTTGGCGAACACCCGCGCATATTCGTCGGGGTGTTGCCGAGCCCATTCGAAGGCCTTGGCGAAACGCTGCAACACGTCGCTAAGTGCTTTGCGCTTGAGTGGGTCGGCGAGCACTTCATCGGAAGCCGTGATGAAGGTCAGCCCGGTGTTGATCCCCTCGCCGCTGATCAGCACCCGAGCGCCCTGCTGCTCGGCAAACGCCTGATAAATCCCGAAAGTGGCCCAGGCTTCGATCTTGCCGGCGTTGAATGCGGACAAGGCATCGGTCGGCAGGACGAATCCGACCTTGACGTCCTTCTCATCGACACCGGCATTGGCCAGGGCGCGAATCAACAGGTATTGGGAAATGCTGCCGCGGGCCGAAGACACCACGATATTGCGGCCTTTCAAGTCGGCAACGGTGCGGATATCCGAATTAGCCGGAACCAGGATCGCAATGCCCCTTGATTGACTGCGCCGTACCGCGACGATGCGCAATGGCGTGCCCCCGGTCGCGGCGGCAAGCACCGGCGTATCACCGGCCGGCCCCAGATCGACGGCACCGGCACGCAAGGCTTCGAATAAGGGAGCAGCACCCTGGAAGTTCGCCCATTCAACTTTGTAGTCGATGCCCTCCAACGCATTCGCCGCCTCGACCACGGTGCGCAAGCCCTTGGCTTGATCGCCCAGAATCAGCTTCACGCCGGACAAGTCTGACTTGGCAGCGGATGAAGATTGGGGCGCAACCGTGTCACCGCAACCGCCGAGCAACAACGCGACGCTGGACAACAACACCAGTGCAGATTTCCGAACGAGGATCGGCATAACAGAACATTCCTGTATCAATGAGTTGGAAGCTGCGTCAGCCATGGGCAAAACGCCGGACAGTGCTGTTCGTGAGTTGACGTCCAGCCACGGCAACGGTTTCCACTTCAACCCCCAACAAACTCAGCAAGCGCGCACGGATTTCCTGAAACCCCTCCTGACCGGTGTCTCGAGCTCGCGGCAGATCGATCGACAATTGTTCGGCGATCTTGCCGTTGGCCAGCACGATCACCCGATCGGCCAGCAGGATGGCTTCGTCCACGTCATGGGTGACCAGCAGCACTGCCGGGTCGTGTTTACGCCATAATTCGATGATCAGCCGATGCATGCGAATCCGGGTCAGTGCATCGAGCGCGGCGAACGGTTCGTCGAGTAGCAGCAGCTTGGGTTCGCGCACCAGCCCACGGGCCAGTGCCACGCGTTGCGCTTCGCCACCGGAAAGCGTCGCCGGGAAAGCTTCAAGCCGATGGGCCAGTCCCACTTCCGTCAGCGCCTGCACCGCACGAGCCTTGGCGTCCGGGGTGTGCAGACCAAGAATCACATTCTTCCAGGCGCGCTTCCACGGCATCAATCGGGGCTCCTGAAATACCGCGGCCCGTGCCTTGGGCACCAGCAGCTGACCGCTGTCGATACTGTCCAGGCCGGCCAGGCTGCGCAGCAAAGTAGTCTTGCCCGAACCGCTGGCCCCGAGCAGCGCGACGAATTCGCCCGGTGCGATGTCCAGGTCCAGGCCATCGATGACCCGTTGCTGGCCAAATTGGCGCACCACATTACGCAGTTGTACCGGTGCTTCTGACTGCAGGTTTTTTGCCGCGATAGTCGACATGTCAGTTCCTCACAAAAGATGGGCGCCAGGCCAGGGCAAAACGCTCCAGCGTGCGGATCAGTCCGTCGATCAATAAGCCGAGGACGCTGTAAATAAGCAGGCAGATAACGATCACGTCGGTGCGCATGAAGTCCCGCGCATCACTGGCCAGAAAACCGATGCCGGCGGTGGTGTTGATTTGTTCGACGAACACCAGGGCCAGCCAGGAAATCCCCAGGGAGTAACGCAGGCCGACAAAGAATGAGGGCAATGACCCCGGCAGGATCACATGCCAGATCAACTCGCGACGATTCAGGCCCAGGGTGTTGGCGGCCTCGATCAACTTGGGGTCGATGTTGCGAATCCCGGCGAACAGGTTCAGGTACACCGGGAAGGTGGTACCGGTGACGATCAGGGCGATCTTGGTGAACTCGCCGATGCCGAACCAGAGAATGAACAACGGCACCAGCGCCAAGGAAGGAATGGTGCGCAGCATCTGCATCGGCGAATCGAGGATTACCTCACCGCGCTTGGACAAACCGGTGATCAGTGCCGCGACGACGCCGACGCTGACGCCGATACTCAAGCCCAGCAGCGCGCGCTGCAGTGACACCAGCAAATGCTTGCCCAGCTCCCCGGAGACGATCATCGCCCAGAGGGTGCCGCCGATTTGCGAGGGTGCGGCGATGATCCGTTGTGGGATCAGGCCGAGCTGCGACGCCAGTTCCCACAAGAGCAGCAACGCAATCGGGCTGAGCAGGCGCAGAAAGACTTCGGGGGTTCGCCAGTTGTGTAGCCAGTCGGGGATCAGCTTCGACGCACCCTGGCTTTCAACAGCCTTGCTGACGGAAAACGAGCTACTAGTGCTCTGCGTATCGAAGGTCTTTTCGGTCATCAGGCTTCCTTCCTCATCAAGAATATGGCTTCGGTTTCATGCTATTCGCATAAAAAACACCAGTGAAATTCTTTTTGGGAATAACCTAATATGATTAAAAATCAGATAGAAAATAATCCAGATAAATTATTTGCATAATTAAACCCTGCAACCCACGTCCTGTGGCGGATGCATTCCTGACGCCGATTAAAATGCGTATTACTGATATCTTGTATTTTTTATGATTCATTTAATTAATAATTAACTTAGAACAAAACGGCATTTCACAGCCCTGCCCCGCTGCGCCTACTTTCGACGTCACAGACCGACCCCCTGCCCGGTGGAGGCTTGAATCACGCCTATCCAAAGACAAGGAACTCAGCATGAGCATCGAATTTATCGGTTACATCGGTGGCCACCAATCCTCGGAAACCCAGCCGCGCAGCGGCCCGGTGTTGCAGCCCGAATATGTGGAGACTGTCGCCCGCGCCCATGAGGAAGCCGGTTTCGACCGCGCCCTGGTGGCGTTCCACTCCAACAGTCCGGACAGCACGCTGATTGCCTCCCATGCCGCCAGCGTGACGAAAAAGCTGAAGTTCCTGATTGCCCATCGACCGGGATTCGCCTCCCCTACCCTGGCCGCACGACAGTTCACCACCCTCGACGTGTTCAATGGTGGACGCACTGCCGTGCATATCATCACCGGCGGCGATGATCGCGAATTACGCGCCGATGGAAGCTACATCGGCAAAGACGAGCGCTACGCCCGCACCGATGAATACCTCGACGTGCTACGTCAGGAATGGACCCGCGAAAAGCCCTTCGACTATCAGGGCAAGTACTACCAGGTCGAGGGTGCGCACTCGCAAGTGAAGTCGCCACAACAGCCAAACATACCGCTGTATTTTGGTGGCTCATCGGCGGCGGCCATCGCGGTGGCTGGTAAGCATGCGGACGTTTACGCGCTGTGGGGCGAAACCTACGAACAGGTGCGCGAAGTGGTGAATCAGGTGCGCGCCGAGGCGGCCAAGCATGGGCGCAGCATTCGTTTCAGCCTGTCGTTGCGACCGATTCTGGCCGACACCGAAGCGCAAGCCTGGGAACGTGCCGAGCGCATCCTGCAACAAGCCACAGCATTGGCCGAACAGAACGGTTTTGTTCGTCGCGAACCACCGAACGAAGGCTCCCGGCGCTTGCTGGCGGCCGCAGCCCAGGGCTCGCGTCTGGATAAGCGCCTGTGGACCGGGATCGCCGGCCTGCTCGGCGCACAAGGCAATTCGACCTCGCTGGTCGGCACCCCGGAACAAGTCGCCGAAGCCCTGCTCGACTACTACGACTTGGGCATCACCACGTTCCTGATCCGCGGCTTTGACCCACTTGATGACGCCATCGATTATGGCAAGCGCCTGATCCCGCTGACCCGTCAGCTGGTGGCGGAACGTGAACGGCAAGCGGCGGAAAAGGTGGCTTGAACCATCCTTGATCTTTTAAGCCTCAGGACCTTAGAAGATCGCAGCCTGCGGCAGCTCCTACAGGGGTTCGCTTCCCCTTGTAGGAGCTGCCGCAGGCTGCGATCCTTTGATCTTGCTCTTCAATTACTCCCTATATGCCGTATCAGTCCTTTCCAACTGCCGAATCAGCGCATCCCAGTGCCGCGCAACACCCGGCCCGTCACCACTTTTGAGCACCTCGGCCTGCTTCTCGACCTTGGCCACCACTTCGGCCGGCGGGAAGACCAGCTCGGCATTGCCACCGGCCTGCGCCGCGATCTGAATGTTGCAGGCACGCTCCAGGCCGTGCAGTTGCTGGAAGGCGTGTTCAACGCTGACACCAGCGGTCAGCAGTCCGTGGTTGCGCAGGATCAGCACACTTTTGTCCCCCAGGTCCGCCACCAGCCGTTCACGCTCGTCCAGGTCCAGGGCGATGCCTTCGTAACCGTGATAGGCCACCCGCCCGGAAAAACCGATGGAATGCTGCGAGATCGGCAACAGCCCATCGCGCTGGGCCGATACCGCGATACCGTCGCGGGTGTGGGTATGCAGGACCGCTTGCAGGTCGGGACGCGCGCCGTGAATGGCGCTGTGAATCACATACCCGGCGTAGTTGATGCCCAGGCCGGTCGGGTCGTCGACGATGGTGCCGTCGATGTCGACCTTGACCAGGTTGGACGCAGTAATTTCATCGAACAACAACCCGAAGGCATTGATCAGGAAATGTTCCTCAGGTCCCGGCACCCGCGCGGAAAAATGCGTGTAGATGTGGTCAGTCCACTTGAACAACGCCGCGAGCCGATAGGCTGCGGCCAGTTTGACCCGCACTTCCCATTCTTCGGGAGTGACGCGCTGGCGAACATTTTTTGAGACGCTGGATAACGGGCTGACGCTGCTCATGGCAAAACTTCCTGGATGGCCTTAAGGATTTCCAGCCAGCCTAGGGGATGCCAAAAAATAATAAAAAGCACATTTTAATCTAAGCTAATTATCATTTTTTTTTATGTCTTCAGTCGCTCGTCATGCCGCGTTCTTTAGCTTCTGCAGCGACCCGGCGACCAGTTTGCCAAAGGCATCGACCGGCCCTTGCAGGTTGCCGAGAAAGTGCGGGTAAATCAGCCACAGGTCCATCAGCGGTTTGAAATCCTTGAGCGGCATCACCGCCAACTGATCGAAATGCGCACTGCGCTCCAGCAACGGACGCGGCACCAGCCCGAGCCCCAGACCGTCGGCGACCAGGCCCAACTGCAATTCAGTACCGAAGGTTTCCAGATTGACCCTCAGAGCCAACCCCTGGTCAGACAAGGTTCGTTGCAACCCGGCGCGAAAACCGCAGCCGTCAGGGTTGAGAATCCAGCCACTCTGGTAAACGTCGGCGAGTTTGCATGCACGCTTGGGCACTTGCGCCTTGGCGCAGACCACCACCAATTCCATCTTGCCGATGGACTCACCGACGATGTTGTCCGGAAAAATCTTGCCCGCCGGGAACAGCGCCGCCGCGGCGTCCAGTTCACCACGTTCGATCTTGCCGACCAGTTGACTGCCCCACCCTGTTGCCACCTGCGCGCGCAATTCGGGGTATTCGACGCGCAGGTGCTTGAGGGCATCGAGCAGCACCACATCGCCGATGGTTTGCGGAACACCCAAACGCAGCAGCCCGGTGGGTGGCGCGTCGGTGGCCACCAGTTCGCGCAATGCGTCCATTTCCCGCAGGATCAAACGGCACTGTTCATACACCCGCGTGCCGATCAACGTGGGCTTGAGCGGCTTGGTGTTGCGGTCGAAAAGCTCCACGCCCAATGCTTGCTCGAAGTTCTGCACACGCCGGGTAATGGCCGGCTGGGTCAATTGCAACGACTCGGCCGCATGGCTGATGGACTGGCAACGAATCACTTCGACGAAGGCATCGATATCATCAATTTTCATTTGGCCCGCACATAGAGAACAGTCAATAAGATGTCTGAAAAGCATAGTTCTATTGCTGGAGTCTGGATAGCCCGGAGCGCTCCCCGGCTCCTATCGATAACGTCTAACGCTATTCAATCGAGTTCTTAATTCCTTTCAGCTATAACCTAATCATTAAAAAATAGCATATTAAGAACAATCATTATGCTTAGATAATCGCAACAACCTTCGAAACGAACGATGGAATCGCCATGACCCAGGCCCGACACCCGGAGAGACTCAGAGCATTCATAGGCGCCCTGGCTGAACTGATCGACAGCCATCCGCGCGAGGGTGACCTGTTGCATCGCGGCGCCAAGCTGCTCGGCCAATTGGTCAGCCACGACGACTGGCTGCCGGAAGACTTTGCCCGCCCCGATCCGCAGCGTTATCAGCAATACCTGTTGCATGCCGATTCACGACAGCGCTTCAGCGTCGTCAGTTTTGTCTGGGGGCCGGGGCAACGTACACCGATCCACGATCATCGGGTCTGGGGCCTGATCGGCATGTTGCGCGGCGCGGAGTACTCGCAGGGATTCGCCCGCAACCCTGACGGCACCCTGGTGCCCGAGGGCCAGCGGATACAGCTGGAACCCGGCCAGGTCGAAGCGGTGTCGCCCAAGATTGGCGACATTCATCAAGTCAGCAATGCCTTTGATGATCAGGTGTCCATCAGCATCCATGTCTATGGCGCCAACATCGGCGCCGTGCACCGCGCGGTGTATCAGCCCGATGGCAGCGAGAAACTGTTTATCTCCGGTTATTCCAACGCCTTTCTCCCCAACATCTGGGATCTGTCCAAAGAGAGCCAAGCCCTATGAGCACCCTACTGATCCGCTCCTTCGCCGAGATTCGAAAGGCACTGTTGAACAAAGAAGAGCTGGCCCTCGTCGATGTGCGTGAAGAGGCGCCCTTCGCCGAGGCGCATCCGTTGTTCGCCGCCAACATTCCACTGTCCAGGCTTGAGCTTGAGGTGTACTCGCGGATCCCACGGCTGAATACCCCGGTGACCGTCTACGACAACGGCGAAGGCCTGGCGCAGATCGCCGCTCAGCGCTTGCAACAACTCGGCTACATCAATGTCGGCTTGCTGGAGGGTGGCCTGGACGGTTGGCGCCGCGCCGGTGGCGAGCTGTTTATCGACGTGAACGTGCCGAGCAAAGCCTTCGGTGAATTGGTAGAAAGTCAACGTCACACACCGTCCTTGGCGGCGGAAGAAGTTCAGGCGCTGCTCGACAGCGAGGCCGACGTGGTGGTGCTCGACGCCCGGCGCTTCGATGAATATCAAACCATGAGCATTCCCACCGGCATCAGCGTTCCGGGCGCGGAGTTGGTATTGCGCGCCCGAGAACTGGCACCGGACCCGGCGACGCGGATCATCGTCAACTGCGCCGGGCGCACCCGCAGCATCATCGGCACGCAGTCGTTGATCAACTCAGGCATCCCCAACCCGGTTTCCGCCTTGCGCAACGGCACCATCGGCTGGACCCTGGCCGGTCAAAAACTGCAACACGGCCAGTCGCGCCGTTTCGCGCCGACCAGCGAAGAACACCGACACATCGCCGCTCAGGATGCCCGTCGCGTCGCCGACAAAGCGCTGGTCGGTCGCGCAACCCTGGCCGACTTGCAAGGCTGGCAACAAGAAGCAACCCGCAGCACTTACCTGTTCGACGTCCGCACCCCGGAAGAATTCGAGACTGGCCACCTGCCCGCCGCCCGCTCGACACCGGGCGGCCAACTGGTGCAGGAAACCGATCACTTTGCCAGCGTGCGTGGCGCGCGCCTGGTGCTGGTGGACGACGACGGCGTGCGCGCCAACATGTCGGCGTCCTGGCTGTCGCAACTGGGGTGGGAGGTGCATGTGCTAGATGACCTGCAGCCGGCGCATTTCAGTGAAAAAGGTGCCTGGCAGGCGCCGGTCCCTGCGCCGCAGCAGGTCGAGGAAATCAGCCCCGAAACCCTGGCCGAGTGGCTGACCCATGGCGACAGTGTGGTGCTGGATTTCACCAGCAGCGCCAACTACGTCAAACGCCATATCCCCGGCGCGTGGTGGGTGCTGCGTGGGCAATTGCGCGAAGCGCTGGCCAACGTACCGGCCGCACAACGCTACGTGCTGACCTGTGGCAGCAGCCAATTGGCACGGCTGGCTGTCGCTGATGTCGAGGCCCTGACCGGCAAGCCGGTGTTCCTGCTCAAGGGCGGTACGGCCAGCTGGATCGCTGCGCAACTGCCACTGCAAGACGGTGAAACTCATCTGGCTTCACCGCGCATTGATCGCTATCGCCGCCCCTATGAAGGCACCGACAGTCCTCGCGAAGCAATGCAAGCCTATCTGGACTGGGAATATGGATTGGTGGCGCAACTGGCCCGCGACGCCACCCATGGCTTTTTTGTGATCTGAGCCCTTAAGGCTTCTGCGCCGTATACCGGGCAGCGCCGTTTGATACGCCCAACGTTGAATTCAGCCCGACCCCTTTCTCCAGGCGGAGGTGACATGAAGCATCAAGTCCCGCCTGGAGCATGCTGTTATGAGTTTCACCCAGCCGTTCAAATATCTGCTGATCGCCACCGCCCTCACCTTTGGCGCCGTCACTCACGCCGCCGACCTGCAACCGCTGTTGGTGGCCAATCAAAAGTCCACGATCAAGGTACTGCTGGAGGTCTCCGGTGAACTGAAAAACGTGCCCTACCAGATCCAGTTCTCCGAGTTCCCCGCCGCCGCGCCGTTAGGTGAAGCGTTGAACGCTGGAGCGGTGGACATCGGCGCCCTGGGCGATGCGCCTTATGTGTTCGCCCTCGGCGCCGGTGCGCCACTCAAAGTGGTCAGCATCATTCATGCCGAGGGGCGCAATACCACTGCCATTCTTGTGCCCAAGGATTCACCGATCAAGGATGTCTCAGGCCTCAAGGGCAAGCGCATCGTCACCACACGCGGCTCGATCGGGCACTACCTGGCCATCAAGGCCCTGCGCGGCGCCGGCCTGAGTACCCAGGATGTGCAGTTCGTTTTCCTGCTGCCCAGCGAGTCAAGACTGGTGCTGGATAACGGCACCGCGGATGCCTGGTCCACGTGGGATCCCTACACCACCGTCGTCACCTCTCAGAGTCAGGCCAAGATCCTGGTCAGCGGCAGCAACCTGCTGAGCAATCACCTTTATCTCGCAGCCACCGATCAGGCCATCGTCGATAAGCGCCAGCAACTGGACGACTTCGTCGCCCGGGTCGACCGGGCCTACCGTTGGAGCAACGAGCACCCCAATGAGTACGCCGCCGCCCAGGCCAAAATCACCGGCCTGCCCCTGGCGGTGCATGTGGCCGTGGCCAAAGCGACCCACATGCAGCCGGTGGTGATTGACGACGCGGTCGTCAGCGGCTTGCAGGCCACCGCCGACATCTATCAGGAAGAAGGCTTGCTGACCCGACACATCGACGTCTCCCAAGGCTTCGACAAGAGCTTCAACAGCAAACGTCCCCCACTTACCCAGGCTTCGCGCTAAAGGAGTAGAACCATGAGCAAACAACGCCAACTCAAACTCGGGGCGATGGTCCATGGCGTCGGCCATGGTTGGGGCGAATGGCGCCACCCGCAAGCCCTGCCCAATGCCAGCGTGAATTTCGGTTTCTATCAGCAGCAAACGCAACTGGCTGAAGCGGCGAAGTTCGACTTCGTGTTTATCGCCGACAGCCTGCACATCCATGAGAAGTCGAGCCCGCACTACCTCAATCGCTTCGAGCCGCTGACCATCCTCTCGGCGCTGGCCGCGACCACTCGCCACATCGGCCTGGTGGCAACCGTCACCGTCAGCTACACCGAACCGTTCCAGGTGGCGCGCCAGTTTGCGTCCCTGGACCACATCAGCGGCGGTCGTGCCGGCTGGAACGTGGTGACCTCCTGGCTCAGCGGCACCGCCGATAATTTCGGCAAGACCGAGCACCCGCCCCATGCGGTGCGCTACCGCATCGCCAGGGAGCATGTGAATGTGGTCAAGGGGTTGTGGGACTCCTGGGAAGACGACGCCTTCGCCTACAACAAGCAAAGCGGCGAGTTTTTCACCCCCGGCAAACTGCATGCGCTGGCGCACAAAGGTGAATTTTTCTCGGTGAAAGGCCCGCTCAACATCGCCCGCTCCCGGCAAGGTCAGCCGGTGATTTTCCAGGCCGGCACCTCTGAGGACGGACGTAATTTCGCCGCGGAGAATTCCGATGCGATTTTCGTCAGCCCCGAGGGGTTCGACGAAGCACGCGCCTACTATCAGGACCTGAAAAAGCGCGCCAGTGGCTTCGGCCGGGATGCACAAAAGCTGTCGATCTTGCCGGGCATCCGTCCGATCGTTGGTCGTGATGAAGCGGAAGTTGAAAGCCGCTATCAGCAAGCGGTGGAACTGGTGAGTATTGAGGATGCGATTGTCGCCCTCGGCAGGCCGTTCAATGACCATGACTTCAGCCAGTACCCGTTGGATGCGCCATTCCCCGAGTTGGGCGATTTAGGCTCCAATAGCCAGAAAGGCGGCTCGGACCGGATCAAACAACTGGCCAAAGACGAAGGCCTGACCTTGCGCGAAGTGGCCCTGCGTTTCTCCCGGCCACGACGCGACTTCGTCGGCACGCCCGAGCAGGTTGCCGATGCCATTCAAAATTGGTTCGAAGAAGGCGCGTCTGACGGTTTCATCATCAATTCGGTGCTGCCGGACGGTCTGCAATATTTCACCGAACTCGTCGTGCCGGTGCTGCAACAGCGTGGTCTGTTTCGCGATGAATACAGCGGCACGACCCTGCGCGACAACCTTGGGCTCGAGGCACCCGCCAACCGTTACACAACCGCTCAGGTTCACCAGAAGAGCGAGGCGCTGGCATGAGCGAGTCCTTTAATCGCCTGCCGGGGCAGTTCAATCGTCGCGGCTTCCTGACGGCCAGTTCGATCGCTCTCGGGGCGTTGGGGCTGTCCTCGATGGGATTGGCTTCGCGTGCGTTCGCGCAAAACACCTCGCTTGCGGACCTGACCCTGGGCGTCGCCACTTATCGCGGCCAGGAGTCGTATTTCACCGAAGACGCCGGCACCGCTAACCGCCCTTACAAAGTCGATTACGCGGAGTTTGCCGGCGGCAACCTGATCGTCGAAGCGCTGGCCTCGGGCAGCCTGGACATCGGCTCCATGAGCGAGATCCCACCGATCTTCTCTATCCAGAGCCATCGCCAACCGCGACTCATCGCAGTGATACAAGGCGACGTGAACAACCAGGTGTTCCTGATTCCCAAGGACTCGAAACTCGAATCGGTCGGGCAGTTGCGCGGCAAACGGGTCGGGTACGTGCGCTCGACCACCTCGCATTACTTTCTGATCAAGGCACTGAAAGAACAGGGCCTGACGATGAACGACATCACGGCGGTAGCGCTCACGCCGCAGGATGGTTTCAGTGCTTTCCAGAGCGGTCAGCTCGATGCCTGGGTGATTTATGGGGTGTTTATCCAGTTGGCGAAATTCCGCAGTGGCGCCCGGGTGTTGAAAACAGCTGAGGGTTATTTGTCCGGCAACTACTTGATGGCGGCGCGCCCCGCGGCCCTCGAAGACCCGCTGCGCAAACAAGCGATTCAGGACTACTTGCAGCGCACGGCGCGCACGCTGGAATGGATCAATAACAACCCCGAACCCTGGGCCGCCAAATCCGCGCAGCTACTGGGCGTCGACAAAGCGGTGTTTCTCGACATGTACAACAGCCGCAGCCAGCCGTGGAAAGTCATCGAAGTGGACGACCAGGCGATAGCCTCGCAACAGGAGGTCGCGGATTTGTTCTTCGCTGCGGGTGTGTTGAGCGAACGGCTGGATGTCAGTCCGTTGTGGGACCGGCAGTTCAAGTTGTTGCCGATATGAGCCCTAAAGTCGACCCCCTCCCTGTGGCGAGGGAGCTTGCTCCCGCTCGGCTGCGAAGCAGTCGCAAAACGGTTTGCCTGAATCACCGCAGTGCCTGGATTTGGGGCTGCTTCGCGACCCAGCGGGAGCAAGCTCCCTCGCCACAGTTGGTTACGGTGGCCCCCCAACCATTGCTGCTCACACTTTTTGATCGAGTGAACCCACCATGAGTCTTTCTTCTCAACACCCGCCCTTGCTGCGATCGGTCGAGGCGGCGAATTTCGAAGCCTTGCTGGAAACCATCGGCGCACAACTCGGCGCCACGGCGCACCTTTATGACGAAAGCGGCGCCTTCCCCCAGGACAATTTCAAGCTGCTGCAGGAGCACGGTCTGGTCGCGCTGACCGTGCCCAAAGCCCTCGGCGGTGGTGGCGCGAATCTGGCCCAGGCGCGCAAGGCGATCAGCGCAATCGCCAAGGGCGAACCCTCGACGGCGTTGATCCTGGTGATGCAGTACATCCAGCACGCGCGCCTGCAAGACAGTAAAACCTGGCCCGAAGCATTGCGCCTGCAAGTGGCGCAAGACGCCGTCCAGCAAGGCGCGTTGATCAACGCCCTGCGGGTCGAGCCCGACCTCGGCACCCCGGCTCGCGGTGGTTTGCCAGCGACCGTTGCCCGGCGCACCTCCGCCGGTTGGCGCCTCAGTGGCCGAAAAATCTACTCCACCGGCAGTCATGGCCTGACGTGGTTCAGCGTCTGGGCGCGCAGCACCGATGAAGATCCGCTGGTCGGTGCCTGGCTGGTGCACAAGGACACACCCGGCATCAGCATCATTGAGGATTGGGACCATCTGGGCATGCGCGCCACGTGCAGCCATGAAGTGGTGTTCGACAATGTGCTGGTACCGCTGGATCATGCCGTCAGCGTCAGCCCCTGGAGCGCGCCGCAACCCGAACTCGATGGCGACGGCTTCCTGTGGATGTCGGTGTTGCTCTCGTCGGTTTACGACGGCGTCGCCCAAGCCGCTCGCGACTGGTTGGTGGGTTGGCTGGAACAACGCAAGCCATCCAACCTCGGCGCGTCGCTCTCGACCCTGCCGCGCTTTCAGGAAACCGTCGGGCACATCGACACGCTGTTGTTCGCCAACCGCAGCCTGCTGGATGCCGCCGCCGAAGGTCGCACGCCAGCCAGTAACGCCGCGCAACTGAAATACCTGGTGACCGGCAACGCCATCCGCGCCGTCGAGTTGGCCATCGAGGCGTCCGGCAACCCCGGCCTGTCACGCCACAATCCGCTGCAACGGCATTACCGCGATGTGCTGTGCAGCCGTGTTCACACGCCGCAGAACGATGCCGTGCTGCAAGGCGTCGGCAAAGCGGTCTTCGCCCAGCACCAGCAAAAGGAACGCCCATGAGCCAGCTCATTATCGCCAGCCAACTGGATGAAGACTTCAACGATGTGATTCGTCAGCGCCTCGCACACACGCATCCTGACGCCCGGTTAATCGACGTGCCGAGCGGCGTACCCAGCGACCTGCCGACTGAAGTCAGTATTCTACTGGCGCGGCCGATCAATGTGCGCGGCTATCTGGCACCGGACACACCGCCGCCGGGTTGGCCCTACGGTTTGAAGTGGGTTCAGGTGGTGTCTTCCGGCATCGACTTCTACCCCCAATGGCTGTTCAACGGCCCGCCGGTGAGCACTTCCCGGGGCAGCGCCGCCGAGAACATCGCCGAGTTCGCCCTGGCCGCGATCTTCGCTGCCGCCAAGCGCCTGCCGAACATTTGGGTGCATGACTCGCAATGGAATTTCACCGCACTGACGCCGCTCAAGGGCACCACGTTGGGGATTCTCGGCTTCGGTGCGATTGGCCGCAGCCTGGCGAGCAAGGCCCACGCCTTGGGCATCAATGTGCTGGCATCGCGTCAGAGTCAGACGCCGTTCGAGGTGGAAGGCGTCGAAGCCGCGCGAGATATCCATGACCTGTTTGCCCGTTCCGACCATCTGGTGCTGGCCGCGCCATTGACCGGTGCGACCCGGCATATCGTCAACAGCGCGGTGCTCGCCAGCGCCAAACCCGGCCTGCACCTGATCAACATCGCCCGCGGTGGTCTGCTGGATCACGGGGCGTTGCTTGAAGCACTGGACAGCGGAACGATCGGCCTGGCTTCGCTGGACGTCACCGAGCCCGAGCCTCTGCCGGACGGACATCCGCTCTACACCCATCCACGGGTGCGCTTGTCACCCCATACCTCGGCGATTTCCACCAACAGCCGCCATGAGATTGCTGACAGTTTCCTGGCCAATCTTGAGCGTTATCTCAACGGTTTGGCGTTGGAAAATCAGGCGAACGTACAACGCGGGTATTGAATCCAGCCGAACCACCGTCATCGCGGGCAAGCCACGTTCCCACAGGTTATGTACATGACCTGTGGGAGCGTGGCTTGCCCGCGATTGCGTCATGTCAGCCAAAGATAAAACATCAGGTTTACGCATTTAACCTACAAACTTAATGCCTGTTTTTTATAATTAACTTATAACTAATCGGACTTTTACAGCACCGTATTATACAAATACTGTTACAACCATCACCGACCCCTGACCAGGTGGAGGCCCACGGAACTGCACGTTTTTCCGGCCGACACCACTCCACGGTCAACTGCCACACCCAAACCCGAAACCGGCTCAAGCCCCCCGCCGCCATGGCTTTCGAAACATGGCCCCGGCAACGCTTTGCCCAAAAAAAACATAACGACGCCAACGCTGCGCTTACACACTTGGGGTTCACCATGCATAACACCTTCACTGCAAACCGTTTGACGCTGGCCGTGTCGCTGGCGATGTTCGGGTTGTCGGCCCACGCCGAAGAAAACACCATGGATGGTGCCCTCCCCGTTGTCACAGTCACCGCCGAACACCACAGCGAAGACCTGCAAAAAACCCCGCTGGCGATTTCCGCATTCGACGAAAAAGCCCTGGAAGACAAGCAGATCAAAAGCATCCGCGACCTCTCCGGGCAAGTGCCGAACCTGACCCTCAGCCGCCAGTCGATCTCCTACAGCGCCCAGACCTACGGGATTCGTGGCATCGGCGAAACTGACCCGATCCAGGAAGCCGCCGTCGCGGTGTACGCCGATGACCTGTACATCCCGCGGGCGATTTCCTCGATGCTCGACTTCAACGACGTCGAGCGCGTCGAAGTGTTGCGCGGCCCGCAAGGCACGCTGTATGGACGCAACAGCAGCGCCGGCGCGATCCGCGTGATCACCCGCGATCCGACCCAGGAAACCCGGGGTTTCTTCGAGCTCGGCGCCGGCAATTACAACGCGCAGAACGGCCGATTGCTGATCAGTGGCCCGCTGGTGGACAACGCGCTGTTCGGCAGTTTTTCGGCGATTCGCCTGACCCGTGACGGCACCGTCTCCAACCCGACCCGTGGCGAGGATGTGAACAACGTCGACATCCAGTCCTACCGCGGTAAGTTGCGCTTCAACCCGATCGATTCGCCGTGGGATGTGCAATTGACCCTGGCCGGTACCTTCGACCGTGGCGACACCACCAGCTATACACCGTTTGATGCCGATGGCCACTTCGATAAATTCAAGAGCTACAGCAGCCTCAATCCGAAGAACCGCCTCGACCAGGGCAGCTCGGTGCTGCGCGCAATCTACGCCATCGACGACCACTTGAACTTCAAATCGGTGACCGCTTATTCGGCGTTCAACCAGCCGGTGGACTATGACAACTCCGGGCAGGCCGCCCTCATTCAGAACAGCCTGATCACCTACAAGCAGGACTATGCCACCCAGGAGTTCCAGCTCAACGGCGACTACGACGATTTCAGTTTCAGCACTGGCCTATACCTGTACCGGGAAAAATTCGACGCCGAGCGCGACAGCCTGACCTACTCGATTGCGCGCAACCGGGTGATCGGCCAGGGGCAATACAGCACAACCAATACCGAAAGTTATGCGTTGTATGGCCAGGGCAGTTACAAAGTCACACAACAACTGTCGCTGATCGCCGGACTACGGTTCACCCGCGAACACAAGAACTTCGACTACACCAACTACGTGGTCAACACCGACCGGCAGATCACCGGTACCAATTTCAGCGCCGATTCAAGCAAATCCTGGCAATCCACCAGCCCGAAACTCGGCTTCGAATACGCCTGGACACCGCACCTCAACCAGTACGCCTATGTCGCCAAAGGCTTCAAGGCCGGCGGCTACGACAACCGCGCCCCGACCCAGGCTGCCGCCGAACAGGCGTTTTCGCCCGAGGACGTGACGACCTGGGAAACCGGCTTCAAGGGTGACTTCTTCGACCAGCGCCTGCGAGCCAACGTCGCACTGTTCTACAACGACTACAAAGACCTGCAGACCAATGCCTACGACCCGGCGTTGGGTGTCAGCTTGCGGACCAATGTCGGCCAGGCACACACCTATGGCGTAGAACTGGAAACCCTGACCGCGCTGACCCGCGATCTGCAACTGACCGCCAATGTCGGCTACCTGGAAAGCCAGTACGACGATTTCGAAAATGCCAGCGGCGCCGGTGTCGATGCCAACGGCAAACAGTTGGTGTTCTCGCCGCGCTGGAACGCCAGCGTCGGTCTCAACTACACCATCCCGGCCGGACTGCCCGGCACCTGGCTGGCGGGCACCGATGCGCAGTTCCAGACCAAGTCCTACGCCAACGCGCTCAACGACGACGTCCAGCAAATCCCCCAGCAGACCTTCTGGAACGCCAACACCCGTTACCTCTCCGGCGACGGTCACTGGACCACCACGCTGGCCGTAAAAAACCTGCTCGATCGCGCCTACCCGCAATCGGTCGGCTACGTGCCCTCCAGTGGCGCCCGCTTCTACTCCATCAACGACCCGCGAACCCTCTTGTTGTCCGTGCGCTACGACCTCTGATCCCTGACGCGCCCCTACACCGGATTCCTTACCGCTTGAACGCAAGGAGCACTACGATGGCTGTTACCCGTAGAGAACTGATTTCCCGCATTGCCGCCGTCGGTGGCTATTCCGCCGCTGTCAGCGCCCTCGGTGCACTGGGGCTGACGCCTCAGGCCGTGGCGGCGACTTTCAACCCGCTGCAACTGGGCAGCAGTGGCAAAGGCAAGCACGTGGTGGTGGTCGGCGCCGGCATTTCCGGGCTGGTCAGCGCCTACGAGCTGCGCAAGGCTGGCTTCACCGTGACCATTCTCGAAGCCCGCGAGCGAGTGGGTGGACGCAACTGGACCCTGAGGCGCGGCACCAAAGTCGATTTCGACGATGGCGTCAGCCAGACCGTCGACTTCGACGACGGGCACTTTTTCAACGCCGGTCCTGCGCGCATTCCCAGCCATCACCAGACGATCCTCGGCTACTGCCGCGAACTGGGTGTCGAGCTGCAAGTGCTGGTCAACAGCAGCCGCAACGCGCTGGCCTTGCCCGATCCGACCAAACCGGCATTCCAGTTGCGCCAGGCCGTCAACGACACCCGCGGCCAACTGTCTGAACTGCTGGCGCGCACCGTCAGCCGCAAGGCCCTGGACCAGGACTTGAGCGTCGATGATCGCAAGGCGCTGCTCAATTTCCTCAAGGTCTATGGCGATCTCAACGCCGACTTCAAATACAAGGGCTCGGTGCGCTCGGGGTACACCCGTATCCCCGGCGCCGGCGATCAAACCGGCATCACCCGTGCACCGCTGGAGCTACAGACCCTGCTCAACCCCAAGCTCTGGGGTGCGTTGGTGTTCGATGAGATCCCGGAGTTTTCCTCGACCATGTTCCAACCGGTTGGCGGTATGGACCGGATTCCCTACGCGTTCTACGACAAGCTCAAGGATACGGTGCGTTTCAACGCCGAGGTCAGCGACATTCAGACCTCCGAAAACGGCAGCCGCATCACCTACCGGGACCGCAAGACCGGCACCACCCAGACGCTGAGCGCCGATTACGCCATCGTCACGGTCCCCCTGCCGTTACTGGCCAAGCTGCCGAGTAACTTCAGTGCGCCCTTCAAGCAAGCGATTCTCAGCGCGCAAAGCGATCAGGCCAACAAAGTCGCCTGGCAGTCGCCGCGTTTCTGGGAAACCGACTTCAACATCTACGGCGGATTGTCGTACCTGGACCATGAAGTCAAAGGTTTGTGGTACCCCAGCGACCGGCTGAACAGCGCCCAGGGGATTCTGGTTGCGGCCTACAACACCAGCGAGTCAGCCCAGGCCTTCAGCAAGAAATCCCTCGCCGAACAGTTCGCCTCCTCGCGGCAAGCGGTCGAACTGCTGCACCCCGGTCACAGCACCAAGTTGCAAAAACCAGTGGCGATCAACTGGGCCAAGGTGCCCTTCAGCAAAGGCCCGTGGATCGTCAACGACGAGGTCGGCGAGAGCGCTTACCAGATCCTCAACGAGCCTCAGGGCCGCACGTACCTGGCCAGCGACGCCCTCGCCCATGGCGGCGTCGGCATCTGGCAGAACAGCGCCGCCGACTCGGCGCGACGCATCGTTTCCCTGATCGGCCGCCATGCCGAACGCCAGCAACCGGGCGTTGCCGCCTGACTGTTTTCAATAAAGGACTGACCGATGAAAACCATGACTTTGCTCACAGGACTCCTCATGACCGCCACCGCCCTCAGCAGCCACGCCGACGAGATCAAACGCATCGCCCTGCCCAATTCGAGTTTCCCGATTTCGCTGGCGGTGTCGGTGCCGGCGCAAACCGACCTGCTGTTTGTCAGCGGCCTGCTCGCCGACCTGCACGACCCCAAAGCACCGAAGGATTCCTTCGCTGCCTATGGCGACACCGCGACCCAGACCACCTCGATTCTCAACAAGCTCAAAGGCGTACTGCAAAGCCAAGGCCTGGACCTGGGTGATGTGGTGCAACTTCGGGTGTTTCTGGTGGGCGATCCGGCCAAGGGCGGCAAGCTCGATTTCGCCGGGTTGCAGGAAGGCTATACGCCGTTCTTCGGCAGCGCCGCGCAACCGAACAAACCGGCACGCACCGCCGTGCAGGTAGTCGCCCTGCCGCTACCGGGCGGGTTGGTCGAAATCGAAGCCGTCGCCGCTCGCAAGAAGTGACACGGACCTTAGCTGACATTCAGGAGCTTCACTCTCATGCTCAACTGCCAAACACGCCTTGCCGCGCCTGCCTACCGCCCGTTTTTGTTGCCCCTGTCGATTGCCTGTGGCCTGGCCTCGTTCAACATCGAGGCCGCCGAAAGCAGCTCACCGACTCTCGACACGGTAGTCGTCACGGGTAACCGTGGCACCGTCCAACGCACCGTCACCACCAGCCCGACTCCGATCGACGTGGTGACCGGCGAACAATTGCGTTCGGTGGGCAAACCGAGCCTGTTGGAGGCGCTGAGCAAGTTCATCCCGTCCTTCAACCTGCCCGACCGCGCCGGTTGGGATGCCAGCGGCGTGGTTCGCTCGGCCACCCTGCGGGGGCTGACAGCGTCCCATGTGTTGGTGCTGGTCAACGGCAAGCGCCGGCATACCAGCGCCACGTTGAACATCAACGGCATCAACAGCGGCGCGGCACCCAGCGACCTAGACCTGATCCCGGTGGCGTCCATCGATCACATCGAGGTGCTGCGCGATGGCGCGGCGGCACAGTACGGCTCGGATGCCATTTCCGGGGTGATCAACATCATCCTCAAGCAGACCACCGGTGGCAGCTCCGACACCACCCTCGGCCAGGGCTATGACGGCAAACGCGGGACCGCGCAGGAGGCGCTCAATTATGGTTTTCAGGTTGGCGACGCCGGTGTGCTCAATGTCTCGCTCGACACGCGCTATCAGGAGCGCGACAACAAGGCCGGTAGCAACGGTTACAGCTCGCATTATTATCCGCAGGCCGACGGCTCGCCCGACCCGCGCGAGGCCGATGCCAGCCACCACACTTACAAGGGTTACGGACTGCCCCGCAGCCAACTGGCCGATGTCGCCTACAACCTCGACCTGCCGCTGAACGATGCCGTCACGCTCTACTCATTCTCGACCTTGGCCACACGGGAGAACAACGACGGCCAGAACTTCCGCCTGCCCAATGGACGCAACACCATCACCACCGGCCCCAATGGCTATCCCGACGGTTACAGTCCTTACTGGCTGATCAACGAAACCGACTTCCAGTCCGCCTTCGGTGCCAAGGGCGAGGATTTCGGCGGCTGGGCCTGGGACCTGAGCAGCACCTACGGGCGTAACTACGCCAAGCAACGCACCTACAACAACCAGAACCCGTCGCTGGGCGAAAACACCCCGAACAAGTTCACCTCCGGCATTTACATTGCGGACCAACTGACCAGTAATCTGGATCTGAAAAACAGCTACGAAATCGGCCTGGCCAAGCCGCTGGATGTCGCCTTCGGCTTCGAGCACCGACGTGAAAGCTACGAGACCCGCGCCGGCTCCGAAGCCTCGTATATCGATGGCGGCTACGTGTTCCCCGCCGGCCATCCGCGCGCCGGGCAGCGTCCCGATCCGGGCGCCCAGGTCACCAACGGCATTACTCCTGAAGACGCACAGAAAGTCAGCCGCAACAGCGTCGCCAGCTACATCGACCTGGGCTTCTACCCCGTCGAGCAGTGGTACCTCGGCGTCGCCGCACGGTACGAGCATTACAACGAAGGCGTCGGAGGCACCCGCAGCGGCAAACTCAGCACCCGCTACGAATTCAACCCGGTGTTTTCGGTGCGCGGCACCATCAGTAATGGCTTTCGCGCGCCGTCGCTGGCCAATCAGATTTTCACCGCGCGCTCGACCGGGTTCGACACCATCAATGGTGTCTACCAGTCTTACAACTACGTGGTTCTGCCGGTGGATTCAGCCGGCGCCCAAGCCCTTGGGGCCGAGTCGTTGAAACCCGAACGCTCGACCAACTTCAGTCTCGGTTTCGCCCTGACTCCCAGCGAAGACCTGAGCCTGACCGTGGACGGCTACGTCATCAACCTGCGCGACCGTCTGGTGCTCAGCGAACGTTTCCAGGGCCCGGGCGTCGCCGCCCTGCTCGACAGCATTGGCGTGCCGGCCACCGCCGGCGCGCAGTACTTCACCAACGGCGCCAATACCCGGACGTCCGGGGTCGATGTGGTCGGCAATTACCGGCAGAACCTGAACCAGTTCGGCTCGGTGAGATGGACTGCGGCACTGAACTACAACCACACGAAAATCCTCAGCGTCAACGACACACCGTCACAACTGACCGCCCTGGGCGACTTCCAGCTGCTCGGACGCCAATCGCAAGCACTGATTACCAAAACCTCCCCCAGCAGCAAGATGATCTTCTCCGCCGACTGGGCGATCAGCGACTTCGACGTCAATCTGCGGCTGACCCGTTATGGCACCTACACCGAGGTCAACAGCTCAAGCGATCCAAGCCTGGATCGCGAGTATTCGGCCAAATGGATCACCGACCTGGACGTGGCCTATGCGCTCAACAAACAACTGACCGTCGCCGTCGGCGCGCAGAACCTGTTCGACAAGTACCCCGACCATATCGGCGTAAGCAACTCTTCGTTCGGCGATAACTGGGGCAGTTTTTCACCCTTCGGCTTCACCGGCGGTTACTACTACACCCGCCTGCAATACGCGTTCTGATGCCTGCAAAGTCGCCTAAGCTAATACTCAAAAAATATTTATAAATCGGTTTTTAGAACAATAGGATTCATACGTAGTTACCCGTCCTTTAATTATTGTCGAGCATGCCATGTCAAAATTCATCAAGAACCCTGGGGCGATATTCCGTCGTCCTGTCCTGGCCGGCCTGGTCGTTGCGCTGGCCTTGTCGTCTCTGACACTCCCGGCTCAGGCCCGGGAAAAGCTACGCATCGGTTACCAGAAGTCATCGACCCTGATCACTCTGCTGAAAACCCAAGGCAAGCTGGACAAAGCACTCGCCCAGGCGAACATCGACGTGAGCTGGCATGAGTTCCCCAGTGGCTTGCCACTGCTGGAGGCGTTGAATGTCGGCAATATTGATGTCAGCGCCGACGTGGCAGATACCGTGCCGATATTTGCTCAGGCTGCACAGGCCAGGCTGACTTACTTTGCGCAAGAGGCACCCTCGCCTTCAGCCCAGGCAATCGTCGTGCGCAACGATTCGCCGTTGCAGCAACTGGCAGATTTAAAAGGCAAAAAAGTCGCGGTAACCAAGGCGGCCGGAGCCCACTATTTGCTGATCGCGGCCCTGAATAAGGCGGGCCTGAAGTTTTCTGACATACAACCTGCATACCTGTCACCCGCCGATGGCCGGGCGGCTTTCGAAAATCAGAAGGTCGACGCCTGGGTCACATGGGAACCCTTCCTCAGCGGCGTGCAGCGTCAACTACCGACGCGCACCCTGGCCGACGGCAGTGGCTTGGCCAGCTACAAGCGTTATTACCTGACCGGCACGAGCTACGCCAAGGCGCACCCTGAAGTCCTCAAGCTGGTTTACGAGCAACTGCATGAAGCCGGTAATTGGGTTAAAAACCATCCCCGTGATGCGGCTCAAGTCCTGGGGCCGTTGTGGGGCGACCTCGATGTGGAAACAGTCGAAGCAGCCAACGCCCATCGCAGTTACCAGATACAACCGGTGAAGGCCGATCAGTTGGGCGAACAGCAGAAAATTGCCGATGCTTTTTTTGCCGCGGGCTTATTGCCCAAGGCGGTAGATGCCCACGATGTAGAGATCTGGAAACCCGTTAGCCAATAGTACGGCCGAGCGCGTCCGAAGCATTGTGCAACGGTAACGAATTCATGTGGCCTCGATCGATTCTCAATGGAATGACAATCCAGGGTGTCAACCCAAAGGCTTGCTTCCTGGATATCCTTGTTTGGGCGATGGCGGCCACACACTGACGAAAATACACCCCCATCCGTCCGGGCGACGATGCATCGTTCAACTCAGTCTGCGGCGATCTGTGCGCCTCCCTTGCGCGGCTCGGCACTGAAAAACAGAACTTTGACCACGATGACCAATACGGCCAGCGCCGCAAATAGCAAACCACTGTACAGGGTGCCCTGCAAACCCATGCGCGCCAGGAACCACCCACCCGTCGTTGACCCAATCGTCACCCCCAGGTTGATGAACGAGATATAAATGCCGGTGGCGAATTCGGGCGCTTCCGGCGCTTCGCAGGTCAGCCATATCTGCGTGACGATCAGCCCGCTGGTATGGGTCGCGCCCCAGATCACCACAATAATCAACATCGTCATCAGGGACGGACCGGCGAACAGGTACAACAGCCCATAGGCACCGGCCAGCAGGATCGGGTGCAGTAGGGTTGTCCGGACCATGTTCTGCCCGATCAGCTTGCCGGCATACAGATTGCCCGCGACGCCGCCAATACCGAAGATCACCAACAGGATGCTGATCATCTGCGCGCTCATGCCCGCTTCCTTGGCCAGGTACTCGGCCGAGTAGCTGTACACGGAGAACATCGCGGCGAAAATCAGAGTCGAGGCGGTGATGTTCAGCCAGAGTGGAAATCTGCGCAAAATAGCCAACTGCTCTTTGTAGGAAATACGGGTTTTGTCGGGCGCGTCCGGCAGCCGGGCAATGATCCCCAGGCCGGCAATGCAGTTGACCACGGCGCAGAACAGAAACGAGGCCTCATAGGAAAACTGCGCCGCGATCAGCGTCGTCAACGGCACCCCCAACACCATGCCCATACTGGTACCGACAAAGGCTTTGGCGGCTGCACGGGTTGACTCCTGCGGTGGGTACAGCGAAACGGCTGCGACAAAGGCCAGGGAAAAGTACACAGGGTGAAACAGCGCGGGGATGATGCGCAGCACCATCAAGGACTCAAAGTTGGGTGCATAGGCCGACAGCACACTGGTGCCGGCAAAAATGAACAACGCAATGGTGAGAACTTTTTTACGGTTGAAGCGCGACAACACCAGCACCATGATCGGGCCAAATACCGCAATGATCAGTGCAAACAACCCCACCAACAGGCCAGCCTGGGATGCACTGATCGAAAAGCGCTCGATAATCACCGGAAGAATCCCGACGACGCCGAACTCAATGGTGTAAACACCAAACAGGCCCAGTGCGAGAAAGTAGATCGGATGGAGCATTTTCATGAGTCGGACTCCAGCGTGACCACGACGTTGCCAAGCCGCACGACGCGCGTCATTGACTGAGCCCTTGTTTCGTTGATTGACGGTCACTGTCTATCGCCCCGTAAACGGCGTTGCAAAGGTCAACGGTGAACTGCCCGAACATGCCTTCGAAGGCGGTATTGGTGAAGGCAACGACCGTCAATTGTTCGACCGGGTCGACAAACCAGGAGTGTCCGTAGGCACCGCCCAACCGCCAGCTGCCAACCGATTCGGCTGTCTGTGCGGCGGCCGGGTCCTTGAGCACGGTAAAGCCCAGACCGAAGCCGCGACCGGGCCAGTTTTCCAGTTCGAGCTCGCCGGTCTGGTTGCAGGTCATGTCCTCGACCAGCGCTTTAGGCAACAACGGCGCGCCACCTTTGCGCAGGGTTTCGAGCAACTGGAGAAACTCACCGGCACTGCCGATCAAGCCCGAGCCACCGGAGTTGAAAGCCTGTGGATCGAGGGCTCGGCCTGGCTCCAGCTTGATGCCGGCAGTGCCTTCAAAAACCGGCACCACTTCCAGTTCTTTCATGCGCCTGGGCTGTGGCTGATCATTCAGGTATGCCGGGCTCAGGCGGCTGGCGTCGGACACGCCGAAACCGATATCGATCAAGCCCAGTGGCTTGGCAATCAGTGTGTCGATAGCGGTGGCCAGCGAAGTACCGATGACCGCAGCGATCACGCCGCCCAGCACATCGGTCGCAATCGAGTAGCCCCACGAGCTGCCCGGTTTGTACAGCAAGGGCGCGTGGCTCAGGCGGCGCAGATTTTCTTCCAGCGTCAGGTCGCTGCGCTCCATGCCATCGGACACACCGGCATCGCGATAAGGGCCACCTTGATCGCTTTCCAGAAAACCATACGTGAAGCCGGCGGTATGGCTCAGCAACTGACGCACCGTGATCGTCGCCGGCTGGCCGTCGCTCAGGGTTGGCTTGAAGTAAGGCAACCAGCGGGTGATGTCGTCATCCAGGTTGAGTTTGCCCTGTCCGATCAGTGCCAGGGCCGCTACCGAAACGATCGGCTTGGATACCGAAGACAGCCGAAACAAGGCATCCTCGCGCATCGGCAACTGCGCCTCACGGTCGGCCAACCCGGCCGCGCGCTGGTAAATGAGCTTGCCGCGGTGAGCCACCAGCACCACCGCGCCCACCAGGCGCTGATCGTGCAGGGTCTGCTCCAGCACCGCGTCGATGCGCGAAGCCAGCTGGACGGGTTCAAACGAGCGTAGAGACTGTAATGGGCGAAGCGGTTCGTTGACTGACATTGGCGGACCTGAATAGTTGGATGAATGACTCGATGTCTCGATGGTAGAGCCGGCCGTTGTCGGGAAACAGAGGTTACAATTCCGAGGTCCACGGACCTTTTTGTCCGCAATCAAAGGAGTGAGTGTTGGATAAGCTCAATGGCATCACGGTGTTCGTGCAGGTCGCCGAAAGCCTCAGTTTTGTTGGGGCTGGCCGCTTATTGGGGATCTCCGCCTCGGCGGTGGGCAAGAGCATCGCGCGCATGGAAGAGAAACTCGGCGCACGCCTGTTCCATCGCAATACCCGCAGCATCAACCTGACCAGCGAAGGCTCGTTGTTTCTGGAGCGCTGCCGCCGGGTACTCAACGAACTGGAAGCCGCCGAGCAGGAACTCTCCAGCTCCAGCGAGACACCACGAGGCAAACTGCGCATCAGCCTGCCGCTGCTGGGTGACGTCCTGTTCATGCAGCTCTCGCGATTCATGCAGCACTATCCGCAAATCCAGCTGGAGCTGGACTTCACCGATCGGCTGGTGGACGTGGTCGAGGAAGGTTTCGACGCCGTGGTGCGCACCGGCCAATTGCACGACTCGCGGTTAATGGCCAGGAAACTCGACAGCTTCGGCTTCTACCTCGTCGGCGCCCCCAGTTACTTCGCGAACCACGGCTACCCGCAGAATGTCGAGCAACTGCAGGAACACCACTGCCTGCATTACAAACTGCCCTCCACGGGCAAACTGGAAAAATGGCCACTGGCGGGGCTTGCCGAAGGCAGCGAGTTGAAAATACCGGCCACGATGGTCTGCAATAACCTTGAAATGCTGATCCACATGGCCCGCCAAGGACTGGGCCTTGCCTGCGTCCCGGAGTTTGCGGTGCGCGAAGCACTGGCGGCCGCAGAGCTGGTGTCGATACTGCCCGATCAAGTGCTTCGCACGTTGGACATCCAGGTGGTATGGCCGTCGAGCCGCTACCTGACGCCAAAGTTGCGAGCGTTTATTGATTTTGTGTGTGATGGGGGTGTTCGAGACTAAGGCTTTTGCGGGGCTGATAAAGCCTTGCCGTGACCCAACGAGCAGGGCTCATTCCTGAAACCGCGCCCGATACCGCCCCGGGCTCTCCCCCGTCCATTTTTTGAAGGCACGATGGAACGCACTCGGCTCCTGAAATCCCAACTGCTCGGCAATATCACTGATGCTCGCCTTGCTCTGGCGTAACCGTTCAAACGCCACCGCGCGCCGCACTTCATCCTTGATTTCCTGATACGAACAGCCTTCACGTCCCAGTTTCCGGCGAAAGGTACTGGGGCTCAGGTGCTGTTCCAGGGCGAAGGCCTGCAAGGTCGGCCATTCGCTGTAATGGCTATGGCGCAGGCGCTGATGAACCTGCGATGCCAACCCATGCTGGTTGCGGAAGCGGATCACCAGCCATTGCGGTGCGGTGCGTAGAAAAACTTTCAACGAAGCAAGGTCTTGAATCACCGGCAGGCGCAGGTAGTGACTGGCGAACTCGATTTCGGTGCGTTCGGTGCCAAAGGTCAGGTGGGGTCCCCAGAGCAAGGCATCATCACGCAGCGACAAACGCTGATGACGAAAGTCCGCACGATCGATAGGAATGCGCCGCCCGCCCAGCCAGCACAGTAGACTGATCATCAACACCAGAAATGTTTCTTCGCCCAACCGGCTGACCTCGCTGTTCTGCGCACGGGTCTGCAAGCTGATGACCGCACGCTTGCCACGCACGCTCAACGTGCCGCGAAAATCACTCAGGAACAGGGCGAAATTGGCCAGGCACTGACGCATGGCTTTTTCCAGCGTCGGCTCCTGAATCAATGCCCGACAGATCAAGGCAAAACTGCCCGGCGGCATACCATGGGAGTCCAACTGGAAAAATTCGTCGTTCAACTCACGAATCTGCACCAGCCACAACGCGGCGAAAGCCTTGGCCGGCACCCGTGCCGTCGGCTGATCCATCAGTGCCGGATCAATTCCCACTTGTTCAAGCACTGACCGCAGACGCTGCGGTTCTTCACGTAGTGCATGGATCATGGGGTACATGAAGTAAACCGCCACCGAATCCGTTTCCCGCATTTGAATGCCTCTCTCGTTACATCTGAACATGGCAAAAAACGCCATCACCCTTGAACAGTTTTGGCATAGGCCAGTGGCGCTGCTGATTCTAGACTCGTGCACAACAAAAAAGACCTATTCAGAGAGCCGACATGAACCATTCCGATATTTTTGTAGTGAGCGCCGTCCGTTCTGCCATCGGCGGCTTTGGCGGTTCACTCAAGGATGTGCCGCCTATTCAGTTGGCAACCGACGTTTGCCGCGCCGCTATCGAACGATCAGGCCTGGCCCCCGAGCACATCGGCCATGCGGTGATGGGACATGTGATCCCGACCGAGGCACGCGATGCCTACATCTCTCGGGTGGTCGCGATGAATGCCGGCCTCACGAAAGAGACCCCCGCCTTCAACGTCAACCGCCTTTGCGGCTCGGGTTTGCAGGCGATTGTCAGTGCCGCGCAAAGTTTGATGCTGGGGGATGCGGGGGCTGCGCTGGCAGGCGGCGTCGAGTCCATGAGCCGAGGCGCGTACTTGTTGCCGCAGGCGCGCTGGGGCGCACGAATGGGCGACATGCAGGCCGTCGACTACATGCTTGGGGCACTGCAAGACCCGTTTGCCGGCTTCCACATGGGTATCACCGCTGAAAATATCGCCGAGCACTATGGCATCACGCGTCAGGCCCAGGATGAATTGGCGCTACTCAGCCAGCAGCGTGCTGCCCGGGCGATTGCCGAAGGGCGTTTTGCCGGGCAGATCGTGCCGATCGAAATTGAAACCCGCAAAGGGACGGTGTCGTTTGCGACGGATGAGCATGTGCGGGCTGAGGTCAACGCCGAGCAATTGAGCCGCATGAAACCCGCCTTCAAAAAGGACGGTAGCGTCACCGCCGGTAACGCGTCCGGCCTCAATGATGGTGCCGGCGCACTGATCATGGCCACGGGCCAGACTGTTCAGGAACAAGGCCTCAAACCTATGGCTCGACTGGTGGGTTATGCCCATGCAGGCGTTGAACCTTCGATGATGGGGCTGGGACCGATTCCCGCCACCCGCCTGGTGCTCAAGCGCGCCGGCCTGACCGTTGCCGACCTTGATGTGATCGAGTCCAACGAAGCCTTCGCTGCCCAGGCCTGTGCCGTAGCGCAAGAGCTGGGCTTCGATCCGCAGAAGGTCAACCCCAACGGTTCGGGCATCTCGCTGGGCCATCCGGTGGGCGCCACCGGCGCGATCATCGCCACCAAGGCCATTCACGAACTGCATCGCTGCCAAGGCCGTTATGCCCTGGCAACCATGTGCATCGGCGGCGGCCAAGGCATCGCCGTATTGTTCGAGCGGGTTTGATAAGGACATGCGCATGAATCTTCAGAACATTGGCGTCATCGGCGCCGGCACCATGGGCAATGGCATCGCGCAAGTCTGCGCCTTGGCCGGCTTCAACGTGACCTTGATCGACATCAGCGAGAGCGCTTTGCAAAAGGCAATCGCGACCGTCGATAAAAACTTCGATCGGCAGGTCGCCAAAAACACGCTGACGCACGAGCAAAAGCTCACGGCCCTCGACAAGATTCGCACCAGTACCGATTACAACAGCCTGCAAAACGTGCAACTGGTGATCGAAGCCGCCACCGAAAACCTCGACCTGAAACTGCGCGTGCTGCAACAAATCGCCGCGCAGGTCAGCGCCGACTGTGTGATCGCCTCGAACACGTCGTCGCTGTCCATTACCCAACTCGCCGCCAGCGTCAGCCAGCCTGAGCGTTTCATCGGTCTGCACTTTTTCAACCCGGTGCCGGTCATGGGCCTGATCGAAGTGATTCGTGGCCTGCAAACCAGCGATGCCACCCATGCCCTGGCGCTGGACATGGCGACCACACTCGGCAAAACCGCAATCACCGCCGGCAACCGTCCGGGCTTCGTGGTCAACCGGATTCTGGTGCCGATGATCAATGAAGCGATCCTGGTGTTTCAGGAAGGCCTGGCCAGCGCCGACGACATCGACGCCGGCATGCGCCTGGGCTGCAACCAGCCAATCGGCCCACTGGCGTTGGCGGACCTGATCGGCCTGGACACCGTGCTGGCAATCCTTGAAGCCTTCTACGACGGCTTCAACGACAGCAAATACCGCCCTGCTCCGCTGCTCAAGGAGATGGTCGCCGCCGGTTATCTGGGACGCAAAACGGGGCGTGGCTTCCATGCATATGCCTGAGCGTTGCTCACGCTTCGCCGAATACCGGGACAAGGTGCTGGAGCTCTTTGCCAGCAAGGGTTTCGGTCAGGTCGGCATGCGTGAGCTCGCGACCTGCCTGGGGCTCGCTCCGGGCTCGTTGTATTACCATTACCCCAGCAAGCAGCACATGCTGCTCGACCTGATCGAGGAGTTCTATGAAGAGCTGCTGGTCACCCTGGGGCGCATTGAACAAACGGCCCCGGCAAAACGCGACAGACTCAACCATTTGATCCGCGCGCACCTGAATCTGCATCAGGAGATGCCTTGGCATTTTCGTCTGGTGGAGCGCGACAGCGGCTGCTTGAATGAAGAGCAACAGGAACGGGTCCGGCAGCTGCGCGAGCAGTACGAACGCAAGTTGCTACTGATGCTCGGCGTTCGACCCCGATTCAGTGAACAGGGCCGGATGGCTGCCGGTCATGCCATTGCCGCCTTGCTCAACAGCGCGCCCAGTTGGTTCATGCAGTACTCGTTGGATGAACGAGAGCGCGATAATCTGATGGAAAACATGGTGAGCGGCGCCATCGAGCGATTACTGGTGTCAGGCTCGGCGGGAGCTGGGCAATCATTGAAGAAGGCTCACGGGAACGACAACGACAACGACAACGTCAACCACGCCAGTACAAGAGGCAAATTACACTGGGGTGGATGACATCCGATGGCTTTAGGAAAAGTCTTCCGATTATTCGCAGGTCCGGATCCAGGTCAGCAGCTTCGACGGCATCTGCCGCATGATCGAAGCCGGCTTGGGCATCGGGATTCTGCCGTTGTCATCCGTGCGTGCCGAATTGCTCGGTACCCGCCTGATCGCTGTCGACTTGAGCGATGACTGGGCGCACCGTACCTTATTCGTGGGGGTTACGAGTCAAGCGCAACTGGCGCCGGAAGCGGCCAAGTTGTTTGAGTATCTGAGCAGCGTGCATGGCTGACCCTGTCGCTGGTTCAGCGCTGTTCTTTTCACACCAGCCGAATGAGCAAAAACACCAAAAGCACATTCAATACAGCCAGCGAACTCAGGCCCGCTAGCACGCCGCTAGCGCCCCAGGTCTGCAACAGGTATCCGCCCGCGAGGGGGGTCAAGGCTTGTCCAATGAGCGAAGGCCGAGCCATGCGTCCCATCAGCAAAACATAATGGGTGGGCGACATCAGGGCCAGTGGCAGCAGGCCTCGAACGATCGCCCGCAAACCATTACCCGCGCCGTAGATCACCAGACCCGGCGCGGTCATTGCCGGCGCGATGGTCACCAGCAACAGACCGATTGCCACGAATACCACGCAGATCAATGTCGTCCAGATGGGGTGTCGCTTTCGCGAAAACACTTGTAGAACGCGTGAGCCGACCTGGCTCGGACCGAGTAAGGCGCTCAGCCCGATGGCGGCTGCAAGCGAGTAGCCCTGCCCCTGCAACAATGAAATCAGCTGGACAGATATCGCCGTCATGATCACTGCACCCAACGCAAAAATCAGCGTGAGCAACAGGTAGATCCGCCGGTCGACAGAGAGGTTTTCATCACTCATGGCATGGCTTTTTGCGAGTGGCCACGCGCCACGCGCCAGCACCCAAAGATAAAGCGGTGCCACGGCAATGACCAATAGCACCCCATAAGCCACGCACGTCGCGCGCCAGCCAATGTGCTCGATGACCAGCGCGACCGCAGGCCATGACAGCGTTGTCGCAAACCCTGAAATAAGCGTGATCCCGGTAATCGCACTGCCCGCCCGCTCCCCGTATAGAGAACCTAAAGCGGCGAATAGCGCTTCATACAGCCCCAGCGCCATACCGACGCCAATCACTGCCCAAGACAAAAGAAACATCGGCAATGAGGTCGAGCTGGCCATCAGAAACAGCCCGATGGCGACGCCCAGGCCGCTACTGGCCAGGATGGGGCGGCCGCCATAGCGGGCGATAAGCCGGCTGGTCAATGGCGCCAGCATCGCGGAAACCAGAATGCTCAGCGACAGCGCGCCATACACCCATTGGCTGGCCCAACCGGTCTCTTTCATGATCGGATCGGCCATGACGGCCATCAGGAAGAACGAACCTCCCCAGACCAGAACTTGCAGCATCCCCAATACAAAAATGCCGAATACGCTTGGCAGTCGCGTTTGATGGTTCAAGACAGTGTCATCAGTGGTGAGAAAAAGCAGAAGTCGTGAGCCGTTGCGCAACTACGGGTAGGGGCTGACCGATTGGCCGATGGCTCAAAGCATGTGTCCAGCCCAGATCTTGCGATTGACCAGGTCGGCAGCAATTTCGATGAAAGCATCTCCGACGAATTTGGCAGCCGGGCTGACGCGCCTGTCCGCCGGAAAAACCTGAACCAGTTTACGCATGGGCACCGGATCGATCAGCGGCGCCGCACACAGCACGCCGGCTTCAACTTGGGCGTAAATCGACGCCAGTGGCAACGCCGTCAGACCGAAGCCATTGCGGACCAGATCGATCATCGCGCCGAACGAGTCGGCTTCAACGCTGGTCTTGAGCTTGATCCCGACTTCTCTGGCACAGTTATCCAGAATGACCCGAAGGCCATGTCGCGCGCTGGGCAATACCAGTTGCTGCTCGGCCAGGGAGGCAAAGGTCACCGGCGTGTCGATGCGCAGGTTGGCGCTGGCGGGGCCGACCAGCATCAGGTTTTCCATCATCACCGGCACAATCCTGAGCGTATGCAGGGGTTGCGGATCATAGGAAATGGCCAGTTCCAATTCGCCGCGCTGCACCCAATCCAGCAGATAGCCGCTGTAGGCCGAGGAAAATCGGACAGCCAGATTGGGATGCGCCTCGCGGATCTTGCGCACCAGCGGTACGGTGACGATCTCGGCAACCGTCGGCGTCGTACCGATGACCACCGTTCCACGAAAAGACGATCGGCCACCGACAACCGAGCTTCTGATCGATTCCATTTCCTCCATGATTCGGGTGGCATGGGCCAGCACTTCCCGACCGACGTCGGTAATTTCCATCCCGCGCCCGTGTCGTTCGAACAGGTAGGCGCCGAGCTCTTTCTCCAACATTCTGATTTGTCGGCTAAGGGCCGGTTGCGCGATGTGAAGCCGATCCGAGGCCTTACTGAGACTGCCCAGTTCGGCAACATGAATCAGGGTTTTGAGTTGAACGACATCCATTACCAGGCCAGTCAGCATCGGGCTCGGCGCGATATGCGTCGAAAGTGCTGTGAGTGTAATCGCATTTGCACACCTTGGAATGCCCCGCGAACCGCGTGTCGTGAGGCCTCAAGGCTTTCGAGCCGCCTGTATGCCCCAGCCCGCCGGGGCTGCACGCCAAGCTATAGAATTTAGGTATATCAGTTAGGCCCGCCTGGCGACTTATTACCCTCCTCACTCTGCGGTAGCGTGCAATCAACGTCGGCGCCAAAGAGCGCTCGACTCACTACAAGAATAAGATTCGAGGGCTCGCGCCATGATGTTCAATGCTTCGCCTTACCTGACCGGTCCGATTTCCCCGAGCCACGTACAGCTCACCACACTCGTGCATCCTCCCTCCTCCTTCTCTTCAGAAAACCCGGCCGTGAGCGGGTTCGCGCCTCTTCGTTAAGCCCAACAACCCATCGAGCCAGTCACGTCGGACACGCATCAGCGTGCTCCTCGTATCGCCTCGCCTTGAAGAAAGGGTGAACAGCATGTCCGCATCAATCACAGACGCCAAAGACCACGCAGCCGAAACCGCTCCGATGAAAGCGCCGAACCGCGTCAAAGCCATCATGGGTGCCTGCTCGGGTAATCTGGTGGAGTGGTACGACTTTTTCATTTACGCCTACACCGCCATCTACTTTGCCGCTTCGTTTTTCCCCAAGGGGGACACCACCAGCCAACTACTGGCAACTGCCGGGGTTTTCGCCGTGGGCTTTTTCATGCGCCCGCTCGGCGGCTGGATTTTCGGCTGGATCGCTGACACTCGCGGCCGCAAGGTTTCGATGATTATCTCGGTGTTCATGATGTGCGCCGGCTCGCTGCTGATCGCCGTCATGCCCACCTACGCAACCATAGGGGTCGCGGCACCGATTCTGCTCGTGGTGGCCAGGCTAATCCAGGGCCTGTCCGTCGGTGCGGAATACGGCACCGGCGCCACCTACATCAGCGAAATCGCGACACCGGGCCGCCGCTGTTTCTATGGATCGTTTCAATACTTCACCATCATTGCCGGGCAGCTGTTGGCCTTGATGACCGTGGTCATTCTCCAGCAAACCCTGACCGGCGATGAGTTGCGTGAATGGGGCTGGAGGATTCCGTTCTTCATCGGCGCCCTGAGCTCGATCGTCGTGGTGTATCTGCGGCGCGCCATGCATGAAACCGCGACCAAAAAAGACATGAACCGCAAAGACGCCGGCTCTCTGCGCGGCATGTTCAAACACAAACGGGCGGTCGCCCTGGTCGTGGCGTTCACCATCGGTGGCTCACTGTACTTCTATACCTTCACCACCTACATGCAGAAGTTCCTGGTGATCTCCGCTGGCTTCAGCCCGGAAACGGTGAGTTTCATCATGACGGCGGCCCTGGTCGGTTTCATGCTCTGCCAGCCACTGTTTGGCTTGCTCGCTGACCGTATCGGGATCAAGGCGCACATGCTGATGTTTTCCGGATTGGCCATGCTGCTGGTGATCCCTCTGCTCTATTCGCTGCAGTCGGTTAGCAGCCCGTTTACAGCGTTCCTGCTGGTGTTTGGCGGCCTGGTCATTGCATCGCTCTACACCCCGATTGCCGGGATCGTCAAAGCTGAACTGTTCCCGCCTGCGGTGCGTGCGCTGGGTGTGGGCTTTCCGTATGCCGTCGGCAATGCCGCATTCGGTGGCACTGCCGAGTACGTGGCCCTGTCGCTCCGATCACAGGGTGTCGAGGCGTATTTTTTCTTCTATGTCGCGGCGGTAGTGACCATCACCTTCATCGCTGCGATGTTGATGCCGAATCTGTCTCGCTACGGGTACATCAGCGGTAGCGGTGAGATCGAAGAGCGCACAGGGCTCAAGGGTTATTCAAAACCGAGTGCTGCCAGGGTCTGACCATTACGACGAAAAGCGCCCATTGGGCACCCGGCCATGGCCGGGTTTTGCTGTTTATCAGTCGCGCCAACTCGATGCTTTTGGTCAATAATGGAGCACTTTTTCTCAACTGAGCCCGAGTAATGATCACGTTCAAGCAACTGGAAGCCATCTACTGGATTGTTGAACTGGGTAGCTTCGAATCCGCGGCCATGAAACTGAACATGTCCCAGTCAGCCATCTCCAAGCGTATTCAGGAGTTGGAGGATGCCTTCGACATGCCGATTTTTGATCGTTCAAAACGCAGTGCGCGCCTGACAGAAAAAGGCACGGAGTTGTTCGAGCAGGCCACGGAGATTCTGCGCCAGCGCGATTACCTGCTTGAACGCATCAGCTCCAAGGAAGTGCTGGTCAGACGCTTTCGCATTGGCGTCACCGAGCTGACCGCCATGACCTGGCTCCCAACATTGATCGAAGGTATACGTAGCGCTTACCCCAAAGTGGTACTGGAACCCTCGGTCGAGCTCAGCACCGAACTGGTGGCTAAACTGGAGAACGATCAGCTCGACCTGATCATCGTTCCCGACATTTTTGCCGACGCACGTTTCGTCAGCACCCCGTTGAGTTCGGTGGAGAATGCCTGGATGTGTGCACCTTCGCTGCATCAGGGCAAAGAGATAATGAGCATGCAAGCCATTTCCTCATACACCGTTCTGACTCAGGGAGGCGGCTCCGGCACTGGATTGATCTATGAGCGCTGGTTCGCCCAGAACGACGTCCGGGTCAACCGTACGATCAAAAGCAACTACCTGATTGCCCAGTTGGGCCTGACCCTGTCCGGTGTCGGCATCAGCTACCTGCCTCGCCAGTGTCTCTCGCCATTGGTGGACCAGGGCCGTCTGCAGGTCATCGAAACCGAGCCCGCGCTGCCGCCCATCCACTACATCGCCGTACACCGCGCTGATCGTCTTCAGGGGCTCAGCGTCGAGGTTGCACGTCTGGCAACGCACTGCTGTGATTTCAGCCACATGGTGTGGTAACGCTGGCGCTGGACTCGAGAAAAAAAGTGATGTTTTTGCATGGATAAATATCGCTAATAGTACCGGACAACCTTTCTTACTATGAACGCATAGCCCACTAGGGTTCAGTCGTTCATGGAGGTCGCTATGTCATTGCCCGGTTCACGCATTTTCCCTTCTCCCCCCCAGGCTCCACGCTCGCTATTGGACGCTTTTCAGAGCGTCGTCACGCCGCACATCAGTGACAACCTCGGGCGCCACATCGGTGCCCGGGGGCTGACGCGCTATAACCACACCGGCAAACTGGTGGGCACCGCCCTGACGGTGAAGACTCGCCCCGGCGACAACCTCTACATCTACAAGGCACTGACGCTGATCGAACCGGGGCATGTGCTGGTGATCGACGCCCAGGGTGACGCGACCAATGCGGTCATCGGTGAGCTGATCAAGCTCTATGCGCAGCAACGTGGTTGTGTCGGCTTTATTGTCGACGGTGCCATCCGCGATGTCGCCAGTTTTGAAGAGACGCCGTGCTATGCCCGCAGTGTGGTGCATTGCGGCCCCTACAAAAGCGGCCCCGGTGAGATCAATGTCCCGGTGTCCATCGGGGGGATGACCGTCAACCCAGGTGACATCATTGTCGGCGATGAAGATGGACTGGTTGCCTTCTCCCCCGAACACGCTGAACAGATACTGCTCAGGGCGCGAGAGCATGATGCCCACGAACAACAGGTCAAAGCCGAAATCGCCACTGGCGCCATCGACCAGTCATGGCTGGACAAGGTGCTGGAAAAGGCCGGCCTGGCGAACTGAGCTCCGCTATGAAGCGATCCTGAATTCCCTTTAGCACATTATTGACTGCGCTATTTTTGCCGGGCTTTCAGCCCGGTTTTTTTTGCTCGCACATTTTATACAGCGCGAATCAGGCCTCGCAGTTTCATCAATAAAAGCGATCTTTTGACAGGAGTATTTGTCGCTTTTTTTACGGTTTCATAATTATTACTTTGGCCGGACAACACCGACAAAAACAAGGTCTGCCCCATGTCTATGCCTGAAGTCATAAAACCTGCTGTGCGCAGCAATTACCGCTGGGTGGTTGCAGCCCTGATTTTTCTGATTTACACCATCGCAGCCGCCGACCGGGCCAACCTGGGTGTCGCGTTGCCGTTTATTCGTAAAGAGTTTGAAATGAGCAATGCCGAGGCCGGCGGCTTGATGAGCCTGTTTCTGCTGGCCTATGCATTGGCACAGATCCCTTCCGGTTTTGCCTTCGGCCGTTTCGGCGTCAGCCGGATCCTGCCCGGCGCCATGGTGCTGACCTCATTGCTGACGGGCCTGGTGGGCACAGCCAGTTCATTGCTGGCACTCAAGCTGTATCGCCTGGGCCTTGGCGTCGCTGAAGGTCCATTACCGATCAGCATGACCACGACCATCAACAACTGGTTTCCACCGCGAGAAAAAGGCACCGCGTCAGGGATCTTCCTGTCCGCCGTCAAGTTCGGGCCGGTGATTGTGCCGCCACTCTGTGCCGTGATCATTTCGGTGTGGGGCTGGCGAGAGATCTTTTACTTCTTTGCCGTGCCCGGCATCGCACTGGCGGTGGTCTGGTATTTCATGGTCACCGACCATCCCTCCCGGAGCCGGTTCGTTAACGCCGCCGAGCTCAACTACATCATCGAGGAAACCGGCAGTACTGAAGCGACTCAACAAACCCGCCCCAAAAAGACTCCAGCCTGGGTGAGCAAACTCGATCGAGTCATACGTGCCCGCCACGAAACGCCCCTGGAGACCAATCGGCAGGTGTTCAAATCCTGGAACATCTGGGGCTGTGCCACCAGTTATTGCTTCCAACTGGGCGTGTCGAGCGTACTACTCGCCTGGATTCCGACCTACCTGATGACGGTCAAACAGTTCTCGATCATGAATATGGGGCTGGTGTCGGCTGCGCCATGGGTGGGCGCCGTGCTCGGCAACCTGCTGGGTGGTTTCTGCTCGGATCGACTGATGGGTGGGCGACGCAAGCCCGGCATGCTGCTGTCAGCACTCGGCACTTCACTGATGATGTACCTGCTGATCAACTCGCCCGCCGAACCGATTCCCTACGGCTTGCTGCTGTTGTTGACCGGTGCCGTTCTCAGCCTGGGTTTCTCTTCCTACATGGTTTATCCGATGGGGCTGACTACCAAAAAAACGTTCCCCATTTCCAACGCCGTCGTGAACATGGTCGGTCAGTTGGGCGCGGCGGCCACCCCCTTCATCACCGGGCTGTTGCTGGACAACTATGGCTGGAACTACGTGTTTGCCTGGCTGGCTGTCGGCTCATTCATCAGTTTCATCCTCTTGCTGACCATTTCCGAGCCACGGGCGAGATTGAACACCCCGGCTTGAAGTGCATTGCGAACAAAACCGAGCCGCTCATGTGAGCGGCTTCTGTCTGAACGATTGTCATCACTGCGAGGCGTTACACATGTCCCCCCAAGACAAAGAATTGGTTGCCCTGTTTGAAGGCCTGGATACGCCGGGCGTATCCGATGCCCTGGATAAACTGGGCCTGCCTGGCCAGTGCCTGGGCATCATGCCCCTGGATAACTATCGGCAAGTGGTGGTCGGGCCGGCCTTCACCGTGCGCTACGTCAGCGCCAGTTGCCCGCCGGGAACGGTCGGAGATTTCATCGATGATGTGGCCGAAGGTGACGTGGTGGTGATCGACAACGACGGGCGCACCGACTGCACCGTCTGGGGTGACATCATGACCCAATATGCCGGGAGTCAACGGATTGCGGCGACCGTTATCGACGGGGTCTGCCGGGACGTCAGCAAGGCACTCGGGGACGGCTACCCACTGTTCAGCAAAGGCCGGTTCATGCGTACCGGGAAGGACCGGGTCGAAGTGGAATCGGTCAACCAGCCAGTGTCCATCGGCCAGGCCCGCGTGTGCGCCAGAGACATTGTGGTCGCCGATGCCAACGGCGTGGTCATCGTGCCTCGGGATCGGGCTTATGAAGTGGCCGCCTGCGCCCGCTCGATCGAAGAAGTTGAAGCCCGTATCCGCGCCTTGATCGCTGAAGGCAAATCCCTCAGGGAAGCCAGGTCAGAACTGGGTTACCACACCCTGCAACGCAAGTCCTGATCGTCGCGGCTCTCCCCTTTCCCTTTGCCCTCACAGCCTGCCCACGACAGTGCAATGTGAGGGCTTTTTTTGTGCTGTTGCATCCAGCGCCTTTGCGAAACATGTGGCCGCCCCTTACGTTCGGATAAACGACAAAGAGCGAGCAGTCACGTCTGTGAATGCTCACCCTTTGATCTTGAAGACGCACCGATAACAGGTCAGACCGTCAGCGGTTTTTCTCCTGTGTCACCCTGAACATCCAGCGCTGCGGCATGACGCTCAGCCTCGTCCTCACTCACCAACTCGCCCTCCCATTTGGCCACCACCGCCGTGGCGATGGAGTTGCCCACCGCGTTGGTGGCCGAGCGGCCCATATCAAGGAAGGTATCGATTCCCAGAATCAGCAGCAAACCGGCTTCGGGAATATCGAACTGGGTCAGGGTCGCGGCAATAACCACCAGTGAAGCGCGCGGCACGCCGGCCATGCCTTTGGAGGTCAGCATCAACGTCAACAACATAGTGATCTGCGTACCGATGGACATCTCGATGCCATAGGCCTGAGCGATGAACAGCACAGCAAACGTGCAGTACATCATCGAGCCGTCGAGGTTGAAGGAGTAACCCATGGGCATGACGAAACTCGAGATCCTGCGCTTGACCCCGAAACGATCCAGCGCATGAAGAATCTTCGGGTAAGCCGACTCGGAACTGGCCGTGGCGAAAGACAGCAGGAAAGCTTCCCTGATCAGCACCACCAGTTTGAACACGCGCCGCCCCAGGAACATCCAACCGGCAAACATCAGCATTGCCCAGAGCACGATCAGCCCGAAATAGAAGTCACGCATGAAGACCGCGAACTTCACGAGAATGTAGAGTCCGTTGACCGCCACGGTCGCGGCCATGGCCGCCATCACCGCCAGCGGCGCGAGTTTCATCACGTAACCGGTGACTTTCAACATCGCGTGAGACAAATCCTCTATGACATTGATCAATCCTTGGGCCTTCTTGCCTAGAGAGGCCAACGCCACGCCAAAAAACAGCGAGAACACCACGATCTGCAGAATTTCATTAGTGGCCATGGCCTCCGCGAAAGACCTGGGCACCAAATGCGTCGCGAAATCCTTTAGGGTGAACACTGACGTTTGCAGGTTGGTCGCACTCGTCACCTCTGGTAATGGCAAGCCCAGGTTGTGCCCGGGTTGCAGCAGGTTGGCCATGACCAACCCCACCGACAGCGAAATCAACGACGCGGTGACGAACCAGCCCAGCGCCTTGCAAAAGACCCGACCCACAGCGCTTGCGTCGCCCATGTGAGCGATGCCCACCACCAGCGTCGAAAACACCAAGGGGCCGATGAGCATTTTGATCAGACGTAGAAAAATATCGGAGATGATCGAGATGTAACCGGCGACTCGGGTCGCCGCCGCTTTGTCCGGGAAGTTGAGGAAAATCATGTAGCCGATAACGATCCCCAGCAGCATGGCGATCAAGATGCCTGCCGCAGCCGGTAGCCTGTTTTTCATAACGCACCTGTTGTCGTATTTTCTGGAAAGTAGCCTGGACAAGCGCCCGCGTGATCACGCGATGGCGCTGAAAAACGCAAGGTCAGCCGCAGTGCTACGGAATGAAAAAGGCAAGTGCAAAGTGCCTGTAACGGCAGGCCGAGGATGGATGCGGGTGGAACAGGTCATGGGCAGAGGACAGGACGGGGCAAGCCAACTGCAGGAGGCTGTCATACATAGGTGCAATCCTCGGATCTTATAGTTGTGGTTGCGTCGGTTACGCGCTGTACCGACGTAGCGGAAAACTACGCTAGTCCTGTTCCCCCAATAAGAGCCGATCGCGCTCTACCAGATATGCCCAAAAGCTATGGCGCCGCGCTCAAGCACAGCGTTTTCGTCAATGGCAAACACTCAGTTTTCCTCTTCCTATAATTCGTGGTTATCGCCGCTCACTGCTGCGCACGCATCCGCCGTCCAGCTATACAAAACGGGCATATCTCAAAGACAAAAACGGTAGTCGTCGTTCTCCTCCAGCGCTCCCAGAATGAGTGAAAACACAAAAGCGGCACTGCTTGGGAGATAGGCATGTCAACAGAAGCTGAACAAACCGTGGGGCAGGATTGGCAAGAGGACGTGTTCCGCGTGCTCAAGGCCCACGATGTCAAACACGTGGTCTTCGTTCCGGATGCAGGCCATTCGGCGGCGATCCGTATGTCGTACGCTGACCCGGACATCAAGGCCGTGGTCCTCACCACAGAAGAAGAAGGCATTGGTTACCTCGCCGGCGCCTGGCTGGGTGGTGAACGTGGCGCCCTGCTGATGCAATCGAGCGGTGTCGGTAACTGCATCAACACCCTGGCTCTGCAAGTCTGCGCCGGCTTCCCGCTGCTGATGGTCGTCACCATGCGCGGCGACTGGGCCGAATTCAACGCGTGGCAGAACCCCATGGGTCAGGCCACCGAAGCCTCCCTGAACCTGATGAAAGTCATGACTTGGCGTGCCGACGTTCCCGAAGACGTCGCCCCGTTGCTGCACGGTGCCGCGACCATGGCCTTCAACGGTGATTCCGCCACTGCCCTGCTGCTCGGCCAGCGCCTGATTGGAGAAAAGAAATGGGTCAAGTAAGCGCAAACCACACCCTGTGCCGCCGCAAAGTGGTCAAGGCCTTGCTGGCCGATCGCAAAGACGTGCTGGTCGTGACCGGCCTGGGATCGGCGTCCTATGACGTCATGGCGGCCGGTGACAATGATCTGAATTACTACCTCTGGGCCGCCATGGGCAGTGCGATCACGGTGGGCCTGGGCCTGGCCAATGCCCAGCCGGACAAGTCGGTGGTGGTCGTCACGGGTGACGGTGAGTTGCTCATGGGCTTCGGCGCACTGGCGACCGTCGCGCTGCAAAAGCCCGCCAACTTGACCATCGCGGTGTTGGACAACGGTCACTTTGGCGAAACCGGCATGCAGGTCAGCCACGCCGGATTTGGCATTTCCCTGGACCAGGTGGCGAAAACCTGCGGCTTCAGCTGGACCGATGAAATCCGCGACATGGAAGGCGTACACAACTTGCGCGAGCGCTTTGCAACCCGCGATGGCGTCAAGCTCGCAACGATCAAGATCAAAGCGGAAAACCCGCCACGGGTGCTGCCACCGCGCGATGGTCACTACATCAAGAATCGCTTTCGCGCTGCCTTGGGTTTCAACCCGATCTGATTGCTCTATGCCGGACCCGGTCACGCAGGGCAAAAGCCGTGCGTGACGCACTGAGGAGAATAATAATGACCGACCGCAACGCTGAAGAACTCAATGCCATCCGCGAAGGCGTACGCGCTCTTTGCGCTGAATTTGATGCCGCCTACTGGCGCAAAGTCGACGAAGAAAAAGGCTTTCCGGAAACCTTCGTCAAGGCCCTGACCGACGCCGGTTGGCTGGCTGCGATGATCCCTGTCGAATATGGCGGCTCCGGCCTGGGTTTGGCCGAAGCTTCGGTGATCCTTGAAGAAGTGAACCGCTGCGGCGGGAACTCCGGCACCGTGCACGGGCAGATGTACAACATGTTCACCCTGCTGCGACACGGCAGCGAAGCGCAGAAAAGCTACTACCTGCCGAAACTCGCCAGTGGTGAATTGCGCCTGCAATCGATGGGCGTGACCGAGCCCACCACCGGCACCGACACCACCAAGATCAAGACCACCGCCGTACGCAAAGGCGACAAGTACGTGATCAACGGGCAGAAGGTGTGGATCTCGCGGATCCAGCATTCCGACCTGATGATCCTACTGGCGCGCACCACACCGTTGGCCGACGTACAGAAAAAGTCCGAAGGCATGTCGATCTTCCTCGTCGACCTGCGCGAGGCGATCGGCAACGGCATGACCGTGCAGCCGATCGCCAACATGGTCAACCACGAAACCAACGAGTTGTTCTTCGACAACCTGGAGATCCCCGCCGACAGCCTGATCGGTGAGGAAGGCAAAGGCTTCCGGTACATCCTCGACGGTCTGAATGCCGAACGCACCCTGATCGCTGCCGAATGCATCGGTGACGGTCGCTGGTTTATAGAGAAGGCCAGCGCTTATGCCCGCGACCGCGTGGTGTTCGGCCGCCCGATCGGGCAGAACCAGGGTGTGCAGTTCCCGATCGCTGAAGCACACATCGAGATCGAAGCGGCCGACCTGATGCGCTGGCGTGCCTGCGAGGAATACGACAGCGGCATCAACGCCGGGGCCAGCGCCAACATGGCCAAGTACCTGGCGGCGAAAGCCTCCTGGGAAGCGGCTAATGCCTGCTTGCAGACTCACGGTGGCTTTGGCTTCGCCTGCGAGTACGACGTCGAGCGCAAATTCCGTGAAACCCGCCTGTATCAGGTCGCGCCCATCTCCACCAACCTGATCCTGTCATACGTGGCCGAACATCTGCTCGAGCTGCCGCGCTCTTTCTAATAACAAGAGAGATAACACCATGAGCCAGCCCAAAGGCCTCCGCCCGCTCGATGGCATTACCGTCATCAGTCTTGAGCATGCCATTGCCGCGCCCTTCTGCACCCGACAACTGGCCGACCTTGGCGCCCGTGTGATCAAGGTCGAACGTCCCGGCACAGGTGATTTCGCCAGAGGCTACGACCAGCGTGTCAACGGCCTGGCTTCGCACTTCGTCTGGACCAACCGCTCGAAAGAAAGCCTGACTCTGGACTTGAAGCAAGACTCGGCCACCGAGGTACTGGACAGTTTGCTGGCCACCGCCGATGTACTCGTGCAGAACCTGGCACCCGGTGCGGCCGCGCGAATGGGGCTGTCATTCGAGGCTTTGCATCAGCGATTTCCGCGGCTGATTGTCTGCGACATTTCCGGCTATGGCGTCGGTGGCCCCTATGAAAAGAAGAAAGCCTACGACCTGTTGATTCAGAGCGAAGGTGGTTTTCTGTCGGTGACCGGCGGCCCGGGCGAGGAAGAAATGGCCAAGGCCGGCTGCTCGATCGCCGACATCGCGGCCGGCATGTACGCCTACACCGCAATTCTGTCGGCGCTGTTGTTGCGTGAACGTACCGGCGAAGGCAGCCACCTCGATGTGTCGATGCTGGAAAGCCTGGTCGAGTGGATGAACTACCCGATGTACTACGCCTACGACGGCGCCCCTCCGCCACCTCGCGCCGGCGCCGCGCACGCCACCATTTACCCCTACGGTCCCTTCCCCATCGGCGACGGCACCACCGTGATGCTGGGATTGCAGAACGAGCGTGAATGGCAGCTGTTTTGCGAGAAGGTATTGCTAGCGCCTGAACTGGCCAAAGACGAGCGTTTCTCGGCCAACTTCAAGCGGGTCGAAAACCGTCACGCGCTACGGCAACTCATCGTTGAAGCATTCTCCACGCTGAACTTCGATGCCGTGTTCGATCGGCTGGAGCATGCGCAGATCGCCAACGCCCGAGTCAATGACATGCAGGGGGTTTGGGACCATCCACAACTCCAGGCACGCGATCGCTGGCGGGAAGTCGAGACCTCTGCCGGCGCCGTGCCAAGCCTGATACCGCCCGGCAGCAACAGCGCTTTTGAACCGCGTATGGATGCTGTGCCGGGCCTTGGCCAACACACCGAACAGGTGCTCAGGGAACTGGGGCTGGGAACGGACCGCATCGAACAAATGCGCGCAGCCGGGGCTATCTGACAGCAACGATCAACTATTTTCGAGTGAACACTGCCCAATGAAGATCCTGGTAGCTGTGAAACGCGTGGTCGATTACAACGTGAAAGTTCGCGTCAAGGCGGACAATTCCGGCGTCGACCTCGCCAACGTCAAGATGTCGATGAACCCGTTCTGCGAAATCGCAGTGGAAGAAGCCGTACGCCTGAAAGAGAACGGTATTGCGACTGAAATCGTCGTCGTTTCCATCGGTCCCGCTACTGCTCAAGAGCAACTGCGCACCGCGCTGGCTCTGGGTGCCGACCGCGCCATCCTCGTCGAATCGGCTGAAGATCTGACGTCCCTGGCGGTTGCCAAGTTGTTGAAAGCTGTTGTCGACAAGGAACAGCCTCAGTTGGTGATCCTCGGCAAACAAGCCATCGACAGCGACAACAACCAGACTGGCCAGATGCTCGCAGCATTGAGCGGCTACGGTCAGGGCACATTCGCTTCGAAAGTCGAAGTCAGCGGCGATACTGTTGCCGTGACCCGCGAAATCGACGGCGGCGCGCAGACGGTTTCCCTGAAACTGCCGGCCATCGTCACCACCGACCTGCGTTTGAACGAGCCGCGCTACGCGTCCCTGCCAAACATCATGAAAGCCAAGAAGAAGCCTCTCGAAGTGCTGACTGCGGACGCTTTGGGCGTTTCCACCGCCTCCACCAACAAGACCCTGAAAGTCGAAGCGCCGGCTGCACGCAGCGCGGGTATCAAGGTCAAGTCGGTGGCTGAACTGGTCGAGAAACTGAAGAACGAAGCGAGGGTGATCTGAATGACGATCCTGGTGATTGCTGACTATTCAACTGACCAGCAGGACAACAAAGTAGTAGCTCCGGCCACGCTGAACACCGTTGCGGCTGCCGCGAAAATCGGTGGTGATATTCATGTACTGGTTGCCGGTGCAGGTGTTGGCGCTGTAGCTGAAGCCGCTGCAAAAATTGCTGGCGTATCCAAAGTGCTTGCAGCCGACAACGCCGCCTACGCGCATCAACTCCCCGAAAATGTTGCACCGTTAGTGGTCAGTCTGGTGATCGAACAACACTCGATTTACAGCCATGTCCTGGCCTCGGCCACGTCCAATGGCAAAAACATCCTGCCACGCGTTGCCGCGCAGCTGGACGTTGACCAGATCTCCGAGATCATCTCGGTCGAAAGCGCCGACACCTTCAAGCGCCCGATCTACGCCGGTAACGCCATCGCTACCGTGCAGTCGAACGCTGCGGTCAAAGTGATCACCGTCCGCGCCACCGGTTTCGACCCGGTTGCAGCTGAAGGTGGTTCGGCGGCTGTTGAAGCCGTTGCCGCTGCACACGACGCTGGCACTTCCAGCTTCGTCAGCGAAGAACTGGCCAAGTCCGATCGTCCGGAACTGACCGCTGCCAAGATCGTCGTTTCCGGCGGCCGCGGCATGCAGAACGGCGACAACTTCAAACACCTGTACGCCCTGGCCGACAAGCTGGGCGCTGCCGTCGGTGCTTCCCGCGCTGCCGTCGACGCCGGTTTCGTACCCAACGACATGCAGGTCGGTCAGACCGGCAAGATCGTTGCGCCACAGCTGTACATCGCTGTCGGTATCTCCGGCGCGATCCAGCACCTGGCCGGCATGAAAGACTCCAAGGTGATCGTTGCGATCAACAAGGACGAAGAAGCGCCGATCTTCCAGGTGGCCGATTACGGCCTGGTAGTAGACCTGTTCGAAGCCATTCCAGAATTCACCTCGGTGGTCTGAAAGGAGTAAACGCCATGAGCAACCTTGATATTTCTGCTTGGATCGGCCGAGTCGAAGAAAGCCGCGACCAGATTAGCTACAACTTGGTCAAGCGCATTGCCGCGACACTCGGCGAAGCTGCACCGCAACCTGGTGAAACGCTGCCCCCCCTGTGGCACTGGGCATTCTTCCAGGAGCCGGTCGCCGAGGACGGACTCGGCCAGGACGGCCATCCGGCGCGCGGTGGTTTCCTGCCGCCAGCGGACAACCGCAACCGCATGTGGGCAGGCAGCCGGCTAACGTTCAACCGCCCCTTGCGCGTCGAAGCCCAGGTCGATCGCCTCTCAACGATACTCAAGGTCGAGGAGAAACACGGACGCACCGGCTCGCTGCTGTTCGTCACCGTGCGCCATGAGTTTTTCCAGGACGGTGAGTGCGCATTGGTCGACGAGCAGGACATCGTCTACCGCGAACCCACCCCACCCAAGCTTGGCGGCACCGAACCACTGGCGGCCGGTCAGTGGCGCCAGCCCGTAGTTCCCAGTGCAACATTGCTGTTTCGTTATTCCGCGGTGACCTTCAATGGCCACCGGATTCATTATGACTGGCCGTACGTGACCGAGACCGAAGGGTATCCGGGCCTGGTGGTGCACGGCCCGCTGATCGCCACCTTGAACCTGCGCGCGTTCTTGCGCGCACACCCTGGGGTAACCCTCAAGCGCTTCAGTTTCCGTGGTGTGCGGCCACTGATTTCGCCTCAGCCGTTCGAAGTCGGCGGCCGGGTGATCGAGCCAGGCAAGGCTGAGGTTTGGGCAGGCAATCAGGACGGCACCGCGCAGATCGGTGAAGTCGAGTTCAGCCGGGGGAGAAACACCATGAATCCGTCGATTGTGCGCTCCGCCCTGTTTGTGCCGGCCACCCGTCCAGAGCGCATCCCCAAAGCCATCGCCAGCGGCGCGGACCGAGTCATTGTCGACCTGGAAGATGCCGTGCAGGAAAACCTCAAAGAGCAGGCCCGGGATAACCTTGAGCGCTTCTTGAGTGAACACCCCGAAGCTCAGGTGTTGGTTCGGGTGAATGCCCCGGAGCACTGGGCGCACACTGCGGACCTGGATCTTTGCCGTCGGCATGCCGGCGTGACCGCCATTCTGCTGCCCAAAACAGAAAGCGCGGCGCAGGTGTCCACCGCCTTTAGCACCGGCAAACCGATCTGGCCGATCATCGAGAGCGCCAAAGGCTTGGCGGCACTCAGCTCGATTGCCGGTGCGAAAGGCGCTGAACGCTTGTCGTTCGGCAGCCTCGACCTGGGCCTGGATCTGAACCTGACCGCCGGCAGCCGTGCTGCCGAAGAGATTCTCAGCCACGCCCGCTACGCCGTGTTGCTCTGCACGCGTGTTGCCGGACTGGCCCCGGCGCTGGACGGCGTCTTCCCCTCAATCCAGGACACCGCTGGCCTGCACAACACCGTTCAGTTTGCCCGCGATATGGGCTTTGGCGGCGCGTTGTGCATCCATCCGAGCCAAGTGGCAATCATCCATCAGGCGTTAAAACCCAGCCCTGAAGAGCTTCTCTGGGCGCAACGCATTGTCGACGCAGCCCGCTCAGGTGAAGGCGTCTTCGTGCTGGACGGGCAAATGGTCGATGCACCGGTCATCGGTCGCGCGCATTCCATCCTGGCGCGCGCGACTTGACTAAACGGCGGGACTTTTGTTCTGAAGCTGCACTTTCATTCACATTTCGCAGGACGGTGTCATGACTAACGTTTCCAGCCTCACCCATGCCATTTCGATCAACCCTGCCAATGGCGAGCAGATCCGCTACTACCCATTCGAGTCCGAGTCGGCACTGGAGGCTGCCCTCTCACGCGCCGCTGCCGGGTTCTCCCTCTGGCGCAGCAAACCTGCAGAAGAACGTTCGCAGTCGTTGATTGCCCTGGCGAAAGCATTACGCGGTAATGCAGAAACGATGGCAAACATGATTACCCAGGAAATGGGTAAGCCCACCACACAGGCGCGCGGTGAAATTGAAAAATGTGCGCAGCTCTGCGAGTGGTACGCCGAACACGGCCCCGCCATGCTGACCGCCGAGCCCACCCAGGTCGAGGGTGGTAAGGCGCGCATCGAATATCGCCCACTGGGCCCGATTCTCGCCGTGATGCCGTGGAACTTCCCCATCTGGCAGGTGCTGCGCGGCGCGGTACCAGCGCTGATCGCTGGCAACACTTACGTCCTCAAGCATGCGCCCAACGTGATGGGCTGCGCCTATCTGCTGCAGGATGCTTTCAAACGCGCAGGCTTTGAGGAGGGTGTTTTCGAAGTCATCAATGTCACGCCGGACGGCGTCTCGACCGCCATCGCTGATCCACGCATCGCCGCGGTGACGCTCACCGGCAGTGTTCGCGCCGGCATGGCCATTGGCGCACAGGCCGGTGCTGCCTTGAAGAAGTGTGTGTTGGAATTGGGCGGCTCCGATCCGTTCATTGTGCTCAACGATGCCGACCTCGACGAAGCGGTCAAAGCTGCCGTCATCGGCCGCTATCAGAATACCGGGCAAGTCTGCGCGGCCGCCAAACGCCTGATTGTCGAGCAAGGCATTGTCGAGGCGTTCACCCGCAAGTTCGTTGAAGCAACCCGCGAGTTGGTCGTCGGTGATCCATTGGCCGCAGGCACCTACATCGGCCCCATGGCTCGCTTCGATCTTCGTGATGAGCTGGATCGTCAGGTCCAGGAGACGCTGGAAGAAGGCGCGACATTGTTAATGGGTGGCAAGAAGGCTGAAGGCCCTGGCAACTTTTATGAGCCCACCGTATTCGCAGATGTCACCGACCGGATGACCTCGTTCAAACAGGAGTTGTTTGGGCCGGTCGCCTCGATCATCACCGCGCGCGATGCAGCCCACGCGCTAGAGCTGGCCAATGACAGTGAGTTCGGACTTGCCTCAACCATTTACACTCGCGATGTCGAGCTTGCCCAGAAGCTGGCGGGCGAACTGGAAACCGGCGGTGTGTTCATCAATGGCTATTGCGCAACCGACCCACGTGTCACCTTCGGCGGTGTAAAGAAAAGCGGTTTCGGCCGGGAGCTTTCACATTTCGGGGTCCGTGAGTTCTGCAATGCGCAGACGGTGTGGCTGGACCGCCACTGATTGCATCGACGGTTTTCCGACTCAATCAATATCCCAACGACTCTATCTGGCTTACCTGCGAGCCGAGCCGATGGAGATTCGCGCCGGCACCAACACCTCGCTTACGCGGGTCGTGGCGGTGTTTGGTGCGGTGATGCGACAGGACGTCTGCATTGGCGCTGTTCTGATTCTGGATGTGCCCTGATTTGCACCTTTCGTCTTAACGAAAAAAGCGGGGCCGTCGATGCCAGGGAAGATCGATGGACTCTTGATGACCATGGTATCGGAGCTCCCCGCACCTAACTGACAGTCAATAACTGAAATCATGCCCCAACTCTTTCTGCTTCGATTCCAGGAATCGTCTGACCCGAGGAAAGTTTGAGTGGGCTCTTGGGAAAACCATGGCGAATGCCGACATCGATCTTGTCTCGACTGAAGTGCAGTGACTCATAAGAACACGAGAGATTGATCTGGATATCGGGATGGCTCTGACGAAACTGCTCCAACCGCGGCATCAACCACAGCAGGCCGAAACTGGGTGATGAGTGTAATCGCAGACAATCAAGGCTGACGTCACTGGCGGCGCGCTCGGTCGCCACGGCGAGTCTGTGCAGAATACCGGAAACCTCAGTCAGGTATTGCTCGCCGACCGGTGTCAGCGTCACGCCTCTGGCTGTTCTGAAAAATAACAGTCGACCGATCATCGCCTCCAGTTTAGCCAGCTGGTGACTGACCGCCGAGGGTGTCAGGTCGAGCAATTCCGCCGCGCGTGCCCTAATCAACCAGCGAAAAGCGTACGTTGCATTGACCACCCGAGCGCGAACCGCCATTTTTATGGCGCCACCTGATTGTTTCTAATGACAACTCTCGAAGCAACTCTTGGACAATTCAAAAAATTGGCGGTACCATTTTGATATCAACCCTGCTGTCGACCTGCTTACCCGACACGACAAGCAGCAGATAAGCTTCGAAACCGTGGTTGCACCTACCTGTGCGTTGCGCTGCTTGCGGCAACATTGCGTACCGGACCCGGATCAAAATGCACGGATCAGCAGCTTGATTTGCCGTACACCCAGGTGAACACAGAAGTATTCGGACAAGACACTCGATGATTGCACGCCGCGGGTCCCGGCTTTACGGGACCCCGAGGCTCTGCCGTGGATGGCTCAAGAAGTCACACCAGCCAGATACCGAGTGCCGGCGAGCGCCGAGGATTGTTTTCGCATCCGATATGGCGACTGGCACATGAACGGGTCTACCCGTCCATGTCAGGCGCAGGGTTCATCGCTGAACATCCCTGGTTTTTTCGAGGTATTCCGGCCAGATGGCAGCTCCTTTGCAGCGGCCGGTTCACACCCGGTTCACAGGTAAGAAGGCGGTAGAGGATCGATTGTTGCGTAGGGCTCTCGGCCCGGTTGGTTTAAGGCATTTTTCGGGTACGGAGAGGTCAGTTTGAGTCATGTCAGCTTAGGCATCCGGCATTTGCAGGATGAGCAAGTGCTATTGCGTCAAGGCGGCCTGTACTGGGTCTCCGTCGACTTGAACAGCGATGCCGAGACGCTTGCGCTTCAGTTCCTGAGCGCCTTGCCACGAGCCCAGCCAACCACACTGGTGTGCGGCGGATGCGATCCCCAGACCCTGCTGGAAAACCTCGACGGCGAGTCCGGCCCGGAGCGTTTGCGGCTCTTCGAAGTTGCCGACGATGATCTCGGGATGGCCCTGAAATCCTGGGTGTCCGAGTTACATCGCAGCGTCAGGACTCCAGGCAGTCAAATCCTCCTGCTATTACCGGCCCTGGCGTGGCGGCGCTTTGACGCCCGACATCTGCAGCAATGGTGTGAAGAAGTGCGCCAGTGGTTGCGCCAGCGCCGCTGCACCCTGGTGGTACTGTGCCACGGCCAGGAACCGGCGGTGCATGCAGAATTGGTGGGACTGAACGAAGAGTTATCGGGGTTGGCGCAGTTGTATCGGCGTGACGGCAGCATCCGTTATCAGCAGCACTTCTGGCACAACGAGCAGGGCGTGTGTACCGCCCAGGATTTCGAACTGGAGCAGGTAGACGGCGTTCTTGGCCTGAGCCAGGCGCAACGTGGCAGCCAGCAAGCCATCCGCACCGATGACCAGCGCGTCTACCTGACCCAGCGCCGTGTACTCGAAGGCGCACCGCCGCTGTCCCAGCAATGGCGACTGTTCGAGGAGCGCGACGAGTTGCTGCTGCACGCCCTCAAGACGCGAGCCGCTAGCGTGATCGTGGCCATCGAAGGCAACGACCAGGTCGAAGACCTTGCCCGTCAGTTGCACAAATTGCGCAATCACTGCGGAACGGCACTGAAAATCATCGTTCGCGAAATGGAACCCTGCCTGCGCTACCGCGATGAGCGTCTGCTGCTAGCCTGCGGCGCCAATCTGATCGTGCCGCTGAAGGCCTCGCTGGCGCACTTTCTAAGCCTGACCGATAGCGTGCAGGGGCAGCTCTGGCATTACCGCAGCGACATTGATTTCCAGACCTTGTACGACCGCATGCACCCCCCCCATGTTCGCGGGCTGCTGACGCCGAGCACGTTCATCGCAACCCTGGACCAGGTGTACAACGGCGCCTCGGGCGAGATCAGCCACCAGTTGCTGAAACTGCAGTCACGTGGCGGGCTCGAGATCGAGCAATACCTGAGTCAGATCAGCCTGCGCCGCTATGGCGACATCGCTTGCGTGCTGGACGGCAGCTTCTACCTGTTTCTGTTCGCCTGCCGCGCCGATGGCCTGGAGCCTGCCCTTGGCAATATATGCCGCCTGCCATGGGCCGATATTTTCAGCGCCTGCGAGTCGTTGTCGTCGGTGGATCACTTGCCGCGCAAGGCCTTTATCGAGGCGACCGAATTGCCCGAGACCTTCCGGCTGGCGGATGAGCGGGTCATCGACAACCTGTCGCAGTCCGTCGGGCTGACCGGCTTTACGCCACACCGCATCACCCTTTCGCTCACGGAACCTTGCACATGATGTATTCCGAGTTGCTGCAGGTTATTGCCGCCAGCAGTCTGTTGACGCTGGCACTGGCGATGCTGCTGAGCCGTTTCGGTCAGCGTATCAGGCACGGGCTTGAGCGTTATTTGCGCCCGCGTTACTTGAAATCCCGTGGCGTACGTCGGCGTACGACTCCGCAACCTGCCAAGAGCGAGTCCCATGAGCCGTCTTGAAATCCCCATCATCGCGCAACCTGCGTGGAGCTGGCCGGGTCTGGGCCTGTGGAACCTGTACTTTCTGATCAAGTTACTGTTGTTCTGGGGCGGTTACCTCAACCTGCAGATCCTGCCCAATCTGGTGTTCGCTGCCGCCTTGCTGGTGCCGTTACGCAATCGCCATGCGAGCCTTCTGCGTTGGCTGATCGCGGTGCCGCTGGGGGTGGCGCTGTTCTATCAGGACTCCTGGCTGCCGCCGTTCAGCCGCCTGCTGGACCAACCCGGCGTACTGAACTTCACCGGTGAATACCTGCTGGAGCTGGCTGGCCGCTTCATCGACTGGAACCTCTGCGGGCTGCTGCTGATCGTGGTGGTGGCCTACCTGTTCGTCAGCCAGTGGCTACGCCTGACCACCCTGACCCTGGGCTGGCTGGCGTTGCTGGGCAGCGCCAACCTGCTGGCGTTGCAAGCGCCCGCGCAACAGGCTGCGAACCCCGGCACGGCTTCTGCCAGCGCCGTGGTCAGCAACGCCGAGCCCGACAGCGCGACGCTGGACGACTACCTGCAGAAGTTCTATGACACCGAGGCCGGCCGACGCGTCGAGTTCAAACCCTCGACTTCGGCGGCCCAGCCGTTCGATCTGCTGTTGATCAATATCTGCTCCATGGCCTGGGACGACCTGGACGCCGTGGGCCTGCGGGACAACCCGCTGTTGCAGCAGATGGATGTAGTGTTCGACAACTTCAACTCGGCCACCGCCTACAGCGGCCCGGCGGCGATACGCCTATTGCGCGCCAGCTGTGGCCAGCAACCGCACAGCAAGCTCTACGGCGTGGCGCCGGAGCAATGCCTGCTGATGGACGATCTGCGCAAGCTCGGGTTTGCCAGCGAAGTGATGCTCAACCACACCGGCCAGTTCGAAGGCTTCCTCGATGAAGTCCGCAGTCAGGGGACTCTGCCCAATCCGGCGGTGAACGCCTCAAACCTGTCGCGGGCACTGGTGGGCTTCGATGGCTCGCCGATCTGGCGCGACCGGGAAGTCCTGGACAAGTGGTGGCAGCACCGCGAGAACAACCAGGATTCGCGCGTGGCGCTGTTCTACAACACCACCACGCTGCACGACGGCAACCGAGCGCTGACCGCCGACGGCGGCACCAAGAGCGCCGAGTACAAACCTCGTGCCCAGGCCCTGATCGACGACCTGACGGCCTTTATCAAAGAACTCGAACGCAGCGGTCGGCGCGTGGCCGTGGTGATAGTGCCCGAGCACGGCGCGGCGCTGCATGGTGACCGCATGCAGATCTCCGGCATGCGCGAGATTCCGAGCCCGTCGATCACTCACGTGCCGGTGGGCATCAAGCTGATCGGCATGGGTTCCGCGGCGAATTCAGCGCCGCGGCATGTCAGCGCACCCACCAGTTACCTGGCCTTGTCCGAAATCATCGCCCGTTTGTATGCCGCCGCTCCCCAGGCCGAGGGCCAGGGGCTGGACTGGCAGGCGCTGTTGAGCGATCTGCCGCAGACACCTGCGGTGTCCGAGAACTCCGGCACCGTGGTGCTCGACTACGCAGGCAAGCCCTATGTCCGAATCAAGGAGAAAGGTGCATGGCTACCTTACCCTCAGCGCTTCAAATGAGTGCCTTGGCGCAGGCCCGTAACGGGCGGGCCGATGACATCGCCCGACTGAAGCTTGAGCTGGATCTGCCGGACCTCGAGTACGTGGACATTTCCGCCGAACTGGAACTGCGCCGCGCCTTGCAGCGCTGGCCGCTATTGGCCGAACTCGAAGAGGCACTGCCGCTGGAAACACAACTGAAGGCCCCACAGGAGGTGAGGACGTGAGATCGCTGAGTCTGCGCGGGTTGCGTGGAGGCGTCGGCAGCAGTTCCCTGCTGGCGGGGATAGGCTACGCCCTGCACAGCCTGGGCGAGCGGGTGCTGATGGTGGATATGTGCCCGGAAAACCTGCTGCGCCTGTACTTCAACCTGGCGACGGTGGAAAGTTGCGGCTGGGCCCGCGGCATGCTCGATGGCGAGAATTGGTACAACCAGGCCTGGAGCCTGCTGCCAAATTTGAGTTTGCTGCCCTATGGCCGCCTCGACCGTGAAGAACAACTTGAAATGGAACGCCGCCTGGCGAAGGACCACACCCTGTGGGCCAGACGTCAGGCCAGCTTGGCCGAGCACTACGACTGGGTACTGTTCGATGTGCCGCTGCGGCTGATCGGGCACGGCAACACCGGCCCCTGTCATTTCCCTATCCAGGTCGCCGAAGCGGACGCGGCCTGCCATGTGCTGCTGCAACAGCAAGAGACGGTGAGCGGTCCGCTGCTGGTCAATCGTTTCGATCCCGGTAGCCAGTTGCAGCGCGATCTGATGCTGATCTGGCGAAAGAACCACGCCGATCGGTTGCTGTCCCTGACCGTGCACAACGATGAGGCGATGCGCGAGTCGCTCGCGTTCAAGACCCCGGTCGGGCTGTATGCGCCGGGCAGTCTGGCGGCCCAGGACGTGCTGAGCCTGGCGACCTGGTGCCTGACCCGCCGCCGGGAGGTGGCATGATTGCCCGCTGGTTTCCCTACACCTACCTGCGTCGCGAGTACGATACCCCCCCTCTGACCGGACTCTGGCTGGCCTCGCTCAATGCTCTGGCCTGGCTGTTCCTGCGCCTGGAGGCGCCGGGCTGGCAGCAGTTGCGCGAGCAGCGCCAGCGTTGGTATCCGCAGTTGGCGAACAAGCCGCCGAGCCTGGGTGATCCGCTGCGTTTCCTGGTGCAAAGCGTCTGGTTGCTGCTGGTGCAGCCGCTGCGGCCACGCCGCCCGCTGAGCTGGCTGCGCTGGACGCGCCCCGCGCGGCTGCAGCAACGCCTGCTCGGCGTGCGCCTGGGCCGCTTGCTCGAAGCCTTGCCGCGCCATGTCCAGCAAAGCCGGCGAGTGCGGCAGAGCCAGATCTGGTGGAAAGGCCTGGAGCCTCGCCGTCGGCGCTGGCTGAACATCGGTGTGGGCGTGGTAGCGGTGGTGCTGATGTCGGTGTGCATCACCGAACCCTTCGGCTACATCGCTCAACTGGTGTTTGTGATTCTGCTCTGGGCGCTGGCCATGCTGGTGCGGCGCATCCCGGGGCGCTTCCCAACGCTGTTGATGATCGTCCTGTCGACCATCGTGTCCTGCCGCTACCTGTGGTGGCGCTACACCTCGACCCTGAACTGGAACAACACGCTGGACCTGACTATCGGCCTGTTGCTGCTGGCGGCCGAAACCTACGCCTGGCTGGTGCTGATCCTGGGCTATATCCAGACCTGCTGGCCGCTGGGGCGCCAGCCGGCGCAGATGCCTCGCGATACCCGGCTGTGGCCCACCGTCGATCTGCTGATCCCGACCTACAATGAGGACCTCTCGGTGGTCCGCGGCACGGTCTACGCAGCCCTGGGCATCGACTGGCCGCAGGACAAACTGCGCATCTACATTCTCGATGACGGCAAGCGCGAGAACTTCCGCCAGTTCGCTGCCGACGTTGGCGTCGGCTACATCACTCGCGCCGATAACCGGCATGCCAAGGCCGGCAATCTCAACCATGCGTTGAGCCGTATCGATGGCGAGCTCGTGGCGCTTTTCGACTGCGACCACATCCCTGTGCGCTCCTTCTTGCAGCTCACAGTGGGCTGGTTCCTGCGCGATCCGAAGCTGGCCCTGGTGCAGACCCCGCACCACTTCCTGTCTCCCGACCCGTTTGAGCGCAACCTGAACATGTTCCGTCGCCGGCCCAACGAAGGCGAACTGTTCTACGGCCTGGTGCAGGACGGCAACGATATGTGGAACGCGGCGTTCTTTTGCGGTTCCTGTGCGGTATTACGCCGCGCCGCGCTGGACGAAATAGGCGGCTTCGCGGTCGAAACCGTGACCGAGGACGCCCATACCGCGCTGCGCCTGCACCGGCGCGGCTGGAACTCGGCCTATGTGCGCATTCCCCAAGCTGCCGGGCTGGCGACCGAAAGCCTGTCGGCGCATATCGGCCAGCGGATTCGCTGGGCCCGCGGCATGGCGCAGATTTTCCGCACCGACAACCCCTTGCTGGGCAAGGGCCTGACGATCTTCCAGCGGATCTGTTATGCCAACGCGATGATGCACTTCCTGGCCGGACTGCCGCGGCTGTTGTTTCTCACCGCGCCGCTGGCCTTCCTGTTTCTGCACGCCTACATCATCTACGCCCCGGCGTTGATGATCCTGTTGTACGTACTGCCGCACATGATCCATGCCAGCCTGACCAACTCGCGGACGCAGGGCAGTTTTCGCCAGACGTTCTGGGGGGAGGTCTACGAAACGGTACTGGCTTGGTACATTGCCCGACCCACCACCGTGGCGCTGTTCAACCCCAGGAAAGGCAAGTTCAACGTCACGGCCAAAGGCGGCCTGATGGAGCACAACCAGTTCGACTGGAAGATCGCCCAGCCCTATCTGGTGCTCTCGGCCCTGAACCTCGCGGGCCTGGGCTTCGCCTTCTGGCGTTTGTTCACTGGCCCGGCGACCGAGATCGGCACGGTGCTGGTGAGCACTCTCTGGGTGGTCTACAACCTGCTGATCATCGGTGCCGCGGTGGCGATTGCCGCTGAAGTGCGGCAGGTGCGCCAGACCCACCGGGTACAGTCCAAGCTGCCGGCGGCCGTGCGTCTGGATAACGGTCGCTTCTACTCCGGCATGCTGGTGGACTACTCCGACGGCGGCGCCGGGTTCCAGGTGGATGTGCCACTGTCGCTGCCGGTGGGTGGTCACGTTTCTCTGCTGATGCAGCGTGGGCAGCGCGAGTTCCTGTTTCCCGGCGTGGTCTGCCGTAGCCGCAAGAACTTCGTGGGCATCAGTTTCACCCAGCTCACGGAGCAACAAAAGATCGATTTCGTGCAGTGCACCTTCGCCCGGGCCGACGCCTGGCTTAACTGGGGCGAAGACTTCGCCCCAGACCGGCCGCTGCACAGTTTCCTGGACATCCTCAAGCTGGGCGCCAAGGGTTACTACCGGCTCTACGAATACCTGCCGGCCTGGACCCACGTGGTGATCGGTCCGTTCCTGCGCCTGCTGGCCTGGCTGGGCAGTTACCTGCCGCGTATGCCCCTGGCGTCTTCCCCCTCCTCTTCTTCTATAACGGTGAACGCATCATGAGCCGCTATTTCAGCAAATCTCTATTTGCCAACCTGGCGCTCCTGGCCGTCGCCTGCGCGCAGGCCGCCCCGGCGCCTGTCACGCCCCCGCTGGCGCAGGAGCAGAAAGCCCCGAGCTGGGCCACCGCGCGCACCTTCGAACAGCTGGGGCGTTCGGCCGACAGCCTGTTGCTGGGGATCCACAACAGCGATCAGATCGAGTTCACCCTGCGGCGCGACCGTATCGCCAGCGATGCCAGGCTTAAGCTGGAATACACCCCGTCTCCGGCGCTGCTGCCGACACTCTCGCATATGCGGGTCTACTTGAATGACACTCTGATGAGCGTGGTGCCCATCGAGAAAGAACAACTGGGGCGCAAGACCACGCAGCAGATCGCCCTGGATCCCCGACTGGTCACCGATTTCAACCGCGTCCGCCTGGAGTTCGTCGGCCATTACACCGACATGTGCGAAGACCCGGCCAACAACGCCTTGTGGGTCAACGTCAGCCGCGCCAGCCAGGTTTCCCTGCAGGAACAGGCACTGGCGACCCAGAACGATCTGGCGTTCTTCCCGAGGCCATTCTTCGACGCACGGGGCGATGGCAAGCCGGTCATCAACCTGCTGTTCGCCGCCTCCCCGACCGTAGGCGAACAGCGCGCCGCCGGCATCCTGGCCTCTTACTTCGGCAGCCTGGCGGGTTGGCGCGGCGCCCGGTTCCCGGTGCTGTTCGATCAGCTGCCGGCGAGCCAGGACCAGGACCAGAACACCCTCAACCCTTCGGTGGTGTTCGCCACCAACGATCATCGGCCACAGTTCCTTGCGGACCTGGAGAAGTTCCCGCTGGTGCAGGCGCCGGTGGTGCAGCTGATCGACAACCCCAACGACCACTACAGTAAAGTGCTGCTGGTGATGGGGCGCAATGACGCTGACCTGGCGGTGGCCGCCCGTGCCCTGGCCCTGGGCGGCGAGCTGTTCCGCGGCTCGCGGGTAACGGTGGAAAACGTCCAGCAGTTGCAGCCGCGCAAGCCCTACGACGCCCCCAACTGGATGCGTACCGATCGCCCGGTGCGCTTCGCCGAACTGCTCAAGTACCCTGAGCAGTTGCAGGTCAGCGGCCTTCTGCCGCGCCCGATCATCCTCGACATCAATCTGCCGCCCGACCTGTTCGTCTGGCGTAACCAGGGCATCCCGCTGCAGACCAAGTACCGCTACACGCCGCCGTCGACCAACGACGACTCGCGCCTGAACATCAGCCTCAACAACCAGTTCATCACCAGCCTGCCGCTGCTGCACAACACCAACAGCCGTCTGGAAGAACTGCGCCTGGCGGTGCTGTCCAACGAGTCGGCGAACACAAGCGACCACCTCTTGGTGCCGGCGCTGAAAATCGGTGATCGCAACAGCATCCGCTTCGATTTCAGTTTCGCCAGTACCTTCGGTAGCTCCCAGCGCGACCGCTGCCAGACCTCCCTGCCGGTGGACACCCGGGCTCTGATCGACGATGAGTCGACCATCGACCTGTCAGGCTATCACCATTACATCGCCATGCCAGACCTGCGCGCTTTCGCCCGCAGCGGCTTCCCTTTCAGCCGCATGGCCGACCTGTCGGAAACCCTGGTGGTGGTGCCGACCAATCCGACCGCCACCCAGCTCAGCACCTTGTTCGAAGCGGTCGCCAAGATATCCTCGCAAACCGGCTTCCCGGCGCTGGCTCTGAACCTGAGCGACAACTGGGATGACGCCAGGAAAGCCGACGCCGACCTGCTGGTGCTGGGCGCCCTGCCCGCGGACCTGCGGGACCAGCCGGACCTCAACCTGTGGCTCGACCAGACCCTCGACTCCCTGATACAGGCATCGAATGCCGCCGCCGGTCAGGCTTCGGCCCGAGCCGGACAGATCAACGATGAGCGCAACCTGGGAGCCAACCGGGTCGATGTGTCGACCAAGGCCCCGATGGCGGCGATCGTCGGTATGCAGTCGCCCTTCCATAGCCAGCGCAGCATTGTCGCGCTGCTGGCCACCAACACCCCCGACTACCAGATGCTGCGCGAAACCCTGAGCGATAGCGGGAAAATCGACGCTGTGTCCGGTTCCGTGGCCATGATCCGCAGCAGCGGCGTGAACAGCCAGCTGGTCGGCGAGCAGTACTTTGTCGGCTACTTGCCTTGGTGGCTGATGCTCTGGTTCCAGCTCTCGGAACATCCGGTACTGCTGGCTGGCATGGCGGTCCTGAGCGTGCTGCTGACCACCTTCCTGCTGTGGCGCGCCTTGCGCTGGGCCGTACGTCGTCGACTGGCGAACGAGGAGTAAGGGATGAAAGCCTCCGTCGCATGGGTGTTGGCCCTGAGCCTGCCGGGTCTGGCGACTGCCGCCGAGTGCACCTGGCCGGCCTGGGAGAGCTACAAGAAGGCGATGGTGAGCCCCGATGGACGGGTGATCGATCACTCGTTGCAGCAGCAGATCACCACCTCGGAAGGCCAAAGCTACGGGATGTTCTTTGCCCTGCTGGGCAACGACCGTGACAGCTTCGCCAAGCTGCTGAACTGGACCCGGGACAACCTCGCCGGTGGCGACCTTAGCCGCCAGCTACCCGCCTGGCAGTGGGGCCTGAGCAAGGAGGGGCGCTGGCAGGTGCTGGATCCGAACAACGCCAGCGATGCCGACCTGTGGATGGCCTACAGCCTGCTGGAGGCCGGCCGCCTCTGGAAGCGGCCGGATTATGAAACCCTTGGCCGCAACATGCTCTGGCGCAGCGCCGCGCAAACTCTGCGCCCGCTGACCGGGCTGGGCCTGATGCTGTTGCCGGGGGATGTCGGCTTCGAATCCGCCGATGGCTGGCGGCTTAACCCCAGCTACCTGCCGCCACAACTGTTGGCGCGTTTTGCCCAAGTCGCACCCGTGTGGCGCGACGTGGCGAACAGTACCCGGCGCCTGCTGCTGGAAAGTTCGCCCAAGGGCCAGCCCGCCGACTGGGTGGTCTGGAAGGCCGGGCAAGGCTGGGCAGCAGATGCCAAGGGCGCGCTCGGCAGCTATGACGCGATCCGCGTCTACCTCTGGCTGGGCATGCTAGACCCCCAAGCCCCGGGCAGGGCCGAGTTGCTCGCGCAGGTCCAACCCATGGTGGCGCTGACGGCGCGGCTCGGCCATCCGCCGGAGCGTGTGGATGTCGCCTTGGGCACCGCAGAGGGCGTCGGCCCGGTTGGCTTCTCGGCGGCGCTGTTGCCGCTGCTGGCCAGCGCAGCCGAAGGCGGTGCGGCTCTGGCGGCCCAACGCGAACGCCTACGCCAGAACCCGCCCCCGGCGGACGCCTATTACAACCAATCACTGCTGATGTTCGGCCAAGGCTGGGACCAGCAGCGTTATCGTTTCGACAAGGACGGCCGGGTGCTGCCGGCGTGGACGTCATCATGCAAGTAGTGCTCATGCGCAAAGTCGTGTCGCAATGGACGTTGGTGTTGAGCTGCTTGTCGGGCACCGCGCTGGCTCAGCCGGTTACCCCCCAGGACCAGCAACAGTGGCTGCTCGGACAGGTACGCCTGGGCGAGGCGATGAATCGCGAGGACCTGGTGCGCGACTCGCTGGCGCGCCTGGAGTCGATTGCTCCGGAACATCCGCAAGTCTTGGTCGGCGGGATTCGCCAGGCCCTGCTGCAACATAACCAGCCGCTGGCCGAGCAACGCCTGGAGCAATTGCGCCGCCAGGCCCCGGGTTCGCCAGCGCTGCACCAGGCCCAGGCCCTGATCAAGCTGCAAAGCAAGGACGGTCAGCATCTGCTGCAGCAAGCCCGCCTGCTGGCAGCTGCCGGACGGGCCGAAGAGGCAGCCGCACAGTACCAGGAACTGTTCGGCAGCGAGCCGCCGGACTTCTCCAGCGCGCTGGAATACTGGGCTGTGCGCAGTGCCATCAGCGGCCAACGCCCCGCGGTGATCCAGCAGTTGCAAAGCCTTGACAGCCAGTACCCGGGTAACGCGGGGCTGCGCCAGATGCTCGCCGGCCTGCTGTTCGCCGAACAGCGCGATGCCGAAGCCTTGGCGGTTCTGCACCAGCTGGCCAACGATCCCCAAGCCAGCAACCTCGCCTCCGAGCGCGAGTACAACTACCTGAGCAAGCTGCCGGTCAGCAGCGAAACCGCTCGCGCCTGGGAAGACTTCCAGCGGCATTACCCCTATTCGACCTTCAAGAACCAGGCAGCCAAGCAGCTGCAGCACCAACGCCAGTTGCTCGGCGATCCGGCCTGGCGGGCCGGCGTCAAAGGCAAGGAGCTGCTGGAGGCCAACGACAATGTCGGCGCCGAAAAGCTCTTGCGCCGCGCTTCGCGCAGCTACCCGGATGATGCCAGCCTGATCGGCTCCCTGGGCATCGCATTGATGCATCAGAACAAGCATGACCAGGCCTATACGGCGTTCACCGAGGCCTTGGGCAAGGAACAGGACACTTACCCGGATCAGCAAATGGCAAGACCTGCAGTTGGCCAACCGCAACTGGATGCTGCTGCAGCAGGGTGACGAAGCCCTGGAGCGCAAGGACCTGGCGGCGGCCCGCAAAGCCTATCAACAGGCGCGCCAGGTCAAACCCGACGAAGCCGACTGGCTGGTGGGCCTGGCCAATGCCGCCCAGGCCGAAGGCGAAGACATTCAGGCCGAGGCCCTGCTGCTGCAGGCGCGCAAGCTGCAGCCCGACAACGGCAAGGCGGTGCGCGCTCTGGTGCGTCTGTACCAGACGCAAGCGCCGAAAAAGGCCCAGGACTACCTCGACACCTTGCCGGCAGCCACCCAGCGCGAATTTGCGGCCTTGCACCGGAGCCTGGAGCTCGACCGTCTTAAGCTTGAAGCGGATGCTGCGACCCGGCGCGCCGACTGGCCGACGGTTTCGCGGGTGCTGCTCAAGGCCCGGCCACTGGCCCCGGACGATCCCTGGCTGACCTATCGTCTGGCCAATGCCCAGCATGCACAGGGGCAAGACAGCGCGGCCGAAGACAGCTTTCGCCAGTTGATCCAGCGCCAGGGCAGCAATGCCCAGGCCCGTTACGCCCACGGCTTGTACCTGGCCTCGATCGGGCGCGACAGCGAGACGCTCGCCACCCTGGCTGCCATTCCCGCGGTGCAGTGGGACGGCAATATGCGCGACCTGTCCAGCCGGGTCGAACGCCGCCAGCTGTTGGCCCGGGCCCAGGCCCTGCGTGATGCCGGTCACGAGCCGCAGGCGATCGCCCTGCTGCTGCGCGCGCCGAGTACCGACGATCTGGCGACCCTCGCGGACTGGGCCTACCAGCGCGGCGATCAGCTGCAAGCCGAGACCTACTATCGGCAAGTCCTGCAGCGCGAGCCGCGCAACGCCGAGGCGCAGTTGGGCCTGATCGAAACCCTGATTGCCCGCGGCCAGCTTGCGCCGGCGCAGAGCGCGCTGGAAGAACTGGCAGTGCCAGCGAACGCGCCGGCAGCCTACCAGCGGCGCCTGGCCAATGCCTGGACCGGGGTGAACCAGCCGGACAAGGCGCGCGCGCTGTACGCCCGCCTGCTCGAGACGCCACAGAGCGATCCGCTGCTGTATCGAGATGCAGCGCGGCTGATGTCCCGCCAGCAGCCCCAGCAGGCGCTGGACAACTATGCCCGCAGCATGGCCGCCGCCAGCTTGATCGATCCCGCGCAGGCCAACCCCCGCGACGATCGCGCCATGACCCTGGCCAGCCGGGCGAAGGACGCCGACGAGTGGCTGCCGCGCAGCCTTCGCAGTGACGTGGACACCCTGTACCAGGAGCAGAACCCGACTGTGCATCTCTACCATGACTTCGCCTGGCGTACGGACAACTCGTCGTCGGGGATTTCCGACCTGACCACCCAGACCACCATCCTGCGCCTGGATGCGCCGATTGCCGAAGGCCAGGGCTTCCTCCAGGCCGAGCGGGTGGAGCTGGATGTCGGCAGTTTCGCCACCGAGGCGAACGGCCTGCACCGCGAGCAGTTCGGTAGCTGCGCACTGGTCACCAGCGGTTGCCCGGACACCTCCGAAAGCACCAGCGGCACAGGCCTGGCGATGGGCTGGAAAAATGAGCGCTGGGCGTTGGATCTGGGGCACTCGCCAGAAGGCTTCAAAGTGCCGAACTGGCTCGGCGGGGTCACCTACAGCAGTGATTGGAGGTCCCTCGGCTGGTCCCTTACGGCCTCGCGACGGCCAATGAGCAACTCGCTGGTGTCCTATGCCGGCGCGGTCGACCCGATCACCGGCATCACCTGGGGTGGCGTCACCGCCAATGGCGTCACCCTGGGGCTCAGTCATGACGAAGGGGGTGTCGACGGTGTCTGGGCCAGCCTCGGCGCCCACTGGTTGCGGGGCCAGAACGTCGCCGACAACCAACGCCGGTCGGCCATGGCCGGTTATTACTACCGCCTGATCGACCGCGCCGACGAGCGTCTTCGCACCGGTCTGACCCTCATGTACTGGGGCTACGACAAGGACCTGAGCGAGTACAGCCTGGGCCAAGGCGGTTACTACAGCCCGCAGCAGTACTATTCCATCGGCGTACCGCTCAACTATGCCTGGCGAAATGCCGACTGGTCAGTGCTGCTGGAAAGCTCGGTGGGCTGGTCTTATGCCAAGACCCGCGACAGCGATCTCTACCCCGTTCACGGGGCGGACAAGTTGCGCGAGCTGGTCGAGCAGGCCGGCTTCGTATTCGCCGAGGATGCCAGCCAGGTCAACGCCGGCAGCAGTAGCAGCGGAGTCAACGTCCGCCTGCAAGGCCTGTTCGAACGCAGGTTATCGGACAACCTGGTCCTGGGCACCGGCATCACCTGGCAGCACAGCGAGGGCTACGCGCCGAGCCGGGCCTTGCTCTACCTGCGTTACACCTTCGATCCCTGGCAAGGCAACCTTCCATTGCCGGTCGAACCCATAGCGCCTTACGCCGACAGGCGCTGAGGGCTACTCATACACCGTCACCCGATTCCGCCCGGTGTTCTTCGAAGCATCCAGAGCATGGTCCGCTCAGGTGATCAGGTCGGCGTGGTTAGTCGAGGGCTGGCTCAGGTCGGCCACGCCAAGGCTGATGCCGAGGCCCAGTGCCGACGCCACTTCCGGCGCCACCGCCGGGCAGATGCGGTCTGGTGAGGTGGTCGCTACCACGACCGCTTGCACCGCCCGCCCACCCGCCGAAGTGAGGGCACGGGCGCCGGTTCGTTTAATTCTATTCGCTGGAGTCGATACGGAAACGCCCCTTCAATTTTTTCAGGAGCCATGACGCCCGATCCAAAACCTCTGTTGTTTGCACTCTACGAACAAGCCAGCATGGGCTGTGGCGCACTAGCGCCTAGCGAAGGTTACCGCCACCATAGATGATCCGTTGCGCTGTATTGCAGAAGGACAGGCATGCTACATAAAGAATGGAGGCGTACTGGCCACAGGCGCGTGGTATTGAGCGGTGAGCACGCGGATCAATCCCCCGGGCAATCAAAGCCCTGGCAACAACCCAGTTACCCAACTGGGTTATTTTTTGGTTCTTCACGGAATCCCGGGAAACACAGAAACAAGAACGCCGATTTGACTGATGATGTTCGTGCGAGCATCACCCAACTCTACGACCGGCGTGATTCACGACCGGTTGATTCGCCTACCTTCAAGGTCCGTTTCTGATACGGATGGATCTTAATCTTGAATCGATACTGCGATTTAATCACTGGGGGAAAAATATGAACCAGAAATCTGACATCGAAAGTAAACGCTGGATAGTTCAGCTGCGCTTGCCCGGCTAATCACGCGTGACTATCCTGCCGCGCTCCAAATATTTTTCTCACAAGGAAGTCCCAAATGCGCCTGCTCTTAGCCGTCTTGCTCCCCCCTGCGTTACTCGCCGGGTGCGCCGGCATTCCCTACGAAAAGCCCGAGGATCGTGCGGCCATTCAGAAAGACCTAGCGGTGAAACCAGACGATGTTGTCACGATGACCCAGGTGTTGTGGTGCGCCAACCCCTACGGTGACATAACACCCTGTCAGTTGCAGGATGCACTGGCCGTGCAGACCCGCACAAAGCTGATTCTTGCCAGTTACAGCAATAAGCACTACAGGCCGGTCTTCCAGCCCCAGGCAAGCGAAGTCATGTGCGCCCACGCACAGGCATCCGTCGACACAGCGCCGAACTTCTACATGTTTACCAAAGACTACGCCCTGCAAATATGGCCGATTACCCCCGACGCAAAACCGGACTTACTGAAGAAGAAACTCATGCTGGATGCAATGACGCAGGGCAAAAAAACCTTCGTCGGCCCCCAAGGTAACTTCGTGGAGAACACCGGGCGGTACAATTATGGCGGGGGTTATATTGCTAACACTGCCATTCCCTATGCGACAAGGACGCAGGTATTGCAGTTGGTTAATCCTTGTGGGGGTCGGGAGTAGGAGGCCGGGCTCGCGAGGTTGTCGCAGCCTATTGTGCCGCTTCCTACTGGCGTTGCACCCGCTCGCTAATCCGACCGTACCGTTGAGGCCAGGGGAATTAGGGGACAGACTACGATTCTTTTTTGATGGGTAAGCAAAAAACGTGGTCTGCCCCCTAATTCCTGTCCCCTAATTCCCTAATTCCTCCGGTGCCGGATTACCATCGCACGGGTTACGGCCTGCATGTGCTTTACCCCAGTCGGCAACATTTGCCGTTGGCGGTATCAACATTCATTGGATTGGTGATGGAGAAGCTCGTTACTCACCGTAAGCGTTCCGGCAATACATCTTGCGGCCTATCACCAGATGCGACGGTGTTCGTATCTTTGATATACAGCAGACCCATAACGTCCCATTTAAAGTACGGGAATGTCACATGGTGCCAGTGCTTACGGCAAGTCATGTGTATTCCCGTAGTTCCGGGCTCTGCTAGAAGCTCCACTCCTCAGCCCGAACTAGCTGGCAGAACGGCCCGTCAAGAGTTGCATTGTGATGAGCAACGATGTCCTTAGCTTTCATCACTGGCGTGTCTGAACAGGTATGACCTTCGGCGACAAGTACCGCATCGAAGCCAAGATCACGAGCAGCACGGCAGGTGCTGTCGACGCAGTATTGAGTTTTCATGCCAGTGATTACCACACCGGTAGCCCCGCGAGACCGCAAATTGTCCGCCAGGTCGGTCATTTCGAAGGCGTTAGGCCGCCGCTTTTCGAATACCACCTCTCCACCCAGAAGCTTCAGTTCCTGCGCAACCATCGTCAACGGGCTGCCTGGTTCGATTGGAGATCCAGCGGGCCCGATGTGGCGCGAGAGAAAAATTGGAGCACCAGCGCTGCGTGCCTTGTCCATCAGCGTATTCACTGTTTCCAACAACTCTTCGCAGCGCCATAGTTTTTCCGGGCCGTGAACAAGCCCGACTTGGATATCGAGTATCAACAGGGCGTACATGGGTGCATCTCCTTGCGTTTGAGCCAGCGACACAAGGGCATAAAAAAGGCCCTGTCCATCGCTGGCGGGCCTTTGAAGTTCGTCTGCTATTGGCTCACGACACCTCGCACGCTCCGCTTTCAGCGGTCGTGGTGGTGGTAGTCGAGGTGAGGCAATAGTTAGTCATAGATCGACACTAGCAATATTGCAGCGATCTGACAAGCCAGAATCCTAGAGTGAGTGCTTTTGGCAGACGGCGTAGTGTAAGTCTACGGACATCAGGTCTTGTGTAACTCAGGCAGATACCCACTGATGCGGCAGCAGTTGATCAATCTCACTCGCCCGCTGCGTCGGCAACTTCGTACAAGCCGCCAATCGAGTGCAGTGCCTGTTCTGCCAACTGGCTTTTATTCGCCATGTGCAGATCGAAAAACTTGCGTCGGGCATGAGCCATACAACCAATTTCAATCATGCCTTTCTCGAAGCCGGCTTTGTAGCCAGCGAAGTCGTCGCACACCAGCTTGCCATTCCAGGAACCGAGGAAGTTACGCGCATGCTCTCCGGCACGGCTCGGGCTGAAGTCATATAACAACGAGCACCGGCATAGCCGGATCCGCTTCGTGACACCAACGGAGCGACATCGAGGACTGGATCATCAGATCCTGGCGCGGCGACATGAACTGTACGAACGGGCCAAGGAGAACAACCCGGAACGCTGGTCAGGTCAGACGCGTAACTGGGAGCCGATAGGCCCGGTGATACTGAACCCGGATCGGGAGCAGCAGACTGAGAAAAGAGCGGCATAGCTGAACGGTTGACGCGACAACTACCTTGAAAAACGCCGCCTGCCGTCGCTCAAACCCTCACGCATGGTTTTGCCATGGCAAAATTTTCGCGCCTGCGAAACGCTTTACAGCTCGACGGCAAAGCCCCCCCATGCCGATCGCTTCGGCAAAGCGTCCTAGGCGGTGAGGCTCGCTCAGGTGCGTAGCGGCTTCGCGGCGTGAGCGCACGGGCAGCCAGCGGCTGCCGGCGCCGCCCAGGCGAATAGAAAGGGGCCATTTCTCGTTGTGCCGGCTGACCAGGACCTCGCGCACCGCGCGGGCCTCGAGATAGATATCCCTGATCGGAACCTGATGGCTGTAGAGGTACAGTCCAACTGGCAAGGTTTCATCAAACTCAAGGCCACCATTACACCCTGCCCCGCCAGGCATGCCATGAAAGTCGCCAGCGCATTTTCAACGCTGTGCAAACAACGCCCGATAAGCGCTGGGTGAAGTCTGATACACCCGGTTAAAGTGCTGCCGCAGTGATACCGCGCTGCCGAAGCCCGCGTGCTGCGCGATAACCTCGATAGGTTCTTGCGTTGTTTCCAGCATTCTTTGCGCGTAGGCCAGGCGCTGCCCCAGTAGCCATTGCCCAACGGTCGTGCCCGTCAATTCCCGAAATCGGCGGGTAAAGTTGCGACGGCTCATCGCGACGCGTTCGGCCAGCGTATCCAGGGAATGTGGCACGCTCAGATTTGCCACAGCCCAGTTGAGCAACTCGCCAAGGCGGTCGCCGCCGCGCGCATAATGCAGCGGCTGCTCAATGTACTGAGCCTGCCCGCCTTGCCGGTGTGGCGCGGCGACCAACCGCCTCGCTATGCGATTGGCAACTTCAGCGCCATGCCAACGGCGCACCAGGTGAAGGCAACAATCCAGCGCCGCAGCGGTTCCGGCGGACGTTACGATTAGCCCGTCATCCGCGTCCAGATACAACACGTCCGGCACCAAGGTTACCCTTGGGTATAAAGCGGCGAACCGCTCAACGCTGCTCCAATGCGTGGTGGCTTGCCGGCCGTCCAGCAAGCCGGCTTCAGCCAGCACAAATGCCCCCAGGCACAGCCCCACTACCGTCGCCCCACGCGCGTGGGCAGCTCGCACCGCATCCAACATCGGTTCGGGTGGTACCTCGGCTGGGTCACGCCAGGACGGTACGATCAGCACATTGGCCTGCGCAGCATCGGCAAGGGTCAGGTCCGTTTGGATGGCAAAGCCCGTGTTAGTGCGCAGTACGCCTCCCACAGTAGGCTCTGCCGCGCAGATGTGTAGTTGGTAGGCCGGTAATCCCGCCGAGGAACGGTTTTCAAATACCAGGCACGGCACCGACAAGTGAAAAGGGCTGATTCCGTTAAACGCTAAAACAGCAATGGTTATGGATGGCATAAGGCGGATGGTCGATGAGGAATGAGGAATGAGGAATGAGGAATGAGGAATGAGGAATGAGGAATGAGCATCGATAGATATTGGCCCAATATCATCGAGCGATGTCCTTTGGGCCGCTAACGGCGAGCATAGCATCTCTCTAAGATTCGGGCTAAGGGTTGCAGCCACTCGCGAGCGACCAGAAACCCCACAGGAATCTGACCATGCCTACTATCCAAAAACGCGCCTTGATCGTGATCGATGTACAAAACGAATACTTCACCGGGAACCTGCCCATCGAGTACCCAAACCCGCTGGAAACCATTGCCAATATCGGCATCGCCATGGATGTGGCAAGCGCCGCCGGAATTCCGATCATGGTGGTCCAACAAACTTCGCCGGCCGGCTCGCCGCTGTTTGCCATCCATACGGATGGCTGGCAACTGCATCCGGTAGTGGCAGCGCGTGCTCATGACTACTCTGTGAGTAAGACCTTGCCCAGCGCCTATCCAGAGACCGATCTGGCGCAATGGCTTGAGAAGAACGGTATCGATACCCTTACGGTAGTTGGCTACATGACCCACAACTGCAATGCGTCCACTATCAACCACGCCTTACATAACGGTTCCAACGTTGAGTTTTTACATGACGCATCCGGCACCGTGTCGTATCGGAACCAAGCGGGTTATGCGAGTGCTGAAGATATCCATCGCGTCTTCAGCGTAGTGTTGCAATCGCGCTTTGCAGCAGTCATGTCGACCCAGGAATGGATAGATTGCGTCAAATTGGGCGTGCCCCCCGTGCGCGACAGCATTTACAAATCCAACCAGCGGGCTCGCAGAAAAGCGGAGCATGTCGCTGCATTTTCTGCCGGCCAACTCACCACGACTATGCCTTTTGAATGAGGCACTTCGATTCGAATCGTGGCCGGAAGAATGTGAGGGGCCGCTGTCGAAGAGTATGCCTCCGGGCATCCCGTCTTGCGCAACTAGACTGGTTGCCACCTATGCGGCAGCAACTCGGAAATCTCACTCGCCCGCTGCGTTGGCAGGCGTGTGAGGACCTCCTTCATATAAGCATACGGGTCATGCCCGTTGAGCCGTGCAGACTGGATTAAACTCATGATCGCTGCCGCCCGTTTGCCGCTACGCAGCGATCCTGCAAGTCGAGTCAGCCGAAGGGAATTTCACCCCTCGGCTGCTCACAGAACCGTACGTGACAGTCTCCCGTCATACGGCTCTTGATCACACATTCGATGCACGTAGTAAATACCAATGCGCGAACAGCTCCGGATTCTCTCTTCGAACAAGACGCAGCCGATGCTCCGCTTGACGTATAGAGATTCGGTACTTGCTCTTCATCCATTTGAGCAGGCGCGATTGCAACGCGCTCCACAATCGATAGCTGAAGTTTCTGTACCAGAATTTACCGTAGTATTCGATCCATCCTCGAATCACAGCATTGTACCTGCGAGAAAAATCCCTCAGGTCATCCGTCGTGGATCGATGGATGCGCCAGTGTTTGATCGTGTCCACCATCCTGCGCATCGCCTTCATCGACGCTCCCGGCATGCACTTACGAAAGAGTTCGCCCTTTGAGTTCCTCAGGGTTCGCACCTTGAAGTCATATCCGAGAAAGGTGAAGCTCGTCGCGACATTGTGCCGCTCGAATGTGTCGATGTAGACAATCTTCGACTTTTCTTCGTTGATGGTCAGGCCCACTTCACTCATCCGTCGCGTCAGGCTCTCCCTGATTCGAACAGCCTCGCTCATCCTTGTGCAGTGGATAACAATATCGTCGGCATACCGTTCAAACGGCACGCCGCGATGCGTCCTGTCCATCCAACGATCAAAGGCATAGTGCAGGAATAAATTGGCTAACCACGGATGAATCGGGCGCACCCTTCGGGATCGGATGTTGGCCACTTTACCGTGAGCGTTTGCTGGCCAAGTGGTAATTCAATAATCGCCGGCGCTTCAGCCACTCGTTTTGATTCGACCTTCAAAGGGATAAAAGCTGGTAGCGCGGCAGCCTGCTGATCACGGTAAAGCGGTAGCCAACGGCGCACGACATTAGCGTTGATACCGTGACTCATCGCGATGGCTGCCACCGAAACGCCGGGCTGCTCGCATTCGTGGACGACTTGGGCCTTGAAGGATTTTGTGTAGGACTTACGTTCACGCATGGCGATCCTGACATTAAGGGTAATTGCGTCCGCTTAAAATTACGCGGACACAATCGCCCTTATCGGCCGGGCTCGGAAGGTGTGTTCGCCGGCTCCTTACTTTTCCGTGGCCAGGCGCCTCGCATTACGCACCAGCCGCCGATGGACACGCGGATCGATGCCCCTGGCGACCAGTGCCCTCGCAGCATCACGCAGAGTACGAGCATCTCGTAAGCTAATTTCAGGATAGGTACCGAGAGAAATACGGGGTTGCTTATCCGCCCAGGAAAAGCGGAAGTGCCAGCACTTGGCGCCTTTCGTATTCACGAAAAGGGCGAGGCCGTTGTAGTCAGGGAGGGTGTAATCCTTGGTACGTGGTTTGGCGTGCCGGACTGCAGTATCGATGAGAGCCATCGTACAATCTCCGTCTCGTTTGGTTGGAGGAGATTTGTACGGTTTCCAGAGAGGCGAGTATCACGAAAAAGTGATCTACCAAGCGCCGGATTAATGTACTAAAAAATGTACTAAAAAATCGTGGCTGGTAGTGTTTTCGAGTGGAATTTACTGAAACGAAAAAAGAGGCCGAAGCCTCTTTTTCAGTTTCTGCAGACCTCAATAGAAGCCTGCAGAATAATAATTGGAGCGGGAAACGAGACTCGCATCTAGCGTCCGACCCATTGAAATATAAGGGGTTTCTGTTATTCCTGAAGCAGGAATGGACTTGATTCTGGACTTGTTTTCAGGGTGTATCAAGAGCAAAAAATGAGTGATTCCAAGCAACGCTATTGGATTCTACCTATAGCCAATTGACGATTTTGGCGGCTAGAAGTCCAGCTTTGAACTCGGCGTCACCGAGATTAACTTCATGGCTTATTCTCCGCGCAAGTTCTTCGACCTGCACTCCACCAACAAAAGCCAACTCGCCAAGCTACACGCTTACGGTTTAAGGCTGATACCTCGAGCAACAAAGACTTCACGGGCATGCGCCATCCAGCTCAAAGGCAAGCAACGACTATGGCGGCGTCGGGTCCACCGCGTTGAAATACAAACCCTGGCTATTACTCACTTGCCATGAATTTCCCCCACCCGTCTCGCTGAATACAACGCTGTCGAACTGCGAGTCCTTCAACCCATCGATCTGCACCTTGGCCGGGCCGCTGAAGCGTACGCGTTCGAACACCAGGCCCTGATGATAGGCGTTGCTCCGGCTATCGCCCTTGACCTCGATCGCCTTGCCTTGCGCATTCTCGACGCTCACATCAGCGACTCGGATATCCCGGAATTGCCCCGGGACTGTTGAACGCAGGTAATCCAGTTTGGCGTTCGGGTCGTTGTAGTCGAGGGTGAATATGAAGGCCTGTTTGACGGTATTGCGCATCGCCGAATCGCGGAAGGTGACGTTCCGCGCCCCGCCGCCCATGAAGTTAGTACTCTTCATTCGCAAACCGGCATCGGTGCCGTCAGAGACGTTGTCCTCGGCCAGAATGTTCTGAATCCAGGCACCTGTGTGGCTACCGGCAACCACCATGCCATGACCTTTGCGGAAGTAGTTGTTGAAGATCCACGCATCCTCCTGAGGCTTTTGATGCACCGCATCGGCACCGGTGCCAGCCGCGAAATTGACGCAGTCATCGCCGGTGTCGAAGAAGTTGTTGAAGACCATCGCGCCTTTGCTGTTGGCGAACTCGATGCCGTCGCCGTTGTTGGCGTCATAGGTCTTGTGCGTGGTATTGGCCAGCACCACGTTTTCGGTTTCCAGATTCATGATCCCGTGGAACGCCGGGTTCAACACGGTGAAACCGCCGTAGAACACGTTTTTCACATTACGCAGGGTGATCAGCGAAGAACGCATCTGCCCGTAGGCATCCTTGACATTCATGCCACGCGCCACCGCTTGCTCGACTTGCGCCTTGGCGAGAATGCCATCTTGCTGGTAGCGCCTGTTATCGCTGGGCAGGTAGAACGGCAAAGGCTGACCACGCTCATCGACGATATCCGTGCGCCGCTTCCAGCCATTACCATCAAGGGTGCCCTTGCCAACGATACGGATGTTTTCGAACGACTGGTGTTGACGTGGATCGCGGGGCAAGGCGTTGATCAGCGAGGCCGGGCGCACCGTGCTCGAATAGGGGTACTGAATGTAACCCGCCAGCGGATAGTCTTCGGCGCGCTCAGAACCCAGCAGTGTCGCGCCCTCGGCGATTTCCAAAGTCATGTTGCTTTTGAGATAAAGCGCGCCGCTTTTGTAGATGCCCTTGGGCAACAACACTTTGCAACCAACGGTACAGGCCTCGATAGCATTCTGGATGGCCAGGGTATCGAGGCTGCTGCCGTCACCCTTGGCGCCGTACTTCTTCACGTCGAACACCGGCGCAACCTTCGTCGTACGTTGCACCAGTGCCGGACTGTCAGCCGATTCCTTGCCATCGGCACCCACTGCACGCACGGTGAAACGGTATGAGGTGTCGGGTTTAAGACCTTGGGCGGTGTAGCTGTGAATGCCGATGCGGTAGTGGAAGTTCGCGGTGTCCTGCTCGTAGAAGCGGTCGATATAGGGCTTGGCCGGCGATACCCGGTCATTGTTGGCGTTGCTGCTGCCCAGCAGGACGCCGTTGGCGTAGACCCGATAGTCCTTGATGTCGGTGTGATCGGCAGGTTTTTCCCAGACGAGGATGATCTGCTGATCATCAAAGGCCAGGGTCGGCACTTGCAGTTTCGACGGTGCTTGCAGCGCCCACGATGACAGACTGCAACTCACGGCCAGGGTGGCGATCAGTGACCGCGCCAGAAAGTGCTTGGGCAGAGCAACAGCGGGAGGTTGATACGGCATGTCGTTTTCCTTGTCTTTGCCAGTCATCAAGCCAGGGTGTCTGAACCCACGGGTTCAGGCTGATAGCCCGGCTTCTTCGAGGTATTGACTACGATTGACGAACGTCTCCCCTGGCATTTCCCGTACATCCATGGACAAGGCTTCGACGTCTGGCAGCAGGCCCAGCAATGCGGCCAACACCGCCGAAGCCAAGCTGCGTTGCTGTTCGGCACTGCGCCCGGCAAACAGGTATAGGGCCACATGGACGAAATCATCCTGGGTAGCCCCGCAGCGGTAATGGACATAACCGTTGAGTCGAACCTTGATATCCCCCGGTTTGAATACGCCAAAGGCGTCGAGAGCATCGTGCACGGTGGCCAGCAGGGTCTGCTCGCCGACGCGCTGGGCCAGGGTTACGGGGCAATCGATGAGGCAATGGGGCATGGTTGTTTCTCCGCAAATCGGTCTGTTCAAACTGCCATTTGGCGCTCGGACTCTTGGCTGAAATCACGGCTGGCCTGCACCAGCATTCTTGTATAGGCGTGGGTCGCCAGGTCCTGATTGAGTGCCTTACTGTCGAGCAGTTCAACGATCTTGCCCTGCTGCATCACCGCCACCCGATCACACAGGTGCGTCACCACACCCAGATCGTGGGTCACCATCAAATACGTGAGCTTCTCGCGCTGGCGCAGATCCGCCAGCAAGTTGAGGATTTCCGCCTGCACCGAAACATCCAGTGCCGATGTCGGCTCATCCAGCAGCAAGACCCTGGGTTCAAGAATCAGTGCTCGGGCAATCGCCACTCGCTGGCGCTGACCGCCGGACAACTGATGCGGATAGCGATAGCGGTAACTGTCGTTCAAACCCACCTTGAGCAGGATCTCGCTGATCCGGTCGTCCTTGTCCGCTACCCCGTGAATGATCAGCGGCTCGCGCAGCGCAGTGTCGACCGTATGGCGTGGATGCAAGGAACCATAGGGGTCCTGAAAAACCATCTGCACTTGCCGGAAATGCGCCTTCGGAATCTTGTGCTGCAACGGCACGCCGGCAATGCTCAGCTCGCCGCTCCAGTGCCGATACTGCCCGGCCAGGCAGCGCAGTACGGTGGTTTTGCCCGAGCCGGACTCCCCCACCAAACCAAAGGATTCACCATCGGCAACGCTGAGGCTGACGTCGTGCAGCACTTGATTGAGGGCCGGGCCAACGCCGAAACTCAGGTTCAGCGCGTGTGCTTGGATCATGGGCATGGTCAATTCCTCAGCAAGTCAGCCAGAGCGGGTCGCGTTGCAGCACCGGCAATCGTTCGCGACGATTGTCCATGCTCGGCAATGCCGCCAGCAGGCCACGGGTATAGGGATGTTGGGCGTGTTGCAGGTCGCAGGCAGCCAGTGATTCCACCACCCGCCCGGCGTACATCACCAGCACGCGGTCACAGTAGTTGCGCACGAGGTTGAGGTCATGACTGACAAAAATCAGCCCCATTTCCTGCTGTTCAACCAACTCTTCAAGCACGCTTAGCACTTGTTGGCGCACCGAGACATCCAGGGCCGAGGTCGGCTCATCGGCGATGATCACTTGCGGCCGGGTGATGACCATCATTGCGATCATGATGCGCTGGCCCATGCCGCCGGAAACCTCGTGGGGATACAGGTTGTAGACTCGCTGCGGATCACGGATATGCACCTTTTCGAGCATTTCCATTACCCGCTCACGGGCCTCGCTGCGACTGGCCTTATGGTGAGCCAGGTATGCCTCGGCAATCTGGTCGCCGACCTTGACCACCGGGTTCAGCGAGTACTTGGGGTCTTGCATGATCATCGAGATGCGCTGTCCGCGAATCTTTTGCATGACTTTTTCACTGGCCGACAGCAAATCGACTTCACCGAACTGCATGGCCTTGGCGGTGATTCGGGTACTGGCCGGGTGCAACTTGAGCAGGCTGCGTCCCACCGTTGATTTGCCCGAACCTGACTCGCCAACGATGGCCAGTTTTTCGCGCCCCAGGGTGAAGGACACATCCCGTACCGCGTGGGTTTCTTTCTGACCATTGACGAAGCGCACATTGAGCCCTTCGACGTTCAATTTGATTGCAGACATACAGCCTCCAGTTACTCGCTGCGCGGATCAAGAATGTCCCGCAGGCCGTCGCCCAACAGGTTGAAAGCCAGGCTGACCAGCATGATCGCCGCACCTGGAACAGCCACCAGCCACCAGCACTCAAGCATGTAGCGCCGGCCTGTCGATATCATCGCGCCCCACTCCGGTGACGGTGCCTGGGCGCCCAGGCCGAGAAAGCCCAACGCCGCGGCGGTGAGGATGATCCCGGCCATGTTCATGGTCAGGCGGATAATCACCGACGACATGCACATCGGGACGATGTGCCGCAGAATAATTCGCGATGTCGAAGCACCTTGCAGCTCGACCGCCACGACGAAATCCGCCTTGCGCAACGACAGGGTTTCGGCCCGTGCCAGCCGCGCAATCGGCGGCCAGGAAGTCAAGGCAATCGCCACCACCGCGTGTTCGAGGCCAGGACCAAGGGCCGCGATAAACGCCAGCGCCAATACCAGGCTGGGGAAAGAGATGAAGATGTCGGTCAAGCGCATGAAGACCGTGTCCACGAAACCACCGTAATAGCCGGAAACCGTGCCGATAAACAGCCCGATAGGACCGACTATCACCGTGACCAGCGTGATGATGTACAGGGTGATACGCGAGCCATAGACCAACCGGCTAAAGATATCCCGGCCGTATTCATCGGTGCCGAACCAGTGAACGGCGCCGGGCGCCTGTAGCGCGTTGGCGAGGTTCTGTGCCACTGGATCGTGAGTGGCGATCCAGGGGGCAAATACCGCGACCACGACCAACAGCATCGCGACCAGCAGCCCGGCCAGGGTCATAGGGTTACGCAACAGGTGGTGCAGCACTTTCAGGCCGCTCTTGCACAAGGCATCGAAGCTGGACCCGGGGGTGCGATCCACCTGCCGCTTGGCGTTGGAATCGGTAGAAGACATGTTGGCAATCATTGGCATGTTCTCGGGTTGAATTCAGGATCACCCGGCGCGTCCGCAGACACGTCCGGCCGCATTCAGCGTTGCTTGTAGACGCCCAGGTAACGCGTCGCCTCGGCATCATCGCCAGCGAAGCCCTTGACGTCGGCAGCGCTGACCACGGTGTCGGTCATCTGCGAAATCATCAGGATCGGCCCGACCTGCTGGTCGTAGAGTTCCTGCGCCTGGTGATACAGGCTGAGCCGCTGCGCCCCGTCGCGCTCGACCCCGGCCTGGTCGATCAAACTGTTGAGCTGCGGGTTAAAGAACGAGGCACGCCAGCCCTGGAAGTTCGGCAAGCCGGCGTCATCGCTGTTGTTGGGGTTGTAGGCGAACGTCCGCAGGCTGAAATACGGATGCGGATACCGCTCGGCGCCCCGTGCGACGATGATCTCGAAGTTGCGCGCACGCATCGCGCCATACACCTGATTGCCGGTGCCCGTGACGATACTGGCCTTGATCCCGCCTTCGGCCAGCGTCGCTTGCAGGCGCGCGGCGATGTCGATGAAGGGTGGCTCCGACAACGTACGAATCGTGGTGCTGAAACCCTCGGGATAACCGGCTTCGGCAAGCAGTTTTTTCGCCTTGGGCACGTCCATGTGATAGCCCGGATCCGGCAGGCGCGCTTCCAGGCTCAGTTGCATCGGTTGTTGATTGAGCTTGCCGTAATACGGCATCACCTGTTCGTCCAGGCCTTTGTAGTCGATCAGGTTGCGCACCGCTTCGCGCACCTTGGGCTTGGCGAACTCGGGTTGCTTCATGCTCATCGCCACGTAGTACATCGTGCCGCGCGGCAACGACTGCACCTGGATTTTTTCCGAGCCGTCGATGGCCCGAATGTCTGGGGCCGCCATGCCGTAAGCCAGGTCAAGGTCACCGCGTTCAAGCATCAGGCGCAGCGACTGGGATTCGGTCATGTGCCTTACCACCACGCGCTTGAGTTTGGCCGCGCCGCCCCAGTAGCCATCGAATCGGGTCAGCAGCAGCGAGTCGTTGGCGCTCCATTTGGTCAGTATAAATGGACCGCTGCCGGCTTCGTTGGTCACCAGCCAGCCAGCGCCCAAGTCACCGTTTTTCTCGTGAGTCAGGGCGGTCTTGCGATCCACCACCACGGCGCTGGGTGAGATGGCCAACGAGTCGATCAACAGCAGCGGATCCATGGTTTGCGGCAAGTCGATCATCAGCGTGTGGGCATCACTGGCGCGGATCAGCGACTGGATGTTATCGACGCTGTAGCCGTAAGCCTTCCAGGTCGTCGCCAGACCGAAGTTGAGTTTCATCACCCGGTACAGCGACCAGGCCACGTCCTCGGCAGTCAGCGGATGACCAGAATGGAATTTCACGTCCTGGCGCAGGTGGAACGTCAACTGCTTGCCGTCCTCGCTGATCTCCCAGCGTTCGGCCAATTGCGGCAGGTGTTTTTCCGGGTTGCCTTGATCACGCTTGATCAATGTGTCGTAAAGGTTGGCGTTGACGCCGGAGGCATCCAGGCCGGGGGCGTTGGCCGGATCAATCGAGAACAGGTTGACCATGCTCATGCCGACGATCAGTTGATCAGCCGGGGTCTTGGCATTGGCCATTGTCATCGGCCCCAAGGCCAGAACGGCCGCCAACAGGCTTATGTGCAGTTTCGAAAAAGCAGTCTTCATTCAAGGATCCTTCTTTTTATAGTTTTATCGGTACTGCAGCAGCGTTGTGGATTAACGGGTGCGTGGGTCGAACACCTTGTACAAGGCATCGCTGATCAGGTTGAGCGCGACAAAGATCAGTCCAATCACCAACACACAGCCCATCACCGCGTTCATATCGCCGAGCATCAAACTGCTGGTGAGGTATTGGCCGAAACCCGGCCAGGCAAACACCGTCTCGATGAGCACCGCGCCTTCGAGCAGCGAGCCATAGGCCAGCGCCACGACCGTCAGCAACTGCACGAGGATGTTGCGAAAGGCATGCCCCCACACCACTTGGCGGCGTGACAGTCCCTTGACCCGGGCGGTGATGATGTACTCCTGAGATAACTGTTCGAGCATGAAGCTGCGCGTCATCCGGCTGATATAGGCCACCGAGTTCAGGCCGAGAATCAGCGCCGGCAACACGATGTGGCGCAAAGCGCTGGCAAAGGCTTCCCAGTCCCGCGCCAGAGTCGAATCGATCAGCAACAGGCCGGTTACCTCGGGCACCATGCCGTCATACGCCAGATCAATCCGCCCGGCACCACCGGCCCAGCCGAGCCAGGCGTAGAACACCAGCAGGCCCATCATGCCCAGCCAGAAAATCGGCGTGGAGTAACCGAACAAGGTGATCACCCGAGCCACATGATCCCCAAGGCGTCCCTGATTACTGGCCGCGCACACGCCCAGCGGCAAACCGATCAGCACGCCAAACAGGATGGCCAGGGTGGCCAGTTCTATGGTCGCCGGAAATACCCGCAGGATGTCGTCGAGTACCGGGTGACCGGTCAACAGCGCGTTGCCGAAATCGCCATGGAGCAGGTCATTGAGGTACAGGCCGAACTGGGTCCAGATCGGTTTATCCAGCCCCATCGCCCGGTACACCTGATCGTAAGTGGAACTGTCCGCGTCCGGCCCGACCACCGCCAGTACCGGGTCCAGCGGCATGACCCGGCCGATGACAAAGGTCAGGGCCAACAGGCCGAGCAACGTCACCAGCACCGTACTGGCGCGCCGGACGGTATTGGAAGCGCGAGCGCCCATGACAGAGGCAGTCATAACAAACATAGTGAGCTCCTGATAAATCGGTCACCGCTGTAGCCAAGACGCGAGGCTCACCCCGCGCGGTTTTCAGCGCTTCTTGTAGACATCCTTGTAGCGCGTGGTCGCTGCCGTGTGGCCTTGAAAGTCGGCAACGTCGGCGTAGATCAGCACCGTGTCGGTCATCTGCGAAACCGGCAAAATCGCGCCCACCTGTTGATCGAGTTGCTTCTGGATTTCCCGGTACTGGGCCAGTTGTTTGTTGGCGTCAGGCTCGACTTCAGCGCTCTCGATCAATTGGTTCAACTCAGGGTTGTAGAACGAGGTGCGCCAGCCCTGGAAGTTGCTCAACTTGGCCTCGTCGCGGTTATCCGGGTTGTACACCAGGGTGCGCAAACTGGAGTGGGGATGGCGCTCAGCCCCGCCACCGCCGCGCCCGACGATGATGTCGAAGCTGCGTTCACGCATGGCACCGTAAATCTGGTTACCGGTGCCCGTGATGATGCTGGCCTCAATCCCGGCCTGAGCCAGCGTCGACTGCAAGTTGGAAGCGATGTTGATAAAGGGGGGCTCGGCCAGCACGCGGATGGTGGTCTTGAAGCCGTTGGGGTAGCCCGCGTCAGCTAACAGTTTTTTCGCTTCATCGACATTCAGCCGATAACCGGGATCGGGCAAGCGTGCGGCAAGGCCCAGTGGCAACGGCCGTTGATTGATCACGCCGTAGTGCGGCATGACGGTCTGGTTGATGCCTTGGTAGTCGATCAGGGAGCGCACTGCCTTACGCACTCGTGCGTCGGCAAACATCGGTTGCTTCACACTCAGCGCTACGTAATAGAGCGTGCCACGCTGCAAGGTTTGAGTGCGCACTTTGTCGCTTTTTTGCAGGGCTTCGATATCCGGCGCGGACATGCCTTTAGCGATATCCAGGTCGCCGCGCTCGATCATCAAGCGCAACGACTGCGACTCGGTCATGTTGCGCATGACGATGCGTTTGAGTTTGGCCGGACCACCCCAGTATCCGTCGAAGCGGCTCATCAGAATCACGTCGTTGGCACGCCAGTCATTGAGCACGAAGGCCCCACTGCCGGCCGCATGGGTCACCAGCCAGGCGGCGCCCATGTCGTTGTTCTTCTGATGTTCGAGGACTTTCTTGCGGTCGAGAATAAACGCACTTGGCGAGGTCGCCAGGGTGTTGAGCACCAGCAGCGGATCGGTCGGCCGTGGCAACTCAATGACAAAGGTATTGGCATCCGTGGCGCGCATAGAGCGCTCGACGTTCTCGGCACTGAAACCGTACGCCTTCCAGGTCGAGGCCAACGCCAGGTTGAGCTTGAGTACCCGTTGCAGCGACCAGGCGACGTCTTCGGCAGTCAAGGGGTTACCGGACTGGAACTGCACGCCGGTGCGCAGGGTGAAGGTCAGGGTCTTGCGGTCATCGCTGACCTGCCAACGTTCAGCCAGGGCCGGCAGCAGGCGATCAGGCTGGGCGACGTCTTGCACCAGCAACATGTCATAGAGATTGGCATTGATCTCCGACACATCCAGCCCGGTGGCTGCCGCCGGGTCGAGGGACAGCAGGTTAATCATGCTCATACCGACAATCAGTTGATCGGCCGGCGTCTTGGCATAAGCCACAGGTAAAACGGCGACCGCCAGGGTGGCCGCCAATACCCGCGCCCACAGCGAAGGAAGAATGTTCATAGCGAGAGTGCCTTTCTTATATTTATAGGGCTCTCGGACGGCCCGGCGTGCACCGGGCAGCCCGTGTACAGGTCAGAAGCTGTTAAGCGTATGGGTCTCGATAAACTCGAAATCGATCTCTTCACCCAGGCCCGGCAAATCGGACAGGTGCACAAAACCATCGTTGTCCATCGGATCGACAAGGCGCTTGAGGTACGCCGGCACCTCGTCGTAATCCAGGTACGGATGCAGCAATCCACGCTCATACCAGGTGCAATTCTTGATCGCCCCAACCACCGCCAGGTTCGCCGCGCCATTGCCATGGATTTCGCAATCCATGCCGAAGGATTCGGCCATGTGCGCGACTTTCAGACACGGTGCGATACCACCGACACCAGCCACACCGGCACGCAGGATGTCGCAGACGTCATTCTTGACCCAGCTGGCCCGGCTCAAGTGTTTGCCCGACAGGGTTTCCGGTCCCAGTACCGGGATCTCCAGTTGGCCCGCCAGCCAGGCATAGGACTCGGCAGACTCTTCCATCATCGGTTCTTCGAACCAGGCAAAGTCGAGTTTTTCCAACTCACGTCCGATGTAGAGGGCATCGGTACGGCTGTACCAGTGATAACCATCGAGCATCAGGGCGATGTCCGGCCCCACCGCTTCGCGCACGGCGGCGCACGCTTTAATGTCGATGCGCGGGCTTGGGGCGAAGGACACGGGCGGCATCCAGGTGTGCAACTTGATCGCCTTGTAGCCGCGCTTGACCAGCGTTTCAGCGAAACGCCCGTAGTCTTCCGGCGTCGCCAGCCCGCCGGGCAGCTCATCGCCGCACATGGTTGAGCCGTAAGCCGGGACCTTGTCGCGAAAGCCGCCAATCAACTTGTGTACCGGCACGCCAAGCTTGCGCCCCGCCCAGTCCCATAACGCTTGTTCCACCAAGGCCAAGGCACGATCGGTCAACTGGCTGGCACTGCCACGCTGCCAGTGCGCCAGGTCGTGCCAGATTTTCTCGCGATCAAACGCGTTCTGCCCGACCAGCACTTTGCGTACAAAACCGTCCAGCACATAAGGACGAATCAGTTCTGGCGCACCGAAGGCATAGCCTTCACTGCCGTCTTCGGTCTGGATGCGCAGCAAAGCCATTTGGGCTTGGGTGACATCACCTGGGTGAGCGTGGCCAGCGCTGTCCACTGCGCGGCGGGTCGGGTAGGCAAATACCTGGACGTTGACTGCTGTGATTCTCATGGACGTCTTTAGCCTTCTTATTGGATTTGTGACAGGAGTGTCGTCTGTTGTCGTCGATCATATGTCATCGTACAACGCATGAAAAGACCCAATAAATAACCTACATCCCCTGCCTTTTTCCTCAATACCCAATCAAAACGCCCGTATTTAAAGACAACCAAGGAATAACACGCATTGCTTAAAAGCCCTGTTCACATGACACATGTGTAACAACATGTTTCAAAACTGGCAATAACCCATAGACGAGTCGTCTTGTCGTACGATAACGTATATCGGCACAACAAATGAGATCCATACGCAACACCATGCTGCTCGTAGTACACGTCAAACGACCCTAACAAAAACAAAAAAGAAGACCGTATGAACACCACCCTACGCACGCTCGTTACTGTCGCGACCCTCAGCCTGCCCTTCTGCGTCAGCGCTGACTCTGCCAGCATCAACTACCGCCACCAGTACACCGAGGACGACAGCGCCCACGCTGACCGAATCAAGTTCAACTACCGCCTGGACAGTGGACTGGGCTTTGAAGCGGAAATGAAATACCGCACGGCCGGTGACCGTGAAGATGTCGCCTACGACAACATGGTCAACAACGGCCATGAGTTCACAGTCAGCTACAACTACAAGCTCAGCGCGCAATCGACGCTGACCCCGGCCTTCCAGATGGACAGCTCGAAGGACTCGACCACTTACAAGTTCGGCCTCAAGTACAACTACAAAATCAACGATGCCTTCTACGTCGCCACGCGCTATCGCCTGGACGCCAAGAAACTGGATCGTGACCAGGTCAATGAAGACATGCCCGACCACATCAAGGATGACCAGACCACCAACCGCTTTGAAGGCTGGCTCGGCTATACGCCTGCCAACAAGTGGGCCTACGAATATCAGTTCATCTATTTCAAGACCGACTACATCCGCTACGACAACAAGAAGAGCGATTACGAACAGAACCTGATCGTCAAATACAAACTCACCAAGGAATGGGCGCCGTTCATGGAAATCGGCGACGTAAAAGTCGACTCCACGTCCCCCGATCGCCAGGCGCGCTGGCGTCTGGGCGTCCAGTACAACTTCATGTAAGACCAGGTATTGCCTGACGATCGCGCATCGCTCGCCAGGCAAGCGCCCCCCCGAACCAACACGCCACTACCGTTCAATGGAAGATCTGACCATGACCACACAACCCGCCTCGCCTAAACCCTTCAACCGCATTCTGCTGACAGGCGCCGCCGGCGGCCTGGGCCAGATCCTCAGAGAAACCCTGCAGGCTCACGCCGAAATTGTCCGCGCCTCGGACATCAGCCCTATGGCACCCAGCCGTGGTCAGTATGACGAAGTGATCAACTGCAACCTGGCCGACAAGGCCGGAGTCGCGGCGCTGGTCAAAAACGTCGATGCCATCGTCCATCTGGGCGGGATTTCAGTGGAGCGGCCCTTCGAGGAAATTATCGAGGCCAACATTCGCGGCACCTTTCATATTTATGAAGCGGCGCGGCAACACGGGGTCAAGCGAATTGTTTTTGCCAGCTCCAACCACGTCACCGGTTTCTACCCGCAGGACGTCGAACTGGATGCTCACTCTCAGCGCCGACCGGATGGCTATTACGGCTTGTCCAAGGCCTACGGCGAGGACATGGCGACGTTCTACTTTCACCGCTATGGCATCGAAACGGTGAGTTTGCGGATCGGTTCATCGTTTCCGGAGCCGCGCAACCTGCGAATGCTCTCGACATGGCTCAGCTATCCGGACCTGGAGCACCTGGTAGCTCGAGCCCTGCTGGCCAGCAATGTCGGACACAGCGTGGTTTACGGTGTTTCCAACAATCGTGATCAGTGGTGGAGTAATCGCCATGCCGCCCACCTGGGCTTTGCCCCGCAGGACAGTTCGGAGGTCTTTCGCACGCAGATTGAGCAACAACCCAAACCTGCCGCTGACGATCCCAACAGCCTGTTCCAAGGGGGAGCATTCACGGCTGCCGGGCCGTTCGGTGACCTGCCGGAAACACACCAATGAATGCCGAACTCATCGTCGACGCACGCAACGCAACCGGCGAAAGTCCGGTCTGGCAAGCTCAGGAGAATGCGTTGTATTGGGTGGATATTCCCGCGGGCCGCTTGCACCGCTGGCAGCCAGATGGCAAGACTGACTGTTGGCAGGCGGACGAAATGCTCGCCTGCATCGCCCGTAGTCCGGCGGGTCATTGGTTGGGGGCGCAGGAAAGTGGAGTGTTCAAACTGGTGCCTCAGACTGACGGACGCCTGCGAGCCGAAAAACTCGCCGGCGTCGAGCATGCCCGGCCGCAGATGCGCTTCAACGATGGACGCTGCGACCGCCAGGGACGCTTCTGGGCCAGCACGATGCAAACCAACATGGGCGTCGACGCGGTCGGGGTGCTCTATCGCTACGATCCGGATACCCGTCAGCTTACTGCGCAAGTGGAAGGTCTGGTGGTGCCCAACGGTCTGGCCTTCAGCCCCGATGGCAGAACCCTGTACCTGTCCGACTCGCACCTAACCCGGCAGCAGATCTGGGCGTTTGACTACGACATCGACAGCGGCACGCCACACAACCGCCGTAACTTCGTCGACATGAACGCCCATCCGGGTCGACCGGACGGCGCGGCCGTGGATTCGGAGGGCTGCTATTGGATCTGTGCGATTGATGCCGGCCTGGTGCTGCGCTTCACGCCCGAAGGAAAACTGGATCGCTCGCTGCCACTGCCGGTGAAGAAACCGACGATGTGTGCCTTTGGCGGCGCCCGACTCGACACGCTATTTGTCACCTCGATTCGCCCGCAAGGCATCGACCTCAGTGACCAGCCATTAGCGGGCGGTGTGTTCGCCTTGAATCCGGGCGTTAAAGGCCTGCCCGACCCCATGGCACGAGCCTGAGGCCTGCGTTCAGTCGTTCAACGCCTCGGCTTCTGCGGCCTCATAAGCGCGCCGCATTCGCTCGCGGCTGTTGGACAAGTGCAGGCGCATCGCCGCCCGAGCGGCGTCGGCATCCCGCCGGACAATCGCCTTATAGATGTCTTCATGCTCGCGGCTCAGACGTTCCAGATAGGGTTCCTTGTTGTCATTGACCACTCGTGTGGAATGCAGGCGCGCGCGGGGGAGGATGCTGACCCCAAGATGCAACATGATGTCGGTGAAATAGCGGTTACCCGTGGCCAACGCGATCTGCTGATGAAACTGGAAATCCGCGGACACCGCATATTCGACACTGACCGCCCTGGAGTTCAGGGCGTCCAGCGAGTCACGCATCAGTTGCAGTTGCTGGTCGGTACGGCGTACGCAGGCCAGGCCGGCCGCCTCCACTTCCAGGCTGATGCGCAGCTCAAGCACCGCCAACACATCCTGCAACGTGAGAATGCTGGCCGGGTCGATTCGAAAACCGCTCGGGCTCGGGATGTCCCGAACAAACGTGCCGATGCCATGCCGGGTTTCCACCAGGCCTGCCGCTTGAAGGCGCGATATAGCCTCACGCACCACCGTGCGACTGACACCATGTTCTTCCATGACCTGAGATTCAGTGGGCAGCTTTGTCGCACGGGCGAGCTCACCGCTGCAAATACGCCGGGAAAGTTCGGTCACCAACTCCTCCGCCAGACTTCGGTGCCTGCGGCGAACACTGGGTTGGATGTTCAGTTTGTCCATCAAAAACAAAAATCTCGGTTTTTCGAATGATTACGCATCATAGCTCATTCAGTTGTACGACAACGCATCAGCTCAAATGATGGTACTTCGCATGCAGCTGACGTTCGATTCGCTGCAATGGCGACAAGGACGTCGCTTATTTACAGTGGAAGAAACAGCGCCGAGGCCCAGTCCCAGACTCGGGCGCAGATGAACAATGGATACTCACGGCCTGGCTGCAGATTCAACCGGGCAAGCTCGATCTTCCCTTGCAGTTCGGTGGCTTACCTTCAGTTTCGGATGGAGCAATAGATTGGTTCAAGCGGGAAATATCCTGCATATGCATTGATCCGGGTTTAAGAGTGTCAGAGCAAAAGCGCTCTTCTCCCAACCTATCGGCACTCCTGTCCGATGCTAAAGCGCTTGAAATTGCAACACTGCGGGACCGTGCCTCTCGCCACTACAAAGACGCTGAAACTTTTCGGCGGCACTCGCTACATGCTCAATTAATGACCAACACATGACTAGCTCTGCGCTCTGCGCTTTTCGAGTCATTATCCACAGATATACCCACTCATTTTGTGGATAGCTTTGTTGAGTCAAACAGCTAGCGGAGTTCGCTCGCCAAACGCAGCCTCCCCCATCATCCACCGCCCCACATCCAATGCAATAAACCCGAGTCCTATTTCGCCGTAATTACCGACAGCTTGGTAATCCCAGCCCGCTCGATCGAGGCCATCGCCCGCGCTACTTCACCATAATTCACCCCATTGTCCGCCTGCAGTTGCACCCGCACATCGGGGTTTTTCGTCTTGGCCGCCTGTAGATTGAACTCCAGCAGATCCGTCTGGATCTCGTTCTTGTTGATGAACACCTTACCCTTATCATCGATGCTCACCACCAGCGGATCTTTCTGCTCCACCGGCGCCACCGACTCGGTCTTCGGCAGGTTGATCGGGATCGCGTTGGTCAGCAGTGGCGCGGTGACGATGAACACCACCAGCAGCACCAGCATCACGTCCACCAATGGCGTGACGTTGATCTCGCTCAGCACCTCATCATTGTCTTGTGTAGAGAAGGCCATGTCAGGACGCCTCCTTCACTTTTTGCGGATTGCCGGCGCGTGTTTTGTTCAGCGTTGGGTGCAGCAGCACGCGGAATGAATTTTTCTGCGCGAGGCTGTAGAAGTCGTGGGCAAAGTCATCAAGATCGGCCGCGGTGAGCTTCAGACGACGCAGGAAATAGTTGTAAACCAGCACCGCAGGTACCGCGACGGCGATTCCCACGCCGGTGGCGACCAGCGCCGCACCGATCGGTCCTGCCACAGTTTCCAGGCTGGCGGAGCCGGCAGCGCTGATGCCCTTGAGCGCTTCCATGATCCCCCACACGGTGCCAAACAGCCCGATAAACGGCGAGGTGCTGCCGATACTGGCGACCACGGCCAGGCCGGTTTCCAGGGAGCGCCGCTCCCGTACGATCTGTTGGCGCAGGGCGCGTTCGAGGCGGTCCTGGTGGTTGATGGCCTGACTCAGGTCGGCAGCGTGGGGTCCATCACTGACTTGGATCGCGGCATAACCGGCCTGGGCCACACGGGCAGCGGCGCCGGGTTGGGTTTCGGCCAGTTCAGCGGCCGAGTCAAGGCTCGACGCCCCCCAGAACTGTTTGTGGAACTTGCGATCCTGGACCTTGAGGCGACCGAACTGCACGCCCTTGAGCAAGGCCAGGCCCCAGGTTGCGACCGAAAAGGCCACCAGCAGCCAGATCACCGCGCTTTCGATGGATTCAAGTGGAGATGCTAATGCCATGATGTTTTCCCTCTGAACAAATCGCGGCGTGTGCAACACCCCGCAGCAATAGTTAGTGAATCTTGAAATCGATGGGTACGCTGACCCAGCCGTTCTGGGCCACATCGCCCTGCTTGGCCGGCACAAAACTCCAACGTTTCACGGCGGCCAGTGCGGCGTCGTCGAGTTGCTGGCGACCACTGCTTTTCTGGATCTGGATCTCACCCGGTTTGCCGCTGGCCAGTACCTGCACCCGCAACAACACCGTGCCTTCCCAACCCCGGCGCTGGGCCAATGCTGGGTATTCGGGCGCAGGGTTCTTCAGGTACGCGGCGTTGGCCGAAGCGGGCGTTACCGGAGCCGGTGCGGGTGGTGCGACTGGCGCCGGAGCCGGTGACGCAGCCGTTGACGGCGCAGGCGGTTGTTCCACCGGCTTGGCTACTGGCTTAGGCAAAGGCTTGAGTACCGGTTTGGATTTCGGAATCTTTTTCGGCGCCGGCTTGGCGGCCAACTCATCCACGACTGGCGGCGGTGGCTCGACCACAGGTGGCGGCGCTGGCAGCACGGGCGGCGACGGTTCGACTACCGACGGCGCGGGCTGGGAAAATTCGATGGTCATCGGTGGGATTTCCGGCGGCACGATCGGCAGTACCGGGTTGGGCTTCTGACTCACCCAATAAATCACCGCACCGTGCAGGGCCAATACCAGCACCCCCAGCAGAATCCCTTCGCGCCGACTCGAAAAGCGCTTGGGGGGACGCTGCAAACGCAGCTGCCCCAGAGGCGCACGGTGCGGCTGGCCAAGGTCGACCAACTCACCACTCGGTGCCTGGCGCCATTGCGCCTCGTGTGCACTGGCGGCGGCCTGGACATTGCCCATTGATTCACTCCCTACGGTTTTTTAAAACAAAAATCGACAGGCCTGCGTGGAAGGCCGTCGAGGGCTAAATCATCGGGGCTAGACGCTTATTCCTTAAAGTAATCTTTAAAGTTATACATAGACCTAATATGAATAAGTGAAATCCGCGCATACGCCAAAGCCACGGCCCGCGTGGCCTGGCGCCGGGATACGGTTTTTCAATGCTTTTTCAGGCATGCAAAATATTCAGTAAAGGCATGGCTCAACAGGGTTGTTTGCGCACAAGGTGACGGCGCTGGCGATGCTGCGGGTGATGCGAGTGTTCAACCCGGCCACCTATCGCATGGGCTAGAAGTCGTAGCGTCCGGTCACCCCTAGCGTGCGCGGGCTCCCCAACAGGCCTTCGTACCCGCCGTTACCGCCGGTCCACAGGGTGGTGTAATAGGTTTTGTCGAAGGCGTTTTTCAGCCACAGCGACACGTCCCACTGCCCCTGCTCATAGTTGCCGCGCAAGCCGGTGGACAGGTTGACCACGGCGTAGGCGGGAATCTGTCCGTAGTCGGAATCCTCCACCGTGCCCACGGCCTTGGAGCGAAAGGCATAGCTGCCGGTGACGTAGGGTTCGAAGCCGCTATCCAGGTTCCACTTGTACTCGCCGTTGGCATTGGCGATCCACTTCGACGCCCCCACCACTGGGTGCCCGCTCAGGTCGCAGGAAGCCGGCGCCCCTGGGCGCAGACTGACTTCCGGCGGGCACGGCGCATCCTTGTAGCTCAGGTAGCGCACATCGTTGAACGAGCCGTTGAGGTTCAGCGTCAGGCCCTTGATCGGCAGCCAGGTACTTTCCACTTCCACACCGCGCGAGCGCACGGAACCGGCGTTGGTCAGGTACTGCACCCGGTTGTTCTGGTCATAGGCGTTGGTCTGGTAACCGTTGACCTGCGTCCAGAACAGGTTGGCATTGAGCTGCAGGCGTCGGTCCCACAGCGTGCTCTTGAAGCCAAGCTCGGCATTGTTGGCGCGCTCGGTGCCGACCAGCAGCGAGTCCGCCCCGGCAGTCGGTGCGGAGCCGACCACGAGGTTGACCCCACCGGACTTCTCGCCGTGGGACAAGGTCGCATAGCCCAGCAGGTTTTCGTTTAAGCGGTAGCTCAGGTTGAGCAAACCCGAAGGGCTGGCGCTGTATTGCGTCAGGTTGCCGGAGTCATAGGCACCAGTGCGGTTACGTCGAGCCGTCGCGGCAGCGCCCGTGACGGCCGCACCGCCCACCGGGTTGTTACGCGTAACCCACGCGCTTTTTTCTTCATAGGTACCGCGCAAGCCTGCGGTGAAATCCAGGCGCTCGGTGAGGTGCCAGGTGCCTTGGGCAAACAGGGCGAAACTGTCGGTGCGGATGTGCCCGTTGCCCACGGTGTTGACGTTGGCCAATGCGCCTGCGGGCGTGCCGTTCCAGATATCCGCTTGGGGCCCGTAAGAGACGAAGGATTTGTTGTCCAGCGAGTTGCCGAAGTAGTAGGCACCCAGCACGTAGTCGAAGAAGCCACCGGTGGGCGATGCCAGGCGAAATTCCTGGGACCACTGCTTGTCTTCCACCGACACGCCGCCGTTATACGATGCCGGCACGTTAAGGCCGTCATCGTTGCGCGGGGTGAAATTCCAGAAGCGATAGGAACTGACCGAGGTCAGGGTGAAATCGCTCGGCAACGTCCAGTTGGCTTCCAGGGAGGTGCCGCCCTGGAACACGGTGACGCGCTGGTCGCTGTCCAGGTTGACCTTGCGATGGGTACCATCGACCAGGGTTGCCCCCGCAGCGGCCGCCCGCGACTGGTAGAGGTTGGTGCCATTGATGGTCGGCCCGGTGCTGTACAGCACGCGGGTGCCGGCGCTGGAGTCCTCTTCGTTGTAGTCGCCGATCCAGCGCAGGTTGAACGCCTCGCTGGGCTTGTACAGCAGTTGCCCGCGAAAGCCCTGACGGGAGCCGCCGTTGAGATCATGGCCGTCGTATTCGTTCTTGATGTCACCGTCGCTGCGCGTGCGATAGGCCGAGAAACGCCCCGCCAGTTCATCGGTCAGCGGGCCGGAGATCGTGCCCTTGGTCTGGAAGTAACCGTCCTCGCCCAGCGACGTTTCGATGCTGCGCTCCGGGGTGAAACTCGGCGCACGTGTGCTGATATTGATCACGCCGGCCGTGGTGTTCTTGCCGAACAACGTGCCCTGGGGGCCACGCAACACCTCAAGCTGTTCGATGTCCATCAGGTCGAACACCGCCATCCCCGGCCGACCGAGGTATACGTTGTCGATATACAAGCCCACGCTGCCTTCCAGGCCATCGCTGGCCGGATTGTTGCCCAGGCCGCGAATCGACACGCTGGACTGGCGCGCATGCATATAGGCCACGTTGACACTGGGAACCAGTTGCTGCAAATCCTGAATCCGATAGACCCGCTGGCTTTCCAGGGCCTGGCCGCCGATCACGCTCATCGGCGTGGGTACCTCCTGGGCGCTTTCCGTACGCCGTCGGGCAGTCACCGTGACGGTTTCCAGTTGGCCGCTGGCGCTTTCACTCGAGGGTGCGGGTTCGGCCGCGTGGCTGGGTGTCCAACTGGCACTGCCCGCCAGCAACATTGCCAGGGGCAGGCGTTTTAGCCTCCAGGGAGAGCAAGGTACAGCGGGCTTCAACAGACTCATAAGCGGCTCCGGAACCCGGAAATATCCATCACCTGATATTCCCTTAGGTTATTTATTTATGCTTTAACGAACATTTACTGCATAAGAGATAGCCTTTATAAGGAGTCGACCTGATGCATAGCCAATGCATTTCCTCGATATTTTTGATGTGAAAAATGCATATCGATCTGCGCCAACTTCGCCACTTCATCGCCCTTGCCGAACAACGCAGTTTTGTCGCGGCGGCGTTGACGGTGAACCTGTCGCAGTCGGCGTTCAGTCGCAGCATCCAGGCCCTGGAACACAGCGCCGGATGCCAACTGGTGGATCGCGGCCGCAAAGACCTGGCCCCCACCAAGCAAGGCCAGGTATTGCTCGAACATGCCCGGCGCCTGGTCAGTGGCGCGCAGCAACTGGCCAACGAGATCAGCCAGTTCAATAGCCTGGAAGCTGGCGAATTGCGCTTCGGTTGCGGCCCGGCGCCGGCGGCGGGATTGATACCCCGGGCCATTGGCAGTTTTATCGGGCGCTACCCCAAGGCCCGTGTGCAGTTCCAGGTGGATGACTGGCAAAGCCTGGGCAAACGCCTGCTCAGCGAAGAATTCGAATTCTTCGTCGCCGACACCCGCCACTTCGAAGCCCACCCGGACTACCACACCTACCGCTTGCGGCCGCGCAAATGGTATTTCTGCTGCCGCGCCGGCCATCCGCTGGCGCAGCAACACAGCGTGACGGCCGCGCAATTGATGAGTTACCCACTGGCTGTGACCATCCGCCCGCCGAACCTGCGCAAAGTCATCGTTGACCTCAGTGGCCGGCCCGATTACCTGCCCAATGTCGAATGCGAGAACGGCTACAGCCTGATGGGTGTGGTGCTGCGTTCCGACGCCATCGGCATCGTCAGCGCCAACAGTGATGTGCTGCACATGGCCCGCGGCGAGTTAGTGTGCCTGACGATCGATGGTCTGGCCGAAGACCTGGAGGAGCGTTACACCCGCTATGGCATCGTCAGTCGTGCGGGGTATCGGTTATCGCCGCTGGCGGAGGCGATGATCGAGCAGATCAAGCAGATCGATGAACAGGATGAGGGTGTGCGCGCGCTGGAGAATCTTGCTGTCTGAACCGGCGCTTTCGCGAGCAAGCCCACATTTGGAATGCGTTTCAACGGTGCGAGCTTGCTCGCGAAAACGCCGGCAGCAACACCCATGCATTGACTGCATCAAACCCAGTCCCCAAATGCACTTGCCACCCACCCATCCAAACAGCGAAAAAACCTCACCTGTCCCCCATTCGGTGAGCACCATGTCTGCCCCCCAAACCGTCCGCAACGTGCTGTACATCATGTGCGACCAACTGCGCCGCGATTACCTGTCGTGCTACGGCCACGCCCATCTGCACACGCCGAACATCGACCGCCTGGCCGCCGCCGGTGTGCGTTTCAGCCGCGCCTATACCCAGGGCACCATTTGCGGCCCCTCGCGCATGTCGGCCTATACCGGGCGCTACGTCAGCAGTCATCAGGTGGCGTGGAACGCGGTGCCGTTGCCCCTGGAAGAACTGACCATCGGCGACTACCTGCGCCCCCACGGCATCCGCACGGTGCTGGTGGGCAAGACCCACGCCACGCCTAACCTGGAGGCGTTGCAGCGCCTGAACATCGACCCCGACAGCGTGCAGGCAGAGCCGCTGAATGAAGTCGGCTTCGACGCCTACTTCCGTCATGACGGCATCTACCCCGACAGCCCGCTGTTCGACGACAAGCGCGAGTCCGCGCCCTATACCCATTACCTGCGCGAGCAGGGCTACAGCGGCACCAACCCGTGGCACGAATGGGCGAACGCGGCAGAAGGTGAAAACGGCGAGGTGCTCAGCGGCTGGCACATGCGCAACGCCGGGCGACCCGCGCGAGTCGCTGAGCAGCACTCGGAAACCGTCTACACCACCGACCGCGCCATCGACTTTATCCACGAGCAAGCTGAGCGACCGTGGTGCCTGCACCTGTCCTACATCAAGCCGCACTGGCCCTACATCGCCCCGGCGCCGTATCACGCGTTGTACGGGGCCGAGCATATCCAGGCGCCCATACAGCCTGGACAAACCAGCGATCACCCTGTGTATCACGCGTTCCGCCAGCATCAGGAGAGTCTGAATTTTTCCCGTGACGAGGTGCGGCTCACGGTGATTCCCACCTACATGGGTCTGATCAAACAGATCGACGATCAACTCGGGCGCTTGTTCGATTTTCTGCAAAGCAATGGCCGCTGGGACGACACGTTGATCGTGTTCACCAGCGACCATGGCGACTTCCTCGGCGATCACTTCCTTGGCGAGAAAGAATTTTTGCTGGAGCCTGCGGTGGGCATTCCGCTGATCGTACGTGACCCGCGGGCCGCTGCCGATATCAGCCGTGGCACGGTGGACGCACGCCTGGTCGAAACCATCGACGCCCTGCCGACTTTCCTCGACGCCTTGGGCCTGCCCGCTGCCGACCATCGCCTGGAAGGCCGTTCGCTGATCCCACTGCTGCACGCTCACGACATCACTTGGCGCCGCTACGCCATCGCCGAATACGACTACGCCTTCCAGGCCCCGGCCCGCGAACGCCTGGCACAACCCATCGACCGCTGCCGCATGACCATGGTGCGCAGCGAACGCTGGAAGTACCTGGCCTACGACGGCTTTCGTCCACAACTGTTCGACTTGGAGAACGATCCGCAGGAATTGCACGACCTGGGCAACGACCCGGCCTATGCCGAGGTGCGCGAAACCCATCTGGGGTATCTGTTCGAGTGGCTGCGTGGGCTGAAGCGGCGCACCACCATCAGCCACGCAGAGATCGATCTGCGTGGCCAACGGTTTCGTTATGGTGAGCCTGAGGCGGAGAAAGTGGTGCAAATCGGCGTCTGGTAAACGACGCAAATCAATGGGGTGAGATTCCTGTGGCGAGGGAGGCTTGCTCCCGTTCGACTGCGCAGCAGTCGCCGGCTTCTGGGGGGCTTCGCACCCCAGCGGGAGCAAGCTCCCTCGCCACATTGTCCACACAGTTGAATCTGCGCCGGCTTAGAGACCCTTGGTGGTTTTACTCGACTGCCCTTGCACCCCTACCGGCACATCGCCCTTGAGGGTGACCCGGCGCACGACGCGTTCCTGGGTGCCGTAGTCGTCCACGGCGTAATGCTGGGTCGCGCGATTGTCCCAGATCGCCACGTCACCGGTGCTCCAGCGCCAGCGCACGGTGTTTTCCAGGCGCGTGACGTAGCTTTGCAACAGGTTGAACAGTTGGATCGACTCCGCCTGTGAGTATCCTTTGAGACGTTTGACAAAATGCCCCAGCAACAGGGTTTTCTCGCCGCTGACCGGATGCACACGCACCACCGGGTGTTCGGTTTCGTACACCGTGGAAGTGAACACCTTGCGATATTCCTCAAGTCGTTCTACCGACACATCCGGCTTGATCGCGGCGTAGTCGTATTCGTTGCTATGCACCGCCCACAGGGTGTCGGCCAGTGCACGCAACTCGACGCTGAGGTCGTTATAGGCGGCGGACGTATTGGCCCAAACGGTGTCGCCACCGGACTTGGGCGCCAGCACCGAACGCAGCACCGAGGCTTTTGGGTAGGCATCGACGAAGGTCACGTCGGTGTGCCAGGAATTGGCGCGCTGGCCGCGCGTACCGTCCAGCTCCATCAGGAAGCGCGTGCCGTCGCGTACCGGCACCGTCGGGTGGGCAATCGGCTCGCCGAGCAGATGGGCGAAGGCTTCCTGGCTCTGGTCATCGAGGTGGGTCTGCTCGCGGAAGAAGATCACCTTGTATTGCACCAGCGCCTGCTGGATGGCTTCGACGGTGGCGGCATCCAGATCGCCGGACAATCTGATGCCACGGATCTCGGCACCGATGCGGCCAGCGACCGGGTGAATGTCCAGTGCCTGGGCGATGGGTTGAACAGCTAATGCGGCGTTGCTCATTGTGGTGACCCTCATGTGCCTGCTGATGGTGGGAACGCTTCCCGGCAACGCTCTATTAATATGCAATTTTGATCTAGCAAACTAATAAATGCATCGTTGACGGAATAATAGATTGCATTTAAAACCTCTGCTCCCTTGGTCGCAAATGCCTTCGACCTATTTTTAAAATGCAGGGAAAGCATATGGATCTTCGCCAACTGCGCTACTTCATCGCCCTTAACGAACACCGCAGTTTCGTACGCGCGGCCGACGCCATGGGCATCACCCAGCCGGCGTTCAGCCGCAGCATCCAGGGGCTGGAACAAGAGTTCGGCTGTGTACTGGTGGACCGTGGCCACAAGGATCTGCGCCCCACGCCCGAGGGGCAGGTGGTGCTGCAACACGCACTGACTCTGGTGCATGGCGCAGCCTTGCTCAGCAGTGAAGTGACGCGCATGACCAAGCTCGACGCCGGCGACCTGCGCTTCGGCTGTGGCCCGGCACCCGCCGTGAAACTGGTGCCCGACGCCGTGGCGCGCTTTATCACCGCCCACCCGAAAATCCGCACCAGTTTCCAGGTGGACAACTGGGAAAAACTCAGCCGCGCCCTGAGCCGCGAAGAGATCGAATTTTTTATCGCCGACATTCGTCAGTTCGAAACCGACCCGAATTTCCAGACCCGCGCGCTAACGCCCAAGCGTGGGGTGTTTTTCTGCAGGCCTGGGCACCCGCTGTTGGCCAAGGACAGCCTGTCGACCAACGACATGTTCGATTACCCCCTGGCGGCGCCGCTGATCTCCCAGGGCATTCGCAAACTGCTGGCGAACCTCAGCGGGCGCATGGATTTCTCACCGAGCATCCAGACCGAACATTTCCCGGCGTTGACCAAGATCGTGTTGCAGTCCAATGCCATCGGCGTGGGCACCGAGGAAGCCTTCGCCGACGACATCGCCCAAGGCACGCTGGTGCTGCTGCACTGGCGCAACCTGCCACAGAACATGGACACCCTGAGCGCCCGCTGCGGCATCGTCAGTCGCACCGGTTCACGCTTGTCGCCAGCGGCGAAGGCGATGATCGAGACGTTGCTGGAAGTGGATCGGCAAGAGGTGAGTGTGGCGGTCTAACCGGCCTCTTCGCGAACAAGCCCAGACACCACCAGACTCAGAGCCCCGCTGCGGCCAGATTCGGCGCCACCCAATCACTCACCTGGAACGGCCTGCGAATCAGCTTTTCCTTCGACGCCAGGTCGACCGCACCCTGTAATTTGCCCAGGAACACCGGGTCCAGGGTCGACGGGAAAATCTCGCTGAGGGTCTGGTCTTTCAAGTCATTGGTCAGGATCAGCGACGGGTAACTGGCCAGCCCCGACACCAATTGGATGTAGGCCTGCTTGTTGTTGTCATCGGTCAACCATTGCACCGCTTGCTGCTGGGCCTTGAGCAGCTTGGCCACCGCGTCGGGATGCTCGTCGACGAACTGTTTGCTGCCCACCAACACCGCCTGCACGCTGCCGGCGCCACCGAGGTCCTTGGTGGTCAACGGTATTTCCGCCAGCCCCTTGGCTTGCAATGCGGTCAAGTTCGAGCCGCCCCAAGTGGCATCAATCTGCTTGGCGGCCAAGGCGGCACCGGCTGCGTTGTAATCCAGGTTGATGACTTTCAGATCCTTTTCACTCAAGCCCTGGCTGGCCAACGCGGCGTCGAACGACAACTGGCTGGCCGTGCCGCGAAACACTGCGACACGCTTGCCCTTGAGGTCCTGCAAGGTCTTGATGCCCGAGCCCGGCACCACGCCGAGGTACTGCTTGATGTCCCGTGCGGTGGCACTGAGCAGGCGGGTATACAGGCCATTGGAACGGCCGATGATCGCTGCCAGATCGCCCAGGTAGGCCAGGTCCACCTGGCCATTGGCGAAGGCTTCGTTGATCACCGGGCCCGCGCCCTTGAAGTAATTCCACTGAATCTTGATGCCTTGGTCGGCAAAGGCTTTCTCGAAGATCTGCTGCTCGCGCAACACATCCGTTATGCCGCCGCCACTGTGCTGGCTGCCAGCACTGAGGTCGGGCACGGCAATGCGGATTTCCTTGAGTTCGGCAGCATGCACCAGCCCGGCCAACGCAGTGCCCGCGAACAGAGTGATCAGACGTTTAAAAGGCAATTTCATAAGCGCAGCTCCTTGTGGGCGAGGGTCGCCTGGGGAGCAGAAAGTAGGCACAGGCTGAGCAAAACTTTAAATACTATAAATTCACACTTTAATAGCTTTTAGACCTATGCAAGTTAAAACGCTGGCCCCAGAGGACTATGCATAAACAGCATGGAAAATATTCTTCGAATGCATTGGATGCGTGCAGGACAGAGGCTTTAAATGATTTTTCTTATCCCTCAATCATCTTGATTGCATTTTTATAAGATCAAAATCAGATAACGCCATTGGCGACAACGGAGGTCCTCCATGGCCCGAATTTCACTTTTGAGCCTACCGCTCGCGGCCCCCAGCGCCACCCCGCACTGGCCGGTACTCAATGAACGTCTGCTGCCATGGCTGCTGCCTTTGGCGCTTTCCGCGCTGTGGTGGCTGGGCAGCCGCCATCACTGGATGAGCGAGCAGATTCTGCCACCGCCGTCGCTGGTATGGAGCAGCGCGGTGGAACTGGCCGGCGGCGAGCTGTGGAGCCATCTGACAATCAGCTTGCAACGCCTGTTCTGGGGGCTGTTGGCGGGCATTGGCAGTGGGGCGTTGCTGGGGGCACTGCTAGGCTTCAGTGCGCGCGCCGAGCGCCTGGTGTTTCCGACGTTCAGTGCGTTGTCGCAAGTGCCGACGCTGGCCTGGATCCCGTTGTTCATGGTGTTTTTCGGCATCGGCGAGACCCTGAAACTGGTGGTGCTGGTGAAAGCGATCGTGGTGCCCGTGACCCTGCACACCCTGGTGGGCGTACGCGACGCCCAACCCCATCTACGGGAAGCCGCCCGCGTACTGCGCCTGCCCACCCACCTGTTGATCCGCCGCCTGATCCTGCCCGCCGCACTGCCGGCATTCATGGCCGGCGTGCGCCTGGCCCTGGCGGCCGGCTGGACCTCATTGCTGGCGGTGGAGTTGCTGGCCTCCAGCGAAGGCATCGGCTACCTGATGGTCTGGGCGCGCCAACTGTTCATGCTCGATATCGTCTTCGTGTGCATCGTGATCATCGGCGTACTCGGCGTGGTGATGGATCGCGGCATTGGCTGGTTGGACCACAAATGGGTGCACTGGCCGCATCCGGCCACCGCGCAGATTCGACGCGGCCCGCGCTATCAAGGCTGGCAGCGCCTGCAACCGTGGCTGCTGCCCCTGCTGCTGCTGACTCTGTGGCAGGTGGCGACGCAACAGGCTTGGGTAAACGCAAACATTCTGGTCAGCCCTTGGGTCGTGCTGCACACCACCGCCGCGGGTGTACTGGACGGCAGCCTGAGCGGCGCCCTGGGCACAAGCCTGAGACGTACCCTGGGCGGATTGCTGCTCGGCGGCGGCCTCGGGTTTGCGCTAGGTCTGTGGCTGGGGCTGTCGCGCCACAGTGAACGGGTGCTGGGGCCGACCCTGGCAGCCTTGCGACAGATCGCGATTTTCGCCTGGGTGCCGCTGCTCACCGCCTGGTTTGGTTTGGGTGAATTGGCCAAGTGGGTGTTTATCGCCCTCGCGGCGTTTTTCCCGCTGTTTATCGCCACTCAACGCAGCGTGCTGAACCTCTCGCCACAGCTCAGCGAGGCCGCGCAGGTGCTGCGTCTGGGTCTGACCCAGCGGCTGCGCCGCCTGATATTGCCAGGCGCTGCTGCGGGCATTTTCGCCGGTCTGCGCCTGAGCCTGATCTACGCCTGGCTGGGCACCATCGGTGCGGAATATTTCATGCCGTCCAACGGCGGTATCGGCAGCCTGATGATCGGCGCCCAACAACTGCTGCGCATGGACCTGATCATGAGCGGCATGCTCCTGGTCGGTCTCACCGGCGCAGCCCTGAACTTGATCGGCCAACGCATCGAAACCCGCGCCACCCGCTGGAGACACGCATGAACGCACCGATTGTCAGCTTCAACCATGTGGGCAAGTCCTTTGACGTCGACGGCTTCGAGTTGGAGGCTATTCGAGAATTCAACTTGGACATTGCCGAAGGCGAATTCGTCGCGATTGTCGGCTCCAGCGGCTGTGGCAAATCCACCCTGTTGCGCCTGCTGGTGGGGCTCGACACCCAGTTTCGCGGCGAGATTCGCGTCGACGGCCAAACGGTCAGCGGCATCGGCGGCGAGCGCGGCATCGTGTTCCAGGAGCACCGTTTGTTCCCTTGGCTGACCGTCGCGGAAAATATCGGCCTGGGGCTGGTCAACGAGCCCATCGGCCAGGCTGAACGTGACCGGCGTATCAGCGATTTTATCGAGCTGGTGGGCCTTAGCGACTTCACCCGCGCCTATCCTCACCAGTTATCCGGCGGCATGGCGCAACGGGTGGCGATTGCCCGGGGACTGGTGGCCAGCCCGCGCATCCTGCTGCTGGACGAGCCCTTTGGCGCCCTCGACGCCTTGACCCGCCAGCAGATGCAGGACGAACTCCTGGCGATTCGTGACCGCGCCAAGATCACTACGGTGCTGGTGACCCACGATGTGGAAGAAGCGATTTTTCTCGCCGACCGTGTGGTGGTGATGGAGCCAAGGCCCGGGCGGATCAAGCAAGTCGTCGAAGTTGCCCTGCCCCATCCACGCCAACGCAGCAGCTTCGAATTCCACCAGTTGCGCGAACAGCTGCTGCACGAATTGACCAGCGATGACCATTACCAGCCGCCGGTGCGCGAACAGATCCGCGACCTGCCACTGGCCTTTATTGCCTGCTAAAAGACCGCCTGCTAATGAGGAACGCCTTGATGCCGCAACGTCCCAATTTTCTAGTGATCCTGGCCGATGACATGGGCTTCTCCGACCTTGGCGCGTTTGGCGGGGAAATTGCCACGCCGCACCTGGACGCCCTGGCACTCAACGGCCTGCGTTTGACCGACTTCCACACCGCGCCCACCTGCTCGCCAACGCGCTCGATGCTGTTGACCGGCACCGACCACCATATCGCTGGCATCGGCACCATGGCCGAGGCGCTCACCCCGGAGCTGATCGGCAAGCCCGGCTACGAAGGCTACCTGAACGATAAGGTGGTGGCGCTGCCGGAGCTGCTGCGCGAAGCCGGTTACCAGACGCTGATGAGCGGCAAATGGCACCTGGGCCTGACCGCCGTACTGGCGCCTCACGCTCGTGGTTTCGAGCGTTCGTTCTCGTTGTTGCCGGGGGCGGCCAACCACTACGGTTTCGAGCCGACCTATGACGAGCACACACCGGGCCTGCTCAAATCCACTCCGGCGCTGTATATCGAGGACGAAACCTTCGTCGAGCAACTGCCCAAGGATTTCTATTCCTCCGATGCCTTCGGCGACAAGCTGCTGCAGTACCTCAAGGAGCGCGACCAGACCCGGCCATTCTTTGCCTACTTGCCGTTTTCCGCACCGCACTGGCCGCTACAGGCACCCGCCGACATTGTTGAAAAATACCGTGGCCGCTACGACGCCGGCCCCGAAGTACTGCGCCTGGAGCGCCTGGCAAAACTCAAGGCTCTGGGGTTGATCGACGCCGATGTCGAGCCCCATCCGCTGATCGAATTGAACACCCAATGGGCCGCCCTGACCGACGAGCAGCGTCAAGTGTCGGCGCGTGCCATGGAAGTGTATGCGGCGATGGTCGAGCGCATGGACTGGAACATTGGCCGGGTGGTGGAGTACCTGCGCCAGCAAGGGCAATTGGACAATACGTTCATTGTGTTCATGTCCGACAACGGCGCCGAAGGTGCGTTGCTGGAGGCTTTCCCCAAGTTCGGGCCACAGTTGCTTACCTACCTCAACCAGCATTACGACAACAGCCTGGACAACATCGGCCGCGCCAACTCCTACGTCTGGTACGGGCCGTCGTGGGCACAGGTGGCAACGGCGCCGTCGCGGCTGTTCAAGGCATTTACCACCGAGGGAGGGATTCGTGTGCCGGCGCTGGTGCATTACCCCCAGCTGTCGCTCAAGGGGCGCATCAGCCATGGGTTCGGCACAGTGATGGACATTACACCGACCATTCTGGACCTGGCCGGCGTACACCATCCCGGCAAGCAGTGGCGCGACAAGCCCGTGGCGCCGTTGCGCGGCAAATCGTGGCTGGGCTTCCTGTCGGGCGAGACCGCCGAGGTGCACGACGAACACACGGTCACCGGCTGGGAGCTGTTTGGCCGTCGCGCGATTCGCCAGGGCCAGTGGAAAGCCGTGTACATCCCCGGCCCCGCGGGGGCCGGCAACCTGGCAGCTGTATGACTTGGGCCAGGACCCTGGCGAGATCCATGACCTGGCCTTGAGTCAACCGGACAAGCTGGCCACTTTGATTGGCCACTGGCAGCAGTACGTCGACGAAACAGGCGTGGTGCTCAGCGCATCGCCGTTTCAGCCGGATTGAATTTCTGATTTTAAAGACTCTACGACACTCGAGTTGCCCTAACCGGCGTCGCCGGATTGCAACGTTGTTGCGCAAAGCTCCCTCGCGCGATGGCTTCTGCCATTCACGCACTCTCGCGCTCGATCAAACGACACGCCAGCAGATTCAATCGCGGCACGTCATCCTCCACGGGCAGGCGGCCCAGACTCTCCAGTACACGTGTGGCGGCCAGAACGCCGATTTCAAGCGCCGGGGGCTTGATAGTGCTCAGGCTCGGCAACAGCATTTCGGCAAAAGGATAATCGCCAAAACCAAACACAGCGCAATCTTCGGGGATGTTCAGCCCGGCCCTTTTTCCGGCCAACAAGCCACCGGCAGCAAGGTTATCGTTGGCGAAAATGATCGCGTCGGGACGCAAGGCCTCGCTCATCAATGCATCCATGGCTTGCTTGCCTGCTTCGAACGGAGCCCGGCCGGCGTCCGGCGTGAACACCCAAGGCTCCAGCTCCAACGCCAGCAACGTCGCGGCATAACCATTGCAACGCTCCTGCGCGCTGAGGTCTCCTACCATGCTGTTCTGCACAAAAGCGATGCGTCGATAACCCTTGCCGTGCAGATAACGAACGGCTGTCACACCGACTTCATAGTGGGAAAAACCGATCTGCACCGGTTCACGTTCAGGTTGGTAATCCCAGGTTTCAATTACCGGAATGTCCGCCTCCGCGATCATCTTTTCCGTGCCGGCGCTGTGGTAGTGGCTGGTCAGCACCAGCGCCGCCGGTGACCAGCCAAGGAACGCCCGAACCGCGTTTTCCTCCTGTTCCAGGGAGAAATAACTCGATGCCAGCAGCAGCTGATAACCGTGCAGGCTGAGGGTGTCGCTGAAGCCTTGAAGGGTGTTGGCGAAGATTGGGCCGGAGATGTTCGGGATCACCATCGCCACGATCTTGCCCCGCGCCGACGCCAGCCCACCAGCCACCAGATTCGGCACATAACCCAGCTCATTGACCGCCGCCGCGATCCGCTCGCGACGCTCGGGTGAGACCTGCTCCGGCTGGTTGAAATAACGCGAGACGGTGATAGCCGAGACGCCGGCGTGCATGGCCACCGTATTCAATGTCACGCGTCCGGCGCCGCGGCGCTTGCGTCCTGGAGTCTTTTTAATACTCAAGGAGGGATCCTTGTTAATAAGTTAAAAGCATATAAAGATAATTTTTTAGTATTTGACGATCTATAACGGTTTTCTCAATACTGATGATGGTAGCGCTACCAAAGCGTTTTGTCTGCTACTCGCTCGAGCGAATGCCCCAAGACAAATTCAAGGCGCCGTGGCTAAAGGTCAGCGGCGGTTCAGGGCAACTTCCAAGCAGGCACAACGATGCATTACATTCTTGGGGAACAACAGAAACTGTCGCGGTCGATACGCGCCGCCACGCCACGCCAGCAGCATTTGGGCCTGTTACTGGCTGGGCTCACAGCGTTACCACTACCCTATGCCGTTGCTGCGGACAGTACCGCAGCCGCCCAGGTTCAACCGATGACCCTGGAGGCAGTCACCGTCACTGCCACCCGCCGCGAAGAATCCCTGCAGAAAGTTCCGGTGGCGGTTTCGGTGGTGGACGGCGAACAGTTGGAGCGTGACAACCGCAACGGCGTCGCCAGTATCGTCCAACAGGTGCCGTCGCTGAATTTCCGTACCGGCGCGTCGAACAAAGACACCTCGCTGTTCATCCGCGGGGTCGGGACCATTTCCACCTCCCCCGGCGTCGAACCAACGGTGGCGACAGTGATCGACGGCGTGGTTTACGGCCGTCCTGGCCAGGCCACCCTTGACCTTCTCGATCTGGAACGCATCGAAGTGCTGCGCGGCCCGCAGGGCACGCTGTTCGGCAAGAATGCCTCGGCCGGGGTGCTGAACATCGTGACCAAGGCGCCCGGCACCGAGACCCACGGATACATCGACCAGTCGTACTACAGCGGCAATGAAAGCCGCACCCGCTTCGGCATCGGCGGCAGCCTGATTCCGGAGACCCTGACCGGTTCCGTCACCACGCTGTTCGGCAGCTACGATGGGAATGTCGACAACAAACACAACGGTCATGAAGTCAACGGCTACAACCGCAAGGGCGTGCGCGGCAAATTGGCATTTACTCCCAACGACGACGTCACCTTCACCCTCGCGGCCGACTACATGCAGTCCCACGACGATGCGCCCAACGGGGTCGTCACCAAGGCCCTGACCCCGGCGTTCGCCAATGCCTTGAACCCGGTGCGGGCCAGCAGCGATAACCGTGACATCAACACCGACACCCGCAGCCATGTGGAAGACGTCAACAAGGGCTTGTCCGGCCAGCTCGACTGGAACCTCGGCGACCACACCCTGACATCCATCACCGCCTGGCGCGGCTGGGACAACACCCAATACCAGGACGGCGACCGTCTCAGCACCATCACTGCAGCTTTCCCCGGCACCGCCGACAAGGGCGAGCTGGATTACAACCAATATTCCCAGGAGCTGCGTCTGGCCTCGCCCAAGGGCCAGTTTCTCGAATACGTAGGCGGCCTGTTCTACATGCACGGCAAGGACGAGGAAACCTACCGACGCACGTTGACCACCCTCACCACCGTCAATCGTGGCGTCGCCGACTACAGCACCACCAGTGACAGCTATGCGGTGTTCGGCGAAAGCACCCTCAATTTCACTTCGGACTTTCGCGGCATCGCCGGCCTGCGCTGGACTCACGACGATCTGGAATACGATCACCGCCGTGTTTCCACCTCGGCCACCGCTGTCAGCGGCATTCAGCCGGACACCAGCAGCTCCGGCTCGGTGGACGAAGACGGCTGGTCCGGTCGGCTCGGCGTTCAGTACGACTTGAGCGACGCGGTCACTACCTACCTGACCTATTCGCGAGGTTATAAAGGCCCGGCCTACAACGTGTTCTTCAACATGCAACCACGCGATACCGAAGCGCTGAAACCGGAAACCTCCAACACCTGGGAGGTCGGCATCAAGGCGACCTCATGGAACAATCGCCTGACCACCAATCTGGCGGTGTTCCACAGCGACTACGACAACTACCAGGCAAACTTTTTCGACACCGTCGCAGGTCAAGTGGTGACGCGCCTGATCAATGCTGGCAGCGTCAGTACCGAAGGTGTCGAACTGGATTACACCTTGCAGGCGACTCAACAACTCAAGTTATCCGGCGCCCTGGCCTACACCCGCGCGCGGATCGACGAGTTTGCCTGCCCAGCGGGCGCAGCGGCTTCGTGCAACGTCAACGGCAAACCACTGCCGTACACCCCGGACTGGAAAAGTTACGTGCGCGCCGACTACAGCGTTCCCCTGGACAACGGCCTGGATATTGAACTGGGGACCGACTACAGCTGGCAGAGCGAAGTGCAATACGACATCAGCCAAAATCCGAATACCAAACAGGGCGCCTACGGCATCTGGAATGCCAGCATTGCCCTGGCCGATTACAACGAAGGCTGGCGCGTAGCGCTGCTGGGCAAGAACCTCGCCGACAAGTCCTACTCACCGCTGTTAGCCAGTGGTGGGAACTACATCTACCGGGCTGTGCCCCGGGACGACGAGCGTTATTTCGGCGTGCAAGTGCGCAAGGATTTTTGAGCCATTGCACGCGCTCGACGATTGATCAAGGAACTGGCTATGACCCGCACAACCCGCCAACTCAAACTGGGCGCTTTTCTGATGGCCACCGGGCACCACGTCGCGGCGTGGCGCCATCCGCAGGTTCCGGCCGATGCAGGGCTGGATTTCAAGCATTACAAACATCTGGCCCAGATCGCTGAAGCAGCCAGATTCGATGCCTTGTTTGTCGCCGACAGCGTCGCCGCGGCGACGGGTGAAGCGGCCAGCCGCATGGCGCGCTCGGATCATTTCGAGCCGTTGACCTTGCTGTCGGCCCTGAGCGCAGTCACCGAGCACATCGGACTGATCGCTACCGCCACGACGAGCTACAACGAGCCCTACCATGTGGCGCGTAAATTCGCCTCCCTGGATCACCTGTCCGGAGGCCGCGCGGGCTGGAATTTGGTGACTTCCGACGCTGCTGCGGAAGCGGCGAATTTCGGCCGCGAAGAACACATCGGTCACGCCGAGCGCTACCGTCGCGCCCGGGAATTTCACCAAGTCGTCACCGGCCTCTGGGATAGCTGGGGAGATGACGCTTTCATCCGAGACAAGGCTTCGGGTCAGTACTACGACCCAGGCAAGCGGCATATCCTGGATCACAGCGGCGAATACTTCAAAGTCAAAGGTCCGCTGAACGTTGCCCGCTCCCCACAAGGCCAGCCGGTAGTCGTCCAGGCCGGCGCTTCACAAACCGGCCGGGAGCTGGCGGCGCAAACCGCTGAAGTGGTGTTTACCGCGCAGACATCACTGGCCAATGCCCAGGCTTTCTATGCCGATTTGAAGGGCCGCCTGGAAGCGTTCGGACGCAATCCTGACTCGCTGAAAATCATGCCGGGGGTATTTGTCGTGGTCGGTGAGACGCAAGCGCAAGCCTGGGAGAAGTTCGAAGAGTTCCAGGCGCTGGTCGAGCCCGAAGTCGGCATCGCCCTGCTTGGGCGCATGCTGGGCAACTTCGATTTAGCCGGTTACCCGCCGGACGGCCCATTGCCTGAGCTCCCGCTGACCGATAGCGGCCAGCAAAGCCGACAGAAACTGCTGACCGACCTGGCCGGCTCGGAAGACCTCAGCCTGGCGCAATTGGGCCGCAGAATCGCCGGCGGCCGTGGACATTACAGCCTGATCGGCACACCGGGACAAATTGCCGATGAATTGCAGAACTGGTTCGAAAGCGACGCGGCGGACGGTTTCAACGTGTTGGTCCCACACCTGCCCGGTGGGCTGGAAGACTTCGCGCAGCAAGTGGTGCCCGAACTGCAAAGGCGGGGGCTGTTTCGCCGTGAATACGAGGGCCGAACCCTACGGGAAAATCTTGGACTGGCGCGCCCGGGCAACAGCTTCGTATCAACCTGACAAGCAACCCTTCCAATGCCGGGAACGGCCTCAACAGTTCCGGCACAGCAAAGAGAGACGACGATGAGTTTTCTGAAAAAAATCTGTGCAGGTCTTGCCCTGCTCGGCCTGACCCACATCGCTGCCGCGGCGGACCCCGCGACGCTGAGGATCGGTTACCAGAAGGGCTCGATCGCTCTGGTACTTGCCAAGGAACACGGTCTCCTGGAAAAACGCTTCGGACAGACCGCCGTCAAGTGGATCGAATTCCCGGCCGGGCCGCAGATGCTCGAAGCACTGAACATCGGCGCGCTGGACGTCGGCTCTACGGGTGACATCCCACCGCTGTTCGCCCAGGCGGCCGGCGCCGATCTGGTGTACATCGGCGCCGAGCCGGCCAAACCCCAGGCCGAAACCATCCTGGTGCGCGGTGACAGCCCGCTGCATGACGTCGCCCAACTCAAAGGTAAGAAAATCGCCTTCCAGAAAGGCTCCAGCTCACACAACCTGATCCTGCGCGCCTTGAACAAGGCCGGTCTGAGCTACAAAGACATCCAGCCGATCTATCTACCTCCCGCAGATGCACGAGCGGCATTCGAACAAGGCAGCGTCGATGCCTGGGCGATCTGGGAGCCCTACGCGTCACTGGCCCTGAGCCAGAACGGCGGCCGCGTACTCGCCAACGGTGAAGGGTTGGGCCTGTCCGGCCCGGTCTACACCGCCCGGCGCGACTATGCCCAAAGCCACGGTGCTTTCCTGCACGCACTGCTCGATGAGCTTACCGCAGCCGAAGCCCTGACTCGCAGCCAACGGCAAGCAAGCCTTCAGGTGCTGACTCAATTCATGGGGCTGCCCGAAGCCGTGATCGCTCGTTACGTGGATAATCGGCCGCCATCACCGGTGCTTCCCATTGATGAAAAAATCATCGAAGCGCAGCAGGTCACGGCAGATCTGTTTTATGCCAACAAGCTGTTGCCTAAACGGCTGGACGTGAAGGATGCAGTCTGGACGCAGCCAAACTGAGGCAGACCTGGCGTGGTCAACGCGCCAGGTTCCGGATCACCAAACCGTCCTTCCGAAGAGCCTAAGGAATTCAGTACTCTCATCACCCGTGGCGTCGCTAGTCGAGCCTTCCACCCTGTTTCCGTGCGTGTTTGATATCTCTTGAGGGGGGAGCTCCGAAACGTCGGGCATATTCGCGGCTGAACTGGGCGACGCTTTCATAGCCTACCCGCAACGCAGCGGTGTTCACGTCGACCCTATCGGTCAACATCAGGCTGCGCGCGGCTTGCAGCCGTAACGATTTTTGATACTGAACGGGGCTGGTGCCTGTCAGCTTGCGAAAGTTGTGATGCAGAGTAGAGCTGGCCATGCCCGATCGTTCGGCGAGTTCGGCCACGTGCAGCGGCTTGAGTCGATCAGCAGATCGAAGATACCCTCCTCCATTTGCCGACCTATGAGCCCAGGGTCAACGGCATTGAGAGACACCTGGATTTGGGTACCTGCGAGCTTAGTGATCGAGGTAATCAACGGCTCACAGATGGTGCTCAACGCTGTATCACAGGCGGCTATGCGAAAGACCCTCTTGTCGTTCCAAGGATCGAATCCAAGCTCACTCTGAATGACAGAACCAAGAGTCTTCAACGCCGAACGTAGAGGGCCCCGCAGCGCCAAAGCCCGGGCGGTAGGGGTCATGCTCCGGCCTTTTTGGATTGGGACCAACAGCGGATCGCCCATAAGCTCGCGCAAGCGTGAAAGCTGCGTAGACATTGCCGGCTGGCTGATGTGAAGGCGTGAAGCCGCCTTGGTCACGTTCAACTCAGCCAATATCCACACACGAACGAAGCGCTGTTCGCCATTGCCCTATGGCCCATATTGTTCGCGATCGGCTGCTGGCGAACGCCACAAATCGCCCAGTTTCTGAACACTCAGGGGGTTGAGATCAGCATGCTGCAGGTCTTTCTGGCGGGCTTTGGCGCCTAACCACATCTTGCCTGCCATCGGCAATAAACCGGTCAGCGAACTATTGGAACTTAAGATTAAGAACACCTGAGAGTTTTGATGTCCGGTCACCCCAGATATTTTTCAACGTTATGCTCAAGAGTTCCCAGGTAAATCCAACGGTTTCAATCAAGACATTGAAGAATGGCGATGGCTGCAAAAACAAGTCGAAAAACTCAACGTCCACAGGAGGTGTGGTGACGGATTGAACATCTGGTCGTGTAACGTGTTGCAGAAGCGATAAAGACCGCCCATTTCACTCTCGCCGCAGGAGAGTCTGAGGAGCCATGCCAAAGGCCTTGCGAAAGGCGTGGCTGAAATGAGAGAAGTCGGAGAAACCGAAATCCAGCGCCGCCTGAGAAATACTGCGGACTTGACCGCGTTCAATGGCGTCGCGGCTGGCGAACAATCGCGCCTTCCAGATTTCCGCGACCGGCGATTTCTGATGACGGGCGAAAGCGCGCGTAACCGTGCGCGTGGAGACATGGTGAGCTTGGGCAATGCGTTCGAGCGACAGGTCCGCCTCGGTCAAATACTGATGGATGTAGTTCATGATCCGGCCGTACAGGTCCAACTCATCATGAGTCTGCTTTAAATCCTGGAGTTCCAGGCTGACCACCAGAAGGTCAAGCAACGTGCTGGAGTAACGACTGGATATTCCCGTGTTCTGGAAACCTGAAGGCATACCCGCGGCCTGGCGTAACATCTCGCGTAACGGAATCACCCCTGGGCGACGATCATCCAGAACCACAGCGGTGCAATCTGCTATGCCGGGCAACCGCTGACTGAGCAGTTGTCGCGGAATGCGCACAAGGTGATTATCGGTACCACCGAAGCTGAATCTGAACGGCTGGGATGCGTCATAAAGAAACAGATCATCCGCGGTGAGCTTCGTCCGTCGGTCAGCCTGTTCCAGTTCGCCGTAACCGCTCCGGGTAAAGCCCAACCACAAATCGTCATTAGGATCACTGCGCAGGTGCTGGGCGGAACGCTCCCAATAGTGCAAGGGTGCGGACAACGTGCAAATGTCCAATGCCCCCATGCTATGCACCTCCAGCACCCCGTCGAAATCGCTCTGCGCCAGCAGTTTGCTGTCTGCGTCCAGGCAGTGGTGACACACCACCTCCTTCCAGTAATCGAACCGGAGGGGTGCCGTAACGGCAAGCGTTGAATACTGACATGTCTGGCTCATTGCATTCACCTCGCGGCGGCGTTTCAACAAAAAAAGCGGGGTAACGTTTTTGCGAGCCAAGCAATTAGCAGGCCATCTTCATCGCCTCATTCCCGCTGTCAGACACCTTGGAAGATAGCCGCCTGCGAGCTCGGCTGGCGTTAAACAGGTAGATCCTTCCAACACTCCCCGTGCCACTTCTCGGGGCGCCTCCCCCCTTGTTTCACAAGCCCCGCACCATTGCTGCGCGCTGATATGCCGGCCTTTTTTGCCTGTCCTTTTTAACCAAACGGTTGTCCATTCGAGCCAAGCACGTTTCATCGCCCCTCGATAATTTTTACTCCATGCCGTGTCCCTACAAGCACCAATGATGAGGTGTCTGATGCATCCACAAGAACAGCAGCGACTGTCCGATTCATCCTGGTTTTTACAGCGATGGGACATGGCACCCGAAGAGTTTGCCACTTACCTGGTACAGCTCGGGACCTTGGCGCTGCAACGCCGATGGAGTGGTACCCGCCGCAAAACCCCCACATCCACTGGGATGTAGAACAGCGAACCGTCCGTTTGAGACGGAAATAAAGGAGCCCCCCATGGAATCTGCAATCGATAAACATCTCAAATGTCCCCGGACGTTGTCCCGTCGTGTTCACGACGATTACCAGCCACCCTTCCCGATGTTTGTCGGGCGAGCTGACGAAAACGTGAAGCAAGTCGTGATGGCTTACCTCGGGGTGCAATTTCGCGACGAGCAACGCGCCGCCGCCCTGCAGGCCATGCGCTACATTGACGCCAGCTTCTCCCTCACCGATGGCCCTGGGAATCACGACCTGACCTACCACCTCGACAATCAGGGGTATGGAAACTTCATCGCCGTGGGTTACTGGCGTGATCCTGCTGCCTATCACCGATGGTTACTTTCAGCGCCTGTGGCCGATTGGTGGGGCGACGAGGCACGCCTGAACGAAGGGTTGGGGTATTTCCGCGAAGTCATCGCACCACGTGCCGAGCAGTTCGAGACGTTGTATGCATTCAAGGACGATTTGCCAGGTGTCGGTGCGGTCATGGACGGCATAAGCGGCGAGATTGAGGAGCACGGCTACTGGGGCTCGGCGCGCGACCGCTTTGCTATCTCACAGACCGATTGGATGCAGCCGACCGGCGAACTGCAAGTCATTTCCGGCGACCCCGCCAAGGGCGGCAGGGTTGTGGTACGCGGCCACGACAACCTGACGCTGATCCGCTCTGGACAAGACTGGGTCGAAGCCGGCGACGAAGAGCGCGCACTCTATTTCAACGAGATGCTACCGCCACTGCAAGACGGCATGAACTTCCTGCGTGACGAGGGGCAGGCGCTGGGCTGCTACAGCAACCGTTTCGTACGCAATGTTGACCTGGATGGCAATTTGCTCGATATCGCCTATGACATCGGTCACTGGCGATCACTCGACAAACTGGAGCGCTGGGCAGAATCCCATCCCACTCACTTGCGCATTTTCACCACGTTCTTTCGCGTGATCGGGGGCCTTTCGAAGCTGCGGCTGTATCACGAGGTCTCGGTAGCGGATGGTAGCCAGCAACTGTTCGAGTACATCAACTGCCATCCGCAGACCGGGATGATGCGCGACGCGCAAGTGTCGCCCACCTGACTCCATCGCTGACTCCACTTTTAGCCCTGCGCGTCGCCTGATGGGCGCTAGCGGGGCACTTTTTGCCCGAAAAAAGGATCTTCGATCATGAAACGGTTCCGCTACCTGTCGCTTGCAGCCCTCCTCCCCAGCCTTTCCTCCCACGCTCTCGAAGTGGATCCTGGCGATTACGAGCCGCTCCCCGTGGGGGCGACCATCGGCGTCGTCTACTACCAGCACGCCACCACGGACAGTGCCTATGCCCAGGGTCACAAGACCAGTTCCGATTTCAACCTGACTTCCGATGTCGGCATTCTGCGTCTGCTGCACGTCTACCAGTTGAGCGAGCGACTGACCATCGAGCCTCAATTCCTATTGCCCTTCGGTCATGTCTCAGGCGGTGGTGACGCTTCTGCTTTAGGCGACGCCAGCGGCCTCGGCGACCTCATTCTCACTGCGCCGCTCAAGTACCGCCTCAACGACGCCAACGACACCCTCGGTGCGACCGCTTACTTGTACGTGCCGACTGGCGACTATGACAAAGACGACGCGCTCAACCTTGGCGAGAACCGTTGGAAGCTTGATCTCCAGGCCGCTTACGTCAAGCACTTCACGGAGAAGTGGGCCATCGACCTCGTCGGTGACGCCATCTGGTACGGAGACAACAACGACTTCGGCGCCAGCTCCGCCCGCCGGGAGCAGGACGTTTCCTATGGCGCTCAGTTAATGGGGCGCTACATGCCCGACGAGACCACGGCGCTGGCTATCGGCTTCGGCCACAGTTGGGGCGGGGAAAACCAGATCGATGGTGTCAACCAGGACGACAGGATGGAAACCACCAACTTCCGTGTCACGGCCAGGAAGTTTTTCACCGCCAAGGACCAACTCCAAGTGCAACTTGGACGCGACCTTGCGGTGGAGAACGGCCCCAAAGAGGACTTTCGCATGAACCTGCGCTACGTCAGGGTTTTTTAGACCCGCCCGTCTCTATCAGCCGTTGTCCTTATCAACCAAGCGTGTGCCCAACGACGAATTCAACTTGGCTCCATCGCAAGACTTCGCAGCCCGTACCAATCGTGCCAACGCGACAGTTGGCTAATGAGATGCCTCTCACCCGAAACGGAGTAACCAGACAATGACCGACCAGCAACCCACCATGGAACAACAACCCTCCCTCTATACCCGTCTTGGCGGCTATGACGCTATCTATCAGTTCGCAGGCGCAGTGTTGAGAAAGACAATGGGACATCCCGCCATCGGGCACATCTGGGCCCATATGTCGGAATCGACGTTCCAAAAGGAACACATCAATTTTGTCGATTTCCTTTCCGAGCACTGGGGTGGAAGCGCCAAATACAGGGGTAGAGACATGGTCACCGCGCATCGCGGGATGGGCCTGACCGAGGTGCACTGGCAAGCGGTGCTCGATTGTCTCGAGGCGTGCTACGACGACTACGGTCTGGCCCCGGATCTGCGCAAAGAGGTCAATGACTTCCTCATCAAGTTCAAACCGGCGGTGATCGGGAGCCCCTCCTATCGGGACGTCGTACTCGCACACCCGGAAATGGACCCGGCCAAAGGAATGAAGAGCGTTGGGGTTTTCTGGCCGAAACCCGGGAAGTCATCTCAGAAACAGACCACGCCCGAATCCGAAAACTAACACGCTCGTCAAAAACCGGAGCCACACCAATGGGGCGTATCCATAGGGTGCCCTTCATGCTGCAGAGCGCTCGCTCTGGCAGCTGACGGCTATCGTGGTGTGGCTATAAAAACACGGGCACTCGCGTCCCGCTCAACCAAGCGAATGTCCTCCTCAACCAAGCACCGCTCAATGTGCGGAGATAGTTTGATACCAGCCCCGGCCACGGCCCGCCAATCGTGCACACCGTGCCCGGGCATCCCCGAGATGACGTTTGAACAGACATTGCCAGCCCCTACGGGTTGGCACAGGACAAAGGACACCCCATGGCCATCATCCGCCCGACTCTCGAACAAGTGCAGGATCTCGCCAGCCGCCTGCACATACAGCTGACACCCGAGCAAGCCAGCGAATACCTGGCGCTTATGCAATCCAGTTTCGATGCCTACGATCTCGTCGATGAGTTGCCAGACTTCATCCCTCCAGTGCGCTACGAGCGCAGTGCTGGTTACCGCCCTTCAAGCACGGATAATCCGCTCAACGCCTGGTACTACAGAACCGAGGTGATGGGCGCCAGTTCGGGCAAGCTTGCTGGCAAGACGGTCGCGCTCAAGGACAATATCTCTCTGGCCGGTGTCCCGATGATGAACGGCGCCGCACCACTGGAGGGTTTCGTACCGTCGTTTGACGCCACCGTGGTGACGCGTTTGCTCGACGCAGGAGCGACGATCCTCGGCAAAGCCACCTGTGAACATTACTGCCTCTCCGGTGGTAGCCATACCTCGGACCCCGCGCCTGTGCACAACCCTTTTCGCCATGGTTACACGACGGGCGGTTCGTCTTCGGGCAGCGCGGCGCTTGTGGCGACGGGCGCGGTCGATCTGGCTATCGGTGGCGACCAAGGCGGTTCCATCCGCATTCCTGCCGCATGGTGCGGTATTTATGGAATGAAACCTACCTGGGGTCTAGTGCCTTACACCGGGGTGATGGCGATCGAGTCCACTTTCGATCATGTCGGCCCCATGACGAGCAACGTACGCGATAACGCTCTCATGCTTGAAGTGATGGCCGGAGCCGACGGGCTCGACCCTCGCCAGACCGCTCCCGAGGTCGATGCCTATAGCGATTATCTGGAACGAGGCGTGACCGGACTCCGGATCGGGGTTCTCCAGGAAGGCTTCCAACTCGCTAACCAGGATCCACGTATCGCAGAAAAGGTGCGCAGCGCTATCGCCCGACTCGAGGCGTTGGGCGCGCGGGTCGAGGAGGTCTCGGTTCCCGAACACACCCTGGCGGGATCGTTGTGGAGCCCTATCGGTTGTGAAGGCCTGACCATGCAAATGATGCACGGCAATGGCGCGGGTTTTAACTGGAAGGGGCTGTACGACGTGGGCCTGTTGGACAAACAGGTCGGTTGGCGCGATCAGGCGAACGCATTGTCCCCGTCACTCAAGCTTTGCATGTTCGTGGGTCAGTTCGGTCTGGAGCGCTACAACGGTCGCTACTACGCCAAGGCCCAGAACATTGCGCGCTTTGCCCGAGCTGCCTATGACAAGGCGTTGAACACCTATGACCTGCTCGTCATGCCGACCGTGCCAATCACCGCTCAGCCGCTCCCTGAACCGGGCTCTTCAATCACCGAGACCGTCACTCGTGCGTTGGAGATGCTAGGCAATACGGCCGCTCAGGACATTACCGGGCACCCCGCCATGTCGATCCCTTGTGGCCTGGTGGACGGACTGCCCGTGGGGCTGATGTTTGTCGGAAGACATTATGCCGAAGGCACCCTCTATCAAGCCGCAGCCGCATTCGAGGCCTCTGTCGATTGGCGGACGTTGTAAACCTGCGCATCGCATTGGCGAGCAAACACCGGCAAGTCGCACTGAAAGTGATTATCAACTTCAGAGGAACCAATACATGAGCCCTACCCACGAACATCATCACGATCACGATCACACCGAGCCCCCCGAGGCCATCGCCCTGCGTGTCAAGGCGCTCGAGTCCCTGTTGATAGAAAAGGGCTTGGTCGACCCGACCTCCATGGATGCTCTGGTGGACACTTACCAGCACAAGGTCGGCCCGCGCAATGGCGCTCAGGTGGTCGCCAAGGCCTGGTTCGATCCTGATTACAAACATCGGCTGCTGGAAGATGCCACCGCGGCCATTGCCGAACTGGGTTTTTCCGGCGTGCAGGGCGAAGACATGGTGGTGGTGGAGAACACCGCGACCGTGCACAACGTGACGGTCTGCACGCTGTGCTCCTGCTACCCCTGGCCGACCCTGGGTCTGCCACCCGTCTGGTACAAATCCGCGCCCTATCGGTCACGGATAGTCATCGATCCGCGCAGCGTGCTGGCCGAATTCGGTTTGATTATTCCCAATGACAAGGAAGTCCGCGTCTGGGACAGCAGTGCTGAGTTGCGCTACCTGGTACTGCCGGAACGTCCGGCCGGTACGGACGGCTGGAGCGAGGAACGACTGGTCGAGCTGGTGACGCGTGACGCCATGATCGGCACCGGCCTGCCCAAGACGCCGGGCGACGAAGCCTGACCCCGAGAAGGAGAAAACCATGAACGGTGTACACGACTTAGGCGGTATGCACGGTTTCGGCCCAGTGCTCACCGAGGAAAATGAACCGATCTTCCATCACGACTGGGAGCGCAGGGTCTTTCCGCTGTTCGCCTCGCTCTTCGCCGGCGGACACTTCAATGTCGACGAATTCCGACACGCCATTGAACGCATGGAACCGGCTGAATACTTGCAGTCCAGTTACTACGAGCATTGGCTGCATGCCTTCGAGAACCTACTGCTGGAAAAAGGCGTGATCAGCACTGCCGAACTGCAGGGCACGGCCAAACCAACCCCACCGGCACAGCCCGTCACGGTTTTAACACCGGACATCGTCGAGGCCGTAGTGCTCGGCGGCGCCTCTTCCCGGGCAAAGGAACCCGTCCCCGGCCGCTTCCGGGTCGGTGACCGGGTGCGGACGAAGAACCTCAACCCAACCACCCACACCCGACTGCCGCGCTACGCGCGCGGCAAGGTCGGGACCATCGAGATTGCACACGGCGCGTTTGCCACCCCAGACACGATGGCCCACGGTCTAGGCGAACAGCCCCAACAGGTCTATGCCGTTCGCTTCAGTGCTACGGAACTGTGGGGAGTGGCGCGAGCGGACAGTGTTTGCATTGATCTGTGGGACAACTATCTGGAGGCCGTATGAGCGCAAGCATGCCTCACATCCCCCCCATAGCCGGTCTGTCTCTCGACAATGAAGGCCCGGTATTCGACAAACCTTGGCAGGCCCAGGCTTTTTCCCTGCTGCTACACCTGCACCAAATCGGTCTATTCCCCTGGAAGGACTGGGTGCAGGTATTCAGCGACGAGATCAAGGCGAGCCCGGCGCAACCCGGAGAAAGCGTCAACGACACTTACTACCGGCAGTGGATTGCAGCCATGGAAAGCATGGTCACCACACTCGGTTTAACCGGTATCGAAGACATCACCCAACGCACCGAGGAATGGCAGCAAGCTTACTTGAACACCCCCCATGGACAACCGGTCACGCTGCTCAACGCGAGTTGCCCACCGCCCCATGGACACGAGCACGAACACCTGCCACGGCGCGAGCCGGTAGCGATCAGCCGTGCCGCAAACTGAGGCCGCAGTCATCCGATTTTTTACTTTCGAGGTCGTGAAGCGGCCAAGGGGCAATCGTCATGCATATCGAACCTAATCTGGTGGAAGCTGGAAAAATCTGGCTGAGCTATGTCACTGCCGCAGGTGTCGGCGCCTACACCCTCAAACTCGCTGCGCAAGCCATCGGTGAGCGTGGTGTCTTTTCGCTGCTGGCTCGCACTGTCACTGCCACGGCCCTGGTATTCAGCTTCTTCGAGCTACTGCCGCACTATCCAGTCGGTGTTTCCGAGGTGCATCTCATCCTGGGGTCAACGCTGTTTCTGCTGCTTGGCGCCGCACCTGCGGCAGCGGGTCTCGCCCTGGGACTGCTGATCCAGAGTCTGTTCTTCGCTCCATTCGACCTGCCGCAATACGGTATGAACGTCACGACTCTTCTGGTGCCGCTGTTCGCAGTCGCCGCCCTGGCGAAACGCATCATCGCGCCAGACACGCCGTATGTGGAGCTGAGCTACAGACAAGCTCTGGGGCTGTCGACCGCCTTCCAGGCGGGCATTGTCGCCTGGGTTGCGTTCTGGGCCTTCTACGGACAAGGCTTCACAGCCGAAAACGCCATGTCAATTCTGACCTTCGGCAGTGCCTACATGACCGTCGTCACCCTCGAACCGCTGCTGGACCTGGCCGTGCTGGCCGGTGCCAAGGCAACCCATCGCCTGCGTGGTAGCACGCTGCTCGAGCGCCGACTGTACCAGGCCGCCTGAGTCGACTTACTCCAGTCCAGGTCGGACTGTCCCCGGGCATTCGAAGACCGTAATGCTCGGGGCATCAAGAGCAACATCACCCCGCAACCTCGTGAGCAAAACCAGAGGTTACAGCGATATCGATCGCACCGCTCGGCACGTTCGAGAAGCGGATATTGCCATCAGTCTCGGTGGAACCAAGCCCAGCGAAAGCTATTTGCTCGCGGAAAAAATCATTGCGGCCGCCAAGGCCAGCGGCGCGGACGCCGTGCATCCCGGCTATGGTTTTCTCTCGGAAAACGCCTCGTTTGCCCATCAATTGGAAGCAGCGGGCCTGATTTTCCTCGGCCCACCTGCCAGCGCTATCGAAGCCATGGGCAGCAAGTCCGCAGCCAAGGCATTGATGGAAAAAGCCGGTGTTCCGTTAGTGCCCGGCTATCACGGCGAAGCGCAAGACCTGGAAACCTTTCGCGCTGCCGCAGAGCACATCGGCTACCCCGTTTTACTGAAAGCCACCGCCGGTGGTGGTGGCAAAGGCATGAAAGTTGTCGAGCGGGAGAACGATCTGCACGAGGCGCTCAGTTCTGCTCAACGCGAAGCGCAAGCCGCATTCGGCGACTCGCGGATGCTGGTGGAAAAATATGTGCTAAAACCCCGTCATGTGGAAATTCAGGTGTTCGCCGACCAACACGGCAACTGCCTTTACCTGAACGAGCGTGATTGCTCCATTCAACGGCGTCATCAAAAAGTCGTTGAGGAAGCACCTGCGCCTGGTCTATCACGCGAGCTGCGGCGCGCCATGGGAGAGTCCGCCGTTCAGGCCGCGAAAGCCATCGGCTACGTGGGGGCAGGCACTGTCGAATTCCTGCTCGATGCCCGCGGGGAATTCTTCTTTATGGAGATGAATACCCGTCTGCAAGTGGAACACCCAGTAACCGAGGCCATTACCGGTCTCGACCTGGTCGCCTGGCAGATCCGGGTAGCACGTGGCGAGCCTCTGCCGATCACCCAGGATGAAGTGCCGCTTCAGGGGCATGCCATCGAAGTACGCCTGTATGCAGAGGATCCTGAAGGCGGCTTTTTACCCGCCAGTGGCCATCTCGATTTGTACCGTGAGCCGGCTGGCGGCCCGGGGCGCAGGGTAGACAGCGGCGTCGCCGAAGGAGATGAAGTCTCGCCGTTCTATGACCCAATGGTGGCCAAGCTGATCGCCTGGGGCGAAAACCGTGAGGAGGCGCGCCAACGACTGCTGGCCATGCTCAAGGAAACGGCGGTCGGTGGTTTCAAAACCAACCTGGCCTTTCTCGCCCGCATCATTGGGCACCCGGCCTTCGCAGCGGCGGAGCTGGATACTGGTTTCATTTCTCGTCACGAGGCGGATCTGCTACCCGAGCAAGAGCCGCTACCGGACGACTTTTGGCGCGCGGCAGCCACCGCATTTGTCATCAGCGATGGCGAGCGCATGCGGCATGATGACCCCTACTCCCCCTGGAGTGGTCGCACAGGTTGGCGTACAGGTCTGCCCAATGAAATCGCGCTGACACTGCGCAGTGGTGAGACCACCTGCCCACTGAAGCTAGCGACAACCGATGATGCATCTGCCCTTCTTCAGCGCCAGACGTTTTACCGCAAAGGTGATGTTCTCTATCTGAAGTGGAACGGTGTATTGCATACGGTTCGCCAGGTGGACCCTATTGCTCATGCAGGTGCGGCTCAGTCGGGACATGGTGGCGGCCTAACGGCCCCCATGAATGGCAGCATCGTACGCATCCTGGTAGAGGCAGGTCAGCAGGTCGAGGCTGGCGCACCGCTGGTGGTACTGGAGGCCATGAAGATGGAGCATAGTATTCGCGCCCCCCACAATGGCGTGGTCCAAGCCATTTACTGCAGTGAAGGCGAGCTAATCAGCGAGGGCGTTGCCCTGGTCGAACTGGAAAAGGAGACCCCGCCATGAGCCTGCCATCGAGCGTTCGCTTGGTGGAGGTCGGGCCGCGTGACGGCTTGCAAAACGAGAAGCAGCCGATTGGGGTAAACGACAAGATTCACCTGATCAACCAACTCTCCGCCTCGGGACTCGGCTATATCGAGGAGGGGAGCTTTGTTTCCCCCCAGTGGGTACCGCAAATGGCTGGCAGTGCCGAGTCTTTGTAGGTATTGAACAGCGCGACGGCGTCATCTATGCAGCGCTGACTCCCAACCTCAAAGGACTCGAAGGCGCCATAGCAGCGGGCGTCAAAGAGATAGCCGTTTTCGCCGCCGCTTCCGAAGCGTTTTCCCAGCGCAATATCAACTCCTCGATAGCGCAAAGCATCCAGCGTTTCGTTCCGGTCCTGGAGCTGGCCAAGGCCCAGGGTATTAACGTGCGAGGCTATGTCTCCTGCGTACTCGGTTGCCCCTACGAAGGCGCAATTGCGCCGGAACAGGTCGCGGCGGTAGCCCGAGAGCTCTACACCATGGGCTGCTATGAGATGTCCCTGGGGGACACCATCGGCGTAGGCACCCCGGGCCAAAGCCGTCGACTGATCGATACCGTGGCTGAAGAGGTTCCACGCGACAAACTGGCCGGTCATTTCCATGACACCTATGGCCAGGCATTGGCCAATATCTACGCCAGCTTGCTGGAAGGCATCAGTGTAGGAAACTTCGATGCTGGAATTAAAGCCGCAATGTTTTTCGTCGGAGTGCCCAAGCCGGGCGCTGTTCGACCAAATCGCTGATAAGTGGTCAATGATGGTTCTGGCGGTGCTTGATGACGGGCCGCATCGTTTTAACGCCATCAGACGTCGCCTGGAGGGCGTCACCCAGAAGGCACTTACACAGTGCCTGCGGCGGTTGGAACGAAATGGTCTCGTCTCGCGCCAGATCATTTCGTTCTCGCCCGTAGCAGTGCAGTATGAGATCACCCCACTGGGGCGAACACTTCAGCAGCCATTTCGCGAATTGCATAAATGGACGCTCGACAAATTGCCTGAGGTTGAAGCGGCCCGGTCGAAATTTGACGAGGCCGCGGAGTTTAAGCTGATGGAGTGATTCGGTTAGCCGCGCAAGCTACAATTTATAGTTCAATGTCATCAGTGCATGACGCGGCGCCCCATAACTGACAGTGTCGAAATCCCCTTTCTGCGTTGCATATTTTTTATCGAACACATTATTAACATTGATTGACACGTCCATATTCCTTGTCAGCTCATAGCGCGCCATCAGTGACGTCAACGCATAGGGATCTTGTTCCGCCACCCTTGTGCTGGTACTGCTGCTTAAGAAGCGGCTTTGCCATCTGACGCCTCCGCCCAAGGTCAACTTTTCCAACATGCCAGGTAATTTGTATGTAGTGAACATCTGAGCGGTAGTGCGCGGTACCTGTGCGTTCAGCCTGGCGTCGTTGCCATCCTTGGCTGTGAAAGCGGCGACGCCAGCGTAGATGTTCCAATTGGGAGCCACTTCACCCTGCAGGTCAAACTCAATCCCGCGGGATTTGCTGCCATCAACACCTTTGTAAGCCTGCGCACCGCCTGGCGTAAGAAGACTTCCATCCGGTTGTGCAGCATTGTCCAGTTCGGTGTCAAACAATGCGACAGACGCACTCAGTCGCCCCTCCAGGTATTCAGCCTTGAGACCAATCTCTTTCGTCTTGCCTTCAGTCGGCGTGAGGACATTGCCGTTGCTGTCTCGGAACGATGTTTGCGGATTAAATATGCCGGTATAACTGATATATACGGAATACGTACTGTCGATGTCGTATATCAGACCAGCATAAGGCGTGAATTCATTGCTCTTCTTATAACTAAACGGTGTCCCGCCCGCGGCCTCGTCGATCTCGTACCGACTGAACCGCCCGCCGACAATCAATTTCAATGGGTCGGCCAATGAAAATCTCGCTGTGCTATAGAAGCCGCGCTGCTTAACCTCGGTATTGGTCGGTATAGACGCCATTGCATCAAAGTTGGGCTTGGGGAAACGATTATTCCAATTGTAGATATTGCCCGGCGTGAACCCTACAAAAAAGGGGCTGACATCGTCTTTATTCGAGGTATACCGAGAACTCATACCGCCCACTACCAGATCATGTTGGCGCCCCATCAAATCGAAGGGACCGCTCGCCATCACATCAAAGGTGGTTTGACGGCTTTTACCTTCGCCGGCCAAAGCAACCGGATAAGCGCCATCAGGAAAAGTGCCTAATCCAGTATCCTGGTCGGGTGTACCAGAACTCCCCATTAGCTGGGTGTCATACTCTGTACGGTACTGATTCACGACACCGTGGACTTTCCAGTCGTTATCAAACCGGTGTTCTAGTTCGGCAAAAGCGCTCTGCCGGGTACTGTCCCAGCTGTTCCAGTCCTCTGCCACAGATTTAGAACGCGACCACTCTGCCTCTGAACCATTGCTGAACCATAGAGGAGTACCGCCCCAAGTCGGTCGCTTAGGGGAACTGTTCTGATAGTCGTACCCTATATCCAAGGTGGTGTCTTCGGTGATATCTGCCTCAATGATCCCGTAGAAAGCTTGCTTTTGTGTTTGGTAACCATCGATGTAGGAGTGACCATCGTTATTGACCCCTACCATACGAACTCGGATACGACCGTCGGTTGTCAACGGTACGGAAATATCCCCCATCTCTCGGAAATTGTCCCAAGACCCCGCACTGATAGAAGTGGAGGCCGAGAACTCTGGCGTTGGTCTTTTGCGCACCAAGTTGATCGCAGCTGACGGATTACCCGTGCCGGTGAGCAGCCCGTTAGCCCCGCGCACAATTTCGACACGGTCGTAAAATGCAGTTTCCAGATCACTGATACCACTACCGTTGATGACATCGCCGATGACGGCCGGTATACCATCATACTGGATGTTGTCGATCAGAAAACCTCGGGAATAAAAACTCGTGCGTTGGCTATCTGATTGATAAGACGAGATGCCGGTCGTGTTCTCCAGTACCCCCTGAACTGAATCCAGCTTTTGATCGTCCATGCGCTGACGCGTTACCACGGAAACTGATTGCGGCGTCTCCCGCAGCGTCAACGGCAAGCGAGTTGCGGCCGTGGTCTGGCCGGTGGTGTAAAGTCCTGTCCCTTCCGTCGTGGTGGCATCGGGTGTTCCCGTCCCGCTTATCGTCATCGATGGGAGAATCATCACACGTTGAGACTGAGTGCTCTCATCGGCTTCGACAGTGTCCTGCGCCATTGCGCAACTCGAACTGCCTAAAAACATAAGCAGCGCCGCAGCAACCGGGCTTGCCACCAGACGCTCAGGCACGCAAGGGCGCCTCTCACCGCAGTGAGTCAACGAACTCCACATCAGCCATTCCTTATCAAAGAAAAAAAAACAGACAGCGGCCGACCGTCGAGAGACGGATTTGAGAGAGGGCCGACAACTCAACCGGCGCCAGGCCGGAGAACAGAAGTGACAAATCAACCTCAAGTGAAATTGATTTGCATTCGTTGTTGCGCAATCTAGCAACAAGCAACCATTGCCAGATATCGAAGGATGGCCAGATTGTTTTTCAGTTCAGCCAATGTCAGCGATTGATCGTCTCCAGCCGGAATGAGAAAGCTGCAAAACTTTTCGCAATGTAGAAATAAGCGGCAAGACCTTCCCGGTGGCAGCTTATTGCTGAGTCGTCCTGCTGCCAGGATTGATTAGGTTCGGATAGATTGGCAGCGAGCCATCACACGCCGTCAGGAAACAGGATTGACGGCACGGGCAATGATTCACCTGCGACAAGAGCGCTGGCTGAGCGGGCAGAGAGATATTGCACTGGTGGTTTGCCCACGGTTTTGCGGAACATCGTGATAAAGCCACTGGGTCCCTCATAACCGAGCTCCAATGCAACCGATTGAACGCTCTCTCCCTTGGTCATGCGTTGCAGTGACAGAATCACATGCAATTGCCGACGCCAACGTCCAAAACTCATCCCTATTTCCTGCAGCAAAAGCCGACTCATGCTGCGCTCACTCATGCCAATGCGCGTCGCCCAATCGTGCACCGAAATCTTGACCGCGGGGTCGGCCAAGAGCATTTCAGCGAGCCTGCGCAGGCGCATGTCGCGGGGCATCGGCAAATGCAGGTCCTGTACGGGGGCTGCCGACAATTCGTCCAACAATGTTGCGATCAGACGGTCTTCGCGCGCGACATTGACAGCGTCTCCCGAGAAGCTCGCCGCCTTCAGCAGCAACTCACGCAACAGCGGTGATACGCCAATCGTGCAGCAGCTTCGCGGAAGATCCGGGGCGGCATCAGGTTCAACAAACAGGCAATAACATTCTGTTTCTCCAGAGCCACGTGTCGCATGTGACAAACCACCGGGTATCCATACGGCACATTGCGGTGGAACGATCCAGACACCCTCTTCTATTTCACAATTGAGGATGCCGCGCACGGAGTAAAGCAGCTGCGCCTTACGATGTTGATGGCGGGCTTGCTCCCAATCCTTGCTCACCATCGAAGCGCTGAGGGCAACGACGGGCCGCGAAATGCTATCGACGTCCCATACGGTCACCGTGTTTTTATTAGCAGTGTTCGCCATAGCAGGTGTGCGCCCCACGCAAAGCCAAAAATAGTTTGGCTGATTCGAACAATATTGTGGCCAGCCTGTGCAATTAAGCCGGCTCGCTTCAGGGTATCCTGAAACCGCAGGACATCACAGAGGCTTGGCAACTCGTCGAAGGACTATAGAAATGCGTATAGACGCCACACAATTTCCGTTCGTTTGGTTGCAAAAAACCACACCGGGCACTAGTCAGGAAGAGTCACTTGCAGAGTTCGAAGCCTTGCTTGCTCGCAATGACCCCTTCGTCCTCCTGAACAGCGAAGGTCTAGATAAGGAGGAACCGGAACATTCACCAGACGAAAAGAAACAAATAGCGCTGTGGATGAAACGCCATAAGAGCGAACTCAAAAGTTATGTCAAAGCCTCGATTCATATCGAATCAAGTCTTACCAAACGCTTAGCAGGCAAAGCGTTCGCAGTTATGTATGAAAAATTTTGGGGCTATCCCATGCTCATGACAGCTACTGAAGATGAAGCCTTGGCGCTGGCGCAGAAATTATTGAAACCTACAGAAAAATAGCGGCGCACCTGTACGCCGCTACTCATCAAGGGAAGCGAACCGGAGACGTTTTATAGCAGCGAGATGGGGTAATTGATGAAAATCCGGTTTTCATCAAATTCATTGGTGCTGAAGTCCCGACGAATCGACGCATTGCGCCATTTCACGTTGAGGTTTTTCAGCGCGCCGCTCTGCACAGTGTAGGCCAGTTCGGTTTCACGGCCCCATTCCTTGCCGTCGTCAACGGTGGCGGTGTGTACGTTATCGCCGCTGATGTAGCGGTTCATCAACGTCAGGCCCGGTACACCAACGGCAGCGAAGTTGAAGTCGTGGCGCACTTGCCAGGATTTTTCCTTCGCGTTGTCGTAGCTGGAGTTGTAGCTGTCGTTGGCCAGGGTGCCGCCGCTGGTGCCGTTGACGCGCATCCAGGCATCGTCGCCGCTGACTTTTTGCAGGCCGACATAGAAGGTGTTGCCGCCGTATTTGGCCGAGAGCAGGGCGAACGCGGTTTTGTTGTCCAGGTCGCCGGCCAGGGCGTTGCCGTCTTCCTTGCCGATGAAATAGCCGAGGTTGGCGCCCAGGGTCAAGTCGCCGATGGGCTGGCTGTGGGTCAGGTTGAAATATTGCTGCTGGTAGATGTCTGACAGTTCAGCGTACCAGACGCCGACTTGGGTGCGCTTTTCATTGAAGGCGTATTCGCCACCGCCGAAGTTGAAGCGGTCAGAAGTGAAGGCACCACGGCCATTCATCGACATGTCTTCCATGCTCGCGTCGTTACGCGGACTGTTGGCGCGGAACTGGCCACCGTATAGGGTCAGGCCGTTGATTTCAGTGGAAGTTACCTGGCCCCCACGGAAGGTTTGCGGCAGGGAACGGCCGTCATCAGAGCGCAGGATTGGCAGCACTGGCATCCACTCGCCGACCTTCAGCTCGGTCTTCGAGACTTTGCCCTTGAGGGCCACGCCCAGGCGCCCGAAGTCATCGGCCGGACGGCCATCGTCATGCACCGGCAGCAACTGAGTGCCCGCCGTGCCACGGCCGCCGTCGAGCTTTACCGAGTACAGGCCCAACACGTCCACGCCGAAACCGACCGTGCCCTGGGTGAACCCGGACTTGGCATCGAGGATGAAGTTCTGAGTCCATTCCTCGGCTTTGCCTTGGGCGGCGTTCGGGTTGGTGAAGTTGCGATTGATGTAAGCGTTGCGCAAATTGAGGGTGGCCGTAGCGCCATCGACAAAACCGCTATTTTGATCGGCTTGAACAACAGCTGACGAACCCGCGCATAACGCAAGAGTCAGACTGATGAACGATGGATGTGCAGGCACGCTGCGGATAGTAACCGGGTAGCGCATGATGTTTCCTCACAATGAATTATTATTGTTTTTTGTTGCGATTTTTAGCTCGTGACAACGCATGCACAGACAGCCCGAAGAGCTAACTTCCGAGCGACCGAAGGAGTTCCTTATCTAGCCCGTTATTGAGCAACTTGATAATTGTTTAATATCGCCTTAAGCAAAACCCGAGCGTGCGCAGACGCGAGCTAAACTCAATGCCTGTATTGGCACGCTCGTGAGGAATTGCATGAGAACAACGACTGAACGTTAAAACGTACTCGAACGCTCGGCGATCAACCCGCACTCCCCGGCGTTTTGCAACGTGTGTATTCCAGTTGATAGAGCGTGGTTTCCGGTCCTGTCGATTGCCCCTCCAACAGCCGTTGCAGCTCGGCCACAAAAGACTCGCCAGCGACGCGAACGTAGTCAGGCGCACAACCTTCGATCATGACGATCCAGGCCGGTATCTGGGTGCCTTCGGCGCGGGCCTTTTTCTCTGCGGTTTCAACCTTGCTCACGGCCTCATCAGCTACACACAAATGCACGCCCGTAATACCCTGTTTATCCGCCAGGGGAGGTAGCACGCGTTGGCGCAGTGCATCTGATACCGATTTATGTTGCCCTTCAACAACATCGAAACGGACCGTTAACAAATACGCGCCCTGCCCCACACCGCTGGAGTAAGTGACTTCGCAAATGGATCGCGCGACATTGCGATAGGATTTCACCGACTGCTGGGTCCACGCCGTCGGGGTGTTGAGACGCGATAAATAATCCTGCCCTCCCAACACCTGCACAGAATCAGCCTCATAGAGGTTGAAATAAGTCGGCCCGGCATCCAAAGCGATGTACCGGCGTCCCCGCAAAAAGCCCGGAATTCCAGCCCGCTCAGGCATGTGCTCACGGTTATGCCACTCATAGAACTCGTCCCGCGCTTCGGGCAGAAGATCATGCCAGATCGCGACTACACCTGTTCCTGCAAAGCTCATAGCGTTTTTTCCTTTAGCGATAGTCAGTCAACATTGGGATGGCGGCCCGCGACCCATGCAGCCCCCATTTCAGCAACGTACGGAACCACGGTCTGAAATTGTTCACCCAACCCCTGGCCACCGACACGCATGGTGTCACCTGCCTTGAGGAATACCGGTGGCTTCTGCCCGAGCCCCACACCTGGTGGCGTACCGGTAATGATGACGTCACCCGGCAGTAGCGGCATGAAGCGACTGAGGTACGCGACAATATGGGCAACACTGAAGATCATCGTACGGGTATTGCCGGTCTGGAGACGTTTGCCATTCACATCGAGCCAGAGGTCAAGTGCCTGCGGATCGGCAATTTCGTCACGGGTGACCAGCCAAGGTCCCAGAGGAGCGAAAGAAAATCCGCTTTTGCCCTTGGTCCACTGGCCTTCGTACTCAAGCTGATAAGCCCGCTCGGAAACATCATTGGCCAGGCAATAACCGGCAATGTGATTCAATGCCTGCGACTCATCGATCTGCCAGGCAGGCGTACCGATGACGATGGCCAGTTCGACTTCCCAATCCAGTTTCTGAGCGCCCGTTGGCAAGATGACCGGGTCATTGGCTCCGCTGATGGACGCAGTGTGTTTGTTGAAGACCACCGGTTGGCTCGGGATAGGCGTATTCGTTTCAGCCGCGTGATCGGAGTAGTTCAGCCCGATGCAAATCAGGTTCGGTACGCTGCCTACGCACGGGCCAAGACGCGTGCCAGGCGCCACCACGGGCAGCTTTTCAACGTCGACCGCGCGCAGTTTTTCAAGCACTGCCGGGCTCAGGGCCGACGCATCGATGTCATCGACAATGCCCGAGAGGTCTCGAACGATCCCTTGCGAATCCAAGATTCCCGGCTGTTCCTGCCCCGGTAAACCAAAACGAACTAAGCGCATTTGTTACTCCTCCAGCGTTGAGAAATGGACAGACAATGAGCCTGCTCCGCCGAACTGAACATGCAGTGGCTGGTTAACGGGCACATCGAGAACACCTGCATAGGACCCGGTGATAATCACCTGCCCTGCTTGCAGCCCTATCCCTTGTGTAGACAGAAAATTGGCCAGCCAGACGATCGGCAACAACGGATCCCCGTCCGGATGGCGGCCCTTGATACTCACGAGCTCCGACGTTGCATCGCTCAGGGTGATAGCCAGTTCAGAGGGCATGCTGGCAGGGTTCGACAGCGTGATTGGGGCCCCAAGTACCAGGCCGTGATTGAATAGACCATCCGCGAGCAATTGCTCGAAGGGCAGTGTCTGTGGATCGGTATAACGGCAGTCGATCACTTCCAATGCCAAGCGCACGTCGCTGATCGCAGCAGCGATCTGTTCAGCGGTATAAGGCTCGACACGTGCCGGCAAATCATGGGCCAGGACGCACGCCAATTCGGGCTCGATGCGCGCCTTATCGGCGTCAGCGGCCAGTCGGTAACGTTCGCCGTTTACAATGCTGTCGCTGTAGATCGGGGCTACGATCCACTTGCCAGCCGGCGGCAATGCACACTTCCAGCCCCCCACGGTTTTTCCAGCCAATGGGCCCACGTGTTGCTGAATGGCAAAACCTTGTGCGAGGCTGCTCGGCAGGTTCGGGCCAGGCAAGGATGCCAGCCGAACCCCCTCTAGCCGTGCACGAACCAGAGCGGCAGCGGCGACTTCCAGCCCTGATCCGGCCTTGGCCTCAGCAGGTGCGAGTTGGCTCATACGCTCTCCGAATGCACGTTGTTCTGGCGCGGCCAAACCGTACCCAGCTTGTTAGCGGCCTCTTCCAGCAAGGCATGCAATTCGTCATAACGTTCGGGCTGCATGCGCAACACCGGGCCGGCGATACTCATCGTGCCCACCACAGTGCCGGACGGAACCAGCTTGACCGGTACGGCAATCGCCCAGACACCCGCCTCGGCTTCTTCAATGACCAAGCCATACCCGCGCTTTCGGGTCAGTGCCAGCTCGGCCAACAAGCCTTCGACGCTGTTGACCGCTTTCGGCCCGCGCCCAATCCCGGCGTCAGCTTTCCCCAGCCCGCTGCGCAGTGCATGCTCAATGGCCAGCTCATCAGACATCGTTGCCAGCCAGGCTTTGCCATTGGCGGTTGCATAGAGATTGATCGGTTTATCCATGGCCGGCGAATACATAAGCCCCGGCGCGGCGCCTTGGGCCGACGATAACCAGGACAAGGTGCCCTCGTTGACCACCGTCAACCGCACCAACTCGTGACATTGAATAGCCACTTGCTCGATGATCGGCTGGACCAATTCAGGCAAGCCAATTCCATGTAAATAGCGCTGCCCCAACAGTGCCAGCTTCAGCGTCAAGCGGTACTGCGACGTCGCTTCATCCTGCTCCGCCCACCCTTGCTCGACTAACTGAGCAAGCACCCGATGAGCAGGCCCCTTCTCCAGGCTCAGCTCGGCTGCGATATCGGACATCCGCATCCAGCGAGCCTCACGGGCCAGCAGTTCAATCGCCTCCAGGCAACGGTCAACAGCACCTTTAACGACTCTCATATTTTTCTCGACTTATCTTTGACAATGAGGTGGATTCGAGCAACATTGTTCGTACTGGAACCGTGTTCCAATAGTATGCAGGCGTCCCCGGATAAGTCAAACCCGCTTGCACCGGCTTGGCCTTATCGAGACAGAGCGGGCCATACAGCCGGTTACCCGGGACATGGGACGCCTGACAGAGATAAAAACCGAACCCTTCGGGTCCGGCTCTTTATCCATAGACAAGCGCCTGTGCATGTTCAATCTTTGCGGAAGAACGCCCAATGCCTCTCACCACCCCGCCTTACCTACAGCAGTCCGCGGGCAGCAAGATTGTGCATCATTGCTCGCAAGCCGAAAGTCCAAGGCGCCGCCTCATGGCTGTAGGTGACGGTATTGCGCAGCGTGCCCAGCAACGGACTCCCGATGCTGACCTCATCACCCTGCTTATGAGTGAAGCCGCTTCCCGGCTCCTCACGATCCTGGGTAGGCGCAAACAATGTCCCGAGAAAAAGCATGAAGCCGTCCGGGTATTGGTGATCACCGCCGACCGTCTGGGCTACGAGATCCAACGGGTCACGGCTGATCAGGGCCATGGAACTGCTGCCTTCAAGCGTAAAGCCGTCGCCGCCCTGGACGTGCAAATCCACGACGCAGTTGCGCACGTCATCGAGCGTAAACGCTTCATCGAACAGACGAATAAATGGGCCGATCGCACAGGACGCATTGTTGTCCTTGGCCTTGCTCAACAGCAGTGCGCTGCGGCCTTCGAAATCACGCAAATTGACGTCATTGCCCAAGGTGACGCCATGCACTTGGCCTCGGCTGTTCACCGCCAGCACAATTTCCGGTTCCGGGTTGTTCCATTCAGACTTGCGATGAATTCCGATTTCGCTGCCGCTGCCCACTGCGGCCAGAACCGGCGCCTTCGTGAAAATCTCCGCATCCGGGCCGATACCGACCTCCAGGTATTGCGACCACATGCCCTGCTTGATCAGCACAGCTTTAAGGCGCGTCGCTTCTGGCGAGCCCGGCTTGATTGCCCGCAAGTTATCGCCTATTGCGTCGTGCACCAAGCGGCGAACACTTTCAGCTTTGGCAGCATCGCCTCGGGCCTGCTCCTCGATGACCCGCTCAATCATGCTGGACGCGAACGTTACCCCAGCCGCCTTGATGACTTGCAAATCCGCCGGGGGCAACAGCGATGCCTTGTCGGGATCGGCATGGCTGCCGGTGTTCCCAAGCAACGCCTCGACAGTCCCGATGTATCTGCCAGGCGCCTGACGAACCGCCAACAACGGCGAGGCGTGTTCCAGCAGTTCGCTGATTGTCGAAAAGGCTTCAGAAAGATCAAACGCTCCTTCATCGCGCAACACCACCGGCGAGGGTCCTGCAATCGCCCCCGGGATCCAGGCACGGCCGATCAGCGTTCCGGCCAAGCCATCCACTGGCAGTGTGTTTTCGCGCGTCAGTTTCAAATTAGCCATAAAGCTTCCAGATCAGTCAGCCATCAGAGCCGTCAAGCTAATGGACCGCCCCCGCAAATCCCAATGAAAGAATCTCACTCATCAATGCTGTTTCGTTATCGACAGACAAGGCCTTATCCAATGGAAAACGATCAAATTACTTTTGGCAGTGTCACCCGATGGCTGAAGATCAAACATTTGGTACTGGTCAATAGCCTGGCCAAGACCCGCAATATGCACACCACCGCAGAACACATGAATGTTACGCAACCGGCCATCAGTAAATTGCTTCGCGATCTGGAAGTACTCTTGGGTTTCCCCTTGTTTGAGCGCCAAACGCGTAACCTGGTCCTGACTGAACTGGGGGAGTTCGTGGCCCGTTATGCACGCATTACCCTGGAAGACACGGAATCGTTCGTCGACCAGGTCAACAAGTTGCGTAAAGGCGGGCATGGCCATTTAAAAATCGGCACCATTTTCGCCGCGACATCCGTGGTGCTGCCTGAAGCGATCGCCAGCATCAAGCGGGAGCGTCCGCTCCTTTCTATCGAGGTGATCGAACAAACCAGCAATCACCTGCTGGAAATGCTCGAACAAAAAAAGCTCGATTTGATCATTGCACGCTTCACGGATGAGGATTGCCAGCCTTTCGAATTTACATCGCTGGGACCTGAACCCTTTTGCCTTGTCGCGAACAGCACACATCCCTTGTGCCGACTCGAGGAGGTCCCCACTGAAGCACTCAGCGAATGGCCATGGGTCATGTACCCCTTTAATACGCCGATCCGACAACGCATGGAGCGGGCTTTCACGCTGTTCAAGATCGTCCCGCCAACCAACACCGTGGAGACGATTTCCATGCAAACCTTCCTGCAGTTGCTTCAGTCTGGCCCCATGCTCGCCATGCTCCCCGAGTCCATGGTCCAGTCGCAACTGCAAAACGGCCAGCTGAAAATCCTCAACACGCCCTTCAAGGTTGAATCCCAGGATTACGGTGTGATCACTCGCAAGGACGAGCCCCTGTCAGAGCCAACGCGGAGGTTTGTCGCGACTTTATTAGCGTTCGCCAGACAACGGCAAACGGCTACAGAGAAGAGGGACTGCAAGCACCCCCAATAAAAGTCGATGAGGCAAAGTTATCGAGCAATCGAAAGCTCTCATTAGGCAGCCATTTCCATGAATCCTATAGTGCCGGCACAAAAGTGCGGCGCTATTAGCGACCGCCCACCACCCAGCAGCCCGTGAGGATGCGATGGAACTGATCATGAAAACCGGTGCAGCAGCTGTGCTGCGCTTGAACCCGCTGGACGATGTGCTGATTGCACGCCGACCGCTACTCGCCGGGGAAATCCTTGAGCCAGAAGGCATAACCATCCGCCAAGCGATCGTCCCGGGCCATAAAGTCGCCTCCCGCCGTATCGAAGCCGGTCAACCGGTGAGGCGCTATGGGCAAATCATTGGTTTTGCTGTTGTCGACATAGAAGCAGGCGAGCACATCCATGTGCACAACCTGGCCATGGGGGAATTCACTCGAGATTATGCTTTCAGCGTCGATGCGAAACCCAGCGTCAAGCCGAGTGAAGCCCCGTCGTTCATGGGTATCGTACGCCCGGATGGACGCGTCGCGACGCGCAACTACATCGGCATTCTTACGTCAGTGAATTGCTCTGCCACAGTCGCCCGGGCCATCGCAGACCATTTTCGTCGGGACATCAATCCCGGCGCACTGCAAGCGTTTCCAAACGTCGACGGTGTTGTCGCTCTCACGCATTCCGCCGGCTGCGCCGTTGATCCTGCGGGCGACGGTTTGAGCATGTTGCGCCGGACATTGGCCGGCTATGCGACCCACGCCAACTTTGCGGCCGTGCTGGTGATCGGGTTGGGCTGCGAGACGAACCAAATCGACTCATTACTCACAACCCAAGGACTCACCCGTAGCAATACCCTACGCACGTTCAACATCCAGGACAGTGGCGGTACATCCAAGGCCATCGCCAGTGGCATTGACCACGTGAAGCAATTGCTTGGCGAGGCCAATCAAATTCAGCGTGAACCGGTCAGCGCTCGCCATCTGGTCGTTGGGCTTCAGTGCGGTGGCTCGGATGGCTACTCCGGTATTACTGCCAACCCTGCGCTGGGCAACGCGGTGGATCGCCTGGTCGCCTGCGGCGGTACCGCGATTCTTTCCGAAACCCCTGAAATATACGGTGCCGAACACTTGCTGACACGACGGGCTGTGAGCCGTGAAGTCGGCGAAAAACTCATCGCTCGCATTCACTGGTGGGAACAGTACTGCGAGCGTATGGGGGCCGAACTAAACAATAACCCCTCAGCCGGCAACAAGGCAGGTGGCTTGACCACCATTCTGGAAAAGTCGCTGGGCGCGGTGGCAAAGGCTGGCTCGAGCAACCTGATGGATGTCTACGAATACGCCCAGGCCGTCACGGCCAACGGGCTGGTTTTCATGGACACCCCTGGCTATGACCCGGTCTCGGCAACCGGCCAGGTCGCCGGTGGCGCGAACCTGATTGCGTTTACCACCGGTCGTGGATCGGCCTATGGCTGTGCCCCGGCCCCATCAATCAAGCTGGCGACCAATAGCGCCTTATGGGCGCGTCAGCGAGAAGACATGGACATCAACTGCGGCGAAATAGCCGAAGACACTTTGACCATCGAGGCGTGCGGTGCAGCGATCTTTGAAACCATGCTGCGCATTGCCTCGGGCGAACGCAGCATGAGCGAACAACACGGATACGGACAAAATGAGTTCGTGCCTTGGCAGATCGGCGCCGTCACCTGATTTTCAGTCCTGGGGACGCCTTGCCCTTCTATCACATGCACTTTCAACCTGGAGACAACCATGTCCCTCATCACCGGCCAAAATTTTATCGGCGGTCAGCGCCGCGCCACGGGCAGTGTCATCGTCAAGAGTGTGGATGCCAGCACGGGGGAAACCTTACCCTATGCCTTCCACCAGGCGACTGCGCAAGAAGTCGAGGACGCGGCTCATGCAGCCCACAATGCTTTTTCCAGCTACCGCACCCTGAGCGCGAGCAAACGGGCTGAATTTCTCGATGCCATTGCTCAAGAGCTAGAGGCTTTGGACGATGAGTTCATTGCGCTGGTTTGCCGTGAAACAGCACTGCCTGTCGCTCGCATCCAGGGCGAACGCGCACGTACCAGCGGTCAAATGCGCTTGTTTGCAAACGTGCTGCGGCGTGGTGACTTCTATGGGGCTCGCATCGACCAAGCGTTACCCCTTCGCAAACCGTTGCCGCGCCCTGACCTTCGCCAGTACCGCACCGCAATCGGTCCGGTTGCTGTGTTTGGTGCCAGTAATTTTCCATTGGCTTTCTCCACGGCCGGCGGCGATACCGCCTCGGCCCTCGCGGCGGGTTGTCCGGTGGTATTCAAAGCCCACAGCGGCCACATGGCCACTGCAGAACAGGTCGCCAACGCGATCATCCGGGCGGCCGAGCGCAGCGGCATGCCCGTCGGTGTCTTCAACATGATTTATGGCAGTGGCGTAGGCGAAGCCTTGGTAAAACACCCGCTCATCAAGGGCGTTGGTTTTACCGGATCGCTCAAAGGCGGTCGAGCGCTGTGCGATATGGCCGCCGCTCGCCCCGACCCCATTCCAGTCTTCGCCGAGATGTCGAGCATCAACCCGGTCGTGATCCTGCCTCAGGCACTCTCGCGTCGAGCCGACAGTATCGCTCACGATCTTGTCGCCTCGGTGGTTCAAGGTTGTGGGCAGTTCTGCACCAATCCCGGGCTGGTGGTTGGTATTCGTTCGGCTGCATTTAGTGCCTTTCAGGATAGAGTGGCAGCGTTTATAAATGACCAACCGGCACAGACAATGCTCAACGCAGGCACCCTGCGTAGCTATGCGGCTGGCTTGCAGAACCTGCACGCGCACCCCGGCATCGTGCACCTGGCTGGCAGCAACCAACAGGGTCACCAAGCCCAGCCACAGTTGTTCAAGGCCGACGTAGCGTTGCTGCTTAACGGCGACAAGGTTCTTCAAGAGGAAATCTTCGGCCCCACGTCCATCTTCATCGAGGTCGCTGACCAGGCGCAACTCAACGCTGCCATCGATGCCCTTCACGGACAATTGACCGCAACCTTGATTGGCGAGCCAGAAGACCTTACGCAGTTCGTAGAGTTGACTGCTTTGCTGGAGATGAAGGTTGGCCGCATCCTCATCAATGGCTACCCAACGGGTGTCGAGGTCTGCGATTCAATGGTGCACGGTGGCCCTTATCCTGCCACGTCTGATAGCCGTGGCACTTCGGTCGGCACCTTGGCCATCGACCGCTTCCTGAGGCCAGTGTGCTTCCAAAACTACCCCGACGCGTTGCTTCCCGATGTTCTAAAGAACGCGAATCCGTTGAACATTTCGAGGCTCGTCGACGGTGCTCTCTCGAGAGATAGCTTGTAGGTTGGCAAACGGGCACGTCGGCATGCAGACGAATTGATTTCCGATTCCCTTAAGGCGCGGGCTAGTGCGCCTTAAGGTCACTCTGTACTGCTGACGCGCCAAAATTTTGCAGAGCAATCTACAAACGTTAAAACCTGTCGCTGGGGTCATTGCTCTCTGTATGAGCAACAGCGGCGACAGCTTGACGCTTGGGAACCTGTTCATCCTCTAGCGCCCTATTCGCCCGAACGCACGAGCAGGCTTTGCCGTGCTCGCTCGGCTGGGCGACGACGTCGGACGTATGAACTCAGCACCGCACAAAAACCAGCGTCCCGCTTGATCGCCCAAGGGGACTTCTCCCTTGACAAGGCGGCAATTTCGGTAACAGAATTACTGATGGAACGGCGTTACAATAACAACAATTGAGAAACCGGAGACACGTTATGAATCAGAGCATACCGATCGACGCTCATTCCAAAAGCCAGTCAAAGAAAGCCGCAGCTAGCGGCTGGATCGGCTCGGCACTGGAGTATTACGACTTCTTTATCTATGCGACCGCGGCGGCCTTGCTGTTTCCACAGCTCTTTTTTCCGTCTGATAACCCAGCGGTCGGCATCATTGCCTCTCTGGCAAGCTTTGGTGTGGGCTATATCGCCCGGCCGATAGGCGCTGTTGTCCTAGGGCATTTGGGTGATCGCCACGGCCGTAAAACGGTTCTGGTTTACTGCATGTTCCTGATGGGCTTCTCGACGATGTGCATCGGGCTGCTGCCAACGTACCAGCAGATCGGGATCTGGGCGCCCTTGCTGCTTGTGACGTTGCGCCTGATTCAGGGTTTTGCGGTGGCCGGGGAGATCTCCTGCGCCAGCTCCATGATTCTCGAACACGCTCCGTCCGGTCGCCGTGGTTACTTCGCGAGTTTTACCCTCCAAGGGGTTCAGGCCGGGCAACTGCTCGCGGCAGCAGTTTTCTTGCCTCTCGCTCATTTTATGCCTGCGGATCAGTTCGCATCCTGGGGCTGGCGGATTCCGTTCCTGCTCAGCGTCGTTGTCGTCATCATGGGATATATCATTCGCCGCCAGGTCGACGAGACACCTGTATTTGCCAAACAAAAAACGCAAGGCGAAGCAACTGTTCTGCCAGTTGTCGAAGTCATCCGGCAGAGCTGGGGTGACCTCTTGCGTGTGATCTGCATGGCACTTGCTGCGGTGATCGCCATTGTCGCCTCGGTATTCGGCGCCACCTATGCGGTTCAACCGGCCTATGGCATCGGTTTCCCGGCAGGCGTCTATTTGTGGATTCCTCTGCTGGGTAACATGTGCGCGGTGATCCTGATCCCCTTCGTTGGTAACCTCTCAGACAAGATCGGCCGCAGGCCCCCAGTCATTATTGGCGTTCTCTGCGCAGGACTGCTCTCGTACGCGTACCTGTACGCTATCAGCGTCCACAACCTGTGGCTTTCGCTGGTTCTCTCCGTACTCATGTGGGGCATCGCCTATCAGGGTTTCAACGGCGTATTCCCGAGCCTCTTTCCCGAATTGTTCCGTACGCGGGTGCGTGTGACCGGTATGGCCATCGGACAGAACATAGGGACCGCGATGACTGCGTTTCTCCCGGCAATCTTCGTTACTGTAGCGCCCCCCGGCTCCGAGAATATCCCACTAAAAATCGGTTCTCTTACATTAGGTATCTGTGTTATCGCTGCGATCGCGGCGTTCACTACACGTGAAACATACCGGATTCGCCTTGAAGATCTCGGCAAACGCAACGCAGTGCCTATTGCCAAAGAAGAATACGATCGTATGCGGGCCGAAGCGATGCAGGGCACAGCTCAGACAGACGCACCGAAGGATCTGGCTAGCCAACTGCGCTCGTAACGACTTTCGACGATCACACTGGTGCGACCATTAGGTTTTCGCGACCCACACAGGCCCGACGGGCAGAGCAGCATCCTGCGGTCGGCACTTGCCAATGCATAGCCATCGACGCTGTGCATGAGCCAAGAAGCCGCCAGGACGCCTCTTCCCGTCAACATCAAATATCAGGCAACCATGGCCTCACATATCACAGGAACAACTCGGCTTTATGGATTGGTCGGCCATCCGCTGACGGCTGCCAAGTCTCCGCAATTATTCAACCGACTCTTTATAGAACAGCAGGCAGACGCGGTTTGTATTCCATTGGAGGTCAAGGCCGATGACCTGTCCGCGTTCGTGAAGGGTGCCAGAGCGCTGAACAATCTCGCCGGCATCCTGGTCACCATGCCTCACAAGCAAAGGATGCTGGATGTTGTCGACGAACTTCATCCGACTGCGCGTCAAGTCGGTGCGATCAACGTCATTCGTTGCGAGACAGACGGACGTTGGGTCGGCGCCGTATTCGATGGCCTCGGCTGTGTTCTTGGCATGCAATGGGAAGGCAACCATCCAGCGAACAAAAACGTTCTTTTGGTCGGTGCTGGAGGCGCAGGCAGAGCGATCGCATTTGCCGTCGCGTCGGCGGGTGCTCGATCGCTGACTATCTCCGATGTCGACGAACACCGAGCCGAGGATCTGGCGAAAGCCGTTGCTGCCGAAACAGGTTGCATCACGCATTCCGGCCCACCCGACCCACATGGCTATGAAATCGTGATCAATGCCACGCCGCTTGGCATGAGCAAAAATGATCCTATGCCTGTGGACCCCGAGCGGCTCGAGCCCGGTACCCTCGTTGTGGATATCATCAATTCGCCAGACTCGACACCGCTTTGCGATGCGGCGCGTAAACGAGGGTGTCGTACCCAGGACGGTGGCCCCATGCACAAAGGTCAGGCGTTGCTTGCACTGCGCTTCCTTGGGTTCGATTACCACCCCGATAACGTAACAGCAGTCGATGCCGAATTATTGTTGCCGCCAGCAAGAGATGCCGGCCATTTGACGTAAAAGCGCTTCAGCGAAAACGGGGAAAACAACCCGTTTTCATCGAAGCGAATAAAGGGAAAGACCATGAATGATTCCAAAGTCGCTGAAACCTTTAGCGCGATCATTCTCAACCCGAACATTCCAAATGTCTGCTTGTACCGCGCCAGGAGTGAGTACGTATGAAAGTTGCGTTACTGGAGGTCAGCCATTGGCATGTCCCACTGTATCTGAATGCTCTTGAGGCCAATGGGGTTCAAGTGGTGGCCGTATCGGATTCGGAGCACGTGAAGGGCGAGGCCATTGCCGAGCGATTCAAATGCCCTTTGTATAGCTCATCCTATGAGTTGCTTGAGCGCGAGGAGGTCGATTTTGCTTTCGTGTTCGGCAGGCATTCTGAAATGCCGTCGCTGGCAGAGGCCGTGATCGCACGAAACATCCCCTTTGCCCTGGAGAAACCCTGCGGCATCAACATGGCGCAGGTCACACGACTGCGTGAGCTGGCCGAGCAAGCCAATCTCTACTGTGCTGTGCCGCTGATCTTCCGCATGAGTGAACTGCTTAGCGCTCTGCAAGATGCTGAGGGACGCTTGGCCGCGGACTTCAACTACATGTCTTTCCGCTTCATCGTAGGTCCGCCCGCTCGTTATGAAACGGCAGGCTCAGGCTGGGCCATCGATCCCGTTTTTTCTGGAGGCGGATCCACGATCAACGTGGCTACGCATTTCATAGATCTCTTCAGACTATTGACCGGTAAGGAGGTCTCTCGAGTCTCAGCCGTCATGAATTCACTGACACATCGGGGCGCCGTCGAAGACTATTCGTTATTGACCCTGCAGACTGAAGATGGCGTGATCGGTGTTGTGGAAACGGGATACAGTTTCCCCAGTACCGCCGACGAGCAGCGCGAGTTCTCTTTCACTCTTTCATCCGATCACATGTATGCCAAATCCGGTCCCGACCGAATCGAAATAAGGGATCGACAGAACCTTGCCGCCGGTACTCGAAGCCGCCGACTACAACTGGACACTGACGTCTATTACCCCCTGTTCGTCAAGCAAGTGCTTGCTGAATGCCGTAACGGTGCCAAGCCAATTGCATCATTACGCGACGCCGAGGCAATCATGCAGGTCATGGACGCGGCCTACGCTTCAGCTCGGCAAGGAGGTACGCTTTTGACGCTTACGCCGACTCCTGAATGATCTGAGCCGCCGAGCTGAATCCGAACTCCACCCACTGGTCGAACACGGCCTCGAAGGAATGCTCTGCCGCAAAACGTACAGCACGACGCTGCTGTTTACAGTGCTCATAGGGAGGATGCCTTGGGCAACCAAGGCGCGCGCCTCGTCACGTCGGGTGCGCGCTTCTTTGAGGCTGATTTGCGGGTAACAACCCAAGGACATGCGCTTCTGCTTGCCCGTCCACTAGTAACGGAAAAGCCAGATTTTTCCACCGCTGACCGTCACATTGAGCGTGAGGCCATCACTGTCACCGAGCGTGTAGTCATGGCGAATAGACATTTCTGAGAGTGCCATCGCGAGCTCCTGAACAGAGTCAGGTCCAGATGCTCATCTCGCTACGCAAACTGTTCCAGCAAAAAACCGATTCCGTACGCATCAGAATCCTGGACTTAAACGCACCGGATAGTGCTGGATTTCAGTGGTTCCCGCCGGAACAAAAAAAGGCCCCTAAGGTTCTGATTTCAATTGCTTGCAGAATTCAGTGGAACTCTATAGCGCAATAATTGGAGCGGGAAACGAGACTCGCATCTAATGTCCTAGCCATTGAAATCTAAGGGATGCCTTCAAGGGGGATATCGAGGGTGAAGGTTGCGCCCTGTCAGGCCCCGTCGCTGTGCATGGTCAAGCTGCCACCCATTTCCATCGCAGCTAGCGCGCAGCTGTGCAGCTCTTTGCGAGTAGTGAAGCCATGCGAAAAGATACGCGTCAGGTACTCTGGCGCAATCCCATTGCCGTTGTCGGCCACCGTGATACGCAATACTGGTCCGTCAGCGAGGGAGGCGACGAACGTGATGCACGGGCTGCGATCGATCAGCCGCGGTGGCGACGACGCAGTCTTTGTGCAAGAGTTCGCTGAGGTAGCTAAGCATTTCCGGGCTTTCGTCTACCACTAGCACTCTGGATTACAAGGCGTGTTTCCGGTGCTGCTCGTCGTCTGCGCCTTCCGTCGAAGGTCGGTCGTTGCTACTGCCATGGCGGCCGTCGTCGAAACTCAGGTGGCGTTGCTCGGTTGTGCTCGGTGACGATCGCGGTGTGTGTCAAATATTGCGATGACCATACGACTCAAGGAGATTCAACTCGTTAGCTGGACATAGGGCTTCAGGCAATTTGGAACAGACCATCAACAATTTGTGCCCGCCCAAGCCTCGCCTTCAAATCGCCGTCTATTTGCTCGGTATCCGCGCGATAAAGACCAACCCTGCGGTAGGCCTTGTTCTGATCTATGTCTACGCCTAAAAAGTGCCATACCACCCTCGAACAAACCGGTTTACGGGAATCACATGCTGAAACGCCCATCTTCAGCCCGTTGAGACGAGTTATTCGACTTTTAAAGCTTGGGATGAGAATGGTTTGACTGATTTCATTAGATGTCAGCGATTCGTAGTCGATGAGGAAAAGCCTGTCCTGCAGGTAGTACGCAAGGCCTTTGTACCGAGAGCGATCAAGATCTTCGACACCAGGGATACTGGACTGCAAACGCTCATGACGTTCATACATGAAACAGTCGTCACTTTCTCGCATATGCACCAGCGAGCAGGCGATGAAACCTGGATCCGACATTGCGTAATAGTACTCGTGGTAGTACCCCAGCAACGCCCGTATATGGTGTGATGATTGTTGTTCAAGATGTTCAATCGCTCGCTGCGCCGGTGTCAATTCCAGAGACGTGCTTGACTGATTGGACCGGGCGCCTATCAGGTTGACGAACTGCTCTGTCGGTAGGCCAATTTCGTATTCCTCCAGACCAAAAAAATCACAGATGCGTTTTAGATTGAATGCTGCAGGCAGACTGCGCCCACTCAAATACTTGTTGAACTGACCACGGCTGATTTTCAGCCTTCGGCAGACCTCTGCAGTGGATCGGTAGTGACGACACAGTTGTTTCAAATTGGCAGGGAAAAACTCACGCATTTTTCGATCAGTACTTATCCGCGAAGGTGCTAGAAGGCTTAAAGTTAGCAGCAATTCGCGCCACTATCGAACAACTCGCGCAATTGCATACGAACGGATAATGACTAAATATTACTGCCGGGGCAGCGAGCTCAAAATTCGTTCGTCTATACGACCCCGCGACTACAACAGATAGTAAGGAATACTACAGGCTTGAAGTCATAAATTACTCCTTACCGGTAAATGTTCTGATAGGACCACGGTATTATCGTGGTTATTTGTCACTAGACTTTCACGCGTTGTCGTCTGATTTTTTTTGAAACCACATCAGCATCCTCAGGAGCTAAACATGGATCGTTATCGCCCTTTGAAAACAAATGCCACCTCCACTTCGGTTCTCCTGATCGACACCAACGCAGAAGCGTCGCAGCTTTTGGAAAATGCTCTATTTCGGATTGGAACCGGCACTGGGCTATTGGAAGCCTTAACCTCAGTCACGCTGAAAAACTTAGGAGAAGTTGACTTTTATCGATTGATATCTTCAGCTTACATACCACTCCAAGAGGGCTTGGAACTTCTAGAGCAGTTCCATTCAAAATCCACAAAAAAATAAGTCACGCCTTGGCAGTTATCTTACAACTTGCTATCACCTTTTTCTTTTTTAAAGGGTGATAGCTGAGGAGCTATTTTGGAACTTCGCCATTTGCGCGGCTTCATCGCTGTTGCAGAAGAGCTTCACTTCGCGCGCGCTGCGGAGCGGTTGCACATAGAACAATCCCCACTTTCAAGGACGATCAAAGAACTGGAATCGGACATAGGCGCCCAGCTTTTTGACCGAACCTCTCGCGGCACCCGGTTGACGTGGCCTGGGCAAGTTTTAGCTGAGGCCGTCCATCGTATATTTCAAGCAGTGGACCAAGCACGTAGCAATGTTCAGGCAGCTGCAGCTGGATATCGGGGATCCATCAGGATCGCTTTATCCGATGGTGTTCTGCCTCAACGTTTGACAGCGATTTTGGCTCGGTGTCGAGAGCAAGAGCCAGAGGTGGAATTACGTTTATTCGAAGTCTCGTTATCCCAGCAATTGAAAGGACTGCGCGAGGACTTGTTCGATGTTGGCTTCGCTCGCTCAAAGGACATAGGTGAAGGCTTAATTGCTCAACCTGTATGGCAAACGCCGTTAACCGTAGCCGTACCTGCACGACACCCGCTCCTTGCCCTCAAGCACATTCCGTTGGACCAAGTACTGAACTACCCGTTGGTGCTGTTCCATCCTCAAACGCACGCCGGACTTCATCAGCAAATTGACAGTTTTCTGCGCCAAATACCGTCACCTGTGACAGTTGCCGGACAAGTGTCCAGTCAGGAAGTAATGCTGATCTTGGTCGCTGCCGGCTACGGTCTTGGACTCACCTGTGAAGCGCAGATGGCGCTGTGCCAAAGCGCCGAGGTCGTGACTCGTCCTCTGGCCGGTGATCCGCCTGTACTGACCAGTTACCTGCTTCGTTCATCAAATGATCCCAGCGAGCAACTGAAGCGATTCATAACCCGTGTCACCGATATGGACTCGGTCACTTGAACAGATAAACACTCCAAAAAGGCAGGACCGATTAGGTCCTGCATCAGACCCTCATTGCATCAGTACTCTCCCAGTTTGCTCAGCACGAAACTTGGGGATCCCCCCATATCCAAGGCACCCAGTCACCAAAGGCCCGTAACCCAGAAAGTCTCGACCACCACCATCGATAAATGGGTATCTACCAAGACGTATTTCGTCTTTCCCTTGAATCACGCTGACGTTTCTATAGATGGACATTGCCATCCACGGAACGCCCAATGAATCAAAAACATGAACAGCACGGCACCAAGGTCTTTTACAGCCCCATCGAAGCAGCCGTCCGCTGGAGCGACTTGCTTGTGCGAGAGATCGGCAGTCGCATCAGTGCGAATCTATGGGGAGCGGTATATCCGCGTGGTGGACTCCTGCATGGAGTCGATGACTACAAGAGCGCAGCCGTGGTTGCTCAACGCGCTGGCGACATCGTTACCCGCCGCGGACAGACTCATGTCTATCAGCCGATGCTAGGCAAAAAGCGGGATGGGTATTGGCCTGCGGGACCACTCAAGGAAAGCGATCCCAGCACGGGCAAATGGCAGGAACTGACACCCGGTCAATCTCAAACCTGCGCAGTGTTTCCAAACAACCTCACTCACACTCAATCCCCACGAGGTGACTATGCATGGGCCCTTTGGCGGCCCTATAGCTGCTGCGAACGCAAGGGCCAACTCTTCCTGGGAAGTACAGATTTCGCAGGAGCGAACCAATGAAAGCAGCCTACCAACGCGTTACAAGCCTCCCTCAATACAAGCCCTCCAGGATTCTGATAGCCGCCCTACTGCTGTCAGCAGCCACCACTCATGCCGCGAGTAAATACGAGATCATCGTTAAACGCTTGCTGACTCAGGCCACTGAGCTCGTGATTGCTACCGATGCTGATCGTGAAGGTGAAATGATTGCTCGAGAGATTCTTGATCTCTGCCAGTACCAAGGTTCGATTCAGCGACTGTGGCTGTCAGCCCTCAATGAAGCCTCGATTCGCAAGGCGCTGGCAACTTTGCGATCGGCCAATGATACCGTACTGCTGTATCACTCTGCCCTCGCCCGCTCCCGCTCAGACTGGTTGATCGGCATGAACCTGAGTCGGCTGTTCACCCTGCTTGGCCGACAGTCGGGGCATGGTGGTGTGCTCTCAGTCGGTCGCGTTCAAACACCGACGTTACGTTTGGTCGTTGATCGAGATCGCGATATTGCTCGCTTCATATCAGTACCCTACTGGGCTATCGATGTGGTGCTGACGCTTGGAGGACAGCCGTTCAACGCGCAATGGATGCCTGCGCCAGACACGGTGGATAATGCCGGACGCTGCATTCGGCAAGCGGCCGCACATCAATCGCTTCGGTGCCTTCAGGGAGCTTCGCAGGCCCAAATCACCTCGGTGGATACGCAACGAATGCGCGAAGCGCCTCCACTACCCTTTGACCTCAGCACGCTGCAACGTCACGAGGCCACCAACGACGACCCATTGGTGAATCGACGGAATGTGTCGGCCGCTTTTATCGAGCTACCGATCTTGGCCTTGGCAGTCGAAAAATCTATCTCCTTTCCTATTTTCACTGCTTCAGACACGTCAGATAGTCCTCTCGATCAGGCGCAATAAGCGGCCAGCGAATGACCGCCACTGACTTGTAAAGGAATCGCCCATGTGCAAGTCGTGACTGATTCTGTCGCGTGTTTTCGACAGGATCACGCATCCAGCCTATTCTTCCGGAGGGCCTTCGCACTACCCCATCCTACGTCAGCGATGCTGTCAAATGGACTTGCTGGGCTGGTGCTACAACGCTTTTGACCAGGCACCGAATCAGGCTCTAGAGGTCCCACTTTGTCTAGCAAGAAAATGTCATCTACAAGGGTGCATTTAAGCAAAACATTTGCGCCTAACAGTAAGCCATCATGAGGGCTGACACATGAAGCTCCGGGTAGGAATCACCGGTGAAGGTCTCAGTCTATATTTCGGCGAACCAGAGTGTCTGCGACTTGAACCATCCGCAGACGCCAATCAAGTCTCGCCCAGAGGCAACTATGTCTACGCGCACTGTGATGAGCAAGGCACGCCATTCTATATCGGAAAGGGGAAGGCGAGACGGGCATGGGACAACTCGCGCCATCAGCTCTGGCATCGATATGTAGAGCGTCACCTCAAAAATAAGTACACGATCCACATACTCGCAGACAACCTCTCTTCTGCGCAGGCTGAGAATCTCGAAAATGAATGGATTGCCCAAGAATCAGAGACCTTGGTCAACTGGATCAATTTTGGACGAAAATTTGACTTCAATGCACTGAATAAGTACCACGCACTTCGCGATGCAAACCGCGCACTCATTGTGGCGACTCGCTCATTGGAAAAGTCGGACCCAGAACTCGCCATCTCGCGCTACTACCAAGTCATTGCCGACACCGAGGCATATGCTTCACTGCAACTTGAGCACGGATTGATCGGCCTCCTGCTGGATGAAGAGAGGCAGGAGTTCGGCTACTCGGGTGAACTGCAAGCCCTTGATCGTCTCACACTTTGCCTCACGCACCTTGGACGCGCCCTGGAAGCTCAGTCTGCGACAGAGCAGTACTTTGCAATATATCGGGCCGATCAAAAGCTTCGCCTTGCCGAGTCGATCAAGACGCGTGTTGGTAAAGCAACCCGGTCATAGAAACCACTATACTGGCAGCGTTCACTTTCACAGATGCTGTTGCCTCGTTTGTTAACGCTCTTCCATCCATGGACTCGATGTTTATCATCACAATATCCTTCGCCAGCTCCAGCTGTGACATGGGCGTCCGCTTAAAAAGGCTAAAAATGGTGTCCACTTAAAAATTAGGTGGACACCATCGCCTTAAGCGATGGCATCAGGAAGGTGTGTTGCCCGGACGGTTACGCCGGACGCTTACCGATAGCTACCGGCTCCGTAGAGTCGGTAACACTTTCTGATTGAGATTCAGTGGCTGCGACTGTCAGCTTTACGCCCTGAGGAAATCAGTCAACCTAAATCAAGGTTCTTCAGGACCGGTGAACCGCGTTTCCTCAAGGCATTCAAATAGGTGGTTCCAACCGCGACATGCCCTGGTATTTGAAGAGTTGATCCGCCGCTTCACCGAAAGCTCGAATGACAGTACCAAAACTCATTGCCTATCCGCCGCTTGCCGAGCGCGCTCGCCCGCGGAGTTGTCATCATCCAGTATTGAACAGAGCACACCAGGATCATGCCAGTATTTGGCAAGGCGGCTGTTGAGGTATCACCACGTCTCGGTCACTTTACGTGACCGTCGACTGGGAAGGTACATGGACGCATACCAGTGAAGACCCGATTATCTAGGTCGGACTGAAGCCCGGCACTCACAAACGTCTTCTTGAAGTGGCCGACCTGACCTCCACCAACCGATTCGCGGGCGCATTTAGCCAGGGTGCGGGTAACCGTAATGTCGAATTGCAGCATCGGCACATGTCGGCACATGATAGACAGCACCACCGTGGGCTATATCGCCCTCGCCCAGCACTGCGATCAGGCCTTGCCCATCTCGGTACGACGTAAGTGAAGTGGAAGAGCACCCACTGACAATCAGCGTCGAAAGAATGCCCCCAACGGATGGATTTCGGCATCTGAGTCTCCTTACGCTCGACCGTGTGTGAAAACACTCTTCCTTTATCGGCCTTAGCTAGATGTGACCCTCGGCGTAGCTGCGAGAAAGCATCTCAATAGTCAATTCAATAACAATAGGTATGGCTATATGCCATCCTGAGCGTCTGAGAATCCGCAAGCGCCTAATGATTAGAGGCCCACGGCCTTAGCAATATGTCGAAGCATTACCAATGCGCGCTTACGATCTTGAGGTAGCGTTAGGATTGGTAAACACCTAAATTAGAGAGCTACTCAGACAGTAGACGCTGTAGATTGATACAATCAATGCTGCTCTCAAGTGGAGAGCCTATGGTTCAGAAAACAGATTTTTTGCGAGGCAACGATGAGCACATGGCTTGAGTCTTTAGCTCACAAGCCTGTTAACACAAGGGCTGAAATGGGTGCTTATGAGCACCTGTGGCGGCAACCGAAATCAACGACAAAGCGACTAGCTGAGCTCTTTGATTCGAATCCTGGGTGCCTACCATCAGATCTCGTGGATATGGAGAGCGCTCTCCAGGCCGCTGACGAGGTGATTGAAGAGTTGTCTAAACGCGGCGTCAGGCATTTCGGCGTCCGTGTGAACGGTACTCTCGATTATCCGGAACGCCTTCGCGACGCCAAAGACCCTGTGGAGATTTTGTACTTCATGGGCTCTTGGGAGCTAGCTGAAGCTCCTCACCGTGTTGCCGTGGTTGGGACTCGAAAGGTATCTCCCGAGGGTGCTGCCCGCACACGTCGTCTTGTTCGTGAGCTAGTAAAAAACGACTTCACGATTGTCTCTGGTCTAGCCCAAGGCGTGGACACCATCGCCCATACCACCGCAATTGAAGAAGGCGGACGGACCATCGCCGTAATTGGAACCCCCATCTCTGAGTCTTATCCAAAAGAGAATGCTGACCTTCAGAAGCTTATTGCTACGAATTACCTTTTGATAAGCCAAGTGCCTGTGCTTCGCTACATGGATCAAGGTCCTCAGTGGAATAGGCTTTTCTTTCCTGAGCGCAACAAAACCATGTCAGCGCTCACTGAAGCGACCATCATTGTAGAAGCAAGCCAAACATCAGGCACCTTGATTCAGGCAAAGGCTGCAATTGACCAAGGTCGCAAGGTATTTATACTAGAGAGCAACTTCCATAATTCTAAAATCACGTGGCCGGCCAGATTTGAAAAACTTGGGGCCATCCGTGTGCGTGAAACTGGAGACATTCTGCGAGAACTTCTATGAGTATGCCCTCTCGTTTAGCCGTAATAAGTGACTTGGAGCGCCCTGATCATTTTCACCTTAGAGACACAGATTATTGTTATTTTTGGGGTGAGTACACGCCATACGAGCATACGGATGGCAGAAAATGGAACTACTCCTCGACCAACCAACTGATCAGTAACTTAAAGAAAAAAATGGATCGCGCGGGCCAAGTGGACTGGCAGTATAAACAGCGCGCAATTGAAGAAGTTGCTTATGCACTGTCTCAAATGTGGCGCTGGGATGAGTTGCAAGCCTATAGCCCTGCGTTAATTCCGATGCCACCATCGAAAAGCAGATCTGATGCCATGTATGATCCTCGAATGGTCCAGATACTGCATTCGGTAGCCAAGAAAATTGGCATGGCACTCGACATACGCGACTGCTTGAGTTTCGACGGGAGCACCGGGGCAAGCCACGAAACTGACAACCGACCATCACCCGAAAGACTTTATCAAAGCCTCAGTATCGAAACAGCCCCAATTCAACGCGATCGGCGACCTGGTGTGATATTCATGTTTGATGACATGCTCACTACCGGAGCACATTTCATCGCCGCAGCAAGAAGAGTCAATGAGGTTTTTCCTGGTGTACAGGTCGTGGGAGTGTTTGTTGCTCGGCGCCGGGTGCCTAACCCAGTCGACGAGTTCGATGCGCTATAGAGTTAAAAATCTGTACAGAACGCGTAATGGATCTAATGTGCCGCAGATGTAAAATTATTTGGTTACAGACCCTGTAATTGCCTCTCTAAATTACGAATGCTAATCTCCCCCTCCGCTGTATCCGGTAGGTACCTGCCGTCCACACAGGCAAAACAATAGCACTCTCGTGACGGTCGAAATACCTAACCTACCCCGTCATGACACCTACCCTACCCTGAACTCGGCCAACGGCTGAACATAGCCTCCGCCGAACTTCTGGGTTTACGCTATTACTATGAAGCATTGGCAAGGAGGTGTGTGCAAGGATGTTTTGCACGTCACGATGTGCCCAACATTCATGCTGAAGTGGCTACCGGCAAGCCGTCGAGATCCTTCACATAGCGTCTATCCCGAGGACTTTGGCCTAAAATAAAGGACGCCAGCAGAGGCTGTGTGACTGGCCAGATAAACCTAAATCAGCGTTCACAATTTCTTGACTCATGCCCCCTATCTATAACTTTGCGCAGTCTGCCCCTAAGAAGTCAGGATTAGTAAGCCCTTTTTTCTATATTTTCGTCGCAAGTTCATCGTAACGGCAGAAAGCATTAGCAAGTTGCATCTGGCGGGGTGTTCGGCATTGAGCCTCAAACAAATTAGGAGACGCGACGAGTACACAAACACATTTTGCACGTGATGTAGCGACATTCAGTCGGTTTAGGCTGTAGAGAAACTCCATTCCACGCGGTGCATCGACATAGCTTGATGTTGTCATTGAGTAAATGACGATCGGCGCTTCCTGTCCTTGGAATTTGTCGACAGTTCCGATCCGAGCTCCCGAAATGCGATCCTGCAGCTCGAACACCTGCGCATTATAGGGAGCAATGGTTAGTATATCTTGAAGCGATATCAGTCGCTCAACACCATGCCTGTCGATCCAGGTCGTGCCTGACACAAGGATTTCCTTCACGAGCGTTCGAACGCAAATCAGCCTCTTCCGGCGATGAACTCTGATTGCCTTCAGAAAGGACTTCAACATAGCGGAGGCCTGAACCATTGAGGCGTCCGAGTGAGCGAATTGCTTGAACCTCCAATCCTGGGCGAGGATGAAGACGCCCCTCGTAGAATAGTTCGGACGTATAGGAGCAAATATCCGGATGAAGACGCCATGTCTCCGCAAGAAAAAGACCTCGGTCAGGCGCAATCGTCTGCTCTTCACCAAGAGAAAGAAACGGCACCTACGCGCGACTCTGGCAACATCAGAGCGGTGGTTTTCTGGGTGAGGACCAGAGACTGGACGAGGCGATGGATCGGACCTGAGCAGTGCGAACTGCATTTCAGGATGCGTCCCGCTCCCTTCCTCTACAGAACGATGCCGCCGAGCTGTATGAACCCTTGCCCGAAGAGCGCGGCATCAGCCTGACTATCAGTACAGTCAGGTCCCCGCGATCATGGCGGGCGACGCACAACTGCAGTTCGATGCCTTGTGCAACCTGCTCGACAACGCCATCAAATTTTCACTCGACCACCCTCAGGTGCGGCTGAGCGTGATCGCCGATCAGGACAGCGTCTGCATGACATGCGGCTGACGGTGAGCGATGCGTCGCCGGGTTGCCGGATATTGGCTGGGCAAGGCAACGCCGGCCATCGTCCGGCCTTGAAAAACGGTCGTCCGTGGATGCCCGCCAGCAGCGCCTGATACCACTCGGCAGATGCCCTGGAAAACGCCTTGCACGCAGAATAACGCCGACTATGCTCCCAACAGCTGTCCTACTGGCCATTGGCCTTAAGCGGCTAAACCTCCGGTTTTGCTGTCCGGGCCTCGCAATGCTGATTAGCAAGACGCTATGCACCTGACGACGCAATTGCGCTCGCCGCGGTGTTCCCCAGGAGGGAATCATGCCTGCACCAGGACAGTACTTGATCGCAATCGCGGTCTACGATGGCGTGGATTTGCTCGACGTCAGTGTTCCTTACGAGCTGTTCAACTGGATGGCTCAGATCGAGTCTTCGCAGAACCCTTCCGCCCCCACCCGCGTCGTGCGACTGATTTCCCTTGATGGGCCTTCCATTTCCACCCGGGACGGCATGACCATCGGTGGCGATTTGCCGATTTTCGATCAGCATTCCGAGCACATCAGTCTGCTGTGGATCCCTGGCGGTGACCCCGACGCCTTACAGCGTCTGATGAAAGATTCACACTGTATGACTTGGCTGTCGCAACGGGGCCAGGCCGCGCAATTTTCCGCCTCCGTCTGCGAGGGCGCCTTGCTCGCGGCCGCCGCCGGTTTGCTGGACGGTTACAACGCCACGACTCATTGGGCCTTCATCGCCTGCCTGAAACTCTTCACCCGTATCAACGTAGTGGATGGCTATCCGCGTTACGTCGTTGACGGGCAACGTATTACCGGTGGCGGCATTTCGTCAGGCCTGGATGAGGCCTTGAAAATTATCGCCCTGATCGCCGGGGAGATCGTTGCCCGGACGGTGCAGTTGAACATCCAGTACAACCCCGATCCGCCCTTCAACAGCGGTGACCCCTCCGTCGCCAGACCGCCGGTCTACACACGCGGCACCGCGCGCACCTGTGAATTCGATGGCATGGCAACGACCATCGCCGAAGTGCTCAAGCGCACAGGCCCCTCCTAACAGCGAGCGAGCAGCAACACTTCTCAAGTTGTTCAGTTGATCAAAGGACACGCGGCCATCGAGACCGTCGCAGACACTCGCGCAACAACGCAGGGAGAACAACATGGCTTCGCTTCACAGGGTTCTGGCCGGATTGATGATGTGTACAGCCTCCCACGCAGCGCTCGCCGACCTGGCAGCGCAGCCATTTCTGGCACCGCCCAGGCTTCTTGAAAAAGGCCAGCCCGGCACACTGAAAGCCACCGAGCTGGCCGTTCCACAAACGGGTTGCAACCCGGCGGGCGATATCACCCGCGACGGGCAAACCGTGGAACTCAATCTGCAAGTGCAGAAACGCGAAAACTACATGTACAACCCGGGCAATCCCGATGGCGCCAAGGACAAAGTGATGCTGCGTTCGTATGGCGGCTGCCTGTCGGGGCCACTCATCGACGTAAAGCCCGGCAACACCCTGCGGGTGCATCTGGACAATCAACTGGACAAGAACGACCCCAGCTGTCCTGGAGGACAGGATCCGGCAAATGGCAACCCCGGCTGCTTCAACACGATCAATCTGCACTATCACGGGATGCACGTCTCGCCAGCGGGCAACAGTGACAACGTGCTATTGAACATCGCGCCGCAAACAAAATTCGAATACGAGATCAACATCCCCACCGATCACCCATCCGGCACCTTCTGGTATCACGCGCACCGGCATGGTTCCACAGCGCTGCAGGTCGCCAGCGGCGCGGCCGGCGCCTTGATTGTGCGCGGCGACCGCCCCTACACCGGTGGCAAACCGGGCGACATCGACACCATACTCAAGGATGCCACTGGCAAACCCCTTGCCGAACAGGTCTTTCTGTTCCAGCAGATTCCCTACGCCTGCTTCGACGACCAGGGAGCGATTATCATGCAAAAGGATGGCACCTGGACGTGCCCCAGCGGCAAGACTGGCGTGGTGGAGAACTTCGACGAGCAGCTATCTTCGGCCACGGTATGGGATGAAAGCGGTCGGTTCACCAGCATTAATGGCGCGGTGCAACCAACCCTGCAGGGCATTGCCGCAGGAGAAATCCAGCGTTGGCGCTTCATTCACGGTGGCATTCACGACACCGTGAACCTGCAGATCGTGCCGATGAACACGACCAGCCCCAAAGCCACCCTCGCCCTCAAGGGCGTGCTTGGCGGTACACCGAAGGAACAGGAGGCATTGATCGCCGACCTGTGCCCGGTGACGGTGCCTGACTCCAGCAAACCGGTCGAGCTTGTCCCGCAATTCGAGATTGCCGCCGACGGGATCACACGCACGGCGATCCGCCCCATAGGCGTGAACAAGAAAAGCGTCAGCGGCGGCATCGGCAGCAACTTTCTGCAACCCGGCTATCGCAGTGACGTGCTGCTGATGTTCCCCCGTGACGGCACCTACTGCGTGCTGAACCAGGCGGCAACGCCCGCAGAACGCGCCAATGCCGGGCCTCACGGTGGCCCCGGCGGCCAGGGCCCGAACGAAATCCAATTGCTGGCGACGGTCATAGTCTCTGGCGGAAAAGTCGTGACCGACGATCCGCAGCGTTATATCCAGCAAGCGCTCTACGACGGCAACAAATCAGACTCATCGCTGCCGGCCGAGGCCCTGCAGGGACTGCTTGCAGGCAACCTTAAGCCCTGGCGCGGGATGGACGATCTCAAGGATGCAGTGGTCAACGACGACATTCAGAAGGTCGACTTTTTCATTGGCAATCCGCCATTCCCGCCCTCGCCTCCAGCGACCCCACCGTCGAAACCGGGAGAACCGTGGAAAGGTGCGTTCGGTTTTTTCATCAACTACAAATCCTATGACCCGGACCGTGTCGACTTCACTCGCCAGGTCAATACCACCGATGACTGGGTGCTGACCTCCCAGGGCGAACCCCACATCTTTCACATTCACGTCAACCCGTTCCAGGTGATGGATGTGCTGTACGCCAAGCCTGGCGAGAAACCCAAAAGCATCTACGGCCCGAATGGCGAGTGCCTGGTGCCGGCGGACGAACTGGGCCTGCAAAACCAGTACTGCGGGATGTGGCACGAGTTCAAGGACACCCTCTTCGTGCAGAACGACTATCAGGTACTGGTGCGCACACATTACGACCGTTACATCGGCGAGTTCGTCATCCATTGCCACATCCTCGACCACGAAGACGGCGGCATGATGACCAATATCCGGATCGTCCCGGACCTCAATGCCGCGGGCGGCGGCATTGGCATGGCCGGCATGAAGCACGCTGCGAATCAACCGTCGGATACCCATCAGCATTGATGGGTCATCCCTTTGCACGAAAACTCACGACAAGGAGTCGGGCATGACAACTACATCGACATCAACGCCGGTCACCAACCCCACCTGGTATGGGCAGATCCGTGACATGTTCACCACCCAGGACCAGCAGCACATGGCCGCGCAAGGCCTGGACCTGGCCAGCTACGAGGCTGTGGTGAATCACGCCGGTGACATCTATCAACAGGTTGCGGTGGGGAACATGCCACCGGGTCGGCCTTGGTCCCCTGACTGGGTGAGCACCTTCCTCAACTGGATGAACAACGGCTATCCAAAAGGCGTCCCTGTCACCAGCGCCAACGAAGTGGAGTTCGATGCACGATCGCTGTCCATTGCAGCGGCCCCGGCCGGCAGGATTCGCAAGGACATCACCATGCTGTCGAGCACTGAACTCAACCTTCTCAAAAAGGCGTTTTCCGGCATCGTGGCCAAGGATCCGGGCGACCCGAACAGCTATTTCGTCCAGGCCGGCTACCACTGGTTTCCGGCCCCCAATACTTACTGCATGCACCATGTCCCGGGCTACAACCCGTGGCACCGGGCGTATCTGGTCAGTTTCGAAAACGCCCTGAGATCGGTCCCCGGCTGCGAAAGCGTGACGCTGCCCTACTGGGATATCACCACGCCTTTCCCCGAAGTGCTCAAAAGCGCGCCCTTCGACACTTACGTGCTGCCGCAAGCGATCAGCCCGGACTATCCCGAAGGCTACGTCACCTCACGTTTTGACTACGACACGATTGCCCAGAACCTGCTGAAGTACGGTGTAACCGATGACGTGAACCGGGCCATGAGCAAGACCGACTGGGAAGACTTCCACGGCTACTGGTCGGACGCCAACTACAACACCATCATCGCGGCCCATGATGCCGGCCATAACTCCATCGGCCTGACCATGAGCGCCCAGGAAGTCGCGGCGTTCGACCCGGTGTTCTGGTTCTTCCACTGCAACTGGGACAGGTTGTTCTGGGAATGGCAGAAAAAGATACTGGCCACCGACCTGCATGGTTTGCTGACCACCATCAACCAGGACACGGACCTCTTGAGTTATCAGATCTTCAACGAAGCGACGCTCCAGTCCCTGAACCCGTTCACCAACAGCCCGCCGGAGTTGAACACGCTGGCGATCATCGACTCGGTCGCACAACTCGACATTGACTACGGTCCTCCTGCGACAGCCTCGAACGTCGACTTCCTGCCCAAGACCCAGCGCACGCTCGCCGCCAACAAACGCTTCACGGTCGAGGCCGGTCGGGTCAACGTGCGGGTCAGCGGTATCAATCGCCTGAAGATTCCCGGCAGCTTCTCGGTACACCTGCAGAAAGACGGAAAGACGATCGCATCCAGAGCGCTGTTTCAACCGGTGGCGGTTCAAACCTGCGCCAACTGCGTGACCAACGCCATAACCCACTTCGACTTCGAGCTGCCGCTGGCCGATGTGCTAGGCGGCAAGCTGAGTGTCTGGGTGGAGCCGGTGGACAAGAGTTTTGTCGGCGACCGCTTCCCGCAGAAATTGATGGGCAATCCCGTTATCGATGTGCAGCTATTGCTACAAACGGATTAGCGCCGTTGCTGGACCCAGGGCGCCGGACCCTACGTGATGAGGGCCGGCGCTGACGTTGGGCAGACATCACCTAACAAAAATGGAGCAAAGGATCATGACCGCTTCTCGCCAGGATGTTGCAACACTGGGTTCCGGATGGAACAAGACATTACTGAACTACGCACTGGCCATGCGAGCGCTGGACGAACAGCCGATAGAGGATCGCAATAGCTGGAAATTTCTCGGGGCCATGCATGGATTCCATCCCCAATTATGGATCAACGAGCGTTTGATCAAACCAGGCGCCCCGATTCCAGCGGATTTGACCAACAACACATTTGGCAATCAGTGCCAGCACGGCAGCTGGTATTTCGTTTCCTGGCACCGTGCCTATCTGTTTGCGTTCGAGAGCATCGTCGCCGCCAAGGTGAAGGAACTGACGGGCGACGACTGGGCGCTTCCCTATTGGAACTACCTCAACAGCAACAACCCGAAAGCGTTGTATCTGCCAGATGCCTTTGTGGCAAAAACAATGCCCGACGGCAGCCCGAACCCTCTGTGCAAATACCCTCGCCGCCCCGGAATCACCCAATTACAGCCTCACGGCGGGTTCAGCCTTGATGCGATGGACGAGAACGACTTTACCGTAGGCAATGGGACCCTGGGCTTCGGCGGTGGGATCACTGGCAATTTCGTCCAGTTCGACGGAATTGCCGGCGAGTTGGAAGTCAACCCGCACAACACGGTCCATGGCCTCGTCGGGGGCTATATGGGGAATGCCTTGCTCGCGGGCCTTGACCCGATCTTCTGGCTCCACCATTGCAATATCGACCGGCTATGGGAAGCGTGGATGAACACGCCAGGCAAGACGATGGTCAAGGATCCGCAGTGGTCCAACGGCCCGGCAGACCGTAGCTTCATCATGCCAGTACCCGCTGATAACGCACCTGGAGTAACGTTCACCAGTAAGGACACGTTGAAGGGTGGCAAATTTTATCGGCCCTACGATGATTTGGTCAGCGGTACGGGTGTAACGCCGGGAGCGATTGCTGTGGCACGGGTCAATATGGGTTCGCCCACTCAACAAACCGTTCAGCCCATTGGCGCCAATACAACGGCCGTCAAGGTCGGGGGTGCATCGGTCGACACCCACATCGATCTCGAACCGACAGCCGCCGCCAAGAGCATGGCCACCATGGGTGCGAAGACGCCAGGCAAGGAAGTAGCCCGGCTCTATCTTTCCCTGGAGTCTGTGCGCGGGTCCGCACCATCACCTCTTCTGGATGTGTACGTCAACCTGCCCGACGGTGCCGACCCGGCACTGAATGCTGACCGACTGGCCGGCAGCCTCACGCTTTTCGGACTCAACGTCGCCTCGCAAACGGACGGCCACCACGCCGGTACCGGGCTGGGCTATACCATCGACATCACCGACCTGGCCCAGCGACTGACGGACGCCGGCGACTTCGATCCGAATCATCTGCGGGTAACGCTTGTACCTGGAGAGCAAATATCGGATGAAGAACCGGTAACGGTCGAACGCATCAGCGTTCTCAAGCGAAGTGGTGTCGTGAGCTGAGGATCGACATCATGCGACCAGGCCTGGTTCTACGCAGCTTCACTTACGCTCCCTGGCCATTGCTTCTGGCCACGGCGGGGCTCGGCCTGGCGTTGTCCGTCTACAACGATGTCAGTACCGAAGGCCCGGCATTTTGTGTGGCAGTGAATGGCCTGTCGATCATGACCAGTTGGCCAGTTGCGCTGCAAGCGGAGCTGGCATTGAACCCACTTCACCGAATCCTGGCGAGTTGGTTCCTGATGCTGCTGGCCATGATGCCGCCCCTGTTGGCGATGCCGCTCATGCATGTTTGGCGCTCCAGCCTGCCCAGCAGGCGAATACGGGCGTCAGTCACGTTTCTACTCGGCTACTGCGCGTTATGGATGGCCGTCGGCCCGCTACTGTCGGCTCTGGCATTGCTGCTGCAGATCACTGCGGGGAAAAGCGCGCTGGTCGTGGCAATACTCATCGCCATGCTATGGCGTGCGGGTCCGTGGCACCGCGCGGCGCTCATTCGTGGCCATCAGCCACGGCGAATCGGCCTGTTCGGCTGGACCGCCGACAGGGACTGTCTGGCCTTCGGCATGACCCACGGCCTGTTTTGCATTGTTTCTTGCTGGGCATGGATGTTGGTGCCGCTGGTCAGCGGGGCCTGGCACATTCCGGTGATGGTGCTGGCGGGCGCCATCATGCTGGCTGAACGGCTCACGCCTCCGGGTCCTCGGCGCGGGTACTGGCCGCTGTTTTTTTCTCCTGTCCACCTTTACACCCTCCTCACCAAACCCAACAAGGAGCGTCGTCATGGTTAGGCGTGCATGTCTGGCAATCGGAGTGAGTACGGTAACGACGGCCACGAACCCGGGGCTGAGCTTCTCCTACCTGGACGGTGCCATACTCGCCGCCCGTTCGATCGGTGAGTGGGCCCTGCGTTCGGGCTTCGGTGCCGACAATGTAAGAGTCGTCGACGACGGTGATACCAAGGGCGTCGTGAATCCGGTTACGAAAGCACGTGTTCAGCAGGCCGTCGATGAGTTGTTTCCCGCAGGCGCGGAGGTCGTTGACCAATTGATCCTGGCCTTTTGCGGCCATGGACTGACCGGTCCGGTTTTCGACTCGATCTACTGGCTGTTCAGCGACTCGTTACTTCAGAAATACCAAGTCATGGCCGACGGCTTCTATGGGGAGTTGCTGCTGCACGGCGTCAAGCACATCACACTCATAAGCGACGCCTGCCGCGAAGCGCCCCAGGGTCTGGAGTTGCTGCGACTGGATCCCGTACGCGGGATCGTTGTGCAGGGCTCTCAAGTGGACAGCCCTCAATTTGATCGCCTGGTGTCCTGCCAGGACGGAAAACTCGGCTATATGGTCTATGACCCGGCGGCGGCTGCACCGGGCAAGTGCGTGTTTTCCGGTGTCATCGCGGATGCGCTCTGGGGCCTGGAACCGACCGCCATTGAAAACGGGGTGATCACGACCGCAACGCTGGGTAAATGCGTTCGTGCGCGTACCACCGAGCGTGCAAACACCTACCACCTCAAGCTCAACCCGCAATGCCGGGTCGATGTAGAGTCGATCGTGCTCTACGACACCAACACCCCATTGCAAGGCCCTGCCGATCTACAACCCTGGCCTGCCGGAAGCAATGTGGCGAAACTGGGCGCAGAGGCAGCAGTGGGCGTACCGGATTCCGCCGATCATCTCCTTGAACGGGTACAAACCGACGGTCTGTTCCGGGATCGCATACTCGGCAAGAGTTTCGGTCTCAAACGTTTCAACCTGACGGCTCCCGAAAGTCATGCCATTCCCATTCCCGCAGACAGCAAAGATCTGCTGAAGGATCTGGTTGAGCTGCGGCAAGCGGACAATCCCACGCCCGGTAAACAACAAATGGCCAAGGCGCTGGTTAAACAACTTGAATCCGACGCTGCCGCCAGCGAGGTTCGGGGCCGATTGGAGCAAATCAAACAGGTGGGGAGCGCGAACCTGATCGTCTGGGGCGATCAGGTCAACATCCTGCCTGCCAATCGGGTCAGGCAATCAGTGCTCAACGCCCCGTTCAATGAATTTCACGTTGATAGCGATGCCAACGGCACACCTGTTCTGGTGGAACTGAGCGACGGGCAATTTACCCCGGTTGTGCCTTATGACGGTTTGTATACGGTGGTCACATCCAGCACCGGAGGAAACGTTTTCCAGGCCTATGGGGTTCAAGGCTCTCCCGATAGGTACCAGGTCGCTTTGCAGGCCATTGACGACTTCGTAGCAGGCCGACTGCAAGTCGACAGTCTTGACCGATTGGCCGCCGACCTGCGGCACGAAAAACATGCCGATCCGATGCTGGGCGTCATCTGCGCCTATCTCTATCGAGCGGTGGCCGACTACGACAACATCCGTCGCATGGCTTACTTCTATGTCATCCAAGGCCAGGCTGTACCCTATGACATCGCACTTCTCGGGGCGATGCAGGTGTCACGAAACGAACAGGGCAATCTACGACTGAGTGTGCCAGCGGTGAAGGCACGCGAGTCGCGACAGAACGCGCCATCACTCCCCGACTACGCCATACAGGCAACTCCTGCCGTTCAAGCCTGCATTGGCGGTCGGTGCCCATGGCTCGGACTGGGCTGGGACTATGTCAACGATCCTCGGCCGGAGTGGGCCGTGCTTGTCGAGGGGCTTGCTGAACATGCAGCGAATGTTCGACGCAGCGGATCGACAACGTTGCCTAAGGATTCTGCACAACAACTTGCAAAGGACTGGGGTCTGCTGCCGGGTTGATCGGCTGACGGCCACATGACTCACAACCTCGCTCGTTCGGATCACCTCTGGCCTGAGAACTGACAGGGCTCAGAGGTAAATCCGCAACCGCCTCAACCCACCGCCCGCAACCATTCAAGCAAATCCGTTTCCAGGCTGCCGGGCTTGGGAGGTGTGGCGACAGCAAGCAATAATGTGAGCCGTCTTCAACAAACCCTGATGACGCGACCAGCACGCCGCTCTGGATATCGTCGCGAACCAGATGCCACGGCCCCATGGCCACCCCCAGACCGGCGACCGCGGCCTGAATGCTGAAATAGAAGTGTTCGAAAGACTGCCTCTCCGTCGCTGGGACCGGCTGCCCTGTTGCGGCAGCCCATTCCTGCCAGGCGGTGGGTCGGCTGGTCGTTTGCAGCAGAGGGGCCGTGGCGCGCAGGCATTTCCCTCGTTCATCGAACCACTGATCGACTTTATCCGGCCGACATACCGGCCCGACCTTCTCGGCAAGTAACGTCTCGGCGTGGTAACCGGGGGGCCGGGGAAAATCGTCTCGCCGTATGGCCAGGTCTATCCCGAGTCGGTGAACCCGGATCTGTCGTATGCCGAGGCCGAGAAAAAGTTCACGAGGGAAAATCGGCCCTCCTCATTGATTTACCGCTTGGCTAAACCGGCAGAAGTGGCCAATGTTGTGGCGTTCCTGGCCAGCGAACGTGCGGGTGATCAACGGCGCGGCAATCCGCGCAGAAGGCGGGACGGTTCAACCATCGCTTGATCAGGCATCGATCATGTATGAGCGAGCCTGCTCGTTTTAGCTATGAAGCTCACATTGTTTTAGGCTCGAGTGTTATCCAGGATGAACTCGATGAGCGCTTTGGATGCGGCTGATAATTGCCGGTGAGGCGGGTAAATAATCGAGAATGGTCGAGTGCGACCATTCAACTCCGGAAGTATTTCCACCAATTCCCCCCGCAGCACTTTCTCCCGGATGATGAAGTCATATGTCTGGCAGATTCCCAGACCGCTTTCGGCCAGTGAAACGATTCCCAGGACATCATCCGAAACCTCCACATTGGCTTGCGGCAGCCATTCGATATTTTTCCCGTCAAGGCAGAACAACCACGGTCCGATCTTGCCACTGCTGGGCATGATGAACGGCAGGCAAACGTGCTCGCCTAACATTCCAAGCGTCGCAGGAACACCGGCGCGAGCCAAGTATTGGGGAGACGCGACCAGGCACAGCCGTGCATCTTCCAGCTTGCGCCCCACCAGTCCACTGTCCGGCAACTGCCCCAGGCGAATCGCCAGATCGTAACCTTCGGCGACCAGGTCGACATTGCGGTTGGTGATGCTCAGCTCCACCCGCACAGCCGGGTATTGCTGGGAAAACGCACTGAGCAGCGGCGGCAGACGATGATGTCCATAAGTTGTCGGCACGCTCATTCGAACACGCCCGCTCAACTCGCCGTCCTGCCCGCGAATGTTGCGCTCCACCTCTTCAATCTGGGAAAACGCAGAACAAGTCTGTTCCAGATACAGCTTGCCGGCGTCGGTCAGGCTGAGTCTGCGAGTAGTGCGTCGCAACAATTGCACACCAAGACGCGATTCAAGCCTCGCCAACGCACGACTGAGCACCGAAGGCGTGGTCCCCAAGGCAACGGCAGCAGCACTAACGGTGCCCTGCTCAACTACGCGAATAAAAGCTTCCACATCGCCAAGATGGTCAAATCTACGAGGCATTATTGCTTTCCAAGTCCAAATGAATTCCATTGGCGGTAGTTTATCGCCATATCACACATCAATAGAGTATCCAGGTAGGGGCGGCAAGTGTTCGCCCAATTACTTTGGACACGACATGAAAACACTGACCCGTATTGCATTGACCGCAGTCTTCGCCAGCACCAGCTTGGCGGCCAGCGCTGACAATGTACTTGTGGTGCTTTCCGATTCGGCGAAACTCGATTTGAAGGACGGCAAGGTCTTTGCGACCGGCTTCTACCTGAACGAGCTTTTGCAACCGGTGAAGATGCTGCTCGACGCTGGCCATAACGTCACCTTTGCTACCCCGAACGGCAACGTGCCGACGGTGGACAAAACCTCCATCGATAAAATGTACTTCAACAACGATGAGGCAGAACTTCAGACCTATAAGGACTTGCTTGATCAACTGAAATTGACTCTGCCGGACCAATCGCCGGTCATCAGCCTTTCCCGAGTAGAGCAGATCGGTTATGTGCATTTCGATGCGGTGTACATTCCCGGTGGCCATGCACCGATGCAGGATCTGCTCCACAGCCGTCCACTGGGTCGCTTGCTGGCGGATTTCCATGCACAAGGCAAGACCACCGCACTCGTCTGCCATGGTCCGATCGCCCTGCTCTCGACCTTGCCTGATGCCGAAAACTTTACCCAACAACTCCAGACTGCGAAGCCGGCAAAGGGGCGCGCCGACTGGATCTATGCGGGCTACAAGATGACCGTTATCAGCAACAAGGAAGAGGAAGAAGCCAAAGGGCTGCTCAACGGTGGCGCAATGAAGTTCTACCCGCAAACGGCGCTGGAAAAAGCCGGTGGGGTGTACCGCAGCAACGCTTCGAATTGGACGCCTAATGTGGTCATCGATCGCGAGTTGATCACGGGCCAAAATCCGGCCTCGGCCATCGAGGTCGGCAAGGCATTGCTCGATCAACTGAAATAACAGGCCTGCGACATCGCACTATCCCCCTCCCACGATCCCGGATGTTGCCGGGTTTTGGAGCACTCAGTGAAAACTCGCACTTTCCTTATCACCGGAGCCAGCAAAGGCATCGGGCGCGCGCTCGCGGCTCAATTGTTCCAGGCAGGCCACCATGTTGTGGGCATCGCTCGCAACAGTTTGGATCGGCACTTTCCCGGCACCCTCATCTCCCTCGATCTGGGCGACCGGGAGCAGACCAAAAAAATGTTGGTCGAGCTCGTTTCACGTTATGACTTTGATGGTTTGATCAATAACGTCGGCCTGGTACGCCCCCAGCCTTTAGGTGAAATACACCTCGACGAATTTGATGAGGTCATGCGGATCAACCTGCATAGCGCCTTGCAGACAACGCAAGCATTGCTACCGGGAATGCGCAACCGAGGTTGGGGAAGGATCGTCAACATCTCCAGCCTGACCGTTCTGGGGATCCCACACCGCACCGCCTACGCCGCGGCAAAAGCCGCAATGGTCAGTTTCACGCGCTCCTGGGCTTTGGAGCTGGCAACCACCGGAATCACCGTCAACGCCGTTGCTCCAGGCCCCACGGAAACCGAGTTGTTCCGTGCCGGGAATCCGCTCGGCAGCGACGACGAAGCTCGTTATCTGGCGAGCGTTCCGATGGGCAGACTCGGTCGGCCGGATGAAGTCGCAGCAGCCATCGCCTTCCTGTTATCGGAACAGAGCGGCTTTATCACCGGCCAGACATTGTTTGTCGATGGCGGAGCGTCTGTCGGCAAATCGGCTTTCTAACGGCAACACTGCGGCTCAGCCGCTGCCAAGGTGGCGGTCGATAGTCGGCTCGTCACGGGGCAAAACCCTCAATCCGCCACCGGGGTGGGTGAAGCGCTACGCAATCTTCCGCTCGCTCGCTCGCTCAGTCAGGCTGAGGCCGCGCGTGTGTTTCGCAGTGCCCAGCCTTCCTATTACCGGAGTTACAAGCCCGACTCCCCTACGCCGCCTGCCGCCGCATGGTCAGGATAGCAGCACCAAAACCGATGAATGTAGACCCCACCACCCGGCTGACCCAACGGGATAGCGCAGGCCGAGTTAGCACACCCTTGGCCCGCGAGGCGAGCGCGGCATAGAGGCTCAGGGACGACACCGACAATGCCATGAAGATCGAGGTGAGGATCAGAAATTGCGGTAGCAATGCCGCACTCTGATCGATGAACTGCGGGAACAACGCGGTGAAAAACATCGTCGCCTTGGGGTTGGTCACCGCCGTCAGGAAGGCGGCTTTGTACAGTTTGGAACGAGTCGGCCGGCTTTCCTTCAAGTCGTCCTGAATCCCGTCCGGGAGCATCGGGCCCTTTTTGAACAATTGTCTGATGCCCAGGTAGAACAAATAACCGGCACCGATGAACTTCACTGCGTTGAACAGCCATTCGGAACTGGCAAGCAGCGCCCCCAGCCCCAGCATGGCAGCGGACGACAGGCAGAACAGGCCACTGGCGTTGCCGAGCGATGACCATATGGCGCTGCGCTGCCCATGGGCCAGGCTATTGTTGATCGCCATCAAGGTCGCAGGCCCTGGGCTGGCAATGGCAATCGCGGCGACCAATGTAAACGTCAGAATCGAGTGAGAATCCATTTTCAAAGCTCGTGGTGGTGGGGCTGGCATGTTACAGGAACGAGCGGAACAACGAGTTAAGTGGTGCTCGGTTTCCCAGACGGTAATTGGATTGAAAGCGTTCCTTGCCCACCGACAGCAACCGCCCCATAGCTGCCAGTGGTGACAGGCAGAAAACGGCCCAGAGTGTGTAAAAACGTCAGATTGGATTTTCTATATCGACGCTAGGAGACCGTGCTCACGTTTCGCAAGCTGATCAAGGTCACGACGTTTTCAGGAACAGTTAAAACGGCTCAGCAGCCTCTTAAAGTCATTTGGACGGGGTAAAAAGACCGGCTTTTACGCCGTTAACGCTTTCATCAAGCCAGTGGTGCCGATGATTTTCATGACCCGTTTCAGGTTGTAGGCGAGCACATTCAAGCTCATCTCGGCGCTTACCCCGTTAAGCTTTCGGGTCAGGAAGTGTGTCGCACCCATCCATTGTTTGAGCGTCCCGAAGGGATGCTCAACCGTCCGTTTTCGGATCCGCATCATTTCCGGCACGTTGCTCAGCCTGTTCTGCATTTCCTCCAGGACGGCTTCATGCTCCCAGCGTCGAACCCGCCGTTCCGTGCTCGGTGTGCACTGCGGTTTCATTGCACAGCCCCGGCATTTCGAACTCCAGTAACGGTGCAACGTCAGGCCTTTTTCAACGTTGGTATAGCGTCAGATCAGCGCCTCTCCAGCCGGGCAAATGTATTCGTTTTTTGCCGCGTCATAGATGAAGGCATCGTTATTGAAACGCCCTTCAGCCTTGGCTCCAGAGGTCATCGGCTTGGGCACATAGGCGGTGATGCCTGCATCGTGACAAGCCAGGATTTGTTCGCTTTTGAAGTAACCTCGGTCAGCCACTACCGACAACGTATCTGACGCCATTGCCTCGCGGGTCTGCTTGGCCATCGAGCTGAGTTGATCGCGGTCGGAACCGACGTTCGTCACCTCTTGAGCAACGATCAAATGGTGCTGAGTATCGACCGCTGTCTGCACGTTGTAGCCGACGATTCCCGTGTCGCGCGTCATCATGGAGCGGCTGTCTGGATCGGTCAGTGAGACCTGTTTATCCGGCGATTCATTGAGCTGAATTTCGATCGCCTGAAGCTCTTTCATTTGAGTTTTGAGCTTGGCGATTTTCTCTTCCAGCCGCACGGCACTTGGCTCGGAAGCTGTTGGTTCTTGCCGATCGGCAGCATCGAGTGCCGTCAGGTAACGGTTGATGCTCGATTCAATTTCTTCCATTCGCCGCTTCAGTTTGGCGCTGGTGAAATTGCGGTCGCGGTTGTTGACTGCTTTGAATTTGCTGCCATCGATGGCGACCAGATTTTCTCCGAACAGTCCCAACTGCTGACACAGCACAACGAACTGGCGACAGACGCCTCTGATGGCTTTGCTGTTGTCTTTTCGGAAGTTGGCGATCGTCTTGAAGTCCGGCATCAAACGCCCGGTCAACCACATCAGTTCGACATTGCGTTGGGCTTCTCGCTCCAAACGTCGGCTCGACTGGATGCGGTTGAGATAGCCGTAGATGTAGATCTTCAGCAGGATCGCGGGGTGGTAAGCAGGCCGACCAGTATCTGCCGGTATCGCACCTTCAAAACCCAGCTTGACCAGGTCGAGTTCGTCGACAAAGACGTCGACTACTCGCACCGGATTGGTATCCGTGACGTAATCGTCGAGGCTCTCGGGAAGTAAGGTGCCTTGGCCTCGATGTTCACCTTGGATAAAGCGCTTCATGGGCGATCCTTGCGATGAATTCCTCAGAAATCATAGCAAGGGTTCGCGGAGGCGTCTTTACACACTCTGTGCCGAAAGCAGACTCTCAAGCTATTTTTATGATCTTCAACATCCACCTAGCGGCCCATTGGCCACTCTTATTGCATGATTGCGCGATGGCCAGGCTTGAAACCATTGGCCCTAGCTAGCCAAACCACGGACAGACCGAGCAGCGCCAATATCAGCAGTGTTGGGGGGAAAGAGCTCGGCCCCGCATGATCCAGCAACAAGCCTCCAGCGATGCCACCTCCGGCCACTGCCAGATTGAAGATGGTGACCAGCATCGACTGCGCCACATCGGCGCCGTCACCGGCGGTATCGGCAATGGCCGTCTGTAGCAGCGTCGGAGCGCCACCGAACGTCAGCCCCCAGATCGCAACGCTGAGGAGCACAATATTGGGAGAGCTGCTTGCCATTCCCAACACCAGCGCCGCCATCGCGAAAACCGCCAGACTAAGAAGCGTCAGCACACGCAACCCACGATCCACCCACTTTCCTGTGACCCCGATACCGACGATAGAGGCGACACCGAAGACCAGCAGCACGAGGTCTATTCGCTGACCAAGCCCGACGGAGTCCAAAAATGGCGCGATGTAGGTGTAAAGGATGTTGTGCGCAAGTATCCAGACAAAGATCACAAACAGTATCGAGCGCAGACCTGGGGTCAGTAGAATTCTGCAGATCGGCTGGCGCTGACGTTCGGTTTGTCCCGCGTAGTCAGGCACGCCAAACCGCACCCACACGAACAGCAGTAACGCGAGGGCCGACATGATCCAGAACACGCCACGCCAATCAAACAGAGTACCCAGCCAAGTGCCTAGGGGCACGCCGAGACACAAGGCCACAGGTTGACCGATGCCGACCACCGCCAAGGCCCGCCCCTGCAAATCTTGGGGCACCATGCGTCGTGCATAACCGGCCAACAGTCCCCATATAACGCCCGCCGCCATTCCGGCGATGAACCGCGCAACCAGGGTCAGCACATAGTGGGAGGACAATGCCGTCACGGTGTTGAATACCAGCAACCCGCCGATCGCCAGCAGAAACAACGGCCTCCTGCGCCATTTTCGCGTAGCAGCAACGACCGGAATCGCCGCCAGAACCGAACCCAAGGCATAGAGCGTAACCAACTGACCCGCCATGGCCTGCGAGACGCCAAGACCCTGCCCGATCAAAGGCAGCAGGCCGGCTGGCATGGTTTCCGTCATGATGGTGATGAAGCCAGCCATCGTAAATGCCAACAGTCTCCACACGGGCAGCCTTTGCACAGAAGACGTTTCATCGAGACCCGGTGCTATCAATCCATTGTCGCCGTGCATGCTCATCGTTGTATCCCTGATAAAGAATTCATTTCCTGTTCCTGATCGACTGCCTGAGGTTAATTCAGGCAGCAACGGTGGTGCTTTTTTTGAACGTTCAAGGCCTCTTGCAAAATGAACAAAATTGCTTTGAATTTTATCTGGAATGATCATTCCAATTCTGAGCAAATAAATTTTGGTCTCTGTCAGACTTTCACTTGAAGAATTACAACACCCCGTCCTGAGTTACAACGCGTCTATCGCGACGTCGACCACATCCAGCAAACGTTGCCGACGGTTCTGGTGAGCACTGCCTTTACTCAATACCCGCAGACCCTGAATCGTGTTCACGATAAAGCGTGCGAGCGCGCGAGGTTTCTTGTGCGTGGGGATTTCCCCCTCTGCCTGACCACGGATGAGTGCACGCTCCAAAGCTTTCTCCAGACGCAGGAAGTTGCGGGAGACCAACTCGGCAATGGATTCGTCCTGGCCAGCCAGTTCCAGTGTGGCATTGGCGGCAAGGCAGCCGCGTTGCCCGGTATCGCTGAGTTCATCATTCACGATCCTCATCAGTAGTTGCTGGATCAGCCCTTTGACCGAGCCCGATTCCTGAAGCAGCGCTACGTTCGTGGCTGTCAGATCGTGATAACGGCGCAGCGCATGCTCGTACAATCCATGCTTGTTCTCAAAGGCGTTGTACAGGCTGCTTCGAGACAATCCGGTGCTGTCGACCAGATCCTGTATCGAGGTGGCGCAATAGCCGAGTTGCCAAAAAACCTGCATGGCTGCGTCAACAATCTCGTCATGCTCAAATTCTTTGGTGCGCATCGGACTAGCCTTTCTGGAATGATCATTCCAGAAAATACTAACTTCCTTCTCGCTCGTCAAGGGTGGCTTGATCTCACACCTTACTCCGCATCAATGGAGGACGCCGAGAGTACAAATCGGCGAAGAGCTGAAATCAACTCAGAAACGTCAACTGCAAATGTTGCGACTCTTCGTTTTTACACAGCCTCGGCCAGAAGTGGTCATTGTAATGCACGTCTAAGAACAGCTCGTAATCGTTATCGCGGATCCAAGTTCACTGCCTTGTCTTCACTATGACAATCATTTTGATGCGGTCGTGAATCTCTTGGAGTGCATGACGGAAAGGCTCATGTTTCTCACTGGTCGTCGGGTCTTCAAAACTCCACACGATCACCTCACCGGAGGTCGGCATTCGTGAGGCTTCTTCCGAGGACTTGTCACACAGCGTGATCACGTAGTGAAACTCCTGCCCCTCGAACTCAAAATGGGGTACTCGCATCAAGCAATGAGCCGAAGCGCAACCCTGACAGAGCAGTATCGGAAGATCGCTGCCAGCTCAGTGCTCGACAAACTATTTGCCGAACTGGATCGATGGCCAGAGATATTCAGGACAGCCGAAAGAGCCGGCGAGCTGGTTGATGTAAAAAGACAGATAGAGAAAGCCCTGAAGAAAAGAATCACTCAACTGATCGCCGGACTTCGGGACAAACATTTTGATCGGCACGAGCTAAGGATCATCGTGAAAAACGCGAGATACCTCTCCGATGCGTTTCCAACACTGTCACCGCTCAAGGCAAAATCCAGGGCTCAATTGAAGTCGGTACAAGCGTCGCTCGGCTCATGGCGCGATCATCATCAATGGTGCCTCCGGGCCGAGGCAGAACCTGATTTGCTCGAAATCGCACCCTACTGGGAAGTCGCGTCAGAACAGGCGCTGGCTGATGCCGAGCTGAAATTGGCGTCGCTGCTTGATCACCTAGAGAAAGACCTAACGAAGTCTAAAGACTGATATCAAATCAGCTTGAAAGTCTTTATATAGAGCCTCTGATACATTTTGAATCATCTAAAAAGTGCGCTACCCTCCGCCACCTCAACAGCAAAGGGTTTGCAGATGAAAATCAGTATTGAAACAAATGAGCAAGGAAGCGGTTGCAAAGTTTGGCTTGACGAAACGGCAGTTTCGTTCCCCAGCCTAGAGGACGCTAAAACCTACATTGCTCAACTCGAAGAGCGGATAGAGGCGGCCTCTCATACTTTTGCCCAGGATGCTGAAAGCCCGGAGGTTAGGTAAGCATCTCGTCAGCGGTCGCCTACGAGGCCAGTCTGCATACAACCTGATTGCTCGACGAGGCTGAGCATTAACCATCGCTCTTTCTAACAAGCATTAGATGTGGCTGAACTATTGCTCGACTCGGACGCACAGCGCTTGAGCAATGTACGGATCGAACCCCGGACATTACGCTTGTCCAAGTCCTTTGTTGAAAACCAGCGGCAGTCATCGATCTCGTTACAAGGGCGAGGTTTGCGCTGCCCTGCCAGCGATGCTTCGAAGAGAAAGTGGATAACTCTGCTGTCTTCGTATTCGGAGACATAGGAGAGTTGGTCAAAGGTCAACCCAGTTTCCTCTGCCATCTCACGCAGAGCGGCTTGTAGGGGCGTCTCACCTTGCTCGACGCGGCCACCAGGTAAATTCCATTTGGCGTTGCGTTTGCGGACGAAAAGAATTTCCTCGTCACGGCGATAGATCACCGTGGCGCGCCTTTTCAGATCTTTTTGCTTTGCTGTGGCTTCCGTTGCACCCATGAGCGGCACCCTCTGTCTGCTGACTAAAAAGCAGATCAAGCACGAAGTAACTCTTCGAGAATGCTGCGCCACAAAGGTGTCGATTTGATGACCGTTCAACTTGTTTCTTGCTGGCTACGGGATGAACTCTTGGGTCGGCCAAGCCATTGATGAGCTTCGTAAAAGACGGTCGTGCGAACGAGCCCTCAACTCAAGTCCGGATGACACTGAAGGGGAGCGAATGGAGACAAGTTCTTTTTTCACCGTCCGCTTTGGGTCGAGGGTGTGTAAAAACGTTTTTGAGCGCGACAGGTACTCAAAACTGGACTGGAAATCGCGCTTCTACGCGAAATCCACATCTGCTGACGTGTCGATAAATTTTCAGATTTAACGTAGACGCGCACACTCCAATTTTGGCGAGGCGTTTTTACACACTCTGGACCAAAGCTGCCTCTGACCGACCATCGGCTGCTATTGTCATTGGCTAATCGGTTCCAATCTGTACATCACCGCAACCCGTAGCCGTTGGCAAAACACGCTCTCTAGCGCGAAGCGGTGATTCCTATGTTCATCCGTGATTTAACGGTATGTTGAAGCCCTCAACTCAAGGACGACCCATGGCCATCCACCCACCTACCCCCACGCAAAAACACTTGGCAGTGTTAATCGACGCCGACAATGCCCCCGCCGCAATTGTCGAAGGTTTATTTGAAGAAATCGCCAAGTACGGTGTCGCCAACGTCAAGCGGATCTATGGCGACTGGACTGGCCCTCAGTTGGGTGGATGGAAAAAGGTGCTACTCGACCATTCGATTCAGCCTATCCAACAGTTCGCGTACACCAAAGGTAAGAACGCAACAGACAGTGCCTTGATCATCGACGCAATGGACCTGCTGTACACCCGACGCTTCGACGGTTTCTGCCTGGTTTCGAGCGACAGTGACTTCACTCGCCTCGCTTCGCGGTTACGAGAAGAAGGTTTGACGGTCTACGGGTTTGGTGAAGAAAAAACCCCGAGACCGTTCGTGTCGGCCTGCGACAAGTTCATCTATACCGAATTGCTGCGCGGTGAAGTGCTTGTTGCTGCAAGCAATGGACATGATCGACCCGAACCCGAGCCACCCGCCGAAATCGAGGCCGTCAAAGTCGCCAGTACGCCCGAAGTAAAAAAGCGACCCAAAGCACCAGTCAGTTTCATCGCAAAGATCTTGGATGACATTGCCGACGAGGACGGCTGGGCTCACTTGGGTGCGCTGGGCACCAACATCAGCAAATTGAGACCTGAGTTCGACCCTCGCACCCATGGGTATAAAAAGCTCAGTGAGTTGATCAAGGGGTATCCGGATACGTTTGAACTGCAAACTAGAGGAACGTCGGGAGTGGGTGGTTCAATACTCTATGCCCGACACCGACAGCCGAGCTCGTAGCCCCCCTCACCACAGACAGCTATCGGCCATCTGAAAGCACGACTAAAAGCATCTTGGAACCCCGCACATCACAGATAGCGTGAGACTCGTCTTGACGTCTGTTTCGCCGAATGTCAACTTGACATCAAGTACTCGATCAAGGAGGACTTTTCTGAAAAAGGAGCCAACACCATGGCGAGTAACTATTCGCTACCAGATGTATTGGAAAGAATGTACGAAAACCAGCTAGCTCTGGAGGCGGCCATTATGGAGTTAACACTATTGGCTGAGGGGCAAGGATCGCTGGACGTGGGCGGAAACGTTCGCGGAGCCTTGGAAGGGATCGCTGAAAACGCCGGCCATATCAAACAAGGCCTAGCTCGACTTAAAAGACTGGACATCGGCTAATCCCCACATCGCGCTACTGCATGGACGGCACTCGTCAGATATATGCCTCTCCTACCGACAGTCCGTTGCACTGGCAGCCAATGCCCCCAATGTACGACGTCGTGGGTTCCAGAAGGTCAGACACCAAATGCCCCACCACTCCAACCCTGCATCGAAGTAGTCACTCCATAGCTCACATCTGGAGGCAATATTGTCGTTATCAAACAACCCACCATTGACCTCCTTGACCCAATTCAGAGCAACCACATCGTCCCGATCTTCGACTCCGAGCAGTTCAAGCCATTCGCGAAAAAGCGCCTCGGCCTCCACCTCACCTCCCTCAAACTGGGTGAGATAGGGAGGCTCGCGGAAATGACTGTATAGAGCCAACGGCCCATGCTGATAGTCTTCGGTCAATGTCAGGTTACGGATTTCTGCTCGACTCAATGGAGTGGCGATAGCCCTATCCAAAGCCCAAGTCATACTCGGTTCGGGGTAATCGGCGCAAGGGAGCTTCCGGATCAGCTTACGATGCCAATCAAGCTGGCTGGCCATGATCTGCTCATACAATGCATTCAGAGCCAGTCGATGCATTGCTTCATCGATCAGTGAATTCTCCCTAGGAGACACAACCACAAACTCGAACACACACCCGGCGGCGTCCATCCGTTCACGCAGTGATTCTGTTCTTTCCTGATCGACAACCTTCAGCCCGAGTAAGTGATCCATCACCCTTCCAATCCTTCTTTCCTGGCAAAGTCGGCGTACCGCACTCACTGAGCGGACGTCAAAATGAAGGCGATATGCTAACAAATACGCTGCTGGGAAAATGTAGGAGTATTCGGCAAGTAGGAGAAGATGTGGCGAAAATTGAGGGGGTGGCCTACAGGCCCCGACTCTCAATCGGTAGACAGGAATGTCTTGGTCCGGGCAAACCACTCCGAATCATCACGAGAACAGAACATCGCGGGACGCCACCGCCAGGACGGGATGAACAGAAAACGCGCTGGCGTTAGTAAGCCATCAATCATCCAGATGCTCTGCCAAAAAGCCCACTAGATGGAGAGGACTTCGTGAATCGATCACCTTATAAATCAGATCGCGCTTGCTCCTCGGCAACTTCTTCACCACGCTCTTGGCCGAAGCTCTGACAGCTTCATCCGTTCCATGGATTCGAGCCGCAAGCAGTAGCACCAGCGTTGCATCAGAGAGGTTCATAATCAGCCCCAATAGTTAAGCTTTTGAGTGTACCGATTTCAATTTTGTAAACGCACGACCAACAAGCAACGCGGCACTGGTAGAAAAGCATTCCCAGCACCGCGAAGCCATCAATTAACCAAGCCTCTAATAGCCATCACCTACCGAAGGCTCAAACTATTCAAAGCCCGCGTGCCAACACCGCCCGCTCCCGCCCCAAGGCACCACCGAGCTGGGGGCTTCCACCCGCAGATAGCTTTTTCAGGTATTCCGCAATCATATCCAACTCTCCTGAAAGATTCGGTGCAGGCGCCGCCACAATACCCTTCTCTCCTCGCTCCCACCGATCAAGCTGGTCAGCCCAATCCTGCATCATTCGCTGACGCTGTTCGACGTACAGTGCGTGATTGTAAGTGGCTCGGACTTTGTTGGGTTCGGCATGGGACAGTTGCGCATCGATCCATTTCTCTTCATAGCCAAGCCCGTTGAGCGCGGTAGAGAGCGTTGCGCGAATACCGTGCCCCCGTCAGCTGGGTTTCATAGCCCATGGGCTTGAGCGCTACGTTGAGGGTGTTCTCGCTGATCCGCTTTGACAGGTCACTGCGATGGGGCAGTAAATAGCGCTGTGCTGGACGCCTGAGCTTGAGCAACTCCCGGACGATCGCGATTGCCTGACGTGAAAGCGGAACCACATAAGGCGGAATCTTGTTGCTACCCTCCTTGCGTAGTCGCACCTGTAACAATCACCGCCGGTATAGTCCAAATCCCCCGATCCAAGTCAAACTGCTCAGGCTCAGCTAACCGCAATTCACCTGTTCGCACGTCGGTCAGGAACAGCAAGCGCAAACCCAAAACAGTTGCTTTGCCACCACCGTAATGCCGCAACTTTTGCAGGAAGACAGGAAGGTCTTCCATGAGCAAATAGGGGTTGTTAGTCACCGGCAGCTCTGAATAAGGAACTGACCAAGACCGCATCCACGCAGTACTCATTGGTTGAGCGGTTTAACCGATAACCGATCAATCCTCATGGAGAGGCCCGCCCGCGGGCTTTTGCCCGCGCTTTCGTATCCGCCCTGTCATGCCTTCGTCACACCCACTATGCACAATGCGGTCAGCCAAAAGGATTTGGCCCCATCGACAGAGAGCCCGGCCAAGTGCCGGTTTTTTTCGCTCCAGCGACATGCTTTTCACGAAGTGCTCACAGAACGGAGCGCAGATTGAACGGACAAAAGGATTTGACCCCATACAGAGAGCCCGCCATTTGCGGGCTTTTTGTTGTCAGCCATTCCCGCTGCTAAGCTCTCCACTCCCTCGAATGGAGTCGAAGCGATGCCCTCCCCTGAATACTCTCTCCCCGATGCTCTTGAACGCCTGCATCACAACCAACTCGCCCTGGAGGCTGCGCTGATGGAGCTGACCTCACTGGTTGAGAAACAAGGCCATCCCGCGGCTGGCAACAACGTTCGCGGCGCGCTTCAAACGATCGGTAAGAACGCCGGACACATCACACAGGGCTTGGCCAAGCTGAGAGCCCAAGGCCCACACTGATCAAAGCAGCGGGCATCGACAGGCACTGGGCGCCCCCGTGGGTAACTTCGCCAAAGACGGCGGAGCGCTCTCTGGCGCGGCAAACAGCTACCTCAACAACCCGGCCTACAAAGAAACGCCGCCCAAGCAAATCATCTGGGAGATCCCGGTGTGGGACCTGCAGTCGGCTTACATCGACCCCATTGCCTATCGCTCGTTGCGGTAGGCCAATCGCATCTGGCCGAAGGCAATCTTCGCAAGCTCGCCCCGCGTATTTAGAGTCATTCCTCTCGATTGTTACCATCGCCGCAACAGTGTTTCTCCTTTTCGGTAAATGACAAATTGTCGCAGGGTCTGCTTTTTTTGATATCTTTGCGTAATTAACTAATTAGTTAACAGCTATTTTCAGACTTGCCTTCACTACTCTTAACCCTCCCCACAAACGTTCATGCGCCAGTAGGATCATGCAACATGACTAAGTCTCGACCTTCGGCATCCATCAGTCGCTGGCCCATCTGGGTCGTCGCCTTCGGCGTGCTGGTATTTGGATTATTCTTCGCAGCAGGTGGTGGTTACCTCGCCACGCTTGGCGGTAGCTGGTACTTCCTGCTCGCCGGTTTCGGTTTGATCGTGTCTGCCATACTGCTGTTCAAGCAGCGTCTGCAGGGGGCCTGGCTGTTCGCGGCGGTGATGGTGCTTACCGTGATTTGGGCGCTGGCCGATGTCGGACTGAACTTCTGGCCACTGATCTCTCGCTTGTTCGCCTTGGGCGTGCTGAGCCTGTTTGTGGCACTGATCTACTCCCACCTGCGCAAGGCCAATAGCCTGGCCAGCGGTCGCAGTGGCTACGCTCTGAGCGGTGTGCTGGCAATCGCCGTGGTTGCAGGTGGCGCCGGTATGTTCGTCCCCCATGCCCCTGTCTCGCCGACCGGTGACGGCCCAGGCCTGACAACGGTCGACCCTGCCAAGGCCCAGAAAAACTGGGAACACTACGGTAACGACGAAGGTGGCGGCCGCTTCGCCGCTCTGGACCAGATCAACCGTAGCAACGTCTCGAAGCTGGTGCCGGCATGGACCTACAATACCGGGGACATCGCGATCAGCGACGGCAATGGCGCCGAAGATCAGATGACTCCGCTGCAGGTTGGCGACAAGGTGTTCATCTGCACCCCGCACAACAACCTCATCGCACTGGATGCCGACAGCGGTAAACAGCTGTGGAAAAATGAGATCAACGCCAAGACCCGTGTTTGGCAACGTTGCCGCGGTGTCGCCTACTTCGACGCTACCGCCGCGCTCGCCCAGCCTGCTGACGGCAGCACACCTGTAAAGCCAGTGTCGATACCGGCCGGCGCCAACTGCCAGCGCCGTCTGCTGACCAACACCATCGATGCGCGCCTGATCGCTGTGGACGCCGACACAGGGGAGTTCTGCCAGGGCTTCGGTAACAATGGCCAGGTTGATCTGAAAGCCGGTCTCGGCGACGTCCCTGACTCCTATTACCAGCTGTCGTCGGCACCGCTGATGGCCGGGACCACCGTGGTCGTAGGCGGCCGTGTCGCCGACAACGTCCAGACCGACATGCCAGGTGGCGTGATCCGTGGTTTCGACGTCGTCACCGGCGAGATGCGCTGGGCATTCGACCCGGGCAACCCCGAAGACAAGCAAGCTCCGGCTGCCGGCAGCACGTACGTGCGCAGCACCCCCAACAGTTGGGCACCGATGTCTTACGACCCGGCGATGAACACCGTGTTCTTGCCGATGGGTAGTTCGTCCACCGACATCTACGGTGTGGAACGTACGGCACTGAACCACAAGTACGGCGCTTCCGTTCTTGCACTGAACGCAACCACCGGCGAAGAAAAGTGGGTCTACCAAACCGTCCACAACGACCTGTGGGACTTCGACCTGCCCATGCAGCCAAGCCTGATCGACTTCACCAAAGCTGACGGCAGCAAGGTGCCCGCCGTCGTGATCGGCACCAAAGCCGGGCAGATCTTCGTGCTTGACCGCGCCACCGGCAAACCGCTGACCAAGGTGGAAGAGGTTCCGGTCAAAACGTCGAACATCCCGAACGAACCTTACTCGCTGACTCAGCCGAAATCGGTGGGCATGCCAGAGATCGGCGCACAGACGCTGACCGAGTCGGACATGTGGGGGGCGACGCCGTTCGATCAACTGCTCTGCCGTATCTCGTTCAAGAAAATGCGTTACGACGGGCTGTACACCGCACCAGGCACCGATATCTCGCTGAGCTTCCCGGGTTCGCTGGGAGGGATGAACTGGGGCGGTATCTCGACTGACCCGGTACACGGTTTTATCTTCGTCAACGACATGCGTCTGGGCCTGTGGATCCAGATGATTGCGGCGAAGAAAGATGCCAAGGCTTCTTCCGGTGGTGAAGCACTGAACACCGGCATGGGCGCGGTACCGCTCAAAGGCACCCCGTATGCAGTGAACAAGAACCGCTTCCTGTCGGTCGCCGGTATCCCTTGCCAGGCACCGCCCTTTGGCACACTGACCGCGATCGACATGAAAACCCAGAAAGTCGCGTGGCAAGTGCCGGTTGGCACCGTCCAGGATACTGGCCCATTGGGTATCAAGATGCATCTGCCGTTGCCGATCGGCATGCCGACGCTGGGTGGTACGCTCTCCACCCAGGGCGGCCTGGTGTTCATCGCCGGTACACAGGACTACTACCTGCGCGCCTTCAACTCCGCCAACGGAAAAGAGGCCTGGAAAGCCCGGCTACCCGTGGGTAGCCAGGGTGGCCCGATGACGTATGTGTCGCCGAAAACAGGCAAGCAGTACGTTGTCATCACCGCAGGTGGTGCGCGTCAGTCGCCCGATCGCGGCGATTATGTGATCGCTTACGCGCTGCCTGATAGCCAGTAACCCCGTAACACCTGAAAGCCGCTGCCGCCCTGTGAGGGTGGCAGCGGCTTTTTGTTGTCTGCATGCTTGGCTCGTTGAACTCACTGACTCGGCACTAAGCGGATTTAAAAATCGAAGAACACCGTTTCACCCTCCCCCTGAATACGTATGTCAAAACGATAAGCCGCCTTGCCATCCACCTCGCAACGTTGCGCTATCAGCGTTTCTCGACGCTGCGGTTGCTCGATCAGATTAAGCACCGGGCACTTCGCGTTGGCTTGTGGCTCATCGGCAAAGTACAGCCGGGTTTGCAGGTGAATATTGATCCCGCGGGCAAACAGCGACACATTGATGTGCGGCGCCATCGGCACCCCGGCGGCATTCTTCACCACGCCAGGCTTGATGGTATTGAGTGTCCACTCCCCTGCATCGAAGGTGGTGGCGGTTCGGCCAAAGCTGTTGAAGGTTTTTTCCGAGTCGAAGACCGGGTCGTAAACCCCTTCATGATCGGCCTGCCAAAACTCCAGAAATGAGTCTCGCACCAGGTGACCGTTGCCGTCATAGACATGACCGATCAACAAAATCTGTTCGCCCTCGGCACCCGGCTTGGCCATCTGATTCCAGATTTCCTCCGGCCGTGTCGGGTTGCCGGCAGCCGCCAGGGCCAGACCGATATGTACGTAAGGGCCGGCTGTTTGCGAAGGGGTTTCGGGTAGCAGTTCGATAGGCATGGACGGACTCCTCAGCAGTTTTCGAAGTGGGTCTTGCGCTGGCCACGCAGCACGATGTCGAAGCGATAGGCCAGGCAATCCATCGGATTGGCATTACCCATGTCGAGCCGGGCGATCAGGCTCTGTACCGCCTCTGGATTGGCGATCGACTTGACGATCGGGCACATCGGGATCAGCGGATCGCCTTCGAAATACAGCTGGGTGATCAGGCGCGTGGCGATCGATGGCCCACTGATAGAGAAGTGGATGTGCGCCGGACGCCACTCATTCGGGCCGTTACGCCATGGGTAAGGACCCGGCTTGATGGTGCGGAAGCTGTAGTAGCCGTCACGGTCGGTCAGAGCCCTGCCGACACCGCCGAAATTCGGGTCCAGTGGTGCCAGGTAGCGATCATTCTTATGCCGGTAGCGACCACCGGCGTTGGCCTGCCACATCTCCACCAGGGTATGTGGGATTGGCTTGCCATATTGATCACAGACCCGGCCGGAAACGATGATCCGCTCGCCCACCGGCAAACCGCCGTTGTTGAAGTTGAGTAGCAAGTCGTTATCGAATCGACCCATTTTCAGATGGGAGAAATCCGGGCCGCTGGCTTCGCTGCCCGACTGGGGAATGCTCACCAAGGCTTGGCGTGGAGAACGGGCGATAGAGGTTTTGTAATCAGGGGTCAGGGCTTTGGGGTGCCAATTACGGTCACGAATAACGAAACGACTGCTGTCTGCATCAGACATGTCGATCTCCTGTTGTTTGATTTATGGAGCACTGCCTGCGCAGTTTCAAACAACAGAAGGCTGGGGAATATTGAAAAGCCACCTTCAATACATAACCAAACGGTTATGGATAAAGCCCTTCGCGATACGCCTGCCCTACCTCGCGCAGCACCTCGTTACACCACTGGGCCGCCAGGGACAAGGGCAAGCTGGCGTTACTGGAAATCCCCACCGAACCACCCGGTTCGCGCTGCCCCAGATTGATCTCAAACAGTTCGCCGCTTGCCAGATCCAGGCGCACTGCATCCAGTGGCGCGATCCAGATCGCCTCGCTGGACAACACATAACGACGGCTCAGGGCCACGGACAAGGTTTCCAGACGCTGCCGCGACTGGCTGATGCCGCATTGCACGAACAGGCTGTCGGCATATTTGCGAATCGTCGTCCCTGCCAGTGGCAGCACCAGCGGGAAATCTTCCAGGGCGCTACGCTCCAGTGGCTCGGCCAGCAAGGGATGATCGGGGCGCACCACCAGCGTCATGGATTCACTGTAAAGATGCTCGAAGGTCAGTCCCTGAATCTCCGGGCTATCGGTCATACGACCGACCACCAGGTCCACGTCACCCACCCGCAACTGCGACAACAAATAGGCGCTTGGCCCGGTCACCACACTCACCACCAGCGCCGAATGGCGCTCGTGCAAGCGCCGTACAACCTCAGGCACCAGCAAGCTTTCCACCGTCGACAACACGCCGAGTCGAACCTTGCCCGCCGCGTATTCGCCACCGCGCAAGGTATTCACCCCATCACGCAGCGCCTGCACCGAAGGCCCGGCATAACGCAAAAAGGCAACCCCGGCTTCGGTCAGGTTGACACCACTTTTACTGCGTATAAACAGGCTTGCCGCCAGCAGCTCCTCCAGCTCCTTGAGCGTCTTCGACATCGCTGGCTGACTCACTGCCAAGGTATCCGCCGCCCGCGCCAGGCTGCCCTGACGAGCCATTTCAAGAAAGCACACGAGGTGACGGAATTTGATGCGGGTGTCGATGTTCACTACAGAGCCCCGTGAAGTTGCCTCGATGGCGTCGAAGCGTTTGCAGGCGATCTTAGCGTGCACTCAATTTCCTGGCGACCGGATGGTGCTGGATTTCAGAGATTCCCGCCGGAACTGATCCGGGAGCGCTCACAAACCGACAATGGATCCACTAAATCATTAACAAGCAGATTTAATTTGACAATACCGCCAATAATCACCGCTAATGGATCCACTAAATAACAACAAACAACCTTGGAGAATCTCCATGTACCCCAAGAACACCTGGTACGTCGCCTGCACGCCCGATGAAATCGCTGGCAAGCCATTGGGCCGTCAGATCTGCGGTGAAAAGATGGTTTTTTACCGCGGCCACGAAGGCAGGGTGGCGGCTGTCGAGGACTTCTGCCCCCATCGCGGCGCACCGCTATCCTTGGGCTATGTGGAGAACGGCAATCTGGTATGCGGCTATCACGGTCTGGTGATGGGGTGCGACGGCAAGACCGTGGAAATGCCCGGGCAGCGGGTTCGCGGCTTCCCGTGCAACAAGACCTTTGCCGTGGTCGAGCGCTATGGTTTTATCTGGGTCTGGCCTGGCGATCAGGCACTAGCCGACCCTGCGCTGATCCATCACCTGGAATGGGCGGTCAGTGACGAGTGGGCCTATGGCGGCGGCCTGTTCCACATCCAGTGCGACTACCGGTTGATGATCGACAACCTGATGGACCTGACTCATGAAACCTACGTTCATGCGTCCAGCATCGGCCAAAAGGAAATCGACGAAGCGCCGCCGGTGACCACGGTCGACGGCGACGAGGTGGTCACTGCCCGCCACATGGAAAACATCATGCCCCCGCCCTTCTGGCGCATGGCTCTGCGCGGCAACAACCTGGCCGACGATGTGCCGGTGGACCGCTGGCAGATCTGCCGCTTCACCCCACCCAGCCATGTGCTGATCGAAGTCGGCGTGGCCCATGCCGGCCATGGCGGTTATCACGCTCCCCGGCAGTTCAAGGCGTCGAGCATCGTCGTCGACTTCATCACGCCGGAAACCGAGACCTCGATCTGGTACTTCTGGGGCATGGCGCGCAATTTCAACCCGCAGGATGAAGCCTTGACCGCGAGCATTCGCGAGGGACAGGGCAAGATTTTCAGCGAGGACCTGGAGATGCTCGAACGCCAGCAACAGAATCTGCTCAGCCATCCCGCGCGCAACTTGCTCAAGCTCAATATCGACGCTGGCGGCGTGCAGTCGCGTCGCGTTCTGGAGCGCCTGATCGCCAAGGAACGGGCCACGCAGGAGTCAATGGCATGATCGAAGTGCTGGTGGTATCGCGCAACAACGAAGCCCAAGACATCTGCAGCTATGAGCTGGCCAGTGTCGATGACCGACCGCTGCCGGCCTTCAGCGCCGGTGCGCATATCGATGTGCACCTGCCCGGCGGCTTGATCCGGCAATATTCCCTGTGCAATCACCCCGAAGAACGCCATCGCTACCTGATCGGCGTGCTCAAGGACCCAACCTCCCGGGGCGGTTCACTGGCCATGCACGAGCAGATCCACCCCGGCACGCGGCTGCCGATCAGTGAACCGCGCAACCTGTTCCCGCTGGTCCATGAGGCCAGGCGCAGTCTGCTGTTTGCGGGCGGTATCGGAATCACGCCGATCCTGTGCATGGCTGAGCGACTGGCCCACAGCGGCGCGGATTTCGAGCTGCATTACTGTGCCCGATCACGGGACCGTGCAGCCTTTGTCGAACGCCTGCAACACTCGCCTTTTGCCGACCGGGTGTTCCTGCATTTCGATCAGGAACCCGACACCGCGCTGGACGCGGCCAAGGTCCTGGCCACGCCACACAATGACGTTCATTTATATGTGTGTGGCCCCGGCGGTTTTATGCAGCATGTGCTGGACACGGCCAAGGCCAAAGGCTGGCAGGAGCAATGCCTGCATCGCGAGTACTTCGCCGCCAACCCCGTCGACACTGGCGCCGATGGCAGTTTCTCGATCAAAGTCGCTAGCAGCGGTCAGGTCTTCGAGGTGCCGGCCGACAAGAGCGTGGTGCAAGTGCTACAAGACCAGGGCATCGAGATCACCATTTCCTGCGAACAGGGCATTTGTGGCACTTGCCTGACTCGGGTTCTGGAGGGCGTGCCGGAACATCGCGACCTGTTCCTCACCGAGGATGAACAGGCTTGCAACGACCAGTTCACCCCTTGCTGCTCGCGCTCGAAAACGCCGCTGCTGGTGCTGGATATCTGATAAACCGCGCTCATTCCGAGCGGAGAATGACCTTCATCCGCTCGTCAGCCTTCGCTGAGCCGAAGACCTCGGCATAGCGCAACGTGGCGTTGGCGTGTTCGCGCATGATCGCTTCGGCACGCGCGCCCTGGCGATTGACCAAGGCATCGAACACCGAATGGTGTTGCATGTGGGCATAGTTGAAGCGTCGGTACTCCCGGACCATGTCGTTGCGGTCCACGGCCAGGGCGGTCACCGAAGCGAAGGGTAAATGATCGTTGCGTGCCAAGGCGTCGGCGATCGCCGGGTTGTGGCTGCCTTCGACGATCACCTCGTGAAAACGCATGTTGAGGTCGTGATAGACCTCTAGGTCTTCTATCGTCACGTACCCTTTGTCGAACAGCTGATCACCCTCCATCAGGCACTGTTCGAGGGTCGCCCGGGCTTCGTCCGAGAGCCCGCGCTCGGCGGTCTGACGCGCTGCCAGGCCTTCGAGTACGCCCCGCACTTCGACCGCACCGGCAACGTCATCGGGGCTGACCGAACGCACCTGAAACCCACGCCCGCCAAAGCGCACCAGCAAACCTTCCTGCTCCAGCGTGCGGAACGCCATGCGCACCGGCATCCGCGAGACGCCAAACAGCTCCGCCGTGGGGATTTCCATCAACCGCTCGCCCGCCGCCAGCTCGCCCGAGGCGATCATCTTGCGCAATGCGACCAGCACCGTTTGACCGGGCTTACTCATCCAGGCAACTTCCAGAAAGGTGGGTCTGCATAGTAACGCAAGACAGTGACGCAAGGATTGGGCTGACTGCAGCAAAGACCTCGGGGTTCTGCTTCAGCCTTGATACGCCGGGTTTTCGATCAGCAGAGCCATGCCCTGCCCGCCACCGACACACGCGGCGGCGATGCCATAGCGCAGATTGCCCTCACGCAATTGCCTGGCCAGGGTCAGCACCAGGCGCAAACCCGTGGCGGCCAAAGGATGTCCCAAAGCAATCGAGCCGCCCCGCCGGTTGAGCCGATCACCGTCCAGTTCAAGCGCCTGGGCCACAGCCAATACCTGAGCGGCCTGGGCCTCATTGATTTCCAGCAAGCCGATGTCACCAAGGGCCAAACCGCTGCGTTGCAGAAGCAGCTGGATGGCTGGCGCAGGCCCTATCCCCATGAATTCCGGTGCCACGCCCACCACGGAACTGGCCAGCAAATGAGCCAACACCGGACGCCGCGCCGCAGAAGCTCGCCCCACCAGCGCGGCCGCCGCGCCATCGACCACCGCGCAACTGTTGCCGGCCGTTTGCACACCGCCGGCATGCACCGCCCGCAATCGGCTCAAGGCGTCCAGATCGGTGGGTCGCGGGTGGCTATCACGCGTGACGCGGTCCACGCCCCGTGGCAACTGGATACTCCGTGGCTGATAGCTGGCCAGTTCGAAGCGCTCATTGCCGAGCGCCACCAGTTCCGGTTCAAACCAGCCATCGGCCTGGGCCTGCAGCGCGAGTTGATGGCTGTCGAGGGCATAGCGATCCACCTCTTCGCGGCTCAGGCCGTGCCGCCGGGCCAGGTTGTCGGCGGTGGTGATCATGTCTACGCCCGGGGCCGGGTCGTAGAGGGCTTCCCAGAGAAAGTCCTTGAATTCCACGCCCGCACCGAGCCGGAAACCGCTGCGGTGGGTATAGGCGGCAATCGGGTTGCGCGACATGGATTCGGCCGCCACGCACAGGGCCAACTGCACGCCGTCATCCAGCTGCCTCGCGGCCTGCCGCAAGAGTTCGAAACCGGTGGCGCAGATGCGCTGCACACCCAGTGCCGGAGTCTCTTGCGGCACGCCACTGTAAAGGCCGATATGCCGAGGCAGCAGGTAAGCATCAAAACTGGCCTGAGCCATGGAGCCGGCCAACACGCTATCGACCAAAGATGGATCGATAGCGGCGCGGGCCAGCACCTCGCGCCCGACCTTGATCCCCAGGTCGATCGGCGAAACCTGGGCCAAGGCCCCGCCGAGATCGACCCAAGGCGTGCGCAGTGCTTCGAAAATGGCTACATCGCCAAAGCTCGAATACTGCCCCGCACCGCTCACGGCAGAGGTCCGGCACGCAGGATGGAAGGTTCTTCGCCGCGATACAGCGCCTCGACCTTGTCGGCGCGCCACTGCAACACAGCGCGCTGATTGATCGAGCCCTTGTCGGTGATTTCACCGCGGTCGATGGAGGCGGGCTCGTCAAGCAGCGCGATCCATTCCAGGCGGCTGGCATTCCCGGTGGCGTCGCGGTTGAGCTGTTGCAGCCAATCGCTGAACCACTGACGCACCGGCGCGCTGGCCAGAACCTCGGCATCGCTGGCGTGGACACTCAAACCGGCCAGACGTCGGCATTCGTAAAGACGGGGAAAGACCAGCGCACCCAGGCACTCACGGTCCGGCGCGGCTACCACCAAGTCCTGAACATAGGGCGAACCTTCGAGCACCGCGCGATTGCGCAACGGGCCGACGCTGACAAACACGCCGGAACTGAGTTTGAAGTCCTCGGCAATGCGCCCGTCGAACATCAGTCCCAGTTGCGGATCACGGGCGTCAGCCAGTTTCAGCGCGTCGCCGGAACAGTAGAAGCCCTGCTCGTCGAACACTTCGGCGGTCTGCTGTGGCGCACGCCAGTAACCCGGCATGATGTGCGGCCCGCGAAAACGCCCCTCCAGCTTGCCGTCCACCGGCACCAGCCGCACTTCGCAACCGGGTGCCGGCAGGCCGATGTAGCCGGCCATGGACAATGGCCCGGTGGTGAACGTGCAGGACGGTGCCGCCTCAGTCATGCCGAGCCCGGCCATCATGCGAATGCGTTCGCCACAATGCTGTTCGGCGACCCGGTCCAGGCGATCCCAAACGCGTTGGGACAAACCGGCGGCGGCGAAAAAGAACAGCTTGATGCGCGAGAAGAAACGTTCACGCAACTCGCTATCCTGTTCCAGCGCGTTGACCAGTTCTTCCCAGCCTTTGGGCACGGTGAGGTACGCGGTGGGCGATATTTCCTTGAGGTTGCGCAGTGTTTCAGCAAACCCCTGGACGGTCGGCTTGCCGTCGTCCAGATAAAAAGTGCCGCCGTTGTACAGCACGATCCCGACGTTGTGGCTGCCGCCGAAGGTGTGATTCCACGGCAGCCAGTCCACCAGCACCGGGGGTTCTTCGCCGAACACCGGAAAAGTCTGCAACAACATCTGCTGGTTGGCGCAGAGCATGCGCTGGGTGGTGATCACTGCCTTGGGCAATTTGGTGGAGCCTGAGGTAAACAGGAACTTGGCGATGCTGTCCGGCCCGGTAGCCGCGAAAGCGCAATCGGCCTCGGCGCTGCCGGGTTGTTCCAGCAGGCTGGCAAAGCTCGCCTGATTGCGGCCAGGAATTTGACCGCGCACGGTGATCAGCGGCGTTTCGGCCGGCAGCACCGCATCGATCGCCCGCTGATAGGCCGCAGCGTCGCTGACGAACACCAGGCCCGGTTGCAGCAGATTGCAGACATGCCGCAGCTTGGCGAAATCCTGGGACAACAGCGAATAGGCAGGAGAAACCGGGCAGTAAGGAATCCCGGCATACATCGCGCCCAAGGCAATCTGTAAATGCTCGATGTCGTTGCCCGAGAGGATCGCCAGCGGTCGTTCGGCCGAAAGCCCATAACTGAGCAGGCGTTGGGCAATGGCGCGGACGCTGGTCAGCATCTCGGCGTAACTCACCCGGCGCCAGTCGCCGCCGTTCTGGCGAGCAGCGATAAAGGTCTGTTGCGGGCGCACATGGGCCCAATGCACCAGGCGATCCAGCAAACGTACAGGCAACCTGGCCAAGGGTTCCAGGGAGCGCATATACAGGATGCCCTGCTCTTCGCTGACCTCGACCGCAGGATGACCGATGGACACCTGGCGATAGCGCGGCGCGTTGGCTTCGATCTGGCGTGTCGATCTGAATTCGGAACTCACGTGCTTGCTCTCCATCAAGGCACGCCACCGGCTCGCAGAAATGCGTTCAACCGGGGCATGGCAGCCAGTGGCTGCAGCCTCTTTATTGTTATGTCTGCCTGCACACGGGCAACGATTGTTCTCAAGCGTTCGCTTGCCCGACGGTGCGGCGGATGCTCAGATCGGGTAGTGCCGCGGGCCGTTCTGCAAGGTCACCCAGCGTAACTGGGTGAAATGCTCGATAGACGCCTTGCCGCCAAAACTGCCATAGCCGCTGGACTTGACCCCGCCGAAGGGCATCTGCGCCTCGTCGTGCACGGTCGGGCCGTTGATATGGCAGATGCCCGACTCGACCCGCTGGGCCAGGGCCAGAGCGCGGCTGGTGTCGCGGCTGAAAATCGCCGCCGACAGACCGAACTCGGAATCGTTGGCCAGGCGCAGCAGTGCTTCATCGCCCTCGCCGCGCAACACCACCGCCACCGGGCCAAAGGATTCTTCGCGGTACAGGCGCATGGCATCGGTGACGCCATCGAGCAACGTCGGCTGCAGAATGCTGCCCGCAAGCTGGCCTCCGGTGACCAGGGTTGCACCCTTGTCGAGGGCATCGTCGATCAGCAGTTTGATCCGTTCGCCAGCGTTGCTGTCCACCAGGGAACCCAGCACCGAACCTTCGGCGTTGGGGTTACCGGCGGGCAAGGTGGCGATCTTCGCCGCCAGTTTGGCGACAAAGGCATCGGCCACCTTGGCATCGACGATCAGGCGCTCGGTGGACATGCAAATCTGCCCCTGATTGAAGAAGGCACCGAAGGCTGCGGCCTCCACAGCTGCATCCAGGTCGGCATCCTCCAGCACCAGGAACGGCGCCTTGCCGCCCAGTTCCAACAACGCCGGTTTGAGATGACGCGCCGACAATTCACCAACGATGCGCCCGACATGGGTCGAGCCGGTGAAGTTGACCCGTCGCACCGCCGGGTTGGCGATCAACCGCTCGACAATCGCCGCGGCATCCTGGGGCGCGTTGCTGATGACGTTCACCACGCCGTCACCGAGGCCGGCGTCCTGCAACACCTGGCCGATCAGCCGGTGCACCGCCGGGCTCAATTCCGACGCCTTGAGCACCACGGTGTTGCCGCAGGCCAACGGCATGGCGATAGCGCGGGTAGCGAGGATGACTGGGGCGTTCCAGGGCGCGATGCCCAGCACCACGCCGCACGGTTGACGCAGGGCCATGGCGAAGCTGCCGGGTACATCGGAGGGAATGACTTCGCCGGTGATCTGGGTGGTCATGGATGCCGCTTCACGCAGCATGTTCGACGCCAGATGCACATTGAAACCGTACCAGTTGGCCATGGCACCGGTCTCGCCGGCTGCCGCGATGAATTCCGCGCTGCGGGCCTGCAACTGCTCGGCCGCACGCAACAACCGGGTGCGTCGTTCATTGGGGGCCAGGGCCGCCCAGGCGGGGAATGCCGCTTTGGCCGCAGCCACCGCGGCGTCGGCATCTTCCAGGGTGGCGGCGGCAACCCGTGACACGACTTCGCCGGTCACCGGATTACGCCGTTCGAAGGTTCGTCCGTCTCGGGCGGGGCACGACTGGCCGCCGATCAGCAGGGGCACGTCCAGCATGGTGATTCCTCTTTATTGTCTTTATCGGGAATACGTTCGTGGGGGCTCACAGTAGCGCCTGGGCGCCGGGGCGAACAGCTGGCGGACGCTCGATCGCCCAGCTAGCTCGCCTAGATCTCAACGCGGGGTTCAGCGTTTGTAAGCCTGCAAACCGGGCTTGATGCTCTTGTCGTCGAGGAACTGCTTCATGCCCTGCTCGCGGCCACCTTCGGTATCCAGCAGGCGCGACTGATCGAGCTTGGCGTACAGGTAGTCTTCGTTCTGCTCCCAAGTGAGTTCGCGGCAACGCTTGAAGCCGTGCTTGGCCGCCCGCAGCACCACCGGGTTTTTTTCCAGCAGGTTACGCGCCAGCTCGATCGTCACTTCACGCAGTTGCGCCAAGGGTACGCTTTCGTTGACCAGGCCCATCTCGGCGGCTTTCTGCCCGCCGAAGGTCTTGCCGGTCATGATGTAGTACAGCGACTGACGATGGCCCACGGTGTCGGCCATGGCTTTGCTCACCAGGTTGCCTGGTGGGATGCCCCAGTTGATTTCCGAGAGGCCGAAAGTCGCTTCATCGGCGCAGATCGCCAAATCGCAGGCCACCAGCGGGCTGAAACCGCCACCGAAGCACCAGCCGTTGACCATGGCGATGGTCGGCTTGGCGTACATGCGCAGCAGTTTCCATTGCCATTGAGAGGCTTCGCGGCGGATTTTTTCCTGAAGAATTTCCGGACCGGCGTCCACTTCGCGGAAGTATTCCTTGAGGTCCATGCCCGCGGTCCAGGCTTCACCCGCCCCCGTCAGCACCAGTACACCGGCGTCTGGATCCTGCTCCAGGGTTTCCAGAACGTCGATCATCTCGCGGTTCAGGGTCGGGCTCATGGCGTTGCGTTTTTCCGGGCGGTTGAGGATGACCCAGGCAATGCCTTCCTCGATTTCCACTTTGACCGTTGTCCAGCGACCTTCGTAATTGCTCATGGCGATGCTCTCTTGTTCTTGGCTTGACGATGGGTAAAAACTAAACCCCAATATTAGTTATGTCAATTAACTATTAATGAAATTAACCGAATATTTTTTGTCCCGAAAACAAGCGCAACGCCCAGATATCTGAAAGAGGTCGTGGCTATCCCCGACCAATCTCGGCAAACTAGATAGTCTTCTTAACCGCCAGCCTGAGGATTCACCCTGCAATGGCCAAGTCTTCCAAGATTGCCGCCGCCCCCGAGGCCCCTGCCGACAGCGCCGAAACCCAGGCGCCGCTGGATTCCGCCCTGGACGATCTGATCGGTTACGCCATGCGCCGGGCGCAGCTGAAACTGTTCCAGAACCTCATTGGCCGGCTCTCGGTCCATGACTTGCGACCGGCGCAGTTCTCGGCCCTGGCGATCATCGACCAGAATCCCGGGCTGATGCAGGCCGACCTGGCCAAGGCCTTGACCATCGAGCCACCGCAAGTGGTGCCGCTGCTGAACAAACTGGAAAGCCGGGCACTGGCGGTGCGGGTGCGCTGCAAACCAGACAAGCGCTCCTACGGGATTTTTCTCAGCAAGACCGGTGAAGCCCTGCTCAAGGAGCTGAAACTGATCGCGGCCGAGAGCGACCTGGATGCAACGTCCAACCTCGACAGCCAGGAACGCGAAGAACTGCTCAGGCTATTAAAAAAGGTCTACCAGGCCTGAAACGCCAACGCCGGCGCGTTCCTGGGGAACGGCCGGCTACTTGGCAGGTAAAACGACTTACCAGATCGGCACGGTGTAGAGCACCAGAAAGCGGGTCTGGTTTTCATCGCGAAACGCTGCGCCAGCGGGGAAGTCATTGCGATAGATCGACTTGCGCGCCATCAGCCCGACGTTCTTAAGCGGACCGCTCTGGATTACATACCCCAGCTCCATCTGGAATTCTCGCTCCTTGCGATCGTCGGCATTCAGCGCCGTCAGCTCGATATGGTCACCGCGCACATAACGTAGCCGGCTCTTCAGCCCGGGCACCCCGGCGGCGGCAAAGTCATAGTCGTACATCGCCTGCCAAGTCCGCTCCTTGGCATTGAGGAAGTCCGAACTCATGGTCAGCTCACTCATGCCCATCAACTCGGTGCCCGACACATAAGGCGTTGCTGTGTCGCCACTGGCGTGCATATAGCCCAGGCTCAGGCGATGACCGCCGAAGCGATAGCCGAACAGCGCCGACAAGTTGCGGTTGTCCACCTTGCCGGCCTTGGCGCTGCCATCTTCGTCGCTGAAAAAACTGCGCAGATCGGTGGTCAGCGTGCCCTCGCCCACCTGCAGATTGTGCAGCAAGGCCAGGGTGTTCTGCTGGTACAAGTCCGCCACTCCGGCATGATAGGCACGCAGACTGAGGTCCTTGTTCACCTGATAATCGCCGCCAACATAGGCCATGTGCGATGAGGTCGCCGCGCCGTTGAAACGCCGGTTCGGGGAGGCGATGCTCATCGGCTGGTAGTTAGTGGAATCACGCTTGTTGATGCGATCGATGTAGCCGGTGTTGAAGGTCAGTCCGTCGATGTCCTTGGAACTGAGGGTGGTACCGCGAAACGTCTGCGGCAGTAGCCGTGACGGGCTGGCGAAAGCGAACGGCAGAAAAATCGATACATCACCGGTCTTCACTGTGGTCTGGGCAAAACGCATCTTGGCGGTCATGGCCAGGCGCGAATACTCGTCCGCCGCGCGCTTGTCACTGGCGGACACCGGCAGCAACTCAGTGCCGCTGCGGTCCGGCGACGAGTCCAGCTTGACCCCCATCAAGCCGCGGGTGTCGAGGCCGAAGCCGACGGTCCCCGGGGTAAATCCCGATTCCACATTCATGATGAAACCCTGGGCCCACTCCCGGGCTGCGGTTTTCGCACCGTCGTCCTTGTAGTCCCGATCCAGGTAGTAATTGCGCAGGGTCAAGGTGCCGTGACTGTCATCGATAAAGCCTTCGGCCAGCGCCGGAGTGGCAATCACACTCAAACCCAACAGGGCCAGACGACGTGCGCGAACAGGTAAGACTGAGGTCGCCGCAAGGGCGCCCCGAGGGAGATTTGGCATGTTCGATGTCCACTTATTGTTGTTGTTTTTTGAACGGGATCGTCGGGGGTTGCCCCAAGGATCTCCGGTCAGAGAATGGAAACGCCTGAGGGTGGCGTCAACCCACAATGACCGATAACCGAACATTAATATTATTATCTATTTTTAAAATTCATCCTCATCTGTATGACATCACATTGATTTAAATGAAATTAATTACATTTTTAAGCCGAAAACCTTGACTGTTCATTTTTTAGTTATCTTTGTTAATCTTAATTTCAGCCTGTTATCGCCTGCTGCAATCAGGCTCGCGTTCACCCGTCAGCCCCAACAAAAACAATAATGAGGTTCGCCATGGACACCCCATCACGTCGCACGACGCTGACCATCGCCCTGAGTTTTATCGTTGCACTGATCGAAGGCTTCGACCTGCAAGCCGCCGGCACTGCCGCTGCTGGCCTGCGCCAGACCTTTGCCTTGGACCCGAAACTGATGGGCTGGGTATTCAGCGCCGGCATCATCGGTTTGCTGCCGGGCGCCTTCTTCGGCGGCTGGATCGCCGATCGCATCGGCCGCAAAAAAATCCTCATCGGCGCCGTGCTGCTGTTCGGCGTGTTCTCGCTCAGCACTGCCTACGTCAGCACGCTCTCCAGCCTGCTGCTGGCGCGTTTCATGACCGGTCTGGGCCTGGGCGCCGCCCTGCCCAACCTGATCGCCCTGTGTGCCGAAGCCGTGGGTGAGCAACGTCGTGGAACTGCGATCAGCATCATGTATGCCGGCGTGCCGCTGGGCGGCGCGCTGGCGGCGGTGGTCGCCATGCTGTTCGCCGAGCATTGGCAGACGACCTTCATCATCGGTGGTCTCGTGCCCTTGCTGGTGGTGCCGCTGATGGTCCTGCTGCTGCCCGAGTCCGGCGCCTTTCGCCAGCAACAAGGCAGCGTCAATGTGGCGCGCGCTTCAACCGGCCAGGCACTGTTCGGCGAAGGCCGGGCTCGCGTCACCCTGGCGTTGTGGCTGAGTTACTTCTTCACCCTGACCGTGATGTATATGTTGCTCAACTGGCTGCCATCACTGCTGCTGGAACAGGGATTCAGCAAACCCCAGGCGGGCCTGGTGCAGATGCTGTTCAACATCGGCGGCGCCCTCGGTTCCCTGCTCGGCGGGCTGCTGCTGGACCGCTGTAACGGCATCAAGGTGGTGATGTTTGTATACGCCGGGTTACTGGCGGCGCTGGCCGGGGTCGGCCTGTCGGTGGGCATCGTCCCCATGGCCATCGCCGGTTTTTCCGCCGGGTTGTTTGTGATGGCCGCGCAGCTGGTACTTTACGCCCTGGCACCGCCGTCGTACCCGACCTCGGTGCGGGCCACCGGCGTCGGCGCGGCGGTGGCCATCGGTCGCCTCGGATCGGTGGCCGGGCCGTTGGCCGCGGGGCAGATTCTGGCGGCCGGGGCCGGCACCACCGGGGTATTGCTGGCGACCTCGCCCGGGTTGCTGATTGCCGCACTGGCGATCATCAGCGTGATTGCCCGTTCGACCGAGCCGCAGCTCAACCCGGCAAACCCGGTCGCGGACAAACCCTGACCGGGGTGCACTCCTTGTAGCAGCTGCCGAGCCCTCAGCCCTCCTTGACCAACAACCCATGCCGGCTCGCTTCAGGCTTTTTTGCGAAGACCTTCTGCGGCAGCAGCAACCAGGCCAAGGCAGGCAACAGGATCAAGGCACCGAGCATGTTCACCATGAACATGAAAGCCAGCAGAATCCCCATGTCGGCCTGGAACTTGATCGGTGAGAACGCCCAGGTCGACACTGCGACCGCCAGCGTCATGCCGGTCAGCAACACTACTTTGCCGGTGAACAGCAGCGCCTGGTAATACGCCTGAGCCAGGGTGTCGCCGGCACGCATTCGAGCCAGAATCACACTCAAGACATAGAGCGCGTAGTCGATGCCAATGCCCACGCCCAGTGCGATTACCGGCAGTGTCGCGACTTTTACCCCCATGCCCAGCCCCACCATCAGCGCCTCGCACAGAATCGAGGTGAGCATCAGCGGCAGCATCGCGCAAAGGGTTGCGCGCCAGCTGCGGAAGGTCAGCAGGCATAACAGGCTGACCGCGCCGTAGACCCAGAACAGCATCTCGCGCATGGATTTTTTCACCACGATATTGGTCGCGGCTTCGATCCCGGCGCTGCCGGCGGCCAGCATGAATTTGACCTCTGGCACCTGATGCTCGCTGATGAATTTCTCGCTGGCCTCCACCAGCCGATTCAGGGTATCGGCCTTGTGATCGGCCAGGTAAACGTACAGCGACAACATCGAGCAGCCCTGATTGAACAGCTCCCGCGGTGCACGGGTTTGCACGGCGCCCAGCGCACCGTCATTGGGGATCAGCTCATACCATTTGAAGTTGCCTTCGTTGTAACCGGCCGTGGCGATTTTACTCAGCGCCGCCATCGAGGTGGTCGACTCCACGCCGGGCAATTGCTCCAGTCGCCAGGCCAACGCATCCACTGCCGACAGGCTCGCGTAGCGAGTGCACTGATCTTCCGGAGTCTTGATCATGACCACGAAAATATCCGAGCTGGCCGCATAGTTTTGGGTCATGAACAGCGCGTCGCGGTTGTAGCGCGAGTCAGCCCGCAACTCCGGAGCACCGGGATCGAGATCGCCGATCTTCAGGTGCAGACTCACGGCAAAACCGAACGCTGCCAGCAGCAGGCCGCCCAGCATGGCGCCCATGGCCCAGCGCCGTTGGGTGAACAAATCGAGCACGCGCCACAACGGATGCTTGATCTGCGCCTGCAGCTCGGAGGTTTCCGAACTCAGGCTACGTTGCGCCGCTGCCGGGCTGACACCGATATAGCTGAGCAGGATTGGCAGCAGAATCAGGTTGGTGAAAATCAGCACCGCCACGCCGAGGCTGGCGGTGATCGCCAGATCCTGAATCACCCGGATATTGATCAGCAGCAACACCGCGAAGCCCACCGCATCACAGAGCAACGCGGTCATGCCGGCAGCGAACAGTCGGCGGAAGGTATAACGCGCGGCCACCACCCGGTGGGTGCCGCGACCGACGTCCTGCATGATGCCGTTCATCTTCTGCGCGCCATGGCTCATGCCAATGGCGAACACCAGAAACGGCACCAACGCCGAGTAGGGGTCCAACTCATAACCGAGGATGGCCAGCAGACCCAGCTGCCAGAGTACCGCCACCAGCGAACACGTCACCACCACCAGAGTGCTGCGCGCGCAACGGGTGTAGCCAAACAGCACCAAAACAGTCACCAACACCGCCATCACGAAGAACAATAAGACCTGAGTCAGCCCCTCGATCAGGTCGCCGACGATCTTGGTGAAACCGGTGATATGAATTCGCAGGTCGTCGCTCTGGTACTTGTCCCGCAGGGCTTCCAGTTGCTGGGAAAACTCACCGTAGTCCAGGGCCTTGCCGGTCTGCGGACTGATGTCCAGCAACGGTACGAAGATCACGCTGGACTTGAAGTTGCCGGCCACCAATTGACCGACCTCACCGGAACGCGCGACGTTGGTCCGCACCTGTTCGATACTGGCCGCCGAGCCATCGTAGTCGTCGGGGATCACAGTACCGCCATCGAGCCCCTCCTCGGTCACGGCGGTCCAGCGCGTGGTCGGGGTCCATAACGATTTCATGTACGGCCGGTCGACACCCGGCAGCAGATAGAGCTCGTCGTTGAGCCTGGCCAGGGTGTCGAGGTAGTCCTTGGTGAAAATTCCGCCCTGTTTGACCTCCACGGCGATCCGCAGCGAGTTGCCCAGGCCGCTCAACTCACTGCGATTCTGCAGGAAGTTGGCGACATAGGGATGCCCCGTGGGAATGGTCTTCTCATAACTGGCATTGATGCCGATGCGCGTGGCTTGCCAGCCGAGCACCAGCGTCACCAGCAGACACAGCAGGATCACCAGCGGTCGATGGTTGAAGATCGCCCGCTCGGCGAAGTTGCCCGACGCCTGGTCAAACTCTTCCAGGCGGCCGATCACGGTTTGGGTTTTGTCGTCTTTCAAGTCTGACTCCTGTTGCACGGGCCGTGGCCCGATAGCGCTACACCGTGAAGTTTCAAGGTTTGCCAGAGGCTCGTGGATCCTGGTCAGCGGCCACACCGCTCAAACCGACGCTGGCCAGGCTGCCGTCGGCCGCCTGTTGCACGGCCGCGACAGTCCCGCCGCTGCGGCTCTGACGTTTGTCGAAGCTAAGACCCTGGTCATGGCTGAATAAAAGTTCGCCGCCCTGGCTGGCCAACAGCAGGCTGCCATCGCGCAGTTCGATGGCGCTCGCCAGTGTTGATTCAATGCCGGTGTCGAGGCGTCGCCAACTGCCGCCACGGTCATCGGACCACCAGGCGTTACCGCGCAAACCATAGGCAATCAAGGCGCCGCCGCGAGTGCCGAGCAAGCCGAAAAAGCTGCCTTCATAAGGTGACTTCAAGGCCTGAAATGAATGCCCGGCATCGGTCGAACGCAACAACAAACCGCGCTCCCCCACCAGCAGCAGATCGTTGCCCGAGACGCGGATGCCATACAGGTTCAGGCCCTGCGGATTGTCCACATGCTGCATCCACGGCTGCCAGTTTCGCCCGCCGTCGTCGGTACGGTAGATCTGGTTGTAGGCGCCAACGACGTAGCCGTGCAGGCGGTCACTGAAGTACAGGTCGAGAAACGGTTTATCCGGTCCGTCGTCGAGCATATGCCGGGCATGCGCCAGGTTGCCGGCGCCGCCCGGTTGATTGGCATCGCGCTCAGCGGCCTGCACCGCCAGTGCGCCGGCAAGCTCACCGTCGAGTTGCTTGTTCCAGGTTTCACCGCCGTCCTCGGTGTGCAACACCACGCCCAGATGACCGACCGCCCAACCCTGCTCGGCATCGACGAATTGCACCGCCGTCAGGCTGACGCTGACCGGCACACTGGCCTGGCGCCAATTGATTCCAGCGTCATCCGAGAGCAGCACGATCCCGCGCTCGCCGACCGCCACCAGACGATCGCCGGCCCGGGTCAGCCCGAGCAATGCCGCGCGCTGGGCCTTGGCAGTCGGCAGTGCCGGCTTCTGCAGTACTGTAAACGTGCTCGCCTGGGCGCTGCACACACATGCCATCAAACCCAATGCCAGGACGCAGGCGCCCCGGCGCAGGCCGAAGCCTGCATAGCGTTTTTGCCCCATCATGTCTTTATCCCACTCGCAAAGTCACAGGCGACCGCAGCGCGCACCCTCACCCGCCGCGGCCTCCTCAGGTTCAACGCATGTTTTCGTTGGCCATGGCATCCGGCGTGAAATAGGAAGCCGAAGGTTTCGCGACCTTCTGGTACTGGACTGCCAGATCGTTGCTCGAGGAGTTGAGGAAGTAGGCGCCGGTGTCGAGGTTGTAGCTGCCCCACATGACCTGCGCGGTGAGGGCCGGCAGGTCCGGCGCCAGCAGCGTCAGCGAATACATCTGCCGTCCGAGCTTGCCCTGGGCGTCATACCCGTCGGCCATCAGGATCTGCCAGGAGTCTTCGTCGATGTAGTAAGTCCGACGCGGCACCACATGGCGCTTGCCGGATTTGAGCGTGGCCTCGACCACCCAGACCCGATGCTTCTCCCAACGCACCAGGTCAGGATTGAGGAAGTTCTGTTTGACCAGGTCGTCGCTCTTGGCCAGGGCGGCGCGGTTATTGTTGTAGGCGACGATCAGTTCTTTCTTGCCCATCAGCTTGAGGTCATAGCGATCGGTAGGCCCGAACAGCATGAACGCTTCGTCGAACAGACCGACCCCCGAGGTCACGAAGTCCGGGGTGTCGTAAGCGATGTTCGGCGCCCGACGCACTCGGCGCTGGCCGACCAGATACTGCCAGGCCGCACGGTTGGCCGGGTCCAGGTCCCAATGGGTCATCAAGCCTTCGCCGGCCTTGGACGATGGCAACTCGGTCAGCAGCTTGCCCACCAGGTACTTGCCGGAAAAGTTTTCCAGGCTGCCGCCTTCGACGTAGTAGGGAAACTGGTAGGTGTACTGGGCTCGGGTCGCTTGGACTTTCTTGCCGCCGGCAGTCATCAGCCAGGTATCGAAAGGCGAGCTGATGGTGTCGCCGCCCTGCCAGGACAATCGATAGTTCCACAGCACTTGCGTACCGTTTTCCGGGATCGGGAACGGAATGCCGCCATAGGCGCCGGTGACTTTCTCGCTCGCCACGTCCAGCGTGGCGCGGGTGGCATTCTTGCCGGTGTTGTCATACACCCATTGCGGGGCTGCCGCCGAGCGATGGGTCGGGTAGACGTCCAGGCGATAGTCCGGGTATTTCTTCAGCAGCAGTTTGGTGCCTTCGGCCAGTACATTGGCGTACTGCTCCATGTTCGAGGCCTTGATCGAATACAGCGGTTTTTCACCGGCAAATGGATCGGGACGTTTGTCACCTGGCTTGTAGCCAGGCGCGACCTTGGTATAACCGCCCTGCCAGGCCGGGATGCTGCCATCGGCGTTGCCGGCGCGCTCGCCACCAAGGGGTGTCAGTTCAGTCTTCAAACGTGCAGCCTGCTCAGGCGACACGACCGCCTGCGCCAGACTCATGCCGGCAAGGGTCAGGGTGAGGACGCAAGTGTTGAGAAATGCTTTGTTCTGCATGGCGAATCCACCTTATTAGAATGAGGTTTTCACGTAGAGCGAGACGAAGTCGCGGTCGGCCAACGACTGCCCGTAACTGAAATTGCCGTCCTCGCGCAGCCCGGCTTTCGGGGCACCGAAGAAGTTCACGTAGTTGAGGCCGACATCCCAGCGCTGTAGGTAGGTGGCCTTGAGCCCGACACTCCAGTCGCCGGAATGGGTATTGCCGAAGCCCGATTTGTTGACCGCCGAAGAGCGCCCATCGAGTACCACACCCATGCCGATTGGCACGGTCAGGTCGATCCCGTCAACGATCTGGAAGTACGCAGGCTCCATCAATACCCGCAGCGCCGTGGCATCGCGGGTGGTGTTGGCATCCAGCGCGGCGGCGTTCTCGGTCACGCTCAGGGTGCGGTTCCAGGCCAGCTCGGCCAGTGCCGAGCCGCCATCCCAAAATGCGGTTGGCGATAACAGGTAAATCGCCGACAGGTTGGCGTGAGCGGTTTTGCCCCTGGAAAACAGTGAGTTATCGCCGCCATCGGCTTCCATGCCAGGGGTCACCACTTGCAGATTGCTCACCAGCGGCGCGTTCCAGCGCACGGAGGTTTCACCGGCAAAGTTGAACGGTCCATAAGCGGTGGAGAAGCTGACGCCGGCAGTCTTGATGTCTTCGGCGTAGACCTGACGATAAGAACTCAGGATCGGCAACCCGGTGGCGGCCGCAGCCGTGCCGTCGAGGTAGGCGTACAGGCCGGTCGGGGTTTTGTCGTGATACTGCGCAGCGTAGAAACCCAGCTCCAGCTCGGTGCCGGTTGGCTTGAAGCGAATCTGCATGCCGCCCTGCCCCGAGTTTCGCGGTTTCAAATCGCCGCCATTCATCGTGTCGTTGCCGAACACTTCGCGCAGTGAACCGCTGCCATAACCGATGGCATCGACATCGCTCAGGTAGCTGCCGGCGCCGGGCACATTGGAACGTTCCCACTCGAACTGGTAGTAAGCGCCCACCGACAACTGCGGGTTGATCTGCAACTGCCCGGAGATCTGGTTGACCGGACGCAGGATCTCCTTGAACTGGGTCCCCGGCACGCTGAGCAACTTGACCACATCGGTCGGGCCCTGGGCATTGGCGATACCGTTGCCACCGTAGAACAAGCTTTCGCCGTAGATCAGGCTGTGTCGGCCCAGACGCATCACGCCCTGGGAGTTTTCGCCGAGGTCACCGCGCAGGAACACGAAGGCGTCGAGAATTTCCGCGTCGCGACCGTGGAGCTTGCGGGTTTCGCTGAGGAAATGCGTTTGCTCGCTGCTGTCGGTGTCCTGGTTGTAGATATCGTCGTACCAGGCTGCGCCGCTCACGCGCAGGCCATAATTTTGCCGGCTGAGGTCCATTTCGGATAACAGGTCCAGACGATTGGAGACCAGGCCACTGCTGAAGTTTTTATCGCCCTGACTCTGGATCGAGGGATACAGGCCGTTGGCGGTCGGCGCGTTGACCAATCGGCTGTCCTGCCCCTGCAGGCGCCAGGCCTGGCTGTACTTGATGGTGTTGTCCCAACGCAGTTTCCAGTCGGAATCACCAAGGTCCATTTGCATGGCCTCGACCCTTTCGACCATTACGCTTGTGCTGCATAACGCCAGAAACAGGGCGCAATGCTTGAAACGAAAGCAACGTTTAACGTTGTCCATGGACGCTCCTCATTATTTTTATTTTTGGCATGGCTTTGCACGTGTGGCGTGTGGGCTTGCCCACGCTGGGGTGCGCAGCGGATCTGAATTCAGGCGACGAGTTCTCTCAAGTAGAACTCGTGTGCCGGTTTACGATTGCTTCGCAGCCGAGCGCGAGCAAGCTCGCTCGCCACATGGTTTCAGATGTAGGTGGAGGCCAATCCGCCATCGACTGCCAGGTTGACGCCGTTGATCCAGCGCGACTCGTCGGCACACAGGAAAGCGATCACCGCCGCCACCTCATCGGCATAACCGGGGCGTTTCATGCGATGGGCATCGGCCTGGGTTCGGGCCTCACCGAGCATGCTCACGAAGTCGCCAAGGATCGGCGTGAATACCGGACCTGGCGCGACGCTGTTCATGCGCACCGAATGTTCGAGAAACCAGGGTTGGGCCTGCAGGTAATTCCAGACGATCAAGGCTTCCTTGAAATACTGGTAGCAGGTCTGGTCCGGTACCGGGTGCTCGGCCAGCCAGGCCTGCCCGGCGGCGAAACCTTCGATGCGCGCCAGCGCCTTGTGCTGCTCCAGACGTAACGGCCACTCGGCGCCGAGGATCGAGGCGATATTGACGATGCTGCCGCCAGCGTTGATGCGTGGCAGCAACGCGCTGCTCAAGTGGCGCAATCCCAGGTAGTTGACCCGCGCCAACAGTTGCGGGTTTGCAGTGCCCGGCACTCCGGCGATGTTGCACAGGCTGTCGATCCGTGCCGGTAGCTGCGCCAGCAACCGGTCGATGCTCTCGGCACTGCTCAGATCGCCCTGAACAAAACCGTCCAGGGTCATGTGCGGCGCCTTCAGGTCCACGCCAATCACGTGGGCGCCGTGGCTGCGCAGCAGGCTTGCCGTGGCGGCGCCGATACCCGAAGAGACGCCAGTCACCAGCACAATCTTGTTGTCGAGCTTCATGTTGAGTCCTCTTATTATTTTTGTGTACTCGGTGGGCCGACCTACCTTGTCGACCCCGGTAAAAAAACGGCCCGTCAGAACGGGTAACGCGGCGCCTCATCCTTGACCGTCACCCATTGCCATTGGGTGTATTCATCCCAGTCGGCCGGGCCGCCAACGCTGCCGGCATTTCCTGAGTTGCCGCGTCCGCCGAAGGGATTGATGCATTCGTCGGCCACTGTCTGGTCGTTGATGTGCAGCAGACCGCAATTGAGTTGCTCGCCCATCGCCATCGCGTGCCCGACCGAAGGCGAAATGATCCCCGCGGACAAGCCATATTCGGTGCGGTTGGCCAGGTCGATGGCCTCATCGTCGCTGGCAAAGCTCACCACCGTGGCCACCGGGCCGAAGATTTCCTCGTCGAATGCGCGCATGCCCGGGCGCACGCCGGAAAGCACCGTGGGTTGGTAGAAGAGCTGCTCATACTCGCCGCCGGCTTGCAGAGTTGCCCCGGCCGTCACACTCTCCGTGACGATTTCATGCACTCGCAACAGCTGGCGTTTGTTGATCAATGGCCCCAATACCGCCTCGCCGCGAGCGGCATTGCCCACCGTGATTGCCCGTGCCTTTTCCGCCAGTCGGCGGACCAGTTCTTGTGCAATCGACTCATGGGCCAGGATGCGTCCGGTGGCCATGCAAATCTGCCCCTGATGCAGCCAGGCACCCCAGGCGGCGTTGCTGGCCGCCAGTTCGAGATCGGCGTCTTCGAGCACGATCAACGAGTTCTTGCCGCCCAGCTCCAGGGCGACTTTTTTCAGATGACGCCCAGCCAGCTCGGCGACTTTGCGCCCCGCTGCGGTGGAGCCGGTGAACGCGATCATCCGCACATGCGGGTCGCGGCACAGCGCCTCACCGGCCGCTGCGGCCCCCGGCAACACCTGCAGCAACCCCTTGGGCAGACCGGCCGCCTCGAACAACCGGGCAATGATGAAACCGCCACTGACCGGGGTCTGCGGATCGGGCTTGAGCACCACGGCGTTACCCGCCGCGAGCGCCGGCGCCACCGAACGCAGGGACAGCACCAGGGGAAAGTTGAACGGCGAGATCACCCCGACCACGCCATGGGGCAACCGGCGTGCATAGGACAACCGCCCCGCTTCGCTCGGCAGAACCAGACCATGGGGTTGCGACAGCAGCCCGGCAGCCTGATGCAGCAACACGACCGCCTCGCGGACCTCATGTTCACCCTTGAACAGGCTGCCGCCGCTTTCCCGGGCGATGTACAACGCCAGCTCGGCAAAGTGTTGCTGGGCCAGTGCGGCAGCTTTACGAAAGATCTCTGCGCGTTCCCGTGGTCCCAATGCCGCCCAGGCCGGTTGAACACGAGCGGCGTTCAGGCTGGCAAACGCGATGTCCGCTGCATCGGCTAAACCGGTGACGGTCAATACCTCGCCGGTAGCTGGCTCGATGACTTTATTGCTGCCGCCCAGTGGACGTATCCAGTCGCCATTGAAGATGCGTTCGCACCACAGCTCGTCCCGCAGAAAATCAGATGGTTCACTTACCGACATTTCGGTCTCCCGGCTCTTGTGTTTGTCATTGCCTGACGCGGCCTTGCTAAAACGATGCAAGGCGTCTGCGTGGTGAAAGCGCTAGAGCAAGGGCTGTGCCGACTTCCTGCGTTGCGCCGCATTTCAAGTGGCGAAGGCTCTGGCCTGCGGGCTTTAGAGGGGCATTTGCGAATAGGACAAGGTGCTTGGCGTACAGCCGGCAGCTCGCCACTTGTCCAAATGATAAAGTTATGTTTAATAACTGTTTTGCTAGTTGATCATTTCGATCAGTCGACTCGCTCAGGGGCATAACAATGAACAATCCCCATTCGCTGCTTCCTCATCTTGCCGTGCAGGAGGAGCATTTCTCGCCCCGAGGCGACAGTACCCAACTGGCCGAAGGCAACTCACCGACCCTGGCCGAGTTGACCGAATGCCTGTTCTTTTCCCCTGTTGACGGACGTATCTGGCTCAACGACCAGCGCATGCTGCTATTGCACAGCTCATCCTTCGGCGCGCTGCGGCGCGAAATAATCGAGCGCCAGGGACTGGAACAGAGCCGCGGCCTGTTTACCCGCACCGGCTATCTCTCCGGTGCACGCGATGCGCGATTGATCCGCGAGCGCTGGCCAGACGCCGACGCCGCGGCGGTTTTCTCGGCCGGCACTCGTCTGCATACACTCGAAGGCATGACGAAAGTCGAACCCCTGCACTTCAAATTCGACGCTGACTCAGGCTTCTATGAAGGTGAATTCCTCTGGCACCACTCCTGTGAGGCCGACGAACATATCGCCGCCTACGGGATCGGCCAGGATCCGGTGTGCTGGACCGAACTGGGCTATGCCATCGGTTATGTCAGCGGGCTGTTCGGCCGTCTGGTGATCTTCCGCGAGACCGAATGCCGGGGCATGGGCCATGAGAGCTGCCGGGTGATCGGCAAGACCGCCGAGCAATGGGGCGATGTCGAACAGGACCTGAGTTATCTCACCGCCTCGCCCTCCAGCGTGGCGTCCAAACAGCCTCAAGCCCCGGCGCCCGCCCCCCAGGACGACGACAGCGAAAACCCCGGCGGACCAAAACCCATTGGCGCCAGCGCGGCCTTCAATGCCGCCACCCTCGCCTTGCAGCGCGTGGCGCCGACGCCCGCCACAGTGTTGTTCAGCGGCGAGTCCGGGGTCGGCAAAGAGTTGTTCGCCCGTCAGTTGCATCAGTTCAGCCCACGCCATCAAGCGCCTTTCGTGGCGCTCAACTGCGCCGCCATCCCGGATAATCTGATCGAGGCTGAGTTGTTCGGTGTCGAGCGTGGCGCCTACACCGGCGCGACCCATTCGCGCCCCGGACGCTTCGAGCGCGCCCAGGGTGGCACCCTGTTTCTCGACGAAATCGCCAGTCTCAGCCTGCCGGGTCAGGGCAAGTTGCTGCGTGCATTGCAGGAGCGGGAGATCGAGCGCATTGGCGGTGGCCAGCCAATCAAGGTCGACGTCCGGGTGGTGGCGGCCACCAATGTCGACCTGCGCAAAGCCGTGGCGGCCGGAGACTTTCGCGAAGACTTGTTCTACCGGCTGAATGTCTACCCCATCATGCTGCCGTCACTGCGCGAACGTCGCGACGACATTCCGTTGCTGGTGAATGCGTTCCTGCGGCGCTTCTGTCAGGCCTACGGCCGCAAACCCGCCGGCCTGACCATGCGCGCACTCAAGGTGTTGTTGCGCTATGACTTTCCCGGCAACGTACGGGAATTGCAGAATCTGGTGGAGCGCGGCCTGATTGCCAGCGAAGACGGCCAAGCCATCGATCTGGTCCACCTGTTTCGCAACGAGCCCATGCCGCAGGATGCGTACTCGCTGGACGACAATGGCAGCCTCGCCGCAACCGACCAAAGTCCCGCCGACACACCGCCTCGCCCAGCCTTGCTGGAAACCCTGGCTCGCCTGGAGCACGGCTTCTCCATTGAAGGGCTGGAGTCGCGCCTGATCGATGAAGCGCTGCAAAAAAGCGAAGGCAATCTGGCCGCTGCCGCGCGACTGCTGGGGTTGAGTCGTGCGCAGTTTGCCTATCGACTGAAAAAATACCGACAGGCATCGGCTTGATTCAGGCGGGTCAATGCATGGTGAACAGCGCTGAAAAGATTAATGAACTTAACTATAAAGCCTGAGGACTCTCGCCATCAGCCAACGAGACTTTTCGCCTCCGGGATAAACGCGCACTACAGAAATTATCGCTTTAAAAGTTTTACCCGATTAAGTATTTTGCATGGATGATTGGGCGACATGCGCCCCCTTTATTCATAGCGACAAGGGATCAACCGTGAGCGGACTGCGTGAACGTCAGAAAGTCGAACGACGCCAAGCCATCAGCAAGGCGGCGATCGAACTGTTCGAGCGTCAAGGTTTCCAGAACACCACCATCGAACAGATCGCCAACCAGGCTGGGGTGTCGGCGCCCACCGTGTTCAAGTACTTCGGCAACAAGCAGGAAATCATCCTGGAAATCCTGCACGACGCCGACCAGCGCGCCCTCAAGGACACCCGCAACCAGATCCCTGAAATTGGGGATCCGGTCGACGCCCTGTGCTACCTGGAACGCCTGCTGACCGGTTACGCCCTGGAAGTCATGCATCCCAGTCTTTGGCGTGAACTGCTGCCGTTGATTCTGTTTGGTGGTGATAACGGACTGCCCGAAGGTTATCAGGCCATGAACGATGCGCTCAGGGCCGAAATCAGCGGTTTGCTCAAAGAACTGCAACAGGCCGGCAAGCTGCGCGCCGACCTCAACGTCGACCTGGCCGCCTTCCTGTTGAACGACTACTCACACCTGCAGTTGTTCAGGCTGGTCAACCAGGAACAGCCGGACATCGAGTCACACTCCACTCAGGTAAGGCGTATCACCGAGCTGCTCTTTTACGGAATGCAGGCCTGAGAACGCCAGCCTCCTCCCAGACTGGCTGAATGCTATAGCCGAGGCGCGTCATTGCTGGCGAGCCCGGCGTCACGACGCCGGGCCACGATGATCAGCGGTTGGTCTTGATGGTGGTCCAGGTGCGGGTGCGGATCCGCTCCACGGCTGCCGGCATGGGCTGCAGAGCGAACAGTGTTTTGCGCGCTTCGTCCGGCACATACATGTTGGGGTTATTACGGATGTCAGCGTTCACCAGCGCGGTGGCGTCCTTGTTCGGATTGGGGTAACCGATCTTGTTGCTGATCCGGGCAATGACGTCAGGGCGCAGGATGTAGTTGATGAACTCATAGGCCTCTTTGGTATGGGGGGCGTTGGCCGGCACCATCATCACATCCGACCACATCGGTGCGCCTTCCTTGGGTAACGCCATCTCCACCCTGACGCCCTTGCCGGCCGCATCGGCCAGTTGCTTGGCCAGCGCCACGCCGCCAGACCATCCCACGGCTACACAGATGTCACCGTTGGCCAGGTCCATGCCGTAGCGTGAGGAGTTGAAGTAGGTGATGTGCGGGCGAATCTTCATCATCGCCGCCTGAGCCTGCGGGTAGTCCTCGCGCTTCTGACTGTTAGGGTCGAGGCCCTTGTAGTGCAAGGCGATGGGCACGATTTCGTTGGCCGCGTCGAGGAAACCGACACCGCAACTGGCCAGCTTGGCGAGGTTCTCTTCCTTGAAGATCATGTCCCAGGTGTTCATCTGCACATTGGCGCCCAGGACTTGCTGAACCTTGTCGACGTTGTAGCCAATCAGCGTGGTGCCCCACAAGTACGGTGCCGCATAGCGGTTGCCCATGTCACCCGCAGCTTCCAGGGTTTTCATGAACTCCGGGTCCAGGTGCTGCCAGTTCGGCAGCTGGCTGCGGTCCAGCGGCTGGACCGCAGCGGCGGCGATCAGGTGACTCAGGTTGGCGCTGCCCGGGTACACCACGTCATACCCGGAATTGCCGGTCAGCAGTTTGGACTCCAGGGTTTCGACACTGTCAAAAACGTCGTAGATCGGACGGATGCCTGTTTCCTCCTGAAAGCTCTTGAGCACTTCAGGTGGCAGGTATTCGATCCAGTTGTAGATCCGCACCGTGCGTTCTTCAGCCAGGCACACACCGCTGGCTAGCAACGACACTACAGCGCCCAATAAGGTGTTACGCAAAAACGTGTTCATGGTTAAGCACTCCTGCGCGGCCGCGAAGGCTCGCGGCACTTAATAGCGGTAGGTGAAGTACAGTTCCAGCGCACTGAAATTCTGGTCATCGCCGAACACCTGCTTGGCAGCGGCCAGTGGCTTGACCCAGTTATAGGAGAGCGACGTATAGAACGACGGCGTCGGGGTCCAGTCGAGGAAAACCACACTCTCATCGGCAAAGCGTCGATCGCTGACGGGTGCCCCCATGTAGTTTTTCTCGTCCAGCCAGAACTGATAGTGGATCGCGCCGAGAGTCAGCGTTTCATTGAGGTGGGTCTTGAGCGAGAACTGTTGAACGTTTTCGTTGCTGTTGAACAGCAGGTAGTTGCCGACGACATCCCCCACCAGCCAGGTGCTCCAGTCGACGAAGCCCTTGCTCAGCGAGTCCCAGGCTTTCTGCCGGTTGTCGGTGAGGTTGGCGTCGCCGGAGAAACTAGCGTAGCGATAGCCGAGCACCGGGGTCAGCGGTAACGTGTTGAAGGCGTATTCCGCCTGGCCGTACCAGGCGTTGGCATCGTAATCCACGCCTTCACCACTGCCCCGCTCCACGGCGTATTCGGCATTCAGCGTCAGGTCCGGCACGCCCGGTACTTTGGCCTTCAACGCACGCACGTTGTACACCTGCATCCCGTCCCGGCGTCGTGGCAGTGTACTGCCCTTGGGCCCCAGCGCATTGACCTTCATCGCCATGGCCCCCAGCGTCACCTGATCGTCGAGGTTGTAATCCAGGTTGACACCGGTCATGCGGAAATCACCCAGATCGTCGTCGGTGCGCAAGGTGAAGGCCTGGGTCTTCAACGCGCCATGATCCCAGGCCAGAATGGCCGAATCCTTGAAGGCGGTTCTGGGGCCAAGCCAGTAGGCGCCGTCCTTGAGTTGGTCGAGGTTACCGTCCATGACGATGAAGCCCGTCCCGATCATGTAGTTCTGGCGACCGGCAGTCAGCGTCCACTCGCCGGCCCGGAAACCGCCGTAGAGTTCTTCGGTGGCCACGTCGCCATCAGAGCTTCGAGTGAAGCCGCCGGCATCGCCATCGCCAAAGGTGGTCGCCGCCACCAGCGAGCCACCGGCCAACAGGCTGAAGTCTGGCTGCAGGGCATATTCCAGCTTGACGCCGGGCTTGACGTAGAACTCCTGCCAGTCGATTTTCGTACCGCCATTCTTGCCACTGCGCGCATCGACGCGGCCGCTGCCGAAGTTGACGTTACGGGTGGAAAGGGTCGCACCGCCGGCGGTGAAGTTGACCTCACCCTTGAGGTTGCCATCCTCGAAGGTGTAGCCCGCCAGCGCGACTTGGGCGGTCAGGGGTAAGCCGACCGCTAAGAGCGTTCGAGAGAAACGCGTCATGAAAACCATATGAAGCTCCTGTGTGATTATTGTTGTTACAGGGCAGTGAATGGCGGCGCAGAGCGCCGCCAACACCTGGCCGAGCCAGGTGAAAAGGACGCAAAATTCTTGTCTTTATGGGGTGTTTCAGTGGCTAAGATGCGCGGCGATAGCACGCAGCATGCGCACGCTGTCAGCATCGAACAGGCTGACGGCCTCGGTCAGCGATGACTGCTTGACGATCACCACACCGGACGGCTTATCGACGAACAGGTATTGACCATGAATGCCACCGGCCATGATCGCCTGGCTGTGGTCGTTGAAGACGTACCACTGGCTGCGGTAGGAAGCGCCGGGGGTCCAGTCGGAGAATTCGGAGTTTTTGGCGTAGATCGCCGGATCGGAGCCGGCGGCGATGCGTGCAACCGTCTCGGTCGACAGCAACTGCAGCCCATCATGACGACCGTCGTTGGCGAGCAGCCGACCGAACCGCGCCATGTCTCGCAAGGTGGCGTTGAAACCGGCACCGGCAACGCTACGCCCCCAAGGGTCGGCCATGAAGTAGCCGTCGCGCTCACACCCCAACTGGCTCCAGAGGTCTTGCAGCAATTGATTGCAAGCCTTGCCCGAAGCGCGCTCCATGACCCAGGCCAGGGCTTCGGTGGTGGCGGTCACGTAATGGAAAAAGCCGCCGTGACTGCCGCGTTTTTTCAGCGACGGCAGGTACTGATAGAGCGACTCGAACTGAGCGTACTGCGCAGGTGCCGGCTGGAAACCGCAGGCGTAGCCGTACTGAGAGCTTTCGGAGTTGGGATCGTCATAGACTTCGCTGTAGTCGATGCCCACGGCCATGTCGAACAGCTGGCGCACCGTGGCATCGCCAAACGCGCTGCCCAACAGTTCGGGCACGTAATGCGCCGCCGGCAATTGCGGATTGAGGATGCCATCGCAGACCAGTTGCTCCCCCAGGGTGCCGATCAGCGACTTGGTCACCGAAAACATGACGTGCCGGTCGCGGGGACGCTGGCCGTTGAAGTAATGCTCGAACAGCACGGTGTCGCCCTGCATCACCAAGAAGGCGTCGGTCTGACTGGCCACAAGGTGATCGATGACACTGACGCTCAGACCACATTCACTGTCGAAGTGCAGTTCATCCAGCGCTTGCGGAGCTTCCTTCAGGACACTGACTGGTCCGCTACCCGCTTCCACATCAATGGAGGGACGCAGGCGCGCCAGATTACGGAACCCCCATTGATTGAACGGTGGACGCATCCAGTTGTTCCAGGTGACGCGGCGTTTTGGCTCGGCCGGAAAGCCCTGCATAAACAAAGGCGCCAAGCGCCTGTCGAGTGACGATTCATTCGTCTCGATATAAAGACTGGCCAGCAACGGCACGGTGTTCTGACTCATCGGGTTTCCCCTGCAAAATGACTCTGCGTGAAAGCAGATGCAGGGAAATAATTACTCGGTATTATTTTTTAGTCAATAAAACCTTTTTGCAGATTAAAATTCTGATCACTGTGCTTTGATGGGGGCAAACACGGCGCTCAGCGCCCGTTACTCCTGCGCCAGCCCTGCCAACCGGGATGGTGATTGGGCGCTAAAGGCCCTCGCGGAGTGCTGATACCAGGCGTAGGATCGATACGATGACTGCTAATCACGCGTCGTTGGAAGGTGACTTCCAACCAATCTGCATTCACGCGCAAACGCAAGACATTTACCGCCGCACTGTAAGTCCGCGCGACCCTTCGCAGTACAAGGGCCGTGTTCTCACAACAACAAAAGCGAGGTGAAATCATGTCTGGTAATCGTGGTGTCGTGTATCTCGGCGCAGGCAAGGTCGAGGTGCAGACCATCCCCTATCCGAAAATGGAAGACCCGCGCGGCAAGCGCATTGACCATGGCGTGATCCTGCGCGTGGTTTCGACCAATATCTGCGGCTCCGACCAGCATATGGTACGTGGCCGGACCACGGCCCAGGTCGGGCTGGTGCTTGGCCATGAGATCACCGGCGAGGTCATAGAGAAGGGCCGTGACGTGGAAAACGTGCAGATCGGTGACCTGGTATCGGTGCCGTTCAACGTCGCCTGCGGCCGTTGTCGCAGTTGCAAGGAACAGCACACCGGCGTCTGCCTGACGGTCAATCCGGCGCGCCCCGGCGGTGCCTATGGCTATGTGGACATGGGTGACTGGGTTGGCGGCCAGGCCGAATACGTACTGGTGCCGTATGCCGACTTCAACCTGCTGAAGCTGCCCGACCGCGACAAGGCAATGGAGAAAATCCGCGACCTGACCTGCCTCTCCGATATCCTGCCGACCGGCTACCATGGCGCGGTGACCGCCGGCGTCGGCCCTGGCAGCACGGTGTATATCGCCGGTGCCGGCCCGGTCGGACTGGCTGCTGCCGCCTCCGCCCGTCTGCTGGGTGCGGCGGTGGTGATAGTCGGCGACGTCAATCCGCTGCGTCTGGCACATGCCAAGGCCCAGGGCTTCGAGATCGCCGACCTGACCCTGGACACTCCGCTGCACGAGCAAATCGCCAACATGCTCGGTGAGCCGGAAGTCGATTGTGCGGTCGATGCGGTCGGCTTCGAAGCCCGCGGCCACGGCCATGACGGCGCGCAGCACGAGGCCCCGGCCGATGTGCTCAACGCCCTGATGGGCGTGGTGCGGGTCGCCGGCAATATCGGTATCCCCGGTCTGTATGTCACCGAAGACCCGGGTGCGGTCAACAAAGCCGCCAAGCATGGCAGCCTGAACATCCGTTTCGGCCTCGGCTGGGCCAAATCCCACAGCTTCCACACCGGCCAGACCCCGACGATGAAGTACAACCGTCAGCTGATGCAGGCGATCATGTGGGACCGGATCAAGATTGCCGAGGTCGTCGGCGTGCAGGTGATCAGCCTGGACGACGCGCCGCGTGGTTACCACGAGTTCGATGCCGGGGCGCCGAAGAAATTCGTCATGGATCCGCACAAGCTGTTTACCGCGGCCTAGGGAACAGGTTGGAAAAAGGGCAGCCTTGAGCTGCCCTTTTTTATGGCCGAGTGTCCCGTCCTGAACCTGTTTCAGGACGGGACACCTATGTCATGCACCCCAATGGGATCAGTAAGCAGTCGCCGAACATTCGAGGAAAACGTCGCGGGGCGTGAGCGCTTATAACGTAAGAAACAGCGCCGAGGTCCAGACTCGGGATTGATCGCGCTGCCGGGCGCAGATGAACAATGGATGTTCACGCCCCTGCTCCAGATTCAACCGGGCAAGTCTGCGCGGCCGCCAAACGCCTGATTGTCGAGCAAGGCATTGTCGAAGCGTTCACCCGCAAGTTCGTCGAAGCCACCCGCGAGTTGGTCGTCGGCGATCCATTGGCCACAGACACCTACATCGGCCCCATGGCTCGCTTCGATCTTCGTGATGAGCTGGATCGTCAGGTCCAGCAAACGCTGGAGGAAGGCGCGACATTGTTAATGGGCGGCAAGAAGGCTGAAGGCCCTGGCAACTTTTACGAGCCCACCGTATTCGCAGATGTCACCGACCGGATGACCTCGTTCAAACAGGAGTTGTTTGGGCCGGTGGCCTCGATCATCACCGCGCGCGATGCAGCCCACGCGTTAGAGCTGGCCAATGACAGTGAGTTCGGACTTGCCTCAACCATTTACACTCGCGATGTCGAGCTTGCCCATAAGCTGGCGGGCGAACTGGAAACCGGCGGTGTGTTCATCAATGGCTTGCGCAACCGACCCACGTGTCACCTTCGGCGGCGTGAAGAAAAGCGGTTTCGGCCGGGAGCTGTCACATTTCGGGGTCCGTGAGTTCTGCAATGCGCAGACGGTGTGGCTGGACCGCCACTGATTGCATCGACGGTTTTCCGACTCAATCAATATCCCAACGACTCTATCTGGCTTACCTGCGAGCCGATGGAGATTCGCGCCGGCACCGACACTTCGCTTACGCGGGTCGTGGCGGTGTTCGGTGCGGTGATGCGACCCTGATTTGCACCTTTCGTCTAATGAAAAAGCGGGGCCGTCGATGCCAGGGAAGATGCAGGCCTTGGATTTTCTTTGACGCAAAAAAAATGGACCTCTTTTCAGAGGTCCATTTTTATATTTGGAGCGGGAAACGAGACTCGAACTCGCGACCCCGACCTTGGCAAGGTCGTGCTCTACCAACTGAGCTATTCCCGCGTCTTGGTGAGGCGCATTCTATAGAATCCTGATGCCCCGTCAACCCTTTGATTCAAAAAAGTTTTATTTCTTTTCCACATCTGTCTTCAGATGCGGCCAGGCGGCCCGCAAGTATTGGACCATGGACCACAAGGTCAGGCCAGCGGACACCATCAGCAAGGCGTAACCCATCAGGACCCAGAAGCTGAAGTCCGACGGATTGGCCAGCAGGATCACCAGCGCCAGCATTTGCGCGGCGGTTTTCCATTTGCCCAGGTTCGACACCGCAACATGGGCGCGAGCACCGAGTTCGGCCATCCACTCGCGCAGCGCCGAGACGACGATTTCGCGACCGATGATGACGGCGGCCGGCAGCGTGAGCCACAGGTTGCCGTGTTCTTGCACCAGAAGCACCAACGCAACGGCGACCATCAATTTGTCTGCAACAGGATCGAGGAAGGCCCCGAACGGTGTGCTTTGTTCCAGACGACGGGCCAGATACCCGTCCAGCCAGTCGGTCGCGGCGGCAAAGGCAAAGACCGAGGCAGATGCCAGATAGCTCCAGTGGTAAGGCAAGTAAAACAGCAAAATGAAGATCGGAATGAGCAGGACGCGTAGAACGGTAATCAGATTAGGGATATTCATCGACACAACTGGCTACGAGGTGAGTTGGGCATTCTACTCGCTGTGCAGATTTGCATAAATCAACTCTGCGAGCTTTTTACTGATCCCGGGTGCTTTGGCGATCTCTTCGATGCTGGCACGAGACAGCTCCTGCAATCCACCAAAATGTTTTAACAAATCGCGCCGCCGTGTCGGTCCGACACCGGCAACGCCCTCAAGCGTGGACGTGCGGCGAGTTTTCCCACGACGTGCGCGGTGCCCGGTAATGGCAAAGCGGTGGGCTTCATCGCGGATCTGCTGGATCAAATGTAGCGCGGGGGAATCGCCGCGCAAGGTAAATTCATGGGCCGCGTCGTTAAGGTACAGGGTTTCGAAACCGGCCTTGCGCGTCGCGCCCTTGGCCACGCCCAAGAGAATCAGGTCTGGCACGGCCAGTTCGTTCAACACGTCACGCGCCATGGACAGCTGCCCCTTACCGCCGTCGACCAGCAGGATGTCCGGCAACTTGCCCTCACCCTCCTTCAGTTTGCTGAAACGTCGAGTCAGGGCCTGGTGCATCGCGGCATAGTCGTCACCCGGTGTAACGCCTTCGATGTTGTAGCGACGGTAGTCGGATTTGATCGGGCCTTCCGGACCGAACACCACGCAGGACGCCACGGTGGCCTCGCCGCTGGAATGACTGATGTCATAACACTCGAGACGTTGCGGCGGCTCGTCCAGGCTCAGCACTTCGGCCAGGGCATCGAAACGGGCCGCGACGTGTTGCCGGTTCGCCAGTCGCGCACCCAACGCCTGCTCGGCATTGGTGACCGCCAATTGCTGCCAGCGTGCTCGCGTACCACGGACTCGATGGCTGATGGTCAATTCACGACCGCGCAGCTCTTCAATGGCCGCGATCAGGGTCGGAAAATCTTCATGCACCACGTTGACGATCAGCTCGCTCGGCAAGTCGCGTTCAGGGCTGCTGATGAAGTATTGGCCGAGAAACGCCGCCATGACTTCGGAAACGTCTTCTTCAATACCCACTTGCGGAAAGAAGTTCTTGCTCCCCAACACCCGGCCGCCGCGTACGCTGATCAAGTGCACACAGGCGCCCCCTGGATTGACGAACGCCGCGATCACATCGACATCACCCGTCCCGCCTTCCATGCTCTGCTGATCCTGGACCCGGCGCAGCAATGAGATCTGGTCGCGCAATTCGGCGGCGCGCTCGAACTCGAGGTTGACCGCCGCCTCCTCCATCGCCGCAGACAACTCGTCCGCCAACGCGTTGCTGCGCCCTTCCAGAAACATCACCGAGTGGCGTACATCCTCGGCATATACCTCGGGCTCCACCAAGCCGACACATGGGGCCTTGCAGCGTTTGATCTGGTATTGCAGACAAGGCCGCGTGCGGTTCTTGTAATAGCTGTCTTCACACTGACGAACGAAAAATGCCTTTTGCAGCAGGCTCAGGCTTTCGCGAATCGCACCCGCGCTGGGGTAAGGGCCGAAATATTTACCCTTGGCCTTTTTCGCTCCCCGATGGATGCTCAAGCGCGGGAACTGGCCATCCGAGAGAAAGACATAAGGGTAGGATTTGTCGTCGCGCAGCAAGATGTTGTACGGCGGACGCCACTCTTTGATCAGCGTCTGCTCAAGCAACAAGGCTTCGGTTTCGTTGGCCGTGATGGTGGTTTCGACCTGGGCGATACGGCCTACCAGCGCGGCGGTCTTGGGGGCAAGACCGGTTTTGCGGAAATAGCTCGCCAAACGCTTCTTGAGATTTTTGGCCTTGCCGACATAAAGCAGGCGCGCCTCGCTGTCGAGCATGCGATAGACACCTGGCCGCCCGCTGACCGTCGACAGAAAAGCACTTGGATCAAAAGTTTCAGTCATTTTTCAGAGGCTGGCATCAACCATGCCGTGACGAACCGCCAACAGCGTCAACTCGACATCGCTGCTGATCGAAAGCTTCTCGAAAATACGGTAACGGTAGGTATTCACTGTTTTTGGCGACAGACACAACTTGTCGGAGATGATCTGCACCTTCTGACAGCCGACAATCATCAACGCAATCTGGATTTCCCGCTCCGACAAGGCGTCGAAGGGCGAATCATTGGTTGGCTGGAACGACTTGATCGCCAGTTGCTGGTCAATCTGCGGGCTGATATAGCGCTGCCCGGCAAACACCAGGCGAATAGCCTGGACCATTTCCGGCAATCCAGCGCCCTTGGTCAGATAACCTGCGGCACCGGCCTGTAACAACCGGGTAGGAAACGGATCTTCTTCGCACACGGTGACCGCGACGACCTTGATGTCGGGATGACTGCGCAATAATTTGCGCGTGGCTTCGAGACCGCCGATCCCGGGCATCTTGACGTCCATCAGCACCACATCGGGTTTCAACTCACGCGCTTTGAGCAGGGATTCCTCCCCTGACTCGGCCTGACCGACTACTTGCAGGCCATCGATGTCAGCCAGCATTCGTGTAATGCCTGTACGAACGAGATCATGGTCATCGACTACTAGCACCCTAATCAAGCAGACACCTCGCGATTTGGTCTTATTGGGTTGTCGGACACCTTAGCAAAAAGCAACTGGCAGACCTAGCGGAAAGCAGCATATAAAAAGTGTCAAATCTTCTTGCGAGGCTTGCCGCCAGTGTGTTTCAGCGATGCAGTCCATTGATATCACGCTGCATTCTCAGGAAACACTGGTCTTTGCCGACCACCTTCAGGCCTTTTTTTTCGTAAAGCTTTTTTGCCGGATTATTTTCAAAAACGGTAAGACGCATTGCCGGACGTCGTTCCTTGCATGCCATGGCGAATACCTGATCAATCACCCAGGAACCGGCGCCCTGCCCCTGGTACGCTTCGAGTAAATGCAATTCGCGGATATACAAGGCTCTGGCGTCACGGCTCAAGCTGACATACCCCATCAGTGTGTCATCACCCACGATCAGCCAGTTTTCGCGTCCCTCCCAAGCGACATCGAAGGCCTCGTCCAGCCACAACAGTTCATGTTGAATGTAGTAGCGAAGCATATTTCGACAAGTCAGGTTACGAGCGAAGTCCAGGTCCCGAGACGTTGCCGGACGTAATTCGAAACCCATTCAAGCCTCCGCAACTGCCACGATTTGCCCCTTCCAGCCGTCAGCATTGCGGCGAGCAACGACCATAAGGTTCCCCGTACCCGGCGCCGCAACAATCAATGTCCCGTCCGCCGCCCAGATTGCGCTGCGCCCTGCCGACTCCCAGCCGCCCGTTGCGCCGCCATGGTTGGCCATCAGCACCGCCATCCCATGGGTTCGGGCATAGCCTTGCAATAGAGCGGTATCTGGAGCGTAGCCGTTTTCGGTGATCAGTACGCCCGCCGCATAAAGATCAGCGCCCTGCCCTGCGGCCGCTGCCGCGTGGCTGGCATGAGAAAAATCGGCGCAGACCGCCAACGCGACGGTGTCGGTACCGATCTTCAAGGTCGAACCGCCCGTGCCTGGAGCAAACACCACCTCTTCGCCCGGATGCAGATGCTGCTTGCTGTAAACCCCGAGCGAACCATCGGCGCCCAATACCAGGGCTCCGATCAACACCGGCGATTCGTCCGACAGGCGAATCGGCATCCCGACGACACTGGTCACACCGACTTCCCGCGCGAAATCGCGCAGCGGTTGCAACTCCCTGGCGTCTGGCGCGATGGCCAACTCCGCCGCCAGACCACGCTCATAGCCGGTCAGCGACAACTCAGGAAACACCAGCAATTGCACGCCCTGTTGCGCGGCAACCTGCATGAAGCGCTGATGCCAGGCAATATTGGCGGCAAGATCACCGGCAATGGCGATCGTTTGAGCGGCGGCGATGGTCAGTGTCGTCATGGTTCGTCCGTGTGAAGTTGTGGTTTGGGCGCAACGCAAAGTGTGTCACAACCCTCGATACACTCAAGCGATAGAAAAGCCTGTGATGATCGATAGCATTTTCTGATTGAATCCGCGTACCGGCCTCTAGTAAGCTCGGCGCATTCATCGGAGACAGATCATGTTAAACGCCCTTTTACAGCTTCGTACCGTCAGCGCCCCGCGCTCGGTTGCGGCTGCCCGGGTGAATGACGTTTGTACTTCGGTCAGCTTTTATTTTGGGTATTGGTTTAGCCACTGGCGCGCCTGATACCCACACGGCGCCCACTTTAAACGGGTCGCCACCAGAGAATTCTCAACCCCCGGTCGGCCTCCCGACCGGGGGTTTTGTTTTTTCAGCCCTGAACATTTTTAGCGTCACACCAGACAATTTGAGGATTCACGACATGAACTACGCCACTTATTACCGTCACGACAGTTTTACCGCCTGGCGATTTACCAGCCTCCGCTCGGGACAGCCTGCCGCCTCCGATCGGTCACCCACAGGTGGCAAGCACACACACACAGCCAATCCGGCTAATTGTCGAACACCCCAGTAGGGCCGAGCGCGCGGGAACGAACCCGCCGCCAGCCCAGGAAGCCCGAATATGAACTCGTCCGTCTCTGCTCTGCCGCTGTCCACCCTGAGCCCTGCCAATGAAGCGCTGACCTTGCGCCTGCCCAGCTCATTGCAACTCAAACAGCAATTACCACTCAGCAACGCCCTGACCCAGCAAGTCGCCGCCCACCGTCAGGCGGTTCGCGCGATCCTCAACGGTGAAGACTCCCGTTTGCTGGTCATCGTCGGTCCCTGCTCGATTCATGACCCCCGTTCAGCCCTCGAATACGCCAACCACCTTGCCCGCCTGGCCGCTGAAGTCAGCGATGAGATGCTGCTGGTGATGCGCGCCTACGTCGAAAAACCGCGTACCACGGTCGGTTGGAAAGGCCTGGCCTACGACCCGCACCTGGATGGCAGCGACGACATGGCCGGCGGTTTGACGCTGTCCCGGGAATTGATGCGCGAAATGCTGCAACTGGGTTTACCCATTGCCACCGAGCTGCTGCAACCAATGGCCGCCGGCTACTTTGACGACCTGCTGAGCTGGGTCGCGATTGGCGCCCGTACCACCGAATCACAAATTCACCGGGAGATGGCCAGCGGCCTGAGCATGCCGGTAGGGTTCAAGAATGGCACCGACGGCGGTGTGGCTGTCGCCAGCGATGCCATGCGCTCGGCCGCCCATCCGCATCGCCATTTCGGTGTCGATAGCCAGGGGCATCCTGCGATTATCCAGACACCCGGCAACGCCGATACCCATCTGGTATTACGTGGCGGTCATCGCGGGCCGAACTACGACCGTGACAGCATCGCTCAGGTGCACAGCGATTTGACCAGACTCAAGATTCCGGCGCGGATCATGGTCGACTGCAGCCACGCCAACAGCGGTAAAGATCCATTGCGTCAGCCAGCCGTGTTCAACGACGTGCTTGAGCAGCGCCTGCAAGGTGATCGATCGTTGATTGGCATGATGATCGAAAGCCATTTGTTCGAAGGTTGCCAACCATTGAACCCGTCGCTGCGTTACGGGGTGTCGGTAACGGATGGCTGTCTTGGCTGGGCCGGGACAGAACAGTTGTTGCAGCAGGCAGCCGAACGACTTCGTGCGCAGCGCTGTACTCAATAGCCGAAGTGACCAGCGCCCGCCTTCCAGTTTTCAAGCAAAAACTGGAAGGCGGTTGCCTTAAATCGGTTGCGACTGCACTTGTACCAACGTGACTTCAGACTGTTGGCTCACATCGTCGAGACGTTCGACCGAATAGGCAACCCGTACCGTCAAATCCCGATGCTCGCGCCAAAACCTGTAGGGAACGATAAATACCAGCGGTTGACCGGCCATTTCCCTTGAGATCTCACGATCATCGCGATGATTGAAATGCTCCCCGTCACATTTCAAATAAACCAGCTCACCCTCTTCTGCCTGGGCATTGTCGATCACGACGGTGATACCATCGATTGCATCTTGCAGATCCAGCCAACCCTCATCGGCCTCCAGCACGGAGGGCGGCAATAGCGGTCCTCGCTCCAGAGGGCCGATCACCAGTTGCGCAGGCTCCGAGAAGCGAGGCTCTTGACCCTCTTTCTCGACGCAATAGCTGATCGCAATGGTTGCACCAAGGTTGGGGGCAATACACTCGGGACTTACCCAGAATGACAGTTCGCCACCCACTGCAAAGGATTCGATTTTCAATGTGTCATTGAAGCTCGATTGTGGCGTACCGCTGGCCCAGGACAGCAAGATCCGATCTCCAGCCGTCATCCGCGCATACGGCCTGATCGTTACGCGCGCGCCCTCGGTGACCCTGTCGGGATCGAGCGTGCCGCCCACCGCATCGTTCACAATCACAGGCAGCAAATCCGACCGGACATCACCAACGCTCAAATGTAAACGCCCGGACTCCAAAGGCTCACAATGGAGCGCACTGTACAGCGTGTAGTAAACCTCGAGCGACCCGCCATCCAGTGCGGCGATGTGTACGCCCGACACACTAAAGACAATCACTCTGCCCACCTGGGCTTCGCTGACAAAACGCGATGCTTCATGCCGATACGCAACACCCTCTGCATCGATACCTGACCAGGACATGATCAGTTTGTCTCCGCAGGCCATGGTCTGATAAGGCGCAACAGTGACAATGGCTTTTCTTTCTGACGGATCGAGTATGGCGTTTTCCGCCTGCTCCAGCCGTGGTGCCGCCATGTATTGCTCTACAACATTCAGGTTCCCGACTTCATAAATAGTCATTCATACGCTCCAGTCCTTGGAATAAATACCGCCTTGAAGGTCGGCATCGAACGAAGCCTATTGAAACCCACGGCGTTGATCCGTGATGCAGGGCAATCGCGTTGGTTGCCACGGAAAAATGACGTTTCTGAAGTAGGTCATTGCGAGGAACCGCTCAACCATCGTTAAAAAGATGTCTAGATATTCCGACCAAGACCTCATGCTCATCCGAGTTTTCGTACCATTTCTATTCCGTTTTCGTCAGGTTACAGCGGCTTTTTCATACACCGCCGAGCGGCTGGTGTGCTTTAGAGTGCCCCCTTGAGCACACACCTGACCTACTGCGAAAAAGGAATCTACATGCTACGGAATGCAACCACTCACTATCCGATCCTGCTGGTCCACGGGCTCTTCGGCTTCGATCGCATCGGCAACCTGGAACTGTTCCATGACGTCAAGCTGGCCCTCAGAAGCGCCGGCGCCAGGGTCTTCATCCCGCATCTGTCGGCTACCCACAGCAATGAAACCCGCGGCGAACAACTGTTGGCGCAGATCGACCGGGTACTGCAAGGAACCGGTGCAAGCAAAGTCAACCTGATCGGTCACAGCCAGGGTGCATTGGCTGCACGGTACGCGGGGGCGCTGGCGCCAGAGACGGTCGCCTCGGTGACCTCGGTCAGCGGGCCGAATCATGGCTCGGAGCTGGCCGACTTCCTGCGCAAGGCGCTGACGCCCGGGCGCCTGCCGGAACACGTTGCCGGGGCGGTGGCCACCCTGTTCGCCGACTTCCTGTCGTTACTCAGTGGCAACCGGCATCTGCCACAGAACGCCATCGCCGCGCTCAATGCACTGACCACCGAAGGCGTTGGCGCCTTCAACGACAAATACCCCCAGGGGCTACCGAAAACCTGGGGCGGCAAGGGTCGTGAGCTGGTGAATGGCGTGCGCTACTATTCCTGGAGCGGCACCCTGCAGGGAAGCATCCTCGATGAAGGGCTCCATGCGTTCCATCCGCTGCACGGTTTCCTCAGGGCCTTCTCCCACTATTTCACCACCGAAGCCGAGCAGAATGACGGCATGGTCGGCCGATTCAGCTCCCATCTGGGTAAAGTGATCCGTTCGGATTATCCGCTGGATCATCTGGACAGCCTCAGCCAGACAACCGGTCAGGTGCGCAAGGGTATCGACCCGGTCGCCCTGTATGTGCAGCATGCCGAACGCTTGAGAAATGCCGGTCTTTAAGTCGTGTCACAAACGCTGCACGAAACAGACGAAACTTTGAGGGAGAAATAGCCCACTGAATCCGGTAGGCTCCGCATTTTACTGAACATTGAATGGAGTATTTTCCCATGGCCAGAGCCACTGCCCGTCACATCCTGGTTTCCAGCGAAGAAAAATGTAATGAACTCAAGGCCCAGATCGAGGCCGGTGCCGATTTCGCCGAAGTCGCCAAAGCCAACTCCTCCTGCCCTTCCAGCCGCCAGGGCGGAGACCTGGGTTCGTTCGGCCCAGGCCAGATGGTCAAGGAATTCGACACCGTGGTCTTCAGCGCACCGATCAACGTGGTACAAGGTCCGGTCAAGACCCAGTTCGGTTACCACCTGCTGGAAGTGACCAGTCGTCAGGACTGATCAACCCTTGAGTTTTCTACACAACGGCCCGCCTTTTGGTGGGCCGTTGTGTTTTCGTTACGTGATACGGCTGGCGAGGGACGCGTCGCTAGCGTACAAATTGTGCTTATCGATCACCCGGCTCTAAGGCTGACAATGCGACTGGCTTTCCCCACTTTATTGTTCACTGCCGTGGCCCTGTTGTTGGGCGCCGCCGGTGTGAACGCTGCACCACAACAGGCATTGACCGTGTACGGTGAACCGGCGAAATATCCCGCGGGTTTCAGTCATTTCGCCTATACCAACCCGCAAGCGCCCAAGGGCGGCACGATGCGGCGCTCGGCGCTGGAAATCGGTCATTTCGACCACATCCTGCCGTACATCGACAAGGGTATCGGGGTCACGCAGATAGACGGCTGGATCTACTCGCCCCTGGCCCAGCGCTCGCTGGACGAACCCTACACCGTGTACGGCCTGGTGGCGCAGCAGATGGAGCGTTCCGACGATGGACTGTCTCTGCGTTTCTACCTGAACCCGAAGGCCCGTTTCGCCGACGGCAAACCGATCACCGCCGAAGACGTGCGCTATACCTTCGACCTGTTGATGACCCAGGGCAGCCTGCGTTATCGCACGCAATTCGCCGACGTCAAAGGCGTCGAAGTGGAGTCGCCGCTAACCATTCGATTCAACTTCAAGAGCAACGAAAACCGTACCCTGCCGTTGGACCTCGCCACCTTGCCGGTGCTTCCCGAACATTGGTGGAAAACCCGCGATTTCGCCAATGGTGGCGGTTACGAGCCGCCGCTGGGCAGCGGGCCATACCGTGTGAGCAAGGTCGACTCCGGGCGCAGCATCACCTTCGAGCGTAATGCCGACTGGTGGGCCAGGGATTTACCGGTCAGCCGTGGCCTCTACAACTTCGATCATTTCAGCATCGAGTATTTCGGCGATACCGACGTCGCCCGCCAGGTCCTGCGTGGTGGCGCCTACGACTACAACCGCGAATTCTCCGCCACCGCCTACTCCATCGGCTACGAGAGTCCGGCCCTGAGCGACGGCCGCCTGCAAAAAGCCCACCTGGCAACGCAGGCACCACAACCGTCCCAAGGCTTTGTGTTCAACCTGCAAAACCCGATATTCCAGGATCGTCGAGTGCGCCAGGCGCTGGCCATGCTCTGGGATTTCGAGTGGAGCAACCGGCAGATGATGCGCGACCTGTACATCCGCCAGCAGAGCTTCTTTTCCAACACCGATCTCGCTGCCCGACAACTGCCCGACGCGGGTGAGCGGGCGATTCTCGAGCCGCTGCGCGGGCAGATCCCCGACGAAGTCTTCACTCAGGTCTTCGAAGCGCCGAAAACCGATGGCAGCGGCGTGATTCGCGACAAACAGTTGCAAGCCCTGGACTTGCTCGAACAGGCCGGCTGGAAACCCGATGGCGATCAACTGGTCAACGCCGAAGGTCAACCGCTGAGCTTCACCTTCCTGATCAGCCAGAACGGCATGGATCGTTTGCTGCTGCCTTATAAGCGCACCCTGAAACAAATCGGCATCGACCTGAACATTCGCCGCATCGACGCCTCCCAGTACGTAAACCGCCTGATGTCCCGGGACTACGACATGATCGTCACCGGCTACCCGGTCACCACCTCGCCGGGCAACGAGCTGTACAACTACTTTGGCTCGGCGGCGGCCAACGATCCCGGCTCCAACAACTACATGGTGCTGAAAAATCCGGCGGTCGATACGCTGATCAACGGCCTGGTCCGCGCCACCACCCAGGCTGACATGCTGCGCTATGCCCATGCCCTGGACCGCGTTCTGCAATGGAACTTCTACTGGATTCCCAATTATTACCCGCCAGGCAGTTCGACCGTGTGGTGGAACCGCTTCGGCATTCCCACTGTGCAAGCGAGCAATGACGAAGCCATCGAGAGTTGGTGGCAAGTGAGCACCACCCCACTGACCAACGAACAGATGACCGCCGAACTAATCAAACGTGGCAAACCCGGAGGGCCGCGCTGATGTGGGCTTACATACTGCGGCGCCTGCTGCTGATCATTCCGACACTGGTGATCATTCTTCTGGTCAATTTCGTCATCGTCCAGGCCGCGCCCGGCGGCCCGGTGGAACAAGCCATCGCACACCTGCAAGGCATTGGTGGCGCGAGTGTCGGCGGCGGTTCCAGCGAAACCATGCATGGCAGTTCCCGTGCCAGCCGAGGGCTAGACCCGCAGCTGATCAAGGAGATCGAAAAGCAATATGGCTTTGACAAGCCGGCACCGGAACGCCTGTGGCTGATGCTCAAGAGCTACGCCCGCCTCGACTTCGGCAAGAGCTTTTTTCGCGGTGCCACGGTCACCGACCTGATCCTGGAGAAAATGCCGGTGACCATCTCCCTCGGGCTCTGGGCCACGTTGATCACCTATCTGGTGTCGATTCCCCTGGGCATCCGCAAGGCCGTGCATCATGGCAGCCATTTCGATATCTGGAGCAGCACCGCGATCATCATCGGTTACGCGATGCCGGCGTTCCTGTTCGCCATGTTCCTGATCGTGGTGTTCGCCGGCGGCACTTCGTTGAACTGGTTTCCGGTGCGCGGCCTGGTCTCGGACAACTTCGAGTCGCTGTCGACTCTGGGCAAAGTCGCCGATTACTTCTGGCATCTGGTACTGCCGGTGACGGCGCTGGTGGTCGGTGGTTTCGCCACCCTGACCATTCTCACCAAAAACTCCTTCCTCAATGAAATCACCCGCCAGTACGTGGTCACCGCCCGGGCCAAGGGCTTGAGCGAACGCCGGGTGCTTTACGGCCATGTGTTTCGCAACGCCATGCTGTTGGTGGTGTCGGGGATTCCGCAGGCGTTCATCAGCGTATTTTTTGCCGGCTCGCTGCTGATCGAAGTGATTTTCTCCCTCGATGGCCTGGGTCGCATGAGTTACGAAGCCGCGGTCTCACGGGACTATCCAGTGGTCTTCGGTTCGCTGTTCATCTTTACCTTGTTCGGCCTGCTGATAAAAATCATCGGCGACCTCTGCTACACCCTGGTCGACCCGCGTATCGACTTCGCCGCGAGGAACGCCTGATGTTCAAGCTTTCGCCGCTGGGCCGTCGCCGTTTCGAACGCTTCAAGAAAAACCGCCGGGGCTGGTGGTCGCTGTGGTTGTTTGTCGGCCTGTTCCTGTTGACCCTGGGCGGTGAGCTGATCGCCAACGACCAACCGCTGATGGTCAGTTATCAGGGCTCGCTGTATTTCCCGGCGTTCAAGCGTCACACCGAGCAGGAATTTGGTGGGCAACTGCCGTTCCAGGCTGATTACCGCAGCGATTACGTGCAGAAGCTGATTCACAAGGATGGCGGCTGGATGCTGTTTGCGCCGATCCCGTTCAGCGACGACACGCCCAATTACGACCTCAATCAACCCGCACCGAGCCCACCGTCGAAGGTCAACTGGCTGGGCACCGACGATCAGGCCCGCGACGTGCTGGCCCGGGTGATCTTCGGGGCACGGGTGTCGATCCTGTTCGCGTTGGCGCTGACCTTCATCAGCGCGTTGATCGGCATCGCCGCCGGTGCCCTGCAAGGCTATTACGGCGGCTGGGTCGACCTGATCGGTCAGCGCTTGCAGGAAGTCTGGTCGGGGCTGCCGGTGCTGTACCTGCTGATCATCCTGTCGGGGTTCGTCGAGCCGAATTTCTGGTGGCTGCTGGGGATCATGGCGCTGTTTTCCTGGCTGGCGCTGGTGGACGTGGTGCGCGCCGAGTTCCTGCGCGGGCGAAACCTGGAATACGTCAAAGCCGCCCGTGCGCTGGGCCTGACCGACCGCAAGGTGATCGTACGGCACATTCTGCCTAATGCGATGAATGCGACCCTGAGTTACCTGCCGTTCATCCTGACCGGAGCGATTTCCACCCTCACAGCGCTGGACTTCCTCGGCTTCGGCATGCCGGCCGGCAGCGCGTCCCTGGGCGAATTGATTGGTCAAGGCAAGCAGAACCTGCAAGCGCCGTGGCTGGGGCTGACGGCGTTTTTCACCCTGGCGCTGATTCTTTCTTTATTGGTGTTTATCGGGGAGGCATTACGTGATGCCTTTGATCCTCGGTCTTGAAGCGGACTGTTGATATGAGTGACAACCTGATCGAAATCCGTGACCTCAATGTCGCCTTCAGCGGCCAGACCGTGGTGCGCAACCTGTGCCTGGACATCCGCCCCGGTGAATGCCTGGCGCTGGTCGGCGAGTCGGGCTGCGGCAAGTCGGTGACCGCCCACTCGATCCTGCAACTGCTGCCCGAAAGCGGCACGACAACCACCGGCAGCATTCGCTATCGCGGCCAGGAATTGATCGGCGCCGACATCAAGGCCTTGCGTGAACTGCGCGGCAACCGGATCGCGATGATTTTCCAGGAGCCGATGACCTCCCTCAACCCGCTGCACAGCGTTGAAAAGCAGATCGGCGAAACCCTGCTGCTGCACCGAGGGCTGGGCGGCAAAGCGGCGCAAGCGCGGATTCTCGAGTTGCTGCAACTGGTGGGTATCCAGAAGCCCGAAGAGCGGCTCAAGGCCTATCCCCATCAACTTTCCGGCGGCCAACGGCAACGGGTGATGATCGCCATGGCCCTGGCTTGCGAGCCGGAATTGCTGATCGCCGACGAGCCGACCACCGCACTGGATGTGACGGTGCAGCGCAAAATCCTGCTGCTGCTCAAATCCCTGCAACAGCGGCTCGGTATGTCGCTGCTGCTGATCAGCCATGACCTCAATCTGGTGCGCAGCATCGCCCAGCGGGTGTGCGTGATGAAGGCCGGGGAAATCGTCGAACAGGCGCCTTGCGAGACACTGTTCACCGAGCCGAAACATCCTTACAGCTGCGTGCTGCTGAACGCCGAGCCGGAAGGTGAAGCCCTGCCCCGGGATGAGCGTGAAAAAGTGCTGGAGGTGGATAATCTGCACGTACGGTTCGCGGTCGGTGGCGGCCTGTTCCAGCGTAAAACCTATCTGCACGCGGTGGATGGCATCAGCCTGAATGTACAGCGTGGCAAGACGCTGGGCATCGTCGGCGAGTCTGGCTCGGGCAAGTCTACCCTCGGTCAGGCGATCCTGCGTTTGCTCGATTCAGACGGCAGCATCCGCTTTCAGGGTGAGGCCCTGGATGGCCTGACACAAAAGCAGCTGCGGCCGTGGCGCAAGAAGATGCAGGTGGTGTTTCAGGACCCTTTCGGCAGTCTCAGCCCGCGGATGTCCGTGGCGCAGATCATCAGTGAAGGCCTTGAGGTTCACAGCCAGTCCACCCCTGCCCAATGCGAAGCCCAGGTGATCCGGGCGCTGGAAGAAGTGGGGCTCGACCCGCAAAGCCGTCACCGTTACCCGCACGAATTCTCTGGCGGCCAACGCCAGCGCATCGCCATTGCCCGCGCACTGGTGCTGAAACCGGCGCTGATCCTGCTCGACGAGCCGACCTCGGCGCTCGATCGCACGGTACAAAAACAAGTGGTCGCCCTGCTCCGTCAGCTTCAGGAAAAATACGGCCTGACCTACCTGTTCATCAGTCACGACCTGGCGGTGATACGCGCCCTGGCCCACGACATGATCGTGATCAAGGACGGCAAAGTGGTGGAAAGCGGTGCCAGCCACACGGTGTTCGACTCGCCGCAGCATCCGTATACCAAAGAGCTGTTGGCGGCGGCGCATCCGGGGTGGGCATAATCGGCGGCATGCCGTTGGACCGCGTCGCGTCCATCGCGGGCAAGCACAGGCAATACTTAATCAGGATCAGCCCCCCATGAACACCACCGAAAGCCTCAAGGACTACCAGCGCGTTCGCACCCTGGCGATCCGCTCGCTGTTCGAAATCATCGAGCAATCGAGCGAAGGCACGGTGATTGTCGACCGCGATGCGAACATCGTCTGGATGAACGAGCGTTATGCCCGGCGTTTCGGTCTGGAGTCGGCCGAAGGTGCGATCGGCAGGGCCTGTGAAAGCGTGATCCCCGGCAGCCTGTTGCGCGAGGTGGTGCGCACCGGACGACCCATCCTGCTGGACATGCAGGACACCCCCAAGGAACCGCTGGTGGTGATGCGCCTGCCGATTCACGACGATGCCGGTGCGGTGATCGGCGCCATCGGTTTTGCCCTGTTCGACGAATTGCGCAGCCTGTCACCGATGCTCAAACGCTACCTGAGCATGCAGGAAGAACTCGCATCGACCCGCTCATTGCTGCGGGCGCGGCAGACCAAGTACAACTTCGCCCATTTCATCGGCACCAGCGCCGCCAGCCTGGAAGTCAAACGCCGTGCCCGGCGCAGCGCCAGTGCCGAATCACCGGTGTTATTGCTCGGCGAAACCGGTACCGGCAAAGAGTTGCTGGCCCAGGCGATCCACGGCGCCTCGCCTCGGGCGCACAAAGCCTTCGTCAGCATCAACAGCGCGGCGATTCCTGAGTCGCTGCTGGAAGCCGAGTTCTTTGGCACCGCCCCCGGCGCCTTCACCGGCGCCGATCGCAAGGGCCGCACCGGCAAGTTGCAGATCGCTCAGGGCGGCACGCTGTTTCTCGACGAGATCGGCGACATGCCGCTGCCGCTGCAAAGCAAGTTGCTGCGAGTGTTGCAGGAAAAGGAATTCGAGCCGGTGGGTTCCAACGAAGTGATTCAGAGCGATGTGCGGGTGATCGCGGCCACCTCCACCGACCTGGAAGCGGCGATCAAACGCGGCGAGTTTCGCGCCGACTTGTATTACCGCCTCAACGTACTGCCGATTCAGGTCCCGCCGCTGCGGGATCGCCTCGATGACCTGCCGGCCCTCAGTGAAGCGATCCTCGAAGAGCTGCGCAGTCAGCACGAACTGAACCGCGAAGCCTTGGAACTGTTGGGTCAACACGCCTGGCGCAGGGAACATACGTGAACTGCGCAATGTTCTGGAGCGCGCGGCGTTGCTCAGTGATGATTTGATGCTGAACGTGGCGGATATCCGCGCGGCGATTGGCAGTTTTATCCCGGTGCAGCGTGTGGCGCCCTTGGCCATCGAGCCGGTTGCCCATGAGACTTTCAGTGAAGCTCGCGAACGGTTTGATCGGCAGTTGATTGAAGCGGCCCTCGCGCAATGCGGTGGGAAGGTTATTGAAGCGGCGGCGCGTTTGGGGCTGGGGCGGTCGACGTTGTACAAGAAGATGGTGGCGTTGGGGATTGCTGAGTCTCCATAAAGAGACATTGATCTCCATTGGTAGATATATTTTTCAAGATCAAAAGATCGCAGCCTTCGGCAGCTCCTACAGTGGATTTTCGCGTTCCCCTGTAGGAGCTGCCGGAGGCTGCGATCTTTTTGGGGCGCCGCACGTCTCAAAATAGAGACCACAGTCTTCCAAATATTCAAAAAAATCAGAATAAAACCTTATATTTCAACAACTTAATCTTATGGCACGAAACTCGCTATAGCCCTTCCCACAAAGCTTCACCCTACAAAAATAACAATCGAAGGAGACACACCATGAGTGTGATCATTGCCTTGGCAGCCCTCACGCTGCTGATGGTGGCTGCTTACCGTGGCTACAGCGTTATCCTCTTTGCCCCGATCGCCGCCCTCGGCGCCGTCCTGTTTACCGACCCTTCCGCCGTTGCCCCAGTCTTCACCGGGGTGTTCATGGAAAAAATGGTTGGCTTCGTCAAACTGTATTTCCCGGTGTTCCTGCTCGGTGCCGTCTTCGGCAAGCTGATCGAGTTGTCGGGTTTCTCCCGCTCGATCGTCGCGGCGGCGATTCGCTTGCTCGGCACTCGCCAGGCGATGCTGGTGATCGTGCTGGTCTGCGCCTTGCTCACTTACGGTGGCGTGTCGCTGTTTGTGGTGGTGTTTGCGGTCTACCCGTTCGCCGCCGAGATGTTCCGCCAGAGCAATATTCCCAAGCGCCTGATCCCGGCGACCATCGCCCTCGGCGCATTCTCGTTCACCATGGACGCCCTGCCCGGTACCCCGCAGATCCAGAACATCATCCCCAGCACCTTCTTCAACACCACCGCCTGGGCGGCGCCGTGGCTGGGGCTGATCGGCACGATTTTCGTATTCTGCGCCGGCATGCTGTTTCTGCAGCGCCAGCGCAACAAGGCCCAGCGCAGCGGTGAGGGTTATGGTTCAGAGCTGCGCAACGAGCCGGAAACCGCGCCGGACATCAAGCTGCCCAACCCGTGGATCGCGTTGTCGCCACTGTTGATGGTGGGCCTGATGAACCTGCTGTTCACCCGCTGGATTCCGCTGTGGTACGGCAAGACCCACAGCCTCGCGCTGCCAGGCATGGCAGCCCCCGTGACCACCGACATCGCCAAACTGACGGCGATCTGGGCGGTCCAGGCAGCCTTGCTGGTGGGCATCGTCATGGTGCTGGTGTTCGCCTTTCAGACGATTCGCGGCAAGTTGGCCGAAGGCAGTAAAAGTGCGGTCAGCGGTGCGCTGCTGGCGGCGATGAACACGGCGTCTGAATACGGTTTCGGTGCGGTGATCGCCTCGTTGCCAGGTTTTCTCGTGCTGTCGGACTGGCTCAAGAGCATTCCCAACCCGCTGGTCAACGAAGCGATTACCGTGACCCTGCTGGCCGGTATTACCGGCTCGGCGTCGGGCGGCATGAGCATCGCCCTGGCGGCGATGTCCGAGACGTTCATCAGCGCCGCCCACGCCGCCAATATTCCGCTGGAAGTGCTGCACCGGGTCGCCGCGATGGCCAGTGGCGGCATGGACACCCTGCCGCACAACGGCGCGGTGATTACTTTGCTGGCGGTCACCGGTTTGACCCACCGCGAGGCCTACAAAGACATTTTCTGTATTACGCTGATCAAGACACTCGCTGTTTTTGTGGTGATCGGTACTTTCTACGCCACTGGCATTGTGTGAGGTATTCATGACGACTCTTTCGGGCAAGACCGCACTGGTCACCGGTTCCACCAGCGGCATCGGCCTTGGGATCGCCCTGAGCCTGGCCAAGGCTGGCGCCAACCTGATCCTCAATGGTTTCGGCGATGCCTCCAGGGTGATTGCTGAGGTCGAGCAGTTTGGCGGCAAGGTTGGCCATCATCCGGCGGACGTCAGCGACCCGGCGCAGATCGCCGACATGATCGAGTACGCCGAGCGTGAGTTCGACGGCGTGGATATCCTGGTCAACAACGCCGGCATCCAGCACGTGGCGGCCGTGGAGGATTTTCCGGTGGAGCGCTGGGACTCGATCATTTCGATCAACCTGTCGTCGGTGTTTCACAGCACCCGTTTGAGCCTGCCGGGCATGCGCACCAAGGGCTGGGGACGGATCATCAACATCGCCTCGGTGCATGGCCAGGTCGGTTCGGTGGGCAAGGCAGCGTACGTCGCGGCCAAGCATGGCGTGATCGGCCTGACCAAAGTGGTCGGTCTGGAAACCGCTACGACGAACGTCACCTGCAACGCCATCTGCCCGGGTTGGGTGCTGACGCCGCTGGTGCAGAAGCAGATCGATGATCGCGCCGCGACCGGGATCGACCCGCAGCAGGCACAACACGACTTGCTGGCCGAGAAGCAGCCGTCGCTGGAATTCGTGACGCCGCCGCAGCTGGGTGAGTTGGTGCTGTTTTTATGCAGCGAAGCCGGTAGCCAGGTGCGTGGCGCTGCGTGGAATATTGATGGTGGGTGGTTGGCGCAGTAACCCGCCGCCAAACCCTGTGGAAAGGAAGGCTTGCCTGTGGCGAGGGGGCTTGCCCCCGTTGGGCCGCGAAGCGGCCCCATATGGAAGTCGAGCTGGCGACTGCTTCGCAGCCGAACGGGGGCAAGCCCCCTCGCCACAAAAGCCTGCGTGTTATGCATAAATAAGAAGAGGCCAAGCCATGTCCGACATCCTCTGGCAACCCGGCACCGAGCGCATCGGCAAGTCCCGCATGGAGGCCTTCCGGCGCTCGATCAATCAGCGACACAGCCTTGAAATCGCCGACTACCCTGCCCTGCACCAATGGAGCATCGATCAGCGCGAAGCCTTCTGGCTGGCCATCGTCGATTTCTTCGACGTCCGTTTTCACGATCAGCCAGACGCGGTGCTGATAGAAGGCGCGCAAATGCCCAGCGCCCAGTGGTTCCCCGGTGCCACCCTGAACTTCGCCGAACACCTGCTGCGCCGTCGCGACGATGCCGTGGCAGTGGTGGCCATCGGTGAAAACGGCCAACGGGAACAACTGACCTGGGCCGAACTGGCGAGCCAGGTCGCCGGTTTTCAAAACAGCCTGAAAGCCGCCGGTGTCGGCCTCGGCGACCGCGTGGCCGCGTGCATGCCGAACACTTGGCAAACACTGGTGGCGATGCTTGCCACCACCAGTCTGGGCGCGATCTGGTCCTGTTCATCGCCAGACTTCGGCACCCACGGGGTGATCGATCGTTTCGGTCAGATCGAGCCGAAAGTGCTGATCACCTGCGCCGGTTACCGCTATGCCGGCAAAGACCTCGACCAGACTGCCAAGGTCAATGAAATCCTCGGTCAACTGCCGTCCTTGCAGCAGTTGATCGTCGTGCCTTACGCACGCCCCCAGGCGCGCACCGAGGATTTTCGCAGCCAGGCCAACGTGACGCTGTGGGACGATTTCTACGAGCCGGGCGGCGAGCCGCAATTTGTCCCGGTGCCCTTCGCCCATCCGCTGTACATCCTCTATTCCAGCGGCACCACCGGCGTGCCCAAGTGCATTGTGCACAGCACCGGCGGCGTGCTGCTGCAACACGTCAAGGAACATGGGCTGCACACCGATCTGGGCCCCGGCGACCGTTTGTTCTACTACACCACCTGCGGCTGGATGATGTGGAACTGGCTGGTCTCGGCCCTGGCGGTGGGCAGCGCCGTGGTGCTGTATGACGGCTCGCCGTTTCATCCGGGCCCGGAGCGCTTGATCGACCTGATCGACGACGAACGCCTCAACGTCTTCGGCACCAGCCCGAAATTCCTCACCGCGCTGGAAAGCAATGGCTTGAAACCGTGCGAAAGTCATGACCTCAGCAGCCTGAAAACCATACTGTCCACCGGCTCGGCGCTGTCGCCGCAAAGCTTCGATTACGTCTACCGCGCGTTCAAGTCCGACCTGTGCCTGTCTTCGATGTCCGGCGGCACCGACATCGTTTCGTGCTTTGTGATTGGCAACCCGGTCCTGCCGGTGCGCCGTGGCGAAATGCAGTGCAAGAGCCTGGGCATGGCGGTCGAAGTGTGGAACGACGCCGGTACGCCTGTGATCGGCGAAAAAGGCGAGCTGGTGTGCACCCGGCATTTTCCGGCCATGCCCATCGGTTTGTGGCATGACCCTGACGGGGAGAAGCTGCGAAAGTCCTATTTCAGCCTGTTTCCCGGCGTTTGGGCGCAGGGTGATTACGCCGAACAACTGCCCGACGGCGGCATGTTGATCCATGGGCGTTCCGATGCCGTGCTCAACCCCGGCGGCGTGCGCATTGGCACGGCGGAAATCTACCGTCAGGTGGAGAAAATCCCGCAGGTGCTGGACAGCGTCGCCATCGGCCAGCAATGGCAGGATGACGTGCGAGTGGTGCTATTCGTGCGTTTGCGCGATGGCGTCGAACTGGATGAAGCGCTGCAACAACAGATTCGCCAGGTGATCCGCGCCAACACCACGCCGCGGCATGTACCGGCGAAGATTGTCGCGGTGACCGATATTCCGCGGACCATCAGCGGCAAAGTGGTCGAGCTGGCGGTGAGGAATGTGGTGCATGGCCAGACGGTGAAGAACACCGATGCACTGGCCAATCCAGAGGCACTGGAGCAATTTCGCGACCGCCCTGAATTGAACGATTGAAACCATAGATCCACAAGCGGGCTTATGTGGCGAGGGGGCTTGCCCCCGTTGGAGTGCGAAGCGCTCCCAAAGCCAGCGGATGCGGTGCTTCAGTGAAACCGCGTCGTCCGATTTGCGACTGCTACGCAGCCGAACGGGGGCAAGCCCCCTCGCCACAAAGGCTCGCTCCCACATTTTTGATCAGCGTCACCCCCTTCAGTCCACCAATCCCCATTCACCCGGCGGCGTATGGGGCCCGGGCGTAGCCTCGGCGTGCATTTTCAGGCGCAGTCGCAAGTTGTTCACCGAGTCCGCATGTTTCAACGCCTCTGCCTCATCGATCGCCCCCTCGACAAACAGTTCGAACAGCGCCCCATCAAACGTCTGCATCCCCGCCTCTGAAGACTTCTCCATGATCCCCTTGAGTTCGCCAAACTCACTGCGCCGGATCAGGTCGCCGATGGTCGGCGTTCCCAGCATCACCTCGACTGCCGCCCGACGCTGCCCATCGCGGGTACGCACCAAGCGCTGGGAAACAAACGCCTTGAGGTTGTTACCCAAATCGTGGAGCAGTTGCGCCCGGCGCTCTTCGGGAAACAAATTGATCACCCGGTCCAGCGCCTGATTGGCGTTGTGCGCATGCAAAGTGGAAATGACCAGATGACCGGTATCGGCAAACGCCAGCGCGTGTTCCATGGTCTCGCGATCACGGATCTCGCCGATCAGCACCACGTCCGGCGCCTGGCGCAGGGTGTTTTTCAACGCTGCATGAAAACTGCGGGTATCGACACCGACCTCGCGCTGGTTGACGATCGACTTCTTGTGCCGATGAATAAACTCGACCGGATCTTCGATGGTGATGATATGGCCGCTGCTGTGGCGATTGCGGTAATCGATCAGCGCCGCCAGCGAGGTCGATTTGCCCGAGCCGGTCGAGCCGACGAACAGTATCAACCCTTGTTTGAGCATCACGGTTTCAAGCAGCACTGGCGGCAGCTTGAGGTCTTCGAAGCGGGGAATGTCGAGTTTGATGTTGCGCGCCACGATGGACACATCGTTGCGCTGCTTGAAGATATTGAGCCGAAAGCGCCCGACCCCAACCAGGGAAAGCGCCAGGTTCATTTCCAGTTCCCGATCGAACTCCTGGCGCTGTTCGGCGTCCATGATGGACGCGGCAATGGCTGCGACTTCTCCCGGTTTTAACGGTTGCTCGGCCAGGGGTTTGAGCACACCGTCGAATCGCGCGCAGGGTGGCGCGCCCGTGGACAGGTAAAGATCGGAACCATTCCGGCTGGCCAGAATCTGCAACAGTGCATCGATTTCCATGGCAAAAAACACCCACGAAGCATTCAATTGAAAAATGACCCGCAGCGGGTCATCCAGCGTCTACCACTTTGCAAAGGATAGTAGATGCCGCCACACCGACTGACACGCAGGACATTGTGATGAACGCAGCACCGACCGCCAGCGATGCCCAGGCCCTGATTGCCCGACTGGACTGGACAAACAATCCGCTGGGCGCCGCCGATAACTGGCCGCAGAGCCTGCGCACCGCCGTAGACATCGTGATTCATTCGCCGATGCCGATGCTGTTGCTCTGGGGCCCACAGCTCACCCAGATCTATAACGACGGCTTCGCCTTCCTCGCCGGCAGTAAACATCCTCACGCTTTCGGACAACCGACGCACCTGATCTGGCCGGAATTGAAAGACTTCACCGACCCGATTTACAGCGCAGTCCTACAAGGCCAGGTACGAACCTACAGCGAACAGCGCTTCACCTTGCAGCGTGACGGTAAAGATTCCGACTTCTGGCTGGATTTGACCTACAGCCCCATTCGCAATGAAAGCGCCGAGGTCGCCGGGATTCTGGTTACCGCCATCGAAACCAACGAGCGGCGCCGCATCGCCCTGGAGCTGGAACAACGCTCCGCCGCCAGCCTCAAGGCTCAGCAAGAAACCGAGCAGCGTCTGCAACTGGCGCTGGCCGCCACCGATGCCGTCGGCACCTGGGACTGGGACATTGGCGAAGACCGTTTCATCGCCGATGCGCGCTTCGCTCAACTGCATAGTGTCGACGCAAGCCTGGCCAGCCAATTGCCCATCAGCGAATACCTTCATGGCGTACACCCGCAAGACCGCGCCATGATCGCCCGTAGCATCAAGCACTGCATCACCCATGGCAGCGAGTACGCCGAGGAATATCGCTTGCTGCAAGCCGACGGCCAACTGCGCTGGGTGTTTGCCCGGGGCCGTTGCTACAAGGATCACCATGGCCGGCCGATTCGCTTCCTCGGTGCCGCACTGGACCTGACCGAACGCAAAAACATCGAACAGGCCTTGCGCCAAAGCCAGACCGAGTTGCAGCTGATCATCAACGCCATGCCGATCCTGATCAGTTATGTGGACAGCGAGGAGCGTTTTCGCCTCAACAATGCCGCGTACCTGGAATGGTACGGCCTGACGCCCCAGGAACTTTACGGCCGCACCATTCGTGAAGTACTGGGCGACGAAGCCTATGCCCTGCGCGCCGACTACATCGCCGAAGCGCTGAAAGGCAAGACCTGTTGTTTCAGCATCAGTGCCGACCACCGCGACGGCAGCACCCGCCAAGCCCTGATGAACTACCTGCCACGCCACGGCGCAGACGGCGCGGTGAATGGTTTCTACATCTTTGTGATCGACGAGACCGAGCGCAAACAGACCGAAGAAGCGCTGCGCAACCTCAACGAAACCCTTGAAGAACGCGTGAGCGCCCGCACCCGACAACTGGCCGAAGCCAACCAGCGGCTGCAAAACGAGATGTTCGAGCGCGAGCGCGCCGAAGAAGCCTTGCGGCATGCGCAGAAAATGGAAGCGGTCGGACAGCTCACCGGCGGCATCGCCCATGACTTCAACAACATGCTCACCGGGATCATCGGCAGCCTCGATTTGATGCAGCGCTACATCGCCGACGGGCGTGCCGCCGAGATCGGTCGTTTTACCGAAGCCGCGGTGTCCTCGGCCCACCGCGCCGCCGCCCTGACCCATCGATTGCTGGCGTTCTCCCGGCGTCAGTCACTGGATCGCAAACAGCTGAATGCCAACGAACTGGTGCATTCCCTGGAAGATTTGTTCAGCCGCACCAAGGGCGATCACATCGCGCTCAAACTGAAGCTGGCCGACGAGGTCTGGCCGGTCAGCACTGACGTCAGCCAACTGGAAAACGCCTTGCTCAACCTCGTCATCAATGCCCGGGACGCGATGCCCGATGGCGGCGAGTTGCTGATCGAAACCGCTAATGTCTACCTCGACGGCAGCGACATCACCACCCTGGAACCGGTGAAGGCCGGGGATTACCTGATGATTGCCGTCAGCGACAACGGCGCCGGCATGACGCCATCGGTATTGGCCAAGGCCTTCGAGCCGTTCTTCACCACTAAACCCATCGGCCAGGGCACTGGCCTTGGACTGTCGATGATTTATGGTTTCGCCCAACAGTCGGGCGGGCACGTCAGCCTGCACAGCCGTCCGGGCCAGGGCACCAGCGTTCGCCTGTACTTGCCACGGTTGTACGTCCCGCTGCCAGAACACACTCCGGAGCCGGTCACTGGCGAAACACCCGCAGCGATTGCCGGTGAAACCGTGGTGTTGGTGGAAGACGATCCGGCGGTGCGCATGCTGGTACTCGACCTGCTCAATGAATTGGGTTATCACGCCCATGAAGCCGAAGACGCGCAGGCTGCCCTACCCTTGCTGGAATCCGACCTGCGGATCGATCTGCTGGTGACCGATGTCGGGCTGCCGGGCATGAACGGCCGGCAACTGGCAGAAATCGCTCGTCAGCATCGCCCCGCACTCAAAGTGCTGTTCATGACCGGTTATGCGCAGAAAGCCACTGAGCGCCAGGGTTTCCTGGAAGAAGGCATGGACATGGTGACCAAACCCTTTTCCATTGACCTTCTGGCCAACAAGATTCGCACGATGATCGGCCACGCCGACTGAGTTAAGGCATAATCGCGCGCCCCACGCTGGCACCAACATAGCCACCACCGTTGCAAGGTACTGCCAATGAAAGCCCAAGCCCGCCATATCCTGGTGAAAACCTCGGAAGAAGCCGAGCAGCTCAAACAACGCATCGCCAAGGGCGAAGCCTTCGATGTGCTGGCCAAGAAATACTCCACATGCCCGTCCGGCAAACGCGGCGGCGACCTGGGCGAAGTACGGCCCGGGCAGATGGTCGGTGCGATCGATGCCGTGATCTTCAAAAAACCGCTGCGGGTGGTGCATGGGCCGATCAAGAGCAAGTTCGGCTATCACCTGGTGCAGGTGTTTTACCGGGATTGATCAGTTGACCTGGCCTGTATGGTGGCGCTTGCCTGTGGCGAGGAAGCTTGCTCCCGCTCGGCTGCGAAGCAGTCGTAAGCCCTGTGTGCTCGGTGTATCAGGCAGACCATGTTGCCAGTTTTTGGGGGCTGCTTCGCACCCCAGCGGGAGCAAGCTCCCTCGCCACAAAATCACAAACACCACAGGCATTGCATTTCAATCTTTGGGAATCAACGCCCCCGGCACCTGAATCACCCGACTCGCCAACCGATGCCCCGCCTCTGCGGCCTCGACCGGGTTACCACCTTTCAAACGACAAGCCAGATACGCCGCACTGAACGAATCCCCCGCCGCCGTAGTGTCGACCACCCGTTCGACCTTCTGCGCCGGCACTTCAAATGACTCACCCTCACAGCGAATCAGACACGCCTCGGCACCACGCTTGAGTACCACTTCCGGCGTGCCGATCTGCTCGTAAGCCGCAAACACGCTCTCGCAATCAGAAAAATCAAACAGCGCCTGCTCATCATCGACCGTCAGCAACGCCAGGTCGATATAGGGCAGAACGCTGCGATAAGCCGCCCGTGCATCCTCGACCGAGGCCCACAAGCGTGGCCGGTAGTTGTTGTCGAACACGATCCGCGCATCCCGCTGTCGGGCTTCGATCAGGGTTTCCACCAGTTTCTCCCGACCCTGCACACCAAGCACCGCCAGGGTGATGCCGCTGAAATACAACACATCGTAATCCGGCAGCGCTGCCAGGATCGGCGTGGCCGCCGGGGTGTTGAAGCAATCGCGCACGGCCGCTTCATTGCGCCAGTAGAGAAAACGCCGCTCGCCGGCCGCGTCGGTCTGGATGCAATACAGGCCGGGCAAACGACCGGGCAACCGCTGGACCATGCCCAGGCCAATGTGTTCGCTGGCCCAGCTCTGGCACATTGCATCGCTGAAACTGTCATCGCCCAGGGCGGTGACGTAATCCACCGTACCGCCATCACCCAGCTCACGGGCCAGGTAGACCGCGGTGTTCAGGGTGTCGCCACCGAAGCTTTGTTGCAGCGTGCCGTCGGCGCGCTGTTGCAATTCGATCATGCATTCGCCGATCAGCGCGATGCGCGGGGTGTTGGGGCCGATGGTGCTCATATCGTGGGCCTCTGGTGTTTCTGTGTTGTCTGATAGGGCCCGCTCGCGATGGCCGCGCCTCGGTCTAAACCCTAGAAACAGGTTTCCATGGTTTCGATGACATTCAGCTGCTCATCCACCAGGCACCCGATGCGCCACTTGTCGAACGTCAAACACGGGTGCGATGTACCGAACGAAATGATATCGCCCACCCGCAACTCAACCCCCGGCGCCACGCTCATGAACGCGTGCTGGTCCATCACCGCCGTCACCTTGCAGGCACTCACATCCTCGCCGATCGCCGGCACTACACCCGCCTTGTAACGCAGCAGCGGCACTGGCAAACCGGCGTCATAAGCCACGTCACGCTTGCCCAGGGCGATCACCGCAAAACCCGGTTCCGGCAATGACTGCACGTGCGCCCACACTTCCAGCGCCGGGCGCAAACCTTCGTGCAAGTCGCTGCGGCGGTCGAGTACGCAACATTGCGCTTCTTTGTAGATGCCATGGTCGTGGGCCACGTAACTGCCGGGGCGCAGCACGCTGAGGAAACGCCCGCCGGCATTCTGCGCTTCGAACGACTCGGCGATCAGGTCGTACCAGGCCGACCCCGAAGCCGTGATGATCGGCTTGGCAATGGCGAACACACCGCTGTCCTGCAATTGCACCGCCAGGCGCACCAAAGAATCAGCGAACGCACGGATGCCGCTCACCGCGTGATCGCCGTGAATCACCCCTTCGTAACCCTCAATGCCGGTCAGCGCCAACGCCGGTTGTGCCGCAATCGCCTTGGCCAGCGCCAGCACTTCGGCTTCGGTGCGACAACCGCAACGACCGCCGACCACGCCGTACTCGATCATCACGTTCAGGCGCACCCCGCGCGAGGCGAAAAACGCGCCGAGGTCCGCGACGTTATCCGGGTGATCGACCATGCAATAGAAGTCGAAGGTCGGGTCTGCCAACAGGTCGGCGATCAGCGCCATGTTTGGTGTGCCGACCAACTGGTTGGCCATCAGCACCCGGTGCACACCATGGGCGTAAGCCGCGCGGGTCTGGGTGGCGCTGGCCAAGGTGATGCCCCAGGCACCGGCGTCCAGTTGCCGGCGAAACAGCGCCGGAGTCATGCTGGTTTTGCCGTGGGGCGCGAGTTCGGCGCCGCTGTTGCTGACAAAATCCTGCATCCAGCGAATGTTGTGTTCCAGCGCGTCGCGGTGCAGCACCAGCGCTGGCAGGCTGACGTCACGTACCAGGTTGGCGCCGATGTGGGCAAAGCCCTTTTCCACGGTGGCTGTATTTTTGGCGGAATACATGGTCGAACTCCTCACATTCGCGGCCGCAGGCAGCCGCTGTTATTCGTTGATACGCCGGGCGAGGCTGTTGGCGCTGTCGATCAGCACCCGGCGATAGTCGTTGTAATTATTCTTCGCATCGGCCCGTGGGGCGACGATGCACAGGGTTGCGATGGCCACGCCGTTCGGGTCTTTGACCGGTGCAGCAAAGCAATGGGTAAAGGTGTCGGCGACGCTATCGAAAGAAAAGAACCCGTCGATCCCGGCCTGACGGATTTCCTCGAGAAACTGCTCCAGTGGCAGACGTTCGCCGTCGGGCAGGATGAAGTCGTCGGGGTCGATCAAATCGACAATCTGCTGATCGCTCAGGTGCGCCAGCAGCAGTCGCCCGGAAGCGGTCCAGGGGATTGGCGCGTTCTCGCCGATGTCCGAGGAAATGCGAAAATGCCGCTCGCCCTCTTTCATCAATGCCACGGTGTATTTGCGCCCATTGAGCAGGCACATCTGCGCGGTTTCACGGGTCTGGCTGACAATTTCCTGCAGGGCATGATCGGCCTCGCGGGCCAGGTCGAAATGGCGCAAATGCGCCTGCCCGAGGAAGTACAACTGACGGCCGAGGTAAACGTGACCGTCCTTGCCCACGGGTTCCAGAATGCGCCGTTCCAACAGGGACGCGACCAGTTCGTAGACCGTGGATTTCGGGCTGCCAATGCCGCTGGCGATTTCGTTCGGGCGCAGGGGCTGGCCGATTTCCTTGAGGAAGTCGAGGATGTCGAACGCCCGGTCCAGACCGCGAGCCCGGCGCTTGATGGTGTCTTCGGTCATGTCTTCAGGTTCCCATTCAGAGTGCCGGGAGTTTACCCAGAGTGCGGTGGCGACTGTAAGGCCGACTTGCCCGCGAAGAATTCACCGCGGTTCAGGCCTTTTTCTTGTAGGCGATGCAGTCGATCTCGACCTTGCAATCGACCATCATGTTCGCCTGCACGCAGGCCCGGGCCGGGGCGTGTTCGCTTTTGAAGTATTCGGAAAACACCTTATTGAAACTCCAGAAATCCCGCGGATCTTCCAGCCAAACGCCCGTGCGCACTACGTCTTCGAGCCCGTAACCGGCCTCTTCCAGGATCGCGATCAGGTTTTTCATGGTCTGGTGAGTCTGCTCGACGATGCCGCCCACAATGATTTCGCCATCCACCGCCGGCACTTGCCCGGACACGTGCAGCCAGCCATCGGCTTCGACGGCGCGGGCGAAAGGACGGGGCTGGCCGCCACCGGCAGTGCTGCCGGTGCCGTAACGAGTAATGCTCATGAGTGTTTCTCCTGACTGAAAAATGAAGGCTTAAAAGCGCGTGCTCTTGAGAAATTCCGCCAGACGCGGCGACTGCGGGCGTTCGAACAGCTCCTTGGGTGGCCCCTGCTCTTCGATCCGCCCCTGATTCATGAAAACGATCTTGTCCGAGACCTCGAAGGCAAAGCGCATTTCGTGGGTCACCAGCAGCATGGTCATGCCGTCTTCGGCCAGGCCCTTGATCACGTTCAGCACTTCGCCCACCAGCTCCGGATCGAGGGCCGAGGTGACTTCATCGAACAGCATCAGGCTCGGGTTCATCGCAATCGCCCGGGCAATCGCCACGCGCTGTTGCTGGCCGCCGGACAACTGTCCGGGATAGTGATCACGACGTTCCAGCAGGCCAACCCGCTCCAGCCATTTTTCCGCCAGCGCCACCGCCTCGTCCTTGTGCAGCTTTTTGACCTTGAGCAAACCGAGGGTGACGTTCTGCAACGCGGTGAGGTGCGGGAACAGATTGAATTGCTGGAACGCCATGCCAGTCATGGCGCGATGGCGGGCAATGACTTTTTCCGCATGACGCACGCGCTTGCCGTTGACCTCGTCATAGCCGATGGATTCGCCGTCGAGCAAAATCTGCCCGCCCTGGAATTCTTCGAGCATGTTCACGCAGCGCAGCAGCGTGGTCTTGCCCGAGCCGCTGGAGCCGATCAGCGTGACCACGTTACCGCGCTGCAGGGTCAGGTCGACGCCCTTGAGCACTTCGAGCGGGCCGTATTGTTTGTGCAGGCCGCGAATGTCCAGCAGCGCTTGATTCTGTGTCGAGACTTGAGCTTGTGTCATGGCAAGGCCACCCGCTTTTCAATGTGCCGGCCGAGTAATTCGATGGCGTAGTTGATGACGAAAAACAGCAAACCGGCGAACAGGTAAAACTCCAGGGTCATGAAGGTCCGGGCGATGATCTGCTGGGTGCTGAGCAGCAATTCGGCAACGCCGATCACCGACAACAGCGTCGACGCCTTGACGATCTCGGTGGACGAGTTGACCCAGGTTGGCAAGATCTGCCGCAGCGCCTGGGGCAACAATACGTAGCCCAGCGCCTGGTAAAACGTCAGGCCGATGGCCTTGCTCGCTTCCATCTGGCCACTGGGCAGCGCTTGCAACGCACCGCGCACGATCTCCGCCACATGCGAGCCGCAAAACAGCGTCAGCCCCAGGGTGCCGGCCTGAAAGGCGCTGATCTGCCAGCCCAGTGCCGGCGCCATGTAGAAGCAGGCCAACACCAATACAAACACCGGCGTACCGCGAATGATGTCGACGTAAAAACGGAACGGCGCACGCATCCAGAACGTGCCATAGGTGAGCACCAGACCTGCGACGATGCCGACCAGCGTGCCCAACAAAATCGCCAGGGCCGAGCACTGCACACTCGTCAGAAAGCCTTGCCACAGGACTTCCCGGGCCACCCATAACTCATGCAACCAACTGGGAGATTCGTACATGGGGGGCTCCTATCGGCGAATCGCCAGACGCTGCTCGAAGTAACGCAGCAGCATGGCAATGAGGTAACAGGCCGCAACATAGAGCGCTGTGGTCACCAGCCAGGTTTCAATCACCCGGTAGCTCTCGACATTGATCTTGCGCGCGTAATAGGTCAGCTCCGGCACGGCAATCGCCGCCGCCAGCGAGGTGTCCTTGAACAGCGAAATGAAGTTGTTCGACAGCGCCGGCAGCACATTGCGCAGCATCACTGGCACGGTGACGTACGCCTTGACCTGCCATTCGCCGAGCCCGATTGCGAGGCCGGCTTCACGTTGCCCCTTGGGAATGCTCAACAGCCCGCCGCGAAACACTTCAGTCAGGTACGCCCCGGCATACAGCGACAGGGTGATGATGAACGATGGAATCTTGTCCAGACGAACCCCCAGGCTCGGCAACGCAAAGTAGATCGACAGGATCAACACCAGGATCGGCGTATTACGGATCACCGTCACATACACCGACGCCAACACCCGCAACGCACGGTGCTTCGACAGCAAGGCAAACGCCATCATCAGGCCGATCACGCAGCCGATCGCGATCGACACCAGCGCCAGCTCAAGCCCCAGACCGAGCCCCGCCAGCAAGGTATCGAAGTCGCGCCAGACGGCGGCAAAATTCAACTGATAGTTCATGGTCAGCAGTACCTTGAACGGGGCGATTCAGAGTCGCCCCGCTCTCACGGGATCATTTGAATTCAGCGGGGAAACCGATTGCAGGTGTAGGGAGGTCTACACCGAACCACTGCTTGAAGGACGCCGCATACGTCGGGAACTCAACACCGGTCATGCCTTCATGCAGCACTGTGTTAACGAAGTTCAGCCAGTCCTGATCGCCGCGCTTGACCGCACAAGAATAGGTTTGCGGGCTCCAGGCATAGGCCGGGCTGCGATAGCGGCCGGGGTTCTGCACCATCAGGTATTTCACCGACGACTGATCGGTGGCCGCCGCGTCGGCACGACCGGAGTTCACCGCCTGATACATCAAGTCCACGCTGTCGTACTGATCGACCTTGGCCTTGGGCAGCGCCTGATGCACCAGCTCTTCGGCATACACGTTCTGCAGCACCGCCACGATGACGCCATCGCCGGCAGCTTTCAGGTCGTCGATTTCCTTGTACTTGCTGTTGGCCGGCAACAACAGGCCGACGCCTTCGCGGTAGTACGGCAGGGTGAACGCAACTTGCTGCGCGCGGCTGGCGGTCACGGTGATGAACTGGCAACTCATGTCGACTTTGTCGGTGAGCAGATTCGGAATCCGCGCATCGGACGACTGCACCACGAACTCGACCTTGCTCGGGTCGTTGAACAACCCTTTGGCCACCATGCGCGCGATATCAATATCGAACCCCTGCAACTTGCCATCCGCACCCTGGAAGTGCCACGGCGCATTGGTACTGCCCGTGCCTACGATCAATTTCCCACGGGCCAGCACGCTGTCGAGCTTGCTGTCTGCCGCCTGGGCGACACCCACGACAGCAGCCGAAGCCGCGAACAGAAAAACACACGCTTTAAACAAGGAAGGTCGGCGATGCATGGCAAGCACTCCAGAGTTGTGTTTATTCCGTTATACCGGAACATGGTATGTAACAACGGAATAGACAGCAGAAAGTGTGCCACAGGATGTGGGCGGAATCTCGGGAGATTGGAAAGTGTTTTGAATCAAATGGATGCGCGTGAGCGCGAGGAAGGCGTTACGAAACGCACAAATAAGAGAACGCTACCGAGGGACACAGCGCTCGAGTACTTGCACCACATCTGAAGCCATAGCGATTCAAAATGAAGCAGAGCTCTACCTGTAATTTCTGACAGTAGACCCACCTGCTCGCCTCCTTTAACGTCAACAGGTCTTCGATTGTCTTTGAAAAGGAGATTTCAATGAGTTCGATGATTAACCCATCAACGCTGGCTCCGGTCTATCGCAAGGCCCTGAAAACCTGGCGCCCGGTGATTCTGTATTTCGGCAACCAACACTGCCCCGCCTGCGAAATGGCCGAGCCGGTTTTCCGTGCCATTGCCGAGCGGTACAAAGATCACGCGCACATATATGTGCTGAGTACGAGCGCTAATCCTCGGCATCCGAAAGTCACTGGCACACCGACGGTGCTGTTCTACAAGGAGGGCAAGCTGCTGAAAAAACTCAAGGGGATTGGAACCCGGGAAACCCTGGAAGAAAATTTCAAAAAGCACATCGGCAAGCTCAGGCCCAAACAGGTTGCCCGCAAACCCCGCCACGACTTGCCGTGGTTGCAGAAAACCCTCGGTACTTTATGCACCGCGCCCCGGGCACGGGAGCTGTTGAGCCGATAAGACGCAGCCCCCACAGGTTATGCGTCTTAATTTGCCGGCATTGGCGCTAATGCTTGAGCGACGCCAGTACCCGCTCGGCATTCGCACCGCACCCCATGCCCTCGGGCCGCCGATGACGCCCGGCTGGCGTTGATGCCCGCCGTACCCGTCAGTACCGCCAGGCAATGGGCAAATAACCGACCTGCTACAAAGGGCGCGCGCGAGTGTGTTTATCGTCCGGAAAAGCGCAACCGCGACAACATCCGCAGATCGCCCTCGCGGTAATAGTCATCGGTCCAGCTGTCATCCGCCGCCAACGGCCGGACCTGCTTGAGTTGCAGTTTTTTTGCGAAGTAGCGGAACCGGTAATGCTCGTAGAAGCGCAGCAGTTCCAGCCCGTAACGATCGGCCAGGTCGGTGTCGCCACGGATGATCAAATAGTTCTCGTCGTTGCCGTTACTCGCGGCGTCACTGAGGTTGTGGCTGCCGCTGATGATGGTCGGTGAATCGCTGGTGAAGTCGACGACGATGGCTTTGGTGTGCACCAGCAGGTTGCCCTTCTGGCCTTTCATGTTTTCCTTGAGCCAGCCTTCCAGGCCGGTATTGAGCAGCGCGGTGGCGGCGAATTCGGCGGTGCGGTCGGCGTGGAAACCGGTGATGCTGCTGACGGTGTTTTGCAGGCCGTAACGCAAGATGTCGTCGTGGGGCTGGCCGAGCAGCGCGTTGAGTATTTTGTCCGGCAAGGTGAATGCGGTGACAAACAGCAGGTCTTTTTTGGCGGCGTTGATGATCTCGACGAACTCACGCAAATCGCCCTCGCCCGAGCGCGGTGAGAAGCCGGCGAACAGCGGTTGGTCCGGCACCATCGGATTGTGCTCCGTGAGCCATTCCCGCGTGGCGCCGACGTCGGCCGGTATCGTCCAGACTTGCTCGAAGGTTTGCAGATAACTGGCGCCGATCCGAGCATCATCCAGCACATGCACGACGTTGGCCTGACGGTAAACGCCGTTGGCGGTGAAGTTGGTGCTACCGCAGAGTACCGCTTCGGGCTGATGCTGCCCCGCCGCATCGAGCCGGCTCAGGACCATGAATTTGTTGTGAAAGATATTGTGGGTGACTCTCCCGCGCTTGTTCGCCGCCGGGATTTTTTCCAGGCTGGCTTCGTTCAGCGCCGTGGTGTCTTCGCCGGGTTGGGCGTGGTACAGGATCCGAACCTTTACGCCGCGCTCGAAGGCGGCGTTCACCGCATCGACGATCACTTGCAACTGGTATTCGTAGATCGCGATGTCCAGCGCCCACTGGTCATCCTCGGCACGTTCGATGAATCCCAGCAAGCGTGCGAGCAGACCATTTTCCAGCCATTGCCGTGGAGCGTCGGGCCATTCTTCGATGGGCAGTTTCTTGTTGGCGCTGAGCAGCGCATCGAGGTCGGCAAACTTGCGCTGGAATGCCTGGCTGGCAGCCACCGCCCGGTTGAAAATCACGTTCTGACCCTTGGGCAGGCCATTGTCCGTGGCGACCGTCACTTCCAGAAACTCACCCAGCTGTGGCGCATCCGCGGTGCCGTAGGCCAGGTGAACCCGATAATGCATGGTCACACCCGGATTAACCGCGTAATCGGCCCAGCGAAACTTCTGTAGCGGCGCGGCATCGCTGGGGGTGGCGTGAAACTGGGGGAAGGTATGGGTCTTGCCGGGAAAGGTCAGGCTGTTGAACAGAAACAGCCAGGGTTTGTTGCCTTGCTGTTTTTCGATGGCGAACCCCAGCAGGCCTTTGCGACGGGGTTCGGCCAGGTCGATGGCCAGCAGTACGCCGTTGGTGCCGGCATAGGCTTTGACGCGGAAATCGTCCTGATCATTGCGGGCTAGAACGCGCATGGGTCACTCCTGTGATTGTCTTGCTTACAGAGCATAGGGTAGCGATGCGGATTAACCGCAATTATCCGATTCCGAGGTGATGCCTTCGCGAGTACTGCCAGCACACAACTCAACCTGAAATCAGCTCATCGATATGTCGATAATCAACCTGCAACTGCGCTGCCAACACCTTGGCCCGTCCAAGGCGAATCGGCCCGCGTTCGATGTCGATCAGCAGCCCCGGGCACTCCAGCGTCGGCAATGTTGACCACTCCTTCACCCGTCCATCAGTCACCAGCAGCAGCCTTTGCTGTTCAGCCGCAAAGCGCTTTCGTCGCGCCGCCAGCCAACGTTGCGCCTCACCCAGCGCAGCCAGCATCGGCGTCCCGCCACCGGCCCCCAACTCCTCGAGCCAGTCACGCAAGCCCGCGGAGGCTTTCAACCCTTGCACCTGCCACTTCGGCATATGACCGCTGGCAGTCAACAACGCCAGCCGCGCACGCTGCCGATAGGCATCGTCGAACAGTTGCGCCAGCAAGCCCTTGGCATCGCTCAACGCCTGATGACGCCGGGTCGAAGCCGAGGCATCGACGATCACCAGCCACAGTTCGTGGGGCGCGTGCGTGCGCAGATGGAACAACACATCGTCGCGCTGGCGTGGTCGGCCATTGAGCAAGGTGCCGGGCCAATTGATCGATCCGCTACGGGCCGCGTGGCGCTTGCCCTGCTTGCCGCCATCGAGCCGTCCTGCACGGGGTCTGGCATTCGCCCCCGCGTCTGTTCGAGGGCGAATGCCTAGGGCTTTTTTGGCCAGCTGGGCACTTCACGTCGTGCGCCAACCGGCAGCGCCTGGGCGGGCATTTCGCCCCACTGGCCCTGGCCTTCGCCGGGACTGGAATTTTGCCTGGATGGCGGCTGACTTTGTGGCGATGCCGGTGGCGAGTGTTCGCGACGGCGATGGCGCAAGGCAAACTCGGCGACTGCGTCGATATCCTCTTCGCTGATCGCGCTCGCCCCTCGCCACGCCGCGTGAGCCCGGGCCGCGCGCAACCAGACCAGATCGGCCCGCAAGCCATCGACGCCGGCCGCGAAGCAGCGCTCGGTGATCTGCGCCAGCGCGGCATCGTCGAGCGGAATGCTCGCCAGTGCCGAGCGCGCCTTTTGGCAACGCTCGCGCAGTGCGTGTTGCTGGCTTTCCCACTCGGCGCAGAACCCTTGCGGATCGCTGTCGAAATCCAGGCGACGACGGATAATCTGGCCGCGCTCGGCGGGTGCGGTATGGCCACTGAGGGCGACGTTCAGGCCAAAACGGTCGAGCAGTTGCGGACGCAGTTCGCCCTCTTCCGGATTCATGGTGCCGATCAGCACAAACTTCGCCGAATGCCGATGGGAAATCCCGTCGCGCTCGATCAGGTTGGTGCCGCTGGCGGCCACGTCGAGCAGCAGGTCGACGAGGTGATCGGGCAGCAGATTGACTTCATCGACATACAACACGCCGCCGTCGGCCTTGGCCAGCACACCGGGAGAAAACTGTGCGCGACCGTCGCTCAGGGCCGCGTCCAGATCGAGGGTGCCGACCAACCGTTCTTCGGTGGCGCCCAGGGGCAAGGTAACGAATTGACCGCTGGCCAACAGGTCTGCCAGACCTCGGGCCAGGGTCGACTTGGCCATGCCCCGTGGGCCTTCGATCAGCACACCACCGATTTTCGGGTCGATGGCGGTCAGGTACAGCGCGAGCTTCAAATCATCGGCGCCGACCACGGCGGAGAGCGGGAAATGGGGGGTGTCGGTCATGTTCAAATCTCAGTCATGGTCGGTGATAACTCTGTGGCGAGGGAGCTTGCTCCCGCTCGGCTGCGTAGCAGTCGTAAAACCTGAAAATGCGGTGTGCCTGACAGAACCTGGATTTAGTTTTGGGGCTGCTGCCCAGCCCAGCGGGAGCAAGCTCCCTCGCCACAGGTGTCCTTTGCTCACCAGCTAACTGTCTTCTTCTATGTCGAGCAACAAATTCTCCAGCGCCTCGCGGTACTCGCCCGGTTCCTGCCACAGACCCCGTTGCTGCGCTTCCAGCATGCGCTCGGTCATGTCGCGCAAGGCATGGGGATTGTGTTCGCGGACAAAGTCCCGGGTCGCCGGATCGAGCAAATAGGCGTCCGCCAGCAACGCATACTGGTGATCGTCGATCAACTGCGTGGTGGCGTCGAATGCAAACAGGTTATCGACCGTCGCCGCCAGTTCGAAAGCGCCTTTGTAGCCATGACGCTTGACCCCCTCGATCCACTTCGGATTGGCTGCCCGGGAACGGATCACCCGGTTCAGCTCTTCCTTCAACGTGCGGATTTTCGGCAAGTCCGGCTGACTGTGGTCGCCATGGTAACTGGCCGCTGTTTCGCCGCTGAGGCTTTCGACGGCTGCCAGCATGCCACCCTGGAACTGGTAATAGTCGTTGGAGTCGAGCAAGTCGTGCTCGCGGTTGTCCTGGTTTTGCAGCACTGCCTGCACCTGGCTCAGACGCTGGGCGAACTGTTCGCGGGCGGCGGTGCCTTCATCGGAGCCGCCGTAAGCGTAGCCGCCCCAGTTCAGGTAAACCTCGGCCAGGTCCTCGCGGCTTTGCCACAAGCGACCGTCGATGGCGCCCTGCACGCCCGCACCATAAGCCCCCGGTTTGGCCCCGAAGATGCGCCAGCCGGCCTGCCGCCGAGCCGCGTCTTCATCGAAACCGGATGCCAGCAGCGCTGTGCGCTCAGCACGGACCTTGGCTGCCAACGGGTTGAGATCGTCCGGCTCATCCAGCGCGGCGACCGCTTGCACGGCGGCGTCGAACAGCCGGATCAGGTTGGCAAAGGCATCGCGGAAGAATCCGGAGACGCGCAAGGTCACGTCCACCCGCGGCCGGTCCAGCAGGCTCAACGGCAAAATCTCGAAATCGTCGACCCGCTGACTGCCCGTCGCCCATACCGGCCGCACGCCCATCAACGCCATCGCCTGGGCAATGTCGTCGCCGCCGGTGCGCATGGTCGCGGTGCCCCAGACCGACAGGCCGAGCTGACGCAGGTGATCGCCGTGATCCTGCAAGTGCCGCTCAAGAATCAGGTTCGCGGACTGAAAACCGATGCGCCACGCGGTGGTGGTCGGCAGGTTGCGCACATCCACAGAATAGAAATTGCGCCCGGTGGGCAACACGTCCAGCCGCCCGCGACTGGGTGCGCCGCTCGGGCCGGCGGGGACGAATCGACCGCCGAGGGCGTCCAGCAGGCCGCGCATTTCAGCCGGGCCGCAGGCGTCCAGACGTGGCGCAACGACTTCGCGCAGGCTGTCGATGATGGCGTTCACTTCCGACCAATCACCCTCCTGTGGGCCTTTGTGGCGAGGGAGCTTGCTCCCGCTGGACTGCGCAGCAGTCCCATCTTTTGGGGCCGCTTCGCGACCCAACGGGAGCAAGCTCCCTCGCCACAGGGGCTCGCTCCCACAGGGTCCGGGGATGGCTTGTAGCTCGACCTCGGCATTCAAAGCCTGCTCGATCAGCTGCGCGGCGAACAGCTCCAGACGCTCGCGGGTATCCCCCGCCGTGCGCCACAGCTCATCACTGATCGACTGCAATGCCTGCGGACGAGGACCGTTCCAGGGCTCGGCCAACACGCAATCCAGCGGATCGAAACCCAGTGCGAACGCCTTGGCCAGCGCCCGCAACAAACTCGATTGCGCCCCACGACCATCGCCGCGCGGAATCCGCAGCAAGGCCAACAAGGTGTCGATGCGCAATCGCCCGGTCGGCGATTCGCCAAACACGTGCAGGCCATCGCGGATCTGTGATTCCTTCAAGTCGCACAGGTACGTGTCCAGACGTGGCAACCAGATCGCCGCGTCGGCGTCACTGTCGAGCTTATCGTCCAGTTGCAGTTCGCGGTCGATGTGCGTGTCGCGCACCAATTGCAGAATGTCACGCTGCAACTCTCGGGCGCGGCGTGGATCGAGCAATTGCGCTTCGTAATATTCGTCAGCCAACAATTCGAGATTGCGTAGCGGGCCGTAGGTTTCGGCGCGGGTCAGTGGCGGCATCAAGTGGTCGATGATCACTGCCTGCGTACGACGCTTGGCCTGGGCGCCCTCGCCCGGGTCATTGACGATGAACGGATAGATGTTCGGCAGCGGCCCGAGCAGCGCGTCCGGCCAGCAGCTCTCGGACAGCCCGACACCCTTGCCCGGCAGCCATTCGAGGTTGCCGTGCTTGCCGACGTGAATCACCCCGTGAGTACCGTAGGTGTTGCGCAACCAGAAGTAGAAAGCGAGATAGCCGTGGGGCGGCACCAGGTCCGGGTCGTGATAGACCGCGCTCGGGTCAACCTGATAACCCCGCGCCGGTTGAATGCCGACGAAGGTCAGGCCGAAGCGCAGACCGGCGATCATCATTCGCCCGCCACGGAACATTGGATCGTTTTCGGGCGAGCCCCAACGTTCCAGCACCGCTTGGCGATTGGCCTCGGGCAGCGCGTTGAACATCAGGTAGTAGTCGTCCAGCGCAAGGCTTTGCTGGCAGGGGCGCTGATCGATGGTCTCCAGGTCATTGCTGACGCCGCCGAGCAACTGCTGGATCAGCGCGGTGCCGCTGTCCGGCAGTTCAGCCGGCAATGGATAACCTTCAGCCTGCAATGCCCGCAGGATATTCAGCGCCGCCGCCGGTGTGTCGAGGCCGACGCCATTGCCGATACGCCCATCGCGCGTCGGGTAGTTAGCGAGGATCAAAGCGATGCGTTTTTCGCCATTGGGCACTCGCGCCAGATCGATCCAGCGCCGCGCCAATTCGGCGACAAAATCCATGCGCTCAGGTTGCGGCCGGTAGCAGACCACGTCGGACTGGCTGCGCTCGCTGCGCCAGGCCAGGTCCTTGAAACTGATCGGCCGACTGATGATTCGCCCGTCCAGCTCCGGCAGTGCGATGTGCATCGCCAGGTCGCGGGGGCCGAGGCCTTGTTCGCTGGCGCGCCAACCGGGTTCATTGTCCTGGGCGCAGATCGCCTGGATCACCGGAATATTGCGGCGAAACGGTCGCAGGTGCGGTGCTTCGGGGCTGGATTGGGCGAAACCGGTGGTGTTGAGAATCACCCCTGCCTCGACTTCATCCAGCAAGTCCTCAACCACCGTCAGGCAGCCGGGCTCTTTCAAACTGGCCAGCGCAATCGGCAATGGGTTCAACCCCGCCGCCTGCAAACGCTGGCAGAAAATATCGATGAAACCGGTGTTCGCCGCCTGCAAATGCGAGCGGTAAAACAGCACCGCCGCCACCGGCTGATCAGCTTGCCAGTCGGCTTGCCAATCGCTCAACTCAGCGGGGCTTTTTTGCGGGTGGTAGATCGCCGTGCGTGGCAGGGTTTGCGGCTCGGACCACGGGTAATCGCGGCCCAGCCAGCGACTGGCGAGGCAGCGAAACAGGTCGAGCGCGTTGGCCATGCCGCCCTGACGCAGGAAGTGCCAGAGCCGATCGCGGTCTTGCGCGGTTACGGTGCTCAGGTCACTGAGTTCCGGGTCCGGGCGATCGTCCCCCGGCACCAGAATCAGCTGTACGCCGCGCTGGGACAATTCCACCAGACGCTCAATGCCGTAACGCCAATAGGCGATGCCGCCGTGCAGCGAGATCAGAATCACCTTGGCGTGGCGCAGCACTTCGTCGACGTAGAGATCCACCGAGGCATGATTCTGCACCTGCATCGGGTTGGCCAGACGCACGCTCGGGTAATCGTCGGGCAACTGCTGCGCCGCTTCGGCGAGCAACGCCAGGCTGGAATCGCCGCTGCACAGGATCACCAGCTCGGCGGGGGTTTGTCCAAGGTCGGCAATGTTGTCATCCGACACGAAACCGCCGGGCTGGGTCCTGAGCAGGTGCATGGGTTAAACGCTGAGCGCAGCGCGCAATTGCGCTTCGAGTTGAACGGCGTCCAGCGCCTGACCGATCAACACCAGACGGGTGCTGCGTGCCTCTTCGGCGCCCCACTGACGGTCGAAGTGCTTGTCGAACCGCGTGCCCACGCCCTGGATCAGCAGGCGCATCGGCTTGTTCGGTACCGCCGCGAAACCTTTGACCCGCAGGATGCCGTGCTGGACCACCAGTTGCGTCAGCGCGTCCATCAGCAGGCTTTCGTCGGCTTGTGGCAGCTCGATGGAGATCGAGTCGAACGCGTCATGGTCATGATCGTGATCGTCTTCACCTTCATGGTGATGATCATGATGGCTGTGGCGGCTGTCGATGTGTTCTTCGGAACCGGCACCGAGGCCGATCAGCACGTCCAGTGGCAGACGACCGCTGCTGGCCTCGATGACTTTCACCGCTGGTGGCAGCTCTTCGGCGACTTCCAGGCGCACGCGGGCCAGGTCTGCGGCGCTGATCAGGTCAGCCTTGTTGAGAATCACCAGGTCGGCACTGGCCAGTTGATCGGCGAACAGCTCGTGCAGCGGCGATTCGTGGTCCAGGTTCGGGTCGAGTTTGCGCTGGGCATCCACTTGATCGGGGAACGCAGCGAAAGTGCCGGCGGCGACGGCCGGGCTATCGACCACGGTGATCACCGCGTCAACCGTGCAGGCGCTACGGATTTCTGGCCATTGGAAGGCTTGAACCAAAGGCTTTGGCAGGGCCAGGCCCGAGGTTTCGATGAGGATGTGGTCGAGGTCGCCGCGACGGGCCACCAGTTCGCGCATCACCGGGAAGAATTCTTCCTGAACGGTGCAGCACAGGCAGCCGTTGGCCAATTCATAGACGCGACCGCTGGCTTCTTCTTCGGTGCAACCGATCGAGCATTGCTTGAGGATCTCGCCGTCGATGCCCAGCTCGCCGAACTCGTTGACGATCACCGCGATGCGGCGGCCCTGGGCGTTGTCGAGCATGTGGCGCAGCAAGGTGGTTTTGCCCGAGCCGAGGAAGCCGGTAACGATGGTGACGGGGAGTTTGGCCAGTGTTTTCATCGGATGCCCTTTGGCAAGGTGGCGGGCATACGGGACGACGACCGGCAACGCGGGCGCGCGTGCCTGAAGAGTTCGCCACCGGATCACCCCGCCCGGTTGAAAGTGAGAATCTGTGTCGAGGCAGGTCTCCTGGCTGACGGTGTGCCGGGCGGGTCAGCCTGGCATTCGCTGCGCCTTCCCGCGAACCCGTTGCACAGGGTTTGCAGTGGCGTGGCAGCGAACATCACCGTTCACAGTTGCGGGGGCAGCCGCGGCATCGACCGCGTTCCCTTCTTAGCTTCGACAGACGCCGAAGAACCTCGAAAGCGCAAGGCTACGCATCGTGTGGGGGCGGGTCAATGTCCTATAGGAGAATGCGATCACTTGGAGGGGGGTTGCCTGTGGCGAGGGAGCTTGCCCCCGTTCGAGCGCGAAGCGGTCGCAATCAGATACATGCGGTCTGCCTGTAGATATGCAGTGCATGGTTTTACGACTGCTTCGCAGCCGAGCGGGAGCAAGCTCCCTCGCCACAGGTATTTGGTGTCAGTTGAGAACCCATGCCAATTGACTCCCCGCCCTCGCCCATGCTCTCCTACACACCTTGTTACGGGTGCCCTTCACAGGGTGAAACGGGAAACCGGTGAATCATGTGCTTTACTCTAAAGCCATGTCAGTCCGGTGCTGCCCCCGCAACGGTAAGCGAGTGAAGCGTCAGATCCACTGTGCCGGTCATACGGCATGGGAAGGTGATGCTTGCAGGTTTCGGCGCAAGCCCTGCCCCTCGCGAGCCCGGAGACCGGCCCGCAACACAAAGTGACTCTTACGTTCACTGAATAACAAACCCGCGGTGGGCGGGCGCTGTTCGAAATCTCTGCGAGCCCTTGGCCTGTGGAGGTTTTCATGCGCTCTATTCACCCGCTGACAGACCAGAGGGAAGCGCCATGTCGATCATCAGCAGCACCGGCAGCAACACCGATAAAAAGAGCACGATCAGCACCACTTCAACCCTGAGCCAACGCCTGACCGCCGCTTTTTGTGCGTCGATCCTTGGCGCTAGCCTGGTGTATTTCGCCGGTTTCTCTCACATTGAAGCGGTGCACAACGCCGCGCACGATACCCGTCACAGCTCCGCCTTTCCGTGCCATTGAGACCTGCTGAGATGATCAAGCGTATTGCGCAAACCGCAGGGTTCACCGGGCTGCTGGCCGCTCTGCTATTGACCCTGCTGCAAAGCTTTTGGGTCGCCCCGCTGATTTTGCAGGCCGAAACCTACGAAAAATCCGAGCCGGCCGCTGTTGAAATCCACGAACACGCTGCAGGCGCTGTCGCTCACACCCATGATGCCGAAGCCTGGGAACCGGAAGACGGCTGGCAGCGCGTGCTGTCCACTACCGGCGGCAACCTGGTGGTGGCAGTCGGTTTCGCCTTGATGCTCGCCGGTCTCTACACCCTGCGTGCACCGACCAAGACCTCTCAGGGCCTGCTCTGGGGCCTGGCCGGTTATGCGACGTTCGTGCTGGCACCGACCCTCGGCCTGCCGCCGGAGCTGCCGGGCACTGCCGCGGCTGATCTGGCGCAACGGCAAATCTGGTGGATCGGCACTGCCGCGTCCACGGCCGTCGGCATCGCGCTGATCGTGTTCAGCCGTCACTGGCTGATGAAAGCTCTCGGCGTGGCGATCCTGGCCGTGCCGCATGTGATTGGCGCACCACAACCGGAAGTCCATTCGATGCTGGCGCCGCAAGCCCTGGAAGCGCAATTCAAAATCGCTTCGCAGCTGACCAACGTGGCGTTCTGGCTGGCCCTGGGCCTGATCAGCGCCTGGTTGTTCCGCCGCAAAAGCGATGGTCAATACCGCGCATGACTGACGTCAGCGCAGCGCCGACCCTGGTGGTCGGCCTGGGCTGCCAGCGCGGCTGCCCGGTCAGTACGCTACGGGCGCTGCTCGATCAGGCGTTACAGGCCCATCAAATCGAGCTTCGTGAGATCAAGGCCCTGGCCAGTATCGACCTGAAGCGCGAAGAACCCGCCCTGATCGAACTGGCCGAACAGCTGGCATTGCCGTTGATGTATTTCAGCAGCGAACAATTGGCCGGTTATGAACCGCAACTTAGCCACCACTCGGACATCGCGTTCGAACGCACCGGCTGTTACGGCGTGGCGGAAAGTGCCGCACTGGCCCTGGCCGAACAATTGGCCCAGGCTCCGGCAAAGTTGCTGATTCCTCGACAAAAATACGCCCAGGCCACCCTGGCATTGGCCAGCGCTGCGTAAAATCCCGATAATCCCCGCCTTCGATCATGAGCATTCTTCATCTGCAGCGTGCCCAAGCCCTTTTTCTGACAGGAATCGACGATGACCGTCTACTTCATTGGCGCCGGCCCCGGCGACCCGGAACTGATCACCGTCAAAGGCCAACGGCTGATTCGTAGCTGCCCGGTCATTATCTATGCCGGCTCCCTGGTCCCTGCCGCCGTGCTGGAAGGCCACCGGGCCGAACAGGTGGTCAACAGCGCCGAATTGCACCTGGAACAGATCATCGAACTGATCAAGACCGCCCACGCCAACGGCCAGGACGTGGCCCGGGTGCATTCCGGCGACCCAAGCCTGTACGGCGCGATTGGCGAGCAGATTCGCTACCTGCGTGAACTCGACATCCCTTTCGAAATTATTCCCGGCGTCACCGCCACCGCCGCCTGCGCGGCCCTTCTGGGTGCCGAACTGACCTTGCCGGACGTGTCACAGAGCGTGATTCTGACCCGCTACGCCGACAAGACCGCGATGCCGGCCGGGGAAGAACTCGGTAGCCTGGCGCAGCACGGCGCGACCATGGCCATCCACTTGGGGGTCAATCATCTGGAGAAAATCCTCGCCGAACTTCTACCGCACTACGGTGCCGACTGCCCGATTGCCGTGATTCACCGGGCAACGTGGCCGGATCAGGATTGGGTGGTGGGGACGCTTGAGGACATTGCCGAAAAGGTCAAAGCCAAGGGATTTCGCCGAACGGCGCTGATTCTGGTGGGTCGGGTGCTGGGCAGCGATCACTTCAGTGAGTCGTCGCTGTATCGCGCGGGGCATGCGCATTTGTATCGCCCTTGAGCCAACCACTCCCTGTGGCGAGGGGCTTGCCCCCGTTCGGCTGCGCAGCAGTCGTAAACCAGACAACTCGGTGTATCTGAAAAATGCAGAGGGCCGCTTCGCGACCCAACGGGGGCAAGCCCCCTCGCCACAGGTTACCGATCTCCCATAAAAAAACGGTGCTCACGGGCACCGTTTTTTATGTCGCAGCGAACACCTTAGTAGTAGGCGTTTTCTTTCTGCGTGTGGTCGGTCACGTCACGAACACCCTTGAGCTCGGGAATGCGTTCAAGCAAGGTGCGCTCGATGCCTTCCTTCAGGGTGACGTCTGCCTGGCCGCAGCCCTGGCAACCGCCGCCGAACTTCAGCACGGCGATACCGTCTTCGACCACATCGATCAGGCTGACCTGACCGCCGTGGCTGGCCAGCCCCGGGTTGATCTCGGTTTGCAGGTAGTAGTTGATGCGCTCGTTGACCGGGCTGTCGGCGTTGACCATCGGTACTTTGGCGTTTGGCGCCTTGATGGTCAGTTGGCCGCCCATGCGGTCGGTGGCGTAGTCGACGACTGCATCGTCCAGGAAGGCTTCGCTGAAGTGATCGATGTACGCGGTGAAGCTTTTGAGCCCCAGCGCGGTGTCTTCGGGTTTTTCTTCGCCCGGCTTGCAGTAGGCAATGCAGGTTTCGGCGTACTGGGTGCCAGGCTGGGTGATAAAGACGCGGATACCGATACCCGGGGTGTTCTGCTTGGACAGCAGATCGGCCAGGTAATCGTGGGCGGCGTCGGTAATGGTAATAGCGGTCATGGAAACTCCTCGCAGGCTTGGACGCAGTTTACGCCAATCATCGCGCCGGACAAAGTCCTAGTATTTTTGTCAGGAAAGCAGCCATCAAAGATTCTCGTAGCGGTTCATGTCCAGCACGCCCTCTTCCACCGGGTCGGTGTCGTGGATATACCGACTCAAATCATGGAAATACTGCCAGAACTGCGGATGACTGCGGCGAATGCCCCAGCGTTCGACGATTTTCTCGAAGCTGGCGGCGTCTTTGGCGTTTTCCATCTCGTCGACGAAGGCCGGCACCTGCCCGGCCGGGATGTTGAACATGAAGTTCGGGTAGCTGCTCATAACACCCGGATAGATCGTCAACGTATCGAGCCCCGGCTGATAACGCAGCGATTCACCGAGCAGGAACGCCACGTTGCTGTGGGCCCGGTTGCGCAGCAGGCTGTAGACCTCGCGCTTGCCGCTTTGGCTCTCGATGCGCAACATCGTGGCTTCCGGCAACTGATCGATGACTTTCAAACCGGCAGCCGGGCGCGAAGTCAGGCGGCTCAGGGCCTGCTCGGCATTCTGCAAATCCAGATCAATGTTCGGCCGTGAGCAGTAAGCGCCGTCGCAGCGGTTGATCGGGTCAGGCTTGGCATTGAGTTCGCCGTACCGGGCCAGCAACTGCAGTGCGAAATCGCGTTTCGGGTCCTTTTCGTCCAGCGTCAGCGCCGTTGGTTTGTCGTTGTCGATGTCCTCGTAATCCAGCCACATCTTGAACTTGCCACTGTTCTGGTACCAATCGTCGAGAAAGCCGTCCCGCGAGTCGGCAGGCATCAGGCGCAGGAAGTTCTGCTCGGCACCATTGCGGATCAGGTCGAAGTACAGTCGGGTCTGGGCCTGATGGGACACGTTGCCGAATACGTCGAAGTTAACCGCCAACTGATAATACGTTCGCTCGAGCAGCGGGTAATCGAACAACCAAATGGTTTGCGGGACGTCACCGATCAGCCCCTTATTCACCGAGGCGCCGTCGAAATGCCGGAAGATGCTCAACAGAGCGTTGTCATTGCCGGCCCACAGGGTCGACCAGCTCGGTGGCGGCAGATCGGCGTAGCTGTCCCGGCGCAAGGCTTCATATTCATTGCGTTTGTTGCGGTAGTCGCGCCACAGGCTCAGGACACTGCCGACGTCATCGTTCTGCCCCGGCATCGCCAGCAACGGCGTAGCCTGGCCGCGATATTTCGGGTCGGTGATGTACAGGTCATGCTCCGGAGCCTGGAACAGCGCCCAGAAATTGTCGCGAATCACATCGGTAGCGATCTGACCACGGCAGACCGGACCGCGAATAAAGGTGCGCACGAAGTATTCGGCGTTATCGAGCATGAACTGGTAACGCGCCTGGGCCGGGATTGCCTCAAAGGTCGTGAACGGATTGGCCCGTCGCTCCGGCCCATAACCCGGTAATGCGTTGACCTGCCAGTTGCCGTTGTAAAACAGGCTTTTGATCCGCGCCATCTTCGCCGCGCTCAGCGGATAGGTGATGTGGGTCTTGTGCACGATCACGCCCTGCACCGGCCACAGACGGTAATAAACCTGAGTGCCCGGGTCGTCATTCGGTCGGCGGGTGTTGATCAAGTCAATGGGCTGCCCCGTCGGCGTGCGCGAACGTACCCACTGAAAGAAATGCCCCGGCTCGCCATCCTTGAAATACAGATGCGCCAAAAACCAGTGTTCGAACAACCATCGCCCCACCAGGCTTTCGCGTGCGCCCGGCGCGTTCAGCAGGTTTTCCCACTGCACCACCTGCAAGGCTTCCTTCGCACTGGGCACCAGGCCCTGCTCATCGATCGGCGCGCCAGAGGCCAGCCAGCGTTGCAACGTCTGGTATTGCTGATCGGTCAGGCCGGTGACCGCCAGCGGCATGCCTTCTTTCGGGTGAGAACTGGCATAACCGTTGAACTCCGCCGGCATGGCGCACATGTTTTCCCGGTTCAGGCCCAGGACGATCTCTTCCGGTAGTTTGGCATTGGGTTGCAACGGCGTTTTGTGGCCCAGTTCAAGCATTCGCGCCATCAATGCCGCCTGGCTGCCCTGGGCGTCGAGTACCGAATAAAAGCCCTTTTGCTGCCAGGCACGCTTGCCGAAGGCGTCATAGAACAGCCGGGTCGGCGCTGCGGCCTGCCTGCGTTCGCCATCATAAACAGGCGCCTTGGTTGCACCTCGGGCCGCCCCTTCGCCACTGCCCAGATTGAGCTGACAGGCGGAGTCGTAGCAGGCATGGCAGGCCACGCACTTTTCGGTGAAGATCGGTTGGATGTCCCGGGTGTAGGAAATATCCGGACCTTGCGCAGCGGCGCCCCCGCTTAAAAACAGCATCAACAAGCTGGTGACGACGCGATACGACATGTCCCTGGTCCTGATCATGAGAAAACGTCGCGATTCTACCGGTCTGGCCCGCGCACCAACATGAACGATATTCATGCAAAACCGGCACATGCTCCAAAAGCGCACAGGTTTGTTATTATCCCGGCCCTTCGTCATGGCCTTACCGAGTAGTCCAAATGTCCGATCGCAGCGTTCGCCTTCAAGCTCTCAAGCACGCCCTCAAAGAGCGCATCCTGATTCTCGATGGCGGCATGGGTACGATGATCCAGAGCTACAAGCTCGAGGAGCAGGATTACCGTGGCAAACGCTTCGCCGACTGGCCGAGCGATGTCAAAGGCAACAACGACTTGTTGGTGCTGACACGTCCTGACGTGATTGGCGGCATCGAGAAGGCCTATCTGGACGCCGGCGCCGACATTCTGGAAACCAACACCTTCAACGCCACCCGGATTTCCATGGCCGATTACGGCATGGAAGAACTCGCCTACGAATTGAACGTAGAAGGCGCTCGCCTGGCCCGCAAGATTGCCGATGCGAAAACTCTCGAGAACCCGGACAAGCCGCGTTTCGTCGCTGGCGTACTCGGCCCGACCAGCCGCACCTGCTCGCTGTCGCCGGACGTGAACAACCCTGGCTACCGCAACGTGACCTTCGATGAGCTGGTGGAGAACTACACCGAAGCCACCAAAGGCCTGATCGAAGGCGGTGCCGACCTGATCCTGATCGAAACCATCTTCGATACCCTCAACGCCAAAGCGGCGATCTTCGCCGTGCAAGGCGTGTTCGAAGAACTGGGCGTCGAGTTGCCGATCATGATCTCCGGCACCATCACCGATGCCTCCGGCCGCACACTGTCGGGCCAGACCACCGAAGCGTTCTGGAACTCCGTGGCCCACGCCAAGCCGATCTCCGTCGGCCTGAACTGCGCCCTCGGGGCCAGCGAGTTGCGTCCGTACCTGGAAGAACTGTCGAACAAGGCCAACACCCACGTTTCCGCGCACCCGAACGCCGGTCTGCCGAACGAATTCGGCGAGTACGACGAGCTGCCGGCAGAAACCGCCAAGGTCATCGAAGAATTCGCCCAAAGCGGCTTCCTCAACATTGTCGGCGGTTGCTGCGGCACCACGCCGGGGCACATCGAAGCCATCGCCAACGCCGTGGCCGGTTATGCCCCGCGTGAAATTCCGGATATTCCCAAGGCCTGCCGCCTGTCGGGCCTGGAACCGTTCACCATCGATCGCAGCTCGTTGTTCGTCAACGTCGGCGAGCGGACCAACATCACCGGCTCCGCCAAATTCGCCCGCCTGATCCGTGAAGACAACTACACCGAAGCCCTGGAAGTCGCGCTGCAGCAGGTTGAAGCCGGCGCCCAGGTGATCGACATCAACATGGACGAAGGGATGCTCGATTCGAAGAAGGCCATGGTGACCTTCCTCAATCTGATTGCCGGTGAACCGGACATCTCCCGCGTCCCGATCATGATCGACTCCTCCAAGTGGGAAGTGATCGAAGCCGGCCTCAAATGCATCCAGGGCAAGGGCATTGTCAACTCGATCAGCATGAAAGAAGGCGTCGAGCAGTTCATTCATCACGCCAAGCTGTGCAAGCGCTACGGCGCCGCGGTGGTAGTGATGGCCTTCGACGAAGCCGGCCAGGCCGACACCGAAGCGCGCAAGAAAGAAATCTGCAAACGCTCCTACGACATTCTGGTCAACGACGTCGGCTTCCCGCCGGAAGACATCATCTTCGACCCGAACATCTTCGCCGTGGCCACCGGCATCGAAGAACACAACAACTACGCTGTGGACTTCATCAACGCCTGCGCCTACATCCGCGACGAACTGCCGTACGCCCTGACCTCCGGCGGCGTGTCCAACGTGTCGTTCTCGTTCCGTGGCAACAACCCGGTGCGCGAGGCGATTCACTCGGTGTTCCTGCTGTATGCGATCCGCAACGGCCTGACCATGGGCATCGTCAACGCCGGCCAACTGGAGATCTACGACCAAATCCCGGTGGAGCTGCGCGACGCTGTTGAAGACGTGATCCTCAACCGCACCCCGGAAGGCACCGATGCCCTCCTCGCCATCGCCGACAAGTACAAGGGCGACGGCAGCGTCAAGGAAGCCGAGACCGAAGAGTGGCGCAACTGGGACGTCAACAAGCGTCTGGAGCATGCGCTGGTCAAGGGCATCACCACCCACATCGTCGAGGACACCGAAGAATCGCGCCTGTCCTTCTCGCGCCCGATCGAAGTGATCGAAGGCCCGTTGATGGCCGGCATGAACATCGTCGGCGACTTGTTCGGCGCCGGCAAAATGTTCCTGCCACAAGTGGTGAAGTCCGCCCGCGTGATGAAGCAGGCCGTGGCTCACTTGATTCCGTTCATCGAACTGGAAAAAGGTGACAAGCCGCAAGCCAAGGGCAAGATCCTCATGGCCACGGTCAAGGGCGACGTGCACGACATCGGCAAGAACATCGTCGGCGTGGTGCTGGGTTGCAATGGCTACGACATCGTCGACCTCGGCGTGATGGTGCCGGCGGAGAAGATCCTGCAAGTTGCCAAAGAGCAGAAATGCGACATCATCGGCCTGTCCGGCCTGATCACGCCTTCGCTGGACGAAATGGTGCACGTGGCCCGCGAGATGCAGCGTCAGGACTTCCATCTGCCATTGATGATCGGTGGTGCGACCACGTCCAAGGCGCACACCGCCGTGAAGATCGAACCCAAGTACAGCAACGACGCAGTGGTGTATGTCACCGACGCCTCCCGCGCCGTGGGCGTGGCGACCCAACTGTTGTCCAAGGAACTGAAAGCCGGTTTCGTCGAAAAAACCCGCGAGGAGTACATCGAAGTCCGCGAGCGCACCGCCAACCGCAGCGCCCGCACCGAACGCCTGAGCTACCCGGCAGCCATCGCCAAGAAGCCGCAGTTCGACTGGGGCAGCTATGAACCTGTCAAACCGACGTTCACTGGCGCCAAGGTGCTGGACAACATCGACCTCAAGGTTCTGGCCGAATACATCGACTGGACGCCGTTCTTTATCTCCTGGGACCTGGCCGGCAAGTTCCCGCGCATCCTCCAGGACGAAGTGGTCGGTGAAGCGGCCACCGCGCTATACGCCGATGCCCGGGAAATGCTCACCAAACTGATTGACGAAAAACTCATCAGCGCCCGTGCGGTGTTCGGTTTCTGGCCGGCCAACCAGGTGCGCGACGATGACATCGAAGTCTACGGTGATGACGGCAAGCCATTGGCCAAGCTGCATCACTTGCGCCAGCAGATCATCAAGACCGACGGCAAGCCGAACTTCTCCCTCGCCGACTTCGTTGCGCCCAAAGACAGCGGCGTGACCGACTACGTGGGTGGCTTCATCACCACCGCCGGGATCGGCGCCGAAGAAGTGGCCAAGGCCTATCAGGATGCGGGCGACGACTACAACTCGATCATGGTCAAGGCCCTGGCCGACCGTTTGGCCGAGGCGTGCGCCGAGTGGCTGCACCAGCAAGTGCGTAAAGACTACTGGGGTTACGCCAAGGACGAGACGCTGGACAACGAGGCGCTGATCAAGGAGCAATACACCGGCATCCGCCCTGCTCCTGGCTACCCGGCGTGCCCGGATCACACCGAGAAAGCCACGCTGTTCAAGCTGCTTGACCCGGAAGCGGAAGAACTCAAGGCCGGCCGCAGCGGCGTGTTCCTCACCGAGCACTACGCCATGTTCCCGGCGGCAGCGGTCAGCGGCTGGTACTTCGCGCACCCGCAGGCGCAGTATTTCGCCGTGGGCAAGATCGACAAGGATCAGGTGCAGAGTTACACCTCGCGCAAAGGTCAGGAGTTGAGCGTGACCGAGCGTTGGCTGGCGCCTAACCTGGGTTACGACAACTAACCCCCATCCCCTGTGGGAGCGTGGCTTTGTGGCGAGGGAGCTTGCTCCCGTTGGACTGCGTAGCAGTCCCATTTTTTGGGGCCGCTTCGCGACCCAGCGGGAGCAAGCTCCCTCGCCACAAAGGCTCCCACAGAGTTCGAGTCTGTTGTCTATGCTTGCCTTATACACATTCGTGACGGGGGATATATGGACGATCCAGTCGACAACAACAAGCCACCGACCTTCTGGCAGATGCTGCACAGCGTCATGGCGGCGGCGTTCGGGGTGCAGAGCGGGAAGAACCGGGCCCGGGATTTCACCCAAGGCAAGCCGAGTCATTTCGTGATTTTGGGGATTCTGTTCACGGCAGTGTTCGCGTTGACGCTGTTTGGCATCGTCAAACTGGTGGTGTACCTGGCGGGTATCTGAACCGGCTCAGTGCATCAGGGTTTGCAAGCTGAACGGGTAGCGATACGACGTGGGCCTGCCCTTGGCCGAGAGTCTTTTAAAATCCACGTCGTAATCCTGAGTGGTTCTCAAGGCCAGCAGTCGCCTGGCTTGCGCGTGGTCGATCAGCTCCAACAATGGAATCTGCCGGTCGCGCCCGCCGTACCGGCTGACATCCACGCCCTGATCGTAGTCATGCAACTGCACCAGAGCCCACCCACCCAGGGTGAAGTGCCCGCCCAGCAGCACGCTCAAACGGCCATCCAGCAGCGCCTGCAAGGCGGCCGGTGAATTGTTGACGGCGCTGAACAGCACGCCCTTGCCGGGCTGGCCTCCCGTTTCGGCGTACGCCTGCATGGCGCCGAAAGCCATTTCATCGTTAGCCGACCAGACCAGCGATGTTTGCGGGTAACGCTTGAACAATAACCTGGCCTGTTCATAGGCGCGCTCGCGGGTCCAGCCGCCATACACCAACTGGCGCAACCGCACTTCAGGGTGTTCGGCCAATGCCCGCATCATGCCCTGCTCACGCTGTTGCGCAGCGGGCGTGAGCTTCAGGCCGGAAAAGGCCACAAGGTCAATGACTTCACCGGGTGCGATTGGGCGATGCTGGCGAATCAGCTCCTTAAGCATCAGGTAGCCGCCCTCCTCATTGTTGGGCACCAGGCTACCCAACCAGTCGGGATACTTGTCCGGCTGGGCGCCGAGCAGGCGCATCTGGTCGGCGGTCAGGCCGTTGTTGACCAAAAACAGCTTCACGCCGCTACCTTGAGCCAGGCGCAGGATTTCGGGGGCAACATACAGTTCGTTGGAGAACACCAGATAGTCCGGCCGACTCGGCCCTTGTAGCGCTTCGCGGGCCTGTTTGAGTGTGGTCTCGGCGTTTCGCTCGGCATATTGGATATGCAAATCCATGCCCAGGTCCTTGGCCGCGGCCTGCATGAACTGCGAGTAACTGACCCAGAATATCTCTTGAGAGGTCCCAGGATTGAGAAACAATACGGACGCCGCCTGGGCACACGGTCCCAGGACCGCGCCAAGCGCCAGCACTACACCACAGAAGAACTTCAACATTGATCGTCCGAGCCCCCGGAAATTCGCCCGCGCATTATAGCCAGCGAAGTCCCGTAAAACGGCGCTTATTCCGGTTTTATCCAACAATCGTTGGTGCCGGGCCCGGACGGGGTCGGTTATTGATGGCTGACCCAGAACACCGCCGTGCCCACGACCAGGATGATCAGGAACAAAATCGCCCAAGCGTCGACCGTGCTATCGCTTTTCCTTGCTTTGGTTGGGTTGCTCATTGCATCGCCTCTTGTCGGTTTTATCGGTGATTGCATAAAGACTCGAGCACAGTTAAGACGATGATTGCCCGCACCACAAATGAGGGTTTTACCACTACGAATTTCATTAGTCGTTTTGGTTCTTTGCATATACTCAAACATCACTTTTGCGCATAACTGCAAACTGGTATCTTGCGTCGGCTCCGTTGGGAGTGCGCGGCCGTGCGCGCAGAATTGCCGAGGCTGTATCGGATGAAAGCTTGCGAAAACGCAGCTGTATCCAACCGGCCCAAGCCTGAGAACAGGACTTATATGTACGTATACGACGAGTACGATCAGCGGATCATCGAGGACCGCGTCAAGCAGTTCCGTGATCAGACCCGACGCTATCTGGCAGGCGAGCTGAGCGAAGAAGAGTTCCGCCCCCTGCGCCTGCAAAATGGCCTTTATATCCAGCGCTTTGCCCCGATGCTGCGGGTGGCGGTGCCTTATGGCCAACTCACTTCGCGCCAGACGCGAATGATGGCCAAAATTGCCCGTGACTACGACAAGGGCTACGCCCACATCAGTACCCGGCAGAACGTGCAGTTCAACTGGCCGGCCCTGGAAGACATTCCAGACATCCTGGCTGAACTGGCCACCGTGCAGATGCACGCGATCCAGACCAGCGGCAACTGCCTGCGCAACGTCACCACCGACCAGTTCGCCGGTGTCGCGGCCGACGAATTGATCGACCCGCGTCCATGGTGCGAAATCGTCCGCCAGTGGACCACATTCCACCCGGAATTCGCCTACCTGCCGCGTAAATTCAAAATCGCCATCAACGGTTCGACGTCCGACCGTGCGGCCATCGAAGTCCATGACATCGGCCTTGAGCCGGTGCACAACGCCGCGGGCGAACTGGGTTTCCGTGTGCTGGTCGGTGGCGGCCTGGGCCGTACGCCGGTAGTGGGCGCGTTCATCAACGAGTTCCTGCCGTGGCAGGACTTGCTGAGCTACCTCGACGCCATTCTGCGGGTCTACAACCGCTACGGCCGTCGCGACAACAAGTACAAGGCGCGGATCAAGATTCTGGTCAAGGCCCTGACGCCTGAAGTGTTCGCGCAAAAAGTCGATGCGGAAATGGAACACCTTCGCGGTGGCCAGACCACCTTGACCGACGCTGAAGTGCATCGCGTGGCCAAACACTTCGTTGACCCGGACTACAAGGCGCTGGACAACCAGACCGCCGAACTGGCCGAGCTCGACAAACAACACCCAGGCTTCGCCCGCTGGCGCACTCGCAATACCCTGGCCCACAAAAAGCCGGGTTATGTGGCCGTGACCCTGTCGCTGAAGCCGACCGGCGTCGCGCCGGGCGACATCACCGACAAACAGCTCGATGCCGTTGCCGACCTCGCCGACCGTTACAGCTTCGGCCAACTGCGCACCTCCCACGAGCAGAACATCATTCTGGCCGATGTCGAACAGAGCCAGTTGTTCGCCATGTGGGGCGAGTTACGCGAGCAAGGTTTCGCCACGCCGAACGTCGGTTTGCTGACCGACATCATCTGCTGCCCTGGCGGTGATTTCTGCTCCCTGGCCAACGCCAAGTCGATCCCGATCGCCGAATCGATCCAGCGTCGCTTCGACGACCTGGACTACCTGTTCGACATCGGCGAGCTGGACCTGAACATCTCCGGCTGCATGAACGCCTGTGGTCACCACCACGTGGGCCACATCGGCATTCTCGGGGTGGACAAGAAAGGCGAAGAGTTCTACCAGGTTTCTCTGGGTGGCAGCGCCAGTCGCGATGCGAGCCTGGGCAAGATCCTCGGCCCGTCCTTCGCCCAGGAAGCCATGCCTGACGTGATCGAAAAGCTGATCGACGTGTACATCGAACAACGTACCGAAGACGAGCGTTTCATCGACACCTATCAGCGTATTGGCATCGACCTCTTCAAGGAGCGCGTCTATGCAGCGAATAATTAAGAACAACGAAGTCATCGACGAAACCTGGCACCTGCTGCCCAAAGATTTCAACATCGACGAGATCAGCAACTGCGACGACCTGATCGTCCCGCTGCAACTGTGGCGCGAACACAGCCGTATGCTCAAGGCCCGCGATGGCGGCCTGGGTGTGTGGCTGGATGCCGATGAAGAAGCCGAAGAAATCGGTGAAGACGTGGGTAATTTCCAGGTGATCGCCTTGAACTTCCCGGCCTTCACCGATGGCCGCAACTACTCCAATGCTCGCTTGCTGCGTGACCGTTACGGTTTCAAAGGCGAATTGCGGGCGATTGGCGATGTGCTGCGCGACCAGTTGTTCTACCTGCACCGCTGCGGTTTTGACGCGTTTGCGATTCGCGCCGATAAAGACCCGTACGAAGCCCTTGAAGGCCTCAAGGACTTCTCGGTGACCTATCAGGCCGCCACCGACGAACCGCTGCCGCTGTTCCGTCGCCGTTGATGTCCTGGCCTTGAACCCTTTGCGGGGTTCAAGGCCATCCTCTCCTAGGCCTGCTCGGTGATCACCGGAAAGGGCCGCCCCATCACCACCCAATCGCGATAAAGCCTGGCCCGATCCTCCAGCGACATGAAAATTCCCAGCGGATTTTCAGCATCGACCTCTGTGGCCTCGACCACCCGGTTCAGCCAGTTCCACAACTCGTCCGATACCTGCGCTTCGCTCAACAGTCGCCAGACCCTCGCTTGCAACGCCAGATAGTCGACCTGAAAGTCTGCCGTCAGGCTGAGCCCGTCGATGAGCCTCAGGAAACGACTGCCTGACGGCTTGACCGCCAGTTGCTGCCAGATCGTTCGCCTGGCTTGCTGCAGCGCTTCTTCCCCCTGTTGTAACCACGCCTCTGGATTGCCATAACCGGGCCCCGGCGCGTTCAACCACAGGTTGATCCCTGTGCGCTGTCGATGGCTGATCAGGCGCCGCAATGTGTCTTCGTCCGTTAACGGGTTGCCCCAAAGCTGCACTCGCCCCCGAACAATGGCCTGGCTCAACACCGCCGACGGAACCCGGGTGATCCGGTTGTCACGCAGGTCCAGCGACGTCAGGTAGGGCTCGTCCCTAATCCCGATCGGGCACGTACTGATCTCTGTTTTCCTCAAATTCACCTCGCGCAGGTTGTCCATCCCTAATAACACAGGCGAAACACTCAGGGGGTTTTCACTCAAGTCCAGTGATTGCAAGTTAATCAAGTCACTCAGTTGCGACGCCGTGTTCTCCCTGAACTTGAGAAACGTGTCTTTCAGATTCAGCGTTGTGAGATGGCTCATTCGCGGGATCGCAGGCGGCAAAACACTCTCCAGCGCCCCCATGGCGTCAGATAGCCGCAGATCGACTTTCTCCAGATTCAATACCCGCAGATTGGGGAAAGACTCCAGGAACCCGTTCAAGCTCTCACGCTCTGTCAGGTGAAATCCGCGCATCGACAACTCGATCACCTCGTTGAACTTGATGTTCATGATCGGCAAGCGGTGGTAGTCCTCGAACTCCAGATCCAGTTTGTATCCCGCTAACGCTTCGCCGGAATAAAGGCGATTGGCCTGCGGCGGACACTTTTGCCAGATTGAGATCAGCTCGTCGGCCAGTTCTATCCGGGTCTCGCGCTCGAGTTCCATCGCGCGCTGCACCAGCGCGACGTTATGCACCGCGATTTGCGCATGAGTCATGCCCACAGCGTCCTCGTCGCCAGCGGCCAGAAAGTCGATGTCCATGTCATCGACATCCTGCAGGGACCGGTCGATCCAACTGGTCAAATCCGTACTCAATTGCTCAGACTGTTGCTTCAGACCATCGAGGCGTGACTGAGCGCTTGCTCCGGCATGTTGCAGCCATTCATCGGCCTGCGCATTGCCGAAGTCGGGATAGAGCTCCCTGACTTGCAGTCTCATCGTCTCGTGGCTCAACGCCGCAGCCTGGAGGGTCGTCGGAAAGCCGCCACCCCTCAAGCCCTGCATTTCAAAAGGCAACCCTCCGTCCATTCTGCCCAGGCCCAGGCCGAACTCGGCGCGCGATAGCGTCCGGTCGCGAAGGTTGAGCTTCAGTTCGTTGGCCGGGTTCAGCGACTGCAACTGCAGCGCCGCCCGCTCATCCGCGGACAACACACCGATGACGGCCCCGTAAAAGTCCGTGCGCGCGATGGCCTGGGCGACCACATCAACGTATTGATAGTGGTCGCCGATTTTGATCAAGCGACGACAATCAGCCGCATCAAGCGAACCGCAACGATCCAGCACCCGACCTTGCAGCGAGCCGTCTAGCACCTCGATTCGCAGGCCTTTTGGCCATCCGGGCAAGTTTTTCAGCGAATGCAAGGCCAGCGTGTCCGAATCAGAATGGGCCACGGATCGCAGATAAAGGCCTTCGTAAGCACGGTTCAGCCTCACATGCTGCTGATACTGGCGGGCCTTGCCATCCCAATGGCCATCATCGTTGAAGAACCCGGCATTCTTCGTCAGCCGGTGCATTTTGGGATAAACCGCCATGCCCTCCAGCGCGGTCAGTACACCCGCATGAAAGGTGCCGTCCTCGCGATCCTCTTCGCAAAAGTGAGCCGCCAGTGCCTGTTTCGTATCGGCCTCCCTGCCCTGAGCCACGATCCATTGACGCAACTGCCGGCTATCGTTGAACTCATGCAACGGCGAGGAATTGCCGGGGATGTACAGCAGCACCCTGGAGCCTGATCGCGCTCGAAAACACCAGATATCGGTTGCCGTATAACGGTACAGTTTCAACCGACTCGCCTCGACGCTCGAAGGCATCCTTGTAGGCGCTTGCAGTTGCTCGATTGTCAGAGTTTCCCAGGTCTGCGCGGCAGGCAACCCGGCGGCTTGCATGGCGAGTTCCAGTCCCTTTCGGGACAGGCACCGTTCTTGATATTGCAGCCGGGCCGCCATGACGAAAGCGGCCTTGACTGATGTCCTCAGGGCATAAGGACCGGGAGCAGCAATGACCGCGTCCGACGGCCAGGCCTGATCAAGATAAGTCTGGTATCGACGGGAAAGAAACAACCCCCAGACCCACTGTTTGAAATCGGCAGGCCGCAGATTGATTTGCGTGTGCGGGCCATAGGATTGCGGAACCGTGGCGCGGTAAATCCCTTCATAGGTGTCATGGTTGCCGTTGCCCACATAGGCAAACTCATCGACCTTCTCGACAATGCGCACCGACGGCCCGATGTCGGGCGGTGTGTACAGCCCAAACGCGGTTTCGCCGAAGCGCCCGTCACCCACCGTCTGATAATTGCCAAGCAGCGCCTGGATCAGGGTGCGAGAACTTCCCACCTGCCCCTGGTGGACACCGTTCTCAGGAGGATGCCCATGGTAGTTATAGTCGAGCGTTACCAGCAGGGCTGTCTGCGGATCAATGTCGGCTCCCCACTTCTCCTTGATCAAGCGCTCACCAAACTGAGCGGGGGTTTGCGCAAGTGCGGTATCCACCGCGGCCTTCAGTTCGTTACGCATCAGGACATTGCGCGTTGGGGCGTCGCCATGGGCGTGATCATTCATGTGCATTCCATTGCAAATTCTTGGGAGCCACCAGAATACCCAGCCGCAACTCAAGCGTAAGTCGGAATGATCGGCAGGCCAGTTAGGACGTTTCGCAGAGCCCGCAGGAAAGTGAACAGTCTGAAATGCCGGGCGAAAAAAAACCGCGGAAAATCCGCGGTTTGATTTTTTCCGGAGACGTCTGCCAGAGGCTTACCAGAAGCGTTGCTGGGTCAAGCGGCTCCACCAGCTCAGCAATACGCGATCGATCGAACCGCTGGCCGCGATGCCAATGCGCTCCTGCAGGCTTTTGCGTTCGGCGTAATGCAAGTGATAGAGCTCGGACTGTTTGGCGCGCTCGGCAAGGTATTCATCGCTGGTCTTGAGTTCATCCACCAGTTGCTTGTCCAGGGCCGCGACGCCCAGCCAGACTTCACCGGTAGCCACTTCATCGATGGCCAGTTGCGGGCGATAGCGGGCAACGAAGTTCTTGAACAACTGATGGGTGATGTCCAGTTCTTCCTGGAACTTCTCCCGGCCCTTCTCGGTGTTTTCGCCAAATACCGTCAGGGTGCGCTTGTACTCGCCGGCCGTCAGTACTTCAAAATCGATGTCGTGTTTTTTCAACAGGCGATTGACGTTGGGCAACTGCGCCACCACGCCGATCGAGCCGAGAATCGCGAACGGTGCACTGATAATCTTCTCGCCGATGCACGCCATCATGTAGCCGCCGCTGGCCGCGACCTTGTCGATGCACACGGTCAACGGCACGCCGGCTTCACGAATCCGTGCCAGTTGCGAAGACGCCAGGCCGTAGCTGTGAACCATGCCGCCGCCGCTTTCCAGACGCAGCACCACTTCATCCTTTGGCGTGGCGAGGGTCAGCAGCGCGGTGATTTCGTGCCGCAGGCTTTCAGTGGCCGATGCCTTGATGTCACCGTCGAAATCCAGCACGAACACCCGCGGTTTGACCTCGGGTTTCTTCTTTTGCTTTTTCTCGGTTTTAGCCTGGGACTTGCGCAAGGCCTTGAGCTGATCCTTGTCGAGCAAGGTTTGCTCCAGGCGTTCACGCAGCCCTTTGTAGAAATCATTGAGTTTGCTGACTTGCAGCTGGCCCGACGACTTGCGCCGACCTTTGCTGCGCAACGCCGCAAAACTGGCCAGGACCACCAGAATGGCGATCACCAGGGTCACAGTCTTGGCCAGGAAAATGGCGTACTCGAACAAAAGCTCCACGGGGACTCCTTCAATCAATGCGCGGAATAAACATGCGCGGGATACCTCCAGCATACCCATGCACCGGCTCGGCGACCAGTCGTGAAACCTCTGGCAACAGGCCTGTAACGGGCATTTCAAACAAGCGTATGTTTTTTCATTGACAGCTCACCGTCATCCTCATAACCTCGCCAAACCTTCAACGTACCGGGATGACGCGGACGTGGGCAGCATCTATTTGATTCGACATGGCCAGGCCTCCTTTGGTGCAGACGACTATGACGTTCTGTCGCCGACCGGTATTCGCCAGGCAGAAATCCTCGGCCAACACCTGGCCGAACTGGGTGTCAGCTTCGATCGCTGCCTGTCGGGCGACTTGCGCCGCCAGCAACACACGGCCAACAGCGCGCTGGAACAGTTCGCGGCCGTCGGGTTGCCGGTGCCTACCCTGGAAATCGATTGCGCCTTCAACGAATTCGATGCCGACGCAGTGATTCGTGCCCTGCTGCCGGCAATGTTGGAGGACGAACCCGAAGCGCTGGAGATCCTGCGTAACGCTGCGCAAAACCGTGCGGAGTTCCAACGCATCTTCGCCCTGATCATCGAACGCTGGCTCGCCGGCACCTACGACACACCGGGCCTGGAAAGCTGGCTGGGCTTTGTCGAACGCGTACAAGCTGGCCTGCAGCGGCTGCTCGATCACGCCGACAACACCCAGAAAATCGCCGTGTTCACCTCCGGCGGCACCATCACTGCCCTGCTCCACCTCATTACGCAAATGCCGGCAAAGCAGGCATTTGAACTGAACTGGCAAATCGTCAACACCTCGCTCAACCTGCTCAAGTTTCGTGGTCGCGAGGTGACCCTGGCTTCCTTCAACAGTCATACGCATCTGCAACTGCTGAAGGCCCCGGAACTCATCACGTTTCGCTGAGTCCGGACTATTTGTGACCCTGGCTGTAATCACCCAGCTCTTATTACCCAAGAAAGGATCGAACCATGACCTCCGTAGCTGATGCCGTACAAGCAATGAAAGCCAAGTTCAACCCAGCCGCTGCTGCTGGCCTGGACCTGGTATTCGGTTTCCGCATCGACGACACCAAGAACTTCTCGCTGATTGTCAAGGACGGCACCTGCGAACTGCAAGAAGGTGAAAACCCGGACGCCCAGGTCACTCTGGTGATGGACGGCGAAACCCTGGAAGGCATCGTCGACGGTTCGACCGACGGCATGCAAGCGTTCATGGGCGGCAAACTGCGCGCTGAAGGCGACATGATGCTGGCCATGAAACTGTCGGAGCTGTTCCCGGGCTAAGCACGTCGCTCCCGAGCTTCGGGAGCACGTCTGGCTGTAAACGAATCCCGCCCCTCGTGGCGGGATTCGTCGTTTTTCGCCCTCGGAAAACGGCTATCTGCGCAGATGCCGTCTATATTCCTTCTGGCCGTATGCGTCAGACATCGGCTGTTTGCCCTCGCTTCTTTTGTGAAGAATTTTGTGGAGAGCACTGCCATGAACCCACCTGACGAACATAACGGCATCAATCGTCGCAGTGTATTGCAAGGCCTTTCGGCAGGCGCCGTCGGCGCCTGGATAAGTCCGCTGATCGCAGGGAGCAAAACCATGCCCGACACCCCCGCCGACCTGATTCTGTACAACGGACGCCTGCACACCGTCGACCGCAAGAAACCCCAGGCCAGTGCCGTCGCGATCAAGGACGGGCGCTTCGTGGTGGTCGGCAGCGACGCCCAGGCCATGGCCCTGCAAGGCCCACGCAGCCAAATCATCGACCTGCATGGGCGCACGGTGATTCCCGGCCTCAATGACTCCCACCTGCACTTGATTCGTGGCGGCCTGAACTACAACCTCGAACTGCGCTGGGAAGGCGTGCCGTCCCTGGCCGATGCGTTGCGCATGCTCAAGGATCAGGCCGATCGCACGCCAACGCCGCAATGGGTGCGGGTGGTCGGTGGTTGGAACGAATTCCAGTTTGCCGAGAAGCGCCTGCCGACGATTGAAGAACTGAACAAGGCCGCGCCAGACACCCCGGTGTTCGTTCTGCATCTTTATGATCGCGCCCTGCTCAATCGTGCGGCGTTGAAAGTGGTCGGCTACACGCGCGACACTCCGAACCCGCCGGGCGGGGAAATCCAGCGCGATGCGAATGGCGAGCCCACCGGCATGCTGATCGCCCGGCCCAATGCGATGATTCTGTACTCGACCCTCGCCAAAGGGCCGAAGTTGCCGTTGGAATATCAGGTCAATTCGACCCGTCAGTTCATGCGCGAACTCAACCGGCTGGGCGTCACCAGTGCCATCGATGCCGGCGGCGGTTATCAGAATTACCCGGACGATTATCAAGTCATCCAGCAACTGGCCAAAGACCAACAGCTCACGGTGCGTATTGCCTACAACCTGTTCACCCAAAAACCCAAGGAAGAGCTGACCGATTTCAAAAACTGGACCAGCACCTCCCATTACGGCCAGGGCGATGACTTCCTGCGGCACAACGGTGCCGGGGAAATGCTGGTGTTCTCGGCGGCGGATTTCGAAGACTTCCTCGAACCACGCCCCGACCTGCCGCAAACCATGGAGCAAGAGCTGGAGCCGGTGGTTCGGCATCTGGTGGAACAGCGCTGGCCTTTCCGTCTGCACGCCACCTACAACGAATCCATCAGCCGCATGCTCGACGTGTTCGAGAAGGTCAACCGGGATATTCCGTTCAACGGTTTGCCGTGGTTCTTCGATCACGCCGAAACCATCAACCCACGGAACATCGAACGGGTCAAAGCCCTGGGTGGCGGCATCGCCATCCAGGATCGCATGGCGTTTCAGGGCGAATACTTCGTCGACCGTTACGGCGCCAAGGCCGCCGAAGCGACGCCACCGATCGCGCGCATGCTCGCCGAGGGTGTGCCGGTGGGCGCCGGCACCGATGCCACGCGGGTGTCCAGCTACAACCCCTGGACCTCGCTGTACTGGCTGGTCAGTGGCCGCACCGTCGGCGGGCTGGAGCTATACCCGCACGGTTTGAGCCGCGACACGGCGCTGGAACTGTTCACCCACGGCAGCGCCTGGTTTTCCTCCGAGCAAGGCAAGAAAGGCCAGATCAAGGTCGGGCAACTGGCGGACCTGATTGCACTGTCGGCGGATTACTTCCACATCGAAGACGAAGCCATCAAATGGATCGAATCAGTGCTGACCATTGTCGACGGCAAGATCGTCTACGGCACGGCCGAGTTCGAAAAACTGGGGCCACCACCGATTCCGGTAGTGCCTGAATGGTCGCCAGTGGTGAACGTACCGGGGCATTGGAAACCCCTGGCGCCGCTGACGGCTCAGGTTCATCAATGCGTGGGCGCGTGCGCGGTGCATGCCCACAGCCATGAGCGGGCGCGGTTGTCGTCAGCGCCGGTCAGTGACTTTCAGGGGTTCTGGGGGGCGTTTGGGTGTTCGTGTTTTGCGTTTTGAACCACAATTTTCCAAGCGCCACCGACCTAATGTGGGAGCGAGCCTGCTCGCAATGGGGGGTTAACATTCAACAGTGATATTAGATGTCAGTCCGCCATCGCGTTCAGGCTCACTTCCACATTGAATCGCTGTTCAACCTTCCTCCCGAAACACCCGCTGACACAAGCTTGACCTCGATCAGTTGTTCCCCACCGCACAATCACTACTATCGCGCTTCCATCGAAGGCCACGGACGGCTCATTGGGAGCCTGCGGCCCATTATTCTCAAGGAAGAGTCAATCGTGCAGTCATTGAAAATCATTCTGTTGTCATCAGCGTTCAACGGCCTGACCCAACGGGCCTGGCTGGATTTACGTCAGGCTGGCCACTCGCCCTGCGTGGTGCTATTCACCGACGACGAAGCGGTGTGCGAGCAGATCGAACATTCCGGCGCCGACCTGGTGATCTGCCCGTTCCTCAAGGATCGGGTACCGCAACAACTGTGGAGCAACCGCCAGCGTCCCGTGGTGATCATTCATCCGGGCATCGTCGGCGACCGTGGCGCCAGCGCGCTGGACTGGGCGATCACCCGAGAGCTCAGCCGCTGGGGTGTGACCGCGTTGCAAGCGGTAGAGGAAATGGACGCCGGGCCGGTCTGGGCCACGTGTGAGTTCAACCTGCCCCAGGATCTGCGCAAATCCGAGTTGTACAACGGACGCGTCAGCGATGCGGCAATCCTGTGTATCCGCGAAGTCGTGGAAAAATTCATCGGCGGTTTCGTGCCAGTGCCCTTGGACTACAGCCAACGTCATGTGATTGGCCGCTTGCAGCCGAACATGAAACAAGCCGACCGCAGCTTCAGCTGGCACGACAGCTCACGCTTCATCAAACGCTGCATCGACGCCGCCGACGGCCAGCCCGGCGTATTGGCGAGCCTGGCTGGCGGGCAGTACTACCTGTATGACGCCCATCCGGATTCGCGCAGTGGCACGCCAGGGGAGATTCTTGCGGTGCATGATGATGCGGTGCTGGTGGCGACCGGCGATCACAGCCTGTGGATCGGTTCGTTGCGACGCAAACCCCAACTCGGCGAAGAAACCTTCAAGCGCCCGGCCCGGCACGTACTCGCCGAACAGCTGACACAGGTGCCGACCCTGGATTGGTCGATCGCTTCGCAGCCCTTCAGCAACGAGCCCTATCAACCGATCCGCTACCGTGAATCGGGGCATGTCGGCGAGCTGACCTTCGAGTTCTACAACGGCGCGATGAGCACGGAACAGTGTCAGCGACTGGTGCAAGCCCTGCGCTGGGCCAAGTCCCGGGACACGCAAGTACTGCTGATCAAGGGTGGGCGCGGCAGTTTCTCCAACGGCGTGCACCTCAACGTGATCCAGGCCGCGGCGGTTCCGGGCCTGGAGGCCTGGGCCAATATTCAGGCGATCGATGACGTCTGCCAGGAACTGCTCAGCGCCCGGCAATTGGTCGTCAGCGGCTTGACCGGCAATGCCGGGGCCGGCGGAGTGATGCTGGCACTGGCGGCTGACATCGTCTTGGCCCGGGCCGACATCGTGCTCAATCCTCATTACAAAACCATGGGCCTGTATGGCTCCGAATACTGGACCTACAGCCTGCCCCGTGCCGTCGGCCGGGCGATGGCGGAAAAACTCACCGAAGATTGCCTGCCGATCAGCGCCACCCGGGCCTTGCAGCTGGGCATGGTCCAGGAAATCGGTCCGCGCTGTCCGGACGAGTTTGGCCTGTGGCTGTTGCAGCGGGCCAATGGTGCGTTGAGTGATTCGGCGTACCGGGCGGTGCGTGAGCGCAAAAGCCAGTTCGATACCCAATTGATGCAGCACTGCCGCAATGCCGAGCTGCAAGAGATGCAGCTGGACATGGTGCGCAACCGTAAGCAATTTGCCGAGAAGTGCCGGAATTTTGTGTTCAAGCGCAAGGCGTGTGGCACGCCACAGCGGTTGGTGGCGGATTGGGCGGTGGTGAAGGAAGTTGCGTTAGCGGACTGATTGTTTGGCACGAGGTGATTGGGCCAGACAGTGAAACCTGTGGCGAGGGAGCTTGCTCCCGCTGGACCGCGCAGCGGCCCCAAAAAAGGGACCGCTGCACAGCCCAATGTCAGTCACTCACTCGCCCCGGCAAACCGCGCCTACTTGGGTAGATCAATTTTATCCAACACCCGGTTCGCCGTGATCTCCGCCATCAGGATGCTGTTTGAAATACCCAGCAGGGCGTAGCGCGACTCACCTTCCAGATGATCCACCAATTGATGGACCATCACATCGACCGAGGCCAGCGTCTCGACCAAAAAAACCGCCAGGGTTTCGGCTGTGGCCTCTGGGGCCACGGCAAACAGCTTGCTGGGTTTACGGGCGGTGGCCTTGATGTCGGCATTCGACGGAAAGTGGAAGTTCAGAGCCCGCTCGGCGGCCTCGTTGAGCTTCTTTGAATCGGGTTCGTACGGGGAGACTGGATCGGTGTCTGGAGGATTGGGTGTGACCTTGAACATATGCTGAATTTCCTATTGGGTGCCACCCCTCTCGCGACTAAACGAGAGGGAGGCAGCTGCACGCAGGTTAGTCGACCGGGAAACTCAGCAATCCGGCGCGCCCGAGGGCGCCCTACGTACAGCCACCATCAAGTACAGGAATGAAAGACCTGCATGACAGATGCACGCACAACTGAGTTAACGCGGGCGACTAAACCCGATCACTGATGGGCAGTGACGGGAACCAAGTTACCGAGCGGGCCCAAGGCGCACAAGCCGGCGGATTCTGGCGCAGCCGTAGGCAACGGCGCAAGGTTTTGTAGCTTTCAGGAAGTAACCTTGAGGGCGCTTAAACAACCCCCGCCCCAGCAATGTTTAAAAGTGGGCGTGCACGTCAGATAGTGGGAAGGAGGTCCGGCGTCATGATTGATTGAGGTGCCTCTGAAGAGTGGCAGTGGCAGGTTTGGGGCCACTTCGCGCCCCAGCAGGAGCAAGCTCCCTCGCCACGGGCGGTATCGCAAGACCATGGCTGCTCTTACAATGCCCGCACCTCCCGCATCGGCCTTCCCATGGACATCGACCTCGCCCGCACCTTTCTGGAAATCGTCCGCCACGGCAGCCTGGCCGCAGCGGCCGAGAAGCTGCATGTCACCCAGACTGCGATCACCGCTCGCGTGCAGAAACTCGAAAGTCAGCTGGGCAGCACGCTGTTCGTGCGCAATCGCGCCGGTGCGCGCCTGACGCCCAATGGCGAGGCCTTTGTGGTTTACGCCAATCAACTGGTGCAGACCTGGGAAGCGGCGCGCCGGGACTTACCGCTGCCCGAGGGCTACCGCGATGTGCTGCACATCGGCGGCGAGGTCAGCCTGTGCAACCCGTTGATGCTCAGTTGGGCCGGCGAGTTACGCGAGAAGATTCCCAGCCACGCATTGCGCATGGAAATCCGCGACGGCGAAAACCTGCTGCGCCAACTGGAGCTGGGGGTGCTGGATGCGGCGCTGGTCTATCAGCCCGAGTATTGGCCTCGCCTGCAAGTGGAGCAGGTGCTGGAAGAAAAACTCATCCTGGTACGCCTGGCCGCACGGCCTGATCCTTACGTGTATATCGACTGGGGCCCGGACTTCCGTCGTCAGCACGATGCCGCCCTGCCGGAAAAAGCCAAGGCAGCCCTGAGTTTCAACCTCGGACCGCTGGCCTTGCAATACATCCTGGAAAACGGCGGCAGCGGCTATTTCCGCACCCGAGTGGTCCACAGCTATCTGGAAAGCGGCGTGCTGGAGCCAGTGCCCAAAGCCCCGGAGTTCAGTTATCCGACCTACCTGGTCTACTCCCGCGACCGCGACTCGGCGACCCTGCAACGGGCTTTCGACCTGCTGCGCGAAGTCATCAAGTCGGACGACGACTGGTCCCAGCGCTGGAACCCGCTGACCTGACACCCAGCAAGCGCCTTTGCACCGGAGCATGGCGCGTGTGCCCTCGAGGTTCGTCCAGCCTCTGCGACGGGATCGGCTAATCTGCTGGTTATAACAATAACCACAGGTGAACTCAGTGAGGCAGACCACCGAAGCATTCCGCGCGCGTTACCGTGCCGGTATTCATCCGCTCTACAACCCCTGGTTGCACGGTGCCTTTGTGCTGCTGTTCGGGTTGCTGGCCATCGGCGGGTTCTGGAGCACCGTGCATCGGGTACAACCCTTGGAATGGCTGGCGGTGCCGCTGACCCTGTTGTTCTTCAACTTCGGCGTGTACGTCGTGCATCGGCATCTGGGACACCACAAAAAGCGCCTGGCGCGGATGTTCTACGCCCGTCACGCCGGTGACCATCACAGCTTTTTCACCCCTGGCCACATGACTTACGACAGCGCCCGGGACTGGCGGGTGATTCTGTTTCCGGCCTGGCTGATCGTGTTGCACACCCTGGTCATTACAGCGCCCGCCTGGTGGCTGCTGGCTCAACTCAATGGCAACGTCGCGGGGCTGTTTGGCGGCTGCATGGTCCTCGGTTACCTGACCTATGAGGTGTTCCATGCCTGTGAACATCTGCAGCCAAGCAATCCAGTCACACGGTTGCCGTGGATCCGCCAGATGCGCCGCCTGCATGAACTGCATCACCACCGAGAGCTGATGCAGGAACGCAATTTCAATATCGTGTTTCCACTGATGGACTACCTGTTCGGCACTCTGTACTGGCAACCGGAACAGGCCCCTGCGCACCAGACGAGAATACCCATGACCCGCCTGCAGCACGTGATCGACATTGCCGGCAATCCAGTGGCCGTGCTCGCCTACGCCTGCACGGCGACACGTTGGCCGCAGTGGCATCCTTCTTCCCTCAAAGTCGATGGCCAAAGCGGCCCGCTGTATGCCGGGGCGCGGTTCGAGGAAGACATTCGGGCTGGCGGACGCGAGGGGCATTTGAGCTGGGAGGTCAGCGAATACCTGCCCGGCCGGCGCTGGAGCGCTCGGGCCCGGGGCGATCATGGGCTGTCGTTGGTGGTGACTTACGAGTGCGAGGCCGAGGGTGATGGCACGCGGTTTGTCCGCACCCTGGAATATTGTTTCAGCGGCCTGGCGATGCGCATCGCCAATCGACTGCTGCTCAAGCGACGCATCGAGCGTGAATCGGCGCAATCGTTGCTGGCGTTGCGCGAGATGGCGCAAAAACATCTAGCCCCGGCAGGAGTCAGCGCGTGAAAAAAGCCCTCAAATTCCGACATGTGTTGTTGCTGCTGATCATTGCCCTCGGCGCCGTCCTGTTGTTATTACCAACCAAAGTCCAGCCGATCGCCTGGGCACCGCCACCAGCGCCCTCCCTCGTCCATGGCCTCTATGCCGACAATCAACGCCTCAAAGGCGTGGAACGTGTCGGCGCCACGGACATCGACGGCCCGGAGGCGTTGCTGCTGGAGCAAGATGCCCTGATCACCGGCCTGCATGACGGCCGGTTGATTCGCACCAGTCTCGACGGCACAACCACCAAGGTGCTGGCCGACACCGGTGGCCGGCCATTGGGCCTGGCGCGGCATCCCAACGGTTTGTTGGTGATCGCCGACGGGGTCAAGGGTTTGCTGTCGCTCGATACTCAGGGCCGATTGATTCCATTGAGCACCACGGCCAACGGCGTGCCCTTGGGTTTTACCAATGACGTGGCCATCGACAAGCCCGGGCATTACGCCTACTTCAGCGATGCCTCCAGCCGTTGGGGCTATGGCAAGGATGGCGAGGCGATCATCGAGCACGGCGGCGACGGCCGTTTGCTGCGTTATGACTTCCAGAGCGGCAAGACCACGGTCCTGCTGGACCAGCTGGAGTTCGCCAACGGCGTGACACTGGGACCTGACGACGCGTTTGTGCTGGTCAACGAAACCGGCGCCTATCGCATCAGCCGGTATTGGCTGACCGGGCCGAAAGCCGGAACCCATGATCTGTTTATCGACAATTTGCCGGGGCTGCCGGACAACCTGGCGTTCAATGGCCGTGACCGTTACTGGGTAGCGCTGTATGCACCGCGCAGTGCACTGCTCGACGCCACGGCGCCCTACCCTCTGGTACGCAAAATGATCGTGCGCGCGATGACGGTCCTGCCCAAACCGCTGGAGAAACGCGCCTTCGCCCTCGGCCTGGACCTTGACGGCAAAGTGATTGCCAATCTGCAGGATGCCAGCAGCGGCAACTACTCACCCATCACCACCGTGCGCGAGTATGGGGACTGGTTGTATCTGGGGTCGCTGACAGCGCGGCACATGGCGCGGTTGCCGTTGAGCACGGCGTTGCAGCCATAGCGGTGATCAAGCGGGCTTGCTCTGCCAGCCAACATCAATGTTGAAGCCTGCGTTCAGCTGTAGCAGCTGTCGAGCCCCAGCGAGGCTGCTGCTACGTGGTTATTGGGTGACTTGAGTGTCGGCGTCGTCCTGCGTGCCCTCATTGTCTGGCAGCTCATCGATGCCCGGCTCCTCCTCGGGGTTGACGGTAATGCGGCCCGGGCTCAGGGGTTCGGGATGGGTCGGCATCGGGTCGTAGCCGCCCTGTTGTTCACTGGGATACTTTTCTTTATGAGGGAAGACTGAATCGGGCATGGGGCACCTCGCATGGAGTCGCAACGTTGGACTCTGATCGTTCGAGGTGCCGGTATTGATCCCCGTTCCAATTGTTCAGTCACCGGTCGTCGGTGATTCTGCACAGCGCCTCAGGACGGCGTCTTAAGTCGCTCAGCGATCTTGTCCTTGACCTGCACACGCTTCTCCTTGAGCTTCTTCAGTACCTCATCGCTGGGCGCATCCGATTGTGCGGACTCGGCCTTTAATACTTCGGCGTCCGCCTGGGAGTATTTGTTGAGCAGTGAATCCAGTAACGGATCCTTGGTGCGTTTTTGCTGGATCTCTTCCTTCGTGCAGCGCAAGTCCTGATAAAGGTCATGGGTCACCGGCATGGAACACCTCCGTTTGTTAATCGGTGGCAAACGTGATCGATTGCCTCCGCCAATTATCAGAATGGCCTCGGTTGCCCGGTTCTGTCGACCGTCTATCAGACCGGCGGTGTCCGTTCGTCGTCCTGCCGCAAACGCGATAAAACCTTTGCTCGAGCGCCCTCCTCCATTGGTTAACGATCATCTGGATCGCCCATATAAACCTGAGAGGAGAATGACCAATGGCGAAAAAACTCCAGGCGGCTCATCCCGACAAATAACTCCAAGCCTTGAGGCCAGTCAGTCAAGGCACGCTGCCACAGGGATTGCACAGTCTATGAAAATCCACAGCCTGGCGATCCATTGTGGCGAGGGAGCTTGCTCCCGCTCGGCTGCGAAGCAGTCGTGAAACCATTCACCGCGTTGTATCAGATGAACAGTGATATGGCTTTTGGAGCGCTTCGCACTCAGCGGGAGCAAGTCCCTCGCCACAATAGAATCAACTGCCCAGCACGCTGCGGATCATGCGCAATAGTGCTTCGGGGCCATACGGTTTGCTCAGCAGAAAGGTGTCGGGGCTGAGTTGGTGATTGCGCGAAATAATGTCCTGGGTGTGCCCGGAGGTAAACAGCACCGCCACCGGAGGATTCTGCACTTTGGCCCAGGCGGCCAGGTCCGAGCTTTTGATCAGGCCGGGCATGACCACGTCGGTGAAGATCAGGTCCACCGTCACGCCATCGAGCAACATCTGCATCGCCAGGTCACCGTTGGCCGCGGTCAGAACCTGATAACCCTCTTCACGCAATAAATCCACCGCCGAGCGACGCACCGCTTCGTTGTCCTCGACCACCAGAATGGTTTCGTGCCCGCCCCGGTGCTGTGGATCATGACGCATTGTCTCACCGGGCAACGGACGCAGGCTGCGAGGGAAATACAGCTGCACCCGAGTACCTTGCCCGAGGGCACTGGAGATCTCGGTATGCCCACCGCTCTGTTTGACGAAACCGAACACCATGCTCAAACCCAGGCCCGTACCCTGGCCGTCGGCCTTGGTCGTGAAAAACGGTTCGAAGGCCTGTGCGAGTACTTGAGGCGACATGCCGATGCCCGAGTCAGCCACCGCGACGCAGACATAGTCGCCGGCGATGATGCCCTTGCCTGCGCAAAAAGTGCGGTCGAGGGCAATGTTCTCGGCGCTCAGAGCAATGGTCCCTTCGCCTTTCATGGCATCTCGGGCGTTGATCGCGAGGTTGAGAATGGCGTTCTCCAGTTGATTGCGGTCCACGAAGATATGCCAGGGATCGTCCGGGGCCGTCACCTTGATCCGGATAGTTTCCCCCAGTGCCCGCTGCAACAATTCCCCCAAGCCTTCGAAAACCTGCCGCGGCTCGCAGACGGCTGGCGACAAGGGCTGACGACGGGCAAAGGCGAGTAATTGCGAAGACAGTTTGGCACCGCGTTCGACCGCGGCAATCGACGCGCTGACCCGGCGTTGCACGTTGGCGTTGTCCGGCTCGTGACGCGCCAGCAAGTGCAGGTTGCCGGCGATCACCTGCAACAGATTGTTGAAATCATGGGCCACGCCGCCGGTGAGGCCGCCGATGGCTTCGAGTTTCTGTGACTGACGCAACTGCTCTTCGGCCGCCAGCCGCGCTTCGACTTCATCAGCGACTCGCTGTTCCAGGTTGCGGGTGAACTTGAGCAACGATTCTTCGGCAATCTTGCGTTCGTGGATGTCGATCAGTACCCCGGGAAAGCGGAACGCCTCACCTCGTTCATTGAACTCGCAACACCCGCTGGCGAGTACCCACAGGTAACTGCCGTCAGGGCGCAGAACCCGATATTCGGCGTTATAGGGTATGCCGGTTTCCACCGATTGGTTGAACCGCTCCCGAGCCCAGCTGCGGTCGTCGGGATGAATCTGCATTTCGGCGATGAGCGGCGGCAGGTTGGCCAGGTCCTGGTTGGGTGGGTAGGAAAACGTGCGGGCGAATCGTTCGTCGCCCGACAGCACATCAGCCTTGATGTCCCAGACGAACGAGCCGAGCAACGCCCCGGCATTGAGGGCCAGGCGGACTCTTTCGTTGTCGGCGCGATAGGCGTTTTCGGCTTCCTGGCGTCGGCGTTCGGAAATCACATGGTCAGTGGTGTCGACCACCATCGCCATGACCCCGGCGGGGCACCCGTCATCATTGGCGACGGGGCTGTAGTAAAGATCCATCCAGACGTCTTCGGGGACGCCGTCACGCAACAGCACCAGTGCTTTGTTGTGATAGGACAAGGTGCCGCCCGCAAGGCAGGTGTCCACCACATGCCGATTGAATTCGGCGACCTCCGGCCAGCCCAGCTCCACCGGGGAACCCAGCAGATAAGGATGGCGCCCACCGGCAAATTTCGAGTAGGCATCGTTATAGATCATGTAGCCGGGTCGCCCCCACAACATCACCATCGGCAGGGGTGAGGCGAGCAATAACTGCACCGCGCTGCGCAGACTCCCGGGCCAGGCTTCGATGCGCCCGAGCTCGGTCAGGCTCCAGTCGAACGCGCGAATGCGTTCGGCCATTTCGCCGCTCCAACCGGTACATCCGTGGCTATTGTCTAGAAACTGCATCGACTGGCCTATGTCCTGTGAATGACATGTGTTCAGGCAGTGCAACGGCATGAGCAGACGGTGCGTACCCGTTTGTTTCGAGCACCGCCGACGCCAATGGTTTCATTGAGGTATAGCTGATTCTCAAGCGCCCCCCCGATGGGTATCAGTCGGCGCCGTATTCGGCGAACTGACCCGTACAGCAAGATTGCCGGATGCCCTGCCGGCAGCAGTCGTACTCAGCGAAAATCCCGGCTGCGCACATGAATACCGTCGAGCAATGGACTCAGGTCGCTCAAGCGTCCGGCAATCAGATGCCGCACCTCGCCTTCCTGTTCCCAGCGCCCATCGACCTTGAGCAATTGCGAGCCGACCAGTACCTGCCGTTGTCGTTCGGCCAGGTCGCGCCAGACCACCACGTTGACGTTGCCGAACTCGTCTTCAAGGGTCACGAAGGTCACGCCGCTGGCAGTCCCCGGACGCTGTCGACCGGTGACCAGCCCGGCGACGCTGACCGGACGTCCATGCTCGACCGCCAGCAATTCCCTGGAGCTGCGGCAACGCCGGGCCTTGAGTTCACTGCGCAGCAAAGCCAATGGATGTGGCCCCAAGGTAGTGCCGACACTGGCGTAATCGGCTTGCAAGTCCTCGCCCACGGTGGGTTTGGGCAGAGACACCGCCGGCTCTTCCTGACTCGGCAGGCCGGCAAACAAACCGAGTTGCTTCTGTACCCCCGCGACCTCCCAGCGCGCCCGATGCCGGTCACCGGCCAGCCCGCGCAGTGCACCGGCATCGGCCAATTGCTCTTGGGCGCGGGCATCGAGTCGGGCCCGTTCGCCAAGGTCGGCGATGTCGGCAAACGCCCCTTTGGACCTTGCCATCTCGATGCGCCGGGCATCGTCCTCGCGAAAGCCCTTGATCATCCGCAATCCCATGCGAATTGCCGGCTGCGCGCCGGTGATCGGTTCCAGGCTGCAGTCCCAGTCACTGGCCCGCACGTCCACCGGGCGAATCTGCAAATGATGGCGGCGAGCATCCTGGAGAATCTGGTCCGGGCTGTAGAAACCCATGGGCCAGCTGTTGATCAACGCACAGGCGAACGCCGCCGGCTCGTGGCATTTCAACCAGCAACTGGCGTAGGTCAGCAAGGCGAAACTGGCGGCGTGGGACTCGGGAAAACCGTAATCGCCGAAGCCTTTGATCTGCTCGAAGATCTGCGCGGCGAACTCCGCCGTGTAGCCGTTTTTCTTCATACCGTCCGCCAGACGTTCCTTGTGCGGTTCCAGTCCACCATGGCGTTTCCAGGCCGCCATGGAGCGGCGTAATTGATCGGCCTCGCCGGGGCTGTAGTCGGCGGCGACAATCGCGATCTGCATCACCTGTTCCTGGAACAGCGGCACGCCCAACGTACGTTTCAGTACGGCTTCAAGTTCTTTGGAGGGGTATATCACCTCTTCTTCACCCTTACGCCGCCGCAGATAGGGATGCACCATCCCGCCCTGAATCGGCCCCGGACGAACGATCGCCACCTCAATCACCAGATCGTAAAAGTTCTTGGGCTTGAGCCTGGGCAGCATCGACATCTGTGCCCGGGATTCGATCTGGAACACCCCGATGGTGTCGGCATGGCCAATCATCTCGTAGGTTTGCGGGTCTTCGGCCGGCACCGTCGCCAGGCTCAGGTCACGGCCCCGGTGCCGGCGCAGCAGGTCGAAACAACGGCGAATCGCGCTGAGCATGCCCAGTGCAAGGATATCGACCTTGAGCAGCCCGACCGCATCCAGATCGTCCTTGTCCCACTGGATGATGGTGCGCTCGGCCATGGCGGCGTTTTCCACCGGCACCAGGCTGTCCAGCGGCTGCTCGGAAATCACGAAACCGCCGGGGTGCTGGGACAAGTGCCGGGGGAAGCCGATCAGTTGCCCCGTCAGGCTCAACACCCGGCGCAACACCGGGCTGTCGGGGTCGAAACCACCTTCGCGCAGGCGCTCGACGGGCGGTGCCTGATCACTCCAGCGGCCGCAACAGTCAGCCAGGGCGTTGACCTGATCCGGCGGCAAACCCAACGCCTTGGCCACGTCGCGTACGGCACCGGCGCCATGGTAGGTGCTGACCACCGCGGTCAGCGCCGCGCGGGCCCGGCCATAACGCCGAAACACGTATTGCAGGACTTCTTCACGCCGCTCGTGCTCGAAATCCACGTCGATGTCCGGCGGTTCGTTGCGCTCTTTGGAGAGAAAACGCTCGAACAGCAGCGTGCTCCGATCCGGGTCGATCTCCGTGATTCCCAGCACGTAGCACACCGCCGAGTTGGCGGCAGAACCGCGCCCCTGACAAAGAATGTGTTGCTCACGGGCGAAATTCACAATGTCATGAACCGTCAGGAAATAACTTTCGTACCCCAGCTCGGCAATCAGCTCCAGTTCCTTGTCGATCTGCGCCAGCACCGCAGCCTTAGGACTTATTTCCCAGCGCCACCGAATACCCTTTTCAACCAGCTCCCGCAGCCAGGACGTAGCCGAGTGACCATCGGGCACCAGCTCCCGGGGATATTGATAACGCAACTGACCGAGGTCGAACATGCAGCGCCGGGCAATGCTCAGCGTCTCGTCGAGCAATGCCTGCGGATAGAGCTCGCGCAAGGCGTCGAGGCTGCGCAGATGCCGTTCGCCATTGGGGTGCAGGCGCAATCCGGCCTCGGCCACCGGCAAGTGATGACGGATCGCGGTCATGGTGTCCTGCAAGGCGCGACGGCCACGGGCGTGCATGTGCACATCGCCGCTGGCCACTGCCGGAATTCGCAGTTCCCGCGCCAGGGTCAGCAGCGCCGCCAGGCGCCGGGTGTCGTCCTGCCCGCGATGTAGCTGGATGGTCAGCCACAAGCGTTCGGCGAAAGTCTGTTTCAGCCAATGGCCCTGCGCAAAATCATCGACGGCGTCCGGCACCCACAACGCCAACAACCCCTGCAGCGGCTCGCTGAAATCCTCCCGCAGCACCTGATACTGGCCTTTCTGCGTGCGGCGTCTGGCGCGGGTAATCAATCGGCACAGGCTTTGGTAACCCTCGAGGTTTTCCACCAGCAGCACCAGTTTCGGGCCGTCTTCGATGCGTATTTCGCTGCCGATGATCAGCGGCAGCTCTACGGCCTTGGCCGCCTGCCAGGCGCGGACGATGCCCGCCAGGGTGCATTCGTCGGTGATTGCCAACGCCTGATAGCCCTGCTTCTTCGCCCGTTGAAAAAGCTCGAGCGCGCTGGAGGCACCGCGCTGAAAACTGAAGTTCGACAGGCAGTGCAGTTCGGCATAGTCGACACTCATGCAAACCAGCCTTGCAGCCACAACGGACCGTCTTCACCCACCACCCGATAGGCCCAGCCCTGCTGGCCGGAACGGGTTTCGACCAGGTAGTAATCGCGGCGCACGTCGTCGCCGTCCCACCAGCCCGACTCGATGCGCTCCGGCCCCATGAGAATGCGCGTCGAACCTTCGTGTACCGCCTGTGGTTCGGTCAGCAACCAGCCCGGACGTTGCACGACAGGCAATACCCCACAGGCCTGGCTGTCGACAGTGGCCTGCCACGCGCATTCCGGCCGGTGATCGGCCTGGAACCGCAAGCCCTGCACCGCGTCATCCCCCAGCCGTGCGCGCAAGCGTTCGCGCAGTTGCTCCCAGGGCAAGGACTGCTGTGGTCGATCGTCGAACAGTTCCTGACACTGGGGCACGAAGGCCGGTAGATCCTCGGCGCGCAGACGAAAACCGCGCACCGGCGCCTCGACCCGAACCTGTTCCAGACGCCCCCTGGCCAGTTCGAACAGCATCGCCGGATCGCGCTCGGCGCTGAGCAGGCCGACCTTGATCAGCGTGTCCGGCAACCCGGCGTGCTCAAGGTGCAGGTCAAAACGCTGCACACCGCTGTCCCGGCCACAGAGGAACGCCGACAGATCGCCGGTCAGCCTGCGTAATGGAAACAGCAGCGCCTGATGGGACTGCACATCGAAGTTGAGTTCGATGCGTACATCGAAACGGTCGGGCGGCAGGTAGAACGCCAGCGCCAGGTGCCGTAAACCGAACAAGGCATCCAGATGCCTGAGCACCTGGGCCTCGAAACGCCGGGCCAGGCTATGCCGGGGTAGCGCCTGCACCTGGCTCAACGTGCGCAACCCCATGCGCGACAAGGCCGTGGCAACGCTTGGCTCCAGGGCGATCCGGTCGACGGGCAACTGCCCGAGGTGATGCTGCAAGGCCTGATCGTCCGGCACTACCAGACCGTCATAAACGTTGGCCAGCACCCGCGCCGCCACCGGGTTGGGCGCGGCGACAATCCGATGACGAAACCCCAGCTCGCCGAGCTCGGCCCGCAACCGCGCCTCGAACTGCGGCCAGGGCCCGAACAGGCCCAGGCTGGATTCGATTTCAAACACCACGGCCCGCGGGTAATGCACGCTGACCTGGGAACTGAACCGATAGGCCCACGCGGCCAGGAACTGCTGCCAGTGTTCAATCTCGGCGGCGTCGTATTCGGCCGTGACGAATCCTTTGCTCAACGCCTGGGCGGCGGTCATCGACTGACCGGGCCGCAAGCCCAGCGCCCGCGCCGAACCGTTGACCGCCTGCAGCACCCGACGCTGGGCCGGGCCGGTCAGCAGCGCCAGCGGCTCATCGGGGTCGGGGCGTTGGCGCAGTACCGCGTCCAGTGCCAATTGCGGGAACAGAATGCAAACCCAGCGCATGGCAACCTCAATGCCCCACGGCAAAGGCAATCGGCGCCGAACGGGCCAGCCCGCCCCGGCACTTGAGCACCCGCAACTGAGCAGGTTTGCCGTCGATGGCAATGCGCAGGGCCGCTGGCGACGGGTTGATGGCGTCACTGAGCGAGCGATAGGCGAACGCCAGGGTCTGGCCGGTTTCCGCCGCCACCTGCAAACGCCGCAACGCCCGATCGTCGGCCTTGTGCGGCCAGCACAACACTGCCCCGCAACTGCCCGAACGCAGGCATTGTTCCGCCGCCCACAGCGCATCGCGCTCGCTGGCCTGGATGATCGACAGTTGCCGCAGATCGACCCCGGCGTTCTGCCAGGCCTGGGGATACGGCACGTAAGGCGGCGCCACCAGCACGATGCGTTCACCGGCCGCTGACAGCCGCGCCAGCGTCGGCCACACCAGTTGCAACTCGCCAACGCCCTGCCCCGCCAGGAGGATTTCGCTCAGTGCCGCTTCCGGCCAGCCACCGCTCGGCAATGCCGCATCCAGCGCCGCATGCCCGGTGGGTTGCGGGCTGATCGTTGGTGGCGCAGGCCGGCCTTTCCAGACCTGGCCGCCATTGAACAGCGTATCCAACGCAACGACGGCGCCCATCACCCTTGCCTCACCAGGCCGCAGAACACGCCTTCGATGGCCAGATCCTGATCGGCTCGAACAATGATCGGCTTGTAAGCCGGGTTGCGCGGCAGCAACCGGATACGCTCACCGTCCCGCTCGAAACGCTTGATGGTGACTTCGCCGTCGAGCCGCGCCACGACGATCTGGCCGTTGACCGCCTCGGGGTTGCGCCGCACACCCACCAGATCGCCGTCGAGAATGCCGTCCTCGATCATCGAATCGCCCTGGACCCGCAGCATGTAGTCCGGCACCCGCGAGAAAATCGACGGATCGAGCAGCAAGCGGCTATGGACCTCGGCATCGGCACCGATCGGCGCCCCCGCCGCCACTCGACCGAGTACCGGAACGTCCAGCAGCTCGGGCCGCGGCGGTTGATTCAGCAGCCGGATGCCGCGCGCCTGATGCGCATTGACCTCGATGAAACCCGCTTCGGTCAGCGCCAGCACATGCTTGCGCGCCACACTACGGGAGGCGAAACCGAAAGCCTCGCTGATTTCAGCGAGGCTCGGGGGCTGACCGTGTTCGGCGATGCGATCGCGGATGAAGGTCAGGATGGCGGTACGGCGGGGAGTTAAAGTCGTCATGGAGTACATTTGTACTCTTTCGGGTTTTTCCTGACAAGGGCCGCCAGTCAGCTCAGCCCACGAGAGGCCAGAAAACCGGCGATGTAATCGATAAAAGCCACCACTTTGGCGGTCGCTCGCCGATGGCTCGGGTACACCGCCAGAATGTGCGGGCCAAAGCTGTCCGGATCGATGTCGTAGTCCGCCATCACCCGCACCAGCCGACCATCGGCCAGATACGGCGCGGCGCTCCACAGCGGCGTGTGCAGCAACCCGCGCCCGGCCAGTGCATTGGCCAGCAGCAAGTCGTAATTGTCGCTGCGCAGTCGTGGCGCTTGGGGTTGCGGCAGGTTCAAGCGCTGCCCGTCGCGCTCGGCCCACCAGAATTCGCGGCTGAGCAAGGGATGGCGATACAACAACCACTCGTGTTCATCGAGGGTTTGCGGGGTGACCGGCAGCGCCTTGCGCGCCAGATAGGCCGGGCTGCCACACAACGCCAGACGATTGCTGCCAACGACGCGGGCGATCAGCCCCGGCAGGTCGTCATGGCCTTCGCGCAACGCCAGGTCGTAACCGCTTTCCAGCAGATTGACGAACTCATCGCACAGGTCCACTTGCAGATTGATTTGCGGGTACTGCTCCAGAAAACCGCCGCACACCTGATCGAGAAAGGCTTGCCCATAGGCCAGTGGCGCGGTGATTTTCAGATTGCCGCGCAGGCCATGCTGCAATTGCTCGATTTCCTCGCCGGCCTCGTCCAGCCGTTGCAGCACCTGACGCGCGGTTTCCAGGTAGAGCCGCCCCACTTCCGTCAGCAGAATCCGCCGGGTGCTGCGCTCGAACAGCCGAGCGCCGAGTTCAGCCTCCAGGTGATTGACCGCTTTGGTCAGGGCCGAGGGGGTCTTGCCCAATTGCTCGGCGGCGCGACTGAAACTGCCCAGCTGCGCCGTGACCACGAACATGTTCAATGCACTCAACTTGTCCATTCTTTTTCCATTCCGGCAAAAACGTTTTTCGTGAGTGAGGCGTTCTGCTGAGCGTGAGCAGCCACTAATCTGGCCATCAAACGCAATAACAAGGAAACATTCAATGAAAAGATTCATCCCGAATCTATTGATGGCCGCCGTGGCTTTTGCCTCGATGGAAGCCATGGCGGCGACCGATCTGGTGCTGCTCAACGGCAAGATATTCACCGCCGACCGCGCTCACCCGAAGGTGCAGGCGCTGGCGGTGCAGGACGGCAAAGTGTTGCAAGTGGGCAGCGATGCGCAGATCAAAGCCTTGATCGAGTCGGGAACCCAAGTGATCGATCTGGCCGGCAAGCCCCTGATGCCCGGCCTGATCGACAGCCATTCCCACGCGATTTTCGGCGGCCTGGAAATGGTCTCGGCCAATATGGAAGACGAGGTGGTCGACCTCGATGAACTGGAAAAACGCCTGCGCGGCTGGCGTGACGATGGCAAGGCCAAACATGGCGATGTACTGAGCGTGGCCGGCATGAGTTCGGCTTACTGGGCTCAAGCCGACGCTTTCGGCAAAAAATTCAACACCGGCGAATGGGCCGAAGTGCCTGTGGTGTTCACCGGCAGCGATCACCATACCGCGTGGGCCAACGACGTCATGCTCAAGCGCGCCGGTATTGATGCCGCCCTGCTCAAGTCATTGCCCGCCGCCGAACTTGACACCATCGGTAAGCATGCCGATGGCACCCCCAACGGGTTCCTGGTGGACGCCGGTTGGGACCGGGTCGCGTCAAAAATGCCGGTACCGAGCGCCGCCGATATGCTGAAGGCCGCGCAAACCGCCGTGCGTTACAACAACAGCCTGGGGATCACCGCGTGGATGGACCCCGCCGCCAATGCCGCTCCCGGCGAGCCGGTGTTCGCCCTCAAGCCCACGGAGAAAACCGTCGGCGTGTTGCCGGTGTACAAAGCGCTGTCGCAAAGCGGTGGCATGACCGCCCACGTCGCCGCCCTGTTAGTGGCCAATCCGAAAAGCGTCCCGGCCGATCTCGACACGCTGGACAAGGTCCGCCAGCAATTCCAGGGCATCCCCAACCTGACCCTGCCGGGTATCAAGATTTTTTGCCGACGGCGTGATCGAATACCCGGCCCAGAGCGCGGCGATGATCGACCCTTACAGCAACTCGCAAAAACAGGGCGAGCTGTTGATCGATCCGAAGCATTTCGGCGAACTGGTCAGTGCCATCGATCAACGCGGCTGGCTGGTGCACATCCACGCCATCGGCGACCGCGCGGTGCGCGAATCGCTGAACGGCATCGCGCAGGCGCGCAAGGATCGCCAGAGCGGCGTGACGCACTCCATCACACACCTGCAAATGGTCAACCCGAAAGAGTTTGCGCGGTTCAAACCGCTCAACGTCATCGCCTCCATGCAGTTGCTCTGGGCCACCGCCGACGATTACACCCTGGACATGATCAAGCCTTATGTCAGCGCCCTCGCCTTCCGCTACCAGTACCCGGCGCACTCGCTGCTCAAACAGGGCGCGACGATCGCCGGGGCCAGCGACTGGCCGGTGTCTACACCCAACCCGTGGAACGCCATGGCCCAAGCCATCACCCGCAAGGGACCGTTGGGGGTACTCAACGCCGATGAACGCCTGGACCGCGAAACCCTGTTCTACGCCTACACCCTCAACGCCGCCCGCACTATCGGTTTAGAGAAGCAAATCGGCTCGTTGAGCCCCGGCAAGCAAGCCGATTTCATCGTGCTGGATCGCGATGTGTTCAGCGTCGATGAGAAAGCCTTGCACGACACCCAAGTGCTGCAAACCTGGTTCGCCGGTCGCGAAGTCTACGCCCCGACACTCTAGAAAAAATCTCCGGTTAAGCGCAGTCCGCTCCCACATGGACTGCGCCGCGACAGCCTTGCCCGACACCTGCCCATAACAATCAAAACAAAGGCACTGACCATGAAAGCTTTCACCCTGCTCGCCCTCGGTTCCTTGAGCCTGTTGCCCCTGGGCAGCCAGGCCCTGCCCTTGACCGATGACTTTGCCGTGCTGGTCGACCTGACCCTGGCCAGCGACTATCGCACTCGCGGTATATCGCAAACCCAGAGCGACCCCGCCGTGCAGGCCGGTTTGACCCTGGCCCACAGCAGCGGCCTGTACCTGGGCGCGTGGAGTTCGAACGTCGATTTCGGCGGCGGCTTGAAAACCCGGCAAGAAGTCGATTACTACGGCGGTTGGCTGTGGCAAGCCACCGACGACATCAGCCTGGATGTCGGCTATCTCAAATACGCCTACCCCAAAGAGAGCCAGTTCAACCAAAGCGAGGTCTACGGGATTCTCAACGCCTACGGTGTGAAGCTCGCGGCCTATTACTCCGCCGATGCGCCGGGCATCGACAGCAAGCAGAGCACGTTGTACAGCTACGTCGGTTATGAAACCGAATTGCCCTATGGGCTGGGCCTGAAATTGCGCTACGGCGAAATGGACTTCAAAGACCCGCGCCTGTACTCGGCCTCAGGGCATGGCGAGGACGCTTACCACGAATGGGAGGCGAAACTGACCCGCGAAGTGGCCGGTGTGTTGCTGGGCCTGAGCTACATCGACACCGACCTGTCGAAAAACCAATGCACCAGCAACTATGGGTTTGACGATGTTTGCAGCGCGACCGTGGTGGCGAGTGTCAGCAAGTCCTTTTGAATACCCACCCGTTTTTTGCAGGAGCGGGGGCAGGTTTAGCCGATGCGCAATGCGCGCAGGTCGAGGCGACCGTCCTTGAGCGGTGGGCACCAGTAGTAGCCGCCAGTGATCGGTCGACTGATGCGGTACAAACCGTCGGTGATACCGTCCTCCAGACCGCTCATGCGCCGCAGTTGGGCTTCAAAAGCGTCGAGTGAAAAACCGAAGGCCAGGAACATCAGGCCGGCGCGATCGCCTTCGATCCACGGCATCGAGCGACGGACCACGAAGGCTTCGGGAGTGAAGCTTTCCTGGGCGGTGCGTTTGACGTGGGCGGAGATCGGCGCGTCGTCGAGTTCTTCGTTATCGCTCAGGCGACGGCCCATGATGTTGTCTTTCTCATGGGACGGCATCGCGTGGAAGCCTTTCAAATCATGCTGCCACTGCTGGATCGCGGCGAAGCTGCCACCGACCAGACCGTCCGCGCCTTCGCTCAACAACGCGGCGGCCACAGCGGCTTCGTCGTGAGGGTTTTCGGTGCCGTCTTCGTAACCGGTCAGGTCGTGGCCGGTCATGTGGCGGAAGGTTTCGTTCATCTGTACCAGGCGCAGGGCCGGTGCCAATGCGGCTTCGATCGCGTTGCTGCGATTGAGCAATTCACCACGGTCAACGCCGTGCAACCAGCACCAGAGGGCGTGTTGGGTCGACGGGTTGTCGACTCCGACACCGACCAGCGCCGGAAAGGCACGCAGCCCGTCGATCTGCGCGTGCAGTGCCTTGGCCAGGGATTCACCGAAACCGACCACCGCCGATTTGCCGTCCACCAGACGCATCAGGTTATCCAGCGCTGCCGGCAACGCCTCGATGGATTCAAGGGCGAAGAACATATGACGAGCTTGAGGCGGTACAGGGGTGGCGAGAATGCCCGGCTGGTAGTAACTCATATGAACTCCTTCAGAAAGAATGCGAAGTTTAACCGCAGGATCGTTACTTGTGTGTTTTCAGGGCAAAAGGTCGCAGCCCTGTGGCCCTGTGTAGCAGCTGCCGAGCAGCTGCTACGACGATCCGCAACGCGAGCCAAAAAAAATCATAAGATGAGCCATGACAAGCGAGTCCGAGGTCTGCTAAAACGATTCATCAGTGCATCACCCAATCCAGACGGGGTAGCGATATGACCACAGCACAGATCCTTGGCAACCTGTTTCCCAGCGCCGACAACATCCCGGAAAAATACCGCCTCAACGGCCAGACCGAACAGCGCGAATACCTGGTCGATGGCGAACTGAAAACCTGGTCCGGCCCCCTCGCCCAAGTCCGCAGCCCGGTGTACCTGAGCGGCGCGAATGGTGACGAACAAGTGATCCTCGGCAGCACGCCGCTGCTCGATGCCAACACCGCACTGACCGCGCTCGACGCCGCCGTCCGCGCCTATGATCGGGGCCAGGGCCTGTGGCCTACCATGCGTGTGGCCGAGCGCATCCAGCACGTCGAAACCTTCCTCGGACGCATGCGCGAACAGCGCGAGGCTGTGGTCAAGTTGCTGATGTGGGAAATCGGCAAGAACCTCAAGGACTCGGAGAAAGAGTTCGACCGCACCTGCGACTACATCGTCGACACCATCAACGCCCTCAAGGAGCTCGACCGTCGCTCCAGCCGCTTCGAACTGGAACAAGACACCCTCGGCCAGATCCGCCGCGTTCCGCTGGGCGTGGCGTTGTGCATGGGGCCTTACAACTACCCGCTGAACGAAACTTTCACCACGCTGATTCCGGCGCTGATCATGGGCAACACCGTAGTGTTCAAGCCGGCCAAGCTTGGGGTGCTGTTGATTCGCCCGCTGCTGGAAGCCTTCCGTGACAGCTTCCCGGCCGGGGTGATCAACGTTATCTACGGCAGCGGCCGCGAAACCGTCAGCGCGCTGATGGCTAGCGGCAAGATCGATATCTTTGCGTTTATCGGCACCAACAAAGCCGCCAGCGACCTGAAAAAACTCCACCCAAGGCCTCACCGCTTGCGTGCGGCGCTGGGTCTGGATGCGAAGAACCCCGGCATCGTCCTGCCGGAGGTCGATCTGGACAACGCCGTCAGCGAAGCGGTTACCGGTTCCCTGTCGTTCAACGGTCAACGTTGCACTGCGCTGAAAATCCTCTTCGTCCACGAAGACGTGGTCGAGGCGTTCATCGAGAAGTTCAACGCCAAACTGGCCGCCCTCAAACCCGGCATGCCATGGGACAGCGGCGTGGCCCTGACGCCATTGCCAGAATCCGGCAAAGTCGATTACCTGCACACGCTGGTGGCAGATGCCGTCAGCAAAGGCGCAGCCGTGGTCAACCCCAACGGCGGTGCATCCCGCGCGTCGTTTTTCTACCCGGCCGTGTTGTACCCGGTGACACCGCAGATGCGTGTCTACCAGGAAGAACAATTCGGCCCGGTCGTGCCGATCGTGCCTTACCGTCATCTGGACACCGTGATCGATTACGTCCTGGAATCGGACTTCGGCCAGCAACTGAGCATCTTTGGCACCAACCCGGTAGCGGTCGGCAGGCTGGTGGACACGTTTGCCAACCAGGTCGGCCGGATCAACCTCAACGCCCAGTGCCAGCGCGGCCCGGACACCTATCCGTTCAACGGTCGCAAGAACTCCGCCGAGGGCACGTTATCGGTGCATGATGCGTTGCGAGTGTTTTCGATCCGGACCCTGGTGGCGACCAAGTTCCAGGAAAGCAGCAAAGAGCTTCTCAGCGAGATCATCAGCGGACGAAACTCGAGCTTCCTGACCACCGACTACATCTTCTGAGGACACCGAGCCTGAGTATCATCAGAGGCCTTCGACTGCCACCGCTGCTGCGCCGGATACTGCGTCCGTTGCTGGACCCGTACCGGCGTTACCGCCATGCCAAACTGATCCATGCGGTGCGGGTTTCGCTGGGATTGCTGGCGACGATCCTGCTGACCACCGGCATCCACCTGCCCCATGGCGAATGGGCGTCGGTGACTATGCTGGTGGTGATCGGTGGCTTGCAACATCACGGCAATATCGGCAAGAAAGCTGCCGAGCGGGCCATCGGTACGTTGATCGGGGCCGGTGTCGGCTTGATGCTGGTGGCACAACAGGCCTGGCTCGGGATGCCATGGCTGACCTATTTCGCGATGTCGGTGGTGTGCGGATTTTTCTCATACCACGCCATCGGCAAGGGCGGTTACACAGCGCTGCTGTCGGCGATCACCGTGTTTATCGTTGCGGGGCACGGCGACAACCCGGTCACCGATGGCCTGTGGCGCGGGGTGGATATTCTGATCGGCATCGCCTTGGCACTGGCTTTCTCCTTCGCCCTGCCGCTGTACGCGGTGTATTCCTGGCGCTACAACCTGGCCGATGCGTTACGCGACTGCGCGGCAATCTACGGCCGCATCATCAAGGGTGAGTCCGTCACCGCCGACGAACACCTCAAGCTCATGAATCGCTTGAACGCAGTCATGGTTCAACTGCGCTCATTGATGCCCTCGGTGTCCAAGGAAGTGCGGGTTTCCATGACCGAACTCGATGCAATTCAGCGCAATCTGCGGATGTGCGTCAGCATCCTGGAAATCCTTGGCAATAGCCGGCCGAATGCCGACAACTCCGAGGCAATGACCCATCTGCAATTGGCATTGAAAGCCGAGCACCGACAGATCCGGGTACAACTGATCGGTATGGCTCGGGCATTGAAATCGGGTGCTTCGCAACGGCTCAGCCGGCCAGCCGAACCGCCATCAGACTCAACGCTGGATGCACCCGTCTACAGTCCGCTGGATGGCTACCAATTGCTGACCCGCCAATTGACCGCGAACATCGGCGAGATGCGCCAGCGCTTGGCGAAGACCGCACCGCGCTGGAACATCTGAGAGGTTGTTTATTGCGCCACCACCCGCCGGGGCTTCAGACCCCAACCCTGTTGCATCCCGGCGGCGGCCAACAGAATCGCGGCGACACCGATCCATTGCAGCGGCTCCAGGCGATGGCCGAAAGCGAACCAGTCAACGAATATCGCCGCAATCGGGTAGATGAACGACAGCGCGCCGGTCAGCGCGGTCGGCAGCTTTTGAATCGCGCCGTACAGCAACACATACATCAAACCGGTATGCACGATGCCCAGGGTCACCAGGCTGGCCCAGGCACTGGGCGCTTGCGGCATCGCAGAGAAATGCGCAAAGGGCGCGAGCAACAGCACGCCGGTGCAGACCTGGATCAACGCGATCAGATGCGGCGGCGTACCGGTCAGGCGCTTGATGATCAACGCGGCAATCGCGTACAGAAAGGCCGCCCCCAGCGCCAGAGCAATCCCCATCAGGTAATCGTTGCCGCCCTCGCCTTGCTCACCATGCGCACTGACAATCGCCAGCATCCCCAGAAACGAAATACCTAGCCAGAACAGTTTCTGCAGGGTGATTTTCTCCCCCAGAAACAGCGCGGCGAGCCCCACCAGCATGAACGGCTGGACGTTATAAACCGCCGTGCCGATGGCAATCGAGGCGCGAGAGTAAGACGCGAACAACAGCACCCAGTTACCGACAATCGCCACACCGCTCAGTACGGCCAGCAAAAAGGTGGTGGACGTCAAAATGCCGGGGCGCAGAAAGCCGAACGCAGCGCAGATGAGTAGCAAGGTGGCGGCACCGAACACGCAGCGCCAGAACACCACGTCCAGTACCGGTTGCCCGGACACCAGCACGAACCAGCCAATGGTTCCGGAAATCAACATGGCGGCAGTCATTTCGAATGACCCGCGACGTAGTGTTCTGTCCATCATCAACCTCCTGTGTTTGAGCCCAAAGTATGCCAATCCGCCGGTGGGATTCTCCAGCGCAAAAATCAGGCTAAACTCGGTTTCTGCCTTTTTTATCAAGGCCTATTCCGCTGATTGCCTAACAGGGGTTTTCCATGACCGACGACATCGACCAAGTGCTGATCAATGCATTGATGGAGGACTCACGCCGCTCGCTCAAGGCCCTGGCACAGATCAGCGGCTTGTCCTCGCCCAGCGTCGCCGAGCGCCTGCGCCGCCTCGAAGAACGTGGCGTACTCAAGGGCTACACCGTCGAGATCGACCCCAAATGCTTCGGCTATCAACTCCAGGCCATCGTCCGCATCCGGCCCCTGCCGGGCCAGTTGCAGGAAGTGGAGCGGCAGATTCAGGCGATCCCCGAATTCACCGAGTGCGACAAAGTCACCGGCGACGACTGCTTCATCGCCCGCCTGCATGTGCGCTCGATGGAACAACTGGACACTCTCCTCGACCGCCTCAACAGCCACGCCGAAACCAGTACCGCCATCGTCAAGAAAACCCCGATCAAGCGCCGGCTGCCACCGATGGCGTGAGTGCTGTTTTGTTCGCGAAGGCGTAGATTGATCTTTTTCCGGCGAAGGATTGGCGGTATGAAAACTCAGGCCATGTTATTGGCGGCGTTAATGCTTGCCGGCTGCGGCACGTTTCAGACGGTGGTGCGCAGTGACGAAACGGCGGTGAAGAGTCTCAAGGAGCAGAAAACCTACTGCGGCGCGGTTCCACGGATCTATAGCGGCGTGACGTATGATTTTTGCAGCCTGCATGCGCCTCCGGGCCCGGGCATCGATGAGTTCAAATACAACAATGCCACGCCCTTTGTGCTGATCGACGTAGTCATTTCCGGCGCGCTCGACACCCTGCTGCTGCCCTACACCATTTATCGGCAACAGGCCGATGGCAGCATTGTCATTACCGAATGACCTTGGACGCCCCGATTCCCAGACAATAAAAAACCCGCCGAAGCGGGTTTTTTACTCAAGGCTGGCGATCAATCATCGCGGCCCATGATGCCGAACAGTTGCAGCAAGCTGATAAACAGGTTGTAGATCGATACATACAGGCTGATGGTCGCCATGATGTAGTTGCGCTCGCCGCCATGAATGATGGCGCTGGTCTGGAACAGAATGCAGACCGAGGAGAACAGCACGAAACCTGCGCTGATCGCCAGTTGCAGACCGCTGATCTGGAAGAAGAAGCTCGCCAGCGTCGCGCCCAGCAGCACGAAGAAACCGGCTGTGATGAAACCGCCGAGGAAACTCATGTCCTTACGGGTGATCAGCACGTAAGCCGACAGGCCGCCGAACACCAGCGCGGTCATCGCGAAGGCCGAGCTGACCACTTCCGCACCGCCCTGCATGCCCAGGTAACGGTTGAGGATCGGGCCGAGCAGGAAACCCATGAAGCCGGTCAGCGCGAACGCAGAAACCAGGCCCCACGCCGAGTCACGGAGTTTGTTGGTGAGGAAGAAAAGACCATAGAAGCCAATCAGCACCACGAAGATGTTCGGGTAGCCGACACGCATCTGCTGAGCGACAAACGCCATCACGCCGCTGAATGCGAGGGTGAGAGCGAGTAAGCCGTAAGTGTTGCGCAGGACGCGGCTAACCTCTAGCTGCTCAGCCTGCACGCTGTTATTAACTGCGTAATCCTGTTCGCGCATGGCGACACTCCTGTTGGTTTGAAACGTTCAGTCGCAAAGATCATAACAGACGCTCTGTAACAAGCCATGCAGAGAGTTTGACAGTGTGTTTCATTCAGGTATTATGGCGCCCGCAACGCAAACGGAGGTGTGGCCGAGTGGTTTAAGGCAACGGTCTTGAAAACCGTCGACTGTAACAGGTCCATGAGTTCGAATCCCATCGCCTCCGCCATCTTATGTACGACAAAGCCCTGATTTTTCAGGGCTTTGTCGTTTCTGGGGTTTGGCAAAACTTGCCAGCCCACACTTCAGCCCACACCTTGGATGAAGTATTGCTTTTTGACCAGCGGCCAATTTTTTGGAAGCTAAATTGGGCAACCGGGATGAATTTCGTGTTCAAGCGAACGGTTTACGCGGGAGAACAGGTCACCTGCCACTGGCTCATCGCTGACATCGATGAACGCAGCCATGCTAAAGCCGAAGTCAGGATAATGAATGCTGAAGGCATCACTGTGATGGAGGCAACAACTTCTGGTGTGCTACCTGGAACTGAAGAGCGTGAATGCCTCAAGCTGATGCTTTCTGAAAGAGATCCCACCAACGTTGCTGCCAAATCCATGAATTGATGGCTTAGAAAATGGCTCGCTGAAGTGAGGCGTCCTTGCCCCGTTGTCACGAATTTATGCAGCCTTCAGCGTTCTAAACCGAATATTCAATACTATCGGCTCGGCCCAGCACCTTCGAGAACATGGGATTGATGTAGTCGTAGACCTTCCAGGCGTCGGCCAGAACTACCAGGATCATGTGTTGGCTCCTGTTGATGCCGTCCTCAAGAATCCAATCAGCCTGATGGGGCAAGATCAAGGCTGGCGTACTCTCTCCAATGGCTTTCAGTAGTTAGTCACCTAACAATACCCCAAAAAACCACAACTTGAATTAAGAGTCAGGGAGCCCCGTGTATACGAGTCTAGGTTCGCGGCCCTGATTTATTCGCCCTCCGCCAAGAGTGGCGATTCAAACCACCACAATTGCGTTCGCAGAGTTTTGGCTCGGTAACCTGGGTTACTTCGATACCGATCCCGATTCCTTCGATTTTGAGCAGATCCAGAATGACTGATCGAGCGCATGAGGCCGCATGTACTGGTTGGTGGTCGGGCGGCCGGACTCAGACTTACCCAGGTAGCGGGTGTCACCGCAGGCACCGTACACAGCTATCTGAGCGGCGACGGTGGAAGGTGAATACCGTACGCCTGGGTCGACCGCACTGTTGCCCGCTCAACAGTGATGCTGAACCGCTATTGGCTGAGCAACACTTGGCCGCTGCGAGGGGCGTTCCCCGCTGATATCGGCCTGCCAAGGCCAGCCAAAGGCGACTCACCCGGCACTGGCGGCTAGACAAAGTCTTGAGCTAATAACCAAAAAGTATTTACTGGATGTTTTTTAGATCATTTACATTTAATTCATGGATGCGGCAGTGTTGCCCGGTAAACAGAAGCGCCATTGTTGCTCAGGCAACAGTCGCTCAACAGTTAGCTGCCCGGGCAACAGCAGCCGAGATAACAAGTTAATCCATCTTATTGTTTTTAATAGTTATTTTAACCTTGGAACATCTCTTGCTCTGATGGCTGCACATCCCGCAACTCGAACAGGAACAGACCCCATGAGCACCCCACTTAAAGTCGTCGCCGTTTCCGGTGGAACCTATCGTCCGTCGCGCACCCTGGTGCTGGTCCAGGCCATCGTTGCCGAGCTGAGCCAGTACCTGCCAATCGAAAGCCGCATCATCGAACTGGGCGACATTGTCCGCCCGCTGGGCAGCGCCATGTCCCGTCAGGAGCTGCCGGAAACCGTTGAGTACGAGTTGAGTGCGATTGAGTCGGCGGACCTGCTGGTTGTGGCCGCACCCGTCTACCGTGGCGCCTACCCGGGCCAGTTTAAGCACCTGTTCGACCTGATTGGCCAGGACGCATTGATCGACACCCCGGTGTTGCTGGCCGCCACCGGTGGCAGCGACCGGCATGCGCTGGTAATCGATCATCAGTTGCGCCCGCTGTTCAGCTTCTTCCAGTCGGTGACCCTGCCCCTTGGCGTGTATGCCTCGGAGGCCGATTTCACGAATTACCAGATCAGCAGCGAAGCGCTGAAAACACGCATCCGCCTGGCAGTCGAACGGGCCGCACCGCTGTTCACCGCCAATGCCGCCGACTTGCGGAAAACAGCCTGAGGAACAGCCTGTGACCGCTATCCATACATCCAGACTTGAAACCCCGCTGCAGATCGCCCGGACGCTCGCCGCCGAGTTTTCCCGAACCGCCGCCGAACGCGACCATCTGGGCGGCACGCCGAAAGCCGAGCGCGACGAGTTGCGCCGCTGCGGTCTGCTGGCGATGAAAATTGACCAGCAATACGGTGGCCTTGGCGCCAGCTGGAGCGACACCCTGGAAGTGGTGCGCGAGTTCGCCAGGGTCGACAGCTCGATCGCCCATGTGTTCGGCTTCCAGCACTTGATGCTGGCCACGGTACGGCTGTTTTCCCGGCCCGAACAGTGGCAGCCCTGGTTCGAACAGACCGCGCGCAACAACTGGTTCTGGGGTAATGCCCTTAACCCGTTGGACACCCGCACCCTGTCAAAAAAATTTGCCGGCTATCGCGAGTTTTCCGGGCGCAAGAGTTTCTGCTCCGGCGCCTCCGATTCGGAAATGCTGATTGCCTCGGCGCTGGATGAATCCACCAGCGGCAAGCTGTTGATCGCCGCCATTCCCAGTCATCGCACCGGCATCACCTTGCACGGCGACTGGGACAACATCGGCCAACGGCAGACCGACAGCGGCAGCGCCACCTTCGAACGGGTGCGCGTGGAAGAGAATGAACTGCTGCTAGATCCCGGCCCGCTGAGCACGCCCTTTGCCTGCCTGCGCCCGCTGATCGCCCAACTGACCTTCGTCAATATCTTCCTCGGCATTGCCGAGGGCGCGTTCGAAGAGGCCCGCAATTACACCCTCAAGGAAACGCGCCCCTGGTTCAAGGCCAACGTCAGCCAGGCCAATCAGGACCCCTATGTCCTGCGCCATTATGGCGAATTCTGGGTCGGGCTGGAAAGCGTGCGCCTGCTCACTGAACGCGCCAACGCCCTGCTCGACCAAGCCTGGAGCAAGGAGCACCGGCTCGGCGCCGAGGAGCGTGGCCAACTGGCCTTGGCCATTGCCACCGCCAAGGTCGCCGCCACCCGCACCGGCCTGGACCTGACCAGCAGCCTGTTTGAAGTGACTGGCGCCCGCGCCACCCATGCCGCGCTGCGCCTTGATCGTCACTGGCGCAACCTGCGCACCCAGACCCTGCACGACCCCGTGGACTACAAGCTCCATGAACTGGGTGACTGGGCGCTCAACAAGACGCTACCCACTCCGTCCTTCTACTCATAGGCCCCACCATGCAACTACTCAGGCTGCCGCCCTCACCAGCCCTGGCCACCTCGATACGCGCCACTGCGCAAGTCTTCGAAGACCCGAAATCACAGGCGCTGCTGGCGCACCTGCAACAGGTCGCGCCCAGTGACGCCAGCGTGTTGATCATCGGCGAAACCGGGACCGGCAAGGAACTGGTGGCCCGTCATCTGCACAACCTCAGCGCCCGTCGCAACAAGCCGTTTATCGCGGTCAACTGCGGCGCGTTTTCCGAAAGCCTGGTGGAGGCCGAACTGTTCGGCCACGAAAAAGGCGCCTTCACCGGCGCCCTGAGCGCCAAGGCCGGCTGGTTCGAGGAAGCCAACGGCGGCACGCTGTTCCTCGACGAGATCGGTGACTTGCCGATGCCGATCCAGGTCAAGTTACTGCGGGTGCTGCAGGAGCGTGAAGTGGTTCGCCTGGGTTCACGCAAAAGCATCCCCATCGATGTACGGGTGCTGGCTGCGACCAACGTGCAGCTGGAAAAAGCCATCAACGCCGGGCACTTTCGCGAAGACCTCTATTACCGGCTGAACGTGGTCAGCCTGGAGCTCAGCCCGCTGCGCGAGCGACCGGGCGACATCCTGCCGCTGATCCGCCACTTCATCGCCGAGTACAGTCGTCGGCTGGGTTATGGCGAAGTGGTGCTGGATACCGAAGCCGAACAGAAGCTGGTGAATTACTCATGGCCGGGCAATATTCGCGAGCTGGAAAACGTCATTCACCACACCCTGTTGATCTGCCGTAACAATCTGATCCGTGTCCAGGACCTGCACCTGTCCAACCTGCGTATTGAACGCCAGGACGCCAGCAATACCGTCCAGGACGACAGTGCCGACGCCCTGTTGCAGCAAGCCTTCCAGAAGCTGTTCGAGGAAGAAAGCGGCGCCCTCCACGAGCGGGTCGAGGAAGCGCTGCTGCGCGCGGCCTATCGCTTCAGCCACTACAACCAGGTACACACCGCCAGCCTGCTGGGGCTGAGTCGCAACATCACCCGCGCGATGCTGATCAAGGTCGGTGAGCTGGTGGTGAACAAACGCCGCCCGGCACAAGACGCCCGGACGGTCAAAGTGGTCAACCTGTCGATCTGACTGGTGCTAGCGGTCAAGCAGCAGCTCCTTTACCCGCTGTCCCGCCTCCCAGATAGAAGTCCTGAATATCACTGCACGCGGCCAACTGCCCGGTCGTGCCTTCGCTGACGACTCGGCCGCTTTCCAGCACGTAGCCGTACTGGGCGTAACGCAGAGCCAGGTTCCGGGCTGGAGGCACCGGCGTTCTTCGCCTCGCTGCCGAAACCGTTGACGGCCTCGGGGTCGGCCTTGGCGATAATTTCCTGCAACACCGCGCGGGCCTCGGTCTCGGTTTCACGGGCGATGACAAAGGCGTTCACCCCAACTTTCACCGAGTGGCCATTGATCGCGGCCTTGGCCCGAATGTCGTCGACCTGGGCCTTGATGCCTTCGACAGTGTTGCCGTTGGTGAAGTACCAATCGGAGACCCGCGAAGCCATGTCCCGCGCCGCGCGCGAGCTGCCACCCTGGAAGATTTCCGGGTGCGGTTGCTGCAGTGGCTTGGGCTTGAGGGTGTAGTCGTGGAAGCGGTAGAAATCGCCATGAAAACTGAAGTTGTCCTGGGTCCAGATGCCCTTCAGCGCCTGGATGAATTCTTCCGAGCGACGATAGCGCTCATCGTGGTCCAGCCATGGCTCGCCAATGGCGCGGAATTCGCCCTTGAACCAGCCCGACACGATATTCACCGCGACGCGACCGTTGGTGAACTGGTCGATGGTGGCCAGCTGCTTGGCCGCCAGCACCGGACTCCATGGGCCAGGCAGGATGGCCGCGATCACTTTGAGCTTCTCGGTGGCGGCCAACAGTGCGTGGCTGATGGTCACCGATTCGTGTTGGTTTTCGGCGCCATAACCGGCAGTGAAGCGGATCTGTGACAAAGCGTATTCGAAGCCGGCCTTTTCGGCGATTTGCGCCAGCTTGCGGTTGTAATCGATGTCCCAGCTAGTGCGCTGTTCGATCTTGCTGACCACAAGGCCGCCGCTGACGTTGGGAACCCAGTAGGCAAACTTGATGCTGTTCTGGCTCATTGCATGTACTCCATTGATTCGTTGAAGTGAGGGTTGACCCGGGACGTCAGGCTGCGCTGGTGTCCGGTTGAACAGTCGGATTGAGGCTCAGTACCGCCGACTCGACAGCGCGCTCGATGCGTTCGAGCAACTGCGGGCTGGTGATCTGGTAATCGGTGAAATCGGCTTCGGCGGCATACACACCGATGGGCAAGCTCAGGGCCTGGAAAAAGCCGAACAGCGGGCGCAACTGGTGATCGATGATCAGGGCGTGACGGTCCGAGCCACCGGTGGCGGCCAGCAACACCGGCACGTTGTTCAACGCCTGGTGATGGACGAAATCGAACAGGTGCTTGAACAGTCCAGTGTACGAGGCGCGGTATACCGGGCTGGCAGCAATCAGCAGGTTGGCCGTTTCAATGGCCTGCAGATCGGCCTCGACCGCAGCGGGCAAGTCTTCACGGCGCAGCACCCCGGCAAACTGCGGGCCGACCTCGGACAACTCGATCAGGTGCAGTTCGATCGGCAGTTGTTGCGCAAGACCGGCGATCAGCGCCTTGAGCAGCACCAGGGTGCGCGTAGGCCGCTGCACGCTCCCGGATACCGCGACCACTTTCAGTGTGTTGCCCATTGCCCGTCCTCGTGGTGGCAGAGGCCACCGTGGCATCTGCACAAGGACTAGAGCAGCAACCGTGCCACTTCAATAATTCAATATAAATCAATTAGTTATACAGTTTTCGTAAAACGCCGCAGTGTCGTCCAACGGACAGGCTGTTGATCAACTGTTGCGCTCACAACAGTTGTCTCGCGGCGTTTGGCACGAAGCCCCGCCCGGGCCGCTGTTGTCGGGCGGTCAGCGCTTCAACAAGTTGCCCGGCAGGCGACAGGAGTGAGCGCCGTCGACACCCCGCACGCCCTGTAAAACGGCTTTTTACAGCGCCAGGCACGACCTGTGCACTGACAGCAGTACGCAGCAGATCGACCGCTCTGTTGCTTCTCTTGCCTTCCATAAGGAGCTGCACCATGACAGTCCAGCAACAACACCTGCCACACCCCCTCTCCACCGGTACCGACTACCAGGCCCTGGCCGAGCGCTTTCGGCCGATCTTTGCACGCATCGCCGCCGGCGCACTGGAGCGCGAGCAAAGCCGCAGCCTGCCCTTTGAACAAGTGAAATGGCTGAAGGAAGCCGGCTTTGGCGCCGTACGTGTACCGATCCCGTACGGTGGCGCCGGCGCTTCCCTGCCCCAGCTGTTTGAGTTACTGATCGAATTGGCCGAAGCGGACTCCAATTTGCCACAGGCGTTGCGCGGTCACTTTGCCTTTGTCGAAGACCGCCTCAATGCCCAGGCTGACGCACCACAGGACACCTGGTTCAAGCGTTTTGTCGAGGGTGATCTGGTGGGCAATGCCTGGACCGAAATCGGCAGCGTCAAGATCGGCCAGGTCGGCACTCGCGTCTCGCGTCTGGGCGAACACTGGGTAGTCAACGGCACCAAGTACTACAGCACCGGTAGCATCTTCGCCGATTGGATCGACCTCTATGCCCAGCGCGATGACAACGGTGCCGACGTGATTGCCGCCGTCCGCGTGCAACAACCGGGCATCTCGCAGAGTGACGATTGGGATGGCTTTGGCCAGCGCACCACCGGTAGCGGCACCTCGGTATTCGAAAACGCCGTGGTGGAGCCTGAAAACCTGCTCGACTTCGCCACCCGCTTCAAGTACCAGACGGCCTTCTATCAACTGGTGCTGTTGGCGGTTCAGACCGGTGCCGGCCGTGCCGCGGTGCACGACATCACGGAAGAAGTGCGCAAGCGCACGCGCATCTTCAGCACCGGCAATGCCAGCCACGTCAGCCAGGACGTCCAGGTGCAGCAAGTGGTGGGCAAGGCATCGGCGCAGGTCTACGCCGCACACGCCACCACCCTGCGCGCGGCGACCGCCTTGCAGGTGGCGTACGAAAGCCGCTTCGCCCATGACGAAGTCGCCGAACGCGAGGCCAACATCGCCGCCGAACTGGAATCGGCCCAGGCCCAAGTGGTAATCGCCGACCTTGTGCTGCGCGCCACCAGTGACCTGTTCAACGCCCTCAGCGCCTCGGCCACCAGCACCGGCAAGGCCTTCGATCGTCACTGGCGCAACGCCCGCACCGCGGCCTCGCACAACCCCCTCATCTACAAGGAACGCATTATCGGCGACTGGGAAATCAACGGCACCGAACCGCCCTACGTCTGGCAGATCGGCGCTGGATCGAAGTAAGCCGATATCACGCGGGTGCCAGATACCCCAGCACCTGCACCTGATCGGCCAGCGACGAAGCACGGGCCAGCAACGCGTCTGGCCCCTGGCTCGTCGCTACGCCCAGGAACCAACGTCCCTGGGCGCGGCTCTGGATACGCTCGATACCGCCATGCGGCAAGCTGACCTGCCCACCCAGTGCTTGGCCGACGGCAAGCGCACTCTCAAAGAGACGGGTGCGCATTTCGTATATTTCCATCTAACGCAACGCCCTATTTCACATTCCAGGCTCGCACACAGATCCCCTGTGAGCGAGCTTGACGCAATTACAAACTCGATCACCGGATAAAAGGATGGTGACGTTGTCTCTCACTCTGAGTGACTCGCCTGAAAAAGCTTCAACAATGTTCGATCGACTATGGTGCTGAACGTCACAACGTTCAGCACCATCTGACTCGCTCACTTCCTCTCGCGGTTCACCACTCCCTTCCTGTTTGAGAGGAAGCGTTGGATTGCCCTCGCTATCCGCAGTTGTCGAAGCAGATCCGGGCTGATTGTCAGCCCTGTCATTTCAGGATTTATTTCCACCAATACTCGACCTGAACACCTACGTTGGAGCCTTGCAGGTCTGTACCAAACGCACCGGTATCAGACAACGCCGACCCCGGAGATTGCAAGCTGGCGGCGCGTTGCGCAGCCTTGTTCCAGGTAGCATAGGTGTAATACAGACGAAATTCCGGCCTGTCCCAGAATCCCGGACCCTTCGGTGACCAGGTAGGCGCGATGGTGTACTTAGTGAGTTTTCGGGTACCGTCTGCAGCTTCAACCTGGTCGCGCCCAACTTCGGTGATCAACTTGAACTGGTCCGTGAACGCATAAATTGGCCGAACACCAATGGATAACCAGTTCTGATCATCACCATCAGGGCGCGTGTCTTTTTGATAGACCAATTCAACTTGACCACTAAAAGCATGAGTCATTTGCCAGTCGAAAAACTCCACGAGCCGCCAGCTCTTGTTGCTCTCATCCAACGTGGTATCACCGGTGTAGCCCAATGCGGTGCCCGGCCCTCGGCCGTATTGAACAGCGAACTTGTTGACTCCGCCAAGAAACGCGACCTGCTTGTGCTGGGCAACCACCGACCAGCCCTGATGAGCATTCTCGCGGCTCGGCTTGTCCAGATAACTGACGCCCAGTTGAACCTCGCCACCGGGATTTGTGTTGAATCCGCTGACGGTCACATCATGACGGGTAACAAAATCCTTTTGGAAGACGTTGTCCTTGCGTGAGAACACGTAGCTGTATTTCAGATCTCCCAATGCGACCTGGTCGAACCCAAAGCCTGTTGAGCTTTGGTTCCAGTAGAAGTAGTCGGAAATATTGATGTCGTTTCGGTTGTAGTAACGACGGCCCGCCCAGAAAGAACCGCCATTCAATGCCGGCATCTTGCTCCACTCAGCGTAGAGCTGACTCATCCGCGTATAGCCGTGCTCCCCGTCAAATTTTGGTTCATGGCCATACTCGTTATAAAACTGTGCCATGCCTTCCACGCTGACCACCGAGCCGTCGTCCAGTGAAAGCAGATCCTGGCGCAAATCCAGCTCCAGATATTGCTCACATTCGTTGCCAAGGCGGTATTTGGATTGCGCGCCCGGTAGCTGAAAACACGACTGTTTCCCTCCTTGAGTCGAATCTCCAACTCCGGTTCTGAAATAACCACTGAAGTCTGTTGAATACGCGTCAACGGGCAAAAAGCCGACAGCAAAGGACGCACCCAGAACTGCGCTGAGAGTTTTAACGTTCATTCATAACACCTTTTGTTTGTTATATTTATTGGACAAGGCCGATAACACGAACAGCACGCTTTTGATTCGGATACGCGACTAACTCCACGCACCGGTTTCCGACAGGGAAATACCAAGTTAAATCGAATAAAAAAGGCACTGCATTACCTGAACCAAAAGCATGCGAAAAATCCAGGCAGTGCAAAGTGACCACGACGAGCTAACGATAAGGCATTAGTCCCGTCCAATCTTATGAGGCTCTACCCCCGATGACGTCCTCGGAAGAAATCTATAAGACCCTGCGTCGAGGAATCATCAGCCGGTTGCGCGTCATAGCGAGTCAGGAGGCTATGCACGCTGTTACTTAGCTCCTTGCCCAGTTCCACGCCCCATTGATCAAACGAATTGACTCCCCAAATTACGCCCTGGACAAAGACCTTGTGCTCATAAAGGGCGATCAGCGCACCAAGGCTATGTGGATTGATGATCTCAAGAGCAACTGTATTGCTTGGCCGGTTACCGGGGATCACTTTATGCGGTGCCAGTCGTTCAATCTCACTGGATGAAAGGCCTTTGGCTTTTAGCTCTGCCTCAGCTTCACTGCGGGTTTTGCCCCACATCAGCGCTTGGCTTTGAGACAAGCAATTGGCGTACAGCCATTCCTGATGATCAGCCACTGGATTGTGGCTGACCACAGGCACAATGAAGTCAGCTGGAATCAGAGAAGTTCCCTGATGCAGCAACTGGTGGTAAGCGTGCTGTCCGTTACACCCCACGCCGCCCCAGATTACTGGGCCCGTGCTGCAGGACACTGACGTGCCGTCATGACGAACACTTTTGCCATTTGACTCCATGTCCATCTGCTGCAGATGCTTCACGAAGTTGCGCAGGTAATGGTCATAGGGCAAGAAAGCATAACTTTGCGCACCCCAAAAGTTGTGATACCAAACGCCGAGTACCGCTAAAAGAACAGGAAGGTTCTGTTCCAATGGTTCGTTCAGGAAATGCTGATCCATCGCGTACGCGCCGGATAGCAGCTCCTTGAAGTTAGCAATACCAATGGCCAGAGCAATCGGTAGGCCAATTGCAGACCATAGTGAGTAACGGCCACCGACCCAGTCCCACATAGGAAAAATGTTTGCTTCACGGATGCCGAAATCCAGCGCCGCTTGGCGATTACTGGTCACAGCAATGAAATGGCGATATAGCTTCTCCTCCGTCCCGCCCTTAGCCAAGTACCAGCTACGAGAAGCTTGTGCATTCTTCAAGGTTTCAAGAGTACTGAAGGTTTTGCTGGAGATGATGAACAGCGTTGTTTCTACGTTCAGTCCGGCTGTAACCTCTCGGAATTCACTGCCGTCGATGTTAGCTAGATAATGGCACCGCACTCCATGCCGAGCAAAAGGCGCCAATGCCTCAGAGACAAGCTCCGGGCCCAGAAATGAGCCACCAATACCAATGTTTACGACATCGGTGATGACCTTGTCGTTGTAACCACGCCACAGATGGTTATGGATACGACTCACAACGTCAGTCATTTGCGCCAGGGCTCCATGCACATCGCGCATCAAGTTGCGACCATCGACCATCAAAGCGTCACCCACTGGTCGCCGCAGCGCGGTATGCAGCACGGGACGCCCCTCGGAGCCGTTGATTTTCTCTCCACTGAACATGGCATGCGCTGCCTGTTCCACGCCTGCCTCGCGAGCAAGGTTTACAAGCAATGAACGCGTCTCGTGAGTGATCAGGTTTTTGGAGTAATCCAAAAAAAGCCCGCAGCCCGCCAAGGAAAACTCTTGAAAGCGTTTACTGTCATCTCGAAAGGCATCGCGCATACTAAAATTTTTCATGCTCTCCCGATGGTCGAGCAGATTGCGCCATGCCGGCAGTGCAGTTGCATCATTCGTTTTGTTGTAGTTATTCATGCCCAGCCCCTCTTCGCCAATACGGCTTGTGCCGTCTAAATCGACTCTTGTCTTGCCATTCAAATTTAAGCATTTCGTAATTCTGCGAACGCAGAAGCGCCTTCACAGGAATAAGCTCTGCTTTTTGCAGTTACAACCAATTACCTGAAGAAAACAAAACCGAACGCGGGGCACTCAAGCAGAAAACACTGAAAACATACATATACGTGCACGACAAATGGAAACCAGGTGCTAGTCGTTTAGTTTCAAAGTTATCCAGGCGGCGAGACGTGAACAAGAGTCAAGTAATTCACGTCTGCACCGCTAGATCCTCAGGACGAAATCCTGATTACAGTCATTTGGGAGCGCCGCATGAATCTCGCTGAATTAAAGAGGGTTTCAATCTAATAGTCTGACGTCTACCCTCAGGTTGCTTGATACGCTTCAATAAAAGCTTCACAGCCTGGGCTCCGAGTTCCTCGAGAGGTTGCGCTACAACTGTCAATCTTGGGCTAAAAGCATCCGCCCAGTCGAAATCGTCAAAGCCAACCAACGCGATATCCTTTGGCACCTCAAGCCCCGCTTCACGAAGGGCCTGCATTGCACCAATGGTCATCAAGTTGTTTGCAGTCATTATTGCGGTGGGCGGGTGCTCTAGCGATAGCAAATGGCGAGTGGCTTCCATTGCCGGCGCAATCGCCGATTCACCACAGCAAACCAATTGATCTTCGTACTCAATTCCAGCGTCAGCTAAAGCCGCACGGTAGCCGTCAATTCGCTCATGAGAAGAAGACTGGGTCAATCGTCCGGATACCATCCCGATACGCCGATGACCCAGCTTAATCAAATGTGCAATCAACTCTTGAGAGGAGTGCTTATTCTCTACCCCCACCTGATCAAAAGACGTCGAGAGAAGTCGATCGATGAGAACCGTGGGTATCTTGTTGGCTTTTAAGTAATTAAATACTCGATTTTCTGGATCATATTCCGAAGCGAGTACAATCCCGTCAACACGTCGCTCATGCAGTGCCTTGACCGCTTTGAGTTCCTGTTCCGGATCTCTTTGCGTATTGACCAATATCATCATCAATCCGCTTTTCGCGCATGCCGCTTCGATGGCACGTACTGTTTCACTGAAGTAATAGTTTGAAAGCGTAGCAATCGCCACGCCGATAGCACCCGAACCCGAAGAGGAGCGAGCCAGAGACCGAGCGAGTGAGTTTCGAATATAGCCTACGGACTCTACAGCCTGATTCACACTACGGACGGTGTCAGGATGTACTTTACGAGTACCGTTGAGTACATGAGATACCGTAGACATTGATACGTTCGCGGCTCTCGCGACATCGCTCATCTTTGCGCCCACTGTGCATCACTCCTTTCTCACGTGATTTGATGGATAGCGCTGAACTCATGTCCAGTTGCTACCTATTGTAAAGCTCACGGCGAGAAAATGCGTCGATGGCTCTCGGAATTGATGCCGGGGCGAGCCCGCAATTTCGTGAAAGACCCAGCGAGATGCGCAGCGCATCTGAAGTCTGTGAATCGAGATGGTGGAATCCGCTATGCAGCATAGCCGGGCACTCCTTTTTATTATCGTAGCGATCATCCTGCGAACCAATTGATGGACGCAGCAGCGCTTGTTGAAAAAAGCATAGCCGAGACGAAAGCGCTTGCGCAAGCGCTTTTCTAACATCCTTTTCATGTGCTCTTTGATCGGGGCTTCCCTAGGGGATGGACGTTGAAGTGCTTTTTGGAGAATTCCTCGAACGAAAAGGAAAGCGCTTGCGCAAGCGCTTTCCTTTCGACTATGTTGCTCAAACAAGAACACCGATGAGAGGTTTCAACTGCCTCTCAAATCGGTAGATAAGGAGTTAACAGCTATGCTGAGCACTGGATCTGAAAGCCCTCCTCCTGCCCTATTGGAAATGCATTCCATCTCGAAGTCATTCAATGGGGTGCGCGTCCTGCATGATATTGACCTCAGTATTTTCCCTGGACAAATCCACGCGCTAATGGGCGAAAACGGCGCCGGAAAATCCACTCTGATGAAAATACTATCGGGGGCCTATGTCGCCGACAGTGGCACTATACGAATCGACGGATGTGATATTCGAAACTATGGCGTGAACGATGCGAAGCGCCATGGCATATCCGTCATCTATCAAGAGCTCAGCTTGTGCGCAAATATGAGCGTGGTGGAGAACATCTACCTGGGTAGAGAGATTCGTCGATGTGGAGTTATAAACCGCAAGGCAATGACCGAAGGCGCGCTCGTAGTACTAAAGCGACTTGGCGTCACATTTGATCCGCACGCACTGGTCGGCACCTTGTCGATTGCGGACCAACAACTTGTTGAAATCGCGCGTGCAATTCATGCCGATACGCGAATCCTGGTGATGGACGAGCCTACAACGCCGCTATCCACAAAAGAGACCGAAAGTCTTTTTACATTGATTCGGCAGCTACGTGATGATGGCGTCGCGATCATCTATATCAGCCATCGAATGGCCGAGATATACGCATTGTCCGATTGTGTTTCGGTGCTCCGGGACGGTCGTTACGTTGGTTCGCTGGATCGCGTCACGCTGTCAGCTGAAACCCTGGTCCGGATGATGGTTGGCCGCGATGTTTCCGGCTTCTACGCCCATGAGCGTTCTTTGTGCTCTTACGAGCAACCGATACTACGTGTTCGCAATCTTACAGATGACTTCAAAATTCAGGATTGCAGTTTCGATCTGTATGCCGGCGAAATTCTCGGGATTGCAGGACTGGTGGGTTCTGGAAGAACCGAACTTGCCCGATTAATCGCAGGCGTCGATGCGTACTCAGGCGGAAAGATTGAGATGGACGGCGAAGTTGTAGTCATACGCTCTCCTCGCGATGCAGGTAACGCAGGCATCGTCTATCTGACAGAAGACCGCAAAGCACTGGGCCTTTTTCTCGACATGAGTGTCCACGACAATATCAATGTATGTGTTGTGGGAAGTGATGCTCGATTTGCGGGGTTTGTGGACCGAACGGCCGGAACTGGACGTACCGAACAAGCAATCCAGGCACTCAATATCAAAGCGTCTTCAGATATCAATGTTGGAGCACTGTCCGGAGGCAACCAGCAAAAAGTTTTGTTGGCTCGTCTGCTGGAGATGAAGCCCAGGGTATTGTTCCTCGACGAGCCTACATCGGGTGTCGACATTGGGGCTAAATCAGAAATATATAAAATCATCAATGCATTAGCAGCATCCGGCGTTTGCGTAGTGATAATTTCAAGTGAACTACCAGAGATCGTTGGAATTGCCGACCGTGTACTGGTCATGTGTGAAGGTAAACTTGTCACCGAACTCGGTGGCCATAGCGGTCTTGATATCACACCTGAAGCCATTATCGCGTTTGCCACAGGCAGCGACAGGTTGACTCTAGCCAACGGAGACTTAGTCCAATGACTTCCCCACTGCAAAGCAAAGTAGCAAGTGACCTCACCACGCCTGGTGTACGAAGCATCGCCGGAGCTTCCACCCAGGATAAAATGCGCCAACTGATGAGAGTGGCGGGCATGCTGCCCGTACTATTACTCCTTTGTGTGGGCTTTGGCCTGATGAGCGAGAGCTTTTTCTCGGTTCAGAATTTCTCGATCATCAGTCAGCAAGCCTCTATCAATGTGGTATTGGCGTCAGGTCTGACTTTCGTGATTTTGACAGGTGGAATCGACCTTTCGGTTGGTTCGATTCTGGCTGTTTCCGCAGTAGTGGCGCTATTGGTATCGCAAGTTCCGGGTTTTGCTCCCCTGGCCATCGCTGCGGGGCTTGGAGTCGGACTGCTGCTAGGGCTCGTCAATGGTGTATTGGTCGCGTTTGGAAAGCTACCGGCATTTATCGTCACGCTAGGCGGTTTGACTGCGATGCGTGGAATCGCACGCCTCATCGGCGAAGACAAAACGGTTTTCAATCCCGACCTGTCCTTTGCTTACATTGGAAACGATACGTTGTTCGGGGTGCCATGGCTGGTTGTAATCGCGGTAGTCGTGGTTACTCTTTCGTGGGTTATTCTTCGACGTACGGTGTTAGGCGTACAGATTTACGCAGTGGGCGGTAATCCTGAGGCCGCACGGTTGTCGGGAATCAAAGTCTGGAAAGTCCTGTTATTTACTTATGCCCTGTCCGGTTTGTTGGCGGGCGTGGGGGCCATCATGACTTCCGCTCGACTGATGGCTGCTAATGGACTGCAAATGGGACAGTCTTATGAACTCGACGCTATCGCCGCCGTTATTCTGGGAGGCACGCGCTTTACAGGAGGCGTCGGCACTATCGTCGGTACGCTAATTGGCGCCCTGATTATCGCTACACTTTCCAATGGCCTGATATTGCTGGGAGTTTCGGATATCTGGCAATACATTATCAAAGGTGTTGTCATCATCGGCGCGGTAGCCCTCGATCGCTTTCGGCAGTCAGGTGCACGAACCTGAATCATATATAACCCCCACACCCCAATAACAAGAGACAGTGCTCATGAAAAAAATAATATTTACCGCTGTTTGTACACTACTGGCATTTAGCAGCGCTCAAGCGCGAGAGTTGAAATCCGTCGGGATAACTGTTGGCTCGCTGGGTAATCCTTACTTTGTAGCGATGGTAGATGGCGCCAAAGCCGAGGCACTGCATATCAATCCCGCCGCAAAATTTATCTCAGTGTCGGCAGATTACGATTTGAATAAGCAGTTCACTCAAATCGATAACTTCATTTCTTCAGGCGTAGACTTGATTCTTGTCAACGCCGTCGACCCTGTCGCAATCGCGCCTGCGATTGCGAAAGCAAGGAAGGCAGGCATAGTGGTTGTGGGCGTAGATGTCATGGTGCAAGGTGCCAACGCCACGGTACAGACCGATAACGTCGAAGCCGGCAGGATTGTATGTCAGTACATCTCTGAGAAGCTGGGTGGCAAGGGTAACGTTATTATCCAGAATGGTACGCAGACCTCAGCAGTCTTGGACCGAGTCAATGGCTGTAAGAGTGTTTTCGCGCAGGCACCCGATATCAAAGTACTGTCTGATAATCAGGATGCCAAAGGCTCGCGCGAAGGTGGCTACAGCGTGATGCAAGGCGACTTGACTCGCTTTGCAAAAGTCGACGCGGTGTTCGCGATCAATGACCCCCAGGCCATAGGCGCAGACCTGGCAGCAAAACAACTCAAGCGCAAAGGCATCATTATCGCATCGGTGGATGGAGCTCCCGATATAGAGACTGCGCTCAAAAGCGATACACAGATCCAGGCATCCGCCTCTCAATCCCCTTGGGGCCAGGCACAACAGGCCGTAACGATGGGTTATGACCTGTTGAATGACAAATCTTTGGAAAGCACAACGGTACTGCTTCAACCTTCACTGGTAACACGAGCCAACGTCATGGAGTACAAAGGCTGGCAAGCTGACCACTGACCAATTGACCACTGAGCGATTGAGTCAAATGACATAGGGGTCCCACCTCTTTAATGCGGGGAATGGCTGCTGCGAGTTGCTCGCAGCGGCCGAACGGCATGAAAATCCCTAGAGGGGCGAACCTACGGGAAACCTGAGCGACGGCTGCTGAGAAGAGATTTGGCATGTTTACCAAAACAAACACAATAGTAAGTACAGAGCTACTTAACTACGTTAAGGCCCTGTCTGGGAATCGAATTGTCGTTGCGCTAGCGGGGCCGCCTGGTGCCGGTAAGTCCACCGTCTCTCAGGCCTTGGTAGAGGCTCTTAATAGCGTTATGCCGGGGAGCGCAGCTGTTATTCCCGGAGATGGCTTTCATTACGATGATGCGGTTCTTGGATCCTTGAACCTTTTAGATCGTAAGGGCTCACCTGATACATTCGATGTGGGTGGCTTCAGGAGTCTGCTGCTACGGCTTCGTGCGAACAACGAACCAGCGGTTGCCGTTCCGGTATTCGATCGAATCCTGGAGATATCCCGTGCTGCAGGACAATTGATTTCCTCTGACGTGAAATATCTCATCGTGGAAGGAAACTACCTTCTATTAGACCTCGCCCCATGGTCGTCCTTAAGAGACTGTTTTGACGCCACCATAATGCTGCAGGCTGACCGCAAAACCCTGGAAGCGCGCCTGCTTGATCGATGGCGATCATTGGGTTTCGATGAGTCTACTTCCTATGAAAAAGTTCATCGCAACGACCTTCCGAATGCCGACATTGTGATTTCGGCCAGCAATATCGCTGACTTCACGATCACAAATTAAGATCCCACTTCCTCTCTTTTGAGAAAGAATCACGCCGTTAACCAAGCGCTTTGCTTGGCTAGCTTTTTAACGCTAACAGGCCTACGAACGCTATTAACAACTTGTAGCGAACCTTTAAAGAGCGAATGACTATGTATCTGGTATGTGGTGAAGCGCTGTTCGATTTTTTCAGTGAAAACGACGTCAACGTTCAAGCTTCAAAAGTGAACTACAAAGCGATTGCCGGTGGTTCGCCGTTCAACGTCGCCGTCGGCTTGCGCCGTCTGGGCATCGACGTGGCGCTGTTCGCCGGGCTGTCCAGCGACTACCTCGGCCGGCGTTTACAGCAAGTGCTGCAGGAGGAAGGCGTGCGCCCGGACTACCTGCAGGACTTCGACGCACCGACCACCCTGGCGATGGTCGCCGTCGGTGCCGACGGCTCGCCGCATTACAGCTTCCGAGGCGAAGGTTGTGCCGATCGCCAGCTGTTGCCGGGGCATTTACCTGAATTAGGCGCTGAGGTGCGTGGGTTGCATATCGGCTCGTTCTCGCTGGTGGTGCAGCCGATTGCCGACACCCTGCTGGCCCTGGTCCGCCGGGAAAGCGGCAAACGCCTGATCAGCCTCGACCCCAACGTGCGACTCAACCCGCAACCGAATATCGAACTGTGGCGCGAACGCATCAACACTCTGGTCGAGCATGCCGACCTGATCAAGGTCAGCGACGAGGACCTGAACCTGCTCTACCCCGAGCGTGATCCGCAGAGCGTGATCCATGGCTGGCTGGAACACCGCTGCCAGCTGGTATTCCTCACCCGTGGCGGCCAGGGAGCAACGGTATTCAGCCGCCGCCATGGCAGTTGGTCGGCGCCGGCCTGCGCGGTGGTGATGGCTGATACCGTGGGCGCCGGCGACACCTTCCAAGCGGCATTAATCGCCTGGCTGACCGAACAGCAGCTGGATTCAGTGGAGGGTTTGCAGCGCTTGAGTCGCGAACAGATCGACGCGATGCTCACCTTCGCCGTCAGCGCCGCCGCCCTGACCTGCGGCAAGACCGGGCCGGACTTGCCTTATCGGCATCAGTTGGATTGATATCTGGTCGGGATCTGTATCGCGGGCATTGCAGTTTTCGCGAGCAAGTCGGCCCCAACCACCGCCGCTTGACTTGGGCTGTGGCGAAGGCTGACTGTTGCGGGCGCTGGCTGAACGGACAAAACAAACGCCCCGAACAAGTCGGAGCGTTTGTTGGGCTGGCCTTCAGTGCGTTTTCACACAGTCTGCGAAGGTCCTGATTTCAACTTCTACATACTTCAATGGAAGTCTATAGAAAAATAATTGGAGCGGGAAACGAGACTCGCCGTCCGTCGACTGGTTTACGCCAGGGTCTATGAAACAGCAGACACAGAAAACGAAACCAGAGATTCATAGGGATACCGATGGTGAGAAAACTATGTAAGCGAACGCGGTGCCTGCTTGGAATTGGGAGCGGAGATCGGGTGCAATTTCTCATCGAACTCATCAAGTGAGACGAATGAAAGCCCTTGCAGTGTGTCCAGCGAACGCAGGTGCTGTCGATACATCGCCAACTGAGTGACACGTGCTTCCTGAGAAATGTACGGTACGTGATAGGCAACAAAGGTCGGAAGCACTGTCATTCCGGTATAGGCCAACGTTCCACGCAGGATGGGCCGGAGCATGTCGTTGAGTTCACCGTGCACACCGCCGCTTACCAACATGTGTGGTTGACCGCCGACAGTGATGGCGAGCATGGCCTTCTTGCCAACCAGGCCGCCCTGATCGTAAAAGCGCTTTGCGCCATAGCAGACGCCAGATACCAATACTCGGTCTATCCAGCCTTTCATGATTGCCGGCATCGAGAACCAATAGATTGGGAAGTTGAAGATCACCAGATCGGCCTCCAGCAACTTGTCCAGCTCCTTCTGGATGTCCGGTGCCAGTGTGCGTTGCGAGCAATTGTGACGCTGCTCCAAGGCGTACGTCAGGTATTCGGAATTGACGCGGCTGCCAAAATCAGCCGCGCTGGCGATCGGATTCCAGCTCATGGCATACAGGTCAGACACTTCGACAGAGTGCCCCTGCTCCCGTAGTTCTTCGACAGCCAGATCTTTCATGGCCGCATTGAACGATTGCGGCTCGTTGTGCGCGTGGATAATGAGGATGTGCATTGGACAGCTCTCCATTGGGTTGGCCATCCAATCAGCCGGTGATGTCTTTACCGAAGATTGCGCGCGCGATGACTAGCTTCTGAATCTCATTGGTTCCCTCATAGATTTCGGCGATCTTGCAATCGCGATAGATCTCTTCGACACGGTAGTGCGAACCATCCGCCGCGAGCTCGCGCATAAAGCCGTAGCCACCAAAGATCTGTACCGCGTCGCGGGCGAATTCACCGGCAAGGTTGGTGCCGTACCATTTGGCCATCGCGGCCTCGGGCTCCGGAAAAGCGAGCCCTTCGTCCATGCGCAACGCCGCCTTGAGATACAGGTTGCGGGCGTTCTCGATTTCAGTGGCGCGCTCGGCCATCTTGAACTGCCAGTGTTGGAACTGCGCGATGGCTTTGCCAAACGCCCGGCGCGTCTTGAGCCGCGCGATACTGTGATCAAACAATGCCTGAGCCATGCCGGTCCCGCTGGCGGCAATCCCTATGCGTCCGAATGTCAGCGTTTGCAAGGCTATCTTGAGACCTTCACCGGGCTGGCCAACAACGTTCGTCATGGGCACTTTGACGTTGTCGAAGTAGATGTCCGCCGTCAGTTGGCCATGGTTGCCCATTTTCTTGTCGGGTTCGCCAACACGTACACCTGGCCAATTCAACTCGACCACCAACTCGGTCATGCGCGCGCCATCGACACAGAGCAGTACAACAAAGTCGGCAACTGGGGCGTTGGAAATGAAACGCTTGCGGCCGTTGACGATGTAACCATCTTCGGTGCGCGTAGCATGGGTGCCCATGGCCTCAACGCTCAAGTCGGTACTGGCATCTGGCTCGGTAGTCGCGAAACTCCCTATCTTGTCGCCGCTGAGCAAAGGCTTGAGATAGCGTTGCTTGATCGAGTCCGCCCCGTGGTTCAGCGCATTACCCGCGAGAATGCAGTGCACGTCCACGATGGCGGCCACCGAGTTCGAATGGTAGGCCAGCTCCTCGATCATCACGGCAGTGGCTGCGGTGGGGTATTTGAGCCCTCGCCCACCCACATCGGTGGCAAAGGGAATGCCGAATAAACCGGCCTTGGCCATTTTGGCGAACAAGTCACGCGGGAACGCTGCAACGGACTCCTCTGTGTGGCCAATGGCGTAGGCCACCGGGGCGACATGTTCGTCGGCGAAGCAACGAATCTCCTGGCGGATAGCCAGGATTTCCTGCGGGGTATCCAGGTCGTGATACAGGCGATCCTGGTGACGCGCAACAGTCGCATTGACCGAAGTATTGGCAAGATGGGTCATGGTTATCTCTTCTGTAGCCTGGGGAAGCAACGTGGTGTGAACGGTATGGAAACTGATGGAATGACGTAATAGGCAAAAACGACGGTAAATATGCGAATATCGCCATCCATGCCAAAAAAGGTTCCGCCATGACCACCGTTGCGATTCTGGGTTTTGACGACTCCTATGCCTCCGTTGTGGGAGGTTTTGCTGACATGCTTCAGGTTGCCAACGCGCACATGTCAAAACAGGGGATGCCACCGTCAGGTCTGTTTGAATGGCATTTCATATCGCAGAATGGCCGGCCTGTGCGCGCGAGCAATGGCCTCGAGCTTGGCATGCGGGCGCTGCCGAAGAACCAGCATTATGATTTGGTCTTTATTCCCAGCCTGCATTATCGCGGCTGGCAGCATTTCCAGGGCTTTCTGGAAAAACAGGGAGCTGTGCGTGACTGGCTGGTTAGCCAATGGCGAAATGGTGCATGGCTCTGTGCCAATTGCACGGGTACCTTCCTGCTTGCTGAGACGGGCTTGCTCGACAACAAAGTGGCGACGACCACTTGGTGGCTGGAGGGGCATTTCCGCAGCAGATTCCCGAAGGTTGATCTGCAAATGCGTCCAGTGGTGACTGAATCTGAACGTCTAGTGTGTGGCGGCGCACATGCCACATTTCTATTACAAGCGGTTCATGTGCTTAACAAATTCGCGGGAGAGGCCATCGCCAGGCAATGCGCCCGCAGCATGCTGATCGATTTGACCCAAACGACGCAGACACCTTTCCAGCCGCTTATTGCCGACAAGACCCACAATGATCCCTTGATTCAACGCGCCCAAAAGTGGCTTCAGGATCACTTGGCGGAACAGGTGCGCATGACAGACCTGGCGCAGAAGTTGGCCGTCAGCGAACGTACATTGATACGCCGCTTCAATAAGGTGCTTGAGCAGTCACCGCTCACTTATCTGCAGAACCTACGCGTTGATACGGCGCGAGCTTTACTGGAGGCTGGCGATCTGAGTACCGAGCGAATCGCTCACTATGTCGGTTACAGTGATATCAGCTCGTTTGCACGCCTGTTTCGTGAGCGCGTTGGATTCACTCCGGGGGCTTATCGAGCCAGGTTTCAGTTACCCATGGAGGACTGAGCAAGCCCTGCCGCCAGCAGATCGCCTGACCCATTCGCTACAAACCGCTACCCTCGCCTACCGTGCTGGCGAGGACGAAGGGTATGTGGTTTGCGCGCTGCTACACGATTTGGGCGACACCTTGGGCACCTATAATCACGCCGACATCGCGGCGGCCATCCTCAAGCCCTTCGTCAGTGAGCAGAATCACTGGATAATCGAAAAGCACGGGATATTCCAGGGCAACGTTTGCTGACGGGATCGAAAGCATGCTGGTAGTCCTTGAGCCTGAGGACTCGCTGGGTGACGTGGATCCGCACACAGTGCGAGCACAGATGATCGACATGCCTGCCCATGCGATTTGCACAGTCGTCAGGATTTCGGCATCGACATGAAACTACCGGGGCAACTAACGGCCGTGGTGGCCCGACCGCCGGTATTCGGTGCCAAAATTTCCTCTTTAGATGACAGCGCTACACGCGCCATCACCGGTGCCGATATGCCGGAATTTTCGATTCGTGTCGTGCCAAGCGCCGAGCCCCCCACAGGGATGGGTGAACCCGGCCTGCCACCGTTGGCCCCCGCCTTTGCAAATGCGGTCGCACGTCTCACGGGTAAGCCAGTGCGTGAGCTGCCCTTCAAGCTGACGTGACAGGTCCGGGGGACTGGCAGTCTAGAGCCCTAATCAGCCAGAGGCCAGTCCATTTGGAAAAGCCTTTGGCAATAGGATCGCGATTAACGAGCCCGGATATACGGGCTGGCACCCCTTTCGTTAACAACCTTCTCTAGCCATTTTGCCGGTACATAGCGATACCGCAGGATGAGTGGCGAAGAGTCACCGGCACCACTGCGCCTCACAGGGTATTCCATCGTTGTCGCCATCCATTTTCATTCCGGGACAATTTTGCAGAAAGTTTTTGGCTTCTGCGCATGAGGTCATCTGTGAGCAATATTTGCGTCCATCACATTTGATTGGAGTCGAAACAGGCTTCGGCGCAGTCGCGACTGTAGAGACTGTAGAGCCCCCTTTTTGATTCGATAGCTGGGCCGCAGCCCAAGACTGTAATTCGGGGGAAAGTTTCCAAGCCAACAGACCAACAACAAGCACAACCAAAATCAGTTTCATTTTGATCCATCCCTGATGAGAGAGCATTTGCATTCTCACGCCGCCTGCTTTCCAGCGTAACCCACAAATCCACACACAGCCTGTCCAGGGTTTGTAGCCTGCCGGAGAATATGTCCTGACTAGACTCGCTCATCCTGCAGCCCTGCCATACTGTTCAGCATGACCCGTGCAACCTTCCGCTTCTACGAGGAGCTCAACGATTTCCTGCCGGCCGAGCGACGGCGGCAGTCCTTCACTTGCGAGTGCGCGCAAGGGGCGACGGTCAAGCATATGATCGAGGCGCTCGGGATACCGCACACCGAGGTCGAGCTGGTGCTGCTCAACGGCGAGTCGGTGGGTTTCGAGCGGGTGATCTTCGACAGCGACCGGCTGGCGGTGTATCCCAAGTTCGAAGCGCTGGACATCAGCCCGCTGCTCAAGGTTCGTGCGCAACCTTTACGGGTGCTGCGCTTCGTTGCTGATGCGCACCTTGGCGGGCTGGCCAGCCTGCTGCGCATGAGCGGCTTCGACACCCTCTACGACAATGGCTTCGAGGATGGCGAGATCGCCGAAATCGCTGCGCAGCAAGGACGCATTGTGCTAACCCGCGACCGCGAACTGCTCAAGCGGCGGATCATCAGCCACGGCTGTTACGTGCATGCCCTGAAACCGTCGCTGCAACTGCGCGAATTGTACGAGCGCCTCGACCTGGCGCATAGCGCGCGGCCATTCAGCCTGTGCCTTCATTGCAACTTGCCGCTGCACGAGATCAGCCCGGAACTGGCCCGGTCGCAGGTGCCGCCACGCATTGGCGCCCTCTATTCGCACTTCTTGCGCTGCGATGCCTGCCAACGGGTTTACTGGGAGGGTTCGCACTGGCGCGGCATGTGTGCACTGCTGGCACCTTTGCTGGACCGATAGCCGAACGCCCCATTTGAAACCTTGAAGACGAGGCCGTCGTGATCATGCCTTCGATTTCTACGGACGATCAGTACCGATAAGTTGCCTGTACTGAAATCCCGTTCGCACTATTGTCGTAACTGGCACTGTATTCCGGTTGCAGGCCGGAGTTGTTCGACTGTTTTACCGAGACTTTGGAGTCCCAGAGATAGCCATAAGCAAAGTCTATTGTCAGATCGGCATTCGGCGAATAAGCGCCGCCCAAGGTCACGGCCTGGCGATTCCCGACCGGAACGCGCACGCTGCGATCGGCATTTCTGATGGGCGACGGATCATAGGCGTAGCCTGCTCGCAGCAGCCATTGTTGGTTCAATTGATAAGATGCGCCAACTGCGGTGGACCAAGTGTCGTGCCAGTTCATTTCTTCGGTCACACTTCCCAGGCCAGCCGCCTCGCCCACGGGGGAAAGACCGCTGTTGACTGCTTCGACCTTCTGGATACGGCTCCAACGTTTCCAGGTGGTCCCCAGGTATCCCGTCCAGCGACTATTGAAATGATGGGTGATGGAGGTGTCCACCGATTCGGGCATCGTGATGTCTATCTTGTTGTCATACTGTCCGTCCAGCGGGATAACGCTCGGGGAGCCGGAAACTTCAGTATGCCCTTTGAGTTGATAATCTACTTTCGAGTGATAGTTAATCCCCCAACTCGTTGCATCACTCAAGTCAAACAAGATGCCGAGGTTGTAGCCAAGTGCCGTGTCATCGCCTTTGATAGTGACCTGTGTGTCCTGGCCGTTGTTCAGGGCGCCGGTTGCCAAGTCATTCTTAAGCTTTGCATTGAAACGGTTTATGGTCGGTCCGCCACCAATGGACACGTAGTCGTTGATCCGATAGGCGATGGTGGGCTGCAGGGTTATTTCCTTGGTCGTGCTATAGGAGCCATGGTAACGGCCCTGAAAACTGCTCTCATAATCATTGATCAGACCACTCGGCGCATAAAGGCCCAGACCAATCGTAAAACGATCGTCAAGTGGCGTGGACATATAGGCGAAAGGCACGACCCCCAAAGGTACCGAGTCCCCTTTATTCGTTCCCGGGGCACTGCTCTGCGCATCACTGATGTCGTCGCTCACCGAGACGACGGCGGCACCGCCGGAAATCTCGGTACGCTTCAACTTGGTCAAGCCTGCAGGATTTCCAAAGATGGTGCTGGCGTCCAGCGCGGAAGATGACCTTCCCGCATAAGCAGTTCCTGCACTACTGGCGCTTTGTTCGTTCAGGGCAATGCCATTGGCGCCGGCAAATGTAGAGGTACCCAGTAGTGTCATGGCACTGATTAACTTAATCCAGACTGCACACTTTCGCTGAGCAAAGAGACACGGGATTACACGGTTGTTGAGTTTCATTTTCCACCTCTTGATTATTGTTCTTGTTGATTGCACGCAGGCAAGGCTTCGCCTTCCTGTGCACTTTTCAGTGCCGGTTGGAGTTGAACGAAGTTCGTGTAAAAAGCCCTGGCTGATCAGTACCAGGGCATGTTTGCTGGACTTACGGAGGCGATTTCGGGCTCATGTAAGCCACTCGATCTGAAAGCTATAGTGCCCCAGGAGCGGAGCCAGAACTTGCTGGCCAGTTCCGGCCCTGATGCAGGCAACATGGCCACGGCGGTTGTCCTGTACGACTTCCACGGCAATATCCGAAAGCCCCAGGCGTTCCACTTCCCGATGGACCACGTTGGCAATCTCCCGCTGCTGCAATGCAGGCTTGAATATCTTGCCCACCGCCGTCAGTGGCAGCGCTTCAAGGATTTCAATACGCTTGGGAACGGCTGCCCGTTCGCTGATGTGAAGATGGGCGAACGCCTCAAGCTCTTCGGCGTCGCAGGCTTGCCCGGGGCGCAGTTGAACGTAAGCGACCGGCACCTCGCCCGAGTACACGTCGGGGCTGCCGATGGCAGCGGCCAAGGCGACGGCGGGATGCGCCTGCAGAACCTCCTCGATTTGTTTGGGATCGATGTTGTGGCCGCCACGGATGATCAGTTCCTTCTTGCGTCCGGTGAGCCAGAAGTAACCTTGTGCATCCTGGCGACCCAAATCGCCCGTATTCAACCAGCGCTGACCATCGATATCGATCCAAAGGCCCCGGTTATGCCCCTCCTCCAGATAGCCCTCGAAGAGGTTCGGACCACTGATCGTGATCAGGCCGATCTCATCCACGTTGGCGTCGCGCAGGTATTCTCCAGAATCATCGAGCAAGACCGCGCGCATATTCTGGTAGGCGATCCGTAGCCCAATGGAGCCGATACGGCGCTCGCCATGGGGCGGATTGATGGAGGACACGCAGGCGCCCTCAGTCAGACCGTAACCTTCAAGGATCTTTACCCCGGTCCGGCGCTCGAACTCTCGCAAAAGCTCAGCCGGCATGGGTGCGGCGCCACACATTGCATAGCGAAGACTGGACAGGTCGCGGCCCTGCCATTCATTTTGCAGGAGTGCGGCATAGACCGTTGGCACGCCGGAAAAGAAGTTGATGCCGAAATGCTCGACTATCTCCCAGAATCGGGGGATCACCCCCTCGCCGCGATACCCCTGAGGTGTCCCAAGGATCACATGGTCGCCTTGAGTCCAAGGCATCAGCCCGGTAACCAGTTGTCCATTGACATGAAACAGCGGCAAGCCACAAAAGATAACCTGGCCACTACTGCGTGGCTGCATGTGAGCGGCCATGGCCCATGCATTGAATACTTCCGAGCCATGGGTACGCGCCGCGATCTTGGGGAGCCCGGTAGTGCCGCCCGTACAGATATAGGAGGAGCATTCCCCCTGGCGGATGTGCCGACCGCTCTTGAGGTGTGTATGCGGCTGCGTATTCATCAGCGATAGCCAATCGTGGATCGCGATACCGCTGTGTAATTCCCGCTCCTTTAGTGCCATGGTCTTCAGAATCCCACGCACGGATTCGGCGACATAGGGTTCCATGCTGACCCAAACGACAGACTTGATCCCGGGCAACTGATCCAGCTGCGAAGCCAGTTTTGGCCACAGATCGCTGCCCGGAGTCGGCGCGAGTGTCACCACCACGGAGGCCTTTGCGGCATTCAGCAAGCCAGCCATCTGCTTGGCTTCGAGCAGAGGATTGATCGCCATGACGATACCCGCCGCCTCCCCGCCCCAAATGGTGAAGTGGGTTTGCGGCAGGTTGGGCAAAATAAAGGCAATCACCTCGCCCGGTTTTATGCCCAAGTCATCGAAGGCATTCGCCGCGCGGGTGATATCCGCGAAAAGCTGGGAATAGTTCCACTCGCAGGTGCGCCTGAAGTCGGCGGCATCAGCGAAGAAGCTGAGCGCTGGCGCCTGGGGCGTGCGCTCGGCCGCCTGTCGCAGCGCTTCATACGTGCTGCAAGCCAGCCCACGCTCCCGCAAGGGGACTCGTTCGAGACGTTCGATGTCACTCAGGGTCTGCACCGTCATCAGGCTTGCTCCACTACTCGGTTGCGTTGTACGCCGAGGTCGATCACACCGTCGGCGCTGCGAATGCGCGCCTCGACCACGTCACCTGCCTTCAGATACTGCGTCCGGCCCTCCTGCGCCTTGAGAAACAGCTTCCACTTGGTGGCTTCTGGCATCAGGGCCGCAATGCGCTGCTTGGCAGGCGAAGGTACCGTCAGGGCGCAGCCCGCAGGAGTACCGGTGGCGATCAAGTCTCCAGTGGCGAGATCTTGCAAGGCGGAGAGTTCGGTAAGGGTTTCAGCGGGGCCGTATACCAGATTGGCCGTGCTGTCGTTCTGGCGCACCTGGTCGTTGACTGTCAGGCGCAGCTGCAGTGCCTTGAGGTAATGCATGCTCTTGGCATCCAGAAGGCAGAGGTATGGGCCGACCGGGCCGAAAGTGCGGAAGCTCTTGCCCTTGTAGAACTGCATCTGGGGAATCTGGATATCACGAGCCGAGTAGTCATTGACGATGACGACGCCTGCAATGAACTCATGCAGATTGGCGTCGGTGACAGCAATTGCGCCGGTGATCGCGCGCTTCATCACAAGCCCCAGCTCGATCTCGTAATCCAGGAAACGCACGGTGCGTGGCTTGATCAGGTCGCTGTCAGCCGCCACCAGGCAACTCGTCGCCTTGGTAAAGATCATGTTGAATTTCTTCGCATCCGGGTCCATGCCCGACTCGATCATGTGCTGACGGTAGTTGGCGCCCTGGCAGACGAACTGTTGGTTACGGGTGACCGGCGAAAGCAGTTTCACTTCGCCCTCACCCAACTCCGTACCTGTCATTTGAGCGAGGTCGTCGATACTGTTCTGGCGAATGAAGTCACCAGTGGTTTCAAAAGTACCGGGCACCACCGTGATACGGCCCTGGCGTAGCACGCCCCAGTGGATACCATTCTGAAATTCAAAGCGGACTACGTGTACAGCAGACATTGAAGGTACTCCTGGAGCAGTGTTTGTCCCGGGCTCAGTGGCGCGAGAACTGTGGTGTTGTTCTGAAGGGGGGCTGGCAACGCTGTAGACCAACGAGCCGCCGACGATCAAGGCACCGGCTTTGAGCACATCCCGACGGCCATACCTGGTTGCATTGCCCGACATGGCGGCAGCTCTACCCGAACATCCGCATGAGCGTTATCAACTTGCGAATGGTCAGGTCCGGGCTGCGCCGCAGGTTGCGGATCAGCGCACGCAGACTGCTTAAACTCATCTTGGGTTTTGTAAAAGTCTTGGGCATGCGCTGCCCCCACTGCGCCATTGCCTCGGGGCTCACCAGATGAATGCCTGTAGGCCGTGTGGCCGTGAAGATATCTCCGTCGCAGTAATGCTCGTGCTTATCGCCCCAAGGGTCTTGCCAGTAATCGAAGATCTGGCTACCCAGAATGTGTCGGCCGATTCCCCATGAGTGCTCCCAACCGCGCTCGCGCAGGACGCGCTGGCCCATTCCCACTGCGTCCGCATCGACGACCTCATAGGCGCTATGGCTATAGGTCGCCATGAACCCTTGCGCTATCGCGAGCGTATGGTGAGGCGTGGGAATTTCACCGAGGTCAAGGCGCATGAAGGTAACGATAGGTGTGCCATCGGCGAGGACCTGCACATCGCTGGGAATAAACCCGAAATGCTGCGTATACCAGGCACAGGTCGCCTGGTAGTCAGCCACTTCGATGACGATGTGGCCGAGTTTTAGTACTTCAGACGGAGCAATCGGCGGACGCTGCGTGGCGTTGATTCGCGGTTGCTCCTGCGCCAGATTCCAGGGAAGAGGAGCTCTGTGCCCCAGCGTTATACCTGGAGTCTGGTCGCAAACAGCTTCCACAATGAAACCGGAAGGATCGGTCAGCCTGACGTAATACCCGCCACCAGGATGTTCCGATTTCTCGACCGGTGACGCGCCTGGGATTCGCGTCAGTTTTTCCAGATCCTTGAGCGACTGGACTGCCAGTCCGAACCCGACAAAACGTGCATGTTCTGCACGATGGACGCGGTAACAGTATGAAGTAGGGTCGGCGGCGCGCAGGTAAAGCGTATCGGCGTCATGCTGACTTACCGTCAGGCCAAAGTCGGTCAGGAACCGCGCCGCTTCGTTCAAGTCCGGCCGCTGAAAGATCAGGTGAGTCAGATCCTGAGCCTTCACCGTCGGTTGCGGATGCCGGGCCGGTTGTGATGTCGCCAACTGGGGCAGTTGATTTTTGTTGGTCATTGTTCTTGTTTTCCGGGTTTTCAGGGTAAAGCCGTCCCCGCACCCCTGAAAAATCCAGGGATGTCTGGTTGAGTCGGTTGACTAACTCAGTCGATAGAAGGAAGTGCCGGCAACTCTGTGGTTGCCAGCGCACGAGCCTCCTCTGGTGACACACCCAATGCCCGCAGCACCAGCTCGGCGGTGTCAGAGCCCGATTCGCGCCACGTTCTGTGTCCTTCCAGCACCAGGAAAATCGAGCCGAGGACGCTGCTCGATATCAACGTCAGTACTGAGAGCAATTGCTCCTTTTCAAACGTGTACCGCCCACTGGACAGTCCGCTCAGAAGATCCGTCGTCGCTTGGCTGCTGAACATTTCGCGCAACGAAGAATTGCTCATGGCGAATTTATAGATGAACGCCCCCCACTGGGAGTCCTCGTGAGCCCGACGAATGAACAATCGAATGCCATTGGCGAGACGCTGAGCCGGATCAGAGAGGGAATTGAAGCTCTTGTTGACGCGCTCATGCATCTCCTTCGCGAGATGGCTGGCGACCGCCTCGAACAGACTTTCCATGCTGTCGATGTTGCTATAGACCGTTCCGCGCGCCACGCCTGCCTCTTGTGCGAGGTCGAGAATGTTCACTTGTGAGGTGCCTCTTTCAGCGAACAGGCGAAAGGCGGCTTGATGAATGCGGCGCTGTGTTGGATTTAGGGATTCCACGGTTCTCTCTCCAGGATTACCTTATGGCCCGATTGAACACATGTGTTCAGCCGACGTCAACAATGTTTTTTGAATCAAGTGCGTCAATCTCAATAAAAACCGTTCTATACCCGGAAAAATTAAGCGGTTAGTTGATACGACAAGATCGGCGGAGGGCTCAATACATTGACACAATTGAACATGAGTGTTCATCTGTGTCGTGTTTGTGGCTCGCCTTCTGGGCAGGTCATCAAGCCGGCCCATCGATGCAAACCAGGACCTCAACAACCTGAGCAAGCACTGTGCAGACGGTGCTCAAACGGTATGACCCTTAGCGATGGCTGGCCGAATTCTCATCAGCTGAAGGACAAAACATGACCGGCTCAAAGCTCTTCAAACCGCTTCGTTTGCCTAACGGCACGGTGATTCCAAACCGAATCGCCAAGGCAGCCATGGAGGAGAATCTTGCCAATGAGGATCACGCTCCAGGGGAAGCGCTGGTTAAGCTCTATCGGCGTTGGGCACAGGGTGGTGCCGGCCTGATCATCACTGGCAACGTCATGGTTGACCGTCATGCCTTGACCGGACCCGCTGGCGTAGTACTTGAGGACGATCGGCACCTGGGCAAATTCAGGCTGTGGGCCGATGCTTGCCGCAGTCACGGAGCCCAGGCCTGGATGCAAATCAATCATCCCGGACGGCAGCTGTTGGCTTCCATGGGGCAATCGGCACGGGGGCCCTCCGCGGTGGCTGTCGACATTCCCGGACTATCAAAGGCTTTTGTGTCGCCCAGGGCCTTGAATGAGCAGGAGATCGAAGAGCTGATTGAGCGCTATACCCAGGCTGCAGTGCTGGCTGAGCGCGCCGGATTCACCGGCGTGGAGATTCATGCAGCGCATGGTTACCTGTTCAGCCAATTCCTTTCGCCCTTGACCAACCGACGTAGCGACCGCTGGGGTGGCAGCCTGGAAAATCGTGCGCAAATTCTCCTGCAAACCATCGATGCAATACGTCAGCGAGTGGCACCGATCTTTTGCGTCGCTGTGAAGCTCAATTCCGCGGACTTTCAGCGCGGCGGTTTCGATGCCGAGGATGCGGCTCGCGTGGTGGAAATGCTCAACGCCAAGGCAGTCGACCTGGTCGAGTTGTCAGGTGGCAGCTATGAAAGCCCGGCGATGCAGGGGCAAACCCGCGATGGCAGCCGCTTGGCTCGAGAAGCGTATTTTCTTGAGTTCGCGGAAAGAGTAGGAGAAATAGCGCGCATGCCGCTGATGGTCACCGGCGGCGTGCGCAGAAAGGAGGTCGCGGAGCGAGTGGTGAGCGGCTCGGTGTCGATGGTGGGGCTTGCCACTGCGCTGGCTATCGAGCCGGCCCTGCCAAGCCAGTGGATGGCAGGTCAGGAGACCGAAGTGGAGCCCATCGTCGTCCCCTGGAAGAATAAGGCGCTGGCATCGCTTGCAGTGGCGTCGGTGGTCAAGAAGCAACTCGGCTTGTTGAGCCAAGGCAAACAGACAAAACCCAGGACGTCGCCACTCATGGCATTGATCGGCAATCAGCTGAAGTCTCGTCGCCAGGCGAAGAACTATCGGCAATGGATTGGCCGGGCATAGCCGGCCAAGAATGACATCAGGACTAGGGTAGCGGCTTACCGGCGATTTTCTTGGCTCTGGCAGGTGTGACACCCAGAGCCTTGAGAATCATCTCGGCGACCCGCTGGTCGTGCTCCGCCACCACACGCCCTTCGACAACCGAGCGCATGGCTCCGGTTGTGCACGATACGACCATGTCCAGGGCGATCCCTTCGTCCTCATAAGCGAAAGTGCCCGCGCACAGACCTTCACGCAGATCGCCCAGCACATGGGCAGCCAAGCGCGAGCGCATGGCCTGATCGGAATGAATGATGCGCAGCAGTGCGTTGGCCCATTGATGGTCGTACGCGGCCCGGCATACGAACATGCGCACGCCAATCGAAAGCCGCTGTGCACCGCAGTGCACGTCCGAACTCAGGGCGGAAATGGCATCGGAGAACTCGCTCGCCATGGCGATGCCAACCGCCTCGAGCACTTCGTCGCGCGTTCGAAAATAGTTGTAGATGGTGCCGTTGGATACCGCGGCCTCCGAGGCGACATCGAGCAGTGCAATCTCCCCCACCTCCTTACGTGCGACAAGACGCAATGCCGCATCCACCAGGCCGCGACGGGTGCGTTCACGCTTCTTGTGGCCCCGAGTGAGAGGCTCTTGCTCAGTTGCTTCTGAAGGAAAAGTGGGGGAAGGCATCTTCACGCTCTTAATCGAGGAGGCTCGTTGATGGTAATGGAAACGCTGTCGGCAGTGGAATCGGCGCTACCCATCAGGATCAGGCAGTCTCGAACCAGACTGCCTGCATCGAAGCCGGGAGCGTGGTGCATGATGATACGGTCGGGGCGGATCGCGACGAGCGTGCCTTTGGCAGCCAGCGGCAGGATGTCATGGTTCAGGTCTTCGATGAAGTCGCAAGCGCTGTCGGAGCGCTGACCGCAAGGTCCTATCTGCAAGAAGTGACCTCCCAGCTTTATCCAGGAAAACACCTCAGCAGCGCTCAGCAGTGACAACGGGTCAACACCGAATCCGACCAGGGTCAGGTTGTGTCCCAGAGCATCATCGCTCAGCTGGATCTCCTGTTGCCTGTTGCGAACCCAGGCCTGGGGAAACAGACTGCCACGAACCAGCTTGTCGCCACGACGATGCTGCACGAACAGACCGTCTTTGAAGATGTTTTTCGGCTTGATGTCCAGTTGCTCGAAGTACTTTCTGGTCGCGGGAGTCAACGCCAGCGTGCGCATCAGGCCGTGGATGAGGAAAGCCGCGATCTTGTTTCTCGGCATCACCAGACGGCCCATGAGTTTCGCCAGATTGATCATCGCCTGGGCATGGGGGCGGCGCTCTACGTCATAGGTATCGAGTATTGAAGGCGCGGCTTGGCCCTGAAGGACCCACGCCAGTTTCCAGGCCAGGTTGGCGCCATCTCGAAGCCCCGCTACGAGACCTTGCCCGACAAAGGGCGGGGTGATGTGGGCTGCATCCCCGACAAGAAAAGTTCGTCCCTTGCTGAATCTGTTGCAGCAACGCGCGTGGAATCGATAAATCGCCTTGCGCTCGATTTCCAGCTCCTGCGGATTGACCCATGGCGCGATTAGCCGGGCGATGCTTTCCGGGCTTTCCAGCTCTTCCCGGGATTCGCCCGGGTGGAGCATGAACTCCCAACGCTCCCTTCCGCCGGGAGCGGGCATGTGCGGCGTTGGGCGCTGTGGATCACAGATGAACTCAATGTGATCAATGGCTGACTTATGCCGGTTTTTGGCATCGACAATCAGCCAATCCTCTGCATAGGTTTGTCCTTCGAATTCCTGGTCAATCAAGGCCCTGACCCTGGAGCTTGCACCATCCGCACCGACCAGATATCGGGCGCGAATGAAATGCTGATGGCCATCCTGGTCCCGCACGGAGGCGACGACACAATCAGATTCCTCGACCAGATTCTCGAGCTCGAATCCACCCAGGCTAGTCACTGACTTCAGCCCAGAGACCTGTTTGCGCATCGCGTGTTCGAGGTCGGGTTGATAGAAAGTCACCAGTTTGGGATGGCCGTCGATGCACCCGGCGGTGTTGGCCCGACTGAATTGCCCGAGGACCGGGGAATGCATCTTCACTTCAGGGATAACGATCTTCTCGAACGCGTCTTCCGACAATCCGGCGAGTTGCAGGATGCGAAGCGCCTCGTTGTCCAGAGCGATGGCGCGGGGCATTAGTACGACCTCGTGGGTCTTGTCCAATACCAGGGTCTTTACCCCATAGCGGCCGAGCAGCGCCGCGATTGTCGCCCCTACCGGACCGTTACCGACGACCAGCACATCGACGGCGGTGGGAGGCAATTCGGAAACTTTCTTGTTGTTGTTCATCTCGAGCCCTTGTTGTGATTGAAGTCGTGAGACACGCAGGTCCCATCGTCAGGCAAGGTGAAGGTATGTAAAATTGAAACATTTTTCAATATTGAAATTACCGTCATTAATTTTCCGGCACCAGTTTCCGACCGACGAGGCTTGGCTTCCGAGCCGATCAGCGTTGTTATTGGAGTGACCACGTGCCATGCCTCACGGCGCATAACTCTGTTTCAGTCTTCAGGAATCCAACGTGGCACGTCCGCAGTCCCATCCGAACCCGGTCCAGCTCTGTTTCGTCGAGTTCGAGCTCGACGAAGCCAACGCCTGCTTGTTGCGTAACGGAGAAACCGTGGCGCTGGCGCCAACGCCCTTCACGCTGCTGTGCGTACTTGCGCGCCAGCCTGGATCGCTGGTGACCAAAGATGCCTTGCTTGATGCCGTGTGGGGGCATCGGTTCGTCAGCGATTCAGTGCTGAAGACGGCCATCAGCGATCTGCGCAAGGTGCTGGGCGACGACCCCAGGCAGCCTCGCTTCATTGAGACTGTGTCGCGGCGCGGCTATCGCTTCATCGCGGCGCCCTCCCTTGCGCCTTCGATGCCGCCGGCACCCGCGACGGTGCCAGCGGCCGATGCGTATCCGTCGCCGCCATTCATTGGTCGCACCGACAAGCTCTCAAGACTGCAGCGGGCGTGGGAACGGGCTTACGGCGGGCAACGTGCAGTGGTCTGGCTGGCCGGAGAACCGGGGATTGGCAAGACCACGTTGATCGAGCACTTCCTCGCCAGCCTTGGCGGCATCGCCTGCGCACGCGGTCATTGCGTGGAGCACTACGGCCCCGGCGAGCCGTACCTGCCGGTGCTGGAGGCGTTGGCCGATCTGTGCCGCAGCGACCCTGCCCTGCCGGCGCTGCTGCGCGCCGTGGCGCCGACCTGGCTGCTGCAACTGCCGTGGTTAAGCAGCGCGCAAGAGCGAGACGCGTTGCGGCGCGAGCTTGCCGGCATCGGTCCGGATCGCATGCTGCGGGAAATGGGTGAACTGCTGGACCGCTACACCGAGCAACGGCCGCTGTTGCTGGTGACCGAAGACCTGCACTGGAGCGATCGGGCGACGGTCCAGCTCATCGACTATGTGGCGCGACGACGTGGCCGCACACGACTTATGTGGCTGTCGAGCTTTCGCGTCGCCGAGGTGGTGGCGCTCGATCATCCGCTCAACTCGTTGCGCCACGAACTGCGCCTGCAACGTCTGTGCGAGGAAGTGGTGCTCGATCCGTTCTCGGAAACCGAGGTCGCTGACTATGTCGCGTTGCGTTCGGCCTCTCTAGCGCGCGATGAAGCCTTTGTGCGTGCCCTGCACGAGCGCACCGACGGAGTGCCGTTGTTCGTGTCGTCGGTCATCAGTGAAGTGATGGATCCTGCGGACGACGACGCCACCATCGAGGCCCGGCTGGCGGGAATGGCGGTGCCCGAGAACCTCGCGGCGATCATTGATCACTACATCACCAGGCTCGGGCCGGAGCAGCGTGCGCTGCTCTCGGCGGCAGCGGTATGCGGGGTCGAATTCCGGGTCGAGACGGTTTCGCTTGCCCTGAAGCACGACCTCGCCTCTGTGGCCGACACCTGCGAGGAACTGGTGCGCGAGCAGGTATGGCTCACACGGTCGCGGGCCACCGAAATTGAAGAGACGGTAGAGCTACCCTACTCGTTCCGGCATGCTCTTTTCCGCCAGGTGCTGTACGAACGCACGCCGCGCTCATCGCGCACCCAGCTCCATCGTCAGGTTGGCGCGGCCCTCGAACACGAGCGCAACGCGGGCGTGCCGGTTGCTGCCTCGGAGCTGGCAATGCACTTCGACCGGGCGCGGCAGCCGATGATCGCGCTGCGCTACTACGCCGAGGCCGCCGAAGCCGCGCTGCTGCACTTCAGCCCGGCCTTGTGCATCGGTCTCACTGAGCGCGCGCTGATCCTGCTGCGGCAGGCTCCAGAAGGAATGGAGCGCGATGCACTCGAAATTACCTTGGCCACGCTGCAGGGCGTGTCGGCTTTCCACACGCTTGGTGTCGGCAACGAAGCCAGGAACGCATTCGAACGCGCATACACGTTGCTCGCGCAGGTACCCGAGCATCCGATGCGCGGTCGCCTGCTGCACGGATTCGGCTATCTGCTCTGTCTGCGCGGTGACTATACGATGGCGCTGGCAGTGGCGGAACGCGCCGAGGCCCTCTCGTGCGAGGCGAACGATCCAGCGCTCATGCTGGTGGCGTGCATCGTGCACGGCGAGGTGCATCATCTCCAGGGGCGCACCCAGGCGACGCGCCGTTGGCTGGAGCGCGCGCTCGCGATCGCCGAGCCGCTGGACATCGGGGCGAACGAGATCTTTGCCGCCGATCCTCAAGTCATGCTGCACGGCATGTTGGCCATAGAACTGCTGCGTTCTGGCCTGGTTGAGCAAGGCCGAACCCACATGCAGCGGGCGCGGACCCGCGCACAGGCGCTTCGCCAGCCTATGACCTGGCTAGTCGCTACCTGGCAAGAGGTGTTGATCGAGGTGCGGATGGGGAACCATTTGCGTGTGGCGGCGCTGGCTGACGACATGCAGACGCTGGTCGATGAATATTCGCTCGCACTGGGGCGCACGGCTTGCCGCTGGTGGCGCGGCTGGGCCGAGGCGCGCAATGGCAAGCCACGCGAAGGCTACCGCAGCATCCGCGAGGCCTACGAAGAACACACCGGGCTCGGCATGCGTTCCGGTGCCAGCGAGGTGCTTGGCTACGCTGCCGAGGCGTTGCTGCTGGCGGGTGATTACGACGCTGCGCAAGTCGAGCTACAGGAAGCCCTACACGTTGGGGAAGAACTGGGTGAGCGCGTGTACCTGCCTCAACTGTTGCTGCTGGAGGCAAAGATTTCGCGGATGCAGGGCCGGCTCGATGCCGGCAGCATCGCCGTGCGGCGTGCGGTTGAGGAGGCGCGCACCCAGGAAGCCCCGTGGCTGGAGCTGCAGGCGTTAGTCGAACTGTGTGGGCACCACGACGCTACGGCCGAGGACCGCCAGGCCCTGGTGGCGCTGGCTGACCAGTTGCCCGAAACGGATGGAACCGAGCTGGTGAAACGTGCGCGCTCGCTGCTTCAGGCTACAAAGCCTGATTGAAGAGTTAAGGGCACAAACTTGTGGGAGCGGCGCTGTCCCGACCGAAGTCTGACCTTTCGCTTACGACTCGCCCCAGGGGACGGCCTACGCTGTCGTCGAACTTTCTTGCCCCCTGGTCTGTGATGAGTCTGAACCCTGAATCCAAGTACCCGAACCGCCGCTCGTACGTCGTGAAGCTGCGTAGCGATGCCGCGCCGGGGGCCCTCGTGGGCCGCCTCGAAAACCTGGTCACTGGACGACAGCGCGAGTTCTCGTCCGCCGAAGAGCTGCTGGAGTCGATTGCCTCGGACCTTGTGTCGACGGCCGACGAGCACATGGCAGATACCGACGGCGAGTGACGCCTCCAACATGAATAGCGCTCGATATGGCGACCGAACGGCGACGCTTCGCTGACGACTTCGCACACACCGGGCCCTACGCTGACGCCATCTCGAATCCACACGAGTCCAATGCGATGCCGCGACTTCCAGTTTCCTTTCCACTGCCCCTCCACACCGGTCGACCGACCTTGCAACGGGCCGGGCTCGCCGTTGTTGCGGCCGCCCTTGCCACTTCGATCGCCCTCGCCTTGGGCGGTTGCTCCACGCCGGTCGTCAAGCCGTCGGTCGAACTGCCGAGCAACTACGCCGCAAGCACAGCCTCCGAGATGGAGCCCGAGGCGGCATGGTGGGAGGTCTACCATGACCCGGTGCTGACGGATCTGGTGCGCCGAGCAGCGCGCGAGAACCGCGACGTCAAGATTGCCGCCGAGCGTCTGCGCGCCGCGCGTGCCGGCGAAACGGTCAGCCGTTCCTGGCTGCTCCCGAGCGTCGGCGCATCCGCCTCCGGCAGCGATCGCAGCACCGGCTACAACTCGGCGACGAAACAGGGTTATCCGGATACCAAGACCACCAGTGTGGGCCTGGACGTCTCCTGGGAACTCGACCTGAGCGGCCGCCTGCGCGCCGGCGCAGCGGCGGCCAACGCCGATGCGCTGGCCGCCGAGGACAGCATGCGCGGTGTACGCCTGCTGGTGATGAGCGACGTCGTCAGCAATTACTTCACACTGATCGGCGCGCAGCGCCAGGTCGCGACCCTGCGCGCCATCTCGGCGATGCAGGACGAGACGCTGCGTCTGGTCACCGCGCGCCAGCAAGTGGGGCTGGCATCCGCCTTCGACGTCGAGCGTGCACAGACCGACGCCTTGTCGGCACGGGCACAGATTCCACCACTGGAAACGTTGACGGAGGTATCGCGCCATCGCATCGCGGTGCTGATCGCCGACCAATCCTTCAATACCGCGAACATCCAGTCCTCGAATAGCGATGTGGCGGTAGTGCCCGAGGCCAAGCCGGGCCAGCCCGCCGCGCTGCTGCAACGTCGACCTGACGTGCTAGCGCTGATGGCGCAGCTCGACGCAGCCAATGCGCGCCGCCAACAGGCCGCGGCCGAGTGGTTTCCGCGGCTCTTCCTCGACGCGTCCTTCGGTCGCCAGGGCCTGAACCTGAACGGCGCCGATCTCGGCGCTGCGCGCTTCACTAACGTGGCGGGCCTGCTGGCGATGCCGATCTTCAACGCCGGGCGCACGCAAGCGATCAACGACGCTGCCGAAAGTGCTCAACAAGAGGCGCTGCTGCGGGCCGAAGACGGCATCGTACGGGCGCTCGAGGATGTGGAGAACGCCCTCGTCACGCTGACGCAGGAGCGTCGCCGCTCCGGGTCGCTGCAATTGGCCGCCGCCTCCGCGGAGTCTGCGCAGAACCGCGCCCAGTCGCTCTATAACCGCGGGCAGATCGACCTGTTGCCGCTGCTGGATTCGCAGCGGGCGCGCCTGGCGGCACGCTTGAACGCCAACGAAAGCAGCACCCGACTGCTGCTCGATAGCGTGCAGCTCTACAAGGCACTGGGCGGGGGCTGGCAGGTGTTCGAACAACCCGCACCCTCCACTGCCGCCACCAAAGCCGACCGGCCACCACTTTCCTAAGAACCTGTCGTTTTTCAAAGAGGAACCGCCTTGAAGAATTCCCTTACCGCGGCCGGCGCCTTGGCCGTAGCCGTCCTGCTGTCCGCGTGTAGCCCGGACCAGCCCACTGTGCAGGCACCACGACCAGTGCGCACCGTTGAAATCAGCTACGACAATGCCCGCGATATCAGTCGTTACGTGGGCACCGTACAGTCGCGACATGAAGTCGAACAGGCCTTCCGCGTGGGTGGCAAGGTAGCCCAGCGTAAGGTCGATGTAGGCCAGTTTGTGCGCGAAGGCGACATCCTGGCGGTGCTGGATGACAGCGACTACCGCCTCGCTGAGCAAGCGTCGCGACAACAATGGACGGTTGCCGTCGAGCAGACGCGCCAGGCCGATTCGGACCGCCAGCGTCTGACCGCGCTGAAGGCTGACGGCTCGGTCAGTGCGGCCGATGACGAGCGCGCGCAGACCAATGCCCAAACCGCGCATGCAACCGCCGAAGCCGAAGCGCGAAAGCTCGAGCTCGCGAGCAACCGGCTCAAGTACACCGTGCTGCGCGCCTCGCGTAGCGGCGTCGTCACGGCCGTGCGCTTTGAGGCCGGGCAGGTCGTGGCGGAGGGCCAACCGGTTGTCTCGGTTGCGAATCCGGATGAATCCGAGATCATTGTCGATGTGCCCGAGGATCAGTTGTCCGTCTTCAAGGACGCGCGCTTCAAGGCCTCGTTGGCCAGTGCGCCGAACGAGACCTTCGATGTCACGCTGCGCGAGCTGTCGCCGCAGGCCGCGGCACAGACGCGTACCTATCGCGCGCGGCTCAAGCCGCTGCAGGCTCTGCCGCTGGGCGCCACTGCGACGGTAAAGGCCGAGCGCGTAATGACAAGTGTCTCGGTGGCGGCGGTGCCGGCCACGGCACTGACCCAAAGCAGCGGCCAGCCGGCGCTGTGGGTGGTCACGCCCGAGGGCAAGAATCCGGTAGGTACCGTCGAACTGGTGCCTGTGGCGGTGTGGGGCTACCGCAACGATGAGGTGCTCGTCTCCGGGCCGCAGGCAGGCGTACTGGTCGTCACCGCCGGGGTGCAGAAGATGGCATCCGGACTGAAGGTCGCGCTTCCCGGCGCGGCGATTGTTGACGCGAACACCACACAGCAGGCCGCTCGATGAACAACTTCAACCTCACCGACTGGGCGCTGCGCCATCGCGCCATCGTCCTGTTCATGCTGCTCATTGTCGCGGTGGCCGGCGCCTTTAGCTTCACCAGGCTCGGTCAGCTCGAGGACCCGAACTTTTCCGTACCCTCCATGACCACCATGGTCATCTGGCCGGGCGCCACCGCCCAGCAATTGCAGGACCAGGTCCTCAATCGCATGGAGAAGAAATTCGAGCAGATCGACAACTTCGAGAAAGTGGTCACCTACGCGCGGCAAGGCTACGCGGGCATGACGCTCACCGTGCGCGGCGGCACCTCCAAGGCAGACCAGCGCGAGGCCTGGTACCAGGCGCGCAAGAAACTCAACGACCTGAGCCTGGAGATGCCTGATGGCGTGATCGGCCCGATCGTAAACGACGAGTACGGCGACGTGTATGGCCTGATGTACGCCGTCAAGGGCGACGGCATCGGCCACGCCGACCTGTCGGACGCGGCCGAGGACATCAAGCGCCAGATGCTGAAGGTGCCGATGGTCAAGAAGATCGATCTCATCGGCAAGCAGGCCAAGCGTGTCTACGTCGAGTTCTCGCACGAACGCCTGGCAGCGCTGGGCATTACACCGCTGGCCATCGCCGAAAGCCTCAAGAGCCAGAACACCCTGTTGCCCGCAGGCCAGATCGACACCCGCGGCGACCGCGTCATGGTGCGCGTGAGCGGCCAATTCGCCAGCGACGAAGCTATTCGCAATGTGCCCATCTCCGCAGGCGGCCGGCAGATCAAGCTCGGCGACATCGCGACCGTTACACGTGGCTTCGAGGATCCGCCAACCTACACGGTGCGCCATAACGGCCAGCCAGTGCTGATGCTCGGCATCACGATGACCAGCGACGGCAACATCGTGGACCTTGGCAAGGCGATGGACACGGCCGTCGCCAAGATCCAGTCCGAACTTGCGCACGGCGTGGAGCTGGAGCTCGTGGCCGACCAACCCACCACGGTGAAGGATGCTATCCACGACTTCGTGCACGCGCTGGCCGAGGCGCTGATCATCGTGATCGCAGTGAGCCTCGCCAGCCTGGGCTGGCGCGCTGGCCTTGTGGTCGCGACCACAGTGCCGCTGGTGTTGGGCGGCGTAGCGCTGGTGATGCTGGCGATGGGCTGGAACCTGGAGCGTATCTCGCTTGGCTCGCTGATTATCGCATTGGGCCTGCTGGTGGATGACGCCATCATCGCCATCGAGATGATGGTGGCGAAGATGGAAACCGGCATGGACCGCGTAAAGGCGGCCGCCTTCTCTTATCAGTCCACCGCCATGCCGCGCCTGACCGGCGCACTCATCACCGTCGTGGGCTTCCTGCCAATCGGCCTCTCGAAGTCCACCACCGGCGAGTACGCAGGTGGCATTTTCTGGATCGTCGGCGCCGCGGTGCTGTTCTCGTGGATCTGTTCCGGCATCTTCACGCCATACCTGGCGGTCAAGATGCTGCCCAACGATTTAGGCAAGCACCAGCATGGTGATATGTATGACACGAAGTTCTACCGCACCCTGCGCCGTCTGATCGACACCGCCATCGAGCGTCGCTGGGTGGTCATCGGCGCGACGTTTGGCGCTCTGGTGCTTGCTCTGGCCTGTATCAAGCTAGTGCCGCAGCAATTTTTCCCCAACAGTTCGCGTCCTGAACTGGTCATTGACCTGCGCGTCAAGGAAGGCTCCTCGTTCGCCGCGACGACCGAGCAGGTCAAGCACATGGAGGAGATCCTGGCGAAGGACGAGGACGTGCGTTTCTATACGGCCTACACCGGTGCCGGTGCACCGCGCTTCTATCTCTCGCTCAACCCCGAGTTGCCGAATCCGGGATTCGCCCAGTTCGTTGTGATGACCAAGGACCTGGATGCTCGCGAGCGGGTCCGTGCACGGCTGGTGACCTCGGCCGACCAACAATTCCCCCAGGCGTGGGTGCGCGTGACCCGGCTCGAGTTGGGGCCGCCTGTCGGCTACCCGGTACAATTTCGCGTCGTCGGCCCCGATACCCAGGTGGTGCGCAAGATCGCCCGCGACGTGGAGAAGGTGGTCGGGTCCAACCCGAAGGTGCGCGACCTCCAGCTCGACTGGAACGATCCGGTGCGCACGCTGAAGGTGGCGCTTGATCAGGACAAGGCGAGCGCGCTTGGCCTCACACCTGCCGACGTGTCGCTGGCGACCCAGACCGTGATGAACGGCGCAACCCTGTCGCAACTGCGTGAGCACGAAGACCTGATCGACATCGTGGCCCGTGCCGTGCCGGAGGAGCGCTTGAGCCTCGACACGCTGAAAGACATCAACCTCTACACGCGCCAGGGCACGGTGGTGCCACTGTCGCAAGTCGCACAGGTACGCTCCGAGCTGGAAGAGCCGGTGCTGTGGCGCCGCAACCGCGATATGGCGATCACGGTGCGTGCCGATGTGAAGGATGGTGAGCAAGGTGTATCGGTAACGCAGGAGATCCAGCCGTTGCTCAAGGATATCGAAGCGAAGCTGCCGTCGGGTTACCGCATCGACGTAGGCGGCGCGGTGGAGGAAAGTGACAAGGCCAACAAGGCGCTGCTGGCGGTGGCGCCGCTGATGCTGATCAGCATTTTGCTGCTGCTGATGCTGCAACTGCAGAGCTTCTCTCGCATGTGGATGGTGGTGCTGACCGCACCGCTGGGCCTGATCGGTGTGGTGCCGGCGTTGCTGGTGTTCCAGTCGCCGCTGGGCTTCGTTGCAATCCTGGGCATCATCGCGCTGGGTGGCATGATCATGCGCAACTCAGTGATCCTGATCGACCAGGTGCAAACCGAGATCGCCGAAGGGCGCGACCCATGGAACGCGGTGCTGGACGCCGCCATTCATCGGGCCCGTCCGGTGATGCTGACGGCGCTGGCCACCGTGCTTGCAATGATTCCGCTAACACGCAGTGTGTTCTGGGGGCCGATGGCAATTGCGATCATGGGTGGCCTTACCGTGGCGACGCTACTGACGATCTTTTTCGTCCCGGCGTTGTACGCCGCATGGTTCAAGGTGGGTCGCCAGCCGGCCGCTGACACCCAACAGGTACGGGGGGACGCCGCGCTCAGTTCTGAGTAATGGGTACCTTAGCACCGTGTTCCCGATCTCACTGCTATTAGAGAGGCTTGCTCAACAGCGTTTCTAAAGACAACCGAGGTCAGCCGCGAGGTTCTGCGAACGTTATTTTCTTTCGCCCCTTCGCGGCTCACGGGGAATACAAAGGCGTTGCTGGCAACGGACTGTGATCGGCCGATTGTGTTAATCGATACCCGTATCAACCGGCAGCTCCCACATAACTGACCTATCCTGAATCAGCCGAGAAGTATTAAACCCCTTCTGACGGACCCGAACGCTTTACAGCAATGGAGGCTGAGTGATGAGGGATCATCCGATTGAATTCCGCGCTGAAGATGGGCGCACGCCGCAGTCTGCGCCGCTTGCCACGGCCCACCCCACCAAATTTGCCACGTCCAGTAGCCGCATCGAGCTCTACACCCAGGAGTCGATGGTCAACTGGCTAGGCCCGTTTCAGCTAATGCGCACCGGCCTGCAAACGGCCGTGGCCACCACGATGGGGGCCTTCGCCGACCCACGCGAGATGCTGGCGGTGCTCAACCCTCGGGACTCTAACCCGCCCATCCCGGTGGCTGGCGACGGTGACGTGTGGATCGACTATCTGGCCGACACCGGCGATGGCTGGGACTCCACCTATTCCATGGCACTGTGTGTCAGCCAGGCTGTCGAGTTACCCGAACATCAACTCAAGCTGCCGCGCGGCGACGTGCTGTTGCTCGGCGGCGATCAGGTCTATCCCACGCCGGCCCAATCCGGCTACCGCACTCGTTTCCTGGACCCCTTCCGCGCCTCCTTTCCCGCGCCGGTGCCCACGTTGCGCCCGAATGACCAGGAACAGCCCGTGCCGCAGCCTGATGCACCGTTGATGATGGCCACGCCCGGCAACCACGATTGGTACGACGGTCTGCGCGGCTTCTCCCAACTGTTTTGCAGCCAGAAGCCCATCGGCGGCTGGGAAACCCGCCAACGCACCAGTTACTACGTGCTGCAGCTGCCCAATGGCTGGTGGATCTGGGGCCTGGACCTGCAGTTGGAGTCGATGATCGATCGGCAGCAGAAGCAATACTTCGAGCAGATGCACGCCAAATTGCAGCCAGGCGACCGCGTGATCCTCTGTACGCCCGAACCGAGCTGGGTGGACGAGGCCGAACGGTTGGCGCGCGAGGAGCGCAAGGCCTTGTCCTCGATCGAGACCCAGACGCCGCGTTTTCGCAGCCTGCGCGAGATCGAGGAGCTGTTGGGTGATCATCTGGCGGTGGTCCTGGCCGGCGATTCGCACCACTACGCGCGCTACCAGCCAAAAGCGGGCACCCAAGCGCCGCATCGCATCACCTGCGGAGGCGGTGGCGCCTTCCTGAATGGCACGCATCAGTTACCTGATCCGCCCAAGCCGATCAACGTCGGCGGAACCCGGCAGCACTATGAGCTGGCCGCGACCTACCCGGACAAGAAAACCTCCGGGCAGCTGCGTAACCGGGCGTGGCGGCTACCTACCCGCAACCTCTCGTTCTGCGGCATGCTGGCCATCTTGTACCTGTTGTTCGACTGGATGGTACAAAGCGCAAGCAAGGTCCCCCACTCGGCGCGGGGCAACCGCAGCCTGATGGAAGTGTTGTCTGACCTCCAAGCGTCCATTTCCAACATTGGCGAAGTCTGGCGACAGCTGTTCTGGGTCTTGGCCCACAGCCCTTCGTCGGTGGTGTTCGCCGTGGCCATCGTGCTGGGTTGCGCGGTGTTCTCGGCCGCCGGGGTCAAGCGCACCCGAAAGCTCGCCTATGGCATCGGCGCCGTTCACGGACTGCTTCATCTGGGGCTGGCGATCGGACTGCTGTGGCTCATGGGCCGCGTCAACCTCCACTACTTGCAGTTCGAGGCAGACAACCTGCGCCAAGCCTCGTTGTTCCTGGTGGAGACGCTGATACTCGGCGGCAGTTTGGGAGGCCTGCTGTTCGGTGCCTGGATGGTGACGACCAACATCTTGTGGGGGCTGCATAGCGAGGTGGTTTTTTCCTCGCAACGTATCGCCGACCACAAATGCTTCCTGCGCATGCACTTCAACGGCGACCGACTCACCCTTTACCCGCTCAAGCTGGAGAAAGTCTGCCGGCGCTGGTCCCTGGCCTCGGGCGTCTCCCAACTGGCGAAGGTGCAGCGCACCTGGCGACTGCGGGCAACGCCTGAAAGCACTGGCCCGCGCTTCGTGCCAACCTCGGGTGCGCTCGAACCGCAACTGATCGAGCCGCCCATCGAGATTCTGCGTGGAGGTGGCCGCCCATGAGCCGTTCAGCGCCCGGGCAAAGGCAAGCCCAGCAGCCACTCTCTGAACGCCACCAGAGAAGGCAGGTTCTGATACCGGTGTTGATAAGCGAGGTAATAGCTTCGGTCGCTGCTGATAGGCTCGAACAGCTCGATCAGGTCGCCGTTATCAATTTCATCCTGCACCAGGATTCGAGGCACGAGCCCGACGCCAATCCCGGCGACAACCGCCTGGATCAAATGTGAGGTGAGTTCGAAACTGGGGCCCGGGCGCATGGCCCTGTGGTCCAGGCCCTTTTTTTCGAACCACTCCGACCACGCATGGGGTCGGGTCACGACACTCAGCAACGTGTGCCTGGCAATCTCGATCGGCTCTATCGACGCCTGTGCAGATACGGCTTCGGGACTGGCAATCACAATCAGCTCTTCGGCTACCAGTTCATGGGTGATGTAGCCCGGCCAGTTGCCGGTGCCTGCGAAGATAATGGCGTTCATCTCGCTGGCAGCCGATGACAAATCGGAATGAACGATGCGCGAATGGATGTGCACCTGAATGCCCGGGTGCCCGGCATAGAAATCCTTCAGGCGCGGCAATAGCCATTTCGAACCAAACGTGGGCAGCACCGCCAGGTGCAGTGTTCCGCTCTGAGAGTTGAAGGCGATGGTTTGCAGGGTTGCACTGCGAATACGGCTCAACGCAGCGGCCAACTCATGCTGATACAGCGCACCGGCCGCGGTCAGTTCGATTCGTCGCCCTTCGCGCTTGAACAGCGGGACTTCCAACAACGACTCAAGGGTTTGCACCTGCCGACTGACGGCACTCTGCGTCAGCGCCAGCTCATCGGCCGCGCGGGTGAAACTGCAATGTCGGGCGGCGGCTTCAAAAGCGACCAGTAACGACATGGACGGGGTAAGTTTTCGCGGGTTCATTCATAAAGCTCATGCTAATGCTGCAGGAATTACGTTTGTTAAAGGGGCAGGAATAAGCAAAATCTAGCACAGCGGCTCAAACCGGCCGTTTGGATGATGCGCCATGCATGCATCCTCTGAATATAAAAAACTCGCTCAGGAACACCCGCCGTGATTGCCCTTTTAAACACCGATAATCAGCAACCTGCACACTACGAGCATTTCCTGAGCGATCTCAAGCAACAAGGCTTTCGCGGAGAAATCGTCTGGGACCATGGTTCACGAACCGTATTGGCCACCGATAACTCGATTTATCAGCGGTTGCCCCAAGCCGCCGTTTTCCCGATGGATACCGGCGATGTCCAGTTACTCACTCGCCTGGCCGCACTCCCCGCTCATCAGCGCATTGTGCTGACGCCAAGAGGCGGCGGAACGGGCACTAACGGTCAATCACTGACGAACGGGATCGTCGTCGACCTGTCGCGCCATATGAACACCATCCTCGAGATCAACGTCGAGGCACGCTGGGTGCGCGTGCAAAGTGGCGTGGTGAAGGACCAGTTGAACGCGGCACTCAAACCCCACGGCCTGTTCTTCGCGCCGGAATTATCGACCTCCAATCGAGCGACGATCGGTGGAATGATCAATACCGATGCCAGCGGGCAAGGCAGTTGCACGTATGGCAAAACCCGGGATCACGTCCTTGAGCTGTCTACGGTGCTATTGGGTGGCAACCTGCTCGACAGCCAGGCATTGGATGGCGGCAGCCTGAAAGGTGAGATGTCGCGCACTGACCGGATTGGCGAGGTTTACCGCTGCGCCAGTGAGATTTCGAACAGCCAGTCTGAGTTGATTGCGACCACCTTCCCCAAGCTCAACCGCTGCCTGACGGGCTATGACCTGGCTCATCTGCAAGAGGCCGATGGGCGTTTCAACCTGAACAGCGTGTTATGCGGCTCGGAAGGTTCGCTGGGTTTCGTGGTCGAGGCCAAGCTGAACGTATTGCCGATTCCCCGGCACTCGATCCTGGTCAACGTGCGTTACGCAGGTTTCATGGACGCGTTGCGCGATGCCAAGGCGCTCATGGCTCTCAATCCCTTGTCCATCGAGACGGTGGATTCCAAAGTGCTGATGCTGGCGATGAAAGACATCGTCTGGCATGGCGTGGCCGAATACTTTCCCACGGACCCGGGCACACCGACGCTGGGGATCAACCTTATCGAGTTCAGCGGCGATGACCCCACCGCGCTAGAGCAAGAGGTGCATGACTTTGTCGAGCATCTGCAAACGGACACCTCGGTGCTGCGCCTGGGCCATACACTGGCGACCGGCGCAGAAGCGGTAAAACGCATTTATGCGATGCGCAAGCGCGCTGTCGGGCTACTCGGTAACGTCAAGGGCGAGGCCCGGCCGCAGCCGTTTGTCGAGGATACAGCCGTGCCACCGGAGAACCTGGCCGACTTCATTCTGGAGTTCCGCGCGTTGCTGGATAGCTACGGGCTTGAGTACGGAATGTTCGGCCATGTGGATGCCGGGGTGTTGCACGTAAGGCCTATCCTGGACATGAAAGACCCTGCTCACGCCGCCTTGATCCGCCCTGTTTCCGATGCCGTGGCAGCGTTGACCCGCAAGTACGGCGGGCTGCTGTGGGGCGAACATGGCAAGGGATTGCGCTCCCAATATGTGCCGGACTACTTCGGCGAGCTTTACCCTTCGCTGCAAGCGCTCAAGGCCGCATTCGATCCGTTCAATCAATTGAACCCCGGCAAGATTGCAACGCCGGCGACTCAACCGACAGCACAGTTGACCCGAGTGGACGAGGTCGAACTGCGGGGTGCGCTCGACCGCACCATTGACGAGCGGGTGTGGCGCAGCTACGAGAGCGCCGTTCACTGCAACGGCAACGGCGCCTGTTACAACTTCGACCCGGACGATGCCATGTGCCCGTCGTGGAAAGCGACGCGCAACCGAATCCACTCGCCGAAAGGACGCGCCTCATTGATTCGCGAATGGCTGCGTCTGCAGGGCGAAAAAGGCCTGGACGTGCTGGACGTGAGCAAACGCATGCGCAGCGCCAGCCACCTGAGCAGTTTTATCCTTCGAGCCAAAAACACGCTGGCCATGAAATGGGGGCAACAGGATTTTTCTCACGAGGTCTATGACGCCATGACGGGCTGCCTGGCCTGCAAATCCTGCGCGGGCCAGTGCCCGGTGAAGGTCAACGTTCCTGAGTTTCGCTCGCGTTTTCTGGAGCTTTACCATGGGCGTTACCTGCGCCCGTTGAAGGACTACCTGATCGGTTCCCTCGAGTTCAGCATCCCGTGGCTCGCTCGTTTTCCATCGTTGTACAACGCGGTAATGAGCGCCAAACCCACGCGCTATGTGCTTGAGCATGTGGTGGGCATGGTCGACAGTCCGCTGCTCAGTGGGATGGATTTTCGCGCGGTGTGTGAGCGCTGGAACGTTCGCATCGCCACCACGCAGCGCCTGGAGGCTTTGACGGCCGAGCAGCGCCAGCGCAGTGTGATTCTGGTCCAGGATGCGTTCACTCGTTACTTCGAAACCCGCGTGGCGGCAGACTGGATGGAATTGATCGCCCGGCTGGGTTATCAGGTCTACCTCGCGCCGTTTGCACCCAATGGCAAACCATTGCAGGTGCAGGGTTTCCTGGGGGCGTTCGAGCGGGCCGCTCGTTTCAACGCACAGTCACTGCGCACATTGCAGCAGTATGGCGTGCCGCTGGTGGGGCTGGATCCGGCGATGACCCTGGTGTATCGCCAGGAATACAGCAAAACGCTGGCAAGTGAAGAGGCGCCGACCGTACTCCTGCCCCAGGAATGGCTCGCCAATACCCTGCCCCGGCAAGCGACGGATCCTGTTGCGCAGGCTTATCAATTTCTCCCTCACTGCACTGAAAAAACCAATGAGCCGGCCAGCGTCGGCCTGTGGCAACAGGTTTTCGAGCGACTGGGGCTCAAGCTTGAGGTCTTGGCGAGCGGCTGTTGCGGGATGTCTGGAACCTATGGACACGAAACCCGGAACATCCAGACCTCCACGGTCATTTATGGTCAGTCGTGGCAGCCGCTGGTGACAAAATTCGGCGCCGCAGGTCGATTGGTCGCCGATGGATATTCGTGCCGAAGCCAGGTTAAACGACTGGATGGCCAGGTTGTGCTGCATCCGCTCCAGGCTCTTCTGGGCCATTTAACCGAACGCGAGCGTTCGAAAAACGAATGACAGTGTCCCTCGGGACAAGGCTTTGGCAATCAGTAACCAAGGGGTGGTCTACGCTGAAAAAATACAGCCGGAGGACCTGATCATGTGCGGTCGACTTTCGCAGTATCGAGGCATTCACGATTTCGTCGCAGCGCTGAGCATGCCCACCCCTCTGATCAACAATGTCGGCGATCAACCGCTTGAACTCTACAACGCCGCGCCGTCGACTCAGCTTGCCCTGTTGCACCAGGAAAGCGGCTATCTGCACGCCGACAGGGTGCGCTGGGGATGGCGGCCGCTTTGGGCCAAGGATGGCGCGACGCCGATTAATGCGCGAGTGGAGAAAGTCGCCCACGACCCGTTTTTCAAGGCGATATGGCTGCACCGGGCAATTATTGCCATCGATAACTGGTTTGAATGGGTTTACGAGGGCGGCCCGAAGAAGCAGCCCTACCTCATCCGTCACAAGGATCGCACGCCGATCCTGTGCGCCGCGATTGGCCAATATCCAAGGTACGAACACGAACCGGACGAGCATGACGGCTTTGTGATCATCACCGCCGACAGCCAGGGCGGTATGGTGGATATTCACGACCGTCGGCCAGTGACGCTCACTGCCGAGCTGGCCTGGGAATGGCTGGATCCGGCTACACCGAAAAATCGCGCCGAACAACTCATGCTGTCGGGGGAACCGACCGAGGCGTTCGAGTGGTTCAAGGTCGACCAGGCGATTGGCAATGTGCACAACCAAGGACGAAACCTGATCAGGCCCATCAGCGGCCCGCATCCATGACTCCACCCCGACGCTGCCTTATCAGCCCGCCATCATGACGAGTGGAGCTAAAACAATCTGAACCTGCACTGTCCCTCCCAAGTCGAAAAAATTGGCAGCCATTAATCATTGAGGCATTCACTTTAAAAGGAGTCTTTCCATGAAGATTTGGGAAGTTATGACGAAAGATGTGTTAACCGCCAAGCCAAGCCAGACGATCCAGGAAGCAGCAAGCATGATGGCCAGGATCGATAGCGGCGCCATCATGGTGGAAGAGCAAGAGCGTCTGGTGGGCATGATCACGGACCGGGATATAGCCATTAGAGCTGTAGCCGAAGGGCTCGCCGGCAAAACCCCGATCAGTAAAATAATGAGTGGCGGCATCCGCTATTGCTTTGAGGATGAAGACATCGAGCATGTGGCAAAAAACATGGCCGACGTACAACTCCGTCGCCTGCCAGTGCTCAACCGAGACAAGCGCCTGGTTGGCGTGGTGTCGTTGGGGAACATTGCCAGCACTCGATCCCAGTCCGCCGCGGCGACTGTTTTGAGCGGTGTGGCACAGGCTCATCATTAGCCGGTTGGATAATGAGACATTCAAGCGTTCATCAGGATTAAAGCGCCCATGGATCTGGCACGCTCGCCTGGCCTGGCGTCCCGGTCGAACACCGGTTTGCGGGTCAGGCGACCCCTTCAGTTGGCTCGCCGCATCATCCGCCGGATCGCAGGCTCATTGCGCGGCACGTCATGCCAACTCGACGAGCAGGTCTTTGTCCTCCGGTCCTAACGCCGGATCCTGATCCTCCGATTTGTTCGTTTCACGTTTCTTTTTCAATCGGGCTCGAGCGCGCTCGGTGTCATAGGTCTTGCCTTCAGCCAAGGTGTTCAGGGTTGATGAAATTCGATAGAACCCACCACACGGTTCGCAATGAATGCGTACCCCACCTCCGAACGAAAGATCTTCCAGCGCATTAGTGTTTCCACACAACGGACAATTCATGGCCACCTCCTGATCCCGCCATAACGCTTAGGGTGACGAATAGCGGGGGCATGTTGATATCGACAGGGGCGATCCATGGAGGTTGCTTGTTTTTTACAGGTATCGGCGCAAGTGCGATCGACAGCTGCTACAAACCAAGGTGACCGTTAGTCACCTTGGCTGAAAGTAAACCGGGGATATACGCAAACGATAGCGCGACCTCACTGCGGTGAGGCAGACCTCTATCTACTCCGAAGCCAACGATTGCCTGGAGCGAACCGGCGCAATGACCGACCTCTCCTCGGTGTTGCGGTCCAGTAAGGAAACGCTGTAATCATAAGTAGAAATCAACGGCACCGGTTCGTCATGGCGAGACATCCGAAGCCATTGTCTTGTCCGTTCGATGTCAAAGAATTCGTTCCTGAATTTCATCTTCGCAACAAGGTTCGCCGAGACCCTGAATCGTCCACATCCGGCCGAACATTCGACCTCTGACCAGTCTCCTGCCGCGTGAACAGCTTTAGCGGCAGCCTGACAAATTAAGCACTTCATGTTCGATCTCCTTGTCCATGAATTACCAACTGTAGACGATCCATGACCTGGGAGCTCAGGCCGCGCCTGCAAAAAAATCCCAAGCAATCCACTCGCCCCGCCAGTGGTGACGGAGCCCATACATGAAGAGCCCAGCGCAATGGCTGGGCTGTTGGTTATCTTCTGTTTTCCAGCATTTTGTCGGCGAGCGCTTTGGCCCTTTGGATTAACAGGTTCTGTCTGTCTTCATGGGTGGCTTCTCCTACCACCGGTGCCGTCAGATTGCTTTCGGCAATTAACGCGGCACAGAAGTATTGATCCCAAACGACGCTTTGCTCCGACACCCGTTTGTTCATTTGGTCGGCGATCATATGCGGCTCCTTTTGATGAGGTAGCACCATTAGTTTACGCCCGAATCGCGAGCAACCCGCGCCGCTCAGGATGATCGGCATGCCTTTGGCTGGCGACAAGCCGTTTCCTGGACTAGGATTTTTACCGCACAGGACTTCGCCCACTGTGTTGTCGGGCGACTCATCAAAGGAGAGATAGATGACCTCTACTCATATTTCAGAGCAAACCTATCGTGGTTGGTCAAACCCCATCTTGCTTGAACTCAAGGAGCGAGAACACCAGCTTGACCCTTCGGCACGCCAGGCCTTGCAAAATGTCCTGGTAGAAAGAAGGCTTCTAAACACCGGAAACCCTGCTGGCAGTGATCGGCGCAAAGCTGATCCGGCCAAATAACGACCGGCATCAAAATCGCTTTCATACATCCGCGCTGCTGGCACTCTGCCGGCAGCGTGTTCGTAAGCAATCAGCCAATTCCAGACAAAAAAAAAGCCCAGGCAGCTGATGGACGCCTGGGCTTTAAAAATGCATAAACCGTGGTGGTGAACGCGGGGCGATATTACCCAATAGCATGACCTGTAACAAGATATTTTGACTCACCATCCAGTTACAAAACTCTCTAAGCCATTAAATAACCACACTATTTTTAAGTGATCTACAAAAAATCTCGTACAACCTTGCGCACGGAAAATGTAGCCTGTACCTGCGCAGGCATCCAGTGGACGCCGAGCGTCTTATAGGGGCGCCTCACCCTGCCCCGGCTCGGCCCTCGAGCCGGAATCGGGATACGACCCCGCGTTCAGATACGTCATCCATCGCTCGTACGCTTCATGCTGCCATTTCGTGACCCGCTCCCACTCCGCGCCGCTCAACTGACGGGCCGAAATCAGTTTCATCATTTCCGTGGTTGCCGCATCCAGGTCAACGATCAGCTCATGCGCATGGTGTCTGAAATCATCGGTAGTCGTCATTTGAGATAGCCTCGCCCCAGCGAATAAATCACTCCCTCAATACGACAGCAGAGCTGTTCACTCGCGTTAATTTTCCCGACCAGTGGAAGTACCTTCCATCCCTACCCCTTCACGCACACCACCTGACGCAAGGTGTGCAGCACTTCCACCAGATCACGCTGGGCATACATGACCTTGTCGATGTCCTTGTAGGCCATTGGAATCTCATCGATGACTGCAGCGTCCTTGCGGCATTCCACGTGAGCGGTCGCGCGGATCTGGTCTGCGACGGTGAACGTGTTTTTGGCCTTGGTGCGGCTCATGGTGCGACCGGCGCCGTGGCTGCAGGAGCAGAACGATTGCTCGTTGCCGAGGCCGCGAACGATAAAGCTTTTGGCCCCCATGGAGCCGGGAATGATCCCCAGTTCGCCCTTCTTCGCCGACACCGCGCCCTTGCGGGTGACCAGGATGTCCTCGCCAAAGTGCCGCTCTTTCTGCACGTAGTTGTGGTGGCAGTTCACCGCCTCCAGCGCGACCTCGAAGGGTTTGCGGATCACCTGTCGCGCCGCGTGAATCACCGCCTGCATCATCAAGGCACGGTTCTGCCGGGCAAAGTCCTGCGCCCAGCCCACCGCTTCGACGTAGTCATCGAAGTGCCGGCTGCCCTCCTTGAAGTAAGCCAGATCGCGGTCCGGCAGATTGGCGATGTGCTCGCGCATGTCAGCCTGGGCCAATTGGATGAACAGGGTGCCGATGGCGTTGCCAACACCGCGAGAACCGCTGTGCAGCATGAACCAGACGCGGTCGGCCTCGTCCAGGCAGACCTCGATGAAGTGATTACCGGTGCCGAGGGTTCCCAGGTGCTGACGGTTGTTGGTACTGGCGAGTTTCGGGTACTTGTCGGTGATCGCCTTGAACCGAGGATTCAGCGCCGCCCAGGCCTGATCGGCCTGTTGTGGAACATGGTTCCAGGCACCTTCATCGCGACGGCCACGGCCCAACGTGCGGCCATGGGGCACCGCCTTCTCGATGGCCGTGCGCAGGCCGTGCAGGTTGTCCGGCAAGTCGGCGGCGGTCAGTGACGTGCGCGCGGCGATCATGCCGCAGCCGATGTCCACGCCCACGGCCGCCGGAATGATCGCGCCCACGGTCGGGATCACGCTACCGATGGTGGACCCCTTGCCCAGATGCACGTCCGGCATCACCGCCAGGTGCTTGAAGATGAACGGCATCTTCGCGATGTTGATCAATTGCTGCCGGGCTTCGCTTTCAACCGGCACACCTTCGGTCCAGAGTTTGACCGGCTTGCCGTTGGCGACTTCCAGCAGTTGGTAGGCAGGTTGCTGCATAATTTCGACCCTCTTCGGATCAGACGAACATAACGCTCCATTGAGGTAAATGGGATTACTATTTCGTAGCGGGGAATTGCAGGAGGTCATCATGTGGCTTAACGAATATGAACAGCAACTTCGGCGTGACCTGCAAGGCGTAGCGTCGGATCTGAGGTGGTCGGCGGTAGAGCTTTTGCGTATCGCAGAGCAGTTGCGCCAGGCCGGAAATGATGTAGACGCAGAAGCCACGCTAAGGCTGTGCGCGTTGTTCCAGGGCGATGAAGAGCGACTGGCAGGCTATGCTGAAGAAGTGAAAGCAAAGACTATCACTCGAACGAAAGCTCACTAGAGAGCGTTGTCATGAACAAGCCTCTATGCGCGCTGATTGCCGTGCTGGCGGCGTCAGCGGGTTGCAACACCGAATCACATATCTATCGAGACCAACCGTTGGTCGCCAAGGTCGAAACCGGCATGACCAAGGATCAAGTCCAGCAGATTGGCGGCAAGCCGCTATCGATAACCGCTCGCACGGTGGAGCCCGGCACCTGCTTTGATTACAAGCTGAATCAGGCCGGTCATCAGCAGCCGTACAACGTCAGTTTCGACTACAGAGACAAGGTCGACCACAAAAGCTTCATGACGTGCGCGGAATGGAGTCACGTCCAACAAAAAGCCCGGGAATACTCCCCCTCCACCGGCGGGATGGGCGGAATGGGCGGTGGTTATTGACGTGTAGCAGCCTCGCAGGCTCGGCAGCTGCTACACGCTACAAAGCCCCGGCGAACCGGGGTTTCAAGTGCGCTATTTGTCTGATTTGTGGCTTTCTGATTTATGGCTGCGCGATGATCTTCCCGACTGGGCCCTGTAGGCAGGAAGCGAAGCCGCATAAGCCAGTGCTTCCTCTTTGCTGGAAAAGGCGCCAAGTCGGTCACCTTTGGTGCATACCCGCCAAGGGCCATTGCTCACGCGAAGTACGTCATAACCGTTCATGTGCATCTTGGTCAGCATCGGAACGTTCATAGTCACCTCCTTTTCGGCTGTGATAATTCAGGATTCGACCTGATTACCTTACACCCGACCTTCATTGAAGTGCCAACCAGACGTCGCGTCAGGATTCCGGCGTTACATTGCACTTTCAACTGCCCGATCGACTCCAACCCTTGAAGCAGACACCTTTACGAGTTTCGGTCTGAATATTGCATTTTTATGACTGTTTTATGACAAGTGGCAGTCGGGTCATCATGAAAGTACGCGCAACCGTTATTTGCGAGCAGGATCGGCATATTCTTCTGGTGCGCAAAGCCAGGAGTCGCTGGACCCTGCCCGGCGGAAAAATCGAGCCTGGCGAAACCGCCGCGGGTGCGGCCACACGAGAACTCTACGAAGAAACGGGGCTTGAGGTCGACGGCCTGCTGTACCTGATGGAGTGGGATACGGTCAGCACCCGGCACCATGTGTACGAGGCGTCGGTCGTGAACCTGGCAGACGCTCGGCCACAGAATGAAATCTTCGACTGCATCTGGTATCCGCTGGACGCCGTCCACAACCTGAACACAACCGACGCCACGCTCAGAATCGTCAAAGCGTTTCAGCGTCGCTTGTAGATCGCACAGAAGCCCGGCTCAGGCCAGTGCGGTGGCAGCCTTGTCGATGAACGCGGCAATCTCCGCCGGCATCGAGGCCAGCGATGCATGGCTGGCGTTCAGGGTCAGAATCTCCCGGGCGTTCAGCCGCACCGCCATCGATTGCTGGTTGTGCGGCGCGATCATCCGGTCGTAGGCAGAGACCTGATACCACGACGGTTTGTTCTTCCACGCCACCGTGTTGAGGGTGTCGCCAAATGTGCTGGCCAACGGTGCTTTCTGGGTGATGCCCATGACCAACCCGTCGATGGCGGGCAGATCCTGACAGAAGCTTTCGTGATAAAGCTCAGGCTTGACCCACAAATAGCCGTCGCTGTCAGGGGCCAGGTTCGCGGCCGCCGCCGGTGGATGCTGTTGCGTAATGCTCGCGGGACTTTCGCCGACGTCCGGGGCAAACGCGGCGATGTACACCAGCCCCACGACATTCGGTTGATCGCCGGCCTCGGTGATCACCGCGCCGCCATAGGAATGCCCCACCAGCAACACCGGCCCCGACACCTGGGCGATCATTTTACGAGTGCGCAGCGCGTCGTCGGCCAGGGAAGTCAGCGGTATCTCGACCGCACGGATGTTCGTATAGCCCTTGTGGATCAGTTCGGCGATGACCTTGTTCCAGTGGGCGGCACCGCCCCAAAAACCATGGACCAGCACAATGGTGGGTTTGTCGCTCATCAGGATGACTCCCGTTCATGGAGGGTGTGTTGCAAACCTGTCAGCCCAAATCGCCGCCACCGACCGGCATGACCATGCCGGTGATGTAGGAGGCTTCGTCGCTGGCCAGAAACAGGATAGCGCTTGCCTGCTCATCCAGGGTGCCGTAGCGCTTCATCAAACTGCTGTCGAGGGTCTGGTCGACAATCTGCTGATACCACAGCTTTTCCTGAGCGCTTTGTTCCGCGGTGTTGCGCGGGATCAGCCGCGGCGGTGCTTCGGTACCACCGGGGGCGGTTGCATTGACCCGCACGCCACGACCGGCCGTTTCGAACGCCAGGCACGCGGTCAGCGCATTGACCCCGCCCTTCGCCGCGCCGTAGGGCACGCGATTGACGCTGCGGGTGGCGATGGACGAAACGTTGACGATGGCGCCACTGCCTTGTTCGAGCATGAACGGCAACGCGGCATGGCAACACCACAGCGTCGGGAACAACGAACGGCGGACTTCGGCTTCGATCTGCGACTCTTCATAGTGCTCGAAAGGCTTGGTCCAAATCGTACCGCCAACGTTGTTGACCAGCACATCGAGGCGCCCAAAGCGCTCGACAGCGGTGCGCATCACGCGGCTGCATTCACTGTATTGCTCAAGGTCGGCAGTCAGGGCAAGTACCTGGCTGCTCTGCCCCAATTCCTTCTGGAGTTCGAACACCAGATCGGAGCGGTCGACCAGAATCAACCGCGCACCTTCGGCGGCCATGCGTTCAGCCACGCGCCGGCCGATGCCCTGGGCGGCACCGGTAATCAGCGCGATTTTTTCGTGGAATCTGTTCATAGGCACCTCATGCCGAAGCTTGTTTTTACGGGTAATCGCTGATGCCTGGCCGAACTATCTTCCGTGGCGAGCGAGCTTGCTCGCGCTGGGCTGCGTAGCGGCCCCAAAATTCTGGCAACAACTACCTTTTTTCGAGTGCTGCGCACTCGAGCGGGAGCAAGCTCCCTCGCCACAAAATTTTGTATGACTTGAAATCTTCTTAACCAACAAGCATCAGGATTTCTTCACTCAGGCCGCGCTGGCGGCAAATTTCTCGTAGTAGAAGTTCACCGGCGCAATGCCTTGATCGCGAATGAACTGGCTGACCGCCTCGACCATTGGCGGCGGGCCACACAGATAGACATCGACGTCACCTTCGTTCAAATGCCGAGGTTCGATGTGTTGGGTCACGTAGCCTTTGAGCGGGTGCCGGCTGTCGGGATTGGCCACGCAGGCACTGAAGCTGAAGTTCGGGATTCGTGCGGCGAAGGCTTCCAGTCGATCGAGTTCCACCAGGTCGAAATCGTTGGTGACGCCGTAGATCAAATGCAGCGGATGCTCACTGCCCTGCTCGGCGATTTTTTCCAGCATCGCGGTAAACGGCGCCAGGCCGGTACCACCCGCCAACAGCAGCAACGGACGGCGGATGTCGCGCAAATAGAAGCTGCCCAACGGTCCGGCCAGGCTCATGCTGTCGCCGGCCTTGGCCATGCCGGTCAGGAAACTGCTCATCAAGCCGCCGGGCACGTTGCGAATCAGAAAACTGACTTCACCGTCACGCTGCAACGAGCTGAACGAATAAGCCCGAGTCTGCTCGCTGCCGGGCACTCCGAGGTTCACATACTGCCCCGGCAGGAACGCCAGTTTGCTCAAGGCCTCGCCTTTGATCGACAGTGAGATGGTGCTGTCGGACAGCTGACGCACGGCGCTGATGGTCGCATCGTAGCTGGCCTGCCGGGTGCGGCAGACATCCGACGACACTGGCACCCGCACCACGCAATCGCTCTGCGCACGCATCTGGCAAGTCAGCACAAAACCCTGCTGCGCTTCGTCGGCGCTGAGCGCATCTTCGATGTACTCCTCGCCCAAATCATAGCGGCCGGCCTCGGCGAAGCATTTGCAGGTGCCGCAAGCGCCGTCACGGCAGTCCAGTGGAATATTGATGCCCTGGCGATACGCGGCATCGGCCACGGTTTCGCCGGCGTTGGCGTCGATGAACCGGGTGACGCCATCTTCGAAATTGAATGCAATGGAATGAGTCATGACGGCCGCCTCAGAGGTGGTAGACATCGATGACCTGACGAACGTAGTCGTTCTTCAGGATCACTTTCTTGGCCTTGATCAACGGGTTCTCACCGCGTACATCGAGGGTGTAGAAACTGCTGCCGAAATAGCTGTCGACGGTCTTGTAGCGAAAGCTCAGGGTGTGCCAGTTGAAGCGCACCTTGCACAGCCCGTCGGCCTGTTCGAGCAGCTCGATGTTGCTGAGATTGTGCGAGGTGCGGGTGTCCGGCACGCTGGCGCTGGAACGTTCAGTCTTGATGCGGAAGATGCGGTCTTCCAGGCCGGTGCGGTTGCCGTACCAGATCAACGAGATTTCCCGCTGCGGGTCTTCAGTCAGCTCGTCGTTGTCGTCCCAGGACGGCATCCAGAATGTCGCGTCCGGTGCGTACAACTCCAGCCAGCTGTCCCATTGCTTGTCGTCGAGGTAGCGTGCTTCGCGGTAGAGAAAATCGCGCACGGCGTCATAGGTGATGGTCATTGCACGGCCTCCACTGCAATCAATTCGGACTGTTCAGCAGCCAAGGCCTTGAGCATGGTCTGCTGCCAATATTTGTGTTGCAGCACGAACAGGCCTTCGTCTTCAGTGCGCACGCCGCTGAGCAGCGGATGCAGGTCGATTTCCTTGGCCGCATCATCGGCGCCTTCGACCCAATGTTCGGCGCCACGGGACATGTCGTTCCAGGTGGTGACGCTGCCCTGATAACCGGTCTGGCAAGAGCGAAATTCTTCCAGGTCATCCGGGGTGGCCATGCCGCTGACGTTGAAGAAATCTTCGTACTGACGAATGCGGCTCGACCGGGCGTGATCGCTTTCGCCTTTGGGGGCGATGCAATAAATGGTGATTTCGGTGCGGTTGACCGAGATCGGCCGCGCGATGCGGATCTGCGAACTGAACTGGTCCATCAGGTACACGTTCGGGTACAGGCACAGGTTGCGCGAGTTCTCGATCATCCAGTCGGCGCGAGCCTTGCCGAAATCCCGGGCCAACTCATCGCGACGCTCGTACAGCGGACGGTCCTCGGGGTTAGCCCAACGAGTCCAGAGCAGCATGTGGCCCTTGTCGAAGGAATAGAAACCGCCGCCCTGCTTGGCCCAACTGCCGGCACTCATGGTCGGGTTGCAATCACCGGCCTCGCGCTGTTTGCGCTGGTTCTGGGTGGCTGCGTAGTTCCAGTGCACCGAGCTGACGTGGTAACCGTCGGCACCGTTTTCGGCGGTGAGTTTCCAATTGCCTTCGTAGATGTAACTGGAGGAGCCGCGCAGCACCTCCAGGCCATCGGCGGACTGGTCGACGATCATGTCGATGATCTTCGCCGACTCGCCCAGGTGTTCAACCAGTGGCACCACGTCGGCCTTGAGGCTGCCGAACAGGAAGCCGCGATAAGACTCGAAACGCGCGACTTTGGTCAGGTCATGGGAGCCTTCGCAGTTGAAGCTCGCCGGGTAGCCGGCCGCCGCCGGATCCTTGACCTTGAGCAACTTGCCGGAGTTGTTGAACGTCCAGCCGTGGAATGGGCAGGTGTAGGAACTCTTGTTACCGGTCTTGTGCCGGCAGAGCATCGCCCCACGGTGGCTGCACGCATTGATAAAGGCGTTCAACTCACCGTCCTTGTTGCGCGCGATGAAGATCGACTGACGCCCCATGGTGGTAGTGTAGAAATCGTTGACGTTGGGGATCTGGCTTTCATGGGCCAGGTACAGCCAGTTGCCTTCGAAGATGTGTTCCATCTCGAGATCGAACAGCCGCGGGTCGGTGAACATCTCGCGCTTGCAGCGGTAGATGCCTTGTTCTTTGTCGTCTTCAAGCAGGGAGTGAAGGTATTCGGGTCGCAGGGACATGGCCGCCGCCTCCATTGTTTTTATTCAGGTAGGGCCATGCTAGGACGCGGGGATGGGGCGGACTATCCGCCGGTTGCAGACTTGTATCCGTTTTGTGCAGCAGGTGATGCGATGGCGGACCTGTGGCGAGGGGGCTTGTCGGAACGCCGCATCGCCCCGTCGGGTCGCGAAGCGGCCCCCGGCATTCTGTCAGGCACACCGCATCGGCAGGATTTACGACTGCTGCGCAGCCGAACGGGGGCAAGCCCCCTCGCCACAAGCAAGCTCCCTCGCCACAGGTTATTTATCGCAACCTATTCAGTGGCGACGTTTGAGGGTATCCGACGGCAATTCGCCAAACTGTTTGCGGTAACTGTCGGAGAACCGGCCCAGGTGCAGAAAGCCGTAATCCATGGCCACTTCCGTGACGTTGCGCACGTTGCAGGTCGGGTCGCTCAGGTTGGCGTGAATGCGTTCGAGCTTTTTCTGCCGGATGTAGTTTTTCGGCGTGTCCCCCGCGTTGCGTTCGAACAGCCCGTACAGCGAACGCAGGCTCATCCGTGCCTGGCGCGCCAGTTCTTCGCTGTCGATGTCCTGTTTGAGGTTGCATGCGATGTAATCGACAAGCGCCTCGAACGTGGCCGAGGGTGAGCCGGGATCGGTGCGCATGACGTTGGTTTTCATCAGCCCGAGCATCTTGCTGACAACGATTTGCGCATAGTGCTCCTGCACGCGGGGAATCTGCTCGGTGGCCTCGGCTTCCTGGCAAATCATCGCCAGCAGACCGACGAAACCTTCCAGTTCATTGAGCTGATAACGGTTCTCCAGGAACCGCACGCCCTGCCCCGGATACCGCCAGCGCTGCTCCTCGCACACCGATTCCAACAGCCGGGTGGGGACTTTCAGGATGAATTTTTCGCAGTCGTTGGAGTACGTCAGATCGACAGGATCGTCAGGGTTGATCAGCAGCAATTCGCCGGGCGCGAAGTAGTGTTCCTGACCATGGCCGCGCCACAGGCAATGGCCACGCAGCAGCACTTGCAAGTGATAGATGCTGTCCAGCGCGCCTGAGGTAACCCGCACACTGGCGCCGTAACTGATGCGGCACAGGTCAAGGCTGGCGAACTTGCGGTGATCGAGGCTGGCCAGCGGCCGGCCAGCTCGAGGCATCAGCAGGCAATGATTGCCAACATGCTGATTGACGTAGCCCGACACGGCGTAGGGGTCGGCGTGGTCGAAGACTCTGCTGCGATGACTCAACAACTGCGCTTGCATCATCGGATCACTCTCATTGTTGTTATCGGTTGCGTCGCCATTCCAGGGCACTGACCGTGACGCAAAAGGCCACGAGATAAACGGTCGGTTATCTCGTGGCCGGGGTCAGCTTCTGGTGTCGTCAGTCCTCAAGCGCACGCACTCGCTCGTGGCGTTGCTGCTCCTCAGGCTGGGCGGACGACTGCAGCGTGAAGTCGAAGTCGATTTCGGCAAAACGACCGCTCACACCATGGGCCGCCGCACGTTGCGGATCGTCGCTGAAGGTGATTTTGGCGATCAACTCGTCACGGGTGGCGTAGGCGAAATCGTCATGCAGGTACTGGTCGCCGTCAAGGTTGATCTGGGTGGTCAGGTGACGATGATCCGGCGCCGAAATGAAGAAGTGAATGTGCGCCGGCCGCTGACCGTGACGGCCCAGTTGATCGAGCAATTGCTGGGTCGGACCGTCCGGCGGGCAGCCATAGCCCGACGGCACGATGCTGCGAAAACGGTACCGGCCCTCGGCATCGGTGACGATCCGGCGGCGCAGGTTGAATTCCGATTGAGCGGTATCGAAATAGGAATAGGTGCCGCCGGTATTGGCGTGCCAGACATCCACCACCGCACCGGCCAGCGGTTCACCGGCGGTGTTGCGCACCTGGCCCTGCATGAACAACACCACGCCCGGATCGACGCCATCATCCAGCCGCGCTTCGCCGTTCGACAGCGGCGCACCGGCCACATACAGCGGGCCTTCGATGGTCCGTGGGGTGCCGCCGGATTTGCCGGCCTGCTCGTCTTCGGCATCCATCAGCAGGTCGAGGTAATGCTCAAGACCGAGCCCTGCAACCAACAGACCGGCCTCCTGCCGCGCGCCCAGCACGTTGAGGTAATTGACGGCTTTCCAGAATTCTTCCGGGGTCACGGCCAGGTCTTCGATGATGTTCACCGAATCGCGCAGGATGCGGTAAACCAGCGCCTTGACCCGTGGATCGCCGGCTTCGTTGAGCAGACCGCTGGCCTCTTCGAGAAACTTCTGGACACTGGCGGTGTGGGAAATCTTTACGTTCATGGTGGATCCTCATCTTGTAATTATTAGCGTAGCGAACTAAACAGCGCGGGCTTAGCGGTCATCCTCATGAATCGAAGAAGGATGCCGGCACATCGCGTCGACCTCGATGGCCATGTACGGGTACAGCGGCAATTGCATCAGCAGGTCGTGCAGTTCCTGAACGCTGTCGACATCGAACACGCTGTAATTGGCATAGAGCCCGGCGATGCGCCACAGATGGCGCCACTTGCCTTGCTGTTGCAGGCGCTGGGCCAGGGCTTTTTCGTCGGCCTTGAGCTGAGCGGCGCGTTCGGGGTTCATGTCGACCGGTAAATTCACGGTCATTTTTACGTGAAACAGCATGATGCCCTCCTCAGGCTTGATGAACGGCAGTGGATATTTTGTCCCGACGGAAAAACGCCAGGCGCTCTTCATCCAAATTCAGACCCAGCCCCGGTGTCTGCGGGACGTGCAGGTGGAAATCGCGGTAGACCAAGGGCTCGCGGAGGATATCTTCGGTGAGCAGCAGCGGGCCGAACAGCTCGGTATCCCAGCTCAGCGTGTTGAGCGTGAGGAAGGCATGGGCCGAGGCCAACGTGCCGATACCGCCTTCGAGCATGGTGCCGCCGTACAGGCCAATACCGGCCGCCTCGGCAATCGCGGCGGTACGCAGCACGGCGCGGGGGCCGCCGTTCTTGGCGATTTTCAGGGCGAATACCGAAGCGGCACCCTCGCGTGCCAGGTTGAAGGCGTCCTCTACACACTCGATGGATTCATCGGCCATGATCGGCGCCGGGCTCATGGCATTCAGGCGCACCATGCCGGCGCGGTTATTGCGCGAGATCGGTTGCTCGATCAGGTCGATGCCGTTGGTGCCAAGGATCCGGCAGGCCCGCAGAGCGACTGCTTCGTCCCAGGCCTGGTTGACATCGACCCGCACACTGGCGCGATCGCCCAAGGCCTTTTTGATCGCAATGACGTGGGCCAGGTCGCGGTTGACCTCGCCAGCACCAATCTTCAGTTTGAAGATCCGGTGGCGACGCAGGTCGAGCATCTTTTCCGCTTCGGCGATGTCCTTGTCGGTGTCGCCGCTGGCCAGGGTCCACGCCACCGGCAACGCATCGCGAACCCGACCGCCCAACAACTCGCTGACCGGCAGGCCAAGGCGTTTGCCCTGAGCGTCGAGCAAGGCGCTTTCCATACCCGATTTGGCGAACGTGTTGCCACGAATGCTGCGCTCCAGGCGCAACATCGCGGCATTCACATTGCCGCTGTCCTGGCCAATCAGCAGGGGCGCGAAGTGTTTGTCGATGTTGGTCTTGATGCTTTCGGGGCTTTCGTTGCCGTAGGCCAGACCGCCAATGGTGGTCGCCTCACCGACACCTTCTATGCCATCGGCACAGCGCACGCGAATGATCACCAGGGTCTGGTTCTGCATCGTATGCATCGCCAGCTTGTGCGGGCGAATGGTCGGCAGATCGACGATGATCGTCTCGATCGATTCAATGGCAGTTGCACGCATGTCGATACCCGTCAGGTTCTTGAAGTTCTGAAACGGATTCTCGTACGGCTTTTTCCGGGCGGCCAATATAGAATTGGTCTGGCTCGATACCTTAAAGGTATTCAACAGATCAACGTCCGGAGGCCTCATGGAACTGCGTCACCTGCGGTATTTTCAGGTGCTGGCTCAAACCCTCAACTTCACCCGCGCCGCCGAACTGCTGCACATCGCCCAACCACCGCTGAGCCGGCAGATCCAGCAGCTGGAAGACGAACTCGGGGTGCTGCTGCTCGATCGCGGCCGACCGCTGAAGCTGACCGACGCCGGGCGGTTTTTCCATGAACATTCCACCGCCCTGCTCGAACAATTGGGCAAGGTGTGCGACAACACACGGCGGATCGGCCTGGGCGAAAAAACCTGGTTGGGCATCGGCTTTGCGCCCTCGACACTCTATGGCGTGCTACCGGAACTGATTCGCCGACTGCGCAGCGGCGAGCCTCTGGCGCTGGAGTTGGGGCTCTCCGAAATGACCACGTTGCAACAGGTGCAGGCGCTCAAGGCCGGGCGCATCGATATCGGCTTCGGGCGAATCCGCATCGACGACCCGGCCATCCTCCAGACTGTACTCACCGAAGATCGACTGGTCGCCGCCCTGCCCGCCGGCCATCCACTGCTCGCCAGGCCCATCAGCCTGCGCGAACTGGCGAAAGAACCCTTTGTGCTCTACCCCGGCAACCCGCGCCCCAGTTATGCCGATCATGTGATCGCGCTGTTCGAATCCTATGGGGTGCACATCAACGTCGCGCAATGGACCAACGAGCTGCAAACGGCGATTGGCCTGGTGGGAGCGGGAATCGGGGTCACGTTGGTGCCAGCCTCAGTGCAATTACTGCACCGCGACGACATTGGCTTCACTCCGGTGCTGGAAGACAACGCCACCTCGCCAATCATCCTCAGCAGGCGCGTGGGCGATGTATCGCCGGGGTTGAATCATTGTTTGCAAATGATCGATGACCTGCTGCCGCGCGACAGCTAATTACATTAAGCCGTAATGCAATCTGTAGCAGCTGTCGAGCCTGCGAGGCTGCGTTCGGCTGCGAAGCAGTCGTAAAATCAGAGATTGCGGTATGTCAGGCAGACCGCGTTAGCCGGGTTCACGACTGCTGAGCAGCCGAACGCAGCCTCGCTGGGGCTCGACAGCTGCTACAGGGCGAACGCAGGCTCAGTGAGAATCCCCGTCCCACAACCAATTCCAGATGCCCGGTAACTCAACCGCTTCAGAACTGTCACGGACTGTACGCGCCATGGCCGCGCGCTGCAGCGCTGACGTATCGTCGTAAAACGCTTTCTGCGCGGTGACCAACCCCGTGGCACGGGCACTGTCGAGCAGAATTTGCAGGTATTCGCGGGTATGCCGGGCGGTGTAGCGGTTGAGATCGTGGAAGGTCACCACCACCGGAATCACCCCGTCCACCGTTGGCAACTCGCCGCGGGCGATGCGCTCGCGGACTACGGACAGCTGCCGCAGCATATTGGCCCGTCGACGGGGGCTGGCGTTGAACCCCCAGATCTTGCCGTCATTGGCGCTCAGGTCGGTCAGCAGTACGTGCATGCCATGTTGTTGATAGGCCGCAAAAGTGCGCTTGTCGTAGTTCCAGAATGGCGGGCGCACCAGGTTCGGCGCAGTACCCGTGATGCTGGCAATGTCTGCGCTGCCGTTGGCAAGCGACTGTTCCAGTTCTTGCGGGTCCAGGGAGCGATGGTTGGTGTGCCGGGGCGTGGCGGTGTGGAAGCCCAACAGGTGACCTTCAGTCTGTTCGCGACGCATGATCTGTCGGCCCGTTTCACTGCCGCCGGCTCCTGATGCACGGGTCTGCACGAAAAACACGGCTTTGATGTCCGATTGCAGCGGATTACGCGCCAGGCTGTCGAGTACGGTGACGGTCGGGTTGTAAAAACCGGACGCGCTAGGCCCGTCGTCGAAAGTCAGCAGAAAGCGGATCGGCGCTTGCGCGCGCAAACGCTGTTGCGTCTGCGGCGTCATTTCAATGGGTGCGGCGATGCAGCCAAGCAAGCCTACGGCGATGGCGCACGCGAATAAAACCTTGATCAACTGCTTCATGTTTTGCCTTGGGCCAGACCTTGCGGTCATCACGTTTAATGGCAAAAACCCCTCGCCCATTCATCCCTCGATCGGCCCGCAAAGCACTGCGAGCCGAGGTTGGATAAGGGTACACAGTGTTTGGTTCCAGCGCCCATGCCTACAGTCGATTGATTTCATTTCAGCAGGCACAAACCAAAAAGCCCCGCTATCCATGGCGGGGCTTTTGGTTTTGGGTTTATGCAAGCCGATCAGGGCTTCAACGGTCGCTCCTGGTCGCGGTCCGACAGTTCTTTACCGTCATCAGGATGCTTCCAGTCCGGCGTCGAACGCCTCTGCTGCTCAAGCTCTTCCTCCGTCGGCTCATCGATGTCCTCATCCGGGTCCGGACGCTTTGGTTCAGTGGTCATGTCCACCTCCCTTCCTCAAAGGATCAGTCATCTTTTTTTAAGCGTAGAACAGTTTCGGATGAGACGACTCAGAGCCACCACCGCAGAAAAAAGAAGAAGCCCATGCTCAATAACATGCTGAGCAAGGTATTGCGGGTGTAAAGCACCAGGCCCACGGCCACCAGTGAACTGATCAGGTACGGGTTGTCCCATTGCAGGTTCAATTGCTTGTCGGGCATGAATACGATCGGCCCACAGATCGCCGTGAGCATACCCGGCACCGCGAAACCGAGGAATTGCCGGGCATTGCTGCTCAAGCGCACCGGCAGTCGCGGCTCAAGAAATACGTAGCGGTTAAGGAATACCAGCAGGCCCATCCCGATAATTACTGCCCAGACCATCATGTGCGCCCCACATAGAGTTTGTTGCAGATAAAGCCTGCGGTCATGCCCGCCAGCCCCGACAACACCAGCGCCGAGCCCCATTGCCAATAACTGAACAGCACCGAACAGAACAGTGAGACCGCCACGCAGACCACCGTCGGAACGTTGCGCACCACCGGCGTGATCAAGGCGATAAACGTCGCCGCGATGGAGAAGTCCAACCCCAGGTGTTCAAGGCCCGGAATGCTGCTGCCCAGCACAATGCCCGCCAGGGTGAAGAGGTTCCACGCGATGTAAAACGTCAGGCCCACGCCCAGGGCGTACCAGCGATTGAACTGCTGTTTGTCATGCTGGCTGGTCAGGGCGAACAGCTCATCGGTGAGCAAAAAGCCCAGCCCCACGCGCCAGCGGCCCGGTAACGGAGAAATCACCGAGCGCATGCTCATTGCGTAAAGCAAATGCTGGGACGTCAGCAGCAACGTGGTCAACAGAATCGAAAAGACTCCGGCGCCGCCCTTGAGCATGCCGATGGCGACCAATTGCGCCGCGCCGGCAAACACAATGCTTGATAACCCCTGGCCTTGCAGGGGCGTGAGATTGGCCTCGATGGCCATGGAACCGGCCAGCAATCCCCAGGGCGCGGTCGCCAGGGACAACGGCATGATGGCCGCGGCGCCACGAAGGAACGCACTGCGCGGCATGAGTGAATTGGACATAACGCTCTACAACCAAGGAAAGAGCCCAGACTGTGCCAGCAGTCGTGGCCCAACGCTTGAACAATCTTGCGCACTTGCCAGAAGCGTGATTTCACGATTGACAAATACCCCGTCAGCTTTTAAAACTGGGCGCCTCATTCAGGGTGTAAGCAAGCATGTCCGCAACCTTCAACTTCAACACTGTCGTCATTGGCTTGAATGCCAAGGCACAAGGTTGCGTTGCGCACGCCCCTAAATCGAAGAAACAGTCGCTCATGTGACCGGGGCGCGCTGTCCCGTCAGATGAGCTGACAGGACATTGAGCGCGACGGACACCCCTCCTCTTGCTGACTTCCTTCTACGCTTCTGACGGTGACGACATCGGTCAACCTTCAGGAGAAAGTGCATGTCATCGTTTCAAGGTATCTGGGTTCCCATCGTTACGCCGTTTCACAATGGCGCGATCGACTTCGCCGGGTTGCGGCGGCTGGTCAGTCATCTGCTGGAAAAAGGCGTCGATGGCATAGTGGTCTGCGGCACCACCGGGGAAGCCGCGGCGCTGGGCAAACACGAGCAACTGGCCGTACTCGATGCGGTGCTGGAACAGGTTCCGCCAGAGCGCGTGGTCATGGGCCTGGCCGGCAACAACCTCAGCGAGTTGCTGCATTTTCAAAGCGAAATCCTGAAACGTCCCCTGGCGGGCTTGCTGGTTCCGCCGCCGTACTACATCCGCCCTTCCCAGGCCGGCCTCGAAGCCTTTTTCAAAACCGTCGCCGATGCGTCTAGCGTCCCGGTGATTCTCTACGACATCCCCTATCGCACCGGCATTGCCTTCGAGCAGGCGACCCTGCTGAGGATCGTCGCCCACGAGCGGATCGTCGCGATCAAGGACTGCGGCGGCAACCCGGCCACCACCTTCGCGCTGCTTTCCAGCGGCAAAGTCGATGTGCTGTGCGGTGAAGACAACCAGATCTTCGGCGCGCTATGCCTGGGTGCCAAAGGCGCGATTGCCGCCTCGGCCCATGTTCATCCCGAGCTGTTCGTGACGCTGTATCAACAGATTCGCGACAACCAGTTAGCGGCCGGCCGAACGACCTTCTTCCAGTTGCTGCGACTGATTCACAGCCTGTTCATCGAACCCAACCCCGCCCCGGTGAAAACCGCCCTGGCCCTTGAAGGGTTGATCCACGACGAGCTGCGAGCGCCGATGCAACGCAGCAGCGAAGCCACGGTGGAGCGTTTGAAGGAAGTATTGGCAGTGCTTGAAAACAGCAATCGATAGAGCACAAGCACCCAGCCCGAGTACCATGGAGCGATTCACATAACGCGTCAGGGAATCGACATGCTTTACCGAATCGCCGCCGACGGGCTGGTGCTGTCTCACTTGTTGTTCATTCTGTTCGTGCTGTTCGGCGGGCTGCTGGTGCTCAAATGGCACCGCCTGATCTGGTGGCACCTGCCCGCCGCCGCGTGGGGCGTGATCGTGGAAGTGTTCCACCTGACGTGCCCACTCACCGAGTGGGAAAACCGCATGCGCCACGCCGCCGGGCAAACCGGCTATGGCGGCGGTTTTATCGAACATTACGTGTGGCCGATTATTTATCCGGCCGGGCTGACACCCATGATTCAACTGGCGTTGGGCAGCGTGGTGCTGGCACTCAACGTGCTGATCTACCTGCGGCTGATCCGCTTATGGAAATTGCGCCATCCGAGTCGTTCAGGGCAATGACCCGCCTGGTTGAATTCAGTTGGCAATGACGCTCATGTTCCGGCCGCTGGCCTTGGCCACATACAGCGCCTTGTCTGCGGCGCCGACCAGGTCGTCGGGCTGGGTTTGCGAGGCCGGGTCGTAGGCGCAAACCCCCAGACTGACCGTGACCATGCCGTCCACGCCCTCACGGTGTTCGATGCCGGCCTGCTGAACCGCGCGGCGGATTTTTTCCGCCACCAGGAAAGCGCCTACATAGTCGGTGGCGGGCAGCACCACCGCAAACTCTTCGCCGCCATAGCGGGCCGCCAGATCGCCGGGGCGCTTGATGTTTTCCGTGATGAGGGCGCTGATTTTGCGTAGACACTCATCGCCCGCCAAATGACCGTAGTGATCGTTGTAGCTCTTGAAGTGGTCGACATCGATCATCAGCAGCGCAAGGCTGGTCTGGGCGCGTCTGGCGCGGCCCATTTCCGCCAGGATGAACAAATCGAATTGACGCCGGTTGGAAAGCCCGGTCAGTGCATCCTCCAGCGCCAGCAACTCAAGGCTGCGATTGACCTCGATGAGCTTTTCCTGAGCCCCCAGCAATTCGCTCTGGACATGATTCTGCTGGCGCATGAGGCGGATCAGGCGATAGCCCAGAATGCCCAGAAAACCCAATAGCACGGACACGATGCCCGCACTGCGTATTGATTCGTGCACCCAGCTGGCCAAGACCTCTTTCTTGTCGAGCGCGGCAAAGACCACCAACGGATAACCCTCGACCCGTCGAAACCCCACCACCCGCTCTACCCCGTCCACATAGGACTTGACCGTCGCCGTACCAAAATCGCCCTTGGGCAACAGCTGGGTAAACAGCGGCCCCTTGGCGACGCTGGTGCCGATGTCGGCTTCCTTGAACGGACGACGAACGACGATGGTGGCATCGGCGGCGATCAGGTTGATCACCCCGTTACTGCCCATGTCGATACTGTTGTACAGGTCCAGGAAATGCTTGAGATAGATCGAAGCCACCACCACGCCGGCAAACCGGCCATCGGCGTGATTGATCCGGCGTGACACGGTCATGATCCACTCACCGGTCGAGCGACTTTTTATCGACGGACCGATATGAGGACCGCGGTCGGGATGATCACGGTGGTAGATGAAATATTCACGGTCGGCATTATTGGCATTGGGCGGTATGACGTTAATGGCGTTGGCGAGCCAGCGTCCTTCTTCGTCGAATACGAATAGCCCATGGATCTGCGCCAGTTCACTGCGCTGGTCGTGGAGCAAACGTTGCAGCCTTGGAATTTTCGCCGCTTCCATGCCGTCGTTTTCGAGGCGGTCCACCAGGGAAAACAACAGCGTGTCGGCCTGTTTGATCGACGCCTGCGCCTGCGAGGCCAGGGTTTGCGCCAGGTTGGACATCGCCACTTCGCTGTCACGCAAATGATACTGGCGCGAATTCCAGCTTTCGCCGATCACGATGGCCGTCATCGACAGGCACACCGCAATGAGCAGCGAGACCACGTGTCGAACCTTGAGTCTTGACTCAACCTGCCCAGGTATCCAAGGCGTGGTGAGCCAAGTGTTTTCAATACGGTCTTTGACGGACGGATGCCCCATGACGCTCCCTGAATCCCTTATACATGGCGAAATTTCCGCTTCGCCCTTTTAACGCCATCCATTCATGCCTGGCGCTCAGCCCACAACGACTTATCAACGATACGATAGGTGATTTGCACGAGAAACGCTCATCGAAATCATTCGCCCGGATGGCCGCTACTTGAGGCTCCCCGCCAAAAACTGTTTCAAACACTCGCTGCGCGACTAGCAACGCCGACGGCAGGATAATCCAGCGATAGAAAGTGAAGCGGCTCATGCCGTACGCCCTCGCCGCTTCGATCTGCCCCGCCGGGACTGCCTGGAAGAAGCTGAAACAAAGCGGCCGGGGCGGCCTATGCCAGCCAGTCAAGCCCTGTAGCAGCTGTCGAGCCCCAGCGAGGCTGCGTTCGGCTGCGAAGCAGTCGTGAATCCGGATGACGCGGTTTGCCTGATGCACCGCAAGTTCTGGTTTGACGACTGCTGCGCAGCCGAACGCAGCCTCGCAGGCTCGACAGCTGCTACAGCTGCTACAGCTGCTACAAGGAAATGCATCGCCGCTGAAATTGCTTAACTGATTGGCATTAGCCCCGGCGGCCGCGTTATTTCGCGCCGTAGACGTCGAAATCGAAGTACTTTTTGTTGATCCGCGCGTACGTGCCATTGGCCAGAATCGTCGCCAGCGCTTTGTTCAGGTCTTCGCGCAACTCGACATCGCTTTTGCGCAAACCGATGCCGTCACCAACGCCGAAAAAGCCCGGGTCATCCAGGGTGGCGCCGGCGAACTCATAGTCCTTTCCCCGCTCAGTATTCAGGAACCCGTAACTGGCCTGGATAGCACCCTGCAACGAGGCATCGAGGCGCCCCACCACCAGGTCGGCGTACACCTGGTCCTGATTCTGATAGGACAGAACGTCCACGCCCTTCGAACCCCAGACCGCTTTGGCATACGCTTCCTGGGTCGACCCCTGCTCCACGCCTATGCGCTTGCCCTTGAGCGTTTCGAGGGTCGGCAGCAAGCCCGATCCACGCCGGATCACCAAGCGGGCCGGTGCATTGGACACCTTATCGGTAAACGCGATCTGCTCCAGGCGCTTTGGCGTGATGGTCATCGACGAAGCCACCGCATCGAACTTGCGCGCCAGCAGCGCCGGGATCATCCCGTCCCAGCTGCTTTCAATCCAGACGCATCGGGCATGCAGTTCGGCGCAGAGCGCTTCGGCGATGTCGACACCGAAGCCGGTCAGCGTGCCATCCTGATTCTTGTATTCCAGCGGTGGGTACGTCGGGTCAACGCCCAGTTTCAACACTTTGCCGGACCAGTCGGCCGCGCCGGCCAGGCCGGATGCCGTAAAGAACAGCAGTGAAACAGCCGCGATCATCTTATTCATTGTTATTTTCCTCTAGGGGGCTCGCCGAGCCAGGTTACCGACAGCTTTTTTACAACCGTGACGCTTGAATTCGCCCGTCTCTCGATGCGGAATTCAACGCAGAAATTGCTCGACCAGTTTCACCCAATAACTCGCCCCGATCGGCAGACAAGCATCATTGAAGTCATAGCCGGGGTTGTGCAGCAGACACCCGCTATCGCCTTGGCCATTACCGATCACCAGATAGCTGCCCGGGCACTTTTCCAGGATAAAAGCGAAGTCTTCGCTGGCAGTGAAGGGTCGCAGGTCTTCGATCAGTCGGCCTTCGCCCAGCCACTCCTGCGCGACCTGACGGGCGAACGCTGTCTGCTCGGGGTCATTGATCAACACCGGATGACAATGCTGATAGTCAATATGAGCCTGTGCGCCGAAACTGGCGGCCTGGCCCTGAACCAGCTCGGTAATTCTGAGTTCGAGCAGGCGGCGAACCTCGGGGGTCAACGCTCGCACACTCAAGCTCATTTCGGCGAACGCAGGAATGACATTCGAGGCGCTTCCGGCATGGATGGAACCCACCGTGATAATCGCCACGTCCTGCGGGTTGACGTTGCGCGACACAATGCTTTGCAGGGCGATCACGATCGAGGCGCACACCACCACCGGGTCGACAGCCTTGTGCGGCACCGCACCATGGCCACCGTGACCGATGACTTTGATCGTCACCGTATCGGCAGATGCCATGAACGGGCCGCTGTAAAACCCCAGGTGCCCGACGGGATAACCCGGTACGTTGTGCATGGCAAATATCGCATCGCACGGAAAGCGTTCGAGCAGGCCCTCTTCAAGCATTTTCCGGGCACCGCCCAACCCTTCTTCGGCCGGTTGGAAAATCAGTTGCACAGTGCCGTTGAACGCCCGGGTCTGCGCCAGATAGTGACCGGCCGCCAGCAAGGTTGCGGTATGACCATCGTGGCCGCAGGCATGCATCACGCCGTCAATCCGGCTGGCATAGGGCAAACCGGTGGTTTCCTGGATCGGCAGTGCATCCATGTCGGCGCGCAAACCGATGGACCGGCCCTCGCCATTTTTCAGGGTCGCCACCACCCCGGTCTTGCCCACCCCGGTGCTGACCTCAAACCCCCACTGCGTCAAACACTGTGCAACCCGCTCACTGGTGGCGAATTCCTCAAAGCCCAACTCGGGGTGCGCGTGAAGGCTGTGGCGCAAGGCGATCATTTCATCTTGCATCGCTGCAATACCAGGCAAGACAGGGCCGGCGTTCATTGTTGTGTTCTCTCAATAGGTCTGGGCGGCTGTTGGGGTCGATCTTAGGGAACGGAATCCGGGCTGGGGAGACGCAGTTTGGTTATGATGACAACCATTGGTTGTCAGCAAGGTGAGCATATGAAACTGCATCAACTACAAGCACTGATCGCCAGCGCCGAAACCGGCAGCATTCGCGCGGCCGCTCGTTCGCTGGATATGTCCCAGGCTGCCGTGACCAAAGCACTTCGCGAGCTGGAAACCAGCCAGCAGTTACCGCTGTTCACCCGAACGCCCAACGGCTTGAACTTCACGGAGTACGGGAAAGTGCTGCTGACCCACGCCCGGCTCGTGATCAAGCAACTGGAACATGCGCAGACCGAACTCGATCACATGCGCGGCAAGGCCCAGGGACGGCTCTGCGTCGGGATCACGCCATGGATCGCCCTGACCTTCCTGCCCGAAGTGGTGCTGGCCTTCCGGGAGCGCATGCCGGAAATCCGCCTGGAGTTGTTCGAAAGCCTGATGGCCGTGGCCCAACCACTGCTGCGCGACGGCAGCATGGATTTTGCGATCGGCCAGCTTCACCCGGCGCAATCAACCCAGGAGTTTGCCTGCGAAACCCTGCTCGATTACCAAACGTCGGTGTTGGTCCGCCAGGGTCATGCACGACAGGATGCCCGATCGATCCATGAGCTGCTGGAGCAGAACTGGACCTTGAACTACGCGCCGGACGGACACGACGGGCTGATGCAGGAGTTGTTCTGGAAACACGGTGCACAAATTGATGAGAACCGAATCGTCCGCGCCCATTCATTAGCCATCCTGCAGATGATGGTCGAGCGGGCCGACATGTGCACCTGGGGGCCTTCCATCGTGAGCATTGCCCCGCCCTTCCTCGGCCGCGTGGTTTCCCTGGACCTGAGCGAACAATTCGAACCCAGGCAGCTGAGCATCGTGACACGCCGCAACGGCGCGCTCAGCAATCCGGCACAGTGCTTCACCGAATGCCTGTTGCAAGTCATTCGACGCCATGCGCGCTCGGCGAAAAAGGAAGACCGGCAACTCTTTGAAACGCTGCGCCTGCGGGTTTGAGCGAGGTCAGGCGCACGTAAGCAATTTCCTGTAGCAGCTGTCGAGCCCCGGCGAGGCTGCGTTCGGCTGCGAAGCAGTCGTCAAACCACAACTCGCGGTGCATCAGGCAAACCACGTTAGCCGGACTCACGACTGCTTCGCAGCCGAACGCAGCCTCGCAGGCTCGACAGCTGCTACAGGCGAACACTGCGTTCGGCAGCCGCTACAGATCGCGGCTTAGTCAGACGCGTGTCTGTTTCACCGCCTCAAGCCAGGCCGGGTTCAATTGCGTCTGCTCGGTATCGATGCCCAGCGCCTGCATCCGCGCCTTGTGCTGATCCATCTCACGGGTCAGTTGGCCATGGTCGCTGGAGTTGCCGTCCAGCTGATGCATCTGGCTCAGTCCCAGATGATAGAAGCGCAGCAATTTCATGGCCGTCGGATCGCCCTTCTCTACCGCCGCCGTCACCTGGTGCATGATGTTGGTGATGCTCATCAGACTGCGCTTGAGCTGCCAACCGTACACCGCTGGCGCCATCCACGCCTGGGTCCAGAACGTGCCGCGCATCAGCGCCACCGTCAACAACAACGCGGCAAACACGCCGCCCACGTTGAACCGTAGATTGTCGCCCCCGGGCTCACCGAATAACGCCACCGCCGCCGTGGACAGCACCATCGCCAGCGCCAGGAAAATCAGGGCGACGATCACCGTGCTGCGCCGCGTCTGGCGTCGATAGATTTCGGCATTCATCGGCTGGATTTTGAACATTGCGACAGATTTCCTTGGGCAGGTGAGCAAAAAGAGTACGGGGCATTATCGCCTCCACGAAGGATTTAGCTATGCTGGGGCTGCTTTTCATCTTTTCATCGTCAAACGGGGACATAGCGATACAGCGTAGTTCGTGCCATCTTCATCATGGATTCACACTATTCGGATGCCATGCGCCGTTGTCGGCGGGTGACATCGTTTTAAGGATCATTGAATGACCCAACGACATGTAATCAACGCCTCGGTCAGCCCCAAAGGCAGCCTGGAAACACTTTCCCAGCGTGAAGTACAGCAACTGAGCGAAGCTTCATCCGGCATCACCTACACCCTTTTCCGCCAGTGCGCCCTGGCCATCCTCAATACCGGCGCCCACGTTGATAACGCCAAGACCATTCTGGAAGCCTACAAAGATTTCGAAATCCGCATTCACCAGCAAGACCGCGGCGTACGCCTGGAACTGCTGAACGCCCCGGCCGACGCTTTCGTCGATGGCGAAATGATCGCCAGCACCCGTGAAATGCTCTTCAGCGCCTTGCGCGACATCGTCTACACCGAAAACGAACTCGACGCTTTGAGCATCGACCTGAGTACCTCCCAGGGTATCAGCGACTACGTCTTCCACCTGCTGCGCAACGCCCGCACCCTGCGCCCCGGCGTCGAGCCGAAAATCGTCGTGTGCTGGGGCGGCCACTCGATCAACACCGAAGAATACAAATACACCAAGAAAGTCGGCCACGAACTCGGCCTGCGCAGCCTGGACATCTGCACCGGTTGCGGCCCTGGCGTGATGAAAGGCCCGATGAAAGGCGCGACCATCGCCCATGCCAAGCAGCGTATCCATGGCGGCCGTTACCTTGGCTTGACTGAACCTGGGATCATCGCCGCCGAAGCACCGAACCCGATCGTCAACGAACTGGTGATCCTGCCAGACATCGAAAAACGCCTGGAAGCGTTCGTGCGGGTTGGCCACGGCATCATCATTTTCCCCGGCGGCGCGGGCACGGCCGAAGAGTTCCTGTACCTGCTCGGCATCCTGATGCACCCGGACAATGAAAGCCTGCCCTTCCCCGTGGTCCTCACCGGGCCGAAAAGCGCCGCACCGTATCTGGAGCAACTGCATGCCTTCGTTGGTGCGACCCTCGGCGAAGCCGCACAGCAGCACTACGAGATCATCATCGACGACCCGGCTGAAGTGGCGCGGCAGATGACTCAGGGCCTCAAAGCGGTCAAACAGTTCCGCCGCGAGCGCAACGACGCGTTCCATTTCAACTGGCTGCTGAAGATCGACGAAGGCTTCCAGCGCCCGTTCGACCCGACCCACGCCAACATGGCCAACCTGCAACTGAGCCGCAACCTGCCGTCCCACGAACTGGCCGCCAACCTGCGCCGCGCGTTCTCCGGCATCGTCGCCGGCAACGTCAAGGACAAGGGCATCCGCCTGATCGAAGAACACGGGCCGTACCAGATTCGCGGTGATGCTGCAGTCATGCAGCCGCTGGACAAACTGCTCAAAGCCTTCGTCGCCCAGCACCGGATGAAACTGCCGGGTGGCGCGGCGTATGTGCCGTGTTACCAAGTGGTGGCTTGATACGCAAAACCCTGTGGAAGCGGGCTTGAGTTGCCGTTTAAACCACCGGAAACAAGAAACCCCGCGTGATGCGGGGTTTCTTGCATTTAAGGGGCTCAGTCAGGAACCCATCGTGGCGAGGGGGCTTGCCCCCGTTGGGTTGCGAAGCGACCCCCAAAACCACTCAACCCGATTGTGTCTGATAAACAGCATTCGCTGGTTTACGACTGCTGCGCAGCCGAACGGGGGCAAGCCCCCTCGCCACAACAAGCCCCTTTGCCATAGATCCTCGCTAGTCTTGTGGATCGAAATTATCCAGCACCCGGTTCACCGCCAACTCCCCAAGCATGACCACTGATTGAATCCCCAACATCACATTGCGATGTGGCATGTCCATCAATCCGGCGAACTCACTGAGCATCATGCTCGCTGACGCCAGGGATTCGCAGGCGTTGACCAGCAGGGTTTCGTTATCGACCTTCGCACCCACATGGTAAATGGTGCTGGGTTTGCGCTGGGTGGCTTTGGGGATGGGCGGCTTGAGGTAGTGGTCGAGGGCGCGGTCGGCGGCTTCGTGGAGCTTTTTCGAATCGAGGGATTCGTAGGGGGATGTTGGATCGGTTTCCGGTGGATTGGGTGTGGCTTTGAACATAGTGATGCTCCTTGATTAGTGGAGCCGCCACGGTTCGCTGCGAAACGAAGATAGGTGGCAGCTGTACGCAGGTTCGCAGACCGGGAATCAAGGAACCCGGCAGACCCGAAGATCTCCCGCGCACAGCCGCCATAACGCAATTCAGCGAACGAAAAACGTCATCTGAAAAGGAACGGTGGCGCTGTGCGCCTTGATTGACCCGGGCTGCGAAACCCGATCGCTGATTCGTCAGCGACCCGGAAACGATAGAGCCCGGCCTCAAGGCGCACAAGCCGGCGGATTCTGGCGTAGTCGTAGGCAACGGCGCAAGAATGTGTAGCCTGAGTGAGTGTCTGGAAGTGTCGTTTAAACAGCGCCTGTTTATCGGTCCGACTGTGGGTCTTGTGATGGATGGGCCGGCCTCTATCGCGAGCAAGCCCGCTCCCACAGTTGATTTGTGTCGGTCACAAATAATGGGTCCACAGAAGATCCAGTGTGGGAGCGGGCTTGCTCGCGAAGAAGCCCGAAAAAACACCCTCCAACTTTCGGTCAAACCACCGGATAAGTAAATTCGTCCCCTTTCCCTTCCAGTACCGTCTTGTGGCGACTGGGCTTGGAATACTGGCGTTGCGGACGCGGCTCAAACTCTCGGAAAACCTTGGAGAGACTTGATCGCACATTGCGAGACGAGGTACATCAACAGGCACAGGTGCTGGGGTAGATTTGTGGGGATCCCTCAGGGACAGATTTATTTTCTGACCACTACGCCCGAAGAAAACAAATAAATCCGCCCCAAATCCGCCCCCCTTTTCCTTTATTCCCTACTCCCCCAAAACTACAGTTCAATAAAACTAAACGCCTGACGAAACGCTTGCTCTGTCGTGGGGGCTGCCTCTAATTTTTTCAAAGCCTCCTCTAGAGACAAAGGCATATCGTAAGGCTTCATCCCGCGACGAACAGCTATGCCATACAGCGCATACTCTTCATCATCACTATGTTCCCAATAAGGTACCCTACCGATGATCTGATAGATTTTAAAAATCTCATCATCAAACTCCATTAGGTCATACAGAAAATATGGCGCGTTTTCTAAGGTGGCACTCTGAGCGCACCAGATTTGGAACTCAGTTTTACTGATAGCCTCACAAAATAGACAGACAAGTACGAACCCCATCAACTCGTCGTTATAGCGCTCGAAATTCAACATAATTACATTCCTCCTATAGCTTCGCCACCGATATGCCCCGTCTTTTTATGTACCATCTCAGGAATCAATTGCATTCGGCCGTTATCCTGATGATGATACCATGTGTAACCATCAATTTTCCTAGCGCCCATTTCAATCAAAATAAGCAAAATAAGCAAAATAAGCAAAATAAGGGGACAGATTTATTTTCTGACCACTACGCCCGAAGCAAACAAATAAATCCGTCCCCTTATCCGCCATTCTTAAAATTTTTCGACGCTCAGTTTTCTGCACGCCAATCGACTAGCCCCTTAACATACTTAAGCTTATCCAACATAAAACTAGAAAAATCCACCGACAACACTTTAAACCCATCAGCTTCAGAGCTAATCTCCACTACCGACCAATTATCCCTGGAATCAAAAGCATATAGCACATCACTTGAGTTACCAGAAAATACATACATACCCTCATACCCATCTACTTCTCTACCAGACATAGAAGAATACTTTACTGGACCATCATTTACATAAAACGCAGTGTCTAGCTCACCGAATCCAAAGTCCGCAAGAAATTCCAGATAATCAGTAGGCACACCTTTTCGGTCCGAATCGTCAACGCCGTTCAGTATGGCATCAACATTAGATATACAGTCACCATAACCCCCTTCATAAAGCTCAGCGGATGTTATTGCGCCTATAAGCTTTCGCATTTCTACTGCATTTTTCATAGTTATCTACCAAATAATTTTTCTGCTGAACCTTGCGCTCTATTAATGCCTCCCTGATGTTCTACACCTCGTGACATAAGGGGATTTATTTTCTGACCATGCGCCCGAAGCAAAAAAAATAAATCCATCCCCTTTTCCTGATACCAGTTGAGAGCGGATAAGTAGCAGTTCGGTAGCTGCCGAATAGCAGAAAAGAATCAACAGTTCGGCAGATAAAACAACACCGGCACGAGGCCGGTGTTGAAGGTTGCCAGGGTTCAAGAGAACTCTATTTTGCACTCTGACAGAGGGATCGAGCGGCCATCGGAGATGGCAAATTGATCACCTTCAATTCGGGCAAGAAGCAGGCCACGAGCCTTTGCTCCTGACTCAACTGCCTCCCGCCAACCTTCTATATCTCCATGGTAAGACAACACATGAAATAGATGGCCATCCGGCATATAAATTTTGCAACTGTCGGACACAACGCCACCGCTAGTTGCCCTTATTGAACCTGCAGAATCCAAGATGGCGTTAAATTGTTTCTTGGCTTTACTCTTCCCATCGTCTTCGTAGTAAACAAACTCCACCCCCTCAACAGGTCTTAAGCCTGGCAGCGCACGTTGCCCACGCTGCTCAATTGTTCCGCCAAGAATTTGTTCCAACACTTCCCGATCACTACTCATTACACGCCTCACTTAGTCGCCGGAGTGATTAAAAACTTAAAGTTTTCGACGCCTGCCTCGGTAAATACTTTTGAATAGAAACTCGCCAACTCTGAATGCTAAAAAAAGGAGACAGATTTATTTTATGAACGCTACGCCCGAAGCAAACAAATAAATCCGCCCCCTTTTCCTCACCGTGCGTAAGCGTGGACTCGCTCCGAAATGGCAGCAGCAATTGGAAGCCATTGACCGGCTACCTAAGAGCCAACAAAAATTCGTTGCACAGATGCTCGATGCCCCTGATCGCTCAGGCCACGACTAAAGCGAGCAATGAAGGAAGGGCTGTTTTGCAGTAAGTAGATAACACAACACCGGCACGGGGCCGGTGTAGGATGAGGACATCTATCAAATATGAGCAGAAATTCGTTTATATAAAAATTCATAAAAATCTGAAGCGTAATTAACATTCTCGCCGGACGGAAGCCGAAGACTCACGGGGCATTCACCACCTTTAAACTTTGAATAGTCAAAGAAAAAGACCTCCCCCATGTCAGTTTCGCTAACCACAAGCTTTTTTTCATCTACCAGATTATTTTTTATGCCCACAATATGTTGAAAGACAATATCTCCCCCATTGACACTCTCAAAGTCCACGCCATAGATACTGTAAATTTCTTCAGTACCAATTTCTCCACCCGCATACGTCTTTAAAAACCACTTGTACGACCCTGGCAGTTCAAGCCCTAGCCTCTGCTCCGCCTTCTTAATCCAGTCGTCACCCACGTGATCGACCTCACTACCAAAGCACACGATATCAGGATGCAGTGATACTAAATCCTCAATTTGATGCGCCGTAATTTGGCTCATTCCCAACTCCTAAAATCTGCAGATCGTCGCTGCCAGTACTGCACCTTCCACTTATCAAAAGCTGCCCTATCAATACAAGAAACAAAGGGGACAGATTTATTTTCTGACCACTACGCCCGAAGCAAACAAATAAATCCGTCCCCTTTCCCGTCCCCTTTCCCTTCCCTATTCCCCTTACTTTAGAACGCTCAGTAACAGCGCTCGGGCTATATGGATCATCCACCACAGATGGTTTACCACCACTGAGCCCACTCGCACCTCCATCTTTTGCACCTTTTTAATTCTCAATCTCTAAGGTATGCCCTCCCCTGAAAAAATCGGCCTGAATATCAGAGATAACCGTATCGATATCCTCGGAAGTCATAATCTGATGTTGGTTAGGCACGTCCCAAAACCTCATGGAGTTTCTATACACCACAAAGCCCATTTTATCGTTACCAGGAAAGAACATCTCGCCTTGAGCGGTCGCCGTTCTATCTCCAATTTTTACTTTGATATGACCTCGAGAGACTTCAAGAATCACTGCTCACCCCTCACATAAATAACTTTCTCGCCCATTGTTACAGGATTAGAAAAAAGGGGACAGATTTATTTTCTGACCACTACGCCCGAAGCAAACAAACAAATCCGCCCCCCCGATTTTATATATATCTGCTACCCGTTATCAAAAATTAGCTGTCAAGATTGAATCTAATCTGGCCACCGTCTGGCAGGTCTTTAATTTGACTGGCTATATCAGCTCTAAATCTCATCCCCTCCACAGCATCAGCCAAGTACAAATTATCCAGCACAAATTCACCGCCCAGTACGAACGGAACCTTAGGTAACAAACGCTTCCCGGCAGGGAGCTGACCGTTCTGCTTTTGCCATTGATGCGCTAACGGATAGCCCGTAAGCACCTCATAATCACTGAGGAGCATTTGTGCGCAGCTTTCAATATCATCAGCCAAGTATTCTAACGAGCCTGTTTCTGGGGCAAACAAATAAATCCGTCCCCTTTCCCGCGGCCTTAAGGCGCACAAGCCGGCGGATTCTGGCGCAGTGGTAGGCCACGGCGCAAGAATGTGTAGCCTGAGTGAGTATCTGGAGATGTCGATTAAACATCGCCGGTTTATCGGTCTCACTTTGGGTTTTGTGGTGGATGGGCTGGCCCCTCCCCCCAGTACAATCTATATTTACTCACATGAATCAGCCCATAACTAATAGCGAATCCACTTTCCCGTACTTATTATTTCCGGACTATTACAATCAACCAAATAAAGCCATTCTGGATCATGCCCTACCGTACCTACCAAGACCCCTAGAGTGTCAGGATGATCGGGCATCGCACCGGTATGGATTGCCCCAATATAACTGTTTTCACCCTCGGGATTGCGCAGTTGAAAACGTAATGACCCGTCGGCGTTGTAGATTGCAGCATTATTGGGAAAACCAAAAAACCAGGGAGCTTCAGGACAACTAAATCTTGAAGGCTCCTTATCAAAAACAACCAAAACACCAGTTCTATCAGGAAGCAAATTAAGCCTCTCATGCACCGGCATACTAATTTCAACACCACTATTTAAAACTAAAACCTGCTTAACATTTACAACCCTATGCTCTTGAGCATAGATCATATTTTTTTGAGCTCATCGAAACCTGTACATACCCCATCCCAACGGACGAACTGTTCGAGGAGCTGCCCATCATCAAACCCCCTCCTTGTTCTAACCTCACTAATTAACTGCATCACTCCAGCAACCTCAACGAGCTCATGTTAACTTCATACATTTCCGGGTTAGTTTGGGGCGGCTTATCCATAAAATTCATTTGATGCCCGCCCCTAGGCAAACGAGCCCCATTTATTGCATCCCACATATCGCCCACGCCCCCTCTCGAATTCCCACACCTGGCTTAACCGTAAATTCGACTTGAAACAATGATCCTTTTTTGAACTCTTCAGAAACAAAGAGGACAGATTTATTTTCTGACCACTACGCCCGAAGCAAACAAATAAATCCGTCCCCTTTCCCCTGTGCGCCGGTCGGCCCAGGTGATGCGCTGTCACCGCACAAAACCACCCCGACGTGGGTTTTCAGCCCGTCACAACACGCTCTGGACGACAAGAACCAACCGACAACAAAAAGCCCCTGGGTGTTCGGTGGCGAAACCATCGGACGGCCCAGGGCCCAACAAGCGCAGCGCGTTAGGCTTCGGGGCTCAAAGGGGTTTCCCCTTTGGAACAGCCGATTTTTTATGAATGGCGCGGCTCATTTGTAAACTGTCGGTAACGTACCTCTCCGGAAGCTTGCCAGCTCTACATGTAAGTATTTACCCTTCACTGTTCATCAATCCAGACAGCCTTAATCCAAGAACCTAGAGTTGGCCAACTTTCTGATGAGGTACCATCGTGCGCCCAAAACCTGATATCTCCTTCGTCCGATATACAGTAGTAGTTTCCATTATCTTCACAAAATGGAAGCCATACTTTAGGGACTCCAGCGCTCCAAGCCTCTCTTGCGGCATGCAAAAGCTCTCTAGGGTTATTTTGTGCAGAAGTAACTCTTAGTGCATCCTTCCCATTAAAAACACTATCACTGGCCTCCTTAAGAAAAGTTCTATACTCACCAGGAATGGTCACCCCTAGCTCTCTTTCATAGACATCGAGGAGACTTTCGTCTGGCAGTTCCTGCCGCACAGGCAAACTCATTCTGACGCTTTTAAGCTCGGCAATAGCTGAGTGAATATCAACAATCATTGCAACACCTCCCCGAAACAAAGGGAACAAAGGGGACAGATTTATTTTCTGACCACTACGCCCGAAGCAAACAAATAAATCCGTCCCCTTTCCCGGACGAGCAGCCTGATTAAAACCAGTAAATATTGTTCCGCCAATCTTTCCCTCTACAATTAACTGGAAAAACACCTTTTGAACCTTAACGCTATTCTTTACGCATATTGCTGATGACCCGATTCCAGTAGCGCACCGCTTCAAAATGCTGCTGCCTCGTCAACCAGGTTTTGTTCTCAGGACAGGTTGGATCGCCCCCCAGAATGACCGGTGTAATCTCGAACAACTCCATGCCCTTGGGGCGCTCTTGCTTATTCATTTCAGTCTGCCAACCAAGCAAATAAGCCCGGGAGGTCGCGGGCTACCGTGTCAATATACTGCCGATCCATACCTATAAACGGGATGCGCACTATCGGCATAGCTGCATCGTCAGTATCGAAGCCATATCCTTCTCCGCCTCCGCTCGAAGCGAACAAGAAGATGCCTGGGGCATATGTTTCGACCTCATATTCTCGATTGAAGTCGACCAGCTCCTCAGCTTTCCAAAAAATAATGTAGTTGTCGCCTATGAAGCCCTCACCACCATTATGCTCCTTGAGAAATTCGATATAACTCTTAGGAAGTGCCGACAGACCATCAAGAGTTTCGGATTCAGCAGGACCATTGAGCTGTCCCTCTGTCAAACTATATTTCATCGCTATCTTCCTAGGTCTTTCAGCAATTTGTTCCACCAAGGGGTTACCTGCTGTCGATGAACATCGCGAGGCAGAATAATTTTGTTGGTGGGGTCGGTCGGACTGCCACCAAATTTCACTGGATTGGTTTCATGCACATCCACTGGCTGACCGACAAGCCCTTGTTCTCGGCGGATGTTGCTGTTGGCTTTGTTAGCGGCATTTCTGGCAGCATTATATTCCGCCCCCTCCAGTAATCTGAATGGCCCTTGCGGCTTCGGTACGCCTACGGGGTAGCCTGCCCAATCTGAAATCGAGAAACTGCTCGGGGGAAGATCTACAGTCAATCGAGGCGCGACGCTTTCTGTGGCAAGGTTATCCGTTCCTTTTGCCTCCGCAATCCTCGCCTCAGCCGCCACCAACTCCGCCAGATTACCCCCAGCCTTTGGCCTCAGTCCACCCTCGGCGGTTTCGTAATAAAAGATGCCATCAGAGCCGACGACTTCAGTATTACCGGTCCTGGTATTAACGACCCGACGATAGCCATCCGGCAATGCACCCGTCTCGTTAAACGCCGCTCCTGCTGAGCTACCCTCACGATACCCCGCTGGAAGTACAACGTTGTCAGCGGCTTTAATGACCGTACTACCCGCCCCCAACTTCGCCAGCGTCTTAACCCGGTTCACCGGAAGGAAGTTCAACGCAAATTCAACGTCGCTTTGCGCACGGATCGCGGCGCTGGCGGTGGTGTTACCTTGCATGTCGTACAGGGTTGCCAATGCCGCTTTGGTTTGGCTCGCCTCGACGCTACTCATCAACGAGTCGACCGGGTGCTTGGTCAGCCCTACCAGGCCATTGGCGATTTGTTCGCTGCCTTGCGCCGGATTGCTCAGCAAGGCCCACGCCGAACCCGCTGCCTCCGACAATGCCTTCCCCGCACCTTGGGTGCTGCCGGTTACCGTGCCCCAATCCGTCAGGCCCGGGCCGACCGCCAGGTTCTTGTGGTAGTAATTGGCGTATTCATAACCGAGATCGCCGGTGTAGAGCCCTTGCAGGTTGATGGCATTGATTTTGTTGTCCGCGTACTGCGCCGCATGGGTGCTGCTGTAGTTGGCGATTAACGCGGCGGTTTCGGTGGGGGTGTAGGTTTTCTCGGGACCGGTTGCCGGAACATCCGTCGCCGCTGCGGGTGCGTACGTGGCGCCCAGCGGGGCCAGCGCGATGCCCAAATGCTTCACCGTCAGGGCATCGGGCGCAGCACCTTGGCCGCTTAGCACACCGTTCCAGTCTTTGTCGGTGTAATAAACCAGCGCTTTGGCCAGGCGTCTTTCCGCTTCTGCAGGGCTGAGTCCGGCTTCCTTCGCCAGACTGTCCGCCTGTTTCTTCAGTAGCGGGATTTCGTCTGGATGAAGCTGGCGGTTGTACTGATCGGCCATCAGCGAAACCCAGGCCGCTTTTTCAACGTCTTTACCGGCAAGACCGGCGGCGGTCAGGCCGACGATTTGTGCGGCGGCCTCGCGATATTCCGGCTGCGTTTTGAAGACATCATTCAAAGCGCCAGCCATGGCCTGGCTGGCACCGGCGGCCACTGCACCGGTCGCGAAGTCGCCGCCGGTGGCCGAGGACATCGCGCCGCCCATCATGGCGTGCAGCGCGGTTCGTCCAGCGCCACCCTCGGCCCACAGCGCCATGCCGACCGAGTCTTTATCGGCCGCTGCCTTGAGGTACTCTTTCTGAGCGAAGCTGCCGACCTGGCTGAACCCCACAGCCGCCGCAACGGTCCCGGCCTGGGCCACGAGTTCATCGACCAGGTTGTCGCCCAGGCTGCCGCCGTTGACTGCGGTTTTGACCACGCCCGAGGTAACGCCTTGTGCGCCGGCATGCACGGCGAAACCACCTATGCCCTCAAGGGTGGATAAGTCGAAACCCTTGGTGATGCTGTTGTAAGGCTTGGTTGTCCCGCCCAATTTCGGGTCGATCACGCCGGTGGTAAACCCTGCGACCATCCCGGAAATGGCGGCATTTTTCAGGCTGTCGCTGCTGAACGTGTCTTTAACAGCCGCGCCCAGATTGCCCTTGTTGTTGATTACGCTGACAGCACCCGTGCTGGCCATGGACGTCATCGCCGCCGTCGCAATGACGTTACCCCAGCCTGCCCCAACATAGGTCGCCCCTGCGGCCACGGCCTCGGCCGTCGTCGCCGCCGCCATCGCGGAGGCAGTGCCAGCCTGAGCCCCGGCCGCCGCGCCCGCCAGGCCACTGGCCGCGCCTGCGGTGAGGATCGTCACGACGATGATGATCGCCAGCATCGCGCCCTGACCCAGGCTGGAGTGGCTGTACTTGAAGGAGTCATGCACCTCCTTCACTTGGCGCCAGTCCACATCGCCGCGTTTTTCCGCTTCCTTGATCCAGGCCAGTTGCGGGTCAGCCTTGACCATCGCATCGATGGTCTGGCTGACGGTGTTTTGATTGATCTGTTTGATGTCGATTTTCAGCCCATCGACAGCCCGAACAGCCAAGGCACCCTGGGCAACCAGCGTGCTCTGACGCAACGTTTCATCGGTATTGCCCTTGCCCTTGGAGCTGGTCCAGGCCAGGTCGCTCTTGCTCTTGGTGTGGCTTTCGTCGTGGTAGTCCTTGACCCCCTCAAACGTGATGGCACCGCCGCTTTCAAGGATCAGGTCTTTGCCACTGTTGAGCTTGGCAACCTGGTAGCGCTGATCGCCGGCACTGGCGAGGGTGAGGCGGCCGCCGGTGTTGATCTCGGTACCGACGTGGGTGATCTGAGTGACTTCATCGCGCTGGGCCTTCTTGGCGCCCCAGTTCCCCTTCTCCTTCATGTCATACAGCGTATGCATACTGTTCTGCGCCGCCAGCAGGTTCAGCTTGTTGCCGCTGTACAGATACGCTTCGTTGCCGGCAATGATCTTGCTGGCGATGAGGTTGGTGTCGCGAGCCGCCTGGGCGTTGAAGTTATTGCCCGCGCTCAGGACGCTGGCGACCTGGGTGGTGCGGTCGTTTTCTTCGGTGATGCGTTTTTTGCCGTCCTTGGTTTTGCTCGCGACATTGTGGATGTCGTCAGCAGAGGTCACGTTGAAGTCTTGGCCGGCCTTGATGTTCAGGTTGTTCCCGGCTTTGACCTGGCTGGCGATGACATTGACGTCGCGGCCCGCATCCACGGTCAGGTTGCCGCCGACAGTAACGGTCGCGGCGAGGTTCTTCACGTCAGTGGTGATGCTCGACTTGTGGCCGCCGTCGCTGAATTCGTGTTTCTCGCTGGTATCGGTTTTGGCCGCCAGGTTGATGTCCCGGCCCGCCGTCAGGGTCGCGTTACCGCCACTGCTTATTGCACCGTGGCTGGTCAGGTCGCGGCCGGCCGCAACGGCCAGGTTTTCCCGGGCACTGATGCTGCTGCCCGCATCGGTCAGGGTGCGCATGCCGGCGCCGTCACGAACCTGAATCGCGGTGCGATCGTTGATGATGTCGCCCTTGAGCGCGACAAGGCTGACCTGGCTGGCGCGAATCTCGCCGGCCATGGCGTTGCGAATGCTGTCTTGCGCCAGTATTTGCAGGTCGTTGCCGGCCTCGACCAGCCCGCCCTGGTAGACGCTGCCGGCGCTTTGGACGTTGAGGTTGTTACTGGCGCGAAGCGTGCCGACGTTGACCAGATCGCCGCCGGTGAACAGGTTCAAGTCCCGGCCCTGGATCAGGCTGCTGCCGCGTACGTTGCGGTTATCCGCCTGGGCCAGGTACAGCACCGGCACGAGGACTTTTTGCCCGTCGACGATGCGGTTTTCCATCCAGACAATGTCATGGGTCAGCGCGCTGACCTGCTCGCCCGTCAACGAGACGCCCAGGCTCAGGCGCAGTGCATCTTTGCTGGCGAGGGCGTTATCCATCAGGTAGCGGTATTGGTCGTAATCGCTGGTCAAACCGCCGGCGAGAAAACGCTGGCCGGTTTTCGCCAGCACCGCATCGCGAATCAGGCGCTGCTCGTAGAGGCCATCGCCGAGTCGACGCCAAGTGCTGTCGGCGTTGACGTTCAACAGCTTGAGCAGGTAGTCCGAACCAAAGAACTGCGACAGGTTCGTGAGGTTCGGGTTGGTCTCGATCAGGTAGCGGCTGGTCGGGTCGGGGTTCTTGATGAACATCCCGTAATCGCCGTTGGGCAGCTGGAAGGTGGGCCCGGACGTAGGGTCCACGGAGATGAACGGGATGCCGCTGTAATCCACCGGTTTGAAGACGCTCTGTACGCTGCTGTCCGTCGCGATACGCTCGCTGGTCACAGTGCCAGCATCGCTCACCTGCGGGTTGAGGTTGATATCGATCCCGCCGACCCCGACGCCGGTCTGGTCATCGCCCAGCGTGCCGGTCAGTTGTTCTAGCGTGTTCTGGTGCAGCGTTCCGTTTTGCACGGCACGCGTGACGTTCAGGTTGACGGTGCCGCCGGCCTGAATCGTGGCGGCGTAGGTTGGCTGAAGATTGTCGGTCCAGACGGTGACGTTGCTTTGTTCCCGGAAGCGGCTGTCGCTGGAGCGCGATTTCAGCAGCTCGAAGCGGGCGTCGTCGTAGTTGCCGGCGGCCACGGCCGCGTTGAAGGCCGGGATGTCGACGAACTCCATCTGGTCCCAGTAGCCGGTGGAAATGCGCCCCGGCGTACCGATCTTGATGGTGTTCTGCCCGGTGCGGGTGGACGCGCCCTGATTGAGCAGGTCATCGGCAATGATGGTCAGGTTGTTGTTGGCGGCCAGCAGGCTGTAGCGATTCTGCACGCTTGAGGCTTGGATGTTGAGGTCTTTGCCGGCAACCAGACGCGCTGAAGCAGAGTCCTTGGTGGCGCGCTCGATGAACGTTTGGCCGATGGTGATCTGGCCGCGTTTGAAGGAGTCATGACCGCCGCAGTGTTGGCCGCACACCCAGCTCAAGGTGCCGCTCACCCGCTCCTGGCTCAGTTCGAATTCGGCCTTGGCGTTTTCCAGCGAGGCGGCATAAAGGCTGATGTTGCCTTCGCTTTCAATCGTCCCGGAGAGGTTGCGCAAGCTTTGCGCCTGACTGCCACCGATACCGGCGAAGCTCAGATTGCCGACGCTGTAGAGGTCGCCATACCGGTTGAGCAGGCTACTGGCGCGCAGGGTCATGTCACCACCGCTGAACAGTAATGCATCGGCACCGTTGGTGATGCCGCCGGTGGCGGTGAGGTTGACCTTGCCTTGGGCACCCAGTGTGCCGCGGTTGTCGATTTGCGCCGCGTCGATGCGCAGGTTCTGGCGTGCAGTCAGGTAACCAAGGTTATCCAATGTACCGCTCAGGTCGAGGCGTATGTCGGTGCCCGCGCCCATGCGTCCGCCGTTCTGGCTGACGTCATGGGCGGTGATGCCGAGTTTTTTTTGCGCGGATAACCGACCGCTGTTGAACAGATCGCCCGTAAGGTTCAGCGTGAGGTCGCCATCGCTGAGCAACTCGCCGCCGTTGTTCAGGCTTTCAAGGTTGAGCACCAGAGCGGTGCTGCTGGCCAGGCGATCACCGGATCGCAGCGTCAGCGAATCGCTGGTGTACGTCAGGGCCTCGTTGAGCTGTGCACGACCCAGCCCATCCACCGCGCCAAAGTTCCAGTCGCCACTGCCCAGGCCGGTAATCTTGCCACCGGCCCCGGCCAGGCTATCGAGGTGCAGGGTAAACAACCCGGAGTTGGCGTGTTCGAGGGTCCCGCCTCGGTTATCCAGCGAGCGGGATTCGAAACTGAACGACGTATTACCCACCTCGATGGTGCCGTTGCGGTTATTGACGGCGCCGTTGAAGTCGACGGTGCTGATGTCGTCTGGCGAGGCGCGGAGCGTACTGGCCTTGTTGCCCAGCGCACGGATCCGCCCCGAAGCGCTGTTGTCCAGCGTGTCGCCCTGGAGGGCCAGCCAGCTATTGGATTCGATCAGGCCGCCCTGGTTGATCAGCGAATCGACGGTCAGCTTCAGTTCGCCCGTCAGGCTGGCGATCATGCCGGCCTTGGTGCCGTCGCGGCGGTTATCGAGATTGCCGGCGGTCACCTCGACGGTGTTGCCCTGGATCGTACCGCCAAGGTTGTCGATGCTGCCCTTGCCGAGCTTCAGGCTGGCAAGCCCCGCGTCGGCGAGGAGCATGCCGCCGTTGTTGACCAGGCGTTGAGCATCGACCTCGATGGTTTTACCGAGCACCGTGCCGGCGCTGTTGTCCAGCCAGCCACCTTGCAGCAAAAGGCCGCCGTCGCTCTGAATGCGCCCTTTGTTATTGAGCAGCTGCGCCTTGATGGCCGCCGGATCGAAGATCAGGCTCATGCCCTGGGCGCCTGCTGCCAGCAGCCCTGCGTTACGGTTGTCGAGCCCCGAGGCGTTCAGATCAATGCGCTCGCCGACGATTTTCCCGCCGCGGTTGTCAACCTGGCCACCCGGCGCGCGAATGCTGACCTTGGACCCCAGCACGCTGCCGAGCTGGTTATTGAGGCTCGAAGCTTTCAGATCCAGGTCACCTTTGACCGCCAGCAGTCTGCCGCCCTGGTTGATGACCTCCTGGCCCGTGACTGACAGTTTGTTTTGCGCCTGAAGAGTGCCCGAAGTGTTGTCGAACCTGCCACGGGTGTTCACCTGCGCATTACCGGCGCTGGCAGACAGCAGGCCAGAGCGATTATCCAGCGTGGTGGTATCGACAATGAGGCCGCCAGCGTCGATTTGCCCGCTACGGTTATCCAGCTGGCGAGCGGTGATTGTCAGGCTGCCGCCCAGCACCTGGATCAAGCCTTCGCGGTTGTCCAGGCTGTCGAGTTGCAAGGACGCCGCCTGCCCCGCGCCAAAACCGATCACCCCTGCCAGGTTGACGATGGCCGGCGTATTGATCACCAGCGAGCGATTACCGACGATTCGCGCGGCGGTGCCCTGGTTGGTCACCCGGGCGCTGGTCAGATCGACCGCCGCGCCCTGAACCACGCCCTGATTGGTCAGGTCTTTGCTCGCACGGATACTCAACGAGCGACTGGCTTCGAGGCTGCCGCTGTTGGTCACCGAGGGGCTGGTGATGCTCAGGTCGCCCGTGGTGTTGCGGCTGTTGTCGGCTTCAATGCCGGCGGCAATCACGCCGGAGTTACTGAGTTTGTCGGCATTGATGTCGATGCGGTTGCGTGCGGCCAGGCTCTGCCGGTTGACCAGCTCGCCGGGCGTACGTACATCGACGCTGCCGGCGTACCCCTTGCCGGTCATCTCGACACTCTGCGCGTTGACCCGCAAGGCACCTTGGGCCGATGTCTGCGCCATGCTCAGATGGCCACCGGCATCGATTTGAATATCGCCGGCACTGGCGGCCATGTTGCCCGCCAGCTTGACCCCGACGCCCTGCTCGGTGCCCACCAGTTTGATGGTGTTGGCATACATCCCGCCCAGCGCCGCTGCATCGATTGCCAGTTGAGGCTTGTCGGCATCACGGGTCGCGCGAGGGGTGGTGGCCAGGCTGTCGGCGTTGACGTTGTTGGCACCGGTGATGACATTCAATTGCCGGGCATGGATGTCTGCGTTGATCTTCGCCGAACGGGTAATCAGGTCGAATTGATCAATGTTGGCCGCATCAAGCCCCATGCCATCGATGGTAATGCTGCCGCCATCCACCTCGAAGTGATCAAGCTTGCCGCTGCCGTCGAGTACAGGCTTGCCGGTGCTGAGGGTCACGCGCGGCGTGTTGATGAAGCCGCAACCGTTACAGCTCACGCCGTAAGGGTTGGCGATGATGACCCGCGCTGACTGGCCTGCCACTTCGGTGTAGCCGTTGAGCTGGCTGGGGCTACCGCCGTTGACTTCGTTGAGAATGGTGCCGGCTGCCCGTCCACCGAGCTGGCTGTTGCCCAGAATGTGGCCGCCCAGTTGGGTGTTCTGCACTGCGTTTGTCGCGTTGTTGAGGATCACGCCCTGGCGACCGACGTTGTAATCCTTGAACTGGTTGTGCGAGAGCCCGGCACCATTGGGCGCGGCAATATTGATCACCGGTACGCCGTTGCCGGCCTGCCCTATGCCGGTCTGGGTGTTGCCACTGACGGCGATGCCCTCGGCCTGGGCCCAGATCGGCTGCCAGAACATGACGTTCGCCAACAGCAATGCCAGCAAGCGTTTGGGCATGCCCAGGAAGTGCGTGCGAGGGGCCACGGCAGCGGAAGGCTGGCGGGACAGAAAGGCAAGCTGGTGAACGTCCATATTCAGAATCTCGACGCGATAACAAATGAATTAAAGAAACAGGTCGACCTGGAAGTAGATCGGCGCCTCGCGCTCGGTGAGCACGGAGGGGCGTTCCAGCGAGTGGGCGAACGTCACGCGAGTGGCGAGGTACTTGCCACGGGCGAAGAGTTCCAGAGAGTTGCTGGACATTCGGCCATGCACTTCGCTGTTGTATCGGTCATTGCTGATCACGCCTTGGTCATAGCCGACACTGGTGCCGTACTCGCTCAGTGCCGGGCGCAGCCAATCGACAGTCACCGGGCGGGTCCAGCGCAGTTCGTTGCGCCAGTAGCCGCCGCTGTCTCCGGATAAAAACTGGTCTTTATAGCCACGCACCGATGAACTGCCCCCCAGGCTGATGCGTTGCGGACTGAACAACACGTCTTCGCTGCGCTGGCCCGTGGCGAGGCTGCTGAACGTGAAGGACTCGCCCAGCCAGTTGAACGGCAACAGGTAACTGGCCGTGGCGGTGTACTTTCGATAACGAGCGTTGGCGGTAAGATTGCCGGCATCATCACGACGCTGGTCGTTGCCTTGTGCATCCAGCGCGCCGATGCCCTGCTGCATGCCCAGGTCCAGGTTGACGAACGACTGGCCAATACGCCGGCCGTGGTTGATACCCAACTGGGCTTCGGTAATACGCTGGCTGCTGTTATCCAGGCGGCTATCTTCGATGTAGTTGTTAATGCGCAGATGGGCGAAGCCGGCATTGATCGACGTTTTGCTCACCGCATCGCGATGGACGAGGCGCTCGGCGCGAAATTGATGATTCTCGCTGTCGCCGCTCTGGCTGAAGTTGAAACCATTGCCTTGGGCCTGGGAGCGGTATTCGCTCTGGCTGTAGGTATAACTGAAGTTCCACCAGCCCCACGGTACGTTGTAATAGAGCATGGCGTTTTTCGAGGTTTTCTGGTGATCGCTCACCGCGTCATGGCCGCCGCGCAACATCAACTGGTCGGCCAGCCCCAGCGGGCTATCCCACTCCAGGCCTGCGCCCCACTGCTGTTCACCGGTGCTTTTCTGACCGTCGTTGTTACGCGACAGGCTGGCACGCCAAGGCTTCTGTGGGTTGTTCTTGACCAGCACGCTACTGCCGCCGACCTGAACGCCGGGGGTCAGTTCCATTTGCGCCTGATTGGAGGGCAAGCGGTTCAACTGATCCACCAGTTGTTCTATTTCACGAAGATTGAGCAATTCACCCGTTTTACCGGGGAAGGTCATGGACAGTTCCCGATCGGAGATATGGCTGTCGTCAGCGCCCTTCAAACCCTCGAGTTTGCCCTCGACTACAAACACACTTAAGTGGCCGCTGGAGAGGTCTTGCTGCGGCAAGTAAGCGCGGCTGGTGATCATGCCCTTGGCGATGTAATGGTCGGTGATGACCTTGAGCAATTCGTTGAGTTGCGAGACGCCCAGGCATTGACCGATATAAGGCTTGAGCAAGCGCTCGCGGTCGGCAGCGGACAGACTGTCGGCGCCCTTGAGTTCGATGTCTTTGATAGGAAAGCAACGTGTATCTACTGGGCCCGCAGGTGTTGCGGGCAATGTTGGCTTGCCCGGCAGGTCCTTGAGTTCTTCCAGTCGACGCTGCTGTTCTTCAATCAGGCGGTTCTGGCGATCACGGATCAGGTCCTGGTCGCCCGGCGTTGGCAGGCTGGCGCCATCGGCGCTGCTCTGTGTGCCCAGGCCAAGCAATAGCGCGCACAGCACTGGCCACATCCGTGGGGAGATCAACATAACGCTCCATGTCATAAGTGCTGAGGGCGTACATCGATGCCCGCAGGGGAAGGGTCGTGGTCACCCTGAAATTGATGCCAGAAATACTGGCTAAATGACGCCAGCCATCACGGGCGGTAAACAGACCACACACATTTTGAAAAATTCAGCCGACAAGGAAATTAATATCAATTGTGTCAGACCAACTGAACCACGCGGCGGGCTCGATACAGCAGCGAGAGGCTTGCCCCCGTTGGGTTGCGGCCAGCAGGGTTGCGTTATCGACCTCGGGGTCGACGTGGAAAAGAGTGTCGTCTAAACAATGCTTGCTTAGTGGCCTGAGCGTTGTAGTGACTGTACTGGCCTCTTCGCAAGCCCGCACACAGAGGATCTTCGGCGAACACACTATCTGTGTACGCCTGAGATCAAATGTGGGGGCGGGGCTTGCTCGCGAAGAGGCCCGAAAGCCCTCCTCCAACTTTCGGTCAAACCATCAATCGCGCCGCAAGAGACTTGGCCTGGCTCGCCACGTCGGTCACTGCCGTGCTCTCCCACCACATGCCGCGCAGCGGCGGGCCCATGGCGAACAAACGGTTGGCGACCAGCCCATCAGCGCCTGAGACCGCGCCGTCATCCGCGGCCGCAATGCCCAACGCCAATGGCCCCGGCCGCACCAACCCGCGCGCCAATAGCTGCTGCGGCAATGGCCGCGCCACCCGCCGCCAGTCGTATTCGATGCCGCTGGAATTGATCAGTGCCGCGCCGTGCACCACGCAGGTTTCGGCCTCGCCACGGCGACGGATGCGGATACTCACCCCACCGCTCAACGAAGGCTCCAACCCTTTGAACGATGCAGCATGAATCCGCAACCGCCCTTCCCCGTGCAGCCGCGCCACCAACTCGGCACTCAACGGCGGAGAGCGATGGTGATGGCTCTCCCACCACGGCCGCACATGGCGCACGAATTGCCGGCGTTGCACGTCCGTCGCCTGGTTCCACAACCGCCCGATGTGCGCCCGCACCGTGTCGAGTGGCGCTTGCCAGTCGATGCCTTGGGCGATGGCGTCGCGGCAATGCCGACGCAGTTCGCGCATCAGCTGACGCGGTGTGCGAATGCTGTGGTCCTCGGCCAAAAAATCCGCCCAGGCCGGCGGCTGCCTACGCACGTGAGGCAGCAGACCATGACGGGAAAACACTTCGATCGGCCCGCGATGCCCGGCCTGCTCCAGCGACACCACGGCATCGACCATGGTCAGCCCGGAACCGATGATCAGCACCGTGGATTGTGGATCGAGCTGCCGCATGGAGACCACGTCCCACGGGTCGAGGGCGGCGGCGTTCAGGCCGCTGGATTCGGTCTGCGGCGTGCGTGCGGCGGGGAACATACCGGTGGCCAGTACCGCATAGGCGCCTTGCAAGCATTGCCCATCACTCAAGGTCAATTGTACTGAATCGTCCCGGGTTTGCAGGTCCACCACTTCGGCACGCACATGTTCGACGGTCGAGCCGTGGCGCTCACCCACTGCCTGCGCTTCGGCCAGACGCTGCTGCACATAGACCCCAAACAGCCCACGCGGCGGGAACAATTCACTGACTGGCACATGTTGCTGATCCGACTCCGGCCATCCACCCGCCGCGATGTGTTCGGTGAGCCATTGGGTCAAATCATCAGCGTTGTCGGGATCGACACTCATGCGCGCCGCGTTGCCGTTAAGCGTATGCCCCAGTTCGACCGCGCTATAGGCCTCGCCCCGACCGAGTTCGGCGCGGGGCTCGATCACCAGCGCCTGACGCTTGCCCGGCAAACGCAACAACTGCGCCGCCAGCATCGTGCCGCTCAGGCCACCACCGATGATCAGGATATCCGCGTGGCGGATGGGTTTGGTCGCCTGTCCGCTTGGGGTGTCAGTCATGCCGTTCTCACTGGTCAATGTTTACCTGAGACATCGGGCATATCGCCCCATGCAGTCACTCATTGGCGCTGCCGGACAGCCCAGCGTAGAAGAAAACACATCAACTAAAAAATGCAAGATGTTCCACTGTTGCCCCGCCAACAGCCTGGCCTGTCTCACCAACGCATCGATACGCCCAAATCGAGCACTTCGCTTTTATGGAATGGATCGTCGACCCAATACCGCATCTGCATTCCCCCCACCCACAGACTGTTAATAAATGCGCAAGCAGGAATCAAGAATGATGCTCGTCCCTCTTGAAGCGGAATCACTAATCTATTGGGAGTGTTGCCAACCTTGTATTCAAGGGTCACCTGCGTGCCCGGATAGACGTTCCGGTTCAATTCAATATCGACCCGGGCACCGGCAATGACATCTTCGAGAAAGACATTGTCGCCGTAAGCCACGGGTAGTACGGGTGCAGGTAAAAGCTCTGACGGCTTTTTGTGATTAATAGACATGTCTGAATCCGATGTTAAGGAGTGGGCCGCCATTCGCCGGCGCACTCATCATTGTTGGATCCGAGGCACATCGTCTACTGTGAGAAGCAACAGGTATATACGTGTTTTACGCGACAGAATCGGCACCGATCAAATCACCACATTACGCACAAAGCGCGCCGCCACGTCCCCCTCATTGCGATAGGAATGCGGCTGATTACTGGCAAACATAAAGAACTCACCGGCCGCGATTTTCTGCGGCTCGTTGCCGAGCATCAGGGTCAGGCAGCCTTCAAACACATAAATCTGTTCGCTATAGCCATCGGCATCCGGCTCCGAGGGGTAATACTCGCCTGGCTCAAGGCGCCATTCCCAGAGTTCCACTTCACGAGTGGCGGTAGCTTTGGCCAGCAACACCGCTTTACTGCCAGGGATCGTGCCGGCCCAGGCCAGTTCGTTGATGCGGCTCGGATCACGGGCCTCGGGGGCCTGGATCAGGTCGCTGAAGGCGACGTCCAGCGCTTCGGCGACGCGGTCGAGAGTGGTCAGGCTGACGTTCTTCTCGCCAGCTTCGATGGCCACCAGCATCCGCCGACTGACACCGGACTTTTCGGCCAGGGCGCTCTGGCTCATGTCGGCGGCATGGCGCAGACGTCGGACGTTCTGGCTGACGTGCTGGAGGACCGACGCCCGTTGGGTAGAATCTTTGTGCACTATATTGCTCACTGGGTGGCGTTGCGCAGTATACTGCCCAACTTCAGGCGCATTGTGCGTCTCCCTCAGGTAGCGCGCAAGGTCATGACGTCGACGAACTCCTCCCCGGCTTCCCCCCGCTTCTCACGGTTCAGCAAGGCCGAGTGCGTGCTGGTGCTGATCACCATGGTCTGGGGCGGGACCTTTTTGCTGGTGCAGCATGCGATGACCGTCAGCGGGCCGATGTTCTTCGTCGGCCTGCGTTTTGCCGCGGCGGCGAGCCTCGTCGCCCTGTTCTCCTGGCGTCATCTGCGCGAACTGACCCTGTTCGAGCTCAAGGCCGGGGCGTTTATCGGTGTGGCGATCATGCTCGGTTACGGTTTGCAGACCGTGGGTTTGCAGAGCATTCCCAGCAGTCAGTCGGCGTTTATTACCGCGCTGTATGTGCCGTTCGTGCCGTTGCTGCAATGGCTGGTGCTGGGGCGGCGGCCGGGGTTGATGCCGAGCATCGGGATCATGCTGGCCTTTACCGGGTTGATGCTGTTGTCGGGGCCGTCCGGCGCTTCGTTCAATTTCAGCCCCGGTGAAATCGCCACATTGATCAGTGCCGTGGCGATTGCGGCGGAGATCATTTTGATCAGCACCTATGCCGGCCAGGTCGATGTACGCCGGGTGACGGTGGTGCAACTGGCGGTGACGTCGGTGCTGGCGTTTCTGATGGTGGTGCCGACTCAGGAAGTGATTCCGGATTTCTCATGGTTGCTGTTGTGCAGCGCTTTGGGATTAGGTGCGGCGAGTGCGGCGATTCAGGTGGCGATGAACTGGGCGCAGAAGAGTGTGTCGCCGACTCGGGCAACGTTGATCTATGCCGGGGAGCCGGTGTGGGCCGGGATTGTCGGGCGAATTGCCGGGGAGCGGTTGCCGGCGATTGCCTTGGTCGGGGCCGGGTTGATTGTGGCGGCGGTGATTGTCAGTGAGTTGAAGACCAAGGGTAAGGTTGCCGCGCCTGAAGAAGAGTTGGAGCGGGAAACCCAGGGTTAAGCCGCAGCATCTGCATTGCTTGATAGATAGCTTGCCCGCGACGGGGCCGGCACAGGCGAAATTGCGCTCCCTGAAACAACATGAATCCGGAATTTTTCCGTCTATCTTGTAGGATTCTGCGACAGCTTGGCGTTTGGTGATCAGGGAGCTGGCACGTATGATGCTTCACAAACTTCCGCAGATTAGAAGCCTATGTCCCTGATAGTTCTACTGCTTCTGCCATTTATCGGCAGCTGTCTGGCAGCCTTGCTGCCGCACAATGCGCGTAACACTGAATCGCTGTTGGCTGGCCTGGTGGCCCTGATCGGCACCGTGCAGGTCGCCCTCCTGTACCCGCAAATCGCCCATGGCGGCGTGATCCGCGAAGAATTCTTCTGGTTACCCAGCCTCGGTCTGAACTTCGTTCTGCGCATGGACGGTTTCGCCTGGCTGTTCTCGATGCTGGTGCTGGGCATCGGCACGCTGGTTTCTTTGTATGCCCGCTATTACATGTCACCGGACGATCCGGTGCCTCGGTTCTTCGCGTTTTTCCTGGCATTCATGGGCGCCATGCTCGGGTTGGTGATCTCCGGCAACCTGATCCAGATTGTGTTTTTCTGGGAGCTGACCAGCCTCTTCTCATTCCTGTTGATCGGCTATTGGCACCACCGCGCCGACGCGCGACGTGGCGCCTACATGGCATTGATGGTCACCGGTGCCGGCGGTTTGTGTTTGCTGGCGGGGGTGATGCTGCTCGGCCATGTGGTGGGCAGCTATGACCTGGACAAGGTCCTGGCCGCTGGCGATCTGATTCGCGCGCATGCCCTTTATCCCATCCTCTTGCCCCTGATCCTGATCGGCGCCCTGAGCAAAAGCGCGCAATTCCCCTTCCACTTCTGGCTCCCCCACGCCATGGCGGCGCCCACACCGGTCTCGGCGTATCTGCACTCGGCGACCATGGTCAAGGCCGGGGTGTTTCTGCTCGCACGCCTGTGGCCGTCGCTGTCCGGCAGTGAAGAATGGTTCTACATCGTCGGCGGGGCCGGCGCCTGTACGCTGTTGCTCGGCGCTTACTGCGCGATGTTTCAGAACGACCTCAAGGGCCTGCTGGCCTACTCGACCATCAGCCATCTGGGCCTGATTACCCTGCTGCTGGGCCTGAACAGTCCGTTGGCCGCCGTGGCCGCGGTGTTCCACATTCTCAACCACGCCACCTTCAAGGCCTCGCTGTTCATGGCCGCCGGGATCATCGACCACGAAAGCGGCACCCGGGACATTCGCAAACTCAGCGGCCTGATCAAACTGATCCCGTTCACCGCCACCCTGGCCATGGTTGCCAGCGCCTCCATGGCCGGTGTCCCGCTGCTCAATGGCTTCCTGTCCAAAGAGATGTTCTTCGCCGAAACTGTGTTCATCAACGCGACGGCCTGGATCGAGATGACCCTGCCCATTGTCGCGACCATCGCCGGTACGTTCAGCGTGGCCTATTCCCTGCGCTTCACTGTCGACGTGTTCTTCGGCCCGCCCGCCACCGACCTCCCGCACACCCCGCACGAGCCGCCACGCTGGATGCGCGCGCCGGTGGAGTTGCTGGTGTTTACCTGCCTGGTGGTGGGGATTTTCCCGGCGCAAGTGGTCGGCCCGCTGCTCGCGGCGGCGGCATTGCCGGTGGTGGGTGGCACGCTGCCCGAGTACAGCCTGGCGATCTGGCACGGCTGGAACGCACCGATGATCATGAGCCTGATCGCCATGTCCGGGGGCACCGTGCTTTACCTGTTGCTGCGCAATCAGCTCAAACGCGGGCGCTTCGATCACCCGCCGCTGATCAGCCACTTGAACGGCAAGCGACTGTTCGAGCGCAGCCTGGTGATCATGATGCGTCTGGCCCGACGGCTGGAGCGGCGGATCAGCACCCGGCGCCTGCAAACCCAACTGTTTCTGGTGGTACTCGCCGCGGTGTTGGCCGGGTTGATCCCGATGCTGCATAGCAGCCTGAGCTGGGGCGAACGGCCGAAAATCCCGGGCTCGATCGTGTTCGTGATCCTGTGGCTACTGGCGATTGCCTGCGCCCTCGGCGCGGCATGGCAAGCCAAGTATCACCGGCTCGCGGCCCTGACCATGGTCAGCGTTTGCGGCCTGATGACCTGCGTGACCTTCGTCTGGTTCTCCGCGCCGGACCTGGCCCTGACGCAGCTGGTGGTGGAAGTGGTGACCACGGTGCTGATCCTCCTCGGCCTACGCTGGCTGCCACGGCGAATCGAAGAGGTGTCGCCGTTGCCGAGCAGCCTGCGTAAGGCGCGGGTACGGCGGGTTCGCGACTTGTTGCTGTCGGCCGTGGTCGGTGGCGGCATGGCGCTGCTGTCCTACGCGATGCTGACACGCCAGACGCCCAACGACATTTCATCGTTCTACCTCAGTCGCGCCCTGCCCGAAGGCGGCGGCAGCAACGTGGTCAACGTGATGCTGGTGGATTTCCGCGGCTTCGACACCCTCGGCGAAATCACCGTGCTGGTGGCGGTGGCCCTGGCCGTGTTCGCCCTGCTGCGACGCTTCCGCCCGCCGAAAGAAAGCCTGCAGCTGCCTGCTCAACAGCGTCTGCTGGCGCCCGACGTGGTCACCGATCTGGTCAACCCGCGTCACGCCAGCGACACCGCACTTGGCTTCATGATGGTGCCGGCGGTGTTGGTGCGCCTGCTGTTGCCGATCGCGTTGGTGATTTCCTTCTATTTATTCCTGCGTGGCCACAACCAACCGGGCGGCGGTTTCGTCGCCGGGCTGGTGATGTCGGTGGCGTTCATCCTGCAATACATGGTCGCCGGCACCCAGTGGGTCGAGGCGCAAATGAGCCTGCGACCACTGCGCTGGATGGGCACCGGGCTGCTGTTTGCCACGGTCACCGGGCTCGGGGCGATGGCTGCGGGGTATCCGTTCCTCACCACCCACACCTGGCATTTCACATTGCCGCTGCTGGGGGACATTCACATCGCCAGCGCGCTGTTCTTCGACATCGGTGTGTACGCCGTGGTGGTCGGCTCGACGCTGTTGATCCTGACCGCCCTCGCCCACCAATCGGTACGCGGTCATAAAACCAGCGCACAACCCAAGCCCCTGGCCAAAGCGGCTGCCACGCAAGGAGCCATCTGATGGAAGAAGTCATCGCAATCGCCATCGGCGTACTGGCCGCATCCGGCGTGTGGCTGGTGCTGCGGCCACGGACATTCCAGGTGGTCATGGGCCTGTGCCTGCTGTCCTACGGCGTCAACCTGTTCATCTTCAGCATGGGCAGCCTGTTCATTGGCAAGGAGCCGAACATCAAGGCCGGCGTGCCGCAGGATTTGCTGCACTACACCGATCCATTGCCGCAAGCGCTGGTACTGACCGCGATCGTCATCAGCTTCGCCATGACCGCGCTGTTCCTCGTGGTGCTGCTCGCCTCCCGGGGCCTGACCGGCACCGACCATGTGGACGGCCGGGAGCCTAAAGAATGAACCTGATGGCGCACCTGATTGCAGCCCCTATTCTGCTACCGCTGCTGACCGCCGCCGTGATGCTGATGCTGGGCGAGAAACACCGCCCGTTAAAAGCCAAAATCAATCTGCTCTCCAGCCTGCTGGGGCTGGGCATTGCCGTGATGCTGCTGCAGTGGACGCAAACCACCGGCGTGCCTGGCTCCATCGGTGTGTACCTGCCGGGCAACTGGCAGGTACCGTTCGGCATCGTACTGGTGATCGATCGCCTGTCGGCGCTGATGCTGGTGCTGACCGGGATCATCGGCGTCAGCGCCCTGCTGTTCGCCATGGCCCGCTGGGACGGGGCCGGCTCGAGCTTCCACGCGCTGTTTCAGATTCAGTTGATGGGTCTGTACGGCGCGTTCCTGACGGCGGACCTGTTCAACCTGTTCGTGTTTTTCGAAGTGCTGCTGGCCGCCTCTTACGGGCTGATGCTGCACGGTTCGGGCCGGGCACGGGTATCGTCGGGGCTGCATTACATCTCGATCAACCTGTTGGCCTCGTCGCTGTTTCTGATTGGCGCGGCGCTGATCTACGGCGTCACCGGTACGCTGAACATGGCCGACCTGGCGCTGAAAATTCCATTGGTGGCGGAGGCCGATCGTGGCCTGCTGCATGCCGGCGCGGCGATTCTGGCGGTGGCGTTCCTGGCCAAGGCCGGCATGTGGCCGCTGAACTTCTGGCTGGTGCCGGCCTACTCCGCGGCCAGCGCGCCAGTGGCGGCGATGTTCGCGATCATGACCAAAGTTGGCGTCTACACCTTGCTGCGCTTGTGGACGCTGCTGTTCTCCGGGCAGGCCGGGGCCTCCGCGTATTTTGGTGGCGACTGGCTGATCTACGGCGGCATGGCGACCATCGTCTGCGCCGCCGTGGCGATTCTCGCCGCGCAACGCCTGGAACGCATGGCCAGCCTGAGTATTCTGGTATCGGCCGGCATCCTGTTGTCGGCCATCGGTTTCGCCCAGCCGAACCTGATCGGCGCGGCGCTGTTCTACCTGGTCAGCTCGACCCTGGCCTTGAGCGCACTGTTCTTGCTGGCCGAGTTGATCGAACGTTCGCGTTCGGCCAACGAAATGCCCCTGGACGATGACGGCGAGCTGCTGCCACGGTCCCTGGAATCTTTGCAGCCGCCCAAAGGCTTCAACCTCGATGACGAACAGAAAGCCGTGGTCGGTCAGGTGATTCCCTGGACCATGGCTTTCCTCGGCCTGAGCTTCATCGCCTGCGCCTTGCTGATCATCGGTATGCCACCGCTCTCCGGGTTTATCGGCAAACTCAGCCTGCTCAGTGCCCTGCTCAACCCGCTGGGCCTGGGCCATGGCAGCGACGAGCCGGTGTCGTATGGTGCGTGGGCATTGCTGGCATTGTTGATTCTGTCCGGATTGGCCTCGTTGATCGCTTTCTCGCGGTTGGGCATCCAGCGTTTCTGGACCCCGCAAGAACGACCGTCACCCTTGCTGCGCCGCTTGGAATGCGTGCCGATCATCGTTCTGCTGGGGTTGAGCATTGCGCTGACGTTCAAGGCTGAACCGCTGCTGCGCTACACCCAGGCCGCCGCTCAGGCGTTGAACAACCCTGAGCAATACGTAATGGCGGTGCTCGGCACCCGCGCGATTCCGGGCCCGCAAGCCACGGCAGCGCTGCTGGAGGTGCAACCATGAAGCGTCTGTTTCCTGCACCGTGGCTGTCGCTGGCGTTGTGGTTTTTGTGGCTGGTGCTGAATTTGTCGGTGAGCCCCGGCAATCTGCTGCTGGGCGCGATACTGGGGCTCTGTGCCCCGCTGATGATGCGCAAGCTGCGGCCGCGGCCGGTCCGCATTCGTCGCCCCGGAGTAATCCTGCGTTTATTCTTGCTGGTCGGCCGCGACATGCTGGCGTCCAACCTCGCCGTGGCCTGGGGCGTGCTCAATGCCGGACGGCGGGCACCTCGCTCGCGGTTCATCAAGGTGCCGCTGGACTTGCGCGATGCCAATGGCCTGGCGGCGCTGTCGATGATCTGCACGGTGATTCCCGGCACGGTCTGGTCGGAACTGGCACTGGATCGCAGCATTCTGTTGCTGCACGTCTTCGATCTGGATGACGAAAGCCAATTCATCCAGCACTTCAAGGCGACCTATGAGCGCCCCTTGATGGAGATTTTCGAATGAGCGAATTGCTGTCGAACGCGATCCTGCTGAGCCTGTTCATGTTCTCGGTGGCGATGATTCTGACCCTGATCCGCCTGTTCAAGGGGCCGTCGGCCCAGGACCGGGTTCTGGCCCTGGATTACCTGTACATCATTGCCATGTTGATGATGCTCGCGCTGGGCATTCGTTATGCCAGTGACACTTACTTCGAGGCAGCGCTGCTGATCGCCCTGTTCGGCTTCGTCGGCTCGTTTGCCCTGGCCAAATTCCTGCTGCGTGGCGAGGTGATCGAATGAGCGGTGAACTGCCTCTGTGGGTGGAAATTGCGGTGGCGATTCTGCTGGTACTCGGCAGCCTGTTTGCGCTGATTGGCGCGATCGGGCTGGTGCGGATGAAGGATTACTTCCAGCGCATGCACCCGCCGGCACTGGCCTCGACATTGGGTGCGTGGTGCGTGGCACTGGCTTCGATCATTTACTTTTCGGCGCTCAAGTCGGGGCCGGTGCTGCATGCCTGGCTGATTCCGATTCTATTGTCGATCACAGTGCCAGTGACCACGCTGCTGCTGGCCCGGGCGGCGCTGTTTCGCAAGCGCATGGCGGGGGATGATGTGCCGGCCGAGGTGAGTAGCCGGCGCACGGAACCCGGCAGTTAAATCCGCGGGTTTGTGTTGATTGATAGGGACTCATCGCGGGCAAGCCCGCGATAGCAACAGATCAGACAACACAGTAAGTCCGGTCGTCTCAATTCCAGGCGACTGTCAGCAATCCGGCCGCCAACACCACACACAGCGGCGAATACGCCCATGTGTCGAGCCGGGCAAACTTCGAATCCTTGACCTGCTTGAAAAACCCCACCAAATTCGAATCGCCGATCGCCCGGGCGAACATCAGTATCGCGATCGCGCTGATCACCCATTGCAGCGACCAGTGATGCACCGTGGGCAGATACAGCCCGACCCGCAGGCACACCAGCATCGCAATCAACAGCAAGCCCACTGCCACCAGCAACGTGCCAAAGCGCGACGGCTTGAACGCGGGCCTTGATGCCTCATCGCCCTCCCCGGGCACGCGTGGCACCGCCGCCTCGCTGCCCCATTTGCCACCCGCCGCCCAATACAGGTGGACCAGGCTGATAAATAAAAAGATTGCAGCAATCCATTGCGCGACCAAAAGGCTCATATTCAGACATCCGGTGTGAAATGTTGCAGCAGGATGAACTTCCTTGCGGTTTTTTGTAAGGCGTTCGTCATCGGCGGTGGCTGCTTACGCTTGAATTGGCGGTGCGATTCGCTAACAGGCTCGCCCCCACATTTGACCGCATTCCCCTGTGGGAGCGAGCCTGCTCGCGATGTCGGTAGTCGACACAACACAACTTTCCAGCCAACCGGCTTATTTCAGTTCAGCAGAAACCTTATCCGCCACATCCTTGGGCACCCAGGCCTGCCACACCTGCGGGTACGCCTTCATGAACGCCTGCGCCGCTTGACGTGGCGGGGTGTGTTTTTCGCTCATATCAGCCAGGGCCTTGTTCAAGGCGTCGATCGGTAAATCGACCTTGCTGAAGAACTCGGTGATTTGCGGGTACTGTTTCTGGAACGACGCGGACACACCGATGGACAGCTTCGAGGGCAGTGAGCGAGTCGGCTTCGGATTAGGGTTGTCGGCCTCGGTCAGGGTTTTCCAGGCTTCGGCGTCGAATGGCGGCTCTTGCAGCTGTATCAGCTTGAAACGGCCGAGTAACGGCGTCGGGGACCAGTAATAGAACAGCACCGGCTTGCCCCGGCGAATCGACGAACTGATCTCTGCGTCCAGCGCCGCCCCCGAACCACTGCGAAAGTTCACGTAGCTGTCGTCCAGCCCATACGCCTTGAGCTTCTGCTTGTTGACCACTTCCGACGTCCAGCCGATCGGGCTGTTCAAGAAACGCCCCTTGTCCGGGGTTTCCGGGTCTTTGAACACGTTCTTGTAGCGCGGCAGATCGCTGACACTGCGCAGGCCCGGCGCCAGCGGTTTGATGCCCTTGGCCGGGTCGCCCTTGATCACGTACTCCGGCACCCACCAGCCCTCGGTGGCGCCCTTGACCGTATCGCCCAGTGCCGCGACTTTGCCCTCGGCTTCCGCCTTGACCCAGACCGGGCTACGGCCGGCCCACTCTTCGCCAATGACCTGAATGTCATTGTTGGCCAATGCGGTCTCCAGGGTAATGGTTGTCCCTGGCAAGGTGTCGGTCGGCAAGCCGTAGCCCTTCTCGACAATGATCCGCAGGATATCGGTGATCAGACTGCCGCTTTCCCAGTTCAGGTCAGCGAAGTGGATCGGCGCCTGGGCAGCGAACACCGGAACGGGTGAAGCCAACAAACCGAACGTGGCCAGGGTAGCGGCCAGCAACCGTCGAAACCCCTTCATGCTTTTGCACCTCGTGCTGTTCACAGCAATAGCAGGATAGCCTGACAAGAAGACCTCAAGCCTCTGGATACTCAGTCAACTGACTGTAGTAGAGGTTTCTGCTTTCGAGGGGACTGGGTTATTTTTCGGAAGATTCCTGCAAGCGCACAAGCTCTCGTCTGACCATGCTGGCGTACGCCGCCGGGCGCAACAGGTAGATCTGTGACGCCACCCAACTCAGCCAGGATCCCTGCAGAACGGCCTTCTGAGCCACCAGGCGCTGCGCCTCGGCGTGGGCACTGGCCTGGTTCTGTTCGTGGAAATCGGCGCGGGTCAAGGTCATTACTCGCTGGCCTTGAAGGTCACCAGCTCACCTTTGCGCCACTTGGCGGCCTTGGCAGTCACAGCTTTCAGGGTTTTGGTCAGGCCTTCCTGCAACTGTTGGTGGGCCGCGAACACCATCACCACGCTATGACCCTCCTTGAACACAATGCCGTGGCCGTCTGCGGTGGTCACAAACGCGTAATCGCCCAACCCGTACACCGTCAGTTTGATTTCGCGAAACTTGATGTCCAACTTGCCGCCTTCGCGACTAGGCAATACGGAGGCGCTGAAATGATCGCCGACCTTGAGCTTGAGCCCCGGTTTGTCATCCACCACCAACGCTGCTTCGGTGTCGATCTCGGCAATGTAGATGCCTTCAGCGCTCTGTTCGGTGATGTAGACGAAACGTGACTGAAATTGCTTGACCAGCTTTGCGCGCAAATCACCCAGTACGAACAAAGCATGCATATCGAGATTACTTACTGCCAAGGAAACATCCCCACATCTGAAAATGATGCCGCACGCAGGAAACACGCACAGCAGAAAAAAGCGGCAATGCCGAGGTGTAGCCAAATGACCCGGTTCGAATCCTGGAACGAGCAGAGCGCTCATCCATCGCGAGGTTTGAGAAGATTACTGGAACATTCCTCACGTCGTCTTGCCTGGCGGTCGACAGAGGTTGAAGGAAAATGCCCTTCTAACGGCCAGAGACAACCGGATTACCAACTTTAGGGAAAATTCTCTTTAAAAAAAGCACTTTTCCGACATATCGCCAGTAAAAAATTGCTTTAGATGGTCATCAATCGCCAACCAGTGACGGCGATTCTAGAGCAGCCATGCTCACCGAGACTACCCATAACAACGTACACACGTCGGTAAAACCACGAAAAGGACTTCATATGTGCGCATTGACCCACTTCGCCCAGCCTCAGGCACGGCACACAAACAACGTCTCATTGCTACCTTCAATGGTACTCCGGCAGCAGGAATTGCTCCCTGATGAGGCTCTGCTCCCGCGTTTTCGGGTGGTACTGGCCGGTAACGCCTTTTTCCACATCAAGGAAATTTCCACCGGCCGTATCAGAGGTTTCCGCGGCAACCATAACGAAGCCTGCGCCCTTGCCCGCTCGCTCGAGGCTAACGGCTGACGCACCCTGCGGCATTCATTTCCAGAGACGTTTCGTCACGCCGGCGACTTAACTCAGCCGCCGGCAGGCAACAGCTGCCATACTGCCCCGACAATGAACCCGTCCCCAGGGCGGACGGCGTTCAACACAATAGAATATTTGCAAGGGAAGACGGCTACGTGACGGAATTTGATATCGGTGAGTTTTTTATCCGGGGCGAAGCCAGAGAGGTCGAAGGCGAATTCCAGGCAGTCATTATCATGCGCGCCAAACCGCCGTTGACTGCTGTGACATATCACCAGGTCGAAAAGGATCGCTGGTTCAAGACCGCGGATGTCGCGGCCATTGCCGCCCAGGACGCCGCGAAAGCCCTGAAGCTTGCGGTCGATGAAGGGGCATTGAAAGTCTGAGATCGGGAGGGGGAAGAGAGAGGTGTCTGCGGCGTGCCAGCCTTGCACAGATAGCACGCCTTTATTCGGCAACCGGTCAGATCAGCTTGCGCTTGACCGCTTCATCCAGCGTGTTTTGGGTCAGGTGTTTGAGCACCGCGTCCCCACGTTCATTGAACGGCAAGCCGACAATCAGCAAAATCTGCATCCAGGTACGCGTGCTCTCCTGTTTGACGATTTTGCCCAACACGTTGCCTTCACGATCCTTGAACACCGTTTCCAGCGTGAAGGTGTTGCTGAACGTTGTCGGAATCACGAATAACGTGAAGCCGGTCAGCCAGGCACTCGCGATATTCCCCTGCTCGTTGTTAGTCAAAGTACTCGTCACATACAGGTTCGAGTCGACCTTGTCCGTGGTCACGCTTTTGAACTGCCCGGACTCCTTGAAGGTTTCCAGCATGTGCTGTTCCACCAGCGCCGGATTGCCGACGCCACCCGACAGTTCGCCGTTGAATTGCTGCTGGGTGGTCACGTGCAGATAAGCGCTGGGCTTGTCCTGCCTGGCCTGCGCTGGCGGCCATTCGCCCACCGGCGCCAACTCATGCTGGGAATAAGAAATGCAGCCTGTCAGGGTGCTGCTGACCAACAGCAGCAAAGCCAGAAGGTATTTATTCATGGGCAGTCAGTTCCTTTGACGGTGTACGCAACTGAGGGGTGGCACTGGCCAGCAATTGAGCGATCAGGTCACGCAACTGGGAACCGCCCAGGCGCGGATTGAGGTAGTCGGCGTTCCACAGGCCGACATTTTTGTCGAGCTTGACCTGCTCGACCGACTTGGCCAGTTGCTTACCCTGACGGTCTTCGATGATCAGCTCGCCCGCGAGGTCATACTTATCGACATAAATCGGCCCATCGACCCAGATCCAGATAGTCAACGTCACCAGCGCGCCGGGGATGTAAGCCGGATGCATGGTGCGTTTGCCTGCCAGTGAGGTCAGGTTGAACTTGAGCACCACGTCGTCTTCGCCCACCTTGGCCGGGAACGCCACAATGCGCTTGAAGTAGTCGCTCTTATCGACATAGGCGCTGACCTGCTCGGTCAGTTGCCGGCTGCCGTTGACACGCACCTTGTCGTCCAGGTCCGGGGCGGAAATCACCACGTCGCGGATCTCGGCACTACGATCGAGGGTGGACGGTGCGGGGCTCAAGGGCTCGCCAATGGGCCCCAGCGGCGTGAAAGACACACAACCAGTCAACGACAGGCCAAGTGCGATAGCCATCAGATAAACAAGACGCTTCACTGCTTACATCCTTTTCATGCGGGATCGGGGGCGGGTCGGCTCGAAAGACATCGCGCAAGGAATGGGCAGATCAGCACCGCAAGGCGCTAAACCTGGAACAACGACATCCCTGTACGGATTCTTTGAATGGCGGCTTGGTGACGCCAAAAAAACGCGACGGCATCGTAAGCGCTGGAACAACAACAGGCAATAGCCTAGTGCCATCATTGGTGGCGAATTCGCAGAAAGCTGCTAAACCCTATCGAACCCTTGAATCCCGCAAGGAGACAAAGATGGATTCACCCACACATGATTTGAAAGGCTTGTTCGATCAACTCGGCCTGGACTCCAGCGAAAAGGCCATCGACGATTTCATCGCCCGTCATTCGCCCCTGGCCGACGACAAGAAACTCATCGATGCCGAATTCTGGACCCCGCAACAAGCCGGCTTCCTCAAGGAACAACTGCGTGAAGACGCCGACTGGGCCCATGTGGTCGACGACCTGAACCTGCGCATGCACCAGATCCACTAATAACCGAACAATTGCCGGGCCCTCTCAGCGAGGGCTTTGCGGTTTGTAACCCAACCGCAAACCACCCCAATGCCGGCCCTTGAGCATGATCGGCACCGAGAGATCGTGCATCAGCTCACCGGTGTCGCGGGTGTAGGTCTGCAACAACACGGGCTGCTGATGGCTGCCACAGCGGATACCGGTGCGGTCGGCGAACTTGCGCTTGGTGCGGTTGTGCAGGGTATCAACCTGCGCATCACCGGTCAGCGGCTGACTGAACACGGTGTTGTGGGTCGGCACATAACCTTGCTGCGTACAGGCGATGGCGAATACCAGGCCTTCATGACGCGGCAGCAACGGCTCTTGAATCGCCGGTAATACCTGATCGGTATAGCGATCGAAGCGGGTCTGGTATTTGGCCGGGCTGGTGTTGGGGATCGCCTGATAATTGCGATCAAACAGGTCATCAAGACTGATCCGGCCCTGGTCGATATCCGCTTCGAAGCGCGCTGCAATCTGACTCGCCCCTTCGCGGGCCAGGTCATAAATCCGCTGGTGATAGTCATCCAGTCCGACTTCGGCCAGGCGTTCGCTGATGGTTTCGGCCTGCCCTTCCATTTGTACCGCCGCCTGGGCCAGACGCTGGGTTTGCTGGTCACTGATTGCCAGATCGCTGCGCATTTGTTCGATGGCGTGAAACAGGCTGTCGAGCTGTTCGCGATTGGTGTCCGCGCCCTGAGCGATTTCCCCGACCTGCCTTTCGACGCCAGCGGCCAGGCGCGCGATATTTTCCAGGTGCTGCCCCGTGTGTTCGACCTGTGCGACGCCAGTGTTCAGATCGCTGGCCAGTTGACGAATCTGCTCCACCACTTGCGCGGTGCGTTGTTGAATATCGGCGACCATCTCTCCGACTTCGCCGGTCGCCGTCGCCGTGCGCGCGGCCAGACCACGAACCTCATCGGCCACCACCGCAAACCCGCGACCATGCTCCCCGGCCCGCGCCGCTTCGATGGCCGCGTTCAGCGCCAACAAATTAGTCTGACTGGCGATGGACTGGATCACCAACGTTACCCGCTGGATATCGTCGCTGCGCAGGCTCAGGGCTTCGATCAACTCACGGCTGCTGCTGGCACGCTGGCTGAGTTGATGCATGCGTGCAATGGACTCGACCAGTTCCGTGCGCCCTGCCGCGCTGCTCTGATGGGCTTCGCTGGCCGCGCTTAAAGCATCTCGGCTGAGTGTCGAGGTGGCGTGTTCGGTGGCGATCATCACTTCTGCGCTGCTGACAATCTGCGCCGCAGCGTTGAGTTGCGATTGCAGTTTGTCCGCCAGTTGCTTGACCGAATAGGCCACGCCGGCGGCCGACAAGGCGTTATGACTGGTGGTGTAGGAAAGATCACGAGTCAACCCGGCGATGGCGCTGGAGCTGTCCTCTGAGGTTGCCTCGGGGAGTGCGCGCGAACGCAGGCGCGGTAGCCAGATAATCAGCACGGTCAATGGCAGGCCAAGGTAAAGCGACCAACCGCCCAATGCCATGCCGCACAGCAAGAGCATCAGGGCGATGCTTTGCAGGGTCGGCGTGAGCCACAGATTTTTCGGCAAAAGTACGGCTGCGGGCACTGCCCCAGCCAGAGACCCGTCTCGCGTCATCGTTTGTCACCCCAGGCATCTTCTAATTGTTGTATCCGCATTAAACGCCACTACAAGGCCATTATCTATGATCCGTTAGTAGTGGGGGGTTGCAGCAGATCAATAGAAGTGCGTGAAATTTTTTGGGCGACAAAAAGCTTCGCGGGCAAGCCTCGCTCCTACAGGTCATATCTGTAGGAGCGAGGCTTGCCCGCGATGGGGGCGCTACTGAATCAGGCCTGACGCTGGTGCTTGTCGATCTGTTCGTGACGCTCTTGAGCTTCGATGCAGTACTTGGTGGTCGGGCTGATCAGCAGGCGCTTCAGGCCAATTGGCTCGCCGCTGTCGTCGCACCAGCCGAAGCTGTCTTCCTTGATGCGTTCCAGGGCCTGTTCCAATTGAGGCAGCATGCGCTGGTCGCGATCGATCGCGTTCACCAGCCAGGTGCGCTCTTCTTCGACGGAAGCCGCGTCGGCCGGATCGGCCGGGGTGTCCAGGCTTTCGATGGCGATGCGATTCTGTTCGATGCGCTCATGGGTTTCGACTTTCATGTTCTGCAACAGCTCAGAGAAAAAAGCATGTTGCTCGGCATTCATGTAGTCATCCGCCGGCATGGCCAGCAACTTGTCCTTTGTCATTGATATCTCTATAAAAAAACGTGCATTAAGGCGAATTAGGGAGCGTTCCGTTGAACCTCGGACGGTCATTGGAACGGCGCCGTTTATTCCAAGCGCCACCCGGCACTCAATTTACGAGGGGCGGCAGTCTAAGGCCGACTTGAGGCCTCAGCAACTGAAAAGACAGCAAATCTGTCCGACAAAACCCTGAAAGTGCGCTATGGCAGGCTTTGAGGCGGTTATCGGAGTGCGTTTATAGCAAGAAATTCAGTCGAGCGGCTGTATATAGAAGACAAACGGCTGCGCCACGCGTATCAGGCGTGGCGCTTTTTGTGTTTCACCTGGCTTCAGCGCTTGAGTTTGCGCTTGTTGCGGTATTGGTCGATGACTACCGCCACCACAATGATCAGCCCCTTGATAATGTCTTGAATATAAGCGTCAACACCGACAAAGGTAAAGCCGCTGGCCATGACCCCGAGGATCAACGCACCAATCACGGTGCCGGTAATGCGCCCTACGCCGCCGGCCAGGCTGGTGCCGCCAATGACCGCTGCGGCAATCGCGTCCAGTTCATACGACATGCCCATCCCGGCCTGCCCGGTCGCGGCACGAGCCGAGGCCACCACCCCGGCCAGGCCTGCAAGCAACCCGGCGATGCTGTAGACAATCACCAGATGCCGCTTGACGTTGATCCCGGAGGTGCGCGCCGCCTGCATGTTGCCGCCGATGGCGTAGGTGTACTTGCCGTACTTGGTGTAGCGCAGGGCGATGTGAAAAATCACCGCCACCACCAGGAAAATGATCACCGGCATGGCGCCGTGCCCGATGGCCGTGTAGGAATCCGAGAGCATGCTCACCGGCTGACCTTCGGTGTAGTAGCGCGCCAGGCCGCGCGCCGAAACCATCATGCCGAGGGTGGCAATGAATGGCGGAATCCCGGTGATCGCAATGATGCTGCCGTTGATCGCCCCCGCCAGCAATCCCACCCCAAGCCCGACAATCACCGGAATCCACACCGGCAAGTCAGTCAGGGACGGAAACACCGCCCGGGCAAAGTCCGAGGTCTGGGCCAGGCTGGCGGCAATCATCGCCGACAACGCCAGCACCGAACCGGAGGACAGGTCGATACCGGTGGTGATGATGACCTGGGTCACGCCGATCGCCAGCAGGCCGATGATCGACACTTGCAGGATCATCAGCACCAGGCGCTGAGAGTTCATCAGGAAGCTCTGGTCCCGCACGATCCAGCCGAACATTTCGAAGACCAGGCCGATACCGATCAGCACCAGGAAGATACTCAATTCGGTCGGCAAGCGCCGGCGACTCTTGACCGGTACTGCTGCAGGCTTGTTTTCCAGTATCGCGTTCATAACCACTCACCCTTCAAATGAAATCCATGTGGCGAGGGAGCTTGCTTGTGGCGAGGGAGCAAGCTCCCTCGCCACACAATCCCCTTTCACCCTTGAACTGTGTTCACCCTTGATTCAATGACACTGGGACATGCCCGAGGCCAGTTGCATCACCCGTTCCTGGGTCGCTTCGCTGCGGTCGAGGGTGCCCATCAGGTCGCCCTCGTGCATGACCATGACCCGATCGCTCATGCCCAGCACTTCCGGCAGTTCCGAGGAAATCATGATCACCGCCATGCCTTCGCTGGCGAGGTAAGAGATGAGCCGGTAGATCTCGGCCTTGGCCCCGACATCGATGCCCCGTGTCGGCTCATCGAGAATCAGGATGCGCGGGTTGGTCATCAACCAGCGCGCCAGCAAGGCCTTCTGCTGATTGCCGCCGGACAGTGTGTCGATACACTGCTCCAGCGACGGGGTTTTCACCCGCAGCTTCTTGCACATGTCTTCACACAAGACGCGCAGGGCCTTCTGCTGGATGAAGCCGTTGCCGACGTAATGGGGCAATACCGCCATTTCCATGTTCTCCAGCACCGACAGGCAAGGGAACAGACCGCTGAGCTTGCGATCTTCGGTCAACAGCGCGAAGCCCTTCTCGATCGCCATGTGCGGATCGCTGATGCGCACCACTTCGCCGTCGAGGCGGATTTCGCCACCGTCGCTTGGGGTGATGCCGAAAATCGCCTCGGCGACATTGGTCCGTCCCGAGCCCATCAACCCGGCGATGCCAAGGATCTCCCCGGCATGCAGGTCGAAGGAGACGTCTTTGAAAATCCCGTCCAGCTTCAAGTCGCGTACCGACAGCAACAGATCGCCGATCGGCTTCTCGCGCACCGGGAACAGCTGGCTCAATTCGCGGCCGACCATCATCGAAATCAGGCTGTCGCCGTCCATGCTGTCGGCCCGTTGCAGGCCGATGTAGGCGCCATCGCGGAACACCGCCACTTCATCGGCGATGCTGAACACTTCGTTCATTTTGTGAGTGATATAGATGATGCCTTTGCCCTGGCTCTTGAGGTCGGCAATGATCGAGAACAGGTGGGCGACTTCCTTGTCGGTGATGGCCGAGGTCGGTTCGTCCATGATCAGAATGTCGGAGTCGTAGGACACCGCCTTGGCAATCTCGACCATTTGCCGTTCGGCAATGCTCAGGTTGCCCACCAGTTCTTCCGGATCGAGGTCGATCCGCAGACGCTCCAGCAGCTTGGCCGTGCAACGGTGCATTTCGCGGTGGTCGATCATGTGCAGGCCGTTGAGCTGCTCACGGCCGATCCAGATGTTCTCGGCGATGCTCATGTGCGGCATCAGGTTGAGTTCCTGGTGGATCATTGCGATCCCGGCCTGAAGCGCAGCCAGTGGTGTTTCGAAGACCACCGGTTTGCCCCGCAGGCGCAACTCGCCGGCATCCGGCTGGTAGATGCCGGCAATGATTTTCATCAGGGTGGATTTGCCGGCGCCATTCTCGCCCATCAGCGCCAGCACAGAACCGGGGCGTACCCGAAGCTGCACGTCAGACAAGGCCACCACACCGGGAAAACCCTTGCTGACGTTGATGATCTCCAGCAGGTACGGCTCATCGACAGGTGTTGCGATTGGCTGGATACCCACCAACGGGGTGCTCGAAGCAGTCGCTGAAGCGAACATGATCAGGTACTCCATCAGCAAGGTCGCGATTGCCACCTTGCGTGTTTATTGTTGTTATCGAACGGACGGATTATTTGAACTGGTCAACGTTTTGCAGCGTGATCAAGCGATATGGCACCCACACGGCCGGCTCGACCGGCTCGTTCTTGACCATTTTCACCGCCGTGTCGATCGAACCGTCCGCCTGGCCCTTGGCGTCCTGGAACACCGAAACGAGCAGAGAGCCCTTCTTCACCGCGTTCAAACCGTCGGGCGTACCGTCGACTCCGGCAATCAACACACTACCTTTGGCGACGCCAGCCTGTTGCAGGGCCATGGCCGCGCCAATCGCCATCTCGTCGTTGTTGGAGACCACCGCATCGAACTTGCGGCCTTGGGTCAGCCAGTCGTTGACCAGGGTCATGCCCTTGTCCCGCGACCAGACGCCGGTCTGCTCTTGCTCGATCTTGATGTTCGGGTATTTGGTCAGCACCTCTTTGACGCCCTTGGTGCGGTTGGTGGTGGAGTTGTTGGCCAAGTCACCGAGCAGAATCACGATGTCGCCCTTGCCGCCCATTTTCTCAGCCAGGTACTGCATCTGCATTTGGCCGGCCTCCAGGTCGTTGGAGGCGACAGTGACCACGCCTTTGGGCAGGTTCAGATCATCGGGACGGCGATTGACGTACACCAGTGGAATACCGGCCTTGACCGCCGCTTCGGTGATTTTTTTGGTGGCGGCGGTATCCACCGGGTTGACCACAATGGCATCGACTTTCTGGCTGATGAAGCTTTCTACCTGGCTCAACTGCTTGACCACATCGCTGCGCGCGTCTTCGAACTGCAGCTGGACGCCATCGGGATAGGACTTGGCTTTAGTGTCCATGGATTCACGCAGGTAGGTCAGCCAGGTGTCATCGAACTGCGACATGCTGACGCCGATTTTCATATCAGCGAGTGCGGCGCCGCTGGCGAACATCAGGGACAAGGCCAGCGAGGCGAAACGGATCTTGGTCTTCATGAAAAGTCTTTCTCCACATTCTTGTTGGTTTTATGGATAAGGCGTGACGATTTCAGTGAGTGGGCAAGCGGACAATCGGTGCCCCCGGAATGCAGCAGACCAGGGCACCCTTGCGTTCGACGCAAAGCAAGTGGGAGATGGAATGAAACGAGACGCGAGACAGGTCGCGAGCGAGGTGCAGCGCGGAACGTGAAACATGCAAAGCAGTGTTGAAGGTTTTCATCGACGGTACCTGGCTTTGTTTCTTGTTTTTGGTTCGCCCTTCACCCGTTCAAGGCCTGCTTGAGCGTGATCGGACGTTGATAGTCGGCAACCTGGAAACGACTTTATTGGAAAATAATTTCTATATCAACTCATTTTAGAATTTTATTCTGATTTTATTCCATGGCTCTCGAACCGGCTCAGCGCCACCACTTGATGGCGCTCGAAACTCAGCCGCGCAGCGTCTAGCACGCGGGTAGTCGCCAGTGCATCACGGGGTTCGACCGGCAATGGGCCAGCGCTCTGTAACGCGGTTTGTAGCTGTAAATAGAACTGGTTCCAGCAGCCACGCTCGGACGGCACCCGCTCACGCACCTCACCCTGCTCGAACCAACCCCAGCGACGGTGTTCTTCGACGCCCCAGCGCTCGCCTTCGGATTTCGGTGTGAGCCCGGCGAGGGTTGACGCCTCCTGCCCGTCCAGACCATCGACGCTGTAACAGCCCTGGGTGCCGGTCACGCGAAAGCGCGGGCCGGGGGTGTTTTGCAGGCAACTGCCACTCAGGTGTGAGGTCACGCCATTGGCATGGGTCAGGGACATGAAGAAGCCGTTGTCAAAGGTCTGGGCTTTTTCGAGGTAATCCAGTTCGGCGTAAACCCGGGTGACGGGGCCGAACAACAGCAGTGCCTGATCCACCAGGTGGCTGCCCAGATCGCGCAGAAAACCGCCGCCGCTGCCGTTGTTCACCGACTCTGGCGAATAGCGCTCGATCCGCGATTCGAAACGGGTGACCTGGCCCAGCGCGCCGGACTCGATGAGTTTGCGCACGGTGAGAAAGTCCGAGTCCCAGCGCCGGTTCTGGTAAACGCTCAGTTGCACGCCCTGGCGCTCAGCCATGGTGATCAGGGTTTGCGCCTGTTGCGCATCGGCGGCGAACGGCTTGTCGCTGACCACCGCCACCCCGTGTTCGATGGCGTCGAGCACCAGCGCCGGGCGACCTTTGAGCGGCGTCGACACCACCAGCACATCGACCCCAGCCTCGACCAGTTGGCCAATGCTGTCGAAGGCTGGAACACCGGGATATTCCGCCGCCAGCAGTTGTCGGCGCTCGGCGGAACGGGTGACCACGCCTACAAAGGTCGCCGCCGGCAAACTGCTGATCAGCGGAGCATGGAAAAACCGGCCGCCATGGCCGTAACCGACAAGTCCGATACGCATGAAAGTATTCTCCTTATAGAACGCAGCCCCTGTGGGAGCAGGCTTGTGTGGCGAGGGGGCTTGCCCCCGTTGGGGCGCGAAGCCCCCCTAAAACCAATCACCGCGATCTTGAATTTAGAAAGCAGTGACTGGTTTTACGACTGCTTCGCAGTCGAACGGGGGCAAGCCCCCTCGCCACACAAGCCTGCTCCCACAGGTTTTGTGTAGGTCGGTCAGCAACAGAGTTCGCTTCTGACGCGTTCGAGCATCATTCGATTGGACTCGTCCGGCCGGTCTTCCCAGGCGAACACCGAGACGGTGGCGATGCCATCGAACTTGAGCTCGCGCAAGGTGCCGAAAAACGCCGCCCAGTCGACCTCACCCTGGCCGATGTCCAGATGCTGGTGCACGGTGGCGGTGACGCCCGGCGGGTTGACGATGTAGCGCAAGCCCGAGGATGCCTTGTGGTTGTAGGTGTCAGCGATGATCAGGTGGCTCAGCTTTGAGCCGGCGTACTTCAGCATCGAGGCGATATCACCGACACCGTCGTCATAGAAAAACGTGTGCGGCGCGGCGTAGAGGTAGTTGATCCAGTCGCGGTCCAGGCCGCGAATGATGTCCACCGACTCGTTATTGCGCTCGCAGAAATCATAGGGATGAGCCTGGATATCGAGCTTGATGCCTTCGCGTTCGAACTCGGGGATCAGTTCGTCCATGGAACGCATGAACTGGTTCTCGCAGACCAATGGGTTGTCCGACTGGCCGGTGAACTCGGTATTGACCAACTCGCAGTCCATCTCCACGGCAATCTGGATCGCCCGCTTCCAGTTACGCACGGCGGCCACACGCAAACCTTCATCGGCGGCAGCCCAGTGGTACATCGGTAACAAGGAAGAGAGTTTGACCCCGGTGTCGCTCAGGGCTTTGCGAAATTCCTTGATCCGCGCCTTGTCGACCCGCGGGGCTTTGTAGAACGGCAAGAAATCTTCCCGGGGCGACAGTTCGATGTGTTCGTAACCGAGCTCGGCAACCTTGTCGACCATCTTGCCCAGGGACAGGTTGCGGTACATGTAGGGGTCTAGTGCGATGCGCATTAGTGTTGTTCTCCTTAGCCAGAAATCGACACTGTCCCCTGTAGGATCGCCGCCCGCTCGCTCCTACAGGGGGATCGGGGTTAGCCGTAGAAACGGGGGCGATCTGGCAGGCTGACTTTGACGATCTGGCCGCTGTTCTGCGCCTCGATGCAGGCATCCGCAGCGACGGCGGCGGCGAAACCATCCCATGCCGATGGCCCGCCGACCTGCCCGGCCCGCACGCCATCGATGAACGCCTGCAATTCGACGTCATACGCGGCGATGAACCGGTCCTTCCAGTCCATCAAGATCGCGTTGGACAGCTTCGCCCCACTGCGCAACTGAACCTGCGACGGCTCCGGCAGTTTGGCGATGCCGGTCTCCCCCACCACTTCGCACTGGATGTCGTAGCCGTACTGACAGTTGACGAATACTTCTACATCGATGCGCGTGCCCTTGGTGGTTTCCAGCAATACGATCTGCGGGTCTTTCAAATGGGCGTGGGCCTTGCTGGTCTTGCGCGGGAACACCACTTGCACCGACACATAATCGTCGTCGAGCAACCAGCGCAACACGTCCAGCTCATGGATCAGCGTGTCGGTGATCGCCATGTCGGTCTTGTAGTTTTCACCCACGGTCGGGTTGCGGTGGGCGCAATGCAGCATCAGCGGTTCGCCGATCTGGCCACTGTCGATCACTGATTTCAACGCCCGATAACCTTCATCGTACGGGCGCATGAAACCGACCTGCACCAGCCGTTTGCCGAGGGCTACTTCGGCCTCGACGATCTTGCGGCAGCCTTCGGCGGTGACCGCCAGCGGTTTCTCGCAGAACACCGGTTTGCCCGCCGCAATGGCTGCCAGCACAAACTCTTCGTGGCTCGGGCCCCAGGAGGTGACGAGGATCGCCTCGACTTCCGGCGCCTTGATCAACCCGTGGCCGTCGGGATAGACCTCGGCCGTCAGCTTCAAATCGGAAACGACCTTGGCTGCTTGCTGCAAATTGATGTCAGTGACCGCCACCACCTGGCTGTTGAGCAAGGTCTGGCTGCAACGACGGATGTGATCCTGCCCGATGGCCCCGGTGCCGATGACGCCAATGCGCAGTGAATTAGAAAGCAACGACATATAAACACTCCTGTTTGTTCGTTTCAGGGCAATCAGTATTGACGGGCCTTGGCCAGTCGTTCGTTGAGGGTCTTGGCCACTGCATCGGTGCGGGCGCTGGTAGAGACTTGCGCCACGCCGACCCGCCACCACGACAGGTATTTGTGAATCATGGTTTTGGGCAACACCTTGATATCGATCAGCGTCGAGACCGTCTGCAAGCGTGCATCGGCCAACGCGGCTTGCAGCTCTTCAACCGTGTTCACCTTGTAGGTCTTGCAGCCATAAGCCGCCGCGCTCATGGCGAAATCCACCGGCACGAAACCGCCATCGAGTTTGCCGGTTTCCGGATTACGGAAACGGAACTCGGTGCCGAAGCTGTCCATGCCGTGTTCCATTTGCAGGTTGTTGATGCAACCGAAGGTCATGTTGTCCAGCAGCACCACGTTGATCTTGCGCCGCTCCTGGATCGAGGTCGCCAGTTCCGAGTGCAGCATCATGTAGGAGCCGTCGCCCACCAGCGCATAGACCTCGCGCTCGGGCTCGGCGAGCTTCACCCCCAGTGCGGCATTCACCTCATAACCCATGCACGAATAACCGTACTCGACGTGGTAGGTGTTCACGCCCTTGCTGCGCCAGCTACGCTGCAAGTCGCCGGGCAGGCTGCCGGCGGCGGCGACGATCACGGCGTCATCGGCCAGGGTTTCATTGAGTACGCCAAGCACCCGGCTCTGGGTCAGGCAGGAACCGGTCAGCTCGATGAATTCGCGCAACACCGCCGGGTCCATGTGGTCGTTGATTTCCGGCACGAAGTCCTGGGTCTGGTACTCGACCTGATAGATGCGGTCCAGTTCCTCGTCCAGTTGTGCCTTGGCCTGGCGGGGTTGTTCGCCCCAGCCGGAGCGATAGTCGCCCAACACATCGGCCAACGCTTGCAAACCGGTCTTGGCATCCGCCAGCAGCTGCACGCCATCGAGTTTCAGGGCGTCGCAAGGGCTGATATTGAGGTTGAGGAATTGCACGTCCGGGTGCTTGAACAAGGATTTCGACGCAGTGGTGAAATCGCTGTAGCGGGTGCCGACGCCGATGATCAAATCAGCGTCCCTGCCCAACAGGTTCGCCGCCAGGCAACCGGTCTCACCGATCCCGCCGACGTTCAGCGGATGGCTGGACACCACCGCGCTCTTGCCGGCCTGGGTTTCGGCGAAGGGAATATCGTAGCGCTCGGCAAAGGCCTGCAACGCTGCATTGGCACCGGAATACTTGACCCCGCCGCCGCAGATGATCAGCGGTTTGCGCTTGCCTTTGAACAATGCCACGGCATCGCCAAGCATCGCTTCGGTGGCCGGCCGGCGCTCGATGCGGTGCACGCGTTTTTGCAGGAAGTAATCGGGGTAGTCGTACGCCTCGGCCTGCACGTCTTGCGGCAAGGCCAGGGTTACCGCGCCGGTTTCGGCGGGGTCGGTGAGCACACGCATGGCGTGGATCGCCGCGGTCATCAGTTGCTCGGGACGATTGATGCGGTCCCAGTATTTGCTCACGGCCTTGAACGCATCGTTGGTGCTGATGCTCAGGTCGTGGAACTGCTCGATCTGTTGCAACACTGGGTCCGGTTGGCGGCAGGCGTAGACATCGCCGGGCAACAGCAGCAAGGGAATGCGGTTGGCGGTGGCCGTCGCGGCAGCGGTCAGCATGTTCGCGGCGCCCGGCCCCACCGATGAAGTACAGGCGTAGATCTTGCGCCGCAGGTGTTGCTTGGCAAAACCGATGGCGGCGTGGGCCATGCCTTGCTCGTTGCGACCCTGATGGACGATCAGGTCGCCGCTGTCCTGTTCCAGGGCTTGCCCCAGGCCCAGCACATTGCCGTGGCCGAAAATGGTAAAGATCCCGGCGACGAATTTGCTCTGAACCCCATCGACCTCGATGTACTGGTTATCGAGGAATTTCACTAGGGCCTGGGCCATGGTCAGTCTTGTTGTGGTCATGCTTGCACCTTTTCCGTATGCAAATCCGATGTCAGCTCAGGGATTTCTGCAGATGATCCATACTCGCACCGATCGCCGTCTGGATATCCGCCAGGCCATGGACGCTGTCGGCAAACGGTTCGAATGACAGGTAGCCGCTATAGCCGCTACTGAGCAAGGTGTCGATCTGCGCCGCATTGCCGAGGATGTCGCCCTCGCCCACCAGCACCCGATGCCCGTCACGAATGCTCGCCAGTGGCGCCTCGGCATCCTCGACGCCAGATATGTGCACCAGCCCGGTCAGCTCGGGGAAGAATTCATGTTCGCTGGCCAGGTGATGGTGGAAGGTGTCATGCACCAGGCGGAACACATCCAGCCCGCCGATGGCCTTGATCGCGTCGACCGCAGTGCGTTTGCGTCGCAGCGAGCATTCTTCGAAACCCAGCGGCTCGATGAAACCGAGGATGCCGTGATCACGCAGGATCGGCGCCAGTTCACTCAGCGCCGTGCGCAGGCCGGACGCACGCTGCGCTTCGGTTCGTGGATCGGCGCGGTCGTTCAATGGGCACATCACCAAGCCCCGTGCGCCGCAATCACGGGCATAAGCGGCAAGCTTCAGGGCGTGTGCACGGCGCTCGTCATTCCAGACATCGAACGGATACAGCGCGTTGATCGACAGCACAGTGATGCCTTTGGCCGCGCACAGCTCACGGACGTGTTCGGGGGCGGTACCGTCCTCGATCTCGACGCCTTTGAGGTCATTGCGAATCTCGATGGCATCGGCCTTGAGCGTCACAGCCAATTCGATGAACGCAGGCAGGGGCAAGCGTGGGGCGACCATACGGTTCAGGGCGAAACGCAGGGGTTTGCTCATTTTTTATTGTTCTCCGCACAAGTGAATTATTTGGCTGTCGGCATGCTGAATTCAGGGCCCTTGGCAATGCTGTCGGGCCAGCGCTGCATCACGCTTTTGTAGCGGCTGTAGAAGCGAATGCCTTCTTCGCCATAAGCGTGGTGATCACCGAACAGCGAGCGCTTCCAGCCGCCAAACGAGTGCCAGGCCATGGGCACCGGAATCGGCACGTTGATGCCGACCATGCCAACTTTGATGCTGCGGGCAAACGAACGGGCGATGCCGCCATCGCTGGTGAAGCAGGACACGCCGTTGCCGAATTCATGGGCGTTGATCAGCGCCACGGCGCTGGCGAAATCCGGCACGCGCACGATGCCCAGCACCGGCCCGAAAATCTCTTGCTGGTAGATGCTCATTTCGGTCGTGACCTTGTCGAACAGCGTCGCGCCGACGAAGAAGCCATTCTCTGCTCCCGGCACCTTGAAGTTGCGACCGTCGACGATCAGTTGTGCGCCCTGCGCCACGCCTTGGTCGATGAAACCTTCAACCTTGGCCTTGTGTTCGGCGGTCACCAGGGGCCCCATGTCGCTGTCGCCCTGCATGCCATTGCCGACCTTCAGTTGATCGATGCGCGGCAACAGTTTGGCAATCAACTGGTCGCCGACATCACCGACGGCCACGGCAATCGAAATCGCCATGCAGCGCTCACCGGCCGAGCCGTACGCGGCACCGATCAGCGCATCCGCCGCCTGATCCAGATCGGCATCGGGCATGACGATCATGTGGTTCTTCGCCCCGCCCAGCGCCTGCACACGCTTACCGCGCGAGGTGGCTTGCTGGTGGATGTACTCGGCAATCGGTGTCGAGCCGACAAAGGAAATCGCCTCGATGTCCGGGTGTTGCAGCAAGGCGTCGACCGCGCTCTTGTCGCCCTGGACCACATTGAACACACCGTCCGGCAACCCGGCTTCGGTGAGCAAACGGGCCATCAGCAAACTGGCGGAAGGATCGCGCTCGGAGGGTTTGAGGATGAAGCAGTTACCGGTGACCAGCGCCAGCGGAATCATCCACAGCGGCACCATCACCGGGAAGTTGAACGGCGTGACCCCGGCGCAGACGCCCAACGGCTGGCGCAGGTTCCAGTTGTCGATGCCGCCGCCGATGTTGTCGCTGAAATCGGTTTTCAGCAGGTTCGGCGCGCCACAGGCGTACTCGACGATTTCGATGCCACGGGTCACTTCGCCCTTGGCGTCGGAGAACACCTTGCCGTGTTCGCGGCTGATGATTTCGGCCAGTTCATTGTGATGACGGTCGAGCAATTCCTTGAACTTGAACATCACCCGCGAACGGCGCAGGGACGATTGCTCGGACCAGGCCGGGAAAGCTTTCAAGGCCGAAGCAACGGCGTCGTCCACGGTCTTCTGGCTGGCCAGCCCGACCCGCGCCTGAACGCTGCCGGTGGCCGGATTGAAGACATTGCTGAACCGCTCGTTGCCGCTGTCCTGCACCTGACCGTCGATGTAATGGCCTATTACCGGGGCGTCACTCATTGTTCTTGTTCTCCCTTTGAATGTTGAAATTCAGGCTTTTTAGTTCAGAGCTCAAGCAGCCAACTGTGCTGCGGATCGTTATGGAACTGCCAGACGCGTTTCGGGCCGGCCATCACGTTCAGGTAATACGACTCGTAGCCATAGGGCACGCTGACCGGGTGATAGCCCTTGGGCACGACCACCAGGTCGCTGTTTTCCACAGCCATGGCCTGGTCGATGCTGCGATCGTCGGTGTACACCCGCTGGAACACGAAGCCCTGGGGCGGGTTGATCTGGTGGTAGTAGGTTTCTTCGAGAAAGCTCTGGTGCGGCAGATCGTCGGTGTCGTGCTTGTGCGGCGGGTAGCTCGAGGAGTGCCCGGACGGCGTACGCACTTCCACCACCAGCAGCGAATGGGCCGGCTCGGTGTCCGGCAGGATGTCGCAGACGTAACGGGTGTTGGCGCCCTTGCCGCGCACGCTGCGTTTCATGCTGTCGGGTTTGATCAGCCGTGGGCCGAGGTTTTCGGCTTTGGAGCCAGGGGCGGCGCACACGGCGATTTGCACATCACTGAGCGCGACCACTTGGGCTTGGCTGTCGGGAGGCAAATACACCGCGAACGGCGATTTGTCTTCGAACACCGACTGGCGATCGCCTATGTTGTCCCAGTCGAACGCGCCCTGCCCCGGTGCTTCGCCTTTGACGCTGACCCGACCGCTGAGCAGCACCAGGCACAGTTCCTTGTCGCCTGCGCTGACCGGCAGGGTTTCGCCGAGGCTCAGGCGGTAAGCGGCGAAGCCGACGTATTCCAGCTCACCCTGTCCCAACTCGACCATGGTCCGACCGCGGGCATTGCTCTTGACCAACAGGCTCATCACTTAATCCTCTCGTCGAGCAGCGCACGCAGCGTGTCATAGCCTTTTTTGGCGTAGACGTAACTCGGTGCCACCGCTGGATCCTGCTCGGCCTCGACCACCAGCCAGCCGTGGTAATCGGCGCCCAGCAGGACGTCGAGCAAGGCGCCGAAGTCGATATCGCCATCGCCGGGCACGGTGAACGTGCCGTTGATGATGCAGTCCGGGAAGCTCCACAGGTTGTTGCGCGCCAGTTGCACCACCGGTTTGCGCACGTCCTTGAAATGCACGTGACAGATGCGTTCGATGTGTTTGCGCAGCACCTGCAACGGTTCGCCACCGCCCATGTAGCAGTGGCCCGAATCGAACAGCAGGCCGACTTCACTGCCGGTCAACGCCATCAGCTTGTCGATGTCGGCCGGGGACTCGACGTAGGCGCCCATGTGGTGGTGATACGCCAGGCGCACGCCTTGGGACAGGGTGAAGCGCGCCAGTTCAGTGAGTTTTTCGGCGTAATCCTGCCAGGCCTGTTCGGTGTGAAAACGCGGGCGCTCGACCAGTGGAATGCGCTGACCTTGAATCGAGTCGGCGACTTCGCCATAGACCAGCACCTTGGCGCCGTTCTTCGCCAGTAGCTCGACATGGCTGGCGATGGCGTCGATTTCCTCGGCCGCGGAGCGCCGGGCCAGACGGCTGGAATACCAGCCGGAGACCAGTGCCAGATCGTAGGGCCGCAGCACGTCGCCGACGCCTTTGGCATCTTTGGGGAATTTACCGTTGAGTTCGAAGCCTTCGTAGCCGATGTCCTTGCCTTCGCTAAGGGCCGTACTCAACGGCGTTTCGCCACCCAGGGATGGCAAGTCGTCGTTGCTCCAGGAGATCGGGTTGATGCCAATTCGGATAGCGGGCATGGCTGCACCTTTTATTGTTTTTTCTAAAATGTTCAACCGATCACCTGTGGCGAGGGAGCTTGCTCCCGCTCGGCTGCGAAGCAGTCGCAAACCTGTGAATGCGGTTTACCTGATATACCGGGCCGGTTGATTTGGGACTGCTTCGCAGCCCAGCGGGAGCAAGCTCCCTCGCCACAAAAAGCCCCACCAATCAGCAATTTGTTCGAGCCCGGGCCGCGCGCCAGGCATCAATCAGTTCGACGAACGTGCCCTGCACCTGCCGGATCAGCGCTTCATCGTCGATTTCACCGGCCATCCACGCGCGGCTCGGTTCCTGGAAAATCGTCCGGCCCACGGCGAAACCACGGCAGGTCTGGCTCTGGCTGGCCTGCTGAAACCCTTCGGCCAGGGCCGCCGCCGGGGCATTCAAGCCCAGCAGCACCACGCCACGGCAATACGGATCGCGCTCCTGAATCAGTTCGTCGAGTTGTTTCCATTGCTCGGCGCTTTGCGCTTCGATCTTCCACCATGCCGGGTAGATGCCCAGGTTGTAGAGGCGTTTAAGGGCGCGATACAGCACGTCTGGATGCTGTGACGGGTGATCCTTGGGCGGAATGATCTCCAGCAGCAATTCATGCCCGCTGACTTGCGAGGCCTGATACAAACCCTTGATCTGCGCTTCCTGCTCCAGGCGCAGCAGTGGCTCGTCGTCGGGATGGAATTGCACCAGGCATTTGATGATCTGTTCTTGCGGCCAGGCGATCAGGTTGCTGCCGATCGAGCGCCCGTGTTCGAAGGCCAATGGCCGCGAACCCTGCACTTCCACCGGTCGCGCCACCCACCAGCCGCGACCGGTGGCGGCGTTCAGCGAGTCCTGACCGAAACGTTGATCGGCCAGCAAGCCAACATCGGCGTCGACGCCCTGCTCACGCAAATCCGCTTCGACCCGCTCCACGGCCTGGATAAAGAGTTGTTTGAGTTCACAGATAGCGCTCAGGTCGCGCCCGCCCTTGTGGGCCAGTTCCACCAGTTGCCCGCGATGATCGAAGGCAAAGATGAACAGTTGCTTCCACTGTTTGCGCGGCACGCTGACCTGATGCAGACGCTGCAACACCACGTCCTGATCCGGCCGAGTGATCGGCACCGGGCTGTTGAACAGGTAATCGAGTTCGGCGCGGGTCGGCATCGCCGGGGCGCAGGCATGGCGCGACACCACCAGGCCACCGCAGGCATTGGCCAACTGGCAGCAACGCTCGTCGCTGGCGTCCTCCAGCCAACCACTGAGGAAGCCGGACATGAAGGCATCGCCGGCCCCCAGCACATTCAGCACTTCGACCCGCACGCCGGGATAGATCGCGCCGTATTCAAGACGCGCCGGAATCGCTCCATGAATCACCGTGCAACCTTGCGGGCCGAGCTTGACCACCAACGTCGCCGCGCTCAGGCGCCGGACGTTGCGCAGCGCGGTGAGCAAATCCTCGGAACCGCCGGCAATCAGGAATTCTTCTTCCGTGCCGACGATCAGGTCGAAACGCGGGAGGATTGTCTGCACGTGCTGGCTGACGTTCTGGTCGGCGACGAAACGGGTTTCGCCATCTGCCTTGCCGGCCAGGCCCCAGAGTACCGGGCGATAGTCGATGTCGAGAATGCGTTTGACGTTGTGCTTTTCAGCGTACTCCAGCGCCTGGATGCTCGCCTTGTAGACGCCATCGGTGGAAAAATGGGTGCCGGTGATCAGCAAGGCTTTGCTGGAAGCGATGAAGGCTTCGCTGATGTCTTCGGCGCGCAACGCCATGTCGGCGCAGTTTTCGCGGTAGAACACCAGCGGAAAGGTTTCGCGGTCCTTGAGGCCCAGCAGGACCATGGCGGTCAGGCGTTGCGGATCGACCTTGATGCCGCTGACGTCGCAGCCTTCACGGGTCAGGGACTCAACGAGGAAGCGGCCCATGTGGTCGTCCCCTACCCGGCTCAGCATCGCCGATTTCAATCCCAGCCGAGCGGTGCCGAAAGCGATGTTGGCGGACGAACCACCCAGGTATTTGGCGAAGCTTGAAACATCTTCCAGCCGCGCCCCGACTTGCTGCGCATAAAGGTCGACGCCAAGGCGTCCCAGGCAAATCAGATCCAATTGACGCCCACTGGCAAAACGAGTCTGGCCCATGCTGGCTCCTGTTATTTTTATCAGCCTGCGTTCGGGGCGATGAAGGCGCCGAACACTCTTGGTGGATGCAGACTAAAACGAGCCGGACCGAATAATCAATATTTATTCTATATATTTTTTACGTGGAATATTTTTTCCAATAAACTTCGGCACAAGCGTTCCAGACACAGTGCATCGTTTCAGCAAACCGCACGCCGACTGCAAGCTCAAGATTTTGTTCGGGCCTACCCTGTAGACTGCGCACAGCCAACCTATTGTCAGGGGATGACTATTCGTCATCCCTATAAGAACAAGCCAGAAGGATTCCTTATGTCCAGCACCGATCAGCCGGCTACGACCGAGAGCACGCCCGACAGCGATCTCGCCAGCCCCCCGATCAATGCCGAGCGTCTGCTGCAGCTGATCACCAACGAGTACGAAAGCCTGCCGCGCCAGCTCAAACGCATCGCCAGCTACATGAGCCAGCAGAGCGACCGGATCATGGTCGACCGCATCAGCGACATCGCCCGCGAATGCGAAGTGCACCCGTCGGCCATCGTGCGGTTTTCCCAGCGCTTCGGGTTCAGCGGTTTCAGTGAAATGCAGGCGCTGTTTCGCGAGGCGTACACCCACAAGACCACGCCGGTACAGAACTACCAGCAGCGCATCCGCAGCATGATCGCCAACAAGTCGCAGAAAGCCAGCGGCGGCGACCTGGCGCGCGAATGCATCAATGCCACCCTGTCGGGCATCGAACGGCTGGGGCTGGAACTCGATGACCAGGCCTTCGACAAAGCCGTGGACCTGGTGGTGAATGCCGACAACATCTACGTGGTCGGGGTGCGCCGCTCGTTCGCGGTGGCCGATTACCTGGTCTACAACCTGCAACACACCAACAAACGCATCCACCTGGTCTCGGGTCTGGGCGGCAGTTACCGCGAGCAGATGCGTAGCGTGCGCGCCAATGACCTGGTGATCGCCATCAGCTTTACGCCCTATGGCAAGGAAACCCAGCACTGCTTGCGTATTGCCCAGCACCATCAGGCGAAAACCCTGATCATCACCGACAGCAACCTTTCACCTTTGGCCAAGCGCGCCAACACCGTGCTGCTGGTCAACGAAGGCAGTTCGTTTGCCTTCCGCTCGTTGAGCGCGACCTTGTGCCTGTGCCAGGCGCTGTTTATCGCCGTGGCTTATCGACTGGAATTGAAGGTCGACGAGATTCATGAGCAGGCAGGCTTTGAGGATTAGCCTTCGAGGATGAACAATAGGCCTGAGGATTAGCGCGAAACCGTTTGCAGGTCGCTGAACCTCGGCTAAGGTTGTCCATCCCCAAGGACCGTCTGTAAGGAGAGGCTCAATGAAACTGATCGGCATGCTGGATTCGCCCTACGTGCGGCGCGTCGCCATTTCCGCCAAATGCCTGGGCATACCGCTGGAGCATGAGTCGGTTTCGGTGTTCAGAAACTTCGAGCAGTTCCAGCAGATCAACCCGGTGGTGAAGGCGCCGACCCTGGTGCTGGATGACGCCGAGGTGTTGATGGATTCGACGCTGATCATCGACTACCTGGAGGCTCTGGCCGCGCCGGGTAAAAGCCTGATACCCAACGATCTGAAGCAACGCTTGCGCTCGCTGCGGCTGATCGGCCTGGCATTGGCGGCGTGCGAGAAGTCGGTGCAGCTTTACTACGAACGCAGCTTGCGACCAGCGCAGATTCAGTACGCGCCTTGGATGGAACGGGTCGAAGGGCAATTGGCCGCGGCATATTCGGCGCTGGAGCGGGAACTGGAAAAACAGCCGCTGAAGACCGACGGCTCGATTGCGCAGGACGGGATAACCCTGGCGGTGGCCTGGAGTTTTACCAACCTGGTGGTGCCGGATCAGGTGGATGCCACGCAGTTTGCGCGGATCAGGGCGTTCACAGAGTATGCCGAGGGGCTTGAGGTGTTTGTCGGTACGCCGATTAACTGAGCCACAACGATCGTTCCCATGCTCTGCGTGGGAATGCATCCAATGACGCTCTGCGTCATATCGGACGCGGAGCGTCCGGGGCGGCATTCCCACGCGGAGCGTGGGAACGATCATCATGCGGGCGTCCTCAAGCCAACTCCATTCCCTTCGATTCAACCTCCGGCACCCCTTCAAACCGATCCGCCAGAAACGGTGTGATATCCAGCGGCAACGGCTCGTTGTTCACCAGTTTGTCCAGCAACACGCCGGTGATCGCCGACGTCAGGATGCCGGTGCGGAAATGTCCGCAGGCATTCAGGTAACCCTCCACCCCTTTCATCGGCCCGAGTATCGGCAGCTCGTCCGGCGAGCCCGGACGCAACCCTGCCCAGCAGCGTTTCAGATTGATGTCGGCCAGCGCCGGAATGCAGCGCACCGCGCCTTGCACCAGGCCGCTGATTTCCGGGTAGGTGGTGGTCACGTCGAAACCTTTGTCTTCGGTGGTGCTGCCAATCAGGATTTCGCCGTTGTCTTTCTGCGCCACGTAGCAGTCGCTGGTGGTCAGGCACCCTTGCAGGATCTTCGGCATGCGTTCGGTCAGCAGGATCTGGCCCTTCACCGGTTTGACCGGGATGCGAATGCCGGTGGCCTGCTCGCTGAGGTCGGCGGCCCAGGCACCGGCGGCGTTGATCAGCGTGTCGCAATGGAACACGCCGGCCTCGGTGGTCTGCACGCCGCTGACCCGCGTGCCGTGGTGCAGCACGCCGGTAACGTTGGTGTTGAAATACAGATCCACACCGTTCTGCCGCGCGCCTTCGGTGTAGGCATCAGCCAGGCGGAACGGGCTGACCTGATGGTCGCAGAGAAACTCCAGCGCCCCCCTCGCCTCATGGCTGACACTCGGCTCGGCTTCGCGCAGCGCGGCTTGATCGAGCCAGCGCACCTGATCCGCCAGGTGCGGAATACAAGCGACGATGTGCTCGGCATAGAGCCGGTCTTCGTCGTCGTAGATCACGAATTTCAAGCCGGTCTTCTCGAACTTGAAATCCATCCCGTGGTTTTCCTGCAACTCCCGGTACAGGTCCGGGTACATCGCATTGGACTGCAAGGCGAAATCGAAGAACGACTGAGGCAGGATGTGCGGCGTACTGGAGTCCACCGCCACGGCCGCGCCTTGGGCTTCGCGCTTGCGATTGGCCGACATCATGCGAAAGAAGATCACCCCGCACCCCAGGCCCACAGATTCGCCGATCGCCCACAGGCCGCCGGCCGAAGCGCGGGTCGCGTTGCCGGGACGCTTGGCGTCGATCAGTGCGACTTTCAGGTGTTTGCGCTTGGACAATTGATAGGCGCAGGACGCCCCGATCACACCGCCGCCGGCAATGACCACGTCGTAAAACTTACTCATGACTTGCGGCCTCCGTGCCGACAGACTGAAACGCTGAAAAAGGAATCGGGTCGACGGGGAAACGCGGTCGCAACCAGCCCACGTCTTGCCGGCCGGTGGCTTCGCGCAAACGGTCGGTGCAATACCCGACACACATCCGCCCCTGACAATCGCCCATGCTCACACGGGTGCGCATTTTCAGGCTGGCCAGGTCTTGCACACCCTGCCCCAATGCCCGATCGATGTCGGCGCGGGTCGCGTGTTCACAGCGGCAGATCACCGTGTCGGCCGTCGGCAATGCGGTTTGCCCGGCACCGCGTTCGGTGTAGCGGTCGACGGCGGCGCGGAAACGCACGATGGACTTGAGCTTGGACAGGTAACGGTCACGCCTGACAAGCGCCAGTTCCGAGCCCAGTACATCGCGTTGCAGCAGGATCGACACCGCTGCGATTTTTCCCGCGAGCATGGCCGCCTCGCCACCGCGAATGCCGCCTATGTCACCGGCCAGGTGCACGTGGGGTTCGCTGCTTTGCTGCCAGATGTTGGCGCTGGCCCGCAGATAACCGTCATCGCTGAAGCCGTGGTTCAGGCCCATTTGCTGACTGAGTTGCGTGCGTGGAATAAAGCCGTAACCGACTGCCAGGGTCTGCGCGGCAATCCGTTCGGCGCGGCTCAGGTCCGGTTCCCAGGTGCTGGAGTACGGCGCGACGGTCACCGAATTCAACTCGCCCTCGCCCTGTGCCTCGACCACACCCCAGCCATAGTGCATGGGGATGCCGTGCAGTTTCAGGTACGCGAGCATGCTCAAGCCATCGAGAAACAGCTGCGGTTTGTTCAACAGCGCGAGGCTTTCCCGAGCGATCTTGCCGAACGCGCAGGCCTCGTAAACGCCGGCAACCGTCACCCCGGACGTGTGCAGCTGACAGGCCACCAATGGCAACAATGGACCGGTGCCCGCGATCACCACCGGCCCCTGAGGTTTAACCACGCCGCTTTTGATTTGCAGTTGCAAACCACCCAGCAGAATCACACCGGGCAGGGTCCAGCCGGGGAACGGCACGCTGCGTTCATGGCAACCGGCAGCCAGCAGCAACTGCGAATACTCGATCTCCTGCAAGCGCTCGTCAGCGTCCAGCAGCACCAGTGCACGAGTTCCTTCGGCGCCGACCACGCGATGGTTCAAGCGCACGTCGATCAGGCCCGACTGCTCCCGGAACTCCCCGTGCAATTTGTCCAACACTTCTGAATAGCGCGGCCCCAGATAATCCAGTTGAACGTTATCGCGCAAGGGGCCGCGATAGACCACCCCGCCGAGCCGTGAGGCTTCTTCAAGCAAGGTGCTACGCACACCGTGCCGGGCCAGCTCGATGGCCGCGGCCATACCCGCCGGCCCACCGCCGACGATCACCGGACGCAGGCTCATAGCACCTCCTGCCCGGCGATACGGTTGACCCGGGTTTCGACGCTCATGCCCTCACGCACGATTGTCTGGCAGGCGCGACGTTTGTGTCGGCCATCGATTTTCACCAGGCAGCATTGGCAAACGCCCATGCCGCAATAGGCACCGCTGACTTGATCGTGATCGTTACGGGCCACCTGACGCATACCCAGTGATTGAATGACGGTCAGCACGGTTTCGCCGATGGCGGCGCTGACCGTCTGGCCATTGATGCGCACGGTCAGGTCCGCCTGCACCAGTGGCTGGATATCGAAGGTTCTGTCTAGGCGTTGCATTGCGACGTTCATCCTTGAAAAGTTCGGGTAAGGGTTGTTCAGCTCCATGCTGCACTTACACCTGCGGGGCCCGATGATATGCAACATCGAGTGGGCCTGCCCGGGCACTTCGATAGCGCATCAGCTGCGCGCTGATGCACCGTAGTCTATGTCGCAGCAGGGGCCTGGATTGTTCACGGTAAGGCATATCGCCGAACGAAATGTTGATCCAGGCCAGTAAAAGCTGCCGCGCTCGTCTCCGATCGTCAGTTGGAAAACACGTAGTGCCCTTTGACCTTCTTCGAGCCGAGGAAGCCCAGGTCCGGGAACAGCAGTGTTTTGAGATAAGCGACAAAAAACACCATGCCCAAGGTGATCCCGGCACCGATGAGCGTCAGCACCGGATCCTTGACCTCCCCGCCGGACAGCGTCTTGAAAATTTCGGTCTTCGAATGCCCGCTTTCGAGCATCGCCACCAGTTGCCGTTTGCTTTCCTTTTTATCCAAGGTATTTCTCCTGTCAGGCAACACGAAATGAAAAGTGGAAGCGTATTGTGCGCCCACAGGGGGATTCTCGCTGCTTCAGGGGCCGAAAAGAAAAACGCCGCTTCTACCTGAAGTAAAAGCGGCGTAGACAAGCGCCTCGGGGAGTCAATGCGTGAGCAGGGCAATCAGAATGATGATCGGGATCGGAACACCGAGAAAGAACAGCAGTAATGAGCGCATGGGAGTTCTCCTGGGTTAGCGAACAGGTGGCAGCGTGGTGGTTGTGGTGGTGGTCACGTAGGCGTCGGCCTCCAGATACTCCACGGCATCCCGGCGACGACCGCCGAAGGTCGCGGCGAGGCTGGCAAAAAACGCACCGGCCAGCAGCGCGACGAACATCCATAACGCCGTCCACGCCGCGGCTTTGGCCGCGGTGTCAGCCGCTCGTTGCGCGGTTTGTTTGGCGTCGGCCATGGCTTTTTGGGTGCGGGCATAGACTTCATCGACACGACGTTCGGCATCCGCTTGCGTGAGGTTGGTCCGCTGCGCGACCAATTGCGCCAGGTAGGCCCGATCCTCGGCCGCCAGTTGACCGTCGTTGCTCAGGCTGCGCGCGAAGATCCGGGTAACAGTGCCATTAGTGGCCTCATCGCTAACGGCGGCCGGGCGATCATCGCGAAACAGGCTGTCGATGAAATAGCCGTACGGATCACTGTCGGTATTGCCGACAGCGCTGCCGGCAGCCCGGGTCATGGCGTTGGCGGCACCGCCAGCGACCGTCGCCCCGGCCTGCACGCCGCCGCTGACGATGTTGCTGACCGAGCCGACCACCAGGGTCGCGGTCACCAGCGTCGCCACACACCAGGCCAGAAAGCCATGGGCCGTGTCACGGAAATAAACCTCATCGCCATGCAGGTACGCCCACTTCACTCGTAGGCGACCGGCGATGTAACCGCCAAGCCCGGAAGCCACAATCTGGGTAAAGGCCAGCCAGACAATCGTCGAGATACCCAGGCCCTTGGCGCTGATGCCGTCATTGGCCCACGGCGAAACCACCGAAAAACCCAGACCGAAACCAAGCAGCACAAGGATCAACGACAATGCCGCCGCAGCCGCGGCGCCGGCAAATATCGCGCCCCAGGACACGCCCGATAGCGTGCTGGATTCATCTGCGGCAGGATAAAAACCCTCAGAAGATCTATTCATTGTTGTATCACTCCAGGCAGGTATTACAACTCGTCAAACGAGAAAATGCAGTCAGCGTGCCAGTCGTGATCTTTAAATAAATCGTTATTTTTCAATTAGTTGAAAACAATGAACTTCTCAAGGTCATGCAGTTTGCAAGGAGCCGGCCACCGGCGGCGGGTTTTATGCATTGCGCTAAACGAATTACTTGCGCTTGTAACTCTTGTTGCCGCCGGGCGTCAGGCAATACACCCCGCCTCTTGGCCCGGTGCAGAAGGTACCGGTGCCACAGGCGCAGCCATCGGTATCCTGTAACAACGTCTGCGGTCGCGCCTGTTCTTTACCGCCAAACATCGCCGAACAACTTTTCTTCGAGCCGCTGATGGAGCCGTCATTGCACAGGAACAGATCACCGTCGCAACGATCGATACCGCCCTTCTTTCCCGAACACGGCGTGTTGGCGGCCCAGGCGGATGAGCCGAACAGGCACAACAACAGCAGAAATATCGGCATCCAGCCACGACCTATTAAAGTGCGCACAGTGCAACTTCCCTTTAGAGTTATGGCCGGATGATATCAACGTTCTGGCCAGACTCTCGATGCAACATGAAAGTTAATTTAAAAAGCTCTGCGTAATTGTTGGCAAAATGAGCCCCACTTCGTATTGAACCGATTATCAGGCAAGCCCTATGACCCGCATCTTGACCATCGAAGACGACGCTGTGACCGCCCGGGAAATCGTCGCCGAACTGAGTAGCCACGGCCTCGACGTGGATTGGGTCGACAATGGCCGCGAAGGCCTGGAGCGGGCGGTCAGCGGCGACTACGACCTGATCACCCTTGATCGCATGCTGCCGGAGCTCGATGGCCTGGCGATTGTCACCACCCTGCGGACCATGGGCGTGGCCACGCCGATCCTGATGATCAGCGCCCTCTCCGATGTCGATGAACGGGTGCGCGGCCTGCGTGCCGGCGGCGACGATTACCTGACCAAACCGTTCGCCACCGATGAAATGGCGGCCCGAGTCGAGGTTCTGCTGCGCCGGCAGAACACCGTGACCGCCCAGGCCACCACATTGCGCGTGGCTGATCTGGAGCTGAACCTGATCAGCCACGAGGCCAGCCGCGACAGCCAGTTGCTCACGCTGTTGCCCACCGAGTACAAGTTGCTGGAATTTCTGATGCGCAACACCGGGCAGATCTTGTCGCGAATGATGATTTTCGAAGAGGTCTGGGGTTATCACTTCGACCCCGGCACCAACCTGATCGACGTGCACATCGGCCGTCTGCGCAAAAAGATCGACCCGCCCGGCAAAGTCCCACTGATTCGGACCGTGCGAGGCTCGGGTTATGCCATTGCTGAACCCCTCTAAAGGCTGGCGTTCCTCCAGCAGCCGCTTGCTGGCGCTCTACAGTTCGCTGTTCGTAGCCTGGAGCGGGATTCTCATGGGGGTCATGTACTACGAGGTGTCCAGCTACCTGGACACCCTGGCCAAACATTCGCTGATGCAACGTCAGCATCTGTTTTCACGCTTTTCGGGCGAGCAACTGGTTGACGCCCTCTCGGCCAGCATGACCTTCGACATTCGCGGCATCGATGCCTATGGTCTGTTCGATGACCAGCAGCGCTACCTCAGCGGCGCCCTGCGCGAGATCCCCAAGGGCCTGCCGATGGACAGCAAGATCCACATGCTCGACGACTGCGCCGACTCCAACGACCCGACCCTGCCCGCCGACAGCTGCGATGCCGTCGCGACCCGGACCCTGGACGGACGCTGGCTGGTGCTGGTGCGGGACAACGGTTCGTTGTTTGCCGTGACCCGGATCATCCTGCACGCGCTGCTGTGGGGCGTGTCGCTGACGATTTTGCCGGGCATCGCCGGCTGGCATTTATTGAGACGGCGCCCGCTGCGGCGGATCCGGGCGATCCAGGCCAGCGCCGAAGCCATCGTCGCCGGCGACCTGACCCGACGCCTGCCGCTGTCCAATCGCCGTGACGAACTGGACATGCTCGCCGCCATCGTCAACGCCATGCTCGAACGCATCGAACGCTTGATGCATGAGGTCAAGGGCGTGTGCGACAACATCGCCCATGACCTGCGCACGCCGCTGACGCGCCTGCGGGCGCAGCTGTACCGGATTCAGCAGCAGGCCGATGAAGGTTCGACGCTGGCCGTGCAACTCGACTCCGTACTCGGCGAGGCCGATACCTTGATGGCGCGTTTTCGTGGCTTGTTGCGAATTTCCGAACTGGAGGATCGCCAACGCCGTTCCGGTTTCGTGCAACTGGACCCGGTGCCATTGCTGCAAGAGCTGCATGACTTTTATCTGCCGTTGGCGGAAGAAGACGAACTGACCTTTGAGCTGCAACTGCCCGAATCCCTGCCCCGGCTGAACGGTGACCGGGCGCTGTTGTTCGAAGCCGTGGCGAACCTGCTGAGCAACTCGATCAAATTCACACCGCCGGGTGGCAAGGTGATTCTGCGTGGAGTGAATGACACCGGGCATACGCGGATTGAAGTACTCGACTCCGGCCCCGGCATTGCGCTGGCCGAGCGTGAGGCGGTGTTTCAGCGTTTCTATCGCACCGAGGGCGGCAACCCGCAAAGCGGTTTCGGGCTGGGCCTGTCGATCGTCGCGGCGATTGTCAGCCTGCATGGGTTTACGCTGGAAGTGGGCAGCAGCGAGCTGGGTGGGGCGCTGTTGGTGCTTGATTGCCGGCAGAGTTTGATTCCACAGGCCTGACTCCATCACCATCACAAAGAAGTCTCCTGTGGGAGCAATGCTGTTCACCTAAGAGAATCTTGAGCCAGAGAAACCTGTGGCGAGGGAGCTTGCTCCCGCTTGAGTGCGCAGCACTCACAAAAGTCGGCAATGGTTGTCAGATTTTTGGGGCCGCTACGCAGCCCAGCGCGAGCAAGCTCGCTCGCCACAAAGGTAGGCATGATCGTCGCGGCGATTGTCAGCCTGCATGGGTTCACGCTGGAAGTGGGCAGCAGCGAGCTGGGTGGGGCGTTGTTGGTGCTTGATTGCCGGCAGAGTTTGATTCCTCAGGCCTGACTCCATCACCATCACAAAGAAGCTTCCTGTGGGAGCAATGCTGTTCACCTAAGAGAATCTTGAGCCAAAGAAACCTGTGGCGAGGGAGCTTGCTCCCGCTTGAGTGCGCAGCACTCACAAAAGTCGGCAATGGTTGTCAGATTTTTGGGGCCGCTACGCAGCCCAGCGCGAGCAAGCTCGCTCGCCACAAAGGTAGGCATAATCGTCGCGGCGATTGTCAGCCTGCACGGGTTTACGCTGGAAGTGGGGCGCTGTTGGTGCTTGATTGTCGGCAGAGTTTGATTCTTCAGGCCTGACTCCATCACCATCACAAAGAAGCTTCCTGTGGGAGCAATGCTGTTCACCTAAGAGAATCTTGAGCCAGAGAAACCTGTGGCGAGGGAGCTTGCTCCCGCTTGAGTGCGCAGCACTCACAAAAGTCGGCAATGGTTGTCAGATTTTTGGGGCCGCTACGCAGCCCAGCGCGAGCAAGCTCGCTCGCCACAAAGGTAGGCATGATCGTCGCGGCGATTGTCAGCCTGCATGGGTTTACGCTGGAAGTGGGCAGCAGCGAGCTGGGTGGGGCGCTGTTGGTGCTTGATTGCCGGCAGAGTTTGATTCCTCAGGCCTGACCCAAATCTCCTGAACTGACACATCACCCGTGGGATTTGTTTGGGCCGGGAAGTTGGCGGGGTTTGACTCAGTACCCCGGAACCTCGCGCAGAAACACCGACAGGTCGGTGATCGGCGGCATGGCCGGAATTTCGACGTACATCTGGATCACCCAGCCCCGGTGATAGCTGGCGTGATTGACCACGTGCAACAGCATCGCACCAGCGCTCATGACTCCGTTTTCCCCCGACACGAAAGTGAACTCGATGGGTTTATCCAGCGAGTCGTCGGTCTGTGCTGAACTCCATCCGCAGAACCATTGATCGATCTCTTGTTGCGCCATTCGCAGCTCGGCAAGTTCGGTATGGAGCAGGTCATGGGACGTTTTGAAGTCGTGCCCTCGCCCCTCCAGATGGGCTCGCCAGATGCAGTCCACCACATAGGTCTGGTTCAAGGTGCCGATGATGTTGTTGAACACCGACACCCGTTTGCGGTTGAGTTCCTCCGGTGGCAGCGACATCAGGCTGTCGAAGAGGCGTTGATCGGCCCAGCGCTTGTAATCGGCGAGCATGCGGGCAGTGCGTACGTTGATCATCAGAGGTCTCCCATGACGATGGGCGCATTGCCAAGAATAGCCCTCGCGGTGAATGGCATCACAGTCACTGATAACCGGCACCTTCGCGGCGACCTGTGTAGCAGCTGGCGAAGCCTGCGTTCGGCTGCGCAGCAGTCGTGAATTCAGGCACTGCGGTCTATCAGGTAAACCGTATGGGCAGGTTTTACGACTGCTTCGCAGCCGAACGCAGGCTGCGCCAGCGGCTACAAGGAATGTGGAGCGGCTAGTATTTCCACCACCCGTTCAGCCAGCGCCAGGCAACTGGTCAGCCCCGGCGATTCTATGCCGAACAAGTTGACCAACCCCGGCACGCCATGCACATCCGGGCCGCTGATGACAAAGTCGGCGGCGGGCTCGCTCGGCCCGTTGATTTTCGGGCGAATGCCGCTGTAGGCCGGTTGCAAGCTGCCATCGGGCAACGCCGGCCAGTAACGCCGGATCGCCTGATAGAAACCTTCGCTACGGCGGGGATCGACGCGGTAATCGACTTGCTCGACCCATTCGACATCCGGCCCGAAACGCGCCTGACCGCCCAGGTCCAGGGTCATGTGCACGCCCAGCCCGGCGCTTTCCGGTGCCGGGTAAACCAGATGCCGGAACGGCGCCGGGCCGCTGAAACTGAAATAACTGCCCTTGCACAGCCAGGCCTTGGGAACGTGCTGTGCTGGCAAGCCTTCGATCCGGCTCGCCACTTCAGGCGCGGACAATCCCGCGCAGTTGATCAACTGACCACAGCTCAAGGTCATCGGCTGAGCCCCCCCCATGTGCAGCTCGAACCCCTGCTCGGTGCAACGGCCCGATTCCAATGGCGTGTGAAAGGCTATCGAAGTACCGCGCGCTTCAGCATCTGCCTGAAGCACAAGCATCAGGGCATGGGAATCGACGATGCCGGTGGACGGCGACCAGAGCGCGGCAACGCAGGACAACGCCGGTTCAAGCGCCCGCGCCTGCCCGGCATCCAGCCATTGCAGGTCATCGACGCCGTTGCGCCGGCCCTGCTCCAGCAACGCCTGCAAGGCATGGCGCTGACGGTCATCGGTGGCCACGATCAGCTTGCCGATACGCTGGTAATCGACGCCGCGCTCATCGCAGAAGGCGTACAGCCGTTGCCTGCCCTCCACGCACAATTGCGCCTTGAGACTGCCGCTCGGGTAATAGATGCCGGCGTGGATCACTTGCGAATTGCGCGAGCTGATGCCGACGCCAATCCCCTCGCCTGCCTCGACCAGAATCACTTCTCGCCCGGCCCGAGCCAGCGCCCTGGCCACCGCCAGCCCGACCACACCGGCCCCGACCACCACACATTCGATATCGACGCTCACCTGCCCTCCATTCATTCAAGCCAGCCCTCGCTCCCGATCCTGTGCCTATATCGAATCGGCAGGGAACTCCTGAGCACTGCCAGACATCCTAAATTATGTGGTACTTCCTTTACGCTTTCGGAGAACGCCGTCATGCGCCGTCTGTTGCTCATATCTTCACTAGTGCTTTGTTTGCCCGTTGGTTCGGCCATGGCCGATGTCGATGCAAAAGATGTCGCCACTTCGGCCGGGGTTTCCGCATCGCTGTACTCGACGTTCAAGGACCATAAAATGATGATCCCTGCCCGGGATGACGCCTCCAGCTTTGTTGCCAGCGGCGGGACGATTCGCGGTGCCTATCTGGAGTCTGTGTTGACACAGATCCGGCAAACCCATCCTGATCTGAAGGCAAGCGATGAAGAGCTGGCCAAGGCCATTCTGGTTCAGGAAAACCAGTAAAGCCTCAGTGATAGAGCCAGCGCTTCAATAGTGTCGCTGGCTCTGCTTTGCCTCAGCACTGCTTTTTTCCACCCCGGCGGACAGGCGTGCCCAGCCGGCCACCAACTGCGCGCTGATGCTGACGCCGCCGCACACCACAATCACCACATCATGGGCCTCGGCAATCGCCGGATGGTCAAGGTAGGCCACCGCCAACGAAACGCCGCATGCCGGTTCGACCAACTGGCGCAGGTCATTGGCGTAACGAACCACGCCCATGATCGCCTCATCATCGCTGAGCACCACGCATTCGTGCGCAAAGTCGAGGATGTGCTGCACCGGCCAGGCCGCCACTAGCGCCGCGCCAAGTGACGTGGCGACAGTATCGATGCGCGGCAATCTGACTGGGTGGCCGGCACTGACGGCAGCAGCGAACGACGCCGCCCCCTGGGTTTCGCACGCAACGAGCCGGCAATCCATGCGCTGATGACGAATCAATCCAGTGAGCAGACCGGCCAGCAAACCTCCGCCGCCCACCGACGTCACCAACACATCGACCTGAGGACAGTCCTCGAGGATTTCATCGATCATCGTGCTGTGCCCTTCCCACAACACCGGATGATCGAAGGCTGGCACGTATTCAGTGTCCGCGCCCTGTGCGAGTTCTTTCGCCCGTTGATTGGCTTCGTCCCAGACCTTGCCGTGAACGATCACCTCGGCACCGGTTTTCCTGATCCTGGCGCGGGTGGTTTCCGGGGTGGTGTTCGGCACCACGATGCAGGCTTTCAGCCCCAGGCTGGCGGCGGCCACGGCGGTGGCCAACCCGGCGTTGCCACCGGAAGGACAGACAACTTTGCGCTTGCCCTGCTCCGCTGCCTGACTGCACAGCAAGCCCATGCCACGTAGTTTGAACGAGCCGCTGGGTTGCAGGTTTTCCAGCTTGAGCCAGATACGCCGGGCCGGGGTCGACAGGCCTGGGTGCAGAATCAGGGGGGTTCTGATGTGAAGCATCGTGTGCTCCTTGTGATAGCGCCGGTTCGTCGAAATCTTTCAATGAGCCGGGGATGAACGACCAGGCTCATCCTTATCCAAGCTTAGTTCACCCTGCCTCGCGGCTACCGACCTGGTGACAACGCGCTGGCGTGGTGAGGTTCAAGACGGTATCTACACTGTGGCATATGCCCTTTGCGAAGTTAGTCATGAAAATCTCGGCCAGACTCGCCTTTTTCACCCTCCTCAGCACCCTTGCCTACCTCGCCCTCGCGGTGTTCGGGCTGGGTGGCCTGGCGGCTTTTTTCTCCCACCCGCCGCTGGTGCTCATTGCGCTTGCAACCCTGGTGATGGCGATTGTGTCTTTGTTCAGCGAAGGCAACCTGAGCTCCGGCGAACATGAAGACCGGGCCAATCGCTGGGTACTGCCGGTGTTTGGAGTGCTCGGGTTATTGAGCGGGTATCTGCCGGCCTACACCGACCGGGTCGATTTCTGGACCTTCGGTGGCGAAGGCGTGCGCTGGCTGGGCGCGCTGTTGTTCGTCGGCGGCGGCGCGCTGCGGATGTGGCCGGTGTTTGTACTGGGCAAACGCTTCAGCGGGCTGGTGGCGATACAGCCGGGGCATCGCCTGGTCACTGACGGTATTTATCGGAACTTGCGCAACCCCAGTTATCTGGGACTGCTGATCAATGGTGTGGGCTGGGCGCTGGCCTTCCGCTCCGGCGTCGGGTTGCTGCTGGTGGCGCTCATGTTGATCCCGCTGATCGCTCGCATTCGTGCCGAAGAAGCGCTGTTACAGGCACAATTCGGCAGTGAATACGAAGCCTACTGCGCCCGTAGCTGGCGATTGATTCCCGGGATCTACTAACACACAACGCCAATCCCACCGCCGCCATCGCGGGCAAGCCTCGCTCAGGTGTAGCGGTGATTCCTGTAGGAGCGAGGCTTGCCCGCGATGGCGTCGGCACATTCAGCATTGATATGACTGAAAGCCCTCCCACATCAGCGTGTGTACAGGCTGATTTGACTGTCGAGATCCACTCGTGCCTCGACCGCGTCATACCCGGCCAGAGTCGTGTGCGGGGTCTGGAGTGGATGGACGTGCGTCGCGGTGATGACCATGACATGGGCACCCGCCGCTTCGCCTGCGCGAATCCCCACGGCAGCGTCTTCGAAGATCAGGCACTCGGCCGGATCGACTTGCAGCCGGCGCGCGGCCAGCCGATAACCCGCAGGGTCGGGTTTGCCGGCGCTGACGTCTTCGGCGGTGACCATCACATCAGGTTCGGGAATACCTGCCGCCGCCATTCGGCGCAGGGCCAGCGCCCGCGGCGCGGAGGTGACGATGGCCCATTGGTTGGCAGGGAGCGACTTGAGGAAATTCGCCGCGCCGGACACCTCGACAATCCCCTCCACATCCTCGATTTCCGCCTCGGTGATCCACGCCGCTTCAGCGTCGGCGTCCACCCCGGGCAAGGCCAGACGGTTGATGGTATCGATGGCGCGAACGCCGTGGATCGTCGGCAAAAAACTCTCGACATCGACGCCATGGCGGACGGCCCAGGCCGTCCAGATACGCTCGGCGGCGGCGATGGAGTTGAGTACCGTTCCGTCCATATCAAACAAAAAGGCGCGGTATGACCTGTTGAACACGGATGCTTGAACTGACAAAGGGAGCTTCCTCTCGCAAGGGCCTGGCAGGTTTGCCGGGCAATGTAGCATCTGCGAGCAAATTGAGGGCGCATGCCGCAATGACGGTTCAACCAGCGGATTTGGATTTCAAGGCCCCTTCCACACAGTCCAGCAATTGCCCCACGGCCCAGGGCTTCTTGATAAACGCGACCGTATGCTTGACCCCGGAGCTTTTCGGGGTTTCGAAGCCAGACATGATCATGATCGGCTTGTCTGGCCAACGGTCGCCGAACTGGTTGGCCAGGTCGGCGCCATTGAGCTTGCCCGGCATGGTGATGTCCGTCAGCAACAGTCCCACCTGCGGCGCATGCTGCTCCAGAAACTGCGACGCGGCGTCCGCGCTGACCTTGGGTTCAACTGTAAAACCTTCCTCCTGAAGAATTTCGCAAAGAAACTCCAGGATCAACGGGTCATCCTCAACCACAAGAATCAAACCGTCAGACAAATGTTCGCCCGTCGATACTGGACTCATGACTGTGCCTCTCCCTGATTACATAAATGATCGCGAGCTTATCTCCCCTGCTTATCAGGTATGAGCAGCGGACTTCGCGGAAATTCATTTTTGATACAGCTCTGTTGGACATTCTCTGTCCAGGCCGACAAACACGACCGTTTGTCAGCGCATAATTGTGGTTAAAATGCCGCCCCTCCCTATTGCCGACCTTGCCCGATGAACCCAGACGCCCTTTCCGTCCTCCATGACCATTTGCTGACTGCGCTTGCGGCCGCGCCTGCAGAAACCCGTCGGCTGTTCCACGGTCGTGGCCGTTGCTGGCCAGGGCTGGAGCAATTGACCGTCGACTGGCTGCAGGGCGTGGTGCTGGTTTGCGTGTTCAAGGAGCCAGAGGCCTCGCAGCTGGAAGCCTTGAAGCAGCGGCTGATGGAGATCACCCAGTCACCGACGTGGCAGGCCTGCGGCGCGCACACCTTGCTGCTGCAACATCGGTACCTGCAGGAAAGCACCACCGAATGGCTGCTCGGGGAGCCGATCGACGAGATGACAATCACCGAGGGCGGCCTGCAATATCGAGTGGACCTGGGCCGCAAACAGAACACCGGCCTGTTCCTCGACATGCGCTACGGCCGCGATTGGGTGCGGGCCAATGCGCAGGGCAAGCGCGTATTGAATCTGTTTGCCTATACCTGCGGATTTTCGGTGGCTGCCATTGCCGGAGGCGCTGCGCATGTGGTCAACCTGGACATGTCCCGCGCGGCCCTGAGCCGTGGTCGCGACAATCACCGGCTCAACGGCCATGACCTGGGCAAGGTGAGTTTTCTCGGCCACGACCTGTTCAAGTCCTGGGGCAAGGTCATCAACAATGGCCCTTACGACCTGGTGATCATCGACCCACCGTCCTTTCAGAAAGGCAGCTTTTTGCTGACCAAGGATTATCAGCGCGTGCTGCGTCGTCTGCCGGAACTGCTCAGCCCACAGGGCACGGTGCTGGCTTGCATGAACGATCCGGCCTTTGGTGGCGATTTCCTCATCGATGGCGTCACCCGCGAAGCGCCGAGCCTGCACTTCGAACAACGCCTGGACAATCCACCGGAATTTCCCGATGCCGATGTAGAGTGCGGATTGAAGGCCTTGGTGTTCAAGCTGCAAGACTGAGTCACCCAGCCCCACAAGGTATCAACGCGGCTGCAATACCAGCGCAAACAACTCGCCATGCCCGTTCACATTGAGCTTGTGATAGAGATTGCGCCGATGCACCTTCACCGTTTCCGGGGAAATACCCAATTGCTGGGCGATGGCTTTACTGGAAAAACCCTGAAGAATCAGCCGGGCCGTCTCGACTTCGCGCACCGATAAACGCGCGTCGAAACGATCCAGCAGGGTCGCCAGATCGCCGGCCACGACCTCGGCGGTCGGCCCTTGCGGGGGCATCAGTTGCAGATGGCGGCGCATGGCCGCCAGCACCCAGTCGCGCACGCAGAGCAGACGGCCCTGCTCCTCAAGGGTGAACGCCGTCGAGCGTCCCAACGATAAACCGAGTACCGCAGCGTCGACGTTAACCATGAACTGCAACTCGTCGCTACCCACCACCGAACGGAAGTAGCTCAGGTAGTACTCACTCTGCTGAAACTGGTCCGGGGCCACAGCGGCCAGGCTGTGCAAGCCATCGTCAATACCGGCACAAGCGGCTTGGTAGAACGGATCGAGCAAGTACATGCCGGCGCTGTAATGCGCCAGTTCCTCATGCTCGTCGGCACCGCCGCTGGAGTCGAAATCAATCAGCAGCCGTGGCACCCGCCCCGCTCGCATCACCGCGACCAGCGCGTTATCCAGCGGCACCAGCAGCCGCAGCGTATCCACCAGCGCCCGCCAGAACCCGTCCTGACCCAACGCCGCGAATACCCGCGCCAGCCCTTGGTGCACCGGCAACTCTTTCAGCAACGCGTCCACGCCCTACCCCTTTCGAGTAACCCATGATGGGAATGGGTGAGTATCCCGCCTGCCGATACGCTGCAAGCACCTGAACATCACCGGCCTGCAGCAGGCCAGGAGTGCCGCATCATGAGTGGTCATCGCTCGCATATCAACCTGGGCCTGGGCGCCTGTTTGTGCGCTTCGCTTTCGGCGGTCGCCGCCGATGCCCCCACCGTGCACGTCTACAACTGGTATGACTACATAGGTCCCAACACCCTGCAGGATTTCAAGCGCGACACGGGAATCCAGCCGGTTTACGACACCTTCGACAGCGCCGAAGTCCTGGAAGGCAAACTGCTGACCAGCCGCAGTGGCTACGACGTGGTGGTGGCCAGCAACTTCAGCCTGCCGACGCTGATCAAGGCCGGGGCTCTTGCCCCACTGCCCCGCGCGCAAATGCCTGACTACAAAAACATGGACACCGGGCTGCTGGCGAAACTGGCCAACAACGATCCGGGTAACCAGTACGCTGTGCCGTATCTGTGGGGCACCAACGGCATTGGCTACAACGTCGACAAGGTCCGCGCCGCGTTGGGCGACAAGGCGCCGGTGGACTCCTGGGAGTTGGTGTTCAACGAGGCGAACCTGGCCAAGCTCGGCGGGTGCGGCGTAGCGATGCTCGACTCGCCGTCGGAGATGCTGCCGGTCGCGCTGCATTACCTGGGCCTGCCGCCCAACAGCACCGACCCCGAGGACTACAAGAAAGTCCTGGCGCTGCTGCTCAAGTTGCGCCCGCACATTGCCTACTTCAACTCGTCCAAATTCATCAGCGACCTGGCCAACGGCAACATTTGCGTGGCGGTGGGTTGGTCCGGCGCGATGCTGGAAGCCAAGACCAATGCCGAACAGGCGGGCAATGGCGTGAAGATCGCCTACAGCCTGCCGAAGGAAGGGGCGCCGGTCTGGTTCGACACGTTAGTGCTGCTCAAGGACGCGCCGCATCCGCAGCAAGGCCTGGCGTTCATCGACTACCTGATGCGCCCCGAAGTCATCGCCCCGGTCACCGATCACCTGTCCTACCCCAACGGCAACCGCAACGCGACCCGCCTGGTAGCCGAGAAGACCCGCAACAACCCTGCCGTTTACCCACCGGCCGAGGCCATGGCCAAGCTGTTCACCCTCGAACCCCTGCCGAAAGCGACCGAGCGCGTACGCACTCGTGTCTGGAGCATGGTGAAGAACGGTCAGTAAACCTGATGCCCGCGATCTCAACCGCAACGCATTTTTTGTAGCAGCTGTCGAGCAGCGCGAGGCTGCGTTCGGCGGCGAAGCCGTCGTGAATCAGGCTGGCGCGGTCGGCCTGACGCACCGCGAGTTCTGGTTTTACGACTGCTGCGCAGCCGAACGCAGCCTCGCAGGCTCGACAGCTGCTACAGCCGAACGCGGCGTTCGACAGCTGCTACTGGAACGGTCGATAGGCCGCCATTTTTTAAACGAATTGAAGATGAGAGAAACAATGAAACCACGTGCCCGCGACCTGAACATTCAGTTCGGCCAACTGCAACCCGGCCCCCTCAACGCCATCACCGATGTGCCCGGCGTACGGGTCGGCCACAGCAACGTGCGAGGGCGAACCGCCAGCGGCCGCGACATCCACACCGGCATCACACTGATCGAGCCGCGTGCCGGTTCCACCAATCAACAGCCGTGCTTCGCCGGCGTCCATGTGCTCAACGGCAACGGCGATGCCACGGGGCTTGAGTGGATTCGCGAGGCCGGTCTGCTGACCAGCCCGATCGCCTTCACCAACACCCACAGCCTGGGCGTGGTGCGCGATGCGTTGATTGCTCTGGATCGCCAGGACCACCCCGATGACGGGCGCCTCTACTGGAACATGCCCGTCGTATTGGAAACGTTCGACGGCTTGCTCAACGACATCAACGGCTTTCACGTACGCCCTGAACATGTCGCCGAAGCCCAGCGCTCAGCCGTCGGCGGCCCGGTCATCGAAGGCGCGGTTGGCGGCGGTAGCGGGATGATCTGTCATGAATTCAAGGGCGGGATCGGCACCGCATCGCGACGATTGAATGCCGCTCAAGGAGGCTGGACCGTAGGTGCCATTGTCCAGGCCAACCACGGCATACGCGATGAACTGCGCGTCGACGGTTACCCGGTGGGGCGTTATATGGAGAAGGCCGATTCGCCCTTCCTCAAAGCCTCGCTGCCGCATCCGGGCATGGGCTCCATCGTCGTCTGCCTGGCCACCGATGCACCGCTTTTGCCGCACCAATGCACGCGCCTCGCACAACGTGCCAGCCTCGGCCTGGCCCGCACCGGTGGCGGCAACGAAGACCACAGCGGCGACATTTTCGTGGCCTTCGCCACCGCTAACCGGCACGTGCCGCCGGCCGCCTATGAAGGCAAAGCCGCCCCCACCTGCGACAACCTGAGCATGGTCAACAACGATCACATCAGCGAACTGTTCCTGGCGGCCACCGAAGCCGTGGAAGAAGCCATCATCAACGCCCTGCTGGCCGCGAACACCACCGAAGGCAATGGCCATACGGTGCAAGGACTGGACGCCGGCGCCCTGCTAAAAGCCTTGCGTCAGGCCGGTTGGCCGGGGGGATTAGACTAATGGTACTTGAGCCCGCCCCCCTGTCTTTCTACGATGATTGTACGCAGCGGTTGGAGGTTTAAAGCCGTTGCGTAGGTGGTGAGTGAACTGAACCCCAATAAGCTCACCACTTGTTTCATGCGCATCTTGAGCCTCTGGGCTCTACTTCCTCCCCATCAAAGAGCTTTGAGGCTCTTTTTTTGTCTGTCAAAAAGCGTCGGCGCTGACCGGTCGGCAAAGGTGAATATCCTGAGCCGCGTCGCTGCGCCTGGATGCACCGAAAAGATCACGACCAATCACCCGCGCAACCTCCAGATGAACCGTCGGCTCCTGGATTTCCGAGTCGAGCAACAGCTCGGACGTCACAACGCTGGCACCGCAATAATCGAAGATTCCATGGTCGATCTGCGTCTTCATGGCGTCGGCATAACCGTGGCGCGCATAGGTTCCCGCATCTGCGCCGCCGACACCCACAAGGTGAACCCGCAGGTGGCGAAGCTTCTTCTCCAACTTGGCATCCGCACTGAAATCGAATGCCCAGCCATTGGCGAACACCCGATCGATCCAGCCTTTGAGCAGCGCCGGCATTGACCACCAATAAACCGGATACACCAGCACCAGCGCATCGGCGCCATCGATTCTCGCCTGCTCGGCGGCCACATCGGCGGGAGGCGGTGCTTCCCGATGATGGACGGCGAGATCGGCCGCGCCGAACCTCGGATCGAATCCTTGCGCCCAAAGGTCCGCGATCTCGAAAGAGTTGTCGGAATCAGCTGCGGATACACCTTCGCCGATCTGCCTGGCGAGGCTATGGGTGAGCGACTGTAGATCATGGTGAGCTACAACAATGAGTGCGTGCATGTCGAAACTCCTGCTACGGAATGAGTGATTGAGGGCCAGAGACGAGCCTTATATACTCTTGGTAAGTTACGATCAGTAAGCTACTTTTGGTACATAAGCATGTCAAGCACCGAAACACCTGAGCAGGATTCCAACCCGCAACCGCGCCGTCGAATGTCACGGGAAGAGCGCCAGCGCCAGTTGCTGGATGTCGCTTGGCAGCTGGTTCGAGAGGAAGGCACGGAAGCCTTGACCCTGGGCCGGCTCGCCGAACAGGCGGGGGTGACCAAACCGGTGGTTTACGATCATTTCACCACCCGCCCCGGGTTGCTGGCGGCGCTTTATCAGGAGTTCGACGCGCGTCAGACCGCGCTCATGGACGCCGCGCTTCAAACCAGTGAACCGACGCTGGCCAGCAAGGCAACGGTCATCGCGTCTTCATATGTTGATTGCGTCCTTCTCCAGGGCCGCGAGATACCCGGCGTGATCGCTGCGCTGACCAGCTCGCCCGAGCTGGAAAAGATCAAGCGCGAGTACGAAGCGATCTTCATGGACAAGTGCCGCAACGCCCTCCTCCCCTACGCCGGAACGGGTGTAATCGCGCCAGCGAGTCTTCGGGCGATGCTCGGTGCAGCCGAGGCGCTGTCCCACGCCGCCGCGACTGGCGAGATCACGCCAGTGCAGGCACAAGACGAACTTTTCGCAACGATCGTGGCGATGGTCGAAAGGAGCGCACGCCTCGGGGGCGGCCTCGAAACCTGAACGGCTGGCCCCGCCAAGCCAGCAGCATAATGCCACCTATACTCAAGCCACCTTCCCCCCAAACGGGGGTCTGCGCTATCAACAATAAAAAGCAGAGGTGGAACATGGTCTGGCAGCAAATCTACGATCCCTTCAGCAACCCGGTGCTATCCACCCTCATGGCAGCGGTGCCGGTGGTGGTGATGCTGGTTTCCCTGGCGTTTTTCCACGTCAAGGCGCATCTGGCGGCGTTGTTGGCCTTGGGCTCGGCCTTGCTGATCGCGATTTTCGCCTTCGGCATGCCAGCGAACATGGCGGGCTCGGCCGCGCTTTTTGGCGCCGCCAACGGTCTGTTGCCGATCGGCTGGATCGTGCTCAACATCATTTTTCTGCATCGGCTGACCACCGAAAACGGCTCGTTCAAGGTGCTGCAGGATTCCCTGGCGCGCATCACTGACGATCGACGCCTGCAACTGCTGCTGATTGCCTTCTGCTTCGGGGCTTTCTTCGAAGGCGCCGCCGGCTTTGGCACCCCCGTGGCGGTGACCGGGGCGATTCTGATCGGGCTGGGCTTCTCGCCCCTGGCCGCCTCAGGCCTGGCGTTGATCGCCAATACCGCGCCCGTGGCGTTCGGCGCTCTGGGCACGCCGATCATCACCTTGGCCAAAGTGACCGGGCTGGATGAAATGGAATTGTCGATGATGGTCGGCCGGCAACTGCCGTTTTTCTCGGTGATCGTGCCGTTCTGGCTGATCTGGGCCTTCGCCGGCTGGCGCAAGATGCTGGAAATCTGGCCGGCGATCCTGGTTGCCGGCGTCAGCTTCGCCGTACCGCAGTTTCTCGTGTCCAACTTCCACGGGCCGATGCTGGTGGACGTGATCGCCGCGCTGATTTCCATGGCCTGCCTGACCGGTTTCCTCCGGGTCTGGAGGCCGGCTACTGTGCATACTTCCGCCGCCTTGTCAGGCCGGACCGACAACTCCAGGGTGGAGGCGGACCCGAACGAGAAACCCAGCGCGACCTTCGCCAGCGACGCAAAACCCGCGGTGATGCGTGCATGGATGCCGTGGATCATTCTCACCGTCTTCGTCTTTGCCTGGGGCACTCAAAGCTTCAAAAACCTGTTCGATACCCGCCCGGCCATGGATCCGCAAACCCACTCGGCCAAGCTGGATCCTCAGGGCAAGCCAATGCGCGAGGCTAACCCGATCTTTGCCCCGACCGTGACCTTCACCACCATTCACCAACAAATCGAGAAGGTTCCGCCCGTGGTGCCCGTGCCCAAAACCGAGGACGCGATCTACAAGTTCACCTGGTTCACCAGCACCGGCAGCGGCATCTTGCTGGCGGCCATTCTCGGCGGCCTGCTGATGGGCTATTCCATCCCGCAACTGGCGCACCATTATTTGCGAACGCTGTGGGTGGTGCGTTATTCGCTCATCACCATTGTGGCGATGCTCGCCCTGGGCTTCCTGACCCGCTACTCGGGCCTCGACGCCACCATGGGCCTGGCCTTCGCCGCCACGGGCATTTTCTACCCTATGTTCGGCACCCTGCTCGGCTGGCTCGGCGTAGCCCTGACCGGCTCGGACACCGCCTCCAACGTACTGTTCGGCGGCTTGCAACGGGTAACCTCCGAACAACTGGGCCTGAGCCCGGTGCTGATGGCTGCGGCCAACAGTTCCGGCGGGGTCATGGGCAAGATGGTCGATGCCCAGTCGATCGTGGTGGCGTCCACCGCCACTCGCTGGTACGGCCATGAAGGGGAAATCCTGCGTTATGTGTTTTTCCACTCCGTGGTGCTGGCGATTCTGGTCGGCGGGCTGGTGACGTTGCAGGCCTATGTGGCGCCGTTCAGCCATCTGGTGGTGGGCGGGCATTGATCGACGCCACTGCCGTACTCGCAACCTGGTTTCGTCGATATCTGGTTTGATTAATCGCGATAAAGACATTTGCTGCTTATTAGAAAATAATTAAGCACGCCATTCTTCATCGCCAATCTTAATATCAAACAATCAAATGCCTAACTCATTGCTATTAATAAAACAGTCTTGAAAAATTTACAGGCATTACGCCACTTTTGACCATTGCATAATTATCGATGCCTGCTTAACTGCAAAAACTGCTGATGTGAGCAGTGCCCGTAAATACCACGGAAGGAATCGTTATGAGCAGTTCACCCCGCCATAGCATGCCCCCCTATGGGGTGGCCATCCAAAGCGCAATCAAGACCGGCGACCTGCCGCAAATGAAGACGCTATTGAAACAACGCGATGCATCCATACCAGAAAACAAAGAGCTAACTACCGCTTACGAGCAATTGGCTAAGGAAGTCGCACGCCTGGAAAAGCGTTAATCGCTGTTTCCGCTCCCCTTATTGCAATGGAGGCAATAACCATGTCTGGTTCTACTCAGCAATCTGTCGGCTTGTTCCCGCTCTGCTACCGAATTGGTACTTCGGCACCGGGCGCACAAAGTCTGGCACTTAATCTTTTGGTCTTTACCCCTGAGCAAACGGTAAGCGGCACTGCCGCAATTACTCAGGCCACCAACCCGCCGCTGGATGTGCACTCCGATGTCTGGGGCGAATACACCTACCTGACGGTCATGAAGCCCGGTGTCAGCAAGATACTGATCACCGCTCAAGGCAATAATGGCGGTCAGGGTTCGAACTCCATCGTGAATTTCAAGTTGCATCTGGTGGTCGGTAGCGACTGGAAAGAAGGCGTCGCCAATTACGAGTACTTCAATGGTCAGCGGTGGGTCAAGGTCACTGCTCCCGCCCATCTCGTCGAATCGGTGCCCTCCAACGCTTATAAATCAGCGCCTTTGGAGCCCGGTCCGGTCATTCCGGCGTATCCACCGATCATGCCGCTGTACGCCGCACCCATTCAAAGTGCCATTGCCAGCGGTGACCTGGCCCAGATGAAAAACCTGGCGCGCCTGGCCCAGCAACAACTGGATCAGCAACCCCAACTGCAAAGTGCGCTCGAAACGGCCAAGGGTGAAATCAACCGGCAGGAACGCCGCTGACCCGCCCGAAACGTGCCCGACTTGTCTTGAATACAAATAAGGGAGTAGCACCATGTCAATCGGACTTTTTCACACCCGCCTGAACGTCAGCAATCACTTACTGGGCGCACCGGTTTTAACCCTGGATTTGCTGGTAGATACCGTAAACAAGAAAGTCAGCGGTGTGGCCAGCATTTATCAAAGTACCTATCCTCCACTCAACTTCCGTGCTCGTGTATGGGGTAGTTACTCCGAGGCCAAACTGATCCCCGAGGCGGAAAGCCATATCCTCCTCTCCCTGGATGGCAGCCCAAGCGGCCCTTACAGCCAGATCGCCCAGACCTTCGACCTAAGGGGCATTTTAGGTGCCGATTGGTCCAGCGGTTTTGCCGACTACAAGTACTTCGATCAAGACCACTGGACTACCGTAAGACACGCAGCCGTCACCCAGGCGCCCGTTATTGTGCGCCCTGAGCATCCGCACCACGCGGTACCGCTCTACGCCGTTGCGGTGCAGCAAGCGCAAGCCAGCGGTGACCTGGCGCAACTGAAGGCCGTGGTCAGCCAAGGTGAACAGCAACTGGCCCACAGCGGTGCCCTGCGCAATGCGCTGGACCAGTTGAACGCCGAAATCGCTCGCCTGGAGGCCCGCTAACCTGAAGGCTGAGTTCGGCCGTAGCAGCTGCTGCGTTTGGCTGTAGCAGCTGCTACAGATTGCACTCGGGATTGGCCAATGCCCGAGCTCAACAACAAAAGGTAAATCCAGTCGCGCCATTGACCCAAGGAAGGCGCGAACACTTCGATGGATTCGTGCCGCGCACGCGTTGGTGCGCAAGGATTTCCCATGTCAGACAGTCGCCCTGCCCGCTACCTCAATGAAACCGACCTCAAACGCTACGTGCCGGTGCATGTGGTCTGGGAAATCACCCTGGCCTGCGATCTCAAATGCCTGCATTGCGGCTCACGCGCCGGCCACAGACGCCCCGATGAATTGAACACCCGGGAATGCCTGGACGTCATCGATTCCCTGGCAGCCCTCGGCACCCGCGAGATCACATTGATTGGCGGTGAAGCCTATTTGCGCAAGGACTGGACGCAACTGATCCAGGCCATCCACGATCACGGCATGTATTGCGCCATACAAACCGGTGGACGCAACCTGACGCCCGCGAAAATGCAGGCAGCGGTGGATGCCGGGCTCAATGGCGTCGGCGTTTCGCTGGATGGGCTGGCTCCGCTGCACGATGCAGTGCGCAATGTGCCGGGCTCATTCGAGAAGGCGGTGGACACCCTGCGACGCGCCAAACAGGCTGGGCTTGCGGTGAGCGTCAACACCCAGATCGGCGCGGCCACGTTGCCCGATTTGCCCGAGCTGATGGACCTGATCATCAACCTCGGCGCCACTCACTGGCAGATCCAGTTGACGGTCGCCATGGGCAATGCCGTCGATCACCCGGAGCTGTTGTTGCAGCCCTGGCAACTGCTGGAAGTAATGCCGTTGCTGGCGCGACTCTACCGCGAAGGTGTCGATCGCGGCCTGCTGATGAACGTGGGCAACAACATTGGTTACTACGGCCCTTACGAACACATGTGGCGTGGTTTCGGTGATGAACGCGTGCACTGGAGCGGCTGCGCCGCCGGCCAGACCGTACTGGCGCTGGAAGCCGACGGCACCGTAAAGGGCTGCCCGTCATTGGCAACGGTGGGGTTTTCCGGCGGCAACGTGCGCACCATGAGCCTGCACGATATCTGGCACTACAGCGAAGGCATGCACTTTGGCCGCCTGCGCGGCGTCGAAGACCTGTGGGGTTACTGCCGAAGCTGTTACTACAACGACGTTTGCCGTGGCGGCTGCACCTGGACGTCGCACTCCCTGCTCGGCAAACCCGGTAACAACCCCTACTGCCATTACCGCGCTCTGGACCTGCAAAAGCGCGGGCTGCGCGAGCGCATCGTCAAACTCGAAGACGCGGCCAAGACCTCTTTCGCCGTCGGGCGCTTTGACCTGATTACCGAACGCATCGATACCGGCGAGAAGGTCAGCAGCGTCAGCGACAGCGGCCAGGTGATCAAACTGGCGTGGGCAAACCAGGGCCAGAAATCGCCGGACGAGGGACGTATTCCACCGCAGCTGGCGCTGTGTCGTGGCTGTTTGCAATACATCCATGCCCACGAAGTGACCTGCCCCCACTGCGACGCCGATGTCGCCGCCGCAGAAGCCGTGCACCAGACAGACCGCGCCCGGCAACAAGCGATCATCAACACCCTGACCGGCCTGCTGGGGTTGCCGCAAAATACCTTCTTGAGTCAGTGAGAAACCTGTGGCGAGCGAGCTTGCTCGCTCGCCACAAAGGTAGGCATGACTGAAGCGTCGCGCTTAAGTAAACACATTGCACTCAGGGAGTGGCGCTTGGTTTATTTGCAGGGCTGGCCCAAGGCGGCCCTTTGGCGAACCTGCCCTCCAGCCAGTCCTTGAATGCCATCAGCGTCGCTGGCGTGAACGCGGCGGATGCCCGCACCAGATAGATCCCGCCCTGGGCATCCAGGTCCCACTCCGGCAGCACGCGCACCATCTGGCCATTGGCAATCTCCCGGCTCATCAACCACTCTCCGGCGCCCAGGATACCGACCCCGGCTTTGGCCGCGTCGAGTAATGCTTCGCCGTCGTTCGAGGTCAAGGTTCCCCTTGTGATGACCTTCTGCTGCCGATCGCCTTTGGACAAACGCCATTCAGGGAATGCCGCCAGACCGGTGAAGCCAAGACAATTATGATCGGTCAGTTCCTTCGGACAGGTCGGCATGCCGTGCTGCTCGATGTAGGCCGGTGATGCGCAGAGGATGCGACGATGATCGCTGAGCCGCTTCGCGACCAGACGGTTGTCGTTCAATTCGCCGATACGAATCGCCGCATCGAATCCTTCGGCAATGATGTCGACGACGCGATCGCTGTAATCCACCTCGACAGAGACCAGTGGATGAGCCGCCAGAAATTCCGGCAGCATCGGCGCCAGCCACAGCCGCCCCATCGCGGCGGGAAAAGCCAGGCGCAAGACGCCGCGAACCTGCGCAGCGCCAAGTGATGCTTCCTGTTCGGCCTCGATAATCAACCCCGTGGCAGAGCGCAGGCGCTCGACGAGGCGGCTGCCGGCATCGGTCAACCGCACTTGCCGCGTCGTACGCTCCATCAGCCGCACACCCAAGCGCTTTTCCATGGCCGCCAGGCGCTTTGAAATCACCGTCGGATGACGTTGCAGCAACCGTCCGGCGGCCACGAACGAATGCACGGAGGCAACCGCAAGAAGGGCTGCAATTTCATCGATATGGCGGCTGTCCAGTGGGTTCACGAAACACTCTTCTTCAAGTCACGGGGCGATCAGGGCTTGAGGACGACCGCACCGGATGATTGGCCACCTTCCAGATCGGCATGGGCTTTGGCCACATCCGCCAATGCATAACGGCCCCAGATAACGGGCTTGATTATGCCCGCCTCGACCGCGGCCAGTACATCGTCGGCCCGTTGGCGGTACTCGGTGATATTCGCAGTGTGCGCGCCGAGTGAAGGACGGGTCAGGAACAACGAGCCCTTGGCATTGAGCGTGGCCACCTCAACGGCTGTCGGCGCCCCGGAAGATGCCCCGAAAGACACCATCAAGCCACGGGGTCGCAGGCAGTCGAGCGACGCTTCGAACGACACGCGCCCGATGGGATCGTAGACCACGTCGGCTTTCTTGCCGTGGGTGATCTCGGCAACATCCGCGGCCAGTGTCTGGGGATTGAACACCAGCACCGCATCGCAGCCCAGCGCCTTGGCTTTCTCAATACTCTCGGCCCGGGACACCACCCCGATGACAAAGGCCCCAAGGTGTTTGGCCCAGGGCGCCATGATCTGCCCGAGGCCGCCCGCGACCCCATAAAGAACCATGGTGGTGCCGGGGCCGACCGGATAAGTCGTCTTCAGCAGGTATTGCGCGGTAATGCCTTTGAACAACACCGCGGCGGCCTCTTCAGCCGTCAATGCGTCGGGAATCGGCACCAGTCGCTCGGCCGGAAAAAGCCGCGCACTGGCATAAGCACCAACAGGCCCCGTCGCGTATGCCACCCGATCACCCACCTTGACGTTGCTCACCCCCGCGCCGATAGCGGCCACACGGCCCGCCCCTTCAAGGCCCAGCCCCGATGGCAATGGCAGCGGCACGGCGCCGTTGCGCTGAGACACATCGAGGAAGTTGACGCCAATCGCCTCCTGCTCCAGCCAGACTTCACCCGGCCCCGGTTCACGCGCCGTCACCTGCTCGATGTTCATCACCTCAGGTGCGCCGGTGTGTGAAATACGAACGACAGAAACCATAGCCTGACTCCTCCACTTCAGCGCAGCCCATCTGCGCAATGTGCGGGCAGTATCGGCATTCGATTTCAAGTGAACAATATAGCTTCACTGCAGTTCATTAGTGCACACGATGCAGCAGTCTGGAGTACTCGGATGTCGGGTCCCACGCGGTGCCAGCGCAACAGCAAGGGCCAGGACGATCAGCAGCGCGGCGACGGCAAACGTCATTTGCATGCCGCTGGTGATGGCGGCGGAAGATGCCGTGGTGATGTCCGCCGTGGCCGAGGCAAAGGCGAACACCGCGCCCATGACCGAAGCACCGGTAATCAGGCCGAGATTGCGCGACAGGCTGAGCATGCCGGAAATCACCCCGCGCTGATCCGGGCGTATGTCGGCCATGATGGCGGTATTGTTGGCCGCCTGGAACAGCGCATAGCTGGCCGTAATCACCGCGATGGGCGCCAGGTAACCGAGGAGGCCGAAGCCTGCCGGCATCATCGACAGCGCTCCCGCGCCGAGCGCCATGGCAACGAGCCCGACAAGGGTCATGCGCCGGGTGCCGAAACGGTCCACCAGGCGCCCGGCCGGCACGCCGGTCAGCGCAGCCACCAGCGGACCGACCGACAAGGCCAGGCCGACAAGTGCCGTGCCGAGCCCAAGCGCCCCCGAGAGATAAAACGGCCCGACCACCAGCGTCGCCATCATCACCGTCGAAACGAGCAGGCTCATGGCCAGGCTGGCGCTCAACCCCGGCTCGCGGAACAGGGCTAACCGGATCAATGGCGATGCAACCGTGGCCTCAATGAAGATGAAAATCCCGGCGCCAAAAACAGCCGCCAGCAACAGCGCGATATTGAGCGGACCAAAATCACCGTGGCCGATCGTCATGGCGAGCGCATAAGCGCCGAGCGTCAGCGCCAGCAGCAATGTGCCTGCCTTGTCGAACCCTGGCCGCTGGGCTTTCGCCCGCGCAGGGTCAGCAGGCAAATAGCGATAGGCGAGCAGAATATTCAGCACCCCCAGCGGCACGTTGAGCAGGAAAATCGCCTGCCAGCCTGCGCCTGCGATCAACATCCCACCGAGCGACGGCCCCAACGTGGTGCCGATCGCCGACATCGTTCCGAGCAAGCCCATGGCGCTGCCGGTTTGCGCTTTCGGCACCGTTTCACCGACAAACGCCACGGTCAGCGCCAGCATGATCGCTGCTCCGAGCCCCTGCACCGCCCGGGCGCCAACCAGCCAGCCGAGCGACGGCGCAACACCACAGGCCAGCGATGACAGGGTAAAAATAGCGATGCCCGCCAACAGCAAGCGCCGACGTCCGACCCTGTCGCCGAGCCGGCCGACACTGACAATCAACGTCGTGATCGCCAGCAGATACGCCAGCACGATCCACTGGACTTGCGCAAAGGACGCATCGAACACCTGGGCCAGCGTCGGCAAGCCGGCATTGGCGATGCTGGTGTCGAGTGAAGGCATCAACATCGACAACGAAAGGCTGGTGAGCGCCCAGCGGACCGAGCCTGATTGAGGGATGAATTGCATTGTTTTGGCCACGTCTGAAAGGTAGATCAGCAGCGTATGCCTGTGGTAGGCATGGCGGAAGGCGCAGCATTTGCACTTGATAGATGCGTTTGACGCCATGTCAGCTGCGCGCCGTGCTAACGTTGAGGCATGACGACTCCTGACCTGAATTTGCTGATGACCCTGGACGTGCTGCTCGCCGAAGGCAGTGTCGCGCGCGCCGCCCAACGACTACGGCTGAGCCCGTCGGCCATGAGCCGGGCGCTGGCACGATTGCGCGAAACGACGGGCGACCCGCTGCTGGTGCGGGCCGGGCGCGGGCTGGTGCCGACACCTCGGGCGCTCGAGCTGCGCGAGCATGTCAGTCGTTTGGTGCAAGACGCCGAAGCCGTTTTACGCCCCGCCGAACAGCTTGATCTCAAACAACTGGTCCGCACGTTCACGCTACGCACCAGCGACGGTTTCGTCGAAAACTTCGGACCGGCACTGATTGCCCGCGTCAGTGAACAAGCCCCCGGCGTGCGCTTGCACTTCGTGCAGAAGCTGAGCAAGGACAGCGCCGCGCTTCGCGACGGTTCCGTCGATCTGGAAACCGGTGTGGTTGGCGGTACGACGAGCCCGGAAGTGCGCACCCGCGCGTTATTCGAGGATCGTTTCGTGGGTGTCGTGCGGATGGGGCATCCACTGAGCCAGGGCGAGATCGGCGCCGCCCGTTATGCCGCTGGCAGACACGTCCTGGTCTCGCGGCGCGGGTTTGATAAAGGGCCGATGGATGAGGCCCTGAAAGCGCTGGGGCTGGAGCGGGAGATATCCACCATCGTCGGCGGTTTCTCGGCCGCGCTGGCGCTGGCTCGCGCCTCGGACCTGATCGCCACAGTGCCCGCGCAACACACCCGAAACCTGCGCGCGGGCCTGCACAGTTTTGATCTTCCGTTCGACCTGGCGCCGATCACCATTTCGATGCTCTGGCACCCACGGATGGATGCCGACTCAGCGCATCGGTGGTTGCGTGAATGTGTTCGAGAGGTGTGTGCGCAACTTTAGGGGCTGGAAGCGATTCCAGCCACGACACGCTTTTTGTAGCAGCTGCCGAAGGCTGCGTTCGGCTGCGCAGCAGTCGTAAGTCCGACTGACACGGTCGGCCTGATGCACCGCGATTTCTGGTTTTACGACTGCTACGCAGCCGAACGCAGCCTCGCTGGAGCTCGACAGCTGCTACAGCTGCTACGGATCGCAGTGCGGCCTGGTATTAACCTCAATCCTTCCTTTTCTGAAGACTCTTCAACCGCAAACTCGCGCGCTGCACCGCCGCCATTTTTTCCGGACGCTTCATGCGCTTCCATTTTCTGATGTCGTCCTTGGTGCGGCCACAACTGACGCACAACTCACCGCTTAGCTGGCAAACGGAAATACACGGATTTTCGATATCCTTGGCCACGCATCAACCCCGTGCCGAACGCTTGTGCGCCAGGCGTTGCTGCCAGTTTCCGGCATTGGCGCGCTGACATTGTTCTTCAGAATCAAACTGCACATGGGCTGCTACCGGGCTGACGAGAACATCCGCGTCACTTAACGCCACGGCCGTCAGTTCGACCATGCGCTCGCCCTGCCCGCTCGCCAGCGCCTGCTCTTTATTGGCCTGGGTATCGAAGACCCAAATCACCCTCAGGCTGGAAGGAAAGACGTCGTAATCGATCTCGTGGGTCAGCCAGCAGAACCCGACAATTTCCACTTTGGCTGTTTCACACGCCTCGGTCAGGGTAGCAACCAGGCGACGTTCGATGCGGGCCTGATCGCGTTTGCTTAAAGACATCGGGGTGGGTCCTTGGATGGTCGTCGACGGAAAGGCCCATCATACCTTCCGTCACTCGTTTCCTCTCTGCGTCATTGCCCGCGAAGAGGCCCGAATAAACAGCACAAATCCCAACTCGAAAAATACTCAGAGCCGCCCATGGCTCCCGGCCTTTCTCATTTGTATAAGCGCTACACGGCGCCCATCCGGCGATACTCGCTCCTCAACCCCAAACGGCACAAATCCAAGCTGCGGATACAGAAGCAGCCCCGCCGTATTCTCGTTGAAGCACGAAATCTGCACCTCGCTTGCCCGATGGCGCTCAAAGGCCAGCTCCACCATCGTCTCCACCAAAAACTTCGCGACACCTTTCCCCCGGGCCTTGGGCGACACGATCACATTGCCGATCGCGCAAATACCGTCGCGCTCAAACACATAAAAGTTCGCAAAGCCAACAACAGAACCGTCCCCCTCAACCACCGTCGAGTCTGAACGTAGAGCAATCGATGCATGCATTTGATCTTCCGTCAGCGGGTAGTGCGCCTTCGGGAACATGTAAAAAAGTTCTTGGGAGTTTTGAGGAAAGTCGCAAACAGCCAACACATCTTCAGCATTGACGGGGCGATGGGTTAGTAGCATTGGTTTGGTTCCATCCAAAGGTCGATGCGACAGATTACGTTTTGCCGACGCTGGATAAAAGAGACTCGTAACAACGGCTCCATCTCAAGGGCTCAGGTAAAAGATTCTGCCTATCAAGAGTGAATACTCCACCTATTAGCTGACTGCTTTATAGGCGTCTAACCTTAATGCAGCGCTGGCATGAGCTGGCCGGTTGAGACTTGATAAAAGATACGAATGAGTCAGAAGCGTACTAGGCTTGCCGTGGGCCACCGTACAGGCAACTCGATTGCTGCTATCCAGATTCCCGTGTGACCACGACGATCGGTTGATCGAACGGCTACAGCCTATGTCATTGATTTCGCTCGTCGCTATTGCGCGCCCACCCCGGGCCGGATAGCCGGATGAATACGACCAAAGGTAGCGCACACATGGCAAATGAATCGAAATGCCCGTTCAATCACGCCGCCGCTGGCGGTGGCACGACGAACCGCGACTGGTGGCCGAACCAACTGAACCTGAAGATCCTGCACCAGAATTCGCGGCTGTCCGACCCCACGGACGAGGGTTACAACTACGCCGAAGCGTTCAAAAATCTGGATTTTCAGGCTCTCAAGCAAGACCTGCATGCCCTGATGACCGACTCGCAAGACTGGTGGCCGGCAGACTTCGGTCACTATGGGCCGCTGTTTATTCGCATGTCCTGGCACGCCGCCGGCACGTACCGCGTCGGTGACGGTCGTGGCGGTGCCGGCTCCGGTCAGCAGCGCTTTGCACCGCTCAACAGCTGGCCAGACAACGTCAGCCTCGACAAGGCGCGGCGGCTGCTCTGGCCGATCAAACAAAAATACGGTCGCAACATCTCCTGGGCCGACCTGATCGTGCTCACCGGCAACGTCGCGCTGGAGTCCATGGGCTTCAAGACCTTCGGCTTTTCCGGTGGCCGGCCAGACGTTTGGGAACCGGATGAGGCCGTCTACTGGGGCTCCGAAAACAAGTGGCTGGGCGGTGACACCCGCTACGAAAAAGACAAAAAGGAACCCATGCAAGAACCCGGCGAAGGCCCACTCGTTGCTGAGCCGGGGGAAAATGAGGACAGCCGTACCGACGGAGGACGCAATCTGGAAAACCCGCTCGCCGCGGTGCAAATGGGCCTGATTTACGTCAACCCGGAAGGCCCGGAAGGCAACCCCGATCCGGTCGCTGCTGCGGTGGACATCCGCGAGACCTTCGGGCGCATGGCGATGAATGACGAAGAAACCGTGGCACTGATCGCCGGTGGCCACGCCTTCGGCAAGACCCACGGCGCCGGCCCTGCCGACAACGTCGGCGCCGAGCCCGAAGCCGCTGGCCTCGAAGCTCAAGGCCTGGGCTGGAAGAGCACCTTCGGCAGCGGTAAGGGCGGCGACACCATCACCAGCGGCCTGGAAGTGACCTGGACCACCACGCCCACCAAGTGGAGCAACAACTACCTGGAAAACCTGTTCGGTTTCGAGTGGGAACTGACCAAGAGCCCGGCGGGCGCCAACCAGTGGACGGCGAAAGGCGGCGCTGGCGCGGGCATTATTCCGGATGCTCACGACCCGTCGAAGCGGCGTAACCCGACCATGCTGACCACGGACCTGTCCCTGCGATTCGACCCGATCTATGAGCCGATTTCACGGCGCTTCCTGGCGAACCCGGACCAGTTGGCCGACGCATTCGCCCGCGCCTGGTTCAAGCTCCTCCACCGCGACATGGGCCCCCTCTCGCGCTATCTCGGCCCGGAAATGCCCAACGAAGAACTCCTGTGGCAAGACCCCATCCCGGCGGTCGACCATGCCCTGGTCAACGACAGCGACATCGCCGCACTCAAGGGCAAACTGCTGTCCTGCGGCCTGACCGTCTCGCAACTGGTGTCCACCGCTTGGGCGGCAGCCTCCACCTTCCGCGGCTCCGACAAACGCGGCGGCGCCAATGGTGGTCGCCTGCGTCTGGCCCCGCAGAAGTTCTGGCAAGCCAACCAGCCTGAGCAACTGGCCAGCGTGCTGGCGAAACTCGAGAGCATCCAAAGCGAGTTCAACAGTGGCGGCAAAAAAATCTCGCTGGCAGACCTGATCGTGCTGGCCGGTTGCGCCGGCGTCGAACAGGCCGCGAAAAATGCCGGGCAAACCGTCACGGTGCCTTTCACACCGGGACGGATGGATGCCTCGCAAGAACAAACCGACGTGGAATCCTTCGGCTACCTCGAACCCGTCGCCGATGGCTTCCGTAACTACCTCAAGAGCAAATACCGCGTACCGGCCGAGGCGTTACTGATCGACAAGGCACAACTGCTGACCCTCACCGCGCCAGAAATGACCGTGCTCATCGGCGGTATGCGCGTGTTGAACACCAACGTCGGACAAACCCGACACGGCGTGTTCACCCAGCAGCCGGAAGCGTTGACCAACGACTTCTTCAAAAACCTGCTCGACATGGGCGTGGAATGGAAACCGGTGTCGGAGGCCAACGAAGAGTTCGAAGGCCGCGATCGCAAAACCGGCGATCTAAAATGGACCGGTACCCGTGTGGATCTGGTGTTTGGATCGAATGCGCAGCTGAGGGCATTGGCGGAGGTCTATGCCTGCAATGACGCGCAAGAGAAGTTTGTGAAAGACTTCGTGGCGGCTTGGGTCAAGGTGATGAACCTGGATCGGTTTGATCTGAGGTAACACGAGCGACATTGCTGAAACCCGATGTTGCGGGCGCAGGCAGCGAAGTAAATAAAAACGGGCGTCTTGTCAGGCGTCCGTTTTGTTTACAGTTGTCTTGATCAGGCTCATCAGTAAGCCATCGCCGTCTCTAATACCGAACCCTGCCCATACGCAGATGTCATAAAAAGTGATGGCATCGCCTATGTTCAAAGGCCTCGGGCCCTGCTCCATTGAAGGGTGAAGCCAGTAGCTCACACACTTTAGGGTGCGCCGGATAATTTCAGTAGGCTTGGTTTCTGCCGAGGGCAGTTGCTGACTGCTGCTCACATCCAATGCTCCCGTATCGGAGTACAAAAATGACTCAGTCAATGCGGTACTTCCTATCGATCGTTCTTGCGACTGCTTCATTGGCATCGGCGAGTTTTCTCAACACTGCAGGCGCGGCAACCGCCGAGGACCTGACTGTCGACTCTCGGCAAGCCTTACAAACTCTCTACAAAGCCACACCATTTGCCGAAAGTGTTTCCCACAGCGCCAAAGCGATTCTTGTCTTCCCGAAAATCATCAAGGCAGGCCTTGTGTTTGGCGGCAGCTATGGCGAAGGCGTCATGTTTAAGGACAAGAAAGTAGAGAACTATTACAACTCCGTAACCGGGTCATGGGGGCTGCAGGCTGGTGCCCAGTCGTATGGCTATGCGGTTTTCCTGATGACCGACAAAGCCGCGGATTATTTACGTAAAACCAAGGGTTGGGAACTTGGTGTAGGCCCCACTGTTGTTGTGGTTGATGAAGGGGTGGCGAAGAATCTTTCCAGTACGACATTAAAGGACGATGCCTACGCGTTCATTTTCGACCAGCAGGGGTTAATGGCCGGGATCAGCATCGAGGGAACCAAGATCTCCCTGATCAAGCGCTAAAACGATCTTTTGATCTTCAACACGTAAAAGCCCCGCCCCAGTTAAAAATGGGACGGGGCTTTTTGCTGCGCAACGCGCTGGAATATGAACAACTCACCTTCTGCTTACACCGGAGATATCGTGGCCAGTGCACCAATCAAAATGGTCAACACCAGAAATCCACCCAGGAAAAATGCCATCTTGCCCATTGGGCCTCCTACGTTATGAGTTTGCGGTGCAGCGGCTACCGCTTCTGCTGATCGTGCCGGTATTGTGAGCTGGCAACCGAATGCATTACAGATGCAGATAGCGCAGAAAAATACGGATCAGCCGCAGCTCGCAGGGGCGACTATTCCCGCAACTCATCGCGCCCCCCCTCCTGTTTAGCGTTTACCTTGGGTACGGAGCGGCGAGAACCAAGGCATCATTTTCTTCAAGGACTTCTGGCGCAGAGGAAACGAGACCATCGGCAATCGCAGCGGCGATCATATCGACCTATGGAACGGGCGTAGACTAACGGACTGGCTGAGCTACCCTCGTATTCAGTTGGGTTTTTCCATCGAGGGCAGTTTCTCCGACTACCACGAATCGAAGGAAATATGGTTTTGGAAGGTCATATGAAAATTGTTAAAGGGGTATTGCTCGTCATCCTTATCGTTGCCTTGGCCGTCGTGGCGTTTAATTTGATATTCGTGGCAGTGTCTAGCTACTTTGGGCCGTTCTACGAGGGTGATGCGGACCAAAGTCGGAACTTTGCAATTTGGCTTTTGGGTAATGTGGGGGTCGGGTTACTTTCGATTGTTATGGGTGTTGTTTTGTATCGGCGACATCTGCGCAGGGCATCTGTTTGAATGAACAATTTCGGCACCGATGGTGGTGAGCGACCGGTGCCCCTCCTGCTGTTGTCCACTTGATAGAAAACTAGTTGCCCCGCCCGCCACCAAACGACCATTCATCTGCCGCGGTAGTGGTAATTACCACCATGACGTCCTCAGAGTCGATGCCTGGCGCTCGACTCAGTCTCTCGACCAGGTTGCGATAAAAACGCTGTTTCGTCTCGATGTCTCGAGGGCGACCGGCAGTAATCGCGATCAGCACAAAGTCATGGCTGCGCGGACCGCCCAGGTAGCCGGGATCAAATATCAATTCGCCCATTTCATGTTGATGAATGACCTGGAACCGGTCGGCCATCGGCACGTCGAAACTTTCCACCAACGCGTCGTGCAGCCCTTGTGAGAGGGACTGTAAATACTTGGCAGACTTTCCCCGGTGCAGTGAAATACGTGCAAATGGCATAACGGCCTACTCCTGAAAACCAACTGACAGGAGAAAACTATCAAGTCGATATGATTCCGAATATCAGATTTAATAGCGGCCATAGTCCTGAATTAGTGGATGATTCGATGCGCCGTCCAACCTTCGATCTTGATGTGCTGCGTACTTTCGTGATCGGTGTTGAGTTCAACAGCTTTGCCAAAGCGGCGGATCGGCTTAATCGCTCGACGTCTGCCGTGAGCGCACAACTCAAGAAACTTGAGGAACAGATAGGCACTCCAGTGCTGTCCAAATCCGGTCGAGGGCTGGTGTTGACGCCGGTGGGTGAATCCCTGCTCAGCCATGCCCGCCGGCTGCTTGAACTGAACGACAGCATTTTCCAGACCCTGCACGAAAGCCAGATGGTCGCCACGGTACGCCTCGGGCTCCAAGAAGACTTCGGCGAACACTTCCTCAGCGATATTCTGCGACGCTACGTCAAGATGTACCCGATGGTGAGCCTCGAAGTCAGGATCGCGCGTAATACCGAATTGCTTGCATTGATCGACAACGGCGGCCTGGACCTGGCCCTGTCTTGGGACACCGGGCACAAGTCCCCCTATTACACGCGCCTGGGTGAAACGCAGATGCACTGGATCGGGCCTCGTGATATGCCACCGCTCAACGGCTCTGTCGATACACCCCTGCCATTGATCATGTTCGACGCCCCTTGCGTGTTGCGCAGTGCGGCAACCCAGGCGCTGGATGAGGCGCGGATTCCCTGGCGAATCGCGCTGACCAGCCCCAGTGTTGGTGGCATCTGGGCAGCCGTTACTGCCGGTTTGGGCCTCACGTTGCGAACCCGCATCGGGCTGCCAGAACATCTCGCTGTGATTGCCGGTCTACCCACGCTGCCGACCCTCGGTTATGTTCTTTATCGTGGAACTGAACACTTGGCGCCCGCCACCCGACAATTGGCTGCGTTGATACAAACGCGTCTGGAAGAGCAGGCGTTCAATATCACTGGAGGCGCCCCCGTTTGATGCGGTCTAAAGCAAGTCGCCCAAGGTGTCGTACTTGTAGTACTGGCTGTAATTCAGCACATCACGAGGCGTCACCTTTTCCGGGAAAGGGCTGTACATCGGGTCATCAATCCGATGGAACTTGAACGTATCAGGGGCCGTTCCGTCAGGTACATAAGCTGCAGTGGGATGCTTCGCTTGCCATGCCGCCCAGAGCCGGTCGACATTGCAATGATGTAGAAAGAACACCGGATCGTTCGGCGAGGACGACAAGCCCATGTCACCGCCGACCCACACATGCACGTTGTTATGAATGCGTTCTTTGCCAGCCCATCCCTCGATGCTGTTGCGCGCACCACCGGTGGACTGCGCTGAATCATAGGGCGTTTTGTCATACACCGGATTTTCATGGATGACCTTGCGCACATTGGCTCGGCTGGGCAGCGACCCAGCTATTCCCAAATAACGCACCAGAGGGCGATTTACCCGGTTCAGTTCCATGGTCCGGCCATTTCCCATCACTCGCACCCGCCACTTCCCATCCACGAACTGCCCAAGGTATTCATCCGACCAGATGAGTGAAGTCCTCGGGTCCTGAAGTTCTGCGTCAGTATTCCAATCCCAGTACGGGACTCGAAAGTGTGGGTCGTTTACCGCCTTGCGAATCAGGGTTTCCAGCCGCACGAGAAAGTAACGATGCCACGGCAAGAATGATGGCCCGCCATGCGCAGCATTCCTGGCCATCTGCCCGGTAGGCGTTGCAATCATCATGGCCCGGTGGTGCCAGGCCACGAAGGAGTCATAAATCGAGAGATTGGCCTGCCCAGGCCAAGGATTCTGCGCGGGATCCTTGAGCCGCTTTACCCCTTCGACATATTTCTTGAGCGCTACGAGATCATTGACCGCATTAGACCTGATCATGATGGGCTCCATGGCCATGGTGGGCGGGATGGCCGGAGTGCTCTCCCCCGTCGCCATCGCCCTTGGCGAAAGATTCTGGATAGGCATCGATTACCGCGGTCATCAAATCGAGAGCCGATCCGTAAGACACGAATGGGGTGGCATGCGTATGGACTTGGCCAGCATCGTCCACAAACAGATGCGCCTGGACCGGGGCCCCATCAACCTCCACCTGGTAAGTGGTCACGATCCGAACAACATGCCCTTTGTGGTTAATCTCGCGAACAGTCCTGGCTTCATGCCCTGCATGCGGGTCCACGTACTCGGGAAACTGCTCTTTAATCCACGCAGGGTGCGTTTTGTCTGGATCGGTGATGGATATCTCGGCGAGCGCCGCTATGTCGGGGGGACTCAACAGTACGCTGGGATTCGTACCCGTAGGTTCAGGGCTGGAGACATTCTTCCGTGTCATGATTTCCTCCTGGAGAGCGGCCCCGGACGATTGTCCGGATTGGCTGGAGGAAGTGTAGTTGGTGATGGGTGGGGATGCAGTTGAAACCAATCCGCCGGTCTTGTGAGGACGCGACAGTTGTCACGACACAATCAAAGTCATCCACTCTCAAGTGGAACCGCCAGGCTTAATGCGTACTGCGATCCTACAAAGAGTGCACTGGCAGAGGCTGCAATTTTTTGATCTTTCAAAAACACAAAAGTCCTGTCCCACCTAAATGGATGACGAACCCGGTAAGGCAACGGCAATTCATAACCCAAAGCGGTCATCGAGACTGCGGCCAGTGATCCTGAATTTCATACCATGGAGCCTTGGACTTCACCTCGACATGCTTTTGCTTGTCGGAAGTGAAAGGTGTGTCCAGCGTGCCGAGAGCTATGGAAATCCATTGGGAGTATTCGCCCTGATTATTTGACCAGAAGAGCGACGAGCCGCAGCGGCTGCAGAATTGGCGCTCTACTGATTCAGAGGACGAGTAAAACCGGATGTCATCTATCCCCTGTGTCAGATCAAAGTCGACACGCAACACACTGCCATAGCTCGCAAATGCTGCACCATGGCTTTTGCGGCATTGACTGCAATGACAGTGAGAAACCGCTTTGGGGCGGGAACGGAGATGGTATTTGACGGCACCGCAAAGGCAACTGCCTTGGAGGGTCTCAGTCATTTTTGATGATGATCCGTTGATTAATCGACAGCACTTTAAGCGGTGAGCGGATGCAGTGTCGAGCGGCTGGTTTCAGGCCGATTGCTCTCAATCAGCCAGGAGCACACTTTTCAGAACTGATGAAGCAGTCGGGCGCCGCGCGCCCCCAATTGGCAGTGATGTTTTGCAGCCCCCCTCCCATCAGCCTTTAACTGACTATCCAAAACCTGCACAATCGCCGGCTTTTTCGCGACAGGAAGTCCCCATGCAACGGATTGTAATTCTGGGCAATGCCGGTAGTGGCAAATCTACCCTGGCCCGCGCCCTCGGCAAACGCCTGAGCCTGCCCGTGGTACACCTGGATACACTATTCTGGGAGCCCGGCTGGGTCGAACCCGACGCCGAGCAATTCCGCACACGGGTCCGCGACGCTATCGCACCGGATGCCTGGATTTGTGAAGGCAACTATGCGCGGCGAACCTTCGACCTTCGCCTGCCCCGTACCGATCTGATCATTTGGCTCGATACGTCACGGCTCAATTGTTTCATCCGAGTGATCATGCGCAGCATAATGAACCGCCCTCGCCCTGATCTGGCATCAGGCTGTACAGAGAAGTTCGACTGGGCGTTCCTGACTTTTCTGAAGTTCGTGTGGAATTTCGACAGTGGCTATCGTCCAGGCATCGAGACGGTACGCCTGGCCATTGGCCCGCAAATTCCTACGTTACACTTGCGCAGTACCCGGCAGATTGCCGCATTTCTCGATAGCTTGCCCGAACGCGAGCAGCAAGCTACATGGATCAGTTCTCGGAGGAAATGATGACGTCCGCTTACTGGACGCCGTCGTAATTCACTTGGGCGTCGGCCAGCAGAAAATTGGCCAGCGCCGACTTCGCAATCTTTCGACCATCTTCGCGTCCATGGTTGGTCTGGGGCTGAGAAGTCTAGCACTGGCACGCAGCCATCAAGCCATCAAGAGCGCCCTACGGAACCTGTGACCGGTAGATTCCCCAGCAAGTTGAGCCCGGTACTCTTCACGAAAGCGTCATAGTCCATTGGTCTCTCGATACGAGTTTCAGCGTTGGGAAGTACGTAGGCCCAGGCACGCTTGGACGATGCGTCGTAAACCAGCTTGAACAGGCGGGTTGGCACCCAGACCTTGTTATTCCCGATGGTGGTGTGGCCTGAATCAAAGAGCGGGCCGGTGAACACAAAAACATTACCATCGGCTCGCTTGGCAAACTTTCTGACATCGGACTCGACCTTACTCCAGATCTTCCGGTTGTTGGTGGGGTCTTGCGGCACCATGTTCGACAGCGCAAAGGATTGGGCCATTGCATTGGGGTTCGGTGCATCGGCTGCCGGGGATTGATGGCCACGGTCCACGGCCGGATGTTGGCTACGGTAGTCGCTCAACTCTGCCCGTCCACTCTTGGGGATGCGAGGGTCCGGGTAGAACTGGTTGGTGCGCTCCTCCCCTTTGGCATCCTGCAACTGGGCGGCATTAAGGCGTTCGACCACGACCAACGGCGTCTTACTGGTTTGCGAGTACAGCACCGCAAAGTTGTCGGAACACAGGGCCAGGGGTTTCATGGTTGCAGGCACAGTGGCCATGTTGATCGGTTTCGCAGCCGGGAACAGATCTGCGCAGCCATCAAACGATGCCTGTTTCTGTTTGTTTGAATAGAGTTCCAGGGCCGCGCTCTGGGTGATCGAGCCCGAGCGGGACGCTTGTTCCTGATGCTGGGTGGGCGGCTTGATGAAATCCAGCAGACTGCGGGCTTGGGCCCCGGTCGAGAGCAAAACAAGGGCCGACAGCCCAACTGCAATTTTGCGTAGGTGCATGCTTTAAATCTTCGAATTGGATTGAGGGGTAAACGTACGGCGAGTCCCTATTCACGGGACCAGGTGGAGGCGGTTGCTGATTAAATGGCGGCAAACATGTTTTCACTGTCCTTGATCAAAATGCCGATGCGGATCCGGTCGGATCCGAGCAATACAATTGCTGACGGTCGTGCGGGATTAATTGACCATTACAAATCACATTAGTGCTGAGCAGCGTTTACATTCGACTCGCCCCCTTAGTAAGTCCCTTCCCGCACCGACCGTCTGACCTCAGCCTGTATGGCATAAGCCGGCGCCTCTACAGCATTGAAATCTTGTGTATATCGCTGGGCAAATCCTTCTACCCCCCATTCCTGATACTGCTGCACATGCTTTAGTTCGTGAGCCCAGAGCGCGATGTTGTGTTCTGCGGTTTGAGCGTCCCGGAAGAGGATGATGTCGATCAGCGTCACGGCACCGACATCGGGGTTTTGCAGCATGGCCGTGGCAGCGTTGAATTGGCCGTTGTCGCTGACGTTGTAGCGCGCGGTGTCGAGGACGCTGGGGTCGTACCAGCGCAGCAGTTGCTCCCGGATGTGCGGTGGAATGGGGTGGATGCCGGCGTTGGCTGCTTCAGCGCGGGCTTGGGTCAGCCATAGCGCCAGGGCAGGTGCCGCGACCTGGTGGACGTCATCAGGCAGGGAGCCGAGCATCGGCTCCAGGTCTGGCAGGCAGATGCAGCCGTTCAGGCACACTTCTTTTTCGCCAGCTGGGCAAGCGTTGGTCTGGGCTGGCACTTCAAGCGTCAGGCAAAGCACAAACAGCGCCACCAGGCGCGCGGTAATGGGCGGCATTGGGCGCTCCAGGGACGGACGCAGCGCGAACAGTGGGTCACATTTGATCGACGATTCGCATAACTTTAGCGTAGTCCTGAACTAAGCACCCCAAGACAATCGCAGGACGACAGATCACTGAATCCACGGACTTTAGTCCACCGGCAGTTGTGAGGACGCGACAGTTGTCACGACGCAATCAAAGTCAATGAAATTACGCGTGGCGTTCTCGTCAAAAACCCCACGAACAGAGTATTTCATCACCTCAGGATCGCTCAGAATCTCCGTAAGTGCGGGCAGATCTTGCCGCGATAATGGACGTCCAATTAGCCTCTGCGCGCTTTAGCGTGGCCCTCTGCTGAGCCATGTTTGAAGGGAGAACGGGCCTAACAACGCAGACTGCCCCGCCGCATAGAGTCATTGCTGGCAGCACAAGGGATTACTTCTGGCTAAGCGTCGCGATGGACAGGCCAGACACGACAAAAGTCAAACCAGCCCCCACATTCAGACCATTGACCAGCCGCGGCCGTTGCCGAATACAGCTTGACAGGCCGGTAGCAAATATCCCCATCAGCGCGAAACCCACGGCAGTCAATGCGGCAAACCATACCCCATACACCAGCATCTGAAGGGTGACGGAGCCCAATTGCGGGTTGACGAATTGGGGAATGAACGCCAGGACGAACAACCCCGGTTTCGGATTGAGCGCCGCAGAAAGAAAGCCTGTGAGGAAGATGCTGCGCAGCGACTGATTGGCTGTTGGCGTGAAGTTGATCAGACTGCGGGCACGCAAAACCTTGATGCCCAGCCAAAGCAGATAACCCGCCCCGATCACCTTGACGATCAGAACGCGACTACCGACGTTTGCATGAGCAAAGTCAATCCCAGGCAGGCCGTCGTCACGTGGAACAGGATCCCTGTGCCCGAGGCCAGCCCTGACACGAAAGCGGCCATACGGCCCTGGCTGAGCCCTCTGCCAATCGCCAGCAGGTTGTCCGGCCCGGGGGACACAACCAGCAAGATGCAGGCTGCGGTATAGGCAAGCCAGGTATTCATTGGAAACACGGTCACTCTCCTTATGCGCGATAGCGGAATCCATCCTCATGTCGACCACAACTCTAGCCTGGATGTCGCAGGCAGCGCTATTCGAGACATCGATAAGCGTCCGCGGAACACACCTTGCATAGTTAAACGGTCGCCCATTTATGCGGCAGTAACTCCGTAATAGCTTAGCCAAGGTGCCTTCGGCAGGCGCTTACGGCAAAACGGCCAATGCGTGCGTTTGGCTCCAACACGCAGGCACGCAAGTCCCCATGTGGAGAGGAGTTGAATCTAGTCCTTGCCGAATTAATGCTAAGCCGCCAAGAGCGCTTGCCGGAGCGTCGCGACAAGCGGCTTGGGGTCGTCCTTGCGCCAGATGGCATAGACCCTGACCCGTGAAGGAAACCAGGGCAGCTCGCGAAATATGACGCTATCTGCAAGAAAATCCCGAAGACTCGCCTGGACAAAGGTAATGCCCAAACCTGAGGCCACCAGCCGCAAGGCTGCCAGCAGGTCATCCGCCTCTACCTTGATGTCAGGCAAGAAACCGCAAGCGGAGCAATTCTCAAGAAAACGCTGGCGGGCTGCAGGATTCTTTGACCGGGCCAAGGCAACCCAACGCTCCCCGTTCAAGTCTTGAGGAGCAATGCTCGCTTGCGTGGCCATAGCATGTCTTTTTCCCAGAACAAGCAGTAGCGCCTCGCTTGAAACCTCCATGGACTCTATGTCTGCGCTCTCAGGAACTGAATAAACCAGCCCGAAATCGAGCGCTCTGCCGAGCAGGGCCTCGGATTGTTCTGAGGAGCCCATGGGACGGAGTTCGAAGGTAGCAGCCTGATGGCCTGATTGCAGACCCGCAAGGGCACGCGGTAATACATTGGAGTGCATGGCCGCTTCGACATAACCCACGGCAATATGGCCTGTCTCACCAAGAGCGATACTGCGCGCCGCTGCTTCGACTTCAGATGCATGGGCGACCAGGCTGCGCGCCTCCTGATGGAAAAGACGTCCTTCGTCAGTCAGGCGCATGCGCTGACGTGTGCGGTCGAACAACCTCAGACCAAGCTGCGCTTCAAGCTGAATGATTTGCCGACTCAAAGGCGACTGCGAGATATGTAGACGGCTGGCGGCTTGACCGACATTTTCAGTTTCAGCGACAGCGATAAACGCAACAAGCAATCGAAGATCTAAGGTCATGTGAATCGGGTCTCAAGTCATGCAGAACGCGTCTTGGACCAGAATAGTATTTTTTGCAATTATCCGTGAACTGTTTAAACGACGAACGCCTTGAAGGGGATATATATATGCAGTTCATCACGCTTTCGCGTCGAGTCTCGGAGCGTTTTTCCGATGCGGATTTTGCGCCTCATCTCGAAGCCGAAGCCCAGCGTGCCAGGGCTCTCTATCTGGAGGGATTTATCCGCAACATCTGGCACCGTGGTGACATGGGTGGCGCCTGCCTGCTAGTTGAAGCCGAAAACGAGACTGCCGTTCGGGAAAAGCTGGCAACGCTGCCACTGGTAAATTCCGGGATGCTGGAAGTTACTTCTGTTGTACCGTTGAAACCTTATGGTGGATTTGGCCCAAGAATCCAGTAACCGCTCTTCGCCCGATAATATTTCGTACAGAGCCCAAGGAGGCACTCGATGCAATTCGTCAAACTAGGGTATGCGTCCGGGCCTCCCGTCTTGCGTCACTAAACCGGTTGCCACCTATGCGGCAGCAGCTGCGCAATATCACTTGCCCGTTGCGTCGGTAGGCGCGTGAGCACGTCCTTCAAATAAGTGTACGGTTCATGCCCGTTGAGCCGCGCATTTTGCTTTGTCTCGGCCGGAGTTGAAGGTGTTTGCAATGCCTGAAGCTCAGCCTCAATCGCCGCGATATCGGTATCGATCAGATCTTCCAGCAAGCTGGCCTGCGCCGGATTCAACTGCTCGCTACGCTTGGCAAACTTCAAGCGCTTGAGCGGTGCAATCTCGTGGGTCAGTTTCTCGATAACCGTTTGGTCGCGGTGGATCTTTTTGCCCATTGTCTCGACTGCCTGATCGAGACTCTCCACGCGCTGCATCAACTGCGCTGCCAGAGCGCGCAGTTGTTCAGGGGTTAGGTGGTCTAGATTGGGGAGCGAAGTCATGCTGCCGATTTTGCCAGAGTAGGCGAAAACCGACGACAGGCTGATCGGACAATTGCACGGCCAGACGGGACGTGTCAGAGATTACAGGATGGAAATCGCGTTGCCTGGCCCAACTCTTTGCCAAGGCAAACCCAGCACCAGAGCATGCAGTTGCTCGGCGGCCAACTCTATCTGCGAGCCGTGTCGAGAGCCGGGCCAGAAGAACTTGCCCTGATGCAGGCGGCGGGCCGCCATCCAGATACCCAGCCCATCATGCACCAGCACTTTCATGCGATTGGCGCGGCGGTTGGCAAACAGATAAGCACAGTGCGGCTGCGCCGCACCGAACACCGCGACCACCCGCGCCAGGGCGGTTTCGGTGCCGGCGCGCATGTCCATGGGCTCGGTGACAAGCCAGATGGAGTCAATGGGGATCATCGCAACAGATCTCGAAGAAAGGTCGCGCAGGCAGCCGCGCTTTCGGTCGGCCAGTTCACTTTTACGGTGCCGCGTGGGTGTGGGATTTCGAGGCAGATCATGGCCGGGGTGATATCTGATCGTGACGCCGACGACGGTAAAGCCACGGGGATAAAAGCAGGTTGCAAGACGGCACTTTTCTGCGATTGCAGCCGAATCCACTTGTGGACGAGGTTCGCGTTGAGGCTGTGGCTCAGTGCGACGCTGGCAATCGAAGCGCCGGGCTGGGCGCACTCTTGAATGACCTGGGCCTTGAAAGATTTGGAGTAGGAACGGCATTGTGGCTGCATGGAATACCCGCTTAAAAGGCTAGAACTGGTGCCCACTTAAATTTAAGTGCACACCATGTCTTGGCTTTTCAGGGCTGGGTAGATGACTTGGCCGGACGCATACCCTGCACAGGTGTCTTTGCCGGATGGACTTTTTCAACAGAATCGGCCATTTGCAGTCGTTAGCGAACGTCTGCAATGGGTCGTCCTCTGCCGGACTGTTTACTGAGCGTTGAAGTCCGATGCAAACGCTGGGTTAGTTAAATGCGAACGGGTGGTCAAGTCAGTGCAATTGATCATTAAGCGATGGCCTCAAGAAGGCGTGTTGCCGGACGCTTACAATATTCATGACTGCCTAACGTTTAGGTTAAGGAGCCGTGGTACGCGGTCCCAGAGAGCGAAGCGAACGGCTTGAACCGCTTATTATACGTTTACCCTGTAACTCAAGGTTGCCTCATCGCCTGTGATTCCTCGGAATCCCCAGCAATGACTTGGCTGCTCAAATATTGTGATTTCAACGTCAACCGGATTTATAGCCAAGTTTCGCTCAAAGGCTGTAAATATTTGCTTTATGAGCTTCTTTTTTGTTTCTTCCGTTCGCCCAGAAATCATGCTTATTTCGATTACTGTGTATTTTTCAGATCTACCGCCGGGGTAATAAAAATTAGTTTTATCTAGCGGGACGAAACGGTGAGCACGCTTGTCTTCGGGTAACCCAAGAACAGTAGTCATGCAATTATGTAGCACATCGGACATCTGTGCTTTTTTGGCATTTAAATTGTAGTCAATTCCATAGACGGTGATCATTGCGATTCCTTGCAAGCGTATAACTACTATTAGGTGACATGCCATGTCGCGTTTCTTGTCGCGATGGCGTGTCGTATAACGTTCCTTGTCGTCCTGTAAGTCCTTGTCTAGCTTAGAGGTGGTCGCGGTAAATACGACATTGCTCAGGGAGAAACGCGACATGGATGACGGCAAGTCCTGCTGCCCTCTAGAGTCGAAAGCAGCATCCGTACACTACTCATTTGCCATCACCGTGTCCACCGTCCACTTTTGGCCGATTCTGTTGAAAAAGTCGGTTTTCCCAAAACCGACTTTTTCAACAGAATCGGTCGATTGCAGCCCCTCGTGACAGGCAGAAATCGGCCACTCGACCCCAGTCACGAGTTGCTAGTTCGTGAGATGCTGAAGGTGATCCACCAAAGCAGCGTTTCGATACTGTCGCCATATTGGCGTGCGCCGGCCCAATATGACGGAGCGCCTGGACGACGGCCCCGGCCAAGCTGCCCGGAGCAATCAAATGCTTATCCGCCCGCGTGGTCGTTGCCACCGTGCGCGGCGATGAACATGGCGACGGCCGACCGGCAATAGGATTCGATTTCGTTGTCGTCCTCTGCTCTCGCCTCATCGAAGCGCGCGATAATCAGGAGATCGGACCCTTTGAAAAGCGCGGCAAACAAGCGGGCGGACCCCAGAGGATCGGGCACGTTCAGAACCGCCTTCGCGTGCAACTGACGCAACAGGGCCTCGATTTGGGTGATGACATAGGCGGGGCCGGCTTCGTATTGGCGCTTGCTTAACGACTTTTGATTCGTCTTGTCGGCCATGATCATGGCTTCGACACTGCGGACGTCCGGGCTCAACAGCGTGCGAAGCAGGGTTGATCCCACCGCCATGAGCTGATCTTCGGCCGAACCGTCGACGCCTTCAAAAAGGGCCTGTGGTGCAAACTGATGGCAGTGGGCCGCGATGGCCGCGCTGAACAGCGCCTCCTTGTTTTCGAAGTGCCGATAGATGCTTAGCTTGGATATCTTCGCCCGCTGGGCGACCTTGTCCATTGTCGTCGCTTGAAAACCCAATTCCACAAAAAGTTCGCACGCGGCGTCGACTATCGTTTGGCCAAGCGCCTCGTTGGCGGGCCGGCCGCGCCGGCCCTGGCTGTTTTCGGTCATAAAAATTCCAGTACTTGACAGTATTCTAATTCCTGAATTAGGGTACTTCAAAGTATCTTAAAAGTGCAAGCCAATCTCCCTTCATCCACGACACGGAGCCCATCACCATGAATGACGTCATCATCATTGGCGGCAGCTTTGCCGGTCTTGCCGCCGCCCTGCAGCTCGGCCGTGCCCGCCGAAAGGTCACCGTTCTCGATACCGGCCTGCCGCGCAATCGCTTCGCCGACCACTCGCATGGCCTGCTCGGCCACGACCACAAGCCACCGCTGGAGATCCTGGCCGAGGCGCGGCAGCAGCTGGCGCGCTATCCCACGGTCAGGCTGGTCACTGCCCGGGCCGAGAGCATCTCCGGCGCCATCGACGATTTCTCCGTCCTCACTGGCGATGGCGAAAGCCTCAGGGCGCGCCGCCTGATCCTGAGCTATGGCGTCGCCGACCATTTGCCTGAAGTTCCCGGCTTTGCCGAAGGCTGGGGCACCTCTATCGTGCCCTGCCCCTATTGCGACGGCTTTGAAGTTGCCGGCCGGCATTGGGGCCTCGTCTGGTCCGGCCCGCCGTCGCACAACTACGTCAGGCTGTACCACGACTGGACCGACACATTGACGGTCTTCGCCAATGGTCACGACATTCCACCCGACATCCGGGCCGATCTGGCGCGCCGCGGCATCCCTGTCGTCGATGGCCGGATCACCGAAATCGACCATGACGAGAGCCATAACGCCACCGTCAGGCTCGACGCCGGCCCCCCTGTCGCGGTCGACATCCTGTTCGCGCATCCGCGCAACAAGCCGTCCGCACGCCTGCATGAATCGCTGGGCCTCGCCACGGTCGATACGCCCCAGGGCATCGCCCTCAAGGTCGACGAGCGCCGCGAAACCAGCATGCCCGGCGTCTACGCCGCCGGCGACCTCGCCAATCCCCTCATGCCGTCGGTCACCACGGCATCATGGCAAGGCGCGATGGCGGGTATCTCCGCCCAGCAGTCGATGCTGGTTTGAGAGCACAGATTCCCTTCTTCGGTTGTCGCTGGCTTCTGAAGGTTGCTTCGAAGCAGCATCGATCACGCCAGTTTCAATTTCGCAGTAGACGGGAGCATTCACCATGGCCGACCTACAGCCGCAAGACCGTAAATTCCAACCGCTAGACGATAAATTCCCGCTTGAGCGCCAACTCGGCATCGCGGCCGCGCCAGTCGTGCTAATCAACCTCTTCACGCTCGATTACGCCGACGAAGCGGGCTTCCTGGACGCTTTCAAGGCGGCTGCCGAAATCCTGACGAAGCAGCCGGGCTTCATCTCCACCCAACTGCACCGAGCGATCGGCGATAGCCCGACCTACCTGAACTATGTGGTGTGGGAATCCACCGAGACGGTCCGCGCCGCCCTCACCCGTCCCGAGTTCGTCGCGAAGCTTTCGGCCTATCCGTCATCCGTCGTAGGCAGCCCGCACCTGTTCCAGAAGGTCGCCGTTCCCGGCTTTTGCACGGCCTAGTTAAGAACGAATCAAAACGAGGAGATGTCATGACAGAGCAAAATGCCTATCAGGTCGCCGACTGGAATGGCCAAAGCGGAGAGTACTGGGTCGCCAACCAGGCCCGGCTCGACGCCATGTTTGCGGTGTTCGGCCAGGCCGCGATAGAAGCCGCCGCGCCCGCGACGGGTGAGCGCGTGCTGGACGTCGGCTGCGGCGCAGGCGCGTCGAGTCTGGCTCTGGCCGCCCGCGTCGGCGCAGGCGGCCATGTGCTGGGCGTGGACATATCCGAACCGCTGATCGGCCGAGCGTGCGCGCTTGCGCCACAGGATACGCCGGCCCAGTTCCGGGTAGCCGACGCCAGCAGCGCCGAGCTGCCCGAGGGCGCGTTCGACATCCTGTTCTCGCGTTTCGGAGTGATGTTCTTCGACGATCCGACAGGGGCGTTCGCCCATATGCGACGCGCGCTCCGGCCGGGCGGGCGGGTCGCTTTCGTCTGCTGGCGCAGCGTGGCCGAGAACGATTGGGTGCGCCTGCCGATGGGCGCGATCAAGGGCATCGTCCCGCCGACCGCACCGCCCGATCCCGAAGCGCCCGGCCCGTTCTCGTTCGGCGACCGGGGACGGGTGACGCGCATCCTGACAGCGGCCGGCTTCACCGATATCGCTATCGCGCCCTTCGATGCTTGTATCCCGTTCGGTGAGGGCGGGACGCGAGACGCGGCGATCGATGACGCGGTGAAGATGGCGTTCGAGGGCGGCCCGCTGTCACTTATGCTCGCTAATCAGCCCGACGACATCCGCGCCCACGCCTCGGCCGCGGTTCGCGCCGCCTTCGCGGGCCTCCCCGGCGAGCGGTCGGTGATGATCGATGGCGCGGCGTGGATCGTCATGGCACGCAATCCGGAAAGCTGACAAAGGATTAACAGGGCAGACGCCCCCGCTCGGTGGAGCGGGGCGTCTTGGCCGGTCAGATTGATGTCGCTTCTGGCTTGGTCATCCGTTCCCCGGCAAAAGCGGCCACTCACGAATGGCCCGTATCTGGTCGATAACTGCCACTTGCATCTCTACATAGAGTGCACGCGAAGATCCTCGGCCAGCCAAAACGGTTTCACACAGAATCAAGGACGATGTATGAAACAAGTCGAGATTCATCACGCACCTGCCGCCACAGATTCTAGCCTTGGAAAAAGAGGCAGTTGGAGAGGGTTTCAGGTTTCTCACTCGGCTGATTGCCGAATGGCACTCCGGAGCGAATCGCTTCGATGCACCCGGAGAATGTCTTATGGCGGCGTATTTCAACCAGCAACTGATAGGCATCGGAGGCCTTTCAGTTGATCCATATGGCGAGACTAATACGGCAAGGCTGCGACGGGTTTACGTCGCAGCTTCTTCAAGAGGGCAACACGTGGGTCAAACGCTAGTAAAAGCGCTGGTCGCACATGCCACTCTTCGCTTTCAGAACGTGCGTCTTTCCACCGATACGTCCGAAGGAAACGCGTTTTACCTGCACTGCGGTTTCATGCGAACAGTGGATGTCCATGCTACTCATATCATGCTGCTAGGCGACGCCTGATTCAGGCTATCGGCCAGCAGCAGCCTGTCGCGAACGTCTGCAATGGGTCCAGAGTGTGTAAAAACGCGTCGCCAAAATTGAAGTATGCGCATCTACGTTAAATCTGAAATTTATCGGCACGTCAGCAGATATGGATTTCGCGTAGTAGTAGCGCGATTTTCAGTCCGGTTTTGAGTACCTGTCGCGCTCAAAAACGTTTTTACACAGCCTCGGCCGAAAGCAGTCATGTGAGCCGAGCTGAATCTACCCTTGCAAAAAAACAATCCCCACAAAAAAGCCCACTGACCGTCACCGATCCAGTGGGCTTTCCGATTACGCTTCTACTTACAAAGCCATATCCGTCGCAGCATTAGCCTTCGGCGCCTTGGCCGGAGCGGCCGGAGCAGCAGCCGGAGCCGCCACCTGACCAATCACCGGCGGCGGAGTCAGCTCCAGCACCTTGGCGGTGTAAGCCCACTCTTGCGCCACTTTCTCAGGGCTGCTGTTCAGTTGAGTGCCGTAGCTAGGCACGATCTGGTGCAGCTTTTCCTGCCAGGCTGGCGTTGCAACCTTGTCCTTGAACACTTTCTGCAGCACGGTCAGCATGATCGGTGCGGCAGTCGATGCGCCTGGCGATGCGCCCAGCAGGCCGGCGATGCTGCCGTCAGCCGAAGCAACGATTTCGGTGCCCAGTTTCAGCACGCCACCAGCAGCTTCATCACGCTTGATGATTTGCACACGTTGGCCGGCTTGCCACAGGCGCCAGTCTTCGGCTTTGGCGTTCGGGAAGTATTCTTTCAGGGCATTGAGGCGGTCTTCGTCAGACAGCATCAGTTGGCCTGCGAGGTACTCGACCAGCGGGTATTCCTTGATGCCGACCTTGGTCATTGGCCACACGTTGTGCGTGGTCGTGGTGGTCAGCAGGTCCAGGTACGAGCCTTCTTTGAGGAACTTGGTGCTGAAGGTCGCGAATGGGCCAAACAGGATGACGCGCTTGCCGTCCAGAACACGGGTGTCCAGGTGCGGAACCGACATTGGCGGTGCGCCAACGGAGGCTTTGCCGTAGGCCTTGGCCAGGTGTTGTTCGGTGATGGTCGGGTTTTCGGTCACCAGGAACGAGCCGCCGACCGGGAAGCCTGCGTATTCCTGGGCTTCAGGAATGCCGGACTTCTGCAGCAGGTGCAGTGCACCGCCGCCCGCGCCGATGAAGACGAACTTGGCGTCGGTTTCGGTTTTGGTGCCGTCTTTCAGGTTTTTGTAGCTGACGCGCCAGCTGCCGTCTGCGTTCTTGGTGATGTCTTGCACTTCGCTAGACAGTTTCAAGTCGAACTTCGGTGTGGTTTGCAGGTGCGCGACGAACTGGCGGGTGATCTCGCCAAAGTTCATGTCGGTACCGATCGGGCTCCAGGTGGCCGCGACTTTCTGGTTCGGGTCACGCCCTTCCATCATCAGCGGAACCCACTTTTTGATCACAGCCGGATCTTCGGAGTACTGCATGCCGGCGAACAGCGGGCTCGCTTGCAGGGCTTCGTAGCGCTTCTTCAGGAACTTGATGTTGTCATCGCCCCACACAAAGCTCATGTGCGGTGTGGAGTTGATGAACGAACGCGGGTTCTTCAGCACGCCTTGCTGAACTTGCCAGGCCCAGAACTGACGGGAGATCTGGAAGGCTTCGTTGATTTCAACGGCTTTCGCGATCTGAACTTTGCCGTTCTCGTCTTCCGGGGTGTAGTTCAACTCGGCCAGGGCGGAGTGACCGGTACCGGCGTTGTTCCAGCCGTTGGAGCTTTCCAGGGCGACGCCGTCGAGGCGCTCGACCATTTCCATCGACAGATCGGGTTCCAGCTCATTAAGCCAGACGCCCAGCGTTGCACTCATGATGCCGCCGCCAATGAGCAGCACATCGACTTTCTTTGCCTCTTCCGCGTAAGCGGACGTGATCCCCATCGACAAAGCCAGCCCCAGCAGGGCTGTGTTCAGTTTCTTAAACATCTGTAGCACCTATGATAAACGCCATCCGCCTCCAATCCTCGATCATGAGCAACCCAGGTGTACGGGTACGCAGGCAGCGTGCCGTGGGTTCCTGCACTTACAAGAATTTGAAGGTGGGCACACAAGGCCGACGTGATTCCATCGACCTCAGTTATATGTCACTCGTGCACTGATTTTTATCATTATTGGCTCAGCTACTGGAGCGACATTGATTCTGTCGGCACGTCTGTAGACGTACGAACTGAATAGTCAAACCAAATTAATGCGACAGAATATCACGCCTCGGCCAGCCTGCGCGCCCGAAAGGACTCAACAGTCTAGTCGGGACGAGACCCGCGCCCGGCGTCTTGGCTCAAACGATCCAGCACAAACGCCTTGGCGTTGCGCGTCATTCTTTTGGTCGAGATGCCGGTCGCGTTGCTTTTCTGCATCGATCATCGCCCGCTTGCCGTGTTTCTGCAGCAGATACGTATGTATCTGCCGCACCTCCAAAGAACTGTAGATCGAAGTGACATCCAGCAAGCCCATCAAGCCTTCGCTGCCGTGATCACGGGTGTTCATCAGCACATGAGTGCCGCGCACGCCCAGCACCTGGAAGCCCATCGACTCGAACCAGGGCACCTTGGCGACCGTGCAGGTCAGTTCGGCATGCGGGTAGCGACCGAGCATGTCTTGCAGCATCGCCCGCGCAACGCCCCGCCGCCGATGGCTGGCCTGCACCGCCATATACGCCACGCCGCACGCCTCGGGGTCATCCTTGACTGGCAGGTACAGCAGAAAGCCGATGACCTGCTCAGGGTCTTCGTCGTCCGTTGCGACGATGAGTTCGACCGCAATCCCTTTGGTGCCGTCGAGTGCTTCCAGGTAGAGATGAACCTCGTAGCCCACCGCGTATTGATACACGTTGTACAACGGGTTGCTCGGCGCGATGCCCACCATGCTGATGTCAGTCAGATTATCGACGACCATCTGCAGAATCTGGCTGTTGATGGGCTCTGGGCACGGGGTGGCAGAGTGGGTGAGCTGGGGCATTGCGTTTTAGACTCCGGGTTAAGCCCGCTATTGTCACAGATCGAGCCCTCGCAGGAAAATCAACGCTCGGGCGCGACAATGCGGAAGCGGATATTGATGTCGTTGGAGACAACCGTGTCGCCCCACTCCCCTTCGCCGATCTTGAAGTCCCTGCGTTTAAGAATGATGTCGCCATCGAAGATGCCGATGGCCTTCTCCGGCTTCAGCAGCACCTTCACCTGCAACTCACGCGTCATGCCCCTGAGCGTGAGGTTACCGGTGATCAGGTAGCGGTGATTGCCCAGCGCTTTCACCCCGGTCGATTCAAAGGTCGCCACCGGATAGTCCGCCGTGTTGAACCAGGCAGGCTTTTGCAGCTCGCTGTTGGCGTCGCTGCCCCCTGCGTCGATGCTGGCAAGGTCGATGGTCAGCTTGGCGTGGGCCGCGGAGGGGTTGGCCGTATCGAAATCGACCGTGGCGTCGAACTTACCGAAGGTGCCGTACGCCCGCGAACCGAACTGGTTATAGGTAAACGAGATCTTGCTGGCGGTGGTGTTCACCTGGGTGTATTCGACGGCGTGGGCGCAGGGCAAGGTGCCGGCCAGGAGGATGGCGAGCAATGCGGCGAAACGCGAGAATCGAGGGGTCATGGGATTCTCCGGTTGAAGCGCCCTTCAGGAATTGAAGTACCGCACCGACGTGGCTGCGATAGCTGGACTTAAGCAAATAATCGTTGGTTATTCCAGTGCAGCCGTACCGCGCGTCTTTACCCACAGCGCCATTACTGGATAATGGCATCCCGCCACAATCAGGCCCCTGACCTTGATATTTCAAGGTTTTCTATTCTACAGCCTGACAGTCACCTTCAAGGATGGACGATCGGCTACGGAACAAGGAATCAGCACCGTGATATCCCAGCAAGATTCAGCAATACCGCTTACCCGCACTCAGAAATTCACTTCATTGATCACCCGCGGCATGGCAGGGCTCAGTATCGTGCTGGGCGCCATGTGGGCGTTAATCACTTATGCGGTGCCGGACCCCAGCGTGTTCGGCTTCAGCTTCATCAGCTGGAAAAACGTGGTATTGCTGGTGAGTACCTTTCTGTTTCTGGGAACCGTTTCAATCGGCTGGCAGATTCGTAACTTCACACCGATGCTGCGCGGCACGCTGCAGTTTTTCATGGTCGCTGGCTTGTCTTTCGGCTTTTTTATCCTCGGCACCGAATACGCCAAGCCCTCTTTCGAATTCGCCAAACTGCAAGCCAAGATCGTCGAAAACGAAGGCAACAACCTGCTCGGCAAGCGCATGGAAGTGCTGGATAACGTACGCATCGAATTGGAGGGCTGCGAAAATATCGGCCGTTTGCCCACCTGTACGTTTGAACTGACCAACCTGAACGTGGACCGCAGCTTTCGCTTCGATGACGGCACCCGGCTGTTTGACGAGTCCGGCGGTCCGCTCGAGTTCGAGTCGATCCGGGTGGGCCAGGTCGAGGACAGCGCCCGGCTACGCTTTCAGCTGATTCGCAATGTACCGACCCGCGTTACGTTGATCTTCCAACAGAGCAACAGCAAGCTCAGCAAAACACCAGCGATCAAACTGGCGTTTCGGGATGGGAATGATGAGACGCTTACCGTCAAATTCAGTGAGATTGTAATGCGCTAGGTGCAGGAATAAAGGCTCTTCACTGTCTGGTTCAGCTCAGCGCTGCCCCAGAAATGACTGGAGGCTGTGATGCCCCTCGACGATCAACTCCCGAATAACTTCCTGGTACTGTTCTGCCCTACTCGGCTCGCGCAGCTCAAAGCTGGCGGACCAACTGATAAACGCCTTGGACTGGCCTGTCAGGGGCGCCAGTTTCACGGTGGCCACGTAATTATCCAAGGGTAATGGCGCCTCTTCGAAGCGGTATGAGAATGTCAGATTGCGGTCATCGACTGACAACAAACGCTCCCTGACGACCGCGCCATCGGCCAATACGAGTTTGCGAATGCACCCCACCATGCCATCAGGCTGGTTGTCCTCAATGCCGCTTTCGACAATCGCCGGATGCCACCTTTGAATCTCGCCAAACTTCTTCAACACGCTCCACGCGTGCGCTGCGTCACTGTCCAGAACAGCGGAAAATTCAACCATCGGCATTTGTGTTCCTCCTAGAAAAAACCTGCTTAAAAACCCCCACCGAACCTGTACTCAAATGCAGCGTTCGGAGGAGATGACATGAATGCCCGGCGCGCGCTCAAGGGCGGACTCGAGTAACACTCGGGCAATCCGCGACGCGGGGTTAAGTCACCAGCGAGCGGGCAACAGCCGTCCGGCCAGGCCAAGTGCGGAAACCAGCGCACACTCACCCAATCGCAACTCGTCTCGCTGCCCACCGATGACGCCGGGCCTTACATAGGTGAGCGAGTGAAAGCCAAGCCCGGCCAGATGCTTCTCCAGTTCGCCCTTCACTCGGTTGTAGAAGAAACGCGAAGTCGGATTCGCCCCGATGGCCGAATTGAGTACATATGCTGAGGTGCCATGCCGCCTGGCCAAGCGCGCCACATGCATCGGGTACTCGAGATCGACGCGTCGAAAGGCGTCTCTCGAACCGGCACTGCGCATCGTTGTGCCCAAGGTGCAGATCACGGCATCGGCCTGCCACCAGTCAACCGTTTCGGGCAAAATGTCGAAATCGACCAGAGGCGCCTGCAGCTTGGGATGAGCGACAAGTGCCCGGCGAACCGGAGCTACCACACGACTGATACGTGGATCGGCGAGCGCCAGTTTCAGCACCTCTCGCCCTACAAGCCCCGTGGAGCCAACCAAAACCAACTTCATTGCGAATACCGCTGGTCGAGTCCGCCCGCGCCGATGATAAAAACGTCACTCACGGTCGCTTCTCCCCTTGGTGATGGACGAACTCCGGTCCCGGCACTGCCTCAACCGGGACCGGTGGACGCTCAACCTTCGAACTGGTGATAGACCTTGGCGATGACCTTCCAGGCACCATCGATTTTGATCAGGGTCAGGTAATCGTTGTAGTCGGCACCGATCGCATCCTTCTCCATATCAACACGCACAACAGCGGTCGTCGGCGTGATCGCCAGTACGTCGAGACGGGTCGTGATGTCGGGGGCACTGCCGTTTTTCTGAACGAAATCAAACAGGTTTTTGATCGGGCCGCCGAGCAGTTGGCCATTAGTGAAGCCATACATCACCGCGTCTTGGTGGAATGCCTTCGCGACACCTTCCGTACTGCCCTCCCGCAGTCCTTCAACGTACTGATTGGCGACGGCAATGACGGCGTTGTACTCGGCGGTCGGTACTGCCTTGATGTTCTTTGACATGGTGCTCTCCTTTCGGTGAAGACGAGGGATCAGGCGTTCGGATGGGTGTGGTAGATCTTGCTGACGATGGTCCACTTGCCCTCTACCTTCAGCAGGTTGAAGAAGTCGGTGAAGCGGAATCCGGAAACGTTGTCGGTATCGACCCGCGCACTGGCAGCCGTGCCGACGATGTCGATGCGCACGATGGCGGCTTTGGCTTCCGGGGACGGACGGAACGCGGTGTCGATGACGTCATAGAGATTCTGGATCGCGCCTCCGACGAGCTTGTCGCCATCGACACCAAACATGGTGGCCTGCTCGTTGAAGGCGGGCTTCATCAGTGCGCTATCGGCCTTCGCGCCACCTTCGTTGTACTGGTTAAGCACCTCGACAATCGCGTTGTATTCCTGAACGTAAGTAAGATTGCTCATTGCATGACTCCTGATAAGTAACTGACACGGGATTGTTTTTTTTCGCACTCATGCGCTGTTGCAAGGCGCCGGCCTGCAATCATTCAACCGGCGCTTTTTCGGGGATCAAGCCGCGCACTTTCAACATTTCCCAGAAGGCCTTGGGGGCTGATCTGGACGCCGCTTGAAGATTCGTGCTGACGGCCTCTGCGTTCTGCGCACCGAGCAACACCGTGCTGACGGCGGGGTGCAATTTGACGAACTCAATCGCGGCGGACACGAGTTCGACATTGAACGCATCGCACACTTTTTCGATGCTCCTGACGCGCGTCAGGATGTCCTCGGGGACGGTGTTGTAGTCATACGTCAGGTTGCCGGCTTTCGTTCCTGTCGCCAGAATTCCCGAGTTGAAAACACCTGCCGCGATGATCGAGACATTGCGCTTTTGGAGTTCGTCAAAGGCACCGTCCAACGGCGCGTGATTGAGCAATGAGTAGCGCCCGGCAATCAGTGCACAATCGATGTCGAACTCGGACGAGGCGCGAAGTACCGAATCGGTGTCGTTTACGCCGAGGCCAACGGCCGATATATAGCCGCCTCCGCGCAACTCATCGAGCGCCCGGTAGCCACCGCTTTTATTGAGCTGATCCCAATAGATGGCGGCCTGATCGCCGTGCCAGGCTTCGCCCACATCATGCAAAAGCAGAACGTCGATGAAGTCTTGCCCCAGGCGAAACTGGCTGTCTTCGAACGAACGCATGATGCCGTCATAGGAGTAGTCGTACTCCGCCACAAAGGGCAGCGGCTCGACCCAATCAATTGCATATCGCCCTTTCACTTCCCTGAAGCGATTGGCGGGCTTCAGAATCCGGCCAGCCTTGGTGCTGAGCGTTACGTGTTGGCGAATTCCCAGCTCCCGGATCGCATGCCCCAAGTAATACTCGGCCTTGCCATGCCCATAGAACGGCGCTGCGTCGAAGTGCTGGATGCCTCCTTCGAAAGCCACACCGATGGCTTCTTCGAACTGGCGGTAGTTGACGTGGTTGTTGAAGCCCGCCATGCCGACGGTGCCCAGCCCGATGGGGCTGACCAGCGCCCGGGATTTGCCGAGTGGAGTTTTCCGTTGATCAGACATTCACTCCACCTCCAGCGTCGGTGGTGGGCCAGTCGGTATAACCCTCTGCCCCACCGCCGTAGTAAGCCTCACGGGGTGCAACGACCAACTCGAAGCCAAAGCGCAGACGCTCGACCAGATCCGGGTTGGCGATAAAAGGTCGGCCGAATGCGACGGCATCGACCTTGCCTTGCGCGCGCCGCGAAACGGCCAGATCAAGGTCATAACCGTTGTTGCCAATGTACGGGCCGTCGAACAACGCCCGTAGCGCGTCCAGGTCAATGCCTTCCGGTACATCGCGAGATGTGGCGGTGGCCCCTTCGACGATATGCAGATAAGCCAGTTGGAACGCGTTCAGTCGCTTGATCAGATAGCCGTAGGTGACCATGACGTTGCTGTCGGGCGGTGTATTGCCCGCGTCCGGCGTCACCGGCGAGAGGCGGATGCCAACCCGGTCGCTGCCCCAGATCGCGACCACGGCTTCGGTGACTTCGAGGGTTAACCGAGTCCGGTTCTCGATGGAACCGCCGTATTGGTCGGTGCGCTGATTGGTGGAATCGCGCAAGAACTGGTCTAGCAGATAGCTGTTGGCAGAGTGAACTTCAACGCCGTCGAAGCCTGCGCGTTTTGCACATTCGGCTGCGTGCTTGTACTGCTCGATGATGCCCGGGATCTCCGATGTCTCCAGAGCGCGGGGCATGGACACTTCAACCACGCCGTTGGCGGTGTAGGTGGTGCCTTGGGCTTTGATCGCCGATGGCGCCACCGGAAGTGCGCCATCCGGTTGCAGGTCTACGTGGGAGAAGCGTCCCACGTGCCACAGCTGGCAAACGATTCGCCCCCCCGCAGCATGGACGGCATCGGTCACCTTCTTCCAGCCAGCCACCTGCTCTGGCGTCCAGATACCAGGGGTCATGGCATAGCCGCGACCCTGGGCGGAAATATTGGTGGCCTCGCTGATAAGCAGTCCGGCGCTGGCCCGCTGGGCGTAGTAAGTGGCATGCAATTCGTCAGGCACACCGTCTTCACCCATGCGGCTACGGGTGACTGGCGCCATGACAATACGGTTGGGGAGATCGAATGCGCCCATTCGGTACGCAGAAAAAAGATCGGCTCTCAGGCTGTTATCGGTCATGTTTTACCTCGAATAAAAGACCAGAGCCATCGCCCAAGGCTGGCCGACGGCTCTTCATGGCTAGGTTTTCTGCACCACCCGGGCAACACCTGACGGCTCAATGCTGACCTTTTCCCACTTGGCGATGACCAAGGGTGCAATCGCATTGCCCAGCACGTTCAGGGTGGTGGTACCGCTGTCGATAATCCGGAAGATGCCGGCAATCAGTGCGACCCCTTCCAATGGAAGACCGGCAGACGCCAAGGTGGCGGACAGGATGATGATGGCGAAGCCGGGAACCCCGGCGGCCCCTTTGGAGGTCAGCACCATCGTCACCACCAGCAGTATTTGCTGGGACAGCGACAGGTCGATCCCATAGAGTTGCGCGACAAAAATCGTCGCCACGCCGAGGAAGATCGACGCGCCATCCAGGTTGAATGCGTAACCCACCGGCACCACGAAACTGACGATACGACGCGGCACGCCATAGTGTTCCAGCTTGCTCATCAGCTGCGGCATGACCGCCGCCGAGGCGGCGCTGGAGAACGCCAGAATCAGTTCATTACGGAAGTACTTGATCAGTTTGAAAATATTCTCGCCAATCAGGTAGCAAATGCCGCCCAGCACCACCAGCGCAAAGACAATCAGCGCCAGGTAAACCACACCGATCAACTTGAGCAAAGGCAACAGTGAGGCAAAACCGAAGGTCGCCACGGTAGCGCCGATCATGCCGAATACCCCGATCGGCGCATAAGCCATAACAATACTGACGACCTTGAACATTGCATCAGAGATGCCTTGAACCACCGCCACTACCGGTGCGCTTTTTTCTCTGGGGAGCGAGTTCAATGCCAGGCCAAACAACACGGCGAAGAACAGTACCGAGAGCAACTTCGCTTCCGACATCGCGACAAAAACGTTATCGGGGACGATGTTCTGCAGGATGACGAGAGCGCCCTTCGAAGGCTCCATGTTGACCGAAGCGGTGCTGTGGGAAATGCCCGAAATATCAGTGCCCGTGCCGGGCTCGAAGATATTGGCGAAACACAGCCCCATCACAATGGCCAGGCCGGTAATCGCGAAGAAATACCCCAGCGACTTGACGCCCATGCGCCCAAAAGACTTGTTATCACCGCCGCCGGCAATCCCCAGAATCATGCAACAGAAGACAATGGGAACCACGACCATCTTCATCATCTTGATGAAGATATCGCCAAGGGGTTTGAGGATTTCAGAACTGATCCACCCTTGATACTGCGGGTGTGTATTGAAGTACCAACCGACGAGCACGCCAAGCAACAGCCCGGCAACTATTTGCCAAACCAAAGGGATACGTTTCATGTCTAGCCTTCTTGTTGGAATGAAAGGACTGCGTTACGTAGCAGTTGCTAGAGTCATGAGCTTCCAGCTCACTTGAAATCGAATGGCACAACAAGGTTGTGCCATTACTTCTATTACTTGGCGAAGAGCTGGCTCATATCCTTGAACGCCTTGAACTCAAGTGCGTTACCACACGGATCGAACAGGAACATCGTGGCTTGTTCGCCGACCTGCCCCTTGAATCGAATGTAGGGTTCAATCACAAACTCGGTACCAAAGGACTTCAGGCGCTCGGCCAGGGCTTCCCACTGCTGCCACTGCAGGATGATGCCGAAGTGCGGGACGGGGACGTCGTGCCCGTCTACCGGATTGCTATGCACGCTCTCCTGAGAAGCGGTCTTTGGGTGCTCATGGATAACCAGTTGGTGACCGTAGAAATCAAAGTCGACCCACTGCGTGCTGGAGCGACCCTCTTGCAGCCCGAACACTTCACCGTAAAAGGTGCGTGCCGCCGCGAGGTCATAAACAGGGATCGCCAGGTGAAAAGGAGAAAGGCTCATCGGAACTCCAATCAAGGTGTTTTTATCGGTTTTGTTTTTGAGAACGGAGCCAATCGTAGAGCTGCAGAACAAACAAAAAAATCAATATATATTTCTTAGAAACACAATTAATATTTGTGAATGATCAAAGAACTGAAAACACTTATCGCCGTCGCACGGGAAGGCACCTTTGCCGCTGCCGGCAACAGGATCGGGCTGACGCAGGCCGCCGTGAGCGCCCAGATGCAGCGCCTGGAGGCCGAGCTGGGTTTCCAGATTTTCGACCGCAAGGGCCGCTCGGCTCACCTGAACAGGATGGGGCACCAGATACTTCTGCAGGCGCAGGAGCTGCTTCGCCTTTATGACAATCTGGGTTCCACCACGGTTGGGCTGCCGGCCAGCGTGCTGGTGAACATTGGCGCCATCGCTTCCGTGCAGCGCTCGTTCTTGCCGGATGCGCTCGCCAGATTTCACCAACAATGTCCGCAATGCCGAACCCGTGTGATCCCGGGTCTGTCGATGGAGTTGGTCAACCTGGTGGATGCTGGCGAGATCGACATGGCGGTGATCATTCGCCCGCCCTTCTCGCTGCAAAGCGATCTGCGCTGGACAACCCTGGCACTTGAGCCCTACCGGCTGATCGTTCCGCGCGATGTGCCCGGAGAAGACTGGTCGGCACTGCTTTCCAGCCAACCCTTCATTCGCTATGACCGGTCATCGTTTGGCGGCAGGCAGGTCGATCGTTTCTTGCGGCAGATGCATTTCACCTTGCGTGAAGTGTGCGAGCTGGATGAACTGGAGGCGATTATCAAGCTGGTCGAAAATGGCGTCGGTGTAGCGCTGGTGCCGCAGACGGCGACCCATCAGGACTGGCCCGCCGGGGTGCGTGCACTGGACTTGGGGCAGCACACCTTCCATCGTGATATCGGCCTCGTCCATCGGGCTCGGCAAAGTTTTACCGAGCCGGTACGGGTACTGGCCCAACTGATCGTTGAGCAGGTTCAGAGCGGCGTTTGAATCAAATCTGCACGGCCCTCTTCCGATTACGAATAAGCCCCAATCATCCACTTCACTTTTTCCAGCGCCTCGCGCAATGCCCCCATCTCCACCGAGCCCAGCGCCAGACGAAACGCATGGGGGACGTTGACCGAGGTGGCGAACGGTTCGGCGGTGGAAACCGAGACGTTTTCGCGCATCAATGCCATGGCGATCTGGTCGGCCCTTGCGTCTTCCGATAACGGCAGCCAAAGAAAATACGACGAAGGATGGCGAATGCATCGCAGCCCCGCCAGTACCTCAGCGGCCACGGCTTGTCTGGCCTGTGCGTCCTGGCGCTTTTCAGCCTCCAGTTGCATGACGGTGCCGTCGTCGAGCCATGTGGTGGCGATCGCCGTCATCACACCCGGGGTGTTCCAGGTGGTCGCTTTGATCGTGCGCTCCAGCGCGGGCACGTGTTGGAGGGGGGCGACCACGAAGCCGACGCGCAGTCCGGTGGCCACGCTCTTGGAGAGGCCTGACACGTAAACCGTCCTCTCGGGGGCGAGGTCCGCCAGCGGTGCGGGGGGATTTTCCGCGAGGAAGGCGTAAGCGGCGTCCTCAATGATCAGCAGCCCATGCCGACGCGCAATCGTCACCAGGTATTCCCGTTGATCGGCACTCATCACCCATCCCAGCGGATTATGCAGGGTCGGCATCGTGTACACGGCCCGCACGCGCCTGTGCCGGCACAGGCTTTCCAGCGCCTCCAGATCCGGGCCGTGATCGAGCACCGGTATGGGCACGATTTCAAGGTGCAGTGAGTCGGCCAGGGCCTTGAATCCCGAATAGGTCAAGGCATCCGCCGCAATCACGTCACCGGGTTGCAACAGCGCCATCATCGTCACGGCCAGCCCCTGCTGGGCACCATTGACGATCAGCACCTGCTCCGCCTCGACCGTCAGGCCTCGGACGCGCAGATGTCGCGCCACAGAGGCACGTTCATGCGGGCGCCCCGCGTGTGGCTGGTAGCGCAGCAGCGATTCCAGATCGCCGGCCGATGCGAGCTGGCGCAGGGCATTTCGCAGCAGTTCTGCCTGCCCGGGAAGCGCCGGATAGTTGAAGTTCAGGTCCGTCATGCCGGCGGCAACACTATGCTGGTCAATACTCTGGCCTGGCGACCACGAGGTTTCCCTGACGAACGTCCCCCGCCCCATCTCCCCGCTGACCAGACCCATGGCTTCCAGCTCCGCGTAAACCCGGCTAGCCGTCACCAGGGCCAGGCCTTCCGTTGCCGCCAACTGGCGGTGGGTCGGCAGGCGCGTGCCCGGCAACAGTCGTCCTGAGCGGATATCCGCGGCAAATTCATCCACCAATGATTTGTAGCGGGAACGAGGCATGCGCAAGTGTATCCATGACAATATTTTGATTGTATTGAGTTTCGTCCATACGATGCCTCCCATGCAACCTGCATGAAGGGGAACCTCAATGGAACGCACATCGCACCTGCAACACCACACCACGGAAAAGACCGCGAGCGGATGGCTCAACGGGTTCATTGGCGTACTCATCTTCAGCGGCTCGCTGCCGGCGACACGGGTGGCCGTTCTGGAATTTGACCCGGTCTTCTTGACGGTGGCCCGGGCCAGCATCGCGGCCATTCTGGCACTGTGCATGTTGCTGATTTTCAATGAAAAGCGACCGGCCAAGAATCAGCTTCTCTCCCTGGCAATCGTGGCCTTGGGCGTTGTATTGGGGTTTCCGCTGCTGACTGCGCTGGCGCTGCAATATGTGACGTCTGCGCATTCCATCGTCTTCGTTGGCCTGTTGCCACTGGCCACGGCAGCCTTCGGGGTCTGGCGCGGTGGCGAGCGTCCCCGGCCGGTTTTCTGGTTTTTCTCGGTGTTGGGCAGCCTGTTGGTGGTGGGGTTTGCCATCACCCAAGGCCTGACCGCTTCTCCTGCGGGGGACATTCTGATGTTGCTAGCCATCCTCGCCTGCGGATTGGGCTATGCAGAAGGCGCGAAGCTTTCAAGAACACTGGGCGGCTGGCAGGTGATTTCCTGGGCCCTGGTGCTGTCGCTGCCGGTCATGATCCCGCTGACCTGGTTCCTGGCCCCGCCTTCGCTCTCGGGAATCACCCCGACCGCCTGGTTCAGCCTGGCTTACGTCTCGCTGTTCAGCATGTTTATCGGCTTCGTGTTCTGGTATCGCGGGCTGGCCCAGGGCGGGATTGCCGCCGTCGGTCAGCTTCAGCTGCTACAGCCGTTTTTTGGCCTGGCGCTGGCGGCCACGCTGCTGCATGAACAAGTCAGCCTTGGCATGTTGGGTGTGACCGTTGCAGTGATCCTTTGCGTGGTCGGTGCGCGCAAGTTCTCGAGATAGACGGCTCGCCGCCAGAAACCGACTGTTGGTCGGTCTGGCGGCCGCAGGAATACTAACCTTTTAAGGTAAGGCCTGAATCTGTAGTGGTGGACCGGCCTCCGAGTTGTTCCCGGCCCACCGCAGTGCTCGATAGGAGGAATGAAAAATGGCCAATTTCGAGAAGAAAATGCCGGTGCATACCGACGACGAAAAGACCCAGCAACCGATGGCTGCAGACCCTTGGCGGCCCCTGGAAAAACTGCGCCAGCAGGTCGATCACCTGTTCGAAGACTTCAATCGTGGCTCGGGGCTGACGCCCTTCCGGCGTGGGTTGTTTGATGTCGAACCGTTCTGGAGTCGGGAATTTATCGGTCGCAGCCTGCCTGCGGTAGACATTACCGAGAAGGAGGAAAGCTTCGAAATCACCGCCGAACTGCCGGGCATGGATCAGGACAATATCGACATCAAATTGTCCAACGGCAATCTGATCATCAAGGGTGAAAAGAAAGAGGACAAGGAAGAAAAAAGAAAGGGTTATCACCTGTCAGAGCGTCACTATGGCTCCTTCCAGCGGGCATTCAGCCTGCCTAAAGGCGTCGATACCGACAAGATCGAAGCGAACTTCAGTAAAGGTGTGCTGAGCATTTCGCTGCCGAAAAAGCCCGAAGCCATGAACGCGGACAAAAAGGTGCAAATCAAATCAAGCTGAATCGCCCTTCGCGCGACAGAAAGCCCCTTGCCGGGAAACCGGCCAGGGGCTTTTCTGTGGTCGTGAGGAGTGCTAGCGAGCACCTGTCAGTTCCACGCTGTCACGGTACTCCGGCACCGAGACCGACCAGCCCAGCTCCAGGCTGATTCGCCTGCGCAAGCAATGGGTTCGCGCCGGTTGGTCTTCTCAGCCGACTCGGGGCGAGGGTTTGACGATCAACAAACTGCAGGGTGAGCGGTTCAACACGCTTTCGGCCGTGTTGCCAATGAACGTGTCGATGCCACGACGGTAGGTTGTTCCCAGTACCACCATGTCGAAGGCATGGTGTTGTGCGAAATGCACGATCACTTCAGAGGGAATGCCAGGCAACAGATGTTGCTGTTGTTGCTCGATCCCGTAGCGCTCGGCAAGCACCTCAAAGGCCTCCAGTTGAGCATCGCCGACCGCATCTCTCAAACTGCCCTCCAGTGCCGCCGTTGGTATGTTCACTTGAGCCTCCCCCAGCTCCGACCAGCCGTTGACATTGAGCAGGTGCAAGGTGGCGCCACAGGCTTCAGCCAGCGTAGAGGCCTGGTCGAGAATCCGGTCGTTGAGCCCTTGGGTCAGCGCCTCCAGATGGGACAGGTCGATAGTGGCAAGTATTTTCAATGGATTTGGGGTTGCGGCATCGATGACCAGGTGCAAAGGGGCCGGACACTCGCGCAACAACTGCCAATCCAGCGGTGTGAAAAACACCCGCTTCAACGCCGACTCTTCCTGGGCATCCTTGATGATCAGGCTCAGCGACATCTCGTTGACGAAGTGCAGGATCTCCTCGTAAGGGTGCTGCACCCACACCACCTCGCTGGTGACCTCGACGCCGTGTTTGCTTATCAATTGGGCTTGTTCGGCGAGCCATTGCCGATGGGTTTGCAGATAACCGTCCCGGGCCTGGGCAATTTGCTCGGGGGCAAACAAGCCGGCGACGGCCAAGGCCTGCAAGTAATCAAATGCCACGATGTACAGCGGCGATTGCATCGACCGGGCCAACGCGGCGGCCCGGTCGAACGCCGGAGTACGGGTCATGGATTGGGGGGCGATCAACAGTAAACGCTGAGTCTGCGACATGGGACACCTCGGCACGCGGCCATCTCGATGCAGTAAGTCCACAAACCCAAGACTGCGCCGCAACAACGCAAGAGAGGTTGATAATGATCAATATTTCGAAGATGGACGCAGGGCGACTCACCACACGTCGGGCCGCCTGCGGCATCACCCGCCAGGTTGATAAAGATCAATCCCACTCCCCGGCGCAGTGACAGGATAAAAACATGGCCTCGGTGCCCAAACCCAGGGGCGCCATGGAGTACGGTGTTTCTGCATTTTTTTGACGGGAGTTTGGTCATGTCTGAGCAATCACGCTTCATGCTGGTCGTCTCGCCTCTTATGGAAAACAGCCCCGCGTTCGACCGGGCCGCCGCATTGGCCAAAGCCTCGGACGCGGCCCTGCACATCGTTGCCTTCGATTACCTGGAAGGCCTGGCAACGGCTAGCCTGGTCAATGAACAAGCGCTGGAGCAGATGTGGCTCGGGTATGTCGAGCGCCATCGCCAATGGCTCGAAGAACAGGCCCGTCCCTTGCGTAAAATCGGAGTGCCCGTCACCACTGAAGTGGTTTGGGTTGAAAGACCGTTACAAGAAATCCTCGTTCACCTCAAAGAACAGCCGATGGCAGTCCTGATCAAGGCTCTGGAGTACGAGTCGCTGCTGTCACGGATAATGTTCACGCCCCTGGATATTCATCTGCTGCGCGAATGCCCGGTGCCGCTGCATTTTGTCAGCCATGCGCAGCACGCGCTGCCGCGCAGGATCGTCGCTGCGGTCGACCCCTTCCATAGCAATACTCAGTACAAGGATTTCAACGACAGGATTTTGCGCGAGGCCTCAAAACTGGCAAGCACCTGTAACGCTCAGCTCGACGTGATCTACGCCCACGACCTTTCATCCATCAGCGCAGACGAGTTCGATTTCGACAGTAGCTCGGCGTTGTTTTCTTCAGGCAAAGCCAAGACGCTGTTCGACGCACAGGGCGAAGCCTTTCGCGAACTGGCCGAGCGCAATGGTATTGCGCCAGAGCAACAGCACATGATCATGGGCAACCCGGCCCAGGTCCTTACCCAATACGCCGATGCGTACAACATCGATGTGATTGTCATGGGCCGGGTCGGCCACCGAGGCGTGGGCCGACTGGTGGGCAGCACGGTGGAACATCTGCTGTACAAAATGCCGTGCAGTGTATGGGTGGTTTCACCTGAGGAACTGTAGAGAACTGCTTCCCAGAAGCGCATCGACAAAGAATGCCAATGCAAACCGAGAAAAAAGGCTGATCCGCCTGAATTTCCCTGGTCTTGATTTATATCAAGTCCCCCGCGCGCCTATCGCCATCAGCAACCAGTCCCTTGCACTATGATTACCCCATCGGCTCTCGACAGGAGACTGCTATGCCGACCCTGCCTGCGAGCCAGCGGTTGCGCTTGTAAGACAGTGATGAGTTCGATCAGGTGCTGCAGGCAATGGCATGCCAGGCCGCGATATTGTTGCCGCCCTCTCAAGCGGTACTGATTGGCCTCCAACGGCGCGGCGAGCCTCTGGCACAGTGTTTACGGCAACATCTGTCACGTCAGACCGGCCAGCCAGCCAGCCAGCCAGCCAGCCAGCCAGCCAGCCAGGACTGCTCTATACCCGCTGAAGGTCAAGCGCTATGCCGATGACCTCACGAGCCAAGGCCATGAAAAAGAACGACCAGTGGAACCTCTCCTATTTCGCGATCGCTTTTATCGTCATGGGCCTCATGCAGGTCTTCTTTGTCGAGCACCAGGCCGTGCAACCCCTGCCCTACAGCCAGTTCCTGCAACTGTTGAACGAGCAAAAGGTCAGTGATTTGCGCATCGACAAGGACCAGATCAGCGGCAAATTGCAAGAACCCATCGATGGACGCGAGCGGTTCTCCACCGTACGGGTCGATCCGGCGCTGGCGACCGAACTTTCCCAATCGGGCGTCGGTTTTTCGGGGATCAACGAAAACACCTTTATGAACACTCTGTTGGGCTGGCTGCTGCCGTTCATGCTGATCATGGTGTTCTGGAATTTCCTGTTTCGCGGGATGGCGGAAAAACAGGGCCTTGGCGGTTTGATGAATGTCGGCAAATCCCGGGCCAAGGTGTTTGTCGAACGCGACACCGGGGTGACCTTCGCCGATGTCGCGGGCATCGACGAAGCCAAGGCCGAGCTGGTGGAAATCGTTTCGTTCCTCAAGGACAAGGCCAGGTACGCACGCCTGGGCGCGCACATTCCCAAGGGCACCTTGCTGGTCGGCCCGCCCGGCACCGGCAAGACCCTGGTGGCCAAAGCCATCGCCGGTGAAGCCGGTGTGCCGTTTTTTTCGATCTCGGGGTCCGAGTTCGTCGAGATGTTCGTCGGGGTCGGTGCGGCCCGGGTCCGCGACCTGTTCGAACAGGCACGGCAGGCGGCACCCTGCATCATCTTCATCGATGAACTCGACGCGCTGGGCAAGATGCGCGGCGTCGGCGTGTTAGGCGGCAATGACGAAAAAGAACAGACCCTCAACCAGTTACTGGCCGAGCTGGACGGCTTCGACCCCCGTGAGGGCGTGGTATTGCTGGCCGCGACCAACCGGCCGGAGGTCCTCGATCCGGCGTTGTTGCGGGCCGGCCGCTTCGACCGGCAGATTGTAATCGACCGCCCCGATCGCAAAGGGCGGCAGGCGATCCTCATGGTTCATCTCAAAAAGATCACCGTGGAGCCAGGGCTCGATAGTGCGCGTATCGCCGAAATCACCACCGGTTTCACCGGCGCCGACCTGGCCAATCTGGTGAACGAAGCAGCTATCGTCGCCACCCGGCGCGGCGCCGAGGCGGTCAGCCTGAACGATTTCACCGCGGCGGTAGAACGCCTCATCGCCGGGCTCGAACGCAAGAGCAGCCTGCTCGATCCCGACGAGCGCCGAGTGGTGGCCTATCACGAGATGGGGCATGCCCTGGCCGCCAGCACCCTGCCGGCCATGGACCCGGTCCATAAAGTGTCGATCGTGCCCCGCGCCATCGGCTCGCTGGGCTATACCTTGCAGCGACCGACCGAGGATCATTTCCTGATCAGTTGCCAGACACTCAAGGACCGGATTGTGGTGCTGATGGCCGGGCGTGCCGCCGAGGGCCTTGTCTATGGCCAGATCTCCACCGGGGCCGCCGATGATCTGGTCCGCGCGACCGATATCGCCCGGCAACTGATCACCCGCTTCGGCATGAGCCCCGAGCTCGGACAGTCGGTGCTGGAGAAGCAAACCCCAACGTACCTGGGAGACCGCATGGCCACGATGGGCGAAAAGGATTATTCGGAACAGACCGCTCGGGAAATCGACCTGGGCATTCGTGCCCTGCTCGATGAGGCTTACCAAAGGGCCAAGGCCCTGCTCGAAAGTCGGCGAGCCGACCTGGATGAAGGTGCCCGCCTGTTGCTGGAAAAGGAAACCCTCACGCCCGAAGAGTTCCCGCCACTGATGCCATTGAAGCCTCCTGCGGCACTACCGCGACCGTGATGCACCACTCAATCGTAGGTCGGCGCAGCCGCGCACGGACCGCTCCTCGCCCCTGCCACTGAAGGCTCGCCATGCTCGCAGTCACGCTAATCAACACGTTGGTGGTGATCGTCACGGTGGTGATCCATTACGAATGCCTGCTGCGCCTGAACGATTGGCTGCCCCGGCTCAAACTCTGGAGCCGTTTCAGGATCGTCGCCGGGGTGTTCGGCGCGATGCTGGCCCATGCGATAGAAGTCTGGTGTTTCGCGCTGGTCTATTACCTGCTGGTCCGCTCGGGTGAATGGGGTAGCCTGAGCGGCAATTTCGATGGCACGTTCATGGACTGCGTGTACTTTTCCTTCACCACCTTCACGACCATCGGTTTTGGCGATATTTCGCCCATGGGTAACCTCAAGTACCTGACCGGGTTGGAGGCACTGACGGGGCTGGTGCTGATTTCCTGGACCGCCTCGTTTCTGTTTCTGGAAATGCAGAAGTACTGGAAGAGCAAATAGCGCCCGGTGCCTGTGCTTCCTGAATCAATCAACTCTGCTTAACCGGCGCAGGCGTCCATTTCCGGCTCAACGGGCCAAACTTCTTCCGCTCGTCGATTCCCCCCATAAACGCCCGATTGAAACAATGATCCGAACTATGCTTCTACCCACTATCAGGGGGGCTATCTGCAATGCCCGAAACCCGACCCTATCAACATCACTATCTGAAGGCCGCCTGCTCCAATTGCAGCGTTCTGGAGTTGTGCCTGCCGATTGGCTTGACCGGCCAGGAGGTCGAGCGGCTGGATACCTTGATCGTCCAGCGGGTAAAAGTTAAAAAAGGCGCAGCTTACCTATGGGATCTGGGATTGGTCGAGATTTGCGGGCGTAACGTCAAAATCCTGAATCTGGACGGGCTCAAGCAACTGGTCGCCGGCTGTCACCGGCAGTCGCCCCTCTGACGCCTCACGGTGCACAGGCTTTTGGAGAATCGTCATGCACGCCATGGTTCTGCATACCCCCGGTCAGCCGCTGCAATGGGAGGAGCGTCCCGTCCCGCTACCCGACGCGCACCAACTATTGATCAAAGTCCTGGCCTGTGGCGTGTGCCGCACCGACCTGCATCTAGTGGATGGTGAATTACCACAAGCGGTGCTGCCGCGGGTGCCGGGCCATGAAATTGTCGGTGAAGTGACGGCGGCAGGTGCCGATGTCGCGCCCGACTGGGTCGGCAAGCGCGTCGGCGTTCCCTGGCTCGGCTGGACCTGCGGTGAATGCACATTCTGCCGCTCGGGCCGGGAGAACCTTTGCGATCGGGCACAGTTCACCGGCTGTCATCTGGATGGCGGTTATGCCGACTACGCGGTGGCCGACGCGCATTTCTGTTTCCCCATTCCGGACGCGCTCCCGACAATCGAAGCCGCACCGCTGCTGTGTGCCGGGCTGATCGGTTTTCGTGCGTTGCAGATGGCAAAAGGCGCGCGCCATCTGGGCCTCTATGGCTTCGGTGCGGCGGCGCATCTGGCGATCCAGGTGGCGCGGGGCCGAGGCCAGCAGGTGTATGCCTTCACCCGGCCGGGCGACAGCGAGGGGCAGGCCTATGCCCGGACCCTGGGAGCCGAATGGGCAGGCCCCTCGGATCAGCCGCCGCCGCACCCGTTGGATGCCAGCCTGATCTTCGCCCCCGTCGGTGCGCTGGTGCCGCTGGCGCTGGAGGCCACCGTCAAGGGTGGCTGTGTGATTTGCGCGGGCATCCACATGAGCGACATCCCCGGCTTCCCTTATCGACTGCTGTGGGGCGAACGCAGCATCCGTTCGGTGGCAAACCTGACACGCGAAGACGGCACGGCGTTTTTTGCGGAGCTACGCCATACCCCCGTGCACAGCGACGTCACCTGTTTCGCCCTGGAGGATGCCAATCAGGCGCTGGCGAGCCTGAGGGCCGGTCAGGTCAAAGGAGCAATCGTACTCATCCCCTGACGATCTCCCCGGGTTGATTTACATCAGGCTCGAGTGTTCGAGCCTGCCTGTTACGAGCATCTGATCCAGATCAGATTCCAGCACCTCCAAAGGGGTAAAAAGCAATGAAACACGTGGTTCGTTGCTTCGCGCGAGCCTTTCAATCCGGATGGAGAACTGCACCATGCTTACCGTGAAAGACCATAACGACAGAGCTGCGGCCATCTACGCCACCGTCACCGGGCAATACTGGATTGAAGCCCTCAGGGACGGTCGCCATGTGCTGATCCGGCCGCTGATGGAAGAAGACCGCGAACGTGAATATGCCTTTATCAGGCGCTTGTCCCCGGAATCGCGGCACATGCGCTTTCTGGCGCAAATCAATGAGCCCGACTCGGCCATGCTCAACCAATTGATGGATGTCGACGGCAAGCAGCGCATGGCTTATGTCGCCCTGGCCCACGACAACGGCCAGTTGATTGAAATCGGTATCAGCCGCTATGCCGCCACCGACGAGCATGAATGTGAATGCGCCGTGACAGTGGCCGATGAGTACCAGCATCTGGGCCTGGGCACGGCGCTGATGGGACACTTGATCAACGCCGCACGCAAGAACGGTTTTCGTCAGATGTATTCCATCGATGCCGCCAACAACGCGCCCATGCGTGATCTGGCCAAAGCCCTGGACTTCGAAACCCGCCACGATCCCGATGACAGCCGGCAGGTCATTCACCATCTATCTCTATAAAAAACGCCTCTCGGAGTCATCGATACTCCGAGGGGGCGTTTCAATTCGCAGGACTGCAACAACTGACCCGGTTTGATCGCCAGCACACCGTCGGCCAGTCATTCGGTGTTTTTTCCGACACTGTTCGCCAACAGCGCTAGGCTTACCCATAACGTGGACGATCATTCGCCATTTTGCAGGGAGCGCAAAAATGGAACTCATTAACCGTTGGCAACCTCTCTCTCCCACGACGGCCGGTATGAGGGAGGAATGCCACGATGAATATATCTAATCATTACAAATGGTCTGCCTTGGCCGCCATTGCGCTGACCCTCTTTACTGTACTGATTTTCCTGCTGATCAAATCCTACTCGTACGACACATCGACCTACTTCGAGTCGCGCGACTTCGTTCGCCAACTCAAGCAATACGATGCCAACTGGAACGTGAAGGTTCTAAGAGCAAAAATCGGCCTGAGCGACAACTTGTTTCTGGGAGCACCCGCTGAAGCAGAGCAGCGATGGGCACAGCTCGACAACCTGAACGGTGCGGGCCCGCTTTCGACTCTTTGGCAAACTCGACGGCAGGGTTATCTGGATGCGTTAGAAAACAAAACCCGGCTGGTCGAGCAATTCAAACAGCACAATACGACCTTGCGAATATCATTCGATGCCCTGCCTGAGCTGGAAGATGGCATTCGGGTATTGCTTGAGGATTCCAACGACAAACACCCCTCGGTGCATGCTGTGGCGGCCTCAGTGGCGTTCGATTTGACACTGGATACCCTTGAATACGCCCTCTATGTCTCCAGCGAAAGGGCTGAGGAAATTTCCAGCCATCTGCAGTATCTGAATGAATACATCCATCAACTGCCACCTGAACAGCGCCCGCCTTTCATCGCATTTTTAGGCGCTGTGAATGCCATTGTCCGAGAGCAGCCCATCGTCAATGACTTGCTCGATCGCATTAGTGTGATTCCGGTCGCACAGCAGCTGGACAGCATCAATGAGTTATTGAACGAAACACAACGGCGCACAAGCGCGACAGACCGCCAATATCACCTTTACCTGGGGATATGCGCCAGCATCATGGCACTTCTGTTGCTGTACCTGGCCGCCCGCCTGATTCGCAGTTATGCGCTGATCAACAAGATGAACAACGAATTGCAGATGGCCAACGAACGACTGGAGCAACGCGTCGAGGAACGCACCCGCAAACTGCTGGAAGCCGAGCGCGAGCTGGTCGATGCCGCCCGGATGGCCGGCATGGCGGAGATCGCGACCAATGTGCTGCACAACGTCGGGAATGTATTGAACAGCGTCAACGTCTCTGCCGACCTTATCACCCGCAAACTGGTGGCCAGCAAAACGCTCGGCCTGGCTAAAGCGGTGAACATGATGAACGAACATGCCCAAGACCTGGGGCAGTTCATGACGCACGATGAGAAAGGCAAACTGCTCCCCGTCTACCTCAATCAACTGGTCGGCTCCATCGCGACCGAGCAATCGGGCATCATTGACGAACTGGCGCAACTCACCAAAAGCATCGATCACATCAAGGACATCGTATCCACCCAACAGGCCTACGCCGGCGCTGCCAGGCTGGTGGAGCCGCTGAACATCGTCGACCTGTTTGAAGATGCGTTACGCATGAATTCCGGCGCCTTGAGCAGGCACCATGTCACGGTCACCAAGGACTATCAGGCCACACCGACCATCATCGGCGACAAGCACCGATTGCTGTTGATCCTGATCAACCTGATCAGCAATGCCAAATATGCGATGTCCAGGGTCAGCGACCATCAGCGCCATCTGACGCTGGGCATCAAGATTATCGATAACGCAACGCTGCGCCTCAGCGTTGCGGATCAGGGCGAAGGGATCGCGGCCGAGAACATGGCCCGCATCTTCAATCACGGCTTCACCACACGCAAGGAAGGCCATGGCTTTGGCCTGCACAGCTGCGCGCTGGCGGCGGTAGAGATGAATGGGCACATTCGCGTCCACAGTGACGGACCAGGCCGGGGAGCGGTTTTCACCCTGGAGATTCCGCTGGAGACGGCACCTGCATTGCCGGCAGCCGTAATGCCAATCAACTAAGCCCCAACGCATGCCCTGTAGCAGCTGCCGAAGGCTGCGGGCCATGGGGCAAGCAGTATCCGACGGTAGTGGCTGCTTGGCGCCGCGCTTGGGATCGTGTGATCCCATTTTTCGTTTTCCCGCCGGCGATCCGAAAAGTGATCTACACGACCAACGCCATTGAGAGCATCAACGCTCAACTGCGCAAGACAGGCGTCCGCGTTCGCTGTCGGTGAGGGTGATCTGCGAGACGTTGAAGACGATCCCGTGAGTGCCCATGTATTGGAAAGTCCCTTCGAACTTCATCCCGCGCATCCTTTCGAGGCAAAGAGGGCGATTCTCTACAAGGAGCGCATTGGATTCAAATCATTTCACCTTGCTGGCAAAGTGTGTACTCGGTTTGTCAGTACTTGAATGATGCCAGCGCCTTGTCAGGCGCCCGTTTTGTTTTTTTCGAACCCGGTCAACACACAGATGTCGAAACAAGTGATGACATTGCCACTGATCACAGGCCGCTGGCCTGCGTCATTCAGGGGCGAAGCCAGTAGCTCACACACTTTAGGGTGCGCCGGATAATTTCAGCAGGCTCGGATTCTGCCGAGGGCAGGTGCTGACTGCTGCTCACATCCAATGCTCCCGTATCGGAGTACTAACATGACTCAGTCAATGCGGTTCTTCCTATCGATCGTTCTTGCGACAGCCTCACTGGCATCGGCGAGCTTCCTGAACACTGCTGGTGCGGCAACCGCCGAGGATCTGAATACCGATTCCCGGCAAGCGTTGCAAACGCTCTACAAGGCCAGGCCAGTTGCCGAAACCATTTCGCACAACGCCAAAGCGATTCTTGTCTTCCCGAAAATCATCAAGGCGGGCCTGGTGTTTGGCGGCAGCTATGGCGAAGGCGAATTGTTGACGGGTAAGAAAGTCGAGGATTATTACAACTCCGTAACCGGGTCCTGGGGGTTGCAGGCAGGCGCCCAGTCATATGGCTATGCGGTGTTCCTGATGACCGATAAAGCCGTGAAATATTTACGTGAAACCAAGGGTTGGGAAATTGGCGTAGGCCCCACTGTTGTTGTGGTTGATGAAGGGGTGGCGAAGAATCTGTCCAGCTCGACGCTGAAGGACGATGCTTACGCGTTCATTTTCGACCAGCAGGGATTAATGGCTGGGGTCAGCATCGAAGGAACCAAGATTTCCCGGATCAAGCGCTGAAACCGGTCGTTTCGCGCTTGCGGGCGCAAGCGGTGAAGTGAAATGAAAGCGGGCAGCCGAGTGGCGCCCGTTTTTTATGTCCTCGATTCGTGATGCATCAGGCCCCCTGGAGCGTTACTGCATGCTTTCGATCAAGGTTTTCACCAAAGCCACGGATCATCTCCAGCAACGACTTCACCCGCAGCGGCAGATTCCCGGCCGGGTACACCGCGTGCATCTGTGGGCTCTCACCACTGCTGGAGGTGAGTTTGTACTCGGGACAGATCCGGAGCAGGCGCCCCGCCTCCACTTCGGGCTCCGCCAGCCAGTCTGCCAGGCGAGCGATTCCGACGCCCGCCAGGGCCGCCTGGAACACGGCCAAACCGGAGCTGAACCGAAATTTTGGATTAACCCGAAAGCTGATGGCCTGCGCCTCACTGCGAAAATTCCACTCCTTGAGAATCCGCGGTGCCGTATGCAGGATCAGCGAGTGCGCCTCCAGCGCCTCGATAGAGTCGGGCATCCCGCGTCGCTCCAGATACCCGGGGCTGGCATACAGGTAACGTGAATAATTCCAGAGCGGATAGCCGATCAGGTCACTGGATTGCGCAAACGCGCCGCGAATCGAAAAGTCCAGCTTGCTCTTGGCCGGGTCGATGGTCTCATCGGTGAAAATCACATCGACGTTAACGTCTGGATACCGCTCGCAGTACTGCGCGATCAACCGGGGCAATACCCCGTGCCCGAGAAGCTCAGGCGCGGAAAAGCGGATCCAGCCACAGGCCAGGCCGCTGAGACCGGCCAGGTCTTCATCCGCCTCACGTTGCAGATCCAGCATTTTGTAAGCGTGGGGCAATAAGCGCTCACCCGCCTCGGTCAAGCTCACAGCACTGGACGAGCGATTGAACAACTTGACCCCGACACTTTCCTCCAGGGCTTGAACGGCACGGGTCAGCGCGCTGGGGGAGCGCCCCAGAGTACGTGCGGCCGCGACGAAGCTGCGCTTGCGAGCCAACGTCGCGAAGGCTTCAAGCTCGCCCAACATATTTAATGCCACTCAGCACCTCATTGCACTTTTCGCAACGTGGCATTGCAACACAAAAAAGGCCCTTCCGTTAACCTTCCCGCTCAACTCACAAGGATGTAGGCAGCTGCCCCCTCCTTCATCGTCAGAGCCTGATTTCATGGTCGATATTGTCATCCTTTGCGTATTCGCCTTCGCCGCCGGCTTGATCGATGCAGCGGTGGGCGGCGGCGGACTGATCCAGATACCCGCGCTGTTCAACGTGCTGCCTACGGCACAACCGGCGGCGCTATTGGGTACCAACAAGGTCGCGGCAGCCTGCGGCACCGCATTTGCGGCCCGGTCCTTCGTGCGTAAGGTGGTGATCGACTGGGGTCTGGTGATCCCCGCCGCCTGTGCGGCCTTTGTCATGGCCTTCTTCGGAGCAGCCACGGTGTCGTTCGTACCCCAGTCGGTGATCCGGCCGGCGGTGCTGGTGTTGATCGTGCTGATGGCGATCTACACCTTCTGGAAAAAGGACTTCGGCGCCCTGCACAAACCCATGCGCATCGGTACCAAGGAGAAGCTGCTGGCGATCGTCATCGGCGGTGCCATCGGCTTCTACGACGGACTGTTCGGTCCTGGCACCGGCAGTTTCCTGATCTTCCTGTTTATCCGCTGCTTCGCCTTCGACTTCCTTCATGCGTCGGCGTCGGCGAAGCTCGTGAACATCGCGACCAACGTAGCAGCGCTGATATTCTTCATTCCGACGGGTAACGTTCTCTACCTGATTGCCATCCCCATGGCGGCATTCAATATCCTGGGCGCACTGACCGGCACCTGGCTGGCGGTTCATAAAGGGGTGCCCTTTGTCCGGGCCCTGTTCCTGGTGTTGCTGATGATCCTGATCAGCAAACTGTCCTACGACCTCCTGTAATTTTGAGGAGAACTACATGCATCCGGCGTTCGATCGTCTAGTGGCGCTACTTGATGCCCACGCGAGATCGCCCCGCCACCTCGCCAACACGCCTACCCCACCAGCGCAATCAACTGCTGGCGCTGCGCATCCGTGAGCATCGGGCTGAAAGCGGCGCCGGCGTTTTCCGCCATGTAGCGCGGGTTGCTGGTGCCGGGGATGACGCAGGTCACCGCCGGATGAGCCAGCAGGAACTTGAGCGCCAGTTGCGCCCAGCTATTGACCCCCACTTGTGCAGCCCATCCCGGTAGCGGCTTGCCTTTCAATCGAGCGAGCAAGGCACCGCCGCCCAAAGGCCGATTGCAGATCACCGCCACACCACGCTCACGACACAGCGGCAGGATTCGCTTCTCGACGCCGCGGTCGTCCAGGGCGTAGTTGATCTGCAAAAAGTCCAATGGCTCGGCCTTGAGTAACGCTTCCACCTCGTCATACGCCGACGCCGTGTAATGGGTGATGCCGATGTAGCGAATGCGCCCTTCTGCCTTCCATTGACGCAGGGTGGGCAAGTGGACTTTCCAGTCCAGCAGGTTGTGAATCTGCATGAGATCGATACGGTCGGTCTGCAACAGCTTGAACGACTGCTCCATCTGCTCGATGCCTTCTTCGCGGCCACGGGTCCAGACCTTGGTGGCCAGAAAGGCAGGTGAGCGTGGTTTATGAATCGACAGCAACTCACCGGCCGTCTGCTCGGCGCGACCGTACATGGGTGAGCTGTCGATCATCTTCCCACCCTTCTCGAACAACGCATTGAGAACGGCAGGCAGTTGCTTGTAGGCGGCCTCGGAAGGCGCGACATCAAAGCCGCGATACGTGCCCAACCCGACCATGGGTAACGGCTCATTGCTGGAAGGAATGGCTCGGGTCAGCATGTTCTTGCCTCCTGTTTCCGTCGACGGCGCCGCCGATGCAGCAAAGGCCGGACCGAAGGTGAAGACTGCCGACGCACCGGCAGCCAGCGTGAGTATCTTTCTGCGGCTGAAAACAATCGTACGCATGGGCCAGTACCAGACGGTTAAGGCGCGACGCATTCTTTGTAGCAGAGCGCGTTACGGCTTGATTGACTGGCACTGGGCAGCTCTCCTGCACAGCTGAAATGGCTGAACTACACTTTGACAGCGCTCTAGCAATAGCTGTCTCAAGGCCAAAAACAGTCAATGTCGTCCACTAAACTTAGCCGAATGTCACGAACCCTGGTGTCTCTCTTCGTATTCGTTGCCATTGCGTACCTGATACTCTGCGCCGCGCTGTTCGTGTTTCAACGCGCCCTCATCTACTACCCGCAACCCCGCGCCATCGATGCGCCCCAAACGCTGCTGACGCTGTCAGTCGCCGACGCGCAGGTGCTGGTGACCGTCAGGCCGCATGACGGCCCGAAAGCGCTGATCTACTTCGGTGGCAATGCCGAAGACGTTTCCCGCAGCCTGCCAGCGTTCTCGCAGGCCTTTGCGGATCACGCGATCTACCTGCTTCATTACCGAGGCTACGGCGGCAGTACCGGGTCGCCATCCGAGGAAGCGATCCAGCGCGATGCCATGACCTTGTTCGACAGTGTCTACAACACTCACCCCAACATCGCCGTGGTCGGGCGCAGCCTGGGTTCGGGCGTTGCCGTGCGCCTGGCCAGCCAACGCCCGGCCTCGCGGCTGATCCTGATCACGCCCTACAACAGCCTTGAAGACCTCGCCACCCGCCAGTTCCGCTGGTTCCCGGTGAAGTGGCTGCTTCAGGACAAGTTCGAGTCCTGGAAATACGCCGCTCACATCACGGTCCCGACGCTGTTGATCGAGGCCGAACACGACGAAGTCATACCGCGCTCAAGCACCGAACAGCTCTACACGCATTTCACCAAGGGCGTGGCTTCGCTGCAGGTGATACCGGGCACGGACCACAATTCGATTTCCGAGAGCCCCAAATACCTTAAGATGCTGGGTGCCGCGTTGTAAGGGCCATCACAACCGCAGGCCTATAAGGGGGCGCTCATCAATTCGAAATGAACGCTTAACATTTTTTTTACAATTCAACTGGCATGGTATACGGCTGCGAGTTCTGCGGCTCATGATGAGCATTGCGCAGACCTTTAACAGAACAACGGAGCGTGGCATGGAGCCAACGGTGGTATCGACTCAAAAAAATACGTTGATCAGCAAATACTTACAGGGGGTTGTCATGCAAGGGCGTCCTTTGCGCAGGATGGGAATCAGTCGCACACAGGCACAGGCCTCATGACGGTTCTGGTCACTGGCGCCGCCGGTTTTATCGGGTATCACACCGTCAAGCGTTTGTGTCGCGAAGGCCTTGAAGTGGTCGGTATCGACAATCTCAACGACTACTACAGCGTAGAGCTTAAACACGCACGGCTCAAAGAGCTGGAATCCCTACCGGGCTTTCGTTTCCAGGCCCTGGACATCGTCGACAAGCCGGCGTTGATGGCCTTGTTCGAAACCCATGCTTTCACCGAGGTTGTGCACCTGGCCGCCCAGGCTGGCGTTCGCTATTCACTGGATAATCCGGACGTCTATGCGCAGTCCAATCTGGTGGGTTTTCTGAATGTGCTGGAAGCTTGCCGGCACCATAGCCCGGCGCATCTGATCTATGCCTCGAGCAGCTCGGTGTACGGCACCAACAGCAAAATGCCGTTCTGTGTCGAAGACGCCGTTGATCATCCCATTTCGCTGTACGCCGCCAGCAAACGCGCCAATGAACTGCTGGCGCACAGCTATTGCCACCTCTATGGCCTGAAAGCCAGCGGCCTGCGCTTTTTTACCGTTTACGGACCTTGGGGGCGCCCTGACATGGCGCTGTTCAAGTTCACCGAAGCGATTCTCAAAGGCCAGCCGATCGACATCTATAACCATGGCCAGATGTCGCGCGACTTCACCTATATCGACGACATCGTCGAAAGCATCGCCCGCCTGCGTACCAAGCCACCGGTGCCGAACGAGCCAGACGCTGGTGTAAACCGAATTTTCAACATAGGCCGCGGCCAGCCGGTGGCGCTGCTGGAGTTTGTCGACTGCCTGGAATCGGCGCTGGGCATCAAGGCCCAACGCAACTTCATGCCGTTACAGGCAGGCGATGTGGTCAAGACCTGGGCCGATATTTCGGCACTGGCCGAGTGGGTCGATTTCCGTCCTCAAGTGACGGTTGAGACCGGTGTAGCGGAATTTGTGAAGTGGTATCGCCACTTCTATCAGATATGAAACGTGAGCCCTTGATAAATAAAAGACCAAGGAGCAACGGGGGGGACTCTATGAGCCAAGACATTTTTGTATCTGTATTGATTCCAGCAAAGAACGAAGCGAACAACCTCAAACCTTTACTTGAGGAAATCCGCGTCGCATTGGCCGATGAGGCCTACGAAATCATTGTGGTGGACGATGGCAGCACCGATTCCACCTTGCATGAACTGCGGCAGCTGAAAAACAACGGCCTGGACGCCTTGCGCATCCTGCGCCATGAGCGCTCGCTGGGGCAAAGCACCTCGCTCTACCACGCGGCAATCGCCGCCCGGGGGCAATGGCTGGCCACGCTTGATGGCGACGGTCAAAACGACCCCGCGGACATCCCCGGGATGTTGGCGCTGGTGCGCGGTGAAAAGGGTCTGGTAGACGTTCAGCTGGTGGCCGGGCACCGGGTCAACCGCCGCGATACCGCGAGCAAACGCTGGGCCTCGCGCTTCGCCAACGGGCTGCGCAGCCGCCTGCTCAATGACGCGACCCCGGACACCGGCTGCGGGCTGAAGCTGATCGAGCGCGCGGCGTTTCTGCGCTTGCCGTACTTCGACCATATGCATCGGTACATTCCTGCCCTGATCCAACGGCACAACGGCCGAATGATCGTGCACCCGGTCAACCACCGCCCCCGCACGGCCGGGGTGTCCAAGTACGGCAACATCGACCGTGCCCTGGTAGGCATTCTCGATCTGTTCGGTGTGTGGTGGCTGATCAAACGCACGCGGTTGAACACCAACGCACAGGAGATCGAAGGATGAACGTCTCCCGCGAAACCCTGTGGCTGGTGGTCGGCTTCGCTGGCCAGATCGCCTTTACCGGTCGCTTCGTCTTGCAGTGGCTGTACAGCGAATACAAAAAGCGCAGCGTGATCCCGGTGAGCTTCTGGTACCTGAGCATTGTCGGCAGCGCCCTGCTGCTCGCTTATGCCATTTACCGGGAAGACCCGGTGTTCATTGCCGGCCAGGCCTTTGGCTCCATCGTCTATCTGCGCAATTTGCAATTGATTGCCCGCAGCAAACACTTAAAGGACTGAGCCATGCGTAAAACCCTGTCGCCCGGCATCGAATGCCTGGGCTTGGTGCTGCTCGCCTTGCTATTGGTCGGCGCCGGCCTGGGGCTGCGCCAACCGCAGAACGTGGATGAGGAACGTTTCCTCGGCGTGGCGCTGGAAATGCTGCACAACGGCTCGTGGTTCATCCCCCACCGCGCTGCGGAAATATACGGCGACAAGCCGCCGATCTTTATGTGGACGGTGGCATTCTTCGCATGGCTCACCGGCCTGCCCGCCCTCGCCCTGTATATTCCGGGGCTGTTGTCGGCCGCGACGGTCACGGCCGTGGTCTACGACCTGGGCCGCCGGCTGTGGAATCCGCGCATTGGTCGAATAGCCGCGCTCTTGTACCTGGCCACGTACCAGACTTACAGCATCCTGCGTACCGGCCAGATCGACAGCCTGTTGATTCTGTTCACATCCCTGGGCCTGTACGGGCTGGCGCGGCATTTGCTGCTCGGGCCGGCCTGGCGCTGGTTCTATGTGGGCTGCGCCGCCATGGGCATTGGCGTGATCACCAAAGGGGTCGGCTTCGTCCCGGTATTGATGCTGATTCCGTATGCCTACGCGGTGCGCAAAAACTGGTCCGGCGTGGTGGCCATGCCGGGCCAGAAGCGCAAGTGGTTCCTGGGCTTTTTGGTTGCGCTCGGCGCCATCGCGATCTGGCTGCTGCCCCTGGCACTGTCCATCGTGCTCAATGGCACCGCGGAGGAAATCGCCTATGCGCGAGAAATCCTGTTGCGCCAGACGGCGGCACGCTATGCCGCCGCGTGGGACCATCGCGAACCGTTCTGGTACTTCTTCGTCAACGTGATCCCGCAATACTGGCTACCGCTGGTACTGGCCCTGCCATGGCTGGTACCGGCCTGGCGCCGGCAATTGCGCAAACACGACGGTCGAGTGCTGGTGCTGCTGAGCTGGGTGGTATTGGTGGTGCTGTTCTTCTGCCTGAGCAGCGGCAAACGCAAGTTGTACATCTATCCGGCGCTGCCCGGGCTGGTGCTGGTGGCGGCGCCGCTGATTCCCTGGCTGCTCAAGCGCTGGTTCGGCAAGCGTCCACGCGGTATGCGGATATTCCAGGCGCTGGTAGTGAGCTGGTTTGTCCTGTGGTTCGCCCGCGGCTTCATTGAGCCGATCAAGGACGGTCCCAACCCCCATGAAGCAATCATGGCGCAGGCAGCGACCATGACCCACGGTGCCGACCTGGTGTTGGTCAACTGGCGCGAGGGTCACTGGTTATTCGCTCGGCAGCCGATCGTGCATTTCGGGATGAGCAACTCCTCAGTCGAACAAGCGGCGCAGTGGCTGCGCGAACACCGTGACGCGTACGCCCTGGTCCCGGACGAAGTGCTGGCCCGTTGTTTCAACCCCCAGGCCGCCCATGAGCTAGGCGAAACGTCTCGTGCGCTGTGGTCGATCGTAGGCGCCGATGCCGATAACGGCCAATGCCAGCCCGGACAACCTGCAAAGGTCTATCGCTTCAGCTGGAACAAGGACAAGTCATGAGCAAGAAATGGAAGCTGAGCATATTTTTCATTGTCGTACTGCTCGGTGCCTACGCGGTATCCACACATTTCATGGTCCACCAGCAGCTGTATGCGCACTGGAAAAACCTCTGGCATGGCAACCCGGCACCAGAGAAAAATATCTGGCTGCCGGACTATAAAGCCGTGATCCAGGCCAAGCCGGTTGCGGACGTGACCAATTTGTCCGGTATCGCCTATGACCCGGACCATGATCGTCTGCTGGGGATCACCAATGGTGCGCCCCAGCAGATTGTGGCAATGAGCCGTAACGGCGACCTGCTCGAACGTTACCCGCTGATCGGGTTCCAGGACACCGAAGGCATTGCTTACATGGGCAACGGTCGTGTGGTGATTGCCGATGAAGTATTGCAGCGACTGTACGTCCTGACCTTGCCGGACAGCCCAGGCCCCATCCATGTGGAAAACGCACAGTTTGTCGCGATCGAGATCAACCTGAGCGAACACAACAAGGGCTTTGAAGGCGTGACCTATGACGCGGCCAATGATCGTATCTTCGCGATCAAGGAACGCGATCCGCGGCAGCTTTATTCGGTCACGGGCATGCTCGCCTCCATGGGCGGCTCGTTGCAGGTTCACATCAAGGATTTGACGAACTGGATCGACCGCAGCGTTTTCGGCCTGGATCTTTCCGAGGGTTACTACGATCCGCGGACCGGTCACTTGTTGCTGCTGAGTGAGCAGTCCTCCAACGTGACCGAGCTCGACGAGAACGGTAACTTCGTCAGCATCCGCTCCCTGCTCGGCCTGAATGACCTGAAAAAAACCATTCCGCAAGCCGAAGGCATGACCATGGACACCGCTGGCGAACTGTACATCGTGAGCGAACCCAATCTGTTCTACCGTTTCTCCAAATCGAAAGCTGCTGTGGCGCAGAATCAGCAGAAACAATAATGGGTTTCGTGCTGGACGGGCCGGCCTCATCGCGATGAGGCCCGCCAGAACACCCTCAAACCAGACGTCAATCCTGTGCGCATGCCTGCCCAGGCCCTCTCTCGATAAACAGCCCCTCCAACTGTCATGGTCGCGCAACCATACAGTTCGTTGCCCACGCCCTATCGCCGTACCGGTACTTCCTTCGCCAGGCTCCATAACCTGCAGGCGTTAACCTCAGCAACAAACAGATCTGATCGGAGTGTGCGTCCGCCCCCCCCAAGCGGACGTTCAACCGGCGAAGCCCGAAGGAAACGTCTCATGACGCAAACGAACGTAGCCAGTTTTCAAGAAACAAAGAATCAAGACCTGCAAGCCTATTTCCTGGGACTCATTTCGGTCGCGGCGTTTGCCATGACTTTGCCGGCGGCAAAAATGCTCGCTGGTGACCTGAGTGCCCTGCAAGTCGGGTTCTTTCGGTCGGTGTTGGCTGCGTTTGCGGCGATTCCCTTTTTGCTCATCGGTCGAGCCAAGCTTCCCAATCGCTCGCAAATCAAGCGGATGTTGCTGACCTCCACCGGCATCGTTTACGGCTTTCCGATCCTCACCGCGCTCGGCATGCAATACGTTCCGGTCAGCCACGGCGGCGTGGTGCTCGCTGCACTGCCGCTGTCCACGGCGATCTTCGGTACCCTCATTACAGGCACTCGCCCCTCCAAAATGTTCTGGGCGGTCTCAAGCCTGGGCTTCCTGGTGGTGATGGCCTACACCGTCATCAAGTCGGACGTCTCGGACATCTACATCGGCGATCTGGCGCTGCTGGGCGCCGTGCTGCTGGCCGGTTTTGGCTACGCCCAGGGCGGTGCACTGTCCAAGGAACTGCCGGGCTGGCAGGTCATGTGCTGGACCCTGGTCATCAGCCTGCCGGTGCTGCTCCCGGTCAGCCTCTGGCTGTATGACAGCCAGACCATCGCCACCCTGCCTGGACAAGGGGTCGCTGCCCTGCTGTTTCTGGCCCTGATCAATTCGCTGCTGGGTTTCTTCTCGTGGAACCGCGCCCTGGCCCTGGGTGGCATCCAGCGCATCAGCCAGCTGCAATTACTGCAACCGTTCTTCACGTTTGCCTTTTCGATCTTCCTGATGGGCGAGTTGTGGAACTGGTTGACCCCGGCCGTCTGCGCCATCGTCATCGTGCTGGTCTGGCTGTCCAAGCGCATCTGAACCGTTGAAGATTCGCTCATTCAGACCTGGGAGAAGTGGCCACGCTGGTGGAGTATTTCAAAAGCTGGCTGATGGGCATCAGGCTAACCGGGCGCCTGATCCAGAACGCCGTGGTCGGTGACTCGCTGGGCAGTTTCGCTGCCAGTCTGAGCGTCGATGAAACGCTTGAACTGGATGTCATTGCAGTGGCTGACGTTCAGGCGGATGTACTGATCGTAATCGCGGGTGTTGCTGAACAGTGACCCTGGGGCCAGGAAGATGCGGGCGTCATGGGCCTGTTCAATCAGACGGCGAATATTCACGTGCGCGGGGAAACGAGCCCACAGAAACAAGCCATCCACGCCGGGTTCATCAAACACCACGCCCACCTTGCCCAGCCACTCCCGCGCCCGGACACGCTCCTGCATTACCCGCTGACGCAGAACATCCAAATGGTGCTGATAGCGCCCGGACTCCAGGGTGTAGGTCACGATGGTTTCATCCATGGATGAGCCGCACAACAAGTTGTACATCTTCTGCTCCACCAGACGCTCGACAAACGCGGGTGGTGCCGCCACATACCCAAGGCGCAGGGCAGGACTGAGCACCTTGCTGAAGCCGCTGATGTAAAAGGTGCGATTCAAACCATCCAGGCTCGCCAGCCGAAGGGTTTGCTTGGCCGACAACGAGCCGAAAATATCGTCTTCGACAATATGAAAATCATACTTCTCGGCCAGCGAAAGAATCTTGAACCCCTTGGCCGGGGAGGTATTGCCGCCAGTAGGATTGTGGATCAGGGTCTGGGTCAGAAACAGTTTTGGCCGGTATTTGATCAGCATGGCCTCCATGGCCTCCAGGTCCGGACCATCAGCCATTCGTGGCACGGTAATGATGTTGAAATCGCGCCCCTTGATCAGCTTCAACTGCAGCAACAGGTAGCTCGGATCCTCGACCAGCAGGTAATCACTGGGCTTGAGCATGACACTACGAATCAGCGAGAACGCATGGGTCGCCCCCACCGTCACCACTATCTGGTTGCTGGAGGCATTGATGTGAACCTCGCGCAACTTGCGTGCAATCACCGAACGCAACTGCTGACTCCCCGCGGCAGGCGCCGGGACGCTGCAAGACAGCGTGTTTCGAATCAACCGTCCGGTAACAGAAACGGGAACAGCGTCAGCCAGCCAGGACGGAGGAAAGTAGCCTGAACTGACGGGAATATCGTATTGGGAAGGGTCCAGCGCACGGTACAGAAATCCCCCATGCAGGCTGGATGGCGGGACCAACTCGTCCAGGTCCTTGAGGGCTCCCGCTGGATTGGTCGCGAGAACGAAGTAACCGGCCCCGGGTCTGGACTCGATGATGTGCTGCGCCACGAGGTCTTCGTAAGCGCTACTCACCGTAAAGTTACTGACGCCCAGTTGTTTGGAGAGCGCCCTGACCGACGGCAACCGACTGCCTTGAACCCACTGCAAAGATTCAATGCGCGCAACAATCGCATTTCGGATCTGGTCCACCAACAGCGTCTTGCTGCTGCGATCTATCTCGAACATCTCATTCCCTTAATGAAACCACCGCCATTTCTGAAAATGTGGCCTTCCTGATGCCTGGCAAAGAGCAGGCCGGTGATCGACAAGCCAACACCGATACTCGCGCGCGAAGTCTCCCCCTGGAGTTAGGTAGGCAAAGTTTACGCCAGCGCTCAAAAAATGCCTTGGCTATTCCATTGAGTAAAAACTCGGGGATGAGAATGGGTTTTCATGGAGTTTGAGGACATTGCGATCCAAAGGCTCAAGGTTGAAGCTGTTTGCCGCGGTATCGGTTGAGAATGATCAGGTTTTGGGTCCGGGGCAATGGTCTCAGCAGTGCTGCGACAATTGCGTCATGCCTGTATGTCTCGTAAAACTTGCGCATGCGAAAGAGGAAAGCCCCAGAGGACACTGCCCCTCTGGATAATCACCCCTCAACTGAAGCCAATATTGGTCAGCAGCCTGCTGACCAATTGTACTGGCCATATTCAAGCAATCGGGCAGCAAACCGCTGCCCAATTTAATTGCCCAACAACCCGCTGGACAATTACCCCCTCACGGATAACTAAACCCCTTGACCAACGTCAACTCCCCCACTGCCCGCATCGGCACCAGGAACGTTTCCATCTTCTCGTTCGGCGTCCCCTCCTCCGTAATCACCGTGATCTGCGCAGTGGTCAGGGGCTGAACAGCCTCTTCCTGCCCATCCTCATCACTGCGATACCCGCCACCGTAGTAGTTCACGTACACCAGGTATTGCCCCTTGATCGGCGCTGGCATGGCGAAGATTTCCGGGCCGTAGCCGGTGGTGACGTCGACGTCGAGTGCGCCGCCGTTGGCTGCGACACGATCGCCGTACCAGATGTGGCTACCGTCAGGCGTAACCAGGTGCAGGTCAAGGTCGGTGCCGTCGCTGTCCCAGCCCAGCAACACGCGCAACTTGGCCGGGGTGGCGCCGCCGCTGGCATTGAGGAACTGCGTGCGATGGCGCTGTTGGCCATCGGGGCTGCGCACTTCAACGCTGTTGCTGCCGTTGGGGAATGAGAACGGGCGGTCGAAGCGGCCGGCGGGGTCGATCTTCAGCGGCATGCTGACGCCGTTGACGATCAGCTTGCCGGGCTCATTGCCCTTGGGGGTGGATTTGATCTGCCCGGTAATGCGAGCGGTATTGGCCTGCCCCACCGGAGTGTTGACCGATGAGGCCGGGTAATTAACCGTCTGGCGAAAGTTTTCGCCTTCGCCTTCGGGCGCACCCGTGCGCCAGCCGCCGATGGGGGTGTCGATTTTGACGGCGTTATCGGCGGCGAATGTCGTTGGCCATACGCAAAAAGAACAAAGGAACAGCAAGACCTGTGGGTAACGGAATTTCATGACCTATTCCAGCAAGAGGTGGCGGGCGAGCCCTTCGATGTAGGTTTCATCCTGGCCGTTGGGGTGTGCTTCGAAGGCCAGGTGCAGGTATTCGTGAGTCAGGTCGAGGCGGTCTTGCAGCGACAGCACACCGCGCACGTAGATGCGCTGGCGCTCGCGGTCGACAAAAGGACGGCCGAAGGCCAGGCGGCAAACGGCGAAGGTGCTGACTTCGTTGTAGCCAACCTCGCTTTCGAGGCGTTGGTGCCAACCGCGACGCTGGTTTTGCAGCCAATCTTGCGCGGCGGGTAGCGCTTCGCAGGAGGCGACGGGATTGTCCCAGCGGCTGAGGCTGGCGCGTGGGTAAGCGTGCAGCAGGATGGCGTCGTAGCGTTGACCGGCATTGGCCTGTTCGACGGCTTGCTGCCAGGAGAGCTTGTCCGGCCCCGGTTGGTCGGAGTGATAGGTGACGTTGCTGCCGGCCAGGACCAGGTCGCTGGTCCACGCGGCGATGTTGCGTGATTCGGTCGCGGCCGGGCGTGGGGCGACGCGTTGTCGGCTGCTGCTGTCGTCGATGCTCAGGCAATCGCCGTTGCGGGTAGCGTTTTGCAGCAGATAGGTGCGAATGGCGATGGCCAAGGCTTTGGCGGCTTCGGCAGGCTCGGGCCTGGCTTCGCGCTGCAGGACGCGGGCGACGTACTCTTCGCGGTCCAGGCGGGCGACCAGTTTGTCTTTGAGCAAGAACAACTCGCCGTCGCTGTGGATATCGAGTTGATTGCCGTTGGCGAATTCGACGCGATAGTCGCCTTGCAAGGGGCCGGGCGCTAAAACGCGATCCCCCGACATCACGCGTTTCAGCGGATAACGCGCGAACAGGCCGACCTCGACGCACTTCCCCGCCTCGGCTGGCCATGACGAAGGCAGTACCGTCGCCAGCGCCTGACCATAGTTGCCCAAGACCATTTGACTGGTGCCCTGCCCACCGGCCCAGATCGGCGTGCCGTCCGCTGTCCAGCCTGCGAACCCGCCCTGGCGCGACGAAGGATCCTGATCCCCCAACCAGCTCCAGGTTTTCACCCGCAAACGGCCACCGAGTTCGCCCACGACATTGCCATCAGCGGCATTCAGCACCACATCGAGCAACACTCGCCGCGCCTGATCCTGCGCCGGCATCACGGCCAATACCTTCAACAACTCAGCCACCGAAACCCGGGTCTGCGGTTGCACCGACGGCAAGTCCAGCAACCATTCTGGCGCCTGACGCGCCTGCCAGTACGTCCGCCACTGTGCCCCCGCAATGCCCAGGCGCGCAGGGTCGAAATACAAGCCGCAGGACTTCACCAACGCCTGATCACGACCGATCGTGCCACCCGTGGTGCAGCAATAGACTTCTTCCTTCGATTGCCCGCGACACGCATAAGCCGGTTCACGCGCGCCGGTATCCACCAGCCAGCCGTAGACAAACAACTTCCACACACTGCCCAGCGGCGTCTGCAGATCAGCAGGCAATGGCTCACGCGCGATCACCTGAGTGCGGTTCAGCGAAAGCAGTTCACCTTCGAAACCCAGCCGCAACGGCTCGTCCTGCGCTGTCGCCAGCGCAGGGATCCAACACAACAGCCACCAGACCAAACGCCGGGTCATGTCAGTTGACCGTAACCTGGCCGAGCGCCTGCTTCTGTTCCTGAGCCTGGTTCTGCGGTGCGTAGACCTGAGTGAAACGCACCGGCGGCAGGTTGAACTGACCTTTTTGCGAGAAGCGCACCAGATGCCGCAGGCGCAATTCACCGCTCAAGGCATCCACCGGAACCGCATAAGCCATTTGCCCCGGTTCGAAACGCGCCTTCTCCAGCGCGGTCGGCTCGGTGCCGGCCTTGCCCATCAGCTTGATGCCCCACGTGGTGCGCTCGACATCGGCACCCGGCGGCAGCGGCACTTCGAGCATGCCGTAGCGCAGCGGTTTCGTGGCTTTGCTGGTGATGATCACTTCGTCCAGGTACAGGCTGTCGCTGGACAATGGCTTGGTCCCGACCGCTTCGAGTTTGAATTCGAACGCTTCGTCACCCGGCACCAGGCGCGACAGGCGACGGGTGATGGTCACGGCCATCGGGGTCACTGGCGGTTGCTGGGTCTGATAGCTCAGCGCGGCACGCAGCGGGCGTTCTTGCGTCCCGCTCAGCGACAACGTTGCAGGCACGGTTGCAGCGCCTTGCCATGTCCAATACATCTCACCGGTATCACCGTACTTTTTCTTCCAGCCTTCACCCGGTGCCAGTGCGATGGTGGGCGAGGCCTGTTCGATGCTGCGTTGCAGCCAGGTCAGCGCCAAGGCGCGTTCCAGAGTCGATTGCTGTGGCAACAGGCGTTGCAACAAGGCTTGAGCGTGAGCCTGATCGAAGGCTTGCAGCGACAGGTTCAACGCTTCGACAAACGGCTGGGAACTGGCGGCCACGTGTTGTTGCGCTGCGTCCAGTTGACGACTGAACGCCTCCGGCAGATTGACCTTGGCCTGACGCGCCATCGATGCGGTCAACAGCCGAGCGCTGGCCAGCCCCAATGCCGAATCCGGATCGTTCATGACGAGGCTCTCTTCGCCATCGTCCATCACGCTCGCCGCATTGCCTTCGCCGGCTTTCACCAGGTCGTCGATCAAACCGCTGAGCAGCGTGTTCACCGGCAATTGCATCTGTTTGGCAAACGACAGAATCAGCGCCCGCTGCAACAGTGGCGTGTTCTGCGACTGCTTGGCGTACACCTCCAGCACCCGCTGCCAATGCTCCGGCGGCAGGCTCAGCTCCAGCGCTTTGCTGGCGTGCCAGTCGGCGTAGTAGGCATACGCGGTGAGGAACGCATCCGGCTCACCGTCGTAGCCCCACCAGGTGAAACTCGCCGACGGCCCGGCCATTTGCACCAGCCGCAGACGGCTGTTCTGCATGATCAAGCGCAAGCGATCGCGAATCTGCGGGTTCGACGACAAGGTTGGATAAGCGATGCTCAACGGCAGCAAACGACTGGCGGTTTGTTCGACGCCGCCGTACGGATAGCTCAGCAGATCATCGAGGGCCGAACGGAACAGCGCTTGCGGACTGTCATCCAGACGCAGGCGAATATCCGTGGCATCTGCCGGCAAGGTCAGAGGCGTATCACCGCTGGCCGCATCCAGGCTTTGACTCTGAGTCACCTGCCAGCCTTCACCGGACGCGGTCAGGCGCACCGCCAAGGCATCAGCGGTTTTGCCGTCCTGCACCAGCTCGGCAGTCCACTCGCCATTGGCCAAGGTGAATGCTGGCAATGCGATGTAGTTGATGCCGTTGTTCAAGGTCACCGGCACACGTTGCTCGGCGCCCGCATAATGAATCACCAGCTCAGCCTTGACCGGTTTCTCGGCCTGGCTGAAAGCGAACACGCCGAGATCCGGTTTGTCGCCGTTGCGGAATTTGGTCGGCCCGCTCCACTTCAGGTACAGCGGTTTTTCCGAGCGCACGAATTGCTTCTTCTGCCCCACCTGGCCGTCATCGGCAATGGCGCGGGCGGTGATGCGCCAGCGCGTCAGCGAGTCCGGCATTTTGAAGGTGAAGCGGGTTTTGCCATTCGCATCGGTGATCAATTCAGGCTGCCACGCGGCGGTGTCGACGTCTTCGCGACGTGGTCGCTCCAGCACTTTCACCCCGCGCTCGCTGCGGTTGGCTTTGCCCGGCGCACCTGGGCTGCCCGGCAATGCCACGTCGTAGCTGATGAACGACAAACTGGCGCTGGTGCGCACGTTGTTGCGCCGTGGGTGGTAGAAGAACTGGTCGATGGTTGGCGCCACTTCCGGTTGCAGGGCGTAGACCATCTCGTCCACGACACTGACCGTCAGGTGCGCCGGAATCGGCTTGCCGGCGAACTGGGTAGCGAGATCGACAGTGACGGTATCCCCTGGTTGATACGCCTCTTTGTCGGTGGTGATCGCCACATCGATTTGCGGCGCGACAACCTTGATCCCGGCGTTCTGGAAGCTGTATTGGCCACCCTTGGTGTAGAGTACGGAGAAGGTCAGGTTCGGTGCGAAGCTGTCCTTCACCGGGATCCGCGCGCGGTACTGGGTTTCGCTGAGCTTTTCCATCTTCAGCCAGTCGCCGCCCTTGGACAGCAGCGCCGTGGCCTCGACCTTGTCGCGCTCAAGGGACAACAACGCATCGCTGATCGGCTCGGGGTACGTGATCAACGCGAGGGCTTCGTCGCCGGCCTTGTACTCGGGTTTATCGAGGACGATTTCCACGGTGCCGGGCACGGCTTTGACGCCATCGCCGGTGACCGAATGACCGGTTGCGCCAAGCACGCGGCCGTGATCATCTTTCAGCGTCAGGTTGTAAGTGCCCGGACGGTCGAAGGCCAGGGTGAAGCCTTTATCTTTGGCGGTGAGTTTACCTTCGCCAGTGGTTTGATCCTCCAGACGCACCCAGTTGTAGCTGCTCGGGTTGACCGCTTTGCTCTGCTCGCTGCCACCTTCGTTGGCATAGCTGAAGGCAACTTTGCCGCCCACCGCACTGAACCGCTGAGGCGCGCTCAAGCGGAAACTCGCAGCACCGCGATCAATGAGGATCTCCTTGGTGGTCTTGACCCGATACGCCGCGCCATCGCTGGCGAACACGGTGAGCATGTAGCGGCTCGGTTTCTCGGCGGCAGGCAAGTCAAGGCTGGCGTTGCCCTTGGCGTCGGTGGTCAGTTCGGCGCTGGTCAGCTCCACCGGGAATTGCCCGAGGTACTGCAGCTCGTTATCGACCATCGACAGTTGTTGGGCACGCAGGCTAAGGCTCAACTTGGCGTTGGCCACCGGTTTGCCGTCCGGGTACAACAGCACCAGACTGCCCTTCACCGGTTCGCCAGTGCGGTAATCCTGCTTGGCCAGGTTCAGGGAAATCTCGAAGTGCGGCTTGATGTATTCAGCGACGCGGAAAGCGCTGCTGTAGGCCTGGTCCTTGTAGCTGAAACGCAGCTCATAGCCGCCAGCCACGGCGTTGTCCGGCAACTGGAAACGGCCCTGAGTACCGGCCTTGGAATCAAGTTTCAGCGCCAACGATTGCAGCGCCGTCCCCGTAGCATCGAGGACGGTCACATTGACGTCGGCAGCAGTCGGTGCCACGGAATCCCGCGCATTCTTGAACTCGCGACCGACGATTTTCAGCGACACCCAATCCCCCGGCCGATACAGCGGCCGGTCGGTGAACGCATAGAGTTTGGTGTCGTAGATTTCGCTGTCGTAATAGAAGTTCTCGGAGACGAACACCCCGCCCTCTTCGTCCTCGCCGATCACGAACGAACGCTCGGGGCTGACGTGTTTCAGACGCAGCAAACCATCGGTGTCGGTTGCGCCGCTGCTCATCACGCCCAAGCCGTCGGTCCACAGTACATTCACTTTTGGCACCGAACTGCCTTCATGTTTGCGTGCGGCCCACACCAGCAATTCATCGCCAGCAATCTTGCTCACGGCCACGGTGTTGGAGACGAAAACCATGGTGGTCGCGCGGTATTTGCCGACCAGCGCTTCCACCAGGTACAGCCCTGGTTTCAGGTTGCCCAACGGGATGTAAACATTGCCCGGCGCAACGCTGACGAACTCACTGGAAGAGCCCGCCAGGTTCACCCCTGTAGGCGGCTGGATCGGTTTGGCCTGCCACAGCGGATAACGGAATTGGCTGACCACCGGCAGGCCCGGAATCAACGCGAATTGTGGCTGTGCGTCGTAAGGCGTTGGCGCGGCGATGGCGGTGCCCATCTTCAGTTCCGGCACTTCCTCGGTGACTTGTTTACGCGATTCGTAGGAAAACGCCCGCTGCATCACCCGACGGGATTTGCGGTACCAGTTGTCCCACAGGTACGCGAGGGTGTTCGACAGGCCTTCGCCCTTGAACTGGCCGTCACTGACCACGCGGTGCAGGTTCTTCTGGCGCTTGAGGAAATCCAGCGGCTTGTCGATGCGATACACGCGGATGTCCGCGCCGCCGTAAGGCTCCATGCGGAACCGGCGGTAGTCACGGCCCGGCGCTTCGAGGCGAACCATCGCCTGTTCGTCGCTGGCGAAACTGCTGTCGGCCAGCAGAAAAAAGCTTTCACCGGCCACCGGCGTATAGCCACTTGGCTCGACAGTGTCTTCGGCGTTGACCGTGGCTAAAGGCGCCAGAAGGGCCAGCAGCAGTGGAATTCGAGAGCAAATGCGCAGCATGCGGGCACCGGTCATTGGGAGAGAAAGTTCAGTCGATAGACGCCGATGAAGTTGGGGTTGGCTGCGTCGGGTATCCATCGGGTGTCCTTCCATGTCATGAGTTGTTGCAGGCTTGCGGAGCGCATGCCGTTGTCAGTGGGGGTGGTAGTGCCGGTGTGATAGGCGATGAAGCGGCCCATCCAGATCATCAGGTGCTGGTCGTCGCCCTGATCGAAAAACATCAAGTCACCGGGTCGGGCCTGGGCCAGGTCGCGCCCCACCAGATGACTGTTGAACTGAATCAATTTGATCGCATTGACGTAAGGCCCGACCTTGCCGCCGCCCTGCTGCCATTGCTGGGCGAGGCCGCGTTGGGCGTCGCTCAGTTGCGGTTCCGGCGGCAGGTAGCGATTGGACAAGCCATTGCTGCGCAGCCATTTATCGTCATGGACTTTCAGCGCTTCGTTGGCGGCAAACCGCACCAGCCCGGCGCAGTCCTGCTGATACCAGCGTGGGCTCGGGCCTTGGGTCAGTTGTTCCTGGGCGATGCGCACGAACCAGGCGCGGAATATCTGGGATTGCTGCGGATCGAGCGCGGCGGCTTCGCTGGCGAACGTGCGAGTCCCCAGCAGCAACGCCAGCAGGCCGAGGCCTCGGATGAGTGCTGTCACAGGGCTTTCCACTCCAGCGGCAGCCACTGCCAGTGGCCGTCGGGCTCGCTGCCTTTGGGCAAGGTCAGGGCATATTTGCCATAGCCGCCGAGGGTGCGCAGTTTCGGGATCAGGTAGGTTTGCGCGGCGTTGTAGAACACCGGCTCCATGTCTTGCGGCAGGCTGTCGAGGGTTTCCTGCTGCATCAGTTGCGCCATGGAATCCGGGCCGAAATAGATCGGCATCAGCAGGTCTTTCGGCACGATGTCAGCCATGGGCGGGAAGCGTTTGTCGAGGGTGCCGAGGGCTTTGTCGACCAGTTTGTCGTCCAGGGAAAACAACAGCGTCGAACCGTGACGCGCAAGGCTGACGCGCATAAAGGCTTTGCCGGTGATCGCGTCGGGTTGCTCGGCATCCTTGGCCTTGTAGGGACCGAAGTTGGAGCTGACCTGGCGCTGCCACTGGTGGGTCTGGCCTTCCTGTTTCTCGACCACCGCAAACGCGTGCTCGGCGACGTTGCCTTCGTAGGCGCCGACCATCGAGCCGAACAAGTTGCCCAGGTCGCCGTCGAGTTTGGCGCTGTCATCGTCGTTCAGGCTGGCCACCAGTAGCGGCGTGTACAGCCGCGAATCGGCATACCAGCACAGACCGGCGGCACCGGCCATGTGTTCGGTCAGGGCTTGGGCCACGGCGTCGTCGGCGCCGAGTTTCACCAGCAGCGGTTTCTGTTGTTCGGCGGCCAGCGGCAAGGTTACGCAGGCGCTGGCGCCCATCGGCATGGCTTGCCAGATCGGTTTGAAATCGAAGTCTGGCTGGTTTTCCAGTTCGTCCATGGCCAGGAAGCTGTGCCAGCCCTTGTCGTCCATGTCGAAACGCAGGCCGGCGAAGTTCGGGATGAAGCGCTGGTAACCCATGGCCAGAACGCTGGAGTTGACCGAGAGACGTTGCTTCACTTCAGGCGCGCGGGGTTGCAGGCCGAAGGCTTCGGGGAACAGTTTCTGACCGCCGAGCAGTGCTTCCAGCGATTCAGTCGAGACCATGCCGGGTTCGTCGACTAGACCGTGGCCGGTGTCATAAAGCTTGGCCGGATTGGACAGCACCACCAGTTTGTCGCCATGGGAGGCGAACAGCAGCGCTTTGCTGTTGTTGTAGGTGAGTTGATAAAGCGGCACCACATCGCCGGCGACCTTGATTTCAGCCAGCTTGCTCAGCTGCGTATCCTCCAGCGCCACTTTCGCCAGTGGCTCCAGCACCTTGGCCAGCCCGCCGCGATCCATCACCAACAGGAAATCCTTGAGACGCCCATCCGCCCCACGCCACAGCGCCACGTCCGCCGGTTGATCGAAGAGCTGCTCGATCAGGCTGTCCTGCAACTTCAGGTCATGCTCGTAAATGATCCGTCGCAGACTGCCGATCAAACCGAGACGATCGGCGTGGGCTTCGTAATAGAAGACGAAATCTTCGGTCAGGGTTTCCTTGAGAAACGGCACCGCCAGCAGATCCTTGGGCAGTTGGCTCAGGGAATGGGTTTCGAGCAAACCATCTGGCCGGCTCATGCCCAGTTTGTCACTGGCCAATGCTGCCGGCGGGGCCTTGGGCTTGTGCATGAACCACCCCAATCCGCCCGCCACGCCGGCCACCAGGCATAGCCCGATCACCACTGCCGGCCAGCGACGGGACGCGTTGGCCACAGGTGCAGCAGCGGCCGGGGAAGCGGCCGGTAAAATAGTGTTATCACTCATGTTCACAAACCCAATTCATCCGTGGTGCGGGATGTTTAATAGTTGAAAGTCTTGACCAGTAGCAGGTCGCCGATCGCCCGCAAGGGAACGATGAACGTCTCGCGTTTTTCGTCGACGGTGTTTTCGTTGAGCACCAGGTTGATCTGCGAGGTGATCACCTCGTTCTGGTTGCTGGTCTCATCGAAGTTATAGCCGCCGCTGCCGAAGTTGCCCCAATAGTTCACGTAAACCAGATAGGTGCCATGCATTGGCGCGGTCATGGTGAACATTTCCGGGCCGGGACCATCGACCCCGTCCGGGTCCAGCCCACCGCCGTTGCTCATCGCCGGGCGTGCCCAGAACGCATGCTGGCCGTCGGGGGTAATAATGTGCAGGTCGAGTTCGGCCTTGGGATCGTCCCAACCCAACACCACACGAATTCGTGCCGGTGTACGCAGGTTGTTGGCTTCGTAGAATTGAACGCGCTTGAGCGACTTGCCCTCGGAACTGCGCACTTCGACGCTGTTGGACCCGGCGCCGAACGCATACGGCCGGGCAAAACGCCCTTGGTCGTCGGTGTACAGATTCAGGGGATTACCGTTGACCGCCAGGCTGTGGGGCGGACGTAGCGTGCCGATGGCCTTGAGCTGGCCTTCGATCATCGTGCGATTGCGCTGCACGCCGCGGTCGATGGGCGGCGTGGGATAGGCGACGCGAGGGTTTTCACTGCGGTCCAGCAGGCCGGAATAACGCCAGCCGCCCACCGGTTCCGACAACTCGGCCGAGGGCTCGGCCCACGCCACCTGAGCGCAGACCAACGTAATCAGCAGTGAAAGAACACAACGCATGTAACGCCTCCTGCCATGCATAACGAAGCCTTGCGCCCAATCCTCGGCGCGTTATTTATCTTACTGCTGGATACTGAAAAGCCGTTTGAGTCGCCTCAAGCACACCGTCATGTTTCAAAACATGACGGGATGTAAAGGCTGGCAATATAACATTCCCGCCAGTCTGTTTTTCCGGTCTTTTTGTGCGCATCTCTGCATTTTTTTCAGATAACCCGAACAGCATCTGATCGAACCACCTATCGGACAACACGAAGCAGTCCCATTGCGGGTCTTTAATGGTTGCAGGATTCAACGTCAGCCCCTCGATCTGTCCACCAACACGACACTCGGGACTGACATCCCATCGGGAGACTCGTCATGAAAATCGTCGTCATGGGCGGTACCGGGCTGATCGGCAAACACCTGTGCAAAAACCTGCAAGACCTGGGGCATGAAACCCTGGCCGCATCACCTAGCACCGGCGTCAACGCCCTCACCGGCGAAGGACTGCAAACCGCCTTGCAAGGCGCCGACGTGGTGGTCGACGTGGCCAACTCGCCCTCCTTCGAAGACGCTGCCGTGCTCGAATTCTTCGAAACCTGCGGGCGCAACCTGCTCGCCGCCGAGAAGGCCGCCGGCGTCAAACACCATGTCGCCCTGTCGGTGGTGGGCACCGAGCGCATGCTCGACAGCGGTTACTTCCGGGCGAAAATGGCCCAGGAAACACTCATCAAGGACTCAGGCATCCCCTACACAATCCTGCGGGCCACGCAGTTTTTCGAGTTCATCGGGGCCATTTCGCACTCGGGCGTCCAGGAAGGCGACACCGTGCGCTTGACCTCCGCCGAGCTACAACCGATTGCCGCGGTCGATGTCGCGACGGCATTGGCAAAGGTCGCCGTGCAAGCACCGAGTAATCAGACCCTGGAAGTGGCCGGCCCAGAGCGCTGGCCGCTGGTGGAATTCGTGCGCTTGTTCTTGCAGAACACCAACGATCCGCGTCAGGCCCAAGCGGACGACACAGTCCCCTACTTCGGTGCGCCAATCGATGACCATTCGCTCACGCCGGGAGAACACCCCATCATCGGGCCGACGCGCTTCGAAACCTGGCTCAAGAGCAGCGCTTGATACTCAAATGGGTAATTGCACAGACTTGCCCACCCATTTGCATTCGACCTGACCAGTCATTTGCATCGGAATTGACCATCACGCTTCGTGACCATGACCGGCAGAGAACGACCCATTATAGATAGTCCGAGTGTTCGACCGTCTAAAGTCGGTAGCTGTCGCATCACCGGGTTGGCTTATGTGACGATGGCACAAGGAAGCACTGCTATCTTGTGGGCTCTACACGTCGTTAAGTTGCACATGTCTGCGAGGAGGTTGATTAGGGGGCGGCACCGACCCAGTAGAGGGGCACGGGGAGAAGGAATACTAAGGGAAGCCGCTGGCGCCTTCAGCACCTTGCGTTGTTACCATGAATGCCCCATAGCTTTTGTTGCATCTCGTGATGCGCTCAGCATTCGTTGGTTGGAAGCTGAATGTTGCTCTTTGTAAGCCAGCGAACGCCGTAATCGTCAGCCGCTGTACCGAAAGTCCACGAAAGCCGGTTTAGCAATTCATGCTCGGTCGCGGGCTCAATAGCCTCAAGTACATCAACGGACACGATAGTGATTTCAGGATAGGGGGCCGCAGCGCGCACTAGAAACCCCACCCTGGTATTTGGGTCCCAAGCGGCGGCGAAGGGCACTACGAGCTGACCGGCCACCGAATATTTCTGTTTGGGATACGCCGACTTCCCCGTACAGGCGGCATATGCCCCCTTATCGTTGAAGAGCGCGTTGTGCAAATTCTCAAAGCGATTTGGGGACCTGTGTCGACGCCAGGAAGGGCAGTCAGGTTGTCGTGCTAACTGAAGCATCCCAAATTCGACGGTCACGTTCGCATGCAGCGTTCTAATTAAGCTGTCCCACATTCTTCATCGCTCGTTACGTCAGGATCGTGGTGGCGACTCAACAAGTGTGCCGACCGTAAACTAGCTTTATCCAGCTCCCGTCTAGCTTAGCCTAGATGCTAGGGGTAAGAGGCTTGGGGCCCGAGTTTACTTTGTACTACTGGCGAAAGCGCGAAACACCTCTGATTGCGAATTGAGCCCAGCATGGCCGGATCGGCGCTCCTGCCTCCAAGCTGTGTGAAAACGTCTTGGGACAGGTTCAACAGTTAAAACCAGAACGAAAATCTCGTTATGACCCAAAGCGGTCGGTGACCGCGTCTAGAATATCGATGGGCGGTGAGTGAGACATGAAACCTCGGCAATGCGGCTCGTCGCTGGCTACAATTCCAACGATCTATAAAGTAATGTCCAGCTGATATCTCTCATGCAGGAAGCGGCGATGAAGTATCTAACGAGGCTTTGTTACAACACGGACAACTGGAAGAAGCCCTCGGGCGTAGCGCCGGCCAAAGAGGTCAAAAGCTCCTATACAAGCAAATTCGGGTTCGGCCATGAGGAATGGCTGTTCAGAGATGATTGGGTCGTTGATGGTTGGCGTTACGCTTTCGTGCAAGGCGTTAACAAAAGCCGCAATCGATTACTCAAGGGCACGCAACCATTCGATCTGCACCTCTTCAGCATTGAGCCAAAAGCAAAACGCCGGTACGTGGGTGAAATTCGAGAAGTGGAATGCCTTACCGACCGTCAAGCGCAAGATGCGCTCGCATTGTTCCAAAGAAATGGCTGGTTTCAAGAGATGTGTGAAGAGATTGTCCAGCTTGGTCGTAATCCTGAGAACTTGGGGCATGACGAGTATGCCCCGTACGTATTTAACATCCGATTTCGGCTGGATAACGTCACGCTTTACGACGCTGATGAGTACTCGAAACCCGACGATCCAATTATAGAGCGATGCAAGCGCTATCAGCTCTATTCTATGGTTGTCGAGGGTGACCAAACGCTTGGGGGGCGGCGGAAACCATATGGCAAGGACTGGATCACCATCCCCAAGATCAAGCCCACTACTAGGACGGTGACTTATCAGCGCACAGCTGAGCATGCAAGGATGCAGAAGAAACTACTCGAGCAGCTGAAGAAAGATTATCCAGACGACATCGTACTTGCAGAACGTGAATACATCGATATAACTGTCGAGACCCAGGATGCGCTCATCCTCTATGAGATTAAGTCAGATCTGTTGCCTCGCACCGTCCTGCGGCAAGCTATCGGGCAGTTGCTCGAATACGCCTACCATACTCAGGTGCGCAAAAAAACGATCAGTTTAGTTGCGGTGGGACGAGAGCCTTTATACGGTGACGATGCGGAGTATTTAGATTTACTGCAGAGCAAGTTTGTCTTGCCGTTGAGCTATCTGTGCGTACCTTTGGACTAAGTAACATACGGAGGCTTTTGGCCGATTTTCTGCCCATCGCGACAGGCAGAAATCGGCCAGAAGTGGTCATTGCGGATATGCGCCTCACATTTTGTGATCGCTGAAGTTTGGCCAAACAATGGCAGTAAAGCGACAGTGCAGTTTTTCGAGTGAAAACCTGGCTCAGTTTCACGCCGTCTCTCAGGGAGTTTCGGAGAAATTGAGCCGCACCGTGAACCAGTATCGACGGAATTACTCAGCCATGATCGCCTGATACTGCTTCTGGTACTCGGCATAGGGTAGGTGTTGATCCATCAATGCTTTCACACGCGCTTCCTTGTACTGAGCGGGAGTCATCATACCAACCGGAACCGACGTGAGCGTTGGAGCTGAGGCCTGGTTAGCTGGTGTGATGTTACCGATGCATTGATATTTGACGATCATCTGGCCTGCAGTGCAATTACCCCAGCCGTCTCGGGCCTGGCAGTTCTGAGTTTTCCCACCGAAGGGTTCGGCGCGGTTGTAACCCCAAACCGCACATTTGCTGTTTGCAATTGACTCAGCTTGCTTATAGTCAACGACCGGTGTCTCAAAGGGCTTGAAGTCGTAAGCCATGTCGATCGAGCCGTCCGCTCTGCTCCCGCCGGTTGCGTAGAAGTCTTTACGGCTGGAGCAGCCCGTTGCAACAACTGCCAGCATGACTAGAAAAAGTAACTTACGCATAGAGGGAATCCTTTTCAGATACAAGAAGCACGATGGTAGCAATGAGCCTTGCCGCTGAGCTGGCATTGAGCCTGCTTTTAGCCAGATGTTGGCCATCCGTTTAGCCCCCAGGTCCACTCCAACTCCTGCGGCGACTGCGGCTCGGAGACGGTATCGCTAGCGGTCGGGGCCATGCCCAAAGAGGTCGCGTGGAGCAAGGCACCAGTGGCACGCTTTCAGTTTCGTAGAGTTCCTAGATCAGTGCTTGATGCACTACCTGTGGGAACCTTAGTCCGCATGAAACAGAACGGTTAGGATTTTTTTGTCGGACGCTAGGAGTTTTTTGCAGGTAATACCTGGACGTTTTCAGCCTGTCGCGACTGATCGGGGTTGGCTCGAAAGCCACGATTCAGATGAGGCCGCTGTCGACCACGGTGCAGCCATTTGAGGAGCTTCCCGGACGATACAACTCTTGGAGTGTGAGGGTACTGGTGTCCATACCTGTGAACCACTTTATGCACTGAATGGGCTTGGAATTACATACAACATCGTAGGTTGGTACAAGGTAATTTCATCCGCCTTGACCGCTTCTGGTCGACTCCTGCCTGTCGTGACCGGCAGAGAGCGGCCAAGAGCGGGCATTTGTCCAAAGACCAGATTCGGTTCTTTCTGTTTCTCGCCTTTCTCGAATCAGATACTTCGGAAGCTAGATAGGTTGTCGTTGTCAAACATCGGCGATGTACTTGTTAGACGCACATCCGCGTAGTACTGTTTCGGCTAACGCAGACATCGGACACGTTCGGGAAGCGCGGATCTTGTGTTTTAACGGATTGTTTATCAAAGGCGTGACGACTTATGTACTATCATGTAATCGTGGAAACCAGCGAAAAAAACAAGAAAGGCGATTATGAGCGCTGCTATGAATTAAATTGTGAAAGTCTCGATGAAATAGCCGAATTAATTGCTAGGCCATACTCTGAAAAGAAGCAAATTTATATTAACGGTAGATATATTGAGTACAACAATATCCGCCTGCTGAAGATAAAAAGCTCAGATAAAACACTAGGTGAGCTATCTAATATCGCACAAAGCTCTGTTAGTCCTGGCGTGTTATTTGTCTATACCCAGATTGTCATTGTTAATAGTGACAAGTATGTTGACGACATTACAAAGGATATTCTTAAGTCAGTAGGTGGAATTCTAACATCTAGCATTCAAACGTCGCTCCCGAAGCAAACTGACAAGAAGAGCGTATTTATCGTTCATGGAAGAGATAGTCTCGCAAAAACCGAGGCTGCACGTTTTGTCGAAAAGCTTGGATTTAAGGCTATAATTCTTCACGAGCAGGTAAGCGCAGGTAAGACAATTATTGAAAAAATCGAAGAGCACACCAGCGTAGGGTTTGCCATTGTCTTATATACACCATGTGATATTGGTGGCTTTGCTGGTGTAGAAGATCAGAAGTTTCGCGCACGACAGAATGTGGTTTTTGAGCACGGTTATATGATCTCTAAGCTTGGCCGTGCAAATGTTTGCGCTCTGGTCAAGGGTGACGTTGAACTCCCAAACGACATCAGTGGAGTGGTTTACGTTTCGCTAGACGACCATGGTGCGTGGCATTACGCCGTCGCAAAAGAACTGCGAAATTCGGGCTATGCTGTTGATATGAACAATATTTAGTTATTTATATTTGACTAGTCTCCCTCGGTTATCTGGCTACGTCCTCCCTTCGACACCTGCATTAGCGGTCAGTCGATAACGACTGCTCCTGGCCGAAACCCGCAGGTTATTGAATGAAAAAAAACCAACTTAGTCGACTTGAGCTTGTTATAATGGAGTTTTTAAATGAGTGAGCCTGAAACTCAAGTACAACTTCTCGACAGTGTCGTAGGCAGCCTGAAAGATATCAATCCTTGGATTACCACCGCAATTCTATGCGCGTTGATTGTATGGGCTATTATTCGTGCTCGCTCAGCGCACTTTCTCTACGATAGAGTTTGGAGGATGGTTGGTGGTGGAGAAATACAAAATCCGACACTAAAGGAATATTGGGCTGACGTCCGTGATGTTGAGGGTTTCAGGTTTCGAACTGGCATCAACTTTCCTTCGATGAAAGTTTTGTTGGCCACAGCACAGTGGACAAGAGAACATAATATTAATATCAAAGACTTATCTTTTGCTCGAGGCTGGATTCGCGATTTGCCATGGGCTTTCGGAAACCCACCGATCAGAATGATAAGAAGTTTAGTAATAGCCTTTTTGATTCCATTTGGCGTGCTTGCAACTGGCACTGCTTACATGCTGGGTAGCGAAAGTGTACTGTTGACTATAAAAGAATCGAAAGTGATTTTCTGGACAGATGGTTTTACGGCGACAAATTTTTTCTTTGAAAAAAATGTTCCGGAGTTCTCTGTCACTCAAAGCAACTGTTCAAAACTCCCCCTCGAAGCCCTGACCCAGGACGATGTAAGTGTTATCTGCGAAACATTGTCCCCAGATAACTTCAAAAAAATCAAAAAATCTTTAATTGAACAGCGGATTATTGCTGGATATTTTTTGGCTGTGTTGACGTTCATTTCATTCGTCCTCCTGCGATCACTTGCTCAGGCACAGATGGCGAGCAAACTGCGTAAAATTCCTATACCCAATTTTGAAGCAAGCGAGCCACAAGACGAACTAACACCCAGCATTCAGCCCGTGACGGACTGAGCTGGCAATTTGTCAAACGGAATCAACGGCTACTTCTGGCCAGCCTGATAGACCGCTTCCAGTCGGCTGCGGCCCCAGAGCTGATCGTCCGGCATTAACCGGCTCCCGCCTGTCGTGACCGGCAGAGAGCGGCCGATTCTGTTGAAAAAGTCGGTTTGCCCATAACGCTCGAATATTGATGGGTGAAAACACCTCTTTTGCACGCTGCCACGTGAAATCCGAGTCCTGAACCCTCTGCCCAAAACACAGATTTCAATCTCAGGCGCGTAATTTTCTGCCTCGGAAACCGAAGTCGACTTTTTCAACAGCATCGGCCAGAAGCAGTCGTTCACATATTTCCTGGATCGGAAGTCTCCAACTGCGCTTTTACTCCAGCCAAGGTAATCGACAGAGGACACGTTGACCCACACAGACACAAAAGGGTGGACTTGCGGCTGAGTCGCCCTGTTCATTTACAAAACGGACACAGGGCGAGTCCTTGACGATAACGAATACGACTCGGCCAGGCTTGATTGTCTGCCTCCTGGTGCCGGGATAATTTGCGTGGCGCGCACGCTGTAGAGCTGGTTGCATCACGGGACCTAATGATTAAGCTAAGGGGCCGCGGAACGCAGTCCCAGCGAACGAAGTGAGCGCTTTGAGCGCATTGTTGGGCGTCACTTTCACGACTTCTCCTGCCCGTACCTGGACCAATGGGGTGGCCGTAGAACATCGTCCGAGAATGCCTCATGGTATAGGCGATGGACGTGTTCGCAGAGTTCCAAGATTTGATCAAGAACCAGCGTTTCTTGCCACTCCCTATCGATAAAAGTGATCTCTGGGGATTTCCCTAATTGAAATGAGCCATGCGTGAGCGCGTTGCGGATGTGCTGAACCAAGGTGTCCTCGCCACGTTTGATGCTACCGGCGCGATAGATATCTCGGAACGCCCGAAGTGCAGAGTTTTCTGGAACATCGTCTAAGCCCCGCTCAAGATGCTCGCTCCTCATGTAACAGAGAGTAGAAAAGACCATAAAGACTGCTGATGCTCTGAGGCGACCACCTCGAATTACTTGGGCAGGAATATCTGGAGGCCCTCGGAAATCAATATCTGGGTTGCTCAGATCATGACTCGCAGCTACGCATTGGAACGCGGTTTGGAGCTTTGAGTTATCAATGTTCAGATTCTGTGTGAGAAGGCTAGCGCGTAGATCGTCATTCGACACCACCCGCAGGCGCTCAAGAAGAAGTGCGATGTCCATGAGTACTTCTTTGTGACGCCCAACGTTTGGTTAAGGGGCCGCGGAACGCGGTTCCGAGTGAGCGAAGCGAACGGCTTGAACCATTTGTTAGCGTTCACTACGAAGAAAATTTTTGACGGCAAAGCCCATTTCAAAATCTATGTATTTGTTAATTATTACGGATGATCCGTCTTTGAATGTAAGCCGGCACAAAGCAAGGAATGGACCATATGCCGATGTGCGAACACCAATGTATTCGCCAGCCTTGGAGCCGACATATATTTTGTTTCCCCAGTAGCTTCCGAAGAAAAATTCGGCTTTTTCAAGGTCTGAATACTCTTTGCTCTTGTGGCGAATTAGATAAATAAACACATCATATTCCTGCCCCTCTTTTCGGGATGGCTCGAGGACATGAGCTATGAAATAGCCTTTGCTGCTTTCGTATATTGAATTTCTTGAGGTTGTCCAGTCATCTGCCGTTGTTGCAACCTTGGATGTTCCGTTGCCATTTGCTCCAGGGGATGCGAACGACAATTGGCTTAGCTCTGGGGTTACAGCCTCAAGGAAATGGCTTTCGTCTTTGTAGTCGGAGGGGGCATATAGTTTTGTATGGTGTTGACTGACAAGCCAACCAAATACGCCGAGGACGATTGCTGGGAAGACGACCATAAACCAGATTATTGGCGTGCGCTCAGTAGCTTCCAGATGTCCTGATACCCCGACGACGAGACATGCAAAGCCATAGATTAGCACTATAAAAAGCGCAATTATCCCCAGCGGATTTTTCGCCAAGCCTTGGGCGGTGGTTCCGAAGTCTTTTACCGGATTCGACATTGCTGCCTCGTGATTGCTAACTGCTATTAGGCGACATGCCATGTCACGTTTCTTGTCTCGATGGCGTGTCGTACAACGTTCCTTGTCGTCCTGGAAGTCCTTATCTAGCGTAGAGGTGGTCGCGGCATACGCGACATTGCTCAGGGAGAAACGAGACATGGATGACGGCAAGCCCTGCTGCCTTGTAGAGTCGAATGCAGCTTCCGTGACACTACTCATTTGCCATCATCGTGTCCACCGTCCACTTTTGGCCGATTGCTGCCTGTCGAGAAGGGCTGCAATGCGCAATTCTCTGCCGATCACGGTTACGAAGCATGACAGTCAAATCCCATGCAACCGGTGGTCAGATGCGATGCAAATGACTGGTCAAGTGGAGTGCAATTTCGCACTCAAACGAAGGCCCTACACCAACCGCTCAATCTTCTGATGCTGCCAGACCATTTTGTAATACAGCGTCTGCAGCATCAGCATGCCCAGATACGCCACCGGAAACGCCATCCACACCCCTTGTAGCCCGAAGCGCGCATCCAGCAAGTACGCCACCGGCAATTGCACCCCGACCACGCAAACGATCGTAACCGCCACCGGCACCAACACCGTGCCGCTGGCGCGCATGATGCCGCCAACGATTGCCTGGAAGCCAAACACCAGCAGGCTCCAGAGCATGATGTGCAACAAGTGTTCGGCCATCGCCCGGGTGGAATCATCCGTGAGGAACAGCCCCAGCAACCAGTGCGACAGCAGATAACCCAACACCACAAGGCCACCGGTCAGGCACACATTGATCAACAGCCCCGTGCGCAAAATCGGCCCCATACGCTCGATGCGCCCTGCCCCGATCGCCTGCGCGCCGAGGATCGACGCCGTGATCGCAATCGACAGCGCCGGGAACTGCACGTAATTGACGATCTGCGTAACCGCCCCATACGCCGCCGTCGCCTGAGAACCGTGCTGGTTCACCAGCGCCAGAATCACCAACTCCGACAGCGACAACACCACCATCTGCAACCCGGTCGGCAGCCCGATACGCAACACCTTGCCGAGGATGTCCATGTCCAGCCGCATCGCCGCAAACATCTCCCGATCCGGCGCCAGCGGATGCTCCTTGCGAATCAACCGCCACGCCAACCATCCCATCGCCGCCAAGTTACCCACCAACCCCGCCCACGCCGCGCTCTGAATCCCCAACTGCGGCAGCCCCGACCAGCCGAGAATCAACGCCGGTGTCAGCGCCAGCCCCACACACGTCGACACCACCAGCGCCAACAGCGGCGACACCGTATCACTCACCCCACGCAGCAACTGCGTGAACAACACAAACACCAACAGTGACGGCAAGATCCACATCATCACATGCGCATACGCCACCGCATCGTCCAACACATCCACCGGCGTGCCCAAGCCCTGCAACGCCGGCCGCGCAAACACACTGCCCAACACCGCCGCCACCAACCCGATCATCGCCCCCAACAGCAACGTCGAACCGGCAATCGCCTTCACCAAATGCAACTCCCGAGCGCCCCAGGCTTGACCGATCAACACACCAGCGCCCGCGCCGAGGCCGATGACCAGGGCGATGAAGAAGAACACCACGGGGAACATGCCCGAGACAGCGGCTAAAGCCTGGGTGCCGAGCAGTTGGCCGATGTAGATGCTGTTGATCGTGCCGGACATGGATTGGAGGAAGTTGGAGAGGACCATGGGGGCGAGGAACAGGAGGTAGGTTTGCCAGAGGGGGCGGGATTGGGTGGAGATTTGCATTGAGGGTCCGTCTCGAATGGGGGCTGGCAGTTTGGAGATTCTACGCGGGGCCTGGGCACAATGCGCCAGGTGCTGACTCAGGCTATATAGCACTCAATCCGCGGGATCGAACCGAGGACGATCGGGCCGCACCGTTCTGGGGGCCATGATCGCCGAAACGCGTACAGCGATTTTGATCCCGCGCGTAGGCGTCGGTCGCGATAACCAGGCTTGCCCTCACTCAAAAAAACCAGCCATCTCCATCGGGAATGCCAGCCGTGTGCAAACAAGATGGGGGGGCAAACAGGAATCTCGTATGATTTCACGATTAACGTAAATAAATGCCGTGATTATCGTGGCAAACATTGTCGGTCCGCCATGCCCTCTCTAGATAACGAACTGAAAATAACACCCAATGCTCAGAAGTTGAAAAATTTCTGGGCAGACACTTTTGCGCTCAACACCTTCTGCTATTTGATCTCAATACCTATTGAGCTTGGCTTCGCGCAAATGACGTTCACCACGCACTTGACAGCCAGATTTATTGGGCTGTTTATCATTACAGGCACCGCCCGCCCATTCGGTATTTGGCGTGACTTCGTGTTCAGGAAGCTGAAGATTTCAGCAAGCGATACTGGAATAAAACCTTATATCGTGGATACGCTGGCCTATCTGTCATTCGAACTTCCGCTCTATATGATCAATATGAGCATGAGTGGCGCCTCGCTCACGCAGGCGTTGAGGGCCGCGTTGATATTCTGTGTCATCGCGGGTGTGGTTGGCAGGCCCTATGGCCTCTACAGGGCCTACATAAGAAGAAAGATTTTCAATCTGGACTGAGTACAACTTATGGATATCAAGTCGATCGTTCAAGTAATCACCTTACAAAAGGAATTTCGGGAAAACATTGTCATCGACTGCGGGCACACCACCATTTTTTCGGCAGACCAAGGTTATCGATTCGGCCTACAAGGAACGCCGAGCAAGACAGAAACTCTCACCTTCAAATTAGGGGTCGAGATATATCAGGCATTAGTCCGCACGAACAGAGACGTTCTGCTTAACCTGTGCCTGTCTGACCTCGTTGGTATCAAGGGGGGAAATGATGAACGCCGTAAAATCACCCAAGGCCTGAAAGGTGAACAGAAGTCTGCCTATATCCCTGAGGCCTACAAAAATCTTCTTGATGCTTATGATGTACCACTCGATAGAGTCAACGTCATTCTGCAGTCCACGGGCAACAAGCTCTTTAAGAAGATACTCAATCGCACGCGCTCTGGCATTGAACAACTCAAAGTAGTCGATCAAGGCTACGTCCACGAGACATTCCAGCAAACCAACGCTCTTTTTCTTTCAACGGAAAATCAGGGCCTGTTCTCGCTGACGACGCCGTATCTTTACGATACCCAGGTTGAGGACGCCTACTTTGGCGGGGCGTGGTGGAAAGATCACGGCTCGATAAATCAACGCGACCTGGAGCATTGTCCGTTGGCTCGCCTGAAAAAGAATCCTGTGATCAACCTCTATGAGACGGGAGGACGCGTACTATGTCCTGCGACCTATGGCGGGTTACTTTGCCAATTCGATAACACTACTGATCATATTGCCGTGTACGCGAGGGGCGATGATGAATTCATCGGAGAAAAGGTAGGGCGCGGCGTAGTGGCCGCCAATGTATTGATTGAACATTTCGCTCGAAATTGCGCGCAGATCATCATTAATCAGGAAGAACAGATCGAATATTCTTTCATTGAGAAAAATGCGGTAGGCACTTCCAGTCTGGAAAGCATCGCCTTTATAGATAAAGTACAGGATGTACTGCGCAGCAATAACATGGAGCTCGTTTAAATGACATCGACAATGGTATATCTCGACAACGCTGCTTCTGCCTTACCTTTCGAAGACGCTGTCAATTTCTGTCCCGCGCCAGGAAATCCGTCCAGTGATCATCCTGCGGGCCATGCCGCCAAAGCCATGATTGAAAAGACCAGGACGCAATTGAGCACACTGCTCGGAGGTCGGGCGGGCGAGTACTACTTTTGTTCAGGCGCCACTGAAGCGGCAAATATTATTATCCAAGGGCACTGCAGTTTCTTAACAACGACCCAGTCGCCACGCAATCAAATAATCATCAGTGCCATCGAACACCCTGCGGTATTCAATACCGTCAAGCATATGCAGCAACTGGGTTTTATTGTTCATATCGTCCCCGTCGACCGTCGTGGCATCATAGAAAGCGCCTGTTTGTATGACCTGCTCAACGAACACACCGCCATGGTTCTGATCATGGGCGTTAACAATGAAACGGGCGTGTGCCAGCCCATCGGTGATATAGCCAAAAGAGTAAAGGCATTTGACCCGAAAATTTCCATCATTTGCGATGGCGTTCAAATGATTACAAAAGTTGGAGCGCCTGATCTGACTTACGTTGATGCCTTGATTGGTTCAGGCCACAAACTGGGGGCCGCCAAAGGCATCGGCTTTTTTTTCATGAGTCATCGCCTCAGGCTCTTTCCTTCTCAATTCGGTGGGGAACAAGAGTCTGGAATCCGTCCAGGAACCGAGAACCTGTATGGTATCGAATCGTTATACCGAGCGCTTCGCCATCATGAAAAAAACGCAGATGAATATCATGACCATGTGAAGGAGTTGAACGTTCTCCTTCAAGAGACGCTTACACGCCTGAATATTGAGTTTTCGGTCAATACGCTGGACGGTGAAACGTCAGGTTATGTGCTCTCTCTCTGTTTCGCCGGGCTGGATGCGGGCGAGGCTATGAAATTTCTTGCGCAACGGAACATCTGCGTGTCCAAAGGCTCCGCTTGCAGCAGTGTTTCCCCTGTACCGTCTCGTGTGTTGAGCGCCATGAAGCTTACACCTGCCCAAATGAGCGCCACACTACGTGTATCCTTCAGTCCACTCTCCAAGCGCGAGGATGTTCTCGCTTTCTGTGAAGGCATAAAGGCAATCATGTCACCTGAGGCAAACAAAACGCAGGTCTGACGGCAGGACGGCAGAGAGCCCGCTTGGCAAGGGCGGTGTCATGGACCATGTCCATGCATCGCCATTTGCTCAATGAACATTCGAACGGAAAAAATCTTTACCTTCTACCAAGAAACCTGCAAGTGCATTTGCCGAGGCACTTAGTCCATGACGACCATTGGAAATCAGGAATGATTGTCGCGTCGCCCAGGGCGCACATAAAGGCCGCAACGCGACATCAAGGACATCAACATACATTTCACCGACGAGCTTCGGAACGATGGCGACGCCCAATCCCACATGCACCATACGGCACATGGCCTCAAGACTGCCTGCCTGGATGCTGGTGGTGAACCGGGCACCCAGTGCCGCATACTCTCTTTTCAACAGCTGCATCAATGAGGTGTCCAACTTCAAGCCGATCACCTTCTCCGACGTCAAGTCGGCAAGACTCAACGAGCCGGCGTCTGCAAGGCGATGGTGTTTTGGAAGCAGTATGTATAGCTGGTCTGTTCGATAGGGCACTGCATCAAAAAAATCCAGACCACAAACTTCGTTGCAGATACCGAAATCAGCTCCATGTCCCGCAATAGTACGCATGGTTTGCAGGCTGGATTGCTCTTCCAGTTCAACATCAATTTCTGGAAATAACTGCCCGAACGCGGCAATGTCTTCAGGGAGGAACTGCACGACGGCGGAAAGATTTGCAACGACGCGAACGGTCCCTTTTGTCCCGGACTTGAACTGCAAGAGTTCGGCACCCAGCTCTTGAATGCTGTCCGCTACAGTCAGCGCACTTTGCCATACTGCATTTCCGGCCGGCGTTACACTGATACCGCGAGCATGACGATGAATGAGCGGAAGCCCAACCAGCGCTTCAATTTCCGAGATCCTGCGACTTACCGCCGATGGTGTAATAAATTCGCGCTCCGCTGCGCGTGAAATATTGCCTTCCTGGCATACAGCGGCAAATAGACGTAATGAAACCAGATCCAACTTTCTAATTAAATCTTCCATGAAAACTCTATTCTCATCCTGAGTAAACCGCTTAAAAACCACAAGATTGTCAGTGCTTTTCAATAGCAGGTCAAGAAATCCGCCGGCCATGAATCAAGCCCCTTGACGAACACGGGGCTTGAGTTGCTTCATGCGGCATCAGGGTTTGCGTCCCCCGCCGCCGCTGCTTTCTCCTCCCTTGCGCCCGGCCTGCGTTGCGCCAGCGAACAAGCTGTCTGCCAACCCCCTGGCCTGCCGAGTCGCCGCCTCACGCGCGCTGAGGTCAACGTCTTCCCCCAGGATGGTTTTCTCAACAATCACCGAATGCACATCCGTCACGCCGATAAACTTCAGCCAGGCTTCCACGTAGGGCTTCTGGAAGTCGAAGCGCTCTGACGGCGTGATCGACTGCGCCGAAAAATCCATGCCTCGGGCGTACATCACCACGGCGGTTTTGTTATGCAGCATGCCTTCCAGACCGCGCTCCGGGTCGAAGCTGAACAGGATGTCTTTCTGCGATACCAAGTCGATGAAATGCTTGAGCTTGTACGGAATACTGAAATTCCACAGCGGTACGGACATCACTAGTACATCCGAGTTGTGCAGGTGAGCGGCCAGATCTTTCAACGTACTCCAGGCGTCTTGTTGTACCGGGGTCAATGGCGTGCCATTGAGTCCGGCGTATTTGGCCTCCATTGCCAGATCATTGAATTCCGGCAAAGCCATGTTCCAAAGGTCGAGGGTGATGATTTCGGTGTCTGGGGTGTTTTCTTGATAGCGCGCGATGAAGCTGCGGGCGACTTCGAGGGAGGCCGAGCGCTGTTTGCGCGGGGAACATTCGATATGGAGAAGCGTTGTCATTGCATGCCTCGGGGGTGATGGAGGGAGGTGGCAAACATTGCAACATAGTTTTATTTGGAATATAAATCGCAAATATATAAGCCATTAATCACATATCAAACTATGTTCGACACTCTGCTACTCAAAACATTTGTCACCGTCGTCGATGAAGAAGGCTTCAGCCGCGCAGCCGAGAAGCTGCACCTGACCCAGTCTGCGGTCAGCGGGCATGTGCGGCGATTGGAAGAACAGATTGGTAAACCTCTGTTGCGCCGTACCACCCGCTCCCAGCAACTGACTCCCGATGGCGAGCGCCTGGTTTCATATGCCCGCACGATCCTCGCGCTGAACCGTGATGCCTGGGCAGAACTGACGCGCACGCCGTTTCACGGGCGACTGCGGATCGGGGTATCCGAAGATTTTGTCGAATCGCGATTAATGCGCACTTTCCAGGAGTTCGCGGCGCAGTACCCAGGGATGGAGATCGACCTGCAGGTGGGCATTCCTGGCACGTTGCTGGCCTTGATGAAACAAAGGCATCTGGAGGTGGTCATCGGTTCTCTGTGCGAAACCAGCGACACGGGGCTGCTGCTGTGGCAAGAACCGCTGGTGTGGGCCTGGTCGGCGCAACCCGTCACCCAGTTACCGACGCCTCTGCCCCTGGCCCTGTTCCCCGAGCCGTGCCCTTATCGCGAGGTGGCGCTGACACGGCTGGCTCGGGCAGGAATCGCCCAACGCACGGCGATGTTGTGCAGCAGCACTGCTGGATTGCGAGCGGCGGCACTTTCCGGCTTCGCGATAGCGCCCATGGCCGTCAGTCAGTTGGGGCAAGGACTGACGGCTATTGGCGCAGAACAAGGGTTGCCAGAGTTGCCGGATGCGCAGTTTCGGTTGTTTAGCTCTCCTGAGGCGGATCAGGCGATTGTGGCAGCGGTCACTCAACTCATTGTGGAGTATTGCTCTACGCGGCGGGACCGAGTCGGTTAACGGTTTTTGGCGAGGTTCATAAGGTCGCCCCTTTAAGCCGGTTGGCTGAGCACCAGCAAACGAGTTGCTAGAGCCATCATTACCGCCGCGAAGCCATAAGCAGCAAGGCGCTTGGAAATCATGCCTTCACCGAGGCGTCCATGCAGCCGTCCGGCACAGAAGCCGAGCAGTGAATGGAAGATCAATGCGATCAGCGCAAGCAACAAGCCCAAGAACATCAATTGCGAGGTGACGTTGCTGGCACCTACGGTGACAAACTGCGGCAGGAATACCATGAAGAACAACAACGCCTTGGGATTTAAAAGGCTGTTGAGCGTGGCCCTGACAAAGATCTTCCGCATCGAAGCCTGTGTGGCTTGAGTATCAGTCTGCGCAGGGGGAGTCTTCACTGCCTGCCAGGCCAGCCACATCAGATAACAAGCCCCTGCCCACCGCAGCAAGTCAAACGCCGGCGCCCAACTCATCACCAGAGCACCGAGCCCTGCGCTAACCATGATGGTCATCAGCACATCGGCCAGGGTTATTCCTAAGGCTGCGGCGAGGCCGGCGCGCCAGCCATGGGCAACTGCATGGCTGCTGACGATAGCCATGTTAGGGCCAGGCACGATCAACAACAGCAAGGCCGCAACAATGAACAGGTAGAGGTTAGTGGCGTCCGGCATAGAGCAGTACCTCCCTTGGCTGGTGAGTAATGCTAACCGGTGATAGTCAGGTCCAAGCAGATACAGTGGGGATAGATTTGGACGCAACAGTCAGATATGGAGAGGCAAAAAATCCGTTCGAAAGTATGGGGGGGTCAAGTTCGGGCGGCTATTATTGGCCCGGTCGCCATCCGGTCGAGAAGACGTTCCATCCATTGCTGGCGTCGATAGTCACCATCACGTCAATGAAGTTCTCATAAAAAATCCTCGGCGTAACATCCGCTCCATACCCAACCAATAACACCCCGGAGCACACCATCATGAAACGCCAAATCCTTCTCAGCATCGCTTTCTCGTTTTTTGCAGTTAACGCTTTCGCCGCTTCCTCTGCTCACCCGGTCGTCGCTGAAGGCGGCTCGGATCGTCTGATTGAAAGTCGTGTGGCTGAAGGTGGTTCAGATCGTTTGATCGAGAACCGCGTCGCTGAAGGTGGTTCGGATCGCTTGATCGAGAACCGCGTCGCTGAAGGTGGCTCCGATCGTTTGATCGAGAATCGCGTCGCTGAAGGTGGCTCCGATCGTCTGATCGAGAACCGCGTCGCTGAAGGTGGCTCCGATCGCTTGATCGAGAACCGCGTCGCTGAAGGTGGCTCCGATCGTCTGATTCAAAATCGTGCCGCATGAATGAGTGGCTTTACAGCGGTCCCCCACAAGAAGCCCGGCCTAATAAGCCGGGCTTTTTTCATGAGTTATTTCAAGACTAGACAGCATTTAGTTGCTTTCCACCAAGCGGATGATCGGTCAAACACGCTCCGTGGACACCTTAATGGAGAAACAATCTGCTAGATTCACCGCTCAATTGACACGACAAGGAATGCTCGCTCATGAAATTTGGCTACATGATCATCTACGTCCCGGACGTTCCTGCCTCACTCCAGTTCTTTTCCTCAGCTTTCGGGCTTGGCGTTCGCTTCCTCCATGAATCCAATACCTATGGCGAACTCGAAACGGGAGAAACCGCGCTGGCATTCGCCGCTGATGAACTGGCCGTGATGAACTTCAGCACCGGCCATGTTTCGGCGCACTCTTCCCCCAAACCACTCGGAATCGAAGTCGGCCTGGTGACCGAGGATGTTCCAGCGGCGCATGCCAGAGCGTTGAAAGCGGGCGCCGTCGAAATCTCTGCGCCAAGCGCCAAGCCCTGGGGACAAACCGTCTCCTACGTTCGATGCCCTGACGGTACGCTGGTAGAACTCTGCACGCCGGTACAGCAGTAAATGGGGATCGGTAAGTCGGCATCTTTATAGACGACGCTGGTTTCATGCCAATAGGCGTTTAGCTGCCCATTGGCCTCATACTGAACCATCAAAGATGACCGTCCGTAACCCTGCCCCGACGGCCTCTCACCCTTCGCTATTCTTAACCACACACACCGCTGGCACGGCTGAAAGCTGGGCTTGCGGTATCACCGCCTGGAGCAAGGATTCGGTAAGGAGTACGCCACTTCAACAGAGTATCGAATAATGAAAATGCTACTGATGGTCGAGTTCCCCCATGAACCTTTCAACGCGCTGGTCAGGTCTGGGAAGGTCGGCGACATCATGAACCGCATCCTGGAAACCATTAAGCCGGAGGCGGCTTATTTCACTGAGCACGATGGCATGCGAAGTGGAATTTTTCTGATCGACATAGTGGATCCTTCCGAAATTCCGGGGTACGCCGAACCCTTCTTTCTCAACTTCCAGGCCAACTGCAAACTGCGTGTGGTCATGAGCCCGCAGGACCTGAAAAACGCCGGTCTGGAGGTACTCGGAGAGGCATGGGCGTGAGGTGTAATCAATGAGTGAGAAATCTGTGGCGAGGGAGCTTGCTCCCGCTTGAGTGCATAGCACTCACAAAAATTGACGACTATTCCGGATTTTTGGGGCCGCTATGCAGCCCAGCGCGAGCAAGCTCGCTCGCCACAACGCGTGCTCGCCGGACAGGCGAGCACTGTGCTTACTGAACGGTTTTCAGCTTGACCACATCACCGGAGATTTTGGTGGTGTAACCGGTCAGGACCCACGCCCAGAACCAGTTTTCCTGTACCTGGGTGTTGATCATGGCATCGCCACCTTTGGCTTTGATCGCCGCATTCTGAGCGCGAATGAAACGGTTGTTCTGCTGGATCGGAATAACGCCAAACAGCAGGAGGCCAGTGGCGGTCGCTTCACTATGGCCGACAACGGTGTACTGGCTGCTGTCGTATTGCTGAGTTTTCATCGGGGCGCCGGTGCAACCCGCCAACACCAGACCGAACAGGGCTACGGCAACAACTTTGCTGAGATAATTCACTGAATAACTCCATTAGAAATACCCGGGATCCATCTCTCGGGCAGCGTCTACTCTAACGGATGAAGTGGCCTATTGATATCACTTATACAGACTTCACGCGGCACTCAAAAACGCAATGATTGTTGATGAGCCACAGATCATTGCGGCTGAAATGTCTGAAGGTAGGCCAACAGGTTTTCGATCTTTTCCGGATCGCTGAGGCCCCAGAAAATCATCCGGGTTCCGGGGACCACTGCTTTTGGGGCTTCGATGTACGCAGTGAGTGTTTCGCGGGTCCAGACGACGCCTGAAGATTTCATGGCGGATGAGTATTGGTAGTCGGTGGTGCTTCCCGCTGAGCGTCCAATAATGGCATTGAGTTGCGGGCCGAAAGAACCCCGGGCCGAATCCCCTACTTGATGGCAGCCACCGCAGATGCGGTTAAACAGTTTCTGACCTGCCTCGGCATCCCCCGCCGCTTCTGCTTGCATGCTGAATAACCCGGTATTGAGCATCAAGGCCAAGGTGAGTACGGCGGCGTTTTTCATGTTCGGCTCCAAATCAGGTGTTGCTGACAACAAAAGCGGGTGGCTATTTCATCATGACTGGCGGCTTCACCGAAGCCTTGAAGCCCTATGGGACCGGTTACGCATCCCGAGATCGTCAATCAGGTCATTGTGCAAAATTTATTGAGCGCACGTTGACCTGATTGCACGCTGACTACATCGCAGGCCGTTGCAACTTGACCCACTCCTGCACCGTAGGCCGCTGCCATTGGCGCTGCGCATATTCCACCAGCGCGGGTGGCATGGCGTCTTCGTTGAGTATCAGCCGGTTGAGCATCAAGGCCAGGTCCACATCGGCGATCGACCATTGACCGAACAGGTACTCGGGGCTGTCAGCCAGCAGCGTTTGTGCGGCACCGATCAGCTTGCGCTTTGCCGACTCGGCAGCGGGCGACAAAGGCCCGGATTTGAGGTCATAAAACACCACCAATGTGGATCGCTCCTGCCGAATGGGCAGCAGGTCACTGCGAATCCATGCCTGGACTTGTCGCGCCTTCGCACGCTGCATCAGGTCTTGTGGGTAAACCGGCGCCTGGGGGAAAACGTCTTCCAGGTATTCAGTGATCGCCGACGATTCCGACAAGGCGAAGTCGCCATGCACGAGCGTCGGTACGCGCTGGGTTAGCGAGAGGCTGGCATAGTCCTCTGCCTGGTTTTCGGACGCGTCGAGATCCAGTGGGCTCATTTCAAACTCGATGCCCTTTTCGCGAAGCGCCACGAAAGCCGACATGGCGTAGGGGCTGGTGAATTGAGCATCAACGTACAGGCGCAGACGGGAATTATTCACGGGGTCATCTCCATATGGGAGCAGACACGCTACGAGATCCACAGCCATAAAGAAAATTCATGATTTTCATGGGCGCATTCCTGAGCGGAATACCGCGATGCGACGCATAAATGATCCAATTGCGCTTTACTCATGGAAAAAGTCATTTACACACCTACCTCCCTCCTGTGCCCTGCCCTAAAGTGCACCGCTCTCCTCAATCCTCGGCGTACTTATGAATCTCTGGTTCCGGCTTCTGCTCATGCTGTTTCGTCGTCCGTGGCGCAAGCCGGTTGACGCGCTGGCCACCACCGTTATCCGCATGCGCGTTTGGCCACTCGACCTCGACCTTAACCGGCACGTCACCAATGGCCGGTATTTCACCCTGGCCGATGTAGGCCGCATGGACTTTGTCCTGCGTAGCGGTGCCTACCGAGTGGCGCTGCGTCACAGGGCAGTGCCGATCGTTGGGGATACCTGGGGCAAGTTTCGGCGTGAGCTGAAACTGTTCGAGTCTTTCGAGATTCACACCCGGGTACTCGGCTGGGACGATAAATGGAGCTTTATGGAACACCGCTTCGTGAGCAAAGGGCGCGTGGTGGGCGTGGTCGTGATGCGCGGTCTGTTCCGCTCAGCCAAAGGCACGGTTGCGCCTGCAGAACTCGTCCGGGAGATGGGTTTGGCCGAGTCACCCGAAATGTCGACGTGGCTGACGGACTGGTCGCAAAGCTGCGATGACATGAGCCGCCAGCTCCGAGAGGAAGAAGGCCTGGCTGTCCCTGAACCCGGGCAGGCGACCAAATAGGAGCTAATATTTAGCTCAAATCCCTCCTGCAAAGGACTGCAACCATGAGCCGGCTTGAGCTACTGACCAAATGGAATCGCATGATTGTGCGGTTGCAGATTGAACACGAAATCAGTGCCCGGGATTTCGAGAAATTCAGCTGGAAACTGGGCATTCCCTGCGTGGTGCTGTCGGCGGTAGTCAGCGCCAGCGTCTTCGGTTCAATCAGTGACGCGTCGCCCGTATGGCTCCAGTACCTGGCCGGCATTCTGTCACTTTTGACCCTGGTGTTGAGTTCGGTCCAGACCTTCCTCAACTTTGACACCCGGGCCGCCGGGCACAAAGACACCGCCGAGAAACTCGGTGCGATATCCCGTGAGATTCAGGACGAAATCGCCAGCGGCAAGGACGAGGCTATTTTGGGCCCAATCGTTTTGGACATCCGCAAGCGCATTGATTCGATTCTTCTCGATGCCCCGACCCTGCCCAAGTCGACGATCAGGAAACTGGGGGATGTTCGCGTCTACACAGAGACACCGCCAACTGAGCAAGAAACCGTTCCGGCTTGATTAGAGGCCAGGCACGACAGGAGACGTTTGAGATGCAACTCATCACGTTGAAAATCGATAAGCCGCAAGAGACGAATTTCATTCTGGGTCAGACGCACTTCATCAAGTCCGTCGAGGATATCCATGAAGCGTTGGTTAATACGGTGCCAGGTATCCAGTTTGGCGTGGCCTTTTGTGAAGCCTCCGGCAAATGCCTGGTGCGCTGGTCTGGCACCGATACTGCCATGATCGAACTTGCGCAAAAAAATGCGCAAGCCATTGGCGCAGGCCATAGCTTCATCATTTTCCTCGGTGACGGTTTCTATCCGCTAAACGTGTTGAACACCGTCAAGCTGGTGCCAGAGGTGTGCCGTATTTTTTGTGCGACAGCCAATCCGACCGAAGTGATCCTCGCCGAGACGCAACAGGGACGCGCGATCCTCGGCGTGGTGGATGGCTTCTGTACCAAAGGTGTTGAAGGCGATGAAGACATTCTGTGGCGCAAGAACCTGTTGCGACAGATCGGCTACAAGCTGTGAATTGACCGTGCGGATACGAAAAAGCCCGCACAAGGCGGGCTTTGTAAATCGAGTAGGTGGCCAGTGCTGGTCTCTGGCTTGCAAGGTTTATCAGGCTTCTGACAGGACAGTTTTGTGCTGTTCTGCTTCACACGGCATAAGGGCTGGATCTCAGCGCGGAGATCTTTCTAACCGTGTACCCTTTGGAACGCGCCCTACGCTTCCTCGTTATCCACTTGCGCATCAGTCTGCGTCTTCACCTACAACTTGAGAATAGCAAAAAGTTCGAAGCCCTGACCGGGCTTTTAAGACCGATTTAATCCAGAGGCAAGCCCGACAGGACGCAAAGATACTAAGCCTTGCGCATCGACCGCCTCATCTGCCGGAATTCTGCACAAGTTGCTCAACGAAAAACTCCACATGCCCTCGAGGGTGAGTCGGCAAAGGCCAGGTGTCGACGTTATGGGCAAGGGCCTGGAAGGCTTGGACGCATTTGGAACGGGGAAAGGCTTCAAACACTGCACGCCCCTTTTGCGCGGCTTTGTGTGCGTTTTCGTCGTTTGGCACCGCGCCGGCGTATTGCAGCGAGACATCCAGGAACATATCGGTAATCTTTTCCAGCTTGGCGAACAGATTACGCCCTTCCGCCGGGCTGCTCGTCATGTTGGCCAGCACGCGAAAACGGTGCATGCCGTAATTCAGATTGAGTAATTTGATCAGCCCGTAGGCGCCGCTGATCGAGGTGGGTTCATCGCACACTACCACCATCACTTCCTGCGCCGCGCGGATGAAATTGACCACGGAGCCACCGATACCGGCCGCCGTATCGATGATCAGCACATCGAGCTTATCGCCAATATCGCTAAAGGACTGGATCAGCGCCCGGTATTGCGCAGGCTCCAGATGAGTCATGCTCTGCAAGCCAGAAGACGCCGGGGCGACACGAATTCCTCCAGGCCCGGGCACCAGGGTATCGGACAGCTCGCAACGCCCTTCGATGACATCGGCCAGTGTGTAGCGCGGTGTCAGCCCCAACAGAATATCGATATTGGCCAGGCCAAGATCGGCGTCCAGTAATACGACGCGCCGCCCCATTTTCGCCAACGCCAATGAAAGGTTGACCGCTACAGTCGTCTTGCCCACGCCACCCTTGCCGCCAGTCACAGCGATGACCTGTACGCAATGCACATCTTCCATTTCTTCTTCCCTTCCCTGCGCAGAGCGTACGTGTACGTCATGACAATCATCCAGATGCCGGAAGAATAGCTGAAAAGCGCGCAATAGCCGCTTTGTCTCCCGACAAGAGGCACTTCGCCATACTCCTTCGTAGCGTTTCAATGAAAACGCTGAAAGATCAAGGGCATTCGTCCCCACGAAGGGCCCCTAAAATCAGCGAAGTTATAGCCTGATCGATCATAGAAGACCGGGAAGCGACCAAGATCTAAATCCAGACGTCATTCATGGCAGTCCTTGTTCCTCCCTGATCACCGGTATTGAGCACACCACGCGGCTCGATCAGTAACAACTTCACCTCCCGCTCGGCACAAGGCTTGTGTTCGACCCCCTTGGGAACGACGTACATCGCGCCCTGCCCAACCACGACGGCCCCCTCTCGTAGATCAATACGAAGCTCGCCTTCGAGGACAATGAAGACTTCATCGGTATCGGCATGGGAATGCCAGACAAAGTCGCCTTCGATTTTCACGACTTTGAACTGGTAGTCGTTCATTTCGGCAATGACCTTAGGTGCCCATTGCTCGCTGAACAAAGCAAATTTTTCGGCAAAATTAATCGCGGTGCTGGCCGTTACGCCGGGTTGGGAATTCATTTGAGTCGCCCTCACTAACCAAGATATCGAGCCCTGACTTTATGAGGGGATCAGCGCCGCGTATTGCATGATTGTGCAAGTCGACCGGGAGCGCTCTCAGGCAAGGCCCAGCCTCTTCATCCACCGTCCGGGTGAGACGCCGTAGGTCTGGATGAACTGACGCGTCATATGGCTTTGATCGAAAAAACCCGCGGATACGGCCGCTTCTGCCATTGAATGACCTGCAAAGATCAGGGCTCTTGCCAGATCAAGCCGTCGTTGCGTCACGTATCGGTAGGGGCTCGTACCGTACAGCGCGCGAAAATCACGGCTCAGGCTCCAGCGGTCGCGACCACTCGCCTGCGATAACTCCTCCAGGGTAATGACTCGATCCAGCGAGTCATGAATAAGCGTACGCGCGCGTTCGGCCGCAGCGAAGTCAAACGCCTTGCGCCGCCCACGTTGACCGCCAACCAGATCCAGCGCTTGCGCGAGATCGTAAATGGCATCGTCTTCTTCCAGGGGCTCGATGGACGCGTCCAGGTTTTGCAGCAGCACCCGGGTCGCGGCACCCAGCCGTGGATCGCTCGATAAACCACCCTCGATGAATGGCAAGGGCTTGCCGCCTAATACTTGCTGAATCAAGGCAGGTTCGATGTAGATCATCCGATAATGAAAACCCGCTTCGGTACCGGCTTCACCGTCATGCACCTCGTCCGGATGCAAGACGATAGTGTTCCCGGGCAGGCCGTGCCGCCGGGTGTTGCGGTACTGGAAACTTTGCACACCCGACAGCGTTCGCCCGATGGCATAAGTATCGTGGCGATGCGGTGTAAACCCGTGGCCGCCAAAAAATGCCTCGATGCGCTCCATCTTCAACGGCTGAGCCGAGCGTTTTACCCAATCCTTGTCGCCCCTGGTTTTAATCATGTCCCTGTACCACCCGAATGATGCCGGTACGGTACCAGTCCGAGGGTCTGATGTCCTTGGGTGAATGGCCGGTTCTGCCCCATGGCGCTGCCACAAAATTTGTCTCTTCCCGCCGTGAACCAGTCTTCAGACCCGCAGTCTTAGCCGTGCCGTAAAAGAAGCTCACCCAACGAAGCGCTCCTACGGTCATCGCTCGTCCCAATCCCACCCTTTTCGTCGTCATCTCATCAGAGCTGTGTGTCTCATGCGCCCAACCGTCCGCTGCTGCCGCTTTATTTCGCTGTGCCTGATGCCTTTGTTCCCGCTGCTCGCCAGCCCTGCCCATGCCAGCGGCGAGCGGCAACTGGTGGAAGTCATCAACGATTACCGCGCCGACCCTGACCGCTGCGCGGGGCGGACGGTCAAGCCGTTGCGGCCGCTGTCACTGAAATCGGACTTGTCCTTGCCGATCGGCTATGGCGGTGGCTTGCGAGATGGTTTGAAGGCTAACGGCTATCAAGCGGTGACGGTGCGCACCATCCGCCTGGTCGGCGCGCAAGATGCCGATGAGGCATTTGACATGCTTCAGAGCGACTACTGTGGGGCGCTGCTCGATACCCAATACGCCGACATCGGCGTTACTCGCGCCCGCAGCGAATGGCGGGTAGTGCTGGCGCAACCGGTACTCGACGGGCGTATCGGTGATTCGCGAGCGGCGGGCAAGACGTTGCTGGCGCAGGTCAACGCGGCACGGGCCAGGCCGCGCATGTGTGGGCGCCAACGCTTCGCCGCCGCACGGCCACTGGCCTGGAATCCTGCGTTGGGGGCCGCCGCACAAGGCCACAGCAAGGCAATGGCCTACGGCAATTACTTCGCCCACCAGGATCCCGACGGTGATATGCCGGCGGATCGCGCCAGAGCCGCCGGTTACCGCGGCCGGCAGATCGGCGAGAACATCGCCGCCGGGCAAGGCTCCCCCAGCCAGGCGATGTCCGGCTGGCTGGCCAGCCCCGGGCATTGCGCCAACCTGATGAACCCGATGTTTACCCAGGTCGGCGCGGCGTATGCCGCCAACTCGCGCAGCAACGAGGGGGTTTACTGGACGATGCTGTTTGGGGCGCCTTGAGAAGGTTTCGAACCTTGCGTAAAAAATGGCTGGCCCTTGGGTCAGCCCTGTTTCAAGTCGAGACAGTAGGTGTAGTAACCCGTATCGCGCACATAACCCAATGACTCATACAACCGTTGCGCGGCGTGATTGTCCGTGGCCGTTTCCAGCACCATGCCCTTGGCGCCGGTCAACAGCGCGAAGGCTCGGGCGGTGTTCATCAGCAACGTCCCTACCCCTCTGCCTCGGGCGGCAGGTGTGGTGAAGAGGTCGTTGAGCAGCCAGGTGCGATGGGCGTCGATAGAGGAGAACGTCGGGTACAACTGGACAAAGCCAAGCGCTTCGCCCGTGGAGTCCTCGGCGAGGAAAATCGCCGATTCGTCCCTGGCGATGCGCTCGGCGATGAAATCGCGGGACTGCATCAGGTTCGAGGGTTGGCCGTAGAAGCCTCGGTAGGCGTCGAAAAGACTGGCAACTTTGTCAATGTGGGCTGCATCAACGCGCAGGATCTGGACGGCCATGTATGTACTCGCTAAACGGATGAGTTACTTCGGTTGCGCCACCGTGCGCAAATAGGGTTTCAGCGTCTTGAAGCCATCGGGATATTTCTTCCTGGCGTCTTCATCGGAGACCGAAGTGGGAATGATGACATCTTCACCCGGACGCCAGTTCACCGGGGTGGCGACGGTGTGCTTGGCGTTCAACTGCAGCGAATCGAGCAGACGCAACACTTCATCGAAGTTACGCCCGGCGCTCATTGGGTAGATCAGCATCGCCTTGACCTTCTTGTCCGGGCCGATGATGAACACTGAACGCACGGTGGCGTTGTCCACGGCAGTCCGTGCGCCGCCACTGGCATTCGGATGAATCATGTCATAGAGCTTCGCCACCACCAGATTCTCGTCGCCGATCATGGGGTAGTTGACCGCATGCCCCTGGGTCTCTTCGATGTCTTTGGCCCAGGTCTTATGGTTACTGACAGGGTCGACGCTGAGCCCGACGATCTTGGTGTTGCGCTTATCGAACTCCGGCTTGAGCCCTGCCATGTAGCCAAGCTCAGTGGTGCACACCGGGGTGAAATCCTTGGGGTGCGAGAACAGAATCGCCCACTTGTCACCGATCCACTCATGGAAATGCAGCGTGCCTTCGGTGCTTTCGGCAGTAAAGTCCGGTGCTTCGTCGCCAATACGGATTGCCATGTTCGTTCTCCTTACTATTGAGTCGTAGGGAAGCCGCCGGAACGCTGGCTGCTGTTCCGGCGGCATTCGGTGTCTGTGTTGAATCGTCAACGCGGATCAGTATAGGAGACGCTTGAGGACCCGGTAGTTAACCGCGCACCCGTCCTGCCCCCCTTGATGACCGGGCATTCAAGCCTGCGAACTGCGCTCGACCGACACCGCAAGCGCAAATGTCCTGGCCAGGGCAGGTTGGCGCCGAGCGGGGTTGGCGCTGTTTTCAGAGTTTGATTTCTCTGACCGGCATCACGTCGATCCGCGCCACGGAGCCGGTCAGGTGCGCCAGATCCTTGTTGTGTTCGGCGATGATGTCTTCGGCGCTCATCGTGCCGTTGTCGACAGTGGAATGGGCGTCGGCCACCAGCACGACGTCGTAGCCCAATTGATGCGCCTGGCGAACGGTGGCGTTAACGCAGTAGTCGGTTTGCAGGCCGCAGATGATCAGGCGGTCGGTGTCCAGCTTTTGCAGTTGTTCATGCAAGTGAGTCTGGTAGAACGAATCCGGGGTGGTCTTGCGCACGCGCAGGTCTTGGGAGGACGTTTTCAGATCGTCGGCCAGTTGCCAGCCTTCGGCGCCGTATTGCATCAGGCCGCCCTCTTCTTCGTGCTGGATCAGGATGACCGGGATGTTGGCGGTTCGGGCTCTGGTGCTAAGGCCGTTGATGGTTTCGATGACGCGCTGGATGTCGAAGCATTCATACTCGCCGATGCACAGCCCGCGTTGGACGTCGATGATCAGGAGTGCAGTACTCATGGCTTCCTTCCTTGATAAGTCGGTGGCTCGGAGACGGATTTCAACTCCCTTCTTGTAGCAGCTGTCGAGCTTGCGAGGCTGCGTTCGAGCGCGAAGCGGTCGCCATATCAGCGAATGCGGTTTGCCCTAATGAACGCGGCTAACCGACTTTACGACTGCTACGCAGCCGAACGCAGCCTCGCGGGCTCGGCAGCTGCTACGCGGGATCGGGGCCACCCGGGAGTTCAGGTGGCCGGTGATCTCCTGTTTCAGTAACCGAGTGACAACCCGGTATTGCGCCGTGGATCGTTCGCCCCATAGAAGCGGTTCTTGCCCACCGGTTTGCCTTCCAGCGAAGGCGCCCCTACCAGAATAGCCGCGATGTGGTTCGGATCCTGCGGCCCTGCAAACTTATGACCCCAACTTTCGAGCATCTTCTTCGTGTCCGGACTAACGGCGAAGTTTTCCAGGTTGGTTTCTTCCGGCAGCCACTGCTGATGGAAACGCGGCGCATCTACCGCTTCCTGGATGTTCATGCCGTAGTCGATCACGTTGAGAATGGTCAGCAGGGTCGCGGTGATGATGCGGCTGCCGCCGGGAGTGCCGACCACCATGACGACTTTGCCGTCCTTGGTGACGATGGTCGGGCTCATGGACGACAGCGGCGCCTTGCCGGGCGCGATGGCATTGGCCTCCCCTTGCACCAGGCCGTACATGTTCGGCACGCCGATTTTCGAGGTAAAGTCGTCCATTTCATCGTTGAGGATGACCCCGGTTTTGCTCGCCATGACACCGGCGCCGAACCAGTCGTTGAGGGTGTAGGTTACCGACACCGCGTTGCCCCATTTATCGACGATCGAGTAATGGGTGGTGTTGCTGCCTTCATGGGGCGCTACGCCGGGTTTGATCTCGCGGGACACGCCGGCCTTTTGCGGATCGATGACTTCGCGGATTTTGGTCGCGTAGTTTTTATCCAGCAAATGGGCGATCGGGTTTTTCACGAAGTCCGGGTCGCCGAGGTAGCTGTTGCGGTCCACATACGCGTGGCGCATCGCTTCGATCTGGTAATGCATGGCCTGAGCCGAGCGGTAGCCCAGGTCTTTCATCGGGTAGCCGTCGAGGATGTTCATGATCTCGCAGATCACCACGCCACCGGAGCTTGGCGGTGGCGCCGAGACCACATGATAGCCACGGTAATCGCACTCAATCGGGGCCAGTTCACGGGTCTGGTATTTGTCGAGGTCGGCCTGGGTGATGATGCCCTTGTTGGCCTGGCTGGAAGTGACGATGGCGTCGGCCACCCAGCCTTTATAGAAACCGTCGGCGCCCTTCTCGGAAATTTCCCGCAGGGTTTTGCTCAAGTCTTTTTGTACGAGTTTCTGGCCGACCTGCATCGGTTCGCCATTGCTCAGGAAGATCGAGCCCGAGTCGCGCATGTCTTTCTTGAAGACGTCGGTGGCGTACTCCAGCAAGTCGACATCGCCCTGCTCCAGCACAAAACCGTCTTCGGCAAGCTTGATCGCCGGGGCGATCACTTCCTTGCGGGGTTTGGTACCGTATTTCTTCAGGGCCAGTTCCATGCCCGAAACGGTGCCCGGCACGCCAACGGCAAGATGGCCGCGGGTGCTCAGGTCCGGGATGACGTTGCCCGCTTTGTCGAGGTACATGTCGGGGGTCGCGGCCAGCGGGGCTTTTTCACGGAAATCGAGGAAGGTCTTGCGCCCGTCCGCCAATTGAATCGTCATGAAACCGCCGCCACCCAGGTTACCCGCCGCGGGGTACACCACCGCCAGCGCGTAACCCACCGCAACGGCGGCATCGACGGCATTGCCACCACTCTTGAGGACATCGACACCGACATGGCTGGCCAGATGTTGGGCGGTGACGACCATGCCGTTTTCGGCCGCGACCGGGGCGACGGAGGCCGCGTGGGCCGTCAGGCAGCTCAGCGCCAGTGTGGTGGCAATGAGCGATTTGGCAAAAGGTTCGAACTTCATGAGCAGGTCTCTTTTTTGTTTTCAGGCTCTGTACAAAAACAGAGGAGCGCTTCAAAAGCAGAGGCAAGTATGGCTGGGATTGCGTATTGCGCCTCCCCGTCCAGGCAGTATGCTTGCCCCCCTGTTCAGCCTGTTTTCGGAGTTCGCCGGCATGAGTTATACCTTCACCACGATGGCGTCCCCGGTCGGCGAGTTGAAGCTGGTCGCGAACGGTTCAAGACTGGCGGCCATCCTCTGGGAAAATGACAAGCCGAACCGCGTACGGCTCGGGCCGATGAATGAAGCGGCGGACAACCCGATTCTGGTGCGTACGGTTCAACAGTTGCAGGAGTACTTTGCCGGCACGCGCAATCATTTCGAGCTGGAACTGGATTTCGCCGGGACTGAGTTTCAGAAGAAGGTGTGGCAGGCGCTGCTGACCATTCCGTTTGGCGAGACGCGTAGCTATAGCGAGATCGCCGAACAGATCGGTAATCCAGGTGCGGTCCGGGCCGTGGGTGCGGCGAATGGCAAGAACCCGATTTCGATTGTCGCGCCTTGCCATCGGGTGATCGGTGCATCAGGAAAACTGACGGGGTTCGCTGGGGGGCTTGAGGCGAAAGAGCGCTTGCTGACGCTGGAAGGTTGCCAATGGTCGGGCGCCAGCAGGATGGATGATTTGTTTTGAGCTAATGAGCCCTTGTGGCGAGGGAGCTTGCTCCCGCTCCAGTGCGTAGCGCTGGCAAAATTTTCGACAAGGGACGTTTCACGGCCAGCGCGAGCAAGTTCGCTCGCCACAGAACGTACAGTTTCAAAAAGCTCACAGGAATTGCCTAGATCGTCGCCCGCAACTCCCGTGGCGACAGGCCATAGTGTGAGCGAAAGCGCACCGCAAAACGTGAGGCCGAGGCGTAGCCGCTGGCACCGGCAATTTCACCGATGGGGCGCGAAGTGGTTTGCAACCATTGCAGCGCTGTTGCCAGCCGAACGTTTTCCAGAATATTCCTGAAACTGCTCCCCTCATTGGCCAGTTGGCGACGCAATGTCGACTCCCCCAGGTTCAAGTGTTGTGCGACATCCGCAACCGTCCAGTCTCTCTGCGGGCTGCTCATTATCAGCTGCTGCACACGTTCGCCCAGTGGATCGTTGCGATCCATCAGCAGCGGTCCGGCCAGGCCGCCAAGGCCCAGGCTCAGAAGCACCGCTTCCCCGTAGTGTGTGCGTAGCGCATCCGGAGCGTCCGCATTGATCGCGGCCAACAACTGATCCCATGCCTGCATGGTATGCCTGTCCAGAGGGACACATAGATCGGTCTTCAAGGCACGATGGCGACTCATGATCTGCTGACCATATCGGGTGCTGAAGTTACGCAATGTCGAACCGGGAAAGGTCACCACATCGGCAATGTAGTGACCGTGAAGACCAGGGAAGTTCGAGATGCCAAGTTCGCGCCCGGCCGGCATCAGAATCAGATGTTGCGGCCCGGCACGCATCTGCCGGTCATCCCATTGCAGCAGTTTTTCCCCCTGTCGCACTCGACACAAGGTGGTAGCGAATATCGGCACCCGCTGCAATGTATGGGGCTGTCGCGCCCGTATGACACACGCATCGATAATGTTTTCCCGGTGCTGTATGCCGACACAAGGGCGCATTGTTCTTAACGTCCGTAAGTTGAAGTGATGGTCGCTTTGGCCAAGGCGTTGGCATTGAGCATATAGCCCACCAAGGCTCCGCTGGCCTGGTTGTCGAGCGGTAGCTTATCGACTTTCAACGCCCATACGGTGAATTGATAGCGATGGGGCTTGTCGCCTGCAGGCGGGCAAGCCCCGCCGAAGCCCGATTGACCATAATCGGTTCGCCCTTGCACTGCGCCGGCAGGCAGGTTCGAGCCAACCCCTCTCGGCAAACTGCTGGTCGAAGCGGGCAAGTTGACCACCGTCCAATGCCACCAGCCGCTGCCGGTCGGGGCATCGGGATCGTAAACCGTGATTGCGTAACTTTTAGTCCCCGCCGGGGCATTGCTCCAGGACAGTTCGGGCGACGTATTCCCGCCTTCGCAACCGAAACCCTGGAACACCTCACGGCTGGTCAGCGGGCGGTTTTCAGCAATATCCTGGCTCTTCAGCGAGAACTCGGCGGCGTGTCCAGTGAGCACGACGCCCATGGACAATGCGGATAGGATAATTCTGATGTTCATCGTGACCTCATCTGAGTGTTGGCATGAGGCACGAGTCTAGAGAGGGCACAGGGTGATTACTGTGCCGAAATGCTCGACCATTGTGCCTGAACGCTCTCTCGACTCAGAACCCCATCCAAGCCTGCTCAAACCGGCCCGAAGATATTTTTCATCGCCGCATACTGCAGCAGCATGATGGTCTTGGCATCGCAGATTTCCCCGCGATAAAACGCCGCCAGCGCCTCGTCGAACGTCCACTCCAGCACTTCCAGTTCTTCGGTTTCTTCTTCCAGCCCGCCGCCATCGCTGACTTTCGAAGACGCGTCGTACTCGGCCATGAAGAAATGCAGCTTCTCCGTCACCGAACCGGGGCTCATGTAGGCCTCGAAAACCTTCTGCACATGGTGCACGCGATAGCCGGTTTCTTCTTCGGCTTCAGCACGAATGCGCTCTTCAGGCGCAACGCCTTCCAGCAGCCCGGCAGCCACTTCAATCAACAAACCATCGTGGCCATTGACGAACACCGGCAAGCGAAACTGGCGAGTCAGCACGACGGTTTTCTTTTCGCGGTTAAACAGCAGGATCGCCGCGCCATTGCCCCGGTCGTAGACCTCACGAGCCTGACGCTGCCATTCGCCATTGTTGCGCAAGTAATCGAAAGTGATTTTCTTCAGCAGATACCAGTCGTGGGACAGCACCTGAGACTCGATGATGTTGACCCGCTCGGCTGTGTTCGACATGACAATCCATCCCTATTTTCGTCAGAAGGCGTCCATGTTAGGCGAAAACAGAAAAACCCGGCGACTGTCGTAATGCTGTGCACTCAAGAGAACCTTGAGCCAGAGAAACCTGTGGCGAGGGAGCTTGCTCCCGCTGGGCTGCGTAGCGGCCCCAAAAATCTGACAACCATTGCGATTTTTGTGAGCGCTACGCACTCAAGCGGGAGTAAGGTATCCGTCCGGTCAACACACCTTCCTGACCTTCAGCCAATCTGCTCGAACCGCCGCCTGGTCACGAACAGCCCCGCGCCCACCGGCACGGCAAGGACCGACATCAATCCCAAGTCAAAGCCCAGCAACTGGGTCTGGCTCACTGCAACGCAGCCGATTGCGCCTGCCACCACCAGCGTCACCCCTAGCCACTTGCGCAGCGGGTACGGCTTAAGAAACCGATCAAGTAGAAAGGCCAGCGCCACAACGATGACCGTCTGGGTAATTTCGGACATGTGCAGCCCCACTCAGGTCTTGATGATCAGGGATTCGGAAGAGCGCTGTGGGCCAATCCCACCATTGACCTGCGCCTGGATGCTGACGATTACGTCGCCAGCATGGTAGGTGGGCAGAGCGTCATTGACGTACGAGCGCACACCCGCCGTTACAACAGTACCTGCGGCGACACTGCCTGCAGGTCCGGCTAAACCGCCCACAGTACCGGCAGCGCCACCGAAGGCGGAGGCGGCCAGGTTGGCGATCTTGGTGCGTTGGGCATTGAGGGCATCGCCCTGTTGCCGGGTCAGCGGCTTGGAGATGCCGATCATCATCACGCACGGCAGGCTCTTGGCCTGCATCTTGTCGTACACCTCGACGACCTTGCTGTTGACCTCATAGTGGGCGCTTTTCGCCTCGCCAAAATGCAGCTCGCGCAGGCGTCCGCGCTCGCTGTCGGTGAGGGTGATCTGCGAGACGTTGAAGACGATCCCGTGAGTGCCCATGTATTGGAAAGTCCCTTCGAACTTCATCCCGCGCATCCTTTCGAGGCAAAGATGGCGATTCTCTACAAGGAGCGCATTGGATTCAAATCATTTCACCTTGCCGGCAAGGTGTATTGGCTCCCTCGCCACAAGTTCTTACTGACTCAAGACTCTCTTGAGTGAACCGCATTGCGGCGCTTTTATCCTCAGGAAAGTTGCGCCTTGTATTCTTTCTGATACTCCCCGGCGAGGGTTTCTTTCTGTTGGTCGTCGAGTAACTTGCCGGCCATCTGAAAGAACTTCTGCTCCTCCTCTTTGAGGTGGTGATGGACCTTCTCCGAGAGTTTTTTCGCCGTTGTCAACCAGGACGGACTGGACATTTCGGTGGCATCCAGCGTTTCCATCATCTCGTCCATTTCGTGGTGTTCGGAGATAGCGTGGCGGCTAAGATCCACGCCGTTGTCGAACTCCATCAGCGGGATGTAGAAATGGCGTTCTTCAGCGGTTGCGTGGGCCTGAAGCTCGGATTTGAGCCGTTTGTAAGCCTCGACCCGTTCCGGGGTGTCGCCACTGGTTTGAATCAGTGCATCGGCATAGCGGCGCTGACGGTCGTGGCTTTCGCGCAAGGCTTCAAAAATGTTCACGGGCTGCCCTCAATGACTGCTTTCAACAACGATGCTGTTCACGCTAGACATTCCCGGAGCCCCGGGGGTTCCTTGGGCTTCGGGGGGATAGAACAATCGCCGCAACCGGGATAGGCTCCGTGTTCACTGCCATAAGGATGTGTTGCCTATGACTCTGCGAATCGAATTGTCGAAAAATGCCACTCCGGAGGAGCGCGAGGCGATCCTCACACCACTGCGCGCCTACAACGCCGCAAAGGCCGGGGCCACGGTGTCGGAGCAGATTGCTTTGCTGGTACGCAATGACAGCGACGAGATTCTCGGCGGGCTCTACGGCCGAGTGTTTTTCCAGTGGTTTTTCATTGAGTTGTTGTCGGTGCCGGAGCAAGCCCGGGGACAAGGCATGGGCTCGAAGCTGATGGAAATGGCCGAAGACCTGGCGCGGGAAAAGGAATGCATCGGGATCTGGCTGGACACCTTCGACTTCCAGGCGCCGGAGTTCTACAAGAAGCACGGCTACAGCGAGCTAGGGCACATTGCCGACTACCCGCCGGGCCACAAGCGCTTCTTTTTCCAGAAGCGCCTGGCGAACGACGCCTAATTTTGTGGGAGCAACCCCATTTATGTGATCGACACCGGACAATTGTGGGAGCGAGCCTGCTCGCTCCCACAGGGGCGGTGCATGGCCCATGCTCAGAGGCAGGTCGCCAACGCTGCCAACCGGCGCTTGGCCACGAAGTCGTCATGCTGGGCGTAATAGCTCAAGGCCGTGCCTGACGCATCACTGGTCACGTCCACGAAGGATTCGGCCGAACGGGTGTAGACCGTCGAACCGCCCTTCTTGCCCGGCTGCAAATACGCACCCGCATCAACGCCGAACACCGCCTCGTCCTGCCAGGCAAATTGCACGCACTGGGCGACGACTTTTTCCGGTTTGTCCGAGGTCAGGGTTTTGTAAGGGGTTTTGTTGCGGGCGTCGTTCATCGCCGATCCGGCGCAGCCCGCCAGCACGATTGCGGCCAGCGCCACCATCAGAATTCGCATTGCGTTCGCTCATCAGGAAAAAGCGGACTGTACCATCGTGGCGCGGCGTATCGTTCTGCTTTACTTCATTTATACCGCGACACCGCGCAACGATTCGCGCACCCTGTCGCGCCATTAACGCCGAATCGCCCATTTCTCCGGGCCCATTTTTCTGGAAAGGCCATGACCCCCAATGCCGAGTTCTACAAACCTTCCACCGACTATGCCGACAAGCTGATCAGCCAGATCGGTCAGACGCCGGCCTGGATCGCCAAGCGAATTGGCGTCACCGACAAACGGATTCGTTACATTCTCGACGGTGAAAGAACCGTCAAAGGCGAAACCACGCCCATCCAGATGACCTATACCGAGCAATTTGCCCTCGAGTGTCTGGCCGCGGCTGCCAAGGCCAGCAAAAAGCAGTCTTCGTAATTCCCAAGGAGTGACCATGGCGGCAACCGAACAGCAACACGAGCAGGCGCTGAAGAAGTTTCTCGACGAGCGTCCTGAGCTGCGTTCCGAGCTCGACAACCTCAATCCCCTGCTCGCCCAGGCCAGGGGCGAAACGGTGGCGCAGTACCGCGAAGAGCGCTTGCATGAAGCGTTCGAGGCCGAGGCTGAGCGCCTGGGTTTGTTTGCTTGGGAGCTGACGCTGCAACTGACCGCCGCCACGCCTGAGGATTACCAGGCCCAACGCATGGAAGTGCACAAGGAAGTCGCGCAGATGGCCGGCATGAAATGGCTGGAGTATTGCGAGTTATATGGGTTGACCAAGTAATCATCGCTGCTCAAGGAAGCCGGTGCGCTGGGGTTGCTGTCGCTGAAGATTCCGCGGCGCTGGCAGTTGGGTAACATGCCGCGCTGAATCTTGTATTGACTGCCCGCGATGGCCACGACTCGGTCCGCAGTAAACGCCCTTCGCCGCCCCGCCGATAAAGCTTTATCATGACCGCAGTTTTGCTGATCGAGTCCGTCATGAAGTTCGCCATTGCGCTGTTTTCCGCCGCCCATGCGCCCTCCTCGCGCCGTGCCTTGCTGTTCGCCCAGGCCGCGCTGGCTGGCGGGCATGAGATTGTCCGGCTGTTTTTCTATCAGGATGGCGTCTATAACGCGTCCGCCAGCGTGGTCACGCCTCAGGACGAGCAGGATTTGCCCAAGCAGTGGCGCAACTTTGTCACCGAGCATCAACTCGATGGCGTGGTCTGCATCGCCGCCGCCCTGCGTCGCGGGGTGCTGAACGAGGAAGAAGCCCAGCGTTATCAGCGTGAGGCGGTAGCGGTGGGCGCGCCGTGGGAATTGTCCGGCCTTGGCCAGTTGCATGACGCGGTGCAGGATGCTGACCGTCTGATTTGTTTCGGAGGCGCGTGAAATGGCCAAGTCCTTGCTGATTATCAGCCGTCAGGCGCCATGGTCTGGGCCTAATGCGCGCGAAGCACTGGACATCGTGCTGGCTGGCGGTGCCTTCGATCTGCCGATCGGCCTGCTGTTTCTCGATGACGGCGTGTTTCAGCTCGCCAATGAACAGAACGCCAAGGCCCTGCAACAGAAAGACCTGAGCGCCAACCTGCAAGCCTTGCCGATGTTTGGCGTCGAAGACCTGTTCGTCTGCGGCGAAAGCGCCGCGACCCGTGGTCTGGACCCCGAAAACCTGTCACTTGAAGAAGCCCAGGTGCTGACCGCCCAGGAAATCACCGCCCTTATTGACCGTTACGACCAGGTGATCACCCTCTGATGTCGACTTTGCATGTGTTGTCTCATTCCCCTTTTGGCGATGAACGTCTGAGCAGTTGCCTGCGCGTGATCGGCGCCAACGATGCGCTGCTGCTCAGTGGCGATGCGGCCTATGCCTTGCAGCCAGGCACCGCGCCGTTCAGCGCGCTGCACGCTCGCAACCTGAAACTGTTCGTACTGGCCGAAGATGCTCAAGCACGGGCACTGCAAGTCCCGGACTGGGCCGAGGCCATCGACTACCCGGCCTTCGTTGAGCTGTCGATTCACTATGACAAGGTCAACAGTTGGCTATGAAATCCCTGACCGTTGGCGCCCGCGCCATTGAACTGGACAAGGACGGTTTTCTGGTCGAACTGAGCGACTGGTCGACCGAGGTGGCCGCCGCCCTCGCAGCCGCCGAAGACATCGAGTTGAGCCCGGAACATTGGGAGATCCTCGAACTGCTGCGCCGTTTCTACGACGAATTCCAGCTGTCTCCGGCCACCCGCCCGCTGATCAAGTACACCGCATTGAAACTCGGCCCCGACAAGGGCAACAGCCTGCACCTGAACCGACTGTTCAAAGGCACCCCTGCCAAACTCGCCGCGAAACTGGCGGGCCTGCCCAAACCGACGAATTGCTTATGACCGACCATCCAGCGCTGACCCTCGAAACGCCCGCCGAGCATCCGTTCGCCCAGTTCGTGCGGATCCTTGGCAAGGGCAAACGCGGTGCCCGCAACCTGACCCGCGAGGAAGCCCGTGAAGCCATGGGCCTATTGCTCGACGACAAAGTCGAAGACACCCAGCTCGGTGCCTTCCTGATGCTGTTGCGGCACAAGGAAGAAAGCGCCGAGGAAATGGCCGGGTTCGCCGAAGCCGTGCGTGAACGCCTGAATCCGCCAGCGCTGGCGGTTGATCTGGACTGGCCGACTTATGCGGGCAAGAAGCGTCACTTGCCGTGGTACCTGCTGGCGGCCAAGTGCCTGGCGCAGAACGGCGTGCGTATTTTCATGCATGGCGGTGGCGCGCACACGGCGGGTCGGCTGTACAGCGAACAACTGCTCGAGACGCTGAACATTCCACTGTGCCGCAACTGGCAGCAGGTCGAGGCGGCGCTCGATCAGGGCAGTCTGGCATTCATGCCATTGGTGGATTGGGCCCCGCAGCTTCAGCGGATGATCGACTTGCGCAACACCTTGGGCCTGCGCTCGCCGATCCATTCCCTGGCGCGAATTCTGAATCCGTTGGGCACCCGTTGCGGCCTGCAGAGCATTTTCCACCCTGGCTATCAGGCCGTACATCGCGAGGCCAGCGGTTTGCTCGGCGACACTGCCATCGTCATCAAGGGCGATGGCGGTGAAATCGAGATCAACCCGGACGCCGACAGCCACCTGTATGGCACCACTGGCGGCGAAAGCTGGGATGAAGAATGGCCACAGCTGTCGACCCAGCGCCATGTCAAACCGGCCAGCCTGGAACCGGAGCATTTGAAAGCCGTGTGGCGTGGCGACGTGGTCGACAGCTACCCGCAAATGGCGTTGATCTCGACCATGGCCCTGGCCTTGCGCGGCCTCGGCCAGACTCGTGAGCAAGCATTCGAAACCGCCCAGCAATACTGGGACGCCCGGGACCGATCGATTTAACCGATCATTAACGCCTAACCTTTGCGCTTTTTGTTCGAACCTATGCGCATAGACTCCTCTCCAACGCTTATAGGTTGAGGAGTCACGAAAATGGGTTTGCTAGTCGAGGGCCGCTGGCAGGATCAGTGGTACACAAGCGGCAAGGACGGATCGTTCCAGCGTGAACAGGCGCAGCGGCGCCACTGGTTGACCGCCGATGGCAGGCCAGGCCCGACTGGCGTCGGTGGCTTTGCGGCCGAGGCTGGTCGCTATCATCTCTACGTGTCCCTCGCCTGCCCGTGGGCCCATCGCACGCTGATCCTGCGCAAACTCAAAGGCCTCGAAAACCTGATCGACGTATCGGTGGTCAGCTTTCTGATGCTGGAGAACGGTTGGACCTTCGACAAGGCTCACGGCTCGACCGGCGACACGCTTGGCGATCTGAAATTTCTGCATCAGCGCTATACCACCGATACCGCCGACTACACCGGTCGCGTCACGGTGCCGGTGCTATGGGATAAACAGACAAATCGCATCGTCAACAATGAATCGGCGGAGATCATCCGCATGTTCAACAGCGCGTTCGATGAGTTGACCGGCAACGACCTGGATTTCTACCCGGCGCCATTGCGGACCGAGATCGATGCGCTGAACGAGCGGATTTATCCAACGGTGAACAACGGCGTCTATCGCGCCGGGTTCGCCACCTCGCAGCAGGCTTATGAAGCAGCGTTCGATGAGTTGTTTGCTGAGCTGGATCAGCTGGAGCAACTGCTGGGTGCCAATCGTTACCTGACGGGTGAATACCTGACAGAAGCCGACATCAGGCTATTCACTACCCTGATTCGCTTTGATGCGGTGTATTACGGCCACTTCAAATGCAATCTGCGGCGGATTGCCGATTATCCGAACCTGTCGAACTGGCTACGGGAGATTTATCAGTGGCCGGGGATTGCCGAGACGGTGGATTTCACCCACATCAAAAACCACTATTACGGCAGTCACAAGACCATCAATCCGACCGGGCTTGTGCCGAAAGGGCCGGAGCAGGATTTCACCGCGACTCATGATCGGGAGCGGTTGAGCGGGAAAGGGGTTTGGCGCAAGGCCTGACGGAACACTGAAACCTGAAAATGATCACGATCAACTGTGGCGAGGGGGCTTGCCCCCGTTCGACTGCGAAGCAGTTGCAAACCGGCGGACGCGGACTTTCAGTAAGACCCCGTTCGACGCTTTTAGGGCCGCTGCGCGCCCCAACGGGGCGATGCGGCGTCCCGACAAGCCCCCTCGCCACAAGTCAGACCTGCCCCTGAGCCCCTTCGAACCACGCCAGTTTCTCGCGCAGTTGCACCACTTCCCCAACGATCACCAGCGTCGGCGCATGCACTTCATGCTCCGCCACCAGCCGTGGAAGGTCGGCCAGCGTGCCGGTAAACACCCGCTGATTGACCGTGGTGCCCTGCTGGATCAACGCCGCCGGGGTATCAGCCGCGCGACCGTGCTTGATCAACTGCTCGCAGATGATCGGCAGGCCCACCAGCCCCATGTAAAACACCAGGGTTTGTGCCGGCGCGACCAGGTCGGCCCACGGCAAATCGGTGGAACCGTCCTTCAAGTGCCCGGTGACAAACCGTACCGACTGCGCGTAATCGCGGTGAGTCAGCGGAATCCCGGCATACGCCGCGCAACCGCTGGCGGCGGTGATGCCCGGTACGACCTGGAACGGGATGCCATGGGCCGCCAGTTCTTCGATCTCTTCGCCACCGCGCCCGAAGATAAACGGATCGCCGCCCTTCAACCGCACCACGCGCTTGCCGGCCTTGGCCAGATCCACCAAATGCTGGTTGATCTGCTCTTGAGGCACGGCGTGATCGGCGCGGCGCTTGCCGACGTAGACTCGCTCTGCATCGCGACGGCACAAATCCAGAATCGCCGGCGCCACCAAGCGGTCATACAGCACCACATCGGCTTGCTGCATCAGCCGCAAGGCGCGGAAGGTCAACAGATCGGGATCACCCGGGCCAGCGCCTACCAAATAGACTTCGCCAGTGGCTACAGGTGCTTCACCGTTGATCTTGGCCAGCATCAAGCGCTCGGCTTCGGCGCCCTGCCCGGCCAGTTGGCGGTCGGCAATTGGCCCCTGGAAGACATCCTCCCAGAATGCCCGACGCTGCTGCACATCCGGAAACAGGCCTTTGACCTGAGTGCGAAAACGCGCCGCCAGACCGGCCAGTTGACCGTAGGTGGAGGGAATCCAGGTTTCCAGCTTGGCGCGAATCAACCGCGCCAGCACCGGCGCATCACCACCGCTGGACACGGCAATGATCAACGGAGAACGGTCGACGATCGCCGGGAAGATCACACTGCACAGGGCCGGTGCGTCCACCACGTTGACCGGCACGCAACGCCGATGGGCATCGGCGGAGACTTGCGCGTTCAGCGGTTCGTCGTCGGTGGCGGCGATGATCAGCCCGCAACCGTCCAGATCCGCCTCAACGTAGCCACGCACCAGGCACTCGCCGCCGCTGCCGACCACCAGTTCGCGCAGTTGCGGTTCGATTTCAGGCGCGACCACCCGCAGCAGCGCACCGGCTTCGGCCAGCAGGCGGGATTTGCGCAAGGCAATCTCCCCCCCACCGACGACCAACACACGACTGCCGCGAAGGTTATGAAACAGCGGCAGATAGTCCATTTAGCCGATGACCTCAAGACCACCCATGTACGGCTTGAGTACCTCAGGCACACGGATCGAACCGTCGGCCTGCTGGTAGTTTTCCAGCACCGCCACCAGGGTACGCCCGACCGCCAGGCCGGAACCGTTCAGGGTGTGAACCAGCTCAGGCTTGCCGGTTTCCGGGTTGCGGAAACGCGCTTGCATGCGCCGGGCCTGGAAATCGCCACAGTTGGAGCACGACGAAATCTCGCGGTACTTGTCCTGGCTCGGAATCCACACTTCCAGGTCGTAGGTCTTGACCGCGCTGAAGCCCATGTCGCCAGTGCACAGCGCCAGGGTGCGGTATGGCAGCTCCAGCAGTTGCAGGACTTTCTCGGCGTTGGCGGTCAGGTTTTCCAGCGCTTGCATCGAGGTCGACGGCTCAACGATCTGGACCATCTCGACTTTGTCGAACTGGTGCTGACGGATCATCCCGCGCGTATCGCGACCCGACGCACCGGCCTCGCTGCGGAAACACGGCGTGTGCGCCACGAACTTGATCGGCAGCAGTTTCGAATCGACGATTTCGCCAGCGACGATATTGGTCAGCGACACTTCAGCGGTCGGGATCAGGTACAGATCGGCTTCGCCATCGCGGCTGATCTTGAACAGGTCTTCTTCGAACTTCGGCAACTGACCGGTGCCTTGCAGGGCCGGCGCTTGTACCAGATAAGGCGTGTAAGCCTCTTCGTAACCGTGTTCGTTGATGTGCAGGTTGATCATGAACTGCGCCAGGGCACGGTGCAGACGGGCGATCGGACCGCGCAGCAGGGCGAAACGGGCGCCGGACAATTTGGCGGCGGTTTCGAAATCCAGCCAGCCGAATTTCTCGCCCAGGGCCACGTGGTCCTGAACCGGGAATTCGAAGGCCTTCGGCGTGCCCCAACGGCGCACTTCAACGTTGCCTTCTTCGTCATCGCCGATCGGCACCGATTCGTGCGGCAGGTTCGGAATGCCCAGCAGGATCGAATCCAGTTCGGTCTGGATCGCGTCCAGCTCGAGTTTACCGGCGCTCAACTCACCCGCCATGCGCTCGACGTCGGCCATCAGCGGCGCGATGTCTTCGCCGCGCTGCTTGGCCTGACCGATGGACTTGGAGCGCGCGTTACGTTCAGCCTGCAGTGCTTCGGTGCGGGTCTGGACGGTCTTGCGCTGTTCTTCCAGCGCTTCGATGCGTGCAACATCGAGCTTATAGCCACGGGATGCCAGGCGGTCCGCTACGTCCTGAAGGTTGCTACGTAACAGTTTGGAATCGAGCATGTCGGTTTCTCGTTATCAAAGTTTGGTCAAGGACAGGCCAGCCCAGGTGGCGAGCAGCCCGCCGAATACGCTGATGGCCGCATAGCCCAGGGCCAGCGGCACTTGCCCGGTTTCCAGCAGGCGCACCGTATCCAGTGAAAAGGATGAAAAAGTCGTGAGCCCCCCGAGGAAGCCGACGATCAACCCGGCGCGCACCGCAAACGATACCTCCGGGCGAATCAAAAACAGGCCGTATAGAACGCCGATCAGCAAACAGCCCACGATATTAACGGCCAGCGTCGCGGTATAGAAGTGCCGCGGCCAATTCGCATTGATCCAGTTACCGGTGGCGAAGCGCAACAGCGTACCGGCGACACCGCCGACGGAAACCGCAACAATCAAGGGAATCACTATTTTCTCCGCTGTCGGGGGCTTAGACGGTCAAGCTGCGCAAGGTGGTTAAGCTTTTCGCCGATCTTGAGCTCCAGGCCGCGAGGCACCGGCTGATAGAAATGTAGCGGTTCAAGTTCTTCGGGGAAGTAATCTTCGCCAGCGGCATAAGCGTCCGGTTCATCGTGGGCATAACGGTATTCGTCACCATAGCCCAATTGCTTCATCAATTTGGTCGGCGCATTGCGCAGGTGCAGTGGCACTTCGAGCGAACCGTGTTCGGTGGCACTGCGCATCGCGGCTTTGAAGCCCATGTACACCGCATTACTTTTCGGCGCGCAGGCCAGATAGGTAATGGCCTGGGCCACCGCCAATTCACCTTCGGGGCTGCCGAGGCGCTCCTGCACTTCCCACGCGGCCAGGCACAGGCTCAGGGCGCGGGGATCGGCGTTGCCGATGTCTTCGCTGGCCATGCGCACCACGCGCCGGGCCAGGTACAGCGGGTCGCAACCACCGTCGATCATCCGCGCGAACCAGTACAGCGCACCATCGGGATTGGAGCCGCGCACCGATTTATGCAGCGCGGAGATCTGGTCGTAGAAGGCTTCGCCACCCTTGTCGAAGCGCCGACGGGTATCGCCAAGCAGGCTTTGCAGCAGGTCGACGCCGATTTCGCTGTTGTCTTCGGCCAGGTCCGAGGCGTTTTCCAGCAGGTTGAGCAGGCGCCGGCCATCACCATCGGCGGCGGACAAGAGCATTTGGAAGCCTTCATCGCTGAGGCTCAGTTGCCGCTTGCCCAGCCCGCGCTCTTCGGTCAGCGCGCGATGCACCAGTTTGCGCAGGGCCGCTTCGTCGAGGCTTTTGAGCACATAGACGCGAGCCCGGGACAGGAGCGCGTTATTGAGTTCGAACGAGGGGTTTTCCGTGGTCGCGCCGATGAAAATCAGCGTGCCATCTTCAACATACGGCAGAAACGCATCCTGCTGGGACTTGTTGAAGCGATGCACTTCGTCGACGAACAGGATGGTGCGTCTGCCGTACTGCCCGGCCTGCTGCTTGGCGACTTCCACCGCCTGACGAATCTCTTTGACCCCGGCCAGCACCGCCGAAACCGTTTCGAAGTGCGCATCGGAGACTTCCGCGAGCAGCCGCGCCAACGTGGTTTTACCCACTCCCGGCGGTCCCCAGAAAATCATCGAGTGCAGGGCACCCTGCTCCAGGGCTTCGCGCAGAGGCTTGCCGCGAGCGAGCAGGTGTTCCTGACCGACGTACTCGTCCAGATTGGCCGCACGTAAACGGGCGGCCAAGGGCTGAGCAATCGGGGCACTGCGAAACAGGTCCATCACTTAGCGTTGAAACCTCGGGTTAATACAACTCTCTTAAGCCTGCTGGAAACCTGTGGCGAGGGGGCTTGCCCCCGTTCGGCTGCGAAGCAGTCGTCAAACCATCGCTCGCGGTATGCCTGATATACCGCAATAGCAGGTTTTGGGGCCGCTTCGCGACCCAACGGGGGCAAGCCCCCTCGCCACAAAAGCCCGCTCCCACAGGTAGGGCGGTTTATTCCTGGATCACATCGGCACCCTTGGGGATGTCGAACTTGAACTTGGACGCCGGGATCGGCTCGTTGGCCTTCACGCCGGTGAACAGGATATTGGTGCGCTGGCCGACGCTGTCGATCATCTGCATATCATTGACCAGACCATTGCGGAACGACAGGCGCAGGCTGTCGAACAGGGTGTCCTTGGTTTTCGGCTTCAGGGTGAAGTCGATCACGCCACCGGCTTCCTTGGCGCTGATGTCGAAGCTCTGGCTGATCTTCGATACATCACCGGACAGCAGCAACGCCGGGGTCTGGGTCAGACGCTGATCGAGATTCTTGATGGTGGCCTGTTCCAGATCCGGGTCCCACAGGGTCACTTTCTTACCGTCCGATACCATGGTTTGCTCGGCCGGCGCGTTGGTGTGCCAGTAGAACAGGCCCGGGCGCTGCAAGGACATTTCCCCCGCTGTTTCTTGTAACTGGGTGCCGCTGCCATCGAGGGTCAGCTGGGAGAAACGCGCGCTCAGGGTCTGGGATTTTTCCAGCAGTTGAGTCAGACGCGCCACGTCCTTGTCGTCGGCGTGGGCCGAGAGCGTGGTCAGAGCCAGTACCGGCAGCAACAGCATGCGGATAAGACGCATGGGAGTCCTCATAAACATTCGTGGGAGTGCGAGCGGCGCCTCAAGACGCCGCCCCTTTCAAAGCCGGATCAGTCGCGCACCGGGCCAGGGGCCAGGACTTCACGCGAACCGTTGGTGTTCATGGACGTCACGACCCCGGCCATTTCCATGGCTTCGATCATGCGCGCCGCGCGGTTGTAGCCGATTTTCAGCTTGCGCTGAACCGCTGAGATAGACGCACGACGGCTTTCCAGTACGAACTGCACCGCTTCGTCGTAGAGCGCGTCGGTTTCGGCATCGTCTTCACCGCCACCGCCGCCGTTTTCAAAGCCACTGCCCGCCTCTTCGACACCGTTGAGAATGTCGTCATTGTATTCCGGCGCCCCGCGCAGCTTCCAGGCCTCTACGACCCGGTGCACCTCGTCATCGGACACGAATGCGCCATGGACACGAATCGGCAGGCTGGTGCCCGGCGGCATGTACAACATATCACCGTGGCCCAGCAGTTGTTCGGCGCCACCCTGGTCGATGATGGTCCGCGAATCGATTTTGCTCGACACCTGGAATGCCATACGGGTCGGAATGTTCGCCTTGATCAGACCGGTGATCACGTCCACCGACGGACGCTGGGTCGCGAGGATCAAGTGGATGCCCGCCGCACGGGCTTTCTGCGCGATACGGGCGATCAGCTCTTCAACCTTCTTGCCGACGATCATCATCATGTCGGCGAATTCGTCGACCACCACGACGATGGTCGGCAGCTTCTGCAGCAGCGGTGCCTCGTCGTGGATGCTTTCGCGCTTGTACAGCGGATCGCTCAACGGCTCGCCGGCGTCCTGGGCTTCCTTGACCTTGGCGTTGAAGCCCGACAGGTTACGCACGCCCATCTTCGCCATCAGTTTGTAGCGCCGTTCCATCTCGGCGACGCTCCAGCGCAAGGCGTTGGCGGCGTCCTTCATGTCGGTGACCACCGGGCACAGCAGGTGCGGAATGCCTTCGTAGATCGACAGTTCGAGCATTTTCGGGTCGATCATGATCAGCTTGGCGTCTTCCGGGCCAGACTTGAACAGAATCGACAGGATCATCGCGTTCACACCCACCGACTTACCGGAACCGGTCGTACCGGCCACCAGCAAGTGTGGCATTTTTGCCAGGTCGGTGATGACCGGCTTGCCACCGATATCGTGCCCCAGGGCCAGGGTGACCGGGGACTTGAAGTTATCGTACTCGGGGGTCGACAAGACCTCGGAGAACCGCACGATCTGCCGGTCTTCGTTAGGGATCTCGATACCGACCGTGGTCTTGCCCGGAATCACTTCCACCACACGCACGCTGGTCACGGCCAGGGAACGCGCAAGGTCTTTCGCCAGGTTGGAGATGCGGCTGACCTTGACGCCGGCCGCCGGCTGGATTTCGTAACGGGTAATCACCGGGCCCGGGTGAATCGAATCCACCGAGACTTCGACGCCGAATTCCTTGAGCTTGATTTCCAGCAAGTGGCCGACGGCCGCCAGGGACTCAGGCGAATAATTGAGTTGTTTCTTTTCCGCCGGGTCGAGAATCGAGATCGGCGGCAAGGTGCCTTCCACGGCGCTGTCGACGAACAACGGCGCCTGCTTCTCTTTTTCCACGCGCTTGCTCGGAGCGGCCGGTTTGGGCGGCGCGGGAGCAATCACCGGCGGCACCTGCTTTTCGCGCTCGGACATGTGCTTGCTCAGGGCCTGCTCGCGCTCGATCAGACGCTCCTTGACCTTGGCTTGCTCGCGTTTGTCGGTGACGGTTGGGGCGACCACGTCATGCACGCGATCGTCGACTTCGCGCAGTTGAGCAACCAGTTGCTTGCGTTCGGTACGGGCCGCCCACCAGCGATTGGCTGCGCCCTGAAACAGTTCGAACAGATCGAGGGTGATCTTGCCAGTGACGTCCATCACCTTGAACCACGACAGGTCGGTGAACACCGTCAGGCCAAACAGGAACAGCGCGATGAACAACAACGTACTGCCCTGGATGTTCAGCGCGTTTCTGGCCAGATCGCCGAGGCTTTCACCCAACGCGCCGCCCGCGCCGGCCGGCAGACCGGTCGCCGCATGAAAATGGATATGGGCCAGCGCCGCGCCCGACAGCACCAGGAACACCAGGCCGATCAGGCGCCAGGAGAACAGCCAACCACTCCACTGCCACGGCTCGTGGCGCTGGCGGAAGATCTGATACGCCTTGATCGCCAGCAACAGCGGGAAAATGTAGGCGAAGTAACCCAGGACCATGAACAGGATGTCGGCGCTGTAAGAGCCGGCAGGCCCGCCGAAGTTCTGCACGTCGTCGATCTTGCTGTTGTGGCTCCAGCCCGGATCGTCCTTGCCATAGGTCAACAAGGCCATCATCAGGAACAGGCACAAGGCGCCGATGGCGATCAATGCACCTTCCTTGAGCCGGTAGTGCAATTGCTGACGCCAGAGCGGGACGACTGTTTTAGGTGCTGCGGTGGATTTCTTCAAAACGCTTCTTTTCCTGCGCCCATGGCGCGTCCATCTGTTGAGTGACTATAAAAAACTGCCCAATCCAGGCAGGTAAAAAAGTTAACAGGCGCAACCGGGACTACTTTTAACACTGCAACCCGGCTTTTCGAAATACGGCACACACTGCTTTTTTTGATACAAACCCTGTTACAGGCCAACATTGTACGGGTTTGTTCGCCCGATGCCATGCTTGAAGCCCTTGGGTGTAGCATAGCCAACAGCACAGTACGCGCGGTCCAATTTGAGCATGCATTCTCTTTTGTGACAAAGGCTTATGAGGTGTTTTTTATGAATGAAGCGAAGCATTCCCGCCTGATCATTCTGGGTTCCGGCCCTGCCGGTTACAGCGCAGCCGTTTATGCCGCTCGCGCCAACCTCAGACCCGTTGTCATTACCGGCATACAGGCCGGTGGCCAGCTGACCACCACCGTCGAAGTCGACAACTGGCCGGGCGATGTCGAAGGCCTGACCGGCCCGGTACTGATGGACCGCATGCAGAAACACGCCGAACGCTTCGACACCGAGATCATTTACGACCACATCCATACTGCCAAGTTGCAACAGCGCCCGTTCGAGCTCATCGGCGACAGCGGCACCTATACCTGTGATGCGCTGATTATCGCCACCGGTGCGTCGGCCCAGTACCTGGGGCTGCCTTCGGAAGAAGCCTTTGCCGGCAAAGGAGTTTCGGCCTGCGCCACCTGCGATGGCTTCTTTTACCGCAACCAGGTGGTCGCGGTGGTTGGTGGCGGCAACACCGCCGTGGAAGAAGCCTTGTACCTGTCGAACATCGCCAGGGAAGTTCATCTGATTCACCGTCGCGACAAACTGCGCTCGGAGAAGATCCTCCAGGACAAGCTCTTCGAAAAAGTCGCCAACGGTAATATCCGCCTGCACTGGAACCAGAATCTGGACGAAATACTGGGCGACGCCAGCGGCGTGACCGGCGCCCGCCTGCGTCACAGCCATACCGGCGAAACCAATGAACTGTCGCTGGCCGGCGTGTTCATTGCCATCGGCCACAAGCCCAATACCGACCTGTTCCAGGGCCAGCTGAAAATGCGCGACGGCTACCTGCTGGTCAAGGGCGGTAGCGAAGGCGATGCCACCACCACCGAAATCGAGGGTGTGTTCGCTGCTGGCGATGTGGCCGACCACGTTTACCGTCAGGCGGTGACGTCCGCCGGGGCCGGTTGCATGGCCGCGCTGGACGCCGAGAAGTATCTCGATGACATTCCCGCCGTTTGACGGTTAACCTTCTATCAGGCGGGCTCACCGGCCCGCCACCGCCCTCCCCTTCTGCAAGCCCGGATGCCATGCTGACTTGGTTACAACGCAACACCCTGACATTTCCGCCGCTGGAAAAAGCCATGCGCGACCCCAACGGGCTGCTGGCCGCAGGTGGCGACCTGTCCGCCGACCGTTTGATCCAGGCCTATCGCCACGGCTGCTTTCCGTGGTTTTCGGAGGGTCAGCCGATTCTCTGGTGGTCGCCAGATCCGCGCACCGTGCTGTTTCCCGACGAACTGCATGTCTCTCGTAGTCTGAATAAACTGCTGCGTCAACAACGCTATCAAGTGACCTTCGATCGGGATTTTGCCGCGGTCATCCGTGCCTGCGCCGCACCACGCGAGTACGCCGACGGCACCTGGATCACCCAAGCGATGCAGGACGCCTACGTCGAACTTCACAGGCGCGGCTACGCCCACTCGGTGGAAGTCTGGGATGATGGCGTGCTGGTTGGCGGGCTCTACGGCCTGGCCATGGGGCAGTTGTTTTTCGGCGAGTCGATGTTCAGCCGCGCCGACAACGCCTCCAAATATGGTTTTGCCACACTGGTACGACATCTGAAAGACTCAGGCTTTGTGCTGATCGACTGCCAGATGCCTACCGATCATCTGCACAGCCTGGGCGCCCGAGCGATTCCCCGCCGCGAGTTCGCCGGTTATCTGGCGCGACATCTGGATCAACCCAGTCATGCCACCTGGGTTTGCTGAGCGACTTTTGCGCGCGTGGCTTACACTTAATGCGGGGAAACGAATTGAGAACGCCCCCTAATCAAAAGTTTATCCCGAGGGTTGATCATGACCGAGTTGGCGCGTTTGAAGTTCTATGCCACTCAGCCCCACTCTTGCAGTTATCTGCCCGAGGAGCAGGCCACGACGCTGTTCCTCGATCCTAGTCAGCCCATGGATGTGCATGTCTACGCAGATCTGTCGGAAATGGGCTTTCGTCGCAGTGGCGATCATCTCTATCGGCCCCATTGCCAGCATTGCAATGCGTGCGTACCGGCGCGCATCCCTGTGGCACAATTTGCCCCCAACCGTCAGCAGAAACGCATCCTCAAACGCAATGCCGACTTGCAGGTGCGCCCGGCCAGGCCAAAGTTCAGCGAAGAGTATTTCGATCTCTATCAGCGCTACATCGAACAACGCCACGCCGATGGCGATATGTATCCGCCGAGCCGTGACCAGTTTTCCACCTTCCTGGTCAGGGACCTGCCGTTCTCCCGCTTCTATGAATTTCGTCTCGAAGGCCGACTGGTAGCAGTGGCCGTCACTGACTTGCTGCCCAACGGCATGTCAGCGGTCTACACCTTCTACGAACCCTCTGAGGAGCGTCGCAGCCTGGGACGCTATGCGATTCTCTGGCAGATCGCCGAGGCCCGGCGGCTCGGACTGGAAGCGGTCTATCTCGGCTACTGGATCAAAAACTGCAAAAAAATGAGCTACAAGACCCAATATCGCCCTATCGAACTGCTGATTAATCAACGCTGGGTCATCCTGAGCTAGAACCTCTTGGCTTAAACCCCACTTTTCGGGCACAATGCACGCCGCTTTTGCCTGGCGCAGTTGCACCGGGCCATTCATTGGACACCGAGGGCTTTACTGCATGTCGAAAGAAGACAGCTTCGAAATGGAAGGCACTGTCGTCGACACCCTGCCCAACACCATGTTTCGTGTGGAGTTGGAAAATGGGCACGTCGTAACCGCGCACATCTCCGGCAAGATGCGCAAGAACTACATCCGTATTCTTACCGGCGACAAAGTGCGCGTCGAGCTGACGCCCTATGACTTGAGCAAAGGGCGCATCACTTACCGCGCTCGCTAATCAAGTCAATACAAAACGCCCGGCTTATGCCGGGCGTTTTTGTTTGCCTGCGATTTAACAACCGCCGAAACCTGCTTGTGTAGGGGGATCGGCGTATAACAGACAGGCAGCAAAAAGGCGCTTTTCAGCGCCTTTTTGCTTTGTTGCGGTTAACGTCAGGCCATTTCAGCCGTGGTCTCGAACTCGAAGGTCAGCTCGCCGTCCTTGAGGTCGATGTGTACCACACCACCATGGTCGGCCAGTTCGCCAAAGAGGATCTCTTCGGCCAGTGGACGCTTGATCTTGTCCTGGATCAAACGCGCCATTGGACGAGCGCCCATTGCCGTGTCGTAGCCAGTCGCTGCCAGCCAGCCGCGCGCTGCGTCCGTCACCTCCAGCTGCACGCGCTTGTCTTCCAGCTGCGCCTGAAGTTCGGTAAGGAACTTGTCCACCACACTTTTGATGACCTCATGGCTGAGGCGACCAAACTGGATAATGGTGTCCAGACGGTTGCGGAACTCCGGCGTGAAGCTCTTCTTGATCACTTCCATCGCATCGGACGAGTGGTCCTGATAGGTGAAACCGATCGAAGCACGCGCTGCGGTCTCGGCACCGGCGTTGGTCGTCATGATGACGATCACGTTACGGAAGTCTGCCTTGCGCCCGTTGTTATCGGTCAGCGTACCGTGGTCCATGACCTGCAGCAGCAGGTTGAAGACTTCCGGATGCGCCTTCTCGATCTCATCGAGCAACAGCACGCAGTGAGGCTGCTTGGTGATGGCTTCGGTCAGCAGACCGCCCTGGTCGAACCCGACATAGCCTGGAGGCGCACCGATCAGACGAGAAACGGTGTGGCGCTCCATGTACTCGGACATGTCGAAGCGAACCAGCTCGACCCCCAACGCCTTGGCCAATTGCCGCGCAGCTTCGGTTTTACCGACACCGGTCGGCCCTGCGAACAGGAACGAACCCACAGGCTTGTCAGGCGACTTGAGGCCGGCACGGGACAGCTTGATCGCGGTCGACAGTGAGTCGATCGCTGCATCCTGGCCAAAGACCGTGAGCTTCAGGTCACGCTCAAGGTTACGCAACAGCTCTTTGTCGGAACTGGTGACGTGTTTTGGCGGAATTCGCGCGATTTTCGCAACGATGTCCTCGACCTGAGGCACTTCGATGCGTTTCACGCGCTTCTCGATCGGTTGCAGACGCTGATAGGCGCCCGCCTCGTCGATGACATCGATGGCCTTGTCCGGCATGTGCCGGTCATTGATGTAACGCGAAGCCAGTTCGGCAGCGGCGCGCAGGGCTTCATCACTGTATTCGATATTGTGATGAAGCTCGAAACGCCCTTTCAGGCCACGCAGGATACCAATGGTGTCTTCCACCGAAGGCTCCGACACATCGACCTTCTGGAAGCGCCGAGCCAGGGCACGGTCCTTCTCGAAGATCCCACGGAATTCCTGGAACGTGGTCGAGCCGATGCAGCGAATATCGCCCGACGACAGCAATGGCTTGAGCAGGTTCGAGGCATCCATGACGCCACCGGACGCAGCACCCGCACCGATGATGGTGTGGATTTCGTCGATGAACAGAATTGCCTGCGGACGTTTTTTCAGCTCATTGAGCAGCGCCTTGAAGCGCTTCTCGAAATCGCCGCGGTATTTGGTCCCGGCCAGCAAGGCCCCCAGATCGAGGGAATACACCACGCTGTTGGCCAGCAGGTCCGGCACCTGGTTGTCGACAATGCGCTTGGCCAGGCCTTCGGCAATCGCGGTTTTACCCACGCCCGCCTCGCCCACCAGCAGCGGATTGTTTTTGCGACGACGCGCCAGGATCTGCGCAACCCGCTCGACTTCCAGCTCACGACCAACCAATGGATCGATACGACCCTGGCGCGCGAGTTCATTGAGGTTGCTGGCATAAGCATCCAGAGGATTGCCTGAAGAAGAAGACTCACCGCCCTCGTCGTCCTGCATATCTTGTTCACCTTCAGAGTGATCGCCATGCCCCGGCACTTTGGAAATGCCATGGGCGATGTAGTTGACGACATCGATGCGCGCAACGCTCTGCTGTTTCAGCAGAAACACTGCCTGACTCTCTTGCTCACTGAAGATCGCGACCAGCACGTTGGCGCCAGTCACTTCGCGTTTGCCCGAGCTCTGCACGTGAAAGACAGCACGTTGCAATACACGCTGGAAGCCCAGGGTTGGCTGGGTTTCACGATCCTCGTCATGGAGGGGGATCAATGGCGTGGTGGAGTCGATGAACTCCTGCAGATCATGCTTGAGTTTGTCGAGGTTTGCGCCGCAGGCACGCAAAACGGTAGCGGCAGCCTCATTATCCAATAGGGCCAGCAGCAGGTGTTCGACGGTCATGAATTCATGACGCTTCGAACGAGCCTCCTTGAAGGCTAGATTGAGGGTGACTTCGAGCTCGCGGTTTAACATAGCTTCACCTCATACCCAAGTGGTCGGCGATTAACCGTCCTTCTCGATTTCACAGAGTAGCGGATGCTGGCTTTCCCTGGCGTACTGGTTGACCTGCATGGCCTTGGTCTCCGCGATGTCGCGGGTAAACACTCCACATACTGCCCGTCCTTCTGTATGAACGGCCAGCATGACCTTGGTCGCCAGCTCGCGATTCAGGTTAAAAAACACCTCGAGCACTTCGACGACGAAATCCATCGGTGTGTAGTCATCGTTGAACAAAACCACCTTGTACATCGGTGGTGCCTGTAAAGCAGGCTTTGCCTCCTGAACAGCAATGCCTGCGGAATCGTCGTCGTGTAAATCAGGGCGATCCTGATTGAATGTTAGTCGAATCTGGCTGATTGCATGCATGGAAAGAAAGGTTCGTCAGTTGTGCAAATACAGTGGTGGGGGCGGCCATCGACGATTTCAACACCGACTGCCCGGTCACCTTGACTATCGGGAAAACGGTGTTACAAACAATAGAGCCCACAGTGGGTAAAAAAGGTCCGCGGAGTCAATTCTATTTACAAGATTAGACTGCGGATTAACTGGATGATACTCCAGTGATGGAGTCTGTTGCAGAGGGATATGGGTATGTCAGTCGGCAAGGTGAAATGGTTCAACAATGCCAAGGGGTTCGGTTTCATTAATACCGACGCCAGAGAAGGTCGTGACGAGGATGGCAAGGAAATCGATTTTTTTGCCCACTATTCGGCTATTGATATGGACGGCTACAAGACCCTCAAGGCTGGTCAAACCGTTAGCTTCGAGATCATTCAGGGCCCCAAAGGGTTGCACGCAGTAAAGATCGCGGCCGTCACATCACCCAATGAACAGAGTGCACCTGCCATCAGGCAAGAAACAGTGTCGAGCTGACGCTCACCCGTCATCCAGTCATAAAAAAACCGCCCGAAGGCGGTTTTTTTGTGCCGATCGGCTTACATATGCGAGATCAGCGCATCGCCAAACGCGGAAGACGACAGCAGTTTCGCGCCATCCATCAGACGTTCGAAGTCATAGGTCACTGTCTTGGCGGAAATCGCGCCATTGGTGCCCTTGATGATCAGATCGGCTGCTTCGGTCCAGCCCATGTGACGCAGCATCATCTCGGCGGACAGGATCAACGAGCCCGGGTTGACCTGATCCTTGCCAGCGTACTTCGGCGCGGTACCGTGGGTGGCTTCGAACATGGCCACGGTGTCGGACAGGTTGGCACCCGGCGCGATACCGATACCGCCCACTTCGGCCGCCAGGGCGTCGGAGAGGTAGTCGCCGTTGAGGTTCAGGGTCGCGATCACATCGTACTCGGCCGGGCGCAGCAGGATCTGCTGGAGCATGGCGTCGGCGATGGCATCCTTGACGATGACGTTCTTGCCGGTTTTCGGGTTCTTGAACTGCATCCACGGACCACCGTCGAGCAGGGTCGCGCCGAACTCTTCAGCAGCCACTTCATAGGCCCATTCCTTGAAGGCACCTTCGGTGAACTTCATGATGTTGCCTTTGTGCACGATGGTCAGCGAGTCGCGGTCATTGTCGACCACATATTGCAGGGCCTTGCGCGCCAGACGCTTGGTGCCTTCCAGGGAGACCGGCTTGACGCCGATACCGCAGTTTTCGTCGAAACGGATCTTGGTAACGCCCATTTCTTCTTTAAGGAACTTGATGACCTTGGTCGCTTCCGGCGAGCCGGCTTTCCATTCGATACCGGCATAAATGTCTTCCGAGTTTTCGCGGAAGATGGTCATGTCGACATCGCCCGGTTTCTTGACCGGACTTGGCACGCCTTCGAACCAGCGCACCGGACGCAGGCAGACGTACAGGTCGAGTTGCTGGCGCAGGGCCACGTTAAGGGAACGGATGCCACCGCCAACCGGAGTGGTCAGAGGGCCCTTGATGGAAACCACATAATCCTTGACCGCATCCAGGGTTTCCTGAGGCAGCCAGGTGTCCTGATCGTAAACCTGAGTCGCTTTCTCCCCGGCGTAGACTTCCATCCAGGAAATTTTGCGCTCGCCGCCGTAAGCCTTCTTAACAGCAGCATCGACAACCTTGATCATGACCGGGCTGATATCAACACCAATACCATCACCCTCGATGAAGGGAATGATCGGGTTGTTAGGAACATTGAGAGAATGGTCCGCGTTGACGGTGATTTTTTCGCCGACGGCTGGAACCTGAATCTTCTTGTATCCCATGCTGAACTCCATTGTTTGGATTGAACATCTGGCTTCGTCCGAGCGTACCCCAGTTGAATCGGCGCGCAAACCCTATGTTCCGTCCATCTGCCGCGAAGCTGCACAGTTCGTGACGTACAAGCCTGAAAGTAAAGGGAAAAGCGCCAAACTCAAGCACGCCATACAAGGCTACTCCCCACACCTGCCTGCGACCTTTAGACCAATGGACGAGAATCGTTGCATATGAACCATCGGCAGATTGCCAGCTACCTATGTATAATGCCGCCGCTGACCACAGAGTCACGACGGCCGACCTCTCTGCCACTGGAAATGTAGCCGAGACTCTGGGCCCGAAAAAGCAGGATTGTTACCGCAATCCACCCGCTTGACGCTCGACCGATGCACCCAACATCACCGCAAAGAAACCTCGACATTCGGCTCATGGATGACTTTGAACGAACGCGCTTACCCGGCGCCCCTCGAGTTTCTGTGCACGCTTTAGCAAAGAAGAGAGAGTTAATCCGAATATGCCCACCCGCTCGAAGATCATCTATACCTTCACCGACGAAGCCCCAGCCCTCGCCACCTATTCACTGTTGCCTATCGTAGAGGCCTTCACCGCCTCCGCTGATATCGCCGTTGAAACCCGCGATATCTCTCTTGCAGGGCGCATCCTGGCCAGCTTCCCCGAGCAATTGGGCGATAAAGCCGTAGCCGACCACCTCGCCGAACTGGGCGACCTGGCCGTTACACCAGAAGCCAACATCATCAAGCTGCCGAACATCAGCGCTTCGGTTCCGCAACTGCAGGCCGCGATCAAAGAGCTGCAAGCCCAGGGCTATGCACTGCCGGACTACCCGGAAACCGTGACCAGCGACGCCGACAAAGAAGCCAAGGCCCGCTACGACAAGATCAAGGGCAGCGCCGTAAACCCGGTTCTGCGCGAAGGCAACTCCGATCGTCGTGCACCGCTGTCGGTCAAGAACTACGCGCGCAAGCACCCGCACAAAATGGGCGCATGGGCCAAAGACTCCAAGTCCCACGTAGCTCACATGAGCACCGGCGATTTCTACGGCAGCGAAAAAGCCGCCCTGATCGACGCCGCTGACGCCGTCAAAATCGAATTGATCGCTCAAGACGGCACCACCACCGTCCTGAAAGAAAAAACCACCGTGCAAGCCGGTGAAATCCTCGATTGCGCGGTCATGAGCAAAAACGCTCTGCGCAGCTTCATCGCCGCCGAGATCGAAGACGCCAAGCAAAAAGGCGTGCTGCTGTCGGTTCACCTGAAAGCCACCATGATGAAGGTCTCCGACCCGATCATGTTTGGTCAGATCGTTGCCGAGTTCTATAAAGACGCCCTGGCCAAGCACGCTGACGTGCTGGCGCAGATCGGCTTCAACCTGAACAACGGCATCGGCGACCTGTACGCTCGCATCAAGGCCTTGCCTGCCGAGCAACAAGCGCAGATCGAAGCGGACATCCAGGCGGTCTACGCCGTTCGTCCGTCGTTGGCCATGGTCAACTCCGACAAAGGCATCACCAACCTGCACGTGCCGAGCGACGTTATCGTCGACGCCTCGATGCCGGCGATGATCCGTGACTCCGGCAAGATGTGGGGCACCGACGGTCAGCTGCACGACACCAAGGCTGTGATCCCGGATCGCTGCTACGCCACCATCTACCAGGCGGTGATCGAAGACTGCAAGGCTAACGGCGCCTTTGATCCGACCACCATGGGCAGCGTGCCAAACGTTGGCCTGATGGCGAAAAAAGCCGAAGAGTACGGCTCCCACGACAAGACTTTCCAGATCAAGGCCAATGGCGTGGTTCGGGTTTCCGACAGCGCTGGTCGCACTCTGCTGGAACAGTCGGTTGAAGCCGGCGACATCTTCCGCATGTGCCAGACCAAAGACGCGCCGATCCAGGACTGGGTCAAACTGGCCGTCAACCGCGCTCGCGCAAGCAGCACTCCAGCGATTTTCTGGCTGGACCCAATGCGCGCCCACGACGGCGTGGTGATCGAGAAAGTTCAGGCCTACCTGAAGGATCACGACACGTCCGGCCTGGACATCCGCATCATGTCGCCAGTCGACGCGATGAAGTTCACCCTGGACCGTACTCGCGAAGGCAAAGACACCATTTCGGTGACCGGCAACGTATTGCGCGACTACCTGACCGACCTGTTCCCGATCATGGAACTGGGCACCAGCGCCAAGATGCTGTCGATCGTGCCACTGATGAACGGCGGTGGCCTGTTCGAAACCGGCGCTGGCGGTTCGGCACCGAAGCACGTTCAGCAGCTGCTGGAAGAAAACTTCCTGCGCTGGGATTCGCTGGGTGAATTCCTGGCCCTGGCCGCGTCCCTGGAACACCTGGGCGTGACCTACAACAATCCGAAGGCGCTGGTTCTGGCCAAGACCCTGGATCAGGCCACCGGCCAGTTCCTGGACAACAACAAGTCGCCATCGCGCAAAGTCGGCAACATCGACAACCGCGGCAGCCACTTCTACCTGGCGCTGTACTGGGCACAAGCCCTGGCGGCCCAGACCGAAGACGCTGCACTGCAAGCGCAGTTCGGCGAACTGGCCAAGACCCTGGCCGAGAACGAAGCGACCATCGTCGCCGAGCTCAACGCCGTTCAGGGCAAGCCAGTGGACATCGGCGGTTACTACCACGCCAATGCCGAGCTGATCAGCAAGGCCATGCGCCCAAGCGCAACCTTCAACGCCGCGATCGCTGCGTTGGTTTAAGGTTGTAAGGATGCAAGGAAGCCCCGGCCCAGTGCCGGGGTTTCTGTTTGTGGTGTTCACACACATTTATCTGTCAGACATGCAAAGTCTAAGGAAGTCTTATGGACTGGCTACCCCACATCACCGTCGCCACCATCGTCGAAGACAACGGTCGCTTCCTGATGGTCGAAGAGCTCAAGCACGGACGAACGGTACTCAACCAGCCCGCCGGCCATCTGGACCCGGATGAAACCCTGATCGAGGCCGCGGTACGTGAAACCCTCGAGGAAACCGGCTGGGATGTCGAACCGACCGGCGTGGTGGGCATTTACCTCTACACCGCGCCCAGCAACGGCGTGACTTACCAGCGGGTCTGCTTCAGTGCAAAACCCGTCCAGCACCATGCGGACTATCAATTGGACGACGGCATTGTCGGCGCGAAATGGCTGACGCGTGACGAACTGCTGCATCAGCGCGCAAACTGGCGCAGTGAGCTGATCATCCGCTGTATCGATGATTATCTGGACGGTAAACACTTCAGCCTCGAGCTGATCCGCCCTTCTCTTTAGCCTTGCAGGCTTGAGCCTGCTAGAATCGCGTCCTTTTTCAAGACACTCATTGAATCCCTATGCGTGATCCAGCCCCTTCTGCCACACAAAAGAAGCGCGTCATTGTCGGTATGTCCGGCGGCGTGGACTCTTCCGTTTCCGCCCTCCTGCTGATCGAGCAGGGTTATGAGGTGGAAGGCCTGTTCATGAAGAACTGGGAAGAAGACGATGGAACGGAATACTGCACCGCCATGGATGACCTGGCGGACGCGCAGGCCGTGTGCGACAAGATTGGCATCAAGCTGCACACTGCCAACTTCGCCGCCGAGTACTGGGACAACGTGTTCGAGCATTTCCTGGCCGAATACAAGGCCGGTCGCACGCCAAACCCGGATATCCTGTGCAACCGTGAAATCAAGTTCAAGGCGTTCCTCGATTACGCCATGATGCTCGGCGCCGACCTGATCGCTACCGGCCACTACGTGCGCCGCCGCGACGTCGATGGCCGCACCGAACTGCTCAAGGGCCTGGACCCGAACAAGGATCAGAGCTACTTCCTGCATGCCGTCGGCGGCGAACAGATCGCCAAGACCCTGTTCCCCGTCGGCGAACTGGAAAAGCCCGAAGTCCGCGCGATTGCCGAGAAACATGACCTGGCCACCGCGAAGAAAAAGGATTCCACCGGGATCTGCTTTATCGGCGAACGCCGCTTCAGCGACTTCCTCAAGCAATACCTGCCGGCCCAGCCGGGCGAGATCAAAACCACCGAAGGCGAAGTCATCGGCCGTCACCATGGCCTGATGTACCACACCATTGGCCAACGCCAGGGCCTGGGCATCGGCGGCCTGAAAGACGCCAGTGACGAGCCGTGGTATGTGCTGATCAAAGATCTGGAACACAACGAGCTGATCGTTGGCCAGGGCAATGATCACCCTTATTTGTTTTCCCGCGCCCTGCTCGCCTCGGACATCTATTGGGTCAACCCGATCGATTTGACCGAGCCGCGCAAATTGACCGCCAAAGTCCGCTATCGCCAAAGCGACCAGCCGTGCACGCTGGAAAAGACCGCCACCGGCTACCGCGCGACCTTCGATGACCCGCAACGCGCAGTCACCCCGGGCCAATCCGTGGTGTTCTACGACGGTGAAATCTGTCTCGGCGGCGGCGTGATCGAAGTGGCCGAGCCCTGGACCAGCAAGGGTCAGCGCTCATGACCCCGACTCAGGAGCAACTGACAGCCCTGGGCGGTGTGTTTCTCGCCGCGGTACTGGTCGACAAGATCGCCAAGACCGGCCAGACCAACGAAGCCGGCCTGACCTGCATGCTCGGCAGCCTGTTGATTCGCGACCCCAAGGACACGCTGGAAGTCTATGGTGGTGACGACATCAACCTGCGTGACGGTTACCGCGCCCTGATCGGCGCCCTGGAGCGCGACCCCAGCACCCTTCAGCGCGAACCGCTGCGCTACGCCCTGGCGATGCTGGGCCTGGAGCGTCAGTTGGCCAAGCGCAACGACATGCTGGAAGTGATCGGCAAGCGTCTGCCGCAGATTCAGTCCCAGGTCGAACACTTCGGCCCGGCTCACGAAAACGTGATCGCTGCCTGCGGTGCGTTGTATCAGGACACCCTGAGCACCCTGCGCCAACGAATTCAGGTGCATGGCGACATGCGCAACCTGCAGCAACCGAGCAATGCCTCGAAAATCCGCGCGCTGTTGCTGGCCGGGATCCGTTCGGCCCGCCTGTGGCGGCAGTTGGGTGGTCATCGCTGGCAGTTGGTGATCAGCCGGCGCAAGTTGCTTAAAGAGCTTTACCCGCTGATGCGCAGCAGCTGAACCGCGCCCGCAACACCGTTTTGTAGTCAGTAACGCGTAATACGCCGGTCAGTTGGCAACGGACCGGCGGATTTTTTCATGTATGATACGCGCCCCATTTCGTTGCCCGACTGTCCGAGAACACCCCATGCAGCTCTCTTCGCTCACTGCGGTTTCCCCTGTTGACGGCCGCTACGCCGGCAAAACCCAGGCCCTGCGCCCAATTTTCAGCGAATACGGTCTGATCCGTGCTCGCGTCCTGGTTGAAGTGCGCTGGCTCCAGCGCCTGGCCGCTCACCCTGCCATCAGCGAAGTGCCGGCGTTCTCCGCCGAAGCCAACGCGGTATTGAATACCTTGGCGGAAAACTTCTCTCTGGAGCACGCCGAGCGTGTCAAAGAGATCGAGCGCACCACCAACCACGACGTCAAAGCCATTGAATACCTGCTCAAAGAGCAGGCGGCCAAGCTGCCGGAACTGGCCAAGGTCAGCGAATTCATCCACTTTGCCTGCACCAGCGAGGACATCAACAACCTGTCCCACGCCCTGATGCTGCGCGAAGGCCGTGATGACGTGATGCTGCCGCTGATGCGCCAGACCGCCAACGCCATCCGCGAACTGGCCATCCGCTTTGCCGACGTGCCGATGCTGTCGCGCACCCACGGTCAACCGGCTTCGCCGACCACCCTGGGCAAAGAGCTGGCGAACGTGGTTTACCGTCTGGAGCGTCAGATCGCCCAGGTCGCCGCCGTTCCGCTGCTGGGCAAGATCAACGGCGCTGTCGGCAACTACAACGCTCACCTGTCGGCCTACCCTGAGATCGATTGGGAAGCCAACGCCCGCGCCTTCATCGAAGACGAGCTGGGCCTGGGCTTCAACCCGTACACCACGCAGATCGAACCGCACGACTACATCGCCGAGCTGTTCGACGCGATCGCGCGCTTCAACACCATTCTGATCGACTTCGACCGCGACATCTGGGGCTACATCTCCCTGGGTTATTTCAAACAGCGCACCATCGCTGGCGAAATCGGTTCGTCGACCATGCCGCACAAGGTCAACCCGATCGACTTCGAAAACTCCGAAGGCAACCTGGGCATCGCCAACGCGCTGTTCCAGCACTTGGCGAGCAAGCTGCCGATCTCCCGCTGGCAGCGTGACCTGACCGACTCCACCGTACTGCGTAACCTCGGTGTCGGCTTCGCCCACAGCGTGATCGCGTACGAAGCCAGCCTCAAAGGCATCAGCAAGCTGGAGCTCAACGAGCAAAAGATCGCTGCCGACCTGGACGCGTGCTGGGAAGTATTGGCCGAGCCGATCCAGACGGTGATGCGTCGCTACAACATCGAAAACCCGTACGAGAAATTGAAAGAGCTGACTCGCGGCAAGGGCATCAGCCCTGAGGCGCTGCAGACCTTCATCGATGGGCTGGACATGCCTGCGCAAGCCAAGGCCGAGCTGAAACTGCTCACCCCGGCCAACTACATCGGCAACGCCGTGGCGCAAGCCAAACGCATCTGATCGACCGTTCCAACCGTTTGAGACGCCCGGCAGCGCCGGGCGTTTTTATTCCCGTCTGAAAAGTGCATTTTTTCAATAGGTTACACATGAATCCTGATATTCCTCTTCAACTTCTGGGCGGCATCACGGCGCGCGAATTCCTGCGTGACTACTGGCAGAAAAAACCACTGCTGATCCGCCAGGCGATTCCTGATTTCGAAAGCCCGATCGACGCCGATGAACTGGCCGGCCTGGCGCTGGAAGAGGAAGTCGAATCGCGCCTGGTGATCGAGAACGGCGAGCGTCCTTGGGAATTGCGCCGTGGTCCGTTCGCCGAAGACGAATTCAGCAAACTGCCGGAACGTGACTGGACCCTGCTGGTTCAAGCCGTCGACCAGTTCGTGCCGGAAGTCGCTGAGCTGCTGGAGAACTTCCGCTTCCTGCCGAGCTGGCGTGTCGACGATGTGATGATCAGCTTCGCCGCCCCGGGTGGCAGTGTTGGCCCGCACTTCGACAACTACGATGTGTTCCTGCTACAGGGTCACGGCAAGCGCAACTGGAAAATCGGCCAGATGTGCGATTCCGAGAGCAAGCTGCTGCAACACGCCGACCTGCGCATCCTCGCTGATTTCGAAGCCACCGATGAGTGGGTGCTGGAACCGGGCGACATGCTCTACCTGCCGCCGCGTCTGGCTCACTGCGGTGTGGCTGTCGATGACTGCATGACCTATTCGGTTGGTTTCCGCGCGCCGAGCGCCGCTGAAGTGCTGACCCACTTCACCGACTTCCTCAGCCAGTTCCTGTCGGACGAAGAGCGCTACACCGACGCCGACGCCCTGCCGGCGGTCGATCCTCATCAGATCCAGCACGATGCCCTCGATCGCCTCAAAAGCCTGCTGGCCGAGCACATGAGCGACGAGCGTCTGCTGCTGACCTGGTTCGGCCAGTTCATGACCGAGCCGCGCTACCCGGAACTGGTAGTCGGCCCGGAAGAAGTGGAAGAGGAAGACCTGCTCGCCAGTCTGGAGCAAGGCGCCGTGCTGATCCGCAACCCGAGCGCACGCCTGGCCTGGTCCGAAGTCGACGACGACCTGCTGCTGTTCGCCAGCGGCCAGAGCCGTTATCTGCCGGGCAAGTTGCGCGAGCTGCTGAAAATGATCTGCGCCGCCGATGCCCTGCACATCGACAACCTCGGTGACTGGCTGAACGACGAAGACGGCCGCGGCCTGCTGTGCGAACTGGTCAAGCAAGGCAGCCTGGGGTTTGCTGATGAATAAAATTCACGTACGTGTCGCAGACTGGCAAAAGGACAACGCCGAGATCCGGCGCATTCGTGAAGCGGTATTCGTCGCCGAGCAATCCGTTCCGCCTGAACTGGAATGGGATGCCGACGACGAGGGCGCGGTGCATTTCCTCGCGCTCGAAGGCGACTTTCCGATCGGCACCGCCCGCCTGCTGCCTGATGGTCACATCGGCCGGGTGTCGGTGCTCAAAGACTGGCGCGGCTTGAAAGTCGGTGATGCGCTGATGCAGGCAGTGATCGGTGAAGCCGAGAAGCGCGGGCTGAAGCAGCAGATGCTGAGCGCGCAAGTGCAGGCCACGGCGTTCTATGAGCGCTTGGGCTTCAGCATGGTCAGTGAGGAGTTCCTGGAAGCCGGGATTCCGCATGTGGACATGGTGCGTCATTCGGCTTAATACCCTGTGGCGAGGGAGCTTGCTCCCGCTGGGTCGCGAAGCGGCCCCAAATTTTCAGGGCCGCTGCGCAGCCCAACGGGAGCAAGCTCCCTCGCCACAAAAGCCTTCAGGAACACCCCAAAACGCCCCGCCATCCCCCGATGCCGGGGCGTTTTGCTGTCTACGATTCAACTTGCCCCACCGCAAGCCGACAAACTGGCAAACTCAAATCTTTGATTGCGGAGATAACGGATATGTCCCTACGCACCCTGCTCACCACGCTGCTGCTGACCTGCAGTTTTACGGTCATGGCCGCCACCGAGATCGTGCCCCTGAATTACCGCACCAGCGCCGACCTGCTGCCGGTGGCGCAGAATTTCATCGGCAAGGACGGCCAGGTCAGCGCCTATGGCAACCAGCTGATCGTCAACGCAGAACAACGCAAGATCGACGAACTCAAGGCCGTGATCAGCCAACTCGACGTGGCCGCCAAACGCTTGCTGATCACCGTCGATACCAATGAAAACAACTTTCAGGGCGATCAGGGCTACTCGGTGAACGGTGCAGCCCCAAGCCAGACTCGCATCATCAATCGCAGCACCGAGAGCCGAGACGGCGGCATCCAGCAGGTTCAGGCCAGTGAAGGCACGCCAGCGCTGATCCAGGTCGGCCAGAGCGTGCCGCTCACCAGCACCCAGACCGACAGCTATGGTGATCCGCGCAGCCAGACCGAATACCGCAACGTCACCCAAGGCTTCTACGTGACTGCCAGCGTCACCGGCGACATCGTTCATCTGGCAATCAGTACCAACCGTGACCGGATGAGCCAGGAACGTCCCGATGTAGTGAACGTGCAAAGTACCGACACAACTGTCAGCGGTCGACTGGGCGAGTGGATCACCCTGGCCGGCGTGAATCGCCAGACCCAGGCCGACAAACAGGGCCTGACCCGCAGCTACTCTACGCAGGGCCGGGATGACATGACCCTGCGGGTGAAAGTCGACACGCTGGACTAAAGCACCAAAAACTGACTGATTAGTCGTATTAGACTAAAGATGTAGTGCTTGAAAAAAAGCACTACAAAACGTTTGACGAGCCAAAAAAGCAAAGGCATGATGGCCTCGCTCCCGCTAATCAGAGGCCCTGGCAAGGGCTTTCGAGTCGCTGTTCGCACCTACCCCGCGAGCCGATTCGTGTCTGTACCGCCCACAAGGTGTGTTTGACGAGGTTGCCGACTGGAACGAAGTTGTCCCGAGGGACGGAAGCGTAATTAGGTAACCCGGCTCCACACTGAAGTTCGCACCAAGGCCCACGACGCCCGAATGCGCCCGACAGTTCGCCCTTACCTGCTCACTTTCCCCTCGAGCCCATCGTTCATCCCGTCGCATCCCCGCCGAACCCGACTTGACCGCCTAAGCTTCTGGTCAGCGAGCAGCCTTTTACGCCCCTTTAAAATGCGTTATCTGGCTGGAGCAGGAATTTCCACCAAGAACGACTTTTTATCAAAGACGCGACGAGGTTTATCTCCATGGCACTGACACGCGAACAGCAAATTGCAGCCCTCGAAAAAGACTGGGCTGAAAACCCGCGCTGGAAAGGCGTGACACGCAATTACTCCGCTGCTGACGTCGTCCGTCTGCGTGGCTCGGTTCAACCTGAGCACACCTTTGCAAAAATGGGCGCCGAGAAGCTCTGGAACCTGGTCACCCAGGGTGCCAAGCCGTCCTTCCGTCCTGAGAAAGATTTCGTCAACTGCATGGGCGCCCTGACCGGCGGCCAGGCTGTGCAACAAGTCAAGGCCGGTATCCAGGCGATCTACCTGTCGGGCTGGCAAGTAGCCGCGGACAACAACTCCGCCGAATCGATGTACCCGGACCAGTCGCTGTACCCGGTGGATTCGGTTCCAACCGTGGTCAAGCGCATCAACAACTCGTTCCGTCGTGCCGACCAGATCCAGTGGAAAGCCGGCAAGAACCCGGGCGACGAAGGCTACATCGACTACTTCGCACCGATCGTGGCTGACGCTGAAGCCGGTTTCGGCGGCGTACTGAACGCCTACGAGCTGATGAAGAGCATGATCGAGGCAGGCGCCGCCGGCGTTCACTTCGAAGACCAACTGGCTTCCGTGAAAAAATGCGGCCACATGGGCGGCAAGGTACTGGTTCCGACCCAGGAAGCTGTACAGAAGCTGACCGCTGCGCGTCTGGCAGCTGACGTTGCCGGTACGCCGACCATCATCCTGGCTCGTACCGACGCCAACGCGGCTGACCTGCTGACGTCCGACTGCGACCCGTACGACCAGCCATTCGTGACTGGCGAACGCACCCAGGAAGGTTTCTACAAAGTGCGCGCCGGCCTCGACCAGGCTATCGCTCGCGGCCTGGCCTACGCGCCGTTCGCCGACCTGATCTGGTGCGAAACCGCCAAGCCGGATCTGGAAGAAGCACGTCGCTTCGCTGAAGCGATCAAAAAGGAATACCCGGACCAACTGCTGTCGTACAACTGCTCGCCTTCCTTCAACTGGAAGAAAAACCTGGACGACGCGACCATCGCCAAGTTCCAGCGCGAACTGTCCGCCATGGGTTACAAGCACCAGTTCATCACCCTGGCCGGCATTCACAACATGTGGCACAGCATGTTCAACCTGGCGCACGACTACGCCCGCAACGACATGACCGCCTACGTGAAGCTGCAAGAGCAAGAGTTCGCTGACGCCGCCAAGGGTTACACCTTCGTGGCTCACCAGCAGGAAGTGGGCACCGGCTACTTCGACGACATGACCACCGTGATCCAGGGTGGCACGTCCTCGGTAACCGCGTTGACCGGTTCGACCGAAGAAGAACAGTTCCACTGATCTGCTTCGCCTTGAGTAAACGGCCGTTGCGGACCGAATAAAAGCTAACCGCTGCGCTGCACATCTGACGCCCCGACTGGTTCGGGGCGTTTTTTTTGCCTGCGGGTGGATTTGCGGACAAACACATTGATCCAGAGCAGTTTCACGACCCGAAAAATCAGGTAAAACGACCGCGCTCGCTACTTGCAGTAACGCGCATATAAGACAACTTCACAGCGACTCACCCGTTAAGCAGTTTGAAAACCGCGACAAATAATATTGATTATCATTTAGCTGCAACTATGTTCGTTACATTCCCAACAAGACATATTTGACAAATCCCCCGCTAATGCCCGGACCGCATGGGCTGCAGGGCCTTGGAGGTGCGCTATGTCCTTATTCCGGTAAATAATTTCGCTATCGGAATTTTACTTGCTCGGTGTTTAGCCATAAAATCACCGCGATTGATTGCTGCGACATATCGTCACTGCTTTGTTTCTTTTCAAGCTCAGAGACCTTTGCTCTCTGTTAAGGATTACCAGCATGCCCGAAGCGACCGGACTCATGGCCCATAACTGGGGCTTTGCCATTTTCCTTCTGGGTGTCGGCGGCCTTTGCGCCTTCATGCTCGGCGTCTCCAGCCTCCTCGGGTCAAAAGCCTGGGGCCGCAGCAAAAACGAACCGTTCGAGTCCGGCATGCTACCTACAGGTGGCGCCCGCTTGCGGCTCTCAGCCAAATTCTATCTGGTCGCGATGCTCTTCGTGATCTTCGATATCGAAGCCCTCTTTCTCTTTGCCTGGTCTGTGTCCGTCCGCGAAAGCGGCTGGACCGGATTCGTCGAAGCTCTCGTTTTCATAGCAATTCTGTTGGCAGGTCTTGTCTACCTATTCCGAGTGGGCGCCCTTGACTGGGCTCCGGAAGCTCGTCGTAAGCGGCAAGCGAAGCTGAAACAATGAGGCTTTGGCAATGCAATACAATCTCACCAGGATCGACCCCGATGCTCCTAACGAGCAGTATCCGATTGGCGCACGGGAAACCGTTTCCGATCCGTTAGAAGATCAAGTCCACAAAAACATTTTCATGGGCAAGCTGGAAGACGTGCTCAACGGCACGATCAACTGGGGGCGCAAGAACTCCCTGTGGCCGTATAACTTCGGTCTTTCGTGCTGCTACGTGGAAATGACCACCGCCTTCACGGCGCCCCACGACATCGCGCGCTTTGGCGCCGAGGTTATCCGGGCATCGCCGCGTCAGGCGGATTTCATGGTTATCGCCGGTACCTGCTTCATCAAGATGGCGCCGATCATTCAGCGTCTCTACGAGCAAATGCTCGAACCTAAATGGGTTATCTCCATGGGTTCGTGCGCCAACTCCGGTGGCATGTACGACATCTACTCCGTCGTTCAAGGGGTGGACAAGTTCCTGCCCGTGGACGTCTACGTGCCTGGCTGCCCGCCCCGCCCTGAAGCTTTTCTGCAAGGCTTGATGCTGTTGCAGGAGTCGATTGGCCAGGAGCGTCGCCCACTTTCCTGGGTCGTTGGCGATCAAGGCGTTTACCGCGCCGAGATGCCTTCGCAAAAGGAACAGCGCCGCGAACAGCGTATTCAGGTAACCAACCTGCGCAGCCCCGACGAAGTCTGATCCAGATCTGTTCTTACAAAGAAACGAGAAACTGGCTTCATTCTTTACGTTGACCGAAAGCGATAAATAACCATGACTACAGGCAGTGCTCTGTACATCCCGCCTTATAAGGCAGACGACCAGGATGTGGTCGTCGAATTGAACAACCGTTTTGGCCCGGAGGCGTTCACCGCCCAGCCTACCCGCACCGGCATGCCGGTGCTTTGGGTTGCCCGCGCCAAACTCGTCGAAGTCCTGAGCTTCCTGCGCAACCTGCCCAAGCCGTACGTCATGCTCTATGACCTGCACGGCGTGGACGAGCGTCTGCGCACCAAGCGTCAAGGGCTGCCGAACGGCGTCGACTTCAGTGTGTTCTACCACTTGATGTCGATCGAACGTAATAGTGACGTAATGATCAAGGTCGCCTTGTCCGAGAGCGACCTCAGCGTGCCGTCCGTCACCAGCATCTGGCCGAACGCCAACTGGTACGAGCGTGAAGTGTGGGACATGTACGGCATCAACTTTGCCGGTCACCCGCACCTGACCCGCATCATGATGCCGCCGACCTGGGAAGGTCACCCGTTGCGCAAGGACTTCCCGGCCCGCGCCACCGAATTCGATCCGTTCAGCCTGACCCTGGCCAAGCAACAGCTTGAGGAAGAAGCCGCGCGCTTCAAGCCTGAAGACTGGGGCATGAAGCGTTCTGGGCCGAACGAGGACTACATGTTCCTCAACCTGGGTCCGAACCACCCTTCGGCCCACGGTGCGTTCCGCATCATCCTGCAGCTGGACGGTGAAGAGATCGTCGACTGCGTGCCGGATGTCGGTTACCACCACCGTGGTGCCGAGAAGATGGCCGAGCGTCAGTCCTGGCACAGCTTCATTCCGTACACCGACCGTATCGACTACCTCGGCGGCGTGATGAACAACCTGCCGTACGTACTCTCGGTCGAGAAGCTGGCCGGCATCAAGGTGCCCGAGAAGGTCGACGTCATCCGCATCATGATGGCCGAGTTCTTCCGGATCACCAGCCACCTGCTGTTCCTGGGGACTTACATCCAGGACGTCGGCGCCATGACCCCGGTGTTCTTCACCTTCACCGACCGCCAGAAGGCATACACGGTGATCGAAGCCATTACCGGTTTCCGTCTGCACCCGGCCTGGTACCGCATCGGCGGCGTCGCTCACGACCTGCCGCGCGGCTGGGAAAAACTGGTCAAGGACTTCGTCGAATGGATGCCAAAGCGTCTGGACGAATACCAGAAAGCCGCACTGGACAACAGCATCCTGCGTGGCCGGACCATCGGCGTCGCCGCCTACAACACCAAGGAAGCCCTGGAATGGGGCGTCACCGGTGCAGGCCTGCGTTCGACCGGTTGCAATTTCGACCTGCGTAAAGCACGTCCCTACTCCGGCTACGAGAACTTCGAATTCGAAGTCCCGCTGGCGGCCAATGGCGATGCCTACGACCGTTGCATCGTTCGCGTCGAAGAAATGCGCCAGAGCATCAAGATCATCGAGCAGTGCATGCGCAACATGCCGGAAGGCCCGTACAAGGCGGATCACCCGCTGACCACGCCGCCGCCCAAAGAGCGCACGCTGCAGCACATCGAGACCCTGATCACGCACTTCCTGCAAGTTTCGTGGGGCCCGGTCATGCCGGCCAACGAATCCTTCCAGATGATCGAAGCGACCAAGGGCATCAACAGTTATTACCTGACGAGCGATGGCGGCACCATGAGCTACCGCACCCGGATTCGTACCCCAAGCTTCCCGCACTTGCAGCAGATCCCTTCGGTGATCAAAGGCAGCATGGTCGCGGACTTGATCGCGTACCTGGGTAGTATCGATTTCGTTATGGCCGACGTGGACCGTTAAGCATGAATAGCACGCTTATCCTGACAGACCGTTTCGCCCTGAGCGAAACCGAGCGCTCGGCCATCGAGCACGAGTTGCATCACTACGAAGACCCGCGCGCGGCGTCGATCGAAGCCCTGAAGATCGTCCAGAAGGAACGTGGCTGGGTGCCTGATGGCGCGCTCTACGCCATCGGCGAAATCCTCGGTATCCCGGCCAGCGACGTTGAAGGGGTGGCGACGTTCTATAGCCAGATCTTCCGTCAACCAGTCGGCCGTCACATCATTCGCGTCTGCGACAGCATGGTCTGCTACATCGGCGGCCACGAGTCGGTGGTCAGCGAAATCCAGAGCAAGCTGGGCATCGGCCTGGGTCAGACCACCGCCGACGGTCGTTTCACCCTGCTGCCGGTCTGCTGCCTCGGCAACTGCGACAAGGCGCCGGCGTTGATGATCGACGACGACACGTTCGGTGATGTGCAGCCTGCCGGTGTTGCCAAATTGCTCGAGGGCTACGTATGACCCTGACTTCTTTTGGTCCTGCCAACCGCATCAAGCGTGTCGCAGAGACTCACCCGCTCACCTGGCGTCTGCGTGACGACGGCGAAGCCGTATGGCTCGACGAGTACCAGGCCAAGAACGGTTACGCCGCTGCGCGCAAGGCCTTCGCCGACATGGCCCAGGACGATATCGTCCAGACCGTGAAAGACTCCGGCCTCAAGGGCCGCGGTGGTGCAGGCTTCCCCACGGGCGTGAAGTGGGGCCTGATGCCCAAGGACGAATCCATCAACATCCGCTACCTGCTGTGCAACGCGGATGAAATGGAGCCGAACACCTGGAAAGACCGCATGCTGATGGAGCAACTGCCCCATCTGCTGATCGAAGGCATGCTGATCAGTGCCCGCGCGCTGAAAACCTACCGTGGCTACATCTTCCTGCGTGGCGAATACACCACCGCCGCCAAGCACCTCAACCGTGCCGTGGAAGAAGCCAAGGCAGCGGGCCTGCTGGGTAAAAACATCCTGGGCAGCGGCTTCGATTTCGAGCTGTTCGTCCACACCGGTGCCGGGCGTTACATCTGCGGTGAAGAAACCGCGCTGATCAACTCCCTGGAAGGTCGCCGCGCCAACCCGCGCTCCAAGCCGCCCTTCCCTGCCGCCGTGGGCGTGTGGGGCAAGCCGACCTGCGTGAACAACGTCGAAACCCTGTGCAACGTGCCGGCGATCATTGCCGACGGTGTGGACTGGTACAAATCGTTGGCCCGTGAAGGCAGCGAAGACATGGGCACAAAGCTCATGGGCTTCTCCGGCAAGGTCAAGAACCCGGGCCTGTGGGAATTGCCGTTCGGCGTCACCGGTCGCGAGTTGTTCGAAGACTACGCCGGCGGCATGCGCGACGGTTACAAGCTCAAGTGCTGGCAGCCAGGCGGCGCCGGTACCGGTTTCCTGTTGCCGGAACACCTGGACGCACAAATGTACGCCGGCGGCATCGCCAAGGTGGGCACCCGTATGGGTACCGGCCTGGCCATGGCGGTGGACGACAGCGTCAACATGGTGTCGTTGCTGCGCAACATGGAAGAGTTCTTTGCCCGTGAATCGTGCGGCTTCTGCACCCCGTGCCGTGACGGTCTGCCGTGGAGCGTCAAGCTGCTGCGTGCGATCGAGAACGGTGAAGGGCAATCCGGCGATATCGAGACCCTGCTGGGTCTGGTCGGTTTCCTCGGCCCAGGCAAGACCTTCTGTGCTCACGCGCCGGGTGCCGTGGAACCGTTGGGCAGTGCCATCAAATACTTCCGTCCAGAGTTCGAAGCCGGCATCGCGCCTACCCGCGCCGTCGTCCCGCCTCTGGCAAAGCCGATCGTAGTCGGCGCTTAACGCTTTAAAAAAGGCGAACGGTCCGTGCCGTTCGCCTTTCGTCCGATGACGCCTTTCGAGGCTGTTTGGATTTGGACGGATAACAAGATTCCATTAGCCACGCCCGCTGACACCGGGCCAACGAAGAACTTTGAACCATGGCCACTATCCACGTAGACGGCAAAGAGCTCGAAGTCGATGGGGCAGACAACCTGTTACAGGCATGTCTGTCACTAGGCCTCGACATCCCTTATTTCTGCTGGCACCCAGCCCTGGGCAGCGTTGGCGCTTGCCGCCAGTGCGCGGTCAAGCAGTACACCGACGAGAACGACAAGCGTGGTCGGATCGTCATGTCCTGCATGACCCCTGCCACCGACGGCAGCTGGATCTCCATCGACGACGAAGAAGCGAAAGTGTTTCGCGCAAGCGTCGTTGAATGGCTGATGACCAACCACCCCCACGACTGCCCGGTCTGTGAGGAAGGCGGTCACTGCCACCTGCAAGACATGACCGTGATGACTGGCCACAACGAGCGCCGTTATCGCTTCACCAAGCGTACTCACCAGAACCAGCAACTGGGCCCGTTCATTTCCCACGAAATGAACCGCTGCATCGCCTGCTATCGCTGCGTGCGCTTCTATAAAGACTACGCTGGCGGCACCGACCTTGGCGTGTTCGGCGCCCACGACAACGTTTACTTCGGTCGCGTTGAAGACGGCACCCTGGAAAGCGAGTTCTCCGGCAACCTCACCGAGGTCTGCCCGACCGGTGTGTTCACCGACAAGACTCACTCCGAGCGCTACAACCGTAAGTGGGACATGCAGTTCTCGCCGAGCATCTGCCATGGCTGCTCCAGCGGTTGCAACATCTCCCCGGGCGAGCGTTACGGCGAACTGCGTCGCATCGAAAACCGTTTCAACGGTTCGGTAAACCAATACTTCCTGTGCGACCGTGGCCGTTTCGGCTATGGCTACGTCAACCGCAAGGATCGCCCGCGTCAGCCACTGCTGGCCAACGGCGCGAAACTGGGCCTGGACGAAGCACTGGATAAAGCCGCCGACCTGCTGCGCGGCCGCAATATCGTTGGTATCGGTTCGCCGCGCGCCAGCCTCGAAAGCAACTACGCGCTGCTTGAACTGGTCGGCGCCGAGTACTTCTACTCCGGTATCGAAGCCTCTGAGCTGGAACGCATTCGTCTGGTTGCACAGGTGCTCAAAGACAGCCCGCTGCCGATCCCGAACATGCGCGACATCGAAGATCACGATGCGATTTTCGTCCTCGGCGAAGACCTGACCCAGACTGCTGCGCGCATGGCCCTGGCCCTGCGTCAATCGGTCAAGGGCAAGGCCGAAGACATGGCCGACGCCATGCGCGTTCAGCCATGGCTCGACGCCGCGGTGAAGAACATCGGCCAGCACGAGCTGAACCCGCTGTTCATCGCCAGCCTGGCTGAAACCAAGCTCGACGACGTGGCCGAAGAATGCGTTCACGCTGCTCCAGACGACCTGGCCCGCATCGGTTTCGCCGTGGCTCACGCCCTCGACGCCAGCGCCCCAGCTGTTGAAGGCCTGGACGCTGAAGCCGTTGAACTGGCCCAACGCATCGCCAATGCCCTGCTGGCTGCCAAGCGTCCGCTGATCATTGCCGGTACCTCGCTGGGTTCCAAGGCGTTGATCGAAGCGGCGGCGAACATTGCCAAAGCCCTCAAGCTGCGCGAGAAGAACGGTTCCATCAGCCTGATCGTGCCAGAGGCCAACAGCCTCGGCCTGGCCATGCTCGGCGGCAACTCGGTCGACGAAGCACTGCAAGCCGTGATCTCTGGCCGTGCCGACGCCATCGTGGTGCTGGAAAACGATCTGTACACCCGTACCGACAAAGCCCTTGTCGATGCGGCCCTGAACGCCGCGAAAGTGCTGATCGTGGCGGACCATCAGAAGACCGCCACCAGCGATCGCGCGCACCTGGTGCTGCCAGCGGCCAGCTTCGCTGAAGGCGACGGTACGCTGGTCAGCCAGGAAGGCCGCGCCCAGCGTTTCTTCCAGGTCTTCGACCCGACTTACCTCGATGCGAGCATCCTGGTTCACGAAGGCTGGCGCTGGCTGCATGCCCTGCGTTCGACCCTGCTGAACCAACCGATCGACTGGACCCAACTGGACCACGTCACCGCGGCCTGCGCTGCAAGCAAGCCGCAACTGGCCGGTATCGTCAATGCCGCACCGTCCGCTTCGTTCCGCATCAAAGGCCTGAAACTGGCTCGCGAACCGCTGCGTTACAGCGGCCGGACCGCCATGCGCGCCGACATCAGCGTGCACGAACCGCGTACTTCCCAGGACAACGACACCGCGTTCTCGTTCTCCATGGAAGGTTACTCGGGCTCGGTCGAACCGCGTCAGCAAGTACCATTCGCCTGGTCACCGGGCTGGAACTCGCCGCAAGCCTGGAACAAGTTCCAGGACGAAGTCGGTGGTCACATCCGTGCGGGCGACCCGGGCACTCGCCTGATCGAAAGCACCGGTGATTCGCTGAACTGGTTCGCCAGTGTTCCGCGCGCGTTCAACCCTGCTCCCGGCACCTGGCAGGTCGTGCCGTTCTTCCACCTGTTCGGCAGCGAAGAGAACTCGTCCAAAGCCGCGCCGGTGCAGGAACGCATTCCCGCCGCCTACGTGTCGTTGGCCAAGTCCGAAGCCGATCGCCTGGGTGTCAATGACGGTGCCCTGCTGAGCCTGAACGTAGCCGGCCAGACCTTGCGTCTGCCACTGCGCATCAACGAAGAGCTGGGTGCCGGTCTGGTCGCATTGCCGGCCGGTATCGCTGGCATTCCGCCGGCGATCTTTGGCAAATCCGTTGACGGTCTGCAGGAGGCAGCACTATGACCTGGTTCACTCCTGAAGTGATCGATGTGATCATCGCGGTCCTCAAGGCCATCGTGATTCTGCTCGCCGTCGTGGTGTGCGGCGCGCTGCTGAGCTGGGTCGAGCGTCGTTTGCTCGCCCTCTGGCAGGACCGTTACGGTCCGAACCGCGTCGGCCCGTTCGGCGCGTTCCAGATCGCGGCCGACATGATCAAGATGTTCTTCAAGGAAGACTGGACCCCGCCGTTCGCCGACAAAGTGATCTTCACGTTGGCGCCGGTCGTGGCCATGAGCGCCTTGCTGATTGCCTTCGCGATCATCCCGATCACTCCGACCTGGGGTGTGGCGGATATCAACATCGGCATCCTGTTCTTCTTCGCCATGGCCGGTCTGTCGGTCTACGCGGTGCTGTTCGCCGGCTGGTCGAGCAACAACAAGTTCGCCCTGCTGGGCAGCTTGCGGGCCTCGGCACAAACCGTGTCGTACGAAGTGTTCATGGGCCTGTCGCTGATGGGCATCGTGATCCAGGTTGGCTCGTTCAACATGCGTGACATCGTTGAATACCAAGCGCAGAACATGTGGTTCATCATTCCGCAGATCTTCGGTTTCCTGACCTTCTTCATCGCTGGCGTCGCCGTGACTCACCGTCACCCGTTCGACCAGCCGGAAGCGGAACAGGAACTGGCTGACGGTTACCACATTGAATACGCCGGCATGAAATGGGGCATGTTCTTCGTTGGTGAGTACATTGGCATCGTGTTGATTTCGGCGCTGCTGGTGACCTTGTTCTTCGGTGGCTGGCACGGTCCGTTCGGCATTCTGCCGCAGATCCCGTTCATCTGGTTCGCACTGAAAACCGCGTTCTTCATCATGTTCTTCATCCTGCTGCGCGCCTCGATTCCGCGCCCACGGTATGACCAAGTGATGGATTTCAGCTGGAAGTTCTGCCTGCCGCTGACCCTCGTCAACATGCTGGTGACCGCTGCGATCGTGTTGCTCAACACGCCCGCCGTCGCGGCTCAGTGAGGATAGAGAATCATGAAGTACATTTTTGACATCGTGCATGGCTTCTTCACCCAGCTTCGCAGCCTGGTGATGATTTTCGGCCACGCCTTCCGCAAGCGCGACACGCTGCAGTACCCGGAAGAAGCCGTGTACCTGCCGCCGCGTTTCCGTGGCCGTATCGTCCTGACCCGCGACCCCGACGGCGAAGAGCGTTGTGTAGCCTGTAACCTGTGCGCCGTGGCGTGCCCGGTCGGTTGCATCTCGCTGCAGAAAGCTGAAACCGAAGACGGTCGCTGGTACCCGGACTTCTTCCGCATCAACTTCTCGCGCTGCATTTTCTGCGGCCTCTGCGAGGAAGCCTGCCCGACCACCGCGATCCAGCTGACACCGGATTTCGAAATGGCCGAGTTCAAACGTCAGGACCTGGTTTACGAGAAAGAAGATCTGCTGATCTCCGGCCCCGGCAAAAACCCTGATTACAACTTCTATCGTGTTGCAGGTATGGCGATTGCCGGTAAGCCAAAAGGCGCCGCGCAGAATGAAGCCGAACCGATCAACGTGAAGAGCTTGCTGCCTTAAGGAAGAAAGATGGAATTCGCTTTCTATTTCGCATCGGGTATCGCTGTTGTGTCCACGCTTCGCGTGATCACCAACACCAACCCCGTGCACGCCCTGCTCTACCTGATCATTTCGCTGATCGCCGTGGCCATGACGTTCTTCGCCCTTGGCGCACCGTTTGCCGGTGTACTGGAAGTGATCGCCTACGCCGGCGCCATCATGGTGCTGTTCGTGTTCGTGGTGATGATGCTGAACCTGGGCCCGGCCTCGGTTCAGCAAGAGCGCGTCTGGCTCAAGCCCGGTATCTGGGCGGGCCCGGTTGCACTCGGCGCCCTGCTGCTGGCTGAACTGCTGTATGTGCTGTTCAGCCATTCCAGCGGTCAGGCCATCGGCCACACCACCGTAGACGCCAAGGCCGTGGGCATCAGCCTGTTCGGTCCTTATCTGCTGGTGGTCGAACTCGCCTCGATGCTGCTGCTCGCCGCAGCCGTCACGGCGTTCCACTTGGGCCGTAACGAAGCCAAGGAGCAATGACGATGCCTGCTATCCCTTTGGAGCATGGTCTGGCGGTCGCCGGCATCCTGTTCTGCCTCGGTCTGGTCGGCCTGATGGTCCGGCGCAACATTCTCTTCGTGCTGATGAGCCTGGAGGTCATGATGAATGCCTCCGCGTTGGCGTTCATCGTCGCCGGTAGCCGCTGGGCGCAGCCGGATGGACAGATCATGTTCATCCTGGTGATCAGCCTTGCAGCCGCCGAGGCCAGTATTGGCCTGGCGATTCTGTTGCAGCTGTATCGCCGCTTCCACACTCTCGATATCGACGCTGCCAGCGAGATGCGCGGATGAACCTTCTCTATTTGACTTTCCTGTTCCCCCTGATCGGTTTTGTGCTGCTGGCGTTCTCCCGGGGACGCCTCTCGGAAAACCTCTCGGCGCTGATCGGTGTCGGTTCCATCGGCCTGTCGGCAATCGTCGCGGCCTATGTGATCTGGCAGTTCAATGTTGCGCCACCGCAAGGTGGTCACTACACCCAGATGCTGTGGCAATGGATGGCGGTGGAAGGCTTTACGCCGACCTTCACCCTCTACCTGGACGGCCTGTCCGTGACCATGCTCGGCGTGGTGGTGGGCGTGGGCTTCCTGATCCACCTGTTCGCGTCCTGGTACATGCGTGGTGAAGCCGGCTACTCGCGCTTCTTCGCCTACACCAACTTGTTTATCGCCAGCATGCTGTTCCTGGTCCTGGCCGATAACCTGTTGTTCGTGTACTTCGGCTGGGAAGGCGTGGGCCTGTGCTCGTACCTGTTGATCGGTTTCTACTACAGCAACCGCAACAACGGTAACGCGGCACTCAAAGCCTTCATCGTGACCCGCGTCGGCGACGTGTTCATGGCCATCGGCCTGTTCATCCTGTTCCAACAGTTGGGCACGCTGAATATCCAGGAACTGCTGGTCAAGGCGCCTGAGCACTTCAAGGCCGGTGACTTCTGGATCGTTCTGGCGACCCTGATGCTGCTGGGCGGCGCTGTCGGTAAATCCGCGCAGCTGCCGCTGCAAACCTGGCTGGCGGATGCGATGGCCGGCCCGACTCCGGTCTCGGCACTGATCCACGCCGCGACCATGGTGACCGCCGGTGTCTACCTGATCGCCCGTACCCACGGCCTGTTCGCACTGGCGCCGGATATCCTGCACCTGGTAGGTGTCGTGGGTGGCGTGACGCTGGTGCTGGCAGGTTTTGCCGCACTGGTTCAGACCGACATCAAACGTATCCTCGCCTACTCGACCATGAGCCAGATCGGCTACATGTTCCTGGCACTCGGCGTAGGCGCATGGGATGGCGCGATCTTCCACCTGATGACCCACGCTTTCTTCAAGGCGCTGCTGTTCCTTGCATCCGGTGCGGTGATCGTTGCCTGCCACCACGAGCAGAACATCTTCAAGATGGGCGGCCTGTGGAAGAAGCTGCCACTGGCCTACGCCAGCTTCATCGTCGGCGGCGCAGCCCTGGCGGCCTTGCCTCTGGTGACCGCGGGCTTCTACTCCAAGGATGAAATCCTCTGGGAAGCGTTCGCCAGCGGTAACGAAGGCCTGCTGTATGCCGGTCTGGTCGGTGCCTTCATGACCTCGCTGTACACCTTCCGCCTGATCTTCATCACGTTCCACGGTGAAGCGAAGACCGAAGCGCACGCTGGTCACGGTATCGCTCACTGGCTGCCACTGTCGGTGCTGATCGTGCTGTCGACGTTCGTCGGCGCGATGATCGTTCCACCGCTGCACGGTGTGTTGCCGGAAAGCGTCGGCCATGCCGGCGGCGAAGCCAAGCACAGCCTGGAAATCGCTTCGGGCGCCATCGCCCTGTCCGGTATCCTGCTGGCCGCGCTGCTGTTCCTCGGCAAGCGTCGTTTCGTCACGGCCATCGCCAACAGCGGCATCGGCCGCTTCCTTTCGGCCTGGTGGTTCGCTGCCTGGGGCTTCGACTGGATCTACGACAAACTGTTCGTCAAGCCATACCTTGCGATCAGCCACATTCTGCGCAAAGACCCGCTCGACCAGACCATCGGTCTGATCCCGCGTATGGCCAAAGGCGGTCACACCGCCCTGAGCCGCACCGAGACCGGTCAACTGCGTTGGTATGCCGCCTCGATGGCTGCTGGTGCCGTGCTGGTAATCGGCGCCGTCGTGCTGGTAGCGGTCTGATATGAACCTTGCGAACTTGCGAAAGGAAACGAGCCCGTCATGATTCTGCCCTGGCTAATCCTGATCCCCTTCATCGGCGGCCTGCTGTGCTGGATGGGTGAGCGCTTCGGCGCCACCCTCCCCCGCTGGATTGCGCTGATCACCATGTCCCTGCTGCTCTCCCTCGGCCTCTGGCTGTGGGCCAACGGTGACTATTCATTTGCACCGGCGCCTGGCGCCGATCCGACCTGGGCGATTGAGTTCAAGCACGTCTGGATCCAGCGCTTTGGCATCAACGTGCACCTGGCCCTCGACGGCCTGTCGCTGTTGATGATCCTGCTGACCGGCCTGCTGGGTGTCCTCTCGGTACTCTGCTCGTGGAAAGAGATCCAGCGTCACGTGGGCTTCTTCCACCTGAACCTGATGTGGATCCTGGGCGGTGTCGTCGGCGTGTTCCTCGCCCTCGACCTGTTCATGTTCTTCTTCTTCTGGGAAATGATGCTGGTGCCGATGTACTTCCTCATCGCGCTCTGGGGTCACAGTTCTTCGGACGGCAAGAAAACCCGGATCTACGCGGCGACCAAGTTCTTCATCTTCACTCAGGCTTCCGGCCTGATCATGTTGGTGGCGATCCTGGGCCTGGTACTGGTCAACTTCAACGACACCGGCGTGATCACGTTCAACTACGCCGATCTGTTGAAAACCAAGATGTCGCAGACCACCGAGTACATCCTGATGCTCGGCTTCTTCATCGCCTTCGCGGTCAAGCTGCCCGTGGTGCCGTTTCACTCCTGGTTGCCTGACGCTCACGCCCAGGCACCGACCGCGGGTTCCGTGGACCTGGCCGGTATCTTGCTGAAGACCGCGGCGTATGGCCTGCTGCGTTTCGCCCTGCCGCTGTTCCCGAATGCCTCGGCCGAGTTCGCGCCGTTCGCCATGACCCTGGGTCTGATCGGGATCTTCTACGGTGCGTTCCTGGCTTTCGCACAAACCGACATCAAGCGTCTGATCGCCTTCTCGTCCGTTTCCCACATGGGCTTCGTACTGATCGGCATCTACTCCGGTAGCCAACTGGCGCTGCAGGGCGCAGTGATGCAGATGCTGGCTCACGGTCTGTCGGCCGCGGCACTCTTTATCCTCTCCGGTCAGCTGTACGAGCGCACCCACACCCGGGATATGCGTGAGATGGGTGGTCTGTGGTCGAAGATCGCCTACCTGCCGGCCCTCAGCCTGTTCTTCGCCGCCGCATCGCTGGGCTTGCCGGCCACCGGTAACTTTGTCGGTGAGTTCCTGATCCTGATCGGCACCTTCGCCAGCGCGCCATGGGTCACCGTGATCGCCACATCCGGCCTGGTGTTCGGTTCGGTCTACTCGCTGATCATGGTCCACCGTGCCTTCTTCGGCCCGTCCAAATCGGACGCGGTGCTGCATGGCATGGACGGTCGCGAACTGATCATGGTGGTTGGGCTTGCGGCACTGCTGCTTTACATCGGCGTGTACCCGCAACCGTTCCTCGACACCTCTGCCGCGACGATGCATGGCGTGCAGCAGTGGCTCGGCACCGCCTTCACTCAACTCGCTTCGGCCCGGTAAGAGCGCTATGGAATTCACGACTCAACACTTTATCGCGCTTGCGCCGTTGTTGATCACCAGCGCCACGATCATCGTGGTGATGCTGGCTATCGCATGGCGCCGCAACCACTCACAGACCTTCCTGCTGTCGGTGGCAGGTCTGAACCTGGCGTTGCTATCGATCCTGCCAGCCCTGAAAGTCGCGCCACTGGCCGTGACTCCATTGCTGCAGATCGACACCTTCGCCTGCCTGTACATGGCGCTGATCCTGGTCGCCACCCTCGCCTGTGTAACCCTCGCCCACGCCTACCTGGGCGATGGCGGTTCGGGCTACCCGGGCAACCGTGAAGAACTTTACCTGCTGATCCTGATGTCCGCCGCCGGTGGCCTGGTGCTGGTCAGCGCGCAGCATCTGGCCGGCTTGTTCGTCGGTCTGGAACTGCTCTCGGTACCGGTCTACGGTCTGGTGGCTTATGCCTTCTTCAATAAGCGCTCGCTGGAAGCCGGTATCAAGTACATGGTGCTGTCGGCCGCCGGTTCCGCGTTCCTGTTGTTCGGCATGGCCCTGCTCTACGCCGAATCCGGCAGCCTGAGCTTCAACGGCATCGGTCAGGCCCTGGCGGCCACTGGCCTGCCAAGCTCGATTGCACAACTGGGCCTGGGCATGATGCTGATCGGCCTGGCGTTCAAACTGTCGCTGGTACCGTTCCACCTCTGGACCCCGGACGTTTACGAAGGGGCTCCGGCTCCGGTGGCAGCGTTCCTGGCCACCGCTTCGAAAGTGGCGGTGTTCGCGGTAATGGTGCGTCTGTTCCAGATCTCGCCAGCGGCGAGCAGTGGTGTGCTGAGCAACGTGCTGACCATCATCGCCATTGCGTCGATCCTGTTCGGTAACCTGCTGGCACTGACCCAGAGCAACCTCAAGCGCCTGCTGGGTTACTCGTCCATCGCTCACTTCGGTTACCTGCTGATCGCCCTGGTGGCGAGCAAAGGCCTGGCCGTGGAAGCCATCGGCGTGTACCTGGTCACCTACGTGATCACCAGCCTCGGCGCGTTCGGCGTGATCACCCTGATGTCCTCGCCATACAATGGCCGTGACGCCGATGCCCTGTACGAATACCGCGGCCTGTTCTGGCGCCGTCCGTACCTGACCGCCGTGCTGACCGTGATGATGCTGTCCCTGGCCGGCATCCCACTGACCGCGGGCTTCATCGGCAAGTTCTACATCATCGCTACCGGCGTCGAGTCGCACCAATGGTGGCTGGTCGGCTCCCTGGTACTGGGCAGCGCCATCGGCGTCTTCTACTACCTGCGCGTCATGGTCACCCTGTACCTGATGGAACCGAACCTGCGTCGCCATGATGCGCAACTGCACTGGGAACAACGTGCAGGCGGCGTGATGCTGCTGGCGATTGCCGTACTGGCGTTCTTCCTCGGCCTGTACCCACAGCCGCTGTTGAACCTGGTTCAGCAATCGGGGTTGGCGGGTTGATCGCGTAAGCGATACTCGGTAGAAAACAGAAACGGCACCTTCGGGTGCCGTTTTTGTTTTTGGGCCATTAGAGTTTTTTCACCATCGGCACGCAGGCCAGTTGCAGACCTGAAGGTGATTGGTAAATCGCACTCCCCTCCCCGATGTATCCGCAGCGTCTATAGAAATCGGCGGCATTCAACGTCGCATCAAGACACACCTCGGTCAGCCCCAAATCCCGCGCCCGATCTTCAAGAAAACACAAAACACGCTTGCCCAGCCCGCGCCGCATGAAATCCGGGCGAATGAAGATTGCGCCGATTTCACGGTGCTCCAGATCGAGCATGCCGGTCGCCACGGGCTCGCACTCAACGCAGCCCAGATAGAAGTGCTTCTCCATCAGCGTGTCGTAGCCGTCTTCGGCCGAGCCTTTGGTCCAGTCGAGCATTTGCTGTTCGCTGTAGGCACCGATGCATTGATGTCGAATAGCTAACCGACGGATATCAAATGCAACCTGGGCGTCGCTTGGGGTGGATCTTCTAATCTCGAACATATCTCTCTCCATGAGCCATGTACGGACAGGGCATGAAAAAGCCCCGTCCATCTCTGGCGGGGCTTTGGGTACACGTCAAATGACAAACACGTATGACCTTATGGCCCGCCGGAAGCGGTCATAGAGGAGCACATCATAGTCATTCGATATTGGGTATTCATGGCTGGATAGTGCTGTGGATTGTTCCGACACGTCAATCGAAGCCGCCAAATGCGACTGGCGCCTACATTGGAATGGTGTGCGCTCTGTAGGAGATGCCGCAGGCTGCGATCTTTTGATCTTTAATGCCCTCTCCTTTCTAGGAATTTGCCTGCAAAGCGTTGAGCAATGGCTGACATTCCGCAGAAGGCATTTGCCGCTAAATTTGAAGATCACCTGTCGAGTGGAAATCCAAGAACCATGAAGCGGACTATTTTTTTAGAGTTGATGGATGGCCTCGATGCGTTAGCCAAAGAACGCCGAGGCAAAATCACCTTGAAAAAAACGCGTGTTAAACGGATCGGTGCCATGAAGGGTAAACTCGTTTTTCCAAATGACATCGATACCTCTCTGTCAGACAACCAGCTAGATACCTACGAAAGGTAGAAGCCACATCTGCGCACATGGATCTATCAGACCCACCCTGACCAATGTGGGAGCGAGCCTGCTCCGGTGGCGTCGATATGTTCAACATCGTCATTGCCTGACATTCCGCTATCGCGAGCAGGCTCACTCCTACAAGTTGTGTGCCGCTCGCTAATTCTGTGGCCACCCCGGATCACTGTGGGAGCGTGGCTTGTCCGCGAAGACGTCGGGTCAGTCGACATCATCATTGCCTGATACTCCGTATTCGCGAGCAAGCTCGTTCCCACAGGTTTCAGAGGTGCACCCGCATGGCTTGGCGTCCCAGCCACATGACGAAATTGTAATTCCCGCCTCACCTTGGTGTTATCCGCAGCTTGCAACGATGTCACCCGGCGACCATGCCGGCAGGCCCTTGCCCGCCGAACAATAAAACCCACTCCGAAGCACGTTCGAATCCGGCTTTACCCAAGGCACTGTCGGGGTCGGTGTGGATGCATTTGCAATGATCGGCTTGAAGCTCGATACCGGTGACCGGCGCAACGGTGGCCATAGTTCGTTTGATGTGATGCCAGTCGACAGTGATGGCCAAGCACGGGACGAATACACCAAGGTCGGTGGCGCTGCCAAAGTGCGTGCCTTGATACGGTGGTGAAGGTCGGCGACATGTTCCTCACCAACCCGGTAGTTGCGGCAGGTGACTTCCGACTATTGCCGGAAGCTTCCGGGATGTCAGAGAGTGTCAGTTGCCCGCTTACAAGTCTTTGGTCTTGTCGTCCTTCTTTTCATTCACGACGACGGGATCACGTGCCTGTTCTTTGGCGACAAACAGCTCCACCGAGCGGTCATTGGCCGCCATCATTTTTTCAAAGGCTCTGTCGCCGCCGCCTTCAGCCATGACCAGAGAAGACATCACCAACGCCGCTGCAAACGCACTCAGTTCCGCAAATTTCATGTTTGATTCCTCGTTTAATTAACTAACGAGGTCAAAGTAACAATCCGAACCTTTCATGACGGTGGCGCGCAAATTATATATCCGTTATGTAGCCTGGAAGGTATCTGTGGCGAGGGAGCTTGCTCCCGCTGGGTCGCTTGCTCGCGAATGCGGTCCATCAGGCACACAGTAAAACGGCACCTTACGGTGCCGTTGGCATTTCACATGACAGACAATTACTTACGCGCATCCGCCCACGATTTCAGTAGTTCGTTGTAGCTCACGGTTTCACCCTTGGGCTTCTCGTTGGCCAGTTTCGGCTTCGGTGCGCCCGGTTGGTCGAACCAGTATTGCGCGTCGCGTTCCGGGTTCATTTTCGGCGCGCAAGTGGCCTGGGCCTTGGAGCGCTCCAGACGGGTCATGATCGCGTCCTGATCCTTGGCCAGACCATCGAGCGCCTGTTGCGGGGTTTTCTCGCCGCTGGCGGCTTCGGCGATGTGGCTCCACCACAACTGTGCCAGACGCGGATAGTCCGGCACGTTGGTGCCGGTCGGTGTCCATTGCACCCGCGCCGGGCTGCGGTAGAACTCAACCAGGCCACCGAGCTTCGGCGCCAGGTCGGTCATGGCTTGAGAGTTGATGTCCGACTCGCGGATCGGCGTCAGGCCGACGATGGTTTTCTTCAGCGACACGGTTTTCGAGGTCACGAACTGCGCGTACAGCCAGGCCGCGAGCTTCTGTTTCTCAGGCGTGGATTTCATGAACGTCCACGAACCCACGTCCTGATACCCCAGCTTCATGCCCTCTTCCCAGTACGGCCCTCTCGGCGATGGCGCCATGCGCCACTTCGGCGTACCGTCGGCGTTCACCACCGGCAGGCCCGGTTTGGTCATGTCGGCGGTGAACGCGGTGTACCAGAAAATTTGCTGGGCGATGTTGCCTTGGGACGGCACCGGGCCGGATTCGGAGAAGGTCATGCCCGCCGCTTCCGGTGGCGCGTACTTCTTCAGCCAGTCGACGTATTTGGTGGTGGCAAAAACCGCTGCCGGGCCGTTGGTATCGCCTCCGCGGGTCACGCTGGAGCCGACCGGATGGCAGTCTTCGACACGAATGCCCCACTCATCCACCGGCAAACCGTTGGGCAAGCCCTTGTCACCGCCGCCGGCCATGGAGAACCAGGCATCGGTAAAGCGCCAGCCCAGGGACGGGTCTTTCTTGCCATAGTCCATGTGCCCGTAGACCCGCTTGCCGTCGATTTCCTTGACGTCTTCGCTGAAGAATTTGGCGATGTCTTCATATGCAGACCAGTTCACCGGCACGCCCAGTTCATAGCCATACTTTTCCTTGAACTTGGCTTTCAGCTCCGGGCGCTCGAACCAGTCGGCGCGGAACCAGTAGAGGTTGGCGAACTGTTGATCGGGCAATTGATAGAGCTTGCCATCGGGCGCGGTGGTAAAGGAGGTGCCGATGAAGTCCTTGATGTCGAGGGTTGGTGAGGTGAAGTTTTTACCTTCATTGGCCATCAGGTCGGTAATGGCTTCTGTCTTGCCGTAACGGAAATGGGTACCGATCAGGTCCGAGTCGTTGACCCAGCCGTCATAGATGCTCTTGTCCGACTGCATCACGGTCTGCAGCTTTTCCACCACATCGCCTTCTTGCAGCAGGTCGTGGGTGACTTTGATCCCGGTGATCTCGGTGAAGGCCTTGGCCAGCACCTTGGACTCGTATTCATGGGTGGTCAGGGTTTCCGAGACAACCTTGATGTCCATCCCGCGAAACGGCTCGGCCGCCTTGATGAACCACTTCAATTCCGCGAGTTGCTGATCGACCGTCAGGGTAGACGGTTTGAATTCGCCGCCGATCCACTTTTTCGCAGCGTCTTCGTAGGCATCAGCCCAGGCCGATGCGCTCAATCCGCTGAGTGCCAGCATGGCTGCCAGTGAAATGCTATGTCGCAGCTTATTGTTTTTGTCGAACATAGAGACCTCCTTTATGGGTTTCGGAGCAACATTGCCGAGCGATTCGACTAGCCCCAACGCATCACAGCCAACAGCCACACCAGGGACAACGCGAACGCCACCCAGATGCTCCAGTCGGTGACGCCGATTACCAGCAAATGCAGGTAGGCGCTGCCGAGAAGACCGATAAACAGCCGATCGCCACGGGTGGTGGTAATCGGCAGAAAACCTTTTCGAAGAATGCTTGGCGAACGTAATTCCCAGGTGGTCATGCCCACCAGGATCAAGGCTATGACGCCGAAGAACGCCGCCGTCGGGCCGGTCCAACTCATCCATTCCATCATCAGTTCCTCATACCCGGCCCAGGGCAAAGCCCTTGGCCACATGGTTGCGAACAAACCAGATCACCAGCATGCCCGGCAGGATGGTCAACACCCCCGCCGCTGCCAGCACGCCCCAGTCAATGCCGGACGCCGAGACCGTGCGGGTCATCACCGCGGCGATGGGTTTGGCGTTCACCGACGTCAGGGTTCGCGCCAGCAACAGTTCGACCCAGGAAAACATGAAGCAGAAAAACGCCGTGACACCGATCCCGGAGCCGATCAGCGGAACGAAAATCTTCACGAAGAACTTGGGAAAGCTGTAGCCATCGATGTAGGCGGTTTCGTCGATTTCCTTGGGAACGCCAGACATGAAGCCCTCGAGAATCCACACCGCCAGCGGCACGTTAAACAGACAGTGAGCCAACGCCACCGCGATGTGCGTGTCGAACAACCCGATCGAGGAATACAGCTGGAAGAACGGCAGCAGGAACACCGCCGGCGGTGCCATGCGGTTGGTCAGCAGCCAGAAGAACAGGTGCTTATCGCCGAGGAAGCGATAACGCGAAAACGCATAGGCCGCCGGCAACGCCACGGTCAGGGAAATGATCGTGTTCATGCTGACGTAGTACGCCGAGTTGAGGTAGCCGGTGTACCAGCTCGGGTCGGTGAAGATCACCTTGTAGTTGGCGAAGGTGAAATCCTGGGGAAACAGCGTCAGGCCGCCGAGGATTTCGGTGTTGCTCTTGAAGGACATGTTCAGCAGCCAGTAGATCGGCACCAGCAGGAACAGGATGTAGACCAGCAGTGGAATCAGCTTTCTCTTGCTCATGGCGGGCCTCACCGATTGGCGTCAGAGTGAGTCATGGCGGTGTAGAACAGCCACGACACCAACAGGATGATCAGGAAGTACACCAGCGAGAAAGCCGCCGCCGGGCCGAGGTCGAATTGCCCTACGGCCATTTGGGTCAAGGTCTGACTCAAGAAGGTCGTGGCATTGCCCGGACCGCCACCGGTCAGCACGAACGGCTCGGTGTAGATCATGAAGCTGTCCATGAACCGCAGCATCACCGCGATCAGCAGCACGCTTTTGAGCTTGGGCAACTGGATGTGTCGGAAAACCGCCCAGGCCGATGCCCGATCGATCCGCGCCGCCTGGTAATACACGTCCGGAATCGCCCGCAGCCCGGAGAAACACAACAACGCCACCAGCGATGTCCAGTGCCAGACATCCATCACCAACACCGTGACCCAGGCGTCCATGGTGTTGGCCGCATAGTTGTAGCTGATGCCCATGCCGTTGAGGCTGGACCCAAGCAAGCCGATGTCGGCCCGGCCGAAAATCTGCCAGATGGTACCGACCACGTTCCACGGGATAAGCAGCGGAATCGCCAGGATAATCAGCACCAGCGACGACCAGCGGCCCTTGATCGGCATGGTCAGGGCGATGGCGATGCCCAACGGGATTTCGATCAACAACACGCAGCCGGAATAGATGAACTGGCGCAGCAGCGAGTCATGCAGCCGTGGGTCGAGCAGCACCTGCTTGTACCAGTCGGCACCGACGAAGTAGCGGCTGGACTGGTCGAAGATGTCCTGCACCGAGTAGTTGACCACGGTCATCATCGGGATCACTGCACTGAACGCCACCAGCAGAAACACCGGCAACACCAGCCACCAGGCCTTGTTGTTCTGCACCTTGTTCATGGCTGTACCTCCAGCAAATACTCATCGGCGTAGACCATCAACCATTGCCCCGGGAAACTGATGTACGCCGTGCCCTCGGGCACCGGTTTGTCTTCGGCCAGGCGTACTTTAAGCAGCACGCCGTCGAGGTTCAGGGTCATGATTTTGTAGGTACCCAGGTCCTCGACGTGTACGACCTTTGCCTGCAACGCGTCATCAAAGGCCTCCTCCCACACATGAACGAACTCCGGACGGATGCCGACCTTCAGGGTTTTCCATTCGCTATCGGCGATCCGTTGCTGCATTGCGTGGGACAACGGCAAGTGGGTCCCGGCAAAACCGACACCGCCGGGTTGCGGTTGAACCTCGATCAGGTTCATCCCCGGGCTGCCGATGAAATAGCCGACAAAGGTGTGGCTCGGCCGCTCGAACAATTCCCGTGGCGTACCGAACTGCACAATCTGGCCGCCATACATCACCGCGATCTTGTCAGCGAAGGTCGAGGCTTCGAGCTGATCGTGGGTGACGTAGACCATGGTGATGTTGAATTGCTCGTGGATCTGCTTGAGCTTGCGCCGCAGTTTCCACTTCAGGTGCGGGTCGATCACCGTCAGCGGTTCATCGAAGAGGATCGCCGACACGTCATCGCGTACCAGCCCACGGCCCATGGAGACTTTTTGTTTTTCATCGGCGGTGAGGTTGCGCGCCTTCTTGTGCAGCAATGCCTGAAGGTCAAGAACTTCGGCGATTTCATGCACCTTGCTGTAAATCTTCGCTTCGATCATGCCTTGATTGCGCAGCGGGAAGGCCAGGTTGTCGAACACCGTCATGGTGTCGTAGACCACCGGAAACTGGAAAACCTGGGCGATGTTGCGCTTTTCCGGGGTCAGCTCGTTGACCACTTTGCTGTCGAACAGCACCTTGCCCTGGGACGGGCTGAGCAATCCGGAAATGATGTTGAGCAAGGTCGACTTGCCGCAGCCCGAAGGCCCGAGCAGCGCATAGGCGCCGCCCTGCTCCCAGACGTGGTCCATCTCGCGGATCGCGTAATCCTCAGGGCCGGCTGGTGTGCGGGTGTAGCTGTGGGCAAGGTTCTGCAAACGGATTTCGGCCATCAGGCAACCCTCGCAATGCGGCGACCGGGCGCCTGGACCAGCCGCCCCTGCATATCGAACACAAACAGTTTATGGGTCGGGATATAGATACGAATCGGCGCATCGACGTCGTATTCGTGCACCCCCGGCAAGTGCAGCACCAGCAGGAAATACTCGTTGCGCACATGGAGGAAGGTTTCCGAACCGCTGATCTCGGCCACCTCGACAGTCACCGCCAGTTCCAGATCGTCGTCGTTGCTCGGCACCAGCGAGATATGGCTGGGGCGCACGCCGAAACGGAACTCGCCCTCGCCCACCGGACGCAGATCGACGTTCAACGGAAAGTGCACGAAATTGGCGAAACTGACTTCGTTGCCGGCAATGCGCCCCGGCATCAGGTTGATCGGCGGCTCGGAGAACAGCTCCGCGGCCAGCACGGTTTGCGGCTGGTGATAAACCTCGGAGGACTTGCCGCTCTGAATCACCCGACCTTCGTGAAGAATCGTGGTGGTACCGCCCAGCGCCAGGGCTTCATTGGGTTCGGTGGTGGCGTAGATAGCGATGGTGTGGTGGGCCGCGAACAGTTCGCGCATTTCCTGGCGCAGCTCTTCGCGCAGTTTGTAGTCGAGGTTGACCAGCGGCTCGTCGAACAGAATCAGCTCGGCGTCCTTGACCAGCGCTCGGGCCATGGCGGTGCGCTGTTGCTGGCCACCGGAGAGTTCCAAAGGATGGCGCTGGAGGAATTTCTCGATGCGCAGCATCTTCGCGGTTTCCAGCACTTTGCTCTGGATCAGCTCGTTGGAAACGCCGGACTGGCGCAGCGGCGAGGCGATGTTCTCAAACACCGTCATGGTCGGGTAGTTGATGAACTGCTGATAAACCATCGACACATTGCGCAAGCGCACCGGACGCTGGGTGACGTCGACACCGTTCATCAGGATGCGGCCGCTGTCGGGCTTGTCCAAACCGGCCATCAGGCGCATGAGGCTGGTTTTGCCGGACAGCGTGCGACCGAGCAAAACGTTGAAGGATCCGGGTTCGAAGTTAAGGCACGCATCGTCGATCCAGGTCTGGCCCTCGATGGTACGGCTGACGTGTTCCAGGATTAGTGACATGGCTCGGCCTTTTTATTATTGGAGTCAAGCGACCGGAGCACTACAGCGACATTCGTGCCAGAAATTGCAAGCCGTTGATCCGGCTTGAGAATCCTGCAAGTGGAAGAAAAACTGCGTTCGTTGCTGAACAGAAATGAACAACCGCAACTGAACAATTGAACAATCCGGCGGTTGACAATGAACAATAGTGAACAACACTCTACGGATGCTTTAGCTGCACGAAGACCCGAATTTTGCCCGACCTGTAATGAATCGCGTCTTACCCATAACAAAAACAATAAAAGCTTGCTCAGAGGTCGACTGCCATGGCCGCACCTGCATCAAAGCTCTCCCACGACGCTATCATCCAGGACTCCTGGTCCCGCTGCCGCGCCTTCGGGCTCGATCATCAGAGCGCTCCGGCGTTCGATCAGCTGCCGGCCGATGACATCGCCCAGTTGCTGGAGCGCCAGCATTCACTGGTGCAGACCACCCATCAGGAAGTCCTGCCGTACTACGAGAACATCCTCAGCAACTCCAATTGCCTGATCATGCTCGCCGACAATCAGGGCCAGGTGTTGACGTCCTGGGGCACTCAGCGCTTCATCGAGCCGAGCCTGACTCGCGGTTTCAGCGCCGGTGCCAGCTGGGTGGAGCGTTGCAGCGGGACCAATGCGATCGGCACCGCGTTGGCCTGCGAGCAGGCCGTGCACATCGAGCACGATGAACATTTCCTCAAGGCCAACCGCTTCATGACCGGTTCCGCCGCACCGATTTTCGATGCCGAACGCAAGGTGATCGCGGTGCTGGATGTGTCCAGCGACAGCTACCTGCCGCCGTCCCACACCCTGGGCATGGTCAAGATGATGAGCCAGACCGTGGAGAACCGGCTGATCCTCAATCTGTTCCACGGCCAGCATTTCCAACTGACCTTCAACACCGGGCTGAACAACCTCGACAGCCAATGGGCCGGGCTGTTGATCTTCGACGAGACTGGCCAAGTGCTGTCGGCCAACCGTCGGGCCGACAATCTGCTGGGCATCAGCCTGTCGCGGGTCAGCGTCGAAAGCCTGTTCAAAGTCTCGTTGATGGAGCTGCTGAATCAGCCGGACGGCCTGCCGTTTTCCCTGCAAGCCTCGGGACGCAACCGTTTCCAGTGCCTGTTGAAGCGGCCGAAACAGGCGCCGATTCAGGCTCGACTGTTTTCTGAATTAAAGAGCGCTGAACTCACGACATCAGCACCCGCCGCCATCAGCCTCAACACCCTGCATTTTGGCGACAGCCGCGTGGAAAAAGCCGTGCGCCAGGCCGAGCGCTTGCTGGAAAAGGACATTCCGTTGTTGATCCACGGGGAAACCGGGGTCGGCAAGGAAGTCTTCGTCAAAGCCCTGCACCACGCCAGCTCGCGCAGCAAACAACCGTTCATTGCCGTCAACTGTGCGGCGATCCCCGCCGAACTGGTGGAATCCGAATTGTTTGGTTATGAAAAAGGTGCATTCACGGGTGCCAACCAGAAAGGCAGCATCGGGCTGATCCGCAAGGCCGACAAAGGCACCCTGTTCCTCGATGAAATCGGCGACATGCCCTTACCGACCCAGGCCCGGTTGCTACGGGTGTTGCAGGAGCGCTGCGTGCAACCGGTGGGCAGCAGCGAGCTGTTTGCGGTGGACATTCGGATCATTTCAGCGACCAACCGCTCGTTGCGCGAGCAGGTTCAGCTGGGGCGGTTCCGTGAGGATTTGTATTACCGCATCGGTGGCTTGACCCTGGAGTTGCCGCCCTTGAGAGAGCGCAGCGACAAGCAGGCGCTGTTCAAGCGTCTATGGGAGCAACACCGTGAACCATCGCAGTGGGCCGGGTTGAGCCCCGAGGTGCTGGCATTGTTCGGCCGCCATCCGTGGCCGGGCAATTTACGCCAGGTCAGCAGCGTGATGCAGGTGGCGCTGGCCATGGCCGAAGAACAACCCGTGCGGCCAGAGCATTTGCCCGATGATTTTTTTGTCGATCTGGAGATGGAGCCGGTGGATGCGCCAGAGCCGATAGCGGTTGATTTGAATGATGCCGAGGCATTGAATCGGCAGTTGCAGGCGGCCGGGGGGAATATTTCGCACCTGGCCCGGCGGTTGGGGGTTAGCCGCAACACCCTTTACAAGCGATTGCGCCAGGTTGAGTGACAAAGACCTTACGGATTGCGTAGGGCTTGAGATCATCGCGGGCAAGCCCGCTCCCATAGGGATTTGTGATGGCGCCAGCATAGGCACCGACGCACTTACGCCCTGCACATAAACAAAAACCCGCACAAGGCGGGTTTTGTTTTGTAGCCAATCAAGCAATCAGTCAGCCAATCGCCAGGTCGTCCCGCCCTTGCCGTCTTCCAGCACCACGCCCATGGCGGTGAGCTGGTCGCGGATGCGGTCGGATTCGGCCCAGTCCTTGTTCGCACGAGCCGCCAGACGCGCGGCAATCAGCGCATCAACCTCAGCCGCATCGACCCGCCCTTCGGCACCGGCCTGCAGGAAGTCATCGGCCTCAAGCTGCAACACACCCAGCACGCTGGCCAGTTCCTTCAAGCGTGCCGCCAAACCAGCCGCTGCATCAAGATCGCTCTCGCGCAGACGGTTGATCTCGCGGACCATCTCGAACAGCACCGCGCAGGCTTCCGGCGTACCAAAGTCGTCGTTCATCACCTGAGTGAAGCGCTCGACGAACGCTTCGCCGCCGGCAGGCGCCACGTTCGGCAGGCCTTTCAACGCATGGTAGAAACGCTCGAGTGCGCCTTTGGCATCCTTGAGGTTGTCTTCCGAATAGTTGATCGCGCTGCGGTAGTGGCTCGACACCAGCAGGTAACGCACGACTTCCGGGTGGTACTTGTCGAGCACGTCGCGAATGGTGAAGAAGTTGTTCAAGGACTTGGACATCTTCTCGCCATTGATGCGAATCATGCCGCAATGCATCCACGCGTTGGCGTAGGTCTTGCCGGTCGCCGCTTCGCTCTGGGCGATTTCGTTTTCATGGTGCGGGAACTCGAGGTCGCTGCCGCCGCCATGAATGTCGAAAGTCTCGCCCAGGCAGCAGGTCGACATCACCGAGCACTCGATGTGCCAGCCCGGACGTCCGGCGCCCCATGGCGATTCCCAGCTCGGCTCGCCCGGCTTGGCGCCTTTCCACAGCACGAAGTCCAGTGGGTCCTGCTTGGACTCGTCGACTTCGATTCGTGCGCCGATGCGCAGGTCTTCGATCTTCTTGCGCGACAGCTTGCCGTAGCCCATGAACTTGGCGACGCGGTAGTACACGTCGCCATTGCCCGGTGCGTAGGCGTAGCCCTTGTCGATCAGGGTCTGGATCATGCTCTGCATGCCAGCGATATGATCAGTGGCCCGCGGCTCCATGTCCGGCTTGAGGATATTGAGGCGCGCCTCGTCCTCGTGCATCGCGGTGATCATGCGTTCGGTCAGCGCGTCGAACGGCTCGCCGTTCTCCTTGGCCCGATTGATGATCTTATCTTCAATATCGGTGATGTTGCGCACATACGTCAGGTTATAACCGCTGAAACGCAACCAGCGGGTCACCAGGTCGAACGCGACCATGCTGCGGCCGTGGCCAATGTGGCAGTAGTCGTACACGGTCATCCCGCAGACGTACATGCGCACATTGTTGCCATCCAGCGGCTTGAAAACTTCTTTGCTCTTGGTGAGCGTGTTGTAGATCGTTAGCACTTTATGTTGTTCCTTGAATCACTGGCCCCACGAATCACGCAAGGTCACGGTACGGTTGAATACCGGAGCGCCCGGTTTCGAGTCCTTGATATCCGCGACGAAGTAACCTTCGCGCTCGAACTGGAAACGGTCTTCCGGTTGTGCATTGCCCAGCGAAGGCTCGGCACGACAACCAGTGAGAACTTGCAGCGAGTCAGGGTTGATGTTGTCCAGGAAACTGGCGCTGTCTTCGGCCTTTTCAGGGTTGGCCGAACGGAACAGGCGATCGTACAAACGCACTTCGCACTCGACGCTGGCGGCGGCCGGCACCCAGTGCACCACGCCTTTGACCTTGCGGCCTTCAGGGTTCTTGCCCAGGGTTTGCGGATCGTACGAGCAACGCAGTTCGACGATGTTGCCATCGGCGTCCTTGATCGCTTCGTCGGCACGGATCACGTAGCTGCCGCGCAGACGCACTTCGCCGTTCGGCTCCAGGCGTTTGTAGCCTTTTGGCGGCTCTTCCATGAAGTCTTCACGGTCGATATAGAGCTCACGAGCGAACGGTAGAACGCGCACGCCCATGTCTTCTTTCGGGTGGCACGCCAATTCGAGGTTTTCGACCTGACCTTCCGGGTAGTTGGTGATCACGACCTTCAGCGGACGCAGCACGCACATGGCGCGCGGGGCGCTGTGATCGAGGTCGTCACGGATGCTGAATTCGAGCATGCCGAAGTCGACCACGCCGTCGGAACGGTTGGTGCCGATCATCTCGCAGAAGTTGCGGATCGATTTCGGCGTGTAGCCACGGCGGCGGAAGCCCGACAGCGTGGACATGCGCGGATCGTCCCAGCCATTGACGTGTTTCTCGTCCACGAGCTGCTTGAGCTTGCGCTTACTGGTGATGGTGTAGTTCAGATTCAGGCGGCTGAACTCGTACTGACGCGGGTGCGCCGGCACTGGCAGGTTGTCGAGGAACCAGTCGTACAACGGACGGTGGCTTTCGAACTCCAGGGTGCAGATCGAATGGGTGATGCCTTCGAGGGCGTCCGACTGACCGTGGGTGAAGTCGTAGTTCGGGTAGATGCACCACTTGTCACCCGTCTGGTGGTGATGCGCGTGACGGATGCGATACATGATCGGGTCGCGCAGGTTCATGTTCGGCGAGGCCATGTCGATCTTGGCCCGCAGCACACGTGCGCCGTCCGGGAATTCGCCGGCGCGCATGCGGGCGAACCAGTCCAGGTTTTCTTCGACGCTGCGATCGCGGAACGGGCTGTTCTTGCCCGGCTCGGTCAGGCTGCCACGGTATTCCTTGGCCTGTTCAGGGGTCAGGTCGTCGACATAGGCCTTGCCGGCCTTGATCAGCTCTACCGCCCAGTCGTGCAACTGGTCGAAATACTGCGAGGCATAGCGCACTTCACCGGACCATTCGAAGCCCAGCCATTTGACGTCGCTTTCGATCGCGTCGATGTATTCCTGGTCTTCCTTGGCCGGGTTGGTGTCGTCGAAACGCAGGTGAGTGACGCCGCCGAATTCCTGGGCCAGACCGAAGTTCACACAGATCGACTTGGCGTGACCGATGTGCAGGTAGCCGTTGGGCTCAGGCGGGAAACGAGTAACGATCTGCGTGTGCTTACCCGAGTCCAGGTCCGCCTGGATGATCGGGCGCAGGAAGTTGACCGGCACGGCAGGGCCGGTCTTGGAATTCGAGGTAGGGTCGACAGTGGGCTTGCTCATAGGATCCTTGAACGTACAAGTGCGCGGCCAATTGGCCAAATCAAAGCGGCTGTTATAAATCAAAGGGGCTTATCATAGCCGATGCTGTCAAGTGGCTGACAGAGCGGGCCGGCAATCGGTTGCATTTAATCGGCCAGCAATGAAAAACAGCCTCGAAATTCGCGCCCGGCACGCTAAACTGCGTGCCTTGGCCGACACTGGCCGGACCGGTTGAGGGCTGTAGAGCCCCGAAACCCACGAATTCCTAGAATGAGTACCCATCATGACCCAAGTCAAACTGTCTACCAACTTCGGCGACATCGTCCTGCAACTGAACGCTGAAAAGGCACCGCTGACCGTTGCCAACTTCATCGAATACGTCAAAGCCGGTCACTACGAAAACACTGTTTTCCACCGCGTCATCGGTAACTTCATGATCCAGGGCGGCGGTTTCGAGCCAGGCATGAAAGAAAAGAAAGACAAGCGCCCAAGCATCCAGAACGAAGCGGACAACGGCCTGCCGAACAAGAAGTACAGCGTTGCCATGGCCCGCACCATGGAGCCGCATTCGGCGTCCGCGCAATTCTTCATCAACGTGGCCGACAACAGCTTCTTGAACCACAGCGCCAAGACCGTTCAGGGCTGGGGCTACGCGGTATTCGGCGAAGTGGTTGAAGGCACCGACGTAGTCGACAAGATCAAAGGCGTGGCCACCACCTCCAAGGCCGGTCACCAGGACGTACCTGCAGACGACGTGATCATCGAGAAAGCCGAGATCATTGAGTGATACTGCTGATTTCAGACTTGCATCTGGAAGAGGAGCGCCCGGACATTACCCGGGCGTTTCTGGATTTGCTCGCCGGACGCGCCCGCTCGGCGAGTGCGTTGTACATTCTGGGCGACTTTTTCGAGGCGTGGATTGGCGACGATGCCATGACGCCGTTCCAGCGTTCCATCTGCCAGGCCCTGCGCGATCTCAGTGACAGCGGCACGGCCATCTTTCTGATGCACGGCAATCGCGACTTCATGCTCGGCAAGGCCTTCTGTAAACAGGCCGGCTGTACGTTGCTGAAGGACCCGAGTGTCGTGCAGTTTTACGGCGAGCCAGTGCTGTTGATGCACGGTGACAGCCTCTGCACCCGCGACGTCGGCTATATGAAGCTGCGACGTTACCTGCGCAACCCGATCACCCTGTTTATCCTGCGGCACCTGCCCTTGCGCACACGCCATAAACTGGCGCGCAAGCTGCGCAGTGAAAGCCGTGCGCAGGTGCGGATGAAGGCCAATGACATTGTTGATGTCACACCGGAAGAAGTGCCGCGGGTCATGCAGCAATATGGCGTGAAAACCTTGATCCACGGCCACACCCATCGCCCCGCCATCCACAAGCTGCAGATTGGCGAGCAGGCGGCCAAACGCATTGTGTTGGGGGATTGGGATCGTCAGGGCTGGGCGTTGCAGGTGGATGAGCAAGGGTTTGCACTGGCGCCTTTCGACTTCACCCCGCCACCGCAACTGGCAGCACCCGCTAACTAACGACCGAACACAAAACCTTGTGGGAGCGAGCCTGCTCGCGATGGCGGATTCATGTTCAACATCCATGTTGACTGATCTACCGCTATCGCGAGCAGGCTCGCTCCCACATTAACCGCGCTGCGCTTAGTGCCCGGCCGCTGCAGGCCCCGCCTTCGCCGCAAACGGCGGTTTTGCCAGCCATACCAACAGAATCAAGCCCATGAACGCCCACCCCAGCAACGTGAAGTAATCCACGGTGGAGAGCATGTATGCCTGACTGGTCAACACATGATCCAGCTGCGCGTAGGCCGGGTTGCCCGCCCCGCCCAGCGTGTTCAACGCCTCCCGGGTTGCCGGCTCATAGGTGGTGATGCTTTCACTCAAATACGCATGGTGCTGATCGGCCCGGCGAATCCAGATCCAGGTGGTCAACGACGCCGCAAAGCTACCGCCCAGGGTCCGCAGGAAGGTCGCCAGTCCCGCGCCGTCGGCAATCTGGCTCGGCGGCAGGTCCGACATCAAAATGCTCAAGGTCGGCATGAAGAACAACGCCACGCCGATACCCATGAACAGCTGCACCAACGCAATGTGCTGGAAGTCCACCTCGTTGGTAAACCCGGCGCGCATGAAGCAACTCAAACCGATGCACAGGAACGCGCCACCGGCCAGCAGTCGCAGGTCGAACTTATGCGCATACTTACCGACAAACGGCGACAACAGCACCGGCAGAATGCCGATCGGCGCTACTGCCAGCCCGGCCCAGGTGGCGGTGTAGCCCATCTGGGTTTGCAGCCACTGCGGCAGAATCAGGTTGATGCCGAAGAACCCGGCGTAACCGCCCACCAGCACAATGGTGCCGATGCGGAAGTTGCGGTAAGCGAACAGCCGCAGGTTGACCACCGGATGCTTGTCGGTCATTTCCCAGATCACGAACACCGCCAGCGCAATCACTGAAATAGCCGCGCCGATAATGATGAAGTTCGACTCGAACCAGTCCAGGTCATTGCCCTTGTCGAGGATCACCTGCAGCGCACCGACGCCGATGATCAAGGTGATCAAACCGACGTAATCCATCGGTTGGTAACTGGTCACCACCGGACGCGCCTTGAGTTGTTGGCGCACCACCATCACCGCGAAAATCCCGATCGGCACGTTGATAAAGAAAATCCACGGCCAGCTGTAACTGTCGGTGATCCAGCCACCAAGGATCGGGCCGGCAATCGGCGCCACCACCGTGACCATCGCCAACAACGCCAGGGCCATGCCGCGCCTGGCGGGCGGATAGACCGCGATCAACAGCGTCTGGGTCATCGGGTACAACGGCCCGGCCACCAGGCCTTGCAGCACCCGAAAGCCGATCAGCTCCGGCATCGAGGTCGAGATGCCGCACAGAAACGAGGCCAGCACGAACAGCATCGTCGCCCAGAGAAACAGCTTCACTTCACCGAAACGCCGGCTGAGCCAACCGGTCAGCGGCAGCGCGATGGCGTTGCTCACGGCAAACGAGGTGATCACCCAAGTGCCCTGCTCCGAACTCACGCCCAGGTTGCCGGAAATCGTCGGCAGCGCCACGTTGGCGATGGTGGTGTCGAGCACCTGCATGAAAGTCGCCAGCGACAGGCCGATGGTGCTGAGTACCAGGCTGGGCGGCGAGAAAGAGGCGTTATTGCTCATCGCGAATCCTTTGGAGCTGAATTTTTTGGAGCGGGATTGGCACGGCGCCTGTTACTGACGCAGCTGACCTTATGGGAGCGAGCTTTTGTGGCGAGGGAGCTTGCTCCCGCTCGGCTGCGAAGCAGTCGCAGAGCTTTTGGGGTCGCTTCGCGACCCAGCGGGAGCAAGCTCCCTCGCCACAAAGGCTTGCTCCCACAGGGTCGGTGTGATGGCGAATCAGCGTTGCGCGGTTTTGCTGACCGCGGCGCTGTTGTCGTGGATCAACTGGGTGATCATCGCATCGGCCTCGGCCAACTGACGGACATAAATGCTGGTGCTGAACGAGGCCTTTTGCGGTGGCTGTTGTGCCAGCACCGGGCCGCTCTGATCGCGCAGGTTCACATCCACCTGAGTCGACAGGCCGACCCGCAACGGGTGTTTGGCCAATTCTTCGGCGTTGATGTGAATCCGCACCGGCACCCGCTGCACGATTTTGATCCAGTTACCGGTGGCGTTCTGCGCCGGCAGCAAGGCAAACGCGCTGCCGGTACCGGCGCCAAGGCTGTCGATGGTGCCGCTGTATTTGACGTCGCTGCCGTAGAGGTCGGCCTCGATGTCTACCGGCTGACCGATACGCCATGTCACGCAGCTGGGTTTCCTTGAAGTTGGCGTCGATCCACAGCTGATCCAGTGGGATCACCGCCATCAACGCCGTGCCCGGCTGGACACGCTGGCCGAGTTGCACGGTACGTTTGGCCACGTAACCGGTGACCGGCGCAATCAAGGTGCTGCGAGCGTTGTTCAGATATGCCTGACGCAATTGCGCGGCGGCGGACATCACGTCCGGGTGCGACGACACCACGGTGTCATCCACTAGCGCGCTGGTGGTCTTGAGCTGCTGTTGGGCGTTGGCCAGGGCGTTCTGCGCCGAGGTCAGGTCGTCGCGAGCGTGGGACAGTTCTTCCTGGGAAATCGCCCCGCCGGCGGCGAGGTTTTTCCGCCGATTGAAGTTGTCCTGGGCCTTTTGCACTTCGGCCTGCTGGGCATTGACCTGGGCTTTCATGCCGTCGACATTGCTGTACAAGCCGCGCACCTGGCGCACGGTGCGGGCCAGATTGGCCTGGGCACTTTGCAGACCGACTTCAGCGTCGTTCGGGTCGAAGTTGACCAGCACCTGGCCTTCGTGGACCAGATCGCCATCATCGGCGCCAATGCTCACCACCGTGCCAGTGACCAGCGGAGTGATTTCCACCACGTTGCCGTTCACGTAGGCGTCGTCGGTGCTTTCGCTCCAGCGACCGAAGAATTGGTGATAACCCCAGACGCCGGCTCCGGCGAGGATCACCATGATCGTGAGGATAGACAGCATCACTTTGCGCTTACGCGGATTGTTCGTGTCTTGAGTGTCGTCAGACTCTTTATTAGTTGGAGCAGGGGTTGCATCGGCAGTGGCCATGACAAGTACCTTGAATTAGTTGTGCTGCGTGGCTGGGGATGCGTTGGCGGCGGTCAGGGTTTCGCCCTGAAAGCCGCCACCCAGCGCCTGCATCAGTTGGATCGACAGATCGATCTGCTCGGCATTCAGGTTGGCCAGCTGACGCTGGGCCTGGAGCAATTGCTGCTCGATGCTGAGTACGTCCAGGTAATTCCCGATGCCGGAACCGTAGCGCTGGACCACGGTGTTGTAAGAATCCTGGGCAATATCGGTGGCGTGTTGCTGGGCACCGATTTGCCGGCCGATATCGTGCAACTGGTTGATCGTGTCGCTGACATCGCCCAGGGCTTTCACCAGGCTTTTGTTGTACTGCGCCACCGCGAGGTCGTAATCGGCATCGCGGGAATCGAGGTCGGCACGCAAGCGGCCTCCATCGAAAATCGGCACCGAGATCGTCGGCGCGATGTTGAAGAAGCGACTGGCGGAACCGAACATCGCATCTCCCAGCAACGACTCGACACCCGCCGCCGCGCTCAGGTTGAGGTTGGGGTAAAACCGGGTCTTGCTCGCCGCGATATTTTTGCTCGCGGCTTCAACCCGCCAGCGTGCCGCCACCAGGTCCGGGCGACGACCGAGCAATTCCGCTGGCAACACCGATGGCAACGCCACGGCGCTGGCCTGAAGGACTTTCGGCCGGGCGATTTCGTTACCGCGATCCGGGCCTTTGCCCAGCAGCACCGCCAATGCGATTTTCGCGCTTTGCAGGCGCTTCTCGGCGTCGATCAGGCTGGCTTCGGCGCTGGCTTCAAGACTTTCGGTCTGCTGGAACTGGTACTGACTGTCGATTCCCGAACTCAGGCGACGCTGGCTGAGGTCGAGCATTTGTTTGGTGCGCTTGAGGTCTTCGTTGGCCAGGTCATGGATGATGTGCGCCTGCCCCAAATCGCTGTAGGCGCGGGCGACGTCGGCGGACAAGGTCAATTGCGCGGCCTGCTGATCGACTTCGGCGGCACGGGCCTGGCCCAATGCGGCTTCCCAGGCATCGCGCTGACCGCCCCAGAGGTCGAAGTTGTAATTGAAAGTGGCACCAACGTTGCGCACGGTGGAATAGGTGCCACCCTGCCCGCTCGGGTCCTGATCACGAGCCAGACGCGAACGGCTGACACCGGCGCTGGCATCGAGGGTCGGCATCCGGGCGGCGTCGGCGGCATAGGCAGCGGCGCTGGCCTGATGAGCGCGGGCGTCGGCGATTTGCATGTCGGGGCTGTCGTGCAAGGCTTCGCGGATCAGGCCGTCGAGCTGCGGGTCGCCGAGGTTTTTCCACCAGTCGCTTTTCGGCCAGGCCGCGGGTGACAGGGTTACGCCGTTGAGGGATTGCCCGGCCTTGAGATTTTTCGCATCGAGGCTGACGCCTTCGGTGTTCAAGCCGCTGTAACTGGCGCAACCGGCGAGGCTCATGGCCAACAGCACCAGGCTCAGTCCGCTACGCAGGCTTTTACTGTTCATGGCCACCTACCCGCAGCAGGGTGATCGAGTCGCCCGCCGCTACCAGAATTTTCTTCAGGATCTGTTCGAGGGTTTTCAATTCTTCCGGGGTGATGGCGCCAGCCAGTTCGTTCATGGCGTCGGCACCGATTTCCGGTAGACGGTCAGTCAACTGCTGGCCTTGTTCGGTCAGCACCAGTTGCACCTGACGGCGGTCGGCCTCGGAGCGTTGGCGGGCGAGAAAGCCTTTTTGTTCCAGACGATCGAGCATGCGGGTCATCGAGCCGCTGTCCAGGGACAAGTGACGGCACAGCTCGGCCGGCGTATCGACGCCGAACTGGGCCATGATGATCAGCACTTTGAACTGCGCGGCGGTGATGCCGTGGGGTTCCATGTGCGTGTCGATGATCCGGTCCTTGAGCAGCGCGGCGCGGCCGAGCAAGAGGCCAAGATGGCAATTATGGAAATCGTATGAGGAGAAATGTTTCATCTGTCCACCAATTAGCTGCCTAGGCAGAGAATGCATGTCGAGATATTACTGCCTAGGCAGCGAATGTCAACGTAATAGTTAGGTTGCTTTGTATTTGACTGATAAATGGCTGTCGAACGACGACCACAATTCCTGTGGAGAGGGGGCTTGTCGGAACGCCGCACCGCCCCGTTCGGCTGCGAAGCAGTCGTCGCTTTTCGATTTGCAGGGTTTCAGAAAGAATGAAGTGGCAAGTTTTGGGGCCGCTACGCGGCCCAACGGGGGCAAGCCCCCTCGCCACAGGAATCGTGCAGGGGGTTAGAAATCCCGCTTGTAGAAGATGTCCAGCGAACTGGCTACGCCGCTGGCGGCTTCGAGGTAGACCTTTTTACTCAGTTTGTAGCGCAAGGCAATGGTGTTGGCCGGTTCGAACACGCCGACGCCATAACGCAGGCTGAGTTTTTCCGAGATGTTGCCGCTGGCCACTACGGCGGTGCTGGTACCGCTGCCCTGGGTATCGAGCTGGAAATCCTGAATGCCCAGGTCCTTGGCCAGTCCGCTGGTCACCCCCGAACTGCCCATCAAGCCCAAGCCGAGGGCGGCTTGCGCGAGCATGTTGTTGTCTTCACCGGTGGTACTCAATGGGCGACCCAGCACCAGATAGGACAACGCCTGCTCCTGACTCATCGCCGGCTCGGAAAAGATCTGCGTGGTCGGCTGCTCAGCGCTGCCGCTCAGGCGAATGCCGGCGATCACATCGTCGGTCTGGCGAATCGCTTCGATGTCCAGATACGGCTGATCGATGGGGCCTGCGAACAGCAGACGCGCCCGGCGCACCGTCAGTCGCTGTCCGTAGGCGCGATAACGCCCGTCGTTGAGCCACAGTTCGCCACGGGTGTCCATGTTGTCGCCGATGTGCACCTGGCCTTGCACGTTGGCAGTGAGGCCGAACCCGGCAAAGCTGAGTTTGTCCTGCCCGACCACCACATCGATGTCCATCGCCATGGCCATCGGCGGTTTGCCCTCTTCGGTCTGCTGACCGACGATTACCGTGTCATCGGAGACCTTGACCGTCGACGGCGGCAGCTCGCGCACGGTGATGTCGCCCTTGGGCACCAGCACCTTGCCGACGATCGCCAGTTTGTCGTCCTTCATGGAAATTTTCAGGTCTGGTGCGACTTCCAGCGCGGCGTAGGGTTCGACAGTGACCGGCAACTGCGAACCCTTGAGCGCCAGATCCACCGCCAGCGCCTGACCCCAGGCGATGTTGCCATTGAGGCTGCCCTGCCCGCTCTTGCCACTTTTCCAGCCGCCGTTCAGTTGTACGGTTTCGCCGACAATCACGGCTTGAAGTTGCAAGGCTTCGAACGCCATCGGCAGTTCAGGCCCGGAGATTTCACCGTCGCGCAGCTCAAGATTGCCGTTGACCAGCGGCGCCAACAACCCTCCGGAGAGCGTGCCGCTGCCGTTCAAGTGCCCAGTGAGTTTCTCGACCATCGGCACAAACGGTCGCGCCACGGACAAGTCCAGACCACTGAGGCGGAATGAACCGGACAGCGGTTTGTTCTTCGGCAGCGGGTTGATCTGCGCCTGGAGCATCAGCTCACCGAGCTTGCCGCCGACAAAGTTGAGGTCGGTGTCGATGCGTTTTGGCGTGAGTTTGCTGGTGAGCTTCAGGGTCTGGTACGGGAAATCCAGCCACTGATCCTTTTCCTTCATGCGCAACGTGCCGCCGCTGGCATCGACGCTGATCTGGCCGTTCGGACCGCTGGCCGGCAAGTCCAGTTGCAGGTCGGCGTTGAGCTTGCCCTTCCAGGCAAAATCCTTCGGCAACCACTGCGCCAGACTGTCGATCGGGAATTGCTTGAGGTGATAACGCAGCTTCGGCTCAGGCATCAGGCGCTGGTCTTCGCCGCACAGGCTAGCCGGGCCGGACATCCAGCAATGGGCGCCGAAGTTGATTTGGCCGTCCGCCAACCGCTCGAGCTTCGCCGGATTTTGCAGCTTCCAGTCCTGACCGCCAGCCTGGATATCGCCACTGGCCAGACGCCCGCGCCAGTTACCCTTATCCAGTGTGCCGTCGAGACCGAGCGCCAGTTTCAGCTTCGGTCCTTGCAGGTCGAGGGCGAGTTTCTGCTGTTTGATATCGCCCTGGGCACTGGCGGTCAACGTGCCCAGCGACGTATCGCCTGTTTGAATGCCGCTGCCCCTGAAGTCGATTTTCGCCCGTTGGGCGCTGTCGAGGGTGGCATCCAGATTGAGGCTTTGCAGGCGATTGTCTTCGAATGCCAGTTGCGTACCTTGCAGGCCGAGTTTGCCTTGTGGCGCCTTGAGCGTGCCGGCGACATCGACCCGGCCATTGAGCTGACCGCGCAGTTGCGGCCAGAGCTGGGCCAGGCGCGGCATTTTAATGTCGACCTGCCCGGCCAGTTTCTGTTGCAGGCTGCCCTTGCCGTTGATGCTGTTGTCGCCGAGGCGAATCTGCAAGGTACTGAGGTTCCACTGCTCGCCGGCGCCATCGGCCTTGGCCTGGATCACCGCCGGTTGGCCGCGCAGTTTGCCTTTCAAATCCAGGTCGGCGCTCAGGCTGAGCTGATCGTTCTTCATCTCGCCTTTGCTGCGCAACGGCCCGGCCAGTGTGCCCGGCAATTGCGCCATCCAGTACGCCGGATTGATCGCCGACAGGTCCAGTGCGGTGTCCCAGGCAATGCCATCGGCGAATTGCAGGTTCAGGTGGCCTTCGGCCTTGCCCTGCCCGGCTTCGAGTTGGAATTGTTGCAGGTAGATTTTCGTCAGGTCGCCGCTGAACGGGCTGTTCAGGCTGAACGCCCCGGCCGGGCCATCCAGCGCGGCCTTGAAATTACCGATGTAGTTGCCGTCGGTGTAGGAGACTTCACCGTTGAAGCTGCGCAGTGCCACTTGCGGCTCGTCGATCAGCGGATAGAGGCGGTGCCAGGGGAAGTCCAGCCAGTCGATTTTCGCTTCGGCACTGAGGCCTTTGCTCCAATCCAGTTGCCCGGTGAGCTTGAGGCTTTGTTTGTCGTTGGCCATCAGGTCGAGCCCGGCGATCTGCGCGCCCTTGGCGTCGACCTTGCCTTGCAGCAACAACGCAACCGGGCCTTGTTCTGCGGGCAGCGTGGCCTTGCCGAGCAACTGGTAGCCGTTTTTCAGGTCGCCGTCGCCGGTGAGTTCCAGTTGATTGAGTTGCAGGGTATCCGGTAGATCGGCGCTGGCCTTGAAGCCGTCGGCGGTGATGCGCACTTTGGCCGGCAGGTTTTCCACCAGCGGTTGCAGTTCGCCGGTCAGTTGTCCGTTCAGGTAGCCGCTACTGTCGGCTGTCAGGTTCAGGGTTTTCAGTAGATCGCCATCGACCTTCAGGGCCAGTGTCCAAGGCTCGGGCGCCGACAGCGTCAGTTTGCCTTCGGCGGTCAGCGGCCAGTTGCCGCTGGGTTGCAGCAGTCCGGAGAGGTTCAGGCTAAGGTCGTCGCGCTGCAATTGTACAGAATCAATCTGCAAGCCTTTCGCCGTCCAGTGCGCCGCCAGTTGCAGGCCCTTGAGTTCTTCGCTGCCGTTGAACAGCAGACGGCCGACCTTGACCTCGCCCAGCTCGATCGCCAAGGGCAATTTCAAGTCCGGCAGACTGATCGGGCCGCTGCCTGGTTCTTCCTCGCCCGGCGGGAATTGCAGGCTGACCTGCTCGGCCTGCAATTGCTCGATGCACAGCGTCATGCGCATCAGGCACAGCGGCGACCAGGCGAAAATTGCTTTGTTCAGCTCAACCCGACTGCTGTCCTGCTGCCACAGCAGATGATCGGCGCTCCACTGTCCTCCCAAACGGCCCTGGAAATTCTCCGCGGTCAAACCCGGCACTAACCCGAGCGCCCAACGGCTGCCCGTCGGAGTGCCCAGCACGGCGACCAGTGTCAGCACGATCAGCATCAACAGCGCCGGAATCGCCAGCAGCGTTAGTTTCAAACCACGCTTCACAGTTCAGGCCCCATGGAAAAGTGCAGTCGAATGCCGCCGTCGTCGTCCATCGCGTGGGCCAGGTCGAGGCGAATCGGCCCCACCGGCGAGACCCAGCGCACGCCAATACCGACACCGGTCTTGAGGTTCGGCAGTTCAAGTGTATTGAAGGAGTTGCCTTGGTCGATGAAGGTTGCGACCCGCCATTTTTCGGCGATGGAATATTGATACTCGACGCTGCCGGCCACCATGTAACGGCCACCGATACGGTCGCCATCGGAGTTTTCCGGGGACAGGCTCTGGTAGTCGTAACCGCGCACGCTCTGATCGCCACCGGCGAAGAAGCGCAGCGACGGCGGCACCGATTTGTAACCATTGGTGGCGCTGCCGCCGACTTGTACCCGACCGAGGAAGCGGTGTTTATCGAAGACCGTGGTCAGGCCTTTGACCAGCGCCGTGCCGTAGATCAAGTTGGTGTCCGAACCCAATCCTTCCTTGGCGACTTTGGTTTCGAATTGCAGGCGATAGCCGTTGTGCGGGTCGATGCGGTTGTCGCTTTTCAGGTACGAATAGCTCACGCCGGGCATCAGCAAGGTACTGAGCCCCGAGTCGTCACCGAGTGTGTATTCCTCGCGTTGCCACTTGAGCGACACCACCCGCTGCCAGCCGCTGGGCAACTTGCTGTGCCATTCGGGGCCGAGGGTCAGCAGCTTGCTGAGGGAGTCGGTGCCAGCGATTTCTTCATACTGATAGCCAGCGGCCCAGCGCAGTTTGTCGGTCAGTGGTGGGTCCAGGGGAATGTCGTAAAACACCCCGACGTTCTGCCGCGGTGCCGACAGTTCGGCTTCCCAACCATAGCTGTCGCCTTGCGGGTTGACCCAGTGCCGGGTCCAGTTGGCCTTGATTCGCGGGCCGACGTCGGTGGAAAAACCCAAGCCGAGCCCCATGGTTCGTGGCTTGCGGGTGTCGAGCTTGACCGCCACCGGGATCACGTCGTCCTTGGAGGCAGTTGGCGCTGCGTCGACGCGCACACCTTCGAAATAACCGCTCGATTGCAGCGCCTGATTGAGTTCGGCGATCAATTCGGAGTCGTAGGGCGTACCGGCCTTGAACGGCACCATGCGTTGCAGCAGGTCTTCGTCGAACGGCGTGTCGCCTTCAAAACTGACCTTGCCCAGTGCATAGCGCGGGCCGCTGTCGTAGATCAATTCGATGTCGGCAACGCCCGCCCGCGGGTCCACCAACAATTTCTGACGAGTGAAGCGTCCACTGAAAAAGCCGAAGCGCGAGGCCTGGTTCTGGATCATCCGCTTGGCGTCTTCGTAACGGCCATGGTTAAGCACCGCGCCAGGTTTCAACAGGTCGCTTTTCGGTACACGAAAGGATTTGAGGTCGGCCGCAGGCCCCTCGACACGCACCATGACGTTGCGCAAATGGATCGGCTCGCCGGGATCGATGTTCAGCACCAGGCGCGGCGTCTTGCCGCCCTTCACGTCGCTGTCGATTTGCGGCTGGTAATAACCCAAGGCCTGGGCGGCCTTGCGCGCCTGTTCTTCGGCGCCGCGACTGAAGCGCAGCAAGGCTTCTTCATCGCGATCGCCGAGGCTACCGATATAGCCTTCTATATTGGCTTTCAGTTCATCGTTGGACGGTTTGATCCGCACATCCAATTCACTTTGCGCCAGCGCCGCGCAGCTGGAGATCAGCATCAACACGCCACTGGTAAATCTTCCGGGAAACTTCATAGCGCGGATGCTATCACGAGCTTGGGAGCCTGATAGAGCCTGACCTGCCGCGAAAGTTCTACCCTTATGCCGTTGCTGTTTGTAACACCTGCGGGTTGGCGTGGAAAAACACGTGCTCACGAATCGGTCCTACGGCCACTTCGCCGATTTCCTCATAGCCCTGACGCTTATAGAACTCCAGATAACGAGGATTCCCGGTGTCGAGGATCACGCCCTGGGAGTGTTCATCGACCGCGCACCAGTTATGGACCGCCTGCAGCAATTGTTCGCCGAAGTGCTTACCCTGGAATTGCGGATGAACCCCCAGCAACGGCAGGACATGCACCGAATCGGACGGCACGCACGCCATCACGGCGGCGTGGTAATCGAGGTAGCGGCGGGTGCAGCGAAACCCGGTGCTGAGAACCATCCGCAGACGCCAGGCCCAACTTTCGGTGATGCCCAGGCGGCGTTGCGGCGGTGCGATCAGGGCGATGCCGATCAAACGGTCGTTGACCAGCAGGCCGATGGCCGGCAAATCCTGGATAAAGTGTTGTTTGATCAGCTCGCGCACCGTCGCTCGTACCCGCTGTTCATAACCGGGGCGCTCGGCCTCGAACAGGTAGCCGAACGTTGGCTCGTGCCGGTATGCCTGGTACAAAAGGGAGCGTGCTTCGCGAGAATAGCCGCTGTCGAGCATGTGAATATCGGCGATGGCGGTCGAGGTTTCGGGCATAACGGCAGATCTCCCTGGGGCGCGGCTCGGATGGCTGCGCTCTTATTGGTACGAGCCCTTGGGTGGTTTCACAGTTCCCCAGACAGGTATAGACCAAGCCGGGACCTTCATCGACCGCGAAGAGGCCCGATCTGCCAACACATCTCTGACAGAACACAACGAATCCCCTCACCCCAAGGCTGGCCCCATTCCTACATGTCAGCTAGCATCGCATTTTTGCCAGGACTGCCGACCATGAAGATCGTTTCCTTCAACATCAACGGGCTGCGCGCTCGCCCGCATCAGCTGGCAGCGCTGATTGAAAAGCATCAACCGGATGTGATCGGGTTGCAGGAAACCAAGGTCCACGACGATCAGTTCCCCCTGGCCGAGGTTCAGGCGCTGGGTTATCACGTGTATTTCCACGGGCAAAAGAGTCACTACGGCGTGGCCCTGCTCTCGCGCCAGGAGCCGATTGCGCTGCACAAAGGTTTCGTCACTGACGAAGAAGACGCTCAGCGGCGTTTCATCTGGGGCACTTTCGCCGACGCCAATGGCGTGCCGGTAACCATCATGAACGGCTATTTCCCACAGGGCGAAAGCCGTGATCACCCCACCAAGTTCCCGGCCAAGCAACGTTTCTACAACGACTTGCAGCAGTTGCTGGAAAGCCAGTTCAGTAACGATCAGCCGCTTGTGGTGATGGGTGATGTAAACATTTCCCCAGAAGACTGCGACATCGGTATCGGCCCGGACAACATGAAACGCTGGCTGAAAACCGGCAAGTGCAGCTTCCTGCCCGAAGAACGCGAATGGATGGCTCGCCTGAAAAACTGGGGCCTGGTGGACAGCTTCCGTCACCTGAACCCGGACGTTGCCGACCGCTTCAGCTGGTTTGACTACCGTAGCCGCGGCTTTGAAGATGAGCCCAAGCGCGGGCTGCGGATTGACCTGATCATGGCATCCCATGGTTTGTTGCCGCGCGTGAAGGATGCCGGCGTGGATTACGATCTGCGCGCAATGGAAAAGCCCTCCGATCACGCGCCGATCTGGCTTGAGTTGAGCTGATAATCCAAAGTTCAAGCGAAATCTACTATGGGAGCGAGCCTGCTCGCGATAAGGAAGTGACATTCAACATGGCTGTTGGCTGACAGTCCGCCATCGCGAGCAGGCTCGCTCCCACATTTGAAAACTGTCATCGTTCAGAAACCTTACTGACTTATTCTCCCCGGCACTTTCCTTGGCTTAATAAGGTGCCGCATGACGCTGCGCGTGTTGTTCCTGTCGATGCTCGCCGCCATGCTGCCATTGACGGTGTCGGCCGGCGATTTGCCGACGCCCGATCGTGGCCCGGTGCTGCGCATTCAGGGCTCCAACACCATTGGCGCGGCATTGGGCCCGGCGCTGGTCGAAGGGTTGATGCATGAACAGGGCCTGCTCAAGATTCACCGCGAAGCCCCGGACAAAGCCAACGAACAACGCATCGTCGGCGAAACCGTTCAGGGACGCCGAGTCGAGGTGGAGGTCGCGGCCCACGGCTCCAGTACCGGGTTCAAAGCCTTGAAAAATGCCTGGGCCGATCTCGCGGCTTCGTCGCGCCCGATCAAGGACAGCGAACGGGTGGATCTTGAACCGCTGGGCGACCTGAAAAGCCCGGCTGCCGAGCAAGTCATCGCCATCGACGGACTGGCGATTATCCTTCACCCGCAAAACCTGCTGAAGCAACTCAACACCGAACAACTGGCGCGAATCTTCAGCGGTGAAGCGAAAACCTGGGAAGAACTCGGCGGCAGCGGTGGGACAATTCATCTGTACGCGCGGGATGACCAATCGGGCACCTACGACACATTCAAGGAACTGGTCCTCAGCTCGCGTGGGAAAACGCTTAGCGGCAACGCGAAACGGTTCGAATCCAGCGAGCAATTGTCCGACGCAGTCAGTCTCGACCCGCAAGGCATCGGTTTCATCGGTTTGCCTTATGTGCGCCAAGCCAAAGCCGTGGCCATTGTCGATGGCGGCTCCCAGGCCATGCTACCGCTCAATAGCTTGATCGCGACGGAAGATTACCCGCTGTCCCGGCGACTGTTCTTTTACCTGCCTCCGAACGGGAACAATCCCTGGGCCAAGGCCTTGGTGAAGTTTGCCCAAAGCAGCGAAGGCCAGGCGATCGTCGCGGCCAATGGTTTTATCGCCCAGACCGTTCAGGCCATGGCCGTCACGCCGAATGCACTGATGCCTGAGGGGTATCAGGCACTCAGCCGCCATGCTCAGCGGCTGACCGTGAATTTCCGTTTCGAAGAAGGCAGCGCAACGCTGGACAACAAGGCCCGACGGGACCTGTCGCGGGTACTCGACTATATAAAGCAGCACGACAAAACCAATCGACAGGTGACGCTGGTAGGGTTTGGCGACGCCAAGAGCGACCCAATGCGGGCTGACCTGCTGTCGAAACTGCGGGCCATGGCGGTGCGGCGAGAACTGGTGAAAAGCGGTGTGGTGTTTCGCGAGATACGCGGTTTTGGCGCCGAGATGCCGGTGGCGGCCAACAGCGGAGATGAGGGGCGGATCAGGAATCGGCGGGTTGAGGTTTGGGTGTATTGAAACGGAGTGCGAACAACTGTGGCGAGGGAGCTTGCTCCCGCTCGGCTGCAAAGCAGCCGTAAAACCAGGCGATCCGGTACATCTGAAACAACCGGATTGCCGTATTTTAGGGCCGCTTCGCGCCCCAGCGGGAGCAAGCTCCCTTGCCACAAAAGCCCACCAGTCTTACTGACCGCTGCGCATCATTTCTTTCGGTACATATTTGCCAATCTCGAACTTGCCAATCGCCGCGCGGTGCACTTCGTCCGGGCCGTCGGCCAGGCGCAGGGTGCGTTGCATGGCATACATGTAGGCCAGCGGGAAATCGTTGGAAACCCCTGCCCCGCCATGGATCTGGATTGCCCGATCAATCACTCGCAACGCCACGTTCGGTGCGACCACTTTGATCTGCGCGATCTCGCTCTTCGCCACCTTGTTGCCGACGGTGTCCATCATGTACGCCGCTTTCAACGTCAGCAGTCGCGCCATGTCGATCTCCATCCGCGAGTCGGCGATCTTGTCGATGTTGCCGCCCAGACGCGCCAAGGGTTTGCCGAACGCGGTGCGGTTGACCGCACGCTTGCACATCAACTCCAGCGCACGCTCAGCCATGCCGATCGAACGCATGCAGTGGTGAATCCGGCCCGGGCCGAGACGTCCCTGAGCGATTTCGAAGCCGCGTCCTTCACCCAGCAGGACGTTTTCATACGGCACCCGTACGTTTTCGAACAGTACTTCGGCGTGGCCGTGAGGCGCATCGTCGTAACCGAACACCGGCAGCGGACGCACAATCTTCACGCCTGGGGTATCCACCGGCACCAGAATCATCGAGTGCTGCGCATGGCGCGGCGCATCCGGATTGCTCAGGCCCATGAAGATCAGGATCTTGCAGCGTGGATCGCAGGCGCCAGAGGTCCACCATTTCTTGCCGTTGATCACCCATTCGTCGCCATCACGCACAGCGCGGGCGGCCATGTTGGTGGCATCAGACGAGGCCACGTCCGGCTCAGTCATGGCGAACGCCGAGCGAATCTCGCCGCGCAGCAGCGGTTCGAGCCAGCGTTGCTTCTGTTCTTCATTGGCGTAACGCACCAGCACTTCCATGTTGCCGGTGTCCGGCGCAGAACAGTTGAACGGTTCAGGACCGAGCAGCGAGCGGCCCATGATTTCCGCCAATGGCGCGTACTCCAGGTTGGTCAGGCCGGCGCCGAGTTCGGACTCAGGCAGAAACAAATTCCACAGACCTTCAGCCTTGGCCTTGAGTTTGAGTTCTTCCATGATCGCCGTCGGCTGCCAGCGATCGCCCTCGGCGACCTGGCGTTCGAACACCGCTTCGGCGGGGTAAACGTAGGTGTCCATGAACGCGGTCACGCGCTCACGCAGTTCCTGGACCTTGGGCGAATAAGCGAAATCCATGGCAGCTCTACCTTTTTGACTGGGTTCAGAGGAGTTGTTCAGGTCATGGAATCGATGCTAGAACAGCGTTGATAATTTACCTAGCCTATTCTCGGCGTGTATTAACATTCATCACCGATATATGATCGACTGATCGAGCCACCTTCCTAAAATAAGAGCAGAGAGCGCAGCGCAATGAATCTGAGCAAGGTCGACCTCAACCTTTTCATCGTCTTCGACGCGATCTACACCGAAGCCAACCTGACGCGCGCCGGGCAGATTGTCGGCATTACTCAACCGGCGGTCTCGAACGCTCTGGCCCGCTTGCGCGAGACCTTCAACGATCCACTTTTCGTGCGCACGGCCCAAGGCATGGTGCCGACGCCGATGGCGCAGAACATCATCGGGCCGGTGCGTAACGCCCTCTCCTTGCTGCGGGTGTCGGTCCAGGAAAGCCGGATTTTCAACCCGTTACAGGCGGTCAAGACCTACCGCATCAGCATGACCGACCTCACTGAAGCGGTGATCCTGCCGCCGCTGTTCCAGCGCCTGCGACGCCTGGCGCCAACGGTGATCATCGAGAGCTTCCTGTCCAAACGACGCGAGACCACCAAGGAACTGGCGGCCGGGCGTCTCGATTTCGCGGTGGATGCGCCGCTCAACACCGACCCGCAGGTGCGTCACGTCAAGTTGATGGAAGACCGTTATGTGTGCGCCATGCGCAAGGGCCATCCGTTGGCGGGCAAAGAGAAATTCACCCTCGACGATTATCTGTCCCTGACCCACATCCATATTTCCAGCCGCCGTAGCGGTCTGGGTTATGTCGACCTGGCCCTGGGCAAAATGGGCATCCAGCGCAAGATCGCCCTGCGCTCCCAGCATTACCTGATGGCATCCCAGGTATTGCAGCAGACCGACATGGTCATGACCGTGCCGGAACGCTTCGCCCGTCGACATGACTTGTACTCGGTGAACCTGCCGGTTAAAGAGGTTCCACCGGTGGAAACTCACCTCTACTGGCACGAAAGCACCGACCAGGACCCGGCCAACCGCTGGATGCGCGAGCAGATGATCGAGTTGTGCCAGCAGGTTACGGCGCAGGAGAAGAAGCTCGATAAGGTGTAGGGCTTTGGTCCGCGGCGCCTTTATCGCGAGCAGGCTCGCTCCCACAGGAAATCTTTGTTTTACACAAATATTGTGTTCACCGTAGATCTATTGTGGGAGCGAGCCTGCTCGCGATAGGGCTAGCAAGAACAGCGAAACCCCATGCCCCTTGACGTAAACGTCAACCTGCCATTAGCTTAGCGCCATGACCTTTTTCGAGCGCTTCCATGAGCAGCCAGACCTATAGCATTTCCGACCTCGCCCGCGAGCTCGACATCACCACCCGGGCCATTCGCTTCTATGAAGAGCAAGGCCTGCTCAGCCCCGAACGCCGGGGCCAGGAACGCATTTACTCGCCCCGTGACAAGGTCAGCCTGAAGCTGATCCTGCGGGGCAAGCGCATTGGCTTTTCCCTGGCCGAATGCCGCGAGCTGATCGAGCTGTATGACCCCTCCAGCGGTAACACCAAGCAGTTGAACAGCATGCTGGCGAAAATCGCCGAGCGCCGGGAACAACTCGAACAGCAATTGCTGGACATCGAACAGATGAAACTGGAACTCGATACGGCCGAAGAGCGCTGCACCCAGGCGCTGGAGCAGACGATCAAGAGCCAACAGGCCGTCCAATAGATCTACACAAGCCCGCTCCCACAGGGTTCTCTCAGTATTCAGACAATCAGCACAGGTCGATTCCCATGTCCCTACCCACCCACGTACGCCTCGTCGAAGTCGGCCCCCGCGACGGTCTGCAGAATGAAGCCCAGCCCATCAGCATTGCGGACAAGGTGCAACTGGTCGATGCGCTGACCGCCGCCGGCCTGGGCTATATAGAAGTCGGCAGTTTCGTCTCGCCCAAATGGGTACCGCAAATGGCCGGTTCCGCCGAGGTCTTCGCGCAGATCCGGCGCAAGCCGGGCGTAACCTATGGCGCCCTCGCCCCCAACCTTCGAGGCTTTGAAGACGCCATCGCTGCCGGGGTCAAGGAAGTCGCGGTGTTTGCCGCGGCATCGGAAGCGTTCTCCCAGCGCAACATCAATTGCTCGATCAGCGAAAGCCTGGAGCGCTTCGTGCCGATCATGGACGCCGCCAAACAACATGGCGTCAGCGTGCGCGGTTATGTGTCCTGCGTGCTCGGCTGCCCTTACGAGGGTGATGTTGCGCCTGCGCAAGTTGCCCGGGTCGCTCGCGAGCTCTATGCGATGGGCTGCTACGAAGTCTCCTTGGGCGACACCATTGGCACCGGCACCGCTGGCGCGACCCGCAAGATGTTCGAAGTGGTGTCGGCCGACGTGCCACGGGAAAAACTGGCCGGGCACTTCCACGATACCTATGGTCAGGCCATGGCCAACATCTATGCCAGCCTGCTGGAAGGCATCGCGGTGTTCGACAGTTCCATCGCCGGCCTCGGCGGCTGCCCGTATGCCAAGGGCGCCAGCGGTAATGTCGCGACCGAAGACGTGGTCTACCTGCTCAATGGCCTGGGCATCGAGACCGGCATCGATCTGGATGCCTTGATCCGCGCCGGCCAGCAGATTTGCGCGGTGCTGGGGCGCCCTACCGGCTCGCGCGTGGCCAAGGCCCGCAGCGCACAGTGACAACGTGGATGTGTCCGGGTGTTACCGCGCACGCGGATACGTGGGCACAAACGAGTAACACGGAAACAAAATGTCAGGTTTGGACCGACTGAAAAAATCCACAAAAAATCAAACCGTTGATTTTAAAGGATTTTTTAAAGTTGGCACGGCTTCTGCTATCTCTATGGCATAACAAGAATAAAAACTGCAAACCAATAAAAATAAGACGTAACGACTCTGACATAACAAGAACAACACGGCAGAGACGCAGCTAACAGATTTTTTTGGAGAAGGTGTGCTTTTCAGGGTGCTTTTCGAAGTAACCCGCAACCGGGCAGAGAACAATAAAACTACCTTCAGGTAGCTCCCGAACTGGTTGGATCGCTTAGGCGAAAAAGTAGATCAGCGCTCAAAAAAATACGTTTGCTCTTGATCCCGGATGGGGATCGACAAAAACAGCGGTAAAGGGCCACGGTTGCCAAAAACAACAACAGACCGCCCCTCAATAATAAAAAAAGAGCACGTAACGACAAAATTAAAGGGGAGCTTCGGCTCCCCTTTGTGCTTTCTGCCTTCCTTGTAACCCCCCCCTGCTCAATCCCGCTGACTGTCCGTTCGTCGAAACTGTCAGAAATGGCAGGTCAAATCAAAACCCGGATCCCCTATAACTCGCCTTCCCTTCGGGGATTGCAGGGACGCTCATGATCCATGCCATGAAGGTCTGGAGCTGTTCCGTTGGCCACCGCTGTTCGTCAACGTCTCTGGAATGAGTACACGTCCCTTTACTGGATAAAAGGAGACGAACATGATCACGTTGAAAACCTTCAAGCTGCCCGCCAAGGTAACGGGCAGCACCGCCGATATCACGTTGGGAGAACAGCTGATCCGCGCCTGGCGGACAGATGGCATTTTCCAGATCAAGACCCGTGTCGAACAGGATCGCAAGACGCAAGCGGCAATAGCCGTCAGCAAGCGCTTTTTCAAGAAACCTCAAACCTTCAAAAGCAGTTGCATCAACGATTCAGCCTACAGCGGCTATATCGCTTCCGGCGAGGAAATCACTGCCGGCCAGGCGGATTACTCGGAGATTTTCACCATTTGCAAAGACTTGCCCGAGAGTGATCCGCGCGTCCAGAAGGGCTGGCCTTGCCATGGTCCGGTGCCATGGCCCGATAGCGTTTATCACAAACGCATGAAAGCGTTCATGGACGAGCTCGGCGCAGCAGGCGAGAAACTACTCAAGCTCACGGCGCTGGGCATGAACCTGCCAATCAGCACCTTCACCGACCTGACACGCGATGGCTGGCACCACATGCGCGTATTGCGCTTCCCGACCAAAACGTCCAAATCATCCCGTGGCATTGGCGCGCACACGGACTATGGCCTGCTGGTTATCGCGGCCCAGGACGACGTCGGCGGTCTGTACATTCGCCCACCGGTCAAGGGCGAGAAGCGCAACCGCAACTGGCTGCCGGAAGAAAGTTCGGCAGGCTTGTTCGAACACGAGGAACCCTGGACTTTCGTGACACCCACGCCAAGGGTGTGGACGGTGTTCCCTGGCGACATCATGCAGTTCATGACCAATGGCTTGCTGCTTTCCACCCCACACAAGGTCAAGCTCAATACTCGTGAACGCTTCGCCTGCGCGTACTTCCACGAACCGGGTTTCGAAGCTTCTGCCCGACCGTTGTTCGAACCAGGCAGCCAAGAATGCATCCATTACGGCGAGCACTTCACGAATATGTTCATGCGCTGCTACCCGGACCGAATCACCACCCGGCGTATCCACAAAGAAAGTCGCCTTGATCACCTGGAGGAACTGAAAACCCGCGACAGGCGAACTCCTCGCTACGCATCCAACCCATAAGTTGAGCGATGCCCTGGCCGGTGCTACCGGCCGGGGCATTCAAGCTTCGTGTCGATCCGTTACGGCCAATTCCTCAATGCTGATCTCGCGCATCCGGAACTTCTGGATCTTGCCGGTCACGGTCATCGGAAACTCCTCGACGAACTTGAAGTAACGCGGCGTCTTGAAGTGCGCGATGCGCTCCTTGCACCAGGCTTGCAGTTCCTGCTCGGTGGCGCTGTGGCCGGGGTGGAATTTGATCCAGGCGACGATCTCCTCACCATAACGGGAACAAGGAATGCCGATCACCTGCACATCGGCAACTGCCGGGTGGGTGAAGAAGAACTCTTCCAGCTCCCTTGGGTAAATATTCTCACCGCCGCGGATGATCATGTCCTTGTTACGCCCGGCAATGCACACGTAGCCTTCGTCGTTCATGCTCGCTAGGTCGCCGGTGTGCATCCAGCCTGCCTGATCGATAGCCTCGGCGGTGCCTTGCGGGTTATTCCAGTAGCCGAGCATCACGCTGTAGCCCCGAGTGCACAGCTCGCCAATGGTGCCGCGTGGCACCAGATTACCTGCCTCGTCGATGATCTTGCTTTCCAGTTGCGGCTGGGTGCGGCCGACAGTGGTGACGCGCAATTCCAGGTCGTCTGACGGACCGGTCTGCAAAGACACGGGGCTGGTTTCCGTCATGCCGTAGGCAATCTGCACTTCGCTCATGTGCATTTCGTTGATAACGCGACGCATCACCTCGATCGGACACGTCGCCCCGGCCATGATCCCGGTGCGCAGGCTCGACAGGTCAAATTCGGCGCGTTTGGGCTGATCGAGCATGGCGATGAACATGGTCGGCACGCCGTAGAGAGCGGTGGCCTTTTCTTCGGCGACCGTTGTCAACGTCAGCAACGGGTCAAACGCGTCGTTGGGATAAATCATGGTGCTGGCGTGGGTGACGCAGCCGAGGTTGCCCATGACCATGCCGAAGCAGTGATACAGCGGCACCGGAATCACCAGCCGATCACGGGCGGTCAACCCGAGGCTTTCGCCGACCATGTAACCGTTGTTGAGAATGTTGTAGTGGCTGAGGGTCGCGCCCTTGGGGAAACCGGTGGTGCCGGAGGTGTATTGGATGTTTACCGCTTGATCGAAATGCAGACTGTCCTGACGTTCGCGCAATTGCTCGACTGACACGCTGGCCGCCAGGTCGGTCAGTTGCGACCACGGCAGGAAACCCGATGGCGGCTGTGCATCCAGACTGATCACCCCGCGCAGTTCCGACAGGCATTCACTCTGCAATTGACCAATGGATTGCTCCGCCAATTCGGGGACCAACCCTTGCAGCATGCCGTGATAGTCAGACGTCTTGAAAGCCCCGGCGCAGACCAGCCATTGGCAACCGGACTGCTTCAATACGTATTCGAGTTCGGAACTGCGGTAAGCCGGGTTGATGTTGACCAGGATCACGCCGATTTTCGCACTGGCGAACTGGCTGATGCACCACTGGGCACAGTTCGGGGCCCAGATGCCGAGCCGGTCGCCGGTTTGCAAGCCCAACGCCAACAACGCTCTGGCGTGCAGGTCGACGGCGTCTGCCAACTGCTGCCAGGTGTAGCGCAGCTGTTGATGGCGCACGACCAGCGCCTCCCCGTTCGGGTATTGCGCGACGGTGTTATCAAACGCCTGGCCGATGGTCATCGCCAGCAAGGCTTTGTCCTGGGAACCACGGGTATAGCTGCGCTGCGGGCTTGCACTGGGTTGATCCATGACGACCCCTATTGTCTTTATTAATGGGCTGCCGACGGCGACCTGTGGGAGCGGCTTGTGTGGCGAGGGGGCTTGCCCCCGTTGGGCCGCGTAGCGGACCCGATATCTGCGAGTGCTGCGCACTCGAACGGGGGCAAGCCCCCTCGCCACACAAGCTCCCTCGCCACAGAGTGCGACGCTGGTCTTTCAGAACTGGCTCTACTCTCGCTCAAGTTGACGTTAACGTAAAGGGTGATTGACAGCCATTCGTCACAGGCTTACGTTAACGTAAAGGTGAGAGCCGAATCACTGCCCTCCCCACCCTACAAAAAAGCCAAAAGGTGCCCCATGAGCTACCCATCCCTGAACTTTGCCCTCGGTGAAACCATCGACATGCTGCGCGATCAGGTTCAGTCCTTCGTCGCCAAAGAGATCGCCCCGCGCGCCGCTCAGATCGACATCGACAATCTGTTCCCGGCCGACCTGTGGCGCAAATTCGGCGACATGGGCCTGCTCGGCATTACTGTGCCGGAAGAGTACGGCGGCGCGGGCCTGGGTTATCTGGCGCACGTGGTCGCCATGGAAGAAATCAGCCGTGGCTCGGCCTCGGTCGCCCTGTCCTACGGCGCGCACTCCAACCTTTGCGTCAACCAGATCAACCGCAACGGCACTCACGAACAGAAAAGCAAATACCTGCCGAAACTGATCAGCGGCGAGCACATCGGTGCCCTGGCCATGAGCGAACCGAATGCCGGCTCCGACGTGGTCTCGATGAAGTTGCGCGCCGACAAACGCGGCGACCACTACGTACTCAACGGCAGCAAGACCTGGATCACCAACGGCCCCGACGCTAACACCTACGTGATCTACGCCAAGACCGACCTGGAAAAAGGCCCCCACGGCATCACCGCGTTCATCGTCGAACGAGACTGGAAAGGCTTCAGCCGCAGCAACAAGTTCGACAAGCTCGGCATGCGCGGTTCGAATACTTGCGAGCTGTTTTTCGATGACGTCGAAGTGCCGGAAGAAAACATTCTCGGCGTGCTCAACGGTGGCGTGAAAGTACTGATGAGCGGCCTCGACTACGAGCGCGTGGTGCTTTCCGGTGGCCCGACCGGGATCATGCAGGCCTGCATGGACCTGATCGTCCCGTACATTCACGACCGCAAACAGTTCGGCCAGAGCATCGGCGAATTCCAGCTGATCCAGGGCAAAGTCGCCGACATGTACACCCAGCTCAACGCCAGCCGCGCCTACCTCTATGCGGTGGCCCAGGCGTGCGAGCGTGGCGAAACCGCCCGCAAGGACGCCGCCGGAGTCATCCTCTACAGCGCCGAATGCGCGACCCGAATGGCCCTCGACGCGATCCAGATTCTCGGCGGCAACGGCTACATCAACGAATTCCCGGCTGGCCGTCTGCTGCGTGACGCCAAGCTGTATGAAATCGGCGCTGGCACCAGTGAGATCCGTCGCATGCTGATCGGTCGCGAACTGTTCAACGAAACCCGCTAAACGGAGCTGTCCATGGCTATCCTGCATACCCAGCTCAACCCCCGTTCGGCGGAGTTCGCGACCAATAGCGCAGCGATGCTCAAACAGGTCGACGCCCTGCATACCCTGCTCGCCCAGGTGCAGCAAGGTGGCGGTCCCAAGGCTCAAGAACGCCATACTTCGCGGGGTAAGTTGCTGCCCCGTGAGCGGATCAATCGTCTGCTCGATCCGGGCTCGCCGTTTCTGGAAATCAGCCAACTGGCGGCCTATGAGGTTTATGGCGAAGACGTTCCCGCCGCTGGCGTGATTGCCGGCATCGGCCGGGTGGAAGGCGTCGAATGCATGATCGTCGCCAACGATGCCACCGTGAAAGGCGGCTCGTATTACCCGCTGACGGTGAAAAAACACCTGCGCGCGCAAACCATCGCCCAGCAGAATCGCCTGCCCTGCATCTATCTGGTGGACTCCGGCGGCGCCAACTTGCCGCGTCAGGATGAAGTGTTCCCGGACCGCGAACACTTCGGGCGGATCTTCTTCAACCAGGCCAACATGAGCGCCATGGGCATTCCGCAAATTGCGGTGGTCATGGGTTCTTGCACCGCCGGTGGTGCCTATGTGCCAGCCATGGCGGACGAAGCGATCATGGTTCGTCAGCAGGCAACGATTTTCCTTGCCGGCCCACCGTTGGTAAAAGCCGCGACCGGTGAAGTGGTCAGCGCCGAAGAACTCGGCGGTGCCGACGTCCACTGCAAGATTTCCGGGGTTGCCGACCATTACGCCGAGAGCGACGAACACGCCCTCGCATTGGCCCGACGCAGCATTGCCAACCTCAACTGGCGCAAGCTCGGCGAGGTGCAGCAACGTACGCCGATCGCGCCGCTCTACAGCAGCGACGAGTTGTACGGCGTGGTGTCGGCGGACGCCAAGCAACCGTTCGACGTGCGCGAAGTCATTGCCCGGTTGGTGGACGGCTCGGTGTTCGATGAGTTCAAGGCCTTGTTCGGGACGACACTGGTGTGCGGTTTTGCCTACCTGCACGGTTACCCGATCGCGATTCTCGCCAACAACGGCATCCTCTTCGCCGAAGCCGCGCAAAAAGGCGCGCACTTCATCGAACTGGCCTGCCAGCGCGGCATTCCATTGCTGTTCCTGCAAAACATCACCGGCTTCATGGTCGGCCAGAAATACGAGGCCGGCGGCATCGCCAAGCACGGCGCGAAACTGGTGACGGCGGTGGCTTGCGCCAAGGTGCCGAAATTCACCGTGATCATCGGCGGCAGCTTCGGCGCCGGTAACTACGGCATGTGCGGGCGGGCTTACGATCCACGCTTCCTGTGGATGTGGCCGAACGCACGGATCGGCGTGATGGGAGCAGAACAGGCGGCAGGCGTGCTGGTGCAGGTCAAGCGTGAGCAAACCGAGCGTAGCGGGCATCGTTTCAGCGCCGAGCAGGAAGCCGAGATCAAGCAACCGATCCTCGATCAGTACGAAGAACAGGGTCACCCCTACTACTCCAGCGCCCGGCTGTGGGACGACGGCGTCATCGACCCGGCGCAGACCCGCGACGTGTTGGCCCTGGCCTTGTCGGCATCGCTGAACGCGCCTATCGAACCGAGCCGCTTCGGCGTGTTCCGGATGTGATCTGGAGAAAACCATGAGCGACTTCAACACCCTCGAGCTGCAGACCGATCCGCGTGGCTTCGCCACCCTGTGGCTCAGCCGAGAAGAAAAGAACAACGCCTTCAACGCCGAAATGATCCGCGAACTGATCCTCGCGCTGGACAAAGTTTCGAGCGATGCCAGCCTGCGTTTTCTGCTGATCCGTGGGCGCGGCAAGCATTTCAGCGCCGGCGCCGATCTGGCATGGATGCAGCAATCGGCCGAACTCGATTACCACACCAACCTGGATGACGCCCGGGAACTGGCCGAGTTGATGTACAACCTCGCCAAACTGAAAGTCCCGACGCTGGCCGTGGTGCAAGGCGCGGCGTTCGGCGGCGCGCTGGGCCTGATCAGTTGCTGCGACATGGCCATCGGCACCGACGACGCGCAGTTCTGCCTGTCGGAAGTGCGCATCGGCCTGGCGCCGGCGGTCATCAGCCCATTCGTGGTGCAAGCCATCGGTGAGCGCGCGGCACGGCGCTATGCCTTGACCGCCGAACGTTTCGGCGGGCAACGGGCTCGGGAAATCGGCCTGTTGTCGGAAAGCTATCCAGCCTCCGAGCTGGAACAACGCGTTGAACAGTGGGTCGACAATCTGCTGCTCAATAGCCCGGCGGCCATGCGTGCCAGCAAGGATCTGCTGCGTGAAGTCGGCAACGGCGCGCTGACTCCGGCGTTGCGGCGCTATACCGAAAACGCCATCGCCCGAATCCGCGTCAGCCCTGAAGGCCAGGAAGGCCTGCGCGCTTTCCTGCAAAAACGCTCGCCCACCTGGCAAGCCGAAACCACCCCCAAGGAGCCGCGTTGATGAGCGCACCTGTTCTCACCACTTTGCTGGTGGCCAACCGCGGCGAAATCGCTTGCCGAGTGATGCGCACCGCCAAGGCACTGGGCCTGACCACCGTCGCCGTACACAGCGCCACCGACCGTGACGCCCGGCACAGCCGCGAAGCCGATATACGGGTCGACCTGGGCGGCAGCAAAGCCGCCGACAGTTACCTGCAAATCGACAAACTGATCGCCGCCGCCAAGGCCAGCGGCGCCCAGGCGATTCATCCGGGCTACGGCTTTCTTTCGGAGAACGCCGGGTTCGCCCGCGCAATCGAAGCCGCCGGCCTGATCTTCCTCGGCCCGCCCGCCTCGGCCATTGATGCCATGGGCAGCAAGTCTGCGGCCAAAGCCTTGATGGAAACCGCCGGCGTGCCGCTGGTGCCCGGCTACCACGGCGAAGCCCAGGACCTGGACACCTTCCATGACGCCTGCGAACGCATCGGTTATCCGGTGCTGCTCAAGGCCACGGCGGGCGGCGGCGGCAAAGGCATGAAAGTGGTCGAGGATGTCAGCCAACTGGCCGAAGCCCTGGCCTCGGCGCAACGTGAAGCACAATCCTCGTTCGGCGATTCGCGGATGTTGGTGGAGAAATACCTGCTCAAACCGCGTCATGTGGAAATCCAGGTGTTCGCTGACCAACATGGCAACTGCCTGTACCTCAATGAACGTGATTGCTCGATTCAGCGTCGGCACCAGAAAGTCGTCGAGGAAGCGCCCGCCCCAGGTCTGAGCCCGGAGTTGCGTCGCGCCATGGGCGAAGCCGCCGTACGTTCGGCACAGGCCATTGGTTACGTCGGTGCCGGCACCGTGGAGTTTTTGCTGGATGCGCGCGGTGAGTTCTTCTTCATGGAAATGAACACGCGCCTGCAAGTCGAACACCCGGTCACAGAAGCGATCACCGGCCTCGACCTGGTGGCCTGGCAAATTCGCGTGGCGCGCGGTGAAGCGTTGCCGATGACCCAGGATCAGGTGCCGCTGATCGGCCATGCGATCGAAGTGCGGTTGTATGCCGAAGACCCGGGCAATGATTTTCTGCCGGCTACTGGCCGACTGGAACTGTATCGCGAATCCGCCGAAGGGCCGGGGCGTCGGGTGGACAGTGGCGTCGAAGAAGGCGACGAGATTTCGCCGTTCTACGACCCGATGCTCGGCAAGCTGATTGCCTGGGGCGAAGACCGTGAACAGGCGCGTCTGCGGTTGTTGAGCATGCTCGATGAGTTTGCCATTGGCGGGCTGAAGACCAATATCAACTTCCTGCACCGGATCGTCGGCCACCCGGCGTTTGCCGCCGCCGAACTGGATACCGGGTTCATTCCGCGTTATCAGGAACAGCTGCTGCCGGAGCCTTCGCCGTTGAGCGATGAGTTCTGGCAAGCGGCGGCCCAGGCGTTCGCGCAAAGCCAGCCGACTGCTTCACGCGACGATGACTTGAGTTCGCCCTGGGCGATTAACAATGGTTTGCGTGTCGGACTGCAGACAGAAATCACCCTGCATTTGAGTTGCGAAGGGCAAGACCGGGCGCTGACCCTGGGCGATGCCGACGCTCATACCGCGCAGCTCAAAGGTGAATACCTGCTGACCGAACACAACGGTTTGCGCCGCCAGCACCGGGCAATCCGCCGTGGCGATACGCTGTATCTGCAATGGGACGGTGAGCTGCGCCGCATCGAGTCGTATGACCCGATCAGCGCCGTCGAAGCCAGTCACAGTCATCAGGGCGGGCTCACCGCGCCCATGAACGGCAGCATCGTGCGCGTACTGGTCGAGGCCGGGCAAACGGTCGAAGCCGGGGCGCAACTGGTGGTGCTGGAAGCGATGAAGATGGAGCACAGCATTCGCGCGCCACACGCCGGAATAATCAAGGCGTTGTATTGCCAGGAAGGCGAGATGGTCAGCGAAGGCAGTGCTTTGGTTGAGTTGGAAAACGCGTGAAATGAAGATCGGTCCTACGCGTTGCGAGGACCGATCTGATTAGAATTTGGCAGTCGCCTGAACCACCACGCCGATGATTCGACATTCTTCGGTGAAAAGGGCTTTCGGATACGTCGGATTGAGCGGGACCAGATAACGCTGCCCGCCCTCTTCGATCAGTTTGCGAAAGACGGCTTCGGCGCTGTCGGGCCATTGGGCGATCACCAGTTTGCCGGGCTCCGGCACAATAGCCGGGTCGACCAGAATCAGCATGCCCTCAGCAATGCTCGCACCTGTGGGGGCAGTCATCGCATCGCCGACCACCACTAGCCAGAACGCTGCGCCCTGAGCGTGGTAATCGGACAGCTCGAAGCGCGGCTTGCCGGCAACCGATAACGCGCCGTAGGTTGATAGCTCTCCGTCGCGCACCTCCCCGGTTTCCCGCCAGTCACTGACCGGGTAGCGAAAGTACGGGTTGTACTTTTGCGTCAGAGAGACCTCCTCATCCTCTGAGGGCAGCGGCTCCCTGATCACCATCGCCACTTCCAGATAATCCATGCCGAGCGCCCGCAAGACACGATTCATCTCTGCGATGCCGGGCTGACGACGTTTATTGAGCCAGTGGCCGACGCCACCCTGGGACATCCCGATGCGCTCGGCGAGTATTTCTTGAGTGACTTTGAGTTCACTCATTTTGGCCTTGACCAATTCAATCCATTTATCCATGTACGGCACGATACGTGGGGTACTCCGACCAACAAAACACAAATTGTAGTATTTAAATTCAAGACACAAATACAGTACGTACTAAGCTGGGCTTACGGATTTGAATCTATCACGGAGCTTGCCATCGTCATGACCATCCCCAGCAATACCTTGCCCGACATGCAAATCGACACCAGCCTCACCTCGCCAAAAGGCTCTGCCGCCGCGCAGCGGGCATTGGACTATTACTTGAAACCAGCTGTGTCAGAAGAGGCCAGCGAAGAACGTTTCTTCAATGTAAACCGTAACATCAGCAGCGAAGAGGCACTGGTCCATGCTTCGGATCTGTTGCGCTGTGCCGCCGCCACCGCGCACGAGTCAGCCAACCAACTGCAGGGTGCAAGCCGGGATCTGGCGTTTTCGACGGTGCACATGATCGACATGGCCAAGGCGATGGTGGACCGATCCCTGGAGGGCGATCAGAACGATTGAGGCGGGAGCGCTCTGGAGGAAGACAGGAAAATTTTTCCAATCGCGCAGATAAAAACATTTGACTTGCAAATGATAATGATTATTATTGCAAGCAACTGGTCGCGAGATCAGTCGATAGACCAAGGGACCTTAGGTCGGTCTCCTGGACTATCTCCTCATCAGGCTAATCACGGTTTTTGACCCGGCTTTTTGCCGGGTCTTTTTTTGCCAGTTTTCTGGCTTATGGCTTCAGGCTAATGAAGTCTGTGGGTGCTGCAAATTCGATTGGCGCGGATGATATCAAAAGAATATCTATTGGCAAGAGAGGCCCGGCAGCATTGGGCCAAACTAATGAAAATAGCACTTGAGAATCAATTGCGCAGTCTCTAAGCTGCGCTGGCGTCAAGGAGGACGCCCCCCCTGCAATTTCCCCCGGTTTCTCCCCCCCTTGCGTGTAAAGTAGCAGCCATAAAAATCATATTCAGGAACCGATTATGGCCGTGGCTAAATCTTCTTTCGACATCAGCGCAAACTTCGACAGCGGCAATATTGACGTGCTGGATATCAGCAATCCTCTGCAAGCGCTGCTGGCCATCAAGCCAGACACCCGCAGCCAGCATTTCCAGTGGTTCCACTTCAAGGCCAGCGGTCTGCACGTGGGTCAGGAGCATTGGTTTCGCCTGAACAATGCCAGTAAATCCTCATACAACAAGGCCTGGGATGGTTATCAGGCGGTGGCGTCCTACGACCACGTCAACTGGTTCCGGGTGCCAACCATCTTCGAAGGCGACTGCCTACGTTTCAGCCTTGAAGCCACAGCCACCCATGCCTGGTTCGCCTATTTCGAACCTTACAGCCGTGGCCGTCATGACTGGCTGATCGAACAGGCACTGACCAAGGCCGGCACCGAACTGCTGGCCACCGGCAAGAGCGTTGAAGGTCGTGACATCCAGCTGTTACGCAAAGGGACTGGTGCCGAAGGTCAGCGCAAGGTCTGGATCATCGCCCAGCAACACCCCGGCGAACACATGGCCGAATGGTTCATGGAAGGCGTGATCGAGCGTCTGGAAAAACATGACGACCCGGTAATGCAAAAACTCCTGGCCAGCGCCGACCTGTACCTGGTGCCGAACATGAACCCGGACGGTGCCTTCCACGGTCATTTGCGCACCAACGCCATGGGCCAGGACCTGAACCGCGCCTGGCAGAGCGCCAGCCAGGAGATCAGCCCGGAAGTCTTTTTCGTACAGCAGCAGATGGAAAAGTACGGCGTCGACTTGTTCCTCGACATCCATGGCGATGAAGAAATTCCCTACGTGTTCACCGCCGGTTGCGAAGGCAACCCGGGCTATACGCCACGGATCGAGAAACTCGAAGAGCACTTCCGCAGCCATTTGAAGCACCTGACCAAGGACTTCCAGACCAAGCACGGCTACACCCGAGATGAGCCGGGCAAGGCCAATATGACGCTGGCTTGCAACAGTGTTGGGCAGAAGTACGATTGCCTGTCGCTGACGCTGGAAATGCCGTTCAAGGACAACAATGATGCGCCGAATGCACTCACCGGCTGGTCCGGCAAGCGCTCCAAGCAGTTGGGCAAGGACGTGCTGACGACCATCGCCGAGATGGTCGACACCCTCCGTTGATACCCCTCGATGGCTGCATGCCCCGCATGCAGCCATGATTCATTCGGCGGCAATCCGCACACAATCCTCCGGTCCCAACAAGCGTCCATCCTCGGCACGCAACTCCAGCGGCCTCACCGCTCGACCATTCTGTCGGTCAACCACCCGCGAATGCGCCTCCCCCGCCTCATAGAAAAACGCCTCGCCCCACTGCCGCAACCCGATGATCAACGGAAACAGGCCCTTGCCCTTCTCCGTCAGCACGTACTCTTGATAAGCACTGCCATCCGACGCCGGCACCAGGTCAAAAATCCCGTGAGCCACCAACGTGCGCAGGCGTACCGAGAGAATGTTTTTGGCCATGCCCAGATTGCGCTGGAACTCACCGAATCGCCGCAGGCCATCGAACGCATCGCGCACGATCAATAACGACCACCAATCACCAATCGCGTCCAGCGAACGGGCGACCGGGCACTCGGCGCCTTCCATGCTTGTACGTTTAACCATGACAACGTCCGCCGGCAACCAATGTGGTTGCAATATAAAACCAGACTCCTTACCGTACAACTGGTTTTATTTTGAAACCACATAAGGACGTCTGTGATGAAACCTGACCACACCTTGAGCGGCGCAGTGGTGCTGCTGTTTGCCGTCGCCTGCGGCTTGGCCGTCGGCAATGTGTATTACGCACAACCGTTGCTCGATGCCATGGCCGAGGCCTTCGCCATGGACCCGGCAACCATCGGTATCGTCGTCACCCTCACCCAGATTGGTTATGGAGTGGGGTTGTTGCTCCTGGTCCCTCTAGGGGATCTGCTCAACCGTCGCCGGTTGATTGTCCTGCAAACTCTGTTTTCGGCGCTGGCCTTGTTGATGATCGCGTTAGCCTCGAACAGCACCTGGCTACTGCTCGGCATGGCGCTGACTGGATTACTGGCGGTCGTGACGCAAGTCCTGGTGGCCTATGCCGCGACTCTGGCCATCCCTGCGCAACGTGGACGTGTGGTAGGCGTGATTACCAGCGGCATCGTCGTCGGCATTCTGCTGGCACGAACGGTGGCGGGCGGCATGGCCGATCTGGCCGGTTGGCGTTCGATTTATCTGCTGTCTGCCGGGTTGACCCTGGTGATGGCGCTGCTGTTGTTTCGTGTGTTGCCCAGGCACGAAGACCCGCGACTGGATAGTGCTTACGGTGCGTTGATCGGCTCGGTCTTCACCTTGTTCAAGGAAGAACCGGTATTGCGTCAACGGGCCATGCTCGCCCTGCTGACTTTCGCCAGCGCCATGGTGCTGTGGACACCCTTGGTATTGCCCCTGAGCGCCCCGCCGCTTTCACTGACCCACACCGAAATCGGACTGTTCGGCCTGGCCGGGGCCGCCGGCGCACTGGCCGCCGCCCGCGCCGGGCATTTGGCCGATCGTGGCCTGGGTCAATGGACCAGCGGACTGTCGTTGTTGCTGATGCTCGCCTCATGGCTGCCCATCGCCCTCACTCAATCCTCGCTGTGGGCGCTGCTGCTTGGGGTGATTACGCTGGATCTGGGTTTGCAGGCCGTTCATGTCACCAGCCAGAGCATGATCTACAGCGTGCGCCCCGAAGCGCAAAGCCGACTCACCGCCGGCTACATGCTGTTCTATTCGATCGGCAGCGCCTTGGGTTCTATCGGTTCGACGGCGATGTACGCCTGGGTCGGGTGGATCGGAGTGTGCTGGCTGGGTGCGGGCATCAATTCCGTGGCGTTGATTTACTGGTGGCGAACGCTCGCCACCAAAACACCCAACACCTGTGGCGAGGGGGCTTGCCCCCGTTCGGCTGCGCAGCAGTCGTAAACCGATTAAACGCGGTATGCCTGACCTATCGCATTTAGGGCTGCTTCGCAGCCCAACGGGGGCAAGCCCCCTCGCCACATTTTTCAGCAACCCGGATCAGCCGCGATCTTTACCCCGCAACATGCTGTTCAGCACACCATCGCGGCGCACCCAACCGTGAAACAACGCCGCAGCCAAGTGCAGCAGCACGGTCAGGAACAGCAGGTACGCCAAATACCCATGCGCCTTGCGCAGAAAGGCAAACACCTGGGCATTCGCCGGCAAAATCGAGGGCAACTGCAGCGAACTGCTGAGCATCACCGGATCGCCAGCCGCCGAAATCATCGCCCAGCCCAGCAACGGCAAAATCAACATTAACGCGTACAGCAAGAGATGGGATGCCTTGGCCGCCAGCGCTTGCCAACCCGGCAAGTCCGCTGGCAATGGTGGCTGTCGAGTAGAAAAGCGCACGGCCAGACGCACGATCACCAACAGCAGAATCGCGACACCCAAAGGCTTGTGCAGATGGATCAGCCACTCATGGCGCTCGGAGACCGAGGCCACCATGCCCGCGCCGATAAACAACATCGCGATGACCAGCGGCGCCATCAGCCAATGCAGCAACCGCGCCAATGGCGCGAAATGATTCGGTTGGGCGCTCATTGTCGAGACTCCTGTGTGGCGTTGGGCAACTGCTTCACTTCGCTGGTGCGGCGCAGGTAGGAACGGGCGTAACCCGCTGAGCGAGCGGCAAGCAGCGGGTCGTCGGAGCCTTCGATACCGCTGGGCAATACCAGCGGGTCGTAGTTGATGTCACGGCACTCGCCATTGAGTTGCGGCTGAGTACTTTCGAGTACCAGGGTGCCGGCGTTCAGCACTTTTCGGCCGTCGGGCCAGGCTTTGCTTGCATCGTTGACCGGATCCCCGGGGTTCGCCAGGGTGATGTTCAACTGCCAACGCAGTGGTCCGCTGGACAAGCGCTGAAGCAGATCTTTCTCGAGGAAGTCAGCGCCCTCCGGTGCCGTCGCGCCTGCCACGTCCTGAACAATTGGCGCCATGCTCCAACGCACCGCCTGCCGCTGCCCCGCTGTATTCACCAGGTAAAACGCATTGACGCTGTTATACGTCTCGGTCGCAAAACTGGCAGAAGGTTTGGCAGTCTTGATCCAGGCCAGAAACGGCGCGGCTTCGGGGTGAGAACCAAAGAACGCCGGCACCGCCGCAGGATTCGGTTTGCCGGTGGCGGGGTCCGGTGACTGCGCCTGTTGCAATTGATAGAAAGCCTCGGGCGTGCCCACCGGGAACACCGGCATGCTGTTCATCCCGGTGCGCCACTGCTGACCGTTGGCCTGGGTGAAACGCAGCGCCAGGCTGCGGATCGGCACACTGTTGTCCGGCGCGTAAGGATTGCCGGCCGGCAGTGCGAAACGCCCGACCACCGGGGTCCGCGCTTCGCTGAACACCTGGGCACTGGAATACTCGCGCGCCTGGCCGCTGCTCTCGAAATGCCCGATCACGCACACCCCTTTGGCGTGGTTACGACGGAACCCCGGATGCACGCCGTTGTTTTTTTCCAGCACATTGATCAGCGCTGAAGGCGTCAGGCGTTGTGGGTCGAGTGTGCCGTTGACGTAGGCAAAAGCCCCGGCGAGCGCGGCGACCACCACGGCAATGCCGGTCAGGCGCAACGTCAGGCTCGCGGCACTCAACGGTGGCCGGCCTGGCCCCGTTGGCGGTGATGAGCGATCTACCATGAATGACTCCAGGGCCATCGGCCACAAGTGAGAAGAATCAAACAGACGAACCCCACCCAGGTTTATTCCATCGCCCGGTGTTTATTTTTCCGGGCGTGGAATAACCTCGAATGCCGGGCGTCTTCCTGAACACTCACCACAGCGTAGTGACTGGTCAGAACTTCATGAACGATATCGACGAACAACTCAGGGAAGTCATTCCCAGGCTGCGGCGTTTCGCCGTTTCGCTGACGCGCAACCCCAGCAGCGCCGACGATCTGGTGCAGGCCTGCCTTGAGCGGGCGCTGTCGAGTTGGGGCGACAAGCGCCCCGAAGGCGACTTGCGTGCCTGGTTGTTTTCGATTCTTTATCGACAGTTTCTCGACGCCCACCGCCGCTCACGGCGGTATGCGCGGATGCTCGAATTCTTTACCGGACGTGATGATACGCAGCCTTCGGCAGAGCGCACCGTGATTGCCCAATCGACCCTGCAAGCCTTCGACCAACTCAGCACCGAGCAACGGGCGCTGCTGCTCTGGGTATCGGTGGAAGGCTTGAGTTATAAAGAGGTCGCCGCAATTCTCGACGTCCCCACCGGCACCGTGATGTCGCGCCTGTCCCGCGCGCGCCAGGCCTTGCGCCAGCTCAGCGATGGCGCAATTACCCAACCTTCCCTGCGGAGACTCAAATGATCAGCATGCCTCCCAGCGAACGCGACCTGCACGCCTACGTCGATCATCAACTCAGCGATGCCGACCGACGTTTGGTGGAGACTTTTCTGGCCGGCAACGCCGAAGTGGCCGCGCAAGTGCGCGCCTGGCAGCAGGACGCCCAACACTTGCGCGCGGCCCTGAGTGGCGCCTTGCAGCAGGCGGCCAACCCGGACCTCGACCCGACGTTGATTCGCCAGCGTCTCAAACACCAGTCCCGCCGTCATCTGGCCAGTGCCGCGATGCTGCTGATCGCAGTCAGCGTCGGCGGATTGGGCGGTTGGCAGGCGCGACAAATGACTCTGGTCAGCGCTCCACTACCGATGACCGATGCCATGCAGGCCTACCGATTGATTGCCCAGCAAGGCATCCTGCCGGCGGATTACAAAGTCAGCGATGACGGCGATATGCAGGGCTGGCTCGACCGTTATTTCAGCCAGGCCCAACGCCTGCCGAACCTGACCGCTGCCGGATACAAACCCATCAGCGGGCGACTGCTCAGCACCGAACAAGGGCCGGCGGCGATGGTGGTTTATGAGGATCAGGACGGCCACAAAGTCAGCTTCTACGTCCGCCCGCCAGGGCCGAAAAACTTCCTCCTGCCTCGGGGGAGCCGCAGCGATGGTGAGTTGCAGGCCGAGTACTGGTCTGGGGCCGGGTACAACTATGCGATGGTCAGCCCAAGTGATACGCCGGCGGCGCAGATGCTCAAGCAGACGCTGAAGTTCTGAACACGCCACTGATCCCACAGGGTCAGCGATTATTTGGAGATTGTGTCACCCCTGCCCAAACACCTGCGAAGGCCTTCGCAACAGCGGATCGAACGGATTGATCCGCGGCCCGATCAGCGCGGCTTCGCGCTTGAGCATTTCCACCACTGTTGGCAAGCGATCCGGCCCCAGGCGATCACTGACCGTGGCGACACTCAGTGCCGCCACCGCCCGGCCTTCGCGGTCGAGGATCGGCACGGCCACCCCGGCCATGCCTTGTAACACGCCAGTGTTGCGCCCGGCATAACCGAGGGTGCGCACATTCTCGACTTCCGAGCGCAGGAACACCTCGTCATACAGGTGAAAATCCCTGAGCCGCGGCAAGTTGTAGTGAATCACCGTGTCGCGCTCTTCTTCCGGCAGAAACGCCAGAATCGCCAGACTGCCCTGCCCCACACCGAGCGCCACCCGCCCGCCGATGTCGCCGGTAAACGTGCGGATCGGAAACGGCCCTTCACTGCGGTCCAGGCAGATCGCATCGAAGCCGCTGCGCGCCAGCAAAAACAACGAATCCCCCAACGACGCCGACAGCCGCAACAACGCCGGCCGCGCCAGTTCCCGCAAGTTGCCGGTATTGCCGGCGCGGGCCGCCAACGCAAAAAACTCCAGGCTCAGGCGATAGCGCTTGCTGCGTGCGTCCTGCTCGACCATGCCCTCGTCCATCAGGCTGCGCAGCAAGCGGTGGGTGGTCGGTTGCGACAAACCGATGCGCTGAGCCAGTTGGGTCACGCGCTCTCCACCCTCGACGGTGTCACCCAGGCTACGCAGCACCGCAAACAACCTTGAGACGGCACCGACACCGACTTCATTCTGGTTTTCATTCCGTTCAGTGGAATCAGACATGTAATTTCTCGATGAAAAATTTACTCACTGAATGAAACTGAAAATAGTCATCGCTTCAGTGAAATATGGCATTGAGCCCATCCTATTCTTCGTCCTACTCTGCGTCCATACAGGGGCGATTCGAACAACAACGGCAGCCGACAGAAGTCGAGCGCCAACGCACCCCGGCAACATCCTTTTCGTATCTGCCCATACAAAAAAGCGCGCCTTTGGCGACGCATAACAATCTCAGGTGGAGCGCAGTCATGGCCTTCGTGCAACTTGAAAACCTCGGCAAACGTTACGGCGAAATAGACGCGGTCGTCGCCACCAACCTGTCGGTGGAAAAAGGCGAGTTCGTTTCCTTGCTCGGCCCCTCCGGCTGCGGCAAAACCACCACCTTGCAAATGATCGCCGGCTTCGTCGAAGTCAGCAGCGGGCGCATTGTGCTGGACGGTCGCGACATCACCCACGCCAAACCCGCCAGCCGCGGCCTTGGGGTAGTGTTCCAGAGTTACGCGCTGTTCCCGCACATGAGCGTGCGCGACAACGTCGCCTTTGGTCTGCGCATGCGCAAAGTGCCCAACGGCGAGTTGCAGCAACGCGTGGACCGGGTGCTGAAACTGGTTCGCCTGCACCAGCACGCCGAGCGTTACCCACGGGAGCTTTCCGGTGGCCAGCGCCAGCGTGTTGCACTGGCCCGCGCCTTGGTGATCGAGCCGCCGGTGTTGCTGCTCGACGAACCGCTGTCCAACCTCGACGCCAATCTGCGCGAAGAGATGCAGTTCGAAATCCGCCGCATCCAGCGCGAAGTCGGCATCACCACGCTGATGGTCACCCACGACCAGTCCGAAGCGCTGTCGATCAGCGACCGGGTGGTGGTGATGCAGGCCGGGCGCATCACCCAGATCGACGCGCCCTACACCCTCTACGAACACCCGCGCACCGAGTTCATTTCCGGGTTCGTCGGCAAAGCCAATCTGCTGCCCGGCGAACGGGACAGTGCTGGCGTCGTGCAGGTCTGCGGCCGTGGCGACGGTGAGCTGACCCTGAGCCTGCGCCCGGAAAAAATCGATCTGCGTGATGTTGGCCATGGTCGTTTGCAAGGCAAGATCGTCAGCCGCTTCTTTCTTGGCAGCCAATGGCTGTACGGCGTATCGACGACCTTGGGCGAACTCTGTGTGGTACGCCGTAACGACGGCTCGGCACCGCTTGCCGAAGGCATGGCGGTCGGGCTCGACTGGGACGCGGCGCTGCTGCGGGTGCTGAGTGTCGACGAGGTGTCGGCATGAACCTGATCAACGCCATTCACCGTGGACGTCAGGGTTATCTATTGTCGGCACCGTCCCTGGCCTTGTACCTCGGCCTGCTGATTATCCCGCTGGGCCTGACACTGGTGCTGTCGTTCAACGTCTTCGACTACAGCTCGGGAATCAACAGCGACGCCTACACCCTCGACCACTACAGCAGCCTGCTGGGCGACCCGTACTTCTACGAGATCTTCCTGCGCACAATGTGGATCAGCGCCCTGACCACCCTGCTCTGCGTGATGATCGGCGTGCCCGAGGCTTACATCCTCAGCCGCATGGGCGCGCCGTGGCGTTCGATCTTCCTGATTCTGATCCTCACGCCACTGCTGATTTCAGTGGTGGTGCGGGCGTTCGGCTGGAGCCTGTTGCTCGGTGCCGACGGCCTGGTCAACCAGACCCTGCAAGCCTTCGGTGGCTCGCCGATGAAGCTGCTCTACACGCCGCTCGCAGTGGTGATCGCGCTGGTCCATGTGATGCTGCCGTTCATGATCATTCCGGTCTGGACCTCGCTGCAAAAACTCGATCCGGCCGCCGAACAAGCCGCGCTGTCGCTGGGCGCCAGCCACTTCACGGTGATACGCAAAGTGGTGTTGCCGCAGGTCATGCCCGGCGTGCTCTCCGGCACCTTGATCGTGTTCGGCCTGGCGGCGAGTTCGTTCGCCATTCCCGGGCTGCTCGGCGGACGCCGGCTGAAAATGGTCGCCACACTGATCTACGACCAATACCTGTCGGAACTCAACTGGCCCATGGGCGCGACGATCGCCGTGGCCCTGCTGTTGCTCAACCTGCTGATCATGCTGTCGTGGAACCGGATGATCGAAGGCCGCTACAAGAAGTCATTGGGATAATTCGTCATGTCCAGAAACGGTCCTTTCGCCCTGCTGTTCCATGCCCTGGTGGTGCTGTTCATGCTCGCGCCGCTGGTGGTGGTGTGCCTTGTGGCCTTCACCCCGGAAAACACCCTGAGCCTGCCGACCACGGACTTTTCCTTGCGCTGGTTCCGCGCGGTGTTCGAACGGGCGGACTTTATCGATGCGTTCTACAACAGCCTGATCCTGGCGTTCTGCGCCGCCACGCTGGCGACGCTGATCGCGGTGCCAGCAGCGCTGGCGATCACTCGCTTCGAGTTCCCCGGACGGGACTTTTTCAATGGGCTGTTCCTGTCGCCGATCATTATTCCGCACCTGGTGCTGGGGGTGGCGTTGCTGCGGCTGTTCGCGCTGATGGGGGTGAATGGCAGCTTCGCCTGGCTGATCTTCGCCCATGTGCTGGTGATCACGCCGTATGTGCTGCGGCTGGTATTGGCGTCGGCCATCGGCCTGGACCGCAGCGCCGAACATGCCGCGCAATCGTTGGGCGCCGGGCGCTTCACGCTGTTCCGGCAAATCACCTTGCCGATGATTTTGCCGGGGGTCGCCGGTGGCTGGTTGCTGGCCTTCATCAACAGTTTCGATGAGGTCACGTTGTCGATCTTCGTCACCTCGCCGGCTACTCAGACGTTGCCGGTGCGCATGTACGTGTACGCCACCGAATCCATCGATCCGATGATGGCGGCGGTGTCGGCCCTGGTCATCGCGCTGACCGCGCTGACGATGATTCTGCTCGATCGGGTGTATGGCCTGGATCGGGTTCTGGTGGGTAAACAATGAGGGCGCCAATGGCTCTGCTGAAACGACTGGCCGAAGGCGACCGCCCGGCCCTGGACTTCACCCTCGACGGCGTGCCCGCCAGTGGCTTGCTCGGCGACACTCTGCTGACGGCCATGCTGACCTGCAGCGAACACCTGCGCGGCAGCGACTTCAGCGCCGAACCCCGCGCCGGCTTCTGCCTGATGGGCGCCTGTCAGGACTGCTGGGTGCGGCTGGGCGATGGCCGCCGGGTGCGGGCGTGTTCGACGCTGCTTGAAGCCGGACAGCACATCAGCCGCGAACCGGGGCGCTTGGTATGAACGCTGTGGTGATCATCGGCGCCGGCCCCGCCGGGATTCGTGCGGCACAGACGCTGGTGGCGCACGGCGTGCGCCCGATTCTGCTGGACGAAGCCGCACGCGGTGGAGGGCAGATTTATCGGCGGCAACCGGCGAACTTCAAACGCTCGCCCGTCAAGTTGTACGGCTTCGAAGCTGCCAAGGCCAACGCGCTGCATCAAACCATCGACGAACTGCGCGAGCAACTCGATTACCGACCCGACACGCTGGTGTGGAACGCCGAGGCCGGCGCGCTCGACACCTTGCATGAGGGCAGCGCTACGCGTGTGGCGTTCTCCCGGGTGATTGTCGCCACGGGCGCCACCGACCGGATTCTGCCGGTGCCGGGCTGGACGTTGCCGGGGGCGTACAGCCTCGGCGCGGCGCAGATCGCCTTGAAGTTTCAGGGCTGTGCCATTGGTGAACGCGTGGTGTTCGCCGGCAGCGGACCGTTGCTGTACCTGGTGGCGTATCAATACGCCAAGGCCGGTGCGAGCGTGGTCGCCGTGCTCGACAGCTCGCCCCTCAGCGCTCAGGCCCGAGCCCTGCCCGGCCTGCTGTCGCAACCGGCCACCCTCGCCAAAGGCCTTTATTACCGCACCTGGCTGACCGCCCACGGCATCCCGGTGCATCAGGGCGCAACCTTGAAACGCATTGATGGCGAACACCGCGTGCAATCGCTGAATTGGTCCAACTCAAAAGACGAACATCAGCTGGAATGCGACGCCGTGGCCTTCGCCCATGGCCTGCGCAGCGAAACCCAACTCGCCGATCTGCTGGGCTGCGAATTCACCTGGAACCCGCTCAACCGCGCCTGGCTACCGCAACGTGACAGTGCCGGGCGCAGCAGTGTCGCCCAGGTGTACCTGGCCGGTGACGGTGCCGGCATCATGGGCGCCGACGCGGCTGAAATGGCCGGTGAACGGGCAGCCCTCGCCTTGCTCGAAGACAGCGGTTACCTGATCCCGCCGCAACGTGCCACCCAGCTGGAACAGTCGCTGAAAAACATCGGCCGATTCCGCCAGGGCCTTGAGCGCGCCTTCGCCTTCCCCGAAGGCTGGGCCGCCGACGCCGCGGATGACTTGATGATCTGCCGCTGCGAAGAAGTGCGCGCCGGCGACATCCGCCAAGTGGTGCGTGAAGGCCATTGGGAAATCAACCGGGTCAAGGCCCATTGCCGGGTCGGTATGGGGCGCTGCCAGGGACGGATGTGTGGCACCGCCGCCGCGGAAATCGTTGCCTGCGCAAGCCGGCGCGCCGTCTCCGACATCGGTCGCCTAAGGGCGCAGGCACCGATCAAACCCCTGCCGTTCGGTCTGGAGGTCGAGCCATGATCGAGGTCGATGCAGTCATCATTGGCGGCGGTATTGTCGGGGCCTCCGCCGCCCTGTTTTTGAGCAAGGCCGGCCGTCGCGTTGCGTTACTGGAGCGGGACTTTTGCGGCTCGCATTCCAGCGGTGTGAACTACGGCGGCGTGCGCCGTCAGGGTCGGCCGCTATCGCAATTACCACTGTCGCAACGGGCTCATGAGATCTGGGGGCAATTGCCGCAGTTGATCGGCATCGACGGCGAGTATCAGCGCAGCGGTCACCTGAAACTGGCCCGCAGTCTCCACGACCTGCACGCCTTGCAGGACTACGCCGCCAGCAGCCAGGGCTTCGGCCTCGATTTACAGGTACTCGAGCGCAACGAATTGCGCGCACGTTTTCCGTGGGTCGGTGAGGTAGCGGTCGGTGCCTCGTTGTGCCCGGACGATGGCCACGCCAACCCGCGCCTGGTGTCTCCGGCGTTTGCCCAAATGGCGCGTCGGCATGGCGCGCAGGTGCATGAGCAATGCGCAGTGACGGCGGTGGAGCATGACGGTCAGCGCTTTCGCGTCAGCACGCAAGCCGGTCTCGAACTGCAGGCGCCTTGGCTACTGAATTGCGCAGGCGCCTGGGCCGGAAACCTCGCCGCGCAATTCGGCGAGGCGGTGCCGATGCACGCCGGGCATCCGGCGATGCTGGTCACCGAACCGTTGCCGCTGGTGATGAATGCCAGCACCGGGGTCGAGGGCGGTGGCATCTATGCCCGTCAGGTCGCTCGCGGCAACTGCGTGTTAGGCGGCGGCCAGGGCTTTGCCCTCGACGATGCCCGCGCCCGGCCTGGCCAAAGCGCAGTGCTCGAGATCCTGCGCCAGGCCGTCGAGCTGTACCCGTTTCTTGAAGGCGCCCAGGCGATTCGCACTTGGAGCGGCACCGAAGGTTATTTGCCCGATCGCCAACCGGTGATCGGCCACAGCAGCACTCAACCCGGTCTGTTGCATGCATTCGGCTTTGCCGGCGCGGGCTTTCAGATCGGGCCCGCGGTGGGCCAGGCGCTCACCGAAATCATCTGTAGCGGCGCGTCAAAGACGCCGCTGGATGCGTTTTCCATCACCCGGTTTCACTCCATCTCCGTAGCTTGATAGAGGAAGGTCGCGCCAATGAATAACCTCAAACGCACTGCACTGCTCGGTTTGTCCTGCATGAGCGCCCTGCTCACGGTCACCCAGGCCCAGGCCGAACCGACGCTTTACCTGGGCATGAACGGCGGGACCATGGAGCGGCTCTACGCCGACAAGGTGCTGCCGGCTTTCGAGAAAGCCAATAACGTCAAAGTGGTGATCGTCCCGGGAACCTCCGCCGACATTCTGGCCAAGGTCCAGGCCAGCAAAGGCAACCCGCAGATGCACGTGATGTTCCTCGACGACGGCATCATGTACCGCGCCATCGCCATGGGCTTGTGCGACAAACTCGAAGACAGCCCGACCCTGGCACAGATTCCGGCCAAGGGCCGCATCAAGGATCAAGCGGTGGCGGTCAGCCTCGGGGTTACGGGGCTGGCGTACAACACGCGGTTGTTCAAGGAAAAAGGCTGGAACGCGCCGACGTCATGGATGGACATGGCCGACCCGCGCTTCAAGGACAAACTGGTGTTCCAGTCGATGGCGTCGTCGACCTTCGGCCTGCATGGTTTTCTGATGTTCAACCGGATTCAGGGCGGCAGCGAAACCGACGTCGAACCGGGGTTCAAGGCCTGGCCGAACACCGTTGGGCGCAACGTGCTGGAGTACATTCCGAGTTCGGCGAAGATCTCCGAAATGCTCCAGACCGACGAAGCGGCACTGTTCCCGCTGACCCCGACCCAAGTCACCGCGCTGAAACTCAAAGGCATGCCGGTGGAATATGCGCAGCCCAAGGAAGGCTCGGTGGTGCTCAACGTGGCCGAATGCGCCATCGCCAACAACACCCAACCGGAACTGGCGCAGAAACTCGCCGCCTTCCTGCTGACGCCCGAAGCGCAAGCCGCCGCGCTTGAAGACGGCGATCAGATTCCATCCAACCCCAATACACCGACCACCGACAAGACCCGCGGTCAGGTCGAGGCGATGAAGCAGTACCTGAACACCGCGATCGCCATCGACTGGGACCAGGTCAACGAACAGCGCCCGGCGTGGAATGACCGGTGGAATCGCAGTATCGAGCGCTAAATAACTGACCGCCCCAAACCTGTGGCGAGGGGGCTTGCCCCCGTTGGGCTGCGAAGCAGCCCCAAAACCATACACCCCGGTTTATCAGAAATACCGGGAGGAAATGGTTGAGGGCGACTGCTACGCAGTCGAACGGGGGCAAGCCCCCTCGCCACAGGCAAGCCCCCTCGCCACAAAAGCCTTCTCACCACAGTAGCTTCACCAACACCAGTGGAAGGAAAATTCCCCATTTGGTTACACTACGCCGCCGCAGCTCGGGGGAGCCGGCCTCAAGACTACGGGGTGACATCACAGTGGCCGTTCGACCGCCCAACCGTCCGCGACTCACACCACGCTGGCCCGCGCTACGCCATTTCCTGGGCAAGGCACTCGCGGCCCCGGCCAGTGGTAACGCGCAAGGTCGGGTGATCCACGACTACTTCCGCCACAAGGCCCAAGCCCAGGGCTACACCCTCAGCCACAGCCAGCAGCGAGTGATCGACTGCATGGCGCAGCACGCTTCGGCGCTGCTGGGCACATCGGCGCCACCCCTCCCCGGTCTTTACCTCTATGGTGCAGTCGGTCGCGGCAAGAGCTGGTTGCTCGATGGTTTTTTCCAGGCCATCCTCGTCGCGGAAAAACAACGCCTGCACTTCCATGAGTTTTTTGCGCAACTGCACCAGGGCATGTTCAGCCATCGCAATCAGCCCGACCCACTGGCGACCACCCTCGACGAACTGCTGCAAGACTGCCGGGTGCTGTGTTTCGATGAATTCCATGTGCATGACATCGGCGATGCGATGCTCATCACGCGGCTGTTCAAAGCCTTGTTCAAGCGCGGGATTCTGCTGCTGGTGACCTCCAACTACCCGCCGGAAGGTTTGCTGCCCAACCCGCTCTACCACGAACGCTTCAAACCAGTGATCGAACTGATCAACTCGCGCATGCAGGTAATGGAAGTCGGCGGCCCCCACGATTACCGCAGTCAGGCGTGCAACCATGCGCATCAGGTATTCACCCAGGGCCAGTACGTCTGGCCAGCCACGCTGGCGCAGCGTCAGGCGTTGCAGCTGCCCGAACACGACACACCGGCCATTCGACTGCCCGTCGGGGCACGGCACCTTCAAGCCCGATACTGCGAAGGGCGAACCATCGGCTTCACCTTCAGTGACCTGTGCGAACAACCCACCGCGGTCATGGACTATCTGGAACTGTGCCGGCGCTTCGACCGCTGGATCATCGACAAACTGCCCAGCCTCGCCGATTGTTCAATCGCCGCCCAGCAGCGCTTCATCAACCTGATCGACGTCTTATACGACCAGGACAAGCACCTGATGCTGCTCGGTCACCAGTCATTGCGCGAAAGCCTGGGCGGCGATGCCATCGACCTGGCACGTACGCGCAGCCGGTTGGGGCAGTTGGTGGAGGTGAGAGATCTGGCTTAACCCCAGGGTTGGTGCAGCACCGGCCTTATCGCGGCCTGACAAGCACCACAACTTTCCCGCTATCATGTCGCCCATTTTCAGGGCCACCATGCCCTCCTCCTGATCAATAGCGAACCTGCCCATGGATACCCTCGCACAACTGCGCGCCGGCCAATTGTCGGGCATCACCCGTCTGGACCTGGCCTGCGGCCTGACAGAATTCCCTCGGGAAATCTTCGACCTGGCGGACTCGCTGGAAGTGCTCAACCTCAGCGGCAATGCCTTGCGCAGCCTGCCAGATGATTTGCATCGCCTGACCCGCCTGCGCGTGCTGTTCTGCTCGGACAACCAGTTCACCGAACTGCCCGCCTGCCTCGGTCAATGCACCGCGCTGACGATGATCGGTTTCAAGGCCAACGCCATCGAAAATGTGCCCGCCGCCGCCCTGCCGCCACTGCTGCGCTGGCTGATCCTGACCGACAACCAAATCCGCGAATTGCCGACCGAGCTGGGTGAACGTCCGCACCTGCAGAAGCTCATGCTCGCCGGCAACCAGCTGCAGCGTTTGCCTGAGAGCTTGAGCCACTGCCATCGACTTGAGTTGATCCGCATCGCCGCCAATCAGCTCACCGAGCTTCCCCAGTGGCTGCTGACGCTGCCGAGCCTGACTTGGCTGGCGTACGCCGGTAACCCGCTGGAAACCGAAGCCGATGCGGCGGCGCTTGAAGCCACGGCGAGCATTCCCTGGTCGGGGCTGAGCCTGGAGAAAAAACTGGGCGAAGGCGCGTCCGGAGTCATTCATCAGGCGTTGTGGGAACAAACCAAACACGTCGCGGTAAAACTCTACAAAGGCGAAATGACCAGCGATGGCTCACCGCTGCATGAGATGAATGCCTGCATCACCGCTGGCCTGCACCCCAATCTGATCCAGGTCGAGGGGCGGGTCGTCGGGCATCCGCAAGCGCAGGCCGGGCTGGTGATGCAACTGATCGATCCGAGTTACCGCAACCTGGCCGGGCTGCCGAGCCTGGCGTCCTGCACTCGCGACGTCTACGCCGACGACACCCGGTTCAGCGCTGGCGTGGCACTGTGCATGGCCACCGGCATCGCCTCGGTGGCCGAGCATCTGCACCGACAAGGCATCACCCACGGCGACCTCTATGGCCACAACATTCTGTGGAACGAACACGGTGATTGCCTGTTGGGGGATTTTGGCGCGGCATCGTTCCATGCCACCGCAGACAGCCTTGAAAGCCGCGCGCTGCAACGGATCGAGGTGCGGGCGTTCGGGGTTTTGCTGGGGGAATTGCTGGAGAGGATCGACTCGGGGTTGAGCGAAGATCAGCGGGTCGCGTTAGAGGATTTACAGCAGCGCTGCTGTCAGCCGGATGTGCTGGCACGGCCGGGGTTCAGTGAGGTGGTGCGGGAGTTGGCTGCATTCAACTAGCGGCAAATACAAAACCTGTGGCGAGGGAGCTTGCTCCCTCACCACAAGTCAGATCACAAACTGTCAGAACCGCTTAACCCGCCAACCCGACAAACATGTCCTGCACGTCATCGTGGTTATCGAGGCCTTCGAGGAACGCTTCGACTTCAGCCATCTGCTCATCACTCAGACCGCTGACCGGGTTCTTCGGCTGGTAGCCCAACTTGGCCGACAATACGGTGAAACCCTGCTCCGGCAGCGCTTTCTGCACCGCATCCAGGTCTGCGGGCTCGGTCAGGAACAGCGTCGCGCCGTCTTCGCCCGGCTCGAAATCCTGGGCACCGGCTTCGATCGCGGCCATTTCCGGATCGGCGTCAGGGCTGTCCGGGGACGCCTCGATCATGCCGACGTGGTTGAAGTCCCAGGCCACCGAGCCGGAAGCGCCCAACTGGCCCTTGCGGAACGCGACGCGGATTTCAGCGACGGTGCGGTTGATGTTGTCAGTCACGCATTCAACGATCAGCGGCACCTGATGCGGGGCGAAACCTTCGTAGGTCACGCGATGGTATTGCACGGTTTCACCGAGCTGACCGGAACCTTTCTTGATCGCACGCTCAAGGGTTTCGCGGGGCATCGAAGCCTTTTTCGCCTGTTCAACCACCAAACGCAGGTGTGCGTTGGTGGCGGTATCGGCACCGTTGCGCGCAGCAATGGTGATTTCCTTCACCAATTTGCCGAAAATCTTGCCCTTGGCGTTGGCTGCCGCTTCTTTGTGTTTAACCTTCCACTGTGCGCCCATTACTCACTCTCTTGATCTGTGGCGCCGAGACATCTATTGGCCGACGCATTGCGCAAGTTTATACGGCCTAAAGATGCCAATCGACCGAAAATTCCAACATCTTTACCCCACGACTGATCGACATTTTCACCAGCGCTTGTAGGGCAATTCTGAAAAGTCGATTTGCGGTGACGCTTCAGGGCTGTGGTTTCGTACCCTCTGCGCCCGTAATCCATGGCAGAAGCGCGTTCGATGCACAACGACAAGGAAAGTCCCTACACCCTGACACTCCTCGACGACAGTTTGAGTCTTCAGGTGTTGCAATTCAGTGGCCGTGAAGGCCTCAACCAACCCTATCGATTCGACATCGACGTGATCGGCCTCGCACCAGCGATAAACCTCGACCGATTACTGCAACAACCGGCGTTCCTGAGGCTTGAAGGTGATCAAGGCATTCACGGCGTGATCCATAGCGTCAGTCGCGAACATCGCGGCACACACCGGGTCGGCTACTCTCTGGTGTTGGCGCCCTACCTGCAACGACTGGAGCAGCACAGCTCACGTCGGGTGTTTTATCGTCTTGGCGTGCCAGCAATCCTGCGCCAGATACTGGAGCAACATCAGTTGCCCGAGCCCAGCTATCGCTTCGAACTGGCAAACGGATGCTACCCGCTGCGACCTTTTTGCATTCAGTACGATGAGAGCGACCTGGCCTTCATGCAGCGCCTGTGCGAAGAAGAAGGCATTCACTATCACTTCGAACATCAGCCCGACGGGCATGTACTGGTGCTGGCCGATGACAGCTTGAGCTTCCCCCAGGAGCCGCTGCTGATGCCGTTTCATGACGACGCATTCCACGACGCCGTCTCGCCAACAATCAGTGAATTGTTCCAGCGCCATGACCCGGCCCCCGCCCCTGCACAATGGGATGCCAGAAACCGCGGCGCGCAGGTGATCGGCGACGGCGCGGCCAACCATCCACTCGCCAGAACGGGCCCGGTGACAGCACGCCCTGCGCCCGAACAGCTTTATCGCGATCAGCTCAGCCGCCGACGGCTGGAACGTCTGCGTTGCCAGCACCGGCAGATCCACGGTCGAAGTAACCAGACTGAGCTGCGCAGTGGACGGATTCTGCAAGTGGCAGAACACCCGCTCTCGAGTTTCAACGATCAGTGGCTGCTCACCGACATCCAGCACCAAGGACAGCAGCCGTCGATTCTCGCCGATGACAAGCCCGGCATCCCCCGGCGCTACAGCAATCAGTTCACTGCCATTCCCTGGTCAACGGTATTCCGGCCGGTGCTCAAACAGGCCAGGCCGAGCATCCCGGGCTATCAGACCGCCCGGGTACTGGGCCCCGTCGGGCAACCGGCGGCGCTCGATGACCAGGGCCGCATCCAGGTCAGGTTGTGGCCGACGCTCGAGGAGGATGACTCCGCCGGTCTCTGGCTACCGGTCGCCCTCGCTGCGCCAGACGGGCGGATCGATTCGTCGAGGTTGCCCATGGCAGGCACCGAGGTGCTGGTCAGTTTTCTCGACAGCGACCCGGACCGGCCGGTGCTGTGTGCCGGCATCGGTCATCGCCAACCTTCCCGACCCGCTACCGAGCCACGCCGCGATGCCCGTCTGCTGCTCGATTGGCTGATCAACCGCTCGGATCTCGCCCCCTGATCTTCATCCCCTGTCGACCTTGCCCGCCGCTGCGGCGAGCCTGGCCAGGCACTGTCCAGGAGTTGCTTCACGCGTGTCTGATGTAAGCAGGCCATCGGCATGACCATGTGCGGCCCGTCCGCCGCCACTTCCAGGCGCCCTTTATCGCATCATAAAAAACGCCAGTTCCTTTAACGGAACTGGCGCTTTTTTGTGGCCAATCACTTGATCCAGAGCATTGAACAACCCATTTGCCTCAGGCAAATCCTACAAAACAGGATTACAGTGAGCGCATGCCGTCGAACAAGAACGGTGATTTCAGACCAGACCTGTGAGGAACACCGTATGCCCTGGAAGAATTCCGAATCACGCTACAGCACCGTGTCGATCGCGCTGCACTGGTTGATGTTGGTTCTGTTAGTACTGGTTTACGCCTGTATCGAATTTCGCGGGATCTTTCCCAAAGGCAGTGGCGGCCGGACGCTGATCAAGGAAGCGCACTTCATGCTCGGCCTGACCGTGTTCGTGCTGGTCTGGTTGCGGCTGTTCGCCCGCAGCCTGGGGCCGGCGCCGCAGATCTTCCCCGCCTCGCCTCACTGGCAAACCATGCTCGCCAAGCTGATGCACTGGGCGCTGTATATTTTCATGATCACCATGCCGATTCTGGGCTGGCTGATTACCAGTGCCGAAGGGCATCGGGTGATGTTCTATGGCATCGACCTGCCGTTGCTGATCGAAGAAAACAAACCGCTGGCCAAGCAACTCGAGGGCTGGCACGTGCTCGGCGGGACCATCGGCTATTGGCTGATCGGGCTGCACGCCGTGGCCGGGCTCTACCACCACTATGTGGTGCGCGATAACACGTTGCTGCGGATGATGCCACGCAGTTAGTCGCGACCGCTTCGCTCGAAACCCCGGCGGCCCTGCAAGCCGCCGGTGTGGATGAAGATCAAACGCGCTCCCCGGGGAAATTTACCGGCTTCGACCTGTTGCTTGAGTGCCATGAGCGCTTTGCCGGTGTACAGCGGTTCGAAAAGAATGCCGCTGGCCTGTTCGGTCTGCTCGACGAATGCAAGCAGCTGCGGATCGACTTTGGCAAAACCGCCACGGCTGGCGTCCAGCAATTCATACAAGGGATCGACCAAACCGGCTTCCTGCACAATCATTCCGACCTGCTGCGCCACGCCATGATCATCAGGCACCGCCAGCGCGCCATACACCGGGTGTTCACCCGCCTCGGCCAGCACCAGACCGGCCAGGGTCGTGCCCGTTCCGCAGGCCAGCCACCAGCCGTCGTAGTTGCTCCAGCCCGGACCGCTCAGTTGCTCGCGGGCCTGTGCCACCAACTGCATACAGCCCTTTGCCCCACGCAAGCCACCACCACCTTCCGGCACCGGTTGCAGCTCGGGGTACTGCTCCCGCCATGACTGCCAGAAGCCCGGTTCGTGCCGCGCTCGATAACCGCCATACCCCAACCAGTGCAACTGCATGCCGAACGCCTGCAAGTCCTTTACTGTCGGGGTGTCTTGCGGATGCCCGCGCAGCAAACCGACAGTGGTGAAACCGAAGCGTTTGCCCGCTGCGGCCAATGCGTGGAGATGGTTGGAGTGAGCACCGCCCAGGCTGATGATGCCTTGGGCGCCGTTCTGGTCGGCGGCTTTGAGATGTTCGATGAGTTTGAACCACTTGTTGCCGCTGATCAGCGGGTCGATCTGGTCCAGACGCAGGATGGCGACGTCGATGCTGGCCGTGGTGAGCCAGTCGAGGTGAAGGGGTTCGAGGGGGGCTTGGGGGAGCCAGTCTGTTGGAGGGGAAAGCATTGATGCCGGCTCTGGGTAAAGAGCCGGTATGTTAACAGCAGACTTGTGGCGAGGGGGCTTGCCCCCGTTCGGCGGCGCAGCCGTCGTAAACCGATTCAACGCGGTGATACTAAAAAATGCGTTGAATCGGTTTGGGGCCGCTGCGCAGCCCAACGGGGGCAAGCCCCCTCGCCACAGCAAGCTCCCTCGCCACAGATTTTGTGTTGATTACAACTCAGCCGCCAACCGCGAACCCTGGTTGATCGCCCGCTTGGCATCCAGCTCCGCCGCCACGTCCGCGCCACCAATCAAATGCACGTTCTGCCCGGCCGCGAGCAAACCGTCCTGCAACTCACGCAACGGATCCTGCCCGGCGCAGATCACAATGTTGTCCACCGGCAGCACTTGCGGTTCGCCGCTATCGCCGATGCGGATGTGCAGGCCGTCATCGTCGATCTTCAGGTACTCGACGCTATTGAGCATCTGCACCTGCTTGTTCTTCAGACCGGTGCGGTGAATCCAGCCGGTGGTCTTGCCCAGGCCATCACCGACCTTGGATTTCTTGCGTTGCAACAGGAACACCTCACGGGCCGGCGCATGGGGCGCAGCCTTGATACCCGCGACACCGCCACGTGCTTCAAGATGCGTATCGATGCCCCACTCCTTCCAGAACGCTTCGCGGTCCTGACTGGTGGGCACGCCTTGGTGCACGAGGAATTCCGACACGTCGAAACCGATACCACCGGCGCCGATCACCGCAACGCGCTTGCCCACCGGTTTACGCTCGAGGATCACGTCCAGGTAGCTCAGCACCTTGGCGTGCTCGACGCCCGGAATCCCCGGCACTCGCGGCGCAATGCCGGTGGCCAGGATGATTTCGTCGTAACCGCCCTCGACCAGCTGCGCCACGTCCACACGGGTGTTCAGGCACAGCTCGACATTGCTGGTCTGCAACTTGCGGTTGAAGTAGCGCAGGGTTTCGAAGAACTCTTCCTTGCCCGGTACGCGCTTGGCGATATTGAACTGGCCGCCGATTTCGCTGGCCGAATCGAACAGGGTCACCTGATGGCCGCGTTCGGCGGCCACAGTGGCGGCAGACAGACCGGCGGGACCTGCGCCAACCACGGCGATTTTCTTGATCTGCTGCACCGGCAGGTAATTGAGTTCAGTTTCATGGCAAGCCCGCGGGTTCACCAGACAACTGGTCAACTTGCCACCAAAGGTGTGGTCCAGGCAGGCCTGGTTGCAACCGATGCAGGTGTTGATTTCATCGCCACGGCCAGCGGCGGCTTTGTTGACGAAATCCGGATCGGCGAGGAACGGCCGCGCCATGGACACCATGTCGGCGTCGCCTTCAGCCAGGATCTGCTCAGCGACTTCCGGGGTGTTGATGCGGTTGGTGGTGATCAGCGGAATGCCTACCTCGCCGCGCAGTTTGGCCGTGACCTTGCTGAACGCCGCACGCGGCACTTTGGTGGCGATGGTCGGAATCCGTGCTTCGTGCCAGCCGATGCCGGTATTGATGATCGTCGCACCGGCCTGCTCGATGGCCTTGGCCAATTGCACGATTTCTTCCCAACTGCTGCCGCCTTCCACCAGGTCGAGCATCGACAGGCGGAAGATAATAATGAAGTTCGGGCCGACCGCTTCGCGCACCCGGCGGACGATTTCCACCGGCAGGCGCATGCGGTTCTCATAAGCACCGCCCCAACGGTCGGTGCGATGGTTGGTGTGGGCCGCGAGGAACTGGTTAATGAAATAACCTTCGGAGCCCATGATCTCGACGCCGTCGTACTCGGCTTGTTGCGCAAGCGTCGAGCAGGTGACGAAATCGCTGATCTGCTTCTCGATGCCTTCCTCGTCCAGTTCCTTAGGCTTGAACGGATTGATCGGCGCCTGGATTGCGCTTGGCGCCACCTGTTTCGGGCTGTAGGCGTAACGGCCGGCATGGAGAATCTGCATGCAGATCTTGCCGCCCGCCTCGTGCACCGCGCGGGTGACGATGCGGTGCTTGAGCGCTTCTTCTTCGGTGGTCAGCTTGGCCGCACCGGAGTACACCCCACCCTCATCGTTCGGGCCGATACCGCCGGTGACCATCAGGCCAACACCGCCACGGGCACGCTCGGCGAAGTACGCGGCCATGCGCTCGAAACCGCCGGGCTTTTCCTCAAGGCCCGTGTGCATCGAGCCCATCAGGGTGCGATTACGCAATGTGGTAAAACCCAGGTCCAGCGGGGCCAACAGGTGCGGGTAATGAGCGGCGGCCATCGGTAACTCCACAACGAGCGATCACAGAAAAAATGTAGGAGCTCTTCGGCCCCCATCAGTCATGTTCGACAGACTAAGAGCCGTACCGCTGTCACTCAATGACCGTAACTGACAACTTATTGATCCAAATGTGCAGCGCCCCTTGGCAAGCGTGGGCATGCGCCCTACCCTAGTCGCGAACCCTGCACACGGCTGTTGACTGTTTTCCCATGCGCAAACTTTTGTACCTGACCCTCTCCATGGCGTTGATCGCCGCCCTCACGACCTACGCCATGTGGGCCGCGGACCGTCCGGTGGGTCATTATCTGTCGGACTTGCGCATCAGTCTTGCGGTCGATCAGGGCACGCCCGCCGACCGTGGCAATCTGCTGGGTATCCAGCCTGAGCTGTTCCCCACCGACTACCAAAGTCCCGAACGCCTGCATCGCAAACTCGCGGCTTATTTGCAGAAGGCTCAAGACCAGGGCCTGCTGAATGAAAAGACCATCGTCGTACTGCCTGAACATATCGGCACCTGGCTGATGGTCTGCGGCGAAAAAGACGAGTTGTACCAGGCCACCACCCTCAAGGAAGCCATGAACTGGCTGGCGGTGAGCAATCCGCTGCAGTTCATCCGCGCCCTGATCGGCGCCGAGGGCTCCCGCCGTCTCGACGACGCGCACTTGCGGATGAAAGCCAAGAGCATGGCCAAGGATTACCAGGCGCTGTTCGGTGGTCTGGCAAAAGAATTCCACGTGACCCTGGTGGCCGGTTCCATCGTGCTGCCCGAGCCGAACATCAGCAACGGTATCCTGAACATCGGCCATGGCGCGCTGTACAACAGCAGTGTGGTGTTCGGTCGCGATGGCCTACCGATCGGCCAACCCCAACGGCAAATGCACCCGGTTTTCGCTGAGCGCGACACCCTCAAAGCCGACTCCGAGTACACGATCAACGTCGTCGAAACCCCAGCCGGGCGCCTGGGTGTGCTGATCGGCCATGACAGCTGGTACCCGGACAATTACCGCAAACTCGACGATCAAGGCGCACAACTGGTAGCGGTCCCGGCATTCGTCATCGGGCGCGGAGCCTGGGATCAACCGTGGCGTGGCTACAAAGGCCTGTCCGCGCCGGGTGCTGTCAGCCTCAAGGCCGGCGAAGTCAGTGAAGGTCAGGCCTGGTATCGGCTGACGCTGACCGCCCAGCCGCCCGATAGCCAGGCCGTAGCCGGCATGAGTGTGTTCCTGCGCGGTCAGTTCTGGGACAAGGGCAGCGCGGGCCAAAGCTTTCTCAGCAGCAACGGGCAGCATTTCGCCGACGGCGATGCCCGGGGCGCGCGCTTGCTGAACCTCTGGTTGTAAGCGATGAAACCACAGCCGATGCGCCTCGGGGATCTGTCGGTAGGCTTCGTCCATAGCCTGGCCGACGCCGTGCGCAGCCATGGCCTGGACCCACAACCACTGCTCGAACAGTACGGCCTCGACGCCGCGCGGCTGGCCGAAGCTGGCGCCCGCCTGTCGATTCCGCGTTACATGCGCCTGGGTCACGGCGCCATTCAACTGACCGACGACCCGGCGCTGGGTTTGCGCATGGGCCAGCTCAGTCGCCTGAGCCAGGCGGGCCTGGCCGGAGTCACCGCCGCCCAGGCACCGACCGTGCGCGAAGCGGCGCGCTGCCTGATTCGCTTCGAAGCACTGTACGGTTCCAACTATCGCGGCCAGTCGAGCTTTCACGAAGACGCCCAAGGCGCCTGGCTACGGTTCTATTCGATCAGCCCCTACAACGCCTACAACCGCTTTGTGGTGGACTCGATCATCGCGGGCTGGTTGCAGCAATTGTCCAGCCTGAGCCCTGCCCCGCTACGCGCCGAGCGGATCGAGATCGAATTCCAGGCGCCGGATTACCGTGAAGCCTACGCCGTGTTGGGCGATTGTCCGATTCAGTTTGGCGCCGAACAGAACCAACTGCGCCTGAGCCTGGACAGCCTCGCCCAGCGCAACCCGCAACACTGCCCAAGCACCTGGCGGCACCTGCTGCAACTGTGTGAGCGGGAACTGGAACAACTGACACGCACCCGTAGCCTGCGTGAGCGCATCACACAGTTACTGGGGCCGTTACTCAATGGTGGCCGGGAACCCGACCTGGAAGAAGTGGCGGCACGCCTGAAGCTGCCGACCTGGACCTTGCGTCGCAAACTCGCCGAGGAAGGCACGCAATTTCGTGCGATTCTCAACGACACGCGCCGCGACCTCGCCATGACGTACATCCGTGACACTGAACTGGCGTTCGGCGAAATCGCCTACCTGCTGGGATTTGCCTCTGCCGAAGCCTTTCAACGGGCCTTCAAACGCTGGAACGGCCAGACCCCCGGCGAATTTCGCCGCAGTCATCGCCAATCCGCATAGGGCTTACAGTTCGGTAGCGTCTTCGGCCGGTTCCAGCGGGTCGAGTTCAAACGCCTGGTACTCGAGCAGTTCTTCTTGATAATCGTCCATAATTAAACCCCCATCGCTTGTTGAAAAAAACGTCTGAATAAATGACCAGCGCCTTGAGCATAAAGTGCCCGCATGAAAGAAAAATGACGCGGGCACATCCCTATGTCGCTACTGAATAAAACGTAGCAGGCGGTCAGGAATTTATCACATGTTTTTTTCGATATGAGCTGTAGGAATGCAGCTCGGTTGATGCGGATCAATCTTGAAGGCCGCAACGGGATCGGTGTCATCTGACACGATCCCGTAACAAACGGGCCTATTACTGGCCGGAGACAGGCATAGCCGAAATTGGCTCGGTCGGTGCTGGCAGCGTGCTTGAGTCCGCTGCGGGAGTGATGTTTCCCGTGGATGAAGTCGGCTCGCTGCTCGCAGCCGGAGTAATCGGCGCCGCTTCAGCAGGTGGCACAACCGGCTCTGACGCGGCGGGTGCAGGTTCGGCTGCCGGCGCTGGAGCAGGCGCAGGTTCCGCCGCCGGGGGTCGGTACCAACTGAGCCGGTGCAACCTTGGCTTCTGGCACACCCAAGTCGGTTTTCGGCTTGTCAGGAATATGCGCGGCCTTCTTCGCTTCCGGCGGCAGGAACAATTCGACCAAGGTAAAGAAACGCTCGTAGAACTTGGCCGAGGACACGGTTTCGCTGGCGACCTTGACCATCGAGTCGTCGGACGAACCGATCGGCATCGACACCGAGCCCAACACGCCCACGCCCAGGCTGGCGGAGTTGTTGGTCTTCTTCAGCGCATAACGGTCCTGCAAGGCGTTGGCGAACATGGTGGCGTGATGCCCCTCGCTGCCGTCATCGGCACAGACCACACTGAAACTGATCTCCATATGGGTATCGCCGGTTTGCTGGAAGCTCTTGTGGCCACTGACCAGTTTCGGGTCACTGCTGGTGATGATGTAACCCTGACTGAGCAAGGCCCGACGGGCGGCTTCGCAGGTCTGCACATCGGTCACCGGGTAGCTGCGCGAGAACGTTCCGGAATCGTCGAAGTTCTCATGCTCATAGATGGCGGCCTTCTTCGACGAACAACCGGCAGCGGCGGCCATCACCAAGGCCAGCCCGACAACACGCATGGGAATTGATTTAAACATTGAACATCCTGAGAAAAACGGTTCGGGGCGTATTGTGCAACAGATCGATGCTTAGCGTCGCACCGTTTAGTGTCTTGAAACGGTTACAAGTCTACCGACAGTCATTGACAGGAAAAAGTCGCACGGTAAACAAGCAGGCGACGAGTAGCCATGCCGATTTTGTGTCACCCATAAAAAAAACCCCGGCCTTTCGGTCGGGGTCTTTGTGTCGCGCAACACTCAATCAGGCATCAGAAACGCTTGATGTCGGCTTCGCGTTCCAGCAGTTTGCGGTAGGCCGCGAAGTCTTGCTGGCCAATGCGCGAGGCGAGGAAGCGACGGTATTGAACCTTCTCTTCGTCGGTCGGCGCCGCGGCTTCGTTCACGCCATTCAGACGCACGATCACCAGGCTACCATCGGCCAGGGTCACGCTGCTGAAGGTCGGCTTGTCTTTGGAGACAGGCTTGGGCATGCGGAACAGCGCTTGCAGTACAGTTGGGTCGACCCCTTCCTGAGCGCGAGTAGCTGCAGCGGTGGCTTTCCAGTTCTGCCCATCGATCGCCTTGTCCAGTGCAGTCTTGCCATCGCGCAGGCTGGCGATCAGTTGATCAGCCTTGGTCTTGGCGGCGGCACTGGCGTGCTCCTTGGTCAATTGCACGCGTATGCTGGCAGCCACGCTTTCCAGCGGCAGTTGCTCAGGCTTGCGGTGTTCCTTGGCGCGCAACACGATCACGGTTTCCGGGTCCAGCTCGATGGCGGTGCTGTTGGCACCCTCATCCAGCACTTCAGGACTGAATGCAGCGGTAACCACGGCACGGTTGGCCGCGACACCTTCGCCACCTTCACGGCCGAATGGCGCGGAGGTATGGACGGTCAGCTTCAGGTCTTGTGCCGGCTGGGCCAGATCGGAGGACTCGAACGAGGAGTCTTCCAATTGTTTGGTCGCCTCGACGAAACGCTGCTCGACCTGCTGGGTTTTCAGCTCGCGGGTCAGCTTGTCCTTCAGGCTGGCAAATGTTGGAACTTCAGGCGCTTCAACGCCCAACAGCTTGATCAGGTGAAAACCGAAATCAGTGCGAACCGGCTCCGAAACCTGATCCTTGGCCAACGAATACAGGGCTTTTTCAAACGCTGGATCGTAGACGCCCGGACCTGCAAAGCCGAGGTCACCGCCGTTGTTCGCCGAGCCTGGGTCCTGGGAGAATTCCTTGGCCAGGGCCTCGAACTTCTCACCCTTGGCCAGACGCGCCTGCACTTCTTCGATTTTGGCCTTGGCTTGCGCCTCAGTCACCTTGTCGTTCACTTCGATCAGAATGTGCGCAGCCCGGCGTTGCTCGGACAGGTTCGCGGTTTCTTTCTGATACGCCGCTTGCAGGTCTTCGTCCTTGACGCTGACCTGATCAAAGAAGGAGGCCTTCTTCAATTCGAGGTAGTCGATGACCACCTGATCCGGCGTCATGAACTCCTTGGCGTGTTCGTCGTAGTAGGCTTTGACTTCATCATCGGTCAGCTTCACTGCCGCCGGGTCAGCCTTGACGTTCAGGGTGGCGAAATCGCGGGTCTGTTTTTCCAGACGGGCGAAGGCCAGAACCTGCGCATCGGTGACAAAGCCGCTACCGGCCAGGCCAGCGCGCAGCTGACCGATCAGCATTTCCTGAGCCAGCATCTGGCGGAATTGCAGACGGCTATAGCCCAGTTGACGGATCACCTGGTCGAAGCGCTCGGTGCTGAACTTGCCGTTCACCTGGAATTCAGGCGTTTGCAGGATCACTTGATCCAAAGCGGCTTCGGAGAAAGCGAATTTCGATTTTTCTGCGCCTTGCAGCAGCAGTTTGCGATCGATCAGGCCTTTGAGGGCCGATTCGCGCAGCATCTTTTCGTCGAGCAAGGAAGCATCGAAATCCTTGCCCAGCTGTTGCATGAGCTGACGGCGTTGCATATCGACCGCCTGGCTCAGCTCGTTCTGGCTGATTTCTTCGCCGTTGACCTTTGCCGCTTCATTCTTGTGCGTCGTGGCCCGAAAAATGGCGTCGAAACCGGTCAAAGCCATCAGTGCAACGATGACTCCGATAATGGTCTTGGCAATCCAGCCTTGTGAATTGTCCCTGATATTCTGCAGCATGCGTCCCCCAGAAACGGTTGAACTTCAAAATTAGGCAACCGTGGAGCGTGGGTAGAATCCGGATAGAAGAAAGGCGCATCCGAGGATGCGCCTTCTCGTAACTGGCGGAGCGGACGGGACTCGAACCCGCGACCCCCGGCGTGACAGGCCGGTATTCTAACCGACTGAACTACCGCTCCGCTGCCAAGTCAGGAATGACCCCGACCCGGATAGGCAAAAACCTGAATCGAACTTAGTTGACAGCTTCTTTCAGTGCTTTACCAGCTTTGAAACCTGGTTTTTTGGCTGCGGCGATTTCCAGCGTCTTACCGGTCTGTGGGTTACGACCGATGCGAGCTGGACGATCAGTCACGGAGAAGGTGCCGAAACCAACCAGAACAACAGAGTCGCCAGCCTTCAGAGCGCCAGTGACGGATTCGATTACAGCGTCCAGCGCACGGCCAGCAGCAGCTTTCGGGATATCAGCGGATGCAGCGATAGCATCAATCAGTTCCGACTTGTTCACTCTAAGTCCCCTTATATCTATTTGAGTATGATTCTAAGTTTTTTGGTGAAAGCAAAAACGAGTGCTGAATGGCCTACAGACACTTAAGAGCCGCTTTATAACAAGGGCTCTAAAAAACTGTCAAGAAAGCCCCCCAGGCAAATGCGTATTAATGCGTGCTAATTCTTTCCTTAGAGTCAGACTCGCGTTTCTCATCCTTTGTAACGATCTCCGGAGCCACATCCGGCAAGGGCTCCGGCGCGTATTGCAGCGCAATTTGCAGGACCTCGTCAATCCATTTAACTGGTTTAATCTGCAGATCTTGCTTGATATTGTCAGGAATTTCCTTCAGATCGCGTACGTTCTCTTCAGGAATGATCACCGTCTTGATTCCGCCACGGTGAGCCGCCAGCAGTTTTTCCTTCAAGCCACCGATCGCCAGCACCTGACCACGCAAGGTGATTTCGCCAGTCATGGCGACGTCCGCTCGCACAGGAATGCCAGTCAATGCCGACACCAGGGCTGTGCACATGCCTACACCGGCGCTAGGGCCGTCTTTCGGGGTCGCCCCTTCTGGCATGTGAATATGCGTGTCGCGCTTCTCGTGGAAGTCCAGGGGAATCCCCAGGCTCTTCGCACGGCTGCGGACAACGGTCAGCGCTGCGGTGATCGATTCGACCATCACGTCACCCAGGGAGCCGGTCTTGATCAATTGGCCTTTACCCGGCACGACGGCGGCTTCGATGGTCAGCAATTCACCGCCCACCTGGGTCCACGCCAGGCCTGTGACCTGACCGATCTGATCCTGCTGCTCGGCCAGGCCGTAGCGGAATTTACGCACACCCAGGAAGTGTTCCAGCATCTCGGCAGTCACCTTCACCGAGAAGCGTTTTTCCAGCGCATGCTCTTTGACCGCCTTGCGGCAAACCTTGGCAATCTGGCGCTCCAGCCCACGTACACCGGCTTCGCGGGTGTAGTAGCGGATGATGTCACGAATCGCTTCGGCGTCGAATTCCAGCTCGCCTTTCTTCAAGCCGTTGGCCTGAATCTGCTTGGGCGAAAGGTATTTGACGGCGATGTTGATCTTCTCGTCTTCGGTGTAACCGGGCAGACGGATCACTTCCATCCGGTCCAGCAGCGCCGGCGGAATGTTCATGGAGTTGGAGGTGCACAGGAACATCACATCGGACAGGTCGTAATCGACTTCCAGATAGTGATCGTTGAAGTTGTGGTTTTGCTCGGGGTCGAGCACTTCCAGCAACGCCGACGCCGGATCGCCACGCATGTCGCTGCCCATTTTGTCGATTTCATCGAGCAGGAACAGCGGGTTGCGCACGCCCACTTTTGTCATCTTTTGAATCAATCTTCCTGGCATCGAACCGATATAAGTTCGGCGATGGCCACGAATTTCCGCCTCATCGCGCACGCCACCGAGGGCCATACGGACGAATTTACGGTTGGTGGCGTGGGCAATCGACTCCGCCAGAGAGGTTTTACCCACCCCTGGAGGACCGACCAGGCACAGCACCGGACCGCGAATCTTCTTCACGCGCTTCTGCACGGCGAGGTATTCGAGGATCCGCTCTTTGACTTCTTCCAGACCGTAGTGGTCTGCATCGAGAATGTCTTCGGCACGGGCAAGGTCCAGACGCACTTTGCTCTGGGCCTTCCACGGCACTTGAACCAGCCAGTCGATGTACGAACGCACCACTGTCGCTTCCGCTGACATTGGCGACATTTGCTTGAGTTTGTTCAGTTCGGCCTGAGCCTTGGCCAGCGCGTCTTTCGGCAGGCCAGCGGCATCGATACGCTTTTTCAGCTCCTCGATTTCGTTGTGGCCTTCGTCGCTGTCGCCCAGCTCTTTCTGAATGGCCTTCATCTGCTCATTCAGGTAGTACTCGCGCTGGCTGCGCTCCATTTGCTTTTTGACGCGACCGCGAATGCGTTTTTCGACTTGCAGCAGATCGATCTCGGCATCCAGCAACGCCAGAACGTGCTCGACCCGGGCCGACAAATCGATGATTTCGAGGATTTCCTGCTTCTGCTCGATCTTCAGCGCCATGTGCGCGGCCATGGTGTCGACCAGGCGGCCTGGCTCATCGATGCTGTTGAGCGACGACAGGACCTCAGCGGGGACTTTCTTGCCCAGCTGTACATATTGTTCGAACTGAGCCAGCAGGCTGCGGACAAACACTTCCGATTCGCGCTCAGGCGCGTCGGCTTCATCGATCAGCGAGACTTCGGCACGGCAGTGGCCGTCGACTTCGCTGAAGCGCTCCACGGCGCCCCGCTGCTCGCCTTCGACAAGAACCTTGACCGTGCCGTCAGGCAGCTTGAGCAGCTGCAGAACGGTAGCGATGGTACCTACGCGATAAAGTGCTTCTTCGCCAGGATCGTCGTCAGCAGGATTTCGCTGAGCCAGCAGAAGGATCTGCTTGTCACCCGTCATCGCTGCCTCAAGGGCTTCGATGGATTTCTCGCGCCCCACGAACAGCGGGATAACCATGTGCGGATAAACCACGACATCACGCAATGGCAGGAGAGGCAATTCGATGGTCGTCTTCATGATTTCGCCTCTACGGCGGCCGTAAGGCCGTAAACAGATGGAAGTAAGCTTGAAACCAAGATGGGGGCTGTTTTCAAAAAAAACAAGCGGATAAAAAGAACCACTTTAAATATCGCCGCTTACGGCAGCGCCTGCATGGGTTCGGATGCATGCAAAAAACCGGGTTGACTGTCATGCCGCTGTCACAGACACCAACTCCCACAATAGCAAAGGGGCCCGAAGGCCCCTTCTTTATTCCAGCAGTGTGACGCTTATGCGTCTGGCGCTGCCTTGGCAGCCGGCTCACTGTTTTCGTAGATATACAGTGGCTTGGACTTGCCTTCTATAACGCTTTCATCGATCACTACTTTACTCACCTCGGACTGCGAGGGGATTTCGTACATAGTGTCGAGCAATACACCTTCGAGAATCGAACGCAGTCCACGGGCACCGGTTTTGCGTTCCAGGGCACGTTTGGCGACCGATTTCAGCGCGTCAGCCCGGAATTCCAGGTCCACGCCTTCCATCTCGAACAGCTTGGCATACTGCTTGGTCAGAGCATTTTTCGGCTCGGTGAGAATCTGCATCAACGCAGCTTCATCAAGCTCGTCCAGCGTGGCAAGTACCGGCAGACGACCGACGAATTCCGGGATCAGACCGAACTTGACCAGATCGTCAGGCTCGACTTCACGCAGGGACTCACCGACTTTCTTGCCTTCTTCCTTGCTGCGAACTTCCGCGTTGAAACCGATGCCGCCCTTGGTGGAACGGTTTTGAATAACCTTTTCCAGACCGGAGAACGCACCACCGCAGATGAACAGGATGTTACGGGTGTCGACCTGAAGGAATTCCTGCTGCGGATGCTTGCGACCACCCTGAGGCGGAACGGAAGCGACCGTACCTTCGATCAACTTGAGCAGGGCCTGCTGCACGCCTTCACCGGAAACGTCCCGGGTGATCGACGGGTTGTCAGACTTGCGCGAGATTTTGTCGATCTCATCGATGTAGACAATGCCCATCTGGGCTTTTTCTACATCGTAATCGCACTTCTGCAGCAGCTTCTGAATGATGTTCTCGACATCTTCACCTACATAACCCGCCTCGGTGAGGGTGGTTGCGTCGGCGATGGTGAACGGAACGTTCAGCAAGCGGGCCAGTGTTTCGGCAAGCAGGGTTTTACCCGAGCCTGTCGGGCCGATCAGCAAGATGTTGCTCTTGCCGAGTTCGACGTCGTCATTCTTTTTGTCACGCTGATTCAGGCGCTTGTAGTGGTTGTACACCGCTACGGCCAGAACCTTTTTCGCACGCTCCTGACCAATCACGTACTGATCAAGGATGCCGCTGATTTCTTTAGGCGAAGGCAATTTATGCGCGCTGCTTTCGGCCTGGGCTTCCTGCACCTCCTCGCGGATGATGTCATTGCACAGGTCGACGCACTCGTCGCAGATAAAGACCGAGGGGCCGGCAATCAATTTGCGTACTTCATGCTGGCTTTTGCCACAGAAGGAGCAATAGAGCAGCTTGCCGTTGTCCTCGCCGTTGCGGGTGTCAGTCATTCGTTCGATCCAAATCCGATAGGCTTGCAACACAAGATGAAGGCTATTGCGGGCTTTTTCAAGCCCGCTGGTGATCGGACCCGCCGACCAGCCTTATTTTGAGCTGCTTATTTTAAGCGGGTCGCTGGTTGATCACTTCATCGATCAACCCGTATTCACGCGCTGCTTCTGCGCTCATGAAATTATCGCGGTTGGTATCGCGCTCGATTTCTTCAAGAGTGCGCCCGCTATGCTTGGCCATCAGCGTGTTGAGACGCTCACGAATGAAGAGAATTTCCTTGGCATGGATTTCGATATCCGAGGCCTGGCCCTGGAAACCGCCCAGTGGCTGGTGAATCATCACACGCGAGTTCGGCAGGCAGTAACGCTTGCCTTGGGCACCGGCCGTCAGTAGAAACGCGCCCATGCTGCACGCTTGACCGATACAGGTGGTCGATACGTTTGGCTTGATGAACTGCATGGTGTCATAGATCGACATGCCCGCCGTCACCGAACCGCCCGGCGAGTTGATATAGAGATGGATGTCCTTGTCCGGATTTTCCGCTTCAAGGAACAGCAGTTGCGCACAGATCAGGTTGGCCATGTAGTCCTCTACCGGACCAACCAGAAAAATCACTCGCTCCTTGAGAAGGCGCGAGTAGATGTCATAGGCGCGCTCGCCACGAGCAGATTGCTCGACAACCATCGGGACCAAGCCGCCTGCGGCCTGGATATCAGAGTTCTGCTGAATATACGAATTACGGAACATGCTCTGCAGTCACTCCCAAATAGTTATGTCTTGAATACGCATAAGCCAGCACGAAGGCTGGCTTATGGTGTGTACTTCTTACCGCAAAAACAATCAGTCGGCTTGTGGAGCTTCTACCGGCTTGACCGCTTCTTCGTAAGAGACCGATTTGTCGGTCACGCTAGCTTTCTGCAGAACAGTATCCACAACTTGTTCTTCCAGCACAACCGAACGGACTTCGTTCAGTTGCTGGTCGTTCTTGTAGTACCAGGACACAACCTGCTCAGGCTCCTGATAAGCCGAAGCCATTTCCTGAATCATCTCGCGAACGCGGGCTTCGTCAGGCTTGAGGTCGAATTGCTTGACCACTTCAGCCACGATCAGGCCCAGCACAACGCGGCGCTTGGCTTGCTCTTCGAACAGCTCGGCTGGCAGCTGATCAGGCTTGATGTTGCCGCCGAACTGCTGAACAGCCTGCACGCGCAGACGGTCGACTTCGTTGGACAGCAGCGCCTTTGGCACTTCGATCGGGTTGGTGGCCAGCAGACCGTCCATTACCTGATTCTTGACCTTGGATTTGATCGCCTGACGCAGTTCACGCTCCATGTTCTTGCGAACTTCGGTGCGGAAGCCTTCCAGGCCGCTTTCCTTGATGCCGAATTGAGCGAAGAATTCTTCGGTCAGCTCTGGCAGCTTAGGCTCGGAAACAGTGTTCACTGTCACGGTGAACTCAGCGGTTTTGCCCGCCAGGTCGAGGTTCTGGTAATCCTCTGGGAAAGTCAGGTTCAGAACGCGCTCTTCGCCAGCTTTAGCGCCAACCAGGCCGTCTTCGAAACCAGGGATCATGCGGCCGGAACCCAGCACCAGCTGAGTACCTTTGGCGGAACCGCCTGCGAACACTTCACCGTCGACCTTGCCGACGAAATCGATGTTCAGCTGGTCTTCGTTCTGGGCAGCGCGATCGGCCACTTCGAAACGGGTGTTCTGCTTGCGCAGGATATCCAGCATCTTGTCCAGATCGGCGTCAACCACGTCGGCGCTCAGGCGCTCGACAGTGATGCCTTCGAAACCGGCAACGGTGAACTCAGGGAACACTTCGAATACGGCTACGTATTCCAGGTCCTTGCCCGCTTCCAGGGTTTTAGGTTCGATCGAAGGCGAACCAGCCGGGTTCAGCTTCTGCTCGACGACAGCTTCGTAGAAGGAAGACTGGATCACGTCGCCCACAGCTTCTTGACGCGCATCAGCCCCGAAACGCTGACGGATCACGCTCATTGGCACTTTGCCTGGACGGAAGCCAGCGATCTTGGCCTTTTGGGCAGTCTGCTGCAGACGCTTGTTGACCTGAGTCTCGATACGCTCAGCCGGCACGGTGATGCTCATGCGGCGCTCAAGAGCAGAAGTATTTTCAACAGAAACTTGCATGGATATTCCTCGTTGCACAGACGTTAGCCGGCCGTTTCCGACCCCAGAATCAAGGGCATGCATTCTAGTGGGTCAAACTCAAGAAGTCACCCTACTGAAAACGGGTAAAAAAACAGCAGGCAATTTATAGGCGGGGACAAACGGTTATGCCTCGCCCTGTTCGCAAATACAGCCAATCAAGCCAGGGCCCTGCGCCCACCTTCCTATATATAGAAGGAATCGGCAATCCGCCCCTGACAGCCAACCCCACGAGGGGATCGGCGGACAAATCGAGCATCATCGAGAAACATAAATACGACGAAACGACCCGCCCCTGCGGCCCACAACTGCAGCCGCCGACACTCAAACCACTGAAACAAAAAAGGCGCCAGACTGTTAAATCTGGCGCCTTTCGAAATATGGGGTGGACGATGGGGATCGAACCCACGACAACGGGAGTCACAATCCCGTGCTCTACCAACTGAGCTACGCCCACCATATTGCGTGACAAAGAAGCCAAACAACTTCTTTGTTGAGCCCCAACCAAGCCAACCGGCATGAGTGAAGCTTTATTTGGTGCGGATGAAGAGACTCGAACTCTTACGCCTCGCGGCGCTGGAACCTAAATCCAGTGTGTCTACCAATTCCACCACATCCGCGGGTTGAAGCTGTTAAAGCAAAGGCGCCAGACTGTTAATCTGGCGCCTTTCGAAATATGGGGTGGACGATGGGGATCGAACCCACGACAACGGGAGTCACAATCCCGTGCTCTACCAACTGAGCTACGCCCACCATATCGCGTTACTTGTGCCAAAGCTGCCTAATGGCGCACCCGGCAGGACTCGAACCTGCGACCATCCGCTTAGAAGGCGGATGCTCTATCCAGCTGAGCTACGGGCGCCTTGTTAATCTGTACCCTTGAAGGACTACAAACTAAGTGCTTTTCAGTCTTGCGGAAGCGTAACTCCGCTCGACCTTCTCAACCAGTGCTAGGCTGTGCCCGACAAGTGCGACGAATAGTATAGAGCCCCCCAGAGGTCGTCAAATCCTTTTTAAAAAAAAATTCATTTAATTAAAGGAGTTAGGGGAATTTGCAGACCAAGCGCCTTTGCCCTCACCTCATGACATGCGAGAATGCGCTCTCTTTTTTTCCCCTCTCGATGGTTAATCACGCGCAATGACTGCACAACTAATCGACGGCAAATCGATCGCCGCCAGCCTGCGCCAGCAGATCGCCAAACGAGTCGCCGAGCGTCGCCAGCAAGGCCTGCGCACACCCGGCCTCGCGGTGATCCTGGTCGGCAGCGATCCTGCCTCTCAGGTTTATGTCTCGCACAAGCGTAAAGACTGTGAAGAGGTCGGCTTCCTTTCCCAAGCCTACGACCTGCCTGCCGAAACCACTCAGCAAGCGCTGACCGATCTGATCGATCGCCTGAACGACGACCCGGCAATTGACGGCGTTTTGCTCCAGCTGCCTTTACCTGAACACCTGGACGCCTCCAAATTGCTGGAGCGCATTCGTCCCGACAAAGACGTCGACGGCTTCCACCCTTATAACGTCGGGGCGTCTGGCCCAGCGTATTCCGCTACTGCGTCCATGCACCCCTAAAGGCATCATGACGTTGCTGGAAAGCACCGGTGCCGATCTTTACGGGATGGACGCCGTCATCGTGGGGGCTTCCAACATCGTTGGCCGGCCGATGGCGATGGAACTGCTGCTGGCCGGTTGCACCGTGACCGTCACCCACCGCTTCACCAAGGATCTGGCTGGCCACGTAGGTCGCGCTGACCTGGTGGTAGTTGCCGCCGGCAAGCCCGGTCTGGTCAAGGGTGAGTGGATCAAGGAAGGCGCGATCGTGATCGACGTCGGCATCAACCGTCAGGAAGACGGCAAGCTGGTCGGTGACGTGACCTACGAATCCGCTCTGGCCCGCGCTGGCTGGATCACTCCGGTACCAGGTGGGGTTGGCCCGATGACCCGCGCCTGCCTGCTGGAAAACACGCTGTACGCGGCAGAAACACTGCACAGCTGAGTTCACCGTTGTTCGCAGCATCACCTGAAAAGAACCCCGCCCATCGCGGGGTTCTTTTTACCCGCAGAAAAAACTCGACCACCGACGGATCAGAGGTCGGGATGCCGGGCCAGATGACACAAAATTGATACAGCATTAAATATTCTTCACTTTTACCCCCTGTATGGCAGGCGCCTATGGCTTTCCTGGCACATACTCCTAAAATGCGTCGGTTTTAAGAAGCAGCCCGTTACAAAACGGCATATCCACCCCTTCATGAGTCCGCCAGCGTGAAAATCCGTCTTTCAATCCTGAGCCTATTCTTTGCATTTACAGGGACTTTCACCACGCCAACGGTCAATGCCGCCGAAACCACTGCAGCGCCACGAGACACTGCACAACTGAAGATCGCTTCCGGCAGCGCCTTGCTGATGGATATGCAAACCAACAAAGTCATCTATGCCAACAACCCTGACGTCGTAGTTCCAATCGCATCCGTCAGCAAACTGATGACCGGCCTGGTGGTGGTAGAAGCCAAGCAAAACATGGACGAATACCTTTCGGTCAACATCAGCGATACACCGGAAATGAAAGGCGTGTTTTCCCGAGTCAAACTCAACAGCGAATTGTCGCGCCGGGAAATGCTGCTGATTGCCCTGATGTCATCGGAAAACCGGGCAGCCGCGACTCTGGCCCATCACTACCCGGGCGGTTATGTCGCGTTCATTGCCGCCATGAACGCCAAAGCCAAGGCGCTGGGCATGACCAACACTCACTTCGTCGAACCGACGGGCCTTTCCCCTCGCAACGTGTCCACTGCTCGCGACCTGAGCAAACTGCTGATCGCCGCGCACAAGCACCCGTTACTCACCGAGTTGAGCACCACCAAGGAAAAAACCGTTTCGTTCCGCAAACCCAATTACAGCCTGGGATTCCACAATACCGACCATTTGGTCAACAAGCCTAACTGGGACATCAAGCTGACCAAAACCGGCTTCACCAATGAGGCCGGGCACTGCCTGGTATTGGTCACCAGCATGGGCAACCGTCCGGTTACGCTGGTGATTCTCGATGCCTACGGCAAGTACACGCACTTTGCCGATGCCACCCGTATTCGCAGCTGGGTCGAAACCGGCAAGAGCGCCAACGTGCCGTCCGTAGCCCTGCAGTACAAGTCCGACAAGAACCTCAAGCATCGCCAGAGCGGTGTGGTTGAAGCATCTAAATAAGGTCGAAACGCCTGTTAACGAAAAGCCCCGAATATTCGGGGCTTTTTTCGTCCGGTTGTCTCAATCATTGGGCAACGGCATCTGATCGTCATCCGGAATGCCATCCCCGGCACTCGGATCTCTCCAACCTTGCGGATGCTTCGTCGGCACCACTGTCGGCCTGGCCAAGGGATCCCGTAACGGACTGTCCGGATCCATCACCGGGTCCAGATCCGCTTCAGGGGTTGTCGGAACACTGTCTGGAGGGTCTGGACGCTTGTCGTCAAAGCTCGAGTCGGTAGACATACGCACCTCACTAAGACTTGGGTTTCAGATTACCGAGTGGGTCATAAGGTTTCGCGGGCGCCTTCTTGCCCTCCTCGCCCGGCTTTACATCCCTGGGCGCCTTGGCAGGCCCGATGGGGTCGACCTGAGGATCGGCAACGTCCGGGGAATCGGGATCGAAGCCCAACTCATTATCGGACGAATGCTCAGACGAGTGCGGGCCGGTGGGGGTATTGGAATGTGCCATGGGCGCCTCCTGGTCATGGTCCCGAAAAATCCGGGCCCTCTACATGAGACTTCAGCATAGCGTGCCGGTGCCATGCTGATGACGAGTGGAAACTTACTGCGCGGTCAACGCCTTCTTCGCCCTGGCGGCCGCCTGCTCCTGACCCGACTGGGCAAGTTCGTTCGCCGCGTTCAGCCAGCGCTGCTGGTCGACATTAGCCGGAATCTGGTTCGGCTGCTGGATCAATACAGCCCAGCCACCGGCATTTTCGAACGCCGACTCGAATGAGCTGAACCCCATCAGCAAGCGACGATCCATCCCGGCGCGCAGCAACACGGTCTGCTTCTGACGGTTGTAACCGGCGAGAATGGCGTACCGAGGCTCTGCCCAGAACGCCGAACCTTCGGTGAAGCGCACCATCACCGGATAACCGGCCGCGACCTGGGTCAGCAGTGCCGGCAAATTTTTGTCGAGGGGGTAGACCACCATCCCGTATTCGCGGGCGAGGTTCTGCATGTTCTGCTGCAGCTGGTCTTCGGCACCCGGCAAATGCAGGGGTTTGTCGAGCAATCCCGGGGTGATCACGATGCCCTGTTGCGACAGCAGGCTGGCCAGCACCTGGGGCCCGCTCTGATAACTTTGCCCACGGTAGAACGTACCGCTGAGTTCGACACGTTCCGGCAGACGCTTGATCTCAGGCGCCACACTGCCCGCGCAACCAGCCAGGCCGGCAACGCAGCCAACGATCAGCACCAAAGATCGAATTCGAGATAATACCCGCACCATCATCACTCTCTATTCAGACGCCAGGCAATCGCACAGCCGGCTTGGCTGTCGATCATAGGATGCCGCGCGGCAGCGGTATAGCCTTAACCGGTAGTTGATCACTTTCGATAGAGCGAACTGGTTGGTGACAGGCGACTTTTGGTCAATTGCCTGAAACACAGCAGCGACTAGACTGTTATTTGCAAAGCGTGTGTGCCCGATGCAGGGCAAAGAGGAGGCACGGATGAGCCTGACAATGACGATCGCGATGTTAATTGCGGGCTGGCTGGCCGTGGCCGCCGCCATGCTATGGGGTGTTTTGCGCATTACCCGCCGGCACCATCACCACCCGGTTCAATCGGCGCCCCTGGCGAAAACCGATAAATCGGCTGCACACCCGGCCACCGCGCACTGACTGGCGCTTTTTCAGTCGTACAAACAAAAAAACGGCCGCCTGGACTCTTGCGAGTTCAGGCGGCCGTTTTGTTTAACGCAGGTTAAGCTTCAGCGGCTATACGCTTCTGCCTGGCCCGTCGCGACAACATGTTCAAGCCTTCGATCGTCGCCGAGAACGCCATGGCCGCATAGACGTAGCCTTTCGGTACGTGGGCGCCGAAACCTTCGGCGATCAGCGTCATGCCGATCATGATCAGGAAGCCCAGCGCCAGCATCACCACCGTTGGGTTGTCGTTGATGAACTTGGCCAGAGGGTCAGCGGCCAGCAACATCACCAGTACCGACACCACCACCGCGATGATCATGATTGGCAAATGCTCGGTCATGCCGACGGCGGTAATGATGCTGTCGATGGAGAACACCATGTCCAGCATCAGGATCTGACCGATCGCGGCGGCAAAACCCAGGGTCACGGTCGAGGTGGCCGAGGTCGGATCAAACGGCGCCGGGTCCATGCTGTGATGGATCTCGGTGGTCGCCTTCCACAACAGGAACAGGCCACCGGCGATCAGGATCATGTCCTTCCAGGAGAATGCGTGGCCGAGAATATCGATCACAGGCTCAGTCAGCTGGACGATGAACGCGATGGTACTCAACAGCGCCAGGCGCAAGATCAACGCCATGCCGATACCGATGCGCCGTGCCTTCTGGCGATGCTGTTCGGGCAGCTTGTTGGTGAGGATCGAGATAAAGATCAGGTTATCGATGCCGAGCACGATTTCCATCACCACCAGCGTGGCCAGGGCAACCCAGGCGGTGGGGCTTGCAGCAAGTTCTAAAAGGTATTCCATGGGTCAGTCCTGACTCGTTGTAGACGGTTTAGATTTCCTGGGACGAAGAATCGGTTTTGTCCGTCTCTTTGGCCGGTTGTTCTTTCTTGCCGATCAGGCTGCCGGTGGCATCGCTCAAGGCTTGCTCGGCGGCCTTATGGGTATCGTCGATCGCCTGTTTGGCGCTTTCAGCAGCCTTGCCCATCAGTTGCTGGGCACTTTTCTCGGCCTGGTCACAACCGGCCAGCACCAACAAAGAGGTAATCAGCAGTGCCGTGGTTTTAAGTTTCATGATGCTTCCCTCGATAGAACAGACAGAACCGAAAAGGCGATCCGTCGATAGCGAGGCATTCTAAGGAAGCACATACTTCAGGAAAATTCGTATTTTTAGCGGTTATACTTCGGCTTTAACGAACTATAGGCCCGCTATGCTCAACTATCGGCAATTGCATTACTTCTGGGTGGTGGCCAAGACCGGCAGCATCGTGCGTGCCTGCGAGCAACTGAACCTGACGCCACAGACCATCAGCGGGCAGATCTCCCTGCTCGAGCAAACCTATGGCATCGAATTGTTTCGCCGGGTCGGCCGGCAGCTGGAACTCACCGAAGCCGGGCGGCAGACGCTGCCCTACGCCGAGCAGATGTTTCAACTCGGTGGCGAGCTGGAGTTGATGTTGCGGGCGCAGCCCAATGAGCAACAGATTCTGTTTCGGGTGGGTGTCGCCGATGTGGTGCCAAAATCCATCGTCTATCGACTGATTGCGCCGACCATGGAATTGAGCGAGCCGCTGCGCATCACCTGTCGCGAAGACAAACTGGAGCGTTTGCTCGCCGACTTGGCGATTCAACGCCTCGATCTGGTGATTTCCGACAGCCCGATGCCCTCGCATCTGGACATCAAGGGCTATAGCCAGAAACTCGGCGAATGCGGCATCAGCTTCTTTGCCACCGCCGAACTGGCGGCGCGTTATGGCCAGGATTTTCCCCGCAGCCTGCACGGCGCCCCGCTGCTGATTCCCGGGCCGGAAACCGTGGTGCGCAGTCGTTTGCAACGCTGGTTTGCCGAACAGCAGATCCAGCCGCGGATCGTCGGCGAGTTCGACGACAGCGCCTTGATGCAAGCCTTTGGCCAATCCGGCAGCGGGATATTCATCGGCCCGAGCGTGATTGCCGACGAAGTGAAACGCCAATGTGGCGTGGAGTTGATCGGCCAGACCGACGCGGTGAGCGAGTCGTTCTATGCCATATCAGTGGAGCGCAAGATCAAGCACCCCGGCATTGTTGCCATCACCGAAGGTGCCCGCCGCCAATTGTTCACCGAGATGTGAAGCCTCAGGCGCAGATTTCCCGGGGCTTGAAGGTCATCAGCGCCATCGCCAACAGGATCGAGACCAGGATAAAACCGGCTGCCGCGAAACCCAGTCCGCCCAGGCCCACACTATCGATCACCCGCCCACCGACCATGGCGCCCAAGCCGATTCCCAGATTAGCCCCGGCAATGTTCAGCGATGCGGCGAACGCCGGTGCCTCGGGCGCAGCCTTCATCAAACGCACATGACTGACCAGGAACAACGCCGCCTGAGTCACACCCCAAATTCCCATCGCCGCCGCCAGACCCAGTGGCGAATGAATGTTCGGCACCAGCGTCACCATGCCGGCAATCATGAACGCACAAAACGTCACGGAAGCGATCAGCGGGTGACGATCCACCGCACGACCGCCCAGCGAGTTGCCGATCAGCCCGACGGCACCGAAGCCCATCAGGCACCAGCCGACCACCGTGCCGTTGAAACCGGCTAAGCGCTCAAGAATGTCCGCCAGGTAGGTGTAGGCAGTGAACATACCGCTGAACACCAGGATCGACAGCAGTACGTGACCCAACATCAGCGGGCTGCGCAGGATCTTGAACTGCGAACGGAAGCTCACCTGATGCTGGTGCAGATTGGTTTTCGGCAAGTAGATAAACAGCAGCAACGCCTTGGCAAACGCAATCACCGCCAGAATACCGAAAGCGCTGCGCCAGCCGAACGCATCGGAAATCAGCGTGCCCACCGGAATACCGAACACCGTGGCGCAGACGATGCCGAAACCGATCTTGGCAATCGCCCGCCCGGCGTAGTCCGGCCCGACGATGTCCACCGCGGTTTCACTGGCCAATGCCCAGAACACCGGCAACCCCAGCGCCGGAATCAACCGGGCAATGGCCATCACCCAAATGTTCGGCGCCATCGCTGCCAGCGTGTTGGCCAGGCCGAACATGATCAGCACGCTGATGAACAGTTTGCGCCGCTCAAACCTGGCGAAGTACGCGGTCAGGAACGGCCCGAAAGCGGCGACGGTGAACGCGAACAGGGTCACCAGCAAACCCGCTTGAGGGATGCTGACGTCCAGATCACGGGCGATTGCCGGCAACAGGCCGACGATGATGAATTCCGTGGTCAGCACCGTAAAACCGGCGGCGGACAACAGAAGAATGGGCAACAGCATACAGAACTCCAGAAAAACGACGACACCAGCGACAGCCCGAAGGCTCACTGGCAGAACATGAAAATGAGGATGGCGAAGCTTAACAGAGTGTTTCCGGGCGAGGTTGCACGAACCTGCAAATCGCGTTGAGCAATCGGGTGGCAGATCGTCACAGGTCCGAAGGATCACGGCTACGCTGTGATAAAGTCCGCGACCCTGCGGTACTTACACTTTGCTCATCGGCCATTCACTGGCATTGATGTCGCGATCCTCTTCGGTTCCCTCCATGTGGCCTGCCCGGCTTTTTGCTGCATGAGCCAAGGAACCCTGCACCCTAATAAAATCAGAGATGCCGTTATGACCGCTTCATCCCCTTCTCTCTTGCAACGCCTGAAACACAGCAGCCTGGTCACGCAAATCATCATCGGCCTGATCGCCGGGATTACCTTGGCGCTGTTCGCGCCTGAGCTGGCGAAGTCCACCGCCTTCATCGGCAAAGTGTTCGTCGCGGCGCTCAAGGCTGTCGCGCCAATCCTGGTGTTCGTGCTGGTCATGGCTTCGATTGCCAACCACAAGCACGGCCAGGAAACCCATATCCGACCGATCCTGTTTCTGTATTTGCTTGGCACCTTCGCCGCAGCCGTGGTAGCGGTGATTGCCAGTACGCTGTTTCCGTCGAGCCTGGTGCTGTCGACCCAGGACGTCGCGGTGACCGCACCAGGTGGCATCAGCGAAGTACTGCAAAGTCTGTTGCTCAGCGTGGTCGATAATCCGGTCAGCGCGCTGATGAATGCTAATTTCATCGGCATTCTGGCGTGGGCAATCGGCATGGGCGTTGCGATCCGCCATGCCGGCGAAACGACTCGTGAGGTGCTGGGTGACCTGTCCAACGGCGTGACCTTGATCGTGCGCCTGGTGATTCGCTTCGCACCGCTGGGGATCTTCGGCCTCGTGGCCTCGACCCTCGCCACCTCCGGTTTCGGCGCCTTGATCGGTTACATGCACCTATTGGCCGTGTTGCTGGGCTGCATGTTGTTCGTGGCGCTGGTGATGAACCCCGCCATTGTGTTCTGGAAGCTGCGTCGCAACCCGTATCCGCTGGTACTCACCTGCCTGCGCGAAAGCGGCATCACCGCCTTCTTCACCCGCAGCTCGGCGGCGAACATTCCGGTCAACCTGGAATTGAGCAAGCGCCTGGGCCTGCACGAAGACACTTACTCGGTGTCGATCCCGCTCGGCGCGACCATCAACATGGCCGGCGCTGCGATCACCATCACCGTACTGACCCTGGCTGCCGTGCATACCTTGGGCATTGCCGTGGACATTCCGACGGCCATTCTGCTCAGCATTGTCGCGGCCATCTGTGCCTGTGGCGCCTCGGGCGTGGCTGGCGGCTCGTTGCTGCTCATTCCGCTGGCGTGCAGCCTGTTCGGCATCCCGAGCGAAATCGCCATGCAGGTGGTGGCAGTCGGCTTCATCATCGGTGTGTTGCAGGACTCGGCGGAAACCGCACTGAACTCCTCCACCGACGTGTTATTCACCGCGGCGGCGTGTCAGGGTGAAGAGTTGAAGGCGCAGCGTTTGGCGTAAAGCACACAAGGAGCCTGGCTTGCCGGCGATGGCGTAGGTGAGATCGCTTTCGCCGGCAAGCCAGGCTCCTATAGAGAGCAAGCAAAACGAAAAAGCCCGCCAAGGCTTAGACCTTGGCGGGCTTTTTTGTACCTGGGCGGTTTAGAACGCGCCCATGTAATCGCGCTTGCCCACTTCCACACCGTTGTGACGCAGCAGTGCGTAAGCGGTGGTGACGTGGAAGAAGAACTGCGGCAGACCGTAGCTCAGCAGGTAAGCCTGGCCAGTGAAGCGCTTTTCTTTAGGGGTACCTGGACGAGTCACGATCTCGATGCCTTCCTTGCCGTCGATCTGCTCGGGTTTGATCTCGCCGATGAAGGCCAGCACCTTGGCGATCAACGCTTGCAGTTCGGCGAAGGTGGTTTCGGTGTCGTCGTATTTTGGCAGTTCGACTTCAGCCAGACGCGCCGAAACGCCTTTGGCGAAATCAACGGCGATCTGCACCTGGCGCACCAGCGGGAACATGTCCGGGTACAGACGGGCTTGCAGGAACGCATTCGGGTCAATGTTTTTCGCCGTGGCGTGGGCTTCGGCCTTGCTCAGGTTGTTGCTCAGGGCATTGAGCATTTGCTGGAAAACCGGAACGGAAGCGGCGTACAGGGAAATGGTCATGGCAGTCTCGTGTAAGTGACAGGAGTGAAAAACGTTGGGCGATTATAGCCATGCCAGCGAGCCCTGCGACTTGTCTTTTATCCAGCAAGGATTAGGCTAGCCGCTTCGACTGCCTAGGGAAAAGCGCGATGAGCACTGAGCAAGAAACGACCTTCGACGAACCGCGGCTCAACAGCACGGAAATCCGCATTCTGGGCTCGCTGATCGAGAAACAGGCCACCAGCCCGGAAACCTATCCGCTGACCCTCAATGCGCTGGTGATTGCCTGCAACCAGAAAACCAGCCGCGAACCGGTGATGAACCTGAGCCAGGGCCAGGTCGGGCAGAGCCTGCGAGCCCTTGAAGGTCGTGGTTTCACCCGATTGGTGATGGGCAGCCGTGCCGACCGCTGGGAACATCGGGTCGACAAGGCGCTGGAACTGGTGCCGGCGCAGGTGATTCTGACGGGGCTGTTGTTTCTGCGCGGTCCGCAGACGGTCAATGAATTGCTGACCCGCAGCGGCCGCATGCATGACTTCGAAGATGCCGAGCAGGTGGTGCATCAACTGGAGCGCTTGATCGCCAGGGGTCTGGCGTTGTTGATCCCGCGCCAGGCCGGCCAGCGCGAAGACCGCTACATGCATGCGCTGGGTGATCCAGCGGATATCGAAGCGATCCTGGCTGCCCGGCAAAATCCGGTGGAACGTGGTGCCGGTGGCGGTGTGTCGGTTGAGCGAATCGAAGAGCTTGAAGCGCGCATCGCGGCGCTGGAAGAGCGGCTGGCACGCCTCGAGTAACCGTTCCCGATGTGCCGAGGTCCCTGTGGCGAGGGAGCTTGCTCCCGTTGGGCCGCAAGCCCGCGCCCACAAGGACAGCGCTGGATCTGTGGGAGCGGGCTTGCCCGCGATGGGGCCAGTACAGTCAACTGTCAGCTACGGGCAAACGCCACGGCTTTCTGGAACTGTTCATCGGTCGGCCGCACGCCGGTGTACAACACGAACTGTTCCAGTGCCTGGATCGCAATCACTTCCAGCCCGGTGATCACCCGCTTGCCTTCGGCACGACCGCGCACGATCAGAGGTGTTTCCGAGGGGATCGCTACTACATCGAAGACAGTTTCTGCCGCAGCGATAGCGTCAGGTTCAAACGCCAGTTGATCGGCCTCCGGCCCGCCGGTCATGCCGATCGGCGTGACATTGATCAGCATCTGCGGGCGTTGAGCGCCCAACTCCGCCTGCCAGTGATAATCCAACGATTCAGCCAGGGCACGCCCGGCACGCTCGTTACGGGCCACGATCAGGCCGTTTTTGTAGCCGCCATCGCGCAAGGCACTGGCCACCGCCTTGGCCATGCCGCCGCTGCCGCGCAGGGCAAAGGTCGAATCCTTGGGCACCTGATGGGTTTCAAGCAACTGGGCGATGGCGATGTAATCGGTGTTGTAGGCCTTGAGGTGACCGTTGGTGTTGACGATAGTGTTGATCGATTGAATAGCCTCAGCCGATGCGTCCAGCTCATCAACCAGTGCGATACAGGCTTCCTTGAACGGCATCGACACGCCGCAACCCCGGATGCCCAAGGCGCGAATGCCGCCAACGGCGCCCGGCAAGTCCTGGCTGCTGAAGGCTTTGTAGTAAAAATTCAGGCCCAGTTGTTCGTACAGATGGTTATGAAACCGCAGGCCGAAATTGCCGGGGCGCCCCGAGAGTGACATGCACAGCTGAGTGTCTCTGTTGGGGTTCATCTGCATTGGAATCTCCTTCAATAGCACTTTCGGATGGACGGGATTAGCCACTTCACCGGTTCTGATTGATCATAAAAGCCAGTCTGCACTTGGCACACAGCCGTAAAGAAGCCGGTACAGACCTTACACAAAATTTACCCAACGGCTGTGCTGATTTTCAAAAAAATGCTGTCTTAGAAGTATCCCCGCGACAACTTGTGTCTATTGCAGACGCGAGCGCCGGGTCGAAGAACCGAGGACTTATCATGATCCGTAAAATCCCCACAGTAGCCTTGCTGATCGGTGCTCTTGCTATCGCAGGGCAGGCAGAAGCAGGTGGTCATGGTCATGGCGGCTGGGAAGGTCCGGCTGTGTTTGGTGCGATCGTCGGCTCGGCAATCATTGGCTCAGCAATAATCGGCCGCGACCGTCCAGTGTATGTGGAGCAACCGGTCTACGTTCAGCCACAACCGGTGTACGTGCAGCCACCGCCCGTTTATTACCAACCGGCGCCGGTCTACGTTCAACAACCGATGTACTACCGCCCGGCACCGATCTATTACGGTCCGCCTCGCGGTTATTACGGCCCTCCCCATGGTTATTATCGTGGCGACCGCTGGTAATACGCTCATCAGGCCCGCGCTTTAAAAGCGTAATGCCGTTCATTTAGGCGCGCTCTTGGATCGTGCGTCCCTTTGTGGCGAGCGAGCTTGCTCGCGCTGGGCTGCGTAGCGGCCCCAAAAATCCGACAATCATCGCCAATTTTTGTGAGTGCTACGCACTCAAGCGGGAGCAAGATCCCTCGCCACAGACCTCTCTGATTCAAGACTCTCTTAAGTGAACAGCATTACCTTTAAAAGCGGGGCCTTTTTTGTGACCACTGGCCGGCCGAAGTCTGAATAAATCTCGCCAAGGTCGCTGTCGGGACAGTACCGGCACGCAAAGTTGGCATGATTGACCTGAGCGCCCTTCCCCGACTTTGGGGAAAACGGTCATATTTATGTCATATCAGGCCCGCAAGCTTGGATCTGTCCGTAAACAACAGGTTGATAAAAACAAGGACGACCTCATGCCCACACAAAATCCGCACCGCATAGTCGGCCTGCGCACTTCCGGCAAGGTGTACAACGCACTGACCGAGCTCAAGCACCTTGAAGCCCATCGCAGCGCCAAGTTCCTCTCGCTGCTGACGGAAAAACTGGTGCGCAAAGGCCTGCTCAATGAGCAGGAAGTGATGCATATGCTCGATCAAGTGGTGGACTGACCTCAGCACTCATTAGCGTCAATGACGACTATCGAAAGCGTTGATTGTCCGTTCAAGCGTCCGCTCCGTAAGGTAGCTCCATAGATTGATGGAGGTACTTATGGCTCAGGTTCAAATCATGTCCGTTATTGGCAGCGCCGTTCCCGCCCCGCTCAGGGCGCTAGGCTTGCTCGCCTGCTGGTATCTGGTGCAGGACGGCGAGCCGATCAGCGGTCCGCTCACCTCGCTTCCCGCCGCACAGGCCTTGTCGCAACGTATCGGCGAAGGCCAGCTCAGCGCTTAAGGCAGCTGAACCTTGGGCTTGGAATCGATGAAAATCGCCCAGCTCGACACGAACAACGCGGCAATCAACGGCCCGATGACAAAACCGTTCAAGCCGAATAGCGCCAGGCCACCCAGGGTCGAGATGAGGATCAAGTAGTCGGGCATTTTGGTGTCCTTGCCCACGAGGATCGGTCGCAGGACGTTGTCCACCATGCCGATCACGAACAGCCCGTACAAAGTGAGCACCGTGGCCTGCCAGATCGCGCCGCTGAACAGGAAATACGCCGCCACCGGTATCCAGACGATACCCGCCCCCACCGCTGGCAACAGCGACAGAAACGCCATCAACACCGCCCAGAGCAGCACGCTCGGGATGTCCAGAAACCAGAAAATAAAACCACCCAATGCCCCTTGTGTGATCGCTACCACCAGGTTGCCCTTTACCGTGGCGCGCACCACACGATTGAACTTCAGCTGCAAACGACGTTTCTGGTTGTCTTCCAGCGGTATCGCCGCACGTACTTTACGTGCCAGTTCGGCCCCGTCCCGCAGGAAGAAAAACAGCAGGTACAGCATGACGAAAAAGCTCACCACGAATTCGAACGTGCCCTGACCAAAGTTGAACGCCTTGGTCGCGACAAACTGGCTGCCTTGCATCGTGCTCTTGATGATGTTCTCCCGAAGCCCGCTCAGCTCACCCATGCCGAAACGGTCGAGCAAGTACTGAACATAGGGCGGCAGACTTTGCTTGAACTGCAACACATACCTGGCGATGTCCAGTTCACCGCTTTCGATTCGGTTGTACAGCGCCGCACCTTCCTGAACCAGTAAGGTACTGATGGTGATGACCGGCAGGATCGCGATCACCACACAGAGACTCAAGGTGAACAGGGCCGTCAGGTTGCGTGGCCAGCCGAACCTCTGTTGCACCTGATGCTGCAAGGGCGAAAAAAGAATGCCGAGGATGACCGCCCAGAACACCGCGCCATAGAGCGGCAGCAGAATCCATACGAAGGCAATGCTCACCAGGGTCAGCAAGACCATCAACGATGTGTTTTGCAGTTTCGTTTCGTTCATGTCCGATCCATGCCCGAGCCCATTCTGATGTTTAGTCCGCCACGGCTCGCGCGAGTGTCATTCGTTTGTTCACCAAGCATAGATCCAGATCAATAAACCCCGCGGGCAAGCCACTTACCCTTGCCGGCTTTTGCGATCGACACTGCCATGACCTGCGCCCTGACGCTCACCCCCCCGGAACTGCTCGCCCCTGCCGGCACCCTGAAAAACATGCGCTATGCCTTCGCCTACGGCGCCGACGCGGTGTACGCCGGCCAGCCGCGCTACAGCTTGCGGGTGCGCAACAACGAATTCGATCACGCCAACCTCGCACTCGGCATCACCGAGGCCCAGGCTCAGGGCAAGCGTTTCTATGTGGTGGTGAACATCGCCCCGCACAACGCCAAGCTCAAAACCTTCTTGAAGGACCTGGAACCGGTGATCGCCATGGCGCCGGACGCGCTGATCATGTCCGACCCCGGCCTGATCATGCTGGTGCGCCGGCACTTCCCGCAGATGCCGATCCACCTGTCGGTGCAGGCCAATACGGTGAACTGGGCCAGCGTCGAGTTCTGGCAGCAACTGGGCTTGAGCCGGATCATCCTGTCCCGCGAACTGTCGCTGGAAGAAATCGCCGAAATCCGTCAGCAGGTCCCGGCGATGGAGCTGGAAGTGTTTGTGCACGGGGCGTTGTGCATGGCCTATTCCGGGCGCTGCCTGTTGTCAGGCTACATGAACAAGCGCGACGCGAATCAGGGCAGCTGCACCAACGCCTGTCGCTGGAAATACTCGGCGACAGAGGCTGTCGAAAATCAACTTGGTGAAATCGTCCAGCCGTTCCAGCCCGAACCGACCCTGGGCATCGGCACGCCGACCGATCAAGTGTTCCTGCTGCAAGAGGCCAATCGCCCCGGCGAACTGATGCCGGCATTCGAGGATGAACACGGCACCTACATCATGAACGCCAAGGACCTGCGCGCCGTCCAGCACGTCGAACGCCTGACGCAGATGGGCGTGCACTCACTGAAGATCGAAGGCCGGACCAAATCGCACTTCTATTGCGCACGCACCACCCAGGTTTATCGCCACGCAATCGATGATGCGGTGGCTGGCCGGGCGTTTGATCGCAGCCTGATGACCGATCTGGAATCCCTGGCCCAGCGTGGCTACACCGAAGGCTTTCTGCGTCGGCATGTGCATGACGAATATCAGAACTACCAGAACGGCAGCTCGGTTTCAGAGCGCCAACAGTTCGTGGGCGAATTGACCGGCGAACGCCGTGATCGGCTGGCCGAGGTGCGGGTGAAGAATCGCTTTGGCCTGGGCGACCACATGGAACTGATGACGCCCAAGGGCAACTTCCACTTCGATCTGCATCAGTTGCAGAACGTTAAAGGCGAGGCGATTGAAGTGGCACCGGGGGATGGGCACACGGTGTATTTGCCGATTCCGGACGCGGTGGATTTGCGTTATGGATTGCTGATGCGCGATGTTGGTGTGAGTTAAAAATCATCAAGGACACGACACCGAACCTGTGGGACCGCGCTCCCGCGAAGAACGATGACTGGGTGTCACTGACGAATCAGGTGCCGCTCGCCGAAAACCGGTCGCGACTGTTGCTCAGGTGCAACCACATCGCCGCCCGCGCCGCCTCCGCATCCTGGCGTTTGATGGCGTTGAGAATCGCCTCATGCTCAAGGTTGGCGAGTTGCCCCAGCTTGCTCAAATCCGCCGCCCCGCGTTCGGCAGCATTGACCCGGGTCCGCGGGATCATGGCGCTGCCCAGGTGCTGCATGATCTCGGTAAAACACACGTTGCCGGTGGCTTCAGCGATCAGCAGATGGAAGCGTTTGTCGGCTTCGACGCAGCTGTCGTTGTTGGCGAGCAGACTTTGATAGTCGTCCAGTGCTTGCCGCATCTGCACCAACTGCTGCTCTGTGCGACGCACCGCGGCCAGCGCGGCGGCCTGGGTTTCCAGGCCCATGCGCAACTCCAGAATGCTGCGCACGCCCAGCGCGGTATCGACATTGAGCCGCAGCCCCTGCTCCGGCGCACGCTCAAGGACAAAGGTGCCAATGCCATGGAGGGTTTCCACCAGCCCCGAAGCCTGTAATTTCGAGATCGCTTCGCGCACCACCGTGCGACTGACCCCATGCTCCTGAACAATCGAGTTCTCCGACGGCAGCTTGTCCCCCGGCAGCATCTGCCCGAGCAGGATGCTCTGGGTCAGCTTGGCCACCAGATCATGGGCCAGGTTGTAGGCACGCTTGCGGGCAGGTGCGTCGATGTCTTCTTGCATGGTGATTATCCGTAAAACAGGGCTATCCGGATCGTAGCACCGGGATCGACTGGAATCTTCAGAAAACAACATCCAGCTTGTATGACAACACTCAACAACTTCATCAATCAAGCACCATCACAAACCCACTTCAGACCAGAAAAAGCATAGCAACCCCCAAATAAATAGCCATTTTATTGGAGTACAGCGCTTGTCGAATCAAAAAAACCAGTTGTATGATGTCTATCAACATCGCAACATCCAGCCACACCCCGCATAAAAATAACGAGTGGGAGAAAACGAAGTGAATACATCCATATCCGGGATGAACGATGGCGCTGATTCGGTCCTGCAGTCCGCCATCTCGAAAGTGAAACGCCACGTCCTGCCGCTGTTCGTGATCATGTTCATCGTCAACTACATCGACCGCGTAAACATCGGCTTCGTCCGCGCCCACATGGAACATGACCTGGGGATTGGCGCGGCCGCCTACGGCTTGGGAGCCGGTCTGTTCTTCATCGGCTACGCGCTGTTCGAAGTCCCCTCCAACATCCTCCTGCAAAAAGTCGGCGCACGAATCTGGCTGACCCGCATCATGCTGACCTGGGGCCTGGTGGCCGCTTGCATGGCGTTCATCCAGAACGAAACCCACTTCTACATCCTGCGGTTTCTGCTGGGCGTGGCCGAAGCAGGGTTTTTTCCCGGGGTGATTTATTACTTCACGCGCTGGTTGCCTGGCGTGGAACGTGGCAAGGCTATTGCGATCTTCCTCAGCGGTTCGGCCATTGCATCGCTGATCTCCGGCCCGCTGTCCGGGTTGCTGCTGCAAATCGGCGGTTTGGGCATGCATGGCTGGCAGTGGATGTACTTCATCGAAGGCATGTTCTCGGTCGGGCTGTGCGTGTTTGTCTGGTTCTGGCTGGACTCCAAACCCCACGACGCCAAATGGCTGACCCTTCCCGAGCAGGACGCGCTGGTCAAAGCCATCGATGACGAACAACTGGCCCGCGAAGCCGCGACGCCGATCAAGCCGTCGCTGGGCACACTGCTCAAGGATCGTCAGATCATCCTGTTTCTGCCTGATCTATTTCTTCATCCAGCTGACCATCTACGCCGCGACCTTCTGGCTGCCGAGCATCATCAAGAAGATGGGCGACCTGAGCGACATTCAGGTCGGGTTGTTCAACTCGATTCCATGGTTGCTGTCGATCGTCGGCATGTACGCCTTCGCCTCGCTGTCAGCCAAATGGAAGCACCAGCAAGCCTGGGTCGCCGCAGCCCTGTTGATCGCCGCTGCCGGGATGTTCATGTCCACCACCGGCGGGCCGATCTTCGCCTTCGTCGCCATCTGCTTCGCTGCACTGGGTTTCAAATCGGCATCGTCGCTGTTCTGGCCCATTCCCCAGGCGTATCTGGATGCGCGGATTGCTGCAGGCGTGATCGCACTGATCAACTCGGTGGGCAACCTCGGTGGCTTCGTTGCGCCGACCACCTTTGGTCTGCTGGAAGAACACACCGGCTCGATTCAGGGCGGGCTGTATGGCCTGGCTGCCACCTCGATCATCGCCGCGATCATTGTCTTCGCCGCACGCAACAAACCGAAACCCGCACCGGCCGTTGCCCCGGGCAAACCAGCGCACACACATTCAAGAACACACGCCTGAACACCTGCTTTTTAGGGACATAAAAATGAATGCACAAGACACCGCAAAAGCCCCGATCATCACCAGCATGCAGGTTGTGCCGGTGGCCGGCCACGATGGCATGCTGCTCAACCTGAGCGGCGCCCACGGCCCGTTTTTCACCCGCAACATCGTGATCCTCAAAGACAACGCCGGCCATACCGGTGTCGGTGAAGTGCCCGGTGGCGAGCGCATTCGCCAGACGCTCGAAGACGCGCGCTCACTGGTGGTCGGCAGCCCGATCGGCACGTACCAGAAGATCCTCAATCAAGTGCGCCAGACGTTTGCCGATCGCGATGCCGGCGGTCGCGGCCTGCAAACCTTCGACCTGCGCATCACCATTCACGCTGTCACGGGCCTTGAAGCCGCCTTGCTCGATCTGCTCGGCCAGCACCTGGATGTGCCGGTGGCCGCCCTGCTCGGCGAAGGCCAGCAGCGCGACGAAGTGAAGATGCTCGGCTATCTGTTTTACGTCGGTGATCGCAACGAAACCGATCTGGCTTATCGCAGCGAACCGGGCGCCGATAACGACTGGTTCCGCCTGCGCCACGAAAAAGCCATGAACGCCGACGCCGTGGTACGCCTGGCCGAAGCCGCTCACGCCCGCTATGGCTTCAAGGACTTCAAACTCAAGGGCGGCGTGTTGAGTGGCGACGAGGAAATCGAAGCGGTCACCGCCCTCGCCGAACGCTTTCCCGATGCGCGCATCACCCTCGATCCGAATGGCGCCTGGTCATTGAAAGAAGCGATCCGCCTGTGCCGGGATCAGCATCACGTGCTGGCTTACGCCGAAGACCCGTGCGGTGCGGAAAACGGCTATTCGGGCCGGGAAGTCATGGCCGAGTTCCGTCGTGCCACGGGCCTGAAAACCGCGACCAACATGATTGCCACCGACTGGCGGGAAATGGGCCACGCGATCCAGTTGCAGTCGGTGGACATCCCTTTGGCCGACCCGCACTTCTGGACGATGCAGGGCTCGGTGCGGGTAGCGCAGATGTGCCACGAATGGGGCCTGACCTGGGGTTCGCATTCCAACAACCACTTCGATATTTCACTGGCGATGTTCACCCACGTCGCGGCGGCTGCGCCGGGTGAGATCACGGCCATCGACACCCACTGGATCTGGCAGGACGGCCAACGCCTGACCAAAGCGCCGCTGCAAATCGTCGACGGCTGCGTGCAGGTGCCGAAAAAACCTGGCCTGGGGGTTGAGCTGGACATCGATCAACTGGCCAAGGCCCATGAGCTGTACAAAGGCATGGGACTGGGCGCGCGGGATGACAGCGTGGCGATGCAGTGCCTGATTCCGGGGTGGACGTTCGATAACAAGCGGCCGTGCCTGGTGCGCTAATCCTGAAAGCACTGCAATCCCTGTGGGCGAGCCACAAGCCCGCTCCCACAGGGTTTTGTATTAAAGCGAAGCTTGCAGCAACCAGTCCTTGAACGCGACCATTGCAGAAGTTTCAGTGCGCGACTGCAACCGCGTCAGCCAGTAACTGCCCGTGGTGATACCCATGGCGAACGGTTGCTCGATCGCACCCGCCGCCAGTTGCCGGGCAAACATCAGCGGCGGCGCCAATGCCACTCCAGCCCCTTGCAGCGCAGCCTCCATCATCGCCAGCGAGGAATCGAAAACGATGCTGCGCGGTGGTGCCGCATGGATAGAAAGTCCGACAGCCTGAAACCACTCCGGCCATTCATCCGTGCGATAGGAGCGCAGCAACGTTTGCTGCAACAGATCGGCGGGTGTGTGCAATTGCCGGGCGATATCGGGAGCGCACAACACAGACAACGGCGCCTCCATCAACCGCACCGCTTCAATCCCATGCCACGCCCCGGCACCGAAGCGAATGGCGTAATCCAGCCCTTCGGCGGCCACATCCACCCGATTGTTGTTGGTCGAAAGCCGCAAATCTATGAACGGATGTTTCGTCTGGAAATCCGCCAGCCGCGGCAATAGCCAGCCGACCGCGAAAGTCCCTACGGCCCCCACCGACAGCACCTCACGAAAATGCCCGCCCTCGAAACGCTCCAGGGTTTCGGCGATCCGGTCGAAGGAGTCGCGCAACACCGGCAGCAGGGTTTCACCTTCGCTGGTCAGCATCAGGCCTCGGGGCAGGCGTTTGAACAAGGTCACGTTAAGCTGAGCCTCCAGGCTTTTGACCTGATGACTCACCGCCGCCTGCGTGACGCACAGCTCCACCGCCGCCCGTGTGATACTCAAATGACGCGCCGACGCCTCGAAAGCGCGCAGCGCATTCAGCGGCAGATGAGGTCGAATCATGCCAACTCCCAAAATTTTCTAATGGCTCATCCGAAATATCGTCGTTTGTCACCGTTCGGCAAACTGCCTAGATTTGGCTCGCTCATCGGCAGCCAGGCTTGAAAAATCGCTCGGAGTGTAGCGGTTAACACCACGAAAAATCATGGAATTGAAACAATGACGAACAACAGAAGTACGGCCAGGTTGAAGATTCTTGCGGCTTGCGTGGCGATCTTCGGCGCCAGCCATTGTGTTGCCGCTGCCCAGACAGATCAGCCCATCGAGACGATTGTCAACGACGCCGTCCGGCCTGTCATGCAGGCCCAGGGCATTCCTGGCATGGCCGTGGCCGTAACACTCAACGGAAAACAGCATTACTTTAACTACGGCGTAGCGTCGAAAGAAACCGGGCAACCGGTAGCAAACGACACCCTGTTCGAGATCGGTTCGGTGAGCAAAACCTTCACCGCCACCCTCGCTGCCTACGCGCAAGCGATAGGCAAACTGTCCCTGTCGGACAACGCCAGTCAGGTACTGCCGACATTGCATGGCAGCGCGTTCGACAACATCAGCGTGCTGCAGCTGGGCACCTACACCGCCGGCGGCCTGCCGCTGCAATTCCCCGACGAGGCAGACCATCAGGACAAAATGCTCGGCTATTTCAAGCAATGGAAACCGGCCTATGCCGCCGGCACTCATCGCCTGTATTCAAACCCCAGCCTTGGGTTGTTCGGCTATCTGGCGGCGCAAAGCATGGGGGCGCCGTTCGATAAGCTGATGGAAAAAACCTTGCTGCCGAAACTCGGCCTGAAACACAGCTACCTCAAGGTGCCACAGGATCAGATGCCGCTTTACGCTCAGGGTTACAACAAGGACGACAAGCCTGTGCGGGTCGGGCCGGGCGCATTGGATGGAGAAGCCTATGGCGTTAAAACCAGCGCCTCGGACCTGCTTCGCTATGTTGAGGCGAACATGAATCCGACGTCGCTGGAAAAGCCCTTGCAGCAAGCCATCGCCACCACTCATACCGGTTACTACACCGTTGGCGAGATGACTCAAGGGTTGGGGTGGGAGTTCTACAACTATCCGGTAACGCTCGATACATTGCTGGCGGGCAACTCGTCGCAGATGTCCTTTGAGGCTCATGAAGTCCAGTGGCTGAACCCGCCCCAACCTCAACACAACACGGCGCTGATCAACAAAACCGGCTCAACCAGCGGATTCGGGGCCTACGTCGCCTTTATCCCGGCGAAGGACATTGGCATCGTGATCCTGGCCAACAAAAATTACCCGAACCCCGAACGAGTCAAAATCGCTCACAAAATATTCAGTGCGCTGACTGAATGATCTCAACAACCATTAAGGCTGGGCAAACACTCACCTGTGGCGAGGGGGCTTGCCCCCGTTGGGCTGCGTAGCGGCCCCAAAAACCAGTCAACGCGTTGTGTCAGATAGACTTCAGATGCCGGTTTTACGACTGCTGCGCAGCCGAACGGGGGCAAGCCCCCTCGCCACAGATTTTCACCACAATGGAGGAAATTCAATCATCCGGCATTTCAGGCGGTTTGGCGGGCTTCGTCGGTTTGCCCTTTGCACCTTTGGCCGGCGCAACTTCAGCCACCGGAGCTGGCGTCGGTACCGTCGCTTCCTTCTCGGCGGCCGGCAGCTGGTCGATGGTGTTGAAAATGTCTTTCAGCTCGACCGCATCCGATTGTTCAAGCTTCTTTTCGCCATCCTTGCCGATCAGGATGATTTTGCTCTTCGCGCCGGCGCCCAGTTTGAGCGAGCGGATCAACGCCATCGTCGATTGCGGGTCGAGGTCTTTGCCGTCCCGTTGACCCATCGTATTGATCACGGTGTACAGCACCATGTTTCGATCGGTGAAACCCTTGCGGCTGGCCGGTTCATCCAGCGATTTTTTCAGATTGATCCAGGTAGGGTCGACCGAACTGGGCGCGATGACGATCAGCGGACGGGCCCTGCCCACGTCTTTAACCAGAGGGGAATCGTCATCGGCGGCGAACAAGGGGCCGACGAAAGCCAACAGAGTAGCCAGGGTCAAAGACCTGATGAGCATGCGCATCTCCTTTTGATATCCACGCTCTAATGATTGCGCATCGCGGCGATCGTTCCGGGCGATGCACCGCGATTGTGTTCGCCTTGCCCAAGCTTAGGTCAGGGCGGTCATTGCGCAACACAGCCTGAGCTAATCTCATAGCTGATTCGCCGTGAGGGTTTCTCCATGAGCGCTCAGTTGAACCACACCATCGTCTGGTGCCGTGACAAACAGGTCTCGGCACGCTACCTGACCGACCTCCTAGGCCTGCCCGATCCCGAGCCGTTCGGGCCAATGCTGGTGGTCAAATTCGATAACGGGGTGTCGCTGGATTTCTACAACAACGACCCGCCGATCGCCTCCCAGCACTATGCATTTCTGATCGGCGACGAAGACTTCGATGCGGCCTTCGCTCGCCTGCAAGCGCGCAAACAGCCATGGTGGGCCGATCCATGCAAGCAACGGCTCAACGAGATCAACGATTACGCCGGTGGCCGGCGGGTGTATTTCGATGACCCGGACGGCCATTTGCTGGAGATTTTCACCCGCGAATAGAGCCCCGTCACAGGCCGAACGGAAAGGTGTCTTCCTCGTGTTCGATGAACTCAGGCGCTGGCAATGGCGAGACCGCGTGGGTTTTTTCGATCCAGATGTAAGCATCGAACTGCTCCGCCAGCACCGCCTGAAAGTAATGGCTCTGGCGCTCGGTCCTGGGTCGATAGATGACGCCGATGGCGCGCTCGAGCAATGACTCGGCCAGTACGTCCAGCAATTCCTCGCTCGGTGAGGTCCGCCAATCGAGCAGTGCTGCGGGGATGCCAGCCTTGAGAAACAGTTGTTCCCAGCTGTCGTCCAACGCCGGGATCACCTGTTTGATCTGCATCGGTTCGTCCCAGTCGTCGGCGGCCGCGACTGTGCCGTGGTCGGTGCCCATGCCGATAAGTACCGCTTGCGAGCCGTAGGCCGTGCGGCACAACTGGCCGATGTTGAACTGCCCTTCCCAGCCCATTTGCGTGGCGGCGGCATTGCCGATGTGCGAGTTATGCGCCCAGACCACCGCTTTGGTGCCCGCCCCGCGATGCTCCAACAAGGTTTGCAAGGTGTCGAACATGTGCCGGTCACGCAGGTTCCATGAGGCGGTCGAGCCGCGGTACATGGCGCGGTAATACTGCTCGGCGGCCCGTACGACGCGGGCGTTCTGGGTGGCGCTGAAAAATGCCTCGTCGTCGGCGACCATCGGATCAAGCCGTTCGCCCAGCAGCACATTCAATTGCTCGACCACAACATCCTCGCACGTGGCCATTTTGCCCCGCTCGGCGAAATGACCGTACAGTGCCGGGTCGTCATGCCACGGCGTCAGGCAGCTGTAGCGATGCCGGGCCTCTTTTGCCAGCTGCGGATCGGTCTTGTCGAGATAGCCCAGCACTTCGTCGATGGAATGACGCATGCTGTAGACGTCCAGCCCGCGAAATTCCACCCGCTGCTCAGGCGCCAAGCCGCGATTATGGTGGTGCAGCCAACGGGTAAAAGTCTGCACGGCCGTGTTGCGCCACATCCAGGTGGGGAATCGGGCGAAGGCCTGCTTTTTCCAGGCGCTGCGGCCCAGGTCGCGGACGCAGCGGTCGATCTGGCCGACATCGGGCCAGTCGGCTTCGACCGCGACGATGCCGAAGCCGTGCTGTTCGATCAGGTGACGGGTGATCGCTGCCCGGGTCTGGTAAAAATCCTGGGTGCCGTGGCTGGCTTCGCCGATCAGCACCACGCTGGCATCGCCAAAGCGGTCGAACAGTTCGCCGAATTCAGGCGAATCGAGTGCCGGCAACGGCTCGAGATGACGGCGCAGCACTTCGGCCGAGTTGCCCGGTGGCTCGTCGCGGGGGCGACGAAAGCGTCGCAGAAGATCGTTTGCGGAGCTGTTCATGGACGTCATGACTCCATCTGAACGTGGTCATAGTTTTGACTACGTCAGCGAGAGCATGACTCCATTAAACTCAGTGATCTACGCGATGCCGGATCAGAACGCCAGTTTGTAGCCAATCAGTACCAGCATCGTGGCCAGGCATGGGCGCAGCAGTTCGTCGGAGATACGCCCGGTCAAATGGCTGCCCAGGTAAATCCCCGGCAGCGAACCGACCAGCAAGTAGCCCAAAACGTGCCAATCCATGTTGCCCATGCTCGCGTGGCCCAGCCCCGCGACCAACGTCAGAGGCACCGCGTGAGCGATCTCGGTGCCGACCAGGCGACGGGTGGGCAGCATCGGATACAGGATGAACAGTGCGACGGTGCCCAGGGCACCGGCGCCGATGGAGGTCAGGGCCACCATCGCGCCGAGGACCAGACCGGTGATGACGGTCAGCGCATTCAACCGGGAGCCGCTGGGGTTGTAGTGGCCGCCCGCCCGTTTGTGGGCGAAATCGAGCAAACGCTTCTTGAAGAAAATCGCCAGCGCCGTAGCGAACAATACAAAACCCAGGGCCTGTTTGATGACGGCGTTCATCGCTTCGGGCGAGGTTTGCAAAGTGCTCAGGAACCACAGCGTCAGCGCCACCGCCGGCACACTGCCCAGCGTCAGCCAACCGGTAATCGCCCAGTCGATGTTCTTGTTCTTGCGATGAACCAGCACGCCACTGGATTTGGTAATGGCCGCGTACAGCAAGTCCGTGCCCACCGCCGTGGCCGGATTGATTCCGAACCACAGCAGGATCGGGGTCATCAGCGATCCGCCGCCCACGCCGGTCATGCCGACGATAAAACCGACCACCAGCCCGGCAACGACCAACCCGAAATTAACAAATTCCATTAATCCGTCCACATCGACACAGGAAAAATCTGGCCCGCAGCATAGCCATTTTTCTTATAACCAGTTATATCGATACGGTCTATCGTTATGCCAAGCCGGAACACGGTTTTCCCTCTCCACCACATCCCACAAGGGGATTGGGATCACTACTCTAATTACTGCACCGGCAGGAAGTTCAGGAACAGCAAACTCTGGGCGTAGTTGAGCCCGATCCGCCGGTAGCGCTCGTCGAGCATCTGGGTCAGCAGGTCCAGCCGCGCGACGATCTTGCCGAACTCCACGGCAAAGCTGAGGTTACTGCCCTCCTCCGAAATTTCGTTGGAAAACAGCAAAGGCTCGCCATCCTTGCTTTGCCGCTGGCTCAAGATCCACGTGGCTTTCTCGATGTTGCGCGCGGCATTGCTGACGAAAGTCGGGTTGAGCGCATCCGTCATGTAGAACTCCAGCCGATTGCCATGGGCCGTCACCAGCATGCTGCCGATGGCATAGATGAACGCGCCGACCCGGTCGCCGAGAAACTCCGGGCTCATGGCGAAGCTCAGCGCAGCCAGGTCTTTTTTGCCGCCGAGGGTGGGTAGCGGCTGTTGCTGTTCGATGGCCATGCGCACTTGTTTTTCCGCGGTGCCGACATCGAGGAAGCCGGATTTCTTCAGCTCGTCCGGGTTGCGCAGGTAGAGCTTGTTCATCAGCAGATAGAGGCTTTCGAGGTTGTCGCGCATCGTCAGGGTCGCCATGCGGTCGACGCTGGTCTGGAGGAATTCCTGGGGTTTGCCATTGCGAAACTGGCTGACCACATCGTTGCCCGGCTGATGGCTGCAACCACTGGCGAAGAGCATCGACAGGCTAATCAGCAGCAAGTAATGACGGCGAATTTGCAGGGTAAAGCGGGGTAAAACTCGAGCCATGGGTTCTTGAACTTGGGCATGGGCCGGCGGTGGGGATCGCCGCAGGCTGGCCAAGGATAGAACCGTGAAAGCTGAAAAAGTGCAGTGCCGGTGGTCCGTAAGCGCGGATCATCGCGAAAGCGGTTGCATATTAGTCATACTTTATAATTGAAATACTCGACACATAAGCTATAAATCCTTCCTTGATCGCGCTAAAACACGATCATTAGTATGACTACTTCTTAAAAACAACAAAAAGGAAGGTCAACCATGCTTCAATCCCGTCTCCTGCTCTGCGGCCTCGGACTGTCCCTGATGATCGCCACCCTCCCTGTTCACGCCGCTGGCTTGTCCAGCGAACACAAAGCCTTCGGCAAAACCAATGACGGCACGCCCGTCGAGCAATACATTCTGCGCAACAGCCATGGCCTGCAAGCCACGGTCATTACCTACGGCGCGACTCTGCAGTCGCTGAAGGTGCCGGACAAAAACGGCAAGCTCGACGATGTGGTGCTCGGTTTCGACGACGTGCAGGGTTATCAAAGCGGCACGGCGTACTTCGGCGCGACCATCGGCCGCTTCGGCAATCGCCTGGCCAACGGTGCTTTTGAGCTGGATGGCAAGCGCTTTCAGGTGCCGCTCAACGACAGCACCAACTCGCTGCACGGCGGGCCTCTGGGGTTCGACAAGCGGGTATGGAAAGCCGAACTGAGCAAGGGCCAGGATTCGGTGGGCGTAACCCTGACGTACCTGTCGGTGGACGGTGAAATGGGTTTTCCCGGCAACCTGAAAACCGAGGTCACTTACAGCCTCACCGAGAACAATGAACTGCGCATCGAGTACAAGGCCAGCACCGACAAACCCACAGTGCTGAACCTGACCAACCACAGTTATTTCAACCTGGCCGGTGCGGGTAACGGCGACGTACTGAAGCAGCTCACGACCTTGCACGCCGGCCGTTACACACCGGTCAACGGCAAACTGATCCCCACCGGTGAATTGGCCCCGGTCGCCGGCACACCGATGGACTTCACGCAACCGACCGCCATCGGTCAACACATCAAGGCCAATCACCCACAGTTGAAATTCGCCGAACCGAAACAAGGCGGTTTCGACTTCAACTGGGTGCTGGACGCCAAGGGTGACCTGGGCAAACTCGCCGCCGACGTCAGCGATCCACAATCCGGTCGCCGCTTGCAGCTCTACACCACTGAGCCCGGCGTACAGTTCTACACCAGCAACTTCCTCGACGGCACGGTCAAGGGCAAGGCTGGCAAGACTTACCCGCACTGGGGCGCGTTCACCCTGGAAACCCAGCACTATCCGGATGCGCCGAACCAACCGGGCTTCCCGTCCACGCGTCTGGACCCGGGCAAGACCTATACCCAGACCACCGTGTTCAAGTTCTCCGCCCAATAACACTGACGCCTCCTTTCTGGCTCCGACGGAACCACCAGGCTATTTTGCTGCCAACTGTAGTATCGATCGGACGTCAGAAAGGAGGCTTCATGCGTACTCTTGAGCTGGCCGGCAGCCATGTGCCGGTCATCGGCCAAGGAACCTGGCGCATGGGAGAAGAGCGCTCCCGACACGCAAAGGAAGTTGCAGCGTTACGCTTGGGTATCGAATTGGGCATGACCCTGATCGACACTGCTGAAATGTACGGTGAGGGGGGCGCCGAAGAGGTGGTGGGTGAAGCCATCGCAAGTAGGCGCGACCAGGTTTTTCTGGTCAGCAAGGTCTACCCCTTCAATGCCAGCCGCCAAGGCATTCCCCAGGCCTGCGAGCGCAGCCTGCGGCGGTTGAATACCGATTACATCGATCTTTATTTGTTGCACTGGCGCGGCGAGTATCTTCTTGAGGAAACCGTCGAAGCCTTCGAACGCCTGCGCGATGACGGCAAGATCGGCCGCTGGGGCGTGTCCAACTTCGACATGGACGACTTGAAAGAACTGGCCTCACCGGCCTGCGCCACTAATCAAGTGCTCTACAACCTGGAAGAGCGCGGTATCGAGTTCGATCTGCTCCCCTGGTGCCAACAGCAAAGGATGCCAATAATGGCCTATTGTCCGATCGGCCAGGGCGGGCACATGCTGGCCAACTCGACGCTCAAGCAGGTGGCCGCCCGTCATGAGGCGACCCCCGCACAGGTAGCGCTGGCATGGATTCTGCGTCAGAACGGCGTGATCGCCATCCCCAAAGCGGTCCGCCCCGAGCATGTGCAGCTCAATGCACAAGCGGCGCAGTTGCGGCTTGAAGTCGGGGATCTGGAGGCGCTGGACCAAGCGTTTCGCGCGCCACAACGTAAGCAGCGGTTGGCCATGGTCTGAGCCATCGCGGTTTTGTCAGAGGGCATCGGCATGAGAAGTACCGATCAGCTCGACTCCTTCAATTTGCCTCGCTTCGTCCAGGCGCAAGACCCTGTGTTCGAGTGGGTTCAGGAGGAACTGCGCGCCGGCCAGAAGCGCCGGCACTGGATGTGGTTCATCTTTCCGCAGTTTGCCGGGTTGGGTGACAGTGAAATGTCCCGCTACTTTGCCATTCGCTCCCGTGAGGAAGCCATGGCGTACCTGGAGCATCCGTTATTGGGTCCACGTCTGCGCACGTGCACACAACTGGTCCTGGACGTTCCTCAACGTTCGATCGCAAAGATTTTCGGTCACCCCGACAACCTCAAATTTCACTCATCGATGACGCTGTTCGCCCAGGTCACCCCCAAAGGCAGCCTCTTTCACCAGGCGCTGGATCAGTATTTTCACGGCATACCGGATGACTGGACGTTGTCGCTGCTGGACTCAAAACAGGCCCAGTTGCCCACCAATCAGCGTTGAGAAATCGTCATCGACGAACGGCAGGATCGCGTCCGCCACGGGTTGCAGCTGTCGGGTGAGGTAATGGTCGTAATCGATGGCCGCGCTGCGGGTTTCCAGCGGCTCAGGGCCAGCGACAGTGATCACGTAACTGATCCAGCCGCCGTTCTGATATTGGCGCGGGCGCCCCTGCCGGTCGTTGTAATCGTCGGCGATGCGCGCGGCCCGCACATGGGGCGGAACGTTGCGTTGATAGTCATCGAGGGGGCGACGCAGGCGTTTGCGGTAGATCAGGCGCTCGTCGAACTCACCGGCCAAGGTCTTGCGCACATAGTCACGCACGTAATCCTGATAGGGCTTGCGATTGAAGATCCGCAGGTACAACTCCTGCTGGAATTGCCGGGCCAACGGCGACCAGTCGGTGCGCACGGTTTCCAGGCCCTTGTAGACCATTTCATCAGTGCCATCGGCGCGGGTGACCAGCCCGGCATAGCGCTTCTTGCTGCCCTCCTCGGCGCCGCGAATGGTCGGCATCAGAAAGCGTTTGTAGTGGGTTTCGAACTGCAACTCCAGGGCACTTTCCAGCCCGTACTCCTGCTTCACATGCTCGCGCCACCATTGGTTGACGTGGTCTACCAGCGCATGGCCGATCTGCGCCGCTTCTGCCTGACCGTGAGCGCGACGCAGCCAGACGAAGGTCGAGTCGGTATCGCCATAGATCACCGCGTGGCCCTGAGCTTCGATCAGCTGGCGGGTGCGCAACATGATCTCGTGACCGCGCAAGGTGATGGACGAGGCCAGGCGCGTATCGAAGAAGCGGCAACCACTGGAACCCAGTACGCCGTAGAACGCATTCATGATGATCTTCAGCGCCTGGGACAACGGCGCGTTGTGTTCGCGCTTGGCGGTTTCGCGACCTTCGGCAACCCGGGCCACAATGGCCGGGAGGCAATGCCGGGTGCGGGAGAAACGTGCACCACGAAAGCCCGGCACCGATTCACTGTCGCCGGGATGCTTGAGCCCTTCGATCAAGCCCACCGGGTCGATCAGGAAGGTGCGGATGATCGACGGATAGAGGCTTTTGTAGTCGAGCACCAGCACCGATTCATACAGCCCCGGTTGCGAGTCCATGACAAAACCGCCGGGGCTGGCTTGCGGTGGCTTGCCGCCGAGGTTCGGCGCGACGAAGCCCTGGCGGTGCATCAACGGCATATACAAATGAGTGAACGCCGCCACCGAGCCGCCGCTGCGGTCCGCCGGCAAACCGGTGACGCTGGCGCGCTCCAGCAGGAAGGTCAGCAATTCGGTTTTGGCGAAGATCCGCGTCACCAGTTCGCAGTCCTTGAGGTTGTACTTGGCCAGGGCCGGCTTGTCCTCGGCGAACATGCGGTTGATTTCGTCCATGCGCTGGTACGGGTTGTCGATCGACTTGCCCTCGCCCAGCAGGGTTTGCGCGACGTTTTCCAGGCTGAACGAAGGGAAGCTCCAGGTCGCCGAACGCAACGATTCGATGCCATCGATGATCAACCGGCCGGCAGCCGAGGCGAAGTAATGATTGCGACTGCCGTGCTCGCGCCACTGCATTTCCTCGCCGCCGCGCCCCAGCTTCAACGGCACCGCCAAACGGCGCGCATGTTCGTGCAGTACACGCAGGTCGAACTGCACGACGTTCCAGCCGATGATCGCGTCGGGATCGTGGCAGGCGAACCATTCATTGAGTTTCTTCAGCAGCAGGGTTCGCGAGTCACAGTATTCGAGCTGGAAATCCACCACGCTGTCATCGCCATTGGGCGGCCCGAGCATGTACACCTGACGCTCGCCGCAGCCTTCCAGGGCAATGGAATACAACTCGCCCTGAGCGGTGGTTTCGATGTCCAGCGAGACCAGCCGCAGGTTCGGTCGGTAGCCGGGGGCGGGTTTCATTTGTGCGTCGAGCAGCAGGCCTTCGGCGTTTGGAGTGCCGCCGAACAAAACCGGCGCGGTGATGAAGCGCTCCATCATGTAGCGCTCCGGCGGGCGGATGTCGGCTTCGAACACCTCGACCCCGGACTTGCGCAACGCGGTTTCCAGGCGCATCAACTGACCGTGCTGCTGGCAATACAGGCCGAGCACCGGGCGATGCTCGAAATCCTGAAGGGCCAAGGGCCGCAGCTCGACGTTTTTCTCACCGCGCAGCAGCGCTTCGGCTTGCTCGCGCATGACCTGTGGAATGAACGCTACCGACGGTTGATGCGGCAGGCGGATGCGCCTGGGACCGGCATCGGTCGCCAGCCAGAACTCGACTTCCGTGCCGGCCGGGGTATCGCGCCAATGCCGGGTCAGGACGAAGCCCTGCTGTAAATCCACCACTGCAACCTCAACGATCTGATTCAAGTGGTGATTCTACGCGTGATCGACCTGTGGAGGCGGACTTGTGGCGAGGGGGCTTGCCCCTGTTGGCCTGCGAAGCGGGCCTAAAACCAGCCAACAGGTTTTTTCAGGCACCCCGCGTTGACCGGATTGCGACTGCTGCGCAGCCGAACGGGGGCAAGCCCCCTCGCCACAATTGCGAATGTGCCCGGGAGGGTTGCGGACTTTTACAAAGAAAAATCACTGAATGACGCTATTTGCGTGTTATCTGCCGCTTTGCGCCTTGCTCTGTGCGCCTGTCTCTACGATTCTTCAATAACAACGACAACACCCGAGAAACCGCCATGAAAACCGTCGCCCAACTGCTCAAGTTAAAGGCCCAACAGAATCAGCAAGTCCACTCCATTGCACCGCATCAAATGGTGCTGGAAGCGCTGATGGTGATGGCCGCAAAAAACGTCGGTGCGTTGCCGGTGCTGAAAGATGGCAAGGTCGTCGGCATCATCAGTGAGCGGGACTATGCGCGCAAACTGGTGCTCAAGGGGCGCTCCTCCGTCGGCACACCGGTCAGCGACATCATGGTGTCGCCGGTGATCACCGTGGACACCCATCAAACCGTCGAAACCTGCATGGGCATCATGTCCGAAAAACGCCTGCGGCACTTGCCGGTGGTGGAAAACGGCGAGTTGATCGGCTTGCTGTCCATCGGCGACCTGGTCAAGGAAGCCATCGCCGAGCAGGCTGAACTGATTCGGCAGTTGGAGCAGTACATCCGCGGCGAGTGATTCCAGAGCAACGCACATCCCCCTGTGGGAGCGGGCTTTTGTGGCGAGGGAGCTTGCTCCCGTTGGACTGCACAGCAGTCCCCTTCTTTTTTAGGTAGAGAGTGGGGCCGCTTCGCAGCCCAGCGGGAGCAAGCTCCCTCGCCACAGACAAGCCCGACTCCCCCCACTATTTGTTTGGCGGTGTTCCTATGGCCAATGCCGAGTGAAAACCGGTGCCAATACCGGGTGGCGGTCGAAGCGTTCAAGCCAGGCGAAGAACCCCGGCCGCGCAACACGCAAGTGCTCCCGGGTGCCCGCCCACCGCGTCACCACCGCCGCCAGAATATCCAGCGCACCCGGCTTTCCATCGTCCAGGTACAACTTGCCGGCGAACTGATCGGCAAACACCTCCCAATGCCAGTGCAGGCGTCGGCGGGCACCGGCCATGAGGTTTTGCCGGGACGATTCGTCCGCTTTGTCCAGCCAGCGCTCGGGGTAATCGATGATGCCGATGGCGGTGTAGCAATTGCTGACGATGAACACCAGGCCATGGATCACCTGATCGCGCTTGATCGGGTTTTCCGGCAACAGGTTCGACTCCGGGAACGTGAGGCCCAGATGAATCAGGATGGCTGCACTCTCGGTGAGAACGCCGCCATCGGGCAGCAGCAGGGTGGGAACCTGCTTGAGCGGGTTGAGCTTCTCCAGTGCCTGAAACGCCTCCGGGGACGCAGAAACATCGATGAAGCGATAAGCAACCTCGCACAGTTCCAGCGCGGCTTCGATGGCGGCCGCACCCGAATTCCGATGCCCGTAGAGCTGGTACATGACTAAATCTCCTCTGCGACTCTCTCTTTGTAGCAGTTGCCGAAGATTGCGCTCGAATACCTCATCAACAATACCAGTCAGTAAGCGCAATCCCTATGGCGTCTTAACTGACCGGCATTAGCCTCCCCGGCCGGGTTTCTCAGTCATTTTTAGGCTCGTTCACATCCCCGCGCGCTTCATGCAGAGCTGATATCGCTCATCGACCCGCTTGGCAAACCACGCCGTGGTGAGTTTGCGGGTGATTTTTGGGCTTTGCAGAACGATTCCCGGCAACACCTCCCGGGGTAATGGCCGGCCTTCGGCCTGTTCGGCCAGGGCGAAGACGCGTCGATAGAGCCTGGTGTCCTCGAATTCGAGACTTTTACCCTCCTCCAATTGATCCCGAATGGACGGATTACGCATGTCCAATTGCTTGCCGAGGGTACGCACGGCCAATTCCGTGGTGCCGGGCATGATCGAGCCATAGCGCACCAGATCGCCATCCAGCGCCAGCGGGATGCCGGTCGCGCGGCTTACCGCGTTCTGAAACGCCGCATTGCGGCTGGCGTACCAACCGGCATTGAAATCGGCGAAGCGATACAGCGGCTGCTTGTAGCTCACCGGATAACCGAGCAAGTGGGCGATACCGAAATATAGGCCACCGCGACGCGTGAACACTTCGTGGCGAATCGAGCCGTCCACCGGGTAGGGGTAATCCCGCGCCTGCTGCTCGGCAAAGTCGATGCTGACCTGCATCGGCCCGCCCGTGTGCACCGGGTTGAACCCGCCGAACAAGGTCCGGCCCATGGGCACCATGCCGATGAAGTCATCGAAAATCGCGCTGAGCTCTTTTTCGCTGCGCGCGGCATTCAGTCGGTCGCTGTAGCTTTTGCCGTTGGGTGAACGCACCTGCAAGGCACCGCTGACCAGCAAGCTGGGAATGTGGGCCTTATCGGCGCGGCGGTCGATTTCATCCCGGGCGATCTTGCCCAGGCCTGGCACCGGCGGATCAGCCTGAAACGTCGACTCTTGCTCAGCGACCGCGAGCACCGAACACAGGTTTTGCGTGGTCGGCGCAATCTTTTGCGCGGCAAACGCTGCGTAGATGTCCGTGGCCCAGCCCTGGCGGTCGACCGTTTTGGCCGGCAGCAGGCTTACGATCTCGGCCTTGACCTCGGCAGGCTTGCGGGCCGGCGGTTCCTGAGGGCGCTGAGTGCCGCAACCGGCCAGTACCAACAGCGCGGCCACGCTCATGATCAATCGATTGGCTTGCATGGTGCTCCATCAAATCCGTTGAGCCGGGTTAACCATACGATCAATGGCATGGCGCAGGCTATGACTATCCCGCCCTCTCCCTGTTCCGTAGCCGCTGTCGAGCCTGCGAGTGCCCCCCGGTTGAACCATACTTGATCCACACACCGAGGAGGACAGGCTCATGAACCGTAGCGACGTGCTGATCATCGGCGCCGGCCCGACCGGACTGGTCCTGGCACTGTGGCTGAGCAAGCTGGGGATTGGGGTACGGATTATCGACAAGACCTCGGCCCCCGGCACCACCTCACGCGCGTTGGCAGTACAGGCCAGGACGCTGGAGCTGTATCGCCAGCTCGACCTCAGCGAGGCCGTGGTGCAGAACGGCCATAAAGTGTGCGCCGCGAATTTCTGGGTCAAGGGCGAACCGGTCGCACACCTGCCGTTGAGCACCATCGGCGAGGGTTTGACGCCCTATGCGTTCCTGGAAATCTATCCGCAAGACGAGCATGAACAACTGCTGATCGAACGCCTGGAGACCTTTGGCATTACGGTAGAGCGCAACACCGAATTGCAAAGTTTCGAGGAAACCGGCGATGGCATCACCGCAACGCTGCGCTTGCCCGATGGCCGGCAGCAAACCTGCCAGGCCTGTTACCTCGCAGGCTGCGACGGCGCCCGCTCGATTGTGCGTAAAACCCTGGACACCGGTTTTCCAGGGGGCACCTACCAGCAGATTTTCTACGTAGCGGATGTGCAGGCCCGCGGCCCGACGTTCAACGGTGAATTGCATGTGGACCTCGACGAAGCCGACTTTCTCGCCATTTTTCCTTTGTCCAGCGACGGTCGCGCCCGACTGATCGGCACGGTTCGCGACGAACGCGCCGAGCGCGCCGAAACCCTCCAGTTTGCAGACGTCAGCAGACGGGCCATCGAGAATTTAAAGGTGCAGATCGATCAGGTGAACTGGTTCTCGACCTACCGCGTGCATCACCGGGTAGCGGATCACTTTCGTACCGGACGCGCGTTTCTGTTGGGTGACGCCGCCCATGTCCACAGCCCGGCGGGTGGCCAGGGCATGAACACCGGGATTGGCGACGCGATCAATCTGGCCTGGAAGCTCGCGGCGGTGTTAAGCGGCAGCGCCACGTCCAAACTGCTCGACAGTTATGAAACCGAACGCATCGCCTTTGCCCAGCGCCTGGTGGCCACCACCGACCGGGTGTTCAATTTCGTCACGGCCGATGGGCCAATTGCCGACGTGGTGCGCATGCGCGTGGCACCCTTTTTGATCCCGAAAATGATCTCGTTCGAGGCCGTCCGGGAGTTCATGTTTCGCACGGTGTCACAGACCACCCTCAACTATCGCGGCATGCCGTTGAGTGAGGGCGTTGCCGGCCATGTTCACGGCGGTGATCGCCTGCCCTGGGCCCACGACGGTGAAGGGGACAACTTCGAATCGCTGAAATACCTGACCTGGCAGGTGCATGTGTATGGCGACACCAGCGACGAGATGATCGCCTGGTGCAATGAGCATCACCTGCCGTTGCAAGTGTTCGATTGGCGGCCGGCGTTTGAAAAAGCGGGGCTGGCGCGCAACGGGTTTTACCTGCTGCGACCGGATACCTATGTGGCGATCGCCGAGTACAGCGCCGATCCGAAGGTGATCGAACGGTATTTCCGCGATCATGGGATACGGCCTTTTATCAGCTGAACCCGAGGCCACCGAAGATCAAAAATGTGGGAACGGGCTTGCTCGCTCCCACAGTGGTTATCGGGTGATCTTTAGATCCCGGCCAGGGCCAGGTCCATTGCGAAGTAGGTGAAGATCAAATCCGCCCCCGCCCTTTTGATCGCCCCCAGACTCTCACGCACGACGCGATCTTCATCGATTGCCCCGGCCTGGGCGGCGAATTTGATCATCGCGTATTCACCGCTCACCTGATACGCCGACAACGGCAGACGCGAGGCTTCGCGGATGTCGCGGATGATGTCCAGGTACGCGCCGGCCGGCTTGACCATCAGCGCGTCGGCGCCTTCCTGTTCGTCCAGCAACGACTCACGCACCGCTTCACGACGGTTCATCGGATTCATCTGATAGCTTTTGCGGTCACCCTTGAGCGCACTGCCGCCGGCTTCGCGGAACGGGCCATAAAGCGCCGAGGCGAATTTGGTCGAATAGGCCATGATCGCGGTCTGGCTGAAACCCGCTGCATCGAGCGCCTGGCGAATCGCCTGGACCTGCCCGTCCATCGCCGCCGACGGCGCGATCACATCGGCACCGGCCCGAGCGGCGGCCACGGCTTGTTTGCCGAGGTTGATCAGGGTCTGGTCGTTATCGACTTCGTGCTGGTGCAACACGCCGCAATGGCCGTGATCGGTGTACTCACAAAAACAGGTGTCGGACATCACGATCATTTCCGGCACGGCGTTTTTGGCGATGCGCGACATGCGCGACACCAGGCCGTTATCGTTCCAGGTGTCGCTGCCGTTGCTGTCCAGGTGATGAGACACGCCGAACGTCATCACCGACTTGATCCCGGCACGGGCGTAACGCTCGATCTCGCCAGCCAGTTTCGACTCGGGAATGCGCATCACCCCGGGCATGCTCTTGATCGGCACGAAATCGTCGATTTCTTCCTCGACGAAAATCGGCAGCACCAGATCGTTCAAGCTGAACTCGGTTTCCTGGAACAGGCTGCGCAGGCTCGCATTGCGGCGCAGACGGCGTGGACGTGCTTCGGGGAACTGACTGGGCATGGGTCTTCCTGAAAAACGGTGGATAAGACAAAAATCGTAGGGAGCGAAGCTTATGCCCAGCAAGTCGCGGGGCACAAACTTCGATCACTCAAGACTGCGTTACCGCGGCGGAAACAATCACCGCACTCCCTGTGGGAGCGGTTAAAGTGTCAGCGTACCGCTGATGCAGGTCACCACCGCACCGCCGATCCAGATCTCATCCCCTATCTGTTCCACCCGAATCCTCCCGGCGCGGCCCATGGTCAGCCCCTGGCTGACGACATAAGACGCCGGGGCCAGCCCTTCGCTGAGCAACCATTGAGCGATCCCGGCGTTCAGGCTGCCAGTGGCCGGGTCTTCTGGCATGCCGTCGCCGGAGATGAACGCACGCACTTCGAACTGTGCATCAACGCCATCGCGCTCGACGCACCACGGCGCGATCACACCGACGGCGAGGCCAAGCATCTGCGAATGATCCGGCTGCAAGTCCAGTACCTGCTGACGATCCTCGACCATCACCGCCAGCCAGCCGGCACCGTTGTCGACCCATTGCGCCCGCACGATGGCGCCCGGCGCCAATCCGAGGCCCCGCCGTACGCGCTCGACCAGTTCGGTATCCACCGGGCCGGACCTGAGCAGCGATGGCGCGAGAAACGCCAGCTCCGCCCCCTGCCGACGCACTCGCACCAGGCCCACGCCACACTCCTGAATGATCTCCTCACCCTTGGGCACCCCACCAGCCTCGAGCCAGGCATGGCACGTGCCCAGCGTCGGATGACCGGCGAACGGCAACTCTTGCAGGGTGGTGAAGATACGCACTCGATAGTCGGCCCGGGGGTCTCTAGGTTCGAGCACGAACGTGGTTTCGCTGAGGTTGGTCCAGGTCGCAAACGCCGCCATGCGCTCATCGCTGAGCCTGTCTGCGCCGAACACCACCGCCAGCGCGTTGCCCTTGAGCGCGACACAGCTGAAGACATCTACTTGCTTGAAATCGAATGAGCTCATTGCCTGCCTTGGTGATGAGGGATTCAAAGGGATTGCTTGGGGATTTCCAAGCCGCGAATCACCGCCGGTCTTGCCAGAAAACGCTCCAGCACGCGGGTGACGTTGGGAAAGTTCTGAATGCCGACCAGCTCGCCGGCCTCATAGAAGCCGATCAGGTTGCGCACCCACGGGAATGTCGCGATGTCGGCGATGGTGTAGCGCTCGCCCATGATCCAGTCGCGCCCTTGCAGGCGGCCCTCGAGAACGCTGAGCAAGCGCTTGCTTTCGTCGACGTAGCGATCACGGGGACGCTTGTCTTCGTAGTCCTTGCCGGCGAATTTATTGAAGAAGCCGAGCTGGCCGAACATTGGCCCGATACCGCCCATCTGAAACATTAGCCATTGAAGGGTCTCGTAGCGGGCCGCGGATTCCTGGGCCAGCAGTTGCCCGCTCTTGTCGGCGAGGTAAATCAGAATCGCCCCGGACTCGAACAGCGCCAGCGGTTTGTCCCCCGGGCCGTGGGGGTCGAGGATCGCCGGGATCTTGTTATTGGGGTTCAGCGACAGAAACTCAGGGGACAACTGATCTTGGGTGTCGAAGCCCACACGATGCGGCTCGTAGGGCAGCCCGATCTCTTCGAGCATGATCGAAACCTTGACGCCATTGGGCGTTGGCAAGGAATAGAGCTGGATCCACTCCGGGTACTGGGCCGGCCATTTTCGAGTGATGGGGAATGCAGACAAATCGGTCATCGGGAGCTTCCACGGGAAAAACGGAGTGAAGATCATAAGGGGGACGGGGATACGATGTGTACTGTGTCCATAAATCCGCAACATCCTGTCGATAACCTTTCCCCCAATCCGTTCAAGGTTGCAGTTAAAGTGCCAGGCCCCTCGCTCGGATCGAAGCTCGGATCGAACCAAAAGGGCTTCAGAGGACTCTGAGCATTGCCCTGTTAGAAATGGACCGGGTCAACGACATGGAAAACACCCTATGCTCGGAGCTTACGGTGTCAAGGTTTGTCAGCCTTAACCGAATGCGCTGAAGATCACCTATTCGATGATGAGTCCTTTGAAATTCGCCAAACGCTTCAACCATCGCGCGTATATCTTTCTGTCCTCTCTGCTGGCGGTCAGCGCGCTGTTTTTGTCGCTTGAGTCCAGCGAGAGCCGCGCCCAACCGGCGGATGGCACACAGACGCTGGTGTTTCTGCGCCATGCGGAAAAACCGGCCGGCGGCCTGGGTCAGCTCAATTGTCAGGGACTGAACCGCGCCATCGACCTGGCCACCTTGCTGCCGGAAAAATTCGGCAAGGCCAACTACGTGTTTGCCGCCAACCCGACGCGCAATGTCGAGGAAGGCGAACTGGATAACTCCTACAGCTACATCCGTCCCCTGATGACCATCAGCCCCAGCGCGATCAAGCTCGGCTTGCCGGTGAACATCGAGTTTTCGGCCAACGACACCAGCGACCTGGCCGATGAACTGCTTCGCGACAAGTACCACAACTCCATCATCTATACCGCCTGGTCCCATGGCTACCTGCCCGAGCTGATCAACAAGGTCGCCGGGGAAGCCGTCGGCAAGAAACAGAACATCACCGATGACTGGGCATCCAGCGACTACGACTCGCTGTATGTACTCACACTGACGTGGCACAACGGCAAGGCCAGCTTGCAAAGCCATACCTACAAGCAAGGGCTGGATAACGGTCGGGAGACTTGTCCGACTTAAGCTGTCTGCTGCTTCCCACACGCTGTCTGGAACACGGGCGCCAGGAGGCTGGGCTATCATGTACCCATCTTCCCATTGTCCGGAACCTTCCCATGTCGCTCTCATCCACAGCAGTCCCCGTCCGGGGCTGGTCGTTCTGGTGGAAACCCGCCCTGTTCGTCCTGGTAGCCTGTGTCGGCCTTTACTACGTCAAGTGGTCGCCCTACTACCTGAAGGCCTTTGTTGCCGCTGACAACCACAACATCGGCGCCTCCATCCTCAACGATCAACAGACCGCCCCCCTCGCCGCCGCTCTGACCTACGCCAAGGTGTATTTCCTGGCGATCTGGAAAGCCGCAGTGCTGGCGGTGATCCTCGGTTCACTGCTGCAAGTGCTGATCCCACGGGACTGGCTGCTGCACCTGTTCGGTCGTGCCGGTTTTGCTTCAACCCTGCGCGGTGGCCTGTTCGCCCTGCCGGGGATGATGTGCTCGTGCTGCGCCGCCCCGGTGGCCGCCAGCATGCGTCGACAAAAAGTATCGGTAGGGGCGGCGCTGGCGTTCTGGATCGGTAATCCGGTGCTCAACCCGGCCACGCTGGTGTTCATGGGCTTTGTACTCGGTTGGGGCTTCACCGCGTTGCGCTTGGTGGCGGGTATTGTGCTGGTATTCGGTGTTTCGCTGGTGGCCCAGCGTATCGCCGGCCCGGAAACCACGCCTGAACCGGCCGTCGAGGCGGTGGTAGAAGCCAGCGAGAAAGACACGCAACCGTTTCTGGTGCGCTGGGCCAAAACCCTGTGGCAATTGTTCTGGAGCACCATCCCCGTCTATATCCTGGCGGTGATGGTACTGGGTGCGGTGCGGGTCTGGGTGTTTCCGCATATCGACGGTGCCATGGCCAACAGCTTGCTGTGGCTGGTACCGCTGGCGATCATCGGCACGCTGTTCGTCATTCCCACGGCGGCGGAAATCCCTATCGTGCAAACCATGATGACCCTCGGCATGGGCACTGCCCCGGCCGTCGCACTGTTGATGACGCTGCCGAGCATCAGCTTGCCGTCGCTGTTGATGCTGCGTAAGGACTTCGACAGCCGGGTACTGGTGAGCGTGGCGCTGATGACCATGCTGATTGGTGTGGTGTGCGGGTTGATCGGGGCGGCTGTGCTTTAAGGGATGTAGCGCCTGTCAGGCCTCTTCGCGGGCAAGCCTCGCTCCTACAGGAAATGCAGGAGCGAGGCTTGCCCGCGAAGAGGACAGCAAACCCGCCACCTAATTGCGCTGGCTAGCACGCGCTCGCAGGTAGTCGAGCACCGCATCCCGCTCCCCGACAAACTCGATCCGCGCGCCCTTCTTCTCCCGCTGAAATGCATACATCGGGTCGTAATACTCGCGCAGCAATCCTTCGATCCAGCCCCGGTGCAAGTCCACGGCACCGCTGTTCGCCTGCTCGGCGAGCGCGTCTTCCATCAAGGTCAACATCCGCCGATGACGTTCTCCGCCCAGACGTTTCTGGACATTGTTCAGGCTCGCCAGCAAACGCTCGGAAAACAGCGCGAAGCCTCCATCGCCATGCACTTCGATGAACTCGGCACACAAGTCCACCACGTAATCGCGCAGGATCCGCTCGACCCGTCCTTCCAGGCTGTCTTCCAGCCAGACCATCGCAGATTGCTGCATGCCCTGATACAGCGGCAATGGCAGCGCACAACTGCCAATCGCGCGGCTCTCGTCTTCCAGCACGAACTGTTCGATACCACGGGAGCGCTTCTTCAGCACGTCCACGGCCAGGCGGTTTTCAAAGTCGATGTTGGAAGGTTGGCCCGTGGCGCGTTTACCGAAGCTGGAGCCGCGATGATGAGCGTGGCCTTCAAGGTCCAGGCCATTGCTCAATTGCGTGAGTACCTCGGTCTTGCCGGTGCCGGTCATGCCGCCCAGCAGGACGAAATCGCACTGGGTTACAGCCTGGTCGAGCGTATCGAGCAAGAAGGTGCGCATGGCTTTGTAGCCGCCACCGACCCGCGGATAGTCGATGCCGGCTTCATCCTTGAGCCACTGCTGGGTGATCTGCGAACGCAAGCCACCGCGAAAACAATACAAATAACCGTCAGGATGCGCCCGGGCAAAATCGGCCCAGGCCTGGATGCGCTCGGCCTTGATCTCGCCGGACACCAATTGATGCCCCAGCGTGATGGCCGCTTGCTGACCCTGCTGCTTGTAGCAAGTACCAACCCGTTGCCGCTCGTGGTCATTCATCAACGGCAAATTGACCACGCCGGGGAATGAGCCCTTGAGGAATTCGATCGGCGCGCGGACGTCCATCATTGGCCGATCGTTGAGGAAGATGTCGCGGTAATCGGTGAAGTCGCTGGACATCAAATCACCTCAACCGCGTGAGTCTGTCGCTCAACCAGTTCACCGATCGGCTCAAGGGCCAGACCGAGTTCGGCCGCCACCGCCAGGAACTGTTCGTTGCCCTCGGGGGTGACTGCAACCAGCAGGCCACCGCTGGTCTGCGGATCGCAGAGCACGCGTTTGTGCAACTCCTGGAGCCGGCCGACCTTGCTGGCGTAACTGTCGAAATTGCGCAGCGTGCCCCCCGGCACACAGCCCTGATCGAGGTAATACTCGACACCCGGCAGGCGCGGTACGCGGTCGTATCCGATGCGGGCGGTCACGTTGCTGCCGTCGGCCATTTCCACCAAGTGCCCGAGCAAGCCGAAACCGGTGACGTCGGTCATTGCGGTCACGCCATCGAGTTTGCCGAAACGGCTGCCGGGTTTGTTCAGGGTGCACATCCAGTCGCGGGCCAGGCCGATGTCGGCATGGCGCAACTTGCCCTTCTTCTCGGCCGTGGTGAGAATGCCGATGCCCAAGGGCTTGGTGAGATAGAGCAGGCAACCGGCGGTGGCGGTGTCGTTGCGCTTCATGTGGCGCTTTTCCACCAGCCCGGTCACGGCCAGGCCGAAGATCGGTTCCGGGGCGTCGATGGAATGGCCGCCGGCCAACGGGATGCCCGCCTCGTCGCAGACCGAACGCCCGCCGCGAATCACTTCCCGGGCAATCTCCGGCGCCAGCACATTGACCGGCCAGCCGAGGATTGCGATCGCCATCAACGGATCGCCGCCCATGGCGTAAATGTCGCTGATGGCGTTGGTGGCGGCGATACGGCCGAAATCGAACGGATCGTCGACGATAGGCATGAAAAAGTCAGTAGTCGATACCACGCCGCGCTCTTCGTCGATGGCATACACCGCCGCGTCATCACGCGAGGCGTTGCCGACCCAGAGTTTCGGGTCCAGATTCTGCGCCCCGCTGCCGGCCAGAATCACCTCCAGCACCTGGGGTGAAATCTTGCAGCCACAGCCTGCGCCGTGGCTGTATTGGGTCAGACGAATCGGCTCGCTCATCAGGGGTGCACCTTGTGAAGTCAATGCCGAGGATTCTACAGCAAGCCCATTCCTAGAGGGTCTTCACAACCCGCAGGAGTAAGCAATCCATTGTGGCGAGGGAGCCTGCTCCCGCTCGGGTGCGAAGCACCCGCAAAACTGGCGGACAGGGATTTTGAGACACCGTGTGCAAGGATTTAGGGCTGCTGCGCAACCCAGCGGGAGCAAGCTCCCTCGCCACAAAAGTTCTATGCCACAGATCGGGTTACTCATCTGATCGTCGATACCACTTTGGTGCATATCTCATCCAGATCCCTTCGCCCTCGAATTCCACTCCTTCCCCCTCACCTCGAATTCCTTGACCGAAAGGACAGTTAAACCGTCAATTCCTTAGATTTTTCCGTGCCTTGAACCAAACTGGTATGCCTTGTGCAAACGTTTGCGAGTCGCCGATACCGGCCTGTTCACTACCTAGCCACGCCAGCCCGCACCACTGGGCCTTCAATCCGCACGAAAAGGGACTTTTAATGCATTGCACCTCTCACCGCGTGACGTGTTCGCGCACTTTGGCTGTTTCCTTGCTGCTGGGCCAGCGTTACAGGACTACTCAGCAACCCCGCTTTGGCCCAACCGGCCACCGCCGAAGAATCCGCCCAAGGCGAAGCCCTCAGCGTCGAGGCCAGCCCGCCGAAAAAAGGCGCCTACTTGTCGGACTGGTTCAACCAGGACCTGACCGTCATTGGCAGCAAAGACATCAGTTTCGGCCCGCAACCGGCCGACGATATCTACCTGGAGTACGAGTATTTCGGTCGCAAGGGGCCGTTCGAGTTGTACGGCTATATCGACATCCCGAAGATCTTCGACATCGGCAACAGCCATGACAAAGGCGTGTGGGACCACGGTTCACCGGTGTTCATGGAGCACGAGCCGCGGATTTCCATCGACTACCTGGCCGGCCGCAGCCTGGCCGTCGGGCCGTTCAAGGAATGGTACGTGGCGTTCGACTGGATCTACGACCACGGCAGCAACAGCGCCAACCGTGCCAACACGCTGTACAGCGGGTTGGGCACCGACATCGACACCCATTCGCGGGTCAACCTGTCGGCCAACTTCTATGGCCGCTACCAGTGGGAAAACTACGGCGCCAGCAATGAATATTCGTGGGACGGCTACCGCGCCCAACTCAAATACATCGTGCCCATCAGCAGTTTCAGCAACGGCGCTTCGTTGACCTACATCGGCTTCACCAACTTCGACTTCGGCTCCGACCTGCACAACGACAACCCGGCACGCACCGCCAACGCCACCGTGGCCACCAACGTATTGCTCTATGCCTTCACCCACTTGCGTTTCACCCTGGTCGGCCGTTACTTCCACAACGGCGGCAACTGGGAGGATGGCAGTGAGTTGAATTTCGGCGACGGCGACTTCCGCGCCCGTTCCAACGGCTGGGGTTACTACGCCGGTGTCGGCTATCAGTTTTAAGGTTCATTTGAATAAGGAGGTTTTATGAAGGCAATGACCCGTTTTTCCCTGTCCGTCGGTTTGGCCATGAGCACCCTGCTCTCTTCTTCTGCCTGGGCGGTTGACGCGCCGATCCAGCCGAAAGTGATGCTGATCACCATGTTCGCCCCCGAAGCGCAGAACTGGATCGATCGCCTGGAGCTCAAGCAAGAAGTGCGTGTGCCGGGCCTGTCTGCCGAGTACCCGAACATTCGCTGCAACACCCAACAGGTGTGCCTGATGGTCACCGGCATGGGCCAGACCAATGCGGCGGCCTCGACTTTGGCCCTGGCGCTGTCGCCGAAATTCGACCTGCGCAAAAGTTATTTCCTGATCGCCGGCATTGCCGGCATCAGCCCGAAACACGGCACCATCGGCACCACCGCGTGGGCGCATTATCTGGTGGAATTCGGCACCCAGTGGGAACTGGATGCCCGAGATGCGCCGAAAGACTGGCCGACCGGCTACCTGGGCATCAACACCAAAGGCCCAAACGAGAAGCCGCCGCTGGACTACAAGACCGAAGTCTTCGAACTCAATCCGAAGCTGCAGGCCAAGGCCTTCGCCCTGAGCCACAAGGTCCAGTTGAGCGAGAGCAAGGAATCGGCGGCGTGGCGCTTGAAGTATCCGTTTGCCCCGGCCAATCAGCCGCCAGTGGTGACCCAGTGCGACACACTGGCGGGCAATACCTGGTTTTCCGGGACGCGGTTGAGTGAGCGGGCGGAAGTCTGGACCCAGCTGCTGACAAACAATGAAGGCGTCTATTGCACGACTCAGCAGGAAGACAACTCCACCTACGAGGCGCTGCTGCGGGCCAGCCGTGAAGGGCTGGTGGATGTCCGGCGCCTGGCGGTGGTGCGCGCCGGTTCCGATTTCGACCGGCCGGCGCCGGGCCAGAGCGAGGTGGATAACCTGCTCAAATACGCCGATCAGGGTGGGTTTGTGCCGGCGCTGGAGAACCTGTACCGCACGGGGAATCCGTTGGTGCAGGAGATTTTGAACAACTGGTCGGCTTGGGAAAAAGGTGTGCCTGAAGTCTGAGTTCGGCTTGAGGACGCCTTCGCGGGCAAGCCTCGCGCCTGCAGGTCCGCGCTGATTTCGAAATCGGCACCAACCCTGTAGGAGCGAGGCTTGCCCGCGAAGCTTTTTACGGCAACAGGATCACCTTGTCGCCGCTGCCCTGATTCACCTCCGCATACCGCTCCAGGCCCTCGGCCAACGGCGATTCAAGCAAGCCTTCCGGCAACGCCAACAGGCCCTGATCGAAAAACTTTCCGAACTGATCAAGCATCGCCGCACACGCCTGAACGCCGTACAGCAACGAGTTGATTCCCACCACCGAACCGCCCTTGCGATACAGCGCCAGGGCTGGCAATTGCACGTGCCCATCGACCGGTGCGGCGATGATCGCGATGCGGCCGAACGCGGCCAGTGCCGGGACCGAAGCCGGTAGCCAGAAGCCGGTGGTGTCGAAGATCACGTCGGCGCCGCCGGCATACACGGCGTTGACCTGTGCGCCCAGCTCTTCGGGCTTATCCAGTTGCAGCGTCTGATAACCCTGAGCCTGCAAATCCTTGACCTGCTCCGGCCGCCGCGCCGCCGCCAGCACCTGGGCGCCCCGGACTTTGGCCAGCGCCAATGCTGCGCTGCCCACCGCCCCGCCGCCGATCACCAACACCCGCGCTCCGGTCGTGACAAGACTGCGTTCCAGCGCATCCCACGCCGTGGTGTACGGCACACCGAGGCTGGCAGCCTGGGCAAAGCTCAGATGCGTCGGCTTCAGCGCCACGCCATTAGCCGGCAATTTGACGAATTGCGCATGGGAACCGTCGGCAAAGAAGCCCAGCTCACGACCGGTACCCCAGACTTCCTGACCGATCAGCGCCTGTGGACCTTCGACGACGATACCGGCGAAATCACGACCGGGAATCCGCGGCAACGTGGTGTAGGGAAACCGTCCCAGTACGTTTTTCACATCGCTGGGATTGAGGCCCGCCGCCTTGATCTGGACCAGCACTTCGTCGGTGCCGGGAACGGGAGTGGGAACCTCAACGTAGCGCAGGGCCGAGAGGTCGCCGGTCTTGTCGAATTGCAGTGCTTTCATGAGGGGCTCCATCGAATGGACAAAGGGTGTCAGGAAATCCAGCCCGCTACCAGTTGTCGGCCCATGGGCCACAACTGTTCACCGGCAAGCATGCCCAGCAGGCCCACCAATGCGATGGCCGGTGGCGCGGGGGAACGAAAGTCCAGTGCGCCATAGAGCAGACCGACGCCCAGACCGATACCCAACGAGATGAGATAGTTCACGACTGACTCCGTGGCATAAGGGGTATGCGCAGAGTCTAGAGAGAGGCCGCCACGGGCATCGGCCAAGTACTTCTGAATGTCGGCCAAACGGTGGCGGGCAGGACTTCAGCCCTGACGTTGGCTCGCGAAAAACTGCGAAGGTGCGACGCCCAGTTCCCGGCGGAACATGTCGCTGAAGCTGCTCGGCGAATAGCCCAGTTCCCGGGCAATCGTGCTGACCGCAACGCCCTGAATCAATTCGGCCGCCGCGGTCGCCAGTTGCACCTGCCGCCGCCACTCGGCGAAGCCCATGCCCAAACCGTCCTTGAACAGCCGCGCCAGGGTGCGCACGCTGGCCCCGGCGTTTTCGGCGTGCTGTTCGAAGGGAATGTCCAGCGACGGCGCGGCCATGACCGCCTGACACAGGTTCATCAGCCGCCGGTCGGAATCGTCCGGCAGCGGGATTTTCAGCTGTGAACGTCTGGCCCGCTTGAGCTCCAGTAATGCCAGGCCGACCAGCGCGTCGTAGTAATCCGGCGCGCCGTCATCGCCCTGCTCCACCAACCCGACGATCAATTCGCGCAGCAGCCCGCCGACTTCAATCACTTGAACACTGTCGTCCAGCGTTGCGGCCAATGCAGGTCGCAGATAGATGTTGCGCATCTGCAGGTCCGACACCACGCGAATCCCGTGAGGCACGCCCGGCGGCAGCCAGACAGCCCGTTGCGGCGGCACCACCAGCGCCTCGTGGGGCGTCTCGACCCACATCACGCCGCTCATTGCATACAGCAACTGGCCCCAGACATGCTCGTGCGGCTCGATATACAACCCGCGCGGATAGGTGCGCGCCAGTGGTTGCACGGGCACATCGGTGTCACTCAAATCAGGCGGCGTGGCAAGGGCCATGGGCTAGGATCATTGGGGGTCGGGAGGCCTCCATGGTAGCGAGGCACCCGGGTTGCCGCCAGTCACTGTCGCCACCTGACAATCCGACTGAATTTTCCGCACGCCTCGCGATCCCTCTATTACAACAGGGAGGAATACAGGCTTTATGAGCAACGCAAAACTTTTCGTCATTGAATACACGCTTCACGGCAAGCCCAAGTCTTTCATTATCCGACTGGAAAAAATGGACAATGCAGAGGCTTGGCACTGGGCAAGTTGCGACGCCGGAGTCGGCCGGATCCCGCGCTTTGGCCGTGAACGGGTGCAAAAGACCAGCAAACCGCTGGCGGAAAAATTCGGCATCGAGAATGTGACCTGGCGACCGGCCAGTTGAGCGTCAAAAAGGAGGGGACAGATTCAAACCGAAGTGGAGCCTGGACGGCTCCACTTTTTTGGCTGAACGGTCAGTGCTTTGCACACTTGCAGCCTTTGGTGGAGCATTCTTCGCCATGTTCGTGATGTTTGGCGCAGGCTTCACAGCAATAGTGCTTGCCGTGACGCGCGATCGGATGTTGGCCCAGTTTGCAGGAACATTTGGGGCAGTCGCAGATACTTTCACTGTCGATCATGAGTCTGACTCCATTGTTGTGGTCGTCAAGGTGCCACGGGTGCGCGACACCTCAAGCAAATGACCGCCCGTTCCCCAAACGGGTTCAAACAAACCCTTGGACGGTGTTTGCTTACTAATGAGGGTAGTCGCGATGCTGCATCCCGGTAGCATCACGGCTTAACTGACTGGAAGCCCTCTCGCCACAAAAGCACTATCAATCAGATACGGAATTGTCCGACCAGTTGCCCCAGACGCTGACCGAGATCGGCCAGGCTGCGCGAGGTTTGCGCGCCGAGCTGGGTTTCGTCGGCGACACTGTCCACGGCCACGGCGATCTGGTGCACGCTGCGGTTGATCTCTTCGGCCACGGCGGTTTGCTCTTCGGCGGCGCTGGCAATCTGGGCGTTCATCGAGTTGATGGTGCCGATCAATTGGGCCATGGCGTCCAGAGACGCCCCGGCCTCGTTGGCCTGGGCCGACGTGCCATCGCCGGCCTCGCTGGAGCGGCGCATGGCCTCGACCGCCGATTGGGTGCCGGCCTGCAAGCGGTCGATCATGCCCTGGATTTCCTGGGTGCTGATTTGCGTACGGCTGGCCAGCGCCCGCACTTCATCGGCCACCACCGCAAAACCACGCCCGGCCTCGCCGGCGCGAGCCGCTTCAATGGCGGCGTTGAGCGCCAGAAGGTTGGTTTGCTCGGCAATCGAACGGATCACCCCAAGCACGCTGACAATCGACGACACGTCTTTTTGCAGGCTGTCGAGGGACACACCGCTGCTGCGAATGTCATTCACCAGCGCATGAATCTTCACAATGCTGCCAGCCACCACACGCTTGGCGGCCTGACCCTCTTCGTCGGTCTGCTGGGCAGCGACCGCCGCGTTTTGCGCACTCTTGGCCACTTCCTGGGCCGCCGCCGACATTTGGTTGATCGCCGTGGCCACCTGATCGGTTTCGTGACGCTGGCGTTCCATGGCCTGATCCGAGCGCTGGGCCTGATCGGAGACCTGATTCACCAGCCCGGTCAGTTGCGAAGTCATTTCAGTGATCTGCCGTACCAGGCCGTGGATCTTGTCGACGAAACGGTTGAACGAGCCGGCCAGTTCGCCGAGTTCGTCCTGGCTGGTGACACTCAGGCGCCGGGTCAGGTCGCCCTCGCCCGCCGCGATGTCGTCGAGGTTGGCTTTCATCAGGTTCAGCGGACGCAGGATAGTGTTGGCCAGCAACATCCCGGCGACGGCGATCAGCAACAGCACCACCACGGCAATCCCGACAATGCTCAGCACCACGCCTTGCATGCGTTCCTGGACCTTGATCTCAACCAGCGCCACTTGAGCTTCGATGCCGTCAAGGTTGACCGAGGTGCCGACCGCCATGTCCCACTTGGACAGGTATTCGGTGTAGCCGAGCTTGGGCACCAGCACTTGGCTGTTGCCGGGCAGCGGCGAGCTGTATTGCAGGTAGTGGGTACCGTCCTTGGCGACTTTCACCAGGTCGCGGTTGACGTAGACGCCGTTCGGGTCGCGATTGTCCTTGAAGCTCTGGCCCACGCCTTCGGGGCTGTTGGCCTTGAACAGGCGCACCGTGTTGGAGTCGTAGCCGAAGAAGTAGCCGTCCTTGCCGTAGGTGATGCTCGACAGCAACTTGATCACCTGGGCCCGCGCCGCGTCATCGCCGGGGGCGGCTGCGTCGTAGAGCGGTTTGATCGTGGTCATGGCCACGGCAACATAACTTTGCAGCGTCGCCTTGGCATCGCCGAGCAGGCGCTGACGGGTTTGCTCGACTTCCTTGCTTGCCTGCTCTTGCAGGATAAACAGCGTGGTCAGGCTGATGATCAGCGCAAAGAGCAATACCGGGAGGACGGCAAGGGACAGGACTTTGGCCTTCAGGCTCATGCGCATGACGTTCACTCTTTTGATTTTGTTGGCGTGGTTAAAGGCTTTAACGGCACGCGAAACCAAAAGTTGAGTCAGGGTCACATTGATCCTGTGGGAGCGGGCAAGCCCGCTCACAGGGTTAGGGGTGTTACAACACCATCGCCGCTACCCAGCCGAACGCCAGCAGCGGCAGGTTGTAGTGCAGGAAGGTCGGGACCACGGTGTCCCAGATGTGGTGATGCTGGCCGTCGATGTTCAGACCAGAGGTCGGGCCCAGGGTCGAATCCGAGGCGGGTGAACCGGCATCACCCAGCGCGCCGGCGGTGCCGACGATGCTCACGATGGCGATCGGGCTGAAGCCCAGTTGCACGCACAACGGTACGAAAATCACCGCCAGAATCGGTACGGTGGAAAACGATGAGCCGATGCCCATGGTCACCAACAGGCCCACCAGCAGCATCAGCAACGCGCCGATGGCTTTGCTGTGGTCGATCCACGAGGCCGAGGACTCCACCAGCGTTTGCACTTGCCCGGTGGCTTTGATCACTTCGCCAAACCCGGACGCAGCGATCATGATGAAACCGATCATCGCCATCATCTTCATGCCTTCGGTGAACAGGTCATCGGTGTCGCGCCATTTGACGATGCCCGACGCCGAGAAAATCAGGAAGCCTGCCAGCGCACCGATAATCATCGAATCGAGCAACAACTGAATGATGAACGCGGCAGCAATGGCCAGACCGGCGACCATCAAGCTCAACGGGTTGTACTGCACCGCGACCTGTTCGACCTGCTCGATCTTTTCCAGGTCATAAACGCGCTTCTTGCGATAACTGATGAACGCTACCGCGAGGCCAAAAACCATGCCCAGTGCCGGAATACCCATGGCATGGGTGACGTTGATGCCGCTGATGTCCACCCCGCTACGCGCGACGTTGGCCAGCAGGATTTCATTGAGAAAGATGTTGCCGAAACCCACGGGCAAGAACATGTACGGCGTGATCAGGCCGAACGTGATGACACAGGCGATCAAGCGACGGTCCAGTTGCAGTTTGGTCAGCACATATAAAAGAGGCGGCACCAGCAACGGGATAAAGGCGATATGTATCGGCAAAATGTTCTGGGAGGCGATGGCCACCACCCACAGCAAACCGATCAGCAGCCACTTGACCTGACCGCCCCCATTGGCGTGCTGGCGATCGACCATGGCCAGGGCTTTGTCGGCCAGCGCATGGGCCAGGCCGGACTTGGCAATGGCCACCGCGAACGCGCCAAGCAAGGCGTAGGACAAAGCGACCGTCGCCCCGCCGCCGAGGCCACTGTTGAAGGCTTTCAGGGTCGCGTCGATGCCCAGGCCACCGGTCAAACCGCCCACCAGCGCGCCGACGATCAGCGCGATTACCACATGCACGCGGGACAGGCTGAGGATCAGCATGATGCCGACCGCGGCAATTACAGCATTCATTGTTGTTACCTCAAAAGCAGCGCGGTGAAGTAATCACCACCAAACGGAATGAGTCCGGCCGGCAGTCTGCAGAGCGCCGCCAGCGGATGGGGAGAAGGGTTTTATTAGAGGGCGCGCACTGTGCCGGACCGCTGCGGCCTTGTCAAAGCCAACACCCCGTTTGGACCGGGGACATGGTTTACCCTGTGACGAGGGGGCTTGCCCCCGTTCGGCTGCGAAGCAGTCGCAAAACCTGCCGATGCGGGTTGCCTGACTAAATGCCGGGGGTCGCTTCGCGACCCAACGGGGGCAAGCCCCCTCGCCATAGGTAAGACCCCTCTCCACAAAGCTTCGGCTTGCGACATAAAGAAAGCCAAACCCCGGCCGCTACAGTGCAAAGTCTCAGATATTTATCGAATAAAAGGACGTTCCCATGTCGCTCAGACAACTTTCCATTCAATGGAAAATCACCCTGTTGGCCGGGCTATGCCTGGCGGGCATCGTGACCCTGCTGGTAGGGCTTTCGCTGTATCGCATGGAGCACAGCTCGGCGCTGGTGAAAGCCTCGAGCAGGGAGATGCTCACCGAAGCCGCCCAGGCGCGCATCGAATCCCAGGGTGAAGTCCAGGCATTGGGCATTCGTCAGCAGTTCATGGACGCCTATCAATATGGCCATGGTTTCTCGCGACAGGTGCTGTTTCTGCGCGATCAGGCCGAGAAGCGCTTTCTCGATGCCTTCGACCTGCGTGAAGACCTGACCCGGCAGGTTAAGTCGGCCCTGCAGGCCAACCCGGAACTGCTTGGCCTGTCCCTAGTGTTCGAGGCCAATGCGCTGGACGGCAAGGACGAACTGTTCGCTGACCAGGCAGAGATTGGCAGTAACGAGAAAGGTCGTTTCGCCCTGTACTGGTCGCAACCGACCCCGGGCAAGGTGACCTCCATGGCCCTGCCGGAAAGCGACATGGCCGACACCAGCACCGGCCTCAGCGGCGAGCCGGCCAACGCCTGGTTCACTTGCCCGCGTGCCACGCTCAAGCCTTGCGTGATCGAGCCCTACTTCTATGTGATCGACGGCCAGAACGTGCTGATGACCAGCATCGTGTTCCCGCTGATGGTCAACGGCAAAGTCATCGCCTCGCTGTCGGTGGACATCAACCTCAACAGCCTGCAAGCGATCAGCCAGAGCGCCAGCAAGAAACTCTATGACGGCCAGACCAGCGTCAGCATCATCAGTCCGGTCGGCCTGCTCGCCGGCTACAGCCCGGACGCCAGCAAGCTCAGCCAACGCCTGGACGCCGTCGACACCAGCAACGGTGCCGAATTGCTCCGCCGTCTGACCGCCAGCAGCAAAACCGAAAGCCTGCACAGCAATCAGCAATTGAAAGTGCTGTCGCCGTTCCAGCCGATTCCCGGTGGCAAATCCTGGGGCGTATTGCTCGACGTGCCGGAGAAGGTCCTGGTCGGCCCCGCTGAAACGCTGAAAAAACAACTCGACGACAGCAACACAGCCGGTACGCTGATTGAACTGTGCCTGGGTGTGCTGGCGGCGCTTGTCGGCTTGCTATTGGTGTGGCTGATGGCGCGTAGCGTGACCCGACCGATCCTCGGCGTGGCGCGCATGCTGGAAGACATAGCCAGCGGCGAAGGCGACCTGACCCGGCGCCTGGCCTACGACAAGCAGGATGAACTGGGGCAACTGGCCGGTTGGTTCAATCGTTTCCTCGACAAGCTGCAACCGATCATTGCCCAAGTGAAACGCTCGGTGCAGGACGCCCGCAGCACGGCAGACCAGTCGTCTGCCATCGCCACCCAGACCAGCGCCGGCATGGAACAGCAATACCGCCAGGTCGATCAGGTCGCCACCGCGTCCCACGAAATGAGCGCCACCGCCCAGGACGTCGCCCGTAGCGCCGCGCAGGCGGCACAAGCGGCGCGCGATGCCGATCAGGCGACCCGTCAGGGTTTGACCGTGATTGACCGCACCACCACCAGCATCGACCACCTCGCCGCCGACATGAGCGCGGCCATGGTGCAGGTCGAAGGCCTGGCGGCGAACAGCGAGAAAATCGGTTCGGTGCTGGAAGTGATTCGTGCCATTGCCGAACAGACCAACCTCTTGGCGCTGAATGCCGCCATCGAAGCCGCCCGGGCCGGTGAAGCCGGACGCGGTTTTGCCGTGGTGGCCGATGAAGTGCGCAACCTGGCACGGCGTACTCAGGAGTCCGTGGAAGAAACCCGGCTGGTGATCGAGCAATTGCAGAGCGGTACGCAGGACGTGGTGAGTTCGATGAACAACAGCCATCGTCAGGCTCAGGGCAGTGTCGAGCAAGTCGGTCAGGCAGTGACAGCCTTGCGTCAGATTGGCGATGCGGTGACGGTGATCAGCGACATGAACCTGCAAATCGCCAGTGCGGCTGAAGAGCAAAGCGCAGTGGCCGAGGAGATTAACAACAACGTGGCGACCATCCGGGATGTGACCGAATCGCTGTCGGGGCAGGCCAATGAATCGGCGCGGGTGAGCCAGTCGCTAAACAGCCTGGCAAATCAGCAACAGGGCTTGATGGATCAGTTTCGCGTGTGACCTGACACCTGTGGCGAGGGAGCTTGCTCCCGCTCGGCTGCGCAGCAGTCGTAAACCTGCCAGCTCGGTCTGTCTGATTACACCGGAGTGAATGGTTTTGGGGCTGCTGCGCAGCCCAACGGGGGCAAGCCCCCTCGCCACACCTTCAGTCCTCCGTCAGCGTTTGGGCAATTCGATTGTCACTTTCAACCCGCCCCACTCGCTTTCTCCCAGCCTCAACACCCCGCCCCACGTGTCGACGATATCGCGCACGATGCCCAACCCCAGGCCATGCCCATCGGTCTGTTCATCGAGCCGGGTACCGCGGCTGAACACCTGATCGCGCTGGTCTTCGGGAATGCCCGGGCCGTCGTCTTCAACGCTCAACTCAAACCTTTCTGCGGTTTCGAGCACGCTTAACCGCACCTCGGCATCCGCCCATTTGCAGGCGTTGTCCAGCAGGTTGCCCAGCAACTCGAGCAAGTCTTCGCGATCCCACGGCAGTTGCAAACCGGCCGGTGCCCGGTAGCTCAGGTCCAGGTGTTCGCCGTGAATCATGTTTAACGTGGCCAGTAATCCCGGCAATTCGGCATCACAATCGAACAGCACCCCCGGCAGTGCATCGCCGGACAACCGGGCGCGGTTGAGTTCGCGATTGAGTCGCTGCTGGACCTGTTCCAATTGCGCCAGGAAAACTTTGCGCAACAGCGGGTGAGCATCGAGTTTCTCGCTTGAGGCCAGGCTCAATAACACCGCCAGCGGGGTTTTCAAGGCATGGCCGAGGTTGCCCAGGGCGTTGCGTGAGCGCTTGAGGCTGTCTTCGGTGTGGGCCAGCAAATGGTTGATCTGCGCCACCAGCGGTTCCAGCTCGACCGGCACGGCTTCATCCAGTTGCGAACGCTGGCCCTGCTGCAACTGGGCGATTTGCTCGCGGGCCTTCTCCAGCGGGCGCAAGGCGCGGCGCACGGTGATCCGTTGCAGCAGCAAAATCAGCAACAGCCCCGCCAGCCCCAACCCCAGACCGAGTTGCTGCATGCGACAGAAACTCTCGCGCACCGGCGTGTAGTCCTGGGCGACGCTGATGGAAATCGCCTGGCCCAGCCGCCGGTAGTCCGAACGCAACACTAGTAACTGCTGCCCTTCCGGCCCCAGTTGCAAATTGCTGTGCAGGCCTGGATGTTCGAGTTGCGGCAGGTCCTGATCCCATAACGAGCGGGAACGCCAATGGCTGTCGGCAAAGTCGATACGAAAATAGTGCCCGGAAAACGGTCGTTGATAGGCCGGCGACAAGTGCCGCTCATCCAGCTGCACCCCCTGCGGGCCACGCACCAGCGCCACCAGTAGGTTTTCGCTGTCGTTGCGCAGCCCCGCTTCGAGGTAGCGCTGCAAACCCATTTCGAACAGCCACAGGCTGGTTTGCGCCAGCACCAGGCCGACAATCACCATCACGCTGATCAGGCCCAGGCTCAAGCGGCGCTGGATCGACCTCACTGGGCTTGCCCGCCGAACAGGTAACCCTGGCCGCGACGGGTTTCGATCACGCTGCGGCCGAGCTTGCGTCGCAAGTGGTTGACGTGGACTTCCAGCACGTTGGAATCACGCTCGGTTTCACCGTCGTAGAGGTGTTCGGCGAGGTGGCTTTTGGAAAGGATCTGTTCGGGGTGCAGCATGAAATAGCGCAGCAGGCGAAACTCGGCGGCGGTGAGCTGGATGTCGGCGCCGTCGCGGGTCACGCATTGACGCCCCTCATCCAGATGCAATCCCGCAGCCTTGAGCGTCGGCTGATTGGCCCGACCATGGGAGCGGCGCAACAACGCCTGAACCCGCAGGTGCAGTTCTTCCGGGTGGAAGGGTTTGGTCAGGTAATCGTCGGCCCCGGCCTTGAGGCCTTCGATCCGCTCGGCCCAGGAGCCGCGCGCGGTGAGGATCAGCACCGGCGCGGCCAGGCCTGCGGCCCGCCACTGCGCCAGCACCTCGAGCCCCGGCAATCCTGGCAAGCCGAGGTCGAGAATGATCAGGTCATAAGGCTCGCTGCTGCCTTGGTACACCGCATCGCGGCCGTCGGCCAGCCAGTCCACGGCGTAACCCTGCCGGCTGAGGCCGGCCATCAATTCGTCGGCCAGCGGCACGTGGTCTTCCACCAGGAGCAAACGCATCGGTCAGTCTTCCTTGTCTTTGAGTAAATGGCCGGTGGTGGCATCGAGGTCCAGCTCGCGCACCACGCCGTCGCTGGTCAGCAGCTCGACTTCATACACGTAGACATCGTGTTTTTCTTCAAGCTCGGCTTCCAGCAGCTTGGCTCCGGGATATAGGTCCAAGGCTCGCTGCAACAGTTGCTCCAGCGGCAGGATCACACCCTGTTGGCGCAGGCGCAGGGCCTCGTCCTGATCCAGGTCGCGGGCCAGGACCACCGAGCAAAAAGCCAGGAGCATCAGCGCCATTCGACTGCCGATGCGCCGATTCAAACAAAACACCTTCATTACGTATCCTGCTGATCCTTGAGAATCTGCCCGCTGACAGCATCCATTTCCAGGTCCCACTCAATGCCCTGCGGGTCGCGCAATTGCACCTGGTAGATGTACTTGCCGTACTCTTCTTCGAACTCGGTTCCGGTGACGGTCGAGCCGGGATGTTTGGCCAGGGCAGTAGCGTTGAGCTTCTCGAAAGACACAATGGTACCAGCGTCACGCAGTCTCAGGGCTTCGTCGGGGCCCAGGTCGCGAGCGTGGGCGAGGCTGGCGGTCATGGCGGTGATGGCGGTGATGGAGGCGGTGAACAGGGCAGTCAGGATTTTCATGGGGTGTCTCCGTATTTTTTTATGTGTTGCCTACGGGAGGCTACCTTAGCGATTCGAACTTAACTGAAACTGAATTGCCATCATTGGGAATGGCACCACGATATCGCTCCCACATTGGATTCGTGTACCCACAGGACTCACATATAATCCCCCGCTGCCAGACATCGAGACCGGTATGACCGCTATCCACATCAAGTTCCCTTCCCTGACGCTCAAGGCTGGCCCGCGTGCCCTGGCGCGCATCCGTGCAAACGGCTTGAGCGCTGCCGATGTGGGGACATTGCCGGGCGCTGCCGGTGGCCCGAAAGCGCTGGGGATTCAGGGTCTGGACCTGGCGCTGTTCGGCGAATGGCTGCCGGCCGCGCCCCGGCAGCGTTCGCTGATCGGCGCCTCGGTGGGTTCCTGGCGGTTCGCCAGTGCCTGCCTGCCGGATGCCGCCGAAGGCATCCGCCGTCTCGGTCAGCTGTACACCGAGCAGAACTTCGCCAAAGGCGTGACCATGGCGCAAATCAGCCAGAGCTCCCGGCGCATGCTCGATGACCTGCTCGACGGTCGTGACGCGTCGATTCTCGATAACGCCCACTACCGACTGAACATCATGGTGGTCAAAAGCCACGGCCTGCTGGCAGACGATCATCGCGGTCGGCTGGGGCTGGGACTGTCGTCGGTGATCGCCGACAACCTGCGCGGTCGCGCGCGGCTATCGCGGCATTTCGAGCGGCTGATCATCCACGACCCGCGCCTGGCACCACCGGTCAATGCGCTGAACGACTTCCCGTCGCGCTTCGTTGCGCTCGATACCGGCAACCTGCGCCAGGCCCTGCTCGCCTCGGGTTCGATCCCGATGGTCATGGAAGGCGTGCGTGATTTGCCGGGCGCAGGCATGGGGACGTTCCGCGATGGCGGTCTGCTGGACTATCACCTCGACTTGCCCTACAGCGGCAGCGATATTGTGCTGTATCCGCACTTCACCGACCGGGTGATCCCTGGCTGGTTCGACAAGACCCTGCCGTGGCGCCGCGCCTGTCCTGAGCGCTTGCAGGATGTTCTGTTGCTGGCGCCGTCGAAGGAATACCTGTCGCGCCTGCCCTACGGCAAACTGCCGGACCGTAACGACTTCAAACGCTTCATGGGCGATGCCCCGAGCCGGCAGAAGTACTGGCGCGCGACGATGGATGAAAGCCGTCGGATGGGTGACGAATTTCTCGAGCTGGCCGCCAATGGTCGCCTGGGCGAGCGCTTGCTGACCCTCTAGTGCCCTGTCTCGCCAATACTGTTCCTTTTTGACGGTGGCTGTTGTCGCCATGCTGCGTTGCCGCTCCTCGCCATAGCGGGCTATGACTCGTCGCGGCGCCTTGCCTGACGACAACAGCCACTCGCCAAAAGAGGAACGTATTGGTGAGACAGGACACTGGTCAGTGTTTTCCCGCAACCCCAAACGCAAACTGTTAAACTCGCCGCCTGCCCACATCGCCGCGGCGATCGCCACCTGACAGAGCTGAACATCACTGTGGAAATCTTCAAAGAGTTTACCTTCGAATCCGCCCATCGCCTGCCCCACGTACCGGACGGCCACAAGTGCGGTCGCCTGCACGGTCACTCGTTCAAAGTGGCGATTCACCTGAGTGGCGACCTCGATCCGCATACCGGCTGGATCCGCGACTTCTCGGAGATCAAGGCAATCTTCAAGCCGCTCTACGAGCGCCTGGACCACAACTACCTGAACGACATTCCCGGCCTGGAAAACCCGACCAGTGAAGTGCTGGCCAAGTGGATCTGGAACGAATTGAAGCCCCTGCTGCCGGAACTCAGCGCGATCCGGATTCATGAGACCTGCACCAGCGGTTGCATCTATCGCGGCGAGTAACCCCTGGGGGAGATTCTGTGGCGAGGGGGCTTGCCCCCGTTGGGTTGCGAAGCAGCCCTGAAATCTCTGATACACCAAAGATCTTGTGAGTGCTACGCACTCAAACGGGGGCAAGCCCCCTCGCCACATGCCTGCTCCCTATTGCCCGCTCCCACAAGGGCAACTGCGTTTCGTCAGTGAATAGAAAAACAGCCTTCAATGGCTGTTTTTTTATGCCTATGCTTTTTGGCTCGCACACGCCAAGAGGACACACCCATGACTGACTGGCCGCTGCCTCAGACCTACCGTTTCAACGGGCACTTCGTTCGCTACGCCGTGCGTGGCGACGGCCCGCCGCTGGTGTTCGTGCATGGCACGCCCTTCTCTTCCCATGTGTGGCACCGAATTGCGCCGCACTTCATCACTACGCACCGGGTGCACTACTTCGATCTGCTGGGTTACGGGCAATCCACCCAGCCGGACGGAGATGTGTCTCTGGGCGTACAAAACCAACTGTTGGCGCAGTTGCTGGACCATTGGGGCCTGGAACAGCCAGACGTGGTAGCCCACGATTTCGGCGGCGCCACTGCGTTGCGCGCGCACCTTCTCAATGGCAAGGATTACCGCAGCCTGACGCTGATCGACCCGGTGGCATTGACGCCCTGGGGGTCGCCATTCGTGCAGCATGTGCGTCAGCATGAAGCGGCGTTCAGCGGGTTGCCCGATTACATTCAGCGGGCGATCGTACCGACTTACATTCGCGGGGCGATCAAGCGCGAAATTCCCGATGATGAACTGGCGCCCTATGTGCAACCCTGGCTGGGCGATCCTGGGCAAGCGGCGTTCTATCGGCAAATCGCACAGATGGATGAACGTTACACCCGCGAGGTCGAAGGGCTGTACCCGACGGTTCGCTGCCCGGTGCAGATTCTTTGGGGGGAAGACGATCAATGGATTCCCATCGAGCGTGGGCGGGCATTGCAGCAGATGATTGCGGGGGCGCAGTTTCAGGCCATCCCCAATGCCGGGCATCTGGTTCAGGAAGATGCCCCGGAAGCGATCGTGGCGGCGCTGCTGCGGTTTTTACCCCTGCACAAATCCCCCTGAAAAAACCAATATCCCTTGTGGGAGCGAGACTGCTCGCTCCCATATGGGTGCCGTGTTTCTTCAGGTGCACTGCTTTCGTGCCCCCTCCTGCAGCCAAATTCCTGTGCTCGTCTATAAATAACAACGCCACTGCGCGCTTGGCACGAGCACTGCAACACCCTCGCGTCCCCAATCCAGCAAGGAACGCCACATGACGCAGAACGATCCAGGTAACGATTACCCCCTCAGCGAAGTCCCGATGCACGCCCGCAAGGGGCTCGCCTCCACGGCCATGGTGCTGCTGGGGTTCACGTTTTTTACCGCGACCATGTTTGCCGGCGGCAAGCTCGGTGTGGCGTTCAGTTTTGGCGAGATGATGGCGGTGATTATCGTCGGCAATCTGTTGCTGGGGATCTACGCTGCGGGGCTTGGCTATATCGCCTTCAAAAGCGGCCTCAACTCGGTGCTGATGGGTCGTTTCTGCTTCGGTGAAGTGGGCAGCAAACTCAGCGACCTGATCCTCGGGTTCACCCAGATCGGCTGGTACGCCTGGGGCACCGCGACCGCAGCCGTCGTACTCGGCAAGTATTTCGAACTGAGCGAGGGCACGGTTCTGGGGCTGATGGTGCTGTTCGGCCTGGGCTTCTGTGCCACGGCGTACATCGGCTATCGCGGACTGGAGATTCTGTCGTACATCGCCGTACCCGCCATGATGTTACTGCTGATGCTGTCAATGTGGGTCGCGACGGTGAAGGTCGGCGGGCTCGAGGGCTTGCTCGCGGTGGTTCCACGCGGAACCCTGGATTGGTCGACCGCCATTACGCTGGTGTTCGGCACATTCGTCAGTGGCGCAACCCAGGCGACCAACTGGACACGCTTCTCCCGCTCGGCGCGAGTTGCGGTGCTGGCGAGCCTGATCGGCTTTTTCCTCGGCAATGGCCTGATGGTGTTGATCGGGGCCTACGGCGCTATCGTCTACCAGCAACCGGATGTGGTCGAAGTGCTGTTGCTCCAGGGATTTGCCATGGCCGCGATGGCGATGTTACTGCTCAACATCTGGAGCACCCAGGACAACACCATCTACAACTTCGCCGTCGCCGGCTGCAACCTGCTGCGCACCGGCCGGCGCAAAACCGTGACCCTGGCCGGCGCGGTGATCGGCACACTGCTCGCGCTGCTGGGCATGTACGACATGCTGGTGCCTTACCTGATTTTGCTGGGCACGGTGATTCCGCCGATTGGCGGGGTGATCATGGCGGACTTTTTCTTCCGCCATCGTGGGCAATATCCACGCCTGGCCGATGCACGGCTGCCCGCGTTCAATGGGGCTGGCCTGACTGCCTATGCCCTAGGCACCGTCGCGGCATTCAGTTCGCCGTGGGTCGCGCCACTGGTAGGGATTGCCGCGGCCGCGCTAACGTATGTGTTATTGACCGGCGTACTGGGTGCCCGTACCGCCGAAGCATCTCTACAAGATCTCTAAAAGGACTCGCCCGATGCACATCATCAACGCCCGCCTGCGCAACCAAGAAGGCCTGCATGAGTTGCACCTGGAAGACGGCCTGATCAGCAGCATTGCCCGTCAGACCGAAGCCCCGACCCTGGGGCCTGACGATCTGGATGCCGGCGGTAATCTGGTGGTACCGCCTTTCGTCGAGCCACACATTCACCTCGACGCCACCCTGACCGCCGGCCAGCCGCGCTGGAACATGAGCGGCACGCTGTTCGAAGGCATCGAATGCTGGGGCGAGCGCAAGGCCACCATTACCCAGGAAGACACCAGGATCCGCGCCAAGAAGACCATCCAGGCCCTCGCCGCCCACGGTATCCAGCATGTGCGCACCCACGTCGATGTCACCGACCCGGAACTGACCGCGCTCAAGGCGATGCTCGAAGTGCGCGAGGAAAGCCGCCACTTGATCGACCTGCAAATCGTCGCGTTCCCCCAGGAAGGCATCGAGTCGTACCGCAACGGTCGGGAGCTGATGGAAGAAGCGATCCGCCTGGGCGCCGATGTGGTCGGGGGCATTCCGCATTTCGAATACACCCGCGATCAGGGCGTGAGCTCGGTGAAGTTCCTCATGGACCTGGCCGAGCGCACCGGTTGCCTGGTGGACGTGCATTGCGACGAAACCGACGACCCGCACTCACGTTTCCTTGAAGTGCTGGCCGAAGAGGCCCGCAGCCGCGACATGGGTTCACGCGTTACCGCCAGCCACACCACGGCTATGGGTTCGTACGACAACGCCTACTGCGCCAAACTCTTCCGGCTGCTCGGGCATTCGGGAATCAGCTTTGTCTCCTGCCCCACCGAAAGCATTCACCTGCAAGGACGCTTCGATAATTTCCCGAAACGCCGTGGCCTGACCCGGGTCAATGAGTTGCTCGAGGCGGGGATGAACGTGTGCTTCGGCCAGGACTCGATCGTCGACCCGTGGTATCCGTTGGGCAACGGCAACATCCTGCGGGTACTCGAGGCCGGTTTGCACATCTGCCACATGCTCGGTTATCGCAACCTGCAAAGTGCGCTGGACCTGGTCACCGACAATAGCGCCAAGGCCATGAACCTGGGCGATCGCTATGGGCTGGAACAGGGACGGCCGGCGAATCTGCTGATACTGTCGGCGGACAGCGATTACGAGGTGATCCGCAGCCAGGGGTTGCCGCTGTATTCGGTTCGCGGGGGCAAGGTGTTGATGAAGCGACAGATGCCGGTGGTTGCGTTCAGTGATGGTTTGACCTGAGATCCTCGTTGAATGGGATGGCCCCATCGCGAGCAGGCTCGCGATGGCGATCTTGAATTCAACCCATCAACCGCGCCGTACCAAACAACCTGACCCGACTCAACTCGCCATCTATTTCCTCCAGCAGAATCGGTGCCGTGCCGCCTGGCATGACCACCTTCACTTCCCCGGCCACCACCCAACCCACTCGCCACGCCGCACACGCCACCGCGCTGGCACTGGTGCCCGACGACGCCGTCGGCCCTTCGCCGCGTTCAAACACCCGGGCGACGATTCGCCCCTCGGATTCAAGCATCGCCCATTGCAGGTTCACCCCTGCCACACACGGCTGCCCTGCACCCGTCGGCATGGCATAGGCGATGCGGGTCAATCCTTCGGCCAATTCCGGCCCGCGCATCTGTGCGTTACTCGGCAATGCCTCGGCGCCTGACACCAACGTCACGCAATGGGGATTACCGATGCGCACGAACTGGCTGCGGCTCCAGGCTGGGTCGAGCGCCGACAACGGCCGCACATGACAGACTTCACGACCATCGAGCGTCACGGCTTCAACCCCTTGCGCACCCACCGCTTCAGGCCCGAACGAGGGCTGTCCCAAGTCCAGCCAGAACCCTTGCACGCCATCGATTTCGGCGGGTTTCACTGAAGTCTCCACCGGCGAAACCGCATCGCTCTTGTCGTGATGAACCCTGAGCAGACAGGCCTCTTCCCTCGGCAGCAACCCTTGCTCACTCAGGGCCTGGGAAAAAATCGTCAGGCCATTGCCACTGCGCTCGGCCAGGGTGCCATCAGTGTTGACGATCAGCAGGTCAAAGGGCGGCGCCGATTGAAACGGCCCCACCAGCAAACCATCGCAGCGATGAGACTTGCTGCCGGGCGGTTGTGTACCGGGAGCCCAGCCGCAGAACGCCTCGATGGCCGACAACGCCCAGGCCTCACGGGTTTGTGCGGCATCGCTGGCCCGTTCAGGGACATCGATAGCGTTGCGGCGCAGGGCGTCAGGCGCCACGACCGCGTAAATATTGCCTCGAGCATCGTACATTCGCGTCATGGCGCCCCCTGTATGAACAATTGATATGTCGACGATATCGCGAAACAGCGACTGGCTGTGCAAGGATGTCACCCTGCCTGACTGCGACCCCGCCCGGACGTGGTGATCGAACCCTTTGCGGTTGTTCACTGTCCCTTGGGGACGCGACGTTTTTGCCAAGGATCGATATGACCAACCTCAACACTCAAGCCGCATTCGTTCCCGGACGCCTGGAGCAGATGTCCACCCGCATCGCCTTTTTCATCGCAGGTTTCGGCATTGCGGCCTGGGCGCCGCTGGTGCCTTACGCCAAGGCGCGGGTCGGGCTGGATGAAGGAACCCTTGGGTTGTTGCTGTTGTGTCTGGGGGTGGGTTCGATTCTGGCGATGCCCATGGCCGGCATTCTGGCTACACGTTTCGGCTGCCGCCGGGTGTTGAGCGGCGGGACTTTGTTGATCTGCGCGGCCCTGCCGCTGTTGGCGACGGTGTCTTCGATCCCGGCGTTGATCGCGGCGTTGTTCATGTTCGGCGCGGGCCTGGGCACGGTTGATTCGACGGTGAACCTGCAAGCGGTGATTGTCGAACGGGCCAGCGGCAAAACCATGATGTCGGGTTTTCATGGGCTGTTCAGCCTCGGCGGGATCGTCGGTGCGGCGGGTGTCAGCGCCCTGCTCGGTTTGGGTTTTTCGCCGCTGGGGGCGATGCTGGTGGTGATCGTGCTGCTGGTGGTGGCGTTACTCAAGGCCGCGCCGCATCTGCTGCCCTATGGCAGCGAAAGCTCCGGCCCGGCGTTTGCCGTGCCCCATGGCATCGTTCTGTTTATCGGCGGCATGTGCTTCATCGTGTTCCTGGCCGAAGGCGCGGCGCTCGACTGGAGCGCGGTGTTCCTGGCGCAGGAGCGCGGGATCGACACGGCGTATGCAGGGCTCGGCTATGCGGCGTTTGCGTTGACCATGACGGCCGGGCGATTGACCGGTGACAAGATTGTTCGACGCCTTGGCGCTACGCGGGTGATTGTGTTTGGTGGTCTGACGGCCGCTGCGGGCCTGGCACTGGCGACGTTCGCAGCGAGCTGGGAAGCGGCACTGGTGGGTTATGCGCTGCTGGGCGCTGGCTGTTCGAACATTGTGCCGGTGCTTTATACCGCGGTGGGCAAACAGACTGTCATGCCCGAAAGCATCGCCGTGCCGGCCATTACCACCCTGGGTTATGCAGGGATTCTCGCCGGGCCTGCGGTGATCGGCTTTATCGCCCATGGCAGCAGCTTGAGTTTTGCCTTTGGGTTGATGGCGGTATTGCTGGTGGCCGTGGCGATTGGCGGCAGGGTGTTGAAGGTCTGAAAAGCATCGCGGGCAAGCCCGCTCCCACATGATCTTTGGTGTACACAAAATCTGTGTTCACTGAAGATCCTTGTGGGAGCGGGCTTGCCCGCGAATGAATTCACCTCGGTCTATCAGAACCCGACGCTGGCCTGCACGAAGAACGTGCGCGGTGCGCCGACATACATCCCCGAGTTGTTATCGCTGGAACGGGTAAAGTACTGCTTGTCGAAAATGTTCTTCACCCCCGCGCCGACTTTCAGGTTCGACAGCTGTGCGCCGAAGTCATAACCGCCGCGCACGTTCCAGGTGACGTAACCCGGAATGACTGTTGAACCCGAAATCCTGCCAACTGACGACCGGTCGCAGAAACCCATTGTCACTAAATATTACTTACGTCATATTACATCAGTAATAAAGCACCGCTTCTGACAGGTATTTCTCCATGACCAGCATGCCCAGCCTTGAACCCGATCTTGCTGTTGCGGTGAACCCACCCAAGCCTCCCCTGCTCAAACGGCTGGTCTTTCTAACCGCGGCCATCGCGGCCCTGGTGTTCATCGGGCTGTACGCAACCCATTGGTGGACCGCCGGGCGTTTCATCGAGGAAACCGACGATGCCTATATCGGTGGCGACGTCACGGTGATCGGGCCGAAGGTCGCGGGGTATATCGAAGAGGTGCTGGTCACCGACAACCAGAGGGTCAAGGCCGGCGATGTGCTGATTCGGCTCGACGCCCGTGACTACCGCGCCAACCTGGCCAAGGCCGAAGGTGCGGTGGCTGCCGAAGAGGCGTTGCTGGCCAACCTCGACGCCACCGAACAACTGCAACACGCGGTGATCGGCCAGGCTCGTGCCGGCATCGATGCCACGGGCGCCGAAACCGCGCGCTCGCGGGACGATAACGCCCGCTACAAACGCCTGGTCAACAGCAATGCCGTCTCGGTGGAAAGCGCACAACGAGCCGATGCCACTTTCAAGACTGCACAGGCGCAGAGTGCCCGGGCCCAGGCCGAATTGCTGGCCGCGCAACGCCAATTGAACGTGATCGAAACACAAAAACAGCAAGCGCGCGCCGCGTTGATCCAGGCGCGGGCCGAGCGTGATCTAGCGCAGTTGAACGTCGGCTACACCGAGCTGCGGGCACCCGTCGACGGCGTGATCGGCAATCGTCGGGCACGGGTCGGCGCTTACGCCCAGGCCGGTTCGCAGCTGTTGTCGGTGGTGCCGGCCAGCGGACTGTGGGTCGATGCCAATTTCAAGGAAGATCAGCTGGCCCGGATGACGCCGGGCCAGCGTGTGATCGTTCATGCAGACGTGCTCAAGGGGCGTGAATTCCACGGTCATCTGGACAGCCTCGCGCCGGCCAGTGGTTCGCAGTTCAGCGTGCTGCCACCGGAAAACGCCACCGGCAACTTCACCAAAATCGTTCAGCGGGTACCGGTGCGAATCCTGCTCGATCCCGCTGACGGCGTGCTCGGTCATCTGCGCCCCGGTCTGTCGGTGACTGCCGAAGTGGACACCCGCGCCGAGCCTGAAACCCCGACCGTGGCCCGCGCGCCATGAGCCGCGCCCTCGCCGCCCCCGCGCAGCCGTTCAACGCCGCCAACATGGCGACGGCGACCAAAGTGTTCGCCTTCGCCACGATGTGCATCGGCATGTTCATTGCGCTGCTGGATATCCAGATCGTCTCGGCGTCGCTGCGTGACATCGGCGGCGGGCTCTCGGCCGGCACCGACGAAACCGCGTGGGTACAGACCAGTTACCTGATCGCCGAAATCATCGTGATTCCGCTCTCGGGCTGGCTGTCCCGGGTGTTCTCGACCCGTTGGTTGTTCTGCGCTTCGGCGGTGGGTTTCACTTTAGCCAGCCTGCTCTGCGGCGCGGCCTGGAACATCCAGAGCATGATCGCCTTCCGCGCCCTGCAAGGCTTTCTTGGCGGTTCGATGATCCCGCTGGTGTTCACCACCGCGTTCTTTTTCTTCACCGGTAAACAACGGGTGATCGCCGCCGCGACCATCGGCGCCGTGGCTTCGCTGGCACCGACGCTGGGGCCGGTAATCGGTGGCTGGATCACCGACATTTCGTCCTGGCACTGGCTGTTCTACATCAATCTGGTGCCGGGGATTTTCGTCGCGGTGGCGGTGCCGATGCTGGTGAAAATCGACCAGCCAGAACTGTCGTTGCTCAAGGGCGCTGACTACCTGAGCATGCTGTTCATGGCGGTGTTTCTCGGCTGCCTGGAATACACCCTCGAAGAAGGCCCACGCTGGAACTGGTTCAGCGACAGCACGATTCTAACCACCGCCTGGATCAGCGGCCTGGCCGGATTGGCCTTCATTGGTCGAACCCTGCACGTGGCCAACCCGATCGTCGATCTACGCGCCTTGAAGGACCGCAACTTCGCCCTCGGCTGTTTCTTCTCGTTCATCACGGGGATCGGCCTGTTCGCGACGATTTACCTGACTCCGCTGTTTCTCGGGCGGGTGCGCGGCTACAGCGCGCTGGACATCGGCCTGGCGGTTTTTTCCACCGGGGTGTTCCAGATTCTGGCGATTCCGCTGTACGCCTTTCTGGCCAACCGCATCGACCTGCGCTGGATCATGATGGCCGGCCTTGGGCTGTTCGCCCTGTCGATGTGGGATTTCAGCCCGATCACCCATGACTGGGGGGCGAAAGAATTGATGCTGCCGCAAGCCTTGCGCGGGATCGCTCAACAACTCGCGGTCCCGCCGGCGGTGACCCTGACCCTCGGCGGGTTGGCTCCGGCGCGGCTCAAGCATGCCTCAGGGTTGTTCAACCTGATGCGTAACCTCGGTGGCGCAATGGGTATTGCCGCGTGCGCGACCATCCTCAATGACCGCACCAACCTGCACTTCACCCGGTTGGCGGAGAACCTCAACAGCACCAACGAGGCGCTGAATCAATGGTTGTCCCAGGTCGGCCACAACTTCGCCGCGCTCGGCCAAAGCGGTGACATCGGCGTCACCGCCAGCCTGCATCAGCTGTGGCTGCTGACTTACCGCGAAGCACAGACGCAAACCTACGGCGATGCCTTTTTGATGATCATGGTCTGCTTCATCCTCGCCACGGCGATGGTGCCCTTGATGCGCAAGGTGCAACCACCGGCCGCGCCGAGTGCCGATGCGCATTGAGACTGACTATTACTCTTGAGGCATTTTGCGGAAACCCACAGCCAGGCGGTTCCAGCTGTTGATGGTGGAAATCGCTACGGTCAGGTCGACCATTTCCTTGGGGCTGAACTCGGCACTGAGCAGTGCATAGTCTTCATCCGGCGCATGGGTCAGGCTCAGTTGAGTCAAGGATTCGGTCCAGGCCAGCGCGGCGCGCTCACGATCGGTGAAGAACGGTGCCTCGCGCCAGGCCGTCACCGCAAACAGCCGGCGTGGCGTTTCCCCACCCTTGATGGCGTCGGCAGTGTGCATGTCGATGCAGAAGGCACAGCCGTTGATCTGCGATGCGCGCAGCTTGACCAGTTCGATCAGCGACTTTTCCAGCGGCAGCTTCGAGACGGCGGCTTCCAGGGCCATCATGGCTTTGAGGCCGTCTGGGGAGGCGGTGTAGAAATCGATACGAGATTGCATGGTGAGCTCCAATTACAGGTGGGGTTGGCGCTACGTTAATGCCGACCTGACGTTGGACAAATAGCCAATTATTGGGAAGTTGAGGATGCCAATGGACCACAAGATTTTCAGTGGCTGTACTCGCGAAGGGCCGGAACAGGCAACCAACACATCAGCCGCTACGCTTGCGCAACCACTGCAAAAACCCTTTCTTCTCTACCACCTTGGGTGTTTCCTGAATCAGCGTCTGAGCCTTGTTCAAGCGGAAATCCAGCAACGCCTTCATCGCTTCGCCAATGTCATGCCGCGCATCCAGGCACGGTTGGAGGTATTCCCTCTCGATCCGGTACAAAGTGCAGACCGTCTTGGCGCTAAAGTCCGCCGGCATCGCCGTATCGGACAAAATCCCGCCCTCGCCGATCACCTCTCCCGGCCCCATGCGCCCGGTTTCGAACTTGACCCCGCCACGGCTCAGCTCCACCGACACGACGCCAGATTCGATGATAAACAAATGATCGCTGACCTCCCCCGCCGGCAGGATCATTTCACCGGCGCGGAAGGTTTGCAGTGTCATGTTCTGACTGAAGGTTTCTTTCTCTTCCTGACGCAGGGTCGAGAAAATGTTCGAGGCGTCCAGCAATGCCCGTGGCCGCGACAGGTTGGCAGGTGCATTCGGTTCGACGTTCGACAACAGGCTGACACCACTGGCCTGCAAGTGCCGGAACGCCAGGTCGAACAGCAGATTGCGGACCATGCGTTTCTGGTCCATCGACACGACGAAACCACTGATTTCGTATTCCACGCCCGTGGCACTGGAGCCTTTCAATGCTACGCACGGCGCCGGTTTATTCAATAGATAGCGGCATCCTTGCATCGCCCGTTCCAGCGCATCGATCACCTTTTGCGGACGAGCGTGGGGGCTCACTTGCAAACTGATCGAAACCCCGAAAATGTCACTGGGCCGGCTGAAGTTGATGATCTTGGCCTTGGCCGCCAGGGAGTTGGGAATCACCGCCATGCTGCCTTGCGCGGTTTGCAGGCGCGTGGCGCGCCAGTCAATGTCGATGACCCGGCCTTCGGTGCCGTCGATGGAGATCCAGTCATCCAGTTGATAGGGTTTGGTGGTGTTCAGCACGATCCCGGAGAACACGTCGCTGAGGGTGCTTTGCAAGGCCAGGCCGACAATGATCGCCAACGCGCCGGATGTTGCCAGCACGCCTTTGACTGGCAGATCGAGAACATACGCCAGGGCGGCGATGATCGCGATCAGGAAAATCACCGCGCCAAGCAAATCCTGCAACAAGCGTCCGGTGTGCCCGACCCGTTGCATCATCACCGCACCGATCAGCACCGTCAGAGTGCGCGCACCGAACAGCCACCAGCCGATCTGCAAACCGGTGGCCGTCAGATGCAGCGGGACGTTGTCGACCCAGGGCGCCGTCTCCATGGGGTTCATGCCTTCGTTGAACAGCAGCATGCTGAACAGCGCGAAAATCACCAGCCGCACCGCCAGTTTCCAATTACTGCCGCTGGCTGCGATCAAACGCCACAACACCAGATCAATCAGAATCAGGATAAACGCGCAGAACAACGGATGATCGGTGAGCAGTGACAGCATCAAGCAACTCCAGCAAGGGCCAATGGCGCGAAGATCTCACAGATTGTAGGAGCTGGCGAAGCCTGCGATCGGCAAAACACCACAAAACCAATGTGGGAGCGGGCTTATGTGGCGAGGGGGCTTGCCCCCGTTCGGCTGCGAAGCAGTCGTAAACCGGGTCACCGCGTTCTAATTCAAGATCGCGGTGACTGGTTTTAGGGGTGCTTCGCGCCCCAACGGGGGCAAGCCCGCTCCCACATTAATTACTTGCTGTTGGTGAGAGTGTTGTAGCTGGTCATCAGGTTACGGTAGTCCGGGATGTGGTTGGAGAACAGGGTCGCCAGGCCTTCCACGTCATTGCGCCAGTCGCGATGCAGCTCACAGGCCAAGCCAAACCAGGTCATCAGCTGCGCGCCGGACGAAGACATGCGATCCCACGCCGATTGACGGGTCAGTTCGTTGAACGTGCCGGAGGCATCGGTCACCACGAACACCTCAAAACCTTCGGCCAGGGCCGACAGTGCCGGGAAGGCCACGCAGACTTCGGTCACCACACCGGCGATGATCAGCTGTTTCTTGCCAGTAGCCTTGATCGCCTTGACGAAGTCTTCATTGTCCCAGGCGTTGATCTGGCCAGGGCGAGCGATGTACGGCGCGTCCGGGAACAGTGCCTTGAGTTCCGGCATCAGTGGGCCATTGGGACCGGTTTCGAAACTGGTGGTCAGAATCGTTGGCAGCTTGAAGTACTTGGCCAGGTCGGCCAAGGCCAGCACGTTGTTCTTGAAACGGTCCGGATCGATGTCGCGCACCAGAGAAAGCAAACCCGCCTGGTGATCGACCAGCAGAACGGCGGCGTTATCCTTGTCGAGACGTTTGTAGGAAGTAGTCATGGGGAAATCCTCGCTTTTTATCGATGCCGAACGGGCCGGCTTGAGTGAACTCTGGTTTTTCGTCAAAACGCGGACAAGCAAGCGTAGTCAGCCAAGCCCGGCGCGCCACAGTGCTACAACAATGATTTCAACCGCTCATCCGGCCGAACCGGCCCGATTGGAAGTCGGCAAAGGCCTGATGAATCTCCTGCTCGGTGTTCATCACGAACGGGCCGTGGCCGACGATGGGTTCGTCGATCGGCTCGCCGCTGAGCACCAGCACCACGGCATCGTTATTGGCTTCCAGACTGAGCTGATCGCCATCGCGCTCGAACAACGCCAACTGCCCTTCACGCACCCATTCCTTCTGGTTGACCTGAACCGTGCCACGCAGCACCACCAGTGCGGTGTTGCGTCCTTCGTGCAGATCCAGGGTCAGCAACTTGCCGGCGTTCAAGCGAACGTCCCACACGTCGATCGGCGTGAAGGTTCGCGCCGGGCCGCTGTGACCGTCGAATTCACCGGCGATCAAACGCAGGCTACCGGCGTTGTTCTTGAGCGGGAGGCTCGGGATCTCACCGTCAAGAATCGTCTGGTAACCGGGGGCGGCCATCTTGTCCCTCGCCGGCAAGTTGACCCACAGCTGAACCATTTCCAGGGTGCCGCCGGTTTTGGCGAAACCTTCGGAGTGGAACTCTTCATGAACAATTCCCGAGGCCGCCGTCATCCATTGCACGTCGCCGGGGCCGATCTTGCCGCCGCTGCCGGTGGAGTCGCGGTGTTCCAGTTCGCCCTTGTAGACGATGGTCACGGTTTCGAACCCCCGGTGAGGGTGCTGGCCGACACCACGACGCTCGGTGGTCGGGGTGAATTCAGCCGGACCTGCGTGATCCAGCAGCAGAAACGGGCTGATGTGTTTGCCCAGGTTGTCGTAGGAAAACAGTGTGCGAACCGGGAAACCGTCGCCGACCCAGTGAGGTCGTGGGCTGGTGTAGATACCGATGATGTTTTTCATCTTTGCCTCCGAATCTGTTGTGTGACGCGATGGACAAAGCTTAAAACCGCGACCTTTGGTGCGCTAGACTGCAAAAATCAGCCTTAGCGTTCTATTTGGAGAACGATGGTGGAAGACCTCAACACCCTCTACTACTTCACCCAAGTGGTGGAACATCGCGGTTTCGCCCCGGCCGGGCGCGCACTGGACATGCCCAAATCCAAGCTCAGCCGACGCATTGCCGAGCTCGAAGAGCGCCTTGGCGTGCGCCTGCTGCACCGCAGCAGCCGGCATTGCTCGCTGACCGAAATCGGCCAGGCTTATTACCAGCGATGCCTGGCCATGCGTGTGGAAGCCGAAAGCGCCGCCGAACTGATCGAACGCAATCGCTCCGAACCCCAGGGCCTGGTGCGCATCAGTTGCCCTACCGCGCTGCTGAACACCTGGGTGGGGCCGATGCTGACCCGCTACATGCTCAAATACCCGTTGGTGGAGTTGTTCATCGAAAGCACCAACCGCCGGGTCGATCTGATCCACGAGGGATTCGACATCGCATTGCGCGTACGCTTTCCACCACTGGAAAACACCGACATGGTGATGAAAGTGCTGGGCAACAGCACCCAGTGCCTGGTGGGTAGCCCGGCGTTTGTGCAGCGTCTGTCGTCCCCGGCCACACCGGCGGACCTCAGTGGCCTGCCGAGCGTGCATTGGGGCGGCGCGCAGCGTGAATATCAGTGGGAATTGTTTGGGGCCGATGGCGCCAGCGCGCTGATTCGTCATACACCGCGAATGGTCACTGACGACTTGCTGGCCTTGCGTCATGCGGTGCTTGCCGGCATCGGCATCGCCCACCTGCCCAACGTGGTGGTGCGTGATGACCTGGCCGCCGGCCGACTGGTGGAACTGGTGCCGGGCTGGACACCCAAATGCGGGATCGTGCACGCGATCTTCCCCTCACGCCGCGGGCTGCTGCCGTCGGTGCGGACCTTGATCGACTTTCTGGGGGAGGAGTTCAGCCATAGTGATATTGCTTGAGGGCGGGGGGTTAGTTCCGACACTCAACCCTTGCTCAAGCGCTCGTCCAACGATGACATGGCGCTCTGCAACTGTTCGACAGCTTCGTCGATCAGCGCCAGATCCCCTCCGTCGATAACACGCTCCAGTTGCTCGCATCGTTCAATCAATCGCATCGCCCGGACCATGCGCGCACCGCCCTTGATGCGGTGCGCCAGGTCTTGCAGATCTGGGCGATTGCCACTGGCGTGCGCCTGGAGCAAATTATTCCGATCGCTGCGGTTAGTCACCGCCAGTTCGTGCACCAGTTGGTCAAGCAACGTGCGATCCTCACCGACGTATTGCTCCAGGCCACTCAAGTCCATCTCAGGCGTTGGTTGCTCCTCGACAAGCTCTGGCGCGCTGGCAAACCTGCGCGCCAGCCAGGTTCTCAGATCCTCCAGCAAGATGGGTTTGAACAGGCAATCGTCCATGCCCGCCTCTTGGCAGCGAACCTTCTCTTCGGGCTGCGCGTTGGCGGTAAACCCCAGAATCAGCGTCGCTGGCAATCCCTGCGCACGCTCTTCATCGCGTATTGCGCCGGCGAGTTCATAACCACTGAACCTCGGCATATTGCAGTCGGTAACGACCAGATCGAACTCGTGTTCGCGCCACAACTCGAGCCCCCGCGCGCCATCTTCGGCCTCCATAACACGATGCCCCAGATGACTCAGTTGCCATGAAAGCAATAATCGATTGGCCGGATAATCGTCGACCACCAGAATCACCAGCGGGCGCGTCGGCATCTGCGATTCGCTCGCCACCCCACCACTGGCAGGCAAAGGTGACAATGCGATCAGCTCAAGGTTGATGTCGACCCATGTGCCTTGCCCGAGGTCACTACCGAGTTGCAAACGGCCACCCATCATTTCGCACAATGTTCGGCTGATCACCAGGCCCAACCCGGAGCCGCTGCGAGCTGACTGCGGGTTATGGCTGGCCTGGACGAACGGGCTGAACAACCGTTGCCGGTCGACGTCGCTGATGCCAATGCCGGTGTCTTCAATGCGCACACTGACCGCCAGATGATCTGGCGTAACGGACGTCACCCGCAGTGTCAGGCTCACTTCACCTTTATGGGTGAACTTGATGGCATTGCTCAGTAGATTGGACAGTACCTGCTTGAAGCGTACCGGATCGACCAATACATCGCAGTCGCTGTGTTCATCCAGATCGATTCGCCACCCCAGCTCTTTCTGCCGTGCCAGGCCTTCGAACACCCGACACACCGATTCCACCAGCCCGCGTAGATTGGCGCGCTCAGGTGTCAGGGACAAATGTCCGGACTCGATGCGCGCGATGTCCAGAATGTCGCCGATCAGCGCCAGCAATTGTTGGGCGGCACTGGACGCCACCTCAATGGCAATGCGGTCAATGACGCCTTGGTCCGCACGTTTGAGGGCCAGTTCGAGCATGCCGATCAGGGCATTCATCGGTGTGCGGATCTCATGGCTCATGGTCGCCAGGAAGGTGGTTTTGGCGCGGTTGGCCTCATCCGCCACGTCCTTGGCCTCCTGCAATTGCCGCAACCATTGCTGGCGCTGACGGATCTGCCGACGCTGCCAGGCGATCCAGCCCAGGGCCAGCAACAGCAAGGCGCCAGCCACGGCAAACGCCTGAAGAATGGCCTGGCGATGGCGCAACCAATAGCTGTCTTCCAGCACCACGTCATGGCTCCAGCGGGCCACCAGATCGTCCATTTCCTGAGGCGAAATGCTCAGCAGTGCTTTGTTCAGGATCGAGTGCAGTTCCAGCGCGCCGCGGTCAGTGGCCAAGGCGATACGGGCGGGTTGATCGCCCACGGTGCTGGTGATTCGCAGGTGCTCGCGGTACTGCCGGGCAATCAGATATCGGGCGACGATCAATGAACTGAGCGTCGCATCAGCTTGCCCCTGGATCACCCGGTCCATGCCCTCGGCCGGGCTTTGTACCTCGACCAGACGCACCTGTGGCACCCGGGCCTGGATGAATCCGAGCAATGGATGACCGCGATAAATCGCCAGGCGTTTACCCGCTAGATCGTCCAGCGTCCTGGGACTGCCCGCCGTCGTTGCACTGACCAGCACAAACGGATTGCTGAGGTAGGCGCGGGTAAACAGCAACGCCTCCTCACGCTCGGTACTGGGCGTGACCACCGGCAACAGGTCGATCTCGCCGTCCTGCAATTGCTCGATTTGCCGATCCAGTGAGTTGCCGCGTTGTATCTGAAAGGTCAAACCGCTGCGCTGGCTGATCAGTGTCAGCAGTTGCGCCGTCAACCCGCTGAGCCGGCCTTGGGCATCGTAGAACGTCAGCGGGGCAAAGTTATCGATCGCGCCGACAGTGACCGTCGAATGCCGGTCCAGCCAGCGTTGCTCATTGGCACTCAAAGGCACCCGCTGTTGACCCGCCATGTTGACCCTGCCGGCACTCCAGCGCTGCTCGATGGTCGAGCGCTGATCCATGGGAATCGCCGCCAGCGCCTTGTCGACAATGCCTTTGAGTCGCGGATTGTCCAACGCCAAAGCGAAGCCGAACGGATTGGCATCCAGACCGGAAGGCCCTGCCAGATGAACGTTATTGAGGTAGTTATTGTTGATCAGGTAATGGGTGCTGATGAAATCGCCCAGGTACACATCGTCTGACCCGAACGCCACCGCTCCGAGCGCATCGAGCGCCGAGGGATAACGCTGTAAGGTCGCATCGGGATAAAAATCTTCTACCGTTTGTGCCTGCAAATAGTCATCGACCATGGCGATACGCTTGCCGGCCAGGTCGACGGGCATTCGCTCGTCCACTCGGGTAACCAGCATCGGCTGATCTTCGGCATAAGGGCGGGAGCGGGTCAGCGCGGGGTCGGCCGCCTCGAAGTTGTTCGAGGTGCCGAGCAGGTCCAGTTCATGGCGTTTGAGGGCCTCCATGGCTGCTTCACGAGTGGCATAACGCAGCACGTCGACTTTGACATGCAGCAGTTGCCCCAGCAGTTCGGCGTAATCGGCGGTGATGCCTTCCAGCTCATCGCGGTGGCGTGTCACCTCGAAGGGCGGGTAGTCCGGCCCTGTCACCCCGAGACGCAACACCCGTTTATCGCGCAGCCATTGCCAGTCCTTTTCATCCAGCCGGACCTCAAAGCCCTCCACAGTGGAGCGCCCCAGCAGATGCAACCGCTGCGGTTCGTCGGCCAGCGCCGCCGACACTGGCGGCGTAAGGCTCAGCATCAAGGCCAACAGAACGATACGCACGGTCGGCTTCTCTCAGATCAGACGATTGCGCTTGGCAAAATCACGCAGGTGCACTGCCGCGTTCACCCCAAGCTTTTCGATCAAGCGAGTCTTGTAGGTGCTGACAGTCTTGTGGCTCAGGTGCATCAGCTCGGCGATCGCCTTGTTACTCGTGCCCCGGGCCAGGTATTGCAGGATGGTCAGTTCGCGGTTGGAGAGTTTGTCGATCATCTGTTTTTCGCTGCGTTGCAGGGCGTCCTGCGATCCCGAGGGCAGCCGCGCGAAATAGGTATAACCGGTCATGACCGCATGCACGGCTTTTTGCAATTGACTCAGGACGTTGGTCTTGGCGACATAGGCCATGGCCCCGGCACGCATGCAACGCTCCTGAAAGAACCACGGGTCCAGCGACGAGAACACCAGCACCAGGCATGACAAGTCACAGGCTTTGATCCGTTCCAGCACATCCAGCCCATCACCTTCAGGCATGACCAGATCCAGCACCACCAGCCTGGGTGAATACTCACGGAGCATCGACAACGCCTCGCTACCGCTGGAGGCCTCGTAGATCCGTTTGAACCCCTCCTTCTCCAGTACGATTTTGACTGCGGCGCGTACCACCGGATGATCGTCCACAATCAGCACTGACTTCATGGCAACTCCCTGTGCAAGACCCGACGATTGCGCCCAAGCGCTCTGCGGATAACGCCGGATCGGACGCAACGGCCGCGCCAAGACTTTTGCATGGGAGGCAGGAAGAAGGTACCTGTCAGAAATGATAGTACCGACGAACGGTAGCCAGAAATCAACTGATCTGACACCGATACGGCCCGCGCACCGGGGACTGCGCAGCTTCACACTCAAGCGGATCGATGAGCGCCATCAGCCGTTGAATAGACACCAGATCAGGCAGCGCCGCATGGCTCACCTGAACCTTCTGCTGATCCTTCTGTTTAGTACCGGCGGCAGGAACCGGCGGCAAACTTGCCTGCCGGCCATCGTAGATCAAGGCGTGATGAACCTGGCGGTTATCGAGAAAGAACCCGAGCAGGTCCAACGCCCCACCCGCCAGCGAAGCATTGATGAGTACCAGATCGAACGGCTCGCACCCGTACTCGACCAGGGTCAGCATCTCCACAAGGCTTTGTACCGGTGCCACCCGGTAATAACCGAGCTGATTGAACAGCCGCTCGGTTTTCATCCGGTGAAAATGCTGCTCATCGGCGATCAGGATACGCAAGGCTTTGTTCGGCAAAATTGCCCCCCGGGAGGGTTTCAAATTCATAAGCGCGCAAGGCTACGGAAGACCTGACGCGCTTTCTGTAGGACTTTTCCTAAAAATAGATGCCTCTATCCGACGATGGGCGGTGCATTACTGCCAGCCAAACCGCCGGATATAGAAGCCCTTCACCGCTTGGGTCAGCGCCATGTATGCCAGCAGAATCACTGGCAGGAACACGAAATACAGCGACGGCAGCGCCTGCAGTTTGAAGTAATGCGCCAGCGGCCCCATCGGCAGGAAAATCCCCACGGCCATGATGACGCCGGTCATCACCAGCAGCGGCATGGCGGCGCGGCTTTGCAGGAACGGGATCTTCGGCGTGCGGATCATGTGCACGATCAACGTTTGGGTCAGCAGCCCGACCACGAACCAGCCGGACTGGAACAGGGTCTGGTGGTCCGGGGTGTTGGCATCGAACACGTACCACATCAAGGCAAAGGTGCTGATGTCGAAGATCGAGCTGATCGGGCCGAAGAACAGCATGAAGCGCCCCACATCCGCCGGCTGCCAGCGTTGTGGTTGTTTCAGCATTTCTTCATCGACGTTATCGAACGGGATGGCAATCTGCGAAATGTCGTAGAGCAGGTTCTGCACCAGCAGATGCATCGGCAGCATCGGCAGGAACGGGATGAACGCACTGGCCACCAGCACCGAGAACACATTGCCGAAGTTCGAACTGGCGGTCATCTTGATGTACTTGAGCATGTTGGCGAAGGTCCGCCGTCCTTCCAGCACGCCCTCCTCCAGCACCATCAGGCTCTTCTCCAGGAGGATGATGTCCGCCGCTTCCTTGGCGATGTCTACCGCGCTGTCCACCGAAATACCGATGTCGGCGGTGCGCAACGCCGGAGCATCGTTGATGCCGTCGCCCATGAAACCGACCACGTGGCCATTGCCCTTGAGCAGACGCACAATGCGCTCCTTGTGCGACGGCGTGAGTTTGGCGAAGACGTTGCAACTCTCAACCGCCACCGCCAGTTCGGTGTCGCTCATGCGTTCGATGTCGTTGCCCATCAGCAGGCCTTGCTGCTCCAGACCGACCTCGCGGCAGATTTTCGCGGTCACCAGTTCGTTGTCGCCGGTCAGCACTTTCACCGCTACACCATGAGCGGCCAGGGCCTTGAGCGCTGGCGCGGTGCTTTCTTTAGGTGGATCGAGGAAAGCCACGTAGCCGATCAGCGTCAGCTCCTGTTCATCGGCCAGGCTGTAAGTGTCGCGCCCCTCGCTCATCGGCCGCGCCGCCACCGCCACCACCCGCAGGCCTTCGGCATTGAAGGTGGCGGTGACCTGGCGAATCCGCGCCAGCAATTCTTCACTCAGCACTTCGTCGGCATCACCGTGGCGCACTCGGGTGCACACCGCCAGCACTTCTTCCACCGCGCCTTTGCAGATCAGCAGATGCGGCTGACCACGCTCGGCCACCACCACCGACATGCGCCGACGGGTGAAGTCGAACGGAATCTCGTCGACCTTGCGAAACGCGGTGCCGACCTTGAGTTCACGGTGAATTTCGACGTGTTCGAGTACCGCCACGTCCAGCAGGTTTTTCAGCCCGGTCTGGTAGTAGCTGTTGAGGTAGGCCATTTCCAGCACGTCATCGGAATCGTTGCCCCAGACATCGACGTTGCGCGCGAGGAAGATTTTGTCCTGGGTCAGCGTGCCGGTCTTGTCGGTGCACAGCACGTCCATGGCACCGAAGTTCTGGATCGCGTCGAGGCGTTTGACGATGACTTTTTTGCGCGACAGGAACACCGCGCCCTTGGCCAGGGTCGAGGTCACGATCATCGGCAGCATTTCCGGGGTCAGGCCCACGGCAATCGACAGCGCGAACAGCAACGCTTCGGTCCAGTCACCCTTGGTGAAACCGTTGATGAACAGCACCAACGGCGCCATGACAAACATGAAGCGGATCAGCAACCAGCTGACTTTGTTGACCCCGGTCTGGAACGATGTCGGCGCACGATCAGTGGCACCGACCCGTTGCGCCAGCGCACCGAAATAGGTGTTGTTGCCAGTGGTAAGGATCACCGCCATTGCCGTGCCGGACACCACGTTGGTGCCCATGAACAGGATGTTGTCGAGGTCCAGCGGGTTGTGGGTATGGTTGTCCTGCTGACGCGGAAATTTTTCCACAGGCATTGATTCACCGGTCATCGCGGCCTGGCTGACGAACAAGTCCTTGGCGCTGAGTACCCGGCAGTCGGCGGGAATCATGTCGCCGGCCGAGAGTACGATAAGGTCGCCCGGCACCAACAGTTTGATCGGCAGCTCGATGCGCTGCGCACCGCTGTCTGCCACTTCCCGGCGCATCACCGTGGCGGTGTTGCTGACCATCGCCTTGAGCGCGTCGGCGGCCTGGTTGGATTTGCTTTCCTGCCAGAAGCGCAGCAAGGTCGAGAGCACCACCATGGAGAAAATCACGATGGCGGCTTTCAGATCTTCGGTCAGCCAGGAGATGACCGCCAGCAAGGTCAGCAGCAGGTTGAACGGATTTTTGTAGCAGTGCCACAGGTGCGTCCACCACGGCAGCGGTTGCTCATGCTCGACTTCGTTGAGCCCGTATTGCCCACGCAGCGCATCGGCTTCGGGTTCACTCAGGCCGTCGCTGTGGCTGCCGAGGTTGTCCAGCAGTGAGCCGGTGTCGCTGTTGGCAGCGACGACCAGGGTTTGCGCGAGCGTCGGCGGCACTTCACGACTGACCTTGGTGTCAGTGAAGCTTTCCAGCAGCGCCAGTCGACGGAAGTGCCGGGCGATGTGGCGGGTACGCAGGAATCCGGCGAAGAATTCTTTGAGCAAGGTAAGGTTCATGGCAGTGCCCCCCAGGGTCAGCCGGGAAACCGTCGAGCAGGCGTGTCGAGGCGCTGCGATGACGACACGGGGTCGCACATCACACGCTGTAGAGCGTCGATGAGAGGACGTCGGGAATCGGGCCGTACTGGCCACGATCGGGATGCCGCTGCTCGCTTTTCGGCGAGACAACGGCACAAGAGGCTGCGCGTTATCTTGCCGAGAAAATGCCGGTTACCGAGACCGGCCGACAACTGTCACTCGAACAAGTACCCACTGTGGGTCTCCGCTATTGATGAAAACGCGCGAAGCTTACGCCGCGGTTTCTGGAGAGTAAACGCCGCCAGGGGGTGTGATGGGGGGAATCGCGGGGTTCTTCAGGAAGGGTTCAGGATTGGCGTGTCCAAGACACGAAACTCAAGAAAGGACTGCAGCGTTCAAGTATTCAACTATCGCTCCGTGAGGAGCGATAGTTATCGATTGACTGTCGATAGATTGAATAAGCCATCGAACCTGTTGAATCAGCTCCTCGTCCGGTCTTTCGGTCGCCGAGGTTTCAATTTCAAAGACGACAACTGCAAAGGATCTGGTTTGTAATACTGATTCACGACGTTTCCGCCCCACAATACATAGCTGCCATCCCGGCGCCTTGCAGCAAAGGAAGGATCAGTATGAGGAGGTGTCGGTGGTGGCGGAGGTGGATACTCGACATAAGGGAATCGCTTGATGGAATACAACTCGACCACATCACGACTCAAGTAACCGGCCAAATCCGGCGGCACCGGTGGAATTTCCCCTGCATCTTCCATCGCCAGGGTTGCTCCCCAAACAATAACGGCCCCGTAGACACCGCCTTGCGTTGCCACAACACCAAACGCACCGTTGGTGCTGTATACCCCGGTGACCAGACTGGCCAGCAATGCCTGTCGTGTCGCGGAACTCATTGCCCCTCCATGGGTGTTCATGCCCCAGACAACTACCTCATTGGTGCGCCCGTTTTCATGCTGGCTGAGTAGAAAAAAAGCGACGTCATTGGAATAGAGAGAGAGGATGCCATCGACCGTGATAATCCTTGAGCCTAGACGTGCATCGGAGACGTAATGCAAAGCCCCTGCTTGCTTTATGGCGCGCTTAATGTTGCGTTTAACGGTCTGCGTCAGTGACGCGCCACCGTAGCGCGGGGCACCCCATGCTTCAGCCTGCCCACGGCTATTGATGATGCAAAACGACCAGCGATTTGCTTTGCATACAATTACATCGCCCTGTAAGGCCAACAGGGATGCCGATGCAGACATCAGCCCACCCTCTGCGCTACGCCCCCAACTTACCGCTTTGCGACGAGATCGAGTGATCGCGCAAAAGGCCGTCGTCGAGGCGGTGACAGATGCGACTCCACCATCGTTCAAAATTGAATCAAGCTGAGCTGAAGGGATCGCTCCTCCACTGTCAGCCACCCCCCAGGTGACAATTTCTCCGTGGGAACCAATCGCACAGAATGCGTTAGCGGCCGCAATGATCCGCTCGACAAAAACACCGTCCAACAACGCTCGAACAGTAGGGTTGATCAAGCCACCATTGGCCTGATTGCCCCAAGCGTAAACCTTGCCGCCTGTAGTACGCACAGCGAAAGCGTTTTGAGTCGCGTAAATCGCCACTGGCTCGTCGAACCATAATTTGCTTTGAATCTCGGGCGCAATGACGTTACCCGAACCTTGCCTGCCTATCGCTCCGATCCTGTCAGCGTTCCCTGTGACATTTTTGTAGATAAAAGCAAAACACTCTCTGTTGGAATATACCGACTTGATATCTGTCAGCTTCACCGAAATATTCGCGGGGATATTCTCGCCCCATACCAACAGTTGATTACCACCCTGAACATTCACCAATGCGGCAAAGTCCTTTTCAGTCGAAAAGAGTTTTGCCGCCGGGTTATTTTGCAAGAAATTGATGATACTTGCAGGGACTGGAAGCCCCCACCCTGCCTGCCCTTGAAAATAGAGACTTTGAGTCTCGGGATCAATCAAGCCAAAAGCACCACCGGTGGATACGAAAATCCGCCCGGTAGGTTCGGGGACATGAAAAGAAAAATTCCCATATTGTTTCAGATAACTGTTTTCATTTTCCTCGAGAGAAATACCCTGAAACCCCGATTCGACAAGCTTCTCGGATGAAAATGTTTCTACACCTGTTTCTCCGCTGGCTGCTACAGGAATGACTGAAAACTTTAGTCTTTTCACCGGTATATTCCAACTTCACCCTCAAATCAATGGCGACACCTTCCGGTCCTGGAATCGGCGCATCATTCAAGTACCATTGATATCGTGATGCCGCCTCCGGATTTTCATCTGTGTTTTCATATCTATAACTTCCACGAACAACACTTCCAATGAGGGCCTCGCCAATAATGATGACACCACTGACTATGGGAATAGCTCTTTGATTCACGCCCATGACAATATTCTTGTCTGGAGTGAACTCCTCATTCTTGATATGCCCCCCCCAAGTAACGAAACTATTATTCTCTTTGCGTGCGGCAAAGGCAGCAGTGACATTACCGGCAGGTGATGGCGGTCCCTGGATCGTATAAATTTCGACCACGCCTCTGGTCAATGCACTCTGCAGGGCCGCAGGAACAACTCCGCCATCGAAGGTACCCTTGCCCCAAGTCACGACGGCACCTGTGACCGACCCTTGGTCGACAAGCGCCGCATAAGCACCGTTGCTGCAATAGATCTTGCGGATGTTACTGGCCAGGAGGGTCTGTTTGACTGCCGCCGGAATGGCGCCACCTGCAGCGGCCAACCCCCAGGAGATCACCGCCTTTGTTCGCCCGTCGGGCTGTTTGCTGACTAGCACGAAACTACTGTCATTACGTACCAGTTGGACTTCCCCACCATCATCCGTTTTAACGCGCGATGAAACCCGCTCAGACATGCTGCGAGGCGAAACAACAGGGGCAGATTGGAAAAGCTTTTCGATCTCCGTTCTGGTGTCTTCCTCAAGCAATTCTTGCGCGCTCATGGAAGATTCGGCCTCCGCCGCAAGGCTACTGCTCGCCGGCATGGCGCCTCCGCCATAGGCCGCAGCCCCCCAGGCCGCAGCCTGTCCATCCTTATTGATAAAACACATGGCCTGCGCCGCCGCCGAACACAAAACAATGTTGCCTCTGGCCGCCAGGCTGGCGGCCGATTCCGTCATCACTCCGCCATGGGCCGCCAGGCCCCAGGTTACAGCTTTGCTGCGGCCTCGTGTGATGACGCAAAAGGCACTGTCGTTGGCAACAACGGTTTGAGCACCACCGTCATCGTAAATTTTCTCCAGTGTTGCCGCCGGAATGACTCCATTGGCGCCCCAGGCAATCACATATCCGTCGCCATCGATGGCACAGAAGGCCGTGCGTGAAGCCACGATGCGCTGTACTGTCATCGCGTTGAGTTGAGGGAGGATTGCAGCAGGAACAACGCCGCCATTGACCGTACTCCCCCACGTATATACCTTCCCGCCGAGGGTCAAGACAGCAAATGCATCAGTTGTGGCGTAAATGGCCTTGGGCTGATCAAAAAACAATTTGTTTTGAATCTCGATCGGCACAACGCCCCCCGTTGCCTGTGTGCCGACGGCGCCAATAGTGTTAGCGCCCGGTTTGGGATTGCTATAGATAAACGCCAGCGAAGAGCTGTTGGAGTAGACCGCTTTGATATCTTGAAGATCGGGAAGAGCCGCAGGAATTCCAGGCCCCCACACCAGTAATTGGTTACCACCTCCCACCGGTACCATTGCAGCAAAACTGTTCAGAGTGGAAAACATGGTGATGGCCGGATTGTTATTGAGGTAGCCCGCCAGTTCGGGAGGTACGACACCTCCAAAGTTGGTAGCCCCTCTAACGGAGACATTCTGAGTCACCCGGTTTTTCAGTGCAAAAGCACCGGCGGTGGCAGTGAGCATCCGATCACTGGCGCCGTTGGCGTAGTACGCATACCTTCCCTGTTGCTTGAGAAAGCTGTTTTCACTTTCCTCCGTCGTGATGTTCTGGTAACCACAAGACCCAACGGTTTTGATGTCGGAAAAGGTTTCAACACCCCTTTCTCCGGTTGACGACACGGGGATCACAGAGAATTTAAGCGCGATACCTGCATGTTCCGGCAGAAGCGTCAGGTCCACAGTTTCCGCGACAATCTCATTATTCGCGGTCGTGTTGTACCAGCAAAAAATTGAATGACCTTCGGGGTTCTCCTCTGCATTCTGATAGAGATAACTACCACTGACAGTACCATCAACGTCGGGTTCTCCCATGATCTTGACATTTGTGACCGTGGGCATTGCACGCTCAATACTACTCATCACGAATCTCCTTTGATGAAGTTCTCTTTATGCAGCAACAAATCGTTGAGCAACGTTCATGTCACTCACTCGATGTAAGAAACCTCTCCGTTCAAGAAACCGAGATCCGGGGCTCCAGCCCCTTTGGCCTCCAGGCCGCGATGTGTAGAGAGAAGTACCCAGTAAGGACCGGCGGAATAGACACAGACTGCCGGAGAAAGACTGAAGGTGCCGGCGTTGCTTCCCCAGGAAGTGGCGGTGCGGTTATCCGTCACAGCGCAGAACGAACCATACGACGCACTCAGCGACACAACATGATCGAGCCCTGCTGGAACTGTCCCGCCTTCGCCCGGTTCTCCCCAGGCCGTCAAAGAACCATCATGTTTCAACGCGCAGAACGCAGTGGTAGATCCTGCGACATGCTGCACATTCTGCAAGAATGCCGGGGCATTCCCGCCAAACCTGGAGTTGCCCCAGGCAAACACCGATCCATCCGCCCTTAACACCGCAAAAGCGGCGCTGCTGGAGACAATCAACGTCACATTGACCAACTGCCCTGAAAGTTCATCAGGAATGCTTCCACCATGCTCGGAAGAACCCCATGCAACGACGGTTCTGTTTGCTTTGAGAGCAGCAAATGCGCGGTTGCTCGCACAAAGCCGCATAGCCCCTTGGGCTGCGGAGACCTGCAACCCATCCGGCCATGTTTCTCCCCAACTGAACACTCGTCCGTCATTCAATAACGCACTGAAGTCGTTTGTAGCACCGATAACCTGAGTCACCTGATGCAGCAGCGGAGCTATGGCTGGAGGAATGCTCCCCCCAAAGTCCGAACTACCCCAAGCTACGACACTCCCGTCAGAACGCAATGCAACGAATGCGCCCCCGTTTGAAAACAGTTTTTTTACATTCGTAAGTTGTGTCTGGATATCCGCGGGAATCACTCCGCCATACTCGGGGGATCCCCACGCCTGGACAGTCGCGTCGTTTTTTATCACCGCATAAGCGAGCCCACCGGCGGCGGTGTAACTGACTCCGGAGAGGCCCGCCGGTGGCAACATCTGAGATTGATCACTCCAGCCAAACAGACTTCCATCGTCCTTTGTTATGCAACCACTTCTGCGGCTGTCCTGACTGAATACACCCGTAATATTGGAGGGTCGCAGCACCATTCGGTCGAGTTCGGTACCCTGGTTCTGCAAGACCACAATCAATGCCCGTTCAGGTTCTGTATCCAGAAAAAAGCTCCCGGACTGACCGCTGGACTCACCTGCATAGGTCCACAAAACAGTACCGTTTGCACTGAGCGCCGCACTCAACACACTCAGGTTTGCATGATAGTGAGGCCCCGTCTGCGAGCGACTACCGACAACCTGAAGTAAACGACTGGCCTTATCTTCGATGTCTACCCAGGACACTTTCGAAGGGCGGTCTACTACCCCGCTCCGCTTACGCAGATAAGCGACACTTGCACGGCCATTGACGATTGCCTTGACCTTGGCATTTGGAATGAAAAACTTCAGAGCGACTCCAACCTGAGTAACCGGTAGCTCGATGGGCCCCTCAATCACCGACGTACCCTCTTCAGACAAGCCGTGCCAGGTCAGAAAAACCCTGTCATTCACTTCAAAGCCAGGCCCCGGAGTTTCGACCTCCACCGTCACGTCCCTCCCTCCCAGAACGCTGAGATCAATCATCTTGGTGACCGGGTCAGCGTCCATCACGGTTGGTGCATCAAGCCGATTGCCTTTGAGATCAACGACCACAGAAACGGGCACAGAATAAGGTGCACGTGGGTCCGGACTGTTTTGACATTGATCCACTACGGTGTACTTAAAGATGAAGTTTGCGTTGTCTCCAGCCAGCTCAAAAATGTCGTTGAAGAGGTCGAAGCACACTTGCCCAAGTTCCGCCTCGGCCTCGCTGACCTGATGCGTATAATCCTTACCATTACAATCAAGCCAGATCATGTCAGAAGTTCTGCAGTAGGGATAAGGAACGCAGACCAATACCCCTTGCTCGGCCCGTTCCATATCAATACCGTATTCAAGTACATCCTGTGGCAACTTCAGTAGAAGTTTTGAATGCCCCTCTTCCACAGGCTCGTCAGCCTTGTCACCAGGGCGAATATTGTTGTACATCACCCGTAAAATCGGAGTTGAAATTCCGACATTTTGGCTTATCCGAGTTACGCTGTAGAAAATCTGGTTAATGCGGTTACCTTGCAAGCGCAGTGGTGGGATCCACATCTCGACCTGCTTGTGTTTATCACTCGCTTCAATTGTTTTAGTGCCGACTAAAACTCCGTTAAGTGTGAGCCTACAAGTGTCATGTTCACTCATGTGAAGCCATGGATCTATGATAACCCGCTGCCCCCGAACATCGGACTCATATTGATCAATAGACAGACAAATATCCGCGTCCGGTGCATAGACAGGTGTATTGGAACCGGGAAGACTAGGCCAGTCCAAAGCCATTACGCTGCTTTTTGGCTTGCCTGGGGGGTTGGCGCTCATAACAAGTTCTCTTTGGGCCAATTTGGCACTTGGGTAATTAGAGAACCGGTGGAAGAGTCTCGTCTACTGTCAGATCTGATAGGTAATAATGCTTCTCCGACAAACGGTCGACTGACTCGCTCCCTGAAAAATAAAAACCCGCCATCTTTCGCAAGTAATGGCAGGTTGGTTTTATGTAAACGCTTGGAGAATTACACGCTTATCAACTGGCAGTCGCCAACAACAAATCCATCACCGACCGGCCTTGCCCACGCGACTTGCCATGCTCATACAACGAACCGGCAATTTCATCGGCGCGGATCGGCAGGATCGACAGCAAGGTGTCGCTCAAGCCGTGGCTGGCCTGGCAGAAGCCCTGCATGTAGATGCCGGCCTTGCAACGCTCGTCAGTGATCAGTTTGTAGTTGCGGTCGACTTCGAAATCACCCAGGTACTGTTCCAGCGGCGCCAGCAATTTGCGGTGCATCTGACGCTCGTAACCGGTGGCCAGCACCACGGCGTCATAATGGCGAACCGTGACTTCGCCGGTGGCATTGTTGCGCACCGCCAGCTCGATACCGCGCTCGGTGGCGGTGGCTTTTTCGACGGTGGTCAGGGTACGGAACGCATGGCGCGCGATGCCCGAGACTTTCTGCCGGTAGAAGATCCCGTAGATGCGTTCGATCAGGTCGATGTCCACCACCGAATAGTTGGTGTTGTGGTACTCGTTGACCAGACGCTCGCGTTCGCTGCTGGCCTGCTGGAACACCAGGTCGGTGAATTCCGGCGAAAACACTTCGTTGACGAAGGGGCTGTCATCGGCCGGTTTCAGCGCCGAGCCGCGCAGGATCATGTCCACCTGCACCGAGGGGAAGCTGTCGTTCAGGTCGATAAAAGCTTCCGCCGCACTCTGCCCGCCGCCGATGATCGCGATGCTCATCGGTTGGTTATTCACGCATGGCTGCTTGGCCATGCGCTCCAGGTACTGGGAGTGGTGGAACACCCGGCCGTCATCCTTGAGTGCCTTGAACGCTTCGGGAATGCGCGGCGTACCGCCGGCGCTGACCACCACCGAACGAGTGGTGCGCACATGCTGCAGCCCCTGAGTATCACGCGAAATTACCCGCAGTGCCTCGACCTGCTGGTGATGCAGCACCGGCTCGATGGCCAGCACTTCTTCGCCGTAGCGGCTCTGCTCGGTGAATTGCCCGGCGACCCAGCGCAGGTAGTCGTTGTACTCCATGCGGCACGGATAAAAGGTGCCGAGGTTGATGAAGTCCACCAGACGACCATGGTGCTTGAGGTAATTGACGAAGGAATACGGGCTGGTCGGATTGCGTAGCGTCACCAGATCCTTAAGGAAGGAAATCTGCAGTTCGCTCTGGGTCACCAGCGTGTTGCCGTGCCAGCGGTAGTCCGCCTGTTTGTCGAGAAACAGCACATCCAGTTCGCCCTGGCTCGGCCCGCGCTCCTGCAGGGCAATGGCCAGGGCCAGGTTCGAAGGGCCGAAACCGACGCCGATCAGGTCGTGAACGATGGGCGATGCAATTGCCTGTGTCATTTCCAGTGTCCTCTGGATGAACCCCTGAGCAGCGGGGATAAAGCCTGGGTGACCTGACCGGCCTTTGGCGGCAGCAGATCGTCTGTTGAATAGGAACGAGGACAATGAAAAAAAATTTAACGAGGCTTGATTAAGGGGCGTCCCACTGGCGCATGCGCACCCGGCAATGCTTCATGGCATTGACGATGTGTTTTTCCACCAACGCCCGGGAAATACCCAGGTGCTCGGCGATTTGCGGGTGCGACAAGCCTTCGATCTTGCGCAACAGGAAACTCTCGCGACACAGCCGTGGCAATTCCGCCAGCGCACGCTGGAGCATGTCCAGGCGCTGACCGTGATCGAGGCTGTTGTGAGGGGATGGCGTGAAGTAGCGCTCTTCGCTGTCGAGCACATCCAGGGATTCGACCTGGCGCAAGGCATTGCGTCGGTGGTCGTCGATCACCAGGTTGAGCGCGGTGCGATAAAGAAACGCCCGGGGCTGCTCGATCGGCGTATCGCTGGAACGCTCCAACACCCGCAGATAAGCGTCATGCACCACATCTTCGGCCACCTGACGGTTGCCTAGCTTGGCGTTAAGGAAACACACCAGCTCGCGATAGTAGTTTTCCAACATGACTCCCAGTCCTTGAGCCAGATCTGCGCCATCAAAGAGATGGCGGCACGATAATGGCAGCGCGCAAGAAGTGTAATTTATAGTAATTCTCATATAGATTTAAAGCACTGGATCCATTTGCCTGAGAAATAACCTCATTTGTCGACCTGTAACGCCATGTATCAACGCTTAAATTCCCGTTCGGGGTTCTCGTTTACAGGACAGCTTCCCGTGTCTGTCGGTCCACCGACAACGTTCAGCGGTGCGCATCACCAGCGCGATCGCCGAGCGACGGGCCGATTTTCACCGGCTGGAACCCCGCATGAAACGTCCCCGCCCTACCCGACGCGCCCTGTTTATCGCTCTGTGCCTGATCCCTGCCGTAGCCCTGGCCGCCTGGCAAGTGATCCCGCCTGGGCGTGAGAACCTTGTCACCGCCGCCGTGACCCGCGCCGACATCGAAAACAGCGTGACTGCCCTCGGCACCCTGCAACCGCGACGTTACGTCGACGTCGGCGCCCAGGCGTCCGGCCAGATCCAGAAGATTCATGTCGAGGCCGGCGATCAGGTCAAGGAAGGTCAATTGCTGGTGGAGATCGATCCCTCGACCCAGAAAGCCAAACTCGACGCCGGACGCTTTTCCATCGACAACCTCAAGGCCCAGCTGCAAGAACAGCGCGCCCAGCACGACCTGGCGCAACAAAAATACCAGCGCCAGCAGAGCCTCGCGGCTGGCGGCGCGACCCGTGAAGAAGATGTGCAGACGGCCCGCGCCGAAGTGCGGACGACACAAGCGCGCATCGACATGTTCCAGGCGCAGATTCGTCAAGCCCAGGCCAGTTTGCGCAGCGACGAAGCGCAGCTCGGTTACACGCGGATCTATGCGCCGTTGTCCGGCACGGTGGTCGCCGTCGGTGCCCGGGAAGGCCAGACGCTCAACGCCCAACAACAGACGCCGCTGATACTGCGCATTGCAAGGTTGTCACCGATGACCGTATGGGCCGAAGTTTCCGAGGCTGATATCGGCCAGGTCAAACCCGGCATGACCGCCTGGTTCACCACCCTCAGCGGTGGCGACCGGCGCTGGAGCAGCACCGTACGGCAGATTTTGCCGGTGCCACCGCGCCCGCTCGAACAGGCCCAGGGAGGCAGCCCCACCAGTGGTCGCAGTGGCAGTGAACGGGTGGTGCTCTACACCGTGTTGCTGGATGTCGACAACGCCGACAACGCCTTGATGACCGACATGACCGCCCAGGTATTTTTCGTCGCCCAGCAAGCGCAGAACGTGCTGACGGTGCCCACCGCGGCCCTGCAAAACGGCACCACGGCGGATCGCCAGGTGGCGCAAGTGGTGGCAGCCAATGGCGAGGTGCAGCGCCGCGAGGTCCGCACCGGGATCAGCGACCGGCTGCGCACGCAGATTCTCGACGGGCTGGCGGAAGGCGATCACGTGCTGAGCGCTCCGCTCACCGGCAGCGGAGGCTGAATGCAAACGCCCCTGATCGACCTGCGACAGATCCGCAAAGCCTACGGCGGTGGCGACAGTCCCTTGGTGGAAGTGCTGCGCGGCATCGACCTGTCGATCCACGCTGGCGAATTTGTCGCCATCGTCGGCGCTTCCGGTTCCGGCAAATCGACCCTGATGAACATCCTCGGCTGCCTCGACCGCCCCACCAGTGGCGACTACCTGTTCGCCGGGGAAAACGTCGCCGGCCTTGGCAGCGACGAACTGGCCTGGCTACGGCGCGAGGCCTTCGGCTTCGTGTTTCAGGGTTACCACCTGATCCCGTCCGGATCGGCCCAGGAAAACGTCGAAATGCCGGCCATTTATGCCGGCACCCCGGCGGACGAACGCCATGCCCGCGCGGCGGCTCTGCTCGAGCGCCTCGGCCTGGGCTCGCGCACCGGCAACCGTCCGCATCAGCTCTCTGGTGGTCAGCAGCAACGAGTGTCGATTGCCCGGGCCTTGATGAACGGCGGCCACATCATCCTCGCCGACGAACCCACCGGCGCCCTCGACAGCCACAGCGGCGCGGAAGTCATGAGCCTGCTCGACGAACTGGCCAGTCAGGGGCATGTGGTGATCCTGATCACCCACGACCGCGAAGTGGCCAAGCGTGCCAACCGGGTCATCGAAATCCGCGACGGCCTGATCATCAGCGACACCGCCACAAGTCCCTCGGCCGCCCTGCGCACGGCACGCCCCGGTGCGCTGCAAGCCGTGGACCTGCGCCAGCGCCTGAGCGCCGGCAGCGAAGCCAATGGCGCCTGGAAAGGCGAACTGCTGGACGCGGTTCAGGCGGCCTGGCGCGTGATGTGGATCAACCGCTTCCGCACCGCCCTGACGCTGCTGGGGATTGTCATTGGCGTTGCGTCAGTGGTGGTGATGCTGGCGGTGGGCGAAGGCAGCAAACGCCAGGTAATGGCGCAGATGGGCGCCTTCGGTTCCAACATCATTTACCTCAGCGGCGCCGCGCCCAATCCGCGGACACCGCCCGGGATCATTACCCTCAACGACGTCGCCGCGCTCGCCAACCTGCCCCAGGTACAGCGGATCATGCCGGTCAACGGCTCGACGGCGGGCGTGCGTTTCGGTAACGCCGATCACACCGCTTATGTGGGCGGCAACGACACCAACTTCCCGAGCATTTTCAATTGGCCGGTTGTTCAGGGCAGCTATTTCACCCAGGCCGATGAAGACAGTGCCGCCGCCGTCGCGGTGATCGGCCACAAGATCAGGGAAAAGCTGTTCAAAGACCTGAGCGACCCGATCGGCCAGTACATCCTGATCGAAAACGTACCGTTCCAGGTGCTCGGGGTGCTGGCCGAGAAAGGCTCCAGTTCCGGCGACTCGGACAGCGACAACCGCATTGCCGTGCCCTATTCGGCCGCCAGTGTGCGTCTGTTTGGCAGCCGCAACCCTGAATACGTCGTGATCGCCGCCCGGGATGCGCGCAAGGTCAAGGAGGCCGAGCAGGCAATCGAACAAACGATGCTGCGCGAGCACAAGGGCAAGCGCGACTTCGAACTGACCAACAACGCCGCCATGATCCAGGCCGAGGCCCGCACCCAGGGCACGCTGTCCTTGATGCTCGGTTCGATTGCGGCGATTTCGTTGCTGGTGGGCGGCATCGGCGTCATGAACATCATGCTGATGACCGTGCGTGAGCGCACCCGGGAAATCGGTATCCGCATGGCCACCGGCGCCCGCCAGCGCGACATCCTGCGCCAGTTTCTCACCGAGGCGGTGATGCTCTCGGTGGTCGGCGGTGTCGCCGGGATTGGCTTGGCGCTGCTGGTCGGTGGCGTGCTGCTGCTCGGCAATGTCGCGGTTGCGTTCCAGTTGATTGCCGTACTCGGCGCCTTCGGCTGCGCCCTGGTCACCGGTGTCATCTTCGGCTTCATGCCTGCCCGCAAGGCTGCCCGGCTCGATCCGGTCACGGCCCTTACCAGTGAATGATCGACCTATGAAAGTGCCCCTGACCCTTCTGGCCACCAGCCTGTTACTGGCCGCCTGCAGCAACCCAGCGCCACGTCCCGACAGCGGCCTGCAACCACCCGCCGCCTGGCAATCGCCGAACACCGCCGCCGCTGCACACAGCAACCGGCAATGGTGGACACAGTTCGGCAGCCCGCAACTCAATCGCCTGATCGAACAGGCCAGCGTGGGCAGCCATGACCTGGCCGCCGCTGTCGCCCGGGTGCAGCAAGCCCAGGCCAGCGCCATCATTGCCGGCGCGCCACTGCTGCCCGAACTCAAGGCCGGCCTCAACGCCAATCGCCAACGCTTGCTGCACGGCAAGGGCTACAGCCAACTGGACGTCAGCCCCGATAATCGCTCGCTGAATTATTACGATGCAGAACTGAGCGCCAGTTACGAAATCGACTTCTGGGGCGGCAAACGCGCGGCCCGGGACAGCGCCCTTTTTGGCTTGCAGGCCAGCGAGTTCGATCGGGCCACCGTGGAGCTGACCTTGCAAAGCGCTGTGGCCAACAGCTACACCCAGGGCCTGTCGCTGCGTGAACAGCAACGGATCGCCGAGCTGAACCTGGCCAACGCCCAAAGCGTGCTGCGCCTGGTGCAGACCCGCTACGACGCTGGAAGCGCTACGGTGCTGGAACTGGCTCAGCAAAAAAGCCTGGTGGCCGAACAGCAACGCAAACTGCCGCTGGTGCAACAACAGGCACGGGAAGCGCGGATCACCCTCGCCGCCCTGCTCGGCCAACCGGTGCAGGCGCTGACACTGACGGAGCAGCCATTCGATCAATTGCATTGGCCAGAGATTGCCAGCGGCGTACCCAGTGAGTTGTTGAGTCGCCGCCCGGACATCGCCAGCGCCGAAGCCAAACTCGCCGCTGCCCAGGCCGACGTGACCGTCGCCCGCGCGGCGCTGCTGCCCAAGCTGACGCTCACCGCCAGCCTGGGCACCGGTGCCGACCTGGCCTCGGATCTGTTGCGCACCACTTTTTACAACCTGTCCTCAGGGCTGGTGGCACCGATCTTCAACAATGGCCGCCTCAGCGCCGAGCGCGACAAGGCTACGGCGCGCCAACAGGAACTGCTGGAAACCTATCGCGGGGCAATCATCAATGGCTTTGCCGATGTGGAAAAAGCCCTCAACAGCATTCGTGGACTGGATGAGCAACGCCAGTGGCAGGGAGAGGAACTGAGCCAGGCGCAGAGCGCTTTCGACATCGCCCAGAGCCGCTACCGGGCCGGCGCCGAAGACCTGCTCACAGTGCTGCAAACCCAACGCACGCTGTATGCCGCCCAGGATCTGAATGTGCAGCTGAGATTGTCGCGGTTACAGGCCAGCGTTGCGTTGTACAAGGCGTTGGGTGGGGGATGGCAGGCGCTCTAGCTCAGAGTGAGTTGAGATCGCTATCGCGAGCAGGCTCGCGATGAACGATAACGCGGTCTATCTGATCAAACCGGCCATCCCTTGACCTTCAGATGCCGCGCATACCACGGCCGTCGGGGCACTTTGCGCAACAGCTCGCTCATGTTGTCTTCATCGCCGAAGGTGATGCGCAACGCCAGCTTCATGGTTTCCGGGTCCATCTCCACCGAGCGCCCCACCTGCAGGCCCGGGGTCGTGCTGCAACCATGGGTGTCCGGCCCGAGCCACGGATCGCCGACTTCCACCCAACGCCCCGGCGCAAACCACGGCACGCCGTTGACCTCCTGGCGGCTCAGCTCGCCTGGGTGAAAACGCTCATGGGCGCGGAACCAGTCTTCAATGCGATCGTCGATCCAGCCGTGGAAACGCCAGAACACCGGATTGACGTGGGACGAAAATGGATCGCCGAGAAAGTCGTTTTCCGCGGCATACCAGCGCGCCGCGAAGTCGGCCTGATCCCGGGCCATCGGCACCGGTATATCGTTGGACGGATCACGGGCCACCGACGCCCAGCGCATGTGCAGCCAATCGTGCAGGCCCAATTCGACCTCCGAGCCGAACTGGCCGAGGGTCAGTTTCGACAGATAACGCGGATCCCGGTACTGCGACTCCCAAACCTGGAAGTTGCTGTGATAGGTCTCTGCGGCTTTGATGTCACTGACCCATTTGGTGTACTCGTCGTCGCCTTCGGCCAACCAGGTCGGCGGCAAGGCATTGCCATCGTGATTGTCGAAAAAGCGCGCGAAGCCCTGGCGATCCCGCTCAAGTTCCGGTTGCGGCAGGGGGAACGCCGGCCATGACGGCAAATCCTGCATGGACCGAGCGGTGCCGAGCATGTGCCGGTGCATGAAGAAGAAATCGATGCCCGAACCGTTGCGGTCCTTGCGCGGCCCGCGAGCGTCACGCTCCTTGTCCCGTGGGCCGGGTTGCCAGCCGATACCGCGCAAGGCCTCGCGTTTTTTCTCCGAGAGCTTGTGCCATTTGTCCCGGGAGGCGTGCCAGAGCTGATGAAACAATCGATGTTCGGGGGACACCAGCCACGCCAGAAATGTCGGGTTGAGGGCGGTCCGCTCCCGCGCTTCGGGAAACCGGCGCTTGATGGCGATAAAACGGTTGTCGAGTTCGGGCAACCCCAGCGGACGATCCAGGCGCAGCACCTGGCCGCTGAACGTGCCGCTGCCGGCGTTGCCGAACGCCGCCCAGACTTCGTCGAGTTTGGCCTTGAACTCATACATTGGCGCCACCAGCGGGGCGTCAGTGCGCATCAGTCGCCAGTACAGTTCGGCGCCATTGGCCGGCGCCAGATCGCCGATCACCTGATAGTGCGGCACCCCTTCCCCACGCAGGCGAGTGCCGGTGTCCAGGTAACCGCGCAGGCCTCGCCCGCGGTGAGCGATGTCCAGAAACAGTTCCAGCCCATCCTGCGGCAAGCCCTCAAGCCCGGCATCGGTGCCGACGAAACGAATGTCCCAGACCCCGCGCAAGCTGTCCGCCAGTTGCTGCCCGGCGGTGCTGGCCAGGTCGACCGTGGCCTCCCCCGGCGTGATCGGCTCCTTCTCTCGGGTCAACTCACGATGTGCATAAAAAGCGGCAGGCACCGCAGCGCTCGTGAGCGCCAGGCCCGCCATGAACCAGCGTCGAGAAATCGTCATTGCCCTACCTGTGTCAGCCTTGAAGCAGGCTTTATCCAAGCTAGAACGTTTGTTGCGCAGGGAAATTTAAGCGCACCAGACAGCCCCTTGCTGTAGAGAGAGGGCTTTCCTGTGGCGAGGGAGCTTGCTCCCGCTGGAGCGCGGAGCGGTCCTGATTTTTCTCAGGCAGATCGCGTCTGCTGGATTGACGACTGCTTCGCAGCCGAGCGGGAGCAAGCTCCCTCGCCACAGGCAAGCCCCCCCTCGCCTCAGGAACTCGCACAAGCCCCCTAATTTTTTTTGCCGCTCACTCGTTCTTCTCAGATAGCAAAGGCCCCTGCGCCTGCACCGGGGCGGCGAACCTGACTGAGATGGCGATGACAAAAACACGTTCGAAAAAGGCCCTGTACCTCGGCCTGCCACTGACCCTGGCCATCAGTGCTGGCGCGGGCTGGCTGGCCTGGGATTATTGGTTCAAGGACAACCCCGGCTACCCGGTCAAGGTGATGAAACAGGCCACCGAACTGCAGGAGCGGATTCTTTCCTTCGACAGCCACATCACCGTTCCCCTGAGCTTCGGCGCCCATGGCAACGAGGCCGACAAGGACGGTTCCGGCCAGTTCGACTTGATCAAGGCCAACCGCGGTCGATTGTCCGGCGCGGCCCTGACGGTTTTCGGCTGGCCGGAAATGTGGAACGGCCCGAACGCCCCGCACAGGCCCACCGACGGTTTCGTCGAAGAAGCGCGCAACCAGCAGGAAGTGCGCTACAAAATCATCTCCGGCCTGGTTCGCGACTTTCCCAATCAGGTCGGCATCGCCTACACCCCCGACGACTTCCGGCGCCTGCACGGCGAAGGCAAGTTTGCGATTTTCATCAGCATGCTCAATGCCTATCCGCTGGGCAACGACCTGAGCAAACTGGACCTGTGGGCTGCCCGTGGCATGCGCATGTTCGGTTTCAGCTACATCGGCAACAACAGCTGGGCCGATTCGTCACGACCGCTGCCGTTTTTCAACGACTCCCCCGATGCCCTTGATGGACTGTCGGACATCGGCAAACAGGCCGTGCAGCGCCTCAACGATCTGGGCGTGATCATTGATGTGTCGCAGATGTCGACCAAGGGCCTGGAGCAAGTGGCGCAACTGAGCCGCACGCCGATGGTGGCCTCGCACTCGGCGCCACGGGCCGCGGTGGACATCCCGCGCAACCTCAGCGACAAGGAGCTGCAGCTGATCAAGAACAGCGGCGGCGTGGTGCAGGTGGTCGGTTTCTCGCAATACCTCAAACCGCTGACCCAAAACACACAAGACAAACTCAACGCACTGCGCGCGCGTTTCGATCTGCCGCCATTGCCCAACCTGGCGATGGCGCTGATGCCCGGCGATCCGATCATCACCGCCTGGTCCGAACAGAAGCTCGGTCAATACGCCAGCGGTCTGTATGCCATTCTTGAGGAAGAACCCAAGGCCACGCTCAAGGACCTCGGCGACGCCATCGATTACACCGTGCGCAAGGTCGGCATCGACCACGTCGGTATCGCTTCGGACTTCAACGATGGCGGCGGCATCAAGGGCTGGGAAAATGTCGGCGAAATCCGCAACGTCACCGCCGAATTGATCCAGCGCGGTTATTCCGAAGCCGATATCGCCAAGCTCTGGGGCGGTAACTTCCTGCGGGTCTGGGAACAGGTGCAAAAAGCCGCGAAGCCCACGCTGATTTCTCGCCAGGAACCAGTCAAGCCATGAATGACCGTCGGACCTTTCTGAAACAGGCCGGGATCCTCGCCGCCGGCCTGCCATTGGCTGCCAGCCTCGCCCCTCCGGCCGCCGCCGCGCAAACGCAAGTGCTGCCCCAGGACAAGTGGGCGCAACTGCGTCAGTTGTTCGACCAGGACCCGAACTACATTCACTTCGCCAATTTTCTGGTGACGTCCCACCCAAAACCGGTGCGCGAGGCCATCGCCCGCCACCGTGCCGCACTGGACCTGAATCCCGGGCTGGCCATGGACTGGGACCTGGGCGTGACCCACCAGCGCGAAGAAAACGTGCGGCTCTGGGCCGGCCGGTATTTGCAGGCCAAGCCGACGCAGATCGCCCTTACCGGCAGCACCACCGAAGGCCTGGCGATGATTTATGGCGGCGTGCAAGTGCGCCCCGATCAGGAAATCCTCACCACGGTTCACGAGCACTATTCCACGAACAACATCCTGAATTTTCGCAACCAGCGCGATGGCACCCGAGTGCGCAAGATTCAGTTGTTCGAGCAGCCACAGTCGATCTCGGCCGACCAGGTGCTGGCCGCCATCAACCGCAACATCCGCCCCGAGACCCGCGTGCTGGGCATGACCTGGGTGCACTCGGGCAGTGGCGTGAAGCTGCCGATCAGCGACATCGCCTGCCTGGTCGATGAACACAATCGCCAGCGCGACGACAAGGACCGGATCGTTTACGTGGTCGATGGTGTGCACGGTTTCGGCGTCGAAGACCTGAGTTTCCCGGCGATGAACTGCGACTTTTTCATTGCCGGCACCCACAAATGGATGTTCGGCCCTCGCGGTACCGGCATCGTTTGCAGCCGCAGCGAAGAACTCAAATACGTCAGCCCGAGCGTGCCGACCTTCTCCGAAGCCACGACCTTTTCCACCACCATGTCCCCGGGCGGCTATCACGCCTTCGAACATCGCTGGGCCGTGGATGAAGCGTTCAAATTGCACCTGGAACTGGGCAAGGCCGACGTCCAGGCGCGCATCCATCAGCTCAACAGTTACCTGAAACAGCGCTTGCTGGAGCAACCGGGTGTCGAGCTGGTCACTCCGGTCGATCCGGGGTTTTCGGCGGGGTTCAGCTTCTTCCGGGTAAAGGGTCAGGACTGCGATGCCGTGGCTGCCCACCTGGTGCAAAACCGCATTGTCAGCGATGCAGTCAGCCGCGACGTCGGCCCGGTGATCCGCACAGCACCCGGCCTGCTCAATACCGAAGCCGAGGTGGACCGCTTCATCGACGTGTTGGGCAAAAAGCGCTCCGCGTGAACTCTCGCTCCCAGGCCAATGCAGTTCACTTAGAAAGTCTTGAGTCAGAGACCTGTGGCGAGCGAGCTTGCTCGCGCTGGGCTGCGCAGCGGCCCCAAAAATCTGCCAGTCATTGCCGATTTTTGTGAGCGCTACGCACTCAAGCGCGAGCAAGCTCGCTCGCCACAAAAGCTCGCTCGCCACAATGGTCGGCATGACTGGATGAGTGAGCTGCGAAGCACAGTTTTCCTTTAACCGAGGCAACCTATGAAAACGCCCCACCCACCTTCCGCTCCGAGAACCCTGTCGGCCCTGGCGCTGACCGCACTGCTCGCCGCACCGCTCGCCGGCCTGCTGCCCGGCACCGCCCAGGCCGCGAACCCGCCAGCCCCCGGCAAGGTGTTCAAAGACTGCAAAGACTGTCCGGAAATGGTCGTGCTGCCCGCCGGCAGTTACACCATGGGCACACCAGAGGATGAAGTCGGCCGCCAGCCCGATGAAGGTCCACTGCATCAAGTGACCTTCACCCGCCCTTTCGCCATCAGTCGCTTCCAGGTTCTGGCCGGCGAATGGGACGCGTACGTGCGCGCCACCGGCAACACCCCCGCCGACTTCGATGATCGCCCGGGTCGTCGCTGCACGGCCGGCAAACCGAGCTTCAAACAGACGGCGCGCCACCCGGCCGTGTGCATGAACGCAGCCGAAGCCCAGGGTTACATCGCCTGGTTGTCGAAGAAAACCGGTCATGCCTATCGCATGCCCAGCGAGTCGATCCGCGAGTACGCCGCCCGTGCCGGCAGTACCGGGTCTTTCCCGTTTGCGTTCGATGAAGGCGCCGATTACCAGATCTCCAAAAACGCCAACACCTACGGCGCCGCCGACGGCTACAACTTCACCTCCCCGGCCGGCACCTTCCCGGCCAACGCCTTTGGCGTGTTCGACATGCACGGCAACGTTTACGAGTGGGTCGCCGACTGCTACCGCGAAGACTATGTCGGCGTGCCCAGCGACGGCAGCCCGTGGGTGGAACAGAACTGCAAACGCCAGGTCATGCGCGGCAACGACTGGGGCGAGGCACCGGTGTTTTCCCGCTCCGGCAATCGCAACAGCAGCCTGCCCACCAGCAGCGGCGACTGGCTGGGGTTTCGTGTAGTGCGCGAGTTCTGACTCTTTCAGGCCGACGCACGCCGGCATTACCGTCCGCGACCGTTTAAATAAAGTCCGCGACCATTCGTTTTCCTTAAGTACCGGCACTCCCTACGTGTCGAAAGGAATCCTCCATGACCAAGCCAACGCGTGGGGCGATCAACGAATTGTTCGCCCTGCTCAAGCCCTTCCGCCTGATTGTCTCTGTGTCCATCGTGCTCGGCATGATCGGTGGCCTGAGCGTCACCGTGTTGCTGGCGACCATCAACAATGCCCTGCACTCCGCTGACGGCCTGACCCGCACCGTGGTGATGATTTTCGCCGGGCTGTGTGTGCTGGCGCTGCTGACCTCGATTCTTTCCGACATCGGCACCAACTACGTCGGCCAGCACATCATCGCCAGGCTGCGCAAAGAGCTGGGGGAGAAAGTGCTGTCGGCGCCGATCGACCAGATCGAGCGTTACCGCAGCCACCGGTTGATCCCGGTGCTGACCCATGACGTGGACACCATCAGCGATTTCGCCTTCGCCTTCGCGCCGTTGGCGATTTCCCTGACCGTGACCCTCGGTTGCCTCGGCTACCTGGCCATGCTGTCGTGGCCGATGTTTCTGATGATGCTGGTGGCCATCGCCATCGGCACCACCATCCAGGCCATCGCCCGGGCCAAGGGCATGCGCGGTTTCTACGCGGCGCGCGACTCCGAAGACGAGTTGCAAAAGCACTACAACGCCATCGCCGAAGGCGCCAAGGAACTGCGCATCCACCGCCCGCGGCGTCAGCGCATGTTCGTGTCCGGCATCCAGAAAACCGCCGAGAAAATCTGTGACACGCAGATCCGCTCGATCAATACCTTCGTCATTGCCAAGTCGTTCGGCTCGATGCTGTTCTTCGTGGTCATCGGCCTGGCGCTGGCCCTGCAATCGTTCTGGCCCAGTGCCGACAAGGCCGTGATGAGCGGTTTTGTGTTGGTGCTGCTGTACATGAAAGGCCCGCTGGAACATTTGGTCAGCACCCTGCCGATCATCAGTCGTGCGCAGATCGCGTTTCGCCGGATCGCCGAGCTCAGCGAACAATTTTCCTCCCCGGAACCGCACCTGCTGCTGGAGGATCAGGGGCACAAACCCGGCCCGGTCCACAGCCTGGAACTGAGCAACGTGCGTTACGCCTTCCCGCCGGTGGAAGGCAGCGAGCCCTTCCGCCTCGGCCCGGTCAACCTGCGCATCGAGCAAGGCGACATTGTCTTCATCGTCGGTGAGAACGGCTGCGGCAAAACCACGCTGATCAAGTTGCTGCTGGGCCTCTATGCGCCCACCGAAGGCGAAATCCGCGTGAACGACCAGCCGATCACCGCCCTCAATCGCGATGACTACCGGCAGAACTTCACCACGATATTTGCCGACTATTACCTGTTCGATGACCTGATTCAGGGCGACCGGCAAGTGCCGCAGGATGCCACGCGCTACCTCGAACGCCTGGAGATCGCGCACAAGGTCAGCGTGCGCGACGGCGCATTCAGCACCACCGACCTTTCCACCGGCCAGCGCAAACGCCTGGCGCTGGTCAATGCCTGGCTCGAAGAACGGCCGGTGCTGGTGTTCGACGAATGGGCGGCCGATCAGGACCCGACCTTCCGCCGCATTTTCTACACCGAACTGCTGCCCGACCTGAAGCGCCTGGGCAAAACCATCATCGTGATCTCCCACGATGACCGCTACTTCGACGTTGCCGATCAACTGGTGCGCATGGAGGCCGGCAAGGTCAAAAGCGAACTGCAACCCGCCTGACCGACAAAGGCCAGGGGGCGCGCCAAGCCCCCCCCTGTGGCGAGGGGGCTCGCCCCCGTTCGGCTGCGAAGCAGTCGCAATTGCGTTGCATGCGGTGTGCCAGGCAGAACGAGGTTGCAGGTTCAGGACTGCTTCGCACTCCAACGGGGGCGAGCCCCCTCGCCACAGGGTGTTGGCCTCCACTTAACTGACCGGCATTGCCCCTGAACCGGAAAAATAATTTTCCGGTTTGCCGCGGCCTCCTCGTCTTAATGAGATGAATAAGAACCATTACCAACTATACCTGCCAAGGTCTTAACCTCATGTCCGCATCCCGTTTCATGCTTCGACCTCTGACCCGCGCCCTGTTAATGAGCAGCACGACCCGCTCCCGTATCACTTCCACCGGCCTGGGCCTGGCGCTGACCCTGGCCATGACGCCTTATGTCCAGGCCCAGGAATGGACCCTCAACATCCCGGCCCAGCCACTGGCTCAGGCGCTGCAGACGCTCGGTCAACAGACCAACCTGCAAATCATCTACAGCCCCGAGAGCATCCAGAACCTGCGCTCCAGTGCCCTCAACGGCCGCTATCAGGACGATGATTCGCTCAGCGCGATGCTCAAGGGCACCGGGATTCGCCACCAGCGCGACGGCAACACGGTCACGCTGCTGGAACCGGCCACCGGCGGCGCGATGGAACTGGCACCGACCAGCATCAACGGTCAGCAGTTGGGCGCGACCACCGAAGGCAGCAACTCCTACACCACTGGGGCGGTGACCATTGGCAAAGGCGAGCATTCGCTCAAGGAAACCCCGCAGTCGATCACCGTCATCACGCGCAAAATGCTCGATGACCAGAACCTGAACACCATCGAACAGGTCATGGAAAAGACCCCGGGGATCACCGTTTACGATTCGCCAATGGGCGGCAAGTATTTCTATTCCCGGGGCTTTCGCATGACCGGCCAATACCAGTACGACGGCGTGCCGCTGGACATCGGCAGCAGCTACGTACAGGCCGACAGCTTCAACAGCGACATGGCGATTTATGATCGGGTCGAAGTGTTGCGCGGCGCGGCCGGGATGATGAAAGGTGCCGGGGGCACCGCCGGTGGTGTGAACTTCGTGCGCAAACGCGGCCAGGACACCCCGCACACTCAACTGTCGCTGTCCGCCGGCACCTGGGACAACTACCGTGGCCAGGTCGATACCGGCGGCCCGTTGAACGACGCCGGCACCATTCGTGGCCGGGCCGTGGTCACCCAGCAGACCCGTCAGTATTTCTACGACGTGGGCGCGCGCAAGGACCAGATCTACTACGGTGCCCTGGACTTCGACCTGAGCCCCGACACCACCCTGGGCCTGGGCATGGCCTACGAAGACGTCGATGCCACCCCGTGCTGGGGCGGCCTGCCGCGCTACGCCGACGGCAGCGACCTGAAACTCTCACGCTCCACCTGCCTGAACACTGCCTGGAACAACCAGCGCAGCAAACGGGCCACTTACTTTGGCGACCTGAAACACGAGTTCAACGACAACTGGGCGCTGAAGGTTGCGGGGGTTTACTCAAAGAATACCCAAGACATGGAATACGCCTTCCCGAGCGGTTCGGTACCGGTAGGCGCCACCAGCTCCAGTACCCTGATGATCGGCAGCATCTATGACTACGATCAGGTCGACTACGGCCTCGACGCTTATGTGGACGGCAAGTTCGACGCATTCGGCCAAGAGCATGAGCTGATCGTCGGTGCCAACGCCAGCCGCTCCCACAAGGATGACTTCTACGCCGTGGCCCTCCTGCCTGAGCGTCAGAATGTGCTGAACCCCAACCACCACCTGCCCCAGCCGGATGAAAGTTTCTACCTGGCCAACGCCACCCGAGGGGGGCCGGTGGACATGCGGATCAAGCAATACGGCGCCTACTCCACCGCACGCCTGAAACTGGCCGATCCGCTGACCTTCGTCCTGGGCAGCCGCGTCAGCTGGTACAAATCCGAAACCGACTCCGTCTCGTTCTTCCGCGGCGAAGGCACGCCGATCAGTTCCGAGTCCAAGGAAACCGGGCAAGTCACTCCGTTTGCCGCCTTGCTGTTCGACATCAACGACAACCTGACCGTCTACACCAGCTACACCGATATCTTCACTCCACAGGGCGGTTACAAGACCATCACCGGTGCGACCCTCAAGCCATTGATCGGTCAGAGCTATGAACTGGGGATCAAGGGCGAATGGTTCGATGGTCGCCTGAACAGCGCCTTCAACCTGTTCCGCACCATCCAGAAAGACGCGGCCCAGGACGACCCGGCCTGCCCGGACAGCAGCTGCTCGCAAAACTCCGGCAAGGTCCGCGCCCAGGGCTTCGAAGCCGAAGTCAGCGGTGAAGTCATCGACCGTCTGCAATTGCTGGCCGGCTACACCTACACCCAGACCAAGGTGCTGGAAGACGCCGACGTCAGTCAGGATGGCGTGTCGTACAACACCTATGTGCCGCGCCACCTGCTGCGAGTATGGGGCGATTACGCCTTGAGCGGTCCGCTGGATCGCGTCACCGTCGGTGCCGGCGTCAATGCCCAGAGCGGCAACTACCGCGTTTCGCCTACCAGCAACAACAACGTCACCCAGGCCGGCTATGCGGTCTGGAACGGTCGCATCGGCTACCGCATCGATGACACCTGGTCCGTGGCGCTGAACGGCAACAACCTGTCCGACAAACGCTACTACGCCACGGTCGGTACCGAAGGTTTCGGTAACTTCTACGGTGAACCGCGCAACTTCGTGATGTCGGTCAAGGCTGACTTCTGATTGCAGCCTCAATGAAAACGCCCCGCAATTGCGGGGCGTTTTTTTGTGAGAAAAGGACGGTGGTTTAACTGAAAGTTCGACGGTGTTCCAGCGGGCCTTTTCGCGAGCAAGCTCGCTCCCACATTTGATCTCAGGCGTACACAGATAATGTGTTCACCGAAGATCCCCTATGGGAGCTTGCTCGCGAAGAGGCCGGCCCATCCAGCACAAAACCCGAAGTGAGACCGATATCGACTCCCCCGCATACCCTATAGGATGCATTGAGGGAATCTTTCTACCCAACGATGACTTGGAGGTGTCAATGAACAACGCTTCAAGAGTCCAGACAATCATTTCAGAAGACCCCGCTCGATGGCGCCTACTCCAGCTTGTTCATTCCCTGGGGTTGCCAGATTGTTGGGTCGGTGCAGGCTTTGTCCGGAACGCGGTCTGGGATTACTTGCACGGGCGCTTCCCATCCCCTATCTCGAGCGACGTCGACGTAATCTGGTTTGATCCATGTCACTGCACTCCCTCAGATGACAGAGCTTTAGAAGCAGCTCTGCGAGATTTGGACCCGACAGTCCTCTGGTCAGTAAAAAATCAGGCGAGAATGCATGTTCAGAACGGCGATAAACCTTACATCTCCACTACTGATGCAATGCGTTACTGGCCAGAAACAGCAACGGCAATAGCCGTCAGATTGCGCGAAGGAAACACCTGTGAGGTATCTGCCCCGTTGGGACTGGATGATCTTTTTAACCTGATCATCAGGCCCACATGGAGATTTACTGAAGAAAAAAAAGCGATGTACCAAGAGCGCTTGAAATCCAAGGGATGGACGACAACGTGGCCTCTACTCAGGCAGGAGCCTGGTCTACCTACAGTGCTATTCGAGCTTTGAAAGAAGACTTAATCAGGCACTTACCGGGTTTTAACAAGAAAGCGGATGCATTCGTTTATCCGGTGGTTTTACCCTGAGTCTCATTTTTTGGGAACCCCGCAGATCAACTGTGGGATCCTGCTCGCGATGAGGCCGGTACAGCCACCACAAGGCTCGGTGTCAGACCGTTAAACAAACACTGTTTAAACGACACTTCCAGACACTCACTCAGGCTACACATTCTTGCGCCGCTGCCTACGACTACGCCAGAATCCGCCGGCTTGTGCGCCTTGGGGCCGGGCTCTATCGTTTCCGGGTCGCTGACGAATCAGCGATCGGGTTTAGCAGCCCGGGTTATCTCTAGACGCACAACGTTCGCCGGTCATGTTATGGCGGCTTTGCGTGGGGCACTTCGGTGCGCCGGGTTCTAGAGTCCTGGTCTGCTAACCCGCGTACAGCCGCCACCTCTTTTTCGTTTAGCAGCGATGTGTAGCGGCTCCATAACTCTAGGAGCGTCATATGTTCAAAGCCACACCCAATCCCCCGGAAACAGATCCAACATCCCCCTACGAATCCCTCGATTCCAAGAAACTCAACGAAGCCGCCGACCGCGCCCTCGATTACCACCTCAAACCGCCAATCCCCAAAGACACCAAGCGCAAACCCAGCACCATTTACCATGTGGGTACGAAGGTCGATAACGAAACCCTGCTGGTCAACGCCTGCGAAACCCTGGCGTCAGCCAGCGTGATGCTCAGTGAGTTCGCCGGGTTGATGGACATGCCACATCGCAACATGATGTTGGGGATTCAATCGGTGGTGATGCTCGGGGAGCTGGCGGTGAACCGGGTGCTGGATAACCTCGATCCGCCGGCCTGATATTGATCTGAGCCTATAGGGCATCTGTGGCGAGGGAGCTTGCTCCCGCTCGGCTGCGCAGCAGTCGCAAAACCTGAGCATGCGGTGTATCTGAAAAACCGTGATCGCCGGGTTGGGGGCCGCTTCGCAGCCCAGCGGGAGCAAGCTCCCTCGCCACAACAGCATGGCTGTCTGCAAAGTTCTGCGGTGTTCTTTCGGGCCTCATCGCGAGCAGGCTCGCCCACAGCGATCGGTGTCGTTCATAAATCTTCTGGTCAAAGCAGATACCTGTGGGAGCGGCGGTGCGGCGATCCGGCTTACCCGCGATGAGGCCGGTACAGCCACCACAAGGCTCGGTGTCAGACCGTTAAACAAGCACTGTTTAAACGACACTTCCAGACACTCACTCAGGCTACACATTCTTGCGCCGCTGCCTACGACTACGCCAGAATCCGCCGGCTTGTGCGCCTTGAGGCCGGGCTCTATCGTTTCCGGGTCGCTGACGAATCAGCGATCGGGTTTAGCAGCTCGGTAAATATCAAGGCACGCAGTGTCATCTCTCGATCAGCCGGCTACTTTTGCCTACGCTGGTCTGCGTTATGGTGACTGTGCGTGGGGCACTTCGGTGCGCCGGGTTCCTTGATCCCTGGTCTGCTAACCCGCGTACAGTCGCCACCCTTTCTCGTTTAGCAGCGACATGTGGCGACTCCATTGATCAGGGAGTTTTACTATGTTCAAACCTACACCGAACCCACCGGAAACCGATCCAACATCCCCCTACGAATCACTGGATTCGAAAAAACTCAACGAAGCCGCCGACCGCGCCCTCGATTACCACCTAAAACCACCCATCCCCAAAGACACCAAGCGCAAACCCAGCACCATTTACCATGTGGGTACGAAGGTCGATAACGAAACCCTGCTGGTCAACGCCTGCGAAACCCTGGCCTCGGCCAGCGTGATGCTCAGTGAGTTCGCCGGGTTGGTGGACATGCCACATCGCAACATGATGTTTGGGATTCAATCGGTGGTCATGCTTGGGGAGCTGGCGGTGAACCGGGTGCTGGATAACCTCGACCCGCCGGCCTGATATTGATCTGAGGCTGCTATAGGGCATCTGTGGCGAGGGAGCTTGCTCCCGCTCGGCTGCGCAGCAGTCGCAAAACCTGAGCATGCGGTGTATCTGAAAAACCGTGATCGCCGGGTTTGGGGCCGCTTCGCAGCCCAGCGGGAGCAAGCTCCCTCGCCACAACAGCATGGCTGCCTGCAAAGCTTTGCGGTGTTCTTTCGGGCCTCATCGCGAGCAGGCTCGCCCACTGTGATCGGTGTCGTTCACAAATCTTCTGGTCAAAGCAGATACCTGTGGGAGCGGCGGTGCGGCGATCCGACTTGCCCGCGATGGGGCCGGTACAGCCACCAAAAGGCCCGGTGTCAGACCGTTAAACAAGAACTGTTTAAACGACACTTCCAGACACTCACTCAGGCTACACATTCTTGCGCCGTTGCCTACGACTACGCCAGAATCCGCCGGCTAGTGCGCCTTTGGCCCGTGCTCTATTGTTTCCCTGTCGCTGAAAAACAGCGATCGGGTTTGGTAGCCCGGGTTAATCAAGGCGCACAGCGCTGACGTTTCAAGCCAGTTGACGCTTTTTTGTCTGCTGTTTTGTTATGGCGGTTGTGCGCAGGGCGCCCTCGGACGCGCTGGGTTCCCTTGATGCCCGGTCTACCAACCTGCGTACAGTCGCCACCCTAATGTTTGGTAGCAATAGGTCTGCGGCTCCATCTATCAAGGAGTTCCATCTATGTTCAAACCAACACCCAACCCACCGGAAACCGATCCAACATCCCCCTACGAATCCCTCGATTCCAAAAAACTCAACGAAGCCGCCGACCGCGCCCTCGATTACCACCTCAAACCGCCAATCCCCAAAGACACCAAGCGCAAACCCAGCACCATTTACCATGTGGGTACGAAGGTCGATAACGAAACCCTGCTGGTCAATGCCTGCGAAACCCTGGCCTCGGCCAGCGTGATGCTCAGTGAGTTCGCCGGGTTGGTGGACATGCCACATCGCAACATGATGTTGGGGATTCAATCGGTGGTCATGCTCGGGGAGCTGGCGGTGAACCGGGTGCTGGATAACCTCGACCCCCCGGCCTGATATTGATCTGAGGCTATAGGGCATCTGTGGCGAGGGAGCTTGCTCCCGCTCGGCTGCGCAGCAGTCGCAAAACCTGAGCATGCGGTGTACCTGAAAAACCGTGACTGCCGGGTTTGGGACCGCTTCGCAGCCCAGCGGGAGCAAGCTCCCTCGCCACAACAGCATGGCTGGCTGCAAAGTTTTGCGGTGTTTTTCACGAACCTCGACAACTACCTCCACGGCGAACACCGAACCTGTAAGAGCTGCCGAAGGCTGCGATCTTTTGATCTTGAAGCTTTACGCTCAACCCAAATGCCGACCCAGCGCCCGACTCAAGCGCTCATGCACACTCAGCACATCCGGCATCACCGAAGCCAATCTGAGCAAGTCATGGGTCAGCCCCGGGCAATGTTCAAGTTCGACATTCACCCCCTGCGTGCGCAGTTTATCGACGTAGGCCTGGCCTTCATCGAGTAACGGATCGAACCCGGCCAGCAACACAATCGCCGGCGCCACCCCACGCAAGTCCTCAGCCAGCAACGGCGAGAAGCGCCAGTCCAGCAGGTCTTCGGGGCGGCGGGCGTAGTGCTGGTAAAACCAGTCCAGCGTGTCGTTCTCCAGCAGATACCCTTCGCTGAACAACAGGCGCGAATCGTGGGTGCGCGAGGCGTCGGTGACCGGGTAACACAGCATCTGCACCTTGGGGGCGATGGCCACGGTGTGTGGTTGAACCACTGCCTGCAAGGCCAGTACCGTCGCCAATGTGGCACCGGCGCTGTCGCCGCCGAACGCGACGCGACCGACATCCAGCCCCAGGGCCAGCGCCTGTTCCGCCAGCCAGGACAAGGCATCTTCACCGTCCTCCAGCGCCGTCGGGAAGCGGTGTTCCGGCGCCAGCCGATAGCCGACGGACAATACCGCACACGGCGTACGTCGGCAGAATTCGCGGCAGACTCCGTCATGGGAGTCCAGGCTGCCCACTACAAAACCACCGCCATGGAAATACACCAGCACCGGCATCGGTGCCGTCGCCCCGCTCAGGCGATACAAACGCAACGCCAGCGGCGCACCGTCCCGGGCCGTGGTGTTGACCTCAAGCACGTCAAGATCCTGAGGGGCATCCCAGCGCAATTGGACGGTGGTTTGTTCGAAGATCGCCCGCGCCTCGGCCGGCAGCAGTTGATGCAGCGCCGGCAGGCCTGCGTCCTGGCTGTCTTGTGCCAGGTCGAGGAAAGCTTCCAGATCAGGGTGTAACGACATCGAAAGAATCCTTCTATCAGCCAAAAAGGCTTCAGCAAAAAGGGGCGCGTCTGGGCAACGCCCCCCGGCAATGATTAAACCCGCGCCATGCAATGCTCGATCAACGCCTCGAGCTCGTGTTGATAATCCTGCATGAACAACTCCATGGTTGCGGCCCGATAACGCTGGCTGCTGTAGATGCAACGCAGCGCCAACTGGCCGTCGTACACCTGGCCGACAATCTCCAGCCAGTTGCCCAGATTGGCCAGCAAGCTGTAGTTGTCGCCGGTTTCTTCCAGCGCCGGCACCAGCAAGGCCTGCTCGTCGAAGCTCTGGTCGAACTGCCCCAGATAGTTGAACGTCACCCGTGCCTGTGGCAGATCAGCCAACTGGCGGGCCAGTTGCGGGCCGGCCAGGTGACGCAACACGCCGTAGCCGATGCCCTTCTGCGGAATGGCCGCCAACTGCGCCTGCACGTTGATGATCGACGCGCCGATGTCCGCGCTGTCGGGGGTGAGCCGTACCGGGAACATACTGGTGAACCAGCCCAGGCTGCGACTCAGGTCGATGTTCTCGAACAGGTCCTCGCGGCCGTGCCCTTCCAACAGAATCAGCGCCGACGGCTGTTCGCTCCAGCGACACAACGCGCGGCTGAGGGCCGACAGCAGCAAATCGTTGATCTGCGTGCGATAGACCGCCGGCGCCTGTTTGAGCAACTGTTCGGTGTACTCGCGGGACAACTTGAGCCGCGCCTGGGCCTGCTGACGCACCTGGTTCTTACCGCGACGGTTGTCGCACGGCAAGTCGACGCCCGGCTGATCCAGTTGTTCCAGCCAGTAGCCCAATTCCTGTTCGGCAATGAGCGGCGCCTGCGCCTGCAAGGCTTCGGCAAACGCGCGATAGCTGCTGGTGCGGATCGGCAGTTGCGGTTCGATGCCCATCACGCAGGCCTCGTAGGCCGCCTTCAAGTCATCGAGCAGAATCCGCCACGACACCGTGTCGACCACCAAATGGTGAATGACCATCAGCAGCCGCGCCTGGCCGTCCGGCAAGGCGATGTGCACCGCGCGCCAGGCCGGTCCATCGTCGAGTTTGAGGCTGCGTTGCGTCAGGTTGGCCAAGGCCTCGACCTGCTCACTGCTTTCGGCCTCGCGGCGCCACAACACAGGCTCGCGCCGATCCGTCGGTGCGGCGTAGCGCTGCAACCAGCGCCCGCCTTCCTGACAGAAACGCAGGCGCAAGGCGTCGTGATGGTTTTCGATCCAGCCCAGCGCTTGCTCCAGGGCATCCAGATCCAGCGCCTGACGCGCACTCAGCAACAACGACTGGTTGTAGTGATGAGGCTCGGCCATGCCCTCGGCAAAAAACCATTGCTGAATCGGCAGCAGATTGAACAGCCCCTCACTGGCCACATGGGTGAGGTCCACCGACGGTTGCACGGTGGCCGATTTGACTACGTTCTGTTCGACGATGCCGGCGATGGTCTGGTAGCGCATCAAATCACGAAGCTTGAGGTCCATCTGCAGCGTCGGGTGGTTCCTGACCCGGGAAATCACTTGCAGGCTCAGGATCGAGTCGCCGCCCAGTTCGAAGAAGTTGTCGCTGATACCGACCTGCTCCACCTGCAATACCTGCGCCCAGATGTCCGCCAGCAATTCTTCCTGCTGATTGCGCGGGGCAACGTACTCCTCGCTTTTGAACTCCGGCTCGGGCAGTGCCTTGCGGTCGAGCTTGCCGTTGGGGGTGACCGGGAAGGCACTGAGGCAGACGATCTGCGCCGGCACCATGTATTCAGGCAAAGTGGTACGCAGACTGGCCTTGAGTTCATCACTCAGCTCCTTATCACCCAAGTGCTGACCGGCGTCGGTGACGACGTAGCCGATCAGTTGCTTGCCGCTGGCATTGTCCCGGGCGATCACCAGGGCGTCGCGGACCTGCGCCAGTTGCCGCAGGCTGGCCTCGACTTCGCCCAGTTCGATGCGGAACCCGCGCACCTTGACCTGATGGTCGATGCGGCCGACGTAATCGACCACGCCGTCCAGGCGCAAGCGCACCAGGTCGCCGGTGCGGTACAGCCGCTCGCCACTGGCAAACGGGTTGGGCACGAAGCGCTCGCAGGTCAGGTCGGGCCGACCGTGATAACCACGGGCAACCCCGTAGCCACCGATGTACAACTCGCCGGCAAACCCGGGTGGCAGCGGATTCAAATCCTCATCCAGCACGTACAGCGAACGTGCGCCCACTGCCCTGCCGATCGGCGCATAAGCCGCTTCACAGTGCTGACTCACCGGCACTTTCCACAGCATTGGAGTGACCACGGTTTCCGTCGGGCCGTAGCCGTTGGTGAAGTACTCTGGACGCAGCGCCGCCTTGACCTGTTCGAAGGTCTGGTCCGGCACCGCATCGCCACCGAAGCAATAGATGCGCACCGGCGGCGGTGCGATACCGCTGGCCGCGGCGTACTCGGCCAGTTGCTTGAGGTAGGCCGGCGGGAAGCAGGCGATGGTCACGCCGTACTCGTGCAGTGCCTGGTAGGTCTGTTCCGGCGTCCACAGGCAACCGTCCCGCACCACCAACCGGCCGCCGCTGTACAGCGTACTCAACCAGCGTTCATGGGCACCGTCGAAGGCGAACGACATGAAGTGCAGCTCGCAACTGCGGGTGTCCATCTCATACAGTTTGGCGATGGCCTGACAGTGCATGCTCAGTGGCCCCTGGGTGACCGCCACGCCTTTTGGTCGCCCGGTGGAACCCGAGGTGTAAACCAGATAGGCCAACCCTTGCTCCAGCACGCGACACACCGGCGTCTCATCGCCATAACGAGATTCGTCGAGCTGATCCAACTCAAGGCGCAACAGGCCTTCGGGCGCCGGTAATGTCGCCCGCAGGCTGCTTTGGGTCAGCAGCAACGCCATGCCGGAATCTTCGATCATGTACGCCAGACGCTCCGGCGGATAATCGATGTCCAGCGGCACATACGCCGCGCCGCTTTTGAGCACGGCGAGGAAGCTGACAACCATTTCCAGCGAACGCGGGAGTGCCACGCCGATCACCACTTCCGGCCCCGCCCCATGTTCGATCAAGCAATGGGCCAGACGATTGGCCCGTCGTTCCAGCTCGCCGTAGCTCAGGCTCTGCCCGGCGCATTGCACTGCAATGGCCTCGGGTTGATTCACGGCGTGCCGGCTGATCAGCTCCGGCAACAGCTGCGGCTGATGATCGGCCGGCGGCTCGGCGCTCCAGGTTTGCATCGCCTGCCATTGTTCAGGCGACAGGCGCTGCAGGTTACCCAGGCGTTCATAAGGCGCACGCATCATCGCTTCAAGGGTGTTTTCCAGGGTCAGGCGAATTCCCTCCACCGCCTCGGCACTGAAGTGGCTGCGCAGGTACAGGTATTCGATCGACAGTTCGTCGCCGAGCATCACCGCCAGGTCCATCGGCACGTTGGTCACGCCATGGCCGATGGATTTGCCGAAGGTCAGGTCGGTGTCGTTTTCTTCCTGCAAGCGATCGTCGATCGGGAAGTTCTCGAACACCACGATGCTGTCGAACAACGCCTGGCCACCAAGGTTCGACCAACGCTGCACATCCGCCAGCGGTGCCTGGGAATAGTCGCGGATATCCAGGTTGTAGGCCTGGACCTGATTCAGCCAGTCGGCCAGCCGCTGATCCGGTTCCGGGGTCTGAATGATCGGCAAGGTGTTGATGAACAGGCCCAGCATGTTGCCGACATTCGGCAAGTTCTCGGGACGCCCGGACACCGTGGCGCCGAACGTCACCGTGCGCTGGCCGGTATAGCGTTGCAACAGCAACAGCCAGGCACCCTGGATCAGCGTGTTGGGGGTAATGCGCAGGTCGCGGCAGAACTGCAACAGCCGGGCGGTCTGCGCAATATCCCAGTTCGAATAAATCGCATCGTGGCCCGATACATCCGCCGAGTGCCGAGGATGAATCGCCTGACTCAACGCGGTAGGCTCGTTGACCACCGACAGGCGCGCCTTCCAGAACAGTTCCTGGGCGTCCTGATCCTGCGCCTGCAACCAGGCGATGAAGTCGCGGTAACGGCCGTTTTCGCCGCTGACCTGGCCCTTGGAGTAATACTGCAACACTTCACCGAATAACCGTGAACTGCTCCAGCCGTCCATCAGAATGTGGTGACTGGTCCAGACCATCTGGTACTGATCGTCGCTCAAGCGCAGCAGGGTCACCCGTTGTAATTTCGCCTCGGCCAGGTCGAAGCCCAGCGCTCGGTCCTCGGTGGCGAATTCGGCGATCTGCGCGTCGCTGATGTCCTGCCCGCGCCAGTCGAGCACCTGCATCTGCAAGGCCGCGCGGCAGTGGACGATCTGTAGGGGCTTGGTCAGCCCGTCCTGCCAATGGAAGCTGGTGCGCAGAATCGCCTGGCGTTCAATGATGTATTCCCAGGCGGCGCGGAAGCGCTCCACGTCCAGGCCCTTGACCGGCAGGCTGACCTGGTTGACGTACAGGCTGCTGCCGTTGTCCGACAGGGTATGGAACAGCATGCCTTCCTGCATTGGCGACAACGGATAGATGTCTTCGATCGCCGCAGCCGGCACCGGCAAGGCATCGAGCTGCGTCTGGTCGAGACGGGCCAGCGGGAAGTCCGACGGGGTCAGCCCATGGCTGCCCGGCTGGCTCGAGCGTTTGAACGCCGTACTGCCGCTGACCGGGCTTTCATCGTTCTCGAGAGGAACATTCACCTGCACCACACGAGCCAACCGTTCCACCGTCTGCTGCTGAAACAGGTCTCTAGGAGTGAAACGAATCCCCGCCTGACGCGCCCGGCTCACCACCTGAATGGAGATGATCGAGTCGCCGCCCAGGGTGAAGAAGTTGTCGGTCACGCCGACTCGCTCGAGTTTCAGAATGTCTTGCCAGATTCCGGCAATCTGCTGCTCCAGTGCAGTGCGCGGCGCCACGTAATCGCGCTGCAATTGGTTAGCGTCCGGGGTCGGCAAGGCCTTGCGGTCGAGTTTGCCGTTGGGAGTCAGCGGCAATTGTTCGATGAACAGCCATTGCGCCGGCACCATGTAATCCGGCAGATGCGCCTTGAGTCCGGCCTTGAGTGCCTCGCTCAGATCGTCCTGCTGTTGCGGGCTCAGGTCAGACTGCGCCGGCACCACATAGGCCACCAGTTGCTGGCCGCTATGGCCTTCCACCGCCAGCACCACACCTTCGCGCACGCTGTCGTGGGCCAGCAGGCGCGCTTCGATTTCACCCAGTTCGATACGGAACCCGCGCACCTTGACCTGATGGTCGATGCGTCCGACGTATTCGATTGCACCGTCTTCACGAAAACGGGTCAGGTCGCCGGTGCGGTACATCCGCTCGCCATTGCTGGCCAGCGGGTTGGGCACAAAGCGCTCGGCGGTCAGGCCCGGACGGAACAGATAGCCACGGGTAATGCCGTCACCGGCCAGGTACAGCTCGGCGGCAACCCCAATCGGCGCGGCCTGCAATTGGGCATCGAGCAAGTGCGCGGTGGTGTTCACCAGCGGCCGGCCGATGTTCGCCTGACCGCCGGCTTCACGACGGGTGCAGGTCGAATAGGTGGTGTCTTCCGACGGCCCGTACAAATCGTAAACGTGCTCGACCGCGGTCTCGCGGTACAGCGTATCCACCAGCGCTTGCTTGAGCGGTTCCCCGGCGAGATTGATGATGCGCACACCTGAAGGGATCTGCCCGGCACGCTGCAAGGCCGCGATGGCCGACGGTACGGTGTTGATCAGGCGCACCTGATCACGCTCCGGCAAGTCCGGCAATTCCAGGGCATTGCGCGCCATGATGATCGAACCGCCGCGGGCCAGGGTGACGAAAATCTCCCATACCGACAGGTCGAAGCACACCGAAGTCGAGGCCAGCACGCCTTGCAACTCCTCTTCGCTGTACACCTCGTGCGACCAATGAATCAGCGCCTGCACGTTGCGATGAGCGATCGCCACGCCTTTGGGTTTACCGGTGGAACCGGAGGTATAAATCACATACGCCAGGTTGGCGGAGTCGATCCGGCGTTCAAGGTTGTGCGGTGCCAGATCGGCAAAGTTCAGGCCAGCGGCCTCGACAAACACCAGCTGCGCCTGGGTCTCGGGCAACTGCGACAGTAAGTGCTGCTGTGTCAGCAGCACCCGCGCCTGACTGTCGTCGAGCATGTAGGCCACGCGATCCGCCGGGTAGTCCGGGTCCAGCGGCACGTAAGTGCCACCGGCCTTGAGCACTGCCATCAAGGCAATCACCAGTTCGGCAGAACGGGACATCGCCACGCCCACGCGGATTTCCGCACCGACACCCAGCGTTTGCAGATGACGGGCCAACTGGTTGGCGCGGCGATTGAGTTCAGCATAGGTCAAACCAGCACCGGCATGGCGCAAGGCAATCGCCTGTGGCCGCGCTTCGACCTGGGCTTCAAAGCCTTGATGGATCAAGGCCTGGGCCGGGTATACCGCATGATGGTCATTCCATTCGGCCAGCGTGCGCAGCTCGCTCGCCGGCAACAGGCCGATCTCGCCCAGCAAGCGTTGCGGCGCGTCGAGGAACTGGCGCAGCACTTCTTGCAGATGAGCGGCCAGGCCAACAATGCTGCGCTCGGCAAAGTGCTCGGTGAGGTAGTTGAAGTCCAGGCTCAACACTTCACCGGCACCGGCGATCAGCGTCAGGCCGTAATTGGTTTGCTCGCGATGTTCGAGACCGCTGAAACGCAAGCCGCCCGGATTGGCCTCCAGGGTGTCGGACACCGGGTAGTTTTCGAACACCAGCAAGGTGTCGAACAACGCTTCGCCGTTGAGCGCGGCCAGGCGTTGGATGTCTTGCAACGGCGTCTGTTCGTAATCGCGCAGCAGCAGGTTTTTGTCCTGCACGCTGCGCACCCAGTCGCAGACACTGCAGGTCATTTGCGGGCTGGCGATCACCGGCAGGGTATTGATGAACAGGCCCAACTGTTGCTCGATAGCCGGCAGGTCCACCGGGCGACCGGACACCGTCGCGCCGAATGCGACGCTGCTTTGGCCGGTGTAGCGCTGCAACACCAGCAGCCACGCGGCTTGCACCAGGCTGTTAAGCGTCACTTGCTGCTGGCGCGAGAAACCGTTGAGGCGCTGGGTGAAGGCTGCATCGAAAGTCAGCTTATGCACGCCTTTGCCGGGGCCGGACACGGTCTGCCCGTGGCAGGCCGAGGCCAACCGCGTCGGTTCGTCCAGTTCGGCCAATTGCCCGCGCCAGAAGGCTTGCGCCGCGTCCTTGTCCTGGTGTTGCAGCCAGGCCAGGAAGTCGCGATAACGGCCCTGGGCACTCGGCACCGGGTGCCCGGCGTAATCTTGCAGCACTTCGCCAAACATCCGCGAGTTGCTCCAGCCGTCCATGAGAATGTGGTGGCAGGTGAAGATCAGGCGATGACGATTATCGGCGGTGCGCAGCAGGCACAGGCGCAGCAGCGGTGGATTCTGCAAGTCGAAACCACGTTCGCGATCGGCCAATGCACGGGCTTCCAGCACGGCTTGCAAGTCCGGCTTTGCACGCACATCCACTTCCGGCATTTCCAGGGTCAGCTGGCGATAGATCACTTGCAGCGGTGCATCGAGGCCGTCGCGGCCCCAGATGAAACCGGCGCGCAGCACTTCATGACGATCCACCACCCGCTGCCAGGCTTGCTGAAAGCGCGGTACATCCAGCCCGTCGATATCCAGCAGCATCTGATAGACATAAGCGCTGGCATCGGCGTCGTACAAACTGTGGAACAGAATGCCCTGCTGCATCGGCGCCAGCGGGTAAATGTCCTCGATCCGCTGCGCCGCAATCGGCAGGCTGTCCAGATGCGCCTGGGACAACCCGGCCAATGGCACATCGGAAGGGGTCAGGCCGCCGCTCGGATGATTCAGGCAATGGTCAATCAACTCGCCCAGCGCCACTTCATAAGCGCGGGCCAGGGCGTTGATGGTCGCCTCTTCGAACACGTCACCGCTGTAGGTCCAGGTCAGGCTCAATTGCCCTTGGTAGACGCGACCGTCGATAGTCAGCCAGTTGCTCATCGGCGCCTGTTCATCCTGCCCGGCGCCCTTGTCTTCAGTGGCCGGCACCCACAAGGCGCCCTCATCGAAGTTGTTATCGAACTGCCCCAGGTAGTTGAACGTCACCTTGGGTTGGGACACGCCGCTCAGGGCCGCTTGCGCCTCATCACTTCCCAGATAACGCAGCAAGCCAAAGCCGATGCCTTTGTTGGGGATCGAGCGCAGTTGCTCCTTGATGCCCTTGATGGATGCTTCGAGGCTGGCCTGCGGGGTGAGGCGCACCGGGAACATGCTGGTGAACCAGCCCACGGTACGGCTCAGGTCGAGGTCGTCGAACAGGTCTTCGCGGCCATGCCCTTCGAGTTGTACCAGCGTGCTGTCGGAGGCGGTCCACTCACACAAAACCCGGGCCAGTGCGGTCAACAGCAAATCGTTGACCTGGGTGCGATACACCGCCGGTGCCTGTTGCAGCAATTGCCGGGTGCGTTCGGCATCCAGACGCGTATCGACGTTGCGCTCGAAGCGGTTCTGCAGTTGTCCATCAGGGTTGTCCAGCGGCAAATCCGCCGGGGCTTCGGCCAGTTGCCCGCGCCAGTAATCCAGCTCGGTTTCCAGCCCGGCGCTGCGCGCATAACCTTGCAGGCGTTCGCCCCAATCCTTGAACGCCGTGGTCTTGGCCGGCAGGCGCAACTGCGTGCCAGCGCTCAGTTGCTGATAGGCGGTTTGCAGGTCTTCGAGCAGGATTCGCCACGACACACCGTCGACCACCAAGTGGTGGATCACCAACAGCAGTCGCTGGCTGGCATCGGGCAGATCCACCAAGGCAGCACGGATCAACGGGCCATCGCTCAGGTTCAGGCTGCGCTGCAGCTCCAGGCACAGCGCCGGCAAAGCCTCGCTGTCTGGCAACGCCAAAGTGCGCAGCAGTGTGTTCGGCTGATCGACAGCGGCATGTTCCTGCGCCCAGCCACCTGCGGACTGGCGATAGCGCAGACGCAAGGCATCGTGATGCCGTTGCAGATGCTCCAGGGCCTGCTCCAGCGCAGCCGCTTGCAGAGGTTCGGCCGGGGTCAGCAGGATCGACTGGTTCCAGTGCTGACGCTGAGGAATCTCGGTGGCGAAAAAATACTGTTGAATCGGCGTCAGCACGGCAGCGCCGAGCACATCACCTTGCATCGCCTGCACCGCATCGCTCTGCTGCGCGACGGTGGCCAGGCGTTGCACGGTCTGGTGCTGGAAGATGTCTTTGGGCGAAAAGCGGATGCCCGCCTGACGCGCCCGGCTGACCACCTGAATCGAGATGATCGAATCGCCGCCCAGTTCGAAGAAGTTGTCGTTGAGCCCGACCCGCTCGACTTTCAACACGTCCTGCCAGATCTCGGCCAGGCACTGTTCGAGTTCGCTGCGCGGTGCCGCGTAAGCTTCTTGCACCAGGCTCACATCGGGGTTGGGCAGTTGCTTGCGATCGAGCTTGCCGTTGGCCGTCAGCGGCAGGCGCTCGAGGAACACCCAACTGACCGGCACCATGTAGTCCGGCAGGCTTTCACGCAATTGCGCCTTGATCGAATCGCGCAAGCCGGCATGGGCCTCCGCGTCCAGTGGTTCGCTCGGCACGATCCAGGTCGCCAGTTGCTGACCACTGAGCCCTTCGACCGCCAGCACCACGGCTTCACGCACCGCGTCATGCTTGAGCAATTGGGTTTCGATTTCCCCCAGCTCGATACGGAAACCGCGAATCTTCACCTGATGGTCGATACGACCGATGTACTCGATCACACCGTCGCCGCGCAGCCGCGCCAGGTCGCCGGTGCGGTACAGGCGTTCGCCGGCCTGAGGGTTAAACGGATCCGGAACGAAACGGGTGGCGCTCATGCCCGCCTGGTTCAGATAGCCTCGCGCGAGCCCGGCCCCGGCGATGTACAACTCGCCGATGCACCCTTGGGGCACCAGGTTCAGCGCGTCATCGAGCAAGTACCACGACAGGTCAACAATCGGCTGGCCGATCGGGCTGCTGTGGGTCTGTTGCAAGTCGGCCATGGACAGCGGGCGGTAGGTCACATGCACGGTGGTTTCGGTGATGCCGTACATGTTGATCAGGGTCGGCACGCGATCACCGAAACGTTCGAACCAGGGGCGCAGGCTCTGTACTTCCAGCGCTTCACCGCCAAACACCACGTAACGCAACGCATGGGTGCGCGACGAGGCACTGGCCACTTGCATCAGCGGTTTGAACGCCGACGGCGTCTGATTCAGGACGGTGACCTGTTCATCACAGAGCAAGGTATAGAAGTCTTCCGGCGACCGGGTGACATCGTGGGGCACTACCACCAGTTTGCCGCCATGGAGCAGCGCGCCGAAGATTTCCCAGACCGAGAAATCGAACGCGTAGGAATGGAACAGCGTCCAGCTGTCCTCAGGGCCGAAACCGAACCAGTGATCGGTGGCGCTGAACAGGCGAATGACATTGCCATGGGGCAGCAACGCGCCTTTGGGCTTGCCAGTGGAACCGGAGGTGTAAATCACATACGCGAGGTTGTCTGCCGTAGTCATGCAGGGCGGATTGGCCGTGCTGCTGTCCTGCGGTGGTTGATTCAGGTCCAGGCAGGCCAGCCCCGGCGGAATCGGCAGCTGCGCCAACAGGTGGCCCTGGGTCAGCAACAGCTCGATCTCGCTGTCCTCGATCATGTAGCGCAAACGGTCGTCGGGGTAGCTCGGGTCCAGCGGCACATAAGCGCCACCGGCCTTCAGCACGGCGACAATGGCGACGATCATGTCCAGCGAACGCTCCACCGCCACGCCCACTCGAACATCGGGGCCCACGCCACGGGCGATCAGCAGATGCGCCCATTGGTTGGCCTGTTGATTGAGTTCGGCGTATGTCAGCCGTTGCCCGGCGAACACCACCGCCGGCGCCTGCGGATGACGCTCGGCCTGAGCCTCGATCAACTGATGAATGCACTGGCTGACCGGGTGCACCACCGGGCTCGGGTTCCAGTGCGCGAGGAGTTGCTGTTGCTGCGCGTCATCGAGCACCGGCAGTTGGGCAATGCGCTGGGTCGGGTCCTGAACGATCGCCTGCAGCAGGTTACGCCAGTGCTGCGCCAGGTGTTCGATGGTCGCAGGCTCGAACAGGTCGGTGGCGTATTTGAGCACCGCTTCAATGCCATGGGCCTGTTCGGTGGTGTTCAGCACTAGGTCGAACTGCGCGGTCTCGCTTTGCCATTCCAGCGGCTCGATGCTCAAGCCGTTCAAGCGGGTTTCGACACTGATCCGGCTTTCGGCCTGGTGATTGAACATCACCTGGAACAACGGGCTGTGGCTCAGGCTGCGTCCCGGCTCCAGGGCTTCCACCAGTTGTTCGAATGGCAGGTCCTGGTGCGCCTGGGCTTCCTGGGCGGTTTGCCGAACCTGGCGCAGCAGATCGACGAAGCTGGCTTGCCCGTCGACGTCCGCCTTGAGCACCTGGGTGTTGACGAAGAAACCGATCAGACGCTCGATCTCCACGCGTCCGCGGTTGGCCACCGGCACACCGACGCGGATGTCGGCCTGGCCGCTGTAGCGGTGCAACAAGGCCTGGAACGAGGCCAGTAACAGCACGAACAGTGTGACGTTTTCCCGTCGGGCGAAGGCCTTGAGGCTGTCGCTCAGCGTCGGGTCCAGAATCAGGTTATGGCTGGCCCCGGCAAAGCTCTGTTCCACCGGACGCGCACGGTCGGTGGGCAGCTCCAGCACCGGTTGTTCGCCGCCGAGCTTTTGCTGCCAGTAGGCCAGTTGACGTTCCTGTTCGCCGGCCTCCATCCATTGCCGCTGCCACAGGGCGTAGTCGGCGTATTGAATCGGCAGGGCCGGCAGCCCGGCGTCATGCCCGAGGTTGAAACCGGCATACAACTGCACCAGCTCCTCGATCATCACCTGCAACGACCAACCGTCCGACACGATGTGATGCAGGGTCAGCACCAACACATGATCATGCGGGGTGACTTGCAGCAGGGCCGCGCGCAACAGCGGGCCGGTCTGCAAATCGAAAGCTTGCTGGCTCTGGGTCTGGACGAAGGCCTGGATCGACGCATCCTGGTTTGCCGCCAACTCAGGGCTCAGTTCGTGAATATCCAGGGCAAACGATCCTGCGGGCAGGATCGTTTGCAAAGGTTGCCCGGCGTCTTGAGTGAACACCGTGCGCAAGGTTTCGTGACGGTCAATCAGCGCCTGGACGCTGCGCTGCAACGCGGCCACATCCAGCGGGCCCTGCAAGCGCAGGGCCGTCGGAATGTTGTAGGCCGCGCTGTGCGGCGCCCATTGCCAGAGAAACCACTGGCGCTGTTGAGCGTAGGACAGCAACAACGGTTCTTCAGCCGTGCGCTTGAAAACCGGGGCAATGTCAAAAAGGTTGACGCCTTTCTGCTTGAGCAGAACCGCCAGAGCCTTTCTTTGCTTAGCCGAAAGTTGTCCTACCGACTCGATTAACTCTTGCACGCGTTGTTCCCCTCAAGAAATCAGTTTTTCCAGATCATCGAGGGATAGACGTTTGAGGGCCTCCAGGGATTTAGCCAATTCGTCCTGAACCGGCGATAAATCGACGCGCAATGCCTCGATGCGGGCGCAGAACGCTTGCAGGGTGTCGGCTTCGAACAGCTCCTTGAGCGGCACCTTGTCACCCAGCCGTTCCTTGATCCGGGTCACCACCAGCGTCGCCAGCAACGAATGCCCGCCCAATTGGAAGAAGTTGTCCGTCAGGCCGACGCGCTCGACTTCCAGCACCTCTTGCCAGACGGTCGCCACTTCCCATTGCAGATCGGTGCGCGGCGCTTCGTAACGCTGCAGCGTCGGATTGCCGCCCAGCGCCATCAGCGCCTTGCGATCGAGCTTGCCATTGGGGGTCAGCGGCAGCGCGTCGATCACGTGCAGATGGCTCGGCACCATGTGCGCCGGCAAACGATTGGCCAGGGCCGCCCGCAGGGTTTCCACCAACGATAAATTGCCCGGTTGGCTCGCTACGACGTAGGCATGCAGGTGTTTACCCGCCGCGCCCTCCTGCGCCAGCACCACGGTTTCGCGCACCTCGGGCTGCTCCAGCAATCGGGCTTCGATCTCGCTCAGCTCGATGCGGAAGCCGCGAATCTTCACCTGATGGTCGGCACGACCAATGTACTCAATCGTGTCGTCTGGCCCCTGGCGCACCAGATCGCCGGTGCGATACAGCCGCTCACCATTTGTGGCGAACGGGTCCGGCACGAAGCGTTCAGCGGTCAGGCCGGGACGCAGCAGATAACCTCGGGTCACGCCGGCACCGGCCAGGTACAACTCGGCCGCCAACCCCGCCGGCAGCACCTGCAACTGGCTGTCGAGCAGGTAGGCCACGGTGTTGTCCAGCGGCCGCCCGATGTTCGCCCGGCCATTGGCGGTGCGCAGGGTGAAGGTCGAATAGGTGGTGTCTTCCGACGGCCCGTACAGGTCATAAACCTGCTTGACCGAGGTGCTGGCGTACAGCGTATCGACCAGCGTCTGCTTGAGCGGCTCGCCGGCCAGATTGATGGTGGTGACCGACGCCGGAATCTGCCCGGCCCGTTGCAGCGCGGCAATTGCCGACGGCACGGTGTTGATCAACGTCACCCGCTCACGGGCCGGCAACTCGGGCAACGCCAAGGCGTTGTCCGCCAACACCATGCAGCCGCCGCTGGCCAACGTGACGAAAATCTCCCACACCGACAGGTCAAAGCAAATCGAAGTCGAGGCCAGCACGCCGCGCATCTGCTCATCGCGGTAAACACCCTGCGACCACTGGATCAGCGCCGCGAGGTTAGCGTGGGTGATCGCCACGCCTTTGGGCTTGCCGGTGGAGCCGGAGGTGTAAATCACGTAGGCCAGGTTCTGCGCCACGATGCCGCTGACCGGTGCCGTGGACGGATACCCGGCGAGCCGTTCGGCGCCCTCTTCGACCAACAGCACTTGTGACGGCAACGTCTCGGGCAACATCGCCTGCAACGCGGCTTCGGTCAGCAGCACCGCTGCGCAACTGTCCTCGAGCATGTGCAGCAAGCGCTCTTGCGGATATTCCGGGTCCAGCGGCACGTAGGCACCGCCAGCCTTGAGAATCGCCAGCAACCCGACCAGCATGTCCGGCGTGCGGCGCATGCACACGCCGACCCGCACTTCCGGCCCGACGCCCAGCGCTTGCAGCTTGTGCGCCAGACGATTGGCCCGGGCGTCGAGGCTGCGGTAATCGAGGGTCTGCTCGGCAAACAACACCGCCGCGGCCTGCGGTTGGCGTTGTACCTGCGCATCGATCCGCTCGACCACGTTGCGCGAATCCAGCGCCGTGACCGCGGCCTTGCCCCAGTCGACAGCCGCTTGACGCGGTGCGCCGTCCAGCAGTTGCAACGCGCCCAGAGGCTGCGAAGCATCCGCCATGAATTGCATCATCAGACATTCGAGCTGGGTGCTCAGGTCGGCGATGGTGGCGTGATCAAAACAGGCCTGATCGAAGCTCAAGCCGAGGGTCAACTCACGACCGGTAACCGCCACCAGCGTCAGCGGATAGTTCGTCTGCTCCTGACGCGAGAGGGTGGAAAACTCGAGCCCGGTGGCAGAGCCTTGGGCCAGCGCTTCGGCCATCGGGTAGTTCTCGAACACCAGAATACTGTCGAACAGTGCGCCCGCGCCCTGCCCCGCCCAGCGCTGAATATCGTAGAGCGGCGTGTGCTCATGTTCACGCAGGGCCAGGTTGAGGCTCTGCACCTGTTGAATCCACTGGCCGACCGGGATTTCGGCGGACGGCGCAGCCACCACCGGCAAGGTATTGATGAACAGGCCGATCTGCTGCTCGACGCCGGGCAAGTCCGTCGGCCGACCGGCCACAGTCGCGCCGAAAGCCACCGTGTCCTGGCCGGTATAGCGCTGCAACAGCACCAGCCACGCGGCTTGCATCAGGGTATTGAGGGTGACCTTCTGCTCCCGGGCGAAGCGGTTCAGGTCGCCGGTTTGTTGTTCGCTGAACACATGCTGGTAGTCGGCATAACCGCTGGCCGGCGTCTGACTGACCGGCATGGCGCTGGCCAGACGGGTCGGCTCCTGAAGGTCAGCCAATGCCGATGTCCAGAAGTCGCGACTGGCCTGAACATCGCGCTGGCCCAGCCACTCAATGTAATCGCGATAACGACCCGGAGCCGCTGCCGGGCTCATGCCGGCATAGCGTTGCAACACCTCGCCGAACAACTGCGAAGTGCTCCAGCCGTCCATGAGGATGTGATGACTGGTGTAGATCAAGTGATGCTGCGTTTCAGCGGTTCGCACCAGCAGCACGCGCAACAGCGGCGCCTGGTCCAGTTCGAAACCGGCGGCCAGATCTTCTCGGGCCAACTGATTGAGCGCTGCGTGAAGGTCATCCCGACCGCGCCAGTCCTGCACGGTCAGGGGCATCTGCACCGTCTGCCTTACAATCTGCACCGGCGCATCGGCGTCCTCGGGCCAGACGAATGCGGTACGCAGAATCTCATGGGCTTCCAGCGTCTGCTGCCAGGCCTGACGGAAACGCTCGGCGTCGAGCTGCTGTACATCGACCCGCAACTGGTTGGTGTAGGCCGGGCCGTCCGGTTCGTTGAGGCTGTGGAACAGGATGCCCTGCTGCATCGGCGACAACGGATAGAGATCGCTGATCTCCCGCGCCGGTACCGGCAGCGCCGACAGTTGCGCTTGCGTCAGGCTCAGCAGATTGAAGTCCGACGGCGTGACCCCGGCATGCTCACCGGCAGTGCAATGTTCGATCAGTCGTTCCAGCTCATGGCAATAGGCGTCGGCCAGCGCCTGAATGGTTTGCGGGCGGTACATGCCTTGGCCGAACGTCCAGCTCAATTCCAGCTCGCCGCCGTAGACCTGGCCGTCGACGCTCAGCCAGTTGCCCAAGGGCGCATCGTCATCCAGATGGTCACCGGTGCTGTCGGCAGTCGGCACCAACAGCGCGCCGTCAGCCGCATCGAACGCACCGTCGAACTGGCCCAGGTAGTTGAACGTAATGCGCGGCGGCGGCAGCTCACGCAGCGGTTCGAAGCCTGCGAGGTAGCGCAGCACGCCGTAGCCGATGCCTTTGCCCGGCACGGCTCGCAGTTGTTCCTTGATCGCGCACAGCGACGTGCCCGGCTCTGTCTGTGGGGTCAGTCGCACTGGAAACAGGCTGCTGAACCAGCCGACGGTGCGACTCAAATCCAGGTCGTCGAACAGGTCTTCGCGGCCGTGGCCTTCGAGCTGGATCAGCACCGAATCCTGCTCGCTCCAGTCGCACAACACCCGCGCCAGGGCCGTCAGCAGCAGATCGTTGATCTGGGTGCGATAGGCGGCCGGTGCCACTTTGAGCAGCGCGTGGGTCAGTGTCTTGTTCAGGCGTGAAGTGGCCCGAGCGGCTTGGCGACGAGTCTGGACGGTCTCGGGGAAGTCCCTCGGCAGGTCACTGTTGCCGCCCTCCAGCGTGCGCTGCCAATAATCGCGCTCGGCCTTCAAGGCATCGCTTTGCCCGTAACGGTGCAGGTGTTGCGCCCAGGCCTGGAGCGAACTGCTTTTGCCTGGCAGGACCATCGCCTTGCCTGCCGCCAACGCGGTATAGGCCTGCTGCAAATCCTCCAGCAGCACCCGCCAGGACACGCCATCCACCACCAGGTGATGGATCACCAGCAGCAAACGTTGTGTTGCGTCAGGCAAGTTCACCAGCACCGCGCGCACCAGCCGGCCTTGTTGCAGATCGAGACTGCGCTGGGCCTCGGTGGCCAGCGCTGGCAAATCGGCAAGGTCGTCCAGTGCCCGCACCCACAACAGGTCTGTGTGGCGCTGTGCCTGGAATGTCGCCTGCCAAGTCTCGCCCGACGCCTGGAAACTCAGGTTCAGCGCATCGTGCTGCTCGATCAGGGCGGCCAATGCGTTGTGCAGATGGGTCGCGTCGAGGGGGATTTGCGGTTGCAACATCACCGACTGGTTCCAGTGATGACGCTGGGGAATGTCGGTCTGGAAGAAGCGAGCCTGGATCGGCAATAACGGCAACTCGCCGCTGATTTTTTGCGCAACGCTGGCCGCCGGTTTGCTCTCGATCAACTTGGCCACCGCCGCCAACTGAGCGATGGTTTGCTTCTCGAACAGTTGCTTGGGGCTCAGCTTGATGCCCTGGCGTTTGGCCCGGGCGATGATTTGCAGGCTGAGAATCGAGTCGCCGCCCAGCTCGAAGAAGTTGTCGGTGCTGCCCACTTGCTCAAGCTTCAGGACATCGGCCCAGATGGCGGCAAGCTTCTGTTCGATCTCGCCCACCGGGGCAACAAATTGCTGCGTCACCAGCCCCGGCGCCGGCAAGGCACGCTTGTCCAGTTTGCCGTTGGCGGTCAGCGGCAGACGCTCCAGCACCACGATCTGCGCCGGCACCATGTACTCCGGCAGGCAGGCCTGTAACTGCTGGCGCAAGGCGTCGACATTCAACGCCAGGTCAGGCGCGGCCACGCAGTACGCCACCAGTTGCAGGCGCGCTTCATCACCGTCCAGCGGCAAGGCCAACACCGCGGCCTCGCTCACGCCGCCGAGGCCCAGCACTACCCGAGCGACTTCCGCCGGCTCCACCCGATAGCCGCGCACCTTGACCTGATCGTCGGCACGCCCGATGAATTCCAGCGCCCCCTGACGATTGCGGCGTACCCGATCACCGCTGCGATAAACCCGCGCCCCGACGGCGCCAAACGGATCCGGCAGGAAGCGCTCGGCGGTCAGCCCCGGCTGCCCCAGATAACCCAGCGCCACGCTGTCGCCGCCGATGTACAGCTCGCCCGCCACCTGATCGGCGACCGCGTTGAGTACATCGTCCAGCACGTAGACATGTGCGCCCGGCAAAGGACGGCCGACCGGCACACCACGAGCGCCGGAGTCGAGTTCCATGAGTTCATGGGTCAGCACGCCGACCGTGGTTTCACTCGGGCCATAGTGGTTGATGAACCGGCAGCCCGGCTTGAGTCGCCGCACCTGTTCGAGCAATGCCGGCGAGCAGGCTTCGCCACCGACTATCAGTGCATGTTGCGGTAGTACATCGGCGGCCCGGGACGCCTGCATCAGCGCCGCCAAATGCCCCGGCACGATTTTCAACACGCCCACTTGGTGCCCGGCCATGTAATCGGCAAACCGGTCCGGGTCGAAGCCCAGCTCTTCGGGCAATACATGCAACAAGCGACCGGAACACAAGGCGCCGAACAGCACGGTAAATCCAAGATCCGCGGCAATGGTCGAGACCAGCGCCATGCTTGCCGCAGGCTCCAGCGCCAGACGTTCCAGCGCACCGCGCACGTAACAGGCCAGAGCACCGTGGCTCACCAGCACGCCTTTGGGTTGGCCGGTGGAACCGGAGGTGTGAATCACATAGGCCGCTGCATCCGCCGACACGGTCAGCGAAGGCTTCGTCGTCGGCTGGTCCTGCCAGCGTTCGGGGGCGAAGGCCAGCCCCTGGCAACCGGCGACCGTCAGAGTGCTTTCTCGCGCGTCGCCTGCGGCACACAGCAGGACTTTCGCCCGCGCGCCTGCGAGCATCTGCTGCAAACGTGCGTCCGGCGCCTTGACGTCCAGCGGCATGTACACCGCCCCGGCCTTGATCACCCCTAACACACAGGTCAGCCATTCCAGGGAGCGCTCCATCAGCACCGCCACGGGTTGCCCGCTCTGCACACCTTGCGCTCGCAGGTAGTGGGCCAGGCGATTGGCGTCCTGATCCAGCGTCTGGAAACTCAACGTCCGTTCGAGACAGCGTGCGGCCAGCGCTTCAGGCTGTACGGCCACCTGACGATCCCATTGCTGCAACACCGACTCCGCCGGCTGCCGTGGCGCCAGCGCCGGAGGTACTGGCGTGGTTGCAAGACTGTGCAGCGGCGCCTGCGGGGCGCTGAGCAATTCGCGGAACAGGCCGAGCAGCGTCGGGATAAACCCCTCGATGGTCGAGTGCTGGTACAGGTCGCTGGCGTAGGTCATCTGCCCGTGAATCAGCGTGCCGTCATCGGTGATGTCCAGCGCCAGATCAAAGTGGGTGCCCTCTTTGTCCAGTGGATACTCGGTGACGCTCAGGCCCGGCAAGTTCATCGAACGTTGGGTCTGCATGCCGACGTTCTGGTTGAACTTGGCCTGGAACAAAGGGTTATGCCCCAGGGTTCGCTCGGGCACCAGTTCATCCACCAATTGCTCGAAAGGCAGCTCCTGATGGGCCTGGGCACCGAACGATGCTTCCCGAATCCGAGCCAGCAAATCGACGAAGCTGCCACGCTCATCGACCTGGCAACGCAGCACCTGAGTGTTGACGAAGAAACCGATCAGCCCTTCGACCTCGGAGCGCCCGCGGTTGGCGTTGGGCACGCCGACGCGGATATCGCGCTCGCCGCCAAGACGCGACCGACAGGAACAGCGAAAACCCGGCCAGCACCAGCATGAACAAGCTGATGCCCTGAGCCCGGGCAAAGCCGTTCAACTGCCGGGACAGGTCGGCACCGAAATCAAAGCTCAGGGTCTGGCCTTCGAAACTCTGGGTCAGCGGCCGGGGGAAATCCGCCGCCACGTCCAACAGCGGATGTTCATCACCCAGCTGCTGACGCCAGTAATCAAGTTGCCGCTCGCCCTCGCCAGCCTCCAGCCAGCGGCGCTGCCAGATCGCGTAGTCGGCGTACTGCAACGGTAACGCCGGCAACTGCGGTGCGCGCTCCAGGCTGAAGGCCTGATAACACTGCACGAATTCCTTGACCATGACGTCCATCGACCAGCCATCGGAGACGATGTGGTGCATGCTCACGATCAGCACATGCTCATCGTCCGCCAGACGGAACAGGCTGGCCCGCAGCAATGGCCCGTGGAGCAAATCGAACGGTTGCGCGGCCGCTTCCTGAACCCGTCGCGCCAGCTCGGTTTCACGTTCTTGCACGACGACGTTCGACAGGTCGACGCGTTGCAGCGGCACGCTCTGCTGGTCGAGGATGACCTGGCTCGGTTGGTCGTTGTCGGTCTGGAACACCGTGCGCAGCACTTCATGGCGCGCCACCAGATGATCGAAGGAGCGCAGCAACGCTGCCTCGTTCAGTTGCCCGTGCAAACGCAGGCCGGCGGCCATGTTGTACGCCGCACTCTGCGGCTCGAGCTGCCACAGAAACAGCAAGCGCTGCTGGGCAAACGAGAGCGGGATCACCGCGCAGTCGTGACGACTGACCGGCAGCGGCAGCAGGCTGAAGTCCTTGCCCTCCTCGCGCAGTTTGGCGAGAAACAGTCGACGTTGCTCCAGCGGCAAACCGACGAACCTTTTAGCGATACGCTCCGCCATATTGCCGCTCATACTTCTACTCCCTCCAAAGAACTCATGAACTGATCCATGTCGGACCAGTCGTTATCGCTGGCACCGTCTGCCAGTGTGGCCAGCTCCAGGGCCAGTTCGCCCAGCAACGGTTTCTCGAACAGGCTGCGCAACGGCAGCACCACGCCCAACTGGCTTTTGATCCGGGCGATCACTTGGGCGGCCAGCAACGAATGCCCGCCCAACTCGAAGAAATGGTCATCGACACCGACCCGTGGTACTTGCAGCACCTCGATCCAGATCTGCGCCAGCGCCTGTTCGGTGTCGGTTTGCGGGGCGCGATAGCTGCTCTGCAATTGGCTCGGATCGGGGATTGGCAGGGCCTTGCGGTCGAGTTTGCCGCTGGGGGTCAGGGGCAGGCGCGGCAACAGCAGCAAATGGCCGGGCACCATGTAGTCCGGCAGGTTCTTCTGCAGTGAGGCCCGGATTTGCTGACGCACAATCGCTTGCTCCGCCGCGCTGCCGAGCACGCTCTGATCGACCACCAGATACGCCACCAGTTGCGTGCCACCAGTCAGGGACAATGCCAGCACCACGGCCTCACGAATCCCCGGGCATTGCTGCAACCGCGACTCGATTTCCCCCAACTCAATGCGGAACCCGCGAATCTTCACTTGGTGATCGACGCGACCGATGTACTCCACCGCTCCATCGTCGCGCAGTCGGGCACGGTCGCCGGTGCGATACAGGCGCTCGCCGACCGCGAATGGATCGGCGATAAACCGTTGGGCGCTGAGCGTCGGCTGTCGGTGATAACCGCGGGCCAGGCCCGGCCCGCCGATGTACAACTCGCCCACCGCCCCTTGCGGCAGCAGGTTCAAATCGTCGTCGAGCACGTACAACCGGCGTTGCTCCAGGCCGTGACCGATCGGTATGCCACGCCACGACACCGCCTCGGCGGTCAACGTGCTGCAATCATGAATGGTCGAGACCACCGTCGCCTCGGTCGGGCCGTAGGTGTTGAGCAAACGCACATGACCCAACCCGGCGCGCTGCCACAGGCGCAACCCGTCCACCGCCATCGCCTCGCCGCCCACGTGAATCTGGCGCAAGGCGCCGAAGTGGACAGGCGGGTTGGCCGCGTAATCCTGCACCACCGAGTACCAGTAAGCGGCCGGTAAATCGGCCAGGGTAATGCCCTGTTCGACGATCACCTCGTGCAAGGTCGCACTGTCCCACAGGCGCGCATCGCGCAGGACGACGCCGGCGCCATGGCACAGCGGCGGGAAGAACTGCTCGACGAAACCGTCAAAACTGCTGGTGGCGAATTGCAGCACGCGATCGCCTTCGCGCAAGTCGCTGTAGTCGATCGCCCGCGCAATGAATTCACTCAACGCGCCGTGGCTGACGGCTACGCCCTTCGGCCGGCCGGTGGAGCCGGAGGTGTAAATCACGTAGGCGAGGTTCAGCGGATCTACCGTCACTTGCAGGTTGTCTTGATTCGCAGCGTCGCTGTCCGGTAGCTGGTCCAGGCACAGGCAATCGATGCCATCGAGCGCCGGCAGGCTGGTCAACAGGGAGTTTTCGGTCAGCAACAGTTTCAGCCCGCTGTCATCGAGTACATGGCGCAGGCGTTCGGCCGGGGTGTGCGGGTCCAGCGGCACATAGGCGCCGCCGGCCTTGAGTACGGCCAGCAACGCCACGGCCAGCTCCAGCGATCGCCCCAACGCCACACCGACCAGCACATCGGGGCCGACGCCCTTGGCGCGCAACTGATGGGCCAGACGATTGCTGCGAGCATTCAGCTCGGCATAACTGAGCGAGGGCGATTGATCGTCAGCCAGAATCACCGCCGTGGCGTCGGGAGTGCGTGCCGTCTGAGCCTCGAACAACTGCTGCATGCCAGGCAGTGGCGTCGGGACGACGACGGCTTGAATCAAGCGCTCGCGCTCATCGGTGCCGAGCATCGACACCTCGCCCAGCGGTTGTTGCGGATCACGGCAGACCGATACCAGCACGTTGTGCCAATGCTCGGCCAGCGCGGCGATGGTCTGTTCATCGAAGAGGTCGGTGGCGTAAGTGAACGCCGCGAACAGTTGCTCGCCCTCCTCCCGGGTGTCGAGCATCAGGTCGCTGGTGGCCGCATGCTGACGTCCGCTGCCGGCCAGTTGCTGCTCGCTCAGATAGCCGACCTGTAAACCGCAATCGAGCCGCACGTCCCGCAGATCGGTCACCAGCGGCTGGTGGTTGAACATCACCTGAAACAATGGATTGTGACTTTGGCTGCGGGCCGGTTGCAGGGCTTCGATCAACGCGTCGAACGGCAGCTCCTGATGGGCCTGGGCGCCAAGCGCCGCCTGACGCAGGCTCTGCAGCAGGTCGCTGAAACGGGTCTTGGCGGTGACCTCGCTGCGCAGGATCTGGGTGTTGACGAAGAAGCCGATCAAGCCTTCGGTTTCACCGCGGGTGCGGTTGGCAATCAACCCGCCGACGCGGATGTCGGTCTGGCCGCTGTAGCGATGCAGCAAAGTCTTGAAGGCGGCCAGCAGCACCACGAACAGCGTCACGCCCTGGCGCTGAGCGAGCGCTTTCAGGTCCTGGCGCAGGGGCCCGTCGATGATTTTTTCCAGGCGCGCGCCCTGGTGGCTGGACTGGGCCGGATAGGCACGGTCGGTGGGCAATTCGAGGATCGGAGGCTCTTCACCCAACTGCGTGTCGCCCAACTGCGTGCGCCAGTAATCGAGCTGGCGCTCGCGCTCCCCGGCTTCCAGCCAACTGCGCTGCCACAGGGCGTAGTCGCGGTAGTGCACGGTCAATTCCGGCAAGGTCGGTTGCCGCCCCGCGACCAGTCCATCGTAGGTGCGCATGAACTCATCGATCAGGATGTTCATCGACCAGCCATCGGCAATGATGTGGTGCAACGTCAGCAACAGCACGTGCTCCTGCTCGGCCAGGCGCAACAGGCGAATGCTCAGCAATGGCCCCTGTTGCAAGTCGAACGCCTGAGTGGCCTCAGCCATCATGTGCTGTTGCGCCTGCGGCCAGCGCCGCTCTTCGGGCAAGGCACTGAGGTCGTTGATCGCCAGTGTCAGGTCACGGGGTTCGGCCACCCGCTGGAATGCACGCTCGCCCTCCTGGCCGAAGGTGGTGCGCAGGCATTCATGACGCGCAACCAGCAGGCTGAACGCGCGCTCCAGCGCCTCGGTTTGCAGCGCACCGCTCAGGCGCACCGCCATCGGCAGGTTGTAGGCCGCGCTCTGCGGATCCAGCTGCCAGAGGAACCACATCCGCTGCTGGGCATAGGACAGGCCGTCACGCTCGTCGACCCCGATACAGGAGGTCATGGGAAGCTGCGCAAAATCGATGCCTTCGCGAGCCATGCCGGCCAGAAACAAGCGGCGCTTGTCCTGCGGCAGTTCGATAAAGCGGCGGGCGAGTCTCTGTGCGTCTGCGGCATTCATGCATTGGGTCCTTGCTGATCGGCGGCGTGACCAGGAGGCCTGGTCGTATCAACAAGAACGAATGGCTGGCGCGATGATTTAGCAGCACCGACAACCCCGCCCCCCCTGTGGCGAGCGAGCTTGCTCGCGCTGGGCTGCGCAGCGGCCCTAAAAATCTGGCAGTCATTGCCGATCTTTGTGAGTGCTACGCACTCAAGCGGGAGCAAGCTCCCTCGCCACAGGTTGCGCTGAGTCAGGACGCTCTTAAGTGAACACAAAAACGCCGAAGCCGGTACAGGACCGGGTTCGGCGACAAGTGCGTCAGAGACTCAGCCATGCCTACCTTTGTGGCGAGCGAGCTTGCTCGCGCTGGGCTGCGCAGCGGCCCCAAAAATCTGACAGTCATTGCCGATTTTTGTGAGTGCTACGCACTCAAGCGGGAGCAAGCTCCCTCGCCACAGGTTGCGCTGAGTCAGGACGCTCTTAAGTGAACACAAAAACGCCGAAGCCGGTGCAAGACCGGCTTCGGCGACAGGTGTTTCAGGGCTTCGATCGGTTCAACGCGCATCCTGGGAATGCCCTTCGGCCATCGCGACGATCACCTTGCGCTTGCCTTCGAACGGCGCGCGGGCATGCGCCGAGAGCATGTTGTCGAGCATCAGCACATCGCCCTCCTGCCAGGGAAAGCTGATGGCGCAATCATCGAGTACGGCGCGAATGTCCTTGAGTACTTCATCCTCGATGGGCGAGCCGTCGCCGTAGTAGACGTTACGCGGCAGGTCTTCCTCGTCGACGATGTCCAGCAGGGTTTCGCGCACCTCCGGCTGAAGGTTGGAAATGTGGAACAGGTGAGCCTGGTTGAACCAGACCATGTCGCCGGTCACTGGATGCCGCGCCACCGCCTGACAGGTCTGGCGGGTGCGCAGTTCTCCGTCGTCCTTCCACTCACAAATGATGCCGTGGGCCTTGCAGTAGGCCTCGGCCACCTCGCGATCCTGGGTGTTGAACACTTGCTCCCAGGCCACATCCAGCCCGTTACCGAAATTGCGCACATACATCAGCCCCTTGCTGACGAAGCGCTCGCGGATCGCGACAGGCATGCGGCGATAGACTTCCCGGCTGTCGGCAATCGGCGTTTCACCGCCCGAGGTGGCAGCGATCATGCTGTAGAACCATATTTTCATCGGCCAGTCCCGGGAGTAGGCCTGCTCGTTGTGCAACGGAATGCTTTGATGCGCCGGGTATTCGGTGGAGGTATAGACCCCTTGGGTGACGTTGGTACGCGGCGTCGAGCCGAACTCATAATTGAGCAGCGGATGGCCAAAGCCCGCAGCGAATTGACGGAACTGCTCGGCGCCATCCAGCTGGAACCCGCGAAACAGAATGCCGCCGTCACGCAGCAAATGCTCATCCACCAGTTCATTCAATTCATCGAACACCGCCAACAGGCTGGTATTCGGCTCGGTCGCCTCCACCAACAGCGGCAAGCGACCCCGCGCCGGCAACAACGGCCGAGCGGCAAAACCCACAGCAACACCCATGACGGGCCTCCTGTTAACACTCGATAAAGTGAACCGCGCGCGCTAAAAAACCGGCGCGGCCAGCTGCGCATGACGTCGGTGATGGACTTCCAGATGATTTTTGATAATCCGCAGCACCTTGGCTTCATGCTCATGAATGAAGAAATGCCCGCCGGTCATCATGTCCACCGAGAAACTGCCTTGGGTTTCCTGGCTCCAGCCGATCAATTGCTCGGTGGTGGCCTTGTCTTCCTTGCCGCCGAGCACGTGCACCGGGCACTTGAGCAACGGGCGCTGCATCGGACGGAAACGTCCGCAGAGCATGAAATCGGCGCGCAGGATCGGCAGCGTCAGGCTCATCAACTCCTGATTGGCCAACACGTCCTCGCTGGTGCCCTGAAAGGTGCGCAACTGATCGATCAACTGTTCGTCACTCTGCGGTTCGGCGAAGCCACGATCATAGTCACTGCGCATAGTCGGGGCGGCCGTGCCGGAAGCAAACAGCGCCACCGGTTCCGCAGCACCCAGGGCACGAAAGGCGTGGGCCATCTCGCAGGCCAGCAACGCCCCCAGGCTGTGACCGAACAGGGCATAAGGGCCGTGCAAGGACGGTTTGTGTTCCCTGGCCAATTGCAGGGCCAGGGCGCGCATGTCGGTCTGCAAGGGTTCGTCGTAACGGGCGCCCCGCCCCGGCAACTCCACCGGCTGCAACTGCAGCCACGGCGGCAACTGGCGCCGCCAGCGGCTATAGACCATGGCGCTGGCGCCCGAATAGGGCAGGCACAGCAGTGTCAGCTTCGTCACCGCACTTACCTCAATTGGTTATCTGTAAAAGAGAACGGATGAGGCGCGGTGAGAATTAGTCTGCAATGTCAGCCGCAACGCACTCTTTGTAGCAGCTGCTACGGATCGCATTGCGGGGTGTTCCATTTACTTGAGATGGCGATAGCTCTGCACCGCCGAACCCAACACCACGGAGCCGGCGGCAATCGCCACCCAGAACCCGTTGCGCGCACCGAACGCATCCACCAGCCAGCCCGAACTGGCCGCGCCGATCGCCACGCCGATGCTCAAACCGGTGACCAGCCAGGTCAGGCCTTCGGTGAGCTTGGCCGGTGGCACGATGCGCTCCACCAGCGCCATGGCCACAATCAGGGTCGGGGCAAAAAACAGCCCGGCGACGAACACCGCCAGCGACAGCCCGAAAATATTCGCCGCCAGCAGCAATGGCAACGTCGTCACCGCCGTCGCCACCCCGCCGTAGAGGAACAATTGCGGCAGCGGCAACTTGGAACGAAACACCCCGAACGCCAACCCGGCCAGGCATGAACCAATGGCATACACCGACAGCACAATACTCGCCGCCGCCGGCTGACCCTGCTGCTCGGCGAACGCTACGCTGACCACATCCACCACACCGACGATGGTGCCCATGGCGACCATCAACAGCATCAGCAACTGAATCTCGCTCGAGCGAATGATCGAGCCCTGATGGTGTTCTTCATGGGGATGCACCGGTGGCTCGGTGCCGCGCTGCAACACAAACGCCGTGACGCCGACCGCCAGCGCCAGCAATGCCGCCAATGGTCCCGCCTCGGGGAACACCGCCACGCATAGCCCCACCGACAGCGGCGGCCCGACAATAAAACACACCTCGTCCAGCACCGATTCCAGCGCATAAGCGGTTTGCAACTCAGGACGGCCGCGATACAACTCGGTCCAGCGCGCCCGCACCATCGCCGACATGCTGGGCATGCAACCGGCCAGCGCGGCAAACGCAAACAACGTCCAGTGCGGCGCCTGCAAACGGGTACATAGCAACAGCATCAACAACGCCCCACCACCGACCAATGCCGACACCGGCAAGATCCGGCTTTGGCCAAAACGGTCCACCAGCCGCGAAACCTGCGGCGCACAAAACGCCGTGGCCAGGGCAAAGGTCGCCGCGATGGAACCGGCCAGGCCGTAACCGCCCTGCAATTGCGAAAGCATGGTGATCAGGCCGATGCCGGTCATCGAAATCGGCATGCGCGCGAGCATGCCGGCCAGCACAAAGGCGCGTGCGCCTGGGGCATTGAATAGCTCGCGGTAGGGGTTTGCCATAGGTACCGACCTCAGCAAGGGGTCTGCAACTTGCCACAAACGTCTGCCCCTGGGAAAGCGTCGAATTGTTGCTTGAGTGTGAACGCCGGTCTGCCGGCAAATGAACTCTCGCAGGTTTAAACCAGTCAGCTAGATAGACCCTCGCTTTCCGGAGTTCCGCGGCAATGGCTGATCATTCCGAACGACAAAGCGCCATCGACGCCCACGGCATCATTGGCGACATGCGCAGCGCCGCGCTGGTCAACGACAAGGGTAGCGTGGACTTTTTCTGCTGGCCGGAATTCGACAGTCCGTCGATCTTCTGCGCGCTGCTGGACAGCCCCGAAGCCGGCATCTTCCAACTCGCCCCGGACCTGCCAGACGCTCGCCGCGAGCAGATTTACCTGCCCGACACCAACGTCCTGCAAACCCGCTGGATGAGCGATCACGCGGTGGTCGAAGTCACCGACCTGCTGCCCATCGGCGACAGCGAAGATGATTGGCCGATGTTGATGCGCCGGGTGCGGGTGGTCAGTGGCCAAGCGACGATCCACATGCATTGCGCCGTGCGGTATGACTATGCCAGGGCTCACACCAAGGTCCGGGCACGCGGCCAGAGTGTGTATTTCGAGGCCTCCGGTCAGCCAGCCCTGCAGCTGTGTTCGGATCAGCCCTTGAGCATCGAGGGCAATGCAGCGGTTGCCGAGTTCACCCTCGAACAGGGCCAGGGCGCCGAGTTCCTGCTCGGCGGCGTTGACGATGCGCGCTTCAAGGAAGGTGCCGCCGCACTGTGTCTGGAGCGCACCCTGAAGTTCTGGCGCGACTGGATCGGCCAGTCCAATTATCGCGGTCGTTGGCGGGAAATGGTCAATCGCTCGGCCCTGGCCCTGAAGCTGCTGACCTCGCGCAAACACGGTGCCATCCTCGCCGCTGCCACGTTCGGCCTGCCGGAAGCGCCCGGCGGCGAACGCAATTGGGATTACCGCTACACCTGGATCCGCGACGCCTCGTTCACCGTCTATGCCTTCATGCGCCTGGGCTTCGTCGAGGAAGCCAACGCCTACACGCGCTGGTTGCGCGGCCGGGTCAGCGATTGCCGCGGCAAGGCCATGAAGCTCAACATCCTCTACGCCATCGATGGCCGCCAGGAACTGCCGGAAGTCGAACTCTCGCATTTATCCGGCCATGGCGGTGCGACGCCGGTACGCATTGGCAATCAGGCCTATGAGCAAATCCAGCTGGACATCTTTGGCGAGCTGATGGACGCGGTGTACCTGGTCAACAAGCACGGTGAAGCGATTTCCCATGATGGCTGGAAACACACTGTGGAAGTGGTCGATCAGGTCTGCGAAACCTGGCAACAAAAAGACGTTGGCATCTGGGAAATGCGCGGCGAGCAGTATCACTTCCTGCACTCGCGATTGATGTGCTGGGTGGCTGTGGACCGAGCCATCCGGCTGGCCTCCAAACGCTCGCTGCCCGCCCCGTTCGCCCGCTGGGACCAGACCCGTCAAGCGATCTACACCGACATCTGGAGCAACTTCTGGAACGAAGAACGCGGGCATTTCGTCCAGCACATCGGCGGCACCGGCCTCGACGGTTCGATGTTGCTGATGCCATTGGTGCGCTTCGTCAGCGCCAGAGATCCGCGCTGGATCGCGACCCTTGAAGCCATCGAGAAAAGCCTGGTGCGCGCAGGCATGGTCTACCGCTACCGCAACGACGACGGCCAGATCGACGGCCTGCCCGGCACCGAAGGCGCCTTCGCCGCCTGCTCGTTCTGGTACGTCGAATGCCTGGCCCGAGCCGGCCAGGTGGAAAAGGCGCATTTGGAGTTCGAACAACTGCTTCGGTACGCCAACCCGCTGGGGCTGTACGCCGAAGAGTTCGACAGCCATGCCCGGCACCTGGGCAACACACCGCAAGCGCTGACGCACCTGGCGCTGATCAGCGCGGCGAGTTTTCTGGATCGGAAATTGAGCGGGGAGAAAAACTTCTGGCAGCCTTGAGACCGGGTCGCCTTCTTCGCGGGCAAGCCTCGCGCCTACAAGGTCATCCATAACCGCCAAAACTTGTCGGAAATGTCCCCTTTTACGACGTTTTTTGTAGGATCGAGACTACTCCCAATGAACTTAAACACGCACCGTCAGCCACTACTGTCCCTCCGTGGCGAGGGGGCTTGCCCCCGTTGGGGCGCGCAGCGGCCCCTTGAATGCACAACCCCACTCCTCCAGAAACACCGCATTTGCTGGCTTTGCGGCCGCTGCGCAGCCGAACGGGGGCAAGCCCCCTCGCCACAGAACCAGATAGGCCCAACCTACAATCACTAAACAAAACCAGCCCAATCAACACGCGGTAACTCATTCCTACATCCGGAAATACCTTGTTGCCAGCGCCTACATCCCTCCCTAACATCCACGCTCAACGGGAACAGCGGAGCTGTCCAACAAAACCCGAATTCAAGGAACCAGAATGACCCAGCGTATCCATCGCAGCATTGACGCCCCACTCCGATCAGGCCTGAACCGGGATGAACTGTGGGAGGGCCACGACAAAGGCCTGATCAAATGCTGGGAAATCGGCCGTCAACGCGCCGCCCGCTTCCCCGACCTCGCCCGACAATGCCTCACCGGTGAACTCCCGGTGCTAGGCTGGAAAGGTGGCGTCAGCCGCAGCCTGAAGAAACTCGAAAAATACGGATCTCTGAAATACCTCGCCCAATGGCAGGGATTGCGCGGGGAAGATCTGGATATTGATCTGAGCGCAGAGCGGGCATTGACCTGTTCCAGAACCAGAATGGTCGTGACGTTTACACCGGATCGGTCGAAGTATTTCAATCAGGTGGCGGACGTCGAAACCTGAGAGAAGGCTCTACGACGATTTGAATCGTCCCTCAAGGCATTACTGGATCTGCTGGAGGGTTGACGGAAAACCGCTCGCGATAGGCTTGCGGCGTCACGCTCATGGCCCGCAGGAAACTTCGGCGCAAGGTCTCTTCGCTGCCAAACCCGCATTGCACCGCGACCCGTTTGATCGGTACACCGGTGTCGCTGAGTAGCCGTCGCGCGGTTTCGACCCGAATCAGTTCGATGGCCCGCGCCGGGGTCTGGCCGGTGTCGGCGCGGTAGTGACGGACGAAGCTACGCTCGCTCATGCCGGCCTGCAAAGCCAAGGTCGGGATGCCGAGGTCTTTGGTGAGGTTTTCACTGATCCAGGCGTGAAGTTCGTCGAATCGGTTACCTTCTTTTTGCAAAGACAGGGTCACGCTGAATTGCGACTGGCCACCCGGACGCTTGAGAAATACCACCAATTGCCGGGCAACCTCCAGGGCCATGGTCCGGCCGAGGTCTTGTTCGACCATCGCCAGGGCCAGGTCGATGCCCGCGGTGACCCCGGCCGAGGTCCAGACCGGGCCGTCGTTGATGAAGATCGGGTTGGGTTCGACCTGTAGTTTGGGATGCTGGTGCGCCAATTGCTCACAGCGGGTCCAGTGCGTGACCACCCGCCTGCCATCGAGCCAACCGCTGGCCGCCAGCAAAAACGCCCCGGTACATACCGATGCCACGCGCCGACACCCGGTTGCATGCTCACGCACCCAAGCCACCAGTGACTGATCTTTCGCCGCGGCGTAAACGCCCCAGCCACCGGCAATGATCAAGGTGTCACTGCCCCGATCCGGCAACGGCTCTGCCAACAGCGCCAACCCCGCCGACGACATCACCGCCCCGCCACCGCTGGCAATCACCGACGGCGCATAAGGTGGGGGCAAACCTTGCTGACGGGCAATGTCGTTGGCTGAGGCAAACACCTGCAATGGCCCCGTAACGTCGAGCACTTGCACATTGGCAAAGGCCAGCACATGAATGGTTTTCGGGTGGCTAGGCATATTTGGCGTAATTCGTGGGGTGATTGGCGTATACGCCAGATCCTACGAGCCTAAAGTGAAGCCGTCCACCCAAACCAGGAGAAAAAACGCCATGACGTTGCAGATCGGTTTTCTGTTGTTTCCACAGGTTCAACAACTGGACCTGACCGGCCCTTATGACGTGCTGGCCTCGCTGCCGGACGTGAAAGTGCATCTGATCTGGAAGGATCTGATGCCAATCACCGCGAGTACCGGGCTGGTATTGAAGCCGACCATCGGCTTCGACGATTGCCCGCCGCTGGATGTGATCTGCATTCCTGGTGGCAGCGGTGTCGGGCCGTTGATGGAGGATGACGAAACCCTGGCCTTCATCAATGCCCAGGCCGCCAACGCGCGATATGTCACCTCGGTGTGCACCGGTGCGCTGGTGCTTGGCGCGGCGGGGTTGCTCAAGGGCAAACGCGCCACCACGCACTGGGCCTATCACTCATTGCTCGAGCGTTTGGGCGCGATCCCGGTGAACGATCGGGTGGTGCGCGACGGCAATCTGCTGACCGGTGGCGGGATCACCGCGGGGATCGATTTTGCCCTGACCCTGGCCACTGAACTGTTCGATGAAGACACGGCGCAACTGGTGCAACTGCAGCTGGAATACGCCCCGGCGCCACCGTTTGCTTCGGGCAGTCCCGAGACAGCGCCGGTCAGCGTGCTGGAGGAAGCCCGCAAACGCGCCGCCGCATCGTTGAAATTGCGCTCGGAAATCACCGAACGTGCAGCGGCGAAACTCGACCGCCGGTGAAAGAAACGGCAGCGGGGACCTAGATCCCCGCTGCCGTCCTTCAGGCCGGAAAATCCGTCGCCAGCGATGTGGCTTGCCATTGGCTGAGGTCCTGCTGCACCTGAGCGATTTTCTGCTGTGCCAGATCAACCGCAATCCGGCCCATGAACAGGTGCAGCGGCGGTTCGCTGACATTGACCGCCTGGATAATAGCCAGGGCTATCTTGTCCGGGTCGCCGGCCTGCTGACCGTCAAGGGTGTTCTGGTGCAGGTCCAGTGACGCTTGCGCGGCGGTGTAATCATCGATCCTGCGCTCGGCGACGGCCAGCGAAGCGCTGGACAGGAAACCCGTACGCACCGGTCCCGGATAAACCACGGTGGCCTTGATTCCCAACTCCTGAACTTCTGCCGCCAACGCTTCGGTCACGCCACCGAGGGCGAACTTGCTCGCCACGTAACTGCCCCAACCGGCATAACCGCCGTCGAAGCCGACGATCGACGAGATGTTGATCACGTGCCCACTGCGCTGGGCCCGCAACTGCGGCAAGGCGTGACGCAATACATTGAGCGGCGCAAACAGATTCACATCGAAATTGCGCCGCAACTCGCTGTCCGACAGTGCTTCGAAGGTGCCCTGCTGGCCGTAACCGGCGCAGTTGACGACCACATCAAGGCTACCGAAGACTTCAACGGTGCTTGCGATAGCACTGGCCACGCTGGATTCATTCATCAAGTCGACTTGCAGCGGCACAAAGCGCTCGCTGGCGGCCTGTAGCTCGCCGAGGTTACGGGAAGTGGCGGCAACGCGACCTCCCAAGGCCAACACGTGTTGCGCGAGGGCAAGGCCCAAGCCCTTAGAGGCGCCGGTGATAAACCAGGTTTTAGGAGCGTTTTTCATAAGTAAGTTCCTCTGTTTCAGTATTTGCTCGATAACATCAATGGCGCGTCACTCGGGCTGGCGGTACAGCACCATCCCCGCGTGATAGAGCACCCCGTCGCGAAAGTCGCCGTCAGCCGTGAAACCGGTGTCGTCGACATATTCGATGTGGTCGCCCTCCAGCCAATAGCGGCCCAGATAGGCGCTTTCCCGATGGCCGCGCGCTTCGTCGTAGCGCCCGCCGGGCAGCAGTTGGTGGCGGATCACACCGTCGGCGGTGACCCACAGGCCGACGTATTGGTCTTGATTGCCCGATGGTTTGGTCATTTCAGTTCTCCCGACTTCAATAGGCGACCGTTCAGAACGGACTGGCCGTCGGCCGCACGATCAATTCGCTGACATCCACATCGGCCGGCTGATCGATGGCGTAGGCAATGGCCCGGGCGATCGCAGAGGCGGGAATGGCAATCTTGCGAAACTCACGCATTTCGGCACGGCCACCAGCGTCGGAAATGCTCTCGGCCAGTTCGGATTCGGTCACGCCGGGGGAAATCACCGTGACCCGCACATCGCCCCCGACTTCCTGACGCAAGCCTTCGGAAATCGCTCGCACGGCGAATTTGGTGGCGCAGTACACAGCCGCGGTCGGGCTGACGGTATAAGCCCCTATGGAGGCGATGTTGATGAACTGACCGGAGCGCTGACGCTGCATCAACGGCAACCCGGCGGCGATACCGTGAAGGACGCCACGGATGTTGACGTCGATCATCCGATCCCACTCCTCGACCTTCAGTGCCTCGAGTTTCGACAGGGGCATGACCCCGGCGTTGTTGACGATCACATCGACCCGGCCAAAGCGTTCGACGGCGAAATCGATGAAGGCCTGTACGTCATCGCGGCGGGTAACGTCGACCGCCCTGAAGGCTGCGCTCTGGCCTGTTGCATTGAGTTCTGCGACCAGTGTTTCCAGGCGTTCTACGCGCCGGGCACCAAGCACCACATGGGCGCCCTGACTGGCCAGAAGACGGGCGCTGGCTTCGCCGATTCCGCTGCTAGCGCCGGTAATGACAACCACTTTGCCTTGAATGTTGGACATGAGTTTTTCCTTGATCTGGAGGCTGGAACATCCCGGATGGGGACGTTGCGACAGGTCCAGATTAGGGACGCTTCGATGGGTTTCGTTAGCCGGTTTCTCCTGGGTTCTTGCACGATCCTGTAGGCATAAAACAGACGCTGGCCGACACGTGCACAATCGGTTTTACTAGCCCCCGACTCAACCATCGGCCAAGGAGACTGTTCAGCATGACGGCTTCTACTTCCGCGAATGCCCTGCTCCAGGACGGCGTCGACATCAGGAGCGCCGAACTGGTGAGCCTGATGAAACGCTTTGCCACGGAGTACGGCGTTCACGCCACGCCGATCAAGGACTTGCACCTGATCCGCAGCGACCACCCCACCGAAGACCTGCACACGGTGCACAAACCGGGACTTTGCGTAATTGTCGAAGGACGCAAGGAAGTACGCCTGGCCGCTGAAAGCTACGTTTACGACCCGCTCAATTACCTGGTGGTGTCGGTCACCCTGCCCTTGGCCGGCAAAGTGATCGAGGCCAGCCCGGATCGGCCTTATCTGTGCATCCGCCTGGACATCGATCCGGCGCAGATCTGCCGTTTGATCGCCGATGTCAGCCCCATCGGGGTGCCTGGGCTGAGGAACACTGGACGCGGGCTGTTTCTGGACAGAATCGACGCGCCCTTGCTGGATGCCGTGTTGCGGCTACTGAGGCTGCTGGACACCCCGGAAGACATCGCAACCCTGGCGCCACTGGCACAACAGGAAATTTTCTATCGGTTGTTGCGCGGCGAGCAGGGCCAGCGCTTGCATGAAATCGCCATCCCCGACACCCAGACCCACCGTATCAGCCGCGCCATCGAATGGCTGAACAATCATTACGCCGAACCTTTGAGCATCGAAAACCTGGCGCAGATGATCAACCTCAGCACCTCGGCGCTGCATCACCGCTTCAAATCGGTGACAGCCATGAGCCCGTTGCAATACCAGAAGCAGCTGCGCCTGCAGGAAGCGCGGCGGCTGTTGTTGTCGGAGAACAGCGACATTTCGTCAATCGGCTACAAGATGGGTTACGAAAGCCCTTCGCAATTCAGCCGTGAATACAGCCGTCTGTTTGGCACCTCGCCGAGCAAGGACATCGCCCGACTACGCGCTCAGGCGATTTAACAGTTTTGTGTACGCCAGAATCAGGCAAATCAAGGGCATAAAAAAACCCGCCTAAGCGGGTTTCTCAAGACCATTGCGACATCCTGTCGGCAGCCATCCTGGCGTATGGTCGATCATCCGTGATCCTGAGCACGTCCTGTGCTGCAGTTGATGGATCCAGATTAAACGCATCGGTGAAGCTTAAAAAGACGACATACCACTGGCTACGTGTAAGTCATTGACCATTCAATGCAGGTTGCAGTTTTCTAAAGACGAAAAAAAACCCGCCGAAGCGGGTTTTTCCCAAGACCATATCGACTCCCTGTCGGCAGCGATCCTTTGCTATGGTCGATCATCCGTGACCCTGGAGCACTTCCTGTGCTTCAGTTGATGGAGCTAGATTACCCTTCGGATCCAATCCGCAATAGACGACATAGCTACTACCGCGTGTAAGACATTCGCCATAGCCGCCCCTCCGAAAACCCTTAGACGTATCAGTGATCAAGTGCCGGGGTCGCAAGTTTAGCGGCCTGCAGCCATCAGCCTCACTGGTGCTCGTGGGCGTTGGTTCTCAGAAACTCTTCGATATTGTTCATCTGCTCATCCCAGCCACGGCTGTCCATACGGAACGCCTTGAGCCTGCGCGACTGAGGGATATGATCGAAACCGGACTCGACGACCGTCAACAACGTGCCTTCGTCCATATCCTGGAGTTCGAATTTCACCAGCGTGGTGGGTTCCTGCGAGTAGTCTTTATCGGGCTCGACCGCATATGGATGCCAGCGAAACGAAAATACCCGCTCCGGCTCGACACGCTCCACCAGTACATTCCACAACAAGTGCTCATAACCAGGATAAGTAATCTGCCCCTGGGTCCACTCGCCGGAGACAAAACGCTTGCCCTCCAGCGCCACGCCGAACCACTGCCCGAAGGCTTCGGCATTGGCCAGCACGCGCCACACCTGCGAGCGCGGCGCCTTGAGCAGGATCTTCCTTTCGATGCGATCTGATGCTGGGTTCATAAGTCACCTCCTGTATTTGAACAGTAGGCCTGTAAAGACCATAAGACCAACCTAAAAGTTGTATCAAACGGGTGCCGCAATCAAGCGAGCCTGAAATATTCGGCCTCGATTTTGCCCATAAGTTCTGGTTTGAAAAGGAGATTCAGAGGGTTGAAACTAGCGCCCGCGTGCCCTGGCTTGAATATGAATCGAATGAGAAATGTCCTGAATGGCAGACATAGTTTCCGGACACCCCACAAGTGCTGCGTCAGGCTGCTGATTTGTTGACTGGTGGCGCCCCGCTACACTGCTTCTCAATTTCCCCTGTCACAGCGAGAAATCCCCATGCCCCCACGCTTGCTCCTGGCGCTGGCGCCACTTTTGTTCAGCACCCTTGCACAGGCCGTCGACTGCGACAACGCCACCGATCAAACGACGATGAATCAGTGCGCGGCGCAGCAGAACAAGGCGGCCGACAAAGAGCTGAATACGCTGTACCAGCAGATCACCACACGGCTGAAAGACAGCCCCGACGCCAAAAAACTGTTGGTCAGTGCTCAGCGCTCATGGATTGCCTTTCGCGATGCCGAATGCGAGTTCTCGGCGTCCGGGGTGGAGGGCGGCAGTGTGTATCCGCTGATCCATAGTAACTGCACCACCGAGCTGACCAAGGCTCGGGTCGAGACGTTCAAGAATTACTTGAAATGCCAGGAAGGGGATTTGAGTTGTCCGGTGCCTGGGGCTTGATGCTGCGGTGTTCTTGAGGGCCTCTTCGCGGGCAAGCCTCGCTCCTACAAGGGTTTCGGCGGTACATAAATTGTGTGTCCACCAAAAATCCAATGTAGGAGCGAGGCTTGCCCGCGAAGGCGTCCGCTCAGGCACCAACAATTACCGAACAAATACCTGCGCCGTCGTAATCGACATATCTCCACCCGGCAACTTGATGCTGCCGATCGGTGCGTCGGGATGTCGAGCAAGGTTTGCTCTGGCGTTTACCGCCGGAAGACGGGGTGGTGGATTTCGATATCCAGCTGTTGTGGAATCGCGAGCAGAAGATGAGCCAGGCCGAAACTGTGTTTCTGGAAAGCTTCCAGCACATGCTCAGCATTCGTGAGACTGTGCTGTGAAGCTTTATCGTTAGACGTGAGGGTCGCCCGGCGCTTTGCTCGGCGCGGCGTATTGCGGCTTCAGGTGACCGTCCTGATCGAGTAGCCAGGCGTCCATGATCTGCCGCACCACGGGACCGGCAACGCGGCCACCAGCCTCGCCGTTTTCGATCATCACCGAGATGACAATCTTCGGATGTTCAGCCGGGGCGAAACCAACGAATAAAGCATTGTCGCGGTTGCGCTCAAGGGTTTTCGCCCGGTTGTAGCGCTCGCCTTGCTTGATCGCCACCACTTGCGCGGTACCACTTTTACCGGCGATGCGGTACTGAGCCCCCTGCGCTGCCGCTCGGGCAATCCCACGGACGTCGTGCATTACCATTTGCATACCGTGGTTAACCTGCTCCCAATCACGCGGGTCCTTGAGCAGGATGTTCGGCATCGGGTGTTCATCTACCGGCGCCACGCCATCCACGGTCTTGGCCAGGTGCGGTCGGTTCCATACCCCCTTGTTGGCGATCAGCGCGGTGGCCTGGGCCAGTTGCAGAGGAGTGACCTGCATATAGCCCTGCCCGATGCCGAGGATCACCGTTTCACCCGGGAACCACGCTTGACGGCGCGTGGCGCGTTTCCAGGCCTGGGATGGCATCAACCCGGGAGACTCTTCGAACATGTCCAGCGAGACCTTCTCGCCAAGGCCGAACATCGCCATGTAGTCGTGCAGGCGGTCGATGCCCAGCTTGTGGGCCAGGTCGTAGAAGTAGGTGTCGTTGGAGCGCATGATCGCCGCGTCCATGTCCACCCAGCCATCGCCACTGTGGTTCCAGTTACGGTATTTATGATCGAAATCCGGTAGCTGGTAATAGCCCGGATCGAAGACGCGGGTTTGAGGGGTGACCACGCCGGCGTCGAGGCCGGCAATCGCCACTTCCGGCTTGATGGTCGAGCCCGGCGCATAAAGGCCGCGCAACACGCGATTAAACAGTGGCCGGTCGATGGAGTCGTGCAGTGCCGCATACTCCTTGAAGCTGATGCCAGTGACGAACAGGTTCGGGTCGAAGCTTGGCTTGCTGACCATCGCGAGCACTTCGCCGGTCGATGGGTCGAGAGCGACTACCGAGCCACGGCGATCACCCAGCGCGGCTTCTGCGGCCTCCTGAAGTTTGACGTCGAGGCTCAGTACGATGTTTTTGCCTGGGACTGGATCGGTGTGCTTGAGTACTCGCAGGACGCGGCCCTGCGCATTGGTCTCAACCTCTTCGTAGCCTACATGGCCGTGCAGCTCGGACTCGTAGAACTTTTCAATGCCGGTCTTGCCGATGGATTGCGTACCACGGTATTCCACCGAATCCAGGGCCTTGGATTCTTTCTCGTTGATACGACCGACGTAACCGATCGAATGCGCAAAGTGCGCGCCCATCGGGTAATGACGAACGAATTGAGGCTCTACGTCGATCCCTGGCAAACGGAACTCGTTTACTGCCAACACCGCAATCTGTTCTTCGCTGAGCTCGTAGAACAAGGTGACGGGCACGAAGGGGTGTCGAGCCTGCTTCATTGCCTTGTCGAACAGTGTGCGGTCTTCGGTCGGCAGGTGCAGGAGGTTGACCACCTCATCCAGCTCTTCCTTGACATCTGATGTGCGCTCGCGGGTGATGGTCAGGTTAAAACTGGGCCGGTTATCCGCCAGAAGCACGCCGTTGCGATCATAGATCAACCCGCGAGTGGGAGGGATCGGCAATACATGTACACGGTTATTTTCGGAGATCGTCGAGTGGTAGTCATACTCGACCACTTGCAGGATATACAGGCGCACTACCAGCGCGCAGGTAATGGCGACGACGAACAAGGCGCAGGCCATCAGCCTTTTGTTAACCAGGCGCGTCTCTTTTTCGTGGTCCTTGATCGGTATCGGTTCGGGCATTTCTGCAGCAGCTCTTTGACTGTAGAGGAGTGCCGATCCGTAGGCTTGAAATCAGTCCGTTAAAAAACGAACTGCACCATACCAAAAACGGTGTGGTCACTTTAGCGCGTCTGCCAAAATTTCATAAACGATGCAGCTAACATCAGGAATAGCGGTCGGGATATCCCTTCACTTGTCACGGCACTTTCCTGCGGACAAAACAAAACCCCTACCTGCAGATGCAGATAGGGGTTTCGGAATTTAATCTTGACGATGACCTACTCTCACATGGGGAAACCCCACACTACCATCGGCGATGCATCGTTTCACTGCTGAGTTCGGGATGGGATCAGGTGGTTCCAATGCTCTATGGTCGTCAAGAAATTCGGGTACCGAACCGTCTTTCGACGCTTCAGCAAATTGGGTATGCGATAGTTTGTGTGTTTACTTCTCGAACTTTCGGTTCATTGCGTCTTCACACACCGCAATCTGGTGCCCTTTCGCTCTTCAGCTCGAAGCCTACAAATTGCTTGGGTGTTATATGGTCAAGCCTCACGGGCAATTAGTATTGGTTAGCTCAACGCCTCACAGCGCTTACACACCCAACCTATCAACGTCGTAGTCTTCGACGGCCCTTCAGGGGACTCAAGGTCCCAGTGAGATCTCATCTTGAGGCTAGTTTCCCGCTTAGATGCTTTCAGCGGTTATCTATTCCGAACATAGCTACCCGGCAATGCCACTGGCGTGACAACCGGAACACCAGAGGTTCGTCCACTCCGGTCCTCTCGTACTAGGAGCAGCCCCTCTCAAATCTCAAACGTCCACGGCAGATAGGGACCGAACTGTCTCACGACGTTCTAAACCCAGCTCGCGTACCACTTTAAATGGCGAACAGCCATACCCTTGGGACCGGCTTCAGCCCCAGGATGTGATGAGCCGACATCGAGGTGCCAAACACCGCCGTCGATATGAACTCTTGGGCGGTATCAGCCTGTTATCCCCGGAGTACCTTTTATCCGTTGAGCGATGGCCCTTCCATACAGAACCACCGGATCACTAAGACCTACTTTCGTACCTGCTCGACGTGTCTGTCTCGCAGTCAAGCGCGCTTTTGCCTTTATACTCTACGACCGATTTCCGACCGGTCTGAGCGCACCTTCGTACTCCTCCGTTACTCTTTAGGAGGAGACCGCCCCAGTCAAACTACCCACCATACACTGTCCTCGATCCGGATAACGGACCTGAGTTAGAACCTCAAAGTTGCCAGGGTGGTATTTCAAGGATGGCTCCACGCGAACTGGCGTCCACGCTTCAAAGCCTCCCACCTATCCTACACAAGCAAATTCAAAGTCCAGTGCAAAGCTATAGTAAAGGTTCACGGGGTCTTTCCGTCTAGCCGCGGATACACTGCATCTTCACAGCGATTTCAATTTCACTGAGTCTCGGGTGGAGACAGCGCCGCCATCGTTACGCCATTCGTGCAGGTCGGAACTTACCCGACAAGGAATTTCGCTACCTTAGGACCGTTATAGTTACGGCCGCCGTTTACCGGGGCTTCGATCAAGAGCTTCGCGTTAGCTAACCCCATCAATTAACCTTCCGGCACCGGGCAGGCGTCACACCCTATACGTCCACTTTCGTGTTTGCAGAGTGCTGTGTTTTTAATAAACAGTCGCAGCGGCCTGGTATCTTCGACCGGCGTGGGCTTACGGAGCAAGTCCTTCACCCTCACCGGCGCACCTTCTCCCGAAGTTACGGTGCCATTTTGCCTAGTTCCTTCACCCGAGTTCTCTCAAGCGCCTTGGTATTCTCTACCCAACCACCTGTGTCGGTTTGGGGTACGGTTCCTGGTTACCTGAAGCTTAGAAGCTTTTCTTGGAAGCATGGCATCAACCACTTCGTGTTCTAAAAGAACACTCGTCATCAGCTCTCGGCCTTAGAATCCCGGATTTACCTAAGATTCCAGCCTACCACCTTAAACTTGGACAACCAACGCCAAGCTGGCCTAGCCTTCTCCGTCCCTCCATCGCAATAACCAGAAGTACAGGAATATTAACCTGTTTTCCATCGACTACGCTTTTCAGCCTCGCCTTAGGGACCGACTAACCCTGCGTCGATTAACGTTGCGCAGGAAACCTTGGTCTTTCGGCGTGGGTGTTTTTCACACCCATTGTCGTTACTCATGTCAGCATTCGCACTTCTGATACCTCCAGCAAGCTTCTCAACTCACCTTCACAGGCTTACAGAACGCTCCTCTACCGCATCACCTAAGTGATACCCGTAGCTTCGGTGTATGGTTTGAGCCCCGTTACATCTTCCGCGCAGGCCGACTCGACTAGTGAGCTATTACGCTTTCTTTAAAGGGTGGCTGCTTCTAAGCCAACCTCCTAGCTGTCTAAGCCTTCCCACATCGTTTCCCACTTAACCATAACTTTGGGACCTTAGCTGACGGTCTGGGTTGTTTCCCTTTTCACGACGGACGTTAGCACCCGCCGTGTGTCTCCCATGCTCGGCACTTGTAGGTATTCGGAGTTTGCATCGGTTTGGTAAGTCGGGATGACCCCCTAGCCGAAACAGTGCTCTACCCCCTACAGTGATACATGAGGCGCTACCTAAATAGCTTTCGAGGAGAACCAGCTATCTCCGAGCTTGATTAGCCTTTCACTCCGATCCACAGGTCATCCGCTAACTTTTCAACGGTAGTCGGTTCGGTCCTCCAGTCAGTGTTACCTAACCTTCAACCTGCCCATGGATAGATCGCCCGGTTTCGGGTCTATTCCCAGCGACTAGACGCCCTATTAAGACTCGCTTTCGCTACGCCTCCCCTATTCGGTTAAGCTCGCCACTGAAAATAAGTCGCTGACCCATTATACAAAAGGTACGCAGTCACCCAACAAAGTGGGCTCCCACTGCTTGTACGCATACGGTTTCAGGATCTATTTCACTCCCCTCTCCGGGGTTCTTTTCGCCTTTCCCTCACGGTACTAGTTCACTATCGGTCAGTCAGTAGTATTTAGCCTTGGAGGATGGTCCCCCCATATTCAGACAAAGTTTCTCGTGCTCCGTCCTACTCGATTTCATGGCCAAGAGATTTTCGCGTACAGGGCTATCACCCACTATGGCCGCACTTTCCAGAGCGTTCCGCTAATCTCAAAGCCACTTAAGGGCTAGTCCCCGTTCGCTCGCCACTACTAAGGGAATCTCGGTTGATTTCTTTTCCTCAGGGTACTTAGATGTTTCAGTTCCCCTGGTTCGCTTCTTAAGCCTATGTATTCAGCTTAAGATAACCATCTTATGATGGCTGGGTTCCCCCATTCAGACATCTCCGGATCAAAGTCTGTTTGCCGACTCCCCGAAGCTTTTCGCAGGCTACCACGTCTTTCATCGCCTCTGACTGCCAAGGCATCCACCGTATGCGCTTCTTCACTTGACCATATAACCCCAAGCAATCTGGTTATACTGTGAAGACGACATTCGCCGAAAATTCGCGATTAAACTCACAAATTTTACCTTAGCCTGATCCGTTACCAGTGAAAATAACGTTCAGTCTATCTTTCTATCACATACCCAAATTTTTAAAGAACGATCTAATCCAAAGACTAGAAATCAACATTCACCATCATCACGATGGAATGCTCATTTCTAAGCTTTCAACAAACAGAAGCAGTAGTGGTGGAGCCAAACGGGATCGAACCGTTGACCTCCTGCGTGCAAGGCAGGCGCTCTCCCAGCTGAGCTATGGCCCCGTATTTCTACAGGCGTTTCCCACACAAGCAAAATTGGTGGGTCTGGGCAGATTCGAACTGCCGACCTCACCCTTATCAGGGGTGCGCTCTAACCAACTGAGCTACAGACCCAATTTCGAGCTACTCAGGCCGACCTCACCCTGCTCTTTACACAAAGCATGGGGTGCGCTCTAACCAACTCAGCTACAACCTGATACAGGCTGCTTCTTTATCGTCTTCTTCAATGAATCAAGCAATTCGTGTGGGAGCTCATGCAGCAGCTGATGTCGTCGATTAAGGAGGTGATCCAGCCGCAGGTTCCCCTACGGCTACCTTGTTACGACTTCACCCCAGTCATGAATCACACCGTGGTAACCGTCCCCCCGAAGGTTAGACTAGCTACTTCTGGTGCAACCCACTCCCATGGTGTGACGGGCGGTGTGTACAAGGCCCGGGAACGTATTCACCGCGACATTCTGATTCGCGATTACTAGCGATTCCGACTTCACGCAGTCGAGTTGCAGACTGCGATCCGGACTACGATCGGTTTTATGGGATTAGCTCCACCTCGCGGCTTGGCAACCCTCTGTACCGACCATTGTAGCACGTGTGTAGCCCAGGCCGTAAGGGCCATGATGACTTGACGTCATCCCCACCTTCCTCCGGTTTGTCACCGGCAGTCTCCTTAGAGTGCCCACCATGACGTGCTGGTAACTAAGGACAAGGGTTGCGCTCGTTACGGGACTTAACCCAACATCTCACGACACGAGCTGACGACAGCCATGCAGCACCTGTCTCAATGTTCCCGAAGGCACCAATCCATCTCTGGAAAGTTCATTGGATGTCAAGGCCTGGTAAGGTTCTTCGCGTTGCTTCGAATTAAACCACATGCTCCACCGCTTGTGCGGGCCCCCGTCAATTCATTTGAGTTTTAACCTTGCGGCCGTACTCCCCAGGCGGTCAACTTAATGCGTTAGCTGCGCCACTAAGAGCTCAAGGCTCCCAACGGCTAGTTGACATCGTTTACGGCGTGGACTACCAGGGTATCTAATCCTGTTTGCTCCCCACGCTTTCGCACCTCAGTGTCAGTATCAGTCCAGGTGGTCGCCTTCGCCACTGGTGTTCCTTCCTATATCTACGCATTTCACCGCTACACAGGAAATTCCACCACCCTCTACCATACTCTAGCTCGACAGTTTTGAATGCAGTTCCCAGGTTGAGCCCGGGGATTTCACATCCAACTTAACGAACCACCTACGCGCGCTTTACGCCCAGTAATTCCGATTAACGCTTGCACCCTCTGTATTACCGCGGCTGCTGGCACAGAGTTAGCCGGTGCTTATTCTGTCGGTAACGTCAAAACAATTACGTATTAGGTAACTGCCCTTCCTCCCAACTTAAAGTGCTTTACAATCCGAAGACCTTCTTCACACACGCGGCATGGCTGGATCAGGCTTTCGCCCATTGTCCAATATTCCCCACTGCTGCCTCCCGTAGGAGTCTGGACCGTGTCTCAGTTCCAGTGTGACTGATCATCCTCTCAGACCAGTTACGGATCGTCGCCTTGGTGAGCCATTACCTCACCAACTAGCTAATCCGACCTAGGCTCATCTGATAGCGCAAGGCCCGAAGGTCCCCTGCTTTCTCCCGTAGGACGTATGCGGTATTAGCGTCCGTTTCCGAGCGTTATCCCCCACTACCAGGCAGATTCCTAGGCATTACTCACCCGTCCGCCGCTCGCCACCAGGTACAAGTACCCGTGCTGCCGCTCGACTTGCATGTGTTAGGCCTGCCGCCAGCGTTCAATCTGAGCCATGATCAAACTCTTCAGTTCAAACATCTTTGGGTTTTTAAGAAACCCTAAACTTGGCTCAGCAATCGTTGGTTACATCTTTGATTTCTCGCGGAGTAACTTGTGATGCTGATAATCTTGTTGACTATCAGTCTGACTCCACAAGCACCCACACGAATTGCTTGATTCAGCTGTTAAAGAGCGGTTGGTTAAGATCTTTCGTCTCAACCGAGGCGCGCATTCTACAGCAGCGCTTGTTACTGTCAAGTGATTATTTTCAGAAGTTTTCAAAGTTTCGCTTGGAAATCTTTAACAACTTCAACCACTTGCGCTTCCGATCTCTCGTTAGCGGGAGGCGAATTCTACAGCGTTACTCGCTGCTGTCAACACCTGTTTTTCACCGCTTTCGACCGAGACGATCGAACCGTCAAAAGAGCCAAACAACACCGCCCTTTCAACTCCTTCGGGCCTCGATGAACTGAAGCGTAACCGCTGTCGAAAACTGCGTAACTCTTTGTTTACCAAGGAGTTTTCCGTTTCGACTGCGCCGGAAGTGGGGCGAATTATAGACGTACAGAATCTGCCGTCAACCCTTAATTTGGCTTTTCTATCAGGACGTTCATAATCCCTGCGTATATATAGACGCGCTCACAACGAATGCGCAGTATATTGCCCAACTACAGAATAATACTCTCGCTTCCTACCTCGGACGATGCCACGCAATGAATGACCACCCCCGCAGCCTCGCCTCGATCCTGTTCTCGGTCGGCCTGCTTTTGATAGCCATGGCATCGATCCAGTCCGGAGCCTCCCTGGCCAAAAGCATGTTCCCTGTTATCGGCGCTCAAGGGACGACCACCCTTCGACTGATCTTCGCCAGTGTGATCATGCTGCTGCTATTGCGACCATGGCGAGCAAAGCTCACCGCAAAATCCCTGCGCACCGTTATCGTCTACGGCATGGCGCTGGGCGGCATGAACTTCCTTTTCTATATGTCCTTGCGCACTGTCCCCCTGGGTATTGCGGTAGCTCTGGAATTCACCGGTCCACTGGCAGTCGCCATTTATGCCTCACGTCGGGCGATCGACTTTCTCTGGATCGCTCTGGCGGCCATCGGTTTACTGCTGTTGATTCCGACCGGCGCCACAAGTGCAGGAATTGATCTGATCGGTGCAGGTTATGCCCTTGGTGCTGGCATCTGCTGGGCGCTGTACATTCTGTTCGGGCAGAAGGCCGGCGCCGACAACGGTGTGCAGACCGCAGCATTGGGCGTAATGATTGCTGCATTGTTCGTAGCCCCCATCGGCATTGTCCACGCTGGCGCTGCACTGCTGACACCCTCGCTGATTCCTGTGGCAATCGGAGTCGCCATTCTGTCCACCGCCCTGCCCTATACACTGGAAATGGTTGCCCTCACTCGGATACCGGCGCGGACCTTCGGCACATTGATGAGTATCGAACCTGCGTTCGGCGCGCTGTCCGGCCTGTTGTTCCTCCATGAATACCTTTCACTGTCACAGTGGATGGCTATCCTGTGCATCATTCTGGCTTCCGTCGGCGCGACCATGACCATGGGAAGTACCGCCAAGCCCGCGGTCGCAGCGGATTGAAACGAGATTTGACGAAAGTCTGGTATTTGCCGCTCAATTAGGCCATGTTTAGACCACGTAACTCAGTGTCAGACATGGATTTTTTCAGATAGGGATATCAGAACGCTTCAAGCGAAAGCGAATGCAGGCAGACCCGGGCACAAGATCCGGGGCCTCTATAAGGACAGCAATGAAACGAATTTTGATACTGATCGCCGTACTTGCAGTTGCGGGCTGCGCGGCGACCTCGAAATCCCAGATCAAACACGGCAAGAAAGGGCTGCATATCAACTGTTCGGGACTGTCGTCCTCCTGGGACAAGTGTTACACCAGCGCCGCCAACTCATGTGCGCCCAAGGGCTACAAAGTGATCGCCAAGTCGGGGGATGCGGTGGAAGAACCCGGTGATTATCCGTTCGGCCTCAACCCGGCCGGCTATACCAGCCGCAGCATGATCGTCATCTGCAAGTAACCCTCCCCTCTATCGGGTTTGCGTAGCCCGATAGGCGCTTCAGCCGGATGCTGCTAACGTTCGTCAATCAATGACCGTTCAGCAAAGGGCGATATCCATGACCACCGCCATCAATAACAAGAAAGTCGTATTGGTCGTCGGCGCAGGCGATGCCACCGGCGGCGCCATCGCCAAGCGTTTTGCCCAGGAGGGTTTCGTCGCTTGCGTCACGCGTCGCAGCGCAGACAAACTTCAGTCACTGGTAGACGCTATCGAGGCGAGTGGCGGCGAGGCTCATGGTTTTGCCTGCGATGCGCGCAAGGAAGAGGACGTGATAGCGCTCATCGAGCAGATCGAAACCGGGATCGGCCCCATCGAAGCGTTCGTTTTCAATATCGGCGCCAATGTGCCGTGCAGCATCCTCGAAGAAACCGCTCGCAAGTATTTCAAGATTTGGGAAATGGCCTGTTTCTCAGGGTTTCTCAACGCCCGTGAAGTGGCCAAGCGCATGGTCACCCGCCAACGGGGCACGATCCTGTTCACCGGCGCCACTGCCGGCTTGCGCGGAGCCGCGGGTTTCGCCGCCTTTGCCGGCGCCAAGCATGGGATTCGCGCCTTGGCCCAAAGCATGGCCCGAGAACTGGGACCGCTGAACATCCACGTCGCTCATGTCGTAGTCGATGGCGCCATCGACACCGACTTTATCCGCGATAATTTTGCGCAGAAGTACGCGACCAAGGATCAGGACGGCATCCTCAATCCCGAGCACATTGCTGAAAACTATTGGCACCTGCACAGCCAGCCACGGGATGCCTGGACCTTCGAGCTGGACCTGCGCCCCTGGAACGAACGCTGGTAAGCCCTCCCCAACAACAATAAGAAGAGCACATCGACCATGAGCAAAACCGTGGAGTTCTTTTTCGACCTCGGCAGCCCGGCCACTTACCTGGCTTATACCCAACTGCCGAAGATCTGCGAGCAGACCGATAGTCAGCTGATCTACAGACCGATGCTGCTGGGTGGCGTCTTCAAAGCTACTGGCAATGCTTCTCCCATCACCGTACCGGCCAAGGGTCGCTACATGTTTCAGGACCTGGACCGCTATGCCAAACGCTATGGCGTACCGCTGAAGTTCAACCCGCACTTTCCCATCAATACCCTGATGCTGATGCGCGCTGTCACGGGTATGCAACTGCGTCACCCCGAACGCTTTCAGGCGTTTATCAATTGCCTGTTTCACGCTCTTTGGGTTGAAGGACGCAGCCTCGATGATCCAGCGACCGTCGCCGCCGTATTGACACAAAACGGTTTTGATCCGAACGAAGTGCTGGCGCTGACCGCCGATGAGGACGTCAAGGCAGCCCTCAAGGAAAACACCGAGGAAGCGGTTCAACGCGGTGTATTCGGTGCGCCGAGCATGTTTGTCGAGGGTCAGCTGTTCTTCGGTCAGGATCGGCTGGACTTCGTCCTTGAAGCCCTGCGTGCGCAATAGCCAGGCATGACCCAGGCGCTGGAAACAGCGCCTGGGCTCAAGCCGATCAAATAGCCGCAGTCCGTGTGTTCAACCACTCAAGGGCTGCGCCATCGAGCAACGGGCTCAGGCGCTCGCGCACTTCGGCGTGGTAACCGTTGAACCATTGCTTCTCGTCTTCGCTCAGCAGCGATGGTTCCAAGCAGCGGGTGTCGATCGGGCATAGGGTGAGGGTTTCGAATTTCAGGAATTCACCGAATTCGCTCTTGCCCGCTTCGCGGTTCAATACCAGGTTCTCGATTCGCACACCCCAGCGACCCGGACGGTAAGTGCCCGGTTCGATGGACGTGATCATGCCCGGCTGCATCGCGGTTTGCGGTGCAGCCGCGGCCTGGTAGGCGATGACTTGCGGGCCCTCATGGACGTTGAGGAAGTAGCCGACGCCGTGACCGGTGCCATGACCATAGTCGACGCTTTCGGCCCAGATCGGCGCGCGGGCGATGGCGTCCAGCAACGGCGACAGGATGCCTCGTGGAAACTGTGCCCGGGAGAGTGCAATCACGCCTTTGAGTACTCGGGTGCAATCGCGCTTCTGCTCATCAGTCGGCGTTCCGACCGGAACCATTCGAGTGATATCGGTGGTGCCACCCAGGTATTGGCCGCCGGAATCGATCAGCAACAGGCCGTCACCCTCGATCACCGCATGCTCTTCTTCGGTGGCGTGGTAATGCGGCATCGCGCCGTTGGCGTTAAACGCGGCGATGGTATTGAAACTCAACGACACATAATCCGGTCGCCGGGTACGGGCCGCGGTCAGGTGTTCGTCGATGGTCAGCTCAGTGATGCGCTCACGACCCCATGCTGCTTCCAGCCAGGCGAAAAATTCGCACAGCGCCGCGCCATCCTGCTCCATGGCGCGACGAATGTGCTCGGCATCGGCCAGGCTTTTCTGCGACTTGGCCAGGGTGGTCGGGTTCAAACCTTCGAGCAGTTTCACATCGCTGTTCAGGTTATCCAGCAGACCCGCGGTAACCCGCGCCGGATCGACTTGCAGGCTCGCGCCACTCGGTACGGCGCGCAAGGCGTCAGCCACTTCGCTGTAGTCGCGCAGGGTCACGCCGTCTTGTTCGAGAATGGCGCGCAGCTCGGCGCTCACTTTGCTCAGGGCCACGAACAAGGTGGCCTGCTGTTGATTGATCAGGGCGAAGGATACGAACACCGGGTTGAATGACACGTCACCGCCGCGCAGGTTGAACAACCAGGCGATGTCATCGAGGGTGGCGATGAAATGCCAGTCGGCCCCCCGCTCTTTCAGCACTTCACGCAGCTGGGCGAGCTTTTCACCACGGCTGACGGTCGCCTGAGGCGGCAAGTGTTGATAGATCGGTTCGTTCGGCAGGCTCGGGCGGGCGCTCCAGACTTCGTTCAGCAGATCAATATCGGTGCGCAGACGTGCACCACGCTCTTCGAGTTTGCTACTCAAGGTACGTGCCGAAGCCACGGCCATCACCGCGCCATCGACCGCGACGACACCGCCTTCAGGGGTTTGCTCGGCCAGCCAATCGAGCGGGCCGGGTTGGCCCGGTTGCAGCTTGACCAGTTCGATGCCGCTACCCTTGAGTTCCTTGCTCGCTTGTTCCCAATAGCGGCTGTCGGCCCATACACCGGCAAAATCCGGTGTGACGATCAGCGTGCCCACCGAGCCATGAAAACCCGACAGCCACTGCCGCCCCTGCCAATATCCCGGCAGGTATTCCGACAGGTGCGGGTCGGCCGACGGCACCAGCAGAGCATGAATGCCCTCCCGGCTCATCAGTTCGCGGGTTTGCGCCAGGCGCTGGGGTACCAATCCATTGGTCAAAGGCTGTGTACTCATCGTGTCTCCTGCTAACCACTCATCATTATTATTCGGTGCCGATCGGAGTCGGCGCTTAAGGACCTGTCACCCAGAATGCCGGAGCGCTGGCGCAAGCTGCTTTAATCAGTTGTACCGCTTGATCGATATCCTGCTCGGTGGTGAAGCGCCCCAGGCTCAAGCGAATGGTGCGACTGGCCGAACGCGCGTCATGCCCCAGGGCCAGCAGCACATGGGACGGCGCATTGCTGGCGGAATTACAGGCCGAGGTCGCGGAAAATGCGATCGAGGTACTCAATGCCGCAGAACTGAACTCGCCTTCGTTGAAAGTCAGGCTCAGGGTATGGGGAATGCGCTGGGTCGGGCTGCCATTGAGACGCACGCCGGGAATGCTCAGCAGCGGCTCGAGCAAGCGTTCACGCAGACGCGTGATGGTGGCTTTTTCTTCATCGAACGAGGTGGCCGCCAACGCGAAGGCTGCACCCATTGCGACAATCTGGTGCGTCGCCAGAGTGCCGGAACGCAACCCGCCTTCGTGACCGCCGCCGTGGATCTGCGCCTGCAGGCGCTGTTGCGCCCGAGGACCGACATACAGCGCGCCGATACCTTTGGGGCCGTAGACCTTGTGCGCCGAGAACGACATCAAATCCACCGGCCACCGGGCCAGGTCGATTGCCACTTTACCCGCGCCCTGAGCCGCATCGACGTGGAACAACGCATCGCGATCACGCACCACTTGCCCGATGGCAGGAATGTCGTTGACGGTGCCCAGTTCGTTGTTGACCAGCATCAGCGACACCAGAAAGGTGTCCTCGCGCATCGCCTCGCTGACTGCTTGTGGGGTAATCAGGCCTTCGGCATCGGGCACCAGATACGTCACCGCAACGCCTGCGTCCTGCAATTGTTTTGCAGTGTCGAGAATCGCTTTGTGTTCGATCTGGCTGGTGATGATATGGCCGCCGGATACACCGCGGGCCTGGGCCACGCCCTTGAGGGCAAGGTTGTTGGATTCGGTGGCGCCGGAGGTCCAGACAATCTGCTCCGCCTGGGCGCCTACCAATTCGGCGACCTGGCGCCGTGCTTGCTCAACCGATTGCCGGGCCTGTTGGCCGAAGGCGTGGGAACTTGACGCCGGGTTGCCGAAGTTACCTGTGAAACCCAGACACTCGACCATGACCTTGATGACCCGCTCATCCACCGGCGTGGTGGCGGCGTAGTCAAAATACAACGGACGTTTATTCATAAAAGACTCGCAGAGCGTGTTCCGGGATCAGGAAGCTCGTCACTGGAAGTTTCAAAGCGCCGCCTCATGAGCGACGCCGAATTTTCAGAACGACAGCAATACCTGATCGGAGGCCATTAAAGAAGAACAACTTCATTTAAAAGTGCGTAGGAACGCTCCTGAAGTCGAGCTTAACAGGCATCGGGCCACCGGATGAAGCAATGCGTCAGCTAAAACTGTCGAGCAACAACGGATACATCGAAGCCACCAACAATAAGGCCATACCCCAGTTGAACAGCCGCAACCAGCGGCGATCGCGCAGCACATTGCGCAACAGCGTACCGCAGCCGGCCCACACCCCGACGCTTGGCAGGTTGATCAAGGCGAAGACCGCGGCAATCACAATCACATTGGTGAAATAGCCCTGCATCGGCGTGTAGGTGCTAATGGCACCGATGGCCATGATCCAGGCCTTGGGATTGACCCATTGAAACGCTGCCGCGCCCAAATAACTGATCGGCTTGCCCTCGCCTTGTTCACCCTCGGCTACCGGCCCGGAATGAGCAATCTTCCACGCCAGATACAGCAAATACGCCGCGCCGACATAGCGCAATACGGTGTATAGCACCGGATAAGTTTGAAACACCGCGCCCAGGCCGAAACCGACGGCGACCACCAGCACGAAAAAACCGCAGGTGATGCCCAGCATGTGGGGAATGGTGCGGTTAAAGCCGAAATTCACTCCCGATGCCAGCAACATGGTGTTGTTCGGACCTGGAGTGATCGAGGTGACAAGGGCAAACAGGGCAAAGCCCATCAGCAGGTCGAGCGAGAGTGTCATGGTGGCAGTCCATCAGGGTCAGTCAGGTATTGACCCTATCGCACGCCTTGAGGGAAACCCACGGACAGTTGCGTGAAAGTTCGAGCAGTACAGTCGTCGTTCAGCTTGGACGACCGTGGAGCTGTACCGTGCGTTCTGCGTTCATCTCGCCTTGTTTGTCGAAACTGAACGATTTTGCCGGCTGGCCAAGCAATTCGGCTTTCTTGGCGTGGTACTCGTCGAAAGACAAGCCGCGACGATTCAGGGCCTCCAGCGCCAGCTCCCGGGTTTCTTCGGCGGTATAAGGCCGCAGTTCCGGTGAAACATGGCTGGCACATCCGGCGAGAACGGAGACCGCGAGCAGCAAGAAAGTGGCGAGTAGAGGTTTCATTTCGGGTGTCCTGACATCTGTGTTCGGGGCAATGAACACAGGCTACCCGTACCGTTCGAAGGGCAGAAATCAACGCTCTCGATAGTGGGTATCAGGATCAAAAAGGATTGCAGTCTTTGGCAGCGCTACTGCTCGTCGGGCCCTCGGCCGTTGCGAAGGGGCTGACCTATAGTTATTCGACCGGAAATCGGCGAAGGAACACCTTAACCCCACAACAAAAGGAGAACCGTCATGAGCGTAAAACCTATTCCAGAGGGTTATCACAGCATCACCCCTTATCTGGGCATTCAGAAAGCTGCCGAAGCCATCGACTTCTACAAGAAAGCCTTTGGTGCCACCGAAGTCATGCGCCTGGCCATGCCCGATGGCGGCATCGGGCATGCCGAACTGCGTATCGGCGACTGCCCGATCATGCTTGGCACACCCTGCGACCAGGGTCCATTGAGCAACCCGGACAAGTCGCCGTCCGTTGGCCTGCACCTGTATGTGAACGATGTGGACAAGTCCTTTAAACAGGCCATCGATGCCGGTGCCACGCAGGTGTCCGAGGTCAAGGATCAGTTTTATGGCGACCGCTCGGGGACGTTGAAGGATCCCTACGGGCATCTGTGGTTTCTGGCCACGCGCAAGGAGGATTTGACTCAGGAACAGATTGAACAGCGGGCGAAGGAGATGTTTAAGCAGGGTTGAGATCTTCGGTGCCCGATCTGGCCCCATCGCCAGGCTCGCGATGGGGCCATCACATTCAACATCAATATTGACTGCTCACAGAAACACGAAACATTTACTTTCATATCCCCTTTCGGGATTTTCGATGCTCATACGTCTTATTTAGATGCAGTCGGTCGCGTAGGCAAAAGCCACGGCCGGACTTTTCATGGGCCGTAATGCTGGGAAGCCCGCAGCAGAGGTCCTCTCATCGAAACAAGACCTTTAATCATGTCGAAGAAATCCCGCTCAAAACTCTGGTTTCTGGTCCATGGCTGGCTGGCGCTGCCCATCTGGTTCTTTGTACTGATCGTTTGTGTGACCGGCACGCTGGCGGTGGTCAGTCAGGAAATCGTCTGGCTGGCCAACCCGCAAATGCGTGCCAGCCCGCCTTCGGACGATGCGCCGCTGCTCAACTATGACCAGATCGTCGCCGCCATCAAACAGGCCGAACCCCAAACGCTGGTTCAGAGCATCAGCCGTCCCGACGAGTCGCATTTCGCCCTCGATGTGGACGTCAGTTACCCGGACGGACGCTCGGTGACGGTCTATGTAAACCCCTACAGCGGGGTGATTCAGGGCACTGCACCGCAATTCAATTTCAAGGCGTTCACCCGCGCACTGCATGGTTGGTGGCTGGTGCCGTTCACCAACGGCTATAGCTGGGGCTGGTATCTGGTGTCGTTCCTCGGGCTACCGATGCTGGCATCGCTGGTGACCGGGCTGGTGGTCTACAAACGGTTCTGGAAGGGCTTCTTCCGACCGACCCTGCGCATTCGTCATGGCGCACGGATTTTCTGGGGCGACTTTCACCGGCTCAGCGGCATCTGGTCGATCTGGTTCATCGCGGTGATCTCGATCACCGGTACCTGGTTTCTGATCAAGGCGATTCTGTTCGATAACCAGATTTCGATTACCACCGAACCGGTGGTGTCGGTCGTCTCACGCGAAAGCGTGCCGTTGACCAGCACCGGTAAACCGGCCGCGATGATCAGCCTGGAACAGGCGATTAAGGTCGCTCAGGAACAAATCCCCGGACTTGAAGCGAGTTTCGTCAGCCTGCCGGGCAACGCCTACAGCCACCTCTCGGTGGGCGGAAGAAGCTGGTATCCGCTGATGTTCCAGACGGCCGAGGTCAACCCGTACAACGGCGATATTGCCAGCACACGGCTGCTGTCCGATCGCTCCAGCCTGGAATTCGTGACCGAGTCGATGCGTCCGTTGCACACCGGTGACTTTGGCGGGATCTGGATCAAGCAGATCTGGTTTTTCTTCGGTTTGCTCCTGAGCATGATGGTACTCAGCGGATTGCTGATCTGGACCAAACGCACCGCCCTGGCCACTGCCAATGCGTTCAAGCGCAGCAACAAGGTCGCGCGCCCGGTGTCGAGGCCGCAAACGGTCATGAGCAACCAGACTCCGGAGGGCAACCTGTGAGCAAGACGATCACCGCACCGCAGTCTTCGCCCGCGAGCCGGCTCTGGCGCAAATGGCGTTACCACCTCAACATTTTATTGCTGCTGATCCCTTTGGGCTTTATGCCCAAATACCTTGCGGACGCGTCACTGTTTCGCGGCGACAGCGGACTGGGGCAGCGGGAGATCGGTGAAATCCAGGTCGGTCCCTGGAGCCTGCGACTGGCCGAACTGCGCAATGAGGCGCCCCTGTTGACCGGTCCCGCCGGCTACATGAAAGGCTTCAATGCAGCGCTGTGCGAGCGCTGTCGCGATGAGGTCAAGGCGACGTACCTGCGCATCGGCAAACCCCGCAGCCTGCGCGCGGCCGGGGTGATTTTCTTTGGTACGCCCTACCGCATGGGCGCTTCGCTGCCGGTGCCTGAAAAGACCAAGACCGACGCCGAGCTGTGGATCACCATGGAAGGTTGGGACGGCGCCATGCATCAAGCGTCCATCCCCCTGAGCCAGGCATCCCCGGCCACCCTCGCCTGGCTGAACAAACAAGGAGGCAAACCATGATCAACGCTTTTCGCCCTCTAATAAGTGCCGCGCTATTGGTGCTTTGCGCCGGTTTCAGCGTCAGCGTCCTGGCCCATAACCCGATGTGCGAATGCAAGGCCATCGATGCCGAACAGATCCAGTGCACCGGCGGCTTCTCCGACGGCAGCGGCGCGCCGGGTGTGACCCTGGACGTGATCGGCTACGACGAAACCATTCTGGTGCCGGGCAAGCTCGGCGCCGATTCGACCCTGACATTCAAGAAGCCCGGTGCCGAGTTCTACGTGCTGTTCGACGCCGGTCCCGGCCACGTCGTCGAGATCGACCAAGCGGACATCCAGGCCCCATGACTACACCAACCACGCACATCGTCCGCCCGGCCGGTGCCGGCCATGAAACCCTCTATGTGTTGCTGTTGTGCCTGATGATCCTGGCGGTTGCCGGCTCGGTGGTCGCCTGGCGCGGCGAGACTCAGGAAGTGAGCAGCGTTGGCAGCCATCAACTGGATGCCCGTCGCGACCTGAGCGCCTCCGAGCAAGGCATCTATGCCGACCTACGGGTCACGTTGGATGAAATCCATCTGTTGCGTCTGGAACAGCAGGCGTTGCCCACGCCCGCCACCCTCGCCGATGAAGGTTTTGCGCCGTTTGCCCAAGACGCCAGTTCCGTCAGCCGCGGTGGCCATGCCTGGCAGTTGCTGAACACCAAGGCCTACTTCGGCCAGAGCCAGGCCCCTACCGTGGCCGGTTCGTTTCTGATGCGCTTGACCGCTGAAGACGACACCGCGCCGGACATCTGGCTCAACCGCGGCAGCGCCCTCACCGCCCCGAACGATCTCACCGACGCTGCGCTCAACGGCGCCGGCTGGCAGCAGATCGTCGCCCAATTCGATGCCGGCGTGACTCGCCAGCATCGGCATTGAACCCTCGCCTTCACTCGAGAGAAGACCGCTTGCCCATGCCTAGCTCATCTCAACGTCATTCCTTTTTGCGCTTGCTGCTGGTCGGCCTGTTTGCCTGCCTGCTGACACCTCTGGCTAATGCCGACTCAGCCAAACGCCTGCGCATCGGCATCACCCTGCACCCTTATTACAGCTACGTGGCCAACATCGTCGGCGACAAGGCCGAAGTGGTGCCGCTGATTCCGGCCGGTTTCAACCCGCATGCCTACGAGCCGCGGGCCGAAGACATCAAACGCATCAGCGGGCTGGACGTGATCGTGCTCAACGGCGTGGGCCATGACGACTTCGCCGACCGCATGATCGCCGCCAGCGAAACCCCGAACGTCAAGGTGATCGAAGCCAACGAAAACGTGCCCCTGCTGGCCGCCACCGGTGTTGCTGCCCGCGGTGCCGGCAAGGTAGTCAATCCGCACACGTTCCTGTCGATCAGCGCCTCCATTGCCCAGGTCAACAACATCGCCCGGGAACTGGGCAAGCTTGACCCGAGCAACGCCAAAACCTACACCCAAAACGCCCGCGCCTACGGCAAACGCCTGCGGCAGATGCGCGCCGATGCCCTGGCCAAACTGACCCAGGCGCCGAACGCGGAGTTGCGCGTGGCCACGGTGCATGCCGCCTACGACTATTTGCTGCGCGAGTTTGGCCTGGAAGTGACTGCCGTGGTCGAGCCGGCCCACGGCATCGAACCGAGCCCCAGCCAGCTGAAAAAGACCATCGATCAACTGCGGGAACTGGACGTGAAAGTGATCTTCTCGGAGATGGATTTCCCGTCCACTTACGTCGAGACCATCCAGCGTGAATCCGGGGTGAAGCTGTACCCGCTGTCGCACATTTCCTATGGCGAATACACCGCCGACAAGTACGAAAAAGAAATGACCGGCAACCTCAATACCGTGGTTCGGGCGATTCAGGAGTCTGGTGCATGACGGCTCAAGAAACCCTGACAACCGGGCCGACGCTGGATTTCGCCGAGGTCAGCCTGACGCTGGGGCGCACGACGATCCTCGACAAGGTGACCTTTGAGGTCCGGCCCGGCAGCGTGCATTCCCTGGTCGGCCCCAACGGTGGCGGCAAGAGTTCGCTGATCAAGACTTTGCTCGGGCAAATGCCGCATCAGGGTCGCTTGAGCCTGCAATGGCCCGGCGAACCGGGGACCATCGGCTACGTGCCTCAAGCGTTGGAGTTCGATCGCGGTTTACCGATGACCGTCGACGACTTCATGGCCGCCATGTGCCAGCGGCGTCCGGCGTTCCTCGGGCTGAGCAGGCATTACGCCGTGGCGATTGGCGAGGCCCTGGAGCGGGTCGGCATGCAGGACAAACGCAAGCGGCGCATGGGCGCATTGTCCGGCGGTGAGCGTCAGCGTGTTTTGTTGGCACAAGGGCTGATTCCGGCGCCGCAATTGCTGGTGCTCGATGAGCCGATGTCGGCGCTCGATGAGGCCGGCATTCAGGTGTTCGAACGGCTGCTGGGCGACTGGCGCCAGAGCGGCATCACCGTGCTGTGGATCGAGCATGATCTGGAAGCGGTCGGGCGCCTGGCGGACCGGGTCACCGGGCTCAATCGCCGGGTGCTGTTCGATGCCACGCCGAAACAGGCACTGACCCCGGAGCGACTGCTGACCTTGTTCTCGACCCATCCCCGGAGCACTGCCTGATGAGTTACGAAACCTTTCGTTTGATGGTCCAGGGCTGGGCCTCGTCGGGTTACCTGCCGGAAGCGCTGGCCTATGGATTTGTGGTCAATGCCCTGCTCGCCGGCCTGTTGATCGGCCCGGTGCTGGGCGGTTTGGGTACGCTGGTGGTGGTCAAGCGCTTCGCGTTTTTCTCCGAAGCAGTGGGCCATGCCGCACTGACCGGGGTGGCCATCGGCATTCTGCTCGGTGAACCCTACACAGGGCCTTATGGCAGCCTGTTCGGTTACTGCCTGCTGTTTGGCATTTTGCTCAACTACCTGCGTAACCGCACGGGGCTGGCGCCGGATACTTTGATCGGTGTGTTCCTTTCGGTGTCGTTGGCCCTGGGCGCCAGCCTGTTGTTGATTCTGGCGGGCAAGATCAACGTGCACATTCTGGAAAACGTGCTGTTCGGTTCGGTGCTGACGGTCAACGGCAACGACCTGCTGGTATTGGCCATCGTCGGTTCGCTGGTGATGGCGCTGGCCTTGCCGCTGTACAACCGCATCATGCTCGCCAGTTTCAATCCGCAATTGGCGGCGGTGCGCGGTGTGGCGGTGAAGACCCTGGATTACCTGTTCGTGATCCTGGTGACCCTGATCACGGTGGCGGCGGTGAAAGTCATCGGCGCGATTCTGGTCGGCGCCCTGCTGGTGATTCCAGCGGCGGCTGCGCGTTTGCTCAGCCAGTCGCTGAAGGGGTTCTTCTGGTGTTCGGTGCTGATCGCCACGGTCAGCACGTTGTGCGGAATCCTCGCGCCGATTGTTTTTGACCTGCCCATCCCGTCCGGCGCCGCGATCATCCTGGTGGCTGGTATCGCTTTCGCCCTGGCCGCCATCGCTCGCGGCATCGTCCCCAGTCTGAAAGGGAACCTCGGATAAATGTCTTTTTCTCTGCGTCAACTGACCCTGGCATTGACCTTCACATTGCCCCTGTGTGGGCTGGTAAACACACCGCTGCTCGCGGCTGACAGCGCCAAACCGTTGCGAGTGCTTGCCTCCCTGCCCATCACCTATGGCCTGGGCGAAGTCCTGCTCAAAGGCACCGATGTCAGCCTCGAGCGCGCCGCGCCGGCCAACCTGCCCGGCAGTCGGCAGACCGCTTACTTCACCGGCCGTGGCGCCCCGGCACTGAACAAACTGGCGATCGACGCCGATGCGGTGATCGGCTTGCGCTCGCTGTGGCCAGATGATCCGCTGTACCCGAACGCCCGTCGCAGCAACATCCGCATCATTGAAATCGACGCCGCCCGCCCGGTGGACGGCGCCCTGCCCGGCATCGCCGTACAGCCTGGCAGCAAGGTCGACGGTTTGAACAGTCAGCCTTGGCTGGCCAGCAACAACATGGGCCGCATGGCGGATGTCATGGCGGCGGATCTGGTACGCCTGGCGCCAGCGGCCAAACCGAAGATCGATGCCAACCTGGCCACGCTCAAGCAGCGCCTGCTCAAGCTCAGCGCCGACAGTGAGTCACGCCTGGCCAACGCCGACAACCTGAGTGTGATGAGCCTGAGCGATCATTTCGGCTACCTAATCGGCGGCCTTAATCTGGAGCTGATTGACCTCGATGCACGGCCGGACGCCGAGTGGACGCCCGAAGCCCTGACGCAATTGGGCGCAACGCTCAAAAACAATGATGTGGCGGTGGTGTTGCATCATCGGCAGCCGTCGGACGCGGTGAGAGCGGTGATTGACGAGGCTGGCAGTCGGTTGGTGGTGCTGAGCGTCGATGCGGCGGATCCGGTGGCCGAGTTGGAAGGGAATGTGGATTTGGTGATCAAAGGATTGAGTGGCGCGTAATTCTGGATGACCGCGTTATCGCTCATCGCGAGCAGGCGGCCTGACAGGCAACACAGAATCCAGACCAAGAAAAAACCCGCTGAGCCGGTAAGGTCAGCGGGCCTCTTTTTGCGCGGTGACTCAGTGAGCCACAGCCGCCTGCTCTGCCATTTTCTGGCGCAGGCTCAGTGGACGCATGTCGGTCCAGACTTCTTCGATGTAGGCCAGGCATTCCTTTTTCAGACCGCTCTTGCCCACGGTACGCCAGCCTTGTGGCACGGCTTTGTAGTCGGGCCAGATCGAGTATTGCTCTTCGTGGTTGACCACGACCTGAAAGAGGATGTCCTCGCGGTCGAATACTGACGTCATGCTGTCTCTCCATCGCTGTAGGGTGGGCTGCACAGTGGGTGCTGCCGTTATGTAGAAGGAACGTTCGAAGTGCCGAAAAATTTAGAGGCTGGCGGTGGCGGCGGCCATGGCCCTGCCGAAAATGTCGGCCACCCGATCGATTTCCGTGGCCGTGATCACCAGCGGCGGCAGGAAACGCACGACACCGCCGTGACGCCCGCCCAGCTCGAGGATCAACCCGCGCTTGAGGCATTCGCGCTGTACCAGCGGCGTCAGACGAGAAAATATCGGTGGATGACCTTGAGCGTCCGGCGCGCCGGTCGGATCGACCAGCTCGACGCCCAGCATCAAGCCGCGTCCGCGAATGTCGCCCAGTTGCGGGAAGTCTCGTTGCAGGATGCGCAAGTGTTCGCTCAAGCGTTCGCCCATGGCGGCCGCGTGCTCGCACACCTTGTGTTCGCTCAGGTAACGCATCACCGCAGAACCCGCGGCCATGGCCATCTGATTGCCCCGGAAGGTCCCGGCGTGGGCGCCCGGCAGCCAGGTGTCTAGCCATTCGCGATAGACCACCACTGCCAGCGGCAAGCTGCCGCCGATGGCTTTGGACATCACCACCACATCCGGAATGATCCCGGCGTGTTCGAAGGCGAACATCTTGCCGGTGCGGGCAAAGCCGCTCTGGATTTCATCGACGATCAGTGCAACGCCGGCCTTCTCGGTGATGCGACGCAAGCCGCGCAGCCAGTCGAGATCGGCTGGAATCACCCCGCCTTCGCCCTGCACCGCTTCAACGATCACGGCAGCAGGCAATTGCACGCCGGCCTCTGGATCATTCAACAGGTTTTCCAGGTAATTGAGATTGACCTGCACCCCCTGCGCGCCGCCGAGGCCGAACGGGCAACGATAATCGTAGGGATAGGGCATGAACTGCACGCCGCTGCTGAGCAACGCACCCAACGGTTTTTTCGGCCCCAGGCTGCCCATCAGGCTCAGCGCACCCTGGCTCATGCCGTGATAACCACCCTGAAATGACAACACGGTGCTGCGGCCGGTGGCGGTGCGCACCAGTTTCAGCGCAGCTTCCACGGCGTCGGTGCCCGTCGGGCCACAGAACTGGATTTTGGCTTCAGCGGCCAATGCCTGTGGCAACAGACCGAACAGGTCCTGGACAAACTGATCCTTGACCGGCGTGGTCAGGTCGAGGGTGTGCAACGGCAATTCATCGGTCAGCACTTGCTGGATCGCTTCGATCACCACCGGGTGGTTGTGCCCCAGGGCCAGGGTTCCGGCACCGGCCAGACAATCGATGAAACTACGGCCTTCAACGTCCTCGACATAAATGCCCTTGGCACGCTTGAGTGCCAGGGGAATGCGCCGCGGATAGCTGCGGGCATTGGATTCCTGCTGGCTCTGACGGGCCAGCAGCGGCGATTCGTTGAACTGATAAAGCGTCTCGGCAGGCGTCGGGACGGTCCGGGCCGGCTGATCTTCGATAAGGCTGGTAGCGACTGACATCTTTCGACCCCTCAATACGCTGTTGATAGTGACCAAAACTGCACACCGGGCAGGTGCGGTTCCCGTCACGGGGCGCACTTGCAGGTTTTCCTGTTCTGGAAACGCATCAGCACTTCAAGGATTTAGCCCCTCGATCAGCCTTTCTATAGGGGCGACGACAACACCTTGTGCATGGGAATGGCAAGGAGTCCCGCCACGGTGAAGGTTTCAGCACAAGCCCGGTACCCCAAACGGCGATAAAACGCTTCACCGGTACGGGTGCTGTTGAGCCGCGCCTGATGCAAACCCTGAGCGATCAACCACGTCTCGAGATCGTCCACCAGCGCCTGCCCGGCACCTCGCCGAAACCATTCCGGCTGCACGTAACAAAACGCGACCTTGCCACTGATCGCGGCCATGGCAACGCCGATTGGTTTGTCCTGCAGCAAGGCGATGTTCAGGTACAACCGCGGGTCGGCCAGCCACGGCTGTACGTGTTCGATGGTCTTGTTGTGGGTCCAGGTGGCAACGGTTCGCGGATCGTTGCGGTGGTCCAGCGCGCAGCCGACGCGGATGGAGCGCTCGACGATCCGGCTGATGATGCCGGCGTCGGCAGATGTTGCCTTGCAGATATGTATCGATGCATCCATGGCGCTGTTACCTCAATCCATTGAGTCAAAGCTGCCGGGGACGATAACGCTGTGGGGGGCGGGTGGCTAATTGGAGAGACGTTACATTTGGTGTGCGACACAGAACAAATGCAGGAGCTGTCGAAGGGGGTTTTGTATTGGTTAGACCGGTTGCAACGGCATCGTCAATTCAACCCGCAAGCCATCCGGCCGGCTGTCGAAATGCAAGGTGCAGCCGCAACGCTGGACGATGGCCTGGACAATCGCCAGGCCGAGGCCGCAACCGGTACTCTGGGCGTTGCGCCAGAAGCGTTGGGTCAGGTGTTGCAGGTCGTCTTCGGCAATTCCCGGGCCGTGGTCGCGCACCAAGAAGCGTACGCGATTGTCGGTGGTTTCCAGGCTCAGCTCCACCACCCCATCGCCTGGGGTATGGCGCAGGGCGTTGTCGAGCAAGTTGCGCAACGCGGCAATCGACAGTACCGCCGGCATTTGCACCGGGGCGCCAGAGAGTTTGACCGGCATCTGAAACTTGATCCGCTGACGATCACCACTGGCCGCATCCTGAATCGCCAGTTTCGCCACCTGCTCGGCGCTGCATTGCACGCCATCGTCGAATGACAAGCTGCCCTCGACGCGCGCCAGCAACAGCAATTGTTCAAGCGTGCGGTGCAGACGGTCGGCGCCCTCTTCGGCCCGGGCCAGGGACTGGTCCCGAGCGCTGCCTTCGGTCATGCGCGCCACTTGCAGATGGGTTTTGATCGCGGTCAGCGGGCTGCGCAACTCGTGCGCGGCATCGCCGGTCAGGCGCCGTTCGCGCTCGATGGTCTTGCCGATGCGCTGGAACAGCTGGTTCTGGGTTTCGAGCAGCGGTTGCAGTTCGCTGGGCAGCGGCTGGATCTGCAACGGCTCCAGAGAATCGGCGCTGCGTCGCATCAATGCATCGCGCATACGATTGAGCGGGGCCAACCCTTGGCCGATGCCGAGCCACAACAGGCACAGGCAGCCGAGCAACGCCACCCCGACCGGCACCGAGGCCGCCAGCAGAATGGACATGTTCAGCGCTTCGCGTTCGATCTGCCGGTCGGCGGTGGTAATGCGCACATCGCCGCGTGCCAGGGTAAAGCTGCGCCACGGCGCGCCGTCGATCATCTGATCGTGGAAGCCCATTTTCTCGGCTTCCAGCGCTTGCTCGGGATTGCTGTGGCTGCGGGCCAGAATCTCGCCACGCAACGAGCTGACCTGACAGGCCATGCCGCCAGGGATACTCAGCTGTTCAGCGCTGAAATGGGTCCCCTCGCCCTTGCTCGGCAACGCCGGCAGTTGCTCCAGCAGCCCGGCCACCATCCGCGCCGACGCCACCAGCCGCTGGTCCAGGGAAAACATCATCTGGTTGCGCAGATCACTGAGCATCCAGGCGGCGGCCAGGGCCCAGATCAGCGCAAACGCGGCGCCGAGGGTCAGGCTCAGGCGCAAACGCAGGCTCATCACTTCGATTGCTCTCCGCCATCGGCCGGCCCCAGGCGATAGCCCAAGCCACGCACGGTCTCGACGATGCCGTTGCCGAGTTTGCGCCGCAGGTGATGGATATGGACGTTAAGGGCGTTGCTTTCCAGTTCGTCGTTGAAACCGTAGACACTGTCCTTGAGTTGCTCGGTGGACAACACCCGGCCACGGTTATGCAGCAAGGCTTGCAACAGCGATTGTTCACGGCGAGACAAATCCACCGGCTGGCCGCCGAGCAGGGTTTCTCGGCTACTCGGGTCGTAGGTCAAACGACCATGTTCAATCAGATTGACGCTGCGACCCGCCACCCGTCGCAACAGCGTATGCAGACGGGCGGCGAGTTCGCGCAGGTCAAACGGTTTGAGCAAGTAGTCATCGGCACCGGCTTGCAGGCCGTCGACCCGGTCGGTGACCGAATCCCGCGCAGTGAGGATCAGCACCGGGATTTCGAGGCCATGGTGACGCAACTGCTGCAACAACTTGAGGCCATCTTCGTCCGGCAGGCCGAGATCGAGCACCATGACGTCGAACTCGGCCACCTTGAGCATCGCCCGGGCGGCGGAAGCAGTGGCCACGTGTTCCACCGTCAGGCCCTGGGCCGTGAGGCCGGCAACAATGCCGCTGGCAATCAGCTCATCGTCTTCGCAAACCAGTACGTGCATGGGAGCTCCATGAGCAAAAACGCGAGTCAAACAGATGTGGATTAAGCCGCAATTATGGCAAGCCCCGCGGCCGACGAGAAGCAGGCCTTTCGTTCAGTGGTCGTCCAGCGTACCAGATGGGTATTTGATGATCGCCTTAATCATTTTGGCACCCTCCTCTTAGTTGACTGAAACATATCAGCCTCAAACTGAAACAATCAACCCACAAAAAGCCATATCAAAGATCAATATCTAACGATAGTCTAACTCCGACATTAACACCCCACACCACCAGGCTCGAAGAGATGCCATTTATTTACTATAAACACTCTTCAGCCAACTGAAAGGAATCAGATCATGCCGACACTCAAGAATTTTGTTGCCGTCGATTGGCGCGCAGGAAAAGATAAAATTTACTTCTTCTTCAAAGACAGCAATACATACTCCAGATTTGATCTTGGCGAGAACAAGGTTGACGAGGGATATCCTGCCGAGATAACAGCCGATAACTGGGGAAGCTTTCACGCTCACGTCAAAGATCTGCGTTTCGGCTTTACAGTCACTGGGGTTGGGGGCCACCCGAACGGAGGTGATGACATTTTATGGCTGTTCTATTATGCCAATGGCACTCCGATGGTCTGTAAGTACGACCAGGATTACGACAAAGTCACCGGAACCTATCGTCTTGAAGATACGTTGTGGCACTCGCTACTTCCTTATTTCGACCGCATCGTGGCCGGCACATGGTGGGAAATATTCGGCTTCAAATATCTATTCAAGTTTTTGACGAATGACGGACACTACATCAACTTCAATTACACAACACAAAAAACATCAACAAAGCCCATCACACCTGACTCTTGGCCCGGATTGGGACCTTACAAAAACCGAATCATAACAGCCGTGCAAAACGACGCCCCGCTTTTCGACAGCTATTTCTATATCTTTCTGACCAACAACAGATACATCAGATACAACATAAAGGACAACAGGGCAGAGACGGGACCGACAACAATAGATGACGAATCCTGGCCAGGGTTGATACAAGACTGAGACCGCATCGGATTCCGCTTCCTGGGAGGATCATGCCTTGGGCCGGGGGGACCGCTGGCTTTTCTCCAGACGACGGGTGATTTCTCGCGCGTCATATATATATGTAACGCACGTCCTCCTTCTCACCTGAATAACCTGTGTGCGTACCACCCCAATTGTCCACTCACACAGGTATTGACTATGTATACACACTCATCCGCTTTGACAACTCTGTTCAGCTTGCTCAACACATTGAGCTCGCTGATTGCCCGGTTGACCAATGAGCAAGAAACCGCCAGAAAAAAGGGGCTGGAGCTCTACAACCTGGGGGAATACCGGGATTCGGAGGCTTATCTGACCATTGCCGCCACCGCTGGAGATCGTGAATCGCAGTACGCACTCGCAGAAGTCATCAGGCGCCGGGAAAACAACCTCAAGGAGGAGGATAAAACCCACGCCGACAGAGATTGGTACGCCCTGGCAGCAGCTCAGGGCGACGTCTACGCCCTGCTGCGATTGGCTGATGACGCGTCCCTTGAGCAAGCCAAAACACTTGCGCAAGGGCGTGCCGACAGCGGCGATGGCGAAGCCATGCTTCAACTTTATGAAATAACCAAGGATATCGCCTGGCTGAAAAAATCGGCTGAAGCAGGTTTTCTGGAAGGGCAATACATACTCGCCATCGTGTATGACAAGGACCACACCCTCATTCCGGATGCGATTGAACGCAGGTCCACTATCGACCGTTGGCTCAAACGTGCGGCCGAGGCGGGGTTCTCCCGAGCGATGCACTGGTACAGCAATCGCCCACCCATTAGCCATGATCTTCCCACCAGGAGAGAGTGGCTGATCAAAAGGGCGCAATTGAACGATGTAAACGCGGTGCTCGAGTACGGCTATGGGTTGGGTGGCGTCTATGAGGATGAGAATGGCGTCGATACCGAATATGGCTTCGAGAAGAACCTGATCAATAGTTACGGCCTCATTTGGCTGGTGCTCGATACCTCCCGGGAATCTCCGCGCTACAACACCGCGTTTAACAATCTTTCAATCATTGCGCAGGACATGTCCAAAGAAGACATAGAAGCCGGCAAGGCATTTGCCCAAGAGTGGAAGCGTACGCATCCCCCACTGTCGGAATTCAGATTGACCTACAGCGATCTTCAGTAAGCCATTAAGGATGATTCGCGCTGTGAATCCTGGATTCCAGCGCGAATCAGCCTGGCTAATAATCATGTCTTGCTCGTTAACACCGGGTTAATCGGCAGCCATCATCGTGCACGGCAATTGCAATGTTTAAGGCTTTGTCGATGCGCGGTTTTCTTGTTTTTCTTCTCTGGCTGTTTGCCAGCCTTGCTCAGGCGCAGCCGGGGAACAATCCATTCGACAGAAAACCCGACTTTCTACCCATCGAAAAAGCGTTCATCTTCACCTCCGAGCGCCTGGCGTCCGGTGAAACGCAATTGTTCTGGCAGATTGCCGACGGTTACTACCTGTACAAAAAACGCCTGAAGTTCGACGATTTGCCTGCGCAGTACAAACCGGTGTTGCCTGAAGGTGAAGCTCACAGCGATGAGTTTTTCGGTGAACAGCAGGTTTATCGCCAAGGCCTGGAACTGAAGATCCCGGCGGGTGCCAGCGGCCAGATCAAGGTGGGTTTCCAGGGCTGTGCCGATGCCGGGTTGTGTTATCCGCCCCACACTCAAGTGGTGTATTTAGGCAACACCACAATTCCGAGCCTTTTAAATGAGGCACCGGATCAAGCCTTGGCCAGCGACCTGCAACAAAGGGCGCTGGGCTGGAGCTTGCTGGTGTTCTTCGGCTTGGGCCTGCTGCTGGCTTTCACGCCTTGCTCGTTGCCGATGCTACCGATTCTGGCGGGATTGATCGTCGGCAGTGGCGCCACGCCCAAGCGCGGTTTTGCCCTGGCCGGCAGCTATGTGATCAGCATGGCGCTGGTGTATGCAGCGATGGGCGTGCTGGCGGCGCTGCTCGGTGCGAACCTTCAGGCGCTGCTGCAAAACCCTTGGTTGCTCGGCAGCTTTGCGGCGGTGTTCGTACTGCTGGCCTTGCCGATGTTCGGTTTCTTCGAGCTGCAATTACCGGTAGCGGTGCGTGATCGACTGGAACATGTTTCGCGCAATCAGCGCGGTGGCAACCTGATCGGTGCCGGTGTGCTGGGGGCCTTGTCCGGCCTGCTGGTGGGGCCGTGCATGACCGCTCCATTGGCCGGCGCCCTGCTCTATATCGCCCAGAGTGGCAATGCGCTGCACGGCGGGCTGATTCTGTTCGCCATGGGCATCGGCATCGGTATACCGCTGCTGTTGCTGGTGACCGTCGGTAATCGTTTCCTGCCCAAGCCCGGTGCCTGGATGAACCTGCTCAAAGGCGTGTTCGGCTTCCTGTTTCTCGCCACCGCGCTGCTGATGCTGCGCCCGGTGCTGGACGAATCGCTGTGGCTCGGGTTGTGCGGTTCCTTGTTGTTGATCGCCGCCTACAGCGCCTGGAAACAATCGCAAGGATTTGGCCGGGTTGCCCACCTGTTCGGCGCCAGTTCGCTGCTGTTGGGGCTGTGGGGCAGCCTGCTGGTGGTCGGCGCCGCCGGTGGCAGTGACGACCCGTACCAGCCGCTGCAGGTCTATAGCGTCAGCCGTGACGGCACCGGTGCAAGCTCCGTCGGTCACGACGCCTTCACCACGATCAAGGAACCAGCCGCACTGCAACGGGAGCTGGACGCCGCCCAGGCCCAGGGCCAATGGGTGCTGCTGGACTACTACGCCGACTGGTGTGTGTCATGCAAAATCATGGAAAAACAGGTCTTCGGCAAACCACAGGTGCTGCAAGCGCTCAGCGATGTGCGCTTGCTACGGCTGGACGTCACCGCCGACAATGCCGCCAGCCGCGAACTGCTCGGCCGTTATAAAGTGCCGGGGCCGCCAAGCCTGTTGTGGATCGGCCCCGACGGCGAAGAGCGCCGCAGCCAGCGCATCACCGGTGAGGTCGATGCTGGCACCTTCCTGCAACGCTGGACCACCACCCGAGACGCTCGTTAATGCTGACCTTTACCCTCGGCACCTTTGCCATCGCGCTTAATCACCTGCTGCTGATCAGTGCCCTGGCACTGGCGACTTTTGTCGGCTGGCGGGTGGCCAAGCGTGGCGGCGAGAACCCGGAGTCGGTGCTGTTCAGCCTGTTCCTGCTAGGCATGCTGACGGCCCGGGTCGGTTTCGTGATTGCCTACTGGGCGCAGTATCGCAACGATCCGTGGCAGATCATCGACCTGCGCGACGGTGGTTTCCTCGCCTGGCCGGGGGTGGTCGTGCTGTTGCTCGCCGCCTTGTATCGAGGCTGGCGTCGCCCGGGCATGCGTCGGCCGTTGGGCTTCGGCGTAGGCAGCGGTTTGGTGTTCTGGCTGCTGGCGACATTCTCCCTGAATATTTACGAACAAGGCACGCGTCTGCCGCAGATCACCCTGCGCAATGCCGCTGGGCAAACCATACAGCTCAGCGACTACCAGGGCGGTCCGCTGGTGATCAACCTTTGGGCCACCTGGTGCCCGCCCTGCCGCCGGGAAATGCCAGTGCTGGAAAACGCCCAGTTGCAACGCCCGGACCTGACCTTCCTGTTCGTCAACCAGACCGAAAGCATGCAAAGCGTCGCCACGTTCCTCGAAACCCAGGGCCTGAGCCTGACCAACGTGCTGTTCGATGGCAGCGGTCGATTGAGTCAGGCCGTGGGCTCCATGGCATTGCCGACTACGCTGTTCTATAGCCCCGACGGGTACCTGTTGGGCAGCCATCTGGGCGAACTCTCTGAAGCGAGCCTGGCCCGCGCCCTGGAAAACTTCGACACCCCGAACCCGGCCACCTCGGCCACGCCTTCAAGGAAACTGCCATGCTCCGCCTCCGCCACCTGCTGACGTTGACCCTGGGTGCTGCCCTGCTGCACTTGCCGTCGGTACAGGCCGAAGAACTGCCTGAAGCCATCAAGAAGATCGAAGCCAAGGGCGCCAAAATCGTCGGCACCTTCGACGCCCCCGACGGCCTGCGCGGTTACGCGGCGCAGTACCAGAACCGCGGCATGGCGCTGTATCTGACCCCGGACGGCAAGCATGTGCTGCTGGGCAATCTGTACGACGCCGACGGCAATGACCTGAGCAACGCGCCGTTGCAGAAACTGGTCTACGCGCCGATGGCCAAGGAAGTCTGGAGCAAGATGGAAGCGAGCAACTGGATCGGTGACGGCGACAAGAACGCACCGCGAGTCGTCTATTTATTCAGCGACCCGAATTGCCCTTACTGCAACATGTTCTGGGAACAGGCGCGGCCGTGGGTCAAGGCTGGCAAGGTGCAGCTGCGACACATCATGGTCGGCATCATTCGTGAAGACAGCCCGGGCAAATCCGCCGCGCTGCTGGCCGCCAAGGATCCGCAGAAAGCCCTGGAAGAACACGAGAAATCCGGCAAGGCCAGCTCGCTCAAGGCACTGAAAGACGTACCGCCGGCGATTCAGGCGAAACTGGCGGCGAACATGAAGTTGATGGAAGACCTGGAGTTGGCCGCCACCCCGGCGATTTTCTACATGGACGACAAGGGCCAACTGCAACAACAGCAAGGCGCGCCGTCGCCGGATAAATTGGTGAAGATTCTGGGGCCGAAGTAATCCCCACCGCCCCCATCGCGAGCAAGCTCGCGATGGCGTCAACAAGATCAATCAGTTCTTTCAGACAGAAACTTCAGCAGCGCCTCGGTGACAAATGCCGGGTTCTCCAGATTGGAGATATGCCCCGCCTGCGGCACCAGCACATACGGGCAACCGATCAATTCGGCCATCTCTTGGGTTTCCGACGGCGGCCGCGGTTTGTCCTGGTCACCGCACATCAACAGCGTGGTTTCAGGGTTCAGCTCGCCCAGGCGCGGCAACAGGTCATCACGACCAAAGGTAATCCGCCCCATCGGCACGATGCTTTCACGCAGACGGTCGGCCGGCAGCGCAGCCAGTTTCGTGCGCAAATCCTGATACAGCGCCGATTGCGGATCGATGCCCGGACGGAAGAAAATCGGCACCACGATGTCGAGCAACTGCGGCGAGATCTCACCGCTGTCTTCAATCTGTTTGAACAACGAGAAATAGTATTGGCGGGTCGGTTCCGGTTCGACGCCGACGTAGGTGTCCATCAGCACCAGCCCGTTGAGCCGCTGAGGTGCCGACAGCGCCAGTCGAACGCCCCACATGCCACCGACCGAAAGACCGACCAGCGTGACGCGATCGATGTCCAGATGATCGAGCAATGCCAGTGCCTGACGCGCCACATCATCCAGTGACTTTGTGCACTCGGGCATCCGCCCGGATTGGCCATGGCCCCACAGGTCCAGGGCAATGACCCGATAGTGCTGCGACAGCGCCGTAATCTGCGGTGCCCACATGGCCTGGTCCCACAGGTAACTGCCGGCCAGCAGAACCACAGGGCCCGTGCCTTGATCTATGTAGTGAAGCGCTTGTCCATCAACCGTTACGAAGGGCATCGACTGTCTCCCTGGTGAAATGAGATCCATAAAAAATGCACAGGAAGACTGAGCCGCATGGGACTGGCAGTCAACCCGCAGCATTGTGGTGTCTGTGATGACGCCTTCGCGACACCAGAGAACTACAGCCCCTCCAGCTCCGCCATCAGGTCATTCAACCGATCCACCTTCTCCTCGGTCATGTCGCTCACCGCCAACCCGTCGATGTACTCGGCCAACTCGGCAACCGTGCTGCACTCGAACATCGCCCGCAGCGGCACGTTGCGTTGCAGGGCTTTTTGCACCCGCGAGGCGATCTGTGTGGCCAGCAGCGAATGCCCGCCGAGTTCGAAGAAGTTGTCACGCACGCCCACCTTCTCGACCTTCAACACGTGCGCCCAAATATCCGCCAGGGTCTGCTCCAGCTCGTTGCCTGGCGCCTGATAGTCCTGGCTCTGCAACTGCCCGATCTCCAACACCGGCAAGGCCTTGCGATCAAGCTTGCCGTTGGCGTTGAGCGGCAGCTTGTCGAGCCACAACCAGTGCAGCGGCACCATGTACTCCGGCAATTCAGCGCGCAGGCGTTGCTTGATGCGCTCCAGTCGATCGCCTGGATTCAATGCCGACTCGGCCGCTACCAGGTAGCCGACCAAATGCTTGCCGTTGACGCCTTCCTGAACACTTACCGCGGCGCCACGAACTTCCGGCTGCTCGTGCAGACGGGCTTCGATTTCACCCAGCTCGATGCGGTAACCGCGGATCTTCACCTGATGGTCGATGCGCCCGACGTATTCCAGCACGCCGTCACTGCGACGTCGGGCCAGGTCGCCGGTGCGATACAGGCGATCCCCCGGCGCACCGAACGGGTTCGGCACAAACACTTGCGCAGTACGCAACGGATCGCTCACATAGCCACGACCCACGCCGATGCCGGCCACGCACAACTCACCCACCGCTCCCAATGGCACCAACTCCAGCGCGCCATCGAGCAGGTACAAACGATTGTTGTCGGTCGGCGTACCAATCGGCAGATAGCTGCCGCGAGTCGAGGCCAGGTCGACCCGGAAGAACGCCACATCGTCCGAGCATTCCGCCGGACCGTAAGCGTTCACCAGACCAATCTGTGGGTAACGCAGCAACCATTGATGCGCCAGTTCCGGCGGCATCGCTTCGCCCGTTGGCAGCATCCAGCGCAGGCCATCGAGGCTCATGCGGTCCTGGGCGAGCATGCCCTGAATCAGCGACGGCACGCTTTCCAGCACGCTGATGCCCTGGCTCTGAACGTGAGCCAACAAGCCTTGCGGATCGTGGGCGATGCTGTTCGGCACGATGTCCACTCGAGCACCGAACAACGGCGCCGCGAGGAACTGCCAGACCGAAATGTCGAAGCTTTGCGAGGCGGTCTGGGCGATCACGTCGGCGTCGCTCAGTTTCAGGTATGGCACCTTGCTCAACTGGTTATTGAGCATGCCGCGCTGCTCGACCATCACCCCCTTTGGCAGGCCGGTGGAGCCCGAGGTGTAAATCACGTAGGCGAGGTTGTCCGGGCCGCTGTAAATGCCCGGATTGGCCACCGAAACATCGCTCGCCTGCACGTCTTCCCAAACCAGCAATCGAGGTCGGTTGGCACAAGCGAACTCTTCCAGCAGCGTGACGGCTTGTTCACGGCACGCCTGAGTGCAAACCAGCAGTGGCGTGCGGCTCAGGTCAATGATCCGGCTCAGGCGCTGACTCGGCAGACCCGGGTCCAGCGGCAGGTAACCGGCTCCGGCCTTGAAGCTGCCGATGATCATGCCCAACAGATCAAGGTTACGTTCGGCCAGCAACGCCACCGGCTGATCGAACCCGACGCCCGCAGCGATCAAGGCATGACCGAGGCGGTTGCTGCGCTGGTTCAGCTCAACGTAGCTGTGCTGCTGATCCAGGCAACTGGCGGCAACTCGCTGCGGATGCTCAGCAACCTGCGCTTCGAACAATGAGACATAGCTCTGCTCCAGCGGGTACTCGTGTTCGCTCTGGTTGCAGCCATGAATCAGGAAGTCCTGTTCCTCTAGGCCCAGCAGCGGCAGATCGGCCATGTCGCCATGGAAGCCTTCGACCAGCGCCAGCAGCAGTCGCTTGAACTCACCGATCATGCGCTCGACCGTGGATTCATCGAAATAACGCTGGTCGTAGGACAGGTGCAAACCCAGGTCATCCCCCGGATAGCAGACCGCCGTCAACGGGAAGTTGGTGTGGGTGCGGCCCGAATCCGAAGTGGCATTGAGGCTTTGCGCACGGTCCAGCACTGAGACTTCCACCGGGGCGTTTTCAAACACGAACAGGCTGTCGAACAGTGGCTGGCCTTTAGGCAGCTCGCTGTTTTCCTGAATGCTCACCAGCGGCAGGTATTCGTACTCGCGCAGTTGCATGTTGCTGTCGAGCAAACCGCTGAGCCACTGACGAACGCTGCAATGCTGATCGTCTTCGGGCATTTTCACCCGCAGGGCGATGCTGTTGATGAACAGCCCGACGGTGCGCTGCATCTCTGGCATCTGTACCGGACGCCCGGCCACCGTGACGCCGAACAGCACGTCGCGATCGCCGCTCAAGCGACGCAGCACCAGCGCCCACGCCGCTTGGGCGAAGGTGTTGATGGTCAGCTGATGGGCCTGCGCCAGTTCGCGCAATTGCGCGCCATCGCGGGTATCGAGCCTTGTGTAGCAGTCGCCGACGATCATGCCGCCGCTGTCGCCGGCATGTTCACGCAGCATTGGCCGGTCGCTCGGAATCGGCGTGGTGCGCTCGAAACCTCGCAGGTTCTGCTGCCACCACTGCTGCGCTTCGGCCAGGCTCTGGCGTTGCAGCCAGCCGATGTAATCGCGATAACGCGGCGGCACAGCCAGTTGTGCTTCCCGGCCTTCGCCGAGGGCGGTGTAGATGTCGAAGAAATCATTCATCAACAGTGAACGGCACCAGGCATCGATGAGGATGTGATGGTTACTCATCATGAACCAGTAACGCGCCGCGCCCACGCGGATCAAGCGCAGGTGGAACGGTGCCTGATTGAGCAAATCGAACCCGGCCTCACGCTCGCTTTTGAGCAGCGCCTGCAACTTCGGTTCTTGCTCGGTTTCGGCAACCGCGCTCCAGTCCAGATATTCGATCGGTGTGCTGCCCGGTTTATGGATCACTTGCAGCATGTCTTCGCCGACGTTCCAGCAGAACGATGCGCGCAGGGCTTCGTGACGGGCGATCACCGCTTGCCAGGCTTGGGCGAAGCGCTCGGGGTCGAGTTCGCTGTTGATGCGGTAGCGGTCCTGCATGTAATAGAGGCCGGTGCCCGGTTCGAGCAAGGTGTGCAGCAGCATGCCTTCCTGCATCGGGGTCAGCGGGTAGACATCTTCGATCATCGCCGCCGGGACTGGCAGTGCGTCGAGTTGCGGCTGAGTCAGTCTGGCCAGCGGGAAGTCCGACGGTGTCAGGCCGCCCGCGTTGTCGCTCAGGCAGTGCTGGATCAGGCTGTGCAATTCGCCCAGATACGCCTCTGCCAGATCGGTGATGGTTTGCCGGTCGTGGCGTTCGGCGCTGAAGGTCCAGCGCAGCACCAACTCACCGCCATACACCTGACTGTCGACGCTCAGCTCATTAGGCAGCGGCGCATGTGGATCGTGTGCCGCGCCCACCGGTTCATCCAGCGGACGGAACAGCGCATCACTGCCGAAGCTCTGATCGAATTGGCCCAGGTAGTTGAAGGTGATCGGCGCCACCGGCAGCGCGGCCATGGTCTGACGGCACAGGCCATCGGCCAGGTAACGCAGCACGCCATAACCCAAACCCTTGTGAGGCACGGCGCGCAGTTGCTCCTTGATCGCCTTGATCGAGGCACCCTGCTCTGCCACAGGCGTCAAACGCAGCGGGTAAGCACTGGTGAACCAGCCAACGGTGCGGGTCAGGTCGATCTCGTCGAACAGGGTTTCGCGACCATGGCCTTCGAGTTGAATCAACGCCGATTCGTGACCGCTCCAGCGACACAACACACGGGCCAATGCGGTCAGCAGCAGGTCATTGACCTGGGTGCGATAGGCCGTCGGCGCCTGTTGCAGCAGTTGGCGGGTGCGCTCGCTGTCGAGGCGCACGCTGACGGTTTGTGCGTGACGATTCTGTTGACCGCCCTGAGGCCGATCACACGGTAACTCAGCGCTTGGGCCGGCCAATTGCGCCTGCCACCAGCTCAATTCTTCACGCAGGGATTCGCTGCCGGCATAAGCCTGCAACCGTGCGGCCCAGTCCTTGAAGCCGCTGGTTTTCGCCGGCAGTTTTACTGACTGTCGGGACTCGAGTTGACGATAAACCGTTTGCAGATCGTCCAGCAGCACCCGCCACGACACCCCATCCACCACTAAGTGGTGAATGGCAATGAACAGACGTTGTTGCCCCTCGGGATCATCCACCAGCAGCGCCCGCATCAGCGGCCCTTGCTCAAGGTCGAGGCTGCGCTGGGCATCGGCGAACAGTGCCGTGCATTTGTCCAGGCTCGGCACTTGCGCCTGCCACAGCACGGCGGCGTCGGAAACTGCCTGATGCTCGGCCTGCCAATGACCCGCGACCTCAGTGAAACGCAGGCGCAAAGCATCGTGTTGTTCGGTCACCGCCAGCAGCGCTTGCTCCAGACGATGAGGTTCCAGCGCTACGGTTGGCTCCAGCAGCAACGCTTGGTTCCAGTGCTGACGCTGCGGGATTTCAGTGTCGAAGAACCAATGCTGAATCGGCGTCAAACGCGATTCACCGCTCAGCAGGCCTTGCTCGGCGGTGATCTGCTCGGTGCGGGTTGCCACCGCAGCCAACGTCTGCACGGTCTGGTGCTGGAACAGGTCACGCGGGCTGAAGTGGATGCCCTGCTGCCGCGCACGGCTGACCACCTGGATCGATAGAATCGAATCGCCGCCCAGCTCGAAGAAGTTGTCGTTGAGGCCCACTTGCTGGACGTTCAGCACTTCGCACCAGATGCCGGCCAGGGTCAGTTCAAGCTCATTACTCGGCGCTACGTAGTGCTGACGATTCAACTCCGGGTCCGGTGCCGGCAGTGCGCGGCGGTCGAGTTTGCCATTGGCGGTCAGCGGCATGCTGGCCAGCAGGATCAGGTGCGTGGGCACCATGTAATCCGGCAACTGAGCTTTGAGGTGATTCTTCAAGGCTTCGCGCAGTGTGGCTTGTTGTGCTTCGTCCTGCTCGGCCACGTCGCTGACCAGATAGCCCACCAGTTGTTTGCCGCTCGGTGCATCGAGGGCCAGCACCACCGCTTCACGCACGGATTCATGTTCCAGCAGACGGGTTTCGATCTCGCCCAGCTCGATGCGGAAACCACGGATCTTCACTTGATGGTCAATCCGGCCGAGGTACTCGACCAGACCATCGGCGCGCTGACGAACAAGGTCGCCGGTGCGGTACAAACGTCCGCCGTTCACTGCAAAAGGGTCGGCGACAAACCGTTCGGCAGTCATGCCCGGACGCTGGTGATAACCCTGCGCCAGGCCGGCACCGCCGACGTACAACTCACCCGTCGCGCCTTGCGGCACCAACGCCAGATCGGCGTCGAGGATGTACGCCACCCGCGCGCCGATCACGCTGCCGATCGGCACGCTGCCCAGCCCTTCCTCCAATTGCTCGGGCGCCAGGCTGGCAAGCGGCATGACCACGGTTTCGGTCGGGCCGTAAGCGTTGAAAAACAGGCTCGGTTTGAACGCCGCGCGAATCCGTTGCAGGTGTTCGCCCGTCAGGGCCTCGCCGCCGGCGATGCACATGCGCACCGGCAGGGTTTCGCCCTGGGTCGCCAGCCATTGCGCCAACTGGCTGCCATAGCTTGGGGTGAAACCAAGAATGTTGATGTTGTGCCGACGAATCAGCCCGCAGATTTCTTGCGCATCCCACTGGCCTTGCGCACGCAGGACAACCTGCGCACCACTCAACAGCGGCACCAGCAGACGCTCGGTCGCGGCATCGAAGTTGATCGAGTAGAAGTGCAATTCGCAGTCATCGGGGCGCATGGCAAAGCGTTCGATCACGGCGCGGCAGTGCATGGCGATTTCACCGTGGGACACCACCACGCCTTTCGGTTTGCCGGTGGAGCCCGAGGTGTAGATCAGGTAGGCCTGATGTTGCGGCAGGCTGATAAACGGCAGCTCGCTGGCCGGGTAGTTGGCCAATTTCGCGCCGTCCTCTTCCAGGCACCAGCGGCCGACGCTGGCCGGCAATTCACCGAGCGCCGCGAACATCGCCGCATCGCTGAGCAGCAAACCGATGCCGCTGTCTTCGATCATGTAGTGCAAGCGATCCAGCGGGTATTCCGGGTCCAGCGGTACATAGGCACCGCCAGCCTTGAGGATCGCCAGCAGGCCGACGACCATCTCCAGCGAACGCTCCAATGCCAGGCCAACCCGAACCTGTGGCCCGACACCGCGCTCGCGCAGTATCCAGGCGAGGCGATTGGCGCGGCTGTCGAGCTCGGCGTAGCTCAGGGTTTGCCCAGCGAAGGTCAGGGCCGGCGCGTCTTTACGCATCAGCGCCTGTTCGCTGAACAGATGATGGATGCATTGATCGAGGCGATGTTCACCCGGCTCGATGCCGAGGCTGTCGAGCAGGTTTTGCTGTTCAGTGGCTTCGAGCAACGGCAGCTCGCTGAGGCGTTGTTGCGGGTCACTCAGCAACGCTTCCAGCAGGTTGCGCCAGTGCCCGGCCATGCGTGCAATGCGCGGCTCGTCGAACAAATCGGTGCTGTAGGTCAGGCAGCAACCCAGGCGATGGTCGAGGTCAGTGACTTCCAGGTTGAGGTCGAACTTGGTCGCTCGTGCATCGTTGGCCAGGTAATCGACGGTCATCCCGGCCAGGGTGCGGCTCTGCTGGAACTCCCAGCGCTGCACGTTGCACATCACCTGGAACAGCGGGTTGTACGCAGCGCTGCGCGGTGGCTGCAAGGCTTCGACCAAGTGATCGAACGGCAGGTCCTGATGGGACTGGCCTTCGATCACGGTGTGGCGAACCTGCTCGAACAACTCGCCGACAGACATCTGCCCGTCGAGCTGGCAACGCAGCACTTGGGTGTTGAGGAATGCGCCAATCAGCCCTTCGCTTTCCGGGCGAATGCGGTTGGCCACCGGCGCCCCGATGCGCAGGTCGGTCTGGCCGCTGTAGCGGTAAAGCAGCACCGCCAGCGCAGCCGTCATGGTCATAAACAGCGTCAGACCGTTTTGTGCATTGAAGGCTCGAACCCGCGCCGCGAGGTCATTGCTCAGGTCAAAACGGAACAGTTCGCCTTGATGGCTTTGCACCGGCGGACGCGGACGATCGGCCGGCAATTCCAGCAGCGGATGTTCGCGGCCCAGTTGCGCGGTCCAGTAATCGAGCTGGCGCTGACGCTCGCCGGACTCCAGCCACTGACGCTGCCACACGCTGTAATCCAGGTACTGCACCGGCAGTGGCTGCAGCGGTGATTCGCGGTCATCGACAAACGCTTCGTAGAGCGCGCTCAGTTCCCGGGCAAAAATGTCCATCGCCCAACCTTCGGTGACGATGTGGTGCAGGGTCAGGACGAAGTAATGCTCCTGCTCGGCGGTCTTGACCAGGCAAGCACGCAGCAGCGGTCCGGTTTCCAGATCGAAAGGCTTATGGGCTTCGTCATCGGCCAGTTGCTGGACCTGCCATTCGCGGCCATCGGCATCCAGCGTGGTGAAATCCTTCCAGTCCATGCGCAGGCCGGTGTCTGGATGCACCTGTTGCCGAGCCACGCCGTCGACGCTCGGGAACGTCGTGCGCAGGGTTTCGTGACGCATGATCAACGCTTGCAGCGCCGCCTCGAAACGCCCGACATCCAGCACGCCACGCAACCGCGCCATGCCGCCTACGTTATAGGCCGGGCTGTCCGGCTCCATCTGCCAGAGGAACCACATGCGTTGCTGGGAATAGGACAGTGGCACCGGTTGGCTACGGTCGACCTTCTCGATCGGCGGCTGTTTGTTGGTTTTGCCGCTGGCCTGGATCAAGCGAACCTGCTCGGCAAAAGCGCCCAGTTCGCTGTTCTCGAACAGCGTGCGCAGCGGCAACTCGACATCGCAGGCCTGGCGGGTGCGGGAGATGATTTGCGTGGCCAGTAAAGAATGACCGCCGAGGGCGAAAAAATCGTCGCGCAAACCGATCTGCGACTGGCCCAGCACTTCACGCCAGATGCCGGCGATCTGTTGTTCCAGGGCGCTGACCGGTTCGACGTGTTCGCGGACTTGCCACTGAGGTTCCGGCAAGGCACGACGGTCGAGTTTGCCGCTCGGGCTCAGGGGCATTTCTTCCAGACGCATGAGTTGCGCCGGGACCATGTATTCCGGCAGCTCAGCCGCCAGCGCGGCTTTCAGGCGTGTGGTTTGAGCATCGATGGTTTCGCTGGTTTCAGTGGCGGTGTAGTAACCGATCAACTGCCCGCCGGCCGCCGTTTCGCGCACCAGCACCACCGCTTGGGCGACGCCGGACTGCGCCAACAGACGCGCTTCGATTTCTTCCGGCTCGACACGAAAACCACGCAGTTTGACCTGTTGATCGAGGCGACCGAGGTATTCGATCACGCCATCATCGGTCCAGCGGGCACGGTCACCGGTGCGATACAGACGCGCGCCCTGCTCACCCAGCGGATCGACCACAAAGCGTTCGGCAGTCAGTCCCGGGCGACCGAGATAACCCCGGGCCAGACCGATACCACTGATGCACAGTTCACCCGGCACACCGGCCGGAACCGGGTTGAGGTCACTGTCGAGTACGCGGCACAGCACGTTGCCCAACGGTCGGCCAATCGGCGAGCGCTCGCCATCAGCCGTTGTGCAGTGCCAGTGGGTGACGTTGATCGCCGTTTCGGTCGGGCCGTAGCGGTTGTGCAGCTGCACCGCCGGCAAGTGTTCCAGCACGCGATTGCGCAGTTCGGCGGGCAAGGCTTCGCCGCCGGAAAACACTCGGCGCAGGCTGGTGCATTCGGCGCTGAGCAGTTCGTCGATGAACAACGCTAGCAATGGCGGAACAAAGTGCAGCGTGGTCACGCCGTACTGCTGAACAAGCTGCGCGATGCGGTGCGGATCGCGATGTTCGCCGGGGCCGGCAATCAGCAGACGTGCACCGGTGATCAGCGGCCAGAAGCACTCCCACACCGACACGTCGAAACTGATTGGCGCTTTTTGCATCAGCACATCGGTTTCGTTCAGACGGTAGGTGGCTTGCATCCATTGCAAGCGCTCGGCAAGGGCTGCATGCGTATTACCAACGCCCTTCGGCTGACCGGTGGAGCCCGAGGTGTAAATCACATAAGCGAGGTTGTCGCTGTGCAGGTGCAGACCCGGCGCCTGACTTGGCCAGTTCTCCAGATGCAGGGCGTCCATGGCAATCACGCTGACGCCATCGGTGGCCGGCAAGCGGTCGAGCAATTCGGTTTGGGTCAGCAGTAATTCAACACCACTGTCGCTGAGCATATAGGCCAGACGCTCGGCCGGGTAATCCGGGTCCAGCGGCACATAAGCGCCACCAGCCTTGCTGATCGCCAGCAAGCCGATCAGCAACTGCGGCGAACGTTCGGCGGCGATGGCCACGCACACGTCCGGGCCGACGCCTTTGTTCCGCAGGTAATGCGCCAGGCGGTTGGCCTGGGCGTGCAGTTCGGCGAAGTCCAGGCTGCCGCCGTCCCACAGCAACGCGGTGCGTTCCGGGGTCTGGCGCGCTTGTTCGTTGAGCAGTTCCGGCAACCATTGGCTGGCCGGTATGCAGGGTGCGGTGCTCCAGGCGGATTGCTGATCGTGCTCATGCGGGGTGAGCAATGGCAGGTCACCGATGGCGATGGTCGGTTGTTCGCAGACGGCTTGCAGCAGGTTGCTGAAATGCTCGGCCAGACGCTCGATCGTCGTCAGGTCAAATAACTCGCTGGCGTAGTCGAACGACAGGCTCAGACGCCCGTTGCGGTCTTCTTCGCTGTGCAGTTGCAGGTCGAACTTGGCTTCGCGGCTGTGCCAAGGCAGCTCTTCGGCGAGCAGCCCTGGCAAGCGACGCAGGGCACTGAGATCCCGTTGCTGATGGTTGAACATGACCTGGAACAGGCCTTGTTCGCGGGCTTGCGGGAAGGCCTCGAGCAGTTGTTCGAACGGCAAGTCCTGATGCGCTTGCGCGCCCAATGCGGCTTGACGGGTTTGCGCCAGCAACTCAATGAACGGCCGTCGCGAATCCACCTCGGCGCGCAGCACCTGGGTGTTGATGAAGAAGCCGATCAGCCCTTGGGTTTCCAGACGCGGACGGTTGGCATTCGGTATGCCGATGCGGATGTCGCGTTGGCCGCTGTAACGGTGCAACAGGCTTTGGAATGCCGTGAGCAATAGCATGAACGGTGTCGATTCATGGGCCTGGGCGGTCTGGCGGATGGCATCGCTCAGATGCTTGTCCAAACGCCGCGTGTGGCGGGCGGCGCTGTGCGTGTGCTGCACTGAACGTGGATGGTCGGTGGCCAGGCTCAGGGTCGGATGCTCATCACCCAACTGCTCTTTCCAGTAAGCGAGTTGACGCTCGCCCTCCCCTTGCGCCAGCCACTGGCGCTGCCAACTGCCGTAGTCAGCGTATTGCGTCGCCAAGGCTGGAAGGCTGGCGGTCTGGCCTTGAGAGGCGGCCGCATACAGGCGAGAGAATTCGTCGATCAACACGTTCAGTGACCAACCGTCGGCGATGATGTGGTGCATCGTCACCAGCAGTTGATGGTCCTCATCGTCGAGGCGCACCAGGGTGACCCACAGCAGCGGGCCTTTTTCCAGATCGAACTGTGTGCGGGCTTCGTCCTCGCGGATTTGCTGCGCGCGGGCTTCACGCTCGGCGGCTGGCAGGTCGCTGATGTCGATCACTTGCAGGTTGAATTCGCCGGCAGCAATGACCTGTTGCAAGGCTACGCCATCACGCTCGAAAAACCGTGTGCGCAGGGATTCGTGACGTTCGATCAGTTGCTGGAAACTGGCGTGCAAGGCGTCTGCGTCCAGTTCGCCACGCAGGTGCAAGGCACCGGGAATGTTGTAGGCGCTGCTCTGCGGGTCGAGTTGCCAGGTGATCCACAGACGGTTTTGTGCCAGGGATTGCGGCATGGCATCGGCGCGCGACAAGGGCATGATCGCACCTTGGGCGAGGCCGCCATCCTGTTGTTGCTGAGTGACCGCAGCAGCGAATGCGCCGAGGGTCGGCGCTTCGAACAACAGGCGCAGATTCAGCTCCAGCCCCAACTCTTCACGCAGGCGTGCGACCACTTGAGTGGCGGCGATGGAGTTGCCGCCGAGCAGGAAGAAGTGATCGTCGGCGTTGACCTGCTTGACCTGCAATTGCTCACACCAGATCTGGCCGATCAACGCTTGCAGCTCAGAGCCCGGTTCGGTTTCAGATGGGCTTGCGATGCCTGCCGAGGGGAATAGCGCGTAGCTGTCGAGGCTGCCATCCGCCAGGCGATTGCGGCAGGCGGAGCGTTGCAACTTACCGCTGGACGTCTTGGGCAGTGCGCCCGGATTGAGCAACACCACCACGCTCGGTGCTTGCTGATACGCCTCGGCCACCGCTTGGCGGATGGCTTTGATCAGCGCCTCGGGCGGCAGGATTCTCTGCACGCTGCGGCTGATTTCCGCGGCAATGCCGATGCCTTCCTGACCCTCGAGGTTGACCGCGAACGCGGCCACGCGACCTTTGCGCACCACCTCCACTTCGTGCTCGACGGTCTGCTCGATGTCCTGCGGATAGAGGTTGTGACCACGAACGATCAGCATGTCTTTCAGGCGCCCGGTGATGAACAGTTCACCGTCACGCAAAAAGCCCAGGTCGCCGGTGCGCAGCCAGGTGCGGCCCGCGTGCTGGACGAAGGTCTTGGCCGTGGCTTCAGGGTTGCGCCAGTAGCCATGGGCGATGCTCGGCCCGGCGGCCCAGACTTCACCGACCGCGTTGTCGGCGAGTTCTTCAAGCGATACCGAATCGACAATCAGCACCGCGTGATCCGGCTGGCTGATGCCGCAACTCATGATCGCGCTGCCTTCGCCCGGCTCGGCACGGTTCTGCGCCAGGGCCTGATCGTCCACGCGCAGGTTTCCAATGCCCTGGCCACGAGGGCTGCCGGCCACAAACAGCGTGGCTTCGGCCAGACCGTAGGACGCCATGAAACTGTCCGGGGTGAAACCACAGGCCGCGAACTTCTCGGCGAAGCGCTCCAGGGTGTCGAGGCGAATCGGCTCGGAGCCGGAATACGCCACGCGCCAGCCGCTCAGGTCGAGGCATTCCAGGGCCGATTCGCTGACCCGTTCGCTGCACAGTCGATAGGCGAAGTCGGGCCCGCCGCTGATGGTGCCGCCGTATTCGCTGATCGCTTCCAACCAGCGCAACGGGCGGCCGAGGAAGTACGCCGGCGACATCAATACACAGGGCACGCCGCTGAAAATCGGCTGCAGCAGGCCACCGATCAAGCCCATGTCGTGGTACAGCGGCAGCCAGCTGACGATGACGTCGTCGGGATTGAGATCAATGCCAAAGCCATGACGGATCAACAGTTCGTTGGCCACCAGGTTGCCGTGACTGACTTGCACGCCTTTAGGCAACGCGGTGGAACCGGAGGTGTATTGCAAGAAGGCGATGTGCTCGCCTTGCAGGTCCGGCGCGACCCAGCGTTCGGCCAGGGCACTGTCGAGGGTGTCGACACACAGCAGCGGTGGCGCCCCGTCGATTTGCAGCAACGCGTCGCGCAGGTTGGCGCTGGTCAGCAGCAAACGCGGCTCGGCATCGCTAATGATCGACAGCAGGCGCTCCTGGTGATGACGGCGGGTCGATTCCGGCGGATAAGCCGGCACCGCGATAACACCTGCATATAGGCAACCAAAAAACGCCGCGACGTAATCCGGGCCGCTGGGAAACAGCAGCACCGCGCGATCGCCGAACGACGCCTGGGCCTGCAATGCGCCGGCAATGGTTCGTGCCCGCTGATCCAGCTCACGATAACTGAGCACCACAGCCTGATCCTGGGTTTCGGCGAGAAAACGCAAGGCCACCCGGTCCGGCGTCAGGGCCGCGCGACGCTGAAGGGCTTGGACCAGTGTGCTGGGGAGTTCGAACGCGTCGGTCATGAGATTTCCTGCCTGAATTCGGCTTGCAAGTGGAATCGGTTTTCGTACGTCACACCCGTTCATGGGCATGCAGGACGCGGTCTTCGCCGACCGCGCAAGGCTTGGGAATGCGGTTTTGGCCGGGGCTTGCACCCGCAGCCATTCACCAATGAGAACGGATGAGGTATGGAAATAATTAGTCGTCAGGCTTGAGCGCCGGCAGGCTTGCGGTCAGGAAGCGAGACACTGCATTAATTCTCCTTCTCAATTGACAATCATTATCATTCAGCCTAATTTGTCGCTCGATGTGTAGGACGTCTCCTATCTCCCTGTCGTCCCACGACCCTATTTGCAGCAAGGTGATTTCCAATGACGGAACAAGTATCCACAAGCAGGTGCGATTCACCGCTACTTCAGGCCTTCGTCGACAACCGACTGATTCTGGTCAAGATTGCCGCCCGCATCACCGGCTGCCGATCTCGCGCCGAAGACGTGGTGCAGGATGCGTTCTTCCGGCTGCAGTCGGCGCCGCAAATCACCTCGTCAATCAAGGCGCAGCTCAGCTATCTGTTTCAGATCGTGCGCAACCTGGCGATCGATCATTACCGCAAGCAGGCGCTGGAGCAGAAGTATTCGGGCCCGGAAGAGGAAGGTCTGAATGTGGTGATTCAGGGCGCTTCGCCGGAAACCTCGCACATGAATTTCTCGACCCTGGAAAACATTGCCGATGCGCTGACGGAGCTGCCCAGCCGCACCCGTTACGCCTTCGAGATGTACCGCCTGCACGGCGTGCCGCAAAAAGACATCGCCAAAGAACTCGGCGTCTCGCCAACCCTGGTGAACTTCATGATTCGTGATGCGCTGGTGCATTGCCGCAAGGTGTCGGGTAATCGCGCGGATACCTTCGCGCGCCGCTAAAAGCTTCGCGGGCAAGCCTCGCTCAGGGGGGAAGCGATTCCTTGTAGGAGCGAGGCTTGCCCGCGAAGGCTGACTCAAGACCGCAACCGACCTTGAGCCATACACCTCACACCAACGCACACCGATCAAAAAACCGCTCACGCCCCAACACCATCAGCGCCGCGCGCTTGTGCGGGAAGTCGAATTCTTTTTCGCAGTGGAAACACTGGTTGTGCATATGCCCAATCATCTTCGCGTTGTCGGCGCGAGGCTCGGCGACCACCCGTTGAGTGCGTGGATCATCGAGAAACAGGTAATGCACCAGCGCCGATAGCCAGCTCGCCACCTTGTGCGGCCCGCGGTGATGTTCTTCGCCCACCAGCATGTGAATGCCACGGTCGTAATCGCCGGCATCGTAGAACGGCGCAATACGATCTTCCTTGGCCCAATAGGCTTCGAAATAGGCAAACGGCTGATCATCGAAGCAACCGATCAATGTCAAGGTGCGCGGGTCGGCTTCGAGCTTGCTCAGGTATTCCCGATGCTGCTCGAGACTGCCCTCCTCCTGCCAGAAACTCGCCACCCGCGGGCTGTTCTGCCAGCGGTTGAAACGCGCCAGGTCATGTTCGATTTCTACCGTGCGCAGGGAAACCCACGCACCGAGCCGCGCATCAAAGCGTCGATACACCTCGCCACGGGGTTTCACCGCCCGCAATGGATGGCGCTTGCCGCTACTGATGACCATTTGTTGCGGATAGCTGCCGGTGCGCGACTCACCCAGCCAAGGCTGAGGCAATTGCCAGAACAGCGTGCGTTCGCAGTGATACTGGCCGGTGACTTCGGTCGCGATCAGCAATCCGCTGAGCAAGGCTTCGGTGGGCACATCATCGAGTTGCCAGGTCAGACGCTGACACGCCGCGTCACGGGCAAACAGCCAATAGCAAGCCGCCCAGAATGCCTGACCGTCAGGACGGCCGAAGCGCTCCTCCAGCCGCAGATGCAACTCCGGCTCATGGGTCAGCCGCAGCTCGATCAACGGTTGCCCTTGCAGGCTGAGGCTAAGGCGGCTGGCGGTTTCATCGGCTACAAGACAGTTGCCTGACGGCAAGGCCAGGGTGGTCAGGTCATTCAGATTGGACATGGGTGGGGCTCACGGTAATCGTCGACAGTTAACTGAGGGGACGTGAGCCAGGCATGGAAATTTAACGAAAAACACCGCGAACCTTAACGAGCGTTCGCGGTGGCATGCACAGCCTGGGTCAGTTCCAGGCCATTGAGGTTGTGCAGGCGTTAGATCGACCTGACCCAGATTTCGCGGAAGGCATAGTCATTCCCGTTTCCGGTGGCGACATGGTTAACGATCTGCAACTCCATCTGCGACGCGCTCGCGGTAAAAGTGCCTTTGAGCGGCGCCCAGGCCATTGATGAGATTTCCGTCGCGGGTGCAATGATTTGCGATCCGCTGTTGAGTGACAGCACCGGAACTGAATATTTGTCATTCCATCTGCGCACGGTCAACCCGAACTCATAGGACCGCCCCACCTCCAGCTTCTGAAAGGTCTTTTTCAACACTGTCCCGGCAGAGTTGTTGGTGTAGGTGTTGTCGAATAATACGTAGATTCCCCCATCGTTGGTGATGGTGAGATCCCGTGGATCAGTCGCAGCCTCCCCCCTCATCCAGCCATTCCAGTTATTGGTGCCGTCTGTTGCCGAGAAGGTCGTTGTGTCATCGAAAGGCGCCCGAACCTCAAGACACAATGGCGGGAACAGTGCCGGGCAAGCACAATTGCCTCCATCCAGCTCGGCCTGAAAAACAAACGAGAGATGGCTGTGGTCTTTGAGGTTTTGCAAATACGCCCAGGCAATATTCCGACGCCAGCCCTCCTGGAACTCTTGCTGCGTGACGGGCTCGGCGTCGGCCACCCGCAGCATCACTGGCGAGCCGTCGGCTTGTTGACCGCAGACATGCAACGTCGCCTTTTGATTGACCACCATGAACGGCCAACGCGCCACCTCGACCGTGACACCGGCCGAATCATCAGGTTTTTTCAGAATGAGTACATTGTCGACAGCTTGCGCCACCACAGGAGAGGGAACGCAGGAGAGAGAAACCAACGAGGGGGTTGTCATGGCAGAAATCCTTTCTGGATGAGAGCCAACCCCTCCATGGGGTCGGACACAGGAAAGGAGCTAAGACCACGTTGGGCGAAGCGTCTACTGTCAGTCTGACCGTTCGAACAGCAGAACACGATTAGTCGATGAACGGTCGTCTGCTCCCCCCCTGAACTCAGAAACTGTCTCCTTCAGGGTTTGCCCACCGGCACCAGGGCAATCTTGTAAGGGTTAAAAATCTTCAGCATCTGGCCGTTGTTTCGCAGGCCTTGCAGCAACTTGCCGAATGCTTCGCCAGTAATCGGCGCCTGCGGGCGAATCAGTGCGTAATGGTGATAGACCTGATCGATGCGCTGCGACACCAGCAATTGCTCGCCGACTTTCTCGTTACGCAGCAGATAATCGAACAGATAGGAGCGAGTCACCAAGGCAATGTCCGCTCGCCCGCGCAGCACCATCAGCAGGTTGCTGTCGTGGGAATAGGTCAGCGTGGCGTTGTAGGTGTCGGCCAGGTACTTGGGATCGGCATTGAAATTGGCAAACTCGTAGTGATAGCCGCTGTACAGCGCCAGCCGCTTGCTCGCCAGGTCCTTGAAGTAATTCTCATCACGACCGGGTTGCTTCTGCGCGACAAAGATTTCTGCATCTTCCAGGCCCATGTCGACGTCGGTATGCGCAATGTCCTTCCAGCCCCACTCCGGGTTTTCGAAAATCGCCATATCGACCCGACCTTCCTTGAAGTCATTGAAACGTCGAGGAATCGAGGTGGGTACCAACACAAATTGATAATCGGTTTGCAACTGATTCAGCGCCTCCACCAGTTGCGGCAGCAGACCGGTGTCGGCACCGGACTCAGGGCGCACGGTATAGGGTGGAAAATGGGCGGCACCGACCCGCACCTGTTGCGCGGCTTGAGATGGCAACACCCAGCACACCGCAAGCGCCGCCAGCAAAAGCCGCGACGCCATTCGAATTAGTGAAGACATCAAAACAGCACACTCCCCGAAAAAATTATTTTATCAATGCATTCAAGCTAGGCGGTTTCGCCGACTTAGCCAGTTTTTGACCGAGATAGACGGCTCACTGTCGCTCTTCAAGCACCAGAATCAACGCCTCATCGGCCAATTGATCGAGGCTCATGCTGCCATCGGCGCGAAACCAGGTGGTGGTCCAGGACAACGCGCCCGTCAGGAAACGACGGGTGATGAACACATCGCCACGGATAAAACCGGCGTCCTTGGCCTCACCCAGCACCTGCAGCCAGATGGCTTCATAAATATCGCGCAGCGCCAGAACCTGCGCCTGGCCTTCCTCGGACAGTGAACGCCACTCATACACCAACACCGCCATGGCCTCGCCGCTGCCGCCCATGATCGACTGCAATTCACAGCGAATCAGCGCCAGCACCCGCTCGCGCACACTGCCGGCCTCGGCCAGGGCTGCACGCATCAATGCAGTGTTGTAGCGAATGGTCTCCTCCATCACTGCCCGCAGGATTTCGTCCTTGCTTTTGAAGTGATGAAAAATACTGCCTGACTGAATGCCCACCGCACTGGCCAGATCACGCACGGTGGTACGTTCATAACCTTTGTTGCGAAACAGATGAGCGGCCACTTGCAGCAGTTTGCCGCGGGCGCTGTCCGGGTCGGTCAATTGGCCGCTGTCGACCAATTCGCGCATCACCCTCAGGGCTTTTTGCTCGTCCACCCGTTCTCTCCTACAGTCGATCAATCAATTGCGCCGCTGGCCGCTAAAACAGCGGGGTTGCGCGGGCAATTTAAGCTGGCGGGGACGACCAAGCAAGCGCTTGGGCAGAAGATATTTCAGCCGTTTACAAACCAAGCGCTTGCTTGGTAGTCTCGAAGCACTTCTGTCGGAGGTGGTTATGGAATTGACTGCGCCTAAAACAATCCGCATCGGTTGCGCCAGCGCTTTCTGGGGCGATACCTCGACCGCCGCTGCGCAACTGGTGGAAGGCGGGCGGCTGGACTATCTGGTGTTCGATTATCTGGCCGAAATCACAATGTCGATCATGGCCGCGGCGCGGATGAAAGACCCGGGAGCCGGCTACGCCAGCGACTTCATCGACGTCCTCAGTCCCCTCCTCAACCAGCTCGCGGAACAGAAGATCCGCGTCATCAGCAATGCCGGCGGCGTCAATCCACAGGCTTGCGCCACAGCCCTGCAAACGGCCTGCGATAAAGCCGGGGTAGCGCTGAAGATTGCCGTGCTGTCGGGTGACAATCTGCAACCGCAGTTCAAACGCCTGAGCAGCCTTGGCCTCCATGAGATGTTCAGTGGCACGCCCCTGCCGCCGATGTGTGTGTCGACCAACGCCTACCTCGGCGCGCCGGGCATCGTCGAAGCCCTGCGTCTGGGCGCCGACATTGTGATTACCGGGCGCGTGGTCGACAGCGCCGTGGTCAGCGCCGCGCTGGTGCATGAGTTCGGCTGGTCGTGGCATGACTACGACAAACTCGCCCAGGCTGCATTGGCCGGGCACCTCATTGAATGTGGCGCCCAGTGCACCGGCGGCAATTTCACCGATTGGCGCGACGTGCCCGACTACGAACACATCGGCTTTCCGATCGTCGAAGTCGGCGCCGACAGCCAGTTTATCGTCAGCAAACCCGACGGCTCCGGCGGTCTGGTTACGCCCCTGACCGTTGGCGAGCAGATGCTTTATGAAATTGGCGACCCGCAGGCCTATTTGCTGCCGGACGTGGTGTGTGATTTCAGTCAGGTCAAACTGGTGCAGCAAGGCAAAAATGCGGTGCAGGTGCATGGGGCAAAAGGCTTGCCGCCGACCGATCAGTACAAGGTCAGCGCTACGTATCCGGACGGTTTCCGCTGTACCGCCAGTTGCCTGATCGCCGGGATCGATGCCGTGGACAAGGCCCGACGGGTCAGCCAGGCGATCATCAACAAAACCTCGGAAATCTTCAGCCAGCGCGGCTGGGCGCCCTACAGCGAAGTGAACATCGAACTGCTGGGCAGCGAAGCCACTTATGGCCCTCATGGCCAGCGCCACGACAGCCGCGAAGTGGTGATCAAACTCGCCGTGCGCCACCCAAGTAAACAGGCCTTGATTCTGTTTTCCCGGGAAATTGCTCAGGCCGCCACCGGCATGGCGCCGGGGTTGACCGGGATCGTCGGCGGGCGGCCGACGGTGTACCCGCTGATTCGGCTGTTTTCATTCCTGATCGACAAAACGGCCTGCACCCTGGAAATCGACCTCGCCGGTGAGCACCACCCGTGCGCCCTGCCCGCCCTCGATGTACTCGACCCGGATGACTTGCCGCTACCGTTCGATCCACCCAAAACCGCTGAACGCGCAGACGCCAGCGTGGCTCTGATCAAACTCGCCGTGGCGCGCTCCGGTGACAAGGGCAATCACAGCAACATCGGCGTCATGGCCCGCCACCCCGACTACCTGCCGTGGATAGCCGAAGCGCTGACACCCGAGGTTATTGTCGACTGGATGAGCCATGTCCTCGACCCGATCCACGGGCGTGTCGAACGCTGGTATTTACCCGGCACTCAGAGCTTTAATTTTCTTCTGGAGAACGCACTCGGCGGCGGTGGCGTGGCCAGCCTGCGGATCGATCCGCAAGGCAAGGCGTTCGCCCAACAACTGCTGGAGATCCAGATTCCGGTGCCGCAGCGCATCGCTGATCAGGTTTAGGGGGCGTTCTCAATTAGTTTCCCCGCCGCGCCGGGTCTGCTGTTGTGCAGGGCAAGGCGCGAGAAGCGTAGTTTGGTCATTCCAAATAAGCTTCGAGCAACACAGCCCTGCACAACAGCAGGCCCGGCCCTTCGGGTTGTGCCTTAAAGCGGGCCAGGCTGCGTTGCAGGCCTTGGAAAGGGAGCTACCATTCCCAGCGGCCTGCGCCTTGCCTGGCCCGCTTTAAGGCGACAACGCGGCGGGGAAACTAATTGAGAACGCCCCCTAGGAGGACCGTCGCCATGGCTTATGACTCGATTTACAAACCCGACCTGTTCGCTGGCCAAAACATCATCGTCACCGGTGGCGGCAGCGGTATCGGCCGTTGCACCGCCCACGAGCTCGCAGCCCTCGGCGCGCAGGTGCTGCTGGTGGGGCGTAATGTCGAAAAACTGAAAAAGGTCGCCGCCGAAATCACCGAAGACGGCGGTAAAGCCAGTTGGCAGGTCTGCGATATCCGCGATGAAGACGCCGTCACACAACTGGTCAGCGAGCTGATCCGTAAGCATGGACCGATTCATGGGCTGGTCAACAATGCCGGCGGGCAGTACCCCTCGCCGCTCGCGTCGATCAATCAGAAAGGTTTCGAAACCATCCTGCGCACCAACCTGGTGGGTGGTTTTCTGATGGCCCGTGAGGTGTTCAATCAGTCCATGAGCAAGCACGGCGGCGCCATCGTCAACATGCTCGCCGACATGTGGGGCGGCATGCCCGGCATGGGTCACTCGGGCGCGGCGCGCTCGGGCATGGACAACTTCACCAAGACCGCCGCGTTTGAATGGGGCTATGCCGGCGTGCGGGTCAACGCCGTCGCACCGGGCTGGGTCGCCTCAAGCGGCATGGACACCTACGAAGGTGCGTTCCGGGCCGTGATCCCGACCCTGTGCGAACACGTGCCGCTCAAGCGCATCGGCACCGAATCGGAAATCAGCGCGGCGATTGTTTTCCTCCTCAGCCCGGCAGCGGCCTTTGTCAGCGGCAGCACGTTGCGCATTGACGGTGCCGCCAGCCTCGGCGGGCGGGCGTGGCCGATGCGCAAGGCGCAGAACAGTCACTCGTACAACGGCTTTCACCGCGCCTATCTGCCCGAGGTGCTCAGACCCGACGCCTCCAAACCAGACGAACTAAAGGACAAGGAATAACCCATGCCGGTCATTCAGTCCCAGATCGACCCGCTCAGCGAACCGTTCGCCCATAACCGCGCGGCCATGCTGGCGGGTATCGAGCAAGTCCGCCAGCTCGAGCAGAACCTGCTGGACAAAGCCGCTGAAGCCAAGCCCAGGTTTGACCAGCGCGGGCAACTGCTGCCCCGGGAGCGGCTGAACCTGCTGCTCGACCCCGGCGCGCCATTCCTCGAACTGGCGAGCCTGGCCGGCTACAAACTGCACGACGACAAGGACGGCAGCGCGGCCGGTGGCGGTTTGATCGCCGGGATCGGTTATGTGTCTGGCGTGCGGGTGCTGGTGGTGGCGAACAACAGCGCGATCAAGGGTGGAACCATTTCCCCCAGCGGCCTGAAAAAATCCCTGCGCCTGCAACAGATCGCCATGGAAAACAAACTGCCGGTGATCACCCTCGCCGAGAGCGGCGGCGCCAACCTCAATTACGCGGCGCAGATTTTCGTCGAAGGTGCGCGCAGCTTTGCCAATCAGGCGCGGATGTCGGCCATGGGTTTACCGCAGATCACTGTGGTCCATGGCTCGGCCACGGCGGGTGGTGCCTATCAGCCGGGGTTGTCGGATTACGTGGTGGTGGTGCGCGGCAAGGCCAAGCTGTTTCTGGCCGGGCCGCCGCTGCTCAAAGCAGCGACCGGTGAAGTCGCCACCGATGAAGAACTGGGTGGCGCCCAGATGCATGCGCAAACCGCCGGCACCGCCGAATACCTGGCCGAAAACGATGCCGATGGCGTGCGTCAGGTGCGCGAGATCATGAGCCTGTTGCCGTGGAATGCGCGGTTGCCTTCAGTGCCTGCGCGGCATTGGGATGAACCGCTCTATCCGATCGACGAGTTGCTCGGGCTGATTCCCGACGATGCGAAAAAGCCTTATGACGTGCGTGAAATCATCGCGCGGATTGCCGACGCGTCGAACTTCCTTGAATTCAAGGGCGAGTTCGATCAGCAGACGGTTTGCGGGCATTTACAGATCCAGGGTCGAGCCTGCGGCTTCATCGGCAATAACGGCCCGATCACGCCCAAGGGCGCGAGCAAGGCCGCGCAGTTCATTCAGCTCTGCGACCAGAGCCAGACACCCCTGCTGTTTTTCCATAACACCACCGGTTTCATGGTCGGCACCGAGTCGGAACAACAAGGCGTGATCAAGCATGGCGCCAAAATGATTCAAGCGGTGGCCAATGCCCGAGTGCCCAAACTGACGATCGTTGTCGGCGGGTCCTACGGTGCCGGCAACTACGCGATGTGCGGCCGCGGCCTCGACCCGCGCTTCATCTTTGCCTGGCCCAACAGCCGCACCGCCGTGATGGGCGGCGCCCAGGCCGGCAAAGTGCTGCGGATCGTCACCGAAGCCAAACAGCTCAAGGACGGGTTGGTGCCCGATCCGAAAATGCTCGACACGCTGGAGCAGGTCACCGCGCAGAAACTCGACAGCCAGTCCACTGCGCTGTATGGCAGCGCCAACCTGTGGGACGACGGGCTGATCGATCCGCGGGATACGCGCACGTTGCTTGGGTATTTGCTGGATATCTGCCATGAGGCCGAAGTTCGTTCGCTGCAATCCAACAGTTTCGGCGTAGCCCGCTTCTAAACGGCGATCAGGAGAACAATAAAAAATGATTTTCACCCCGGAACACGAAGCACTGCGCCGCACCGTCCGCCAATTCGTTGATCACCAGATCAATCCTCACGTCGAGGAATGGGAAAAGGCCGGGCGCTTTCCGATCCATGAGATCTTCCGCAAGGCCGGCGACCTCGGCTTGCTGGGGATTTCCAAACCGGAAAAATTTGGCGGCATGGGGCTCGATTACAGCTATTCGATCGTGGCTGCCGAAGAGTTCGGCACCATTCATTGCGGCGGCATTCCGATGTCCATCGGCGTGCAGACCGACATGTGCACCCCGGCCCTGGCGCGTTTCGGCTCCGATGAACTGCGCGAAGAATTCCTCAGGCCGGCGATCACTGGCGAGCAGGTCGGCTGCATCGGTGTCTCCGAAGTCGGCGCCGGTTCCGACGTGGCCGGGCTGAAAACCACCGCCCGCAAGGACGGCGACGACTACGTGATCAACGGCAGCAAGATGTGGATCACCAACTCGCCGAGCGCCGACTTCATCTGCCTGCTGGCCAACACCTCGGACGACAAACCGCACATCAACAAGTCGCTGATCATGGTGCCGATGAACAGCCCCGGCATCAGCCTCAGCTCGCACCTGGACAAACTCGGCATGCGCAGCTCGGAAACCGCCCAGGTATTTTTCGACAACGTGCGCGTGCCGCAACGCAACCGCATCGGCCACGAAGGCGCAGGGTTCATGATGCAGATGCTGCAGTTCCAGGAAGAACGGTTGTTCGGCGCGGCGAACATGATCAAAGGCCTGGAATACTGTGTCGACAGCACCATCGAGTACTGCAAGGAACGTAAAACCTTCGGCAATGCGCTGATCGACAACCAGGTCATCCACTTCCGCCTGGCTGAACTGCAAACTGAAATCGAATGCCTGCGGGCGCTGGTCTACCAGGCCACCGAGCAATACATCAAAGGCCAGGACGTCACCCGTCTGGCGTCGATGGCCAAACTCAAGGCCGGGCGACTGGGCCGGGAAGTCAGCGACAGTTGCCTGCAATATTGGGGCGGCATGGGCTTCATGTGGGATAACCCGGTGGCCCGGGCTTATCGCGACGTGCGGCTGGTATCGATTGGCGGCGGTGCCGACGAAATCATGCTGGGGATCATCTGCAAACTCATGGGCATCCTGCCGGGGAAAAAGAAATGAGCATTCTCCCCGTTTGTCAGACCCTGTTACTCGAACTGCATAACGGTGTGCTGCACATCACCCTCAATCGCCCCGACAGCCGCAATGCCATGAGTTTGCAGATGGTCGCCGAGCTGCGCGCAGTGCTGGCCGCGGTACGCGATGACCGGCAGGTTCGCGCACTGGTGATCGGCGGTGCCGGCGGGCATTTTTGTGCCGGCGCCGATATCAAGGATATGGCCAATGCCCGCGCTCAAGGCCAGACGGCCTATCGCGAACTGAATCGCGCGTTCGGCACGCTGCTGGAAGAAATCCAGCACGCGCCGCAAGTGGTCATCACCGTGCTGCAAGGCGCAGTGCTTGGCGGTGGCTTCGGCCTGGCTTGCGTCAGCGACATCGCGATGGCCGATCATCAGGCGCAATTCGGCCTGCCGGAAACCAGCCTTGGCCTGCTGCCAGCGCAGATCGCGCCGTTCGTGGTGCAGCGCATTGGCCTGACCCAGGCCCGTCGACTGGCCCTGACCGCCGCACGGTTCGATGGCACCCAGGCGCGGCGCATGGGGCTTGTGCATTTTGTCGAGCATGATCCGCAAGCCTTGGCCGAGCGCCTTGATGAGGTATTGGCCCATGTGTTGTGTTGCGCGCCGGAGGCAAATGCGATGACCAAAAAACTCTTGCTGGCGAGTGCGGTGCAACTCTCGGATGGCCTGCTGGATCAGGCGGCCGAGTGGTTCAGCGAAGCAGTGACCGGGGATGAAGGGGTCGAGGGGACCATGGCTTTTGTGCAAAAGCGTAAACCGGGTTGGGCCATTTAAGAGCTTCGCGGGCAAGCCTCTCTCCTACAGGGCTATCACGCAGTCCGTAGGAGCGAGGCTTGCCCGCGAAGAGGCCCTCACATTCACTGCAAAACCAAGGGAATAACCCATGCCCGCCTTCAGCAAAATCCTGATCGCCAACCGCGGTGAAATCGCCTGCCGCATCCAGCGCACTGCGCAAGAGCTGGGTTACCGCACTGTCGCCGTATTCAGCGACGCCGACGCCGATGCGCTGCACGTGCAGATGGCCGACGAAGCCGTGAATATTGGCCCGCCCCCGGTGCAGCAGTCTTATCTGAACATCCAGGCCATCATCGACGCCGCCCGGCGCACCGGTGCCGATGCGATCCACCCCGGTTACGGCTTCCTCTCGGAAAACGCAGAATTCGCCCTCGCCTGCCAACAGGCCGGCGTCATCTTCATCGGCCCCAGCCCCGAGGCCATCGAACTGATGGGCAGCAAGCGTCTGTCGAAACTCGCCATGATCAAAGCGGGCGTGCCCTGTATCGAAGGCTATCAGGGCAACGAACAGGATGATGCGACCCTGAGCCGCGAAGCCGAACGCATCGGCTACCCGCTGATGATCAAGGCCAGTGCCGGCGGTGGCGGTCGTGGCATGCGCCTGGTGCACAGCGCCGGTGATTTGCTGGAGCAGATCAGTACCGCGCGCTCCGAAGCGCTGCACGGCTTTGGCAGCGACGAACTGATTCTCGAGCAAGCCTTGATCGATCCGCGTCACGTCGAGGTTCAGCTGTTCGGCGACCAGCACGGCAACCTGATCTACCTCGGCGAGCGCGATTGTTCGATCCAGCGCCGGCATCAGAAAATCATCGAAGAAGCGCCCTGCCCGGTGATGACTGCGCAATTGCGCCAGGCCATGGGCGAAGCGGCGCTCAAGGCCGGGCGCGCGGTGAATTACGTGGGGGCTGGCACCGTGGAATTCCTGCTGGATTCACATGGCCGGTTTTACTTTCTGGAGATGAACACCCGATTGCAGGTGGAACACCCGGTGACCGAACTGATCACTGGCCTCGATCTGGTGGCCTGGCAGTTGCACGTCGCCGAAGGACAGCCGCTGCCGTTGCGACAGGAGCAAGTGCAGCTCAACGGGCATGCCATGGAAGTGCGCTTGTACGCCGAAGATCCGGCCCAGGAATTTCTGCCGCAAACCGGACGAATCACGGCCTGGGAGCCTGCATTGCAGAGCCGCGTGCGGATCGATCATGGCTTGATCGAAGGCCAGTCTGTCAGCCCGTTCTATGACCCGATGCTGGGCAAGCTCATCGCTCACGGTGCCACCCGCGAAGAAGCCCGGCGCAAGTTGCTGCGGGCGGTGCAAGACAGCGTGCTGCTGGGCGTGCAGAGCAATCAGCGCTTGCTCGCCAGTCTGCTGGAACATCCGCAGTTCATCAGCGGCCAATTCAGCACCGGGTTCATCCCCACGCACTTTGCCGATCATCCCTGCCTGCATCCCCCTGTGCCGAGTGCCGAAGCACTGGCCATCGCTGCGGCATTGTTTTACCAGGCTTGCGCGCAGGCTCACCGCGCCCCGCTGGCCGGTTGGCGTAACAATGCCAGCGTGCCCCTGCACTATCGAATCGGCCTTGGGGATCAGGATTGGCCGGTGCAATTGAACGCTGAACCTGGCGAACCTTGCCGCATTCAGGTCGGCGCTCGCACCCTTGAATTGAAGGTTATCCAGTGCGACGGCCACTGGGCCACGCTGGAAATCGATGGCATCCGCCAACGTCATGCCTACCGCTTCGAAGCCGGGCAACTCTGGTTATTCACGCGCCCCGGCAGCCTGCGGCTGGTCGATCGGACCCTGGCGCCGGTCAGCGGACAGGCCAGTGTCAGTTCCGGAACGCTCAAGGCACCGATGGACGGGGCGATCGTCGATGTTCTGGTCAGTGAGGGCAGCCCGGTCAGCAAAGGTCAGCTGCTGGTGGTACTCGAAGCGATGAAAATGGAGCATCCGCTCAAGTCGGGTATCGATGGGGTACTCAAACGCCTGCAGGTCAGGGTGGGCGATCAGGTGAAAAATCGTCAGATTTTGTTAGAGGTCGAATAAGCCGCTAGGCGGATCCGCCGGGTTTGGCTACGCTCAAGCCCTATCAGGACGCGGATACCAGGAACCCTGAAATGCCTCACTGGCTGGTCATTGATCTGGAAGCCACCACCGATGAGGGGGGCTGGCCAGTAACGGAAATGGAAATCATCGAAATCGGAGCCACCCTCGTGGACCGCAAAGGCCGAGAACTGGATTACTTCCAGTGTTTCGTGCGCCCATTGCGCCGGCCCTTGCTGACGCCGTTTTGCCGGGAACTGACCCACATCACCCAGGCCAATGTCGATGCCGCACAGCCCCTTAAGGAAGTCTGGCCATCGTTCGAGCGCTGGCTCGGCCAACATCACTCGCGCCTTGAAGGCTGGGCCAGTTGGGGCGATTACGACCGCAAACAACTGCTTCAGGAATGGCAGCGCCTGCAACTCGACAGCGCCCTGAGCCGGGTGCCGCACATGAACCTCAAGCAACGCTTCGCCAAGGCTCGTCGGCTCGAGCGCCCACTGGGGCTTATTGGAGCCCTGCAACTGGCGGGCCTGCAGTTCAACGGTCAGCAGCATCGGGCGCTGGAAGACGCACGCAATACCGCGCGCCTGTTACCGTTGATTTTCCCCGTCAATCCTTGAGTGCAGGAGGTGACGCCTATCGACACCTTGTGCATACTGGCCGGCCCTTTTAAGCCCTTTTCGAGGAATCGCCCATGTTTAAAGTCAACGAGTACTTCGACGGCACCGTCAAGTCGATCGCCTTTGGCACCGCTGAAGGTCCGGCAACCATCGGCGTCATGGCACCGGGCGAATACGAGTTCGGCACCAGCCAGCGTGAAATCATGCACGTGGTGTCCGGCGCCCTGACTGTCAAACTGCCTGACAGCAACGACTGGGAAACCTTCGCCGCCGGCAGCCAGTTCAACGTACCCGCCAACAGCAAGTTCCAGTTGAAAGTGGCCGTCGACACCGCTTATCTGTGCGAATACCGCGGCTAAACCCCTGGGTTTTCACAGCGACAAAAAAATGCCCGTGTCCGAAAGGACACGGGCATTTTTCGTTTTGAAGGGCTTTTATTCGAGGATCGTCACCGGCATGCCGACTTCCAGGTGGCCATTGCCGTCGTTGACCAGATTCTGACCGAACATCGCGCCGTCGGCCTCGGTGCGGTATTTCTGCAAGGTCGCCAGCGGTTCACGATCTTCGCTGCGTTCGCCGGTCTGCGGGTCGATGGTGGTCAGAATGCAACGTGAGCACGACTTGACCACACGGAACTCGACATCGCCAATGCGGATGCGCTTCCAGCCATCCTCGGCATAGGCCTCGCTCCCCTCGATCACCAGATTGGGCCGGAAACGCAACATCTCCAGCGGCCGCCCGACCTTGCTCGACAAGTCTTCCAGCGACGCCTGACCAATCAGCAACAACGGAAAGCCGTCGGCAAACGCCACCTGATCATCGTCCTTGCCGTAGCCGGCCTGGGTGGTCCGCGCGCGATCGAGCGGCACTTGCACCAGACGCGTCGGTTTGCCGATGAACTCACTGACCCAGGCAGCCGCAGCAATACCTGCATCGGGGACGCGCAAGGTGTCGCGCCAGATGGTCACGCCACGTAGATCCGCATTAGCGTCTGGCAACACAATATCGATTGATGAATGGCCCGGGGCACTGAGGGTCAAGCCGCCGTCGGTATTCCACAACGCCGACAGTTGACTCATTTTCGCCACCGCGCGCTGGGTCAGAAAGCGCCCGCTGGCCTCGTCCACCAGCATCCAGCGTCGATCACCGTCCAGCCCCAGCTTGTCCAGGCTGACCTGATTCAGGGTCTCGCCCTTGCCGGATTTCAACGGATAACGATAAAGCGCGCTCAGATGCATGACCAGCTCCCTGGTAGGTAAAAACGCCACCCTATACGAGCTTGATGCCGAATCAAAGGCCTGTGGCGAGAGCTTGCCCTCCTACATTCCCATTTCAGGCAGGCACTGCATCGAGCATCAGGCGCTGGCGAACCACGTCGACGAGCTTGTCGGGCTGGAACTTGGAGAGGAAGTTATCGCAGCCGACCTTCTTGACCATCGAGTCGTTGAAGCTACCCGACAGCGAGGTGTGCAGGACCACATAAAGGCCGCGCAAACGGGGGTCGTTACGGATTTCGGTGGTCAGACGATAACCGTCCATCTCCGGCATTTCCGCATCGGTGAAGATCATCAGCAGTTTGTCGGTCATGTTCACACCGGTATCAGCCCAGGCCTTGAGCATGTTCAAAGCCTTCAAGCCATCGCTGGCGATGTGCATCTTCACGCCCAACTGACCCAAGGTGTCGCGCAGTTGCGACAGAGCCACGTTCGAGTCATCCACCAACAGCACTTCACGGCCACGGGCGCGCTCCAGAACCGGATCGTCGAGTTTGTCGCGCGAGACCTTGGCGTTGTACGGAACGATTTCGGCCAGGACTTTTTCGACGTCGATGATTTCCACCAACTGATCATCGACCTTGCTGATGGCGGTCAGGTAATGCTGGCGACCGGCGCTGGTCGGCGGCGGCAGGATGGCTTCCCAGTTCATGTTGACGATGCGGTCCACGCCACCGACCAGGAATGCCTGCACCGAGCGGTTGTACTCGGTGACGATGATCGTACTGGTGGGGCTTGGTACCAGCGGACGCATGCCGATGGCTTGGGACAAGTCGATCACCGGCAGCGTCTGGCCACGCAGATTGACCACGCCGCAGACAAACGGATGGCGTTGCGGCATCAGGGTCAGCTTCGGCAGCTGCAGTACTTCCTGGACCTTGAAGACGTTGATCGCGAACAATTGGCGTCCGGCCAGGCGGAACATGAGAATTTCCAGGCGATTCTCACCCACCAGTTGCGTGCGTTGGTCTACCGTGTCGAGAATGCCGGCCATTAATGACTCCTGGGCTTGTTCTGATGAATTCACTAAAGGGAGTTATCGGCTGTTCTTGCCGGATCTTGACCCCCAGACAAAATGCCACGACCAAGCATTGATGTCACATTAACATCATGCTTTACTGGTTCGGTGATTTCATCTGCTTCATCCCCTGCGGCGCGACCTCGGTTTGCACGTTAGGTTCCCCTGTGTAAGGGATTCCCCTAGGAACAATCAGGCCCAACCTGATATTCGCAATATCCAATAGCCATTAATGTGACGCCATTCTCATTGCATGAACGGAGTCAGGCTTTTGTGCGCGATCGCAGGTCAGTGGCCATCCACCCTCTCGAGTTCCCCAGTCGGCGCCGAGCCTGCCGGAGCGCGATCTCACGAAGGCCTGGCAGCGCCGGGACACGTAATGTTCTCGTCGGCACACACGACATTCCCTCATCTGACATGACGTTGTGGAGATAAGCATGCCGAATGACCCAAAAGAGTGGGCTCAGCGATTTCCGGAGTTCCTCCACGAGGCTGAAACTCTCCTGGCCAAATCCGAGGAGTGCCTGAGTCATTTGCAACTGATCAGCAATGACAAGGACGCCATCGATTGCATGCTCAGCACCCTGCTCAAACTGGCCAACAAGGCCGATGCCCTGGCGTTGGCAGCGGTTTCGGAGTTCTCGCTGAATATTCATGGATTGCTGAGCCAGGCCCACATGGACCTGCACGATCAGGCCCTGGATGCACTCAAGGATTGCTTCACATTAATGGCCTGGCAACTCGAACTCATTGATCAGACGACTGGCCAACTCGGCCTCGATGACAGTGAACAGACTTCCCTGATCGAAGCGTTTGCGTTTCAAGTGGGACAAAGTCAGTTTCAGCCGCCCAGCCACTCCAGGCCATTCAGGCTCGTTTCGTTCTCGGAACGGCAAGCTTAACCTCACCGGCCCCTATGCCGTATTGCGCATCTAATTGCCATGATGCCAGTGCGTAATTTGAATGTGCCCATGCCGTAATTAATATTCGATGCTGTCGAAGACGGCTCGAAACTAATAGCTCGATCGCGGATAGTGCCCGTCAGATAAAACAAAACGCCAGGCACGGGCGATATATTTCGATGATAAGAATCGAAAGTTTTTCCATTGTGGAACCCTCGTCCAAAAACCTATTTCCTGAATGTGCAGATCTATATACCGGAACGCGACCAACGGTATGTAAAGTGGTATTATGCCGACCATTCGTTGACGTCAATTAATGGCAGAGAGATTCCCGGCAAGAACAGCCTGATAACGTCAAAAGGCTGTATTTCGGGAATCACACAACAGATTTCCACACAGAGACCCGTCAGCCATTGTGGCTGGTCTGCCCACAGCGAACATTCATTGGCTCCATCCGCTATGTACGCCAGCCTCAAGTCAATTACCCTGTGGCCACCCTCCCGAAAAAACGCGCGCCGGTTCACGCTTTTACTGTGTACCTGCTCGGCATTTGGCAGTTTGTTGGTCTACAGCTTGTCCATGCCTCTGCCGGTGAGTGTGCTGGTGCTCAATTGTGCGGCAATGACCTGCGTCTGGATCGGACATCGCCTCTCACGCAAATCGATAAAGTTTCAGCCTCAAGAACTGGCCAACCGTTTGCTGGAAGTGCAGGAAAACGAACGCCACCGGCTCAGTCGGGAACTGCATGATGACATCGGTCAATTGCTGACCGCCGCAAAACTTCAAAGTGAATGGCTCAAACGGCGATTGCCCGAAGAACTGCAAGGCCAGTGTTCAATACTGTGCGATACGCTGGACGAAACACTGACCAAGGTGCGTGATGTGTCGGCCATCCTGAATCCGCGGCAGTTGGCCAGTCTCGGGCTGGAAGCCAGTCTGCGTGCGCATTTACTCAGGACCCTGGCCAATACCTCCGTACATTGGAGCCTGGAATGCCATCAACGCTTGACCGGCATACCGGAGGAAATGGCGGTGGCGGCCTTTCGCATCACTCAAGAAGCGGTTACCAATATGTTGCGTCACGCGCAGGCCAGGAATCTGTTGGTCCGCCTGCAGCGCCTGCCCGAGGGCCTGGCGCTGTTGATCAGCGACGATGGCCTGGGTTTCACGCCAGCAACAGACCCCGCTCGCGAGGGGCAACGCGGAATGGCCGGGATGTCGGAACGGATCGACCAGTTAGGTGGCACACTGATCGTGACCAGCGAGCCGGGCAAAGGCACTCAAATCGAAGCACTCTTCCCCTGGGCACCCCGTGCGTTAGAACGGGCCAGTACGAATAAGGTTATGCATTGACTTGTAACTTACTTCTGGTGGACGACCACTCGCTTATCAGGGCTGGCGTGCGCGCCCTGGTACTGGACATTCCCGGCTATGCGGTAATCGGTGAGGCCAATGACGGCTCAAAGTTACTCGAAATGGTCGAGCAACTGTCCCCGGACATCATCCTGCTGGATATTTCCATGAAGGAAACCGGTGGCCTTGAAGCCTTGCAGCGACTCAAACGAGTGCGCCCGCAGTGCAAAGTACTGATCCTGTCGATGCACACCGACCCGGCGCTGATCATGCAGGCACTGGAATCAGGGGCTCATGGCTACCTGCTCAAGGACACCACAGCCATTGAGCTCGAACATGCCCTGGATGCCTTGCGCAATAACGAACGTTACCTGAGCCCGGCCATCGCCCATACCGTCATCAACCAGGCGCTGATCCGAACCCAGAAAAGTCAGCCGCAAACCCAGGACTCGCACAACCTGACAGCACGTCAGCTGGAAATCCTGCGACTGATCGTTCGCGGAAAATCCACCCGAGAAATCGCCAATGGCCTGGGCTTGAGCATCAAGACTGTCGAAACCCATCGCTCGCAGATCATGAAACGCTTGCAGATTTATGACGTGGCTGGCCTGGTGCTGTTCGCCGTGCGCGAGCAAATCATCAGCCTGGACGACTAGCCGGACTCGAGACGCTCAGCAACGGCGAGTCGTCGGGCAAATGCACACGCAATGCCGACGGACGTGCCGAGAAACGCAGACTTTCAAAAGGCGCGCCTCCGGGAATTTTTTCAGATCCTCTGAGGTATTGGCGGTGCCTGCTTGCCATGCAAAATCAACAGCGCTTTGCGCTCGCTCATATTTTGTCACTCCCATACCGGATGCTCGTATGGGAAATGTTGACCTCATAACCCCTCATAAGAGTCGCAAGGACTTGGACTATTTCAAGGGAAAGGAAGCCTGAGTCCTACAGAGCGGTATTTTTTCTTACAAAACGTGAGGAATCGGCTCAATTGACCGATCAGGGCGATTGGTACACCGTTGTGTCAGCGGTATCAATCATCATCAGGTAATTTACACAGGGACGTGCAAACAATGAATGGAACCCCTTCAAGGGCCTCAAAAAGCGTAAGTAATAACGGCATCGGCCACTTGATTGGTTTTAACGCAAGGAGCCAGTTACTCCATGCAAAGCCATGACCTCAGACTACCGGTCACTCCGGTCGCGCCGTTTGCAGACAACCGCGCCAATCATCAGGCTGAACTCAAAAACAGCGCAAAGCCCACCGGAGAAGTCGATATGGAACCTCGCGTCATTGAACTGGAGACACACCTCAAGTACATCCGAAGGGACATGGATGAAGTCCGCGACGACGTCAAATCCATCAAGCACAGGCTTGCCTATTCAGCCGGTGGTGCTGCCGTGATCCTCGGGCTTTTAGCCTGGATCGCCAACAGCCGCTTCGACCAGGTCGTGACACTTCTGGCTCGTTAAGGAATAGCGATACACGCAAGCCCCAACTCGATCAACCGGGCTTGCGTAGCAAAACCAGCGCCTGTATTAGCTCAAGACTTCACTCAGCGGGATGAAGCTCACACAATCACCCTCGATCAGCGTACGGTTCTCCAGCACTTCAACCAGACCGTCAGCCCAGGCAGCACTGCGCAGCACGCCAGAGCTCTGATTCTTGTAAATGATTGCCCGGCCATTCTCCAGACGCCCACGCAAGTACTCACGCCGATTACCGGCCTTTGGCCAGACAAACCCTGCCGGCACCTGAAACTTCAAGGGTGCGACCTCTTGTACACCTTGACGACGCAGGAGGTAGGGCCTTGCCAACAAAGCAAAAGTCACCAGGGTCGACGCAGGGTTACCGGGCAACCCAATTACAGGCACGCCGCGAAAATGCCCGAACGTCAGCGGCTTGCCTGGCTTGATGGCAAGCTTCCACAGCGTTAATTCGCCCTCTTCGCGCAAGGCAATGCCCAGAAAGTCAGCCTCCCCCACCGATACGCCACCGGTTGAGAGAATCAGGTCGACATCCTTCAATTCACCAAGGCGCAGACGTGTGGTCGCTAAATCATCGGGAAGAATGCCGGCATCGATCACCTCACAACCCAAGCGCTGTAACCAGCTGCAGAGCAATACCCGATTACTGTTGTAGATCTGCCCCGGCCCAAGGGACTGACCCGGTTCAATCAACTCATCACCGGTAGACAAGACCGCAACACGAACCTTGCGAACCACGTCCAGCTCAGCGCATCCCAGCGATGCCGCCAGCCCCTGTTCGATGGGGCCCAGGCGTGTTCCAGCGGACAAGACCAACTCGCCGACGGTGGTTTCCTGGCCTTGTGGACGGATGTTCTGTCCTGGGGTCATGGTTTCGGTGAAACGTACCCGCTCATCCGCCTGGACTTCGGTGTTCTCCTGCATCTCGACACAATTGGCACCTGCGGGCACAGGTGCACCGGTGAAGATCCGTGCACAGGTACCTGGTTTCAAGGGCTCCGGAGCCTGGCCTGCAAAAATCTTCTGACTGACCACCAACGGTTCTCCCGTCCAGTCAGCCAGGCGCAAGGCATAACCGTCCATGGCACTGTTGGGCCAAGGTGGCAAATCAAGTGTCGAGACCAGGTCAGCAGCCAGTACACGCCCCTGAACCTGCGCCAGCGGCAAGCGATCACGCTCAATAATCTTCGAGGCGTCGGCCATTTCCAGTAGACGCGCCAGAGCCACCTCGACAGCCATCAGACTGCCAGTCTTGCCTGACTTACCCGCGGGATGCACAGGGTGCCGCCTGTTTCAGATGGGTCACGAAATTGCACGGACGGTGCCGGGAATCCAGTTGTTCGGCGAGAATGCCGTCCCAACCGGTGCGCACAGCATTGGTCGAACCCGGCAAGCAGCAAACCAGCGTGCCATTAGCCAGACCGGCCAAGGCCCGGGACTGAACCGTCGAGGTACCGATATCCGCCACCGATATCTGGCGGAACAACTCACCAAAACCATCGACCTGCTTATCCAGCAGGCAACTCACGGCTTCGGGCGTGCTGTCGCGACCGGTGAACCCGGTACCGCCGGTGATCAGCACCACTTGCACAACCTCATCGGCAATCCAGTTGGCGACTTGCGCGCGAATTTTGTAGAGGTCATCTTTGAGCAGTACACGGGCCGCCAGGTTATGACCGGCAGCGCTCAAGCGGTCGACGAAGACCTGGCCTGAGGTATCGGTTTCCAGGGTACGGGTATCGCTGACAGTCAGCACCGCGATGTTGAGCGGTGCGAAAGGTACATCAGCCTTGGCTTTCATAGGCTCGTCCAGTTGTAGGAGAAACAGCCCGGTGTTATATCACAGCGCCTCATTTTTTCGCCGCCCCCATGGAGAAGTGCGATGACCTCGAATACACCTCTGGCTCCTTGCTCCATTCTGCTCCTGGCCGGCGGTCGCGGCCAACGCATGGGTGGTCAGGACAAGGGTTTGCTGGAATGGCACGGCGAGCCGCTGATCGCACATCTGCACCGCAAGACCCGCCCGCTGAGTGATGACCTGATCATCTCCTGCAACAGGAACCTGGAAAAATATGCCCCTTATGCGGATCGGTTGGTCCATGACGACGAGGGCGACTTTCCGGGGCCATTGGCGGGCATTCGCGCAGGCCTGAAGGCCGCCCGCCATACTCACTTGCTGGTATTGCCCTGCGATGTGCCGCGCATCGATGCCGCGCTGCTCCAGAGCATGCGTGAAACCGCCGGGCAGCATCCAGACAAACCGTTGATGCTGCGCCACGGCGAACACTGGGAGCCTTTGCTGTGCATGATTCCCGTCGCTCTTTCAGAAGCTTTCGAGAGCGCCTGGAACGACGGCGAGCGCAGTCCGGGCCGCCTGATGCGCAAATTGGGCGCCACAGCCCTGCAGTGTCCCGACAATGATCCTCGCCTGGCCAACCTCAACACGCCGGAACTGTTAAGCACGCATCACACTGTGTCAGACTGACCCTAGCCAAGGAACTTGCGCGCGTTGTATACGTCTCAAGCTCAGCAATCAAAAGAATTTCCATTCGGAGACACACCCATGACCCAACGGACCCTCGCCACTTTCATGCTCGCACTGGGCCTTGCGACCCTCGCCGGTTGCGCATCGCCAGCAGTGATCACCTTGAATGACGGTCGAGAAATCCAGGCCGTCGACGCGCCTAAGTACGATGAAGAATCAGGCTTTTACGAATTCGAACAACTGGATGGCAAACACACCCGCGTCAACAAGGATCAGGTTCGTACCGTTAAAGAGCTGTAATCTTTGCGGCGACAACCAGATACAGAAAAGCCCGCTTTTTAAGCGGGCTTTTTCATGGCTGAAGAAAAGCAGCATCGCCAGCCTCTGTCATCACCAATCCAGAGTGATGGTGCTTTCAAATACTCTTTCCTGTCCCGTGACCGGGTCGACAAATCGCAGCCCCTGGGCCAGCAGCTTCAAGGGGTTGGCGTAGTCATCTTCTACGTCCTTGAGTACCTGCGGATAGAACGGGTCATTGCAGATTCCGGCACCCAAGGCAGCCATGTGCACTCGCAACTGATGTTTCTTGCCCGTCACCGGGTAAAGCGCGTAACGCCAGAGCTCACCGTTTTTTTCCCTGACTTCGATAGCTGTCTCGGTATTGCTGACGCCCGGACCTTCCTGCATGCGAAAGAACGGCTCGCCATCAATGAGTCGACTTTTATGGACCATTGGAAAAGTCAGTTCAGGCAATGCCCGGGCGATGGCTTCGTAGCGTTTTTCGATCTGTCGTGTAGGAAACAACGACTGATACGCCGAACGACTCTGAGGGTTGGCTGAAAATAGCACCAGCCCCGCCGTATGCCGGTCAATGCGATGCAAAGGCACCAGATGCGGGTTATCCAGTCGACGGATCAGCCGTCGCAGCAATGTCTGCTCCACGTATTCACCCGCCGGAGTCACCGGCAGGAAGTGCGGTTTGTCCGCCACCACCAGATGCTCGTCAGCGTAGAGGATCGACTCCAGCACCGGGATCGGTTTTTCGTCCGGCACCTCACGGAAATAATGAATCCGCAGACCTTCCTTGTAAGGCAGGTCCAGGGCGATCGGCGTGCCTTGCCCATCGAGGACACGACCACGAGCGATTCTGTCCAGCCATTGTTCACGACCGATAGCGCTGAAGTGTTCGCACAGGCAATCGAATACGGTCTGCCACGAACCAGGCGGCAGATAGAGGGTGCTGGCCTGATTGTGTGCAGCAGAAAAAGATGAAGTGGACATACGAAAAGCTCTAACCCTCAATGCAGAGCGGCATTATCCAACAGTGGCCGGAGCGAACCTAGCAGAGAATCCTCAGGCCGGTATCAATCGGATTCGAGCGGCCGCGTCGGTGAACTCCTTGAGCCAGCGCAACACATCGACCGCTTCCCAGCGACCCGGATCATAAAGCGCGTACAACAGACCCTGATAGCCCACGACATCCAGTTGCCGGTGATAGCCCGCACGCTGGAACAAGGCTTCGATTTCGGCGAAACAGGTATTGAAATGCAGCTTGTTGAAGGGCGTTTTTCCCTCCGTGACCAGACCATCCAGGCGCAATTCGAGGACGGCCTCGCGTACCACGTCCGCCGACATCCGGTTCACGCTGTTTTTCAATTGCTCGACATTGACCACATTTCATCCCTCTGACGTCCGGGATCATCTGCCCAAACCCGAACAGGGAGAAGCATGGCAGGCAATCCGAATAACTGTATGCGCATACAGTAACCGAATAACCAACCTTTCGCCAACGAATGAAACGAGGATCGCGACAGGTGGGGCATCGCCAGCAGTGTCAGGATTCGCGCAGGAACGCCACCACCTGCTCGGCACTAAACGGCCAGCCCAGTTCAGCGCCGGTATCGACCCGTCGCAACACCGGAATACGCAGACTGTAAGCTTCGAACCAGGTTTCATCGTCGGCGATATCCACCAACTCCACCAACAGACCACGCTCGACAAATTCCATCAGCATGGCTTCGGCGACTTCACAAAGATGGCAACCAAGGGTGCCGAACAGCTGACATTCAGGAAGCATGATGACCAGACCAAACGAAGTAAGCGCTCATTCTAGGCCTGCCATCAAACGCAGTCGAGCCGATGCCCCCACGTGTCCGGGCAATGGCTGATTTCAAGAGTTTTCGGCAAACTTCTGATGCAAATCATTCGCCTTGACTGTCATTTGCGCGATGCTCGCGCCTTTTTTACCTCTACCCTTGAGTAGCCAGAACCCTCACCGGAGCTTTTTGTGTACGCCAACCTGTTGATCATCCTCGCCTCCTCCCTGGTGGTGATTGCGCTGTTCCAGCGCCTGCGATTGCCACCGGTGCTGGGCTACCTGTGCGTGGGGCTGATGATCGGGCCGACAGCGTTCAACTGGGTGAATGAAAGCGAAGAGTTGCCCGATCTGGCTGAATTGGGCGTGGTGTTCTTGCTGTTCTCCCTGGGGCTTGAGTTTTCCCTGTCGAAAATGCTCGCGCTGCGCCAGGTGGTGTTTGGCTTGGGCAGCCTGCAAGTACTGGGGTCCGGGAGCGTGCTGGGGGGTGTACTGATACTGTTCGGCATGCCGATCACGCCTGCCCTGTTACTCGGCGCTGGTCTCGCGTTGTCGTCTACCGCCATCGTCAGTAAGGAGCTGAGCAGCCTCGGTGAAATTTTCAGCCGTCACGGCCAGAATGCCATTGCCGTGCTGTTGTTCCAGGACGTGGTGGCTGTATTGCTGCTGACCCTGGTGCCGGTATTCGCCGGCAGCAGCGACCAGGCCTGGTATTGGGCGCTGCCATTGACGCTAGGCAAGACCCTGGTGCTGTTCGTCGGCCTGCTGCTGGTCAGTCGCTGGTTTCTGCCACGGCTGTTCCATGAAATCGCCGCGTCCCGGTCCGCGGAGCTGTTCGTATTATTGGCGCTGGTGATCGTTCTGCTGACAGCCTGGCTGACTCACCTGCTCGGCCTCTCCCCTGCCCTGGGCGCGTTTCTCGCCGGCATGTTGCTGGGGGAAAGCCATTATCGACATCAGATCGAGGCGGACATCCGTCCGTTTCGCGACATTCTGCTCGGGGTGTTCTTCGTCAGTATTGGCATGCTGATCGACTTGCGCTTGTTTGCCAGCCACGGCCTGCTGATTCTCGGCCTGACGCTGGGATTGCTGCTGATCAAAGGCACCTTGGTCGCGCTGCTGGTCAAATGGCGCGGCAGCGATGGCGAAACCGCCTGGCGCAGCGGCCTGGCATTGGCCCAGGGAGGCGAGTTCTGCTTTGCCCTGATGGCGCAGATGCAACAGAACAAACTGATGCCCGCCGACCTCGGTGGCCTGCTGCTGGCCGCCACTTTCTGCTCGATGCTGGCGACGCCTTTGCTGCTTCGCGCCGCTCCCCATATCGCCGCACACCTGCACCGCAAGCCCAACGAAGAAGCCGAACTCGAAGAAATCAGCGCACTCAACGCTGGCTTGCACAATCACGTAGTGATCTGTGGCTACGGCCGCGTAGGTCAATCCATCGGGCGCTTTCTGCGCCATGAACATCAACCCTACATTGCGCTGGACACCGACCCGGTGCGGGTGCAGGAAGCAGCCGTCGCTGAAAGCTGCGTTCATTACGGTGATTCACGTCGCGGCGAACTGTTGTTGGCGATAGGACTGGAGCGCGCCAGGCTGTTGGTGGTCGCCGTGGACAAGACTGACATCGCGCTGCTGATACTCAAGGAAGCACGGCGGCTCAATCCCATCGTGCCGATCCTGGTGCGCACACGGGACGACAGTCAGTTGGCCGAATTGAAGGCGGCCGGCGCCAGCGAAGTCGTACCCGAGTTGCTGGAGTCCAGCCTGATGCTCGCCTCACACGCGCTGGTCATGCTGGGCATACACGGTCAGCAGGTGCAAGACCGGGTCGACCAGGTACGACATGACCGCTATCGCCTGCTGCACGGTTTTTACCCCGGCGCTGACGATGAAGAAAATTGATTCAATCCTGACTCACGGCGCCGATCTTGTGCACCGACAAGTCCGCACCGTAATACTCCTCTTCCTGGCTCAGGCGCAGGCCATGGAGCGCCTTGATCGCGCCATACACCGCAAAACCTCCGGCCAGCGCCACGATCACCCCCACAGAGGTGCCAATCAACTGACTGATCAGGCTCACGCCTCCCACGCCACCCAAGACGGTTTGACCGAAGATACCGCAAGCGATCCCGCCCCAGACGCCACACAGCCCGTGCAATGGCCAGACACCCAGCACATCGTCGATACGCCATTTGCCTTGAGCCGCGGTAAAGCACCAGACAAACAGAGCCCCGGCGATGGCACCGGTCACCAAGGCGCCCACCGGGTGCATCAGATCCGAGCCGGCGCAGACCGCCACCAGTCCGGCCAACGGGCCGTTATGCAAAAAGCCCGGGTCATTGCGTCCCACGATCAACGCCGCCACGGTGCCGCCGACCATGGCCATCAGCGAGTTCACCGCCACCAGCCCGCTGACCCCTTGCAAGGTCTGGGCGCTCATCACGTTGAAGCCGAACCAGCCGACGATCAAAATCCACGAACCCAATGCCAGAAAGGGAATGCTCGACGGTGCGAATGCCACCAGTCGTCCGTCGCGATAACGACCTTGCCTCGGTCCGAGCAACAACACCGCCGCGAGTGCCAGCCAGCCGCCCATGGCGTGAACCACCACCGAGCCTGCGAAATCATGGAAACTGCTTCCAAAGCGTTCCAGCAACCAGGCTTGCAGGCCAAAGTTGCCATTCCAGATCATGCCTTCGAAGAAGGGGTAGATGAACGCCACGATCAGCGCCGTCGCACACAACTGCGGGACGAACCGGGCGCGCTCGGCGATGCCTCCGGAAATGATCGCCGGAATCGCCGCGGCAAAGGTCAGCAGAAAGAAAAATTTCACCAGCCCATAACCATGATCGGCAGTGATCACCGCCGCCGGCTGCATAAAAGTGACCCCGTAGGAAATCCAATAGCCTATAAAGAAGTAGGCCAGGGTCGAAATGGCGAAGTCGCTGAGGATCTTCGACAAGGCGTTGACCTGGTTCTTCTGTCGAACGGTACCGACTTCCAGAAAGGCAAAACCGGCGTGCATGGCCAAAACCATGACCGCACCGATAAGGATGAACAACGTGTTGGAGCTATGGACCAGACTGTCCACAGCACTTTGCAGATTTTCCATGGATTGGCAGACCTGAAGGCTGAAAAAAAGCACCAAAGCAGTTCGCGCAGATGGCCGGCGCACCAAGTTGCAGCTCATCCAGACCCAAGCGCTGGTCCGGATGAACCGATTTGGCGCACAAGAGCGAAGCCTCTACGCGAGTTTTGATTGTTTGAGTCAGGGTTTTCCTGAAATCATGCCCGGCAACAGCGCAGTAGCGCCGGCGGACGCACCACGACGTAGCAAAAGTTGTACCAGTCATTTGTACTGAACCTTCGCGCAAGGCTCATACTCGAACGCTTCACAAGCCACTTACGGAGATCACCAATGGCACGCATCAAGGCAAAGACTGCTCAAGAAATACTGATGGAAGATTTCCAGACGCTGGTCAGTGACACCGAGCGGTTGCTGGAACACACCGCCTCCCTGGCCGGCGATCAGGCCGATGAGCTGCGCGAGCAGATCCGCGACAGTCTGCTGCGGGCCCGGGAAACCTTGAAGCTGACCGAAGACTCTTTGCGCGAGCGCGGCCAGGCCGCTGTCACCGCCACGGAAGACTACGTCCAGGCCAACCCATGGCAATCGGTGGGAATCGCCGCTGGCGTGGGTTTCCTGATTGGCCTGCTGGCTACTCGGCGCTGATTATGGCGATTGGTGAATCCGACTCGTCCGCGACGGGTACCCGCTCCTCAACGCGACGCCTGGGTGCTGCCTTTCTTGGATTGCTGCATAGCCATGTCGAACTGTTCGGCATCGAACTGCAAGAACAAAAAGCCCGCACCGTAAGCCTGTTGCTGTTTGCAGGCCTGACGCTGGTCTTTGCCTTGTTGCTGCTGGTGGGCTTGTCGACACTGGTATTGATCCTGTTTTGGGACACCTACCGCCTGGCTGCGATCATCGGCCTCTGTGTGTTCTATACCCTCGCGGCGTTGTTCTGTGCGATGCGCTTGAGAGCGGCGATTTTCGATGAGTCCTCCCCCTTCCATGGCACCCTCGAAGAACTGGCCAACGATCGGGAGCGCCTGTTGCCATGAACTTGCCTGAACTTCCCCGCAACAGCTCGCGCACGGAAATGCGCAAGGCGCTGATCCGCCTGCGCATGGAAATGCATCGCCAGGAAATTCGCCACGAATCCCAACACCTGCTGCAACCCCTGCTACGGGTGCGTGGCATGACGCAAAACCTGCAAGACGGCTTCGGCATCAAACACGCTCCGCTCTGGGGCATCGCAGCCGTGATCGGGTTGGGCTTTCTGACCGGCAAGAGTGCCAAGGGCGGTGGCATCGGCAGCCTGACCCGGCTGGTTCGTCTGGGCGCCACGCTGGGGCCGCTGATCAAACTGGCCATGCAGATCTCTACGCGCAAACACTAATCAGTGCTGTCTGGCTGCATTCTTGCAATACCACCGGGATTGACCTCTTTACCCAGAGGTTAATCCTGCGTGCCTGACTGGCGACCAGGTTTATCCAGAACAAGACCTTACTAAGGAGGCCTCGTGATCGACGGGCAACCGCTCGCCTGCTTTCAGCCGTTCATCGATACCGCCACAGGCCGTATCGCTGGCGTCGAAGCACTGGGTCGACTGCGCCAGGCCGATGGTCAACTGACCTCGGTAGGACCGCTGTTCGCTGACCCTCGAACTCCCGCCATCGCCCTGCGTCGTCTCGATCGCCAGATTCGCGATAACGCCCTGAGCCGCTTGCATGAAGCGCCCTCGGACTGGTTTCTGAGCCTGAACATCTCACCTCGCTGGATCAGCCGCTTGCGCCGGGATCAGGAGTTGCCGAGTCTCAGACAACTGAGCAGGCACGGCGTCGACGCGCAGCGAATCGTCTTCGAGATCACCGAACTGGGCGGCGACAGCCAGCGTCTGGCAGAAGTCGTGGCGCGCTACCGACAAGCCGGGGCGCGGATCGCCATCGATGATTTCGGGGCCGGCTACTCTCAGCTCGATCGCGTGCTGACACTGCAACCGGACATTCTCAAGCTCGACATGCGGCTGTTCCAGGCCGCCGCTTTAGGTGGCCCCAGCAGCGAAGTGGTCAAGGCACTGGCGCAAATGGCGGAGAAAACCGGTTGCTGGATCATCGCCGAAGGCGTGGAAACCGAAGCCCAACTGAACTTTGCCCTGGAGTGTGGCTCACGCTACGTACAGGGTTTTCTGTTCGCCCGGGCACAAGCGGACTTCTTCGCCACAGACGCCTTTGTCGAGCGTTTCGCGCAATTACGCCAGCGTTATGTCCAGCAAAAACTGGCTGAGCGCGCTCGCCTGATGATCATGCGCCAGCAACTCAGCGAACTGATGGCCATCCTGCAAGCCTGGGCACAAGCCAACGCGCCCCTCAGCGCCTTGCCGCAATTGGAGGCGTTTCCCTGGCTGTTGCGTTTCTATCAATGCGACCGCCACGGCACGCAACTGACACCCAACCTGGAATGGCGCAACAACGGCTGGGAAGCCGATAACCGCTACCTGGGCCATAACTGGTCGTGGCGCCCGTATTTCTATCACTTACTGGCCGAGGGTTGGGATGAACGCCGCCTGACGCTTTCCAATACCTACCGCGACGCCACCAGCAATCAATACTGCCTCACCGCCGGGCAGTTTTTCGATAACGGCGAGCGGCTGCTACTCATCGATATTGACGCGGCCGGGCTCTAGTTCTCCTTGCAGGTACCGACACGAACCGGGAAGCTAGGGGATCAGTCACCTGACGGAGAAACCAGCCTTGGATTGGCAAACCCTGCTTACCCGCGAACGCCTCGGAAAGCCTGTGCACAGCCCGCAAGAACTCGGCCGTAGCCCTTTCCATAAAGACCACGACCGCATCATTTTCTCGGGCGCGTTTCGCCGTCTCGGGCGCAAGACCCAGGTCCATCCGGTCTCCAGCAACGATCACATCCATACGCGCCTGACCCATTCACTGGAAGTCAGCTGCGTCGGTCGCTCGCTGGGGATGCGCGTCGGTGAAACCATCCGCAGCGCCCTGCCCGACTGGTGCGAACCAAGCGATCTGGGAATGGTGGTGCAATCGGCTTGCCTAGCCCATGACATCGGTAATCCGCCCTTCGGCCACTCCGGCGAAGACGCGATCCGCCACTGGTTCCAACAGGCCGCGGGCCGTGGCTGGCTGGATGCCATGAGCGAAGTCGAACGCAATGACTTCCTCAATTTCGAAGGCAACGCCCAGGGTTTCCGGGTACTCACCCAGCTTGAATACCATCAGTTCGAAGGGGGCACCCGGCTGACCTATGCCACCCTCGGCACCTACCTGAAATACCCGTGGACCGCGCGGCACGCCGACTCGCTGGGCTACAAGAAGCACAAGTTCGGCTGCTATCAGAGCGAACTGCCTCTGCTGGAACAGATCGCTCAAAAGCTCGGCCTGCCACAACTGGAGGAACAGCGCTGGGCGCGCCATCCGCTGGTGTATCTGATGGAGGCTGCCGACGACATCTGCTATGCGCTGATCGATCTGGAAGATGGCCTGGAGATGGAGCTGTTGGAGTACACCGAAGTCGAGTCCCTGCTGCTGGATCTGGTGGGCGATGATCTCCCCGAAACCTACCGCCAGCTCGGCCCACAGGATTCGCGTCGGCGCAAACTGGCGATCCTGCGGGGCAAAGCCATCGAACACCTGACCAACGCAGCAGCCCGAGCCTTCGTCGAGCAGCAGGATGCGCTGCTGGCCGGCACGCTGCCGGGTGATCTGGTGGAACACATGCATGGCCCCGCCAAACGCTGCGTCCTGAATGCCAAGGACATGGCGCGCAAAAAAATCTTCCAGGACAAACGCAAGACGCTCCACGAAATCGGCGCCTACACCACCCTGGAGATTTTGCTCAACGCCTTTTGCGGCGCGGCACTGGAGCAGCACAACGGTCGTACACCCTCCTTCAAGAACCGCCGCATACTCGACTTGCTGGGCAACAATGCGCCCGATCCTAATGGCCCGTTACACACCGCCTTCTTGCGCATGATTGATTTCATCGCCGGCATGACCGACAGCTATGCCAGTGAAATGGCGCTGGAAATGACCGGTCGTTCAAGCCACGGATAAAAGCCTATCGATCAGCCGCGTCCGGGACACCTGAACGGCTGATCGATCTTCTCGATATTCATTTGTATTTCAACCTCGACAGAATCGCCCTACACCTTGTGCAGAGCGGACTGATCGATTGTTCGGCCATCTCGCGAAATAATCGCACTCCAACTGCTCGACAGATGAAGCATGAAAACTCCTATGTTCAAACACGATTGGCGCATCTTGCTGGTGGAAGATCATCCCTTTCAGTTAAGAGCGACTCAATACCTGCTCGAAAGCGATGGTTTCACTCAACTGACCGCCACTGACAGTGCCGCAGGCGCCTTGAAACAAATGTTCAAGTCTGCGCAACCGTTCGACATTCTTCTGTGCGACCAATGCCTGCCCGACCTACCAGGCCTTGATCTGATCAAATATGCCAGTCATCGGGGAATGATCAGACAGGCAATACTTCTGAGCAGCCTGACATCCGTCGAACTGCACGAACTTGAAATAATGGCTTACGAACATGGCCTGCCCTTGCTGGGCTACTTGACCAAACCATTGAAACAATCAGACTTTATAAACCTGTTGACGTCGACCTCACAATAAAAACACACATTAAAACCATAACCAAAGTACAAATTAAAACCTACAACTCAATACTTTCAGATTCTTGACTACACCTACTCAACTTTCACCCCTTCCTCATTCAAAACCTAGTTGATACGTAGTCCTATTCTTCTTCATTTGTAGGACTTTTCCTATATTGCTGCTACAGGGCTGTCAGTTCATGCGACCCCTCAACTATCTGAGCTAAGGTGCGCGCTTTATTTGTGCACGTATGGGATTTGATTATGAACTCCGTTTTTATTGTCGACGATCACCCTGTCATCCGCCTTGCCGTTCGAATGCTGCTGGAACATGAAGGTTACAAAGTCGTCGGTGAAACTGACAATGGGGTCGATGCAATGCAGATGGTTCGTGAATGCATGCCCGATCTGATCATTCTCGACATCAGCATTCCCAAACTGGATGGGCTGGAAGTTCTTTCCCGTTTCAACGCAATGAGTACCCCCCTCAAAACACTGGTATTAACTGCACAGTGCCCGACACTTTTTGGCATTCGGTGTATGCAGTCCGGCGCATCGGGGTATGTATGTAAACAGGAAGATCTCAGTGAACTGGTCAGTGCGATCAAAGCAGTCTTATCAGGTTACAACTACTTTCCCAGTCAGGCCCTGAATCCTGTTCGCAGTGACGATGTACGGTGGGCAGATCTGGAGTTATTCAAGTCCGTTAACGATCGAGAGCTGATGGTATTACAACTTTTTGCCCAGGGCCGTACCAACAAGGAGATTGCCAAGGGTATGTTTCTCAGCAACAAGACGGTCAGCACCTATAAAAAACGACTCATGCAAAAACTCAAGGCCAAATCCCTGGTTGAACTCATCGATATGGCAAAACGTAACGCGTTAGTGTGAGAAACAGGATGCCCAGCCGCTTCAAGGATTATCTGATACTCATGGCCGCGGGTTTATGCCTGAGTACTTCAGCGCTCGCGGCACAGACGGCCAGCGAGTACTACACCCTGCTCAGTCGCTCGACGGCCGGGCACATGGAAGTCCAACTGGATACCTCACAACGACAATGGGTCAAGGATAAACATGAATTGATCCTGGGCACCTCGGCCCCGGACTATCCTCCTTTCGACCTGACCCTCAGCGGCCACGATTATGAAGGTTTCACCGCCGATTACGCGGGCATCCTCGGCAAGGCTATAGGGTTGCCCGTCAAGGTTCAGCGCTTTGCATCCCGAGGGGCCGCGATCGAGGCACTGGAAAAAGGCGAGGTCGACATGCTCGGCACCGCCAATGGATTCGAGGCCGACAATGCCGACATTGCCCTGTCCACGCCTTATGCAGTGGATCAACCCGTACTGGTGACACGAGAAGGAGAAACCAGGTCACTGACCGATGGACTTGCCGGCATGCGGCTTAGCATGGTGTATCACTATCTGCCGCTGGACGAGGTCAGGGCGCTGTATCCGAAGGCAATCATCACCTCCTACCCGTCCTACCAGAATGCAATCAACGCGGTTGCCTTCGACCAGGCCGATGTTTTTCTCGGTGACACCATTTCAACCCATTACATGATCAACAAGGGGTATTTGAACAACATCCGCATGGCCAACTTCGGTAAACACGAAGCCCATGGCTTCAGCTTTGCCGTGCAAAAGAACAACCCGGATCTGCTCGGCATCATCAACGCCGTACTCAAGGCCATCCCCACCAGCGAGCGAGATAACATCGCCAAACGCTGGAGTGCCGGCAGCGACATTCTTCTCACCGATCAAAAACTGCAACTCACCCAGCGCGAAGAACGCTGGCTGGCGCAAAATCCAGTCGTGCGCGTGGTGGTCAATGAAGCGTTTGCGCCGCTGACGTTTTTCGACAGCGACGGCAACTTTCGTGGCGTCACGGCTGACCTGCTCGAGTTGATCAGATTGCGTACCGGTTTGCGTTTCGAGATCCAGCGCAGTCGAAGTGATGACGAGATGATCGAGCAAATCGCTAACCATCAAGCCGACCTGATCGCCGCCCTGCTCCCCAGCGCCCAACGTGAAACAGCGTTGAACTTCAGCCGCCCTTATCTGGAAAACTCCTTCGTCCTGTTGACGCGCAAAGCGCCCGACAGCCCGACGAACCTCACCCAACTACAAGACAAGCGCCTGGCCATTGCCCAAGGCAATCCACTGGTGGATTACCTGCGCCGCGAGTTCCCGCGGATCAACCTGATTGAAACCCCGGACACCTTCAGCGCCGTGGAGTTGCTCGCCGAGGGCAAGGCCGAAGGTGCGGTGAACTCATTGGTGATCGCCAACTACTTCATCTCCTCGCGGATCTTCGAACAGACACTTCAGATCAGCACGACCATTGGCACCCGACAAGCAGCGTTTTCCCTGGCGACCGGGCGCGACGCCAAAGAACTGAATGCCATCCTCGACAAAGCACTGCTGAGCATCGCACCGGAAGAGCTGGGCATTATCAACAACCGCTGGCGTGGTTATTCGGCGGCCTCGCAAAGTACCTGGCGCAACTATCACCGAGTGTTTTATCAGATCGTTACAGGCGCCGGCGTGTTGCTGCTGATATCCGCCGCCTGGAACGCCTATATGAGACGCCAGATAAAACAGCGGCAAGCGGCCGAACGTGCATTGAACGATCAACTGGAATTCATGCGATCACTGGTCAATGGCACGCCTCACCCCATTTACGTGCGTGATCGCCAGGGATTACTGCAAAGCTGCAATGACAGTTATCTGGAAACCTTCTGCACGAAGCGCGAAAACATCATCGGTAAAGGCGTTATACCGGGCACCCTGAGCAATGCCTTCGAAGCACGGGAGTATCAGGCGGACTACCAGCGCGTCATGGCCGAGGGTACGCCGTTGATTCTCGACCGCCCGTTGCACATCGGCGAGCGCAAGCTGACGATCTATCACTGGATTCTTCCCTATCGAGACTCGAGCGGTGACGTGCAAGGCGTCATCGGCGGCTGGATCGACATCAGCGAACGGCGGCAGCTGTTCGATGAACTGCGGGCGGCTAAAGAACGGGCCGATGAAGCCAACCGGGCGAAAAGCACCTTTCTGGCGACCATGAGCCATGAGATCCGCACGCCCATGAATGCGATCATCGGCATGCTCGAACTGACGCTCAAACGCATCGAGCACAACCACCCGGATCGGCCGGCCATCGACGTCGCGTATAACTCGGCGAAAGACCTGCTGGAGCTGATCGGGGACATTCTCGATATTGCACGCATCGAGTCCGGGCGTCTGAGCCTGAGCCCGGAACGGGTCAATCCGGGTGAAACCATCGCCTCGGTGGTGCGGATCTTCGACGGGCTGGCCCGACAGAAAAATATCGTGCTGCAACTGGAATTCAACCCCGTCAAACCGGCGACCGATGTCCTGTTGGACCCGATGCGTTTCAAGCAAGTGCTGTCCAACCTGGTCAGCAATGCCATCAAGTTCACGCAACAGGGCCAGGTCAGGGTCAGCGTCGAATTGCAGCCGACCGACACGCCCGACCGGGTCCATTTGCAGTTGCTGGTTGAAGACAGCGGCGCCGGGATCAGCGAGCAGGATCAACAGCGATTGTTCGAACCATTTGTCCAGGCCGAAAACTCCAGCCAGTTACCCAGAGGCGGCGCGGGGCTGGGCCTGGTGATCAGCCGCAATCTGTGCGAAATGATGGGCGGCAGTCTGAGATTGAGCAGTCAGCCGGGAATCGGCACACAGGTCCGGGTGTCGCTGGACCTGGCAACCCTGCCGCCGGAACAGATACCAGAACGTATCGAGCCGCAAATTCTTCCCAGTGCTGCCCCGTTGAACGTTCTGGTGGTCGACGATCACCCGGCCAATCGCTTGCTCATGTGCCAGCAACTGGAGTTTCTGGGGCATCGGTTCATTGTCGCAGCGGATGGCGAGGCAGGGTTCGAGGCGTGGAAGAATCAGCCATTCGACCTGGTGATCGCCGATTGCAACATGCCGATCATGAATGGATATGAGCTGGCCCGCGCCATTCGCCAACATGAACAGCACACGCAGCGCTCTCGCTGTACCGTTCTGGGTTTCACCGCCAATGCGCAGCCGGAAGAAAAACAGCGCTGCAAGCACGCCGGGATGGACGATTGCCTGTTCAAGCCCCTCAGCCTGACAGCCTTGAGTCAATGGATCGAAGGCATCACGCCGACATCCCGCGCCCCGACCTTCAGCCTGGAGGGGCTGCACCTGTTGACCGGTGGCAACCCGACGCTGAACCAGCGATTATTGACCGAGCTGCTGAACAGCAACCGCCTGGACCGCCAAGCGCTGCTGGCGTTGTCCCGGTCAAAGGATCGGCAGTCATTGCTCGACGTCGCTCACAAAATCAAGGGTGCGGCCCGAATCATCCAGGCTTCCCGATTGATCGACAGTTGCGAGGCGCTCGAAAAGGCCTGCAATAACCGGTTCCACCACGACGAAGTGGCTGATTGCAGCAAGTCCATGGAGCACGCGATGCTCGAACTGGAGCAGGCATTGCAACAACAGATGGCACGCCACAACAAAAGCACTATGACGGAGCGTTAACTATGCTTGAGGGCTGAGCAGTGTGTTAATCATCATGGAGAAACAGCATGCCCAACCCACTGCGCCCGGATCAACGCCGGTTTCCCCTGCACATCCATATCAGCGTGATGTTCACCTTCCTGCTGTTGCTGACCGGGGTGGTGCTGGGCATATTCAACTATCGGCAAACCACCCAGATCATTCTTGCCAGCAGCGAAAAGCTCTTCAACCGCATCGAGCAAGATGTCCGTCTGGATCTGCAGCGCACCTATGAGCCGATTCGTCATCTGTTGAGCCTGCTGGCGGACTATCCGGCGACCCGCGCGCCCGACCTTGAGCAGCGCCTGGCGTTGCTCAAGCCCTTCAGCCAATCGCTCAAGGACAACCCGGATCTGGCCTCGTTGTACCTGGGCTATGGCAATGGCGACTTTTTCATGGTTCGTCCACTGCGAACCGTCGCCCTGAAAAAGCTGGTCGAGGCACCGGATACGGCGGCGTATCAGGTCTGGAGCATCGAGCACCCAGGCAATGGCCAGGTCCGCTCCCAATCATTGTTTTTCGATCAGAACCTGAACCTCATCAGCCGTCAGGACAATCCCGACGAAACCTACGATCCCCGTACCCGCACCTGGTTCTCCAGCGCCCGTAGCGACGTCGATCAGATCACCACCGAACCTTATCTTTTTTTCTCCACCCATAACGTCGGTACCACCCTGGCCCGGCGCAGTGGCGAGCATGCGGTGATGGGGGCCGACCTCACCCTGGCGGAACTGTCGGCGACCCTGGCCAAACATGCAGTGACCCCCAGTACCGAAATTGTGCTGTTCGATGCCCAGGGTAATGCCATCGCCTACCCCGACAGCAGCAAACTGATCGTCGACGACCAGACGGCCCGCCTGATCAAAGCCGCCGACCTGAGCCCCAGCCTCGCGGCCCTGCTCACAAGTCCCCCGCAGGCCAAGCGCCTGAACACCGCCGGCCGTCAATGGATCATGGCGCGCAACAGCATGCAGGAGGGTGGCCCGCAGGGGCTGCAACTGGCGCTCCTGGTGCCGGAGGATGAATTGCTCGTCGACGCCTACCGCATGCGCTGGCAAGGCGCGTTGATTACCCTGGCCACGCTGCTGATGTGCCTGCCGATGGGTTGGCTGACCTCCAGAGTCCTGGTCAAACCCTTGCGCGCCCTGGTGCAAGAAGCTGATGCGATTCGCAGTTTCGATTTCAATTTTCCGGTCAGCCGTCGTTCGCCGGTGCTTGAAGTCGACCAATTGAGCGTGTCGATGGCGCGCATGAAAGACACTCTGGCGAGTTTTTTCCAGATCACCGACAGCCTGAGCGCCGAGACCCGCTTCGCCCCTTTGTTGCAACGGGTGTTGTTTGAAACCGTGAAGATCGGCCAGGCCCAGGCCGGTCTGCTCTACCTGCGTGAAAATGATGACGACCGCGTGGAGCCGCATGCACTGGTCATCAATGGCAACCCACAGGCATTACCGTCATTCGACATTCAAGGACACGCACCTCAGGATCCGCAGAGCCCTCAATGGATGCAGAAACTGGCAAATGCCGACAATGTCGTCACCAACCTGGGTTTCGAACAGGCGGGCGACCTGCAGAAGGTTTTGCTTGCGCTGGAGTGCCCCCGGGTCCATCTGATCGGTATCCGCCTGCACAATCGCCATAACGAAACCGTCGGCCTGCTGATCCTGTTGCTGGCCGACAGCGGCGCACAAAGCGACCTGGAAAAACTTCGCCCCGATCGCATCGCGTTTCTCCAGGCGGTTTCCGGTGCGGCCGCCGTGAGTATTGAGAGTCAACGTCTGCAAGCCAAACAAAAACAGCTGCTGGACTCGTTCATTCAACTGCTGGCCGGCGCAATCGATGCCAAGAGCCCCTATACCGGCGCTCACTGTCAGCGGGTGCCGGAACTGACCCTGATGCTGGCGCAGGCCGCCGCGGCCAGTCAGGACCCGGCCTTCAGCAACTATCAGCCCACCGAAGATGAGTGGGAAGCCCTGCACATCGCCGCCTGGCTGCATGACTGCGGCAAGGTCACCACCCCGGAATACGTGGTCGACAAAGCCACGAAGCTTGAAACCCTGTACGACCGCATCCACGAAATCCGTACCCGTTTCGAAGTCCTCAAGCGTGACGCCTGGGTCAGCTATTGGCAGGCCATCGCGATGGGGGGTGACGAGCAATCTCTGGCGCAATTACGCGATGCGAGCCTGGCGGCGCTGGATGATGATTTCGCGTTTGTGGCCCACTGCAACCTGGGCAGCGAGACCATGGCCGAAACCGATCTGCAACGGCTCAATACCATCGCCCAACGCACCTGGACCCGAACCCTGGATGATCGGCTTGGGGTTTCGTGGGAAGAAAACCGTCGCCAGGCCCGCACCCCGGCACCGACCCTGCCGGTCAGCGAACCGCTGTTGGCGGATAAACCCGAGCACCTGCTCGAGCGCGCCGAAAGCGAACTGATTCCGGCCGACAATCCCTGGGGGTTCAAGCTCGACGTACCGCGCTACAAGTACAACCGGGGCGAGCTCTACAACCTGAGCATCACCCGAGGCACCCTGACCCGCGAGGAGCGTTACATCATCAATCACCACATGGTGCAGACGATCCTGATGCTCAGTCACCTGCCCTTCCCCGGCCATCTCAATAACATCGCGGAGATCGCCGGCGGCCACCACGAAAAAATGGACGGAACCGGTTATCCCAAACGATTGAAGCGCGAAGACATGAGCCTGCCGGCGCGGATGATGGCGATTGCCGATATTTTCGAAGCGCTGACGGCCGCCGATCGACCCTACAAGAAAGCCAAGCCCTTGAGCGAAGCCCTGAGCATCATGGCCACCATGTGCCGTGACGCCCATATCGACGCGCAATTGTTCGGGCTGTTCATCAACGACGAAATCTACTTGCAGTACGCCAGCCGATTCCTCGAGCCACAACAGATCGATGCGGTCGATCCTTCAAGCCTGCTGATCAAGGCCGGCTTGAAGACCTGATCAGCAGTCGGTCAGACGCAGGAAAATCGCCGCCAGTTGTTCGATACCGGCCTGATCGTCAGCGGTAAAACGCGCCAGTTTCGGGCTGTCGAGGTCCAGTACGCCGATCAGTCGACCGTCCTTGACCAGCGGCACCACCAACTCGCTGTTCGACGCACTGTCGCAGGCGATATGCCCGGGGAACGCATGTACGTCTTCAACCCGTTGAGTCTGCAAGGTGGCCGCCGCCGCCCCGCACACACCGCGACCGAACGGAATCCGTACACAGGCGATCTGCCCCTGAAACGGGCCAAGCACCAGTTCTTCGTTGCGATTAAGGTAGAAACCGGCCCAGTTCAGGTCTTCGAGCTGGTTGAAAAGAAACGCCGAAAATTGTGCGGCATTGGCGATAAAATCACGCTCGTCCGCCAGCAACGATTCCAGCTGCGCCCACAGCATGCCGTAGCCCTCAAGGCCCTGGCCGCTTTTTTGCAGATCGATCATGCCTTGTACTCCAACAGCTTCAGCCCGACCCAATAGCGGGCAAATTGATAGGCGCAACGTCCGTTGCGATTGCCCCGACCCGTGGCCCAGCGCACTGCGAGGATGTCCAATTCTTCGTCACGCTGCCATTCAAGGCCGGCCTTGTCGGCCAATTGACCGATCCAGTGTTCGACAACGTTAAGGAAATGCTCCTGAGTAAACGGATAGAACGACAGCCACAGGCCAAAACGGTCCGACAGCGCGATCTTGTCTTCCACCGCCTCACTAGGATGGAGTTCGCCATCGACCCTTTTCCAGTTCTCGTTATCGCTTTCCTTTTCCGGCACCAGATGGCGACGGTTGGAGGTGGCGTACAGCAGAACGTTGTCCGGCGCCTGTTCGAGAGAACCATCGAGCACGCTCTTGAGCACGCGATAATCGCCCTCGCCCGACTCGAACGACAGGTCATCGCAGAACAGCACGAAACGCTGGGGCAGCTTGGCAATTTGCTCGACCACGCGCGGCAAGTCCGCCAGGTGATCGCGCTCGATCTCGATCAGCCGCAGGCCGCTCTTGGCGTGTTCAGCCAGCAAGGCGCGCACCAGCGACGATTTTCCCGTGCCCCGCGAGCCCCAGAGCAAGGCGTGGTTGGCCGGCATGCCATCGAGGAACTGCCGGGTGTTGCGGCCCAGTTGTTCCAGTTGCCGGTCAACGCCGATCAGGTCGGACAGACGCATGTCCAGGCTGACTTGCAGGGGCAGCAGAAAACCGCTGCGCCCTTCCCGTTGCCAGCGGGCGGCCAGGCAGTGCGTCCAGTCGATGGCTTGCCGAGGGGCGGGCAACAGCGGCTCGATACGGGCCAGAACGGCATCGGCGCGTTCAAGAAAAGCATTCAATCGGGAATCCACGTCTTCTCCTCGGGCACATTCACAGTGATGATGGCGATACAGCGACGAAACACAGCATCCGATGCCCGGCCCATACCCCATACAGGTGTTTTGCGAGAACATCGGTATCCATTGATGATCGACTATGCTTGAGCAGCGAAGGGAAACGGAAGTGGTTCAACATCCAATGGATATCAAGTTCAGCCAGCGGCTGTCGTACAAGCAAGCACGGCTTACGGTGCTGGTCGGTTTCATTCTGGGCACGCTGCTCAGTCTGCTGCAAATAGGCATCGATTATGCCAGCGAAGACGCCTCCATCAACCGCGAAATACTGTCCTTGATGGAAATCAGCCATAACCCGGCATCGCGCATCGCCTATAACATCGACGCCGAACTCGCCCAGGAGCTGACCCTGGGCCTGTTGCGCTCCCCTGCAATCATCGGCGCGCAATTGACCGACAACAACAATACCGTGCTGGCCAGCGTCAAACGCCCGGGCCTGGAAAACAGTTACCGGATGATCAGCGACTTCCTGTTCGGCGCCAACCGACAGTTCGAAGACCGCCTCTACCTCGACCACTTGCCGGAAGAATCCCTCGGGACCTTGCACCTGGAAGTCGATACCTACACCTTCGGCAGCCGTTTCCTGCGTCGAGCTGAAGTGACTCTGCTCAACGGCTTTGCGCGCAGCCTGATTCTCACGGGCATTTTGCTGGCGCTGTTTTACGTGATGCTGACCAAGCCGCTGGTACGGGTCATCCGCGAACTCAGTGGCCGTGATCCGCGCGCCGCGGAACCGACGTGGCTGGAGTATCCGACGGGGCATGAAAACGATGAAATCGGGGTCTTGGTCAAGGTCGCCAATCAGCAGTTCGAAAATATCGCCACCGAAATCCAGCAACGGCGCAATGCCGAAAACCGCCTGACCGACTACCTCTCGCAACTGGAAAACATCGTTTCGGCCCGCACCGCGGAACTCAAGGCCATCAACTCCCGGCTCAGCCAATCCAACGAGGAGCTGGAAGTCGCCCGCCGCACCGCCCTGGACATGGCCGAAGCGCGCTCGGTGTTCCTGGCCAACATGAGCCATGAGATCCGTACGCCCCTCAACGGCTTGCTGGGGATGATCGCGCTCTCGCTGGACGGCCCGCTCAATGCCGAACAGCAACAACAACTGTCCATCGCCCATGACTCGGGCAAAGTGCTGGTGGAACTGCTCAACGATATTCTCGACCTGTCGAAATTCGACGCCGGCCAGCTCGAACTCGAACACATTCCATTCGACCTCGGCTCGCTGATCGAAGACACCGCCAACCTGCTGTCCCAGAACGCCGCGCCGAGTGTCGAACTGACGTGCCTGATCGACCCGCGATTTCCCGCACTGGTACTCGGCGATCCCACCCGGGTCCGGCAGATCGTCAGCAATCTGTTGTCCAACGCCCTCAAATTCACCCGCTTCGGGCGAGTCGATGTGCGTCTTTCGACGTTCGAAGACGGCGTGCGAATCGAAGTCTGCGACACCGGCATCGGCATCGCCCAGGACGCGCAGGTCAAAATCTTCCAGCCATTCACCCAGGCCGGTGCCGGCATTACCCGGCAATTCGGCGGTACCGGACTGGGCCTGGCGCTGACCTATAACCTCTGCGAAGCCATGCAAGGGCGTCTGACGATCAGCTCGGAAACGGGCTTTGGCAGTCAGTTCTGCGCCGACCTGCCGCTGCCCTGCCACACCCAGGCCATCGCTCCGGCGCCGCTGCAAGGCAACATCATCGCGATCACCGCCGCCAGCAGCGGTCTGGCGGAGCTGTTGAACAGTCTGTTGCCCGACTGGGGGCTCGATTATCAGCAGCGTTCCATCGATGACCGGTTGATCGGCCTGGAACCTGATGTGTTGATCACCGACTGCCCCGAATGCCTGTTTGGCCTGCGCCCAACCTTCACCGCGCCAATTTTGCTGGTGACCGCTTACGGCAGTTTCCTGCCCGGCGAGCAAGCCAACGCCCTGGCGCCGTTGCAGCAACAGGCGCGGCCTTTGGCCCGCAACGCGCTTTACCAGGCATTGCGGCGGATCCTGCAGCCAGAAATCAACACAATCAACGGAGCCCGGATCGAAGCCCTCTCACCCCAGCGACGCGGACGCATCCTGTTGGTGGAAGACAACCCGGTCAATCAGCTGGTGGCCAAGGGAATGCTCGGAAAACTCGGTTGCGAGGTGATCATCGCGGCCCACGGCGCCGAGGCTCTGGATCAGCTTGAGCAAAGCGAATTCGATCTGGTCCTGATGGACTGCAACATGCCGGTAATGGACGGCTATGAAGCCAGTCGGCAAATCCGTCGCAGCGGACGCTGGCCTCAACTGCCCATCGTCGCCCTGACTGCCAATGCCATGTCCGAAGAACGCGAACGCTGCCGCGCAGCAGGCATGAGCGACTACCTGGCCAAACCCTTCCGCCGCGAAGAACTGGCGGCCCTGCTCGATTTGTGGATACCCACTACGACAGCGATTTGATTTGCCCCAACAGGTGGTCGAGGCCATTGCGCAGATCACTCAGGCGATCCAGATCGACGCCGCTATCGCACAACAGACGGGCCTTGAGCGGCCCGACCTGATCGCGCAAGGCCTTGCCGGTGGGCGACAGGCTCAGGTGCACCTCGCGCTCATCGCGTGCCGAACGTTGCCGCTGCACTAGCTGTAGTTGCTCAAGACGCTTGAGCAGCGGCGTCAGGGTCCCGGAATCCAGCGCCAGGCGCTCACCCAGGGCCTTGACCGTCGGCTGCTCCGGCGCCGCCTCCTGCCATTCCCACAACACCAGCATCACCAGATATTGCGGGTAGGTCAGGCCTAACTGATCGAGCATCGGCTTGTAGGCTCGGATCACCGCCCGAGAGGCGGCGTACAGCTTGAAGCAGAGCTGGCTGTCGAGCTTCAGCGAATCGACTGACAACGTGTTCATTTGAGCAGGGCTTCGATCTCGCGGCTCAGGTCCTGCGGCTTGGTCGCCGGAGCAAAGCGCTTGACCAACTTGCCATCCTTGCCGATCAGGAACTTGGTGAAGTTCCACTTGATGCCCTGGGATCCCAGCACGCCCGGCGCGCGTTTTTTCAACTGAACGAACAGTGGATGGGCGCCGGCACCATTGACTTCGATCTTCTTGAACAGCGGGAAGCTCACCCCGTAATTCAATTCGCAGAACTCGGAAATCGCCCCCTCGTTGCCTGGTTCCTGCTTACCGAACTGATTGCAGGGAAAACCGAGTACCACCAGGCCTTGATCTTTATAGGTTTGCCAGAGTTCTTCGAGGCCTTTGTACTGCGGGGTGAAACCGCATTTGCTGGCGGTGTTGACCACCAGCACCGCTTTGCCGGCGAAATCGGCCAGGGTCTTTTGCTCGCCCTTGATGGTGGTGCAAGGGATGCTCAGCAGGTTATCGCTCATGGCACGAACTCCAATGATGGAAGAGAAACCAAACATAGCGAGCAATTGAATTGTGTGCAATTTAAAATATTGAACGCCGTCCACCTGTAGGAGCGAAGCTTGCTCGCGAAAGCGCCGGGCCAGTCAACATCAGTGTTGAATGCCAAGACGCCTTCGCGAGCAAGCTTCGCTCCTACGGGGCTCGCATTATTCGCGGGGAACGAGGTCCAGGCACACCGAGTTGATGCAATAACGCAGGCCAGTGGGCGGCGGTCCGTCCGGGAACACATGTCCGAGATGCGCATCGCATTTGGCGCAGACCACTTCGGTGCGGATCATGCCGTGGCTGATGTCACGGATCTCGACCATGGCGCTGTCGCCGATCGGCGCGTAGAAGCTCGGCCAGCCGCAACCGGAATCGAATTTGGTCTTGGAGTCAAACAGCGGCGCGTTGCAGCAGATGCAGTGGTAAACACCGTCGGTTTTGGTGCCGTTGTATTTGCCGGAGAATGGCCGCTCGGTGCCCTTGAGGCGGCAAACGTTGTACTGCTCCGGATCAAGCATGGCCCGCCATTCTTCCAGGGTTTTCTGCAATTTTTCCATCGTTACACCTCAGCAGCTGAAAAAGCCCGATCTGTATCTTTTCCACGGATCGGGCGGCACGTATGATTGCGCCTCGTCAAACGCCAGTCTGGCAGCCAGACCACGTGCATTCAAACGGATTTATGAATGCCGCCACTCAAGGCGTCAGGCCTGTGTGAATACGCAGGATTCCCAGTACGGTCGTTCACACGCCGCCTGGATCGTTCATTTTCGGGAACACATCGCCATGCAGGTCAGCAAATCGAACAAGCTCGCCAACGTCTGCTACGACATTCGCGGCCCAGTGCTCAAGCACGCCAAACGCCTGGAAGAGGAAGGCCATCGCATCCTCAAGCTGAACATCGGCAACCCGGCGCCCTTTGGTTTCGAAGCGCCGGATGAAATCCTTCAGGACGTGATCCGCAACCTGCCGACCGCCCAGGGCTACAGCGACTCCAAAGGCCTGTTCAGCGCCCGTAAAGCCGTGATGCAGTACTACCAGCAAAAGCAGGTGGAAGGCGTCGGCATTGAAGACATCTACTTGGGCAATGGCGTTTCCGAGTTGATCGTGATGTCGATGCAGGCCCTGCTCAACAACGGCGACGAAGTGCTGGTGCCGGCCCCCGACTATCCGTTGTGGACTGCCGCAGTGAGCCTGGCGGGCGGCAACCCGGTGCATTACCTGTGTGATGAACAGGCCAACTGGTGGCCTGACCTGGCCGACATCAAGGCCAAGATCACCCCGAACACCAAGGCCCTGGTGATCATCAACCCGAACAACCCGACCGGCGCGGTGTATTCGAAAGAAGTCCTGCTGGGCATGTTGGAACTGGCCCGTCAGCACAATCTGGTGGTGTTCTCCGACGAGATCTACGACAAGATCCTGTACGACGATGCCGTGCACATCTGCACCGCCTCGCTGGCACCGGACCTGCTGTGCCTGACCTTCAACGGCCTGTCCAAGTCCTATCGCGTGGCCGGTTTCCGCTCCGGCTGGATCGCCATTTCCGGCCCGAAACACCATGCCCAGAGCTACATCGAAGGCATCGACATGCTGGCCAACATGCGCCTTTGTGCCAACGTACCGAGCCAGCATGCAATCCAGACCGCCCTCGGTGGCTATCAGAGCATCAACGACCTGGTATTGCCCCAAGGGCGTCTGCTGGAACAGCGCAATCGTACCTGGGAATTGCTCAACGACATTCCGGGGGTGAGCTGCGTCAAGCCGATGGGGGCGTTGTATGCGTTCCCACGGATCGACCCGAAAGTCTGCCCGATTCACAACGACGAGAAATTCGTGCTCGACCTGCTGCTCTCGGAGAAGCTACTGGTGGTACAAGGCACGGCTTTCAACTGGCCATGGCCGGACCACTTCCGCGTGGTCACCCTGCCACGGGTCGACGACCTGGATCAGGCCATTGGCCGGATCGGCAACTTCCTCAAATCCTATCGCCAATAAGCGGTCTGTCACCGTGCGACGCTAGCTGAAGTCGCACGGTGATTAATTCAGCAACATATCTTTGCACCCTGCCGCACATTCTTCCTGCAAGCGCCGTCTGGCGACTTGTCCTGTGCCCGCGTCTAGCAAAGACGGGGCCTGCGAGATTAATCGGCTGACAAACACTCCCCATGCCGACGTCGGAAATGTCCTTCATGCAGCTAAACTGTTGCCGTAGGACACAGTTTGAAATAGTCACCCGGTTGAATAGCCCGGTGCAGCACCTTATATACCCCGCAGTACGCTACATCTTTAGCACGAGGAGATTTCTACAACCATGATGCGCATCCTGCTGTTTTTGGCCACTAACCTGGCGGTCGTGCTGATTGCCAGCATCACCCTGAGCCTTTTCGGCTTCAACGGGTTCATGGCGGCCAATGGGGTTGATCTCAACCTCAATCAGCTGCTGATTTTCTGTGCGGTCTTTGGTTTCGCCGGTTCCCTGTTCTCGCTGTTCATCTCCAAGTGGATGGCGAAAATGAGTACCAGCACCCAGATCATCAGCCAGCCGCGCACCCGGCACGAACAATGGCTGCTGCAAACCGTCGAGCAACTGTCCCGCGAAGCCGGGATCAAGATGCCCGAAGTCGGGATTTTCCCGGCCTATGAAGCCAACGCCTTCGCCACCGGCTGGAACAAGAACGATGCACTGGTCGCGGTCAGCCAGGGCTTGCTCGAGCGTTTCTCGCCGGATGAAGTGAAAGCCGTTCTGGCCCACGAAATCGGCCACGTGGCCAATGGCGACATGGTCACCCTGGCGTTGATCCAGGGCGTGGTGAACACCTTCGTGATGTTCTTCGCCCGGATCATCGGCAACTTTGTCGACAAGGTGATCTTCAAGAACGAAGAAGGCCAAGGCATCGCCTACTACGTGGCGACCATCTTCGCCGAACTGGTTCTGGGCATTCTGGCCAGCGCCATCGTCATGTGGTTCTCGCGCAAGCGTGAATTCCGTGCCGACGAGGCCGGCGCAAGCCTGGCGGGTACCAGCGCAATGATCGGCGCCCTGCAGCGTCTGCGTGCCGAACAAGGGCTGCCGGTGCACATGCCGGACACCCTGAATGCCTTCGGCATCAACGGTGGTCTCAAACAAGGGTTCGCCCGTATGTTCATGAGCCACCCACCGCTGGAAGAGCGCATCGACGCACTGCGTCGTCGGGGCCAATAAACTCCGCACTAAAAGAAAAGGCCCGCAGCGCGATGCGGGCCTTTTTTATGTCTGCTTGATTGATAGGGTGTTCTCAATGACCCCTTCGCGGGCCGACACAAACAACACAAATCTATCAGCTGGAAATCCGATACACCCGCTCCTCAAGCCGAGTGACACCGGCCTCGAGAAACTTCCAGCTCTCGCCCAGTACATCCTGGTCTTCCAGGATCTTCAGCTCCCACGAAGCGCCCAGCAACCGTTGCACTTCGTCGTCAAGCACCGCAAACGGCGGCCCGTCCATCTGCGCCTGGTCGTAATCCAGGGTAATCAACAGCCCCAGAGAATCCTTCGGCAGAATGCGAATCAAATGAGCCGCGTATTGTTCACGCATCGCCGGCGGCAGGGCAATCAACGCCGCGCGGTCGTACAGTGCACTGCAATCGGCGACATCGCCTGCCGTCAACTCAAAGAAATCGCCACACCACAACTCGATTGAACCTGCGCGGTAGACCTTGAACGGCCCCTGCTCACTGACATCCGGGTCAAATTGATGCTCACTGAAGAAATCCTCCACGGCCTTTTCCGACAGCTCAATCCCCAAGACCTCATGACCTTGGTGCGCCAGCCACAACAGATCCAGGCTTTTCCCACACAGCGGCACCAGCACGCGAGCGCCCTCTTCCAGGCTCAACGCAGGCCAAAACCGTTGCAGATAGGGATTCACTTCCGGCAGATGAAAGCCGATCTGATTCGACGCCCATCGTTTGTGCCAAAACTCCGGCTGCATAATTAACCCCGAAAAATTCGATCAAAAGACCCTAAAACTTATATTAGATTTAGATCAATGATCTGACTGAAGATGGTGCCATCTTACTCTCAGGAGCTCATTTATGTTCCCCAGCCTGTATATCTCCCATGGCTCCCCCATGCTGGCCCTGGAACCCGGCACCAGCGGACCGGCCCTCGCGCGTCTGGCCGCAGCTTTGCCGAAACCCAAGGCCATTGTGATCGTTTCCGCGCACTGGGAAAGCAGCGAACTATTGGTCGGCGGCAACCCCCAGCCTGAAACCTGGCACGACTTCGGCGGTTTTCCGAAAGCCTTGTTCGAGGTGCAGTACCCGGCCCCCGGCAATCCACAACTGGCGGCGGAGGTTGCCGAGCTGTTGAAGGCCGATGGCCTGCCTGCGCGCATCGACACCCAGCGCCCCTTCGACCATGGCGTTTGGGTGCCCTTGTCGTTGATGTATCCCCAGGCTGACATCCCGGTGGTGCAGGTCTCGTTACCCACCCGTGGCGGCCCTGCCCTGCAAACCCGCGTCGGCCATGCCTTGGCCAGCCTGCGCGAACATGGCGTGCTGTTGATTGGCTCCGGCAGCATCACCCACAACCTGCGCGAACTGGACTGGCACGCCGGCCCGGAAAGTGTCGAACCATGGGCCAAGGCATTTCGCGACTGGATGATCGAGAAGCTCGAAGCGAACGACGAAGCCGCGTTGCACGACTATCGTCAGCAAGCGCCGAACGCTGTGCGTAACCACCCCAGTGATGAGCATTTGCTGCCGCTGTACTTTGCCCGCGCGGCCGGGGGTGAGTTCAGCATTGCCCATCAGGGTTTCACCATGGGTGCGCTGGGGATGGATATTTATCGCTTTGGCTGACAGGTAGACCGAGTCGCGATAGGGGCGCCTGCGCTCAAACGCCGGACACAAAACAGCAGACAAAAAAAATCCCCGAACCAGTCGGGGATTTTTTATGTGCGATCAATCAGCCCGAGAGCGGATCAATCTTCGCGATAGCGACGCAGCTTCAACTGCTTACCGGCAACACGAGTGTCCTTCAGTTTGGTCAGCAGTCGCTCCAGACCATCTTCCGGCAGCTCGACGAGGCTGAAGCTGTCACGCACCTGGATGCGACCGATAGCTTCACGCGCAAGACCACCTTCGTTGAGGATGGCGCCCAGCAGGTTCTTGGCAGCGATACCATCACGCGCACCCAGCGCGGTACGGCAACGAGCACGACCTTCGGCCAGCGGGATCGGAGCACGACGCTCGCGGTCACCACGATCCGGACGATCACCGGAACGCTCTGGACGATCGCCACGCGGTGCATTGTTCGGCACCAGTGGACGTTCTTTCTCGATCGCGGCCAGGGTCAGCGCCTGAGCGTTGGTTGCCTTGCGCAGCAGAGCAGCGGCCAGGGCACGCGGGCTGCAACCGATATCGGCGGTCAGACGATCCAGCAGATCACCGTGGGTCGATTCGGCATCAGCGACCAGCGGCGACAGGCTGTTGGTCAGTTTCTTGATGCGGGCATCGAGAACGGCCTGAGCGTCCGGCAGGCGAACTTCGGCAACTTTCTGACCGGTGACACGCTCGATCACTTGCAGCATGCGGCGCTCACGAGGAGTCACCAGCAACAGCGCGCGACCTTCGCGACCGGCACGGCCGGTACGGCCGATACGGTGAACGTAGGATTCCGGGTCGTACGGCATATCAACGTTGAACACGTGAGTGATACGCGGAACGTCCAGGCCACGAGCCGCGACGTCGGTCGCCACAACGATGTCCAGACGGCCATCCTTGAGGGAGTCGATCACGCGCTCACGCTGGTTCTGGGCAATGTCACCGTTCAGCGCAGCGGCTTTGTAGCCTTTGGCTTCCAGGGCACTGGCCAGGTCCAGGGTCGCTTGCTTGGTGCGCACGAACATGATCAGGGCGTCGAAATCTTCCACTTCCAGCAAGCTGAGAACGGCAGAGGTCTTCTGGTCAGCGTGAACCAACAGGTGAGCCTGTTCGATCGCGGTAACGGTCTGAGTCTTGCTCTGGATCTTCACGTGCTTCGGATCGCGCAGGTGGCGCTCAGCGATGGCACGGATCGATTGCGGCAGGGTGGCCGAGAACAATACGGTCTGACGGGTTTCCGGCATGGCCTTGAAGATAACTTCCAGGTCGTCCATGAAGCCCAGTTTGAGCATTTCGTCCGCTTCATCCAGAACCAGGTGGTTCACGGTAGCCAGGACTTTTTCGTCGCGACGCAGGTGGTCGCACAGACGACCCGGAGTGGCGACAACGATCTGTGCGCCATTACGGATTGCTTTCAATTGTGGGCCCATCGGCGCGCCGCCGTAGACAGCCACAACAGTTACGCCCGGCATTTGCTTGGCGTAGGTTTCGAAAGCGGTTGCAACTTGTAGCGCCAACTCACGAGTTGGGGCCAGGATCAGAGCTTGCGGCTCGCGCTTGGACGGATCAATGCGGTGCAGGATAGGCAGGGCAAAGGCAGCGGTTTTACCGGTACCGGTTTGCGCCTGGCCAATCATATCGTGACCGGCGAGAATGATCGGGATCGACTGCTGCTGAATGGCCGAAGGCTCTTCATAGCCGGTAGCGACTACTGCAGCGACAATATTAGGGTGAAGTTCAAGAGCGGCGAAGCCGCCGATTTCCTGGGTCATGGGTCTGCCTCTAAGTGCATCCGCAAAGACCCATGCTCCAAAGCTGCACATGCCGTGTTGAGACTCAAGAGTCGCCCTGGCAGCTTTGTCGGCGGGGATTTGCGAAAACGAATGAATGAAAAGAATCGTCAAGGAAGAGTCCGCTGGGCGGACGTGCAGCCGAAGCTGGCTTCGGGGAATTGCGCTACCTAAACGCGGCCCGGTTAAAGGCCGGCGCGCACTATACCGGAATTTGCCCAAAAAGGGAGCTTTTTTTATCGGAAAAAACCCGCCTATACCGTTGTGTCACAGGCTTTGCGGATAATTGTGCGACAGTCTATTTTCCAAAGGCCCGGCCCTGCTGGCGATGGCGCTAAAACGGTTCACCCTTATGATGCAGACCAGCGGCCTCACATATTCCTTCCCGCCCCTTCCCGCCCGAGGAAATGTTCCATGAATCAGCCCAGCTCCAGTCGTGTAACCCGTGAACGGCACGGTCATGTCCTGATGATTGGCCTGGATCGGGTGGCCAAGCGCAATGCCTTCGACCTCGGCCTGCTCAACGAACTCAGCCTGGCCTATGGCGAGTTCGAGGCCGACAGTGAAGCGCGGGTGGCGGTGGTGTTTGGCCATGGTGAGCATTTTACTGCCGGGCTCGATCTGGTCAGCGCCGGCGCAGCCCTGGCCGAAGGCTGGCAGGCACCGCCCGGTGGCTGCGATCCATGGGGCGTGCTCGCCGGCCCCAGGGTGAGCAAACCGGTGATTGTCGCGGCGCAGGGCTACTGCCTGACCGTTGGCATCGAGCTGATGCTGGCCGCCGACATCAACCTGTGCGCCAGCAATACCCGTTTCGCCCAGAAGGAAGTGCAGCGCGGGATTTTCCCGTTCGGCGGTGCCACCTTGCGCCTGCACCAGGTCGCGGGTTGGGGCAATGCCATGCGCTGGCTGCTCACCGGTGATGAATTCGACGCTCATGACGCCTTGCATCTGGGCTTGGTGCAGGAAGTCATGGCCAGTGAGGACTTACTGCCACGGGCGATTGAATTGGCGCAGCGGATTGCCCGGCAGGCGCCACTGGGAGTCCAGGCAACGTTGATGTCTGCCCGGCAGGCGCGCTATGAAGGTGAAACCGCGGCGGCTCAGGCCTTGCCGGCGCTAGTGAAGACATTGCTGAATAGCGAAGATGCCAAGGAGGGCGTGCGGTCGATGATCGAGAAGCGGCCGGGCGTTTTTAAAGGCTGCTGACATTCAACCTGTGGCGAGGGGGCTTGCCCCCGTTGGGTTGCGCAGCAACCCCAAAACCATTCAATTCGGGTGTATCAGGCACACCGCAATTGCTGGTTTTACGACGGCTTCGCCGCCGAACGGGGGCAAGCCCCCTCGCCACAGGTGACCTCATTGCTTCATGTCGCCGGCCGAATCACCTTGATCAACGACTGCAACGAATACCCCAAGCGTGGCGCCAGGTCTTCGGCACGTGCGATCAGCCCGTCCATGTCCAGTTCCTGATCCAGCTCCGATGGCACGATCAGAATCACGTTGCCCTCCTTCACCGGCAGTTCCCAGTAATGCCGGTGATAGAGGCCGCGCAACAATGCCGCGCCCAACGGTTTGCCATCGTCGGTGGCCCACTGGTTGATCACCAGCCAGCCACCCGGATTCAGCCGTTTCTGACAGTCTTCCAGAAAACTCCAGGCCAGATGCCCGACACCCGGCCCGACATCGGTATACAGGTCGACGAAAATCAGATCGGCCGGTTCAGCCGTTTCGAGTAGCTCCAAGGCATCGCCGACGCGGATGTACAGCCGCGGATCATCATCCAGCCCCAAATACTCAATGGCCAGGCGCGGCACGTCGGGACGCAGCTCGATGGCTTCGACATCGTCCAGTGGCAGGAACTTCAGGCAAGCCTGGGTCAGTGTCCCGGCGCCAAGGCCGAGGAACAGCGCGCTTTCCGGCTGCTCGTGGCACAGCGCACCAATCAGCATCGCGCGGGTGTAATCGTACTCAAGCCAGCTAGGGTCGGCGGTGAACACGCAGCTCTGCTCGATGGCGTCACCGAACTCCAGGAAACGGTAATCAGCCACTTCCAGCACACGAATCACGCCGAACTCATCCTGTACCTCGGCGAGCAGATGCTCGACGCGCTCCTCAGTCATTTCGTCTCCTGATCGTTACCGGCCCCGGCAACACGATAAACCGCAACATAAAGCGGCAAAGGCGCGATTGTCTGCGAAGCGACGGGAACAGGTCACGCACTAATTGCTGATAACATAACCGTCCGAGCGTAAAACACTAGAGAATGCGATGAGCCAACCCTGGAGCCCTGACAGCTGGCGCGCCCTGCCGATCCAGCAACAACCTCAATACCCCGACGCGGCGCATTTGCTGCACGTCGAGCAAACCCTGGCGAGCTATCCGCCGCTGGTGTTTGCTGGTGAAGCGCGGGAGTTGCGCCGTCAGTTTGCCGAAGTCACCCAGGGCCGGGCGTTTCTGTTGCAGGGCGGCGACTGCGCCGAAAGCTTCGCCGAATTCTCCGCGGCGAAAATTCGCGACACCTTTAAAGTGCTGCTGCAAATGGCGATCGTCATGACCTTCGCCGCCGGTTGCCCGGTGGTCAAAGTCGGACGCATGGCCGGTCAGTTCGCCAAACCCCGTTCGGCCAACGATGAAACCATCAACGGCGTGACGCTGCCGGCCTACCGTGGCGACATCGTCAACGGCATCGGGTTCGACGAAAAAAGCCGCGTGCCGGACCCGGATCGCCTGCTGCAGTCTTATCACCAGTCCACCGCGACCCTGAACCTGCTGCGTGCCTTTGCCCAAGGCGGCTTTGCCGACCTGCATCAGGTGCACAAATGGAACCTGGACTTCATCGCCAACTCGGCGCTGGCCGAGAAGTACAGTCACCTGGCTGACCGCATCGATGAAACCCTGGCCTTCATGCGTGCCTGCGGCATGGACAGCTCGCCGCAACTGCGTGAAACCAGTTTCTTCACCGCCCACGAAGCGCTGCTGCTGAATTACGAAGAAGCCTTCGTGCGTCGCGACAGCCTGACCAACGACTACTACGACTGCTCGGCCCACATGCTGTGGATCGGCGACCGTACCCGTCAGCTCGACGGTGCCCATGTCGAATTCCTGCGCGGGGTGCACAACCCGATCGGGGTGAAGGTCGGCCCGAGCATGAACCCTGAAGACCTGATTCGCCTGATCGATGTGCTCAACCCGGACAACGACCCGGGCCGCCTGAACCTGATTGCCCGGATGGGCGCGAACAAGGTCGGCGATCACCTGCCGCAACTGATTCGCGCGGTGCAGCGCGAAGGCAAGCAGGTGCTTTGGAGCTCCGACCCGATGCACGGCAACACCATCAAGGCCAGCAGCGGCTACAAGACCCGCGACTTTGCGCAGATCCTTGGCGAGGTGAAACAGTTCTTCCAGGTTCACGAAGCGGAAGGCAGTTATGCCGGCGGCATCCACATCGAAATGACCGGGCAGAACGTCACCGAATGCATCGGCGGCGCGCGGCCGATTACCGAGGATGGCTTGTCGGATCGTTACCACACCCATTGCGACCCGCGGATGAATGCCGATCAGTCGCTGGAACTGGCGTTTTTGATTGCCGAGACCCTGAAGCAGGTTCGGCGTTAAACCGCACTGAACCCATCGCGAGCAGGCTCGCTCCCACAGGATTGCGCTGTACCTGTGGGAGATTCTATGGTTGAGGGGAAGCCCTCAACTGACTTTCGGTTGGTATTCGTCCTGCCCCTTTAGCAGAGCGAATACCACCCGAGCGAGCTTTCGAGCCAGCATCACCAATGCTTGAGTCGTGCTGAAACCCCGAGCTCTTTGTTCTTGATAAAAATCTTTCCAGGCCTCGGTGCGACTCGCCGACATTGCCGCATTGTGCAGCAGCCGCCGAGCTTCCGGGTCACCGCGCTTGGTCAAACTGCGGCGGCCATCTTTTTGCCCCGATTTTGATACCCGCAAATCCATTCCCAGAAAGGCGATAAAAGCATCCGCGTTTCTGAAGTCACCCCTCTGAAACGCCGTGATCAAACGCGCTCCTGTCAAAAAACCAATGCCTTCCACTTTCAGGCAGCGTTTTAACTGGCCCAGCAAACCGGCTTCTTTGAGCTGATCGTTGATCGTCTTCTCGATCAGCATCTCAAGCTGTTGCATGGACTTCACTTGTTCGGCAAAAGCGGTCTTGAGCAGCGGCTCATTGGCCCAGCTTTGCACCAGGCCGACCCTTGCCTGGACCAACGCCGCCCGGCGGCGGAAAAGACCCAGAAGCTGGCGGTATAGCGGGGATGGCGGGGTCCATGGGTGAAGCTCTTCATGTTCATTTTTCAGATACCGAGCAAGCAGCTTGGCATCCAGTGCATCAGTTTTGGCGCGGACCTTCACACCTTCGCGGTAATGCTTGAGTTCATAGCCGCCCACCATGTAAATCACGCATCCGGCCTCGTAGGCCAGATCGGCGAACTCCAAGTGGTAGATATTGGTGGCTTCGACGGCAATGGCCACCGTACTCGGCAAGGCCTTCAACCACTTCTTGATGGCTGTTTTGTTGTTGGGAATCTCTTCAAGCAGGCTCAGTTCGGCGTGATAAATCACCAACTCATTCTTGGCGACATCCACGCCCACGATCGGCTTTGAAGCAGAAACCGGCATTGCCATAGGATTTCCTCCGGGATATGGTTTTAAGCACTTGAAGGGCTCACCCAGGGGCGCAGGCTTGTTCCTATCGTCGGTCTAGGCCAGATGCATTCTTTATCGGCGCTTGGGTGAAAGGAGGAGGGGCGAACTCTCCCACGGTCTGTACTGCGTCAACAGTCAGAATCGAGCCTTGTCCCTTCTCCTCCCTTCAAGTCCTACCATACAAGCGAGCCTGCTCGCGATGGCGTCAGCTCAAACACCACTGAATTGAGCCAATGCCACCCGCAACCGCGCCGCGCTCGCCCGCGGGCAATTCAACTGAATTTGCGCCAGCCCCAACCAATCGGCCATCTGCCGCAGGTTGACCGCCAACGCCAGCATCCCTGCCTCGTCCAGCCCTGGTTCTTCCTCGTGCACGGCATGCACCGCCAACCGGCCCAACGCCCGTTCGGCTCGCAAGTCGACTCGCGCAGCAATCCGCTCATGGTGCAAAAACGGCAGCACGTAATAGCCATAGACCCGCTTGTGCTGCGGCGTATAAATTTCCAGCCGATAACGGAAATCGAACAATCGCTCGGTCCGGCTGCGCTCCCAGATCATCGAATCGAACGGTGAAAGCAGTGCACTGGCCTGGACCTTGCGCGGTACTGTCGGCGATCGCAGGCAATAGGCCGGTTGCCGCCAGCCTTCAACCTCACACACCAGCAGATCACCCTCCTCGACCAGCTCCGCCAGACGCGGCCGGCTGTCTGCCGGGCTCAAGCGAAAATAATCCCGCAGATCCTTTTCCGTGCCGATACCCAACGCCGTGGCGGCATGCAGCAACAGACCGCGCTGGGCCTCGGCCTCACTGAGCAAGGGTTGCTGGAGAATCGCCGAAGGAATCACCCGCTCCGGCAAATCATAAAGCCGTTCGAACCCGCGACGGCCGGCCACGGTCACTTCACCGGCGGCGAACAACCATTCCAGTGCATGCTTTTCGGCGCTCCAGTCCCACCACGGCCCTGCCCGCTCCTGACGGGTCGACAGGCTACCGGCCCCCAGCGCACCGAGTTCCTGGACCGATGCCAGCACGCGGCGAATCGTGTCCTGCTGCTCATGACCGAAACGCGCCAATTGCTGGTAGATGTCTTCGCCGCGGGCTGCGCGCTGCATGCGCCAGCGCATCAAGGGGTACATCGACAACGGCAATAACGACGCTTCGTGGCCCCAATACTCGAACAACGTGCGTCGACGGCCCTGACTCCAGGCAGCCTGATCGAGCAAGTCGGGTGAGTAGTTGCCAAGACGGGAAAACAAGGGAAGGTAGTGCGAACGCACCAACGCATTGACCGAATCGATCTGCAGAATGCCCAGGCGCTCGATCAGTCGGTTGAGCTGAACCGGTTTGATCGCCGCCGGCAGCTGGCGCCCGTTGAACCCTTGGGCAGCCAGCGCCAGACGCCGAGCCTGTTTGAGGGAAAAAGACAGTGTGGCGGGCATGAGCATCTCCTTGTCTGCTCGCAACCTACCTCACCCGAAAGCGGTTTGTGTAGCGATGGCATCATCATTTATGCATCGGATCATCCCAGAACGGTCTTACCGTCTCATGCTCCACATCCGCACGGCTCACGCCGATATCCTTGAGTGCTTCGTCGCTCAAACTCGCCAGCAATTCACGTTCACGGTGAAGTTCGTACCAGCGACTAAACTTGTGCAGCAGATCGGATACCGCGTGGATTGAGAATTTTTGTTCCGTTACATGCTCGTTGTGACCTTTCATCGTGTTGCCCTCCTTTAGGGATGGATCCAGTCTCGCTCCAGCGCTAAGATCAATCCAACGAATGTTTCTGATGGAATGCATCTCGGAGATTGATGAATGTCGGCATACCCCAGTATCGACACCGATGTACTGCGCACCTTCGTCGCGATCGCTGATCAGGGCGGCTTTACCCGCGCCGGCGAAATGGTCAACCGCACCCAGTCGGCGGTGAGCATGCAGATGAAGCGTTTGGAAGAGGACGTGTTGCAGCGCCAGCTGTTCGAACGCGACGGGCGCCAGGTCAAGCTGACCGCCGAAGGCCAGGTGTTGCTGGGCTATGCGCGGCGCATCCTCAAACTCCACAGCGAAGTCTTCAATACCCTGCGCGAGCCCCACATGGTCGGCACGGTGCGCATCGGCACGCCCGACGATTACGTGATGCGCTTTCTGCCGGGTATCCTGTCGCGTTTCGCGAAGTTCTACCCGCTGATCCAGATCGAGGTTCATTGCGAATCGACCCGGCAACTGTTGCAACGCCAGGATCTGGACCTGTCCATCGTCACCCGCGAGCCGGGCAACGAGATCGGCCAGTTGTTGCGCAAGGAGCGTTTTGTCTGGGCCGAAGCTCAATGCTTCAACGCCCACGAGCAGACGCCGCTACCGCTGGCGATGTTCAACAGTGATTGTTTCTGCCGTGTCTGGGCGTGCAATGCCCTGGACGCCATGGGCCGCGATTACCGCATTGCCTACAACAGCTCCAGCCTGTCGGCGTTGATGGCCGTGGTCAGCGCAGGGCTTGCGATCACCGCGCAACTGGAAAGCCTGATCACGCCGGACATGCGCATCCTCGGCGCCGACCAGGACCTTCCCCTGTTGCCGGAAGCCAGCATCATGCTGATCCGCAACCTGAACAACCCTTCGCCGATCACCGAATGCCTGGCCGAGCACATCGTCGAAGGTTTCAAACTTTAAACGCGAGCATCACCGCACAAACCACCAGAAAACCACAGAACAGCCCGCGCAGAAGCCGTTCCGGCAATGCGTGGGCAATTCTCACGCCCCAACTGATGCTCATCAATCCACCGACCGCCAACGGCACACCGATCGCCCAATGCACCTGATCATGCATCGCATAAGTCGCCAGGGTGACGCCCGTACTCGGCAAGGCCAGCGCCAGCGCCAACCCTTGGGCCACCACTTGAGTGGTACCGAACAGGCTGGTCAACACCGGCGTTGCCACCACCGCCCCGCCCACTCCAAACAGTCCGCCCATCGTCCCGGAAGCCGCGCCGAGCACACCCAGCCACGGCCAGGAATAGCGCATCTGCGAAGAGGCCGGTGCGTTGGTGGTGAACATTCGCATCAGGTTGTAGGCCGACAGGGCGATCAGGAAGGCGACGAATCCCACGCGCATGGTTTGCGCATCGATGCCCACCGCCCAGATCGAACCGATCCAGGCGAAGCAGAACCCCATCGAGGCCAGAGGCAGCGCATGATGTAACTCGATGCGATTGCGCTGGTGATAGCGCCACAGCGCCAGCATCACGTTCGGCACCACCATCACCAATGCCGTGCCTTGGGCGATCTGCTGATCGAGACCGAACCACACGCCCAGCAACGGAATCGCGACCAACCCGCCACCAATGCCGAAGAGCCCGCCGAGCGTTCCCAGGGCGGCGCCAAAAAACAGATACATCACGAACTCGATCACGGGCGATTTTCCTTCTGTCAGGCCGTTCATCCTACGCAGTCAGCTCTGGCGGGGAAACGCACAGCAACGCACAATGGCTGTGCCAATTTCGCACAAGCGCCGACAAAACCATGAACCCCAATCAGTTGACCGAACAACTTGGTCTATTTCTGGATGTGCTGGAAAGTGGCAGTTTTTCCGCCGCGTCCCGCCGCCATCCCTTGACGCCATCGGCGGTGGCGCGACGTATCGACAGCCTGGAAAGCGCCGTCGGCAGCCAGTTGTTCATTCGCAGCACCCACGCGGTGCGCGCGACCCCGGCCGGTCTGGCCTTCGCCGAACGCGCGCGGCGGATCGTCGCGGAACTGCGCCTGGCCCGGGCAGAAGCGGTGTCCCTGAGCAATGCGCCGGAAGGCTTGATTCGGGTCGATGCACCGGCAGCATTCGGACGCCGACACCTGGCACCGGCGATTGCCGACTTCCTGACGCTTTACCCCGGCCTTGATGTGCAATTGCACCTGATCGACAGCTTTGTCGACATGCAGGGCTCGAATCTGGGCAAGGTCGATCTGGTATTGCGGGCCGGGCAAATGGCCGATACCCGGCTGGTGGCGACGCCGCTGGCGAGCATGGTGCGCATCGCCTGCGCCAGCCCCGATTATCTGCAACGCCGTGGCGTGCCCACCGACCCTGCGCAGTTGATCGACCATGATGGTCTCGACTGGGAGGGCCTGGCTCCGCCGTTCGCCTGGCGCTTCGAACGGGATGGGCAGATGCATTTGCACCGGCCAGCGCGAATCCGCATGAGCGCCAACAATGCCGAGGCACTGGTCTGCGGTGCATTGGCCGGGTTGGGCATCGCGCATTTGCCGACCTGGCTGGCCAGCGAATATTTATTACGCGGCGAACTGCTGCCGCTGTTCTGCGAAAACGGTCTGCCAAAACCGGAAAGCACCGGCATTTATGCGTTGCGCCTGGAGCAGCAACCCAGTTCGCGCAGCCGCTTGTTGCTTGAGTACCTGAAGACCCGTTTCAGCCCCATCCCGCCGTGGGATCTGGCGCTGCAAACCAACCTGGACCGCCACTAGTCCAGAATTATCTGGCGCATTAAAGATTCGCCCGCTAGATTCATGACGATCACTGATCAAGGCTTTGAAATGAACACCGAGCGCAACACCCCGGACAACTGCGACAACCTGCTGCTGGACAATCAGGTCTGCTTCGCCCTGCATTCCACCTCGCTGATGATGACCAAGGTCTACAAGCCGCTGCTGCAAGCGCTGGGCCTGACCTATCCGCAGTACCTGGCGATGATGGTGTTATGGGAAAAGGATGGGTTGACGGTCGGCGAAATAAGCACCCGACTGCTGACCGATCCCGGCTCCCTCACCCCGCTGCTCAAGCGCCTGGAAGCCGAAGGCCTGCTGAGCCGTACCCGCAGCCGTGAAGACGAACGGGTGGTGATTGTCGAACTCACCGAGCAAGGTCGTGCGCTGCGAGACCAGGCGCGGGGCATTCCACAGTGCATCCTCGGCGCCAGCGGACAAACGCTGGAACAGTTGAAGAAGCTGCAAGCGGATCTTCAAGCGCTGCGCAGCCATCTGCAAGACAGCCTCTGACCTCCAAAACACCACAAATCCCCTATGGGAGCGAGCCTGCTCGCGATGACGGCGTGACATTCAGCATTGATGTTGACAGACACATTGCTATCGCGAGCAGGCTCGCTCCCACATTTGTTTTGGGGCGTCCTTTCCACGCTCGTTCGCCTTCCTCCTCAAAAAAATTCTCCGCTGAATAACCGCCTCGACAGCTCTAACTCAGCACTTCTAACTGCATACGCTCAATCGGGATCATTTTTTTCAGAAAATTTATCTTGCGCACTAAATATTAGCGAGCTACATTCAGGTCGCACTTACTTAGCGCGCAAACATTTAGCGCAAACAATCAAACTCCGAATGAGGCTCACACCATGCAAACTCTCTACACCGCAATCGCAACCTCCACCGGCGGCCGTGACGGTCGTGCGATCTCCAGCGACAACGTGCTCGATGTAAAACTCGCTACTCCCAAAGAACTCGGTGGTGCCGGCGGCGCAGCGACCAACCCTGAACAACTGTTCGCAGCCGGCTATTCCGCCTGCTTCATCGGTGCACTGAAATTCGTCGCCAGCCAGACCAAACGCAAAATCCCGGACGACGCATCGATCACCGCCCATGTCGGCATCGGCCAGATCCCTGGCGGTTTCGGTCTGGACATCGACCTGCACATCAATCTGCCGGGCCTTGAACAAGCCGACGCGCAAAGCCTGGTCGAAGCCGCCCACCAGGTTTGCCCGTACTCCAACGCCACCCGTGGCAACGTCGATGTGCGCCTGCACGTTACCGTCTAATCGCTGAAAGTGTTCGCGGTGCGTTCGGCCATGCTGCAGACCTGAAATAACACCGCTCCTACAAGCAGCAGGCACAAAAAAGCCCGACTCAATGGTCGGGCTTTTTCATTCCTCAAGCGGTGCTTATTTAGCACGGCCTTTGTAGGAACCGCCTTCGCGGGTATCGATCTCGATCATGTCGCCGATTTCGATGAAGTCAGCAACCGACAGCTCGGTACCGTTCTTCAGTTTGGCAGGCTTCATCACCTTGCCGGAAGTGTCACCGCGAGCGGAACCTTCGGTGTAGTCAACCTGACGCACGATGGTGGTCGGCAGTTCTACGGAAACCAGACGCTCTTCGAAGAAGATCGCTTCGCAAACATCGGTCATGCCTTCTTCAACGAAAGGCAGAACGGCTTCGATGTCTTCAGCGTTCAGTTCGTACATGGTGTAGTCGGTGGTGTCCATGAACGTGTAGGAGTCGCCGCTGATGAAGGACAGGGTCGCTTCTTTACGGTCGAGGATTACGTCGTCCAGTTTGTCGTCGGCGCTGTAAACGATCTCGGTCTTGTAACCGGTCAGCAGGTTTTTCAGCTTGGTCTTCATGATCGCGCTGTTACGGCCCGACTTGGTGAATTCAGCTTTCTGAACCAGCCAAGGATCGTTTTCGAGACGGATAACCATCCCGGGTTTCAGTTCTTTACCAGTTTTCATTGCGAATATCCGAATTTGGATGGGATTTACAAAAATCTAGGCCGCGTATCATATCCAATTTAGGTAAAACTGTACCAGCGCTGCGGCAAGATCTGCCTGCAAGGCTTGTTCCAGACACCATGTCTCGGCATGTTTTTCCAGTTCAGGCCAGTGTTTGCGGGTTGATTTCCAGTGCCCGGCCATTGTCTCACCCGCATTCCACGCACGCCATAGACCGCTGATCGCCTCGCCGGCAGGCTTGGACAGGCCTTGGGTATACAGGGAGAGGAAGGCGTCGAGCTTGTCCAGATGAATATCTTCGTCCTGCCGATAGATGTGCCAGAGCAGTGGCCGGCCTGCCCATTGGGCGCGGACAAAGGAGTCTTCGCCGCGCACGGCGTTGAAATCGCAGCTCCACAGCAGCAGGTCATATTGATCCTGTCGGACGAACGGCAGAACTTGCACAGTCAAGGCGTCGCGCTCATGCAGCACCCCGGCTGTCAGCCCGTCCACCCCGAGCCAGCGTTCGACGTCGCCGAGAATCCGGCCTTCGGGCACCAGCAAATGAGTAGGCGTCGAATCGCCAGCCATCGCGTCGAGCCAACTGGCCAGCCCAGAATTTTCGTAGGCAAACAGCGAGATCAGCTGCGCATTCGGCGCGCGATCAACCCCCAGGCCTTGCAGGAATTCTCGCTGCGCTTGCGGGCTTTGCTGAAACTGCCGACGCCGCTCGAACAATCCCCTCTCACGCAGCAAGCCACCGGTGCCCTTGCGAAAACCCGGGAAGAAAAAGAACTTCTGCACGTTCTTGAACTTCACCGATGGCAAACCGTGACAACCGACGACCCAGTCTTCGGCGCTCAGATAATCGAGGTTCATCCACAGCGGCGGCTTTTCCCGTTCGGCCATGGCTTCCATATAAACACTCGGCAACTGGCAGGCGAATGCGGCGATCACGACATCGGCGGCTTCGGTGGGTTGCCAGTGCGCTGACCACTGTCGCACCTCGACACCCTGCTGCCACTGCTGCGTGGCGTGGATGTCGATTTCTGGACACAACCGCTCGAAAGCCCGCAGGTCATCGACCCACAAGCGCACCGTCACTGAATGTTCGGCCACCAGTTGGCGGGCCAGGCGCCAGGTCACGCCGATGTCGCCGAAGTTGTCGACCACGGTGCAAAAAATATCCCAGCGCCAGCGGTTTTTCACTTGAGGCATTTCAGGCATTCCAGGCTCCCGTTGGCAAAGGCGCCGATTGTCCGCATAAATTACTCCGTGCAGAAGAGCCGACGACGATTAATCTTCATGCGACAATCGCCACTCGCCCGCGACCACCCGCCAGGAGGCAGTCATGCCCTACCGTCCCCACCCGCGCCGCTCCTTGCCGATCCAGCTCAATGCGCTGCAACTGACCGGCAGCATCGCCCTCGGTTTGTGGCTGGGATTTATCGCGATTGCACTGACCTGCTGGCTCGCCTGGCGCCTGTTGTTCAACGAGCAATTGGCACCCTTGGCCCAGGTGGTGGAACAACTGGCCAAACCGCCGGTGATTGAACAACCCGCTGCGCAGAACCCGATGTTCGAACAGTACGAGGAACACCTGCGCAGGAACGAGCAGCAGCAAATGGTGGAGCAGGCCAGAAGCAGTAAACACAACCTGTCCAATGCAAAATGCCAGTTCTGGCTGCAACAGGATCAAACCGCGCCTAACGAAAAAAGCCGCGCCAACGTCCTGCAATTCTGCGATTGATCATGAAGCTCTCTATGCACAAGCCGACCGTCCACCAACTGATTATCGACAAGCTGCGGATCGATCTCGATATCGCCGAGCGTGCCGCGCAAACCGCTTATGAAACGGCGACGCATGAAGAAAACATAGCCGAAAACAAGTACGACACCCTGGGGCTGGAGGCGTCTTATCTGGCCGCCGGACAGGCCAGGCGGGTGGAGGAAATCAGGCAGTCATTGGCCCTCTGCCAGAACCTGACACTGCGCCCTTATGACGACCGGCGCGGCATCGAAGTCGGCGCCCTGCTCGGCCTGGAAGACGAAAAGGGTCGCGAACAATGGCTGTTCCTGGCCCCCGACGCGGCCGGATTGAAGGTTGATCTGGTGGGGCAACTGATTACTGTCATCACCCCCCGCTCACCGCTGGGCAAAAATCTGCTGGGCAAGTTCGAAGGGGATGAAGTGGAGATTCTGGTGGCGGGCGCTCGGCAACAGTTTTCTGTCACCGAGGTGGTTTAGCGATTAATGAACTGGCAGTTCGACCCCGTCGAACAGCTCTTCCAGTTCCTGCTTGTTGTGGCACTGAATGGCCTTGGCCATGACTTCGCGGGTCAGGTGCGGGGCGAATTTCTCGATGAAATCGCACATGAAGCCACGCAGGAAAGTGCCACGACGGAAACCGATTTTGGTAATGCTGGATTCGAACAACTCGCTGGCATCGAGTACCACCAGGTCGCTATCGAGCTTGGTGTCGACCGCCATTTTCGCCACGATGCCCACGCCCAGACCCAAGCGAACGTACGTCTTGATCACGTCGGCGTCGGCGGCGGTGAACACCACTTTCGGTGTCAGGCCACGGTGGCTGAAGGCTTCATCGAGTTTCGAACGGCCGGTGAAACCGAACACGTAGGTCACGATCGGGTATTCGGCCAGGGCTTCGAGGGTCAGCTTCGACAGCTTGGTCAGCGGGTGGCCCTGAGGCACGACCACACAGCGGTTCCAGCGATAGCACGGCATCATCACCAGGTCACCGAACAGCTCCAGCGCTTCGGTGGCGATGGCGAAATCGACGGTGCCGTCAGCGGCCATTTCGGCGATCTGCATCGGCGACCCCTGGTGCATGTGCAGGGCAACATCCGGGTATTGCTTGATGAAATTGCTGATCACTGGCGGCAACGCATAACGCGCCTGGGTGTGAGTGGTGGCGATCGACAGGGTGCCTTTTTTCTCGTTGGAGAATTCCTGGGCGATCTGCTTGATGCTTTCAACCTTGCGCAGGATCTCACCGGCAGTAGTGATAATGCGCTCGCCGGCCGGGGTAACGCGGGTCAGGTGCTTACCGCTGCGGGCGAAAACCTCGACCCCCAATTCGTCTTCCAGCAGACGGATCTGTTTGCTGATGCCCGGTTGCGAGGTGTAGAGGCTTTGGGCGGTAGCAGAAACGTTGAGGTCGTGGTGCGCCACTTCCCAGATGTAGCGCAATTGTTGAAGCTTCATATGAATCCCTCAAAGCAGGTAGACGCCACGGGCATCAGCGACGGTATATAACTATATTAATGGTTCGAATAATAAATCTAGAACTTTTTTATCAAAATGCCATTATTCGTGTCCTAGCGATCCCCTTTGCGGCGACGCTCCACCAGCGGCACCAGATAGACTGGCACCCTGGCCAGTTGCAACACTCGCGTAGCGGTTCGGCCCAGCGGCGTTTCCGCGCTGGCGCCATGGGTGTGACTTCCTAGGATCAGCAAATCCACCGAGAGTTTCTGCGCCTGTTCGAGAATCACCTGCGACGGATCGCCCTGCAACACGCGCACTGCCCGAATCCGTTCCAGGTCCTGGTCCCCCTCATCCCCCAGTTCTTCGCGAAAGCTGTCGAGTACCCGCTGCTGGATATTGGCAATCACCGTATCCAGGCCCTGACTGTGAAACTCGTTCAAGGCCTCCTCATCGAGGTAACTTTGAAGCACCGATTCGGCGAACAACCCCATCGGCTCAACCGCGTGCACCACATACAAATCGGCATTGAATGTTCGAGCCAGTGCCAACGCGTGCTGCATCACAAAAGGTGCATACAGACCGAGGTCGGTGGCATACAGCATCGAATGAATCATTGGGACCTCCTTGAATGCCAACATGGCGGAGATTGATTCAGCTTAGCAGTGCCATGGCGAGTCCGGCGTCCGGCGTCCGGCGCAACGCATTGAACCAGGGCTTTAAATCGACGGCTCGTTACTGATGCCATGCGGTACGTGACCAGTGGCGACCACTTCGCGGGCCAGTTCGCAATGGCCGGCCTGATCGTCGAAAAATACGTCGGCAGCAAAGGCTTCGAGAAAAGCCGATTTGGTCAGGCCGCCAAGGAACAGCGATTCGTCCAGACGAATATCCCATTCACGCAAAGTGCGGATCACCCGTTCATGGGCCGGTGCCGAGCGTGCAGTCACCAGCGCGGTGCGGATCGGACAGGCGTCATCGGGGAACTCGCGCTGCAACAGATTGAGGGCTGCGAGGAAGCCTTTGAACGGCCCGCCGCGCAAAGGCTCGCGGGCCGCCTCACGCTCGCTGGCCTGAAACGCCTCAAGGCCTCCCGATTGGTAGACCCGCTCCGACTCGTCGGAAAACAGCACCGCGTCACCGTCGAATGCAATGCGCAGTTCATCGCTGGCGGCGCGACTGGCACCGCCCGACAGAATAGTTGCTGCGGCAAATCCGGCATCCAGCGCATTGCGCACGTCTTCGGCGTGGGTCGAAAGAAACAGGTCGCAGCCAAAGGCCTTGAGGTACGGATAAGGGCTGCGCCCGCCGACAAATGCCGCACGCGAGATCGCCAGGCCATAGTGATGAATCGAGTTGAAAACCCGCAGGCCGGTGTCGGCGCTGTTGCGTGACACCAGGATCACCTCGACCCGGGCGCGGCCAAGACGGGCGTTCAGGTTCAGGAGTTTTTCCACTAACGGGAATGCATCGCCGGGTTCGAGAATTTCGTCCTCGTGTTCGATCTGGTACTGCCGATAGGCCTCGACGCCGCTCGACAGATAGACCTTGTGGCTCTCGCTCAAGTCAAACAGCGCCCGCGAAGAAATCGCCAGCACCAGTTTGTCGTCTATGCCATTTGCCATGCCTTTCCCCTAATGCCCAATCCGTTAAGCCGCAATGCTATCTGCTGAACAGTCCTTTTGATCGACTCAATGATTACGTCGATCGATAAAACTCAAGCTGCGATACAAGGCCTCGATTCGCGGCAACTCGCATCCTGCCGCTTTCGCCGCTGCCAGCGGTCGAGTGTAGATCGCGTCCAGTTCCAGGGGCCGTTTGTGCAGAAAGTCGTGGTGCATGCTTGGCCAATAGTCGGGCATTTTCTCGGTCATCTTGAACAGATAATCGGCGTAACCCGCTGGCATGTCGTGACCACAGGCCTTGGCTCCCTGAACCACTTCGGCCATCAGGGCCTGAATCAGTGCGCGGCTGTCGGCATCCGCCATCAATGGCGTGGTACTGGCCCCGAGCAGAACCGACAGACCGTTGTAGGGGATATTCCAGACCAGTTTCTGCCAGCGTGCCTGATGCAGGTTGGGCATGGCCTGGGCGTCGATGCCGGCCGCGTGAAACAGCCCGGCGCCCTCCTCGACGATACTCATGCGTGCCTGTTCATCGTTGGCGGGGCCGCTGTGGTAGCCGACATTCACCGACCCGAGCGCCTGATGGGTGATGACCCCGGGGCCGGCACGATGAACGCAGATCAGGCAAAGCCCGCCGAGCAGGTACAGCGAATCGGGGAGCAACTCACGCAGGCTGTCTTCGACGTCCAGGCCATTTTGCAGCAGCAGTACTTTGGCATCGGGTGCCGCGGCTTGAATAATGGCCGGTGCCAGGTCGGCGTTTTGGGTGGTCTTGGCGCCCACCAGCAACCAGTCACAGGGCGGCATGTCTGCTGCCGACGAGTATGCCTGGACCGGGTTCAGGGCCAGCGGGCCCAATGACGCATGGTCGAGCTGCAAGCCGCGTTCGGCCACCGCTGAAAACTCGCTGCGCAACAGAAAATGCACATCGAAGCCGGCACGTGCCAGCATCAACCCGTAGAAACCACCGATCGCGCCGGTCCCGATAATGCCGATGGTCGGCCTGGTTACTGTGCCAGTCATGGCAACTCCTCTGCTTGTCGACTCAACGCCTGGCCCACAGCTTCATTGAGCGCCGAGCGGGTCAGACGCGACTGTAGCGCCCCGAAGAACTCACCATCGCGCACCAAAAACAGCGCCGGCAAATGAAAAACCCGATACCGCTCGACCACCCCGCCATTGTTTCCGGCGTCGATCCAGCACAGTCGATCGACCGCCAGATCCAGTCCGGGCAATTGCTCACGGGCAAAACGACAACCGGCGCAGCCCACGCTGGTAAAAACCACCAGGGAAATGCCGCTCATCGCCAGCAGCCGTTGGTCGGCATCGAAATCGGTCAGTTCCAGTTCGACCACTATACTGGGAGGAACAATGTCAAATGGCCGACACAGGGAGTCCGTGTTCATGGGACGTTATCTTCCTCATCCTGGCGATGTACCCGTTGAATTAACGCTGCTCAAACATGAGTGTATTTCGCGGCAACAGCTGCACACTATCAGCCTCGGCGGCATGGCTTGCAATTACCACCGCGCGTGGCGCCACGGTACGGCGCTGGAAGTGCGCATGCCGACCGTGAACCCGGACCTGCGTTATCTGGGCTATGTGGCTTGGTGCCTGCGACGAAAACGCGGTTATCTGGTGGGTATTGCTTTCGTTGACGAACACACACTGTTCTGTGCGCGGATGGGGGAACAGGTGTGTCAGATCGAACGTTATTGCCGCATGCATGACATCCATACCGACTTGCACGACAACCAGGCACTGGCCCTCGAATGGGTCCAGCAACACGCCGACGAATTCTCCCACGACACGGTTCGCCGGGCATTTGCACAGCCAGCGCTGAGCTAGGGTTGTTCTCAATTAGTTTCCCCGCCACGAAACTAATGGAGAATGCTCCCGAAACCGGCGTCTGCCCATTGTCGAGCCACGGTGTAACGCGCTAAGGTTCGGGCTCCCCCGACGCGCTTAAATTTGCTGTGCTCCGCCGCGCGGGGATCGCTGGCGGCCGGCACCCGTGACCTGACGAGTAAACGATGGCTGATTTACCGATCAACGACCTTAACGTCGCCTCCAACGAGACCCTGATCACTCCCGATCAGCTCAAGCGTGATATCCCTCTGAGCGACGCTGCCCTGCGCACCGTTACCAAGGGCCGCGAAGTCATTCGTAACATTCTTGATGGCACCGACCACCGCCTGTTCGTCGTGATCGGGCCGTGCTCGATCCATGACATCAAGGCTGCGCACGAATACGCCGAGCGCCTGAAAGTGCTCGCGGCCGAAGTGTCCGATACCCTGTATCTGGTCATGCGCGTGTATTTCGAAAAGCCACGCACCACCGTCGGCTGGAAAGGCTTGATCAACGACCCGTACCTGGACGACTCGTTCAAGATTCAGGATGGCCTGCACATTGGTCGTCAGTTGCTGCTGGACCTGGCCGAGATGGGCCTGCCGACCGCGACCGAAGCCCTCGACCCGATCTCCCCGCAATACTTGCAGGACCTGATCAGCTGGTCGGCGATCGGCGCGCGTACCACCGAATCCCAGACTCACCGTGAAATGGCTTCCGGCCTGTCCTCGGCTGTCGGCTTCAAGAACGGCACCGATGGCGGCCTGACAGTGGCCATCAACGCCCTGCAATCGGTTTCCAGCCCGCATCGGTTCCTGGGCATCAACCAGGAAGGTGGCGTATCGATCGTCACCACCAAGGGCAACGCCTACGGTCACGTGGTATTGCGCGGCGGTAACGGTAAGCCGAATTACGATTCGGTCAGCGTCGCGCTCTGCGAGCAAGCGCTGAACAAGGCCAAGATCAAGCCGAATATCATGGTCGATTGCAGCCACGCCAACTCCAACAAGGACCCGGCCCTGCAACCGCTGGTGATGGAGAACGTCGCCAACCAGATCCTTGAAGGCAACCAGTCGATTATCGGCCTGATGGTCGAAAGTCATCTGAACTGGGGCTGCCAGGCGATCCCGAAAGACCTCGCCGACCTGCAATACGGCGTATCGATCACCGATGCCTGCATCGACTGGACCGCCACCGAAAACACCTTGCGCAGTATGCACGCCAAGCTCAAGGATGTGCTGCCGAAACGCGATCGCAGCTGATCGCCGTTTCACGCATAAAAAAACGCCAGGCTTAAACCTGGCGTTTTTTTATGCGTTCGCTTTGTTCACAGCTTGGCGGCATGCCGCTGGTGACGTTCCATGTAGCGCTCCACGTAGGAGCACGATGGAATGACCGTGTAGCCCATTTCCTCGGCGTACTGCAGAGCCTGCTCGGTCAATGCCGCCGCGATGCCGCGACCGCGTAATGCATTGGGCACAAATGTGCGATAAATATCCAGGGTCTGTTTCCCCAGATCCATATAGGTCAGGTAGGCACGATAACCGTCCACAGTGGTCTCGAACTGATGACCAGCCTGGTCATGGTGGATGGACAACGCCTCGCTCATCACTACTCCTCGCGGGTCTTTAATTCTGACCCCTACCTTACCGATGTTTTTCCGGCGAAGGAACATCTACGCCACCCCGTGCCTGAATGGACACCGAGAAGAGCCGCACCAATCTCGCGCAACCGGACACGTATCAAATAGTAGGCACCATTGGCAGAAATGCTCAAGGTACACTCGTCATCATGCATGGGGTGGCGGGGTGTTGCTCCGGGTTACGCAGAGACGGCTCGACCGAAAGATCCTCCCGGATCGAAGCCTGAACATTGCCGGACATTGAGACTTAAGACGAGCGCCCTTTGTTTAAGTCACCTCAACATGGATAAAAGATATGAGAGCGGCTGCGCAAAAATCGAACAAAAGTGTGGACGAATCCATCTAGACAGACTTTAGCCAAGACTGAAAAACAGCTGCCGCCACCGGGAACTTTTTCCGGACGGATCGCTCTGTTCGGGCCTCGCAGCTGGATATTTTTTATACAACGCAGTTAAAAGTTGCTCGAAAAAGAATCAACGCCTACAATTTTTTTTGCTTCTTGCTCTACGTCAGTTTACTTACTACAAGTAATGGGTAGTATGTACGCCGGCTATTTCCTCACTCTGAGGAGACAGCTACTTAATAGAAAGTCCTTGAAGGGGAACACGATGAACAACGTTCTGAAATTCTCTGCTCTGGCTCTGGCCGCAGTTCTGGCTACCGGTTGCAGCAGCGTATCGAAAGAAACCGAAGCACGTCTGACTGCTACTGAAGACGCAGCAGCTCGCTCCCAGGCTCGTGCAGACGAAGCTTACCGTAAAGCTGATGAAGCTCTGGCTGCTGCTCAAAAAGCACAACAGACTGCTGACGAAGCTAACGAGCGTGCTCTGCGCATGCTGGAAAAAGCTAGCCGCAAGTAATAATCCCTCGGGATTGTTATCAAGCCGACCCATTTTTTGGGTCGGCTTTTTTATTGCCTGATGTTTGTGCAGGCAATAAAAAACCCGCCGACGCGGCCTGCGTCGGCGGGTTTTTTCAAGCGTTACTGCTGCAGGTCGATCGGCGCACTCGAGACCATCGGTGCCGCCGTACCCGGCACAGCGATTTCCACCGGCAGGCCATCTTCAGCGGCGACGACGTCACGCACTACATCCCAGTTCATGCGCAAGTTATTGGTGATGTCCTCACGCTTGAGCATCGCGTTGATCACTGCGGTGTGCTTGTCGACCACCGAAGGGTTGCCCTTGTCGTCCAGCGGCGTGTGCGCTTCCAGATAAACCTTGCCGCCACTGAGGCCGAACTTGTACGGGTCGTTGAGGATGCGCACCGACGTGCCTACCGGCACCATGCTGGCCATTTCCAGCACGTTGTTGTTGAACATGCGGAAGCAACCGTGGCTGGTGCGCATGCCGATGCCGAACTTCTTGTTCGAACCGTGGATCAGGTAGCCCGGAGTGCCCAGGGTGAATTTGAACGGCCCCAACGGGTTGTCCGGGCCTGCCGGCACCACATTGGGCAGCGGGTCGCCATCGGCGGCGTGCTCGGCCTTGATCGACGCTGGAGGGGTCCAGGTAGGGTTCGGCGTCTTGGCGGTGATGCTGGTATGGGCAATCGGCGACCCCCAGCCTTCACGACCGATACCCAACGGGAAGGTGTACACCACGTTCCGGCCTTTGGGGAAATAGTAAAGGCGGTATTCAGCCAGGTTGATGACGATACCTTCACGGGGGCCCGGCGGCAGGATGAAACGCGTCGGCAAGACGATTTCGGTCCCCGCGCCCGGCAGCCATGGATCGACCCCAGGGTTGGCCGCGACCATTTCCGAGTAGCCCAGATCGTAGGTAGTACCAAGGTCGGCGAAGGTGTCTTCGTACTTGGCCTTGATCACTTGCACCTGGCCGACGATGTCTTCACCAGGTGGTGGCAGGGGCAACTCCAATGCTGCAACAGGACCCGCCACGCAGAGGGCGGCAAGAGACAGGCAGCGGGTGACGGCGGGAAAGCGCGGCAACATCCGGAAAATCCTTCGCATGATCGACAAGGGTATAAAAACCCGATTGTACACCGCCGCCCGTTATTTCGGGGAGATGCAAGACCTGCGGCGAGGGGGATTGCCTATGGTGGAAGCTTTCCTGTGGCGAGGGAGCTTGCTCCCGTTCGGCGGCGTAGCCGTCGCGAAACCGGTAAATGCGTTTTGACTGCAGAACCCGGTGATTGAAATTTGGGCCTGCTTCGCAGTCCGACGGGAGCAAGCTCCCTCGCCACAGGCAAGCCCCCTCGCCACCGGGGCTACAGCTCGAACCGCAACTCAGGCCAGATTGGCGAGGTGCCGCGTTTTTGTGATTCCAGGATGGCTCGGCACAGTGAACACAGGCGCTGGTCCTGGAACACTGTGCGGTCGACGCTCGACCAGCGCGGTTGCGCCGGCAACAGGCTGCCGCACAAGGTTCGGTCCGCCGAGCCGCCCAGCTCCAGCTGACGGGTCACCAGATGCACCCGCACTTCCTGGCAGGCGAACAGATCCAGCTGTTCGTCAGGCTCGATCAGTTGATAGGCAAAAAGGGACCAGGCAGGACGCGGCATCGGGGGCTCCAAATCGGGGGCGCCACCTTAGCCGAAACACCGCCGCTAGAAAAGCGTCAAAGCAGCGGTTTCAGTGTCGGCCAGACATTTTCCAGCAACTTGCCCTGAGCCCCCGCCGCCGGGTGCAGGCCGTCGGATTGCATCAGGTCCGGATGACCGCCCACGCCGTCGAGAAAAAACGGCACCAGCGGGATTTTTTTCTCGTCGGCCACCTTGGTGAAAGCCTCGGTAAATGCCTGGGTGTAACGCACACCGTAATTGGGTGGCAATTGCATGCCCAGCAACAGCACCTTGGCGCCACTGACGCGGGAGCTGTCGATCATCGACGCAAGATTTTGTTGCAATTGTGTTGGCGGCATTCCGCGCAAGCCGTCATTGCCTCCCAACTCGAGGATAACCAGCGCAGGTTTATGCTCTGCAAGCAGCGCCGGCAGGCGTGCCCGGCCTCCGGCACTGGTGTCGCCGCTGATGGACGCATTGACCACCTTATCGTCGAAACCTTCGCGCTTGAGCCGTTGCTCGAGCAAAGACACCCACCCCAAGCGGGTATCCAGGCCGAAACCGGCGCTGATACTATCGCCAACGATCAGGACAGTACCCGCCGCTGCGTTCTGGGCCATGCACATCAAGGCCAGGCCAGCACTCAAAAACCACACACGCATCGGATTCTCCATGGGCGCAAGCATTCTCACCGCGAAGAACCTCAGCAAAGTGGTTCCCAGCGCGGAAGGTGAACTGACTATCCTGCACGAACTCAGCCTGGAACTGAACAAGGGCGACAGCCTGGCCATCGTCGGCGCGTCCGGTTCCGGCAAATCTACCCTCCTGGGCTTGCTTGCCGGCCTTGACCTGCCGAGCAGTGGCGAAGTCACCCTCGCCGGACAAGGCCTGAGCAATCTCGACGAAGACCAGCGCGCGCGCATCCGCGCCGAGCACGTGGGTTTTGTCTTCCAGTCATTCCAACTGCTCGACAGCCTCAACGCACTGGAAAACGTCATGCTGCCGCTGGAACTCGATGGCCGCAAAGACGCCCGAGAGCGTGCCACCGAACTGCTGCAACGGGTCGGGCTGGGCCAACGCCTGACCCACTCACCGCGTCAGCTCTCCGGTGGCGAGCAGCAGCGCGTGGCGATTGCCCGGGCCTTCGCCGCCGAGCCCGACGTGCTGTTCGCCGATGAACCCACCGGCAACCTCGACAGCCACACCGGCGAGCGCATCAGCGATCTGTTGTTCGAACTCAACAAGGAAAGCGGCACGACCCTGGTGCTGGTGACCCACGACGAACGCCTGGCACATCGCTGCCGGCGCCTGATCCGCCTTGAAGCCGGCCTGCTGGTCGCCCCTCTGGAGCCTTGATGGCACGCCTGCCGCTGTTGCGCCTGTTCAGTCTCGCCATCCGCCAACTATTGCGCGATGCCCGCGCCGGTGAGTTGCGCGTGTTGTTCTTTGCCTTACTGGTGGCCGTGGCGGCGAGTACCGCCATCGGCTACTTCGGTGCCCGCCTGAACGGCGCCATGATGCTGCGTGCCACCGAGTTTCTCGGTGCCGACCTGCTGCTCGAAGGCAGTTCGCCGGCGCGGCCCGAACAGATCAGAAGTGGTACCGAGCTGGGTCTTGAGCACGCTCAGGTGGTGGAGTTTTCCAGCGTCATCGCCACCGACAACGGCATTCAGCTGTCCAGCATCAAAGCCGCCGATGACGTCTACCCGCTGCGCGGCGAACTGAAAAGCGCCCCCGCGCCCTTCGCACCGGAAGAACCCGGTGGCGGTCCGAAACCCGGCGAAGCCTGGGTCGAAGCGCGACTGCTGACTGCACTGGACTTGAAGATCGGCGACAGCATCGACGTCGGCATGAAAACCCTGACACTGGCGCGGGTGCTGACCTACGAACCGGATCGTGCCGGCAATTTCTACAGCCTGACGCCACGGGTGCTGATCAACCTCAGTGATCTCGAGGCAACCGGCGTGGTGCAACCCGGCAGCCGGGTCAGTTATCGCGAACTCTGGCGCGGTAACGCTCAGGCGCTGGAAACCTATCGTCAGTTGATCAAACCCGGGCTGGCCGCCAACCAGCGCATCCAGGATGCACGCGATGGCAACCGGCAGATCGGCGGTGCCCTGGGCAAGGCCGAACGTTACTTGAACATGGCCAGTCTGGTGGCGGTTCTGCTGTCCGGCGTGGCGGTAGCGTTGTCGGCGACACGCTTCGCCACCCGCCGATTCGATGCCAGTGCGTTGCTGCGCTGCCTGGGTCTGTCCCGCCGGGAAACCATGGTGCTGTTCAGTCTGCAACTGACGGTACTCGGACTGCTCGCCAGCATTAGCGGCGCCCTGCTCGGCTGGCTCGCGCAGCTCGGACTGTTTGCGCTGCTGCGTGACTTACTGCCGACCGACGTTCCACCGGGCGGCCTGCTGCCGGCCATCGCCGGAATCGGCACCGGGCTGGTCGCGCTGGCCGGCTTCGCCCTGCCACCACTGGCCGCTTTGGGTCGAGTGCCACCGTTACGGGTGTTGCGTCGCGACATGCTGCCAATTCCGTCCAGCACCTGGATGGTGTATGGCGCGGCGTTGGGCGCCCTCGGCCTGATCATGTGGCGCCTGAGCCTGGACCTGGTGCTGACCTTCGCCCTGCTCGGCGGTGGTGTAATTGCGGCGCTGGTGTTGGGCGGCTTGCTATTACTGCTGCTCAAAAGTCTGCGCCGGATGCTCGCGCGCGCCTCATTGCCATGGCGCCTGGGGTTGGGGCAATTGCTGCGTCATCCCCTGGCAGCCGCGGGTCAATCCCTGGCCTTCGGTTTGATTCTGCTGTCGATGGCATTGATTGCGTTGCTGCGCGGCGAATTGCTCGACACCTGGCAGAACCAGTTACCGAAAAACGCTCCGAACTATTTCGCCCTGAACATTCTGCCGGCAGACAAACAGGCCTTTACCGATCGATTGATGGAGTTGTCGGCACAATCGGCGCCGCTGTATCCGGTGGTGCCGGGACGGCTGATCAGCATTAATGGCGAACCGGTGCAGGACATCGTCAGCAAGGATTCGGCCGGTGATCGAGCCATCCAACGCGACCTCAGCCTGACCTGGGCGGCCGACCTGCCGACGGGCAACAAAATCACCGCCGGCAACTGGTGGGATCAGCAACCCGCGGATGAAGTACCCGGTGTTTCGGTGGAAGGTAAAGTCGCCGAAAGCCTCAAGCTCAAGCTCGGCGATCACATGGTATTTAGCGTTGGCGGGGTCAATCGGGAGGCGAAAGTCACCAGCCTGCGGGAGATCAACTGGGACAACTTCCAGCCGAACTTTTTCATGATCTTCCAGCCTGGCACCTTGAAGGATCTGCCGGCGACCTACCTGACCAGTTTCTATCTGGCGGCTGGCCACGACCAGCAGATCGTCGACCTGTCCCGCAGTTTTCCGGCGGTGACCATTCTGCAAGTCGAAGCCTTGTTGGCGCAGCTGCGCAGCATCCTCGCCCAGGTCACCCTGGCGGTGGAATACGTGTTGTTGTTTGTGCTGGCGGCAGGGATGGCGGTGTTGTTCTCCGGCTTGCAGGCGACACTGGATGAACGCATCCGCCAAGGCGCGTTGCTGCGAGCGCTAGGCGCCGAACGGCAGTTGCTGATCAGGGCCCGACGTATCGAGTTCGGCCTGCTTGGCGCGGTCAGCGGGTTGTTGGCCGCACTGGGTTCGGAACTGGTGAGCCTGGTGCTCTACCGTTACGCCTTCGACCTGCCCTGGCACCCGCATCCATGGCTGTTGGTAATGCCGCTGATCGGCGCCTTGCTGATCGGCGGTGCCGGCGTGTTCGGCACGCGCCGCGCCTTGAATGCCAGCCCCCTGACAGTCTTGCGCGAGGGTTGATAAACTCAAGCGCTCTGACCCAAGTCTCAACCACAAGAAGTCGCCATGAGTCGTTATCGCCCTCCCCGCACCGCCGGCACCGCGCTGATCACCCCCGAAGGTGAAGCGCGGATGCGGGCCGAGTTTCATGATCTCTGGCATGTACGGCGGCCTCAGGTAACGCAGTCGGTCAGCGAGGCGGCGGCGCAGGGCGATCGTTCGGAAAACGCCGAGTACGGCCAAGCACCGCACTTTCCATACTATTTTGTCTGAAAGCCTTTAAACCCTGGCACTCAAAAATAGTAGCCATACTCAAAAACACATACTATTTTTCGTAAAAAATATCGTTAATCCACCACAACATTTCTCCGCCCGGGGTCTGAACAACAGCCTCGTCGCCCACCTCCTTCTTCAAAAGTGCACGTGCCATCGGCGAGTCGATCGAAATGTAATCGTTACGGCCGTAGATTTCGTCATACCCCACCACTCTAAATTTCTTGATTTCACCCGCTTCGTTTTCAATTTCGACCCAAGCCCCGAAAAAAACCCTTCCCTCCTGCTCGCTCGAATACTCAACAACCCGCACATCCTCGAGCCTTTTACGAAGGTATCGGACACGGCGATCAATTTCTCGCAGCAGCTTTTTGTTGTACTGGTAGTCAGCATTTTCACTACGGTCACCCAGCGAGGCCGCCCAAGTGACTTTTCGAGTCGTGTCAGGACGTTTCTCTCGCCAAAGGAAGTCGAGCTCTTGCCTCAAAGCCTCGTGCCCTTCTTTTGTGATGATGTTGGTACTCAAGTCGGGTTTCTCACTAACGATTCTCTCCAGCAAGGCTAGATAGGCTCACGAATTGTCGGCGTCACAGCTCGGATCACCAATCTGTGGCTTTTTTCGAGTTAATAGACGCGCCAGTATTTTCATCAGCTGCCATTCGACGGCCTGATGCCCTCTGGCGTTTTTTGCCTTCCATTCGAATGATCTGCAATGGGCTGGGCCGAATGTCCTCCAACAACGAGCTCAATCGCTCTAGCTCATTAATAGCTCTGAGTACGGATATCAAATTCATCAACGTGCCTTTCCCATGATTTAGCAAAAGATGCAGCGTCTGACGACTGATGTCTGCTTCCTTAGCTAAATCTTCCAGGCTGATATTTTTTTTTAGGCGCAGTATCTGTATGTGCTTGCCAACGGATGCAGAGATCACCTGGTCAGTCTGCGCTTTGATACTCATAGCGTCTTCATTCCTAGACAGTAACTGGACAATCACAGCCTTGCGTCTGTAATTCTATACACTATCTCTCCGTTAACAATGTCCAATTCGAAGCAGATTGGCGTCATGGGGTGCCTCGATCAGCGCCACGGTGGGTATCCAACACATCAAAATGTCTTACAGTCCCAAGCTGAAGGGCTAGAGTAATCACCACTATTGGGGACGTATCGCTTCAACGGGATACAACATATGCAGCTGAACCTGACTGAACGAGTTCGCTTTCAGCGTTTTTGCCGGAGCCTGTCCACATGCGTAGCCGAAGGGCACGCGCCGGATGAACTCGCCCGAGCGCTGTTGGCACAGTGGATGAGTCAAGCCACTCCGCAGCTAGCTCCTCCAACCTGCGACCGGGTAATGCTGCAAATGAAGGCCGTCACCCAATTCGTGGAAGAGTGGCTCTTGCCGCGCGACACGCTTACGGGCGCCTTCTGGCTGAGTTCAGCCTATGCGGTGATGGTCGGCAAGGCCCAGCGTAAGCAGCAAGCGATGTACTTTACCTCCCCCCTCCTCGCACTACGCCTAATTGATGCTGCTGCGGAAAGCCTCCTCGAGGGCCCGGTCGTCGACCCAGCCTGCGGTGGGGCTGCCTTTCTTGCTCCAGCTGCTGATCGCATCGCGCGTCGGCTGCAGGAAAGGGGGCGCACCAGCGAAGAGATCCTCGCCTACATCGAAGCAAATTTGCATGGCACCGACATCGACCCTCTACTGTGCGAGCTCTCGACAGGCTTCTTGCGCATGGTGCTCGTCGAGCACATCACAGCCGCCAGACGCGAGCCAAGTTTCGTCGTGACGGTCGATGACGGACTCAGCTCGCCCTGTCTGCCGGTTGGTAGCTATCGCGTGGTGCTCTGCAACCCACCCTACCGCAAGATGACTGCCGCCGAAGCACAGCCCTACCGAGAGGAGCTTGGCCACTTGATGCTCGGCCAGCCCAACCTGTACACACTTTTTATCGGGCGCGCGATGGGACTTCTGCAGGAAGGCGGTTCAGCAGTTTTTCTGACGCCAATGAGTTTTGTCTCCGGCCGCTCGTTCTCTGCACTGCGTCAGGCCCTGAGTTCAACCGGACATGTCCGGCAGGTGGATCTCATTCACGACAAACACGGCATATTCCTCTCGGCAGAACAGGATGCGGCGATCACCGTCTGGCAAAAAGGTGCTGCGGCGGATGCGTCCACGCAGGTAAATCTGCTGGCGACTGACGGTATCTGGCAGCCAACCGGGGAGGTGCGCCTGCCCGTGGGGGATGCGCCATGGCTCCTTCCGCGCAGCGCAATCGACGTCCAGCTCCTGCCCTTGTTCACGGGTCAGACGCCTAAACACGCGCTCGCTACCTACGGCTATGTGCCGAGGACCGGACAGATCGTCATTCATCGCGATAAGCGACAGCGCTACGCGAAGCGTCTCCATATCCGTAAAGGCGCCTGCGTGGTGCCGATGATCTGGCAAAGCGACATCTCCAAAGCAGGTGTGATGACGCTTGCCGAGGGTAGCGGGACGCAGGCGCGCTATATCGAAGTCGGCGCAAAACCCACCGCGCACGTCGTGCGCCGACCCACCGTCGCCGTGCAGCGCGTGACCTCGGACGATCAGACGCACCGGCTGGTGTGCGCCCCCGTCCCTCTGGCCGTCTATGATGAATTCGGGGGGGTGGTCGGAGAAAACCACGTCTGCCTCATCGAGCAAAACTTCGAAGGCGGACGTGTCGATGCCGAAACATTGTGCGCGATTCTGCGTACGCACACCGTTGACCGCCTTTTTCGGATCATGTCGGGCGTTACCAACGTCTCAGTCTACGAACTTCAGCTTCTGCCCCTGCCTGACCCGGATGTGGTTCTGGAACACCTTACCGCGGGCAGTGACATCGAGTCTGCGGTACGCGCCGGCTTCGGCCTCGTGCCTGTCATTGTGAGTTGCAGTAAAGGGCATGATCAGAGGGAAGGAAACCATGGGGAAAACCAGCTGTCCGGAGAAGTCTGTTACGGCTGAGGTCGGCCAAGAAGAGAAGCCAGAAGAAGGGGAAGAACCACTGGCAGGCACGCAGCTACGTTACTTCGCCGACAGGGACGACGAGCACGTAAAGACGCTGGCTCCGGCCATGCGCGAACTCGTCTCGCTCTACTTGGAGACAGCAGCGCGCAAGAGTGCGAACGTCGCGCTCGCGTGGCCTGGGCGCCCGGAAGCCGCCACGTTGATCCATGCGCTCGCCTGTTTCACCCGCTGGGAAGCCGGCTACAAGCGAGGCGTGCGCGCCTTGCATTATCCCAGCAAGCACAACAGCTTCTACCCGCTCAATCACGTTTTCGTGAGCCGCTCGCGGCTCGTGAAGCTCGCAAAGCAGATCGTCGAGTACGGGGGCCACGATCATAACGAGACAGTAAAGGAAAGCTTCCCCGCGAAGGATGCCTTCCTCTTCACGGTCAATAGTGTGAAATACGGCCTGCGCGAAAACTCCATCCGCCCGACCGTGAACGAGCTACTTCCCCACTTCTACCAGGAAGTCGCCGATCAGCCCTGGTCGGACTACTCCCCGCGCTTCTACTCGCGCATCCGCTCGAAACTATCTGGGCGCAAGCACAGCAACGCACTCAAGAACGACGTATTCCCCGAGATGGGTGCGCCCGAGACGGCACCCGATGCGATCTTTTCCTTGGGCTACCAGCTCTCGGAAGACGACATTGTCGATACGCTCCGAAAGCTAAAGCGCAACGGCCCTCCACCCGAGGTGGTGCTGATTGATGCCAGTTGGAAGACAACCAAGCCTATCAGGCACTGGCGTGAGAGTGTTGTGATGCTCATCCGGCTGGTGCGCGAGATATTCCACTCATCCTGCCCCGGTTTCCTGGTGCTGACCGACGAGCCTCGTAATATGACCCGGCTATTGGCTGCACTGCGTCGCGAATTTCCGGATGATCCTCCGGAACGATGGTTCAAACCTCAAGGTTTCGTACATCCTCGTCTCGACTCAGGCCTCGCCCGTGAGGACGATCCGGTCGAGGTACACGTGCCTGAATGCGATCTTCGGGTGCACATAACAGATTTCGAAGCCGAAGAGCTCATCGAGGATTTTTATTACTGCGTCAGACGGCTCGAAGAGGGTGGTACCGACGCCACGCCGGTCAGAAACGCGCTTGCCTTCATCGCCAAGGCTTCGCGGCTACCGGGTAGCCTGCATGCGTTGATGGTAGAGCTACACCGCTCAGGTAAATCGGTTGGAGTGATCACCGCGAACGATTGGTCCCATTTCAAGGCTGACCTGATCCAATTCATCAATGACGGTCAGGCGCAGGGCGAGCAAACCAGGCTGAAGGCACTGCTCAGCAAGACCGATCGGCTGGTCGAAACTTACCGCAAGGCGACGCCACTGGGACACGCACTAGAAAGCGAACTTCTCAATGCGACCAGCAACGGACGCAAGTCAGTCGTCGCGGTAAACGGTGCACTCCACCAAGCCGCACTTGAGCGCTTCCTCGCGCGGCCGCGGTCTGAAGCGGAAAAAACCCTGGCGGATGTGCGGGTGCTTACAACCGATATTCCCCTCGAAACCCGGGAGATTGAGGCAGATCGCCTCGTGCAGACAGATGCCAGCGCGGAGGTCATCCGAAGCCTGGTCTGCGGCAAGCTGCCTTGCAAGGAGGTTGTGCTCTTGCTCACAGCCCCGGTGGCCCGTCAACTCAGGTTCACGCTTGCTCCACTGATGACCATGCCTGCATTCGAGGTGTTTCATGAACGCGTGGGTGAGATTCTCAGGGCAATTGAGGAGCAGTTTGCAGTGGCCGGTCGTTCACTACTGGAAGACATGGATCTCTGGCAGCCGCGCTTCAGAATATCTTCGTTCGAGGAGAACGATCCTGAACTCAAGGACCAACATTCGGTACTGGTGGAACTCGAAGACGGTCATTTGCTGCTGCGCGGTGCCAATGCACTTGTCTACGCCTACGACCCAGAAAGGGCCGCCGACGGGTATTCAGGCTTTCATGCCATGCCGATCTCCGAACTGACGGTCGGCCATCGAATCTTCGTGATGTCGGCCGATCTGCGCGCGCTCATCGAAGAAACACTGCAGGAAAAAGGCATAAGCCTCGGACATCTCACTGACTACGAGGCGAGCCTGCGCAACTACCACAAAACCGTCATCGAGAGGTTTAACCGTTATTTCGACCCGACGCACGGGCGCACCTCGCAGAAGCGACTGCTGCTCGAAAAGATTCAAAGCATCGACAGCGAAGTGGCCACCGAAGCCGCTAACCTGAGCTATTGGGTCAAACTGGATTACTCACCGGACACTCCGTTCGAGGATCTTGCACCTCAGGCCCCGCGCGATTACCGAGTGTTTCGTGTATTCAGCAAGGCGCTCGAATTCAGCGAGCCGGAGACCCAGATGAACTGGGACTTTCTGATAAGGCCGCTTCGCACCGCCCGACGCATGGGTGGGCGCTGGCTGAGCGACATCTACTCACGAATCCTGTTCGAGCCCGATTCCGTCATTGCCCATACCGACCTTACCCGCGACACGGTGGATGCACTAAGGCGCAGGGCGATGGAGAACGTGCTCACCGTCTGCGACGTGCACCTGCCTGCTACGACTTCCGAGGATAATCATGGCTGAACTACGCGCAAACCCGAAAGAAATCGCGACTTCCATCAAGGAAGGTGTAGCCGAGGCTATCCTGAACATTGTGCACGCCCGAATCCGCGGCGGCGAGGAGTTCGGCTGCATCATCTATGGCACTAAGCCGAGCGCGCTGCTCTCTTCGGGTTTTCTGCTGCCACGTCGGGGCATAGATGACGGCGACGAGGTCACCAGCCCGATCTGGATCTCCGGCCACGGCCTTGACCTGCTGGTAGGCAAAAAAGACAAGGGCACCGTTCGGATCAAACCCCAGGCAAGCCTCTACTTGCGCGTGCTGCCAACCGAAGAGGATTTGAAGACCAGACCGGATTGCAAGCTGCGCCTTCAAATGCGCACCGAGACGGCCAGGCGACTGCGTTCACTGCTGCGGGAAGCAGAGAAAGCAGCATGGGAGCCCTTGGCCCTGCAATACAAGAGTCGGCGAGAGTGCTCGACCTGGAAACAGATGCAGGACGAGGTACGAACAAAGGTCTACAAAGACCTCGGCCTTCCGCCTGGTTTGAGCCTTGAAACAGGCTGGGCCGAGGAACCGGCCCCAGAGGATGTGGAGCCACAGCTAGAGGCTCAGGGTGTAGGCACGCAAGGCGGCGAGGACGGCGCCCCGCTGGTGGCGGAGCCGGATGAAGTACAGATCCCCAAACTTTGCGACGAACACTTCGAGCGCATCAAGATCCCGCATAAGTGGCAGCGTCTGGATCTCGACTTGCCCGAATTTGTACTAGAACTCGACACGAGCCTGGATGCGGCAGCGCGCGGCGCAAAGCTTGCCGAGCACGAGGCCCAAATGCACGAAGCGATTCAGCTGCGCCTGGCAGCCTGGATCGAAGACGCCGATCCAGATAGTGGCGGCAAGGGCCGGGCGTTTCCGCGCGACGGAGGCATCTCGCCCAGCCAATACGAGGGATGGGCCGCTTATCTGAAGCATGTACAGGAAAGCCCGGGGCGGGCGGCGGTACCGTCCATCGAACTGCGTTGGGACATCAGCCTCGCACCCAACTGGGCCGAGCCCGGTACGTCTAGCCTACACATCGCGCTGGAGAATCACTCGAACGTCCCGGGCCAGCATCGGGACGAGACCGAGGAGTCGGTCTTCCAAGTCGCACTCGACGTGCGTCTCCCAGAAGCGCTGCTTCGCCGGATGAAACTCGAACGGGTCGAGGCAAGCTATCGCTACAACCAATACCTTACCTATCCGGCCATTGGCTACAACGGCGGTGTCATCGAAGTGCCGTCAGACGGCGGAGAAAGCGGCAGCGGCGCGGTGCGACTCACTACTACCTGGATGCCCCTTTACAGGCAGCCCCGCATCGTGCCGGTTTCATACCCGGGCGTCGAGCGCAACATGCGCGCACTGGCCAACCGTGTGGACATCGACGGACTCGAAGCTATCTACGATGCCTACAAGGATTGGCTCGCAGAGTTACCTTCCCAAGTCAAGCTGGATCGCGGCATCGAGGATGCCCCACAAGCGATCAGGCGCGAGGAGGAAGCTTTCAACGATCACCTCCGCCTGTGGGGGCTTGAAGCCGAGGCAATTCACTCGGGCGTAAAGCTGCTACGCGAATCACGCAAATATTGGAATGCACGTGGACCTCAGGCCGATACCCGTGCAATCCCCTTCGAGGCCTGGCTCGCGATGAATGAGTCGATGGCGAACCTCATGAAGAAGCGCACCGGCGACAACTCGGCGGAGTGGCGGCTCTTTCAGCTCGCCTTCATCCTCGCGAGTCTGTGCTCGAGCGCCTCGCGCATGCCCGAGTTCAAGAACTTCTACGACCCAGCGCGCGACGATGCGGTCACGCTGCTCTACTTCTCGACTGGAGGTGGTAAGTCGGAAGCCTTCTTTGGGTTCCTGCTCTTCACGCTCTTCCTCGACCGGATGCGTGGCAAAACGCTAGGCGTCACAGCCATGATCCGCTACCCGTTGCGCCTGCTCACGATCCAGCAGTCCCAGCGCGCCGCTGCGGTGCTTGCCCAAGCCGAACTCGTGCGCTGCAAGCATGGTTATGCGGGCGAGCGCTTCTCCATAGGCTTCTGGGTCGGTAGTGGCGGCTCGCCTAACCGGCACAACTCAAAAGGCGTCTCCGATATCCCCATGGTCGATAATGTCGCCAAGTGTGAGGAGGCGCTTCGCGTGGACGATGCGAACTACGATGCGGCCTGCAAGGCATGGATCAAGCTACCGCGCTGCCCGTTCTGCGAAAGCACGACCGGCCTGCGGCGTTTCAGCGCACAGGGTGGCACTCTCGCCCACGTGTGCACAAATCCAAAGTGCCACTGCAACATAGGAGGCACACAGCCACTCCCCTTCTACATCTGCGATGACGATATCTACGATATCGCGCCCTCGGTGCTGCTGGGCACGGTCGATAAGCTCGCCCTGATCGGACACTCGACCTTCACGATTCAGCGCATCATGGGCATGCTTGGCGCCGCACCGTGGTTCGACCCCGCGACGCGACGACTTCAAGTACCGCGCGATGACCATCGCGCGCAAGGCCCCGATCGATACGGATGCGAAAAGGTCTTCCCAGCCTATGAGAACGGCAAGAAGCTCTTCCACGATCCCTTCCCGTCGATACTCATCCAAGACGAGGCGCACTTGCTCGATGAGTCGCTGGGTACCTTCGCAGGATTGTTTGAGTCGACGCTCGATACGATGCTCGGAACACTCGGGCGCTGGATGCGAGAAATCGTTGCAGTCGCTCCCGACGGCAAACGGCGGCGGGCGAAAGTGGTCACCGCGACCGCGACGGTATCGGAACCCGAGCGCCAGCTTGAACACCTCTACCAGCGCCATGTGCCGGCCCTACAATTTCCCTACCCAGGGCCCGACCTTCATCGTTCCTTCTATGCCGTGCCGGACGAGCCTGATAGCAACGAAGCCGAGCGTCTTGCACTGCCCGCGGACATGGTGGAACTTCGGTCGAAGCTTGCCCGCATCTACTGCGGCTTCATGACGAACGGACGTCCGCACACGACTACTACGGTCTCAGTGCTGGCGGCCTTCCACCTCACCATTACTGAGCTCTTCGATGCACTCACCGGAGACGATGCAGCAGCGCAAACGGCCGCGCGTGGACAATTGATCGCCTATCTTGCTGATTCGCCCATTCGGGCAACACTTGAAGCCAATCTTGCCGCAGCCAACGCTTCACAACTTGCCACCTTGGTGGACCTGCATCGAATCAGCCTCACCTATGTCACCAACAAGAAGGGTGGTGATCAGGTGATGTCGGCTGAAACCGAAGAGGTGCGCAAAGCACACCTCGCGCGCGGTAAGGTGCTCGACATGCTGGTCACTCGACTCATCACTGGCTCGGTCGAACAAGGCGAGATCCAGGCAACTGTAGCTGAAGCACAAAATCGCGTCGCCCCGGACGAACCACTTCCGTCGATTGCAAAAGCATTGCGCTCAGTGATCGCCACCTCAGCGATTTCGCACGGCGTCGACGTCGAGGAGTTCAACTCGATGTTCTTCGCTGGCATGCCTTCAGACATCGCCGAGTACATCCAGGCCTCGTCGCGTGTGGGACGCACGCACGTGGGTTTCTGTGTGCTAATCCCCACGCCGCAGCGACGCCGCGACCGCTACATCATCGAAGTCTTCGACACTTTCCACCGATTCCTGGAACGCATGGTCCAGCCCGCGGCCATAGACCGCTGGGCCACCCAAGCGATCCAGCGCGTGATCCCGAGTCTTTTTCAATCCTACATCTGCGGCGTACTAGCACTGCAAGAAATGCTGCACGCCGATGACACGGGCAAGCTCACCAAGGCAAGCAATAGTCGGATTCCGCACTTCTTGCCAGAGTATCGGAACGACGAGGTGGGCTTCATCAATCGAGCCGTCGAGTTCATCTGCGCCGCTATCGGACTCAACGAGGACTTCGCACCGGCTGGCGAAGACTTCTACCGGGAGGCAATCCACAAACGCGTGCGAGAGCTTCTCGAAGACATGGCGCGCCAGGAAAACGAGAGCGCCGCGCTGCGGGACTACTTCAACCAGTTCACTAACAGCCTACAACAACCCATGACCTCGCTTCGCGACGTGGATCAGGCGGGTCAGATCCGTCTTGCAAAAAAGGGTGAACGGGGCGGCACCCTCGACCGCACTCAGGTCCGCAATATCATGGCTTTCATTCGCAGGGGATATGCCGAATCCGGGGACAACGAATAAGCGATAACCAGAGGACACTGCACCATGCCAACGAACAACGACAGAGACACTGCGCCTTCCGCGCCAACAATGTCCCGCTCCCGCGGTCAAATCGCGGGTGCTTATGCACCCGGCGCGTTCTTCACTTTCGAAGGCGGGCTAGGCGCCTGCATCTCGATTCCAGATCGCGAATCGGAACACCTGAAACCGAACATTTCTCACTCCACGCAGAATCAGATCCTGCTGCGCCTCAATGAGGCAGTCAGCACATGGTTCCAGCGCGCGTCCATCTGTCGAACAGGCGATGATGCAACGAATTACCCGATCTCGGCCGACCTGTGTGTGGATAAAACGCTGCTCAACGACCAGCACAACGGTGTACGCCCAATTGACCGCGGGCGTTTCATCTTCGTCGACCCGGTCAAGATGGGGTATGCCCCGGCACCGCTCACCTTTGTGTGCAACGCATGCGGGCGCTATTGCGGCTTCAAGAATGTCGCAGAGTTCGAGCGTAAAAAATCGCAGTTGAACTGCAACTGCCTGGCTCAACCCCACCGCAAATGCCAGTGGCGCCAGCTCGACGTGATTTTCGTGCACTGGTCCGGTAGCTGGGAGCCCGTGGCCCCCGGCAAGTACAATTGGGACAGCCAGAAAAAGGATCTCATGGAGCCCATTCGGCGCTGCGCGAACTGCCATTCGGAAGAGTTCTTACTCGATACAAACTCGCCTAGCATCGGCAACTGGTTCTTCAAGTGCGCCAACCCGAAATGTGGACATGTAGACCCGAATGACTGGTACAAAAACGATCCGGAGACTGTCCGCGCACTGGGTGATCATTTTGGTGCTCGTGTCACCGAAGGTCGTATGGAGCCGATTTCCTACCGAGCATCGGCGACACACTACACACTCTCGGAGCAGTTCGTTGACTTCGGCGCGCAATGCAGCGAGTTGCTGGAGATCATGGATCCCAGCCAGCGCACCGAATTCGAATCCTTCATTGCCGAGCGCTTTGGCTTTGGCAAGATGCGTCCGTCACTCGACGAAATGGAAAAGCAGCTTAAGGAACGTGGCTACGGCGAGAGGTGGACCAAATATCTTGAGAGCAAAACGAACTACGAAAATTTTAAGATGATGATGGACGGCATGGCCAAGATCCCGAACGGGATGCCCGACATGCTTGACGAAATTGCCAAGAATCTACGCGCGCAGGTCGACAGTTGGTTCGACGGTGACCACCCGATCCTGCACCCACAGACCGCTCTGCCACCGGAGTTGAGCGCGCTATTGGCCGTCCGCGATCGCTTCACCACCCGGTATGACCCGTTCAGGCTGGCCGTCGAGCATGAGGCGCTGCGGCGCACAAGGCTGACCGCGCCACGCAGCGATGGTAACCGGCTACCCTTCGTGCGCTTTACCGAACTCGACTACGATCTCGCCCCGAAGGAGCCAGGCAAGCAGGCTGCGCAGCAGGAAAGCACTCGGGCGCTGCTCAGCCGCATGGGCGTTGCCACGATGGGACTTATTCGGGAGTTCGACCTGTGCCGCTTCTCGTACGGCTTCACTCGCATGAAGGCTCAGCCGGTCATCGAGAAGCGAAACCGGATGATGCCGGTCAAACTCAACCTCTTTCCGACTCTTCACTCGGAAGACGGGATAAAGCATCCGATCTACGTGATCAAGCAGGCGAACGAGGCCATCTATGTCCAGCTCGATCAGACGCAGGTCTATCGCTGGCTGCAAGCGCTCAAGACGAGTGATACCTTCGATTGGCAACCGACCGATGGTCCTCTAGGAGCAAGGCTTATAGAACGCGCAATTCCCTTCGGTCCTTTCCTGAGCGGTGTGCCAAGAAGAGGGGTTTCGTTGAGCTACCTCTATGCCTACACTCTGCTGCACTCGTTTTCTCATCACATGATGAAGGTAATTGCAGAACACTCTGGTCTCGACTTGGGTTCACTCAGCGAATACCTCTTCCCTGCGGATCTCGCCTTCGTTGTCTATCGAAATGGCACGACGATGGACCTCGGAAACCTCTCGGCGCTGTGGCGAAACGAGAACACAGACTTCTTGCACCACCTGCTGCACCAGAAGACGCTCACCTGCAACTCGGGCTCGCTGTGCGATGCGAACGCGAAAAATCCCGGCGCCTGCCCGGACTGCATCCTGATGCCAGAAACCTCGTGCATCGCGATGAACCAGCTACTGAGCCGCTCGGTACTGCGCGGTGGCGCGGCGCCTCGCGAGGACGGAGACCACGAGGGACAGCGAATTCCGGGCTTCTTTGAGCTAATCAATGCCGATGACTGACCTGTGCTCGTGGCAGATTTCTAAGAAATAGATTGAAGAGCGGTAGCAGAACATCAGGCTCGCTCCCAGTGAATGGAGCGCGGGCGAATGTTTGGGCTAAAAATGGTGTCCACTTAATAGGTGGACACCATCGCCCTAAGCGATGGCGTCAGGAAGCCACGGGTGTAACCGTCTTCAAGCTGATTCCAATGGAGCGGCTAATGCGGGGACGAACAGCTCATGCAGGCGGTCTACGAACGTCAGTACTCCAAAGGCTCCAAGGGCTTGGAGCGCTTCGCCGGGTTCTTCTCGGTAACCGACAGAGCGAGGTTGTCATGCTGGCTAAGCTGACGGTGCCTGCTGGCACCTCTGGGTGGCGAGCATACCCATAGATACGGCGTGCCACCTAATGCGCAGTTGCGGTGATTAATCCACCCACTGCGCGTACCCGCCGATTTTGCACCCAAGCAGACGAAGGCATGGTTGGCCACGAACACAACCGATTTGGGTCGATTGCAGTCCGTCACGACAGACAACTATCGGCCGATTCTGTTGAAAAAGTCGGATTTTCAGATCGCCTGAACTCAGGCACGGCCACCACCGGAGAACCGACTCACCACATTGAGTGGTTTTTCGGACCTTCGTTGGCCTTTGCTGCTCTGTTAGTGGGGTAGTTTGAGGTTTTTTGCTTGGTGCAGGCGCACCTATCCCGTGACTGGTGGCCCTTGAGATGAAAATTTGGCCAGCCGTCGCAGGTTCTGCACCGCAGCGGCCAGCGTGAATTCATCCGTCGCGCCACTCAGGCCACGTAGCCGCAGGCGATCCAATTTCAGGATGCGCTTGAGGTGGGCAAACAACATTTCGACCTTTTTACGTTCGTGGCGAGAGCGCTGATATGCCGGCGTTGCTGCAATGCGCCGAGCCACATCGCGAGCGGCTTCATGGACGCTGCGAGCGATCTTGCGGAACGCAGTGTTCGGGCAGCACTTGGCTTTCATCGGACACGTAGCGCAGTCGGTCTGCCGGGATCGGAAGATAATGGTGTTGGCCTTGGTTACGTGTGAACGCTCGTTCTTGAAGGCTCGCCATTCACTGCGCAATGCCTTGCCGGCCGGGCAGCGGTATTCCTCAATCTCTTCATTCCAGTGGAAATCGTTGCTCGAAAAACTGTCGTTCTTGCGCTCGGTTTTGTCCCACACCGGCACGTGAGGTTCGATGTCTTTTTCCTCCACCATCCAGGCCAACATCGGCGCTGTACCGTACGCGGTATCGCCGATGAGGCGTTCCGGCTTGATGTCGAACTGCGCTTCAACGCGATCGATCATCGTCTTGGTGCTCTCGACTTCGGCCGTTCGATGAGCGGGTGTAGGCTCCACATCCACGATGACGCCGTGTTCGGTATCGATCAGATAATTCGTTGAGTAAGCGTAGAACGCGGGGCCGCCTGGAGCAGCGGTCCAGCGAGCCTGAGGATCAGTCAGTGATAAACGCTTCGGTAGCGTTTCGGCCAAAGCCTCTTCATCGAGGGCTTCAAGGTACTCACGCACGGCGCGGGTGCTCAGGGCCGGATCGCTCCAGTTGACCTGTTCATCACCCGGTACGCCGCGCTGCCGACTCGCATCCGCTTTGATGATGCTGGCGTCCACAGCAAATCCTTCGCCTTTGACCAGGCCAGCATCCATGCAACGACGCAGCACCTCGTTGAACAACCAGCGAAACAGATCGCTGTCCCGAAAACGGCCGTGTCGATTTTTGGAAAAGGTCGAGTGATTGGGGACTTCATCCTCAAGGCTCAACCGGCAGAACCAGCGATACGCCAGGTTCAAATGGGCCTCTTCGCACAACCGCCGTTCGGAGCGAATGCCGTAGCAATAGCCCACGATCAGCATGCGGATCATCAGTTCAGGATCAATCGACGGACGCCCGATCGGGCTATAAAAATCGGCGAGGTAATGGCGCAGGTCGTTCAGATCGAGACACTGATCAATGCTGCGCAGAAGGTGAGTGGCTGGGATGTGATCTTCAAGGTTGAACGAGTAAAACAGCCGCTCCTGCCCACTCGATAACTGTCCCATCATGCTGTGTGATCCCCCGCCGGCCAATGAAGAGATTTTGCCGGAGGCCAGCCAGGGGAGCTACTTTTTCAACAGAATCGGCCAATAGCAGTCATTGCGTATATGCTGAATGGGGTGCAGTGGGCGCCTGAAGTGATGCGGGTTCGAATCTCTCCTTCACCGCCACATTCAGTAAACGCAATCCCCTGATTTTCCTAGAGAAAGTCGGGGGTTTGTGGTTTTTGGCGTCTGAAAAAGGACCATATGGGACGAATCTGGGACAGATGCTTTATTTTGGTGCGTGAATCAAGCCCAGTGACTGAATGCGTTTTTGATCGCAACCAGCGGCCTACGACTTGATAAAGGGAGTGCGAGCGTTTTGCTCAAGCTAGCCAGAGCTTCCAATGCACCGCTGAGTTCCAATCCGCTTTTGCGGTTTTTCCTAAGAGAGCTGCATTGAACTAACTTTAACGGATATGAAAACCCTTTAGGGTGCCAATTGAAATGTTTTGCCTCTTGCACACATTAAGCCAGCAGAAATTGACTGGCAGGTGTGGTTGGGTGCAGGTCATGTAAAAATCATAAAAATCTCCGAGCATGCTATCCAATAATCGTACTAGGATATAATCTTAGCCCGAGCTACAGCTGCATCAGTAAAAAACCTCAACAAGGATATGTAGATGCTCCCTCGAATAATGATTAGGTTAACTCAGTTGCCGCTTCAGGTGACTATTTGCACTGCAATTAGCGCGTTGACTGGCGCGGCCATATATTTCAACGAGTGGTCGCACGTAGACTTGTTATCTCTGGATCGCTCCACTTTTATTACAGCACTAAGTGCAATAGCAACTTTAATCGCATTGTTTTGCTCACTTTCGATTGCATGGATACTTTTCATTTCACAACAGGTGAAAGGAGAACGTCTGGCAGCGTATGACCTTATGAAATCGAAATTATCGGAAGTTCGACAATGGCTGCTCAATCAGCCTGAGTCAGCTGGCCGCGATACCTGCTTAGCTCTTGCGTTTGAACTCGATATGTTGGAGCTTTCAGATCTTCCTTCGATTGGGCTTGAAAAAGAACAAGAGCATGTCGACTATTGTGAGGCGCTAACAGAAGGATTGGAATCAAGCGATATCGAAGAAAGAAATTTTTTCCTTATTTCAATGACTCATTTCGCCTACATTGAAAGCCTGCTGAATCGTATCGGAATTATTTCAATTCGACAGATGTTGGCGCGGCTTTTTATCGATACTCTTGCAAAGGGGGTAACGCTGGTAGGCCTCTCTGTATTAATTTTAATCGCCTCGCTATTGTGGTTCAGCCCGCTCTTAAAAAACATATTTGTTGTAGCTTCAAGTTTCATAGCGGTCGGCTCTTCACTTTTGCTGCTGGAAGTTTGGGTTGATCTTCGCAGGCACTACGATGATGAACTAGACTTCATTGCGTCACCTGAAACAGATGATTAACTTCAATTGGACATAACAAACATCGCTTTTGGCCCCCAAGGACAACTAACATGCCAGATAACTCAGAGTGCAAGATCGCCACGGCAGATGCTCTTACGTTGCTTCTGCACAACCAGCATGCCCTGAGAGCGGCGATAGAAGAGATCACCGTATGGCTTTCAGCAAATGACGTAGAGACTGTTGCAGATAACGCAGTCGTGGCCATGGAAACCCTGGATAGAAATTCTAAAGCGATCACAGATGCGATTCTGCGAATACGGCAGTCCTAGGGGCGCGCGCCCGATTCTGCAAACAGGGAATGATTGGCCACCGATTGTTGGCGTCCACGACAGATAGATAGAACGCCGCTTATGTCAAAAAGGCCCCCACACCTAAGCCAGGTGCAGGGGCCTTTTTTCTGACCCCGGAAACCAATCACCCCTAGAGTGGCCTACCGACTCCCGGTGCTCTGGTTTTACGAGTGTTGGTCATTTACTCGAACAAGGAATGCGCCGTGACTGTCGACAATATCGATCCCAACTTCGAAGCCAATTTCCTCAAGCAACGCGTGGCTGATCTGCACCGCACCCACCCAGGCGAGGCGGCACTCATTGCAGACATATTGCAGGCGCTGGACTACCAGAAAACCGCTATCCGTAACGAGTTACAGGTTCGTGGCCTGGTCATTGCACTGGGCTACACGCTGTCTCGGAAAGGGGCCACAGGTTTACCAAACGCTGAAAACGCCTGTTGCGGCCGTGTTCTGCAACCTGGTGCGTTTAACCTCTGGGACCACGCTGGGACAAACTCTACGCGCACCACGAGGCTGCAGCCCTTGTAAACCGGGAGGGGTAGGCTCCGAAAGTCACTCACGGGTAGTTTCGAATCTCTCCTTCATCGTCACATTCTGAAAACGCAAACCCCTGGTTTTCCCAGAGAAAGTTGGGGTTCGTGGCTTTTGGCGTCTGGAAAGTGGCCATATGGGACAGATGGGGCTTTTCCCCCCAGCGAAAAGAGCGCCACGGCGTCGGCCGCTGTGCCTACAATCGACATGCAGGAGTCGGTTAAGAAAGGCGGGATCGGCCAGAAGTGCACGTCCACATGCGCTACTCCATGTCAAAGCAGTCGCTTTATCTTCAGCGGCGTCCGTTTACTGACCAACCCGCTGGGTCTAGAGAATCAGGAGCAATGCACCTAAGCCGCAAAGGTCAACTCAATTGAAAATAAGGCCTCAGGCGTTTTGGTGAGATTTCGAAGGCGGTATCTATACTGGTGCCAAGAGCCTTGCGGAGCTATAATCAATGATGCCCAGTCAGGAAAATAGCAACTAACGGAAGTCATCAATGAAAGGAAAGCTGTCAAGTCGTTGGATGTACTTACTTATTTTATCACTCCTGGTGGTAGGAGCTTTTTTGTCTGGTAACGGTTATCCAACTCTTCTAGAAAATGCCGTCAATACTTTCGGGTTTTTAGGGTTCTGGATAACGCTGTATGGCCTTATTGTAGCAATTTTTGAAATCGCCCGTACCGGGTCGGTCGCAAATCAAATGGCTCTTGCCGCTGAGGCCTCGCATAATAGTCTTAAGCGTCAAATTGAATATCATGATATTCATGGCTGCGTTGAAATGATAAATTTGGCATTAAGCGATTTAGACAAAAAGAAAGCTGTTTCGGTGGTTTCTATAACTCGCATTAAGCAAGGCTATATCTCGACTTTTTCGAAGATCGGGAAGTCTGGAAGCTATGATACCAACTTAAAAGTTCTTAATAGTTATGAGCATGTAACTCAGTCCCGAGCTAATAAGGCGAAGGCCAATCCAAACTATGCTACAAGTCAGTATCCAGCCGCAAAGGTGGGCAGTGCTGATCACCCCTACAAATTGACTATCGACACACTCAAAAAAATTCAAGATGAAATCTTGACGCATTTAGCTTCAAGACACGAATATATAGGTGACGCAAAATGATTCCTGTTCAGTTCGAAAGCTTTATGGGTTTTGTATTAAACCAAACCAGAAGCGGTAAGTTGAAATGGCTCGCTGGGGAGGGTGGATCCTATATTGCAACTCATAAGGATGTAAGTTTATATATTTCTTCTGATTATGATCCTGATCGGGACATAAGCACATTTTGGTTTCGATTAAATGGAATTAATGGCTCTACCCCGTTTTCTGTATCTGATAACGAGTCCGACTATAGGGATATGAAAGTTATCTTTGAGGAAGTTATCGCCAATGCAAATGATGTTGGGAGTGATATGGCGAGCTTTATGGCCGGATTTGACTAAGTTTTTTTTCGAAAAAATGTTGACGTTAACGAAGGTGCTGCGTCAACTATGTAGTCTTGTGTTTAAAGTGGTGCGGGGGATTACTTTAACTTCTTTGCATTGAGGAAAAGCTACACAGCATAAACCCCGTAGCCTGCGAGCGTCGCCTCCAAGTTTAGACACTCCTTGGATTTTGGACAGCAACGCAAGACGTTTGCCACTGGAGCTAAGCTTTTTATGAAAAATGATTTAGCATTACAGCCGTTGCCTGCCAAGAGCCACGACATTGCCCGTTAGATCTCCCTTACCCATCTACAACTGCGGTGAACGTCTGTTAATTGCATACCTCTACAGGCCCAAGCGCCCGCTTTTGGCCGATTTTGTTGAAAAAGTCGGCCATGGTTTCCACGGTAGAAAAGTACGCGCTTGAGATTGAAATCTTTACATTGAACGGAGGATTCCGGTCCCAGGTTTCGCGTAGCGGCGCGCAAAAAAGGCGTTTTCAGCGGTCAGTATGCGGGCAGTCTGGAAGAACCGACTTTTTCAATAGAATCGGTCGACTGCAGCCCTTCGCGACAGCCAAAAGTGGTCATTCGTTGACTACGAAACCAGGCCCTTGATTTCGGTTGCTATTGGAGTCGTCCGTAGCGTTCTAGAACTTTCATAAGAACATTGTTTGCCTGAGTAAAATTATCCAGTTGACCACGGAGTTGGTATACCCACTTTTCCCCGTGAAAGAGGTTATTTCGCAACCTCCAAACGATCATCAATAGGCAAAGAACCCTGTCACGTGGGCAATCGTTCGCTCCCTCAATCACGCTCTGAACGATACTAAGGTGGTCGGCTGGACGAAGATTAAGGGAAGGGAAATGATCGGTCAGGGCACCGTTGGCGAAGTAGCGGTTCCGAAAATAGGCAAGTTCCTCTTCGTAAAGACTACCGTCAAGCGTGCCTTCTGCTGCCCAAACATCGACTTTCTCTCGAATGCGGTCCGCACGCGCGGACTTCCCCATGATTTGTGCTTCGAAGAGGCTCCAAAGAAAAGCGAAGTCAAAAATGGCATGGCGGTCGCGATCAGGTAGATCGCGAAACCCTGGCGCGCGCGCATTCAGCCATAACTCGCTCGCACTTTGTCCTCTATCGTCCATGGTTCAATCCTCCGTCAGGATCTATCGATGTTTCGAATGACCTTCTGAAGCTTATCATCGAAGCGCACTAGTCCTTCACCATCACGAGGCTGTAAGAGGGCTAATCTACCCCGTACGGCATTGAGTCGCCCTTGGTTTTCCAGACGTCGTGACAGGCTGCTATGGGTCGATGGCTGTCCTTGGTGACAGGCAGAAAACGGCCGAGGCTGTGTAAAAACGCATTTCAGCGCGACAGGTACTCAAAACCAGACTGAAAATAACGCGTCTACGCAAAATCCACATCTGCAGACGTGCCAATAAATTTCAAATTTAACGTAGGCGCGCACACTTCAATTTCGGCGAAGCGTTTTTACACACTCTGGGCCAAAAGCAGTCATTCGCTGACGTTGCTATGCGCCGTGCATAGGTCATTCGCAGCCTTGAGCACCAGCGCCAGTCCTCATTCACAAACGGAATATGCGCCGCTGCTCCTTAGCGTTCCTGATCCCGTTTCCCCCTCCCAAGTAGTCTGAAACTCCCACCCCGCTTGGGAGAATCGGCCGATGCGCAATACCCGACGGATGCCCATAGTTGCGGACAATCGTCAACGGTCAGGCGTCGATGACCGCAATTGTTCGGGAGAAAATCGTGGCTATTGGAATCACCGGCGAGGACGTTGTGCTGGACGAAACACCCGGCTTGCAGAACGCCACAGCCACTCCAACCCCAACGGGAGACGCTGACGACAACGACATTCTGGTGGCCTCCCTGCCTTCGACCTTCTCTACCCGCTTAACCGCACTGGGGGCAGACACCGCAACGCGTATCAACAGAGATTTTTTCTTCGACCATATCCTTGAATCCCTATTCAAGGGTTCACTCCGTCAGAGCCAACTCGATGGGATGACCGCGATCCTTGACAAATGGGAAGCGGAATCATCGAAAGACGATGATAGATGGCTGGCCTATATGCTTGGTACTGCGCACCACGAGACAGGCCGAACCATGCAGTCGGTGCGTGAGACATTCGCTGCAACGGACGACGACGCAATCAAGCGACTTGAAAAGGCTTGGGCTGCCGGCAAACTGCCATGGGTCAAAACGCCCTACTGGCGCCGCGATGCCGACGGCAAGTCATGGCTTGGTCGAGGGTTCGTTCAGCTGACGCACAAGACCAACTACAAAAAACTTGGCACGGCCATTAATGTCGATCTCATCACCGACCCAGACCGAGCGATGGATCTTGATACGGCGGTGAAAGTGCTGTTCGTTGGGATGCGAAGCGGACTCTTCACTTCCGCCAAACTATCTGACTTCTTTAACGTGTCCAAGGAGAACTGGGTGCAGGCACGCAAAATCATCAACGGCCTGGAAAGTGCCGATCTCGTGGCCAGTTACGCCAAAACCTACTACGCCGCAATTTGCTATACGGTCGGCTGATCCGGTCGGTGCAGCCAGTCGGCACAGTTTGCAAACGGCAGGATTGGAGTTTTGAGTAGTAAAATTAATCTGTGCCCTTTTCACTTCAATCGGTGTGGAAGCCGGGATTACGGGTGAAATCACTGACTTGATTTCACCCGTATCTCGGGTGTGTTCCGCGGACGCTTACGCTCCAGATCCATTTGGAGTCTCTGGAAATATCTAAAACCTCACTAGATTGGTTACTCTCGTTCAGGTTTTCTAGCGTCGGAGCTGACCGCTTCCATGATCGCCGTTAATTCATTCAGAAGCTCGCCATGGCAACGGTTTAAGTAGCCCGATATGGTTTCATTGCGCAGCAGACGGGCGAGATAACCCTTGGCAACAACCAAAAACAGCATCGTCTCCCCCAGCGTGTCCTCCACGACTTTGTAATCGTGAAACAGCTTTTCCATCTCGCGTTCCATCCTCGCCAGTTCTTCGATGCTGACCTCGGTGGCGAGTTTGGTTTTTTTTTCGATCAACATGTCCGGGCGTGAAGCGGCAAGTACCATGTCGGCATAGGTCTGGGTGAAGCAATTGGCGGACACCATCAGCTCCACGGTTTCAATTTGGCGTATGGGTTTCATTTTTCTTAATGTGCGGAATACACCTTGGCTGACCATTTTGACTTTGAGCATTTCTACCACTTCGGGCGCAATGCCATCGAGCAAGCGTTGCCGTTCATGGATGCGCTCAATGTTGATGCCCAATACCTTGGCGATCAGGGCGGGGGAAATACCTTTACGCACAGCGGTGAGAATCATCTTGTGCTCTTGCACGGGGGTTAGGCGGTTGATCTGTCGGTTGTAGGTGAAGCCTTCATCATCGGTCGACAGCAGGCACAGTGCCTCAGTGGCGCCCAGTGCTTTAAGGGCGTGCAGGCGAAGATGGCCATCGAGCAACACGAAGGCTGCCGCCCCCTCCACATTGGTCTGCTGCCGATGCACCGCGAGTGGCTCAATGACGCCCAACTCCCGAATCGAGGTCAGGATCGTTAAGTATTTTTTTGTCTGTTCTATATCTTTGTCCACAGATCGGGTCGGGAGAATTCGGTCAAGGGGGACCGGGATGATCTGCCGCTCAAAGCCTTGTTTCACCTGGCCCATGATCACCCCTCCCCTTGGATACGGTCAGCCAGCGACTTAGGCATGTCCGCGATGTTTTCGCTGCGCAGCAGCGTGCAGAAATAGTCGTCGGACAGCAGTCGGCGCATGGCGGTGACGATGATCAATACACGCTGTTCATTGATATCGGCTTTTTTGAGCATGACTCGCTGGCGCCTGACTTCGGTCTGGTAGGTACTCAGAAGTTTTTGCGGCGTCGTCGGTTGCTCGGCGGCTGATCGCTGTTGACCGTAGTGTTTTCCTAAAAATCGACGCCTATCGATCAGACGTCTGACCTTAATCAACTGCTCGCCTTTCAAGACACCGGTTTCATAGGCTTCCACCATCGCGACCTGTACTTCGGTATCACTCGACCTGGCCACCATCGTCGCGAGTGTGATGGGTAACCAGCCCTTTTCGACTGCGGCGATGAGCCGCTCCTCTCCTTGACGTAAGAGCAGGAGAATGGCGTTGATGTAGGTGGGGTCCAGGCTGGTCTTCATGCTGATCTGTTTTGTGCTGTAGCCGCGGTCAGACAGGATTTGGATGGAGTAGAGCAAGTCCTTGTTCGTGTGCTTACGGCGGGCCAGGTTTTCGACCAGGCTGATGAGAAACCGGTCGGCTTCACTGGCACTGACAACGACACAGGGTATTTCTCGCTCGCCCAACGCACAAAAGGCTTCGTATCGGCCTTGCCCGCAGACCAGTTCGAAAAATCCAGTATTGTCTTGGTCGCTGCTGGGGGTGACGGTAATAGGTCGCTTCAGGCCCAAGCTCGAAATGTTCTCGACCAGCTTGGCAAACACATGTTTGTTGCGTGCACGGGGATTGAGGACGCGGATACGATCCAGGCTGACCATTTGGACGGTCGTCGCTTCCCCGACATGGTGCGGGCTTCGAGGGTGTTGCGGCATATTCATGCGGCTCTTCCCACGATAGTGCGACGAGAAAGTTGCGCGAGTGCTTCGAGGCTGTCGTAGCGATAGATTTCCAGGCTGGAGGCGTTGGACTCACTCAGACGAATGTTTGGCTGTTGAATATCGAGCGTTGGGAGGATGTAGTAATCGCGGGCGATCTCTTCCCCCGGCTCCATTCGGACGGCAACGGTGATATCTGGTGAGAGGCCAAGATCGAAGCGTATTTTCCAACGATTTGCTCCCGAGCCACTGCGCTGGCAGCGGCATAGGACGAGAGAAATCAGCAGTTCTTCGTTCACTTGGAGCAGGTCGCTTATGGGGTCGATGGCGACTCGTCCTCCGACTTGCTGTATGTGCTCTACCGTTCGAGCTAGCAGCAGGGGATGCATCAGTCGAAGTTGATGGTTGGCGGCGACGTAGTCGTAGTCCCGCGAAGGGGTGTAGCCAATAAGCGAGTACGTACGCAGAAGACTGCCAAATCGATATTGATACGCCGTGCTGGAGGGGCAGTCGTCAGACTCATTGATGATCAGGCCGGATAAATACCCGGCTTTCTCGTACAGTTTTTTAAGCCTCTCCAGCATTTCGGCATCGGGCATTCGGTAACTGCGTGACTGGATGATTTCTTGGGCGGCGGCGAATAGTACGTGGTCGACTAAAGCAGGAAAGACACCGTCCGCGCGTATCCATTGGTCTGGATCATTTCGCACGTGTTCTTGCTTAAGTTTGAAGGAGGACCGGTTCCAGACGTTGTTGCCGATGTACTTCTCGTTGGTCAGGACCTGATGGACGCCCCCTTTGGTCCACGGCCTGGCTAAGTCATTCTGGAGTCCTCGACTATTCAGTTGTTGAGCGATCTCCGTCTCTGAGTAACCGGCTTCAACAAATCTTTGGTAGATCCAATGAACGGTTGCAATCTCCTCCGGTGGTCCGGGAACAAGTCTTACGCGGTCGGTTTGGATGCTTTTGTGTTCGCCAATCGCCAGTTCCGCTTTGGGGTTGCCAACCGCGTCCACCAACTGACGCCTGAGTCCGTAGCCCGCCATCCCCCCTTGCCGATAGCCCAACTGGATAAGGCGGGATTGTCCCGCAAAGACTTTGACGGATAGCTCCCGACTGTACTCGCCAGCCATCATTCGCTTGAGGCTTTTGACGATGTTAGAAACGGGTGAACCGTCATTGGAAAACTGTTCCGCGCAGTAGTGGACCGAGACACCTGCTTGTCGACAACGGACCTCGAAGCTGGCCGCTAAATCCGGATCTTGAAAGCGCCCCCAGCGGCTGACGTCGTAAACGAGAATGGTCGAAAAACCGAGTACTCCGCTCTCAACATCACTGAACAATTGAATCAACGCATCACGTCCTTCCAAGCGAAGACCACTTTTTCCGGCGTCGGTATAAATTCTAACGATTTCGAGGGTATGCGCCGCTGCGTAAAGCTTGATTGTGTCTAGCTGGTTCTCAGTTGAGTACTGCTGATGTTCCGTGGACATCCGGACATAGGCCGCTGCCAAACCTGGGTCATGCCGTGAGTTTTCTGAGTGAGCATTTTTACGACTGCGCATACGCAATAGCCCCTGCGTGCATCCACACTGGACGTGCGCCGTTGGGGCGTACCCGTTCTGCTGCTATTCAAGCAAGCGGTGTGTCTTTCAACCATAGAGGATCAAAGGGGGAAAAATGTTTCCTAAAAAGGGCAAAACTTTTCCAGACCGACAAGAGTATGCGTCGGGTTTGGCGGTAGCATTACAAAGTGAGTTGGGTTTAACGCACCAAGCCGTGAAGACTTTGATGAGATGGACAAACGCAAACGAGCGGACTGCCAAAAACTGGTTAAAAGGAACTTGTGGTCCTCGTGGGGAACATCTAGCCCGTCTTCTTCAGCACTCCGACGCCGCATTGGCAACTTTTCTTGAGATGGCCAAGCGAAACAGCGCAGTAATGCGCACCACGCTTCCTTCATTGAGAAGTGATCTGATGCGGGCGGTGAATGCAATTGACTGTTGTTTGTCCGCTGTGAACGAACTGGAGCCGGATTGACGTCGTTTTGATTTGGTTCTTATGGTCATCGGTGCGACTAATCTTCCAAAAATGTCATTACATCTGCACTCCAAGGATGAATCGCGATGCAAAACTCTGATCTGTTCCCTTCACTGCTTTTCAGTTCAATGAAAACCAACTCGCTCTGGAAGCGGCGATTCTGGAACTCACAAATTGGATTGAGCCGCGAGGATCAGGCGATGGCGCTGACAATGTGCGTGGCGCCTTGACTGTTGTCGACCGCAATGAGGAGTTATCAAGATGACACTTGCTGTGATGATGACGCCGGAGTGATTGCAATCGACCGCCACCGGCGGTTTTGGGTCGATTTTAGCCCTTCGCGACAGGCAGAATTCGGCCAATAGCGGTCACTCTATCTGTCTAAGAGTAGTGGGTGATTCAAGTTGACTGCCGTTTGATACTAATGCGTTGGCGTATTTCGCTTCGATTTTCAGACGCAAAAGAGCTACCTTTCATGTGAGGCCGCATTCGGTGAGCGTCAGACTCTATTGGTCCCGTGATCATCTCGCGGGCGAAGGTCTTCCATGTCTATTGCACTCTTAGGTAATCAATGAGTCTTGCCGGTATTCGATCAAATCGAGGGGATAGCTATCAGACACTGATCGCTATGCGATGGGCTATGACAATTCTTTCTGACGCCGAATACCAGTGGTTGGAAATTGATTCCACTCGTTGGTTGGTGGATGACGTTGTTGTCGGGAAGGCAGATGGATCTATCATTTGCTGCCAGTGTAAAAAGAATCAACCTGATTTCAGACCGTGGACAATCGCCGACCTCTCGAGCGAATTCGAAAAAGCCTCTCTGCTATTGGCGAGGGAGGCGAACGCAGAGGTGCATTTCTATTCCCGAGGTACGTTCGGTCTAGCTGCGAAGCTGCGAGAGCATTGTGTAACGCAGCCCGATCAGGAGAGCTACCGCGACAGTCTTACTGTCGAGCATACGACCACCGATAACTCTCTGAGCAATACCTTCAACGCCGCCGTATCTCTCACGACCTATGAATTTCTGCGTCGCACTACGTTCCATAACACAGAAGATTTCAGTGATCTTGAAGCGTCGTTGTTGGAGCGGTTGAGTCTTCTATCAACCAATGCGCAGACTGCCTATGTCGCACTTTGGCACCATCTCGATCAGTTGGGGTCGCGGATGGCCTCGCACGGGTCAAAGGCAGCATCTGTTCAGCACCGATTGACGAGGGCGGATCTTGTCGCTGTTCTGACGCAATCCGGATCGATGCTTGCGCCGCATATGGACGAGTCCGAAACTCGTGCTTCGCTCAACGGGGTGTCCGCAGTTGGACGGAGCTGGCGGCGAGACATAGGTGGAAAGAGGCTACAGAATCGTGTCGTTGAGGATTTGCTTTCTGCTATTTACAGCAGGAAGCGTTCAATCCTGCTCACCGGGATGCCAGGATCAGGAAAGACATGCACTCTTCTAGCTGTGCAAGAAGCTTTGGAGCTCCGAGCCAAGTGTGACAGTGCACTGGTTCCGATGTTCATCCAGTCTCGAGAGTTTGCCGATCTTGCGACTGCGAGGGATCGAGAAGCTCAGGGCTTATGCGAAGACTGGGTGGAGAGGGCAGCGCGGCTTGCCGAGAAGGCTCACGTTGTCATTGTTGTTGATTCTCTCGATGTGCTTTCAATTTCCCGGGAGCATGCAGCTCTCACGTATTTCTTGGCGCAGATTGACAGGCTTTTGTTGATCGAGAACGTGACCGTGCTAACGGCCTGTCGTGATTTTGACCGACGCTATGATCGCCGTCTCGCTACGCGGGTGTGGGAGTGTGAGCTGGCTTGCCAGCCTTTGGATTTGGACTGTGAAGTTTTGCCGCTGCTTCAGTCACTTGAAATTGACACTGCAGGAATCGATGGCCCGACGCGTGTACTCATCCGAAATCATCGAGATTTGGCAATATTCATTGAGCTTGCGCAGTTGGAGGGCGGATTTAGTGTTGTGACTAGCCAGGGGTTAGCACAGCGATACCTAGAGACTCTGGTTCGCGCGGATACGCGGTTAGGCGATGCCGCCGTTCAAGCAATCGAATCGGTCGCCGACGAGATGCTCAGAACTCGAAGCCTTACGATTCCCGCTCAGCGATTCAGCGGCTCTCAAAGTGTCCTGCGAGTACTCCTGAGCCACAATGTACTGCATCAAGCTCTGGATGGACGGGTGGGTTTCGGCCATCAAACGTTGCTAGACGTGCTAGTGATTAGCTCTGCCATTCGAAGGGGGATGACGTTGAATGGCTTCATCCAGAGCTTGTCACCTGCACCATTCGTAAGGCCAAGTATTCGTAGCTTTGTAGCACAACTGGCTATCGGTGATCGCCGAGTGTTCAGAGCTCAATTGCGCGCTGTTCTTATGGGGGGAAACCCGTTCCATGTGCGTCGTCTGGTTGCAGAGTCATTAGCGGATCGATTGCCTCATGATGATGATTGGCCGTTACTGCGTGATTTACGAAGAGACTGTAGCGATGTGTTTCAGGTTATCTATCTACAAGGTAAGACGCTTGAGTGGGGTCAGTTCTGGTTCAAATATTTGGTCCCTGTGCTGAGGGAGGAGCGAGATCAAGAAGCGCTGATGATGCTAATGCATCGGTGCTCTTTGTGGGCCAATCAGGCTCCATCTTTGGTTTTTCCATTTTGGACTGAACTACTAGAAGCGGACTGGATGGATCGAGGGCTTGTCGCAAGTAGGTTGGGATACTTGCTGTCTGAAGTAGCGCCAGATCATGCAATCCTTGTCGGAAAGCTGGTGGAGTCGTTGCTTCGTTTGCCTCTGCAAGAGCATAGTTGGCTTGGGCAATCCATCGTACGTTGCATTGACGCAGGTGTTTTCTCAGATGAAGCGCTGTGGATGTTCGTGACAGGACGCGTTACTGATGATGACATACTTGATCTTCATAAGATTGGCGAAAAGCTGACGTTGCAGGATTATGAGTTCGGTGGTCAATGCAAGAATTACCTGGCTGAGCGTTTGAAAGTTTCCCCAGAACTATTGAACCTCGCAGTCCAGTCTATAGAGGATTGGAGCCAGCTAAGAATAACTGAAATTGGAGAATGGGCCGCTGGTAGCTCGGGATTTTTGCGGAGTACTTCGTACAGTGCAATTCGAGAAAAGGGCGACGATCAACATGTTGATGCAGATGACTTGCTTCTAAGCGCAATAGAAGCTGCTGTGGTAAACCATGCGTCACTTGATTCGAAATGGTGGCGGGATAATCGAGAGCGGCTCTGTTTCAATCATGAAGGGGCATTGCGCTATTTTGGAATACTTTCGTGCAAAGGAGCTCCGAGTTGTAATGCCGATCTTTCAGTTCGATTGCTCTGTGAAAAAACGCTGGACGATTCTGAATTTGGCTACGAGCTAGGCTGTCTCGCCAAGGTTGCATTTGTTTATTTTGATTCCAACCAACAGAATACTGTAATGGCGGCAGTATTGGCCATTACCGAGTGTGATGATCAGGATGAGCGCGAGATTTTAAGACGGCAAAGTGTTCAGGCACGATTCGTCGCATGTATTCCATGCCATATGCGCCCACCTAATGCTCAGCTACTGCTCGAGGAAGTAGAAGTTCGAGAGGGCATTTTTATTGAGGCGCCACCAATTCAGGGTTGGAGCGGCATAGTTTCGGCACCTTTCCCATTTAGCGTCTTTCTTGAAACGAGTAATCATGGTGTGCTGCGGCTATTGAGGCACTACACCGGATATGAACGTAGGTTTGAAGAAGATTTGACCGGTGGAGAGTTTGAAGTCGCCTCGATGCTTCGAGAGGCGGCCTCTCGTGACCCTGATCGATTTTTTGGCATTATGTCGAAAAACTGGCCCGACATTTCGTCGGTTTTTCGCGATGCGATCATGAGCGGGGCTGCCAACTGCCTGGCTTATCTTCATGGGAATTTAAAAACTGAAAATTCCTGGGCTCCTATTCTCTCTGTCGATGTGGCTGCTTTGGCGGCAGCGGTCATCAATGAGCTTTCCAATCATTCTGAATACTGGGGGCAGAATCGCGCTGCATCAAGTGCTTTGAACGCATGTGCTCATGTAATTGCTGATATCGACCAGGTTCATCGGCATGTTGAATTGAGTGCGGATTTTTTGGAAATGCAAGAAGGAGCGGCTATCAGTGGCGATGGAGTTGGCCACCTTGAGGTTGGGATCAACATGACCCGTGGGCATATTGCTGAGGCGCTGGTGATTCTGGTAACCAACTTGACGGAGAGGCGCGTGCCGTTGCCCGACGCATTGTTGCGACTATTGCGCAATTTTGCTGATGAGGAAAATCCGGCAGTGAGTGCCGTGATTATTCGACGTTTGCCTTACCTACAGAGCCTTGACTCTGACGTAGGCTGGGATCTGTTCGATCGCTGCATGAAGGGGCGATCATCCGGGCTGTGGGGAACTGCAGAACCGTGCCTCTATTACGCTTACTACACAGATTTTGAGCGTGTATCCAAATGGCTGGGCCGGCTTCGGTTGGAAGGGAACGGTAAGGATCTCGAGACCTGGGGAAGAATATCCGCTCTGGCTGCCTTACCGGATCCTACTCGCACCTCTGAGCTACTGATTGATCTGACCGCCATTGATGAAGTGGCCGCATGGCATGGAGCTTCAGCCGTCTGGACGAACATCCAGAACTTCAATAGACATAGAAGTCAATGTATTGCCGGTCTTGAATATGGCCTCTCTGTAGGCGGGCATGCAGGCGCTGTAGTGCAGCGAATGAGCCAGCTATTTCATCGCGGGGTGACGGGCGTATCTTCTGATCTCGTACGTTGTTACTTCGCTGCTCGTGAGGCAAGCAGCAATAGTACAAATGCGCACATCTATGGTTTGGATGAATGGTTAAATGCTACAGCGCAAAGGGATCCCGCGGAAGCTCTTACGGTCGTCGAGCTGTACCTTGATTACATGCGAGAAAAGTCTACAAATATGTACGACCATGGTGGGAATTTCACTCAACTATTGACTTGTCTTTTTGCAGAAGCAGAAGAATGGGAAGAGATCGACGGCGGCGTGATGCTACAGCGTGTCGTTTCGGTGCAGGACGAGTTGTTGTCCCTTGGTGTATCTGGCATCAGTGATTGGCTGACGGCTGCAGAAAGGCCGTAGGACTAAAGGGGGCTGATTTGTTGTTCTGAAATAAATCATTCCCCTTTTTTCATCTGTTAATTCCATGTATTGAATATAGCGATTGTTTATTACGCTCACTAGACAGTAATGTGCAATAAGTCAGCGCTATTTTTCCTGGCTGTTGGCGAATACTCATTTGCGCAAGCCTACGAGATTGCGAAATTCGGATACATTTGCGATGTTACCTTTCAATGCTTGGCCGAGCGGCATGAGTAGCCTGTCCAAATCACCTAGTGTGATACCATCTTTCGCTAGCGCAGTGATGCGTTCAATGTAAAGATCGTATCCAGCCTTTGTTTTCGATCCACTGATGATAGCCTTCCATGTGCCGTCTCTCTTGAATAATAGGCCGTAGCAGATGTTCACCTGATCTGAAGTTAGCTTGGCATCTATTGCCAAAAGCGCACGGAGTGCGTGTTGATCGTAGATTGGGTTTTCGGGGTTCTGAAGATGTTTAGCAAATGCGTAAAAGACAGAGTCAGTACTCTTTGGCAAAGTTGAAGGGCTGCTGTAGTAAGCCACAAAAGACTTGTATATGTTCCATTTGCCCATCTTCCATAGCAAGGCCTCCGCCAGCGACTCGGGTGTCGAAAGTTTCGGGATAGCCCAGGGATAGTCAGAAGGTAGTGCTGGGAACAATTCGGCGTCGTACTTGTAACGATGCTCTGCAAGTTTGTTTGTAGCCGAACGAACCGCATTGGTATCAAATTTGTCTTCTTGGATGCAATTTTGCAAAGTGGCAACAATGGTTCCGAGTATTGACTTAAAGTCGTGAGCCAAACGAGCCATGTCTGCAAATCCTTTCGGTAGCTATACAGGTTTATTTCAAGAGTAACCTCTGGAAACACCTGTCACAATCTTCTAGATCACTGCTGTAGCGTTTAGCAGCTTTTACTCTCCAACTATCGGCCGGTGCCCGGTGGCTCTGTGTCATTCAATATCGTTCGCAGGTGACTGCTTTTGGCCGATTCGTGCCTGTCGCCACCGTCAGCTTTGGGTTGTGGATTCAACCGGTCGACGCAACAGATTGGCTAAATCGTTCAGCGGGCGTTTCGTAGTTTAGTGTTTTTCGAGGGCGGCTATTTAGCTGCCTTGCCACTTCATTGAGTGTGGCTTGCGAGTGATCCGCCAGGTCGGTTCCTTTCGGGAAGTACTGCCTTAACAACCCGTTGGTGTTCTCATTCGTTCCCCGCTGCCAGGGACGATGAGGATCGCAGAAGTAGACCGTGATGTCGGTAGCCACCGTAAAACGCTTACAACCCTGAGCAGGCGTGGCCACCATCGACAATGATTTCCGCCCCGGTCATGCCTCGGCCCGCCCCAGAGGCCAGCAACAACAGGGCACCATCGAGGTCGCTCGCGGAACAGAATCTGCGGCTGGGAATGCGCGCCCGCAGGCGCTCACCGGCCTCGCTGCCAAGAAACGCCTCATTGATTTCCGTGGCGATGTAACCAGGCGCAATCGAATTCACGCGGATGCCGTATTGGGCCAGCTCCAACACAAGGGAGCGGGTCAGCTGACTCAGCCCGGCCTTGGCCGCCGAGTAAGGCCCAACACCTCCGCCTACCCGGCTGGCCAGGATCGACGTGATGTTGATCCCGTATCTTTGTTGTTCGCGGGCAATTTGGTTTGTCACAAGGGACATCAAGAGTAAAAAGCCTACCGCGTCGCACCAGGCTTCTGTTGGGCGCCGCGTTCTCACCTTTGGTCAGCAGTATTGGTCAAGCAAACCATCGCTCCAGCCCGTCGTACCCCATCCCAACGTATTGCCCAAGATTGGATCGACAAGTGGATTGCGCCCGGCGTCGGTCAGGGCGTAAGGGAGCAATACCCTCTTGGCTCAAGATCAGATCCATCGCATCGCTCGGTTCATCCCACATCGTTCCTGGTGTGAAGGTTCAGCGAGCCCACCAGCTCCTGTCGAAGGCGGCAACCCACTCCATTGCATGCAGCCTTGGGTATCGGCCGGTCCTCTACCCACGGACCAGTGTTCCTCATGTGTTCACGACCGATTTTCTGATCACGCAGGTGGAAAGTCCTTACCTTGCCAGATTGTGTGTTGGTACTAGTCTTGGCTACACGCGCGTTCACACTCAGGGTGGAGTTATGCCAACGAAGACAATGACGACCAATGGCCAGGATCCGCAGGAGCTGGAAAACTACTACTTGGACTCCGCGAGTGGGTCGTTCAGTGACAAGACGCGGAGCAAACTTGCCGACGTCGCTCGCATCCTGGACGCCGCGGTGACTGAAAGCCCCGACAATGGACTAGTTCTCCACTTCCACGGCGGGCTCAACTCGCGCGATTACGCCCTCAGCGACATCGTCCCTCGGCTCACGACACGCTACTTGGCGGACGCGAAGGCTTACCCACTGTTTTTTGTTTGGGAGTCTGGTCTCAAGGAGGCGCTTCTCAATAACAAACTGGAACTGCTTAAGGATCCCACGTTCCGTGAACTGGTTAAGAAGGTGACCGAGTGGACCCTAAAAAGGACCACGGTGACTGGCGACCTTGTGGTTAGAGGTTCCGGCGGCACTTTCGTCAGTGGCACAGAAGAAGAGTTCCGAGGGCAGTTCGACGCCTTCTTCAACGAAAACCCGCAGCAACCCTCCCCTCCAGTGCCTGACGAGGGCTCTACAGCCGGGGGGGGTCCCACTGTAGTGAGGACCTCATTTCCCGGAAACCTTGAGCTCGAGCTTGTGACGGCAATTACGACGCAACTTGAGGCCCGGACCGATCCAGACTTCAACCTTGCAATTGGCAAGGCCTACAACGCCCTTGTCACGCCCGCTGAGGTTTCGACGAAGGGAGCGGCGACGGGAACCCCCGAGCGCGCCGACGGAGTGTTGCTGAGCGAGGCGGCGATTAACGAGATGTTCCCGCCAGAGCCGGGAAGCACAACGAGGGGATTGTTCACCTGGATTGGTGTAGCGAAGTTCGTGGCCAAGCTTGTCTTGGCGGTCGTGGCTCGCTATCGAAACCACCGTGACCACGGCCTGTACTGCACGGTTATCGAGGAGCTGTTGCGAAGTGCGTTCCTCGACCTGGTGGGAAGTAATGTCTGGAACCAAATGAAGAATGACACGGCGGACAGCTTTAAGCCTGGTGCGTTCTGTGGCACCGCGGTCGTTGGGAAGCTGAAGGCACTTCAGGATGACAACAAAGGCTTCAAGAAACTGACGCTCGTTGGCCACAGCACAGGGGCCATTTACATCTGTAACTTCCTCGATGCTGCTAAGAAGGCGGCGCTAACCTTTGACAAGGTCCAGGTAATCTTCTTGGCGCCCGCGGTAACCTGCTCTCGATTTTCGGCCGCAATTAAGGAGCACCGTAACGGCTTCTTGACCAATTTCCGGATGTTTGCGATGCGCAATGAGCGCGAAAGCCAGGACAAACTCGTCCCTATCCTCTACACCCGCAGTCTCCTGTACTTAGTCTCCGGGCTGCTGGAGGGCCAGGTCACTGCCGGTAAATGGGAAGGCATTGTGGATATGCCCCTAGTGGGAATGGAACGGTTCTTTCTCGCTCCGCTCAAAGGCAAGTTCGTCGATGGCGAAGCCGAAGCTATTCAGACCGTGCTTACCTTCTTGCAGGGTGCACCCAACCGTACGGTGTGGTCACCTTCGCTGGACGTTGGTGCCGGGCTGAACAGCAACTCTGCATCCCACGGTGATTTCGACAACGATGAGACTACATTGAAGTCGGTCACTCATCTGATTACCACATAGGAGTACGGATGTGGCCGAAAATGATTGTGCCGTTTTAGTTGGGATAGCACGGTACTTTGAGTCATCGACCTATCCGCCACTTGAAGGCCCCGTGCATGATGTGGCGAGTATGTACGAGTGGTTGCTCAGCACATCTGGCGGCGATGTGCCTGAAGCCAACATACACAGGGTAGTGACTGAAGCGAAACTGCTTGCTAATCCAAATCCGCAACCAGACGACTTCAAACCAGACGAATGGAAGCCGAGCCTCGCATCCATTACCGAGGAGGTTTTCAGCGTAATTTTTGACAGGCATAGGCGGTTCATCCGGCGACCGAACGGTCGCCTTTATCTCTATTTCTCGGGACATGGATTCACAAATGCGAAGGTCGGGAGCGGCGCCGCCCTGTTTACCGCGGAGGCGGGGGGAGATGACCACGCCAACCTTGGAGGGACACTTTGTACTGAGGCACTCGCCAACATGCGTGTCTTCGGGCAGATTGTCCTCATCATGGACTGCTGTCGTGACGAGTTGAGCGTGTCCCCGTACGGCCGACTAAACCTTACTGATGCGGAGGCGGACGGCGCGCAGCGCGTGCCTAGGTTGGAGATATACGCTGGGCCAAAGGGTGTTAGAGCCCAGGAAGGCGCGTTGTACCCTGGGGGCCCAATCGCGGGCTACTTGACGAATGCCGTGCTCAGAGCGCTTCGAGAGGCGCCTCCCAATGTGGTCGGCCAAATCTCCGCCAATCGGCTGAATGAGTACATTACCTATAATTGGAGCAGCTTGGTTCCTGCTGGTAGCGAGCCTCCAAAGCCCCGTATCCATCCACCTTTTACTGACCAGGCGGTCATGTACTTCCCATCCGGCCGACAGGAGCTCGTCGACCAAGAGTTCAGCGTCCCTGTTGATCGAAGTCCGGATTTCAAGCTGTGGATACAGTCTGTGGCGCCGAATTGGGAGTTACCGAGAAATCTGGGTATGTTTACCGACAAAATCGTCACATGGGTAGGCTCGGATCCTCCAATCGATATCGAACTATCGCAGCCAAACGATGCGGGACGGCAGACCTTCACCCTGCGCCTTTTGGCCATTCCACATGAATGGCAGATGAATGTGCCAGGTCGAACAACCCCATCGATATTCACCCCAGGAGGTGACCGTGTCGACCTCTGACTCATCATTCGAGCCGATATCAGTTCACTTGACCATTACTACAGAGGATGGAGCGTCTGAACTCCTGCTTTTGAATGGGGCATACAACCAGGTGGGTCAGGGCATCGGCTCACTCAGCGCCGATGTAGCTCCGGGTGCGTACCATGTCCGCCAGCGAATCGGAGATACGGAATTCATTGAGCAAATTGACATTCGGCCAGAGGACGGCCCCACGACGCTAACCCTCAAACCCCTCGACTTCCCGTCTCCTGCGCCCATCATCGGCACCTCGACATTTCCCAAGGCGAACGCCGAGGATTGGAAGAAACCGGCGGCGCTAGTGGGCAGACCTGGTATCCGTATTGCCATCCGGACTCCCGGAGAAATGTCGTCCCCGCCCTCAATCGCCATATTGGAACATTTGCGGGCGGAGACGAAGCGCCTACGCATCGAAACCATGGACGGTGACCTTGTCTGTGACTTCAAGCACAGCTCAGGGCCTGGAAACCTAAAAGATTCCGCGCTGTTCATTCAGGACGTAGCCGTTCAACCTGGCCATTACGTGCTGGTGCAGTCCATCTATGGCAGACGGCAGCTCTGTCTGTCGCTGATTGTTCACCCCGACTGGTCCCCGCGTATCTACCTTCTCTGCCTGCGAAACCAAGAGGGCAAGGATCGCGATTCCTACCTACCAGTCAGCCTTGACGACGCATCCATCATTTACTGGCCCAGCTGCATCCCCGAAAGTCCCACTCAGTCGGACCTGATTCGCCTGGAGGCCGCGCGCCAAGCTCTGGCTAGCGATCGAAGCGTTGGCGGTTTTACCGGAGGGGCGGCGGAGGACGCAGTTGTTCGCGAGCCCATGCTGTCGTTGCTTGACGCATACCTTCTACTGAAGGACATGCGCTTGTCCGAGGTTCCACAGGTTTTGACCGTCATCAATGCTGCTGCCGGCGCGCTTAGTGAGGAGTTTCCGGATGTCATTGCTTTGCGATACGGTTTCTGGACGGCTCTGCGGTCTATCGAGCGAAGCCAGGGACCATCTAACCTGGAGCCCCCAAGAACCCCAGGTCCGCTAAACGGCCCTCCCTTGTTGGCGCACAGTTGGCGGCACCTACTGAATTGTGCCCAAACTAGTGCCGAACTATCAGCCATCATGCCCTCAGAATTCATTCCTGAGGACTCGCGTACTTGGTTCGTATGGTCTGAGAAGAATGGGGCTCGAGGAAAACGAACCGCGCATCGTGGGTTACCGAGTGCAGTCGAAGACGTTAAGGCGCCAGAGGAGGACGATATGGCGTTACGTATCGCGCAAGCCGCCCTGGTTGCACTCATGGAGACAGGTGCTGTTCAAGGCTGGGTGGGTCAACTTGTCAAGGTTGCGCGGCGCCACTCAGGGGAGCCAGGTTTCGAGACGCTGGACCCCATACTAATCCAGCTTATTGATGGTCTCTCGACTATTCAGAATCCGCTCCTTCAGACCGCCTACGGGAGGGAAGAACTCGCCCGGCGTTTGCTCTTGAGCTTGAACCTACCGACCGATAGGCTCAAGGACCTCCTGAAGATGCTCAATACGGCCCTTACAAAAGAGGGCCTGATGCGCGGGAAGGCATCTCAGTTGATTCGGGTGTTCAGTACTTACTTGCTGCAGAAGTTAGGAAAAGGTGGCGGCGCACCGCCCATTGACTAACGCCCAAAATCACCTCGACCCAGTGGGACGATCAGCAACATTGCTAAGGCGTAGCCTAGCATTCGGCGTACGGAAGGTCAGAGTCAATGCGACATTGCCCACCTGACGGGGGACGAGATGAAATCGGATCGGCCACTCTGCCAAGCACAGTTGATGGACGGTAGGCCATGCCAAAATTCTGCTCAATCAGCGCCGACATGACCGAGTTTAGCGCTGGAGCGTGTTCGTGCCTGGGAACCGGGAGTTTACCATAAATGCCGTTATTCGCAGTCACGTTCGCTTACCTGCCTTGACTCGGCTTCGCAGTCGGACAGTATCGGCTGCGGGATCGAATCAGTGAGACATAAATCCTGGGGAAATGCCTGCCGGCTACCCCCCCGATAGAGTTCGACAGTGCTGTCTGCGTCAGCGATGTTTCGATCCGACATCCGCTGTGTCAGGGGCAGGGCCCCACCGCCCGCTCCCATTTTCGTGGCTATGGTTGGCATTGAGTCAGCACTTAGTCACCCTGTAATTTGAAACGCTCGCCCTTCAGCACCAGGAAGTTGGCCGCAAATTCGGCCTTCAAGGAGGCAGCATGTCACCAAAGAAAATCGAGGTTTACCGCGGTTCGGAAAGACACGCGCGGGCACCAGAAAGTGCGGACGGAATCCATCTCCAAATCGAACCCCCAGCAATGAGCGGGTCCGCAACAGACACGTATCTTGATTGCCTCGAAGTCTTGAACCGTGTTTTTTCGGCGCTCTTCACCAGGCTTCGCCTAGCTCAGAGCAGCCTACATCAGGCAGCAGCCTTTCAGGCACGCTGAGCCCTCTCACCTTGTTCAGAGAGGCAATCATGCTCGCTGATGCGAGGCAATTGATCCTACAAGACGGTGACTGGGTAGCTTCGGCGGCTTTGTCCCAACTCACCGGACTCGAGCCAGCAGCGCTCGCAGCGAGTCTTCTGACTTAATCATGACCGCCCGGCAACCCCGCACTTGGGGTGGCAGCCCAGCCTGCGATAACGGTAGCAAGCCCTGGTTACCAACAGACGCTAGATCGCGGAAACAGCCGAGCAACATCGCACGGCTGAGACTGGTCAAAACGATATCTACCACCGGCCATGGACTGAGGATTGCCGCCTATTGAGCCGGCATGAAGCTCTTCGGTCGGCCCAAAGTGCGCGAGCTGAACGAATGGATCGCGATGATCTACGCTGGCTTTGCCATCCTTTCCTCGTGCTCCTTCAATCCTCACTAACTCGGCAATCGTCCATTGACCTACGTGGATTACGATTTCAATGGCTTAGTGAGTCGCGCTGAAAGGTTTGGCTATCGCACTGAATGTTCTGTCACATCGGATTTGGTCGGCCTAATTTTTTTTCCCTCAACTTGTGGCTTACACGAGCCGCCAGCCAGACGCCCAGTCGGCTCAAAACTTCTGCCAAATACCAAAGCAGCATCGAGGAATCTGTGGGCATCTTTTTTTGATCTCTTCGCCAGCGTGCGCCTGGCTTCGGCTTCGAACTGAGCCTGCAATGACCATCTGTGGTTTATGACCTTACGTCGTCCTTTCATCATGACCTCTGACAGGAGCTTCAAACACGCCACTCCGGTTCTCAATGCAACCTCAAAAAACGGAAGATAGGTAGCCGATCAACGACATGGATGGTCGGCGACCAAAGGGAATGCGACACTCAAAATATTGCTATAGCATATAGTTTTTTTCCCTTTAGCCAATGGGCTCCTCCTGGGGCACGACATCGGAGCGCTTAGTGATAATCCTTTTTGACCCCAAGCAAAAAGAGACAAGAACGTGGACTCATTGCGAAATAGAGGGACTTTGTTTCATTGCTACGATCACATCGGTTAGAACCGGCCAACGGAATCGCGCTGCGATGGTTGAGTGTGCGTATGAGCTACGGCACTACCTTCTAACAGCCAAGGATGTTGTGGTCAGGCACGTCCACATGATGTGTCCACCTTCCATAAGTGGACGCAGCGCCTGGGCTTTAGAAGAGCTTGAAAGCATTGTGGCGTTCACTGGGGTGGACAACGACCAAAGCGCTGTTCTCTATCGGACATCGATTGCCAGCTACAAGCTCGGAGACCTGGATCTTCGAAGGAAAAAGCATTCTCGAGTTTTGTACTCCACACGCCACCTAAAGCAGCATTTCCCGGGAGCTTCCGACACACAGCATGAGTACAAGTCCCCTCAGATGCTCTCTCCTTTATGGGTACGCTGAACAGCGATCCGCACAGAAAAAACTATTTAATCGGAGAAAAATGCAAATATCGCTATAGCGTATAGCTCTTTATCCCGCGGCAAGGCTTTATCGTGCCTTTTGCGGGCCAGCAAATGGATCTCAAAGAATCGTTCGGATTTACCGTCAAATCTATACGTCGCGCCAAAGGGCTTCCCCAAATTGCTGTTGGCATGAATCAGGGATACATCAGCGAACTCGAAAATGGCCAGAAAACTCCGACGCTGCCCAAAATGGCTGCTATCGCAAAAAATCTAGGGATTCATCCCCTGACGCTTCTTGCGGCGGTCTATAGCAACATGGGGCCGGAGGACTCAAATCAGCTTTTAGCCAGGATTAATAGCGAGCTCGAGAGCCTCAAGTAGAGGACTTAGAGAAACCGCACTGTGCTTACCCATGCCCGAGAGCAGGTCACGCCTCTCACATTGACCTCAAAGCTTTCCCTTTGGGAAGCTTTGCTTGCCGCGCGTGTCGCCGATATCAGAGGTGATTTAGGATTTTCGTGAGCGCATCCAGCGTCCCAGGCTTGAATACAATCTTTCCTTGCTCATCGACAATCGCCCCTTTACCTCCTCGCTTGAGATGCCATGTTGTCAAGAACTCTTCCGACATCAGATGTTCAATCGCTCGTCGCTCCACGGGGGTCAGAGTACATTCCATCTGACTGCCACCTCTATCATCAATGCGAATTTCCAGCCCTGGTGGTATGAGCTCTCTACAGATCCGTTCTGCTTCCGCTAGCTTGGAAAGTGTGATGTTTACCATGAGCCGCAATCTCGGGTTCTCTATCTCGTCAACCCACGCATCAGGGGTCTTTGCTTTGGGGACGCGCTTGCGCGCCCCGCTGCTTTCCTCGAAACACTTGATCAATATTCTGTAGTTTTCACCAGTTTTGTTACGGATGCTTTGCACCTTCGGAACGCCGCGTCCTACTCCCATGCGCGCGATGGTGGCGAAAGTAAAATCAGAGACTTTCCGCTCAATCTGCTCTCGACATACGTTAAACACAGCATCTAGCGTCATAGATTGCCTAGGCGCTTTCTCCTTTAAGTGAGCTAACATCTGTTCGGGAGTCATCCCCATATCTCCTTAAAATCCAGTAACTGTGGAGTCTTCGAAGTCATCAATTCAGAAAATTCTTCCTTCGAAATTCTCTCATCGTCACTTAAGTCATCCAAAAGAATGTGGCCGCATATTAACTGATTGACACGTTCCCAAGTCTTCAATCGATGCAGCAAAAACTTCGTCACCTGGTTCCCCACGATGAGCTGTTCACTCTCACTAAGACTAAGCATAACCGGTCGCATTTTGTTGAACTGCACCATACGGTCAATCATCTGTGAGCGACGAGGGGTAGCTAAATCAGCAGAGGCAGACTGAAATATACTTGCATTTACACATACTTCATTCAATTGCTGAAATAAAGTTGTCTCCTCAATCTCGGCCTTTATTTCATTTTGGAAATGAACAACAAGCTGAACTTGACCATTATCTTTACCTGCACTATCTGCAATTAGTGCCTTACATTCATTAATCTGCTTGGTAAGCATCTGTAAATCACAAAAAAACATATCCATTTTTTTGGCAACGCTTTCCTTTTCTGACTGAAGCTTTCTCATCTCTCGCTCAATGCGGTTTCGCTCTCCGCTATCGAAAACACCACCAGCTTTTTCCAAATCATACTCAATCTCATCCTCCACCTTAATTTTGTCGAGGCATTCGCCAATTTCGCGCTCAAACGTCAAATAATGTTCCGATAAAAACTTAATACTTAGGGAGATTTCATTCCATAGTGAAAGCATTCCTCCGAGAAACATAGGCCCAGTAATAAAATGTCGACACCGGACACAATTTTGCATGCCCAAATATCCCGCAGGCACCGCAACCCATATTTTTGTGCCGGCTATGTTTGGACCACCATCCTCGCACCGTGCAGCGGCATAGGGACATAAGCCATAATCACGAACTAACGTACTACCCACGTTTCCTGCTTTCAGCACCTGTAATGCTTGCCCACTATTGGCGACCAATTCGTGCACAAGTTCATCAAGCCGATTTTGCTCAAGCATTTCTTGAGCTGTATAAGCTTGATCTCGTAACGCTAATTTCTCTCCCTCATCCATTCGCCGACGCAAGTACGCAGCACCGACCTTTACGTAATATATGCTCATAACGACGGACGCATGCCCAGCAAGCTTCATAATAACTTCAATCGGAAGGCCAAATTCCATTACATAGGCAGTAATGAGACTGACACGCATGCTATGCGGGGTATACTTGGACTCGTAACGGTATAATGCGCTAGGACTACCTCCTTTAAATGTTGCTAAGCTTAGACTCTTGGGCTGGGTAAAATATAAAGCCGCAGCCAGACGTTCACTAAGCCGTGCACAGTAGTTGGGAGGTTCTTCCTCCTTGAACGCTCTAAATAGAAAACAATTAGCACCCTTTCGTTTAAGCTGTACCTCATTCAAATTTGTACGTGTGCATTCAACCCAAGGCATAATTCGATTGATGGGATTGTATTTCTCCTGCCACTTTCGCAGTTTAACCATCCAAAAAATAAGCTTTTCTGGAACCCACGCCACATCGTAACCCTCTCCCATGAAGGTAGTTTTATTCGAGGTGAAATGCATTCCCCAAGCCTCATCGTCACAGCGCTGAATAAACGCCTCCTGATTATTACGCTGGGATAGTGAGTTCTTATTTTTAATCCATATAAATTTTTCATCTCTAACGTCTACAACGTAATCATCTGACTCACCAGAATCATTATAAGCAATTTGACGGCCTCGGGCAGGAATTGAGACAAGTGTATAGGCATGCATCCAAAAACCAGGGTACCATAGCAGATACTTATCGCCGTGCATTTTAAAAACACAATCAGGATCAAAACGATCAATTAAAGATTCATCAACTTCAAAGTAATCAGAGTCAAACTGATGCAACGCTGTCAAGTCCGAAAAACTAGAAGCGTTTTCTGGAGTGATCCACTTCTTCATCGTATCGACATATTGAAATGCTAACGCAGCCTTTGTCGTTTCGCTCGGTGCAGGAGACTCCTCACCCTTATACTCCATCGTTGTAAATGGGTTGTTTGCTCCATCTACCCGCACCAACTCTCCAGTATCTTCATCTTCAATAGTTAGTTCACTCCTCAAAACCTCGTTCAAAAATGCATTAACTGTCAACAATAGACTACGACCACCCCCCCTTCTTACTTGATTATTTACCAATACTTTGAAAGGTTTGACATCTATACCTTTTCTTGTAAGAAAGTCACGAGGTGTGTTACCTAAATCATAAGGCTCGATGAACAAACGAACGAACTGACAAATGAGAAATTCTTTTGCAGGCTGACCTCTCTGCTGTTTTAAAAAACTTTGAATACTCGGAATCCAGCCAACCCCACATCCCTGAATAAACTCCAGTGTGTATGGCTCCGGTTTATCCAAAAAAATATGCCAATTCTTCCATTGTGAATATACCTCCTCGGGAGAGCTGGGCATTCGAGGATCCTGAAGCTTAGCCATCAACTCTCGGTACTCTTTAATCGTAGTACAACCGTGCGAGTTTACGAGCTCTTGAAGATCCTCATACCTGTAGGGACGTGGTATACTACATAGGTCATACCAATCAACCCAGTCTTCAGAAAACATTCGCTCCGGGTGCGCAGGCAGGAAAGTATAATCTTTACGGATACTTTTATATGCAGCGCTACTTTTGATCCCCAGAATTTTGACCGCGCATCGGACGTCCTCCAAACAATTATATTTATCTGGTAACAAAAAAGCGCCCCACCCTGGAAAATCCTTATATGTCGACCCAGGACTTCTTGGTAGCTGCTTATCAACCGAGCAACCACTTCTGTATTCAGGCCCAGTGGTAAATCGATATTGTGCAGCTGCAGCTTTGGCTTCCTGCCAAGTCAAATATTTCCTCCCATATGGAAAGCTCGAACTACTTCCTGTTGCACTTGGCCAACCACGCCAATCTTTCTTATAAACGACGGATGGAGTCGATGGAAGCTTAGGATCTTCTTTGTAACGAGCTATGTATTGAGGACCAGTAGTGATGCCGAGACCTCGTATTACCGACAAAAACTCCTCATACGTATCATATTTCCCTTTGCCTATTCTTGGACTATTGTCGACCTTCAAAAAAAATGACCAACCTCGCCATTCATCTGCATAATGTCTAGTGGGAATGCTAGGCAATAAGGGATCCACGTGATAGCCTGATAAGTACTCAATGCTTTTTTAAAATCCAATTCGAATGGCTGCCTCAGATGCCTCTTTCATGGTGGCGTATCGTTGCGACTTAGTCAGACCACTAAAAATAGCAGTCCCATCATAATCTTCACCATATTGGGCACGAAGGCTACTCGGAAGCATCGGGTCTTCTTTATAACGAGCCTTATACTCTTCAACAGTTCTGATACCCATCTGATTAACGGAATCACAAGCCTCTGAGAATGTACAATAGTACTTGCTCACACCAATATAATGATCCCACCCTAAATATTCCTCGCCGTATACCTTAGCTGGCGCCCTAGGTAAGCCAGGATACTCTTTGCATCTAGATTTATAGTTGCGAAATGATGTAACTCCCATTTTCGATACAATTTTTGAGGCCTCGGCATAGCTCAGATATGTTATTATCCACACCACCTCCTCCAATCAGGATCAAGAGTTAGTATTTGCTACACCCAATTCACCCTAATGAATATCGACTATTTTTTTCAGCATGCTCTAAACAAGCTCTAATCTCCTCATTGGTCTGCTCCATATAAACCAGACATGAGTCCGGGTGCTGGTGATGCATTGCCTTTTGAATTTCGATTTGTTTCATTCCATATGCATGCAATCTAAACCCGTAAGCATGCCTATGACCATGTTCCGTGGTTCCCATGTACTTCTCATGCTCTAAACCTATTCGATTAACAGCATTTTTATGCTGCCGTGAAAAATTCTTTAGTGTTTCAGGCTCCCCTTTGCTATTTGTAAAAGCATAGGGATGATCTGAGTCAGCTGGAGCAGCTACTCTTTGATACTTTAAGTAACTTTCAAATGTATATAGAAATTCTTTCGCCTTCGCAACAGGTGAAAAGACAACTTGAAAATACTTCTCAGCGGAGTCATTCAATAACGGTGCTTTCCATCCGGCGTGCAATGCCCTAGACTTTGGATATTCAAGCCTCGGCACTAACCTATATTTACGAAGCAAAAATTCTCGCCGAGTCTTGTATCGTTTATCAGGAGATGCTCCAAATACAGGATGATGTATTCTAACCACTGCTTCATCGTGCTTACGATCGACGATGATATCCTCCATATAAAGCTGGAATGCCTCACTTTTTCTAATACCTCCGTAATGCATTAGTAATGTAAGCGCCCTCCCCTTATAATCGATTAAGTCATGCTTCGTGGCATTTATATCTGCAGCTCGGCGCACCCAACCATTGACTAATAAATTATGAATCTCATGTTCAGGAAATCTTTTCGTAGCCCGCCCGCTTGACCTCGGCGCGCTACTTGTTCGAACACTCCTTACTTGCTCATTTTTTTCCGCGGCCTCTTTTGGATCGCTCAAGTGTGATAAGAAGACTCGATCTTCTTTATTGTAATAAGCACACCAATTCATCCTCTCCTCTGCGGTACTCGCTTTGCGGAATGGATTTGCGCGCTTGGTGTTGTATTCCGGACGATCAGCTAACCAGTCAGTGTATTTACTGAGATGGAATAAAAGCGTTCGGAAGTCCTCTGGCTTTCTCGATAACCAGTACAAACCACTTGGATCTACCAGCGACCTTGTATTGATCGTCCCGAGTTCGATGGCTTGGGCGAAGGCAGATAAAAGCTCTCGTGTGTCCTGAAACCGATATTCGTTTGCGTTGATATATTGGATTAGTAGCTTGACCGCGAACGCACTGCGCTCTTTCCAAGACATGCTCTTGGCTTGCTCGCTTACCAGATACCTTAGGTGCGAAATCAAAACACCGCCTTGCGTCAACACACCCGGCAACAGTACCTCACGCCCTGTTTCGTCGTTTCGGTAGAGAACCTTCAGGTTGGTTACGTAGGCCATTGTCTCGGAAGCCTCACAGTATGTAGTATTTATTATGCAGATCTAACATTGAGGCTAGTGCTGATTTCCAAAATATCCAGCCCTCTTTTGGTGGTTTATCAAGGAAATAGTATGATTTGGGCAGGAGTGCTAATACACCTACGGCAAAAAGATGCTGCGCGAGATCGACAGCCGTGTGCGCTTCCTCACCAAACGGCTGGAAGCCCTCAAGGTAGTCAGCGAAAAGCCCAGCGACCCGAACAAGGTTTACTTTGGCGCGTGGGTCACGATCGAAGACGAGGACGGCAAAGAGTCACGCTATCGCATCGTCGGCCCGGATGAGCTGGACTTGAAACAAGGCCTGATCAGCATCGACTCACCGCTGGCCCGCGCCTTGATCGGTAAGGCACTGGATGCCGAAGTGCGAGTGCAGACGCCAACCGGTGAACAGTGCGTGTATATCGTGGCAATCGAGTATCTCTGAGCCAGCGCTCTGAGCCTCAACGGCGGGTAATCAACCCTTGGCGCGCAACGCGGGTCAGTTGCCTGATCACTTCAGGCGCGTCCTCGGCGCTTGGCGCCTGAATCACCGCCAGATCGAAGCTGTCGTTGGCGAACCTGGCCAGTGATTCGCCGTCCTCGACAAACTGAATCAGAAAAGCTGCAGGCCCGCCGGTACGACGTGGCCAGCCATCGAGGTAACGCAAAAGCGTCGGCTGATGTTTACCGCCAAGCAGGATTTTTGGATTGCGCTGGGTGAGATGTGCCGTGATCGGCGCGGGGCGTACAACGGGGCTTAATGCATTCATCGTGTCGTGTCTCTGCCTCAAAAGTCTGCATGGCAGGTGAGAGGCAACACCGAACCAGCGCTTTAGCGGTATTTCGAAGCCTGTTCCAGACTTCTATCGGCAACTGGATGAGTTACCTGGCGCCCCGCAAGTAGCTGTTTAAATCGGCGCATGAGCAGCATCCTAGAGAAGCTGACCGGACAGTGTCAAGAATCACGCATCACAAAAAAGGCCTGCACAGTGCGTTGCACAATGCAGGCCTTTTCGTTGAACCAGAGCGGTCAGTCGGTGATGGCGCGGTCTACCGAGAGCTTGCCTGCACCTTCGATCAGTACCGCAAGGCTGCCGCCGAGCAAGGCCAGGGCGAATTCATAACCGTTGTTGGCCATGAACAGACCGTTGCTGATATGCACCGAGAAAATCGCGACCAGCGACAGGAAGGTCAGCCCCAACGCCGCCGGGCGTGCCAGCAGGCCGATGATCAGCGCCAGACCGCCGAAGAATTCAGTACCACCGGCCAGAATCGCCATCAGGTGACCGGGTGCCAATCCAATGCTTTCCATGTACTGCGCGGTGCCGGCAATGCCGTAGCCGCCGAATGCCCCGAAGAGTTTCTGTGAGCCGTGGGCCGCGAAGATGATGCCGACGAAAATTCGCAGAATCGTCAGACCGTAGCCTGCGCGGGTAGACAGTACCTTGTTGATCAGTGTGCTCATGCTGTGTCATCCATTGTGAGAGTGTGTTGGTTGGTCGCCATATTAATCGGTTTATCTCATGTTAAAAGCGCAAAAAACGCACCATAACAATCAGATTAGTCGATCATTTCCGTAAGGCAACTTTCTGCCCCTGGGGCTCCAACGACTCCCGCTCCCGATCGAACGCCAGGTAATACTTGTTCACGCTATTAACATAGCTGACAGCCCCCATTCCCACCTGCTCCATGGCAATGCGCTCGACCTGGAAAAACCACTGATTAGGATTCAAGCCCCGCCGCCTAGCCTCGGCGCGCATACCCTGGACCCGTTCCGGCCCCATGTTGTAGGCCGCGAGCACGAACGCCATGCGCTCGCGCTCGTTGAGTTTGGGGCTGGCAAAGAATTTGCGGCGGATCATCGCCAGGTACTTGGCGCCGGCCTGCACATTGGCATCGAGATTCTGAATGTCACTGACGCCAACCCGTTGGGCGGCGGATGGTGTTATTTGCATCAGGCCGGTGGGCCCGCTGCCGCTTCTGGCGTTGGGTTGCAACGCCGACTCCTTGAAGGCCAGCGCCGCCAGGTTCAGCCAGTCCATGTCTTGGGCTTGCGCGTGTTTTTGCAGCACCGGCCGAAGTTTTTCCAGACGCTGCCGATCGGCCTTGGCCAAGGGATAGTGCACTTGGTACAGGCGCCGATAGATCCGCAGGAACGCTGCGTCCTGATCCGACGGTTTCTTGTAGGTGGTCAGGAAGCGATCGATGCTTGCGCGCAGCATTGAGGCGTCGCGGCGCACGAACCAGAACTCCTCGCCCGGCTCGCTGATGAGAACCTGTCGATCGAAGCGCAACTTGGTCAGGATCTTGCCCCAGCGCTCGGCAATCGGTTGCTCGACGATCGTCAGATGAAAGATCCCGCCCTGGACCATTTCCAGCACATCTTCGACCGCCAGGCTTGGATCAACCCATTCAATCTTCACCGGTGGCAGCTTGTGCAGCGCAAGTTTCTGATTGATCTGACTGACCGCATCCCCGGCCGCACTCCCGGTGGGCAGCGCCAGGGTTTTGCCCGAGAGTTGTTCGAGACGGGTGTAACGTCTTTCACCTTTGATCCCCACCAACAGCAACGGCACGTTGCTGGCAATCGGTTCACTGGTGCTGACCGCGTGACCCGATTGCGGATCGAGCAATTCCCCGGGCGCAACCAGATCACCCTCCCCGCGCTGCAACGCGCCGAGCAGTTGATCCTTGGCTTTGGGGATGATCTTGAGGGTAATTTCCTGGCCATCACGGGCCTGGCCATTGAGGTATTGCTCGAACGCGCGCAGGCGATGGTATTCGACGCCGATGGCCTGGCCCTGGACTTCGCCGGAGCTGTTGCGGCTCTGGTTGACCAGCACCCGCAGTACACGGCTACTGCGAATCTCCGCCAAGTCGCGAACCTTGGCTGCCGGCACGGCCTGCAACGGCCCGGCCAGACGCGCAACCGCCGGCATCGGCAGCAGCAACGAACAACACAGCAGTAACAAAACCGAGGGACGTATCATCCACTCTCCGGAAAGAATACTGGCCGACTCATGGAAAATTTCATGACATCGAGCGACAGAAACAGAGCGCCTGAAGCGCTGATAAAGTGCGAGAGAGTGGCACAATGATGGCAAGCCTACCAACCCAACCTGTCTCGCGGCCTCAACAGACAGCTTTAACTCGTTGTAGTTCTTGGTTTTTTTTATATGCCTACAGCTCTGATATGCTTTCCGGCCTTTGGTCCGAGGTAGCACCATGCAACTCATCGATATCGGCGTCAACCTGACCAACCCCAGTTTCGCCGACAAACACCAGGCTGTACTCGACCGAGCCTATGCTGCCGGGGTCTGCCAATTGGTGCTCACCGGGACCAGCATCGAGGGCAGCGAACAGGCGCTGGAACTGTGCCAACAACTGGACGAAAGCACTCAACGGCTGTTCGCCACGGCCGGCATTCACCCGCACTCGGCCAGCGACTGGAACGCCGACAGCGCTCAGCGGCTGCGCAGTTTGCTCAAGGAGCCGAATGTGGTGGCCGTGGGTGAATGCGGGCTCGATTTCAATCGAGATTTTTCGCCCCGCCCACAACAGGAAAAGGTTCTTGAAGAACATCTGGCGCTGGCGGTCGAGTTGCAGTTGCCGGTGTTCCTGCATGAGCGCGACGCCAGTCAACGGCTGCTGGAGATCCTGCGTGATTACCGCGATCAATTGCCCGCGGCCGTGGTGCACTGCTTCACTGGTGAAAAGAAGGCGCTGTTCAGCTATCTCGACCTGGATTTGCACATCGGCATCACTGGCTGGATCTGCGACGAGCGCCGGGGCACGCACCTGCATCCGTTGGTCAAAGAGATTAAACGCGGGCGCTTGATGCTGGAGAGCGATGCGCCGTATCTACTGCCGCGCAGTTTGCGACCAAAGCCGAAGAATGGGCGCAACGAGCCGGCGTATCTGACCGAAGTGTTGCGTGAGGTGGCGTTGCATCGCGGGGAAACCCAGGAAGACCTGGCCGCCCACAGCACCGCCTGCGCACGGGCGTTCTTCGGCCTGCCCTCGATCATTCAATAAACCTGCATCCCCTGTGGGAGTGGTGTTGCCCATTGATCCATATCAAGAGTCGGCCCCCTGAGTAGCGGCACACTAATGGCACCTTGCCAAAACTGTTTCCGCTATCAGAGAAGACCTCCATGGGTGCCTGGCTTAGCAATATCTCGCTGAAATACAAATTCTGGGCGGTCAACGCCGTCGCCTTTGTCACTACCCTGTTGCTGGTGCTGTACGCCGTGCAGCTCGAGCAACAGGTCCGCAGCCAAGACTCCCGGGCTTCGGTCCAGGCCCAGGCGCGCTTGCTCAATGCCTGGCCTGCCGGGCAGTCGCTGCCCAAGGCCGACAACCTGCTGACCTTCAGTCGCGGGCAGGCGCCGTTGTTGAACCAGCAACCGCTGCTGGAGCTGACCGATGCCAACGGCTGGGTCGAGATCAACGCCATGCCACTGTTCGGTGAAAACCCGTTGATGGGCGCCGAGGTGTTGACTCGCCCCGACGGCCAACAGATCGCGGTGGTTGCCTATGGCCCAAGCCTGAGCCAAGTGTTCGGCGAACGCTTCACCCACTACGCGGTAGCGGTGTTCATCCTGATGCTGGCGATGCTCGGCGCCTCGCAACTGTTGATCCGCTTCCTGCTCAGCCAGCTCAACACCTTGAAAGACGTGATGCTCCATGTCGAGAAAACCGGTGATCTATCGGCCCGCGTGCCGCTGGCCTGCGAGGATGAAGTCGGGCAAATGGCCAACGCTTTCAACGCCATGCAGGCCGGTTACCAACGGGTGGTCAACACCGTCGCCAACACCGCGCGGCAACTGGATGTCGGTGCCGCGCGGCTGGCCTCGAGCATGAACGAAGTGCGCCACGGCATGCTCGGTCAGCAAAGCGAAACCGATCAGGCCGCCACGGCAATCAACGAAATGACCGCCACGGTCCATCACATCGCCCAACACGCCGGCGCCACCCGCGACCTCTCGCAAACCGCCGACACCCTGGCCGGTAGCGGCCAGGAAGTGGTCACTCGGGTACAGAAGTCGATTGGCGGGTTGTCCACCGGCGTGCAGCAAACGGCCGAGATGATTCAGCGTCTGGCCGAAGACAGCCAGAAGATCAACGGCGTGGTCAGCGTGATCCACAGCATCGCCGAACAAACCAACCTGCTGGCCCTGAACGCGGCCATCGAAGCGGCCCGGGCGGGTGAAATGGGCCGAGGTTTTGCGGTGGTCGCCGATGAAGTGCGCAACCTGGCCAAACGCGTCCAGACGTCTACCGACGAGATCACCACCATGGTTTCCGCGCTGCAGGCCGGCACTCGGGACGCGGTGGATTTCATGCAGGAAAGTTCGTACAAGGCCGACGACTGCATGCAACAAGCCCAGGAGGCCAGTGTGGCCCTGGCCGAAATCACCAGCGCGGTGGCGCAAATGCGCGAAAGCAATACGCAGATCGCGGTGGCGGCCGAGCAGCAGAGCCATGTGGCAGAAGAAATGAATCGGGCGGTAGTGAGTATTCGCGACGTCACCGAAAACACTGTGCAGCAGACCGTGAATTCGGCGATCACCAGTAATGAGCTGGCGATGCTGGCAGGGGAATTGAGCAAGGCCATTGGGCAGCTCAAGCTTTGAGGGCCCTATCGCCAGCAGCCCGGTCAACATCAATATTGCCCATGACCCCTATCACTTCGATAGCCAGCCTTGATTCGCCGACGACTTTCGCCGGGCCTATTCTTTGTTCAAGCGCCTCATCGAACCAAGGATAAGCATCATGGGCAAACGTCACCCCAACCTTCCCGCCTGGCAATGGCGCGGGTACCCGCACAATCACCAGCACCCGACCAATCTGGTGTTGCACCTGATTGCCGTGCCGCTGTTTATCGTGGCGTTTTTGCTGATGGTCTCGGGGGTGTTCAGCCTGGATCTGGCGAGCATCGCGATCGGTGTCATCGGCCTGCTCGCCGCCCTGGGCCTGCAGCGTCACGGTCACCGCCTGGAGGCGCAAGCCGCCGAGCCGTTCAGTGATCGCAAAGACGCGGTGTCGCGTTTGCTGGTCGAGCAATTCGTGACCTTTCCACGTTTTCTCCTCAGCGGTCGCTGGTGGCGTGCCTGGCGTGAGCGCCACCGTCGCCATCGCTGATCAGGCGAAAATCGTAACGGTCTGCCGGCTCATGGCGATCAACTGACCGTCTTCGCTCCACAGTTTGGCGGCGGCGTGTCCGTAGCCGTCGGCGGCATGCTCGATGTCCACCAGGTACTTGCACCAGTCCAGCGTGCTCAACGCGAGCAACGGCTGGACGAATTCGATGGTCCAGGTGAGTGTGCTACCTGCCGCCGGCTTCTTCAGATGCGACAACAAGGACGGCGGCCAGGCGTCGACCAGCGCCAGAATATGCGCCTCGCTGACCGCCCCGTCTTCTCCGTCCCCACGCAAGCGCACCCAACCACCCATGTCCCGCGATTTGTTACCGGTGAACGGCATGCCACCGACACTCCAGCGCATGGCCAGGTAGCGCATGAATTCCGGGGTCACGCCTTTGATGTACGGCAGTTCCTGACAGTCGTCCCAGTGCTTCATTTCAGGCGCCGCGTGGGCCGCGACCGCCACTTCGGAAGGGCGCGAGGCGCCGAAGCTGCCCTGGACCAACGTCACCACTTGCCCCTTCTGCATCGCCCGGCCCAGCACCTGGCTGACGGCTTTACCTTCGCGCAACACATCGACTTCAAAACTGACCGGAACATCGGGCTCGACCGGGCCGACAAAGGTGATTGCCAGCGAGCGCACCGGACGATCCGCCGGGACTTTTGCGCGCATGGCTTCGTATTGCAAAGCGGCTATCAGCCCACCAAAACTTGCCCGCCCCTGGCCCCATTCGGCCGGAATAGACAGCTCCTGTGGCTGGTTTCGAACAGCGTCGAGCAGATCGGAAAAGCGCATGGGAACCTCGCAGGCCGGAAAAAGATGATTGGATCTTAACCAGCCCGCGCCGTTGGCACAGCGCTTATTCCAGCCAAAATCACTGACAGATGAGCCGCGCCAGCATTGAACACACAAACTAATAATGTGGTGGCTTCAGGATTTGAAGCAGGCGGCGCTGAATTTATCGAGGACGCGGTCGGCGCGTTCTTCGGCCTCGGCCATGGTGGCTTTCCAGACCGCGACGCACGGCTGCAAATCGGGTTCTTCCCTGGCGCGGTCCAGCCACTGCCAAGTGTCGTGCCAATCGCCCAAAGCAGCCTGGGCCGATTTCAGCCTGGGCAGGGCCGCTTCCGGCAAACGATCCAGTTCGGGGTAGGCTTCGATGCCATAGCGCACGCGCTTGATCAGCAGGCGCAGGCGATGGCGGTCATGGGCGGGGTCATGCAGGGCCTGGTCGAGTTTCTTCCATTGTTTGGCCAGGCGTTTTTCGATGCGCTTGCGCAGCCCCTTGAGCAAGCCCTGACGCTGAGAGGCGCGCAGGAAACGCGGAAAAGCGTCGAGGATCATCAGCAAGTGCATCAGCTCCGGGCTCGTCGCCACCACCGGATAAGCCTCATCCATCCGCGCCATGCGCCGGTGCGCGGCCTCGGGTTGATCGTGTTGGAGCAAGTACGCCGCCAGCACTTCGCGATCGCGCAACGGTGTGGTCAAGTCGCCGACCCGGGACGCCGCCGCTTCCAGCTGCTCGACCCCGGGCAAACCGCGCAAAGGTCGCAACAGGCTGCGCAAACGGCGCACGGTGGTACGCAGATCGTGCAATGCTTCTGGATCGGTACGGGCACTCAAGCGTGCCTGACAGGCCAGCAAGCGAACGTCCAGGCTCAGTACATGAGCCACCAACCGGTCAACCAAGGCAGACATCGCTTGCTCCCCTGAATCGAATTGCACCCCGTGCGCGCCATCATGCCTCAACGGCCAGCGCGAGACTCACGAATGTAGAAGCGCGCTTTCTCGGCCTTCCTGGTGCAACCCTCGTATGCTTCGAATTGCTGCTGAGTCTTGGCACCGGTCAGCAACGACAGCGCCTTGGAATAGCTGACGGTCCCGGCGAAGCCCTCGACCTTGGCCAGGTCCAATTCATGCCAGGCGGCATCGAGCTGACTACCGCAGCTGTCACGGTAAGCGGTTTTACCGGCACAACCGGCGAGTGCCAAGGCAACTAACGGCACACAGATCCAGGCTTTCATTACTTATACCTCAAATAAACAATTGTGAAGGTAAGACCGCTCTGGCGCGTGAAAAGTGCCTTGGACCCGCAGTGGAAACTATAGCGCTCGCGAGGATACCCATTCGCCTTTCTAGAGTGTCAAAAAACGACGCTATCGCCCCGCCGAACGACCATAGCGATTGAAGCCTGACCCTCGATGGGCGCATTGTTGAACCTTGTCAGAGAGGGCGATTCATGAAAAAGCGTGTCGCACTGGTACTGGGCTCGGGCGGCGCCCGGGGCTACGCTCATATTGGCGTCATTGAAGAGATCGAACGGCGCGGCTACGACATTGCCTGCATCGCCGGTTGCTCCATGGGCGCGGTAGTCGGCGGGATCTACGCCGCCGGTAAACTCAACGATTATCGCGACTGGATCGAGAGCCTGGATTACCTCGACGTTTTGCGCCTGGTGGACGTCAGCTTTCGCCTGGGCGCGATTCGCGGCGAGAAAGTCTTCGGGCAGATCCGCAAGATTGTCGGCGAAATCAATATCGAAGACCTGCGCATTCCCTACACGGCCGTGGCCACCGACCTGACCAACCAGCAGGAAATCTGGTTCCAGGAAGGCTGCCTGCACCAGGCCATGCGCGCATCCGCGGCGATCCCCAGCCTGTTCACACCGGTGATGCAGGGCAATCGAATGCTGGTGGATGGCGGCATCCTCAACCCTTTGCCGATCGTGCCGGTGGTGTCGAGCCATTGCGACCTGATCATCGCGGTCAACCTCAACGCCACCAACCAGCGTCACTACCAACTGCCGGTGATCCAGCGCCCGGCCGCGTTCAGGTCACGGTTCGACAGCCTGATCAATTCCCTGGGTTCGAAGTTGCCATTCCGCCGTAGACAGGCCGAACAATTGCTGTTGCTTGAGCAGGAGGCGTTGAAGGCAGAAGCTGCGGACATCAACCCGTGGATCGAATCCGCCGAGCCCGAAGGCCAGCAACCGGCGGCGGCCCCGCAAAGCAACGGGGCACCAAAGTCCGCCACCGGCTCGTTCATCATCGACAACGTGGGACCTGCGTCCTTGCTGGACCTGATCAACCAGAGTTTCGAAGTGATGCAAACGTCGTTGGCGCAGTACAAGATTGCCGGTTACCCGCCGGATATCTTGATCAACGTGCCCAAGCGGGTGTGCCGGTTTTTCGAGTTTTACAAGGCGCCAGAATTGATCGCGCTGGGGCGCGAGATTGCGCGCGATACGCTGGATCGGTATGAGAGTGAGCGGGAATCTTGAGGTTTTTGGGTGAATGTGAGGGCCTCTTTGCGGGCAAGCCCGCGATGGCGCAGGATCACCACTACAACAACTAAAGACTACCCTCGCCCAACAACCGATACCCAACCCCCGCCTCGGTAACGATGAACCTAGGCTGAGTCGGATCATCCGCCAGTTTCTGCCGCAGGTGCCCGACCACTATCCGCAGATAGTGGCTGTCTTCGGTGTGGGTCGGGCCCCAGATGTCCTTTAGCAATTGCTGCTGGGTGATGACCCGCCCCGGGTGCCGCGCCAGTTGCGCCAGTACCGCGTATTCCTTGCGCGTCAGCGCCACTTCGGTGCCGTCCAGCAATACCCGGCGATAAGCCAGGTCGACGGTGAGCGGACCGAAGTTGAGCGCCGCTTCCTGGACTTCACCCATCGGCGCCTGACGCAGCAAGGCACGCACTCGGGCCAGAAACTCCTGGATGCCAAACGGTTTGGTTACGTAGTCGTTGGCGCCGCCATCCAGGGCTTGGACTTTCTGCCCTTCGCTGGCGCGCACCGAGAGCACCAGCACCGGCACCGTCGACCACTCGCGAAACTCGCGCAGCACCTGCTGGCCGTCCATGTCCGGCAGGCCGAGGTCGAGCACCAACAGGTCGGGTTTGTTTAACGCGGCCTGGGCCAGGCCTTCCGTGCCGGTGCCGGCCTCCAGCACTTTATAGCCTTGGGAGGCGAGGCTGATGCGCAGGAATTTGCGGATCTGCGGTTCGTCATCGATGACCAAAATGGTCGCGGTCTGGCTCATGAATTCACATCAACACAAAAAGATGGCAAGAGAGTAACGCAGGCGAGTTCAGGCTTCACTGTCCAATCCCGGCTGAGTCTGCAACGGCAAGTGCAGCGTGATGCAGGTGCCGCGCCCTTCGATGCCGTCGGCGACGCTGATCCGCCCGCCATGGGCACCGACCATGCCCTGACAGATCGCCAGCCCCAACCCGGTGCCCTGCCCGCCGCGATCGCCGCGAGCGGCGGTGTAGAACATGTCGAAAACCTTCGCCCGCTCCTCCTCTGGAATCCCCGGCCCCTCATCGCTCACGGAAAAAAACAGCTCGCTGTCACTGGCCCCGGCACGCAATTCAAGACGCCCGTGGGGCGGCGAGAAGCGCGCGGCGTTTTCCAGCACATTGACCAGTGCCTGTTCGATCAGCGCGCCATGGACAAAGAGCAGCGGCAGTTCGGCGGGCACTTCGGTGCTGACTTGCAACGACGCCAGTACCGCGCGCAGACGATTGAGCGCGCTGCCGACGATGTCGGCCGGCGACACCCAATCGCGCGCCAGCTTGAGGGCGCCGTGACCGAGGCGGGTCATGTCCAGCAGGTTTTGAATGTAGCGATCCAGCCGTTCGGCTTCATCGCGGGTGCCTTCGAGCAGCTCGCGGCGGTCCGCAAGGGGAATCGCCTCGCCAAGTGCCAGCAGGCTGTCGATGCTACCGCGCATGGACGTCAGCGGCGTGCGCAAATCGTGGGACACCGAGGCCAGCAGCGCGCTGCGCAGTTGTTCGGTTTCGCCATGCAAGCGCGCCGCTTCAAGGTCGTCGGCCAGTTGCGCCCGGGCCAACGCCTGGGCCAGCGGCTGGCTCAGCGCGGTCAACAAGCGCCGACGCTGGCCGCTCAGGCTCTGGCCTTCCTTGGCACACACGCCGAGTAGCGCCAGCGGCCCATCATCCACCGACAACGGCCACCACCACCAGCGCCCGGATGGCAGGGTGCCGGTGCCCGCGCCTGCCGGCTGGTCGTGTTGCCAGGCCCAATCGGCGGCGGCGCGCTCGGCTTCGGAGAACTCCAGCGGCCCGCCGGTTTCGACTTTCCAGCCGCTCTGGCCATTGCGGTTGAGCAGGCACAGTTTCAGGTCGGCCCAGCCGTTGAGGTGCTGCGCCGCAGCGCTGACCACGGCCTGACGGTCGGTGGCGGCGGTAAGCTTGCGCGACAGGTCGAGCAGTTCGCTGGTTTCTTCCTGAGTATCGCGCAAGGCCTGCAATTGCCGCCGTTGCTGCGCCGCAAGATTACCGGTGAGGGCCGCCATCAGCAGGAAGAACAGCAAGGTCAGCACATCTTCTTCGCGCTGGATGCTGAAAGAAAACGTCGGCGGAATGAACAAAAAATCATAGGTCAGAAACGACAGCGCCGCACAGGCCAGCGCCGGACCAAGGCTGCTGCGCACCGCCACCAGCAACACCGCCGCGAGGAACACCAGCGAAATGTTGGGCAGCGGCAACACGCTCGACACCGCCCAGGCCAGGGCACTGGCGAATACCGTGGCCACCAGCGCCAGTGCGTAGTCGAACCACACCAGCGACTGCGCCGAGGGTTGGCGCGGCTGATGCTGTTCGTGGTCACTGTCGAGCACATTGATTTCCAGCCCGCGAGCATCGCGCAGCAAACGGGACGCCAGACCGCCGCCGAATAACCGTCGACGCAAACGCTGGCGTGACTGGCCCACCAGCACCAGGCTGGCGCGGCGTTCGGCGGCGTGCTGGATCAACGTCTTCGCCACCTCGCCCGCCCGCAGCAACACCACTTCACCACCGAGGCGTTCGGCCAGCTGTTGCGCGCTTTGCAGGCGCAGGCGCGACTGCTCGTCACGCACACGGCCGTTGTCCACATGCACCAGGCTCCACGGCAGATGCCGCCGCTGGGCGACGCGACTGGCGTGACGCACCAGGCGTTCGGCCTGAGCATCGCCATCGACGCCCACCAGCAAACGACCGCGTACGGCCGGTGCGGCCTGCCCCAACTGGCGATACCCTTGGGCCAGATCGTTATCCACCTGAGCGGCGGCGGTTTGCATCGCCAGCTCGCGCAGGGCGGTGAGGTTGGTCTGGGTGAAAAAGGCATCGATGGCCGCCCGCGCCTGCTCCGGCACGTAGACCTTGCCGTCGCGCAGACGCTCCAGCAACTCGCGTGGCGGCAAGTCGATCAGCAACAATTCATAGGCTTCTTGCAGCACCCAGTCCGGCAGGGTTTCGCGCACCTGCACACCGGTGATGCCGCGCACCTGATCGTTGAGGCTTTCCAGGTGCTGGACGTTAACCGTGGTGTACACGTCGATGCCGGCGGCCAGCAGTTCCTGGATGTCTTGCCAGCGTTTGGCGTGACGACTGCCGGGGGCGTTGCTGTGGGCCAGTTCATCGACCAGCACCAGTTTCGGTTTGGCGTTGATCAGACCGTCGAGGTCCATTTCCTCCAGCATCACGCCGCGGTATTCCGAGCGCACCAATGGCTGCTGCGGCAAGCCGGCGAGCAGCGCTTCGGTTTCGGCGCGGCCGTGGGTTTCGACCACCCCGGCCATGACTTTCACGCCCTGGCGCAATTGAGTGTGGGCAGCTTGCAGCATGGCGTAGGTCTTGCCGACCCCCGGAGCGGCGCCAAGGAACACTTTGAGCCGGCCACGGCCATCGCGGGGCAGGTCTGCTAACAGCGCATCGGCGCGACCGGAGTCACTCATGCTTGAAGTTCTCTCTCATTCTGATGTTGATGCAGTGACTGTCAGGGCCTCTTCGCGGGCAAGCCCGCGATTGGCGGCGCCACCGATTTACAGTTTTTCCAGCGCCATGTTCAGCGCCAGCACATTTATCACCGGCGGCCCCACCAAGGGCTGTTCGATGTGCGCATCCAGCAGTTGCTCAAGCGTAGACACTGGCAGATTGCGCGCCGTCGCGACACGCGCCAGTTGATAGGCAATCGCGGCCGGTGGCAAGTGCGGATCGAGGCCGCTGCCGGAGGTGGTCAGCAAGGCCAACGGCACCGGCCCCTGGCCGGCTACCTGCAGTTTATTGGCCTCGTCGATAACCCGAGTGGCCAGCGCCGGATTGCTGGGCGAAAGGTTGCTGGCGCTGCTCGACACGGTGGCAAAGGCACCGGCCGATGGCCGCGGGTGGAACCAGGCGTCGCCGACGAAATCCTGGGCAATCAGCGACGAACCACGGACCTTGCCGTCGGCGTCGCGCACCAGGCTGCCATTGGCCTGATCCGGGAATGCGACCTGGGCGATGCCGGTGACCACCAAAGGGTAAGCGACGCCGGTGATCAAGGTCATCAGCATCAGCAGGCTCAGGGCCGGACGTATCAGTGTGGACATTTCAAAATCCTCTATTCGACTAGGAAGACACACACATCACCTGTGGCGAGGGAGCTTGCTCCCGCTCGGCTGCGCAGCAGTCGTAAACCCGGTGAATGCGGTGTGTCTGAACAAACACGGTGGCCTGAGGTGGGGCTGCTTCGCAGCCCAGCGGGAGCAAGCTCCCTCGCCACAAAAAACCCTGCCTCAAAAAGCTCTGCGCTCAGCAGCAATTGCTAAACCAGATGCAACGCCGTCAACAGCATGTCGATCACCTTGATGCCCACGAACGGCACCAGAATCCCGCCCAGTCCATAGATCAGCAGATTGCGCCGCAGCAGCGCCGCCGCACTCGCCGCCTGCACCCGTACACCGCGCAGCGCCAGCGGAATCAGCACCACAATGATCAAAGCGTTAAACACGATCGCCGACAGAATCGCGCTCTGCGGACTGCTCAGGTGCATCACGTTGAGTACACCCAATTGCGGATAGATCGAGGCAAACAGCGCCGGCAGGATCGCGAAGTATTTGGCCACGTCGTTGGCGATGGAAAAGGTGGTCAGCGCACCACGGGTCACCAGCAACTCCTTGCCGATCTGCACCACGTCCAGCAGCTTGGTCGGGTCGCTGTCGAGGTCGACCATGTTCGCCGCTTCGCGCGCCGCTTGCGTACCGTCATTCATCGCCATGCCGACATCAGCCTGGGCCAGGGCCGGGGCGTCGTTTGCACCGTCGCCGCACATGGCGACCAGGCGTCCGTCGTTTTGCTCGTGACGAATGCGCGCCAGTTTCTTCTCCGGCGTGGCTTCGGCCAGCACGTCATCCACGCCGGCTTCTGCGGCAATCGCAGCGGCGGTCAGCGGGTTGTCGCCGGTGACCATGACCGTGCGAATCCCCAGCTTGCGCAGTTCGGCAAAACGCTCGCGGATGCCGGGCTTGACCACGTCTTTGAGGTGGATGACGCCGAGCAACTTGCCGTCGGCGCACACCAGCAACGGCGTGCCACCGCTCTGGGCGATCTTGTCGACTTCCCGGGACAGAGGCGCTGCCAGGTCGGCGCGTTTCAGGCCGACGAAGGTCAGCAACGAATCCACCGCGCCTTTGCGATAGACCCGGCCCTGATAGTCGACACCGGACAGGCGGGTTTCAGCGCTGAACGGCACAGCGGTCAGCAGCTCGGCGGACGGCTCGGGTTGCGGGTGAAGACCGCGCAGGTAGTCGACGATGGATTTGCCTTCAGCGGTGTCATCGGCCAGGGAGGCAAATAGCGCGCCCTCAGCCAGCTCTTTGGCGCTGACGCCAGGCGCGGCGTAGACGGCGGCGCAGCGACGGTTGCCGAAGGTGATGGTGCCGGTCTTGTCCAGCAGCAGGACATGCACGTCCCCCGCCGCTTCCACGGCGCGGCCGGATTTGGCGATCACGTTCAGGCGCACCAGACGGTCCATCCCGGCAATCCCGATGGCCGACAACAGGCCACCAATGGTGGTCGGAATCAGCGTGACCAATAACGCCACCAGGAACACCAGCGGCAGGCTGCCGTTGGCGAAGTGAGCGAACGGTTGCAGGGTCACCACCACCAGCAGAAAGATCAGAGTCAGGCCGATCAGCAAGATATCCAGCGCCACTTCGTTCGGGGTTTTCTGGCGTTTGGCGCCTTCGACCAAAGCGATCATGCGGTCAAGGGTCGACTCACCGGGGTTGGCGGTGATGCGCACCAGCAGCCAGTCGGACACCAGTCGAGTATTGCCGGTGACTGCCGAACGGTCGCCACCGGACTCACGAATCACGGGGGCCGATTCACCGGTAATCGCCGCTTCGTTGACCGCCGCGATGCCTTCGATCACCTCGCCGTCACCGGGGATCATCTCCCCCGCTTCGACACGCACCACATCGCCCTTGCGCAGACTGGTGGCGGGCACCACCTGAAAGCTGCCATTGGCGTTTTTGCGCCGGGCACTCAAGCCTTCGCTGCCGGCCTTGAGGCTGTCGGCGCGGGCCTTGCCGCGACCTTCTGCCAGCGCTTCGGCGAAGTTGGCGAACAACACGGTGAACCACAACCACAAGGCGATTTGCGCGGCGACAAAGGTCGGCACGGCGCTGTCGGGGATGAAGCACAGCACGGTGGTGAGGATCGCAGTCAGTTCGACCACCAGCATCACCGGCGCACGTTGCAATTGCCGAGGATCGAGCTTGACGAAGGCTTGCACCAGCGCCGGGCGCCAGAGCGCGGCGATCGCGGTTTTCGGTTGTTCCGGCGCCTTGACGACGGCGGCTTTAGTTGCGGGCATATTCATCATCAGCTCCTCAGAAGCCTAAACTCAGATGTTCGGCAATCGGGCCCAGCGCCAGGGTCGGCAAGAAGGTCAAACCGCCCACCAGCAAAATGGTCACAGTCAACAGGGTCACGAACAGCGGGCCATGAGTCGGGAAACTGTTCTGGCCGATCGGTGCGGTTTTCTTCATCGCCAGGCTGCCGGCCAGGGCCAGAACCGGAAGGATGTAACCGAAGCGCCCGATCAACATGCCCAGCCCCAGCATCAGGTTGTGGAACGCGGTGTTGGCACCGAAGCCGCCAAACGCCGAACCGTTGTTGGCACTGGCCGAGGTGTAGGCGTAGAGCAACTGGCTGAAACCGTGAGCACCGGGGTTACTCACCGCCGCCACCGGGCCTGGCAGGCTCGCGGCAATTGCACCCAACACCAGTACGCCGACCGGCATCACCAGCAACGTCACCACCAGTAGCTGAACTTCCCGGGCTTGCAGTTTCTTGCCGAGGTATTCCGGGGTACGGCCGATCATCAGGCCGGCGAGGAACACCGCGATCAGCACGTTGAGCAACATGCCGTAGAGCCCGGCCCCGACGCCGCCGAAGATCACTTCGCCGACCATCATGTTGACCATCGCCACCATGCCACTCAGCGGGTTGAGGCTGTCGTGCATGCCGTTGACCGAACCGTTCGACGCCGCCGTGGTGGTCACCGACCACAGCACCGTGGCGGTGGTGCCGAAACGCGCTTCCTTGCCTTCCAGCGGCGCGGTCTGTTCGACGGCGACGTTGGCCAGGGCCGGGTTGGGTTGATATTCAGCCCACAGCGACGTCGCGCCGCCGATCAAAAACAGCGCCAGCATGCAGGCGATGATCGCGCGGCTCTGACGCAGGTCTTTCACGTAATGGCCGAAGGTGAACACCAGCGCCACCGGGATCAGAATGATCGAAGCGACTTCGAACAGGTTGCTCCACGCCGTCGGGTTCTCGAACGGGTGCGCCGAGTTGACGCCAAAGAAGCCACCGCCGTTGGTGCCCAGTTGCTTGATCGCAATCTGGCTGGCGGCCGGACCGAGCGGGATCACCTGATCGACGCCCTGCATCGTCACGGCGTTCACGTACTGGGCGAACGTTTGTGGCACGCCCTGCCAGACCAGATACAGCGCCAGCAGCAGGCACAGCGGCAGCAGGCCGTAGAGGGTGGCGCGGGTCATGTCGACCCAGAAGTTGCCCAAGGTTTTGGTCGATTTGCGACCGATGCCGCGACACAGCGCAACCAGCACCGCAAGGCCGGTGGCGGCGCTGACGAAGTTCTGCACGGTGAGGCCGACCATCTGGCTCAAGTAGCTCAGGGACGCTTCGCCGCTGTAGGCCTGCCAGTTGGTGTTGGTCATGAAGCTGACGGCGGTGTTGAACGCCAGCGTCCACTCCTGACCCGGCAGGTTTTGCGGGTTCAGCGGCAAATGGTCCTGGAACAGCAGGATCGCAAACAACAGCAAAAAACCCGCAAGGTTGAAGGCGAGCAAGGCCAGGGTGTATTTCTGCCAGCTCTGTTCGGCCTGCGGATCGACGCCGGCCAGCCGATAGCAGCCCCGCTCCACCGGCCCGAGGATCGGCGACAGCCAGGTGCGCTGCCCTTCCATCACCTTGTAGTAGAAACGCCCCAGAAACGGTGCCGGAATCAGCACCACGGCGAAGAAGGCGAGGATCAGCCAATAGTCATAACTGTGCATAGCCGCTCCTAGTTCCGGTCCGCGCGCAACAGCGCAACCAACAGATAAATGAACAGCCCCACTGCCAATAGCAGTGACACCCCGTCCAGAACGCTCATGGAAGTTCTCCGTGTTACGGCGTTTCGCCGCGTGTGGAGTGATTGTCGGCAGGGAGGCTGTAAAGGCGCGAGATCGAGGGTGTTGGCTAGGCATAAATAAAGCGTAAAGAGTGGGGTTATGGCTTTGTTACAGCGGTGTCCGGGCTTGCCCGCGATGACGGCAGAACAGGCAACAACGCCCTCAACTGGCGCACAAAAAAACCGCATTCAGCCGCGAACATCCCCGATACGACAGCTTTCAGCGCTTTACGACGCCCACCTGCAAAATGGCACGCCCGCTGCACACGCCCTCCCTCGAGCTTTCCAAACCGTTCAGGGAGCAATGCATGAACACACAACTCAAACCCACGCTGGGCACGTTGCACCTGTGGGGTATCGCGGTCGGGCTGGTGATATCCGGTGAGTACTTCGGCTGGAGTTACGGCTGGGGCGTGGCCGGGACACTGGGCTTTCTGGTGACCTCCTTCATGGTCGCCACCATGTACACCTGCTTCATCTTCAGTTTCACCGAACTGACCACCGCGATTCCCCATGCCGGCGGTCCCTTTGCCTACAGCCGCCGCGCCTTTGGCGAGAAAGGCGGATTGATTGCCGGGCTGGCGACGCTGATTGAATTCGTCTTCGCCCCACCGGCGATTGCCCTGGCGATCGGCGCCTATCTAAATGTGCAGTTTCCGGCCCTCGACCCGAAACACGCGGCGGTCGGTGCCTACATCGTGTTCATGGGCCTGAACATCCTCGGCGTGAAACTGGCCGCGACCTTCGAACTGGTGGTTTGCGTATTGGCGGTCGCCGAACTGCTGGTGTTCATGGGTGTGGTCGCCCCGGCGTTCAGCTTCAGCAACTTCGCCCTCAATGGCTGGGCCGGTGCTGATGTGTTCGGTGCGCCAGCGATTGCCGGCATGTTCGCGGCGATCCCGTTTGCCATCTGGTTCTTCCTCGCCATCGAAGGCGCGGCCATGGCTGCCGAAGAAGCCAAGGACCCAAAACGCACGATTCCCAAGGCTTACATCAGCGGCATCCTGACCCTGGTGCTGTTGGCCATGGGCGTGATGTTCTTCGCCGGTGGCGTCGGCGACTGGCGCACCCTGTCGAACATCAACGATCCGCTGCCGCAAGCCATGAAAGCCGTGGTCGGCGAAAGCTCCGGCTGGTTGCACATGCTGGTGTGGATCGGTCTGTTCGGCCTGGTCGCGAGTTTCCACGGGATCATCCTCGGCTACTCGCGGCAGTTCTTCGCCCTCGCCCGGGCGGGTTACCTGCCGACATCGCTGGCCAAACTGTCGCGCTTTCAGACGCCGCATCGAGCAATCATCGCTGGTGGCGTGATCGGCATCGCGGCGATCTACAGCGACGGTTTGATCAACCTCGGCGGCATGACGCTGACGGCGGCAATGATCACCATGGCGGTATTCGGCGCGATCGTGATGTACATCATGAGCATGCTCAGCCTGTTCAAACTGCGCAAAACCGAACCGAACCTGGAACGCACTTTCCGCGCGCCCTGCTACCCGTTGGTGCCCTTCATTGCGCTGGTACTGGCGGTGGTTTGCCTGGTGGCGATGGCCTGGTTCAACACCCTGATCGGGTTGATCTTCCTTGGCTTCATGGCGGTGGGTTTCGTGTACTTCATGCTCACCGCGCAATTGCGGGCCGATGCGCCGGCCGATGCGATGTTGACCGGGCTCTAAACAGTCGCCGCGTTGCTGTCAGTTCAGGCATAGAATGGAATCATGGCGAATGGAACCACTGCGAAATTCCATCGCTCAAAAGTGGTATGCACGATCGGTTGGCGAAACCCTCGCCCGCCGATCTGCCCTTAAGGAGAACTTCTATGCCCTGGTATGCCTGGTTGATTCTGATCGTTGCCATCGGCTCGATCGTTGGCGGTTTGTTGCTGCTGCGCGACACCGCCAATAAGGTCGAATTAACTGAAGAGCAACGTAAACGCGTCGCCGAACGCAACGCGGAAGCCGACGCCAAGGATGCGCAGGACCGCTGACCGAAACTGCGGTGAGTTAAGGCGTAATGCGATCTGTAGCAGCTGGCGAAGCCTGCGTTCGGCTGCGCAGCAGTCGTGAATCCGGCTAACACGGTCTCCTGGCGCACCGCAGTTTCTGATTTTGCGACTGCTACGCAGCCGAACGCAGGCTTCGCCAGCTGCTACAAAGAATGCGTTGCGGCTTAAATTACCGGCATCAGGACAACCCCCTCGCCACAAAAGCGGTTCTATTTCTCCCAATCCGCCTTGGCGATGTGCAAACCATGCAGCCCTTTGTAAGCCGCACACTCCGGCTGGCTCCAGCCTTCAAGCAGCGAATCCTCCAACCGATAAATCTCCACCCCCAACGGGCGACATACACTCAGCGGATCCTGCGCATCCGGCCCCCACATGGCCAGGGACAGATCGCCACCCGGGCAGGTCGACAGCGCGCACAGCAGATCAATTTCGGCAAAAAACTCCAGGTAATCGCCCTTCTGCGCCGGACAGGCTTTCATGAAGTACATGTCGTCGTGGTTCAGGCCCGTGCACTGGAAAATGTTCAGCACATCGTGCACGTCAAACTCGGTCAGGCCATGGGGCAACACCGCGCGAGTCAGGTTGGAGTGGCAGTGATGATGGAAATCCTCGCCGGTGAGCATTTTGTTCACATACGGATCGCAACGCGTCCCCAACAAATCGTGTAAACGCCCACCGTGTTCATCGATGCCGTAACCGGCCAGGCTGTCGTCGGTAATGGTCACCAGCGGCCGTAAAAAGGGCAGGTTCGACCAGAGCCGGTCATGGGTGCTGACATGTGCGCCCTGCAACTGCCGGGTTCGCGCCGCCCACAAACGCTCGCGCGGGTCGTTGGCATTCCAGACATTGAAGTCCCCGACTTGCGGGCCAACGGGGGTCGTAACCCTGAACACATGCCCGGCCGGCACATTCCAGGCACGACCGGTGCGGATCGGCACCTCGAACTGCTCGATCAGCGTGCGCCCATCCTTCTGGTTGCGGATCCGTTCGTAGAACGCTGTGTCCACCTGCAAGGCCGAACCTTTGCTGACTTGATAGGCCGCCGGATAGTCTTTGTACATGGCACTAAATCCTCGATCAGTGATGGGAAGAAGGGGCAAGCATCTGCAACAGAAGCTGTTCGGAATCGTCGAGATAAAGGCTCATGGCGTCGCCGGCCGCGCGCTTGTCGCCGTCGGCCAGCAACTCATGGATCTGCCGGTCGCGGGCCAGCCAGGGCGCCTGAAAACGTGATTCATCGGGAGCGGTGCAAAACACCAGGCGCAGTTGCGCGACAACGTTGGTGAAGAATTCATCGAACAACGGACTGCGCAGCAACCCGACGATGTGTTGATGAAAGGCCAGGCTGTGGGTGCCGACCGCGCGCCAGTCCTCACGCTCCCGGGCCAGCTCGGTGGCTTCCAGCGCTTCGAGCATCCGGTCGGACTGATACTCACGCAATGGCTGACTGGCGCTGATGGCTTGCAACTCCAGGGTGCGACGGACCTTGAACAGATCGCGCACATCCTCGACACCCAGCTGGCGCACCATCACACCCTTGTTGCGGACATAACGGGTCAGCCCTTCCTGCCCCAGACGGTGCAACGCCTCGCGAATCGTATTTCGCGAGGCGTTATAGGCCGACACCAGATCGTTCTCCACCAACGCCATGCCGGGCAGCAAACGACCGCCGATGATGTCAGCGCGTAACTCCAACGTGATGTGGTCGGCCAGGGACAGTCCGCTGCTGCTCATACTCAACGCCTCGTGATTGTTCAACAATCGTTAGCGAATGAGTAATCATTATTCGTGCCAGCATCTGCAGTGAACTAGCCCTTCCAGCGTTTGAACAACACACTGGCGTTGACGCCGCCAAATCCGAAGCCGTTGGACAAGGCGTACTCGATAGCCATCGGCCGCGCCTGACCGTGAACGATATCCACGCCTTGCGCCGCTGGATCCGGGTTATCGAAATTGAGCGTGGCGGGCACCACCTGATCGCGGATCGCCAGCAGCGTGAAGATCGCCTCGATCCCGCCAGCAGCGCCGAGCAAATGCCCGGTCGCGGACTTGGTCGACGTTACCGCTATCTTGTTGTCCGAGCCGAACAGCGACTTGATGGCCGCCAATTCCCCGAGATCACCAACCGGTGTCGAAGTTGCATGAGCATTGAGATGCTGCACCTGCGCCGGCGAAATGCCCGCCTGGGCCAATGCCAGCGCCATCGCCCGACGTGCACCGCTGCCATCCTCCGGCCCCGCGGTCAGGTGATAGGCGTCGGCGCTGGTGCCGTAACCGACCAGTTCGGCCAGCGGCTGAGCACCGCGCGCCAGAGCATGTTCCAGGGATTCGATCACCAGCAGGCCCGAACCCTCGCCCATCACAAAGCCATCACGACCACTGTCGAACGGCCGCGAGGCGCGCTCCGGGGTGTCGTTATAACCGCTGGACAACGCCCGAGCCGCCGCGAACCCGGCAAGGCTGACCCGATCGATCGCCGCCTCCGCGCCGCCGCACACCGCAATATCCGCCTCGCCGCTGCGAATCAGCCGCGCCGCATCGCCAATCGCCTGAACCCCGGCCGCGCACGCCGTTACCGGAGCGCCCAAAGGCCCTTTGAAACCGTGCTGGATCGACACATGCCCCGCCGCAAGGTTGACCAGAAACGACGGAATGGTGAACGGCGACAAACGTCGCGGGCCACGGCTGTCGGTGGTGCGCACCGCATCGGCAATCGCGCCGAAACCACCCACGCCCGAACCGATAATGGTTGCCGTGCGCTCCTGGGCGTTGGCGTCCAGCGCTTGCCAACCGGCCTGCTCCAGCGCCTCACGCGCCGCCTCCATGGCGAACAGAATGAAACGGTCCATCTTCTTCTGCTCTTTGGGCGACGTCGCCCGATCCGGATCAAAACCCGCCTCGGCATCCTCCGCCACGGTCGGCACCACGCCACCGACCCTGGCCGACAAATCGGCAACCACTTCGTCCGGCAACACCCGCAACCCGGAGCGCCCGGCCAACAGCCGCGCCCAAACCGCTTCGACGCCAGTACCCAAAGGCGACACCAGGCCCATGCCCGTGACCACTACTCGACGATTACTCATAACGCAAATACCTCAAACCGATTCATGGCGCCTCACTTGTAACGCGTAGCGGCCGTGCTTCTGGACAGATTCGGCGCCATCGCATGACGCGCCGCCATAAAGGCCTCCCACTCGGAAGCATTGGGCAACGAAGGAATGGTGATCAACTCGCCCTGATCCAGACCCGACAATGCCGCATCGACCATCTCCCCCGCTTCCATGATCATGTCCGCCGGAATCTGCGACGCATCGATCCCGGACCGCTCCAAAATCTCGGTGCGTGTTACACCCGGCAACACCGCTTGAACCTGAACCCCGGTGCCCTGCAGTTCGGCGTTCAACGACTGGGTCAGGCTCAGCACATAAGCCTTGCTCGCGCTGTACGTCGCATTGAACCGCTCCGGAAACAACGCCACCACCGAGGCAATATTGATGATCGTCCCGCGACCGGCCTTGGAAAAACCGGCCGCTGCTGCCGAAGCCAATCGTGTCACCGTAATGACATTCAACTGAATCAAACGCTCCATCTGATCCATATCGGCATTGGCCAGCAAACCATCCGCCGCAACACCGGCATTGTTCAGCAACAAGCTGATACTCGAATCACTGCGCAGCCGCTGCTCAAGCTTCAACACATCATCCTTTTGCGTCAGATCCGCCTTAAACACCTCCACCTGAACACCATGCGCGGCCCGCAACTTACTCGCCGCTGCCTCCAGCCGTTCCTGATCACGGGCCACCAGCAACAAATCAAAACCACGCGCCGCCAACCGCTCGGCGTAAACCGCACCAATGCCGGAAGAAGCGCCGGTGACAAGGGCCGTACCTTGGGTCTGGACAGAATTCATGACTGTGCTCCAAAGAGGATTGCTTGAGAGAAGGCCAGCGCCCGAACATCAGAGCGCCTCAGCGAATGGAAGATATTATAGGCATAATCTATTCGCCATATGATAGCCGTAATTTTTTCCATCCCGATGAAAGGCTTCGGATCGCCCTCTGCGGCAACAAGCAAAAAGGCCGGTCAATGACCGGCCTCTTGGTGTGGATCTACAAGCTTAGTTCACTTCCAGCTTCTCGCGATTCTTGTCCAGAATGGCTTTGCCGATCCCCTTCACTTCCAGCAGTTCGTCGACGGACGAAAATGGCCCATTACTCTCACGATAAGCAACAATCGCCTTGGCCTTCGCCTCACCGATCCCGGACAACTCGCGCTGCAGAGTCGGTGCATCGGCCCCATTCAGATCGACCTTGGCGGTTTGAGTCTTGGCAGTAGCATCCAGCATCAAGGGTGCCTTGGCAGCCTCTGGCGCAGCCGTCGGCGCAGCGATGGCCGCAATAGAGGCGCTGGTGAGCAGGGCAAAAACCAGAGAGTAGAAATAGCCAGTACGCATAAATGAAGCTCCATGACATCGATTGAGAAAGCAGCTTTTCCGAAGCTGCCTTCCAAACTTAGGCGATGTGGTGGAGCTGTCAAAAATGTGTCCGTTACAGGATGTGAAACAATCAGGGCTCGAGACGGCGCTGCTGATGGATCCAGTCGACAATCTCCCCGTCGGGGGTATAGCCGCTGACCGTTTCGCGCAGGAGCTGGCGCACGCGGGAATAATCATCCTGCTCGACGGCGAGCAACAAATCAGTCAAACGGCTCTTGAGCACGTCCCAGGGCAAGTGATCTTCATTGGCCGTCATAATCATCGGATGTGGCGTCGCCGCAACGTTATCCCCGATCAGCAACTCTTCGTAGAGTTTTTCACCCGGACGCAGGCCCGTGAACTCGATCGAAATATCGCCCTGGGGATTTCGCTCGGAACGGATGCTCAAACCAGACAGGTGAATCATCTTCTCCGCCAGCTCGACAATCCTCACCGGCTCGCCCATATCCAGCACAAACACATCACCGCCCTGCCCCATGGAACCGGCCTGAATCACCAGCTGCGCGGCTTCGGGGATGGTCATGAAGTAACGGGTAATCTTCGGGTGCGTGACCGTCAAAGGCCCACCCGACTTGATCTGACTGTGGAACAGCGGGATCACCGAACCGGACGACCCCAACACATTGCCAAAACGAACCATGGTGAAACGGGTCTTATTGACCCGGGATATATTGGCTTTATCGCCAAACAGCACCGGCGCAATTTCACGACTGAGGGCCTGAAGGGTCAACTCCGCCAGACGCTTGGTGCTGCCCATGATGTTGGTCGGACGCACAGCCTTGTCGGTGGAGATCAGCACGAAGTTCGCCACACCCGACTGCAAGGCCGCCTGCGCGGTGTTCAACGTGCCGATGACATTGTTGAGCACGCCTTCAGCGATATTGTGCTCGACCATCGGTACATGTTTATAAGCCGCTGCGTGATAAACGGTATCCACGCGCCAGGTCTTCATCACATCGAGCAGCTTATGCGGATGACGGATGGAGCCGAGAATGGGCAGCAACTGAACCGATACAGACTCACGGCTGGCACGCTGCTCCAATTCCGACAGGATGCTGTAGAGGTTGAATTCACTGTGCTCAAACAGCAAAAGCGTGGTCGGGCCAAGAGAGAAGATCTGCCGGCACAGCTCCGAACCGATCGATCCGCCGGCGCCAGTAACCATTACTGTCTTGCCTTTGATACAGCGCTCAAGCAAATCGGACTGGGCTGGCACGGCATCACGGCCCAGCAAGTCAGCGATATCCACTTCCTGAATGTCTTCAACCTTGACCCGACCACTGGCCAGATCGGTGAAGTTCGGCACGCTTCGAACATGCAACGGAAAGGCTTCAAGCAGATTCAAAATCTCTCTTCGACGCGCGCGGGTCGACGACGGAAGCGCCAACAAGATCTCCTGAGCGCCGGTGACATCGATCATTTGCTGGATGTGCTTGGGCTTAAACACCTGCAGGCCGGAAATAACCCGATCGGCGATGCCGCTGTCATCATCGATGAAGGCAACCGGTCTCATCACACGCCCCATTCGCAATGCGGCGACTAACTGATTACCTGCAACACCAGCACCGTAGACCGCCACCTTGGTCAGCCCATCGTCGCGGCTGGCAAAGGGCACATGCTGAGCCGCCATGAACCAATCGCCAAGGAAGTATTGACGCATGGCCAGACGCAAGCCGCCGACCATCACCAGACTTAGCCACCAATAGTTGAAAATGATCGAGCGCGGAACCACCGTTTCGTGGTTACTATACCAATACACCACAAACGCCAGAATCAGAGCGGAAAGACTGACAGCCTTGATAATGGCAATCAGCGCGTCATTGCCAAAATAACGCATGACGGCACGGTACATGCCAAACCGTATGAACAGGGGAATGGCCACCAGCGGAGCGCTGATAAAAAGCCAGGTGTGCTCACGCAGAGGATTGACCAAGTCCTCGACGCCCAGGCGCACCACAAACGCCATCCAAAGCGCAAAGGTGACCAAAACTACGTCAGCGATCACCTGAAGCGTTCGCTTCTGACGTCGTGGCAGTCCAAGCAGAAGCACTCTCAACCTATCCATACTCGTCAAACCCCTCCTTTGAATTGCTTATCCCGGTCGTCGTACGAGGCGAGCAGCTCCATGCCATGAACCGTTCGACTGTCGACTTCGAAAATCAACGCCACCAACGCAAACCCGTCGAAGCAAAAATTCACGTTAAGTATCCAAAATGTCACAGAAAAACACTAGCCTCGGGCCCGTTCTGATCGATTCCTGTCATCCGACAGATAAAAAACATTAGAAAAAGAGCCATCCTGAAGATAGCTCTTTCTTTGCTTACTGCTGATCAGATTGAGTCATTTATTCCGCGCTCTGACCGTAGCCCTCGCAGGATTTTGCAGCCCGGTCTTTGGCGATGGAATACGCCTCATGCAATAGTTTGTGCCGTTCTAGTCGCACATTCGGATCAGCTGGCGTGCGGAACAGAGAAGTGGTTTTCGGTACGTAAGTAAAGGTATTGCCGTAACCGTACCGCAGCCACAGATTCCAATCCTCAAGATTGCTCATGTCAGTCTCGAATCCTCCACGCTGCAGATAGAGATCGCGCTGGAAGAGCAAGGACTGGATTGGGATGAAGTTATGATCAAGCAGAATGTTGTAGTCATACTCATGCTTGTAGTACATCGGCGTCTCATGACTGACTTCGGTGTACCGTCCATCCGGCGCTGTCACCGTTCCGACTTCCATGGCTAGCGAATAAGCGGCCACTGCATCACGATTTTTCGCCAAGGCGGCGACCAACACTTCGACGTGATCGGAGAACAGCAGGTCGTCGTCGTCCAGGAACATGCAATAGGTACCCTTAGCCATTTCAAGGCCATAGTTACCGGTCACGGAGCGTCCCACTTTGTCCATTCCATAGAAACGGATGGAACGACCTTCTTCCTGTTGGAACTCGGCTACCAGCCCTTTCATGGTCTCGCCACCATCTTCCACCACTACCAGCTCCACGTTCCGGTAGGTCTGATTTAGCACTGAAATGATCGCTTGGCGGAGGAATTCGTTGCGATTGCGGTAGGTACGGGTAACGATCGTCACCAGCGGAGCGTCGGTCAGGGGCTCGCCTACCGTCCAGAACGCACCATCACGAATCATTTCGTAATCGAAGCCACGGAAAGGGAAGTAACTGTCCTTGCTTGAGCCTTTGCCCGACAGGAAGTGCGGCGCTTTCCTGATGATCTTGCCGAAATTCGCAATCAAGTCACGGCGCACACCGACATAAACTTCAGGACGGAACAACAATGCACCTTGCAGCACCAGTGCCCCAAACTTGTCGCTGAAGTTACCGTAGCGCAAACGCAAGTAAGCGTTAGCCAGCGTACTGCCAGCGAACTGAATGGGCTTCACATGGTTTTCATGTTCATAGGTGTAATGATAAACCACCGCCGAAGGGCAGTACTTCAACTGATAACCGTAAGAGCGGAACCGGTAGGACAGCTCAACATCCTCGCCATACATGAATATCTCATGCTCGTACCCGCCGACTTTTACATAAGCCGAACGCCTGATCAGAATGCAGGCATGCGAGGACCAATTGGTTTCCTGGGTGACCGGATCATAGTATTTGGGATGTTCGTAGGGCGCCTGACGCAACTCCCATGAAGCAACGGCTCCCACTGTATCTGACAGGGCGGCAGCCACCACTTTCTCTATCGAGTCGCAGGCGAAGACGATATCTACGTTGCTGATCAGAACAAGCTCCGCCTGCCCCGTTTTTATCGCCTTGTCATGTCCCAGACCAAAACCAACATTCTCGCCCTGAATAATTTCAAAGCCCGCCAACTCGGCGCCGAGCAGGGTTTTCCAGCGCTGTAGATCCTGTACGGTGCTGTCTTTGGAACCATTATCGACAAAACACACATTCAGTTTTTGTAGGGGGTAGTTCTGCGCCTTCAGAGAGTCGAAGAAGCCATCGATCCACTTGCTACTGTCGTACGTGACAATCGAAACATCGATCACCGGCTGAACATCGAGCACCGACGCGCTCAGTGAGTGGTCGAAACGCCGGTCGGCAGCGACCTGAACAGCTTTGAGGTTATGTTGCGAGTTGATAACCCGCAGGACGTTGGCACGCGCAGCTTTTGTATAATGATTCAAGCGCACGCGGACTCCGATCAGAAATGGAAGTTTCTGATAGATCGGGCGCAACACGGTGCGAGGATTGGCAAGCACGCCTCGCAGTTTCCACCAGGCCCGCAGAATCAAACGTCGTACGCCTCTGAATGGACGGGTCATGCACCAGGATTTGGAGACATAGACGTTGTGCAGATCATCCTTCAGAACCAGTATTTCTGATTTGAGGGCTTCGATTTGCTGGTTCAGTTGCTCCTGTTCCAGGAGCAGTCGGTTCTGCATCTGAAGCAATTCATCATTGTCTTGAAGGTATCTGTCGTCCAACACTGAAGTGAGCTTTTCGTCCATGACCGAGCGTTGACCCTTCGTCAAAAGCAGTTCATCCCTAACGCTTGCCAGCTCGCTTCTCGCGGCCAGATACGTTTCATTGAGGCTCGATAGTTCACCACCCATTTCCTGATTCTTGCCTTCGAGCCAAGTAATATAGGACTGCTGACGATAGCTTTCTAGGTCAGGATTAAACGTGTTTCTCGCGGGATCGACCGGGATTGTCCGTGCAAGACGGGAAAGATGCGCGGATGGCTCATCGAATTGCGCCTCCCCGAGAAAATAGAGCGACTGGGCAAACTCCAGGATTTGCGCCCGCAGCTCTCTGGAGCATGGCGCCACCGCCCTGTGTTCCTGCCACAGCCCCGCAAGATCTGCCGGTTGAGCGACATCAATGGTCAGGCCAGTGCCCGAGTACGGCGCCTTGCCCAGGGCATAGACAGTCTTGCCCACCAGAGCGGCTTCGAACCCGGCCGAAGAGTTGATCGTGAACACCACATCAGCGCTGGCAATCAGGTCCGCGATGCTCTCTTCCTTGTCAGCCACCAGAACATGCTCAGGGAGTGCCGGCACTTCATCAAGAGGGTGTGGTTTGACCACCACCTTATAGTCAGAGCCCTCCACCACGCCGACCACATGCTGTACATACTCGGCCATGCTGAAAAATGGAGAGCCCATAATGATATTGGAATCGTCCTGCACCTGAAGCAGGATCAATATGGTAGGGACACGACTGGTACCTCGGAAACGATAACTTTCCTCCATCTGCTGCAGGCGCATTAGAGCGGCTTCGAGCGGCAGCTCTGATTGCTGCTCCCGATAATTGGTAAACTCGGCACTGAAGCCACTGCGTACGTTAACGCCACGACTGTCCGAGTAGTAACCCATTGGATTCGGTGCACGCAACATCCCAAGCTCGTTGAACAGCAAAGGAATGCCTTTGGCTGCGCAAACGGTTTCGAGACTGCCGTCATAGTTCCAGCAGAACACCAGTTCCGGATCGACATTGTCGATCAGAGACTCGACGAATCGGTCATGAAACCCTAGAGGCTCTTTATTGAGGAGACACTTCCAGTCGCTCAGCCAATCCGAGGCCTGCGCGCCTGGATAGTCGCAGTTATAGGAGGCCGGGCTGATCCACGTGTGGCCGAACTCAGGATATTCGCTCTTCAACTCATTAGAGCCGACAAAAATACATTCCCAACCATCATCGGCAAACTTTTTCGCCAGCGGCAGATACACGTCAACAATGCTGCTAAACAGCGTCGGACGCTCTCTCAATACCAATGGCAGCGTGTAAAAAACCACGCGCTTGAACTTCCTCGGCGCCACTTTGACTGCCGGATCACCCGCCGCGATGCTATTGGGGGTGACGTTGAATTTAACCACCGAGTTCGCCGCAATGATCGCCCCCTGTCCGATCACTGCCCCCGCCAGCACCGATGCATTGGCGCCGATCCAGACGTCATCACCGATTTCCACTTCTGCCAGCCTCAGGCCTTGATCCTTGATTGGCGAGTGCAAGTCATAGCGATGAGTCGATGACGTAATGGAAACGTTGGGCGCGATCAATACATCTTTACCGATGGTGACCTTGCCGCTGCCATTCACCCATGTTCCGTAATTAATGACCGTACCGGATGAAATGCTCAAGTAGCCACCGGCACCGCATTCGATGACGACGTTATCCCGGATTTGAACGCCGTCCTCAATGATGCAAACAGCCGTTTCGTCTACATGAAACTTGACTGTTTCTGCGATATCCGCATTACCAATTTTAAGCATGATATTAAGCAACCTTCACAACGTTCACTGTTGACGGGCAATAAGCAACCCCAACGATCTGACGCCCGCCGGACACACTCAACTTCCTCATCGGCCAGCGTTGATCCAGTTCAACTCGCTCCCCATCCAGGTTAGCCATGCCGATGAACAGGAAGTACTCCCCGGGCGCCACGTTGAGCGGGAAGGAAAAGCTGATTTTGTAGGCCCCTTTCTCGAAATCGAACTTGTAACCGGCCAGCAAGGTGTTGTCGCCCGCCACATCGACGCCTTTGGCATCGCGCAACGAGTAGCCGATGACCACTTCCCGCAACTCGGTATAAGACTGGACGTAGCAATGCATCGTGACGTCTTCTGTCGGTTCGAAGTGATTGGTCAACGTGCCGTCTGCACTGTAAAAATCAACGGCGTTGATCTTCGCAGCGCCGGAACCGAATCGAACTTCCGAGATATCGCCCAACTCGGAGTCATAGGAAACATCGGCGTGCTGTTCTTCAACCACCGGCGCCGCCACCGAACTGCTGTTACGCACCTTTTTTTCGTAGTTCTTGGTGGCGGTCAGCACATCAGTGCTGTAATCGATAATCTGGCCGTTCTGCATCACGATGACAGCCTGGCAGAAACGAATTACCGATTGGGTGTCGTGAGAAACAAATAGGATTGTGGTACCACGCTCTTGCATATGCTTCATCTTGAGCATGCACTTGAGCTGAAAGCCAGCATCCCCGACGCTCAACGCCTCGTCGACAATCAGTACGTCAGGCTCAACGTTGATCGCCACGGAAAATGCCAGCCGCGCAAACATCCCGCTGCTGTACATGCGTACGGGTTGATTGACGAAGTCACCGATGTCGGCAAACTCCAGAATGGCGCCGATACGGGTTTGCATCTCGGCATGGGAGTAACCCATCAGGGATCCCTGGAAATAAATGTTTTCCACACCGGTGTAATCCGGATTGAATCCCGCACCCAACTCCAGCAACGATGCAACCCGGCCAACAACCTTGACCTCGCCGCTCGAGGGTGTCAGCACTCCGGTAAGGATTTTCAACAGAGTGCTTTTACCCGCGCCGTTCTTGCCCAGAATACCGACGGTCTGGCCTTTCTCGACCGAAAAAGAAACATCGGTTAGCGCATGAAAATCATGGTGTTTATGCTTGCCGAAAAGCGAAAGAGCCTCGACCAGTCGGTCTACGGGCTTGTTATAAAGCCGGTAGACCTTACTGACGTTACGGACGCTGATTGCGCTCTCATTCACTGCATTCATTACAAAACATCCGCAAAGTGAGGTCTTAATTTTTTGAATGTACGCCAGCCCACCAGCGTCAAGACAATCAACACCCCCCAAAAAAACAGGGTCTGAGTTGGTCGTTCCCAGAACCAGATCCCGCGAATAAGCGAATCCCTGAATCCTTCCACAATGTAAGCAAATGGATTCAGGCGCAGATAAGACACTGCCCGTCCTTGAATCGCATCGATATCCCAGAACACTGGGGTCAACCAGAAGCCGAACTGCGTGGCCATCGCCACTAACTGGCTCAAGTCAGGGAAAAAAATCACCACCGAACTGGTAATCCAGGCGATCGCCAACAACAGCATGAACAAACAAGCAATGTAATAGCCGACTTGCAACCAGTAAAGGTTCGGCGAATAGCCGTAAATAACAAACAGCAACAACAGTATAAATACGAAGAAAATGTGCACGAGTACCGCGGAGCTGAGTTTAACCAACGGCAGCAATGAAACCTTGAAGACAATCTTCTTTACCAGAAAACTGTTCTCCTTGACTGCCGTGCAGCCGGAGTTCAATGCTTCAACCGTGAAAAACCATGGTACAAGTCCGCACACCAGCCACAGAACAAAAGGAAAGTCTCCGTGAGGGGCCGCCTTGAAACCAAACTGAAACACGAACCAGAGGATCAGTGTCGTAGCGCATGGCTGAATGAATACCCACAAAAAACCAAGGTAGTTGGTCAGGTATCGGGCACGAAGGTCATTTGAAATCAGGCTCAACAGAATTCTGCGATCCGACAGCATCCCTCTGAGCCAGCTCATCGAAAATCTCCTTGCTTTACAAACATGTTAGCCACTGCTTTTAAGCCACCGTACAACATCATAAATTCCATCAACTATCTGGGCTCATTGACTTTTCGCTGACAAGGGGTGTGAATACAGGCTTGAGTTCTTCACTGCCCGCCAGGACTCTTGACTTGTCCTTGGGTTTTAACTTCAACACACGTTTTTCGACCAAGTGCCACGAGGCATAACCCAGCACCAGGGTAATGACGATAGTGACAAACAAATAAGTCGGATAAGAAATATTCGGAAACTTGAGCAATACGAACTGCTGTACCGGGAAAGCATAAATGTAAACGCCGTAGGAGCAGTCGCCCACGCGATTGACCCAACTGCCCAACCAGCTTCGAGATAGGCCGTAGGCCAGAACGACATAAGGCAACGCAAGCCAGAGCAAAAACTTGGAAACCGCGGCATACGGTGCCAGCAGAATGGTTGCCATGATCAGAACGCAGACACCCGACAGACTGAACCAACGCTCAAGCCGCCACTTTGCATAACAGGCACCTATCATGAAATAGATGCCTGTCAGGAAAATATTCCTGACATCGGTTCCGTAAACCACCACCAGAGGTGCATCACGCCAGCACCAGAAAACCACGGTGAGCGCGAACAGTGCGGTGACCACCGTGTAAACCCAGCGTCCGCCCTTGAACAGCAGCCCCAGCCCCATCACCACCAGATACATGAAAAACTCGACAGGCAGACTCCACAACGAACCGTTGACCGCGTTGGGAACCCTTGCATGCTCAAGAACACCGGGCAGATAAAACACCGGGCTCAAGATTATGTTTTTCATATAAGACCAGAATTGCGGATGCGCGAAATACTCGTTGACCGTCAATGTAGTAAACATCGGCCCCAACACAAACATGCTGATCAGGACGACCACGATCAGCGCCGGAAAAATCCGCAATGAACGTTTGATCAGAAAGTTGGCCACCGACGGAGTGAAATCCCAGCTTTTGACGATTAAATAACCGCTAATAATAAAAAATATTTCGATACCCAGGCCACCGTAGGAGGCCAAGCCAAGAAATCCAGCAGGCGGATTTCCATAGAATGCAAAAGAATGTGCATAAAGAACCATCAGCGCAGCAATAAGCCGAAGCAGGTTTAAATTATTATCCTTATGCTGCATATGTTACTGCTCCAACACTGATTGAACTTCATCAAATAATTTGACGGGGTTGTTATATAAAGCAATGGGTGTCCAATAGCCCATGCATCCCCCTCGTAATACAAACCCGGCCGTCTCACTTGCGCAAGCCCTCGCACGGCGGCCGCGGATCATACCATTATCCGGGTCTGGCACCCACGCCCGGCCCGACCTTCACCCTGCTCTCGACAGGATGCCACTCACGATTTCAGGCGAGGGGTTGACTCTCCCGGGCACCGGCCTTGAACCTCGCGGCCAACCAGAGCAAAGGAGCGTAGGCAATGATCAGGCCGATAACGCCAGGAACAAATCCCAGCGCTACCGCAATGGCCCAGGGCAGCAACCAAAACACGTTGAGTCCGACAACACCCAGCGTCACAGCCTTGTGACTGCGATACTGACGAGAAGCGTGCTGGTAGGCGTGACTGCGATGCGCCTGATAAACCTTGTCACCATTCAACAGGCGCTGGCAAAGCGTCCACGTGGCGTCGACCACAAAGGCTCCCAGCAGGATCACCCAGCTCCACAAAAACGCGGATGACACGGCCCCGGCGGAGAGCGACAAGATCCCCAAAGCAATACCCAAAAAGCCGCTTCCGGCATCGCCCATGAAAATCCGCGCGGGCGGATAATTCCAGCACAGGAAACCCGCCACGGCCCCAGCCAGAACCAGCGCTACCCAAAGCGGCTCAAGCTGCCCAGTGATCAGGTAAACAAGACCACTACCCAGACAAACACACATTGCCTCGGCACTCGCCAGGCCATCAATGCCATCCATGAAGTTGTACAGGTTGAGCATCCAGACCAGGTAAATCACCGCAAACACATTGCCCAGCCACCCAAGGTCGATCATGGCACCGAAGAACGTGACAGGTGCCAGCCCGTCAAGCCAGTACAACGCCCAAACCGCCGCAAAGAAATGCCCGAGAAGGCGCCATTTTGCAGCGATATGGCCATGATCGTCGGCAAACCCGATAATCGCGACCAACAACCCGCTTCCAAGCAATGCATACAGTGTATCGATGCCTAAAAGGCCGAAAGCACCGAGCACGGGCAGCGCAACCAGGAAACCGAAAACGATCGCCACTCCACCACCTCGGGGCGTGGGTACGGAGTGGGAACTGCGCTCGTTAGGAATGTCTATCAAGCTTTTGGATAATGCGTAGCGTCGCAGTCCTCCGGTCAAAGCCCAGGAGAGTGCAAAAACTGTGACAAACAACCCGCCAAAAATCATTTCGTATGCGTATCCAGAAAATGGCCTGCGGTGCGCCGCATGGCAGTATCCACATCAATCGGCGGAACCCAACCGAGCAACTCGCGGTTTTTGCTGATATCGACCTGCAACGACTCACACACCCGCCGGGCCACAGCGCGCTTGCCAATGGCAGCGGCTCCCAGCGTCAACAACACGGACGGCACGGGCAGCAACCAGGCTTTTTTTCCTAGCGCCGACGCCAGATGACGCAGCAACCGTGGAGTCGACAGATCGTCACCGTCACTGACCAAAAAGATTTGCCAGGCAGCCCCCGGATGATCGAGACAAGTCTCGATCAGATCGACCAGGTTGCCGATCGACACCATACTGCGCTGGTTCCGAATTCCGCCCAGAGGTAGGATCAGGCCCTTGTCGAGCCATTTAATCAGGCTGAGAAAGTTAGCCTTGACCCCTGGGCCGTACACCAGCGGCGGACGGATGATCACGATCTCCATCCCGGTCTCGCGCCCAAGCAGCATCAACGCCAGTTCCGCCTCGTGCTTGGACACCCCGTAAGGATCCAGTGGAGCCGCCACGTCGTCCGCAGTAAATGGCCGCCCCGCAGCAGTGCGCTCACCATTAACCTTGATCGAACTGATGTAAACAAAGCGCTTGACCCCGGCCTGAGCGGCCATTCGAGCCAACTGCAACGTACCGTCCACGTTAACCCTGCGAAACTCGGTCAGTGCATCCTGCTCCGTTTCGTGCATGACATGCACCCGCGCCGCCGCATGGACAATCACTTGCACACCTGTCATTTGCGCAGCAGTGGCCGCTCCCAACTGAAAACGCACCACCGGGCACAATCCCTGCAGACATGTCGAACCTCGTACTGCCGCCACGGGCATGAATCGCCGACCAAGCAGCAACCGAAACACGACAGCCTCGCCAACGAATCCACTTGCCCCTGTTACCAATACCTTCGGCGCGGTCATCGAGCGGATTTCCCCATTAGCGCGGTCGCCCAACAAATCAGAAAAAACAAAACACGATCCCTGATCCGCCGCCTGCAACGCCAAGCGGACAACGACAACCGGATCAATTCCCACCGTCGCAGTTGCAGCCAAGAGCCGACAAAGGGGTTGGCATCCTGCCCGACCAATCGCGCGATCAAGCCGACCTGATTGAACCACCAGCCGTCATGAATGGTTGTATAGCGCGCAATCATCGAGCCCAGGCCAGTATTCGCTCCCACCTGGTTATGCTCATGCTGGCGATAATCCATAGATGGCACCGGATCGATATACCAACGATAACCATGGCTGCGAGCAAAGGCGTAGCAGTACCAATCGTGCAGACTGACGCTTTGCAGCGCATCCCAGTGAACCAGCATCGACTGCTTCATGGCCTTCACCATGGGAGCCCTCAGAACATAGGTGCAGCCAGGACCGGCCGCCTCAAACAGAAAATCCCAGCTGGTTTGCGGTTGCGCCTTGTCCAGCAGCCGAGTCCTACCATCCTCCCAGAACGCGGTAACGTTGCTGGAATAAGCATCAACCTTGCGTGATTGCAGAGACTCGATAGCCCGCTTTAGTTTGTCGCCATGCCAGAGATCATCCTGGTCGGCAAACGCAACGAAATCGTAGGACTCGATATCAACATCACGGATCAGTCTGAAAAAATTGCGCGAGGCACCACCGAAGCGGCCGCCCGGCGGTAGGACAATGATGTTTGGATGCGTGGCGGCAAAGGCTGCACACCAGTCTTCGGTACCGTCAGTGGAAGGATCAATGCTGATGTGTACGGTAACGTCCACGGCAGACTGACCAAGGATCGAGGCTAGTTGGTCTTCAATCCAATGCATACCGTTGTAGGCAGCCAGTAAAACTGCAACCTTGGGGGATTTTACTGGCATGCCATTCCTGCTTGCATGGGGAGAGGAGGATAAAGCTCTCGTCTTAGCGAGAAGGCGAATCCAGTAGCTTCTGCAGGTACTGACCATAGCCAGTCTTCTTCAGCGCATCAGCCTGAGTACCCAACTGCTCGGCACTGATCCAGCCATTGTGGTAGGCGATCTCTTCCAGGCACGCCACTTTCAGGCCCTGGCGCTGCTCGATGGTATGCACGAAGTGACTGGCTTCCAGCAGCGAATCATGGGTACCGGTATCCAGCCAGGCGAAGCCACGGCCGAGCATTTCGACGTTGAGGGTCTTCTGCTCAAGGTACGCACGGTTAACGTCAGTGATTTCCAGCTCGCCACGCGCAGATGGCTTGATGTTCTTGGCGATTTCGACGACCTGGTTATCGTAGAAGTACAGGCCAGTCACCGCGTAGGCGGATTTAGGCTTCAGCGGTTTCTCTTCGATGCTCAAGGCACGGCCGGCAGCGTCGAACTCGACGACACCGAAACGCTCAGGGTCCGATACGTGATAGCCGAATACAGTCGCGCCGTGCTCTTGAGTGCTGGCGGAACGCAGGTTCTCGGAGAAGTGCTGACCGTAGAAGATGTTGTCGCCCAGGATCAGGCAGCAAGGGTCTTTGCCGATGAACTCTTCGCCGATGATAAAGGCTTGTGCCAGGCCGTCCGGGCTAGGTTGCTCGGCGTAGGTCAGCTTGATGCCGTACAGGCTGCCGTCACCCAGCAATTTCTGGAACGATGGCAGGTCTTCAGGGGTGGAGATAATCAGGATTTCGCGCATACCGGCGAGCATCAGCACCGACAGCGGATAGAAGATCATCGGCTTGTCGTAGATCGGCAGCATCTGCTTGGAGACGCCGAGGGTCAACGGGTGCAGACGCGTGCCCGAGCCGCCAGCGAGGATGATGCCTTTACGATTTGTCGTGGTCATTTATTCAGGACTTCCATCAGCATTCGGGTGACGCCACTTTGCCAATCCGGCAAGTGCAGAGAAAAATTGTCGCGCAGCTTTTGAGTGTTCAACCGGGAATTCAGGGGGCGGCGCGCCGGTGTTGGGTAAGCGGTTGTGTCTATCGGATTGATCGCCGTGACGGCGAGTTCTTCACCGTTGGCCTTGGCAAAACCGATCACATGGCTGGCATAGCCGTGCCAGGACACTTCGCCACTGGCCGCCAGATGATACAGGCCCGCCAGCTCAGGACGCTGCTGGACCTGCTGAATGGCCAGCGCCGTTACGTCGGCGATCAAATCTGCACCGGTCGGGGCACCGATCTGGTCGGCGATGACGCTCAGGGTATCGCGGTCCTTGGCCAGGCGCAGCATGGTCTTGGCGAAGTTATTGCCGCGAGCGCCGTAGACCCAGCTGGTGCGGAAGATCAGGTGCTTGCAGCCCGAGGCAATAATCGCCTGCTCGCCAGCAAGTTTGCTGGCGCCGTAGTGATTCACCGGGGCTACGGGATCTGTCTCTTGCCATGGCGCCAAGCCTTCGCCGCTGAACACGTAGTCGGTCGAGTAGTGAATCAGCCAGGCATCCAGGGATACAGCCTCTTCTGCCATGACCTGGCTGGCTTGACCGTTCACACGGTCGGCCAGTTCGGTCTCGGACTCGGCTTTATCGACCGCGGTGTAGGCCGCTGCGTTGACGATGACATCCGGCTTGACCTGACGAATCGTCGCGCGCAATGCATCGAGATCAGAAAGGTCGCCGCTCAAACCATCGACCGGATGACGATCAAGGGCGATCAACTCGCCAAGCGGCGCAAGGGAGCGTTGAAGCTCCCAGCCTACCTGGCCATTTTTTCCCAACAGGAGGATTTTCATGCTTTGTCCGAACGATCCGTGTAGTTCTGGTCAATCCATTGTTGGTAGCTGCCGCTCTTCACGTGAGCTACCCATTCAGTGTTGTTCAGGTACCACTCGACGGTTTTGCGGATACCGGTTTCAAAGGTTTCTTCCGGCGTCCAACCCAGCTCGCGCTGGATTTTGCTGGCGTCGATGGCATAGCGCTGATCGTGGCCCGGGCGATCCTGAACGTAAGTGATCAGGCTGGCATGTGGACGATGCGCGGAATCTGGACGCAGTTCGTCGAGCAGTGCGCAAAGGGTATGCACCACTTCGATGTTTTGCTTCTCGTTATGGCCGCCGATGTTGTAGGTCTCGCCGATCACGCCTTCGGTCACGACTTTGTACAGTGCGCGGGCGTGGTCTTCGACGTAGAGCCAGTCACGAACCTGGTTGCCTTTGCCGTAGACCGGCAGCGGCTTGCCTTCCAGCGCATTGAGGATGATCAGCGGGATCAACTTCTCAGGGAAGTGGCAGGGACCATAGTTGTTCGAGCAGTTGGTGACCAGCGTCGGCAGACCGTAAGTACGGGCCCAGGCGCGAACCAGGTGATCGGAGCTGGCCTTGCTGGCCGAATATGGCGAGCTTGGCTGATACGGCGTGGTTTCAGTGAAGAGGTCTTCCGGACCTTCGAGGTCTCCGTAGACTTCGTCGGTGGAAATATGGTGGAAGCGGAAGTTGGCTTTACGCGCATCATCCAGCGCCGCCCAATAGTGGCGTGCAGCTTCCAGCAAGGTGTAAGTGCCGATGATGTTGGTCTGGATGAATTCAGACGGGCCGGAGATCGAACGGTCAACGTGGGACTCTGCAGCCAGGTGCATGATGGCATCTGGTTGGTGTTCACGCAGGACACGGTCCACTTCATTACGGTCGCAGATGTCGACGCGTTCGAACACGTAACGCGAGTTCTGGCTGACTTCGGCCAGCGACTCAAGGTTACCGGCATAAGTCAGTTTATCGACGTTAACGACAGAGTCGGCAGTGTTGGAGATGATATGACGAATGACTGCCGAGCCGATAAATCCGGCGCCGCCGGTTACTAGAATTTTCACGCGAAACCATACCCTTAAGTTACTGACAGGGCCGCCAACTGCGCACTGTCTAATCCATGAATGCAAAAGCCATCAAGTCCGCCGAGGCTTCTGACAGAGTCAGTCTGAACCGATGTGGGGAAATTACCCTTATCGATCAAGCGCAGCATTTTACAGCTTAATGAAGGTTTTACTAATGGATATGGACAAGCTGTGACGCGAATCCGACGCGTACGACGGGTTTGTCGCAATCAGACCAGGCGCTTGCGGGAGGCTCTGGACGTACGCCCCAGAAACCAGCCGAGAATCGGCCCGATCACCATGCCCACCAACAGCGCAATCACCATGATCAGCGACACCGGCAACTGCGGCCCCGCCCAGCCCAGGAACAGCAGTGACACGCCTTGCTGGTTCTCAAGAACGAACGCCAGGATCGCCAAAACGAGCAACAGGACAAATACAGCGAGAAGTACGCGCTTGAGATTACGCATCAGCGGTTCCTTGAAGTGCAGCAGTCAAAGCCCTTCCTCCTCATCCTCGTTCACACGATCGCGCAGTTCTTTGCCTGGCTTGAAATGCGGGACGAACTTGCCGTCGAGGCTGACGGACTGACCGGTTTTTGGATTGCGACCTACGCGCGGGGCACGATAGTGCAGGGAAAAGCTGCCAAACCCACGGATCTCGATTCGATCACCGGTGGCCAGACATTGGGACATTTGCTCAAGCATGGTCTTGATGGCCAGCTCCACATCCTTGGATGAGAGTAGCCCTTGATGGGTGACAATTCGTTCGATCAACTCCGACTTCGTCATATTTTTCCCTTCTTTTTCAAGCAGCTAGATCAGCGCTTCAAAGGTTTTAGCATGCCCGGAGGAATTTGAACAGCCCGAGTTCTTGACATATCTTTCCTGACAATAAGATGCCCGATTCCAGAGCACCGCAAGCTTACTCAAGTTCCGTATTCATCTACAGATAACCAGCATGGTGCGCGTCAGATAGCCCGCGGGATTGAAGCCGAAAGGGAATACATCCTCCTCCTTGGCGTCATCGGACCTGACAATGACTTTATAACCTGCGCCCTTGCACTCCTTGGCCGCTCGCTTGTGACACCTTTCCCATCCCGAACCCAATCCTGAACAATCGACCTCTATGCCACTGACTCCGCGCACCGCATGAGTCTTGGCGCTGGTGGTACAGCCTGCCAATGTCAGTACTGCTATCACGACAATGAGCTTGTTCATTCACTTCCTTAATACCGGGCGCACTGCCCGACTGCGTTCACTTCATACCAAGCCTAGCCTTGAATAGGCGATTGACCTGTATGAAATTACAGACAGCTTATGTAGATCATTGGTTTCACGAAAGAAATAAGGCGGCGGGCAAACTAATGCCAATCAGTTAAGCCGTAATGTTATCCGTAGCAGCTGCCGAGCCTGCGAGACTGCGTTCGGCTGCGAAGCAGTCGTAAAATCAGAAATTGTGGCGTGTCAGGCAGACCGCATCTGTCGGACTCACGACTGCTACGCAGCCGAACGCAGCCTCGCAGGCTCGGCAGCTGCTACATAGATTGTGTCGCGGCTGAAATTGCTTAACTGACTGGCACTGGGCAGGCAAACCGCTTTTCGTAGGAGCAAATCGCAGACGCAAAAAAGGGCGACCGAAGTCGCCCTTTTTCATGATCAAGCAGAACTTAGTTCTGTTTGGCCATTGCTTGACGCAGCAGTGCCGCCATAGTGGTGTCAGTTGCTTCGCCTTCCGGAGCCGCTGCCTTCAGGCTCTGGATTGCTTCTTTCTCTTCAGCATCGTCTTTCGACTTGATCGAGAGCTGGATTACGCGGCTCTTGCGGTCAACGCTGATGATCTTGGCTTCTACTTCCTGGCCTTCTTTCAGAACGTTGCGCGCGTCTTCAACGCGGTCACGGCTGATTTCGGAGGCTTTCAGAGTCGCTTCGATATCGTCGGCCAGAGTGATGATGGCGCCTTTGGCGTCAACTTCTTTCACGATGCCTTTAACGATGGCGCCTTTGTCGTTCTCTTGAACGTACTCGGAGAACGGATCGCTTTCCAGTTGCTTGATGCCCAGGGAGATGCGCTCGCGCTCTGGGTCGACCGACAGGATAACGGTGTCCAGCTCGTCGCCCTTCTTGAAGCGGCGAACGGCTTCTTCGCCCACTTCGTTCCAGGAGATGTCGGACAGGTGAACCAGACCGTCGATGCCGCCGTCCAGACCAATGAAGATACCGAAATCGGTGATCGACTTGATGGTGCCGGAGATTTTATCGCCCTTGTTGAACTGGCCAGAGAAATCTTCCCATGGGTTAGATTTGCACTGCTTGATGCCCAGGGAGATACGACGACGCTCTTCGTCGATGTCCAGAACCATGACTTCCACTTCGTCGCCGACTTGTACGACTTTCGAAGGGTGGATGTTCTTGTTGGTCCAGTCCATTTCGGAAACGTGTACCAGACCTTCAACGCCTTCTTCCAGCTCAGCGAAGCAGCCGTAGTCGGTCAGGTTGGTTACACGAGCGGTAACGCGAGTGCTTTCCGGGTAACGGGCTTTGATAGCAACCCATGGATCTTCGCCCAGTTGCTTCAGGCCCAGGGAAACACGATTGCGTTCGCGATCGTACTTCAGAACCTTGACATCGATCTCGTCGCCAACGTTGACGATTTCGGAAGGATGCTTGATACGCTTCCAAGCCATGTCGGTAATGTGCAGCAGGCCATCGACGCCACCCAGATCGACGAATGCGCCGTAATCGGTGAGGTTCTTGACGATACCTTTGACTTGTTGGCCTTCCTGCAGGGATTCCAGCAGAGCTTCACGCTCGGCGGAGTTCTCGGCTTCGAGGACGCTGCGACGGGAAACGACAACGTTGTTGCGCTTCTGGTCGAGTTTGATGACCTTGAATTCCAGCTCTTTGCCTTCCAGGTGCGTGGTGTCGCGCACTGGACGGACGTCAACCAGAGAACCTGGCAGGAACGCACGGATGCCGTTAACGTCGACAGTGAAGCCGCCTTTAACCTTACCGTTGATAACGCCCTTGACCACTTCTTCGGCTGCGAAGGCTGCTTCCAGAACAATCCAGCATTCAGCGCGCTTGGCTTTTTCACGGGACAGCTTGGTTTCACCAAAGCCATCTTCAACCGAGTCCAGAGCAACGTGAACTTCGTCACCGACGTTGATGTTCAGCTCGCCAGCATCGTTGTAGAACTGCTCAAGCGGGATGAGTGCTTCAGACTTCAGGCCAGCGTGAACGGTTACCCAGCGAGCCTGGTAATCGATATCAACGATAACACCGGTGATGATGGAGCCTGCCTGAAGGTTCAGGGTTTTTAGGCTTTCTTCAAAGAGTTCCGCAAAGCTTTCGCTCATTTTAATTCCTGTTGATGAGGGCGAAGAATACGCCCATCTCCACACCCCAGACGGTATGGGTTAGTTTCATTTAAAAGAAGCCACCGCAGGACTATGACTGGTCCCCTGCGGCCCTCTTGGTCACCCGGCGATATCGCGAATGGCGATCTCGCTCATGATGCGTTCCAGCACCTGATCGATGGATAATTCCGTGGAATCCAGCTGTATGGCGTCAGCCGCCGGTTTGAGCGGGGCTACCGCTCGCTGGGTATCACGCTCATCGCGCGCACGTATCTCATCTAGCAGACTCGACAGACTAACACCATCGACTTTGCCCTTCAACTGCAAGTATCGACGGCGCGCACGCTCCTCGGCACTGGCAGTGAGGAATATCTTCAGCGGCGCGCCCGGAAAAACCACCGTGCCCATGTCGCGGCCATCGGCCACCAGGCCCGGCGGTTCCTGAAAGGCCCGCTGGCGCTGCAGCAGCGCCTCGCGAACGGCGGGCAGCGCAGCAACCTGCGAGGCACCCGAGCCGATGCTTTCGGTACGGATGACATCGCTGACTTCATCGCCTTCCAGAATAATGCGCTGCAGCTGACCGTCGGTCGCCGCGATGAATTGCACATCCAGATGAGCGGCGAGCTTCTTGAGCAGCTCCTCATTCGTCAGATCGACGCCATGGTTATGCGCCGCGAAAGCCAGCAATCGATAAAGTGCACCGGAATCCAGCAGGTTCCAGCCCAGGCGCTTGGCCAATATCCCGGCGACAGTCCCCTTGCCAGAGCCACTAGGCCCATCAATGGTTATAACCGGTGCGATGCTGATCACGACTGAGCCTCTTGCGCAACACGAATACCGACCTGCGCGCACAGCGCAAGGAAGTTCGGGAACGAGGTCGCAACGTTGGCGCAATCATGGATGCGGATCGGTGCAGTGGCGCGCAGCGAAGCCACGCTGAAGGCCATGGCAATCCGGTGATCGCCGTGACCGTGCACTTCGCCGCCGCCGATCTGGCCGCCGTCGATGATCAGGCCGTCCGGGGTTGGCTCGCACTTGACGCCCAACGCCAGCAGACCGTCCGCCATGACCTGGATCCGGTCCGATTCCTTCACGCGCAGTTCTTCGGCGCCACGCAACACGGTGCGCCCTTCGGCACATGCGGCGGCCACGAACAGCACCGGGAACTCGTCGATGGCCAGTGGAACCAGCGCTTCGGGAATCTCGATACCTTTGAGTTTAGCTGCCCGCACGCGCAGGTCCGCTACTGGCTCGCCGCCGACTTCACGCTGGTTTTCCAGGGTGATGTCTGCGCCCATCAGGCGCAGGATGTCGATCACGCCGGTGCGGGTCGGGTTGATGCCGACGTGCTCAAGCACCAGCTCCGAACCTTCGGCAATCGACGCAGCCACCAGGAAGAACGCCGACGACGAGATGTCGCCCGGCACTTCAATGTGGGTCGCGGTCAGCTTGTGGCCGGACTCGACCGAGGCCGTGGCGCCGTTGACGGTCACCGGGTAGCCGAAGCCGCGCAGCATGCGCTCGGTGTGGTCACGAGTCGGTGCCGGCTCGGTGACGGTGGTCTTGCCTTCGGCGTACAGCCCCGCCAGCAACAGGCAGGATTTAACCTGGGCGCTGGCCATCGGCATGGTGTAAGTCAGGCCCTTGAGCTTGTTGCCACTACGAATGGTCATCGGTGGACGACCTTCAGCAGCGGTCTCGATCACGGCGCCCATTTCACGCAGCGGATTGGCCACGCGATTCATCGGACGCTTGGACAGCGAAGCATCGCCCGTCAGGGTGCTGTCGAAGTTCTGCGCAGCCAACAGGCCAGACAGCAGACGCATCGAAGTGCCGGAGTTGCCCAGATAGATCGGGCCCGGCGCTGGTTTGAGGCCATGCAGGCCGACGCCGTGAATGGTCACACGACCGTGGTGCGGACCTTCGATGACGACACCCATGTCGCGGAAAGCCTGCAAGGTCGCCAGGGCGTCTTCGCCCTCGAGGAAACCTTCCACTTCGGTGACGCCTTCGGCCAGGGAACCGAGCATGATCGAACGGTGGGAAATCGATTTGTCGCCCGGTACACGAATCCGCCCAGTCAGGCGGCCACCAGGTTGTGCCAGGAAAATCAGATCGTTGGAATTCATAGCGTCCACATAGGCCCGGCGGGCCAGGATTTTACTGAAATGCTCGCGGGCAACCCGGGCGCGCGTGAACACGCCCAACAATTGGTGCCCATCCCCTGCATCGACCGCGTCGCGCAAGGCGTCGAGGTCGCTGCGAAATGTATCGAGTGTGCGCAGGACAGCTTCGCGGTTGGCGAGGAAGATGTCGTGCCACATGACCGGGTCGCTACCGGCGATTCTTGTGAAATCGCGGAAACCGCCCGCAGCGTAACGGAAGATCTCAAGATTTTCATTGCGTTTGGCCAACGAATCGACCAAACCGAACGCCAGCAAGTGTGGCAAATGGCTGGTCGCCGCCAACACCTCGTCGTGACGCCCGACCTGCATGTGCTCGACGTCGGCGCCCAATTCGCGCCACAAGCGGTCGACCACTGCCAGCGCGGCGGGATCGGTCTGATCCAGCGGCGTCAGAATCACTTTATGACGACGGAACAGTTCGGCATTGGAGGCTTCCACCCCGCTCTGCTCGGAACCGGCGATCGGATGCCCCGGCACGAAACGCGCCGGCATGCCGCCGAACGCCTCGGTTGCCGCGCGCACCACATTGCCCTTGGCACTGCCGACGTCGGTCAGAATCGCCTGCCCCAGATCCATGCCCGCCAACAGCGCGAGCAGTTTCTCCATGGCCAGGATCGGCACCGCCAACTGAATGACATCAGCGCCCTGGCAAGCCAGCGTGAGGTCTTCTTCGCAGCGATCCACCACGCCCAACTCAACCGCCAGCTTGCGCGACTGCGGATCGAGATCGACCCCGACCACTTCGCGGCACAGACCGCTTTCACGCAAGCCTTTGGCAAACGAACCGCCGATCAAGCCCAGGCCGACCACCACCAGGCGACCGATCATAGGTTGTGCAGATTGCAGTGCAGTGACATCAACCACGGGCCAAAACCTTGGTTAGCGCCTCGAGGAAGCGACTGTTCTCCGCCGGCAAACCGATGGTGATGCGCAGGTGGTTCGGCATGCCATAGTTGGCCACCGGACGCACGATCACGCCTTCACGCAGCAAGCCTTCGAAGACAGGTGCCGCAACACGGCCCAGATCGACACAGATGAAGTTGCCTTTGGATGGAATCCAGCTCAGCCCCAGCTCACGGAAACCCGCTTGCAATTGCTGCATGCCGGATTCATTCAGGCGACGGCTTTCAGCCAGGTAGTCGACGTCTTGCAGCGCAGCACAAGCGGCGGCCAGTGCAAGACTGTTGACGTTGAATGGCTGACGCACGCGATTCAGCACATCGGCGACGATGGCCGAGGACAAACCGTAGCCGACCCGCAGCGACGCCAGGCCATAGGCCTTGGAGAAGGTGCGCGAGACCAACAGGTTCGGGTAGGCCGCCAGATAATCCAGGCCATCCGGCAAGTCGCTGCCTTCGGCGTATTCGATGTAGGCCTCGTCCAGCACCACCAGCACATGGGCCGGCACGTCCTGCAGGAATTCGTCCAGCGTCTCGGCGTCGAACCAGGTTCCGGTCGGGTTGTTCGGGTTGGCGATGAACACCACGCGGGTATCGGCATCGATCGCGGCCAGCATGGCCGGCAGATCATGACCCCAGTCTTTGGCCGGGATCACTTTTGCCTGGGCGCCAACGGCCTGGGTCACGATCGGATAGACCGCAAACGCATGGGCGCTGAACACTGCGTTCAGGCCCGGTGCCAGATAGGCACGCGCCACCAGCTCCAGAATGTCGTTGGAGCCGTTGCCCAGTGTTACCTGGTTCAGCTCGACGCGGCACTGATCGGCCAGCAGGGTCTTGAGTGCAAAACCGTTGCCGTCCGGATAGCGGGTCAGCTCGGCCAGCGCTTCGCGAATCGCTGCCAGTGCCTTGGGACTGGCGCCCAACGGGTTTTCGTTGCTCGCCAGTTTGACGATGCTGGCTGGATCGAGGTCCAGCTCACGGGCCAGTTCGTCCACGGGTTTGCCCGGAACGTAAGGCGAAAGTTGTTGCACGCCCGGCTGTGCCAGAGCGAGGAAGTTGCCACTCATTTGCTACCGCCCTTAGAGAACTGCTTTCGGGTAGGAACCCAGCACCTTGAGTGCCACTGCTTCCTGACTGATCTTCTCCAGCACACTTTTGACCAGCGGGTCGCGGTGGTGGCCGACGAAGTCGATGAAGAACACGTAGGTCCATTTACCGCTGCGCGACGGACGGGTCTCGATGCGCGTCAGGTCAATGCCATTGTCGTGGAACGGCACCAGCAGTTCGTGAAGCGCGCCGGGTTTGTTGCTCATGGAGACGATGATCGAGGTCTTGTCGTCGCCGGTCGGCGGTACTTCCTGGCTGCCGATCATCAGGAATCGCGTGGAGTTGTCCGGACGATCCTCGATTTTTTCAGCCAGACGAGTCAACCCGTACAGACCGGCGGCCATGTCACCGGCAATCGCCGCCGAGTTCCATTCACCCTTGACCCGCTTGGCCGCTTCGGCGTTGCTGGACACCGCCACGCGCTCGACATTCGGGTAATGGGCGTCCAGCCACTTGCGGCACTGGGCCAGGGACTGGGCGTGGGAATAGATGCGACTGATGCTGTCGGTCTTGGTGTTTTCACCGACCAACAGGTGATGGTGAATACGCAGCTCGACTTCGCCACAGATCACCATGTCGTGTTCGAGGAAGCTGTCGAGGGTGTGGTTGACCGCGCCCTCGGTGGAGTTTTCCACCGGGACCACGCCAAAATTCACCGCACCGGCCGCCACTTCACGGAACACTTCGTCGATCGCCGCCATCGGCTTGCTGATCACTGCGTGGCCGAAATGCTTCATGGCCGCGGCTTGAGTGAAGGTACCTTCGGGGCCGAGGTAAGCCACTTTCAGCGGCTGCTCGAGGGCCAGGCACGAGGACATGATTTCGCGGAACAGCCGCGCCATCTCTTCGTTGCCCAGCGGCCCCTGGTTACGCTCCATCACGCGCTTGAGCACCTGAGCTTCGCGCTCAGGACGATAGAACACCGGCACTTCGCCTTCGGCCAGCGAGGCCATCTTTACTCGCGCAACTTCCTGGGCGCAGCGTGCGCGCTCACTGATCAGCTCCAGGACTTTCTCGTCCAGGGCATCAATGCGCAGGCGCAGTGCCTTGAGTTCTTGCTCAGACATTAGCCGTGTTCCTTCTCGAACTCTGCCATGTACGAAACCAGTGCGTTGACCGCAACGATATCCACGGCGTTATAGATGGAGGCGCGCATGCCGCCCACGGAACGGTGACCCTTGAGGTTCAGCAGGCCACGCTCGTCGGCACCAGCCAGGAACGGCTTGTCGAGACGGTCGTCGGCCAGACGGAACGGCACGTTCATCCACGAGCGGTCTGGCTTGTTGATCGGGTTGCTGTACAAGCCGCTGGCGTCGATGAAGTCATACAGCGTGCGCTGCTTCACTTCATTGAGCTTGCCGATGGCTTCGACGCCACCCTGCTCTTTCAGCCACTCGAACACCAGACCGGACAAGTACCAGGCCAGGGTTGGCGGGGTGTTGTACATCGAGCCGTTATCGGCCGCAACCTTGTAGTTGAGCATGGTCGGGCAAATGGAACGGGCGTGACCCAGCAGGTCTTCGCGCACGATGTTCACGACGATGCCGCTCGGACCGATGTTCTTTTGGGCGCCGGCGTAGATCATGCCGAAACGCGAGACGTCCACCGGACGCGAGAGAATGTCCGAGGACATGTCGGCGACCAATGGCACATCACCGGTTTCCGGGATCCACTGGAATTCCAGGCCGCCGATGGTTTCGTTCGGTGCGTAGTGAACATAGGCCGCGTCTTTGGACAGCTTCCATTCGTTCTGACCGGGAATAGCGAAATAGTCGTAAGGCTTGGCGGTGGCGGCAACGTTGACGTGGCCGTAGCGCGAGGCTTCTTCGATGGCTTTCTGCGACCAGATACCGGTGTCGATATAGTCAGCGGTGCCGCTTTCCGGCAACAGGTTCAGAGGAATCTGAGCAAATTGCTGGCTGGCGCCACCTTGCAGGAACAGCACTTTATAGTTCGAGGGGATATTGAGCAGATCACGCAGATCCTGCTCAGCCTTGGTGGCGATGGACACGAACTCATCGCTGCGATGGCTCATTTCCATGACCGACAGGCCCTTGCCATGCCAATCAAGGAGTTCTTCCTGGGCGCGCTTCAGGACAGCTTCGGGAAGCGCCGCAGGACCGGCACAGAAATTATAGGCTCTCTTGCTCACATCCAATCTCGCTCTGATTTGGTGGTATCACGCAATAAATCACAACATCAATCGACACCGGCCCCTGCTGAAGCAAGTTTTTTGTGGGAGCTGGCTTGCCTGCGATTGCATCACCGCGGTGCTCAAGACCCACCGCGGCGCCTGCATCGCAGGCAGGCCCGGCTCCCACAAAAGCCCTTCACACAGGATCTTAGTGGGTGTCGATATTTTCAACAGGACAAACAACAAGGGGGCGAATTTTCATCCGCCCCCTGCTTGCCCGCTTATTCCTGCGGTTCTTCGTCAGCGGCGGCATCGAGTTGCTGGTCTTCGGCTACGTCGTCGATCACGACTTCACCGTCGAACACTGCACCCTCTTCACCTTCAAGCCCTTCGCTTTCCGTCTCTTCGCCTTCGACTTCCGACGGTTCCTGAACCCGCTCCAGGCCCACCAGCGTTTCATCGTTGGCCAGCTTGATCAGGGTCACGCCCTGGGTGTTACGACCCAGGCTGGACACTTCGTCGACACGGGTACGAACCAACGTGCCCTGGTCGGAAATCAGCATGATTTCCTCGCCGTCGAGCACCTGGACCGCGCCGACCAGACGGCCGTTACGCTCGTTGCTGACCATGGCGATAACGCCCTGACCGCCACGCTTGTACTCAGGGAACTCGGTGATCGCGGTGCGTTTGCCGAAACCACGCGCCGAAGCAGTGAGGATCTGGCTGCCTTCTTCCGGGATCAGCATGGAAATCAGCTTCTGGCCTTCCGGCAGACGCATGCCGCGCACACCGCGGGCGGTACGGCCCATGGCACGTACGTCGGACTCTTTGAAACGGGTGACCTTGCCGCCATCGGAGAACAGCATCACTTCGCGCTCGCCATCGGTGATGGCGGCGGAGATCAGCACATCGCCTTCGTCCAGCTCCAGCGCGATCAGGCCGACGCTGCGTTGACGGCTGAAGGATTCCAGCGGGGTCTTCTTCACAGTGCCGTTGGCGGTCGCCATGAAGATGTAGTGACCTTCGGTGTATTCCTCGACCGGCAGCATGGTGGTGATGTATTCACCGTCATCCAGCGGCAGCAGGTTGACCAGCGGACGACCACGGGCAGCGCGGGACGCTTCCGGAATTTCGTAGGTCTTCAGCCAGTACACCTTGCCCTTGCTGGAGAACAGCAGCAGCGTGGTGTGGCTGTTGGCGACCAGCAGGTGAGCGATGTAGTCCTCATCCTTGACGCCGGTGGCCGATTTGCCTTTACCGCCACGACGCTGAGCCTGGTACGCAGCCAATGGCTGGGTCTTGGCATAGCCGCCATGGGAGATGGTCACGACGCGCTCTTCTTCCGGGATCATGTCACCCAGGGTCAGGTCGAGACGGGCATCGAGAATTTCGGTGCGGCGCACATCGCCGTACTCGGCGCGGATCACTTCCAGCTCTTCGCGGATCACTTCCATCAGGCGCGTGGCGCTGTTGAGGATGCGGATCAGCTCGCCGATCTGGTTGAGGATCTCTTGATACTCGGCCAGCAGCTTTTCGTGCTCCAGACCGGTCAGGCGGTGCAGGCGCAGTTCCAGAATGGCTTGTGCCTGTTCCGGCGACAGGAAGTACTTGCCGTCGCGCAGGCCGTATTGTGGGTCGAGGTTTTCCGGGCGGCACGAATCGGCACCGGCACGTTCGACCATCGCGACCACGGCGCTGGATTCCCACGGCGTGCTGATCAGCGCTTCCTTGGCTTCCGACGGCGTCGGCGAAGCCTTGATCAGGGCGATGACCGGATCGATGTTCGACAGGGCAACCGCTTGACCTTCCAGAATGTGGCCACGTTCGCGCGCTTTACGCAGTTCGAACACGGTACGGCGGGTCACGACTTCGCGGCGGTGACGAACGAAGGCTTCCAGCAAATCCTTGAGGTTGAGGATCCGCGGACGGCCGTCGATCAGCGCGACGATGTTGATACCGAACACGCTTTGCAGCTGGGTCTGGGCGTAGAGGTTGTTGAGGATGACCTCAGGCACTTCACCGCGACGCAACTCGATCACGACGCGCATACCGTCCTTGTCGGACTCGTCGCGCAGCTCGGTGATGCCTTCGAGCTTCTTCTCCTTGACCAGCTCGGCGATCTTCTCGATCAGACGAGCCTTGTTCAACTGGTAAGGGAGTTCGGTGATGACGATCTGCTGACGGCCACCGACCTTGTCGATGTCTTCGATGATCGAGCGGGCGCGCATGTAAATACGCCCGCGACCAGTGCGGTAGGCTTCGATGATGCCGGCACGACCGTTGATGATCGCGGCGGTCGGGAAGTCCGGACCGGGGATGTATTGCATCAGCTCATCGACGGTCAGTTCCGGGTTGTCGATGAGGGCCAGGCAACCGTCGATGACTTCACCGAGGTTGTGCGGCGGAATGTTGGTCGCCATGCCCACGGCGATACCGCTGGAGCCGTTGACCAGCAGGTTGGGGATCTTGGTCGGCATGACCGCCGGGATCATTTCGGTGCCGTCGTAGTTCGGCACCCAGTCCACGGTTTCTTTATGCAGGTCGGCCAGCAGCTCGTGCGCCAGCTTGGTCATGCGCACTTCGGTGTATCGCATGGCCGCGGCATTATCGCCGTCCACCGAACCGAAGTTACCCTGACCGTCCACCAGCAGGTAACGCAGCGAGAATGGCTGCGCCATCCGAACGATGGTGTCGTACACCGCGGTATCACCGTGAGGGTGATACTTACCGATCACGTCACCGACAACACGGGCAGATTTCTTGTACGGCTTGTTGAAGTCGTTGCCCAGCTCGCTCATCGCGAACAGCACACGCCGGTGCACGGGCTTCAAGCCATCGCGCGCATCCGGCAGTGCCCGCCCGACAATCACGCTCATCGCGTAGTCGAGGTAGGACTGCTTCAGCTCGTCTTCGATATTGACCGGGAGGATTTCTTTGGCCAGTTCGCCCATGAGAAGCCTGATTCCTTTTTCTGGTGAAACTTCGTCACATCCATATGGGACGAACGAAGCTCGCCGATGCAGACTGAGTGCCATGCACCGACTTACGACAAATCAACGAGTTATGCCATGGATCTGCGCAGTAAAGGCAGCCACATCAGGCTACCCTGGAAACCGCCGGATGTTATCACAAGAGCCGCCACGCACCTATCCCCCAGATGCGCATGGAGCATAGTTAGTTGACCGGTGACAGGCTTGAAGGGGACGAGAGGGGCTTAGAGGGATCATCAAGCCCGATTCGCGCGCCAAATGTGGCTATCAGGCAAAGTAGATCGCGTCATCGTTCTTCGCGAGCAAGCCTCGCTCCTACGGACCCGTGCTGTTCACCATTTTCGCGACCGACACAACACCTGTGGGAGCGAGGCTGCCCGTGAAGGCGATTTATCAGGCAAAACAGATCATCAATGCAGACGCTTACGGCACATCAACTGCGCCATTTTCGCCGTATCCGGCCGTTCGACGATGCCTTTTTCGGTGACGATTACATCGATCAGGTCGGCCGGGGTCACGTCGAACACCGGATTGAACGCATCGACATCCGCCCCGACCCGCTTGCCACCGACTTCCAGCAACTCACGGCCATCGCGCTCTTCGATGGGAATCTCGTCGCCGCTGGCCAGGTTCATGTCGATGGTCGAGCTCGGCGCCACCACCATGAAACGAACGCCATGGTGCATGGCGTTGACCGCCAGCTGGTAGGTGCCGATCTTGTTCGCCACATCGCCATTGGCGGTGATCCGGTCAGCGCCGACGATCACCCAGGTCACACCTTTGGTTTTCATGATGTGCGCGGCAGCGGAATCGACATTGAGGGTCACGGGAATGCCCTCATTGGCCAATTCCCATGCGGTCAATCGTGAACCCTGCAACCATGGCCGGGTTTCGTTGGCGTAAACACGCTCGACCATGCCTTCGATGAAAGCCCCGCGAATCACCCCCAGCGCCGTGCCGAAGCCGCCAGTGGCCAGTGCGCCGGTGTTGCAGTGCGTGAGGATGGCCTGGGCGTTGCCCTGATGCTTGCGGATCAAGTCCACGCCCAACTGGGCCATGGTCAGGTTGGCTTCGCGATCACTTTCATGGATGGCGATAGCCTCCGTCTCCAGCGCCGCCAGAGGGTCTGCATCGTCCTTGAGGCGGTCCAGGCGGTCACGCATGCGATTCAAGGCCCAGAACAGATTAACCGCGGTTGGACGGGAATCGGCCAGTAACGCGTAATCCTCTTCCCACGCGGCCTGCCAGTCACCGCCCTCGGCAATTCGGGCGCGGGCTGACAGCACCATGGCATACGCCGCACTGATGCCAATCGCTGGTGCGCCGCGCACCACCATCGAGCGAATGGCTTCGGCCACGCCCGCAGCGCTGGTGTAGGCGATCCAGGTTTCCTCGAACGGCAAAATACGCTGATCCAGCAGGTACAGGGTGCCATCACGCCAATCGATGGCCTTCACCTTCTCCGCAGCCAACAGTCGATCGCGCATCCTATACCCCGCACTCATGAACAAAAGCCGCCGATTATAGCGATCCCCCCGCGAAGACGCTCGGGTATACTTCGCCATCCTTTACAAAAGCACTGGACCCGACTCTCGATGCCGACCCCCACCGCCGCGCTCGACTTATTATTGCTGCCGACCTGGCTGGTACCCGTCGAACCGGCTGGCGTGGTCCTTAAAGAGCATGCCTTGGGCATCCGCGACGGTCGTATCGTTTTTATCGGCCCACGCGCGGCGGCCTTGAAGTTTAACGCAACTGAAGTGCGCGAATTGCCGGACATGCTGCTCAGCCCCGGCCTGATCAATGCCCACGGGCATGCGGCAATGACGCTGTTCCGCGGCCTGGCCGACGATCTGGCGCTGATGACCTGGCTGGAAAAACACATCTGGCCCGCTGAAGCCAAATGGGTAGACGAAGCGTTCGTACGCGACGGCACCGACTTGGCCATCGCCGAGCAGATCAAGGGTGGCATCACCTGCTTCTCTGACATGTATTTCTTCCCCAAGGTCGCCAGCGAACGCGTACACAACAGCGGCATTCGCGCCCAGATCGCCATTCCGATCCTCGATTTCCCGATTCCAGGCGCCGGCTCGGCGGATGAAGCCATTCGTCAGGGCGTCGAATTATTCGGCGATCTCAAGCATCACGAGCGGATCAAAGTCACCTTCGGCCCCCATGCGCCCTACACCGTGGGCGACGAAAACCTGGAAAAAATCCGGGTGATCGCCGAAGAGCTGGATGCCTCGATTCACATGCATGTCCACGAAACCGCTTTCGAGGTGCAGCAGTCGGTCGAGCAGCGTGGCGAACGCCCATTGGCCCGCCTCGGCCGCCTGGGTCTGCTGGGGCCACGCTTCCAGGCCGTTCACATGACCCAGATCAGCGATGAAGACATGGTGCTGCTGGTAGAAAGTAACACCACTGTGATTCATTGCCCTGAGTCGAACCTGAAGCTGGCCAGCGGTTTCTGCCCGGTCGAGCGCTTGTGGCAGGCCGGGGTCAATGTGGCGCTCGGCACCGATGGCGCGGCCAGCAATAATGACCTCGACCTGCTTGGCGAAACCCGCACCGCCGCGTTGCTGGCCAAAGCCGTTGCCGGCTCGGCCACCGCACTGGACGCCCATCGCGCCTTGCGCATGGCCACGCTCAATGGCGCCCGCGCGCTGGGCATCGAAGCTGAAACGGGTTCGCTGGAAGTCGGCAAAGCGGCGGACATCGTCGCGTTCGACTTGTCGGGCCTGGCGCAGCAACCGGTCTACGACCCGGTTTCACAACTGATCTATGCCACGAGCCGCGACTGTGTGAAACACCTTTGGGTCGCTGGCAAGCAACTGCTCGACGACCGCCGCCTGACCCGCCTGGATGAAGCACAGCTGTGCGCCACTGCCAAGGCCTGGGGCCAGCGCATCAGCGGCCATACCGAATCGTAAGCCCCCCCGGACCGAAACCGGGGCAACAGGATTTTTCAAGTTTTAGAGGACTGACACCATGAGCAACGTCGACTACGCCGAAATCGCCAAATTCGAAGCCCTGGCCCATCGCTGGTGGGACCGCGAAAGCGAGTTCAAACCGCTGCACGACATCAACCCGCTGCGGGTCAACTGGATTGACGAGCGCGTCAATCTGGCCGGCAAGAAAGTGCTCGACGTCGGTTGCGGCGGCGGCATCCTCAGCGAAGCCATGGCCCAACGTGGCGCCACGGTCATGGGCATCGACATGGGCGAAGCGCCGTTGGCGGTCGCGCAGTTGCATCAGCTGGAGTCCGGGGTGAACGTCGAATACCGGCAGATCACCGCCGAAGCGCTGGCCGAAGAAATGCCTGAGCAGTTCGACGTGGTGACTTGCCTGGAAATGCTCGAACACGTGCCGGATCCATCCTCGGTGATCCGCGCCTGTTTCCGCATGGTCAAGCCTGGCGGCCAGGTGTTCTTCTCCACCATCAACCGCAACCCGAAGGCCTATCTGTTCGCCATCGTCGGCGCCGAATACATCATGAAGCTACTGCCGCGCGGCACCCACGACTTCAAGAAATTCATCCGCCCTTCGGAGCTTGGCGCCTGGAGCCGCATGGCCGGCCTGACCGTCAAGGACATCATCGGCCTGACTTACAATCCGCTGACCAAGCACTACAAGCTGGCGGCCGATGTCGACGTCAACTACATGATCCAGACCCTGCGCGAGGAGTAAGCCGATGCGTATCAGAGCAGTTCTTTTCGACATGGACGGCACGCTGCTCGACACCGCGCCGGACTTCATCGCCATCTGCCAGGCGATGCGCGCTGATCGTGGTTTGCCGCCAATCAACACTCAACACATTCGCGATGAAATTTCCGGCGGCGCCAAGGCGATGGTCGCCGCAAACTTTTCCATGGACCCGGAATCGCCGGGGTTCGAGGAACTGCGCCAGGAATTCCTCGACCGCTACCTCAAGGGCTGCGCGGTCCACAGCCATCTGTTCGACGGCATGGCCGAGGTACTGGAGAAAATCGAAAAGGCCAACCTGATCTGGGGCGTGGTCACCAACAAACCGGTGCGTTTCGCCGAGCCGATCATGCAGCAGCTGGGCCTGGCCGAACGTTCGAAAGTGCTGATTTGCCCCGATCATGTGAAGAACAGCAAACCGGACCCGGAGCCGTTGACCCTGGCGTGCAAGATGCTCGATCTGGACCCGGCCAGCGTGCTGTTCGTGGGCGATGATCTGCGGGACATCGAATCCGGCCGCGATGCCGGCACCAAAACCTGCGCGGTGACCTACGGTTATATTCACCCGGACGATAACCCGAAGCACTGGGGGGCGGACGTGGTGATCGATCATCCGCTGGCGTTGCTCGAGGTATTGGATAACGCTTTGTGCAGCTGCTGAACATGGGGCTTTTTGTGAGTTGCTGAACATGGGGCTTTTGTGGCGAGGGAGCTTGCTCCCGCTGGGCTGCTAAGCAGCCCCTTTATTTATTATCGCGCAGTGCCAGGCATGTCGCATTGTCAGGTTTTACGACTGCTTCGCAGCCGAGCGGGAGCAAGCTCCCTCGCCACAGATACGATGCCTGCCTGTTGAATTGTTGTGAGGTTTTTTATGTTTGATTATTCCGCCCGCCCTGACTTGCTCAAGGACCGGGTCATCATGGTCACCGGCGCCGGCCGTGGCATCGGTGCTGCCGCTGCAAAAACCTACGCCGCCCACGGTGCCACCGTGCTGTTGCTGGGCAAGACCGAAGCCAACCTGATTCAGGTCTACGACGAAATCGAAGCAGCCGGGCATCCACAACCAGCCGTGATTCCGTTCAACCTGGAAACCGCCCTGCCCCATCAATACGATGAACTGGCGGCAATGATCGAAACCGAATTCGGCCACCTCGACGGCTTGCTGCACAACGCCTCGATCATCGGCCCGCGCACGCCGATCGAGCAGTTGTCCGGCGAGAACTTCATGCGCGTCATGCAAGTCAACGTCAACGCCATGTTCATGCTCACCAGCACCCTGCTGCCGCTGCTCAAGCTGTCCCAGGACGCCTCGGTGGTATTCACCTCCAGCAGTGTCGGGCGTAAGGGGCGTGCGTATTGGGGCGCTTACGGCGTTTCAAAATTCGCCACCGAAGGCCTGATGCAAACCCTGGCCGACGAAGTAGACACAGTGGCCCCGGTGCGCTCCAACAGCATCAACCCGGGCGCCACCCGCACCAGCATGCGTGCCCAGGCTTACCCCGGTGAAAACCCGCTGAACAACCCGACACCCGAGGAGATCATGCCGGTCTACCTTTACCTGATGGGTCCGGACAGTACCGGCATCAATGGGCAGGCGTTCAACGCCCAGTAACGTCCGTGCGTCGCATTTGTGCCGCGACGGTTTCCCGCCGCGGCACTCAAATTCGATGATAACTGCGTTTATTTCAAGTCAAACAAATGTCACTGCACTCAGTCCCTTCCCGGCAAAACCATCCAGCCTTTTGATTTAGAACGCTTTTTATCTGACTGAACCGAATGGCACGACTTTCGCTCTAATTTTGCTCAGACACGCCGTGTGAAAGCAGACGGGGCAGAGCTTGAGCCGAGAGGTTACTAATCTTCGGTAAAGCGGACTAAACTCGTGCCAAATGTCCTACGGGACTGATGGACCAGTATGACGCGCAGCCCAAAGCCGCTCTCACCCAGCCTGTAAGACAGCCTTACTGCTTAGGGGCTAACGCCATATGAAATCACCTTCCCAGACCAACGCAATTGACTTCGACAGTGCCAAATTGCAGCGCCTGGGCTTTGGTCAGCAGCCTCCCCTCCTGGAACGGCCCGTCAGTCTTGCGCAGTTGCGCCTGGAGTTGGGCCTGCAACTGCAAACCAGTCTTGAGCCGCAACGCATTCTCGGACTTTTCTTCCGCGAAATTCAGCGCCTGGTGCCGCTGGATGCCTTGAGCTATGAGCATCAGCCCAGCGACTTGCGCCTGCAGTTCGGCCAGCGCGGTCATCACTCAATCAGCTACAACCTCAGCCATGAAGGCGAGCAATTGGGTGAACTGGTGTTCCGCCGCAATCAGCGTTTCAGCGAACAGGATCAAGGCAACCTGGAGTCACTGCTGTCCGCCCTGCTCTTCCCCATGCGAAACGCCCTGCTTTATCGAGCGGCGACCCAAAGCGCATTGCGTGATCCGCTGACCGATACCGGCAACCGCATCGCGATGGACCAGACGCTGCAACGGGAAATCGAGATGTCACGGCGACATTCCCAGCCCCTGTCGCTGCTGATGCTGGACATCGATCATTTCAAACAGATCAACGACACCTACGGGCACAGTGCTGGCGATGACGTGCTCAAGGCCGTCGCTGCCTCGATCAAAGACCAGTTGCGCAACGTGGACATGGTGTTCCGGTTTGGTGGCGAAGAGTTTCTGATCCTGCTGTCCAACACCAGCCGGGAAGCGGCGGCCATGGTTGGTGAACGTCTGCGGTTTGCGGCGCAGGCTCAGGATTATGTGGCCGATGGCAAGGTGATCGAGTTGACGGTCAGCCTGGGTTGCTCGACCCTGCTGCCCGGTGAGTCTGCCGAGAGCCTGTTGCGACGGGCCGACAGTGCGCTGTATGTGGCCAAGCGCGAGGGGCGTAACCGGTTGACGATGGCGGGCTGAGTTATCAGCCCCCAATAACCAATGTGGGAGCGAGCCCGTGGCGAGGGGGCTCGCTCCCACAGTTGTTTTACGCAGTCTTCAGATCAGCTTTCAGCCAACGCCATCCGCTCACGGGCTACCGGCGCTTTCCCTGCCAGTTCCAACTGCATGCAACGCTCCAGGAACAGGTACATGTAGTCGTAGCTTTTGCAGACCGCCTGGCGCAATTCCAGTTGCAGGGATTTGCTCGGGTTCAGGCCTGCCAGGGTGCAGATGATTTCCAGCGCTTCCCATGGATGGGCATCGTCGTACTGGGCGTGCATCTTCAACCACTTCATGGCCCGCTTGCGCTCCTCCTCCGGGAACGATGCCGCGTAGACGCCATTGGAGCAGACCAGCGCCGACCACTCCCCGGTCGCCCCCTCGATGGCGTAGTTGGTGGCGGCGATGGCTACGATCAGCGAGTCCGACGAACTGGTGTGCCAGCACCAGTGACTCAAGGCGTGAAGTTCAGGGGCAACCTGTTGCGCCTGCAGATCATCCAGACTGACACCGTGGGCACGACTCCAGTGCACCCAGTAATCGGCATGGTTCAATTCCACGCGAATGTTGCGCATCAGCCAGCGACGCGCCATGTCCTCGCCAGGGTGACGCGCAAAACGGGTCTTGGTCAGGTTCTGTGCCATGTATAACGCGAACTGCTCGACCACCGGCCAGCCACCAATAAGGTACTGACGCATGGTTTTTGCGCTGAGCTTGTTATCACGCATGCGCTGATACAGTTCGTGTCCCACAACGCGACGCTTGCTCTCACTGCAATCCTGGATCAATTGCTGAGCCCAGGCGGGGTAACTTGCAGCTTCCATGAGTGGTCCGGTTCGGTTGAATGTGTCGATCACTGTCGGGCTCCTTTTGATTGTGATTTTAAGATCAACGAGAGTTTTCAACGGAACGTGCCAGGCGCTTTGAATAACAAGGGCCGCGGCCGGGCAGGACGACTTTGCAAACTATCCCGGGTAAACAGATGCGGGCGTTCAATCACATACCCTTGAGCGTAATCCACCCCGATCTCCAGCAATGCCTGCTCGATCTGAGGTGTTTCAACGAACTCGGCAATCGTGCGCTTACCCATGACATGACCGATGTGATTGATCACCTCGACCATGGCGCGGTTAATCGGGTCGTCCAGCATATCCTTTACGAAACTCCCGTCGATCTTCAGGAAGTCTACAGGTAAATGTTTCAAGTAAGCGAATGAGGACATACCGGCGCAGAAGTCATCTAGTGAGAAGTAACAACCTAACCCTTTGAGTTCATTGATAAATTTAATTGCGCTCGACAAATTTGCAATCGCACTGGTTTCTGTAATTTCAAAACAAATCATTTCAGGCGGAATTGAATAGGTAACAAACTGTTCACGAAGGAAGTCCAGAAACGCCTCATCTCCGATAGTAATACCTGACAGATTTATCGCACACATGGCCAGCGGCCCTTGGCGCTCCAACGCGATGCATTGGGCAATGATCTTGAAAACGTTCTCCACCACCCAACGGTCAAGCGACGTCATCAAACCATAACGCTCGGCGGCGGGAATAAAACTGTCCGGCAGAATCATGCGCCCTGCTTCGTCATGCAGGCGCAGCAGGATTTCAATATGCCCGCCGCCCTGTTCGCCAGGTCCAAGGGACGCGATTTCCTGGGCATACAGGCAGAAGCGGTCTTCCTCCAACGCTATATGCAGACGCTGCACCCAGGCCATCTCGCCAAAACGCAGGGACAGTTCCGAATCGTCGGCGTGATAGACCTGAACCCGGTTACGCCCCTTTTCCTTGGCCATATAACAGGCCATGTCAGCGGCACGTAGCGAGGACTCGAGGGTGGCCGGACTCTGTGCCACATGCACCAGGCCGATGCTCACGGTGGTCACGAACGGCCGGCCTTTCCAGACAAAGTGCAGGTTCTGCACGGTCTGGCGCAGCCCTTCGGCGATTTTCTCGGCCGCTTCCGGCGCACAGTTTTCCAACAGAATGCCAAACTCGTCGCCACCCAATCGGGCCAGGGTGTCGCCCTCGCGCAAACCTGATTGCAACAACGCACAAATATGCCGCAACAGCTCGTCGCCCGCCGCATGACCGCAGGTGTCGTTGACTACTTTGAACTGGTCCAGATCGAGGAACATCAAGGCGTGACGCCCCGCCTGTCGTGCCAGGCTATGCAGGGCCTGTTCCAGGCGGTATTCGAATTCGCGACGGTTGGCCAATCCGGTCAAGGCGTCATGGGTCGCCTGCCAGGACAGATTGGCGATGTATTGGCGCTCCTGGGTCATGTCATGCAGCACCAGCACCGTGCCACTGACCTTGCCCGCATTGCGGATCGGCGCGCCGACCAGGGTGACCGAGACCGTGCTGCCGTCCAGGCGCTGGATCAGCTTGGCATGCTCGCTGCCACTGCCGAGCTGACCGCTCAAAATGTGCTCGATCAAGGTAAAACCGTCAGCCTGAGCATTCTCGTCCAGCAAATTGAACAACGCGGCCAATGGCAACCCCGTCGCCTGTTCGGCCTTCCAGTGCGTCAAGGCCTCGGCGGCCGGATTCATATAGGCGATCGCGCCCTCGACGTCCGTGGTGATCACCCCGTCGCCAATCGATTGCAGAGTGATCTGCGCCCGGTCTTTCTCCAACTGCAAGGCATCGGCGAAGGCATGGCGCTGCTTGAGCAGTTTGTGCGTACGCAACAGGGCCAGCGCAATCAAACCCAGCGCAGTGGCGAGGTTCGTCATCAGCAGCAGCCGCAAAATCACCCGCGAGCCCTCACCCAAGGCATCGCTGAACGCTTTGGCAGCGGGTGTCACTCCATCGTTGATGGCAAAAATCTGCTCTTTCCAACGCTTGATGTCGGCATCGGTGGCGGGGCTGGCGGTGATGTTCTGGCGCATATCCCGCGCAACATCGTCGAGCTTGACCAGATACGCATCCCCCACGGTCCAGAGGTCGATGGCTTTTTCCAGGTAGCTGAAGTGCCGGAAATTGAGGTACAGCCAAATCAGGCTGGAGACGTCGTCCGGGTGGTTGCCGCCCTTGAGGATCGCCACGCGTGCCGCCTCGATATCTGGCGGCTGTTGATCCAGCGCCACGCGCAACTCGTGACCGCCCTGGGGCACGGCAATGGCGTTCTGGTATCGACGAAAAATCGCTTCGTCGCCGCTATCGGCATACAGATTGAGGTAATAGATGGCATCTTTCTGGCCCTTGGACCACAGGCTTTCACCACCGACGTAGCCGCGTACCGCCGAAAGAACGTAAAGACTGACGCCTCCCAACACTGCCTGAAATAACACGACGGCGATAAAAGGCCAGACGATGCCCAACAACCGAGGGGTTCCGAGAGTCCGCGTTTGCTTCATGAGATCCCTTGTTTTAGCACTGCTGAATCGCCGTCCGGACGAAATCGCTACCGCTAGCCTAGGTTGCGATTCCGCTCCCGGCAAGCAAGAGGACATCCTGGCGTACAGGCACATCCTCCGATCATCAAGTACCCATTGAGACAAATGCGGGCAACAGACATAAGCCTCAATACGCTCCGGAATCTCAATACATATATACCACCACTGATTTTCAGGGACTGTTTATCTACAGGCTTCCTCTGCGGCGTGCCTTATTGATTGCGTGCAGGGGACACCTTGATAACTACCGAGAAAAATAAACATGCAAACAGCTCTTCCCGCCCTCAATGAATCGTCGGATGTTACGCAAAGCCAATCGTCTTCCTATGCACAGCGATATCAAGGCCTGCTGGACGACTACGACATTCTGCTGTCGTTAATGGGTAACACTGAAACATCGCCAGACTCTCTTGCAGATACGCTGATCAAACCACGCTCGCTCTCTCCCATGGCGCTGGACAATGAGATTGGACAAAGGGCCTTACAAGCACTTATTAAAGACGAGGACTACCGGGTACTGTGCAAAAAACTAAAGGCGTCATACAGCTATTTGACGGTCACTATAAAAGATGGTCGTGGCGTCTATGAAACGCGCAGTCTGGACAGGGCCACAACAGTCCCCCTTGAACTGAAGGGTCAGCCAAAGTGGAGCAACTGGGTCGCGATAATCGATAAAGCCGCCCAGACATTAGGCGGACAGATTCGCTTCGACAGTCTCTTCAGTATTCCCAGAATGGCTCTGTATTACGGTATTGCCCCATGGGACCCGAAAAATGCCACTGAACATCAGGCGGCGATCCATGCCCTGGAAGAAAAGCGCGCCCGCCACTCACTCGAGCTTGAGCGCGGGATAGATATCGACAGACTGACTCGAGCACCGACCTCAAAAGAGCTAAAGGCCTATAGAGCCGTGCGAAAAAATCTGCCGTCATATTCGATGTCGATTGAGGCGTTTGTTTCCAAAGTCACCAATTCGCAGATCATCGACGTTACTCGACAGTTTCTGCCTGAGCCGCAAACGTCGTTGCTGGGTTATCTCGGGAGAACCGTTCTTGGCACGCTGACCATCGAACAAATTCGTGCAACACCGACGGTGTACCTGGAAAAAATCCTGAGATCGGCCGAAGCCCAGGAACTGGCAAACAGGCTGCTGCAAGCGCTGGAGTGGTACGGCGGTAAACCCGGTGAAGAAACTGCGCCGGGGATACGAATCAAGTTGGTAGCCAAGGCCCTCCGCCTCTGGCTAGCGGCTCCGACAAGTGAAAATCCAGACGTTATTGCTGGCTATCGTTGGCAAAAACCAACCAACTGGGGACGAAGCTACCAGGCGATCCGGGCCGAGTTCGAGTCGCATCTGTTCACCACAAAGCGAGCCGGCTCAATCAAGGAGTCAACTCTGGCCGCACGCCTTTTTCAACCGCAGTTTCCCATGGATTTTTCGGTAAGTGATATTCCACCCGACCTTTCTTACAGGAGTTCTGTGGTGTGGGTGAACTTCGTGCATGGCGTCAATCTGGCCCAAGCCATTGATCCAGGTTTATTGCAGCGAATGACCTTTCAGCAACTGGTCGATTTTCCAATCCAGCAAAGTGCAAACGCATCCGAAGAGCAACTCGAACTCATTGCCCTTGCGAGGATTCCCCCGACGCTGGAGTGGGCCCTGGCAAACGACATCATTCTTCAAAGAAACGATGCGGACTATACAGAGGAAGAAATTCAACGTTCGATAACGGCCCTTGACCAGCTCATCGTTGATTTGAACAAAGCGATTACTCTGTTGGATATCGATCCACCTGAACGACTGCTGATAGCCAAGCGTGAAATGGCAAAAATATTTGGAAGCAAGGCATTCATAACTGATGGCCGCAAGTTGATAGAGGCCGATAAATACTCATCAGGTCGCCAAAAACGTAACATTATAGATACCCCCCGCTTGACCATGCCGGATCAGGCCTACAATTTCCATGAGGTGTACGCCTCCGGGAAATTTCATACCAACAAAAAATGGATTGTCACCACTCAGGATGGCAAAACAAGAAGCACCCGTTGGATCAGCCTCTCGGCAGAACGCACAATTCAGGCTGACAGTGATTGGGGGTTTAATGAACCGCCACGTGTTTACTTTCCAATAGGCAAGCTACTGCCCAACATAGCCCCCTTGTTCGAGGCTGAATTCAAGAACTACCTCGATCCAAGTAAAAGCGCTTATGAAACCTTGATCAAAAGCCAACTTGTTTCGCTGCCCTGGGCCGATCGTCGCGCACTGGAACAGGGTGAAGTGAAGGTCTACACCCTGAGAGAGGAAACCGTTGATGTGGCCGCTAAAGACGAAACCGCTGCAATAACGCTACCTCTCAGGGCTCGAATGGGATTAATTCTGCAAGCCACCCATGACGGCGCCGTTTCCCACTATGAACTCTTACCCCGTGCCGGCGTGGTTCGCCCTCGCCCGGACCTCACTCGTTTGATGCGCGGAGAAATACATAAAAAAGCCTTTCTCAAAATGATATTTCGCTCCCGGGTAAATTCGTTTGTTGCGGTACGCAGCATGAGCTTGCCATTGGATTGGGATGCTCATAAAACAGGCTCGGCTCCAAAAACCGGGGCGACATTCGAAGCCATCATCGATCAATTGGGCGAAACGCTCAGCCGCCCTGCCGCGAACGACGATGACGAAGCCCTCCTGACTTTATCGTCACCACGCGCCACGCAAATTGCCTCTTTCATATCAACGAATCTATTCTTCGTTGATGAAAAACTGCTTCGTATCGCCGCTTTGGGTGAAACGGAATTCGACCGTCAAAGCAGTCCCAAACACTGGCTCGAATTCTTCAAAACCTTTGTGCCCTTCTGGGGCAGCATCGAGGATCTGAAATCAGACTCTGTCGGCACACGGCTCCTGGGTGTTCTGGGCCTGATCGTCGATGTGGTTTCATTCGCGATCCCACTCGGGAAGTTTGCAGCAGGTTCGATAAGGCTGGCTGCTTCGACCGGCAAGGTCGGCATCCGCGCCACCCTTCCCTCATTCTCGAAAATTTCAGGAAAACTCCTCAGGTCGAGTCTGAAAAACCTCAATCCGCTGGACGGTATTCCCTCCCTGCTCAAATCAACAGGACGCGGAATGTTCAGATTGGGAAGCAAAGGCCTCTTCAAACTGAAGACAGTGGCCGGTACCGCAGATCATTACGACTTTATAAAAGGGATGCCTCAGGTGACCGACCCTGTTCAATGGAGACCGTGGGTCAGTGGCGATGAGCTGGCCAGCGTCAAAGGGATCGATGATGTCCAGGTGCGCAGTACAGGCTCGATCAGCACTCCGGGTTATCACGCTGTTGACCCATTGTCGTCCAAACCCTATGGCCCCTCGCTAACCACTGGCTCCGGTGACCTTTCATTGGGGCGATCCCACTACAGCCCCCTGGAAAAGACCAACGACCACGTCCTTGTCGAGCTCTCCGAAAACAGCCGGGTTCGGGAGGTGCTTGAAGTCGATGGCCGGACGACGCTATTCATCGATGACGTGCCTTACCGATTGACGGACGACACGTTGCGCCGAGCTGACCTGATCGATGTCGATGACGCATACAAGGCAATTTCCTGCAGAGTGCGTCGCGCACCCGGTTCCGAGTGTGAAACAAGCTATGTCATTGGCGATCCCGCCCCCACCCCTGACATCGGTAGCTTCGATGACACCAAAGACTGGGCCCCGTGGTTCGGAGACGTCATTTATACCCCCGCTACCGGCAGGACGCCGATGCGAACCGCCTCTATCGCCACCCACTTATCCCTCAAGGCCACGCTGGAGTTCCAGAAAGGTATTTATGGACGGGTCATGGCTAGCGTGCCCGTATCCGGGCAAGCGCTTATCGATAATTTTCGCGTAGGTGCCATCATCGTCGAGGCAATGGATGAATCAAAGCACTACGTTTTCATGCGCCTGAATGCGGGGGACTTTTACGTTGCCGAGCGCATAAAAGGACAGAGCGTGCACGGCATGCTGACGTTCAAGAAGGCCGACACCCTTTCCGTCGAACTGAAAAACGAGTTACTGGTGGTGTACACCGGTTCCCTGAATGCCAACAACATGGTCAGAATCCATGGTCAGGCATCGGTCGAGCGAGCATTGAAAGCCATGGATGACATCGCCATTTCGATCGGTAGCCATGCCAACCCGCCCGATACACTCAAATTGCTCAAGGTTGATACCAGCCCGGGGGAAGCGGCGCTGTTCGATCATTCCACAAGAATGATTGTGCGCAGCTCCAACGATGGGGCAGCAACCTGGTCGTCGTCCAAGACCGCACCTGACAGTGTGCGTGAAACAACCGCAGAAATTTTCAACAACTTGTTCGAGAAAGAAGTCATAACCGTCGGTCCATCGACTCACGCGGAACCTAAAGCATTGAAAATCGATGACACGATGATGCAGCTGCAACGCCTGATCAGCGCAAAAAAACGCCGTCCTGTGCACAACCCCAGGAACATTGCGTTCGCCGAGATCAAGACCAAGGCAGGGGTGCGTGAGGTATATGTCAGCGTTTCCGGCCAACAAGGTGATACCGGTTTTCTGCCGTTGTTTGCCAAAAACAGAACTACGAACGAGGTAATAGTCGGCAACACCCGTTACTTCAACATCGATCGTGGAACCCCCTTCCCGGAGACGGCACTTAGCGTAACGCCCGAAGGCAAGCTGCAGGCAATCCCCCACACCATCGCCAATATTGAAACATACACACCTGCGCTCACGTCTCGTCCCACCTCGTTGGACACCGAGAGCAAACTCATCAGTGTCATACGAGGCAAATACCCTGACCCCAAGGATCTTGAATCCATCACGATCGCCACCACCATGGCGCCATGCGATTCATGTTCGGTTGTGATGAAACAATTCGGCTATGACGGTAGCCCCAATGCACTGGACGTCATCTGGAAGTAAGCACCAGCGTGATCAGTGCTGCTGCAAATGCCCATAAAGCTTGGCGTACAAACCACCATCGGCAATCAATTGCTGATGGTCGCCATCCTCGGCAACCTGGCCGCCGTCGAACACCAGCACTCGGTCAGCCTGCTTCACGGCCGACAACCGGTGCGCAATGATCAACGTGGTGCGGTGGCTCAAGAACCGCGCCAGCGCCTGGTGCAGGTTGTATTCAGTGGCCGCGTCCAGGGCGGACGTGGCCTCGTCGAGGATTACCACTTTGGGTTCGGCCAGCACCATTCGTGCAATCGCCAGGCGTTGACGCTGCCCACCGGACAAACGCACACCGGAACGTCCGACAATGCTGTCCAGACCTTTGGGCATTTCACGCACCGTGTGGTGCAGTTGAGCAATTTCCAGTGCCTGCCAGCAGGCTTCGTCACTGCGTTCGCGCCCCATGGTCAGGTTGGCCCGCACGGTGTCGTTGAACAGCGCCGGGTGCTGCAAGACCACGGCGACATTTTCACGCACGGTTTCCAGGCCGATCTCTTGCTGAGTTGAACCGCCAAAGCGGATGGTTCCGGCCAGCGGCGTGTACAAGCCCAGCAGCAACTGCACCAGGGTGCTTTTGCCACCGCCACTGGCGCCGACAATCGCGACTTTTTCACCGGGGGCAATCGACAGGTTCATTTGGTTCAGCACCAACTCGTCGCCGTAGCCGAAACTCAGCCCTTGAACTTCGATGCCCACCGTGTCGCGCCCCTGAAACGGATCGACACTGGCGGTGTATTGCGGCTCGTCGGCACGGGCCAGCAATTCGTTGATCCGCGACAGCGCACCGCCGGCGGCGTAGAAGGCGTACTGCAAGTTGAGCAGTTGTTCCACCGGGCCGATCATGAACCACAGGTAGCTGAACACGGCCAGCATCTGGCCGATGGACAGGTCGGAAAACAGCACAGTGAGCATCGCCGCAGCGCGGAAAATATCGATGCCGAACTGGAACAGCAAACCGCTGGCACGGTTCGATGCATCGGTTTTCCACTGTGAACTCACGGCGTAATCGCGCACTTCACGCGCTCGTTGGCCCAACCGTCCGAGGAAAAAGCCCTGACGGTTACCGGCGCGCACTTCCTGGATGGCATCCAGGGTTTCGGTCAAGGCCTGGGTGAAGCGCGAGGTGCTGTCGTTCTCGAGTTTCTTCAGGTGCTTGACCCGCTTGCCCAACTGCACCGTGGCGTAGATCACCAGCGGATTGAACAGCAGAATCAGCAGCGCGAGTTTCCAGTGCATCCACATCAGGATCGACGCGGTGCCCACCAGTGTCAGCATGGGCCACGAGGAAACGACTGAGGGTTTCGCCGACGAATTTGTCCAGGGTGTCCAGGTCAGTGACCAGGTGCGTGGTCACCGTGCCGCTGCCCAGGCTTTCGTATTCCCCCAGCGAGATGCGCTTGAGCCGTTCGATCAACCGTACCCGAATCCGATACACGATGTCCTTGGCCAAGGCCGCAAACAATTTCGCCTGTACCACGTTGAACAGCAACGCGGCACAGCGCAGCGTCAGGGTCACCAGCAACATCAGACCGATGTAGCCCGCGGCTTTCTGCCAGGCGTCGGGCAGTGCGTGGTTCATCAGTTTCAGCGCGGCATCACCGTGGCCCAGCAGCACTTCGTCCACCAGCAACGGCAACAGCAACGGGATAGGCACACTGCACAGCGTTGCCAATACCGCTACGCCGTTGGCGATCCACAGGGATTTTTTATGGTGAAGGGCCAGGCGACGGATTTCCGCCCAGCTCAGGCGGTCGACACGTGCAGGGGCTGGAACGTCGTCGGGCAGATCATGCACAGGCAGCGCGCTCCAGCCAGCGGCCGAGCAACGGTGCCAACACACTCAGAGGCTGATACCCATTGGTCAGCAACGCCAATTGACCATCACGCTCTGCCAGCAAGGTCGGGAAACCGGCAATGCCCAGGTCCTGAACCCAGGTGAAATCGGCAGCGGTGGCGGCGTGCTGATCGGCACGGTCGAAGGCGGCGGCGAACTCGATGCGCGGCAACCCAGCCTGTTCTGCCAGTTCCACCAACACGCTGGCGCGGGTGACATCACGCCCATCGGCATAGAACGCATGCTGGATCAGCCCGAGCAGTTTCCAGGCGCAGTCCGGCGCCAGGCTGCGCGCCGTCACCAGCGCCCGACAGGCGGGCTCGGTGTCGTAGACAAACCCATCGGGCAACGCGCCTTCGAACTTGAACGGCTGGCCAGTGGCCTCGGTGACCGCCTGCCAGTGCTCAAGGATGTAGCGCCGGGTGGTCGGCTCCAATGCTGAGCCGCTGCCGGTACGTAAACCGCCGACGACCAGATGCAATTCCACACCCGCCGCCTGCGCCTGCTCGACCAGCGCGTTGGCCACTGGCGCAAAGCCCCAGCACCAGGAACACATCGGGTCCATCACATAGAGCAGGCGACGTACAGACATGGTTCAAGCCTCGGAAGGAGTTTGCTTGTAGTTGTAACCGATCGGGTGCGGCAGGTTGCGCGCCTTGGCCAGTTCGATCTGCTTCTGCCGGTCGATGGCACTGCGACGGGTTTTCTCGCTCAGCTTATCCCAGCAATGCGGGCAACTGATGCCGGCCACATAGTGCTCGGACGCGCGGTCTTCGACGCTGACAGGCGTACGACAGGCATGACATTGATCGTAGTCGCCTTCGCTGAGATCGTGACGCACGGTCACGCGGTTATCGAACACGAAGCAGTCGCCCTGCCATTTGGTTTCTTCCCGCGGTACCTCTTCGAGGTACTTCAGGATGCCGCCCTTGAGGTGATAGACCTCATCGAAACCCTGGCTGAGCATGTAGCTCGAAGCCTTTTCGCAGCGAATGCCGCCGGTGCAGAACATCGCGACCTTCTTGTGCACGGCCGGGTCGAAGTTGGCTTTGATGTAATCGGGGAATTCGCGAAAACTGGTGGTCTTCGGATCGATGGCGCCTTCGAAGGTACCGATCGAGACTTCGTAGTCGTTGCGGGTGTCGATCAGCAGCACTTCGGGATCGCTGATCAGCGCGTTCCAGTTCTGCGGATCCACATAGGTGCCGACCTTTTTGTTCGGGTCCACGCCTTCAACGCCCAAGGTGACGATTTCTTTCTTGAGTTTGACTTTGGTGCGGTAGAACGGCTGCTCGTCGCAGTACGACTCTTTGTGGTCGATGTCGTCCATGCGCGGGTCGTTCTTGAGCCAGGCCATCAGCCCGTCAATGCCTTCGCGGCTGCCGGACACGGTGCCGTTGATGCCTTCTTCGGCGATCAGCAGGGTGCCTTTGATGCCGTTGTCGACCATCGCTTGCAGCAGCGGCTCGCGCAGCTCAACGTAGTTTTCCAGGGTGACGAACTTATACAGTGCCGCCACGACAATCTGTTGTGTCATGGGTAATTCTCCAGGTGGCTACCCTCGTAAGGGGTGAACCGGATGCGAAAAAAAACGCGCCGGGTGAGCGGCGCGTTGCGGATTCTAGCAAAAACGGTGTGATTTTAGGACTGCGAGATGCCTTTGTGGCGAGGGAGCTTGCTTGTGGCGAGGGGGCTTGCCCCCGTTGGGGCGCGAAGCGGCCCCTAAAAACAGACGCCACCTCGGTGTATCAGACAAACCGAGCGTGCCGGTTTTACGACTGCTTCGCAGCCGAACGGGGGCAAGCCCCCTCGCCACAACAGCCCCGGACCATCAGATCAATGACTGCCGCCAGCACAGGTCGGCGAGGCCGGGGCCGCGTCGATCTGTGCCCATTCTTGCGGTGTGTAGGTATGCAGCGCCAACGCATGGAACTCGCCCATCAGCTCGCCCAAAGTGCCGTACACCTTCTGGTGGCGCTTGACACGGTTGAGGCCTTCGAACTGCCGGCTCACCACCACAGCCTTGAAGTGGGTCTGCAACCCACGGCTGTGCATGTGGCTTTCATCCAGCACTTGCAGATGCTCGGGCTGTAGTAGCCCCAGCGTCGATTCGATGCGTTGTTGCATGGTCATCCCGAACTCCGCTTAAGGCTTTTTCTTGGCTGGAGCGGCCGCATCTTTGGGCGTCAGCTCGGCCGTCATGTCAGCCAGCAGTTTGTTGACCACAGGCACCGCGCTTTCCAGCTTGGCTTGAGTCATCTGGGCCGATTGCTGAGTCAGCTGTGGCATTTTTTCCAGGACTTTCTTGCCCAGTGGCGACTGGTAGAACGCAACCAGATCCTTGAGCTCGGATTCGCTGAAGTTGGTGGTGTAGAGCTTGACCATGTCCGGCTTCAGCTTGTTCCAGCCAATGGCTGCGTCCAGAGCGGCGTTGGCTTTGGCCTGGTAAGTTTCCAGCAAGGCTTTTTTCGATTCAGGGGCTTTGGTCTGTTCAAAGCGCTGAGCGAACATTTGCTGCACTTGCATGTACACCGGAGTGCCCAATTTGTCAGCGTGCGCCAGGGTCAGGAAAGCTTCGGCACTGGCGTTGTGGCTGGCGGTATCGGCAAAAACCTGGCCGCTGGCGCAAACCAGTGCAACCGCGGTACAGATGGCACGAAGACGAGTCATCGAGTTTCCTTTTCTAGCAGGCGAGGTAAAACCTCAAGGGTGACCATTCTGCACCTAAAAAAGTGTGTCGCTCAACCCCAAGCCCTGTCGCGCCTGATTTAGAGGGGTCGAACGGTCAAATTCCAGACTGATGGAACCACGACCGGCGATCACGGCCTAAACTGCGCTATCAGACCTACAGGAGTGTGCATGATGAGCCGTATCGAAACCGACAGTCTGGGTCAGGTAGAAGTCCCGGATGACGCTTACTGGGGCGCTCAGACGCAACGCTCGCTGATCAACTTCGCCATTGGCAACGAACGCATGCCGCTAGCGGTGCTGCACGCCCTGGCCCTGATCAAGAAAGCCGCGGCGCGCGTCAATGATCGCAATGGCGACCTGCCCGCCGACATCGCCCGCCTGATCGAACAGGCCGCCGACGAAGTACTCGACGGCGACCACGACGACCAGTTCCCGCTGGTGGTCTGGCAGACCGGCAGCGGCACCCAGAGCAACATGAACGTCAACGAAGTGATCGCCGGTCGCGCCAACGAACTGGCCGGCAACCCGCGCGGTGGCAAGACCCCGGTGCATCCCAACGATCACGTCAATCGCTCCCAGAGTTCCAACGACTGCTTCCCCACGGCCATGCACATCGCGACGGCGCAGGCGGTGCAGCAGCATCTGCTGCCGGCGATCAGTGAGTTGTCTGGCGGTTTGGCGGAGCTGTCCGCGCGGCACATGAAACTGGTCAAGACCGGTCGCACCCACATGATGGACGCGACGCCGATCACCTTCGGCCAGGAAATCTCGGCGTTCATCGCGCAACTCGATTACGCCGAACGGGCGATCCGCAGCGCGCTGCCGGCCGTCTGCGAACTGGCGCAGGGCGGCACTGCGGTCGGCACCGGGTTGAACTCGCCCCACGGTTTTGGCGAAGCAATCGCCGCCGAGTTGGCCGCCCTCTCCGGCCTGCCGTTCGTTACCGCTCATAACAAATTCGCCGCCCTGGCCGGTCACGAGCCGTTGGTCACCCTCTCTGGCGCATTGAAAACCCTCGCCGTGACCCTGATGAAAATTGCCAACGACCTGCGCCTGCTGGGCTCCGGACCACGTGCCGGGTTTGCCGAAGTGAAACTGCCGGCCAACGAACCGGGCAGTTCGATCATGCCCGGTAAGGTCAACCCGACCCAATGCGAAGCTCTGTCGATGCTGGCTTGTCAGGTATTGGGCAATGACGTCGCCATCGGTTTTGCGGCCAGTCAGGGACACCTGCAATTGAACGTGTTCAAACCGGTGATCATCCACAACCTGCTGCAATCGATCCGCTTGCTGGGCGATGGCTGCAGCAACTTCCAGCAGCATTGCATCGCCGGGCTGGAACCGGATGCGGAAAAAATGGCCGAGCATCTGGAACAAGGCTTGATGCTGGTGACGGCACTGAATCCGCACATCGGCTACGACAAGTCGGCGGAGATTGCCAAGAAGGCGTACAGCGAGGGGCTGACCCTGCGTGAGGCCGCGTTGAAGTTGGGGTATCTGACCAATGAACAGTTCGATGCGTGGGTGAGGCCGGAGAATATGCTGGAGGCGGGAGCCAAGGGCTGAGACTTGCGGTGGCTGACAGTCAGTCTTCGCGGGCAAGCCTCGCTCCTACAGATCATGTGTCGATCCTGAATATCGACGCAAATCCCGTAGGAGCGAGGCTTGCCCGCGAAGAACGATAACGCGGTCTACCGTGTGACTGCCATCCGCACCCGCCGAGCCCTGAGCCCGGCCATCAACGACGGCCCCAACGCCACCAGTGCCGATCCGAGCACCACCAGCACCGCCCCGCCATACCCCAGACCATTGATCTGCTCGGCCTGCACATACTCCGGCCATAACCAGGCGGCCATGGCCACGGCGGCAAAGGTCACCAGCGGCGTGATCGCCAGCGTTGCGCTGACCCGCGAGGCTTCCCAATGGGCCAGGGCTTCGGCGAAGGCGCCATAAGCGATCAGGGTGTTCAAACAGCACGCCAGTAGCAGCCAGCCTTGCAGCGGGCTCAATTGCAGCGCTTCCAGCGGATGCACCCATGGCGTCAGCAACAACGCGCAGAACAGGTAAATCACCATCATCACCTGCAACGAATTCCACACCGTGAGCAATTGCTTCTGGCCCAAGGCATAGAAGGTCCAGACCGTGGACGCCAACAACACCATCAGCACACCCGCGGTGTAATCGGTCAGGGAGGTGAGCAACTCACTCAAGCGCTGATTGAAAAACAGCGCAAAGCCGATCAGCAGCACCAACAGGCCAATCCCCTGCCCCACGCTGAACCGCTCCTTGAATACGAACAGACTGGCGATCAGCAACATGATCGGGCCCATCTGCACCACCAGTTGCGCGGTGCCGGGGCTGAGCAGGTTCAGGCCCATCAGGTACAGCACGTAGTTGCCGACCAGGCCGAGTACCGCCATCAACACCAGCCAGCCACCGCGTGGGCCGAGGGCTTTGTGACTCGGCAGGCGTTTTGTCGCCGCCAGATACACGAACAGGCAACCGCCGGACACCAATAGGCGAAACCAGGTCACCGTCACCGGGTCCATCACCAGCAGTACTTGCTTGAGCTTGATCGGCAAGACTCCCCACAGCAACGCGGTCAGCAAGGCCAGGAACAAACCGTACACCCAGCGACCCGATGAAATATGCATGCTGACCCCGAAGCCCGTTGGCGAAACGGTCATTCTAGGCTCAGACCGGGGCACGACACAGGGACAGTTGCCGACGGGCCGCGAATGAAACTGTGCAGGTCGCATCATCAACTTGGCGCAATGCCGTCGATCAGCTGACCAGGCGCGGCAAGTGGTTCATGCATAAGCTCATTGAACCTGACAACAGTAAACATCCGCAGGAGAACGCCATGTACGGCATGCGCGCTGAGGACAACGCCCCCGCCACCCACTTTCGTTGCGACCGGTTGTGTCGTGTGAATGGGGAGTTGTACTTCACCACCCGGGAACAGACGCTGGAGGGGCCGTTCGATAACGCGGCGACGGCTGAGAAAGAGATTCAGGCTTATATCGAGCGGATGCAGTTTTTGCGGATGAACTCGTAAATCGCATCGCCTGCATCGCGGGCAAGCCCGCTCCCACAGGGTTTGTGGCGTTCGCCGTATTTGTGATCGCCGCTAAACACTGTGGGAGTGGGCTTGCCCGCGATAGCAATGCAACAGTCACTACATAACCAGAATACTTACCGCACCGCCTCAAACAACCCCGTAGCCCCCATCCCGCCCCCCACGCACATGGTGACGATGCCGTAGCGCAGGTTACGCCGCTGCAGCTCACGCACGATGTGCCCGACCTGACGCGAACCGGTCATGCCGAACGGATGGCCAATGGAAATCGAACCGCCATTGACGTTGTACTTGTCGTTGTCGATTTCCAGCCGATTACGGCTGTACAGGCATTGCGAGGCGAACGCTTCGTTGAGTTCCCACAGATCAATGTCGGCAATCTGCAACCCCTTGGCCTTGAGCAGCTTCGGCACCGAGAACACCGGGCCGATGCCCATTTCGTCCGGCTGGCACCCGGCCACGGCGAAACCGCGAAACAAGGCTTTGGGCTTGAGTCCCAGCGCCAGGGCTTTTTCCAGGCTCATCACCAGGGTCATCGAAGCGCCATCGGACAGTTGCGACGAGTTGCCGGCGGTCACCGAGCCGTCTTCGGCAAACACCGGCTTCAACCCGGCCAGGCTTTGCAGCGTGGTGTCGGGGCGGTTGCAGTCGTCGTGGTCAACGATGCCGTCGAGGATTTGCACCTGACCGGTGGCCTTGTCTTCAACGCGATACTTCACCGCCATCGGCACGATTTCATCGTTGAACAAGCCGGCGGCCTGCGCCAGAGCAGTACGTTGCTGGCTTTGCAGGGCGTAAAGATCCTGTTCTTCGCGGCTGACGTTGTAACGACGCGCGACGATTTCAGCGGTCTGGCCCATGGGGAAATAGATGCCCGGCACCTGCTCTTTCAGCAGCGGGTTGATCAGGTTGTCGGTGTTGACGCTTTTCATGGTCAGGCTGATCGACTCGACACCGCCGGCGACGATGATGTCACTGCACCCCGAGGCGATCTGGTTGGCGGCAATGGCGATGGCCTGCAAGCCCGACGAACAAAAACGGTTAAGGGTCATGCCACCCGTGCCGATGCCCAGATGCGACAGCACCGCGACGTTGCGACCGATGTTGAAGCCCTGGGCGCCTTCGTTGGAGCCGGCGCCGACGATGCAATCCTCGACGCTGGACGGGTCGACGTCATTGCGTGTGAGCAGCGCGTTTACACAGTGGGCCGCCATGTCGTCCGGACGGGTCATGTTGAACTTGCCGCGAAAGGATTTGGCCAGGCCGGTCCGCACGCTGTCGACGATCACCACTTCACGCATGGCATACACCTCATTGTTGTTGTCAGTCAGGAGTTAGGCCGAGCATAAGCCTCACTCATTACCGACCGCGACAATCATTCACCTCGCGTATGCGCAACCATCGGTTCAGCGCTTGCGTTTTTGCAGCTTCTTCTCGCGCTTGTCGGACTTTTCGAACGCTTCCTCCAGCGCCTGGTTGAGGGTGCGCAGGACCTTGACCCGCGCCCAGCGCTTGTCATTGGCTTCCACCAACGTCCAGGGCGATACCTCGGTGCTGGTGCGATCGACCATATCGCCGACGGCGGTGCGGTAGTCGTCCCATTTGTCGCGATTGCGCCAGTCGTCTTCAGTAATCTTGAAGCGTTTGAAGGGGATCTCTTCGCGCTCCTGGAAGCGCTCCAGTTGGGTCTGCTTGTCGATGGCCAGCCAGAACTTGACCACGATCACTCCGGCATCGCCGATCTGCTCTTCGAAGTCGTTGATCTCACTGTAGGCGCGCAACCAATCCGCCTTGCTGCAATAACCTTCAATGCGCTCCACCAACACCCGGCCGTACCAGGAGCGGTCGAACACAGTGAATTTGCCCCGCGCCGGAATATGCCGCCAGAACCGCCAGAGGTAAGGCTGCGCCCGTTCTTCCTCGGTGGGCGCGGCGATCGGCACGATGTTGTACTGGCGTGGATCGAGCGCCGCGGCCACTCGACGAATCGCCCCGCCCTTGCCGGCCGCATCGTTGCCTTCGAACACCGCGATCAAGGCGTGGCGACGCATGCGTTTGTCGCGCATCAGCCCGGAAAACCGTGCCTGTTCGGTAATCAGCTGTTCTTCGTAATCGTCCTTGTCCAGGCTCAGGGTCATGTCCAGGCTATCGAGCAAATTCACCTGATCGACGCTGGGGGACAAGGGCGCGGCACTGACTTTGTCCGGGTGAATTCTGGGTCGCTTCAGCGCGCTTTGCAGGCCGTCGAGCAAGATCTTGCCGACCGCCAGGCTCCGATAATGCGCATCCACGCCGGCGATCACATGCCACGGCGCATAGTCGCGACTGGTGCGGCGCAGCACCCGTTCGCCGTACTTGACGAATTTGTCGTAGGTCTCGGATTGTTGCCAGTCGAGCGGGCTGATGCGCCAACTGTGCAACGGGTCGTCGGCCAGCGCTTTGAGCCGCGCTTTCATTTGTTTTTTGGAGAGGTGAAACCAGAATTTGAAGATCAGCGCGCCTTCGTCGCACAGCATTTTCTCCAACCGCTCGGCCCCGTTGATGCTTTGATCGAGTCGCGGATCCTTGAACAAGCCATGAACCCGTCCTTGCAGCATCTGGCTATACCAGTTACCGAAGAAAATCCCCATGCGGCCCTTGGCCGGGAGCATCCGCCAGTAGCGCCACGCCGGCGGTCGCGCCAGCTCTTCGTCGGTCTGCTGGTCGAAGGTGCGGACCTCGATCAGACGCGGGTCCATCCATTCATTGAGCAATTTGACCGTCTCGCCCTTGCCCGCCCCTTCGATGCCGTTGATCAAAATGATCACCGGAAAGCGGTGTTGCTGCCGAAGTTCGAACTGCGCTTCGAGCAAGGCTTCACGCAGGGCCGGCACTTCGGCGTCATAGGTTTCTTTGTCGATGGCATGACCGATTTCGGCGGATTCGAACATATGGCAGCTCCTTCCAGGATTGAGCAAGACTAGCGGATTGACTACCCATGTGTAGGACAAATCAATCTTTGAAGCGGATACAACCCCCTGTGGCGAGGGAGCTTGCTCCCGCTGGACGGCGAAGCCGTCCCGACATCGGCAACCCCGCACTCCAGTGGTACATAGGCAACCAGCTTGCGGCTGCTTCGCACCCGAGCGGGAGCAAGCTCCCTCGCCACAAAAGCGACGATTTTCCCTGACACACCCAATGTGGCACTTGCCATGGATCAAGCACGGCCACGGCGATCGGCTAGAATGGCCGCCTTGCCGTTGCCGAGCCTGCCATGAAACCTGTATTGCCCCACGCCCAGCTCGACTGGGACGACCAAGGTCGCCCGCATTCGCGGGTGTTCGATGATGTGTATTTTTCCGACCTGTCGGGCCTTGAAGAAACCCGTTATGTGTTTCTGGAGCAAAACGATTTGCGCGAGCGCTTCGCCGCATTGCCGGCAAGCGGTCGACTGGTGATTGGCGAAACCGGTTTTGGCACCGGGTTGAATTTTCTCTGTGCCTGGCAGTTGTTCGAACAGCACGCGGTGGCTGGCGCGCGGCTGCATTTTGTCAGCGTCGAAAAGTACCCGCTGAGCGCTTCCGACCTGCAACGGGCCCTGGCGTTATGGCCGCAGCTCAAGCCGTTTGCCGATCAACTGCTGGCGCAATATGTGGCCATTCATCAAGGCTTTCAGCGCCTGGTGCTGGGCAACGGCCGCGTCACCCTGACCCTGCTGATCGGCGATGCGCTGGAGCAATTGCCACACCTGGATGCGCAGATCGACGCCTGGTTTCTCGACGGTTTCGCCCCGGCGAAAAACCCCGATATGTGGACCGCCGAGTTGTTTGCCGAACTGGCGCGCCTGGCGGCACCCGGCTCGACCATCAGCACCTTCACCAGTACCGGCTGGGTGCGCCGCCTGCTGAACGCGGCGGGCTTCAAGATGAAACGCACGCCCGGCATCGGCCACAAGTGGGAAATCCTGCGGGGTACGTTCCTCGGCTGGCCTGAAGACACAGCACCGCCGGCCGTGGCCAAACCATGGTTCGCTCGCCCACAACCACTGACCGGCGAACGCCGCGCCCTGGTGATCGGCGCCGGGCTGGCCGGCTGTGCCAGCGCCGCCAGCCTCGCCGCACGGGGTTGGCAGGTGAGCCTGCTGGAGCGCCACGAAGCATTGGCGCAGGAAGCCTCGGGCAATCCTCAGGGCGTGCTGTACCTCAAGCTTTCGGCCCATGGCACGGCGTTGTCGCAATTGATCGTCAGCGGTTTTGGCTACACCCGGCGTCTGCTGGAACAGCTGCAGCGTGGCGTCGACTGGGACGATTGCGGGGTCTTGCAACTGGCTTTCAACGCCAAGGAGGCCGAGCGTCAAGTGCAATTGGCCGCAGCCTTTTCGCCAGACCTGGTAGACCTGCTCGACCAACCCCAAGCACAGGCCCGGGCCGGCATCGAACTGGAGCACGGCGGTTTGTTCTTCCCTAAAGGCGGCTGGGTTCATCCGCCCGCGTTGTGCCAGTGGCAAGCGTCCTCGGCGAATATCCAGTGGCTGCCCCATCGCGAGGTACTGGAACTGCGCAAGGTCGACGATCAGTGGCAGGCCTGGGACGGCGATGCACTGCTGGCCAGCGCGCCCGTGGTGATTCTGGCCGGCGCCGCCGAGATCAAGCGTTTTCCATACAGCGCCGACCTGCCCCTCAAACGCATTCGCGGCCAGATCACCCGACTGGCGCAAACCCCTGAAAGCCAGAGCCTGGCGACCGTGGTCTGCGCCGAAGGTTATGTGGCACCCGCGCGTCTGGGCGAACACACCCTCGGCGCCAGCTTCGATTTCAAAAGCGATGACCTGGCTCCGACGGTCGCCGAACACCTTGGCAACCTGGCGTTGCTCGAGGAGATTTCCGCTGACCTGGTCACCCGTCTGCATGTGCAAGACCTGGACCCGCAGCAGCTTGAAGGGCGTGCGGCCTTCCGCTGCACCAGCCCGGATTACCTGCCGATCGTCGGACCACTGGCCGAACAGGCCGCCTTCGCCGATGCCTATGCCGCGCTAAGCAAAGATGCCCGGCAAGTGCCGGATATTCCCTGCCCGTGGCTCGATGGGCTTTACATCAACAGCGGTCACGGCTCTCGTGGCTTGATCACCGCGCCATTGTCTGGCGAGCTATTGGCCGCATGGCTTGAAAACGAGCCCCTGCCCTTGCCCAGAACCGTGGCCGAAGCCTGCCATCCCAACCGTTTTGCCTTGCGCCAATTGATCCGCGGAAAAGCCTGACGCGCAGCCTTATAACTCATCGGTCTAAAACTCCAGGGGTTCAGCTGGGTCAGTTTCCGGGTACCCGCCGTTTTTGGCGAGGTATCGATTGACCCTCCCCAACGGAAAAACCGGTAAGGACTTATGTGCGGATTAGCTGGAGAATTACGTTTCGACCATCAACCTGCGGACCTCGCAGCCATTGAACGAATCACCCATCACCTGGCCCCTCGCGGCCCTGACGCATGGGGTTTCCACAGCCAGGGGCCGATTGCCCTGGGCCATCGGCGCCTGAAAATCATGGACCTGTCGGACGGCTCGGCGCAGCCGATGATCGACAACCAACTGGGCCTGTCCCTGGCCTTCAACGGCGCGATCTACAACTTCCCGGAACTGCGAACCGAGCTGGAAAGCCTCGGCTACGCCTTCTACTCCGATGGCGACACCGAAGTGCTGCTCAAGGGTTATCACGCCTGGGGCGAAGCATTGCTGCCCAAGCTCAACGGCATGTTCGCCTTCGCCATCTGGGAGCGCGACGCCCAGCGTCTGTTCATCGCCCGCGACCGTCTCGGCGTGAAGCCGCTGTACCTGTCGCGCACCGGCCAGCGCCTGCGCTTTGCCTCGGCCCTGCCGGCATTGCTCAAGGGCGGCGACATCAACCCGATTCTCGATCCGGTGGCGCTCAATCATTACCTGAACTTCCACGCAGTGGTTCCGGCCCCACGCACCTTGCTGGCGGGCATCGAAAAACTGCCCCCGGCGAGCTGGATGCGCATCGAAGCGGACGGCACCACCGAGCAGAAAACCTGGTGGACCCTGCCCTACGGCCCACACGCCGACGAACTGAATCTGACCCTCGAAGACTGGCGCGACCGTGTGCTCGACAGCACCCGTGAAGCGGTGGCCATCCGTCAACGAGCGGCGGTGGATGTTGGTGTGCTGCTGTCCGGTGGCGTCGATTCGAGTCTGTTGGTGGGGTTGTTACGCGAAGTCGGCGTCGAAGACTTGTCGACCTTTTCCATCGGTTTTCAGGATGCCGGCGGCGAGCGCGGTGACGAGTTCCAGTACTCGGACCTGATCGCCAAACACTACGGCACGCAGCACCATCAACTGCGCATCGACGAAAAAGAGATCATCGAGCAACTGCCTGCGGCGTTCCGCGCCATGAGCGAGCCAATGGTCAGCCATGACTGCATCGCCTTCTACCTGCTGTCGCGTGAAGTGGCCAGGCACTGCAAGGTGGTGCAAAGCGGCCAGGGCGCGGACGAGTTGTTCGCCGGTTATCACTGGTATCCGCAGGTAGACGGCGCGAACGATCCGCTCGCAGCTTACCGCGATGCGTTTTTCGACTGCAGCTACGCCGACTACGCCGCCACGGTGCAGCCGAAATGGCTGACGGCCAACGACGCGGCCGGCGACTTCGTGAAGGAACATTTCGCCCAACCCGGCGCCGATGCTGCGGTGGACAAAGCCCTGCGCCTGGACAGCACCGTGATGCTGGTGGACGACCCGGTGAAACGGGTCGACAACATGACCATGGCCTGGGGCCTGGAAGCGCGTACGCCGTTTCTGGACTATCGCCTAGTGGAATTGTCGGCGCGGGTGCCGGGCAAATTCAAACTGCCGGATGGCGGCAAGCAAGTCCTGAAAGAAGCGGCACGATTGGTCATTCCGAGTGAAGTGATCGACCGCAAAAAGGGTTACTTCCCGGTCCCCGGCCTCAAGCATTTACAGGGCGATACGCTGAACTGGGTGCGCGAACTGCTGCTCGATCCAAGTCAGGATCGTGGCCTGTTCAACCCCGCCATGCTCGACCGCCTGCTGACCGATCCACAAGGTCAACTGACCCCGTTGCGCGGCTCCAGGCTGTGGCAACTGGCGGCCCTGAACCTGTGGCTCAGCGAACAAGGAATCTGATCGATGAAAACCCACGCCACGGCTTACAGCCAACGCTTGTTGCGCGGTCAGGCGCCCTCCTACGAACGCTTGCAGGCGCGCCTGGCCGAAGACGGCAGTGAATTGGGCGCCGCGCCGATTGCCGTACATTGCGGCTGGGGCCGGTTGCTGATCGGCCATACCTTTCCCGACGCGGCGAGCCTCGCCCAGGAGTTGCTCAATGAGCAGCCCGGCGAGCGGGACATCGCCTTGTACGTCGCCGCGCCCCAGCAAGTGCTGGGGCTGGAGCCGGCCCAGCTGTTTCTCGACCCGTCCGACACCTTGCGCCTGTGGTTCAGCGATTACCGCCAGGCCACCCGGGTGTTCCGTGGTTTCCGCATCCGCCGAGCGCAAAGCGAGGCGGACTGGCAGGCGATCAATCAGTTGTACCAGGCGCGCGGAATGCTGCCGATCGATGCACACTTGCTGACACCCCATCACCAGGGCGGCCCGGTTTACTGGCTGGCCGAAGATGAAGACAGCGGCGCAATCATCGGCAGCGTCATGGGCCTGAATCATCACAAGGCCTTCAACGACCCGGAAAACGGCAGCAGCCTGTGGTGCCTGGCGGTCGATCCACAATGTTCGCGCCCAGGCGTCGGTGAAGTGCTGGTGCGGCACCTGGTCGAACACTTCATGAGTCGGGGGCTGAGTTACCTGGACCTGTCAGTGCTGCACGACAACCGTCAGGCGAAAAGTCTTTACGCCAAGCTTGGCTTTCGCAATTTGTCGACATTCGCCATCAAGCGCAAGAACGGCATCAACCAACCCTTGTTTCTCGGTCCCGGCCCGCAAGCCGAGTTCAATCCCTATGCTCGAATCATCGTCGAGGAAGCTCATCGTCGCGGTATTGAAGTGCAGGTGGATGACGCCCAAGCGGGCCTGTTTACCTTGATTCACGGCAGTCGCCGGGTGCGTTGCCGCGAATCCCTGAGCGATCTGACGAGCGCCATCAGCATGACCTTGTGTCAGGACAAGAGCCTGACTCACAAGGTGCTGAAAAACGCCGGCCTTGAACTGCCAGCCCAACAACTGGCGGGGAGCCCGGACGACAATCTGGCGTTTCTCGACGAGCACCAACGGGTGGTGGTCAAACCGCTGAACGGTGAACAGGGCCAAGGGGTGGCGGTGGATTTACGCACCCTCGAAGAGGTCCGGCAGGCCATCGAAAACGCCCGCACATTCGACAGCCGAGTACTGCTGGAAAGCTTCCACGAAGGCTTAGACCTGCGGGTTCTGGTGATCGGTTTCGAGGTAGTCGCCGCCGCCATTCGCCGGCCGGCGGAAGTGGTGGGCGATGGTCAGCATTCCATCGGTGCGCTGATCGAGGCCCAGAGCCGTCGACGCCAGGCGGCGACCAGCGGTGAAAGCAAAATACCGCTGGACCACGAGACCCAGCGCACCTTGCAGGCGGCGGGTTATGACTACAGCAGCATTCTGCCGGCGGGTGAGCACTTGTTCGTGCGGCGCACGGCGAATCTTCATACCGGCGGCATTCTTGAGGATGTCACGGCGATTCTGCATCCGACCTTGGTGGATGCGGCAGTGCGTGCAGCGCGGGCGCTGGATATTCCAATGGTCGGGCTCGACCTGATGGTGCCGGCCGCCGACCAGCCGGAGTATGTGTTTATCGAAGCCAATGAACGCGCAGGCCTGGCCAACCATGAACCGCAACCGACGGCCGAGCGGTTTGTGGATTTGTTGTTTGCGCACAGTCAGCCGGTGGTTTGACATTGATGTGTCGGCTGTGCCATCGCCATCGCGAGCAGGCTCGCTCCCACATTTGACCGCATTCCCCTGTGGGAGCGAGCCTGCTCGCGATAGGGCCCTGACAGATCACACACTCTTTTCATCATCGAAACCATCGATGCTCTCAATCCATCAGGAGTTTCCATGACCCGCAAAATTCCCGAACCAGATCTCGATTACCTGCAAAAAGTCCTGCTGGAAATGCTCGCCATTCCCAGCCCGACCGGGTTCACCGACACCATCGTGCGTTACGTCGCCGAGCGTCTCGAGGAGCTGGGCATTCCCTTTGAAATGACCCGTCGCGGCACCCTCCGTGCCACCCTCAAGGGCAAGAAGAACAGCCCGGACCGCGCGGTCTCCGCACATTTGGACACCATTGGCGCCGCAGTTCGCGCAATCAAGGATAACGGTCGCCTGACCCTGGCGCCGGTCGGCTGCTGGTCCAGCCGTTTTGCCGAGGGTAGCCGCGTCAGCCTGTTCACCGACAACGGCGTGATCCGTGGCAGCGTGTTGCCGCTGATGGCTTCCGGGCACGCGTTCAACACCGCCGTGGACGAAATGCCGATCAGCTGGGATCACATCGAACTGCGCCTGGACGCCTATTGCGCCACCCGCGCCGATTGCGATTCGCTGGGGATCAGCGTCGGCGATTTCGTCGCCTTCGATCCATTGCCGGAGTTCACTGAAAGCGGCCACATCAGTGCCCGTCACCTCGATGACAAGGCCGGTGTCGCCGCATTGCTCGCATCGCTGAAAGCGATTGTCGACAGCGGCGAAGAGTTGATGATCGACTGCCATCCGCTGTTCACCATCACCGAAGAAACCGGCAGTGGCGCGGCGGCGGCTTTGCCTTGGGACGTCAGCGAATTCGTCGGCATCGACATCGCGCCGGTTGCGCCCGGCCAGCACTCCAGCGAACACGCGGTGAGCGTGGCGATGCAGGATTCCGGCGGGCCGTATGACTATCACCTGTCGCGGCACCTGCTGCGCCTGGCCAGCGACAATGAACTGCCGGCACGCCGGGATCTGTTCCGCTACTACTTCAGCGATACTCACTCGGCCGTCACCGCCGGCCACGACATTCGCACCGCCCTGCTGGCCTTCGGTTGCGACGCCACCCATGGCTATGAACGCACCCACATCGACAGCCTCGCCGCCCTCAGCCGCCTGCTCGGCGCCTACATCCTCAGCCCGCCGGTGTTCGCCAGCGATGCTCAGCCGGCCAAGGGCTCGCTGGACCGTTTCAGTCATCAGATCGAACACGAGACGCAGATGGAAAGCGATACCCGGGTGCCGTCGGTCGATAGTTTGCTCGGGCAGCGCGCAGACAACTGATATTTTGCCACCAGGAAAATCGCCATCGCGGGCTTGCCCGCGAAGGCGGTAGCTCAGCCAACACATCATTACCAGGCTAGCCGCAACCGCCCATTCGCCGTAGCATCGCGCCATTGTTTAGCCGAGGTGCCTATGCTGATTCCCTACGACCAACTTGAAGTCGACACACTGACCCGCCTGATCGAGGATTTCGTGACCCGTGACGGCACGGACAACGGCGATGACACTCCATTGGAAACCCGCGTCTTGCGTGTTCGTCAGGCATTGACCAAGGGCCAGGCGCTGATCGTCTTCGATCCGCAAAGCGAGCAATGCCAGTTGATGCTTAAACACGACGTGCCCAAGCACCTGTTCGACTGAAGCGCCTTAACGAGCCTTGGCTTTTGCCTGTTTGATCTGGATGCGCTCATAGACCTCGGCGCGATGTACGTTGACCTGCTGCGGCGCTTCAACGCCGAAGCGCACGCTCCCTCCGTTGACGGCGAGAACCCGCACGGAAATGTTGTCACCAATGGATATCAACTCGCCCACAACGCGACTGAGTACAAGCATGGCATTCGTCCTTCAGGATTACCGGCCCTTGAAGATGCCCGGCGCACGGCGGGTCTTCAATACAGCGGCGGCAAAACAGTCTCGCCCTACGGCGCAGAATGCAGCACCCTGACGGACGCGTCCGACAAATAGGCTGAATGTAGGACCAATCCTTCAGGAAGCGGTAAAGCGCGGGCCGAACAAGATGACACTCGCCCCGATCACACACAGCACCACGCCGATCCAGTCCGAGCCCAGTGGACGAATTCGCTCGACCACCGCCAGCCAACCGATCGAGGCGATAATGTAGATGCCACCGTAGGCGGCATAGGCGCGACCGGCATAGCTCGCTTCGACCCGGGTCAGCAGTAGCGCAAACAACGTCAGGCTGAGTAAGGCCGGGATAATCCACCACGCACTTTTGCCCTGGCGCAGCCACATCCAGAAGGCGAAGCAGCCGGCGATTTCGAACAGCGCGGCGAGTAAAAACCACAGGTAATTGAGCATGCAGACGTCTCGTTAGGATGACCGGTGGCGGCCACCCTAACGACGGTATTGCGCACGGGCAAGTTCAGCCTGCGTTTTGTTTGGCCTTGGCGCGCATTTTGTCGGCCATCACGGTCATTTCGTTGTAGAGCAATTGCGGGTTTTTCTGCTTCATCGCCCAGGCCATACGGCCCTGTTCGTGAGGCAGGATCAAGAATTCACCGGCAGCGACCTGCTGATAAATGTAATCGGCAATGTCGGCAGCGGTGATTGGCGAGCTTTCCAGCAATTTGCCAACCTGGGCTTTCATCGCCGGCGTCGGGCCGCGGAAGGAGTCCAGCAGATTGGTCTGGAAGAACGACGGGCAGACCACATGCACGCTGACTTCCTCGTGGGCCAGTTCGATCAACAGACTTTCGGACAACGCCACCACCCCCGCCTTGGCCACGTTGTAGTTGCTCATGGCCGGGCCTTGCATCAGCGCCGCCATCGAGGCGATGTTGATGATCTTGCCTTTGCTTTTCTCCAACAGCGGCAGGAAGGCCTTGCAGCCCTTGACCACTCCCATCAGGTTGATCGCGATCTGCCAGTCCCAGTCCTCCAGCGACAGTTCACTGAAGAACCCGCCCGAGGCCACACCGGCGTTGTTGACGATGACATCGATGCCGCCGAGTTTTTCTTCACAGGCTTGGGCGAAGGCCGTCAACTGGCTGTAGTCGCGCACATCGCAACGCTGGATGAAACCGTCGCCGCCGGCTTCGCGCACCAGTTTCAGGGTTTCTTGCAGGCCGGGCTCGCTGACATCCGACAAGGCCAGCTGCCAGCCTTCACGCGCCCAACGCAGCGCGATTTCGCGACCCAGGCCTGAGCCCGCGCCAGTGATCATCATGCGATTTTGCATAGCAAACAGCCTTGTTGTTCCGGGGAAGATGCAGCGAGTGTAGCGAAGGATAATGCGCGACCCACGCTCCATCAGAGTGCTGAATGGCCAACGATGAACCACGGCGCGGTCTGACTGTTTCAACTTCGATACGCAGTAAAAGAAATAAACGTGCTTTCCAAAAACATTAAAAAAAACCGGAATTTTTTTTCATACCCATGAGTCGGATTTTGTAAGCAGCTAGGATTAATACACGTCCTGCTGATGGCTAAAATGCCAAGTCAAATCCACACGCTTCCAACAAGGGAAATAGACATGGGCACAATTCTTATCGTTATTCTTATCCTGTTGCTGATAGGTGGTCTGCCGGTCTTCCCACACTCCAGAAGTTGGGGTTATGGTCCGTCCGGTATCATCGGCGTGGTGTTGGTGGTGCTGTTGATCCTGCTGCTGTTGGGCAAGATATAAAGGTTATACCCGCAAAAAAAGAGGCCCTCGAAAGGACCTCTTTTTTATTGCGTCGACGCTTAGTCCGGCTTGCCGTCAACCACACCGGCGGTGTTGTCGATCAGGCTCTTGGTGGCCGTCTGGATGAACGATTCGAGCTTCTGCTTGAGCGCCGCTTCGTCAGCCGATGCCGGGATTAATTCACCTTTCGGGTTGCCGCCCAGTTCGTATTGATACAACTTCGGCGGCATCTCTTTAGGCAGTACCAGCACGCGGTCCGCGGTGAGCAAGGCGACCGTCTGATCGCTGCCCGACGGCTTGATCACGCCGAAGCCCTTGTCGCCTTCCGGCAGGTTCAGCAAGTCGCGCCCCCAGCATTGTTGAATCACATCGCCACCGATGCGGCCCATGATGGTCGGCACGATGTCGATCTGGGTGCCTACGGTGTGGTCGACCTGACCGAATTTTTCCTGGATGCCCGGCCCGATCATCAGCATCGGGACGTTGAAGCGGCCCAGGTCCATTTCGGTGATTTGCTGTTCGTTGCCAAAACCATGGTCGCCGACGACCACGAACAGGGTTTCCTTGAAGTATGGCTCTTTGCGGGCCTTTTCAAAGAACTGACCCAACGCCCAGTCGGAGTAGCGCATGGCGGTCAAGTGTTCGTTGAGGCTGCCGCGATCGGTGACGCGCGCAACCGGCAGTGGTGTCGGCAAGGCGTACGGCGTGTGATTGGACAAGGTCTGCAGCAAGGCATAGAACGGCTTCTTGTCCTTGCCATCGCGAGCTTTCAACTCTTCCAGGCCACGGTTGAACATGTCCTGGTCAGACACGCCCCAGGTTGGATCGGAGAACACAGGGTTGACGAAGTCATTACGCCCGATGAAGTTGGTCATGCCCTGGTTGCTGAAGAAGCCTGACTGGTTGTCCCAGGCGAAGTCGCCGTTGTAGACGTACACATCGTCGTAGCCACGAGTACTGAGCAACTGCGGCAGGCCGGACAGTTTGTGGCTGCCTTCCGGGGTCTGCATCAGGTATTCGAAACCCGGCAGGTTCGGGAAGCAGGCCATGGTGGCGAACATGCCCTGGTGGGTATGGGTACCATTGGAGAAGAAACGGTCGAACAACAGGCCTTCTTTCGACAGTTTGTCGAAGTACGGCGTGATCTCGCCCGGACGTCCCAGAGCGCCTACCGAGTGGCCGGCGAAGCTTTCCATCAGGATCACCACCACGTTCTTGATCGGCAGTGTCTTGTTGGCATCGGGGGTGGAGTTGCGGCGCACCGCGGCGGTCTCGGGATCGACCAGCCTGTCAGCAGGAGTCAGCAACATATCGCGCACGGTCTGTTGGGCCAGAGGCTGTGGCAGTGTGGCTTTCCAGATGTTGTCGCGCTCTTCGGACATCCGGCTCTTGGCCGCCGCGATCAGCGACAGCGTGCCGTTGAGGCCCAGCTGGTTGGCGAAGTTCGAGTCGGTGGTGTAAACGTCACCCCAACGCAGCGGTGGGCCTTGACGCAAGGTACCGCGAGCCGCAACAACGCAGACCATCAGGCAGACCACGAACACCACGCCGCGCACATACCATGGAGCGACCTGGCGCGTGCCAATGCTGCCACCGCTGAACGGCCCGCGAGGACGCGTGGCGCGGTCGGCGCCCTTGAACGCAAGGGTCAGAATCAATGTGCCCAAGGCCCAGGCCAACAAGTAGCGAACCACCGGAAAACCGTACCAGAGCATGCTCATCACGGTTTTCGGGTCTTCTTTCACGTACTGGAAGACCAGGCCGTTGAGGCGCTGGTGGAATTCGCGGTAGAAATCCATCTCCATCAGGCCAAGGAACAGCGCGATGCTTGAGGCAACGGTCAGCCATAACCGGAAGAATCCGCGGGCAGCCATGGCCCGGGCGCTGAACAGGGCCAGCAGCAGCGGAATGCTGAGATAAACCACCAGGCGCAAATCGAAACGCAGGCCATTGGCGAACGCTTCCAGAAAGGTCGAAGCCGGTGTGTCGAGGATCATCGAGCTGTTGTAGACCAGCAGCGCCACGCGCAGCAGGCTGAACATGACCATCATGACCAGGGCACACAATAGCGTGTAGGCCAGATGCGATTTGACGGTCGGTTGCAGCAGGCGACTAGAAGCTCGCTGCTGACTCAGGGCGTCCGGGTTTGCCATGTCGTTTTAGGACCCATTGGAAGTTGAAGTTTCAAAAATACAGCGGCACCTTGCCCTCTGTTGGCCATCCTCGGCCCCGGGGCTTGCGCAGTGCGCAAATGTTGCACGATCAACCGCGGCAATGCCATTGATTACTGTCCGGCAGGCCCGACCGTCGCTTATAGCGCTGTGGGACAAGCGGCGTGGCGCAAAGTTGCGTGGCTGACGGGGTGCGGCGCGGGTGAATTGTCTTGGACGCTTTGTGAAAATTTCGTTCAACGCATATCCGGAAACAAAATAAAGCCACCGCGCCTCTGTAAAACGTAAACGCCCCGATCAAATCGGGGCGTTGTCGAACGGGCCGTATCAAAAGAATACGGGTTACTTCTCGGCGCGCTCTTTCAGCGCTTTGAGGGTATTGAACGGCGCATCGACCACAAACTTGTTGGCCAACCACGACGGCACGCTGCCGCCTGGATCGGTGTGGACCTGATACGTCACTTCGACTTGATCGCCTTTTGGCACCAGCTTCCAGAAACCCTTGACCTGGGCGACCCGTACAAAACCCTTTTCCTCAGGAATGTACTTCGGCTGCCCTTCCAGCTCACGCGTCAGGCTGCCATCAGCCCCATCAACGGTGGTGACATGTAACACCGAATCGCGAGCAGTGACCGGCCAAGGTGTATTGAACTGCGTATAGGTCCAGCTCTGGTTGCCTTCGTGCTTGAGCAGCTTCTGGGTCTTGCACTCGTGAATCCAGGCGCAGGCACCTGGAACGTCTTCCTGCAATGCACGCAGTTTGGCCATGGTGGTCTTCATGACGGTCACGCCACGGTAAGCCTTGTATTGGGAACCGGCCACCTCACTCAAGGACACCTTGATGCCGTCTTCGTCCTTGGCGGTTTTCCATTCTTCGGCCTGGGCCGTAGAAGCCAGCAAAACTGTCAAACCACACAGCACAGCCATACGATGCAGCGAACCCATAGTTTTTTTCCTTATTGTTGAAGTTCCGTACGTTGCCCCGTCACGCGGCCGTCATTTGCTCCCACCAGCCCAGCAATTTGATCGCTTCGTCCCGGCTGCCTCCGCAGACCTCGACATCGGCTTCAAATGCCGAACACACCGCAGGACGTTCAGGCTTGCCGAAAATGCTGCACAGGTTATCGACAGACAGTTGTACGCAACGCTCTCCGGCGGCCTTGCCATTGGGCATGCCAGGAATCGGCGAACTGATGGAAGGGGCAATGCAACAGGCGCCACAGCCTTCACGGCATTTCATGACGACAAGCTCCTCGCGACGGGCAATGTGTTAAAGGGACGGGGCACAGAGTAACCGCTAAAACGACTGTTTAAAATTACCTGAGCCGGGGTTTTTTCACTCAATCGAACGTGACTGACCAGTCTCCGACAAAGCGTCTGGTCTGCGGGTCACGAATGGAGAGGATTTACTGTTTGAACTCGAAATCCAGCGCCGCGCCCTCAACTTCCCGACGCTCTTCATTGCGCAACTGCAACTGCATTTCGTTGTTGAGCAGGCGACCGTTGAGCTGAAACGGACTGCTGCCGGCCTTGTCACCGAACATTTGTGGCAATACCGCATCGTGTCGGGGCAACGGTACCGTGCCGACCGGTTTGAGTTTTTCGACCATTTCCTGAGGCAAGCTCAAGTCCAGATTGGCAGGAGGAAGTCTGGTTTTCACCACTTCACTGGCCGGTTTCGATTTGGAGGCAATGGGCGAACGCTTTTTCACCGGCGCAGCCTTCTTTTTTACCGGAGCGGCTTTTTTCACCGGCGCCGGTTGTTTCGCGGTGGTACTGGCTGTCGGTTTTTCCTGAACGGAAGCCGCCATGACGCCTTGCGCGTGACAGGTCATCAACAGGCAGATCAACAACCAGGCGGCAGGAAAAATCGGCTTCATGGACCCAACGGCACGAACGGCAGAGAGCCATATGCTCGCCTGTTGGAGACGACAAGACAAGCGGGCAGTTCACAACGGCCCGGCCGGTCAAAAGCCGCTCGCCGTCTCCTGACAAAGTTGCGTCGCCAGCAAGCCCAATGTCATCAATGCGCGCTCGGCTTCGCGGTTCCACGGGATGCCACAGTTCAAACGAATACAGTGATTGAACTGCTCGGTGTTACTGAAAATCAGCCCCGGCGCGATGCTGATGCCCTGCTGCAATGCACGCACATGCAGTTCCTGCGTGTTGACCCGGCCGGGCAGACTGACCCACAAAATGAAACCGCCAGTGGGCCGGGTCATCTGCGTGCCCTCCGGGAAGTACTGCTGCACGCCCAGCTGGAAAGCGCTGAGGTTCTTGCGGTACTCCTGACGAATGTAACGTAAATGCCGATCGTAACCACCGTTCTCCAGGTAAGCCGCTATGCCCATTTGCGTAACGCTGCAGGCCGAATGCGTGCTGAACGTCTGCAAGCGCTGGATTTCCTGCTGGTACTTGCCAGCAATCATCCAGCCGATCCGCACACCGGGCGACAGGGTTTTGGAGAAGCTGGAGCAATAGATCACCCGATCCAGCCGGTCATAGGCCTTGAGTGACTTGGTGCGGCCCTGTTCGAACATCAGCTCGCCGTAAATATCGTCTTCGACCACCTGGATATCGAAATCCGAGGCCAGGCGCAGCAGTTGTTTCTGCCGCTCTTCGGGCATGGTGCCGCCCAAGGGGTTGCTCAGGCGCGTTGTCAGCACCAGTGCCTTGATCGACCACTGATTGGCTGCCAGTTGCAGGGCTTCGAGGCTCATGCCGGTGGCCGGGTCGCTGGGAATCTCGATGACTTTGAGCCCCAGCAGGTCGGCCAGCTGCAGCAAACCGTAATAGGTCGGCGACTCGGCGGCGATCAGATCGCCCGGCCGGGTCAGCACGCGCAAAGACATCTGCAATGCATCGACGCAGCCGTGGGTGATCACCACTTCCGACGGGTCGACCACCACGCCGGCATCGCGCATGCGGATCGCCACTTGCCGACGCAACGGCTCGAAACCGGGGCTGAACATGTAGCTGAACGCCCGCGGGCTATGAAAACGGGTGACTTTGGCCAGTTGCTGGTGAAGTGCCCGCACCGGCAGATAATCGACGCTCGGCACGGCCGCGCCCAACGGAAAAACACCTTCGCGGCGCGATTCGACCAGTACTTGCTGAATGATACTGCTGCGGGTGACCAGGCCGGGGCGCTCGACCCGCGCAATGTCCGGGGTTGGCGCCGTCAGGGCGGGCGTCTGGTGCACGTAGTACCCGGATTGCGGCCGGGCACGGATCAGCCCCTGATCCTCAAGGTTGGCGTAGGCCTGCAACACCGTTGCATGGCTGACGTTGAGCTGCGAGCTCATCTTGCGCACCGAAGGCACGCGCTCCCCCGGTTGATAGACACCCCGACGGATGTCTTCTGCCAGTTGCTGAGCAATTCGTTGATAGAGCAAGAGATTGGTCATGACGCAGCACTCGATTTCACGGGCATTTTATTCTTGTGTGAAACAATACCGGAACAGTTTAGAAGTGTACTGGGACAGTTGCCACAATAGTCGACCGTACAGTGCAGTGTCAGCAAAAACTGTACTGTTTTTTGCGAAGATGCGATGCAATTGATCGGCTAAACCTTGTAGCAGGTGCCGAAGGCTGCGTTCGAGGACGAAGTCCTCCTCGATCATTCTGGGGAGCCGCGCAAGAATTGACGACTGATTCGCAGCCGAGCGCAGGCTTCGCCAGCTGCTACAAGGTTGTCCGCGTGCAAAAAAAACCCGGCGCTGCTGAACAGGCCGGGGTTTCCAATGACGCCGCCCTTAGCGGGCGGCGCCGAGTTGGCCTTTTTCGTCGGAGAACACAATTTCCACCCGACGGTTCTGTGCACGCCCGCGCTCGGAAGCATTGGCGTCCACCGGGTATTCATCGCCGTAACCTTCGACCTGAATGCGTTTGTCATCGATGCCCAAATCCGTCAGCACGTCAGCCACCGATTGCGCACGGTCACGGGACAGCTTGAGGTTTTCCTGTTTACCGCCAGTGCTGTCGGTGTAGCCCTCGATCCGCACCACACGCTTGGGGTTGAGCTGCAGAAACTGCACGATCTTCAGCACCACGCGGTTAGCCGAGTTTTTCAGCTCCGCCTCGCCGGTATCGAATAGCACATCGCCCAGGGTCATCACCAGGCCACGGTCGGTCTGGGTCGTCGCCAACGCCACGATCTGCTCTTCAAGCCACTTGCCCTGCTGCTGCACGCTGAGCAACTTGGACTCGCGCAGGGCCAGTTGCAGGCGCTGACGCTCGAGTTCGAGCTTGGCTGCTCGCTCCTCGTTGAGCACTTGATTGGTGTGTTCCCGGGCGATTTCGCTGTAGCGCTGACTCAGGTAGGCGTAATGCACAACGTCCGAACCGCTGCCCCAGTAGCTGGACAGACGATCGGCGCGGGCCAGGGATTCACCGGCACGGATCACGTCTTTGGGCGCAATGCGCAACACGTTGGAGTCTTCCTTGACCTTCTGGAAGTCGGCGCCGGCCTGCTGCAACGCGGCTTCGCTGTGCTGACCGGCGCAGCCATACAAGCTTGCGCAACCGGCCAGGATCAAGCCGGTGAGTACTTGGGTCTTGAGGCTCATTGGGCATCTCCCAGTTGCTTGCGCAGGCGAGTGATGCGGGTGTCGAGCACGTTCAACTGCTTCTCGCTCTTGAGGGTCAGGACCCGGGCTTCGGCCAGGCGCGCATCCAGCTCGGCCTGCTCGGCCCGCATGCGTGCATTCTTGAAGGACTGGTCAGCCATGTTGCCCTTGGCACGCTTGAACTTGTCTTCGGCCAGTTTCAGCTCCGGCACGTCATCGACAGTAGCGCCGACGGCCTTGGCTTGCTCGAGGGCCTGTTCGGTCAGGCGTATTTGTTCATTCGGCGCCGGATCGGCTGCACAACCCGCCAGAGCCAGAACGGCCAGGACAGCGAAAAGAGGTCGAATACTCACTAAAAATCCCTACTGTATTGGGGTACTGACGGGTTGTGGCTGCTGTTGCGAGCCTTGCGCTTTCCAACGCTCGACATTGCGCAGCAACACGGCCTCCGTCAGTCCGGACGCGGGCAATTCTGTCATCTTTTTGGCCAGCTGTCCGCGCAACCAGGGATCGTTACAGGCGGAGTTATGGGAAACCGCGAGATACAGGCCGGGTTTGTCGATGGGTTGAGGGTGGGCCATCAAGTCATTGGCCATCCCCAGCGTTTGCACCATGGCCATGCCCGAGTAGCGGCCGGCGAGGACAAATTCCACCTCGCCCAGCAGCAATTTCTGAAAGGCCTGAGTCAGATTGGGTGTGCGCACGAGGGTCAATTGCTGCTCGGCGAAAGTGCCGAATGAAGGGGTCATTCGAGCCTTTTCCGACAACGCGCCGGGATGACCGTGAAGGTCTTGCGCTTCGTTGTAGACCAATAGCGAGTCATTGCGGGTCCAGACCAGGTAATCGTTTTCCAGCAGCGGTGGATGAATGTAATCCAGATTTTCCAGCTCATTTACCGCCAAGGGCGCATCGGCCAGCATGTCCATGCGCCCGCTGCGCACTTCGTCCAGGGCCTGGGAGCGTTTGCCGGCGTAAAGCAGCTCGACCTTGATGCCCAACTCCCCCGCCACTTGCTGCAACAGATCAGCACTGGCGCCTATCAGGTGGGTGGGGTTTTGCGGGTCTTGCCACAGGTACGGCGGCGCGTCCGGGCTGCCGGTCACCACCAGGCGCTCGCATTTGCCCGCGGCAGCGGACAGCCCCGGCAACAGCGCCAGGCCCAGCCACCAAGCCGGAAACAAAGAGCAGCCAAACCAGCGGCGCAGACCCATCGCAACACTCTCCCCACTCAAATCCGGAACAAAAAAAAGCCCGACCAAAAGGTCGGGCTCTTTATAAGTCAAGCTGCCGGATTAGACCAGCTTCTCGAACTCAGGGATGGCTTCGAACAGGTCTGCCACCAGGCCGTAATCGGCCACCTGGAAGATCGGCGCTTCTTCGTCCTTGTTGATCGCAACGATCACCTTGGAGTCTTTCATGCCGGCCAGGTGCTGGATCGCGCCGGAGATACCAACGGCGATGTACAGCTGTGGCGCAACGATCTTGCCGGTCTGACCGACCTGCATGTCGTTGGGTACGAAACCGGCGTCGACAGCAGCGCGGGAAGCACCGACGGCAGCGCCCAGCTTGTCGGCCAGGGCGTACAGGTGTTTGAAGTTGTCGCCATTCTGCATGCCACGGCCGCCGGAAACGACGATCTTGGCAGCGGTCAGTTCCGGACGATCGGACTTGGCCAGTTCTTCGCTGACGAAGCTGGAAGTGCCAGCGTCGTGTGCAACGGCAACGGCTTCAACAGCCGCCGAACCACCTTCAGCTGCAACCGGGTCGAAACCGGTGGCGCGGACGGTGATCACTTTGACCGCAGCGTTCGACTGCACGGTAGCGATGGCGTTACCGGCGTAGATCGGGCGCTTGAAGGTGTCGGCGCTTTCGACCGAGATGATCTCGGAGATCTGGTCAACGTCCAGCTGCGCGGCAACGCGTGGCAGGATGTTTTTGCCGTTGGAAGTGGCGGCAGCCAAGATGTGGCTGTAGCCCTTGCCCAACTCGGCTACCAGTGGAGCAACGTTCTCCGGCAGCTGATGCGCGTAAGCAGCATTGTCAGCGTTCAGGACTTTGCTCACGCCAGCGATTTTCGCAGCGGCTTCAGCCACGGCGCCAGCGCCCTGGCCTGCAACCAGAACGTGGATGTCGCCACCGATCTTGGCGGCAGCAGCAACGGTGTTCAGCGTGGCCGGGGCCAGCACTTTGTTGTCGTGTTCAGCGATTACCAAGATAGTCATGATTAGATTACCTTCGCTTCGTTTTTCAGTTTCTCGACCAGTTCAGCCACCGACTTGACCTTGATACCCGCGCTGCGTGCAGCCGGCGCTTCGACTTTCACGGTCTTGTTGGTAGAGGCGGTGGAAACGCCCAAAGCGTCCGGAGTCAGCACTTCGAGAGGCTTCTTCTTGGCTTTCATGATGTTTGGCAGGGACGCGTAGCGCGGCTCGTTCAAACGCAGGTCGGTGGTGACGATGGCCGGCAGTTTCAGGGAAACCGTCTGCGCGCCGCCGTCGATTTCGCGGGTCACGGCAACGCTGTCGCCGGACACTTCGACTTTCGAGGCGAACGTGCCCTGACCGTAGCCGCTCAGTGCAGCGAGCATCTGGCCAGTCTGGTTGTTGTCGCTGTCGATGGCTTGTTTGCCGAGGATCACCAGCTGAGGCTGTTCCTTGTCGACAACGGCCTTCAACAGTTTGGCAACGGCCAGGGAAGTCAGATCTTCAGCGGATTCGACGAGGATGGCGCGGTCGGCACCCAGAGCCAGCGCGGTGCGCAGTTGCTCTTGAGCGGTGGACGGGCCGATGGAGACGACGACGATTTCAGTCGCAACGCCTTTCTCTTTCAGACGTACGGCTTCTTCCACTGCGATTTCGCAGAACGGGTTCATCGACATCTTGACGTTGGCGAGGTCGACGCCGGAATTGTCCGCCTTGACGCGAACCTTGACGTTGTAATCAACAACGCGTTTGACAGCTACAAGAACCTTCATGGATTCCTCGTTACTCTCCGGTGAAAAGAAAGTCGCCTAGGCGAACCTGGCGGTTGATGCTCATCGGCGCAAGGGCACCTCTAAAAACGCTGGCAGGTGTAAAGGGTGAACCTTGCTCACGAGGCTGATAACCGTTCGTCAGTGGTGACTGACGAGTCATTCATTATCGTGGCGTGTAAACTGCGCGAAAAACCTGCGCGGCGCATCACCTTGTACTGCCATCGCCCTGTCTTTAGAGGTGCTCTTGAAACCAACAGTCAGCCTACGGCGAGCGCAAAACCGCCCGTATCTTGACCGGAACGCCTATTCCGGTCAATACGGCAAAATGGCCAGTCATAAGCCGCGGTGACTTTGATTTATCTGGCTTTGAGCCATTTCAAACAAACGTTTGTATTGGACGCTAAGAGTGGTGTAGATATAATGCGCCACCTAGAGAGAAAGGTGGGTCATCCATTGTCTCCTTCGGCGTTTGCCGCAAGGAAATAATGGATGCAACGCCAAACCTCCAATTAGAAAAAAACTGTTGAGCCTTGAGTAGGAGATAGCCTGTGGAACGCGAATACATGGAATTCGACGTGGTCATCGTCGGTGCCGGCCCCGCTGGCCTGTCCGCCGCCTGCCGTTTGAAGCAGAAGGCCGCCGAAGCCGGTAAGGAAATCAGCGTCTGCGTGGTCGAAAAAGGCTCCGAAGTCGGCGCTCACATCCTGTCCGGTGCCGTGTTCGAACCACGGGCTCTGAACGAATTGTTCCCGGACTGGAAAGAACTCGGCGCGCCGCTGAATACGCCAGTCACCCGCGATGACATCTTCGTTCTCAAGAACGCTGACAGCGCGCAGAAGATTCCTGACCTCTTTGTGCCCAAGACCATGCACAACGAAGGCAACTACATCATCTCCCTGGGCAATCTGTGCCGCTGGCTGGCTCAGCAGGCCGAGAACCTGGGCGTGGAAATCTACCCGGGCTTCGCCGCCCAGGAAGCACTGTTCGACGAGAACGGTGTGGTTCGCGGGATCATCACCGGCGATCTGGGCGTTGATCGCGAAGGCAATCCGAAAGAAGGCCTGTACACCCCGGGCATGGAATTGCGTGCCAAGTACACGTTGTTCGCCGAAGGTTGCCGCGGCCACATCGGCAAGCAGTTGATCAAGCGTTTCAACCTCGACAGCGAAGCCGACGCCCAGCATTACGGCATCGGCCTGAAAGAAATCTGGGAAATCGACCCGGCCAAGCACCAGCCTGGCCTGGTGGTCCACACCGCCGGCTGGCCGCTGGACATCATGGGCACCGAGAACACCGGTGGCTCGTTCCTCTATCACTTGGAAAACAACCAGGTGGTGGTCGGTCTGATCGTCGATCTGTCCTACAGCAACACTTTCCTGTCGCCGTTCGACGAATTCCAGCGCCTCAAGCATCACCCGGTGCTCAAGCAATACCTGGAAGGCGGCAAGCGCGTCAGCTACGGCGCTCGTGCTATCTGCAAAGGTGGCCTGAACTCGCTGCCGAAAATGGTCTTCAAGGGCGGCGCGCTGATCGGTTGCGACCTCGGCACCCTGAACTTCGCCAAGATCAAAGGCAGCCACACGGCGATGAAGTCCGGCATGCTCGCCGCTGAATCGGTAGCTGACGCACTGTTCGCGGACAAAGACGGCACCGAAGAGCTGACCACTTACGTCGACGCCTTCAAGAAAAGCTGGCTCTATGACGAACTGTTCGCCAGCCGCAACTTCGGCCCGGCGATGCACAAATTCGGCCCGATTCTCGGCGCCGCGTTCAACTACATCGACCAGAACTGGTTCGGCGGCAAACTGCCGTTCACCCTGCACGACACCAAGCCGGATTACGCGTGCCTGAAACTGGCGGCCGACTGCAAGAAGATCGACTACCCGAAACCGGACGGCAAGATCAGCTTCGACAAACTCAGCTCGGTGTTCATCTCTGGTACCAACCACGAAGAAGAGCAACCGTGCCACTTGAAGCTGGCCGACGCGAGCATTCCGATCGCCAAGAACCTGCCGATGTACGATGAACCTGCCCAGCGTTACTGCCCGGCCGGCGTGTACGAAGTGGTCACCCAGGAAGACGGCGAGAAGCGCTTCCAGATCAACGCCCAGAACTGCGTTCACTGCAAGACCTGCGACATCAAGGACCCTGCACAGAACATCACCTGGGTGGCGCCGGAAGGCTCCGGCGGCCCGACTTACCCGAACATGTAAGTCGAACACCTGAACATCAAGGCTCCCTGAATGGGGGCCTTTTTGTTGCCCGCAATTCAAGCGTCACCACAAGAACCTGTGGATCAGGCAGCGCGCTCATCCCCCGGATTACGTTCGAAGTAACGCTTGTACTCACGGCTGAACTGCGACGTACTCTGATACCCCACCCGATGCGCCACCTGGGCCACGCCCAATCCTTCGCCCTGCAGCAAGCGCTGGGCCTTGAGCAAACGCAAACGCTTCAGATACTGCACTGGCGACAACAAGGTGCAGCGTTTGAAATGCTCGTGAAACGTCGATGCGCTCATGTTGGCGCAACTGGCCAGGGCTTCGACGTTCAGCGGCTCGGTGTAATGCGCATGCAGATGGCTCAGGGAGGCCGCGATCCGGGCGAACTGCCCCTGTTGCTCCACCAGCGCCCGCAATACATCGGCTTGCGGCCCACGCAAGGCGACGAACAACAACTCACGCAATCGCGCCTGTCCCATAACCTGGCTCTCCAGCGGGTCGTGCAGACAGCGCAACAGCCGTTCAACACAACCCCGCATCGCATCATCGAGCACCGCCGAAGTCATGGACTCTGGCGTCTGCGCCGCGATATAGCGCCCCGACGCCAGCCCCATGGCCAGCACCAACTCACCGAGCAACACCCGGTCAATGGCGATGGAAATGCCCAGCATCGGGCCATCGGGCGCGGAAAACGTCTCGCACTCGAACGGCACCGGCAGCGCCTGAATCAAATAATGCCCGGCACCGTATTCCAGAGTACGCGACCCCAGATACGCCAACTTGCCACCCTGGGCAATGATGACCAGGCTTGGCTCGTAGATTTGCGGGCCGCGGGCCAAATCACGACTGGCCCGCAAAATCTGCACGCCTGGCAACGCGGTTGGCGTGTAACCATCGCGGGTGGTCAGCGACTGGATCAGCGAAACCAGCGTGGCATTGGCATCGAGATAACGGGTCAACAACATGGGGAGCTCTTCACAAAAAAGTAACGAAAAAAGGGATGAAAACATCATCGCAGGTCTGAACGCCAATACGACCCATCGAAGATGGATGCCGGAGGATTAGGCATGACACCCGGAGGAATCGCCATGGCCGGTCACCCGTGCGGTGCCCAGAATGGCTCGCCTCACCTGTCACTGCTTTTGCGAGGTTCACCATGTACACCGCCATCGGATATGCCGCTCAGTCGCCCACCACTCCCCTCGCCCCGATGAAATTCGAACGCCGCAGTCCACGGCCCGACGACGTCGCAATCGAGATTCTCTACTGCGGCGTCTGCCATTCCGACATCCACCAGGCGCGCAACGAGTGGGGCATTGCGGTTTACCCGCTGATGCCCGGCCATGAGATCGTCGGCAAAGTGACCGCCGTCGGCGCGAACGTTACTAAACACAAAGTCGGCGATCTGGTCGGCGTCGGTTGCATGGTCGACTCGTGCCGCCACTGCGCAGCCTGCCAGGCCGATCTGGAGCAATACTGCCTCGAAGGTCCGACCACGACATACGCCACCCCGGACCGGGTCGATGGCAGCAACACGATGGGCGGTTACTCCGACAGCATCGTGGTCAGCGAACACTTCGTTGTGCGCATCCCGGAGAAGCTTGACCTGGCCAGCGCCGCGCCGATTCTGTGTGCTGGCATCACCACCTACTCGCCGCTCAAGCACTACGGCGTCAAGGCCGGCGACAAGGTCGGGATTCTCGGCATGGGAGGCCTCGGTCACATGGGCATCAAGTTCGCCAAGGCGATGGGCGCTGAAGTGACCTTGTTCACCCGCTCGGCGAGCAAGGCTGAAGAAGGTCGTCGCCAGGGCGCGGACCACGTGATCATGTCCACCGATGCGCAACAGATGAAGGCTGCCGCAGGACAGTTCGACTTCCTGCTGGACACCATTCCGGTGCAGCACGACCTCAATCCCTACCTCGATACGCTGCGTTTCGACGGCGTGCACATTCTGGTGGGTTTGATCGAGCCGATCGATCCGCCGGTGCATGGGGGCAAACTGGTAATGAGCCGTCGCGTATTGGCCGGCTCGCTGATCGGCGGCATCGCCGAAACCCAGGAAGTGCTGGATTTCTGTGCCGAGCACGGCATCTCCTGCGACATCGAAATGCTCGACATCCGCCAGATCAACGAGGCTTACACCCGCATGATCGCCGGTGACGTTAAATACCGCTTCGTGATCGACATGGCGACGCTAAAACTCTAAACCTTCAGGCCCAACTCCGCCGACAGCCGGGCTGTGACCCCTTTGATCAGGGGAATCAGCTCGGCCATTTTTTCCAGCGGCATGTACGGCACGGTGCTGGCGATGCTGATGCCGGCGACGATGCGCTTGCTGGCATCGCGGATCGGCGCCGCCACGCAACGGATCGACGGTTCGTTGTCTTCCAGGTCGAAGGCGTAACCGCCGGCCACGTACTCGATCATGCGCTGCTGAAACTGCTCCCAGGATTGCTCCGGGTGCTGCGGCCAGAACTGATTTTTCCCACCCACCGGCAAGCTGATTTCATACAGCCTTTGCCATTCTTCCTGCGTGTCATCGAGCATCAGCGCCTTACCGATCCCGGTACGCGCCAATGGCATGCGATGCCCCACCCGCGAACGCATTTCCGGACCGTTGTGCCCCGGATTCTTGTGCAGGTACAGCACCTCGTCGCCTTCACGAATCGCCAGGTGAATGGTGTCGCCGGTCAACGCCGACAACTCATCCAGATACGGCCCGGCCAGCGTCACCAGCGGCAGCTCTTCACGTGCCTGGAAGCCCAGCTCGATCAGTTTGGGCCCCAGCAGATAACCGACTTGCGGCACCACCCGCAGATAACGCTCGTCCACCAGACAACTGGCCAGACGATGGGTGGTGCTGCGCGTGGTGCCGATCAGCCGGGCGATTTCCTTGAGATCGCGGGCGCCACTGGCCACCGCCTGCACCACACCCAGGCCACGAAGCAGTGTCTGGGTGCCGGTCGGCGCGGCGTCCTTGGCGATTTTTGGGGCGTCTTCCTGCATATCCAGCCTTTACCGTTGAGCGAGTGAACGGACGGCATTATGGTCGCCCGACGGCTGCGACTACAACTTGATACGCTCGACCTTGCCCACCAGTAACACGTAGGAAAGCGCCCCCAACAACGCCAGAACCGAGATATAGGTAATCGCAGGGGCAAACGAATCACCGGAGGCGAGGAAACCGATGACGATCGGCGTGGTAATCGCCGCCAGGTTGCCGATGAAATTGAACACGCCACCGGTCAATCCAAGCAAGCGCGCCGGGGCCAGGGTCGACACCAGCGACCAGGTGATCGAGGCCAGGCCGTTGCCGAAGAAGGCCAGCGCAAGGAAGGCAATCACCAGCGGCGTCGACTCGACGAAGTTGGCGCCGATGATCGAGGTGGAAATCAGCAGGCCGCCAATGATTGGCAATTTGCGAGCGAAACCCACCGTGTAACCGCGACGAATCAAGAAGTCGGAGAAAAAACCCGAACACAACACACCGACGAAGGCTGCCAGAAACGGTAGCGACGCCAGCAAGCCAGACTTGATGAAGTCCATGCCGCGATATTTCACCAGATAGGTGGGGAACCACGTCAGGAAAAACCACAACGTGGAATTGAGGCAAAACTGGCCCAGGTAAATGCCCCACAACTTGCGTTTGCTCAGAACAATCCCGAGGTCGACCCAGCTGAATTTCGCCTTGGTCTTGGCAGCTTCAGCCTGGATATCCACCAACCCGCCGCCCTCGCGGATCAGCTCGACTTCACCGTCGTTGGCGCCCTTGAAATCCCGTGGTTCGCGATACACCGCGTACCAGATCACCGCCCAAATAATGCCCACTACACCGGTGCTGACAAACACCATGTGCCAGCCATATTGGTGCTGCAGCCAGGCGAGCACCGGCGTCAGGAACGCCAGGCCGACGAACTGCCCGGAGGTGTAGAAACCAATGGCGGTGGCGCGTTCGCGCTCGGGGAACCAGGTGGTCACCACGCGGCTGTTGATCGGGTACGCCGGCGCTTCCAGGGCACCGACTGCCATGCGCAACACGAACAGCGCGATGAAACTGGCGGCAAAACCGAGCATCACCGTGGCCAGCGACCACAGCAGCAGGGCGACGCTATACAGAATGCGCGGCGGTACCCGGTCCACCAGCCAGCCGCCGGGGATTTGCATGGCGGCGTAAGTCCAGCCGAACGCGGAAAAAATCAGCCCGACATGAATCGGATCGATGCCCAGATCGCTGGTCAGCGCCGGGGCGGCAATGGACAGGTTGCTGCGGTCCAGGTAGTTGATCACCACCGTGATGAACAACAGGACCATGATGAAAAAACGCTTGCGACTGGGCGTCACCAACGACGCCTGCCCGGTGAGGGTTTGCGGTTGCATGGGGGGTGCCTCTTCTTATGTTTATTGAGGTCAATGGACGAAACGCAACAAAATCTGTAGGAGCGAGGCTTGCCCGCGAAGGCGTCAGTGGGAACGCCGATAAAAATCAAGCAGACCGAGGCGTGGCCTTCGCGGACAAGCCTCGCTCCTACAAGGACGGTGTCAAATCACCACTCGGCAAAGCTGCCATCGGCATGACGCCAGATCGGGTTGCGCCAGCGGTGGCCGACGGCGGCGCGCTCGATCACGTATTCCTCGTTGATCTCGATGCCCAGGCCTGGACCGTTGGGGATCTTCACGAAGCCCTTGTCGTAATCGAACACTCGCGGATCTTTCACATAATCGAGCAGGTCATTGCTCTCGTTGTAATGGATGCCCAGGCTCTGTTCCTGGATGAACGCGTTGTAGCAAACCGCGTCCAGTTGCAGGCACGCCGCCAGGGCAATCGGGCCCAGCGGGCAATGCAGCGCCAGCGCCACGTCGTAGGCTTCGGCCATGTTGGCGATCTTGCGGGTTTCGGTGATACCGCCCGCATGAGAGGCATCGGGCTGGATGATGTCGACGTAGCCTTCGCTGAGCACACGCTTGAAGTCCCAGCGCGAGAACAACCGCTCGCCGAGGGCAATCGGCGTGCTGGTCAGCGGTGCCAGTTCTTTCAGCGCTTCGTAGTTTTCGCTGAGCACCGGTTCTTCGATGAACATCAGTTTGTACGGGTCGAGTTCCTTCATCAGCACCTTGGCCATGGGCTTGTGCACCCGGCCATGGAAGTCCACGCCGATGCCGACATTCGGGCCAACCGCATCGCGGACGGCGGCGACGTTGGCCAAGGCCAGGTCGACTTTCTCGAAGGAGTCGAGGAATTGCAGCTCTTCGGTGCCGTTCATTTTCACCGCCGTGAAGCCACGGCTGACCGCTTCTTTCGCGGCGCGTGCGGTATCTGCCGGGCGATCACCACCGATCCACGAATAAACGCGAATCTTGTCCCGCACCTGACCACCCAACAGATCGCTGACCGATACCCCCAGGGCCTTGCCCTTGATGTCCCACAACGCCTGGTCGATGCCGGCCAGGGCGCTCATGTGGATCGCGCCGCCACGATAGAAGCCGCCACGGTAGAGCACGGTCCAGATGTCTTCGATGTTGCGTGGGTCTTTGCCGATCAGGTAGTCGGACAATTCTTCAACGGCAGCGGCAACGGTGTGGGCGCGGCCTTCGACCACAGGCTCGCCCCAACCGGTCACGCCCTCGTCGGTTTCGACCTTGAGGAAGCACCAGCGCGGCGGGACGATGAAGGTAGTGAGTTTGGTGATTTTCATCTCTATTGTCTCTCTTGTAGATGCAGCGCTCACAGCGCCAAAAAGTCTTAACGCAACGCATTCCAGGCAGCGACATACGCCTTGGCGCGCACCGCTACTTCGTCAGCCGTCATGCCCGGTTTGAACAACCCGGAACCGAGACCGAAACCTTTGACGCCGGCCTCGACAAACACCTGCATGTTGTCCGGCGCAATCCCGCCCACTGGCACCAGCACCGTCCCTGCCGGCAACACCGCCAGCCAGGCTTTCACAACGGCTGGCCCCATTTGTTCGGCCGGGAACATCTTCAACACATCCGCCCCTTCAGCCAGCGCCGCAAACGCTTCGGTCGGCGTCGCGACGCCCGGCGACAGGAACAGCCCCGCCGCTTTCGCCGCGCGCAACACCTTGGCATCGCTGTGGGGCATGACGATCACTTGGCCGCCCGCCGCTTTCACTTGCTCGACCTGCTCCGGGGTCAGCACCGTGCCCGCGCCAATCAGGCAATCGGCGGGCAAAGTACTGCGCAGAATGCGGATACTTTCGTACGGTTCAGGGGAATTAAGCGGCACTTCGATGACGCGAAATCCGGCCGAATACAGGACTTCGCCGACGGCTGCCGCTTCTTGCGGACGCAGGCCACGCAGGATCGCGATCAGACCGTTTTGTGCCAGTGCTTGCTTGAGCATGTCAGACCTCCAGTCAGGTTTAACGGGATGAGGGTGTCGTGACCAGTCCGGCGGCGACCGCCAAGTGCCACAACCCGCGTTCGGTGGCCTGCTCGGCCAGGGTCACCCGGGTAAAACCGCAGGCGTCGAGCGCCCGGCTGTAGCGGGCGCAGAGTTGGGAGTTACCAATGAGAATGATCGACGGCAGATGGACGCTGTTACGCCGACGCCGCTGAACGCTGGCCAGGGCCGACAGTTCATGACCGATCAACAGGCCCGACAGATAGTCCGGTTGAGCCGTGGCGCTCAGTTCACCGGTCAGCCCCAGACTGCGGGCACTGAACAGCGTCGACAGCGGCCCGATCTCGCCGTCCGCCGACAGCGCCACTTGCACGCCACGGTCAAACGCTTCGCCATCAAAAGACCCACCGCGCTGCTGAGTGCGCCCCAGAATGCTGTGTTCGCTGAGGACGGCGAAGACTTCGCCCGTCATGAAAGTATCGAAATGCACGATGCAGCCGTCGGCCACTTCCACCCATTTCGAATGACTGCCCGGCAAGCCGATCAACAGATCGTTGCCCGCCCCGCCCGGCAGATTCTGCAATACACCGAGGACCTGGGTTTCCTCGCCGCGCATCACGTTCGGCAAGCGCGAACGCTGAATCACGCCCGGCACGATGTGCACATCGACACCGCGAAGACTGCGAACGGTTTGTAGGGAAGTTCCGAGATTGGCGACGTTCGCCGGCGTGTCGCAGTAGGCCGCTTCGCGCCAGCCCTGAGCACTGCCGACCATGCCGCAAGCAATCACCGGCAAATCGGGCTGCGCGTCGAGCCAGTCACCGCACGCCTCATCGAAGGCCAATTCAAAACCGTCGGCACATTCCTGGCCGGCGATGATTCGCGGCGTCCTGGGCAGCTGCATGATCCCGGACGACAGCGAGCGCTGTTCCAGCACCTGGCCACCGAAGCCGAGTTTGTAAGCACGTAATGAGGTTGTCCCCCAATCGAGCGCGATCAATTGCGCCAGCATCGCTTCACCTGTTTTGGTTTTTGGCAGTGAGTGAGCTGGACTATAAACCTGGACGAAGGTAAATCTCAATATATAAATATCAATCCCATATATTGGGAGATGCACAAAAAAAAATCGCAGCCTTCGGCAGTCCCTACAGATTCGATGTGCGACGCAATAGCGCGGTCGAACACAATCCCGTGTAGGAGCTGCCGAAGGCTGCGATCTTTTAGGGGATCAATTGCCCTCGGCAAAATCCCTTAACACTGCCCCATCCATCCGATACCGCACCCACTCTTCCTGCGGTTGTGCGCCGAGGGATTTGTAGAATTCGATCGCCGGTTTGTTCCAGTCCAGCACGCTCCATTCGAAACGGCCGCAGTCATTGGCGCAGGCGATTTTTGCCAAGTGACGCAGCAAGGTTTTACCGGCGCCACCACCTCGTTGTTCAGGGGTGATGTAGAGGTCTTCGAGGTACAGGCAATTGCTGCCCAGCCAGGTGGAATAGCTGAAAAAGAACACCGCGAAGCCGATCGGCAGGCCGTCGCGCAGGCAGATCAGGCCATGGGCGGTGGCACCTTCGCTGAACAGGCTGCGCTCAATGTCGGCGACGCTGGCGATGACTTCGTGACGGGCACGTTCGAAGTCGGCCAGTTCAGTGATGAACGCGAGGATTTGCGGAGCATCGCTGGGGGTTGCCGGGCGGATTTCGATCGTCATGGACGTGCCTTGTCAAAAGTTGAAAACGCCATACTAAGTCCGCGCGCGGCGCTCGTCACATTTGAAAGCAATGTGGCGAGGGAGCTTGCTCCCGCTCGGCTGCACAGCAGTCGCAAAACTGGCGACGCTGATCTAGTTGAAATACCGTGTCGTCTGGGGTTGGGGCTGCTGTGCAGCCCAGCGGGAGCAAGCTCCCTCGCCACAAAAGCGTTTCCACACTAAAGGACTTTTATGACCACTATCGCTTTTGCGCCTCTGCACAATCTGGCATCAAGACTGCTGCCCCACGCGCTGGAACCTGGCGAGGACGGCGCCCATGATCTGTCGCACTTGCAGCGGGTGTGGCACAACGTGCGCACACTTCAGGCTGAAGAAGGCGGTGATCTTGAGGTGCTGCTGGCCGCCGTGCTGTTGCACGATTGCGTGGCGGTGGAGAAGAACTCGCCGCTGCGTTCCCAGGCGTCACGGCTGGCGGCGCAGAAAGCGTCGACAGTGCTGACAGCCATGGATTGGCCTGACGCAAAAATCACCGCGGTCGTCCATGCCATTGAGGCCCATAGCTTCAGCGCCAACATCACGCCCACGACCCTCGAAGCCCGAATCATCCAGGACGCCGACCGCCTCGACTCCCTTGGCATGCTCGGCGTGGCGCGTACCTTCTACATTGCCGGGCGCATGGGCAGCGCGTTGTACGACCCAGTGGACCCGGAGGCAAACGAGCGGGACTACGACGACAAACGCTTTTGCCTCGATCATTTCCAGACCAAGCTGCTGCACCTCGCGGACGGTTTCCAAACGACCACCGGCCAGCGTCTGGCACAGGTTCGTCATCAACGCTTGAAGGGATTCATGGAACTGTTCAAGGAAGAAATCGGCGTCTGCCAAGCGCATTACTCCGGCCGGCGCTAACCCTGAAATCGGTAACCACAGACCTAACTTCGGCGCCTTGCGTGATAGATAGATGACGTTCACTTCTATCGGGTCAAGGAACAGCCTCATGTCTAACGCCGCCCCACCAGTCTCAAGCAAGTTATTCGGCCTGTTCTGCCTCGCCAGCTACTTGCTGTCGTTGTCCTATGGCTCGACCTTTTTGCTGTCGCTGCTGATCAGCTCGCGAGGTGGCAATGAACACGATGCCGGCAGCGTGATTTCGGCGGCAATGCTCAGCACCTTTGCGGCGGTGCTCGTCTCTGGTCACTTGTCCGACCTGCTCGGCGCGGCGCGCTCCATTGCCCTGTTCAGCCTGTTGCTGGTGATCGCCAGCCTGGGGTTTGCCTTGACGCCGGGCGTTGGCCATCTGCTGCTGTTTTTTGGATTGATGCTGGGGTTGGGCTGGGGTGTTTTCTACACCCTCGGACCGATCATCGTCGCGAGCCTGGTGACGCCCGCTCAACGGGCCAAATACTTTGCGTTGCTGTCGGGCAGCATGATGACCGGGATCGGCAGCGGCCCACTGTTAGGCCGCGCAGCCAGTGCCCTCGGGTATCCGGTAACGGCCGCGTTTTACCTCGCTGCACTGGCCAGTCTGATTGGCGCTTTGCTGTTCTGGCGGCTGGATGCCCGGCTCAAAAGAACGCCCTCCGCGTCTGCGTCAGTCGCACGCATTTCCTGGCGCGCAACGGCTCAGGTGTTGTCCTCCAGAGCCGTGTTCCCGATCATCATGGTCGGCCTCGGCGGCTGCGTGTTCGGCGGATTATCGAGTTTTCAAACCAGTTACGCGGCGTCTCGCTCACTGGATTATTCACTGTTCTTTTTCGGCTTCATGGGCGCGGCGATCAGCAGCCGAATGCTGATTGCCGGCTTCGTGGTCAAACGCGATCCGTTACGTGCATCCTGCCTGTTGTCCGGCCTGATGATGGGCTCGATCCTGATATTCGGTTTTGTGGTCGACGACGGTTTCAGCTATGTGCTGGCGGCAGCGATGCTCGGGATTGGTTATGGACTGACGTATTCGGTGATCAATGGCCTGGCGGCGAACGAAGCACCGTCCGGTACCACCTCACAATCCTTGCTGTTGTTCAGCCTGTCCTACTTCATCGGCGTGTTCGGCTTTCCACTACTGGCCGGGAAAATCATCGTCGAATACGGGATGCTGACGTTGTTGCTCACGGTACTGTCGGTCGCCCTGCTGAACTGGCTGATCACCGTGGGGCGGTTGGTCTGGCGTCACGTCAGCAAGGTCACAACGTTGCAGCAAGCCTAGCCCGCCCCTGGACCACTCGTCGTTCCTCAGGCACCAATCCAGGTCTGGGACGGACCAATATCGAGTAAGGGCTCGCCAATGCGAGCGAGGAGCAACACTCGTCCATCCCAACCAAGAGGTCACCATGAACGTCGATAAAAACCTGGAAAAAGAAGTCCTGACCCGCCTGCTGCATGCCCATCCAAGCGGCTTGGGCAAGGAGGTTCTGGACAATTACCGGGGGGAGAAAGTCGTGGCCAGCACCCTCGCGACATTGCAGGAGCGCGGGCTGATCCAGCACGGTCATGTGATCTGCAATGAAGCCGGCGAACACTCGCTGAACCTGCCGATCAAACTCAGCGCCGCTGGGGTTGAGGCGGCACGCAAACTGGATAACTAGCCGAGCAGGAGCTGGCGAAGCCTGCGCCAGCGCCTATAGCCAGGAGAAATCCCATGCCTCGTGGAAGCAAAGACAAATACACCGCCGAGCAGAAACGCAAGGCCGAACACATCGAAGAAAGCTACGAACGCAAAGGCGTGTCGAAAGATGAAGCCGAGGCCCGCGCCTGGGCGACGGTGAACAAGCAGTCGGGTGGCGGTGAGCGCGCCGGCGGCTCGGGACGCAAGAAACCGGCCGCTGCCAAGTCTGCCGATCGCAAGGAATCAGCCCGCCGTGCAGTCGCCACCCGTGAGGGCAAGCCGCGCAACAGCCAGGCGTCGCGCGATACGCAGACGGTGGACAGCCTGATGAAAGAAGCCCGGGCGAAGAAGATTCCGGGGCGTTCGAGCATGCGCAAGCAAGAGTTGATCGAGGCGTTGCGCAAGGCGGGTTGAAAGTCAGTATTGAGGGTGAACTTGAGGGCCTCATCGCGGGCTTGCCCGCGATAGCGGCTAATCAGGTGCCGAAAGTCTCGCGGACCAACGCATCCACCTCCGCCGCCCCCGGCGAAGTCGCCGGCCCCCAACGAGTGACCGCCAACGCCGCTGCCGCATTCGCCCGCCGTGCCGCTTCAGCCGCCGACAAGCCCTGCGCCAACCCAGCAACAAACACCCCGGCATGGGCATCCCCCGCACCGTTGCTGTCGACGGCCGTGACCTTGAATCCCGGTACCTGCTGACGGTCGCCATGCTGGCTGATCCAGCAACCCTGCGGCCCATCGCGAACCACCATCAGGGCGTCCGTCGGCAACTGATCCGCCAAAATATTCAACGCCTCGGCAATGTCCGACGCCCCGGTAAACCGCAGCGCCTCGACACGGTTGCTGGTCCACAGATCGATGCACGGCAGCAAGGCCTTCATCAGCGGTGCGTCCGGCGAATCCACCAACGGTCCCGGATCGAACACCACCTTGATCCCGACCGGCAACTCCAGCACCCAATCCACCAGCGCCTGAGCCTTGCCGCCATGCAGCAGGCTGTAGCCACTGACGTAGACAAAGTCGCCCGCCTCGGCCGGCACACTCGCCAGGTCTTCGGCGGTCAATTCGCTTTCGGCACCGATGCAGGAAATGAACGTGCGCTCGGCCGAGGCTTCGGTCAGCGCGACACACAGCCCGGTGTCGCGCTCGGTGCTCTGATCGATGCCGATCCGAATGCCTTCAGCCGTCATCGCCTCTCGGGCCAGGTCGCCGAAACGGCCCTTGCCATGGCCACCGAGGTAGACCACCGGCAAGCCGTTTCGCTGGGCCGCAGCCATTACATTGAAGCCGCCGCCGGCCTCGAAACGAGCGGATTGCGCCAGCACGTCACCGCCCGATTGAGGCAATTTATCCACGGCCATGACCAGGTCGATCATGACCTGGCCGGTGTGCAACAGCTTAGGCATGAGCCGGCTCGATCAACGCAGTGCGGCGATCCTTCGCACCGCCGAGTACCCAGTAAATGCCACCGGCCACCACGAACGTGACGATCCAGCCCAGGCCGTTGTGGCCCAGCCAGGAGTCGGACAAAAAGCCCCGGAACCAGACATCTTGTTCAGTGGTGCCAATGGTGGTGAAACTGAAACCCAACACAATTGCCAGCGCCCATGCACCGAAGGCGCGCCACTCGACACCGCCGCGATACCAATACGCGCTGCTCGGGCTGACATCCAACAGGTCTTTGGGGCTGTAGTAATGACGATGAATCAGGTCGACCACGAAGATCCCGACCCACGCCGTGATCGGCACGGCCAGCAAGGAAATGAAGGTGATAAACGGGCCGTAGAAGCTCTCGGCGATCAGCATGAAGTAAATCGACCCGGCGAAGATCGCAATGATATCGACCACCACCGCATACACGCGCTTGACCTTCAGGCCGAGGGTCAAGGTGGTCAAACCGGCGGAGTACACCGACAGGTTGTTCGACAACAGCAGTCCGCCGAACGCGGTGACCAAGTACGGCACGGCCATCCAGGTCGGCAGCATGTCGCGGATCGCGACGATCGGGTCAGTGGCTGAGGCCAGATCATTGTTGCCCACTGACAGCAGGCCGCCGAGGGTGATCAGCAGCACCAGCGGAATCCCCGCACCGAACGCCGCCGATGCCACCAGACGCACGGCTTTGACACTGCGGTGCTGGTAGCGCGACATGTCGGCACCGGCGTTGGCCCAACCGATCCCGGTGCCGGCGGCCATGGTGCCGATGCCGATGATCATCGCACTCAGCGGCGCTGGCGTGGTGTTGAACACGGCGCTCCAGTCGATGGTCGCGCAGAGGAAACCGCCGACCAGGATGTTCAACCCACCGAACACATAGGTCGCCCATCTCTGGATTACCAGCAACGTGGCGTGACCGAGGCCGGACACTGACAACGTCAGCAGCACAAAAATCGCGATAAAGACCAGGGTCAGCAGCGGCGCGCTTTTGGCTTCCACCGGCGAGCCGAACAGAATCGAACACAGCGACAGCAAGACGAATGCGGCGGTAGTGGTGTTGACGGTTTCCCAACCCAGACGCGACATCAGCGAGACCAGCGTCGGGCCGATATTGCCGCGCACACCGAAGATCGCTCGCGACAGCGTCAGGCTCGGTGCACGGCCACGACGACCGGCAATGGAGATGATCCCGACCACCGCGAAAGAACCGGCGGCACCGAGGATGGCGACGATGATCGCCTGCCAGATTGCGAGGCCGCGGAAGGCCACCAGCGTGGCACCCAACGGCAAACCGAGGATGGAAATGTTGGCCGCGAACCACACCCAGAACAGTTGCAGCGGATGACCGTTGCACTCGCCTTCCGGCACCGGTTCGATACCACGGGTTTCCAATTGTCCGGCACTTTGTCCGGTGTTCGATGAACTCATGAAAACTGCTCCTGTTGCCATTGTTGTGGTTGTGGGCAATTCGGAAGTCGACATGACTTTCCGGCGGTCCTTGCCATATCTGTGCGCTCCATTGCGGGTGAAACATTCATGTATGCGGCGCGTCCATCGCGGGCTTGCCCGCGATGACGCCCGTACAGTCAACGCAAAGCCAGCAGCCCTTGCACCAACGGTTCCAACTGCAAATCATTTACCGCTTTAACCTGCTCGATCATCGCCACCGGCCAACACTCAAGCCCCAGGCAAGCCCCAAGCATTGCACCGAGAATCGCCGCGATGGTGTCGGTATCACCGCCCAAACCGGCAGCCATGCACAGTGCTTCGAAGGCCGTCATTTCCCCGATGGCCACTTGCTGAGCCAGCGCAAACGACACCACCACTGATTCCTGTGAGGCGACCGAAGTACCGATCACCTCGTACAGCAAGTCCCCCAGCAACGCCTTGTCGCTGTCGATGCTGATGCTCCGCGCCCAACTGATGCGTGAGGCGATACGCCCGCCGGCAACCCAATGGCCATGAGCTTCAGCTTGCTGCGCGATCTGCTGGCCGAGGTTCAACGCCTCGCCCAGGTCCATGCCGTTGATCCCGGCAGAAACCACCGACGCCACCGCCGCCGCACTGGCAATTCCCAGCGAGGTGTTATGAGTCACCTGACAGGCCTGCACCACGGCGCGGATGAAACGCCCGGGATCGGCAACATCGGCCGCAATCCCCACCGGCGTGATGCGCATCGCCGCCCCATTGGTGGTGCCATGGCGCCCCGCCTCTTCCAGCGAATAGCCGGCGAGGATCATCTCGATAGCGTGTTTGGTCGACGGCCCGAGCAAATCCTGCGAGCCCTTGGCCCGCATCCTGGCTTCCCATTCGATCAGCCCTCGGGCCAGCTCCGCCGGTTCGATCCGCCCCTTGCCTGCAATCAACAACTGGCCGAGCAGAATCGCCTGCTCGGTATCGTCAGTGATCGAACCTTTGGGCATGTTTGCGGCGATCGGTTGATCCGGCCCAGCGTCTTGCAGATCGGTGATTTCGCCGAAGCGCGCCTTGATTTCGGCGCGGCTCAGGGATTGGGTCGGCATGCCCAGCGCGTCCCCCAGGGCCAGTCCGTAGAACGCGCCGAGGGCACGGTCGAGTTCGGTCACTTTGCAGCTCCAATTTGCAGATGCAGACGAAAGTGCACCGGGTCGAGCAGGCTTTCGACTTGTTCCATGAAACGGTTCTGACGGTCGTAGGTGGTGCGCAGGGCCTTGAGGAATACTGTGCCCTCCGGACGCCCGAGCAGCTTGGCGTCTTCGGCGTTCAAGGGTTCTGCGCCGATCCACTGATCGCCATGCTCGCCGATGTAGCCGTAGGCGGCCAGGGTGATGGTCAGGGAATCATCGATCAGCCCCACTCGCGGGAGACTTTCCAGGCCGCCAGTGGCAGGCATCAATGAGCGCTCAAGAGACACCAGCGTGCCATCGGTGCCGCGGCGGCGACGGTCGAGGGTGATGAATTGATCGGTGCCGAAACGCGCCAACAGGTCCGGACGGGTGACCGCCTCCAGCCGCAGCACTTCGGTATTGATCAGCGCTCCATTGTCGGCCAGCGCCTGGGCCCAGCCGTTGCGCTGATCGAGCACCACACCATCGAACGTGACGATGGACCCCACTGCGCCTTGCGTAGCGATGTCTTGGCGCCGCTTCAATTCGGCCAGGGCTTCACGCAGCGTGCCAAGGCTGACTTTGAATGCTTGAGCCAACTGATGCTCGCCCGACAATAGAATGCCGTCCTCCATGAGGCTTCTTTCGATGTGCCGGGTGAGCTCGTCGACCACCTGTTGTTTCTTGTCAATTCGTACCGGTCTGATCATGTACACCTCGGGTGTACCGTCATAGCTGAAACGGGTTGGGGCGAGCAAGGAATATTTTGTGAAAGTGGGTGAAGGATCCTTCAAATGATCGTTCCCATGCTCCGCGTGGGAATGCCTCAATGGACGCTCTGCGTCCGCTGTTGGGACGCGGAGCGTCCCGGGCTGCATTCCCACGCAGAGCGTGGGAACGATCGGTGACAACCCGCTCCCACAAGTGGAAGTCAGCGCTGTTTCAGTCGGTCAATCACCACCGCCAGCAGCAGGATCGAACCACGAATCACGTACTGGTAGAAGGTATCGATGTTCTTCAGGTTCATCGCATTCTCGATGATCGCCAGAATCAACACCCCGGCGATCACATGCCGAATCATCCCGATCCCGCCACTCAGCGACACCCCGCCGAGTACGCAAGCCGAGATCACCGTCAATTCAAAACCCTGGCCGATCATCGGCTGACCGGACGTCATGCGCGACGCCAGAATCACGCCGGCCAGCGCACCAATCACACCGTGTACGGCGAAGATGAGGATCTTGGTCCGGTCGACGTTGACCCCGGCCAACAGCGCCGCTTCCTGGTTGCCGCCGATGGCCATGGTGTTGCGCCCGTAGGTGGTGTAATTGAGCAGCCAACCGAAGAACAGGAAGCAGACGATGGTGATCAGAATCGGCACCGGCACGCCGAACAACTGACCGTTGCCGAACACGAAGAACTGTTCCTGCGAAACGCCCACCGCTTTGCCATTGGCAAAAATGTACGCCAGGCCCCGAACGATCTGCATGGTCGCCAGCGTGGTGATCAACGCATTGACCCGCAGCTTGGCAATCACGATCCCGTTGATCAGCCCGACGATCAGCCCCATCACCAGCGCCGCACTCACGCCGAGGAATACGCTGTTGGTGTCGCGCATCACCACCGCCGCGACCACGCCGGCACAGGCAATCACCGAGCCCACCGACAAGTCGAAGTGCCCGGACGCCAGGCAATACAACATGGTGCAGGCGGCAATCCCGGTGGTGGAAATCGCCAGGCCCAGGCCGCGCATATTCAGCGGCGAAAGGAAGTTGTCGATCAACAAGGTGCAGAGCACGAAGATCCCGACGGCCGCCAGCAGCATCACCCAGTCATCGAAAAAGCGCCGCAAGTCCAAAGGTTTGCGCGGGGTTGGCAGAGCGTTGTTTTGGATGGTCATAGTCACCTCTCAGTTCGCCACGCCGGCAGCGCGTTGGCGTGGCAAAGCCAGTTGCAGCAGGTTGGATTCATTGGCTTGTTCGCGGGTCAGTTCGCCGCGCATCGCGCCTTCGCAGAGCACCAGGATGCGGTCGGAAATACCCATGACTTCCATCAGGTCGCTGGACACCACAATCACCGCGATACCACTGGCGGCCAGGTTGTGGATGATCTGATAGATCTCGGCCTTGGCGCCGATGTCGATGCCACGGGTGGGCTCGTCGAGCAGCAGGACTTTCATCGGCATCGACAGCCAGCGACCGAGAATCGCCTTCTGCTGATTACCGCCAGACAGGAACATGATTTTCTGCGCCGCGTTGGGCGTCTTCACTTTCAGCGCCTTGATCTGCTTGTCGGCGTTGCCCTTTTCCCACAAGCCACTTAACAGGCAACCGAAGGTGGAATGGGCACCGCGGGCACTGATGTTGATGTTCTCGGCGACGCTGGCCAGCGGCAGGATGCCCTCCTTCTTGCGGTCCTCGGGGCACAGCAGAATCCCCGCAGCGATGGCATCGCGAGGCGAACGCAGTTTCAGTTCACGACCGCGCAACTCCAGGCGCCCGGCGGTGTTGCGCGTCAGCCCGCTGAGCATTCGGAACAGCTCGGTGCGCCCGGCACCGACCAGCCCGAACAGACCGAGGATTTCCCCCTTGTGCGCCTCGAAACTCACCGGCTCACGCAAGCCTGGCCCGAGTAATCCGTCGACCTTGAGCGCCACCGCGCCACGCGCACGGCTGCGGTAATCGTAGATGTCCTGAATGTCGCGACCGACCATGCACGTCACTAACTGGTCATGGGTCAACGCACTCATGTCCTCGAAAGTGCGCACGTAGCGACCGTCCTTGAACACCGTCACCGCGTTACAGATGCGGAACACTTCTTCCATGCGATGGGAGACGTAAAGCACCACTTTGCCTTCGTCGCGCAGGCGACCGATGATCGCCATCAAGCGGTCGATCTCCCGCGCCGACAGGCTGCTGGTGGGTTCGTCGAACGCAATCACATGCGCACCACGGGACAACGCCTTGGCGATTTCCACCAGTTGCCGCTGACCGAGGGACAAGCGCCCGACCTTCTCTTGCGGATCGATCTCATCGGCCAGGCCTTTGAGGCAGGCCAGTGCCTGTTGCCGCAAGGCGCCACGATTGATCAGGCCGAAACTCGCCGGCAGATGCCCGAGAAACAGGTTCTCGGCCACGGTCATTTCCGGCACCAGGTGCAGCTCCTGATGGATTACCGCGACCCCGCTGCCAATACTGTCGGCAGTGGACTTGAAGACCCTCGTCTGCTCGCCGATCTGCAGGTCGCCGCTGCTCGGCGTGTAAGCACCGCCGAGGATTTTCAGCAGCGTGGATTTGCCGGCGCCGTTCTCGCCCATCAAGGCGTGAACCTGCCCCGGATGGGCGACGAAGCTGATGCCGTCCAGCGCCTTCACCCCGGGAAAGGTTTTGCCGATCCCGTTGAAGCGCAGGCTGCCGCCAATGTTCTGTTCATGTGTTTGTACGTGCGCGTGCATAAACCCACCTCATCACACCGATCAGGCAGCCCCGTTGCCAGGGCCGCCGATGAAATCAACCGAGCCTCAGTTCCACAGACCGATTTTTTCCAGTTCCTGCTTGAAGTTGTCGCGCGTGATCAGCGTCACGTCGTCCATCGCAGTGTATTTCGGTGGTTCTTTGCCGGTGGTGACCCACTCGTGCATCATGCTGGCGGTGTTGTAGCCCTCGATGTGCGGGCTCGGCAGCATCGAGCCGAAGAAGCCGCTGTTGGGCTTCTTCAACTCGCCGATAGCATCGGTGCCGTTGATGCCGATGCCGATCACGTTGGCCGCGGCAAAACCGGCGCTTTCGGTGGCGCGCACGCCGCCCAGCACGGTGTTGTCGTTCATGCCGCCAATGATCAGGTTTTTCGCCGCGCCCGGCAGTTTCACCAAGGCCGAGTTGGTGGCGTCCATGCTGCCCGGTACGTCGAGGGTTTTGAGCGCTGAAAAGAGGATGTGGTCTTTCGGCATACCGGCATCTTCCAACGCCTTGACCGAACCGTCGGTGCGCTTTTTACCGGTATCGAGTTCATTGTAGGTGTTGATCACCGCGTAAGTGTCTTTCCATTCCCAGCCGCGCTTCTTCGCCTCTGTGGCCATGGCGGCGCCCTGCTTCTGGCCGACTTCAAAGGCCGCCATGCCGAGGTACGGCACGTCCTCCATGAACTTGCCGCCGGCATCGACGAAACGGTCATCGACGGCGATCACTTTCAAACCGTTGAGCTTGGCCTTGGCCATGATCGCAGGGCCCAGGGACACGTCCGGCGGACAGATCACAAAGCCCTTGGCGCCGTTGGCTGCCAGGCTGTCGATGGCCGAAAGGGTTTTCTCGCCGTCAGGCACGGCGATCTTGATGAGGGTGAAGCCCTTGTCCTTGCCGGCTTTTTCGGCGAAAGCCCATTCGGTCTGGAACCAGGGCTCTTCCGCTTGTTTGACCAGAAAACCGATCTTCACCTCTTCGGCCGCCAGCAAGGTGCTGCTCAAGCTGACCGCAGTAACCGCCAGAGCGGCACAGCACAGGGAACGGATCCCACGACGACGTTTCATAAGCTGACTCCTTGTTATTTTTTTTGAGCGTTATTTGAAAGCCAATACAGCGGTCAAGCATGCAGCCAATAGTCATATCGTATGATGATTGGATTACAGACGTAGTTACGCGCCTGAAACCTGAGTCATTCAGTCGTGGTACATGACCGAACGACCACCATCGATGGTGATGCACGAGGCGTTGATGAATGGCGCTTCATCACTGGCCAGGAACACGGCGGTCATCGCCACTTCAATCGGTTGACCGATGCGCCGTGGCGGATGCAGGTCGAAGGCCCGCTGACGTTCGGCATGGGGGTCGGCAAAACCGTTCCAGTAATCAACGTTCAGTTGGGTTTCGATGTAGCCCGGCGCGATGGCGTTGACGCGAATGCCCTTGGGGGCATATTCGATGCCCAGGGCGCGGGTCAGCCCCAGCAAGCCATGCTTGGCCACCGGGTACGGGAAGCAGCCGGGAATGATGTGGGTGGAATGGGTGGAGGCAATGTTGATGATGCTGCCGATGCCCTGCTCGATCATCTGCGGCAGCACCGCTTTGCAGCCATACCAGGCGCCGTCCAGATCGATGGCGAAGCAGCGATGCCAGTCTTCTTCGGTCATTTGCAGCGGGTCGCGGAACACGTTGACCCCGGCGCAGTTGACCAGCACGTCGATCCGGCCGTGAAGTTCGATGGCCAATTTGGCCATGGCGTGCAGGTCGTGCTGACGTGACACGTCGGCCTTGATCGCCACGACGTCCGCACCTTGTTCACGCCAATGCGCCGCGACTTTTTCGACCTTCTCGGCCTGGATATCGCTGATGACCAGCCTGGCCTGCTGCGAGGCGAAAGTCGCGACAATCGCTTCGCCGATCCCCTGGGCCGCGCCGGTCAGCAGCACCACTTTGTTTTTCAGGCGCTCACCCTTGGGCGGCTCAGGCACCGGTGGCAAGGAAAGAGGTTCAGCCATGGATCAACACTCCTGTTCGAAGGCACGACGAAAACCGGACACCTGTCGATGTCCGGTCAAAAAGCTTTTGGGAATAGGCAGGCAGGCGTGAAAACGCCCGGGCGCCGAGGCGGCCTGAAGCACTGACTCCGTAAGGGAGTGCGGTGGAATATCGCTGCATCACTTCACCTGTTTTGTTTTTTTAAGTGTGAGTGCGTGTAACTGATGGGGCCGACTATAAACCCGACCACCCAACAATCTCAATATATAATTTCTCATCCCATATTTTGGGATTTAACCTGCAAATCTCTGACAAGGCTTTCCGGGTACATCGACTCGAACCGACAACAAAGCGCCATCCAATGGGTGATTGAGCGGGCTCGCCGCACTGGTGATGTACAAGGTTTTGAAGTCTTCGCCACCGAACACGCAACTGGTGGGGCGGCTGACAGGCAATTCGATCACCCGATCAACATGACCGTCCGGGGTCAGCCTGAGCAAGCAACTGCCGTCCCAGCGAGCGTTCCAGATATAGCCCTCGGCATCCATCGCCGAACCGTCGGGGCCACCCCGCTCGTGGGGGCCAAACCAGACGTAGGCGGTGTCGAGGTTGCCGTCGGTATGGATGAAATGTTGGTACAACGTGCCGTCGAGGCTGTCGGCGAAATACAGGGTTGTGCCGTCGTCGCTCCACAGCAAGGTGTTAGGGATGCCTAGCCCTCGCAGCAGCGGCGTGACACGAGCATCGCGGTCGATGCGGAACAGACCACCGGAGCGGCGCACGACCGGCAAGTCTTCGCCCTGCTCGCCGATGTTGTTTTGCATGGTGCCCAGCCAGAGCCGGCCCTGGGCATCGCAGCGGGCTTCGTTGGGGCGATTGCCGGGTTGCGGATCGGCCACGCAGAGCAAGGTCAGCCGAGGTTCCAGGCCGGGAGAATCCAGGTCCAGCCGATAAACCCCACTGCTCAATGTCACCAGGGCATCGCCGCTTTCGCAGGGGATGAACGCAGACACGTGCTCCGGCATCTGCCAGATTTCCACATTGGCGCCGATCAGCCTCAGCGCCTGTTTACCCGCGATGTCTACCCAATACAACGCCTGGGTCGGTGCATCCCAGAACGGGCCTTCGCCGAGTCGTGCACGGTGTCCGGTAACCGCAGTCCACGTCATGAAACCTCCTGCTTTTATCTTTTATGTGGGAGCGGGCTTGTGTGGCGAGGGGGCTTGCCCCCGTTCGGCTGCGAAGCAGTCGTAAACTCGTTACATGCGATTTAACTTTGAAATGCCGGGGCCGCTTCGCGACCCAACGGGGCGATGCGGCGTTCCGACAAGCCCCCTCGCCACACAGGCTCACTCCCACAGTTTTCGTGTGGTTAGCTGGCCTTTTTGTCGGCCATGACTTGGGGGTAAAACCGTTTGATCGCCAAGTCAGCGTTATCGATCAGGGTCATGCAGGCCCATACACCCCGCGCGGCATCCCGGGCGGCGATGGCGTCGGCCATGTCTTTGTGGATTGGCAAGGTGCGACGCAGTTCGTCCGGGTCGGCGGCAGAGACTTCGAAAGACACGGCCAGCAGCGCGCCGAGGGCCGGGACCATTTGTTCGATGAATTGATTGTGACTGGCGGCAAGAATGCACTCGTGGAAAAACTGATCGGCGCGGTTGTAATCGATGCCGCTGTCCACTGCCCGCTCCAGCGCGTTATAGGCCTGAAGCACCGCCTGGACTTGCTCGACGGTGGCACGCTCGCAGGCCCAGCGCACGGCCATCGGTTCTATGGTGCGGCGCAGGTCGAGCAAGTCGTCGACAAAGTTTTCCGGCAAGCCGCTGCGCGACAGCCAGCCGACGACTTGCGGATCGAAGAGGTTCCAGCGCCGTACCGGCAACACCCGCGTGCCGACCTTCGGCCCGACTTCAAGCATGCCTTTGGCCACCAGGGTTTTGATGGCTTCGCGAATGACTGTGCGGCTGACCCCGAGCTGCTCGCCCAGGTCGGCTTCGACTTTTATGGTTTCGCCGGGCTTCACCTGGCCAGCGGCAATCCAGCACCCCAGCCAATCAACCGTCGACGCGTGAAAACTGCTGGACATGGCTACCTCACCGCCCCGGTGAAAAAAGCGAACGGCAAAAAGCCGTTCGTGATGGATGCCCACGCTAATCATCATATGATTGAGTGTCAATTGGATTTTCAGCTGTCCCTGCAAATATGGACTTGCCGCTCCGCCCAAAGGCGTTTGAACATCGCCGTTTTGTAAACTACGGTTAGCCGCTACAGATCAGGCAGTCAGTGATCTGTTTCCCCTGAAATCCGCTATTGATAGGTATGAACATGGACATGGATGCGTCTACGAAATACCCCATTGTGTTGGTTCACGGTCTTTTCGGCTTCGATAGAATCGCCGGTTATCCCTATTTCTTCGAAATCGAGGAAGCCCTGGAGCGCGCTGGCGCCCAGGTATTTGCCGTCAATATTCCAACCGTCAACGGTAATGAAGAACGCGGTGAAAAACTGCTCGAACACGTCAACCGCATTTTGCGGGAAACAGGAGCCGCCAAGGTCAATCTGATCGGCCATAGCCAAGGCCCTCTGGCCGCACGTTATGTGGCAGCCCGGCATCCGGAAAAGGTCGCGTCGGTCACCTCGGTCAGTTGCCCCAATCATGGCTCCGAGATTGCCGACCAACTGCACAAGGCGTTGACGCCCGGAGAGTTGCCCGAAGCGTTCGTGCTGGCTCTGTTGGGCGCAGTCGGCACTTTTATTTCGTTGATCAGCGGCCACCCGGAAAACCCTGTGGACCCGCAAGCGGCTTTCGAATCGCTGACCAGCGCAGGATTGGCCGCCTTCAATCGCAAGTACCCGCAAGGGGTGCCAAAGGTTTGGGGCGGTGAAGGAAATGAAATTGAAAATGGCGTGTATTACTACTCCTGGAGCGGGATCGTGCAGAATTTTCAAAGCCTGCAACTCCTTGATCCGACCCATTTGAACTGTAAGGTGCTGTCGCAGTTATTTTATAAAGAGAAGCACGCCAACGATGGGCTGGTTGGCCGCTACAGCTCGCACCTGGGCAAAGTAATCCGCTCGGATTACCCCATGGACCATTTCGACGCAGTCAATCAGATGGCCGGGATCAACAGCTGGAACGTGAGCCCGGTCATGCTCTACCTTGAACATGCCGCGCGGCTCAGGAGTAAGGGTTTGTAAGCCCCAAAAAAAACGGCCCGTTGAAATAACGGGCCGTTTTTTTTCACAGCACAAAAGCATGCGTTACGGCTCAAGCCCGATGGGGAAGAACTCGCCACCACTCCAGACGCCAAGCCAGCGCTGCCCCTCGATCTCACGGCTCACTGCCAGCTCCACCAGTTGGTAGAACACATTGCGATGGATCAGCGCTTCAAGGTTGGTGCGCACATGCACGTATGGCGCGGGTTCCTGAGTCACCGGATCGATTACCACGCGCATAGGGTGCTCGGCGCCGGCATCGGCCGTTTCATCGACATTGGTGGTAAAGCGCAAGACCTGGGCTTCCCCCTCGCCTTCGACCTCCACGGCAATCGCCACGAACGGCGCGTCGTCGACCTTGATGCCAACCTTTTCGACAGGGGTAATCAGGAAGTAATCATCGCCGTCGCGGCGAATGATGGTGGAGAACAGCTTGACCATCGGCTTGCGCCCGATTGGCGTGCCCAGGTAATACCAGGTGCCGTCGCGGGCGATGCGCATGTCGATGTCGCCACAGAAGTCGGGGTTCCACAAGTGGACCGGCGGCAAGCCTTTGGTTTTGGGGATTTGCCCCAACAGGTCGTTGGCTTTTTGCGGGCCACTCATGGCGTTCTCCTTGGAATTACTGGTCGCTGAGCCCCAGCAGGCTACGAGCGTATTGCTCCAGCGGCGGGCCCAGCAAGTCTTCTGGCTTGTTGTCGTGGAACGTCAGTAAACCGCCACGACTCTTGATACGTGCAGTATCAATCAAATACTGGGTGCTGGTCTCGATCAACATGATCTGAATCACGCCGCTGTCGATTCCGAGGCGATCCACGTGTTCCTGGTCGAGCCATTCGTCCGAGTTGCCGATGCGGTCGTCGGCCTTGGCGAAACGGGTGTAAAGCAGATAGTGCGCACCGGCGGCACGGGCTTCGCCCATGGCAGTGTCGAGGCCTTCCGGCGCACGGGCGCGGCGTACCATCGGGAAATATTCGATAAAGCCGTTGAAGGCTTCTTCGGCCACCACGTTAGGTCGCGGATAGGCGCTACCCGGCGGCGCGAAGGCGCCTTGGGCGATGTAGATGAACGAGTCCGGCTGAATGCGGAAGTTATTCACGCGACGGCTGTCGCTGTGGTCCAGCAGCCCCGCGTCGCTCATGTGGTAGCGAGTCCCTTCTGCCATATCGCTGACATTCATGCAGCCACCAAGCGCCAAAACGGCCAGCAACAAAACCAGGCTACGCATCCTACCCCTCCAGAAGCCGGTGACGGAAAACCGGCGAATGGCCATGGGATGCAGCTTCCGCGCCAGCTCAGGTCATGTGCATTTTCAGGCTGAGAATACAGACCTGTGGCGATCAGCCGCCGATGATTTTCATGATGGTCGCACCACCGGAGAACGCCACCTCCTGCTTGTCTCCCAGAGCCTTCACCAGCAGTCGTTGCAACGCCGGCAGTCCCTGGTGACGAGGCTTGTCCAGCAAATCGCCGACATAGTGACGATTGCTCGACGACAGGCAGCCATGCAGCCAGCCAGTGGATGACAAGCGCAGACGCGAACAGGTGCGGCAGAATGGAACGCTTTCGTTGGCGATCACGCCGAAGTGGCCCTGCCCCGGAATCTGGTAACGCACCGCCGTGGCATCGACCGGCGCATCGGCCTGAAGGTATTCGTAGTGCTCGCCGATCAGGCTCAGCAGCTGCTGAAGGCTGACGAACTGCTGCAGGAAGGCGTTGGAGTCGCTGGCCAGATGGCCCATGCGCATCAACTCGATGAAGCGCAACTCGTAGCCGCGCTCCAGGCAGTAATCGAGCAGCGGCATCACCTGATCGAGGTTCTGCCCACGCAATGGCACCATATTGACCTTGATCTTCATGCCGGCCGCAGCGGCCTGGCCCATGCCGTCGAGCACCGTCGCCAAGTCACCGCCACGCGCAATGCTGCGAAACGCGTCGGCATCCAGGGTATCGAGGGAAACGTTGATGCGCCGAATGCCAGCATCCACCAGCAGTGGCAGCTTCTTCGCCAGCAACTGACCATTGGTGGTCAGGCTGATGTCCGCCAGGCCCATCTGCCCGACGGCGGTCATGAAGGCTTCGAGCTTGGGGCTGACCAACGGCTCGCCACCGGTAATGCGCAAGCGTTCGATGCCCGCCGCTTCGATCAGATAGGCCACGCCGCGTGCCATCGCCTCGGCCGACAACTCATCCTGCGCAGCCACCAACCGCTTGCCGTTGGGCACGCAGTAGGTACAGGCGTAGTTACAGGCGGAGGTCAGACTGATCCGCAAATTGCGAAAACGCCTGCCTTGACGGTCAACGATCATGGATCACTCCGGCGAAAGAAGATTCGAACGCGCAAAACTTGACTCACAAATCAAGTTTTAGCAAGCCCTATGCCTGAGTATATTCCTGCGGTACTGCGCCATGTAGCTAAATCATGGCGCAACAAGGCAACTGACGGGTTCAGTTGCTCGGGGTGTCGCTATCGCGTTTGCGCTTATTGCCCATGCGCACGCCGATGTCCATCAGGAACTGGAAGAAACCTTCCTGATCTTCCAGCACGTTGCTCCAGAACGGCGAGTGATACAACGCCACGGCACCGTGCACCAGCGCCCAGGCCGCGCAGTAATGGAAGTAAGGCGGCACGTCTTCGAGCTTGCCTTCGCTGATCCGACCCTTGATCAGCAGGGTCAGGCGTTCGAAGTTCGAGGCGCGGATCTTGTGCAGTTCCTCGACCATCTCCGGCACCTGGTTGCCCTTGACCACCTTTTCTTCCAGGCGATCGAACAACCGATAGCGCTGTGGATCGCGCATGCGGAATTCGAAGTAGGCCCGGGACAGGGCTTCCTTGTCCTTATCGACATCGGCGGAATGCAACAGCTCGTTCAAATCGCGCTCGTAATCGAGCATCAGGCGCAGATAGATCTCCGCCTTGGATTTGAAGTGCTTGTAGATCGTGCCTTTGCCGATACCTACGGCATCAGCAATCATCTCGACGGTGACACTGTCTTCACCTTGTTCGAGGAACAGCTTGAGCGCGGTATCGAGAATTTCTTGCTCGCGGCGACGAAACTCACGGACCTTACGAGGTTCTTTATGCATAAGAAAAGGTCTGTAGGGGTCAAAATTCGAAGCCGCGTATTATGCCTAACTTGCGCAAAAATGCACGGATCATCCGACCATATATGTGTTTCTTGATGAATTCGCGCAACCTCACCGGTTGATGGAACTCAACCGAAGCGCACGTATTCCAAATTTGTTTAAAAACCCGACCAGCTAAACTGGACTCGGCGCGATACTGATCAATACTTCAACTGTCGGCGAGGCATCTCCCCCAAGTGTCGCGCCGATGAAGGTACCAAAGGATTGCGTGCCTTTGTTTTACTCCTAATGGTCTTAACCCGGATTCACCCCCCAGAACCCGGGTTTTTTTTGCCTGCGATTTGGTGGCCAAAGCCCCATGGAGGCTGCCGCAGGCTGCAATCTTTCCAACGTTACGCCGATGCCCTGACGTGCGCCAGCGGGAACAAACGCTTGAAATTCTCGGTGGTTTGCTCGGCAAAGCGCTCGTAGGACTCGCCGCGCAACATGGCCAGAAATTCCGCGACCTCACGCACGTATTGCGGCAGGTTCGGTTTGCCGCGATAAGGGATCGGTGCCAGGTACGGCGAGTCGGTTTCCACCAGCAAACGGTCCGCCGGCACCTTGCTGGCCACATCGCGCAGCGCATCGGCATTGCGAAAAGTGACAATACCGGACAAGGAAATGTAATACCCCATGTCCAGTGCAGCCTTGGCCATCTCCCAATCTTCGGTAAAGCAATGCAGCACGCCTGCCTGAGGCAACGCCGCCTCGCGTAGCAGTTCGAGGGTGTCGGCCCGGGCGCCACGGGTATGGATGATCACTGGCTTGCCGGTTTGCCCTGCCGCTTGCAGGTGCAGACGGAACGATTCCTGCTGCAACTCTGCCGCTTCCGGCTCGTAGTGATAATCCAGGCCGGTTTCACCGATCGCCACCACCCGCGGATGATTGAGTTCGCGCAACAGCCAATCCAGCGCAGGTGCGGCGCCCGGCTGCACATCCAGCGGATGCACGCCGACCGAGCAATCGACGTCGTCATACCGTTCGGCGAGGGCTTTGACGTCGGCGGCGTTCTCAACGCTGACGCCAATGCACAGAAAGTGCCCTACTCCCCTCTGACGGGCCGCGTCGAGCGCGGCATCCAGGGAGCCGTCGTGGGCGGTGAGGTCGAGGCGATCAAGGTGGCAATGGGAATCTACAAGCATAAAAGGGCTGCAACTTACATCGTATGGGTGGGACGGTCGGACTTCAGCGCTCCGGCCAGATGGGTTTCGATTCGACTGCGTGCAGTGTCATCGCCTTCGTTGAACTGCACGCCGACTCCGGCGGCCCGGTTGCCCTGGGCTCCTTTGGGAGTGATCCAGGTGACCTTACCGGCGACCGGAATCTTTTCCGGTTCGTCCATCAGGTGCAGCAGCATGAAGACCTCATCGCCCAACTTGTAGCTTTTGTTGGTCGGGATAAACAGGCCGCCGTTCTTGATGAACGGCATGTAGGCCGCGTAGAGCACGGACCTGTCCTTGATGGTCAAGGACAAAATGCCATTGCGCGGCCCCGGACTGATGGGTTCATTCATGCTGACCTCCACTGTCTGATGATCAGAGTCTAGGCGTAGACGGTCACTTCTGGGTAGGCAAGGATACCCATTGCACCAACAACGCCTCCAGCAGCAACGCCGGGTTGAGGTTGGCTTTGCTCATCACTTTCTGGCGCTGGGCGAGGATCCAGTCCTGGATATTCAAGACTTTATCCTGAGCACTTTTCTGCGCCAGGTATTGAATCACCTTGCGCATGTCCGCCAGTCCCAGCCCTGCCTCATCCTGAGTCAACTGATAACGCAGGATCAGGCTCGACCAATCGCAGAACCAATCGAACAGCAGCAACATGGGAATGGCTTTCCATTCTTCAGCCAGTTGCGTCGGCGATTGCTGCTGCTTGAGCAGCTTCTTCACGCCCTCGACCACCAGCGCACGCTGTTCACGCACGCCCTGGGCCTGCAACTTGAGCGCAGCCAAGGGCGAACCGGCGGCGAGGGTCAACAGCTCAATGCGTTCCTCTTCCGAGCAGTCCGGCAACGCCTGGGCCAACCACGCCAGGCTCATGACCTCGCTCGGCAACGGACAGGCCTGCTGCACGCAACGGCTCTTGATGGTCGGCAGCAGACGGCTGGTCTGGTGGCTGACCAACAGCAATACGGTGTCGCCGGACGGCTCTTCAAGGCTTTTGAGCAAGGCGTTGGCGGCGTTGATGTTCATCGATTCGACTGGCTCGATCAGCACCACTTTACGACCGCCCATCTGCGCGGTCTGAACCACGAAACTGACCAGGTCACGCACCTGATCGACCTTGATCGCCTTATCCGCCTCTTCCGGCTCCAGGATGTAGTTGTCGGGGTGACTGCCAGCCTTCAGCAGCAGACAGGATTTGCATTCACCGCAAGCACCCTCGGCGGATGGACGCTGGCACAGCAAACTGGCCATCAAACGCTCGGCCAGCGCACGTTTGCCGATCCCGGCCGGGCCATGCAGCAAATAGGCGTGAGCATGCTGGGCACGGCCAGACAATTGCTGCCAGAGACTGTCCTGCCACGGATAGGCTTCAGCCACGGGTCAACTCCAGCAGACGTGGCAACAAGACATCCAGGGACTGCTGAACCTGTGCCAGCGGTTGAGCGGCATCCACCAGGACATAACGCGCAGGATCCGCTTTGGCGCGCTCGAGGAAGGCCCTGCGCACGGCATCGAAGAATGTTCGGCCTTCGAGCTCGAAGCGGTCCAGGCGACCGCGGGCGCTGGCGCGGGCCAGGCCCACTTCCACCGGCAGATCGAAGATCAGCGTCAAATCCGGGCGCAGATCGCCCTGGACAAACGTTTCGAGAGTCGCAATACGCTCCAGCGATAAACCACGCCCACCGCCCTGGTAGGCATAGGTCGAGTCGGTAAAGCGATCACACAGGACCACCGCGCCACGGGCCAGCGCCGGGCGGATCACCTCGGCCAGATGCTGGGCTCGCGCGGCAAATACCAGCAACAGCTCGGTGTCGGGGTTCATGACTTCATCGACCGGCGCCAACAGCACGTCGCGGATTCGCTCGGCCAAAGGCGTGCCACCCGGCTCCCGGGTCAACACCACTTCGATCCCGGCTGCGCGCAGGCGCTCGGCCAGGTATTCGCGATTGGTGCTCTTGCCGGCGCCTTCCGGGCCTTCCAGGGTAATAAACAAGCCAGTCACGGGCAGTCCTTAGTCAGAGTCATTGCGGGCTTTGCGGCGCGGCTGCATCCGGCTCGGGTGCTGGCGCAGGTTCTTGTACGGAGTCTTGCGGCGCTACGGGTGGCGCTTGCGATGGCACCTCTTCGGGCATCGTATCGGGTGAAGCCGCCGGAATCGGTGCCGGGGCATCTTCCGCCTGCGGCGTGACAGTTGGCGCCGGGCTTGAACGGTAATCGGCACGGCGATTGATCTGGAACTCCCGCACTGCGTTGTTGTGGGCGTCCAGATCATCAGAAAACACGTGGCTGCCATCACCGCGCGCGACAAAATACAGGCTATTGCCTTCCACCGGATTCAACGCCGCATGGATCGCTTCGCGACCGACCATCGCAATCGGCGTCGGCGGCAGGCCGGCGATCATGTAAGTGTTATACGGTGTCGGTTCCTTGAGATGAGCGCGGGTCAACTTGCCGTTGTAACGATCACCCAGACCATAGATCACGGTCGGATCGGTCTGCAGCAGCATGCCCATTTCCATGCGCCGTACAAACACCCCGGCAATCTGCCCGCGCTCCTGCGGCACACCGGTTTCCTTTTCCACCAGCGAGGCCATGATCAACGCCTGATAGGGCTCGGTGTAGGGCACGCTGGCGGCGCGCTGGCTCCACTCCTTGGCGAGGACCTCGTCAAGGCGGTCATAAGCTTTCTTGAGCAGATCCACATCGCTCATACCCCGCACGAAGCGATACGTATCAGGAAAGAATCGCCCCTCAGGGAAAATTCCGCCGTGGCCGAGCTTATCCATCACTTGGCTATCGCTCAAACCATCCAGGGTCTGCTCGAGTTTTTCATCCTTGGCCAGGGCCGCGCGAACCTGACGGAAGTTCCAGCCTTCGACCAGCGTCAGGCTGTACTGAACCATTTCCCCGCGCTTCCACAGATCGATCAGCCCGTTGACTGTCATACCGGGCACCATGCGGTATTCGCCGCTGTGCAGCGGTTGCCCTGCCAGATTGAAGCGCCAATACACACGCAGCCAGAAAGCGTCCTTGATGACACCATCGGCTTCGAGTCGAATGAAAGTGCGATTTGGCGTAGTGCCTTTGGGCACTTCCAGCAGCTCTTCCTGGGCGATGTTCAGCGGCTGTTCCAGCGCCGAATCGATTTTCCAGGCGCAAGCGCCCGCCAGCAGCCCCGCCAGAACCAGTCCGGTTTCCAGCAGCAGCAAGAATTTACGTCTCACGAATCAAGCATCCAGTAGCGCACGGGCAATGGTTTGGAGTTTACGGGTGAGCGGCCCAACCGGCCAGCTCAGTGCGGCATAGGCGCAAACCGGCCAGACGCCATACACGCTGTTGCAGACAAAGACCTCGTCAGCCCATTGCAGTTGATCGAGGGTGATATCGGTGATTTGCGTGGCAATCCCCAGTGACTCGGCTTGAAACAATAATTCCGCGCGCATCACGCCCGCCACGCCACAGCGTTTGAGATCAGCCGTCACCAGCACGCCATCGCGCACCAGGAACAGATTGCTGAACACGCCTTCGATCACCCGTCCGACCTGATCCAGCATCAAGCCTTCGGCGTGTTCGGTGTCCTGCCATTCGGAGCGGGCGAGGACCTGCTCCAGACGATTCAGATGCTTGAGGCCGGCGAGCAATGGCTGTTTGGAAAGCCGTGTCGCACAAGGAAACAGCCGAACGCCCTGCTTCGCATGAACAGCCGGATAAGCAGCAGGAGGATTGCCTTGCAGAATGCGTCGAGCCTGCGCCGAGGGGTCGGCGGCGTAACCGCGCAGGCCGTCGCCGCGGGTGAGGATGAGTTTGAGTACGCCCTCGCCCAGCGCTGCGGCATAGGCCAGCAGCTCCGCGCGGATCAGTTCATGATCGGCGACAATCGCCAGGCGCGAACAGCCTTCGGCCAGACGCGACAGATGTCGATCCAGCAGCAACGGCTGCCCGCCCTTGACCAAGAGGGTCTCGAACAGACCATCGCCATAAGCCAGGCCGCGATCCTTCAGCGACAAAGCGTCAGCCGGTTGACCGTCGACCCAGCTGTCCATCAGTCAGCGAACCGGCGGAACACCAGCGAGCCATTGGTACCGCCAAATCCGAAGGAGTTGGACAGCACCACGTCGATATCCATGCCACGCGCGGTGTGAGGGACGAAGTCGAGGTCGCAGCCTTCGTCCGGCTCATCGAGGTTGATGGTCGGCGGGGCTACCTGGCTGTTAATGGCCAGTACGCTGAAAATCGCCTCGACCGCACCCGCTGCACCCAGCAAGTGGCCGGTCATGGACTTGGTCGAACTGACGGCCAGTTTGTAGGCGTGATCGCCGAACACGGATTTGATCGCACAAGCTTCGGCGAGGTCGCCGGCCGAGGTCGAGGTGCCGTGGGCGTTGATGTACTGGACCTGATCGCTGTTGATCTTCGCATCGCGCAAGGCATTGGTGATGCAACGCGCGGCACCTGCGCCATCAGCCGGTGGCGAGGTCATATGGTAAGCATCGCCACTGGTGCCGAAACCGATCAGCTCAGCGTAGATGGTCGCGCCACGGGCCTTGGCGTGTTCCAGTTCTTCGAGAACCAGCGCGCCAGCGCCGTCAGACAACACGAAGCCATCACGGCCCTTGTCCCATGGACGGCTGGCGCGGGTCGGCTCGTCGTTGCGGGTCGACAGTGCGCGGGAGGCACCGAAGCCGCCCATGCCCAGACCACACGCGGCCATCTCGGCACCGCCGGCGATCATTACGTCGGCTTCGTCGTACATGATGTTGCGTGCCGCCATGCCGATGCAGTGCGTACCGGTGGTACACGCCGTGGCGATGGCGTAGTTAGGCCCCTGTGCACCCAGGTGGATGGACAGGAAACCGGAAATCATATTGATGATCGAGCCAGGCACGAAAAACGGAGAAATCCGTCGTGGGCCGGAATCATGCAGCGTGCGGCTGGTTTCTTCGATATTGGTCAGACCGCCAATACCCGAACCCATGGCCACACCGATACGCTCGCGATTGGCGTCGGTGACCTCAAGACCTGCGTTACGCACGGCCTGAAAACCTGCAGCCAGACCGTATTGAATGAACAGGTCGAGTTTGCGAGCTTCCTTGAGCGACAGGTATTCCTCGACATTGAAGCCCTTTACCGAGCCGCCAAAACGGGTGGAATAGGCAGAAAGGTCGGTGTGTTCGATCAGACCAATGCCACTACGGCCAGCCAGAATGCCCTGCCAGCTGCTCGGCACATCCGTGCCCAGTGGCGACAACATACCCATACCGGTGACTACGACGCGTCTACGCGACACAGCACTCTCCTTTTTCAAATGACGACTTTGCATCAGGCCTAAAGAAAAAACCGCACGCCATGATGGCAGTGCGGTTTTTCCATGACAGCGAGCGACGACTAAAAACTATTACGCCTGGTGGCTGGTAACGTAGTCGATGGCTGCTTGAACAGTAGTGATCTTCTCAGCTTCTTCGTCAGGGATTTCGGTCTCGAATTCCTCTTCCAGAGCCATCACCAGCTCAACGGTGTCAAGGGAGTCGGCACCCAGGTCTTCAACGAAGGAAGCAGTGTTGACCACTTCTTCTTCTTTAACGCCCAGTTGCTCAGCAACGATTTTCTTGACGCGCTCTTCGATGGTGCTCATACCTTGTTTTCACTCCTAATGGACAAATTCAGGCAGCTGGCCAGTGGGTAAGTGTATAGAAAGACTTTTCAGCTTTTCAACTGAAAGCTTCACTCCTCAAACCCCGTGACCCTCTGTCTATAAAATAGATTGCAGCTTTATAACGGATTTTAGACAGCTCGTATGACATTTTTTTGAAGCAATCCGTCACATTTAACTCATGTACATCCCGCCGTTCACCGGGATTGTAGCCCCAGTAACGTAAGCCGCACCGTCGGACGCAAGAAAAGCGACCACAGACGCGATCTCTTGAGCTTGCCCCAGACGACCCAGCGGAATTTGCGTCTGCAAGGCTTCACGCTGTGCCTCGGGCAGTTCGCGGGTCATATCGGTGTCGATGAACCCTGGAGCCACCGAGTTTACCGTAATCGAACGCGAACCGACTTCACGCGCCAGCGCACGGCTGAAACCTTCCAGACCGGCCTTCGCGGCAGCGTAGTTTACTTGGCCTGCGTTGCCCATGGCACCCACAACCGAACCAATACTGATAATTCGTCCCCAACGGGCTTTGGTCATACCGCGCAAAACACCCTTGGACAGGCGGAACAAGCTGTTCAGGTTGGTATCGACGACGTCATGCCATTCGTCGTCTTTCATGCGCATCATCAGGTTATCGCGGGTGATACCGGCATTATTGACCAGGATCGCCGGCGCGCCGAATTGCTCCTGAATGCTCGCCAACACGGCCGCCACGGACTCGTCGCTGGTGACATTGAGCTCCAGCCCAGTGCCCTGAACACCGTTTTCTTTCAGGGTAGCGGCGATACGCTCGGCACCCGAAGCGGACGTGGCGGTGCCGATAACGATGGCACCCTGACGACCCAGCTCCAGGGCGATAGCCTGGCCGATACCACGGCTGGCACCGGTGACCAATGCAACTTTACCTTGCAGACTCATGCAAGCTTCTCCTTGTTCAGGCCTGCGCTGCACGGGCGGCAGCGAAAGCGTCTGGGGTATTGAGGTTAGAGGTCGACACGCCTTCGGCGCAACGTTTGTTCAGACCGGCAAGCACTTTACCAGGGCCGCACTCGACCAGTTGGGTCGCACCCTTGGCCGCCAGCGCCTGGATCGACTCGACCCAGCGTACAGGCTTGTAAAGCTGCTCAAGCAAATCGCGCTTGAGGGTTTCCAGATCGGCCGGCACGTTGGCGCTGACGTTCTGTACCACAGGGATTTGCGGTGCCTGCCAGTCGATCGCCGCGATCGACTCGGCGAACCGCTCAGCGGCCGGACGCATCAATTCGCAGTGGGACGGCACGCTGACCGGCAACGGCATGGCACGCTTGGCGCCACGCGCCTTGCAGCCTTCGATAGCGCGTTCGACCGCAGCCTTGGCGCCAGCGATCACCACCTGGCCCGGGGAGTTGAAGTTGACCGCGCTGACCACTTCGCCTTGCGCCGCTTCGGCACAGGCAGCCAGCACGTCGGCGTCTTCCAGGCCAAGGATCGCGGCCATGCCGCCCTGCCCGGCCGGAACGGCTTCCTGCATCAACTGACCACGACGCTCTACCAGTTTCACCGCGTCGCCCAGGCTCAGGCTGCCCGCAGCCACCAGAGCGCTGTACTCGCCCAGGCTGTGACCGGCAACGTAAGCCGGACGCGCGCCACCTTCAGCCAGCCACAGGCGCCACAGGGCGATCGAGGCGGTCAGAATGGCCGGCTGGGTTTTATCGGTTTGATTGAGTTGCTCTTCCGGCCCTTGCTGGGTCAGAGCCCACAGGTCGTAACCCAGGGCAGCGGAGGCTTCTTTGAATGTTTCGAGGACCACCGGGTGTTGCGCGCCCAACTCGGCCAGCATGCCGAGGGACTGCGAACCCTGTCCTGGAAAGACGAATGCGAGGGAAGCAGACATTTAACAAGCCCCTAATGATCTTATCGCCGGAGAATTGACGTTCCGCTTGGGGAACGCAAGAAACTGACAGTTGGATGGCTAATTGAACTGAGCGGTCACATTTAAGCATTGTCCGACGAAAACGCCTAAGGCAACAAATCCTCCAGGCGCCCATGAAGCCGCTCCGGCAAGTTTTCCTGGATTTCGATCAAGGCGCGCTGAATGGCACTCTGGAAACCCTGAACCCCTGCCGAACCGTGGCTTTTTACGACAATTCCCTGCAAACCGAGGAAACTTGCGCCGTTATGTCGCGCTGGCGCCAGTTCGGCCTGCAAGCGTTTCATCAGCGGCAGCGCCAGAGCACCCACCACTTTCGATGCGAAATTTTTCCTGAACAAGGCCTCGATACGCCCGGCAATCATGGTCGCCAGGCCTTCGCTGGACTTGAGCAGGATATTGCCGACAAAACCGTCACACACCACCACATCCGCCTCGCCACGATACAAACCGTCGCCCTCGATAAAACCGATGTAATTGATGCCGCGAGCGCCCTGTAACAGGGTGGCAGCCAGCTTGACTTGCTGATTGCCCTTGATGTCTTCGGTGCCGATGTTCAGCAATGCGACCCTTGGGCGAACGATACCCAGGGTCTCTGCCGCGACCGAGCCCATCACTGCAAACTGCAATAAGTGCTCGGCACTGCAATCGACGTTGGCACCCAGATCGAGCAACTGGCAGTAGCCCTTCTGCGTCGGAATGGCCGCGATCATTGCCGGCCGATCGATGCCCGGCAAAGTCTTGAGGACAAACCGTGACAAAGCCATCAGCGCACCAGTGTTACCAGCACTGACACAAGCCTGGACCTTGCCGTCTCGCAGCAACTCCAGTGCCACGCGCATCGATGAATCCGGTTTGCCGCGCAAGGCCTGGGCTGGCTTTTCGTCCATGGTGATAACTTCGCTCGCTGGCGTAATCGACAGACGCGCGCGATCCACCGCCGAATGGCTGGCAATCAATTCTTCAAGAAGGGAGGGTTGACCGACGAGGGTCAGATGCAGCGAGGGTGTAGCAGACAGGCAAGCAAGGCTGGCCTGAACAATGCTGCGGGGACCGAAGTCCCCGCCCATTGCGTCAATCGCGATGACTTGAGCGGACAAGTGATTACTCGTCAGCGCCCTTGTCGATCACTTTACGGCCACGGTATACGCCTTCTGGCGATACGTGGTGACGCAGGTGAACTTCACCGGTGGTTTTTTCTACAGACAGGGTGCTAGCCTCGAGAGCGTCGTGCGAACGACGCATGTCACGGGCAGAGCGGGATTTTTTGTTCTGCTGAACAGCCATAATTGATTAACTCCTAAACGTTTGGGTCACGCTTTAACTGCGCCAATACACTGAACGGGTTGGACCGCGTTACCTCGTCCTCGCTCGGTTCGGGCTCATCGAGACCCGCCGGCTGCTGGCATTCTTCCGGATGATGAGCAGGCACAATGGGCAAGGCGAGCAGAAGCTCCTCCTCGATCAGTGACTGCAGATCCAAAGGATCTTCGCCCAGTTCCAGCACGTCATAACCTTTCGGCAACGACTGGGTATTCGCACCCTCCTTCACCACAGCATAACTGCATTCGCTATGGATCGGCAGGGTGACCAGCTCAAGACAACGCTGGCAAACCATTTTGACTTCGGTGTCGATAAAGCTGTGGATTACCACAGACTTACGTTCATCTCGTTCAAAAACGAATTTAGCCTGCACCGTACCGACAGTATCGGAAAGCGGGTCGCAGAGTCTCTCCAAATCGGCCAGCAGCAGTTCACCTTGAAGGGTGGTGCCACGGTCAGCCAATTTGCGCGGGTCAACGTGAGGTGGAATCGGGTCATTCAACATAGGCGCAGCATTATAGGGATGCCCCCGGCCATGTCAAAGGAAATTCAGCCCTGTGCGCCACTTGAGCCTGCGTTAGAATTCGCCCCAGCCCTTTGGAGATGCGCATGCTGCCTTTATTACTCGCTTCAAGCTCGGCCTATCGCCAGCAATTGCTGGCCCGTTTGCAGCTGCCGTTCACGTGCAGCTCGCCGGATATCGACGAAAGTCATCGCCCGGACGAGTCAGCCATCGACCTGGTAAAACGCCTCGCCGAAGAAAAAGCCCGCGCACTGGCAGACAGTCATCCCGCTCATCTGATCATCGGCTCGGATCAGGTCGCGGTACTCGGCAAGCGAATCATCGGCAAGCCCCATACCTTCGAAAAGGCCCGTGAACAACTATTGGCATCCAGCGGCGCGAGCGTGACGTTCCTGACCGGCCTGGCATTGCTTAACAGCCAGACCGGCCTCTGCCAGGTCGACTGCGTGCCGTTTACCGTACACATGCGCACGCTCGATGCAGCGCGCGTCGAACGCTATCTGCGCGCCGAGCAGCCCTACGATTGCGCAGGCAGCTTCAAGGCCGAGGGTTTGGGAGTGAGCCTGTTTCAAAGCACCGAAGGCCCTGACGCCACCAGCCTGATCGGCCTGCCCCTGATTCGCCTGATCGACATGTTGCTGGCCGAAGACGTGCAAATTCCCTGAACCGTATTTCTGTAGCAGCAGGCTTCGTCAGCTGCTACAGAGACCGCGACACAAAAAACCGGCCACGCGGGGCCGGCTTGTTTATGCAACCTGGTGATCAGCGCAACGCTGGCCCCTGGAAGCCCATCCACATTGCCAAATGCTCAGCCACGCTGGAGCCGAGCTTTTTCGAGAAGCGATCGAATGTCGATTCCTCAACGGTGAAATCGACCAACTCTTTCTCGCCGATCACATCACGCGCAACCGAACTGGCATTACCCAGACCATCGATCAAGCCCAGCGACAGCGCTTGCTCACCCGACCAGACCAGCCCGGAGAACAATTCCGGATGTTCTTTATCCTTCAGGCGATCACCCCGGCCTTTCTTGACGCTGCTGATGAACTGCTGATGAGTAGTATCGAGCACGCTCTGCCAGAACAGGGTTTCCTCAGGTTTCTGCGGCTGGAACGGATCGAGGAATGATTTGTGTTCGCCGGAGGTGTAGGTACGGCGCTCGACACCCAGTTTCTCCATGGTGCCGACAAAACCGTAACCGGCCGCTGTCACACCAATGGAACCCACCAGGCTCGCCTTGTCGGCGTAAATCTGATCAGCCGCGCTGGCAATGTAATAGGCACCGGAAGCCCCCAGATCCGAGATCACCGCGTAAACCTTGGTATCCGGATTCAGGCCGCGCAAACGGCGGATCTCGTCGTAGACATAACCCGACTGCACCGGGCTGCCGCCCGGACTGTTGATCCGCAGAATCACACCCTTGACCTTCTTGTCCTCGAAGGCCGCACGCAGACTGCCGACGATATTGTCGGCACTGGCTGGCTCTTTGTCGGCGATCATCCCGGTTACGTCGATCAGCGCGGTATAGCCGGAGCCGAGGGCCGCGCCTTTTTCCATGCTTATCAGTGGCGATAACAGAATCAACGCAGCGAACAGGTACGCAAAGGTCAACGACTTGAAGAAAATCCCCCAGCGACGGGACCGACGCTGTTCCTGCACGCCGGCCAGCAGGGTCTTTTCCAGTAGCTTCCAGCTTTTCTCGTCACCGCTCTCTGCACTCGCTTTGGCGGGCGCTTTCCATTCGTCGGTCATGACCTCTACCCCTGCAAAAAACCGATTAAGCCCGCTGATTCAGCCAGGCATGCAATTCTGAAAAACGATCAATGGCCAGTCTCGGCTCAAATAACTTCAACGCGTCGATCGATTGGGCGCCATAGCTGACCGCCACCGAATCCATGCCAGCATTGTGCGCCATCTGCAGATCAAACGATGAGTCCCCGACCATCAGCGCCTGTTCCGGGCGAACCTCGCAATGGGCAAGAATTTGCTCGAGCATCAGCGGATGGGGTTTGCTGGCCGTCTCATCAGCTGCACGAGTGATATCGAAATAATTTTCCCAGCCGTGCGCCTTCAGCACCCGATCCAGCCCACGCCGGGCCTTGCCGGTAGCAACCGCCAGGTGATAGCCCTCGGCACGAAAGGCGTCCATCGACTCGAGTACACCTTCGAACAGCGGCGAAGGCACAGCCTCCGACGCAATGTAGTGCTGCGCATAATAATCCCGGAACGCGACCAGCTCGGCATCGCTGATTTCGGGATACAAGGTGCGAATCGCTTCGGGCAAGCCGAGACCTATGATGCCTTTGACGGCAAAGTCGTCGCGCAATTGAAAGCCGGAGCGCTCGGACGCCACATGCATCGCCTCGACAATCCGACCAATGGAGTCTGCGAGCGTGCCGTCCCAATCGAAAATCAGCAGCTTGTAATCAGATGGGCGCACTCAATCGCTCCACGGTCTTGGCCCACATCTCGTCGACTGGCGCCTGCAACTTGAGCTCACCGCCGTCAGGCAGCGGCACAGTCAACATGTACGCATGCAGGAACAGGCGCTTGCCGCCCAGGTCACGAATCTCTTTGCTGAAACCTTCATCGCCATACTTGGTATCACCAGCGATGCAATGGCCGGCATGCAGAGTATGGACACGGATCTGGTGAGTTCGACCAGTGATCGGTTTGGCCTCGACCATGGTGGCGAAGTCGCCAAAGCGACGCAGCACCTTGAACACGGTCACAGACTCCTTGCCCTCCTCCTCGTCCACCTCGACCATGCGCTCGCCGGAGCGCAGATTGCTCTTGCCCAGCGGCGCACGGACTTGCTTGATCGAGGCCGCCCAGTTGCCGCGCACCAGCGCCATATAGCGCTTATCGACACCATCGCCGCGCAATGCCGTGTGCAAGTGGCGCAGCATGCTGCGCTTTTTGGCAATCATCAGCAGGCCGGAGGTATCACGATCGAGACGATGAACCAGTTCGAGTTCCTTGCAATCCGGACGCAACTGACGAAAGGCTTCAATCACGCCGTAGGTCAAGCCACTGCCACCATGAACCGCAATGCCGCAAGGCTTGTTGACCACGATCAGCGCCTTGTCTTCATAGACAATCGAGGCTTCGAGTCGCTGCAGCAGACCTTGGGCCAGCGGCACAGGTTCGTCGCGCTCAGGCACGCGAACGGGCGGCACGCGCACGATATCGCCCGCCTGCAGCTTGTATTCGGGCTTGATCCGACCTTTGTTCACTCGCACTTCGCCTTTGCGCAAAATGCGGTAAATCAAGGTCTTGGGCACGCCTTTGAGCCGAGCGAGAAGGAAATTATCAATACGTTGGCCGGCATATTCCGGCGAGACCTCAAGCAGTTGTACGCCTGGGGTCGAAGGGGCAGTAGTCGTCATGGTGCGGATGATAACAATTTTTTATGGAATTGAAGCACTTAATCATTGCTGCTATAGTCGCGAACGCCGCCAAAAGCGGCTGGACAGCGGACCAACGGTCAAAAACCGGCCCTGACCAACGCAATTCACGAGGACGAGAGGCCGTCCTACGGGGCTTTCGCTACGTAACGGCAGAGTTTTCAGTTGTAACAAGCGCAGGTGACATAAGGCCTGAATCATGCCGCAAAGCAGAGTTTTCACTCGCCTTCCGAGCAAATATTCACGGCCAGTTCACAAAGTGCAGTCAGCTGCGAACGACCCCGAGCGAACGCTTCGGAAACAACGCCTAAATTAGCCATGATGCGTGACCTCCCCTTTCGGAGCTCACGGTAAATGCCAACCCGCTGCGGATTCTGCGCGCGGCAGCACCCGAATTATCAGGGATACGTGTAGGGTGGAGATGCACAACCGCTGGACTGTGTAGCAATAGGCTTTATCAAGACGCTTCATCTCGTCCACAGCCGCCGGTTGATTCCTCCTCCTGACTGAGTGCTTAAGTAGCCACAGCAAGCAGGACGCGTACGTCGCGATACCGGCCCAATTGGTCGAACATCGCTGGACACGGGAATGGCCAACCACTCCCGACGCACCTGACACCGACCGTGAGAAGTCGTGTGTGCCGAACGCCGTTTCCGGCAGCCCGGAAACCGACGGTACTACATGAAAAGAATGCTGATTAACGCAACTCAACCCGAAGAGTTGCGTGTTGCACTGGTAGATGGCCAACGCCTCTACGACCTGGACATCGAATCCGGTGCACGCGAGCAGAAAAAGGCCAACATCTATAAAGGCCGCATCACTCGCATCGAACCAAGCCTTGAGGCTGCCTTTGTCGATTTCGGCTCTGAGCGCCACGGCTTCCTGCCCCTCAAAGAAATCTCCCGCGAATACTTCAAGAAAGCCCCTGAAGGCCGCGTCAACATCAAGGACGTCCTGAGCGAAGGCCAGGAAGTCATCGTTCAGGTCGAAAAAGAAGAACGTGGCAACAAGGGCGCCGCCCTGACCACTTTCATCAGCCTGGCCGGTCGTTACCTGGTTCTGATGCCGAACAACCCGCGTGCCGGCGGTATCTCCCGTCGCATCGAAGGTGAAGAGCGCAACGAACTGCGTGAAGCCCTGAACGGCCTGGTTGCCCCGGCCCGACATGGGCCTGATCGTTCGCACCGCCGGCCTTGGCCGCAGCAGCGAAGAAATGCAGTGGGACCTCGATTACCTGCTGCAACTGTGGACCGCCATCAAAGAAGCTTCGCTGGATCGTTCCGCGCCGTTCCTGATCTACCAGGAAAGCAACGTGATCATCCGCGCCATCCGCGATTACCTGCGCCAGGACATCGGCGAAGTGCTGATCGACAGCGTTGAAGCCCAGGACGAAGCCCTGACCTTCATCCGCCAGGTGATGCCGCAGTACGCCAGCAAGATCAAACTCTACGAAGACAGCGTTCCGCTGTTCAACCGCTTCCAGATCGAAAGCCAGATCGAGACCGCCTTCCAGCGCGTCGTCGAACTGCCTTCCGGCGGTTCCATCGTCATCGATCCGACCGAAGCCCTGGTGTCCATCGACATCAACTCGGCGCGCGCCACCAAAGGCAGCGACATCGAAGAAACCGCCCTGCAGACCAACCTTGAAGCCGCCGAAGAAATCGCCCGTCAGTTGCGCTTGCGCGACATCGGCGGCCTGATCGTCATCGACTTCATCGACATGACCCCTGCCAAGAACCAGCGCGCCGTGGAAGAGAAAGTCCGCGAATGCCTGGAAGCCGACCGCGCTCGCGTGCAAGTCGGTCGCATCTCGCGCTTCGGCCTGCTGGAAATGTCCCGTCAGCGCCTGCGTCCATCGCTGGGCGAAAGCAGCGGCATCGTCTGCCCGCGTTGCAACGGCACCGGCATCATCCGTGACGTTGAATCGCTGTCGCTGGCGATCCTGCGCCTGATCGAAGAAGAAGCCCTGAAAGACCGTACCGCCGAAGTTCGCGCACAAGTGCCGATCCCGGTGGCGGCGTTCCTGCTCAACGAAAAACGCAACTCGATCACCAAGATCGAACTGCGCACCCGTGCCCGCATCGTCATTCTGCCGAACGATCACCTCGAAACGCCGCACTTCGAAGTTCAGCGCCTGCGCGATGACAGCCCGGAAGCCGCGGTCGGCCAGTCCAGCTACGAGATCGCCGCTGCCGCTGCCGAAGTCGAAGAAGTCCAGCCAGCTGCCGCGACCCGCACCCTGGTTCGCCAGGAAGCCGCGGTCAAGACGGCTCCGGCCCGCGCCAACGCTCCGGTTCCGACCGAAGTCGTCGCCGCTCCGGTGGCTGCACCGGCCGCCGCGCCTGAGCCAAGCCTGTTCAAGGGCCTGGTGAAGTCGCTGGTCAGCCTGTTCGCGACCAAGGAAACGCCTGCTGCGCCGGTTGTGGTTGAAAAGCCTGCCATCGAACGTCCTGCTCGTAATGAAGAGCGTCGCAACGGTCGTCAGCAGAGCCGCAACCGTAATGGTCGCCGCGATGAAGAGCGCAAACCTCGTGAGGAACGTGCACCGCGTGAAGAACGCGCACCACGTGAACCGCGCGAAGAGCGTCAACCACGCGAAGCCCGTGAAGAAACACCGACAGTAGCCCGCGAAGAGCGTGCACCTCGCGCCCCTCGTGAAGAACGTGCACCACGCGCTCCGCGTGAAGATCGCAAGCCACGTGGCGAGCGTGAAGAACGCCCGGTTCGTGAACTGCGCGAACCTCTGGATGCCGCTCCGGCCGCCGCTGCCAACGCTGAAGAGCGTCCGGCCCGTCAGCCACGCGAAGAACGTGCTCCACGCCCACCGCGTGAAGAGCGTCAACCACGCGTCGAGCAAGCCGCTGCCGCCGTTGCCGAAGAAGAGCTGCCAACCAACGAAGAGCAACTGCAGGAAGACGGTCAGGAGAACGCCGAGGGCGATCGTCCACGCCGCCGCTCCCGTGGCCAGCGTCGTCGCAGCAACCGTCGTGAGCGTCAGCGCGATGCCAACGGTAATGTGATCGAAGGCTCGGAAGAGTCCGAATCAGCTGAAAACGCCGAAGCGCCAAGCGCTGCCGATCTGGCCGCCGGCCTGGCGGTTACCGCCGCCGTTGCCAGCACCGTGATCAGTGCTCCAGCCGAAGCACAAGCCAACGCGCAAGCCGAACGCGCCACTGCCGCCACGCTGGAAACTGCTCCAGTTGAAGCGCCAGTCGTCGAAGCGACCACGCCGGTAGCAGTCACCGCCGCTCCGGAAATCGAAGTGGCACCGGTTCGTGAAGCACAGCCTGAAGTTGAAGCTGGCGCTGAACCGACCGTCGTTGCTGAGCCAGTGGTTGCCGCAGAGCCTGTAGTTGAAGCGCCAGCGGCTGAACCGGTGCGTGAAGTTCGCGAAGAACAAACCACGTTCAACTGGGTTGCCGAGCCACCGGTAGCTGTCGAAGCTCCAGCACCCGTTGCTGAAGCCCCGGTCGCTGAAGCCGTGGTCTCTGAGCCAGTGGTTGCTGCTGCCGAGCCTGCTCCGGTGGTTGAAGCGCCGGTGGTTGCCGAAGTGGCCGCACCAGTGGTTGAAGCCGCCCCTGTCAGCGCCCTGACGCCAAGTGGCCGTGCGCCGAACGATCCGCGTGAAGTGCGTCGTCGCAAGCGTGAAGCCGAGCGCCTGCAGAAGGAAGCCGAATTGGCTGCCGCTGCTGCTCCGGCCGCTGCCGAGCCAGCACCGGTTGTTGCTGAAGTCGTCGAGGCAGCCCCTGCCCCGGCCGCTGAAGTCCCTGCCGAGCCGGTTGAGTCCGTGATCGACGAAGCACCGCTCTCCGTTCAGGAAGCGGTAGAGCAACACGAGCAAGCCCTGGAAAAAGAACACGAGCCTAAACCCCTCGCCTGATTCCATCGGCCACTAAAAAGCCCCGCCTGGTGATCCAGGCGGGGCTTTTTTATGTTTGCGGGGAAGTAGCGGGACCGCGTTTTCGTTCATCGCGGGCAAGCCACGCGATGGCGATCCATCAGGCGAAGATCAACGCCTCTGGCACATCCACATCCCACAACACCCCCGGATCCTCCACCGCCACCTCGACCACCCTCGCCTGTGCGAACAGCGACTTGGCGCCGTGATCACCGGTCAACGCCATCAATCCTGGGCCGAAGCTTCGCCCGAACCCCACCGGATGCCCATATTGCCCCTCATGCACCGGCACGCTGATGGCATCATCGGCGATATTTGCAACGACCTGCTCGATGCTGGACGGCAGGATAAACGGCATGTCCCCCAGCATAATCAGCCAGCCAGCGAGCTGCGAGCACGCCGCCACACCCGCTGCAATGCTATCACCCAGACCGGTCGACTCGATCCGCACAATCTCGCAACCATAGGCCTGAGCCATGCGAATCACTTGCGGGCGCTCCGCCGTGGTCACCAACACGCGCTTCTCAAGCGCGGCCGGCAGATTCACCAGCACCTGCTCGATCATCGAATGCACGGTGAGGCCATCACGCGCAGTGCATTCCACCAGTAGCTTGTCCTTATCGTCACCCGCCGCCTGTCGAAACCGATTGCCCTGCCCGGCGGCCAGGATGATGACGCCGATGGAATCGCTCATACGCCCTCCTGCAACGGCCTCTTGTGTTTCAGCTCGACGCCGTTCTTGATCGCCACAATCTCGGCCAGCAGCGACAAGGCGATTTCCGCCGGTGTATGGCTGCCGATGTGCAAACCGATCGGGCCGTGCAAGCGCTCGATGGCCTGTTGTGACAAGCCTAGCTGAGCCAGGTTGTCCCGGCGCTTCTGGCTATTAACCCGCGAACCCAGCGCACCGACATAAAACGCCTTGGAGTCCAGCGCCGTGAGCAGCGCCATGTCATCCAGGCGCGGATCGTGGGTCAGCGCGACAATAGCCGTACGTTCGTCGGTCTGGATGCTCAGCACCGCTTCGTCGGGCATGCCCAGGACAAAGCGACCGTGTTGCTCTTCCCAACCGTAGACGAACTCGGTGCGCGGATCGCAGATCAGTACTTCGAAATCCAGCAGCCGCGCCATCTCGGCAACGTAGCGCGACAGTTGTCCGGCGCCGATCAGCAGCAACCGCCAGCGCGGACCATAAATGGCGCGCAAGGTCTGTCCGTCAAACACCAACGCGTCGGTCTTGCCCGCCGCCTGCAACACCACGTCACCGGTCTGCAGATTCAGCTCACGCGCTACGATTTCATGCGCCTCGCAGCGCGCCAGCAATTGGGCGACCCACGTCGGATCGCCGACGCGCTCCTCGGTCAGGCGCAACGTGCCACCGCACGGCAAACCAAACCGTGCGGCCTCCTCACGGGTAACGCCATAAGTAATCAACTGCACCGGCGGCCCGTCGGCCGGGATACGGCCATCGTGCAGCCGGGCAATCAGGTCATCCTCGACACAGCCACCGGACACCGAGCCAATTACCACGCCATCTTCACGCAAGGCCAGCATGGCGCCAGGGGCTCGGGGCGCGGTGCCCCAAGTCTGGACCACGCTGTACAACATCACCCGCTGACCGGCGCGGCGCCATTGCAGCACGCTGCGCAGGACGTTCAGATCGACGCTGTCCATCAGGCTTGCGCCTTCTGCCAGCCTTGCAGTTGATAGCGCACCGGCAGGTTACGGATGCGCTTGCCAGTGGCAGCGAAGATCGCATTGCACAGCGCTGGCGCAATCGGCGGCACGCCCGGCTCACCGACACCGCCCAACGGCACACTGCCCGGTGGCGTAACCAGGTGCACGGCGATTTCCTTCGGCGCCAGTGACATGCGCGCCACTTCATACATGTGGAAGTTGTCCTGCTGAACCTTGCCGTCCTTGAAGCTGATTTCCCCCAGCACCGCATTACCCAGGCCCATCACGCAGGCACCTTCGAACTGCGAGCGAATCCGCTCGGGGTTGATCTGCGGGCCGCAATCCACGGCGATGTCAGTCTTGTGTACGATCAGCGTGCCATCGTCTTTGACTTCGACCTCGATCACCGCCGCCACATACGTGACGAAGCTGTAATGCACCGCCAGGCCCAGGCCTCGGCCCCTGGGCAACTCACGGCCCCAACCGGCCGCTTTGGCGGCAGTTTCCAGCACGGTGCGCATGCGCGCGGTGTCGATCGGATAACGCTCGGGGGATTCACCGTAGTTCCACTCTTCACTCAAGGTACGCGGATCGATCTGCCGGTCCGGGCCGAGCAATTTGATCTGGTACTTGAGCGGATCCTGGCCAGCCTTGTGCGCCAGTTCATCGACGAAGCTCTGAATCGCAAAGCCGTGGGGAATGTTCGACACCGAGCGATACCAGCCTACCCGCGTGTGGATCGTCGCTTCCGGGTTTTCCAGGCGCACGTTGGGGATCGCGTAAGCCATGTTGGTGAAACCCATGCCCAGCTCGAAAGCCGCCTCATGGTTCATGCCCGGCGCGAACAACGCGGTAATGCTCGGCGCCACCGTGCGGTGCAGCCAGCCAGACGGCAGACCGTCCTTGTTCAGGCTGGCCTTCAGGTATTCGGCAGAAACGGTGTGAAAATAGGAATTGTGGATGTCGTCTTCACGGGTCCATTGCACCCGCACGGCCTTGCCCGGGAACTCCTTGGCCAGAATGGCCGCTTCAATGATGAAGTCCGGTTTGGACTTGCGACCGAAACCGCCGCCGAGCAAGGTGACGTTGAACGTGACGTTATCCAATGGAATGCCGAGCCGCTCGCCAATCCGTTCGCGGGTGACTTGCGGCGCCTGGCTTGGGGCCCAGGCCTCACAAACACCGTCTTTGAAACGGGCGATAGCGACCATCGGTTCCATCGGCGATTGCGCCAGGTGCGGCAGGTAGTAAGAGGCTTCGAGGGTGCTATCGGCACTCTCTATGGCCTGCTCGATGTTGCCGGTATTGCGCACCACTTTGCCGGGTTTGAGGGACGCCGCTTCGAGCTCCTTGCGGTAGGCGATCGAGTCATAACTGGCGTTGGCGCCGTCATCCCACTCGATTTTCAACGCTTCACGGCCCTTGATCGCCGCCCAGGTATTGCTGGCCACCACGGCCACCCCACCCAGCGGCTGGAACTCGGACGGCAACGGACGGCTTTCGACTTGCAGGACCTTGATCACCCCCGGGACTTTCATCGCAGCGCTGGCATCGAAGGATTTGACCTTGCCGCCGTAGACCGCCGGGCGGGCGATGGTGGCGAAGAGCATGCCATCGAAATGCACATCGGCGCCGTAAACCGCGCGACCATTGACGATGTCCGCACCGTCGATGGCCTTGGTGCCTTCCTTGCCGATGTAGCGAAATTCCGATGGCTGCTTGAGCCGCAGGCTGTCGCGAGCCGGCACCGCCAGCGCGCTGGCTGCAGCGGCCAACGCGCCGTAGCCCAGTTCTCGACCGGTCGGTTGGTGAATAACCTTGTGCAATTGCGCACGGCACTCGCCGACCGGTACTTTCCACTGCTCGGCAGCCGCTTGTTCAAGCATGGTCCGCGCGGCAGCACCGCAACGGCGCATCGGCTCGTACCAGTGACGCATGCTGCGCGAACCGTCGGTGTCCTGATTGCCGAAACGCACTTCGTCGCCCGGCGCCTGTTGCACTTTGACCTGCGCCCAGTCGGCGTCCAGCTCATCGGCCACCACCATGGTCAGGCTGGTGCGCACGCCCTGGCCCATTTCCGAACGATTACAGACCACAGTCACACTGCCATCGGCGGCGATGCTGATGTAAACCTTGGGATCATCGATCCAGCCGTTGGGCATGCCATCGGCGCCAAACTTCTTGTCTTTTTCGGCGGCGAGCGCGTCCTGCCAGCCCCAACTGGCCGCCAGTACCAGCGCACTGGTGGCGCCCACGCCTTTGAGGAAACCGCGGCGGCTGAGGTTGCTCAGCGCAAAATCATTGGGTAACCGGCTCATGCCTTGGCCTCCTTCAGGTGAGTGGAGGCCTGGCGGATAGCGATCTTGATGCGGTTATAAGTACCGCAACGGCAAATATTGCCGACCATCGCCTCTTCAATCTGCTCGTCGCTGGGGTTGGGATTGGTCTTGAGCAACGCGGTGGCGGACATGATCTGCCCACCCTGGCAGAAACCGCACTGCGCCACGACAGTGTCGAGCCAGGCTTGCTGGACAATTTTGCCGATCGGGTCGTTGTGCAGCTCATCGATGGTAGTGACATTCTGCCCGGTCACGGAACTGATGGGCGTGATGCACGCCCGCGCGGGCTGGCCGTCGACATGAATCGTACAGGCACCGCACAGGCCCATGCCGCAGCCGAACTTCGTGCCGGGATGGCCCCCCGCCACATCGCGAATGGCCCACAGCAGCGGCATCTCGTCCGCTACATCCATTTTGTAAGGTTGACCGTTGAGAATCAGAGTATTCATGGGCACGCCCGCATAGTTATCGAGGTTATGGGGTCGAGCAATCTGCCGCGTGGGTTCCTTCACGCAGATCGACTCAGGCTAATGGGCTCTCTTACGCGGACGACAACGTCTGCATCGGGCCTTTGGTGGAGCAAATGCTTGCATCGTTAGGTGGCTAAGTTAACTGAGCATTAACAAAAAAGCCCTGCACATTTGAAGATGTGCAGGGCTTTGGAATCAGCCTGAAAGCGTAGCCTCAATACCGGTTGGGTTCCATTTCCAGATCGACGTTGAAACGCTCCGAAATATCTTTCTGAATACGTTGCGCCAGGTTCAGCAATTGCAGGCCCGTTGCGTTGCCGTAGTTGACCAGCACCAGTGCCTGTAATTTGTGCACACCGGCATCGCCGTCGCGAAAGCCTTTCCAGCCGGCCCGTTCAATCAGCCAGCCCGCCGCCAGCTTCATTTGCCCATCAGGTTGCGCATACGCCACCAGATCCGGGTATTCACCCTTGAGTTGTACCACGAGTGCGGCTGGCACCAACGGATTCTTGAAGAAGCTGCCGGCATTGCCCAGTACCGCCGGGTCCGGGAGCTTTTCATTACGGATGCTGCAAATGGCCTGGCTGACATCGGTGGGCGTCGGGTCATCGATGCCTTGTTCGGTCAGGTGCTGGCGAACCGGGCCGTATTCCAGATGCAGGTGCGCGGTGCGTGTGAGCGTGAAACGCACCCGCAGGATCAACCAGCGCCCCGGTTCCTGTTTGAACAGGCTGTCACGGTAGGCGAAGTTGCACTCGGCCAGGGAGAAGTCCCGCAGCTCGCCGGTCTGGCGATCGAGGGCCGTCAGGCCGGCAAAAACGTCTTTAATCTCGACGCCATAAGCGCCGATGTTTTGCATCGGTGCCGCACCCACGGTGCCGGGAATCAGGCTGAGGTTCTCCAGCCCCGACAACCCTTGCGCCAGCGTGTACTGCACAAACGGATGCCACGGCTCACCCGCCTCGGCTTCGATCACCACCTGGTTGCCATCATCGCTCAGCAGGCGAATCCCCCGTGTGGCCATGCGCAGCACCAGTGCCTGCACATCAGCGGTCAGCAGCAAATTGCTGCCGCCACCGATCACCAGCACTGGCAGCTCATGTTCCACCCCATAGGCCAGGGCTTCGCACACATCGGCGTCGCTATGGGCTTCGGCAAACAGCCGGGCCTGAACGTCCACGCCAAAACTGTTGAACGGTTTGAGCGAAACCTCGGATTGAACCTGCAAACTCATAGCCGTCCCTTCAATTCGATCACCAGCAGATCGCTGGCGCGCTCGATCAAGTCCAGTACCAGCTCGAAGCCCTGGTCGCCGTCATGATAAGGATCCGGCACTTCATCGATTTCCGATTGGTAGCGACGCAGGAACAGGTCCAGCTCGGCCTTGCCCTTGGCCGGTTGCAGGGCCTTGAGATGGCGCAGATTGCTGTTGTCCATCGCCAGAATCAGGTCGTAGGCGGCGAAATCGGCGCGAGTCACCTGTTGGGCACGCTGGGCAGACAGGTCATAACCGCGCAGTTTCGCCGCGGCCTGGCTGCGCTTGTCCGGGGGCTTGCCGACGTGCCAGTCACCGGTGCCGGCGGAGGCCACCTCGACTTGATCGGTCAGCCCCGCCTCACGCAGTTTGTGCCGCAATACACCTTCGGCCGTGGGCGAACGGCAGATGTTGCCCAGACAGACGAACAGAACCCGCATCAGGCCTCCAGCAGGCGACGAACGCGCTCGAGGTCTTCAGGGGTGTCGACGCCGGTCGGCGGTGCGATCAACGCATCGGCAACGTGAATCCGCACACCGTGCCAGAGCGCTCGCAGCTGTTCCAGAGACTCAGTGTTTTCGAGCCAGCATGGGCCCCAGGTGACGAAATCCTGGAGGAAACCGGCACGATACGCGTAGATGCCGATGTGGCGGCGATACGGCACGCCTTCCGGCAATTGCTCGCGGCTTTCGGCGAACGCATCGCGAGCCCACGGCAAGGTGGCACGACTGAACGTCAGCGCCAGGCCATTGAGGTCGCTGACCACCTTGACCACGTTGGGATTGAACAGGGTTTCCACGTCTTCGATCGGCTCGGCCAGGGTGGCCATGCGTGCCTCGGTGTGGGCCGCCAGGTTGGCAGCGACCTGATCGATCACGCTCGGCGGAATCAACGGTTCGTCGCCCTGAACGTTGACCACAATGGCGTCCGGGGCCAGGCCCAGTTTCGCCGCGACTTCGGCCAGACGGTCGGTGCCGGAATTGTGGTCGACCCGGGTCAGCACCACTTCGGCACCAAAGCCGTTGCAGGCCTCGACGATGCGCGCATCGTCAGTGGCCACCACTACGCGCTGGGCGCTGCTTTTGCTCGCCTGCTCCCAGACGTGCTGGATCATCGGCTTGCCGGCAATCAGCAGCAGGGGCTTGCCCGGCAGACGGGTGGAGGCAAAACGCGATGGAATGACGACGGTAAAGGCTGTGGTCATTTATCCAGGCGCTCGTCGGTGGTCAGGGTACGTGCTTCGCTTTCGAGCATCACCGGGATGCCATCGCGAATCGGGTACGCGAGGCCAGCGCCCTTGCTGATCAGTTCGGTTTTGTCGGCACTGAGCTTGAGCGGGCCTTTGCAGACCGGGCAAGCGAGGATATCGAGCAATTTGGTGTCCATGAGCATTCCCTGGATAAAAACGGAGTTAAGGCAAAAGACGAGCCGGCAACAGGCGCATCAGCTGCGTATCGAACCAGGCCACAAAGGCCGGCGATGGCACAGCATCGACCGCCAGGTACCACCAATCGGCGGCGGCGAAGGCACGGCACTTCACCGCGTCCTTTTCCGTCATCACCACTGGCAATGACGGTGTGAAATTCAAGGCCTGCAGGCTGTACTCGGCGTGATCGGCGAATGCATGCGGGACTGGCTGCCAGTGTAGCGTTTCAAGGGTCGTGAAGAAACGCTGTGGATTGCCAATCCCGGCCACGGCGTGCAAGGCCTGTCCGGCGCAAAAGTGGTCGAGGGGACGGCGTTCGCCGCTGTGCAGGTTGACCAGCGCGGTGGGTTGCAACTGGAAGGCGAAACCATCGGCACGGTCGGCCGTTGCTCCGTTATAAAGCACTGCATCGACGCTTTGCAGGCGCTCGATCGGTTCGCGCAATGGCCCGGCCGGCAGGCAACGCTGGTTGCCCAGCCCCCGGGCGGCATCGATCAGCACCAGTTCCAGGTCCCGGGCCAGGCGGTAATGCTGCATGCCGTCGTCGGAAAGGATCAGGTCCAGCGGCTCACTCGCCAGCAAGGCTTTGACCGCGCGGCTGCGGTCAGGGTCGATCATCAGCGGCACGCCGGTGCGCTGGACGATCAACAGCGGTTCATCGCCCGCCACGTCTGCACCCTGATCCGCCTCGACCCGCCATGGCAATTGCGCAGGTTTCGCACCGTAACCACGGCTGACCACGCCAACCCGCAAACCGCTGCGCTGGCAATGCTGGATCATCCACAGAATCAGCGGTGTCTTGCCGGTGCCGCCAACGGTGATGTTGCCGACGACGATCAGCGGCACCGGCGATTGGTAGATCTCGCCCTCGCCCGCCAAAAAGCGCTCGCGCTTGCCGGTGACCACGCGTCGATACAGCCATTCCAGAGGCTGCAACAGCTTCAACGCCGGATGACCTTCGTACCACGCGGTGAGCAATCGATCGGACATGGCCATCAGGACGCCGGCGCCGCCTCGACAGTGGTCATGCGCAAGTGGCTGAACCCGAGCTTGCCGGCAGCATCCATGGCGGTGATGACGGACTGATGGGGGGTCTTGCCATCGGCGCTGATCGACAGCGGCAGGTTGGTGTCGCCGTTGGATTCTTTCTGTAGCGCTTCCATCAGGCTGGTCAGGTCGTTCTTCGGTAACAGCTGGTTGTTGACCGAGTACGCCCCGTCGGCACTGATGGCAATATCCAGTTGCTTGAGCTGCTGGTCTTCAGCCGGGGAACCGCTGACCGCTTCCGGCAGATCGACGCGCAACTGGGTTTCACGGGTGAACGTGGTGGTCACGACGAAAAACAGCAGCAGGATAAACACCACGTCGATCAACGACGCGAGGTTGATATCTATCGTTTCCCGCGGTTTGCGACGGAACTTCACGCTTTGCCCTCGGCCAGGTCCACGTCGCGGTCACCCTGCACCACTTCGACCAGCTTGATCGCTTCCTGCTCCATGCCCACCACCAGCTCATCGATCCGGCGTTGCAGAAAGCGGTGGAAGAACACGGCCGGGATACCGACCATCAGGCCAGCAGCGGTGGTGATCAGTGCCTTGGAAATACCACCGGCCAGTACCGCAGCGTTAGTGCCCATGCCCGTGCCCATGAACGCACTGAAAATATCGATCATGCCCAGCACCGTACCCAGCAGCCCCAGCAACGGGGCCATGGCAGCAATGGTGCCGAGGGCATTGATGTAGCGTTCGAGCTCGTGAATGACCCGCGCGGCAGCCTCTTCGATGCACTCCTTCATGATCTCGCGACCATGCCGGGAGTTCGCCAGACCGGCGGCCAGGATCTCGCCCAACGGGGAGTTGGCGCGCAGTTCCTTGAGTTTTTCCTTATTGAGCTGGTTGTCCTTGATCCAGACCCAGACCTGCCCGAGCAAGTACTCCGGGGTCACGCGGCTGGCGCGCAGGGTCCACAGACGCTCGGCGACGATCGCCATGGCCGCGATGGAACTCAGAATGATCGGCAGCATCATCCAGCCGCCGGATTTGACCAATTCCCACACAGTGACAGTCCCCTCGAAAAAGTGCGCCACTCTAACATAGGGGGTGGACGCACCGAAGACCGTGATGTCGCATCCGGTCGGGCTTTAGTAACGCGGGTTAATGGCTCGATGGTGGTCGATCGCGCCAGAAACGCCGTTCCTGAAGCATCGTCCAGGGTGGTTTGAAGCGCCCCAGTTGTAGACGAATGGCACCCTGTTCGGCGCTGTCGTAGATCGCCACGTCGCGCTTTTGATAGCGCGCCACGACCGTGGGATGCGGATGGCCAAAAGAATTGCCGTTGCCCCGGGAGATCAGCACCGCCTTGGGTTGCAATGCGCTGAGTAACGCCATCGAAGATGAACTGCGGCTGCCATGGTGCGGGGCCTGCAACCACTGCGTTGGCACCGCCAATGGACTGTCGAGCAGTGCCCGCTCGGCGGCGGTATCGATATCGCCGGTCAGCAGCAACCGCTCGTCGCTGGCTTCGATCTGCAGCACGCAGGATTTCTGATTGCTATCGCTGGCCGACGGCCACTGCCAGAGTTGGAACCTCACCTTGTCCCAGGTCCATTGCCGACCGCTCTCGCAGCCCTCGGCGTGCAGCTCGTCAGGCAGGGCCCATGGATCGCCACTCAATACCCGCGTCACCGGCACACCGCTGGCAATCGCTCGCGCACCGCCGGCGTGATCGGCGTCGCCATGGCTGATCAGCATCAGATCGAGTCCGTTTACGCCCAGTTTGCGCAATGATGGCAACACCACCCGCTCCCCCAGGTCGATATCACCGAACCGTGGACCGGCGTCATACAGCAGGGTGTGATGGCGGGTGCGCACCAGGATTGCCAGTCCCTGGCCGACATCCAGCTGCCAGACCTCGGCAATGCCTTCAGGTAACGTGTGCCGGGGCGGAAAAACCAGCAACAGCAACATCGGCCAGCCCAATGGGCGCAACGGCACACCTCGCGGCAGTAGCAGGAAAAAAGCACCCAGCATCCCGAGCGCCCATACCCACAACGGGACTGCCACCGGCACCCACGCGGGCAATTGCCCGGCCATCAATGCCAGCCCCTTGAACAACAGATCGATCAAACCACCCGCCAGCCATAACAACCCCTCGCCCACATAGGGGATGGGCAACAACAGTGTCCCGAGCAAGGCCGGCGGCAGGACCACCAGACTGATCCAGGGCACCGCCAGCAGGTTGGCCAACGGCCCGCTGAGACTGATCGGCAACCCCAGCACCAAGAGCAGCGGGCACAGACCGATCGCGATCAACCATTGGGCACGGGTCCAGGTTTGCCACCAGCGCCAGGGGCCCAAACGACCGCCAAAAGTGAAAATCAATACTGCCACGGCGGCGAAGGACAACCAGAAACCCGGTTGCAGGCTCGCCAGCGGGTCCAGCAGCAAAACGCCGTCAAGCGCCAACAGCAGCGGCCACCATGCGCCGAGATGACGAAAGCGTAACCGCCACAACAGCATCAGGCCGATCATCAGGCAGGCTCGACGCACCGGCACCTCGAAGCCGGCCAGCAACCCATAACCGAGCGCTGCGGCGAACGCCAGTCCGCATGCCCAAGGCAGCCACGGCAAACGCCTGGGCCACAAGCCGTAACGCGCCAGACCGGCGATCAGCAGATACACCACTCCCGCCAGCAACCCAACGTGCTGCCCGGAAATCACTAAAAGATGCACGGTGCCAGTGTCTTGCAGCACCTGCCAGTCCTCACGACTCAGCCCGGCGCCATCCCCCAGCACCAACGCCGTCAGCGCCCCCGTTCGCCCCTGGGCATCCAACGCCTGTAAACGCTGACGGATGCCGTCACGCCAGGCCCATTGCGCGTCCATCAGTCGCTGGCCATCCTTGACCGTCCCGGTGGCGCCGATGCGCCGGGCCAGTAGCCAGGCGTCGTAATCGAAAGCATGCGGGTTGAGCAACCCGGCAGGACGTTTCAATTTGACGGCCAACCGCCAATGCTCGCCGCTGTTGACGGGCGGCCCGCCATACCAGGCCAGGCGCAGGTGCCGCGGCAGCCTGGTGCGACGCGACTGACTGTCGGTCAGCTCGAAACGCACCACGCCCTCGGCCTGCTGCGGCAATCCCGTCACACGACCTTCGACCCAGCGAGTCTCGCCATCGAGATTCAGCGCCAGGCGATCACTCAGTGCCCACTGCGCATTCGCACACGCCCAACTGAAACCGAACAGAAAAAATGCCAGTGGAAAGGTTCGAAACGGCAGCAACATCAAACCCGCTACCGGCATTAACAGCCATATCCCTGCCGGCGGTAGTGCCGGTAAAAAACGCAGGGCCAGTAAACCCAACGCCAGCGCCATCATCCCTGTGCGCATAAGCCCGTCCTTGAGAGTCTCGTCTCTAGGCTTAGCCGGCATACCGCACAGACGTCGTTATCAATTGTCACAAAGTCTGAATAGGCGGCTCGTAGAATCCAGACATACTTGCCGCCTGAACCGACCGAGAAGCCTTATGCCCCGGCGCTTATTCAAACGTTACATGCCAGACCCGACCAGCATCAGGGAACACAAATCCTTACGCTTTCTCGGCACCCTGCTGCATGACCCGAACCTCTGGCACCTCAATCGCCATTCCGTCGCTCGGGCCATGGCCGTTGGTCTGTTCGCGGCGTTCCTGCCCATCCCGTTGCAAATGCTGCTGGCAGCCATCCTCGCCATCGTGGTGCGCGGCAACATGCCGATTGCCGTCAGCCTGGTCTGGCTGACCAACCCGATCACCATGCCAGCCGTGTTCTTCTGTACTTACCAGACCGGCGCCTGGCTGATGGACGTCCCCGCCAGAAGCCTGCCGGACGAATTGACCTGGGAATGGATCAGCAGCCAACTCTCGACCCTGTGGCAACCATTCTTGCTTGGTTCGGTGGTAACGGGACTGGTGTTGGGAGCCCTCGCCTATTGCCTGGTGATGATGTATTGGCGCTGGTGGGTGAGTCGGCAGTGGAAGCGGCGCAAGAAAAGTCGAATGTGAGAATGTAAAACGGCCTCCAATGCGGAGGCCGTTTTTTTTGCGGTGTCTGGGCTGACGTCATCGCGGGCTTACCCGCGATGAAAGCGACTCGGTCGCCCTTAGGTACGCATCCCGCGACCACTCACCAGCAACCGCGCACAACCGATGTACAGCACCACGGTCGCTATCAGCATGAAGGTGATCGCCACGCTGATCTTGATGTCCGACACACCGAGGATGCCGTAACGGAAGGCATTGACCATGTGCAGCACCGGGTTGGCCAGCGACACGGTCTGCCAGAACGGTGGCAGCAAACTGATCGAGTAAAACACCCCGCCCAGGTACGTCAGCGGTGTCAGCACGAAGGTCGGGATGATCGAGATGTCATCGAAGTTGCGTGCAAATACCGCGTTGATGAAACCCAGCAGCGAGAAGATCGTCGCCGTCAGCAGCACCACCAGAACGGTTACGCCCAAGTGATGCACCTGTAGCGTGGTGAAGAACAGCGACAGCAGCGTCACGATGAGCCCGACCATCAACCCGCGCAGCACGCCGCCCAGGGTGTAGCCAATCAGAATGGTATGCGGCGACACCGGCGACACCATCAATTCCTCGATGGAGCGCTGGAACTTGCTGCCAAAGAAACTCGACACCACGTTGCCGTAGGAGTTGGTGATCACCGACATCATGATCAGCCCCGGCACGATGTACTCCATGTAGGTGAAGCCACCCATGCCGCCGATCTGCCGACCGATCAGATTGCCGAAGATCACAAAGTACAGAACCATGGTGATGGCCGGCGGCAGCAGAGTCTGCGGCCAGATCCGGGTGAAGCGCTTGACCTCACGGTAAACGATGGTATTGAGGGCGACGAGATTGGGTTGCAGCTCGGAACTCATACCGCCACCTTCGACAGATTCTTCTCCACCAGTGACACGAACAACTCCTCGAGGCGATTGGTTTTGTTACGCAGGCTCAACACTTCGATGTTCTGCTGCGCCAATTGGGTGAACAACGCGGTAATGCCCATGGCCTTGTCGACCTGGACTTCCAGGGTATGGCTGTCGATCAGTTTGGCCGGGTAACCGAGCAACTGCGGTGCCACTTGCACCGTATTCTTCAAATCCAGCAGGAAGGTTTCGACATGCAGTTGGCTGAGCAACTGTTTCATGCTGGTGTTCTCGACAATGGTGCCGTGGTCGATGATGCCGATGTTGCGGCACAACTGCTCAGCCTCTTCCAGGTAGTGGGTGGTGAGGATGATGGTGATGCCTTTCTTGTTCAGTTCGGTGAGAAAGGTCCACATCGAGCGACGCAATTCGATGTCCACCCCCGCCGTCGGTTCGTCGAGGATCAGCAGGCGCGGTTCGTGAACCAGCGCACGGGCGATCATCAGTCGGCGCTTCATGCCGCCGGACAGGGAGCGCGACGGCACATCGCGTTTGTCCCACAGGCCCAGTTGGGTCAGGTACTGCTCGGCGCGTTCCTTGGCGATTTTCGCCGGGATGCCGTAGTAACCGGCCTGGGTCACGACAATGTCGAACGTCTTTTCGAACTGGTTGAAGTTGAATTCCTGGGGCACCACACCAATGCAGCGCTTGAGCGCCGCCGGTTCCTTGTCCAGGTCGTGACCGAAGATATTCACCGTGCCGCTGGTCTTGTTCACCAGGGTCGAGAGAATGCCGATGGTCGTGGATTTGCCGGCGCCGTTGGGGCCGAGCAAGGCGAAAAAGTCACCTTCGGCGACGTCCAGATCGATACCACTCAAGGCCTGGAAACCGTTGCCGTAGGTTTTGGTTAGCTGCCGGATGGACAGAGCGGAACTCATATCGGATTACGCACCAAGAAGGGAAGAAAGGAATAAATAAGGGCGGGCGGCGAGCAATGCAACCGCGGCGCACGAGCGCAATGGTGCTTGTCGCCGCCACACAAGTACAGTCAAGTGTGTCGATAGTGAGTATTAAGTCAACGCGGTCATGACCGCCTTCTTATAGGCCGGACGTTGTTTCAATCGCGCGTACCAAGCCTGCAGATGAGGCTGCGGCGCACGCTCGATCGGCATCTCGAACCAGGCATAAATGAAACTGCCCAGTGGGATGTCGCCCATGCCGATCTCATTGCCCGACAGGTATGGTTGGGTCGCGAGCGTCTGATCGACCATCGACAGCAAGTCATCGCACTCCTTGATCGCGGAATTGATTGCCGGCCAATCCTGCTTATCTTGCGGGGTGCGCAATACCCCCCAGAACACCGTGCGGAACGGGGTAGCAAAACTTGAGGTGGTCCAGTCCATCCACTTTTCGGCCGAGGCACGGGCCTGCAGGTCTGTCGGATACCAGGCGGTACCGTTGGCATGACGGGCCATCAGGTAACGGACGATGGTGTTGGATTCCCACAGCACGAAACCGTCGTCTTCGATCACCGGCACGCGGCCGTTGGGATTCATCGCACGGTACTCAGGCGTGTCGACCACGCCAAAGGCACCGCCGGCATCGATGGCTTCATAAGCCAGGCCCAGTTCTTCGGCAGCCCACAACGGCTTCCTGACATTCGACGAATTTTTCCGACCCCAGATCTTCAGCATGACCGCCCCTTTTTGGATGAATGCGCAGGCAGCATACGCCGGATCAGGCGCGACTCAAATCGCTCTGCATATCACCCAGCAACACCGGCTGTTGCTCGCCAAACAGATGCGGATAGCACTTTTCCAGATGTTCGAAAAAGAACATTTCAGGCACATCGGTGAACTGGCCGTGATCGACCAGGTACTCCATCAACTGCTCGCCGTCACGGTTGAAGGGGTGGAACACGCTGTCGTTGATCCCGTCGAACTCCAGCGGCGCAACATTGAACAGTTCACAGAGTTGTTGGTTGAAGGCCGGCGTGGCTTTGACCCAACGCCCGTTCAGATACAACTCGGTATAGCCGTGCATGGCGAACACATCGCTCTTGAGCAATTCAAGCAGACGCGGCGTCGACAGGTGATTGCGCACATCCGCCAGACCGATACGCGTCGGGATCCCGCAATGCCGGGCGCAACCTGCCAGCAGCGTGGCTTTGGGCACGCAATAACTCTCCCCGGCCTCCAGCGCGTAGCTGCCGCGCAAGGTCTGTGGATCACGGCTGAAGGTGTAGGGGTTGTAGCGCACGGCCTCGCGCACCGCGTAATAGAGATTGATCGCCTGCTCAAGCGGATCGCGCCGGGCGCCACGATGTTGTTCGGCGAACGCCACCACCGAGGGATGATCACTGTCGATGAAGCGGCCGGGGCTCAGATACGCGTGCATGGCAACAATCTCCAGAGGGAAGCCACGAGTCTAGCGACACCTTCAGCACAGCGATAACGACGTTTCGGCCAAATATCAGCGCTTGCCGTCTGTTGAGGAAAGCGTTGTACCGACCGCCCTCGAAATGACTGACAAATTTCAGTTGTTGCTTCCTACGCGCTCAGACTCATGCTCTGACCACCCACTTTTATGGATGCCGTCTAAGCTCTGTGAGGTGGTTTTGCCTCTTGCTTCATGGAGAATTGAATATGCTGCTGTTGTGGATACTGGTTCTGGTGGTCGGGATTGCCTACCTGGCACATCGCCGCACTGCGCCGCTGCCCGCCTTGGGCATCATCGCTGTCTATCTACTGGCGATGGGCATCTTCAGCCATGCCCGCGTCTGGCTCATGCTGATTTTCTGGGTGATGCTCGCAGTCGTGGGCGCGTTCCTGCTGCTGCCGGACCTGCGCCGAAAACTCTTCACTGCGTCGCTGTTCCGCTGGTTTCAAAAAAACCTGCCACCCATGTCGCAAACCGAACGCGAAGCCATTGAAGCCGGCACGGTCTGGTGGGACGGCGAGCTGTTCAGCGGGCGCCCGGACTGGAACAAACTGCTGGCTTATCCAAAAGCGCAACTGAGCGAAGAAGAACAAGCCTTTATCGACGGTCCTGCCGAAGAGCTCTGCGCCATGGTCAGTGAATGGCAGATCGGCCAGTTGATGGATCTGCCGCCCCAGGCCTGGGATCACATTAAACAGCATGGCTTTTTTGCCCTGATCATTCCCAAGGAATACGGTGGCAAAGGCTTCTCGGCGTATGCCCACTCCCAGATCGCGATGAAACTGGCGACCCGCAGCGGCGACCTGGCCTCCACCGTCATGGTGCCCAACTCCCTCGGCCCGGCGGAACTGCTGCTGCATTACGGCACCGACGAACAACGCAATCATTACCTGCCACGGCTGGCTCGCGGCGACGATATCCCCTGCTTTGCCCTGACGGGCCCGATGGCGGGCTCCAACGTCGGCGGGATGACCGACACCGGGGTGATCTGCAAAGGCCAATGGGAAGGCGAGGAAGTCCTCGGCCTGCGTCTGAACTGGGAAAAACGCTACATCACCCTCGGCCCGGTCGCGACCTTGATCGGCCTGGCCTTCAAGGCTTATGACCCGGACCATCTGTTGGGCGACAAAGTCGACCTGGGGATCAGCCTCGCATTGATTCCAACCCAGACTCCCGGCGTAGAAATCGGCCGCCGTCACCTGCCGCTGGGCGCCGCCTTCATGAACGGCCCGAACTCTGGCAAGGATGTGTTCGTACCGCTGGAGTTCATCATCGGCGGTCAGCAGATGCTCGGCGAAGGCTGGATGATGCTGATGAACTGCCTGTCGGTGGGGCGTTCCATTTCGCTGCCTGCCATCGGTACCGGTGCAGGCAAGTTCAGCAGCCTGGTAGCGGGCCAATATGCGCAGGTTCGCGAACAATTCAATGCACCGCTATCAGCCTTCGAAGGGATTCAGGAAGCACTGGCGCGGATCGGCGGCAGTACCTGGCTGATGGACAGCGCGCGGATGCTCACCGCCAACGCGGTAGACCTCGGCGAAAAGCCGTCGGTGCCTTCGGCCATTATCAAATACCACCTCTCCGAACGCGGCCGCGAGTGCATCAGCCATGCCATGGATATTCATGGCGGCAAGGCCATCATCATGGGGCCGAACAATTACCTGGCGCGTAGCTGGCAAGGTGCGCCCATTTCCGTCACGGTCGAAGGTGCGAACATCCTCACCCGCAACTTGATGATCTTCGGCCAGGGCGCTATTCGCTGTCATCCGTTCGTACTCAAGGAAATGGCCCTCGCCCACCGCGAAGACAAACAACAGGCCCTGATCGAGTTCGACGCACTGTTGCTCGACCACATTGGCTTTGCCGTGAGCAACGCCGCCAGCACCCTGGTGCTGAACCTTGGCCTTGGGCATTTCGAACACGTGCCCGGAGACAGGCTCAGCCAAGGTTACCTTCGCGCCCTCAACCGTCAGGCCGCAGCCTTTGCCCTGCTTGCAGACCTTTGCATGATGCTGCTTGGCGGCGAACTGAAACGCCGCGAACGCTTGTCCGCACGTCTGGGCGACGTACTCAGTTACCTGTACCTGGCCTCCGCGTCGCTCAAGCGTTATCACGATCTCGATTCGCCGGAGCATATGCGTCCGCTATTCGCCTGGGCCATGGAGGAGAGTCTCGGCCAGTCCGAACGTGCGCTGGACGAACTGCTGACCAACTTCCCGAACAAGGTGCTCGGATGCCTGCTGCGGGTGATGGTGTTCCCATTCGGTCGCAGGCACAGAGGCCCGTCGGACAGACTGGGCGCCGAAGTCGCAGCTGTCCTGAGCCGCGCCAAGGGCGATCCGACCCTGGAGGAGTTACTGGCGGGCTGCTATCGCCCGCAATCGACAGAGGATCCGGTCGGCGCCCTGCAGCATGCCTGTGACTTGCTGAACGCCGCCAAACCGCTACAGAAAAAACTCAATACGGCATTGAGAAGCCGCCAGGTCAAACCCACTATTGGTGAATCTGCCATCGATGCCGCACTGGAGGCCGGCGTCTTGCAACCGGCTGAAGCCCAGACCTTGCGCGAGGCAGAAGTGGCGCGACGCAAGGTGATTGATGTCGATGATTTCGACCAAAAGGCGTTGGTGCTGGCCAAAGGAAAGGTCCGCTGATCCGGTCGCTCATGTGCCCGGTATCACGTGCCATGTAAAAACGGGCGCAGGAGCTTTATACTTCCGCGCCCGTTTTGCTCTTGAGGACTTATCTCGTGTCCAATGTCGTTGCCGATCATCTCGTCTTGCTCGACCACCTGCGCAGCATCCTGGTCGCCGTAGGTGAGGCCGAACAGGTTCCCGAAGAAAGCCATGCCTTGTTCCTGGAGCGCTTCGACGAACTGCGTGCGTTGCTGCCGGTCGATCCGATCGAAAGCCAATACCTGGGCCAGGACATTCTGTGCCAGATAATTACGCGCTATCCGCAAATCGCCCACCTGGTTCCGCGTGACCTGCTGTGGTACTTCGCCGGCGACTGCCTGCATTACATGCCCGACGATGAAATCGACCTGTACCAGGCCTTGGAAGAACGTCGCTTCGAAGCCGAACAGAACGACGAACCGTTCGACTGGAATCAGGAAAAACAGCTGCTGGCGATGTCGAACCAGGACAGCAAGCACTGATCCCACGATCAGCATTGCAAAAGGCCCGCATGGTTATTCATGCGGGCCTTTTTTGTGGCAATTGCCGAAGCGCAACACCTGTAGGGGCGAGGCTTGCCCGCGAAGAGGCCCGTCAAAACAACCCATCACTCTCGGGTAGCTCATACTGCGCCGCAACCTTGCCCAACACACCAGGCTTGCCCGGCTTGCTCAAGGTCGGCTCCTTCTCCAGGCATTCCACCAGATAGTCGATAAACACCCGTAGCTTGGGCGGCAGATAGCGTGTTGGCGAATGCAGCAGCCAGGCGCCGCCGTGATAGGAGGCCAGGAAGGTCCAGTCCGGCAATACCTGCACGATCAGCCCTTGTTCCAGTGCATAACGGGCGGTGAAGTACGGCAGGCTGCCGATCCCGATGTGTTGCAATACCGCGCCCAGTCGCACGCCTGTGTGATTGGCGGCATAACGTCCGCGCACGCCAACGGTCACGGCTTTGCTGCCTTTCTTGAATTTCCAGCGCGCATCGCTCGGGGTTTCGCCCAGATAGATGCAGCTGTGGTTGAGCAAGTCGTGGGGATGAGTCGGCGTGCCGTGTTCGGCCAGGTATTGCGGCGTTGCACAGAGCAAATGGTCAATGGTCAGCAACTGCCGACCCACCAGCCCCGCCGGCGGGCGGTCGGTAATACGAATCGCCAGGTCGACATTGTCGTCGATCAAATCCACCTGGCGGTCCTCGAGCAACAACTCCACATCCACTTTGGGATAACGCCGCAGAAACTCCGGCATATGCGGATGAATCACGAATCGCCCGACGGCCTTGGGCACGCTGACGCGCACCAGCCCTTGCGCTTCATGGGTGAACTGACCGCTGATTTCCATCACCGATTTCGCCGCGCTGACCATCTCCTGGCAGCGCTTGAACACCTCTTCGCCACCGTCGCTCAGGCGTAGCTTGCGCGTGGTTCGTTGCAGTAAACGCGTGGCGAGCGCCTTCTCCAGCCGCGAAATGCTGCGACTCACCGCCGAGGGTGAAGAACCCAACTGACGCGCCGCTTCGGAGAAGCTGCCGGTTTCGACAACCTTGACGAAAATCGCCATTTCACCGAGCAACGGCAGGGGGAGATTTATGCTCACAGCGCAACAGTCCTTTGATGGTTGAACGGATTATCACGTAATTCCACGGTTCATATAATAAAAATAGAAACTTTAATAAGGGTATGGAATATGACGCTTCGCCTCTTTTTCCATAGTGATGACCTCAAGGCTAGTGTGGAAGTCCTGGATTGCACGCCCCACGAGAACGAGTTCGCCGTAGTGCTGCGCGCCACGCTGTTTCACCCCCAAGGCGGAGGACAACCCTGGGATACCGGCTGGATCGGTGAAAGCCAAGTGCTGCGCGTGGTTCAGGATCCGGACCGGATCATTCATTTCGTCGACCACCCGGTAAAACTCGGCATGACCCAGATTCGGGTCGATGAGCAACGTCGGCGGTTCAATACGCGCATGCATTCGGCGGGTCACCTGATTGGTCATTTCGTCCAGGCGCTGGGCTGGATGCCGACCAAGGCTCATCACTGGCCGGATGAAGGACGTGTCCAGTTCAAGCCAGGCGAGAGTGCGCAGGAGGTCGATGCCCAGACGATTCAGCACGGCATCGAGCAATGGATCGCCCATGACCTGCCGCGCCTGACGTCGCTGCGCGAAGGCGCCCGGGAAATCGGTTTCGGTGAACTGCCCGCCTATGGCTGCGGCGGTACCCATGTACGGAGCCTGAAGGATTTAGGCACGGTCACGATCGCTTCCCTTTCACAGAAAAAGGGAACGCTGTCAGTCCACTACGCCGTGGATTGAGTATTTGGGCGATGTCGGCCCCCGTCATCGCCTGACGCCGGAGGAGCCTGCGTTCGTGGGCTCTGTTGACTATCTGATAGATGGACCTAAGACATGATGCTTGACGTCGAGCGTCTCGATGAGACGTGCATACAAAAACTGGCCAACGAAGAAGTCCTCGCCATCCGCGTCAAAGGCTTGTTGCCTCGGCCGCTGGCGATTCAGATCGGCGACAAGATTCTCGCCCCGGGATTCGAAGGCTACATCAACGCGCCGAGCATCGGTCGCATTGGCATGGCGTTTTACGAAGCGGAAAACCAGCCGTTGCTGATCGAGGATTATTTCGAGCGCGCCACCAGCAACATCGCCGAATTGCGCAGCCGTTGTGCGCCCTACTCCTCTCCAGTCGACACATTGCGCTGCATGCTCGACGAGTCGTGGCCAGCGGGGGCGCATCTGGAGAATCTCTATGGTCGCAAGATGTATGTGGGGCTGTCCCGGGTCGTCAAACCCGGGGTGTGCTTCCTCGCCCATCACGACATTTTCGCCAAGGATGCCCCGGACAGTTTCCAGGCCAGAAGCCTGGAGGCGCAGTTCGCCTGCAACGTCTACCTGAACATGCCGACCGAGGGCGGTGCGTTACAGATGTGGGACCACGACATTTCCCCGGACCAGTTCGACGAGATGCGTGGCGACAGTTACGGCATCGACCCGGCCTTGCTCGGCCCTGCGACCCTGGAGATTCGTCCGGAACCGGGGGATTTCATCATGTTCAATTCACGCCGCATGCACTCGGTGACACCGGGTGTAGACGATCCACGATTGAGCCTTTCCTTCTTCGTCGGCTATCGCGGCAATGCTTCCCCCCTTACTTTCTGGAGTTGAAATGTTTTCGAACTACCTGGGCGAGTTTCTGGCGCTGGCAACGATTCACTTCCTGGCGGTGGTCGCCCCCGGACCGGACTTCGCCGTGACCATCCGCCAAAGTGTGCGTTTCGGCCGGTTAGTGGGTATTTGCACGGCGCTGGGCATCGGGGCGGGCATTTCCGTGCATGTGCTGTACACCTTGCTCGGCGTCGGCGCGCTGATGCACGCCACGCCGTGGTTGTTGACGGTGGCCAAGGTCGTCGGCGGAGCCTACATCTTGTACCTCGGTGTGAGCCTGTTGCGCAGCAAACCCAAATCGGCGATTGAGGGCGACAAGGATGCAGACGCGCCAGTTGAACGGCAGACTTTGTTCAAGGCGTTCAGCACAGGTTTTTTGACCAACGCCACCAACCCCAAGGCCACCCTGTTCTTTCTGGCGATCTTCACCACCATCATCAGCGCCTCGACACCGCTGCAGATTCAGGCGCTGTACGGGCTGTGGATGTGTTTCGTGAACGCCTTGTGGTTCGTGATCGTGGCCTTGTTCTTTTCCAGCAGCGGGGTGCGACTGCTGTTCATGCGCATGGGGCACTGGTTCGAACGAACCATGGGTGTGATCCTCATTCTGTTCGCCGGACGCCTGATTCTGTCCATGTAAGCCCTGCTGCCTTAGTTGCCTCGTCGAACCGCATTTTTTTGCGGCTCCAACGCCAGCAACATGGCTATCTCCGCACTCTGCCCTGAAAGTTTTGTTTTAAATCGTGGCGCTTTGCTTTGTTTGAACTACCTTCAAACAAGAAGAAGTCATAACGGTTTGAATTTTGACGTTAGGTTCAGAGATCAGATAGCGAATTGGCAAAAGGAGTTACCTCACTATGATCCTGACAGGCGTTTACCGGCGCAGAGCTGTGATTGCCGGTTGCTTTTTAGGGGAGTCAGGTTGGCGGGCAGTGCCGCCTATAACCGCGATGGTTGTCGAGCCTGAGCCTATCGCTCGGGTCGGCAGCCCAGGTATCTGGATCACTAAAAGCCGTTTTAGAAGGTCGCTCGCTGCTCATTTGGATCAGCGTATTGCACCTGCTTGCGTGTAGCACCAAGGAATATTGCCGGGGGCATTAGTCATTAGTGGTAAGTGCTCTGGCGAGGTTGAGGGTCGACTCAGGCCCCCTGTAGTGATCCGAGGCAACTTGGTTTGCCTTGTAGATGGCCTATTCAGCGAGGATGCACTTAATGAGCTATCGTACCGTGCCCGCTTTCAAGCGAATTATCCATGGCCTGTTCTGGATGGGCCTCAGCGTGGACGCGGCTCAGGCCGCGGCGGCCAATTGTTCGCAGATGGACAGTATGCCGACAACGTTCGAGGTCGGTCAGGGGCTTCAGAGTGAACTGCGCACACCGGTTCCGGTGACGCAACTGGCCGTGGGTGACCCGAAAATTGCCGATGTGCAACCCAGCGGCAAAAACCCCAACGCCTTCCTGCTCACTGGTCTGACACCGGGAGCCACCAGCCTGATGGTCTGGACCGGCTGTTCGAAAGAACCGCGCCAAAGCATGGTGTTCGTCAAGGGCCGGGCCACCGCAGCGCTGACCAGCGTGTCGACGGGACCTACCGAAGACCCGCTGCTGCCAAGCCAGGTGCAGACCGATATTCGCTTCGTTGAAGTCAGCCGGACCAAACTCAAGGAAGCTTCAGCGTCTATTTTCGGCACCCGCGGCAACTTCCTGTTCGGCTCGCCGAGAACCTTGCCCACCATCGGCGGCATCGTCACGCCGTCGGTGCCGGTGGACAACGGCATGTTCAACCTCAATTTTGCGACCGGTAATACCCTGGTGGCGATCAACGCGCTGGAAGGCAGCGGTTTCGCCTATACCCTGGCGCGGCCAAGCCTGGTAGCGCTCAGTGGGCAGAGTGCGAGCTTCCTGGCCGGTGGTGAAGTACCGATTCCGGTGCCCAGTTCGGGCAGCGATAGCATCTCCATCGAGTACAAGGAGTTTGGTATCCGCCTGACCCTGACGCCAACCATCATCGAGAAAAACCGTATCGCCCTGAAGGTGGCACCGGAAGTCAGTGAACTGGACTTCACCAACGCCGTGAGCATCGCCGGCACGATAGTTCCGGCGCTGACCGTGCGCCGCACCGACACCAGCATCTCCCTGGCCGACGGCGAAAGCTTCGTCATCAGCGGCCTGATCAGCACTCGCAACAATTCCCAGGTGAACAAGTTTCCGGGGCTGGGCGATATCCCGATTCTGGGCGCGTTCTTCCGCGACAACACCATCAACCGTGAAGAGCGCGAACTGCTGATGATCGTCACCCCGCATCTGGTCCAGCCTCTGGCGGCCAATGCACAACTGCCGTCATTGCCTGGCGAACAGCTGCGTAATTACGACCCGAACTTCTACCGCATGTTCTTCCTTGAAAATGGCGATTTCGACAGTCGCAGCGGGCTTTCGCAATGAGCCGGAACCAGACTCTGAACCGGGCTTTCGCCCTCACTCTTAACGGTGACCTTGAACGCCTGCCGGGCCAGCTGTATTGCCATTGGCCAGGCGTTCAACGTGTTGTAGCCAGAGGACACTCGATGAAAGCAGTCATTGCATTAACGGCGACATTGATGCTCGCAGGTTGTGCCACCAATGGCCTGTCTTCGCGACCGGCTGTCTGTGCCAAGCCCGGTTCGGAGCAAGAGCTGGCCCTGAACCTGGCCGACAATATGGTCAACGAGGGCCGTTTGTATGCCAGCCTGGCGAATCTGGAAGGTTTGCCCGATGACCTGGTCCAGGTTCGCCTGCGCAAGGCTCGGGTGCTGCGCTTGATGGGGCGTAAAGATGCGGAGCCGTTGTATCAAAGCCTGCTCGGTACCTGTCTGGCCGCTGAAGGGGAACATGGCCTGGGCCAGTTGGCCGCGGCCAAAAAATGATAATGCCAGCGCCACCACTCACCTTGAGCGTGCGGTGAAGATGGCCCCCACCGACGACAAGATGCGCAATGACCTGGGGGTCGTCTACCTCAATCAGCGACGGATCCCCGAAGCACGCTTCGAGTTCATGACGGCCATGGAGCTCAAGCAGGCGGATTCACTGGCGGCACTCAATATGGTGACGCTGCTGATCTATCAGGATAACTGGAAGGCGGCTGCCGAACTCGCGAACCGCGCCAGTTTGAGTCCCCAGCAAGTCGCAGAGGCACAAAACCGCGCGGAAAAACTCAAGGCCTCTGCCAAAAAAGCGGTGGCTTCCGAGGGGAATCGTAAGGCTGAGGTAGCCGATGCCTCACCCAGTGCTGCGATCAAGTAGAACGTACGAGGAGTCGAGATGAATACCAAAAGGCTGTTGATTGTGTGCATGGCTTGCCTGTCCACCAGTGCCTGGGCTATTGAGCCGGGTCCCTCCTCGGCGCCGCAAAAAGGCACCGAACAGTGGATGCAGCTACAGATTCGTGGTGTGGTTGCCTCCCCTTTTCGGCAAACTGCATCGGTCACTGAGCGGGACCTGGCCTTCCAGCGCTGGCTGAACAGCTTCACCCACCCGATTCCGGAATTCTTTGAACAGAATGCGGCGGGGAAAATGACCCCCGGCAACTGAGGTACGTTAATGGGTGATTCGCCTCTGACGTCGTTCAGAGTAGCCTGGCTGTAAAGCCGGGCTTAATGACGTCTGCAGGAAAGCATTGGCATCTACACACTTTTCAGTTACCGAATCCCCCCTGTAGGAGCGTAATGCTGTTCACTTAAGCCGTAATGCGATCTGTAGCAGCAGGCAAAGCCTGCGTTCGGCTGCGAAGCAGTCGTAAAATCAGGCATTGCGCTGCGTCAGGTACATCACGGCAACCGGACTTACGGCTGCTGCGCAGCCGAACGCAGCCTTCGGCAGCTGCTACAAAGAATGCGTCGCGGCTGAAATTGCTTAAGTGAGCAGCATTACCAAGGAGCGAGGCTTGCCCGCGAAAGCGATCTGTCTGCCACCATAGATGGCGGATATGACGGCCTCTTCGCGGGCAAGCCTCGCTCAGGGATGTGCAAATCTATGAGAGGAAAGTGCAGATCAGACTCAGGTGGCAAGGCCATCGTGCTCGACAGCCTCTGCCCGTTTACCTCACCCGAATGCTCTCAATACCCCGATCAGGGCAGGGCCGATGGCGACCAGAAAGAAGCTTGGCCACAGGCAGAAAATCAGCGGAAATACCAGCTTGGTACCGACTTTCGCCCCCATCTCTTCGGCGGCTTGTGTACGCCGGTCACGGAATTCATCGGCATAGATGCGCAAGGTGTCGGCCACGCTAGTGCCGAAGCGGATACTTTGCGCCAACAGGCTGACCAACCCTTGCACGTCATCCAGACCAGTACGCACAGCCAGTTGCTTGAGCGCCTCGGTACTGGAAATGCCCGCGCGGATTTGCGCATTCACCAGAGCCAGCTCTTCAGCCAACTCAACCTGACTGACCGACATCTCTTCAGCCACCCGTTCAATGGTCGTGGGCAGGGCCAGGCCCGACTCCACGCACACCACCATCAGATCCAGCGCATCCGGAAACGCAGCACGCAGCCGACCTTGACGCGCCTGCTTGCGCTTGCCGACATACAGTGCCGGCAGCAGCCACCCGATACCGGCCATCATGACCACCAATAGCAGCCCCACGCTCAGCGAAATCTTCGGAATCATCGGCAATAGCAACAACGCAATGCCGACCAACACCAGTGGCAACAGCAAGCGCACCGCCCAATACATCTGCAACGCTGAAGAAGAACGGTACCCCGCATGCGTCAACAGGGTCTGGGTGACGGACGCCTGAGCCGATTCGGTCGAGGCAAAACGCTGGCCGACCCGCTCCAGCAACAGTTGCAGGTTACCTGGAGCTTCCTGTCCGGCAGCGTTGCCTAAATGGCCACGCTTGATCAGCGCCAGACGGCGCTGCACCGGGTCCTGAAGCCCCAGCATCAGCAAGATCACGGCGACGATCGCCAGAACCGTGCTCAAACCGACCGCACTGAGGAACAACAGGCGCGCCACCTCCTCGTTCCCCGTGACCCGACTGAACAACCCGAGTAAAAAATCCATGACCTGTACCTCCCGGTAGCGAATACCGCTTAAACCTGAATCCGGATGATTTTGCGTATCCAGAAAATTCCGATCAACATGGCGCAAAAAGCCCCGATGATCAGCTTATGTCCCATGGGATCATTGAGCAGCACAGGCAGGTAGGTGGGGCTTGTGATAACGATCGCAATGGCCAGCACGAAGGGAATGGCCACCAGTATCCAGGCCGACATCCGCCCTTCGGCCGACAGGGTCTTGACCTTGCGCTGGAAGCGAAAGCGCCCACGGATCAGGCGACTCAGACGCTCCAGCACCTCGGTCAGATTGCCACCCGTCTCACGGTGAATAAGGATCGATGTCACTAGCATCATCACCGTCATGCTCGGCATTCTCTCCAGCAAGCCGAGCATGGCCCGACGTACATCGTTGCCGTAGTTGATATCGGCGAAGGTCATACCGAACTCATGAGCGACCGGCCCCTTGTGCTCCTCGGCTACCAGGCGCAGGGTCTCGTTGAACGGGTGCCCGGCGCGCAAGGCCCGGCACATGGCATCCAGTGCATCCGGCAGGCCTTCCTCAAACTCAGCGAAACGTTTGCCACGGTCACGAAAAATTTTCAGCAGGGGTACCCAGAACACCCCGAAGCCCGCCAACATCGCCATCCACCAGACGGTCGAGATCATCCAGATCGAGATGGCCGCGCAAGCGCCCAGAAACAGCCCGAGCAACAGCACCCGATAAGCGCGATATTCATGACCCGCCTGCTCGATTACCTGTGTCAGGTTCGCCATAAAGGGCAATTGCTCGAGCATGGCCTCCAGCGGCGACAAACGCGTCAGGTATTTCTGTCGTAATACCGTCTGCATGTTGGGCAGATTGTTGGCTTTCTCCAGTACGTGCAAGCGGCCGCGGATGCGCTTGCGCATCTTGCCGGCCTCGCCGAACACCGGCACTACCACGCCCTGGGACAGGAGGAACACGGCGATAAACACCATGCCGAGGAAAATCAGAATGAATTCACCAGGAATTTGGCTCATGACTGCCGTCCCTCCATCCACTCAGGCCTGAACATCGTCAGCGGCAACTCGATGCCGCGCTTGGCCAGCACATCGCGGAAGGCCGGGATCATGCCGCTGGGACGATAATCGCCGAGCACCTCGCCGCTTTCGCCCATGCCTTGACGCGCAAAGGAGAAAATTTCGGTCATGGTGATGATCTCGCCCTCCATGCCGTTGATCTCTTGCACGCTGACCAGCCGGCGCTTGCCGTCCTCCTGACGTTCCAGCTGGATCACCACATCGATGGCCGACGCGATCTGCTGCCGCATGGCCTTGATCGGGAAGGTCGCCCCGCTCATCGACACCATGTTCTCGACTCGCCCCAACGCATCGCGCGCGGTGTTGGCGTGGATCGTGGTCAACGAGCCGTCGTGGCCGGTGTTCATCGCCGTCAGCATGTCCAGCGCCTCGGCGCCACGCACCTCGCCGATCACAATGCGGTCTGGGCGCATCCGCAAACTGTTGCGCACTAACTCCCGCTGGCTCACCTCGCCTCGCCCCTCGATATTGCAAGGGCGGGTTTCCAGGCGAACCACATGGGGCTGCTGCAATTGCAGCTCAGCCGAGTCTTCGATGGTGACGATCCGCTCGTTGTGCGGGATGAAACTGGACAGCACATTGAGCATGGTGGTTTTGCCGCTGCCGGTACCGCCGGAAATCAGCACATTCATGCGCCCACGGACAATCGCCTTGAGCAGCAAGGCAATGGCCGGGGTCAATGTCCCCACCTGAATCAGGCTGTCGGTATTGAGCAAGTCCACCGCAAAACGGCGAATCGACATGCTCGGGCCGTCGATGGCCAGCGGCGGGATAATCGCGTTAACCCGCGAACCATCCTTGAGCCGGGCGTCCACCAATGGCGAAGACTCATCGATACGCCGCCCCAAACTCGAAACGATGCGGTCGATGATGTTCAGCAAATGCTGATCATCGCGAAAGCGCACATCGGTCCGTTGCAGTTTGCCGAAGCGCTCGACATAGACCGAGGCATAGCCGTTGACCAAAATGTCGGACACGCTGTGATCGGCCAGCAACGGTTCCAGAGGCCCCAGGCCGAGCACCTCGTCGGTGATTTGCTTGATGATCAACTGGCGGCTGGTGGTACTCACCGGCGCCGAATGCTCATCGAGCAGGCGTTGGCAGATATCACGAATCTGCCGCGTAGCCTCGGCCTGTTCAAGGGCGTCCAGCATGGACAGGTCCATGACTTTGAGCAATTGCTGGTAGATTTTTTCCCGCCACTCGGCCTCCACCGGGGTGACCTGGCTTCTGGTTTCGTAAAGAACGTCCGGCGTTGCACGTTCCCACGCCATTATTTCCTCGGCCGGATCCAGCAGGTCGTCGCCCGGCTGAACAACTGACGACGAGGGTTTACCGGATTGTTTGCGCAAGCGGTTACGAAAGTCGCTGATCATGGGTCATCCCCCGAAAAAACGGTTGAAGGCGCGTTTGAGTAAGCCTTTGTTCCCGGCCACCTGTTGACCGACCAGGTCCTCGGTCATATCGCGCAGAGCGGAAGTAATCGCTGCCCTCGGCGCATGCAGCCCCAACGGCACGCCAGTGTTCTGACTCTGGCTGACCAGGTTGAAGTCGTTGGGTAATTTCGACAGATTGGTGCAGCGCAGTGCCTCGCCGATATCCTTGAGGCTGATCGCTGCGGCCTTGTCAAAGCGGTTGACCACTATCTGCAATTGATCGCCGCGCACGCCCAGGTCATCGCGAAGAATCCGCACCAGGGAACTGGCATCGCGCAGATGGCTGACGCTCTGCTGCACCACCACGTACACCCGATCCACCTGTTCCAGCACAGAGCCGGTGAGGTGGTCGATTTGCCGTGGCAGGTCGATCACTACCCAGTCATAGCTGGCGCGGGCCAACTGCAACAGCGTGTCGAGTTGTTCGGGTTGGGCATCCTGCGGCAGGCACAGCTCACCGGCCCGGCCACCCAGCACATGCAATGTGGGGCTGAAATGGCTGCAAAAACCGCGCAACGCGACGCTGTCCATGCCATCGATCTGATGCAACACCTCAAGATGACTGTGCGACTGCGCCACATCCAGGTAATGCGTCACACTGCCAAATTGCAGGTCCATGTCCAGCAGCAGGGTACTGCCGCCCTTGACGCTAAGCTGTTGAGCCAGGTTGCAGGCCAGCAAGGTTCCGCCGGAGCCGCCCTTGGCGCTCATCACGGCGATCAATTTCCCTTCTGTCCCACTGCCGATCCGAACCTCCATGACCAGACGATTCAGGGCGGCAACCAGTTCTGTCTCGGCTATTGGTTCCGGCAGCACGTCACGGGCGCCGGCCTGCATCGCCAGGCGCATGCCTTCCTGTTCGCTCAGCATTCCGCACACCAACATCGGCGGACGCTCATGGGCCGGACGCTGCAACAGCGCCGCCAGCTCCTCGCGCCACAGGTGGCTGACGCGCAACAGCAACAGATCGGGCATTCGGTCCAGACCGTAAAGCGGGTCAACATGCCCATTGCTCACCAGGCGAGTGCTCACCTCCAGGCAAGGCATGCGCTGGCATACGCTCTGCAGATCGCGCAAAGCGGTGGCATCACGACTGCTGATCAGCAACCGCAGCCCGGCCTTGCCGGTCGAACTGGAAAGCGGGGTGTCCTTGGTATTCAGCATGGTGTGATCTCCCCGGAATCGGAATGACGCCCGAGGCTTTCGCGTGGCAACGTTGCCCTGAATGCAGGCAAGGTAATGGGCACGCCGAACCCGGGAATAAACAGATTGAAAACGAAGTTCTGCAGACTCAACTGAACATAACGGATCGCACGAAAACCAGTGACGCTGACCAGGTCGCCGGGATTGGCCACCACAGCACCGTTGACGTCCAGATAGGTCAGCGTCAGGTTGGTGGTGGCCAGACTCTTGATCAGTTGGCTCGTACCGGCGTCGGTCGCAGCATTGAAGATTGCTCGCCGCAACACCACCGGATCGCTGATGTTGCACACCGCTGCCAGGCGCGCACCACGCCGCGCGGCTTCATCCAGCGCATTGACCGTAAAGTACAGCCGGCCCATTTCCAGCACGCCGAACAGCAGCGTGAATACCAGCATGCCAATGATGGCGAACTCCACGACATAGATGCCGCGCATGCGTTTGCGATTCATCACAGTGCCCTCATGACAGTGGTGGCGACCAGCGGAATGCTCAGCGCAATCGGGTTACCAAAAAACCCTGGAATCGAGCCGGCACAATTGCCACTGCCAATCACCGGGCAGAAGTTGTAGGTGATGGTGACTCGCACATGGTCGGGGTGGGCGGGATCGGCGCCCAGCGTGGAGACTGTCACCATGCCGGTCGTCAACCCTGACACCACCGCAGTCCCGGTATTTGCAGGTACACCATAGACCGCCACATTTTTCGTCTGGGTCTCCAGCGTGCTGCCACTCGGAACAACGGCAGCGCCGAGCGTCGAGTTCCATGCCTGGCTGGCGACGAAACGGTCGGCATCACGACTGGCCTGCAGCAGAACGTTGTACTGATAGAGCATGCGGCCGAACTCGCCGAGGCTCAGCAACAACAGGAGCAACAAGGGCAGGAAGAGGGTGAACTCCACCATTGCCACGCCTTGTTGGCGCTGCGGATGTTTAAACGAGTGAAGTCCCATGACGCCTCCTACGAGTCTGTGCTCGGAGTGCCAGTGCCGCTGCCGATATAGGTTTTGTAAAGCTGAATGATCTGCGGGCCGGAATCGGTGGACGGTGAGGGGCCGGCCACGTTGTCGCCTTCGCACTCCTTCACAAACTGTCCGAAGATCTGCGATTCCGTGCCGCCGTTACTCATTGGCTGTACCACGAAATAGCAACCAAAACCCAGAACAGGGACCGAGGTGGTACCGCCCTGTTTACCGGTGCAATCACCCACCACGATTTTCAGCATCCGGCGCTCGAACACCCCACCGCTCTGACAGCCACTGCCGGACCCGGCCACACACGCGGTAGTGCTCGCACGCCAGTCGTTGTAGTCCAGTATCGTGTTGGTGCCCGCCGTGAGATTGCCGTTGCTTGATGTGACGGCTTGCCCCTGGTACTTCGGGCCTGTGCCGTCGTCAGTGATTGCGGGGGTGCTCGACGTGGTCACCAGGTCCGGCGGATAGTCCGAGGCACTGACCGGGCCGTTGTAGATGCCGAAACGCGTATTCAGGCCTTGAGAGGTAGGGCCGACCTTGTTACCAGGGGCAGTCTGGACGTTTTGCCCCACGTTGCGGCAAACCGTGCCACCGCCGGCCAGGTCATCTCTGACCGTACTGCCGCCCGAGCCAAAGTCCAGCAACTGAAAGTTGCCTGGACCAATGGGGGACGAATTGCCGGCAGCCGTCTTCAGTACCTGCAAATCACCAAACTGGAAGCCCCAGAACATGCCGGCGGCCGGGTTGTATTTGGTCGGGTCGCCACAGACCATCAAAGGTGCGAGATCACAAGGACTGGCAGGGCTGGGTCCAGCGGTGGCGATCGCCGCCACCGCTTTGTTCCCTACGGCGCCTAATGTCTGGGCGAAGTTCCAGAAAAACCCCTTCAGGCTATAGCTCGGTACCGATACCCGAACGTACTTGGCATCTGCCGGCCCAGGATAGGAGAACGGGCCATAGACTAAGCTGGAAAGTTCCACCACTGCAAATGCGCCTGGGTTGCCGGCGACCGCCGTTGCCAATTCGGTATTGCCCGTGGCATTGGCATTTTGCGTCAGCGTGTTGAGCGCGGCGGTGCGCGTCGCGCTGGCCATGTTGGCAGCACCTTCCACCTGACTCAGGGTTTTGGCGCCACTCAGGGCGGCGGCGTCCACCGCATTCTGCAGGCGCGTTTTGTTCAGCAACATGTGTCCACCATCCAGCGCCAACGCCGCCATCATCGCCATCGCCGCCAACGCGATTACCATCAATACGCTCACCGATCCTTCCTGGCGCCTTGGCGTCGCAGTGAACGGCCGCTGAATACGAAGATTCATCATCAAGCCCTCGTTTGCCGATACTGATCCGGATCGGCTCCGCCAATACCTTGGTGCCCAAGCACCCCCTACCGCCCTGTCAACGAACTTTCACTAAACTGGTCTGGATCCCGCGAATGATGGTGAGAGCCCCGCCACCGTCGCCACGTTGCACCACGCGTTTTTGCACCGGGGCGGCGGCCACCACCATGGGGGCCGGCGCAACAGGCGCAGCGGTCACGATTTTTTTCTCGGTGTTCAGCGGGTTGCGCAGCGTCAGTTGCAGTTTCCCTTCCGTTTGCGCCGTGACCAGGGTTTCAGCCTCGGCGGTCGTCATCTCCAGCGTCACTGCACGCACCACCACCGGTTGGGTCTTGTCGGTACCCGCCGTCTGGTCCACCGCCAACACCCGCAAGTTCTCGAGGATGGTCCTGGACACGGCGTTGTTACTGCCGGCACTTGTGGTTTTGGTCGCCAGTACATCGACCCGGTTACCTGGCAGGAGGAATCCACCCACACCGACCACATCGTCCACCCGGACCGATATGGCACGTTTGTCTGTGGCAATCAGAGAGGCCAGGGTACTGCCGCCCAAGTGCTCGCTCAGGCGTGCGCCGCGCATGACGTCGCCACGCAAGATGTCGAACGTTGCGATCTTGCCCACGGCCTTGTCACTGGAATCGAGAGCATCGTCCGGGATCGTGTCCATGGGCATGCGCACAGTGGTGACCTGTTGGGCTTCGACCATCTGCCCGAAGGGAATTTCTACCGTGGCGACCACCACGCTTCGAAGGTGGTCATCCGGGGTGGCATTGAGCCGGGAGCTCAGCCAGGAGTCGGCCATCCATGCAGCACCAAGGCCCATGACCAGGGAAACGCCTATCAGGGGAAGAGTACGAGAGCTCATGTCAGTATCTCCGTATCAAGAAAAGTCGAGCTGGACGAAGTAGTTGTGCCAGGCCCATTCCAGCTCCTGCGGCGACAGGTTCCCGGAACCGCCCTGGTAACGCTGACGATCGAGGGCCATATTCAGGAGATCGCGGGGATGGCAAGGCACCAGGGGCATGCCTTCACTTGCATAAAGCCTTTGCAGTACATAACGCAGCAGCAGCGGGTCAAAAGGAATGCCCAGACGCTCGCTTTCCTGACGCCAGATCTTTTCGTATTCCTCAGGCTTCAGGTAACCGAACTGCAGCTTGTAGCCAATCCGGCGCAGGAAGGCCTCATCGGCCAGCTCCAGGGGATTGAGGTTGGTGGAGAACACCAGAATCAGATCGAACGGCAGCTCGCAATGCCGACCACCGCCCAGGTTGAGGAAGTCGCGTTTCTCTTCCATCGGGACGATCCAGCGGTTCAACAACTCGGCGGGTGCCATGCGCTGGCGCCCCATGTCATCGATGATGAACAGGCCATTGCTGGCCTTGAGCTGCAAGGCGGCCTGGTACTGACGGGTGAAGGGGTCATAACGAACATCCAACTGCTCCATGCTCAACTCACCGCCCGTAATGACGATCGGGCGTTTGCAGCACAGCAGTCGACGGTCGATCCCTTCGTTGAGCATCAAATTGTTCTGATGACCGTTTTCATCCAGTCGCTGATGCACCTGCGGGTCATAGATTTCGATCACCGATTCGTTGATCACGATGGCATGCGGCACCCAGATGGCCTCGGCGAACAGACGGATCAACCGACTGCTGACATAGGTCTTGCCGGTACCCGCGGGGCCATAAATCATGATCGCGCGCCCGGAGTTCAGGGCCACACCCAGTTGATCGAGCATCCCCTCCGTGAGCACCACGCCGGTAAGGGCTTTGTGCATATCACTCGAGCTGATGCGACCATGGTGAATGGTCTGGAGTTTGATCAGGGAACGGTAAGTACTCACCGGGAAAGGTGCCGCGCCTATGTAGCCACTGCGCGACAGGGCATCGCGTGCGGCACTGCGACCGCGTTCGGTCAGGCTATAACGCAGCATCTGCCCAGCCGTCTGGCCCATCTGGCCAAGCACTTCGATACGCCCATCCTTGCGCAGGAACGCCAGGACCTCTTCAAGTACGGCGCCGGTCAGCGCCAGTCGCTCCACCAGCCGCGGCATGTCCAGCACGCCGGCGTCGTACAAATGCTTGCATACCAACTCACCGAGAAAACTGTCTGTCAGACCCGTCTCGCGGATTGTGCACGGCTGAGGAGCCAGTCGTTGCACCGCTTCCCGATCGCTGGGGTAGGCATCACTATCGACAATGACGTGCATGACTAACCTCCCAATCCACCGGCAACGAGTTGCCAGTAGACGCTGTTCAAAGTGCCTATCAAGATTGCAACCGAATAAGGAAAAGGCTTGCCGGCTACTTCATCCGAAGTGGGCGCCAGATACGCTTGCGCTATCAGAATCAGCCAATAGCGCCCCAGGGTCTGAAGTAATTGACCGCGAACCAGTACGATCAAAAAACCGCATACGCCGCCGGCAATCAGGCTGAACAAGGCAGCCCACAACGCGTAATGGACCGGCAACAAACTACCGACCATTGCCATCAACTTGACGTCGCCAGCGGCCATGCCACCTACGGCGTACATGGGCAGAAACAGCCCAAAACAGATCAGCATACCTAACAGGCTGTCACCCAATCCGCTGAAACCACCTGAATAAGTCTGACCGGCCAATCCCAGAACAAGACCCAACAGAACCAGCATGTTGGGGATACGGTGGCGAAGCAGATCGCTCACCACCGCGACGCCCAGCAGTCCTAGCAGTACAACTGTCGATACCAGCAATTCCATGGACATGGCGCGTCTCCCCTGGCAGGAATTATCGTTATCAGCAAGCTGTACCACCGTTAGTGGCAATGGCATTGCATAGCGCCTTGATTTGGACATTCACATTTTGCCCAAGGGTAGTGAACGCCACGACAACACCAACCGTAATCAACCCACCCGCCACCGCGTATTCCACAATGGTCAGGCCATCCTCGTCTTTGATGAACTTCAGTACCGAAGTTTTGATGGTTTGCAGAATCATTTTGCTCACCTCTCTAGCGGCCATACTGCTCAAAACATACATTGGCAGAGACGAAGCGAAGCCCACTTAGAAAAATATCCGGTAGCCCTATCAGCAAAATAGAGGCACGAACTACTTGATGGACATCACCCCGTCTCCCCCACCGGAATCATCGTTATGGGCAAGCTGTCCCGCCGTTAGCAGTAAGGGCATTACACAGTGCCTTGATTTGGACATTCACATTTTTTCCAAGGGTAGTGAACGCCACGACAACACCTACCGTAATCAACCCACCCGCCACCGCATATTCCACAATGGTCAGGCCATCCTCATCTTTGATGAACTTCACTACCGAAGCCTTGATTGTTTGCATGATCATTTTGCCCACCTCACTCGAATGTTGTTTTTTCCGGAGGCAGTACGTTCTGCGCTGCCTGATGCAACCCTAGTCAGGGGCAAGGCATGGGCGTTAGGAAGATTTTGCACATCACTAGGACTTTTTTGCGGGAAGGCCAAATGAGGGTCATTGGCCTTTGCACTAGTAGCAGGAGGGGTAAAACAAGGCCCGGATTGCACAGGCGATTGCCGCTGATTCACAAGCGACGAGCGGTTGATACCGGGCACGTGGAGAACACATCAACAAAACAGTCGTTCCGGGCTGATTGCCAGGCAACACATAGAGCGAATAGAACTAAATTTCGTTTTTCTTATCAGCATTTAGTCTGCTAAGTGATAGCACATTAGCAATACTACTCAGCGAAGAGGGGCACGTAGAACCACAGAGTAGAGACATGACGTCCAATTTGACCAGAAGGCCATCGCTGCTGTGGTTCGATCTGACTCACGATCGTTCCACAAAGGAACTCATCGCGCAGTTCGAGAGCACCTGCGACTGCAGATTGGCGAAAAACTCCGTGCTGCCCAGCGGTGAACAGGCAGACATGATCTGCATCCATTTCGATCGCCCTGACACGCCAGGCTTGAGGCTATTGCTGGAGATCAAACGCACCACCCCCACCATCCCGATCACCATGTTCACCGTCCAACATTCGGAAGAACTGGCCGTCTGGGCCATGCGCTCCAGTGTCTGGGAATACATGGTGCTGCCATTCTCGGCCACTGAGAGGAAGCGCTACCTGGTGGCGCTGGTGCAACTCTGTGAGTGGCGCCGAAATGGCAATACATCGCTGATCGACCACTCCCCGACCCTGCCGGAAAGCATCCGGCTGACCTCTGGCCACCAAAAACACCAGGCGCTGAGCAACGTCATGCTGTACATCGAGCAGCACTTTCGGGACAGCATCGATCAGAGGGATTTGGCCAAGCGCTGCGGCATGACGACCTTTCGTTTCAGCCGTCTGTTCAAGGAAGCCAATGGCGTTGGCTTCACCGATTACATCCTGGACAAGCGCATGAGCTTCGCCAAGCACCTGCTCGACAACAGCCAGATGCCGATTACCAGCATCGGCTATGAGGCCGGCTTCAAGGACCCTTCCTACTTCGCTCGTGCCTTCAAGCAATTCGCCAACTGCACACCCAGCGAATATCGTTTGGCGCGTCAACTTAGAGCGGTAGCAGCGCAACCCGCACTGGAGGATACAACCGCTGAAGTGCTCGAGAATCTGGTGCAGAGCCTCGGAAGTTGAGGCAGGTTTTTTTGAGTTTTATGCGGGAAACGAGACTCACATCTAGTATCCGACCTATTAAAACCTGGGAGGTTTATTTGATTCCTGATACAGGAATGGACTCAGTTCTCGTGAGAGCTTTGTACAACTGACCGACCTTTCGATGGACGACATTGATGATCTCTGCCAGATTTACTCTCGCAGGAATTTGCCGCCTCTTTCCATTTAATAGCTTATCTATAGTCACATTGGCTTTGAAAGCATATTTTCTCTTTGCTTAAAATCTTCAGGGGTTAGCTCCGGCGGCAAAAAATCGTTTCGAGGCTCATAATCTGCCTTAAGATATTGAGCTAGATTTTGCAGATCCAAAGGGCTCAGAGTCCCCGCTGCTTGCTTCAAGCGCAAATTATTCAGAATGTAGTCATACCGGGCGTTGTTATAATCCCGAACGGCATTGAATAGCTGACGCTGTGCATTGAGTACATCGACAGTATTACGCGTACCAATATCGGCCCCCACCTTAGAAGCTTTCAATGAACGTTGACTGGACAGGATTGTCTTTTTTCGGGCTAAAATCTGTTCTATGTCCGAGTTTACGGCTCGGTAAAAATTGCGAGTATTGAGGACCACTTCGCGTCGTTGCGTCTCTCTCAACTCTTCACTTTGCGTAAGGCGTTTATAAGACTCTCGTGTTTGGGAGTTGACTCGACCACCGCTGTACAACGGAACATTGACCTGCAAAGCAATAGAACTTTGAGATACGTTTCCCTGGTAGCCGTTGCGTCCAAAATCGGTGGGATTACTATAGCCGAAACTATCGTTATCACCCTTGCGATAAGAGGCTACCGCGTCTAGCGTCGGTGCATGCCCCGCTTGCCTTTGGCTCAGGGTTTCCTCCGCTGCCTGCACAGCGTGATTGCTGGCTTGCAGCATGAGATTTTGTCGCACTGCCGCATCTACCCAAGTTTTCGCGTCCTCGGGCACCGGGGGTAGTACAGGCAACTTGTGCTGGATGCCTTCTATACTTTCATAATTATGATTAGTCAGACGCACCATTTGCTCAAACGCATCATCTACCTTGCGCTCGGCAAGCTTGCGATTGGCTTGGGCATTGTCGAAGGCCGCCTGTGCATCCAATACATCAGTGATACTGGAAAGCCCGCCTTTGAGCCGCGCCTGGGCTTGATCCATCTGTTGCTTCAGGGCGATTTCCTCCGCTTCGGAAGCCGCTCGTTCATCAGAGGCTCGCAATGTTTCGAAATATGTTTCGGCACTTTTTAGAATCAGCTCCTGTTCTTTGGCAGACAACTCCAAAGAAGCTTGGCTCGTTGTTGCTTCGGCAGCCTTCAGCCCAAACCAAAACTCTGCATTAAACAACGGTTGCTTGAGATTTGCCTGAAATGTGGTGCCGCTGCGCACTCGCGTCAGTTGTGGTTCATCACGCACAAGGCGTGTGGACTCGACGGTTGCACCACTACTGATAGTAGGTAGCAGATTAGCTCGAGCCTGTGGAACCGTTTCACGACGTGCCTCGAAATCCGCCCTTGCTGCGGCCAATTCCGAGTCGTGCATCACGGCTTCGCGATATACCTCCATCAACTTTGCTCGCTCAGCAGTGTGATAGCGGGTTTCCAGTGAAAATGCGGATGGCGAGATTAGGCAGACAATCACGATGACGCAACAGGCACGGCTCATGAGCAAACCCTTTTTGAAAAGCTGAAAGGCAACCAAAAAGCGAGGGGGCCGAAACTGATCTTAATCCATGCGGATTGCAGAAGCTAAAGACAGGGGTTGTGGTCATTACTAAGCCTGATAGATTCGAAAGCATTTTAGCGCTACTGGAGTTCTTGCTTTACGACTACCGACAGAGGTCAGTTGCTGAATGACGTGTAAGGTCCCCATCAGCAGACCTTACACGCTTGTCCAGCCTGCTACTGCCAGTTTGTTGCAATCACCACATTGACTTGATCACGCTGAGCTTGAGTTAGACTGATTTCACCCCCTGCCGGCGGCCCGAAAGCGGCCATAGCGTTGACCAGATTGTCTACCGCATTGGCATACAACGCCGTACTTCCAGCCTGAATCACATCGATCTGTTGCGCAGTGTTGCTGTACCAGTTCTGAATGGTAATGCGATCTTCAGAACCCGTCACATCGATCACCAGGTTATTGTTCTCATGGGAGAACCAGAGGTTCTGGTTGCTGATACCCTCGATGCTCAACACATCGGTATCTCCCGGAGTACTGGATAGGTTGTTGATCGTGTCCTGGCCGTCTCCGGCAGTAAAAACATAGGTATCGCTGCCATCGCCGCCCTGCAGACTGTCATTACCCTTCCCCCCCTGCAAACGATCGTTGCTACTGGCGCCAATAATCACATCGTTACCCGCGGTGCTTGCTCTCGAGGTCACTTGAGAACTACTCCAAAAAACTCCATCCGCAAACTCTATTCGCTCCAGTTGGTAGCGTCCGGAGTTTTCGGTGAACCAGTTCGTGAGCGTGATCTGATCCTGACCGTTGCGATGACTCAGCACCAGGCTGGTGCCGGAACGGCTGGCAGTGATGTCCGTGGTCAGGATACCCGCGCCAAACCGCAGGACGTCGACACCGCTATAGAAGGAGTTGTCATCGTTGATGACGTCCTGCCCATCTCCGAGGTTGAACAGGTACAGGTCGGAGCCTTGGCCGCCATTCAATACATCGTTCCCCGTGCCCCCTTCGAACTGGTCATTCCCCGCACCGGCGGTCAGGGTGTCATTGCCCCCACCACCGGATAGCACGTGACTGAAGGCCGCACTCACGCCGGTGAGCACATCGTTACCCGCGCCGCCCGTGAGCTGCAGCAGCTGGGTGGACAAGGCCGCGCTGGTCCACACCGTGCCGTCGGTGAACTCGATCCGTTCCAGCTGGTAACGCCCGCTGTTTTCGGTGAACCAGTTGGTGAGCGTGACCTTGTCCTGTCCATTGCCATGACTCAGCACCAGGCTCGTGCCGGAGCGGCTGGCAGTGATGTCCGTGGTCAGGATACCCGCGCCAAACCGCAAGACATCGACGCCGCTATAGAAGGAGTTGTCATCGTTGATGACGTCCTGCCCATCTCCGAGGTTGAACAGGTACAGATCAGAGCCTTGGCCGCCATTCAATACATCGTTCCCCGTGCCCCCGTTGAACTGGTCACTCCCCGCACCGGCGGTCAGGGTGTCATTGCCCCCACCACCGGACAGCACGTGATTGAAGGCCGCGCTCACACCGGTGAGTACATCGTCACCCGCGCCGCCAGTGAGCTGCAGCAACTGGGCGGACAAGGCCGCGCTGGTCCACACCGTGCCGTCGGCGAACTCGATCCGTTCCAGCTGGTAACGCCCGCTGTTTTCGGTGAACCAGTTGGTGAGCGTGACCTTGTCCTGTCCATTGCCATGACTCAGCACCAGGCTCGTGCCGGAACGGCTGGCAGTGATGTCCGTGGTCAGGACACCCGCGCCAAACCGCAAGACATCGACGCCGCTATAGAAGGAGTTGTCATCGTTGATGACGTCCTGCCCATCTCCGAGGTTGAACAGGTACAGGTCGGAGCCTTGGCCGCCATTCAATACATCGTTCCCCGTGCCCCCTTCGAACTGGTCATTCCCCGCACCGGCGGTCAGCGTGTCATTGCCCCCTCCACCGGATAACACGTGACTGAAGGCCGCACTCACGCCAGTGAGCACATCGTTACCCGCGCCGCCCGTGAGCTGCAGCAACTGGGCGGACAAGGCCGCGCTGGTCCACACCGTGCCGTCGGCAAACTCGATCCGCTCCAGCTGGTAGCGTCCGGAGTTTTCGGTGAACCAGTTGGTGAGCGTGACCTGATCTTGACCATTACCATGGCTGAGTACCAGGCTGGTGCCGGAGCGGCTGGCAGTGATGTCCGTTGCCAGGATGCCCGCACCAAACCGCAGGACATCGACACCGCTATAGAAGGAGTTGTCATCGTTGATGACGTCCTGCCCATCTCCGAGGTTGAACAAGTACAGATCGGAGCCTTGGCCGCCGTTCAATACATCGTTCCCCGTCCCCCCTTCGAACTGGTCATTCCCCGCACCGGCGGTCAGCGTGTCATTGCCCCCTCCACCGGATAACACGTGACTGAAGGCCGCACTCACGCCAGTGAGTACATCGTTACCCGCGCCGCCCGTGAGCTGCAGCAACTGGGCGGACAAGGCCGCGCTGGTCCACACCGTGCCGTCGGCAAACTCGATCCGTTCCAGCTGGTAACGTCCGGAGTTTTCGGTGAACCAGTTGGTGAGCGTGACCTTGTCCTGGCCATTAGTATGGCTCAGCACCAGGCCGGTGCCGGAACGGCTGGCAGTGATGTCCGTCGCCAGGATGCCCGCACCAAACCGCAGGACGTCGACACCGCTATAGAAGGAGTTGTCATCGTTGATGACGTCCTGCCCATCTCCGAGGTTGAACAGGTACAGGTCGGAGCCTCGGCCGCCATTCAATACATCGTTCCCCGTGCCGCCTTCAAGCAGGTCATCGCCGGTGCCGGCGGTTAGCGTATCGTTGCCGCCGCCACCTCTTATGATTTGAGCTTGATTACTACCGACGCCAGTGAGCACATCGTCACCCGCGCCGCCCGTGAGCTGCAGCAACTGGGCGGACAAGGCCGCGCTGGTCCACACCGTGCCGTCGGCGAACTCGATCCGTTCCAGCTGGTAACGCCCGCTGTTTTCGGTGAACCAGTTGGTGAGCGTGACCTTGTCCTGTCCATTGCCATGACTCAGCACCAGGCTCGTGCCGGAGCGGCTGGCAGTGATGTCCGTGGTCAGGATACCCGCGCCAAACCGCAAGACATCGACACCGCTATAGAAGGAGTTGTCATCATTGATGACGTCCTGCCCATCTCCGAGGTTGAAGAGGTACAAATCGGAACCTTGGCCGCCGTTCAACACATCGTTCCCCGTTCCCCCGTTGAACTGGTCACTCCCCGCACCGGCGGTCAGGGTGTCATTGCCCCCTCCACCGGATAACACGTGACTGAAGGCCGCACTCACGCCAGTGAGCACATCGTTACCCGCGCCGCCCGTGAGCTGCAGCAACTGGGCGGACAAGGCCGCGCTGGTCCACACCGTGCCGTCGGCAAACTCGATCCGCTCCAGCTGGTAGCGTCCGGAGTTTTCGGTGAACCAGTTGGTGAGCGTGACCTGATCTTGACCATTACCATGGCTGAGTACCAGGCTGGTGCCGGAGCGGCTGGCAGTGATGTCCGTGGCCAGGATACCCGCGCCAAACCGCAGGACGTCGACACCGCTATAGAAGGAGTTGTCATCGTTGATGACGTCCTGCCCATCTCCGAGGTTGAACAGGTACAGGTCGGAGCCTTGGCCGCCATTCAATACATCGTTCCCCGTGCCCCCTTCGAACTGGTCATTCCCCGAACCGGCGGTCAGGGTGTCATTGCCCCCTCCACCGGATAACACGTGACTGAAGGCCGCACTCACGCCAGTGAGCACATCGTTACCCGCGCCGCCCGTGAGCTGCAGCAACTGGGCGGACAAGGCCGCGCTGGTCCACACCGTGCCGTCGGCAAACTCGATCCGTTCCAGCTGGTAACGTCCGGAGTTTTCGGTGAACCAGTTGGTGATCGTGACCTTGTCCTGGCCATTAGTATGGCTCAGCTCCAGGCCGGTGCCGGAACGGCTGGCAGTGATGTCCGTCGCCAGGACGCCCGCGCCAAACCGCAAGACATCGACACCGCTATAGAAGGAGTTGTCATCGTTGATGACGTCCTGCCCATCTCCGAGGTTGAACAGGTACAGGTCGGAGCCTCGGCCGCCATTCAATACATCGTTCCCCGTGCCGCCTTCAAGCAGGTCATCGCCGGTGCCGGCGGTTAGCGTATCGTTGCCGCCGCCACCTCTTATGATTTGAGCTTGATTACTACCGACGCCAGTGAGCACATCGTCACCCGCGCCGCCCGTGAGCTGCAGCAACTGGGCGGACAAGGCCGCGCTGGTCCACACCGTGCCGTCGGCGAACTCGATCCGTTCCAGCTGGTAACGCCCGCTGTTTTCGGTGAACCAGTTGGTGAGCGTGACCTTGTCCTGTCCATTGCCATGACTCAGCACCAGGCTCGTGCCGGAACGGCTGGCAGTGATGTCCGTGGTCAGGACACCCGCGCCAAACCGCAAGACATCGACGCCGCTATAGAAGGAGTTGTCATCGTTGATGACGTCCTGCCCATCTCCGAGGTTGAACAGGTACAGGTCGGAGCCTTGGCCGCCATTCAATACATCGTTCCCCGTGCCCCCTTCGAACTGGTCATTCCCCGCACCGGCGGTCAGCGTGTCATTGCCCCCTCCACCGGATAACACGTGACTGAAGGCCGCACTCACGCCGGTGAGCACATCGTTACCCGCGCCGCCCGTGAGCTGCAGCAGCTGGGTGGACAAGGCCGCGCTGGTCCACACCGTGCCGTCGGTGAACTCGATCCGTTCCAGCTGGTAACGCCCGCTGTTTTCGGTGAACCAGTTGGTGAGCGTGACCTTGTCCTGTCCATTGCCATGACTCAGCACCAGGCTCGTGCCGGAGCGGCTGGCAGTGATGTCCGTGGTCAGGATACCCGCGCCAAACCGCAAGACATCGACGCCGCTATAGAAGGAGTTGTCATCGTTGATGACGTCCTGCCCATCTCCGAGGTTGAACAAGTACAGATCGGAGCCTTGGCCGCCGTTCAATACATCGTTCCCCGTCCCCCCTTCGAACTGGTCATTCCCCGAACCGGCCGTCAGCGTATCGTTGCCGCCAGCGCCAACCAGGACCTGGGTAAAGTCGGCACTGATACCAGTGAGCACATCGTCACCTGCACCGCCCGTAAGCTGCAGCAGTTGTGCTGACAAGGCCGCGCTGGTCCACACCGTGCCGTCGGCAAACTCGATCCGCTCCAGTTGGTAGCGCCCGGAGTTTTCGGTGAACCAGTTGGTGAGCGTGACCTGATCTTGACCATTACCATGGCTGAGTACCAGGCCGGTGCCGGAACGGCTGGCAGTGATGTCCGTCGCCAGGATGCCCGCGCCAAACCGCAAGACATCGACACCGCTATAGAAGGAGTTGTCATCGTTGATGACGTCCTGCCCATCTCCGAGGTTGAACAGGTACAGGTCGGAGCCTCGGCCGCCATTCAATACATCGTTACCGGTACCGCCTTCGAGCTGGTCATTCCCCGAACCGGCCGTCAGCGTATCGTTGCCGCCAGCGCCAACCAGGACCTGGGTAAAGTCGGCACTGATACCAGTGAGCACATCGTCACCTGCACCGCCCGTAAGCTGCAGCAGTTGTGCTGACAAGGCCGCGCTGGTCCACACCGTGCCGTCGGCAAACTCGATCCGTTCCAGCTGGTAACGTCCGGAGTTTTCGGCGAACCAGTTGGTGATCGTGACCTTGTCCTGTCCATTGCCATGACTCAGCACCAGGCTCGTGCCGGAGCGGCTGGCAGTGATGTCCGTGGTCAGGATACCCGCGCCAAACCGCAAGACATCGACACCGCTATAGAAGGAGTTGTCATCATTGATGACGTCCTGCCCATCTCCGAGGTTGAAGAGGTACAAATCGGAACCTTGGCCGCCGTTCAACACATCGTTCCCCGTGCCCCCGTTGAACTGGTCACTCCCCGCACCGGCGGTCAGGGTGTCATTGCCCCCTCCACCGGATAACACGTGACTGAAGGCCGCACTCACGCCAGTGAGCACATCGTTACCCGCGCCGCCCGTGAGCTGCAGCAACTGGGCGGACAAGGCCGCGCTGGTCCACACCGTGCCGTCGGCAAACTCGATCCGCTCCAGCTGGTAGCGTCCGGAGTTTTCGGTGAACCAGTTGGTGAGCGTGACCTGATCTTGACCATTGCCATGGCTGAGTACCAGGCTGGTGCCGGCACGGCTGGCAGTGATGTCCGTGGCCAGGATGCCCGTACCAAACCGCAAGACGTCGACGCCGCCGTAGAGGTAGGAGCTGTTGTCATCGTTGATGACATCCTGTCCATCTCCGAGGTTGAACAGGTACAGGTCGGAGCCTCGGCCGCCATTCAATACATCGTTACCGGTACCGCCTTCGAGCTGGTCATTCCCCGAACCGGCCATCAGCGTATCGTTGCCGCCAGCGCCAACCAGGACCTGGGTAAAGTCGGCACTGATACCAGTGAGCACATCGTCACCCGTGCCGCCCGTGAGTTGCAGCAATTGGGCGGATAAGGCCGTGCTGGTCCACACCGTGCCATCGGCGAACTCGATCCGTTCCAGCTGGTAGCGTCCGGTGTTCTCGGTGAACCAGTTGGTGATCGTGACCTTGTCCTGTCCATTGCCATGACTCAGCACCAGGCTGGTGCCGGCACGGCTGGCAGTGATGTCCGTGGCCAGGATCCCCGCGCCAAACCGCAAGACATCGACGCCGCCATAGAGGTAGAAGCTGTTGTCATCGTTGATGACATCCTGTCCGTCACCGAGGTTGAACAGGTACAGGTCGGAGCCTCGGCCGCCGTTCAGCACGTCGTTACCGGTACCGCCTTCGAGCTGGTCGTTACCGGAACCAGTGGTCAGCGTGTCATTACCTCCTCCCCCTGAGAAATTATGATCAACGTTGGTAGTAGCACCTGTAAAAACATCATCGCCCTCAGTGCCTGTCCTGTTTAGCAAGGCACTTGTAAGCTGAGTACTAGTCCAGACAGTTCCATCAGCAAACTCGATCCTCTCCACTTGATAACGGGAATATGCCTGGTTGAACCAGTTGAGAACAATCACTTGATCTTCGCCATTACCATGCTGCAACAGTAAGCTCCCTCCTTGGATGCTAACGCTTATATCTATAGGGTTTATCCCTGCACCAAAACGCAAAACATCTATATCTCCGAAGTTTTCAGAGTTTTCATTTATTACATCTTGTCCATCGCCGAGGTTGAAGTAATAGACATCGGAGCCCGCATTTCCCTCCAGGTAGTCATCGCCCCCTCCTCCATTGAGTGCGTCCTCACCTTGGGCTCCATACAAGCTGTCGTTACCCAGTCCACCACTCAGAGAGTCGGATGAGGCGTAACCATGAATTTCGTCATCGCCCGTAGTGCTGGCAGCGACCATGACCTTGATTTGTTCGAGGTTCCATACCGTACCATCAGCAAAGCGGATCCCTTCCACGTGATAGGCACTAACTCCATCATTATAAAAATAATTGACTATTTTTACTCTGTCAGCCCCCCCTCCTAGAGCAAGAAATAAACTATCGCCCGAGCGAGTGACAACAATTTCAGCCGGCGCTATATCCGCACCAAACTCGACGAAGTCGCTCCTACCAGCTCCATCATCAAAATTATTAAGTGTGTCTTGCCCCCACCCCCGATTGAATCGATAAATGTCGGACCCCGCATCGCCACTCAGATAGTCGTTGCCCGCCCCACCTTCCAGAATATCGTCACCAGCACCACCATATAACGTGTCCTGACCTGTCAGACCGATAAGAATATTGTTATGTTCATCTCCATATAATTCGTCATTAGTTAATCCACCCAGCAAAAATCCAACATTGGCCAGTAGATAGCTGAATCCTGGAACATTCACATCACCCGCTTGCCGCAGCTGAGTCAATATCGATGCCCCCATTTCACCCGCATCCAGCAAAGACCGAGAAAACTCGGACATTACTTGCGCACCATATACAGAATTTTCATTGTACATCGCTCGCAACTGCTCGACCATCCGAGTAACGTCCAGTTCAAATTTATAATCTACAAAACTCAGATCAATTGTTCCAATTAAGGATCTAAAATGAGTCTGCAACATAAGATCCGAATAAATAAAACCAGCCAATTGGCCATATACCTGCATCAATTTTGCAGCAGCATTAGGTCCCGGGTTACCGGTACCCTCGTTGATACCGGCTGACTGAATGAAGGCTCGCCCCAAAAACGCCTCTACGGCATAGAGTTTGCGCCCATCATCAATATAGCCACCACGACTAATTGAGCTATATGCCGCGGCCCCGCTCCACGCAAATATGATTTGATCCAATAACGAATATCTATTCGCAGTATCTGTTTCCACTGCAAAATCATCAACCAACTTTTTAAGTTGCCCACTTGAATCGCGTAATATTGCCTGACTAAGGTCTGCCACATTACCAAACCCACTCATATCGACTGAAGCATCTCCCCCTTCCCCTAGGATGATTTTGTTCAGATCTATAGTTCGCGCAGTGTCCACGACAAACCAAACATCATCTAAGCCATGCGATACACCGCTAGTATCAGTATAGCTACCCGTTTGTAATACTTTATTACCTTGAGCATCAGTCCTGTTTCCGTCAGCATAACTCACGCCAAGGCTCTCAACATTAGCTTCGCCAAGGCTTAACAGCTCGCCACTATCAAGTTTCGCATCGCTATTGCTGTCTTTCCATACTCGTAATTGGGCAAACGCAACATCATTAGCGTCGACCTTTCCATCATGATTACTATCCAAATCAGCCAATGCCGCGAACCCATTGGCAGCATTCTGACCAGTGGCCAACCTGGTGTAATTCCCGAAAAGCTCACTACCATCATCGATTTGGCCATTTCCATTTCGATCCCATACCAATAGCCCATCATCTTTTCCTACCCAGCCACTTCTCTCGGCAAATCTGTTACCGTCGTGATCAAAGTACACACCATTCTTCGAAGACAATGTCTCGATACCATCACCATCCAAGTCAAGAATCAATGGACTTACTGTCTTTTCCGCTACACCGAAGGTAGCCTGTAGCTCTTCGATCATTGAATTAGTAGCATTTTTTAACCAAGTAAATATAGCACTGCCTGCCCTATCAGCAATGAGGGCGGCGAGCCCAACCATTAGAAAACTAGTCAATACTACAGGGGCTCCAGCGAGCCCTAGAGCCGTGGCTAATAGCGAAATACCCCCCCTTACCATAATACTAACAGCTGTTGAAGCGACAATCCCTGCGGCAGCAGCACCAAACTCGTCCCAGTTTCCTGTGTCGATTGCAGCCTTACCGGTTACGACGAGAGTTACAACATCTACAACTCGCCCTCCTGCTTCGGCCAACCCAGCCCTCCTTGACTCTTTGGCAATCGTTGCTATTTGTTCCCCATACTTAACATAAGCCTGAGTCCCACCAGCCCGAATTCTGTCGATGGTTTCAGCCATACCCGAGGCTCCATCTTCAAAGATGGCACGGTCGGCTGCGTTACCCATTCCCTCAGCAAGGCTCGATAGTCCTCTGGCATAATCAGATGCCAAATCCAATGATTCGCGGCCAATTCTTTCATAATCCGCTGCAGTAGCAGTTGCGTAAGTGACTAAAAGTTTGGATGAACTTGAAATTGCCGCGCTGAGCCCCGTCCAATAATTTGAGGGACCTCCGCTCTGCGCACTATCCGCCTGAATTTTATTAAAAATCGCCTCAGCAGTCCTTATATCCATAACGACCTCCGACCCAGAAAGTTAGAAACCTCAAATAAAACCAGAACCCAAAGCACCATAGAGAGCAAAAAATACACAACGCTCGCTCCAATTATCAAAAATCTACTTTCCCACATCGCCTTAAACACATGATATGAGAAGTTAAAATCATTGTTTGGCAGCGCTTGAAAAATAGGAAGTAACAAAAGCACTAGTATGACCACAACAGTCGAAATTCTTGACAAATAGCTTTTTCTCTCAATAGCCTGAAACGCATGCATATGAAGACGAGTCAACGACAGCACAATGGCAGCAACCCAAGACAGAATAACCGCCATAGAAAAACCAACTATTACTACCAATCTATAACTTGACCCTTCACTAAGATTCCCAATATCCTTGTATCCAACCAAGATCATCTGCTGGACTAGCAACCACCATCCTTCCTTAGCCGTATCTGGCACAAGGGAGCAGACCATAACCAGTAAAAGGATAAGCAATACAATCACCAGCTTTGCCTGCCTTATATTGAAAACAGGAAAAAAGATACTTACTCTACCGTGTCCACCACTGTCATCAGACATAACCTTACCTCTCTGATACCTGTGTATTCTGCTCGAGACATCCACCCACTTTCTAAAGCACGACTCAATACAAACTAAGCTAACGCTCCCTCATTCCTTCTTTTAAATTCCGCTCCAAAGGGCTCAGCAAATAATCTATCACTCTTCGTTTATCCGTTTTCACCTCAGTGGCAACTGACATTCCAGGTACCAGCTTAATATCCTGACCCTTCACCACAATCTTGTCTTTCAACAATCGAATCCTGATGCTATATAAAAGCCCGCGCTTTTCATCTTCTATCGCATCATTCGAAACACTGATAATCTCGCCCTCTACCACGCCATACTTGGTAAACGTAAATGTTTCGACTTTTACCGTAACTGACTGTCCGGCACGCACAAAACCGATGTCTTTGTTCTCCAGCATGGCTTCAACTTCAACCGGCTGGTCCTTAGGCACGATCACCATCAACGGTTGGGCCGCCGTCACTACTCCGCCAACCGTATGAATGGCCAATTGCTGAACGGTGCCATCCACCGGGGCCGTCAGGTGCATCAGGTGATCACGCTGCTCAGCCTTTCTGACTTCCTGAGTCAGTGAGGCGACCTTTTGCTCGGATTGCTGCTGAAGATCGAGCATCGCTCGGCGGGTCTGGGCAAGAATCCCTTCACGACGCCGCTGTGCCTCTTTTTTTGTGGCTTGCAACTCGATGACCCGCGCCTGCTGCACGGCCATGTCCCGCTCAAGGTCCAGCAGTGCCTGTTGCTTCTCCAGGTAGGCATGGCGGGGTACGTACTGTTGCTCCAGCAGCAGCTGATAGTCCTCGGCCAGGCGTCGACTGATGGGCAAGGTCTTGCGCAATGATCCGACGGTGGCCGTTGCCGACAGAATTTCCGCGGAGCGCTGATCGATCTCCGCATCCACCTGATCCAAGGCACTGCGCAATTCAAGGTACTGGCCTTGTAACCACCGCTGCGCAGCCAATTGCTGCAGCGGGTCGGCATTCACAATCTTGCCGGTCAAAGAGCCGGGCTCCTTGTGGGCTTCAATTGCCTCCAGCATTGCGCCAGCCCGGGCACTATCTACCTCGGCGGCCAACAAGTCGCTGTTCAAGCGTTTTACATCGGCCCCTGTCGCGTTGGCATCCAGGTCGACAAGGACATCTCCAGCCTTTACCTGTTCGCCATCGTAGACATGGATTGCCTTGACCACAGCTACTTCGCTAGGCTGAATGGTTTTACTCCTGCCGCTGGCGACTACCTTGCCAGTGGCCGTGGCGACCACATCGATTTCCCCTAGGCATGCCCATAACAATGCCAAGGCAGCAAAGAGCATGATTGCGAACAGTATGTAGCGCGGTGCCGGATGCACCGGCTGCTCTTGCAAGGCCAGGGCGGCCGGCAAGAATTGCACTTCATGAGGCAGACGGTGGGGCGTGTCCAACAACTTGCGCTGCCCCCATGCGTGCCGCCAGACATGATGGTAACGACGCAGTAATTCCCGGGTTGCCGAAGGTTGGCCCATGGCAATTCATCCTTGCTGCAAGCGGTGCAAACGTGAGTAATGACCGGCTTGCAGCGCCAGCAGTTCGCTGTGAGTACCCTGTTCCACGATCTGGCCACGGTCCATAACCGCAATGCGATTGGCATCGCGCACGGCAGAAAGCCGATGGGCGATGATGATCACCGTGCGACCTTTACAGATCTCCTTCATGTTCTGCTGGATGATTCGCTCGGATTCGTAATCGAGGGCACTGGTGGCCTCATCGAAAATCAAAATCCGTGGGTTGCCTATAAGCGCTCGGGCAATCGCAATCCGCTGGCGCTGGCCACCTGACAGCGAAGCCCCGTGCTCGCCCACGACGGTGTCATAACCCTCCGGCAACTCCAGAATGAAGTCATGAGCCCCGGCCATTTTGGCTGCATGGATGACCGACTCCAGCGGAGCGCCGGGATCGGTCAGGGCGATGTTTTCGCGGATGCTGCGGTTGAACAGCATATTGTCTTGCAGCACCACGCCGATCTGGCGGCGTAACGAAGAGACGTCGGCCAACGCCAGGTCCATGCCATCGACCAGGACACGTCCCCGCTCGGGGACGTACAGTCGCTGCAGCAAACGCGTCAGCGTGCTTTTTCCGGAACCGGAGCGACCTACCACCCCCAACACCTCGCCGGCCTCGATACTGAGACTGACTCCGCGCAATACTTCCGAACCGTCTGGTCGATAACGAAACTGAACCTGGTCAAACTCCACATGACCTTTAAGTGCCGGCAAGGTGCTGCGGGTGGCCTGGGACAGTTCGGTGCGGCTATTCAGAATGTCTCCCAGACGTTGTACCGATACACCCGTCTGCTGGAAGTTGGTCCACAACTGAGCCAGGCGAATGATCGGTTGTGAAACCCGCCCCGCCAACATGTTGAACGCAATCAGTTGGCCTACCGAGAGTTGTCCGTCAATAACCAGCCGCGCGCCTAGCCAAAGAGTGGCCACCGTCACCAACTTGCCAATCAGGGAGACACTTTCGTTCGCAATATTCGACAGGGTCTGTGTCTTGAATCCGGCAGACACATAGGCGGCAAGCTGGTTGTCCCATTTGCGGGTGATCTGCGGTTCGACCGACATCGATTTGAGCGTGTCGATACCGTTGATTGTCTCCACCAGAAATGCCTGGTTCTCCGCTCCCCGGGCAAAACTCTCATTCAAGCGAGAGCGAAGCATAGGCATGATCAATACCGAAACCAGTACATACAACGGCAATGAAACAACGACAATCAGCGTCAGCCAGCCACTGTAGAAAAACATCACCGCGATAAACACCACGGAGAACAGGATATCCAGCACCAGGGTGATGGCATTGCCAGTCAGAAAACTCCGAATATGTTCCAGTTCACGGACCCGCGCCACCGAGTCACCCACTCGCCGGGCCTGGAAATACGCCAACGGAAGTGTGACCAGGTGGCGAAACAAACGAGATCCCAATTCCACATCGATGCGGCTGGCAGTGTGTGCGAAGACATAGGTTCTCAAACCACTCAATGCGGTCTCGAGCAACATGATCCCGAGCAGCCCGACGGCGATAACATCCAGCGTGGTGAGTCCGTGGTGTACCAGGACCTTGTCCATCACCACCTGAAAAAAGAGTGGCGTGAGCAGCGAAAAAATCTGCAGCACAAAGGATACAAGCAGCACTTCACCCAGAAATTTTCGATACTTGACGATTGACGGGATAAACCAGGTGAAATCGAACCTGGTCAGTTCCGCGGCTTGCGAAGCCTGGGAGCGCAGCAGAATGAGCTCTCCCTGCCACCTGGCCAGCAACTGTTGCGCACTCAAAATTTCGGGGCGCAGCGACTCTGGGTTATGAATCAGGATCTTGTCTTGATCAAGGCGGGCGATGATGAAGAATCGCCCGTCCGTGGCACAGGCGATGGCGGGTAAAGGGGTTTGTCCCAATCGCTCGAATGTTGTCTTGATCGCTTTGGCTTTGAACTCCAGCTTGCGCGATGCCAGCAAAATTTCAGCTTTGCCGAACGGCTGCCCCTGGGATACGTACTCGTGGCTGAGCTGTTCCGCAGAGACAGCTACATTATGAAAACGAGCGAGCATCACTAGACAAATCAGTCCAGTGTCGACTGTCTCGGGCGGCAGTTCTGCGACTGCATCTTCTTCCTCACCGACAGTCGCGCCCATATGCACACCGCTTGGTTCTGTCTCTGACGAAGAGACACTAATGCGAGCGTAGACGAGGAAATCCGGGTGAATTTGAAACGTTTAGATCAAAATGCTATCACCGTATTTTTTGTTTAGAAGCCGATGAGGATTACTCGTCCATTTGCATTCCGACGCCCCATTTTAGTGCCTTTAATCCCACTCTCACCTACCGTCTGCCGATCCAGGAAATGTCTCCAGAGTGAAAACTAAACGGCGATTATCGGCTGGAAATTCGAACCGGTTCACCCAGCCAACTGAACGAAAATGCCGGCACTTGGGAGCCCTTCGAGCTGACGAATAGGTGCAAGCCATGCATGTCCTTGAGGCTGTATTTTTTCCGAGGTTTTCGAAACAAACGGTCGCACCAGTCAAAGGCGCATGGATGACACAACCACCGTGCTCGATAGCCTGGTGCAGAGCCTTGGAAGTTGAGGCAGTTTTTTACGCGCATAAAAAAACGCCGCTCAAATGAGCGGCGTTTTTTTGAATTTGGAGCGGGAAACGAGACTCGAACTCGCGACCCCGACCTTGGCAAGGTCGTGCTCTACCAACTGAGCTATTCCCGCAAATGGCGTCCCCTAGGGGACTCGAACCCCTGTTACCGCCGTGAAAGGGCGGTGTCCTAGGCCACTAGACGAAGGGGACACGCTGCCCGGAACACATGGTGTGTGTTTCGGTGCCCAGATCCGCATCCGAAGATTTGGTTCTGGTTTCACTCAGCCCTGCCCGAAAGCAAAGCCGTTTAAAACTGGAGCGGGAAACGAGACTCGAACTCGCGACCCCGACCTTGGCAAGGTCGTGCTCTACCAACTGAGCTATTCCCGCATTGGCGTCCCCTAGGGGACTCGAACCCCTGTTACCGCCGTGAAAGGGCGGTGTCCTAGGCCACTAGACGAAGGGGACACACGTACAACATTCACTCCCTACCGCGTTTCGCTGTGTGCTTTACGCTGTAAGTGGCGCGCATTCTATGGATGGATTGAGGGGTCGTCAACCCCCAGATATAAATTTATTTAAATCAATGACTTCGCCCTGCTTTCGGCGGCGATTCAGGCTTTTCCGTCGCCTGACCTTTGGCGCCTATATTCTGGCATCCATCAAGGCGCTATAGTCCACGCCGGGATGATGGCAATGTGCACCTCGCACACTATTTACTTATATACGCAGCAGAACGGCCGATATAAGCAGAACCGTAGTCGATTCAATTCGTCGAACGGCCCTAGGCGCCCAAATGCCAAGCCCCTACACTCGACCGCACGCGAACCCTATAAAGAGGTCTTACCGGTGACACCACTCATGATCACCCTGCTAGTCGTAGCCGGGATCGCACTATTGATCGCCATTGGCTACATGAACCATGTGGTGGAAAACAATAAGCTGGAAAAAGCCCGCACCAAGGTTGAACTCAATGACCGCCTGCGTCGCTGCGGTGAAATCACCGAGACCTTTCCCGGTCAGTTCATGTCACCTGCACTCAAGCTGCTGTTGACCCGTCTGGAGCTGAACGTCTGCCAGCGCCTGCTGAACCTGGAAAAAACCAGCGCCACGCTCAAGCCACGGATTACCGAGCTGAGTGCCTTGGTTGCCCGAGGCGAATCGATCCCGGTCAACAACCCGCCGGCACCGATCCAGACCGAAGCCAAGGCCAAAGACGTGCGCTTCCTGCTCGAAGCCATGCATGGCCAGATCACCCGCGCCGCACAGGACGGTTTCCTGCCGCCTAACGAAGCCAAGCGCTGGGTCCGTGAAGTGCGCCACATCCTGGTCCTGCTGCACATCGAATTCTTCAACAACCTCGGCCAGCATTCTCTGCAACAGAACCAGCCAGGCCAGGCCCGCCTGGCCTTCGAACGCGGCGTGCAATACCTGCGCAAACAGCCGGAGCCCCAGGTCTACAGCGAACAACTCGAGTACCTGGAAAAACTCCTGGCCCGCGCCAATGACCAGGTCATGGACAAGATCGCTCCGGTTGAAGGCGAGATGAACCAACTGACTGAAGGGCTCAAAGACGTTGAGGCTGACGCCGACTGGAAGAAGAAAGCGCTCTACGACTGATAAGAGCAAACAACAAAGCCACCTGGACCGGTGGCTTTTTTTTGTGTTGAGATTGATGGATGGCTGAGGTTCAAGACAGTATCTACAGCCTGAAATGCCCCACCATCCCCTTCAATTCCCCCCCCAGCTGCGCCAGTTCAATGCTGGAAGCCGCATTGCCCTGCATTGCCAATGAAGACTGATCCGCACTGGCGCGAATACTCGTGACACTGCGATTGATCTCCTCGGCCACTGAACTCTGCTCCTCTGCAGCCGCCGCAATCTGCTGGTTCATCTGCTGAATCAACGACACCGCTGCCGCAATGCTCCCCAATGCACTCTCGGTCTGCAACGCATCGCTCACCGCCAGCTTGACCAACTCGCCACTGCTCTGGATCTGCTGCACCGACGACTGCGCCGCCGAGCGCAAGGCGCTGACCAGCCGTTCGATTTCCTCGGTCGATTGCTGAGTTCGCTTGGCCAGTGCCCGAACTTCATCGGCCACCACCGCAAAGCCCCTGCCCTGCTCGCCGGCCCGCGCCGCCTCGATGGCCGCATTGAGCGCCAACAAGTTAGTCTGCTCGGCCACGCTTTTGATCACGCTGAGCACCGTGCCGATGTTCTGGATTTCTGCACTGAGGCTTTCGATGCTGGAGCTGGCCGAGGTGGCCGAGTCCGCCAGTTGCTCGATTCGCGCCATGCTCTGACGTACCACCTGCTGACCGCTTTCAACCTTGTCATCCGCGGTTTGCGCCGCCTGGGCGGCCTCTTCCGCGTTACGTGCGACGTCATGCACCGTGGCAGTCATCTGGTTCATTGCGGTGGCGACCTGCTCGGTTTCTTCCTTCTGGCTGCTGACTTCAAGATTGGTCTGCTCGGTCACCGCCGACAACGATTGCGCAGAACTTGCCAGCTGTTCGATACCGGCCTGCAAACCACTGACGATACTGCTGAGGCCTGCGCCCATTTGCTGCATGGCTTGCATCAACTGGCCGATCTCGTCGCGGCGGGTCACTTCAATCGTCGCGCTCAAATCGCCCGCGGCGATCTGCTGAGCGACACGAATCACACTGCGCAGCGGCGCGACGATCAACCGGGTAATCACCCACGCGGCAATCAGCCCCACCAGCAAGGCCAGCGCCGAGGAGCCGATGATCAACAGCGAGTTCTTTTTCAACTCTGCCTGCATCGACCGGTCTTCGGCAGCGTAGGCCTGGTCCACCCGCTCCACCACTTGAGCGGCGCGCTGGTGGAGTTGCTCGGAGACGGTCTTTTCCTGCGCCAACAGGCCGGTGTATTCGGCGAGTTTTTCAGTGAAGCTGGCAATGTGTCCCGACACTTCATTGAGGACCGTCTGGTAACCCTCATCCTTGACCGTGGTTTTCAGCTGCTCGGCCTGGGTCAACGCCTGGTCGGCCTGCTCGATCTTGCCCTGTCCGGCGCTGTCGTCGCCCTTGCGGCTCTGGTCCAGGCGTACTCGCGCTTCGTTCATGGCCTGCAACATCAGCCGCGATACCTGGCTGACCTGATTCGCCTGTTCGATGAATTGCCCGCCGTCCTTGCCCTCCGATTCTTTCAAGGCATAGGCCCCATCGTCGGCGAGCCCGGCCTGCAGCACGTCCAGGTTATTGGCCACGCTGGACACCGACCAACTGGCCATTTCCAGCGCCAGGTCCTTGGCCTGACTCAGCGAGACGAACTCGTCAAAAGCCTTGCGATAGACCCCCAGTGACTGTTCGACGTCATTCATGACCGGCACGTTGGCCGCTGACTGGGCCTTGAGCTCGGTCGCCAGAACGATCAGCGCGTCCACCCCCGCGCGCAAGGCATCCGCGGTTTTCGGGTCACCGCGCAAGGCATACTCCTGCTCAAGCAAGCGTACCTTGAGCAAACTGCTGTTGAGCGACGACATCTGTTTGAGCCCGTCGAACCGCTGACTGATGGTTTGCAGGGACCATACGCCGATGGCCGCCACCAAGGCTGTCAACAACAGCACCAGTACAAACCCGATACCCAGTTTTTTCGCCATACCGAGGTTGGCAAAACGTCCTTGCACGGCCGAAATCATTGCGCGTAGTCCCCTGCCATTGTCTGTTGATGCAGATTCGCAATGGGCTTGTGCCAACACAAGTCTCTGCCATCGGAATAATGGCAAAAAGCTACGCCAACGTCGCTTTCAGAACGCTTGAGGTCGATCCCGAGCGGTGGCCTGAAAAAACGCCCGGGCGCGAGGATCACAGGCATAGGCAACGTTGATTCGCTGCCAGTCGAGGGTTTGGCCAGCGGGACTGAAGGCCGTTGCGCAAGACAGCAAGACACCGAAGCGCTGCGCCTGAGTCCGCACCTGCGCGCAGTCGGCCTTGCGCGATCGCGCCCAGATGAACAGGCCGCCCACCGGTTTGCCGAAAACCTCCCACTCCGCGTCTTCGAGCACTTGCAAGGCCGCTTCCCTGTCGGTGCTTAAACGCTGGCGCTGACGCTGCACCAGTTTGCGATAGGCACCGCTGGCCAACAGACAAGCCAGCACCGACTCGCTGAACCGGGAAGCGCCCATGCTGCTGATCATTTTGACCTCGGCCAACCGCGAAATAACGTCGGCACCGGCCACTACAAAGCCGACGCGTAACGAACTGCTGAGGGTTTTGGAATAGCTGCCGACGTAGATCACATTGTCATCGATACCCAATGCCGCAAGGCGTGTGCCGGGGCCACTGTGTAAATCCGCATAGACGTCGTCTTCGATCACCAGCACACCATGGTTTTTGGCCAGTTGCAGGACCTGCTGAGCCACCCCCGGGGTCAAACAGCTGCCGGTGGGGTTGTGGTAAAAACTGTTGATGAACAAACCACGGGGGCTGTGTTCCAGCAACAAGGCCTGGAGTGCTTCGGTGTCTGGCCCGCGAGGGGTTCGCGGCACCTCGATCATGTTGACACCGTGCAGCCTGAGCAGATCGAACAGCATCGAATAGCCGGGGCTCTCCACCACCACGCAATCGCCTGGTTTGAACAAGGTGCGCACGATCAGATCGAGCCCATGACTGGCCCCCGCCGTGGTCAGGATTCGACTTTCATCCACCGTGATGCTCAGCTGTTTCAGCCGTTTGAGGATCTGCTGGCGCAAGGCAGGCAGGCCCAGCGGCGTGCTGTAGTTGAATAGCCCGGCCATGTCGGTACGGCTGACCTGGCGTATTGCATAGCTCAGGTCGTCAGTTTCGCGCCAGCTTTCGGGTAATCCGCCGCAACCCAGCTTCAGTTCACCGATCAGGCCGGCCTGCTTCTGCTCAACGCCTTCGAACCAGAGACAATCCCGTTGCCCCTGAACAGCCAGCGCCGTTGTCGCGACAAAGAAACCCGCGCCGTTGCGCGTCGCCAGCACCCCTTGCGCCACCAGCCGATCACAGGCCTCGACGACGCTGGATTGACTGAGCAGATTGATCCGCGCGATTTGCCGTACGGAAGGTAAACGGGTCCCCGGTACCACCTCGTCGCGACGGAGCCAGTCGGCCAACGCATCGACGATTTGCTGCACGACCGGCACCAATGCCTGTCGATCGATTCTCAACTCCATGAGCAAGCAAACTCCTGTCTGTTTTGCGGGAAACAGTTAATCACAGGAGCGCTCGACGGGATGTGCGACAACGCCGCCAAAACCCTCGGTTCTAACCATTTGAAACACAATGATTGGCGCCTTCGCGGAACCGGCGCCAATGTGTTTAGTGCTGAGAAACCTGTGGCGAAGGAGCTTGCTCCCGCTTGAGGGCGTAGCACTCACAAGATTTTGGGGCCGCTACGCAGCCCAGCGCGAGCAAGCTCGCTCGCCACAGAGATTGTGTTTGCCTGAATCCCTGTGGCGCGACCTAAAGCATTAAAACGCCGTGACGCCACCATCCACCGCCAGCGAATGACCGGTGGTGAATGCCGCGCCGTCGCTGCACAGGTACAGCACCGCGCTGGCTATTTCTTCGACCTTGCCGATACGCCCGACCGGGTGCATGGCATTGGCGAACTCGCCTTTCTTCGGGTCCGCTTCATAGGCACGGCGGAACATGTCGGTGTCGATCACCGCCGGGCACACCGCATTCACGCGAATCTTTTTCTTGGCGTATTCGATGGCCGCCGACTTGGTCAGGCCGATCACCGCATGTTTCGAGGCGGCATAGATGCTCATTTTCGGCGCAGCCCCCAGGCCGGCGACCGAAGCGGTGTTGACGATCGCACCGCCGCCCTGGGCCAGCAGCAATGGCAACTGATACTTCATGCACAGCCAGACGCCTTTGACGTTGACGCCCATGATTGCGTCGAACTCATCGACCGTGCCATCGGCCAGTTTGCCTTTCTCGATTTCGATACCGGCATTGTTGAAGGCATAGTCGAGACGGCCGTAGGTATTTACCACCTCGTCCATCAGATTTTTTACCTCGCTTTCCACAGTGACGTTACAGCGCACGAAGGTCGCTTCACCGCCAGCGGCGCGTATCAGCGCCACAGTACCTTCACCACCGGCGGCGTCCAGATCGGCAACGACCACGTTCAAACCTTCGGCGGCGAACGCCAAAGCGGTTGCGCGGCCAATCCCATTGGCCGCGCCCGTCACAACGGCGACCTGGCCGGAAAACGTCATGCTCATTGTTATGTCCTCGAAGGGAAGAATGCGGGATATCGCGTGTGCCCAGTCTAGGCACAGGGGCCTGGGGCACGGCAGCACTATCAAAAGGCCGGTTGGGCACCCATGAGTTGCAGTGATAGAACCGGCGCCCCGACTATCACTGCATTGGATCGATGTGCATTCGCGCCGCCAGCCAACCTTGCAGCATCGTCCATGAAGGTCTATCAACAAGGCTTAATTCATCTTGAGTGCCTGTCATGACTACCCAGACCAATCGCCAGTTCCTGCTCGCCAAACGTCCAGTGGGGCCGGCTACCCGTGAGACGTTCACCTATCAGGAAGTGCCGGTCGGTACGCCTGCGGCGGGTCAGATCCTGGTCAAGAACGAATACCTGTCGCTGGACCCGGCCATGCGTGGCTGGATGAACGAGGGCAAGTCCTACATCCCGCCAGTCGGCATTGGCGAAGTCATGCGTGCATTGGGCGTAGGCAAAGTCATCGCTTCGAACAATCCGGGGTTTGCCGTGGGGGACTACGTCAACGGTGCCTTGGGTGTGCAGGATTACTTCCTCGGCGAGCCGCGAGGTTTCTACAAGGTCGATCCGAAACTGGCACCGCTGCCACGTTACCTATCCGCGCTAGGCATGACCGGGATGACCGCCTACTTCGCCCTGCTCGACGTCGGTGTGCCGAAAGCCGGCGACACCGTGGTGCTGTCGGGCGCGGCCGGTGCGGTGGGCAGCATTGCCGGGCAGATCGCCAAGATCAAAGGCTGCCGGGTGGTCGGCATTGCCGGCGGCGCGGACAAGTGCAAGTTCCTGATCGATGAACTGGGTTTTGACGGCGCCATCGACTACAAGAACGAAGACCTGCAGGCCGGCCTCAAGCGTGAGTGTCCGAAAGGCGTCGACGTGTATTTCGATAACGTCGGCGGCGATATTCTCGATGCCGTGCTCAGCCGTCTGAACATGAAGGCGCGGGTGGTGATTTGCGGTGCGATCAGCCAGTACAACAACAAAGAAGCGGTCAAGGGCCCGGCCAACTACCTGTCGTTGCTGGTCAATCGCGCGCGGATGGAAGGCTTTGTGGTGATGGATTACGCCGCGCAGTTCGCGGCTGCCGGGCAGGAAATGGCCGGATGGATGGCCAAGGGGCAGCTCAAGAGCAAGGAAGACATCGTCGAAGGACTGGAAACGTTCCCGGAGACGCTGATGAAATTGTTCAGCGGCGAGAATTTCGGGAAGTTGGTGTTGAAGGTTTGACCTGATATCTGAAGCACCACAAAACTTTGTGGGAGCGGGCTTGCCCGCTCCCACAGGTTCAGCGTCGCTTAAGCGAGCTCTGCCACGACATCGGCCAACGCCTTGGCCGGATCCGCCGCCTGGCTGATCGGGCGGCCGATCACCAGGTAGTCGGAACCGGCTTCCAACGCCTGGCGTGGCGTCAGGATGCGGCGTTGATCGTCCTGGGCGCTGCCCGCCGGACGAATCCCCGGGGTCACCAGTTGCAGCGACGGGTGCGCGGTTTTCAGCGCCCGGGCTTCCAGGGCCGAGCACACCAGGCCGTCCATGCCGGCCTTTTCCGCCAACGCGGCCAGGCGCAGCACCTGCTCCTGTGGCTCGATGTCCAGACCGATACCCGCCAGATCCTCACGCTCCATGCTGGTCAGCACGGTCACGCCGATCAACAGCGGTTTCGGACCGCTGCGCTGATCGAGTACTTCACGGCAGGCAGCCATCATGCGCAAACCGCCGGAGCAGTGCACGTTGACCATCCACACGCCCATTTCCGCAGCGGCCTTGACGGCCATGGCGGTGGTGTTCGGGATGTCGTGGAACTTGAGGTCCAGGAACACTTCGAAGCCCTTGTCGCGCAAGGTGCCGACGATTTCCGAAGCACAACTGGTAAACAGTTCTTTACCGACCTTGACCCGGCACAGCTTCGGGTCCAGTTGATCGGCCAGCTTCAGTGCGGCGTCACGAGTGGGGAAATCCAGGGCGACGATGATAGGCGTCTGGCAGGCGGACATGAGTGGGCTCTCAGGCAAGTCGAAATCGGCGCGCATTGTAGCGGAACCAGCGCCGCTGCGGGACCCGATGATCGGTAATTCGTCGCCGCGGCTCAGGCAAGACTAGCTCTTGGGGCAATTGTGTCGAGCCCGATACACACATGACACGCCCACAACACCCACCAACACTACCCTCGGCAGCCGCAACAGATCCTACAGCACTTCCCGCCTCACGGCCGGACGCCTATGCTGAAGCCACAACCTCGCAGCCTATCTTTGTGGTTGGCAGCCTACCTGGCAGATGAACGTACGCATGCACAATACCCCAGCACCTCTGAACGACGATCAAAAAGCGCCGGCCGACGATAAACGCTGGAGCATTCGCGCCCTGATCGTCGACGATGACGTCCCGATCCGCGAACTGATGATCGACTACCTGGCCCGGTTCAGTATCCACGCCAGCGGCGTCACCGACGGCGCCGCCATGCGCCAGGCGCTGCAAGCCGAGCATTTCGACGTGGTGGTACTCGACCTGATGCTGCCGGGCGAAGACGGTCTGTCGCTGTGCCGCTGGCTGCGTGCCGAATCGGACATCCCGATCCTGATGCTCACCGCCCGCTGCGAACCCACCGACCGGATCATCGGCCTGGAACTGGGCGCCGACGACTACATGGCCAAGCCGTTCGAGCCGCGGGAACTGGTCGCGCGGATTCAGACCATTCTGCGTCGGGTGCGCGACGACCGTACCGAACAGCGTGCGAATATTCGCTTCGACAACTGGCGCCTGAACAGCGTACTGCGCCAGTTGATCGCCGCCGATGGGCTGGTGGTGCCGCTGTCCAATGCCGAATTTCGTTTGCTTTGGGTGTTCATCGAACGTCCGCGCCGGGTACTCAGTCGCGAACAACTGCTGGATGCGGCGCGTGGTCGTTCGATCGAGGCGTTTGATCGCAGCATCGATTTGCTGGTGTCGCGCCTGCGCCAGAAACTGGGCGACGACCCGAAAGCCCCACAACTGATCAAGACCGTTCGCGGCGAGGGTTATCTGTTCGACGCACGAGACATCGGCTGATGCGTGCACGCTTCGATACGCTGTTCGGCCGCCTGTTTGGCATGCTGCTGGTGGCGATCGTACTGGCGCATTTGTTAGCGTTTCTGTGGTTCAAACATTATGGGCCACCCCCTCCGCCTCCCCCTCCACCGTCGGAGTTTTCCGAGCGCTTCGACGGACCACGCCCACCGATGGACCCGCGCTTCGACAACCGGCCGCCACGGCCATGGTTCGGCGGGCCACTGGTGCCGCTGACTTTTCAGTTTGTCTCGCTGATCATCGCCGCCTGGTACGGCGCCAAGCTACTGACCCGCCCGATCCAGCGCCTGAGCGATGCCGCCGAACGCCTGAGCGAAAACCTCGACAGCCCACCGCTGGATGAGTCGGGCCCACGGGAAGCGCGGCAAGCGGCTCACACCTTCAACCTGATGCAGAAACGCATTCTGGAACAAATGCAGCAACGCTCGCGGATGCTTGGCGCGGTATCCCACGACCTGCGCACGCCGCTGTCGCGGCTCAAGCTACGGCTGGAGCAGATCGACGACAACAAGCTGCAAGGCCAGATGCGTCAGGACCTGGACGACATGATCGACATGCTCGATTCCACCCTCACCTACCTGCACGAACAGCGCACCAGCGAGGCTGCGCAATGGATGGACGTGCAGGCGCTGGTGGAGTCCCTGAGCGAAAACGCCCAGGACCAGGGCGCCGACGTCCAGACCTGCGGCCATTGCGCGCCGTTGCAGGTGCAGCCGATGGCCTTGCGCTCGTGCATCAATAACCTGCTGGACAACGCCCTGCGTTATGCCGGCGATGCGCTGATCACGCTTGAGGACAGCCGTGAGGAACTGCTGATCCGGGTCATCGACCATGGCCCGGGTATCGCGGCGGATAAACGTGAAGCGGTGTTTGAACCGTTCTTTCGCCTGGAAGGTTCGCGCAATCGCAACTCCGGCGGCGTCGGTCTGGGCATGACCATCGCCAGGGAAGCCGCGGAGCGTTTGGGCGGGCAATTGAGCCTGGAAGAAACCCCCGGGGGAGGTTTAACCGCCGTCATCCGCCTGCCCCGCCCCTGAGCCACACATGACTCTCCTGTGGCAGCCGGGCCTGATATTTTTTGTGTACCAAGCGGTACAAATCCCACATACCCACGACAACTTGCCCCTTGAGGCTGGATAAGCCAGTGCACCCACCGGTTTCCCATAAGGAGTGAGCCTAATGATCGGTAGTATCAGCAGTAACTACACGAGCTACACCAGCACCAGCAGCACCTCCACCAACAGCGCCCGCGGCCAGCAATTCCAGAAAGAACTGCTCGCCAAACTCGACAGCAATAGCGACGGCGCAGTGGATCAGGACGAACTCAAGAGTGCCCTGACACAGAAAACCGACGACGGCCTGCTCGTCAGCCTGAGCAAGAACTTCAGCGACCTTGACAGCGACGACAGCGGCAGCCTGAGCAGCGAGGAAATGGCCGCAATGGCCCCGCCGCCACCGCCGCCGGGTGATCAAGCACCGAACACCGAACTGGCTGATGCACTGATCAGCGCCCTGGACACCGATGGTGACGGCGCCATCAACAGCGATGAACTGAGCAGCGGCCTGAGCAATGCCGGCAGCACGGCCGACAGCACAGAAATCTTCTCGGCCCTGGACAAGAACGAAGACGGCACCGTCAGCCAGGACGAACTCGCCGCCAGCCTGACTCCGCCACCGCCGCCACCTCAGCAGGTGTCCAGCGAAGAGCTGTTCAGCCAACTCGATACCGACAGCGACGGCAGCGTCACCGCCACCGAACTGAGCAGCGCCCTGGCCAGCGACAGCACCTCGTCGACCAGCACCGACACCAGCGCTGCATTGCTCAAGATCCTGGACAGCGACAGCAGCGGTGGCGTCAGCAGCGATGAACTGAAAACCGCCCTGCAAGCCGGTCGCGAGCAGAATACGGATAGCTCCTCCAATCAGTTCAACGTGACCGAAGCGCTGAACAAAATGATCGCCAACCTGAGCAAACAGTATTCGCTCGACAACGTGGCGACCGTGGGCAAATACCTGAACGAGGCGACCTGAGTCAAAAGCTTCGCGAGAGTTTGTGGCGAGGGGGCTTGTCGGAACGCCGCATCGCCCCGTTCGGCTGCGCAGCAGTCGTAAAACCGGCGAGTGCGGTTTGCCTGAAATCCGCGATTGCAGGTTTTGGGGTCGCTTCGCAACCCAACGGGGGCAAGCCCCCTCGCCACAGAAAGCCCCCTCGCCACGGGTTTTATGTCGATCATGAGTAATGTGGTGTTGCTACGGGTGTCATCGCGAGCAGGCTCGCTCCCACAGAGGGAATACAGTCAACTGTGGGAGCGAGCCTGCTCGCGATGGCTGTTCTGCAGGCAACACATCCTCTGATGCTCAAACACCCACCATGAAAAACCCGCCCTCCCGTGCAACCGGAATGGCGGGTTTTGTCGTTTCAACTCACACCGTATCGACCTTCAACGAATGGTCATTGAGCATGCCGTTGATGATCGTCGCCGTATCCGCGCCGCCGGCAATCACTCCGCCCGCCCCAGGGGTGACGCCGTAGTGGCTGGCCAGGTTCACGCCGGCAAGGTCGATGGTCTGGTTCGGCGTGTCGCCGGCCATGGCGCTGATGTCGATGCTGGTGATGACCGATGCGCCGCTGCCGCTGACGGTGAAGTGCAGGTAGTCATCCAGCGATGCCGCAGTGCCGTTTTCCCCTTGCAGCAGTTGTGACAGGTCGAGCTTGTCGGTGCCTGGGGTGAAGTCGGTGATGACGTCGTGGCCGCTGTTGCCTTTGAGCCACTGGAAGGTGTCGGCGCCGCTGCCACCCGTGAGGGTGTTGTTGCCCAGGCCGCCGATCAGGTAGTCGTCGCCTCCCCCGCCGTTGAGCACATCGTTACCCATACCGCCGCTGATGAGGTTGCTGTTGTTGTCGCCCGTGAGGCTGTCGTTGAAGTTCGAGCCTGTGAGGTTGTCGATGCCGGTCAGGGTATCGGTGCCTGCGCCGAGGGTGTTTTGTGCGGTGAGCTGGCTCAGGTTGACGGTGACTCCGGCGGCGGCATGGGCGTAGCTCGCGGTGTCGTTGCCGGTGCCGCCGTCGAGCAGGTCGTTGCCCGGTCCGCTGAACAACAGGTCATTGCCGGCGCCGCCATGCAGCTCGTTATTGCCCGACCCGGCGGTGAGCACATCGTTGCCGTCGCCGGCATTGATGACGTTGTTGCCGGTACCCGCCACCAGTACGTCATCGCCCGAGGTGCCGGTGAGGGTGTGGCCATCCTGATAACTGATGGTCACGCCCGCGCTATCGCTGCCGCCATGGTTGTCGTTGACGGTGTAGGTGCCGTGGAAGTCCGGCGTGCTGTCATGAGCGCCGGCGTAGTTGACGGTCATGGTCAGTTGGTAATTTTCCGAGCCCTTGCCGCTGTTACCCGGACCACCATCGTCGATGTTGGTGATGTGGATCTGGTACGTGCCGTCCGCCGAGGCGGTGATGGTCTGGCCGTCGGCGATGGCAATGTAAGCGCCGCCGTTGACCGAGTACTCCATGATGATGTGGCCGGCCGCCAGGTTGTGATCCAGGTTGAGGGTTTCACCCTGCTTGAGGTTGACGGTGATCTGGTCCTCGTCGTTGGTATTGTTGTTGCTGACCGCCCCCAATGCGCCGCTGACTACCAGCACCGCAGTCATGGCTGCCGTGTTGGCGACGAATGCGCTGCGGGCGATGGTCACTGCCTGGTTATTTCCGGTGAAGCTGAAGTTCGAGTTGGTGCCGATGAAGTCCGCGCCCCTGGCCGTCCAGCCGGTGTTGAAAGCGGTTGGCGATGCAGTGAGCGCGTCGCCATCGGCATCGGTGTCGTTAGCCAGCAGCAGCTCTCCCGGCACCACAATGCTGCCCGACAACACGTTGGTGATGACATGGTCATCGACCGCCACCGGTGGCGTGTTTGGAATCACGTTGATCACCAGCGTGGAGCTGGCCAGATCACCGTCGTTGTCGCTGGCGGTGAAGCTGATGTTTTCGGTGATCGTCACGGCCGTGGTTTTCTGCGAGGTGTAGGTGTACTCGCCGGTGTCGAGGTTCACCAGCAGCGTGCCGCTGTTGTCGGTGGCGATGCTCAAGGTGTTGTTGGCGGTGTTGAAGGTGCCGTGGTTGACGCCGCCGCTGAAGATCAGCGAACCCTGATTGCTGTTGCCTTTGGGGTCATAGGTATAAGTGGTGCCATCGACGGTGATGGTTTTGATGAAGCCGCCATCGGCGCCGAACGTACCGCCCTCGCCCTCGCCCAGCAGCAAGCCGGTGACCGGCGCACCTTGCACGGTGCCCGAGAGTACCGAGTTGAGTTGATTGAGGTCGGTCACTGCCACGGCATTGGTGTCGGTGTGCGTGCTGCCGTCATAGGCCACTGGATCGAGGCTGTCATTACTGACGCCGCTGCCCAGGCCGATGGCGTAGTTTTTGATGCCATTGGCGTCGAGGAAGGCTTTGAGCGCGGCCTCGTCCGCGGTGCCGATGTCACCTTCGTTGGGTTTGCCATCGGAGAAGAAGTAGCCGACGTTCTGCGCCCCGGTGAGTTTGCCCGAGGTATCGAACGCGGTTTGCATGGTCGCCACGGCCACGTCGTAGTTGGTCCCGCCACCCGCCGTCAACGTCGCGATGATCGACTTGGCCGTCGCCACATCGACCCACACCGAGGTCTGGTCCGTGGCGCTGCTGCTGAAGGTGACGATCTGCACCTTCACATCGCCCAGATTGTCGTACTTGTCGAGCAGTGCGCTGATCGCCTGCTTGGCCAGGTCCAACCGCGCCAGGCCCGATACGCCGGAGGGATCGTCCATGCTCCCGGACACGTCGATCACCAGCAGCAGGTTGGAGTCGATCTGCACCGCGGGCACCGAACGGTCCGAGGCGACGGCGTTAGACGGCACGTCATCGACGATGCTGACCACAAGGGTGCCGGTGGTGCTGTTGCCCACCGAATCGGTGGCGGTGTAGGTGAAGCTTTCGTTCAGGGTGTTCGCACCGTCGTTGGCGTTGGGCGAAGTTTTCGGCGCCGAGGTCAGGGTGTAGGTGTAGCTGCCGTCAGGGTTGAGCAGGATTTGCCCGTAGGTGCCGGTGGCGCTGCCGACCAAGGTGTAAGTGATCGCGCCAGTGGCGCCAGTGACGGAGCCGACCAACGTCCCCGAACCGGTTTCTCCCGTGTTGCCAGGCTCACTGCCGGTGACCGTACCCGCCGCCAGGTCCTGCCCGTTCTGGGTCAAATCCAGGGCTTTTTCGTAGACCGTCACGTCGGTATCGATGGCCGTTACGAGGCAGTTGTTGTGGACGTCGATGGTCAGGGTGGTGGTGCTTTCATCGCCATCGGCATCACGCACGGTGTAGGTGAATACATCCGTGGCGCCCGCCTCGCCGACCGAGTTCGGATTGCTGTGGTACACGGCGTTGCCGCTGGCATCCAGCGTGAGATAGCCGTAAGTGCCGTTGATTTGCGCGTTCAAACCACCGATGGCCGAAGTCGAGGTATCGCTGCCGGCGCGCACGCCGACCACCGCCCCTCCCAAGGCAGGGCCGTCAGCACCGAACACATCGTTGTGCAACACGTTGCCGCTGACCGTACCGCCCTCTATCACCGAAACTGAATCGCAGTGAGCAGTCGGCACGTCATCGACGATGTTGATCACGATGGTACTGGTGATGCTGTTGCCCAGCGCATCGGTCGCTTGATAGGTGAAACTTTCGCTCAGGGTATTCGGCCCGTCGTTGGCGTGAGGCGTGGTGGTTGGCGCGGACGTCAGGGTGTAGGTGTAGCTGCCATCCGGGTTGAGCAGGATTTGCCCGTAGGTGCCGGTGGCGCTACCAACCAGGGTGTAAGTGATCGTGCCAGTGGCGCCGGTGATGGAACCGACCAGTGTGCCGGAGGCGGTTTCACCGGTGTTGCCCGGGTCGCTTCCGGTGACAGTGCCCGCTGCCAGGTCCTGGCCATCCTTGGTCAAATCCAGCGCTTTCTCCTGAACCGTCACGTCGGTATCGGGAGCCACTACGAGGGAGCAGTTGGAGACGTCGATGGTAATGGTCGTGGTGCTTTCATCGCCATCGGCATCGCGCACGGTGTAGGTGAATACATCCGTAGCGCCCGGCGCACTGACCGAGTTCGGGTTGCTGTGATACACGGCGTTGCCGTTGGCATCCAGCGTCAGGTAGCCGTAGGTGCCGTTGATTTGCGTACTCAAGCCACCGATGGCCGAAGTCGAGGTGTCGCTGCCGGCGCGCACGCCAACCACCGCACCACCTGATGCAGGGCCGTCAGCACCGAGTACATCGTTATCCAATACATTGCCGCTGACCGTGCCGCCTTCTGCCACCGAGACTGCATCGGCATGCGCCGTTGGCAGGTCATCGACGATGTTGATCACAATGGTACTGGTGACGCTGTTGCCCAGCGGATCAGTCGCTTGATAGGTGAAACTTTCGCTCAGGGTATTCGGCCCGTCATTGGCGTGGGGCGTGGTCGTTGGGGCGGAGGTCAGGGTGTAGGTGTAGGTGCCATCCGGGTTGAGCAGGATTTGCCCATAAGTCCCGGTAGCGCTGCCGACCAGGGTATAGGTGATCGCACCCGTGGCGCCGGTGACGGAACCGACCAGCGTGCCGGAGGCGGTTTCACCGGTGCTGCCAGGTTCGCTGCCGGTGACGGTGCCTGCTGCCAGGTCCTGGCCGTCCTTGGTCAAATCCAGCGCTTTCTCCTGAACCGTCACGTCGGAATCGGTGCTCGCCACGAGGGTGCAGTCGGCCACGTTAATAGTGATGGTCGTGGTGCTTTCATCACCGTCGGCATCACGCACGGTGTAGGTGAATACGTCCGTGGCGCCCGGCGCGCTGACCGAGTTTGGATTGCTGTGATACACGGCGTTGCCGTTGGCATCCAGGGTCAGGTAGCCGTAGGTGCCGTTGATTTGGCTATTCAACCCGCCAATGGCCGAGGTCGAGGTGTCGCTGCCGGCGCGCACGCCGACCACTGCGCCACTGAGCGCCGGGCCGTCGGCGCCGCCGATGTCGTTGTCCAGCACATTGCCCGAGACGGTCGCGCCCTCGGCCACCGTGGCCTGGTCAGGGTTGGCGGTGGGCAGGTCATCGACGATGTTCACATCGAGATTGCCATTGGCGGTGGTGCCGTTGTCGTCCACCACCGTGACCGCGAATTGCTCGGAGAGGCTGTTGGCACCGTTGGCATCCGGATGCATTTCGTTATCGACAAGGGTGTAGCTGTAACTGACCACCCCGGTGGCGCTGTCGAACCCGGTGATGGTCAGAGTGTTGCCAAGCGGAGTGACGATCGAATGCGGGAAACCTGTGATCAGGTCACCGGTCACCACCACTATGCCGCCCACGGTCAGGGTTTGCACACCGTCCAGTGCGGTGATGGTGAAGGTGCCGCTCTGGGTCAGCGCTGGTGCATCGGGGCTGCTGCCGTCGGTGAGGTTTTTCTCCTGTACGGTCAGCTCGCCACCTTCGGCATTCAGGCCATCGAGGGTCACCGGGTCATCGTTGTTATGGATGTTCAGCACCAGCGTCGCGGTGCTGGTATCGCCATCGGAATCGGTAAGGGTGTAGACGAAGTGCTCGGTCGCGTCGCCACCGCCGTGCAGGGCTTTGAAATCGGCGTCGCTGGTGTTCAGGGTGTAGGTGTAGGTGCCATTGGGATTGAGTACCAGGGTGCCGTAAGTACCGTTGAACGTACCGCCGATGATCGGCCCGCTCTCGGCGCCGGTGGCAATGCGGTCCGCGCCCTGGGTGTCGTTGGGCAGCACGTTGCCGGTCAGGGTCAGCAGGGTTTCCGAGGCGGTATTGGCATTGGTGTCGTCGATGGCCTTGGGCACATCGTCGGTGATGTTGACGTCCAGCGAACCGGTGGCGGTATCGCCGTTGCTGTCGCCCGCGATCACGGTGAATTGTTCGCTGAGGCTGTTGGCGCCGTCACCGGCGGAATGGGTTTCGTTGCCGATCAGGGTGTAGCTGTAACTCACCACGCCAGTGGCCGGGTTATAGCCGGTGATCGTCAGGGTATTGCCCAGTTGAGTGGTAATGGACTGTGGAAAACCTGCGGCCACACCGCCGCTGATCACGTTGATCCCGCCGATGCTCAGGCTGGTCAGCCCGTCGGGCGCAGACACGGTGAAAGTGCCGTTCTGGGTCAGCGCCCCCGGGTTGCTGGCCGAGCCGTCTGCCAGATTGGCTTCATTGAGGGTCAGTTCGCCACCCGCCACCGACAGGCCGGTGAGGGTGACCGGGTTATTCGGGGCCACGCCTGTCCCCCCCGCACCACCTGCACCGTTGTCGCCATTGTCCGGGGCGCGGCGCTCCAGAGGGAATTCGGGAATACCGTTGAAGCCAGCAGTGGGGAAGCCAATGGTGGGATCGACCCGGCCCGCCACTTCCTCCAGCAGTACAAAACTGTGGCCGCCGCCCAGTGCACCGGGTGCGCCCGTTGCGCCCGGACCGGCAGCGGTGGCCTCAGCCGTCTGGGTCGGGTCGGCGCCGGCGGCAATGGCTTTTTGCAGTTGTTCGACATCGGTCAGTTGCGCCTGGCTCGGCGTCACTGCATCGGCGGTCTCCACATGCGGCGCCTGATGCGCCAATAGTTGACCTGTCATTTGCAGGCTGCTGTCACGCCCCAGCGTCAACTCCTGGCCGTTTTGCAAATGGACCGCCACCGCGCCTTCGGCCCCGGTGACCAGTTGCTCGCCGGCAAACAGCCGATCGCCCTCGACCAGGGTGCGTCGGGTGCCATCACCCGCCACTGCGTACACCTGACCGATGACCTTACTGACGATACCGATGAGCGATGCCATGTGCATTTCCTCCGCTGCCAACTGTTGTCGGCATCCTGTTTGCGCGAAGGACGTGCCCATGGTTAAAGCAGGTCGCCTGGCGGTGTGTCTGCCGGCAAGCGTTTACCTGAAGTAAAGCGCTGCCTCCCGACACTCTCGTCAGGCGTGTCGCAGGCGAGCATTGTCTGAATCGGGATTAAAACCCTATGCAATCAACCGCATCGGGACCCACTGTCAAAACAACCGGCCTGCAAGCGATGCGTAACGGTTCTGAATCACCCGAGCGACAAAAAATTGTCGCCTCCAAACCGTCTCGCTTCCCTCCCCTCCAGCACTTCTTCGCCCTGTGTCGAAAAGTGAATAGATCTTTCCTGAAACCCCTGAAAGCTCCTTAGAGCTCATAAAACAAAGGCTTTCGGATTGAACAATGTGCTGGATTTTTAAGAGCGCATAAGTTTTTTTCCGCATAAACGTTATGAGAAATTCTTCTTAGGTTCTCGTCAGGATGTTCTTAGCTCTGTTGTTACAAGCATGAAACGGTTTTACCTAAAAATATCGTCAAATATTTGGCGACTGCTAAGCACCATCAGGAATCAGGGAGATGTACTCATGCGCGTTTTAACCCCCCTCTGCAGTGCGATTCTGCTGGCCATGGCCTGCGCTTCTCAGGCTCAGGCGATGTCATTGACCGAGGCGATCCAGAGCACCATCGCGACTCACCCGGAACTGGCGTCGCGGGTTGATGCTCGGCTGTCGGCCGACGAGCAGGTTAAAGTCGCCAAAGGGGGCTTTTATCCATCGGTGGATTTAAACGCCGCCTATGGGCGCGGCTACAGCGATAACACCACCACTCGAGCGCAGGGCAATCACCACACCGAAATCCTGACCTACACCCAGTCTGAACTGCGCCTGCGGCAGATGCTGTTCGACGGTTTCAACACCTCCAACGAGGTCGCGCGCACCAAAGGCGTGGTCAACTCGCGTGCCTATTACGCCCAGGGCACCGCCCAGGACCTGGCCCTGCGCACCATCGAGGTGTACCTCGAAGTGCTCAAGCGCCGCGAACTGGTGACCCTTGCCAAAAACAACCTGCAAGCGCACATGCGGGTCAACGATCAGATCGGCCTGCGTACCCAACGTGGGATCGGCAGCAACGCCGACGCCGACCAGTCCACCGCTCGCCGGGCGCTGGCGCAAAACAACCTCGACACCGCCGAAGTCGACCTGGCCGATGCCGAGGCGAATTTCTACAGCGTCGTGGGCCGCATGCCCGATGAACTCGAAGCGCCGCCGTCGACCCGCGGCGAATTGCCCGCCACCCTGCCGGAAGCCCAGCAGAGCATGGTGGAAAACAACCCGTACCTGAAATCCGCCCAGGCTGATGTGCAATCGGCCGAGAGCCAGTACGAAGTCGCCAAGTCGCCGTTCTACCCGCGTTTTGACGCTGAAGCGGCGGTGGGCGCGAACAACAATATTCAGGGCGACGAAGGCCACGACAACGAATGGCGAGTGGGTGTGGTGATGAACTACAACCTGTTCCGCGGCGGCAGCGACAAGGCCCGGCTGGCCTCCGATGCGCACCAGATCAACCAGGCACTGGATATCCGCAACAACGCCCTGCGCCAGCTCAACGAGAACATCCACCTGGCCTGGAACGCCATGCAAAACGCCAAGAAACAAACCCCGACTGCCCGTGAATACGCCGAAACCACCACCCGGGTGCGGGCCGCGTATCAGGATCAGTTCGGCCTCGGCCAACGGACCCTGCTCGACTTGCTCGACAGCGAAAACGAGCTCTACAACGCCAACCGCCGCTACACCGAAGTGCGCTACACCGAGGAGTTCTCGATGTACCGCGTGCTGGCGAATATGGGCCAGTTGCTGAGCAAGCAACGGGTGGTGCTGCCCGCCGATGCGATCGCCTCCACCGAAGTGAAAAACGAAGCTCGCTTGCCTGAGCTGAAATAGCCCGAATGAAGTAGCTGAACTGGAGCGCTCACTGTGACCAGCATGGAACCCGGCAACATCGGTGTCGATCCGCGTTTGAGCTTCGATGACCCGCTCCTGGACGGTCTGTTGATTCTCTGCAAGCTCCATGGCGCGACGGTCAGCCGCGCCAGCCTGAGTGCCGGGCTGCCAATGGCACACCAACGCTTGAGCCTGGACCTGCTGCCGCGCGCAGCGGCCCGGGCCAGTTTGCAGGCGCGGGTGCTGCGCCGTGAGCTGGCGGATATTTCTGCGCTCAACCTGCCGGTGATGCTGATCCTCGACCATGGCCGCTGCGCGGTCTTGCGTCGTTGGGGCGATGACGGTCAGGCACTGATTCTGCCGAGCGAAGCCGACGGCGGAGAACAATGGGTCAGCACGGACGAGCTGGCCGCCCATTACAGTGGCCAGGCCTTGTTCGCCCGGCCGCGGCATGAACTCGAAGACTTGCGTGCGCCACTGGTGCCGCGAGTCGAGGCGTGGTTTCGCGACACGTTGAAGTTGTCGAAGTGGCTGTACAGCGATGCGATTCTGGCAAGTTTTCTGATCAACCTGCTGGGCCTGATGGTGCCGCTGTTCGTGATGCAGACCTATGACCGGGTGGTGCCGAACCAGGCCACTTCAACCTTGTGGGTGCTGTCGATCGGTTTGCTGATCGGCACCGGGTTCGAACTGGTGCTGCGGGTGGTTCGCGCGCACTTGCTGGACACCGCCGGTAAAAAGACCGACGTGATTCTTTCAGCGACCTTGTTCGAACGCATCACCGGCATGGCGATGAAAGCCAAGCCTGCGACCATCGGTGGTTTCGCCCAGAGCATTCATGATTTTCAGGGCCTTCGGGAATTCCTCACCGCCGTCACCCTGACCAGCCTGATCGACATGCCCTTCGCGCTGCTGATGCTGGTAGTGATCGGCCTGCTCGGCGGCTGGCTGGTGGTGATTCCGCTGTTGGCATTCCCCATCACGATCCTCTTTGCCATGGTGATTCAAGCGCGCCTGCGTGACACCGTGCAGAAAAGTCTGAGCCTCGGCGCCGAACGCCAGGCCCTGTTGATCGAAACCCTCGGTGGCCTGGAAACCCTCAAGGCCTGCGGCGCCGAAAGCGAACGCCAACACAAATGGGAAAGCACCCACGGCGCCCTCACCCGCCTCGACAGCCATGCACGCAACCTCTCGGCACTGGCCACCAACGGCACGCTATTCATTCAGCAGTTCTGCGGCATGGCGACCATCGTCGCCGGGGTCTACAGCATCATCGCCGGCAACCTCAGCGTTGGCGCGCTGGTGGCGACCTACATGCTCGGCAGCCGCGTGCTCGCGCCGCTGGGCCAGATAGCCGGGCTGATCACCCGTTACCAGCAAGCGCAACTGACTATGAAAAGCACCGATGCGCTGATGTCGCTGCCGCAAGAACGCGACGCCAAGCAACGGCCGCTGGAGCACACACAACTGCAAGGCGCCCTGGCTGTCAGCGGCGTGACGTTCCATTACAACGGCCAGAACGCGCCGGCCCTGGCCAACGTCAGCTTCAGCATGAAACCGGGCGAGCGGATCGGCATCATCGGCCGCAGCGGCTCAGGCAAAAGCACGCTGGCGCGGCTGGTGATGGGGTTCTACGCGCCAGAAGAAGGCCAGTTGCTGCTCGATGGCCTGGACCTGCGGCAACTGGACATCGCCGACCTGCGCCAACAGATCGGTTACGTCGCTCACGACTTGCCATTGCTGGCCGGCAGCCTGCGCGACAACCTGACCCTTGGCGCGCACTACATCAGCGATGCCCGGATGCTTGAGGTCGCCGAACTGACCGGCGTCACCGAACTGGCTCGCCAACATCCTCAAGGCTTCGACCGGCCGGTGGGCGAACGCGGTCAGTTGCTGTCGGGCGGGCAACGGCAAGCGGTGTTATTGGCGCGGGCCTTGTTGCTCGATCCACCGATCATGCTGCTCGACGAACCCACCAGCGCCATGGACAACAGCAGCGAAGACGTCCTGCGGCAGAAACTCCACGGCTGGGTCCAGGGCAAAACCGTGCTGCTGGTGACCCACCGCACCTCGATGCTCAGCCTGGTGGATCGGCTGGTGGTGCTGGACAACGGACGGATCGTCGCCGACGGCCCGAAAGAAGCGGTCATCGATGCATTGCGCAAGGGCCGTGTCGGCTCTGCGGCGGTTTAGGGGCACTGACACATGACCTGTGGCGAGGGGGCTTGCCCCCGTTCGGCTGCGAAGCAGTCGTAAACCTGCTAGCTCGATCGGTCTGATACAACGGGGTGAATGGCTTTGGGGCCGCTTCGCGACCCAACGGGGGCAAGCCCCCTCGCCACAAAGCTCCCTCGCCACAGGGTTGTGTTCGGCTTTATTTCTCTTAACTGACGGGGATCGCCCCATGCCTGCTCAAACACCGGATTCAGCGGCCCGAAGCTACTTCGGCAGCTTCAGCAAAAGCGCCGAAAGCGAATTCATGCCGGAAACCGCCAGCGCCTCGTTGCAGGATTCGCCGCGCTGGTCGCGGATCACCGTGTGGCTGGCGGCGGCGCTGCTGATCAGCGCGCTGGTCTGGGCCAAATTCGCCGTGTTGCAGGAAGTCACCATGGGCGAAGGCAAGGCGATTCCTTCGAGCAAGATTCAGGTGATCCAGAACCTGGAGGGCGGCATCGTCACGGAAATTTTCGTGCGCGAAGGGCAAATGGTGAACAAGGGCGACACTTTGCTGCGTCTGGATGACACGCGATTCCTGTCGAACAAGGGCGAAAGCGAAGCAGACCGGTATGCGCTGACCGCGCAGGTCGAACGGCTGTCGGCCGAGGCGGAAGGCCGGCCGTTCATGCTGTCCCCGGAGGTTATCGCCAAGGCGCCGCAAGTGGCCGAGGACGAACGCTCGCTGTACGAACAACGCCAACGCCGACTGGCCAGCGAGCAACGCACATTGACCGAACAGCTTCGGCAGAAAACCCAGGAGCTGGCGGAATTCCGCTCCAAACAGGGGCAGTTCAGTTCCAGCCTGGCGCTGCTGCAACAAGAGATGAACATGTCGGCGCCACTGGTGGGCACCGGGGCGGTTTCGCCGGTGGAGATCCTGCGGCTCAAACGCAGCGCGGTGGAAATCCGCGGCTCGCTGAACGCCACGACCCTGGCGATTCCTCGCGCGGAATCGGCGATCAATGAGATCAAGAGCAAGATCGACGAGTCGGAACAATCCTTCCGTTCGGACGCGGCGAAAGAGCTGAATGAAAAACGCACCGACCTGTCGAAAATCACCGCCACGAGCATTGCCATCGACGACCGGGTGACGCGCACCACCGTGGTGTCGCCGGTACACGGCATCATCAAAGTGCTAAAGGTCAACACCATCGGCGGCGTGGTCCAGCCGGGCAGCGACATGGTGGAAATCGTGCCACTGGAAGACAACCTGCTGATCGAAGCCAAGGTCCGGCCACAGGACGTGGCGTTCCTGCACCCGGGTCAGAAAGCCATGGTCAAGTTCAGCGCTTATGACTACACGATTTACGGGGGCTTGAGTGCGAAGCTGGAGCTGATTGGCGCGGACACCATCACCGATGACAAGGGCAACAGCTTTTATCTGATTCAGGTGCGCACCGACAAGAATCACTTGGGCGGGGATGTGAAACCGTTGCTGATCATTCCGGGGATGGTGGCGACGGTGGACATTATTACCGGGGAGAAAAGCGTGCTGGATTATTTGCTTAAACCGGTGTTGAAAGCGCGGACCGAGGCGATGCGGGAACGCTAAGTCTCACGCTGTCCCTGTGGCGAGGGAGCTTGCTCCCGCTGGAGTGCGAAGCGCTCCCAAAACCTGCCAGCATGATTTCCCTGACACACAGGCTGAATGGTTTTGGGTCTGCTGCGCAGCCCAGCGGGAGCAAGCTCCCTCGCCACAAGTCATCACCGGCCGTGATTTTTCTGGTAGGTCTCCTCCCCCATCGCCGCAATCTGCCCCTCGATCAACGCCTCGAACGGTTTCAACAATGGCTCGAAAGTGCTCGGCGCTTCAAGGGTCTGCAACGCCTGCACAATCGCCTCCACCGTCGACAGCGCTCCAGGCCCCGGTGCTTTGCGCAGCCGATAACGGGATACCCCGCCCTCGGCCAATGTCACTCTGGGCAACGCTGCCAGCAATGGATTGAGGTGCAGCATCTTGCGCGCCTTGCGCCAGGTGCCGTCCGGGACTACCAGCAGCAGCGGCTCATCACTGGCGGTGTAGGCCTGCATCGGCTGCGCATCTTCACCGGGAAACAGCAACCGCGCCCGATAGCCCGGCTGATGCAACAGCGTCGGCAAATCCTCAAACACCTCGCCCACAATCAACTCGGCATTCTGCAACCCCAACGCCGCCAACCGCGCCGTATTCAGCGCATGGTTCACTTCACTTGGATGTTGCAACAGCAACACCCGGGTGCGGCTGTCGAGGCTCGGGATCAGCGGGCACAGACAGTGCGTTTGTGGACGCAAGCAGCGTGGGCACTGGATTCTGGACATATTCTTAAGCCTGATTGAGCTGTGCTTTGAGCAAGTCACGGAAGGTCTGGATCAGCGGTTCGCGGCTGCGGCCACGGCGCACGATCATCGAGAACGGCGCCTGATAACCGAATGTCGCCGGCAGCAGTACGCGCAAATCCCCCTTGTCGGCCCAGGCCTGGGCGTAGTGCTCCGGCAGGTAACCGATGTAGGCGCCGGACAGCACCAGAATCAGCTGGGCTTCCATACTTTCCACGGTTGCTGCGCTGTGTTTGAAACCATGACGGGCCAGTTCGGCCTGGCTCCAGTATCCGCGACCGACCATGCGCTGCTGGGTGATGACTTGCTCGGGAATGCGCCGCTCGGTGAACAGCGGATGACGGCTGCTGCAATACAGCCAATGTTGTTCACGGTAGAGCGGCATGTAGACCAGACCGCTCATGCGCGTGGAAAAGGCACCGATGGCCAGGTCGAGGCGGTTGTCTTGTACGCCGAGTTGCAGTTCGTAGGGGCTCATGACCGACAGATGCAAATGCACCGCTGGGTGTTCCTGACTGTAGGCACCAATGGCTTCGGCGAAGGGCAAGGCCTTGTCGCTGACGGTGGAGTCGATCACCCCCAGGTTCAAGGTGCCGCGCAACTCGCCCTTGAGCGCGGCCGCGTACTGTTCGAAACCTTCGAGCTCGCCCAATAGACGCAAGGTTTCCTGATGGAACAGTTCGCCCTTGCTGGTCAGGCTGAAACCACCCCGTCCGCGATGGCAAAGCACCAGGCCAAGCGCCGCTTCGAGCTGGCTCATGTAGGTGCTGATGGCCGAGGTCGAGAGATTGAGCTCGTGCTGGGCATTGGCGAACCCCTGATGGCGGACCACGCTGACGAAAATGCGCAATAGTTTCAGGTCGGGTAAAGCGTTGGCCATGGGGACTCCGGTTGCAAGGTAACGCGCGAGGCTTTTGTGGCTTCAGAAAAGCCTTTGTGGCGAGGGAGCTTGCTCCCGCTCGGCTGCGCAGCAGTCGTAAAACCTGCTGCCCCGGTCCGTCTGACACACCAGGGTGAATGGTTTTGGGGCCGCTTCGCAGCCCAGCGGGAGCAAGCTCCCTCGCCACAGGGGTTCTGCGTGTGGTCAGAAGTCTATCGCTGCTGCGCCCATTAGTTTAGAAAAATCTGAACTAAGTATTTGCCCGTAGCGATTCTTCCCGGCCACTACATTTCGCAGAATCGGCCCACAGCGGTGCCCGTCTCTCCCCCGAGCGGTCAACCGACATAAATAAAACAAACGACGATGAGGCCTTACCCGTGGACAAGATTCTTCACCAACCACTGGGCGGCAATGAAATGCCGCGCTTCGGCGGCATCGCCACCATGCTGCGACTCCCCCATTTAGAAACGGCCGCTGGCCTGGACGCTGCCTTTATCGGCATCCCGCTGGACATCGGCACGTCCCTGCGCCCCGGTACCCGTTTCGGGCCGCGTGAAATCCGCGCGGAATCGGTAATGATCCGTCCGTACAACATGGCCACCGGCGCTGCGCCGTTCGACTCGCTGTCGGTTGCCGACATCGGTGACGTAGCGATCAACACGTTCAACCTGCTGGACGCCGTGCGGATCATCGAAGAGGCCTACGACAATATCCTCGAACACGATGTGATCCCCCTGACCCTGGGCGGCGACCACACCATCACCCTGCCGATCCTGCGTGCCATTCATAAAAAGCACGGCAAGGTCGGCCTGGTGCACATCGACGCCCACGCCGACGTGAACGATCACATGTTCGGCGAGAAGATCGCCCACGGCACCACCTTCCGTCGCGCCGTAGAAGAAGGTCTTCTGGATTGCGACCGCGTGGTGCAAATTGGCCTGCGCGCTCAGGGTTACACCGCTGATGACTTCAACTGGAGCCGCAATCAAGGCTTCCGTGTGGTTCAGGCTGAAGAATGCTGGCACAAATCCCTGGCACCGCTGATGGCCGAAGTTCGCGAGAAAGTCGGCGGCGGTCCGGTGTACCTGAGTTTCGATATCGACGGCATCGATCCGGCTTGGGCACCAGGCACTGGCACCCCGGAAATCGGCGGTCTGACGACCATTCAGGCGATTGAAATCGTGCGTGGCTGCCAAGGCCTCGACCTGGTCGGCTGCGACTTGGTAGAAGTCTCGCCCGCGTACGACACCACCGGCAACACCTCGCTGTTGGGCGCCAACCTGCTGTACGAAATGCTCTGCGTACTGCCAGGCGTGGTCCATCGCTGAGGATAGGCCATGAACGAACGTGATCAGGTACTCAACGCCGCTGCCGAGTTGGTGTCGGCCTTTGCCCGTAACGATCGCGAAGCCTACTTCGGTGCGTTCAGCAGCGACGCCAGCTTCGTGTTCTACACCCTCGAGCAGCCCCTGCTGTCGCGCGATGCCTATCAGGCGTTGTGGGACACCTGGCGCGCCGAGGACGGCTTCGAGGTGCTGTCGTGCACCTCGAGCAACGCCTTCGTCAGCCTGCAGGGTGACGTGGCGATTTTCATCCATGACGTGGCCACCGAGCTGCGCATGCAAGGGGAGCAACACTTCAGCCAGGAGCGCGAGACGATTGTTTTCAAAAAACAGCCGTCTGGCCAAGAACAACAAGGCCTATGGCTGGCCTGCCACGAACATTTGTCCGCAATGCCGGAAGGGCTGCCACCCCCTTAGCCAAGGTGACGCTCACACACGATGAGCGCGCCTTTATGATCGGAGCAGATCATGAATAACAACAACAAAGACCAAAGCCTTACGCAAATCGAAACCTACGGGGTCGAACAGATCCCCGACAATGAACGCACCGCAGGCCCGACGGACTTGTTCCGGATGATCTTCGGTGGTTCCAACACGTTCGCCACCGCCGTACTCGGCAGTTTCCCGGTACTGTTCGGCCTGTCTTTCCAGGCGGGCGTCTGGGCGATTGCGCTGGGCGTGCTGCTGGGATCGCTGATCCTTGCGCCCATGGGGCTGTTCGGCCCGATCAATGGCACCAACAACGCCGTGTCGTCCGGTGCGCACTTCGGCGTACACGGGCGGATCGTCGGTTCGTTCCTGTCGTTGCTGACCGCCATCGCCTTCTTCTCGCTCTCGGTATGGAGCTCGGGCGACGCGTTGATCGGTGGCGCAAAACGCCTGGTCGGCCTGCCGGAAACCGACCTGACCCTGGGCCTGGCCTACGGTCTGTTCGCGATCCTGGTGCTGACGGTGTGCATCTACGGCTTCCGCTTCCTGCTGTGGGTCAACAAGATCGCCGTGTGGAGCGCCAGCCTGTTGTTCATGCTGGGGGCCTTCGCCTTCGCCGGTCCTTTCGATGTGAACTACGCCGGCAGCGTCAGCCTTGGTCAACCGGGTTTCTGGGCGGCCTTCATCGGCGCTGCGCTGGTGGCCATGAGCAACCCGATTTCCTTCGGCGCGTTCCTCGGCGACTGGTCGCGCTATATCCCGCGTGACACCTCCAAGCGCCGGATCATGGCAGCCGTAGTGATCTCGCAGATCGCCACCTTCATCCCGTTCCTGTTCGGCCTCGCCACTGCCACCATCGTGGCGATCAAGGCGCCGGACTACATCGCGGCCAACAACTACGTCGGCGGTCTGCTGGCAGTGTCGCCGAGCTGGTTCTTCCTGCCGGTGTGCCTGATTGCGGTGATCGGCGGCATGTCCACCGGCACCACGTCGCTGTATGGCACCGGGCTGGACATGTCCAGCGTGTTCCCGCGGGTGCTGTCGCGGGTCAAGGCGACGTTGCTGATCGGCGTGATGTCGATTGCCTTCATCTTCATCGGGCGCTTTGCGGCGAACCTGGTGCAGAGCGTGTCGACCTTCGCCGTGCTGATCATCACCTGCACCACCCCATGGATGGTGATCATGATCATCGGCCTGCTGGTGCGTCGTGGCTTCTACTGCCCGGATGACCTGCAAGTGTTCACCCGCGGCGAGAAAGGTGGCCGCTACTGGTTCACCCACGGCTGGAACTGGCGTGGCCTGGGTGCCTGGATCCCAAGTGCAGCGGTCGGTTTGTGCTTCGTGAACCTGCCGGGGCAGTTTGTCGGGCCGCTGGGCAACCTCGCTGGTGGGATCGACATCAGCTTGCCGGTGACCCTCGGTCTGGCCTCGCTGGTGTACCTGACATTGCTGAGCCTGTTCCCGGAACCGGCTGCGGTGTTCGGCCCCAACGATGCACGCAGCAAGGGCTCGGATTCGCTCGGTAAACCGGCGATGCGACAGGCCGCCTGATCAACACAAAACGGTGGTCAACGGAATTTCTGTGGCGAGGGAGCTTGCTCCCGCTCGACTGCGCAGCAGTCGCAAAACAGGCTAATGGCGTTTCTCCTGAAGAAACCCGCTTGCAGGATCCGGGGCTGCTTCGCAGCCCTGCGGGAGCAAGCTACCTCGCCACAAAAAGCAGTCTCATGGCCACATTGCTTTTCAGCCTCACCATAAAAAAGACAATCGGAGACACGCCATCATGGCTTTGGATTTATTCGTCGTTCTCATTTACGCCGCCGCGATGCTGGTGCTCGGTTACTTCGGCATGCGCAAGGCCAAGACCAACGAAGACTACTTGGTCGCCGGTCGTAACCTCGGCCCGACCCTGTACATGGGCACCATGGCCGCGACCGTTCTGGGCGGTGCGTCCACCGTCGGCACCGTGCGCCTGGGCTACGTCCATGGTATTTCCGGTTTCTGGCTCTGCGCCGCCCTGGGTTGCGGGATCGTCGCGCTGAACCTGTTTCTCGCCAAACCGCTGCTGAAGCTGAAAATCTACACCGTCACCCAGGTGCTGGAAAAACGCTACAACCCGATGGCCCGCTCGGCGAGCGCGGCGATCATGCTGGCCTACGCACTGATGATCGGCGTGACCTCGATCCTGGCGATCGGCACCGTGCTGCAAGTGCTGTTCGGCCTGCCGTTCTGGATCTCGGTACTGCTCGGCGGTGGCGTGGTGGTGGTCTACTCGGCCATCGGCGGCATGTGGTCGCTGACCCTGACCGACATCGTCCAGTTCGTGATCAAGACCGTAGGCCTGATGTTCATCCTGTTGCCGATCTGCCTGTACCGCGTCGGCGGCTGGGATGAGTTGGTGATGAAACTGCCGGCGGCCGCCTTCAGCTTCAGCACCATTGGCTGGGACACCATCATCACCTACTTCATGATCTACTTCTTCGGCATCCTGATCGGTCAGGACATCTGGCAACGGGTATTCACCGTCAAGACCGCCAAAGTCGCTCAGTACGCCGGCACTTTCGCAGGCCTCTACTGCATCCTCTACGGTCTGGCCTGCGCCCTGATCGGCATGGCCGCTCACGTGTTGATCCCGGACCTGGACAACGTCAACAATGCCTTCGCCGCCATCGTCAAACTATCCCTGCCGGACGGCATCCGTGGTCTGGTGATCGCCGCTGCCCTGGCCGCCATGATGTCCACCGCCAGTGCCGGTTTGCTCGCGGCCTCCACCACCCTGACCGAAGACCTGCTGCCGAAACTGCGCGGCGGTAAACAGTCGAGCCTGGCGGTCAACCGTCTGTTCACCCTGCTGACCGGTTTCGTGGTGCTGGGTATCGCTCTGGTGGTCAACGACGTGATCAGCGCCCTGACGCTGGCCTACAACCTGTTGGTCGGCGGCATGCTGATCCCGCTGATCGGTGCGATTTTCTGGAAACGCGCAACCACCGCCGGCGCTATCGCCAGCATGGGCCTGGGCTTTGCCACCGCACTGTTGTTCATGGTCAAGGACGGTATGGACGCCAACACCCCGATCTACTACAGCCTCGGCGTGGGCCTGGTGAGTTTCGTGGTGGTCAGCCTTCTGTCCCGTCGCCCGGCAGTGGTGGCGAGCGCCGCCTAAACTTTCCATGACGACTTGATGCTTTCTTCGACGGGTGTGGCAAGTGGGCGTGTCCTCCCTTATTTCCCGCGCCGCAGGAAATAAGGGAGGACGCGCCCACTTGCCACACCCGTTTTTTTCGCCTGAAGGAATCTGCTTATGAAGATCGTCAGCCGCGACCAGTGGTTCGAGGTCAAACAGCTCAGCGACGGCATCCGCCTGATCCACGAGCCTTACATTCGGCCCTTTTACCGCTGCAACCTCTGGCACATTCAAGGGCGCGACAAAGACCTGCTGCTCGACAGCGGTTCCGGGCTGGTCAGCCTGCGCGAGCAATTGCCGTGGCTCACCGAACGGCCGCTGGTGGCGGTGGCCAGCCATTGCCATTTCGACCACATCGCCGGCCATCACGAATTCCCCGAACGGCTGGTGCACCCGGCTGAAGCGCAGATTCTGGCTTTTCCGGACGGTGAAAACACATTGAGTACAGCGTTCGTCGGCGACGACATGTTCGAGGCTCACCCCGACTGCCCGCTGTGCTACGCCGAATACCGGGTCAAAGCCGCACCGGCCACGGGTTTGGTTGAAGAAGGCGACGTGCTCGATCTCGGTAATCGGGTCTTGCAAGTGCTACACACGCCGGGTCATTCACCGGGTGGCATCAGCCTGTTTGAGGCGGCGACCGAAACCCTGTTCAGTGGCGACATCATCTACGACGGGCCGCTGATCGAAAACGCCTACCACTCCAACCTCGACGACTACGCCCGCAGCCTGCAACGCTTGCGCGCGCTGCCGATCCGCACGGTGCACGGCGGGCATTTCGGGAGTTTTTCCGGGGAATATTTGCGCACGATGATTGACGAATGGCAGCGCCGACACGCCTGAAGCCTGCTGTACTCAGCACCAGGGACAACAACAATAACGCCCTCGAAGAACAATCATGACAAGAGATGCCGTTCGTACAGCCGTGCACCGCTTCATCAGCCGCCTGCTGGAGGGCCGGGATGACTTCGACGACAACACCCGTCTGGTGCAGTTGGGACTGGATAAAGAAGACATCGAAGAACTGATCTTCCGGCTGGAGGATCAGCTGGGGTTGACGGCGTCTACCGCCGAAGAAGACCGAATGCTCAAGACCGCGACGACCGTCGACGACTTGAGCCGGTTTTTGATTGAGATCGGGCGGTATTGAGACGGGTTGTCAGATACCACCGATATGACGAATGAACCTCTGTGGCGAGGGAGCTTGCTCCCGCTCGATTGCGCAGCAATCGCAAGCTGCATCCGCGCTCGACCTGATCCACCTGAGTGGCGATGAATGGGGCCGCTGCGCGCCCCGGTGGGAGCAAGCTCCCTCGCTACAGGTGATTTGCCAGATTTACCGGCGGCGCTGCTGCTGACGGCGACGTTGTTCGTCATCGGTGCGAATAGGCACGGGTTGCAGAGGCGGTTCAATCAAACCGAGTGCGACACCCAGGTCATGCAGCCAGTTTTGGATTTTCTCTTTCATGATGCCCCCCTTCAGGGTAGTGCCGAGCGGCCGAAGTTCTGTAGCCCCTTTGCACTGATAATAGTCCGAAGTCCTATGCAATGCTCGCCCAAGATCACATGATCTGTTACTAAATTGATCCAAATCCCTGACCGTTGGTTCAAGCAAATGTCTGTGCCTGAATCGCTGCCGCCGGATACACCGCCTGCTGCTGCTCGATCCATGCGTTCAGGTTGGCCCCGACCATGCCTTTGCGCCACATCAGCCAGGTGGTGGCACTGGCGAACGGCTCGACCAATGGGTGCACCGCCACGCTTTCGCGCCCCGGCAGGCTGGCCAGCATCGACTCCGACATCAGCGCCACGCCGGAGCCGGCAATCACGCAGGCCAGCATCCCCGGATAAGACTCGATCTCCATGGCCCGGCCCATGGCCGCATGGTCATGGGCGAACCAGGCTTCCAGGCGCATCCGGTAGGAACAGCCCTGCCGAAACGTGAACACCGAACGTCCTTCTACATCCAATGCACTGCGCACCGGCGGGTGATCGGCCTCGCTGATCAGCACCAGCCGTTCGTCGCACAATGGCACGCCGTCGAGCCCGGCCAGTTCCAGCGGGCCGTCCACCAGCGCCGCATCGAGGCGTCCGGTGAGCAAACCTTCAAGCAGTTCACCACTGGGCCCCGACTGCACTTGCAGGTTCACCGACGGATAGGTGCGGTGATAACGCGCCAACAACTCCGGCAGATGAATCGCAGCGGTGCTGTACATGGTGCCAAGTACAAAATCCCCGGCCGGTTGCCCACCTTGCACCGCCGCGTGGGCTTCGTCGTGCAAGGCGAACAGCTTGGCGCTGTAGTCCAACAAGACTTTTCCCGCAGGTGACAACTGCAAGCGTTGACGTTCGCGCAGGAACAGTTCTACGCCGAGTTGCTCTTCGAGCTGTTTGAGCCGTGTCGACAGGTTGGACGGCACGCGATGCAGCCGTTCAGCAGCTCGCGTAATGGAGCCCTCCTGCGCTACCGCCTGGAAGATCCGCAATTGGCTGAATTCCACACCATTCTCCAAATCAGAACAAGTTTCTCACTATTATTCATTTTTAAAGAAAGTCAATCAGTCCTAGCCTGACGGTCATTGATCCTCGAAACGGAACTCAGACCATGTCCCCTCTGATTCGCTTAACCGCCAGCTTTATTGCCTTGATGATGGCCATGGGCATCGGGCGTTTCGCCCTCACTCCGCGCAACTGCCGCACTTGCTCAGCGAAGGCCAGATTGACCTGACCGCCGCCGGTCTGATTGCCGCCGCCAACTACCTCGGGTACTTCGTGGGCGCGGTGGACGCGATGTTTGCCCGTCACCCCGATCAGGTTCGCAGACGTCTGCTCGGCGGTTTGTGGCTCTGTGTGCTGCTGACCCTGGCCTCGTTCTGGGCCAACGGGTTCTGGTCGCATCTGGCGCTGCGTTTCGGTACGGGCGTAGCCAGCGCCTGGGTGCTGGTGATGATTACCGCGTTGAGCCAACCGCTGGCGGCGGCGGCCGGACGTCCACGGCTCGGCGCCCTGGTCTTTGCCGGACCGGGCCTGGGGATTTTTCTGACAGGGTTGCTGGCCTTGGGCTCGAACCTGCTGGGGCAGACGTCCGCCGTCTTGTGGCTGGTATATGCCGCTGTCGGGCTGGTGATGCTGCTGGGGATTCTGCCGTTTCTGCCGCAGCCAGCCGCCCCTTCCATGGCGACAGCGCCTGCCGTCGCATCGAGCGCCCAAGGTGTCGGACGTTTGCCGGTGATCTATGGTTTGTACGGTTTGGGCTACATCATCCCGGCCACTTTCCTCTCGCAAATGGCCAGCGCGCAGTTCCATGGGCAATGGCAAGCCGATCTGTTCTGGCCGTGCTTCGGCCTGGCGGCGGCGACCGGGGTCGTATTGGTGAGCTTGCGTCGGCACAACCCGGACGCCACTCGTCACTGGCTGATGGCGACGCTATGGCTGCAAGCCGCGGGTGTATTTGCTTGCCTGTTGGGCAGCGGTGCCGGCCTGGCGCTGGGGGTGATTCTGTGTGGCGGCCCGTTCCTGGCTTGCATGCAACTGGTGATGCAGCGCTCCCGGGAACTGGCGCCCCACGCCACCCAGCGCAACGCCGGGCTGCTGACCGCGTGCTTCGCCGTGGGTCAGCTCAGCGGGCCATTGCTGGCGGCGCTGAGCAGTCATTTCAGTGGTGGATTGCAACCCGCGCTGGTGATCGCCGGCAGCGGTTTGATCATCGCTGGAGGTCTGTTGCTACGCCCGGTCAGGGCTGCCCAAGTGCTTTGCGCAAACGACGGCGGATCCACTGTTCTGCGCTCACAAAAGTGATCCCGAGCAGCACCATCACCGCGCCGATCACGAAGTTCAGGCTCAGTTCTTCGCCCAGCAACACCACGCCGAACGTGACGCCGAACAGCGGCGTCATGAACGAAAACACCGCCAGGTTCGCCGCCAGATAACGGCGCAGCAGCCAGAACCAGGTCAGGTAACTGAAGAACGACACCACCAATCCCTGGAACAGCACGCTGGCCACGGCAACAGTGGTCAGGCTGACATGGGTGACCTGGCCGCTGAGGATCGCGATCAACAGCAGGCCGACGAAACCGACGATCAGTTGATAAAACAGCGTCAGGGTCACCGGCGCCTCTGACAGACGCGAGGCGCGCACCACCACGGTGGTCGCGCCCCACGACGCACCAGCCAGCACGCCCAAGGCGTCGCCCATCAGCATGCGGTGGTCGAGGTTGTCCCAGGACACGCCCCCGGCAAACGCAATGGCAATGCCGACGAAGGCAAGAACAATCCCCAGCCACTGCACCGGTCTTAAACGCTCACTCGGCAGCAGCCAATGCACGCCCAACGCGGTGAAAATCGGCGCGGTGTAAAGAAACACCGACATGTGCGCTGCCGTGGTCAGTTGCAGGCCTTCGGAAATGAACAAGAACTCCAGGCCAAACAACGCACCGGCCAATAAGCCGCCGCGCCAGGTAGTACCGACCTGATCCCAACCGCCCTTCCAGCAGATCAACAATCCTACGAGCAATGCGGAAATCCCCGACCGCCCCGCCGCCTGCATGACCGGCGCGATGTCGGGCGCGGCCCACTTGATCATCACCTGCTGCACACCCCAGATCAGGCACAACCCGACCATCACCTGCAGGGCAAATCCATCGGCGCTACGCCGGGTGGCGCTCACCGGAACACCTCGACAACACAATCCATGGCAGTGACTCGACAGTAAAAGCAAAGCCCCGACCCTCTGGCTGAGCAGAGTGTCGGAGCGAAAAATTATGCCGTCGATTATTAACCAGATGGACAGAAAAAGGTGTCTGCAAAAGACCTTTAAATCGCCGCTTGCGTCATCCCGCTATGACCAGCGCCGCCGACTGCTGTGCCTGCTCGCGCTTGGCCAGCGCGAAGTACAGGACGCCGCCGAGAAAGCAGCCCGTGAACCAGGCAAAATTGGCCATCGGCTGCAGGACCGGAATGAAGGTGATCGCAACGCCCATCAGGGTGGCCGGAATCAACGCCTTGACCGCCGTCCAGTTGATCCCGCCGCTGTAGTAATAACGCCCGCTCGGGCCATCATTGAACAGCGCATCGACGTCGATCTGCTGTTTTTTGATCAGGTAGTAATCCACCAACAGAATCCCGAACAGCGGGCCAATGAACGCGGCCAGCACATCGAGGGTGTAGTGAATCACTTCGGGGTTGTTGAACAGGTTCCACGGGGTGATGAAAATCGAAGCCACGGCGGCGATCATGCCACCGGCGCGCCAGCTGATTTTGCTCGGGGCGACGTTGGCGAAGTCGAACGCCGGGGACACGAAGTTGGCGACGATATTGATGCCAATGGTCGCCGTGACGAAGGCAAAGGCGCCGAGCAGCACCGCTACGCTGTTGTCGATGCGCGCCACAGTGGCGATCGGGTCGTGAAGCATTTCACCGAATACCGGCAAGGTGCCGGAAACGATCACCACGGTCACCAGCGAGAACGCCAGAAAATTCACCGGCAGGCCCCAGAAATTGCCGCGACGCACGTCGTTCATGCTGCGGCAGTAGCGACTGAAATCGCCGAAGTTCAGGGTCGGACCGGAAAAGTACGACACCACCAATGCCGTTGCCACGATCACTTGACCGAAAGCTTCCCAGCCAGACAGAGATTTTTCCGCCAGGGTGAAGCTAATGCTGCTCCAGCCGGCCTGCCAGACGATCCATCCGGCGAGCAGGAACATCACGCCGTAGACCACCGGGCCAGCCCAGTCGATGAAGCGGCGGATCGACTCCATGCCAGTCCAGAACACCAGCGCCTGGACGAACCACAGGCTGAGGAAACCGAACCAGCCGAGGTAGGACAAACCGGCAAAGTGTGGTTCGGCGTAGGCCGCCATTGAAGGAAAAAAGCGCAACACGACAATGATCAGGGCGCTGGACGCCAGGTATGTCTGAATCCCGTACCAGGCCACCGCGATCAGGCCGCGGATGACTGCAGGAATATTCGCCCCGAACACCCCGAACGCCAGTCGGCAGATCACCGGGTATGGCACCGCCGCTTGCTGACTCGGCTTGGCCACCAGATTGGCGATCAACTGCACGATGCAAATCCCCCCCAGCAACGCAATCAACACCTGCCAACTGGCCAGCCCAAGCGCAAGCAGGCTGGCGGCGAACACATAGCCGCCGACGCTGTGCACGTCACTCATCCAGAAGGCAAAAATGTTGTACCAATTCCATTTCTGCGGCAGCGGCCCCAGGTCCTGGTTATCAGGCGTGGGCTGTAGCCGTTGGGCAATTGCTCGGTCATCGCAGGGCTCCTCGAAAGTACAGGCGCGGCCCCCGAGATGATGTGGCGACCACACTGCGTACGGGAGCCGGCATGGTTTGTATACGAATTGCTACGCAGAATGCGTGCCACGCGCTCGAAACATGCGACAAATCAGGCTTTAAACTCTGTTCAGAGCAAGGCCTTTAAGACGTAGAGGGGGTGATAACGCCCATGAACAGGGCATAAGCGCCTGCAAACGGTGCAGGACGTTATGTATACAAAGAGATGGGTGACTGCTACGCAGTCGATCGCGAGCAGGCTCGCTTGTATGGTAGGACTTGAAGGGAGGAGAAGGGATTTTCGGTCGACGCATACCGTAGGAGCTGCCGCAGGCTGCGAGTCAAAAGATCGCAGCCTTCGGCAGCTCCTACAGGAGCCGGCGTAAGGTCAGCTGAGCTCGATACGATCAGCGTGAATGACGATCTGGCCGTTCTTGTACAACGCGCCGATGGCCTTTTTGAAGTTGCCCTTGCTGACGCCGAACATGCTGCTGATCAGCGTCGGGTCGCTCTTGTCGCTGACTGGCAGAGTGCCGTTGTTGTCGCGCAACTTGGCAAGAATCTTCGAGTTCAGACTGGTGGCGGCTTCCTCGCCCACCGGTTGCAAGCTCAGGCTGATCTTGCCGTCGGCGCGGACTTCTTTGATAAAGCCCTTCTCTTCTTTGCCGGCACGCATGAACTTGAAGATTTCGTTCTTGTGAATCAGGCCCCAGTGCTTGTTGTTGATGATTGCCTTGAAGCCCATATCGGTCGCTTCGGCCACCAGCAAATCAACTTCCTGGCCAGGTGTGTAGTTGGCCGGGGTCTTGTCCAGGTAGCGGTCCAGACGCGCCGTCGCGGTGATGCGTCGCGTGTGTTTGTCGAGGTAGACGTGCACCACGACATACTCGCCGGCGGTCATCTGGCGCTTTTCTTCGGAATACGGCAGCAGCAGATCCTTCGGCAAACCCCAATCCAGGAACACGCCGATGCTGTTGACTTCAACGACTTTCAAACTGGCAAATTCACCGACCTGAACTTTTGGCTTTTCGGTCGTTGCGATAAGTTTGTCATCGCTGTCCAGATAAATAAAAACGTTGAGCCAGTCTTCATCTTCGCTGGGAATATCTTTAGGGATATAACGATTAGGCAGGAGGATTTCGCCATCCGCGCCACCGTCCAGATATAAACCGAAGTTAGTGTGTTTAACCACTTGCAAACTGTTGTAGCGCCCGACTAAAGCCATTTCCAATACCCTCATTGCGTGGGCGGCATTCTACCCGGTTTTGCGGGCGGCGTTCGGTGGCCAGCCCGGTGGCGCATGAAAATCCGCGGGAGGCCTTAATTTTCCTGAGGTTGACCGGCTGCGTTTGGCCGCTCGTCAGGCCAATCAGGTGGTCTGCACGCTGGGCAGCCCATCCGAAAAGCGCTATTTCTTCACCGAGGTTTTTAGTTAAAACAGTAGCTTAGGGGAATATTCCGAATAATAACTTGCGATTGTTCGCGCGCCTGCCATGTGTATTTCAGGAGGATATTTGCCAAGCAATTGTCAAGTATTTCCTGTACGATGCCTGGCCAAGTTAATTTCTACAGGTTAATGGCCGCCATGCGTGTAAAAGCATCCAACAGCAAAGCAAAGCCAGCCCCAGCCGTTGAAACCAGCGAATCGATCAACAACCAGATCGCTGCGTTCCTCAAGTCCGGTGGCGAAATCCAGCAAATTGCCAAAGGCGTCAGCGGCCAGACGTTCGGCCCGTCCAAGCAGATCACCTTGGGCAAGAAGTAACATCCCCCCAAAGATCCGCCGCGTCACCTGGTCCCTAAGCGCTTTGAGCTTCGAAGCGCTTGGACTGGAACCCTCCCGCAATACCCCATAAAACAAATCAATCTTTCAAAAATCGACGAACGGGCCTTGATGCCAAGTATTCGCCGGTATGCTTGCACACGTCTAGATCAAGCGTTTTAGCAGGTTTTCAGGACCTGCTCCTCGCTGTTCAAGGAGTGACGCATGCTCAAGCCCTCTCTTTTTCTGCTCGCCAGCTTGCTGTGGTATTCGGTCGCCCAAGCGCAAGTCTTCCAGCGCGAACTGGGCGACTTCGATCTCAAACTCGCCACCACACCCAGCCGCAGCATGGCCCTAGGGCTGGTCAAACCCTCGACGACCGGCTCGTTCCATGGTGGCCTCGACCTGAGCCACGACAGCGGCTTCTACATGGGTCAATGGTCCCCCAGCATGGGGCTGAGCCCGTCGAGCAACCTTGAAGTCGATTCCTACATGGGCTTTAAACAGCCCTTCGATCAATCCCTCGGCTACGAAGTGGGCATGATCCATTACAGCTACCCGAAAGTGGACACCCTCGACAGCCAGGAGCTGTTCGGCGGCCTGACCCTGCTGGGCAGCCGCTTCGGTGCAGCCTTCAGCAACGATCCGGACAAACAGAACAGCACCTTGTTCGCCGACCTCAGCGGCAATCAGCCGTTCGGCATCGGGGTCAGCCTGAAATACACCACCCACCAACTCAACACACCGGTATCCGTCGACGGCGGGTATGTAGGCAGTTTTACCGACTGGTCAGTGAAATTATCCCGGCCGTTCATGGGCATCGATCTGGACTTGATCTACAGTGATTCAAGCCTGAGCGGTAGCGATTGCTCCGCCTATTCCGGGCACAACAGCGAGTGCGACGGCCTGGTCACGCTCAAGGCCGCACACAGCTTCTATTGATCGGCTGAACTGCCGGGCTCGTCCTGCAATCACATAAGAGAACCCGATAAGAAACCAGGTCTTCGCAAGGACTTGCCATGTCGCACTGGTTGAAACAGATCACCGTCATCATCACCCTCAGTCTCACCGTGGCCGCATGCAGCCGCGTGGGCCTGGCTTACCGTAACCTCGACGTGATCATTCCCTGGACGCTCAGCGAGTACCTGGACATGAACCGCGAGCAAAAGGACTGGTTCAACGAGCGCCTCAAGGAACACCTGATCTGGCACTGCACCACGCAACTACCCGGCTACCTCGATTGGCTTGATCGTTTACAGGCCATGGTCGTGAACAACCAAATCACCGACGCCGCACTGCAAACCCGCACTCAGGAAGCCAGACAGGCCATCGCCGAAACCGCCCGGGAAATCACCCCGTCGGCCATTGAGCTGTTGCAGGGGATGGATGACAAGCAAGTCGCGGAAATGAACGACGCTTTCGCCAAGGACCAGCGCAAACGCCAGGAGGAATACCTCAAGCCGTCTCTCGAACAACAGATCAAAGAGCGGAGCAAGCGCATGGAAAAACGCCTGAATGACTGGCTCGGCCCGCTCACTCCAACCCAACAGCAACGGGTATTGGCGTGGTCGAATGCCCTGGGTGACAAGAACAAGCAATGGGCTGCCAACCGTGCCCATTGGCAACAGCAATTCAGTGCGGCAGTCGTGCAACGGCAGAGTCCGGATTTCCCACAGAAAATCGAGACACTTCTGGTGAATCGCGAGCGTTTGTGGACGCCTGAATATCGTGAGGCCTACACCAACGCCGAAGCCCAGGCTCGGGCCTTGCTGGTGGACTTGATGGCCGAGAGTACACCGGTTCAGCGTGAACGGTTACTGAAGAAGATTGAAGGCGTGCGCAAGGATTTCACTGATTTGAAATGTCTGAAAGCGGCGCAAAAATAAACAGCTTCGCGGGCAAGCCTCGCTCCTACGGATAAACGTCGTTCATGCATTTTGTGAACGACACAAACTCGAGCGAGGCTTGCCCGCGAAGCTTCTTACGCTATCAAGCAATCTGCGCCTTCGACGCCACTTCATCGAACGTCAATTCATCCAGCGCATCTTCCTGCTCATCCAGCATCTCGCGCGGATGCTCATTACCCGGAATACTGCTGTCGATCAGGCTCAACAAACTCGAGCCCCGAGGCGTCAAAATGTAGTTCTCGCCGTTGCCGCCCTGATCATCCGGTCGAGGCTCGATATAGCCTCGCAGCAACAGTATTTTTTCGTACTCACCAGCCACTGTTTTCAGGTGATCCAGGTTCTCAAACGCCTCGCCCGCAGCAGCTTTCTGCGCCGCATACTGCTCGGCGTAGGGCCGTGGGGTGAAGATGTGGCCAGCGCCGTTCTGCACTTCATGCAGCAAGCGCTCCATCAAATCCCAGTTATAAGTCGTCATCCTGATCAACCTCCAGTGCCCGCGAGTGAGATGGCCTTCATAGGTTGTGACCGACATGAACGGCAGCCGTTCAGCCAAAGTATTTCGCCCTACCGACCGGCGGCCTGTCGATTTAAGCGCAGGCCAAACGACTAGGCTGTGTAAGACGGTTTACCCCTCTGCGCGGATCGACTTTCGCCAAAGCATGCAGGAGAAATCACCATGAACATTCAGAACCATCCGGTCGTGTCCCGAGAAGAATGGATCGCCGCCCGCAAACTACACCTGGCCCACGAAAAAGCCTTCACCAGGGAACGAGACAAACTCAGCGCCGAACGCCGCGCCCTGCCCTGGGTGAAAATCGACAAACCCTACCGCTTCCAGGGCCCCAACGGCGAACTGAGTCTGGCCGACCTGTTCGGCGGCCGCAGCCAATTGATCGTCTACCACTTCATGTTCGCCGCCGGCTGGGACGAAGGCTGCCCCGGCTGCTCGTTCCTCTCCGACCACATCGACGGCGCCAACCAACACTTGGCCCATCACGACGTGGCCGTGGTCGCGGTTTCCCACGCACCGTTCGCCGAATTCCAGCCTTTCAAACGGCGCATGGGCTGGAAATTCGACTGGGTCTCGTCCGAAGGCTGCGACTTCAACTACGACTTCGGCGTCAGCGCCCGGGCCGAAGACGTCGCCTCTGGAAAAGCTACTTACAACTACGAAAGAACCGACGGCGCCGAAGAAGAACTCCCGGGGCTTAGCGTGTTTTATCGCAATGAAGCGGGGGAGATTTTTCACACCTATTCAACATATGCCCGCGGCCTGGACTTGCTGGTCGGCGCCTACAACTACCTCGATCTCACACCCAAGGGGCGTAATGAAGAGGAAATCATGGACTGGGTGAGGCATCACGATCGGTATGAAGACAGGGCACCGGCCAGTTGCTGTCATGGGGGATAGACCGCAGCCATCGCGGGCATTGGCTCGGGTTGAACACAACATCCGTGAACACCATAAATCCCCTGTGGGAGCGGGCTTGCCCGGGTAGAAACCGGAGATATCCTTTACGTTTTAAACCGGAGAGATCGTTTACAGGTATGAAATACGGTCAGGAGGTGCCTGATCATGCCCTTCAATCGTCAGCCCCATATACGTCTCGGACTCAACGGTTATCACGGCATCGCCCAGTTTAATGCGTGCTGTATCAAGTTCCTGGGAGCCACCTACGCCCCAGGAACTCCCCCCAGCCTGCAGCGCCACGTGATGTAAGCACCGCAACCAAAGCGGCCTTCAACACGTAGTCATACTCATCCCCAAGCCGGATGCTGGTGATATCCCCTACTTTTTCGAACTCAAGCTGTTTTTCCACGTCTGGTTTCTCGATGAAGGGACTGCTCTGATAGCCGCTTCCTGGCTCGGTCATGCAAACATACCCTGCGGCTCTCGGAAGCTGAACTTTTCACCCACTTCCCCCCTCAACCGGATAACTCGCCTTAACCGGAACTGAGGCCCAACCCATGAAAACCCTGTTGAAACTCACTATCGCCGCCACCCTCACCTGCGCCCTCCCCGTTTGGGCCTGCCCTCCCGACGAAGCCACCGCCAAGCGCGAACAACTAGCCAGGGAGGTCGCCAAGATCACTGAGCAGAATCCGGCCAAGGCCAAGGAGATCAACGACGAGTTGCAGAAGATGGATCTGGACACGGCCAGCGCGGATTTGCCCGACAAGTGCCAGCTGATCGATCAGCGCCTCAAGGAGCTGGAATCGGCGGAGAAGAAAGCCAAAAGTTAACGGCAAGATCAAAAGATCGCAGCCTTCGGCAGCTCCACCGGTTTGAGCGTGCAGCTGTAAGAGCTGATGCGATCTTTTGACGCAAAAAAAACCCGGACACTGTCCGGGTTTTTTATTGGATCGCTACGGCGCCTTACTCAGCAGCCGGCGCTTCCGGCTTGCGGCGCTTGAGCGGGGCCATGCCGTCCTTGCTGACCAGCGACAGGGCGTCGGTCTTCGGGCGGTTGGCGATTTTGCGCTTGGTCGGGGCCTTGGCGCCGGTTTTCTTCTTGTCGCCCTTGGCGTCGACCTTTTTCTTCTTCACGCCAACGGCTTTGCCCGAGGCCTTGACCTTTTTCGGTCCGCCGTAGGTGCCTTTGACTTCCTTGATGGTGCGGCGCTCGAAGCTCTGCTTGAGGTAGCGCTCGATGCTCGACATCAGGTTCCAGTCGCCGTGGCAGATCAGCGAGATGGCCAGGCCATCGTTGCCGGCGCGGCCGGTACGACCGATGCGGTGCACGTATTCGTCGCCGCTGCGCGGCATGTCGAAGTTGATCACCAGGTCCAGGCCATCCACGTCCAGGCCACGGGCAGCGACGTCGGTGGCCACGAGGATTTTCACCCCGCCCTGCTTCAGGCGGTCGATGGCCAGTTTGCGGTCTTTCTGGTCCTTCTCGCCGTGCAGCACGAACGCTTTGTATTCCTGTGCCACCAGGCGGCCGTAGATACGGTCGGCCATGGCCCGGGTGTTGGTGAAGACAATGGCTTTCTGGTAGGTCTCGTTGGCCAGCAACCAGTTCACGATCTGTTCTTTGTGCTGGTTGTGGTCAGCGGTGATGATCTGCTGACGGGTCGTCGAGTTCAGTTGGCTGACTGCGTTGAGCTGCAAGTGCTCAGGGTTGTTCAGCACCTTGGCGATCATCTCGCGCAGGCCCGAACCGCCGGTGGTGGCGGAGAACAGCATGGTCTGCTGACGGTTGGTGCACTCGTCCACCAGACGCTGAACGTCTTCGGCGAAGCCCATGTCGAGCATGCGGTCGGCTTCATCCAGCACCAGCACTTCGACTTCTTTGAGGTCGAGGTTGCCGGCGTTCAGTTGCTCGATCATCCGCCCCGGCGTACCGATCAGGATGTCCGGCACCTTGCGCAGCATGGCGGCCTGGACCTTGAAGTCTTCACCGCCGGTGATCAGGCCGGACTTGATGAAGGTGAACTGAGCGAAACGCTCGACTTCCTTGATGGTCTGCTGGGCCAGCTCGCGGGTCGGCAGCAGGATCAGGGTCTTGATGCTGACGCGGACTTTGGCCGGACCGATCAAGCGGTTGAGGATCGGCAAAACGAATGCAGCGGTTTTGCCGCTACCGGTTTGCGCTGTCACCCGCAGGTCACGCCCCTGGAGCGCCAGCGGAATGGCCGCTGCTTGCACAGGCGTTGGCTCGACAAATTTAAGCTCGGCCACGGCTTTGAGCAGGCGTTCGTGCAGGGCGAATTGGGAAAACACGGGTGCTACCTCGAAGAAATACAAAAAAACAGCTGCATAGGGTAACGGTTTCGAGCGCGAAGGCCGAGTTTCTTTATACAAACGGCTGCAAACAGTAGCTTTTTTGTTGCCTGGTTTGTCTCAAAACGTCATCCGGAACGTCTTAAATGCTCTAATCGCCCCGTCGCATCCTACAGAAGAACCGTTTTTGCCCATGGATATCAAACAGCTCTGGCTCAACGCCCAAGACCTCTGGGGTGCCCTCGATCAGCACCCGCTCCTGCATTCCACGCTCGCGCTGATGTTGCTGCTGGGGGTGGCGCTGGTACTCGGACGAGTGGCGCGTTACCTCATTCTTCACGCGACCAAAATGCTCGGTCGCCAGCCATCGCTGCACTGGATCAATGATTTTCGTCACAACAAGGTGTTTCATCGCCTTGCGCAAATGACGCCATCGCTACTGATCCAGTTCGGCCTGCACCTGGTACCGGAGCTGAGCAAGACCGCCCTGAACTTCCTCGGCAATGTGGCGCTGGCGTTCACCATTCTGTTCCTGGTGTTGGCGATCAGCGCATTGCTCAATGCCCTGCTCGACATCTATGCCCGCACTGAACACGCCCGTACCCGCTCGATCAAGGGCTATGTGCAACTGGCAAAAATGGTGTTGTTCGTGTTCGGCGCGATCATCATTGTCGCCACGCTGATCGACCGTTCGCCGCTGTTGCTGCTCTCGGGTCTGGGCGCCATGTCGGCGGTGATCCTGTTGGTGTACAAAGACACCTTGCTGTCGTTCGTCGCCAGCGTGCAACTGACCAGCAACGACATGCTGCGGGTCGGCGACTGGATCGAGATGCCACAAGTCGGTGCCGACGGCGACGTAGTGGACATCACCTTGCACACGGTCAAGGTGCAGAATTTCGACAAGACAATTGTGTCGATCCCGACCTGGCGCCTGATGTCCGAATCGTTCAAGAACTGGCGCGGCATGCAGCAGTCTGGCGGGCGACGAATCAAGCGCAGCCTGTTCATCGATGCCAGTGGCGTGCGGTTTATTCGCGACGACGAAGAGCTGAAGCTGTCCCAGGTGCATCTGCTGACTGACTATATGAGCCGCAAGAAAGCCGAGCTCAAGGCCTGGAACGAAGCCCAGGGCAACGTCGCGGCGATGGCGGCCAACCGTCGGCGGATGACCAACATCGGTACCTTCCGCGCCTATGCGCTGGCGTATCTGAAGAGTCACCTGGAGGTTCAGCCGAACATGACCTGCATGGTTCGCCAGATGCAGACCACCGCCCAGGGCATCCCGCTGGAAATTTACTGCTTCACCCGCACCACGGTGTGGGCCGATTACGAGCGGATTCAGGGGGATATTTTCGATTACCTGCTGGCGGTGTTGCCGGAGTTTGGCTTGAGCCTTTATCAGCAGCCGAGCGGCGGTGATTTGCGGTCGGGGTTGCTCCCGGCAGTGTTGGGCGCGAGCCACATCCCCGAACCCGAAAAACACGTGATGTAGCACTCCCCCTGTAGGAGCGCGGGCAAGTCGGATCGCCGCACCGCTCGCTCCTACGAAGAGCGGATTGCGGTCGGCCTGACACACAACCGGCTAATCCACACCGCCATCAGAATCACCGACCCACCAAACAACAACCGCCCCAGTTCTTCATGCTGATTCCAGATCAGCAAATTGATCAACAACCCCACCGGCACATGCAGGTTGTTCATCACCGCCAGTGTTCCGCCATTCACCAGGCACGCGCCCTTGTTCCACCAATACAACCCCAGCGCGGTCGAGACCAGGCCGAGGAACAGCAGCACGCCCCATTGCAGCGGTGCTTCGGGCAGGAAGTTCTGTTTGCCGAATAGCAGAAACGCCGGCAACGCTACCGCCAACGCGCCCAGGTAGAAGTAGCCGAAGCGCCGGTAATGCGGCAGATCACTTGGATGGCGGGCCACCAGATGTTTGTACAGCACCTGCCCGGCGGCATAGGTGAAGTTGGCCAGTTGCAGCAACAAAAAGCCCATGAAGAAATCCGGGTTGATCCGGTCAAAGCGAATCACCGCCGCGCCCGCCACTGCCACCAGTGCCGCAATCAAGGCCCACGGATTGAAGCGCCGGTTCAGCGCGTCTTCGATCAGGGTCACGTGCAACGGCGTGAGGATGGTGAACAGCAGCACTTCCGGCACCGTCAGCACCCGAAAGCTCAAATACAAACAGACGTAGGTCACGCCGAACTGCAACGCGCCGATCAGCAACATCCCACGCATGAACGCCGGCTCGACCTGACGCCAGCGCGTCAGCGGAATGAACACCAGCCCCGCCAGCAGCACCCGCACCAGCACCGCGAAGTAGCTGTCGACATGACCGGCCAGGTATTCGCCGATCAAACTGAAGGAAAACGCCTGGATCAGCGTGACAAAAAGTAGATAGCCCATGCTCGCCTCATTTCGAATGGCGGCGACGATAACGGGTTTTGCCTTTCATCGCGAACAGTCAGGCAATACACAAGCCCACAGATTTATGTTGCGCTCACAAAATCGCAGACAAAAAAAGCCCGATCTCGCTAATGCGTTCAATCGGGCTAGAGCACTCAGGAGCAACAAGTGCAAAGGGAGGTTCGATGCGCGTACAGGCTTGAAGGGTTGCGCCAGGTCACTAGACCATCCAGCGATTATCTGGCGATTAACGGTTCAGGCGACCTGGGAAAGCTTGGCGTTGGCCTGGTTCAAGCCTTTTTCCTGGAAGTCGCCGCCCAGGTTCATGCCTTCGGCGTGAATGAACGTGACGTCGTGGATGCCGATGAAGCCCATGACCTGACGCAGGTAGGGTTCCTGGTGATCCGCGGTGCTGCCGGCGTAGATCCCGCCGCGAGCGGTCAGCACATAAGCACGCTTGCCGCTGAGCAAACCTTGCGGGCCGGTTTCGGTGTACTTGAAGGTCACACCGGCACGCAGCACGTGGTCGAGCCAGGCTTTCAAAGTGCTCGGAATGGCGAAGTTGTACATCGGCGCTGCCATCACCAGCACGTCGGCAGCCAGCAGTTCGTCGGTCAGCAGGTTGGAGCGTTCCAGCGAGGCCTGTTCGATCTCGTTGCGCTGTTCGGCAGGTTTCATCCAGCCGCCCAGCAAGTTGATGTCCAGATGCGGAACCGGGGTGGTGGCCAGGTCACGGACGGTGATCTGGTCGGCCGGATGTGCGGCTTTCCATTGGCTGATGAAGGTCTGGGTCAGCTGGCGGGAAACCGAGTCTTGCTGACGGGCGCTGCTTTCGATGATCAGAACGCGGGACATGGGATGTAGCCTCCATCTGAGAATGCTGTAGGTCGATGGAGTGAAGGTTAAACAGAGTCATATCGATGAAAAAGCGCAAATAACTGCTATAAAGCATCGATAAATTCGTTTATAAGCTGAGCATGTCCCAGCCGGCATGCTCTGCGCTCGATGTCATTTCGGGGTGCAGGTCAGGTCGATACGCAGCTTGATGATGGTGCGGGTGAACTTGGCCGTGGCATTTTTGTGTTTGCCGGCGGGTATGTCGATCTTGCGGGTGCGCGGCGCTTCCGGGCCGTTGTTGAAAACCACTTTGCAAGACACATCGGTGTCGCCGTAGTTGTTGACCTGAATGGAGCCGATGTCGGCATCCGTATCGTAGGCGTTGTAGTCGACCTTCAAACCGTTGAACTGTTTATTGACGTCGATCGGATAGGCAAACGCAGCCAGCGGCAACATCACCAACACCGCACAACCCGCTATCACACAACACAGTTTTTTCATTCGGCAGCCTCCAATAAGGACTGCCAGCTTAGGACAAGAGGAGCCCAACATGAAAGCGCCCCGCGTGACCCTTGATCAATGGCGAACGTTGCAGGCCGTGGTCGATCACGGCGGTTTCGCCCAGGCCGCCGAAGCGCTGCACCGCTCGCAATCGTCGGTCAGCTACACGGTAGCGCGCATGCAGGACCAGCTCGGTGTGCCGCTGTTGCGCATCGATGGCCGCAAAGCCGTGCTCACCGAGGCCGGCGGCGTACTGTTGCGCCGCTCCCGGCAACTGGTCAAACAGGCCAGTCAACTGGAAGACCTGGCCCATCACATGGAACAAGGCTGGGAAGCCGAAGTGCGGCTGGTGGTCGACGCCGCCTACCCCAGCGCCCGCCTCGTTCGCGCACTGACCGCGTTCATGCCGCAAAGCCGTGGCTGCCGGGTGCGTCTGCGCGAGGAAGTGTTGTCGGGTGTCGAGGAAGTGTTGCTTGAAGGCGTGGCCGATCTGGCCATCACCGGGTTCAGTATTCCCGGGTATCTGGGCGCGGAATTGAGCGACGTCGAATTTATCGCGGTCGCCCACCCCGAGCATTCCTTGCATCGCCTGAACCGCGAACTGAACTTCCAGGACCTGGAAAGCCAGATGCAAGTGGTGATCCGCGACTCCGGCCGTCAACAACCGCGAGACGTCGGCTGGCTCGGCGCCGAACAGCGCTGGACCGTCGGCAGCCTGGCCACCGCCGCGACTTTCGTCAGCAGCGGCCTGGGTTTTGCCTGGCTGCCCCGGCACATGATCGAGCGCGAACTCAAGGAAGGCACGCTCAAAGTGCTACCGTTGGATCAGGGTGGCAGCCGCAACCCGAGCTTCTTTCTGTATTCAAACAAGGACAAACCCTTGGGCCCGGCGACGCAGATTCTCATCGAACTGCTGCGCACCTTTGATACCGCGCCGCTGGATGCACCTTTCGCCGCCCCTGAACAAGCCTGACATGGAGTGTACGTATGGCCTATTTCGAACATGAAGGTTGCAACCTGCACTATGAGGAATATGGCCACGGCACGCCGTTGCTATTGGTTCACGGGTTGGGCTCCAGCACCCTGGACTGGGAAATGCAGATCCCGGCGCTGTCAGCCCACTACCGGGTGATCGTCCCGGACGTACGCGGCCACGGGCGCTCCGATAAACCCCGTGAGCGTTACAGCATCGCCGGATTCAGCGCCGACCTGATCGCTCTCATTGAACACTTGCACCTCGGCCCGACACATTATGTTGGGCTTTCCATGGGTGGCATAATCGGCTTTCAACTGGCGGTCGATCAGCCGCAATTGCTCAAAAGTCTGTGCATCGTCAATAGCCAGCCGCAAGTCAAAATGCAAAAGCCCAGTGACTACTGGTGGCTAATCAAACGCTGGAGCATGGCCCGACTGCTGAGCATGGAAACAATCGGCAAAGCCTTGGGGCGCATGCTGTTTCCCAAACCCGACCAAGCCGATTTGCGGCAAAAAATTGCCGTGCGCTGGGCAAAGAACCACAAACATGCTTATCTCGCCAGCTTCGATGCCCTCATAGGCTGGGGGGTTCAGGAACGACTTTCGCGAGTCACCTGTCCAACCCTCATTGTTAGCGCAGACCACGATTACACACCGGTCTCGGTGAAGGAAACTTACGTAAAACTGCTGCCCGATGCGCGGCTGGTCGTGATCGCCGACTCGCGCCACGCCACCCCGCTGGATCAACCGGAACGCTTCAACCAAACGCTGCTCGAATTTCTCACCGCAGTCGACACCACTACTCAGGATCACTGACTTATGCTGAAAAAAATCGCCCTCGTCGCCGGCTCCGTTCTGTTTGCCGCCAACCTGATGGCCGCCACGCCCGCCAAGGCGCCGCACGTGCTGCTGGAAACCACCAACGGCCAGATCGAAATCGAACTGGACCCGGTCAAGGCGCCGATCAGTACCAAGAACTTCCTTGAGTACGTCGACAGCGGCTTCTACAACAACACGATTTTTCACCGTGTGATTCCGGGCTTCATGGTCCAGGGCGGCGGTTTCACTCAGCAGATGCAGCAAAAAGAAACCAAGGCGCCGATCAAGAACGAATCCAAAAACGGCCTGCATAACGTGCGTGGCACCCTGTCCATGGCCCGCACCTCTGTTCCGGATTCGGCCACCAGCCAGTTCTTCATCAACGTCAAAGACAACGACTTTCTCGACCAGGGCGACGGCTATGCCGTGTTCGGTAAAGTCGTTAAAGGGATGGACGTCGTCGATGTCATCGTGAACTCCCAGACCACCACCAAAAGCGGCATGAAAGACGTGCCGGCAGACCCTGTCTTCATCAAGTCGGCCAAGCGCATCGACTGAGAGTAAGCTGGACAGGGAGTCTTGAGCGGCCGCCGGTTCTGCCGGCGCCGCTCATATCGTTTAAAGGAGAGCCCGTGCGCGGGCGGAGAACTGATGCTTTATCGTCGTTTTGAAAAACTGATCGACATTTTCCGCGATGCACCGACGGCGGCTCCGCCGGATCGGGTTCTCCCCTTCTATACCTATTACCTGAAACAGGTCTGGCCGAGTTTCGCCGTGCTGCTGATCGTCGGCCTGTTCGGCGCGCTGATCGAAGTGGCGCTGTTCAGTTATCTGAGCCGCATCATCGATCTCGCCCAGGGCACGCCCAACATCGATTTCTTCAAGGAACACGGCGTCGAACTGGCCTGGATGGCGGTGGTTGCGTTGGTCCTGCGCCCGATGTTCGTCGGCCTGCATGACTTGCTGGTGCACCAGACCTTGAGCCCCAGCCTGACCAGCCTGATCCGCTGGCAGAACCACAGTTATGTGCTCAAACAGAGCCTCAATTTCTTCCAGAACGACTTCGCCGGGCGCATCGCCCAACGCATCATGCAGACCGGCAACTCGTTGCGCGATTCGGCTGTGCAAGCGGTGGACGCGCTATGGCACGTGCTGATCTACGCGATCAGTTCGCTGGTGCTGTTCGCCGAGGCTGACTGGCGCCTGATGATCCCGCTGCTGACCTGGATCGCCGCCTTCATCGGCGCCCTCTACTACTTCGTGCCACGGGTCAAGGAACGCTCGGTCGTGTCCTCCGATGCGCGCTCCAAACTCATGGGACGGATCGTCGATGGCTACACCAACATCACCACCCTGAAGCTGTTCGCGCACACCAATTTCGAGCAGCAATACGCCCGCGAAGCAATCAAGGAACAAACCGAAAAAGCCCAACTGGCCGGCCGTGTGGTTACCAGCATGGACGTAGCCATCACCAGCATGAACGGCCTGCTGATCGTCAGCACCACTGGCCTCGCGCTGTGGCTGTGGACGCAGTCGCTGATCTCAGTGGGTGCAATTGCCTTGGCCACGGGGCTGGTGATCCGCATCGTCAACATGTCTGGCTGGATCATGTGGGTGGTCACCGGTATTTTCGAAAACATCGGCATGGTTCAGGACGGTTTGCAGACCATCTCTCAGCCAGTCAGCGTCACCGACCGCGACCAGGCCAAGCCTTTGGATGTGGCGCGTGGCGAGGTGCGTTTCGAGCACGTCGATTTCCACTATGGCAAGAAGAGCGGGATCATCGGCGGCCTCAACCTGACCATTAAGCCCGGCGAAAAAATCGGCCTGATCGGCCCCTCCGGCGCCGGCAAATCGACGTTGGTCAACTTGCTGCTGCGCCTGTATGACGTGCAGGGCGGGCGGATTCTCATCGACGGCCAGAACATCGCCGAAGTCAGCCAGGAGAGCCTGCGCGAACGCATCGGCATGATCACCCAGGACACGTCGCTGCTGCACCGCTCGATCCGCGACAATTTGCTGTACGGCAAACCCGACGCCACCGACGCCGAACTCTGGGAAGCGGTGCACAAGGCCCGCGCCGACGAATTCATCCCGTTGCTGTCGGACTCTGAAGGCCGCACCGGTTTCGATGCCCACGTCGGTGAACGCGGCGTCAAACTCTCCGGTGGCCAGCGTCAGCGGATTGCCATCGCCCGGGTGCTGCTCAAGGACGCGCCGATCCTGATCATGGACGAAGCCACCTCGGCACTGGACTCGGAAGTCGAAGCGGCGATCCAGGAAAGCCTCGAAACCCTGATGCAAGGCAAAACCGTGATCGCCATCGCCCACCGCCTCTCGACCATCGCCCGCATGGACCGTTTGGTGGTGCTGGAAAACGGCAAGATCGCCGAAACCGGCAGCCACGCCGAACTGCTGGCCCATGGCGGCTTGTATGCGCGGTTATGGCAGCATCAGACCGGCGGGTTTGTCGGGATCGATTGAATCTTGCGATCAAACCGGCCCATGCTGGATCTGGGCCGGCCGCTGATTACAGCGTCAACACCATCTCATGCCACGCCATCCCGCCATGGTCGGACGCCGAAGGCTTGATGTAGGCAAAGCCAAACCCGGCATAGAGTGGAATGTGCCGCTCTTTGCACATCAGGTGGATGCTGGCCTTGTTCAGTGCACGCATGCGCTGGATGAACTCACCCATCAAACGTTTCGCTAGGCCCTGCCCTTGGTAGTCGGGATGTACCACCACCGACATGATCACTACGTGCGGGCCGGCCGGGTCGTGGCCGATCAGTTCCTTGAACGCCTCGTCCGACATCTGCACCTCAAACGCCGCTCCGGAATTGATGAAACCGGCTACAACGCCATCCACTTCAGCGACGATGAAGCCCTCGGGCCAAGTGGCGATGCGGGTGGCGATTTTCTCGCGGGTGGCGGCTTCATCGCCTTCGTAGGCAACGGTTTCGATGGCGTAGCAGCGGTCCAGGTCGGCGGAGGTGACGTGGCGGATGACGGTGTTCATGGCAACTCGGAATCAGCGGGGGAAAGGCTGGAGATCATAAATTAATAAGGTGTTGATATCGATCAGAGAGGCGGACCGACGATCCGCCCTCGACCCGCTCATTACGCTTTGAGCGGCAGCCAGATTTCCAGCACGCCAGTGTTGAGCCTGGGGTTGAAATCGTCGCTGTAGCGTTCGAAATCCGGGGCATCCGCTGCCTCGCGACCGGACTGCGGTAGCCAGGTTTTCCAGATGTACTGAAAGGTTTGCGGCAGGGTATCCAGCGAGCCCTTGTGCTCGAACACCGCGTAATACTGGGGCTGAATCTCGATCCAGCGGTATTTCTCGGGCAGGTCGTCGAGCTTGCTGATCTCGACGCCGGCGATGTATTCGAAACCACCCTTGCCGTCGGGATTACAGCAAACACCGTAGGTCACTTCGCCCTGTTGGCCGGGCACATTGCCGAGGTGCGGGACGAATTTTTCCCACAGTTTGGGAATCTGCTTTGGGGCGGTCTCTTGGGTAAATCGTCCGCCAAGCCCTGCGATGAGCATGAAGTGCCCATTTTCGAAGCGTGGTTCAGCGATTTCGACGCTTTTTTGCTCATCCATGACTCGACTCCTGGAACGAAAAAAGTAGGTTCGGCTGGGAGTATAGAAGCCAAACCCGATTCGCCCAGTTACAGTGCATGCAACTGTTCGATGGCGCCCGGACCGATAAACTCGTTATACCCCGATAAGATCACGTAGACCGCGAAATAGCAGAAGATCGCTGCTGATGCCATGTAGGAATAACGCAGCAGTTTGTCACCAAGTAATTTGCCGCCGTGACTTGCAGCGAAGCACAGGCCGACACACCAGAGTACTCCGGCGCACAGGAAGCCGCCGAGAAACAGTGCCGAACTGAGGGCGCCACCGCCGCCGGAACGGGCGATCAGCGTACCGCCCACTGCGGCGAACCAGAGAATGGCGCTGGGCGATGACATGGCGAGAAAAATGCCGCGGAAAAATTCGCGTCGGTGCGAGTTGTGCCCCACCTCCGAGGTTTGCGCCAACAGCGCTTCGTGGTGAATCGCCGAATAAATCATCTTCGCCGCGAAATACACCAGCAACGCCGAGCCGCCGATCCACAACACCCAGCGCACGGTTTCGTACTGCAGCAACACGGTCATGCCGGCCAATGCCAGCACCGCGTAAATCAGGTCGCCGACACAGGTCCCAAGCCCCAAGGCAAAACCTTGAAAGTAACCGCGCTGCATCGCCAGGGTGATCATCGCGATATTGGCCACGCCGATGTCCAGGCACAGCGAAAGGCTCAACAGGAAGCCACTGGTAAATTCCATCGTCCAATTCCTTGGGAAAAAATTATTCATGCGCAGGCTAGACAGTTTGCCACGACTGCCCTTACATTCCGCCACAGGCCACCGCAGTGGCCAGCGTCGCTCGGACGGTTCCGGGCGCTTACGTTATCCGAGGCAACAATGGCCGAACAAGGTTCGCCGCGCCGCTTTGCGCGCATAGATCGACTCCCCCCTTACGTTTTCAATATCACTGCCGAGCTGAAGATGGCCGCCCGTCGTCGTGGCGAAGACATCATCGACTTGAGCATGGGCAACCCCGACGGCGCCACACCGCCGCACATCGTCGAAAAACTCGTCACCGTTGCCCAGCGTGAAGACACCCACGGCTACTCCACGTCCAAAGGGATTCCGCGCCTGCGCCGGGCGATTTCCAATTGGTACAAGGATCGCTACGCGGTCGATATCGACCCGGAAAGCGAAGCCATCGTCACCATCGGTTCCAAGGAAGGCCTGGCGCATTTGATGCTGGCCACCCTTGACCAGGGCGACACCGTGCTGGTGCCGAACCCCAGCTACCCGATTCACATCTACGGTGCCGTGATTGCCGGCGCCCAGGTGCGATCGGTGCCGCTGATCCCTGGCGTGGACTTCTTCGCCGAGCTGGAACGGGCAATTCGCGGCTCGATCCCGAAACCGAAGATGATGATCCTCGGCTTCCCGTCCAACCCCACCGCCCAGTGCGTGGAGCTGGATTTCTTCGAGCGGGTGATTGCCCTCGCCAAACAGTACGACGTGCTGGTAGTGCATGACCTGGCCTACGCCGACATTGTCTACGACGGCTGGAAAGCTCCGTCGATCATGCAGGTGCCCGGCGCCAAGGACATCGCGGTGGAGTTTTTTACCCTGTCCAAGAGCTACAACATGGCGGGCTGGCGCATCGGCTTCATGGTCGGTAACCCGGAACTGGTCAACGCCCTGGCGCGGATCAAGAGCTACCACGATTACGGCACCTTCACCCCGTTGCAGGTCGCGGCCATTGCGGCACTGGAAGGCGATCAGCAATGCGTCAAAGACATCGCCGAGCAGTATCGGCAGCGTCGCAACGTGCTGGTCAAAGGCCTGCATGAACTGGGCTGGATGGTCGAGAACCCGAAAGCGTCGATGTACGTCTGGGCCAAGATTCCCGAGGCTTACGCGCACCTGGGCTCGTTGGAGTTCGCCAAGAAACTGCTGGCCGAGGCCAAGGTCTGTGTCTCGCCGGGCGTCGGATTTGGCGAGTATGGGGATGATCATGTGCGCTTCGCGCTGATCGAAAACCAGGACCGGATTCGTCAGGCCGTGCGCGGGATTCGCACAATGTTCCGGGCGGATGGGTTGGTTACCAAAACCAACGCCTGACACACAAAACCCGGAGAGAACAAACATCTGTGGCGAGGGAGCTTGCTCCCGCTGGGTCGCGAAGCGGCCCCAAAACCAGTCACCGCGTTTTTTTCAGATAGAACGCGGTGGACAGATTTACGACTGCTGCGCAGCCGAGCGGGAGCAAGCTCCCTCGCCACAAAAAGCTTGCTCTACATTGTGCTAGACCTCTCCCACAAAAAAACCGCATTGCTGCGGTTTTTTTGTGTTTGTCGATCGTGTCAGACGAACAACGACAGCAGCAGGATGAACCCCAGGCCCACCACAGACAGGATGGTTTCCATCGCGGTCCAGGTCTTGAAGGTTTCAGCCACGGTCATGTTGAAGTACTGCTTCACCAGCCAGAAACCGGCGTCGTTGACGTGGGACAGGATCAACGAACCGGCACCGGTGGCCAGCACCAGCAGTTCGCGGTTCACACCCGGAATCATCCCCACCACCGGCACCACGATGCCCGCGCCGGTAATGGTCGCCACAGTCGCCGAACCGGTCGCGATACGGATCACCGCCGCCACCAGCCAGGCCAGCAGGATCGGCGAGATCTGTGCAGCCACCGCCATGTGACCGATCACATCACCTACACCGCTGGTTACCAGCATCTGCTTGAAGCCGCCGCCGGCACCGATGATCAGGATGATCGCGGCGGTCGGCGCAAGGCTCGCGTCCAGCCATTTGAGCATCTGTTGTGAAACGATACCTTGCTTGTAGCCGAAGGTGTACAGCGACAGCAGTAACGCCAGCAGGAGGGCCGAGATCGGGTGACCGATCAGGTCCATGAAGGTGCGGAAGAAGTTGCCGTCCGGCAGCACCACATCGGCAAAGGTCTTGAGCAGCATCAGGAACACGGGCGACAGCACAGTGATCAGGGTGATGCCGAAGCTAGGCAGATCGCCTGCATCCTCATCGCGCACCAGTTGATCCACCAGTTCCTGATTCGGATGACCAGGAATGTGCTTGGCAATGAACGTACCGAAGATCGGGCCGGCAATAATGGCCGTCGGCAGCGCAACGATCAGACCGTAAAGAATGGTTTTACCGATGTCGGCACCGAACACACCGATGGCCAGCAGCGGGCCCGGGTGTGGTGGAACCAGGCCGTGTACCGCGGACAGACCGGCCAGCAGCGGGATACCGATCTTGATGATCGACACGCCGGTACGCCGGGCGACGATGAACACCAGCGGGATCAACAGTACAAAGCCGATTTCGAAAAACAGCGGGATGCCGACCAGGAAGGCCGCGAACATCATGGCCCACTGCACCTTGTCCTTGCCGAAGGCACGAATCAGGGTCTGGGCGATCTGATCCGCCCCGCCCGACTCGGCCATCATTTTGCCGAGCATGGTGCCCAGCGCCAGGATGATCCCGACGAAACCGAGCACCCCACCGAAGCCGTCCTGGAACGCCTTGATGATGGTGCCGATCGGCATGCCGGAGGTCAGACCGAGAAAGGCCGCGGCAATGATCAGGGCGATGAAGGGGTGGAGCTTGAATTTGGTGATCAGGACGATAAGTCCGATCACCGTAACCACTGCATCGAGCAGCAGAAACGTTTCGTGGGACATGCCAAACATGGGGGGTGTCTCCTGTTTGTTGTTGTTATGAAAGCGGTTATTCAGAAGCCGTCAGGACAGCGCTATCTTTTGGAGCAAAATCAACCGGCGAGTTTCAAGCCGTGATCGAGCCACCAGCGGTGGGCCTGAGCAGCCAGTTCATCGATGCTGTAGCTCGAAGCATCCAGAGCCAGGGTCAGGGGCTCACCAACGGGCGATTCAAGTGTGGCGAACTGGCTGTCGATCAAGGTCGACGGCATGAAATGGCCCGGCCGATGAGACACACGATCGGCGGCGACTTCAGGTGTCAGCTCAAGGAAAACGAAACCCAGGCCCGGCATGGCACTGCGCAAGCGTTCGCGGTAACTGTGTTTGAGGGCCGAACAGGTCAGCACCGGGCGCTCGCCTTTGGCATCGACGCGGCGCAGTTCATCGCACAGGCTGTCGAGCCAGCCGGCACGGTCTTCATCGTTCAGAGGGATCCCCGCGCTCATCTTTTCGATGTTGGCGGCAGGGTGGAAAGTGTCGCCTTCAATGGCGGTCGCGCCGCTGAGCTGGCACAGGGCCTGGCTGACGCACGTCTTGCCGCAACCGGCAACGCCCATGATGACCAGGGCGGTGATGGGATGATTCATGTAACACCTCAGCGCGCAGACAGCGCTACCTTTGCTATGTGAGACTCTAGTGCAAAAGCAGAAGTTGCCGACGCCTTCTTGTCATTTTTGTGGGTTGCAGCATGTTCGTTCCCGGTGCCAAAGAGCGAGGATCAGGCAAACCCCGCTAACGCATTTGCAGCTGCATCGAGACAGCGCTACCTTAGTGCCTTGAATTTTGTTTGGCAAGCCGTCCGATGATTACCCCTAAAAACGATAAAAATACGCGCACCACTGGCCGTCCTACCCTCAACGAAGTCGCACGCCTGGCCGGTGTCAGCCCGATCACCGCCTCCCGCGCCCTGCGTGGCGTCAGCACGGTGGCCACCGAACTGGTGGAAAAAGTCCAGAAAGCGGCCCTCGAACTGAACTATGTGGTCAACCCCGCCGCCCGCGCCCTGGCCTCGGCCCAGAGCCATTCGGTAGTGGTTTTGGTGCCGTCATTGTCCAACTTGCTGTTCATCGACACGCTGGAAGCCATTCATCAGGTTTTGCGCCCCAAGGGCTTCGAAGTGCTGATCGGTAACTACCACTACTCGCGCGATGAAGAAGAAAACCTGCTGCGCAATTACATGGCTTATCAGCCTCGCGGCTTGCTGTTGACCGGCTTCGACCGCACCGAAAGTTCGCGGCGAATGATCGAGGCCAGCAACATTCCCTGCGTCTACATGATGGAACTGGACAGCGCGACCGGGCTCAATTGCGTCGGCTTTTCGCAAGTCGCTGCCGGCGAAACGGCGGCCGAGCATTTGCTGTCACGCGGCCGCAAACACCTGGCTTACATTGGCGCGCAACTGGATCAGCGCACGCTGCTGCGCGGCGAAGGTTTCCGCCGCGCACTGCAAAAAGCCGGTTTGTATAGTCCGGACCTCGAAGTGCTGACCCCGCGCCCCTCCTCCGTCGGATTGGGAGGCGAGTTGTTCCTGCAATTGATGGCCAGTCATCCGCAGGTCGATGCAATCTTTTTCGGCAACGACGACCTGGCCCAGGGCGCCTTGCTCGAAGCCCTGCGTTGCGGGATCAAGATCCCCGAACAGGTGGCGATTCTCGGATTCAACGACTTGCCCATGTCCGAACACATGGTCCCGCGCCTGAGCAGCATCAACACCCCGCGCGAAGCCATTGGCCGTCGTTCGGCGGAGCTGATGCTGACCTTGCTGGCCGGCAATTCAGTGACCAAACCGGTGCAGGATATGGGGTTTGAATTGAAGGTGCGCGAGAGCACCTGATATGACAGCTGCTTAAGGCTGCAATCCGTATTTTGAAACACCTTTGACCCTATGCCCCGCCAGTGTCGAGTGCAGAATCCCTGTGCACACTCAAACCGGGCGGACACTTACATGGGCAAAATAATCATCATGACCTCATTGCTGGCCTTCTTGTCCGGCCAGGCGCTTCAGGCGAAAGCATCGGAGGCAGACGATTGGACTCACTTTTTGACTGACCCTCGTTTCATGCCAGCGATCAAAAGCTGTCTCGCCGCTCACCCGAAGGGGCATGGGCCGGCTGTTGTGATGTACGTTGGGCATGCGAATCTCGAAGAAGCCAGTGTCATGACAACAGACCTCAGCGGAAGAAGAAACGCGTGTACTGCCAGCAAGAATACTGGTCTGGTGAGCCAATCCAGGACGCTATTCGATCTACCGGGGCCGCTATTTGTGTCCGTAGAGCAAGTAACGGCGGCCCCCAAGGGCACATGCATTGAATCGACCCCGGTATTCATTGACCAACAACTTCAGGGCTGGATCCTCAGGCAACCGACCCTCAATACGCATATCCCCAGTGCCTGCTCGACCCCGATCTGGAGCCAATTGCTACCAGCCCTGCCGGACCCGACTTAAGCGACTTGATGTGACTCATCGATGCGCACACTATTGAACGTCTGAAGCCTCGATTCGCTAACGGAGTAGCTCAATGGGACATACGCTGAAGATTTTGGGTAGAGCCTCGTCAATCAACGTCAGAAAAGTCCTGTGGACCTGTGACGAACTGGACGTTTCATACGAACGCGAAGACTGGGGCAGCGGTTTCGCATCGACCCAGAGCCCGGAATTTCTCCAGCTCAACCCCAATGCACAAGTGCCGGTACTCATTGACGAAGCCGGCGTGCTGTGGGAATCCAATACCATTTGCCGGTACCTGGCCGGTAAACACCAAAACACTGACCTGTTGCCCATCGAACCGGCGGCTCGCGCTCGCGTTGAGCAGTGGATGGACTGGCAAGCCACCGAACTCAACCCGTCGTGGGGCTACGCATTTTTTGCGCTGGTCAGGCAATTGCCAAACTTCCAGGACTCGCAGCGGATTGCTGATGGCGTTCGCGGCTGGAACGCGAAAATGGGCATCCTCGAACAGCAACTCGCGACGACCGGTGCATATGTCGCCGGACCGCAGTTCACACTGGCCGATATCCTCATCGGATTGTCGGTCAACCGCTGGCGGATGACCCCGATGGAACGCCCGGACTATCCCGCCGTCGACGCCTATTGCCAACGACTGGCGCTGCGGCCGGGGTTCATGGCACACGCCTGTAATGGCGTGCCTTGAATTTCACGTGCAACGCCCCCCTGTAGGAGCGAGGCTTGCCCGCGAAGACGGTGTGTCAGTCGACATCATCGTTACCTAATACACTGCTTTCGCGGGCAAGCCACTCCACAAGTCGCCAGGCGATAACGCACGGTCTGCAAGCATACCCAACAATGCCCGCACCGCTGCCGAAGGTGCTTTGTCGGGCGCAACCACCAAGGCAAACTCCCGCTCGATACGCGGCAGCACAGGCACTACACGCAAACCCTGACGATTGCCCGGCAAGGTCATTTCCGGCACCAAAGTCACGCCGACATTTTCCCGCACCAGGGTAAACGCACTGCTCCACTCACGCACTTCTGCCCGTACATCCAGCAGTTGCAGCCCGGCGTCGGCGGCCAGGCTGCGGGCATTGGTCGAACAACCGCCCGTGGCCAGCACAAAGGGTTGCTTCGCCAGTTCAACCAATGAAACGCCCTTCTCATTCGAGCGGCGCGCCAAGGGGTGGCCACCGGGCAGAACCGCCACCCAGGCATCACGCCCCAGACGACCGGCACTGCGCGCGGGCACCGGGTTCAATACCACACCGACATCCACCAGCCCGGCACTGAGCAACGTTTCCACTTCATCGTCGCTGACCTCCAGCGCCACCACTTGAATGCCGGGATACAACCGATTGAACTGGCGCAGCAGCGGCGGCAGAAAGGTCGCCAACACCAACGGAAAACTGGCCAGGCGAATCGTCCCGCGCTGGATGTCCTTAGCGGCATCGACGGTACTGCGAATGTTCTCGAGGGCGCCGAGCATGGTTCGCGCCTGTTCGATCACAGGCAAGCCGATGGCGGTCGGCAAGGTCTGACGGTTTTCCCGGCTGAACAGCTGAACGCTCAGGGTTTCTTCGATCAGTGCCAGCGCCTGACTGGCACCGGACTGGGTCATCCCGACCCGCTCGGCCGCCCGGGTGATGTTGCCGGTATCGGCCACCGCCACCACCATTCGCCAATGCATCAGGTTCATCATGGCAGTAGCTTTCCTAATGGCAGTTTTCTGAAAGATTAATTTTACCGAGGGTGCCGCGCACTATGACACTGGCGCAAATCCGTAACCAGAGCCCTGCCCATGAAGTTGTATTACGCCCCGCAAGCCTGTTCATTGGCGCCGCACATTGTGCTGCGTGAGCTGGAGTTGCCGTTCGAGTTGGTTCGCGTCGACAACAGCAGCAAGAAAACCGCCACCGGCGATGACTTTCTCGCCATTAACCCAAAAGGCTACGTCGCGGCGTTGCAACTGGATAACGGCAATGTACTGACCGAAGGCCCGGCGATCCTGCAGTACCTGGCGGATCTGCACCCGCAGGCAAACCTGGCACCGGCGAGCGGAACGTTCGAGCGGGTGCAGTTACAGGAATGGCTGAATTTCGTTTCGACCGAGATTCATGGCGGGCTGGGTTGGCTGTTCAATCCGCAGTTTCCGGACGAGGTGAAGGCGCTCATCAAAGAGAAACTGTTCAAGCGCTTTGCCGTGTTGAGCCGGACGCTGGAGCGGCAGGATTACTTGATGGCCGGCGGGTTCAACATTGCCGATGCGTATCTGTTTACGGTGTTGCGTTGGGCTCGGCTGTTTGCGATTGATCTGGATGATTGGCCGGCGTTGGCCCGGTTTCAGGCGCGGGTTGATCAGCGGCCAAGCGTGAAAGCGGCGTTAGCTGCGGAGTTGGTGTAAGGCTTTAGATCGCTTCGCGGGCAAGCCCGCGATAGCTATCTATCAAACACCGCTGAACTACAAACTCGCACTCACTTTGCTCGCCACCTCACCCGGCACCCACCCCTTCCACACCTGCGGCTGATCGCGCAAAAACGCTTCGGCGACCTGACGCGGTGGCTGGCGTTTTTCGCTCATCTGCCCCAGGGTCTGGTTCAGCAGATCGATCGGCAAATCGACCTTTTCGAAGAACGCCACCAGGTCCGGGTACTGCGCCTTGAACGGTGCCGACACACCGATGGCCAGGCTGGCCGGCATCGAACGCGTGCCCTTGGGGTTTGGATTGTTGGCATCGGCCAGGGTTTTCCAGGCTTGTGCATCGAACGGCGGTTCTTCGAGTTTCACCAGTTTGAAACGCCCCAACAGCGGCGTCGGCGACCAGTAGTAGAACAGCACCGGTTTGCCACGGCGGATCGATGAAGCGACTTCAGCATCCAGCGCCGCACCGGAGCCGGTGCGGAAGTTGACGTAGCTGGCGGTCAGGTCATAGGCCTTGAGTTTCTGGCTGTTGACGATCTCTGACGTCCAGCCGGTCGGGCTATTGAGGAAGCGTCCGCGACTTGGGTCTTCCGGGTCGCGGAACACGTCTTTGTAGCGCACCAGATCGGCGACGGATTTCAGCTCCGGCGCCAACGGTTTGATACCGCGTTCCGGGTCGCCCTTAATCACGTATTCCGGCACCCACCAGCCTTCGGTGGCGCCTTTGACCGTGTCGCCCAAACCAAACACTTTGCCTTCCGATGCAGCCTTGACCCAGGCCGGACTGCGCCCGGCCCACTCTTCGCCGATCACTTGGATGTCGTTCTTGGCCAACGCGGCTTCGAGGCTGACGGTGCTGCCGGGCAAGGTGTCGGTCGGGTAGCCATAACCTTTCTCGACGATCAGCCGCAGGATCTCGGTGATCAGGCTGCCGCTTTCCCAGGTGATGTCGCCGAAGTGGATGGGCGTGTTTTTTTCCGCGGCCGGAACATGGCTTGCTACAAGGCTCAGGGCCAGCAGCGAACTGCCGAGCAGGGTTTTGATCGATCTCATGCAGACCTCTGGGTCAGGAGTGTTCGGTTCAGGGGTTCGTTGGCGCTGTGCTGGACGCACAGTGCCTGGGAGCGGGTCATGTAGACGCTGACCGAGCGCTGGGAAATGCCCAGTTCGGCGGCGATTTGTGGGTAGGTCAGGCCGTCGATTCGCGACAACAGGAACGTTGCCCTGACCTTGCCCGGCAGGCGGTCGAGGGTTCGATCCAGGCGCTTCAGGGTCTGGGAAAACTGCGCAAGGTCTTCAGGCGATGGCCCGCCGACCGGATCAGCCGGCTGTAACTGGTCGAGGTGTTGGCGTTCCAGATCCCGACGGCGCCACAGCTGATAAATCAATCGCTGGGCGATGGTGGTGAGTAAGGCGCGGGGTTCACGAATCGGCGTCAGGCCAGGCGATTCGAGCAATTGCACGAAGGTGTCGGCGGCAATGTCTTCGACACTGGGACTGGCTCCCAGGTATCGGCGCAGCCGTGTGCACAGCCACGCGTAGTGGGCGCGGAACAATCCGCCCACATCGTTGCGATGGGAAAGGTCGGCGCCGGACATAGAGGCTCCATGGGTTAGGGGTCGCTGAATGTCCGGTGATCCGGTGGCGCGATCCTAGCAAGGAGCCTTATTCATTAATAATACTTAAAATGAATTTTTATATTCTATTTAGAAATTTAAATAATGACCTGATACATCGCTATTGCGGGATTGTCGACACAAGCCTCAAGCTTTATCGCAACCGCCCATACCCCAGCGCTTCGGCCTCCTGCTGATAATCGAGAATGATTTGATAGTCGCTCTCGCTGGCGGGCAGCACTTCTTGCAGGCCCAAAATTTCGGCGACCTCGGGCAGTTCCTTCAACGCCTGATTCATCACCCGTCGAAGCTGTTCAGCCTGCTCATCGGTAATGCCAGCGGCCGCAATGTACGGCAACGTCGGGCTGAACGCTGTACGCGCCACCACTCGCAGGCCCTCAACCTCTGCCTGGGCATGCTGGGCCAGATAGGCAAAGGTGACGCTGTCGATGGCGGCCAGGTCCGCCAGGTCATCACACAACCAACGCAGGCTTTCGCGGTGGCTGCCACTGATGGCGACACTGGCAAAAAACTGGCCGTCGCGGTGCAGCGGCGCCAGTCGGTGACGCAACAGGTTCATGCCACTGTTGGAGTCTTCGCCGTTGATCACACCGCGACTGCCCCGCAAGGCCGACAAGGTCCATCGAGGATCATCGGCGCGCGTCAGCAACAGGCTGCAATGGTTACCGCCGTTGCTGTCCGGGAGTTCATATCGAGGACGACCGATGACCCGGACGCGACCGCGCAGGGTCGTCATCAATGGATAGCCGCAGGTTTGGGTCAGCAGCAGGTCGGGCGACAGCCAAAGATCCATCAACGACAGCCCCTCGGCATCGAGACGAGTACTGCCCAGCCGTTCAACGATCTGCGCCAGCCAGCGTTCATTGGCCTGGCGGATCGGCTCGGGGGCGACGTACATCAGTAATTCAGCGAGGTGTTGTGTCATCGAAACATTCCCATACAACAAAAGTCCCCTGTAGGAGAGCCTGTGTGGCGAGGGGGCTTGCCCCCGTTCGGCTGCGCAGCAGTCGTAAACCATTGCATGCGGTGTACCTGATACACCGCGATTGCAGGTTTTGGGGCCGCTTCGCAGCCCAACGGGGGCAAGCCCCCTCGCCACAGGGGAACTCATGCGCAATTAGTGAAACGGATGCCGCGGACTGTCAATCGCCCTCACCCCGTGCCAACGCACCCACTGGCCATAACCCCGCACCAGAAACCCGCCACTGCGCGCCAGCCATTGCTCGCGGCGCGCGCGATAGACCCGCGGCAAGTCGTACCAGGGCAAGCCGGGAAAATCGTGATGCACCAGGTGCAGGTTGAGGTTCAGGAACAGCCAGCGCCACGGCCACGCCGCTTCATTGAGGACAGTACGTTGCTCGGGTTGCGCGTGGGGACGGTGTTCGTAAAAGGAGCGAATCATCGTAATCGACAGCGCCGGCACGCTGATCAGCAACAGGTAATGCCAGACCGGCAGCACGCTGTAGCGCGCGATGAAGGTCAGCATCAGCAGCGTCAGCGCACCATGGGTCAGCCACATCAACCAGGCCTGGCGCTCCCCCGTTTTCAGCCGTTGCAGCTCTTCCCGCGCCAGCGCCAGCAAGGCCAGTGGCGCACCGAGGATAAAGCGACCGAACACGGTTTTGTTCAGCCAGTGCAGGCCCTGTTCGAACGGCGAACTGCACTGCCACTGTTCAGCGCTCAGGTAACGGCTTTCCGGGTCGCTACCTGGGATGGTCAGGTCTTCGTCGCGGTGATGCCGCAAATGGCTATCACGGTACAAGGTGTAGGGATACCAGACCGCGAACGGCGCATAACCGAGGACCTTGTTCAGCGTTTGCCAACGGGTAGGATGGCCATGCAGCAATTCATGCTGCACCGACAACCACAACACCAGCAGGGGAACCAGCAACAGCGTGCTCCACCAAAGCCCCAACCGGGCACTGCCCAGCACAATGCCGAACCAGCCGACGTACACGCCGATCAACAGCAGCCAGGTCGGCCATTCGGTGCGAGCGGTCAGGCGTTGGCGCAGGATTTGGATTTCTTCACGGTGGGCAGCATCGAAGTAATGGGGCATGGCTTTGCTCAGAACGGGAACCAATCCCCCTCTGTGCAACGGCGCCGGGATTTCTTGCAGATTGTTTGGTTATTTCGATAGACGCAAAAAACAGGAGCCCGAGGGCTCCGTGGACGCAGGATCAGTGGCCGAACACATTCACCTTCTTGGCCTTCTTGTCCGCGCGTTTTTCAATCGCGGTTTTCGCCGGCTTTTTCTTCGCGGCTTTCTTTGAATCCATACCTTTGGACATGATGCGTACTCCACTCACAGGGGATGTGAGATCAGGTATACACCTATCCCGGCGCGCGTGTTCTTTTATAATCTGCGCCCTGCCCACCGACTGTCCGAGCCCATGTCCAACACCCAGTACACCTTTCTCGACGAGCCATTATGGCCGTTGATGAACAAGTTTTACCGCGCCCACCAATCGTCGATGAAAGCAGTGCGAGACGCTCAATTGTGGGTCGCAAGACGTGAAGAGATCATCGCGGCGCTGTGTTTGCGGCCGGTGGCCGGCGGGCATTGGCTGACCGGGCTGTTCGTCGACCCGAGCTGCCGCGAACAAGGGATCGCCGCGACGTTGATCGCCCACGCCGTCAAGCACCTTGAAGAGCCGGTCTGGCTGTTCTGCCATCCGGATTTGCGTGGCTTTTATGAGCGTCGCGGCTTTACCTTCGACCCGCCCCTGCCCTACGCCTTGGCCGAACGGTTGAGCCGTTATGCGCGCAGCAAGCCGATGATTGCCATGGGTTTGCAACCAGGTTCGGCATGAACAGCGATCCTTTAGCGATTCAATCGTCCGCCGCAGGATCAAGGTCCGGGAACATCACTTCGGTAAACCCGAACTTGCTGAAGTCTGTGATGCGCGAGGGGTATAACCGGCCGATCAGGTGATCGCATTCATGCTGCACCACCCGCGCATGAAATCCCGAGGCAATGCGCACGATCGGCTCGCCCTTGGGATCGAAGCCTTCATAGCGAATCTGCTGATAACGATCCACCGCGCCGCGCAGGCCCGGCACCGACAGGCAACCTTCGAAACCCTCTTCGAGAGTCGGGCTCAATGGTGTAATCAGCGGATTGATCAGAATCGTCTGCGGCACCGCTTCGGCGTCCGGATAGCGCTCGCTGTGCTCGAAACCGAAGATCACCAGTTGCAGGTCGACACCGATCTGCGGCGCGGCCAGGCCGACCCCACCGACGCTTTCCATGGTCTGGAACATGTCGTCGATCAGTTGCCACAATTCGGGGCTGTCGAACATCTCTGCCGGTACCGGTGGAGCAATACGCAGCAGGCGTTCATCGCCCATTTTCAGAATTTCACGGATCATTTTATGACTTCGTCAGTGGTCGGCTGGATTGAGTGATCTCGTCCCAGTCCCGAAACATGCTGTTTGGGTTCTTCGTGCACCTTTTCGCCAGGTTTCTTGCCTTCGGACGACATGTGCTCGATCACCGCGTTCATTTCCGCACCGAGTAGCAGCACCGCAGCGGAAATATAAAAGTACAGCAACAACACGATGATCGCGCCGATACTGCCATACATGGCGTTGTAGTTGGCGAAGGTTTTGACGTACAGACCAAAGCCCAGCGAAGCGACGATCCAGACCACCACGGACAACACCGCCCCCGGGGTGATGAAGCGAAACTCCTGTTTGACGTCGGGCATGACGTAGTAAATAAGCGCCACCGCCATCATCAACAGAATCACGATCACCGGCCAGCGGACGATGGTCCAGACGGTCACGATGAAATCTTCAAGGCCCACTTGCGAAGCAATCCAGGCCATCACCTGCGGCCCGAGCACCATCAACGCAGCGGCGGCCAGCAGCATTCCGGCGATGCCAATGGTGTAGAAAATCGACAGCGGAAAACGCTTCCAGACCGGACGGCCTTCGACCACGTCGTACGCGGCGTTCATCGCACTCATCATCAGCCGCACACCGGCGGACGCGGTCCACAGGGCGATCACAATACCCACCGAAAGCAAACCACCCTTGGATTGCTGGAGCTGGTCGATCACCGGGTTCACCTGCTCCAGCGCTTGGGGCGGCAGCACCAGTTCCGATTGCAGGCGCAGCCAGGAGAAGAAGTCCGGCAAGTGCAGGAAGCCGATCAGGGCAATCAGGAACAGGATGAAAGGGAACAGCGAGAACAGCATCTGATAGGCAAGCGCCGAGGCATAAGTCGACATCTCGTCGGCAACGAACTCGGTGACCGTGCGCATCATCACGCGATGCAGGGGCAGACCTTTCATGGTCGGGAAAAACATTAGCGTCTCGCCGCAAAAAGGTTGAAGTCATGGCGACTCAGGGGTCGTTTTCTACAACAAAGTAGCCTACTTGGCGACTTTGAAACAATTTCCTTGCTCAAGTTCAAGCTGACACAAAAACGGCCATCCGCGGATGGCCGTTTCTGTTGCTCGTCAAAGGCCGGATCACGCCTTGTCGATACCTTTTTTAAGAGCATCCTTGACCTTACCGATCGCTTGCTGGGCTTCGCCTTTCTGTTCCTGCCTGACGCCTTCGGCGCGCATTTTGTCATTACCGGTGGCCTTGCCGACGCCTTGCTTGACGTTGCCGACCGCTTCGTTTGCCATGCCTTTAACTTTATCGCCAGTGCTGCTCATGATATGTCTCCTGTGAACATTTCAACGGGAAAAGTCGTTACATAAGGATGGACCGGGGGCCTGTGCGCGGAGTTTCATTTATTTCCCAACAGACATTTCATCGCTCCAGGCAGGTTAGGCTTTATGTTTGCAGGCTTTGCCCCGAGAATGCGCAACGTATTTCAGGCCATGGCGCTGAAGATCCAATCCCGTAGGAAAGCTATGAAACTCGATAAAAAGCAGGCCATTGCCCGCAGAAACCAGGAACTTGGCGGTGCTGTGCTTGGCGTCAACAACTGCCACTTCACCGAATTGAACCGTAACCGCAACATTTTCTGGTTCGATATTCCGGTCGCGCGCCTGGCCATTGGTCAGTACGAATGGATTCACTTGCTGATGCACACCCCGGATACCGACGAACTGCTGCACCTGAAAGTGCCGACGGTGTTCCTGCGCGAGAAACTCGAAGGCCTGGTGGTACGCAACCAGGGCAAACGCAAGGCGGCCCTGAGCCTGGAACTGAGCGCCGACAAGGACTCCTATCTGCAAGACATGCGCCCGGCGGGTACCAACGTCAATTTCGCGCAGTTCCGCCAATAACCACCCGCTGTACTGAGAACTATTGTGGCGAGGGAGCTTGCTCCCGCTGGGGTGCGCAGCACCCCCAAATCAGGCACCTCGATTCACCCGATGACAGCTTTTACGACTGCTGCGCAGCCGAACGGGAGCAAGCTCCCTCGCCACAGGCAAGCTTCCTCGCCACAAGAGCCTCTCGATATCGCAGCCAATAAAAAGCCCCGCATCCGCGGGGCTTTTGTTTGACTAGGCGCTTACTTTCTTCACACCCAGTTTTTTCAGCTCTTCGTCGCGCAGTTCGCGGCGCAGGATCTTGCCGACGTTGGTGGTCGGCAGCGCATCGCGGAACTCCACAGCTTTGGGCACTTTGTAGCCGGTGACGTTGGCACGCATGTGTTCCATCACCTGTTCCTTGGTCAGGGTCACGCCCGGTTTGGCGACGATGAAGATCTTGATCGCCTCCCCCGACTTCTCGTCCGGCACACCGATGGCTGCGCATTGCAGCACGCCTGGCAAGGTCGCCAAAACGTCTTCCAGTTCATTGGGGTACACGTTGAAACCGGACACCAGGATCATGTCTTTCTTGCGATCGACAATGCGCATGTAGCCGTCAGGCTGGATCAGCGCGATATCACCGGTCTTCAACCAGCCTTCGCTGTCGAGGATTTCATCGGTGGCTTCCTGACGCTGCCAGTAGCCCTTCATGACCTGTGGACCTTTCACACACAGTTCACCGATGGCACCCAACGGCTGTTCAACGCCGGCATCATCGATGACTTTGCACAGGGTCGACGGCACCGGAATACCGATGGTGCCGATCTGGATGTTCTGGCTCGGGTTCACCGTGGCCACCGGGCTGGTTTCGGTCATGCCGTAACCTTCGCAGATCGGGCAACCGGTCACAGCTTTCCAGCGATCGGCCGCGGCCAGCTGCAAGGCCATGCCGCCGGACAGGGTGATTTTCAGGCTGGAGAAATCCAGCTTGCGGAACGCTTCGTTGTTGCACAACGCGACAAACAAGGTGTTCAGGCCGACGAAACCGCTGAACTTCCACTTCGACAGTTCCTTGACCATCGCCGTCAGGTCGCGCGGGTTGCTGATCAGGATGTTGTGGTTGCCGATCAGCATCATCGCCATGCAATGAAAGGTGAAGGCATAGATGTGGTACAGCGGCAGCGGAGTGATGAGGACCTCACAACCTTCGTTGAGGTTGGAGCCCATCAGCGCTTTGCATTGCAGCATGTTCGCCACCAGGTTGCGGTGGGTCAGCATCGCGCCCTTCGCCACGCCGGTGGTGCCGCCGGTGTATTGCAGCACGGCAACGTCGCTGCTGGCCGGGTTGGCTTCAGCCACTGGCTGGCCATGGCCCTTGCTTAGTGCATCGTTGAATTTGACGGCCTTGGGCAAGTGATACGCCGGGACCATCTTTTTCACGTACTTGATGACGCTGTTGACCAGCAGACGCTTGAGCGGCGGCAGCAAGTCGGCCACTTCGGTGACGATCACGTGCTTGACGCCGGTTTTCGGTACGACGGTCTGGGCCAGATGCGCCATGTTGGCCAGGCAGACCAGGGCTTTGGCACCGGAGTCGTTGAATTGGTGTTCCATTTCCCGCGCGGTGTACAACGGGTTGGTGTTGACCACGATCAGCCCGGCGCGAATGGCACCGAAGACGGCCACCGGGTATTGCAACACGTTGGGCAATTGCACGGCGATTCGATCGCCTGGTTGCAAATCGGTATGCTGTTGCAGGTAAGCAGCAAAGGCACCGGACAATTCGTACAGCTCACCGTAGGTGATTGTCTTGCCCAGGTTGCTGAATGCCGGTTTGTTGGCGAAGCGTTGGCAGGATTGCTTCAACACTGCCTGAATATTCGGATACTCGTCTGGATTGATCTCGGCAGCAATTCCAGCTGGGTACTTATCCTTCCAAAAGTCTTCGATCATGGAAGCCCACTCCTCAGCAACGCGAATTCTTCACCGCATTTGATGCGATTATTATTGGTGTTTGTCTATTGGTGAATCTGGCTTTACATAGGCCGAGAAGTCACAAAGCGCGCCGAGAGTAGCAGCTTTGCCAAGGGCCGACCAGAGCCAAAATCAGCCTCCATAGTCACATTTTTGACTATTGACTACTCAATAGTCACTTTTAGAGCAAAGATTCTATACAGCCTGAAATCACGCATCTTTGAAGCCTTGAAAGCTTCGCGGGCAAGCCTCGCTCCTACAGGTCCAGTGCCGTTCACAATGTAAATGAACGACGCGAACCTGTGGGAGCGTGGCTTGCCCGCGATCCGCGCGAAGCGCGGCCATTCAACGATCAGGCGATATCCCGCAACTCCCGCCGCAGAATCTTGCCCACCGGCGTCATCGGCAACGATTCACGCAGAACGATGTGCTTGGGGACTTTGTACGCCGTGAAGTTTTCCTTGCAGTAGGCCTTCAACTCTTCAAGGCTGACCCCGGATTCACGGGCCACCACAAACAACTTCACCGCCTCCCCCGAACGCTCGTCCGGCACGCCGATCACCGCGCAACTGGCGACTTTCGGGTGGGCCATCACCACGTCTTCGATCTCGTTCGGGTATACGTTGAAGCCCGATACGATGATCATGTCTTTCTTGCGATCGACGATGCTCACGAATCCGTCCGGGTCGATCACCGCGATGTCGCCCGACTTGAACCAACCGTCGACATCCAGCACCTCGGCAGTGGCTTCGGGTTTCTGCCAGTAGCCCTTCATGATCTGCGGGCCCTTGATGCACAGTTCGCCGCGCTCGCCCAGCGGCTGCTCGACGCCTTCATCGTTGATGACCTTGAGCGTGGTACCCGGCACCGGCAGGCCAACCGTGCCGATACGCGACTTGTCGCCGTAAGGGTTGGTACAGGCCACTGGCGAGGTTTCGGTCAAGCCGTAACCTTCAGTGATGCGGCAACCGGTGAGCTGTTCCCAGCGCTCGGCCGTGACCTTGACCAGCGCGGTGCCGCCGGAGTTGGTGAGTTTGAGGCTGGAGAAATCCAGGGTCTTGAAGTCGGGATGATCCATTAGCGCGACGAACAATGTGTTGAGCCCCAGCAGCGCCGAGAACCGCCAGTTCTTCAGTTCCTTGATGAAGGCGCCAATGTCCCGTGGATTGGTGATCAACACGTTGTGGTTACCGGTCACCATCATGCACATGCAGTTCGCCGTGAATGCATAGATGTGGTACAGCGGCAGCGGCGCAATCATCACTTCCTGCCCTTCGCGCAGCAGCGGCTGACCGTCGGCACCGAATTGCCCCAGACATGCCCGCGCCTGCTGCATGTTCGCCACCAGGTTGCCGTGGCTCAGCATGGCGCCCTTGGCCAGCCCGGTGGTGCCGCCGGTGTATTGCAGCACGGCGATGTCGTCGAGGCCGACGTTCAGCGGTTTAATGCCCAGGCCCCGACCCAGACGCAGCGCGCTCTTGAAGGAAATGGCCTGTGGCAACGAATACGCCGGAACCATTTTCTTGACCTTGTCGACCACGGTATTGATCAGCCAACCCTTCGCGGTGGGCATCAGGTCGCCCATCTTCGCTTCGATCAGGTATTGAATGTCGGTGTCGGGCAGCACTTCCTGGACCTTCTGTCCGAACACGTTCAGGTAGACCAGCGCCCGGGCACCGGAGTCCTTGAACTGATGACGCATCTCCCGCGCGGTGTACAGCGGGTTGGTGTTGACCACGATCAGCCCGGCGCGCAAGGCGCCGAACACGGCAACCGGGTAATGCAGGACGTTGGGCATCTGCACCGCGATGCGATCGCCCGGCGCCAGGTCGGTGTGGGCTTGCAGGTAACCGGCGAATGCTGCGCTGTAGCGTTCCAGTTCGGCGTAGGTCAGGGTCACGCCCATGTTGCTGAACGCCGGGCGGTCGGCAAATTTCTTGCAGGAACGCTCGAACACCTCGATCACCGACTTATAGGCCCCAAGGTCGATATCCAGGGGCACGCCGGCCGGGCGTTTGTCATTCCAGAAATCAGGTTGCATTGTTGTTGTCCTCTTTACCTGAATCTATCCGGGGCCGTTTTTCTGTCCTTTCTCAAAAGCAGAAAGTGAAAAACGGTGCTTCCCGGACACTAGCAGCTATGGTGAATCAGGCAAATATGCGCACGGTCGTCATTGATCGCGTGAATCTTGCTGCCCCGGCACGGCCTGATCAGACGGCAAGCGAGGTATGCGCTATACAATGCATCGAGGCTGCTTCCACCCTTCAGCCCCCTGCAGCCCAACGCAAAGGAATCGCCATGATCCACGACACTTTCTGGCTGACCGCGAGTGACCGCAGCCGCCTCTTCGTCAACCAGTGGCTGCCGGCTGCGCCGCTCAAGGCCGTGATTCTGCTGGCCCACGGCATGGCGGAACACAGCGGTCGCTACGCCCGCCTGGCGCAAGCGTTCTGTGATCATGACTACGGCGTTTATGCGCCGGACCTGCGTGGACATGGCAAAACCGCCGAAAACAGCACACTGGGCCATTTCGCCGACAATGACGGCTGGTGCAAAGTGGTCGGCGACCTGGCCAGCCTCAACCAACACATCGGCCAACAGCATCCGGGCGTGCCAATCGTGCTGTTGGGCCACAGCATGGGCAGCTACATCGCCCAGGCTTACTTGCTGCACCATAGCGCCAGCCTGCACGGAGCCATTCTCAGCGGCTCGAACTTCCAGCCCGTGGCGCTCTATCGCGCAGCGCGGCAGATTGCTCGCCTCGAACGCTTGCGCCAGGGCCCCAAGGGCCGCAGTGCGTTGATCGAGTGGTTGTCGTTCGGCTCGTTCAACAAGAAATTCAAACCGGCGCGCACGCCGTTCGACTGGCTGAGCCGCGACCCCGCCGAGGTCGACAAGTACACCAACGACCCGCTCTGCGGCTTTCGCTGCACCAATCAGCTGTGGATCGATTTGCTCGGCGGCTTGCAGCAAATCAGCAAAGCGTCCAATCTCGCCCAGATCGATCCGGGCCTGCCGCTGCTGGTGATCGGCGGCGAATGTGATCCGGTGAGCGACGGCAAACGTCTGAAGAATCTGGCCCACGCCCTGCGCGACGCTGGCTGCCAGAGCCTGCAGCTGACTGTTTACCCGCAGGCCCGGCATGAACTGTTCAATGAGAGCAATCGCGATGAAGTGATTGCCGACGTGCTGAACTGGATCGCCCAGGCCTTGAGCAACCATCGGCCACCCAGAGCCGAATAGTTTTTTGTGGATTTAATTAATTCGTCACAGGAATCGAGACAGATGACCCAGGTTACCAACATCCCTTACGAAGCCCTCGAAGTCGGCCAGACCGCCAGCTACAGCAAAACCGTCGAAGAGCGCGACATTCAGTTGTTCGCCGCGATGTCCGGCGACCACAACCCAGTGCACCTGGACGCCGAATTCGCCGCCGCCAGCATGTTCAAGGAGCGTATCGCCCATGGCATGTTCAGCGGCGCGTTGATCAGCGCAGCGGTGGCTTGCGAATTGCCTGGGCCTGGGACTATTTATATCGGTCAGACGATGAGCTTTCAGAAGCCGGTGAAAATTGGCGACACGCTGACTGTGCGCCTGGAGATTCTTGAGAAACTGCCGAAGTTTCGTGTGCGTATCGCCACGCGAGTGTTCAACCAGCGTGATGAGTTGGTCGTGGATGGCGAGGCGGAGATTCTGGCGCCGCGTAAACAGCAGACCGTGACATTGCCGACATTGCCGGCGATCAGCATCGGCTGATTCATCGCTCATCTGTGGCCAGTGGCGGGCCTGTGGGGAGATTTACTGTGGCGAGGGAGCTTGCTCCCTCGCCACAATGACCACAGCGCTGCAGTTCTTGTTGCCTACCTTCCTGCGTCTGCCCACTCGCCGTCATCCCCCACAAAAAAAACGCCAGACTGACTGGCGTTTTTTTTAACAGGCAACGAACCCTTACGAGCGTGCGCGAGCCTGGTTACGCAGGGCTTTCACCTGATCGTGGTTGCGTTGCACGCCGTGGTACTGGCGTTCAACGATGTCACGAATGCCCACCAGGTTGTACTTGTTGATTTTTTCCAATGCGTCCTTGTAAGCCTTCTTCGCATGGTCTTCACCGCGTTCGGCTTCGTTCAGCACCGCCTCTTCATCCTTGCCGGTGAACATCGACTTCACATCGACCCAACGACGGTGCAGATCGCCACTGACACTGGTGGAGGTTTCCGGATCACCGCCCAGGGAACGTACAGTGGCCTGCAGTTCGGCAGCGGCAGAGGCGCAGTCGGCGGAGCGCTGCATGAACAGGTTTTTGAGTTCTGGATTCTTGATGTCTTCAGCGCAAGTCTTGAACCCTTCCTGACCGTCTTTACTGGTTTCAATCAGGTCGTTGAGTACAGAGATCGCTTCTTTATTAATGTCGGTCATTTTTCAATTCCTTGCGGTTGATGAAAGATGCAATGAGTAATTGCATCCTGCATGCCAGCCTCGAACTGATAATTTTTTACTTATATTTCAATAACTTAACCTTAAACCTGAAATCTGTATCCGCTTTTTTTGCATGATCTGTCATTTGGCCTGCATGCAGAATGCCTGTATTTTCCTGACTGTTTGAATCAAGACGACTGACGATGAATCCCGAAAAGCTCGAACTACTGATTACCCGCGAAATGCCCTTTGGCAAATACAAGGGTCGCATCATCGCCGACCTGCCCGGCCAGTACCTGAACTGGTTCGCTCGCGAAGGTTTCCCTCACGGTGAACTGGGCGGTTTGCTGGCTTTGATGCAGGAAATCGACCACAACGGTTTGTCGGAATTGCTCGAACCGCTGCGCGCTAAACACGGCAAACCCGCCCCTCGCCACTGACCCGCCCTCCAGACCGAGTAGCTCATGCCCGATAACACCCGCCGTACCCGCGATGAAGCCTTTTGGCGGACCTTTGCCGACCGCTACGCTGTCGAACCCGGCCCCCTGAATCTGGAGAACGGTTACTTCGGGCGCATGTCGCGCACAGTGGTCGAGGAATATCAGCGCAACATCGAACTCATCAACTGCGGCAATTCGGTGTATGTGCGCCAGCGCTTCGAACAGGGCGAAAGCGTCGAGATTCGTGCGCAACTGGCCGAGTTGATCGGTGCACCGGCCGAAGCCGTCGCCCTCACCCGTAACGCCTCCGATGGCCTGCAATCGCTGATCCGCAACTACAACCGCCTGGAACCGGGCGATCAGGTGTTGCTGTGCGATCTGGAATACGACACGGTCAAGGGCGCGATGCGTTGGCTGGCCCGCTATCGAGGCGTGGAAGTGATCGAGATCGAACACCGCCACCCCGCCAGTTTCGACAGTTTACTGGCCACTTACCGCGAAGCTTTCCTGCGTTATCCGCGACTGAAGCTGATGGCCCTGACCCACGTCACCCATCGCACCGGGCTGGTGATGCCGGTGCAGGCGATTGCCGCTGCCGCCAGAGAACACGGGATCGATGTGATCCTCGACGGCGCCCATGCCCTCGGTCAGATCGAGTTCGATCTCGAGAAACTGGGCATCGCTTTTGCTGGCTACAACTTGCACAAATGGATCGGTGCACCGCTGACTCTGGGCTTCATTTACATCGCCCCCCAGCGCCTGACCGATATCGACCCGGACATGGGCGAGATGCATTTCCCGGACACCGACATTCGCGCGCGCACGCCATATAGCACCCCGAATATTCCGGCCCTGCTGACATTGCCGCTGGTACTCGAAGAACATCGCACGATGGGTGGTTCCGTCGCCAAGGGCGCACGGCTCAACTACCTGCGTAATCGGTGGGTCGATGCCGTTCGCGAGCTGCCGGGGATCGAAATCATGACCCCGGATGACCCGCGCCTGTATTGCGGCATTACCTCGATGCGCTTTACCCGGCATGCCGACCAACAGACGCTGGTCGAGCGCCTGCTCAACGACTACAACCTGTTTACCGTGGCGCGCAGCGGTGCGGCGTGTGGCCCGTGCATCCGCATTACGCCGGGGCTCACCACCACTGCAGCCGACATGGATCGGCTGGCACGGGCGCTGACTGAATTGCGCTGAGGTCACACGGTGTATTTGTCGAAGTCCTCGGGCTTGATCTGCGATGACACTGCAAACGTGTCGACGCCGATGGTCATGTGCCCGAAAAAGCCGTCGTCGTTCGAGTCTCGACCGATGGCATGGACATTCAAGGTCGAGGCTTCGCCGCCTCGGTGTTTGTAGTGAAAATCTTCATCGTTTGTCAGCGCTGATACCGTGCGCCCGCCGTATTCTCTGGCATCAAGCACCGATCTCGATACAACGTCCGGGAAGTAGAGTTGGCCAACCCAGGCGACATGGCGTTCTTCGAGATAGTTGTTGCCGGCTGTGATGCGTACCGCGACATGAATGTGCAGCGCTCGGCCGGCATAAAACCCCGGATAGATCGTGGTAAACCGGACGATGCCCTTTTTGTCCGTGAATTGCCCACCACGCAGGTAGGTATCATCATCGGTACGCGGGATCGACCCGATATCGCCGACGCTGACTTTTTTGTCTGGATTGATCTTGCTCCACCCCGAATACGCCCCGCGCGCGTTGCAATGCCAGATATCGACCACCGCCCCGGTGACCGGTTGACCGGTCATCGCATCGACGATGGTCAGCCGCAGCACCAAGGGGATGCCATCCATGCCTTCGCTGATGTTGCGTCTGATCAGTTTCGGGTTTCGAAAATACGGGCCGGCGATCTGTTCAGGTGACAGCTGATAAACCGGAGTTGGGGATGTAACTGAAGTGTTGTCGTCCATGACGTTCTCTCTTCCATAAGATGAACGCAGATTAACGCCGGACGAGCATCGGGATGCGGTAACTATGTATCGCATGATGTCCTGCTACAAAGAGCGTTTCGACAGTCACAGGGTTTTATTTCAGGCAAAAAAAAACGGTGCACCGACCAAGCGCACCGTAAAGCCGTAGAACACACAACGAAGTGTTTGGTAAATCCGGTTAATCAGTCCAGCAGAGCCAATGCCTCGGCGGTGCACTCCTGGATGCGGGCCCAGTCGCCGTTCTTGATCCACTCGGGGTCAAGCATCCAGCTACCGCCCACGCACATCACGTTTTTCAACGCCATGTAGCTCTTGATATTGGCCGGGCTGACGCCACCGGTCGGGCAGAATTTAACTTCGCCGAACGGACCGCCCAGGGCCTTGATGGCCGCAACGCCGCCGCTGACTTCCGCCGGGAACAGCTTGAAGCGGCGATAACCCAGGCTATAGCCTTCCATGATGCCGGAAGCATTGCTGATGCCCGGCAACAGCGGGATCGGGCTGTTGACACTGGCTTCGAGCAGATCACGGGTGATGCCCGGCGTAACGATGAATTGCGAACCCGCTGCTTCGGCAGCAGCCAGCATGTTGCGATCAAGCACCGTACCGGCGCCGGTCACCAGTTCCGGACGCTGTGCGCGCAGGATCTGGATCGCCTTGAGGCCGAATTGCGAACGCAGGGTCACTTCCAGCGCCGTCAGGCCTCCGGCCGCCAGGGCGTCGGCCAATGGCAGCACGTCCTGTTCACGCGCGATGGTGATCACCGGCAAGATCCGCGCCTTGGCGCAGAGGCTGTCGATCAGGGCAACTTTGTCCGCCATGGAAACGGTCGGGGATGTGTTTGTCATAGCGGCTGATCCTTGGTTCATGGGCACCAGTAAATCTCTAACGTAGGTTGCAGAAACGCCCGAATCGGCATGGCGGCGACATCGTCACCGGCCAATGCGGCACTCAGGGTGGTCAGCTTGGACTGACCGGAAATCGATAGAACGGTGTGTTTGGCCGAAGCCAGCAGCGCGCGACTCATGGTCAGGCGCTGGCGCGGCACGGTCGGCGCCAGCATTGGCCAGCAGCGGCGGGTGCCATCGACGTTCAAGGCGTCGGCCAGGTTCGGGCTGTTGGGGAACAGTGACGCGGTGTGGCCGTCATCACCCATGCCCAGCACCAGCACGTCGATCGATGGCAATTCGGCGAGCAAGCGATCAGCCTGCTCGGCGGCCTGTTCCAGGTTGGCGGTGGCGCTGTAGAGGCTCAGAAACTGAGCCTTGGCCGCCGGGCCTTGTAACAGGTAACGCTTGAGCAGGCCGGCATTGCTGTCGGCATGCTCCACCGGCACCCAGCGCTCGTCAGCCAGGCTGACCACCACTTTCGACCAGTCCAGCTTCTGCTTGGCCAGGTGCTGGAAAAACGCCACCGGGCTGCGCCCACCAGACACCACCAGCGTCGCGGCGCCCTGTGCGGCAATCGCGTCACTCAGTTGCTTGGCTACCGTCAATGCCAGGCCTTCGGCCAGCAGCACTGGGCTCTTGAACTCATGAGCGCTGACGCCCTGAGGCAGTTTCAATTCAGATATCGCCATACCACGACCTCCCATCCCGCGTGATCAGTGCAATCGAGCTCATCGGCCCCCAGGACCCGGCCGCGTACGGCTTGGGCGCATCACCGGACTTTTTCCACCCGGCGATCAACTGGTCACACCATTTCCACGCGGCTTCGATTTCATCTTTACGGACAAACAGGTTCTGATTGCCACGCATCACTTCCAGCAACAACCGCTCGTAGGCGTCGGGAATCCGCGCGCTGCGCCAGGTGTCGGAAAAGTTCAGCTGCAACGGACCGCTGCGCAGCTGCATGCCCTTGTCCAGGCCTTGTTCTTTGGTCATCACACGCAAGGAAATGCCTTCGTCCGGTTGCAGGCGGATGATCAGTTTGTTGCTGATCTGCAAGCGCTGCTCGGGGGCGAAGATGTAGTGCGACGGTTCCTTGAAGTGGATGACGATCTGCGACAGCTTCTGCGGCATGCGCTTGCCGGTGCGCAGGTAAAACGGCACGCCGGCCCAGCGCCAGTTGCGAATGTCGGCACGCAGGGCGACGAAGGTTTCGGTGTCGCTCTGGGTGTTGGAATTCGGTTCCTCCAGATACCCGGGCACCGATTTGCCTTCGCTGTGACCGGCAATGTATTGGCCGCGCACCACCTGAGTGGTCAAGCCTTCCGGGCTGATCGGCGCCAGCGCCTTGAGGACTTTGACTTTCTCGTCACGGATGCTGTCGGCCGACAGGTCGGCCGGCGGGTCCATGGCGATCAGGCAGAGCAATTGCAGCAGGTGATTCTGGATCATGTCCCGCAGCTGGCCGGCCTTGTCGAAGTAACCCCAACGGCCTTCGATCCCGACCTGCTCGGCCACGGTGATTTCCACGTGGGAGATATAATTCTGGTTCCACTGGGTTTCGAACAGACTGTTGGCAAAACGCAGGGCGATCAGGTTTTGTACGGTCTCTTTGCCCAGGTAATGGTCGATGCGGTAGGTGCGGTTCTCGGGGAAGAACTGCGCCACGGCATCGTTGACCTTGCGCGAGGATTCCAGGTCCGAACCGATGGGCTTTTCCAGCACCACACGGGTGTTTTCGGTCAGGCCGACCTTCGACAGGTTCTCGCAAATGGCGCCGTAAACCGCCGCTGGCGTGGCGAAGTAGGCAATCACCCGCTGGGCGCTGCCGGCCCGTTCGGCCAGGGCGACATAGTCGTCAACCTTGAGGAAATCGACGTGCAGGTAGCTCAAGCGGGCCAGAAAGCGCTCGAGCACGGCTTCATCCAGCTCTTTTGCACCGACGTAGCGGCGCAGTTCAGCGGCGATGAACGTCAGATGCTGTTGCTCGCTGCCGGGTTCACGGGCCAGCGCGATAATGCGCGTATCCTCGTGAAGCAGGCCGGCGCCATCGAGTTGATAGAGGGCAGGAAACAGCTTGCGCAAGGCTAGATCGCCGAGAGCGCCGAACAAGGCAAAGGTGCACGGTTCAACCGTAATCGAAGGCATGATGTTTGTTCTTTTATCAAGTTAAGCTACAAATACCTTTTTTCAAGGCATCACTCAAGGGAAAATGTAGTAATAACCACAACATTTTCGCAAAATGTACATTCCGAGTGGTGGTCGGTCGGAGCCATCAGTAGGATAGGCCACCGTCATGGGCCGTATCAAAGGCCCAATTTGCATAGCCGAGCGCTTGTTTGCGCAGGTGAATCTAGGAACTCATATGGACCGCGTGCGAAATTTACTGGAACAGATCCAGAATCGCCTTGAAGACCTGAACAAGGCTGAACGCAAAGTCGCCGAAGTGATTCTGCTCAACCCGGAGCAGGCCACCCGGTTCAGCATTGCCGCCCTCGCCCAGGCCTCGAAGGTCAGCGAGCCGACGGTCAACCGTTTCTGCCGCTCGTTCGGCGTCAGCGGCTACCCGGAACTGAAACTGCAGCTGGCCCAGAGCCTGGCCAGTGGCGCGGCGTATGTCAGCCGGGCGGTTGAAGCCGATGACAATCCGGAAGCGTATACAAAAAAGATTTTCGGCAGCGCCATCGCCTCTTTGGACAGTGCGTTGCAGGCGCTTGACCCGAGCCTGATCAGCCGCGCCGTTGACTTGTTGATCCAGGCCCGGCAGATCCACTTCTTCGGCCTCGGCGCCTCGGCCCCGGTGGCGCTGGATGCCCAGCACAAGTTCTTCCGCTTCAACCTGGCGGTGACCGCCCATGCCGACGTGCTGATGCAACGCATGATTGCCTCGGTGGCCCACACCGGTGAGTTGTTCGTGATCATTTCCTACACCGGCCGCACCCGCGAACTGGTGGAAGTGGCGCGCATTGCCCGGGAAAACGGCGCTTCGGTGCTGGGCCTGACGGCCGAGGGTTCGCCGCTGGCCAAGGCCAGTACCTTGAGTCTGAACATCCCGTTGCCGGAAGACACCGACATCTACATGCCGATGACGTCGCGGATCATTCAGCTGACCGTGCTCGATGTGCTCGCCACCGGCATGACCCTGCGCCGGGGCGTGGATTTCCAGCCGCATTTGCGCAAGATCAAGGAAAGCCTGAATGCCAGTCGGTATCCGATTGGGGATGAGTTTAATTAGCCCATTGTGGCGAGGGGGCAAGCCCCCTCGCCACAATGATTACGCAACGCCTACGCCCCAACCCGCGCCTGCAAACTCAAATGCGCTTGCTCCCCCGGTGCCAGGCACAGGCTGTCGGTCCCGCCACTGGCCGCTTCCACACAGACAAACTCTGAAATCTCGTTCCAGCTCACGCCCAACAACGGCCGCGAGCCCGGATGCCAGACGACCGTGTCCGCATGATCACCGGTGTCGATGCACAATTGCCGTTGCCAGGCGTGGTCCTTGAGCTGCAATTCACCGTCGTGCTGGAACACTCGCTGACAACCACCGTCGACCCGCAACTCGCCTTCCTGCTGGCAAACCTGGCGGTTCAACTGGTCGTAACCTTGTGCGCCGTCGAGCCCAGACAGCGCTACCTCACCCACGTCGCCAATACGCCAATAGGCGTGCAACGCCTGGCTCAACTGGCATGGCATGTCGTCCTGATGCTCGGTGCTCAGGTGCAAATCCATGCGTTCGCCCAGGTGCGCGTGCAAGTCCACTTGCCAATCGCACAGCTGTAACTGCCAGTGCAGGTGTACGCCATCGTCGTCACTACAGCTGTCGAGCAGTTTCCAGTCGAGCAGGCGCGCCCAGCCATGGGATGGCCAGGCGTTTTCGCTCGGATGACGGCCATACCACGGCCAACACACCGGCACGCCGCCGCGAATCGCCCCGACATGCGGCCACTTCGCCGCGCACCACAACCAGGGTTTCTGGCCCTTTGGCTGGAAGTGCAGCAGCTGTGCGCCCTGCCGACTGAACACCGCCTGACACAGCGGATGGTCGATCACCAGCACATCGCGCATCTGATAGCGCTCCCACGCAAACACCGGACGTTCGCGCAAGGATTTGAAAAAGCGTTGTAGCGGATGCTCAAGCATGTGCCACGGTCCTGAAAATCATTGGTGTACTCACAACCCCTGAAAACAACAGCGTTTTTGTAGACAGCGAATTCTCTGTGGCGAGGGAGCTTGCTCCCGCTGGGCTGCGAAGCTGCCCTAAAACCATTCACTGCGGTGCTTCAGGCAAACCGCATTCGCCACGTTTACGACTGCTACGCAGCCGAGCGGGAGCAAGCTCCCTCGCCACAATGCAATCGTCAGACGCCTGGCTGATCAGCCCCCAAAAAAAAGCGGACAGCCATGGCCGTCCGCAAATATGCGCACATAGAGAGGAGCTTATCGCAACAGCGTTAGAACACCGACTGAATTTTCAGGCCGGCGACCAGCGCGTTATCAACTTCATCCACACCACCTGGGTGAGTGATGTATTGCAGGTTAGGACGTACCGTCAGCCAGTTGGTAACGTGGAAACCGTAGTTGATCTCGTAGTTGTACTCGGTGCTGCGCAGTGGCGAGAACAGTGGATCGTTGTAGTCGGTGACATCATTGGCGGCGTTGACCAACTCGGCGTTTTTCTTCACGTCATCGTTGACATGGATACGGGAGAAACCGATCCCGACGTCGTCTTTTGGACGAGCATCGAATGGGCCCTTGTACACAAACATCAGCGACTGGTAGTTGTCGACGAAGTTGGTGTCCTTGTCGTGGAAGGTCGCGTTGGCCGCGATGTTCAGACCGCGTGAAGCATCACCGTTGTGGCTGGTGAGTTGTTGCTGCGCGACGAACCAGTAACCGTGCTTGCTGTCGTGGCTGCGATAGGCATTGCCGCTGGTTGCCGCATCATTGCCGTTGTCGTCTTTACGAACGTCATCGGCGTCGGCAGTGCTCTTGTAGTAACCGACACGGTATTCGCCCGGCAGGTTGTTGACCTTCGGCGACCAGACCAGTTCGACCGGCAAGACGGTGCCCTTGGTACCACTGCCGCTGAGCTTGAAGCCGTTACCGTGCTCAAGTTGCGATGGGTTCTGGTTGTACGCGCCGATCTGCGCATAGAACTCAGGCGTGATGTTGTACTTCACGCGAACCGCCGCCTGCATGACCGGCCAGTTGTACCAGATACCGGTCGCCCAGTTACCCGCGCTGGGAACCGCAGAATGCCAGGTTCTGGAACTCGCAAGGGAAGGTGTTGAAGTCTTCGCCTTCGCCGAAGTAACCGGCCTTGACGTCCAGTTTACCGTCGAGGAACTGGTGCTTGATCCATAGTTGGGTCAGACGGACCATATGGCCACGGCCGTAGACTTCCTGTGAGGAACTCAAGGTGCCGGCACGCGGGTCGCCGACACGGTCATTGGAGATGTTCTGACCGTTACGGTTGGTGAGCTGGATCTTGGCCTGAGTGTTATCCCAGCCCCACAGCTTTTGCAGATCCAGCGCCACGCCCAGGCCAAACTGGTCGGCGTAACGCGCCGTCTTGTCGTCGTTGTAGCCGCCGTGCAGGTTGGCGCCCACTTCACCGACGTAGTCGGCCTTGATGTCGATACCTTGCTCGATCAGCTTGGTCCGCTCGCCACCCCAGTCCCCCGTCATCCACTGGGAGTCGGCACTGAACGCGTCAGCCGCGTGCGCGCTACCGGCCAGCATCATCGCCGCAACCGCTGACAATTGGCAGATAAGCTGAGCGTTGTTCTTCTTCTTCATCCCTACATCCTCGTTTTATTGTTATTAACTGTTTTTATCTAACGCGGTTTACATCGATTGCGACGGATGTCTCCATCCGCCACTAATCCCCCCTGTGGGAGCGGGCTCGCTCGCTCCCACATTTGATCTTCAGCGGCCTTTGAACTGGGCCACATTGGCGCTGTGAGCTTCAGCTTTCGGCATGCCGGCAACCCCCAGGCGTTCACCGGTCTTGGCATCGAACAGCAGTACTTTCGACGGATCGAACTGCAGGGTCAGGGTTTCACCCACGGCCGGCGCGACGTCCGGTGCCAGGCGGCAGCAGACTTTGGTGTCGTTGAGGTTGACGAACACCAGGGTGTCGGGACCGGTCGGTTCGGTAACCTGCACTTCAGCGCGAATGGTCGGCAGGCCGTTGGCTTCGCCGTTCGCCAACACGATTTGCTCCGGGCGCATGCCGAGGATCACTTCGCGGTCTTCGAGCCCGGCGTCCTGCATGCCCAACGGCAATTCGCAGCGCGCCTGACCACTGTCGAGCAGCGCCAACAGACGGCCGTCCTTGCGTTGCAAACGCAGCGGAATAAAGTTCATCGGAGGCGAACCGATGAAACTCGCGACGAACAGGTTGGCCGGGTTGTTGTAGATGTCTTTCGGCGTACCAAACTGCTGAATGATCCCGTCCTTCATCACCGCCACTTTGTCGCCCAGGGTCATGGCTTCGATCTGGTCGTGGGTCACGTAGACCGTGGTGGTTTTCAGGCGCTGGTGCATCAGTTTCATTTCGGTGCGCATCTCGACCCGCAGCTTGGCGTCGAGGTTGGACAGCGGTTCGTCGAACAAGTAGATCTTCGGCCGCCGCGCCAACGCCCGGCCCATGGCCACGCGCTGTTGCTGGCCACCGGAGAGTTGACCCGGCTTGCGGTTGAGCAGGTGTTCGATTTGCAGCAGCTTGGCCACGCGAGCGACTTCCGCGTCAATATCGGCGGCGGGCATTTTGCGGATCTTCAAACCGAACGCGATGTTGTCGCGCACGCTCATGGTCGGGTACAGCGCGTAGGACTGGAACACCATGGCGATGTCGCGGTCTTTGGGGCTCATGCCGCTGACGTCCTGGTCACCGATCATGATCGCGCCGCCGGTGATGGTCTCAAGGCCGGCGATGCAATTCATCAGGGTCGATTTGCCGCAACCCGAAGGTCCCACAAGAATCAGGAATTCACCGTCCTTGATCGACAGCTCGATGTTCTTGAGGGTGTCCGGCAGACCGGGGCCATAGGTTTTGTTTACATTGCGAAGTTCGAGCGTAGCCATGATTACCCCTTGACTGCGCCGGCCGTCAGCCCGCGCACGAAATACTTACCTGCGACCACATAAACCAGCAGGGTCGGCAGCCCGGCGATCATTGCCGCCGCCATATCAACGTTGTATTCCTTGGCCCCGGTACTGGTGTTGACCAAGTTATTCAACGCCACCGTAATGGGTTGCGAGTCACCGCTTGAGAACACCACGCCGAACAGGAAGTCGTTCCAGATCTGAGTGAACTGCCAGATCAGGCAGACCATGATGATCGGGGTGGACATCGGCAAGATGATCAAGCGGAAGATGGTGAAGAACCCCGCGCCATCGAGCCGCGCCGCCTTCACCAGCGCATCGGGAACGCTGACGTAGTAGTTACGGAAAAACAGCGTGGTGAACGCCAGGCCGTAGACCACGTGCACGAATACCAGGCCTGTCGTTGTGCTGGCCAGGCCCATCTTGCCGAGGGTGAACGAGGCCGGCAGCAGGACTGTCTGGAATGGCAGGAAGCAACCGAACAGCAGCAGGCCGAAGAACAACTGCGACCCGCGAAAGCGCCACATCGACAGCACATAGCCGTTCAACGCACCGATGGCCGTGGAGATCATTACCGCCGGAACGGTGATCTTGATCGAGTTCCAGAAGTACCCGTCAACCGTGCCCCAGGCCTTGATCCAGCCAATACCGCTGACCACGGTCGGCCAGCTCAGCAGGTTGCCGGAGTTGATGTCTTCCGGCGTCTTGAAACTGGTCAACAGCATGACCACCAGCGGTATCAGGTACAGCAATACCGCAAGGAGCAGCACGCCATAGATCGCGATGCGACTCAGGCTGATGGCAGGTTTGGCAGCGAAACTAGTCATGACGTTTGGCCCTCAGCTCGGAGTACAGGTAAGGCACGATGATCGCGAGAATCGCACCGAGCATCAGAATCGCACTGGCCGAGCCCATGCCCATCTGGCCGCGACTGAAGGTGAAGGAATACATGAACATCGCAGGCAGATCGGAGGAGTAACCCGGGCCACCGGCAGTCATTGCCGCCACCAGGTCGAAACTCTTGATAGCGATGTGGGCCAGGATCATCACTGCGCTGAAGAACACCGGGCGCAGGCTGGGCAACACCACTTTCAGGTAAATGCGCGGCATACTCGCGCCATCGATCTGGGCGGCACGGATGATCGATTGATCAACGCCTCGCAGACCGGCGAGGAACATCGCCATGATAAAGCCCGAGGCTTGCCATACCGCCGCGATCACCAGGCAATACACAACGCGATCCGGATCGATCAACCAGTCCAGGCGAAAGCCTTCCCAGCCCCAGTCACGCAGCAATTTGTCCAGGCCCATGCCCGGGTTGAGCAGCCACTTCCAGGCGGTACCGGTGACGATCATCGAAAGCGCCATCGGGTACAGGTAGATGGTGCGAATGAAACCTTCGCGACGAATGCGCTGGTCAAGAAACACCGCCAGCAACACACCGATCACCAGGGTGATACCAATGAACATGCCGCCGAAAAGCGCCAGGTTCTTGCTCGCTACCCACCAGCGATCGTTGTCGAACAGCCGCTGGTACTGCGCCAGACCCGCCCATTTGTAAGTCGGCAGGAAGGTCGAAGTGGTGAACGACAGGACGAAGGTCCACAGGATATAGCCATAGAACCCCACCAGAACAATGAACATGCTCGGCGCCAGCACCAGCTTGGGGAGCCAGCGCTGCAGTGCATCGAACGGCGAGGCCTTGCTGAACACAGCAACAGAACTCATGGGAAGATCCAGTACGAAGAGAAAGGATTACAAGCGCTTTCCCTTGTAGGAGCGGCCCTCGCGAGCGTGTCGTGCCAGTACCGACATGGGTGCCTGACACTGCACTTTCGCGAGTAAGCCCGCTCCCACAGGGGGGGCGCGGCTAACGGTTACTTGGCCGCTTTAATGGCAGTGCCGAGTTGCTTGGCGGCAGTGGCAGGATCGGCTTTCGGATCGTTGATGAAGTTGGTCACGACATCAAAGAAAGCACCCTGTACCGCCAGCGTGGTCGCCATGTTGTGCGCCATGCTCGGCTGCAAGCCACCGGTCTTGGCGTCCGCCAGGAAGTCTTTGGCAGCCGTCTGGGCGCAGGAGTCGAAACCGTACTTGCCCATGTCGCTCAGCATGTCGTTTCGAACCGGGATCGAGCCTTTGTTGATGCTGAAGACTTTCTGGAAGTTCTCACCCAGCACGATCTTGGCGATGTCCTGCTGAGCCGCAGCAGTGCCCTTGTCTTTCTGCTTGAACACGGCCAGCGAGTCGATGTTGTAGGTGAAGGCCTTGTCGGTGCCAGGGAAGGCTACGCACTCGTAATCCTTGCCAGCGACTTTCTTGGCCGCTGTCCACTCGCTCTTGGCCCAGTCACCCATGATCTGCATGCCGGCCTTGCCGTTGATGACCTTGGCCGCCTCCAGATTCCAGTCCTGGCCTTTGCCGTCGGCGTCCATGTAGGTCGCGACTTTCTTCAGCTCGGTCAGCGCCTTGACCATGTCAGGACCGGTCAGCGCCGCGTTATCCAGATCGACCAGGGCTTTCTTGTAGCCATCGACGCCCATGACCGACAGAACCACCGCTTCGAACACGGTGCTGTCTTGCCAAGGCTGGCCACCGTGGGCAAGCGCGATGAAGCCCGCAGCCTTGAGCTTGTCACCGGCCGCGTAGAATTCCTGAAGGGTGGTTGGCGCTTTTTCGATGCCGGCTTTCTTGAAGACTTCCGGATTGATCCACAACCAGTTGACGCGGTGAATGTTCACCGGCACGGCCACATAGTTACCGTCGTACTTCACGGTATCGGAGACTTTCTTGTCGAGCAGGCTGTCCCACTTCTCAGTTTTGGCAGTGTCTTTCAAGACGTCGGCATCGAGCAGACCGGTAGACGCCCATTCCTGAATGTCCGGGCCTTTGATCTGCGCTACGCCCGGCGGGTTACCGGCCACGGCGCGGCTTTTGAGTACGGTCATGGCCGTGGCACCGCCACCGCCGGCGACTGCGCCGTCTTTCCAGGTGAAACCGTCTTTTTCGACTTGAGCCTTGAGCACATCGACAGCTGCTTTTTCACCACCAGACGTCCACCAGTGAACGACTTCCACCGAACCTTTGGAATCGGCGGCAAGGGCACTGAGCGGGAATGCAGCAACGGGAAGCAGTGAAGCGAGAGAAATGACAGTAGCGAGGCGAGAAATCGCATTCATCTAGTAGTACCTTTCTTGTTGTTATGCATGCAAGTCTGGTGCTTGCGCTGCATAGGATTTTAAACAGGGGATAGCCCTTCGCAGGTAACGAAGGGACGCGCGAATGTCACCACATGGTTACACAGGAGCGCTCTGGGACAATTGCGCCAGCGCACTGGCCATGCTCGGCGCCAACGGCAGCCGCGGGATCAATACGGCTTGCCAGGCGTGATACAGGTCGGGTTTACCGGCCCAGATATCGGCGCTCGGGCGGTTCAGCGGATCGAGCTCGTGATGCCAGCTGCCATCGCAGCGGTCGATGAAATGACTGTCACAGAATTCCCAGAACAGTCGGTACCAGCGCTCGTATTGCTCCTCACCGGTGCGTTTGAGCAGCGCACTGGCGGCGGCGCTGGCTTCGCAATGAGTCCAGTGCAAACGATGGCGAACCACCGCGAGATTGTCCCAGTCGAGGGTATAGACGATGCCCGGCGCGCCGTCGACGTCCCAGCCGTGACGGCAATTGTGCTCGAAGAGTTTTTGCGCATCGGTGGCCAGCCAGCCCGGCGTGAGCATCCCGGCTTGCACCCGCGCCGCTTCAAGGTGCAGTAACAACCGCGCCCATTCGAAACCATGACCCGGCGTGGTGCCGTAAGGACGGAAACCGTCAGCCGGGTTGTCGTGGTTGTAGTCACGCTGCGGCTGCCAGTCGCGGTCGAAATGCTCGATCACCAGGTAATCATTGGCGGCGGCGTGTTCGTGAATGACTCGCTCGACAATACGCTGGGCGCGAATCAGCCAGCGGTGGTCCTCAGTGACATCGGCCAGGGCGAGGAAGGCTTCGGTGGCGTGCATGTTGCTGTTGGCGCCGCGATAGGCTTCCTCGCAACTGAAGTCGCGGTTGAAGGACTCGCGCATGGCGCCCTCCTCTTCGCTCCAGAAATGGCTGTCGATGATGTGGATCGCATCGTCGAGCAAGGCTTGCGCACCGGGCCGTTGAGCGACCACCGCAGAACTCGCGGCCAACGCCACGAAGGCATGCAGGTAAGCGGCTTTGCCGGTATTGCCGTCGCGGTGTTCGGGCGTGGCGAACCAGCCACCGTGTTCGGCGTCACGCAGCGGCCCGCTGAGGGCTTTGATGCCGTGATCCACCAGCTCGGCGAAACCCGGCAGGCCCTGGATGTGGGCCATGGCGAAGCTGTGGGTCATGCGCGCGGTGTTCATGGTTTCGGCTTGCGCATTGGCCGGCAGGCGACCCTTTTCATCGAGATTGCCGAAGCCTTCGGCAAGCTTTGCAGCCTTGGCAAACGCCAACAGGCGCAGGCCTTCGGCGGCGAGCCATTGCTGATGGGCAGGCGCGTTCAGCCAACTGCTGAACGCGGGTTGGAAGGTGTCCATGGGTGGCCCTTTTTTGTTGTTATGACTGGGGGCAGTCTAAACAACGGGCGGTGGCGGGCAGGTAACGAAGGAGGCGAGTTATGTCACCAGCTTGTGACATTCCCCCTGTTTTTGAGGCGAGTGATGTGTTGTGGCGAGGGAGCTTGCTCCCGTTGGACTGCGCAGCAGTCCCATTCTTTTCAGGGATAAGGGGGGCCGCTCCGCGCCCCAGCGGGAGCAAGCTCCCTCGCCACAGGGGCGGTGTCAATCCATCGAGCGGGGCAACTGCAACGTCACCCGCAACCCGCCTTCACGCAGGTTTTGCAGGCTGACTTCACCGCCATGACTATGGGCGATGTTGCGCGCGATCCCCAGCCCCAGGCCATAACCCTGCTGCTGCCCGGCCAAGCGGAAGTGCGGCTCGAACACTTGCTCCAGCCGCTGCTCCGGCACGCCTGGGCCTTCGTCGTCGACATGCAGGACGAACGCGCTCTCGTCATCATCGATGTGCAGATGCGCGTTCTGCCCGTACTTCAAGGCGTTGTCGATCAGGTTGCCGATGCAGCGCTTGAGCGCCAGTGGCTTACCGGGATACGGCAGCAGCGCCCGCCCTTGTTGAGTCACGCGGCCATTGCCGTTAGGCGCCAGATACGGTTCCACCAGGCAGTCGAGCACATGATTGAGGTCTACCGGCTCGATGTTTTCGTGGATGTCGGTGTCTTTCACGCATTGCAGCGCGCCTTTGACCAGCAACTCCAGCTCATCCAGGTCACGACCGAACTTGGCTTGCAGTTTCTCGTCTTCAAGCAATTCGACCCGCAGTCGCAACCGAGTGATCGGTGTGCGCAAGTCATGGGAAATCGCGCTGAACAACTGGCTGCGCTCGGTCAGGTAACGGCTGATGCGCTCGCGCATGGCATTGAAGGCGCGGCCAACCTCAACCACTTCACTGCCGCCACCCTCGGCCACTGGTTCGACTTCGGCACCGAGGGACATGTCCCGCGCCGCCCGCGCCAATCGCTTGAGCGGCCGGCTCTGCCAGTGCACCAGCAGGCCGATGAACAGGAGCAAGAAGCCGCTGGTGAGTACGATGAACCAGACTTGCTGTGCCGGCAGGCCTTGCTCTTCGAGACTGGTGTAGGGCTCGGGCAACAGCGAAGCGATGTACAGCCATTCCCCCGGTGCCATCTGGATTTGCGTGACCAGCACCGGTGGGTTCACTGGCTCCAGGGTCAACGCGTAGTGCGCCCAGGAGCGTGGCAATTCATCGAGTTTCAGCCCGCTATTGAAGATCCGCAGGTCTTCGGGGCTGACGAACGTCACCGAAATATCGGCGTCCTGGCCCAGCGACTGACGCAGCACTTCGTCCACCGCTTTGAGTACCGCCGCTTTGCGCGGAGTGATCGGCAGCACTTCCATGCCTAAGGGTTTGTCGTTGAGGGTCACCACGAATCGGGTGCCGCCCATGCTGCGCAACTGGTCGAGCACCAGCGGCCTGAACGCCACCGGCAACGAACGGAAATAACTGACGCTGGCCGTCATCGAGTGGGCCAGGCTGCGAGCACTGGTGACCAAACCTTCGAGTTGGGTGGCGCGCAATTGCGAAACCCAGATCACGCTCGACAGCGCCTGGGCGAACAACACCGCCAGCAGGGTCAGCAGCAACATGCGCCCGAGCAGCGAGCGCGGCACCGGCACGCGCCCGGCGAGCTTGCGCAGGAACTCAGTGGCCATTGCCGGCAACCACGTTGGCTGCCAGTTGGTAGCCACTGCCACGCACGGTACGGATCAGCCGCGGTGGTTTTTCAGTGTCACGCAGGCGCTGACGCAAACGGCTGACCGCCATGTCGACGATGCGATCGAGCGGCATCAGGTCACGGCCACGGGTGGCGTTGCCGATGGTGTCGCGATCGAGGATTTCCTGAGGGTGATCGAGGAACAGTTTTAGCAGCGCGAAGTCGGCACCCGAGAGAATCACTTCCTCACCGTCGATGTGGAACAGCCGATGGCTGACCATGTCCAGCCGCCAGTCGTCGAAGGCCAGCACTTCACCGCCGGAACGCTCCTGACCGAACTGCGCACGGCGCAACAAGGCTTTGATGCGTGCCTGCAATTCACGGGGACTGAAGGGTTTGCCGAGGTAGTCGTCGGCGCCCAGTTCCAGACCGATGACGCGGTCGGCCTCGTCGGAACTGGCGGTGAGCATGATGATCGGCACGTGGGCCTGGCGCGGGTGCTGGCGGATCCAGCGGCAGAGGCTGAAACCGTCTTCGTCCGGCAGCATCACGTCGAGGATCACCAGATCGCTCGGCGCCTCGTTCAAGGCCTGGCGAAAACCTGCGCCATCGGGCGTGGTACGGACCTGGAAACCGGCGCGGGTCAGGTAGGTGTCCAGCAACTCGCGTATCTCTTGATCATCATCGACCAACAAAATCGACTTGTTGACTGAGCTCACAGGGCGGCGTCCTTGTTGTATGTGTTAGAGAGGATTATGCCTGATCGTTCACAGATCTATGTTGTCGGTGAGGGCCTCATCGCGGGCAAGCCCGCTCCCACAAGGTTATGCGCACATTTTCAGAATGTAGGTAATCCTGTGGGAGCGTGGCTTGCCCGCGATGAAGGCGACGCGGTTTCAAGCCTGCTCCAACGCCACACCCGCGCCCACCAGGCCGGAATACGGCGCTGTCACCAGCCACACCGGAATGCCTTTGAAGTAATCGCTCATGCAACCCTTGTCGGCAAAGCAGCGGGCGAAACCGCTTTCGATGAAGAAATCGGCAAACCGTGGAATCACCCCGCCGACGATGTACACACCACCCCGTGCACCGGTGGTCAGCACATTGTTGCCAGCCACGCGACCCAGCCAGCAACAGAACTGCTCAAGCACTTCCAGGGCAATCGGATCACCCGCCAGCCCGGCCTTTGTGATCGCCTCAGGCGTGTCGAGTACAGGCGTGTGACCGTCCACCGCGCAAATCGCCCGGTAGACCCGCGGCAAGCCGCTGCCGCTCAACGCCGTTTCAGCGCTGACGTGGCCGATCTCGTTGAAGATGTGCTGCCACAATTGGGTTTCTCGCGGGCTGCTCAGCGGCAGATCGACGTGACCGCCCTCCCCCGGCAGCGGCGCAAAACGTCCGCCGCCCAGATCGAGCAACGTGCCCACGCCCAAGCCAGTGCCCGGACCGATCACCACCGCTGGCCGCAACGGTTCCGGCGTGCCTTCGCAGACCACCCGAAACTCGCCCGGCTGCAAGCGGGTCATGCCCAGGGCCATGGCCGAGAAATCGTTGACCAGCAGCAGTTGATCCACCTGCAAGGTCTTGCAGAAACCCTTGCGACTGAGCCGCCAGTGATTGTTGGTGAACTTGAATTCATCACCGCTCACCGGCCCCGCCACCGACAGGCACACCGAACCGATCGAACCCGGCGCCAGGCCGAGCCCGTTCAGGTAGAGCGCAATCGCTTCCTCCGGGCTGGCGTGGTCTGCCGTCGCCAGCACCTGGATCGATTCCAGTTGCTGGTTTTTCCACAACGCGAAACGTGCGTTGGTGCCACCGATGTCACCGACCAAAGCCAGTTTCAATTAAGCGTCTCCAGGGCAGAAGTAAAGGCGCTGGCGCCTTGCTCTGCGGAGCTGAAGGCCATGCGCATGAAACCAAACAGTTCGCGACCGCTGCCGATGTTATTACCCAACAGGCCTTTGGCAGGTTCGCGCGCTGCGAATTCTTCGGCGTCCACCTTAAGCTCCAAAGTGCCTTTGACGCCATCGACGCGGATGATATCGCCCTCTTGCACCCGTGCCAAAGCACCACCCACGTAGGCTTCCGGGCTGACATGGATCGCCGCCGGGATTTTCCCCGAGGCACCGGACATGCGCCCGTCGGTGACCAACGCCACTTTGAAACCGCGATCCTGCAGCACGCCGAGGAACGGCGTCATCTTGTGCAGTTCCGGCATGCCGTTGGAACGTGGGCCCTGGAAGCGCATCACCGCGACAAAATCCTTCTCCAGCAAACCGGCCTTGAACGCATCGGCCAGATCCTGCTGATCCTGGAACACCATCGCCGGTGCTTCGACAATCTGGTTTTCCAGTGCAACTGCCGAGACCTTCATCACGCCACGGCCGAGGTTGCCTTCCATCACCCGCAAGCCACCCTCTGGCGAGAATGCGCGAGCGACCGGACGCAGGATGGTTTCGTCGAGGCTTTCGATCGGGCCTTCGCGCCAGACCAGTTCGCCGTTTTCGAGGAACGGTTCCATGGTGTAGCGGCTCAGGCCGTGGCCCAGCACCGTGTTGACGTTTTCGTGGAGCAGGCCCGCTTCCAGCAGTTCGCGGATCAGGAACGACATGCCCCCCGCCGCCTGGAAGTGGTTGATGTCGGCTTTGCCGTTCGGGTACACGTGGCTCAGGGTCGGCACCACCTCGGAGAGGTCGGCCATGTCCTGCCAGGTCAACTGAATGCCCGCGGCCATGGCGATGGCCGGCATGTGCAGGGTGTGGTTGGTCGAGCCGCCGGTGGCGTGCAGGGCCACGATGGAGTTGACCAGCGAACGTTCGTCGACGATTTCGCCAATCGGCATGAAGTCGCCGTTTTGCTTGGTCAGGCGGGTGACCTGGTGCGCCGCCTCACGGGTCAGGGCATCGCGCAACGGGGTGTTCGGGTTGACGAAAGAGGCGCCCGGCAAGTGCAGGCCCATGACTTCCATCAGCAACTGGTTGGTGTTGGCGGTGCCGTAGAAGGTGCAGGTGCCAGGGCTGTGATAGGACTTCATCTCCGATTCCAGCAGCTCTTCGCGCGTCGCCTTGCCTTCGGCGTAGCGCTGACGCACATCGGCTTTCTGCTTGTTGGAGATGCCCGACACCATCGGCCCGCCCGGCACGAAAATCGTCGGCAGATGGCCGAAACGCAACGCGCCCATCATCAGGCCCGGCACGATCTTGTCGCAGATGCCGAGCATCAACGCGCCGTCGAACATGTTGTGGGAAAGCGCTACCGCGGTGGACAACGCGATCACTTCGCGGCTCGGCAGGCTCAACTCCATGCCCGGTTCGCCCTGGGTCACGCCATCGCACATCGCGGGGGTGCCACCGGCGAACTGGCCGACGGAGCCGATTTCGCGCAAGGCTTTTTTGATCTGTTCTGGGAAGACTTCGTACGGCTGGTGCGCCGAGAGCATGTCGTTATATGACGAAACAATCGCGATGTTGGCGGAGTTCATCATCCGCAGGCTGTGCTTGTCGTCGCTGCCACACCCGGCCACGCCATGGGCGAAGTTGGCGCATTGCAGCTTGCCGCGCATCGGGCCGTCGCTTGCGGCGCCGCGGATCAATGCAAGGTAAGCCTCACGCGTGGCGCGGCTGCGGGCGATAAGCCGTTCGGTGACCTCAAGGACGCGGGGATGCATGTGTAGAACTCCAGGCTAACGGATGTGGCGACCTGATTGTCTATGCTGACCAAGCACCGCTGTGATCGGGGTGACAGACGGTTTTCTTGATCATTCGGACCAGTTGATTCAGGTCACTCGTTGTAGATAAAACAAAATATTGCCACTAAAAAGGCTTGTTTTCTATTTTTTTGCGAATAATCTTGTAATTCCAACAACAAAACGACGGCGGCGCTGTAAATGACTCTTCGAATCGCAATCAATGGTTTTGGCCGTATCGGCCGTAATGTCCTGCGCGCACTGTATACCCAAGGCTATCGTCAGGATCTGCAGATCGTAGCGATCAACGATCTGGGTGATAGCTCGATGAACGCTCATCTGCTCAAGTACGACACCGTTCACGGCACATTCGATGCCGATGTCCAGCACGATCAGGAAAGCCTGACCGTCAACGGCGACCGTATTTCGGTCAGCGCCATTCGCAACCCGGCCGAATTGCCTTGGGCCGCGGAAAAGGTCGACGTCGTGTTCGAATGCACCGGTCTGTTCACCGACCGTGCCAAAGCCGCCGCGCATATTACGGCTGGCGCGCGCAAAGTGATCATCTCGGCCCCGGCCAAAGGCGCCGACGCCACCGTGGTTTATGGGGTTAACCACGACATTCTGCGCCAATCTCACCAGATCATTTCCAACGCCTCGTGCACCACCAACTGCCTGGCCCCGGTGGCCCAGGTGCTGCACCGCGAGCTGGGCATCGAAAGCGGCCTGATGACCACTATTCACGCCTACACCAACGACCAGAACCTGACCGACGTCTACCACACCGACCCGTACCGCGCCCGTTCCGCCACTCAGAACATGATCCCGAGCAAGACCGGCGCCGCTGAAGCGGTAGGCCTGGTGCTGCCGGACCTGGCTGGCAAACTGACCGGCATGGCGGTGCGTGTTCCGGTGATCAACGTATCGCTGGTGGACCTGACCGTACAGCTCAAGCGCGAAGCGTCGGCCGAGGAAGTGAACGCGCTGCTCAAACAAGCCAGCCAGCACTCGAAGATTCTCGGCTACAACAGCTTGCCGTTGGTTTCCAGCGACTTCAATCACAACCCGCTGTCGTCGATTTTCGACGCCAACCACACCAAGTCCAGCGGCAAGCTGCTCAAAGTGCTGGCCTGGTACGACAACGAGTGGGGCTTCTCCAACCGCATGCTCGATAACTGCCTGGCGCTGTGCAACGCCGAATAAACCGTGGAGCAGCAACCGATGATCGGTATCAGCTTTACGCAAAAGACCATGGCGGCGCGCAAGCGTATCGCCTTGGTCGCCCATGACCACTGCAAAGTGTTTTTGCTGGATTGGGCCGAGCGGCAGAAAGACAAGCTCGCGCAACATGAACTGGTCGCCACCGGCACGACGGGGTTGTTGTTGCAACAACGCCTCGGCCTGCCGGTGGAAAGCATGATCAGCGGTCCGCTGGGCGGTGACCAGCAGCTTGGCGCGCAAATCGCCGAGCAGCGCGTCGATATGCTGGTGTTCTTCTGGGACCCGTTCGAACCGCAACCCCACGACCCGGATATCAAGGCCTTGCTGCGGGTCGCGGCGGTGTGGAACATCCCGGTGGCCTGCAACGAATGCAGCGCCGACTACCTGCTCAGCAGCCCGTTGATGGATCAGGCTCACGAACACCGCATTCCGGATTACGCGACCTATCTGCTGGGGCGTGGGTAAAGCGCCCGGAATCACTCTGCACACATCTCCTGTGGGAGCGAGCCTGCTCGCGATGACGGACTGACATTCACCCTGGATGTCGACTGAACGACTGCTATCGCGAGCAGGCTCGCTCCCACATTGGTCCTGTGTGACACAGAGATTCCCTGTGGTTTTCATCTGGCCGAACCGTTTTTTGAACTATGCTCGGGCTCTCGTTCCGGAGGGCCTTCGATGACCGATTTACTCACGTCCATTCAAGCCGCACTCGGCTTGCCTCATACACCCGTTCCGTTTACTTCGAGCGGCGCCCTGCCCTCGGCGTTTGCCGTAACTGATCTGGCTTGCGCCAGCATTGCCGCCGCCGGCCAGGCAGCCAGCGAACTGCTGAATCGGCAGACCGGTCGTTTACCCAGCCTTGAAGTCGACCGCCGCCTGGCGTCGTTCTGGTTTGCCACCTCGATCCGCCCCGTGGGCTGGAGCGTGCCGCCACTGTGGGACCCGGTCGCCGGCGATTACGCAACCAAGGACGGCTGGATCCGCCTGCACACCAACGCGCCCCATCACCGTGCTGCTGCCGAAACGGTTCTCGGCGCCTGTGCCGACCGCGCAGCGATGGCGAGCAAAGTGGCTCAGTGGGCCAAGAGCGATCTGGAACAGGCGGTGGTCGAGGCCGGTGGTTGTGCCGCCCAGATGCGCAGCTGGGAACAATGGCAGACTCACCCGCAAGGTCGCGCCGTGAACGCCGAACCGCTGATTCAGTTCACCGCCGGCGCCAGCCAAAACACCAAACCGTGGCAAGGATCGGTGGCACAACCGCTGGCCGGAATCAAAGTACTGGACCTCACGCGGGTGCTCGCTGGCCCGATCGCCAGCCGTTTCCTCGCAGGGCTTGGCGCCGACGTGCTGCGCATCGATCCACCGACCTGGAACGAACCGGGCGTGGTGCCGGAAGTCACCCTGGGCAAACGTTGCGCGCGCCTGGACCTGCACGACAAGACTGATCGCGCAGTATTCGAAAGCCTGCTCAAAGACGCCGACATTCTGCTCCACGGCTACCGCGCCGATGCGTTGGAGCGCCTGGGTTACGGCATCGCCCAACGCCAGACACTGGCCCCTGGCCTGATCGATGTTTGCCTCAACGCTTACGGCTGGAGCGGCCCCTGGCAGAACCGCCGGGGCTTCGACAGCCTGGTGCAGATGAGCAGCGGGATTGCGGACGCGGGCATGCACTGGAAGAAGGCGGATAAACCGACGCCGCTGCCGGTCCAGGCCCTTGATCACGCCACCGGGTATTTGATGGCGGCCAGTGCGATCAAGCTATTGGGGCACGGTGGCTCTGCGCGGTTGTCGCTGGCACGGACGGCGAAGTTGTTGATCGAACATGGCGCCGGAACGGATGAGCCGTTGCGGGCAGAGGATGATCACGATCAAGGGATGTTGGTTGAACAGACACCTTGGGGGCCGGCCCATCGGTTGCAGGTGCCATTGAAGATCACCGGGACGCCGCTGCAGTGGGCACTGCCGGCCGGGGAGTTGGGTGCCCATCGCGCGCAGTGGTGGTGACCATCAGATAGCTATCGCGGGCAAGCCTCGCCCCCACAGGTACAGCGTGATCCTGTGGGAGTGTGGCTTGCCCGCGATAGGCCCGAACAGTCACCGCAAACACTGTCATGTAGTTGTTTTTAACTAAATAGATAAAACGAAATAACGTTTATCCATTAATCCCGATCAGTGCCTTTTATTTATAGCCGAACAACCTGTAAATTCGTCCAGTAAAGAGTTTTGTATCGCGCACCTGATAAATCCGACTAACTTCGCCTAATCTGGCAAAGCCCCTCTCTGAACATAATGCTATTCACTTATGCACTTTCAGTCGCGACGCATTCTTTGTAGCAGCTGCCGAAGGCTGCGTTCGACTGCGCAGCAGTCGTAAGTCCGGTTGCCGTGGTGTATCTGACGCACCGCAACTGCTGATTTTACGACTGCTTCGCAGCCGAACGCAGGCTTCGCCAGCTGCTACAGATCGCATTACGGCCTTGTGCCCGAGATAGATACATAAGTCTTTCATTAACAATGGAATGTGCCCATGCACTGATCTATGTCAGCTGACTGAATGGCTAACAGAATTAATCTGTTGCCTCTCTTCTCCTGTACTGGAGTCATGCAATGTCTGAATCCCCCGGGAAACTGAAACTTGGCGCGCTCGTGGCGTTAGTGGTCGGCTCAATGATTGGCGGCGGGATCTTCTCTTTGCCGCAGAACATGGCCGCCAGTGCTGACGTCGGTGCCGTTCTTATTGGCTGGGCAATTACCGCGGTGGGCATGTTGACCCTCGCTTTCGTGTTCCAGACCCTGGCCAATCGCAAGCCAGACCTGGATGGCGGTGTCTACGCCTACGCCAAAGCCGGTTTCGGCGACTACATGGGTTTCTCGTCCGCCTGGGGATACTGGATCAGCGCCTGGCTGGGCAACGTCGGTTACTTCGTTCTGTTGTTCAGCACCCTCGGCTACTTCTTTCCGATCTTCGGCGAAGGCAACACGGTGGCTGCCGTGATCGGCGCGTCCGTGCTGCTCTGGGGCGTACATTTCCTCGTGCTGCGGGGAATCAAGGAAGCCGCGTTCATCAACCTGGTGACCACCGTCGCCAAAGTCGTGCCGCTGCTGCTGTTTGTCCTGATCGCGATTTTCGCGTTCAAACTGGACATCTTCACCGCCGACATCTGGGGTATGAAAAACCCGGACCTGGGCAGTGTGATGAACCAGGTGCGCAAGATGATGCTGGTCACCGTCTGGGTGTTCATCGGCATCGAAGGCGCGAGCATCTTCTCGGCCCGTGCGGAAAAACGCAGCGATGTGGGTAAAGCCACGGTGATCGGTTTCATCACCGTGCTGCTGTTCCTGGTGCTGGTGAACGTGCTGTCGCTGGGCATCATGACCCAACCGGAATTGGCCAAACTGCAGAACCCGTCCATGGCCGCGGTGCTGGAACATGTGGTCGGTCATTGGGGCGCGGTGCTGATCAGCGTCGGGCTGATCATCTCGTTGCTCGGTGCGCTGCTGTCGTGGGTGTTGTTGTGTGCGGAGATCATGTTCGCTGCCGCCAAAGACCACACCATGCCGGCCTTTTTGCGTCGTGAAAACGCCAACCATGTGCCGGCCAATGCCTTGTGGCTGACCAACGCCATGGTCCAGTTGTTTCTGATTATCACGCTGTTTTCGGCCAGCACTTATCTGTCGCTGATCTACCTCGCCACCTCGATGATCCTGGTGCCGTACCTGTGGTCGGCAGCTTATGCCCTGCTGCTGGCGGTACGCGGTGAGAGCTATGAAAACGCACCGGCCGAGCGCAGGAAAGACCTGATCATCGGTGCGGTCTCGTTGATCTATGCGATGTGGCTGCTGTACGCCGGCGGCATCAAGTACCTGCTGCTCTCCGCCCTGCTGTATGCCCCCGGCGCGATCCTGTTCGCCAAGGCCAAATTCGAAGTCGACAAACCGGTTTTCACCAACGTCGAGAAGCTGATTTTCGCCGCAGTCGTCGTAGGCGCCCTGGTGGCAGCCTATGGGCTGTATGACGGCTTCCTGACCCTTTAGCACTGCTGTGAAAAGCAGCACCCGATTGCTTTCATCTGGAGGATCACGGTAATGACCACCGAAAAAGTTAAGTACGGCGTCCATTCCGAGGCCGGCAAACTGCGTAAAGTCATGGTTTGCTCCCCCGGCCTGGCCCACCAGCGGCTGACCCCGAACAACTGCGACGAACTGCTGTTCGACGACGTGCTGTGGGTCGCCCAGGCCAAGCGCGACCATTTCGACTTCGTCACTAAAATGCGCGAGCGCAACATCGATGTGCTGGAAATGCACAACCTGTTGACTGACATCGTCGCGATTCCTGAAGCGCTGGACTGGATTCTGGAACGCAAGATCACCGGCAACTCGGTCGGCCTCGGCCTGATCCATGAAGTGGGTGCCTGGCTGCGTAGCCTGGAACCGCGCAAGATTGCCGAATTCCTCATCGGCGGCGTTTCCGCCGATGACCTGCCGGACAGCTTCGGCGGCAAGACCATTCAGATGTTCCGCGATTTCCTCGGCCACTCCAGCTTCATTCTGCCGCCGCTGCCCAACACCCAGTTCACCCGCGACACTACCTGCTGGATCTATGGCGGCGTGACGTTGAACCCGATGTACTGGCCGGCACGTCGTCAGGAAACCCTGCTGACCACCGCCATCTACAAATTTCACCCGCAGTTCACCAACGCCGACTTCCAGATCTGGTACGGCGACCCGGACCAGGACCATGGCAGCGCCACTCTCGAGGGCGGCGACGTGATGCCGATCGGTAACGGCGTGGTGTTGATCGGCATGGGCGAGCGCTCGTCCCGCCAGGCCATCGGTCAATTGGCGGTCAACCTGTTCAAGAACAAAGCGGTCGAACGTGTGATCGTCGCCGGCCTGCCGAAGTCCCGCGCGGCGATGCACCTGGACACTGTGTTCAGCTTCTGCGACCGCGACCTCGTGACCATTTTTCCCGAAGTGGTGAACCAGATCGTCGCCTTCAGCCTGCGCCCTGATGAAAGCAAACCGGGCGGCATTGACGTTCGCCGTGAAGAAACCAGCTTCCTCGACACCGTGGCCAAGGCCCTCAACCTCAAAGCGTTGCGCGTGGTGGAAACCGGTGGCAACAGCTTCGCCGCCGAACGCGAGCAATGGGACGACGGCAACAACGTGGTGGCCGTGGAACCCGGCGTGGTCATCGGCTACGACCGCAATACCTACACCAACACCCTGCTGCGCAAGGCCGGCATCGAGGTCATCACCATCAGCGCCAGTGAACTCGGGCGCGGGCGAGGCGGCGGCCATTGCATGACCTGCCCGATCATTCGCGACCCGATCGATTATTAATTCCTGTGCCCTGCTTCGCTCTTATACAGCGCGAAGCAGGCGGATAACCGAAACCCAAGGAGATCCACATCATGGCTTTCAACATGCGCAACCGCAGCCTGCTCTCGCTGATGCACCACACCACTCGCGAGCTGCATTACCTGCTGGACCTGTCCCGTGACCTCAAGCGCGCCAAATACACCGGCACCGAGCGTCCACACCTGCAAGGCAAGAACATCGCGCTGATCTTCGAAAAAACCTCGACCCGCACCCGTTGCGCCTTCGAAGTCGCGGCCCATGACCAGGGCGCCCACGTCACCTACATCGACCCGGTGTCGTCGCAGATCGGCCACAAGGAAAGCATGAAAGACACCGCCCGCGTGCTGGGGCGGATGTTCGACGCCATCGAGTACCGCGGCTTCGAACAGGACATCGTCGAAGAGCTGGCCAAGTTCGCCGGCGTGCCGGTGTTCAACGGTTTGACCGCTGAATTCCACCCCACGCAAATGATCGCCGACACCCTGACCATGCGTGAACACAGCGACAAGCCGTTGCACGACATCAGCTACGCCTACCTCGGCGACGCGCGCTACAACATGGGCAATTCGCTGTTGATGATCGGCGCCAAACTCGGCATGGACGTGCGCATCGCCGCACCGAAAGCGCTGTGGCCACATCAGGACTTCATTGATCAGTGCAAAGCCTTCGCCGAGGACAGCGGCGCGCGCATCACCATCACCGAAGACCCTATCGAGGCGGTCAAGGGCGTGGACTTCATCCACACCGACATCTGGGTGTCGATGGGCGAGCCGGTTGAGGCGTGGGACGAGCGCATCGAGCAACTGCTGCCCTACCAGGTCAACGCCGACATGATGAAAGCCTCGGGCAACCCACGGGTGAAATTCATGCACTGTTTGCCGGCGTTCCACAACAGCGAAACCAAGGTCGGCAAGGACATCGCCGCACGCTATCCGCACCTGGCCAACGGCGTCGAAGTGACTGAAGAAGTCTTCGAATCCCCGGCCAACATCGCCTTCGAGCAAGCGGAAAACCGCATGCACACCATCAAGGCGATCCTGGTGTCCGCGCTGGCGGATATCTAAAGACCCGACTCGGCTTCTTCCTGTGGGAGCTGGGTTCCCACAAGAGACCGAGTCGCTCGCCACCTCTCTGTCTAGAAGGACTGCACTATGCGTATCGTCGTTGCTCTGGGCGGTAACGCCCTGCTCCGCCGGGGTGAACCCCTGACCGCGGACAACCAGCGCGCCAACATCCGGATCGCCACTGAACAGATCGCCAAGGTCCACCCCGGCAACCAGCTGGTGATCGCCCACGGCAATGGCCCGCAGGTCGGGCTGCTGTCGCTGCAAGCGGCGGCCTACACCCAGGTGTCCCCTTACCCGCTGGACGTGCTCGGTGCCGAAACCGAAGGCATGATCGGCTACATCATCGAACAGGAACTGGGCAACCTGCTGGACTTCGAAGTGCCCTTCGCCACCCTGCTGACCCAGGTCGAAGTCGATGCCAACGACCCGGCGTTCCAGAACCCCAGCAAACCCATCGGCCCGGTCTATACCAAGGCCGAAGCGGAAAAACTCGCCGCCGAAAAAGGCTGGGCCATCGCCCCGGACGGCGACAAATTCCGTCGCGTGGTCGCCAGCCCGAAACCCAAACGCATCTTCGAAATCCGCCCGATCAAGTGGCTGCTGGACAAAGGCAGCATCGTGATTTGCGCCGGCGGTGGCGGCATCCCGACCCTGTACGGTGCCAGCGGCAAACTGCAAGGCGTGGAAGCGGTGATCGACAAGGACCTGTGTTCGGCGCTGCTGGCCGAACAGCTTGAAAGCGATCTGTTGGTGATTGCCACTGACGTCAATGCCGCCTACATAGATTTCGGCAAACCCACGCAGAAAGCCATCGCCCAGGCCCACCCGGATGAAATGGAAAAACTCGGTTTCGCCGCTGGCTCCATGGGACCAAAGGTCCAGGCGGCCTGCGAGTTTGCCCGCCATACTGGAAAAACCGCGGTGATCGGTTCCCTCGCCGACATCGAAGCGATCGTCCAGGGCACGGCTGGCACACGTATCAGCACGGCGACGCCTGGTATCAGCTATCAATAAATGAAACTCCGGGGACAGGCCAAGGTCTGCCCTGATTCAATGCTTTTGAAGGAGAGATGCTAAATGGCAACGTTTGAGCCCGGTCATCTACACATCGAGCGGCACGCGCTGAACAAGGACGATTACAGCTACAACCTGCACATCGAATACAAAATCGCTCAGGATCCCAAGGAAGGCCAAGGCATGCTCTTCACGCTGCATGGTTCGGTCGAGGGCAAGGACCTGAATGAAGATTTTTATCTGCCCAAGGACCAGGCCTTCGACTTCGCCCGCCACGCCACGCGCATCGCACAAAAGTTCGGCCTGCCCAAGACCGCCAGCATCGGCGCCATGCACGAGTACTACGACAAGATGTTTGAAGACGTGCGGGCACAGCTCGACGTCAAGTCCGGCGACCCGGTCAAACCTGAACACCTGGGATAAAACGGTGAACGCTCCCACAGGAGATCATCGCAGCCATGAAGTCCTGCGCAAGATTTCACCATTGGCCCGCCCCAAGGCATACTTGCCACCCTCCGCACTCCAGAACCAAACCGCCCCATGCGCATCCACGTCAGTTTCATCGACCGCGTCGGTATCACCCAGGAAGTCCTGGCCCTGCTCGGTGGGCGCAATCTCAATCTGGATGCGGTGGAAATGGTGCCGCCCAACGTCTACATCGACGCCCCGACCTTGAGCCCGGCCGTGCTCGAAGAGCTGCGCGATGCGCTGTTCAGCGTGCGCGGCGTGCAAGCGGTGACGGTGGTCGACATCCTTCCCGGCCAGCGTCGTCACTTGCAGCTCGATGCACTGCTGGCCGCCATGACCGACCCGGTATTGGCGCTGGACAGCGCCGGCAAGGTGCTGCTGGCCAACCCGGCGCTGATTGCCCTGTACGGCCGCGAACCGGCGGGTGAAAGCATCAGCGAGCTGTTTGCCGACCCGGCGCTGCTCGACACGTTGCTGGAAAACGGTTTTCGTCTGCCGCTGCGCGAAATCACCGTCGACGGCCAGACCCTGCTGCTGGACGCCACGCCGATCACCGACGCCGGCGCCCTGTTGACCCTGTATCAACCAAACCGCATCGGCGAACGCCTCTCGGCGCTGCACCACGACCATGCCGAAGGCTTCGACGCCCTGCTCGGCGAATCCCCGGCGATTCGTACGCTCAAGGCTCGCGCCCAGCGAGTCGCTGCCCTCGATGCCCCGTTGCTGATCCAGGGCGAAACCGGCACCGGTAAAGAACTGGTGGCCCGTGCCTGCCACGCCATCAGCGCTCGCCACAGTTCGCCATTCCTGGCCTTGAACTGCGCGGCACTCCCGGAAAACCTCGCCGAAAGCGAACTGTTCGGCTACGCCCCCGGTGCCTTCACCGGCGCGCAACGGGGCGGCAAACCGGGGCTGATGGAACTGGCCAACCAGGGCACGGTATTTCTCGACGAGATCGGCGAGATGTCGCCGTACTTGCAAGCGAAATTACTGCGGTTTCTCAACGACGGCAGCTTCCGTCGGGTCGGAGGCGATCGCGAAGTGAAGGTCAACGTTCGGATCCTCAGCGCGACCCACCGCGATCTGGAAAAAATGGTCAGTGAAGGCGCCTTCCGCGAAGACCTGTTCTATCGCCTCAACGTCCTGAATGTCGAAGTCCCGCCGCTGCGCGAGCGTGGCCAGGACATTCTGCTGCTGGCGCGCTACTTCATGCAGCAGGCCTGCGCGCAGATCCAGCGCCCGGTCTGTCGCCTGGCCCCCGGCACCTACCCTGCGCTGCTGGGTAATCGCTGGCCGGGCAACGTGCGGCAATTGCAGAACGTGATCTTCCGTGCCGCGGCGATTTGCGAAAGCAGCCTGGTAGACATCGGCGACCTGGACATCGCCGGCACCTCCGTGGCGCGTCAGAGCGATACCGAAGTCGACAGCCTCGAACAGGCCATGGAAGAGTTCGAGAAAGACCTGCTGGAAAAGCTCTACGTCAGCTACCCCTCGACCCGCCAACTGGCCAACCGCCTGCAAACCTCCCACACCGCGATTGCCCATCGGCTGCGCAAGTACGGGATTTCCAACAAACCGTGAGGCTTGTGGCTGAAATGCTATCCCCCTAACACCATAGCCCGCTCCCACAGGTTCTTGGCCGCCCTCAAAACCATGCCCGAAAGCGACCTCCATCTGTACTGAAAGCGCTACAGTGGAACGATATCAATACACCCTCTCCTGATCAGCGCTGTGCAAGGCTTTGATCCACCTGAGCTTTTTTCTTTGGCTCGCACTGTAGCGATTTCGCTACAGCCACAGAAACACAACGATCCACGAAACCATCTAAGCTGTTGTTTTTAAACAATAAAATAACATTGGCCGCGATTTTGCTAAGTAACCACTCATAAAGCAGGGCATTACCCCGGCATTCAATCGCGTCCACCAGACGAGTCTGGCCCCCCCTTAGGAGTTTCCATGAGCGAGTTGCGTTTTACTGAAGATCACGAATGGCTGCGCACCGAAGCTGACGGCACCGTCACGGTCGGCATCACCGCTTTCGCACAGAACGCACTGGGCGACGTGGTTTTCGTACAACTGCCTGAGCTGCAGTCCTACGACAAAGGCGCAGAAGCCGCCACCGTGGAATCGGTTAAAGCTGCCAGCGGTGTGTACATGCCTCTGGACGGAGAAGTGCTGGAAGTGAACCCGGCGCTGGACAGCAGTCCTGAACTGGTCAACGAAGATCCGCTGGGTGAAGGCTGGTTCTTCCGCTTCAAGCCAACCGACGCCTCGGCTGTCGGCCAACTGCTGGATCAAGACGCTTACGACCGTCTGATCAAAGCCCAAGCTTGAGGAGCGCCGACATGACTCAAGTCAATCTGACGACCGCCAACGAATTCATCGCCCGCCACATCGGCCCGCGTGCAGGCGACGAGCAAGCCATGCTCAACAGCCTCGGTTTCGACTCCCTGGAAGCCCTGAGCGCCAGCGTCATTCCCGACAGCATCAAAGGCACCAGCATCCTCGGCCTGGAAGACGGCCTTAGCGAAGCCGACGCCCTGGCATCGATCAAAGCCATCGCCGCCAAGAACCAACTGTTCAAGACCTACATCGGCCAGGGCTACTACAACTGCCATACGCCGTCGCCGATTCTGCGCAACCTGCTGGAAAACCCGGCCTGGTACACCGCTTACACTCCGTACCAGCCAGAAATTTCCCAGGGCCGTCTCGAAGCGCTGCTGAACTTCCAGACCCTGATCAGCGACCTGACCGGCCTGCCGATCGCCAACGCCTCGCTGCTGGACGAAGCCACCGCCGCTGCCGAAGCCATGACCTTCTGCAAACGCCTGAGCAAGAACAAAGGCAGCCATGCGTTCTTCGCCTCCGTTCATTGCCACCCGCAAACCCTCGACGTATTGCGCACCCGTGCCGAGCCTTTGGGCATCGACGTGGTGGTGGGCGATGAACGCGAACTGAGCGACGTCAGTGCGTTCTTCGGTGCCCTGCTGCAATACCCGGCCAGCAACGGTGACGTGTTCGACTACCGCGAACTGACCGAACGCTTCCACGCCGCCAACGCGCTGGTCGCGGTTGCCGCTGACCTGCTGGCCCTGACCGTACTGACCCCGCCAGGCGAATTCGGCGCCGACGTGGCCATCGGCAGCGCCCAACGCTTCGGCGTACCGCTGGGCTTCGGTGGCCCGCACGCGGCCTACTTCTCCACCCGCGATGCGTTCAAGCGCGACATGCCGGGCCGTCTGGTCGGCGTGTCCGTGGACCGTTTCGGCAAGCCGGCCCTGCGCCTGGCCATGCAAACCCGCGAGCAACATATCCGTCGCGAGAAAGCCACCAGCAACATCTGCACCGCCCAAGTGCTGCTGGCCAACATCGCCAGCATGTACGCCGTGTACCACGGCCCGAAAGGCCTGACGCAGATCGCCAATCGCATTCATCACCTGACCGCGATCCTCGCCAAAGGCTTGAGCGCATTGGGCCTGAGCGTCGAGCAAGAAAACTTCTTCGACACCCTGACCCTGACCACCGGCGCCAGCACTGCCGCCCTGCACGACAAGGCTCGCGCCCAGCGCATCAACCTGCGTGTAGTCGATGGCGAGCGCCTGGGCCTGTCCCTGGACGAAACCACCAGCCAGGCTGACATTGAAACCCTGTGGAGCGTGCTGGCCGACGGCAAAACCCTGCCGGACTTCGCCGCCCTCGCCGCCTCGGTCGAAAGCCGCATCCCGGCCGCGCTGGTTCGCCAATCGCCGATCCTCAGCCACCCGGTGTTCAACCGTTATCACTCCGAAACCGAGCTGATGCGCTACCTGCGCAAGCTCGCCGACAAGGACCTGGCCCTGGATCGCACCATGATCCCGCTGGGTTCCTGCACCATGAAACTCAACGCCGCCAGCGAAATGATCCCGGTGACCTGGGCTGAATTCGGTGCCTTGCACCCGTTCGCCCCGGCCGAGCAAAGCGCCGGCTACCAGCAGTTGACCGATGAACTGGAAGCGATGCTCTGCGCCGCCACCGGTTACGACTCGATCTCCCTGCAACCGAACGCCGGTTCCCAGGGTGAATACGCTGGCCTGCTGGCGATCCGTGCCTACCACCAGAGCCGTGGCGAAGACCGTCGCGACATCTGCCTGATCCCGTCGTCCGCCCACGGCACCAACCCGGCTACCGCCAACATGGCCGGCATGCGCGTGGTCGTGACCGCGTGCGATGCCCGCGGCAACGTCGATATCGAAGACCTGCGCGCCAAGGCCATCGAGCACCGCGAACACCTCGCCGCGCTGATGATCACCTACCCGTCGACCCACGGCGTGTTCGAAGAAGGTATCCGCGAAATCTGCGGCATCATTCACGACAACGGTGGCCAGGTTTATATCGATGGCGCCAACATGAACGCCATGGTCGGCCTCTGCGCTCCAGGCAAGTTCGGTGGTGACGTATCGCACCTGAACCTGCACAAAACCTTCTGCATTCCACACGGCGGTGGCGGCCCGGGCGTCGGCCCGATTGGCGTCAAGTCGCACCTGACGCCGTTCCTGCCGGGCCACGCCCAGATGGAACGCAAGGAAGGCGCAGTCTGCGCAGCACCGTTCGGCAGCGCGAGCATTCTGCCGATCACCTGGATGTACATTCGTATGATGGGTGGCGCCGGCCTCAAGCGCGCTTCGCAACTGGCGATCCTGAATGCCAACTACATTTCCCGTCGCCTCGAAGAGCACTACCCGGTGCTGTACACCGGCAGCAACGGTCTGGTGGCGCACGAATGCATCCTTGATCTGCGTCCGCTGAAAGACAGCAGCGGCATCAGCGTCGATGACGTCGCCAAACGCCTGATCGACTTCGGCTTCCATGCTCCGACCATGTCGTTCCCGGTGGCCGGCACGTTGATGATCGAGCCGACCGAAAGCGAATCCAAGGAAGAACTGGACCGCTTCTGCGACGCCATGATCCGCATCCGCGAAGAAATCCGCGCGGTGGAAAACGGCACGCTGGACAAGGACGACAACCCGCTGAAAAACGCGCCGCACACCGCCGCGGAAATCGTCGGCGAGTGGACTCACCCGTACAGCCGCGAGCAAGCGGTTTACCCGGTTGCATCGCTGATCGAAGGCAAGTACTGGCCACCGGTCGGTCGCGTCGACAACGTCTTCGGCGATCGCAACCTGGTCTGCGCCTGCCCGTCGATCGAAAGCTACGCTTAAAAAAAGCAGCCTCAAGCGGCAAGCCTCAAGCTGCAAGAAAGAGCCGATCGGCTTTGACTTGCAGCTTGTAGCTTGCCGCTTACAACTACTCCAACGGAGGCCAACCATGTCGTTAAGCGTGTTCGACCTGTTCAAGATTGGCATCGGCCCCTCCAGCTCCCACACCGTCGGCCCGATGCGTGCCGCTGCGCGCTTCGCCGAAGGTTTGCGCCGTGAAGGGCTATTGGCGGCAACCACTTGCGTCAAAGTCGAGCTCTACGGCTCACTCGGCGCCACCGGTAAAGGCCACGGCAGTGACAAGGCTGTGTTGCTGGGCCTGGAAGGCGAACACCCGGACACCGTGGACACCGAAACCGTCACCGCCCGCCTGCAAGAAATTCGCGGCAGCGGTCGCTTGAACCTGCTCGGCGAACACAGCATTGCGTTCAACGAAAAAGAACACCTGGCGATGATTCGCAAACCGTTGGCCTATCACCCCAACGGCATGATCTTTCGTGCGTTCGATGCTGCCGGCCTGCAAGTGCGCAGCCGCGAGTATTACTCGGTCGGTGGCGGGTTCGTGGTCGATGAAGACGCAGCGGGCGCCGACCGCATCGTCGAAGACGCCACGCCACTGACCTTCCCGTTCAAAAGCGCCAAGGACCTGCTCGGTCATTGCAGCACCTACGGCTTATCGATCAGCCAGGTGATGCTGACCAACGAAAGTGCCTGGCGCCCGGAAGCGGAAACCCGCGCCGGACTGTTGAAAATCTGGCAAGTGATGCAAGACTGCGTCGCCGCCGGTTGCCGCAACGAAGGCATTCTGCCCGGTGGGCTGAAGGTCAAACGTCGGGCCGCGGCGCTGCATCGGCAACTGTGCAAAAACCCGGAATCGTCATTGCGCGATCCGCTGTCGGTGCTGGACTGGGTCAACCTCTACGCTTTGGCAGTCAACGAAGAAAACGCCAACGGCGGACGCGTGGTCACCGCGCCCACCAACGGTGCAGCCGGAATCATCCCGGCGGTGCTGCATTACTACATGCGCTTCATCCCCGGCGCCAACGAAGACGGCGTGGTGCGCTTTCTGCTCACTGCGGCGGCGATTGGCATTCTGTACAAGGAAAACGCCTCGATCTCCGGCGCCGAAGTCGGTTGCCAGGGCGAGGTCGGCGTCGCCTGTTCCATGGCGGCCGGCGCTTTGTGCGAAGTGCTCGGTGGATCCGTGCAGCAGGTGGAAAACGCGGCCGAAATCGGCATGGAACACAACCTCGGGCTGACCTGCGACCCGATTGGCGGGCTGGTGCAAGTGCCTTGCATCGAACGCAACGCCATGGGTTCGGTCAAGGCCATCAATGCGGTGCGCATGGCCTTGCGCGGCGACGGTCAACATTTCGTCTCGCTGGACAAGGTCATCCGCACCATGCGCCAGACCGGCGCCGACATGAAAAGCAAATACAAGGAAACCGCCCGTGGCGGTTTGGCGGTCAACATTATCGAGTGCTGATGCTCACGCGCATCTGCATACTTTTTCAGGAGCTGTATATGTCCACCGAACAACTGTTGAAAACCCCGTTGCACGCACTGCACCACGAACTCGGCGCCCGCATGGTGCCGTTCGCCGGCTATGACATGCCGGTGCAATACCCACTGGGCGTGATGAAAGAACACCAGCACACCCGTGATCAGGCAGGGCTGTTCGATGTGTCGCACATGGGCCAGATCCGCCTGACCGGCGCCAACGCCGCCAAAGCCCTGGAAACCCTGGTGCCAGTGGACATCATCGATCTGCCGGTGGGCATGCAGCGCTACGCGATGTTCACCAATGAGACCGGCGGCATCCTCGATGACCTGATGGTCGCCAACCTTGGCAATGACGAATTGTTCCTGGTGGTCAATGCCGCCTGCAAGGATCAGGATCTGGCGCATCTGCGCCAACACATCGGCGACCAGTGCACCATCGAGCCGTTGTTCGAAGAACGCGCACTGCTGGCGTTGCAAGGCCCCGCCGCTGTCACCGTGCTCGCACGCCTGGCGCCTGAAGTTGCGAAGATGACCTTCATGCAATTCACCCGCGTGAAACTGTTGGGCGTGGACTGCTTTGTCAGCCGTTCGGGCTACACCGGTGAAGACGGTTTCGAAATTTCCGTGCCGGCGGCCAACGCCGAAGCGCTGGCTCGCGCCCTGCTGGCCGAACCGGAAGTGGCGGCCATCGGCCTTGGCGCTCGCGACTCCCTGCGCCTGGAAGCCGGCCTGTGCCTCTATGGCCATGACATGAACACCGACACCACGCCGATCGAAGCGAGCCTGCTGTGGGCCATCTCCAAGCCTCGCCGTGCCGATGGCGCGCGAGCCGGCGGCTTCCCTGGCGCCGAAACCGTATTCACCCAACAGCAAGCCGGTGTCAGCCGCAAGCGCGTTGGCCTGCTGCCGCAGGAACGTACGCCGGTGCGCGAAGGTGCAGAGATCGTCAACGAAGCCGGCGATATTATCGGCAGCGTATGCAGCGGCGGCTTCGGTCCGACCCTGGGCGGTCCTTTGGCGATGGGTTACCTCGACAGCGCTTATACCGTTTTGGAAACGCCAGTTTGGGCCATTGTGCGTGGGAAAAAGGTGCCTTTGCTTGTAAGCAAAATGCCATTTGTTCCACAACGCTACTATCGCGGTTGATTGACTGTTTCTATAAGTAACGCGGTTGCGTTAACAGTGCACTAATCTGTAACGCAACCGCCATAAAATAGTGCGCGCGCTTCGTTTATGAACGTTACTTATAACAATCGAAAACCAATGAACAACACGATCGAATAAGCCTGCACTAGTGTGCCTTCTAACTGCCATCAACCTGAGGAAATCCGGGCCTTCGCAGGGCTTGTTTTTTCTCTCATAGTTGGCGTAGAGTTTGTTCACTGTGTTTGCATGGGTCGCTTGGAATCGTGACCTGGGCAGTAGCCTACAAGTTAGCTACATCCCGTTCGACGTCTTCTTACTCTCCTGCAACCAGCCCCAGTACTCTTTCACGAGAAGGAGACTGTCATTCATTTTTTGCGTCAAAGGAAATAAGAAATGTCCCAACGTCAGAGCGGTACCGTCAAGTGGTTTAACGACGAGAAAGGTTTTGGTTTTATCACTCCAGAAAGCGGTCCGGATCTGTTCGTACATTTCCGCGCTATTCAGGGCAACGGCTTCAAGAGCCTGAAAGAAGGCCAGAAAGTGACGTTCGTTGCTGTGCAAGGCCAAAAAGGCATGCAGGCTGACGAAGTACAAGCAGAAGGCTGATCTTCTGTTACGAAAAAGCCCCTGATGCTGACATCAGGGGCTTTTTTGTGCGCGTAAATCCGTAAAATGGCTTCTTTTTCATTCTGAGGCTGCCATGTCGAAACACCTGCTCAAACCACAGGGCGACTTTCCCGCCGTCGGCCTGGGTCGTCGCCTGGCAGCGATGTTCTACGACTTCCTGCTGTGCACCGCCCTGCTGATCGTCACCAGCGGCATTTACAAGATGATCCAGATGGCCATCATCGGCGAAGATCAAATGCGCGCCCTGACGGAAGCAGGCGCGCTGGACGGTGACCCACTGCTGTCGACGGTGCTGCTATTCGTGCTGTTCGGCTTCTTCGCCAAGTTCTGGACCTGGTCGGGCCAGACCCTAGGCATGCAAGTGTGGTGCATCCGCGTGCAAAACGCCGATGGCTCATCCATCAGCCTGTGGCAGGCGCTGCTGCGCTTTGTGGTCTCGATCGCGTCCTGGCTCTGCCTCGGGCTGGGGTTCTTCTGGTCACTGTTCGACAAGCAGAAGCGCGGCTGGCATGACATCTACTCCAACACCCAGCTTGTGCGCATCCCAAAGAAAACCAAATAACACAGGCAATGCAAGTCACTGTGGCGAGGGCGCTTGCTCCCGCTGCGGTGCGAAGCGCCCCCAAATGCGGCGGCTGCGCAACCGAACGGGAGCAAGCTCCCTCGCCACAACAGCTCTCGCCACAGTAAGTATCAGGCGTTGCCGGCCAACTTCATCCGCGCTGCTTGAGTGAAATCAAGCATGCGCTTGAGCGGCCGAATCGCCTGCGGAATCAACGCCGGGTCGACGAAGATCTCGTTGGTGCCCTCACGCAAGCTCTTCAGCGTGCGCTCAAGGGTGTTCATCGCCATCCACGGGCAATGCGCGCAACTGCGGCAGGCAGCGCCGTTACCAGCCGTTGGCGCTTCGATAAACACCTTGTCCGGGCACAACTGCTGCATCTTGTAGAAGATGCCGCGGTCGGTGGCAACGATCAGGGTCTTGTTCGGCAGACTTTGCGCAGCTGCGATCAGCTGGCTAGTGGAACCTACCGCGTCGGCCAATTCGATCACGGCGGTCGGCGACTCCGGGTGCACCAGAATGGCTGCATCCGGGTACAGCGCTTTCATGTCTTCGAGCTGCTTGGCCTTGAACTCTTCGTGGACGATGCAGGCACCGTCCCAGAGCAGCATGTCGGCACCGGTCTTGCGCTGGATGTAAGTACCCAGGTGCTTGTCCGGGCCCCAGATGATGGTTTCGCCGTTATCCATCAGGCTTTCGACGATTTCCAGCGCGCAACTGGACGTCACCACCCAATCCGCACGAGCTTTAACCGCTGCCGAGGTGTTGGCATACACCACCACCGTACGTTCCGGATGCTGGTCGCAGAACGCCGAGAATTCATCCACCGGGCAACCGAGGTCCAACGAGCAGGTCGCTTCCAGGGTCGGCATCAGCACGCGTTTTTCAGGGTTGAGGATCTTGGCGGTCTCGCCCATGAACTTCACACCGGCGACCACCACGGTCTTGGCCGGGTGAGCATTGCCGAAGCGGGCCATCTCCAGAGAGTCGGAGACGCAACCACCGGTTTCTTCGGCCAGGGCCTGAATGACCGGATCACAATAGTAGTGGGCAACCAGCACCGCGTCCTGAGCCTTGAGCTCGGCAGCGATGGCAGTACGGTAATAAGCCTCCTCCTCGGCCGTCAGCGGCTTGGGCTGCTTGGCGTCGAGGTGGGCTTGAACCAGAAGGCGTTCGGAAATCTGCGTCATGTTCGCAAGACCTGCAGGCGCTTTCGCGCGAAAGTCGAGTATACACCCGGCTCCGGACCCTTCGGGGTACCGCCGGGAGAGTGAGTATTCATCAGGCACGGACAGCGTTGAAGCTGCGCAAGGCTACAGAATATCCCGTGGATGCAAAAGATGATTCTGACCTGCGTCACGCAGTGCGACCCCGGCTTGAGATGAGCTCAAATCGCGGGCAAAAAAAAACCCGGAAATCCTCACTTACGTGGGCCTTCCAGATTTTTTAAAATGGTGGGTCGTGTGGGATTCGAACCTACGACCAATTGGTTAAAAGCCAACTGCTCTACCAACTGAGCTAACGACCCGCTGTGTGGTGGCGCGTATAATACTGATTTTTAAGGACTATTCAACACCTAATTTGAAATAAATTAAAAATAAGGTGTCGGGTCGCTGATTCCGGCCGCCGCAAAGCCTTCTGCACGCAGACGGCAGCTGTCGCATTTACCGCAAGCACGGCCGTTATCGTCCGCCTGATAGCAGGAAACGGTCAGCCCATAATCGACGCCAAGCTTCACGCCCGCCTGAACGATCTGCGCCTTGCTCAGGTTCTGCAGGGGTGCCTGGATACGGAAGCCATTCCCTTCTACACCGGCCTTCGTCGCCAGATTGGCCATCCGCTCGAAGGCTTCAATGAACTCGGGACGGCAATCCGGGTAACCGGAATAATCCACCGCGTTTACCCCGATAAAGATGTCACGCGCGCCCAGCACTTCAGCCCAGCCCAACGCCAGGGACAGAAACACGGTGTTGCGCGCCGGCACGTAAGTCACCGGAATGCCTTCGCTCGGCGCCTCCGGTACATCGATGGAGCTGTCGGTCAGGGCTGAACCGCCAATACCGTTCAGGTTCAGGCCGATCACCTTGTGCTCGACCACACCCAAGTCGCGGGCAACACGTTCGGCGGCGTGCAGCTCGGCACGGTGGCGCTGACCGTAATCGAAGCTCATGGTGTAGCAGCTGTAACCTTCGGCACGAGCCATGGCCACGACCGTCGCCGAGTCGAGGCCGCCGGACAGCAGGATGACCGCACGTTTTTCAGCTGTGTTCAGTTGTTCAGTCATTTCAGCGCCCCGGCTCGTCATTCCATAGATATTTATGCAGCTGCAATTGCAGACGCACAGGCAGATTGTCCGCCACCACCCAGTCCGCCAGATCACGCGCATTCAGGTCATGGTGGCTCGGCGAGAACAGGACTTCGCCGGCACGCTGATCCAGACCGTACTGAATCAGCTTGGACACGGCCCAGTCGTAGTCTTCCCGCGAGCAGATGACAAACTTCACCTGATCGTTAGGCGTGAGCAGTTCGATGTTCTCGTAGCGGTTGCGGTGTGCTTCTTTCGAGCCCGGGGTTTTCAGGTCGACGACGCGACTGACCCGTGGATCGACCGCCGAGATGTCCAGCGCGCCACTGGTTTCCAGCGATACTTCGTAGCCGGCATCACACAACTGCTTGAGCAAGGGAATGGCATTGGGTTGTGCCAGGGGCTCGCCGCCCGTGACACAGACGTAACGCGGGCGAAAACCGGCCACTTGCTCAAGGATGTCGTCGAGGGTGCGAATGGTGCCGCCAGTGAACGCGTAGGCGCTGTCGCAGTATTGGCAACGCAACGGGCAACCGGTCAGGCGCACAAAAACAGTGGGCAGGCCGGCAGTCCGCGTTTCACCCTGCAACGAGTAGAAAACTTCGGTGATTCTCAATGTGTCTTGCATAGTCGCCACGGGCGTAACAGCTAAACAGGCTGTCCGCCTCCGTCAGGCACTTCAAGGAACCCCGCCAACGCGCAGATCCCAAAAAGCGTGTTTCATAAAAAGGGGATGAATTCTAACGAAAAAACCCGCGATAGGCGCGGGTTTCTTCTAAACATAACTATTTCTACAAGCTTACAGGCTTACATACGCTGCAAATCACGCTGCGCCAGTTGAGCGGCGGAAGTGCCCGGATATTGGGACACAACCTGTTGCAGAATGCCTTTGACCCGGTCGGTATGACCGAGGCGGCGCTCTACATCAGCGAGCTTGTACAGCGAGTCAGGCACTTTTGGGTGCTTGGGGTACAGCTGTGAAACCTTGGCAAATGCCTGACCTGCACCTTGCAGATCGCCTTTGGCCAGGTTCACCTCACCCAACCAGTACTGGGCGTTGCCCGCGTATTGGCTGTTGGGGTATTTGCGCAGGAATGCGGCGAAAGCCTGGCTGGCCTTGTCGAAATCCTTGGCTTTAATCAGGTCGAAGGCTGCATCGTAATACAGTTTTTCCTTCGCCGGATCAGCCGGTTCGCTACCCGCGGCAGGGGCTTGGGCGGCTGCGGCTGCTGCACCGGGGGCATTCAAATTGCCACCGGTGGAAGAATTATCAGGAGTCGCGGCTGGTGCAACGCCGGTTCCTATGCGCCGATCAAGATCCTGATATCGCTCCAGGTTCTCCTGCTTCATGCGCGCTACATCATTTTGCAGAACTTCGATCGCACCTTGCTGGCGCTCGATTTGTTGCTGCATTTGTTGCAGTTGGTTGAACAGCTCGCCCTGTGCCGAGACAGGGGCCGAAACCCCTCCCCCGGCATAGGCGCCGTTCGTACCGTAACCCGCAGGCGGATAACTACTCCCGCTATTGTTATAGCCGGAGTTGTCTTCGACCACAGGAACCGCAGCCCACACCGCAAGCGGTGCGAGACTGAGAGCCAAAACAGTTACAGCACGACGGCACGTTCGCATGACGAATTACTTACGCAGTTCGACGCGACGGTTTTGAGCCCAGGACTGCTCGTCGTTGCCGGTAGCAACTGGACGCTCTTCGCCGTAGGAAACCAGTTCCAGCTGAGCTGGGGAAACACCTTGCAGTACCAGGTAGCGCTGAACGGCTTTCGCACGACGCTCGCCCAGTGCCATGTTGTACTCACGAGTACCACGTTCGTCGGTGTTGCCTTCCAGAACAACGCGAGCGCCGTTTGCTTTCAGGTCTTTGGCGTGAACGTCCAGAGCGCGCATGGCTTCTGGCTTCAGGTCCGAGCTGTCGTATTCGAAGTAGAAGGTGGTGATTGCGCGCAGAGCAGCTTCTTCGCTCAGGGAGCCGTCAACAGCACCAGTGTTAGCGCCGTAACCAGCGTTTGGATCAACAGCGCCTTCACCGGCGTTGTCGCCGCCTTTGGACGAGCAACCTACAGCTACAGCCATGGCCAGAGCCAGCGCAGCAAATTTACCAAACTTCAGCATTTCCATCGTGAAACTCCTAATGAACCCCAGTGTGTTAAGTAAAACGTATAGCGCCGCGTCAGTTCAGGTAAGGGGACCAGGACGGTTCTCTGACTTCGCCTTGTGCGGTAGGAAGCGGGAGCCTCACGCGTCCATTGATGGACACGAGCATCAAGACTCCCCGGCCCTGCTGGCGGGTGGCGTAGATTACCATGGTGCCGTTGGGCGCAACAGTAGGCGACTCGTCCAGAGTGCTATCAGTGAGGATCTTTACACTACCGCGCTGCAAATCCTGGGCCGCCACCTTGAAATTGGTGAAGCCTTCCTGGCGGTGAATCATCACCAGGGTCTTTTCATCGGCCGACAGTTTAGGGTTGGCGTTGTAGTTACCGATGAAGGTCACACGCTCCGCACCGCCACCACCTGCGCTGGTTTTGTAGATCTGTGGTTTGCCGCCACGGTCAGAAGTGAAGTAGATGGTCGAACCATCCTTGCCCCAGAACGGTTCGGTATTGATGCCCTGACCGTTAGTGACGCGACTGATCTGACGCGAACCCAGGTTCATCACATAGATGTCCGGGTTGCCGTCTTTGGACAGCACGAATGCCAGGCGATTGCCATCCGGCGACCAGGCTGGCGCACCATTCAGGCCTTCGAAGTTGGTGATCTGCTCACGGCGACCGGTGTCGATGTTCTGCATGAAAATACGCGGACGCTTCTGCTCGAACGACACATAGGCAATGCGCTTGCCATCCGGTGCAAAGCGCGGCGACAGGATCGGCTCGCGCGATTGCAGCAGCGTCACGGCACGGGCACCGTCATAGTCCGAACGTTGCAGCGTGTAGCGAGTGTTCTTTTCGGAGAAACGCTCGGCCGTCACGTACAACAGGCGAGTCGAGAACGCACCTTTGATACCGGTGAGTTTTTCGAACGACTGGTCGGAGATGTAGTGCGCCATGTCGCGCAGTTGATCCACGCCGCCGGACACGCTACCGGTCAGCACTTGCTGCTCGGTCGCTACGTTGAACAGTGCGTATTGCACCTGCAGGCGACCGCCCGCTGGAACAATGCTGCCGACCATGACGTACTGGGCACCCAGCGCCTTGAAGTCACGGTAGATGATTTCGCTGGCCTGGCTTGGCTGGCTGATCATGTTCTGTTTCGGAATCGGCGAGTAGTAACCCGAGTTGCGCAGGTCGTTACCGATAATTTCAGCCATGTCGTCCGGCAGCACGCTGCCGCCCTGGAAGCCAAACGGCACTACCGCGATCGGGGTGGCCCGATCACTGCCGCTGGTGACCAGAATGTTTTTTTCATCAGCTGCCGCTATCCCTGCCAGGCAGCAAATAACGACAAGCATTCCTCGAAGAAGGTTTCTCACAAGGCTAGATCCTCAGGTGTGAATGTCATCTTGAATGAACGATAGGGAGCGAAATCGCTCGGTTTCATTCCCTGCATTTCTGTCAAACGTCCAATGTTCTTGACCGCTGCTACAGCCGAAGCGTCGAACGGACCATCGCCACTGGACTTGGCCACGCCGACCGAAGTCACCGTACCATCCGGCAACATGCCAATTTGCAATACGACCGTCATGCCTTTGCGCGCCGAAGGTGGACGAGCCCAGCCTTCCGCTGCACGAGCACGGATCAGGTCATCGAAACTGCCGGCGACTTCGTCACCCTGCTCATCGGCCAAGGCCTGCTGACGCTGCGGCGTGTCGGAAAGCAAATCTGCCAGGGCCTGAGCCTTTTTGTCTTCGGCGGATTTACGTGCTGCTTCCTGCGATTTTTTCTTCGCGGCATCGGCAGCAGCTTTCTTCTTCGCGTCTTCGGCGACTTTCTTCTTCGCCTCTTCAGCTTCAGCTTTCTTCTTGGCGTCTTCGGCGGCTTTCTTCTTCGCGTCTTCGACGATCTTTTTCTTCGCTTCTTCAGCGGCCGCTTTCTTGGCCTCTTCTTCCGCGGCCTTCTTGGCTTCTTCTTCAGCTTTCTTCTTGGCTATATCAGCCAATTGTTTCTCTTCGGCCTTCTTGGCCTCAGCGGTCTTCTTCGCTTCGTCGGCTTTTTTGGCTTCATCAGCCTTTTTCGCCTCTTCCGCTTTCTTCGACTCGTCGGCCTTCTTGGCTTCTTCGGCCTTTTGAGCTGCCTCTTCTTTCTTTTGTTCCGCAGCCTTCACCGCTTCCTGCTCGACCTTCTTCTGTTCCATCTGTTCGACTTCGGTCTGGCGCGCGGCGGATTTCTTCGCCTCACCCGCAATCTTCTGATTGGTCTGGGTGGTCGCCTGACTTTTCGATTTCAACTGGTACAGGGTCGCCTGGACAATCGGCTTGGCCGGCGGCAATTCAGGTGTGAAGGCGAAACTGACGAACAGCATGCCAAAAACCAGCACGTGCAAGACAAGCGCCCAGACACTAGGCCAGAAATAGCTTTCCGAGGCGGACGGCTCTCGCATTTGCTGCATCAGGGCGCCTCGGTAATCAAGCCAACATTACCGACCCCGGCCTTCTGCAACCCGCCCATGGCACCCATGACGGCGCCGTAATCGACGGTCTTGTCGCCACGGATGAACACCTGCGTACGCTTGCCGCCTTCAGTGCCGGCGCGAATGATCTTGGTCACGGCGTCAGTCATTTGCGGCAAGGTCATGGCCTTGTCCTGCTGCTTATCGGTGTCGACTTCGCTGCCAAGGTTCCAGTAATAGGTCTTGTCAGCCTTGATCGAAATGGTCAGGACCTGGGTGTTGTTGTCCTGCGGCAAGGCTTCGCTGGAAACCTTGGGCAGATCAACTTTCACGCCCTGATTGAGCATCGGCGCGGTCACCATGAAGATGACCAGCAGTACCAGCATCACGTCGATGTAAGGCACCACGTTCATCTCGGCAACCGGCTTGCGCTTTTTGCGAGCTCGAGCGATTAAAGCCATTGGAAATTACCTGCTTATTCTTCGCTGGTGTGCACTTTGCGGTGCAGGATCGCCTGGAACTCGTCGGCGAAGGTGTAGTAACGGCCCAGCAGGGTTTCGCTGCGGGCAGCAAAACGGTTGTAGGCGATTACGGCCGGGATGGCGGCGAACAGACCGATCGCGGTAGCGATCAGTGCTTCGGCAATACCCGGGGCCACAGTGGCCAGGGTCGCTTGCTGGGCAGTTGCCAGACCACGGAAGGAGTTCATGATGCCCCAGACCGTACCGAACAGACCGATGTACGGGCTGACGGAACCGACGGTGGCGAGGAACGGCAGGCTCTGCTCGAGTTTTTCTTCCTCGCGGGAGATGGCCACGCGCATGGCACGAGCCACGCCTTCCATGACCGCTTCCGGGTCAACGCCTGACTGCTGACGCAGACGGGAGAATTCCTTGAAACCGGCACGGAAAATTTGTTCTACGCCCGAATCCGGATCAGGGTTGCTGCCGGCCTGACGGTAGAGTTTGGACAGGTCGATACCCGACCAGAAGCGCTCTTCAAAGCTCTCCAGGGCACGTCGACCGGCGCGCAGCAAGTTGCTGCGCTGAAAGATCATGATCCATGAGGTCACCGATGCGGCTACCAGGATCAGCATTACCAGTTGCACCACGATACTGGCATTGCTGACCAGGCTCCACATGGAGGAATGGTCGACGACGTTAGCTTCCACGCTTTATCTCCTGCTTTGAGTGTGTACCCGCGCCGCTCACGTCGGCAAAGGCCGCACGTAGAGCTTCGGGAATGGCCCGGGGTTTCAAACTGTTAGTGCGCACACAGGCCACCAGAAACTGCCCTTCGCAGAGCAGCACATTATCCGTAGCCCGCCTGACCTGCTGTTTGAAGCGCAGGCTGACCCGGTTCAATTCAATTACTTCAGCGCTTACCAGCAGCTCATCGTCCAGTCGCGCCGGCGCGTGGTAACGAGCTTCGCTGGAATGCACGACGAACAACAGGTCCTCCCCTGCCAGCGCCGACTGGGCAAAGCCCAGCTCCCGGAGCCGCTCGGTTCGAGCCCGTTCCATAAACTTGAGGTAATTGACGTAATACACGATGCCGCCCGCATCGGTGTCCTCGTAATAAACGCGACAACGATGTGCGAACGGCTCAAGCCCGTTTTGCGCGCGCATACTCTAGTGCTTACTCCTCAGGTTGCCAATCCGGCCAGGCAACTGTTTTTCATTGATTCGCGGCTTTCTGGTGAAAGTACGGTCCTGGGACAGCACAAACCCCGAATAAATCAGCGCGCAAAGGTGATTAATCGTCCACGGCATCGAGGAACTCGTCTACCACGGGCATCTCGCCTAATCGTGACGGGATGTTTAAACCGAAGTGCAGGTACGCATGTCGAGTGACCACCCGCCCCCGCGGAGTGCGCATGATATAGCCCTGCTGGATCAAATACGGCTCCAGCACGTCTTCGATGGTGTGACGTTCTTCGCTGATCGCCGCCGCCAGACTGTCCACCCCCACCGGCCCACCGTCGAATTTCTCGATCATGGTCAGCAGCAGGCGTCGGTCCTGATGGTCGAAACCACGCTCGTCGACATCCAGCAGGTTCAGCGCCAGGTCGGCGATCGGCTTGGTGATGTGGCCCTTGGCACGCACCTCGGCGAAATCCCGGACCCGGCGCAACAAGCGGTTGGCGATCCGCGGCGTGCCACGGGCACGCCGGGCGATTTCAAAGGAGCCTTCCGGGTCCAGTGGCAAACCGAGAATGCTCGCCGAACGGCTGACAATCGTTGCCAGGTCGGCGGTGCTATAGAACTCCAGACGCTGGACAATCCCGAAACGGTCGCGCAACGGGTTGGTCAGCATGCCGGCCCGGGTGGTTGCCCCAACCAGGGTGAACGGCGGCAGATCGAGTTTGATCGAGCGTGCGGCCGGCCCTTCGCCGATCATGATGTCGAGCTGGAAATCTTCCATGGCCGGGTACAGCACTTCTTCGACGATCGGCGACAACCGATGGATCTCGTCGATGAACAGCACGTCATGGGGCTCAAGGTTGGTCAGCAACGCCGCCAGATCACCCGGACGTTCGAGGACCGGCCCCGAGGTGCTTTTGATCGACACGCCCATTTCCTGGGCAATGATGTTGGCCAGGGTGGTCTTACCCAAGCCCGGAGGGCCGAAAATCAGGGTGTGATCCAGCGATTCATTGCGCCCGCGCGCAGCCTGGATGAACAACTCCATTTGCTCGCGAACGGTCGGCTGGCCAATGTATTCGGCCAGGCTGACGGGCCGAATCGCCCGGTCCTGGACTTCTTCACGGTCACGGGGACCACCCGTGGCGGCGATCAGACGATCAGCTTCAATCACTTAGATCATTCCCTTAAGGGCACGACGAATCATGTCTTCACTGCTCAAACCTTTCTCCTTGATCGCGGAAATCGCCTTGCTGGCTTCCTGCGGCTTGTAGCCCAGGGAAATCAGCGCGCTGACCGCGTCATTTTCGGCGGTGGCGACCGGAGTTGGCGCATCTGGCCCACCCGGCTGGTTTGGTACCAACGCGAACATCGCCGGCACGGTTTCCCAGGCCTTGAAGCGATCCTTGAGTTCCACCAGCAAACGCTCGGCAGTCTTCTTGCCCACGCCCGGCACCTTGGTCAGCGCCGAAGTGTCCTGGGACTGCACGCAACGCACCAGCTCATCGACTTCCAGACTCGACATCAAGGCCAGCGCCAGTTTCGGCCCTACCCCATTAAGACGGATCAACTCGCGAAAAAAGTCTCGCTCACGCTTGCCGAAGAAGCCATAGAGTAACTGCGCGTCTTCGCGTACGACCAAATGGGTGTGCAAGGTCAGCGGTTCACCGACCGACGGCAAGCGATAAAGCGTGGTCATGGGCACTTCCAGCTCATACCCCAGACCATTTACATCCAGAATCAGGTGCGGCGGCTGTTTCTCAGCCAGGGTGCCGCGCAAGCGTCCAATCACGTTTCAGATCCTTGAGCGTTGGCCAGATCAGTGCTGGCGACTGACAGAACAAGGGTTTTGCGCCGACAACACAGGCGCAAAACCCTCATTCCATAAAAAATGATTGCTGATGCTATCAGAGACGCAGGCGCCCGCCACGACTGCGTGCGGTGCCCAGGCCATGGGGCAACAGGCTGGAACGGGTGTGAGCGTGGCAAATCGCGATGGCCAGGGCATCCGAGGCATCGATTTGCGGCTTGCTGGTCAATTTCAGCATGTGCATGACCATCATTTGCACCTGTTCTTTGTTCGCTCCGCCGGTACCAGTCACCGCCTGCTTGACCTGGGTCGCGGTGTATTCGGCAATTTCCAGGCTTTCTTCAGCGCCGGCCACGATGGCTGCGCCGCGGGCCTGGCCGAGCTTGAGGGCCGAGTCGGCGTTGCGGGCCATGAAGACTTTTTCGATGCCCATGGTCACCGGACCATAGGTCTGAATGACTTCGCGCACGCCGCGATAAACGATTTGCAGGCGCTCGTACAGCTCGCCGGAGCCCGTGCGAATGCAGCCCGACGCCACGTAGACACAGCCACGCCCGGTATCGCGAACCACGCCATAACCGGTGATGCGCGAGCCGGGGTCGATTCCTAGGATTAAAGTCATAACGCCTGCAGAAAGAGATCGCGGTGGCTTGAGGATAACTGTGTAGGAGCTGCCGAAGGCTGCGATCTTTTAAGTAAAAAGCCAAAATCAAAAGATCGCAGGCTTCGCCAGCTCCTACAGAGGCCAGGTGAAGGCTGCGATCTTTATCAATGCATCAACAGAGCTGAGCGGCCACCGCCTCTGGAATGTCGGCGTTGGAGTACACGTTCTGCACATCGTCCAGGTCTTCGAGCATGTCGATCAGCTTCAGAACCTTCTCCGCGCCTTCCAGGTCCAGCTCCGCGCTGGTGGTCGGCTGCATGACGATTTCCGCGTCATCGCCCTTGAAACCAGCGGCTTCCAGGGCATTACGTACGGCATAGAAGCCGGTGAACGAGGTGAACACATCGATCGAGCCGTCTTCGTGGGTGACCACGTCATCGGCGTCGGCTTCCAGTGCCGCTTCAGTCAGTGCATCTTCATCGACGCCCGGCGCAAAGCTGATCTGCCCCTTGCGCTCGAACAGATACGCCACCGAACCGTCGGTACCCAGGTTGCCGCCGCACTTGCTGAACGCGTGACGCACAGCCGCTGCGGTACGGTTGCGGTTGTCGGTCATGCATTCGACCATCACCGCCACGCCGCCCGGGCCGTAACCTTCGTAGGTCAGCTCGACCATATCATCGGTATCGGCAGCGCCGGCACCACGGGCCACCGCGCGGTCGATGATGTCGCGGCTCATATTCGCACCCAGCGCTTTATCCAGCGCCAGGCGCAGACGCGGGTTGGAGCCCGGATCAGCCCCGCCCTGACGGGCAGCAACCGTCAGTTCACGAATCCATTTGGTGAAGATCTTGCCCTTTTTGGCATCCTGACGTTCTTTGCGGTGCTTGATGTTCGCCCACTTGGAATGACCCGCCATAACTCGCTCCGAATTATCTTTGACACATTGCCCGCCACGCCATGATGCGCCAGCCGGCAAACAAAAATCTCGACCTGCATCGATCTATACAAGAAAGAAAAAGGCGCATCCGAAGATGCGCCTACAAGGCCAGCCTTACTCAGCCTTAGGCGTTTCGCGCAGACGAATGTGCAGTTCGCGCAATGCCTTGGCATCCACCAGACCCGGTGCCTGAGTCATGACGCAGGCGGCGCTCTGGGTTTTCGGGAAAGCGATCACTTCACGGATCGACTGGGCACCGGTCATCAGCATCACCAGACGGTCCAGGCCGAAGGCCAGGCCACCGTGCGGCGGCGCGCCGTATTTCAGGGCGTCGAGCAGGAAGCCGAACTTCTCTTCCTGTTCCGCTTCACTGATACCCAGCAGACGGAACACCGACTGTTGCATTTCCTTGCGGTGGATACGGATCGAACCGCCACCCAGCTCGGTGCCGTTCAATACCATGTCGTAGGCACGGGACAATGCGGTTGCCGGGTTGGCTTCCAGTTCTTGCGGCGTGCACTTCGGCGCGGTGAACGGGTGGTGCAACGCGGTGAAGCTGCCGTCGTCGTTCTCTTCGAACATCGGGAAGTCAACGACCCACATCGGTGCCCACTCGCAGGTCAACAGGTTCAGATCGTGACCGACCTTGATCCGCAGCGCGCCCAGGGCTTCGCTGACGATCTTGGCTTTGTCGGCACCGAAGAACACGATGTCGCCGTCAACCGCGCCAACGCGATCAAGGATCACATTGAGGTTGGCTTCAGGGATGTTCTTGACGATCGGTGATTGCAGACCTTCAACGCCTTTGGCGCGCTCGTTGACCTTGATGTACGCCAGGCCCTTGGCACCGTAGATGCCAACGAACTTGGTGTAGTCGTCGATCTTGCTGCGCGGCATGCTTGCCGCGCCTGGAACGCGCAGAGCGGCAACGCGGCATTTCGGATCGTTGGCAGGGCCGCTGAACACCTTGAAGTCGACTTCTTTCAGTTGATCGGCAACGTCAACCAGTTCCAGCGGGTTACGCAGGTCCGGCTTGTCGGAACCGTAACGACGCATGGCCTCTTCGAAGGTCATGTGCGGGAAGTCGCCGAACTCCAGGTCCAGCACTTCCTTGAACAGGTTGCGGATCATTTGTTCGGTGATGCCCATGATCTCTTTTTCATCGAGAAAGCTGGTCTCGATGTCGATCTGGGTGAATTCCGGCTGACGGTCGGCGCGCAGATCTTCGTCGCGGAAGCACTTGGCGATCTGGTAGTAACGGTCGAAGCCGGCGACCATCAGCAGCTGCTTGAACAGCTGTGGCGATTGCGGCAAGGCGAAGAAGGAACCGGCGTGAGTACGGCTCGGCACCAGATAGTCGCGCGCGCCTTCCGGAGTCGCACGGGTCAGGATCGGCGTCTCGACATCGAGGAAGCCGTTCTCGTCCAGGAAGCGACGGATACTGGTGGTCATGCGCGAACGCAGACGCAACTTCTCGAGCATTTCCGGGCGACGCAGGTCGAGGAAGCGATAACGCAGGCGGGTTTCTTCGCCGACGTCGGAGAACTCGTTGAGCGGGAACGGCGGGGTTTCCGCTTCGTTCAATACTTCCAGCTCATAGCCCAGCACTTCGATCATGCCCGACGCCATGTTGGCGTTGGTGGCACCGGCCGGACGCAGGCGAACCTTGCCGGTGATCTTGACCACGTATTCGCTGCGCACGCGATCGGCGGCGGCGAAGGATTCAGCGCGGTCGGGGTCGAACACCACCTGGGCCAGACCGTCACGATCACGGATATCGAGGAAAATCACCCCGCCATGGTCGCGACGACGGTGAACCCATCCGCAAAGGGTAATTTCCTGGCCTTCCAGGCTTTCGTTCAGTTGGCCGCAATAATGGCTGCGCATCATGGTAGTGGTTTCACTTCTCGTAATTCGAAATTCGGTTGGAGGTCTTGCCGCACCCCCACACTTAAATAAGGTGCCGGATGATGCAAGAGCTCGCGCGTGTCATTCAGCCCGGGCGCTAGACCCTAGTCAGCTTTGTCGCCACCGGCCAGATTCTTCTTGGAACCGGTCTTGAAGTCGGTTTCGTACCAGCCGGTGCCGCTGAGGCGGAAGCCCGGCATGGACAGCATCTTTTTAAGCTCTGGCGCCTGGCAGGCAGGGCAGTCGACCAGCGGTGCTGCGCTGATCTTTTGAATGGCTTCCAACTGATGACCACAGGAAGCACATTGGTAATCGTACATCGGCATGGGAGTTGTCTCGGCGATCAGATTGCTACCGCGCATGCTGGGCTTTGCGGCAAAGAGCGGGATTATATCCATTAAATGCAGCCTGTGCAGCCGTAAGACTGCACAGACCGACACCGAACCCGATCTACCCGCACTGCTAAGCCATTACGAGGCAACTGCCCTCCTTCAGACTACGTACGACGCAGACGACTCGCACCAGCCCGGTGAAGTTCTTTACCCCGCCATGACGTAAATGCACTTCGCGATCCACATGGGACAGCAGCGCACTGACCGAACAGCAATTGACCCTGGCCATGTCGCCCAAAATATCCCAATAGACCTGCTCAAGCCGCAAACAGGTCGCAAAGCCATTCAAACGCACAGACCGGGATAAGGGCTGGGCCAGGCCCATATCGAATTCGCTGACAAATGGATCAATCCTTATATCCTTGAGTGGACCGACCCCCTCCTCGTCTCGCCTATCTTCATAAACCATACCGTTGACACTCCTTTGTCATCCCTGCCTTTTGTAAAGGTCATCTCTGTTTCCTTATAAAAACGCAGGCGCAACGGCATATCCAGATGACTTTATGACCATCGACGTAGGATAAGCCAACAATTGAGGGGCGATCATGGAGCTCTTCCTAGGCCGGATGATTTCCTACGAAAACTGACGCAATGTCATTCAACGAAAAGGCAACAACCCCCAGAAACACAGTGCGCGACTACACCCCCCCCTTGGAAGCACCGCCGGACCGCCTGATTTGAGTAGCCGCAGGCTTTGCTGTTAAATAGACAGTGTGTCGCTACCACCTATTTTCCGGGGGCTGCGCATAGGCTGATATCAGGTACGTGCCCAACGCCTCTTATTGTTCTGAAGCGAACCGTGCTCTATCAGCTCTTCCTTGTGATCCGTCTTAACGTGAGTTAATCAAAATGTTGAAAATCGTCCACCTGCTAATGGGCGCAGCAGCCCTGCTGCTGTCCTTCATCCCTAGCCTGCGATCCGAAGCGCTACCTTACCTGCAACAACCCGATGCGCTGTACCTGGCCTTTTTCGGCCTGCTCAACCTCACCCTCGCGCCTGTTATCCCTTACTGGAACAAAGGCCCGCGTCATCAATTGCAAAACCTGGTCAGCGCCTTGCTGGTTCTGGCTGTCGTGCTGCAAACCCTGACGCTGATCGCCCCGATGCCTGTCATCGCCGGTCAACCTGCCGTTCTGTTCAGCCTGGTCGCTGCCCTGATCGCCGTATTCCTGCACCTGGCCATCAGCTTCTACAAATCTTCACCGGCCGCCGCCGCGCCAAGCTATGACATGAGCAACCGCGATACTGGCACCGTCAAATGGTTCAACACCTCCAAAGGCTTCGGCTTTATTTCCCGTGATTCCGGTGATGATATTTTTGTGCACTTCCGGGCAATTCGCGGTGAAGGCCACCGTGTTCTGGTCGAAGGCCAGCGCGTGGAGTTCTCTGTCATGAACCGTGACAAAGGCCTGCAAGCCGAGGATGTGATCGCCGCCCTGCCGCGTCGCTGACTCCAAGGCTAAAAAAAACCGCGAACAGCCCTGGCTGTTCGCGGTTTTTTTATGACCTGTTTTTCAATAATGCGGCGGTGGCGCCTCTTCTTCGAAGGACTCGAACTGGCCGACCATTTCCTCCTGCCGCTTGAGCAGCGCCGTCATCTGAAGTTGCAGGCGCTCAACCGCATGCTGCTGCGCCGCCAGCACATCATTCAATGTCTGGATGGTGTCATCCTGAAACGCCAACTGGCTTTCCAGATCGGTAACGCGTTCTTCAAGGCTCATGACTCAACCCTCCAGAAACGTGAAGTCATCGGTCAACACCAGACGCAGCCGTTCGCGAATCGTCGCGATCTGCTCTGGACTGTAGGGTTTGGCCGGCTGCTTGCCCCAGACCGGAGCTGGCCAGGCGGCGTCCTCGCGCTTGCGCACAATCACATGCATGTGCAACTGATTGACGACGTTACCCAAGGCCGCGATGTTCAACTTGTCCGCGTCGAACGAGTCCTTGAGCATTTCCGCCAGCGCGGTGGTTTCCTGCCACAGCTGCTGCTGATCTGCGCCATCCAACTGAAATATTTCACTGATATCCTCGCGGCGTGGCACGAGGATGAACCAGGGGTAGTTCGAATCATTGGACAACAGCAACCGGCAGAGCGGGAAATCGCCGATTGGCAACGTGTCTTGTTGAAGTCGTGGATCTAAAGCGAACACAGCGCACCCTCCCCTCAGGTCATCTTTTTTCAGCTTAGCGCCCCTCACCGAAAGACGGCGCACCAAGCGACAGGACGGCAGCATACCTGCGAACGCCACGCGCTTCACGACGAACTGCCGCCGGGCGCCCTGACATGAGCCACTTTTATCCGGCACGCACCACGACAGAACCAGCCGCCACCCAAAAAATGCCGAAATGACCGATAAACAACGCGCTGTTCGAATCCACGACAAAGCGAGATTGTGTGAATTCAGTACAGGAAATAAAATTTTTTGCACCAAAACCGCACAACGCGTCTACGCTCAGTGCGTCAGCATCCGCCAATTACTCACAGGCAGGGTGAACCGGTAACGTTTTTGGTTGTCACCCTCGCAGGTTCAACAGGGCAACCACGATGCAATGCATGGCGTCAAGCTCAACTAAAACAGGCTTGAACCCCCCGGTTTTATGAGGTATTTACAGCAACAGGCAGGCCTTTGGAAAAAAACGGCAACAGAATTCCGATTTGTGCACGCTTGTTGCATTCACCCCCGTATCGTCTATAAGTGCTCCGCTGGAAGTGGAGGCCTTAAGGCCAATAAAAACAGTGGCAGGGTTGCCCGATGGAGATTCAAGTGCAGGACAAGGGACTCTTTTTACCGATGCTCAAGCCCTGGAAAACAGCGCTGAAATTGTCAGTCCGATTGCGTCGGAATTGTGAATTTGCGACATCTACCCAGCCATTCGCGACAGGGTCGTAAAGAAGCTGAAAGGTTAGATGTGCAAGTATCGCCAATAGGGTCGGCGTGATATAAGTTTGCGCCGACACAAAAAGAAAGAGCCGCCCGGATAATAAAACAGGCGGGACGGCAGTACTCTTCTAAAACCAAAGGAGCAAATCACGATGCGCGTGATGAAGTGGAGCATGATCGCACTGGCAGTTGCAGCAGCAGCCAGTACTCAGTTGGCAGTAGCCGCACCTTTCGTAAGCGACCAGGCAGAAGCCAAAGGTTTTGTTGAAGACAGCAAGCTCGACTTGCTGGTTCGCAACTACTACTACAACCGTAACAAGAAAGACGGCGCAACCGACGACAAAGACTGGACCCAGGGCATCCAGGGCATGTACAGCTCGGGCTACACCCAAGGTCTGATCGGTGTTGGCGTTGAAGCTTGGGGTCAACTGGCCATTAAGCTGGACGGTTCCGACAAGTATGGTGGTACCGGCAACATGCCCGTGGGCAATGATGGCGAGGTCGAAAACAACCAGGGCAAAGCCGGCGCTGCCGCCAAGTTCCGCATCTCCAAGACTGAGCTGAAAATCGGCGACATGCAGCCAAGCACCTCTCCGGTGTTCGCTGTTGGCGGCTCCCGTATCCTTCACCAAACTGCCAGCGGTATCCAACTGCAGAGCAGCGAAGTCAAAGACCTTGACCTCGAAGCCGGTCACTTCTACTCGGCGACCAGCCAGGACCGAAATGCCCGTAATGGCGACCTGTGGGCAACCTACGCTGGCGTACAAGCCAACTCCATCGACTACTTCGGTGGCAAGTACGGCATTACCCCAGACCTGAGCGTGTCGCTCTACGGTGCCAAGCTCGAAGACATCTGGAACCAGTACTACGCCAACGCGAACTACACCCTCGCATTGGGTGGCGATCAGTCGATCAACTTCGACGGTAACATCTACAACACCAGGGACACTGGTAGCGCTAAAGCAGGCGAAATCAATAACACCGCCTACTCCCTCGCTGCTGCTTTCTCGTTCCTGAAGGCGCACACCATCACCCTGGGCTTCCAGAAAGTGAATGGCGATACTCCGTTCGACTATATCGGCGTGGGTAAAAACAACCGCGGTGGCGACTCGATTTTCCTCGCCAACTCCATCCAGTACTCTGACTTCAACGCCCCTGGCGAGAAATCGGTACAGGCCCGTTACGACCTGAAAATGGCCGAATACGGCATCCCTGGTCTGAGCTTCATGACCCGTTACGTGAAAGGTTGGGACATCGACGGCACCAACACTCCAGCAGGCAGCCCTTACGCTGGCCTGTACGGTGAAGACGGTAAACACCACGAAACCAACGTGGAAGTTAAATACGTAATTCAGTCCGGCCCAGCTAAAGATCTGTCGTTCCGCATCCGTCAAGCATGGCACACCGCCAACGCAGACGAAGGCGAAGGCGATATCTCTGAGTTCCGCCTGATCACCGACTACCCGCTCAACATTCTGTAATTGCAGAAAGTTAGTTCGCGGTAATCAAAAAAAGGCCCATCTTCGGATGGGCCTTTTTTATTGACTACAACATTGTGATCGGACTCTTACGAAATGTCTGACCAACCGGTCAGACATTAACGGCAAGACAAATCCTTACACCGCAGCCGATTCCTGCACCACGCGAATAACCCGCTGAGGAAATGGAATATCGATGCCGGCAGTCTTCAAGCGATCACGCGATTGCTCGTTAAACATGAACATCACATTCCAATAGTCAGCGGTTTTCACCCACACGCGCAGGGAAACAGTAATCGAACTGTCGCCCAATGTGGAAATCACCGCTTCCGGTGCGGGCTCCACCAATACTCGCGGATCCTTGGCCAGGTCCAGCAACACTTCACGGGCCTTCTGCAAGTCCGCTTCGTAGTCCACACCCACATCAAATACTACTTTGCGGGTCGGTTGACGGTTGGTGTTGGTGATGATGCCGTTCGACAGATTACCGTTAGGCACGATGATGGTTTTGTTATCGCCAGTGCGCAGTACGGTGTGGAAAATCTGGATGCTGTCGACAGTACCGGCAACACCTTGGGCTTCGATCCAGTCACCGATACGGAACGGACGGAACAACAGAATCAACACGCCGCCGGCGAAATTCGCCAGGCTGCCCTGCAGGGCCAGACCGATGGCCAGGCCAGCGGCACCGATGGCCGCGACGAAGGACGTGGTTTCCACACCGATCATCGACGCCACGCTGACGATCAGCAGAATCTTGAGAATGATGTTCGCCAGGCTGCTGATGAAGCCTTGCAGCGCCAGGTCAGCGTTACGCAACGCTAGCAGGCCGCCCAGTTTTTGCGTGACTTTGTTGATCAGCCACCAGCCGATGGCCAGGGTAATCACCGCCAGTAGCACGCGGCTGCCGTATTCCATGATCATCGGAACCCAGGCTTGGGATGCCTTGACCAGGTTGTCCACTTCAGCATTCAAATCCATCTACTTTCTCCTGATTTCCGGCTACCCGGCACGCAAAAAATGAGCGGCAGAAAGACCGAATCCATAAGGCTCGATCGTTTCTGCCGTTGCTTGGGCCTCGGACGTCGAAATCGCCAAGAGGTTCCCGCTTGAAAGATCAGTCGCGGAAGTTATTGAACTGCAGCGGCATGCCGAATTCCTTGGCGCGCAGGACAGCGATGGCTTCCTGCAAATCGTCACGCTTCTTGCCGGTGATGCGCACCTGCTCGCCCTGAATGGCGGCCTGGACCTTGAGCTTGGCGTCTTTGACGTGAGCGACGATTTTCTTCGCCAGCTCTTTGTCGATGCCTTCCTTGAGGACCGCTTCCTGCTTCATCAGCTTGCCCGACGCAAAGGCGTCCTTGACTTCAAGGCACTGCACGTCGATCTTGCGCTTGACCAGGGACAGCTTAAGGATCTCGATCATCGCTTCGAGCTGGAAATCGGCTTCCGCGGTCAGGTTGACGGTCAGGTCCTTTTCCTTGAACTCGAAACTGCCTTTGCCTTTCAGGTCATAACGACGATCGAGTTCCTTGACGGCGTTCTCGACCGCGTTGGTGACTTCGTGTTTGTCCAGTTCGGATACCACGTCGAACGACGGCATGTAATCTCTCCAATAAAAAGGCGCGCTCGATAACGATGGAGCGCGCTTGGCTTGCGGTTAAAATCCGGCTCATTATAACGGGTCTTTTCCAACCGATACTGCGAGCCTCACATGCCTGCGTCAAACCGAGCAAAAAGTTGATGTCCACCCCTTGGCATGTTCTGGGCGCCGGCAGCCTCGGCACGTTGTGGGCCACCCGTCTGGCACGGGCCTCAGTGCCGGTCAGGCTGATCGTGCGGGACGCGGCACGCTTGCAGGCCTATCAGGCGGCGGGCGGGCTGACGCTGGTCGAACACGGCGAAGCGCAGTTGTATCCGGTGCCCGGCGAGACACCCGACAGCGACGCCCCCATCAGCCGTCTGCTAGTGGCCTGCAAAGCCTACGACGCCGAACACGCCGTGGCCCGGCTCGCACACCGCCTGACACCCGACGCCGAACTGATTCTGTTGCAGAACGGCCTCGGCAGTCAGGATGCGGTTGCCGCGCAGGTTCCCCAGGCGCGCTGCATCTTCGCCTCCAGCACCGAAGGCGCGTTTCGCGATGGCGACTGGCGTGTGGTGTTCGCCGGTCACGGCTACACCTGGCTCGGGGATGCCGGCCATCCGGTGGCGCCGATCTGGCTGGAAGACTTGAGCGACGCCGGCATTCCCCATGAGTGGAGTACCGACATCCTCACAAGGCTGTGGCGAAAACTGGCGCTCAACTGCGCGATCAACCCGCTGACCGTGCTGCATGAATGCCGCAACGGCGGTTTGCAGCAACATCATTGCGAAGTCGCCACCCTGTGCGCCGAGCTCACCGAGCTACTGGAGCACTGCGGCCAGCCGGCAGCAGCGCAAAACCTGCGGGAAGAAGTCGACCGGGTGATCAAGGCCACCGCAGCCAATTTCTCCTCGATGTACCAGGACGTCGCGAATCGGCGCCGTACCGAAATCAGCTACCTGTTGGGCCATGCCTGCAAAGTCGCCGCCCGGCACCAGATGAACCTGCCGCATCTCAATCAATTGCAGCAGCGCTTGATCGCTCATCTGCGCAGCCTTGGATTGCCCAGCGACTGAGCAGCGGCTACGCTGGCCACTTGTTCCTTTTCAGCGATAAACCTGATGCCATTGCGCCAGCGCCTTGAAAACCTTCCAGTCGGCCAGAAATTGCTGGCCGCCCTGCTGGTGCTGTTGACCACCGTTTTGCTGGTCGCCAACCTGACCTTTATCAGCGCCGCGTACTACATCTCCCAGGAAAGCATGGCGCCCCAGGCCCTGCAGACCATTGGCCGACTGGTGTCCAACCCGAGCCTGGTGTCCGACGCCCTGAAGTCACCACAAAATGCCGAACGCCTGCTCAACGAGCTCAACAGCTATTCACCGCTGCGTGCGGCGGCCCTCTATGACGGCAAAGGTGTGCGTCTGGCGGAGCTGCAACACGGCGACGCGCTGAGCCTGCCAGAGCACTACCAACAACTGGAAACCTGGCAAGCCACCGAGTTTCGCAGCAATCAAGTGATCACCCTGCCCCGCCCCGGCACCGCTCCGGGGCATTTACTGCTGGTGGCCAGCAGCGAACTGCCGATGGCGTTCTACACCGGAACCCTGACCGCCAGCCTGGGGATTCTGATCTTCAGCGTGCTGTTGTGGCTGGTGATCGCCCGACAGATCAAACGCCTGATTACCCGACCGATCCATCAGCTCGAAGAATTGTCCCGGCAAGTGACCCGGGAAGAGAACTACGCCCTGCGCGCCTCTCGTGGCAACCACGATGAAATCGGCAGCCTCGCCGAAGCGTTCAACACCATGCTCTCGCGCATCGAGGCCCGGGAGCAGCAGCTCAAACGCGCCCGCGACGACTCCCAGGCAGCCTACGACCAAGCCCAGGGGCTGGCCGAAGAAACCCGCCACACCAACCGCAAGCTGGAGCTGGAAGTTCAGGTACGCAGCAAGATCGAGAAAAAACTCACCGGTTTCCAGAACTACCTCAATAGCATCATCGACTCCATGCCGTCGGCACTGATCGCCCTCGACGAGCAGCTCTACGTGACCCAATGGAATCAGGAGGCCAGCGCCCTGTCCGGCACGCGCCTGGACGAAGCCTTGAACCAGCCGATCTTCCTCGCCTTCGAACCGCTCAAGCCGTTCCTGCCGCAGCTCAAGCAAACCGTCGAGCAACATACGGTGGCCAAGATCGAACGCGTCACCTGGCTCAAGGACGATGAGCCCAAGCATTACGCCCTGACGTTCTACCCGTTGATGGGCGGTGCCGGGCGTGGCGTGGTGATCCGGATCGACGACATCACCCAGCGTCTGTCCCTGGAAGAAATGATGGTGCAGTCGGAAAAAATGCTCTCGGTCGGTGGCCTGGCCGCCGGCATGGCCCACGAGATCAATAATCCACTGGGCGCGATCCTGCACAACGTGCAGAACATTCGTCGACGCCTGTCACCCGACCTGCCGAAGAACCTCGAACAGGCCGAGCAAATGGGCATCGAACTGGACACGGTCAACCAGTACCTGCAAGCGCGTGAAGTGCCGCAGTTGCTCGACGGCATTCAACAGGCCGGCGCCCGGGCGGCGAAAATCGTAACCCACATGCTCAGCTTCAGTCGCCGCAGTACGCGGCAGATGGCCCCCTGCGATTTACCGGCACTGATTGATCAAGCGGTGGAAATCGCCGGCAACGACTTCGATTTGGCCATTGGCTTCGACTTCAAGGGCCAGGCAATCATCCGCCAGTTCGATCCGGCACTGGGCCCGGTGCCCGGCACCGCCAACGAACTGGAACAGGTGCTGCTCAACCTGCTGAAAAACGCCGCGCAAGCCATTCACCAGCGTACAGACGACCGCGAACCGGGGCGGATTATTCTGCGTACAAAACTGAACCCGCCATGGGCGGAAATCCAGGTCGAGGACAACGGTATCGGCATGAGCGAGAGCGTGCGCAAACGCACGTTCGAGCCGTTCTTCACCACCAAGGAAATCGGTCAGGGCACCGGCCTCGGGCTCTCGGTTTCGTACTTCATCATCACCAACAACCACAAGGGCCAGATGGAAGTGCAATCGACCCCAGGCCAAGGCACTTGCTTCACCTTGCGCCTGCCGTTGTCGGGCACTGCGGTGGTCTCTCAAGAACTCAATCAGCTGTCGAGGTAACCATGGGCTTTCGCTTGTCGAAGATTTACACCCGCACTGGCGACAAAGGCGAAACCGGGCTCGGCGATGGCCGCCGAGTGCCCAAGGACCACCCGCGAATCGAGGCCATTGGCGAAGTCGATACGCTGAACAGCCAGGTTGGGGTGCTGTTGGCCGGATTGGCAGCGGAAAGTGACAGATACCCTGGATTGAACGAAGTGATCGAGGTATTGGCGCCCTGCCAGCATCGGTTGTTCGACCTCGGTGGCGAACTGGCGATGCCGGTGTATCAGGCGCTGAACACGGCAGAAATCGAACGGCTGGAAGCGGCGATCGATGTGTGGAATGACGAGTTGGGGCCACTGGAGAATTTTATTCTGCCCGGCGGTTCGGCGCTGATTGCCCAGGCCCACGTATGCCGCAGCCTGGCGCGCAGTGCCGAACGCCGCTGTCAGCATTTGAATGCGGTCGAGCCGCTGGCCGGGGTTGGCCTGGCGTACATCAATCGGTTATCGGATTTGTTGTTTGTGGCGGCGAGGTTGATTGCCAAGCGCCAGGGGGTTGCCGAGATTTTGTGGCAACCGGCGGCGAAGCCCCAAGTTTAGTCGGCGCGCCCGAAGACGCCATCGCGGGCTTACCCGCGATGGCGCCAGCAGCAACACCGCAGAATCAGGCTTCAGGCCAAAACGCCCGAATCCCCGCCACACCCTGCGCTCCTGCCTCCCAAGCTTTCTGCCGCTCTGCCGGGCCAACACCACCGAGCAGAAACACTGGCTTGCTGAAACCCTCGATCAGGGTCGACGCCTGTTCCCAGCCCAACGGCTGAGCATCTGGGTGCGTCTGGGTCGGTTGCACCGGTGACAAGGTCACAAAATCCACGCCCATCTGCTCGGCCAGCGCCAGCTCTTCAGCGTTGTGACAGGATGCCGCCAACCAGCGCGATGCCGGTAGTGGTCGCCCGGCCGCCGCGTATTTGCGCAACTGCGCCGATGTGATGTGCCAACCAGCGGACGGGAAGTCCCCCAGCCATTCAAACGGCCCCTTGATCATCAACTGCGCCTTGCCGGCACACAGCCCCGCCGCGTCCACCGCCAGATCGCGGTACTTGGGGTCATAGCCGTTGGGTGCACGCAACTGAATCAGCTTGATGCCGCCAGCGATGGCTTTCTGGATACCACGCAGCAAGGCCGGTGTTTCCAGGCTGTCCGGGGTGATCAGGTACTCGCCGGGCAAACGTGCAGCGGCGACGATTGGATGGTTGGCGGCCGGGAACTCGTAGTTCCCCAGCTCCCGCGCGCTTACCCAGGCCAAAGGCTGACCTTCGGCGCCATGGGGCTCGCCGGTGAACGCCGACACTTCCCACACATCCAACAACACCTGTTTGTCCGGGTAGTCGTGGCGAACCTTGATCAATGGTCGCGCGGCATTGACCACGATTCCCAATTCTTCATGAAGCTCGCGAGCCAGGGCGGTTTCGACGGATTCGTCATCCTCGACCTTGCCACCGGGGAACTCCCACAGGCCGCCCTGATGCTGGGTATCGGCACGGCGGGCGATCAGGATCTTGCCGCTGCTATCGCGGATAACCGCCGCGGCCACGTGTATGCGTTTCACCGCTCTATTTCCTCCAGACCAGCCTTCTGCCAGGCCTTGAAGGCCGGCCATTGGTAGATGGTTTCGACATAAGCCGCGTCGACCGCAGACAGCTTCACCTGATAGGTGCGCAGACGGACAGCGACCGGTGCGAAAAACGCATCAGCCAGGGTCGCGCCCCCAAACAGGAACGGGCCGGCTTCAGTCGAGGCCGCACGACATTCAGCCCACAATGCCAGCATGCGCTCGATGTCGGCCTGAACTTCAGGTGGGGTCGGTGACAGCGGCGCATCGTGGCTCAGATCGAACGGCATGTTGCCGCGCAGGGCGAAGAAACCGCTGTGCATCTGCGCGCAGGCCGAACGCGCCTGGGCACGGGCGGCAGTGTCTTTGGGCCAGAGGCCGGCGCCGGGGAATTGCTCGGCCAGGTACTCGGCAATCGCCAGGGAATCGGCGATGGTGCCGTGTTCGCTTTTCAGCAGCGGAACTTTGCCGGTCGGCGAATGCTTGAGCACGCGCGCGCGAGTGTCCGACTGGTTCAGCTTGATCAGTTCTTCGGTGTAGGGCACACCGGCCAGGTCAAGGGCCAGCGCGGCGCGCAGGGACCAGGAAGAAAGCAATTTGTCGCCGATGATCAGGTGGAGGCTCATGTTCGGGCGCCTTTTGGTAAGAGTACAAGCCAGAATCTTTAGCGTCTGGTGGTCCGTCTTCGCGGGCAAGCCTCGCTCCTACAGATCACTCCACCTGTAGGAGCGAGCGGTGCGGCGATCCGACTTGCCCGCGAAAGCGATATTTCTTACGTACGGTACTCGGCGTTGATCTTCACGTACTCGTGGGACAGGTCGGTGGTCCAGATGGTTTCGCTGCAATCGCCGCGCCCCAGCTCGATGCGGATGGTGATTTCTTCCTGTTGCATCACCGCCGCGCCCTGGGCTTCGGTGTAGGTGGCAGCGCGAGCGCCACGGCTGGCGATGCATACCTCGCCGAGGAACACGTCGATCTTGCTCACGTCCAAGTTCGGCACACCGGCACGGCCCACGGCGGCCAGGATGCGGCCCCAGTTCGGATCGGAGGCGAACAGCGCAGTCTTGATCAGCGGCGAGTGGGCCACGGTGTAGCCGACGTCCAGGCATTCCTGGTGATTGCCGCCGCCGTTGACTTCAACGGTGACGAACTTGGTCGCGCCTTCGCCGTCGCGCACGATGGCCTGGGCCACGTCCATGCACACTTCGAACACGGCTTGCTTCAGCTTGGCGAACAGTTCACCACTGGCGGAGGTGATTTCCGGCAGCGCCGCCTGACCGGTGGCGATCAGCATGCAGCAGTCGTTGGTCGAGGTGTCGCCGTCGATGGTGATGCGGTTGAACGACTTGTTGGCACCGTCCAGCAACAGGTTTTGCAGCACGTCGCGGGAGACTTTGGCGTCAGTGGCGATGTAACCGAGCATGGTCGCCATGTTCGGGCGGATCATGCCCGCGCCTTTGCTGATACCGGTGACGGTGATGGTCACGCCATCATGCTGGAACTGACGGCTGGCGCCCTTGGGCAGGGTGTCGGTGGTCATGATGCCGGTGGCGGCGGCTTCCCAGTTGTTCACCGAGAGGTCGTCGAGGGCCGCTTGCAACGCACCTTCGATTTTCTCGACCGGCAGTGGTTCGCCGATGACACCGGTGGAGTACGGCAGCACCAGGCTGGCATCGACGCCAGTCAGCTCAGCCAGCTTGGCGCAGGTGCGCTCGGCGGCCGCCAGGCCAGGTTCGCCGGTGCCGGCGTTGGCATTGCCGGTGTTGGTCAGCAGGTAACGTACCGGGCCTTGCACGCGTTGCTTGGCGAGGATCACCGGAGCGGCGCAAAAAGCGTTCAGGGTGAACACGCCCGCCACTGTGGAACCTTCGGCACAGCGCATGACCACGACATCCTTGCGCCCCGGGCGCTTGATACCGGCCGAGGCAATACCGAGTTCAAAACCGGCAACCGGGTGCAACGTTGGCAAAGGACCAAGACCAACAGCCATGAATGCGCTCCTTAAAAATGTTGTCTGCACCGTCATTACGATGGACGGTGGTTTAAATGGCAAAACGCCGCGACGGCATAAGCCGGTCGCGGCGCGGGTATTTCAACGTTTGAAACGGGTTTTACTGGATCTGCCCGTGGCAATGCTTGAACTTCTTGCCCGAACCGCAGTAGCACAACTCGTTACGGCCCAATTTCTGCTCGTTACGTACCGGTGCGGTGGCGAGAGCCACATCGATCTCTTCGCCCAACACTTCCGGTTGCTCCAGACCAGGCGCTTCGTCGTGCTGGAACTGCATGCGGGCGGCCAGCGCCTCGGCTTCCTGACGCAGGCGTGCCTCTTCTTCGATCGGATCTTCGCGGCGCACCTGAACGTGCGACAGCACACGGATCGAGTCGCGCTTGATCGAATCCAGCAGCTCGGAGAACAAGGTGAAGGATTCGCGCTTGTATTCCTGCTTCGGGTTCTTCTGCGCATAACCACGCAAGTGGATGCCGTGACGCAGGTGATCCATGGTCGATAGGTGGTCTTTCCACAGGTCGTCGAGCACGCGCAGCACGATTTGCTTCTCGAAGGTGCGCAGTGCTTCGGCACCGGCCTGGTCTTCTTTCTCGTTGTACGCGGCGATCAGTTCGTTCAGCAGCTTCTCGCGCAGGGTTTCTTCGTACAGGTGATCGTCTTCGTCGAGCCATTGCTGGATCGGCAGCGCCACACCGAAGTCGCTCTGCAACGCCGCTTCCAGACCGGCCACGTCCCACTGCTCAGGCAGCGATTGCGGCGGAATGTGCGCGCTGACAGTTGCGTTGAGCACGTCCTGACGGAAATCGGCGATGGTTTCGCCAATGTTGTCGGCGGCCAACAAACTGTTACGCATGTGATAAATCACTTTACGTTGTTCGTTGTTGACGTCGTCGAACTCGAGCAGTTGCTTGCGGATGTCGAAGTTGCGACCTTCAACCTTGCGCTGAGCCTTCTCGATGGCGTTGGTCACCATGCGGTGCTCGATCGCTTCACCGGACTGCATGCCCAGGGCCTTCATGAAGTTCTTCACCCGGTCAGAGGCGAAGATGCGCATCAGGCTGTCTTCCAGCGACAGGTAGAAACGACTGGAACCGGCGTCGCCCTGACGACCGGCACGACCACGCAACTGGTTGTCGATACGGCGCGATTCGTGACGCTCGGAAGCGATCACCTGCAAACCGCCCGACTCCAGCACTTGCTGGTGACGTTTCTGCCAGTCGGCCTTGATCTGGGCAATCTGCTCAGGGGTCGGGTCTTCCAGCGAAGCCACTTCCACTTCCCAGTTACCGCCCAACAGAATGTCGGTACCACGACCGGCCATGTTGGTGGCGATGGTCAGTGCGCCCGGGCGACCGGCCTGAGCGATGATTTCGGCTTCTTTTTCGTGGAACTTGGCGTTCAGAACCTTGTGTTCGATGCCTTCCTTCTGGAGCAGGCCGGACATGTGCTCGGACGTTTCGATGGTGGCGGTACCCACCAGCACCGGACGGCCCTGAGCCATGCATTCCTTGATGTCGCCGATGATCGCCGCGTATTTCTCCTCGGCGGTCAGGAATACCAGGTCGTTGTAGTCTTTACGCGCCAACGGCTTGTTCGGCGGGATGACCATGACCTGCAGGCCATAGATCTGATGGAACTCGAACGCTTCGGTGTCCGCGGTACCGGTCATGCCGGACAGCTTGTTGTACAGACGGAAGTAGTTCTGGAACGTGGTCGATGCCAGGGTCTGGCTCTCGGCCTGGATGTTCAGGTTTTCCTTGGCTTCGATGGCCTGGTGCAGACCTTCGGACAAACGGCGACCCGGCATGGTACGGCCGGTGTGTTCGTCGACCAGTACAACCTGACCGTCCTGCACGATGTATTCGATGTTGCGATTGAACAGTTTATGCGCACGCAGGCCGGCATAAACGTGGGTCAGCAGGCCCAGGTTGTGCGCCGAGTACAGGCTCTCGCCTTCAGCCAGCAGGCCGACGCGGGTGAGCATATCCTCGATGAACTGGTGACCGGCTTCGTTGAGTTCGACCTGACGGGTCTTCTCGTCGACGGTGTAGTGACCGGCCTTGGTGACTTCGCCTTCGACTTCCTCGATGTGCAACTCAAGCTGCGGGATCAGTTTGTTGATCTCGATGTACAGCTTGGAGCTGTCCTCGGACTGACCGGAAATGATCAGCGGGGTACGGGCTTCGTCGATGAGGATGGAGTCGACTTCGTCGATCACGGCAAAATTGAGTTCGCGCTGGAATTTTTCTTCCATGCTGAACGCCATGTTGTCGCGCAGGTAGTCGAAACCGAATTCGTTGTTGGTGCCGTAGGTGATATCGGCGGCGTAAGCGGCGCGCTTTTCTTCCGGCGGCTGGAATGGCGTGACCACGCCGACCGTCATGCCGAGGAATTCGTAGAGCGGACGCATCCAGTTGGCGTCGCGACGGGCCAGGTAGTCGTTCACCGTCACAACGTGCACGCCCTTGCCGGACAGCGCGTTGAGGTAAACGCCCAGTGTTGCCACCAGGGTCTTGCCTTCACCGGTGCGCATTTCCGCGATCATGCCTTCATGCAAGGTCATGCCGCCGATCAGCTGGACATCGAAGTGGCGCATACCCATGACGCGCTTACCGGCTTCGCGGGCGACCGCAAAGGCTTCTGGCAGCAGTTTGTCGAGGGTTTCCCCTTTGGCGAGGCGAGCCTTGAACTCGTTTGTCTTGGCACGCAATTGATCGTCCGAAAGGGCCACCATTTGCTCTTCGAAGGCATTGACGAGCTGCACCGTCTTGAGCATGCGTTTGACTTCACGCTCGTTCTTGCTTCCAAAAAGTTTCTTTAACAAAGGCGCAAACATATCGGCAGGATCTTCCACACTAAAGGGATGGAGGGCGGCCCCGTGAGTCGCCCGTGCAGCCCTCATGGCCGCATGCGAACGAGCATTCTACCCGGAAACGATGGTGAGGAAAGTGGCGTTATTCCACGATGCATGCACTGCGCTGTGACGGGGCTCACTTAAAATAAGGGCTTTTTACTGAACTTCAACCCGTTCCGGGCACAAGTTACTCGTTGATTTAATGGGTAAAGCGCTCACAAAGCAATGGGTCGGGGGTAGCCGGTGCTTTCTGTTACCATGGCCGCTCTGTTACTTCAGGTGTTCGATCATGGCATTTCGCCCCCTCACGGCCAGAGCACCCGCCGTTCTGCTTCGCGAAGCCAAACCGCTGAAAGCCATCTTTGGCCACGCTCAACGCTTGGGTCATTTACAACGCCTGGTGGAAAGCCAGTTGCAACCGGCTGCCCGCGAGCATTGCCATGTGGCGTCGTGGCGCGAAGGCAGTTTATTGCTGATTGTCACCGACGGTCACTGGGCCACCCGCCTGCGTTATCAGCAAAAGCGTCTGCAACGCCAGTTACAGCTGTTCGACGAGTTCGCCAACCTGACGCGGATCCTGTTCAAGGTTCAGCCGCCCACGGTTCAGCAAGGGGCAACGGGCCATACCATGGACCTGTCGACCGATGCGGCGGCGACCATTCAGGCCACGGCTGACGGAATTACCGACCCGAATTTAAGGGCAGCGCTGGAGCGGTTGGCGGCGCACGCCAAACCCAAGGCATGACATAGCACCCACATTTTGATTACCCACTTGTCAGCGGCGTTTGCTGCCACCGAGCAATGAGCCCATCAAGCCGCGTACCAATTGTCGGCCCAATTGATTTGCCGCCTGTCGCATGGCTGATTTCAACGCTTGCCCTGCCGCCGTACCGAGGAATTCCCCGGCCTGCTCGGTGAAACTCGGTTCTTGAGGTGCAGGTTTACCCGGCTCGGCTTCAGCCTCCGGCGTCAGCCCTTTACGCCCCATCAGCACTTCATAAGCCGATTCACGATCGACCGGTTTGTCATAGCGCCCCTTGAACGGCGAACCGGCGATCAGCACCGTGCGCTCAGTCTCGCTCAACGGACCGATCCGCGATTGCGGGGGCGCGACCAATACCCGCTGGACCATTGCTGGCGTGCCCTTGTCTTGCAGGGTGCCGACCAACGCCTCGCCAATCCCCAGTTCAGTCAACACCGACAAGGCGTCAAATGCCGGGTTCGGCCGGAAGCCCTCGGCCACTGCGCGCAAGGATTTCTGCTCTTTGGCGGTGAACGCGCGCAAACCATGCTGAATACGCAGGCCCAGTTGAGCCAGCACATCATCCGGCAAGTCGCCCGGCGATTGGGTGACGAAATACACCCCCACGCCTTTGGAACGGATCAGTCGCACCACTTGTTCCAGCCGATCCTGCAATGCCTTGGGCGTACCGGCGAACAACAAGTGCGCCTCATCAAAAAACAGCGCCAGCAGCGGTTTCTCGGCATCGCCGCGCTCCGGCAGTTGCTCGAACAGTTCGGCCAGCAACCACAGCAGGAAGGTCGCGTAGACCTTTGGCGCTTCGTGCACCAGACGGCTGGCGTCGAGCAAGTGGATCCGCCCGCGACCATCCATCGCCGGCTGCAGAATATCTTCCAGTTGCAGCGCCGGTTCGCCGAACAAGGCTTCGGCGCCCTGCTGCTCCAGCGTCGCCAAACGGCGCAGCAGTGCCTGGCTGGAACCAGTGGTCATCAACGCGGCGTCATCCCCCAGCAATTCGGGGTTGTCGCGCAGGTGATTGAGCAGCGCCTTCAAATCCTTGAGATCCAGCAGCAACAGCCCTTCGCGGTCGGCCACCTTGAACGCGGCATAGAGTGCCGATTGTTGACTGTCGCTCAGTTCCAGCAGGCTGCCGAGCAGCAATGGCCCCATTTCGCTCAAGGTCGTGCGCAATGGATGACCGGACTGACCGTGAATGTCCCACAGGGTTACCGGATATGCCTGAGGCGTGTAGTTCAGCCAGGGCATGCCGGCGATCCGCTCCGCGACCTTGCCTTGGGGGTTGCCGGCGGCGCCCAGGCCGCACAAGTCGCCTTTGATGTCCGCCGCGAACACCGCCACGCCAGCATCGCTGAAGGCTTCGGCCAGGCGCTGCAACGTGACGGTTTTACCGGTCCCGGTAGCGCCTGCTACCAGGCCGTGACGGTTCGCCAGGCGCATGGCCTGGGCGATTGACTGGCCCGCGAGGTCAGCGCCGATAACGAGTTGCGATGAGTCAGGCATTTTGTCACCCATGGTTAATCTTTGATCCTTCATGGCCGATAACAAGCGAGAGACCAGACTGAAAAATAGCGTCGGTAATTCCCTAAGGAGAGGTGGAAATATCAGCTTACTTTCATCACTGCCCATTTTGCGCGCCTTTCTAAAAGCACGCCCTGGACATTAAGACTTTAGCGGACCCCCAAGCCATGAATAAAAATCTGCGCTTCAGCCATAAGATACTGCTTGCCGCCGCCCTGATCGTTATCGCTGCATTCGCCTCGTTCACGCTGTACAACGACTATTTGCAGCGTAATGCGATTCGTGAAGATCTGGATAACTATCTCACCGAGATGGGAGACGTCACCGCCAACAACATCCAGAGTTGGCTGGCCGGTCGTATCCTGCTGGTAGAGAACCTCGCTCAAAACATTGCCATCAACCCCGAACAATCCAACGTCGTCAGTCTGCTTGAACAAAATGCTTTGGCATCGACCTTCATGGCCAGGTACCTGGGTGATGCCAGCGGCAACTTCATCAACCGCCCGGACTCCAAGATGCCGGACGGCTACGATCCCAGAGTTCGCCCTTGGTACAAAGGCGCGGAAAACAGCAACGGCTCGACGCTGACCGAACCTTATGTAGATGCGGCGACCGGCCAAACCATCATCTCCATTGCCACCGCTTCGAAAAAATCGGGGAAAAGCGTGGGGGTGGTAGGCGGTGACTTGAGCCTGCAAACCCTGATCGACACCCTGATCGCGCGTGATTTCGGCGGCATGGGCTATGCCTTTCTGGTCAGCGCCGACGGCAAGATCCTGGTTCATCCGGACAAAGCCATGGTGATGAAGTCCCTGAGCGAGGCGTACCCAAAAAATACCCCACGCATTAGCAGCAACTTCACTGAAGTAGACGTCGACGGCAAAACCCGCATCGTCTCTTTCACACCGATCAAAGGCTTGCCGTCGGTCAACTGGTACATCGGCCTGTCGGTGGACAAGGACAAAGCCTTCTCCATGCTCAGCGAATTCCGCACCTCGGCGATCATCGCGACCCTGATTGCCGTGGCCATCATCATTGGTTTGCTGGGCATGCTGATCCGCCTGCTGATCCAGCCGCTGCACGTGATGACCCGCGCCATGGAAGACATCGCCGACGGTGAAGGCGACTTGACCAAGCGCCTGACCATCCAGAATCAGGACGAATTCGGCATCCTCGGCACGGCGTTCAACCGTTTCGTGGAACGGATTCATACGTCGATCCGCGAAGTGTCCTCGGCCACCGGCCAGGTCAACGAAGTGGCTTTGCGGGTGGTGGCCGCCTCGAATTCGTCGATGTTCAATTCCGACCAACAGGCCTCGCGCACCAGCAGCGTCGCTGCGGCGATCAACCAACTCGGCGCCGCGGCCCAGGAAATCGCCCGCAATGCCGCCCAGGCGTCGAATCAGGCCAGCGATGCCCGCAACCTGGCCGAAGATGGCCAGCAAGTGGTGGATCGCAGCATTGCTGCGATGAATCAGCTGTCGAGCATGCTCAGCGCCTCGAGCACCAACATCGAATCGCTGAACAGCAAAACCGTGAACATCGGGCAGATTCTCGAAGTGATCACCAGCATTTCCCAGCAAACCAACCTGCTGGCGCTCAACGCAGCCATCGAAGCGGCGCGGGCCGGTGAAGCCGGGCGCGGATTTGCCGTGGTGGCCGACGAGGTGCGTAATCTGGCGCATCGCACTCAGGAATCGGCGCAACAGGTGCAGACCATGATCGAGGAGCTGCAAGTCGGCGCCCGCGAATCAGTCAGCACCATGAGCGATAGCCAGCGCCACAGCCAGGACAGCGTGGACATCGCCAACCTGGCCGGTGAACGCCTGAACAGCGTGACGCTGCGCATCGGCGAAATCGACGGCATGAACCAGTCGGTGGCCACCGCGACCGAAGAGCAAACAGCCGTGGTGGAATCGATCAACGTGGACATCACCGAGATCAACACGCTGAACCAGGAGGGCGTGGAAAACCTGCAATCGACCTTGCGAGCGTGCTCGGACCTTGAACAGCAGGCTTCACGATTGAAGCAGTTGGTGGGTAGTTTCCGGATTTAGCGTCTGATCACGGACACTGTGGCGAGGGAGCTTGCTCCCGCTGGGTCGCGAAGCGCCCCCAAAATCGGGATTGAAGGTGTGCCAGATTGAACACACCGGCTGATTCTGCGACTGCTTCGCAGTCGAGCGGGAGCAAGCTCCCTCGCCACACACCTGTCCAAAGCCCTTGGCTTCGCCGCAAAACCCCAACCGAACATCTATCCTTCATATAGGTCAACCAAGGGAGAACAACGGCCCCGGAGGGATGTTCATCGTGCATATCGCTGACATAACCATGTTCTACGCCCCTGCCAGCGGTGGCGTGCGCACTTATCTGGATGCCAAGCATCGTCGCCTGGGCTGCAAACCGGGCATTCGTCACAGCCTGTTGATTCCCGGGGCCCATTTGAGTGAACAGGACGGTGTTTACACGGTTCCAGCCCCTGCCCTGCCCTTTGGCAAGGGTTATCGTTTCCCCCTCCGCCTGGCGCCGTGGCGCAATGTTCTGCAGGTTTTGCAGCCTGACCTGATTGAAGTCGGCGACCCGTACCTGACTGCCTGGGCGGCTTTGGACGCCAAGCGACAACTCGATGTGCCCGTCATCGGCTTTTATCACTCAGACCTGCCGCTACTGGTCAGCAATCGCATGGGCAACTGGGTTACACCCAATGTCGAAGCGTATGTCAGCAAGCTCTACGGCAATTTCGACCGGGTTCTAGCGCCCAGCCAAGTCATGGCCGACAAACTGACCGGGTTGGGGGTGAAGAATGTTTTCGTCCAGCCGCTGGGCGTCGACCTGCAAACGTTCAACCCCAGTGCACGGGATCCAGGCCTGCGGACCGAATTGGGCATCGATGAACACACCCACCTGCTGATCTTCGCCGGCCGTGGCTCCAAGGAAAAAAACCTGCCGGTGCTGCTCAATTGCATGAAACGCCTGGGTCGTCGTTATCACCTGCTGCTGGTTGGCTCGTCGATGCCGGCCCTGGTGCCGCGCAACGTCACTGTCCTCGATAAGTTCTGCCCGGCGGCGCAAGTCGCGCGTTTCATGGCCAGTGCCGATGCGCTGGTGCATGCCGGCGATCAGGAAACCTTTGGCCTGGTGGTCCTTGAAGCCATGGCCAGCGGCATTCCGGTGGTGGCCGTGGCAGCCGGGGCTTTTCAGGAAATCGTCACTGAACAATGCGGCCTGCTCTGCGCGCCGAACAATCCGGTAGCAATGGCCAACGCTGTACGCGAGCTGTTCAGCCAGGGCAGTGCCGCTCTGGGTCAGCAAGCCCGCCGCCATGTCGAGCGGCATTACGCCTGGGACACCGTGGTCGACAGCCTGTTGGGGCACTATCACGCCGTACTCGGCACTCCCTGGCCGCTGACCGCCAATGGTTGAGCCCATGAACACGCCCAGCCTGTTACTGGTGCTGCACGACGTTGCACCGCAAACCTGGCCCGATTACCAGGACTTCGTCGAAGCCGTCGACGCGTTGGGCGAGGTGCCGATCACCTGGCTGGTAGTGCCGGACTTCCACAAGCACAACGACCTGGAGGAAAATCCGGGGTTTCGACGTGTGCTGAGCCGACGCATTGCTCGCGGCGACGAACTGGCCCTGCACGGTTATTTCCATTGCGACGAAGGGCCGATCCCCAGTAATCCACGAGACTGGTTCATGCGCCGGATCTACACCCACGAAGGTGAGTTCTATGATCTGTCGCAGGAAGCCGCCCTCGCCCGTCTGCACGCCGGCATCGAAGTGTTTCAGCGTTATAACTGGCCACTGGAAGGTTTCGTCGCCCCAGCCTGGCTGATGAGCGAAGGCACCCGCCAGGCGTTGCGCCAGTTACCGCTGCGTTACACCAGCGACTCGCGGCATCTGTATCGTCTGCCGGAGTTCACCGCGGTCGAGGCTCCATGCCTGGTCTGGAGTGCGCGCAATGCCTGGCGCCGAGGCCTGTCGAAGCTGATCAGCGATCAGCGCGAACAGCGTTGGCGCCAGGCGCCGGTGATTCGTCTTGGCCTGCACCCGGTGGACATGCGCCATGAGTTCTCGCATCAGTATTGGCTGCACACCCTCAAGCGCTTGCTCGCCGACGGCCGTGTGCCGATGACCAAGGCCAGTTGGCTGACATTGCAACGCGACCACGTTGGTCGCGCCGCATGAGCCGCGCCATTGTGCTGCTCGTCGCACTGCTCGCTGCGGTGCTCATCCCTTCGTTGCTGGGCGGTGGTGAGACATGGTCGCGGCTGCAAAGCTTTCCACTGCAATGGCTACTGATCATGTTCGGCATGATTCTGCTGTGCTGGTTGCTCAATACCCTGCGCTTGCGCCTGCTGCTGGGCGATCAGCGCGGCCAGGTGAGCCGCCTCAAAAGCCTCGGGGTGGTGATGTCCGCCGAGTTCGCCTACTGCGCCACGCCCGGTGGCAGTGGTGGACCGCTGACCATCATGGCCCTGCTGGCGCGCCACGGCGTGCGACCGGCCAGGGGAAGCGCAGTGTTCGCCATGGACCAGTTGAGCGACCTGCTGTTTTTTCTCTGTGCGCTGAGCGCGATTCTGATTTATGCACTGTTCCAGCACCTCAGCCAGCGCATGGAGTGGCTGCTGACCGTCAGCGCGATCTCACTGTTCGGCGGGCTGTTCAGTTGCGTGGTGGTGGCTCGCTACCACCGTTCGCTGATTCGTCTGAGCGGCCGGTTGCTCGCACGCCTCAATGTCACAACTGCGACTCGACACCGCTGGGCGCGAAAGCTCCTGCACTTTCTCGCGGCATTCACGGACACACTGAAGTTGCCCTTTCAGACGCTGATCTCGGTGTTTGCACTGACCTGTCTGCATTGGTTCTTGCGCTATAGCGTGCTGTATCTGGCGTTACGCGGATTGGGCGTGGATGTGCAGTGGGCCTGGTGCTTTCTGATCCAGATGCTGTCGCTGAGTGCGGGGCAGTTCAGCCTGTTGCCGGGCGGGGCCGGAGCGGCGGAACTGACATCGGCGGCATTGCTGGCGCCCATGGTGGGAAAATCCACCGCGGCGGCGGCGATTCTGATCTGGCGAACGGTGACCTATTACTTCTATCTGCTGGTCGGTGGCCCGGTATTTTTGCTGATGCTCGGGCGACCATTGTTGAAGAAGTTGATGAAGTTCAAGCAGGCTTAGGTTTGTTGTCAGGTTCCTGCTGCAACTGCTCCCACAACTGGGCAGCACCGGGGAATTCCGTGCCGTCTTCAGGGCTCAGGTCATCCGGGTCATAGCGACTCAAACACCCCTCACCTAATGTGGCAGGGGCTTTGGAAGTGGCTTTGTCCAGTGGATCGGCCATGTTCATGTCCTCTCTTTACCCGGATCGTTCCCACGTTCTGCGTGGGAACGATCATCAACAGCAGAATCAGAACACGACAGTTTTGTTGCCGTGCACCAGCACCCGGTCTTCAAGGTGATAACGCAAACCACGGGCGAGCACCATTTTCTCGACGTCACGGCCGAAACGCACCATGTCTTCAATGCTGTCGCTGTGGCTGACGCGCACCACGTCCTGCTCGATGATCGGGCCGGCATCCAGCTCTTCGGTCACGTAGTGGCAAGTGGCGCCAATCAACTTCACACCGCGCATCGAAGCCTGGTGATACGGCTTGGCGCCGACGAACGACGGAAGGAAGCTGTGGTGGATGTTGATGACCTTGTGGGCATATTCGCTGCACAAATCGGGCGGCAGAATCTGCATGTAACGGGCAAGTACCACCACTTCGGCATCGTGCTGTTTGACCAGACGCGAGACTTCGGCGAAGGCCGGTTCCTTGTTCTGCGGGTTGACCGGTACATGGTAATAAGGAATACCGTGCCACTCGACCATGCTGCGCAAATCGTCATGGTTGGAAATCACGCAAGCGATTTCGCAGTCCAGTTCGTCGCTGTGCCAGCGGTGCAACAGGTCGGCCAGGCAGTGGGATTCGCGGCTGGCCATCAACACCACGCGTTTCTTCTGCTCGGTGTCGGTGATGCGCCAGTCCATCGAGAACTCTTGGGCAATCGGTGCAAACGCTTCGCGAAAGGCTTCGATACCGAAAGGCAGCGAATCGGCACGAATTTCGTGACGCATGAAGAACCAGCCACTGAGATTATCCGAGTGATGGCTCGCTTCGGTGATCCAGCCGTTATGTGACGCCAGAAAGTTACTGACTTTAGCAACGATACCGACGCGGTCCGGGCAAGCAATCACCAGCCGAAAAGTGCGCATGAGGGGGAAACTCCAGAACTTCGCAAAGGCGGCCATTCTAGCGATTGCGCAGCAAAACTGCAGTATTGATGACGTGTGGCCCTGCACATAGGTCGGGTGCAGGTTCTGCAAGCCCCCTCCTGCACGTGCGATGGCGCTCTTGTGGGCAATCTTCAAGAGGGCAACTGTGAATATTTGTGACGCTATTTAACTATCACTCCAATGTGTGTCCTACTGCGCAACTAATTTAAATAAAACTCCGGTTAAATGTTTACTTGATGAAACACCCTGACTATTATTGTCGCACTGTCCACCTGTCATCCAGCGCCAACATAAGGTAGTCCTCATGTCCTTGATCAACGAATATCGCGCCACCGAAGAAGCTATCAAAGAGCTGCAAGCCCGTTTGAAGAACCTGTCCCAAGACGACAAACTGCAAACCGAGCTGGAATTCGAAGGCAAACTGCGCACCCTGATGGGCGAATACTCCAAATCCCTGCGTGACATCATCGCGTTATTGGATCCAGAGTCCAAAACCAAGGCTCCACGTGGCGGCGCAGTAAAAACTACCGGCACCAAGCGTGCTCGCAAAGTTAAACAATACAAAAACCCGCACAACGGCGAAGTCATCGAAACCAAAGGTGGCAACCACAAGACTCTGAAAGAGTGGAAAGCCAAGTGGGGCGGTGACGTGGTTGAAAGCTGGGCTACCCTGCTGGGCTAAGCCGCAAGCTTGTCGCAGACTGATTCGCGACCTGAAGAACGCCAGCAGATGCTGGCGTTTTTTTATGCCCGGAATTCAAGCGAAGATCATTTTGGTGTTCAAAGGCTCAAACGTTTGCGTAATGCCTGGACATGATTTTTCCATTCATCCAAGACCTCTCGCTGAAACGATGTAGCACTAGTGGTCAATTGGGCGGCCGTTTCCACGAAACTTTCCAGCGTATTTGGCGCGCCCCACTCAGGTGCACACAAACGTTTCTGACAGAATATTCGCCAGCGTTCTTGCTCTTCCAGGCTCAACGTATCGGGAAAGTTGCGGGCGCGATAACGAAACAATAATTCAGGCAAACGTTCATCATCGAACGGCCACTGTTCTTGTGCTAATTGTGCAGGGTCGGCGGCTCTGACTTGCTCACATAGACGCCGATCCCGATCACCGATAAAACCGTCGTATAACTGTTGCTCGGGATCCAGACTCGAAGAGAAATCCTCGCGGGCGTAAATATCCGTCACTTTATCCCGCCAAACTTGTTGTGCGTCACTTAGCCGCAGCGCCCTCTGCTGATAGAGCGTCATATCCAGCGCCAAACGTTGCTGGTCTTCAGGACGAAGTACCGATAACGGCGCCACCACCGGGCATTTATTGATGTGTATGAGCTTGAGCGGCACCGGCAGTTCGCCTTCGGCCAAGTCATCGCGGCGGGTATAAAGCCGCTGACGCAAGGTTTCGGCATCCAGATCGAGCAACCCCTGAGGGTCCAGGTGCAGATCGCAGACAATCAGCGCGTTGCGATTACGGGGGTGCCAGGCCAGCGGCAGTACCACACCGACATAGTTGCGGGCCGCCGAAAAGCGCCCGGATATGTGCACCATTGGCTGCAACAGCCGAATCTGATCCATGACCTTTTGCTTGCTGCGCAACTGAAACAGCCAGTCATACAACTTCGGCTGTTTTTCCCGAATCAGCCGCGCCAGGGCAATGGTGGCGCGCACATCGGACAGTGCCTCGTGGGCATGCCCGTGATCGATGCCATTGGCGGCGGTCAGACGTTCGAGCTTGAGCGACACCCGCCCTTCGTCGTCCGTGGGCCAGACGAGGCCATCGGGGCGCAAGGCAAACGCCGCGCGCACCACATCGATCAGGTCCCAGCGGCTGTTGCCGCCCTGCCACTCCCGCGCATAAGGGTCGAAAAAGTTTCGATACAGGCTGTAACGGGTCATCTCGTCGTCGAAACGCAACGTGTTGTACCCCGCCCCACAGGTGCCAGGCGCAGCGAGTTGGGCATGCACCCGGGTCATGAAGTCGGCTTCGCTCAAACCTTGCTCGGCCAGACGGCCGGGCGTAATACCGGTGATCGCGCAGGCCGCCGGATGAGGCAGGATGTCGTCACTGGGCTGGCAGTAGAGGTTGACCGGCTCGTCGATTTCATTGAGCTCGAAGTCGGTGCGAATCCCCGCCACTTGCAGCGGGCGGTCGCAACGCGGGTTGATGCCAGTGGTTTCGTAGTCGTACCAGAAGATCGAGGTCACGGGTTGTTCCTGAACTGAAGACCGGCGAAGTCTAGGCGCACACACGCTGCCCCGACCAGAAATCTTGTCATTCAATCATCTCTGGTCGCACACCGTGCAATACATAGTTATGTCGTTTTTCCCCAAGAGGCTGCTAGCATCGGGCGGACATCGAATCCGGACCAGGTCAATCAAGGTTGCCCATGCTCGAGACCACAGCACTGCCAGGGAAAGCAACGCTGGACCCGCCACTGGACACGCGGTATCACGTCGAAACGCCCGAAGGCATCGACTTGCCATTGCGCCCGGCCGGGTTGCTGGTACGTGCGTTGGCGTTCGCCATCGACCTGGGCTTGCGCGGGTTGATCCTGGGCCTGCTGTTTATGGTGTTGGCGTTTCTCGGAAAACTCGGCGCAGGGCTTGGCTCGATTCTGCTATTCGTGGTGAGCTGGTGGTACATGGTGCTGTTCGAGCTGCTCAATCAGGGCCGCTCACCGGGTAAGCAATGGATGGGGTTACGCGTGGTACATGACGATGGCACGCCAGTCGGCTGGTCCGCGTCCTTGCTGCGCAACCTGCTGCGATTTGTCGACATGCTGCCATTCGGCTACTTCCTCGGTGCCATCAGTTGCCTGCAACACCCCACCTTCAAGCGCCTCGGCGACCTGGCCGCCGGCACACTGGTGATCTATCGCGAACAACCGCTCACCCGGCCGCAACTGCCCGACGTCCCGCCGCGGCGCGCTGCCTTCGCGCTGACGCTGACCGAGCAACGCGCCATCCTCGGGTTTGCCGAGCGCCAGGGTGAACTCTCCGAGGCGCGCGTCGAAGAACTCGCCTCGATACTCGCGCAACCGTTGCAGGTATCGAAGCCGCAGGCGGTGGCCGAACTCAACGGCATCGCCCGTGGACTGTTGGGCCCGATATGAAGCAAAGCCTTTTCGAAAATCGCCACAGCGCCGAATGGGAGCAGTTTGCACGCCTGCTTGAACGGCTGGAGCGCGGTCGGGATATCTCACCCAGCGCCAGTTTCCCCAGCGAATATCGACGGCTCTGCCAGCATCTGGCCCTGGCTCGGGAACGTGGTTACAGCAGTTTCCTGATCGACTCATTGCAGCAACAAGTGTTGCGCGGGCATCAACAGCTTTATCGACATCGCAGTCGACTGGGGGCCAACATGCTGGGGTTCATCCTGGCCGGCTTCCCGCGACTGGTGCGCGAGCAATGGTGTTTCGTACTCGCTGCCAGCCTGATGTTTTTTGCCAGCCTGATCGGCTTCGGGTTGCTGGTGTATCTGTTCCCGGACCTGGTCTACAACCTGATCCCGGCCGAGCAAGTCAGTGAGATGCAAAGCATGTACGACCCCGTCGCCGGTCATTTGGGACGTTCGGCAGAACGAGCAGCCAGTGAAGACTGGGTGATGTTCAGCTACTACATCATGCACAACATCGGCATCGCCTTTCAGACCTTCGCCAGCGGTTTGCTGTTTGGCCTGGGCAGCGCGTTTTTCCTGTTCTTCAACGGCTTTATGATCGGTGCGGTGGCCGGGCATCTGACGCATATCGGCTATGGGCAAACCTTCTGGTCGTTCGTGATCGGCCACGGCGCCTTCGAACTGAGCGCCATTGCCCTGGCCGGTGCCGCTGGCCTGAAACTGGGCTGGGCCCTGATCGCGCCCGGACGTCTGCCCCGCGCCGAGGCCCTGCTACTGGCGGCGCGCAAAAGCGTATTGCTGATTTGTGGCGTCATGCTGTTTCTGCTGATTGCCGCGTTTATCGAAGCCTACTGGTCATCACGGACCGGGCTCACGCCGCTGACCAAATACCTGGTTGGCGCGGCGCTCTGGGTGTTGATGGCGACTTACCTGCTGTTTGCCGGACGGGCTCGCCATGCGCCTGAGTGACGCCAGTGTGGTGATTCGCCCGCGCACAAGTTGGGAAGCCATGGACCTGGGGGTGCTGCTGAGCCAGCGCCATCGGCGCTTGCTGATGACCAGTTGGGCCATTGTGACCTTGCCGATCTTCGCCCTGCTCACCCTGATGCTGTGGGATTCGCCATCCCTCGCCCTGTTCCTGTTCTGGTGGCTCAAACCGGCATTCGACCGGCTGCCGCTGTACATCCTGTCCAAAGCCATGTTCGGCGAAACGCCCACGCTCAAACAGGCCCTGCGCCAATGGCCGCGCCTGCTCAAGCCGCAACTGCTGGCCAGCCTGACCTGGCGTCGCCTGAGTCTGAGCCGCAGTTTTCTGATGCCGGTGGTGCAACTCGAAGGCCTGGAAGGTGACGCACGACAGCAACGCCTGCGGGTGCTGTTGCAGCGCAATGCCGGTGCCGCGCAGTGGCTGACGATCATCGGCGTGCATCTGGAAAGCGCGTTGTGGATCGGCTTGATGGTGCTGTTCTACGTGCTTTTGCCGCAACAGGTCGAACTCGACTGGAGCTGGCAGACCTTGATTGCGGCTGCCGTGCAGGACTGGCGCTGGCTGGAACACCTGACCAATGCTTTTTACGCTTTGGTGCTGGTGGCCTGGGAACCGATCTATGTGGCCTGCGGTTTCAGCCTGTACCTGAACCGGCGCACGCAGCTGGAGGCATGGGACATCGAGCTGGTCTTTCGTCGATTGCGCCAACGCTTGAGCAACACAGTCGTCACACTGCTGCTGGCCGCGATCCTGCTGGTGCCAACGGCGCAAAGCGTCTGGGCCGCCGAACCGGTCATGTCACCGGACAGTCCACGTCTGTTGGAGCAACCCCTGACCAGCCAGGCCTCCCGGGACAGCATCAAGGCCATCCTCGAGCAACCGCCGTTCAAGAACAAGGAAACGGTGACCCGCTATCGGTTTGGCGAAGACCAACCCGCCGCCAATAGCGCGGACGATGGTAAAACGCCCGCATGGTTGAAGGCGTTGTTCGGCTTGCTGGACAACCAACGTTTCAGCGTTCTGGCCAGCCTGATCGAAGTGTTGCTGTGGGGCACGGTGATCGGCGCAATTGGATTGTTGATCTGGCATTACCGCGACTGGCTGCAGACCTTCGTCAGCCGCCGCCCAGGGTTAAAGCGCAAAGTTGCGCGGCCGTTGCCGCAGCAGGCGTTTGGCCTGGACCTCAACCGCGAAACCCTGCCCGCCGACATCGCGGCCAGCGCCGAGAGCCTCTGGCAGACCAACCCGCGCGAAGCCCTCGGGTTGCTCTATCGCGCCCTGCTCAGCCACTTGCTGCACGACTTCAACATGGCGCTCAAGCCCGCCGACACCGAAGGCGAGGTTCTTCAGCGCGTCGAACAATTGCAGCAACCGGCCTTGCTGGCCTTCAGTAGAAACCTCACGGGGCACTGGCAAAACATGGCCTACGGGCATCGCCTGCCTCCCGCGCATTTGCAACAGGAACTCTGTGACGGCTGGCGCGCGTTGTTCGGCCCGGGAGCAGCCCGTTGAACCGCAGGGCATGGCTGGCGGCCGGCGTGTTCATCGTCGTGTTCCTGGGCGCGTTGGGTGTTTACCTGTACGTCAAGACCGCGCCCTATCAGGTAGAAATCGATCACGGCCCGTCCCCCGAAGCCCAGGCCAACCCCTATCTGGCAGCCGAGCATTTTCTGCGCAAACAGGGCCTGACTGTCAGCCACGCCAACAGCCTCGATATCCTGCCGACGCTCGAGCCTCATCAGCACAGTCTGTTGTTGCTCGGCGACCGCTCGAACATGTCGCCGCGACAGGTGGATCAGGTGTTGAACTGGACCCGGGCCGGTGGACGTCTTTTGTTCGTCGCCGAAGCCCTGTGGGATGAAAAGACCGGCCAGAGCAATGACCTGCTGCTCGACCGGGTGCAGTTGCACCAGTCCCTGAGCAAAGACCTCAAGGATCCGCCACCCGATCTCATCGACGACCCCTACCCCAAACTGACCAAGCTCTATCTGGAAAATGAAGAGGCACCGGCCTACGCCAGCTTCGATACCGAGTTCCATCTCGACGACCCGAAAAACCTCGCCCAGGCCTGGGCCAACAGCGGCAAGGCCACGCACATGATGCAACTGAGTCACGGGCTCGGTTCAATCACTGTGGTCACCGACGCCGACCTCTGGAAAACCCCGGCCATCGACCAGTACGACAACGCCTGGCTGCTGTGGTACCTGACCGCCGACACGGACGTGACCCTGCTGTTCAATACCGATCACGACAGCCTGCTGACCTTGCTGTGGCGCAACTTTCCACAAGCACTGGTTGCCCTGATCGCCTTGATCGCCTTGGGGTTCTGGCACGTCGGCGTGCGCAACGGCCCATTGCTCGAACCTGCCCCAAGAGCGCGTCGTCAACTTCAGGAACACCTGCGTGCCAGCGCCGATTTCATGCTACGTCGCAACGGCCAGCACAGCCTGTTGCAAGCCTTGCAGCAAGACATCCTGCGTCGTGTCCGCCACCGTCATCCCGGTTTTGAACAACTCGGCGTTGCCGAACAATGGCTGGTGCTCGCACGCCTGAGTGGCCAACCCACACGCGCCATCAGCCAGGCCATGAGCCCGAGGCCGAAACAGCGGCTGTCCAGCGCTGAATTCAGCCGTCAGGTCGCCCACCTGCAAACCTTGAGGAACGCCTTATGAGTGAACAGATCGAGCCCGGCATACAAACCCATGCCGCCCAGCAGCGCCAGCGTGCCAGCCAGTTGGCCCAGGCGGTAAGGACAGAATTGCAAAAAGCGTTGATCGGCCAGAACAGCGTGATCGACGACGTTCTCACCGCCCTGATCGCCGGTGGCCACGTGCTGCTCGAAGGCGTGCCGGGGTTGGGCAAGACGTTGCTGGTGCGCGCCCTCGCTCGCTGCTTCGGCGGTGAGTTCGCGCGCATCCAGTTCACCCCGGACCTGATGCCCAGCGATGTCACCGGGCACGCGGTGTACGACTTGCAAACCGAGCAATTCAAACTGCGCAAAGGCCCGCTGTTCACCAACCTGCTGCTGGCCGACGAGATCAACCGCGCCCCGGCGAAAACCCAGGCGGCGCTGCTCGAAGCCATGCAGGAACGCCAGGTCACCCTCGAAGGCCGCGCCCTGCCCATCGCGCAACCGTTCATGGTGCTCGCCACGCAAAACCCCATCGAACAGGAAGGCACTTACCCGTTGCCGGAAGCCGAGCTCGACCGCTTCATGCTCAAGGTGCGCATGGACTACCCCGATGCCGAGCAGGAACTGAACATGGTGCGCCAGGTTAGCCGCTCGACCCGCGCCGACATGCTCGACGTGCAACCGTTGCGCACCGTGTTGCAAGCCAAGGACGTGCTGGCCTTGCAACGCATTGCCAGTGATCTGCCCATGGACGATCAGGTACTCGATTACGCCGTGCGCCTGGCCCGCACCACCCGAACCTGGCCGGGGTTGACCCTCGGCGCCGGGCCACGCGCTTCAATCGCGCTGGTACGTTGCGCCCGCGCCCGGGCCTTGTTGCGCGGTGGCGAATTTGTGATTCCCGATGACATCAAGGGTTGCGCGCTGTCGGTGTTGCGCCACCGTGTGCGAATTGCCCCGGAACTGGACATCGAAGGGCTGGAAGTCGATCAGGTACTCAAACAACTGCTCGATCAAGTGCCGGCGCCGCGGCTGTGACCGATACTCCCGTGGCGAGGGGGCTTGCCCCCGTTGGAGTGCGAAGCACTCCCAAAAACCTTCAAGCCGTTTTACGACTGCTTCGCAGCCGAACGCGGGCAAGCCCGCTCGCCACAGAGGTACTGTTCCAGACTTTTGAATGCAATCCTTGCCAGAGAGCCGCGACACGATGAAACCCACGCGCCTGCTACTGATCTGGCTCGCGGCCCTGCTGGCCATCGGCATCGTGCTGGGCACGTTGCGAGCCTTGGACATCGCCATTCCATCCAGCCTGTTATCGATCAACTGGGGATTGCTCCTGGCGCTGCTGGCCCTGGCGATACTCGACGCCGTCCGCCTCAAACGACTGCCCTCGCCTCGTGTGCAACGGCAGATGCCCGGCAGTCTGGCGCTTGGTCGATGGGGCGAAGTACGGCTGGAGGTCGAGCATGATCTTGCCCAGCCCTTGAGCATTCAGCTCTTCGACCACGTGCCGGGCGGCCTGAGTTTCGAAAACCTGCCACTGCCAGTCGAGCTGCAACCCGGCCAGCGCAGCCACATAGGCTATCGGCTACGCCCCCTCAAACGCGGCCATTTCACCTTTGCACACTGCGAAATCCGCCTGCCAAGTCCGTTGGGTCTGTGGCTCGACAAACGCATTCTGAACCTGACTCACCACACCCGCGTCTACCCCGACTTCGCCCACCTCTACGGCGGCCAACTGTTGGCGGTGGACAACTGGCTCAGTCAACTCGGCGTACGTCAGCGTCAACGTCGTGGTCTGGGTCTGGAATTTCACCAGTTACGGGAATTCAGAGAAGGCGACAGCCTGCGTCAGATCGACTGGAAAGCCACCGCGCGCCAACGCACGCCAATTGCCCGGGAGTACCAGGACGAACGCGATCAACAGATCATGTTCCTGCTCGACTGCGGCCGGCGCATGCGCAGCCAGGACGGTGAACTGTCGCATTTCGACCATGCACTCAACGCCTGCCTGCTGCTCAGTTACGTCGCGCTACGTCAAGGTGACGCGGTGGGCCTGTGTACCTTCGCCGGCGACTCGCCACGCTACCTCGCTCCGGTCAAGGGCACAGACCAGCTCAACGTGTTGCTCAACACCGTCTACGACCTGGCCAGCACACAACGCCCTGTCGATTACCCAGCCGCCATCAACCAGCTGCTGGCCCGACAAAAACGCCGGGCACTGGTGGTACTGGTCACCAACCTGCGAGACGAAGACGACGAAGAACTGCTCACCGCCGTCAAACGCCTGGGCCGTCAACATCGAGTGCTGGTGGTCAGCCTGCGCGAAGAGGTGCTCGACCACTTGCGCCACGCCCCCGTGCAAACCTTGCCTGAAGCCCTGACGTATTGCGGCACGGTGGATTATTTGAACGCGCGAGCCGAACTCCATGAGCAGTTGAGCGCTCATGGAGTGCCGGTGCTGGATGCCCAGCCCAGTGAACTGGGCACGGCGTTGGTGACGCAGTATTTGAGTTGGAAGCGGGCTGGGGTGTTTTAGAGAGACTTCATGACAAAACACCAGAGACTCAGCTCATCACCGCCATCTTCGATCACAGCCTCATTCACGAAACCATCATTGACTCACTGGCCAAGGGCGATTCATAGCGATCAGGTCACAGTATTTTTCACTGAGAACATTGCCCTGCGGATCCCTCACCTGAGCACGAATACGTGTCTCTCCAGCGGCGAGAGGCCCAAAGTTTTTGCTAGTCAAACCATCCAGATTGGTGTGTGTCGCCGGTGCCGCCGAATTTCCATTTCTAAACCAAAACACTTCTATTCCTTGCGCAGGCTGCTGAGTAAATTTGGAAGCAACAATGGCTCGAACCGTTGGATAACCCCCAATAGGGTAATAATTTCCGCCCGAAGGATTTAGCTCCGTTATCTCGCCATGCCACGCTTCCATGATGGTGACCCGTGCAACGGAACTCGGGTTACTGCTCTCCAGCGTGGCAGTAAGGTCGTAGGTTCCAAGCTTGTCAGGCTTGAACGTGACGCTTGCGATTCCATTTTTATCGGATGACGAAGGCAGCAACACCTGATCTGGAAAACGCCAGGTAACCTCAACATTCTCCATTTCAGCACCGCCATTGCGGCCCACCACTTTCACCCATGCGATCACGTCGTCACCCAGACGAATCGTCGGGGTATCACTGTTGATGTATTCAAGAACAGGCTCATCCGCCAACACCGTAATCAACAACTGCGCCACATCCCACCCGCCAACGCCCCCCCGCACACTGGCCATCAACGCATCGCTGTTCATGGGAAGCTTGAACCAGACCGTCGCCACGCCATCAGTGCCTGTCATCGTCGGTGCAAGTGATACGCCTGCGAGCTTCCACATCACTTCCACGCCCGACAGCGGTTCGCCTGTCCTGGCAGAAACCACGGTCGCCGTCGCCGAGACCTCCTTCCCTGGATAACCGCTTGACTGCGGGCTGACCAGCGCCTGTATTTTCCGAGGTTCGTTCACGGTAAACGGCAGCGAAATTGCCTCCGAGTACCACTCATCCCCCGCCGTCACCGTCAGCTCGGCCGCCCCAGGGGTCAGCGGTGTGAAGCGAATTTTCGCCACACCATAGTAATCGGTTCGGGAGATCACTATCCCCAGATCGGGGCTGCGCCAGGTCACGGTCAAATGGCGCATCGGCTTGCCGCTGATGACCGAGACCACCGTCACCTGTTCATAAAGTTCCTGCTCCCAGTCAAGCACCAGGTGAGCACGATTGCTCGCTATGATTTTCACCACCTGCGAACCTTCACCCAGTGACATCGCATTGGCCGGCGACAACTTGGCCAGCCTGGAAGCCGATAGGCGCAACGCAAAACTCCCATCCTTCAGATCACCGCCCTTGACCGTGTAACGCAACCCCACGCTGGAGAACCATTGCGGTATCCCAAGGGCGGCCGGTACAAAACTGACACCCAGTTCGCCAGGTCCCGTGCCTGTCAGCCCGAGCGTCAAGTCCTGATCAAACAGCGGACTGCCCTCCTGCGCCGACAGCTCGATCAGGTGCTCACCCTTGCGTCGAGGGAAATACGTCTTCGCACCCCAGGGCTGAGGCGATTGCTGATCAAAACTCACCATCAGCCCCTCCCACGGATCACTCGCCAGTGCGGTGACTGCCGTGGAGCGTGTGTCCTGATAGCCGTCATAGGGGCTGACGACGAGCGCATCGACGTCATACTGCTGTGCGACTGACGGCGCAAAGCCATAACCGGCCCACCCATCTGCATCAGTTTCCACGATGCTTGCCGCCCCCGTGGCCGTCCAAGACACGGGGGCGTGCTGGACCGGTTGCCCGGTGAAAGCGGAAAACACTTGCACCCACATCCAGGCAAGATCCTGCCCGGCGACCGGGTCCACCGCCGCCCCGCGCAACGCCTCGATCCTGAGTTTATAGTGCCCCAGCTCCATCTCGTTGACCGTGGACGTCCACCCCAGTTGAGGCAGCTCCACAGCCAGAGAAAACCGACCATTTTGTTCACTGAATTTGAAGTCCAGGCACCAGAGTGCGCCACCGTCGCTGATGACCTGAGGAGCGTTCAACTCAGGGTCGACGGTTGCCCCCAACTCTGCGGGCGGCGTCCCTGACCAGTGCAGAATGACCTGCAGTCCGCTCAATGGACTCAGTGCATGGGGCAAGACATAGAAACGGTGAAGCGCCCCCAGGCATGGATAGAGCGTCTGATTGCCTATCGTTGCCGGTATCTGATCCAGCACCACGCTCATTTCGTCGGCCAGATCCGGGGAGATCAATCGCCCGAACAACTCCCGAGGGGAGGAAAGCGCATCACTGTGCAGTTCAAGCTCGAACAGGCTGCTGACACTGGTAGCCATCTGTGAACTGAACGTCCATTCCAGACCACCTGACGGTAGTGGCCTCGGCACGCCAAGGTCACTCGGCACCAGCCCGATAGCCGGGGCAGTACCGCGCCAGTTCAGAATCATGGACTTTCCGATCAACTGGCTGCCAGCTACAGGCTCGACCTTCAAGGTATGGAGTTGGCCACGCCAACAGAGCACGCCCAGCGCAACCCGGTCGACCTCGACATCATCGAGAAAGATTTTGACCTCGGTTCTCCAGGGACTGTTTGCCAGAGCCTTCACATTGAAAGACCGCTCAACCGCAAGTGCGTCTGGGTGGGCCTTGACGCTGGCGATGATGACCTGATCCCCAGCGTTGCGCGGGGTATACCAACCGTTGGCCCAGCCACCGGCACCGGTGACGGTGGACACTGTTCCATCAGGCCCCACCCAATCGACCAACGCATTGATCACCGGGTCGCCTGACCCGACGTGCACCACCTGTACCCGCAACAGCACACTTTCGTTTTCATCGACGATCGGAAATTTGTTCGCTTCCTGCACCCCGCCGATCCTGACCTCGTTGCGCGCCAGTGACATTGGTTTTTTGCCCGAAGCCAGCAACAGTTTCGAGCAGCCCAGCGACAGGTCGAACCTGCCGTCGAGGTGATCCTCACACTCCAGCATCCAGACCGGGGCGCTATCAATAACCGGCACCGGCTCGTCAAGCGCGGGACTCACTGTCACCCCCAGTTGATCCAGGGAATCGCCCTCCGACTGCAGCCACAAATCAGAGCCTCGCAACGGGCTGTCATCAGGAAACTTCAGAACAACGGGATACCGGGAACCACGATTGGGATAGCCGGTCATCTCGGCCCACAGCGCTTCGATGCCATCGACAACGGCCATCACGTCCTTCCAGGGATCTGTCGCCAGCACCCAGACGTTCAGCGCTTGAGTAAGCCTGCCGCTGGCGTAATACAGACTCTGGACCGATGCTTCTATAACAAACAGATCAGCACTCGCTGGCTGAAAATCGAACCAGGCCCAACCTTCGTTATCGGTGACCACGAATTTTTTCGGCTGCTGGCCCTGAAGTCCCCAGTTCACGGTCAGTCCGCTGAGCGCCTGACCGGTGTAGTGCGACACCACCTGAACACCCAGCCGGACACCTTGTCCGTACTCGAAAACCGGGTAGTAGGCGGCCTCTCGGACTTCACGGAACGCCAGCCGGTGATGTCCCAGCGAAACAGGGACCGGATAGGCCTCGGCAGTGTACTGGTTGAACAGCGTCAGCGAGAACAGATGAGGGCCGTCCCCGTCGATCAGCGGGCAATCCATCAACCATTCGCTGTCCAGCGGATGGTCCTCACCCAGCCTTGGCGTCGTGACAATGGCATCCAGCGGATTGTCTTCGCTGGTCAGTGCGGCCTGGGTGTCCAGCCAGGCATTGTCCGGAACAGGTTCGAATCCAAGGCTGTGCTGAAGACTTCCGGAAGCCCCCAGACACAGGTACAACGGACGCGCTGGTGGCAGTAATTGGCCGTCCAGGATCAGCTGCTGCAGTGCCAACGGCCCCAGATGCAGAAGAACCTGGATGCGGGTGATACACACCATCGACACATAGTCATTGGGATCATTTTGTGGGCTGAACACACTGACGCGGATCTTGTGGTGTCTTTCGAGTGGCAGTGTCAGTTCGACTTCGTGCCTGATTGGCCTGAATTCCAATGGAAGCCCCGCCGCAAGACGCGCCTGATCCTCCCGACTATCGCGCCGATTGCCAGGCGGAAGCGCGATCACTAACTCCTCCGTTTCCCCTTCAATGTTGATCACCAGCCTGCCAGCATCGGGGTGCCTCGTTTCGTAGAGAAAACTGAGAACATAACGAGCGTCTGGGCGAAAGTCTTTGGGTACGTCGATCAGTTGGCTCACCGATGATTCATTCCCGGCGACCAAATACCGAATCGTTGTGCCCTCATAGCTATCGCTTTCAGTACCGAGCCAACTCGGATTGATCGGTCCCTTGATCCATTGAGTAAGCCCCTCACGAAAATCGCCATTGCGTACCAGGCTCGTATTGGCCTGAATAACCGGTGCACTCATGACTGCCTGCTCCCTTGTCCGTCCGTTTTGCCCGCGCGTGTCGGCGATTCATCCAACGCGGAGGGCTCATCCGGAACGACACTCTTGACCAACTCCTCGACTTTTCGCGTGAACGTTGGATCGCCGACCCTGGCCGTGTAGCGAACACGCACGATGATGTCCGTCAGCGACGCCAGCATGGCCTTTTGCGGTTGCCTGCCCGGCCACGGGAAATTCAACGTCCAGCGCGACACCGCCCCCGTGCATTCGAAGGGGTTGAGCAAACCTTCATCAGGCTTCATTGCCGCCATACCGGTGTCTGCGATCCCCATCGACAAAGCGATTTGCTGGCCACTGCGCAAGTTGAATCGCACATCGACCGGTGCTACCGCGTTGCCAGGAGCGTACAGGTACTCCACCGAACGAGCCGTTGCCTTGGTGGCCGTCGTACTGCTGACTTGCAGCAGGGTGGCCTTCACATTCTCGTACGGGCCTGTCAGCACTGGCAGGTCCACTTCCACCGAACTGATCTGTCGGCAGTAGTGCCCCGGGTGGTCGCGGTCAAAGAGCAGTTGGGTGAGCCCGAACTCCAGAGTGCCGGTGTCCTGAAGCGAATCGAGCGCCCCCTGCCAGCTGTCGAACCCCACTTGCCGGCCGTCATCGAACAACTGCCGCAGGGAGATGGGCTTGACCAGTTCCAGGCGCCGCTCATGACGATGCAGGTACTCCCGCTCCATGCGCAACAAGTAGCCCCGCAAGTGCTCGCCTGCCGTCAGACCATGGCGATTGTCCAGCCAGACCTGTGGCAGTGGAATCTGCGAATCGTACTCACCGGTTTCCGCGCTCAGTGCGGCCTGGGCACTGATGCACAAACCGACGACCGCGTCATAGGCCTGATAATGGAGCGCCTTGAGTTGCCCCAGCAACCAGCCGAACAGCTCGGCGTTGGTCGCACGCTTCTTCATGAAGGTGTAGAGCGTCAGCGCCTGGCTATTGGCCCGCAACGTTTGCGCCAGGCTGGCGTTGGCCGCGTCTACCGCGTAACGCTGCGCAATGAGTTGCTCGTCGATCACGCGAACCTCGGCCAGGGCCTGATCGCGTTGCAATGCCCATTCTTCGCGACGCCGACGGTAGGCTTCAGTGGTCGAGCTTTTTTCCGCGTCCATCAGCAGCGCCGATGACGCGAGTTCCAACCCATACACAATCGCGTATGCCAGTTCCGCCAAATCATGGCCACCGGTAGCCATACCAAAGATGTTAGGCGCCGCGGCAACCGCCGCGCCACCGGTCTTGATGCCTTGGGAGGCAAGGCTCATTTGTTTTGCCTGAAGTATTTGTTCCAACACGTCGTATTCAACGTCGCTGACATTGCGCTCATACCTGAGCGCATACGCCTCGGCCCGCTCCTGCGCCGCCAACTTGCTCTGCTCCAGGGCGGTCACGCTTGCTTGCATCTGCGCGATGGTCTGTTCGTGTACAGTCTGGGCATACGCCCCCAACTCCACCAAATGATTGTGTTGCAGCTCCTCCACCTCGGCCCGATCCCGCTGTTCGAGCAGGCGCAAGACCTGATTGCCATACTCTTGCAACGTCTGCACCGCACGCAGCGCAGCCTCGAACATGACCCTCCAGCGAAACGCCACCACCACCAACTGCCCACCCATCGGGCGTGGCGAGCCGGTGCCACCGGCTGCCAGATCACGCAGTAGCTGATTGGGATCCGTCGGCGGGCTGAACAATGGAATGTCCATCGGTTTACCGTCGAGGGTCAGATTATTGCGCAGGTTTTGCAGACGCCGACCGGGCAACGCGTACAGGTCTAGCAACTGTTCATTGATCGGAAAATTGAACTGTTGGACGGCGAGCATGCCCAGCGCGGGCATGGTCGGGGCGCTGGCAGGGAAGTCCGCCAGGGTGAAATCAAGATTTTTTTCGAACTGCTCCAACGCGGGCCGGGTTGAAGCCGCCCCCAGCAGTTCACCGAGGGTGGTCGTCTGCCAGTCGTTGATGGCTCTGCCGGTGGGCGCCTTGCCCATTAAAAACTCGGCTTGCACATAACACAACTTGGCCGCCACCAGGCTGTCACGGGTGAGCTGGCGATAGTACCAATCGCCCCAGGCCATCAGGTTTTTCACATACTCGATGTAGGCAACGATCCGGAAATGCCGGGGGACCGAGTAACCGATGGCATCCGGGTCGGTCGGCGTTTGCGTCTCGCACCCCAGGTTACCGGCACTCATCAACGGCCGGCACCGCCAGTAACGGGGTTTGGGCGGATTCTCGGGACCAGGGGGATTCGGAACGACCTCCGGGGCCTGGGGATCGAAAAGATAGTGCAGCCACTGTTGCGCCTCCAGAAAACGGTTTTCCGCGCTCAGGCGCGAAGCCACCAGGTGCGGCAGGTGGAAAAACAGTTCCCAGAAGAACAGCCCGTTGGCGCCATTGAACGCGCCGTTCGGTTCGTCGATGTCACCCGTCGTTGGCCCCGGCTCTTCCAGAAACTGGGTACTCCAGTCCAGCACGGCGTCGACCGAAATATTGGCGCGCTGCACCAGTTCTGGCCCGAACAACGAGTTCAGGCGCACGTATTTGAGGTCCAGTTCGAGCTGATTGAGCGTGAGAAATTGCGCGCCCTGAGGCATTTTTGACGGTCACCGTGAATGTGGCTTTTTCTCCCGCTTTTTTAGCCACCAACTCGGTGCGATTCACTGCGATGGTGACCTGCGTCGATTGTTTCAGGGCTTCATCGCCAGCCGGTATAAGTGGCACTCGCGATTCGTAAAGGCTCAGCACCGCATGCTCGGCCGCCGTGCGGTAAACCGCTCTGTCGAGCGTCGCCGGGAGCGTCCCCATCAGGAACAGGGTTTCAGCATCCATGTGGGTACGGGCGGCCAGCACCCGAACCCGAAGCATCAGATCCAGCTCCTTGAGGTTTCGAATAACGTGCTGCGCGTTGATCCGACTGGCGCATTCGCGTACTTCCTGGACGCTCCAGTTGAAAAAAGTGGCCAGCCTGATCGCCGCTGTTTCCCGGACCAGTTCCAAAGCATCCCCTGTCAGGGACTCTGGCAGTGCGTTGACCTCACGCAGGTAGTCGAGCAATTGTGTCGATGACTGTTCGCTCAACCTGAACGCGCGGGTGAGCACCGTCAGGTAATACAGAATCGGCAATGAGAAGGCGTGTTTGTCGATGCCGTCAAACCAGTCGAGATGACCGTAGGCCAAGTAGTCCTCCAGCAGTTCCACACTCAGGTCCAGCTTCAGCACCACGGCACTGCGTCGCCGCACATCCGCCAGCAGCGCGAGGAACCGCTCGTCGTTCTCCCCGTTCCGCCAACGCCCGTTCGCGGTGTCATCGGCTCGCTCGAGCGCCTGTTTGAGCACGCTATAAACCGTACCGTTCGCCCACGTGAGTACGGGTATCGCCAGCTCGGACGTGACACCGGCATAGATCGCCAGGCTCTCCTTGACCACCGACACCTGGCCCGCTCTGATCTGCAGGAGAACGGCGAGCATTTTCTCAACGACAGGCGCACGCAACGCCTCGTCATCTTCACCAAGCCCCTCCCTGACTGCCGTATGGAGTCGTTCACGCGCGAATACCGGGTAGTCGAGCTCGTCCTGTGGCCACTGCGTGATCACCAAGCCGTTGCTGTCAACCAGCGATGTCAGAAGGTCCAGCCAGGCCGCCCCGCCTGCCAGCGGTGGAACACCGGCCATCAGCAATGCGTTATCGGAAAACAGCGTCGCCGGCAGCAAGCTTCGCAGTTTTTCGAACAACTGTTGCTCATTCGTCGACGCCGTGGCTGACGCCACGATCGGCGACACCTGCTGCACCATCCACAGCACCGGCAATTCACGCTCACGGCACCAACTCACGCAGGACTCCATGGCGTGGATGATGTTCAGCACATCCGGCTGCACTACAGGAGTGATGTAGTTCTGCCCGATTATCGGGACACCGGCCAACGCCTTGAGCCAGGTTTCACCTCCCAGCGTCGTGAGCAGCACAAGCCCCTCTATCGGCGTCATGCCCAGCATGCGGGGCAGTTTCACCAGGCGGTAAAAGCTCGAAACAATGGCCAGGTTACGAAGCAGGGTATCTTCCCGGCCATGGGCCTGGGCAATCGTCAGTGCCAGATAACTGTAAGTCTTCAGGTCAATACCCAACCCGCTGCACAGTTGCTTGATGGTCAGTTCTTCTGCACTGGCGACCGGGAACACCGGGAATTCACCTCCATCCAGTATCAACGGGGGCTGAAAGGTCGTCTGGGCATTGAAGACCCGGTCAAACTGTGAGGGCATATCACCGCGTCCGAAAATCGACAGCGCATCGACAAACACCGAGAAGTCCTCAGCCGTGCAGTCATAGCGCTCGCGCAACTCTTGAAACAAACCGAGCGCTTGTACGGTGTGGTCCGAGATCCACCACGGATGGTCGGGTATCTGAGCCCGCACCTGGGCATGGATCGCCGCGACCAGCAACCCGTCCACCTGCTCGGGTGGCAGTCCCATCCACTGGTCCAGCCGCAGTTTGCGGTTCATTCGGTCGTATTGGGCGGCCTCTTCGGGAAACACTGACAACCGACGCAGGTTCTCGTCAGTAAGGTAATCAATGTCGACAGCGGGCGTGCTGCCCGCATTCAGGTAGACAGAACCGGACTGCGCACCGCTTGGTGCGCCATCGACGGGAAGCGCATTGGCAGACCGCACCGGAGCGAAGCTTCGAAGCGACAGCAACGCCTCAAGCTGCAAGGCATCAAGTTTTGTTCGTTCGCAGAAGAACGGCACTTGACTGATGTTCTGCCAGTCCAGACCTTCAGCGTCGGTGCCAAAATTCAGCCAATAGAACCCTTCCCTGTCATCACTATCAAATGGATCCTCAGTCAACAACTCCCGTTGATAAGGCCCCAACCGGGAGGCATGGAGCATCGCCCGCCCCCCCTCGGCGGCCCAGGCCTCGGGTTGCAGAAAATAGGGAAAGGCCTGATCCACGGCCCGCGTCACATCCCCCACCGACAGCGTGTTTTGCCGGGCCACGTAATCCAGCGTCACCCAAGCCTGGTAATAGGGAAGCCCGTTGGGGTATCGAGCAGTGCTCATGGCCTCGTTGACGTCGAAGTCGTCAGGCTCATCGCTGTGGTCCTTGATGAACGTTTCCAGCTTCGCAAGGATGATGTCCACCGCAGACACCGCTTGATGCACGGCATTGAAGTCGATGGGGAGCCGCGCAAGGTCTGTACGGCGTGCGTTCAGCGGCATTTTCGGTTTTACGCCGTCACCCGGAACTGACTCGATCCGGTCGCTTATCCACTTCATCAGGTCCACCAGATAAGCCACCGGTGAAGCCACTGACTCCAGTGCATCGGGGGGGCATAGTCTGCCGAATAGAACGTTGAACAAGCCCTCGAAACTCGGCCCTTCGACGATTGACAAAAGCCCGCTGGAAGGCTTGGCAGCCTCTGTATCAGCGCCGTATAGCCGCTGTTCGATAAACTGACGGCGCACATAGATCGCCAGCGCATTCGCACGCTGCAAAAAGCGCTGTGCGTCGGCGGGGGTCAGGCCGAAATCAGCCACCAGCCCCGGCACACCTTTTTCCACCAGAGGGAAAACCGATCTGCCGTCCTCCAGGTAGTGCTTCAACGATGAATACTCTTTACTCCGCTGCGCTGGGAACACTTGCTCGAACATTTGCAGGGAAGGTCGATTCTGGTTGGCCGCCATGCTGGAGCTCCTTCTGGCAGTTACGCATCGTTGAACAGCCAGGAGGCGCCTGATCTGTACAACCCGTCGCTCGGATTTGACGCTGCCTCAGGGCCGGCGTCTACTGTCATAAATGACAGTAGCGCCGACCGTTTGTCGGAAGCGCAAGAAGGCTATTTACGGGAAGGTTCAGGTGGGCCGACCTCAAAGCGCTTGGTTTCGGCCCAGACCGATTTCCCACCCGCAAGAAGGTTCTGATGAAACCGGACCCATTGGCCGCCCGGTCGCAGCGCATATCGGGACGTCGCCCGCCAAACGCCGTTAGCGATCCCCACGGCATCGGCCAACACCTGATCAGGATTGAACCAAACCGTCACTTCACCCACGCCGGGCTGGCCTTGCCCCTCGAACAGCACCGGGTCAGTGACCCGGGCACCCTCGGCCGGTACGTCAATCTGCGGCAGGTAGGCGCCCACCCGAATCGATCGCTCAGGTGACCGGGCGGAGTCGAAGCCGTCGCGCGATTGCACGGCAATCAATCGATGACTGCCGCCGGGGCGATCGATCATGACCGACACTGACCAGCTCCGGTCTTCAAGCACCGTGGCCTGCCCAAGAACCAAGTCCGGCGCATCCTCAAGCCTGACCGTTACCGTATCCCCTGCGTAGCCAAACCCTGACACCACCACTTGCTGCCCTGCGCTTTCGTCTTCAGCCGGGGTTTCGATAAACGGTGCAGCGGGGACAATGTTGTAGGTCAGCGGAGGGCTTTCTGTGGATTGATGGTCGGCAAAGGTTTGCGTGGCCCAGATGAATTTCACCCCCACCGGTAAGGTTATCGCGCCCTCCCAGTAACCACTGTCGTCAACCAAAAGATCGCTCAGCAAAGGCTCGGAGCTGCCCTGTAGCCAGACGTTGACCCTGCCACCCGGCATGGCAGAACCTGAAATGATCGAGGTCCGCGGCTGATCACTTCCCGGCTGTGGCACCTCGATCTGCGGTGGTAACAGCACTACTTTAAAAGTGCGAGGGTCGCTACGGTCGGATTCCCGCCCATCGAGCACCTGCACCGCGTCAATGGTATAGGTGTCCCCGGTTTCCGGACGAAACGCCAGCCCCTTGAGTTCCACTGACCAGGCGCCGTAACGGGACAGCAGCACGGGCTCGCCCAGAGGACTGCCAAATTGGGCGTCCCACAGCTGCACTGTTGCACCCGCGATGCCGTCCTTTCCTTGAACAATCAAGTCGCGCCCCACTTCCTCGTCTGACAAAGGGCGAGTAATCACCGGTTTGAGGAGTGGCTTTTGCACCGTGAATGTTTCGGATGCCGACAGTGAAGTTTGCTGCGCGGTGGTCTGGGTTACGGTGACTGTATGGATAACACCTTGTGAAAAGTCAGTTTCACGGCGAAAGTCCCAACTGCCAGTGGCACCAGAAGGATGATGCACGATGTCGCTATCGCTGTACTTGAGGTTAACGACAGCCCCAGGCCAGCAAGTGCCGAAAATACGAGGTGAGAATCCGTTATCTTCAAGACGGGTGATGACCGGCGCCAATGGTGCGATGGTCACCGTCATGTCAACGGGGTCCGATGTTAAATCACCCCTCTGCTGCACGACGCGGACAAGGCGCTGCCAGGTCGGCCCCCACTCGCTCGACGCACGGCTCGACCATACCCCGTTGCGGACCGCAACAGGGGGCGCAATCGGAGTTTGCTCCTCGCGATCCGTCACGAGAACAGTCGCCCCGGTAGAGCCCTTGCCGGAGAAGGTGGGTGTATAGTCCGCGGTATGGACCACTTCGGTAGGCGGTAATAGCGAGACAGTGACGGGAAACCGATACTCGTGCGACGCAATCCTGCCACCGGCAAGGTCGACAACACTTTGTACGACGCTCAGGATGTAGTCGCCAAAAAACCAGTCCGTTGCGGTCGTTTCCCAACCGCCGTTGACCACATCGACAACAGGGGGCGGCGTCGCTCCACTCGGGCCGCTGACGATAGTGATCTCGACCTTGGCGCCGGGATAGCCGCTGCCCAGGAACGTCACGGTGCTATCGGCTGGAAAGGCTATGATGATGCTTGTCAGCGCGGGTGGCCGCACTTTGAGCATCACCGGCTCACAACGCGGCGAAGTGCCGCCCACCATGTTTGTCTGTTTAGCCGTAAGGGTGAAATTGCCAGCGGGAAGATTGGAGAGTTGCATCCTCCAGCGATCAGGGGCCGGGCCGGGATCACTTCCGACATAGCCCACGACGGAACTGCCTAAAGACTCCTCCGCTCCATCCCGATAGGCCCGCACAGTGGCCAAATACCTCCCGTCACCTCCAATCAGAACATTCATGTCGACATAATCGCCACTCTCATGAGTGTCGATGGTGGGCGGGTCGCCCGAGATTGGATCGTACTCATACGTAAAGGTATGGCGACCACTTTCGAGCTCAGAGTTGGTATATTTTACAATGAAGGTCTTCTCTCCACTGCTCTGACTAAAGTTACATCTCGCACTCCAAAGCGCCGCGTTGGTCATCCCCCACCCCACCAGCACCCGATTGCCGTTGACTATTTCAATGACCTCCACCATTGCATTGATGCCATAGACTCCGGTTCCACCGACATAAACCGGAGGACCTTTGATTTCCTGACCATATGCCGGATAGATAACCAACGGGACATTTTGTATGGGGTCCCGTTCCTTGGGATCATCCGTGGCAGCGCTTTGTGCTCCATCCGTCCTGATCGGTACCTCAACAAGAACATCATCGGACCATTCGGAGGAGATCCAGCCACCGCTGCCATCGGAGACTTTCTGCAATACCGACATCACATAACCGCCCGATGCCCAACTTGTGACTTCGATCCTCCATTCACCGTTCTTGCTGACTCTGCCCGTCCACTGAGCGTGGCCGTGACCTATGTCGGCCTTGTACCAAACTTCAATGAGGGCGCCGGGATAGCCGCCACCTGCGAACCTCACGATGTTATCGGTTGGGAAGGTCACACCGATTTCTGTCAACCTGGGGGGGCGGATTTTGAAGGCGTGAGGGCTGCTGCGCGACGTTTCAATCCCACTCATTGTTTGCTTTGTGACTAGCAATACAAACCCCACGGGGAGCGTCACGGATGCGCTCCAGGTTCCGTTCGACTGCACGGTGCCCCGGCCTACCGCAACAACCATCTGGTCTCGAAATACTTCGACCTGCGCATTGGCCAGTCCATTGTTACCGGATAAGGTGAACTGCTGGTCTTGTACAGTATTAGCCGCAGGAGAAGTGATCGCCGGGATGCCTAATACGCGAAAGGTGAGAGGGGGCGAATAACCGGATGGGATTTCCGGATATGTATATTGAGCCGCAACGGTCAGTGGACCACTCGGCAGTACAACGCTTGTTTTTAATGGGGCCTCCCAAGTGTTTGTTGTCAATTCAACTGGAGCCGTCAGACCAACCGAGTGATCGTCTGCTCTTACTACATTGAGGGAGGAGCCGGGCATACCATCCCCCTTAAAGACTACCTCATGGCTCGGTACTACAGCGTTCGCGATCGGCGAAGTGATAACGGTCGTATGCACTCGAAAATGACGATTCTCGGCACGAGCCCATCCTCCCCGCCCCGTTACCGTCTCCCAAACCGAGATAGTATGTTCTGTTCCCTCCAATGGACGAGTAAACCTTAGCGCCCATTCACCAGATGCAGGCACAGTGCCTTCCGCACTTAGCGCAACATCGTCACTGGCACGAATGAGTTTTACCTTGGCACCAGGCTCTCCCCTGCCCTTAATCAAGGGATCAGGAGAAGGCACCTCATTATAAGTTGCTGAGGGATAAGTAATAACCGGCGGTTGTATTACATAAAACCATCCCGTGTCGTACCACCCGGTCCACCAAGTATTAACCCGGTACCTGTAATGGATGGCGTTCCTGCCTAACCGCAGAGGTGGATCAAAGTTCGGCATGAATCGGAGAGGATTGTCGGGTGTAGTTGTTAGTCGTAGATACATATAACTGTTTGCATCGTAGAAGTGCACCTCTGCGAGATTAGCGCTTTGGTTAAATGTTCGCGCCACAAACTCCCTTCCAGTACGAGCAACAACATGCCCCTCTCCAGGTGTAACAAAAGGCAAGTAGTCAAGCCTTGGCTGATCTGGTTGCTCCATTTGATACAGTTGGTCTGCCTGGTCCTGGTCTTGGTCTTGGTCTTGGTCTTGGTCTTGGTCTTGGTCTTGGTCTTGGTCTTGGTCTTGGTCTTGGTCTTGGTCTTGGTCTTGGTCTTCCATGATTGAGCACTCCAGTGAGAAGTATTAGTTGCAAATCAATGGAGTTAATTAACGTCTGAAAAAAGATCGCCGGATACCTGTAAAAACTGACAGTTCAGACGAACGGTAACGCCCCACCCCGGCGTCTTCGGTTCCTACAAAGTTTGGCAAGTGACTACACGACCTTGCGCCGCTGCCTACAGATCCGCCAGAATCCGCCGGCTTGTGCACTTTGGTCATGCCCCGTAACTTGGTCCGCGTCGCTGCCAATCAGCGATCGGGTTTAGTCGCCCGGAGGTTTCACGAATGTGTATAAGCGTCATCCAGTCGGGTATTCCCTATCCCCGCACTTGATGGTGGCTGTTCGCAGGGCGCCCTCGGGCGCGCCGGTTTTTCGTGATTCCTCCGGTCGACTAACCTGCGTCCAGCCGCCACCCCTCGTTTAGTCGCGAGACGGTGGTAGCCCCAATAAGGAATCGCGAATATGTTCAAAGCAACACCCAATCCACCCGAAACCGACCCGGTTTCCCCCTACGCCTCCCTCGATTCAAAAAAGCTCCACGCCGCCGCCGAAAAGGCCCTCGACCACTACCTCAAACCCGCCATCGAATCGCTGTGTTCATCCCAGGACCGTGCCATGAAAATGTTCACCGTCGTACCTGATGCAAACCCCGAAGCCCTCATCATCCAGACCTATGAAACCTTTTCTTCGGTGAGCATTCTGCTGCTGGACCTGGCGGACAGCCTGGAAGACAAACAGCGGCATCTGGCGATGGCGATTTATCAGATGAGCGAGATGGGGTTGATGCTGGCGGAGCGGTCGCTGGATATCGAGCGGGCGATTAAGCCGGCCTAGCCTTTAAGTATTGGCCGTCTGGCCTGACACCATCGCGGGCTTGCCCGCGATGGCAATAGTGAAAGTGCCGCAGCCTTCAAGCAGAGGCAGGCAACGGCTGAAAACTGAAGTACTGCTTCAACGCCTCCACCAATTGCCCATATTCCGGCGGTGCCCGTTGCAGGCTGAAGCCGGCGTCATAGTGGTGGGGGGTTGCGTCTTCGTGGCACCACAGGCAGCAGGCATTGAGGTCGATCACCTGCTGACAATGGCCATCCATGGGGATTTTCAGGCGCAGATTAAAATCGGCGCCCACCATCATCGGCAACTGGCTGATCAACATCAGCCCGTCCTCGGACAGATTACCCAGAAAGCCGATGGGCTTGTCAGTGACGCTGTTGAACACTTTCAGAAAATACGGCAGTTGATGCCGCTCGATCCGGCGGTCAGTGAACATGCTGATTTCGCTACGCAAGGCCCTTAATCAGGGCCGCACCAATACTTCGGAACGGGCCTGCTCTATTGTTTTATAGGCATCAGCCGCGCTCTCCCCGATCCTGGTGCGACAGTCCTTCCAACCGCTGTCGCTTACTGCTGCCGATCACAGGTGTTACCTCGAATTAGAGGCAAGGCTCTAAACCGATCCATTGGACTATAGCTCACCGCTGTCGCATGACAATCAGAACTGAGTCGGACGCACCACCGCCGCACTGCGGGTCGGGTAATGGCCTCCCCCCAGGCTCTGCAAGGTTTCCAGGCGGGCACGGGCGCGGTAGGCGTATTCGCTTTGCGGGTAGGACGCGATGATGAACTGATAAGTCTGCGCCGCATCGATAAACAGCTTTTGGCGCTCCAGGCACTGGCCGCGCATCATCGACACTTCCGGCCAAACATAAGGCCGTGCATGGCTGTCGCGCTCGACCTTGGACAGTTCGAGCATCACCTGCTCGCAGTTGCCGCGTTCGTAGGCGCTGTAGGCATTATTCAAATGATGGTTCATCGACCAACGGGTGCAGCCCGTGACACTGAGGGCACTAATGGCAAGGGCGGCAATGAGCACGAATCGCATGGGGGATCTCCTGTCTTGAGCTCTGTATCGACCCTTGGGCGGAAATCTTCAGGACGGTTTGTGCCGATTGTCGCGTTCAATAAAGAAACTAATAAGTAGTGCAAACGAACAATGACTACACCCAAAGACCATAGTAGCCTCTGCTAGCGCTTGAACTCAGGAGTCTTTGCATGTCCGTCCGTCGTACCAAAATCGTCGCTACCCTTGGCCCGGCCAGTAACTCGCCGGAAGTTCTCGAACAGCTGATTCTGGCTGGCCTGGACGTCGCCCGTCTGAACTTCTCCCACGGCACCCCCGACGAGCACAAGGCTCGCGCGAAGCTGGTGCGTGACCTGGCTGCCAAGCACGGCCGCTTCGTCGCCCTGCTGGGTGACCTGCAAGGCCCGAAAATCCGTATCGCCAAATTCGCCAACAAGAAGATCGAGCTGAAGATCGGTGACCAGTTCACCTTCTCCACCAGCCATCCGTTGACCGAAGGCAACCAGCAAGTGGTCGGCATCGACTACCCGGACCTGGTGAAAGACTGCGGCGTGGGCGACGAGCTGCTGCTCGACGACGGCCGCGTGGTGATGCGCGTCGATACCGCCACCGCCACCGAGCTGCATTGCACCGTGACCATCGGCGGCCCGCTGTCGGACCACAAAGGCATCAACCGTCGCGGTGGCGGCCTGACCGCACCGGCCCTGACCGAGAAAGACAAGGCCGACATCAAGCTCGCTGCGGAAATGGAAGTCGACTACCTTGCGGTGTCCTTCCCGCGTGACGCCGCCGACATGGAATACGCCCGTCAACTGCGCGACGAGGCCGGCGGTACTGCCTGGCTGGTGGCGAAGATTGAACGCGCCGAAGCCGTAGCCGACGACGAAACCCTCGACGGCCTGATCAAGGCCTCCGACGCGGTGATGGTTGCCCGTGGTGACTTGGGTGTGGAAATCGGCGACGCCGAGCTGGTGGGCATCCAGAAGAAAATCATTCTGCATGCGCGCCGCCACAACAAAGCGGTGATCGTTGCGACCCAGATGATGGAGTCGATGATCCAGAACCCGATGCCGACCCGCGCCGAAGTCTCCGACGTAGCCAACGCCGTACTCGACTACACCGACGCCGTGATGCTCTCGGCCGAAAGTGCCGCCGGTCTGTATCCGCTCGAAGCCGTGCAAGCCATGGCGCGCATCTGCATCGGCGCTGAAAAGCACCCGACCAGCAAGACCTCCAGCCACCGCATTGGCAAGGTCTTCGAAAGCTGTGACCAGAGCATCGCGCTGGCGGCCATGTACACCGCCAACCACTTCCCGGGCGTGAAGGCGATTATCGCGTTGACCGAAAGTGGCTACACGCCGTTGATCATGTCGCGCATCCGTTCCTCGGTGCCGATCTACGCGTTCACCCCGCACCGCGAAGCCCAGGCTCGCGCGGCAATGTTCCGTGGCGTGTACACCATCCCGTTCGATCCGGCTTCGCTGGCGCCGAACGAAGTCAGCCAAAAGGCGATCGACGAGCTGGTCAAGCGCGGCGTGGTCGAGAAAGGCGACTGGGTCATCCTGACCAAGGGCGATAGCTACCACACCACCGGCGGCACCAACGGCATGAAGATCCTGCACGTGGGCGACCCGCAGGTCTGAGTGATCGCTCGCTGAAAAACAAAAGCCCCGCCATGTGAATGGCGGGGCTTTTTGGTTTCTGAGCCGAAAGTTGTGTTGCCTGGGCGGGCCTGCTCGCGATTGCGTCAGCCCGATCTCCACACATTTAGTTCCTATTGATAAACCCCGACAACGCCATCATCGCTTCCGGCGAACGCAGCCGCTGGGTGAACAACGCGCCCTCTTCTTCTATCACTTTGCGTATCTGTTCCCGATCCGGCGCTTTCATCAATTGCTTGCTGATGCGCACCGCCTCCGCCGGCAACGACTCGAAACGCAACGCCATCTCCCGCGCCTTGGCCAACACCGCTTCGCCACTGCCCAGCGCTTCGGTCGCTATCCCCCACGCGGCAGCCTGTTCACCACTGAACCCTTCGCCCAGCAACAACAGCTCCGCCGCTTTGGCATGCCCGAGCATTCGCGGCAGGATCAGGCTGGAGCCGAACTCAGGGCATAACCCGAGGTTGACGAATGGCATGCGCAACCGGGCGTCGGTGCTGACGTAAACCAGATCGCAATGCAGCAGCATCGTCGTGCCGATCCCCACCGCCGCGCCGGCCACGGCGGCGATGACCGGTTTGCGGCACTCGAGCAAATTGAGCATGAAGTGGTACACCGGGCTGTCGAGGATGCTCGGGGGTTGCTGGAGGAAATCAAAGATGTCGTTGCCAGCGGTGAAGCACTCAACGCTACCGGTGATCAGCACCGCATTGATTTCGGGGTCGCTGTCGGCAAGACGCAAACCCTCCGCCAGTTGGCTGTACATGGCACGCGTCAGGGCGTTTTTCTTCTCGGGGCGATTGATGCGCAGGGTCAGCAGGCCGCGCTCGCGTTCAAACTGGATGGTATCGGGCATGGTGAGTCCTGATCTGAGAGAGGATCAACTGTGGCGAGGGGGCTTGCCCCCGTTCGGCTGCGAAGCAGTCGTAAAACCGGCACGCTCGGTTTGTCTGATACACCGAGGTGGCGTCTGTTTTTAGGGGCCGCTTCGCAGCCCAACGGGGGCAAGCCCTCTCGCCACAGCAAGCTCGCTCGCCACAGATATCAGCGCTCAACCACGGGGTAGAAAGACATCCGCCAGCAGTTGATTGCGCGGCAAACCCGCCAGGTACAGGCGCCGGGCAAAGGCGTCGACGCTGTCGGGGGCCCCGCAGACTAAGGCCAGGGTTTGCCGCGAAACAAGGCGCAGTTGTGCCAAAGCCGCGGGCAACTCGGCCGCCGTCCACAGCTCGACGCTAAGGTTTTCACGGCTGGCGGCCATGGCTTGCAGGGGTTTGGCCAGATAATGCTCACCCGCATCATGGGCCAGGTGAATGACACGGATGGCGCCCTGGTGATCCTGACGCAACGCTTCGCGCAAGATACCGAACAACGGCCCCAGACCGGTGCCGGCCGCCAATAACCACAACGGTCGGGTGTGCCAGTCCGGGTCGTAATGCAACGCCCCGCCGCGCAGCTCGCCGAGGCGGATCGGATCGCCGATTTTCAACTGGCGTGCCGAATCACTGAACTCCCCGGGCTGACGGCAATCGAGGTGGAACTCCAGAAATCGATCTTCTTGCGGCAGGCTGGCCAGGGAATACGGCCGCGCAATCTGGCCCGCCCACAACACCAGATGCTGCCCCGCCTGATAGCGCAACGGTCGCTCACTCGTCAGGCGTAAACGCAAAACGCTGGCGCTCAGCCAATCGCTGGCGGCCACTTGAGCGGCAAGCCCATCACGCAGCGGGTCAAAGGTTTCGACTTGCAGATCATCGACCACCTGGCACTGACAGGCCAGCCGCCAACCCTGCTGACGCTGCTCATGGCTCAAGGCATCGGGACGGCTGTCGCTGGGCAAGCCCTCGACACATTTAACCAGGCACGCATGGCAACTACCGGCGCGGCAGCTATAGGGCACCGACACGCCGTTCTGATTCAAGGCATCGAGCAGGTTACTCCCCGCCGCCACCGTCCATTGGCGTTCGCCGACCCGTAACTCAGGCATCGACATTCTCCCAGGCCGCCGCGCAACGGTTGCGGCCATCACGCTTGGCGCGGTACAGCGCCTGATCGGCGCGGTGCAAGGCATCGTCCAGATCGTCGCCAAGTTCCAACAAGGTCATACCCGCCGACAGGCTGAGGTGGGCCACATCCAGGCCGACCAATTCAACGTCCATGAAGGCAATGCGCAACCGCTCACAACACGCCGTCAGGCGTTCGGCATCGCAATCGGGCAACAGCACCACAAACTCTTCACCGCCATAGCGGGCCAGAATATCGCCATCGCGCAGGCAGGCGGTGGCCACTCCGGCAAACGCTTGCAGCACCTGATCGCCGGCGGCGTGACCGTGAACATCGTTGATGCGTTTGAAGTGGTCGAGGTCGATCAGCGCCAGCCCATGTATCACACCAACTTCCATGGCGTTCAATTCGCGGGAGGCCAGGCGCAGGAAATGCCGGCGGTTGAACAGCCCGGTGAGTTCATCGGTCGCCACCAAACCTTCGAGCTGGCGCATCATCCCGCGCAGGGTGTCCTGATGCGCCTGCAAGGCAAACCGCCGCTGACGCATACGCTGGCGCGACATCTGGACGTAACGGGCGTAAAGCACCAGCCAGCCGAGTACCACAAACAGCACGCACACCTGCAACAGGGCCTGCGTCGGGTCGGCTAGCTGAAAGTGGTAGCCCTCCCACAACGTGATGGCGCTGAAACTGAAAAACACCAGCAACGCGCACCGCACGAAGGCGGTGCACGAAAGATGAAACAGCCCGAACAATAGAATCAGCAGGTAAAAAACCAGAAACGCGCCGCGCGCCTCGTCCAGGTGGGCGATCAACCAGGTTTGCCACCCCAGCCCCAGCAGTATTTGCACTTCGGTCAGGCTGGGGTCGGGAAAACGCAGGTTACGGCCACTGGAAAACACCGCGAACAACGCCGCCTGGCTGATCACCACCAACCCGCTGCCGATGACCATGCCGTCGATGGAGTCATCGTAATGGCCGGTAAAAAACGCCAGCCACAGCAGCAGCAAAGCCAGGGCGTAAGTGCCGGCTGCAAGGGCAAAGCGCTTGAGCAAAAGCCGCTGGATGGCGTTATGGGTCAATCGTTGATTCACCGTGCGTAAGGAGGCTATCAGAGTGTCCCACTCTACAAGCCGAATGCCACTTTAGTGGCGAGCCTGATAAATAACCATTCAATTTTAGGGGCAAAAAACTGGCGTCAAAGCCATGGCCCGGACTCAAGGAAATCCTGTGGTGAGGGGGCTTGCCCCCGTTCGGCTGCGCAGCAGTCGTAAAATCTGCCAATGCGGTATGTGTGTACCTGAAAGAATGCCGGGGAGCGCTTCGCACTCCAACGGGGGCAAGCCCCCTCGCCACAAAAGCCCTGCGCCCATATTCATCTGTGGGCGGTATGCGACCAACGTTTGACTGTCAACGGATGTGCCCGCGTGCGAGGCGCGGTATACTGCCGCGCCTTTTTAGCGTCGCGCCAGCATGCCCGGCGTGCCTTGAAAGGTGCTTGCAACCGACCGATGCACCCAAGCTGCAAGCACCTTATTGAATGTTCCCGTCTTTTAGAGGAGCGCGACTCATGACCGTGATCAAGCAAGACGACCTGATTCAGAGCGTTGCCGACGCCCTGCAGTTCATTTCCTACTACCACCCCGTTGACTTCATCCAGGCGATGCACGAGGCCTACCTGCGTGAAGAATCGCCGGCAGCCCGCGATTCCATGGCGCAGATCCTGATCAACTCGCGCATGTGCGCTACCGGCCACCGCCCGATCTGCCAGGACACCGGTATCGTTACCGTGTTCGTGCGCGTGGGCATGGACGTGCGTTGGGATGGCGCCACTATGGGCCTGGACGACATGATCAACGAAGGCGTACGCCGGGCTTACAACCTGCCGGAAAACGTCCTGCGTGCCTCGATCCTCGCCGACCCGGCGGGCGCTCGCAAAAACACCAAGGACAACACCCCGGCCGTTATCCACTACTCCATCGTTCCGGGTAACACCGTGGAAGTGGACGTGGCAGCCAAGGGTGGCGGTTCCGAGAACAAGTCGAAAATGGCCATGCTCAACCCGTCCGACTCGATCGTTGACTGGGTACTCAAGACCGTTCCGGAAATGGGCGCCGGCTGGTGCCCACCGGGCATGCTCGGCATCGGCATCGGCGGCACCGCCGAGAAAGCCGCCGTCATGGCCAAGGAAGTGTTGATGGAATCCATCGACATTCACGAGCTTAAAGCACGGGGCCCGCAGAACCGTATCGAAGAGATGCGCCTGGAGCTGTTCGAGAAGGTCAACCAACTGGGCATCGGCGCCCAGGGCCTGGGTGGCCTGACCACCGTGCTCGACGTGAAGATCATGGATTACCCGACCCACGCCGCATCCCTGCCGGTGTGCATGATCCCGAACTGCGCCGCCACCCGTCACGCGCACTTCGTGCTCGACGGTTCCGGCCCGGCCTCGCTGGAAGCGCCACCACTGGACGCTTACCCGGAAATCGTCTGGGAAGCCGGCCCATCGGCCCGTCGCGTCAACCTCGACACGCTGACCCCGGAAGAAGTGCAGAGCTGGAAGCCGGGCGAAACCGTCCTGCTCAACGGCAAAATGCTCACCGGTCGCGACGCGGCGCACAAGCGCATGGTCGAGATGCTGAACAAGGGTGAAACCCTGCCGGTGGACCTCAAGGGTCGCTTCATCTACTACGTTGGCCCGGTTGATCCGGTACGCGAAGAAGTGGTTGGCCCTGCCGGTCCGACCACCGCGACGCGGATGGACAAGTTCACCCGTCAGATCCTCGAGCAAACCGGCCTGTTGGGCATGATCGGCAAATCCGAGCGCGGGCCTACCGCGATCGAAGCGATCAAGGACCACAAAGCCGTTTACCTGATGGCTGTCGGCGGCGCGGCTTACCTGGTGGCGCAAGCCATCAAGAAATCCCGCGTGGTGGCGTTCGCCGAACTGGGCATGGAAGCGATCTACGAGTTCGACGTCAAAGACATGCCTGTGACCGTTGCGGTCGACAGCAAGGGCGAGTCGGTACACATCACCGGTCCTGCCATCTGGCAGAAAAAGATCAGTGAAAGCCTGGCGGTGGAAGTGCAGTAAGCACAACCCTCTCCAGACACGGCCGGGTCATCCCCCAGATGACCCGGCCGTTTTTTTTCCAACACCACAAAACCCATTGTGGGAGCGGGCTTGCTCGCGAAAGCGGTATACCAGCCGCAAAATATTTATCGGATGCACCGGCTTCTTCGCGAGCAAGCCCGCTCCCACAGGGATTGTGGTGTGTCCTGCAATCGCGATAAAAAGCCACGCCTTGCAACCCAATCATTCTAAAAAAACCACCTTCACCTGTCAGATCTGACAGGTTACGTCTCTCCCCCTTCTTGATAGCGTTAGTCCACCCACGCCCACCGTGCGCATTGGATGAAACCATGGCAGATCAAGACCTCAGCATCACGACGCCGTCCATCGCAAAAAGCGCATCGATCGCCACCATCGGCAAAAGCTGGGTCGCCGTGGGCCCGACCGGGGCGGCATCTTTCGAACTGCCGATACCGGCTTCCGCAGGGCGGGGTTGGGATCCGCAACTGTCCCTGACTTACAGCAGCCAGGCGGGTAACGGGCCGTTCGGCATCGGCTGGAACCTGGGGGTCGGCCAGATCAGCCGCCGCACCCACAAAGGTGTGCCGCGCTATACCGATCATGACGAAATCATCGGTGACGACGGCAAAATCTGGGAGCCCGCACGCAACTCAGACAAAACACTCAAGTCCCGCCTCGAAAGTAGCTACAACGGCGTCGACATCGGCCCGCACAGCGTGGTGCGTTATCGGCCACAGGGCGAAAAGGGCTTTGCCCTGCGAGAACGCTGGCAACGGGTGAGCCGGTCAAGAGAGGCGAATCCACCAACATTCTGGCTGGTGCACAACGCCGATGGCTCACTGCACGTGTACGGCAAAACCACGTCTTCGCGCCGGGCCGATCCCGACGATCCGCTACGCGTGGGCACCTGGCTGCTGTGCGAAAGCATGAACGCCCACGGCGAACATATTTGCTTTGATTACAAAGCCGATGATCAAGACGCCGACCCCGTCCATGACTACCGCGCCCAGCGTTACCTGCATCGGGTGTTCTACGGCAACTTCACGGCCAGCAAGGATTTGTATGCCTGGACGATGGAAAACCCGGCGGATCTGGACTGGCATTTTCATCTGCTGTTCGACTACGGCGAGCGCAGCACGTCGCTGACCGAAAAACCCGTATATGACGGCGGCACACTGCAACCCTGGCTGACGCGCGCGGACGCCTTCTCGACTTATGGGCAGGGCTTTGAAACGGGCACGCGCCGACTCTGCCGGCAAGTGTTGATGTTTCACTACTTCCCTACCGAACTAGGCGTCGAGCCAGTGCTGGTGCGGCGTCTGTTGCTGGAGTACTCGAAAAACACACCGGCATGGACCTTCAGCCAGGTAACCGCCGCCCACTATCAGGCCTACGACGCCAGCGGTGCCGTGGAAAACAGCCCACCGGTGGAGTTCGACTACTCGCCATTCGAGATCAATCAAACGCCCACACGATGGCTTGAAGCGGACAACATGCCAGGCCTCGAGGATGGCCAGTACTACCAGAGTGTCGACCTGTACGGTGAAGGCGTGCCAGGCGTTCTCTGCCGCTATGACCAGAGCTGGTACTACCGAGAACCGCTGCGCGCCCCGTCGGGGCCCGATGACATCGGCTACGGGCCCTGGACAGCGCTGGACAATATTCCGGTCGCCGATCGCAACAAACCCGTGCATCAGGTGCTGACCGACCTGACCGGTGACGGGCGTCTGGACTGGATCACGGCCGAACCGGGCATGAGTGGTTTTCGCACATTGAATGCGGATCGCAGCTGGGCAGAGCTCATCGCCTTTGACGCGTTGCCGGTAGAGTTTTTTCACACCCTTGTACAGCTGGGCGATTTTACGGGCGACGGGCTCAGCTCCCTGGGTTTGATCGGCCCCAAATGCGTACGTATTTACGCCAACCGTCGCGAGGAAGGTTTCGCCCGTGCCGAAGAGGTCGCACATGAGCCGCCTGACGACCGGCTGCCCCTGTTCAGCAACTCCCCCAGCGAACTGGTGCTGCTGGGCAACCTGCTGGGCAGCGACATGACCGAGCTGTGCCGCATCCGACATAACGAAATCAAGTGCTGGCCAAATCTGGGGCACGGCAAATTCGGCCAGGGACGGGTGATCAGCGCCTTGCCGTTCGAGTACGGCGAATTCGATTCCGCACGGGTGCGAATCGCCGATCTCGACGGGTCCGGCGCACCGGCACTGATCTATCTGAAATCCACTGCGTTCGAGATTTACCTGAACCGTGGCGGCAACGGGCTGGAGCAGACGCCGATCGTTGTGCCCTGGCCGCAGGACGTGCGTTACGACCCTTTGTGCCAGGTCACCTTCGCCGACCTGCAAGGCCTTGGCTGTGCCAGCCTGATCCTGACGGTGCCGCACATGAAACCGCAGCATTGGCGCTACGACTTTGTCGCCGCCAAACCGTACCTGCTGACGGCCAGCAACAACAACATGGGCTGCAGCGCCCGGGCGGTCTATCGCAGCTGCGCGCAGGAATGGCTGGACGAAAAGCAAGAACGGCTCGTGGCCAACCCGACAGAGGTCCCGGCGTGCTTTTTACCCTTCCCCGTCCAGGTCGTGCATCAACAGCGCCAGCTGGATGAAGTCACGGGCAATTGCCTGACCCAATCGTTTGCCTATCGCCAGGGTGTTTACGACGGCAAGGAGCGCGAGTTCCGCGGCTTTGGCCAACTGCGACAAACCGACAGCGAGACCGCCACGGGCGACGACGATATTGGCTTCACGGCACCGGTACGGGTGTGCACCTGGTTCCATACCGGGCAGTCTATGGACAGGCCACGCGAGGGTTATTTCGATCGCGACACCGAGGCCTTCCCCTTGGGCGACACGCTGTTCAGCCGTTATCACGCCAATGATGAGTGTGATGAGCCCGTGACACCGCCCGACGATACCACCCGCTACGAAATCGCCCGGGCACTGGTTGGCTCGGTCGCCAGAATCGAAACCTATGCCGCTCAGGATGACCCGGCCACGGCGCAGCCTTACTCGGTGCAAGAGCACCGCTACCTGGTTCGCGAAGTACGGCCCCGCGGTGAACTGTATGCCGCGGCGGTGCTGCTGCCCCTGGCGCTGGAGACGATCAGCTACCAATACGAACGCTGTGTCGACGACCCGCTGTGCCGTCATGACGTGACCCTGCGGTGGAACGCCTACGGCCTGCCCACCCACGCGCTGACCATCAGCTATGCGCGGCGCCGGACCGCAGCGGACACGCCGCCCTTTACTGATCCCGATGAACAGCAGTGGTGGCGGGACGCTCATGACGAGGCTCAGCAGTTCTTTTATCTGAGCGAAACCCGCGCCCGGTTCATCAACCTGGACGAGGACCCCCAGCACTGGCGGCTCGGGTTACCCTGGGAGCAACGCAGCAATGCGCTGGTATTACCCAAAGGCACACTACCGTCGAGGCTCAACCCAAAGGAAGTGTCGTACAAGACACTGGCAGAGCATCACAACTCGCCCGAATGGAACGAGCTAAGGGTGTTGACCGGGCAATCGATACAACGCTACCTCAAGACTGAAGACGGCACTGTATGGCCCGATGACCCGGACAAAGGCTCAGCCGATTTCGAAGCCTTGGCCGGCCCGGTGGAAGTGGCGCAAATGGACAAGACGGCGCTGGACGCTTACAGCATTCTCCCACCGCCCTTCAATATCCTGGCCGAACTGGACATCATTGGTTATAAGCCCATGCCATTGCTGTTCGAAACACCTTCCCCGACAGACGACCTGTGGTCGGCCTGCTACGGTTACGCCGAGTACGACAGGCTCGATGGTTTTTACAAGGTGCGAAAATACCATGAGACTCCCAGCCACGGCGTGACCAAGGCTCAATACGATCCCTATTGTCTGGCGATCATCAGCGTCGAATTGCCCGACGGTTGCACCACCCGGATCGAATACGACTATCACGCGCTGCAACCCCTGCGCATCATCGATGCCAACGACAACGTTCAGGAGGCCCTTTACGAACCTTCCGGACAGCCGCTGGCCATCAGTTTTTACGGCACCGAAAATGGCAGTACCGCCGGCTTCGGGCAGCTGAGCGATTACGATCGACCAGAGGATTATCGGCCGGACCCGGCCATCGACAACCCGCCGGCCGCCGTGCAAGACGCCGCCAGCACGTTGCGCAAAGACTTGTTCAGCTGGATGGGACAGCTTCCTCCTTTCGCCAGCGAAACCGCCGAATGGCGCGATGCCTGGATCGCGGACGGTTATGTCCTGCCCAGCGGGCACATCCGCGCCAGCGCGCGCCAGCGGTTGCGGCAACGCAGCCCGCTGACGACGGCGGAACAGGCGTTGAGCCGACTCATCGACACGGTTCACCGCGAGCCGGTGCACAGCGTCATCCTCAGCGCCGACCGTTATCCCTACGACAGCGAACCTGCACAGATTCAAATCGTTAAAGCCTGCGTGGACGGTTTTGGCCGGGCGCTGCAAACCCAGCAACGGGTCGAGCCCGGCCTGGCGTATGCGGTGGCTGCCGACGGTTCATTGATTGTCGACCGTGGCGAGTTGCGCGAGGAATTCGCTGACCCGCGCTGGCGCATCAGCGAACGGGTGGACTACAACAACAAAGGTCAGGCCGTCCGGCAGTATCGGCCGTTTTTTGCCAACACCCATCACTACGTCAACGACCAGTCCCTGCGCGAGCTCGGCCATTTCGATCAACTGTTCTATGACGTAACGGGCCGGCCGATCAAGCTGATCAACGCCAAAGGCTATTTTTCCCGCGAGACCTATCATCCCTGGTACCACGTCAGCGAAGACTTCAACGACACCGATGAGACGCTGTCAACGCCACCGCCGGGCGCATCGTCATGACGACCAGTGTCCATTGGCGCACGCCCGCGCTCACGGTGAGTGATGGCCGTGGCCTGCCGGTCCGCCAGGTCGCCTATCTGCGTACGGTTGCCAGTGACACGGCAACTGCCCTGGTGACCCGCCAGCATTACGATGCGGCCGGCCGCCTGGTGGCGCAATGGGATCCGCGACTGTTTGGCACGGCGCCCAAACCCAACCTTGCCACCGTCTATGGTCTTGCGGGCGAGTCGCTCAGCGTCGACAGTGTGGATGCCGGCTGGCGCCTGAGCCTGCCAGGGCTGGCAGGGGAAGCGCTGCACCGTTGGGACGCGCGCGGCAATCACTGGCGCAGCACTTACGATAACCAGTTGCGGGTGGTGGCGGTGGAGGAAAACGCGCAGCCGGACGTCGAAACCTTCACCTATGCCACAGCCGCGGCCGACGCCGGCCACAACCTGCGCGGGCAGTTGCTCGAGCAGGTGGATCCATCGGGCAGCGTGCGCCTCGACAGCTACGGTCTGAACGGTGAGCCGCTGCGCGAAACCCGTACCTTCCACGACCCCCAGACGTTTGTCAGCCGCCGCAGCTACAGCCCCTTGGGCACCGTGCTCGAGCAGGTTGATGCCGGCGATCATCGGCAGCAATCGCGTTACGACCTCGCCGGGCAGCTCAAACAGGTGCAGCTACAGCTCAACGGGCAAACGGGCTGGCAACCGGTGTTGCTGGACGCGCAGTACAACGCCGCCGGACAAATCATTGAGCAACACGCGGGTAACGGGGTGATCAGCCGTTGGCGCTACGACTCGGCCGACGCGCGCCTGCTACGGCAATACTCACAGAAAAACCAGGCGCCGGCCTTTCAGGACTTCGAGTATGTCTATGACCCGGCAGGCCACCTCACGCGCCTGCTCGACCATGTTTTCACGCCCCGGCATTTCGCCAACCAGCGCATCGATGGCCACCGCGAGTTCAGCTATGACTCGTTGTATCGACTGCACAGCGCCAGCGGTTACGACGACAGCCCGCCCTCGGACACTCCGGGCCGCCCACAACCCACCGATCCCGCCAACCGGCTCAACTACACGCAGACTTACCAGTACGACGACGGCGGCAACCTGATCAAACTCTGCCATGTGCGCGAGGGTGCCAGCCATACCCGCGAGATGTTCATCGACCCCGCCAGCAACCGTGGCGTGCGCTGGGTCACGGGCGATCCCGCGCCGGTGTTCGACCGCCTGTTCGACCGCCACGGCAACCTCCAGGCCTTGCAGCCCGGGCAAAGCCTGCAGTGGAACACGCGTGATCAATTGCAATCGGTGACACTGGTCGATCGCGACAATGGCCCCGACGACGTAGAGCATTACCGCTACAGCCAGGGGGTGCGGGTCCACAAGCGCCTGGAAACCCATACCGCCACGACCAGCCATTTTCACGATGTGCGCTACCTGCCGGGACTGGAGATCCGCACCCGGGACAACCGTGAAGAATTGCACCTCATTACCCTCGCCATCGGGCTCGGCAACGTACGGTGCCTGCATTGGGTGACCGGTAAACCGCCGGGTATCGACGCCGATCAACTGCGCTACACCCTGGATGACCACTTGGGTTCTTGCCTGATGGAGCTGGACCAACAGGCCCGGCTAATCAGCCACGAAGGCTACTACCCGTTCGGCGCCACCGCATGGATGGCGGCATCGTCGGCGGTGGAGGCCGATTACAAGACCGTGCGCTATTCGGGCAAGGAAATGGATGTCAGCGGGCTGTACTACTACGGCGCCCGATACTACGCACCGTGGCTTCAGCGCTGGGTGAGTGCCGATCCGGCGGGGGATGTGGATGGGCTGAATCTGTATGGGTTTGTGGGAAACAACCCGCTGCGCTATGTGGATCCTGACGGGGCAAACAAAGCAGAAAGCGTGATTTTCAATTACTCGAAATTTATTTCCGTTCTCGGTGGTTATGCCGATCAGACACTCCAGCAACTGGACAACGTCATCCATCAAAAGAACAACCTGCCCGAACTGGGCAAGAACCTGCTGGGCGAGACTATCAATGGGATCATCGGCTATGAGGGTGGAGTTTTTGGTAGTTCGCAAGCCAGCACATTCCTTCCGCAATTCCCTCATTACGCCGCCTTTAAACCGCAGATGGCAGTGCCTTTCCTCGAAGGATTAACCGGCGGCAACGCCGGTGGAGACATGGCCGGAGGAATGACCGCTCCCTTTACCAATAACTTGGGCCTGATCCGCCCACTGATACCGCAAACCTCGACCATTTCAGTTGCAGCAATTGATAAACAATTAGGTCTCGCTAAAGATGAAGGCATTAACTGGCGAGAGCTTCCCGGTAAGGTGCTCAACCCTGGTTTTTTAATGAACAGGGTGATCGCATCGGTCATATCAATCATCGGTGGTGCTCTTAATATGGGCTCTCGGGTTCAGGAAGCCGAGGACATCAACAACCGGCTCGACCCGGTCAAGATCAATAAAATCGAGACGATGCTCAGCGACTGGAAAGCCGCTACCGAGCAACGTTGGACGCACGCCGAAGCCGCCTTCAATGCGTTGGGTGCCAACGTTATCGATCCGGCCAACCTGCTCTCTAACGTCAACCACATGACGCCCAAAGAAATGCTCGCACCGATTCACCGCTCGGTATTGCAACAGCAAACCAGAACCACCCTTGACTACATAGATCGCGCTCAAAAAGGAATGGCTTACTACAAAGAGATGGGCACCACGGACAATCAGTTTCTATTGCGCCAAGCGCGAACCGCCTCACGAACGTCCTCTAGACGATGACTGACTCTCGGAGTGCCAACGCGTGAACCGATCACTGCATTTGCATACGCCTACCCTGCTTATCCATGACCCTCGAACGCTAACGGTGAGGCAAGTGGACTATTTGCGCACGACAACCACTATTGAAAGTCTTGTCACTCGCCAACACCACGATCCCGCCGGACGATTGATCGCGCAATCGGATCCGCGCCTGTCCGGCACCGCGCCCAAGGCCAATCTGGCCACGGTCTACAACCTGACCGGCGGGCCGCTGAAAGTCGACAGCGTCGATTCCGGCTGGCGCTTAAGCCTGCCGGGGTTGGCGGGCGAAGTGCTGCAGCGTTGGGATCAGCGCGGCCATCACTGGCAGACCCGCTACGACGACCAGTTACGCCCGGTCGCCATCGAAGAAGATGCGCAGCCGGACGTCGAACGATTCAGCTATGCCGACGGTGGCGCGGATGCCGATCACAACCTGCGCGGCCAGTTGCTCGAACAGATAGATCCGTCGGGCATCCTGAGTATCAGCAGCTATGGCCTGCTCGGCCAGCCATTGACTGAAACCCGCACCTTTGCCGGCAACGGCGACACCTTCACCAGTCGTCACCTCTTCAGCCCGCTCGGCAGCCTGCTCGCCCACACCGATGCCGGCGGCCATCAACAACTGTCGCACTATGACCTCGCCGGGCAGCTCAACCAGGTGTCGTTACAGCTGGCCGGTGCCACTTCGTCGGAACCGCTTTTGCGCGAAGCCCACTACAACGCCGCTGGTCAGCTGAGCGATCAACTCGCCGGCAACGGTGTACGCAGCAGCTGGTTCTACGACCCGGCCGACGGTCGTCTGCTTCGTTTGCTGGCACAGAAGGACCAGGAAGATCCCCTGCAGGATATGCGCTACAGCTACGACCCGATGGGTAACGTGTTGCGCATCGACGACCCCACCCTCACCACCGTGTATTTCGCCAACCAACGGGTTGAGGGCCATCGCACTTTCACCTATGACTCGCTGTACCGCCTGACCGAAAGCAGCGGCTTCGAGGGCGATATCCCCCACCTGCAACCGGGCCTGCCCTCGCCAATCCAGCCGATCGACCCCGGGCGTCGCTTCAACTACACCGAGCATTATCAGTACGACGCCGGTAACAATCTGGTCGAGTTGCGGCACATACGCAAAGGCAACATGTTCACGCAAGAGATGCGCATCGACCCACACAGCAACCGTGGCGTGCGCTGGAAACCAGGCGACGCCGAACCGGTTTTCAGCGATCACTTCGACCCGCACGGCAATCAGCTGAATCGGCAACCCGGCACCCTGCCGCTTGAATGGAACAGCCGCGATCAATTGACTAAAGTGACGTTGCTCGAGCACAGCAACGGTCTGCCCGATGACGAAGAAACCTACCGCTATAGCCAGGGCGAGCGCGTCTACAAAAGCTCGTTGACCCACACCTCAACCGTCACCCACCGGCGCGAAGTGCGCTATTTGCCCGGGCTGGAAATCCATGACCGCAGCGACGGCCAGCAGTTGCACGTCATCGTCCTGCCGGGCGCCCGCTGCCTGCACTGGGTCAGCGGCCAGCCCGCCGGCATCGAAGCCGATCAACTGCGCTACAGCCTCGACGACCACCTGGGCTCATGCGCGCTGGAACTCGACCGTCGTGCTGGCGTGATCAGTCAGGAGTTCTACTACGCCTTCGGCGGTACCGCATGGTGGGCGACGCGTTCGGTGCTGGAAGCCAGTTACAAGACCATTCGCTATTCGGGCAAGGAAATGGACGCCAGCGGGTTGTATTACTACGGGGCCCGTTATTACGCACCGTGGTTGCAGCGCTGGATCAGTGCAGACCCGGCGGGGGATGTGGATGGGCTGAATCTGTATGCATTCGTTGGCAACAATCCAGTCGGTTACGTCGACATCAATGGCGAAGTCAAAATGCCAACCATGGCCGATTTCCACGCGGGTATCGCCAGGATCATTGCCTCGGAAAACGCCAGCTATGCCAAGAATAGGCAAGCCATTGCAACACGCCATATGAAAGATCAAATGAACAAGCAAGTGACGCGTCATATCGAAATACTGGGGATCACTAAAGGCCGCGTGCGCGATGCCGGCGAGCAGCTTAGCAATATGGGCTCAGGCTCGAACGTTGCACGTGCGACGACGCGCAGAACGTTGGTGCTGGCGGGAGGAAAGGCCATCAGCTATGGCATCGGCTTTCTCGTCGGTCTTGGCAGCCAGCTCTTGGGCGCCGCGGCGCCGGGGATCGGTAACGTGGTAGGCGCGGGGCTGGGGTTCGCCGCCAAAATTGCCGTCAGCAATCTCGTGGACTATGTGGCCGAAAGAACAGGTTTGAGCGCTTCGGTCAATTTGAAAACCACAAAGCTGACGGCCGATAAAATTATAAAAAAAGCCGAACACAAACAAATGGATCCCCTTGAATACATAAAAGCCAAATATCAGAACATGAATTTCAGCTCTCAGAAGGCGCAGTTAAAGCTGGGCAAAGAAGGCACTGCTCAGGTTTCCAGCCAACTATTGAAGACAACACTCACCGGACTACCCTCGGAAGCCGTGAGCGCAATCAGCAGTGGCATTAACATCTTGGTGGGGCTACCGGAAATAGTTGATGAAGCGATAGGGGCCAGTCGGGGAAAATCAGACGAAAAAATGGCCCAATTCGAAAGCGGCATTCTCAATCTCATAGGCGCGATTGACTCAAGCATGCGAGGCATTCACGAATATGCCGACGCGCTTTCCATAGACAATATAGGCGGGATCGATATTCAAGCGCTGGATCAGGAAACGGGAAAAATCAACGGTATTCTCAACAATCTCCTGGGCTCCGTGCGGGACCACAGGAACAGTCGTAAGGCCGCCTGAATCGACAAGTTTTACCCGGGGCACACGGGCCACGCCCGGCAACATGTTATGGTGCGCGCCCGTATTGCTGACTGTTTTCAACGCCATGCTTGCGACTTCCCGAACGTTACGCCTGACGCTGTACACCCTGCTGATCGTCGCCGGTGCGGTTCTGGCTGCCACCTTTGCCATCCGCCACGCCGAGCGCCAGGCGCTGGAAGAAGACGCCGCCCGCGCCAGTCAGCAATTGGCGTTGTACGCCAACTCCCTGCACACGCTGATTGAACGCTATCGCGCCCTGCCCGCCGTGCTGGCGCTGGACCCGCAATTACGCGCCGCGCTAAACGGTGAAGTGAGCCCCGAAGAGCAGCTTGCATTGAATCGCAAACTGGAGAAAATCAACGGCGCCGCGCAGTCCTCGACCCTGGAACTGCTCGACCGTACCGGCCTCGCCGTGGCCGCCAGCAACTGGCGCCTGCCCAGCAGTTACGTCGGCCACAATTACGGTTTTCGCCCCTACTTCAGCCAGACCCGCACCCAGGGCACCGGACGTTTTTATGCGGTGGGCGTCACCAGCGGCATTCCCGGTTACTTCCTGTCCAGCGCGGTGACCGGCGACGATGGCGAGTTCCTCGGTGCCATGGTGGTCAAACTCGAATTTCCGGAACTGGAGCGTGAATGGCGCCAGGGCAGCGACACGTTGCTGGTCAGCGATGCGCGCGGAATCATCTTCATCGCCAATCAACCCGGCTGGCGCTATCGCCTGCTGCGGCCCCTGAACGCCAGCGATCACACCGAACTCAAGGCCACGCGCCAATACGACAAACAACCGCTGACCCCGCTTGAGTATCGTTCGGTGCGGCGCTTCGACGACAACAGTGATTTGACCCGGGTCAATGGCCCCGAGGGGACGGCGGATTACCTCTGGGAATCCCTGCCGCTGGCCACCGAAGGCTGGACGCTGCACTTGCTGCGCCGCCCGCAGGTAGCCTTCGAAGACCTGCGCAACGCCGGGCTCGCGGCTGCCGGGGTGTGGCTGGCCGTGGTGTTTCTGTTGCTGTTCCTCAATCAGCGTTGGCGGCTGGCGAAATTGCGCCAGCGCAGCCGCGAAGAACTCGAGCGACTGGTAGAAGAACGCACCCGGGATTTGCGCACCGCCCAGGACGGCTTGGTGCAATCGGCCAAACTCGCCGCCCTCGGCCAGATGTCTGCGGCGCTGGCCCATGAAATCAACCAGCCGCTGACCGCCCAGCGCATGCAATTGGCGACCTTGCGCCTGCTGCTCGATCATGGCCGGGTCGACGACGCTTACAAGGCGCTGAAACCGGTGGACGATATGCTCACCCGCATGGCCGCGCTCACCGGCCACCTGAAAACCTTCGCCCGCAAAAGCCCCAGCGGCCTGCGTGAACGGCTGGACCTGGCGACAGTGGTCGATCAATCCTTGCAGTTGCTGGATACGCGCTTGCGGGATGAAAACGTCAGTATCGTGCTGCACCTGACGCGTCCGGCCTGGGTGCGTGGCGATGCGATTCGCCTGGAACAGGTGCTGATCAACCTGCTGCGCAATGCCCTGGATGCGATGCACGACAAACCCTGCAAACGTCTGGAAATCCGTCTTGAAGCCGACGAACAGCTCTGGCGCCTGACCGTCGCCGATAACGGTGGCGGCATTGCCGAAGAACATCTGGCACAAGTCTTCGATCCGTTCTTCACCACCAAACCGGTGGGCGATGGCCTGGGGCTGGGGCTCGCCGTATCCTTCGCGATCGTTCACGAAGCGGGTGGGCGCCTGAGTGCCGACAACGGCGAAAACGGCGCGGTGTTCACCCTGGCGTTGCCCATTGATCTGGAGGTGCCTGCCTGATGCTCAATTCGGTGATGGTGGTCGATGATGAAAGCAGCATCCGCAGTGCTGTCGAACAATGGCTGAGCCTGTCGGGGTTCGAGGTGCAGCTGTTCAGTCGCGCCGACGAATGCCTGGCGCAACTGCCCAGGCATTTCCCCGGGGTGATTCTCAGCGATGTGCGCATGCCCGGCATGACGGGGCTGGAGCTGCTGGCCGAAGTCCAGCGCCGCGATGCCGATTTGCCGGTGATCCTGCTGACCGGTCACGGCGATGTGCCGATGGCGGTCGAAGCGATGCGCGATGGCGCCTACGACTTCCTTGAGAAACCCTTCAGCCCGGAAACCCTGATGAGCAGTCTGCGTCGAGCGCTGGACAAGCGTCGACTGGTGCTGGAAAACCGTGCCCTGCATGAGCAGGCGGACAATCGCGCCAAACTCGATGCCACCCTGCTGGGGGTGTCCCGTGGCTTGCAGACGTTGCGTCGGCAGGTGCTGGACCTGGCGACGTTGCCGGTCAACGTGCTGATCCGTGGCGAAACCGGCAGCGGCAAGGAATTGGTCGCCCGTTGCCTGCACGACTTCGGTCCGCGCGCTGACAAAGCCTTCGTGGCGCTGAATTGCGCGGCGATTCCGGAGCAGTTGTTCGAGGCCGAACTGTTCGGTCATGAGAGCGGTGCGTTCACGGGCGCCCAAGGCAAACGTATCGGCAAACTCGAATACGCCGATGGCGGCACGTTGTTTCTCGATGAAATCGAAAGCATGCCGCTGGCCCAGCAGGTGAAATTATTGCGGGTGTTGCAGGAGCAGAAGCTTGAACGATTGGGTTCCAACCAGAGCATCCACGTGGACTTGCGGATCATCGCCGCGACCAAACCCGATTTGCTGGATGAAGCCCGGGCCGGACGTTTTCGCGAAGATTTGGCCTATCGCTTGAACGTCGCCGAGTTGCGTTTGCCGCCATTGCGCGATCGGCGTGAAGACATTCCTCTGTTGTTCGAGTTCTTCGCGCAGAATGCCGCCGAGCGTTTGGGGCGCACCTTCGCGCCCTTGAGCGGGCCGCAATTGAGCCATCTGCTGAGCCACGACTGGCCGGGCAATGTGCGCGAACTGGCGAACGTCGCCGAACGCCAAGTACTGGGCCTCGGCGAACCGGAACCGGTGGGGATCGATCCCGGCCAGTCGCTGGCGGCGCAGCAAGAAGCCTTCGAAGCCCATTGCCTGCGCGCGGCACTGACCCGGCATAAAGGCGATGTGAAAGCGGTGCTTGAAGAACTGCAACTGCCGCGTCGTACCTTCAATGAAAAGATGCAGCGCCATGGGCTGACACGCGAGATGTTCATATCCGACACATGACCTGTGGCCTCACCACAAATAATCGGCGGAAATCCGCTCATACTCACGCACACCTTGAGCGACTATCCGCTCAACAAAACCTCCTACCCCCTCTAAACCGGCCCTCCTCCTCTTGGCACAGCTCCTGCTATAGCCCTGGCAGGCTGCGTTTACACGCGCTCCACAAAAACAATTAAATGAAGGATCCTTCAATGGATAACTCCAACGCCCTGCCTCTTGGGTCGGCTGCCGCGCCGGCTAAAGAAAGAACCACCGCCAGCCGGATCAAATCGATCTTCAGCGGCTCTGTCGGCAACATGGTCGAGTGGTACGACTGGTACGTCTATGCCGCCTTCTCCCTGTACTTCGCCAAAACCTTCTTCCCCGCCGGTTCCTCCACCGCACAGCTGATGAACACCGCTGCGATCTTCGCCGTGGGCTTCCTGATGCGTCCGATCGGTGGCTGGCTGATGGGCCTCTACGCGGACCGCGCCGGTCGTAAACGTGCGTTGATGGCCTCGGTGTATCTGATGTGTTTCGGCTCACTGCTGATCGCTTTGAGCCCCAATTATGAAACCATCGGTATCGGTGCGCCGATCCTGCTGGTGTTCGCTCGCCTGCTGCAGGGTTTGTCGGTTGGGGGTGAGTACGGCACCTCGGCGACGTATCTCAGCGAGATGGCGACCAAGGAGCGTCGCGGCTTCTATTCCAGCTTCCAGTACGTGACCCTGATCTCCGGCCAACTCATCGCCCTGGCGGTGCTGATTGTGCTGCAACAGACCCTGACCACCGAGCAACTCTACGCCTGGGGCTGGCGCATCCCGTTCGCCATCGGCGCGCTGTGTGCCGTGGTCGCGCTCTATCTGCGTCGTGGCATGGAAGAAACCGAGTCGTTCACCAAGAAGGAAAAGGCCAAGGAAAGCGCCATGCGTACCTTGCTGCGCCATCCCAAGGAACTGATGACCGTGGTCGGCCTGACCATGGGCGGTACGCTGGCGTTCTACACCTACACCACGTACATGCAGAAATACCTGGTGAACACCGTCGGCATGAGCATTTCCGACTCCACGACGATTTCCGCGGCCACGCTGTTCCTGTTCATGTGCCTGCAACCGATCATCGGTGGGCTGTCGGATAAAATCGGTCGTCGGCCGATCCTGATCGCCTTCGGCATCCTCGGGACACTGTTCACCGTTCCGATCCTGACCACCCTGCACACCATCCAGACCTGGTGGGGTGCGTTCTTCCTGATCATGGCGGCGCTGATCATCGTCAGCGGCTACACCTCGATCAACGCGGTGGTCAAAGCCGAATTGTTCCCCACCGAAATCCGTGCACTGGGCGTTGGCCTGCCGTACGCACTGACGGTGTCGATCTTCGGCGGTACCGCTGAATACATCGCGCTGTGGTTCAAGAGCATTGGTATGGAAACCGGTTACTACTGGTATGTCACGGCGTGCATCGCGGTGTCGTTGCTGGTGTACGTGACCATGAAAGACACCCGCAAGCATTCGCGGATCGAGACCGACTGACAGTTACATTGATGCTGGCTGTGACGGCCTCTTCGCGGGCGGCGATCCGACTTGCCCGCGAAGGCCGCACCTCGGTCTTAAGACAACTCGGCCGCCGTCTGCTTCGCGTACTTGCCCTGCACGTAAGAAGCCCCCGCAATCATCACCACCAGAATCCCCGCCAACACCAGCGACGAGCCGACGGTGCCGAAATCCAGGCCACCCTTTGCATGGGGTTTGGTCAGGAAGTCACCCAGCGTTGCGCCGAATGGCCGCGTCAGCACAAACGCCCCCCAGAACAGCAGCACCGACGAAATCTTCGTGAAGTGTTTCAACAGCACCACCAGCGCAATGGTCGAGCCGATCAGCAGTGCGCCGCCGGCAAAACCCAGGCCCGAGTCGTCGGCCAGGTAATCGCCGAGAGCCGTACCCAAGGTGTTGGAAAACAGAATCGCCATCCAATAGAACATCTCGCCACGGAAGGTCTGCACCTTGGTGACGTTCAGCGAATCGCCGCTCAAGCGCCAGGCTGCGAAAATCCCCAGCAAAATTGCAATCAGGATCATCGATCCCGTGGCGTAGCCCAACTCAAGCGTGCGGTCCATGAAGTCGGACATGGTGGTGCCGGCCGTGCTGGTCGACAGAATCACGATCCAGTACAGCACCGGTTTGTAGGTTTTGGACATCAACTGCGTGACCAGCGTCAGCACAAAGACGCTGATCAGGATCAGCGAGCTGATGGCGTAACCGACATTAAGGGTCATCGATAACAAATCCCCTGCGGTTTCACCCAGGGTCGTCGCGCAGATTTTCATGACCCAGAACGCCAGGGTGATCTGAGGAAGTTTATTCATTCAAGGCAAGCTCCAGTTCGTGGCGGTCGTTTCTTCGGGTTATTGACCGGTGCGCAGACTGGCGGTGGAGCGGTGAAAAATAGGTAAGTGCAGGATGAAAATTCTGTCACTCAAGCAAAAGAGCGCGATTTTTGCAGTAACAAAATCCCGAGCTGGAATTTGTACGATACGGCCTGCACTATTTGCCATCCCGAACGCCCCAGGAATTCACTCCATGCCCGACGACATCCATTTCTACGAACCCGCCAACGGCCACGGCCTGCCCCATGACCCGTTCAACGCCATCGTCGGCCCGCGCCCCATTGGCTGGATTTCTTCCCAGGATGCCAATGGCCGTTTGAACCTGGCGCCCTACAGCTTCTTCAACGCCTTCAACTACATCCCGCCGATCATTGGGTTTTCCAGTGTCGGGCGCAAAGACAGCCTGAACAACATCGAGCAGACCGGCGAATTCGTCTGGAACCTGGCGACTCGTCCACTGGCTGAGCAGATGAACCAGAGCTGCGCCACGGTCGGGCCTGAGGTCAATGAGTTCGAGCTGTCCGGGCTGACCACCGTCGCGTCGAAAATCATTCAGGTGCCACGGGTCGCCGAAAGCCCGGTGTCCTTCGAGTGCAAGGTCACGCAGATCATTCAGTTGCAACGCGCCAACCAGGAAGTGGTGCCGAGCTGGCTGATTCTCGGCGAAGTAGTCGCCGTGCATATCGCCAAATGGCTATTGAAGGATGGGGTATACGACACCGCCGCGGCAGAACCGATTCTGCGCGGCGGCGGGCCAGCGGATTATTTTCAGCTGGGGCCAGAGGCACTGTTCAAGATGTATCGCCCGGGGGCGGTCAAGTGATTACCAGAGCAGGTCTGCGTCTTCTTTAACGTCTTTGAGGCGGGTCAGCTCTTTGGCCGCGGCCTCGTCGGCTTCATGAGCGGTCTTGAAAGTCTGGCCTTCCAGCACTTTATGAAAAACCGGGGCACCGGAACCACCGAGGGCTTTGACGGCAATCGCGGCGTGGTAACCGCCCTCGCCCGGTACTACTGCTGAAACGGCTTCGAAGTGTTCAAAGGCTTTACGTGCCATGTCGCGGATCCTGGCTAATGGAGAGTTGCGCCATTAAACCCTCAACCGGCCAGTTTGTGTACCGCTGCCTGGGACTGGCCGAGGGCCTGGGCCGCCGAGACATCCTTGAACGTATGGAAATCCAGGCTGTTGACCACCAGATCCTGCACCAGCTCGGCAAAAATCTGCATCGCCGGGCTGCCGAAGTAAGCGGTCATGGCCTGTTGGCTGGCCCAGAAACCGGACACCAGCCACAGCTCGGGATCGCATTGCGAGTGCTGCAGGGCAAAACTCAGGCAACCCGGTGCGCTGCGCGACGGCTCGATCAGTGCGCTCAGGCGCGCACCGAGTTCTGCCGAGCGCCCGGCGCGGGCGCGAACGAAGGCCATATGACTGACGGGGATCTGCGTAGACATGTTCAACCCTCCCAGGGAGTCGAGTGGCAGCCGTGGGACGGGCTGCGACAGGATCCAAGATTAGGCGGCGCATCACAGTCAGCGTTAGTCGATTTCTGCCGGCTTATTGCACAATCCTGCGCAACTGCAAAAAGCCTCTGTAACAGCGCGCAAAGTACTGCCACACCGCTGTCACACCACTTTTAAGCAAGTTTCATCCACATTGCCCTGCTATGGCAGCCTCGTGTATTCACCCCGCGCAGAATCAGGCAAGCTTTTGACAGGATGTGTCTACCGCTGTCCCTTGCACAAATTTAAGCTCGGCCCATGACCAACACTTCACGGAGGATTCCCTGCATGTCGTCGCTCGATCACTTTCAGGCTCCGCTTCCCGCTGACATGGAAAAACAGCGCGCGGAACTGGCCGACCTCATCCGTCGCAACACGCTGGACGATGGTTCCTATGCCACCGCCGTCGGTTCGCTGTTCATGTCGCGTCACAGCAAATCCCATGATTTCGCCCCGGGGCTGGCCCAACCGGCCCTGTGCATCATGGCCCAGGGACGCAAGGAAGTTCGATTGGCGGACGAACACTTCAATTACGACCCGCTGAATTACCTGGTGGTATCGGTCTCGATGCCCCTGAGCGGGCGGGTGGTGAATGCCTCGCCCGAAGAACCGATCCTCGCGGTGCGGCTGGACATCGACCCGGCGGAAATCACCGCGCTGATTGCCGACGCAGGCCCCATCGGCCTGCCCACACGGCCCACGGGCCGAGGCCTGTATGTCGAGCGGATCGACGCGGCCATGCTCGACGCCGTGCTGCGCCTGGCGCGTTTGCTGGACACACCGAAAGACATCGCCATGCTGGCGCCGCTGATTCGTCGGGAGATTCTGTATCGGCTGTTACGCAGCCAGCAGGGGCATCGGCTGTATGAGATTGCCATCGCCAACAGCCAGAGCCATCGCATCGGCCAGGCGATCAAATGGCTCAACGGCAATTATGAGCAACCGCTGCGCATCGATGATCTGGCGCGGGAAGTGAACCTGAGCGTGTCGACGCTGCATCACCGGTTCAAGGCGATGACGGCGATGAGTCCGTTGCAGTATCAGAAACAGCTGCGCCTGCAAGAGGCGCGGCGGTTGATGCTTGCTGAAGGCCTGGAAGCTTCGGCGGCGGGTTATCGGGTGGGCTATGAAAGCCCCTCGCAGTTCAGCCGTGAGTACAGCCGATTGTTCGGGGCACCGCCGCTGCGGGATTTGGCGCGGTTGCGGTTGAGTGTTTAGCCGAGTTTGATGTTGATTGTTCCGGCCTGCTCGCGATGAGGCCAGTAAGTCAGGCGCTCAACACTCGGCACGCCTCAGCCGGCAATGTCACCGACACCGGATTGCCAATGCTCAACCCAACCCCCTGACACGGCGTACTCAACGCCGTAAACGACACCCCGGAACACTCGACAGTCGTTTCAATCGTCGCACCGATATCCCGCACAAAGGTCACCTTCCCGAGCAAGCGATTGCCCGCCGTGGCCTGGGGTTGCGACAGTTGCAGGTCTTCGGGGCGAATCAGCATTTTGACTTTCTCCCCCACCACAATGCTGCTGCAGATCGGCACTTGCAGCGCATCGCCGCCCGGCAAGCTGACCTTGCCGTTACCCAGCGCCGTGGCCGGGAAAATATTCCCCGAACCGATAAAGTCCGCGACGAACTCATTGGCCGGATGCCGGTAAATTTCAATCGGCGAGCCCACCTGCTGCACCCGATGTTCACCCAGCACCACAACGATGTCGGCCATGGTCATGGCTTCGCGCTGGTCGTGGGTGACCATGATGGTGGTGATATTCAAGCGCTGTTGCAGCTGACGGATTTCCACCTGCATCGACTCGCGCAGCTTGGCGTCCAGCGCCGACAGTGGTTCGTCGAGCAGCAGGATTTTCGGCCGCGAGGCAATCGCCCGGGCAATCGCCACACGCTGACGCTGACCGCCGGAGAGTTTTGCCACCGGGCGATCAATCATCTCCTGCAGCTGAATCAGCTCCAGCAACTCCACCACCCGTGCCTGCTGATCAGCCTTGCTTACACCACGCAGTTTCAGCGGATAGGCAATGTTCTCCCCCACCGTCATGTGCGGGAACAGCGCCAGCGATTGAAACACCATGCCGAAATTGCGCTGATGCGCAGGCGTATGGCCGATGTCTTCACCGTCCAGGCGAATTTCGCCGCCGGTCAGGGTTTCCAGCCCGGCGATCATTCGCAGCAAGGTGGTTTTACCGCAGCCCGACGGACCGAGGAAACACACCAGTTTGCCCTCGGGCAAATGCAGGTTTACATCCTTTACCGCGCAGGCCGAGCCGTAATGTTTCTCGACGCTTTCCAGAATCAGACCAGTCATTTGAATCACCTCAAGAATCAGAACGAAACGCCGCCTTCGCCAACCAACTTTTCCAGCGCCCAAATGAGCACGAAGTCGATCAGCACGATCAGCACGGCAAACGAGAAAACGGTAGGGTCGAGCGAAGACACGGTGCGGCTGTACATCCAGATCGGCACGGTCATGACGTCGATGGTGTAGAGGAAATAGGTCACGGTGAATTCGTTGAACGAGACGATGAACGCCAGCAGCATGCCCGCCAGAATCCCCGACTTCATCAGCGGTACCACCACATCGACAATCGCCCGCAGCGGTGAAGCACCGAGCATCTGCGCGGCCTCTTCGACTTCGCTGCCGATGGAGAGCATCGCCGCGGTACAGTTTTTCACCACGAACGGCAGCGCCAGAATCACATGGGCAATCACCAGCCGCGAGGTGGTGATCTGGAATGGCAGGCTGTCGAACACCAGCAGCAAGGCCAGGCCCAACACCACCATCGGGAATACCAGTGGCAGCGACATCAATTGCAGCGCCACGGCTTTGCCGCGGAACTCGCAACGGGTCAGCGCGTAAGCCGCCGGCACCGCGATGATCGTGGCGAAGATCATGGTCAGGCACGCCACCATCAGGCTGGTGGTCATGGCTTTGCCAAGGCTCAGCACATCGCTGGAGTCCGGCGAGACGAAGGTGTGCCAGGCGGCCTTGTACCATTGCAGGCTGTAGCTGCTGGGCGGAAAGTCGAGGTTCGACGCACCGCTGAACGACATGACGATCATGGTCAGGATCGGCAATACCGCCAGCAGCAGGATGAAGCCCGAGAGGATGCCGGCGAACTTGCCGGTATCGCCCGGCAGCAGCGACTGACGCTTCTTGATCAAAGTGCTCATTGCGAAGCCTCCAGCATGCGCCGACGACGGCCGGTGATGTATTCGGACAAGGTCATGATGGCGAGCGTGGTAACGATCAGCACCACGCCGGCAGCGGACGCGGCGGGCCAGTTCATCAGCGGGGCGATCTGGTCATGGACCATCACCGCCAGCATCGGCACGCGCCGACCGCCGAGCAGCAAAGGCACCACGAAGCTGCTGGCGTTGTAGGCGAACACCAGCGTCGCGCCGGTGATAATCCCCGGCAAACTCATCGGCAACACCACTTGGCGGAACACCTGCAAGCGACTGGCGCCGAGGGTGGCAGCGGCTTCTTCGTAAGTGCGGGCGACGCCGCGCATGGCGCTGGCAATCGGCAGCACGGCCAACGGGAACGCGGTTTGCACCAGGCCCATCAACACGCCGTTCTGGTTGTACAGCAGCATGATCGGCCGCTTGATCAGGCCCAGGCCCATCAGCGCCTGATTGAGCATCCCGCCGGGGCCGAGAATCACCAGCCAGCCGTAGCTTTGCAGCAGCAGGTTGACCAGCAAGGGCAGCAGCACCGCCGCGAGGAAGATCCGCCGCACAAACGGTGAGGTCAGTCGCGACATGGTGTAGGCCACCGGGATCGCCAGCAACACCGCAATCACCGCACTGATCAGCGCCAGGCGCAACGTCAGCAGCAAGGATTTGAGGTAATAGGGTTCCAGCAATTGGGCGTAACTGGCCAGGCTGAAGCCGGACCACTCCGCGCCTTTGGTGCCGACGCTCATGCGCAGTACCAAAAGGCTCGCGGCAATCAGCACGCCGAGAAACAGCATCGACGGCGAGAGGAAAAACCAGGCGCGCGCCGTCGGTGAGACACCCCGGTTGACGCGCACGGGTGCGGCGCTTACCGGATGGGTCAGAGGTTGGTGTTCCATAGCAAGGGTCTCGTCAATGGAAAGCAGCAAGACTGAGATTCGGCAAAACCTGTGGCGAGGGAGCTTGCTCCCGCTCGGCTGCGTAGCAGCCGCAAAACCAGGCACCGCGTTCTATCTGAAAAGGCGCGGTGATTGATTGGGGTCGCTGCGCGACCCAGCGGGAGCAAGCTCCCTCGCCACAATGAATCTTCAAACCGCAGAAATCAGGAAGAAAAGATTTCCGTGTAGCGACGAATCCATTGGTCATGCACGGTGGCCAGGAAGGCGTTGTCGTGCATGATCGCCTTCTCGGCAATCTGCTCCGGCGTGAGGATGTAGGGGCTCTTGCGCGCTTCGGCGGAGATGATCGCCTTGGCGTTGACCGGGCCGTTGTAGATGTCTTCAGCCATCTTGCCCTGCACCAGCGGGTCCAGAGAGTGGTTGATGAAGGCATAGGCCAGGTCGGTATCGCCCGGACGGTTCTTCGGCATTACCGAGAGCATCAGGTCGGTGTAGAAGCCTTCCTTCATGCCGAAAGTAGCCCCCAGGCCGTAGGCCGGGTCGCGGATCTGTTTCGGGAAAAATGCCGGCGCGTACAAGCCGCCCATGTCCAGAGAGCCGGTGCGGAACAGCTCGGCGATCTGGTTCGGGTTTTCGCCCAGGGTCACCACACGGCTCTTGAGCTCGGCGAGTTTCTTGAAGCCCGGTTCGATGTTGTGTTCGTCACCACCGGCCAGTTTGGCGGCGATGATGATCAGGTCCATGGCCTCGGTCCAGTTCGGCGGAGGCAGGAAAATGTTCGGCGCCAGGTCAGCGTCCCACATCGCGGCGTAGCTGTCCGGGGCTTCTTTCTGGGTGCGGGTGCTGTAGACCAGGCTGTTGCACCACAACAGATAACCGATACCGTGGCCATTGGCGCCGGTGCGGTACTTCTCCGGTACATCCACCAGGTTGGGAATGCGGTTGAGGTCGGGTTTTTCCAGCAGGTTGGCGGCGGCCAAGCCTTCGGCACCGACGCCGGCCAGGGTGATGATGTCGTACTGCGGACGATCACCGCCGGCCTTGAGTTTGGCGACCATTTCCGAGGTGCTGCCGGTGCGGTCAGCAATGACCTTGCAGCCGTACTTGTCTTCGAAGGTGGCCGCGATGTTGCGCAGTGCTGCCAGGCCAGTATCATCGGACCAGGTCAGCAGGCGCAGGGTCTTGCCCGCAAAGCGCGTATCGCTGGCATTGGCCTTGATGAACGGCATGCTCATGGCTGCGGCGGCTACCGACGCCACACCCACGGTTTTGATGAATTGACGTCTGTTCAGATCATGCTTGCCCATGAAGGACTCCCTTTGTTTTTTTAAGTATGAGGTTGGTCGCAACCGTTGCATCCGCGCGGCCAGATCGGCTTGAAGTCCCCGGTTTCAAAGGACTTGAGCTTGACCTGCGGGTTCATCCTGAGGTCGTGCAAAACACCTGACTATCGATAAAAACTCATTGAAGCCATGACACTGGCGCATGCCTCCTTTCGAGGCATGCGCTCACCTTTTTCGTGCTGTCAGACGGCCCGAATCACATGCTTGATTTCCTGGAACGCCTGCAAACCCCACGGCCCCAATTCGCGGCCGATGCTGCTCTGTTTGTAGCCACCCCAGGCGGTCTGCGGGAAGATCACTTGCGGCGCGTTGACCCACACAAGCCCCGCCTGCAAAGCGTTGGCGACCCGATCGGCGGCCTCGCTGTCGCGCGTGACCACACTGGCGACCAGGCCGAACGGGCTGTCGTTGGCCAGGGCAATCGCCTCAGCCTCGGAGGTGAAACTGCGCACGCAGATCACCGGGCCGAAAATCTCTTCGCACCACAGCGCACTGTCGAGGGGCGCGTCGATGAAAATGGTCGGCTGCAAAAAATAGCCGCGCGACAGGTCTGCCGGACGATTGCCGCCGCAGATCAACTTCGCGCCAGTGCTCAAACCGCGATCGATGTGGCCCAGCACCCGCTGGTATTGCGCCTGATTGACCAGCGCGCCCATTTCCACGTTCGGGTCGAACGGGTCGGCCACGCGAATGGCTTCGGCGCGCGCCTTCAATCGCGCGACAAACTCATCCGCCAACTCATCGGCGACCAGCACGCGACTGGTGGCCGAACACATCTGCCCGGCGTTGAAGAAACCGCCGCCACAGGCCACTTCAACCGCCAGTTCGAGGTCGGCATCGGCGAGCACCAGCAGCGAGGATTTACCACCCAACTCCAGGCTCACACCTTTCACCGTTTCAGCCGCTCGCTGCATCACCTGCACGCCCACCGAATTGCTGCCGGTGAAGGAAATTTTGGCGATGTGCGGGTCAGCCGACAGCGGCGCACCAACCGCCAGGCCGGTGCCGCAGACCAGATTGAACACACCGTTTGGCAGACCTGCTTCGGCAATGATCGTCGCCAATTCCAGCTCTGGCAGCGGCGTCACTTCCGACGGTTTGAGCACCACGCAGCAACCGGCGGCCAGGGCCGGGGCAAGTTTCCAGGCGGTGGTGACCATCGGGAAATTCCACGGCACGATCAGCCCCACCACACCGCACGGTTCGCGGCGCAAACGGGCACTGAAATCGTCGCTCGGCAACGCCACGGCGCTGTCTTGTTTCGCGTCCAGGCCTTCGGCCAGCTCAGCGTAATACTCGAAGGTCGCAATCACATCGTCGACATCGATGGCCGCTTCGAACAGCGGTTTGCCGTTGTTGCTCGACTGCAACTTCATCAACTGTTCGCGCCCGGCCTGCACGCCTGCGGCGATTCTGCGCAGGATCGCCCCGCGCTCGGTACCGGTGGTTTTCGACCATTGCTTGAACGCGTTGGCCGCTGCGGTGACGGCCTGATCGACAGCGTGTGCATCGCCGCCATTCACGGTGGTCAGCAGGGCTTCGGTCGCCGGGTTGATCACGCGTAAGTGTTCATGGCCGGCGGCCCATTGGCCGTTGATGTACAGGCCATCCAAAGTAGTTGGAAAAGTCATTGCGACACCGCCTTCATCCACTCGGTCTGGTCGATTTCAATCAGGGTCGGGCCCTGGCGATCGGTGGCGAGGCGCAACGCATCACGCAACCCGTCCACACTGCTGACCGCTTCGGCCGCGCAGCCCAGGGCTTTGGCCACACCGATAAAATCGGGGGTGTAGATGTCCACGCCCACCGGCTCGATGGCGCGGTTGACCATGTACTTCTTGATCTCTTCGTAGCCCTGGTTATTCCACAGCAACACGATCACCGGCGTACGCGCTTCCACCGCGCTGGCCAGTTCCGGCAGGGTGAATTGCAGGCCGCCATCGCCGATCAGGCACACCACCGGAGGGCGTGCGCCGCCCTCGATGCGGCCACCGAGCCAGGCGCCAATCGCCGCCGGCAAGGCGTAACCGAGGGTGCCGTAACCGGTGGACGAGTTGAACCAGCGACGCGGGCGTTCCGGGTTGAAGGTCAGGTTGCCGGTGTACACCGGTTGGGTCGAGTCGCCGACGAACACCGCGTTCGGCAATTCATACAGCACAGTCTCCAGGAAACGGGTCTGGGCCAGGGTCGGGGCGTCCCAGGTGGCGGCGAGTTCTTCTCGCAAGCGAGCGGCGCGGACCTGACCCCAATCGTTGCGGCGCTCGGCCAGCGACTTGTGGGACAGCGCGCTCAACAGGGCCTGGGCGGCATTGCGCGAGTCGGCCACCAACGCGACTTTCGGCGGGTAATTACGCACGGTCTGGTCAGGGTCGATGTCCACGCGCAGCAGCACGCCTGGGATTTCGAAGCCGCCGGCGAAGGTGACGTCGTAATCGGTTTCGGCCAGTTCAGTACCGATGGCCAGCACCACGTCGGCCTCGGCCACCAGCGCACGGGTCGCCACCAGGCTTTGGGTCGAACCGATCAGCAGCGGATGGCGGGATTCGAGCAGGCCCTTGGCATTGATGGTCAGGGCCACCGGCGCATCCAATAGCTCGGCCAGTTCAGCCAACTCGGCCGCGGCATCGATGGCGCCGCCACCGGCGAGAATCAATGGGCGCTTGGCACCGGCCAGCAAGTCGGTCATGCGGCTGATCGCACTGGGCGAAGCACCGGCACGATCGATGTTCACCGGCACGCTGGCGAGCAAGTCATCGGCCTCTTCGACCAATACGTCCAACGGGATTTCAATGTGCACCGGACGCGGACGACCGGCCTGGAACAGCGCGAAGGCCCGCGCCAACACGCCCGGCAACTCCGCCGCCGACATCAAGGTATGGGAGAACGCTGCCACGCCGCCGACCAGTGCGCTTTGGTTTGGCAGCTCATGCAGCTTGCCGCGACCGCCGCCCAATTGGCTGCGCGATTGCACGCTGGAAATCACCAGCATCGGTATCGAGTCGGCGTAAGCCTGACCCATGGCGGTGGTGATGTTGGTCATGCCGGGGCCGGTGATGATGAAGCACACACCCGGTTTACCGCTGGTACGTGCGTAACCGTCGGCCATGAAACCGGCGCCCTGTTCGTGACGCGGAGTGACGTGGTTGATGCTCGAACGGGCCAGCCCGCGATACAGCTCCACGGTATGCACCCCCGGAATGCCGAACACCTGCTCGACCCCGTAACCTTCGAGTAACTTGACCAATACTTCGCCGCACGTCGCCATGTGTTTGCCCTTTTTGTTCGTTTGAGACGCCGGGCCTGCGCAGTGTTTATGATGGCTTGGCAGGTCCAGGGATGGCCTCATTGGAACGGGCGACACGTAGCCGCAACAATGGATAAAAAGTCATACTAGCCATGTCTTCACGTCATACCTTGGATCCCAATGAAACGACTGCCTCCCCTGCCGGCGCTGCACACTTTTCTGATCACCGCGCAGTGCTGCAACTTCACCCGGGCCGCCGAACAGCTGCACATCACCCAAGGCGCGGTGAGCCGGCAGATCGCCGGGCTGGAAGATCATCTGGGTTATGAACTATTCATTCGCCAGGCGCGGGGCTTGAGCCTGACTGCCGAAGGACGGGAATGGCTGCCACGGGTGCAGCAGATTTTCGGGCTGATTGATGAGGCGGTGGATCAGATCGGCGAGAGTCGTGAAACCCTGCAACTGAAAGCGCCAACCTGCGTGATGCGCTGGCTGTTGCCGCGGCTGTTGCAGTGGCAAAAGGAGCGCCCGGACGTGCCGGTTGAATTGACCACTACAGTGAAACATGGCGTGGATTTTCATCGCGAACAGTTCGATGCGGCGGTGATGTATGGCGCGCCTCCGGACAGCTCACTGGCCTCTCGTCATCTGTTCGATGAACAACTGACGCCCGTGTGTTCCCGGCCGCTGCTTGAAGGGCCAATGGCCTTGCAGACACCGGCCGATCTGCAACAGCACCTGTTGCTGCATCCCACCCGCGATGAACGGGACTGGAACGCCTGGCTCAAAGCCGCGGATACTCGCCTGAGCAATGTCGGCAAGGGCCAGCATTTCGAAACCCTGGACCTGGCGATGTCGATGGCCTCACAAGGAACGGGCGTGGCGATTGGCGATTGGTCGTTGATCGGCGATGACCTGAGCGCCGGGCGGCTGGTCATGCCCTTCGAATTGAAGGTGAAAACCGGGTTGGCGTATTACCTGGTGTTCCCCGACAAACCAGAGCCTTCGCCGAAGTTGCGCGAATTGATGGGGTGGTTGGTGGAGCAGGCTCAATCGCGTTGAACCGAAATTCCCCGTAGCAGCTGGCGCAGCCTGCTGCTACGGGGTGCGGTGTTTCGTGGATCAATACCCTACAGTAAACCGCTGGCGGGAATGCTTCGGCGTCTCCACTTCATCAAGCAGCGCAATGGCGAAGTCAGCAAAGGTAATCCAGCTGCGGCCCTGCGCACTCACCAGCAAGTCATCCTTGCCGATTCGAAACGTGCTCGTACGCTCACCTTCGACAAACTCTGCCGACGGCGACAGGAAGGTCCAATCCAGGTCCTGCTCCTGACGCAGGGTGTTGAGGAACGCCGCACCGGCGCTGGCCTCGGCCTTGTACTCCGGCGGAAAGCCTTCGCTGTCGATCACCCGGGTGCCACCCGGCAGCAACAGCGAACCGGCACCGCCCACCACCAGCAAACGCTTGACCCCGGCTTTTTTCACCGGCTCGATGACAGCGCTGGCGGGAATGGTGGAGAAATGCGCAGCGCTGATCACCGCATCATGTCCGGCGACGGCGGCTTGCAATGCAGCGGCATCGAGCACGTCCACGTTTTTGCTCACGACACCGGCACGCTGGCCGATTTTCGAGGTGTCGCGGGCGATGGCGGTGACGCTGTGACCGCGACGCAGGGCTTCTTCCAACAGTTGGCTACCGGCACGACCGGTGGCACCGATGATTGCGATGTTGCTCATGATGTTTCTCCAGTTGCGGTGATGTAGTTGTAGTGACTTGGCAATGCTCATTGTGGCGAGGGAGCTTGCTCCCGCTGGAGTGCGAAGCGCTCCCCCCGCATTTCTTCAGGCTCACCGCATGCTCAGGTTTTACGACTGCTTCGCAGCCGAGCGGGAGCAAGCTCCCTCGCCACAAAGGCTTATTCAGTTTCAGCTGCGGCGGATTACCACTTCATCTCGCCCTTGGCGACTTTGGCGCTCAGCTCAAGCGAGCTTTCTTCGCCCAGGGTCGGGTAGCGTTTTTTCATCGCGCCGATCAACTCGGCAGCATCTTTCGCCTTGGCGGTTTCTTCGTCGAAAGCCTTGATGTAGTCGGCGGTGAACTGCACCGCTGCCAGAGAGCGAGCGCTCTCGCCGAGGTAGTGACCCGGCACGATGGTGTTCGGCTTCAGCGTTTCGATAGCGTGCAGCGTCGTCAGCCAATCGGCATGGGACTGCGGAGTCTGGGTGTCGGCCATCCATACGTGAATGTTTTCAGCAACCACCACGCCTCCCACCACTGCCTTGATCGACGGAATCCACACAAAGCTGCGATCCGGCTGTTTGCTGTCCAGGCCGATCACCTGCAGTTTCTGCCCTTCCAGCATCAGGCTGTCGCCCTTGAATACGTGTGGCACGACGGTTTTGTTCGGTACATCAGCACCCATTTTCGGGCCCCAGAAGGCCAACTTGCCGTCGACGGTTTTTTTGATGTGATCAACGGTTGGTTGCGAGGCCAGCACTTTGGCTTTCGGGAACGCTTTGGTGACGGTGTCGAGGCCGAAGTAGTAATCCGGGTCACCGTGGCTGATGTAGATAGTGGTCAGTTGCTTGCCGCTGGCGCGGATTTTTTCCACCACTTGTTCGGCTTGGGCTTTGCCGAATTGCGCGTCCACCAGAATTGCTTCCTTCTCGCCGCTGACCAGTACCGAGGTCACCGGGAAGATTGCGTTGGTGCCAGGGTTGTAGACCTCCAGCGTCAGGGTGGACGCTGCCGCGGCGTGGGCCACCACGAAGCCGAGCGTGGCGGTTGCCAGAAGGATGCGTCTGAGTGAAGTGAAGCCGATCATCTGTTGCTCCGTTGTCCGAATGCCGTGCTTGGCGATGGGACAGAGCTTAGTTGCCTGGTTCGATACAAAAAATGCGATGCTTGAACATAGTTTGTTTCTGAAAGCGGGCAAATCATGGATCGTCTACAAGCAATGCGGGTGTTCGTCACCGTGGTCGACCTCGGCAGCCAATCGGCCGCCGCGGATCACCTGGACCTGTCACGGCCGGTGGTTTCCCGGTATCTGGCGGAGCTGGAAGATTGGGTCGGCGCGCGCCTGATGCACCGCACCACGCGCAAATTGAGCCTGACCACCGCCGGCAGCGAGATCCTGCCGCGCTGCCAGCAGATGCTCGAGTTGTCCAGCGACATGCAAGCCGCCGTCAGCGAGCCGCACGACGCACCACGCGGCTCGCTGCGGATCAGCGTCAGTACCTCGTTCGGCCAGGCGCAACTGGCGGACGCCATGACGGCTTATGTCAAACGTTACCCCGGCGTCAGCATCGATATGCAAATGCTCGACCGCACGGTGAACCTGGTGGATGAGCGTATCGATCTGGCCATCCGCACCAGCAACGACCTGGACCCGAACCTGATCGCCCGGCGCCTGACGGTCTGCCGCTCGGTGATCTGCGCCTCCCCCGCTTATCTGCGCGAGCACCCGACACCGCAACGGGTCGAGGACCTGAGCCTGCACAATTGCCTGACCCACTCCTATTTCGGCAAGAGCCTGTGGCATTTCGAGCAGGACGGCGAGCCCGTCTCGGTGCCGGTGCAGGGCAACATCAGCGCCAACGAAGCCAGCACATTGTTGCGTGCGGCGATGGCCGGGGCCGGTGTGGTGATGCTGCCTAGTTACCTGGCCGGTGTGCATATCCACAGTGGCGAACTGGTCCGTCTGCTGCCCCAGGCTGAGCCCCGGCAGATGAACATTTATGCGGTGTATGCGTCACGCAAGCACATGCCGGTGGCGTTGCGCAGCATGCTGGATTTTCTGGTTCTCAGATTTCCGCAAGAACCCGCTTGGGATGCAGGCCTGTAAACACCTCTCCTGTGGGGGATATCAGTGTTCTGAATAACGCGTTACATGTCGGGCAACTGCGCTGGCAACTCATCACCGCTGACCTATGCTCAAAGCAGTACCCACGGGTATTCGTTCAGAGGTCACCGCCATGAACATCAGAACAAGAAGATACCTCGCCATTTTCATCACTTGCGCTGCGACACTGGCGCTGTATGGCACGGCAGCCTGGCGCGTCGAGCAGTTGCGACAACAGCCCCGTGACTTCGCGAGCTGCAACTTCGAGCGCTGCATCCCCCACAACGCAAGCCTCAACGCCCTCCGATAACGAACACCCTGTGGCGAAGGGGCTTGTCGGAACGCCGCATCACCCCGTTCGGCTGCGCAGCAGTCGTAATTCGGTGAATGCGGTGTTCTCATTGAAATGCTGGGGTCGCTTCGCGACCCAACGGGGGCAAGCCCCCTCGCCACAGGCTTCAGGCCTCGCTGTCCTGATCGGCAGCGTCCTGATCGGCCTTCAAGCGGTCGCGAAAGGCTTTGGGCGAGATCCCCACGCGACGTCGGAACAGACGTGTGAAGTTGGTGGGATCGGAAAACCCCAACACGTCGGACATTTCGTAAATGGTCATGCTGGTGTAGGTCAGCAAGCGCTTGGCCTCCAGCAATTGACGCTCATGCATGATCTGCAACGCCGGTTGCCCCGCCAGTTCGCGGCACGTGCCGTTGAGGTGGGACACAGAAATCCCCAGCCGATGCGCCAGGTCCTCGACCTTGACGTGCTGGCGATAGGTCTCTTCCACCAACTGAATAAAGCCGTTGAGGTATTCCCGAGCCCGCTGCGGACGCTGGGTGGCGGTTTGGCGCTGAATCACCTGACGGCTGATCCACACCATGATCACGCTGACCAGCGAATGCATGAGCATTTCCCGCGCCGGTTGATGGCCGGTGTATTCGCTTTGCAGCGCTGAAAAAAGGCTATTGAGGTACTCGCTGTCCTTGCCCGCCGGGTAGCTTTCGGCCTGCGCCAGAGCGTTCACCGAATTACCCAGTTGTGCCTGCAGGTGGGCGATCAGCGGCGCGGCCAGTGTGACGACGAACCCTTCGACGTCCTCGGAAAACCGATAACCATGCACCGACAGCGGCGGCAGGATCAGGATGGCCGGCTCAGTCAGCTGTGTGCGTTTACCTTCGATTTCAAGTTCTGCCTGACCTTTGAACACGAACAGCAACTGACACAAATCAGCGTGGCGGTGAGGTTTTATTTCCCACTGATGTTCGCGGCTGCGTTTGGAAATGGTTTCGCAGTGCAACAAATCAGGGGTCGGCCAGTCCAGGCTTTCACCATAGAGTTTGAACACCGGAATCGATGGCAGGTCAGGCTTGTTCATCACTTCAATCCAGGCCTCGGGGTAACGGGGCGATAATCGCACCGATTGGTAAAAAGTACAGGTATCGGCTCAGTTTTCACCTTCAATTGACAGACTCGCAAGTGAAAAATGCAAGTACTCGATCCATAAAAATCATTCACCGGCCTTGGTCGCGTAGAACTTGCGAGTCATAAAAACAATGAAAACACTAAAAACCCAAGTCGCCATCATCGGTGCCGGTCCCTCTGGCTTGCTGCTCGGCCAATTGCTGCATAACGCCGGTATCGACACGCTGATTCTCGAACGCCAGACCCCGGATTATGTACTCGGACGCATCCGCGCCGGAGTCCTCGAACAAGGCATGGTAGAGCTGTTGCGTCAGGCCGGGGTGGGCCGGCGCATGGACACCGAAGGGCTGGTCCACACAGGCTTCGAACTGGCCCTGGATGGGCGCCGGGTACACATTGATTTGCAGGCGTTGACCGGTGGCAAAACCGTGATGATCTATGGCCAGACCGAGGTCACCCGCGACCTGATGGCCGCCCGTCGGGACGCAGGCGCGCAGACCCTTTATGAGGCAAGCAACGTTGTGCCCCACGGCATGAAAACCGCTGACCCCTTTATCACCTTCGACAAGGACGGCGAAACCTGGCGACTCGATTGTGACTACATCGCCGGTTGCGACGGTTTCCATGGCGTGGCACGGCAGTCGATCCCTGCCGATAGCCTGAAGGTATTCGAGCGAATTTATCCCTTCGGCTGGCTGGGGATTCTCGCCGACACGCCTCCCGTTCACGAGGAGTTGGTCTACGCCCGGCATGAGCGGGGTTTTGCGCTGTGCAGCATGCGTTCGCCGACACGCACCCGTTATTACCTTCAGGTCCCGGCCCAGGATCAGGTCGAGGACTGGTCCGATCAGCGCTTCTGGGATGAGCTCAAATCCCGCCTGCCGGCCGCCCTCGCCGAGACACTGGTGACCGGCCCGTCAATCGAAAAAAGCATCGCGCCGCTACGCAGTTTCGTGGTCGAACCGATGCAGTACGGCCGGATGTTCCTGGTCGGCGACGCCGCGCACATTGTTCCGCCTACCGGCGCCAAGGGTTTGAACCTGGCGGCCAGCGACGTCAGTACGTTATTCAATATTCTGCTGAAGGTTTATCGCGAAGGCCGTGTGGACTTATTGGAGAAGTATTCCGAGGTCTGCCTGCGGCGGGTGTGGAAAGCCGAGCGGTTTTCGTGGTGGATGACTTCGATGCTGCATCGCTTCGATGACCACGACGCGTTCAGTCAGCGCATCAGCGAGTCGGAGCTGAGCTATTTTGTGAACTCCGAGGCCGGTCGAAAAACCATCGCGGAAAATTACGTCGGCCTTCCTTATGAGGCTATCGAATAGCCTCCTACCGACTTACACTGGCGAGCATCCCCGCTCGCCTCGGCTCTTGCGGGCCCATCACTGCCCGCAGGTTTACCCGTGACCAATCTCAACCAGCCTGAAACGCGCAAACCGGCCATTCGCAGCGTGCTGATCGCCCTGATGCTGGCGATCTTTCTGGGCGCGCTGGACCAGACCATCGTCGCCGTGTCGATGCCGGCGATTTCCGCGCAATTCAAGGATGTGAGCCTGCTGGCCTGGGTAATTTCCGGGTACATGGTGGCGATGACCGTGGCCGTGCCGATCTACGGCAAACTCGGCGATCTGTATGGCCGTCGCAAGTTGATGCTGTTCGGTATGGGGGTGTTCACCCTGGCGTCGTTGTTCTGCGGCATGGCGCAAAGCATGGAGCAACTGGTGCTGGCGCGGATCCTTCAGGGCATCGGTGCCGGCGGGATGATTTCGGTAAGCCAGGTGATCATCGGCGACATCGTTCCACCCCGCGAGCGCGGTCGTTATCAGGGCTACTTCAGCAGCATGTACGCGGTGGCCAGCGTAGCCGGGCCGGTACTCGGTGGCTACATGACCGAATACCTGTCCTGGCGCTGGGTGTTTCTGATCAATCTTCCACTGGGCCTGGGTGCCTGGCTGGTCGCCTATCGCACGCTGGTGGGGCTGCCGGTGCCGCAACGCAAACCGGTCATCGACTACTTCGGCACATTGCTGATGATCATTGGCCTGACAGCGTTGCTGCTGGGCATCACCCAAATTGGCCAGGGCCATTCGTGGCGCAGCGCCGACGTCTTGGGTTTGCTCGGTTGTGCGGTGGTGGTGCTGGCGATGTTCGTCTGGCATGAACGGCGGGCGCGGGAACCGTTGCTGCCGATGCATTTGTTCGCCAACCGCAATGCGATTCTCTGCTGGTGCACGATTTTCTTCACCAGTTTCCAGGCGATTTCCCTGATCGTGTTGATGCCGCTGCGTTTCCAGAGCGTCACCGGCGCCGGGGCCGACAGCGCCGCACTGCACCTGTTGCCGCTGGCCATGGGCTTGCCGATAGGCGCGTATTTCGCCGGGCGCCAGACTTCGGTGAGCGGTCGTTACAAACCAATGATCCTGACTGGCGCCCTGCTCATGCCGTTCTCGATTCTCGGCATGGCGTTCAGTGCGCCTCAGGCGTTTGTGCTGAGCAGTCTATTCATGTTGCTCAGCGGCATTGCCAGCGGCATGCAGTTCCCGACGTCGCTGGTGGGTACGCAAAACTCGGTGGAACAACGGGACATCGGCGTCGCGACCAGCACCACCAATCTGTTCCGCGCTCTGGGCGGCGCGGTGGGGGTGGCGTTGATGTCGGCGCTGCTGCTGGCGTTACTGCAGGATTCAAGCTTCGCGCATCTGGCCGGCTCGTCGCTGATTGCCGAGGGCAGTTCGGGAAATGTCTTGCTGGACGGTTTGAACGCCGCGCCGGGGGATGCACAAAACGCCCTGCGCGCTGAGCTGCTGCTGACCTTCCGGCATTTGCTGATGGTCAGCGCGGCGGTGTCATTGCTGGGGCTGGCGGCGGCGATTGCCATGCCGAACAGGGTGTTGCGGGGGCGGGAGGACACGGTTCGGTAGATAGACCGAGGTGCGGCCTTCGCGGGCGAGCCTCGCACCTGTAGAGGCTTGCCCGCGAAGACGTCAGCCCGGACACCACCGAATCAAGGGCTGTAATACCCCACCGCCACCAGAAAATGCCCGACCTTTTTCAGGTAGGCATGCTTGTCTTCGACCTTGCCGGTCACCGGGTTTTTCCAGCGGTATTCGTATTCGCCGTCATCCTGCTTGGCCATCAGCGCCAGAATCGGCTCGCCCACCGGTTTGCCTTCCGGGTCCTTGATCTTGCCGAAGTCGGTATTGATCAGGCGCAGATTGGTGCCGTGGGCAACATAGCGCTGGTTATCCAGGTCGACGACAAACACGTACAGGTCATCCTGCAAGTAGCCGCCCTTGAGGGAGTTGATCGCTGTGAGCGTGCCCTTCTCGTTTTTGGCCAGATCGACCGCTGCGTTATCTAGCAACGCTTGCGCCTGTTGCGGCGAGGCCCGTGGCAGGTAGTAACCGACCGCCAGAATCCGCTGGCCGACGCGCTGATAGAACACATGCTTGCGTTCGACTTTACCGTCGGCCCAGTTCTGCCAGCGGTATTCGGCCTGCTGAATTCCGTTGCCCTCAGGCACTTTCAAGGCGTCCTTGAAGGCCTTCTGCACATCCGGCCCAAGCACCTCGGATACATCACGACCGATCAACGCTGAAGATGGCCCACCACTGGCGAGCATCACGCCCTTGGTGTCGACCACGAAGACATAACGATCCTTGTCGACAAACTCGCCCTGACGGCTGAAGGCCGCGAAAGCCTTGTCGCCCTGCTCGTGGTAATAGGCCAGGGCTTTTTCCAGCAAGGCTTTGGCGGCCTGGCTGTCATCCTTTTGTGCCGTGGCGGCGTGAACCGGCCCCAGGCACAGCAATATCATCCCGCCCAGCAAGGCCAGCTTGTGAAGAACCCCCATGGCGCATTCCCCGTTCTTGTTAGTGTTTCAAGAGCGTAGACGGCTTGGGGCTATGTATGAATATTCAGGAAACGGTGGGGAGGTCTGTGCTTTGAAGAGCTTTTCCGTGGCGAGGGAGCTTGCTCCCGCTGGGTGGCGCAGCCGCCCCAATCCATGCGCCGCGTTTTTTCAGATAATGCGCGACGCCTGATTTGCGACTGCTGCGCAGCCGAACGGGGGCAAGCCCCCTCGCCACAGAAGCTCCCTCGCCACAAAAGCCCCATTCCCCATCACTGCATCAGCCAATCAAGGCCGGGTGCGCAGTTGTTGTTGCAGATTCTGGATCTGCGCCTGCAGGGTGTTGATGCTGCGGGTGACCTGGCCACGGAAAGCGTCGAACTCCGCGGTGTTGGAGCCACCTGGCGCGGCGGACGGGCGGTTGTCCTGCTCGCTTTTGAGCACGATCATGTCTTGCTCCAGGCGCTCGATGGCGGCGCTCGGGTTACCTTGTCTCTTCAGCGCGGCGATGTCGGCGCCCAGGCTTTTGAGCTGGGCGTCGACTTTGCTGGTATCAGCCGGAGCGTTTTTCAACGCAGCCAGTTCGCCGCTCAAGGCTTTGACCTGCGCCAGTAACTGAGCGTTGGTGGCTTGCTGTTCGGTGGTTTGCGCACTCATTTGCGCCAGGCGCTTGTCCAGATCGGAAGCCTGGCCGAGCACGCCTTGCTGCTGTTTGCTCTGGTCCTGAAGCTTGCTTTCCAACTGTTTGCTTTGGTCCTGCAGCTTGCCTTCCAGCTGTCTGATTTGCAGCTTCAGCGCTTCACTGTCGGTATTGACGTTGGACTGGCTGGCCACGACCTTGCCGGAAATGTCCTGCAAGCGCCCCGCCGCTTCCTCACTGATGCGCGCGAAACTTTCCTGAGTGGCCACCAGTTGCTGTTCCATCAGCGAGATCTGTTGGAAACTCCACCAGGCAAGGCCGGCGAAGGCAAAGAACAATGCGCCGACCAATGCCCACAGAGGGCCGGTGCTCGGGCCTTTGACCTTGACCACAGGCGCGGTGCGCGAATGTACCGAGGTGCGAGCGGTGGTTGGAAAATCATCGTCATCGAGGGTGTCGGCACGCAGGCTCGGTACATCGTCGAAGTCGTCGTTGGCATCGTTACGCATGGACATTGAGTCAACCTTTGTGGAACGCGGTGATGGCTTGATGCGGCGAAGTATAACCCTCGCTGCCGCACCGGTTGACCCTGAACCCCGAGCTCGGTTCAGTAAGGGGCCGCCCTTGTGTGTCAGCGAATGTCCTGAGCCTTCCACCAGCCGCAGAACTCATCGAGGGCGGTCCAGAGGCTGACTTTCGGATCGTAGTCCAGATAATGCCGTGCGCGGCTGATGTCCAGGGTGAAATTTTTGCTCATTACCTGCATACCCAGCCGCGACAGGGTCGGTTCGGGACGACCCGGCCACAGCTTGCACACGCCTTCGTTGAGCGCGGCAAGGCTGTAGGCCAAACCGTAGGAACGGTAACGGGTAACCTGTGGGACATCCATTTGGCGCATCACGTAATTGACCACATCCCACAACGGCACAGGCGCTCCATTGCTGATGTTGTAGGCCTTGCCCAAGGCCGAACCGCTGGCCAGCAAGCTGCTGAGCAAAGCTTCGTTGAGGTTTTGCACGCTAGTGAAGTCAACCTTGTTCAGGCCATTGCCAATAATCGCCAAGCGCCCTTTGCGCTGCATCTTCAGCAGCCTGGGAAAAATGCTCATGTCACCGGCGCCCGTGACAAAACGCGGGCGCAGGGCCAGGGTTTCGAGGCCGAACTCCTGTGCACCGAAGACTTTTTGCTCGGCCAGGTATTTGGTCGCGGCGTAAGGATGTTTGAAGCGCTTGGGCACCTGCTCTTCGGTCAACCCCAGATGATCGCGGCCATCGAAGTAGATTGACGGCGACGACAAGTGCACCAGGCGCCGCACCCGTTGTTTCAGGCAGGCCTCGACCACGTTCTCGGTGACTTCGACGTTGCCTTGATGAAAGTCCTGATACCGCCCCCACAAACCCACTGCGCCGGCGCAATGCACCACGGCTTCGACGTCTGAACACAAGTCGCGCGCCAGTTGCGGGTCGCTCAAGTCACCCTGAATGAACTCGGCGCCACGGCGCACCAGATGCTCGACGCTCTCGGCCCGGCGACCGTTGACCCGCACGTCCAGGCCCTGCTCCAGGGCGAAACGCGCAAAGCGTCCGCCAATGAAGCCGCTTGCGCCGGTGACCAGAATCTTCATGAGTTGCTCCGAATATTTCGTTTTGCGTTTTGCGCTTTGCATATTGCGTAGGGCGTAGGTCGTGAGGTCTTGACGCTGCCCGTCAGTCCAACGGCACCAGCCATTGCTTCGACGAGCGCACCAATTGGTCGGTGAGTACCCCCAGCAACTGACCGCCATTGCGCCAATGATGCCAGTACAGCGGCACATCGATCGGCCTATCTGGCAAAAGCTCCACCAATTGACCGCGCTCCAGCTGCTCGCGCACCTGCAATTCGGGCACCAGCCCCCAACCAAGTCCCGCTTCCGTAAGACGAAGAAATCCTTCGGACGATGGGCATAAATGGTGTTCGAAACCGCCATCCACGCCGAGGGACGCAAGGTAGCGATGCTGTAGGAAATCGTCCGGGCCAAACACCAGGGCCGGGGTTTTGGCCAACTGGTCGGCGCGCACACCTTCGGGAAAATGCCGGGCGATGAAGGCCGGGCTGGCCATCGCACGGTAGCGCATCGCCCCCAACAGCACACTACGCGCACCGGCCACCGGCCGTTCACTGGCGCAAACGCAAGCCGCTACTTCGCCTGCGCGCATGCGTTTGAGGCCGACGGTCTGGTCTTCCACCACCAGGTCGAGCAACAGATGTTGTTCGGCGCAAAAATCCCCTACCGCCCCGGCCCACCACGTTGCCAGGCTGTCGGCGTTCAGCGCGATGCGCAGGCGTTCCGGCATGCCTTCTTCGTCCAGTGCCGGCACCAGGGTTTGCAGATCGCGTTCCAGCAGCCGCACCTGCTGCACATGGTTGAGCAATCGCCGGCCAATCTCCGTCGGCGCCGGAGGCGTGACCCGCACCAGCACCGGTTGGCCGACCCGTGCCTCCAGCAGTTTGATCCGCTGGGAGATGGCCGATTGGGACAAGCCCAACACCTGCGCGGCGCGTTCGAATCCGGCCTGCTCGATCACCGCGGCGAGCGCGGACAGTAATTTGTAGTCGAACATCAGTTTTCCTAATGAGCGATCAGCACTATTGGTTTTTCTTATACATCGTTCAACCCGAGAATGGCCAGCAAGAACTCTTGAACAAGGATCACCGACATGGCTGGCGAAACGTCATTGGCAACCCTGCTGCGCAGCATGAGCCCGCAACTCAACGACGGCGACTACGTGTTCTGCACCTTGCCCGACGGCAATCTGCCCGCAGGCCTTGAGATTGTCGGCAGTTTTCGCGAACAAGAAGGGCTGACGGTGATTCTGCAACGATCCGACGCCGAAAAAGCCGGGTTCAGCTTCGACTACGTCGCTGCCTGGATCACCTTGAACGTGCACTCGGCCCTCGAAGCCGTCGGCCTGACCGCCGCGTTCGCCACGGCGCTGGGCCAGGCCGGAATCAGTTGCAACGTGATCGCCGGGTATTACCACGACCATTTATTCGTCGGCCAGGCCGATGCCGAACGCGCCCTGCAGGTGCTGCGGGATCTGGCGGCCAACGCGGAGTAAAACCTATGTGGCAAAGCTATGTGAACGGCCTGTTGGTGGCCGCGGGGCTGATCATGGCGATCGGTACCCAAAATGCGTTTGTGTTGGCGCAGAGCCTTCGACGTGAACATCACCTGCCGGTGGCGGCACTCTGCGTCACCTGCGATGCACTGCTGGTGGCCGCCGGGGTGTTCGGCCTGGCGACGGTGCTGGCGCAAAACCCGACCCTTTTGGCCATCGCCCGTTGGGGTGGCGCGGCGTTTCTGCTGTGGTATGGCAGCCTGGCGTTGCGTCGGGCGTGTTCAAAGCAAAGCCTGCAACAAGGTGAAAACCAGACCGTACGTTCACTGCGGGCGGTGATGCTCAGCGCACTGGCGGTGACGTTGCTCAATCCACACGTTTATCTGGACACCGTGTTGTTGATCGGCTCCCTCGGCGCACAACAAACCGAGCCCGGTGCTTATGTAGTGGGCGCGGCCAGCGCGTCGTTGCTGTGGTTTTTCACCCTGGCCCTTGGCGCGGCATGGCTCGCGCCGTGGTTGGCGCGACCCGGTACCTGGCGAATCCTCGACCTGTTGGTGGCCGTAATGATGTTCACCGTAGCGTTCCAGTTAATCAGCGCCGGGTGATTTATTCCAAAAGCCTCTGGAACCTCTATTCCACACAGTTGTTGCGTGGTTATGCCGCACCCCCGGTGCTATGATCCGATCCCTGCGCCGCAAAGAGTACAAACTCCCCGGCGCATGTCTGGCCGCCCGTGATCGGCCTTGCGCTCACCGCAACTGACCTGATTAGGAGAATCATCATGGCTTTCGAATTGCCGCCGCTGCCTTACGCACACGATGCCCTGCAGCCGCACATTTCAGAGGAAACTCTGCAATACCACCACGACAAGCACCACAACACCTATGTCGTGAACCTGAACAACCTGGTGCCAGGCACCGAGTTCGAAGGCAAGACCCTGGAAGAAATCGTCAAGACTTCCTCCGGTGGCATCTTCAACAACGCCGCTCAGGTCTGGAACCACACCTTCTACTGGAACTGCCTGGCGCCAAACGCCGGCGGTCAACCAACCGGCGCGCTGGCTGATGCCATCAACGCCGCTTTCGGTTCGTTCGACAAGTTCAAGGAAGAGTTCAGCAAAACGTCCATCGGCACCTTCGGTTCCGGTTGGGGCTGGCTGGTGAAAAAGGCTGACGGTTCCCTGGCCCTGGCCAGCACCATCGGCGCCGGCAACCCGCTGACCAGCGGCGACACCCCGCTGCTGACCTGCGACGTCTGGGAACACGCTTACTACATCGACTACCGCAACCTGCGTCCGAAGTACGTCGAAGCGTTCTGGAACCTGGTCAACTGGAAATTCGTGGCTGAGCAGTTCGAAGGCAAAACCTTCACCGCTTAAGCTTCGCGCCAGTCAAAAAACCCGGCTTTTGCCGGGTTTTTTTGTGGGCTCGGGAAAGTGTGTCGTCTGTCAGACCGCTATCGCTAGCAGGCTCGCGATGAACGATAACGCTGTCTACGCCGGATCGACGTTATCCAGTGCCCGATTCACCGCCAGCTCCGAAAGTTCCAGGTTTTGACACATCCATTAAACATTCAAAAGCGGAACGCGGAGCGTCCCTGGCGCAATTCCCACGCAGAGCGTAGGAACAATCAATCGAGCGCAGCAGAAAGGGATTGGTCGTCTGTCAGGCCGTCATCGCGGGCAAGCCCCACAGGGTTTGCGGTGTATCAGCGCCCGAATCACCCGCCAATTCCGCCACCATGACGCCTCTCCCTGTCCCCAAAGGAAAAATAGTCCCGATCCCCCTCAAGTTGAAGGCCTCAACAACCGACACAGTACGAATAGGGCAAATACTCCAAACAACAGCCTATCCGCCAAGCTACCGGCAAAATCCCTTGGGGTGGATTGTCCCTTTGACTGACATCACGGGATTGCCAATACTCATGGCAACTTGACGCTACCCGCACGGAACAAGGAATAACCCTTTGAAGCTGGAACTCAAGAACAGCTTGTCGGTGAAGTTGCTCCGGGTCGTGCTCCTGTCGGCATTGATCGTCGGCGTGGTCTTGAGCTGCGCACAGATCGTTTTCGATGCCTATAAAACACGCCAGGCCGTGGCCAATGATGCCCAGCGCATCCTCGACATGTTCCGCGATCCCTCGACCCAGGCCGTCTACAGCCTGGACCGGGAGATGGGCATGCAGGTAATCGAAGGCCTGTTCCAGGATGACGCCGTGCGCATGGCCTCCATCGGCCATCCCCACGAAGCCATGCTTGCGCAAAAATCCCGCGAGCTGCAGCACTCCCACAGCCGCTGGCTGACCGACCTGATCCTCGGCAAGGAACGCACCTTCACCACTCAACTGGTGGGGCCGTGGCCCCTACAGCGAGTACTACGGCGACCTGAGTATTACCCTCGACACCGCCACCTACGGCCAGAGCTTCATCGTCAGCTCGGTGATCATCTTCATCTCTGGCGTCTTGCGCGCCCTGGCCATGAGCCTGGTGCTGTATCTGGTCTATCACTGGCTGCTGACCAAACCGCTGTCGCGGATCATCGAGCACCTGACCGAAATCAACCCGGACCGACCCAGCGCCCACAAGATTCCGCAGCTCAAGGGCCATGAGAGAAACGAGTTGGGGGTCTGGATCAACACTGCCAACCAGTTGCTCGAATCCATCGAGCGCAACACGCATCTGCGCCACGAGGCGGAAAACAGCCTGCTGCGCATGGCCCAGTACGATTTCCTCACCGGTCTGCCGAACCGCCAGCAATTGCAGCAACAGCTGGACAAAATCCTCATCGACGCTGGCAAATTGCAGCGTCGGGTCGCGGTGCTGTGTGTCGGGCTCGATGATTTCAAAGGCATCAACGAACAGTTCAGCTATCAAACCGGCGACCAATTGCTGCTGGCCCTGGCCGATCGCCTGCGAGCCCACAGCGGCCGCCTCGGCGCCCTCGCCCGCTTGGGGGGCGACCAGTTTGCACTGGTCCAGGCCGACATCGAACAACCTTACGAAGCCGCCGAACTGGCGCAAAGCATTCTTGACGATCTGGAAGCGGCCTTCGCCCTCGATCATCAGCAAATTCGCCTGCGCGCCACCATCGGCATCACCCTGTTTCCCGAGGATGGCGACAGTACCGAGAAGTTGCTGCAAAAAGCCGAGCAGACCATGACCCTGGCCAAGACTCGCTCACGCAACCGCTATCAGTTTTATATCGCCAGCGTCGACACGGAAATGCGGCGGCGCCGCGAGCTGGAAAAAGACCTGCGCGATGCCTTGATCCGCGACCAGTTCTACCTCGTCTACCAACCCCAGATCAGTTACCGCGATCATCGCGTGGTGGGCGTCGAGGCGTTGATTCGCTGGCAGCATCCAGAACATGGGCTGGTGCCGCCGGACCTGTTCATCCCGCTGGCCGAGCAGAACGGCACCATCATCGCCATCGGCGAATGGGTGCTGGACCAGGCCTGCAAACAATTGCGCGAATGGCACGATCAGGGTTTCGACCTGCGCATGGCGGTGAACCTGTCCACCGTGCAATTGCACCACGCCGAGTTGCCGCGAGTGGTCAATAACCTGCTGCAGATGTACCGCCTGCCACCGCGCAGCCTGGAGCTGGAAGTCACCGAAACCGGCCTGATGGAAGACATCAGCACCGCCGCCCAGCATCTGCTGAGCCTGCGTCGCTCCGGCGCGCTGATCGCCATTGACGACTTCGGCACCGGTTATTCGTCGTTGAGCTATCTGAAAAGCCTGCCCCTGGACAAGATCAAGATCGACAAGAGCTTCGTTCAGGACCTGCTCGATGACGACGACGATGCGACCATCGTTCGGGCCATCATCCAGCTGGGCAAGAGCCTGGGCATGCAGGTGATTGCCGAAGGCGTGGAAACCGCCGAGCAAGAGGCCTATATCATTTCCGAAGGCTGCCACGAAGGTCAGGGCTATCACTACAGCAAACCGCTGCCGGCGCGGGAATTGAGTGTTTATCTGAAACAGGCGCAGCGTAGTAACGCGTTTACCCTCTGAGACAACACAGCCTTTGTAGCAGCTGACGCAGCCCTGTGGCGAGGGAGCTTGCTCCCGCTCGGCTGCGCAGCAGTCGCAACCAGGCTGACGCGATCCTTCTGGCAGAACCGGGTTGCAGAATTTGGGACAGCTTCGCCGTCCAGCGGGAGCAAGCTCCCTCGCCACAGGGATCTGCCAGCTGTTACAGATCATTCTGTTGGCATTCAGCCGCGTGAATAAGAAATATTTACAAGCGCAACCCTTTACACATAATGCGAAAGATTTGCATTATGTCGCAGTTTTGCGCGCCCCTCGCGCGTCCAATCCATCACCGAAGCAGGATGTTCGCCATGATTCGTATGCCTCTGGCCACCGCCAGTCTGCTGGCCATCGCTATTTCCCTCGCCGGTTGCGGCGAAGGCAAAGACAAGGCTGCCGCTCCACAAGCGCCGACACCGGCTGCCAGCACGGCTGCCGCGGCTGCGCCTGCTGCCACCGGTAAAGTCGACGAAGCCGCCGCCAAGGCTGTGGTCGCACACTACGCCGACATGGTCTTCGCCGTTTACAGCGATGCCGAATCCACCGCGAAAACCCTGCAAACCGCCGTCGACGCGTTCCTCGCCAAGCCGAACGCCGACACCCTCAAAGCCGCCAAGGCGGCCTGGGTCGCGGCCCGCGTGCCTTACCTGCAGAGCGAAGTGTTCCGCTTCGGCAACACCATCATCGACGACTGGGAAGGTCAGGTGAACGCCTGGCCACTGGACGAAGGCCTGATCGACTACGTCGACAAATCCTACGAACACGCACTGGGTAACCCGGGCGCCACCGCCAACATCATCGCCAACACTAAAGTCCAGGTCGGCGAAGACAAGGTCGATGTGAAAGACATCACCCCGGAAAAACTCGCCAGCCTGAACGAGCTGGGTGGTTCCGAGGCCAACGTCGCCACTGGCTACCACGCTATCGAATTCCTGCTGTGGGGCCAGGACCTGAACGGCACCGGCCCTGGCGCCGGCAACCGTCCGGCTTCCGACTACCTGGAAGGCAAGGGCGCTACCGGCGGTCACAACGATCGTCGCCGCGCTTACCTGAAATCCGTGACCCAGCTGCTGGTCAACGACCTGGAAGAAATGGTCGGTAACTGGAAGCCGAACGTGGCTGACAACTATCGCGCCACCCTGGAAGCGGAGCCTGCTGAAACCGGTCTGCGCAAAATGCTGTTCGGCATGGGCAGCCTGTCGCTGGGCGAACTGGCGGGCGAGCGCATGAAGGTTTCCCTGGAAGCCAACTCCCCGGAAGACGAACAGGATTGCTTCAGCGACAACACCCACAACTCGCACTTCTACGATGCCAAAGGCGTGCGTAACGTGTACCTGGGTGAATACACCCGTGTCGATGGCACCAAGCTGACCGGCGCCAGCCTGTCGTCCCTGGTCGCCAAAGCCGACCCGGCCGCCGACACCGCGCTGAAAGCCGACCTGGCTGCGACCGAAGCCAAGCTCCAGGTCATGGTCGATCACGCCAACAAGGGTGAGCACTACGACCAACTGATCGCGGCTGGCAACACCGCCGGCAACCAGATCGTTCGCGACGCCATCGCTTCGCTGGTCAAGCAGACCGGTTCGATCGAAGCGGCCGCCGGCAAACTGGGCATCAACGACCTGAACCCGGACAACGCTGATCACGAGTTCTGATCAACGCTGACTGAAAAAAAGGCGACTTCGAGTCGCCTTTTTCATGCCTGTTTTTTGGGTGATGCTGATGGCTTGCCCGCGATGGCCGCGACGCGGTCTGACGCCAACCCTGCGCCACATCAACCAAACGATAATTCCTCTTATTCAAACTCCCCTGCCCTGTTAGACTTTGCGCCCTTGTTTTGCTCGTCTTGCAGGATGTCCGATGCCCTCGCTGCCTCTTCGTTTGTCTGCACTGTTGCTGGCCCTGGGCCTGAGTGCCTGCGATGACGCCCCGCGTTTTACCCAGGCCGAACCCGGTGAAGCCCGGTCCGGTGGCAGCGCGACGGTGCGCAAGACCGATCAGAATTCATTCTCCCTGCCGTCCGCCAATCTGCCGCCGTCACGGCGTGTGGATTTCAGCGTCGGCAACAGTTTCTTTCGCAGCCCCTGGGTCATCGCACCGTCGACCACCACGGCGCGTGATGGCCTCGGCCCGCTGTTCAACACCAACGCCTGCCAGAACTGCCACATCAAGGACGGGCGCGGTCATCCGCCCGCGCCCGATGCGCCGAATGCGGTGTCGATGCTGGTGCGCCTGTCGATCCCCGATACGCCGGCCTACGCCAGGGTCATCGAACAACTGGGCGTGGTGCCGGAGCCAGTCTACGGCGGCCAGTTCCAGGACATGTCGGTGCCTGGCGTCGCCCCGGAAGGCAAGGTGCGTGTCGATTACACGCCGGTCCCGGTGCGTTTCAAGGACGGCAGCGAAATCGAGTTGCGTAAGCCGACCTTGCAGATGACCCAACTCGGCTACGGCCCGATGCACCCCGACACGCGTTTCTCGGCGCGCATCGCACCGCCGATGATTGGCCTGGGCTTGCTTGAAGCGATCCCCGACGAGGCCATCCTGGCCAACGCCCAGGCTCAGGCCCGAGAGAAAAACGGTATCGCCGGACGGCCGAACCGGGTCTGGGACGACGCGCAGCAGAAAACCGTTCTCGGGCGATTTGGCTGGAAAGCCGGGCAACCGAACCTCAATCAACAAAACGTTCACGCGTTCTCTGGTGATATGGGCCTCACCACCAGCTTGAGACCCATTGATGACTGCACCGACGCACAAACCGCTTGCAAGCAGGCGCCCAACGGCAATGGCCCGGCTGGCGAGCCGGAGGTCAGCGACAACATTCTGCGTCTGGTGCTGTTCTACAGCCGTAACCTCGCCGTACCGGCCCGTCGCGATGTCGGTGCGCCGCAAGTACTGGCCGGCAAGAATCTGTTTTTCCAGGCTGGATGCCAGTCCTGTCACACCCCCCAATACACCACCGCCGCCAACGCCGCCGAACCTGAATTGGCCAATCAAGTGATTCGCCCTTACAGCGACCTGCTGCTGCATGACATGGGCGACGGCCTGGCCGACAACCGCACCGAGTTCCAGGCCAGTGGCCGCGATTGGCGCACGCCGCCGTTGTGGGGCATCGGCCTGACACAGACGGTCAGCGGCCACACCCAGTTCTTGCATGACGGCCGCGCCCGCAACCTGCTTGAAGCCGTGCTCTGGCATGGCGGCGAGGCAAAGGCGGCGCAGCAACAGGTTTTGTCTTTCAATGCCGAGCAGCGCGCGGCGTTGCTGGCGTTTTTGAATTCCCTTTAATACGTATTCCTCCAATGGGAGCCCGACATGTTCCGTCCCAAATTGTTGTTCACCAGCCTTGCCGCCCTCGCCCTGGGCGCTTGTTCCCCCCAGGATCCACAAGCGGTCACGTCGGCGGCCATCGCCAAGCAAGTGATCCTGCCGACCTACAGCCGCTGGGTCGAAGCCGACCGTCAATTGGCGGTCAGTGCCCTGGCGTTCTGCCAAGGCAAGGAAACCCTGGACACCGCCCGCGCCGACTTCCTGCACGCGCAAAAAGCCTGGGCCGAGTTGCAACCACTGCTGATCGGGCCGCTGGCCGAGGGCAACCGTTCGTGGCAGGTGCAGTTCTGGCCGGACAAGAAAAACCTCGTTGGCCGTCAGGTCGAGCAACTGGTCACCGCGCAACCGCAAATCGATGCCGCCGCCCTGGCCAAGTCCAGCGTTGTGGTTCAGGGGCTCTCGGCCTATGAATACATCCTGTTCGACAGCAAGATCGACATGGCCGACAGCGCTCAGAAAGCCAAATACTGCCCGCTGCTGACCGCCATTGGCGAACGTCAGAAGCAACTGGCCGAAGAGATCCTGTCGCGCTGGAATACCAACGACGGCATGCTCGCGCAGATGAGCAAATTCCCGAACCAGCGCTACGCCGACTCCCACGAGGCGATCGCCGATCTGCTGCGCGTGCAGGTCACCGCGCTGGACACCCTGAAGAAAAAACTCGGCACGCCAATGGGCCGCCAGAGCAAGGGCACGCCACAGCCGTTCCAGGCCGATGCCTGGCGCAGCCAATCGTCGCTCAAAGGCCTGGAAGCGAGCCTGAGCGCGGCGCAAACCGTCTGGGTCGGTGTCGACAACAAAGGCCTGCGCGGCCTGTTGCCGAGCGAGCAAAAACCGTTGGCCGACAAGATCGATGCCGCCTATGCCGCGTCCCTGAAACTACTTGCCAGCAACCAGCGCTCGCTGACCGACATGCTCACCGACGACACCGGTCGCCAGCAGCTCAACGACATCTATGAGAGCCTCAACGTTGTTCATCGCCTGCACGAAGGCGAACTGGCCAAGGCGCTGGGTATCCAACTGGGCTTCAACGCCAACGACGGTGACTGATGAGGGCAAGTGCCATGCTGCGACGCCAGGCTCTGACGTTAGGGAGTTTGCTGCTGGGTGCGGTGACACTGGGCGGCTGGACGCTGTTCAAGCAAAAGGACAAAAGCCCGCTGCTGCTTTCGGCGCGGGATGACAGTGACGGCAAGCACTATGCCGTCGGTTATCGGCTGGACGGCACCCGGGTATTTGCCACCCAGGTCGGCCAGCGTTGCCACGACATCATCAACCACCCGACGCTGACAATAGCGCTATTCGTCGCCCGGCGTCCGGGCACCGAGAGTTACCTGATCGACCTGCGCGACGGCACGCTGCTGCAAACCGTGGTCTCGCAGCCGAACCGGCACTTCTACGGTCACGCAGTGATTCACCAGAGCGGCGACTGGTTGTACGCCACCGAGAACGACACCTGCGATCCGGGCCGTGGCCTGCTCGGTGTGTATAAGTTCGAAGGTGAGCGTCTTATCCACAGCGGCGAGCTTTCCACCCATGGCGTCGGCCCGCATCAGGTGTCATGGATGCCCGATGGCGAGACGCTGGTGGTGGCCAACGGCGGCATTCGCACCGAGGCCGAAAGCCGGGTCGAGATGAACCTCAATGCGATGGAGCCGAGCCTGGTGTTGATGCAGCGCGATGGCACTTTGTTGAGCAAGGAAACACTGGCCCAGCAGATGAACAGCGTGCGGCATCTGGGCGTCGCCAGCGATGGCACCATCGTCGCCGGCCAGCAGTTCATGGGCGATGCTCACGAGTCTTCGGAGCTGCTGGCGATCAAGCGTCCCGGCCAACCGTTCGTGGCGTTCCCGGTGCCCGAGCATCAGTTGCAGGCCATGGGGCATTACACCGCCAGCGTCGCCGTGCACAGCGAACTGCGCCTGGTCGCCCTGACCGCGCCGCGGGGCAACCGCTTTTTTATCTGGGACCTGGACAGCGGTGAAGTACGCCTGGATGCACCGCTTCCCGACTGCGCCGGTGTCGGGGCCGTGGCCGATGGTTTTGTCGTGACCTCGGGACAAGGCCGCTGCCGGTTCTACGATTGCCGCCAGACAACCCTTGTTGCAAAACCGCTGGAGTTGCCTGCGGGGCTCTGGGACAACCACCTTCATCTGATAGCGTAAACGCCCGCAAGATCGCAGCCTTGTAGCAGCTGGCGCAGCCTGCGTTCGGCTGCGCAGCAGTCGTGAAATCAGACACCGAGTTGTATCAGACAAACCGCGGTGTATGGATTACGACTGCTGCGCAGCCGAACGCAGCCTTCGGCAGCTGCTACGGTTGGAATCCCCCTTATACTCGGAGTAATGTTCCCGCCTGTCTCACCTGATTTTCTCCAAGGAACTGGAAATATGCTGCGTCGCCGCATGCTGATCATGTTGGGTGTTGTCCTGCTAATCGTGTTGGTCCTGGCCGGCTACAAAGCCTTCTCCATCTACACGATGATGCAGGGCTTCTCCGTGCCGAAACCGCCGATCAGTGTCGCCGTGGCCACCGCCACCGAACGTCCGTGGCAAAGTCGTTTGCCGACGGTGGGCACCCTCACCGCGCTGCAAGGGGTCGACCTGAGTCTGGAGATCGCCGGCACCGTCAAGGAAGTGCAGTTCGAGTCCGGGCAGAAGGTCAAGGCAGGTCAACCGATCCTGCAACTCGACACCTCCGTTGAAACGGCCCTGCTGGCAACCGCTCAAGCCGACCTGGGGCTGGCGCAACTGGATTATGGTCGAGGCAGCCAATTGGTCGGCAGCCAGGCCATCTCCAAAGGTGAGTTCGACCGACTCTCGGCGGTGTTGCAAAAGAGCCGGGCCACGGTCAATCAGCTCAAGGCAGCGCTGGAGAGAAGGCGCATCCTCGCCCCGTTCAGCGGGACCATCGGCATTCGCAAGGTAGACGTCGGCGACTACGTGGCCAGCGGCACGATGATCGCCACCCTGCAAGATCTGAGCAGCCTCTATGTCGACTTCTTTGTACCCGAGCAGTCCGTGCCGAAAATCACCCTCGGCCAACCGGTACAAATCGTTGTCTCGGCTTACCCAACAGAAAGTTTCCCCGGCACCATCAGCGCGATCAACCCGAAGGTCGAGGCCAGCACCCGCAATGTGCTGGTACGCGCGACCCTCGCCAACCCCGATGGCAAATTGCTTCCGGGGATGTTCGCCAGCCTGCAGGTGATGTTGCCCGACCCGCAGCCGCGCATCGTCGTGCCGGAAAGCGCAATCACCTACACCCTGTATGGCAACTCGCTGTACGTCGTCGCGCAGAAAAAGGCCGAAGACGGCAGCCTCGAAAAAGACGACAAGGGCGAGCCGATTCTGATCGCCGAACGGCGCTTCGTCGAAACCGGCGAGCGCCGCGACGCGATGGTCATCATCACCAAAGGCGTGCAGAACGGCGAGAAAGTGGTCACGGCCGGCCAGATCAAACTGGACAACGGCGCGCACATTGCCATCAGTGACGACAAGACCCTGGCCGAGAAGAGCAGTCAGCCGCGCGCTGATTGATCAAGGAACCCCTATGGCTTTTACCGACCCGTTCATCCGCCGCCCGGTGCTCGCCACCGTGGTCAGCCTGTTGATTGTATTGCTGGGATTCCAGGCCTGGAGCAAGCTGCCGCTGCGCCAATACCCGCAAATGGAAAACGCCCTGATCACGGTGACCACCGCTTACCCCGGGGCCAACGCTGAAACCATCCAGGGTTACATCACCCAACCGATGCAGCAGAGCCTGGCCAGCGCCGAGGGCATCGACTACATGACCTCGGTCAGTCGCCAGAACTTCTCGGTGATCTCGATCTACGCGCGCATCGGCTCCAACACCGACCGCCTGTTCACTGAACTGCTGGCCAAGGCTAACGAGGTCAAGAACCAGCTGCCCCAGGACGCCGAAGACCCGGTGCTGAGCAAGGAAGCCGCCGGCGCCTCGGCGCTGATGTACATCAGTTTCTTCAGCAACGAGCTGAGTAACCCGCAGATCACCGATTACCTGTCACGGGTCATCCAGCCGAAACTGGCGACGCTGCCGGGCATGGCCGAAGCCGAGATTCTCGGCAACCAGGTGTTCGCCATGCGCCTGTGGCTGGACCCGGTGAAACTCGCCGGTTTTGGCCTGAGCGCCAGCGATGTGACCAACGCCGTGCGCCAGTACAACTTCCTCTCCGCCGCCGGCGAAGTGAAAGGCGAGTACGTGGTCACCAGCATCAACGCCAACACCGAACTCAAATCCGCCGAGGCCTTTGGCGCGATCCCGCTCAAGGTTGAGGGCGACAGTCGCGTACTGCTGCGGGACGTGGCACGGGTCGAGATGGGCGCGGAAAACTACAACTCCATCAGTTCCTTCGGCGGCACGCCCTCGGTGTACATCGGCATCAAGGCCACGCCCGGCGCCAACCCGCTGGACGTGATCCGGGAAGTGCGCAAGATCATGCCGGACCTGGAAGCCCAACTGCCGCCCGAACCTCAAGGGCGAAATCGCCTACGACGCCACGCTGTTCATCCAGGCCTCCATCAACGAAGTGCTGAAAACCCTGTTCGAAGCGGTACTGATCGTGATCGTGGTGGTGTTCCTGTTCCTCGGTGCGCTGCGCTCGGTGGTGATCCCGGTGGTCACCATTCCGCTGTCGATGATCGGTGTGATGTTCTTCATGCAGATGATGGGCTACTCGATCAACCTGCTGACCTTGCTGGCGATGGTGTTGGCCATCGGCCTGGTGGTGGACGACGCCATCGTGGTGGTGGAAAACATCCATCGGCACATCGAAGAAGGCAAGACGCCGCTGGATGCGGCGATCGAGGGTGCCCGGGAAATCGCCATGCCGGTGGTGTCGATGACCATTACCCTGGCGGCGGTCTATGCGCCAATCGGTTTCCTGACCGGTCTGACGGGGGCGCTGTTCAAGGAGTTCGCCCTCACCCTGGCCGGTGCGGTGGTGATTTCCGGCATCGTTGCCCTGACGCTGTCGCCAATGATGTGCGCCCTGCTGCTGCGCCACGATGAAAACCCCAGCGGCCTGGCCCATCGCCTGGACATGATCTTCGAAGGCCTCAAGCGCCGCTACCAGAGTGTGCTCCACGGCACCCTCAACACCCGGCCGGTGGTGCTGGTGTTCGCGGTGATCGTGCTGTGCCTGATTCCGGTATTGCTCAAGTTCACCCAATCGGAACTGGCGCCGGACGAGGACCAAGGCGTGATCTTCATGATGGCCAACGCCCCGCAACCGGCCAACCTCGACTATCTGAACGCCTACACCGACGAATTCGTCGCGATTTTCAAGAAGTTCCCCGAGTACTACTCCTCGTTCCAGATCAACGGCTTCAACGGCGTGCAATCGGGGATCGGCGGCTTCCTGCTCAAACCCTGGAACGAACGCGACCGGACCCAAATGCAGATCCTGCCCGAGGTCCAGGGCAAGCTGGAAAGCATTCCCGGCTTGCAAATCTTCGGCTTCAACCTGCCATCCCTGCCGGGCACCGGTGAAGGGTTGCCGTTTCAATTCGTGATCAACTCGGCCAACACTTACGAGTCGTTGTTGCAGGTGACGGACCGCGTGAAAAAAAGAGCGATGGAGTCCGGCAAGTTCGCCTTCGTCGATGTCGACATGGCCTTCGACAAACCCGAAGTCGTCGTCGATATCGATCGGGCCAAGGCCGCGCAGATGGGGGTGTCCATGCAGGACCTGGGCGGTACCCTGGCGACGTTGCTGGGTGAGGCGGAGATCAACCGTTTCACTATCGAAGGTCGCAGCTACAAAGTCATTGCTCAGGTGGAACGGCCTTTCCGGGATAACCCCGACTGGCTGAACCATTATTACGTCAAGAACACCAAGGGCGAACTGCTGCCCCTGTCGACCCTGATCACCGTGACCGACCGGGCGCGGCCGCGTCAGTTGAACCAGTTCCAGCAACTCAACTCGGCGATACTTTCCGGGGTGCCGCTGGTCAGCATGGGTGAAGCCATCGACACTGTGCGCCAGATCGCTCGGGAAGAAGCTCCTACGGGTTACGCCGTCGATTATGCCGGCGCATCACGGCAATACGTTCAGGAAGGCAGCGCGCTGTGGGTTACTTTTGCACTGGCTCTGGCGATCATCTTCCTGGTGCTGGCGGCCCAGTTCGAAAGCTTCCGCGATCCATTGGTGATTCTGGTGACCGTGCCGCTGTCGATCTGTGGTGCGTTGATCCCGCTGTTCCTCGGCTGGTCGAGCATGAACATCTATACCCAGGTGGGGTTGGTGACGTTGATCGGGCTGATCAGCAAGCACGGGATCCTGATCGTCGAGTTCGCCAACCTGTTGCGCAAGGAGAAAGGCCTGACGCCTCGCGAAGCGGTGGAGGAAGCGGCGGCCATTCGCCTGCGCCCGGTATTGATGACCACGGCGGCGATGGTGTTCGGCATGGTGCCGCTGATCATCGCCACCGGTGCGGGTGCTGTCAGCCGCTTCGACATCGGTACGGTGATCGCGACGGGGATGTCGATCGGCACGCTCTTCACCTTGTTCGTGTTGCCATGCATTTACACCTTGCTGGCAAAACCCGACAAACCCTGAAGAACACAACATTTCCCTGTGGGAGCCAGCAGGCTCGCTCCCACAATGGATCGCGCAAGACTTGAGTCATCGGATACAAAAAAGGCCTCGCATCTGCGAGGCCTTTTACTTGGGCTTCAATCTGTTCAACTCTGTGGCCTCAGTCCTTGAGAAAGTCCGAACATGAACAGTAACAAGTCATGATCAGGTTGAGTGGCCACAGGGGCTTTGGCCACCCGGGGCAACGGACAATGCGCGTCACCGTGCACTGAACTGAGGACTTGCGTGCGGGGCTGCTCCCAGGCAGCGACCGCCAATGAAGCGACTGCCAAGGCTCCCGCTAAAAACAAACCTCGCGCAATTTCGAGTTTCATTGTTATAAGCCTTTGATAGCGCTGCCAAACGCCGTCTCATAAAAATAGACCAGTTTTTTCCAGTCCGTATCGCTGAACGACGAGTGGCGACGTAGTTGTTTCAGGTCATGCGCCGCCGCTTGATGGGCGGTCAAACGCTCTTCTACCCATTCACCGCGCAGATTCCAGAAGCGGTCCTGAGGAGTGACTTGCGTTTGTGCTGCATATTGCACTGCCATCCAGTTACCTCTTGCGCAATACGTAAATCCGCCACATGGCATAGAACGGTAAAAAATCCAGTTGCTCCTGAATACGGAAACCCACCTGCTCGAATTCCTTTTCGATCGTGGCAGCCGGTAACACAAATCGATTCTGGTACTCCTGCCCACGCTGTTTCTCGGCGCGCTTGCGTTTCCAGGCCTTGAAATTGCCATCCACCCACAACGAAACAATCACGCTGTCACGGGTGACACGCTCGAATTCGCGCAGGATAGTCAGTCGCTGTTCGGCTTCACCGATGTGATGGAGCAAACGCATGCAGAAAATGCTGTCGACGGCGTTATCGGGCAAGGCAATGTCGAATGCAGAAGCGTGCAAGGGTTGTACCCGTTTTACCACGTCGGCGGGTTGCGCCTGCATGGCAGTCTTCAACATGGACTGCGAGTTGTCGGCCCCGATGATGACACGGTTGTGTTTTTCCGCCAGCAACGGCCAGAAACGCCCTGCGCCACAGGGCAAATCGAGGACCAACCCAGGATCACCGGCCAGCTTTAATGCTTTTCGCGCCAGCTGTTCGTCACGCCAGTGAGAGAGTCGGCGGCCGAGCCCCTCCTGATGCTTGCGCAAATACTTCTGGGCGTGTTGATCGTCGTACTTTTTGGAAAATTCGAGCTTGACCGGGCCAGCCATGACTGCAATCTCCTGAGCTTCTGATGACAACCACATTAGGTAGCGTGGTGTTAGCGTCAGGTGATGCCTTTGTGAAAATGTTGTCATGTAAAACCCGGATTCATTTCAGGGGATTACATGACGGCCCAATCAAACCCGGGACGACGTCAACTCCACCTGAAAACGGCAGCCATTGGGTTCCATATTCGTCAGGCTGACGCTCCAGCCCTGGTTCTCGCAGATTCGCTGCACCAGCGACAGTCCCAGCCCCAGGCCCTCGCCACGCTTCTCACTGCCGCGCACAAAAGGCTCGAACATTGCCTCGCGTTTTTCCTCGGGAATACCTACGCCACTGTCTTCGACCACAAACCCGGTATCCGTGAGGGTCAAGCGGATAAAACCGTGTTCGGTGTAATGCAGCGCATTACGTAACAGGTTGCCCATCACCGCGTGCAGGAGGGTCGCGTTATAGCGGGTGTCCGGCGGATTGCCTGGCTCGAAGTTCAGCGTCAGGCCCTTGGTTTCTATCGGCTCGCGCCATTGGCAGAGTAGCCCGTCGGCTACCTGGCCCAGGGTTTGCCGAGGGGCCATACTGGCGTCTTCATGTTGAGCGCGAGCCAGCATGAGGAAAGTTTGCACCAGCTCGCGCATTTCCGCGCACGCACGGGCGATTCGTTCGACCTGGGCACGTCCACGCTGATCGATGCCGGGGTTTTCCAGCAACAGCTCACAGGAACTGGCCAACACCATCAACGGCGTGCGCAACTCGTGGCTGACGTCACTGGTGAACAATCGCTCTCGGGTCAACGCCTGACGCAAACGCCCGAGGGTGGCGTCGAAGGCCACGGCCAGTTCGCCCACTTCATCGGCGGCATAATCCGGGGCCAGTGGCGGTGCCAGGCCCAACAACTGATCCCGATGACGCACCTGGCGGGCCAGCCGTACCACCGGAGCCATCACCTTGCGCGCCAGCACCCAGCCCAGAAATACCGCCAATGCCAGGCTCAGCACGAAACCCACCAGCACCACGGCAAACAACACCCGCTCACGTTCTTCGAAATCGCTCTGGTCTTGCAACAGCACGTAATGCCGACCGTCGACGATTTCGACCATCGCGTGATACGACAGCTGCTCGCGAAAGATTTCATGAAAACCCGAGTCCAGGTGCCGCAAATCCTTGGGCAATTCGAAATCGCCCGGTCCGCCACTGAAATAGAACAACTGGTCCGGCTCGGGGCGATGGCTCCAGTCCGACACGCTGTCCATCAGCAACAGGCGTTGCAAATCACCGCCCAGACCTGCCGAAATCAGCTTCTCCTCCACCAGGTGCACGGTCGCCACGATGCCCATGGCGAAGGCCCCGGCGACCAGGGCGCTCATCAACGCAAAGGCGATGATGATCCGCTGAGAAAGGCTCTGCTTAAACTCCATCACGGCCCTCGGCCAAGCGATAACCGACGCCGTGCACCGTGTGCAGCAAGGGCTTGGCGAACGGCTTGTCGATCACCTGGCGCAGTTGATGGACGTGGCTGCGCAGGCTGTCGCTGTCCGGGCAGTCATCACCCCACAGGGCCTCTTCGAGAATTTCCCGGCGCAACACGTGCGGACTCTTCTGCATCAGCACGGCCAGCAACTTCAGGCCCACCGGGTTGAGTTTCAGCAAGCGACCTTCGCGCGTCACTTCCAGCGTATCGAGGTCGTAGCTCAAATCGCCAACCTGCAACGAACGGCGACCGCCCCCCTTGGCACGACGCATGACCGCCTCGATCCGCGCTGCCAGTTCGGACAGGGCAAAGGGTTTGATCAGATAGTCGTCAGCACCGGACTTGAAGCCCTGCAAACGGTCATCGAGTTGATCGCGCGCAGTGAGCATGATCACCGGCGTATCGCGGCGCGCGTCTTCGCGCAGGCGTTTGCACAGGGTGTAGCCGTCGATGCCGGGCAACATGATGTCGAGTACAATCAAGTCGTAATGCTCGGTGGCCGCCAGGTGCAGGCCTGACAAACCGTCCTGCGCGCAATCCACGGTGTAACCTTTGAGCCCCAGATAATCGGCCAGATTGGCCAGGATATCGCGGTTGTCTTCAACCAATAGAATTCGCATCGGCACCTCCTCCGTATACAGTAACGGCTGTCTTGGCGCGCAGCTTAAGGCCAAGTGTGGCTCAGGGATAGGGTTGCGGGTCGAGGAATCAATTCGCTCAACCAATTTCCGGGGTTAACATGTTTTTCACTATCGATTCACAAGCTCACTACAGTGATCAGCCGAGAATCCCGCGCAATTGATATTAAGGAATGTAAACACAATGGACTTTTTCAAGACTGCGCCAATGCGCTTTCTCCTACTTGTGACCGGCGCCTGGCTGATCATTTTCTTGCTGACCCGAACCGTTCTGCTGCTGACTCATCTGGATGAGGCCGGTAGCGGATTTTTGTCAGTGTTCGGCATCGGCCTGCTTTACGATCTGGGCTTCATTGCCTATGCGGCGCTGCCGATGGGCCTCTATTTGCTGCTCTGCCCGCCGGCCTTGTGGCGCCGCCGTGGCCATCGCTGGGTCCTTCAGGGACTGCTGACCGTCAGCCTGTTCGCCATGCTGTTCACTTCGGTGGCCGAATGGTTGTTCTGGGATGAATTCGGTGTGCGCTTTAACTTCATCGCCGTTGATTACCTGGTGTACTCCGACGAAGTGCTGAACAACCTGCTTGAGTCCTACCCGATCGGCACCCTGCTGAGCATCCTCGCAGTGCTGGCCCTCGCCCTGAGCCTTGCGTTGCGCCAACCTTTCAATGCCGCCCTGGACGCACCGTTGCCATCGCTGCGCGGGCGCCTGCTCAATGCACTGGGCCTGTTGATCGTCGCGGGGCTGAGCCTGCAACTGCTCAGTCAGGATTCGCCGCGCGCCCAAGGCGGTAATGCCTATCAGAATGAACTGGCGAGCAATGGTCCGTATCAATTCTTCGCTGCATTCCGTAACAACGAACTGGATTACCCGCAGTTCTACAGTAGCCTGCCGCCGGCAGTCGTAGCGCAGCAGATTCGTGCCGAATTGAGCGAACCCAACGCGCACTTCATCAGCGAAGATCCGCAAGACATTCGCCGGATGATCGACAACCCGGGCACTGTGCGTAAACCCAACATTGTGCTGGTAACCATTGAAAGCTTCAGCGCCAAGTACATGGGCAGCAACGGCGATGACCGTAACCTGACCCCCAACCTCGATGCCTTGCGCAAGCAGAGCCTGTATTTCAATAACTTCTACGCCACCGGCACCCGCACCGATCGCGGTCTTGAGGCCATTACCCTGGCGATCCCGCCAACCCCAGGGCGCTCGATCGTCAAGCGTGTTGGCCGTGAAAGCGGTTTCGCCAGCCTCGGCCAGCAACTCGGCGCCGTGGGTTATGACAGCGTATTCGTCTATGGCGGACGCGGTTACTTCGACAACATGAATGCATTCTTCAGTGGCAATGGTTACCGCGTGGTGGACCAGAGCAGTGTCGATGAGTCAGAGATCCACTTCAAAAACGCCTGGGGCATGGCCGACGAAGATCTCTACAAGCAAACCCTCAAGCTGGCCGACGCCGACTACGCGAAGCAGCAGCCGTTTCTGTTGCAACTGATGACCACTTCCAACCATCGTCCTTATACCTACCCGGATAACCGGATCGAGATCAAATCCGGCAACGGTCGCGACGGCGCGGTGAAGTACACCGACTATGCCATTGGTCAGTTCCTCGATCAGGCGCGCAAGAAGCCGTGGTTCGACGATACAATCTTCGTCTTCGTCGCCGACCACACGGCTGGCAGCGCCGGCAAGGAAGACTTGCCGATCAGCAACTACCAGATTCCGTTGTTCATCTATGCACCGAAACTCGTCGACGCTCGGGAAACCGCGCAACTGGCTAGCCAGATCGACTTGGCGCCGACCTTGCTGGGTCTGCTTAACCTGGACTATGAATCGACTTTCTTCGGCCGCAACTTGCTGCAGGAAAATCCACTGCCACCCCGCGTGGTCGTTGGCAATTACCAGCATCTGGGCTTGTTCGATGGCAAGGATCTGGCGATTCTGAGTCCTCGCCAGGGGCTGCGCCGCCATGATGAAGCACTGACCGAGAGCCGCGAGTCCCGGGCCACCGCCAGTGATCCGTTGATCACTCGCGCAATCACCTATTACCAAACTGCCAGTTATGGCTTCAAGCAACAGCTGCTTGGCTGGAAAGCGCCCAAGGAGGGTGCCGGGCAAATCAGCGAACGTTAACCGAACAGCCCCGGGCTGATGCCCCGGGGCTATTTCCTTTGTTCAGGATCCACCATGTCATCAACTGCTGTCCGCCCCGCGTCTCGTCCGCTTAATGTCTGGCTATGCCTGGGAGTGCCCGCCATTGCGGCGATAACCCTGCTACTGCTCGAACTGACGTCCCTGGACATGGACCTTGCCAAGCTGTTCTATGACCCGGTCGCCGGCGCGTTCATCGGGCGACACAGTTATTTCCTGGAAAACATCCTGCATGACCGGGCCAAGCAAGTGGTCATTGCCTTCTCAGTGTTCTCCATCCTGGGCTTCATCGGCTCCTTTTTCATGGAAAAGCTCAAACCGTTCAAACGTGAACTGGGTTGCCTGGTGGTGTCTCTGGCGCTGGCAACTTCCTTTGTTACCCCGGTCAAAGCAGTGACGGCGGTGCAATGTCCATGGAGCCTGGAGCAATTCGGCGGACACGAAACCTATAGCGAACTGCTCAGCCCCCGCCCGCACACCGACAAGCCGGGGCGCTGCTGGCCTGGTGGTCATGCGGCGACCGGTTTCACGTTGTTTGCGCTGTTCTTCGTCCTGCGAGATCGTCGGCCGCGGCTGGCGCGCAAGGCGTTTGTCCTGGCCTTCACGTTGGGCTCGGTATTTTCCATCAGCCGGATGATGCAGGGCGCGCATTTCTTCTCGCACAACGTGTGGACGGCGATTTTCTGCTGGCTGATTTGTCTGGGGGCCTACTACTACATCCTGTACCGGCCGGCCTCCAAGGCTGAGCAGGCGAGCGAGGCACAACCGGTCGGCGCCTGAGCCGACGCCATCGCGGCAAGCCCGCTCCCACAGGTTTGACACAATCCACTGTGGGAGCGTGGCTTGCCCGCGATGGCCGCGACGCGGTCTCCAGACCTACCAAAATGAAGGCCATAAAAAACCCCGCCTGCTCAGCGCAGGCGGGGTTTTTTCGTACAGGGTGAGGCTGGCTTACATCATGCCGCCCATGCCACCCATACCGCCCATGTCTGGCATACCGCCGCCAGCTGCACCGTCTTTCTTCGGTGCTTCGGCAACTGCGGCCTCGGTGGTCAGGATCAGACCGCCAATCGAGGATGCAGCTTGCAGGGCCGAACGAGTCACCTTGGTTGGGTCCAGGATGCCCATTTCGATCATGTCGCCGTATTCGCTGGTGGCAGCGTTGTAACCGAAGTTACCCGCACCCTGCTTGACCTTGTCCACAACCACGCTTGGCTCGTCGCCGGAGTTGGCAACGATCTGACGCAGTGGCGCTTCGACCGCACGACGCAGAACAGCGATACCGACGTCCTGATCGGCGTTGTCGCCTTTCAGTTCGCTGATGGCTTGCAGGGCACGGATCAGTGCCACGCCGCCGCCAGGTACCACGCCTTCTTCAACGGCTGCACGGGTAGCGTGCAGGGCGTCTTCAACGCCGGGCTTTCTTCTCTTTCATTTCAACTTCGGAACCAGCGCCAACCTTGATCACTGCAACGCCGCCGGACAGTTTGGCCAAGCGCTCTTGCAGTTTTTCACGGTCGTAGTCGGACGAAGTGTCGGCCACTTGTTGACGGATCTGGGTAACGCGAGCCTGGATGTCAGCCTCAACGCCAGCACCGTCGATCACGGTGGTGTTTTCTTTGGACAGGATTACGCGCTTGGCATTACCCAGGTGTTCCAGGGTGGTGCTTTCCAGGCTCAGACCGATCTCTTCGGAGATGACGGTACCGCCAGTCAGAACAGCGATGTCCTGCAGCATGGCCTTGCGACGGTCGCCGAAGCCTGGAGCCTTGACGGCTGCGACTTTAACGATGCCACGCATGTTGTTCACAACCAGAGTCGCCAGGGCTTCGCCTTCAACGTCTTCGGCCACGATCAGCAGTGGACGGCCGGCTTTGGCAACGGCTTCCAGTACTGGCAGCATTTCGCGGATGTTCGAGATCTTTTTGTCGACCAGCAGGATCAGCGGACCGTCGAGTTCGGCGGTCATGGTTTCCGGCTTGTTGACGAAGTACGGGGACAGGTAGCCACGGTCGAACTGCATGCCTTCAACAACCGACAGTTCGTTTTCCAGGCCCGAGCCTTCTTCAACGGTGATCACGCCTTCTTTACCGACTTTTTCCATGGCTTCGGCAATGATGTCGCCGATGGAGTTGTCGGAGTTGGCCGAGATGGTACCCACCTGAGCGATAGCCTTGGTGTCAGCGCAAGGCTTGGACAGGGCTTTGAGTTCCTTGACGATCGCGATGGTCGCTTTGTCGATACCGCGTTTCAGGTCCATCGGGTTCATGCCGGCAGCGACGGCTTTCAGGCCTTCGTTGACGATCGACTGAGCCAGAACGGTAGCGGTGGTGGTGCCGTCGCCTGCGTCATCGTTGGCACGGGAGGCAACGTCTTTGACCAGCTGCGCGCCCATGTTTTCGAAGCGGTCTTCCAGTTCGATTTCTTTGGCTACGGAAACGCCGTCCTTGGTGATGGTCGGAGCGCCGAAGCTCTTCTCGATGATCACGTTACGGCCTTTCGGGCCCAGGGTCGCTTTTACTGCGTCAGCCAGGACGTTGACACCGGTGAGCATTTTCTTGCGGGCGGAGTCGCCGAATTTAACTTCTTTAGCAGCCATGATCGATATTCCTTAAATACTTTGTAGTAGCGGGAAAATGAGCGGGGAATCAGCCTTCGACAACAGCGAGAATCTCGTTCTCAGCCATGATCACCAGGTCTTCGCCATCGACTTTCACAGTGTTGCTGCCGGAGTAAGGGCCGAACACAACCTTGTCACCCACTTTCACGGACAGCGCACGCACTTCACCGTTGTCCAGCACTTTGCCTGGGCCTACAGCGAGGACTTCACCCTGGTTTGGCTTTTCAGCAGCCGAACCTGGCAGGACGATACCGCCAGCGGTTTTCTTTTCTTCTTCGCTGCGACGGATGACGACGCGGTCATGCAGAGGACGAAGCTTCATTGTCGATCTCTCCTAATTGTGGTTTTCATCGGCCGGTGTAGTCCCGGCGGGTTTAACAAATCCGGCGGCGCCGGGTGCGGTTCGTCGAGCGAACCGCGGAAGTCTGTCTGGCGCAATTGCCAGAAACCTTGCGGTGACCGATACATAAGGGCGCATAAGCTTATTTCAAGGGCGCTGCGCGAATTTTTTTTACGTCCAGGCCCTGAAAACGAACACGGCACCCGAAGGTGCCGTGTCGATGGAAGTGTTACTTGGAATCGCGGTGCTCGAACTCGCCTTCGATCACATTGGGCTCACGGCCCAGTGGCTGCCGCGGAGCAGGACCGCCCCGTGGCTGAAGGTCATCGGCGAACGCACGCTGACGCATCGCTTGTTCCTCGGCGCGCAGACGCATTTTGTTGGCCAGCAGTCGACGGGAGATCGGCAGCAACATGATCAGGCCCAGCACGTCGGTGACGAAGCCTGGCAGGATCAACAGGCCGCCAGCCAGGGCCAGCATCAGGCCTTCGAGCATGGTCTGGGCCGGCAGCTCGCCGCGGTTCAGGCTTTCACGGGCACGCAGTGCAGTAGCAAGACCGGCGACACGCAGCACGAACACACCGAGCATCGAGCCGAGAATTATCAGCAGCAGGGCCGGGAAAAACCCGATCGCCCCGCTGACCTTGACGAATACGAACAGCTCCAACACCGGGAACAGTACAAAGAGCAACAAAAAAGGGCGCATCAAATGGTTCCTCAACGCAAGAATGCCTTGCCAGTGTTCCTTAGATGACGTCGCCGTTTCGTGAATTCAAGCGTCGGCCACTTCATTTTTCGGCCAATGCTCGGCGTGAGCCAGGAAAACCAAGGCTTCCCGGACTTGTGTCGGCGTATTACAGGGTGTTTGAAACGGCAGCCAGTAGAGTCCCTGACCGATGCGCAAATGCATGCCTTCGCTGTCGATTCCGGCCAACTGCGCCGGAGCGGTTTTCGGCAGGCCCGCCAGATCGACGTAGTGGGCGATGGCTTTGGCGTGATCGGCATTCATATGCTCGACCATGCTCGCTTCGGCCTTGCCGACGAACGGGTTGGCGAGGGTCAGCTGATCGATCCAGTGGATTGCGCCGAAGCCGCCAATGTAACGGTGACGTACCGGTTTAAGTACCCAGAAATCGAAATCGTGGGCCTTGTGATAGCTCTGTGAATCCGGGAAGTAGCGGTAATAACGCTCGGCTGCCGCTTCAATGGCCGCGGCGTCCTTGAGTTTTTCCGCCTCGGCCAGGTAAGTCAGGCGACCAACGGCTTGTACGTCTTCGGCCTCGCGCTCCCCCACCAGCAGCGAGCATTTAGGATCTTTCTGCAGGTTGTGAGTGTGCTGAGCGATGCGGCTGATAAGGATCAGCGGCCGGCCCTGCTCGTCCAGGCAGTACGGAACCACGGAGCCAAACGGAAAACCGGGCATCGCTTTGGAGTGCGTCGAGAGCACTCCACGGTATTCCTTGAGAAGCAATTCTCGGGCATGCTTAGCCACTACAACGCTCAATTTATGACTCCTTATATAGAATCCGTCAAAAAAACGGACAGGCGCCTGGGTAAAAGTTCCAGCACGCCATAGGGGCAGTTCTCATGTGCAGCCAGGCCACATCAGGCTCAGATCGAGAGACCCTCTAGAATAGAAGGAAAACCACTCGGAACTGCTATGGGGCTATGCGAATGCAACTCACTGACAAAGTAATCATTATCACCGGCGGGTGCCAGGGTTTAGGTCGTTCCATGGCCGAGTATTTAGCCGGCAAAGGCGCGAAGCTGGCGCTGGTGGACCTGAACCAGGAAAAACTCGACGCCACTGTCGCGGTTTGCAAAGCCAAGGGTGTCGAGGCCCGCGCCTACCTGTGTAACGTCGCCGATGAAGAGCAAGTGACCCACATGGTCACCCAGGTAGCCGACGACTTCGGCGCGATCCATGGTTTGATCAACAACGCCGGCATTTTGCGCGATGGCCTGCTGCTGAAGGTCAAGGACGGCGAAATGACCAAGATGAGCCTGGCCCAATGGCAGGCGGTCATCGACGTCAATCTGACCGGTGTGTTCCTGTGCACCCGTGAAGTCGCGGCAAAAATGATCGAGCTGCAAAACAGCGGCGCGATCATCAATATCTCGTCGATCTCGCGCGCTGGCAACGTCGGCCAGACCAACTACTCCGCCGCCAAGGCCGGTGTCGCTGCGGCGACCGTGACCTGGGCCAAGGAACTGGCGCGCTACGGGATTCGCGTGGCAGGTATTGCGCCGGGCTTCATTGAAACCGAAATGACCCTGAGCATGAAGCCCGAAGCGCTGGAAAAGATGACTTCCGGGATTCCGCTCAAGCGCATGGGCAAACCCGAAGAGATCGCCCAGTCGGTGGCCTACATTTTCGAGAACGACTACTACACCGGCCGGATTCTCGAATTGGATGGCGGGTTGCGCATCTAAAGCAAGATCAAAAGATCGCAGCCTCGCTTCGCTCGACAGCTCCTACATGGATTGGCTTACACCTGTAGGAGCTGTCGAGCGAAGCGAGGCTGCGATCTCTTTTCAGCGATTTAATCGTCGCTGACAGTGATGTTCGGCATCGCCGGCGTCGCAGCTTCCTGCAACACAATCCGCGCGCCGACATGGCGGGCCAGCTCCTGGTAAACCATCGCAATCTGGCTGTCAGGCTCGGCGATCACCGTTGGCTTGCCGCCATCGGCCTGTTCGCGGATCAGCATCGACAGTGGCAACGAAGCCAACAGCTCAACGCCGTACTGATTGGCCAGCTTCACACCGCCGCCCTCACCGAACAGATGCTCGGCATGCCCGCAGTTGGAGCAGATGTGCACGGCCATGTTCTCGACCACACCCAGCACCGGGATGTTGACCTTGCGGAACATCTCCACACCCTTGCGCGCATCCAGCAATGCCAGATCCTGCGGGGTGGTCACGATCACGGCACCAGCCACCGGGACTTTCTGCGCCAGGGTCAGCTGGATGTCACCGGTGCCTGGCGGCATGTCGATGACCAGGTAATCCAGATCGCCCCAGGCCGTTTGCGTGACCAGTTGCAACAGCGCACCGGACACCATCGGCCCGCGCCAGACCATCGGCGTGTTGTCGTCGGTCAGGAAGGCCATGGACATCACTTCGACGCCATGGGACTCGATCGGAATGAACCACTTCTGATCCTTGACCTTTGGGCGGGTGCCTTCAGGGATGCCAAACATGATGCCCTGGCTCGGACCGTAGATGTCCGCGTCGAGAATCCCGACTTTGGCGCCTTCACGGGCCAGCGCCAGGGCCAGGTTGGCGGCCGTGGTGGACTTGCCCACGCCGCCCTTGCCGGATGCCACGGCCACGACGTTCTTGACGTTGGCCAGCCCTGGAATCTGCGCCTGGGCCTTGTGCGCGGCGATCACACTGGTGATCTCGACGCGGGCAGTGACCACGCCGTCCAGGCCCTCGATGGCCAGTTGCAGCAACTGCGCCCAGCCACTCTTGAACAGACCGGCGGCGTAACCCAGCTCTAGCTGGACACTGACGCGATCGCCCTGAATATCGATGCTGCGCACACACCCGGCGCTGACCGGGTCCTGGTTCAGGTAAGGATCGGTGTACTGGCGAAGGACGGCTTCCACCGCTGCGCGATTGACGGCGCTCATGGGCAACTCCGATAGCAAGACTGGAAAATCAGGCGGGTATCCTAACCGTTCTACATCATAGACGGCATGCCCCACGATGATTTGTGGCAAACATATCCCTGTGGCGAGGGAGCTTGCTCCCGCTCGGCTGCGCAGCAGTCGTAATCAAGTTGATGCAATCCTTCTGTCGGAACCGGGTTGCAGGGGTTGGGGCGGCTTCGCCACCCAGCGGGAGCAAGCGCCCTCGCCACAAAAGCCCTCTTGCACCCAGCAAACTCATCACCACTTTTTTCAGGGTCGATGCATCCGGAAACAGGCCCGAAGGGTGAAAAATCTGCGCCGGCGCTTTATAGTGGCCGACCTCCGTTTCATCAAGTAGCCGAGCCCCATGTCCGAGCCACGCAAGATCCTCGTTACCAGCGCCCTGCCCTATGCCAATGGTTCGATCCACCTCGGCCATATGCTGGAGTACATCCAGACCGATATGTGGGTGCGCTTCCAGAAGCATCGCGGCAATCAATGCATTTATGTCTGCGCCGACGACGCCCACGGTTCGGCCATCATGCTGCGCGCGGAAAAGGAAGGCATTACCCCGGAACAACTGATCGCCAACGTCCAGGCTGAACACAGCGCCGACTTTGCCGAGTTCCTGGTGGACTTCGACAACTTCCACTCCACTCACGCCGAAGAAAACCGTGAGCTGTCGAGCCAGATCTACCTGAAGCTGCGCGACGCCGGGCACATCGCCACGCGCTCGATCACGCAGTACTTCGACCCGGAAAAGAAAATGTTCCTGGCCGACCGCTTCATCAAGGGCACCTGCCCGAAATGCGGCACCGAAGACCAGTACGGCGACAACTGCGAAAAATGCGGTGCAACCTACGCGCCGACCGACCTCAAGGATCCGAAGTCGGCGATTTCCGGCGCCACGCCGGTGCTCAAGGATTCCCAGCACTTCTTCTTCAAGCTGCCGGACTTCCAGGAAATGCTGCAAGCCTGGACCCGCAGCGGTACGTTGCAAGAGGCCGTGGCCAACAAGATCGCCGAATGGCTGGATGCCGGCCTGCAACAGTGGGACATTTCCCGCGATGCGCCGTACTTCGGTTTTGAAATCCCCGACGAGCCGGGCAAGTATTTCTACGTTTGGCTGGACGCGCCGATCGGCTACATGGCCAGCTTCAAGAACCTGTGCAACCGTACACCGGAGCTGGACTTCGACGCGTTCTGGGGCAAGGACTCAACCGCCGAGCTGTACCACTTCATCGGCAAGGACATCGTCAACTTCCACGCCCTGTTCTGGCCAGCGATGCTCGAAGGCGCCGGGTTCCGTAAACCGACCGCGGCATCAACGTGCACGGCTACCTGACCGTCAACGGCCAGAAGATGTCCAAATCCCGCGGCACGTTCGTCAAGGCGCGGACTTACCTGGATCACCTGTCGCCGGAATACCTACGCTACTACTACGCCGCCAAGCTGGGCCGTGGCGTCGATGACCTGGACCTGAACCTCGAAGACTTCGTGCAGAAGGTCAACTCCGACCTGGTCGGCAAAGTCGTCAACATTGCCAGCCGTTGCGCCGGTTTCATCCATAAAGGTAACAGCGGTGTGCTGGTGGCCGGTAACGCCGCACCGGAACTGACCGACGCCTTCCTGGCCGCAGCGCCAAGCATTGCCGATGCCTATGAAGCTCGCGACTTTGCCCGGGCCATGCGCGAAATCATGGGCCTGGCCGACCGTGCCAACGCCTGGATCGCCGACAAGGCGCCGTGGTCGCTGAACAAACAGGAAGGCAAGCAGGATGAGGTCCAGGCCATTTGCGCCTTGGGCATCAACCTGTTCCGCCAACTGGTGATTTTCCTCAAGCCGGTACTGCCATTGCTGGCCGCCGATGCCGAGGCCTTCCTGAATGTCGCGCCGCTGACCTGGAACGACCACGCCACCTTGCTCAGCAACCATCAGCTGAACGAGTTCAAACCGTTGATGACCCGTATCGACCCGGTAAAAGTGCAAGCCATGACCGATGCCTCGAAAGAAGACCTGACCGCCAGCCAGACCGACACTGGCGAAGCTGCCGCACCTCAAGGCAACGGCGAACTGGCAAAAGATCCGCTGTCGCCAGAAATCGAGTTCGATACCTTCGCCGCTGTAGACCTGCGTGTTGCGCTGATCCTCAAGGCCGAAGCGGTGGAAGGGGCCGACAAGCTGCTGCGCCTGACCCTGGACATCGGTGACGAGCAACGCAACGTGTTCTCCGGCATCAAGAGCGCCTACCCGGACCCGTCCAAGCTCAATGGTCGCCTGACCATGATGATCGCCAACCTCAAGCCCCGCAAAATGAAATTCGGGATCTCCGAAGGCATGGTGATGGCGGCAGGTCCTGGCGGCGAAGAAATCTACCTGCTGAGCCCCGACAGCGGCGCCAAGCCGGGTCAGCGCATCAAGTAAAGTTCTGCGCTAAACCGATCCCACAGTCGTGCCCGGCGCGACTGTGGGATTTTCATGTCTGGCCCACCCTCCTTCCTTGCCGGATAATGCCTACTCTCTTTTTAGAGAGCCCCTTAACAAAGGCTTGTTCTTGCCGGCACGATCATGACCGAGATACTGCTTACGCTTATCAGCGCCGCCCTGATCAACAACCTCGTGTTGCACTGGCCGCTGGGCGTCGATCCGGTGCTGGGCAGCGAGCGACAACAGGTCCACGCGCTGGGCATCGCGACGACGTGCCTGATGCTGATCGTCGGCCTGCTCGGCTATGCGCTCTACCACTGGCTACTGGCGCCGTTGGGGCTGACGTCGCTGCGGCTGTTCGTGTTCTTGCCGCTGAGTGTTCTGCTGATCGGTCCGCTGCTGAAGCTGCTTTCCCGGTTATTTGCGAAGCTTTCATTCGATGGCCTCTGGCCCTTGCTGCTGGGGAATGCCGGGGTGCTTGGGCTGACCTTGCTCAACGCTCAGGACAACAAAGGGTTTTTCCACGCCACCGTCCTGAGCCTTGGTGCCGGGCTGGGTTTCTGGCTGGTGCTGAGCCTGTTCAGCGACTTGCGCCAGCGCACCCTCGATAACAATGTCCCCCTGCCCTTTCGCGGCCTGCCGATCGAATTGATCGGCGCCGGATTGATCGCGGTGATTTTTCTCGGATTCAGCGGGCTGATCAAAACATGAGTCTGATTCAACGCATCGATGCCCTCTTGCCACAAACCCAATGTGGCAAGTGTGGCCACCCCGGATGCAAACCCTACGCCGAGGGCATCGCCAGCGGTGAGCCGATCAACAAGTGCCCTCCGGGCGGCAGTGAAACCATCGCGGCCCTGGCCGAACTGCTGAAAGTGCCGGTGCTGGAACTGGACGTCAGCCGCGGCTCGGCACCGGCGCAGATCGCCTACATCCGCGAGGCCGAATGCATCGGCTGCACCAAATGCATTCAGGCTTGCCCGGTGGACGCGATTGTCGGCGCGGCGAAATTCATGCATACGGTCATCGTCGACGAATGCACCGGTTGCGATCTCTGCGTGGCGCCCTGCCCGGTGGATTGCATTGAGATGCATCCATTGCCGCTGGCCACGGTGCTGCCGATAGTCGGTGGGCTGGCGTTCAGCCTGGAGGAGCAACAGGCCCGGGCCGCCAAGCGCAATCGCGCGCGACGCCGTTTCGAACAGCGCAATGACCGTTTGCGTCGCGAAGAGGAACAAAAACTCGCCGAACGCCAGGCCCGCGCCCAACGTGCCGTGCAGCACAATGAAGCGACTCTGGACCCGGTTCAGGCCGCGCTCGAGCGCGTGCGCGCACAGAAGGCCGCCAATGCCGATGCGGCACTGAAAAAGGCCAAGGTCGACCTGGCGATGAGTCGGGCGCAGTTGAACAAATCGCTCAAGGCCTTCGGACATCCACCGACCTTCGAACAGCAGTCGCAATTGATCGTGTTGCAACAACAGTTTGAAGCCGCCGAACAGGCGCTCCTGCAACTGGAAAGCGCTGCACCGCAGATCTCTGCCCCTCCTCCCCCAGCGAAAGATGCCGAGCTGAAACGGGCGAAGATCCAGTTGGCCATGCGTCGCGCCGAACTGAAGAAAGCTCAAACAAGCGAAGCGCCGGCCGAACAGATTGCAGCGCTGGAACTCGCGCTCAGCGAAGCCGAACGTCAGGTGGACGCCTATGCCAACCCATGAATCGGTGGACGAGCGCCTTCAGCAGGCCATGAAGCTGGTATTGCTGGCCACCGTGCCGGGGATGCTGATGTTGTTCTGGTTGTATGGCTGGGGCGTGTTGATCAACCTGATTCTGACGGCGGCGGCCGCGCTGGCCGTTGAAGCGGCGGTGTTGCAGTTGCGCAAACAACCGGTAAAACCAACGTTGAGCGACGGCAGTGCGCTGGTCAGTGCAACCCTGTTGGCACTGGCCTTGCCGCCTTACTGCCCGTGGTGGCTGACGGTCAGCGCTGCTGCGTTCGGACTGTTCTTCGGCAAGCATCTGTACGGTGGCGTCGGCAAGAATCCGTTCAACCCGGCGATGCTTGGTTTCGCTCTGGTCCTGGTGACGTTTCCCCAATCAATGACCCATTGGCCGCAGCCCCATGGCCTGGGCTTGCTCGATGGCCTGCAGCGAGTATTCGGCTTCAGCCTCGACCAGACGCCAGATGCCTGGGCCCGGGCCACGGCGCTGGACAGTCTGCGAATCAACAAAAGCCTGACCATGGACGAACTGTTCGCCGGCAACCCGGCATTCGGCCATTTTGGCGGTCGAGGCGTGGAATGGGTCAACCTGGCGTTTCTGGCAGGTGGTGCATTTCTGCTGCAACGACGGGTGTTCAGCTGGCATGCGCCGGTCGGCATGCTGTCCAGCCTGTTCATCATCAGCCTGTTGTGCTGGAACGGTACGGGCTCCGACTCCCATGGCTCGCCCCTGTTTCATCTACTCACCGGCGCGAGCATGCTGGGAGCCTTCTTCATCGTGACCGAACCGGTATCCGGTGCGAAAAGCCCCACCGCCCGATTGTTGTTCGGCGCAGGCGTGGGATTGCTGACTTACCTGATTCGTACCTGGGGCGGGTATCCGGACGGAGTGGCCTTTGCAGTCCTGCTGATGAACCTCTGTGTACCGGCGCTGGAGCGGTTTGCCGCGTCCAGGCAGGAGCAAGTTACCCCATGAACCGAGCGACGAGCGTTGTGGCTCTGGTAATGCTGGCAGGCCTGGGGATGGGTGCGACTTACCTCGTGCAGCACACCAGCGCCGCGCGCATCGCCGCCGAACAACGCCTGATCGACAGCCGTCAGTTACTGGATCTGCTACCACCCGACAGCTACGACAATCAGCCCCTGGAACATCCCCTCAGCCTCGAAAGCATGCGCCTGGCCAACAGCACGCTGCTGGGTGGCTTCCTGGCATCCAGCGCCGGCCAACCGAGTGCCGTGTTGCTGCGCAGCCAGACCCTGGGCTATGCGGGCGCCATCGACTTGCTGATCGCCATCGATCCCAATGGCAAGCTGCTGGGCGTCAAAACCCTCAAGCAATCGGAAACCCCGGGGCTGGGCGGCAAGCTCGCCGACTGGCCCAATGCCTGGCTTGAGGTGTTTACCGGCAAGTCTCTGACGGAACCCGGCGACAATGGCTGGTCGTTGAAGAAGGACCAGGGACAATTTGATCAAATCGCGGGCGCGACCATCACCTCAAGAGCAGTGATCAATGCCACCCATGATGCGTTGCGCTACTTCGATGAACATCGGCAACCGCTAATCGGGAGCAGCGCCCATGAATAAGTCATCGACCCTGCAGAACTCACTGATGCTTACGCCTTTGATCGGCATCACTGACTCACTGGTAACGGCCCTGGGCCTGTGGCTGATGTTCGCCCTGGTGCTCAGTGCTTATGGTATGGGCATGGGCGCCTTGCGCTCGCGATTGATGCCGCCCACACATTTGCTCGCTAGCCTCCTGCTGGCGGCCACGCTGACCAGTTGCGCGGAACTCGCCATACAGGCCTGGTCGCTTCAATGGCACCAGCATTTGGGTTTCTATACAGGATTGATCGCCTTGCAATGCGTCGTGCTGGAACACAACGGTTTTTTCCAGGGCACATGGCGTGATCGCCTGCGTCTGTGTGGCCTGTTCGGCGCCTTGATGGTGAGCCTGGGCCTGCTGCGCGAGTTCATCGGCAACGGTACACTCGGCAGTCATCTGCCCTGGCTGGCCGGAGCTGCACAAGCGGACTGGTCAGGCTGGATCCTGATCGCCGATGGAGGCCTGCATCTGGCCACGCTGGCCCCTGGCGGGTTTATTCTGCTGGGACTGCTGATCGCCGCATATCAAGCCTGGACTCGCCAGGCTGCCTCACATTGAAAGCCTTCGAGGAAACGCATCGCCCATGAATGCCGCAAAACGCCTGGAAATTTTCCGCAGGTTTCACGAAGACAACCCTGAACCGAAGACTGAACTGGCCTATTCCTCGCCGTTCGAATTGCTGATTGCCGTAATTCTCTCGGCACAGTCGACCGATGTCGGCGTCAACAAGGCCACCGCCAAGCTGTTCCCGGTAGCCAATACGCCGGCGGCGATTCATGCCTTGGGCGTCGAAGGGCTGTCGGAGTACATCAAGACCATCGGCTTGTTCAACAGCAAAGCGAAAAACGTGATCGAAACCTGTCGCTTGCTGGTAGAGCGCCATGGCGGTGAAGTACCACAGACCCGCGAGGCGCTGGAGGCACTGCCCGGCGTCGGTCGCAAAACCGCCAACGTGGTGCTCAATACCGCATTTCGTCAGCTGACCATGGCCGTGGACACCCACATTTTCCGGGTCAGCAATCGTACCGGCATTGCTCCTGGCAAGAATGTGGTCGAGGTGGAGCAGAAACTGATGAAATTCGTGCCGAAGGAGTATCTGCTCGACGCCCATCACTGGCTGATTCTCCATGGACGCTACGTTTGCCTGGCCCGCAAGCCGCGTTGTGGCAGTTGCCGGATCGAAGACCTCTGCGAATACAAGCAAAAGACCTCCGACGATTGAGGCATCATTAGGTTTTTTGATTGACCGATTGAAAAAATCTTTTTTACCCGCCGGGAAATTGTCGATATAAGGAGCGCCAAAGGCAGTCTTAGCCTGGAGTTAACCTTATGAGCACTGGCAAAGAGCAATTGGACGTAGAAGACGACTTCACCCCCGTTGATGCCGATGACGCAGAACCGGTGGTGGAAGTGGCGAAGACCAACCTGAGCAAACGCCGCACCATAGACAACCTGCTGGAGGAGCGCCGACTGCAAAAGCAATTGGCCGATTACGATTTTGACCTATGACACCTAAAAGCCTCCCGAAACGGAGGCTTTTTACTAAGTGCCGATCCTTGGTAAACGCCCGTTTATCACGCTTCCTCAAACACTGACATCCTCATACCAGGCCATTGCGTTGAGCCAATTCGATCAGGTCGACCAGTGAGCGAGCATTGAGTTTTAACAACAGACGAGTCTTGTAAGTACTGACGGTTTTATTGCTGAGAAACATTCCATCGGCGATCTCTTTGTTGGTCTTTCCTCGGGCTAACTGTTGCAAAACCATCATTTCCCGCCCAGATAGACGATCCACCATGTCGGCCTCACTGGCGTTCCCAAGACTGGAACGCACAGTATGCAGAGCCTGATTGGGAAAGTAACTGTAGCCTGACAGCACGGCTTTTATTGCACTGAGCAATTCAGTGAGATCCTGTTGTTTACAAACATATCCGGCAGCACCCGATTGCATACAACGCATGGAAAAGTGCCCTGGCGCCTGGGACGTCAATATCAGTACTTTAAGAGGCATCGCCATCGATGTCAGGCGCGCGATAACTTCCAGCCCGTCCAGCTTCGGTATTCCAATATCCAGGATAACAATATCCGGCATAAGTTCACGGGCAAGTTGTAATGCGTCGACGCCATTATCTGTTTCTGCAATGACTTCGTAGCCATGACGCTCCATCAGCATACGTACCGCAAGACGAATGACGGGGTGATCATCCACGATCAGCACTTTATTCATGGGCAAGTCCAATTTTCGCTGTTCGAATTTTTAGAGCCCGCACCATAGCCTAGTCGTTTCACCCATGGCATGCCGTCCCCCTCGGCCACTCGCACCGAGAGACATCACCTACAAACAACACGGATTATTCCTACAAAAAATCATTGCACACAATGAGCCAGAGATTTTACTGGCCAGAGGCTGTTCCGCGCACCGGCAGTTTCTTTGTATCAATTCACAACCAGAAAAACACAAGAACTGGGCTCGACGCCAGTAATCTTATCTACCTCGACTATTGAGCCTACACTTAAAAGTAACGAGCATTGTCCATTTCTTCCGCAAGCTTACACACAGCAACACACCAGCAACAAAACAACCTCATGCAACTTTAGAACCTACAAACAACTATACCCGCGCCAAGAACATTACAGCTATTATAACAACCTCAACCGCTCAACAAAAAAGGAGTGCAACATAACAGCAGACAACCTCATACATTAGCCGCCCTAAACTGAATACCCATAAACAAACCGAGAAAAAGAAAATAACTCATGAGCAAAAAACATGATAAAACTCAAAAAAAGAATCTCCAACCCCATGACAATCATTGCAATGTTTGCAGCACTGTCTGAAACATCAGCCGCTGTATCCCTCCCCTTCCTCGCCAATGAGGAAAGAGAGCTCTATATCTGGTTCCTGATAAGTTTTCCCTTTTATTTGCTTTTTCTTTTCTTTGTTACACTCAACTTCAACTATCGATCGCTTTACGCACCGTCCGATTTTGAGAAGGGGAAACATTTCATAAGAGTCATGGACAACGCTGATCATTCAGCAAACAGCATTTCCAGGGTAGCGCCTGAAAGCTCGACCCAACACCACGTGCACTTGCCTGCCCCCCCGGAGGATCTGCACATCATCGATGCACGGGGTATAAACAAAAAAATGGCGTTCAGCGCCCTGATGGAGAGTATCCGGCAGCCTGCGGATAACCCTGCACAAGTGATCGTATTTCTCACGTGCGCCGATTCGGAGATCTTGCTGAAGGAAAACGCGCTCAAACACTGGAAACAAATGAAGAAACGCAACAGCGCAACGTTCTGTATTTCTTACAACTTGAACTCACGCGGCGTGACAATTGTGGGCTAGGTGTGATGCAGCAGAAGGCAGTCCTTGAAGTGAGATCAAAGACAGGAAGCAGAAGGAACGGTTTGCAGATACAGGAAGAAAGTGGACCGCAGTATGCAACAGCCCCTTTTCAGAGTTGTGGCCTCGTCAACGACAAGGCCACGACTTCATTACCGACTCAAAGGTCTCAGAAAAGCTTCCGGCCTTTGTTCGCCGCAATGCGCATGCGCAAGGCGTTGAGCTTGATGAAGCCCGCCGCATCGGCCTGGTTGTAGGCGCCGCCATCTTCCTCGAAGGTCGCGATGTTGGCGTCGAACAACGACTCGTCGGACTTGCGGCCGGTGACGATCACGTTGCCCTTGTACAGCTTCAGGCGCACTACGCCGTTCACGTGGGCCTGGGAAGCATCGATCATCTGTTGCAGCATCAGACGCTCAGGGCTCCACCAGTAACCGGTGTAGATCAGGCTGGCGTATTTAGGCATCAGCTCGTCTTTGAGGTGAGCCACTTCGCGGTCCAGGGTGATCGATTCGATCGCACGGTGAGCGCGCAGCATGATGGTGCCGCCGGGGGTTTCGTAGCAGCCACGGGACTTCATGCCGACGTAGCGGTTTTCGACGATGTCCAGACGGCCGATACCGTGTTCGCCACCGATACGGTTCAAGGTCGCCAGCACGGTGGCCGGGGTCATTTCGACGCCGTCCAGTGCGACGATGTCGCCGTTGCGATAGGTCAGTTCCAGGTATTGCGGTTTGTCAGGAGCGTTCTCCGGGGAGACGGTCCAGCGCCACATGTCTTCTTCGTGCTCGGTCCAGGTGTCTTCCAGCACGCCGCCTTCATAGGAGATGTGCAGCAGGTTGGCATCCATCGAGTACGGGGATTTTTTCTTGCCGTGACGCTCGATCGGGATCGCGTGCTTCTCGGCATAATCCATCAGCTTCTCACGGGACAGCAGGTCCCACTCGCGCCATGGAGCGATCACTTTTACGCCTGGCTTCAAGGCGTAGGCACCCAGTTCGAAACGAACCTGGTCGTTACCCTTGCCGGTCGCGCCGTGGGAAATGGCGTCAGCGCCGGTTTCGTTGGCGATTTCGATCAGGCGTTTGGCGATCAACGGACGAGCGATGGAAGTACCCAGCAGGTACTCGCCTTCGTAAACGGTGTTGGCGCGGAACATCGGGAACACGAAATCACGCACGAATTCTTCGCGCAGATCGTCGATGTAGATTTCTTTTACGCCCATGGCCTGTGCCTTGGCGCGGGCCGGTTCGACCTCTTCGCCCTGACCCAGGTCAGCGGTGAAGGTCACTACTTCACAGTTATAAGTATCCTGCAGCCACTTGAGGATCACCGAAGTGTCCAGGCCGCCGGAATACGCCAGAACGACCTTGTTTACGTCCGCCATGCCATCACTCCACGGGGTTCTACGGAAAGCCGTCAAGTCTACCGCTCATGCAGGATAATTTACAGAGGCGCGACAGCTTATGACGACGAAGCGACAGATTATGTCGAGTGAGCGACGATTTCAGCCGCTTCAGGAGGTCGTCGCGCTGCTCGCGGAGGCAGTGGCTTGAGGCGCCGGCTTTTCGGTCGGCGCTACTCGCTCAAGTCGTACGGCAACCCGGCGGTTCTTCGCCCGATTGGCGGCGTTGTTGTTCGGCGCCAGCGGATAGCGCTCACCGTGAAAACGCATAGTGATCTGCGATTCCTGAATACCGTTGGCCTTGAAGAAGTCCATCACGGCCAGCGCCCTGCGTCGTGACAGTTCACGGTTGGTCAGGCGGTTGCCACTGTTATCAGAATGGCCGTCGAGTTCAATGTGGTTGACCGTCGGATCGGCTTTGATGAATTCGAGCATGACCTGCAACTGGGCCTTGGCCCTGGCGTCGAGATCGATACCCTCCCCCGGAAAACCGACTTCGGATTGCTTCACTTGCTCGAAATTCTGCGGCAGCAGCTTGGCCACGCACCCTTGGTAGTCGCCGTAGGCCTTGCTGAATTTGACTGGTAACAGACGAACTTCAGACACCCGACCGTCACTCGAATAGTGTCGAACCACCGGACTGCGACCATCCATCAACCCGCTGATCAGGCGCCCGGCCTGAACCTGCGAACTGTTGAACAGCACGTTGCCATTGCCGACTCGCACCGACCCCAGGTTGATGTCGCCCCGCCCCGGCTGCCAGGGTGCCGCCGCCGCCAGCAAGGTCGCGGAACCACCACCGACCATCGAGTTGTAGGCCTTCAGACGAAATGTCGCCTGCTCGCCGGCGCGACGCACGAACTCACCTGCACCGAAATCAGTGATCGGTTGAGTCAGGCGGCACTCGAACTTGTCACCTTCGACCGTCCACTCGATGCTCTCCAGACGAGTCTGGAAAGTGAGCGCCATCGCAGGAAGGCTGGCAAACACACTGAGCAAAGCTAAATAACGCTGGCGCACGGGAGGCTCCCCTGGCTTGTGCAACAAAAATACCGACATACACATTTACGGCATACCTGTTGGGTATCGGAAGGTTGCCGCAAAACTTGATAGCGAGTGCCTGGAAGAGTCTTTTCCGGTAGCATTCCCCTGAGTTCGACCCGCCTGGAATCCCCTCATGTCCGACCGCCTGACCCTGCTGCGTCCCGACGACTGGCATATTCATCTTCGCGATGGTGCTGTGTTGACCAATACCGTCGCGGATGTCGCGCGCACCTTTGGTCGCGCCATCATCATGCCCAACCTGGTACCTCCGGTACGCAACGCTGTCGAAGCCGATGGCTATCGCCAGCGGATTCTCGCCGCACGTCCGGCCGGCAGCCGTTTCGAACCGCTGATGGTTCTGTACCTGACCGACCGCACCCAGCCCGAAGAAATTCGTGAAGCCAAGGCCAGTGGTTTTATTCACGCCGCCAAGCTGTATCCGGCCGGCGCGACCACCAACTCGGACTCTGGCGTCACCAGCATCGACAAGATTTTCCCTGCGCTCGAGGCCATGGCCGAAGTCGGGATGCCCTTGTTGGTTCACGGTGAGGTCACCCGTGGCGATGTCGACGTTTTCGATCGCGAAAAAATCTTCATCGATGAGCACATGCGTCGTGTGGTCGAGCGTTTCCCGACGCTCAAAGTGGTGTTCGAACACATCACCACCGCCGACGCCGTGCAGTTCGTCAACTCGGCTTCGGCCAACGTTGGCGCTACCATCACCGCGCATCACCTGCTGTACAACCGCAACCACATGCTGGTGGGCGGGATTCGGCCGCACTTCTATTGCCTGCCGATCCTCAAGCGCAATACCCACCAGGAAGCCCTGCTCGACGCCGCCACCAGCGGCAGCGACAAGTTCTTCCTCGGCACCGACTCGGCCCCCCATGCCCAGCACGCCAAAGAAGCGGCTTGCGGCTGCGCCGGTTGCTACACCGCTTACGCCGCGATCGAGATGTATGCCGAAGCCTTCGAACAGCGCAATGCGCTGGACAAGCTTGAAGCCTTCGCCAGCCTCAATGGCCCGCGTTTCTACGGCCTGCCGGCGAACACCGATCGCATCACCCTGGTCCGTGACGAATGGACCGCCCCAACCAGCCTGCCATTTGGCGAGCTGACCGTAATCCCGCTGCGCGCCGGTGAAAAACTGCGCTGGCGCCTGCTGGAGGAACACGCGTGAGTGAAGACCATTTCGACGACGAACAGGACGGTCAAGGCGGCGGAGGCGGTCCTCGTCATCCAATGGCAGCCAGGTTCCGGGGTTACCTGCCGGTAGTTGTCGATGTAGAAACCGGTGGCTTCAATTCGGCCACCGATGCCCTGCTGGAAATTGCTGCAACCACCATCGCCATGGATGAAAAAGGGTTTGTGTATCCCGATCACACCTACTTCTTCCGCGTCGAGCCATTTGAAGGCGCGAACATCGAAGCGGCCGCTCTGGAGTTCACCGGGATCAAGCTCGATCACCCGTTGCGCATGGCGGTGACTGAAGAAGCGGCCCTGACTGATATTTTCCGTGGCATCCGCAAGGCCCTGAAAGCCAACGGCTGCAAACGGGCGATTCTGGTCGGGCACAACAGCAGCTTCGATCTGGGCTTCCTCAACGCCGCTGTCGCACGCCTGGACATGAAACGTAACCCGTTTCATCCATTTTCCAGCTTCGATACCGCAACCCTCGCAGGCCTGGCCTACGGTCAAACCGTATTGGCCAAGGCCTGTCAGGCAGCCGATATCGACTTCGATGGTCGTGAGGCCCACTCGGCTCGCTATGACACGGAGAAGACTGCCGAGCTGTTCTGCGGCATCGTCAATCGCTGGAAACAAATGGGTGGCTGGGAAAACTACAACGACTGATCCGCCCCAAGTGAACAGCATGGGTTTATCCCGCCCATAAAAAAACCGGCCTCATCAGCCGGTTTTTTTATGCCTCGAACGTGCCTTACAGCGCAGCAGCGTTCTCGGTCAGGTAAGCAGCAACGCCTTCTGGCGAAGCGTTCATGCCTTTGTCGCCTTTTTTCCAGTTGGCAGGGCAAACTTCGCCGTGCTCTTCGTGGAATTGCAGAGCGTCGACCAGACGGATCAGCTCTTCCATGTTACGGCCCAGCGGCAGGTCATTGATGATCTGCGAACGGACAACACCTTTGTCGTCGATCAGGAACGCGCCACGGAAAGCCACGCCGCCTTCGGACTCAACGTCGTAGGCCTTGGCGATTTCGTGCTTCATGTCGGCAGCCATGGTGTAGCGAACCTGGCCGATACCGCCATTGTTCACCGGGGTGTTGCGCCATGCGTTGTGGGTGAAGTGCGAATCGATCGATACCGCGACCACTTCAACGTTACGAGCCTTGAAGTCAGCCATGCGGTTGTCCAGAGCGATCAGCTCGGACGGGCAAACGAAGGTGAAGTCCAGTGGATAGAAGAACACCAGGCCGTATTTGCCTTTGATGGCCGAGGACAGGGTGTAGCTGTCAACGATCTCGCCATTGCCGAGTACGGCCGGTACGGTGAAGTCAGGGGCTTGTTTGCCTACGAGTACGCTCATTGGATATCTCCTGGTGTAATAACGTTGAAGAACAGGGTTCATGCCAGCCTGCCACCCTCGGGCGACAGCCCTGTGACACGAACCTGCTTCGCAAAAGGCCGACCATCATACACCGCGTTTTTCACCTGTCCTTAGCGCCTTAACGGTTTTTTTCCTGGAAGGTAAAAAGGCCGTTGCTATATTTTTCTCATGACAGGTGTAAGAAGAAACCGTTCGTCAGTCACAGGCCCTTATGACGAAAAGGCTTCAGAAACCACTTTGACAATCATTCTCGTTAACATTAAGATCCATCGCAATTGAGTCACAACCAGCGACGGTTCTCACTTATGTATGTCTGCCTCTGCACTGGCGTCACCGACGGTCAAATCCGCGATGCAATCTATGAAGGTTGCTGCAGCTATAAGGAAGTCCGTCTGGCTACCGGCGTAGCCGGCCAATGCGGTAAATGCGCTTGCCTGGCCAAGGAAGTGGTGCGTGAAACACTGGGCAAACTGCAAACGGCCCAGGCGGCGATCCCCTACCCCGTAGAATTTACGGCCGCCTGACTACCGCATTTCAAAGAACCGGACTGATGTCCGGTTTTTTTATGCCCGAAAATCAATTGCTTAGGCACCAGACGCGGAACACAAACATTCTTATTCCGATTAATTTTCATATAAGTTTCAATAACTTAGGTTTGACACTCTTAATTGCGCGGCTCAGACTCTGCCTTATAGACAGCTAATACAGGGCAGGACCCCATCATGAAAGGCGACATTACAGTCATCCAGCATCTCAACAAGATCCTTGCCAATGAACTGGTCGCGATCAATCAATACTTTTTGCATGCGCGCATGTACGAAGATTGGGGCCTGAACAAGCTCGGCAAGCACGAGTACCACGAATCCATCGACGAGATGAAGCACGCCGACAAGCTGATCAAGCGCATCCTGTTCCTTGAAGGCCTGCCGAACGTTCAGGACCTGGGTAAGCTGAACATCGGCGAACACACCAAGGAAATGCTTGAGTGTGACTTGAAGATCGAACGCGATGGCCATGCCGATTTGAAAGTCGCGATCGCTCATTGCGAAACCGTTGGCGACTTCGGTAGCCGTGAACTGCTCGAAGACATTCTTGAATCCGAAGAAGAACATATCGACTGGCTGGAAACCCAACTGGGCCTGATCGATAAAGTCGGTCTTGAGAACTATCTGCAATCGCAGATGGGCGAAGAGTAAGTTCTACGCCTCTAACCCCGATGCAATAAAAAGCCCCGCTCTCTTTTAAAGAGGCGGGGCTTTTTGTGTGCGCTTCCTACAGGTACCGAATCAGGCGTCGGTCTTGTTGGCAGCAGCAGCTTCAACAGCGGCTTTGATCGTCGCTTGCAACGAACCGTCAGCAGCCATTTCAGTCATGATGTCGCTACCACCGACCAGTTCACCCGCCACCCACAGTTGTGGAAAGGTTGGCCAGTTGGCGTACTTGGGCAGGTTGGCGCGGATTTCCGGGTTCTGCAGGATATCCACATAGGCAAACTTTTCACCACAGGCCATCACAGCCTGGGCGGCTTTCGCGGAGAACCCACACTGCGGGGCATTCGGCGAGCCTTTCATGTAAAGCAGAATGGTGTTGTTGGCAATCTGCTCTTTAATCGTTTCGATGATATCCATGGAGCACCTCGGCTGAACTTTCCGACTCAGTGGTCGGCACGGTGGCGCATTGTAACGGAAACCCGAGCGCCATGCTCGGCCTCCCCGACAGTCATGTTCACGCCGCCGCCACGGTCACCGGCACGCCGTTCAATGCCGCATTGCCCGACAACTCATCGAGCTGACATTCGTCAGTCAGGTCATTGGCGCTGGAACCTGGCTGGCCACTGGCAATCGTCATCTGCACGCCCGGTCGCGCATGGCCCCAACCGTGGGGCAGGCTGACCACTCCTTTCATCATATCGAGGCTGGCGACCACTTCAACCTCGATCACGCCGACCCGTGAACTGACGCGCACCCGCTGCCCATCGCTGAGCCCGCGGCTGGCCAGGTCGTCCGGGTGCATCAGCAGTTGATGGCGCGGTTTGCCCTTCACCAGTCGGTGATAGTTATGCATCCATGAGTTGTTGCTGCGCACATGGCGGCGACCGATCATCAGCAACTCATCGGCGGCCGGTGCTTGCAGCGCCGCAAAGCGTGCCAGATCGGCGAGGATCTCCACAGGCGCCGCCTGGACGCGCTGATTAGCCGTCTTCAGACGAGGCGTCAAATTGGGCTTGAGCGCCCCGAGATCGATACCGTGAGGGTGATCGAACAAGCTCGCCAGCGAAAGCTTGTACTGCGAAGCATCGCCATACAGGCCCATCCGCAGCCCTTGGTCGATCATCTGTGCCGGTGCAATGGTCGGTTTCAGCTCCTTGCCGGTCTTCGCCGCAAAGGCTTTGGCCAGCCCCACGAAGATCTCCCAGTCATGCAACGCGCCTTGCGGCTTGGCGAGAATCGCCCGGTTGAAACGGGTGACATTGCGTACCGCGAACATGTTGAAGGTGGTGTCGTAATGGTCGTTTTCCAGCGCCGAAGTCGACGGCAGGATCAGGTCGGCATAACGCGTGGTTTCATTGATGTACAGGTCGACGCTGACCATGAACTCCAGCCCGTCCAGCGCCTGCTCCAGCTGCCGGCCATTGGGTGTGGACAACACCGGATTACCCGCCACGGTGATCAACGCGCGGACCTGCCCTTCCCCTTCGGTGAGCATCTCTTCGGCCAGCGCCGACACCGGCAGTTCTCCCGCGTATTCCGGACGCCCGGACACCCGGCTCTGCCACCGGTTGAAATGCCCGCCCGAGGTCGATGCCACCAGATCCACCGCTGGTTCGGTGCACAACGCACCACCCACCCGATCGAGGTTGCCGCTGACCAGATTGATCAGTTGCACCAGCCAATGGCAAAGGGTGCCGAAAGCCTGGGTCGAAACACCCATGCGCCCGTAGCACACCGCTGTCGGCGCTGCCGCGAAGTCCCGCGCCAGTTGGCGGATCTGCTCGGCGGGCACCGCGCAAAGCGGGCTCATGGCCTCGGCAGTGAAACCTGCGATCGCCTTACGCACTTCATCCAGACCATCGACCGGCAAATGACTGTCGCGGGTCAGGCCTTCAGCGAATAACGTATTGAGCAGTCCGAACAACAGCGCCGCATCGCCGCCGGGGCGCACGAACAGATGCTGATCGGCAATCGCCGCCGTCTCGCTGCGACGCGGATCGACCACCACCACTTTACCGCCCCGGGCCTGAATCGCCTTAAGGCGCTTCTCGACATCCGGCACGGTCATGATGCTGCCGTTGGAAGCCAGTGGATTGCCGCCCAGGATCAGCATGAAATCGGTGTGATCGATGTCCGGGATCGGCAACAGCAAACCGTGGCCGTACATCAAATGACTGCTCAGGTGATGGGGCAACTGATCGACCGACGTCGCGGAAAACCGGTTGCGGGTTTTCAGCAGGCCTAGAAAGTAATTGCTGTGGGTCATCAACCCGTAATTGTGCACGCTGGGGTTGCCCTGATAGACCGCCACCGCGTTCTGCCCGTGACGCTCCTGAATCGCCGCCAGGCGTTCGGCTACAAGGCTGAACGCATCTTCCCACTCGATAGGCTGCCACTCGCTACCCACTCGCTGCATCGGCTGACGCAGGCGATCCGGGTCGTTCTGAATGTCTTGCAGGGCCACCGCCTTGGGGCAGATATGCCCACGGCTGAAGCTGTCCTGAGGGTCGCCCTTGATCGAGGTGATCTGCACGCCGCTGCCTTCGACCTCGGTGGTTTCGATGGTCAGGCCGCAGATGGCTTCACACAGATGGCACGCACGGTGATGGAGAGTCTTAGTCATGGCCAGTCTCTGTCTTGTTCTGGGCGGGCGATGTCGGCCGCGGGAACAAAACTATGGCGCGCGACTCGCCCCTTTGCCAGCGACGTTCGTCTTGTGAATCGGCAACCATCAGGCCAGCCGATGACGGCAAGGAGATCAGTTCGGCGGCAGGCTCGGCGGCGCCTGCAGCTGGATTTCCTCGATTGTTTCGATCTGTTCGTGGGCAACATGCACGCCGGTGAGCTCGCCGATCAGCCGCCAATGCTCGTCGAGCCCGGTGCTGATGGTGGCCATCCGGTCGATCATGCGCCGACCAGCCGCCTTGGTGACTTCGTCTTCACTGCGTAACAACTCGAAAGACATCGAGGTCATGGAAGCAGTGAGGTGGGTCAGAGAGCGTGCGGTCAGACCGAGCAGCTCCATCAACAGTTGTTCTTTCGATTCCATTCCAAGGGCTTCCTGCATCGCTCGTGAGGGCCTGTCATCCAGTATGTCCTGAGCCCGCGCCGGCTGGAGACAGGCCCTAGTTATAACCCAGCACTTTGCATTAGCAAATGTTTCAGACCAGACACATTGCCCGCCGATGGCTCGAATGACAGGTCAAAAACCGACTACCAGTATGTCGCCCGCGCCCCGTCTGATTGCCAAGCCCCGCGGGCCCGGTGTACAAATGGTTAGCTGCTATCAGGACACAGGCTTCAAAAGCGCTATTGCGGTCATCCCGTAGCCCCTCTGAAATCCCCTAAACACTGTAGCCTATTGGAAAAACGCGACATTTAATGTCAATATCGCGCCTCCCCCTATTTCGTCGCCCCGTGCGGCTTACGCCGCAGGTCTCGCCCGTTTTTCAGTTAAACAAGGCTTTGAGTATCTGCGGTCTGTTGCAAAAAGGTAGTCAATGATGAGCGCAAGGCACTTTCTCTCCCTGATGGATTGCACGCCCGAAGAGCTGGTCAGCGTGATCCGTCGAGGCGTTGAGCTCAAGGACCTGCGTAACCGCGGCGTACTGTTCGAGCCTTTGAAGAACCGCGTCCTGGGGATGATTTTCGAGAAGTCCTCGACCCGTACCCGTATTTCGTTCGAAGCCGGCATGATCCAGCTCGGTGGCCAGGCGATCTTCCTGTCGCCACGCGACACCCAACTGGGCCGTGGCGAGCCGATCGGCGACTGCGCCATCGTCATGTCGAGCATGCTCGATGCGGTGATGATCCGTACCTTTGCCCATAGCACCCTGACCGAATTCGCCGCCAACTCCCGCGTACCGGTGATCAACGGCCTGTCCGATGACTTGCACCCGTGCCAGTTGCTGGCCGACATGCAAACCTTCCTCGAACACCGCGGCTCGATTCAAGGCAAGACCGTGGCCTGGATCGGCGACGGCAACAACATGTGCAACAGCTATATAGAAGCGGCGATCCAGTTCGACTTCCAGTTGCGCATCGCTTGCCCGGAAGGCTACGAGCCCAACCCTGAATTCGTGGCCAAGGCCGGCGATCGGGTGACCATCGTCCGCGATCCACAGGAAGCCGTGCGCGGCGCGCATCTGGTAAGCACCGACGTCTGGACCTCCATGGGCCAGGAAGAAGAAACCGCCAAACGCCTGAAGCTGTTCGCGCCATTCCAGGTCAACCGTGCGCTACTCGACCTGGCCGCGCCGGACGTGCTGTTCATGCATTGCCTGCCGGCCCACCGTGGCGAGGAAATCAGCCTCGACCTGCTCGACGACCCGCGTTCAGTAGCCTGGGATCAAGCCGAAAACCGTCTTCATGCCCAAAAGGCCCTGCTCGAATTTCTCGTTCCACCTTCGTACCACCACGCATGAGCCAGCCATTACTGCTGAACCTGCGCGACCTGGCCTGCGGTTATCAAAACCAGCGGGTCGTGCAAAACCTCAACCTGCACTTGAATGCCGGCGATATCGGCTGCCTGCTGGGGTCTTCGGGCTGCGGCAAAACTACCACCCTGCGGGCAATTGCCGGTTTCGAACCGGTGCACGAAGGTGAAATCCAGTTAGCGGGCGAGACCATCTCCAGCGCCGGTTTCACCCTCGCCCCGGAGAAACGCCGGATCGGCATGGTGTTCCAGGATTACGCGCTGTTTCCGCATTTGAGCGTGGCCGAGAACATTGCCTTCGGGATCCGCAAGCATCCGCAAAAGGATCGCGTCACCGAAGAACTGCTCGAACTGGTCAACCTGAAAAACCTCGGCAAGCGCTTCCCCCATGAGCTGTCCGGCGGCCAGCAGCAGCGTGTTGCACTGGCCCGCGCCCTGGCGCCGGAGCCGCAATTGCTGTTGCTCGACGAACCATTCTCCAACCTCGACGGTGAACTGCGGCGCAAGCTCAGCCATGAAGTACGCGACATTCTCAAGGCTCGCGGCACCAGTGCGATTCTGGTGACCCACGACCAGGAAGAAGCCTTCGCCGTCAGCGACCATGTCGGCGTTTTCAAGGAAGGCCGCCTGGAGCAATGGGATACGCCCTACAACCTCTATCACGAACCACTGACACCGTTCGTGGCCAGTTTCATAGGCCAGGGTTATTTCATTCGCGGTCAGTTGAGCAGCCCGGAGTCGGTGCAGACCGAGCTGGGTGAACTGCGCGGCAATCGCGCCTACACCTGGCCGATTGGAGGCGCCGTAGACGTGTTGCTGCGTCCGGACGATATCGTCTATGCCCCAGACAGCCCGTTGAAGGCACAGATTGTCGGCAAGAGTTTTCAGGGTGCATCAACCTTGTACCGCTTGCAGATGCCTACGGGCGCGCAGCTAGAGTCGATCTTCCCGAGCCATGCCGATCATCTGGTCGGTGCAGAAGTAGGAATCCGGGTGGCGGCTGAACACTTGGTGCTGTTCCAGGCATCTGGCAGCACGGCGGCACAGATTCCGCCGGTCGAATCCGGTGTTCGGCGCCATAGCACCGCCAGCTGACGCCTCGCTCCCTGGATTCTCGTTTAACCGACAGAACAACTCCTCCCGCGCCCTCCGCTCAAGCGCGACCGATATCAGCGAACTTCGCCTGGGTGTATTCGGCCAACACGGCAGGCGTCAGTTCGACTTCCAGACCACGCCGTCCGGCGCTGACGAAGATGCTGGAAAAAGGCTGAGCCGAACGATCGATAAAGGTGCGCAGGCGCTTCTTCTGCCCGAGTGGGCTGATGCCGCCTAACAGGTACCCCGTCGACCGCTGTGCAGCCGCAGGATCAGCCATTTCGACTTTCTTCACGCCAGCGGCATGCGCCAGCGCCTTCAAGTCCAGACTTCCGACAACCGGCACCACCGCCACCAACAATTCCCCCTTCTCGCTGGCTGCCAGCAACGTCTTGAACACTTGCGCGGGGTCCAGCCCCAGTTTCTCTGCAGCCTCCAGACCATAAGACGCCGCCTTTGGATCGTGTTCGTAACTGTGCACGCGATGTTCGGCCCGAACTTTTTTCAACAAATCCAATGCGGGGGTCATGACAGCTCCTGGCTTGGCGACAGAAAAAAAATACTGCGCAGGATTCTAGGTCATTGATCGATAAAAGGCTCTATCGCGGCGCTATTTCAAAGGCCTGGCGAGGCCTTCGACCGCTCATCCACGTTCGGTCTGCCGCGCGAACAACGCGGTCATTCATTTGACTGATAGTTGAAATATGACCGATCGTTCACTTTCGACCTTTGACATCAGCGTTTCTTGTCTATATTTTTTCGAATACGAATACTGTACGAATGTTTCACTGTCGTACCCAGCAGTAAGCCGAGATCAGGATGGGGATCCTGCCTCGGTGAAAATCGCGCTTCGATCTTGATGAAAAAGCGCCAGACAAAAACAAAAACGAGGTTTTCAATGACAACTGCTTTACAACAACCGTCGCTCTCGAGCCAATGCATGGCCGAGTTTCTAGGTACCGCACTGCTGATCTTTTTCGGTACCGGGTGTGTTGCCGCGCTCAAGGTCGCGGGCGCCAGCTTCGGGCTGTGGGAAATCAGCATCATCTGGGGGGTTGGCGTGAGCATGGCGATCTACCTCACCGCCGGCGTTTCCGGCGCGCATCTCAATCCTGCCGTGAGTATCGCGCTGAGCATTTTCGCTGATTTCGAAAAGCGCAAACTGCCCTTCTATATCGTCTCCCAAGTGGCCGGCGCTTTCTGCGGGGCATTGTTGGTTTACACGCTGTATAGCAACCTGTTCTTCGATTTCGAACAAACTCACCAAATGGTTCGTGGCACCCAGGCCAGCCTTGAATTGGCCTCGGTGTTTTCCACCTTCCCTAACCCAGCCCTGTCCACAGCCCAGGCCTTTCTGGTTGAAGTGATCATCACTGCCATCCTGATGGGCGTGATCATGTCGCTGACCGATGACAACAACGGTCTGCCCAAAGGGCCGCTGGCGCCGTTGCTGATCGGCCTGCTGATTGCCGTGATTGGTAGCTCGATGGGCCCGTTGACCGGTTTCGCGATGAACCCGGCCCGCGACTTCGGTCCTAAACTAATGACTTTCTTTGCGGGCTGGGGTGAAATTTCCTTCACTGGCGGGCGCGATATCCCGTACTTCCTGATTCCGGTTTTTGCACCGATTGTCGGTGCCTGCCTCGGTGCTGCAGCTTATCGCGGGCTGATTGCCCGTCATCTGATCGGCGCCATACCTGCTACAAAGGACGCAACGCCGGCCATTGATGGCAAACCAAGAACGTCTTGAAACCGTTGGCGCGTGACCCTGCCCATTTGGTCCCGCGCCTGACTTCACTTCCTTATTTCGTCCAAGGCAATCGACATGACCGACATTCAGAATAAGAACTACATCATTGCCCTCGATCAGGGTACGACCAGCTCCCGCGCGATCATTTTCGACCGTGACGCGAACGTGGTCTGCACCGCCCAACGTGAATTCGCACAGCACTACCCGCAAGCCGGATGGGTCGAGCATGACCCGATGGAAATCTTCGCCACCCAAAGCGCCGTGATGGTCGAGGCCCTGGCTCAAGCCGGCCTGCATCACGACCAGGTCGCAGCCATCGGCATCACCAACCAGCGCGAAACCACCGTGGTCTGGGACAAGACTACCGGCCGCCCGATCTACAACGCGATCGTCTGGCAGTGCCGGCGCAGCACCGAAATCTGCCAGCAGCTCAAGCGCGACGGCCACGAGCAATACATCAGCGACACCACTGGCCTGGTCACCGACCCGTACTTCTCTGGCACCAAGCTCAAGTGGATCCTCGACAACGTCGAAGGCAGCCGTGAACGTGCGCGCAAGGGTGAACTGCTGTTCGGCACCATCGACAGCTGGCTGATCTGGAAATTTACCGGCGGCAAGGTTCACGTCACCGACTACACCAACGCCTCGCGCACCATGCTCTTCAATATCCATGCGCTGGAGTGGGACGCGAAGATGCTGGACGTCCTCGACATCCCGCGCGAGATGCTCCCTGAAGTAAAATCGTCGTCCGAAATCTACGGCCACACCAAAAGCGGCATCGCCATTGGTGGTATTGCCGGCGATCAGCAGGCAGCACTCTTCGGCCAGATGTGCGTCGAGCCCGGCCAGGCGAAAAACACCTACGGCACCGGTTGCTTCCTGCTGATGAACACTGGCGACAAAGCGGTCAAATCCAAACACGGCATGCTCACCACCATCGCCTGCGGCCCGCGCGGTGAAGTGGCCTACGCCCTGGAAGGCGCTGTCTTCAATGGCGGCTCCACCGTGCAGTGGCTGCGTGACGAGTTGAAAATCATCAACGACGCCCACGACACCGAATACTTTGCCAACAAGGTCAAGGACAGCAACGGCGTGTACCTGGTGCCAGCCTTCACCGGCCTGGGCGCCCCTTACTGGGACCCGTATGCCCGTGGCGCCCTGTTCGGCCTGACCCGTGGCGTACGCGTGGATCACATCATTCGTGCCGCGCTGGAGTCGATTGCCTACCAGACCCGCGACGTTCTCGACGCCATGCAACAGGATGCCGGCGAACGCCTGAAGTCCCTGCGAGTGGACGGCGGAGCTGTCGCCAACAACTTCCTGATGCAATTCCAGGCCGACATTCTCGGCACGCAGGTCGAACGTCCGAAAATGCGCGAAACCACAGCGCTGGGTGCGGCTTACCTGGCTGGTTTGGCTTGCGGCTTCTGGGGCAGTCTGGACGAGTTGCGCGGCAAGGCGGTGATCGAGCGCGAGTTCGAACCGACACTGGACGAAACCGCGAAGGAAAAACTCTACGCCGGCTGGAAAAAAGCCGTCAGCCGCACCCGCGACTGGGAACCGCATGAGGGTGCTGAATAAGCCAAGGTCGGGTTCTAACTGGTAGGGAGCGGATTCCTGCGGCATCATGGGCAAATTTTGCACGGCAGCCCAAAGGAAGCCCCATGAATCTGCCTCCCCGTCAGCAGCAAATCCTCGAACTGGTCCGCGAGCGCGGTTATGTCAGCATCGAGGAAATGGCTCAGCTGTTCGTCGTTACACCGCAAACCATCCGCCGCGATATCAATCAACTGGCGGAAGTCAATTTGCTGCGGCGCTACCATGGCGGCGCAGCCTATGATTCCAGTGTCGAAAACACCGCCTACGCCATGCGCGCCGATCAGATGCGCGATGAAAAACAGCGTATTGGCGAAGCCATTGCGGCGCAGATTCCAGATCACGCCTCGCTGTTCATCAACATCGGCACCACCACCGAATCCATCGCCCGGGCGCTGCTCAATCACAACCACCTGAAAATCATCACCAACAACCTGCATGTGGCCTCGATGCTCAGCGCCAAGGACGACTTCGACGTGCTGCTGACGGGGGGGAATGTGCGGCGTGACGGAGGCGTGGTCGGCCAGGCCAGCGTCGACTTCATCAACCAGTTCAAGGTCGACTTCGCCCTGGTCGGCATCAGCGGCATCGATGAAGACGGCAGCCTGCTGGACTTCGATTATCAGGAAGTGCGGGTGTCCCAAGCGATCATCGCCAACGCCCGACAGGTAATTCTCGCAGCCGACTCCAGCAAATTCGGGCGCAACGCCATGATTCGCCTGGGGCCGATCAGCCTGATCGATTGCCTGGTCACCGATCAACCGCCTTCGCCGGCCTTGGCGCAGTTGCTGAGCCAGCACAAGATTCGGTTGGAAGTGGTTTAACTCCTTTCGAAACAGCTCGCTCCCCTGTGGCGAGGGAGCTTGCTCCCGTTCGGCTGCGCAGCAGACGCAAATCAGATGGCATGTTCATTCTGAAATACCCCGATTGCCGGTTTTAGGGCTGCTTCGCAGCCCAGCGGGAGCAAGCTCCCTCGCCACAAAAGCCTCCACTGTCATCATTCAATGTTCGAAAATTTTCCTTTAACACCCCTTCGATCAGTATTTTCAATCGAAGCTGGCTGGCTGTGGGCGTCTTTATGGGCTAATATTTTCGTAAGTGAACATAAATGTTCGAATTCAAATACAGAAACTCTAAAAACCGAGGCTAGCCGATGCCCACTTCTACCTTGCCTACGCCCCCTCTCGCCGAGGTCTACGATATCGCCGTCATCGGTGGTGGGATCAATGGCGTGGGGATCGCAGCGGATGCCGCCGGTCGCGGCCTTTCGGTGTTCCTTTGCGAAAAGGATGACTTGGCCAGCCACACCTCGTCAGCCAGCAGCAAGCTCATTCACGGCGGCCTGCGCTACCTCGAACATTATGAATTCCGCCTGGTACGCGAAGCCCTCGCCGAGCGCGAAGTGCTGCTGGCCAAGGCGCCGCATATCGTCAAACAGATGCGCTTCGTGCTGCCACACCGCCCGCACCTGCGTCCGGCCTGGATGATCCGCGCCGGCCTGTTCCTTTATGACCACCTCGGCAAACGGGAAAAACTCCAAGGCTCGAAAAGCCTGAAATTCGGCCCGGACAGCGCACTGAAAAGCGAGATCACCAAAGGCTTCGAATACTCCGATTGCTGGGTCGATGACGCACGCCTGGTCGTGCTGAACGCCATGGCTGCCCGCGAGAAAGGCGCTCACGTTCATACGCAGACCCGTTGCGTCAGTGCCCGTCGCAGCAAGGGCCTGTGGAACCTGCACCTGGAACGCGCCGATGGCAGCCTGTTTTCGATCCGCGCCAAAGCGCTGGTGAATGCTGCCGGCCCATGGGTCGCCCAATTTATCCGGGACGACCTGAAGATGGAGTCGCCGTATGGCATCCGCTTGATCCAGGGCAGCCACCTGATCGTGCCGAAACTGTACGAAGGTGAACACGCGCACATTCTGCAAAACGAAGATCAGCGCATCGTCTTCACCATTCCCTACCTGAACCACTTCACCTTGATCGGCACCACCGACCGCGAGTACACCGGCGACCCGGCGAAAGTGGCAATCACTGAGGGCGAAACCGATTACCTGCTGAAAGTGGTCAACGCCCACTTCAAGAAGCAAATCAGCCGCAGCGACATCCTGCACAGTTATTCCGGCGTTCGCCCGCTGTGCAACGATGAATCCGACAACCCGTCGGCCGTTACCCGCGACTACACCCTGGCGTTGTCGGGCAGTGCCGAAGAAGCGCCACTGCTGTCGGTGTTCGGCGGCAAACTGACGACTTACCGCAAACTGGCCGAGTCGGCGCTGGCGCAATTGGCCCCGTACTTCACGCACATCAAGCCAAGCTGGACCACCAGCGCTCCCCTGCCCGGCGGCGAAGACATGACCACCCCGCAGGCCTTGAGCTCGCGGATCCGCGACAAGTTCGACTGGGTGCCCACCGAGATCGCCCGGCGCTGGGCCACTACTTACGGCAGCCGCACCTGGCGCATGCTCGAAGGCGTTGAAAAACTCAGTGACCTGGGCGAGCACATCGGCGGCGGCCTTTACACCCGCGAAGTCGATTACCTGTGCAGCGAAGAATGGGCAAGCACCGCCGACGACATTCTTTGGCGCCGCAGCAAACTTGCGCTGTTCACCACCCCGGCGGAACAGGAAAAGCTCAAGGATTACCTGAACAAGGTCGAACAGAACCGCAGCAAGATCGAAGCGGCCTGATCGACAATCCAATTGAACCAAAGCCCCTGAATCTCATGATTCAGGGGCTTTTTGCATTCCGCCAAACACTACATATCTCCAGGCTCGCCCCCACAGGGGATAGGTGCAAGACGAGAGATTGCATTCGGTTTTCCGAACGCGACCCATCGGTCAATTCGGTTAACCGGATTCCCCATCCCGAAAAACCACGCCATAAATATTTAATATCATTATAAATCAATAAGTTGACCAGATCAGCCTGGCCTGGCACGAGTCATGCTCTACACTCTTGGACGAATGCCTGTTGCGCCAACACTTCAGGAGCCCTTGGGCATTCGAAGCACCAAAAAGGGCCGAAGAACTGGCTCCATATAAAAACAATGTCGAGGAAAATTTGATGCGCATCGTTCCCCATATCCTGGGCGCAGCCATTGCTGCCGCTCTGATTAGCACTCCAGTTTTCGCCGCCGAACTCACCGGCACACTGAAGAAGATCAAAGAGTCCGGCACCATCACCCTCGGGCATCGTGACGCTTCCATTCCGTTTTCCTACATCGCGGACGCCTCCGGCAAACCGGTTGGCTACTCCCACGATATCCAGTTGAAAATCGTCGAAGCCATCAAGAAAGACCTGGACATGCCCAACCTCCAGGTCAAATACAACCTGGTGACCTCGCAAACCCGTATCCCGCTGGTGCAGAACGGCACCGTGGACGTCGAGTGCGGCTCCACCACCAACAACGTCGAGCGTCAGCAACAAGTTGACTTCTCCGTCGGCATCTTCGAAATCGGCACCAAGCTGCTGGCCAAGAAAGACTCCCCATACAAAGACTTCGCCGACCTCAAAGGCAAGAACGTCGTGACCACCGCCGGTACCACGTCCGAGCGCATCCTCAAGTCGATGAACGCCGACAAGCAGATGGGCATGAACGTGATCTCCGCCAAGGACCACGGCGAGTCCTTCCAGATGCTGGAAACCGGCCGTGCCGTTGCTTTCATGATGGACGACGCCTTGCTGGCCGGTGAAATGGCCAAGGCCAAGAAGCCGGATGACTGGAACGTGACCGGTACACCACAATCCTTCGAAATCTACGGCTGCATGGTCCGCAAGGGCGACGCGCCGTTCAAGAAAGCTGTCGACGACGCCATCATCGCGACCTACAAGTCCGGCGAGATCAACAAGATCTACGAAAAATGGTTCATGCAGCCAATCCCGCCTAAAGGCCTGAACCTGATGTTCCCGATGAGCAACGAGCTCAAGGCCCTGATCGCCAATCCGACCGACAAAGCGGCTGACGAAAAGAAATCCTGATTCCTGACTAACCTTATCCCCTGAGAGAGCCTTTGCCCTTTCAGGGGTTGTCACTCCCTGCTGGCATTTCTGGAAACACTCGAACCGGTGGCTGTCGAGCCGTTCGTGTGTGCCTGACCATTAGAGTCGGGCGGGAACGGAGTCCCCAGGCGGGCATTTGTACATCGATCGAATCCGAGGGGAGACCCTAATGAATTACAACTGGGACTGGGGCGTGTTCTTCAAGTCCACCGGCGTGGGCAGCGAAATTTATTTCGACTGGTACCTCTCCGGTTTGGGCTGGACCATCGCCATCGCCGTCGCGGCCTGGATCATCGCCCTGCTGCTGGGCTCGATTCTGGGCGTCATGCGCACGGTGCCGAATCGCATCGTATCGGGCATCGCGACCTGCTACGTCGAACTCTTCCGTAACGTGCCGCTGCTGGTTCAGCTGTTCATCTGGTACTTCCTGGTACCCGACCTGCTGCCGCAAAACCTGCAAGACTGGTACAAGCAGGACCTGAACCCGACCACCTCGGCCTTCCTCAGCGTCGTCGTGTGCCTGGGCCTGTTCACCACGGCTCGCGTTTGTGAACAAGTGCGCACCGGTATCCAGGCGCTGCCCCGCGGCCAGGAATCCGCTGCTCGCGCCATGGGGGTTTCAAGCTGCCGCAGATCTACTGGAACGTGCTGCTGCCCCAGGCTTACCGCATCATCATTCCACCGCTTACCTCGGAATTCCTGAACGTGTTCAAGAACTCCTCCGTCGCATCGCTGATCGGCCTGATGGAGCTGCTCGCGCAGACCAAACAGACCGCCGAGTTCTCCGCCAACCTGTTCGAAGCCTTCACTTTGGCCACGCTGATCTACTTCACCCTGAACATGAGCCTGATGTTGCTGATGCGCGCGGTCGAGAAGAAAGTCGCCGTACCGGGCCTGATTTCCGTAGGGGGTAAATGATGGAATTCGACTTCTCGGGCATCATTCCGTCCCTGCCGGGTATGTGGAACGGCATGGTCATGACCCTCAAGCTGATGGCCCTGGGCGTGAGCGGCGGGATCATTCTCGGCACGATCCTGGCACTGATGCGCCTGTCCCACAGCAAACTGCTGTCGAACATTGCCGGCGCCTACGTCAACTACTTCCGTTCGATCCCACTGCTGCTGGTCATCACCTGGTTCTACCTGGCGGTGCCATTCGTATTACGCTGGATCACCGGCGAAGACACGCCGATCGGCGCGTTCGCCTCGTGCATCGTGGCCTTCATGATGTTCGAAGCCGCGTACTTCTGCGAAATCGTCCGGGCTGGCGTGCAGTCGATACCCAAGGGCCAGATGGGCGCTGCCCAGGCATTGGGCATGGAATATGGCCAGATGATGCGGCTGATCATCCTGCCGCAAGCGTTTCGCAAGATGACCCCGCTGCTGCTGCAACAGAGCATCATCCTGTTCCAGGACACCTCGCTGGTGTATGCGGTCGGTCTGGTGGACTTCCTCAATGCCTCGCGTGCCAGTGGCGACATCATCGGCCGCTCCAATGAGTTCCTGATCTTCGCAGGTCTCACGTACTTCACAATCAGCTTTGCCGCCTCGCTGCTGGTCAAGCGTCTGCAAAAAAGGTTTGCCGTATGATCTCTATCAAGAATGTCAACAAGTGGTATGGCGACTTCCAGGTACTGACTGACTGCAGCACCGAGGTCAAAAAAGGCGAAGTGATTGTGGTGTGCGGGCCGTCCGGCTCCGGCAAATCCACCCTGATCAAATGCGTCAACGCCCTGGAACCGTTCCAGAAAGGCGACGTGATCGTCGATGGCACGTCCATCGCCGACCCGAAGACCAACCTGCCGAAACTGCGTTCGCGCGTTGGCATGGTGTTCCAGCATTTCGAACTGTTCCCGCACCTGAGCATCATGGACAACCTGACCATCGCACAGGTCAAGGTGTTGGGTCGCAGCAAGGAAGAGGCATCCAAGAAAGCCCTGCAACTGCTCGAACGCGTCGGCCTCTCCGCCCACGCCAAAAAGCATCCGGGCCAACTCTCCGGTGGTCAGCAACAGCGTGTGGCGATTGCCCGTGCGCTGGCGATGGACCCGATCGTGATGCTGTTCGACGAACCGACCTCGGCACTGGACCCGGAAATGGTCAACGAAGTACTCGATGTGATGGTGCAACTGGCCCACGAAGGCATGACCATGATGTGCGTGACCCACGAAATGGGCTTTGCGCGCAAAGTGGCCGATCGGGTGATCTTCATGGACCAGGGCAAGATCATCGAAGACTGCAAGAAAGAGGAGTTCTTCGGCGACATCAACGCCCGCTCCGACCGCGCGCAGCATTTCCTCGAGAAAATCCTGCAGCACTAAGAAGGAAGACACCGCTCCCCCAATTGTGGGAGCGGGCTTTTGTGGCGAGGGGGCTTGCCCCCGTTGGGTCGCGAAGCGGCCCCAATATCTGGATTCGGGTTGTATCTGACAAGCCGAGTATTCAGGTATTGGGACTGCTACGCAGTCCAACGGGGGCAAGCCCCCTCGCCACACAGCAACTCCCACGGGGCCCGTGGGGATATGGATATTGTGTTGTGGTTGACCCAAGGCATCTGTGATGAAATGCGACTCCACTCTCTATCGCGCCGCGCCGCCATCACTCGCCGTGAAACCCCGTTTGATTCGCCATCTGTTCCTGCCGCCGCTGATCGTCGCCCTGATGATCGGCTTGGGTTACATCGGCTTCTGGGTCAGTGAACACTACGGAATTCGCAGCCTCAGCGAGAACGGCCAGCGTCAGCTGGAACTGCACGCCCGCGCCGTCGAGAGCGAGATCAGCAAGTACACCTACCTGCCCAGCCTGCTGGAACTCGAGTCCAGTGTTTCGAAGCTGTTGGCCGACCCGTCACCGGAACTCCGGCAGACGGTCAACGAATACCTTGAAGGCCTGAACCGGCGCAGCCGCAGTCGGGCCATTTATGTGATGGACACCACCGGTCGCGTCCTGGCCACCAGCAACTGGCGCGATGTCGACAGTTACCTGGGTGAAGACCTGTCCTTCCGCGCCTATTTCCAGAACGCCGTGCGCGGTCAGCCGGGGCGCTTCTATGGCATCGGCAGCACCAGTGGCGAACCCGGTTATTACCTGGCTCATGGCCTAGAAGAGCACGGCAAGATCATCGGCGTCGCGGTGGTCAAGGTTCGCCTCGAAGCCATGGAAGAACGCTGGCAGCGCGCGCGCCTGGAAGCCTTCGTCAGCGACGAAAACGGCATCATCATTCTTTCCAGCGATCCGGCGCGGCGGCTCAAATCGGTGGTGCCGTTGACCGACGAAACCAAGGAAAAACTGGCCCGCAGCCTGCAGTACTACTGGTTTCCGCTGAATGAACTGCAACCGCTGGCGCGGGAGAAACTGGCCGAAGGCGAAGAGAAACTGACCTTCCCCGCCAATAGCGAACTGGAGTCCGATGAAGAGAACATCAGCTACCTCTCGCAAACCCGGCCGCTGAGCGATACACCATGGAATTTCACCCTGCTCACGCCCCTGCAAGACCTGCGGCGTGAAGCAATCAACCAGGGGATTCTGGTGGCGGTGGCGTTTGCCCTGGTGGCGTTTCTGCTGATCGCCTGGAACGAGCGACGCAAAGTGATCGCCACTCGCCTTGCAGCGCGAGAAGCCCTGCAGGAAGCCAACAATCAACTGGAGCGTCGGATTGCCGAACGCACCACCGACCTGCGCGCCAGCAACGAACGGCTCAAGGGTCAGATCCGCGAACGCCGACAGGCCGAAGAGACGTTGCGCCGCGCCCAGGATGAACTAGTCCAGGCTGGCAAACTGGCAGCCATCGGCCAGATGTCCACCAGCATTGCCCACGAATTGAACCAGCCGCTGGCTGCATTGCGAACCTTGTCCGGCAATACCGTGCGCTTTCTGGAACGCGGTCAGCTGGATGTGGCCAGCACCAACCTCAAGACCATCAACGAACTGATCGACCGCATGGGCCGGATTACCGCCAGCCTGCGTTCCTTCGCCCGGCGCGGCGATGACAAGGGCCAGGCCAGCCTCGGCAAAGCCGTGGACGCCGCCCTGCAACTGCTGGGCAGTCGTATGGAAAACGTGCATCTGCAATTGCATCGCGACTTCACCGACGTGCAGGTGCAGATCGACCAGACCCGCCTGGAGCAAATTCTGGTCAACCTGATCGGCAACGCGCTTGACGCCATGCAGTCGCAGCCCCAACCGGCGTTGTGGCTCGAAGGCGAGGAGTTCGACCGCAAGTATCGCCTGCGGGTGCGCGACAATGGCCACGGTATCGATGCCGAAGCGCGCAAGCATCTGTTCGAACCGTTCTTCACCACCAAACCCGGCGAACAGGGCCTGGGCCTCGGCCTGACCCTGTCGGCGAGCCTGGCCGCCGCCACTGGCGGGCATCTGGGTGTCGAACACCCGGCCAGCGGTGGCACCACCTTCGTCCTCAGTTTACCGTTGGTAAGCCCCACTCCCGCCGAGCCAATATGAACAACGACCTTAGTGTGTTGATCGTCGAAGACGACCCCCATGTACTGCTCGGTTGCCAACAGGCGCTGACCCTGGAAGACATTCCCTGCGTGGGCGTCGGCAGCGCCGAAGAAGCGCTGGAGCGAGTCGGCGATAACTTCGCCGGCATTGTCATCAGTGACATCCGCTTGCCCGGCATCGATGGCCTGGAACTGCTGACCCGGCTCAAGGCCCGCGATCGCAGCCTGCCGGTGGTGCTGATTACCGGCCACGGCGACATCTCGATGGCCGTCGGCGCGATGCAGAAAGGCGCCTACGACTTCATGGAGAAACCCTTCTCCCCGGAACGCCTGGTGGACGTGGCCCGCCGCGCGCTGGAGCAACGCAGCCTGGCGCGGGAAGTCTCTTCGTTACGTCGTCAACTTTTCGAACGTGACTCCCTCGAAGGCCGGATCATCGGTCGCTCGCCTGCCATGCAGCACCTGCGAGAACTGATCGCCAACGTCGCCGATACTTCGGCCAACGTGCTGATCGAAGGCGAGACCGGCACCGGCAAGGAACTGGTCGCGCGCTGCCTGCACGACTTCAGCCGCCGGCACACCAAACAATTCGTCGCGCTGAACTGCGGTGGCCTGCCAGAGAACCTGTTCGAAAGCGAGATCTTTGGCCACGAGGCCAACGCCTTCACCGGCGCCGGCAAACGACGGATCGGCAAGATCGAACATGCCCACGGCGGCACGTTGTTCCTCGACGAAGTGGAAAGCATGCCCCTGCCATTGCAGATCAAACTGCTGCGGGTGTTGCAGGAGCGCACCCTCGAACGCCTCGGTTCGAACCAGAGCGTCGAGGTGGATTGCCGGGTGATCGCCGCGACCAAGTCCGATCTGGATCAATCGAGCAAGGCTGGCGAGTTTCGCAGCGACCTGTATTACCGCCTGAACGTGGTGACCCTGGAACTGCCGCCGCTGCGCGAACGCCGCGAAGACATCCTGCAACTGTTCGAACACTTTTTGCAGCAGTCATCCCTGCGCTTCGACCGTGCCGTGCCGGAGCTGGACAACCAGACCCTGTCGACGCTGATGAGCCACGACTGGCCGGGCAACGTGCGTGAATTGCGCAACGTTGCCGAACGCTTCGCCCTCGGCCTGCCGGCCTTCAAAAAAACCGGCGCCAGCGGCAGCAACCAGGGCCTGGCCTTCGCCGAAGCAGTTGAAGCCTTCGAACGCAACCTGCTCAGCGACGCCCTGCAGCGCAGCGGCGGCAACCTGACCCAGGCCAGCCTGGAACTGGGAATGGCCAAGACCACGCTGTTCGACAAAGTGAAAAAATACGGGCTGAGCCACTGATGGACCTGATGTTCAAAGCAACCCTGGGCGCGGCGGTGGTGGTGATTCTCGCCATGCTGGCCAAGACCAAAAACTATTACATCGCAGGGCTGGTGCCGCTGTTTCCGACCTTTGCGCTGATCGCCCATTACATCGTCGGCAAGGGCCGCTCGCTGGATGATTTGAAGACCACCATCGTGTTCGGCATGTGGTCGATCATTCCGTACTTCGTCTACCTGGCGACCTTGTATGTGATGGTCGACCGGATGCGACTGGAGGCTTCGCTGGCGGTGGCGGCGGTAGCGTGGTTGATGGCGGCGACGCTGCTGGTCAGCGTGTGGGTGCGCCTGCACGGCTGACCATTGTTCCTGGGGATGCCCCCTTCCTCTGTGGCGAGGGAGCTTGCTCCCGCTCGGGTGCGAAGCAGCCGCAAAACCAGCCTGCGCGGTGTACCTGACGCAAAAGAGGTGACTCTAATTGGGGCTGCTTCGCAGCCCAGCGGGAGCAAGCTCCCTCGCCACAAAAGTGCTGTGCGACTGAGATCAGCTCACCGTTCCGCCCCTGGCTTCACTCATGATCTGGCGAATCGCGCCAACAAACGCCTATTCCCCTTGTGTGAGCGAGCCTGCTCGCGAAGGCGTCATGTCAGTTGATATCTGCATTGGCTGATTACACCGCCTTCGCGAGCAGGCTCGCTCCCACAGTGGATTTCGGGTGTTTGGGAGGGCGTGTTTAGTTCTGTTTAACGTTACTTCCTGAAAGCTACAGCGCCTTGCGCCGTCGCCTACAACCACGTCAGAATCCGCCGGCTTGTGCGTCTGGAGGCCCGTCGGTAACTTGGTTCCTGTCACTGATTCCCAGTGATCGGGTTTAGTAGCCCGGATTACCCCTCAAGACGGTTGCACAAGCGTCATTTAGTCAGGTTTTCACCTGCACTTGATGGTGGCTGTGCGCATGGCACCCTCGGGTGCGCCGGGTTTGAGGGTGTTACCGGTCTACTAACTTGCGCACAGCTACCACCCCTACCGTTTAGTAGCGAGAGAGGTTGTAGCTCTACTAAAGGTATATCCCTCAATGTTCAAGATCACTCCAAACCCACCGGAAACCGACGACGTTTCCCCATACGAAACCCCTGGCTCCAAAAAGCTCAACGAAGCCGCCGACCGCGCCCTCGATTACTACCTCAAACCGGTCATTCCCAAAGACACCCCACGCAAACCCAGCACCCTTTACCTCGTCGCCCCCGACGCCGATAACGAAACCCTGCTGGTCAACGCCTGCGAATCGCTGGCGGCGGCGAGCGTGATGTTGAGTGATTTCGCGGGGCAGTTGAACGGCCCGCAACGCAACACCGTACTCGGCATCCAGAACTCGGTCATGCTGGGTGAACTGGCGGTGAACCGGATGCTGGATAACTTCGTTCCAACGTAAACCAGCCTCCGTTTTTGTGGCGAGGGGGCTTGCCCCCGTTCGGCTGCGCAGCAGTCGTAAATCGGCTTGCGCGGTTTTTCAGGAGATCCGCGCTGACCGGTCATGGGACTGCTTCGCAGCCCAACGGGGGCAAGCCCCCTCGCCACAAGAGCCCGCTCCCACAGTTTGGATTTGGGTGTTACAGAAGATTGTGTTCGGCCACTGGATCAATCTGCGCCCAATGCGAGGTGTCTTCGCGATGGGCCTGCAAATACGGCAACACCGCCGCCAGTAACGGCGCCTTGAATGCCTCCTGAAAACGATGCGCCAGCCCCGGAATCAGCTTCAATTGGCTGCCACGGATGTGCGCCGCCAGGTGCACACCATGCATCACCGGCAACAACGGATCGGCGGTGCCGTGAACCACCAGCGTCGGCACCCGCAATTGATTGAGCAGCGCCACCCGGCTCTGTTCGGCGAGGATCGCCATGATCTGGCGCTTAACGCCTTCAGGGTTAAACGCCCGGTCATAAGACAGCGCCGCTTGATGCAGCAACGCCTGCCGATCATCAGTGACCGAGGGACTGCCCAACGCCGCCAGCAAATCGGCCTGTTGCTCCAGCGCCACTTGGCGATTCGGCGCACCGCGTCGCGCGAGTAACTGCACCAGCGCCGCACTCGGCGCCGGCAAGCCTTCGGCACCCGAACTGGTCATCAGCAAGGTCAGGCTCTCGACACGCTGCGGTGCCATGGCCGCCATATGCTGAGCGATCATCCCGCCCATGCTGGCGCCCAATACGTGGAATTGCTCGACGTGCAAGGCATCCATCAACCCAAACGCATCGTCTGCCATGTCGGTCAGGGTATACGGCGCCGATACCGGCAAGCCGAGTTTGTAGCGCAGCACTTCGAATGTCAGGTTGGCGTCGACAGGCGTCTGCCGCCAAGTCGAGAGGCCCACATCGCGATTGTCATAGCGGATTACCCGAAACCCCTGCTGACACAGCGCAACCACCACCTCATCCGGCCAGTGAATCAACTGCCCGCCCAGGCCCATCACCAGCAACAACGCAGGGTCCGAGGCACGGCCAATGCTCTGGTAGGCCAGGCTCACCTGCGCCAGATCGACCCGCTCGGTCGGAACATTGACATCGCACCGCGAAGCCGCCAGGGACGACAGGCTGAACAATAAAGCGGCCAGAAAAGTGGCCGCCGATAACAATAAAGCACGCATGAAAAACACCGAAACGCAGAACTCCAGTAGAGCGCGAGTCTGATGAAGTTTGTTCAAGCGCGCTGCCACAGTTACGTGACAGTTTGATGAAGATTGCCGAGCGGTCATCGCGACAGTTCGATTGCATGAGGTGCGTTCGATCACATCCGCCTCTGATGCGATAACTATTTACCGCCACCGTCCCCGAGAACTTTCCTTAAATGGCTCGCAAATGGAGTGGAACCGCCGCTCCTCACACCGAGCCATGTTGTTATGACCGATAGACTTCTTTTCGACCTCCCCAACCCGGCGCCGATCCTCATCCCTACCCCATCCGCGCTGCCGCCTCTCTACGACGAAAGCCTGTTTCTGCATGCTTCGGCACGCTGGCGCGAAAGCAGCGAGGGCTTGCGCGAGCTTCTTGCCGCCAGTCCGGGAATGCGTGAGACGCTCACTCAACTGTTGAAACAGAAACTCGATCTGGCCGGGCAACAAGCTGGCTTGCTCTTCGTCGCCACACAGGAGCATCCGGAACGGTTTGTCAGCTTCACCGATGCCTGCGCCTTCGTCCTGCAACACCCGACACTGGAGACGACGCTCGATGAGCGCTGTCAAGTGACCGGTCTGAATCAGACTCATCCCCTGTCGAACCTGACTCCATTGCAAATACTCGAGCGACTCAAGACACTCACCCCTGAACAGTCGCACCGCGAGCGCTGGGCAACCTACTGGGACACGCGCGCCCCCGGCACTGCGGTATCGCGCAAAAAACGGGCAATACAACTTTACCGTCAGCATTTCGAAGCGAGCCTTCAACTGGCATTCGCCCAGAGAACCCTGACGGCGGAACAGCTCAAACCCCTGTTGTTGATCATTGATCCGCCCCTCGGTGCTCTGACGCTGGACGGCCAGCCTGTCCATACCGAGCAATTGGCCCTGGTATTGAGTAACCTCGGCAGAGTCGAACTCCCAGGCGCATGGGTCATCACCACAGGCGAGGCGGCCAGCGGCAGTCAATGGCTGTATCTGCCTTGCCGGCCCGTCGCAATTCAACTTTTCAGTCAACGCAGCGACATGGAGGCATGGCTTCTCCGACAGGCACTCGTCCCGCCCGGCTTGCCCACCGATAACGTTCGCTTTGAATACACCGCCAAAACCGACCCCATGGGCGTGGGCGCAAGCGACCTGTTTGCGGCCTGCCAGCCGGCTCAGGTCAGCGCGTTACGCCACGGAACCCGCGACAAGCCCGGGTTGGCCGAGCACGGTGCGCAATCCCTCACCCTGGCTGACCAGGTTGACCAAGAGCGCGGCAAGACTGCCATTCTCGCCTCCCCCCCCAAGCTGGAAACCGCCGATGGCGACACTGTGACCGGTGAACAGCCACTGTTTGGCAGCCTATATGCGGATATCCCCTTGTCACTGCGCCGGGCCGCGCTGAACAAGCAGCGCGATGCGCTCGAAATATTGGTGGCAGAGGTAGGAGATGGCCAGGGCCTGCAACCGTTCAAGGACTCGCTCAAAGCGTTGGAAATCGCCGAAGAAGCCGCAGACAAGGCCGCCTCTGCGTTGCTTAATCGATCGCGCCCACTGGATGTGGTCACGTTCCAGCAGGCGTTCACCGCCCTGCACAGCGCCCATAAGGCCGGACTGCACGCAGAAGCCAGGCTCCAACTGGCGCTTAAACAACTCAGTGACGAGGAGTGCAGCCTGCTCAAGGCCTTGCTGGACACTCCCGACAATCCAGGTCCGGACCCGGTCGCGGCCAGCCTGACCCTATCGATGACCGAGCAGAGCGGTGACAAAACCACGGTCACCGCCCAGGAACTCAACGGCGCATTTATCGTCACCCGAGCGGATGCGCTGGCCGATGCCAATTCGCCGCACAGCGTGCTGCTCTACTGGTCTGGCACCGGCGGTGGTCTGCAACGATTCGCCAACCGTCGTGAGCTTGAACGCCAGGTATTGCAGATTCATCAGCAGGACAATGCACTGACGTTGCATCTGAATAAAATTCCTGGCGACGCGCTGACGTACGGGCTGAATCAACTGACCAGCGACTTCGAAGAACAGGCCGGCGCGCTGCGCCAGCGTCACGCCGAGCCGGCCAAGGCCGCGCAGCGTGCCGAACAACTGGAGATCTTGCGCAAACACACCCGCGCCACGTTGCAGGTTCCGGTGCATGCCGCCAGGAACCTTGCTTTCGCCCACCTGCAAGAGCAAGACCTCAGCAATATCCTCGCCTCCAACCTGCCAAATTGGCTCAGTGCACTGATCGAGGCTGACCGTACCAGGCTCAAGCGACTGATCGAGGCGTACATCACGGCGATGCAACGTAGCCACGAACTGATAACAGTCGCCCTGGAACCCCGTGACGACTTCACCCGCAAACACTTGCACGCCCGTCTGCGCAAGGATTTCGCGATCAAGGGCCGTTTCGACGTGAAGCTCGACTTGCCCGATTCGGTGAAATGGGCAAAGCATCTCGATCCCGCTCCCGGAGCGCCAGGAACCCCGCAAAAACTCGTGCTGATTCCAAGTGTGACGCGTAGCAGGATGTCTCTCGAGGACCTGGCCCAACACAATATAGACAACACACCGTCGATGAACCTGGAACCCCTTTCCCTGCGATTGAGCTTCATGCAGGTGGAGGTTACTGCGGCGAATAAGACAGAAGCCCAGGCCCTGAAAAGCGGCATCACCCGTGACTATCTGATGAGGGTCCTGCCGGAGCTCGACCTGCCCAAGGCATACGAAACGCTGATCCGCGACGCGTTCACGGGGGCGGCCACCGAGTCCGTCTTCAGCAAAGAGCATCGCCGCGAGAGCCTGATCGAGCCCTGGGCGCTGATGCTCAAATTGCAGGGTGAGACCGCCCGCCTGCAAAAGCAGATCGACCAAAACGACTTGCAAGTCCTGCACATCGCCATCGACGCCGACAACCCCGAAGCCTGGCGCACCGATGGCAAGCGCATCGTATTGCTGCCGGCCCACTTGAGCGTGGGTGGCAAGGACACCCCCAATGAAGGCCCCGTGACTTTGTCTGGCGTGAACTTCATCGAGGAACAGGTCAGCGGGGTCACCCTGCTATACCTGCCCGACAGCCCCGATGGCCAATTCCTGCGCCGTTACGACAGCCTGGAAACCGCTCGCAAAGCCCTGTTCAACCTGTGTCTGCATGACAAATGGGTCGGCTACCTGGCTGGCCGGGCCTTACAGGGCGACGTACGAGCCCACGAAATCCGCATCAAGCAGAGCATGCTTAAACACTTCGACGCGTTGATCGGAGTCGGCTTGCGTTGGCCGGCGACCACCTCGTTGGCCGCCCACCTGGTCAATGCTCATATGGGTCGCCTGATCGAAACTCATCGCGGCACCTCCCGCGCCAACGACGCGCTGTACATGGAGCGTTACGCACTGAAAGGCCCGCGTGCCTTCAACTACATAAAAATGGCTTTTGGACTGGTGCCTTTCGTCGGGACCGCTATCTCACTCTACGATGTCTGGATCGCCGCGAACCAGGCGGTGGCGGCCTTTTTACGCGCAGACGTGGGTGACGGCCTGGCGGAGGTCGAATCGGTGCTGTTGTCGCTGATCGACGCGGCCATGGATTTGCTTCCCGGTGAAGTTGCAGCCTCGGCGCTTTCCCGGACAGCCCGCTCCATCACGCGCGCGCGCCAGCTTCATAAGTTGGGCACAACGGCGGCCGCGATACAGGTGCCCTCGATGCGTCAGGCCCGGCATGTGGCCGAACGCTTCGCCGGTTACGAGTATGAGCAGGCAATTTCCCTATCGGGACTCCAGCCGGCGACCCAGGGGACCTATCGCAATATCTACCGCCATGCCGAGGGTGATTTTATCGTGCGCCAGGGACGGATTTTCCAGGTCGAGCGCAGCAAGGACTCACGCAACTGGCGCTTGAGCGGCAATAGTCAAAAAACCTACAAACAGCCCATCGCGCTCGATGAAGCAGGCCACTGGGATACTTATTTCGGCGTTTATGGCGTTACGTTCGAAGGCGGGGGGCTCGGTGGCGGCAACATGCTCGGGCACCTGGCGGATACGCTTGATCCGGTATGGCCTCAGGCTGTGCGCGAACGGTTGCCTCGCTGGTGGAGCGACCACGCTTATCGTCGCCATCATGCATTGACCGTAGAGGCCGACAGACTCGCCCTGCAATTCGATACCCAGGTAAAGCGCACCAAAGCCGCCCTGCAAGCCTACAACGCCAATCCAGAGCGTCCCAAGGCGCTGATGCGCGAAGCTGAGACAGCCTGCATCGCCGATATCGAGTTGGCCAAACAGCACTACCAGACGTTGGCAGATCTGCTTCCACTCAGCCACGGCAACAAAAAGCGCGCGCTTGTGCAAATCCAAAGCGATGACGCGGCGTTACTGACCGACAGGTACAAGCAACAATTGTTCTTTGCCAATCATCGAACCGATCCCCTGCTGAACAGCATCGATGCGCTGATAGAGAGTCTGGACACATTGCCTGCTACAGCGCTCTCCGAGCGGCTGCGGGTGCTGGGGGATATCCGGAAGCTGCGGCTGGAAACGATTAAAGAACTCGACACCATCAAAGCCCAAATGCGGGACCTTAACTATTGGTACGAGAAAATTACCGTCAAGGCACACAAAGCCCAACTGACCCAGGAAGTCACAATGTTGAACGGGCGTCTCAGCGAGGCAAATCTCCTTTACTTGAGAACCGGTAACTTGCTGGAAATGGTTGACACGCTATGACACCGCCAACGATGTGTCCTGGTTCTGGCTCCAAAGCCAGGCGCAAGTGAAAAGAGCCCAAGTCGACCGCGCCTTGTTCACCCAATTCAGTCTGCCGGAAGTCAACGTTACCAAGGCTCAGCGTAACCAGATCCTTCAAGAGTGCATCGAGTACTACAGTCAATTTCGTCGGGATATGAATGCCTGGACTGCCAGCTATCCTCAGCATTTTCATCTGGATGACGTGCCGTCATTGATGGACGGCATCGCGAAAATGGCCGAGAGAGCGCGCAAGGCTCTTGATTTGCCTGCACCGACTATTCCAGGGAGCAGCAACAAAAGAGTGTTCACCACTGAAGGCGACCAATTGTTGATCGGGGTGGAGCGCTGGGAAACGACTAAACAAAAGCGGCAATACATCCTGACGGGACGAAGTGGGCACATGGAAATCTGGGAACAAGGGAGCAACGGCAAATTCCGCCTCTTGAACCCACAGCCACAGCCATCTCACTCCATTCGCAGAGAACTTGAACCGTTAGTGGCAGATGCCCGCCACCGATTGCAATCACAAGAAACCTACCAGGCCAGGGTTCAAGCCTACGCGGATCAAGACATGCTCCCGGTGGACCTCGAGCACATGTTGGTCAGTGAGGCGAATGAACTCACACGCCGCGCTCTTGGCATCGAGGACATTGCCCCAGGCAATGCCCTTGTCCAGCAGCTACGCGACAAGGCCACCGAATTGATTGCCATCGGTCGCGCACTGCGAACCCGTCAGTCGCTGCTGATTAAAAAACCAACCGATGGCATGCTCGACGACCTCGTCACGCACCACGTGGTAGATATCCGTAAAACCAGCCCGATCAAAAACCTGGGCAAACGCTCGAATGGTCGAATTGACTATATGCAGGAATACGAAGTCTGGGACTTGACGCAAACACCAGCGAAAGTGCTGTGGTACGCCCACTTCCATTACTACAAGGCCGCACCTGCATTCGGCGCATTCGAGAAAGCCCACTTGAAGTTACCGGAACATCGGTTTCTCACCCACGCGGACAACGCCGACCTGCCTTACGCCGATATCGGCAAACAATCTGCCGCGCTGCCACACTTCGAAAACCTCTGATGAGAAAAAGGAGCGGGATTACCCCGCTCCTTCCTGGCGCTTCACGCCAGCTGGCTACGCAACTGCCGTGCTGCCGCGACCATGTTTACCAGCGCTGCTTCGGTTTCCGGCCAGGCGCGGGTTTTCAAACCGCAATCGGGGTTGACCCACAAGCGCTCGGCCGGAATCCGCTTCACGGCTTTGCTCATCAACTTGACCATCTCGGCCGTGTCCGGCACCCGTGGCGAGTGGATGTCGTAGACGCCCGGGCCGATGTCGTTGGGGTAGTCGAACGCTTCGAAGGCCTCCAGCAATTCCATGTCCGAACGCGAGGTTTCGATGGTGATCACGTCGGCGTCCATGGCGGCGATGGACTCGATTACGTCGTTGAATTCGCTGTAGCACATGTGGGTGTGAATCTGGGTTTCGTCGCGCACACCTGATGCACTCAGGCGGAAGGCTTGCACCGCCCAGTCGAGGTATTCCTGCCATTGCGCCCGGCGTAGCGGCAACCCTTCACGGAACGCGGCTTCGTCGATCTGCACGATTTTGATGCCGGCGTTTTCCAGGTCCACCACTTCATCGCGCAAGGCCAGGGCCAGTTGCTGCGCCTGAATTTTGCGCGAGACGTCTTCGCGCGGGAACGACCACATCAGCATGGTCACGGGACCGGTGAGCATGCCTTTCATGACCTTGTCTGTCAGGCTCTGGGCGTAGGTGATCCAGTCGACGGTCATCGGCTTCGGACGGCTCAGATCGCCGTAAATAATCGCCGGTTTGACGCAGCGCGAACCGTAGCTCTGGACCCAGCCGAACCGAGTGAACAGGTAGCCGTCCAGTTGCTCGGCGAAGTACTCGACCATGTCGTTGCGCTCGGCTTCACCGTGCACCAGAACATCCAGGCCCAGGCGCTCCTGGATTTGCACGGCATGGCGGATTTCGCTGTGCATGGCATCGGTGTAATCGTTGGCTGAAAGCTTGCCTTGCTTGAAGGCCTGGCGCGCCAGACGGATCGAAGCGGTTTGCGGGAAAGAGCCGATGGTGGTGGTCGGGAACGCCGGCAGTTTCAACCGTGCCTGCTGCTGTGCGATGCGTTTGGCAAACGGCGAGTGGCGTTGGCTGTCCGCCGCGCCGATGGCGTTGATGCGGGCCTGAACGTCCGCTTTGTGGATACGCGGCGACTGGGCACGGCTGGCCTGGATACCACGGCTTTGCGCCAGGGCGGCTTGCACCTTCGGCGCCTGCGGATCATTCAGGGCATCACGCAGCACGGCGATTTCGCCGCACTTCTGCACGGCAAACGCCAGCCAGCTTTTCAGTTCGGGATCGAGTTTGTCTTCACGCGCAAGATCCACCGGGCTGTGCAACAGCGAGCAGGAACTGCTGACCCACAAGTTATCGCCGAAGCGCTCCTGGGCCGGTTGCAGTTGGGCCAGGGCTTGCTCCAGTTCGCAACGCCAGACGTTGCGGCCATTGACCAGGCCCACCGAGAGAATCTTGTAGGTCGGCAGACGATCCAGTACCTGGCCGAGTTGCTCCGGCGCGCGCACCGCGTCGATGTGCAAGCCTTGCACAGGCAGGCCGACAGCCAGCCCGAGGTTGTCTTCCAGACCACTGAAGTAGGTCGCCACGAGTTTTTTCAGCGGCGAATACTGGAGGATGTGATAGGCACGCTCGAAGGCGTTTTTCCAGGCTTGTGGCAGGTCGAGGGTCAGGATCGGTTCGTCGATCTGCACCCACTCCACGCCTTGGGCTGCGAGGCGACCAAGGATTTCGCCGTAGATCGGCAGCAGGCGCTCCAGCAGGTCGAGCTTGTCGAAGTCATTGCCTTTGGCCTTGCCCAGCCACAGATAAGTCAACGGGCCGATGATCACCGGTTTGACGTTGTGGCCCAGGGCTTTGGCTTCGTCAACTTCGTCGAACAGCTGTTCCCAGCTCAGTTTGAACTGTTGATCAGCGGTGAATTCCGGGACCAGGTAATGGTAGTTGGTGTCGAACCATTTGGTCAGTTCCTGGGCGTATTGCGCCTGGGTATGTTCGCCGCCGCAGCAGGCTGCGGTAGCGCCACGGGCCATGGCGAACAGGGTGTCGAGGGTCGGCAGGCCGCGTTCATCCTTGGCGCTGTCGAAACGCTCGGGGATCACGCCGAAGGTCAGGGAGTGAGTCAGCACCTGGTCGTACCAGGCGAAGTCGCCCACGGGCAGCAGGTCGATGCCGGCATCTTTCTGCAATTGCCAGTGGATGGCGCGCAGTTGGCGGCCGACGCTGTTCAGCGCGTCCTGATCGAGGTCGCCCTTCCAGTAGGCTTCGAGGGCTTTTTTCAGTTCGCGGTCAGCGCCGATGCGCGGAAAACCAAGTGTGTGGGCCAAGGCCATGGTGAGAGTTCTCTCTATATAAGGACGTTATAAAACATGGTGCTATTGTCGACAGCCCACCCAACATGAGACAAACTCAACCTTTTCGTGTTGATCACAAGTTTTTCTCATGGAGCCCCCGGTGCTTGAAATCCGTCACCTGAAAACCCTGCACGCCTTGCGCGAAGCCGACAGCCTGGTGGATGCGGCCGACCGCCTGCACCTGACCCAGTCGGCGCTGTCCCACCAGTTCAAGGAGCTGGAAGAGCGCATGGGCATGCCGCTGTTCGTGCGCAAGACCAAACCGGTGCGCTTCACCAGTGCCGGCTTACGCCTGCTGCAACTGGCCGACGCCACCCTGCCGCTGCTACGCGGCGCCGAGCGTGACATTGCGCGGCTGGCCGGCGGCACTGCGGGGCGTTTGCACATGGCGATCGAGTGCCACAGTTGCTTTCAGTGGCTGATGCCCACCATCGACCAGTTCCGCGATGCCTGGCCGGAAGTCGAGCTGGACCTGGCCTCGGGCTTCTCCTTCGCCCCGCTGCCGGCGCTGGCCCGAGGCGACCTGGACCTGGTGGTGACCTCCGACCCGCTGGAACTGGTCGGGATCACTTATGTGCCGCTGTTCACCTATGAAGCCATGCTCGCGGTGGCTAACCAGCACCGCCTGGCGAGCAAGCCATACATCGTGCCCGAAGATTTGCTCACCGAAACCTTGATCACCTACCCGGTGGAGCGTGATCGGCTGGACATCTTCACCCGATTCCTGGAACCGGCCGACATCGAACCGGCCCAGGTCCGCACCTCGGAATTGACGGTGATGATGATGCAACTGGTGGCCAGCGGTCGTGGCGTCTGTGGCATGCCTCATTGGGCGCTGCATGAATACAGTTCACGGGGCTATGTGAAGGCCAAGCGACTGGGCGAGAAAGGCTTGTTCGCGACGCTGTATGCCGGCATTCGCGCCGACATGCTGGATGCGCCCTACATGCGCGACTTTTTGCTGACGGCCAAGGACACGTCGTTTTCGACGCTGGATGGGGTTAGTGCCGTTCGCTGAAACCCTGTCGACGCCGATCAAAGTTGGAGAGTGTTTTCTCGGACCTCATCGCAACACCCTGCCGGGCATTCAACAGGTGGTGATGCTTGGTGAGTTGGCGGTGAATCGAGTGCTGGGGTAACCCCGATCCACAAAACTAGCGATGAACCTGTGGCGAGGGAGCTTGCTCCCGCTCGGCTGCGAAGCAGTCGTAAACCGGTGTATGAGGAGTGTCTGAAAACATGCGATTGCAGGTTTTGGGGCCGCTTCGCAGCCCAGCGGGAGCAAGCTCCCTCGCCACAAGAAACCTACGCTTCAAGTTTTGGGGTGATCTCGCGCCACATGTGGATTTTGTCGAAGTAGTCCTCGCCGACCCGCACCGCCAGCGGCTCCAGGCCGAACTGCACGAAACCGCAGCGCTGATACAGCCTGAATGCCGATTCGTTACCGGCGGTGACGGTCAACTGGATCAGCTTCAGGCCCTGGTGGGCCTGTGCTTCATCCAATGCGGCCTGAACCAGTTGATAACCGAGCCCGCGCTGCCGCACCTCGCCGGTCACGTACATGCCGAACAGCGTCGCTTTGTGCCGGGCCTTTTCCCGGGACTCGAAGGCTAAACCGACGATGCCCGCCAGTTTCCCCTCCTCGAACGCCCCAAACACCCGGTCCAGCTTGCCGGTCAGGCGCGACTCCCACCAACTGAGCGGCATCACCGCGCGCTCGCGCACGCTGGAGGTGAACGCCTGGGGATGTGAGTCATAGGCTTCAAGCATCAGCGCCCGGTAATCCAGGGCATGGCTGGCATCAAGCCGTTGAATCCACATCTTCAAGCCACTCGCCGCTGCTCAAGCATCAACCGCACCGCCAGCCCGGATAGCACGAAGCCCATGAAGTAACGTTGCATCGCCAGCCAGCTCGGGTTGTTGACGAACCAGGAAGCGATGCCCGAAGCGAATAGCGCGATCAGCAGGTTGACGCTGAAACTCACGCTGATCTGGGTCAGGCCGAGGATGATGCTCTGGCTGAACACCGAACCGTGCTCAGGGGTAATGAACTGTGGAAACACCGACAAGTAAAACACCGCGATCTTCGGGTTCAGCGCGCTGGTGAGAAACCCCATGGTAATCAGCTTGCGGGACGAATCCGCCGGCAACTGCTGCGCCTCGAACGGCGAACGTGCCCCGGGCTTGACTGCCTGCCAGGCCAGCCACAACAGGTACAACGCACCAGCCCACTTCAATACTTCATAAGCCATCGGCACGGCCAGAAACACCGCGGTCAAACCCGCAGCGGCGGCAAACAGGTGCACGAAAAAACCCGCGACCACGCCCAACAACGACGTCACCCCGGCCCTGCGACCCTGGCAGATCGAACGAGAGATCAGGTAAATCATGTTCGGCCCGGGCGTGAGTACCATCAGCAGCGCCGCGGCAGCGAAAATCAGCAAGTCTTGAAGAGGGATCATGGGCATCCTGTCCTTGAAGTCATAAGGCCTGGGTGATCAGGCGGTTTCGATCAATGAAGCTCGATAAAACGGCAAGATCAGGTCCTGTGTCAATGGCGCCAGCGTGAGGTCGCCATCGGTGGCCGGATCAATCCAGCGCACCTCTTCGATTTCCGCCGCCGGGCAAACGTCAGAATCGATGGTCAGTTGAAAGAGTTCGGCCTGTACGACAAAACCCGGCTCGTTGGCGGCCGGTGCCGAGAATTGCCCCAGGTAGGCGGCGTGCGCCGGATCGATCACCAGCCCCAGCTCCTCTTCCAGCTCACGGGCGAGGGCATGGACCGGTTGCTCGTGCGCCTCGATCTTGCCCCCCGGCTGCATGAACGCCTGGGTGCCGCGCTTACGCACCAGCAGGGTGCGACCGTCGGGACCGATCAGCAGGGCAGCGGCAATGCGGATGAGGCGGGGCGAAACGGCGGATGAAAGTGTCATGGATCAGGACTGGCCTTGGGTAAAGGGCCACAAGGATCACATGGGCGCCGGTTCTTCGTCACGCCGAAAAAATACTGTGGCGAGGGGGCTTGCCCCCGTTTGAGTGCGTAGCACTCACAAGATCTTAGGTGTATTAGAGATTTTGGGGCTGCTTCGCAACCCAACGGGGGCAAGCCCCCTCGCCACAGGGCTCCCACACTGGATCTGTGCAAAGGCCAGGAAGCTCAGCTCGTCTCGAGAAGCGCGCCCTCCACTTCCTCCGGCACTTTCACAAAAATGCTGTACTTGGCACCTTCCATCGCCTCGAAAGCGATCAGTTTCTCCACCAGTGGTCCATTCAACACCTTGCCGGCATTGAGCAGCAGCATGCCGTTGTCGGCATTCAGGTTGCGCGCCAGAATCATGCCCGCCGCCAGATCCCGGGTGGTCAGCACCTTGACCGTCGGATCGGCCAGCGTCACGTCACTCAGATAAGTGGCGCAGACCTGAATGAAATCCTCCACCAGCTCCGGGTCGTAGAGGCGACCGGCGTACTGGCGGATATACACCAGGGCTTCATCGCTGTTCATCTGCCGTTCGAGGATCAGCCCACGCTGCAATTCGATGAAGTCCACCGCCAGTTTCAGCAACCGCGAACCGAATGGAATCGCCTCGCCCTTGAGCCGATCAGGAAAACCGCTGCCGTCCCAACGCTCCTGATGATGCAGGATCAGCCGCGCGGCATCCTTCATCGGGTCGAGCGTCATCAACAGCGACTCACTCTGCTTCGGATAACCCCGATAGCGCTCACGATCACTGTGATGCAGCAGATCCGAAGGCGTACTCATCATGCTGTCGGTCCAGCTCAACTTGCCGATGTTGTAGAGCGCCGCCGCCATGGTCAGGTCACGACTGGTGCCTTCGTCCAGGCCATGGCATTTGCAGTACACCCGCACCAGCTCGATGATCTGCCGGTTGGTCTGCTTGGCGGGCGGCAGGCGCAGGTTGGCCAGCAACGAAAACACCTCCGTGCCAGTGGCGTAGCTGCGTTTGAGCTCTTCGTAGGCCAGGTCCAGCATGTCGGCGGTCTGCTGCAGCTCGCAAGTACGGGCGGCAACGTGTTTTTCCAGGGTGGCGTTGAGCAGCTTCAATTGTTCGTTCTGGTCCCACGTCTCCTGCACCAGGCGCAACCTTTCACGCTCGGAACGCTGATAGGCGAGTGATTGTCGCAACGTCAGCAGCAATTCCTCATCGTGCCAGGGCTTGCTGATGTAACGATGAATCTGCCCTTCATTGATGGCTTTGATAATGGCCGACGGATCAGCGTAACCGGTCAGCATGATCCGGATAGTGTCGGGGTAGTGCTGATGAATGTGGGCCAGCAGCGTGGCGCCGTCCATATTGGGCATGCGCGCGTCACTCATCACCAGATCGACCGGTTGCTGCGCCATGATCTCCAGGGCCTGGGCACCGCTGGTGGCCAACAGTACCTCGTAGGGCTGACCGCGCAGCAGGCGGCGCAGACTGTTGAGAATCGACTCCTCATCGTCAACCAGCAGTAACTTGGGTTTATTGGTCGCAGTCGTGGGGAGTTGCTCATCCATGGCATTACCTCAAGTGAAACGAGTGTCTTTGTCACGCGCGAGGCAAACGTCCTGGCGTTCTCGCGCCTGACTTACAGGCTAGATGATTTTCCGCCCGACCCCGGAAATGATTCGTTTCAGTCGATCGGGCGAAGTACTGGCCGGGCGACTATGCTCAGTTCTATCGGATCCAAACGGCACCCGCTCCGCCCGGCAATCAGGGAAGGGATACCCTCTATGAGCTCATTGCACCAAACTGCTGTCGATACAGGCGCATGTCAGTGAATACGCTGCTTGCGCGGGAAAATCGTCGGATTCTCATCGTTGACGACACGGCGTCGATCCATGAGGACTTTGCCAAGATTCTCAGCCCGCCGTCGATCGAAGATGACAGCCTGATCAGCGCCGAAAACGCCCTGTTCGGTACCCCGATGTCGGTATCAGTGCAAAGTTTCGTCATCGACTCCGCATTTCAGGGCCGCGAAGCGCTGGACAAGGTCGAGACCGCGCTGGCGAATGACTCGCCCTACGCGATGGCCTTCATCGACATGCGCATGCCGCCGGGCTGGGATGGCCTGGAGACCATCGAACGCCTGTGGCAAGTCGATCCCAAGCTGCAAGTGGCGCTCTGCACCGCGTATTCCGACTATTCCTGGGAAGACATCGACGAGCGCCTGGAACTGGGCGATCGCCTGCTTATTCTGAAAAAACCCTTCGATGCCATCGAAATCCGCCAGATGGCCAGCGCACTGACCGCCAAGTGGCAGATGACCGAAGACGCGGCCCTGAAGATGTCGCTGCTGGAGCAAGCGGTCGAGGAACGCACCCGGGAGCTGTCCGACGCCAACATCATCGTGCAGAACAGCCCGACCATTCTGTATCGGCTGCGGGGCGAACCATCGTTTCCATTGATGTACATCTCCCACAACATCACCAAATACGGCCACGTCGCGGCGGCCCTGGTGGCGTCCTCCAACTGGGCGCAGGAGCTGATCCATCCCGACGATCAATCGAAAGTCGACACCGCCATGGCCCGGGTGCTGGATCGCCATGCGGCGGGGGCTTCCATCGAGTTCCGGATGCGCACCGGCGACGGTGACTGGCGCTGGGTCGAAAACCGCTATATCCCGGTGCGCGACGATGAAGGCCGCTTGCTGGAAGTCGAAGGCATCATCATCGACATCACCGAGCGCAAGGTGGCCGAGGAAAAAATCGCCCTGCTGGCCCGCACCGACGGGCTGACCGGCCTGGCCAACCGCGCGACGCTGATCGATCGGCTGCACCAGGCGTTCGCCGCCGCCCGGCGCGGGGCCACACCGTTTGCCATGTTTTACCTGGACCTGGATCACTTCAAGCGGATCAACGATACCCTGGGCCACCCGGTGGGCGACCTGTTGTTGCAGGAAGTCTCCCGACGCATCAAAACCTGCGTGCGCGAAAACGATGTGGTCGCCCGGCTGGGGGGCGACGAGTTCGCGATCCTGCAACTGGACGTCGGCGAGCCGACCCAATCAGCGGCCCTCGCCGCCAAGGTCCGCGATGCGCTGGTGCTGCCCTACTCCCTGGCCGGCAATGATGTGCGGGTTTCAGTCAGCATCGGCATCAGCAGCTACGCCCCGGCGAGTCTCAGCGCCGACAGCCTGTTGACCCAGGCGGACATGGCGCTGTATCGCTCCAAGGAAAAGGGCCGCAACCAGTACCACTTCCACTCCGAGGAGATCAATCAGGAAGTGGTCGAGCGCATGACCATCGCCAACGACCTGAAAAAGGCCATCGAACACGACGAACTCGAACTGCGTTACTGGCCGGAAGTAGACCTGAGCAGTGGCAAGATCCTCGGCATGGAAGCGCAGGTCAGCTGGAACCACCCCATACGCGGTTTACTGGAAGCCCCGGCGTTTCTGCCCGCGGCGGAAAAGACCGGCATCATCATCGCCCTCGGTCACTGGGTACTGGAACGTGCCTGTCGGCAAATGCGCCAGTGGCGAGACGAAGGCATGGCGCCACCGGTGGTGGCGATAAAACTGTCCCTTGCCCAGCTCAAGAGTGGCCCCGAGCTGATCTATGACGTATTGCGCGCTACCGCGCGCTGGGAACTGTGCCCATGGGACCTGCGTTTCGACGTCACCGAAGCGACCCTGGCCCAGACCAAGTGGACGCACAACGATATCCTGCCGCGCCTGCATGAACTGGGGGTGAAGATCGCCATCGATGACTTCGGCACCGAATACTCTTCGTTCGACTACCTCAAGACTTACCAGGTCAATCACCTGAAACTCGCTCAGGCGTTCATCGACGCCGCCGCCCACGACGCGGCCAGTGCCACCACCTTGCGGGCCATCATCAATTTCGCCCGTGAGGTCGGGATCGGCATCATCGCCGAAGGCGTCGAAACCCAGGAGCAACGCCGTTCGCTGATGGCCACCGGTTCACCGATGAACGCCCAGGGTCATTATTTCAGCCAAGCGGTCAGCAGCTTGCAGGCCGCCGAGCTGCTGAAGGCCGGGAGCATCGTCCATACCGATCAGGGAGCCGAAGCGATTCCGGGCGGCGCCCCATGGCGTGGCACGGAGGGCAAGAAATGAAGACTCCGTCCGTGCAGGCCAACCGGCGCATTCTGATCATCGACGACACGCCCTCGATCCATGAGGACTTTCGCAAGATCCTCGGTCCCGATACCGACGATGAACAAACCCTCGCTGGCACCGAAGCCGCACTGTTCGGCACCCAGCAGTCGGCTCGGCTGATATTCGAGCTCGACTCTGCCTATCAGGGCCAGGAAGCGCTCAAACTGGTCAAGCGTGCCCAGGCACAAGGTCGCCCTTACGCCATGGCGTTCACCGACATGCGCATGCCCCCGGGCTGGGACGGCCTGGAAACCATCGAACGGCTCTGGAAGGCGGATCCTCATCTGCAAATCGCGCTGTGCACGGCCTTCTCGGATTACACCTGGGAAGCCATGGCCGAACGGCTGGAGTTCGGCGATCAGTTGCTGGTGCTGAAAAAACCCTTCGACAGTCTGGAAATCCGCCAGATGGCCAGCGCCCTGACCTGGAAGTGGCAGATGGCGCAGGACGCGGCCATGAAAGTACTGACCCTGGAACAAACCATCGAGGCCCGGGTTCACGAACTGCTCAAGGTATCGCACCTGTTGCAGTACGACGTACTGACCGAATTGCCCAACAGCACCTTGCTGGGAGACCGGCTGAACCAGTCCCTTGCCCTGTCCAGACGCCATGACAAACAACTGGCCGTGATGTTCCTGGGGCTCGATCGCTTCAAGCGCATCAACAATGCGTTGGGCCACCCGACCGGTGACGAGATGCTCAAACGTGTCGGGCAAAACCTGGTGGCCTGCGTGCGCGCATCCGACTCGGTGTTCCGCTATGGCTCCGATGAGTTCGTGGTGATCCTGGCTGATATCCATCACCCCCAACAGACCAAGGGCATCGCCGAAAAACTCCTGCACGCCATACGGGCGCCCCAACACATCTGCGGCCACGACCTGAGCGTGACAGCCAGCCTGGGGATCAGTATCTATCCCGAGGACGGTTTCGATGCCATCGCACTGATCAAGAAAGCCGAAACCGCCATGCGCAACGTCAAGGAAAGCGGTCCGAACGATTTCAGTTTTTTCATCGATGAGATGAATCAGCGCGCCCGGGAACAGCAGAGTATCGAGTCGGGTATTCGCCTGGGGCTGGAACGCAACGAGTTTGTCCTGCACTACCAGCCCAAGCTCGACCTGAGCAGCGGCAAGGTGGTCGGTGCCGAGGCGTTGATCCGCTGGCAAAAACCGGGGCAAGGCTGGATTTACCCGACAGACTTCATCGGCGTGGCCGAAGACAGCGGCTTGATCGTACCGTTGAGCAAATGGGTGCTGACCCAGGCCTGTCGACAAGCCTGTGCCTGGCAAACAAATGGCCTGCCGAAGCTCTGCATGTCGGTAAACGTGTCGGCGATCGATTTCCGTCAGCGGGATTTTGTCGAAGGTATCGAACAGATACTCCACCAAACCGGTATGGAACCGGCCTTACTGGAGCTGGAAATTACCGAAGGCGTATTGATGCAGAACGTCGAAGCCACGATGGTCGCGCTGAATCGGCTCAAGGCCTTGGGGGTACGGCTGGCCATCGATGATTTCGGCACCGGCTATTCCAGCCTGAGTTATTTGCAACGGTTCCCCATTGATGTGCTGAAAATCGACCAGTCATTCATTCGCGGCCTGAGCCGTGACAGCAATGATGCGGCCCTGGTCAGCGCCATTATCAGCCTGGGCAAGAGCCTCAAACTGACCGTCATTGCCGAAGGGGTGGAAACCCTTGAACAACTGAATTTTCTCAAGGCCCTGCAGTGCGAGGAAGGCCAGGGTTACTACTTCAGCAAAGCCGTGGAGCCGGACGCCTTCGTGCAATACCTGACGTCGGTACAGACCGCTCCATCCGCCGCGATATGAATGATGTGCAACGACACCCAGGGCCCTGAGCCAAGGAGTCACAAGATGTCGCGCTGCTTCTACTATCTGCTCCTGGCACCTCTACTTGGTTTTTGTCTGATAGCCAGTGGCGCACCGCTGGACGAACCGCTCAAACCCTTGCCCGCGGTGCCCGAGCAGAATCCTTTGCAAGTCGAGCTTGGTCGCCGTCTGTTCAACGAACCACGCCTGTCGGTCAACAACAGCCTGTCCTGCGCCAGTTGCCACCGTCTGGAAATCGGCGGCGCCGACGACAAGGCGTTGTCCATCGGCTTCCAGGGCGATCCCTTGACGATCAATACCCCTAGTGTGTTCAACGCCAGTCTGAACTTCCGGCAATTCTGGAATGGCCGCGCCGACACCCTGGAAACGCAAGCCCACGAAGTGGTGCAGAGCCCCAGCGAAATGGGCAGTCACTGGGAGCATGTGGTTCAGACACTGGCCGCCGACCCGGCTTACAACAGTGCTTTCGCCAAGGCCTACCCGGACGGCCTGACCATGAACAATGTGCAAAAGGCCCTGGCCACCTACGAGCGCACGCTGATCAGCGCCAACTCGCGTTTCGACCAATACCTGTCGGGCAATACCGAGATCCTCACGACTGACGAGAAGTACGGTTACCAACGTTTCAAGGATTATGGCTGCATTGCCTGCCATCAGGGGGTGAACATCGGCGGCAACATGTTCCAGAAATTCGGGGTAATGGGTGATTACTTTCAGGCCCGAGGCAACCCCACCGAAGCCGATCTGGGCCGCTATCTGGTCACCAAGGCTGAAGAGGACCGCAACGTGTTCAAGGTGCCGAGCCTGCGCAATGTCGCCGTGACCGCGCCGTACTTTCACGACGGCTCGGCTAAAACCCTCGAAGAAGCGGTAGACGTGATGTTCAAGTTCCAGCTCGGTCGTGTGCCCTCCGACAAGGACAAGGACCTGATCATCAAATTCCTCAAGACCCTGACCGGTGAGTGGGGAGGAAAACCGTTATGAACCACCGTCGCAACCTGGCGCTGCTCGGTGTCGTGGCCTTACTGCTGGCCTCGACGCTGTTGTTCTTGTACCTCAAATCCAATTCGGACAAGACGTCGACCTACACCGAGTCCCGGGATTTGATAGGCCAGATCAAACAATTGAACGCCCAATGGGAAACCGAGATTCTCAAATCCAGGATCGCCATCAGCCACAACTACGACCCACTGGTGGCACCGCTGAGCGAGATGACACGCTTGTGGGAGCGGTTCGAGAGCATGGAATCCAGTCACGGCCGCAACGACTCGCCAACCTGGCGTGCCAGCCATGACGCCTACCACGCCGCCATCGAGGAAAAAACCCGGCTGGTGGAGCAGTTCAAATCCCACAATGCCGTGCTGCGCAATTCACTGGCGTTTCTGCCGACAGCCGAAGACGACATCCAGGAACCGCTGACTAACCTGGCAGATGAAGACAAACTGCAGTTGCAGAACATTGCCACCGACACCTACGACTTGCTGCTCAGCAGCCTGGAATTCGCCCAGGTCACCTCCGACGACAAAGCGGCCGATATTCTGGTGGGTTTGAACAAACTGGGGGTGAACCAGCAGCGATTGCCGGAGCAGTTCCACAGCCCGATCGAAATTTTGAGCAACCACATCGCATTGATCCTGCGTGAACAACCGGTGGTTAATCGATTGCTGGAAAACATCGAAGCCATTCCGGTGGCCGAACGGCTGGACGACATCACCAGCCTGCTGAACAAGGATCAGCAACAAACCGATGCCATCGACCAGCGCTACCACTTCTACATGCTGGTGTTTTCGACGCTGTTGGTACTGGTGCTGGTGTACCTGGCGATTCGCCTGATGCGCAGCTTCGGGGAGATCAATCGGGTCAACAAGGAACTGCAAACCGCCAACGAAGTTCTCGAACAACGGGTCGAAGAACGCACCCGCGAACTCAAGGATACCCAGAGCGAACTGCTCGACACCGCGCGCCAGGCCGGCATGGCCGAAATCGCCACCAACGTGCTGCACAACGTCGGCAACGTGCTCAACAGCGTGAACATCTCGGCCGACCTGGTCACCCGCAGGCTACGCAGCAGCAAGGCCCAGGGGCTGGGCAAAGCGATGCAACTGATCAACGAACACAAAAACGACCTGGGCATCTTTCTGACCCAGGACGAGAAAGGAAAACTGCTGCCCGGCTATCTGAATCAATTGGTGGATGCCATTGCCCTCGAACAGCAAGGCATGACCGACGAACTCGCACAACTGAGCAAAAGCGTCGACCACATCAAAGACATCGTCGCCACCCAGCAGTCCTACGCAGGCGCCAAGAACCTGGTGGAACCGTTGTACATCAGCGAATTGCTCGAGGACGCCCTGCGCATGAACGCCGGCGCCCTGAGCCGGCATCACGTCACCGTGCTAAAGGAGTACGGCGAAGTACCGCAAGTGATGGGCGACAAACACCGCTTGTTGCTGATCCTGATCAACCTGATCAGCAACGCCAAATACGCCATGTCCGATCACAGCAACTGCACGCGGCAAATCACCCTTGGGGTAAAAGTCGTCGACGACACGATCCTGCAAATCAGCGTCAAGGATGACGGCGAAGGCATCTCGCCGGAGAACATGACGCGCATCTTTGCCCACGGCTTCACCACCCGCAAGGAAGGTCACGGCTTCGGCCTGCACAGCTGCGCCCTGGCCGCGATCGAGATGAACGGCCATCTCACCGCCCACAGCGACGGGCCGGGTAAAGGCGCCCTGTTCACCTTACAGATCCCGCTAAAACCCGTCATGGAGGAAGCATGAGCGACCTTTCGAACCGACGCATCTTGCTGATCGACGACACGCCATCCATCCATGAAGACTTTCGCAAGATCCTCACTCCTCTGTCGGCACTGCATGTAGAACTGGACGAAATGGAGGCCGCGCTGTTCGGCAGTGAAGCGAAACCCACCGATCTTCTGTTCGAGCTGGATTCGGCCTATGGCGGTCAGGAAGGCCTGGGCAAACTCGTTCAGGCCTTGCAGGAAAACCGCCCCTACGCCCTGGCTTTTGTCGACATGCGCATGCCAGACGGCTGGGACGGTGCGCAGACCATCGAACACCTGTGGCAGGAAGACCCGCTGCTGCAAGTGGTGGTCTGCACCGCCTACTCCGACTATTCGTGGGATGAACTGCTGGATCGCTTGCAGGCCCACGACCGCCTGCTGATCCTGAAGAAGCCGTTCGACAACATTGAAGTCCAGCAGATGGCCAACACCCTGCTGACCAAATGGGACATGACTGAACGGGCGTCCATTCAGATGAGCCATCTGGAGCATCTGGTAGACCAGCGCACAGCCCAGTTCAAGCAGGCCAGTGAGGCATTGCAACGGGAAATCGACGAGCGCAAACAGCTTGAATCCCAACTGGTACAGTCGGAAAAACTTGCTTCTCTGGGGCAACTGGCGGCGGGTGTCGCCCATGAAATCAATAACCCCATCGGCTTCATTTCCTCCAATCTCGGCGCCCTCGATGGCTACTTCAAACAACTGCAGGACATGCTCGACGCCTATCGGCGTGCGGAAGAGGCCATTACTTCAAGCGAAGTCATCGAGCATCTCGCTCAATTACGTGAACGGGTCGAACTGGACTTTCTGCGTGAAGACATTCCGCTGCTGATCAAGGAGTCCAAGGACGGCATCGGCCGGGTCGGGCAAATCGTCAAAGACCTGAAGGACTTCTCCCGCGTCGACGCCAATCAGCAATGGCAGTGGGCCAATCTGCAGCAGGGCATCGAGTCGACGCTGAACATCGTCGCCAATGAACTCAAGTACAAGGCCGATGTGGTGAAGGAGTACCAAGACCTGCCCGACATCGAATGCCTGCCATCGCAAATCAATCAGGTGATCATGAACCTGATCGTCAACGCCTCGCAGGCGATGGGCGCGCAACGGGGCACCATCACCCTGCGCACCGGGCTTGAAGGCGAAACGGTGTCGATCGAGGTCGCAGACACGGGGTCAGGCATCGAGCCGGACAACCTGCCGAAAATATTCGACCCCTTCTTCACCACCAAACCGGTGGGCCAGGGGACAGGGCTCGGGTTATCCCTGTCCTATGGCATCGTGAAAAAACACCAGGGCGATATCTCGGTACGCAGCGAAGTCGGGGTGGGCAGCACATTCCGGGTCGAGTTGCCGGTGCGGCAATCGAAAGCGGCTGTCTAACCAGCCGAACAAGGGATCAAATCTCAATCCGGGCTGTTTTCGATTTTTCTCCAGGCCCAAAATGCCTGACACTCTTTGCTAACACAGGGGATCTCTGTGGCGAGGGAGCTTGCTCCCGCTGGATCGCGAAGCGATCCCAAACAGGCAACGCGTTCGCTCAGACAAAACCCGTCAGCAGGTTTTGCGACTGCTTCGCGCCTAAGCGGGAGCAAGCTCCCTCGCCACAAAAGCCTGTATACCAATGCCCTACCATTACCGAGTCCGAACCCAAGGAAACCGTATGAGCCTGTCACTCCTGAGCCGCTACGCCTTCTTTGCCGTCTGCGTGATATTCACCCTCGCCAGCCTGCCCTTCCTGGAGTACGACTGGCTCTGGCCGATCACCGCCGTCACCGGCGTCCTCAGCCTGGTGGGTCTGTTCGATCTGTTGCAAAGCCCCCATGCGGTGCGCCGCAATTACCCGATCCTGGGCAATATCCGTTATCTGGTGGAAGGTCTTCGCCCGGAAATCCGCCAGTACCTGCTCGAATCCGACAGCGATGCCCTGCCCTTCTCCCGTGCCCAGCGTTCGTTGGTGTATTCACGGGCCAAGAATGAAAGCGCCGACAAACCCTTCGGCACGCTAATAGACGTTTATCAGTCCGGGTTCGAATTCATCGGCCACTCGATGCGCCCGGCGCCATTAAGTGACCTGAACAGTTTCCGGGTGATGGTCGGCGGTCCGCAGTGCACCCAGCCGTACTCGGCGTCGGTGTTCAACATCTCGGCGATGAGCTTCGGCTCCCTCAGCGCCAACGCCATTCGCGCGTTGAACCAGGGCGCCAAACTCGGCAACTTCGCCCATGACACCGGCGAAGGCAGCATCAGCCCCTATCACCGGGAAAACGGCGGCGACCTGACCTGGGAACTGGGCAGCGGCTACTTCGGCTGCCGCACCACCGATGGGCGTTTCGACCCGGAGCGCTTCGCCGCCCAGGCACAGAACCCGCAAGTGCGCATGATCGAAATCAAAATGAGCCAGGGCGCCAAACCCGGCCACGGCGGCATCCTGCCCAAGCACAAAGTCACCCAGGAAATCGCCGAAACCCGTGGCATTCCGATGGGCGAAGACTGTATATCGCCATCGCGCCACAGCGCGTTTTCCACGCCGATCGAACTGATGCACTTCATCGCGCAACTGCGTGAGCTGTCCGGCGGCAAACCGGTGGGCTTCAAGTTTTGCCTGGGCCATCCGTGGGAGTTCATGGGCATCGCCAAGGCCATGCTGGAGACCGGCATCCTCCCGGACTTCATCGTGGTCGACGGCAAGGAAGGTGGCACCGGCGCCGCGCCCGTGGAGTTCACCGACCACATCGGCGTACCGATGCGTGAAGGCCTGCTGTTCGTGCACAACACGCTGGTGGGCCTGAACCTGCGGGACAAGATCAAACTCGGCGCCAGCGGCAAAATCGTCAGCGCTTTCGACATCGCCAGCGTCCTGGCCATCGGCGCCGACTGGGCCAACTCGGCGCGCGGCTTCATGTTCGCCATTGGCTGCATCCAGTCGCAAAGCTGCCACACCAACAAATGCCCGACCGGCGTCGCCACCCAGGACACCCTGCGCCAGCGCGCGCTCGTCGTTCCGGACAAGGCTCAGCGTGTGTTCAACTTCCATCGCAATACGCTGAAGGCTTTAGCCGAGATGCTTGCCGCCGCAGGCCTGGAACATCCTTCGCAACTGTCGGCCAAACATCTGGTACGACGCATGTCGGCGACTGAGATCAAGTTGTTCTCGCAGTTGCATGTGTTTTTGAAGCCGGGGGAATTGCTCACTGGCGAAGTGAACGGCGAGTTTTACTCGCGGATGTGGCAGATGGCGCGGGCGGATAGTTTTGAGCCTAATGATGCGGCGGCTGCATAGGCTGTGTTTGCGCGCCAATCTCAGCGATTGGCGCGTCCTCCACGATGAACAAACGAGCCTCACTGTCCCCTGCCTTTAGCGTCAGCACCTGTTTCCAATGTTTCGGAAACAAGGCGTCATGCTCAGGACGAGCAATGCCCGTCACCCACCAGACTCTCCTGGCATTGAGTTTCAGGGTCGAAAAGTCGTTGAAGAAAATCGAATGCAGGTGACGGGGGATAAGTGCCCAGCCACCGTATTCGGCAGTTCCCCACAGGGTGCCTGTCGCTGTTTTGAAGACATACAGCTTCGGCTGAATACCGGTCGCGTTGTAGTACATGAACGGCAAGTACCAATACAGGTTGTCCACGATGATTTCGTCACCGGGATGGGCTTCACGGCCGATACCGGCGACTACGGTGTCCAGCCTCGCGTCTTTGCGAATGCTGGTGCCGTTCATCTCATCCGTTTGGGCGTAAATCGCCGTGAGCCCGTGCACTTCCACCAATACAATAAAAACCATGGCGACAGCAGCAAGGGCCGCGTGGCGTTTGCTCCATGCGTCCAGCGCGAGCGCAACGATAAGGGGCAACGCGGCGGCGGCGAACACCAGGTATCGGGCATTGAAAATCGGAACGATCAGCGACACCAGAAACACGCTCAGCACCGGCACAAAAAAATAGCCCACCAGCAAGACGCTGAAGGGGCGCTCATTGCGTCCCTTGAGCAGTACCGCAGCGGCGCAAGTAATGATCAAAACCAAGGGGGTCATGCGCCATAAGTTACTGGCCGAACCCTCCATCACCACCAGTTGCCAAACGAAAGTCAGCACCGTCGACCAAGTGAGTGGCGGTATCCATTCGAGCCCGTCCATTCGCAACAATTGACTGATGAGAGGCGGTGCCCACGGCAGGTACAACACGACGATTGCACCGTTGGCCAGTATCCACGCACGTACAGGTACCGTGCTCTGGACCTTGCGCACTCGCCACCAGAACAGCCAATGCACCAGAACGCACAGTGCGGCGAAGTAGTGCGTATAGAACGCCGCCGTCATCAGCAGCACGTAAAGGACCGGGTAACGTTTTTGGTCAGCTGCCTTGATCCAGCACACCAGCGCCACGGTCGCGCCCATCAGCCAGAAGCCCAGCATGGTGTACATGCGCACTTCCTGGCTGTAGCGCACCGATATCGGCAGCAATGCCAATAACAATGCCGCAATCCAGGTCGCCCGTCGCGTCGCCACCAGGCTCATCAATTTCATGCCCAGCAACAGCGTGCCAACATCGGCCAGTGCGCTCAGGGACCGCGCAGCCAACACGCCACTACCGAACAGCAACATCCAGAAATGCAACAAGACATAGTAAAGCGGCGGATGAACATCCCGTGCCGTCGTAGCCCAGATGTATGACGGCGAACCCTTGGCCAGCAGCAGACTGTAAGCCTCGTCGTACCAGATGACCGGCTCGGTGATGGAGTGAAACCTTGCGAACAACGCGATCGCTAGCACCATCACCAGACCTGCACCGTTGGCGACCCGGGATGGAAAGTTTTCAGGATAAATCGAAAAGGCGCTCACCGACTTTTCACCATTGAAGCGACGCGATCGGGGCGGGTTCTTTCATGACGATAAAACCGTAATCGCCCAGCACATAGAGGCGGTAGAACTTGCTCTCCACCAGCGGTGGATACCCCTGATAACCCACCAGCGTCGCGTTGCGCCGCTCCCTCTCCACGACCACGTTGGTGATGCCCGCCTTCGGCAGGTTCTCGGCCAGCATGAAGAAGTTGATATTCAGCAGATAATGCAAGACCGGCATCTGCTTGAACGAGCCTGCGGCACCCACCAGCCAGCGATCGGAATAGTTCACCGACATGTAAATACGCTTGGCCTCGTACAGTTGCCGATAGGACGCGATGTCATGCCCCAGGGAAAACAGCGCGCTGGACGCAAAGGTGTTCTGCACGGTCAGCACGCGGCCATAGGCGTAGGACAGCGAAAGCATTGCCAACAGAGGCACCACCAACAGCATCGTCAGCCGCTCATGGATGGACGCCAACGCCAGATGGCTTAAATAGAACAACAGCACCAACAAGACCGCAAAACCCATCAAGGTTCTGGCGCCTTCATTGAAGTCCCGGAAAAACAGCGCAACCCCCGACACCAGCAAGGTCACGATCGGCACTGTCAGCACACACACCAGCCCCATCACGACTTTTCCAGGCCCCGTGTCCTGGCGTTCGATCACGTTCCGGGCCAGCCGCACGCTGCCCGCAAGTGCACACAATGCCAGCGCGGCGAACACCCAGGCGAACCCACCGTGAAACAACAACACGACTTTTTCCAGCACGCGGCCGATGTTGATTTCAAGCTGCAGGAACGGCGCCGCCGCCCAGTTCAGCAACAAAGTACGGTTCTGATTCATGTACGCAAAAGCCGTGACGCTGTAGATCAACCCGCCGAGCCCCACCTGCGCGATTTTCCAGCCGATCAATTCGTACCACTGCCGCCAGGCCCATTTGTCATTCGCGCCCTTGAGTACTTCCAGGCAACACAGGCCCAGAAACACATTGAGGCTCACTTGATAGAGTCCCAGCGCGAGCGCAATCAGGAACGCCGGCACCAGCCATTGCAAAATGCGCGAGGGGTGACGAAACGTGATCGCATAAATCACTGCCACCAGGCTCAAGGCGATGGCTGGCCCGTCGTATTGATAAGACAGGTTCTGCAGGAAAAACGGGTTGTACCAAAGTGGCAACAGCACCAGGCAACGGGAAATCGTCGGCTGCGAGTAGTAATGGAATGTCAGGCTGGTCAACGCAAAGGCCATGGCCAGCGTGGCGATCAACAGCGGTAATGGAAAGATGTTCGGTGCGGCATCGCTGAAGGTCAGCGCATTATAAAACAGCTTGGTGAATAACCGCCCCTGCCCTGCCCAGGCAGTACCGGCTGCCAGGGAGCGCCAGTTGTCATCGATATAGGGGTAGTCCGCGAGGATCAGCGGAATGACATACACCAGCGTCGCGATAAAAAAAAACAGCCAGACCCGACGATACCCAAGTTCTCTGCTGAAAAAATCGCTCAGTCTTCCCATGCTAAAGCCCGACCCGGTCTTTACCGCCAATGACATCTTTGACCACATAACGGGGTCGATGCTTGGCTTCGATGTAGATGCGGCCGACATACTCACCCAGGATGCCGATGCCAATCAGCTGTACGCCGCCAAGAAACAGAATGGCCGTCATCAACGAGGGGTAACCGGGGACGTTGTTGCCGAAGAAAATCTTGTCCAGCACCATGTACACCGCGTACAGCACCGCGAAGATCGAAATGCCGCCACCGATGTAAGTCCACAACCGCAACGGCACGGTGCTGAACGAGGTAATGCCTTCCAGCGCCAGGTTCCACAGCTTCCAGCCATTGAACTTGCTGCTTCCCGCCACGCGCCCGGCCCGCTCGTATTCCACCACCACGCTGGTGAAACCGGCCCACGACAAAACGCCCTTCATGAACAATTGATGCTCGGGAAGCGCGCGAATCACATTGACCACCTTGCGGTCCATGAGCCGGAAATCCCCGACGTTTTCTTCGATCCGGGTGTAAGCGATACGGTTCAGCAGGTGGTAGAACATCGCCGCGCTGTGGCGTTTCAGATAACTGTCGCTGGCACGATTACGGCGTTTGGCAAGCACCACGTCGGCGCCCTTCTGCCACTCGGCAATCAACTGCGGGATGACACTGATCGGGTCCTGCAGGTCCACGTCCATCGGGATCACCGCATCGCCAGTGGCGTATTCCAGCCCGGCAAACAACGCCGGTTCCTTGCCGAAGTTGCGCGAGAAGTTGATCAGCAACACCTGTTCATCGACCTGTGCCAGCGCCTTGGCCTGCTCGGCCGTCTGGTCGGTACTGCCGTCGTTGATGAACACTATTTCGACCTCACATCGGTCAAGTTTCAACTCACGACGTACCGCCTGATAGAACAGACTGATCGCCTGCTCTTCATTGAATACCGGGACAATCAGCGAAACCTTCACGTTGCACACTCCTGAGAAACGAAGTGTAGATGTTCGACAGGCCCCATCAGGTGTCGTTCTTGTGCGCAAGATGCCCGGCAGACCGACGGAAGCGTTGTTAAATTCGTTCGCTATAGGCATCTGAGACATTCGGTAATATCCAGCCTTTTGCAATTGCCCGCGAATCGCGCCACCCTGCGCGCCGCTGTAGGAGCGAGCCTCGCGCCTACCCAACAACCCGTTCAAGAGCCCGCTGTCATGACGTGTGAACGCGATCACCGAATCGATTTTTTTCGTGGCCTGGCGCTGATTTTCATCTTCTGGGATCACGTGCCACAGAACCCGCTCGCGCAGTTCACGGTACGTAATGTCGGCTTCAGCGATGCGGCGGAGATTTTCGTGTTCCTGGCCGGTTACGCGGCCGTGCTGGCCTACGGCAAAATCGCCCGGCGTGACGGTTTCATGGTCGCCACGGTGAAAATCCTGCGTCGGGCCTGGGTGCTTTATGTGGTGCACATCTTCTTGCTGGCGCTGTTGATGGGCATCGTGTTTTTCGCCAACAGCCATGTGGAAACCCGTGACCTGGTGCAGGAAATGGGCTTGCAGTATTTCCTCGGCAATCCGCAGCAGGCATTGATGGATGAGTTGTTGCTGCGCTTCAAGCCGAACCTGATGGACCCGCTGCCACTGTATATTTTGTTGCTGCTCGGCCTGCCACTGGTGCTGCCGATGCTGCTGCGCAAGCCTGAATACGTGGTGGGTTTGTCGGTGGTGGTGTACCTGCTGGCACCGTGGTTTCAATGGAACCTGGCAGCCACCGAGGGGGGCGTGTGGTTTTTCAATCCGATGGCCTGGCAACTGCTGTTTATTCTCGGCGGCGCGGCAGCCATTCATGGGCAGCGACCTCAGGTGCCGCAATCCCGGCCGCAGATTCGTCAGCCGGTTTTCGTCGCAGCGCTGATCTATCTACTGATAACGGGGCTGATCGCGCTGTCGTGGAAGTGGCCGACCGTCCATGACGCCTTCATGCCTCAATGGCTCGGCGAATGGCTTTATCCGATCAGTAAGACCAACCTCTCGCCGGCGCGCCTGCTGCACTTCCTCGCCCTCGCCTACGTCACCGCCAGGTTGTTGCCTGACAACGGCTGGACACAACACTGGCTGGCGCGGCAGAGCTGTCGCATGGGCCGTTATTCGCTGGAAGTGTTTTGTTTCGGCGTGTTGTTGGCGCCGTTGGCGGACATGCTCAACGCCTTGGGCGCGAATGCACTGGCGATGCAGCTATTCAGCGCAATGCTGGGGGTCGGGTTGATGGTGTTGCTGGGGACCTGGCTGGATTTCAACAAGCGGTTGAATCGGCCGGCCCAAGTTGCCGTCGTCTGACATTGAGACAAGTCAATTCTTTTGCCAAGGGAGCTTTTTGTGGTGAGGGGCTTTTGTGGCGAGGGAGCTTGCTCCCGTTCGGCTGCGCAGCAGTCGTAATCCGGTACATGCGATCGGTCTGAACGGTAACCCTTTAGGGCCGCTACGCGCCCCAGCGCGAGCAAGCTCGCTCGCCACAGGAGATTGCGTCAACCAATGCAAAAGCCCCAGTCATTCAGGCCGGGGCTTTTGCATTTCTGGCGTTACGACTTACGAAGCCGAACGCACCGCACCTTGCGACGCATTGGCAGGTTGCAACTTGAACACGTAGAACAACACCGTCAGCAGTACCAGGAAGGCAGGTCCTACATACAGTGCCACGCGAGTGTCCGGGAAGTACGCCATCAAGCCGACCACCAGTACCAGGAACGCCAGCGCCAGATACGAGCTGACCGGATACAGCCACATGCGGTATTTCAGGCCGGCACATTCGCTGGCGCTCAGGCCTTGGCGGAACTTGAGCTGGGCCAGCAGGATCATCGCCCAGGTCCAGATGGCGCCGAAGGTGGCAATCGCGGTGACCCAGACGAAGACTTTCTCCGGCACCAGATAATTGAGCAGCACGCCCAGCAGCAAGGCACCGATCGACAGCAGCAAGGCGCGACGGGGTACGCCATTGTTCGAAGTCTTGGCGAAACCGGCTGGGGCCTGGCCATTCTGCGCCAGGCTGTAGAGCATGCGTCCGGTGCTGAAGATGCCGCCGTTGCAGGAGGACAGCGCAGCAGTGATCACCACGAAGTTGATGATGCCGGCGGCGGTCTTGATGCCCAGACGCTCGAAGGTCATCACGAACGGGCTGCCCTGGGTGCCGATTTCGTTCCACGGGTAGATCGACAGAATCACGAACAAGGCGCCGACGTAGAACAACAGAATCCGCCAGAACACCGAGCCGATCGCATCGGGGATAGTCTTTTGCGGGTTCTTCGCTTCACCGGCTGTCAGGCCGATCATCTCGACGCCGAGGTAGGCGAACATCACCATTTGCAGGGACATCAACACGCCTTGCACGCCGTTGGGCATGAAGCCGCCGTGGGCCCAGAGATTGGAAATCCCCAGGGCGACGCCATCGTTGCCAAAGCCGAAAGCGATCACGCCGATGCCGCCGACCACCATTGCAATGATGGTGACGATCTTGATCAGGGCGAACCAGAACTCGAATTCGCCGAAGGCTTTCACCGCGATCAGGTTGATCGAGCCCATGCTGACCAAGGCTGCGAGTGCCCAGATCCAGCGCGGCACGTCGGGGAACCAGACGCCCATGTACACCGCCACCGCGGTGATTTCCGCGACGCAGGTCACCAGCCACAGGAACCAGTAGTTCCAGCCGGTCAGAAAGCCCGCAAGAGGGCCGAGGTAGTCTTGGGCATAACGGCTGAACGAGCCGGCGACCGGGTTATGCACAGCCATCTCGCCGAGCGCGCGCATGATCACCAGGATCGCCAGACCGCCAATGATGTAGGACAGCATGATGGCCGGGCCGGCCATTTCGATGGCCTTGGCCGACCCCAGGAACAGGCCGACGCCGATACAGGCACCGAGCGCCATCAAGCGAATGTGCCGTTCGCCGAGTTCGCGTTTAAGCGGGCCGCCCTGAGCGGTCTCGCCGTGAGGCAGGTGATTGCCGACTGGCATAGGGATGCAACCTCGTCTTGTTATTGGATATGACCACCGAGTGTCAAAGCGCCGACCGATAAGCCAGTGCCTGTTGAAATCGGGCCTGCTTCGTGGGCAGACACGTCTTGCAGGACAAAACCTGCAAGATCAGCGGGACGTGCAGTATAAAAAGCTGGCGACAGGGGTTTTCACTATATAAACCACAACATTAAGCGATAAGTCTCGGCAAAAGTCCGGTTTTCGGAGCGGCATTACCTGGCTTATGTGGGATTTTTCGCGACCTGAACGGCACCGAGTATTGCACAACAATGGTGCATCGTCATGCCCCTACTTACGCAGCATTTACCTCGTTGATGCGTCTGGCTCAAGCCTTTCAGACGACACCCCCTGTGGCGAGGGGGCTTGCCCCCGTTGGGACTGCGCAGCGGTCCCAAAAACCAGTAACACTGGATTTTTTCAGACACACCGCATGTACAGGATTCACGACTGCTGCGCAGCCGAACGGGGGCAAGCCCCCTCACCACAACACCCCCCCCGCAGTTAATCCTTCGCAAGAATCAGAATATTCACTCAATAATTACGGCCCCGATCCAGGAAGTCGGGTAGTAGCCTGAGAAGCGTCGTCTACTTACGCAAGGAAGCAGTGGATTGCCTACTCAACCAAACTCTCATCGTCTGCGCTTTAGCAGAGCATCCGAAAACGGCCGCGCTTACCTCATCACCGCAGTTATTCACGAACGCCAACCCATATTTTCTGACTGGCAATTAGGACGTCTGTTGGTCGCAGAACTGCGCCGAATTCACGACGCGGGTTTAGCGGATTCAATCGCCTGGGTTGTGATGCCTGATCATTTCCATTGGCTAATGCAGCTGCGGGACAACAATCTGGGCAGGGTTGTCGGCTCTACCAAGTCACGCTGCACCCTTGCAGTGAACAAAATGACCGGTCGGTGTGGTCCGCTATGGCAAAGCGGCTACCACGACCGGGCAATCCGCGATGGTGAAGAGCTTCTGCCGTTTGCTCGTTACATTGTTGCCAATCCCTTGCGCGCAGGGTTGGTCAATAAAATTGGCGATTACCCACTATGGGATGCCTGCTGGCTGTGAACCCAGCAGCACCATAACCCTGTGGCGAGGGGGCTTGCCCCCGTTCGGCTGCGCAGCAGTCGTGAGCCCTTTAAATGCGGCGTGTTCGAAAAATCCAGTGTTGCTGTTTTTTGGGGACTGCTGCGCAGTCCAACGGGGGCAAGTCCCCTCGCCACAGGCAAGCTCCCTCGCCACAACAGCCCTTCTCCATAGGTAATCGTGCACATCTGATATTTGGTTGTTCACAATTTTTTCACCAACGCCAACCACCGTCTAAGCTTCAAACAAGTCCGATCAATCTGCGTGAATGGATCAGTCGACTATGGGCGCTTTGTGGCAAACCGATTCGAGTAAAACCGTGGTTCCGACTGAACGAGTGGATGAAGCGCCTTTACCTGAGAAACCCCGCCGCTCCCGGCACGGCTGGGGGGCATTCTGGTTGTTGCTGCTGATCATCCTGATTGTCCTGGGCCTCGCCGCGGCCAAGGAAATGCGCACCTCCAGATTTCAAGCCCGGGAAATCAGCAAATATGCCGCCTCGCTGAAGTACGAGCTGCAACCCGGGCCCAGCGATGCCATTCGCTACCCAGGCGCTGGCCCGTTCGATCAGCGTTTGGGTTACAGCGCCATGGGTGAATTTCTACCGCGCCTGCTCAAACGCGATTACGTGATAGAGGCACAAACCCGTTTCTCCCCAGCACTGATGAACTACAACGACAAGGGCTTTTTCGTGCCCTATGCAGAGAAAATCCAGGCCGGGCTGTCGATCACCGATTGCCGGGCGGCCCCGCTGTATCAGTTCAAGTACCCTCAGCAGCTCTATTCAAGCTTTGCGGCGATTCCTCCGGTAGTGGTCAACAGCTTGCTGTTTATCGAGAATCGCTTTTTGCTCGATCCTCATCAGCCCCTGGCCAACCCCGCTGTGGACTGGCCGCGGTTCGGCATGGCGGCGTGGTCCCAGGTGGCCAAATTGCTGCGTCTGCCCGGTCAGTCGGCGGGCGGCAGTACCCTGGCCACGCAGCTTGAGAAATATCGGCATTCGCCTGATGGCTTGACGGTGTCGGGCGCGGAAAAAATCCGACAAATGATTTCCGCCAGCGTGCGGGCCTATCAGGCGGGGCCGGAAACCCTCCAGGTGCGACAAAACGTGATTCGCGACTACCTCAACAGTGTTCCGCTGTCGGCGGTACCGGGCCACGGTGAAGTGCATGGCATGGCCGAGGGCCTGCGCGTCTGGTACGGCACCGACTTCAACAAGGCCAATGAACAGCTGGCCAGCAGCGACACCGATCCGAAAAGTCTGTCGGAAAAAGGCCTGGCCCTGCGCGAAATGCTGTCACTGATGATTGCTCAGCGCCGCCCTTCCCATTACTTGACCAAGGGCCGTGATGAATTGGCCAGTCTCACCGACAGCCATATTCGCCTGCTGTCTCAAAACGGCGTGATCGATGCGCCACTCGCCACGGCGGCATTGGCCAGTAAAGTGACTTACCGCGACTGGGCCACCCAGCCCACCATTCAGCCAATCGAAACCAATAAAGGCATCAGTGTGGCGCGCAGCCGCCTGGCCGGTTTGCTCAATCGTCCGCTGTATGACCTCGACCGCCTCGACCTGTCCGCCACCAGCACCTTGCAAGGCGAACTGCAAACCCAGGCCACCGCGTACCTCAAGCATCTGGCCGACCCGGTCTATGCCGCGGAAATCGGCCTGATCGGCGAACGCCTGCTCACCCCCACCAACACCGCGCAGGTGCGCTATAGCTTCACCCTGTTCGAATTGACGCCGGACGGTTCGCGCGTGCGGGTGCAGACCGACAGCACCGACCAGCCATTCGACATCAATGAAGGCAGCAAGCTGGAACTGGGCTCCACCGCCAAAATGCGCGTGCTCACCACCTACCTGCAGATCATGTCCGAACTGCATGATCGCTACGCCACCATGAGCGTTGCCGAACTGAAGAAAACCGAAGTCGCCGAGCAGGACCGTCTGAGCAGTTGGGCCGTCGATTACATGATTCAGAACACCGACCGCAGCCTACCAAAAATGCTCGGCGCCGCACTGGATCGCAAGTACTCGGCCAGCCCCGGCGAAGCCTTTTTCACCGGCGGCGGGCTGCACACATTTGTCAACTTCCGCAAGGAAGACAACGGCCGCATGCCGACTCTACGCGATGCTCTGCGCGAGTCGATCAACCTGCCGTTCATTCGACTGATGCGCGACCTGGTGCGCTACAGCACCTACGCTGGCCCCAACAGCAGCGCCGAATTGCTCAAGGACGACCGCGACCCGCGGCGTCAGGAATACCTGGCCCAGTTCGCCGATCGCGAAGGCACTGCGTTCCTGCTGCGGTTCTGGAAGAAGTACCAGAACAAGGACACCCAGACACGGCTCGAAACCTTCCTCGACGGTATGCGCCCGACACCGATTCGCATGGCTGCCGTGCATCGTTATCTGTTGCCACAGGCCAGTCAGGAAAGCTTCAACAGCTTTGTGCGCTCGCACCTCAAAGGCGCCAAGCTCACGGAAAAACTCACCGACGAGCGCCTTGAACGGCTTTACCTGAGTTACGGCCCTGGTAGCTACGATCTGCCGGACCAGGGCTTCATCGCCAAGGTCCACCCGCTGGATCTGTGGCTGATGGGTTATTTGCTGAATAACCCCGACGCCAAGTTCAGCCAGATCGTCAAAGCCAGCGAATTCGAACGCCAGGAAGTTTACAGCTGGCTGTTCAAAAGCCGTCACAAGGGCGCCCGTGACAGCCGCATCCGCACGATGCTGGAGATCGAAGCGTTCCTCGACATTCACCAGCGCTGGCAGAAAGTCGGCTATCCGTTCGATCACCTGGTGCCATCGCTGGCCACCGCTATCGGCAGCTCCGGCGACCGCCCCGCTGCGTTGGCAGAGTTGATCGGCACCATTCTCAACGACGGTGTACGGATGCCGACATTGCGTATCGACAGCCTACACTTCGCGGCAGATACGCCCTATGAAACACGCCTGATCAACAATCCGGTGGTCGGCAAACGAGTGATGCCTTCGGAAGTGGCGGCGGCGATGCGCGAAGCCCTCTCACAAGTGGTGGACGCCGGCACCGCCAAACGCGTGGCGGGCACTTTCAAACAGGCCGACGGCACCCCGTTGGCGATGGGGGGCAAGACCGGTACCGGCGACAACCGCATTGAAGCCATCGGTGCCGGCGGGCGGATTCTCAGCTCCAAATCGATCAACCGCACGGCAACTTTCGTGTTCTATATCGGCGACAAGCATTTCGGCACCCTCACCGCCTATGTTCCCGGTCGCACGGCGGAGAATTTCAAATTCACCTCGGCGTTGCCCGCGCAAGTGCTCAAGGGCATGGCGCCGATCCTGTCGCCTTATCTGCAACCGGGCACCCACACGTTGTGCCATGCAGGGACTGGATTGCCGGTCGTCACCCAAGCTACGGCCGCACTGGGCACATCTGCACGTTAAAGGGTGGTATTCCTGTATTTTTCGCTCTTTGTTTATAGTTGGATTGAGGCCTCTTTCGGGGCAATCCAACCCTTTATTTGAGCTTTTTTCGACCGCGGCACCTGCCTAACCTGAAGAGCCTGATTACAGCTTTAGACGGTTAGCACATGACGAACTTATCAAGGATTGATCAAAGACGCCGCAACACCAAAAACCAGGACGGCATTAATGACACCTGGATCGCGCAGGCGCTGCCCGCCTGGATCACCGACATTTCCCCTGTCAACGCTCGCGCATTAAAGGCTGCCCAGCGCGACTTCGCTCCGTTCAAAACCCATGCCCGCTCAGCTCATCATCAGCTCAAAGAGGCGATATCCGAGCACTGGTCTACCCAGAACGCCGTGGACGCCCTGCTTGATAACCTGACCGATGTTTACGCGTTTGCCGAACCCCTGTTGAAAAAAACGCTCAGCGAGCACTACGGCGACATTGATGTCAGGAACACCTACCTGCGGCTTTATGCCGCCGTCGGCCGCCCATGGTGGGTGCACGATTTCAAGGGTGGCACGAAGGTCCGGACGGTCTCGTTGCTGAACGCGGCCCTGCACAATTTCTCGGATGACGAAACATTCTCGGACTTTGCTTTTCTTGACGCGCCGGACCCGCGCGGACAGATGAAAACGCTGCACATCAACCACAGGATCACGGGAGCCCCGCTTACCGCCCAAGCGTTCAAGGCCATCTGCCGTGATCTGGACATCGGCGCCCGCTACCAGCAGGCACTGCGTCAGGCCCTCGGATTCGGCAGCCCCCAGGTCGCCAACAACGTGCGCACGGCGGTCATTGCCAGCCAAAAAGCCGCGTTGAAAGCAGCGGCGCATTTGGCACTGCTGAACAAACACATTGATGCACACGCCCATCGACTCATCCTCGATCTGGTCCATGGCCGACAGGATTTGAGGCTGGACGGCAAGCCCGTGAGCTACTACAACCTGGCCATGATGGAAACGGTGCTGGCGGGCATTCTGTTGATCACAACCGACCCGGGACCGGATGGCTCTCCCGGTCGCCTGATCGCCTATGTGCCACACGACAACCAACACCCACTCAAGGAATACCCCTCGCCCGCCGAGTTCATGGCCGAACTGACCCGCCGGCTGCAAGAAGAAAAACCCGCCAACGGACAGTCATCGGGTGGGTTCGGTTATCAACAGTTCTTCAGCCAATTCGTGCCCCACAAGGAGCGAGGGCATTTCTTCGCCAGTCTCAATCAACGCCTGAGCACGGTGAAATGGCAGCAACGAGATCGGCAGGCCGGCGGCCCCGTCTGGAGGGATACGCCGGTGGACAATCCCAACCTGAGTTTCAGCGTCCAGGCGATCACCGATGACTATCAAAACCGCTCGCCCGACCCGGCCCACGACGACCTTTGGCAATACCTGCTCCGGGTCAGGCTCAACAAGATCGTCAACGATGCCCGCGACCTCGCGATCTCCACCCAGGATGCCGACCGCATGGCGCGTTGGGCCTGGTGGGATAACCTGGAGAAGATGCTCTCGGACATTTTCAATGTTGCCCTGTTCATGGTCACGCCGTTCGTGCCGGTGCTCGGTGAGCTGATGCTGGCGTACACCGCTTACCAACTGACGGATGAGGTGTTCGAAGGCGTTGTGGACTGGGCTGAAGGACAGACCACCGAAGCGGCCGGGCATGTATTGGGCATTGTCGAAAATCTGGTTCAGTTCGGTATCTTCGGCAGCGCCGCCGAGCTCGGCAAATCCCTCTCCTCACCGTTCATCGACGCGATGAAACCGGTGCAATTGCCTGACGGCAGCCAACGCCTGTGGCACCCCGATCTCACCCCCTATCAACAGCACAACCTGTCATTGCCCGCCGATTCGACACCGGATGCCTGGGGGTTGCACCGGCATCAAGGCAAATCCATTCTGCCCCACGAGGGCAAACTGCTTGAGATCGAGCGAGAACCCTCCGGCCGGGTGCGGGTGATTCATCCTCGGCGGCCGGACGCTTATCGGCCGCAGGTGACACACAATGGCCTGGGTGCCTTCGTGCATGAAGGCGAACAGCCCAGAGCCTGGAGTGAACGCCAACTGATGCGCCGGCTCGGGCATTCGGTCGAGCGCTTTAGCGACGGCGAACTGGAGCAGATCCGCGCCATCAGCGGCACCGACCACGATGCGTTGCGGCGGATGTACGTCGAATCTGAAGCGCCACCGCCGCTGCTGGCCGATGCGCTGAAACGCTTCGAGGCGTATGAAGATGTCGCCCGGCTGGAAGAACAGATTCGCAGTGGTCTGCCGCTGACGCCTGATCCGGCTTCGGCCTGGTTCGAACAAACCGTGACCGAGCTGCCCGGCTGGCCTGAGGACAAGGCCCTGCGCGTGCTTCATCAAACCAGTGCTTCGGCCCAGGACCGCCTCTATGGCAATCCCGACGCCTCACCCTCGAACACCCTCAGCATCACGCTGACGGAGGTCATGGCCGGACAGTTGCCCGAGCGCGTGGTGGCGTTTCTGGATGAGCCCGAACTTGCCGTCATGCTCGGCCCCGACGTGCCACCGGCGCATCGGGCACAAGCCTTGCGCAATCAACTGGCCGACTACGTTGAAGGCCATATGAACAGGTTGGCCAAACAGACTTATCGCGCCCGGGAAAAAACCCGCGATCCGCAAGTGAGGCTGCTCAGAGACGCGTTCCCTGAACTGCCCTCAAGCATCAGCCAAACACTGCTGGCCAACGCCACGGGCGCGGAACGTTTCAAGATGCTCAGCGAAAAACGCCTTCCGTTGCGTATAAAAAATCAGGCCCGTGAGCTGAATTTCGAAGTGCGCGCGGTCCGGGCAACCGAGAGCCTTTATGGGCATTCGGGGTTAACAGCGGACACCGAGCGTCTGCTCCTGAATACGCTGAGACTGCACAGCGACGTATTCACCGACCTGCGTGTCGACATCCGCGACGGTTCCCCGCACGGTCGCTTGCGCTGCAGCGTTGGCGCGCAATCTGCTACCCGGGTCAGGACGCTCGTCAGCAGCGGCGTACGCAACAAATACGAAGTGTTCGACGAGGACAACCGCCTTTACGGAGCCAGCAGCCTCTATGAGTCGTTGCTGCGCGCAATGTCGCAGGATCAGCGCAACGCCTTGGGTTTCCAGCTCGGCCAGGGCAAGGCGCTCAAACACTGGTTCAAGCAAATCCTCGTCACCCCTGAAGTCCGCAGAATCGCGCTCGCCGAAATACCGATTCGCTCGCAGCGTGACCGGATCACCACCCTGCTGTTACAGGGTGGGGGGCTGAGCAAGGACGGTTCCGCCTCACTGGATCGGCGGGTTCGCGACCTTTACCCGACCTTCAGCGCTGAGGAGGCCACGCGATTTGTCGAGGCCTTGACCGCGCAAGGTGACCCCCTGACCGCCCTTTCGGCGCTTGAGGATGAACTCGACGACCTGCGCGTCACCCTCAATCAGTGGCGCTATCAGCAACCCGACATCTGGGGGCCTGACCCCCAGGGTTTCCGCGACGGCGGCGGGCGCCACATCGCCGAACGGCTGATCGAGTGTTTCGAACGTCGAAGCCTGGTGTTCGACGAACGCAGCCTGCATCCCCACGCCGGTTATCGTCTCGATTTATCGGTGGAACTGAGCAGTGTCAATCTTGAGACCTGGTGGAAACAGAAGCCCGATCTCAAGCGGTTTCTCGACAAGGTCTCGGTCCTGAATCTGGACAACACGCGTTTCTCCAGCGAGCCGGGCGGTCTGTTAAAGGACTTTGCTCACCTGGACGAATTAAGCGCCAGAGGCTGTCAACTGACTGAAATCCCCCAGGGCATCACCGCGATGCACGTTCTGTCGACACTGCGCCTGAACGACAACCACATTCGCCTGACAGCGCAAAGCGTTGAACAACTCAGCCGCCTGACCTACCTGAAAACCCTCAGGCTGGATCACAACCCCTTGGGCGCGCTACCGGACATCGGACGCATGCCCGGCCTGATGATCGTCAGCCTGCGTGACACCGGCATCGACACCTGGCCCCGAGGCACCTTCGGCAAACCCCGACCGCGCGGTTTTTTCCTCGACTTGCAGGACAACCCGCTGGCGCGTATTCCCGATGTGATCCCGGGCTCGAACGATGCCTTTGTGGTCGCGCGCACCCGGCTCAACGCGCAAGCGCTCAGCGACATGAACCGGTTGGCCTATGAAGACCTCAGGAGGTCCGTGGGGCTCAGCCCCCGACATGCCTATCCACCTGCCACCGACAACGATCTGGCCTTCTGGCCTGTAACTGACGACAGCGAATGGTGGACGCCCTCCCCCGGGCTTGGCCGATACCGTGGCGAGGCCTGGGGGGATCTGGCCGATGAACCGGACTCGGCGGGATTCTTTACCGTGATCCGCGGCCTCACCCAATCGGCGGACTATCGGGCTGGAGGCGAGTTTCGAACCGAACTGGCCAAGCATGTATGGCGAATGATCGATGCCGCCGACATGGATGCCGAGCTCAGGAACAGGCTCTTCACCATGGCCAGCTCACCCGTTAACTGCGCCGATGCCGGCGCTCAGTTGTTCAACAACATGGGGCTGGAAGTGCTGGCCTCGGAAGCCAGGTCATTGAGCACCTCGCCGCAGATGCTCGAACGTCAACTGGTGACCCTGGCCCGGAGTGCGGCGCGTCTGGATCACGTGAACGAGATTGCCCGTACGGACATGCAGGAACGGATGGCCAGCGGCCTCACGCCGGATGAAGTCGAGGTCTATCTGGCCTACCAGACCGGTCTGGCCCGACGGCTGGACCTGCCCTGGCAATCGCGAAGCATGCTTCACCGGCCGGTTGCCGGCGTGAGTGAGAGCATGATCGATAACGCCTACGACGCGGTGCTGTCACTGGAGTACGGTGACGGGCTGGTGAACCAGATGCTGGAGCAACGGTTCTGGGTTGAATACCTGCGCGCGTCCCATCCGCGAGCATTTGAGGAAAACACCGAGCTGTACGCGGTGGTCAAGGCCGGGTTACTGGCGGACTTGCGGCAGACGCAAAACGAACGGGCTCATACCCGGCACCGCACGGATGAATACAAGAACCAGCTCGGGGAAAAACTCAAAGAACTGGCCCGACAGCTTGCTGTTCCCGAGTCGATTGTGTTCACCGACAAGGAAATGACCGATGAGGTGTACAACCGATTGATCAACGACCTTTTCGACGACGAAAAGGAGCTGGCGCGACGCCTGACCCGAATGGCATTGAGAATGGCAGGTCATTGATAACGCCCTGAACGTTTCGACCATTGCCAGATGCGGTACCTGGAGGCAAACAGTCAGCCGGTAAGTCAAGACGCAGAACCTGTGGGAGCGTGGCTTGCCCGCGAAGAACGATGACGCGTAGTACCTGAAAAACCGCGGAGCATTCTTCGCGGGCAAGCCACGCTCCCACAGGATTTTCGTCGCTCAAATGTCTTGACTTACCGGCATTAGCCCAAGGCCATTTCATATTTCCGAATCCCAGATCACGACGATGTTCCCGGTATAGCGGGCGGCGACGCCAGGTTGCAGCATGTAATCCATGTATTCGCTCGCGACTTCAAAGTGCAGGATGCCCGGCCGATTGTTCACATAATTCAGGGCCTGGTATTTTTGCTCCTCCTCCTGACCTACACGTACCAGACGACGACGCTTGACCGGTACGCCAGCGAGATCGGTCAAGCCATCGGGCAGGGTGACGTTGAGTTCCACCAGAACGGCACGCTGCGAAACGGGGTCGCGAATCATGCAGTCGTACAGCCCGGGGATTTCGCAGTCGATTTGCATCTTGAACCGTGATGAGGCCGAGATATTGAAAACCTGGTCGCGGAACAGACGTACCGGTTTTCGTCCATGTTGCAGCCAGTTTTGCCACCCGCCGGCCGGCTCCAGCACGACTTTGTTACCACCCGGTGGAATATCGACCTTGAGCGTATGTTCAACGTTGAGGGTAAAACTCAATGTCAGGGTAGAGTCGCTGGGGTGCATGATATCGCCCATGTCGAAGTCCATGCCGGGGCCGACGCTGTAGGTCAAATCGCCGATAAAAACTCCGGAAGACATATGCAGCGGATCGGGTGTTCTCAATTCATAACCGATTTGCACCTGGTCATACCTGAACGTCTCGATTCGATATCCCGCAATTGCAGCACACTCGCCCGATGTGGGCGTCAGCCAGAAAAAAGTGCGCCAGGCTGGCTGCACGTACATGCCGCCACCAGAGCCCATGCAGGGCGCAGGTGGTGCCCATGTCCAGTCAGTCCCTCCCCATAAACGGCGGTGCCAGACCGAATTATCATTGGATGGTGAGCCTTCACCGACCAGGTTTTGCGCCGTATCGGGAAGAATGTAACGGCCACCGATAGAAACAATACGAACTTCGACCTCCGATGTCTCTGGCTGACCGTCGGCCTTTCTGATCGTGAGCCGTCGCCAGTCGGCCGGCACTTTGAACATTGCCCCTTTGCGGCGATCGGCATGCCCGGCCAGGATAGGGGCAATTGATTGAAACTCGATGGGGACAAGCAATGAGAACAACCCCTGCTCCTTGCAGAATTCAGGTTGAAGTGCGCAATGTCCGCTCACCGGGGTGTCATTGGTGAACTTGTTTTCATGGGGTTTGGACGGATCCGGCCTGAACGAAGCGCTGATGTCCATGGTCGCGGCGATCGCCGATTCAACGGTTAATGCACACAACAACACCCACCCCGCGCTGCCCTGGAGGAGGGTTTTACAAACACTCACTGATTTCATCTTCGCTCATGACTCCCTGTCATGGGATGGAGGACGTTTTTTTAACGGGCTCAGGGCGCCACGGCACTGAACACCAACAGCACGTTGCCGTAGTAACTGCCCGGTTTATAACCTCCAGTGGGGATTGTCGGCTCGATGTCCAACCGCACCCGACTGCCCGCCATGGCCTCCTGTGCCGAGACCACTTGCCGGGGCTGAGCGTCGTGACTCAGCTCCTGACCGTTGAAGCTGACGCGCAGGTATATATTCTCGGCATCGTTGCCGTTGGATATATAAGGTTCGCTCTCCAGCCGCGCTTCAATCGCGCTGGTGTCGTGCTTGACGTCGAAATACTTGCGCAAACCGCCCAAGGTTGAAGTATGAGGATTCCACGGCAATCTCTGCTCGCGATGAATCCAGTCCGTTTCCGCCGGTATCACGTAAAACGCCAAGGTGGGGATGTTCACCGAAATTTCGAACTCATGTTCTTCCCGCGCCGCGAACACCTGGGAGCTCATCAGCGTCGCGGCACTCAACGATGCCGCGAAGGCCCATTGCTTGATCATGTCTGGTACCTGTTCATCAAAGAAAACCGCAGCAACACGGGTCGGTGCTATCGGCTGGCAATGCGCATGGTCTTTTTGGCCTGGCCTTCAATCAGCTGGAAGCGGTACTCACGACCGGGTTTTTTCTCGAACTGAAAACTCTTTCCCGCGAGGATGTGGTGCTTGGTTGTCGGCTCGCATTCGGTCTCGACCTTCAACGAGCAGTTCTTGAACTCGTCGACTATCACCACGGTGTTGCCGTTGTTGCGAATGCTGTAAGTGCCCGGACCATCATCGATCACGCTGTCGTAACGGGTGTTTTTCGGCCGCACGAAGAACACCGTGCCAAAACCGGCCATCACGTTGACCCCCGCCGACAGGTTCTGTTTGTAGGTGTCGCGATCCTCCTCGGAAACGGCGAACTCATCCTCCTTTTCCGGCACCACGGGTACAAAACGCACGCGAAAATATCGCTCGGTTTCACGCTCGCCCATGTACAACAGACGCGAACCCTGCATGCCATTGACGGGCACGATCAGCCGCGCGGGGCTGGCCATCAATCCATCGCGGGCGCTGGCATCTGCCTGGCTCTTGACCGGTACTTCCTGCGGTACGCCATCGGCGTCATAGATGATTTCCAGGATGTTGACCTTGACGAACGCGGTGCTGTCCCCGCCGTTGAACACCCGCTTCAAGTAGGTACTTTTATCGCCATCCAGATAGTCGTAGACCGTCCCGACGTTGATGTTGGGCGCCGCCTGAACGGCCAGGGAAAACCCGCCCAGACTTACCAGCGCAAACAGACGCTTCATAACCTTGTACCTCATGACATTGAATACAACGCTGGCTCGACCGCTCGATGCACAGCCCATCAGACTTCCGAATCCCAGATCACCGTGACAGTCCCGGAATAGGTGGCCGCACGGCCGCTTTGCAGCATTAGGTTCACGTAAGTGGAATCGATTTCGAAGTGCAGCACGCCGGGGGCCCGATCGACATAGAAGGCAGGTTGAAACTGTTGAGCCCTACTCGAACCAGGATAAAAACGCTTGCGCTTGACCGGTTCCCCAGCAAGGTCCGTCAGACCATTGGGCAAGCTGATCGATATCTGCACCGCCGCGGTACGTCCTGAAAGCTGGTCAAAAATCAGGCAATCCGTAGTCCCGGTCAGGAAGCAACTCAGCTCCATCTTGAACCGCGACGACGCGGAGATATTGAAGGTCTGGTCCCGGAACAGCCGCACCGGTTTGCGCCCGTTCTGCAGCCAGTTTTGCCAGCCGCCTTCTGGCACCAGTTCAACTTTGTTGCCGCCGGGAGGAATATCGACTTTGAGGGTGTGCTGTACGTCGAGGCTGAAGTTCAAGCCCAGGGTCGTGCTACTCGGCTGCATGACATGACCCATGTCGAAATCCGACTCCGGGCCCACGGTGTAGCCAATACGTCCGTTATACCTGCCCGACGCCATTTGCAGCGGGTTCGGGGTCTCCAGTTGATAGGCAAAATCCAGATACTCATAGCGCAGCCAGGGCACGTCGTACCTTGCATACTTGGTGCAATGCCCTCGAGTGGTCGTGGTTTTCCAGAAGAAGTTGTACCAATCCGCGCCGTAGGAACTTAACCCGCTGGATACACACGGAGGCGGCGCAAAGAGCCAGCCACCACTCGTCCACAACAGGTCATGGGCCTGTGGCAGGCTGACATCCTGATCGACCAGTTCGAGCACGTTGGGTGATCTGACTCGGGTACCGACCCCCGAGATCCGGACCCTCAGCGTTTGCGGCTCGCCGGTCGTCTCGTGAAAAACCGTCAAGTTCCGCCAGCTCGACGGTAGATAAAATGTCGGCCCCTGCCGCGGGTCGGAATAGCCAGGAGTAATCGCGCCGTTGGATTCGAATGTAATCGGCACCCGCAGGCTGAACATTTGATCATCCCTGCATTTGTTCGGGAAATCGGCGCAGTAACCACTGGGCGGCGTTGTATTTTCAAAAATGTTTTGATCCGGTTTCGAAGGGTCCGGTTTGAACATCGCCGTGATGAACACCTCCTCCGCTTCGGCCGAGTGTTGAAAACAGCCGATCAATAATCCGACGATCGAAAGCGCAAGAAACTTGCCGTACCGCCTTTTATGAGCCATGGGTTTATCGTCCGAAAGTTAATATCTGTGTGCGGCATCAGCCCGCTGTTTCAGGCGCAAACGTTGCGTCCGCCAAGGTGTCCGGGCTGCAGCGCAGGTCACCGATCATCAGCACGTCGTTTTCACTGCGGTACTTGCCGGTATCGAGTCGGAACTGGCACAGCAACTGATCGGCGTAACGCACTTGCAGGGTCGGCGAGCCGGCGTTCATTTCCATGGAGAAGAACCCGTCCACTTCACTCACCCCGCGGCTGGCGTGGTTGATCACGTGATGGCCCTTGAGCGGCCGACCTTGTGGGTCAAGCAGGCGACCGAGCACGGTCAGGGTTTTCATCACGCGCACCTTGCGGTACTCGACCCCGCCCTTGTTCAGGTGATAGCGGGTGCGCGCCGGCTCGATGGTCGCCGCCGGAACGTGATTGCCTTCGAAATCGAAGCTCACCGAGCTGTTCTTGTAGGCGGTGATGGGGATGAAGTTGCGCCCCGGTCGCAAGGCGGCGCTGCCGCCGCTGAGGTCGTCGGCGCGTAAGGCGATGCCGTCGATATCGGACTCGACATCGACGATCATCCCGGCGCCCCGCCCCTGGGGCTGGCTGGTCATCACCATCTGCTGGGCGCCGATGGCAACCGTGCTGTCCAGGTTCAGGCCACCGGTAAAGTTGCCGTTGTAGGACGAGCGCTGCACAAACCCGTCGCCCCGCATCGTGTCGGTACTAAAGTTCGCCAGGCTCGACACGCCGACGCCATAGGTATCGGTGAGTGCCGTCACCGAAACGCTCTGCAATATGTGGTCCTGCAGGTCTTTGCGGTAACCCAGGGAGGCGTTGTTGTCACGGCTGCCGTCGCGCGCCGTGCGCGAACCGATGCTGCCGGATATTTGTTGTCCCGGTGTCCCCAGCGCGACGTTGACGCTCAGGTCGACGCCGCGATTACGATCATTGCCGCTGCTGTAGCTACCGGGACGATCGAACAGTGACAGGCGCCAACTGGCATCGCTGCCAAACAGCTCGCCGCGCTGCGTCCATCCCAGGTCCACGCCAACGCCTTCGACATTGCCTTCGCTGTGGGACACCCGCGCGTTGACCGAGCTTTTGCGACTGATGCGGTGGCTCAGCGCCAGGGATGAATTGCTGGTCTGGCCGGTGAACACATTTTGTTGGCGCACCCGGGTGCCGTCGGGCAGGGTGTCATAGGTGTAAGTGGTGTCGAGCCAGCTGCGGTTATGGCTGACCACCAGGCTGCCAGAGCCATAGTTGTACAAGCCTTGCAGATCGACCCCGGTGCCGTGGTCTTCGGTCTGATACACGTTGGCGTAAACGCTGAAACTGTTGGCCAGGGTCCAGTCGATGGAGCTGCCGTATTGCAGTTTTTCGCGTACCTGACGCAACGACAGTCCGAGAATGGCCCTGGGGTGCAGCAGGTAGTTGATCGACGCGCCCGCCGTGGCATCACCACTGGTCTGTTGATCCCAGTTGCTGAACAGTTTGCGTTCCTGCCCGGCAAACAGGTTGTAGCGCCAACGCTCATCGAAGTTGCGCCAATTGTTCGGCTTGTACACCAGCTCCTGGGTCGTCGAGGTGATTTGACCGTCTTCGATCAGGCGTACTTCCACTTCGTAAATGCCACCGGGCAACGGCCGGGTGTCGAGGGTTTGCAAGCCGGCCGGCACCGATTGGGTATTGATCAGCAAACCGTCGCGGAAAATTTCCACCGAGGCCTGCCGGTTGGCAGTGACATAGATCGGATAGACGCTCGGTTTCGGGGTGTCGATCGCCAGGCTGTCGGAACTGCCGAACATCATGCCCACCGCAGTATCGGGGCTGGTGCCGAAAGTGCGCGGCTGCCGGGTCAGGCCTTCGGAATTGGGGGTAAAGAAGCCCAGGCGAAAAAAACTGCCTTGCAATTCACGCTGGGTATGGAGTTCATGTATGGCGTGATAAAGCTTGTCATCGGGCCCACCGAGACGGGCCAGCTGCATGTTGAATGTCTGACTCCAATTGCCCAGGCTGCCACTGGCTTCCAGGCCAAAACGGCCGCCCAGATCCTGTTCCTGCCCACCATTGAGGTTGAGCTGATTGCGCACGATCAGACCACTGCTGCCACCCTCGGGCTGGTCGTAGTAACGCTTGGCCTCAGTGTCGCGTTCGGCATTTTCAGTACCGATCGACACCAGTGAATTTTGCAGGTTGTAGTGAATGGCCTGCATTTGCTCCGGGCACGTCCCCGTGCAAGCCCCAAGGCTCACACCGGATTTAAGATAAGTGGCCCAACTGTCACGTTCAACGGCACTGATATTACTTTCACTGGTATCGGTGAATTCAAGTAGGGTAATACGGTCATCACGAGACAATACAATCATGGCCTCGCCAAGCGGCTGCTGATCAAGTTCCACCCTTACTGCCAGCGGAACATCAAAGAAGTGCTCTTCAAAGTCCGCCGGCAAACCTTTGGCCTGAGACAACAAATTTCTCGGCGTATTAGCAACAGTAGCGGGCGCTGCAAAGGCACTGCTACAAAGCAGCAACGCAAGCGCAGCCGCGATGGGTGTCATCGGGAACATGAACACGTACTCTGATTACCAATAGATTAAAGCCCGGCCGACAAACAAGCGTGTTTGCCAACCGGTTACGTTACTTAAACAAGTAAGCGTTTACTGCTTTGTCGACACTCATGGAGTGATGGTAGGAGGAACGGCATCGTAAACGACGGCGACAGCGCCGGTGTAATCGCCTGCAGGGTGGTTCGCACCCACCGCGCTGATGCGGATTGGCGCGCGATAATTCACATCGGACTCTTGTTCACCGACAACCATCTGCGGTGTATTGGTGAGTACAACGTCATTGAACGCGACGACCAGATCAATCGTATTGGCCCCACCGTAGAGCCGCGGCGTCCCTTCCACACTGGCGTGAACCGAACCGTTGTTGTTGCGTACATCGAAATAACCGACCAAAGGAGTCAGGGTATTGGAGCCTGTGCGCGGGCTCATGTCCTGATCCTTGTTGACCAGGTCCGGATCGACAGGTGTCACGTAGAAACCGTTTTCCGGAACGGTGGCGATCAGACTGATGGAATGCTGTGCTTCCCCTGCAGCAAAAGCCACAGAGGAACTGAGTGCCAGAATGGCCAGTGGAGCAGTCATCGCAATTTTCTTGAACATCATCTAATACCTGTCTTTTTATCTAAGGATTGGCTCATTGAAGTCAGAAAACCTCTGATCGGCCACATAACCGTCAGAGGCTTTGTTGAACTTTCAATGCCGGAAGATCATCAAGCAATCTCTCCTGGAAGTAAGCAGGCAACTTCTGATGAGCGTGTAGCCAAATGGACATGGCAGCCGCGTGAAAAAACCCGACATATTGAAATAATCAAACAGTGACTGTAAGAGACGGACTACAAATCATGCAAAACACGACCTGCCTTACTTATTCAACACCGTGCAACTTCCGTAAGACAAGTACCACACTCCCTGAAATTAAAGGCTAATGTCCACGTATTAGAGAGTTAACACTAATTCTCTGTAATTAACAGGTATGTGAATGTGAATTCCTTTGTGTTTTTTCCCTCGTCCAATGGTTTTTTTCGTCCCGGCACAGAGGTGCCGTTGGTCTGAAGCGCTTGCCCTGACATTAAGATATATCTTACGTTATATCTAAACATGACGAGAGAACGCAAAAATGAGAGACCATCATTCCCCCCACCGCGAACACGGCGATGGCCGCGACGGCTTCGAGAAACGCCCCGGCCCTGGCCGCGAACGTGGTGGGCGCGGCCCACGGGTATTCGCCCCCGGCGACCTGAAATTGCTGCTGCTGGCACTGATCGCCGAGCAGCCGTGCCATGGCTACGACCTTATCCGCCAGATCGAAAGCATGTTCGACGGCGCTTATAGCCCCAGCCCCGGTGTGATCTACCCGACCCTGACCTTCCTTGAAGAAAGCGAAATGATCCTGGGCGACGCCGAAGGCGGAAAAAAACGCTACAGCATCACCGACGCCGGACGTCTGTCTTTAAGTGAACAAGCGATTGCCCTGGACGGCGTGCGCATGCGTATCGAAGTCAGCAAGCGTTCGTTGCGCGGCCATGACCGTCCCGCCGAAATTCACGAAGCGGTGCACAACCTGCGCCATGCCTTGCAGATGCACCATGGACGCTGGAGCCCAGAAGAAATCCTGCGGGTGCGCGACCTGCTCAACAACACCGCCAAGGCCATCGTCGATGGCCCCGCCGTTCAACCTGTTCAGGAGAAAGCCGAATGAGTGACATGATCCTGCAATCCCCCCAATCCCAATCCATTCACCGCGTCATGCATGAGCTCAAACGCCGTCGCCTGCAAGTGCTGCGGGTGGTCGACCTGACCCCGCGCATGCGCAGGATTACCCTGGGTGGCCCTGAGCTGGCAGGCTTCATCAGCCTCGGGACGGATGACCATGTAAAACTGCTGTTCCCGCAAAACGCGGCGGAACAGGCGGCGCTGGAAAACCTGGTCCTCGGTGCCAACAAGGACAACGGGCCGCTGCCAGCCATGCGCGACTACACCCCGCGCCGTTACGATCTGGACACCCTGGAGCTGGACATCGACTTCGTGTTGCATGGCGACGGCCCTGCCTCGACCTGGGCCGAGCAGGCCAAACCGGGCCAGTTCCTGCAAATCGGCGGGCCACGGGGCTCGATGATCGTGCCGGACATCTTCGACAGCTACCTGCTGATCGGAGACGAAACCGCCCTGCCCGCCATCGCCCGCCGGCTCGAAGGCCTGGCGGCCAACCGGCGTGCGCTGGTGATCGTGGAAGTGGAGAACGGCGCCGAACAACAACGCCTGGAAAGTGCCGCGCAGGTCGATGTGATCTGGGTGCTGCGTGAGGGAGGCAAAAACAACCTGCTGACCACCGTGCGTCAGGTCAAGGTGCCGACCGGCAGCCTATACGCCTGGGTCGCGACCGAGAGCAAAGTGTCGCGACAGATCCGCCGGGTATTGCTCGATGAGCACGGGCTGGATGAGCAATTCGTGAAAGCCGTCGGCTACTGGCGACTGGATGACAGTGACGAGGAATAAACGCTGTGCATGCTTTCTGTGGCGAGGGGGCTTGCCCCCGTTGCGTCGCGCAGCGGCGCTAAAACCTGCAACGGAGTTTTAACCGGCACGGTGTATTTGCTGATTTTGCGACTGCTTCGCAGCCGAACGGGGGCAAGCCCCCTCGCCACAAAAGCTCCCTCGTCACAGTCAGAGTTCACTTGCGATCCGTGCGCCACCGATCCAGCCCGATCACCAGCAACGCAACCAGCACAAAACCCGCCAACAATCCCCCGGCATTCACAAACACCTGTGGATAACCCAACTTGTCGACATCAATGAACGGATAGGGATAAACCGCCAGCAGATGCCCGCGCCATAACGCATAACCGAAGTACACCAGCGGATAGATCACCCACAACGCAATGTGCCGCAACCGCAACGTACCTTTGGGCACGCAGCACCACCAATAAACCAGGAACAGCAGCGGCATGACGTCATGCATCAGCTCGTCGGCCAGCCATTGCCAGCCTTCGGGATGCCATAAATGACGCAGCAACAGGTTGTACGCCAAACCGACCACGGCGATGCTCACCACAATTGCACTGCTCACCCACGGCTGTAAAAACCAGCGGCGCGCAGCGGATTCGCGGGACGTCAGTTCACAGGTCAGCACCACCGCCACCAGCGTATTGGTCAGCACAGTGAAAAAGCTGAAAAAACTCACCAGCCCACCCAGCAGACTGGCCGCGATACTCCAGCGGGCATAGAGAATCAGGTACATCTGAATGCTCAAGCCCGCCCAGCCCAAAATTGCCGCCACGGCAACACAACGACGCCTCGCGGTCGAGGGTATGACCATGCTCAGACCGGGCGCTTGGTGCGCATCAGCTTCACGTACAAGCGTTCGACCTTCTCCCGCGCCCACGGGGTTTTGCGCAGGAATGTCAGGCTCGACTTGATGCTCGGGTCGCTCTTGAAGCAGCGGATATCGATACGCTCGGCCAGCCCTGACCATTCGTAGTGCTCAACCAGGGCGTTGAGGATTTGCTCCAGCGTCACGCCGTGCAGGGGGTTGGTGTTCTGTTCGGTCATGCCGGGCCTTCGAGCGATGAAAGGATGAGAAGCCGCGCACCTTAGCGGAGGCTTTCGTCCGGTGGAAGGGCTCCGGACAGAGGCATTCGTCAGAGGCTGAATTAACTGTAGGCGAGTTGGCCATCATTTGAGGGGCAAACGTCAGGAGATACTGCCTGGGCTCAGTAATAACGACGCGGGTCCGAATCGATCAGACTGGCCAGCTTGGTCAGGGCAAACCTCAATTCGTCCTGGCTGGTGGGCGACATCAACACCAATCGCACGCAGCGGGTAACGCCGCTACGTTCGGCCTGGAACTGGGTACCACTGAGGACCAGCACACCGTTGGCACGGGCCAGCATGGTGAATTCGTCACTGGTCCAGGGTTCGGGCAACGTCAACCAGACGTGATAGGAATACGGCTGGGTCTTGAGCTCGAAATTGGCGAAGATTTCCTGAGCGATCGCCTGCCGCCCGGCGGCTTCGTTGCGCTGAATACGGATCAGCTTTTTATCCAGCCCCTCCGTGATCACATTGCTGGCCAACTGAGCGGTCAATGGCGACGGCATCCAGACGCTGCTGCGTACCATGGAGGTCAGGCGCGACAGCAGTTTCGGCGGGCTATAGAGATAGCCAATCCGCAAGGCCGGCATGACCGATTTCGACAGACTGGTCAGGTACACCGAACGATCCGGGGCAAACGCCGACAGCGGTTTGATCGACGGGTCGGTGGCCAGAAAACCGTAGATGTCATCGTCCAGAATGATGAAGTCGAACTCCTCGGCCAACGCCGCGATTTGCGCCCGACGTTTTTGCGACATGATCGCGGCCGTCGGGTTCTGACAGGTCGCCACGCAGACCAGCATCGCCGGTTTCTCGCGCTGGCACAGTTCGCGTAGCGCTTCGGGAATGATCCCTTCATCGTCCATTGGCACGCCACGCAGACGTCGTTCCAGCCCATGGGCAAGGGAAATGATGCCGGGGTAGCACAGCGCCTCGCAGAGCACCAGATCACCGGCGTTGGTCAGCGCACTCATCGCGACCATCAAACCATGCTGTGCGCCGGCGGTGATCACCACTTGCTGCCATTGTGCATCGGGCAACGAATGGCGCAGCCATTGCGCGCCCGCCTCGCGATGAGCCGGATGACCGCCATCGGGTGCGTAATCGAGGGTATGGACAAAATCCGTGCTTTTGGCCATGCCCACCAATGCTCCGCGCAACCAGTATTCCAGGGTTTCGCTGTAGGGCTTGATGATCGAAAGATCCAGTAATTCAGACTGTCCCAGATTCAGCGAGACGGCACTGTTGCTGGCCGGCAGTTCCAACTGCTTCTGGTTGAGCACACATAAGTGCCACGCCCCACTTCCCCCTGCACCAGACGCCGCCGATGGGCTTCGCTATAGGCACGGCTGATGGTACCGGGCGTGACATTCAGCGTGGTGGCCAGCTCACGCAGGGTCGGCAGACGATCACCTTCGTTCAACACGCCGTTGCTGATATCGCGCGCCAACGCGTCGGCAATCGACAAATACATCGGCTGGCTGAACTCGCTTAGCTGAGGAACCCACATGAATGATCACTACCCATCGTAGAAATGATGAATGCCCGAGCATATCACAGGGAGGTTAGGCAATTAATCAATCGACTCAATCAATAAATTGAGTCGATTGATGCGCCGATTGATTCGAGAAACACGCTTCACCAAAAATATTTCTAAACAGAATTATTTTATTATTAATCAATTACTTATACACAATAAATCTAACAAGCAAACGCTGATAACAAAAAAACATCTCGTAACAGCATCTCAACCTATTGAGTCAACTCAATCCATTCAAATACACTCATCTCGAATCGAAGCAATCGACTCAATCTCAATTCTGAATCACCGCGTGCCCGCCACGCCAAGTCGAGACATCATGGACACACTCAGAAAGGATCTATCCCTGTCAGCGGTCATTGCAGGCTTCATCGCCGTGATCATTTCCTATGCCGGCCCGCTGATCATCGTGTTTCAGGCGGCCCGGGAGGCGCACCTGCCCAATGATCAAGTGTCGTCCTGGATCTGGGCGATTTCCATCGGCAGCGGCATTACCGGTCTGTTATTGAGCTGGCGTTTGCGGATTCCAGTGATTACGGCTTGGTCGACACCGGGCGCGGCGTTGCTGGTGTCGATGCTGCCCACGGTCTCCCTGCCCGAGGCCATCGGCGCCTATGTGGTGGCTTCGGTGATTATCGCGGTGGTCGGCCTGTCCGGTGCGTTCGACAAACTGATGAGTCGCCTGCCAAAAGCCATCGCCGCCGCCATGCTCGCCGGCATCCTGTTTCGTTTCGGTGCCGAACTCTTCACCTCGATCAAACTGCAGCCGAGCCTGGTGCTGTCAATGATCGCGGCGTACCTGATCTTCAAACGCTTTTCACCGCGCTACGCCATCCTGTCGGTATTGATTGTCGGCTGCGCCGTGGCCGCCTCGTTCGGTGAACTCAACACAGGTTCGATCACCATCGATGTCGCCCATCCGATCTTTATCGCCCCGCAGTGGAGCTGGCACGCGATCATCAATGTCGGCCTGCCGCTGGCCCTCGTCACACTGACCGGGCAGTACGTGCCGGGCATGGCGGTGTTGCGCACCTCGGGCTACAACACCCCCGCGCGCTCGATCATTTCGGTCACGGCCATCGGTTCCATTTTGATGGCGCCATTCGGCTCCCATGGCTTAAACCTGGCGGCCATCACCGCCGCTATCTGCACCGGCCGCGAAGCCCATGAGGATCGCGACAAGCGCTACATCGCCGGGATCGCCTGCGGGGTGTTCTACATTCTGATGGGCATCTTCGGCGCGACCCTGGCTTCGGTGTTTTCTGCCTTGCCCAAAGAGCTGATCGCCTCGCTCGCCGGCCTGGCCCTGTTCGGGGCGATCAGCGCCGGGCTGACCGGCGCCATGGCTGACGAGAAACAACGTGAAGCGGCGCTGATCACCTTCCTGGTCACCGCTTCGGGCATGAGTTTCCTGGGGCTGGCCGCTGCATTCTGGGGGCTGATTTTCGGGCTCGTGGCACATTTCGTACTGACTTACACCCGGGAAAGCAAAGCCAGCACCGTCGCCGAGGGCAGCCGACCATGACCGCTCGTTACGACTTCATCGAGGTCGGCGGCGCAATAGTCTCAAGGACATGCGCGCGGTAACGGCCAGCGAGGGCTGTTGCCGCATCACGCACCAGCCCCCTTGGCCGAAGCACTTATTGAAAGGAAAACTCCATGAGCCTGAAGAATTTAGACCCTACCCTCGCGCGCCTGATCGGCCGCGAACGCAACCGCCAGGAAACCCACCTGGAACTGATCGCCTCGGAAAACTACGTCAGCGAAGAAGTGCTGGAAGCCCAAGGTTCGGTGCTGACCAATAAGTACGCCGAAGGCTACCCAGGCAAGCGCTATTACGGCGGCTGTAAAGTGGTCGACGAGATTGAAAGCCTCGCCATCGAACGTGCCTGCAAGCTGTTTGGCAGCGAATATGCCAACGTCCAGCCGCACTCCGGTTCCCAGGTCAATCAGGCCGTGTTTCTCGCTGTGCTCAACCCTGGCGACACGATTCTGGGAATGTCCCTGGCCGATGGCGGCCACTTGACCCATGGAGCCTCGGTAAACTTCTCCGGCAAGTTCTACAACGCGTACTCTTACGGCCTGGAAAAACACAGCGAAACCCTCGACTACGCCGAGATGGAAGCCCTGGCCCGGGAACACCGGCCGAAAATGATCATTGCCGGTGCCTCGGCATATTCCAGGACCATCGACTTCCAGCGTTTTCGCAATATCTGCGATGAAATCGGGGCGTACCTGATGGTCGACATGGCGCACTACGCCGGACTCATCGCAGCCGGCCTGTATCCCTCGCCGGTTGGCATTGCCGACTTCGTCACCTCGACCACTCATAAAACGCTGCGCGGCCCACGGGGCGGTCTGATTCTGGCTAAACGCGAACATGCGGCGTTGCTAGACAAGACGATATTCCCGGTCTATCAGGGTGGACCTCTGGTGCACGTCATCGCCGCCAAGGCCGTAGCGTTCAACGAAGCCCTCGGTGATGAGTTCAAGCACTATCAGCAACGCGTCATCGACAACGCCAGGACCATGGCGAATATCCTTACTCGACGGGGCCTGCGGGTGGTGTCAGGTGGCACCGACTGCCACATGTTCCTGCTCGATCTGCGCGCGAAGAACATCACCGGAAAAGATGCCGAGGCGTTGCTGGAGAGCGCCCACATCACCTTGAACAAGAACGCGATCCCCGACGATCCGCAAAAACCTGCGATCACCAGCGGCATTCGCATTGGCACACCCGCCCTGACCACGCGAGGCTTCGGCGAAGCCGAATGCGCCGAAGTGGCCAACCTGATTGCCGACGTGCTTGAGCAACCGACCAATGCGGCGCTGCTGGACAATGTCCGTCGACGGGTGATGCATTTGTGTGAATGTTTCCCGGTCTATCTGTTGAATTAACACCACTAAAACATAGCGGGGCGGACGCTTGAGTCCGCCTTTTTTTGGCAGCACCTGGCACTGCGGCGACCGGTCGCAGCCGACTGTTACCAAATCCGAAATGATCCATGTCAGTAAAAGCCCTTTCTCAATGTGTTACAGAACATTATCCTTACGCCCGTCCAGCTGAAACGCTTCTCCCCCCGCTGCATTCCCGCTGCGTTCAGTTCACCCCTTTAGAAAAAAACCAAGAATTCCTTCTCTATGCCTGATTTTAAAACTCTGCGAGACAGCGCTGTCTTACCCCCTATGGCCAGTCGAAAAGCCCTGAGCCTGATCGGTGGATTCACCGCATTGAGCCTCGCCACTTGCACCCAGGCCGCGCCAGCCTTCGATAGCGATTCGCCGTGGATGCTCGGTGACTGGAACGGCACTCGCACCGAACTTTCGGAAAAAGGCTACGACTTCAAAGTCGATTACACCGGTGAAATGGGCAGCAACCTGCACGGCGGCTACGACCACGATCGCACTGCGCGCTACAGCGATCAGTTCGCTTTTGGTAGCCACCTGGACTTGCAGAAAATTCTCGGCTGGGACGACGCTGAATTTCAGCTGACCATCACCGAACGCAACGGCAACAACATCAGCAACGACCGGATCAACGATCCGCGTGTCGGCGGTTTCACTTCGGCCCAGGAAGTCTGGGGTCGTGGCCAGACCTGGCGCCTGACGCAGATGTGGTATCAGCAGAAATTCTTCGACCAGAAGCTCGACATCAAGGTCGGCCGCTTCGGCGAAGGCGAAGACTTCAACAGCTTCCCCTGCGACTTCCAGAACCTGGCGTTCTGCGGTTCCCAGGTCGGTAACTGGGTCGGCGGCATCTGGTACAACTGGCCGGTCAGCCAGTGGGCGATGCGGGTCAAATATCACCTGACGCCGCAGCTCTACGCGCAAGTCGGGGCTTACGAGCAAAACCCGTCCAATCTGGATCGCGATAACGGTTTCAAGCTCAGCGGCAGCGGCACGCAGGGTGCGATCCTGCCGGTAGAACTGGTCTGGACCCCGAAGCTCAACGGCCTGCCGGGTGAATACCGCGCCGGTTACTACTACAGCAGCGCCAAGGCCAGCGACGTCTATAAGGACAGCAATGGCCAGCCGGCTGCCCTGAGCGGCGAGGCTTACCGCAGCGCATCGAGCAAGCATGGCATGTGGCTCGGAGTTCAGCAGCAACTGACCAGCCGCGCCAGCGATAACACTCGCGGCCTGAGTGTGTTCGCCAACGCCACGATGCACGACAAGAAGACCAACGCCATCGACAACTACGTCCAGGCCGGCGTCGTCTACAAAGGTTTGTTCGATGCCCGCGCCAAAGACGATATCGGCTTCGCGCTGGCCCGTGTCCACGTCAACCCGGCCTACCGCAAGAACGCCGAGGCGACCAATCAGGCCCGCGCCGTCCAGGACTTCGACGACCCGTCGTTCCTGCCACCGCAAGACACCGAATACAGCAGCGAGCTCTATTACGGCGTGCACGTCACCAACTGGCTGACCGTGCGCCCGAACCTGCAATACATCCGCCACCCCGGTGGCGTGGACAAGGTCGACGACGCGCTGATTGGCGGGATCAAGATCCAGTCTTCGTTCTAACCAACACCCTACAAATCCTATGGGATTGCGGCATCCAAACACTTTTGCCAATGAACCCCGCCCGCGCCAGATCGTCATCTACAGTGAACTTGCGCGGGACTACTTAAAACGTCACGGAGAACCACACTATGAGCACTGAGGGTGCTTTGAGTCGAAGCCGTCTACTGCCGAGCCTGCTCGGTATCGTGCTTCTGCTAATGGGCCTGGCCTTGCTGGCCGGGGGGATCAAGCTGAGCATGCTCGGCGGCTCGCTGTATTACCTGCTGGCCGGTATCGGCCTGGCGCTGACCGGGGGCCTGCTGATCGCTGCGCGCCGCTCTGCGCTGGGTCTGTACGCAGCGGTGCTGTTTGCCAGCACCGCCTGGGCGCTGGGGGAAGTCGGCCTCGACTGGTGGCAATTGGTGCCGCGTCTGGCGCTGTTCTTTGCGCTGGGCATTGTCCTGCTGCTGCCGTGGGTCCGCCGCCCGTTGCATCGCGGTGAGTTCAACCCGATCGGCACTGGCGCGCTGAGCGCTGCCGTGGTGATTGCCGGCGTTGTCGCGCTGGCCAGCCTGTTCACCAACCCCGGTGAAATCAAAGGCGAACTGAATCGCGATAGCGTGCCGGGCATGACCAACACCGCCCCGGCCATGCCGGACGGCGACTGGAACTCCTACGGCCGCAGCGCCCATGGCGATCGATACTCGCCGCTGGCGCAGATCACGCCGCAGAACGTCAGCAAACTGGTGCCTGCCTGGACCTACCGCACCGGCGACCTGCCCGGCCCGAACGACCCGGGCGAAACCACCGCCGAAAACACCCCGCTCAAAGCCAACGGCATGCTCTACGTCTGCACGCCGCACAGCCAGGTGATCGCGCTGGACCCGGACACCGGCAAGGAAATCTGGCGTTTCGATCCGAAGCTCTCCACGCAGAACGCGGCGAACTTCAAGGGCTGGGCGCACATGACCTGCCGTGGCGTGACGTATCACGATGACGCCGCCTACGCTTCCGAGCAAAGCCCGACCGGCAGCGCCAGCCCGGCGCCGGTCAGCAACGTCTGCCCACGCCGGATCTTCCTGCCGACCGCCGACACCCGTCTGATCGCTCTGGACGCCGACACCGGCAAGATGTGCGAAGACTTCGGCGACAAAGGCCAGGTCGACCTGCGCGCCAACATCGGCAGCTTTACTGCCGGCGGTTACTACTCCACCTCGCCACCGGCGGTCACCAAAGACCTGGTGGTGATTGGCGGCCACGTTACCGACAACGTTTCCACCGACGAGCCAAGCGGCGTGATCCGCGCGTTCGACGTGCACACCGGCAAACTGGTGTGGAACTGGGACAGCGGCAACCCGGACGACACCACACCGATTGCCGAAGGCAAGGTCTATACCCGTAACTCGCCGAACATGTGGTCCATGTTCGCGGTCGACGAAAAACTCGGCATGCTCTACCTGCCGATGGGCAACCAGACTCCGGACCAGTTCGGCGGCGCTCGCACGCCTGAATCGGAATTGCACGCCGCCGGCCTGACTGCCCTGGACATCACCACCGGTAAAGTGCGCTGGCACTTCCAGTTCACCCACCATGACCTGTGGGACATGGACGTCGGCGGCCAGCCAACCCTGATGGACCTGAAAACCGCAGACGGCGTGAAGCAGGCGGTACTCGCATCCACCAAGCAAGGCAGCATCTACGTGCTGGACCGCAGCAACGGCAAGGCCATCGTGCCGATCAACGAAGTGCCGGTACCACAAGGCGCTGTCGAAGGTGATCACACCTCGCCGACCCAACCGAAATCCGACCTGAACCTGATGCCGCCGCCGCTGAAAGAACGCGACATGTGGGGCGTCACCCCGTTTGACCAGTTGATCTGCCGGATCGAATTCAAATCTATGCGCTACGACGGCCCATTCACACCGCCATCGCTGCAGGGTTCGATCGTTTATCCAGGCAACTTCGGTGTGTTCGACTGGGGTGGTATCTCGGTTGACCCGGTGCGTCAGATTGCTTTCATGAACCCGGACTACATGGCGTTCAAATCGAAACTGATCCCCGCTGCCGAAATCGCAGCCCAAGGCCCGCGTAAAAGCGAAACCGAAGGCGTGCAGCCGAACAAAGGCGCGCCATACGGCGTCATTCTCGAACCCCTGCTCTCGCCAATGGGCCTGCCGTGCCAGGCACCGGCCTGGGGTTACGTGACAGCGGTCGACCTGACCACCAGCAAAATCATCTGGAAACACAAAAACGGCACCGTGCGCGACAGCTCACCGGTTCCAATCCCACTGAGCATGGGCGTCCCAAGCCTGGGCGGGACCTTCACCACCGCCGGTGGCGTAGCCTTCCTGAGCGGCACCCTCGACCAGTACCTGCGCGCCTACGACGTGAAAAACGGCAAGCAACTGTGGGAAGGCCGCCTGCCAGCCGGCGCGCAAACCACACCGATGACCTATACAGGCAAGGACGGCAAGCAATACGTGCTCGTTGTTGCCGGCGGTCACGGATCGTTGGGCACCAAACAGGGTGACTATGTGATTGCGTACAAACTGTCCGAGTAAGTTTTAGCGGCAGTCAAAACAAAGGCGACCCTGTGAGGGGTCGCCTTTTTTTGTAGCTGTTGCAAACTCCCTGTAGGAGCGAGGCTTGCCCGCGAAGGCTTTCTAACATTCGACATTGATGTCGACTGACACGCCCCCATCACGCGAGCAGGTTCGCTCCCACAATTTGCTCGGTGTAAATCTGCAAGAGATTGATCGGCTGGCAGGCCGTCTTCGCGGGCAAGCCTCGCTCCTACGAAAAGCCACTGGCGTACACCGCCCGCCCCTCACCACTCAATAGGCCGAGCGTCGAACTCATCGCCTGTAGAATCACACAGACTCTTTACGGACCCTGAACCAAGCCGCATACAACGCCGGCAAAAACAACAACGTCAACGCCGTCGCCACAATCAACCCACCCATGATCGCCACCGCCATCGGCCCGAAGAACACACTGCGTGACAGCGGAATCATCGCCAGTACCGCCGCGAGCGCGGTCAATACAATCGGTCGGAAGCGTCGCACCGTGGCCTCGATGATCGCCTGCCAAGGCTTAAGCCCGGCAGCGATATCCTGCTCAATCTGATCCACCAGAATCACCGAGTTACGCATGATCATCCCGGACAAGGCGATGGTCCCGAGCATGGCGACGAAGCCGAACGGCTGACGGAACACCATCAGAAACAACGTCACCCCAATCAGCCCCAGTGGCGCCGTCAGAAACACCATGACCGTGCGTGAGAAACTGCGCAGTTGCAGCATCAGCAACGTCAGCACCACCACGATGAACAGCGGCACGCCGGCCTTCACCGAATTCTGCCCGCGAGCCGAGTCTTCCACCGTGCCGCCGACGTCCAGCAAATAGCCGTCCGGCAATTCGGCGCGAATCGGATCGAGGGTCGGCATGATCTGCTGCACCAGCGTTGCCGGTTGTTCCTTACCGTAGATGTCGGCGCGAACCGTCACATTGGGCAAGCGATTACGGTGCCAGATGATGCCTTCCTCGAAGCCGTACTCCAGCGTCGCGATTTGCGACAGGGCCACGCTGCGACCATTGTCGGTCGGCACGGCGAGGCTCGGCAGCAACGCCAGTTCGGTGCGTTCATGCACCGTGCCGCGCAACAGGATCTCGATCAACTCGTTGTCTTCACGGTACTGGCTGACGCTGGAACCGGTCAGCGAGCTTCGCAGGAAACCCGAGAGGTTCGCCGTGCTCACACCCAGCGCCCGCGCACGATCCTGATCGACGTTCAGGTACACGACTTTGCTCGGTTCTTCCCAGTCCAGGTGCACGTTGACCACGTGTGGGTTCTCGCGAACCTTGGCCGCCACTTTACGGGCCAATGCGCGGACTTCCTCGATATGCTCGCCGGTCACCCGGAACTGCACCGGATAGCCAACCGGCGGGCCGTTCTCCAGCCGCGTGACCCGCGAACGCAGGGCCGGAAATTGTTCGTTGAGGATTTCGATCAGCCAGGTGCGCAGGGTTTCGCGCTCTTCGATGGTTTTGGCCAGCACGACAAACTGCGCGAAGCTCGCTGCCGGAAGTTGCTGATCCAGCGGCAAGTAGAAACGCGGTGAACCGGTGCCGACGTATGCCACGTAGTTGTCGATCCCGGCGTGATCCTTGAGCAGGCCTTCGAGGCGTTTGACTTCCTCGGCGGTGTTGCTCAAAGACGCTCCTTCGGCCAGTTTCAGATCGACCATCAACTCCAGCCGCCCCGAAGCCGGGAAGAACTGCTGTGGCACGAAACGGAACAGCACCACCGATGCGATGAACATCACGACGGTCAGCACGATCACCGTTTTGCGCCGGCGCACGCACCACTCCACCAGACGCCTGACGCGCTGATAGAACGGCGTGCCATAAGGGTCGGGTTGGCCGTCACCGGAGCCATGTTTGGCGGCGTGAATTTTCGCCAGGTCCGGCAGGAGTTTTTCCCCCAGATAAGGCACGAAGACCACGGCGGCAACCCAGGACGCCAACAACGCGATGGTCACCACCTGGAAGATCGAGCGTGTGTATTCGCCGGTGCCCGATTGCGCGGTGGCAATCGGCAGGAAGCCGGCAGCGGTGATCAGCGTACCGGTGAGCATCGGGAACGCGGTGCTGGTCCAGGCATAGCTGGCGGCCTTGACCCGGTCGAAGCCCTGTTCCATTTTGATCGCCATCATTTCCACGGCGATGATCGCGTCGTCCACCAGCAAACCCAACGCCAGTACCAGCGCGCCGAGGGAAATCTTGTGCAGGCCGATCCCCAAGTAATACATGCAGGCGAAGGTCATCGCCAACACCAGCGGAATCGCCAGCGCCACCACCATGCCGGTGCGCACACCGAGCGAGAAGAAACTCACCAGCAACACGATCGCCAGAGCCTCCACCAGCACCTGGACGAACTCGCCGACACCGGTTTTCACCGCGGCGGGTTGATCGGACACTTTGCGCAATTGCATGCCGGCGGGAAGGTTTTTCTGGATCCGGGCGAACTCTATTTCCAGTGCTTTGCCCAGCGTCAGAATATCCCCGCCATCCTTCATGGCCACGGCCAGGCCGATGGCATCTTCGGCCATGAAGCGCATCCGCGGCGCCGGTGGATCGTTGAAACCACGATGGACGCTCGCCACATCGCCGATGCGGAACGTGCGATCACCGACACGGATCGGAAAGTTCTTGATCTCGTCGACCGTCTGAAAATTCCCCGAAACCCGTAGCTGCAAACGCTCACTGGTGGTTTCGAAGAAACCTGCGGTAGACATCGCGTTCTGTTCTTCAAGCGCCTGCTGCACCACCGCCAACGGCAACCCGAGGGTGGCCAGCTTGACGTTGGAGAGTTCGATCCAGATCTTCTCGTCCTGCAACCCGAGCAGGTCGACCTTGCCCACATCCTTGACCCGTTGCAGCTGGATCTGGACGCGGTCGGCGTAGTCCTTGAGCACTGCGTAATCAAAGCCTTCGCCGGTCAGCGCATAGATGTTGCCGAAGGTGGTGCCGAATTCATCGTTGAAAAACGGGCCCTGGATACCCGGTGGCAGGGTCTGACGGATGTCGCTGATCTTCTTGCGGACCTGATACCAGAGGTCCGGGATTTCCACCGAATGCATGGAGTCCCGAGCCATGAATGTCACCTGGGACTCGCCCGGGCGGGAGAACGAGGTGATCCGTTCGTACTCACCGGTTTCCATCAGTTTCTTTTCAATCCGCTCGGTGACCTGGCGCGACACTTCCTCGGCCGTGGCCCCCGGCCAGTTGGTACGAATCACCATGGCTTTGAAAGTGAATGGAGGGTCTTCACTCTGGCCGAGTTTGGTGTAGGACAACGCGCCGACGACAGCCAGCAAAAGCATCAGGAACAGAACGATCTGGCGGTTACGCAGCGCCCATTCGGAAAGATTGAAACCCATCGGGGATTACTCCTTGTGCGCCAGATTGACCACGCGGTTGGAGCGATCCACCGGGCGCACCTGCTGCCCCTCGTGAAGCACATGAACACCGGCCGCCACCACCCAATCGCTGGCGTTCAGGCCTTCGAGTACCGGTACTGTTTTCTCACCGAATGCACCGACCCGCACCGGGGCTTTTTTCAAGGTGTTGTTGGCACTGACCACCCACACGTAGGTGGCACCGTTTTCCGCGGTGACCGCCGACAGCGGCACCGACAACGGCACGACTTCGGCAGTCTGGATGAACACCCGGGCGCTCTGGCCGAGCTCGGCGGTAACCTTGTCAGCGGTAAAAGCGACACGGGCGGCGAAGGTACGGGATTTCGGATCGGCCGCGGGCGACAGTTCACGGATGCGTCCGGGGAAACGTTGACCGGGTTGGGTCCAGAGCTCCACCGAGACCGGCTGACCCACCTTGAAGCGGCCGAAGCTCTGTTCCGGAAAGCTGATCAGCACTTCGCGCTCGCCATCGGTGGCGAGGGTGAACACGGTTTGCCCGGCCGCCACCACTTGCCCGACTTCAACCGCGCGCTTGGCCACTACGCCATCCTGCGGCGCACGCAGCACGGCGTAACTGGCCTGATTGGTCGAGACGTTGAATTCGGCTTTGATTTGCTTGAGGCGGGCCTCACCGGAGCGGTAGAGGTTTTCTGCGTTGTCGTACTGCGAACGGCTGACCATCTGACGTTCCATCAGGGTCTTGTAGCGATCACGTTCGGCGCGCACCAGGCTCAGGTTGGCTTCGGCGGCCGTGACCTGCGCACGGGTGGCTTCCAGTTGCAGGCGCACGTCCTGAGGATCGAGTTCCGCCAAGGGTTGGTCGGCCTTGACCCGTTGCCCCTCTTCGACCAGTCGTCGGCTGACTTTGCCACCAATGCGGAAGGCCAGATCCGGCTCATAGCGCGCACGCACTTCACCGGGATAACTTTCCATTGCCTGGGCCGAAGGCTCTGGCTGCACCACCATGGCCGGGCGCACGGTGACGGAAGCCGCCTCTTCATGGCCACACGCCGACAATAAAAAGGCCAGACTGACCGGCAACGCGAGGGGCAAGGCATAGCGGAACATGGTGAACGACCTTTCGCTAATGGTGCTTTGAATAATTATACTGACCAGTATGTTATTAATAGCAAACTCACCAGTCCAGTATTAAAGCGAAGAATGTCTGACAATCTTTCCCCCCCCAGTGGTCCGGGTCGCCCCAAGGATCTGGCCAAACGCCAGGCAATCCTCAACGCGGCGAAAATCCTGTTTCTGAGTAAGGGATACGCCAACACCAGCATGGATAGCGTGGCGGCCGAGGCCGGCGTGTCGAAGCTGACGGTCTACAGCCATTTCAACGATAAGGAGACACTGTTCTCCGCCGCCGTGGTGGCCAAATGCGAGGAGCAGTTGCCAACGCTGTTTTTTGAACTGCCGGAGGGTATTGCGGTGGAAACCGTACTGCTGAACATCGCGCGCGGTTTTCATCAACTGATCAACAGCGATGAATCGGTGAACCTGCACCGGCTGATGATGACGCTGGGCAGCCAGGACCCGAAACTCTCGCAGATCTTCTTCCAGGCCGGGCCAGAACGCGTGTTGCATGGCATGGAGCGGCTACTGAGCAAGGTCGATCAGAGCGGCGTGTTGAGCATTGATAAACCACGCAATGCCGCCGAGCACTTCTTTTGCCTGCTCAAAGGCGCGGGGAATTTCCGTTTGCTTTATGGCTGCGGCGAGCCGGTAACCGGGGATGCGGCCGAGGCCCATGTGCAGGAAGTGGTGGGGTTGTTTATGCGGGCGTATCGGCCGGAGTCGCCCTGATAGATATTTGGCGTCTGGGCTGACGCCTTCGCGGGCAAGCCTCGCTCCTACAGGTTGTGAGCCTGTCGTAATCCTGCAGGAGCGAGGCTTGCCCGCGAATGAGGCGACTCGATCTTAAGGCTTGAGCGCTTTCTTCGGATAAATGTCATACCGGCTGGATTTACCGTCCAGCGCATGGCTCGGTTTGGGCCCGTCGATGCACGGCGCCTTGCGCGGGCGCTTAACCACCACCCGGTGGCTGGCCAAGGCCAATGCCGCTTCGAGCAGGGCCGGTGCGTCCGGGTCATCGCCGACCAGCGGCCGGAACAGGCGCATTTCCTTCTTCACCAACGCGGTTTTCTCACGGTGGGGAAACATCGGGTCGAGGTAGATCACCTGCGGCGGCTCGCCCTCCCAGTTGCGCATCACCTCGATCGAATTGCCCTTGAGCAAACGCATCCGCGCCACGATCGGCGCCACATCGAAGTCTTCCGCGCCGCGCGCCAGGCCATCTTCAAGCAAGGCGCCGATCAGCGGCTGGCGCTCGATCAGGCTCATCTCACAGCCCAGGCTGGCCAGCACGAACGCATCCTTGCCCAACCCTGCCGTGGCGTCCAGCACCCGCGGGCGCACGCCTTGGGCGATACCGACCGCCTTGGCAATCATCTGCCCGCTGCCGCCGCCGTACAACCGACGATGGGCCGCGCCGCCCTCGACAAAATCCACCCGCACCGGCCCCGGTACATCCGGCCCGAGTTGTTGCAGCTGCAAACCCTGCTCGCCCACCTGCAAGGCAAACTCGCCGTCATCCACCTGCAATGGCAAACCCAGGCGCTCGGCCCATTGCTCGGCCTGTGGCTGGAAGGTCGTGCCTAGGGCCTCGACATGGATGCGGCAGGCCGCAGGTTGCTCAATCATGGGGAAACACGCTCAAAAAATTAATGATCGGCAAAAACGGCCGATAACCAAACTATCGAGCATTTTGCCAGAGCTGAGCGTCGACCGAGAAAAATGTCAGGCATTCAACGCACATCGATAGGTTACATTTCGCCCCACGGCGATTTTGGCCTGCGAAATTCCCAGGCACTGAGCGGCGTCAGTCACCTGTGGCAGGATTTTTTTGCCCAGGCCCTGGCCGATCAGTCGGGTGATGTCGTGCCGGCGTCTCTGGACTTCCCACCGGTCGATCTCGACAGCCCAATCGAGCCGACCGTTGGCAGCGAACTGCTGGCACACATCATTTCCCAGCGTGAATGCAACGTCACAGAAACCCCGGTCCGTCCGCCAGAGCCCCTGTTCCTGCCGATTGCCGAGTTCGAAATGGACCTGGCCGACAAACCGTTCCCGCCGTTCCCACCGGAAGAAATCGTCGCGCAACAGAAACAACAGGACTTCGAAAGCGGCTGGGTTCGCCCGATCGTGCTCACCGCCGGCCAAGCACTGCCAGAGCCCGACGCCGCACCGCAACCGCGTCCGCTGCACTTGCCGATCGCCGAGTTCGAACTCGACCTGCTGGACAAGCCCTTCCCGCCGTTCTCGCCCGAAGAACTGGTGGAACAACAGAAACAACTCGATTTCGATAACGGCTGGGCACGCCCGATCGTTCTGCAGAACCTGCGCATCGCCGCCTAACCCTCAGCGACACCTCCACCACAGCCCGAGCTCGTCAGCCTTTGAACAATTGGTTGGCCTTCTGGAACGGCATCGACCGGGAAGTGAAGCCGAAGGTCCCGTGTTGCTGGATTTCCTCGGCAGCCCGGAAGAACTCGCCATACGCCGCCAGGGCCAGGGCCGAACCGACGCTGATGCGCTTGACGCCCATTTCACTCAACTGCTCCACCGTCAGTTTGAGCCCACCGGACATCAACACATTGACCGGTTTCGGCGCCACGGCGCGGACCACCGCCAAGACCTCTTCAGCGCTACGCAAACCCGGCGCGTAAAGCACGTCGGCACCGGCCTCGGCAAACGCCTGCAAGCGGCGAATGGTATCGTCGAGGTCAGGATTGCCGTGCAAAAAGTTCTCGGCACGCGCGGTCAGCACAAAGGGAAAAGGCAAGCTGCGAGCCGCTGCGACGGCGGCTTCAATACGCGCCACAGCATGTTCGAAGCAATAGATCGGACCGTCTTCGCGCCCCGTGGCATCTTCGATCGAACCACCGACGGCACCAGCCTTGGCGGCCCGCACAATACTTTGGGCGCAGTCTGCGGGGGCGTCGGCAAAGCCGTTTTCGAGGTCCACCGCGACCGGCAGGTCAGTGGCCGCGACAATCGCCTGAACGTTCGCCAGGGTTTCGTCGAGGGTTAGCCCACCATCGGGACGGCCTCGGGAAAAGGCGTAACCGGCACTGGTGGTCGCCAGCGCCTGGAAGCCGAGGCTGGCGAGCATTTTCGCTGAGCCGGCATCCCAGGGGTTGGGAATGACAAAAGTACCCTCGCGTTCGTGCAGCGCTTTGAACGCCTGGGCTCGAAGGGTTTGCGCATCCATTGGCAGGCTCCTGAAAAGGGCAAAGAAGCCGCTTCAGAGCAAACCAAGTTGCTCGGCGGCGGGCTCTCTGTATAGCTCAGGCAGCGGCGGCAAGCCAGGCAAACGCAGCATCAGTTTTGCGTGAAAACGTTGTGCCAGTTTCGCTGCCAGCAAGTTATCGGCGGTGTGCAGGAAGATATAGGGCGTGCGCCCCTCTTCGATCCAGACGGCGATTTTCTCGACCCATGGCACCAGGAACGGATCGTTGGCTTCCAGTTCGGGATGGCCGATGAAGCGCACCTGGGGAAATTGAGTGAACGCCGCAGGGCGAGGCGGCACCCTGGGCTTTTTCGATTGGGCGTGGAGTACTGAGGGATCGGTGGAAGCACAGCTGAACAGCGCTCGCGGATCGAGACAGATGCGCTCGACACCACGATCCAGCAACAGGCGATTGAGCATTCTCTCGGCATCGCCCTTGGCAAAAAATTCGTCGTGGCGCACTTCGACCGCCAAAGGCCGGTCCACCGCGTCGATAAAACCGGCCAGCTCCGACAATCGTTGCGGGGTGAAGCTTTTGGACAATTGCAGCCAGAGCGGAGAAACCCGCTCACCCAGAGGGCTGAGCAATTGCAGGAAGGTTTCGGTGGCGGTCAGTTGTTCGCGCAGGTCACCGCTATGGCTGATGTCGCCGGGGAATTTGGCGGTGAAGCGAAAGTGTTCGGGCATGGTTTCGGCCCAGCGTTGCACGGTGGCGGCAGACGGGCTCGCGTAGAAGGTCGTATTGCCTTCCACGGCGTTGAACACTTGAGAATAAAGATTGAGAAATTCAGCGGGCCTGGCGTCTTGTGGATACAAGTAATCGCGCCAGGCGTTTTCACTCCAGGACGGGCAGCCGAGGTAGTAAGGCAGCCGCATCAGATGTACAGATCGAGACCCAGTACATCCGCATCCCAATCGACAAAGGTGGCGGTACTCAGGTAACTGGCCAGTGCCATCGCCACACTTTTGCTCATGGCGCGGTGATAAATCATGTCTTGTTGACGGGCGGGCAGATTGCTCAGGCGTTGCGCGGAGGCTTTGGCAGCGCGGGCGGCCAATTGCTCTTCGGTAGGAATTTCCAGCTCGCCGTCAATATCGACGTAGTCGTCATCCGCCACAGGGCCTTTGCGGGGCTTGCGCTTGATGGGGTAGGACTGGGAGGAAACGCCGTCTATACGCATGAGTACATGTCCGGTATCAGTGATGGCAGCTTAGTGGCACATAGCCCACTTCGCAAACTGCCGAGTGATAACTAGAACACAGAAAAGCGAAAAGGTTTAAAAGCGGCCAGTAGAAAACTGACGATTGGCTAAATCCGACACATTCATTGTGGCGAGGGGGCTTGCCCCCGTTCGGCTGCGAAGCAGTCGCAAAACCAGCCAATGCGGTGCGTCAGGGGAATGTGGTGGTGATTTTGGGGCCGCTTCGCGACCCAACGGGGGCAAGCCCCCTCGCCACAGAAGGCCCTATCAACCTGGATTAACGCGCTTTCGGCGTCGCGACCTTATCGCGCAGATACACCGGCTGCGCCTCATCGGCCACGATCGCTTCACCGCGTTCCCAGGCGAAACGCGCCAGAGTCAGCAGGTCTTCGGCGTGGGGCAGCATGCCGGCATCCGAGCCGCTCAGGTTCACACCAATGCGCTCGGCATACCCCCAACCGGTGCCCGCGCCGAACCACTCGCCGCTGGCATCGGCCGGCAATGCGGCGACTTCGGGTGGCAACACAGCTTCGTTGCCCACCAACCGCATCTCCCCCGCTGTTTCGCGGTAGCAACCCCAATACACCTCATCCATACGCGCATCGATGGCCGCCGCGACCTGGCTGACGCCGTGTTCGCGATAGGCCCGCTGGGCGAGGACAGCGAGATTGGAGACCGGCAACACCGGGCGATCCAGCGCAAACGCCAGCCCCTGCACCACGCCGATGGCAATCCGCACACCGGTGAACGCGCCTGGCCCACGGCCGAACGCAATGGCATCGACCGCTTGCAGCGTGGTCCCGGCATCGGCCAGCAGTTGCTGGATCATCGGCAGCAGCTTCTGCGCATGCAGGCGCGGGATCACCTCGTAATGGCTCGTGACTTTGCCGTCATGCAGCAAGGCAACGGAGCAAGCTTCAGTCGCGGTGTCCAGGGCCAGCAAGGTGCTCATCGATGTTTCCGTAAGAAGAAGTCAAAAAAGTGCGCCAGTATAAACAACTACGGCCCGCAAGCGGGCCGTAGAAGATGAAGCCGATCAGACTTTTCAGCTCAGTGCTTCAAGCACCTTGCCGGTGATCGATTCAACCGAGCCAACACCTGCAATGTGGCTGTACTTCGGCTTGCCCTGATCAGCGGCCAGATTCTGGTAGAACTCCACCAGCGGCTTGGTCTGGGAATGGTAGACCGACAGGCGATGACGCACGGTTTCTTCGGTGTCGTCCTTGCGCTGCACCAGTGCTTCACCGGTGATGTCGTCTTTACCAGCGATTTTCGGCGGGTTGTAGACGGTGTGGTACACGCGGCCGCTGGCCTCGTGAACGCGACGACCGGCAATACGCTGAACGATTTCTTCGTCATCGACGGCGATTTCGACCACGTTGTCCAGTTCCACGCCAGCGTCTACCAGTGCTTCAGCTTGCGGAATGGTGCGCGGGAAACCGTCGAACAGGAAACCATTGGCACAGTCAGGCTGCGCGATACGGTCCTTGACCAGGGCGATGATCAGGTCGTCGGAAACCAGACCACCGGCATCCATGATGCTTTTGGCTTTGACGCCCAGCTCGGTGCCGGCTTTTACCGCAGCACGCAGCATGTCGCCGGTAGAGATTTGCGGAATGCCGAACTTCTCGGTGATGAACTTAGCCTGAGTACCTTTACCGGCCCCGGGAGCTCCCAGCAGAATGACGCGCATTAGATGTGCTCCTCAATTTTTTATTTAGAATTACTTAAACAAAACAATGGATTCGCCTCGTGGGGCCAATCTCAAAAATAGGGTCGTGACCGCCCAAACGGCCAAAGGCTGATCAAGATACACAGCAGGCTCTGCCCACACAAGCCGCCGAAAGTCGGAGAAACCCGCACCTTACGAGACCTTACGAAGGGGTACCCCAAGTCGCAACCCCATCATTAACTGTCGCGTGACAGACCTTTTCACCCCCTTGCCAGCAGGCACTCGACGCTCGTATCGGGTGCCTGTTTCCCACGACAAAAACCTTAGCCGGTATTTCGCAAACCGGCGGCAATCCCCGCCACAGACACCAGCAACGCCTGTTCTACCGGGCTGTCTTGCGCCTCGTCCTGTTGCCGCGAACGCGCCAGCAGTTCGGCTTGCAATAGATGCAGCGGGTCGAGGTACGTGTTGCGCAGGCGGATGAATTCAAGGGTGGCTGGGCTATGTGCCAGTAGTTGAGACTGACCAGTCAGCCCCAGGACCACCGAACAGGCCTGCGACAATAGGTCGCGTAAATGCGCACCCAAAGGGAGCAGATCCGGCTCCACCAGACGCTCATCGTAAGACTGGGCGATATCGGCATCGGCCTTGGCCAGCACCATTTCCAGCATATCGATGCGGGTACGGAAGAACGGCCACTGTTCGCGCATCTGCCCCAGCAACACCCCTTCGCCGCGCTCCAGCGCCTTGCTCAGCGCTGCTTCCCAGCCAAGCCAGGCCGGCAGCATCAGGCGCGTCTGGGTCCAGCCGAAAATCCACGGAATGGCACGCAGGCTTTCAATACCACCAGCACGGCGCTTGGCCGGGCGGCTGCCCAACGGCAAACGCCCCAACTCCTGCTCGGGGGTGGACTGGCGGAAATACTCGACGAACTGCGGGTTTTCCCGCACCACGGCACGGTAAGCCTTGACGCCATCGGCGGCCAGTTCATCCATCAAATGGCGCCAGGCAGGCTCAGGGGGCGGCGGTGGCAACAAGGTCGCCTCCAGCACTGCCGCCAGGTACAGATTGAGGTTCTGCTCGGCGATGTCCGGCAGGCCGAATTTGAAACGAATCATTTCCCCCTGCTCGGTGGTGCGGAAACGCCCCGCCACCGATCCCGGCGGCTGCGACAGAATCGCCGCGTGCGCCGGACCGCCGCCACGGCCCACGGTGCCGCCGCGACCGTGGAACAACAGCAGTTCCACTTGCTGTTCCCGGCAAATATCCACCAGACGCTCCTGAGCCCGATACTGCGCCCAGGCCGCTGCCGTGGTGCCGGCGTCCTTGGCCGAGTCGGAATAACCGATCATCACTTCCTGCGGCCCTTGCAGACGCGAGCGATAGCCCGGCAACAGCAACAGCTTTTCGATCACCGGTCCCGCGTTGTCGAGGTCAGCGAGGGTTTCGAACAGCGGCACCACGCGCATCGGCCGTAGTACGCCGGATTCTTTGAGCAGCAGCTGCACGGCCAGCACATCGGAAGCGGCGCCGGCCATGGAAATCACATAGGAACCGAGGGAAGCACCTGGTGCCGCAGCGATTTCCCGGCACGTCGCCAGCACTTCGGCGGTGTCGGCAGACGGCTTGAAATACGCCGGCAGCAACGGCCGGCGATTGTTCAGTTCACGCATGAGGAAGGCGATGCGCTCTTCCTCGCTCCAGTCCTCATAACGGCCCAGGCCGAGGTAATCGGTGATTTCAGTCATGGCCGCACTGTGGCGCGACGAATCCTGGCGCACATCGAGGCGCACCAGAAACAGCCCGAACGTCACCGCTCGGCGCAGGCAATCGAGCAACGGGCCGTCGGCAATGACGCCCATGCCGCATTCATGCAGCGAGTGGTAGCACAACTCCAGCGGGTCCAGCAGGTCGCGGTTGTTTTGCAGCACATCGGCGGATGCTGGCGTGGTTGCCGTCAGGGACGCATGGGCCCAGTTACGGGTCGCGCGCAAGCGTTCACGCAATTGTTTGAGCACCGCACGGTAAGGTTCGGCGCTGTCGCCAGCCTTGGCTTTGAGGGCGTCGCTGGCCTGCTGCATCGACAACTCGGCGGCGAGATGATCGACATCGCGCACATACAAATCGGCGGCCATCCAGCGCGCCAGCAGCAACACTTCGCGGGTCACGGCGGCGGTGACGTTGGGGTTGCCGTCACGGTCGCCGCCCATCCACGAGGCAAAGCGTATCGGCGCGGCCTCCAGTGGCAGGTGCAGGCCAGTGGCGGCATGCAGAGCCTGATCGGCTTTGCGCAAATAGTTGGGGATCGCCTGCCACAGCGAATGCTCAATCACCGCAAAGCCCCACTTGGCTTCGTCCACGGGTGTCGGGCGGGTGCGGCGGATTTCTTCTGTGTGCCAGGCTTCGGCGATCAGGCGCTGCAGCTTCGTCTTGATCTGCTCGCGCTCGGCGGTGGTCAGGTCACGATGGTCCTGGGCGGCCAGTTGCGCGGCAATGGCGTCGTACTTCTGAATCAGCGTGCGACGCGCCACTTCGGTGGGGTGCGCGGTCAATACCAGCTCGATTTCCAACCGTCCCAACTGCCGGGCCAGGGACTCGGGGTCATGGCCCGCGGTCAGCAGGCGAGCGAGCAATTCCGGCAACACCCGGGCCTCGAATGGCGCGGGTTGCGACTCTTCGCGGCGGTGAATCAGCTGATACTGTTCGGCAATATTGGCCAGGTTGAGGAACTGGTTGAACGCCCGAGCTACCGGCAGCAATTCGTCTTCGCTCAACTGATTGAGACTGGCGCTGAGCTCGGCGTCCATCGAACCGCGACGATCAGCCTTGGCGCCCTTGCGGATCTGCTCGATCTTGTCGATAAACCCGTCCCCGTACTGTTCACGAATGGTGTTGCCCAACAGCTCACCCAACAGGTGAACGTCCTCGCGCAAGCGTGCATCAATATCGGTCATCAGCAGTTCTCCAGCGAAAATCCGGGCGGCTATGCTTTGATGGTAGAGGCACTGACATAGATGCCTTTCATAGAGAGTGCCGTCGTAAAGCGCTTCTTACAAGCAGACGACGCCAAGGACTTCAAACACCGGGCATTGCAGCTAATCTCAACCATAAGCCGTACAACGGCTTACCACCGGCCATCGCCGGACACTCACCCGGCCTGCCACGAGCAGGTGCGCAACGAGGTCATCATGAAAATCCGCGAGCTCGCCAAGCATTGGGAAGAAAACGCCAAGGGTCGTCTGACCGACTCTGGCTACGCGATTCATCTGGACGTGGAAGCCGCAGCACGGCTGGCGGCGATTATCGACATGTACCCTAAACGGCAGCCCGAAGAACTGCTCGGAGAGCTGATCGGCGCCGCCCTGGAAGAGCTCGAAGCGAGCTTTCCGTACGTGAAAGGGTCAACGGTGGTGGCCACCGATGAAGAAGGCGATCCACTGTACGAAGATGTCGGCCCGACCCCGCGTTTTCTCGCCTTGTCCCGTCGTCATTTGCACGATTTGTCGGGTGAAAACGACAAGCAGAAACACTGATTCCTGTGGGAGCGAGCCTGCTCGCGAAGGCGTCAGCACAGTCAACATTGTGGTGACTGACCTACTGCTTTCGCGAGCAAGCTCGCTCCCACAGTTTGATCGCATTCTTCCTGCAAAACGGTGAACTTGCGGGCCACTTAAAGACCCGGAAACACGGCTGCGCCGCCCGAAAATTCCCGATTTAGAACCTTGCCCACTCGATCAGATTTTTTCGGGCGACAGGCATCTTCTCTGAACTTTTAAAAAACGCCTCGGGTCAACCCAGTAACCATGCCTGGGACGGCCGTTTCGAAATGCTCTGGAAATTGATGGTTGCGGCTCCTTGCCCAGGATGGATTGAGATGTTTTTCAGGAGTTATCCAATGGAGTTGAAAACCATGAAGACCAGCACCGCATCATCCACGTTCCCCCACCTGCGCGGTCTCAAACTGGCTGCCCTGGCCATCGGCAGCAGCTTCGTTCTGGCCGGTTGCGCCGGTAACCCGCCGACCGAGCAATACGCCGTGACCCAATCGGCCGTGAACAGCGCCGTCAGCGCCGGTGGTACCGAATTCGCCGCGGTAGAAATGAAGACCGCTCAGGACAAGCTCAAACAAGCCGAAATCGCCATGCACGACAAAAAGTATGACGAGGCCAGAATGCTGGCCGAACAGGCTGAGTGGGACGCCCGTGTGGCAGAACGCAAAGCCCAGGCGATGAAAGCCGAACAGGCTGTGAAGGACTCCCAGAAAGGTGTTCAGGAACTGCGTCAGGAAAGTCAGCGCACCGTGCAGTAAGCGCGCATCCCGATTTTCAGGCCTGAAACGCTTATCGATAGAAAGGACGAACTATTATGCGCAAACAAATGATGATACCCGCCCTCCTGGCCGCAAGTGTTGCACTGGCTGCGTGCTCCACACCGCCTAACGCGAACCTGGAACAAGCTCGCACCAACTACACCGGCCTGCAAGCCAACCCGCAAGCCAGCAAAGTCGCCGCGCTGGAGACCAAAGAGGCCAGCGATTACCTGGACAAGGCCAACAAGGCTTATCTGGACAAGGAAGACCAGGCCAAGGTCGACCAACTGGCTTACCTGACCAATCAGCGTGTTGAAGTGGCCAAGCAGACCATCGCCCTGCGCACCGCTGAAAACAACCTGAAAAATGCCGCGGCACAACGGGCCCAGGCTCGTCTGGATGCTCGCGACGCACAGATCAAGCAGTTGCAGGACAGCCTCAACGCCAGGCAGACCGACCGCGGCACGTTAGTAACGTTCGGCGACGTGCTGTTCGCCACCAACAAGGCGGACCTGAAGTCCAACGGTTTGGTGAATATCAACAAACTGGCGCAGTTCCTTCAGGAAAACCCGGACCGTAAAGTGATTGTCGAAGGCTACACCGACAGCACCGGCTCGGAGTCGTACAACCAGTCGCTGTCCGAGCGTCGCGCGACCTCGGTGCAAGTGGCCCTGATCAAGATGGGTGTAGATCCCGCACGCATCGTGACCCAGGGTTATGGCAAGGAATACCCGGTTGCGGAGAACTCCAGCGTCTCGGGCCGTGCGATGAACCGTCGGGTGGAAGTGACCATATCCAACGATAACCAGCCGGTGATACCGCGTTCGGCCGTCAGCTCTAACTGAGCTTCGTCTGAAACACAAAAGCCCCGTCTGATCGGATCAGGCGGGGCTTCTTATTGATCGAACACTTGCCCTGGGACCAAGCAACCCTGTGGCGAGGGGGCTTGTCGGAACGCCGCATCGCCCCGTTCGGCTGCGAAGCAGCCGTGAAACCATCCCGCAAGGTGTACCTGACAAAACGCGAATGCAGGTTTTAGGGCCGCTTCGCGACCCAACGGGGGCAAGCCCCCTCGCCACAAGGGTTCATCATTGCCAATGGAGGTGGGATTTTACTGTTCGAGTTTTTGCGGGGTTTCCTGGCCCATGCAGCGCACGGCTTTTTTCTTGCTGTTGATCAGCACGCCGGTCAGGCCTTTCTGTTCGGTGTCGAACAGCACCAGCACGCCATCGATGCACTGCGCCACTTGCGCGGCCGGTTCCAGGGAGACTTTGTAGTCTTCGCCCGGCACGGTCTTGAGCATGGTGAAGTCGCTGAGCAGCAACGCATCCTCGGGTTTGGCAAAGTGCAGGTAACCGTACCACCACAGGGCCCCGACGGTGCCGAGGATGCTGCAGATGCCGGTGATGATCAGCGGGATGGCGTTACGTTCTTCACTCATTGCGGACTCTCTGGTGGTTCATCTTCAGGTTTCGGTGGCGCCGGGTAATTGGGGATCTCGCCCAGGCGGCGCAGGCCGTTGAAATGCTGTGGGTCTTCGAGGTAGCGCAGCATGACCTTTCGCCAGACCGGGTCGGCGAAGGTTTGCACATGGCCGCCCCGGGTCAATTGCAGTACCCGCGGCGGCGGCGCAGCTTGATACAGTCGGATGCCGTTGGAAAGAGGCACCAACTGATCATCGATACTGTGATAGATAAGTTTCGGTACGCCGTTGAGCTGCGTCATGGAATGGATCGCGCTGTCACCGTCCGGCACCAACCAGGACAACGGCACCTGGAACGGCCAGGTCATCCACGATGTGCTCAGGGCGAAACGTCCGACATCACGATAACTGGCAGGCACGCCATCGAGCACAAAAGCCTTGAGTTGTTGCTGGCGCTCGGGATGCCGGGCCAGGTAATGCACGGCCATCGCACCGCCCAGGCTCTGACCGAGGAGAATCAGCGGCCGGCCCTTGACCTCCGGGGCCTGGTCGAGCCATTTGAAGGCCGCATCGATGTCCTGATAAATCGCCGGTAACTTCGGTTTACCTTCAGACAAACCGTACCCGCGATAATCCACCAGCAGCACCTGATAGCCCTGCTCCGGCAGCCACCAACTGGCGCCCAAATGCCACGCCAGGTTGCCGCCGTTGCCATGCAGATGCAGCACGGTGCCTTTGACCTCGACGCCTTTTTTCGCCGGCAGCCACCAGCCATGCAGCTTGAGGCCGTCAGCGGTGGTCAGAGTGACGTCGCGAAATTCGAGTTTGGCTTTTTCCGGGGTGAACGGCTGGCCGGGCTCGGGGTAGAACAGCAAAGAGTCGCAACCGCCGAGGGCCAGGAGCAGGCAAAAGATGCCGAGGATTCTCATCCGGTGAAGCCTCGCAGAAAATGGGGGATTTGAATTCACCCCCCCTGTGGGAGCGAGCAGGCTCGCTCCCACAGGGGATCTCGTCATCGTTAGAGGATGTTGGAGTAATCCGCTTCGATCCGGTCCAGGCTCAAGTGGTTGAGGAAGTTGGAGAAGCACATCCATGCCGACAGCGCGTTCATGTCGCGGAACTGCTCGGGCAGGTATTTGGGCGGCACCACCAGGCCTTCGTCTACCAATTGGCGCAAGGTCCGCATGTCTTCCAGCGTGGTCTTGCCGCAAAACAATAGCGGTATCTGCTCCAGCTTGCCTTTACGCACGGCCAACTGAATGTAGTTGTAAACCATGATAAAGCCCTTGAGGTAGGACAAATCCTTGGTAAATGGCAGACCGGTCGGCACCGAGCCACGGAAAACCCGACTGGCGTTGCCGTAGCTTTCGGCCATTTCGAAGCCTTGCTCACGGAAGAACTCGAAGATCTGCAAGAAATCCGCGCCCTCCTCCACCATGTGAATGGCGCGGGTACGGTTGGTGAGTTTGCGCAGGCGGCTCGGGTACGAGGCGAAAGTGATGATTTCCATCAGGATCGCCAGGCCTTCCTGAGTCACGGTGGACGACGGCGGGCCCTTGGACAGGAACGTGCAGATCGGCTGATTCAGGCCATTGAGTGTGGTGCCCACATGCACCAGCCCTTCGTGGACTTCCAGCGCACGCACGTCGCGGTCGTTGAACATCGCGTCGGCGCGGATCTTGATGTAGTCGGCACCGGCCGCCGCATCGGCGACGATCCCGTCGGATTCGAACACCCGAATGGTTTCCTCGTTCTCGCCAAAGACCCGGTTCAACCGGTGTTGCAGCAGGTTGACGGCTTCCTTGGCGGTGAGGACTTTCGGTTCGTCCTTGAGGTCGCCACGGCCATCGATGTTGTTCAGGTAATCGGAAAGCATCAGCCCCAGGTCGGCCAGGGTCGGGTCGCCAGCGTGAAACGCATCGGACGCGGCGCCATACAATTCCTGGGAAATCAGCCCGAAATCCTCGGTGCCGCGCGCTTCGAGCATGCGCACCACCATCCGGTATTCCTTGCACATGCGGCGCATGATCTGCCCGACCGGGTTGAACTGGCCCAGTTGGCGGGTGATGTCGCGCTCGATGTTCTGGAATTCCAGCTTCACTTTGCTGGAGTCAAACGACAGTGGTCGATTGAGGTAGTAGTCGCGGTCCACGGCCGGCATTTCCTTGCCCTTGGCCTTGAGGAACCCCTTGCGAATGCTGTCGTCCCACTTGACCGCATCCAGAACGCGAATCGGCGTCTGCGCCAGCACTATGCGATCGGACAAAATGCGTATCGTCTGCTGGTATTCGTCCACCCGAAACTCCTGAAGAAAAACCGTTACGTGCTGAGTTTATTTGGCTTTGGCCTGGCGCTGATAGCGCACCGCCTCGACGAAGACATCGGAATTGGCCGGATCGTCGAGGTAGGCGAACACCTGGTCCAGGCTGTTGTTGATCAACACGCCGTCGCCGTCGTCGGTCTGGAAGCCTTCGCCACTCAGGACGTTTTGCCCCATGGCTTGTTTGATTTGCTCGAGGTCGAGGTTGTAGACCACCAACTCCTGCTTATCGTTGAGCTCGAAACCGGTGATGGTGAAGTGCCCGCCGAATTGCGCCGGCACTTTCGCCGACAGGTACCAGCGATTGCCATGGCGCGACACCGTGAAGGGATAGGCTTCGCGCTCATGGGGCTTGGCCTTGAAGTAGCTGACCGCCTGGTAGCGGTTGTCGCCGATGCGCGTCAATTCCAGGTTCATCGGTTCGCCCCAGGCGTTGGTGCTGGCCCATTTGCCGAGCAGCCCTTTGGGCGCTGGCTCGCTGGCGGGCAGTGGCTCCTTGAAGGTCACCAGGCAGCCACTGAGCAGCAGGAACGACAAGGCGATCACAACGACACGCCAGGCTTTCATTCAACACTCCCTATGAACACACTTCGCCTCGCGGCGACCCGTAGCAGCTGCCGAAGGCTGCGTTCGGCTGCGAAGCAGTCGTAAAATCTGAATCCCGAATCAACCTGAAGGAATACGGTGGCAGGTTTTACGACGACTTCGTCGCCGAACGCAGCCTTCGGCAGCTGCTACAGAGACCGCGCTCGACTCATACCGACGCCAATACCAAATGCAAGTAGCGGGTCAGGATACCGAGCATTTCCTCTTCGGCCGCAGGCTCGGCGTCGTTGAGCAGGCCCTGATATTCCATCCGTCCGACAATCGCCGTCAACACTTTGGCATCCTGTTGTGGCTCACGGGAACCCAACACCTGGAACAGCTGGCACGTTCCCTGTAGGAGAATTTGCTGGTGTGAACGCACCAACAGCGCCAGGCGCGGGTTAAGCAGCGCTTCCTGGCGGAACGCCTGTTCGGCCATCAAGTGTTCGCGGCGGTTCATCAGTTGCCGGTGAACATAGTCCGTCATCAACCGCGCAATATCATCCGCCAGTTGCGAGCGAGACTCGGGGCTGCCGTCGCCGCTGATCACCATTTCACGCAACAGGCCTTCGTTGTTCACCCACAACTTGGCCATATACGCCGCGCTACGCTCCACGTATTGCGCAAAGGTATCGGTGAGCAAGTCATCGATATCCTTGAAATAGTAGGTGGTGGCCGACAGCGGCACACCCGCTTCAGCGGCCACCGCACGGTGACGTACAGCCCGCACGCCATCGCGCACGACAATACGCATCGCCGCGTCGAGAATGTCCTGTCGACGCTGTTCGCTGCCCTGTCGGCTGGCCTTTCGGCCCTGGTACTGAACACTTTCAGCGACCGCAGTGGCGATACCCGCTGCACCTTCTTGAGCAATTGCACGATTCACGACCGGTATTCCTCTCTAACGTCAAAAGTAACCAATTGATACGTTTGTACCAGACAGGCAATAAAAAACCGCCTGTTATAGGCGGTTTTTTAATTGAAACACTTACGCTTGCGGCCGCATGTGCGGGAACAGGATCACGTCGCGGATCGACGGTGAGTTGGTCAGCAACATCACCAGACGGTCGATGCCGATCCCTTCACCGGCGGTCGGCGGCATGCCGTACTCCAGCGCACGAACGAAATCGGCGTCGTAGTGCATGGCTTCGTCATCACCGGCGTCCTTGTCGGCCACCTGCGCCATGAAACGCTCGGCCTGGTCTTCCGCGTCGTTCAACTCGGAATAGGCGTTGGCGATTTCACGGCCGCCGATGAACAGCTCGAAGCGGTCGGTAACGTTCGGGTTCTCGTCGTTGCGACGGGCCAGCGGCGACACTTCGAACGGGTACTGGGTAATGAAGTGCGGCTGCTCCAGCTTGTGCTCGACCAGCTCTTCGAAAATCATTACCTGCAGCTTGCCCAGACCTTCGAAACCCAGCACCTTGGCGCCGGCCTTCTTGGCGATGGCGCGGGCTTTGTCGATGTCGTTCAGGTCATCGGCCGTCAGGTCCGGGTTGTACTTGAGGATCGAGTCGAACACCGACAGACGCACGAACGGTTCGCCGAAGTGGAACACCTTGTCGCCGTACGGCACGTCGGTGCTGCCCAGAACCAGCTGCGCCAGCTCGCGGAACAGTTCTTCGGTCAGGTCCATGTTGTCTTCGTAGTCGGCGTAAGCCTGGTAGAACTCCAACATGGTGAATTCAGGGTTGTGACGAGTCGAAACGCCTTCGTTACGGAAGTTGCGGTTGATCTCGAAGACTTTCTCGAAGCCGCCGACGACCAGGCGCTTGAGGTACAGCTCAGGCGCGATACGCAGGAACATTTCCATGTCCAGCGCGTTGTGATGCGTCTCGAACGGCTTGGCCGCCGCGCCGCCCGGAATGGTTTGCAGCATCGGCGTTTCCACTTCCAGGAAGTCACGCTTCATCAGGAAGCTGCGGATGTATGCAATCACTTGCGAACGCACGCGGAAGGTCTGGCGCACGTCATCGTTGACGATCAGGTCAACGTAACGCTGGCGGTAGCGCTGTTCGGTGTCGGACAGGCCGTGGTGCTTGTCCGGCAGTGGACGCAGGGATTTGGTCAGCAGGCGCACGTCAGTCATTTCGACGTACAGGTCGCCCTTGCCGGAACGGGCCAGGGTGCCTTCGGCGGCAATGATGTCGCCCAGGTCCCAGGTTTTCACCGCGGCCAGGGTTTCTTCAGACAGGGTTTTACGGTTGACGTAAACCTGGATGCGCCCGGACATGTCCTGGATCACCATGAACGAGCCACGGTTGAGCATGAGACGACCGGCAACCTTGACCGGAATTGCAGCCTCTGCCAGCTCTTCCTTGGTCTTGTCCGCGTACTGTTTCTGCAAGTCTTCGCAGTAAGCGTCGCGGCGGAAGTCGTTGGGGAAGGCCTGGCCCTTGGCGCGCTCGGCAGCAAGCTTTTCCTTGCGCAGGGCGATCAGGGAGTTTTCTTCCTGTTGCAGGGCTTGCGGGTCGAGTTGTAGGTCGCTCATGTCTTTAAAAATTCCATCTCAGGTTCGTTGCCCCCGGCATTCGCCGGGGTTCGCGGGCAAGCCTCGCTCCTACAGGATTACGACAACCCTGTAGCGCGGGCCTTAGAGCCCTTGTTTCAGGCTGGCCACCAGGTATTCGTCGATGTCGCCGTCGAGTACCTTGTCACAGTCGCTGCGTTCGATGTTGGTACGCAGATCCTTGATCCGCGAGGCATCGAGCACGTACGAGCGGATCTGGTGACCCCAGCCGATATCCGACTTGGTGTCTTCCAGGGCCTGGGAGGCAGCGTTGCGTTTCTGCACTTCCTGCTCGTACAAGCGCGCCCGCAACATTTTCATCGCGGTGTCTTTGTTGGCGTGCTGGGAGCGTTCGTTCTGGCAGCTGACCACGGTGTTGGTCGGTACGTGGGTGATACGTACGGCCGAGTCGGTGGTGTTTACGTGCTGACCACCGGCACCGGAGGAGCGGTAGGTGTCGATGCGCAGGTCCGATGGGTTGATGTCGATTTCGATGTTGTCATCGATTTCAGGCGACACGAACACCGCCGAGAACGAGGTGTGACGACGGTTGCCGGAGTCGAACGGGCTCTTGCGCACCAGACGGTGCACGCCGATTTCGGTACGCAGCCAGCCAAAGGCGTATTCACCCTTGATGTGTACGGTCGCGCCTTTGATACCGGCGACTTCACCGGCCGACAGTTCCATGATGGTCGCGTCGAAACCGCGTTTATCCGCCCAGCGCAGGTACATGCGCAGCAGGATGTTGGCCCAGTCCTGGGCCTCGGTGCCGCCGGAACCGGCCTGGATGTCCAGGTAGGCGTTGTTGGGGTCCATCTCGCCGCTGAACATGCGACGGAATTCGAGCTTCTCGAGGGCTTCGCGCAGGCGCTCCACTTCAAGGGCTACGTCGTCGACGGCGGCCTGGTCTTCTTCCTCGGCAGACATCAACAGCAGGTCCTTGGCATCGGCCAGACCGCTGGACATTTCATCGAGGGTTTCTACGATCTGGGCCAGCAGCGAGCGCTCGCGACCCAGGTTCTGAGCGTACTCAGGGTTGCTCCAGACATTCGGATCTTCAAGCTCGCGATTGACTTCAGTCAGACGCTCATGCTTTTGATCGTAGTCAAAGATACCCCCGAATAGTTTCGGAGCGCTCGGACAGGTCCTTGATACTGTTAAGGATCGGGTTGATTTCCATGGCGGGCAGCACTCGTTGGCGAACTTTTGAAAGCCGGCGAGTATAACGTAATCACGCTGTCACGGCAGCCCGCCCGGCGGCTTTAGGCGCAACATAAAACCAGTGGCGAGGGGGCTTGCCCCCGTTCGGCTGCGAAGCAGTCGTAAAACCTGATTGCTGGGTTTGACTGGAAGAATGCTGGGGCCGCTTCGCGACCCAACGGGGGCAAGCCCCCTCGCCACAGTGTTTGTACCAGTCTTGGGAGTTTCATTTAATCTGAAGACTACTCGATCCCCACCTGATTGCGCCCATTGTTCTTCGCCAGGTACAACCCCTTGTCCGCCGCCGAGATCAATTGCCGGCAGTCAGTGCCCGGCTGCGGAATCATGGTCGACAGGCCGATACTGATGGTCAGGCACGAACCTTCGGTCGGGAAAATGTGCGGGATTTTCAACCCGGCCACGGTCTGGCGCAGTTTTTCCGCCACCAGCCGAGCACCGCCTGGCGAGGTGTTGGGTAGCACCAGCACGAACTCTTCGCCGCCATAACGGGCTGGCAAGTCCGATGGCCTGGCGCTGGCGTCGCGAATCGCCGTGGCGACTTTGCGCAGGGCTTCATCGCCTTCAAGGTGGCCGAAGCTGTCGTTGAAGGACTTGAAGTAGTCGACATCGATCATCAGTAGCGACAATTGAGTCTGGTCCCGCAGCGAACGCCGCCACTCCAGCTCCAGGTATTCGTCGAAATGCCGGCGGTTCGACAGCCCGGTCAGGCCGTCGGAGTTCATCAAGCGTTGCAGCACCAGGTTGGTGTCGAGCAACTGCTGCTGACTGACCCGCAGCGCGCGGTACGCCGCATCCCGCTGCAGCAGGGTCATGTAGGAGCGTGAGTGATAGCGGATGCGCGCCACCAGTTCGATGTTGTCCGGCAGTTTGACCAGGTAATCGTTGGCACCGGCGGCAAACGCCGCGCTCTTGATCAGCGGGTCTTCCTTGGTCGACAGGACAATGATCGGAATGTCCTTGGTGGCCGGGTGATTCCGGTATTCGCGCACCAGGCTCAAGCCGTCGAGGCCGGGCATCACCAGGTCCTGAAGGATGACCGTCGGCTTGATGCGGATCGCCTGAGCAATGGCCTGGTGCGGGTCGGCGCAGAAATGGAAGTCGATGTTCTCTTCGTTCGACAAACCACGGCGCACCGCCTCGCCGATCATCGCCTGATCGTCCACCAACAACACCATGGCGGCGTTTTCGTCGGTCTTGAAGTCGTCGAGCTGTAAATCATTCATGTGCGGTCACCTGAGTACTGCTTGGGCCACGATTGCTGCTAATGATAGTCATTGTGGGAAAATCTCCAGCAATCGTGGCGCTATCTTGTCCAGTGGGCGGATTTCCACGGCTGCGTCGAGGGCTGCGGCCGCCTTGGGCATTCCGTACACGGCACTACTGTTCTGGTCCTGAGCGATGGTCATGTAGCCCTGTTGGCGCATGAGTTTAAGCCCCTGGGCGCCGTCGCGCCCCATACCGGTCAGCAGAACGCCCACGGCGTCACCGCTCCAGTAACTGGCCACACTTTCGAAAAACACATCGATCGAAGGCCGATAGATCTCGTTGACCGGTTCGGCGGTGTAGGCGAGTGTGCCGTTTTTCAACAATCGAATGTGATGGTTGGTGCCGGCCAGCAGAACCGTGCCGCTTTGCGGCGGTTCGCCTTCCTGGGCCAGGCGCACATCCAGGCCACTGGCGCTGGCCAGCCATTCGGCCATGCCGGCAGCGAACACCTGATCCACATGCTGGACCAGCACGATGGCCGCCGAAAAATCTCGTGGCAGGCCTTTCAGTAGTACCTCCAGCGCCGCCGGCCCGCCGGCGGATGAACCGATGGCCACCAAATGCTGACGCGAGGCCGAATTGCGGTGTGGGCTCGGCGCCGATCGCACCCGATTACTCCGGTCGCCGATCAGCCAGCCAATGTTCATGATCTTGCGTAGCAGCGGTGCGGCGGCTTCCTGAGGATTGCCGCCCCCGATAGCCGGGGTATCAACCACATCCAGCGCGCCGTAGCCCATGGCTTCGAACACCCGGTGCACGTTCTGCTCGCGGTCGACAGTGACAATGACAATCGCGCACGGGGTTTCGGCCATGATTCGCCGGGTCGCTTCCACGCCGTCCATCAACGGCATGATCAAGTCCATCAGGATCAGGTCCGGGGTGTATTCGGTGCAACGTTGCACCGCCTCGGCCCCGTTGCCGGCGACCCAGACCACCTCGTGCGCCGGTTCGAACGCCAGGGCGCGGCGCAAAGCCTCTACCGCCATGGGCATGTCGTTGACGATGGCGATTTTCATGCTCGCGCTCCTCCAATGAGCTCAACGACTGCATCCAGTAAGGCGTCATCATGAAAACTGGCCTTGGCTAGATAATAGTCGGCGCCGGCGTCCAGTCCACGGCGACGGTCTTCTTCGCGGTCCTTGTAGGACACCACCATCACCGGCAGCGATTGCAGCCGATTGTCGCGACGCAATAAAGACACCAGCTCGATGCCGTCCATGCGCGGCATATCGATGTCGGTGATCAGCAGATCGAAATCCTCCGAACGCAGGGCATTCCAGCCATCCATACCGTCCACCGCCACGGCGACGTCGTAGCCGCGATTGAGCAGCAGCTTGCGCTGCAACTCGCGAACGGTCAGCGAATCGTCCACCACCAGAATCCGTTTACGCGCCGCTTCGACGGCCTGATTGGCGTGCCGGGCAATGCGTTCCAGACGCCCGGTATTGAGCAGTTTGTCCACCGAACGCAGCATGTCTTCGACATCAACGATCAACACCACCGAGCCATCGTCGAGCAAGGCCCCGGCGGAGATGTCCTGCACCTTGCCCAGGCGCTCGTCCAGCGGCAACACCACCAGCGTGCGCTCGCCAATAAATCGCTCGACCGCCACCCCGTAGATCGCCTCGCGCTCGCGGATGACCACGACTTTGAGCGTCTGCTCGTTGTTCTGGCTCGTCGGGCGTTGCAATAGCTGACTGGCGGCGACCAGCCCGACATGCCGGCCTTCATGCCAGAAATGCTGCCGGCCTTCGACCTGCACGATATCTTCCGGCTCCAGATCGCACATGCGCTCGATGTGTGCCAGCGGAAAGGCGTACGCCTCTTCACCGACTTCCACCACCAGACTGCGCACCACCGACAGCGTCAGCGGCACTTCAAGATGGAAACGACTGCCCTCGCCCGCCGTTTGTTCCAGCGCCACGGCGCCGCGCAACTGTCGGACCATGTGTTGAACCGCATCCAGCCCGACACCGCGCCCGGAGACTTCGGTGACCGTGTCGCGCAGGCTGAAACCCGGCAGAAACAGGAACGTCAGCAGCTCTTCTTCGCTCAACTGGGCGGCGGTCTCGGCCGGGGATAACTGCCGCTCGACGATGTTGCGACGGACCTTTTCCAGATCGACGCCATTCCCATCATCGCTGAGTTCCAACACCAGCAGACCGGCCTGATGGGACACTCGCAACCGGATCAGGCCTTCCTCCGGCTTACCGGCCAATAGCCGTTGTTCCGGGGTTTCGATGCCGTGATCCACCGCATTGCGCAGCAGATGCGTCAGCGGCGCTTCGAGTTTTTCCAGCACGTCGCGGTCGACTTGAGTCTTTTCGCCCTCGATCTCCAGCCGCACCTGTTTGCCGAGACTGCGACCGAGGTCGCGGACCATGCGCACTTGCCCGCTCAGCACATCGGCGAACGGCCGCATGCGACAGGCCAGCGCCGTGTCATACAACACCTGCGCGCGCTGGCTGGCGTGCCAGGCGAACTCATCGAGCTCGGCGTTTTTTTCCACCAGCAATCGCTGGGACTCCGCCAATAACCGACGGGCATCGCCCAAGGCTTCCTGGGCTTCTAGGCTCAAGGCATGGTCCTTGAGATGGACATTGAGACTTTCCAGGGCCCGCAGGCCGTTGCTCTGCGTGCGTTTAAGGCGCTGCATGGTGGCCAGGTGCGGCTTGAGTCGCTGGGTTTCCACCAGGGATTTACTCGACAGGTCGAGCAGGCTGTTCAAGCGCTCGGCCGTGACGCGCAATACGCGTTCGCCACTTTCGGTGGTGCGTTTAGTCACAGGCGTTGGCTCGGCGGGTGCTGCCGGGGGAGCTTCGGTGGTGGCCGACATGGGTGGCTCAACCTTGGGCGTCGGCGGTTCCAGCTGAAGTTCTGCCATCGGCGGCGTCATGGGGGCAGTGGCCGCCATGTGATCAAGCAGCCGTCCCATCAAGACGACGTAAGCGTCGATATCCACAGGCGCCGGAGCATTGCCCGGCGTCGCAATCCGCATCAGCAGATCGGTGCCTTGCAATAGTGCATCAATGTGTTCGGGCCGCAGGTACAGGCGCCCTTCCTGGGCGCTGACCAGGTAATCTTCCATCACATGGGCGACACGGACCCCGGCATCGACACCGACAATCCGCGCCGCGCCCTTGAGCGAGTGGGCCGCGCGCATGCACGACTCGAGGTAATCGGCCTGGGTCGGGTCGCGCTCAAGCGCCAGCAGACCGGCGCTCAGCACCAGGGTCTGGGCCTCCGCTTCCAGGCTGAACAGTTCCAGCAAAGAGGCATCACGCATTTGCTCGGGGGTCATGTGAGGCTCCGGGTCACGGCAGACAGCAGCTGCTCTTCATCCAGCCAACGCAGGCTGCGACCTTTGAATTGCAAGACTCCGCGGGTGTATTTGGCGCTGGCCTGGGTGCCGGACTGGGACGCGGCATCGAGAATGTGCTCGTCGATGGCGTGAATCCCGTCCACTTCGTCCACCGGCACCACCACCGGCCCACCGTGGCCGGCGATGATCAGCATCCGAGGGGTCACTCGCGCGCCGGACGCCACGCCACTGGTGCCGTCGAGCCCCAGCAACTCCACCAACGACAGGCACGCCACCAAGGCACCGCGCACATTCGCCACCCCGAGCAATGCCCGGGAGCGTTGATGCGGCAAGGAGTGAATCGCTTGCAGCGGCGCCACTTCGACCAGGCTGCGGGTGGCCAGGCCCAGCCACTCTTCGCCGAGACGAAACATCAGCAGCGAGCGGGTTTTCACATCGTTCTGGGCCATCGTCGAGACTTGGCCGCGATCGTCCTGTTGCAAGGCGTAGCGGTCGAGCAAGCGTGTGGCGGCAGCCGAATACACCGCGCAATTGCGGCAATGAATGTGTTCGCTCAGCAGCGGGCAGGATTTGTCGCCATGAATACCGATGCGGTTCCAGCAGTCGTCGATGGCCTGGGCATCTTCATGGGTGACGCTCAAGGTGTCGGAGGCGTTCATCGTTTACGCTCACTGTCAGCGGCGCGCTCGCTGCGGGCGGCGCGGGCCTGCAATCGTCTGGCACCCGCCGTGTCGCCCTGGGATTGCAGCAAGGCGGCCAGGTGCATCAACGCGTCGGGGTGTTGCGGTTCGAGGTACAACGCCTTGCGATAAAAACCCTGGGCCTCCAGGGCGCTGCCGGCGACATCACTGAGCAGCCCCAGCCAATAGAACACCTGGGCCACCGGCTCATGGCTGCGTAGATAGCTTTCGCACGCGGCGCGAGCTTCAGCGCTTTTGCCCTCATTGGCCAGCGCGGCGATGTTCGCCAGCAGCGTGGCAGAGTCCGAAGGTGTGGTTTTCGAAGGGTTGGCGGCAACCGGAGGCATCGGTACGACCGTCGCGAAAGGCCGACTGCGCACCGGCGGCGGTGGCACGCTACGCACCGGTTGTTGCACCGGCAACGGTACCGGCAATGGCATCGACGCGAAACTCGCCAGCGGCTCGGGCGCGCTCTGGCGACTGAACGCAAACGACTGCGCAATCCCGATCGAGCGCATGCCGAAACGGCCCAGCAGGCTGCCCTCGGCCGGGCCGATAAACAGCACGCCGTCAACGTGGGTCAGGCGTTTGAGTACTTCGAACACTTGCTGCTGGGTCGGCTGGTCGAAATAGATCAGCAAATTGCGACAGAACACAAAGTCATAGGGTGGCTCATTGGCCAACAAGGCCGGATCCAGCACATTGCCGACCTGCAGACGCACTTGTTCAAGCACGCGGCCGCTGAGGCGATAGCTGTCGGTTTCAGCGGTGAAATGCCGCTCGCGAAACTCGATGTCCTGGCCGCGAAAAGAATTCTTGCCGTACAGCGCGAGCCTGGCCTTTTCCACCGACAACGGGCTGACGTCCATGCCGTCGACCTTGAACTGGTGTGGCGCCAGCCCGGCATCGAGCAATGCCATGGCGATGGAATACGGTTCTTCGCCGGTGGAACACGGCAGGCTGAGAATCCGCAGGGCGCGCATGTTATTGATCGCCGCCAACCGCTTGGCCGCCAGTTTCGCCAGCGTGGCGAAGGATTCCGGGTAACGGAAAAACCAGGTCTCGGGGACGATCACCGCTTCGATCAGCGCCTGTTGTTCGTCGCGCGAGCCGAGCAAGGTGTGCCAATACTCATCGGCTGTCAGCGCCCCAGTCGCGGTGGTCCGCTGGCGCACCGCGCGCTCGATGATCGCCGGGCCGACCGAGCCGACATCCAGGCCGATACGTTCCTTGAGAAAATCGAAAAACCGTTGATCGTTGCTCATCCCTGCTCCTCAAACTGCGCCAGGTCCAGCGGCGGCGAGGGAAACAACAAAACGCGAACCTGTTCGTCCAGCAAATCGGCAACCCGCACCCATTGCAGCAAACCCTGGGCATCTTCACGTACCGGGCCGAGGTACGGCGCCTGGCGATTGTCCAGGCCATAAGGCTGAAAGTCCGCCGGGTTGCAGCGCAACGTGTCGGTGGCCTGCTCCAGAATCAGCCCGAGCAACCGCGAAGGCGTCGCCTCATCCGGCCGATAATGCACCAGCACCAACCGCGTGCTGGTGCGGGCCTGGGCCGGTTGGCCGAACGTCAGGGCACTGAGGTCGATCACCGGCACCACCGCGCCACGATAGGCGAACACCCCCGCCACCCATTCCGGCGCTCGGGGGATGGGTTTCAACGGCAGATTCGCCAGCACTTCGGCTACCTCGATGGCCTGCAAGGCATAACGCTCATTGCCGATGCGGAACACCAGAAACAACGACTGTTTCGCCGGCCGCGCCGCGCCGCGTTTGACCGCGAGCTCGCTCATCAGACTTTGAATCGCGAGACGCCGCCACGCAGCCCCACGGCCACCTGGCTCAATTCATCGATGGCGAAACTGGCCTGACGCAGAGACTCGACAGTCTGGCTGCTGGCATCGCCCAACTGCACCAGCGCGTGGTTGATCTGCTCGGCGCCGGTGGCCTGGGCCTGCATGCCTTCGTTGACCATCAACACCCGTGGCGCCAGCGCCTGAACCTGATGAATGATCTGCGACAGCTGCTCGCCCACCTGCTGCACCTCGGACATGCCGCGGCGCACTTCTTCGGAGAACTTGTCCATGCCCATGACCCCGGCCGACACCGCCGACTGGATTTCGCGCACCATCTGTTCGATGTCGTAGGTGGCGACCGCGGTTTGGTCCGCCAGACGCCGCACTTCGGTGGCGACCACGGCAAATCCGCGGCCATATTCGCCGGCCTTCTCGGCTTCGATCGCGGCGTTCAGGGACAACAGGTTGGTCTGGTCGGCGACTTTGACGATGGTCACCACCACCTGATTGATGTTGCCGGCCTTCTCGTTAAGGATCGCCAGTTTGGCATTGACCAGATCCGCCGCGCCCATCACCGAGTGCATGGTGTCTTCCATGCGTGCCAGGCCCTGCTGTCCGGAGCCCGCCAGCACCGAAGCCTGGTCGGCGGCGGTGGAGACTTCGGTCATGGTGCGCACCAAATCCCGCGAGGTGGCGGCAATTTCACGGGATGTCGCCCCGATTTCGGTGGTGGTGGCCGCGGTTTCGGTGGCGGTAGCCTGTTGTTGCTTGGACGTCGCGGCGATTTCCGTGACCGACGTGGTGACCTGCACCGAGGAGCGCTGCGCCTGGGACACCAGCGAGGTGAGCTCGGTCATCATGTCATTGAAGCCGGTTTCCACCGCGCCAAATTCGTCCTTGCGATCTAGGTCCAGGCGATTGCTGAGATCGCCGGTGCGCATGATTTCGAGGATATCCACGATACGGTTCATCGGCGCCATGATCGCGCGCATCAGCAACAGACCGCAGAGGCCGGCGACAATGATCGCCACCAGCAGAGAGACGCCCATGCTGATTTTGGCGGCTGTCACCGCTTCACTGATGGCCAGCGTGGACCGTTCAGCCAGGGTGTGATTATTTTCAAGAAGGCTGTTCAACTGCTTGCGCCCATTGATCCAGGCCGGCGCAAGTTTTTGCTCCAGGGCAAGAACCGCCTGGTCGTACTCTTTGCGCTGATAGAGATCGAGAACGTTGGTCATTTCTTTGTTGTAGAGCTGATGACGCACTTCGAATTCGTCGAACAGGACCTGATCGTCCTGCGTGAAAATGGTTTTTCGGTAGTTGGCTATTTGCTCGTTCAAGCGCTCTTCGAAGCTTTTGTACATGGTCTGGTCGGCGACGGTTATTTCGCGACGTCCGGAAAGGCCGACAATCTGTTGGGTGAGGTTAAAACTGTCGACCCACGCGCCGCGGATCATCGAACTGAAATACACCCCGGGGACCGCATCGGTGCGGACTGTTTCTGCCCCGGCGTCGATCTTCATCAACCGAGAAAAAGACACCACGACCATCAACAGCATGATCGCGATAATTACCGCAAAGCTCGCCAAAATGCGTTGGCGCAACGTCCAGTTCTTCACAGTCAGTCCTCGGTGCGGTTCAAATTGCCGGGGAGTATAGCCGAGGGTGGTGCTTCGGTTATCAGATGGACGAAGGCCGAATTGGATCTGGATGGCGCTTTGCGCGATAGAGGGTGGGTGCCAGTAATTCGAAGGAAACGAACTATGGAAGGGTCATTGAGGGATGTGGTGCAGATGAAGACGCCTTCGCGAGCAGGCTCGCTCCCATATTGGATCTTTAGCGGAGCCAGCTTTTGTGTACGACGGTGATCAACGCAGGGCTTGCTCGCGAAGAACAATAGCGCAGTGCCAATGACGTCCTCATGTGGCGAGGGAGCTTGCTCCCGTTGGGCCGCGAAGCGGCCCCGAAACCTGCAGCGCACTACTTAATGTCAGTCACCGTCAAGAAAAAACCTGCTTAAAAAAAAACCCTGAATATTCAGAATAAAAACTAACAAACCGATACCAAAACACGCTAACCAACTATCAATTCTGACAGTAGCCACCCCTCCTGATGAATTATTACTCTATGACCTGTATAAACACCAACTAGCGAGCACATCATCATGTCAGCACCCGAAGACTACGACCTGAAAGCGAAAGGCGAAAAGGTCACAGGAACAATGTCTGCATTCCTCAACAGCACACAAATACTTGATACCAAAACGATAACTTACATACGAGGCAGAGAAGTTTATACGTTCTTTGGCGAAAGCGACGAGAGCCTTGTGCTTCTCAGATTCTTAGAAGAACTGGCGCCCGACAAAGAACATACTGTAGTTTACCCAGCGGATTTAATCAGACCATGGGAAGCCAAAGACAAAAATTCAAATCTACCCGTAGAAAAAGGCACAATGCAACTAAAATTCTTCGATTCGGGAAAGCGTTCTTTCGAAGGTACATTTGACATCGATTTAGAAGGCGATCTTGGCAAATTAACCGGAAAGTTCCATATCCCAGAACAAAAGTAACATCACCAAAACAATAAACCCCATCAACACAATCCGTTGATGGGGTTTTTCTTTATAGCCTAATGTCGTCCCAAGCCCGATCAAGCGATTCTAACTTGCTTCTCCAACTCAGCCTTCAACCCCGGATCCAGCTTCAACTGCCGCGCCAGTTCATCGAGGTAGGACTTTTCCATGAAGTTCTCTTCGTCCACCAGCATCACACTGGCGATGTACATTTCAGCCGCCATTTCCGGCGTACTCGCAGCACGGGCGACATCGGTCGGGTCCAGCGGTTTGTTGAGTTCAGCGTGCAGCCACTGCTGCAGTTCCTGATCGTTGTCGAGCTTGCTGAACTCGCCTTCGATCAACGCACGCTCGCGTTCATCCACATGACCATCGGCTTTGGCCGCCGCCACCAGCGCCTTGAGAATCGCCTGGCTGTGCTGCTCGACTTGCGCCGCTGGCACGCGGTCGAGGGTTTGCGGTTCGGTTTGGGGAGCCGTGCCCTGCTGGGCCTGCCAATTTCCGTAGGCCTTGTAGGCAATGACCCCCAACGCGGCGAGGCCACCGTAAGTCAGGGCTTTGCCGCCCACACTGCGAGCCTTTTTGCTGCCCAGCAACAGGCCCATGGCCCCGGCCGCCAAAGCACCGCCGCCGGCGCCCGAAAGCACACTGCCGAGCCCGCCAGCCCCACCACTACCACCAAGCAAGCCGCCCAGCCCACCGGCAGCCGATTTGTTCTGCGTCCCGCCAGCCTTGTTCTGCAACAGATCCTGACCGGACTTGAGTAACTGATCGAGCAATCCACGGGTGTTCATTTGCTGCCTCCACGAATTCGGGTTAACCGGATCATTAAGGCCATGAGCCTGGACCGAAAGTGCCCGGTGTCGGGGGCGAGAGTGCTTCAGGATGTTGCTTGCTACTCGTGGCTGCTGATTCCCCTGCTTCTCGACCTTCGTCCTCCCACGACAATCAGGGAAGAAAAACAAAAATAAAAACGCCCCCCCCCATTAGTCTTGACTTGAAAACGGCTAATGGGCGCCCCTTCTTTCCTTTTTCTAGTAACGGCGATCACTAAATGATTTTGCTGACTACTGGAAGTCGGGTACCACCATTTGTCTGAACTTTACCGTCACCATTACCAATGTTTTCGTTCAAACGAAACGCCCATGCGTCGCCGATAACAGGAATGTTGTCGCTGCTCCAGTAGAGTTTCGTAGGCCACCCCAATGCAGCGGCCACAGGTCCCTCGGATGGATAATAGATTTCCCAAAACACCCTCAACTCTGCAAGTGAAAGCGCGTTCGCTTTTGATGGCAAAGTCGCACCGGTTGGATCCCACCAGATATCATCGGTACGAGTGACTAACGTTACTCCCGAGAATTCAATGCGATAGGAGGCCGTTCTCTGGGCTGCATCTGTGACGGTGATTATCGCGAAGCCATTACTGCCGGCACGTACCGTGCCAGTGGCTGGATCTACCAGTGCAACTTGGGTGTCGGAAGAAGAATATCGATAAGGCTCGGTACCACCGGTGGCTGTTCGAGTGTAGCTACCGCGTACAGGAGGGACACTCGGTGGCCGACCTTGCACTATGAAATAATTGTCAATGGGTTGAACATGATCATTACTGCCGAAACTCAACGCTTTAACGGTATAGGTGCGCACCGGAAAACGTACCGCGTCTACTCCATTAAAGCTCACGCTGAAGCTGATGGTCAGCTCACTGCCATCCTTGAGCGTCTTCAACCAATCAAGCGGTGCCGGCCGGGTCAGACCCTCTACAGCGTCATTAGGCGCTCCTACGAGGTCCTCCAAGAAAATCGGCTTACCGTCGGCATCGAGCCCCGCGTCATAACGCAACCACACACGCTGCCCCAACTGCTGAAGCGGCCAGGCGACTACGCGCAGCTGATCGCTGGCCTGCAAGTTGGTCACGTCCGGTTCATTGCCCACGGCACCGTCAATGGCCGGTGTCGGAAACCGCGTATCGCCATCCGCGATTCTTGACACGGTAATGTCGGTGGAGGGCGATAGATACTCCTGTCCACCTCTAGTGAATACATAACTGAACTTCACCGGTTGACCGCCCATGTTGGCGTTGATGAACGCCACCTCCAGCGGAAAATTCGCCCGATTGTTGGTATTCAACGGCTTGCTCGTAAAAACCGGCGACCCGGCACCCGGTGCGCCTTGCACAATCAATCGAACCATATCGCCGTCGCGCCAACCCTGCACCTCAACCCGCCCAGTGGCACCTTGCAGATTCTGCATTGGGTCGAGTACACCATTGACGCTGGTCAGCACCGTGGGTGGAACCAGATCCGGCAGGCCCTCACCAATCACCCGCGCCTTAGCCTCCCGCGAGGAATATTTCTGCTCGCCGTTTCTTTTCAGCACATAGGCCACACTCACCGTCTGGGCGGAAACGACCTTGTCATTCGGGATTTCCAGTACGACACGCACCGGAACCCCGAAGTCGTCCGCCTGAACATTTCCCCCTACGGTCATCACCACATCCGGCAGCCCCGGTGATTGACCGGTGTAGGTCGCTTCAATGAAGTCGCCCACTTCGAAGCGAGGGTCTCTCACCAGGATAATCACATACAGGTAGGCCCCCAGTTTTCCCAGGTCGATGGTGCCTGACTCGTCGTCGGCCTCACTCAGAATTTCGCGCAGAATCGCAGCTGGCAAGCGGGTGCCCGCCAAGTCCTCTTCCACGGTTTGGGTTGCAGACCAGATAGCATCGGTGTCCGGGACGTTTCCGAGCTGGTCGGTGACGGTGTAGGAAAAGTTGAGTTTTTGGTCGGGGTTTTGCGCGACTTCCAGGTGGGCGCGGGTCACGGTAAAACACACCCTGGTCGCGATCGGTGAGCCCGGATCGGGTGGTTCAGGCGCTTCGTCCCTGCCAACGATGAAATGCATGGACTCACCGTTACACTTCAGGGTAATCGTGTCGTAGGCTCGGCAGAAGACACACACACTTGGGCACTGACGAAGTCGGGGCCGACGCCGTTCTTGATGGCGTCGGGCAACAATAACTCCAGCTCGGAATGGCCCTCGATCTCCGGAAATCTGTCTTTTAAACCGGGCCGGATTTTGTTGTACAGCATCGTCAGCATCGGTGAGGTGCCGATATTATCGCTGCCGCGCTTGATGATGTAGAAGAGTTCATTGATCCGATCCGCATGCAACCGGCCTTTGGGGATACGCAGGGTCGTGATCGCGTTCTCATCCTCAATGATTTTGCTGTACAGAAACGTGGTCTCCCCGAGCAGCCACAGCTCCATGACATCCCCGGGATTCATCGTGCCCGACAACGGCGGATCGATCTCGACGGTGGCGCCCTCACCGTCAGTGACGAGATCGTAAATCACCAGGGACACGCCGATATCGGCCCCTATGACTGGCCGGGTCGCGCCAAGCACTCGGGGTCTATCCAGCACTAGTACGGTGTTATCGGGCGATTCCGGTAGGGTCATGATAAAGGCTCCTGCACGATGGGCTTTGGGTTGGGTTATCCAATACCGATACGCGGGAACTGGCTACTGTCAGAACTAACAGGTAGACGACTTTTCCAGACAAACGGTAAAGCGTATCCCCCAGATACCGCTGCGCAGGCTACCCATCGATTTAAAAGATATACACTCGGGCAAATCGATAAAAACCGCCCACCCGGTAATTCCCCATGATGACCCTGCGTCAAATCCGTCACTTCATCGCCGTGGCCGAAACCGGCTCGATCTCCGCCGCCGCGCAAACCGCGTTTATTTCCCAGTCCACCCTGACCCTGGCCATCCAGCAACTGGAGCAGGAAATCGGTGTCGGCCTGTTCAATCGCCACGCCAAGGGCATGACCCTGACCCACCAGGGTCATCAATTCCTACGCCAGGCGCACCTGATTCTGGCCACGGTAGACAACGCCAAACGCAGCCTGCAACAGAGCACCGATCAGGTTGCCGGGCAGTTGATCATCGGCGTGACCAGCCTGGTTGCCGGTTATTACCTGGCGGATTTGCTCACCCGATTCCAGCGCGCCTACCCCAATGTAGAAATCCGCGTGATGGAAGACGAACGGCCGTACATCGAGCATTTGCTGGTCAGCGGCGAAATCGATGTCGGCGTGCTGATTCTGTCCAACCTCGAAGACCGCCACGCCCTGCAGACTGAAGTGCTGACCCACTCGCCCCATCGACTGTGGCTACCGGCCCAGCATCCGCTGCTGGAACACGACAGCATCAATCTCGCCGATGTCGCCCGCGAGCCGTTGATTCAGCTGAACGTCGATGAAATGGACCGCAACGCCCAGCGCATGTGGTCGGCGGCCTCGCTGCAACCGCGCATCACGTTAAGAACGGCGTCAACCGAAGCGGTACGCAGCCTGGTCGCGGCAGGCCTGGGCGTGTCGATCCAACCCGACATGACCTACCGCCCGTGGTCACTGGAGGGCGACATCATCGAAGCACGGCCAATCGCCGACCTGAGCCAGACCCTCGATGTCGGCCTGGCCTGGCGTCGCGGCACCGCCCGCCCGGCGCTGGTGGACCCGTTTCTGACCGTCGCTCGCGAACAACCCCACGGCGGGCGCAAGCCATCTATTTAATCGAACGCCACCTTCAATATTTAGTATTTGTAGACCAAAAGCCCGGCCACTAGTCTTGAGGCATCTATAAGACGGCCGGGCTCCAGTCACAGGGAATCCCATGGCCACACAAGAAAAGAGAACCCGAAAAATGGCTGGCGCGCAGACTCCGTTGTTCACCGCGTTGTTGATCGATGGCGAGTTGGTCCCGGGCCAGGGTTTCGTCGAACCCATCCTCAACCCGGCCACCGGAGAAGTGCTGACGCACATTGCCGAAGCCAGCACCGAGCAGGTTGAAACCGCGATCCTCGCCGCCCACCGCGCGTTTGCCGGTTGGTCGCGAACCACGCCGCAGCAACGTTCGAACCTGCTGCTGGACATCGCCAACGCCATCGAAAAGCAGGCCGACCTGCTCGCCCGCCTCGAATCGCTCAATTGTGGCAAGCCGTTGCACCTGGCGCGTCAGGACGATTTGAGCGCCACGGTCGATGTGTTCCGTTTCTTCGCGGGTGCCGTGCGTTGCCAGACCGGCCAGCTCAGCGGCGAATACTTGCCGGGTTACACCAGCATGGTCCGCCGCGATCCGATTGGTGTGGTCGCATCGATTGCACCGTGGAACTACCCGATCATGATGGCCGCCTGGAAAATCGCCCCTGCCCTCGCCGCCGGCAATACCCTGGTGTTCAAGCCGTCGGAACACACGCCGCTGTCAATTCTGGCCCTGGCACCGGCGCTCGCCGAGATCCTGCCGCGCGGGGTGATCAACATCATCTGCGGTGGCGGTGAAGGCGTCGGCAGCCATTTGGTCAGCCACCCGAAAGTGCGCATGGTGTCGCTGACCGGCGATATCGTTACCGGGCAAAAAATCCTCCAGGCCGCGGCGAAAACCCTGAAACGCACCCACCTCGAACTCGGCGGCAAGGCGCCGGTGATCGTCTGCAACGATGCGGACATTCAAGCGGTGGTCGATGGCGTGCGCACCTACGGCTATTACAACGCCGGCCAGGACTGCACCGCCGCGTGCCGGATTTATGCCCAGGCCGGGATTCACGACCGACTGGTGGCCGAACTCGGCGCGGCGGTCGGCAGCCTGCGCTTTGCCGGCAAGCGCGATGCCGACAACGAAATCGGCCCGCTGATCAGCACTCGCCAGCGTGACCGCGTGGCCAGTTTCGTCGAACGTGCCCTCGGCCAGCCGCACATCGAGCGGGTGACCGGCGCGGCGGTGCATTCCGGCGCCGGCTTCTATTACCAGCCGACCTTGCTGGCCGGTTGCAGGCAAGGCGATGAGATCGTCCAGCGCGAAGTGTTCGGGCCGGTGGTCACCGTGACCCGCTTCAATGAGCTCGAACAAGCGGTGGACTGGGCCAACGACTCGGAATACGGCCTCGCCTCCTCGGTCTGGACCCAAAACCTCGACAAAGCCATGCAGGTCGCGGCGCGTTTGCAGTACGGCTGCACCTGGATCAACAGCCATTTCATGCTGGTCAGCGAAATGCCCCACGGCGGCCTGAAGCGCTCGGGCTATGGCAAAGACTTATCCAGCGATTCGCTGCAGGACTACAGCGTGGTGCGCCACATCATGGCCCGCCACGGACAGCATTTATAAAAGCGCACTACGCTAACAATTAGCCATAACGGCATTGGCTTTACCCCGTTCAGAACTGCCCCGACCATAATTTAAAGAAGAGGGAAACCCCATGTTCGTGCACAAGACCGCACTGCTCAGTGCAATCACCACGGCACTGCTGGCCAGCGCCAGCCTGCAGGCCGCCGAACCGCTGAAAGCCGTCGGTGCCGGCGAAGGTCAACTGGATATCGTCGCCTGGCCCGGCTATATCGAACGGGGCGAAACCGACAAAGCCTACGACTGGGTGACTGGCTTCGAGAAGGAAACCGGCTGCAAGGTCAACGTCAAGACGGCCGGCACGTCCGATGAAATGGTCAGCCTGATGGCCAAGGGCGGTTACGACCTGGTGACGGCGTCCGGCGATGCCTCCCTGCGGTTGATCGCTGGCAAACGCGTGCAGCCGATCAACACCGGCCTGATCCCCAACTGGAAGAATCTCGATCCACGCCTCAAGGACGCGCCGTGGTACGTGGTCAACAAGCAGACCTATGGCACCCCGTACCAATGGGGTCCGAATGTGCTGATGTACAACACCACGGTGTTCAAGCAGCCGCCCACCAGCTGGAGCGTGATATTCGACGCGCAGAACCTGCCGGACGGCAAACCCAACAAAGGCCGGGTGCAAGCCTACGACGGCCCGATCTACATCGCCGACGCGGCGCTGTACCTCAAAAGTACCAAGCCGGACCTGGGCATCCAGAACCCCTACGAATTGACCGAACCCCAGTACAAGGCTGTGCTCGATCTATTGCGCGCCCAGCAAAAATTGATCCACCGCTACTGGCATGACACCACCGTGCAGATGAGTGACTTCAAGAACGAAGGCGTGGTGGCTTCCAGTTCCTGGCCTTATCAGGTCAACGGCCTGATAAACGAGAAACAGCCGGTTGCCTCGACCATCCCCAAAGAAGGCGCCACCGGATGGGCCGACACCACGATGATGCACGCCGAGGCCAAACACCCGAACTGCGCCTACAAGTGGATGGATTGGTCGCTGCAACCGAAAGTCCAGGGCGACGTGTCCGCCTGGTTCGGCTCGCTGCCGGCAGTCCCGGCGGGGTGTAAGGAAAGCGAACTGTTGGGCGCCGAGGGTTGCAAGACCAACGGTTTCGACCAGTTCGACAAGATCGCCTTCTGGAAAACCCCACAGGCTGAGGGCGGCAAGTTCGTGCCTTACAGCCGCTGGACCCAGGATTACATCGCGATCATGGGTGGTCGTTAAGCCTCGGTAACACATTTAGCGAGGAACCCTCGCCACAACAGCCCATCGATCACGATTCAGATTTTTCAGAAGTCCAGGCAGGGGCTGCTGTGAAGCCCCTCGCCTTCTCGGAGCATCGCACCATGACGCTTGCAGTCCAGTTCACCAACGTTTCCCGGCAGTTCGGCGAAGTGAAGGCCGTTGACCGGGTTTCCATCGATATCCAGGACGGCGAGTTCTTTTCCATGCTGGGCCCTTCCGGCTCGGGCAAAACCACCTGCCTGCGCCTGATCGCCGGGTTCGAACAACCGAGCACAGGTTCCATTCGCATCCATGGCGCCGAAGCCGCCGGGCTGCCGCCATACCAGCGTGACGTGAACACCGTGTTCCAGGACTACGCACTGTTCCCGCACATGAACGTTCTCGACAACGTCGCCTATGGCTTGAAAGTCAAAGGCGTCGGCAAGACCCAACGCCATAAACGCGCCGAAGAAGCCCTCGACATGGTCGCCCTTGGCGGCTACGGCGAGCGCAAACCGGTGCAACTGTCTGGCGGCCAGCGCCAGCGTGTGGCCCTGGCCCGCGCGTTGGTCAATCGCCCGCGCGTGTTGTTGCTCGACGAACCTTTGGGCGCCCTCGACCTGAAGCTGCGCGAGCAAATGCAAGGCGAGCTGAAGAAGCTGCAACGCCAGCTCGGCATCACCTTCATCTTCGTCACCCATGACCAGACCGAAGCGCTGTCGATGTCCGACCGTGTGGCCGTGTTCAACAGGGGCCGCATCGAACAGGTCGACACGCCGCGCAACCTCTACATGAAACCGGCAACCACGTTCGTCGCCGAATTTGTCGGCACCTCCAACGTGATTCGCGGCGATCTGGCGCAGCAGTTGAGCGGCAATCCACAGCCGTTTTCGATTCGCCCCGAACACGTGCGTTTCGCCGAAGGCCCGTTGGCCAGCCATGAAATCGAAGTCAGTGGCCTGTTGCATGACATCCAGTACCAAGGCAGCGCCACCCGCTATGAACTGAAACTGGAAAACGGCCAGACCCTGAACATCAGCCAGGCCAACGTCCAGTGGCTGGACGTCAGCACGCAACACCAGACCGGGCAACGCATCAGCGCTCGTTGGGCGCGTGAAGCGATGATCCCGCTGCACGACAATGTTGTGGGCGGGGTGTGAGATGAACAGCGTGGCGCCCCCTCAAACCCCGGCCAGTGGCTCGCCATTACGCCGGTTTTCCAACCTGCTGTATCGCCGGCCGAACCTGTATCTGTCGCTGCTGCTGGTGCCGCCGTTGCTGTGGTTCGGTGCGATCTATCTTGGCTCGCTGCTGGTCCTGCTGTGGCAAGGTTTCTACACCTTCGATGACTTCACCATGGCGGTCACCCCCGAGCTGACCCTGGCGAACTTCGCTGCGCTGTTCCAGCCGTCGAACTTCGACATCATCCTGCGCACCCTGAGCATGGCCATCATCGTGTCGATCGCCAGCGCCGTGGTGGCGTTCCCGATCGCCTACTACATGGCGCGCTACACCAGCGGCAACACCAAGGCGTTTTTCTACATCGCGGTGATGATGCCGATGTGGGCCAGTTACATCGTCAAGGCCTACGCCTGGACCTTGCTGCTGGCCAAGGGTGGCGTGGCCCAGTGGTTCGTTCAGCACCTGGGGCTGGAGCCGATGTTGCAGTTCGTGCTCGGGATTCCGGGCGTGGGCGGCAGCACCTTGTCGACCTCGCACCTGGGACGTTTCATGGTGTTCGTCTACATCTGGCTGCCATTCATGATCCTGCCGATCCAGGCCTCGCTGGAGCGCCTGCCACCGTCCCTGCTGCAAGCCTCGGCGGACCTCGGCGCCAAGCCGCGCCAGACCTTTATGCAAGTGATTCTGCCGCTGTCGATCCCGGGCATCGCGGCCGGTTCGATCTTCACCTTTTCGCTGACCCTGGGCGACTTCATCGTGCCGCAACTGGTGGGCCCGCCGGGCTACTTCGTCGGCAGCATGGTCTACGCCCAGCAAGGGGCGATCGGCAATATGCCGATGGCGGCGGCCTTCACGCTGGTGCCCATCGTGCTGATCGCCATTTACCTGTCCATCGTCAAACGTCTGGGGGCTTTCGATGCGCTCTAACTCGGATAAACACGGGGACAAAGCCTCGCTGGGCCTGCGCATCGCCGCCTGGGGCGGGTTGATGTTCCTGCACTTCCCGATCCTGATCATCTTCCTCTACGCCTTCAACACCGAAGACGCAGCGTTCAGCTTTCCACCCCAGGGCTTCACCCTGAAATGGATCAGCGTGGCGTTCTCCCGGCCCGACGTACTGGAAGCGATCAAGCTGTCGCTGCAGATCGCGACCATCGCGACGTTGATTGCAATGATCCTCGGCACCCTCGCGTCGGCGGCGCTGTACCGGCGGGACTTCTTCGGCAAGCAAGGTATCTCGCTGATGCTGATCCTGCCGATCGCCCTGCCCGGGATCATCACCGGGATCGCGCTGCTGGCGACCTTCAAGACATTGGGAATCGAGCCGGGGATGTTCACCATCGTGGTCGGTCACGCGACCTTCTGTGTGGTGATCGTCTACAACAACGTCATCGCCCGGCTGCGCCGCACGTCACACAGTTTGATCGAAGCGTCGATGGACCTCGGCGCCGACGGCTGGCAGACCTTCCGCTACATCGTCCTGCCGAACCTCGGCTCGGCATTACTGGCCGGGGGCATGCTGGCGTTCGCCCTGTCGTTCGACGAAATCATCGTCACTACCTTCACCGCCGGCCACGAACGCACCCTGCCGTTGTGGCTGCTCAACCAGCTCAGCCGCCCACGGGATGTGCCGGTGACCAACGTCGTCGCGATGCTGGTGATGATGGTGACCATGCTGCCGATCCTCGGCGCGTATTACCTGACCCGGGGTGGCGAAAGCGTTGCGGGCAGTGGCGGGAAATAGATCAGGAACAGACAACAACAATCTCCTGTAGGAGCGAGGCTTGCCCGCGAAGGGATCCTCAAGAACGCCAAAAGCTTCGCGGGCAAGCCTCGCTCCTACAGAACAAATGAGGACCATAGACATGCAAACCAAACTCTTGATCAACGGCCAACTGATCACCGGCGACGGCCCCGCCCAAGCCGTGTTCAACCCCGCGTTGGGCCGTGTGCTGGTAGAAATCAACGAGGCCAGTGAAGCCCAGGTCGATGCTGCCGTACGGGCCGCCGACACTGCCTTCGAAAGCTGGTCGCAAACCACGCCGAAAGAGCGCTCGTTGCTGCTGCTCAAGCTCGCCGACATCATCGAAGCCCATGGCGAAGAACTGGCCAAACTGGAGTCGGACAACTGCGGCAAACCCTACAGCGCCGCGCTGAACGACGAGATCCCGGCGATTGCCGACGTGTTCCGATTCTTCGCCGGGGCCAGCCGTTGCATGAGCGGCGCGCTGGGAGGGGAATACCTGCCCGGCCATACTTCAATGATCCGCCGCGACCCGGTGGGCGTGATTGCCTCCATCGCGCCATGGAACTACCCGCTGATGATGCTCGCCTGGAAAGTCGCCCCGGCCCTGGCCGCCGGTAATACCGTGGTGCTCAAGCCGTCGGAACAAACCCCGCTGACCGCCCTGCGCCTGGCAGAACTGGCGTCGGAGATTTTCCCGGCAGGTGTGCTTAACCTGGTATTCGGCCGTGGTCCTACCGTCGGCACCCCATTGGTCACCCACCCGAAAGTGCGCATGGTGTCGCTGACCGGCTCGATCGCCACTGGCTCGAACATCATTTCCAGCACCGCCGGCAACGTCAAACGCCTGCACATGGAACTGGGCGGCAAGGCACCGGTGATCATCTTCGACGATGCGGACATCGACGCCGCCGTGGAAGGCATTCGCACCTTCGGTTTCTACAACGCTGGTCAGGATTGCACCGCCGCCTGCCGCATTTACGCCCAGGCCGGCATCTACGACACCTTCGTCGAGAAGCTCGGCGCCGCGGTCAGCAGCCTCAAGTATGGCTTGCAGGACGATCCATCGACGGAGCTGGGCCCGTTGATCACCGCGCAACATCGCGACCGCGTGGCCGGGTTTGTCGAACGTGCCGTGGCGCAACCGCACATTCGCTTGATCACTGGCGGCAAGTCCGTGGAAGGCAACGGTTTCTTCTTTGAACCGACGGTGCTGGCCGACGCGCAACAGGACGACGAGATCGTGCGCCGTGAAGTATTCGGGCCGGTGGTGTCAGTGACCCGATTCACCGATGAAGCGCAGGCGCTGGCTTGGGCCAACGATTCGGACTACGGCCTGGCATCGTCAGTCTGGACCTCGGACGTCGGCCACGCCCATCGCCTGTCTGCACGCCTGCAGTACGGCTGCACGTGGGTGAACACCCATTTCATGCTGGTCAGCGAAATGCCCCATGGCGGTCAGAAATTGTCTGGTTATGGGAAAGACATGTCGATGTATGGATTGGAGGACTACACGGTTGTAAGGCATGTGATGTTCAAGCATTAAAAATGCTTCGCGGCTAAGCCTCGCTCCGAAATCAACCGTGCCCACATCTCTGTGGGCACGGTTGATGGTGTTAGATCGGCTGAGGCTTGGAGAGGGTTTCGAATTTATCCATCAGCAGATGGATTTCGGTGCTGGGGTTAGGTTCGCCGCTGATGGCGACGTCCTCGAGAATCTTGGGGGCCAAAGCTCTGGCTTTCTGAAAAGGCTCGCCCAGTAGCTGAGCAAAATAGCTGATGTCTTTGCCCTTCTCGTACTTATCCATGTTCGGTTTTTCTCTGAGGTTCTTGGCTACCAAGTCGCCCGGAGAGTTTTTCCCGACAGCTCTAAATGGCTTTCGATTGAAACCGAAGTGCAAAAGAAGCCAAAACTCAAAACAGGGAAACGATGCTATGACTTTGATTTTCGGATGAGGCTTCGCCAGATCTATCGCCCTCTCAAAACATAGGTGCGTATCGCGATCCAATGCACAAAAGACCCTATCGAAAAATTTCTGGCGGGCGATGGCTCTTTCTACAATGCCGCTCGGGTGCGTGACGCCGCAGTGGGCAATTTCAACCTGGGCTTTAGCACGAAAATGAAAGGCGGCCTCCTCCAGATACCGTTTTCCTGACTTGCTATCTTCACAGAGGACCAACACTTTGGGTTGAGGCTTGAATCTCGATTTCTTTCGATCAAATGATTTTGTCGAGCGCATCATGGTCACCTCAGCCTGATCAAAGGCAAACCGCGGTAACGGCCTTCAAAGTAGCGCTTCTCAACATCCTCCCCCTCTCGCCCTTCAAAATCGTGAACGGAAAAAATACTGGTTGCACCATTGGCATCGCGCTCAGTGATCCAGAACTGATCACGCCGCAGAATTTTTGCGTTCATTAGATGAGTGTCGTGAGTCGTAAAGATCAGCTGAGTATCCAACCCCCTATCAAGATGTTTCCCGATCAGATCAGCAACTATTTCAGGATGAAGGCTACTATCCAACTCATCGACAGACAGTATCCCGCTTCCATCTGCGCGATTGATCATGAACCACGGCAACCAGAAGCCAATCAGATTTTTGGTGCCGCCAGACTCCTCTGAGAAATCAAACTCTGCTGTTCCCAAATGGCTTGTATGCGACAGGGTCACCTTGTCTTTTTGGGCGGCGGCGAAGAATTCTTTTAACGTGAGCTTTTTCTTGGTCGGTACAGCATCCGCATCCTCAGTATTGAGTTGAATAGCAGACACCGGGATATCCACTTCCCTTAAAAACTCCTTTAAATCACCCGTGTAGTCCGAGGCAACCTGCAGAAACCTGATGGAGGCTGCAGACAACCCCATCATGTTGTTCTGTTCAATGACAAGGAGACCGGTTTGAAACCAGGTAAACGGTGCTCGCAACTGTGTCAGTTCTTCGCTGCTGTTCGCCACGGCCTGCGAAATAAACAAAACCTTCGGGCTCGTCAAACGCCGCCAAGCATTGTGGACATCTTTCCCACCCTCAAGACTTGAGCCAAAAACATACTGCTCTCCCTCGTCACCAAAACGACGCTCATACAGCAGCGTTTCTTTCCCTTTGGGATAGGAGACCAGCTGCTCCTTGATTATCCGTTGCGAAGTAACGCGTAGAACAAACCGATATCGGAGCCCGTTTTGAATGAAGTTGTACTCAAAGGAACTGGGTTCGTTCTGGAGTTGCGGGTCAAAACGAAACGGTGAAACCGGCAGTGGTTCGTCATTTGAGGAGGGTGTCGTTGCGAGCAGGCGTCCCATGATCCCCATCGCCTGGATAAGCGAAGATTTACCGGACGCGTTCGGCCCGTAGATCGCTGCCACCTTCAACAAATCAGGAAGCTTTTCGCCACTCACTGAAGGTTGAAAAACATTGCGCTTTTTACTCAGGCGTGGAGTCGCAACCATGGACAGGGTTTGCGCCTCGCGGAAGGAGCGATAATTGGAAACTGAAAATTCGATCAACATGTAGAAATCCTGCACTTAATTTCTAAGAGCAGAATAAATATAGGAAAAACCATGCATTTGGCGCTGCTTCTCTGCACCTCGTGCAAAAACAGGAAATTCCTACGGATGGAGCCTTCCAGCAAAGGCAACGATTCCTACAACAAGCGTCGCCAGAGTAGACTTGGCGCCGCGAGCGCCTTGCAGATAGGCTTCATCCCGTCGCTGCAACATCAGCGACCCGGGGTCGAAGCCGGTACATCATCAACATGGCGCATCCGCGCCCCCATATGAGCTGAGGCATTTTTTGCCCTCCAGTCTCGCTTTATGGTGGGCCGTGTGGCGCGGGCCTCTTGGCTTCCATGTTGATCGAGAACCCGACTTCGAACGCCGCACGGTCCGCCACCCAAATCTGTCGAAGGATTAGTGGCGGCTCCCTTTTCAACATGGAGTCGAAAAAATGCTTAGGCACATCACAAACTCAACTGAAGTCTTCGTACCAGAATGCTGTCTCGCTAACACTGGAGGCAGGCCATGACCCATCCTCATTTCATCCCTACCGTCTTCACCCGCCACAAACGCTTCCTCCACACCATCATGCAAGCCAACCAAGCCTGGTTCTGCGTTCAGGATCTAGGTCGCTTGATGGGCCGACCGCTGGACCAACGACTCACCCTGAAACTCGATCCTGATCAACGCCAATATGTCTGGTTGCTGAAGAACGGCAAAACAGTCGAATCGCTGATGGTCAGCGAATCGGGAATGTACGCCCTGCTGGTTCACCATTTCGTCCCGGAAAATCGAAACCTGCGCCAATGGCTTAGCAACGAGGTCATGCCAATGCTGCGTGATTCGAACGCCGCATCGTTGGAGAACATTCCAAGTCTGAGTTCGTTACAGTGGGCCGGGATCTCTGTGCCGCTGCTGCATTGGCAGCATCAGGCCTGGATCAAGTGGCGCGATATGCCCGATCTGATGCAGGCACAACGACCATTCACGATTGGTAGCCGATGAACTGATGCACAAAGGGACGGACTTTTGGGTCCGTCCCTTTGGTTTTCCAGCATTACTCCCCACCTTCAAAACCGCGAAACACTCCTCATCGCATCCACCAGATAGCGCATCGCAATCCGGTCGCTCTCCGACAACTCGCGATAGCGCTCCACCAACTTCAGCTCTTCCGAACTGAGCCGACGCCTTCGCCGCCCGGTGGCCAGGCAGGGGAAGATTCCTAACATTTCGGTAATGCCTTGTACTTTCGACATGGACGATGTCCTTCTATACGTCAGAGAAAACTGCAAAACCGCATCGCCCTATCACTTTCAGCGGCCGCTTTGTGTGCGCTGAACCCACCGGCCTGAAGGGCCGAAACCGGTCATGCCCATAGAATAGAAATTAAATCGGTGCTGAAAAGCGGTTTTTAGAGTAATTAGTCGAAAAAAGCAGATATGCCCTATAAATCAGAAAGCGCTGCGAGAAACGTTACCTGACATGTCTTGTTTCATTGCCGCGCTGTCGCGGTGCTATCAATCATTTTTGCTCTGCAACTGAACGGTTTAAGCTATTTGGCATCTTTCTAAAGTCCGTTGCGTTTGGCCAAGGCATGTCCGAACCGTTATTTCAGATCCAGCACGTGCCAGGAACGGCGCGGGATTGTTCACGACAGGTTGTACTTATGCACCGCAGGAATTTGCTCAAAGCCTCCATGGCCATCGCGGCTTACACCGGTCTCTCGGCCACCGGCCTGCTGGCCGCGAACGCCTGGGCCAGTAGCGGCACTGCCGATGGCGATACTCAGGCGTTCGACTTCGAAGCGCTGAAGAGCCAAGCCAAACAGCTCGCCGGCAAGCCGTATCAGGACACCAAACAGGTGCTGCCGCCGACGCTGGCGACCATGACGCCGCAGAACTTCAACGCGATCCGCTACGACGGCAATCACTCGCTGTGGAAAGACCTGAAAGGTCAGCTGGACGTGCAGTTTTTCCACGTCGGCATGGGCTTCAAGCAGCCGGTGCGCATGTACAGCGTCGATCCCAAGACTCGACTGGCGCGCGAGGTGCATTTCCGTCCGTCCTTGTTCAACTACGAAAAAACCACGGTCGACACCCAGCAACTCAAGGGCGATCTGGGGTTCTCCGGGTTCAAGCTGTTCAAGGCCCCGGAGCTGGACCGGCACGATGTGTTGTCGTTCCTCGGCGCCAGCTATTTCCGCGCGGTGGATGCCACCGGCCAGTACGGTTTGTCAGCGCGCGGCCTGGCGATCGACACCTATGCCAAGAAGCGCGAAGAATTTCCTGATTTCACCAAGTTCTGGTTCGAGACACCGGACAAGGACAGCACCCGTTTCGTGGTTTACGCCCTGCTCGATTCGCCGAGCGCCACCGGTGCCTACCGTTTTGACATCGATTGCCAGGCCGAGCGCGTGGTGATGGAAGTCGACGCCCACGTCAATGCCCGTACCGCCATCGAGCAACTGGGCATCGCGCCGATGACCAGCATGTTCAGTTGCGGCAAGCATGAACGGCGGATGTGCGACACCCTTCACCCACAGATCCACGACTCAGATCGCCTGGCGATGTGGCGCGGCAACGGCGAGTGGATTTGCCGCCCGCTGAACAACCCGGCCACCCTGCAATTCAATGCCTTCGCCGATACCGACCCGAAAGGCTTTGGCCTGGTGCAGACCGACCATGAATTCGCCAATTATCAGGACACTGTCGACTGGTACAGCAAGCGTCCGAGCCTGTGGGTAGAACCTACGACCGCGTGGGGTGAAGGCTCGATCGATTTGCTGGAAATTCCTACAACCGGCGAAACCCTGGATAACATCGTCGCGTTCTGGACGCCGAAAAAACCGGTTGCCGCCGGTGATTCCCTGAACTATGGCTACAAGCTCTATTGGAGCGCCCTGCCGCCGGTGAGTACGCCGCTGGCACGGGTCAACGCGACCCGGTCGGGCATGGGCGGTTTCACTGAAGGCTGGGCGCCGGGCGAGCATTATCCGGAGGTCTGGGCGCGCCGTTTCGCCGTGGACTTCACCGGTGGCGGGCTGGACCGCTTACCCGAAGGCGCGGGGATCGAGCCGGTGGTGACGTGCTCGAACGGTCAGGTGAAGGACTTCAACGTGCTGGTACTCGATGACATCAAGGGCTACCGAATCACCTTTGACTGGTACCCGACCAATGACAGTGTGGCGCCGGTGGAGCTGCGGTTGTTCATTCGCACCAATGACCGGACGTTGAGTGAAACCTGGTTGTACCAGTATTTCCCGCCGGCACCAGAGAAGCGTAAGTACACCTGAAGTAAACGGATGTCTGAACTGGCCCCATCGCGAGCAGGCTGCTCGCGATGGGGCCGGAAAGCCCAGCAAAATTTTTCCAGATAAACAAAAGCCCCGGTTAATTCGACCGGGGCTTTTTCGGTTTTACAGCCCCCCTTCAGTCACGCAAATCCGATTCATGAATCGGCTGGTCGCGATGGGTGGCCCGCTGGTATTGCGCCGGCCAGACAGCCTTGTGCCCGCCCAGATCATCATCGGCATGCAGCGCCCAATACGGATCGCGCAACAGCTCCCGCGCGAGGAAGATGATGTCGGCCTGACAAGTGCGCAGAATGTGCTCGGCCTGAGCCGGTTCGGTGATCATTCCTACGGTACCGGTGGCAATGCCTGACTCTTTACGTACGCGCTCGGCGAAACGGGTCTGATAACCGGGGCCTGTAGGAATCTCCGCGTTTACCGCCGTGCCGCCCGACGAGACGTCGATCAGGTCCACGCCCAGATCCTTGAGGCGTCGCGCCAGCTCCACGGTTTCATCGGGGTTCCAGCCGTCTTCCACCCAGTCGGTGGCCGACACCCGCACAAACACCGGTAACTCTTCAGGCCATACGGCACGTACTGCTTCGGTGACTTGCAGTACCAAGCGAATTCGATTCTCGAACGACCCGCCGTACTGATCGCGCCGTTGATTGCTCAAGGGCGAAAGAAATTGATGCAACAGGTAACCGTGGGCGGCGTGTACTTCGACCACTTTGAAACCGGCGGTCAGCGCCCGTTTGGCCGAATCGACGAAAGACTGAATGATGTTGGCAATCTCGCCGTCATCAAGCTGCTTGGGTGCAGTGTGCTGTGGATCGAAAGCGATGGGCGAAGGGCCGACCGGGATCCAGCCGCCGTCTTCCGGCTTGACGCTGCCATGCTTGCCGAGCCACGGCCGATGCGTACTGGCCTTGCGCCCGGCGTGGGCCAACTGGATGCCGGCCACAGCCCCCTGGGCGGCGATAAAACGCGTAATACGTTGCAAGGGTTCGATCTGTTGATCATTCCAGAGGCCGAGATCCTGGGCGGTGATCCGCCCGTCGGCGGTGACCGCCGTGGCTTCGGTAAACACCAGGCCGGCCCCGCCGATAGCGCGGCTGCCGAGGTGGACCAGGTGCCAGTCATTGGCCAGCCCATCAACGCTGGAGTACTGGCACATCGGGGACACCGCGATGCGGTTAAGCAGGGTCAATTGACGAAGGGTATAGGGTTCAAGCAGCAGACTCATGGGGCACCTCTCGAATCAGTGGGCAGGCTCCAGGGTTCTGTTTGAATAGTCGACGAGTGACAGGAAAAAGGTACAGCACCCGCCCCCGCGGGCAAAAAATTCGACAAGACGTCACAAGGATAATCAAGCAGTGCTTAGAGCCTAGTCGACATCGGGGGATCAGGGAGGGTTCAAGAAATGAAACACCCAAATTTAAGGTCCGGGCGATACCTGTGGCGAGGGAGCTTGCTCCCGCTCGGCTGCGCAGCAGTCGTCAACCAACCGACGCGGTACCACAGGAAAAAAGTGTTTAAAGGTTTAGGGCCGCTTCGCAGCCCAGCGGGAGCAAGCTCCCTCGCCACAAAAGCATCGTGCCGTTATCGCGGTTCGATGTGGGCAATCATCAACTGCACGGTCTCGTTCCCACGGAACTCATTGAGGTCGAGTTTGTATGCCAACTCCACCCAGCGAATCGTCGGATTCGGCCAGATATCACGGTCGATACCGAAGGCAATGCCGTCCAGTTTTACCGAGCCGCATTCACTTTTCAGCACCACTTTAAGGTGCCGCTCGCCGACTACCCGTTGCTCGACCAACTGAAACACACCATGAAACAGCGGCTCTGGAAAGTGTTGCCCCCACGGCCCGGCGTGGCGCAGGGCGCGGGCCAGTTCCAGGTGAAATTCTTCGACCGCCAAAGTGCCATCCGACAGCAGGCGCCCGGTCAGGTCTTCTTCGCGCAGTTGCCTACGCACTTCAGCGTCGAAGGCCTCGGCGAATAACGGAAAATTCGCTTCCGGCAAGGTCAGGCCGGCTGCCATGGCGTGTCCGCCATATTTGCTGATCAGGTTCGGATGCTGCGCCGCGACCACACTCAAGGCGTCGCGAATATGAAACCCTTGAACCGAACGCCCCGAGCCCTTGAGCAGGCCATCGCCGGCATCGGCAAAGGCAATGGTCGGACGGAAATAGCGCTCTTTCATACGAGAGGCGAGGATTCCGATGACGCCCTGGTGCCACTCGGGATCGAACAGGCACAGGCCGAACGGCATCGACTCCACCGGCAAATCCTTGAGCTGTGCCAGCGCCTCACGCTGCATGCCCTGCTCGATGGATTTGCGGTCCTGGTTCATGCCATCCAGCTGAGCGGCCATTTCACGGGCAGACCCCGTATCTTCGGTGAGCAGGCATTCGATGCCCAGGCTCATGTCGTCCAGACGTCCCGCCGCGTTCAGACGCGGGCCGAGGATGAAGCCCAGGTCGGTAGAGGTAATGCGTGAATGGTCGCGCTTGGCCACTTCAAGGATCGCCTTGATTCCCGGTCGAGCGCGCCCGGCGCGAATCCGCTCGAGGCCCTGATGCACCAGAATCCGGTTGTTGGCATCCAGCGGTACCACGTCGGCGACGCTGCCCAATGCCACCAGGTCCAGCAATTCGCCAATGTTCGGCTGCGGCTTGCTCTCGTACCAACCCAGGCTGCGCAAGCGCGCGCGCAACGCCATCAACACATAAAAGATCACCCCGACACCGGCCAGGGCTTTGCTCGGAAACTCGCAACCCGGCTGATTCGGATTGACGATGGCATCGGCCAAGGGCAGTTCATCGCCAGGCAAGTGGTGATCGGTGACCAGGACCTTGAGCCCGGCCTTTTTCGCCGCCGCCACGCCTTCGACGCTGGAGATGCCGTTGTCCACGGTGATCAGCAGGTGCGGCTCGCGGGTCAGCGCCACTTCAACGATCTCCGGCGTCAGGCCGTAGCCATACTCGAACCGGTTCGGCACCAGATAATCGACGTGCGCCGCCCCCAACAGGCGCAACCCCAACATGCCCACGGTACTGGCCGTCGCGCCATCGGCGTCGAAGTCGCCGACGATCAGGATCCGCTGACGCTGTTCCAGGGTCGCCACCAGCAAATCCACCGCCGCATCGATGCCTTTGAGCTGCTGGTACGGAATCAGCCGCGCCAGACTCTTGTCCAGTTCAGCCTCCGATTGCACGCCCCGTGCCGCATACAATCGGGTCAGTAGCGGTGGAATATCACCGAGGAATGGCAGGGTGTCGGGCAACTGGCGAGGTTCGATGCGCATGGGGTGACAGGTACTTCTCTTGAATACGTAGGATAAAACCGTGTGACGCGGACCTTGGGCGAATAATCAGCCGCGTTCGCCGCTCAACCATTGCAACTGCACTTCGTGCTGACCACGGTCGTCGGTGACGAAAATCGTTCCTTCGCTGATCATCACATCCCACTTGATAACGCGCGGCATGTCCTTGGCCAGGGTTTCCAGCACGTCTTGAGGCACGGCGGCGATGTGGACGTTTTTCAGGTTTTTGATCGCCGGGATCACTTTGGTTTCCCAGACACGCAGGCTGCCATAGGCCAGCAGACTGGTGCGCTCGGTGCGGCGCGAGCACCAGGTCAGGCGATCGGCGTCTGGCTGACCGACTTCGATCCAGTGCAGGACACGGTCATCCAGGCTCTTTTCCCACAGTGCCGGTTCATCCACGTCTGACAGACCGCGCCCAAAGGACAGCTGTTCGCTGTACCAGAAGGCGTAGGCCAACAACCGTACGGTCATGCGCTCTTCGGTTTCCGAAGGGTGACGGGCGATGGTCTGCTTCACGTTCTCGTAAACACTGCGGTCGAGGTCGGTGAGGTTCAGTTCAAACTTGTAGGTCGTGGACGGCTGGGCCATGAACGGGCTTCTTGATACGAGGAAAGGCGGCAAGTCTAACCGATGCAACGGGCAATCCACGAATTGAAGGCGATCAACTTTGGGCGATGGATGTCGGCCTATGTTAAAACTCTGCTTTCGCTCAGCCTTTGTCCTACAGGATTCAGTATGCCGTTCTCCAACAAACCGCTCAGCGGTCTGAAAGTCATCGAATTGGGTACGTTGATTGCCGGGCCGTTTGCCTCGCGTATTTGCGGCGAATTCGGCGCCGAGGTGATCAAGATCGAGTCACCGGATGGCGGTGATCCATTGCGCAAATGGCGCAAGTTGTATGAAGGCACTTCGCTGTGGTGGTTCGTTCAGGCGCGCAACAAGAAGTCTTTGACCCTGAACCTGAAGCACCCGGACGGCTTGGCGATTCTCAAACAGCTGCTCAGTGAAGCGGACATTCTGATCGAGAACTTTCGCCCCGGCGTACTGGAAAAGCTCGGCCTGGGTTGGGAAGTCTTGCACGCGTTGAACCCGAAACTGGTGATGGTGCGGCTTTCGGGCTTTGGCCAGACCGGGCCGATGAAAGATCAGCCGGGCTTCGGCGCGGTCGGTGAATCCATGGGTGGCCTGCGCTACATCACCGGGTTCGAGGACCGGCCGCCGGTACGCACCGGGATTTCCATCGGCGATTCGATTGCCGCGCTCTGGGGCGTGATCGGCGCACTGATGGCCTTGCGTCATCGCGAGGTCAACGGCGGCTTGGGCCAAGTAGTGGATGTGGCGTTGTACGAAGCGATCTTCGCCATGATGGAAAGCATGGTCCCGGAGTTCGACGTGTTCGGCTTCATCCGCGAACGCACCGGCAACATCATGCCGGGTATCACACCCTCCTCCATTCACACCAGCGCCGACGGCAAACACGTGCAGATCGGCGCCAACGGTGATGCGATCTTCAAGCGTTTCATGCTGATCATCGGTCGCGAGGATTTGGCCAATGACCCAGAGCTGGCCAGCAACGATGGACGTGACAGCCGTCGCGATGAGATTTATGGGGTGATCGATCGCTGGGTCAACTCACTGCCGCTGGACGCGGTGATCGAACAACTGAACCAGGCTGACGTTCCTGCCAGCCGGATCTTCAGCGCCGAAGACATGTTCAGCGATCCGCAGTACCTGGCCCGGGAAATGTTCCTGCAAGCCAAGCTGCCCGATGGCAAGGACTTCAAAATGCCGGGCATCGTGCCAAAACTCTCCGAGACACCCGGCACCTCCGAATGGGTCGGGCCGCAGCTGGGCGAACACAATACGCAGGTGCTGCACGATCTTGGTTACGACCCGGCACAGATAGCACGGCTGCGTGAAGACGGGGCCATCTAAGCACCTGCATTCGTCAGCGAGAGCTTTCGAGAGAAAGCCGAGCAGCGGCAAATTTCAGGCAAAAAGAAACCCCGAGAAGTGGGGAGACAACTCGGGGTTAAACGTGGCCTGTATAAAGACCAGTGACAACAAGCTACAAGCACCGGAGCACAATGCTTGATCCTGCTGCTACATGGTCTGACTGACCTTGGCGCAGGAAGGTTCCCACAAAAAACAATTCAATTCCGGCTGGCCAGAATCTTGTCCTGAGCAGCATTGCGCAACGCCGCGATGACACAGGGTTCCAGGCGTCCTTCAGCGATCAGCACGTCGCGGTGCAAGCCGTCGACGACATCCGTCAGCAGACGTTTATCGGTTAACTGGGCCTGATTGAACAACCGTTCGACCACAATGGCGCCACTCGCATTCTTGAGTGTCACCCGGCATTCGCCATGGGCACCTGATGGGGTCAACGTTACCTGATACGGGCTCAGAGCCTCACCGAGCAAAAGACTGATACTTTCCATCTCGATCACCACTCAATAGTCCGAAAACAAAGTGCCTGGGGCGCATCCACAGTAAACGACCACAGGCCCGAGAAGAAAGTTCTGGATTCCAACGGCAGGCGCACCGGCGCCTCTGGTAGATAGAGCATGCACGGTAAAGATGACAGCAAAAAAACAGCAGATTCACAGCCAGATAAGCATTTTGGCCTCGCCACATTCTTTGTAGCAGATTGCATTGCAATTCATGGCAGCCTTGTACGCTTGCCGATCTCGGTCCAGCCCCCCAACAATCCTCGCAATTGACCGTTGGCACTGTAGAACGGCACCGTCCACTGGTAGATGTCCCTGACGCCGTCCTTGAACATCAACTGACGCTCACTGAAACGGGTCTTGCGAGTACCGAGCTGAGCCATGAATTCGGCGTGCAGCTGTTCGGCGGTCTCTTTGGGCAAGACATCGAGCTCGATCAGTCGTCGTCCCTGAACCTGATCGAAACGGATCGACAAGCTCTCCTCATAACTTTTGTTGCACATGATCAAACGCCCTTCCAGATCACGCACGAACATCGGATCGGGCATGGCGTCTATCAATGCGTGCTGGAACGCGAGCTGGTCATTGAGGTCTTTCTCGGCGTCCCGCCGTTGCTCGATCAGTGCCGCGAGCCGGCGATTCCAGAGCAATGAAAGCAGGCCGAACAGGCTAACGATGAACACGCCCCAGCAGCCCCACTGGGTGATCCGCTGCCAAGCCGAGGGCATGTGCGCCGGGGCAATTCCATTCAGCCATTTCAGCCGTATGGCGCGTAACTCGGCGGGCGGAAAAACTTCGAGTGCCTTGTTGAGGATGCTTAACAACTGCGGCTGTCCTTTGCGTACCGCCAAGTGATCAGCTTCCCACTTGCCCTCTACTGCGTGCCCTACCTTGAGCCGGCACGAAGGATATAGCTGCGCTCCGATTTCATTTTCAATGGTGGCGAAGGCCTCGCCACTTTCCACCAGCGCCCGGGCTTCAGCGTAGGTTTTGACCGAGCGCAGTTCGATCGCCGGGTAATCACGACGAATCACGCCTTCCAACGCGTGCCGGTCCGGCAATACCAGAACTCTTTTCGAAAGCTGTTCCAGGGACTGTAATGCAGGTGTGCCGGCCAGTCCCACGAGTACCCAGCCCGCTCCGCCAAACGCATGGCTGAAATCCAGAAACACCTTGCGCTCGTCATTCATTGCCAGTGTCGTACTCATGTCCGCCGCACCGTTTTCCAACTGTTCCAGCAGCTGATCGGTGGAAAACGACTCTTCATGGACGAACCGCAACCCTGTCATGGCGCTGATGCGGTTGAGCACATCGTTGTTCAAGCCGCTCCAGTGACCGTGCTCATCCTTGAACAGATACAGCGGGTATTGCGTCGACGCGACAATGACCAACGGATGATCACGAATCCATTGCAACTCCTGAGCGTCCAGCTCAATGCGTGCGACGGCGACTGATTCCCTGGATTCATGTGTCGCCAATTGTGCGGCTTTTACCCATGGCCCAAAGCCCAGGGCACCCAGCAAAAACATCCAGCACACGGCTGGTTTGAAGCCTCTGAAAAACAGCATTGCCACTTCCTTGGTGATCGACTCGCCCGTCCTTCGTGGGCGGCTCTTCATTTAAGAGACGCGACAAGTGTGGCATGCAGAAATGAGAAAGCCCGTCAGGAGACGGGCTTCAAAATGTGACAGCTTTTACCGGTTACAGTGGCTTACCGCGGTTGCCATGCTGACTGACAAAGGCCTGCACGGCTTTCAGGTCGTTCGGCAATACGGTGCAACGTTCATCTCTCTCAAATAAATCAGAAAGATGTGCAGGTAGTTCGAGCGCTTTTCCTACACCAGCTTTTTCCACCGCGTCCGGGAATTTGACCGGATGGGCCGTGCCCAGGATCACCATCGGGATATCCAGGCTGCGACGGCATTCACGTGCGGCCTTCACGCCGATAGCGGTGTGTGGATCCAGCAGCTCACCGGTTTGCTCAAAGACTTCGGCAATGGTTTCGCACGTTTGGGCATCGTCCACGGCCAGCGAATCGAACAACTTGCGCGCTTCGGTCCAGCGTTCCTCTTCGACGCTGAAACCGCCGCCCTGTTTGAAGGTGTCCATCAAACCGGCAATCGCCGCGCCGTTGCGACCGTGCAGGTCGAACAGCAGGCGTTCGAAGTTCGACGACACCATGATGTCCATCGACGGCGACAACGTGGCGTGCAAGGTTTCCTTGACGTACTGATTGCCGCTCATGAAGCGGTGCAGGATGTCATTGCGGTTGGTGGCGACGATCAACTGGTTGATCGGCAGGCCCATGTTGCGCGCCAGGTAACCGGCGAAAATATCGCCGAAGTTGCCGGTCGGCACTGAGAACGACACCGAACGCGCCGGGCCACCCAGTTGCAGGGCTGCGTGGAAGTAGTAAACGATCTGGGCCATGATCCGCGCCCAGTTGATCGAGTTCACCGCCACCAGGCGCGTGCCCTTGAGGAAGCTCTGGTCGGCGAAGCTGGCCTTGACCATTTCCTGGCAATCATCGAAGTTGCCTTCGATGGCGATGTTGTGAATGTTTTCACCGAAGATGGTGGTCATCTGGCGACGCTGCACTTCAGACACACGGTTGTGCGGGTGCAGGATGAAGATGTCGACGTTTTCGCAATGCTTGCAGCCTTCGATGGCGGCCGAACCGGTGTCGCCGGAGGTGGCGCCAACAATCACCACGCGCTCACCGCGCTTTTCCAGCACGTAGTCGAGCAAACGACCCAGCAGTTGCAGGGCGAAGTCCTTGAACGCCAGGGTCGGGCCGTGGAACAGCTCCAGCACCCATTCGTTGCCGTTCAGCTGACGCAACGGGGCCACGGCGTTGTGGGAAAACACGCCATACGTTTCTTCAAGAATCTTTTTGAAATCGGCATCGGGAATGCTACCGGTAACGAACGGGCGCATTACCCGGAAGGCCAGCTCGTGATACGGCAGGCCGGCCCAGGAAGCGATCTCTTCCTGGGTGAAACGTGGCAGGTTTTCCGGCACGTACAGGCCGCCGTCCGTGGCCAGGCCGGCCAGCAGGACGTCTTCGAAATTCAGGGCCGGTGCCTGGCCGCGGGTACTGATATAACGCATAGGGGCAAACCTTCGGTTTGGGCTTCAAGCTGCAAGCTTCAAGCGACAAGTTAACGCCAGACCGCCTTAACTTGTCGCTTGAAGCTTGCAGCTTGCCGCTGCTTTAATTTAGTTCAAGTGCTCGACGCGGATCCGAACGACCGGGCCAACCACGCCTTGCAAGGCTTCCAGGGCGGCGATCGCGTCGTTGATGCGCTGCTCCTGCACACGGTGGGTCAGCAGGATCATCGGCACCAGGCCGTCGTGTTCCTCGACTTCCTTCTGCATGATCGATTCGATGTTGATACCGCGCTCCGACAGGATGCTTGCCACCTGAGCCAGCACGCCCGGATGGTCCTTGGCCTGAATGCGCAGGTAGTAAGCGCTTTCGCAGGCTTCGATCGGCAGGATCGGGTGGGCCGACAGCGAATCCGGCTGGAAGGCCAGGTGCGGTACGCGGTTTTCCGGGTCGGACGTCATGGCACGCACCACGTCCACCAGGTCGGCAATCACCGACGAAGCGGTCGGTTCCATGCCGGCGCCAGCGCCGTAGAACAGGGTCGAACCGGCTGCGTCACCATTGACCATCACGGCGTTCATCACACCGTTGACGTTGGCGATCAGGCGATCGGCCGGGATCAGTGTCGGGTGCACGCGCAGTTCGATACCGGCCGCGGTGCTGCGCGCCACGCCCAGGTGCTTGATGCGATAGCCCAGTGCTTCGGCGTAGTTCACGTCAGCGGTGGTCAGCTTGGTGATGCCTTCGGTGTAGGCTTTGTCGAATTGCAGCGGGATGCCGAACGCGATGGATGCCAGGATCGTCAGCTTGTGGGCCGCGTCGATGCCTTCGACGTCGAAGGTCGGATCCGCTTCGGCGTAACCCAGGGCTTGCGCCTCGGCGAGGACGTCTTCGAAGGTCCGGCCCTTTTCACGCATTTCGGTGAGGATGAAGTTACCGGTGCCGTTGATGATCCCGGCCACCCAGTTGATACGGTTGGCGGACAAGCCTTCACGAATCGCCTTGATCACCGGAATACCACCGGCCACGGCGGCTTCGAACGCCACGATCACGCCTTTTTCGCGGGCCTTGGCGAAGATTTCGTTACCGTGCACGGCAATCAGTGCCTTGTTCGCGGTAACCACGTGTTTTCCGTTTTCGATCGCTTTGAGTACCAGCTCGCGGGCAACGGTGTAGCCGCCCATCAGCTCTATGACGATGTCGATCTCAGGGTTCGTGGCCACTTCGAAGACATCGTTGGTAATCGCAATACCGGTCGTCTGGAACTGAGGCTTTGGCGTGCGCATGGCAATTTGTGCCACTTCGATCCCACGCCCGGCACGACGAGCAATTTCCTCGGCGTTGCGCTGAAGTACGTTGAAGGTACCGCCACCGACGGTCCCTAACCCACAGATGCCTACTTTGACCGGTTTCACTGTGAACTCCCCATAAAACGGCCGACTCAAGGCCGGCCGTGAAAACAACCGCATACTCGCGGCTCTCTATTAATGGCCCGACAATGTTGCCGCCAGACCATGATCGTCAAGGCTGACCGTGACGATGCGAAACTATTTCGCGCCCAGTGCCAGTTTGGCGACTTGTGGCGCAGGCTGGTAGCCCGGAATGACCTGACCGTCGGCCAAAACGATGGCCGGTGTACCGTTCACGCCAATCGACTGACCGAGGGCGAACTGCTTGGACACCGGGTTCTCGCACTTGGCGGCCTTGATTTCCTTGCCATCGACCATTTTGTCCATGGCAGCTTTCTTGTCCTTGGAGCACCAGACCGCTTGCAGTTGTTCATCACCCGGCGAGCCCAGGCCCTGGCGCGGGAACGCAACGTAACGCACTTCGATACCGAGCTTGTTCAGCTCAGGCACTTCGGCGTGCAGCTTGTGGCAATACGGGCACGTGGTGTCGGTGAACACGGTGATGTGCGACTTGGTTTCGCCGATCGCCGGATAAACCACGGTTTCAGCCACTGGAATACCGTTGATCAGTTTGGAAATGCCCAGGCGCTCGGTCTTCTCGGTCAGGTTGACAGGTTTACCGTCCTTGAGCTGGAACAGGTAGCCCTGAACGACGTACTGGCCGTCGGCGCTGGCATAAAGCACGCGGCTGCCCTTGAGTTTGACTTCATACAGGCCTGGCAGCGGGCTGGCAGTGATGCTTTCGACCGGTACGTCGAGCTCGAGGCTTTCCAGGCTTTTACGAATGGCTTTATCAGCCGTGTCATCGGCGACGGCAAAGGTGCTGACCAACGCAATGGCTGCGGCGGCGAAAATCTGGGTCAGACGCATGAGAACTCCTGAAGGCGGACAAATGGGACGATCAGAACGCCCGTGCCGAAACACCGGGTCATAACCGCCCATCGTGCAAACCGGCAAAGCCTAACACATAAGGCCCCCGTGGCGAGGGGGCTTGCCCCCGTTGGGTTGCGAAGCAGCCCCTCTTTGGCGATCTCTATCCGATATATGGACCGAGGCGTGAGGATTGACGACTGCTGCGCAGCCGAACGGGGGCAAGCCCCCTCACCACAGGTCAGCATTCCCATTCCAGGGGCTGCGTTAGCCGCGCGGGTGATGTTTGGCATGCAGGTCCTGTAAGCGAGCCCGGGCGACGTGAGTATAGATCTGGGTGGTCGAAAGATCGCTGTGGCCGAGCAGCATTTGCACCACCCGCAAGTCGGCACCGTGGTTGAGCAAATGCGTGGCAAAGGCATGACGCAGGGTATGCGGCGACAGCGACTTGCCGATCCCTGCGACCTTGGCCTGATGCTTGATGCGATGCCAGAAGGTCTGGCGGGTCATCTGCTCGCCGCGCAGGCTGGGGAACAGGACATCGCTGGGCCGCCCGCCCAACAGCTCGCCACGGGCATCGCGCATGTAGCGCTCGACCCAGACAATCGCCTCCTCGCCCATCGGCACCAGCCGCTCCTTGCTGCCCTTGCCCATCACCCGCAGCACGCCCTGACGCAGGTTGACCTGCTCCAGCGTCAGGCTGATCAGCTCCGTCACCCGCAAGCCGCACGCGTAAAGCACCTCAAGCATGGCGCGATCACGCTGCCCGATGGCCTCGCTCAGGTCTGGCGCGGCCAGCAGCGCTTCCACATCGGCTTCCGACAAGGATTTAGGCAACGGCCTACCCAGTTGCGGCATATCCACGCGCAGGGTCGGATCCACGGCAATCAACTTTTCCCGCAGCAAATAGCGATAAAAACCACGCACGCCTGAAAGAAAACGCGCAGTAGAACGGGGTTTGTAGTTTTGCTCCAGGCGCCAGGCCAAGTGATCGAGGATCAACTCGCGCCCGGCGTTGATCAGCTCCAGGCCCTTCTCCTGCAACCAGCCGTTGAACAAGGCAAGGTCGCTGCGATAGGCATCGCGGGTGTTATCGGAAAGGCCTTTCTCCAGCCACAGGGCGTCGAGGAACTGGTCTATCAGGGGATGATCGATGGCAGGCATGGGGGCTCAGGACTGGCGGACAAAAGGCCGCAAAAATGAAGAGTCTTTCATAGCATGTTGATGGTGACACATAAAATTCAGGCACAAAAAAAGCATCCCTTACGGGATGCTTCTTTTTGAGTGAGACGCTCAGCTTATTACCGGGCCGGTTCGTTCTGCCCCAGGATCAGCCTGCCTTCCTTGTCGACCGGAATCTGGTTGCCCGGATCACGGTCCATCCGCACCTTGCCTTCCTTGCCATCCAGCGAATAACGAACGTCGTAGCCTACAACCTTGTCGCTGATGTCATTGACCGTGTTACAGCGAGTCTGGGTCGTGGTGTAGGTATCACGCTCTTGCATGCCTTCCTGCACCTTGTTACCCGCATAACCGCCGCCGACCGCACCGGCCACTGTGGCGATTTTCTTGCCTGTACCACCGCCGATCTGGTTGCCCAACAGGCCACCCGCCAGCGCGCCGACCACCGTACCGGCGATCTGATGTTGATCTTTCACCGGCGCTTGCCGGGTCACCGTAACGTCCTTGCACACTTCACGTGGAGTCTTGATTTGTGTCTTGACCGGTTCAACGGCCAGCACTTGCGCATACTCAGGGCCGCTTTTAACCAGTTTGTAGGTGGCAACAGCACCACCGGCAGTCACACCGACAGCACCCAATACCGCACCAACCAGCAACGACTTGTTCACATGAACCTCCTGGCTATCACAGGCGGGACAAACCCGCGCTTCTCCCAGCCTTGGAGCATAAAAAAAGGCGCGAGTTCAACACTCGCGCCTTCTCGGCTTTGGGCAGGAAAACGATAACCGTTATGGACGGTCGTCGACTTCCTTCTCGCTCGTCGCCACAGGAATCAGGTCTTCGCTGTTCAGGTTCAGCCAGATCAGCACTACGTTCGCGATGTAGATCGACGAGTAAGTACCCGCCAGAACACCGATGAACAGGGCAATGGAGAAGCCGAACAGGTTGTCACCACCGAAGAACAACAGAGCCGCGATCGCCAGCAAGGTGGAGATCGACGTCGCCATGGTCCGCAGCAGGGTTTGCGTGGTCGAGATGTTGATGTTCTCGATCAGGCTGGCCTTGCGCAATACGCGGAAGTTCTCACGAACCCGGTCGAATACCACGATGGTGTCGTTGAGCGAGTAACCGATGATCGCCAGCACTGCCGCCAGTACCGTCAGGTCGAAGGTGATCTGGAAGAACGACAGGATACCGATGGTCACGATCACGTCGTGGATCAAGGAAACGATCGCACCGACCGCAAACTTCCACTGAAAGCGGAAAGCCAGGTAGATCAGGATACCGCCGAGCGCCATCAACATGCCGAGGCCGCCCTGGTCGCGCAGTTCTTCACCGACCTGCGGGCCGACGAACTCGACACGCTTGACCTGAGCCGGGTTGTCGCCGCCGACTTTTTGCAGCGCATCAGCCACCTGGTGACCCAGTTGCGGGTCTTCGCCAGGCATGCGCACCAAAAGATCGGTGGTTGCACCGAAGTTCTGCACGATTGCTTCGTGATAACCGGCTGTAACCAGTTGCTCACGCACCTTGGTGACATCGGCCGGACGCTCGTAGGTCAGCTCGATGAGCGTACCGCCGGTGAAGTCCAGGCCCCAGTTCATGCCCTTATGAAAGACACTGAACATTGCCAGTGCGGTAAGGAACAATGTGACGCCGAACGCAAAGTTGCGAACGCCCATGAAGTTGATTGTACGTAACATGGCAGCCCCTTAAATCCACAACTTCTTGAAGTCACGACCGCCGAAGATCAGGTTGACCATCGCGCGGGTCACCATGATGGCCGTGAACATCGAGGTAAAGATCCCGAGGGACATGGTCACGGCGAAACCCTTGACCGGGCCGGTGCCCATGGCAAAGAGAATCCCGCCCACCAACAAGGTTGTCAGGTTGGCGTCGAGAATCGCGGTGAATGCCCGGCCGAAGCCTTCGTTGATTGCCCGTTGTACGGTCATGCCGGCCGCGATCTCTTCACGTATCCGCGAGAAGATCAGAACGTTGGCGTCGACCGCCATACCCATGGTCAATACGATACCGGCGATGCCCGGCAGGGTCAGCGTTGCCCCCAGCAGCGACATCAAGGCCAGCAGCATCACCATGTTCACCGACAGCGCGACGGTGGCGATGAGGCCGAAGAAGCGATAGATGGCCATGATGAACAGCGAGACAAACAGCATGCCCCACAGCGATGCATCGATACCTTTGGTGATGTTGTCGGCACCCAGGCTTGGGCCGATGGTGCGCTCTTCAGCGAAGTACATCGGTGCCGCCAGACCACCGGCACGCAGCAGCAGCGCCAGCTCGGACGATTCACCCTGGCCGTTCAGGCCAGTGATGCGGAATTGGGCACCCAGCGGCGACTGGATGGTCGCCAGGCTGATGATCTTCTTCTCTTCTTTAAACGTCTGAACCGGCACGTCTTTCTCGACGCCGTTGACCACTTGCTTGACGTAAGTGGTGACCGGACGCTGTTCGATGAAGATCACCGCCATGCTGCGACCGACGTTACTGCGAGTCGCACGACTCATCAGCTCGCCGCCGTGGCCATCCAGACGGATGTTCACTTCTGGTGTGCCATGCTCGCCGAAGCCCGCCTTGGCGTCAGTCACCTGGTCACCAGTGATGATCAGGCCACGCTCGATCAACGCTGGAGGACGCTTGCCTTCACGGAACTCGAATTCCTCGGAAGTGGCTTTCGAAGCGCCAGGTTCAGCCGCCAGACGGAACTCCAGGTTGGCCGTCTTGCCGAGGATACGCTTGGCTTCTGCAGTGTCTTGCACGCCCGGCAGCTCAACCACGATGCGGTTGGCGCCCTGGCGCTGAACGATAGGTTCGGCAACACCCAGCTCGTTGACGCGGTTACGTACCGTGGTCAAGTTCTGCTTGATGGAGTATTCGCGGATTTCCGCCAGCTTGGCCGGGGTCATCGCCAGACGCAGTACCGGTTGGCCATTGAGGTCTGCCGGAACAATGTCGAAATCGTTGAAGTTCTTGCGGATCAGCGCACGGGCCTGCTCGCGGGAGTCTTCATCAGTAAAGCCCAGCTGAATGGCACCGCCCAGTTGCGGCAGGCTGCGATAGCGCAGCTTCTCTTTACGCAACAGGCTCTTGACGTCGCCTTCGTAGACTTTCAGGCGTGCGTCGAGGGCTTTGTCCATGTCCACTTCCAGCAGGAAGTGCACACCACCGGACAAGTCCAGGCCCAGCTTCATCGGGTGCGCGCCCAGGCTGCGCAGCCATTGCGGGGTAGTTTGCGCCAGGTTCAGTGCAACGACGTAGTCATCACCCAATGCCTTGCGCACGACGTCTTTGGCTGGCAGCTGGTCTTCAGCCTTGGCCAGACGGATCAGACCACCCTTGCCGTTTGCCGCCAGCGTGGCCGCCTTGACGTTGATCCCGGATTCCTTGAGCGCGGTGCTCACACGGTCCAGATCAGCCTGATTGACCTGCAGTGCAGTGCTTGCACCGCTGACCTGAATGGCCGGGTCATCAGGGTATAGATTGGGAGCGGAATAAATCAGACCGATCGCCAGCACCGCCAGGATCAGAATGTATTTCCACAGAGGGTATTTGTTCAGCATCACGCCGCCCGCTTATGACGCGGGGCGCCTTGCGCGCCCCGTCGATTGAGTAGAAGTTGAAACTTAAATCGCTTTGAGCGTGCCTTTTGGCAGCGTGGCGGCGATAGCGCCTTTCTGGAATTTCATTTCGACGGTGTCGGAGACTTCCAGAACAACGAAGTCGTCGGACACTTTGGTGATCTTGCCGGCGATACCACCGGTGGTCACGACTTCGTCACCTTTTTGCAGGCTGCCCAGCAGGTTTTTCTGCTCTTTGGCGCGCTTGGCCTGTGGACGCCAGATCATCAGGTAGAAGATGACCAGGAAACCGACCAGGAAAATCCACTCAAAGCCGCCGCCCATTGGGCCTGCCGCAGGTGCAGCAGCGTCAGCCATGGCATTAGAGATAAAAAAGCTCATTTAGCACTCCAGTTGCAAATGTTGAATCTTGGGGTCAGAAAACTCAGTCCAAAGGCGGAACAGGTAACCCGCGTTTGGCGTAGAAGGCATCGACAAAGGCGGCCAATGTACCCTGTTGAATAGCCTCGCGCAAACCAGCCATAAGCACCTGGTAATGGCGCAAATTGTGGATGGTATTCAACATGCTACCCAGCATTTCGCCGCACTTGTCCAGATGATGCAGGTAAGCGCGGGAGAAGTTCTGGCAGGTATAGCAATCGCAGGTCGGATCCAGCGGCGAATCATCATGGCGATGGAACGCGTTACGGATCTTCAGCACGCCTGTATCAATGAACAGATGCCCATTGCGGGCATTACGGGTTGGCATCACGCAATCGAACATGTCCACACCGCGGCGCACACCCTCAACCAGATCTTCCGGTTTGCCAACGCCCATAAGGTAACGAGGTTTGTCAGCCGGCATCTGACCCGGCAGGTAATCCAGCACCTTGATCATCTCGTGCTTGGGTTCGCCCACCGACAGACCACCGATGGCCAAACCATCGAAGCCGATCTTGTCGAGGCCTTCCAGCGAACGCATGCGCAAATCCTGGTGCATGCCACCCTGCACGATGCCGAACAGCGCCGCCGTGTTGTCGCCATGGGCGTTTTTCGAACGCTGGGCCCAACGCAGCGACAGTTCCATCGAGACGCGAGCGACGTCTTCGTCGGCCGGGTACGGGGTGCATTCGTCGAAAATCATCACGATGTCCGAGCCCAGGTCACGCTGGACCTGCATCGACTCTTCCGGCCCCATGAACACTTTGGCGCCGTCGACCGGAGAGGCGAAGGTCACGCCCTCCTCCTTGATCTTGCGCATGGCGCCCAGGCTGAACACCTGGAAACCACCGGAGTCGGTCAGAATCGGGCCTTTCCACTGCATGAAATCGTGCAGGTCGCCGTGTTTCTTGATCACTTCGGTGCCAGGACGCAGCCACAAGTGGAAGGTGTTGCCCAGAATGATTTGCGCGCCGGTGGCGACGATATCCCGCGGCAGCATGCCCTTGACCGTGCCATACGTGCCCACCGGCATGAAGGCCGGGGTCTCGACGGTACCGCGCGGGAAGGTCAAACGACCGCGACGCGCCTTGCCGTCGGTGGCTAGGAGCTCAAAGGTCATGCGACTGGTGCGACTCATTCTGTTTCCTCTGGGCCTGTTTGTTTAGGGGCAGTAGGTGCGGGATTACGGGTGATGAACATCGCATCACCGTAGCTGAAAAAGCGGTATCCGTTGTCGACGGCAGCCTTATAGGCGGCCATGGTCTCGGGATAACCGGCGAACGCCGAAACCAGCATCAACAGCGTGGATTCGGGCAAATGGAAGTTGGTGACCAGGGCATCGACCACATGAAACGGCCGGCCCGGGTAGATAAAGATATCGGTATCGCCACTGAACGGCTTGAGCACGCCATCGCGCGCGGCACTTTCCAGGGAACGCACGCTGGTGGTCCCCACGGCCACCACACGACCACCGCGAGCGCGGCAGGCTTCGACTGCATCGACCACGTCCTGGCCGACTTCCAGCCATTCGCTATGCATGTGGTGATCTTCGATCTTCTCGACGCGCACCGGCTGGAAGGTACCCGCGCCCACGTGCAAGGTCACGAATGCGGTCTCGACGCCCTTGGCGGCAATCGCCTCCATCAGCGACTGATCGAAATGCAGCCCCGCCGTCGGCGCCGCCACCGCGCCCAAGCGCTCGGCGTACACCGTCTGATAACGCTCGCGGTCCGAGCCTTCGTCCGGGCGGTCGATATAAGGAGGCAACGGCATGTGCCCGACACGATCGAGCAGCGGCAACACCTCTTCGGCAAACCTCAGCTCGAATAACGCATCGTGACGCGCCAGCATCTCAGCCTCGCCACCGCCGTCGATCAGGATCTTTGAACCCGGCTTGGGCGACTTGCTGGAACGCACATGCGCCAGCACGCGATGACTGTCGAGCACCCGCTCCACCAGAATTTCCAGTTTGCCGCCGGAAGCCTTCTGGCCAAACAGCCGCGCCGGAATCACCCGGGTATTGTTGAACACCATCAAATCGCCCGGGCGCAAATGCTCAAGCAAATCAGTGAATTGACGGTGTGCCAGGGCGCCGCTGACCCCGTCCAGGGTCAACAGGCGACTACCGCGACGCTCAGCCAATGGATGGCGAGCAATCAGCGAATCAGGGAGCTCAAAAGTAAAGTCAGCAACGCGCATGATGGGGTTCGTCTAGCAGGGCCGGGAAGTCTAGCGGAAATATCAAAAATTCTCCATGTACCTGATTGACCAACGGTTATCTCATCTCTATACTTCGCCGCCATTGAGCCCTGATGGCGGAATTGGTAGACGCGGCGGATTCAAAATCCGTTTTCGAAAGGAGTGGGAGTTCGAGTCTCCCTCGGGGCACCAAAATTAAGAAAGGTCTTGCTTTGCAAGGCCTTTTTTTTCGTCTGTAGAAAAGTGACCTCGCCCCGGCGCCCCGTAGGAGCTGCCGAAGGCTGCGATCTTTTGATCTTGTCTTTTCGGTGCTACAGCCCCAAACCGCTCGCTAACGAATCAAGGATTCACACAATGGAATTGCCACTGGAAACCGTTGCCCTTTTCGCCCTCAAGCTGGCTTATGAGACGGAAGGTGAAAGTCCGATTTTGCGGGACGATCCGATCATGAGTGATTATGAGCGAGAGGTGTTTGGGTTGTTGGTGCGTCGGGGTGATATTGAGGCTATCCAGTTTAGAGTGGCGCAATGCGTGGGTTTGGCGATGGATGCTTTAGGTGGTGTTGATACACCGTTGGGGTGTGAGCTGCACAGGTTGGCAGCCGATTTCAGCAATGCGCGGACGATGGAGCAACTTGATATGCCTCTCATTGCACTTAAGGGTTACTTGAAAGATATTCAGTGAATGATGATGCAGCGTGTACACCAGGCGTTTCCGTCTTGTGCTTTTCGGGGCTTTCCATATTTTCAAACTAGAACTCGACCCGTTGATAAACCCCTTCAGCGCCCACATTGTGGCCAAAACCACATGACTCACCGGCCGTGCGCGTTACCGTGAACAGGCCTTTTTTAATGTCGAAGTCGTAGGCACAGTCGCCATTGTCTTCTTCACTCATGGCGTAATGCGCCTTGCCGTTATCAACCGCTAATACCGTTGAAAATTCACCGATATTGGGGCCGTAGTACATCGCCATCAGGCCGGCGTAATAACCCTGGAAATCAACTTTGTATTGCTGGCCTTGTGGCTTGATCGTCATGGTGTTCCATAACGCCGCCCCGGCATATTGCCAATATTGCCCTTCTGGCTGACTCGAAAGCTTCTCAAGCGAGTTTTCGATTTCGCCATCGATTTTGCCAAGGTTGAAGATCGACTTTTTGTCGTCTGGCAGGATGCTCAGCCACGCCCGGGCCTTCAGGTAATTGCCTTCATGGATGTAGGTGAGTGCTACGTTATTGTAGGCTAGGGCAATTTTCTCTTCGTCCAGCTGACAGCTTTCAGACCAGCCAGCCTGCCGCTCATATTGTTCCCGAGCCTTGGCGTACTGTTTGAGCTTGTAGTACTTCCCGCCCTCGGCGGAATACTCGCTGATCTTGAGGCAATTGGCGGTCGCTTGTTCCTCGGTAATATCCGCTTGAGCAAAAAACGGAGTGATGAGAAGCAGGAGGATCGCTCCAATCTGTATGAAGCGGCACCATTTAATGTCCATATTATTTCTCTGTTTGAACGTCGACCCTTGGTTCTGATCGCAGCAATAACCGGGAAAAAGTGACGGCATAGCGCCTTCACTCACGAAGTGACCGAAGGCGATTGGGATGACCTGTGCCCCACCCCACCTGCACCGGCAACACCACCAGCGCTTCCAACCCGCCCTTCGCCCGATTACGCAGCCGTAATTCTCCGCCATGCTCCAGCACAATTGCCCGCGCCGCCGACAACCCTAAACCAACCCCACCGGTGCTCTTGTTCCGCGACCCTTCCAGACGAAAAAACGGTGTAAACACCTGTTCAAGACTGAACTCAGGAATACCCGGCCCACGATCCAGTATTTTGATCCGCACCTGTCCATCACCTAGGATCAGTTCAACCGCCGGCTCACTCCCGTACTTGATCGCGTTATCCAGCAAGTTGGTAATCACCCGTTTAAGCCCTAACGGACGCCCGAAATACACCAACCGCAGCGGCCCGCTGAACGTAATGTCGACTCCCTGATCCCGGTAATCATCAAGCAACGTTTGCAGCAGTTCCGCCAGATCAAACTGGGTCGCCGGTTCAAGCCGCGCATCATCACGAAAGAACTCCAGCGCCGAGTTGATCATCGCCTGCATTTCATCCACGTCACGAAACAACCGTTGCTGTTGCTCGTGGTCTTCGATGAATTCGCCTCGCAAGCGCATCCGCGTTAAGGGCGCGCGCAGGTCGTGGGAGATGGCGGCGAGCATTTGTGTACGGTCGCGGATGAAGTGCTGCAGCTGGGCCTGCATGGCATTGAACGCGAGAATCGCCTGGCGGATTTCGTGGGGGCCGAGCGGTTCGATCGGCGGTGCGCGGAAGTCCACGCCGAAGCGTCGGGCACCTTCGGCAAAGTGCTGCAACGGTGTGGCAAGGCGCCGGGTGGCGATCAGTGCGACCAGTGCGGTGGAGATCAGCACCAGCAGGATGACGATCAGGTAGCGTGGCGCTTCGTCGAGCCCCCAACTGCGCGAGGGTGCGGAGAACATCAGCCATGATGAATCCGATAGCTCGATCAGCAGCGCGTAATGCGCGTCCGCCGTGTGCTCCGTCCAGTCGGCCGGTTCATAGGCTTCGATGCGCCGGTCAGGGGCTCTGAGCATCGGCTGCAGGATGGTCGAGCCGATGTCAGTCTTCGGATCGTCCACTGCAGGCAGATTGAGATCGCGCCTATCAGGATGCCAAGTGACAGTGAAGCCGCTCTCGTCGGCTGCTTGCGCCAATTGATTGCGCAGTGGCACCGGAGCGGCCTCGATGACGCGGGTGATGGCCGCGGCTTTTTCCAGCAAACCGATCTCGGTCAACGGCGGGCGCGCCCACACCCCGGCCAGTTGGATAAACAACCCGTTGAGCGCCAGTGAAATGAGCATGGCCAGGATGATCGTCAGCGCGATCCAGCGCGCAACCGTATCTTGCGGCCAGTCTCGGGCGCGAATCCGCTTCAGCCAGCTCATCGCCGCGTCACGCTGGGTGTGAACAGGTAACCGCCGTTGCGCACGGTGCGAATCATCGCCGGCCGCTTGGTGTCGGACTCGAGCTTGCGTCGCAGGCGGCTGACCTGAACGTCGATGCTGCGATCGAACGCGTCATGGCAATGCCCGCGCGCCAGGTCCAGCAATTGCTCGCGGGTGAGAATACGCTGCGGGTGTTCGACGAAGACCAGCAGCAGGTCAAACTCACCGGCCGACAGCGGGATCATCACGTTGTCCGGCGAGCGAAGTTCACGGCGGGTGACGTCCAGGTGCCAGTCGGCGAAGTCGATCAGCGGCCGTGGCCGCTCCTGCGACACCGGACGACGCTCGTCCACGCGACGCAACACAGCACGCACCCGGGCCAGCAGTTCACGGGCGTCGAAGGGTTTGGTCAGATAATCATCGGCACCTAGCTCCAGGCCGACCACCCGATCACTGAGTTCACCCATGGCGGTCAGCATGATCACCGGTATTGCGTGTCGAATCCGCAGTTGCTGACACAGGATCAGCCCGCTGTCGCCCGGCAACATCACGTCCAGAATGATCAGATCTGGCGCCTGGCGCTCTATGGCCGCCCACAGCGACGCACCGTCTGTGGCGACCTCGACGCTGTAGCCGTGCTGCACGAAGAATTTTTTCAATAGATCGAGGACTTCAAGGTCGTCGTCCACAATTAAAAGGCTGTTCACCAAAGGTCACTTAAGGGGCGAATGGAACCGACATCTAAAACCATTCACGGCTGCTCGTCATATATTTCAACTCTGCAATAAAACATCAGCATCGCAATAAACCAGACATCTTTGCGCAAGGCTTGGAGCTCAGCATCACGGCGAATTCTTCCTGAGACTTGCGTCCATGTTGCCTTTCAAGTGTACTCCCTGGCTGGCCCGCAACACCTCAATTGCCGTGTTGGCCGCAGGGTTGACAGGTTGCAGCAGCCAGCCGCCGTCCACCACCGACGTAGCCTGCGCCGACATCGGCTATTCGGTGTACGACCCGGCGGAACCGTTCAATCGCGGAGTCTTCGCGTTTAACCGGGTGGTTGATGATTACGCCCTGGCGCCGGTCGCGCGCGGCTACCGCTACACGCCGGACTTTTTCCAGACCGGTGTGCATAACTTTGTAGCGAACTTTGGCGAACCGAAGGTCTTTATCAATGACCTGTTGCAAGGCAACCCGATGCGCTCGGTCAATACCCTGGGGCGTTTCGCGCTCAACACCACGGTCGGGGTGGTGGGTTTGATCGACGTCTCCGGCATGGCCGGTATCCCGCGCCACGACTCGGACTTCGGCCAGACCTTCGGCGTGTGGGGCATCGGCAACGGCCCGATCGTCGAGCTGCCATTGCTCGGGACCTCCAACAGTCGCGACGCCGCCGGCCGCGTACTCGGCTTTGTGGTCGATCCGTTCGGCAGCAATAGCGATACCGTGGAGACGCTGTCCACTATCAGCACTGTCGGTGGCATCGTCGATGGTCGGGCAGAAGCCTTACCGCTGACCGACAGCCTGCAAAAACTGCCGGACTATTACAGCGCGCTGCGTAATGTGGTGGCCGAGCATCGTGCTGCTTACGTGGCCGATGGCAAACAAGGCTCGCCAGAGAACACCACTCCTAAATGCGCAGGAGCACCGGCCGATGGGTTCTGAAAGCAATAGCCTGACTCTGCAGCAACGGGTGATCCGGGACGACCCGGCCAATCTGCACTGTCGGGAAATCACCCTGCGCCTGTCAGCGGACTGTCGCCAACTGGTGCTCACCCGCTACACCGAACACTACGGCCAAGCGGTGGTGCGTTGGATCGAACGCAGCCATACGGTGTCAGTGGCCGAACTGTTGCGCTGGCTCGTGGCCAATGGCGAGGTGGAGGTCATGAGAGCGAGCAGCCAGTCGCAGTCTTGATTTCAGGGGGATGACACGGAGGATGGAAATCTTCCGGTCGTCATCCCGCCCGAAGCCTACAGCGAAACCGAGACAAATCAGTTTCCCCTCGTACAGTTGCTGCAGCCTTTAGCAATCAGGCTCGCACATAAACCCAGGCGTTGATACCGGACTTGAGGGTCACACTGACGCGTTTATAGTCCGCCACCTCGTATTCATCGGCCGCGGCCAGCTCCTGGGCTGTGATCTCGAAAACAGTACCGGCGATCTCGTCCGACAGGTCGCCACTCTCCTGCACGATGGGATGATGGGTTTTCCCACTCATGGCCAGCACTGCTGGATCGGCTATCTCGACCAGGTTCTGCTTGTAGCCTGGCAGTCTATCCAGACGCCCTTTCAACTCGCGCCCGAAGGTAGACCGCTGAACGGCCTGATCCTGCAAGGTACCGTAGGAGAACAGCAAAACCGGTTGCTCTGTTTGGTCAGGCATGAGGTTTCCTCGATCAAATAAGCAAATCTTCGTAGAACGCTCCGAAAGGGCGCTCAGGGTGGGCGATCTGGATTTCCAGAATCCATAGGCCGGTCGTCGGGCATGTGTCTAAATCCCCGAGGTCGCCGCCACGGTGAATCGCATGAGGAAAATCGCAGACTCTGTGGCCTTTGATGTCCAGATTGAGCTTCCACCCCATGGCTTGCGCCTGGTAGGCCGCATAGCTGTAAAGCTCCATGCCGGATACCCGCTCGCCGCGCCAATACCCTTCAACACGATTGAAGAGCTCTCTTGCGGCCGCGGCACAGGCAATCATTTCCGGGTCGGAACCCGTGGTGAAAGTTGCCCCTGCATCACCTTCGTGCCCTTGCCAGACTGCGCCCATGTCGATGAAGAAAATGTCTTTGTCACCCAGTACAGGATCGCCATCGGAGCGCTGTTTGAACGTCTTGAGTGTGTTGGCGCCAAAGCGGATCAGCAGTGGATGCCAGATTCGATCCATGCCAAGTTCGGACAGGATCTGTTTGCCTCGCAACTGGGCTTCAGACTCGCGCATACCGGGAGAAATAACCCGAGCGATCTGTTCAATGGCCTTCCAGGTCATCTGCTGGGCGTGGCGCATCGTTTCCAGCGCGTAACGCTCGCCTACTGCCTCTTTGCCGCTCAGGACCATTGTCATCAGTCATTCCCTTTATAAGAAAGCGCAGGCTCATACGCTATATAGTTTTATATATTGCGATATTCAATAATAAAAATATAGACATGACCCTGGCTTCAATTCATCGCCATGACGCCTGAGCGAGACTGTGACAACCGGAAGCGGTCCGATGATGCTGTACGAACTTTCCTGCGGACAAAACAAAACCCCTACCTGCAGATGCAGATAGGGGTTTCGGAATTTAATCTTGACGATGACCTACTCTCACATGGGGAAACCCCACACTACCATCGGCGATGCATCGTTTCACTGCTGAGTTCGGGATGGGATCAGGTGGTTCCAATGCTCTATGGTCGTCAAGAAATTCGGGTACCGAACCGTCTTTCGACGCTTCAGCAAATTGGGTATGCGATAGTTTGTGTGTTTACTTCTCGAACTTTCGGTTCATTGCGTCTTCACACACCGCAATCTGGTGCCCTTTCGCTCTTCAGCTCGAAGCCTACAAATTGCTTGGGTGTTATATGGTCAAGCCTCACGGGCAATTAGTATTGGTTAGCTCAACGCCTCACAGCGCTTACACACCCAACCTATCAACGTCGTAGTCTTCGACGGCCCTTCAGGGGACTCAAGGTCCCAGTGAGATCTCATCTTGAGGCTAGTTTCCCGCTTAGATGCTTTCAGCGGTTATCTATTCCGAACATAGCTACCCGGCAATGCCACTGGCGTGACAACCGGAACACCAGAGGTTCGTCCACTCCGGTCCTCTCGTACTAGGAGCAGCCCCTCTCAAATCTCAAACGTCCACGGCAGATAGGGACCGAACTGTCTCACGACGTTCTAAACCCAGCTCGCGTACCACTTTAAATGGCGAACAGCCATACCCTTGGGACCGGCTTCAGCCCCAGGATGTGATGAGCCGACATCGAGGTGCCAAACACCGCCGTCGATATGAACTCTTGGGCGGTATCAGCCTGTTATCCCCGGAGTACCTTTTATCCGTTGAGCGATGGCCCTTCCATACAGAACCACCGGATCACTAAGACCTACTTTCGTACCTGCTCGACGTGTCTGTCTCGCAGTCAAGCGCGCTTTTGCCTTTATACTCTACGACCGATTTCCGACCGGTCTGAGCGCACCTTCGTACTCCTCCGTTACTCTTTAGGAGGAGACCGCCCCAGTCAAACTACCCACCATACACTGTCCTCGATCCGGATAACGGACCTGAGTTAGAACCTCAAAGTTGCCAGGGTGGTATTTCAAGGATGGCTCCACGCGAACTGGCGTCCACGCTTCAAAGCCTCCCACCTATCCTACACAAGCAAATTCAAAGTCCAGTGCAAAGCTATAGTAAAGGTTCACGGGGTCTTTCCGTCTAGCCGCGGATACACTGCATCTTCACAGCGATTTCAATTTCACTGAGTCTCGGGTGGAGACAGCGCCGCCATCGTTACGCCATTCGTGCAGGTCGGAACTTACCCGACAAGGAATTTCGCTACCTTAGGACCGTTATAGTTACGGCCGCCGTTTACCGGGGCTTCGATCAAGAGCTTCGCGTTAGCTAACCCCATCAATTAACCTTCCGGCACCGGGCAGGCGTCACACCCTATACGTCCACTTTCGTGTTTGCAGAGTGCTGTGTTTTTAATAAACAGTCGCAGCGGCCTGGTATCTTCGACCGGCGTGGGCTTACGGAGCAAGTCCTTCACCCTCACCGGCGCACCTTCTCCCGAAGTTACGGTGCCATTTTGCCTAGTTCCTTCACCCGAGTTCTCTCAAGCGCCTTGGTATTCTCTACCCAACCACCTGTGTCGGTTTGGGGTACGGTTCCTGGTTACCTGAAGCTTAGAAGCTTTTCTTGGAAGCATGGCATCAACCACTTCGTGTTCTAAAAGAACACTCGTCATCAGCTCTCGGCCTTAGAATCCCGGATTTACCTAAGATTCCAGCCTACCACCTTAAACTTGGACAACCAACGCCAAGCTGGCCTAGCCTTCTCCGTCCCTCCATCGCAATAACCAGAAGTACAGGAATATTAACCTGTTTTCCATCGACTACGCTTTTCAGCCTCGCCTTAGGGACCGACTAACCCTGCGTCGATTAACGTTGCGCAGGAAACCTTGGTCTTTCGGCGTGGGTGTTTTTCACACCCATTGTCGTTACTCATGTCAGCATTCGCACTTCTGATACCTCCAGCAAGCTTCTCAACTCACCTTCACAGGCTTACAGAACGCTCCTCTACCGCATCACCTAAGTGATACCCGTAGCTTCGGTGTATGGTTTGAGCCCCGTTACATCTTCCGCGCAGGCCGACTCGACTAGTGAGCTATTACGCTTTCTTTAAAGGGTGGCTGCTTCTAAGCCAACCTCCTAGCTGTCTAAGCCTTCCCACATCGTTTCCCACTTAACCATAACTTTGGGACCTTAGCTGACGGTCTGGGTTGTTTCCCTTTTCACGACGGACGTTAGCACCCGCCGTGTGTCTCCCATGCTCGGCACTTGTAGGTATTCGGAGTTTGCATCGGTTTGGTAAGTCGGGATGACCCCCTAGCCGAAACAGTGCTCTACCCCCTACAGTGATACATGAGGCGCTACCTAAATAGCTTTCGAGGAGAACCAGCTATCTCCGAGCTTGATTAGCCTTTCACTCCGATCCACAGGTCATCCGCTAACTTTTCAACGGTAGTCGGTTCGGTCCTCCAGTCAGTGTTACCTAACCTTCAACCTGCCCATGGATAGATCGCCCGGTTTCGGGTCTATTCCCAGCGACTAGACGCCCTATTAAGACTCGCTTTCGCTACGCCTCCCCTATTCGGTTAAGCTCGCCACTGAAAATAAGTCGCTGACCCATTATACAAAAGGTACGCAGTCACCCAACAAAGTGGGCTCCCACTGCTTGTACGCATACGGTTTCAGGATCTATTTCACTCCCCTCTCCGGGGTTCTTTTCGCCTTTCCCTCACGGTACTAGTTCACTATCGGTCAGTCAGTAGTATTTAGCCTTGGAGGATGGTCCCCCCATATTCAGACAAAGTTTCTCGTGCTCCGTCCTACTCGATTTCATGGCCAAGAGATTTTCGCGTACAGGGCTATCACCCACTATGGCCGCACTTTCCAGAGCGTTCCGCTAATCTCAAAGCCACTTAAGGGCTAGTCCCCGTTCGCTCGCCACTACTAAGGGAATCTCGGTTGATTTCTTTTCCTCAGGGTACTTAGATGTTTCAGTTCCCCTGGTTCGCTTCTTAAGCCTATGTATTCAGCTTAAGATAACCATCTTATGATGGCTGGGTTCCCCCATTCAGACATCTCCGGATCAAAGTCTGTTTGCCGACTCCCCGAAGCTTTTCGCAGGCTACCACGTCTTTCATCGCCTCTGACTGCCAAGGCATCCACCGTATGCGCTTCTTCACTTGACCATATAACCCCAAGCAATCTGGTTATACTGTGAAGACGACATTCGCCGAAAATTCGCGATTAAACTCACAAATTTTACCTTAGCCTGATCCGTTACCAGTGAAAGTAACGTTCAGTCTATCTTTCTATCACATACCCAAATTTTTAAAGAACGATCTAATCCAAAGACTAGAAATCAACATTCACCATCATCACGATGGAATGCTCATTTCTAAGCTTTCAACAAACAGAAGCAGTAGTGGTGGAGCCAAACGGGATCGAACCGTTGACCTCCTGCGTGCAAGGCAGGCGCTCTCCCAGCTGAGCTATGGCCCCGTATTTCTACAGGCGTTTCCCACACAAGCAAAATTGGTGGGTCTGGGCAGATTCGAACTGCCGACCTCACCCTTATCAGGGGTGCGCTCTAACCAACTGAGCTACAGACCCAATTTCGGGCTGCTTCTTATCGTCTTCTTCAATGAATCAAGCAATTCGTGTGGGAACTTATGGAGCAGCTGATGTCGTCGATTAAGGAGGTGATCCAGCCGCAGGTTCCCCTACGGCTACCTTGTTACGACTTCACCCCAGTCATGAATCACACCGTGGTAACCGTCCCCCCGAAGGTTAGACTAGCTACTTCTGGTGCAACCCACTCCCATGGTGTGACGGGCGGTGTGTACAAGGCCCGGGAACGTATTCACCGCGACATTCTGATTCGCGATTACTAGCGATTCCGACTTCACGCAGTCGAGTTGCAGACTGCGATCCGGACTACGATCGGTTTTATGGGATTAGCTCCACCTCGCGGCTTGGCAACCCTCTGTACCGACCATTGTAGCACGTGTGTAGCCCAGGCCGTAAGGGCCATGATGACTTGACGTCATCCCCACCTTCCTCCGGTTTGTCACCGGCAGTCTCCTTAGAGTGCCCACCATAACGTGCTGGTAACTAAGGACAAGGGTTGCGCTCGTTACGGGACTTAACCCAACATCTCACGACACGAGCTGACGACAGCCATGCAGCACCTGTCTCAATGCTCCCGAAGGCACCAATCCATCTCTGGAAAGTTCATTGGATGTCAAGGCCTGGTAAGGTTCTTCGCGTTGCTTCGAATTAAACCACATGCTCCACCGCTTGTGCGGGCCCCCGTCAATTCATTTGAGTTTTAACCTTGCGGCCGTACTCCCCAGGCGGTCAACTTAATGCGTTAGCTGCGCCACTAAGAGCTCAAGGCTCCCAACGGCTAGTTGACATCGTTTACGGCGTGGACTACCAGGGTATCTAATCCTGTTTGCTCCCCACGCTTTCGCACCTCAGTGTCAGTATCAGTCCAGGTGGTCGCCTTCGCCACTGGTGTTCCTTCCTATATCTACGCATTTCACCGCTACACAGGAAATTCCACCACCCTCTACCATACTCTAGCTCGACAGTTTTGAATGCAGTTCCCAGGTTGAGCCCGGGGATTTCACATCCAACTTAACGAACCACCTACGCGCGCTTTACGCCCAGTAATTCCGATTAACGCTTGCACCCTCTGTATTACCGCGGCTGCTGGCACAGAGTTAGCCGGTGCTTATTCTGTCGGTAACGTCAAAACAATTACGTATTAGGTAACTGCCCTTCCTCCCAACTTAAAGTGCTTTACAATCCGAAGACCTTCTTCACACACGCGGCATGGCTGGATCAGGCTTTCGCCCATTGTCCAATATTCCCCACTGCTGCCTCCCGTAGGAGTCTGGACCGTGTCTCAGTTCCAGTGTGACTGATCATCCTCTCAGACCAGTTACGGATCGTCGCCTTGGTGAGCCATTACCTCACCAACTAGCTAATCCGACCTAGGCTCATCTGATAGCGCAAGGCCCGAAGGTCCCCTGCTTTCTCCCGTAGGACGTATGCGGTATTAGCGTCCGTTTCCGAGCGTTATCCCCCACTACCAGGCAGATTCCTAGGCATTACTCACCCGTCCGCCGCTCGCCACCAGGTACAAGTACCCGTGCTGCCGCTCGACTTGCATGTGTTAGGCCTGCCGCCAGCGTTCAATCTGAGCCATGATCAAACTCTTCAGTTCAAACATCTTTGGGTTTTTAAGAAACCCTAAACTTGGCTCAGCAATCGTTGGTTACATCTTTGATTTCTCGCGGAGTAACTTGTGATGCTGATAATCTTGTTGACTATCAGTCTGACTCCACAAGCACCCACACGAATTGCTTGATTCAGTTGTTAAAGAGCGGTTGGCTAAGATCTTTCGTCTCAACCGAGGCGCGCATTCTACAGCAGCGCTTGTTGCTGTCAAGTGATTATTTTCAGAAGTTTTCAAAGTTTCGCTTGGAAATCTTTAACAACTTCAACCACTTGCGCTTCCGATCTCTCGTTAGCGGGAGGCGAATAATACAGCATTTTGTTTCATGGTCAACCATCTACTTTAATAATTTTTACCCTTACCGAAGCGCCTCGGCCAACATCACATTATGCTGATTGCGCTGCGTTGGTATTGCCGACCACGAGAACGGCAAGTGATCGAGGGCACCCCGGATCGCTATGCTTAACAGGCACTGCGTTATCATCGCCGGCCTGTTCGCAAAGAGCCTTGAACCCGGATGTCCGTATCTCTGCCATTGCCTGACGATGATCTCCGCTTGCCACCCGTCCTCGTCGGCCCGCTATTGCGGCGCCTGGAGCCAATGCGTCTGGTGTTGTGGTTAGCGGGGTCGCGTGCGCTGACGCTGACGCTGCGCCTGCAAGGAGTCGACATCCCCCTCGACGCAGGGCAATGCACGATTATCCCGGTCGGCACTCACGCCTTCGTTCATTTAATTGATGTGCCCCTGAACACCGCCCTGCCCTGCGACACCTTGATCGAGTACGACCTGCTGATCACCGAAGCGGATGGCGCGCAGTCGGGCAGCGCCGAGTGGGCACCTCATCTATTGTATGGCGAAGCGCTTTGCCCGAATTTCGTGTTGCGCTCACGGGTTGATCAGTTGCTGCATGGCTCCTGCCGTAAACCCCACCATCCGGCGGCCGATGGTCTGCTGTGCGTCGACCGGTTGCTGGAATCCGAACCGGATGCTTGTAAGCGCCCCGCGCTATTAATGATGAGCGGCGATCAAGTGTATGCAGATGATGTCGCCGGGCCGATGTTGCGGGCGATTCATGCCTTGATCGAGCGCCTGGGGCTGTTCGATGAACACCTCGACGGTGCGGTGGTCAGCGACAGCGCCAAACTCTACGAACACCCGGCCAGCTACTACCATCGTGCGGATTTGTTACCGGCGCTTGAGAGCAATGAAACCTTGCGCGAGCGATTTTTCGGTGGAGCACGTAAGCCGATTTTCACCAGCAGCAGCGCCGACAACCATTTGGTGACGTTCGCCGAAGTCATGGCCATGTACCTGCTGGTGTGGTCGCCAACGTCCTGGACACTGATCGCGCCACAACCACCGGCACTGACACCCGAACAACGCAAGCGTTATGCCTTGGAGCAGACACGCATCGATGCGTTCAAGACGGGGTTGAGTGGTGTCGGGCGGGCGATGGCGCATCTGCCGTGTCTGATGATTTTCGACGACCACGATATTACCGATGACTGGAATCTTTCCGCGCAATGGGAGGAAACGGCCTACGGCCATCCGTTCTCCAAGCGCATCATCGGCAATGCGCTGCTTGCTTATATGCTGTGTCAGGGCTGGGGCAACAATCCGGACGCGTTTGGTAGCGTGCTGGAAAAAACCCGGCTATTGAGCGCCACGGGGCAAGACCATTACCTGGACAGCGACGTCCAGGATGACTTGATCGATGAGCTGCTTGGCTTTCAGAAGTGGCATTACGTGCTGCCCACCCGCCCGGCGCTGGTGGTGCTCGACACTCGCACCCGACGTTGGCGCAGCGAGATGAACCTCAAGCAACCGTCGGGTCTGCTGGACTGGGAAGCCCTTAGTGAGTTGCAACAGGAACTGCTTGGTCATCCCTCGGCGATCATCGTTTCACCGGCACCGATCTTCGGCGTCAAACTCATCGAAACCGTACAGCGCGTGTTCAGCTGGTGCGGCTATCCACTGCTGGTGGACGCGGAAAACTGGATGGCCCATCGCGGCGCTGCCCAAGTGATCCTGAACATTTTCCGACACTCCCGCACACCCGGTAACTACGTGGTGCTGTCTGGCGATGTGCATTATTCCTTCGTCTACGAAGTTCTGATCCGACACCGCAAGGCCGGCCCGCGTATCTGGCAGATCACCAGCAGCGGTATCAAAAACGAATTCCCGCCCGCCCTGCTCGAATGGTTCGACCGCCTCAACCGTTGGCTTTACTCGCCCCGTTCGCCCCTCAACTGGCTGACCAAACGCCGGCGCATGCGCATTGTTCCGCACATCCCCGAACACGCCGAAGCTGGCGAGCGACTGTGGAACTCAGCAGGAATCGGCCAAGTGTTCTTCAATGAAAAAGGCCAGCCGCAGGATATTTATCAATTCAATGCGGATGGATCGCCGAAGACGCGGATGATTGCGCCTGAAATTTGCGAAGCGGCTGACTGACGTTGCCCGAGTTGCCATGAGCAATCATTACCCGAACGCCATGAACCTCACTCGAACCCTGATCATCGGTAACTCCGGCTCGGGCAAGAGCTGGCTGGCGAAGCGATTAGCCAAACACTTGCAAGTGCCCTGGACCGATCTCGACCTGATTCACTGGGTATCCGATGAACACAGCATCGCCCGTCCTCGCGCCGAAGCACTGGGAATGGCGCGAGTAGCAGCGAGCGAAGAGCGCTGGGTTATCGAGGGTGTTTACGATTGGATGATCAGTGAACTTGTGGAGCAGGCGACAGCGCTGATCTGGTTGTGTCTGGAGGACGACGACTGCGTCAGCCATATTCGCCAGCGAGAGGCGAAACGGGATGAGCATGACGAGTTGCTGATGGCGTTACTGGAATGGGCCGGCAGCTACCGAATTCGTGAAGGCGCCAGTGGATTTGCCGCGCACCAGCGTTTGTTCGAAGGGTTTGGCGGCTCGAAACTTCAACTGATGAACCGCACTGAAGTCACGGCTTTCATCAGAACGAGACAACAATCCAATTGGAGATGACACGACGCGACGCCGCCCCCAGAGGAGACGGCGTATACCCAGAAGATATCAGTCCGCCTTCACCGCCCGAGACACCCCTCTGACAATCATCTCCACTTCCCGCTCATCGATCGTCAGTGGTGGCAGCAGGCGAATGGTTTTGCCCCGTGTCACGTTGATCAGCAAGCCGTGATCGCGGGCTGCAATCAGGGTCAGGTCGCGGATCGGTTGAGCGAGTTCGATGCCGATCATCAAGCCCTGGCCACGGATCTCCACGACGTTCGGGTTGTCAGCCAGTTCGACGCGTAATCTGGCGAGCAGACGCTCACCCTGAAGCCTGGCGTTTTCCAGCAGGTCTTGCTCCTCGATAATCGCAAGCACCGTGCAACCCACCCGGCACGCCAGTGGGTTGCCGCCGAACGTGCTGCCGTGGCTGCCGGGAGTGAACAGGTCGGCTGCTTTGCCTCGGGCCAGGCAGGCGCCGATTGGAACTCCGTTACCCAAGCCTTTGGCCAAGGTCATAACGTCCGGAACGATGCCTTCGTGCTGGAACGCAAACCACTGGCCCGTGCGGCCGATGCCGGTCTGGATTTCGTCGAGCATCAGCAGCCAGGCGCGCCGATTGCAGAGTTCACGCACGGCTTTGAGATAACCGGGCGGCGCCATTTGCACACCGCTTTCGCCCTGAATCGGCTCCATCAGGATCGCCACGATGCGCGGGCCGTGGGCTTGCTGCACCGCCTCCAGCGCCACGAGGTCGCCGAACGGTACTTTGATGAAATCCCCCGGCAACTCGTTAAACCCCAAACGCACCGCCGGGCCGTCACTGGCGGACAAAGTACCGAGGGTCCGGCCATGGAAGGCGTTTTCCATGACCACCACCAGCGGTTGCTCGATGCCTTTGTGCCAACCGTAAAGCCGCGCGAGTTTCAACGCGGTTTCGTTGGCTTCGGCACCAGAGTTATTGAAGAACGCCCGCTCCATGCCCGACAGCTGCGTCAGTTTCTGCGCCAGCCGCTGTTGCCAGTCGATGCTGTACAGGTTGGAGGTATGCAACAGCAACCCGGCCTGTTCGCTGATGGCCGACACGATGCGCGGATGGGAATGGCCGACGTTGGTCACGGCCACGCCCGCCACCGCATCCAGGTATTCACGACCGGCCTGGTCCCACAGGCGCGTGCCCAGGCCTCTGCTGAAACTCAGGGCCAAAGGTTGGTAAGCGCTCATCAGGCAGGCGGCAGTCATGACATCAGGCTCCATCAATAGTCGGTGTTTTTGCAGTATGGTTAGCCACCTGAACTGGATAAACGCTGCAATACTTCAATCATTTTAAAGCTGGGCTTGATAATGGATTTATTCCAAGCAATGACGGTTTACGTAAGAGTCGTGGAAGCCGGCAGCATGACCGCCGCCGCTTTGCAGTGCGAAATGTCCACGACCATGGTCGGCAACCACCTGCGGGCTTTGGAGCAACGTCTGGGTGTGCGCTTGCTCAACCGTACGACACGACGCCAGCGGCTGACGGAATTCGGCACCGCGTACTATCAGCGTTGTCTCGAGGTATTGGGGTTGGTGGCCGACTCCGAACGTTTGGCCGAACAGACCCTGGACGAGCCGAGCGGCACCCTGCGCATCACCGCGCCGCTGACCTTTGGCACCGAACGGCTGGCGCCGGCCTTGAGTGAATTCTCCCTGCGTTGTCCGCAAGTCAAACTCGACGTCGTTTTGACCAACCAGCGCCTGGATCTGCTCGACAACGGTTTCGATGTGGCTATTCGCTTGGGCACTACCGAGATGTCCAACATGATCGCCCGCCCGCTCATCGACTACACGATGACCCTGTGCGCTTCGAAGGACTACCTGGCGCGCCGAGGCACTCCGGAAAAACCTACCGACCTGCAACACCATGACTGCCTGGCCTTCGCCTACCCGGCCGGAGATGACTGGCACTCGGTAGCAAAACAATGGCGCCTGAGAGGACCTGAAGGCGAAGTCATGGTAGAGGTCAGCGGACCGATGCTGATCAACAGCTCGGCGGGGCTGCATCAAGCGGCGCGAACCGGGATGGGCATCGTGATGGTGCCCGATGCGTTGGTAGAACAGGACCTTCACGACGGAAAACTGGTGGCCTTGATGCAGGACTACCAACTGCCGAGCCGCCCGATGAACCTGGTGTACGCCCAGGACCGCTACCGTTTGCCGAAATTGCGCAGCTTCGTCGACTTTGCGCTGCAGAGGTGGGGCAAACACTAGCCGGAGCAATACCCCATGAACTAATCTCCCCGACTGACGAGTCACGTTGATATCAGTTCGGCAGGGAGACCGATGATGGGTGAGGCATCGAATATCGAGCCGTTGAAGTTCAATCTGTCAGATTTTAACGAAGACATGCTGCACACCATTCTGGAACTGGTCAGCGATGGCATCTGGGACTGGAACGCCAACACCGGGTTTGTCTACCGCAACCCCGGGTGGTACGAGATGCTCGGTTATCCACCTCATTCCCTGGATAACAATGTGCTGACCTGGGAAAACGTGATCCACCCCGACGATTATTCGCGGGTCATGGCGCTGTTTGATGACTACCTGGATCAGCGCGCTCCCGGTTATCAAGCCGAGTATCGCTGCCGCATGCGCGATGGTACTTACACCTGGATCGAAGATCGCGGCTACGTACTGGCACGTAATGCCGACGGCTCGGTGGCGCGAATGGTCGGCGCGCACCGCAGCATCGAAGACAAGAAGCGCCTGTTCGAAGAAATGGAACGGCGCAATCAATCCCTCGAAGCCATCATCGAAGAACGCACTCGGGAGTTATCCCGGGTCAATCAGCAGTTGCAGATTCAACTCGAAGAAAACCGCAAACTGGCGGAAACCGATGTGCTGACCTCCATCGCCAATCGCTATCGCCTGGAAAAAGCCCTGCCCCAGGAATGCGACCGCGCCCAACGCTTCCGCCAGCCGCTGTCACTGATCGCCATGGATATCGATGACTTCAAGAACATCAACGATCACTACGGCCACGCCCTGGGCGATGCGGCGTTGGTTCAAGTGATCGAGAGCGTGAAACATTGTGTGCGCGAAGGCGATCTGTTGGCACGGTGGGGCGGCGACGAATTCATCATGATCCTGCCCAATACCTTGTTGGCCGACGCCAGGGCACTCGCTGAAAAAATCCGTCACAGCCTGTCGAGCTTGCTGCCGGTCGGGGACTATCACGTCACCATGAGTTTTGGCGTGGTGCAACGCTTTGAAGAAGAGCAACAGACCGGGCTGCTGGCCCGGGCCGATCAGGCGCTGTATCGGTCAAAGATTGCGGGCAAGAATGTGATTTCGGGGTGAGCTTGCCTACATGCCTGCTTTAACCAATACCGGCTTCTCCTGATACCGATCCGGATACAACTGTTTCAACTGCGCCACCTTCGGCAGGTCATTGATCACGATGTAGGGGTACGTCGGGTGCTCGGTCAAGAAGTCTTGATGCTCCTCCTCCGCCGGGTAGAAACCGTTGTAGGTTTCCAGTTTGGTAACGATGGGTTTGTGGAACGAATGGGCGGCGTCGAGCTGGGTGATGTAAGCCTGGGCGACGCGTTGCTGTTCGGTGCTTTTCGGGAAAAGAGCCGATCGATACTGGGTGCCAGTGTCCGGGCCCTGGCGGTTGAGTTCAGTGGGGTTATGGGCCACGGAGAAGTAGATTTGCAGCAAGGTGCCATAGCTGACCTGAGCAGGATCGAAGGTGACTTCTACGGACTCGGCATGACCGGTATTGCCTTCGCTGACCCGCTCGTATTGAGCGGTATTGGCTGCGCCACCGGCATAACCGGAAACAGCACTTTTCACTCCTTTGACATGCTGAAACACGCCTTGGACGCCCCAGAAGCAACCACCCGCAAAAACTGCCGTTTCGCTGTGCGCCTGGGTGGTTTCGTCAAGCGTTGGCGGCGGGATAATGACCGCGTCTTCGGCGGCGCCGAAAGAGAACGCGGAGCACTGGCCGATAACACTGGCGGCGGCCAATCCCAGTAGGGTGCGTCGCCAGTTATATAGGGTTTTCATGGGCTGTCTCCTCAGTGAATGGGGCTATCAACCAAACGGCTATCAACCAAAGGTAAATGCATACGCCGACACACCCGGATCGAGAAACTCGATGCTGAACGTGCGGTCCGTCACACCTGCGCTCTGGCGTACCAATTGATACAAGCGCTGCTCGGTGACGCTGCCGCTGCCATCGGGCGCCACGTCGATACCGTGGGCATCGCCTGGGGGCTTGCCGTCAATCAGCACTTTGAAACGCACCGGTTTGCCGTCAGCACCCGGCCCCAACACCAAATGCAGGTCGCGAGCGTGAAAGCGGTAGACGATACGACTGGCCGGTGCGTTTGAAACGGCCCGCTCCGCCCCGACAGTCCATTGACCCTCCAGGCTCCAGTCATTGAGGGCCAATTGGGACGGTGGGCCATAGGCCTTCACCTTGTCCGGCACCAGACCGGTTTCAGGGACGAAATGCTCCGCACGCCGATAGCCGACATAGGTTTCCGGCGATTGCACCTCACTCATGTCCGGGGCGAGTTGAACACCCTCGGCGTGGGCAGTAATCAACCCGTCCGCGACCTTCGCGGCGCCCGCCTCACGCAGCAGTTGCTGAATCACTCGCTCCGACTCGGCGTATTTGCCTTCACCAAAATGGTGATATCGAATGCGCCCCTGAGCATCGGCAAAATAGTGGGCTGGCCAGTATTGGTTGTTGAAAGCACGCCAGACCTTGTAGTCATTATCGATTGCCACCGGATAAGTGATGCCCAGATCCTTCATGGCTTTGGTGACGTTGCCTACATCCCGCTCGAAGGCAAACTCGGGAGCATGGACACCAATGACCACCAGGCCCTGATCGTGATACTTCTCGGCCCAGGCCTTCACATACGGCAGGGTGCGCAGGCAGTTGATGCAGGAGTAAGTCCAGAAATCCACCAGCACAACCTTGCCCTTCAAGGCTTGGGCAGTGAGAGGGGGTGAGTTGAGCCATTGCACAGCGCCGTCCTGCGATGGAAGGTTGCCTTCAATCGGCAGTGTGTCCGGTGTCTTCGCGGTCATTTTCATGCTGGCGGCGGATTGATCGCCGCCGCGTGGAATCTGCGACATCATCGCCCCACTGTCGGAGGGCAGCTTACCGGCCAATTGGTTGACCAGCGCCTGCTCGATACCGCCGGTGGACGCCGTCGAAACCCGCGCCAGAATCCCGGTGTCCAGCCCCAGGGCAATCGCCACCACACCCACCAGCATCGCGGCACCCAAGCCTCGACGCAGCCACTCGCCAGCGCCTATCGAGCGCTTCATCGCAGCGAAGACTTTACCGCCCAGCAGCAGTGCCGCGGCGAGCGAAGTTGCGGCACCGGCCGCGTAAGCCAGTAGCAACAGGGTGGTTGCGATACTTGCCCCTTGCAGCGCCGCGCCGGTCAGCAATAAACCCAGAATCGGCCCGGCGCAGGGCGCCCAGAGCAGGCCCGTGGCGACGCCGATCAGGAATGAAGCGCCGGGACGCGGCCGGGTATCGGCCCCCGCGGCTTCCGACAGCCGACCGCCGGCCGCCACCAGTGGACGCGTCAGGCGCTCGGCCAACCGTGGCAGCAACAGCGTCAGCCCGAACAGCGCAACGAATAGCAACGCGAGCCAGCGACCGTACTGATTGACTTGCACCACCCAACCGCCGCCCACCGCCGCCAACGAGGCGACGAGCGCGAAGGTCAGCGCCATCCCCGCCAGCAGCGGCAAGCCACTCTTCATAAACGGCTGCCCGGTGCGAGCGAAGACAAAGGGCAATACCGGCAGAATGCACGGGCTGACAATCGTCAGCACACCACCGAGATAAGCGAGGACCAGAAGCCACATAACGTCGACCTGCATGAAGTGAATGAAAAGAAGCGCCCATGGATCAAGCCACCTGTGGCTTGAAGGTCAAGGCCAGGCCGTTCATGCAGTAACGCAGACCGGTGGGCTTTGGCCCGTCCTCGAAGACATGGCCCAGATGACCGCCGCAACGACGACAGTGGACCTCTTCGCGCAGCACGCCGAAGGAACGGTCCTGACGAGTGGCAACCGCGTTATCGAGCGGAGCCCAAAAGCTTGGCCAACCGGTGCGACTGTCAAACTTGGTATCGGATGAAAATAACGGCAGATCACAACCAGCACAGGCAAAAACGCCTTTGCGGTGCTCGTTGTTCAGCGGGCTGCTGTAGGCCCGTTCGGTGCCCTCTTCGCGCAGTATCTCGTACTGCTCGGCGCTGAGCTGGGCACGCCATTCGCTGTCGCTGTGAGTCACCTCGAAATCCTCTGCCGCGCGAGCCTCGTTGACCAGTGCGACGCTTGTGGAAAATTTTGGCAATACACCGATCACCAGGGCTGCAACCCCCAGCCCGCCGCTCGCTACAAGAAACTGTCGCCGTGAAAACATGGCCTTCTCCAAAATTCCAGGTGCCTTGTATGGAACACAGCCTAGGCTTGAGTTGATCGCCAAATCCTCACGAGGAGTTAAACAATTCGTGATAACTCAGCCTCAGAAAAACCCGCACAATGTGTTCATTGCGTCACAAGGGATTGAGTTCCATGGAACCGACCAAACGCGTCCTGGTGGTTGAGGACGACCTGCATATCGCCGACCTTATCTGCCTGCATCTTCGCGATGAGCAGTTCGAGGTGGTGCACTGCGCCGACGGCGACGAGGGCATGCGACTGCTGCAGCAAGGAAGCTGGGACGCACTAATTCTCGACCTGATGCTGCCCGGCGTCGATGGCCTGGAAATCTGCCGCCGCGCCCGGGCCATGGCCCGTTACACACCGATCATCATCACCAGTGCGCGCTCCAGTGAAATGCATCGGATTCTGGGGCTGGAACTGGGCGCCGACGATTACCTGGCCAAGCCCTTTTCCATGCTCGAACTGGTGGCACGGGTCAAGGCACTGCTGCGCCGGGTCGACGCCATGGCCCGCAACCTGAAAATGGATGCCGGCAGTCTGATCAGCGATGGCCTGTCCATCGACCCGATCACCCGCGAAGTCGCTCTCCATGGCCGGCGTCTTGACCTCACGCCACGGGAGTTCGACCTGCTGTACTTCTTCGCTCGCCAGCCCGGCAAGGTTTTTTCGCGCATGGACCTGCTCAACGCGGTATGGGGCTACAGCCATGAAGGCTACGAACACACGGTCAACACCCACATCAACCGCCTGCGGGCCAAGATCGAGGCCGATCCGGCGCAACCGGTGCGCATCCTCACGGTGTGGGGCCGTGGCTACAAATTCGCAGCAAGCGGAGAGCAGCCATGAGGCTGACCCTGACCCAACGCCTGTCCCTGGTGTTCGCCGTATTGTTGCTGGTGTGCTGCGGCACCTCGGCCTGGATGCAGGTGCGCTCCAATCAGATGCATGAACTGGAAGTGGTGCAAGGTTTGTCGCGGGATCTGGCGCAACACATCGCCCACGATACGGTGCTGATGGACCGCAATGGCCCGATGCCCAATGCCGTGCGCGAACTGTTCAGCCAACTGATGCTGGTCAACCCCAGTGTCGAGGTCTATCTGCTGGATACCGGAGGCAGAATTGTCGGCAGCGCCGCGCCCGAGGGCCGGATACGCCGGGAGCAGGTCGATCTGGCGCCGATCCAGCGTTTGCTCAAAGGCGAGGCGTTGCCGATTCTCGGTGACGATCCGCGCAGCGTCGATGGTCGCAAGGTATTCAGCGCCGCGCCTTTGCGGGTCAATGGTCAACCGGCCGGCTATCTCTATGTGGTGTTGCTCAGCGAAGAGCATGACCGCTTCGCCGAACGCGGCGCCACCAGCGCGGCGCTCAATACTGCATTGTTGTCCATCGGGTTAGTGGCATTGTTATGTCTGATAGCCGGCCTCACGGCATTTGCCCTGATCACCCGGCCATTGCGTCGTTTGACCGAGAAAGTCAGTCAGTTCGACATCAACGGCGTTCCGTCCGCTTCGCCCGAACCTGAGCCGGAACCCATAGAAAAGGCCGCCAGCCACGATGAGATAGCCGTACTCGACGCGGCCTTCCGGCAGATGCAAGCGCGCCTCGGAGAGCAATGGCGCTCGCTGACCCGTCAGGATCAGGAGCGTCGCGAACTGGTGGCCAACATCTCCCACGACCTGCGCACACCGCTGGCCTCGCTGCACGGTTACCTGGAAACCCTGTCGCTCAAGGACGCCACATTGTCCCCCGCCGACCGCCGTCGTTATCTGGGGATCGCCCTGGATCAGAGCCGCAAGGTCGGTGGCCTGGCGCAATCGTTGCTGGAACTGGTGCGGCTGGAACACGGTTTCGTGCAACCGGTGCTGGAGCGTTTCTCCCTGACCGATCTGGTACAGGACATTTTTCAGAAATTCGAACTCAGCGCCGAAGCGCGCCAGATCGAACTCAAGGCCACTTTCGCCCCTAACGTCTCGGCGGCTTGTGCAGATCTGGGGCTGATCGAGCGGGTGCTGACCAACCTGTTCGACAACGCCCTGCGCCATACGCCCCAAGGTGGAGAAATCGAACTCAGCCTCCGCCCTCACGGGTCTTTCATCGAAGTCACCGTCAGCGATACCGGCCCGGGAATCGCTCCCGAACTGCGCGAAGGTCTGTTCCTGCGCCCGTTCAACATTGGCGGCGCACGACGCGATGGCGGGCTGGGATTGCGGATCGTGCACCGGATCCTGCAATTGCATGGTCGAGAGATCGAGCTGATCGACGTGCCGGGACGCGGCGCGACTTTTCGCTTCTCCTTGCCGGTGGATGAGCAAACGGCGGAGCAATGGGTGGGTCGGTCTAAAACCTCTCACCAGAAATACTGACCAGCCACCTGTTCATCCGTGACAACGCAGCGCGGGTCCAATAGATTAGGCGGCCTGAAAAAGCCCTGTGCTTTCTCGCCTCAATCCAAGTTAAAGAAGTAGTGAAATTTCAATGTCCGATTCCAATACCGCTGAATCCGTAGTCACCTTGTCGTCCAAAGCGGAATACGAAAACTCCATCAATCTTTCACAACACGTGCCTCAGGCCAAGACCATCAGCGAGATGGTTCTGGACGCTTTTCAATCCACCCGGGAAAGCGACCAGATCCGCGAACTGCGCGCCGCGATTCGCCAGGCACATGACAGCTTCGACGACGATAAAGCCTACGAATTGATGGGCGAACTCAAGCAATTGAAAGACGCCGAAGCGGCCGACATTGCCGCCCTGGAAGACCTGAGCAGCAAATTCCCGATCAGCCGCATTCTGTCCAGCTTCAAGGATGACCCGGCGTTTCAGGAAATCGTCTACGGCCTCGCGCTGAAAGTGCTGAACCAGACTCACCAGGCCATCAGCAACCCGAGCAGTGGCAAAAGCAAAGTAGCGCGCGCCAAGAAAGATCTCGAAGTGTTCACCATCAGCAAGGACGGCATAAACGTCACCCTGCCACTGCGCACCCCGCGTTCAAGTCTGAACGTTGACCGCAAAGCCCTGGAATTCCTCGGCTTTACCTTTGTCGGCGAAGGCGATGATGCAGTGATTGAAAGCGAGACGTTCCTGGATAACGCCGGCGTCGAACAAGCGGTCAACCGCAAGAACATCATCACCGCACTGCAGCAGCAAACCGCGTTCGACGGCTACAGCATCGCCGCGCAGTAACACGCCCCACCTGAAAGCCCCTTTGCAGCGTAATGCTGTTCACTTAAACGCAACGCTGTATCTGTGGCGAGGGAGCTTGCTCCCGCTGGGTCGCGAAGCGGCCCCCTTCCTGCCCCAAAAAGAAGGGGACTGCTGCGCAGTCCAGCGGGAGCAAGCTCCCTCGCCACAAGTTTCCGTTTGTCTCAAGATTTTCTTAAGTGAACGGTATTACGCTTTTGCAGCGGGGCTATTTTCTTGAGAATTTGACTGCCGACCAAGAGAAGGCGCTCAAGAAAGCCATAGGCACAGAGTTAAAGGCACAAGGTAACCCATGAAAAAGCGCGACCTGTTTGCAGAGTTGATGCAGGGCGTTGGCGAGATGGCTGCTCAGCGAGAAGGCAAGATCACGCTGCGAAAATCCAAGCCAAATGCCCAAGCGGCTTTATTGATTAGGCAGGTGGAGAAATTCCCCGATATGGTTGAGCGACTTCAAGCCGTTTGAAGCGATAGCTCTTTATCAAAAAGCCCCCGCTTACGAGAGAAAAGCGGGGGTTTTTTATTGCCTGCAAAAATCAGGAAATCGAAGGATGCAGCGCCGCGATCATGTCCACTTCTACCGGCGCGTTTTTCGGCAACTGATAAACACCTACCGTCGTCCGCGTATGTTTGCCGGCGTAGCCCAACACATGGGTGAAGACATCCGATGCACCGTTGGCCACCTCACTGAGGTCGACGAAATCGAACGTAGATTTCACATAAACGGTGACACGAAGCAGTGCCTTGACGTTATCCAGTGAACCGACGGCCTCGCGGATCAATGCCAGACCGCGTATCGCGCTGATACTCGCGGCCTCTTGGGCATCGGCCATGTTGAGTTCCAGGCCCACTCGGCCGGGGTACTGGATTTTGCCGTTCATGCGCGGCACCAGGCCACTGACATATAGCTCATTGTCATTCCGAAGCAGTGACGCGTAATGCCCCCCGGCCGCGTTCTCGTCGTAGATATCGAAGCCGTGTTCTTTCGCCATCGCGAGAAAACGTTCGTCGCGGGTTAGTTGCTTAATCATCTACTGAGCCCTCTTGATCCATCATGTAAACGCGCTTTTGATGGTAGAGACAGACGCATCTCTTGATCAGGGCAAGTTCGTATAGAATCCAGCGAACTTTACTGCCAGGGAGACCAGTAAAATGCAGGTTCAGCGCGCCGTGATCGCCGCCATCGAGTTCCAGCCGGGAGTGCCGCTGGTGCAGCAGATTGTCGATCAGCTGTCCGAGGCAATCAGCCAGGGAGGCCTGCCGCACGGGGCCAAGTTGCCGCCGATTCGCGTACTTTCCGAATTGATGAACGTCGGCAAATCCACCGTAGTGGACGCCCTTGATCGATTGCGGGCTAAAGGGCTGGTGGTCTCACGCCAAGGCTCGGGGCATTACGTCCACCGGGCGAGCACCCAGACTCCAACCGCTGCTGGCCCGGACCTGCAACCGCAAGACACCCTCAGCCGTGTCCGCCGCGCGATGCTTCTGGATAACGGCGCGCTGCGTCCCGGCTGCGGGTTTCTGCCCGGCTCATGGTTGCCCGCCGAAGAACTGCTCAAAGCCGTGCGCGGCACTCTTCGTGCGACATCGTTGCGCATGGGTGAATACGGTGAGGTGGGTGGTTATCGGCCACTGCGCGAGGCGTTACGGGTCAAGTTGTCGAGTTTCGGCATCGAAGTGCCGGTGGAACAAATCATCACCACCGCCAACACCATGCAGGCCATCGACCAGTTGATGCGTCTGTTGATAAAACCCGGCGATACGGTGCTGCTCGACGATCCGTGTTACTTCAACCTGCACACCAATCTGGCGTTGCACGGCGCCAAGGTCATCACCGTTCCCCGCGATAGCACCGGGCTGGATCTGGAGGCGTTCGAGCAATTGCTGATCGCCCATCGCCCCGTGCTCTACATGACCAACAGCACCCTGCATAACCCGACCGGGCACTCGTTTTCCGCGGCGCAGGTGTATCGCCTGCTGGAGTTGAGTCACCGCTACGGTTTCCACATTGTTGAAGATGATCTGTACGGCGACCTCCAGCAACGACGCACCCCGCGCCTGGCCGCAAGCGGGCTGGACAATGTCAGTTACGTGTCCGGTTTCTCCAAGACCCTGACGGCCAACAGCCGGGTCAGCTACGCCGTGTTGTCACCACAACTGGCGGCCCGAATGATCAGCCTGAAGATGAGCATCGGCGGCGTGACCTCGGAATTGGCGGAACAGATCACCTGCACCATGCTCAGCAACGGCAGCTACGCCAAGCACATCCGGCGTACGGTGGATCGCTTGTATGAATCGAGCAGTCGCGTGGCGCGCTGGCTGGTGGCAGCAGGATGTTCGGTGTCCTCGGTGCCGGGTGAAGGACTGTTCATCTGGACCCGCTTGCCCAACGGGTTGCATGCCGAAACCCTCGCCAACAAAGGGCTCAAGAATGACCTGGTACTTGCGCCAGGGGCATTGTTGAGCAAAGCGACGGACGCCAATAGTTTTCTGCGCTTCAATGTTGCGCACAGCGATGATCCACAGGTGCGGGAGCGGTTTTTCCGATTGCTCGATAAGTGAATTTTTGACAGACCGAGGTGCGGCTTTCACGAGCAGGCTCGCGAAGGGGGCGACACGGTCCACCAGAAAGCCCCCAACAAAAAGCCCCGCGCTTCTCTCGAAGGCGGGGCTTTTGTTTACAGCATCCGACGCTTAAGGCGCGTAAGTCAGCAACAACTCACTCGGCACTTTGAAGTCCAGCGACATCATCACGCTCAATGCAGTAATGGTGAAGATCGAGAACACGAACAGCTTGCGTGCCCAGACCGTGTCATCCACTGCCTTGTAACCGGTCCAGGCCATGTACAACCAGTACATGCCCATGGCTGCGGCGACGGCGAGGTAGCTCATGCCGGCGTAGCCGCTGAAGGTCAGCATCAAGGTCGCCACGAGGAAGGCCAGGATGTAGAGCAGGATGTGCTTCTTGGCCACTTCAATTCCGCGCTTGACTGGCAGCACCGGAATCGACGCGGCCAGGTAATCATTGAAGCGGAAGATCGCGATGGCGTAGGAATGCGGCATCTGCCACAGGCTGAACATCACCAGCAACGTCAGTGCGGCCATGTCGAAGTTATTGCTGACGGCGACGTAACCGATCACCGGCGGCATCGCCCCCGACAGACTGCCCACCAGCGTGCCGTGAACCGACTTGCGCTTGAGGTACAGGCTGTAGAAGCCGACGTAGATGACAAAACCGATTACCGCGAACAACGCGGCCAACGGGTTGGCCACCTTGTACAGCAACGCAACGCCGGCAACGCCGAGGACGGTCGCATAGGCCAGGGCCAGTTTCAGGGAGATCAAGCCCTGGACCAGCACCCGGTTCTTGGTGCGCTCCATCTTCAGATCGATGTCGCGGTCGATGCAGTTGTTGAACACGCAACCGGAAGCCACCACCAGGGAGGTGCCGATCATCGCGGCCAGGAAAATGGCCAGATCGACATGCCCTTTGGAGGCCAGGAAAAATCCGCCTGCCACTGAAAGCACGTTACCGAAAATGATCCCCGGTTTGGTGATTTGGATAAAGTGCTTCAAGGACATCCGGACTTACCTCAGTGCGCCATCATGTTGGTGTGGATGCTGAACATGATCCACAGCGACAGGCCTACCAACAGGACAATCACGATCGCGGCAAAAACAAACGCAATCACGTTGTTACGCTGCGCGGCGGAACGGTCCAGGTGGAGGAAGTACACCAGGTGCACCAGCACCTGGATCACTGCGAAAGCCAGAACGATCCACAGGGTCAGGGCTTTCGGCAGGGATGGGTACATCACCAGGCCGAAAGGAATGACGGTCAGGATCACCGACAGGATGAAACCGATAGCGTAGGACTTGACGCTGCCGTGGCCGGCGTCGTGGCTATCGTGGGAATGAGCGTTAGCCATTTACATAGTCCCCATCAGATAAACAACGGTGAATACGCAGATCCACACCACGTCCAGGAAGTGCCAGAACAGGCTCAGGCAGCTCAGACGAGTCTTGTTGGTCGCCGTCAGGCCGTTTTTCTGCACCTGGTACATCATGATCGCCATCCAGATCAGACCGCTGGTCACGTGCAGACCGTGGGTGCCGACCAGGGTGAAGAACCCGGACAGGAAGCCGCTGCGGTTAGGACCGAAGCCCTCGGAGATCAGCATGTGGAACTCGTTGATCTCCATGCCGATGAAGCCGGCACCGAACAGGAAGGTCATGGCCAGCCAGCCCAGGACCTGGTTCTTCTTGCCCTTGAACAACGCCAGCATGGCGAAGCCGTAGGTGATCGAACTGAACAACAGCAGAGCGGTTTCGCCCAGTACGTATGGCAGCTCGAAGATGTCGTGGCCCGACGGGCCACCCGCTACGTTGTTAACCAGTACCGCGTACGCCGCGAAGATCGACGCAAACAGAATGCAGTCGGTCATCAGGTAGAGCCAGAAACCGAATACGGTCATCTCGCCCGAGTCGTGGTGATGGTCATCATGCCCATGTCCATCGACATGGGTGTGTCCAGCATTGGTCACTAAGTTCGACATGGTTTAAGCCTGTTCCAACGAGGTTTCAACACGGGTGGCGGTGGCTGGAACTTTCCCGGCCGCTACCAGACGCTTGTGCTGCTCGGCTTCGATGCGCTCGATCACGTCGACCGGCACCATATAGCCTTGATCATCGCGTGCAGCGTGGATCACGAAGTAGCCCACGGTGCCAACCAGACCAACGATGGCCAACCACCAGATGTGCCAGATCATCGCGAAACCGAACACGGTCAACAGAGCCCCCATGACCACACCGGTGGCGGTGTTGTTTGGCATGTGGATCGGCTCGTACTTGGCCGGAGCCTTGTATGCGGTGCCGTTTTCCTTGGCTTCGGTGAACGGGTCGATGCTTTCTGCTTTTGGCAGCACGGCAAAGTTGTAGAACGGTGGTGGCGAGGAGGTCGACCATTCCAGGGTGTGGGCATTCCACGGGTCGCCGTGCTCGCACATGTTCTGCGGCAGCTTGCGGTCACGGATACTCACGTAGAGCTGGATCAGCTGGCAGGCGATACCCGCAGCGATCATCACCGCACCGAACATGGCAACGTACAGGTACGGTACCCACTCAGGGTTGGTGGTGGCGTTCAGACGACGGGTCATGCCCATGAAGCCCAGTACATAGAGCGGCATGAACGCGACGAAGAAGCCGGAAATCCAGAACCAGAACGCTGCCTTGCCCCAACCTTCGTGCAGCTTGAAGCCGAACGCTTTAGGGAAGTAGAAAGCGAAACCAGCGATGTAGCCGAATACCGCGCCGCCGATGATCACGTTGTGGAAGTGCGCGATCACGAACAGGCTGTTGTGCAGTACGAAGTCAGCGCCCGGAATGGCCAGCAGTACGCCGGTCATGCCGCCGATGGCGAAGGTCACCATGAAGCCCAGGGTCCACAGAACCTGGCTGGTGAAACGCAGACGGCCCTGGTAGATGGTGAACAGCCAGTTGAATAGCTTCACACCCGTCGGGATCGAAATCAGCATCGTCGCCAGACCGAAGAAGGCGTTGACGCTGGCACCCGAACCCATGGTGAAGAAGTGGTGCAGCCAGACCATGAAGCCCAGGATCGAGATCGCGCCGCTGGCGTAGATCATCGAGTGGTGGCCGAACAGACGCTTGCCGGTGAAGGTCGAGATGACTTCGGAGAAGATCCCGAACGCCGGCAGAATCAGGATGTAAACCTCGGGGTGACCCCAGGCCCAGAACAGGTTGACGTACATCATTGGATTGCCACCAAGTTCATTGGTGAAAATGTGGAAATCCATGTAACGGTCAAGCGTCAGCAGCGCCAGGGTAGCGGTCAGGATCGGGAACGAAGCCACGATCAGGACGTTGGCCCAGGTGCAGGTCCAGGTGAAGATCGGCATGTCCATCAGCTTCATGCCAGGGGTACGCATTTTCAGCACGGTGGCCAGGAAGTTGACCCCCGTCAGCGTCGTACCCAACCCGGATAGCTGAAGTGCCCAGATGTAGTAATCCATCCCCACGCCCGGGCTGTATTGCAGGCCCGACAGCGGCGGATAGGCAACCCAACCGGTCTTGGCGAATTCGCCAACGCCCAGGGACAGGTTGATCAGCACCACGCCGGACACCAGCAGCCAGAAGCTCAGGGAGTTCAGGAACGGATAGGCAACGTCACGCGCGCCGATCTGCAGCGGCACTGCAAGGTTCATCAGGCCGGTGAAGAATGGCATCGCCATGAAGATGATCATGATCACACCGTGAGCGGTGAAGATCTGGTCATAGTGTTCAGGCGGCAGGTAGCCAGGCGAACCCTCGGTGGCCATGGCCAACTGGGTACGCATCATGATGGCGTCGGCAAAACCACGCAGCAACATGACCATGGCGACGACAATGTACATCACGCCGATTTTCTTGTGGTCGACCGAAGTCAGCCACTCGGTCCACAAATAGGTCCACTTCTTGAAGTAGGTGATTGCAGCGAACAGCGCCAGACCACCGAGCGCGATCATGGCGATGGTCACCATCACGATCGGCTCGTGGAACGGGACCGCTTCCCAACTTAATTTACCAAACATCGTTTACTCCTCTGCCCCGGCAGCTGAATGCGAACTCATGTCCATCCCTTCCATGGCGGCCATTTCGTGCTCTTTCTTCTCGTGGTGCATCGGCTTGCCCGGTTTCATACCTTCGTACTTGTCGACGATGATCTGGAACAGGTTCGGCGTGACCGAGGAGTAGAGCTCGACTGGGTTGTTCTGGCTCTGCTTGGACAGGGCTGCGTATTCAGCTTGTTCAAGCTGTTTAGGTGCCTTTTTGACTTCGCTTACCCAGGCGTTGAAATCTTCCTGAGAAGTAGCGATAGCTTTGAATTTCATGCCGGTGAAACCCGCGCCGCTGTAGTTGGCGGAGATACCGTCCATTTCAGCGTTCTGGTTGGCGATCAGATGCAGTTTGGTCTGCATGCCCGCCATCGCGTAGATCTGACCGCCCAGAGCAGGGATGAAGAACGAGTTCATCACGGCGTCCGAAGTGATCTTGAAGTTGATCGGGGTGTGCGCCGGGAACACGATCTTGTTGACCGTGGCAATGCCTTGTTCCGGGTAGATGAACAGCCATTTCCAGTCCAGCGCGACCACTTCAATGGTGACCGGCTTGACGTCGGATTCCAGCGGCTTGTAAGGATCCAGGGCGTGGGTCGACTTGTAGGTGACGTAACCCAGGGCAATGATGATCAGTACCGGAATAGTCCACACCGCGATTTCGATCTTGGTGGAGTGGGACCATTTTGGCGTGTAGACGGCGTCCTTGTTGGAAGCGCGATATTTCCAGGCGAACGCGAAGGTCATGAAAATGACCGGCACGACGACCAACAGCATCAGCAGCGTTGCGGTGATGATCAGGTTTCGCTCATCCAGGCCGACCTGGCCCTTGGGATCGAGCAAGGTCATGTTGCAGCCTCCCAGCAACAACGTGCCGAGCAGCGGCAATAAGCCTAGTAGTCTGGGGTACCTGTTTTTACTCATCTCACGACCTCTAAAGCAGCTTGCGCAATGCAGTTGGGTTTTGATCGCCAACACTTCACCCTGCCAAGGGTTGGCATTTTTCTTGGATTGAATAAGGGCCTGCCCGTCGCGCGTCAGACGCTGTTCGACTATTGCTGGGCCTGCGGTATGTTCTTATTCGAATTCGTGGTCAAGGGCCTTGTTACAGACCAATTCCATTTGGTGCGGAAAGTCGGAAGGCACCGACACCTGGGCATCGCATGAAGCCATCAGGCCTCTCGACACCCTATCTCTGCTCATGCGAGCAGTGCCGGGAATTCAGTGCGGGCGATTGTAGATATGTAGCGATTCATAAACCATGTCTCATCCCGAAATAATTTTTATCCGATCCAGCAACAATGATTAACGGTTTTTGCAAAAGTGGGCCATGGTATCGAAATTAATTCTCAACAAAAACACCAAAAAATGTAGGGCTACCATGCGAAGTTCAGACAGCTTCCGGGGCTCTGCACTCGCCTTCGACCCGGCTCTACCCCCTATGTGACAAGGGCTTTGGCCATTCGCCAGCCCCTGTTAAAACTGCCTGTTTCGAGGGATGAGCGCTGAAACCGGCAGTGGCTTGAACAGCTCGCTTTCGGTGCCTGGCGGCGCCCCGATTCAGCGTCTTGAAATGCCTTGCGACACTCGAGCTGTGACAACATGTCGCACACGTGTCGCACCCTTCCTTGTCGCGCATCATGGTCTTTTTACCTGACCTCTGAATATGCAAAACGCCCCGGCGTCTCACCGAGAACCGGGGCGTTTTTTTGTTTCCTGCAACGGTACGGCGAACAGCCTCAGCGCAGTGCTTTGCGATTACGCGAAGTGAGCAGCGGCACCAGCACCACGATCAGCACGAATGCCAGCAGCGCCCACTGCGCCAGCGACAAACCGAGGATCGGTGGGTACGGCGTCGAGCAGAAACCGTCAACCTGGAAGCCCAGCGGGAAGATCTTCGCCAGTGGCAGACCGTCGACGATCGGTTGCAGCACGTCGATGCCGCAGCTGACCGCCGGGTAAAACTGGGTATAGACGTGATGCCCGGCTACCCCAGCGCCCGCGATGGCGCTGATCACCACCAACGCTTCGAACAACGTGATGCTGCGGCGGGTGCGCATCGCAGCGCCAATGAACGCGAACAGCGCAATCAGCAACAATGCGTAGCGTTGCAGGATGCACAGCGGGCACGGCGCTTCGCCCAGAACCACTTGCATGTAAAGCGCGCCACCGATCAGCGCCAGACAGATAATGCCCAGCAACACCAGATAGCGCCGCTCACGCCCCAATCGCATCGTTTCCTCGCTCATCGCGTTTCCTTTTATGTCCGTGGATATCGGTTGCCCGGAAGTCTACACGCTGCCCCTGCCCTTTGAGAGTATTGAACGGGCCGGTGAAGTCGGGGGAATAAACGATAAACCGGTTAAGCACGGATTAACTTTTAAACGATTTTTAACCTTCTAGGCCGCGACGCGGCCTTCGCGAGCAGGTTCCCCTGCCTGTGAGACGGATCGCTTGCCTACTGCTTCCAGCGATCCGCCGCCGCATGATCGCTGTCGCGCCCTTCCACCCAGCGCGGGCCGTCACGGGTATTTTCTTTTTTCCAGAACGGTGCGCGGGTTTTCAGGTAGTCCATGACAAAGGCACAAGCATCGAACGCCGCCTGACGGTGGGCGCTGGCAGCGCCGACGAAGACGATCGGCTCGCCCGGCTCCAGCGCGCCGATGCGGTGCAACACTTCCAGCTTCAACAGTGGCCAGCGCTGCTCGGCCTCCGCGGCAATCTTGCCCAAGGCTTTTTCGGTCATGCCCGGGTAGTGCTCCAGAAACATCCCGGCGACGTCGAGGCCGTCGTTGAAGTCGCGCACGTAGCCGACAAAACTCACCACCGCACCGACGCCCACATTGGCCGCGTGCATGGCGTTGACTTCAGCACCCGGATCAAACGGCGCGCTCTGCACGCGAATCGCCATGGATCAGCCTCCGGTCACGGTGGGAAAAAACGCCACTTCATCGCCATCGCTCAGCGGTTCATCGAGCTGGCAAAGGTCTTCGTTGCGGGCACACATCAGGTTCTGCTCGCTCAGTACCTCGGCGCCGTCACGCTGGGCCAGTAGCGCGCGTACATCGTCGACCGTGGCGAAATCGCCTTCGACCTTCACCGAGTCCACTCCGAGCGCTTCACGGTAGCGGGCAAAAAACTTCACGGTGACGTTCATGGCTGATCCGCCTGGAAATGGCCGCTCTTGCCACCGAGTTTTTCCAGCAGCCGCACGCTCTCGATGGTCATGCCGCGATCCACGGCCTTGCACATGTCATAGATGGTCAGCGCGGCAACGCTGGCGGCGGTCAGCGCTTCCATTTCGACGCCGGTCTGCCCGGACAACTTGCAGCACGCCACGATACGCACAGTGTCGTCGCCTTCGACACTGAGCTCGACCTTGACGCCGGTGAGCATCAACGGGTGGCACAGAGGAATCAGATCGCTGGTTTTCTTCGCTGCCTGGATGCCGGCGATCCGCGCCACGGCAAACACATCCCCCTTGGGATGACCGCCGCTGACGATCATTTGCAGGGTTTCGGGCAGCATGCGCACCAGCGCCTGGGCCGTCGCTTCGCGGAACGTCGCGGCTTTTTCGGTGACGTCGACCATATTGGCGCGACCTTGGGAATCGAGATGAGTCAGCACAGGGTTACTCCTGATCAGGAGCGTCGATTGTAAACCTGTGGGTCAATTTTCCGCACGTTTGATTATCCGATCTCCACAATCCCACAGGGTTTTGTGTCGGACATAAAAAACCGGACGGCTTTGGGCCGCCCGGTTTGGGTGCGGGTTACAGATGCGATTCGGCGTATTCGGCCAGAATCGAACGTGGCACCCCTTGCAGGGTGATGTGTACACCGTTGGGGAAGTCTTTGAAGCGCTCGGTCAGATACGTCAGCCCGGAGCTGGTCGCGGACAGGTAAGGCGTGTCGATCTGCGCCAGGTTGCCCAGGCACACCACTTTGGAGCCGGCGCCGGCACGGGTGATGATGGTTTTCATCTGGTGCGGCGTGAGGTTCTGGCATTCATCGATCAGGATCAGACTCTGCTGGAAGCTGCGGCCTCGGATGTAGTTGAGGGATTTGAACTGCAACGGCACTTTGCTGAGGATGTAGTCGACGCTGCCATGGGTGTTTTCGTCATCCATGTGCAAGGCTTCGAGGTTGTCGGTGATGGCGCCGAGCCAAGGCTCCATTTTTTCCGCTTCGGTGCCCGGCAGGAAGCCGATTTCCTGGTCCAGCCCCTGCACGCTGCGGGTGGCGATGATGCGCCGGTAGCGTTTGCTGACCATGGTCTGCTCGATCGCCGCCGCCAGGGCCAGAATGGTTTTACCGGAACCGGCCGCGCCAGACAGGTTGACCAGGTGGATATCCGGATCGAGCAAGGCGTACAGCGCCAGGCTTTGATAGATGTCGCGCGGTTTCAGGCCCCAGGCTTCCTGGTGCAGTAGAGGTTCCTGGTGCAGGTCAAGGATCAGCAGCTTGTCCTCCTCGATCTCCTTGATCCAGCCGACGAAGCCCTGTTCATCGATGATGAACTCGTTGATGTGTACGGCGGGCAGGTTGTCGATCAACTGCACCTGGTGCCAGGTGCGGCCATGATCCTGCCGGGTTTCGACTTTGCTCACCCGATCCCAGAACGAACCGGTCATGGTGTGATAACCATTGGGCAGCAACGAAATGTCGTCGACCAGTTGGTCGGTGCTGTAGTCCTCGGCCGCAATCCCGCAAGCCCGGGCCTTGAGGCGCATGTTGATGTCTTTTGTGACCAGCACCACGGGCAGCTTTGCATCGCGCGCGCGCAGGTCGATCAACTGGTTGATGATGATGTTGTCGTTCAGATGCTCGGGCAGAATAATGTTCGGCTCGGTACGTTTGCTCATCAGAATTGACAGCAAACCCTTGGGCCCACTCTTGCCGCGCTGGATCGGAACGCCGAGTTCGACGTCTTCGGGGCTGGCATCGCCCAGGGTCTTGTCGATCAGGCGAATCGCCTGGCGGCATTCCGCGGCAACGCTGTGATGCCCGCTCTTGAGCTTGTCCAGCTCTTCAAGCACGGTCATCGGGATGGCGACGTGGTGTTCTTCGAAATTAAGCAGGGCGTTTGGATCGTGAATCAATACGTTGGTATCGAGTACATAAAGGATTGGCTGGTTGGAAGAAGAGCTACGTCCGTGATCATCCATACTCGGTCACCTTTGTGGGAGCCAGTCGACGCAATACCATGACAGTGCTGCGCCTCGAAGTGACTACCGAATTCACCTGTGGGTGAACTGCACACGCTGGGTCTTGGAAGACGCCACCTGTGTTGCAGGTTTCGGCGGTCTGTCTTCGTAATACTCCAAAACCTGTGACAGAAAAAAGCACTTTGACGCTTTTTTGAAGTTTATTTTTCAGAATGACCAATAGCACTTGGCGGACTGCCAGCACCCCGCTAAAGTCAGAAGTCCGCCTGTATCGAAATCCCTCCCAAAAGCGCCCCGGACTCAACGTTTACGCGGTTTTGCCCGTTTCAGCGAAATGCGCCCTGACAGTTTTCCCAACCGATGCCGCTTTGCGCCGTTTGCGTAATGAGCCAGGGCATCGCCGTTTTCAGCGCATCCTGCTTCACATTGAAGTTGATCACCCCGTGGCGCCACAGCAGCATCAGGGTCAACACCCGTTGTGCACTCTGATTGCCCTTGAGCTTGCCGGCGCCGTCCTGGGCATCGATATCCCATAACGCCACCTGCACACCCTGAGACTTGAAAAAGCCTTCAGCATCGGAGCGACGCTGGCCATCGGGCGGGCGGAATAACGGCACGTAGTTCTCCGGCAGCTTGCCTTTGACCAGCTCGACGCTGCGCCTCACCGAATCCTGCCAGTCTTGCCAGTGGCTGTGGGAGCGGAACTCCCAGCCTTGTACGCCAACGCATTGCTGCGAATAGGTGTCTTGCAGGCTGGCCACCGAACGTTCGGCCAGGCGCGCCTGAATGTCCTTACCGAGGACGAAGAATGTAGCGTTCATGTTCGACTTGCGCAGGTATTCCGTGGCCCAGGCCGTGTTATCGGGCGCGGCATTGGCAGCGCTGTCGAAGGTCAGCAGGAACAGGCGATCATTCATCGCATCGCCATTGCGCTCATAGTCGCCAAAACGATCGACTTCGCTGCTGGTCTGCGGGAACAGCGCGGCCTTGCGTAACTGCTCATCCAGATACTGGGCGTGGAATAGCCGACTCGGCTCGGCCCACTTGATGTAGTAGCTGTCGTCGCTGATCTGAAACTTGGCCGCTTGCTCACGCAGGGTGTCCATGTCCTCGACCAGGAAACAGAAGGAAGCATCCTGATCGCAACTCTGCTGGGCAAAGTTGTAGTTGCTCAGCAAGCGTTGCCACAGATGCTGGCGCAGGCGATTGACCGACTCCAGATTGAGGGTACGCAGGCCAAGGCGTTGAGCCAGGCTCGCTTCATCCAGGGATTCGCTGGCCAGCAAAACGCGGGCGAACATGAGGATTTCGGCCCGTGACGCGACGTCGAACAGCGTCGGATTGCTGAGTTGCTCAGGCCAGGTACTGCGATCCAGCGTCGCCACCTCGCCCGGCGCCGCCAGGGCGCCGAAACTCAATAGCGAGGCGAAGAATAGAAAAACGATACGCAATGGGATGTCTCCATAACAAAACCCGCGCGGCACTATAGCCGATCGCGGCTCATCGAACCCCTGTGGCGAGGGGGCTTGCCCCCGTCGGGTTGCGAAGCAGCCCCAAAAACTGCGTCCCCGTTCCTTCAGGTAAAACGCATGCAGCCGTTTTGCGACCGCTTCGCGGTCGAACGGGGGCAAGCCCCCTCGCCACAGGTTCTCCTCCCGCCATCAGGACCAAGCTCACCACCGATCACCTATGACACCCATAGCTGGAGTCAACACAGACAACCCCCTAGAATCGCCCCCACGATTAAAGGAGACGACTTCATGCTGATGGTGATTTCCCCCGCCAAGACCCTCGATTACGAAACACCGCCGGCGACCCAGCGCTTCACTCAACCGCAATACCTCGACCATTCCCAAGAGCTGATCCTGCAACTGCGCGACCTGACACCCGCGCAGATCAGCGAGCTGATGCATGTCTCCGACAAGATCGGCGGCCTCAATGCCGCGCGTTTCGGCAGCTGGACCCCGGCTTTCACCCCAGCCAACGCCAAGCAAGCCTTGCTGGCCTTCAAGGGTGATGTGTACACCGGCCTGAATGCACAAAGCTTCAGCGAAGCCGATTTCGATTACGCCCAACAGCATTTGCGCATGCTCTCCGGCCTGTATGGCCTGCTGCGCCCTCTGGACCTGATGCAGCCCTATCGGCTGGAAATGGGCACCAAACTGGCCAATGCCCGTGGCAAAGACCTGTACGCCTTCTGGGGCACGCGAATCAGCGAATGGTTGAACGAAGCGTTGGCCGATCAAGGCGATGATGTACTGCTGAACCTGGCCTCCAACGAGTACTTCTCGGCGGTCAAACGCAATGCCTTGAACGCGCGCATCATCAATACCGAGTTCAAGGATTTGAAGAACGGCCAATACAAAATCATCAGCTTCTACGCGAAAAAGGCTCGCGGGATGATGAGTCGCTTCGTCATCGAAGAACGCATCAATGACCCGGCCGTCCTCAAGCAGTTCGACGTTCAGGGCTATCGCTACAGCAGCGAGCAGTCTAAACCGGACAATCTGGTGTTCCTGCGCGATCACGCACCGGAGTAATCAAACCCCGCACCAAGTCGACGCACGATATCGGTTACTTCATCGTGCGTCGCCCTTTGATCATCGAACAACCCCCCTTCTTTCGCCGCTTTATTGGCGCCAAAAAACAAGCGCTCTCTTTTCTAACTTTAGTTTCACTCGACATTGATCATTTTTTTCCGTAGTGGCACAGATTTTTTTTGCTCGTAGTGGCAAAAAAGTATCCATGGCAATAATCACCCTATATATAAAGGGCGAAACGGCAAGTGCTATCAATATGAGAGCAGTGCCATCTTTTTCAATATTTCAAGAAATTTCAGAATTCGCGATGGATGGGCCGGAACTATGTCCAAATGCGCCGCTCATACCACCGGTAACGATTCTCTCGGCGATTGTGCGAGATAACTTACACAGACAAGAGACTCATATAGCGAAGTTGTCACACATACTATTGCTTACTGGGCCCCTTATTTGGGCAACACATGAAGGACAGGAGATAACGCACTATCACTATCCCCTACAAGGCCACGGCTGCGCCCCTATAAACGTGCTCACCCGAGCACCCAACCGCTTGATTCACGGGCCTTTGGCCTGGCTTTGAGCGCGCAAGACCTTTGCACGAATGTCTTCTGAACAGAGGATCGGCTGCATAACAGGGCAAGTCATAACAATAAGGCCTGGTTGCGCACACCTTGAGTGCACTTATTTAGACACTCGTAACTTCGTATGCCTGCACACGGCATTGTGGCGCCTTTAAGACGCACTTGCGAGTGCACTATGACCGCTGAACACCATTAACTCCGGCCATGTAATGGCTTGATAAAACACAGAGGTAATTGCGATGCGCATCAGCATATTTGGTTTGGGTTACGTCGGCGCAGTCTGTGCCGGTTGCCTGTCTGCACGGGGCCATGACGTCGTTGGCGTCGATGTTGCCAAAGACAAAATCGATATGATCAACGCCGGCCGTTCGCCTATCGTTGAACCGGGTCTGGGCGAACTTCTGGCACAAGGTATCGAGACTGGCCGTCTGCGCGGTACGACCAACTTCGCCGAAGCGATTCGCGACACCGACCTGTCGATGATCTGCGTTGGCACGCCGAGCAAAAAGAACGGCGACCTGGAGCTGAACTACATCGAGGCGGTGTGCCGCGAAATCGGTTTTGTCCTGCGTGACAAGACCACCCGCCACACCATCGTGGTACGCAGCACCGTGCTGCCGGGCACCGTGGCAAACGTGGTGATCCCGATCCTCGAAGACTGCTCCGGCAAGAAAGCAGGCATCGACTTCGGTGTAGCGGTCAACCCTGAGTTCCTGCGTGAAAGCACCGCGATCGCCGACTACGACCAGCCGCCAATGACCGTCATCGGCGAGTTCGACAAGGCTTCGGGTGACGTTCTGCAATCGCTGTACGAAGAGCTCGACGCGCCGATCATCCGCAAGGACATCGCCGTAGCCGAGATGATCAAGTACACCTGCAACGTGTGGCACGCCACCAAAGTGACCTTCGCCAACGAAATCGGCAACATCGCCAAGGCTGTCGGCGTCGACGGTCGCGAAGTGATGGAAGTAGTCTGCCAGGACAAGACGCTGAACCTGTCCCAGTACTACATGCGCCCTGGTTTCGCGTTCGGCGGCTCCTGCCTGCCAAAAGACGTCCGCGCCCTGACCTACCGCGCCGGTTCCCTGGACGTGGAAGCACCGCTGCTCAACTCGCTGATGCGCAGTAACGAGTCCCAGGTGCAGAACGCCTTCGACATCGTCTCCAGCCACGACAAACGCAAAGTCGCCCTGCTGGGTCTGAGCTTCAAGGCCGGCACCGATGACCTGCGCGAAAGCCCGCTGGTCGACCTGGCGGAAATGCTGATCGGCAAGGGTTACGACCTGAGCATCTACGACAGCAACGTCGAGTACGCCCGCGTTCACGGCGCGAACAAGGATTACATCGAGTCGAAGATCCCTCACGTCTCGTCCTTGCTCAACGCCAACTTCGACGACGTGATCAACAACTCCGACGTGATCATCCTCGGCAACCGTGACGAAAAATTCCGCGCCCTGGCGCAGGAAGCGCCACACGGCAAGCAAGTGGTCGATCTGGTCGGCTTCATGTCCAAAGCCACCAGCGTGAGTGGCCGCACTGAAGGCATCTGCTGGTAACCCGTCTGTAGGAGCTGTCGAGTGAAACGAGGCTGCGATATTTCCAGATCCACTTGAATCCCAAGCGAAAGATCAAAAGATCGCAGGCTTCGCCAGCTCCTACAGGGCTTCTGGCGTTATCCAAACCGGGTGGCGCCAGTTTTCACAAGCCTGCCTTAACCCAATCGGGCTCCGCCCGAGATCGAGACGGATGCAGATTATGCACAGGCTAAAGCACGGCCTACTTCAGGCCGCCGGTTGGCTGTTTTTTCTAAGTTTACTGATGGGCATCGCCATGGCGCTGCCTGTGTCCACGTTCGACTCCGAGTCGAAGGACTTCATCTTCCTGATCGGTATCGTCGGTATCTGGCGCTACTCGATGGGTGCCACGCACTTCCTGCGCGGCATGCTGTTTCTGTACGTGGTCTACCCGCACCTGCGGCGCAAAGTGCGCAAGCTGGGTAAAGCGGCAGACCCCTCCCATGTGTTTTTGATGGTCACCAGCTTCCGTATCGACGCGCTGACCACCGCTCAGGTCTACAGCTCGGTGATCCGCGAGGCCATCGACTGCGGCCTGCCGACCACCGTGGTGTGCTCCATCGTGGAAATGTCCGATGAGCTGCTGGTCAAGAGCCTCTGGAAGCGCATGAATCCACCCGCGAGCGTCAAGCTCGACTTCGTGCGTATTCCCGGCACCGGCAAGCGCGATGGCCTGGCCTACGGTTTCCGCGCCATCTCCCGCCACTTGCCGGATGACCGCGCCGTGGTTGCAGTGATCGATGGCGACACCGTTCTGGCCGAAGGCGTCGTACTCAAGACCGTGCCGTGGTTCCAGCTGTTCGGCAATGTCGGCGGCCTGACCACCAACGAGTTCTGCGAAGTGCGCGGCGGCTACATCATGAGCGAATGGCACAAACTGCGATTCGCCCAGCGCCACATCAACATGTGCTCCATGGCCCTGTCCAAGCGCGTTTTGACCATGACCGGCCGGATGTCGGTATTCCGCGCCACCGTGGTCACCAACCCGGACTTCATCGCCGATGTGGAAAGCGACTCGCTGCAACACTGGCGCCTGGGCCGCTTCAAGTTCCTCACCGGTGACGACAAGTCGAGCTGGTTCAGCCTGATGCGCCTGGGTTACGACACGTTCTACGTGCCGGATGCGGCGATCCATACCGTGGAACACCCGCCGGAAAAAAGCTTTATCAAGGCCAGTCGCAAACTGATGTTCCGCTGGTACGGCAACAACCTGCGACAGAACTCCCGCGCCCTGGGCCTGGGGATGAAACGTCTCGGTCTGTTCACCTCGGTGGTGCTGTTCGACCAGCGTGTGTCGATGTGGACGTCCTTGCTGGGCCTGACCGTGGCACTCATCGCCACCTTCAAGTACGGCACTGCGTTCATCCTGGTTTACCTGCTGTGGATCGGCATCACCCGCCTGATCCTGACCTTGCTGCTGTCCTGCTCCGGTCACCGGATCGGCCCGGCTTACCCGGCGATTCTCTATTACAACCAGATCGTCGGCGCGCTGGTGAAGATCTACGTGTTCTTCCGCCTCGATAAACAGTCCTGGACTCGCCAGCCCACTTCTCTGACCCGTGATCTCGCCAGCTTTCAACGTTGGTTCAACACCTGGTCGTCTCGGACCATGACCTTCTCCGCCGGCAGCATTTTTGTCGCCGTGCTGCTGATGATGGTCTGACCGAACTCGCCTGAATTAACTAGGAAATCGCCCATATGAATACCGCCGTCAACAGCAACGTAGTGCACGAATCCGAAGCCCAGCGCCAACACGCCCGCGTGAAAATTCCGGCCAAGCTGCGTTTCTTCGGCCCTGACCGGACCCCGGTTGAAGCCCGGGTCATCGACCTTTCCGCCGGCGGCCTGGCGTTCAACGCCGGTCAGCTGCCGCTGAAGGTCGGCGATGTGCACAAGGCCCGCCTGCAATTCGTGATCGATAACCTCGGCCTGGCCATGGACGTGGAATTGCAAATCCGCTCCGTCGATCGCCAGACCGGTCGTACCGGTTGCCAGTTCCAGAACCTGGAACCCCGGGACATTTCCACCCTGCGCCACCTGATCACCTCGCACCTGGCCGGTGACATCGTCAGTGTGGGTGAAATGCTCGCGACCCTGCAGCGCGACAACTTCACCAAGGCGCGCAAGGTCAAGGATGGCGGCCACGGCATGACTCCGTTCGGCCGTCTGAAAGCGGTGACCTTCAGCGCCGGTATCTTCGTGGTTGGCCTGGTGGCGTTCGGTTTCATTTTCAAATCGGTGTACGGCATGTACTTCGTCAGCCACGCCCAGGCCGGTCTGGTCAGCGTGCAAGGCATGAACATCACCATGCCGCGCGACGGTACCGTGCAGAGCCTGATCAAGGCCGACGGCGTTGCCGCCAAAGGCGCACCGCTGGCGACCTTCAGCACCAGCATGCTCGACGTGCTCAAGGGCCATCTGGACGAAAACCAACTGCAACCGTCCAAGGTTGAAGAACTGTTTGGCAAGCAAATGACCGGCACCCTGACTTCCCCGTGCGATTGCACCGTGGCCCAGCAACTGGTGGCTAACGGTCAATACGCCAACAAAGGTGACGTGATCTTCCAACTGGTGCCGCGCAATACCGAAGCCAACGTTGAAGCACGCTTCTCCTATCGCCAGTTCGGCGACGTGCGCCCAGGTACCTCGGTCAGCTTCCAGATCGCCGGCGAAGACCAGACTCGTACCGGCAAGATCGTCAGCAGCACCAGCCTGAAAAGCGAAGACCTGTCATCCGATATCCGCGTGCAGATCAAACCTGACGAGCCGCTGGACAGCGCACTCGCCGGTCGCCCGGTGGAAGTGAACAGCACCCGTGGCCCGAACCTGAACTGGCTGATCAACAAAGCCATGGCCGCCGGTCTTTAAACAGAGGACATGCCCGTGACGACTCCACAAATCCTCAGAACACCGCGCACCCACATAGGATCACTGTGTGCAGTTGCACTGGCCGTAAGCCTGGCCGGTTGCGCCGGCCTGCCCGACCAGCGCCTGGCCAATGAAGCCCTCAAGCGCGGTGATACCACGCTGGCGGCGCAGAACTATCAGCAACTGGCCGACCTGGGTTACAGCGAAGCCCAGGTTGGGCTGGCCGACATTCAGGTCGACAGCCGCGACCCGGCGCAGATAAAAAAGGCCGAGGCGACTTACCGCGCCGCAGCCAGCGTCTCACCGCGGGCTCAGGCTCGCCTGGGTCGCCTGCTGGTGGCCAAACCTGGCGCCACTGAAGCCGAACACCACGAAGCCGAAGCACTGTTGAAGAAAGCTGCGACCAATGGCGAAGGCAACACCCTGATCCCGCTGGCGATGCTGTACCTGCAATTCCCGCACAGTTTCCCCAACGTCAACGCACAGCAGCAGATCAGCCAATGGCGTGCCGAAGGCAAACCGGAAGCGGGTCTGGCCCAGGTGCTGCTCTATCGCACCCAGGGCACTTACGACCAGCACCTGGATGACGTGGAAAAAATCTGCAAGGCCGCGTTGAACACCACCGACATCTGCTACGTCGAACTGGCCACGGTCTATCAAAAGCGCGGCCAGCCCGAACAACAGGCCGAGCTGATCAAACAGATGCAAGCCGCTCACAGCCGTGGCGCGGTTTCTGCGCAACGTGTAGACAGCGTGGCCCGTGTGCTGGGCGACGCGAGCCTGGGCAAGACCGACGAGAAAACCGCTCAGTCTCTGCTCGAAGGCATTGCACCTGGTTACCCCGCGTCGTGGGTCAGCCTGGCGCAACTGCTCTACGACTTCCCTGAACTGGGCGACGTCGACACCATGATGAAGTACCTCGACAACGGTCGCGCCGCTGACCAGCCGCGTGCCGAACTGTTGCTGGGCAAGCTCTACTACGAAGGCAAAATGGTGCCGGCCGACGCCAAGGTCGCCGAAGAACACTTCCAGAAAGCCGTCGGCAAGGAAGTCGCCGCCGACTACTACCTCGGCCAGATTTACCGTCGGGGTTACCTGGGCAAGGTCTATCCGCAAAAAGCCCTGGATCACCTGCTGACCGCTGCGCGAAACGGCCAGAACAGCGCCGACTTCGCCATCGCCCAACTGTTCTCCCAAGGCAAGGGCACCCGGCCCGACCCGGTCAACGCCTACGTCTTCAGCCAACTGGCCAAGGCTCAAGACACCCCGCAAGCCAATGAACTTGCGCAAACCATCGAAGCGCAACTGCCGCCTGAGCGGCTGGCCGAGGCCCAACGCCTGTTGAAACAGGAACAGGCCATTCGTAGCACCGTGAGTCCGGACACGCTGGAACTGCACGCCCTGCAAGAAGAAGACGGCGAGGAATCCCTATGAAGCTCAATCCATTCGTTAAGGCCGGTATTGGCCTGACATTCGCCCTGCTGTGGTCGTGCCCGACCCTGGCGGCCCTGACCGAAGACAAGAACTTCGGCCTCGAAGTCAAAGTCACCGGCCAGTCCGAAGACGACCGTGACCTGGGTACTGCCAGTGGCGGCGACGTTAACGGCGTTGGCCTCGACCTGCGTCCATGGGTATATGGCGAAAGCGGCGCGTGGAGCGCCTACGCCATGGGCCAGGCCGTGACGTCCACCGACATCATCGAAACGGACACCCTGCAACAGTCCGACAATGACGGCACCCAGACCACCGACAACGGTGATCGCAAAACCAAGAAAAACTACCTGGCAATGCGTGAGTTCTGGGTTGGCTACAGCGGCCTCACGCCCTACCCTGGCGAGATCCTCAAGCTCGGCCGTCAACGCCTGCGCAACGACGACGGCCAATGGCGCGACACCAACATCGAAGCCCTGAACTGGACCTTCGACACCACCCTGTTGCGCGCCAACGTCGGTGTCGCCGAACGCTTCAGCGAATACCGCACCGACCTGAAAGAACTGTCGCCCAAGGACAAGGATCGCCTGCACGTTTACGGCGACGTTGCCGCCCAATGGTCACCGGGTAACTGGGTCGGCATTCGCGGTCATCACACCCACGATGACGGCAAGCTCGACTACCCGACCCCAGGCGTTGCCGGCGACTCTCTGGACAAGAAACAGAACGGCGACATCAGCTGGCTCGGCCTCACCGCCGACAGCGATGCCTACAACTGGCGCAACACCAACACCGTCAATTACTGGGGCAGCATCACCGGCATGAGCGGCGACCGCGACACGGTCAACCCGCTGAATGCCGACGGCACCCGCCCGGCAGAAGCCAAGCGTGGCGAAGACCTGAACGGCTGGGCCACCGATGTTGGCGTGCGTCTGCGCCTCGATCCGCAGTGGCAAGTTGGTGCAGCCTATGCCCGCGCCAGCGCCGAGTACGAACAGACCGGCCTGGAAAGCAACCGCTCGAACTACACCGGTACGCGCTCGCGGGTTCACCGTTTCGGCGAAGCCTTCCGTGGCGAAATGAACAACATGCAGACCGCTACCCTGTTCGGTTCCTGGATGCTCAACGACGAATACGACGCCAGCCTGATCTACCACAAATTCTGGCGTGTGGACGGCAACAAGCCGGTGGGCAGCAACGGCATCAACGCCGTTGAAAACAACACCGACGACGCGACCGGTGCGATCCTCTCCAGCACTTCCCTGCCGCTGGAAGATGGCAACAAAGACCTTGGTCAGGAAATGGACGTGGTCGTCACCAAGTACTTCAAGCAAGGCCTGCTGCCAGCGTCGTTGAGCCAGTCGATCGATGAGCCTTCGGCCCTGGTGCGCTTGCGTGGCGGCGTGTTCAAGCCCGGCGATGCCTACGGCAAAGGTGTCGACTCGTACATGCACCGTGCGTTTGTCGACGTGATCTGGCGCTTCTAATGCAAACCGCGAAGGGAGTGCCCGACATGAACAGCGCCAAGAAAGGCTCGATCAGCCTGCTGGCCGGCGCCCTGCTGCTGGCCAGCGCAGCAGCCTTCGCCACCGTCGAACCGGCCAAGCCTGTGCAACAGGGAAAACCGACGACCACGGCCAAAGGATTGCAACAGGCCAAGACCTACACCGTCAGCGACGCGCCAACCGCGCCGCTGGAGCTGGCCAAGCCGAAACTACCGGACACCTCTGGCTACACCAGCGAAGCCATCGCCGCGAAAATCGTGCGCACCAAGCCCGGCAAGATCAGCGTGCGCCGGATGATGCAGGAAGACGCCCTGAAGGACTTCATCGGCGGCGACAACAAGATGGCCGAGTGGGTGGTGCGTCAGCATGGCATCCCGCAGGCGATCTTCGTCGACGACGGCTACATGAACCTCAAGGATCTGGCCAGGAAGCTGCCCAAGCAGTACTTCAACGAAACCTCGCCGGGCGTGTTCCTGGCGAAGTTGCCGATCGTGGTCGGTAGACACGGCATCCTCGAAATCGACAAGCAGACCCAGGAGTTGCGCCTGTCCCAGGAGGCCGGTTCGTTCCTGGTCAACGACGGTCAGCTGTTCGTGCGTGACACCAAAATCACGGGCTGGCGCGAAAAGGATAACGGCCCGGCGACCTTCACCTCGCCCAAGGAATTCCGTCCGTTCCTGCTGGCCTGGGGCGGCACCGAGACCTACATCGCCAACAGCAAGATCGCCAGTTTCGGCTACGCCAACAGTAAGTCCTACGGCGTGAGTATTTCCCAATACACGCCGAACATGGCCAAGGTACTCAAGCGCCCAGAACCGACCGGCTGGATCGTCGGCTCCGAGTTCTCGGACATGTGGTACGGCTTCTACTGTTACGAAACCCGCGACTTCGTGGTCAAGGGCAACACCTACAAAGACAACATCGTCTACGGCATCGACCCCCATGACCGTTCCCACGGTCTGATCATCGCCGACAACACGGTGTACGGAACGAAGAAGAAGCACGGGATCATTATTTCCCGTGAGGTCAACGACAGCTTCATCTTCAACAACCGCAGCTACGACAACCATCTCTCGGGGCTGGTGATCGACCGTAACAGTGTGAACAACCTGATCGCCTACAACGAGATCTACAAGAACCACACCGACGGCATCACCCTCTACGAGAGTGCCGACAACCTGTTGTGGGGCAACAAGGTGATCAGCAACCAGCGCCACGGCATCCGTATTCGTAACAGCGTGAACATTCGCCTGTACGAAAACGTCTCGATGGCCAACGGCCTGACCGGGGTTTACGGGCACATCAAAGACCTGACCGACACCGACCGGGATATCAAGCTCGACCCGTTCGACGCCCAGGTGTCGCTGATCGTGGTCGGCGGTGAACTGGCCGCCAATGGCAGCGGGCCGCTGTCCATCGACTCGCCGCTGAGTGTGGAGTTGTATCGCGTGTCGATGCTCGCACCGACCAAATCCAGCGGCATCAGCTTCTCGGGGATTCTCGGCGAGCGCCAGGATGAAATTCTCGACCTGCTGGTGCGCCAGCAAAAAGCCGTGCTGATCGACCCTGTCGAACGCCAGACCGAAATGCGGGACTGAGGATAATTTTATGCACCCACACTTGATCAAATTACTCAGCCTGTCGGCCCTGACCGCGGGCATTCTCGCGGCCAGCACTGGCGTACGTGCCGAAGATGCCAAAGCACCCAGCTTCAAGGCCGATGATTGCTGCAACCTGTGCCCCGAAGCCCACGACCCGAAGAACTACACCACCCGCTATCAGCAGAACTTCACCACGTTGGTGCAGGCCCAGGGCGATTGGCTGTTCCGTACACAGGAAGACTTGCGCACCGAGTTCGACACCACGCCCGCCGGCTACAAACGCATGAAACAACTGCACGATGCGTTCAAGAGCAAAGGCGTGGAACTGGTCATCGTTTACCAGCCGACCCGTGGCCTGGTGAACCGCAACAAGCTGAACCCGGAAGAAAAAGCCAAGTTCGATTTCGACAAGGCGCTGACCAACTACAAGAGCATGCTCGGACGTTTCGCGCAGATGGGCTACGTGGTCCCGGACCTGTCGCCGCTGACCAACGAATCGCTGCCCGACACCCTGCCGGCGCACGATTTCTATTTCCAAGGCGACCAGCACTGGACGCCGTATGGCGCCCAACGCACGGCTAAAATCGTCGCCGAGAAGGTCAAGCAATTGCCAGCCTTCGCCGACATTCCCAAGCGTGAATTCGAAACCCATAAGTCGGGTCGCATGGGCAAGACCGGAACGTTGCACAAGATGGCCGGTCAACTCTGTGGCACCAGCTACGCGATCCAGTACATGGATCAGTTCACCACCGAGCCCAAGGGTGAAGCGGGCGATGGCGATCTGTTCAGTGATTCCGGCAACCCGCAGATCACCCTGGTCGGCACCAGCCACAGTGGCAAGAACTACAACTTCGCCGGTTTCCTCGAAGAGGCCATCGGCGCCGACATTCTCAACGTGGCATTCCCCGGCGGTGGCTTCGAAGGTTCGATGCTGCAGTACCTGGGCAGCGAAGAGTTCCAGACCAAACCACCGAAAATCCTCATCTGGGAATTCTCGCCGCTGTATCGCCTCGACCAGGAAACCATCTACCGCCAGATGATGGCGCTGCTGGACAACGGTTGCGAAGGCAAAGACGCGCAGATGAGCGCCAGCGCCACGCTCAAACCGGGCAAAAACGAATTGATGGTCAACAGCAAGAACCTGGACCTGCGCAACGGCGGTCACCAGGTCGACATCCGCTTCGCCGACACTTCGGTGAAAACCTTGCAAGCCACCCTCTGGTACATGAATGGGCGCCACGAGGACATCAAGATCGACAAACCGGAAACTTCCGACACCGACGGGCGTTTCGCCTTCGAGTTGCGCACGGACGAAGACTGGGCCTCGCAGAATCTGCTGGCCGTCGAAGTCCAGGGGCCTGAGAAAGCAGGCACCGCGCCGCAGAAAGTCGAAGCGAAAATCTGCAAACGCAACGTGTTCTCCGGCACCGGGCAGCGTACCGCTCAAGCCGGGCAATGAGGCTACCTCTTATGAACTGCATGCAAACCCGAACTTTGAAAAAGTTACTCGCGCCCTCCCTGCTGGCTCTGGCGATGTTCGCCGGCGCCACCCAGGCCGCCGCGCCACTGCGCCCGCCTCAGGGGTATTTCGCGCCTGTGGATAAATTCAAGACCGGCGACAAGAGCGAAGGCTGCGATGCGATGCCGACGCCCTACACCGGTGCCCTGCAATTTCGCAGCAAATACGAAGGCTCCGACAAGTCCCGTTCGACCCTGAACGAGGCATCGGAAAAAGCCTTCCGCGACACCACCGCCGACATCACCAAGATCGAGCGTGGCACCAGCAAGCGAGTGATGCAGTTCATGCGTGACGGTCGCCCGGAACAACTGGAATGCACGCTCAACTGGCTGACCGCCTGGGCCAGGGCCGATGCGTTGATGTCCAGGGACTTCAACCATACCGGCAAGTCCATGCGCAAATGGGCGCTGGGCAGCATGGCTTCGTCCTATATCCGCCTGAAGTTCTCTGACTCGCATCCACTGGCCACCCACCAGGAAGAAGCGCAGGTGATCGAAGCCTGGTTCAGCAAAATGGCCGATCAGGTGGTCAGCGACTGGGACAACCTGCCACTCGAGCAAACCAACAACCACTCGTACTGGGCAGCCTGGTCGGTGATGGCCACGTCAGTCGCCACCAACCGCCGCGACCTGTTCGACTGGGCCGTGAAGGAATTCAAGGTCGGCGCCAATCAGGTCGATGCCCAAGGCTTCCTGCCCAACGAACTCAAGCGCCAGCAACGCGCCCTCGCCTACCACAACTACGCCCTGCCGCCGCTGGCGATGATCGCCAGTTTCGCCCAGGTCAACGGTGTGGATTTGCGCCAGGAAAACAACGGCGCACTGAAACGCCTGGGTGATCGCGTGCTCGCCGGGGTGAAAGACCCGGATCAATTCGAGCAGAAAAACGGCAAGGACCAGGACATGACCGACTTGAAAGTCGATTCGAAATTCGCCTGGCTCGAACCGTTCTGCTCGCTCTACACCTGCCCGGCCGATGTGCTGGAACGCAAGCACAAGATGCAGCCGTTCAAGAGCTTCCGCCTCGGCGGCGATTTGACCAAGGTCTACGACCCGGCCAATGAAAAAGGCAAAGGTTCTTAAAGCTGACTGTATTCCCCTGTGGCGAGGGAGCTTGTTCCCGCTCGACTGCGAAGCAGTCGTAACCCAGTGAACGCGGATAGATTGAGACACCGCGTCATCAAGTTTCAGGGGCGCTTCGCACCCCAGCGGGAGCAAGCTCCCTCGCCACAGGTAAGTGCACAGCATGCAATACAACCACCCCGGTTTTCCGTGGGGGGTTTGGGGGGGCCTTGGCCCTTGACTGTTGGTTAAACATGGAGAGATCGGGATGGTATTTTCATCCAACGTGTTCCTGTTTCTGTTCTTGCCGATCTTTCTCGGCTTGTACTACTTGAGCGGGCAACGCTATCGAAACTTGCTGCTGCTGATCGCCAGCTACGTGTTCTACGCCTGGTGGCGTGTGGACTTCCTTGCGCTGTTCGCAGCCGTCACGCTGTGGAACTACTGGATCGGCCTGAAAGTTGGCGCCGCCGGTGTCCGGACCAAACCGGCCCAGCGCTGGCTGCTGCTCGGCGTCGCGGTGGACTTGTGCATCCTGGGCTACTTCAAGTACGCCAACTTCGGCGTGGAGAGCATCAACGCGATGATGACCTCGGTCGGTCTGTCGCCGTTCATCCTGACCCACGTGCTGTTGCCGATCGGGATCTCGTTCTACATCTTCGAGTCCATCAGCTACATCATCGACGTCTACCGCGGTGATACCCCGGCCACCCGCAACCTGATCGACTTTGCCGCATTCGTGGCGATTTTCCCGCACTTGATCGCGGGCCCTGTGTTGCGTTTCCGCGACCTGGCCGATCAGTTCAACAACCGCAACCCACACCCTCGACAAGTTCTCCGAAGGTGCCACGCGGTTCATGCAAGGTTTCATCAAGAAGGTATTCATCGCCGATACCCTGGCGGTGGTGGCCGACCATTGCTTCGCCTTGCAAAACCCGACTACCGGTGACGCCTGGCTCGGCGCCCTGGCCTACACCGCGCAGCTGTACTTCGACTTCTCCGGCTACAGCGACATGGCGATTGGCCTGGGCTTGATGATGGGTTTCCGCTTCATGGAAAACTTCAAACAGCCGTACATCAGCCAGTCGATCACCGAGTTCTGGCGTCGCTGGCACATCAGCCTGTCGACCTGGCTGCGTGACTACCTCTACATCACCCTCGGCGGTAACCGTAAAGGCACGCTGATGACTTATCGCAACCTGTTCCTGACCATGCTGCTCGGTGGTCTGTGGCACGGTGCGAACATCACCTACATCGTCTGGGGCGCCTGGCACGGCACGTGGCTGGCGATCGAAAAAGCCATTGGCCTGAACACTTCGCCGCGCAGCTTCAACCCGATCCGCTGGGCCCTGACGTTCCTGCTGGTGGTGATGGGTTGGGTGATCTTCCGCGCCGAAAACCTGCACGTTGCCGGTCGCATGTACGGCGCCATGTTCAGCTTCGGCGAATGGTCGCTGTCGGAACTCAACCAGGCCAGCCTCACCGGCCTGCAGGTGGCAACCCTGGTGGTGGCGTACGCAACCCTGGCGTTCTTCGGTCTGCGTGATTTCTACACCAACCAGCCACCGGTCAAGACCAAGCCTGCGGTCAACGTCGAAAACGACGGCCCTGCCGGCGCACAACCTGGCCTGATCAAAGCGGTGCCTGGGGATAACCCGGCGAGCATCCACCAGCCTGGCTACACCGTCGGCGTCGAAGCCCAGGTGCAACCGGCCTACTGGACTGCCGACTGGTCGCGTTACGTGATGCGCGCGCTGGTACTGCTGCTGTTCATCGCCTCGATTCTCAAACTCTCGGCGCAAAGCTTCTCGCCGTTCCTTTACTTCCAGTTCTGAGGGATCTGACTATGACCCGCTCATTACGCATCTTCTACATCGCCCTGTTCCTGGTGACCTTGCTGGTCCTGGGCCTGTGGTCGGTACGCAGCTTCTTCGGCTTCAGTACCAATGCCGATGCCACCGTGCTCAACGGTCGCTGGACCAAAGCCGTCGAGACCCACTACGACGACGAGTTTCCAATCAAGCGCCTGGGCACCAACCTTTGGGCCGCGCTGGATTTCAAACTGTTCAATGAAGGTCGTCCGGGCGTGGTACTCGGTCGCGATCAGTGGCTCTACAGCGATGAAGAGTTCCACCCGATCGTCAACGAAGAGTTGAACCTGCAAGGTAACTACGCGCTGGTCGAAGGCGTACGCCAGACCCTGAAAGAGCAAGGCGTGCAACTGGTGATGGCGATCGTGCCGGCCAAGGCGCGTCTGTACCCGGAACACTTGGGTGAAGAGAAGCCGGCGAGTATCCACGCCAATCTGTACAAGGACTTCCACGCTCGTGTGGCGGCCGACAAGATCCTCGCCCCCGACCTGCTCGGCCCGCTGCAAAAAGCCAAGCAGAACGGTCAGCAAGTGTTCCTGCGCACCGACACCCACTGGACCCCGGAAGGCGCGCAAATCGCCGCCGAAACCCTGGCCAAAACCATCGCCGACAAGGCTCCGCTCAGCGGCGAACCGCAAAACTTCGTCACCGAGCCTGCAGAGAAGGTGACCCACAAGGGTGACCTGCGCTTGTTCCTGCCGCTGGACCCGCTGTTCGAAAACCTGATGCCGGCACCAGAACCGTTGCAGAAGCGCAACACCGTGGCGGCCCAGGACCAGCCTGCCGGCGATGACGCGTTGTTCGCCAACACTGAAGTCCCGGTAGCGCTGATCGGCACCAGCTACAGCGCCAACCCGAACTGGAACTTCGTCGGTGCGCTGAAAGAAGCGCTGCACAGCGACGTAGTCAATTACGCCGAAGACGGCCACGGCCCGATTCTGCCGATGCTCAGCTACCTCAAAAGCGATGCTTTCAAGAACAGCCCGCCACAAGTGCTGATCTGGGAGTTCCCTGAACGATATCTGCCTGTGAATAACGAAATCGGCGACGCCGACCCGCAGTGGGTCGCAGAGCTTAAACAAGCCGGCGCGCGCCAACAAAACGTAGCTGCAAACACTAAATCCGAGACGCCCGACCGGGCGCAAAACTGAAAGAGAGGTACTTCCATGACTTTCACTACTACTCCTCGCCGTCTCGCCAAGACCTTAGCCCTCGTCGCCGGCATGGGCGTGCTGTCGATGCAGGCCTTCGCCGCGGGTGACTCCGCCCTCTACGGCCCGACCGCACCGAAAGGCTCCAGCTTCGTGCGGGTCTACAACGCCGGCAACGCCGAAGTCAGCGCCACTGTCGGCACCACCAACCTGAACGAAGTCGCGCCGCTGTCCAGCACTGACTTCAGCTTCATGCCGGGCGGCGACTACAGCGCCAAGATCGGCAGCCAATCCCTGCCGGTGAAACTGGCCGGTGATCACTATTACACCCTGGTCAACAACGCCAGCGGTGCGCCGCAACTGATCGAAGAGCCGCCGTTCAAGAACAAGCAAAAATCCCTGGTACGCGTACAGAACCTGAGCGACAAGGCCCTGACCCTGAAAACCGCCGACGGCAAGACCGAAGTGGTCCCATCCGTAGCGGCCAAGGGCCGTGGCGAGCGTGAAATCAACCCGGTGAAAGTCAGCCTGGCACTGTACGACGGCGCCACCAAAGTCGGCGACGTGAAACCGGTTGCCCTGGAACGAGGCGAAGCCGCGGTGCTGTACGTCACCGGCAGCGGCAGCAGCCTGTCGCCAGTGTGGGTGAAACGCCCGGTGGCGACGCGCTGATTAATTCTCCGAATTGACGCTCCCCCTGTGGGACTGGGGCGTCAATTCGGACACGGAACAAGAACAAGAGTGAAACGACAGAACGCAGTAGCTCTAACCAATCGATTTTAAAGGAGTAACAACATGATTCCGGTGATCTTGTCAGGTGGTAGCGGCTCACGTCTTTGGCCGCTTTCGCGTAAGCAATTCCCCAAGCAATTCCTCGCCCTGACCGGCGAACAAACGCTGTTCCAGCAAACCCTGGAGCGCCTGGTGTTCGAAGGCATGGACACCCCGATCGTGGTCTGCAACAAGGAACACCGTTTCATCGTCAACGAACAGCTGAGCGCCCGCAACCTGGACGTGCAGCGCGTGCTGATGGAACCCTTTGGCCGCAACACTTCGCCGGCCGTGGCCCTGACCGCGATGATGCTGGTCAATGAAGGCCGCGACGAGTTGATGCTGGTGCTGCCGGCTGACCACGTGCTGGAAGACCAGAAAGCCCTGCAACGCGCCCTGGCCCTGGCCACCGTGGCAGCCGAGCGCGGCGAGATGGTGCTGTTCGGCGTGCCGGCGACCAAACCGGAAACCGGTTACGGCTACATCAAATCCACCAACGATGCCCTGCTGCCGGAAGGCGTCAGCCGCGTCTCGCACTTCGTCGAAAAACCAGACGTGAAACGCGCTACCGAGTTCGTCCAGTCCGGTGGTTACTTCTGGAACAGCGGCATGTTCCTGTTCCGCGCCAGCCGTTTCCTCGAAGAGCTGAAAAAGCACGATCCGGACATCTACGATACCTGTGTACTGACGCTGGAACGTAGCGCGCAGGATGCCGATACCGTCGACATCGATGCCGCCACCTTCGCCTGCTGCCCGGACAATTCCATCGACTATTCGGTCATGGAAAAAACCCAGCGCGCCTGTGTTGTACCGCTGACGGCAGGCTGGAGCGATGTCGGTTGCTGGTCGTCGCTGTGGGAAGTGAATGAAAAAGACGCCAACGGCAACGTCACCAAAGGCGACGTGGTCATCCAGGACAGCAAAAACTGCATGATCCACGGCAACGGCAAACTGGTGTCGGTGATCGGCCTGGAAAACATCGTGGTGGTCGAAACCAAGGACGCCATGATGATCGCCCACAAGGACAAGGTCCAAGGCGTCAAACAGATGGTCAACACCCTCAACGAACTGGGCCGCAGCGAAACCCAGACCCACTGCGAAGTCTATCGTCCGTGGGGCTCCTATGACTCGGTGGACATGGGCGGCCGCTTCCAGGTCAAGCGCATCTCGGTCAAGCCGGGCGCGTGCCTGTCGCTGCAAATGCACCACCACCGCGCCGAACACTGGATCGTGGTCAGCGGCACTGCTGAAGTGACCTGCGACGAAAACGTGTTCCTGCTCACTGAAAACCAGTCGACCTACATCCCGATCGCCTCGGTTCACCGTCTGCGCAACCCGGGCAAGATTCCACTCGAGATCATCGAAGTGCAATCGGGCAGCTACCTGGGTGAAGACGATATCGAGCGGTTTGAAGATATCTACGGTCGCTCCACCCCGATCGAGCGCGGCGTGTCGGTGAAAACCATCGCGCAGTAACGCTCAGTAAGACAAGAAGCCCCCGTCCAGCCCGCTGCGTTCCCTATCCGCAGTGGGTTGGGTGGGGGCTTTTTCTATCCCTTCCATGTGGCACCCGATCTCGAGGCAATGGCCGCTGACCTTGGGTTGACCGCTCGAGTAGTAATTTTTACCAACTTGCTGGTCTTGTTTATTCTGTTCAGCGATTTGAGCGTCAGAAAGTTGCCCACGCCTCGTACATGCGAGGCGTCTTTCGACATGACCCCGACATCCGCGGCAATTTTCAGTTCGTTTGCCTTCAGCTGGGAAGCGGGGTTGGCCACCAAATACTCCACCCTGGCGTCTGTGTCATTACTGGCCGCCCCCATGCGCGTCGTGGTGGAAATTGCCGCAATTGCGTAGATTTGCCTGGTTCCCGCAGCTTTCAGCCTGTCCTCTTTCTTCAAAATCGCAAAGAACCTGTTCTCGACGATTTTTTTTGGCCAGGCACCTCCAGGATCCGCCTCGGTAATCTGGGGCTTCTGAAAATCCTTATTCGCCAACTTCAACATCTCTGATGAGATGCCTTCTCCAAGCTCCAGATTCATCCGGGTTTCACCTGTCTTGGAGTCCGTAAACATCCTCGAGGCATGCTTGAACACGCGCTTGTACTCCTTCAAGCTGCGTTTCAGCTCATCCTTGCCAACGGCGTATTTGACATCCACACCCACCTCCACCGCTTTGAACCCGGAGCTGGGTTTGAATTTTTCGGTCTTTTCGTCAAACATCACGACTTTTGCGCTCATTGCCTTAACTTTCAATCCCATCCGCTGCAGCTTGCCGATGTCGATTTCGTAGTCCCCCACTACATCGTGTTGCAGGCCAAATGAATCAATGAACGTCACCGGGTTATTCAGCACCATCAAGAACAAATTCAACCCATCCACCTCCCCCGCCGGATCCGCATTCAGCCAGCGCTGCAACCACGGGACGTAATAGCGGTACCCGTAGTAATAAAGCCCCGTTGCATCCCGTTCCTTGCCCGAATAACGAATGGTTTTATAACTCGCTTCAACGACGCCCGCCCCGGCAAACCAAGCCGTTTCGCCAAAGGGATAGTAAGTTTCCTGACTGATAATTCGCACGTCGTCGGCCAGTTCCAGCGTGCAGGATTTCAGGTGATCGACCAGGCTGTAGCGGTATTGATCGTTGGCGATACCGGACGGTGGCGCTGTTTCCCAATGCAGCACTCGCACGCTATTGAGTCCCGCCTGGGCGCTGATGACCTGCAATACTTCTCCCGTGCCGTTATCGCTGCGCATCTCAAGCCCCGGCAGATAACGCACTTCAGCCACCACGGTCCGGGCATTGGTCTGTAATGAGCGGATTTTGCGTACCCGCTGCCCACCGCCATCGTAGACATAGGACTCCCTGTCATTGAGCCCGGAGACGCGTTCCACCGGGCTGACAGACTGCAACTGATTACGCAGATCCCAATTCAGGATCCGTCCCTGATCCAGCTCCAGCAAATTGCCCTTGGCGTCGAACGCCGCGGCGATGTCCTCTTCGGTCGGCGGCACACCGTTGCGCCAGGGCAGACAACGATTGCTGTAGAGGGCCGCTTTCAGTTCGCGCCCCCGACTCTGCGTGCCGACGTGCGTCAGCGTCAGCAGGTTCCCGCCCTCGTCATAGCGGAAGGTCTGGCGATAGTTGCTGACCGCCGCCGGATCGACCCGCCCCACCGACACCGGCCCCTGCTGGAGAGTGCCCTCCTCCCAGCCGTAGGCTTCGATCAATTGATACAGGCTGTCGTAGATATAGCGACTGATGGGATCGATGCGCTGGTTATTGAAGTAACGCACCGACAGTGCCCTGTCCTCGATGCTCAGAACATTGCCCATCCGGTCATAATCGTAGATCAGGTGTTGCAACAGTCCGGCACTGGCATCCTGTGCCCGGCGCTCCATCAGCAGACCGTCTTCGGGGCGGTAAACGAGGGTCGTCTGTACGTTGTTACCAGCGGTTTCGTGTTCGACCTGACCCTGCGCGCTATACCGAATATCGCGCACCAGCGTTTGCCAGGTTGTCAGCCCATGGAGTTGCAGTCGCGCCTCACGCAACTGTCCATCAAGCGTCAGGTGGAAGGTCTGACGATTCTCCTTGGCATCGGTCTGTTCCAGCACATGCCCCTGTGGACCGAAACGCCACGTCGACGACGCACCGTCACCGGGCTCAAGCAGCCGCTCGCGATCGGCTTCCAACTCCGGCCAGTCGGGGGCAACAGGGTCCAGGGTGAAGTGACGGACTTGCCTCACGCATTGGCCGGTGATCGAAAATGCCTCGAACAGCTCCGTCCCGGCGGGATCGTCATGACGGATCAACTACCCGCATTGATTCTGGTCGCCATGATCGGGACCGCCATAGGTCATGCGTTCAATGGACCTTCGCGGCTCAGCTGTACCCTGCTCGATCACTGCCACGGGACGAAGCAGGTCGTCGTATTCAACCTCGCGTTGTGTACCTCGGCTGTCCCATGCCAGCAAAATCTCGTCGCCCAGACCGGGCAGGCTCAGTTGCAATCCAGCATCGACGCTGACGGTACAAAGCGCATGGCCGGACAGAGAATGCACGGTCGTTGAATTGGCGGGTGTCAGAGGATCTTCAACCTGCAATGCCCAAAGCCGCGGATCCCACTGTTTTATCGGGTGGCCCGCAGCATCATGGGCCGTGCGATTGATGCGTGCTTCAGTGGGCAGGTTTTCGACGGCGCGCCAATAATCCACCGAACGGATCGTCAAGCCGCGCGGGTCGACGACGGACAATTTTGGTGTTCTGTGGTGCATTCCCATTGCCATCGTCCGCCAAAATACTGCCCTGTTGACCAATGTCTTCTAACGTATCGAGAGCACTACAGGCTACTGTCAGAAATTGCAGTACCGACCGGCGGTAAATTGCCTTAATCACCGAATGTCCATTCCCGCGCCCCTTCGGTAGGATGGTGTTTATGAGTTCAAGGAGCATTCCCACATGTTCATCGGCGTCCTGCTGGTCATCACCTGGCTGATCCTTTTGCTGCGCTACCCGGCCAAGGCCGTGCCGGTTTCCATGGCTGCGGCTGTCGGATTGGCCCTGGTGGCGACCTGGGTGATCTGGCTGGACAACCGCGAAGTCAAGCAACTGGCACGCCTTGAGCTGCGCATCACCTACGCGCCCGAGCACTGCCCGGCGGATCGCCCATTGAAACTGACGATGAACAACGGCAACGACGTACCGCTGACCGAGTTGCGCTGGCGTGTCGCCGCTTATGCACCGGGCGATACGGTCAATCTGGCCGACAATCAATACGCCGCACCACGTTATCGCGGCCCCGGCGAATTGCAGGCCGGCGGCAATTGGGAAGACTGTTTGCCTATGCCGCCCCTGCGCCCCGGTTATCGCCCGCAAACCCTGGAGTTTCGCGCCGAGCGTTTGCAGGGTAGTTTCTCCGACTGATCCCCCTCTTCTTTTTGCACAAGGACCGCGCCATGCCCGTTGCGTTGATTACCGGTTGTTCCAGCGGCATTGGCCGCGCCCTCGCCGACGCTTTCAAAAGTGCCGGTTACGACGTCTGGGCCAGCGCCCGCAAGGCTGAAGATGTGACGGCCCTGACCGCCGCCGGGTTCACTGCCGTGCAACTGGACGTTAACGATGCCGCGGCGCTCGAACAGCTGAGCGAGCGGATCAATCAGCAACTGGGCGGCCTCGATGTGCTGATCAACAACGCCGGCTATGGCGCCATGGGCCCCCTGCTCGATGGTGGTGTGCCGGCCATGCAGCGGCAATTCGAAACCAACGTGTTTGCGATCGTTGGCGTGACTCGCGCGATGTTCCCGGTGCTGCGTCGCGCCAGGGGCCTGGTGGTGAACATCGGCAGCGTTTCCGGGGTTCTGGTCACGCCATTTGCTGGCGCCTACTGCGCCTCGAAAGCCGCGGTGCATGCCTTGAGCGATGCGCTGCGCATGGAATTGGCACCGTTCGGTGTACGGGTCATGGAAGTTCAGCCAGGGGCTATCGCCTCCAGCTTCGCCAAGAATGCCGGCCACGAAGCCGAGCAACTGATCACCGAACAGTCACCGTGGTTTCCACTGCGTGAAGGCATTCGTGCACGGGCCAAGGCCTCTCAGGACAAACCGACGCCGGCCAGTGAATTTGCCGCCGGTTTGCTCAAGGCTGTACAGCAAAGCAAACCGCCACGTCTGGTTCGCTTGGGCAATGGCAGCCGGGCGTTGCCGTTGATGGCGGGGTTGTTGCCTAAAGGGTTACTGGAGTCGGGGTTGATGAAGCGGTTCGGGTTGAAGGGGCAACTCTAAGACCGGCTTGCCCGCGAAGGCGTCGGAACAGACACCACAGAACTTCAGGAAACAACATGACCGACTACACCGAATACTTTGACGAAGTGATCCAGGCTCACATAGCCATCGAACAATGGTTGGCCGAAGAGCGAGACGAATCCGAGCTTGAACAATTGCTCCTGCGTTTTTCACCACAGTTTTCCATGATCTCGCCGTTGGGCCGGGTGCTGGATTTCGAGGCGTTGAACGAACTGTTTCTACTGGCGGGCGGGAAAAAGCTCGGGTTCAGGATTGAGCTCAGCGAGTTGCGAGGTGTCGCGCTGTACGACGATGGCGCAGTGGTGAGTTATCGCGAGCAGCAGACCGATGCGACAGGGCTGCATTCTGACCGGCGATCCTCGGTGGTGTTTGAAAAACAGGCCGATGGCAAGGTGGTTTGGCGGCATCTGCATGAGACGTTTTGTCAGGGCTGAAACCGTGCCCTTGTGGCGAGGGGGCTTGCCCCCGTTCGGCGGCGAAGCCGGCGCAAAACCAGAGCATGCGGTACATCTGGAAGAACGGGGTTGCAGGTTTTGGGGCTGCTGCGCAGCCCAACGGGGGCAAGCCCCCTCGCCACAAGGTTATTCGCCACTTTCTTGTTTCACCACAACGGTACAAGTAATCCCCGCCGCCAACAGCACGCCCTCCGGCACTTCATCAATGTGAATCCGCACCGGCACCCGCTGCGCCAGACGCACCCAGTTGAACGTCGGATTCACATCGGCGATCAACTCGCGGCTTTCCGGATTGTCACGGTCGTAGATCCCGCGGGAAATGCTTTCCACATGGCCCTTGAGCACTTCGCCGCTCATCAATTGTATGTCGGCCTTATCGCCAACCTTCACATGCGGCAGCTTGGTTTCCTCGAAGAAGCCGTAGACCCAGAACGAGTTCATGTCGACCACGGCCATTTTCGCTTCGCCGATGCGTGCGTAGTCGCCGCGATGGACGTTGAGATTGGTCACATAGCCGTCCACCGCCGCGCGCACTTCGGTGCGTTTGAGGTTCAGTTCGGCGGCTTCCAGTTGTGCCTGGGCGTGCTGGTAATCGGCCAGGGCCGAGTCGGCGATGTTGCTGGCGTCGTCGCGGTTTTCCCTGGAAATCACCAGGTTGTCGAGGTCGGCGCGGCGATGGGCGTTGACCTTGCGCATCTCCCACGTGGCTTTGCGCGAGGCCACCAGCGACTGCGCCTGTTTCACCGCGATGCGGTAGTGCTCGGGATCGATGCGCATCAGCAAATCGCCCTTCTTCACTAGCTGGTTGTCGCGCACCGGCACATCCACCACTTCCCCGGTCACGTCGGCAGCGACGTTGATGATATCGGCGCGCACCCGGCCGTCACGGGTCCAGGGGGTGTTCATGTAATGCACCCACAGGGTCCGGCCGATCCACAGGGCGAGGGCCAGCACCAGCAGGGTCGCGAGCAGGCTGAAAAGCTTTTTCATCAGGGCATTCTCAGTGTTAGAGAGTCAACGGTAGACAGTCAGCGCCAAGGCGCCGAACAGACAGGTAAACAGGCTCAGGCGCAGCAGCGCCGGGTGCCAGAAGAAGCGGTACAGGTCGAACCCGGACAGGCATCGGTCAAGTGCCCAGGCCAGCGCCGCCGCGATGAAAAACATCAGGGTCATGGTTGGCATATAGACGCCGTGGAAGGCGATTTCACGAGGCATGTTCAAGTCCTTGGGGCTTGGCGGTGGCATAGCTGGCAAGAGGCGATTGCGGATCAAGCAACGAAGTACGGATGAAGTGCAGGTAGCTCTTTACCCGGCGCAGGGCGGAAGTATCGAAGTGCGGCGCGAAGGGTTCATCGGTGGCTTGCACGCAGCTGATTGCATGGTCGACGGCGATCAATGCCCGGTCGAGATTGTTGTTATTGGGTTGCAGAAACAGCCGCACCAGCGAACGCCCCATCGCACGGATCGACTGACGCCACGGCTGGGACTCTGCATAAGCGGGATGCACCGGCAGAATCGCCTGTTCCTTGCGCAACTCGATGATCGCGTGGCCGATTTCCAGCACCACGAACATCCAGCGCAGCAAGTCCCGTTGCACCTGCGGTTGTCCCGCGGCAAGACCGTAGGCCTGGTGCAGAAGGTCCCGCGTGCGGCTTTCGAAACTTGACGCCAGGCCCTTGAGTTTGCCGCTGATGGCGTACACCACCTGCCCACGCAAATCCTGCTCCAGGCGCCGCCATAACCAGCGACTGTTGGGCGGCAGAATGATCGCCCCGGCCGCCGCGCACACCAGCATGCCCATGATCATGGCAATGTAGTCGTTGATGAAGGCGTAAGGGTTGTAAACCGTGAGGTTGTCCGGCACTGAACCGGTGCTGAAAAAGATCAGCAACCCCAGGCCAACCCCGGCGTATTGCGGTCGCGACGTCAGGAACGAGCCGAGTACGATGACTGGTGCGAGCATCACGCACAGCAATGGAAAGCCATCGATCCACGGGAAGATGAAAAACATCTCGGCGAAACCGATCAGCGCCCCGAGTAAAGTCCCGCAGGCCATCTGAAACGCCATGCGCTTGGGGTTCGGCGTCGCCGCTGAAAGGCCTACGGTAGCGGCGGCGATCAGGGTCATGGTCGCCCCGCTCGGCCACGCGGTGGCCACCCAGTAACTGCCAAGCACCACGAGGATGAACGCTGCGCGAATCCCCGACGCCGCCGAGGCCAGCCAGTTGGTTTGCGGGGTGAAGGGTTCATCCCAGCGCTCCCGCTCGTGGCTGTGATCGGCGAGCGACGCGTGGGTCTGTGCATAACTGTGCAGGTCATCGACGAAGCGATAAAGCAGCTCGTACGCGGTGTGGAAATCCAGCTGCTCGGCGTCGCTCGGCTCGCTCTCCTGAAAGCTCGACCGCAGGCTGCGCACTCGCGCCGGCAAGCCTTCCTTGTACTGGGCAAGCGCGGTGACCAGGCGCGCAGCATCGGGACTGGTCAGGGCGCGGCCACTGAAACCGTCGAGCACTTCGGCCAAGTCCTGCAACCCCGGTTTGATCGCCGCAACAACCTGATCGGTGCCGCTGCCGCGCAAGCGTTCGAGCAACTGATGCAGGGCATTGAAGCGCGTGGTAATGCCCATGAATTCGCTGTTCAAGCGACTGAGCCGACCATTGCGCCGACGCATGTGCGGGTCTTCGAACACCGTCACGCTGCGCAAGCCTTCCAGCCCGACGGCCTCGGCGATGAAGCGCACATTGTCAGCTTCGAAAGCTTCGCGTTGGCTACGACCGCGCAAGCCATTGGTGACGAATAAGGCAAACACACCGAAGCGTTGATACAACGCATTACGCATCGCGGCGCTGGCGGTTTGCGGCAGGATCGCGGCGCTGACCAGTGTCGAGCAGAGAATCCCCAAGGAGATTTCCAGCACGCGCCAGACTGCCGCCATGAACGCGCCGTCCGGATGCGCCAGAGCGGGCAATCCGACCATCGCCGCTGTATAACCGGCGAGTACAAATCCATAGGCGCGAAAGTTGCGATAACGCGCCGCGCCGGCCGAGCAAATGCCCACCCAGATCGCCAGCGAGCCGAGGAACAGTTCAGTGTTCTGCGCAAACAAGGCAATCAGCGCGACCATCACCGCCGACCCGGCCAACGTGCCGAGAAAACGATAGAAACTCTTGGCGAACACCTGGCCGCTTTGCGGTTGCATGACGATGAACACGGTGATCATCGCGGTGCGCGGTTGCGGCAGCTCCAGGCGCATAGCCAGCCACAAGGTCAGGAACGCGGCGAACAGCACCTTGAAAATGTAGACCCAGGTCACGCCGTCGCTGCGCGCCCAGTCGAAGAACCCCCGGCGCCATTCAAGGGAATACAGCCAGCGCAAAGGTGCGGGCAAGGGAGTCATGAAATTGTGCTCACTTAGGAAAGTCTTGAGACAAGCGAGGTCATGTGGCGAGCCAGCTTGCTCGCGCTGGGCTGCGCAGCGGCCCCAAAATGCTGGTGACCCATGCTGATTTCGTGAGTGCTGCGCACTCCAGCGGGAGCAAGCTCCCTCGCCACAAATTCGGGTGAACCTGAAATAGCATGCTCATTTCAAGATGCTCCCAAGCAGGGCTGGAGGTTTTGGCGCCTGGGTCTGGCTGTCTTTCGGCACGTCGTCGCCCGCACCGAGTCCACCGCCCAACGCGGTCACCAGCTCGGCATGAGCACTCAACCGTGCCGCCTGAACCTGCTGCTGCACTTGTTGCTGCTTGAACAGCAAGGTCTGCGCATTGAGCACGTTGAGGTAATCGGTGAGCCCACGCTGATAAGCGATCATCGCGATGTCGTATGTTTTCTGCGCGGTGGCCACCGATTCGGCGGCGAAGGCCTGTTGCTTGTCCATCGACTCGCGGCGGATCAACTGGTCGGAGATATTCTTCAGCGCATTGACCAGCGTCTGGTTGTACCTGGCCACGGCGATGTCATAACCGGCCGAGGCTTCACCCAACTCCGAACGCAAGCGGCCACCGTCGAAGATCGGCAACGAGATCGCCGGACCGACGCTGTAGTTCAGCTTTTTGCCCGTCAGAAACTCCAGCGCCCCGCCGCCGGTGGCCATGTAGCCGAGGCTGCCGACCAGGTCGACGTTGGGGTAGAAACCGGCGTGGGCCACCTCGATGCCCCGCGCCTGCGCCGCCACTTCCCAGCGACTGGCGACCACGTCCGGGCGTTGGCCCAGCAGTTCGGCGGGCAATGCCGAGGGCAGTTTCAGCGCTGTGCCCAATGACAGCGTCGGCCGCTGCAACTGCGCGCCCTCCCCCGGCCCCTTGCCGGCCAGTGCGGCAAGTTGGTTACGGCTGAGGGCAATTTCTTCATCCAGCGCATCGAGCTGGCGATGGGTTTCCGGCAATGGTGTTTCGGCCTGGCTGACTTCGAAATGCGTGCCGATACCACCGTTTAGACGCCTCGAAGCCAGATCAAGGATTTGCTGTTGCTGCTTCAACGTCGCCGCGACGATGTCCCGTTGTGCGTAATGCAACGAGAGCTCGATGTAGGCGCGCACGATGTTGTTCTGCAATTCGAGCTGGGCCAGCCGTGCCTCGGCGGCGCTCATGTGGGCCATGTCCACGGCGCGTTCGGTGGCGTTGCTTTCGCGGCCCCAAAGGTCGAGGGCATAGCTGAAACCCAGGGCGGCGTTGTTGTCCCAAGTGGTGGTATTGGCCAACTCGCCGGGGCCGTAGAACTGATCGGTGGGCCAGTTGTGGCGCTTGAGGGTGGATTGGCCATTGATCTGCAGCGACTCGGCGGACTCGGCGACACCGGCCATGGCTTTGGCCTGGCGGACGCGAGCGGCGGCCATGGCCATGCTCGGGCTGCCTTGCAGCGCGAGATCGATCCAGCGGTTAAGTTGCGGGTCGCCGTAGGTTTGCCACCATTGGGCGGTCGGCCAATGAGCGTCTTGCGCGGCGCTCTGAATGGCTGCGTCGGTGGCCAGTGAATTGGCCTCCAGTGCCTTGCCCTGTGGGGCAATACCGCCAGTTCCGATGCAGCCGCTGATTGCGAGGGTTAAAGCCAAAACATTGAGCGTCTTGAGCGCTCTGTTGATGCGACGCGGCACTGCTGCGATTTCCTGAGATGGAGAGGTACGGAGAACTTCTGGGAACGGGCTTTTTGTGGCGAGGGGGCTTGCCCCCGTTGGGTTGCGTAGCGACCCTAAAACCGGTCACCGCGATCTTCAATCAGAATGCGGTGACCGGTTTACGACTGCTGCGCAGCCGAACGGGGGCAAGCCCCCTCGCCACAAAAAGCCCGCACCTACAGGGGCGCAATTCTAGGGGTGGGCCTTGTTGGCGATAAGCCGGGATTCCTGTGAATCTTTGTTACCGTTAACGTGATAATCCCTTGGTCGCGTCTTTAGTCGCCTGTAAAGAATCAGCAACTTCGTGTCACAATTTGCCATCGCCAAAGAGAGCACCCCATGGACACTTTGCAAAACATGCGCGCCTTCAGCTGCGTGGCCGAGGCCGGCAGCTTCACCGCCGCCGCCGTGCAACTCGATACCACCACGGCCAACATCTCGCGCGCGGTCTCCAACCTGGAAGCCCACCTGCAAACCCGTCTGCTCAACCGCACCACCCGCCGCATCGCCCTGACCGAGGCCGGCAAGCGCTATCTATTGCGTTGCGAGCAGATCCTGGCTTACGTCGAAGAAGCCGAAGCCGAGGCCAGCGACGCCCACGCGCGCCCGGCCGGGCAACTCAAAGTGCACACCATGACCGGCATCGGTCAGCACTTCGTGATCGACGCCATCGCCCGCTACCGCAAGACCCACCCGGACGTGACCTTCGACCTGACCATGGCCAACCGCGTGCCGGATTTGCTGGACGAAGGTTATGACGTGTCCATCGTGCTCGCCAGCGAACTGCCCGACTCGGGCTTCGTCTCCCAGCGCCTGGGCATCACCTACAGCATCGTTTGCGCATCGCCCGCCTATGTAAAAGCCAACGGCTGCGCGCACAAACCCAGCGACTTGCTCAACCACGCCTGCCTGCGCCTGGTGAGCCCGGTGATTCCGCTGGAGAAATGGACCTTCGACGGCCCTGAAGGCCAGGAAATGGTCACCATCAACAGCTCACCGTTTTTGGTGAACTCCGCTGACGCGATGAAAACCGCGATCACCAGTGGCATGGGGGTTGGGATTTTGCCGGTGTATGCGGCAATAGAAGGGTTGCGCAACGGCACACTGGTGCGGGTGATGCCGAACTACCGCTCGCAGGAATTGAACCTGTATGCGATCTATCCTTCGCGGCAGTATCTGGATGCGAAGATCAAGACATGGGTTGAGTATTTGCGTGGGTCGTTGCCGGAGATATTGGCGGCGCACCAGGCGGAATTGGCGGCGTATGAATTGAGTGGGAGTTTGGGTGGGGTTCGGCTGGCGAATTGAGCTACAGACGGTCCTACAAATCGCCGGGATTCCGGGACGTTTCCGACGCGTTTTGACGGTTGGTGTGTGGGACGGGAGATGGGTAGGCTTTGGGGGTCGCTGACGCATCAGCGATCAGGTCTGGAAAACCTGGATCAATCCTTTACCTCAGCACATGGCATACTGCGGCGCTTTTTTCTGCTCGCAATGTTATGGCGGCTGTGCGCGGGAGACCTTCGGGTCTGCCGGGTTTTGGTTGGGATTGACCGGTTTTTCCAGTCCGCGCACGGCTGCCACCCTTTTGTCTGGAAAACAAAAAGTGGCAGCTCCATTAATCCCAGCATGGAGTAATGCACTTATGTTCAAGCCGACGCCAAATCCCCCTCACACCCCCAGCCACTTGTTCCAGGTTGCCCCCAACGCCACCACCGAAACCTTATTGGTCTACGCCTGCGAATCCCTCGCCTCGGCCAGCGTCATGGCCAGTGACTTCGCCGGGTTTCTCGAAGGCACTCATCGCAACACCATGCTGGGCATCCAGCAGGTCATCATGCTGGGCGAACTGGCGGTGAATCGAGTACTGGACAACATCGACCCACAAGACTGACCCGCACCTGCAGGAGTCGAGCTTGCTCGCGATGACGGTTCAACATTCAACATTGATGCTGGCTGCCCCATCGCAATCGCGAGCAGCTCGTTCCCACAATTGGATCGGTTTACATCTGTGGGAAATTGGTTGGCTGTCAGGCCGTCTTCGCGGGCAAGCCTCGCTCCTACAGTTGATCAGTGTGCATCTGCAAGGGATTGGTCGGCTGTCAGGCCGCCTTCGCGGGCAAGCCTCGCTCCTACGAAAAGCCACCGGCGTACACCGCCCGCCCCTCACCACTCAACAGGCCGAGCGTTAGCTCGCCTGCCGCTCTTGATCTTGATCCACCCGCCCCTTCAGGAGGCTGAGTGGAGGTATTCATCTGGGGATTGGCGCGCAGCGCCGTTCGACGCAGTCGAACTCATCGCATGTAGGTCGTAGCGAAGCAGACCGTAGGGCGATGCCCCCAGATGGATACCGGAGCGAAGGAACGCCGAGCCTTAGCGAGGGGCCGTATGTTTGGGGCGAGACTTTTTGGTTCCTTTTGTGGCGTTTGACAAAAGGGACTCGCCGTAAGGGCGAAACCGCCAGCCGCCGTTACCGCAGCAACGGATATGTACCCCACCAACCAAGAGCATGGTCGACCCGAAGGCCGCCAAGACCAAAACAAAGCCCCAAACTGACAGCGCCGTCAGTTACCGGTCACTTTCCTGACGGCCGAACAGGTTTATAAAGGAAGATACAAACCTGATAAAAAAACCCGACCCTCCAGCCCGGCGCCAAACTCGCATGCGAATTCAGAAAAAAACCGCCCTGCTTGCAGGTCTGCTGATCGCCCTGGCAGCGCTGGGCACCTGGTACCTCACCAAGCCCGCCACTGCCAAACTGGCTGCCCCCACCGCCATCCCCGTGCGGGTGGTCAGCGTCGCCGAAAAAGACGTGCCCCGCTACGTCAGCGGCATCGGTTCGGTGCTGTCATTACACAGCGTCGTAGTACGCCCGCAAATCGACGGCATTCTCACCAGACTGCTGGTCAAAGAAGGCCAACTGGTGAACCAAGGCGACCTGCTGGCCACCATCGACGACCGCTCGATCCGCGCCAGCCTCGACCAGGCCCGGGCGCAACTGGGTGAAAGCCAGGCGCAACTGCAAGTGGCGCAGGTCAACCTCAAACGCTACAAACTGCTGAGTGTCGACGATGGCGTGTCCAAGCAGACATACGACCAGCAACAAGCCCTGGTTAACCAACTCAAAGCCACCGCCCAAGGCAATCAAGCCTCTATCGACGCCGCTCTGGTGCAGCTTTCCTACACACAGATTCGCTCCCCGGTCACCGGTCGTGTCGGTATTCGCACGGTGGACGAAGGCAACTTCCTGCGCATGACTGACACCCAAGGCCTGTTCACGGTGACCCAGATCGACCCGATCGCCGTGGAGTTTTCCCTGCCGCAGCAAATGCTGCCAACCCTGCAGGGCCTGATCAACGATCCACAGCACACGCCAGTCAAGGCCTACATCGGTGCCGACACCGACGGCGAAACCGGCAACCTGCTGGGCGAAGGTCATCTGACCCTGATCGATAATCAGATCAACGCCAACACCGGGACCATCCGCGCCAAGGCCGAATTCGCCAACCCCGCACAGAAACTCTGGCCGGGTCTGCTGGTGACGGTAAAGATTCAGACAGCGCTGGATAAAAATGCACTGGTGGTACCGCCCACCGTCGTACAACGTGGCCTCGATCAACACTTCGTGTACCGGCTCAACGGCGACAAGGTCGAAGTCGTTCAGGTACAGATGGTTTATCAAGGCAGCGGCCAGGACATCATCAAAGGCGTGAAACCGGGCGATGTGCTGGTCAGCGACGGTCAGTCGCGGCTCAAGCCCGGCGCCACAGTGCAAGTGCTGACGGAGCCACCGCAAGTGGTGGGAACGGAGCCGAAACCATGAAGGGCCACGGTTCGATTTCCACGTGGTGCATCGATCATCCGGTGGCGACGGTTCTGTTGACCTTTGCCCTGGTGCTGCTGGGGGCGATCGCCTTTCCACGGCTGTCGATTGCACCGCTGCCGGAAGCGGAGTTCCCGACCATCCAGGTGGCTGCGCAACTGCCCGGCGCCAACCCCGAGACCATGGCCTCGTCGGTAGCCACACCACTTGAAGTGCAATTCAGCGCCATCCCCGGCGTGACCCAGATGACCTCAAGCAGCGCCCTGGGCTCGACCATCCTGACCCTGCAATTCACCCTCGATAAAAGCATCGACACCGCCGCCCAGGAAGTCCAGGCAGCGATTAACACTGCCGCCGGCAAACTGCCTAAAGACATGCCGAACCTGCCGACGTGGAGGAAGGTCAACCCGGCCGACAGCCCTGTGCTGATCCTCAGCATCAACTCGCCGCAAATGCCCGGTACCGAAGTCAGTGACCTGGTGGAAACCCTGCTCGCCCGTCAGATCAGCCAGATCGACGGCGTAGGTCAAGTCAACATTACCGGTCAGCAACGTCCGGCGATCCGCGTGCAAGCGTCGGCGGATAAACTCGCCGCCATCGGCCTGACCCTGGCGGACATTCGCCTGGCGATCCAGCAGACCAGCCTCAACCTGGCCAAGGGTGCGTTGTACGGCGCGTCGAGCATTTCGACCTTGTCCACCAACGACCAGCTATTCCACCCAGAGGAATACAGCCAACTCATCGTTTCCTACAAGAACGGTGCACCGGTTCATCTCAAGGATGTGGCCAAAGTCGTCAACGGTTCAGAAGACGCCTACATACAGGCCTGGTCTGACGGTCAGCCGGGGGTGAATCTGGTGATTTTTCGGCAACCGGGGGCCAACATCGTCGAGACCGTCGACCGTATTCAAGCGGCCTTGCCGACGCTGAAGGCCATGCTGCCAGCTTCGGTGCAGGTCAAAGTGTTGATCGACCGCACCCAGACCATCCGCGCCTCGTTGCATGAAGTTGAAATCACCTTGCTGATCGCGATCCTGTTGGTGGTGGCGGTGATGGCGCTGTTCCTGCGCCAGTTGTCAGCGACGCTGATCGTGTCAGCGGTACTCGGTGTGTCGCTGACCGCCAGTTTTGCCCTGATGTACATCATGGGCTTCAGCCTGAATAACCTGACGCTGGTGGCGATTGTGGTGTCTGTCGGGTTTGTGGTGGACGATGCGATAGTGGTGGTGGAGAACATTCACCGTCATCTGGAGGCCGGCGACGGCATGCGCGAGGCGGCGATCAAGGGTGCCGGCGAGATCGGCTTTACCGTGGTTTCCATCAGCTTCTCGCTGGTGGCGGCGTTCATTCCGTTGCTGTTCATGGGCGGCGTGGTCGGGCGTCTGTTCAAGGAATTTGCCCTGACCGCCACCTCGACCATCATGATTTCGGTAGTGGTGTCCCTGACGCTGGCGCCGACCCTGGCAGCATTGTTCATGCGCGCGCCGGCGCATCACGCTCATGGCAAACCGGGTTTCGGCGAGCGTTTGCTGGCGTGGTACGAGAAAGGCCTGCGCCACGCCCTCGCCCATCAGAAATTGATGCTCGGTGTGTTTGGCTTGTCCCTCAGCCTGGCGGTCGCGGGATATATTTTCATTCCGAAGGGTTTCTTCCCCGTGCAGGACACCGGTTTCGTCCTCGGCACCACCGAAGCGGCGGCTGACATTTCCTACGGCGACATGGTGAAAAAACACTTGGCGATGGCCGAAATCGTCGCCGCCGATCCCGCCGTCGAGACGTTCTCTCATTCGGTGGGCGTTTCGGGCAGCAACCAGACCATCGCCAACGGACGGTTCTGGATTTCACTGAAGAAACGCGGTGATCGTGACGTGTCCGCCAGCCAGTTCATCGACCGGATTCGCCCGCAATTGATGAAAGTCCCGGGCATCGTGCTGTACCTGCGCGCCGGGCAAGACATCAACCTCAGCTCCGGCCCGAGCCGCGCCCAGTACCAATACGTGCTCAAGAGCAACGACGGGGCACTCCTGAGCACATGGACCCAGCACCTGACGGAAAAACTGCGCAGCAACCCGGCATTCCGTGACATTTCCAACGACCTGCAACTGGGCGGCAGCATCACCCACATCAGCATCGATCGCAGCGCGGCGGCGCGTTTCGGCCTGACCGCCAGCGATGTCGACGAAGCGCTGTACGACGCCTTCGGCCAGCGGCAGATCAACGAATTCCAGACTCAGACCAACCAGTACAACGTGATTCTGGAACTGGACACCAAACAGCGCGGCAAGGCCGAAAGCCTCAACTATTTCTACCTGCGCTCGCCGTTGAGTGGAGAGATGGTGCCGCTCTCGGCGCTGGCGAAATTCGATGCGCCGACCATCGGCCCGCTGTCCATCGCCCATGACGGCATGTTCCCGGCGGCCAACCTGTCATTCAACCTGGCACCGGGCGTCGCGTTGGGCGATGCAGTGATCATGCTCAATCAGGCCAAGACCGACATCGGCATGCCGGTGGCCATCAGCGGTAATTTCCAGGGCGCAGCCCAGGCCTTCCAGAGTTCGCTGGCCAGCCAGCCGTGGCTGATTCTGGCGGCGCTGGTGGCGGTGTACATCATTCTTGGCGTGCTGTACGAAAGCTTCGTGCACCCACTGACGATCATTTCGACCCTGCCCTCGGCGGGGCTCGGTGCGGTGGTCATGCTGTGGATTTGCGGCCAGGACTTTTCGATCATGGCGCTGATCGGTCTCGTGCTGTTGATCGGTATCGTGAAGAAGAACGGCATTCTGATGATCGACTTTGCGCTGGAAGCCCAGCGCAACCGTGGCCTGCCGCCGGAAGAGGCGATCTATGAGGCCTGCATGACACGGTTCCGGCCAATCATCATGACCACCCTCGCCGCCCTGCTCGGCGCCCTGCCGCTGATGCTCGGCTACGGCACCGGCGCCGAACTGCGCCAGCCATTGGGGATCGCGGTGGTCGGCGGCTTGCTGGTGAGCCAGGCGCTGACGCTGTTCACCACGCCGGTCATATACTTGTGGCTTGAGCGGCTATTCCATCGGCCTAAGCCCGCACCGCTGCAGGCGATGGCGACCACAGACTGAGGCGGGGTCATGCGCGTTCTGATTATCGAAGACGAAGAAAAAACCGCGGACTATCTGCACCGTGGTTTGACGGAACAGGGCTACACCGTGGACCTGGCCGGCGATGGCGTCGAAGGCCTGCACCTGGCGCTGGAAAGCGATTACGCAGTGATTGTCCTCGACGTCATGTTGCCGGGCCTCGACGGCTTTGGCGTATTGCGTGCGCTGCGGGCACGCAAACAAACCCCGGTGATCATGCTCACCGCCCGCGAACGGGTTGAAGACCGCATCAAAGGCCTGCGCGATGGTGCCGACGATTACCTCGGCAAACCGTTTTCCTTCCTCGAACTGGTGGCGCGCCTGCAAGCGCTGACCCGCCGTAGCGGCGGCCATGAACCGGTGCAGGTGAGCATCGCCGATCTGTGGATAGATTTGATCAGCCGCAAGGCCACCCGCGCCGGCACACGCCTGGACCTGACCGCCAAGGAGTTTTCGCTGCTCAGCGTCCTGGCGCGGCGGCAAGGGGAAATCCTCTCGAAAACCGCCATCGCCGAGATGGTCTGGGACATCAATTTCGACAGCGACGCCAACGTGGTCGAGGTCGCGATCAAACGCCTGCGGGCCAAGCTCGACGGGCCGTTCGAAGAGAAACTGCTGCACACGATTCGTGGCATGGGTTATGTGCTGGAGAGCCGTGGTGTCCAGTAATAGCATTGCCCTGCGCCTGAGCGGGATGTTTACGCTGGTGGCGCTTTTGGTGTTCCTGTTGATTGGCGGTGCGCTGTATCAACAGGTCGACAAGGGCTTGGGCCTGCTGCCCGAAGCCGAACTCGACGCCCGCTACAGCGTGCTCGAATCGGCGCTCAACCGTTATGGCACACCCGAGCATTGGGTGAAGATCAACGCCAAGCTCAAGTTGCTGAGCGAAGAAGACAAGCGCATTCGCTTCTGGGTGGTCAGTGGCAATCCCGGTTATGAATACGGCCAACCCGACGCACCAATCCGCGCGTTCGCCCAAGGCCCGTTGGGCATGCGCGACATGGTGTTGCCCGACCATCCGTACCCGCTGAAAGTGCTGGTCACCGCGCTGCCGGCCAAGGACCAGCGGCCACCGCTGCGCTTTTTGATCGGCATCGACACCGAAACCTTTTACGAGACGCAGCACCACTTGCTGATCGCCCTGATCAGCCTGGCGATCATTGGGGTATTGCTGGCCTCGCTACTCGGTTATTGGGTAGCGCGGATCGGCCTCAAGCCGCTGATCAAGTTGTCGCAGGAAGCCCAACGCCTGGCGCCACCGCGGCTGTCCGGTCGCCTGCAACTGTCGCCATTGCCACCGGAACTGAACCAGTTCGTCAGTTCGTTCAACGCCACACTGGAGCGGGTCGAACAGGCCTACTCGCGTCTGGAATCGTTCAACGCCGACGTGGCCCATGAACTGCGCTCGCCGCTGACCAACCTGATCGGCCAGACCCAGGTTGCGCTGACCCGTGGGCGTTCAGCCGAACATTATTTCGAAGTGCTGCAATCGAACCTCGAAGAGCTCGAACGGCTGCGCTCGATCATCAACGACATGCTGTTCCTCGCCAGCGCCGACCAGGGCAGCAAGGCCACTAAACTGACGTCCACCTCTCTGGCCGATGAAGTGGCGACGACGTTGGAGTATCTGGACTTCATTCTTGAAGATGCGCAGGTTCAGGTTGAAGTCAGTGGCGATGCGCAGGTGCGAATCGAGATCGCCCATCTGCGCCGGGCATTGATCAACTTGCTGAGCAACGCGGTGCAGCACACCGAACCCGGGCAAGTGATTGAGGTGCGAATCGAAGTCGAGGAGCATCAAGTCAGCATCGGCGTCGCCAACCCGGGATCGCCGATTGCCAGCGAACACCTGCCGCGACTGTTCGAGCGTTTCTACCGGGTCGATGCGTCGCGCAGCAACAGCGGCAACAACCACGGCCTGGGGCTGGCGATCGTCAAGGCGATTGCGCTGATGCATGGCGGGGATGTGTTTGTGCGCAGTGACCATGGGATGAATACCTTCGGCATTCACCTCCCGGTTTAACCCCCCACCCCGATCCCTGTGGCGAGCGAGCTTGCTCGCGCTGGGCTGCGAAGCGGCCCCTAAACCGCGTTACATCGTGCACACCGCGCAAGCCAGTTTACGACTGCTGCGCAGCCGAGCGGGAGCAAGCTCCCTCGCCACAAAAATACCAAACCATCAAGATCGGGTAATGGTCGACTCCCCACAGAATGTCTTCTAAGCTCCAATTAGCAAAAGGCCAGCATGTTTTGCTGGCCTTTTTTTTATCCGGGATTTATATAGTCGCCTCTGGACGCGACTGGTTTCTGGGACTCTGCCCGATTCTTGTAAAAGAACTTTTTAACGCCTTATTTGCAGAAGTCAGAACCATGAGTGTGAGCAGTGCGAAATCTGGCGATCCGATCCGTTCAACGCGGTCGGAGCGGCTTCTGATTTTCGGCAGTTTATTGTTGGTGATTGCGATTCTGAGCATCGTGGCGTTCCTGCTGATCCGCGAACGCGCCAATGCCGAATTGTCCGCCGCTCGCGCCGCCAACAACATCGTGCAATTGATCGACGCCGATGTGCTGCGCAATGTCGAACTCTATGACGTGTCCTTGCTGGGTTTGATCGCTGCTTCCCAGCGTGAAGATCTGAAGAATGTTTCCCCAGCCATTCGCCATCTGGCCTATTTCGACCGCGCCACTGCCGCGCCGTACAAGGGCAACATATTGTTGCTCGATAATAACGGTGACGTGATCGCCGACTCGGCCTCGGTGGAGCCCCGGCAGGGCAACTATGCCGATCGTGAATACTTCGAGTCCCATGTGAACAACCCGGACCCGGGCATGTTCATCAGTCGCCCCTTCAGGGCCAGGTCGCCGGAACAGGATTGGCGCATCAGTTTCAGCCGCCGGCTGAACGGCACCCGGGGCGAGTTCCTGGGCGTGGCCGAAGCGGCCATGCGTTTGAGTTACTTCGATCAGTTATTCAACAGTTTGAACATCGGTCGTGACAGTACGGTCAATCTGATCAGCAAGGACGGAACTCTTCTGGCTCAGCAACCACGTCTGGCCGAAGAGCTGATCGGCAAGAACTTCAGTAACCGCCCCAATTTCCAGCGCATCGTCAAAGAAGGCAACGGCAGCTTCACCAGCATGTCCGATCGATACCATGACAAGCGCTTGTACACCTTCTCCAAAGTCGGGAACTTGCCGTTGATCGTCATCGTTGCACTGTCCAGCGATGAAGTCTTTTCGGCCTGGAAACGTACTGCGGTGGTGGTCAGCTTTGCCACTATTGCCCTGTGTGTGAGCTTGCTGTGGCTGACCTGGTTGCTCTGCCGGGAACTGCGTCGGCGCCAAAGTGCCGAGCTGGAATTGGCACAACTGGCCGCCACCGATCCCTTGACCGGTCTGGCCAACCGCCGAACCCTGGATCAGGCCCTGCGCCATGAGTGGTTTCGCGCTCAACGCTCCGGCCAGCCGTTGTCGATGCTGATGATCGATGTCGATCACTTCAAGGCATTCAATGATCGCCATGGTCATCAGGGCGGCGACGACGCCTTACGCTTGGTGGCCAAGGTCATCGGCAGCCACGTTCGACGGCCGGCGGATCTGGTTGCCCGTTACGGTGGCGAGGAGTTTTCGGTGATCCTGGCTGAAACCGACAGCAGCGGCGCGCAACAGATTGCCGACAACATCCGTGCAGCGGTCGAGCAGTTGCCGTTGGTGGGGGATGATGATTCTCCGATTACTGTCAGTATCGGTATCAGTACCTGGACGACGGCAACCGATATCAGCCTGGAGCAGTTGCTGTTTTTGGCGGACAAGGCGCTGTATCAGGCCAAGGAAAGTGGGCGTAATCGGGTGGTCGCTGCGTAGTGAAGTCTTCGGAGTGGCGACTGGCCCCCCAGTACTTTCCCGCCCACGTAAAAAAAAAAGGCCACCCAAAGGTGGCCTTTAAAAAACTAGAGAGGTTTTTTGCTTACACGGCCGCAACAGGACGCATGTAAGAGATCGGTGCGGTGCTGGCGTCTTCGAAAGTCACGACTTCCCAAGCATCTGTCTGCTCAATCAACTTGCGCAGCAGCTGGTTGTTCAATGCATGTCCGGACTTGAAGCCCTTGAACTCACCAATCAGGCTATTGCCCAGCAGGTAGAGGTCACCAATCGCATCGAGGATCTTGTGCTTCACGAATTCGTCTTCATAGCGAAGGCCGTCTTCGTTCAGTACACCATCCGCGTCGACCACAATGGCGTTTTCAACGCTGCCGCCGAGTGCGAGGTTGTGCTTGCGCAGGTACTCGATATCACTCATGAAGCCAAAGGTACGCGCGCGGCTGACTTCTTTTACGAACGAAGTGCTGGAAAAATCCACGCTTGCACTTTGTGTGCGGTCACGGAAAACCGGGTGATCGAAATCGATCTCGAAGCTCACTTTGAAACCTTCGAAAGGGACGAAAGTGGCGCGCTTGTCGCCGTCTTCCACTGTCACTTCCCGCAGGATCCGGATGAACTTCTTGGCGGCGTCCTGCTCTTCCAGGCCGGCCGATTGAATCAGGAATACGAAGGGTCCAGCGCTACCATCCATGATCGGGACTTCGGACGCGGAGAGCTCGACGTAGGCGTTATCGATGCCCAGGCCAGCCATGGCCGAGAGCAAGTGCTCCACCGTGTCCACTTTGACATCACCGTTAACCAGTGTGGTCGACATAGTGGTTTCGCCAACGTTTTCCGCGCGGGCAGGAATCTGCACCACTGGGTCGAGGTCAGCACGACAAAACACAATGCCAGTATCGACAGGCGCTGGCTTGAGGGTCAGGTAGACCTTCTCCCCGGAGTGCAGGCCGACACCTGTGGCACGGATAATATTCTTCAGGGTGCGTTGTTTAATCATGGCATGGGCCGCTTCAGCGCAAATTGCGAACTGGTATCAACAAAGGCTGGCGATGATAGCAGACCAGACCTTTGCTGAACACCAATCACCCTAATACCCCTGATACATTTCATCAATCGGCCTGACGACGCAGGAAAGCCGGGATGTCCAGATAGTCTAGATCATCTTGCGGGTTCATCTTCGCGGCAGTCGCAGCACCGGCCTGAGCCTGGTTGCGCATGACGGTCGGACGGTCCAGGTCACGGTAGTTCACCGCAGGCTGTTCCTGACGAACAGGGGCTTGTTGTTGCGGCTGGGCAGCCATGGAGGTGTGAACGGTGTTGTCGATGACCTTCACAGGTTTCTCGATTTTAGCGCCCAGACCTGTGGCAACCACAGTCACGTGCAGCTCGTCGCGCATGTCCGGATCGATAACGGTACCGACCTTGACCATCGCGTGCTCGGAAGCGAAGGCTTCGATGATGCTACCCACGTCGGAGTACTCACCCAGGGACAGGTCAGGACCGGCGGTGATATTCACCAGGATGCCGCGTGCACCTTGCAGGTTCACGTCTTCGAGCAACGGGTTGCGAATGGCCGCTTCGGTGGCTTCGCGTGCACGGTTCGGACCGCTGGCGCAGCCAGTGCCCATCATCGCCATGCCCATTTCGCTCATCACGGTACGTACGTCGGCAAAGTCGACGTTGATCATGCCCGGACGCTTGATGATGTCGGAGATACCGCGAACGGCACCGGCCAGTACATCGTCGGCCTTGGCGAAAGCCGACAAGAGGCTTGCGTCTTTACCGAGGATGGTCAGCAGCTTCTCGTTGGGAATGGTGATCAACGAGTCGACGCTTTCAGACAGCAGACGAATACCTTCGTCGGCGAGCTGCATGCGCTTGCGACCTTCGAACGGGAACGGACGGGTCACCACCGCAACGGTGAGGATCCCCATTTCCTTGGCCACTTCGGCGATGATTGGCGCAGCACCGGTACCGGTACCACCGCCCATGCCGGTGGTGATGAACACCATGTTGGTGCCCTGCAGGACTTCGGCAATGCGCTCACGGTCTTCGAGAGCGGCCTGACGACCTACTTCAGGGTTGGCACCAGCGCCCAGACCTTTGGTCACGCTGGTACCCAGTTGCAGGATGGTCCGCGCACTGATGCTTTTCAGCGCCTGGGCATCAGTGTTGGCGCAGATGAATTCAACGCCTTCAATGTTGCTCTTGACCATGTGATTGACAGCGTTGCCGCCGCCACCGCCAACACCGATAACTTTAATTACCGGGCTTGCGGGGATGTTGTCTACGAGTTCGAACATTTTCCCTCTCCTTACGTTCTCTAGTTTTTTTCGCCTACTGCTGTCTCTACAACGGTGTCGCGGTAAAGCTTTAGAAATTGCCTTGTACCCAGCTCTTGAGGCGATCGAGCAAGGCGGCTTTCGGTTCGTCATTGCTGTAGCTGTCGCGGCTACCGATGCCCGAGAACGAAATCCCGTCGGACTGCTTCTGCAGGCCGTACATCAACAGGCCAACGCCAGTGGAATAGATCGGGTTGCGGACCACGTCGTCCAGGCCCTTGACGCCATGGGGCACGCCCAGGCGAACCGGCATGTGGAAGATTTCCTCGGCCAGTTCCACGGCGCCTTCCATCTTCGATGTACCGCCAGTCAGCACGATGCCGGCCGGGATCAGATCTTCGTAGCCGCTGCGACGCAGTTCGGCCTGGATCAGGGTGAACAGCTCGTCGTAACGCGGCTCGACCACTTCGGCCAGGGCCTGACGGGACAGCTCGCGCGGTGGACGGTCGCCGACACTCGGCACCTTGATGGTTTCGCCGGCACCGGCCAGTTTGGCCAGGGCGCAGGCGTAGCGAATCTTGATTTCTTCGGCGTACTGGGTCGGAGTGCGCAACGCCATGGCGATGTCGTTGGTCACCTGGTCACCGGCAATCGGGATCACCGCGGTGTGGCGGATCGCGCCTTCGGTGAAGATCGCGATGTCGGTGGTACCGCCGCCGATGTCCACCAGGCATACGCCCAGTTCTTTCTCGTCGTCGGTCAGCACCGAATAGGCGGAAGCCAGTTGCTCGAGAATGATGTCGTCGATTTCCAGGCCGCAGCGGCGCACGCATTTTTCAATGTTCTGTGCGGCGTTGACGGCGCAGGTAACCACGTGAACCTTGGCTTCCAGACGCACGCCGGACATGCCCAGCGGCTCGCGAACGCCTTCCTGGTTATCGATCACGTAATCCTGCGGCAGGGTGTGCAGCACACGCTGGTCAGCCGGAATTGCCACAGCCTGGGCTGCATCAAGGACGCGCTCGAGGTCGGCGGAGCTGACTTCGCGATCACGAATCGCCACGATGCCGTGGGAGTTCAGGCTGCGGATGTGATTACCGGCCACGCCGACGAATGCCGAATGGATCCGGCAACCGGCCATCAGCTGCGCTTCTTCGATCGCGCGCTGGATCGACTGGACGGTGGACTCGATGTTCACCACTACGCCTTTTTTCAGGCCGCGGGACGGGTGAGTACCGATCCCGACGATTTCGAGCGTGCCATCGTCCGCGACCTCGCCTACCAGTGCCACCACCTTGGAGGTACCGATATCGAGACCGACGATCATTTTGCCGCTTTGCACGTTTGCCATGGGTCCTGCCTCTTCTTAATTCTTCGCGACAGCGGGTTGGGCTGTCGTCGGCGCTACAGGTTCCCGCCAGCCAACGGCCAGGCCGTTGGCGTAGCGCAGATCGATGCGCGCAATGTTCGTAATCTGCTCTTTGAGCGTCTTGTCATAGATGGCGATGAAGCGGCGCATCTTTTCCACCAGGTTGCCGCGTCCCAGCAGCAGTTCGATTCCCGGGCCCGCGCTGCCGGCGCCGGTGGTCAGGAACCAGCTGCCTCGTTCACGCAACTCCAGGCGTGCAATCGAGAAGCCCAATGGCCTGAGCATCTGGCTCAGTACCTGATATTGCTGCATCACTTGCTGCTGAGCCCGCTGTGGGCCGAACAGCTGCGGCAGGTGTTCGTAGTTCGCCAGCTCGCGCGGGGTGAACGCCTGTCCCTGGTTGTTCAACAGCGACTCATCACCCCAACGGGCTACCGGCAGTTGTTCTTCCAGGCGAATCACTACCTGATCCGGCCACACCCGACGCACTTCGGCGTGGGCAATCCATGGCATCTGTTCAAGCTCGGTGCGCATGCTCGCCAGGTCGATGGTGAAGAAGCTCGACGCCACGTACGGGGCGATCCGCTGCTGCACCGCTTGCTGGCTGATGTAACTCAAATCACCCTGCACCGCGATTTTGGTGATCGGCCGGTCGGCGTACGGCAGCAAACGCTGTGCGCCTTCGTAAGTGCCGAACCCCAGCGCGACCAGCAGCACGGGCCAGAACAGGCTTTTCAGAAAACCAAAGTTGGCTTTCGGCAGGCGCGCAGACATCGGCTCTTTGGCCACCATTCGGCTGGCACCCCGCGGCACCGGCTTGCGGCCGGGTGCGGAGGGCTGATGACGTAGCTGTGCGCCTTGCATGGTCTTAACCTCTTGTCGGCTCTTGGTTACCGGCAGCGTTGCCGGTAACACTGGCGGCCAGAATCGCCAGAACCAGTTGCTGGAAATCCAGGCCGGCGGCACGGGCCGCCATCGGCACCAGGCTGTGATCGGTCATGCCCGGTGCGGTATTGACTTCCAGGAACCAGAACTGCCCGTCGGCGTCCTGCATCACGTCTGCCCTGCCCCAACCGGCGATACCCAGCGCCTCACAAGCCTTGGCCGTGAGGTCCATGAGTTCTTTTTCTTTGTTGCTGTCCAGGCCACACGGGATCCGGTACTGGGTATCGGAAGCCACGTACTTGGCGTCGTAGTCGTAGAAACTGTGCGTCGTGCCCAGGGCAATCGGTGGCAACACCTGGTCACGCAGGGTGGCGATGGTGAACTCCGGACCGTGAATCCATTGCTCGACCAACACTTGCGAATCGTAGGTACTGGCCGCTTTCCACGCCTCGATCAACTCGGGTGCGGAAGTCACTTTGGCCATCCCGATACTGGAACCTTCATGGGCCGGTTTGACGATCAACGGGAAGCCCAGTTCCGTGGCCGCCGAAATACAATCGGCCTCAGAGCTCAGTACCGCGTGGCGTGGCGTCGGAATACCGAGGCTGTGCCAGACCTGCTTGGTGCGCAGTTTGTCCATGGCCAGTGCCGAGGCCAGGATGCCGCTGCCGGTGTACGGAATGCCCAGGCACTCGAGCAAGCCCTGCATGCTGCCGTCTTCACCGCCACGACCGTGGAGGATGATGAAGGCGCGGTCGATTTTTTCGTTCAGCAGACGCTGCAGAAGGTCATCGCCCACATCAAGACCGAACGCGTCCACACCGGCGCTTTGCAGTGCTTCGAGCACCGCGTTACCCGACTTCAGGGACACTTCACGTTCGGCACTCTTGCCGCCGAACAGCACGGCGACGCGACCGAAGTCTTTCGGCGCAATAGTGGAGACGAGGTTGGCGTAAGCAGCAGTCATTTCAACTTCCCCTCAACCGGTGCAGCAACGGCTCCGGCAAACAACGGACTGTTCAACAGTTTGGGTGCGAGACCGCCGATATCACCGGCGCCCTGGCACAGCAGAATGTCGCCGGCACGCAGCAGCGGCTTGACGATCGGCGCAAGGTCGACGCCGCGCTCGATGTAGATCGGGTCGAGCTGACCGCGCTGACGGATGCTGTTGCACAGCTTGCGGCTGTCGGCGCCCGGAATCGGCTCTTCGCCAGCCGGGTAGACTTCCATCAGCAGCAAGACGTTGGCGTCGGCCAGTACATTGACGAAATCGTCGTACAGATCGCGTGTGCGGCTGTAACGGTGCGGCTGGTAGACCATCACCAGACGGCGCTCCGGCCAGCCACCGCGTACGGCTTTGATCACGGCCGCGACTTCGGTCGGGTGGTGACCGTAGTCGTCCACCAGCATCACGCTACCGTCTTCAACCTGCAGTTCGCCGTACACCTGGAAGCGGCGACCGACACCCTGGAACCCGGACAGGCCCTGGACAATGGCTTCATCGCTGACACCTTCGTCGGTGGCGATGCAGATGGTTGCCAGCGCGTTAAGCACGTTGTGGTTACCCGGCATGTTCACCGAGACATCCAGCGGCTCGCGGTCAGGACGCAGCACGGTAAAGAAGGTCTGCATGCCTTGCTGGCGCACATTGATGGCGCGCACGTCGCAGTCATCGCCGAAACCGTAAGTGACCGTCGGACGTTTCACCTGCGGCAGGATTTCACGCACCACCGGATCGTCCAGGCACACCACCGCCAGACCGTAGAACGGCAGGTTGTGCAGGAACTCGACGAAGGTTTTCTTCAGTTTGTTGAAGTCACCGTCGTAGGTCGCCATGTGATCGGCGTCGATGTTGGTGACCACGGCCACCAGCGGCTGCAGGTGCAGGAAGCTGGCATCGCTTTCATCGGCTTCGGCGATCAGGTAGCGGCTGGTGCCGAGCTGGGCATTGGTGCCCGCGGCATTCAGACGGCCACCAATGACGAACGTCGGGTCCAGGCCACCGGCGGCGAACACCGAAGCGATCAGGCTGGTGGTGGTGGTTTTGCCGTGGGTACCGGCGACGGCGATGCCGTGGCGGTAGCGCATCAGCTCGGCCAGCATCTCGGCCCGCGGCACCACCGGAATCCGGCGTTCCAGGGCGGTGGCGACTTCCGGGTTGGAGGTGTTCACGGCACTGGAAGTGACCAGCACATCGGCGTTCGCAGCGTTCTCGGCACGGTGGCCGATATAGACGTGGGCACCGAAGGATTCGAGACGCTCAGTCACCGGCGATGCTTTCAGGTCGGAACCGGACACTTCATAGCCCAGGTTCAGCAACACTTCGGCAATGCCGCACATGCCCACGCCGCCGATACCGACGAAGTGGATGCGACGGATGCGGCGCATTTCCGGTTGTGGCATGGCTTTCTTGTTTTCAACCATGGGCCACCTCCAGGCAAGTATCGACCACGTTACGGGTGGCATCGGGTTTGGCCAGGCGGCGTGCCGCGGTGGCCATGTCGTTGAGTCGTTGCGGTTGCATCAAGACCTCTGTCAGGCGAGCGGCAAGATCCGCTGCGCCAGTCGTTCTTTGCGGCATCAGGAAGGCAGCGCCTTCGCGGGCCAAATAATCGGCGTTGCGGGTCTGGTGATCGTCGATCGCGTGGGGCAAAGGCACCAGCATCGAGGGCAGACCGGCGGCGGCCAGTTCACTGATGGTCAGCGCACCTGCGCGGCACACCACCAGGTCGGCCCAGCCATAGGCTTGGGCCATGTCTTTGATGAAAGGCTGCACTTGCGCCTCGACGCCAGCCGCGCGATAGCGCTCTGCAGTCACCTCATCGTGGTTTTTGCCGGCCTGATGAAACACGTCCGGGCGCAGGTCGGGGGCGACTTGCGACAGGGCTTCAGGCAGCAACTTGTTCAACGGCTCTGCGCCCAGGCTTCCGCCCAGGATCAGTAAACGCGCCTTGCGACCAGCTAGGGCTGGTCGCGGTGTTTCGAGGAACAGCTCGGTGCGCACCGGGTTACCGGTGGTCCGACGGCTGTTCGACAGGGTAAAGGTGTCGGGGAACGCTTCACAGACTCGGGCGGCCAACGGCACCAGCAACCGATTGGCGGTACCGGCCACGGCGTTCTGCTCATGAACGATCACCGGCACGCCGGCCAGTTTGGCTGCGACGCCGCCAGGGCCGGTCACATAACCACCGAAACCGACCACGCAGACTGGCCGCAGCTGACGGATGATCGCCCGCGCCTGCCAGATCGACTTGAGCAACATGAACGGTGCCTTGAGCAGGGACAACTTGCCCTTGCCACGCAAACCGCTGGCATTGATCCGATGCAATTGAAGACCGGCTGCCGGCACCAGATCGTTTTCGATCCCGCGCGGCGTACCGAGCCAGTGCACGGTGTAACCGCGGGCCTGGAACTCGCGAGCGCAGGCCAGCGCCGGGAACACGTGGCCCCCGGTGCCGCCGGCCATGATCAGTACGTTAGCGCCCATGGCTCGGCTCCTCGGCGAAGTCGCTCTCATGGAATTCCATCTCTTCGCTGCCCAGGTGGGTTCGACTCTCCCACTCGATACGCAGCAACAAGCCAAGACAGGCACAGCAGATCACCAACGAACTGCCGCCATAACTGAGGAATGGCAGGGTCAGCCCCTTGGTTGGCAGCAGCCCGACGTTCACCCCGATGTTGATCAGGAACTGACCAATCCACAGGAACGACAGGCCGTACGCGATGTAGGCGGCAAAGAACTGCTTGGCCTTCTCGGCCCAATAACCGATGTACATGCCACGAATACAAACAAAGACGAACAGCGCCACCGTGCACAAAGAACCCACCGCGCCCAGCTCTTCGGCCAGGACCGAGAACACGAAGTCGGTGTGGGCTTCCGGCAGGTAGAACTGTTTCTGCACACTGTTGCCCAGGCCAACGCCCAGCCATTCGCCGCGACCGAAAGCGATCAAGGCTTGAGACAGCTGATAACCAGCACCGAACTGGTCGGCCCACGGATCGGCAAAGTTGGTCAGGCGCGCCATTCGATACGGCTGCATTTGAATCAACAACACCACCGCCGCGACAGCCAGGACCACCATCAAGGAAAAACGGAACAGCCCGACGCCGCCCAGGAACAGCATCGCCGCAGCAGCCCCCATCATCACGACGGTGGCACCGAAGTCTGGTTCCATCAGCAACAGACCCGCCATCGGCAGCAGCACGATGAAAGGCTTGAAGAAGCCCATCCAGCTTTCACGCACTTCTTTCTGGCGACGCACCAGATAACCGGCGAGGTAGATCACCACAAACACCTTGGCGATCTCGGAAGGCTGAACGTTGAAGAAACTGAAGCCGATCCAGCGCATCGAACCGTTCACTTCACGGCCGATCCCGGGGATGATCACCATCACCAGCAAACCGAACGCACCAATCAGCATCAACCAGCCCAGGCGTTGCCAGGTCGCGATCGGAATCATCAGGGTGACGACGCAGGCACCAAGGCCCAGCACCACGTATATAAGGTGGCGAATCATGTAATAAAAGGCACTGCCCGACTGCACCGCCGCCACTTCTGTCGAGGCCGATGCAATCATGACCAGACCCAGGCCGAGCAGCGCCAGGCAGCCGGCGAGCATCGGGAAATCGAGGTCGATGCCGCGCCCGGTGATAATCGGCGACGGGTACGGCTTGATGATGTTTCTCAAGCTCATGCCAAGTCCTCCACGGCGCGGACAAACTGATGACCGCGATCTTCGTAGTTCTTGAACATGTCGAAACTGGCGCAGGCCGGCGACAGCAGCACCGCGTCGCCCGGCTGGGCGATAGCGCGGCATTGCTCGACCGCTTCGATCAGCGAGCCAACGCGAATCAGTGGCACGGCATCGCCGATGGCCTCGCCGATCTTGTCGGAATCACGGCCCATCAAAATGACGGCGCGGCAGTTGGCCGCCACCGGATCACGCAAATCCTTGAATTCGGCCCCCTTGCCATCGCCACCGGCGATCAGCACGAGTTTGCCGTCGATGTCCGCGCCCAACCCTTCGATGGCCGCCAGTGCGGCGCCAACGTTGGTGGCTTTGGAATCGTTGTAGTAGCTCACGCCATTGAGGTCACGGACCCACTGGCAGCGATGCTCGAGCCCGGCGAAATTGCGCAGGGCCGAAAGCATGGCGTCGAACGGCAGGCCGACGGCGTGGCCGAGCGCCAATGCCGCGAGGGCGTTGGACTGGTTATGCGCGCCACGAACTTTCAACTCGCGCACCGGCATCAGGTTCTGGAATTCGAAGGCCAGGCACTTCTCGCCATCCTCTTCCCGGATGCCGAAGGCCTTGAAGTCGGGTTTGTTCAAACCGAAGGTCCAGCATGGCTGACCTTCACCCATCAGCGGACGGCTCAAGGCGTCCTGACGGTTGACCACAAACTGCCTCGCCCCCCGGAAAATCCGGTGCTTGGCCAGGTGATAGGCCGGCAGACCACTGTAGCGGTCCATGTGGTCTTCGCTGATGTTGAGTACGGTCGCCACTTCGGCGTTGAGTTGATCGGTGGTTTCCAGCTGGAAACTCGACAGTTCCATCACGTACAACTCAACGTCATCGCTGAGTAAATCCAGCGCCGGCGTGCCGAGATTGCCACCAACGGCGACACGCTTGCCCGCCGCTGCCGCCATCTCACCAACCAGGGTGGTAACGGTGCTTTTGGCGTTGGAACCGCTGATGGCGACAATCGGCGCCTTCGCGTTACGCGCGAACAGCTCGATGTCGCCGGACAATTTCACGCCACGGGCGGCGGCAGCCTGCAGGGCCGGGGTCGCCAGCGCCAGGCCGGGGCTCACGTAGAGCTCGTCGGCACGGCACAGGAACTCGACGTCCAGCTCGCCACAACGCACTTCCACGTGCGGATAGTCACGCTTGAGCGTGGCCAGTTCCGGTGGATTTTCCCGCGTATCGGCGACAGCAAACGACACGCCCCGGTTCGCCAGGAAGCGAACCAGGGACATGCCGCTCTTGCCGAGGCCGACAACGATGCGGAAGTGGTCAGAAGCGATCAGAGACACTCGTTCTACCTCAGCTTCAGGGTGGCAAGGCCGATCAACACGAGAATCACGGTGATGATCCAGAAACGGACGATCACGCGTGGCTCGGGCCAGCCCTTGAGTTCAAAGTGGTGGTGAATCGGTGCCATGCGGAACACACGGCGACCGGTCAGCTTAAAGGAGGCAACCTGAATGACCACTGACAGGGTTTCCATCACGAACACGCCGCCCATGATGAACAGGACGATTTCCTGGCGGACGATCACCGCAATGGTGCCCAGGGCCGCGCCCAGCGCCAGTGCGCCGACGTCGCCCATGAAAACCTGTGCCGGATAGGTGTTGAACCAGAGGAAACCCAGGCCCGCGCCGATCAAAGCACCGCAGAACACGATCAACTCACCCGCACCTGGCACGTAAGGAATCAGCAGGTACTCGGCGAATTTCACGTTACCCGACAGGTAGCAGAAGATCCCCAAGCCACCGCCGACCATCACCGTGGGCATGATCGCCAGGCCGTCGAGGCCGTCGGTCAGGTTGACCGCGTTGCTCGAGCCGACAATCACGAAATAGGTCAGGACAATGAAACCTGCGCCCAACGGAATGCTGTAGTCCTTGAGCATTGGCAGGATCAGGGTGGTTTCCACCGGCGTCGCTGCGGTCATATAAAGGAAGATCGCCGCGCCCAGGCCGAACACCGACTGCCAGAAATACTTCCAGCGGCTAGGCAGGCCGCGAGAGTTTTTCTCGATGACTTTACGGTAGTCGTCGACCCAGCCGATGGCACCGAACAGCAGGGTCACCAACAACACGACCCAGACGTAACGATTGGCCAGGTCAGCCCAGAGCAAGGTGCTGACACCGATGGACGAAAGAATCAGCGCGCCGCCCATGGTCGGGGTGCCCGACTTGGACAGGTGCGATTGCGGGCCGTCGTTACGAACGGATTGACCGATCTGACGGTTCTGCAAAGTGCGGATCATCCACGGGCCATAGCACAGCGACAAGACCAGCGCGGTCAGCACACCGAGGATCCCGCGCAGGGTCAGGTACTGAAAGACCGCGAAGCCTTTGTAGAACTGTTGCAGATACTCCGCTAGCAGCAGCAGCATTAATGTTTCTCCAGACTGGTCCCGCACAAAGCGGCAACGATGTTTTCCATCGCAGCGCTGCGCGAGCCCTTGATCAAAATGGTGGTGTTTGTGTCCTGCTCGGCTTCCAGGGCCTTGATCAGTTCAGCCTGTGTGCTGAAGTGAAAGGCCTGCTCGCCGAAAGCGTTCACGGCGTGAGCCATCATTGGCCCGACGGCGTAAAGCGCGGAAACCTTGCCGCGGGCGTACTCGCCCACATCGCGGTGCCCCTGCTCTGCCCACGCGCCCAACTCGCCGATATCTCCGAGCACCAAAACGGTGCGACCAGAAAAGCCGGCGAGTATATCAACGGCGGCGCACATGGAGGTGGGGTTCGCGTTGTATGTGTCATCGATCACGCGCATGCCGTTAGTCGCCAATTGCGCCACGGCACGCCCCTTGACCGGTTGCACCGCATTGAGCCCCGAAGCGATATGCGACAAGGACACGCCCAGGGCGTGAGCGGCAGCGGCGGCGGCGACTGCGTTGGTAACGTTGTGCCCGCCGAGCAGGTTCAACTGAATCCGGGCAATACCTTGCGGCGTGTGCAGTTCGAATGCAGGGCAGCCGCGCGCATCGGAAACGATGAAACTGGCATGGAAATCTGCAGTGGCATCCAGCTGAGAGAAACTCAGCACCCGTCGGGCAGCGGCACGGGCCTTCCAGATCGGGAACGCCTTGTCGTCGAGATTCAGAACGGCGATGCCCGAGGCATCCAGCCCTTCAATGATCTCGCCCTTGGCCTCGACGATTTTTTCCGGGCCGCCGAACTCGCCGACGTGGGCAGTGCCGGCATTGTTCAGCACGGCGACATGCGGTTTGGTCATGGCAACGGTGTAGGCAATCTCGCCGAGCCGTGAAGCCCCCAGCTCGATGACCGCCGCGGTGTGCTCCGGGGCCAGTTCGAGCAGAGTCAGCGGAACACCGAGGTCGTTGTTCAGGTTGCCACGGGTCGCCAGCACCGGACCGCGAGTGCGCAGGATGCTCGCCAGCATTTCCTTGACCGTAGTCTTGCCGCTGGAACCGGTAATGGCCGCGACCGGGTGAGTGAACGCTGCGCGACTCAGCGCACCGAGCTGGCCGAGGGCCTGGCGGGTGTCCTTGACCAGTAGTTGCGGCAGCGCGCTGTCGGCGACTTCGCGCTCGACCAACGCCCCCACGGCCCCTTTGGCGGCAACATCGTTGAGATAGTCATGACCATCGAAACGCGGGCCGGCCAAGGCAATGAACAGCTGGCCGGGCTCGATCGCGCGACTGTCGATGCTGACGCCATCGAAGCTGGCATCGCTGGAGATCAGACGGGCATTCAGTGCGCCGGTCAGCTCGCTCAGTTTCAAGGCTTTAAGCATGGGCCACCTCCCACGCGGTCAGGGCATGATCGGCCTCGACCAGATCGGAGAAAGCGTGGCGCTCGCCGTTGATTTCCTGATAGTCCTCATGACCTTTACCGGCCAGGACAATCACGTCATCGGCCGATGCACTGGCGATCAATTGGGCAATCGCCTGGCCACGGCCGGGGACGAAGGTGACTTTATCCACAGCGGTGAAACCGGCACGGATGTCATCGAAAATCACCGTAGGGTCTTCGGTGCGCGGGTTGTCGTCGGTGACCAGTACGCCATCGGCCAGACGCTCGACCACTTCCGCCATCAGCGGGCGCTTGCCGCGATCGCGATCACCACCGCAACCGAACAGGCACAGCAATCGGCCTTTGGCGTGAGGACGCAGGGCCATCAAGACTTTTTCCAGCGCATCCGGTGTGTGGGCGTAATCGACCACCACCAATGGCTGGGTACCGCCGCCCATACGCTGCATGCGACCCGCCGGACCTTCGAGCTTCGGCAGTACTTTGAGAATTTCGTCCAGCGCATAGTCCAGACCGAGCAAGGCACCGACGGCGGCCAACACGTTGCTCAGGTTGAAACGGCCGAGCAAGGTGCTGCGCAAATGATGCTCGCCTTGCGGTGTGACCAACGTGGCGCGCACGCCTTCGTCGTCAAACTGCGCCTGACGGCAATACAGGTAGGCGCTGGAGTCTTCAAGGCTGTAAGTGATCAGGCGCGACTCGCCTTTATCGGCGGCCAGTTGCCGACCGAAATCGTCGTCGAGGTTGACCACCCGGCACTTCAGATCATTCCAGGCAAACAACTTGGCCTTGGTTTCGCCATAAGCCTGCATGGTGCCGTGGTAATCCAGGTGATCGCGCGACAGGTTGGTCATCACCGCCACATTGAAGGCCAACGCGCTCACGCGACCTTGATCCAGTCCGTGGGAAGAGACTTCCATGGCCACGGCTTTGGCGCCGGCCTTTTTCAGGTCGGCAAGGGTCGCTTGCACCGCAATCGGATTCGGCGTGGTGTGCAGGCCGCTTTCCAGCGCGCCATGGAAACCGGAGCCCAGGGTGCCAACGATGCCGCAGTGCTGACCGAGCAGGTCGAGTGCCTGGGCGACCAACTGGGTCACGCTGGTCTTGCCATTGGTGCCGGTCACGCCGATCAGGTTGAGGTGGCGGCTCGGGTCGCCATAAAAGCGCCCGGCGATGTCCGACAGCTGCGCCGCCAGGCCTTTGACCGGAATCAGTGGTACATCGGTGATCGGCAGAACGGTCGCGCCTTCGACCTCATAAGCCACCGCAGCAGCGCCGCGTTGCAAGGCATCGGCGATGTGCGCACGACCGTCGAACTTGCCACCAGGGACCGCAAGGAACAAATCACCTGCCCGTACGTTACGGCTGTCCAGCGCCAATTCGCGGATCAACAGATCGCGGCCGGCGTGGGCAAAAATCTTGTTCAGGCTCAGCGACATCAGCCGCGCCCTCCATTAGCTTTCAGCGGAACCACCGGTGCGGCGTTCGCTTGTTGAGTGGCTGGCAGGTTGTCCGGGGAGATGTTCATCAGGCGCAGGGTCCCGGACATCACTTTGCTGAACACCGGTGCCGATACCAGACCACCGAAGTAACCGGCCTTGGTCGGTTCATCGATCACCACCACGATCGCGTAACGCGGGTCGCTCATCGGGCCGAAACCGGCGAACAGCGAGCGGTAGGAGTTCTCGGCGTAGCCTTTGGTTCCGACCGACGTTTTACGCGCGGTACCCGACTTGCCGCCCACGTGATACGCCGGTACCTGCGCACGGAATACACCGCGCGGGGCTTCGATCACTTGTTGCAGCATGGTTTGCATGGTTTTCGCGACCGCTTCCGGCAACACCTGGGTGGTTTGCGGCGCCTTGTCGGTTTTGATCAGGGTCAGCGGCGCGAGGCGACCGTTGTTAGCCAGGGCCGAGAAGGCGTGGACCAACTGGATCGCGGTCACGGAAATACCGTAGCCATAGGACAGCGTCGCGGTTTCAGCCTTGCGCCACTCGCGGTAGTTCGGCAGGTTGCCGACGCGTTCGCCCGGGAAACCCAGGCCGGTGTCCTGGCCGAGGCCGACTTTCTGCGCCAGACGGAAAATCGTTTCGCCGCCAATATCGAACGCGACCTTGCTCATGCCGACGTTACTGGAGTTGATCAGAATGCCGGTCAGGTCGAGCACCGGGCCCTCTGTCTTGGATACGTCCTTGATGGTGTATTTACCAATCTGCAAGCTGCCCGGGTACACCTCGACGGTGTCGCTCGGTTTCCAGCGCCCGGTTTCGATCGCGGCGCTCATGGAGATCGCTTTCATGGTCGAACCCGGCTCGAACACGTCGATCATCGCGCGGTTGCGCATCATCGCCGGTTGCAGGTTGCGACGGTTGTTCGGGTTGTAGGTCGGCTGGTTGACCATGGCGAGGATCTCGCCGGTCTTCACGTCCATGATCACCAGGCTGCCGGCCTTGGCGCCGTTCTCGATGATCGCGTTACGCAGCTCGCGGTTGGCCAGGTACTGCAGACGCAGGTCAATGGACAACGCCAAGGGCTTGCCGGCCTTGGCGTTTTTGGTGACTTGGACATCCTTGATCAGGCGGCCCCGCCGGTCCTTGATCACCTGCCGCTTGCCGGGCACCCCGGCCAGCCATTCGTCGTAGGCCAGCTCGACGCCTTCGCGCCCGTGATCGTCGATGTCGGTAAAGCCGACCATGTGGGCGGTGACTTCACCGGCCGGGTAGAAACGCCGGAATTCTTCGATGCCATAAACGCCCGGCACCTTCAGATCGAGCACAGCCTGGCCCTGCTCGGGGGTCAATCCGCGCACCAGATAAATGAATTCTTTGTTGGCCTGGGCTTCGAGACGTTCGGCCAGGGCTTTGGGATCCTGCCCCAGGGCAGCCGCCAGTGCCGGCCATTTCTCTTTGGCCAGCTGCATTTCCTTGGCGTTGGCCCACAGAGTGGTAACCGGGGTACTCACGGCCAACGGCTCGCCGTTGCGGTCGGTGATCAGACCACGGTGAGCCGGAATCGGAATATGACGAACACTGCGCGCATCGCCCTGACCTTTAAGGAAGTCACGGTCGACCACTTGCAGATCAATGATGCGCCAGGAAATCGCCGCCACCATGATGCCGAGCAAGCCCAGCACCAGACGGAACCGCCATGGAAAGAGTGCGCCTTCAAGTTTCATCATGGCGCCACCATCTGCACTTCAGCGGCGCCAGGAATGCGCATCTTCAGCTGCTCGGTCGCCAACACTTCGATACGGCTGTGGGCGGTCCAGGTGCTCTGTTCGAGAATCAACCGGCCCCACTCCGCCTGCGCCTTGTCGCGCACGCTCAACTCGTTGTACAGCGAATTGAGCAACTGACGGTTCCAGTGCGCGCTATAGGACACGCCAATGGCAGACACGAGTACGCCGATAAACAGCAGCAGCATGAAAAAGCTTCCGCCAGGAAGTGGCTTGGCGAAAAGCTTACTCACCGCAGCTTCTCCGCGACGCGCATGATGGCGCTACGGGAACGTGGGTTGGCTTTGAGTTCGGCCTCGGAGGCGGACTGCGCTTTGCCATGGATTTTGATTTTCGGTTCGAAGGCGACGTGACGTACCGGCAAGTTGCGCGGCAGGTTGTCGGACTCGCCTTTCACCAGTTTGCGCATGAACAGTTTGACGATGCGGTCTTCCAGCGAGTGGAAACTGATGACGACCAGACGGCCGCCCACTTCCAGGCATTCCAGCGCCGCTTCGAGGCCGGCTTCCAGATCGCCCAGTTCGTTGTTGACGTGAATACGCAAGCCCTGGAATGCACGGGTGGCCGGGTTCTTGCCCTTTTCCCACGCCGGGTTGGCGACTTTCAGCACTTCAGCCAGATCGGCGGTACGCTCAAACGGCTTGATGTCGCGACGCTCGGCCACGGCACGCGCCATGCGACCGGAGAAACGCTCTTCGCCGTATTCCTTGAACACCCGGGCGATTTCTTCCACCGGCGCAGTGTTGACGAATTCGGCAGCGCTGATCCCGCGGGACGGGTCCATGCGCATGTCCAACGGACCATCGTTGAGGAAGCTGAAGCCGCGCTCCGGGTCGTCGAGCTGCGGTGAAGACACGCCGAGGTCCAGCAGAACACCGCTGACCTTGCCGGCCAGACCGCGTTCGGCGACTTCCGAACCGAGCTCGGCAAAGCTGCGCTGTACAACGACAAAGCGGCCGTCTTCGGCCGCTAGCGTTTGCCCGGTGGCAATCGCTTGAGGATCTTTGTCGAATCCGAGCAACCGACCATCGGGCCCGAGCTGACTGAGGATCAACCGACTGTGCCCGCCGCGTCCGAACGTACCGTCCAGATAGCAGCCATCAGGACGTACGGCAAGAGCCTCGACGGCTTCGTCAAGCAGTACGGTGATGTGGTTAAAGCCGCTATCAATAGTCACAGGATCAAATCACGCAGTTCATCAGGCATGGCGCCCGGTTGTTGAATAGCAGCCAGGTCAGCGGCAGAAACCGCATTCCAGGCATCCTCGTCCCACAATTGGAACTTGTTCAGTTGGCCAACCAACATTGCGCGCTTATCCAACTTGGCATATTCGCGAAGACGCGGCGGAACCAGAAAACGACCACTGCCATCGAGCTCGAGGTCGACGGCATTACCAATCAGTAAGCGTTGCAGGCGGCGGTTTTCTTCGCGAAGCGAAGGCAGTGCGCGCAGTTTGGTTTCGATAATTTCCCACTCATCGAGGGGATACACACACAAACACGGATCAACGGCATCGATGGTGACGATTAATTGACCGGAGCTACGCGAATCGAGCTCGTCACGGTACCGGCTCGGCATAGCGAGACGGCCCTTTGCATCGAGACTGATAGCGTTAGCTCCGCGAAACACGTCTGCGTTTCTCCAAATATTAGCGTTTTGCGTTCAAAAAACCCACTTCATGCCACTTTCCGCCACTTGCGCACACTATAGGAATGCGCCCACCACACCGTCAAGGCGCGGATCAAAGGAAAAGCCTTACAGAACGGAGATTTAGGAGCGTAAAAGGAGGGTTAACGGGAATCTGGCGGATGAATTTGCTCAATAACTTGAATCAGCACAGAAGGCTGCGTTCAGAAGTTAAAGTAGTTTGTTAAGAGTAAGATTTTTTCGGTATTACAAAAGCGCTTCTGCTATTGATTCAGCAGGGAGGGGAATTGCCATTACACATATCGCTGCCAATGATTCAAGCAGAGAAGAAAAAAAGGTGGAGAGTCGATCTGTAAGCCGGGTTCTGTCTTGAACAGTCATTCGTCTACGATGGCCATCACTGGACATCTTTAGCAACCTACCCGGTCCCAGCGCGGGCCACGCCTTGGGACCCTATTTGGTCTTGCTCCAAGTGGGGTTTACCTAGCCACGAACTGTTGCCAGACGTGCGGTGCGCTCTTACCGCACCTTTTCACCCTTACCGGCGCCGAAGCGCTTAGGCGGTTATTTTCTGTGGCACTTTCCGTAGGCTCACGCCTCCCAGGCATTACCTGGCACTTCGCCCTATGGAGCCCGGACTTTCCTCCCCCCCCTAATTTTCATAGAGGGCAGCGACTGTCCGATCGACTCTCCGTCGCGAAGGTTAACGGCAGAGCGGCCGAAGAACAAGCGCTAAAAGCCTTCGGCCGGCTCTGCGCGTCGCTTTTACTCGCCCTTCTGTTTATCCAGCGCGACTTGATAGAGCACATTCTTGCGCTCGCCGGTAATTTGCGCGGCCAATGCCGCGGCACGCTTGAGCGGCATCTCTTCGAGTAACAGGTTGAGAATGCGCATGGCTTCACTGCTGACTGCGTCTTCAGTTTCTGGGGCAGACCAGCCCGCCACCAGCACCACACATTCGCCGCGCTGCTGATTGCTGTCCGATTCGACGAACTCGCGCAACTCGGCCAGCGGCAAGCCTTTAAGGGTTTCGAAGGTCTTGGTCAGTTCGCGCGCCAGTAACGCCGGACGCTCGGCACCGAAGACCAGCTCCATGTCTTGCAGGCATTCAAGGATGCGGTGCGGGGCCTCATAAAAAATCAGCGTGCGCGGCTCTTCTTTTATGAGTTCAAGACGAGCACGTCGACCAACAGCCTTGGCCGGCAGAAAACCTTCGAAGATGAAACGGTCGGACGGCAGCCCTGCCGCCGAGAGTGCCGCGATCAATGCACACGCTCCCGGGACCGGCACCACATTGATTCCCGCAGCGCGGGCCTGACGCACCAGGTGATAACCCGGATCGGATATCAGCGGCGTCCCGGCATCGGAGATCAATGCCACATCGTCGCCCGCCAGCAGACGCGTGATAAAGCGGTTACCTTCCTCGCGCTCGTTGTGTTCGTGACAGGCCGCCAGCGGCGTGGGGATGCCGAAATGCTGCATCAAGCGCTGGGAATGGCGAGTGTCTTCGGCCGCGATCAAGGCGACCTCGCGCAGGATCTTCAGCGCACGCGCACTGATGTCGTCCAGGTTGCCGATGGGCGTCGCCACCACATAAAGCGAGCCAGCAGCGGAATTCAAAGCACCTGGAGCAGTCAAAGCGCACACCTCATGATCGGTAAAAGGCGGCATTGTAGCGCGTAGCGGCGCTTGCGATACGCTTCACCCTCCGCGGGTTTTCCAGCGTTTTGTGCAGTGCTGCAACATTTGTACGAGCTAAATTGATCGATTCACGCCAGTAACATCGCGCCCCGGCCAGCGCTTGGGTACAATTCCACGCTAATTTGATCGAGTATCAGGAACACTTACATGATCGCTTGCCTGCGGCTGTTCACTGCCCTCTGCCTCGCTGCCTTGCTGGCGGCTTGCGCCAGCTCGCCCTCTTCCAGCCTTGGCGAACTTCCACGGACCCCGGACGCCAGTATCGAGCAACTGCTCGAACAGGCCACTCAAAGCAAAGATCCGGAAAAAGCCGCCCTACTGCGTTTGAGCGCGGCAGACCTGGCTTATCGTCAGGGCAATGCCGGCCAGTCCGCGCAAATCCTGCAACAGGTGCCGGTGGAACAACTCAAGCCTGCCCAACAAGTCTTCGCCAGTACCTTGGCGGCTGAACTGGCCATGGTCCGCAATCAGCCTAAAGCAGCGCTGACGGCCCTGAGCCATCCGAGCCTGCAACGCCTGAGCGAATTGCCGGTCGGACAACAGGTTCGAACCGGCACCGTTCATGCCCGCGCCCTTGAGGCCGACGGTCAGACCCTGCCCGCCGCACGGGAGCGCATCTTTATTGCGCCGATGCTTGAAGGTGAAGCAGCCAGTAAAAACCACGAAGCGATCTGGACCCTGATCGCTTCGCTGCCGACCGATCAATTGCAGCCCACTACCGATGATGACCTCGGCGGCTGGATACGCCTGGCGCGGGCAGTGAAAACGGCCGGCACCCTGGAGCAACAGCAAGCCGCGATCGACAACTGGCGCGAGCAGAATCCAAAACACCCGGCCGCCATCCAGCTGCCGCTGCCACTGACCAAACTCAAGGAACTGGCCAGCCAGCCCCTGAGCAAGATTGCCCTGCTGCTGCCGCAAGACGGCCCGCTGGCTTCGGTCGGCAAAGCGCTGCGCGAAGGCTTCATGGCCGCGCACTACCAGGCGCAACAAGCCGGGCAGAAGCCACCAGCCATCGAGTTCTATGACAGCTCGCGCCTGACGTCCCTCGACGAGTTCTATCGCAAGGCCCAGGCCGACGGCGTGCAACTGGTAGTCGGCCCGCTGGAGAAGCCGCTGGTCAAACAGCTCAGCGCCCGCCCGCAACTGCCGATCACCACCCTGGCGCTGAACTACAGCGAAGGCGAGCAAGGTCCGGCCCAGCTGTTCCAGTTCGGCCTTGCCGCTGAAGACGAAGCCCGCGAAGTGTCTCGCCGTGCACGCGCCGATGGCCTGCATCGCGCCGCGATCATGGTGCCGAAAGGCGAATGGGGCGACCGCGTCTACAAGGCGTTCAGCCAGGATTGGCAAGCCAACGGTGGCAGCATTGTCGCTACCGAGCGCGTCGACCAGCCGGTACAACTGGCCCAGCAGATTGCCGACATGTTCCAGCTGCGCCAGAGCGAAGGCCGTGCCAAGAGCCTGCAAAGCACCGTTGGTTCGCAGGTAGCCGCCCAGCCTTCACGTCGCCAGGACATCGAGTTCATCTTCCTGGCCGCGACGCCGCAACAGGCTCAACAGATCAAACCGACCCTGAACTTCCAATACGCGGGTGACGTGCCGGTTTACGCCACCTCCCACGTGTTCAGCGCCAGCGGCGACCAGAACCAGTACAACGACATGAACGGTATTCGCTTCTGCGAAACCCCATGGCTGCTGGATGCCAACGACCCGCTGCGCAAACAAGTCACTGCACAATGGCCACAAGCCGGTGGCAGCCTGGGCCGCCTGTATGCGATGGGTGTTGACGCCTATCGTCTGGCACCGCGCCTGGGGCAACTCAAAGCCTTGCCGGACAGCCGCATCGAAGGTCAATCGGGCAGCCTGGGCATGACTCAGAATCAACGGGTCGTGCGTCAGTTGCCATGGGCAGAATTCATCAACGGCCAGGTTCAACGCCTGCCGGACACCTCGCGCTGATGCCTGACAGGTCACGCCAGCAAAGCGGTAAAGATGCCGAGCGTCATGCGCTCGAGCATCTTCAGCAACAAGGTCTGCACCTGCTGGCGCAGAACTGGCTGTGTAAACGCGGCGAGCTTGATCTGGTCATGCTTGATGGCGATACAGTAGTATTCGTCGAAGTCCGCTACAGAAAAAACACCCAATGGGGTGGTGCGCTCGATAGCATTGATGGGCGAAAACGGCAGAAACTGATTTTCGCCGCGCAGTATTTTCTTCAGCGCGAGTCGCGTTGGGCCAATTCCCCCTGCCGCTTCGACGTGATTGCCATCGACAGCAACCTGGATCAGTTGAACTGGTTGCAGAATGCCTTCGACAGCTGATCGCTTTGACCCCGAACCGGACACCTTCACACTTTTGCTCTTTGCTTTGCGGGCTGCACATTCATGTGCCGAGTAGCCGCGCTAATTAAGGTCACACAGATGGACATGCAATCGCGAATTCGCCAGCTTTTTCAGGCCAGTATCGACACCAAGCAACAGGCGATGGACGTACTTGCACCGCACATCGAGCAAGCCAGCCAGGTCATGGTCAACGCCCTGCTCAACGAGGGCAAAATGCTTTCCTGCGGCAACGGCGGCTCCGCCGGTGACGCACAGCATTTCTCGTCCGAACTGCTCAACCGCTTCGAGCGCGAGCGCCCGAGCCTGCCCGCCATCGCGCTGACCACCGACAGCTCGACGATCACCTCGATCGCCAACGACTACAGTTACAACGAAATATTCTCCAAACAGATCCGCGCCCTCGGCCAGCCGGGTGATGTATTGCTGGCCATTTCCACCAGCGGCAACTCGGCAAACATAATTCAAGCGATCCAGGCCGCACATGATCGCGAAATGATTGTCGTAGCATTGACGGGTCGTGATGGCGGCGGCATGGCGTCACTGCTATTGCCCGAGGACGTTGAGATTCGCGTACCGGCCAACGTCACTGCACGTATTCAGGAAGTCCACCTGCTGACGATCCATTGCCTTTGCGATTTGATCGACAGCCAACTGTTCGGGAGTGAAGAATGACCCCTAATCGCCTAGGCCTTCTGGCCTTGACCCTGTGCCTCGGCATCAGCGGCTGCACCTCGGTGGTTAACGCCAGCCGTGAAGCGCCGATCGACGATGACCGCGGCACCCGCACCTTCGGCAGCAAGATTGACGACTCCCTGATCGAAACCAAAGCCGGTGTAAACATCGCCAAGGCCGATCCGGACCTGGACAACAATTCACACATCGTCGTCACCAGCTTCAACGGTGTCGTGCTGCTCGCCGGGCAAACGCCGCGCGCCGATCTCAAGGCCAAGGCCGAACAGGTTGCCGCCTCCGTTCAGCGCGTGAAGAAGGTGCACAACGAACTGCAAGTGCTGCAACCCTCCTCGCTGCTGGCGCGCCAGAATGACACCTGGCTGACCACCAAGATCAAGACCCAGATGCTCACCGATGCCTCCATTCCCGGCTCGCGCATCAAGGTTGTGACCGAGAACGGCATCGTCTACCTGCTCGGCCTGCTGACCAAGCAGGAAGCGGCGCAGGCGACCAACTTGGTGCAGGGCGTTTCCGGTGTGCAAAAGATTGTGAAGCTGTTTGAGTACATCGACTGACGCACAAACACGCAGTCACAAAAAAGGCGATCCTCTCGGATCGCCTTTTTTATTACTTCACCACTTTCAAACTGGGTCGACCGCTGGGACGCGGAGGCTCGCTGTCGGGTGGCGGAATATCATCATCCGGCTCAATCTCTTCCTCGTCTTCCGTAGGCGACTCAAGATCGAACACCATGCCTTGGCCGTTCTCCCGGGCGTAAATCCCCAGGATCGAGGCGATAGGCACGTACAGCGTGTGTGGCACACCGCCGAAGCGCCCTTCGAAGCTGACCGCCTCGTTGTCCATGTGCAGATGACGCACGGCTTGTGGCGACACGTTCAATACGATTTGACCGTCACTGGCAAAGCCCTGAGGCACCTGCACCGACGGATACTCGGAATTGACCAGCATGTGCGGGGTGCAATCGTTGTCCACAATCCACTCGTAGAGCGCGCGGACCAGATAAGGTCGACTGGAGTTCATAGCGGCTCCTTAAGCCTTAGCGCATATCGCGTTCGACACCAGACAGACTCGCCTGGAAAGCCTCACGCGCAAACTGGCGCTCCATGTAATCAAGCAACGGCTTGGCAGGCCGCGGCAGTTCTATACCCAGAATCGGCAATCGCCAGAGTATTGGTAATAGGCAGCAATCCACCAGACTTTGTTCCTCACTGAGGAAAAACGGCTTGTCGGCAAACAACGGCGACACGCCTGTCAGGCTTTCGCGCAGCTCTTTACGGGCCACGACACGGGCTGCTTCCTTGGTCCGCGAATCCAGAATCAGATCCACCAGGCCACACCAGTCACGCTGAATGCGATGAATCAGCAGACGACTGTTGGCACGCGCCACGGGATAAACCGGCAGCAGTGGCGGGTGCGGGTAACGCTCATCCAGATACTCCATCACCACGGTCGACTCCCACAACGCCAGGTCACGATCGACCAGCGTGGGCAGACTTCCGTAAGGGTTCACCTCAATCAGTTTAGGCGGCTGGCGACCAGCCTCCACGTAAATGATCTCGGCGCTGACACCCTTCTCTGCAAGCACGATACGCACTCGGTGGGAATAGTGGTCGGCGGGGTCGGAGTAACAGGCCAACCGATTGGTCACGCCCATGGCGGTCCTCCTCGCTTGTTGAAATTATCGAAAACGGAAAAACACGCGCGCCCAGAGGGCGCCTCCCGTAACGCCTGGCTCACCAGACTCGTTACACCTTCAGAGACGCCCCTGGGCGCGCGCGATTAACAGCAATGGCTTACCGCTTTATCAATGGACGTCTTTCCAGTATTCACGCTTGAGCAAGTAAGCGAATACGAAGAAGAACGCCAGGTACAGCAACACATAGGTACCGATGCGCTGATGCTGCAGCTTCACCGGGTTGGCCGAGTAGGCCAGGAAGGTCACCAGATTCTTGACCTTCTCGTCGAACTGCCCTTCGTTCAGCGTGCCGGTTTTCGGCAATACAGTCAGTTGATCGCAGGCCTCATGCGTCAAAGCGGTGCCGGTCAACGGATCGTATTGCTTCTTGCCGTCATCGACGACTTGAACTTGTTTGCAGCCTACCACCTGACGACCCTGCAGGCCGACAAGAACGTTAGGCATGCCGACGTTCGGGAACACCTTGTTGTTCACGCCCCAAGGACGCGATGGATCTTCATAGAACGAACGCAGGTAACCGTAGAGCCAGTCTGTGCCACGAACGCGAGCCACCAGCGTCAGGTCGGGTGGCGCGGCACCGAACCAGGTTTTGGCGTCAGCCGGCTGCATACCGATGCTCATGTGATCGCCGATCTTGGCGCCGGTGAACACCAGCTTCTCGAGCATCAACTCGTGAGGAATGCCCAGGTCATCGGCGACACGCTCGTAGCGCTGGAACTTGGCACTGTGGCAGCCCATGCAATAGTTGGCGAACGTACGCGCGCCATCCTGCATGGCAGCCTTGTCGGAAACGTCGATGTCGACTTTTTCCAGCTCTGGGCCACCGTGTTCGGCCGCGAAGGACAGTACAGGCATCGCCGCAAGAATCAGTACAGCAAATAGCTTTTTCATCAGCCAGTCACCCTTTCCGGAACCGGTTTGGTCTTCTCGAGCCTGGTGTAGAACGGCATCAGAATGAAGTAGGCGAAGTACAGGAAGGTACATACCTGCGACAGCAACGTACGTTCCGGGGTAGGCGCCATGACACCCAGCCAGCCAAGAATCACGAAGGAGATGCAGAACACCCAGAGCCAGATCTTGCTCAGCCAGCCCTTGTAGCGCATGGACTTGACCGGGCTACGGTCAAGCCAGGGCAGGACGAACAGCAAGGCAATCGAAGCACCCATGGCAACAACACCCAGGAGCTTGTCCGGAACCGCCCGCAGAATCGCGTAGAACGGTGTGAAGTACCAGACCGGTGCGATGTGTTCAGGGGTCTTGAAGGCGTTCGCCACTTCAAAGTTCGGCTTCTCGAGGAAGTAGCCGCCCATTTCCGGGAAGAAGAACACGATCGAGCAGAAGATGAACAGGAACACCACCACGCCGACGATATCTTTCACGGTGTAGTACGGGTGGAAGGCAATGCCGTCCAGCGGTATGCCGTTTTCGTCTTTGTGCTTCTTGATGTCCACGCCATCGGGGTTGTTCGAACCGACTTCGTGCAGCGCTAGAATGTGCAGCACTACCAGGCCGAGGATTACGATCGGCAAGGCAACCACATGCAAGGCGAAGAAGCGGTTCAGGGTAATACCGGAAATCAGGTAGTCACCACGGATCCACTGGGTCAGGTCGTTACCGATGACCGGGATCGCACCGAACAGCGAGATGATCACCTGGGCGCCCCAGTAGGACATCTGACCCCACGGCAGCAGGTAGCCCATAAAGGCTTCAGCCATCAGCGCCAGGTAGATCAGCATGCCGAACACCCACACCAGCTCACGCGGCTTCTGGTATGAACCGTAGAGCAGACCACGGAACATGTGCAGATAAACCACGATGAAGAACGCCGAAGCGCCGGTGGAGTGCAACAGACGCAGGATCGAGCCGTACTCGACGTCGCGCATGATGTATTCGACGGAAGCAAATGCCTCTTCCGCCGACGGGGTGTAGCTCATGGTCAGCCAGACACCGGTAACGATCTGGTTGACCAGAACGAGCAGCGCCAGGGAGCCAAAGAAATAGAAGAAGTTGAAGTTCTTCGGGGCGTAGTACTTGCTGAGATGGTCTTCCCACATTTTGGTCGCGGGAAAGCGCGCATCCACCCAATCCATGAACTTGCTCATCACGCTTTCTCCGTATCGACGCCGATAACAATGAGGTTATCGGACTCATAGGAATGCGGGGGAACTGGCAGGTTCAAAGGCGCAGGTTGCGACTTGTAGACGCGACCAGCCAGATCGTAGTGGGAACCGTGGCAAGGGCAGAAATAACCACCTACCCAGTCCTTGCCCAGATCCGCAGGTGCCACTTCTGGACGGAAGGTCGGCGAGCAACCCAGGTGCGTGCAGATACCGATCAGCAGCAGGATCTCTGGCTTGATCGAACGCGTCTGCGGGTCGACATAGGTCGGTTGCGTCGAGTTCTTGGAGGCGGGGTCAGACAGCTGGCCCTCAATCTTTTTCAGATTCCCCAGGATTTCCTCGGTACGGCGGACGATGAACACCGGCTGACCGCGCCACTCAGCAATCATCTGCTGACCTGGCTCGATTTTGCTGACATTCACTTTCACCGGTGCACCTGCAGCTTTCGCCTTGGCACTGGGAAACCATGACCCCACGAACGGGACCGCAGCCCCCACCGCTCCTGCAGCACCCACCACGGATGTGGCTGCTACCAAGAAGCGACGCCGGCCTGCATTCACGCCGTCATTGCTCATTCAGTCCTCTCCCATCAGCTTTGTGGCCTGTTAAATCAGGCGTCTACTAAGTAAAAATCTGAACTTATAAAAATTTTGCCGAATGGTAATGAAAAGCCCCAATTCTGACAAGGTAATTACCGAGGGGCTCCACTGCCAAGCCTTGCAGTATAGGGCCTCTGCGGATGTGGCAAGTTGTCACAGCGTAATTCCCTGATAAATCTCGCCCATAAAAAAACGCCCAGCTTCGCGAGGAAACTGGGCGTTCTTTTTGAACGTGAAAGCGAATTAACGCTTCGAGTACTGCGGACGCTTACGCGCTTTACGCAGACCGACTTTCTTACGTTCAACTTCACGTGCATCGCGGGTTACGAAGCCAGCTTTACGCAGAGCGCTGCGCAGAGTTTCGTCGTAGTCCATCAGAGCGCGAGTGATACCGTGGCGGATTGCGCCAGCTTGACCACTTACACCACCGCCGATCACAGTGACGTAGATGTCGAACTTCTCGACAGTCTCAGTCAATTCCAGCGGCTGACGAACTACCATGCGGGCAGTTTCGCGACCGAAGAAATTATCCAGCGAACGGTTGTTGATGGAGATGTTACCAGTACCCGGACGCAGGAAAACGCGTGCGGTTGCGGTCTTGCGACGGCCAGTGCCGTAATTTTGAGTCGCCGACATAATGAACTATTCCGTTAAAACTTCAGTTCTTGGGGCTGCTGAGCAGTATGAGGGTGTACAGCGCCCGCATAGACTTTCAGCTTACGATACATGTCGCGACCCAGCGGGTTCTTAGGCAGCATGCCTTTGACCGCGGTCTCGATCACGCGCTCAGGGGCTTTAGCGATCAGCTTTTCGAAGTTGATCGACTTGATGCCGCCCGGGAAACCGGAGTGGGAGTAGTAGATTTTGTCGGTGGTTTTAGCACCGGTTACACGAATCTGCTCGGCATTGATAACGACGATGTAGTCGCCGGTGTCAACGTGAGGAGTGTACTCAGCTTTATGCTTGCCACGCAGACGGCTCGCGATTTCGGTGGCCAGACGACCCAGGGTCTGACCTGCAGCGTCGACGACAAACCAGTCGCGCTGTACTGTTTCCGGTTTAGCAGTAAAAGTTTTCATTCTTTATAGCCTCAGGGGCCGCCCTGTAAATTAGACGGCGGATCTTACTGAATAGTGCGTACTTTGACAAGTCAAAGGCAGCCGGATACAGACGCTTTCGGGGGCTCGGGTCGGCGCGTCCGTTCAACGGCAAGATTCTTCGGCGGCGGCGCATCACTTCCACTGCAGAAAGAGGTGCGCAATTATGCAGATTGCGAAAAATATTTCAACCTGCTTTTATGATTGTTTTGCCCAAGGAGCACCCGATGGATTATCGCCAGCTAGGCCGTACCGATCTGAACGTGAGTGCAATCTGCCTCGGCACCATGACCTGGGGCGAGCAAAACAGCGAGGCTGAAGCCTTCGCCCAGATCGAACGCGCAAAGGGTGCCGGGATCAATTTCATCGACACCGCCGAAATGTACCCGGTGCCGCCCAAGGCTGAAACCTACGCCACCACCGAGCGCTACATCGGCAATTACTTCAAAAGTCGCGGCGATCGCGCCGACTGGATCCTGGCGAGCAAGATCGCCGGCCCCGGCAACACCATCGACTACATCCGCGACAAAAACCTCAAGCACAATCGCGAACACATCGTCCAGGCCGTGGATGCGAGCCTCAAACGCCTGCAAACCGATTACATCGACCTCTATCAGCTGCACTGGCCGGAACGCAGTACCAATTTCTTCGGACAACTGGGCTACAAGCACAAGAGCGAAGTCAACCTCACGCCGCTGGAGGACACCCTCGAAGCGCTGGACGAGCAGGTCAAGGCCGGCAAGATCCGCCACATCGGCCTGTCCAACGAAACCCCGTGGGGCACCATGCGTTTCCTCGCCCTCGCCGAAGCCCGTGGCTGGCCGCGCGCGGTGTCGATCCAGAACCCTTACAACCTGCTCAACCGCAGCTTCGAAGTGGGCCTGGCGGAAATTGCCATCCGCGAACAATGCGGCTTGCTCGCCTATTCGCCGCTGGCGTTCGGTTTCCTGTCGGGCAAGTACGAAGGTGGAGCGCGTCCGCCCAAAGGTCGCCTGAGCCTCTACAGCCGCTTCAGCCGCTATTTCAATCCGCAGTCGGAAGCAGCCTGCAGCCGTTACGTAGCCCTGGCGCGGGAACACGGCCTGGACCCGGCGCAGATGGCGCTGGCGTTCGTCACGCAACAGCCGTTCGTGACCAGCAACATCATCGGCGCCACCACGCTTGAGCAACTGGACAGCAACATTGCCAGCTTCGAGTTGAAACTTTCCGATGAAGTGTTGGCGGGGATCGAGGCGATTCACCAGGATCAGCCGAATCCGGCTCCTTGATTGATTCGTAAGCCCAATCGCGGGCAAGCCACGCTCCCACAGGAAATCACCTGATTCTGTGGGAGCGTGGCTTGCCCGCGATGGCGTCCGACCAGTCACCGTGACATTTACAGCGACCGCGCAATAATCTCCTTCATGATCTCATTGGTCCCGGCATAGATCCGCTGCACCCGCGCATCCGCCCACGCCCGGGCGATCGGGTATTCCCACATGAACCCGTAACCGCCGTGCAACTGCACGCATTCATCGAGTACCTTGCATTGCAGGTCGGTGCCCCAGTATTTGGCCATCGCCGCGGTCGGCACGTCGAGCTTGCCTTGCAGATGCAACTCCAGACAGCGATCGACGAAGACTCGACCGATCTGGATCTCGGTCGCCATTTCAGCGAGTTTGAAGCGCGTGTTCTGGAAGTCGGCGATGGCCTTGCCGAAAGCCTTGCGCTCGCGGGTGTAATCCAGGGTCCATTGCAACGCCGCCTCGGCTGACGCCAAGCCGCCCACAGCGACCGTCAGACGCTCCTGTGGCAATTCCTGCATCAGGTACGCGAAGCCCATGCCGGCCTGCCCCAGCAGGTTTTCCTTCGGCACCCGCACATCCTGGAAGAACAGTTCCGAGGTGTCCTGAGCCTTCATGCCGACCTTTTCCAGGCGCTTGCCTTTGGCGAAGCCCGGTGTGTTGGCCTCCACCAGAAACAGACTGGTGCCCTTCGCCCCTGCCTTCGGATCGGTCTTGGCCACGACGATCACCAGATCCGCCAGATAGCCGTTGGTGATGAAGGTCTTCGAACCGTTGATCACGTATTCGTCACCCTCCAGCACGGCGGTGGTTTTCACCCCTTGCAGGTCCGAGCCGGCACCCGGCTCGGTCATGGCAATCGCGGTGACCATCTCGCCAGACACCAGTTTGGGCAGGTATTTGTGTTTCAACGCCTCGCTGCCGTAATGCAGGATGTAAGGCGCAACAATGTCCGAATGAAGAGAAAAACCGATGCCGGTCAAACCCAGACGACCGACCTCTTCGATCACCACCGCGCTGTAGAGAAAGTCTGCCCCCAGCCCGCCGTATTCTTCCGGCAGATGCGAACAGAGCATCCCAGCCTCCCCCGCCTTGTTCCAGAGATTGCGGTCGATATAGCCTTGTTTTTCCCATTGCCCATGGAACGGCACGGCCTCTTTTTCGAGGAACGTTCGCACGCTGTCGCGAAAAAGTTCGTGCTCGGGGCTGAACAAGGTTCTGGGGATCATGCGGCACCTGTCGTTATTGTCAGACGGAATTGATCTTCAGAGACTAAGCCTCGCATCCGATACAGGACACTGGACACATCCGACAAAAAATAAGACGATCCAGCCGTCTGGTGACCACTTTCCCCTATAAGAATAAAGTTGAATTATGTCTAACCAAGTCTCCACGCCCTTGCGGCGCGTCAGCATCCTGGCTATCGACCGGGTTTTCGCTTCCACCCTCATGCAGGCCAAGGATTTCTTCCATCTGGCCAGCCTGCGCTATGGCAAACAACTGGGCCACGGCCTGACACCGGCGTTCGAAACCCGGCTGGTCAGCCCCGACGGCAAACCGGTGAACAGCTTCAGCGACGTGATCATGCCGGTGGACGGCGGCCTGGAAAATACCGATGTCATCATCCTCCCCGCCTTCTGGGACGATTTCGACACGCTCTGCAAACGTTATCCACAGATCCTGCCGTGGCTGCGCGAGCAACACGCCCGTGGCGCCGTACTCTGCGGCGAGGCCACGGGAGTGTTCTGGCTCGCCGAAGCCGGGCTGCTCAATGGCAAGGAAGCGACCACGTACTGGCGTTTCTTCAACGCCTTCGCCGAACGCTTTCCACAGGTCCAGCTCAATCAGGACAAACACCTGACTGACGCCGACAACCTGTATTGCGCTGGCGGCACAACCTCGGCCTGTGACCTTTACATCTACCTGATCGAGCGCTTTTGCGGGGCTAACGTGGCCCAGGCCGTGGCCCGCGACATTCTCTACGAAGTGCAGCGCAGCTATGCGCCGGGGCGAATCGGTTTCGGCGGGCAGAAATTGCACCAGGACGTGATCATCCTGCAGATCCAGCATTGGCTCGAAGACCACTTCGCCGACAAATTCCGTTTCGAAGACGTGGCCCGCGAACACGGCATGAGCATCCGCAACTTCATGCGCCGCTTCCAGACTGCCACCGGCGACAAGCCGTTGCATTACCTGCAACGCCTGCGCATCGAGACGGCCAAGGGCTTGTTGTCCGCCAGTCGCAAGAGCATCAAGACCATCAGCTATGAAGTCGGTTACGACGATGCGAGTTTCTTCGCCCGGCTGTTCCGCCAGCACACGGAGTTGTCGCCGAATCAATATCGGCAGCAGTTTCAGCAAGCTGCGTAATCCCGGACTCAACTCAATCAAGTGTGGGAGCGAGCCTGCTCGCTCCCATTGGGATCTTGGTGAGCCAGATAGTTTCTACAGCGCACAAAAAAGGGCCTGCGAATGCAGGCCCTTTTTATTTTCCGAAATATCCTACGGCTTATGCGCCCGGGACAGGAACTCATGCGACTGCATTTCCAGCAGGCGGCTAAGCGTGCGCTGGAACTCGAAGTTCAGGCGACCGCCGGTATACAAGTCTTTGAGTTCGACTTCAGCAGAAATGATCAGCTTTACGTTGCGATCGTAGAACTCGTCGACCATGTTGATAAAGCGTCGGGCAATGTCGTCGGTGGTGACGCTCATCTGCTCGACACTGCTGAGCAGCACGGCGTGGAAAATCTTGCCCAATTCGATGTAGTCGTTCTGACTACGCGGCCCGTCGCACAGTTCCCGGAAGTCAAACCAAGCAACGTCTTCACAGGTGCGCAGTGCACGGATTTCGCGGTTTTCGATCATCAGCACGTCGTTTTCTACGGCCAGCGTGCAGTCCGGTGTCAGGGCGCGGAAACTCTGGCGCAGGCTTTCGTGTGACGCCTCGTCCAGCGGGAAGTGGAACAGCTCCGCTTGCTCAAGGTGACGCAGACGGTAATCGACGCCGCTGTCGACGTTGACGATCTCGGTGTTCTGTTTGATCAGCGCAATGGCCGGCAGGAAGCGCGCACGTTGCAGGCCGTCCTTGTACAGACCATCCGGCACAATGTTCGAGGTTGCGACCAGGGTCACGCCGTTCTTGAACAGCTCTTCCATCAGCGTGCCAAGGATCATGGCATCGGTGATGTCGGAGACGAAAAACTCATCGAAACAGATCACCCGGGACTCATCGGAGAAGCGCTTGGCGATGATGGTCAGCGGGTTTTTTTCGCCGCCGAGGGTCTTCATCTCTTCGTGCACGCGCTTCATGAAGCGGTGGAAGTGAGTGCGGGTCTTTTCCTTGAACGGCAGGGCTTCGAAGAAGGTGTCGACCAAATAGGTCTTGCCACGGCCAACACCGCCCCAGAAATACAGGCCCTTGACCGGTGCCTGGTCTTTCTTGCCAAACAGTTTGCCGAGCAGACCCGGTTTATTTTGCGAGGCCGCGACCAGATCGTCGTACAGGCGCTGCAAATGACGCACCGCCGTTTCCTGGGCTGCATCATGGAAAAATTCCGGGCGTTTCAGATCAGCTTGATATCGTTCTAGGGGCGTCATAATTCGTTAGCAAGGCAACAAAAACGGGCCGTTACTGTAGCGACGGCCCGTGGGAATGGCAATCGGCCCTTGTTCGGACCGAGCCGTTGCTTATTCTTGAACCGGCGTCAGCGCAACCCGCAACGCCTCGATGGCAGCATTGCGAGCAGTGCTGTCAGCGAAGGCCGGGCTGTCGGCAACGCACTCGCCTTCCAGCCAGACACTGAAGCTCAGGTCTTCGCTACGCACGTCCAGCGGCTGGCCGGATTGCAGCTGTTTGGTCACTTGCCCGGCGGTTTTACCGTCGGCGAAGTTGCGCGACAGCAGCAGTTGTTCGCCATCGGCCGCCAACAGACGAAAGCGGAAACTGCCATCGTCTTCACGGAAGCTGACAAAACGCGCGGCTTTTGCGGCTTTCTTCTTGGTGGTGGCAGCGACTTGGGTCTGGGCGACGAAAGAACGCAGGCCGACTGCTTCGCGCAGTTCGTGGAGGAAAGGTGTCGCCACCGAACGGGCCTTTTTGGCACCGATTTGCAGGATATCTTCCAGGTCTGCCGGACGTTCGATCAGCTGATGATAACGCTCGCGAGACTCGCCCAATTCATTGTCCAGCAACTGGAACAGACGATTCTTCGCCTCACCCCAACCCAGGCCCTGGAGCAATTCGCTGCGGAACTCGTCGGATTGTGCCGGCGTGGCGAAGGCCTGGAACAAGGTGAACAGGTGCGAGTTGTCCGGATCCTTGGCTTCGCCTGGTGCACGGGAGTCGGTGACGATCCGCGAAATCGCGTCCTTCATTTCCTTGGCGCTGCTGAACAACGGAATGGTGTTGTCGTAGCTCTTCGACATCTTGCGACCATCGAGGCCTGGCAAGGTGGCGACGCTCTCTTCGATCAGCGCTTCGGGCATGGTGAAGAACTCTTTGCCCTGGCCAAACAAGTGGTTGAAACGCTGGCCGATGTCCCGGGCCATTTCCACGTGCTGGATCTGGTCACGGCCGACTGGCACCTTGTGGGCGTTGAACATCAGGATGTCCGCAGCCATCAGCACCGGGTAGCTATACAGGCCCATGGTGATGCCCGCATCCGGGTCCTCACCGGTTTCGACGTTCTTGTCCACCGACGCCTTGTAGGCGTGTGCGCGGTTGAGCAGGCCCTTGGCGGCGACGCAGGTCAGCAGCCAGGTCAGCTCGGGGATTTCCGGGATGTCGGACTGGCGATAGAACGTCACGCGATCCACATCCAGGCCGCCGGCCAGCCAGGTCGCGGCGATTTCCAGACGCGAGCGCTGGATGCGCAGCGGGTCATCGCATTTGATCAGGGCATGGTAGTCGGCCAGAAAGTAGAACGAATCGGCATTGCTGTCACGGCTGGCGACAATCGCCGGGCGGATGGCGCCGGCGTAGTTGCCCAGGTGCGGCGTGCCGGTAGTGGTGATGCCGGTGAGGATACGGGTACGAGTCGTCATGGGTAATCGCTTGTCAGACTGCAATCAATTCGAAAGACGCGGCAGGATCAGATCCTTGAGATCGGTCAGCTTGCCATGAAAAAAGTGTCCGCATTCTGCCACTTTCAGCAGCTCATGGGGGCGATCGAGTGCGTCGGACCAGTCGTAAACAAGCTGCGGATCGATGACTTCGTCGGTTTCCGGCTGGATCAGGGTCAATGTACCTTGCTGAGGCAACTGATCCTGACTACCCAGACGCATGACGGCAGGCGCGACCATGAACAGATGCTTGAGCTGCTCGCCCTTGGCTTCCAGACGCCCGCCGAGACTTGCTGCAACAAAACCGCCGAAGGAAAAACCGAACAGGGTCAAAGCTATTTCAGGATGCTTGGCCCGCAGCCACTCGGCTGCCGCCTGGGCGTCATCGACTTCACCGGTACCCATATCGTGCGAGCCTTCACTGGCGCCGACGCCACGGTAGTTGAAACGCAAGGTAATAAAACCGGCATCGCGCGCGGTGCGTTGCAAGGTCGAGACGACCTTGTTGAGCATGGTGCCACCTTGCACCGGGTTCGGGTGGCAGATCAGCGCCAGGCCACGGGGTTGCTCGTTGTTACCCAAATACAGGGCTTCCAGTTGGCCGACCGGGCCATCAATCACTACAGGGGTTTCGCGCATAAGCAAGGAAGGAACTCCGTGACCTCGAATCGGGTCGACTCGTCTAGCCAATTGTCTGTGCCAATTCTATTGCGAGTGAATCGCGGTATACAGCGCAGGTTCGAGCCGTTAACGTAAAGCAAAGCCGTTTATAGAGGAAGGACTCGTGGAACACTCGCTCTTAGTTTGGTTGTTGCCGACTCTTGCCCTGGTTGTGGGTGTCGCCATTGGATTCCTGATCGCTCGCCTGGCGCCAAATGCCGCGCCTAGCAGCACGCAACGTCAGCTGGATGACATTCAGGAACGTTTTGACAGTTATCAGAACGAAGTGGTCACCCACTTCAACAGCACTGCAAACCTGGTCAAGAAACTGACTCAGAGCTATCAGGAAGTGCAGGATCACCTCGCCGAGGGCGCCAACCGCCTGGCCCTGGACGAGCAGACTCGCCAACGCTTGCTGGCCGCCCTGCACGCCGACGCGGTGCAGTCTCCACGGGAACGCCTGACGCCACCGCGCGACCAGGAACCGCCTCGCGACTACGCTCCAAAAGCCCCGAACGCGCCGGGCATGCTCGATGAGCATTACGGCCTGAAGAAGTAATCAGGTTTCGCGCGACATGAAAAAGCCCTCGAACGAGTGATTGTTCGAGGGCTTTTTTGTTTCTGATTTGATGGGGCAGCCAACAAAAAGCCCGCCCGATCTGCTGAGGATCGGGCGGGCTTTTTACGCCTGGGGTTCAATCAGACGCGTTACGGATACTGCTGAACCTGGCCCTGCTGCTGATAGTCCTGACCCGGAATCGGCTTCAGGTTGACCTCGACGCGGCGGTTCTGTGCCCGGCCATTGGTATCACCATTGCTGGCAATCGGGTTATCCGGCCCGGCACCACGTGCCGACAGGTTGGCGCCGCTGACACCCTGGGAAGTCAGGTAGGTCGCCACGCTCTGGGCGCGACGCTGGGACAGGTCCATGTTGTGCTGGCGGCTGCCGGTGCTGTCGGTGTAGCCGACGATCTCGATCTGGTTCTGGTTGAACTCCTTGAGCGAGCCCGCCAGATTGTTCAGCGGCTGATAGAAGCTCGAGGCGATATTCGCCGAATCGGTGGCGAACGTGATGTTGCCCGGCATGATCAGCTTGATCTGATCGCCCTGGCGCTGCACTTCAACTCCGGTGTTGGCCATGCTGGCCCGCAGTTTTTTCTCCTGCTGATCGGCGTAGTAACCGTAACCGGCAGCGGAAGCACCCACCACGGCAGCGCCGATCAGCGCGCCCTTGCCACGGTTATCGTGGCTGATAGCAGCACCGGCCAGCGCACCGGCCAAGGCACCAAGGCCACCGTATTTGGCGGTTTTGCTCATGCCCGTGGAGCTGCTGCCATCAGCCTGACCCTGGTTGTCATAAGGGTTCGGCGATGCGCAACCGGACAACAGAGCCACAGCAGTAGCGACAATAATCAAACGACGCGAGGTGAACATGGAGAGCTCCTACTTTTTTTGCATTCTGTGGTGCAACGGACTTAAGCAATCAACCTTTGCGGGCGTTGGATCACTGGCAACGACAAAAATTCCGTCAGAGTCCTTCAAGCTCGCACAAAGGGGTTACCGCGCATTTCATCGCCCAGACAAGTGTCCGGACCATGCCCGGCCACTACGGTTGCCTCTTCATCAAGGGTATACAACCGCTGCTTGATCGATCGCACGAGCGTCGCCTGATCGCCGCCCCACAAATCCGTGCGCCCTACCCCGCGGCGAAACAACGTGTCACCGGCAATCAGCAGCTTAGCCTCTGAAAACCAAAAGCTCATGGAACCCGGTGTATGACCCGGCGTGTGCAACGCCACGCCACACCCGCAAGCCAGTTCTTCATCATCGGCCAACCAGCGATCCGGCGAGGGCACCGGGGTGTAGGGCACGCCAAACATGCTGCACTGCATCTCCAGGTTGTCCCAGAGGAACTGATCTTCTTTATGCAGATGCAAAGTCGCGCCGGTTTTCTCTTTCAACTGACCGGAGGCCAGGAAGTGATCGAGGTGCGCGTGGGTATGGATAATGCTGACTACCTTCAGGCCCAGGGCGTCGAGGCGAGCGAGGATCAATTCGTGATTGCCGCCCGGGTCGACGACGATGGCTTTTTTGGTGATGGGGTCGCCGATGATGGTGCAGTTGCACTGGAGGGGGCCGACGGGGAAGGTTTCGCGGATGAGCACTGGGTTCGGAGCGTTCATGGGAGGCCCTGATAAGTCAATTTCGAACAGGATACCAGCGCGCATTCCTCAAGACTCACTGGCGCACGCCGATACAGATTTGCCACGCCAGTTTTATGACGCCATCAACCTAAAAAATGATGGCTACGTGATATCAATTGACGCTAGCTCTGGTGCAAAATCGCTTTCTTGTAGCGGCTACATACAGGAAAGGCCGCAGCGTATTCAGGAATTTCGCATGCCTCGTCCCACTGGTAACACCGATAGCTTGTCCTCGTCGCTGACCGGCATAAAATCCGTCGACAGCCTTATTTCTGGCGCCCAATGGGAAAGCACCAAGTGGTGGATGCCGGGGAGCGTGACTGATCTGACCTATAGCTTTATTTCGCTGACGACCTCTTTTTTCGCGACCAGCTACAGCGCTGACAATGAGTACACCTCGGCGTATGCCCTGACAAGCGCGCAGCAAAACGCGGTGATCAGTGCGCTGGGCAGCTGGAGCGCGGTTGCCAATATCACGTTCACCCTCACCAGCGACACCATCACTAATGTCGGCGACTTGCGTTTTGGTGGTTACACGCTGATGGACAGCGAGACGGCTGCCTGGGCCTACACTCCCGGCAGTACACCGAAAGCGGGAGATGTCTGGATTGGTCCAGGGACGAACGAGGTCACGCCAGTCAAGGGTTCTTACGATTACCTGACCTTCGTGCATGAAATAGGCCATGCCATCGGCCTCAAGCACCCGTTCTCACCTAACGCATCGAATAACACGGTACTTGACGCATCGCTGGACGATGTCCGCTTCACGGTCATGAGCTACAACGACTCATACTCGTATCTGCCCACCACGCCGATGCTGCTCGACATCCTCGCGATCCAGAGCCTGTACGGGGCCAACACGCTATGGCAGGCCGGCAACAACACCTACAGCTGGGCGAATGACCAGTCAGTATTCGAGACCATCTGGGACGCCGGCGGTATCGACACGATCGACGCCAGCAACCAGTTGAATGCCGTGCGCATTGACCTAAACGAGGGTGCATTCAGCCAGATCGGCAAAGCGTTCCTCGACCTCACGACCCTGTCTGCGTTCAACGAAGGCCTGGCGATTGCTTATGGCGCAAAAATCGAAAACGCCGTGGGCTCCTCCAACAACGACAGCCTGATTGGCAACGGCCTGAATAATATCCTCAATGGCCTGGCGGGCGCCGACACCATGAATGGCGGCGTTGGCAACGACACTTATTTTGTCGACAACGTCGGTGATGTGGTCATTGAAGGCAGCACCTCGCCGACGGAAATCGATACCGCTCTGAGTTGGATCAGTTACACCCTGGGCAGTAATGTCGAGACCCTGACGTTACTGGGCAGCGGCAACCTCAACGGTACCGGCAATGCCCTTAACAACGTCATTACCGGTAATTGGGGTCAAAACATTCTGGACGGTGGTGCCGGTGCCGACACCTTGATCGGAGGAGGTGGCAACGACACCTATGTGGTCGACAATACCGGTGACGTCATTATTGAAAACAGTACGGTGGTCGGCGAAATCGATACCGTGAATGCTTCGGTCAACTACAACCTGAGCGCCAACGTGGAAAATGTCGTGCTGACCGGCACGGCCAACATCAATGCCAACGGCAATACCTTGAACAATGTGTTGACCGGCAACAGCGGCAACAACGTGCTCAACGGTAGCACTGGCCTGGATACCATGATCGGTGGCGCGGGTGACGATACCTACTACCTCGATCAGGCTGGCGAGCAGTCACTGGTGCAGGAAAACACCGGCGAAGGCAGCGACACCCTGCGCATCTACTACGCCTCGAGCGGGATAACCAACACCATCAATCTGGGCCTGAGCAATCTGGCCAACGTCGAAAACGTCTGGCTGATGGGTACCGGCGGTTACACGGTGCAGGGCAACAGTCTCGACAACTCCCTGCTCGGCAGTGCCTCGGCGGACAATCTGCAAGGCGGTGCCGGCAATGACCGTTTGAACGGGGCGGCCGGGGCAGACACCCTGATGGGCGGGATCGGCGACGATACCTACGTGGTCGACAATGCGGGCGACGTCATCGTCGAAGGTAGCAACGAAGGTCATGACCAGGTCATCACTTCGATCAGCTACACCTTGCAGGCCAACCTCGAGGACGCCCAGTTGTTGGGCGCCGGCGATCTGTATCTGATCGGCAACGCGCTGGACAACAGCCTGATCGGCAACGGCGGCAACAACATCATCAACGGTCAGGGCGGTGCTGACACCATGAGCGGTGGTGCCGGCAACGACACCTACTTCGTCGATAACGTCGGCGACACCATCATCGAGCTGGGCACTTCGCTGACCGAAATCGACAGCGTACTGTCCACGCTGGCTGATTACACCCTGAGCGCCAACCTGGAAAACCTGACGCTGCGTTTCAACGACAACCTCAACGGCACCGGCAACGCGCGGAACAACATCATCACCGGGAATACCGGCGACAACACCCTGGACGGCAGTCTCGGTGCCGACACCCTGATCGGCGGCCTCGGCAACGACACTTATGTGGTCGACAATGCCGGTGATGTGATCACCGAGACCAGCACCCTGCCCTCCGAGATCGACACCGTTCGTTCCTCGATCAACTACAACCTGGGCGCCAACGTGGAAAATGTCGTGCTGACCGGCACGGCCAACATCAATGCCAACGGCAATACCTTGAACAATGTGTTGACCGGCAACAGCGGTAACAACGTGCTCAACGGTAGCACTGGCCTGGATACCATGATCGGTGGCGCGGGTGACGATACCTACTACCTCGATCAGGCTGGCGAGCAGTCACTGGTGCAGGAAAACACCGGCGAAGGCAGCGACACCCTGCGCATCTACTACGCCTCGAGCGGGATAACCAACACCATCAATCTGGGCCTGAGCAATCTGGCCAACGTCGAAAACGTCTGGCTGATGGGTACCGGCGGTTACACGGTGCAGGGCAACAGTCTCGACAACTCCCTGCTCGGCAGTGCCTCGGCGGACAATCTGCAAGGCGGTGCCGGCAATGACCGTTTGAACGGGGCGGCCGGGGCAGACACCCTGATGGGCGGGATCGGCGACGATACCTACGTGGTCGACAATGCGGGCGACGTCATCGTCGAAGGTAGCAACGAAGGTCATGACCAGGTCATCACTTCGATCAGCTACACCTTGCAGGCCAACCTCGAGGACGCCCAGTTGTTGGGCGCCGGCGATCTGTATCTGATCGGCAACGCGCTGGACAACAGCCTGATCGGCAACGGCGGCAACAACATCATCAACGGTCAGGGCGGTGCTGACACCATGAGCGGTGGTGCCGGCAACGACACCTACTTCGTCGATAACGTCGGCGACACCATCATCGAGCTGGGCACTTCGCTGACCGAAATCGACAGCGTACTGTCCACGCTGGCTGATTACACCCTGAGCGCCAACCTGGAAAACCTGACGCTGCGTTTCAACGACAACCTCAACGGCACCGGCAACGCGCGGAACAACATCATCACCGGGAATGCCGGCAACAACGTCCTGGACGGCGGCCTTGGTGCCGACACCCTGATCGGCGGCCTCGGCAACGACACTTATGTGGTCGACAATGCCGGTGACGTGATCACCGAGACCAGCACCCTGTCCTCCGAGATCGACACCGTTCGTTCCTCGATCAACTACAACCTGGGCGCCAACGTGGAAAATGTCGTGCTGACCGGCACGGCCAACATCAATGCCAACGGCAATACCTTGAACAACGTGTTGACCGGCAACAGCGGCAACAACGTGCTCAACGGTAGCACTGGCCTGGATACCATGATCGGTGGCGCGGGTGACGACACCTACTACCTCGATCAGGCTGGCGAGCAGTCACTGGTGCAGGAAAACACCGGCGAAGGCAGCGACACCCTGCGCATCTACTACGCCTCGAGCGGGATAACCAACACCATCAATCTGGGCCTGAGCAATCTGGCCAACGTCGAAAACGTCTGGCTGATGGGTACCGGCGGTTACACGGTGCAGGGCAACAGTCTCGACAACTCCCTGCTCGGCAGTGCCTCGGCGGACAATCTGCAAGGCGGTGCCGGCAATGACCGTTTGAACGGGGCGGCCGGGGCAGACACCCTGATGGGCGGGATCGGCGACGATACCTACGTGGTCGACAATGCGGGCGACGTCATCGTCGAAGGTAGCAACGAAGGTCATGACCAGGTCATCACTTCGATCAGCTACACCTTGCAGGCCAACCTCGAGGACGCCCAGTTGTTGGGCGCCGGCGATCTGTATCTGATCGGCAACGCGCTGGACAACAGCCTGATCGGCAACGTCGGCAACAACATCATCAACGGTCAGGGCGGTGCTGACACCATGAGCGGTGGTGCCGGCAACGACACCTACTTCGTCGATAACGTCGGCGACACCATCATCGAGCTGGGCACTTCGCTGACCGAAATCGACAGCGTACTGTCCACGCTGGCTGATTACACCCTGAGCGCCAACCTGGAAAACCTGACGCTGCGTTTCAACGACAACCTCAACGGCACCGGCAACGCGCGGAACAACATCATCACCGGGAATGCCGGCAACAACGTCCTGGACGGCGGCCTTGGTGCCGACACCCTGATCGGCGGCCTCGGCAACGACACTTATGTGGTCGACAATGCCGGTGACGTGATCACCGAGACCAGCACCCTGCCCTCCGAGATCGACACCGTTCGTTCCTCGGTCAACTACAGTCTGGGCGTTAACCTGGAAAACCTGGTCCTCACCGGCAGCACCAACCTCGTCGGTTTCGGCAACGGTTTGAACAACTCCCTGTTCGGTAACGCCGGCAACAACATACTCAACGGCGGTGCGGGCAACGACACGCTGATCGGTGGCCTCGGGGCCGACGCGCTCACGGGCGGTATCGGCGCGGACAGGTTTGTCTTCACCGACTTGAGTGAAGTGGGCAAAGGCGCATTGCGCGACGTCATCAATGATTTCAGCAGCCTGCAGGGCGACAAGATCGACCTGTCCCTGTTTGATGCCGATCTCGCCAACAGCGGAGTCAACGCGTTCAGCTTTATCGGCTCGAATGAGTTCACCGGAGCAGGGCAGTTGCGCTTCGTCGATCAGGTACTTTCGGGCAACGTCAGCGGCAACGCCGGTGCCGACTTCGAAATCCACCTGGTGGGCATCAATACCTTCGGCGCTCAGGACCTGGTGGCCTGACAATATCGATATATGAGCTCAGCCCGGTTTGTGAAAGCAAACCGGGCTGCAACACATTGAACGGCCCGACGGGTTCGGGACGTTTTTTTGTCCGTGGTGAAAGGACCGCAGACACGGCCTTACCCCAACACCCCCAACTCCTTCGCCCTTGCCACCGCCTGGGTCCTGCGTTCTACCCCCAACTTACTGTTGATATGACTGGCATGGGTTTTCACCGTGTGCAGCGAAATAAACAACTGATCACTGATTTCCTGATTGGAACACCCTTGAGCAATCAATCGCAGAACGGCCAGTTCACGCGTACTGAGTTGTTCCGCAGCAGGGGACGACTCCACCATCGGACGGGAAATCATGGCCGGAAGTTTTTCCGAGAGGCTCTGCGAAACGGCCGTCGGCGCGCAGAGCTGGAGTTGCCCACGCAGCCAGTCCGGGTGCTCGGCCAGCAATCGCTCGAACGGTTGCAGGACGCCTCCGGCGGCCGCTTCCAAAGCCTGGGCCAGAGCCTTGCGCGCCTCGGTTTCGCGCCCGCCGGCCAATAACAGCATGACCTTCTGACTCAGCGCCATCACGCTGAGCATCTGCCGACCGCTGCGCTGACCGTGTTCATGCAGCGCGTTCAAGCGTCCTTCGGCGAGCATGGGCTGGCCCTTCATCACATCCAGCACTGCCTGTTGCAGCTCTATGTGCAGCGGCAGTTGCGGATGGAATTCCGGAGGGGCCGCCGGGTGTTCGCCGTTATAGGTCTGACCCAATCGCGCGAGCCAGGCTTCGGCCAGGTCGGTGCGCCCCTGGACCAGCCACAGCTCACATTTGACCAGGGTAATCATCGCCAGATAGTAGATCGGCGGAACGTCCCAGATGTGCATCAGGCGCTCGGCCTCGGCGAGTTCGGCGAAGGCTTTCGCGAATTCGCCGCTGTTGCCATCCAGCCGAGCGATCATACAGTGGCCAATCAGTACGCTGATGTCGCGACAGGCCCGGGCCTCACCCAACCCCGCTTGCAAATGCGCCCGAGCGGCCTGGGGTTGCAAGCGTAGCGCCAGCAAAAAACCCTCGTATAAAGTCAGACGCGCGCGCACCGCATACAACCGTTGCGAGGATAACCCTTGCAGGCGGTGCAGGCCCTGGCGGACTTCGTCCAGTGAGCGAAGAATCTCCCCGCGCGCTTGCAGTACGCGGGCGCGGTCGTAATGGGCCAGCGCCTCGAACAACGGGTTACCGACCCGTTGTGCCAGCTCAAGGGACTCACGATTCAGCCCCCGGGCACGCCAGAGGTCGCTGTCGGCGATGGCCAGATTGGACAATGTCGAGAGGCACATCAGGCGCTGGCCATATCGCTTGGCCGGCAGGCTTTCCAGCGCTTCGGTGCAATAGCGCAGCGTCAGCTCGCGATTACCTCGCCCCCGGGCAATGATCCCGCTCAGTGCCAGCCATTGCGCCAGCATGGACTTTTGCGCGGTGGCCGACGGGGCTGGCAGGAAGCGGCTCAAATGACTGGCCAGCTCTTCGGCGGCGTCCAGCTGACAGGCCAGCCCCAATGCCCAGCTGTAGAGCACGATCAGCCGTGGCGTGCTGATCAGCAGGCTGTCGGGCAAGTCCATTTTCCAGCGCAACAGCATGCCGACGTTCTGCTCGGCCAACAGCTGCTCTTCCGAGAGGTTTTGCACCAGATTAGCTGCAACATCCAGATGCCCGGCGCGCAATGCCTGCTCCACCGCCTCATCGAGTAGCCCCTGGGCGTTGAACCAGCGGCAGGCGCGCAGGTGCAAACTGGCCGTCGGCACCATCGCCTGAGTGGTGGGCCGGCTACGCAGCAGATCGGAAAACAGATGATGATAGCGATACCAGTGACCGTGTTCGTCCAGCGGTACCAGAAACACCTGATGCGCCAGCAGGAAACGCAGGATTTCTGCACTGTCATGGGCTTCGCGCACGGCGTCGCACAACTCGCTGCAAAAGCGCTCCTGAGGCGCGGTGTCGTACAGGAACGACTGCACTTCGGCGGGCAGGCTATCGATGACTTCTTCGAGCAAGTAATCGCGAATCAGCCCTTCCCCACCGTACAGCGATTGGGGCAATGCCCCTTCGCTGCCCGCCTCGGAGGCCGCCAGCAGCCAGAAGCGCAGCCCTGCCACCCAACCTTCGCTGCGCTGAATCAAACTCTCCAGCGCCTCACCACGCAATGAAATGCTGTGTCGTTCAAGCAGGGTCAGGGCTTCATCATGGGTCAGCCGAAGATCCTGCTCATGCAATTCAAGCAGCTGGCGCGACAGTCGCAGACGTGCCAGATGCCAGTCCGGACGCTGCCGGCTGGTAACCATGACCAGCAGGCCATCGGGTAAATGATTAAGGAAAAATTGCAGGCAGCGATCAAGCACCGGGCCCTGGGCCAGATGATAGTCATCAAGCACCAGCAGCAGCGGCGTATTCGGTGAAAGGTGCACAGCCAGTTCATCGAGCAATCCATCCAGCCATTCTTCGAAGGCGAACGGCTGATGACGCTGGCGCATTTTCAGCAGCCCCAGCGCCTGGCTGCCCAGTTGCGGAAAATAGTCCTGAAGACCTTCGAGCAACCGTTCAAGAAAACGGCCGGGATCGCTGTCCCGTGGACTTAACCCCAGCCACAGGCTTTGCCAATGCTCAGGCAATCCCTGACAAAACTCCACCGCCAATGAGCTCTTGCCAAACCCCGCCGGCGCGCTGACCAGTAACAGCCTGCCACCGAGCCCGGTGCTCAGGCGCTCGCACAGACGCGGTCGCAGCACATGGCCGTCGGGCAATGGAGGCCGGAAAAAGCGCCCGTCCAGTGCTGCGACGACAACGCTTGCAGGGCCCGGAAGTGGGGACAGATCAGTCATGGCCGGCTCTTGTTTGAAAGGCTGATGTCGGCATTGCAGATGTCCGCAGCCTAGCGGTAAACGAAGAGCTATTGAAGGTTATTGCTACAAATGGCTACAAAAAGACTACAAGCAGAAGTGTCAGTAAACCGCACAGCCACACCGGCCCCCTGCTGCAACGATCTCTATGGGTAAAAAAACGCCCCGAACCAGTCGGGGCGTTTTTTCGAGGATGCGGCCTCGGGGTTACAACGTTTTAGCGAACGCCTTCCTGACGCAACGCGGCCGGGGTGAAGTCGGCGGTGCCGGCGGTGAAACCGAAGTTATACGCCGACTTCTCTTCGTTCTTCATGCCCAGGGCCAGGTAGCGGCCCGATTGCAGGTCGTACAGGGTTTCGAGGGCGTACCACGGCACTTGCTTGTCGTAGTAGTTCTCGGAGTGAGCCTCGGCGACACGCCACAGCTGCCCGCGACCGTCGTAGTGGTCGACCACAGCCGCCTGCCAGGTGTCTTCGTCGATGTAGAAGTCACGCTTGGCGTAGATGTGACGCTGACCTTCCTTCAGGGTCGCGACCACATGCCAGACCCGACGCAGTTCATAGCGAGCCAGGTCCTGGTTGATGTGACCGGCCTTGATGATGTCGGCGTACTTCAGTTGTGGCGAATCGAGCTTGTAGCTGTCGGAGGCGATGTACATCTCTTTCTTGCCTTCAAGCTTCCAGTCGTAGCGATCCGGCGCACCGTTGTACATGTCCAGGTTGTCGGAGGTACGCAGGCCATCGGCAGCGGTACCCGGCCCGTCATAAGACACTTGCGGCGCACGACGCACACGGCGTTGCCCGGCGTTGTAGACCCACGCCGAACGCGGTTCTTTAACCTGGTCGAGGGTTTCGTGTACCAGCAGCACACCGCCGGCCAGACGCGCCGGCGCGGTCACTTTCTGCTTGAAGTAGAACAGGATGTTGCCCGGATTTTTCGGGTCGTAATCCTTCATCTTGTCGCGGAACACGAACTGGTCCTCGAAGTACACCAGGCTGAACGAGCCGTTCGGCTGCGGTGTGGCCTGGGTTATCAGACGGGTCACACTGCCGCCGCGATAACGGGTGATGTGGTTCCAAATGACTTCAACGCCACTTTTCGGAATCGGGAACGGGATCGCGGTTTCGAAGTTTTCCAGACCGTTGCCGCCGGACACCAGGTTAGTGTTGGTGGCGTTCTTCTTGATCGAGGCAAACACCTCATCCGGCACGGTGGCACCGCGATGGGACGGGTAGACCGGCATCTTGAAGGTTTCCGGGTAGCGCTTGAACATTGCGTACTGGCCCGGCGCGAGCTTGTCCTTGTACTGGTCGACGTTCTGCGCAGTGATGGTGAACAGCGGTTTTTCACTCGCGAACGGATCAGACAGAAAACCCTTGCTGTCCACGCTACCGGCGTTTTTCGGCATGGGTTTCCAGGCCGGGATCGAACCGTCGGCGTTGCCCGCCATCTCGGCGCCCATCGGGGTCAGGCTCTTGCCCAGCTTATCCGCTTCGGCCGCCGGGACCGCCGCCATGACACTGGTCGCCAGCAGCGAAAGCCCCAGAACGCCAACGTGGAATAGACTTTTTGTTATTTTCATAAATGTGTTCGTCCTGAAAATGCAGTGCTTAGAAGTTCACGCCGAAGCTGAGCGCAACGAAGTCGCGGTCATCTACGGTGGTGTACTTGCCGTCGAAGAAGTTGGTGTACGCCAGGCTCGCGGTGTAGGTGTTCTGGTATTCGGCATCGAGACCCAGGCTCACCGCTTTACGGCCTTCCTCGAAGTTGCCGCCAGGGCCAGGCGAGTAACCGCTCACGTCGTGGGACCAGGCTACGTTCGGCTTGAGGTTCACACCGGCGAAAACGTCGTTGTAATCCCAGATGGCACGGGCGCGATAACCCCACGAAGTGGCCGTCGTGAAGCCGTCGTCGTTGCAATTGCGGCTGCGGTTGTTGGTGGCAGCACCTGCGCCGGCACCGTTGATGGTGCTGGTATTGAGGATCGCCGAGCAGGTGTCGAGGCCGCCTGTGGAGGGCAGTTCACCAGGCCCATAGACCGGGTCACGGCCGTAACGCACGTCGGAGGTACTTTCCAGGCCGCCGACATGGGTCACGCCTACTTCACCCACCAGGGTCAGACGACTGGCGCCCATGACCTGATCGAAGAAGTGCGTCAGGGTGGTCTGGAACTGGGTGACTTCCTTGCGGCGATAGCCGTGCAGGTCCTGACCCGGCACGCCGTCGAGCAGCGAAGCGTTGGTCAGGGCGCCGCCCAACGGACGCACGCCGGCGAACAGGATGTCGGTGGAGTTGAGTTGTACCGGCGCGTTCGGACGGTAGCTGATCTCACCGCTCCACGCCGTACCGGTAGGCAGGGTGGTGGAGAAGCTCAGGCCGTAGAGGCGGATGTCTTCCGGGTATTCGACGAAGTATTGGGAATTACCTGCGACCACCAATGGCCCCAGCGCACGGAACGCCGCCGGCAATGCCGCCACTCCGTTATAGATCGATTGCGGAGCACCCGTGGCGCTGAAGATCGGCGCACGGCTGTGGTAATTCATGAAATACGCACCAAACTCGGTATCGAGCGGATCGAACATGTATTTCAAGGACGCGCCCCACTGACCGCTGTCCCGCGCATCACGGTCGGGACCACGACGCACCAGTACACCTTCTTCGTTGACATCGACGCCTGCCGCGGCCAATGGGCCCAGCGCTACGGCCGGGATGGTCGAGCGCTTGTTCAACACGCGCAGGTTGTTGTCGCAACCGTCGGCAATGATGTCGGGCTGGGAGAAAAAGGTGCCGCAGTTATCGACGACCGTCTGGTCCCATTCCAGCTGATAGAAGGCTTCGGCCGACAGATTGTCGGTGAGGCTCTGGGACACATAGAACATGTTGACCGGGATCAGGCCTTCCTTGACCTCGGCACCGGGACGACGGAACGCGGACACGTCGATCGGGTTGATCGAGTTGATGCCGCCGCCGATGAAGGTACTTTCACCCCAGCTCACTACCTGCTTGCCCAGACGTACGGAGCCCGGCTGATCGGCAATGGCGTAGTTGTGGTAGACGAAGGCGTCGAGGATCTGGCCGCCGGAGGACTTGGCGCCTTCCTTGCGGTTGCTGTCGCTGATGTCCTTGAACTCGCGGCTTTCATCCTTGAGTTCGAAGTCGTACCAGTATTTGCCCCGGACGAAGACACCGGTGTCGCCGTATTTCAATTCAAGGTCATGGATGCCCTTGAAGATCTTCGAGAAGGTTTCGCCGCTCTTGAAGTTGGCGTGACCGTCATCGGACGTCTGGGACAGGCCGTGGCCCCCGTTATTGACGCCGATGAGGTTTTTGTTGGGACTCTGAGTAGACCAACTGGCTCCGATCGACAGGGATGAGTCGAATTGGCCTTCGATTTCACCGACGTTGAAACTGACGCCGAATGCAGGCCCGGCGAGCGAAGAAGCAAGACTGACCGCCAGGGGCAGTTTCGCCCGGCGCCAGAACTGGTTTACTGATGTCATCGACGCTACTCCATGTGCATTATTGTTATGGCTTAGTACTTTTAAAAACGCTGTGGGTGACCGGAAGCCAGGCGGTCCGAAGTCACTCCAAAGTTGCATCGCCCCGTTTATTGCGTGAGCTCCGTTCTTAAAAATCCTTGAGCGGACTATAGCCAGCAGGTAGTAGTGCTTGATCCCTCTAAAGTGTGATTTGCAGCTGCCGGCCACTCTGGAACAGTCCTTTCGCCAGTCCGACACATGTCGGCACGGCAAGGATGGCTGAAAATTTGAATTTCACAAGCCAAGCGCTTGCTTGGTGGGGCTGGCGTGCCCTTTCGGGCACGCCAGATGACGCTTAAAGCGTCGAGAGGAAGGTACTGTTGTTGGCCTGCCATTCGGTGATGTCGACACGGATGCGCTTCTTGTCGAGCTTGCCGACGCTGGTCTTGGGAATTTCAGTAACAAGGGCGATCTGGCTCGGAATGGCCCACTTGCTCAGGTGCCCCTGTTCAACGAAGGGCTTGAGGTGCTCCTTGAGTTCTTTGGCCCCGACCTGATGCCCTTCGCGGACCACCAGCAGCGCAAACGGTCGTTCGCCCCACTGCGGATCGGCGATGCCCACCACTGCTACTTCGCGTACCGCAGGGTGGCGGCTGATCAGGTCTTCGAGGTCCAGGGAGGAGATCCACTCGCCACCCGTCTTGATGACGTCCTTGATCCGGTCACGGATGTCGATCACGCCCATGCTGTCCAGCGTCGCCACGTCGCCGGTGTGCAGCCAGCCCCCGGCCCAGAGCTCGGCGCCCTTCTGCGGCTCGTTGAAATAGCCCTCGGTGAGCCACGGTGCACGCAGCACCAGTTCGCCCTGGGTCTCGCCATCGGCGGGCAGGAAGTTGCCGTCGGTGTCGACGATCGCCGCCTCGACCAGCGGCCCCGGCACACCGGCCTTGATCCGGTAAGTGGTGCGTTCGTCTTCGGTGCCGGCCATGAGCTCATCATTGAGGTGAGCGCACGAAACCAATGGCCCGGTTTCCGACATGCCGTAAGCGGCGGTCAATTGAATGCCCTTGGCCTTGGCGGCGTCGTACAGCGCATGGTTAAGGGCACTGCCGCCGATGACGATTTTCCAGCCACCGAAGTCGACGTTTTGTGCCGCCTTGGCATTGAGGACCATTTGCAGGATGGTCGGCACGCAGTGGGAAAAGCTCACCTTCTCCTTGCGCCACAGCTCCACCAGATACTCGGGGTCGTAACGGCCAGGATAGACCTGCTTGAGCCCGAGCATGGTCGCTACATACGGCAAGCCCCAGGCATGCACGTGGAACATCGGCGTGATCGGCATGTACACATCGTTGGTACCCAGCAGGCGCACGCTGTCGATGGCGCCCATGATGGTCGACACGCCCATGGTGTGCAGCACCAGTTGCCGGTGGGTGAAATACACGCCTTTGGGGTTACCGGTGGTGCCGGTGGTGTAGAACGTGGTGGCGACCGAGTTTTCGTCGAAGTCTTCGAAGTCGTACTGCGGGCTCGCGGCGGCCAGCAGTTGCTCGTACTCGCCGATAAGGTTCGGCAAGTCGGCAGTCTTTTCCGGCAAGTCGGTCAGCAGCAGGGTTTTCTCCACCGTGGTCAGGTGCCCGGCAATTGCCTTGTACAACCCGACGAAATCGCTATTGACCAGCACGAAGCGGTCCTCGGCGTGGTTCATGGTGTAGAGAATCTGTTCCGGGGACAGGCGCACGTTGATGGTGTGAATCACTGCGCCGATCATTGGAATCGCGAACATGCATTCCAGGTAGCGATGGCTGTCCCAGTCCATCACCGCCACGGTATCCCCGGCCTTTACGCCGGCGGCCGTCAGCACATTGGCCAGGCGCGCGACCCGCTCGATCAGGGTCGGATAGCTGTAGCGCAACTGATCGCGGTAGATGATCTCGCGAGTTTTTTCATAACGAGCGCCTGACATCAGCAGCCGTTTAATCAACAGCGGATACCGGTAAGCGCCCTCGGCTGGGGGGATAACGCGAGTCTGCAACATAAGAGTCCCTTTTCTGACTGCACGGTCTTGGCTTTTAAAGCTAAGCACTCTAGAGCCCTTGAGCGCCAGCCAAATCAGCCAAAGGGATGATTTGCACAGCTGTACAAATGCTAGCTTTGCGCCAGCATTTGCAGGAATTCGTTAGCCGTTACGCCGTTTTTTCTACGGCAGCCTCGGATGGTGTCCGGGGGAAAACCACTGCAGCCACGAAGGTCAACGCCGCAAAACTTGCCAATATCAGGTAAAGGCCTACAAAACCTTGGCGCGGTTCGACGAACGAAATCAGCGGAATCGCGGTAGCACTGGCACCGAACGATAAACAGTAACGCAGCGCAAAGACTCGGGATTGCCATTGCGGCGCGACAAAGTTGGCGACCATCGCATCATTCACCGTGACCTGGCCAAACACCACGAACATGAACGCTGCGCCCAGCGCTATCACAGCCCATCCGTCGACATAGGCCAACCCGAACAACAGCGGCGCCTGGCACAGCGTCAACACGATGAACGGCCATTTCAGACTGAAACGATGCAAGACCCGGCCGATGCTCAACTGCGCCACGGCGCCGAAGGCATACGCCAGGCTGACCACGACGCCAAGGATTTGCGGTGAAGCGAACAAATCGTGCAGGCGTTCCTGAAACAGTTTCGGGTAGGTCATGGTCGTGGCGTTGAACACCACACCGCCGGTCGCGGTGGCCAAGGCCAGCACGCCGAACACCATGACCATGGAAATCCGCTGGCCAGCCGCACCTTTGAGCGGTGTGTGAGGACGCTTCGGGATGGGTTCTTCACGCACCTGAAGCGCGAAACCAATGCCCAGCACAATCGCCACCACACCCGGCAAAATGAACGCCGAGCGCCAGCCGAGCTGCGTCACCAGCAACCCGGTGATCAGCGCCGAAAACGCCACGCCGAGGTTGCCCCACATGCCGTTGATACCGATTTCCCTGCCCCGGTTCTGCGCGTAAGCCACCAGCATCGCGGTGCCCACCGGGTGATAGATTGCGGCGAAAACCCCGATCAGCGTCAGGCCGAGTACCAGCATCGGTGCGCTATTGCTCACGCCGGTAAAGATCGCCGAGGCGCCAATACCGAAAAAAAACACCAGCATCATTTTCCGTCGGCTCCAGTGATCCCCCAGCCAACCGGCCGGCAATGAACAGGCGCCAAAGGCAATGAAACCGCCGAGGGACAGGCCGATCAGCGCGGCGTAGTCCAGCGCGAAGGCCTGGGTCATGCCGAGAATGGCGGCGGGGAAAATCAGCATGAACATATGATCGATCACATGGGCTGCGTTGATGTAGCGGAGGACATTTCTGGACTGGTTCATCGCGGCACGCTTTACGTTGTAGTGAGCGGCTTATGCTAAGTTGGCGAAAAAGCGTATTCCTGACAATAAAGTCATTGGATCTGACATGTTAATCAGCCATTTCCTGCACGGGCCGGTCAGCGCCTATCCGCGAGATTACGTGGACGGTGCTCACCAGGAATTGCATCAACACCGCGAAGCGCAGTTGCTGTACGCCGTTCGCGGCACCATGCGAGTGGTCACGGCGCAAGGGGCCTGGGTCATTCCGCCGACCCGAGCCGTGTGGATTCCGCCATGGGTGGCACATGAGATTTTCATGTCGGGCGAGGTACACATGCGTTCGCTGTTCATTGCCGCCGAACTGTCGCCGCCAACGCTGCAGCAGTGCTGCGTGCTGGCCGTCACGCCGTTGCTGCGCGAGCTGATCCTGCGCGCGGTGCAAGGTCCGCAACACGCGGAAAATTCATTGATTCAGAGGTTGATGCTGGAAGAGATCGCCAGCCTGGAAAACCTTCCGCTACACATTCCAATGCCCGAGGACCGACGCCTGCTGGGCATCTGCCTGGTGCTGCTGCGCGCACCGGACCATTCCAATACCCTGGAAGACTGGGCACAGCAAGTCGGCGCCAGCTCTCGAACCTTGGCGCGGTTGTTCCAGCAACAACTGAAGATGAATTTCAATGCCTGGCGCCAGCAACTGCGCCTGATGGAAGCCCTGCCGCGCCTGCTCGCCGGAGAAAGCGTGCAGAGCGTGGCGTGTGATCTGGGCTATGGCAGCGCTCGGGCGTTTAGCGCGATGTTTCGCCGCTTACTCGGGGAAAACCCTCGGGAATACCTGAACGCGTTGAACAAATTGAGCGAGCTCAATCCCCCGTAGGCGTTCAGCGCGATCAATGCATCTCGGTAAATGCGAGTTTCACGCCGATGGCGATCAGCACCGCGCCCATGGTCCGGTCGAACCAGTGGCCCATGCGGGCGAAACCGGCGCGCACGCGTTGCTGGCTGAACAGCATCGCCACCAGGCAGAACCAGATCGCCGTCGCCGCTGCCAGATAAATCCCGTAACCGGCCTGTACCGCCAGTGGCGTGTGCGGGTTGATCACCACGGTGAACAGCGACAGGAAAAACAGCGTGGCTTTCGGGTTCAGGCCATTGGTCACGAATCCTGAAGTGAAGGCGCCTCGTGCGGTGCGTTCGCCAGCCTCCTGATGCAGGTTATCAGCCACCGGTTTGGCCGGTTGCGCGCGCAAGGCCTTGAAGCCGATGTACAGCAGATACGCGGCGGCGGCCCATTTCAAGGCGTTGAACAGCACGATCGACTGAGACACGATCAGCCCGATACCCAACAGCGAATAGCCGACGTGCAGGAAAATCGCCGAGCCTACACCCAGCGCCGTCCAGGTCCCGGCGCGGCGACCGTGGGTCACGCTCTCACGCACCACCACGGCGAAGTCCGGGCCGGGGCTGGCGACGGCCAGCAGGTGAATCAGGGCAACGGTCAAGAACTCTGTCCAGTACATGGGGCGCTCCTTTGGGGCAAGTCGATCAATTCAACAATTGTGAAACGAATTCAATCTCTGTGGCGAGGGAGCTTGCTCCCGCTCGGCTGCGTAGCAGTCGTGAAACTGGATGACGCGGTATGCCTGACAAAACACGATCGCCTGAGTTGGGGCCGCTTCGCGACCCAGCGGGAGCAAGCTCCCTCGCCACAGGTTTTGTGCCAGACAACACAGTTTGTTTCATCTGGTAGGCTCGGCAGATTACGCCTTCAGTTAATTGCACAAAAGGTACAGTTGATGACGAACTCTCGCCGCGCCGTTTTCCTCGACCACCCGTCCCTGGACCTCGGCGATCTCGACCTCAGTCCGTTGCGCGACTGCTTCAGCGAATTGGAGTTGTTCGCGCAGACCACGCCTGATCAGGTTATCGAACGCCTCAAAGGCGCCAGCGTCGCCATCAGCAACAAGATTGTGATCGACGCAGCGGCCATGGCGGCCAGCCCCGAGCTGAAGCTGATCCTGATCACCGCTACCGGCACCAACAACGTCGACCTCGCCGCCGCCCGCCCTCACGGGATCACCGTCTGCAATTGCCAGGGTTACGGCACACCGTCGGTGGCCCAGCACACGATCATGTTGTTGCTGAATCTGGCGACACGCCTGGCCGATTATCAAAGAGCCGTCGCCGACGGTCACTGGCAGCAGGCGAAACAGTTCTGCCTGCTCGATTACCCAATCGTTGAACTGGAAGGCAAAACCCTCGGTTTGCTCGGGCACGGTGAGCTGGGCAGTGCCGTGGCACGGTTGGCCGAAGCGTTCGGCATGCGCGTGCTGCTGGGACAGATTCCGGGACGCCCTGCCCGGCCGGATCGCTTGCCGCTGGATGAGCTGCTGCCGCAAATCGACGCACTGACCTTGCACTGCCCGCTCAACGAACATACCCGTCACTTCATCGGCGCCCGCGAACTGGCGTCGATGAAACCCGGTGCTTTCGTGGTCAACACCGCACGCGGTGGCCTGATTGACGAGCAAGCTTTGGCCAACGCCCTGCGCAACGGTCACCTGGGCGGTGCGGCCACCGACGTGTTGAGCGTCGAGCCACCCACCGCTGGCAATCCGCTGTTGGCCCAGGACATTCCACGGCTGATCGTCACCCCGCACAACGCCTGGGGCAGTCGCGAGGCGCGGCAGCGGATCGTTGGCCAATTGACCGAAAACGCCCAAGGCTACTTCAGCGGTCAAGCGCTGCGGGTCGTCAGTTGATAAACTGCGGCACTTTTTTCCAGGAGCAGAGTATGGATCCGCGCAGTGAAGTACTGCTTCGTCAGGCCGAGTTATTCCAGGGTTCGGTGCTGCTGGCCGGTTTGCCCGCCGATGATTTGCTGGGTCGCTTGCCCGAGGCCCACGGCTGGTGCTGGCACGCCGGCGATCAAGCAGCACTGGACGCCCGTTTCGTCGAGCGCAGCCATTTCGGTGTGAACGCACCGGCACGTGAATTCGACAGCGCCGTGGTGTTTCTGCCCAAGTCCAAGGACCTGACCGATTACATCCTCAACGCCCTCGCCTCTCGTCTTGCCGGTCGTGAGTTGTACCTGGTGGGCGAAAAACGCAGCGGCATCGAAGGCGCTGCCAAACAGCTGAACCCCTTTGGCAAACCCCGCAAGCTCGACAGCGCACGGCATTGCCAGCTCTGGCAGGTCACCGTGGCCAATGCACCAGAAGCCAAATCGCTGGAAAGCCTGACTCAGGAATACGAACTGCCACTGGCCGAAGGCCCGTTAAAAGTCATCAGCCTGCCGGGCGTGTTCAGCCACGGTCGACTGGATCGCGGTAGCGCCCTGCTGCTGGAACATCTGGATAAACTACCGAGCGGCCACTTGCTGGACTTCGGTTGTGGCGCGGGGGTGTTGGGAGCGGCGGTCAAGCGGCGTTATCCGCACAATCAGGTCACTCTGCTCGATGTGGATGCGTTTGCCACGGCCAGTAGTCGCCTGACCCTGGCCGCCAATGGCCTGGAAGCTGACGTCATTACCGGCGACGGCATCGACGCAGCCCCCATGGGTTTGAGCGCGATCCTGAGCAACCCTCCGTTCCATGTCGGTGTACACACCGATTACTTCGCCACAGAGAATTTGCTGCGAAAAGCAGCTAAACATCTGAAAAACGGTGGCGAACTGCGACTGGTAGCGAACAGCTTCCTGAAGTATCAACCGCTGATCGAAGAGCATTTGGGCGCGTGTGCGATCAAGGCCGAAGGACAGGGTTTCCGGATCTACCGGGCCAAGCGCGGCTGAAAACGCTTTTGAAAAAGAGGGCTTGCCCAATCGGATTTGCCTAGGCAGAATCCGCTCCGTCCTAGGGGAGTAGTCTCCCACGAGCGCCATGCTCGTCCGGCATACGTCAACATACTTGGTCAATAGACCATGGCGTATGCGACCCAAGCGTCCGCACCAGACGGATCGCAGGGTTTGACAAGACCTATGACACGAACACCTTACCCGGGGCGGGAAGGCTGTACGTGTCATAGCCGTGTCGACCCGCCCCTTAGGAAAACCCTGATGATGCTGGATTCTCTACTCGTTCCCACCGCAATCGTTGCCTTGGCCGAAATCGGCGACAAGACGCAACTGCTCGCGCTCATTCTCGCGGCTCGCTTTCGCAAACCCTGGCCGATCATTGCCGGCATCGTCGCCGCAACCCTGGCCAACCACGCGGCAGCCGGTGCGGTAGGTGCCTGGTTCGGCAGTTTCTTCTCGAATGCGACGCTGCACTGGATCCTCGCCGCGAGCTTCGCCGCCACTGCGCTGTGGACCCTGGTGCCGGACAAGATGGACGAAGACGAAGCCAGCACCGCCCGCAAGTTCGGACCGTTCCTGACTACGCTGATTGCGTTCTTCCTCGCCGAGATGGGCGACAAGACCCAAGTCGCTACCGTGATGCTCGCCGCACAATACCCGGACCTGTGGCTGGTGATCATCGGCACCACCGCCGGGATGTTGATTGCCAACGTGCCGGTGGTACTGGCCGGTAACTTTGCCGCGGAAAAACTGCCTTTGACCCTGATCCGTCGCCTGGCGGCGTCGGCGTTCTTCATCCTGGCGATTGTCGCGGTGTACAAGGCGATGCAGAGCAGTGGGTGGGTTTGACCCTGAATCTGGTAAGAAACAGATTGTGGCGAGGGGGCTTGTCGGAACGCCGCACCGCCCCGCTCGACTGCGCAGCAGTCGCAAAACAGACCGCCGCGTAACTGAAGCATTGTGGTGAGGAACTCAAGAAGGGCTGCTTCGCAGCCCAACGGGGGCAAGCCCCTCGCCACAAGCCTCACCCAATGACTATCAGGATTTCCTGGCTTTCTCGTACAACGGCATGACTTTCGGAATCGCCGCCTGTAACGACGCGATCCGACTGGCCGACGCCGGGTGAGTGCTCAAGAACTCTGGCGGTGCGCCGTTCGAGGCTTTGCTCATTTTGTTCCACAGCGTGATCGCGGCGTTCGGGTTATAACCGGCGCGGGCGGCCAATTCGAGGCCGATCAGGTCTGCCTCATTTTCGTTCTCGCGACTGTTGGGCAAGGTCATGCCGTATTTGGCCACGGTGTCCGCCAGGGCCAGGCTGTCCTGACCCAGACCGAGCAACGCACCGGCGCCCTGCTTGGCCATTTCGATACCGTAAGCCTTGGACATCGCTTCGCGACCGTGCTCGCGCAAGGCGTGAGCGATTTCATGGCCGATGATGGCGGCGATTTCGTCGTCAGTGAGATGCAGGGTGTCGATCAGCCCGGTGTAGAAAATGATCTTGCCGCCAGGCCCGCAGGAGGCATTCAGCTCGTCGCTCTTGATCAGGTTCACTTCCCATTGCCACTGGGCCGAATCCGGACGGAACACCGGCGCCTGGGCAATCAGGCGATTGGAGATCGCCTGGACGCGCTTGGCATCGTTACTGGATTTGTCCAGCACGCCTTTGGTGCTCGCCTCCCCGATAGTCTGTTGATAAGACTGGGCGTACATCTGGTTGACCTCGGCAGTCGACAACATGCTGAACATGTATTGCTTGCGCTCAACGCCCACGGCACCACCGCTGGTGGTGTTGACCGACTGACAACCGGCGAGCAGCAGACCTGCGCTCAGTGCACACAAAACCAATGTCTTATTCATCAAGAAGCTCCCTGGAAACATGCCGCGTATCCTAAGTGGGGATTTGTATCGGCGCCAGATACAACGGACGTGCAGCACGTACATTTCAGACAAGGCCTTTATCACCGTAGGAAAAAATTCACACAACAGCGCCCGCCCCGGCCGATCACAGTCCGCAATGATTCATTTACGACATCCAGCACTCCAAAACAGCCAATTCGTGACACCTCGTTCATGACCCTCCGCCCTTCTGCCGATACAGCACCGCAGACGTCCTCTTGCGTGCGGAGCACCCATGAAATTCAAGTCGATCCAGTTTTCCGTTGCCGCCCTGGCAGGCGCTATCGTTCTTAGCGTCGTCGCCGCCCTGGTGCTGTACGCGCTGTTTTCCGGTGCCCGGACCCAAGACATGGTTCAGCAACGGACCCAGGCGCAGTTCGAGCAGGTCATTGAGCAGCGCCTGACATCACTGGCGCAAACCCAGGTCAGCCAGATCCAGCGCGAACTCGAAGCACCACTGCTGATCGCCGGTGGCCTGGTGCGGGTCAACGCGTTGATCGGCACCCCGGGCGCCGACGGCCAGCCACAACTGAGCCTGAGTCGTGAGCAACTGATCAGCCTGATCAAGGAAAACGTCGCCCAAAACCCGAAAATTCTCGGCACCTACATCGGTTGGGAAAAAAACGCCCTCGACCATAACGATGCGGCCTACGTCGGCACCCAAGTGGTCGGCATCGACGCCAGTAACGGGCGCTTTCTGCCGTGGTGGTTTCGCAACGAAGACGGCAGCCTGGGCCTGGATAAACTGGTGGACGTCGACGACCAGAAAACCCTGTCCACCGGTGTGCGTGCCAGCGAGTACTACCTGTGCTCGAAAGAAACCAGAAAACCCTGCGTGATCGATCCGGCGCCCTACAAGGTCGGCGACAAGATCGTCATGCTCGCCTCCTTTATTGAGCCGATCATGCTCAACGGCACGTTCCAGGGCATCGTCGGCGCCGACCTGTCGGTGAACTTCATCCAGGAAATGCTTCTTGGCGCGAATCAGAAACTGTACAGCGGCGCCGGGGAAATGGCCCTGATCGGCGGTAATGGCCGAATCGTCGCCTACACCAAAGACCCGAGCAAATTCGGCGAAAAGGTCAGCGATATCCTCGACAGCAAACAGATTGCCAACATGGCCAATCTCAAGCGCGGCGAAGTGACCTACTCCGTCGACAAAGCCCAAGGCCGGATCGAGTTGTATTTGCCGTTTGGCATCGGCCAGACCGACGCCCGCTGGACCCTGATGCTGCAATTGCCGCTGAACGCGGTGATGGCCGACCTGCAAAAGCTTCAGGGCGATCTGGATACCCAGCGCAAGTCCGACACCTTTGGCATGGCCATGGTCGGTCTATTGATTGCCGGTATCGGATTGCTGGTGATCTGGCTGGTGGGCCACGGCATTGCCCGGCCGCTGAAGCAAATGGTGACCATGCTCGAAGACATCGCCCAGGGCGAAGGCGACCTGACCCGCCGCCTGACCAGCGACCGCAGCGACGAACTGGGCTCGATCGCCAAGGGTTTCAACACCTTCCTGGCCAAGTTGCAGGCGATGATTACTCAAGTGGTGACATCGGTGCAGAGCGTCAGCGACTCGTCGGAACACACCGCCGACATCGCCATCCGCACCAACATCGGCGTGCATAAACAAATGGCCGAGATCGATCAAGTCGCGACCGCCGTGCACGAAATGACCGCCACCGCCCAGGACGTGGCGCGCAACGCCACCCAGGCCGCGCAAGCTGCCAGTCATGCAGATCAGGCGGCGGCGCAAGGCATGCAAATCGTCCGGGATACGTCGAATTCGATTGGTGTGTTGGCCATCGAAATCGGCAAAGCCGTCGGCGTGGTGCAGACCCTGGCCAAGGACAGCGAAAACATCAATGCGATCCTGACGGCCATTCGCGGCATCGCCGAGCAGACCAATCTGCTGGCCTTGAATGCGGCCATCGAAGCAGCGCGGGCCGGTGAGCAGGGCCGGGGTTTTGCGGTGGTGGCTGATGAAGTACGCAACCTGGCGCAGAAAACCCAGAAGGCCACGGAAGAAATCCAGACCATGATTCAGCAACTGCAACAAGGCACCCGCGATGTGGTGCGGGTCATGGAAGACAGTCAGAACCGCACCGACGAAAGCGTGCAGCACGCGGCGAAAGCGGCCGAAGCACTGGAGACCATTACCCAGGCAGTGTCGGTGATCAACGACATGAACACCCAGATCGCCAGCGCGGCCGAGGAACAGAGCGCGGTGGCCGATGACATCAACCGCAACGTGATCAACATCGGGCAAGTGGCCAATGAAGTAGCCGGTGGCGCGGATGAATCGAGCGCGGCCAGTGCGGATTTGACCAAGTTGGCGGAACAGCAGCGGCGGTTGATCAATCAGTTCAAGGTGTGATCAAAGTGCCCCATCGCGGGCTTGCCCGCGAAGACGTCAGCCCAGACAACTCATCAGCCCGGGGTCAAACACTCCGGCCCATTGAGCTTCGGATCATTCACCATGTTCGCCAGCACCCGCTCACGCAACGCCGCGGGTTCGCTGGCCAGCAGCGCCTGCAATACGTGCAACGGCGTTTCGGGATTGAGCCAGGCTTGCTGCCCCGCCGCATCGAGAATCAACGGCCGACGCTGACTCGAAGCAGGTTGGGTGATCACCGCCGTACTCAGCCATACCTGTTCCTGCACCGGATACGCCTCCCAGATCGCCGCGAAGTACAGCGTCGAGCCCTCCCCCGGCGTCAGCCAATACGGACGTTTGCGTGTGGTGCCGCGCCATTCGTAGAAACCATTGGCCGGCAACAGGCAGCGACGCAGGCGCAAGGCTTCGCGAAACATCGGCTGTTCGGCAACGGTTTCGGCACGGGCATGGGCCGGGGTGCGGGACAGATCGGTCAACCAGGGCGGCGTCAGGCCCCAGCGGGCACGGGCCAACTCACGCTGCCCGTCTGCACCGGCACGCAGCATCAACACCGAATCGTTGGGAGAGATATTCCACTGGGCCTGCTGATCGGCGGGGAATCCGGGCAGGGCCGCGAAAGCGGGGTTCCAGCGAAACAGGGCATAACGTCCACACATGGGGCAATACGACTCTTGATCAAACGAACGTCAGCCTAACAGACCAGCGTGCCGGGAAAACTCTCCGGCTCATCGCCGGACAGCGGCAGCGCGGCATTGTACGCGGTGATCAGCTCCCGGGCGTATTGCGCCTGGTCGTTATCGACCGATAAACCCAGCAGGCCGAATATCGGCAATTCCCCGGTGCCGCCGATCAAATCCCGGCCCACCAGATGTGCCTCGATGCCTTCGCTGGCGAGCATGCCTTGAAGCAGTTCGCCTTCCATCAGGTTTTCCGGTTCGTAGATGCGCTGCATAAATCCTCACTCGTTTTCGCTGTGAACTTCGAGCAACCATTCATGACCGTCTGTCTGCAAGACAAAAGTGATGGGACGGCAACACACAGGACAATCTTCGATATAGGTCTGATCGCCGCCGGACAAGTCCAGAACAGCCTCAGACTCTTCACCGCAATACGGGCATTCATAGCGCTCGGTTTCCAGCATCGCGGTCTCCCAAGTGACTTGTGCGTATAATCGCCGGTCTATTTGCAGGGCTATTTTCGTCTGACTACCTTTTCAGACCGTGCCCCGTTGGTTTTCGATCAAAACCTTTACTTACCCTAGCCGTTTCTAACAAGAGAGCATGATGGGCGAATTCGATGCCATCCGACCTTACGACGACAGCGAAGTCCCAGCGGTGCTGGCACGGCTGCTCGGCGACAAGGCGTTTCTAGATATCCTCACCCACTTCCGCTTCCCGCGTTATGCCGGTGCCTTCGGCTGGATGCTCAAACCTCTTATAGCTCATCGACTGCGCCGTGAGTTCGCCGACGTCAACTCGGTGGCCACTTTGCAAGACAAAGTCGAGTTTTACGTCGACCACACCATCGAGCGTGCCACAGACGGTGTGACGTACACCGGCGTGGAGCAATTCAAGTCCGGCAGCGCCTACCTGTTCATCGCCAACCACCGCGACATCGTGATGGACCCGGCCTTCGTCAACTACGCCGTGTACCACGCCGGCCTGCCGACCCCGCGCATTGCCATTGGCGACAACCTGCTGCAAAAGCCTTTTGTCAGCGATTTGATGCGCCTGAACAAGAGCTTCATCGTGCACCGTTCGATCACCGGTCGCCGGGAAAAAATGGCGGCGTATCAGCTGTTGTCGGCGTACATCAACCACTCGATCCGCAACGATTGCGCCTCGATCTGGATCGCCCAGGCCGAAGGCCGGGCCAAGGACGGCGACGACCGCACCGAGTCAGCGATCCTCAAGATGTTCCACATGAGCCGCAAGGACGAGCCGTTCGGTGAAGTCATCCGCTCACTGAACCTCACCCCGGTGTCGATCAGCTACGAATACGACCCGTGCGACCAGGCCAAGGCGCGCGAGCTGTACATCCGCGCCACCACCGGCAGCTACACCAAGGTGCCGGGCGAGGATGACGTGAGCATCGCCAAGGGCATCACCGGTTACAAAGGCCGGGTCCACGTGAACTTCGCCGCGCCCATCACCGAACTGTTCGAAGACACCAAGCAATTGGCGATCGAAATGGACAAGCAGATCCTCGGCGGTTACCGGTTGTTCCCGGTGCACTACCTGGCTTACGCGCAGTGGAAAGACGCCGACCCGCAATTGCAGGTACCGAAAGCGACCGAGCTGTTTGCGGCAGACGAACTGGCCAAGGCCCAGGAAGAATGGCAGCGTCGGCTGGAGGCTTGCCCTGAAGAACATCGCCCGTTCATGGTGCTGCAATACGCGATGCCGGTGCGCAATCAGTATCGGGTCAAGGCCGGGTTGCCGCTGTAAGCGATTTTGACTGGATATGACAACGGCGCCCTGTGGCGAGGGGGCTTGCCCCCGTTGGGCTGCGAAGCGGCCCCATTTCAGGTTCATGTACGGGGATGGGAGTGCTGCGCACTCCAACGGGGGCAAGCCCCCTCGCCACAGCAAGCTCCCTCGCCACAGGGTCTTGTGTCAGATCTTCAAACGCGAGTACTGATCCACGACACCAGCAACGCCATCCCGAGGCAGGCGAAACCGAAGCGGTAGAAAAAACGGTTCATGCGCAGGGTCGCCCAATCCAGTGTTGGCTCTTCACTGGGACGACTTTGGCGCTGCGCCTCGATACTGGCCATTGCGCGCTGTTCGCGACGACGGGTGGCATGCAGCAACCAACTGCCCGGAAATGCCAACAGCAAAGCCAGCAGGTTGATCAATTTGGCGGGATGAGCAGTAAAGAGCGAAATCAAATGCAGCGACATCACAAACCTCAGGCAAACCGGTGTAGCAGACGCCGGACCGACGACCACGGCGCGGATTCTACCGAAAGCGCCCCGACCTGCCCCGGCTTTCCGACAAATAACGAAACCATTTAACCGATTACTGTCCTGTGTCATGGCGTCGTCATCTGAATCCGCCAGTCTGTCGCCCCTCGAAACCGACACGGATTACGTCATGCTTCACGCCGAAAACCAGGACCGCCTCTACTTCATTGCCCAAAGCGACGAACAACAAACCTTAGTCGGCAGCCTCGCCTTCAACGTACAGGACCGGCATTGGCTGGTGTATTGCGCATTGGGCGGGCATCAACATGCGGACTTGCCAGAGACGGATTTGCTGACGGGGGTGAGTGTGCTGGATTTTTATTCGCAGGCGGCTTGAACGTCCTGCAGACACGGTGATTTCTATTGTAGGAGCCGCAGGCACAAAAAACCCGGTGCCATCACTGACACCGGGTTCTTTAAACAAGCCGCAAACCGTTACTCGGCAAGCACCTGACCAATCGTCGGATCCTTGAACAAGCGGGTCAACGCATCGCTCAACACATCACTGACCAGCTTGGTATTGGTTTCCTGATTCGGAGCCATGCCAAAACGCTGATCCAGCGACGCACCATAACGACCGCTGTAACGACGGTTGGCATTCTGCACATCCGAACGGAACGTCGCGCCAATCGTTGCTTCAGTCACATACAAACCTTCTTTGGGCGACTGATACTTCAGCTCGGCCAGGGTCACCGTCAATTGCGGCGCATTCAGCGCATTGGCCGTCGGCGTGAAGCCCAGCAACCGCACGGCTGCTTCAGCCTGAGCCTGCAGTTTCGGCAGAATCTGCGCGCCCTGCACCGTGATCGCACTGGTCTCCGGGTACAGACCGCCACGGGTTCCCAGCGTTGGCGATGGACGACCATCCACCACACGCACCACCACCGGCTGACCATGGCCGACCGGCGCCAGCTGAGCCGTCAGCTTGGGTTCCGGGTTCAGTTGTTGCGGGCTGTGGGCGCAGCCGACGAGGGTCAAACTGGTCACAGTGATCAAACCGAACAACAGGCGTTGCAACATGCTCTTCTCTCCAGAATCAGGCAACTAACAATGCCAGCAGTATAGCGGTGCGCCACTGCGGCGAACTAGCTTCGCGCAACGATTACTGAAATCTCTGACAAACCCGACACAGCGCGGTTCCTGTCACACATTTGTCACAGCGCAGACACGCGCACGTCATCGCCCGCTGGCAACCTTTATGGCAGTCACCAAAAAAGGTACGTTGCCATGCGTTTTCTCATCTCGTTATTCGCGCCACGCCCGCTGCATCGCAGCTTTGCGCTGCTCGACCGCAATGGCCACTGCCAGGCGTTCAAACAGTGCAGCCTCCAGCCCATGGGCGATGGCTGGGTCGAAATCGAAGAAATCCGCCTCAACTGGCTGCACCATCCCCTGCCCGCCAGTGCCCGTGTCAGCCAGCACCAGCCACGCGCACGCGCGCAACAACTACTGACCACCTGACCAGACGCCTAATAAAAGTCATTAAACACGACCATTTCCCTGCGTTTCTTCGCTACAATCTCCCCCCGATTATAAGGACGTCTCCTGATCGGGCCTCGCAGCATCGTCAATGCCCTGGTATTGACACCCCGCACCGCCCCACAGAGAGCCGCCCACACAGATCGAGTGAAGCTGGCGCGCTTGCTGTTCCTTGAGCAAATTCACCACTTTTCGCGAATCTGCAGAGCTGTCATTACGCTCGGTCACTGAGTTGTTTTGCCCGTTTTTGCCTGCCCATGTACCTCATGGCGGCAATCCATCCGGGCACGGTGCCAGGCTGGGACAGCCCTTTTTTGAGGTTCACGTCTTCAAAAGAGCGTGAAAAAAACGGGTTTTCACAACTTCACAAGAGTGTGGCGAGCAAATGAATAGTTTTGCGTCTGAACATGCACCATTAGCGTCTACAACAGCCCAACGACACAGGACCGAGTATTCCTCGAACACCGGAGCCTGAAGCCTGTCCGCTACGGATTTGGTTGCACAAACGGATGTCTCGACCATAAGTCGAATTGCCAGCCGCGCGCCGAAATGAGTTCATGTGACTCTTGGGCCAGGCCGCATGCATCCGTCGAAGTTGCGAAAAATTGCGAAGATTCGGACATGGCGATCCTGGCCATGGGTACCTGGGGCATCACTGACACGCCCCGTCACTCCTGGCAGCTATGCCGACAATTTGGTGCTGCAGATTTTGGAGACGCGTTAAATGGCGCATAACGAAGCAGTCGACGTAGTACTGGTTGGGGCCGGCATCATGAGTGCCACCCTCGCGGTACTGCTCAAAGAGCTCGACCCCGCGATCAAGCTGGAAGTCGTCGAGCTGATGGATTCCGGTGCTGCGGAGAGTTCCAATCCGTGGAATAACGCCGGTACCGGTCACGCCGGGCTGTGTGAGCTGAACTACACGCCGCAGGCCGCCGACGGCACCGTCGACATCAAGAAGGCCGTGCACATCAACACCCAGTTCGAGGTGTCGAAGCAGTTCTGGTCGTACCTGACCAAGAAAGGCACCTTCGGTTCGTGCAAGTCGTTCATCAGCCCGGTGCCGCACCTGAGCTTCGTGCAGGGCGACGACGGCGTTTCCTTCCTCAAGGAACGCTTCAAGGTGCTGAGCAAGCACCACGCCTTCGCCGACATGGAATACACCGAAGACAAGGCCAAGATGGCCGAGTGGATGCCGCTGATGATGCCGGGCCGTCCGGCCGACGAAGTTATCGCCGCCACCCGCGTGATGAACGGCACCGACGTCAACTTCGGCGCCCTGACCAACCAATTGCTCCAGCACCTGACCAGCGCACCCGATGCCCAGGTCAAGTACTGCAAGCGCGTCACCGGCCTGAAGCGTAACAACGGTGGCTGGACTGTCAGCATCAAGGACGTCAATACCGGCAACAGCCGTGAAGTCGACGCCAAGTTCGTTTTCCTCGGTGCTGGCGGTGCGGCACTGCCGCTGCTGCAAGCCTCGGGCATCGAAGAAAGCAAAGGCTTCGGCGGCTTCCCGATCAGCGGCCAGTGGCTGCGTTGCGACAACCCGGAAGTGGTCAAGCACCACCAGGCCAAGGTCTACAGCCAGGCCGCGGTCGGTTCGCCACCGATGTCCGTGCCGCACCTGGACACCCGTGTGGTCGATGGCAAGAAGTCCCTGCTGTTCGGGCCTTACGCCGGTTTCACCACCAAGTTCCTCAAGCACGGCTCCTTCATGGACCTGCCGATGTCGGTTCGCGCCGGCAACATCGGCCCGATGCTGGCCGTGGCCAAAAACAACATGGACCTGACCAAGTACCTGGTCAGCGAAGTGATGCAGTCGATGGAACAGCGCCTGGAATCCCTGCGTCGTTTCTACCCTGAAGCGAAAGCCGAAGACTGGCGCCTGGAAGTGGCCGGCCAACGGGTGCAGATCATCAAGAAAGACCCGAAGAAAGGCGGCATTCTACAGTTCGGTACCGAACTGGTCGCAGCCAAGGACGGCTCCCTTGCCGCCCTGCTCGGCGCGTCGCCAGGCGCTTCGGTGACTGTTTCGATCATGCTTGAGCTGATCGAAAAATGCTTCCCGAACAAAGCTTCCGGTGAATGGGCTGCCAAACTGGCGGAAATCTTCCCGGCTCGGGAAAAGGTCCTGGAAACCGATGCTGCGCTGTATCGCAAGATCAACACGCAGAACAACATCGCGCTGGAACTGGTTGAAGAAAGCAGCGAAACCCCAAGCTACGCTTGATTCAGCCCCATAAAAAACGCCCCGTTCTCATTGAGAGCGGGGCGTTTTTTTATGGGCAGTGAATGTGGCGAGGGAGCTTGCTCCCGCTGGGTTGCGAAGCGGCCCCAAAATTCTGCGAACGGCAGAGAATTTGTGAGCGCTGCGCACTCAAGCGGGAGCAAGCTCCCTCGCCACAGATGCCGGTGTGCCTGACGTTAACCGCGAGCCTTGTCGATCAGTTCGATGTACTCGGCGGCGTTGCGCTGATCCTTGATCAGGGCAACGAAGTCATTGCCGTGTTCATCCTTGCCGTTCAGGTCCAGGCCGGCTTCGACAAAGAACGTCAGAAAACGCTCGAAATCATCGATGCGCAGGCCACGGTACGCCTTGATCAGTTTGTGCAGCGACGGTGAAGTGGCGTCGACCGGCTCGAAATCGAGGAACAGTTTGATCTGCGCATCGCCGATCTCGTCACCAATCACTTGCTTCTTATCTTTACGCATTGCCGACTCCAGCTCGCAGACATTTCACAGGGCGGGCAGTTTACCCCTGCCTTGATGCCGGGCTCAACGCGGACGAACGCTGCCTGTGTGCAGATCGGCCCAGATATGGCCATTGGCGTAACTCAGAAACTGGCAATACACCGTGTCGTTGCGCAGCAAATCGACCACCACCCGGTACTGGGCCAACGGGTAATACAGGGTCAGGGTTTTGCTTTTTTCGTCGTAGATCGGTTTTTTCAGGCTTTTGCTTTCGCCATCGAAGTTGACCAGCACCTGGCTGATGGTCGCGCCCTTGTTCAAGGGTTTGCCCTTGAGGCGGATCAGCAGAGGCGACGTGACCGGGATCGGCTGTTGATTGGACTGGCGCTGGCTGCCGAGTACCACTGAATACTCAGTGACCTGCAACAGTTGCTGCTGCTCGGGTTCAGCGTCACGCAGGGTCAGGTCATCCGGGGGCAAAAACTGCGCGTGCATCGGCGCCGGAGCGGCGGCCAGAGGCAGGCTGAGGGTCAGCAACAGGGCGGCGCAGCTGCGGATCAAAAGGCTCATGACAGGCTCCGGGGGCGGGGCCGAGCACTCTAGCATGATGATCAATCGGGTGAATAACCGATCCAGATCAATACTCTGGAAGACAAGGCTGGGCATACTGAAAGAGCCTTCAGCCCTATTTCGACGGTGCGCCGTCTATTTTGGAGTCCCCATGTCATTCTCCATGCCCCCGTTATTCGCCGCCTGGCGTCAGACCCTGCGTGCAGGTTATAGCCTCAGACGCTTGCGCGGCGACATCAGTGCCGGGGTGACGGTAGGGATTATCGCCATCCCCCTGGCCATGGCCTTGGCGATTGCGGTGGGAGTAGCGCCCCAGCAAGGTTTGTATACGGTGCTGATCGCGGCCCCCCTGATCGCCCTGACGGGAGGCTCGCGCTTCAATGTCAGCGGGCCGACAGCCGCGTTCGTGGTGATACTGCTGCCGATCACCCAACAATACGGTCTGGGTGGCCTGCTGCTTTGCACCATGCTTGCCGGGGCAATCCTGATTGCCTTGGGGCTGATTCGGGCCGGACGGCTGATTCAGTACATTCCTTATCCGGTGACCCTGGGCTTTACCGCCGGGATCGGCATTGTCATCGCCACACTCCAACTAAAGGATTTGCTGGGCCTGAGTACCACCGGGCATGCCGAACATTACATCGAGCAATTAGCTGCGCTGCTCCAGGCGTTACCCAGCGCCCGCCTGGGAGACGGGATCATCGGTGTTATGTGCCTGGCGGTGCTGATTGTCTGGCCGCGCTTTGTGCCGAGGATTCCGGGACATCTGGTCGCACTGGCCGTCGGCGCATTGTTGGGGCTGGCGCTGGAAGATGGCGGGTTACCGATTGCGACGCTGGGCGAGCGCTTCAGCTATATCGTCGACGGCGTCAGCCACCCCGGCATTCCGCCGTTTCTGCCGAGCTTCGACTGGCCGTGGAATCTGCCGGGGCCCTACGGCCAGCCGCTGCATTTGTCTTACGACCTGATCCGCCAATTAATGGCGCCAGCGTTTGCCATCGCCATGCTCGGGGCCATCGAATCGTTGTTGTGCGCGGTGGTGGCCGATGGCATGACGGGCAGCAAACATGACCCCAACGCCGAACTCCTGGGTCAAGGCATTGGTAACCTGGTCGCCCCGCTGTTCGGCGGCATTACCGCCACCGCGGCGATTGCCCGCAGCGCCACTAACGTGCGCAGCGGGGCGTTTTCGCCATTGGCGGCAATTATTCACAGTGCAGTGGTACTGCTGGCGATACTCGTCCTCGCCCCGCTGTTCAGCTACTTGCCAATGGCTGCTCTGGCGGCATTGCTCGTGATGGTGGCGTGGAACATGAGCGAGGCCCGGCATGTCGTGCACACCTTGCGCATCGCACCACGCAGCGATGTGTTGGTCTTGCTGACCTGTCTGAGCCTGACAGTGCTGTTCGACATGGTGCTGGCCGTTGCCGTTGGGCTGTTGCTGGCCGCCGGGCTGTTCGTCAAGCGCATGAGCGACCTCACGGACACCGCCGAATTGCCTCGAGAGTTCCATCAAGCCTTACAGGATTTGCCGGAGCATGTTCGTTGCTATGCGATACGCGGGCCGTTGTTTTTCGGCGCTGCGGAAAAAGCCCTGGGCGTGCTGCGCAAATTCAGCCCGGAAGTCAAAGTGGTGATTGTCGAGATGAGTGCCGTGTCCATGCTGGACATGACGGCGTTGGCGGCCTTCGACAATATCCTCAGGGATTACCGCACCGACGGCATCGGCCTGATTCTGGTCGGGACGGTTGCGCGCGTGCGCCTGAAACTCAGGCGCGCGGGCATCCATCGGGAACAGCGTCAGTTGGCTTACGTGAACAACCTGGAACAGGCTCGACGCAAAAGCGAACGCTGGCTCGTCGGGCAGGACTGAATGCGCAGTTCAAGCGAACTGAGCAGGCATTCGGGTGGGAGATCTGCCTTCAAACGTCAAAGTGTCTGGCGGCTAAAACCGCCCCCAGATAGTCACCCTGCTTACAGGCCTTTAACGGCAAAAATCCCGTTGGCGTTACGCCAGTAGCCTTTGTAGTCCATGCCATAACCGAAGATGTAACGGTCAATGCACGGCAGGCCGACGAAGTCGGCTTTCAGGTCCGGGCGAGCCTTGCGGTCGTGGTCCTTGTCGATCAGCACGGCGGTGTGCACTTTGCGGGCACCGGCGTGTTTGCAGAAGTCGATGATCGCGCCCAGGGTATGACCTTCATCGAGGATGTCGTCGATGATCAGCACGTCACGGTCGATGAACGACACTTCCGGCTTGGCTTTCCAGAACAGCTCGCCGCCACTGGTTTCGTTGCGATAGCGGGTGGCGTGGAGGTAGGACGCTTCCAGCGGGAATTGCAGATGGGTGAGCAGCTTGCCGGCGAAAATCAGGCCGCCGTTCATCACGCAGAACACCACCGGATTGCTTTCAGCCAGTTGTTCGTTGATGTGTGCACCGACGCGGGCGATGGCCGCCTCGACTTCAGCTTCGGTGTACAGGCAGTCAGCCTCTCGCATGATTTGACGGATATGCTCGAGATCAGCGGACATGGCGCTCTCCAAGGGGGGGTTGTAGTCACGAAAGGCGGGCAAAGGTACGCATCAAGCGAGGCCAGATCAAGCGTTTGTGGACTAACGTACTGTATGTCTATAGGACAACACCCTCGGATAGATTAATCTAGGCCGGTTTTTTTGCCCGCCGCCGGAGCCTTTCCCATGCCCATCCTCGAGATCCGCCATCCGCTGATCCGTCATAAACTTGGCCTTATGCGCCGCGCCGATATCAGCACCAAGAATTTTCGTGAGCTCGCTCAGGAAGTCGGCGCCCTGCTGACCTATGAAGCCACCAAAGACCTGCCGCTGGAAAGCTACGACATCGAAGGCTGGTGCGGCACGGTGTCGGTCGAGAAAATCGCCGGCAAAAAAATCACCGTGGTGCCGATCCTGCGTGCCGGTATCGGCATGCTCGAAGGCGTGCTGAGCCTGATCCCGGGCGCCAAAGTCAGCGCCGTGGGCGTGGCCCGCAACGAGGAAACCCTCGAAGCCCACACTTACCTTGAGAAACTGGTGCCGGAAATCGACGAACGCCTGGCGATGATCATCGACCCGATGCTCGCCACCGGCGGCTCGATGGTCGCCACCATCGATTTGCTGAAGAAGGCCGGCTGCAAGGACATCCGCGCCATGGTGCTGGTGGCTGCTCCTGAAGGCATCGCCGCTGTGGAGAAGGCTCACCCGGACGTGACCATCTACACCGCTTCCATTGACCAGAAACTCAACGAACACGGTTACATCATCCCAGGCCTGGGCGATGCCGGTGACAAGATCTTCGGCACCAAGCAGAAGGACGCTTGAGCATGCAGCAAGAGTTCAACGATCCGCTCTGGCGCACGGTACTGTCTGGCGCGCAGATGCTGTTCGTGGCCTTCGGCGCCTTGGTGTTGATGCCGCTGATTACCGGCCTCGACCCGAACGTGGCGCTGTTCACTGCAGGCCTGGGGACGATTCTGTTCCAGATCGTCACCGGGCGTCAGGTGCCAGTGTTCCTGGCGTCGAGCTTTGCCTTCATCACCCCGATCATTCTCGCCAAGGGCCAGTTTGGCCTGGCGGCGACCATGGGCGGTGTGATGGCGGCCGGCTTCGTCTACACCTTCCTGGGCCTTGCGGTGAAGATCAAAGGCACCGGGTTTATCGACCGTTTGCTGCCTCCGGTGGTGATTGGCCCGGTGATCATCTCCATCGGCCTGGCCATGGCGCCGATCGCCGCCAACATGGCGATGGGCAAGGCTGGCGATGGCACTGAGCTGATTCATTACCAGACGGCGATGATGATCTCGATGCCGGCACTGCTGACCACCCTGATCGTCGCCGTGTTCGGCAAAGGCATTTTTCGCCTGGTGCCGATCATCTCCGGTGTGCTGGTCGGTTTTGCCATGGCGTTCTATTTCGGCGTGGTCGATACCGCGAAGATTGCCGCTGCGCCGTGGTTCGCGATTCCACAGTTCACCGCGCCGGAATTCAACTGGCAGGCGATTCTGTTCATCGTTCCGGTGGCCCTGGCCCCGGCCATCGAGCACATCGGTGGCGTGATTGCCGTGGGTAGCGTGACCGGTCGCGATTACCTGAAGAAGCCCGGTTTGCACCGTACCCTGCTCGGCGATGGCATTGCCACCACCGCGGCTGGTCTGTTCGGCGGCCCACCCAACACCACCTATGCCGAAGTGACCGGCGCGGTGATGCTGACCAAGAACTACAACCCGAAAATCATGACCTGGGCGGCGATCTTCGCCATCAGCCTGGCGTTCATCGGCAAGTTCGGCGCACTGCTGCAAAGCATCCCGGTGCCAGTGATGGGCGGGATTCTCTGCCTGTTGTTCGGTTCGATTGCCGCGGTGGGGATGAACACCATGATTCGCCACAAGATCGACCTGGGCGAAGCTCGCAACCTGGTGATTGTCTCGGTAACGCTGGTGTTCGGGATTGGCGGCATGCTGGTCGGCACCGGGACTGGCCCGGACGATTTCGGCCTCAAAGGCATCGCGCTGTGCGCGGTGGTGGCGATTGCGCTGAACCTGTTGCTGCCGGGCAATGACAGTTGGAAGCACAAAAAGGCGGATGAGCCGTTGTTGTAAGCAGGCGACTCAATCCCCTGTGGCGAGGGAGCTTGCTCCCGCTTGACCGGGCTGGCGCACCAGTGCGCAGCACTCACAAAATCTTCATTGACTGCAAAGATTTTGGGGCCGCTTCGCGACCCAGCGGGAGCAAGCTCCCTCGCCACAACAAGCCCACCTTCACTGTGTTCTTACAACGCCAATGGCGCCCTTTCGCACAAGGTGCTCAACGCCCGTGCCCATTGCGGCTCATCGTTAAGGCAAGGCACCAGCACCAACTCCTCCCCTCCCGCTTCGCGGAATTGCTCCTGCCCACGATCACCGATCTCCTCCAGTGTTTCGATGCAATCGGCAACGAACGCCGGGCACATCACCAGGACTTTCTTCACGCCGCTTTTAGCCAACTCATCGAGGCGTGCTTCGGTGTAGGGTTCGATCCACTTGGCCCGGCCTAGACGCGACTGGAACGACACCGACCACTTGCCATCCGGCAGGCCCATGCGCTTGGCAAACTCTGCGGCGGTGCGCAGGCACTGACCGCGATAACAGGTCGCGACCACTTCCGGCGGCGCCCCCGCGCAGCAATCGCCACCACCTTCGAAGCTGTGACCCGGATTGAGCTTCTTCAGGTGCCGTTCTGGCAAACCATGAAAGCTCAGCAGCAGATGATCGTAATCCTGCTGCAAATATGGCGTAGCGCTGGCCACCAGGGCATCGAGGTATTCCGGCTGATCGTAGAACGGCTGGAGAATCGAGAACTGCACGTCGAGTTTCTTCTCCCGCACCACCCGCTTGGCTTCCTCGACTACCGTGGTCACGGTGCTGTCGGCGAACTGCGGGTAGAGCGGCGCCAGGGTGATTTTCTTGTGCCCCTGAGCCGCCAGACGAACCAGCGCCGACTCAATGGATGGCTCGCCATAGCGCATCGCCAGCTCCACCGGCCCGTGGGTCCATTGCGCGGTCATGGCCCGTTGCAGACGACGGCTCAGTACCACCAGTGGCGAACCGTCCGCCCACCAGATCGACGCATAAGCGTGGGCCGATTGCTCCGGGCGCTTGATCAGAATCAATGACACCAGCAAACGCCGCACCGGCCATGGCAGGTCGATCACATACGGGTCCATCAGAAATTGATTGAGGTAACTGCGCACATCCGCCACCGAGGTGGAAGCAGGTGAACCCAGGTTGACCAGAAGCAACGCGTGATCGGTCATGCAACGTCCTATTTCTCAAGGCGGCTGGACACATCGTCCAACGCCGCGCGCAAATCAGTGAACTGGAAAGTGAAACCCGCTTCCAGCAAGCGAGCCGGCATGGCCTTCTGGCCGCCCAGCAACAACAATGACAACTCGCCCAGCACCACCTTCAAGACGAGGGCCGGCATTGGCATGAACGCCGGCCGATCCAGAACGCTACCCAATGTTTTGGCGAATTCGCGATTGCGTACCGGCTTGGGCGCGCAGGCATTATATGGACCGCTGGCCTCATTGCGATGCAGAAGAAAATCAATCAGGGCGATTTGATCGTTGATATGAATCCACGACATCCACTGCCGACCGTTACCGATCGGCCCGCCGAGCCCCAGTTTGAACGGCAGTAACAGCCGCGACAAAAAGCCGCCCTCGGCAGACAACACCAACCCGGTACGGATCAGAATCACGCGAATACCCAAGGCTTCGGCGCGCTGCGCGGTTTCTTCCCAGGCGATGCACAACTGGCTGGCGAAATCATCGATGATCGGTGGAGAGGCCTCGGTCAACTCCCGCTCGCCACCGTCGCCGTACCAACCGATCGCCGAGCCAGAGATCAGCACCTGCGGTTTCTGCTCGCGGCTTTCGAGCCAGGCCAGCAGGGTTTCGGTCAGGGTGATCCGGCTGCTCCACAACAACGCTTTGCGTTTGTGGGTCCAGAGCCGATCGGCGATTGGTGCACCTGCTAGGTTGATAATTGCATCCACCTGCTCCTGACCCAGCTCCTCAAGTCGGGCAACTCCGCGTACCTGAGTGCCACAGATTTTGGCGACTTTTGCAGGCGTGCGACTCCAGACCGTCAGGCGATGTCCCTGAGCCAACCAGTGTCGGCAAAGTTGACGTCCTATCAAACCAGTACCGCCGGTCAGCAATATGTGCATGACATCTTCCTCGCGTGGCGTTTTACCCGGATCACTAGTCTATTTTTATAAGCAGGGATCTTTGGTATCGGGCAGGCTCTGTGTTTAACAATAGGCCAAGCTGTCAGATCGAGAACGCTAAAAGTTATACCAAAAAACAATATTGTACAGGTTTGAACCACGGCGTAGTCTGTACAGACAGGTAAACGAGGCCCCTATGACTGTACCTATCGCAATCATCGGCACCGGCATCGCCGGACTCTCAGCCGCCCAGGCCCTTACGGAGGCCGGGCATGTCGTGCAACTTTTCGATAAAAGCCGCGGCAGTGGCGGACGCATGTCGAGCAAGCGCAGCGATGCGGGTGCTCTGGATATGGGTGCGCAATATTTCACTGCCCGCGACCGCCGCTTCGTCACCGAAGTCCAGCGCTGGCAAAGCAATGGTTGGGTCGCCGAGTGGACGCCGCAGCTCTATACCTTCCACGGCGGCCAGCTCAGACCTTCGCCGGACGAACAGACACGCTGGGTCGGCACGCCACGCATGAGCGCAATCACGCGCGGCCTGCTCGGCGAGCTGGAAGTGCATTTCGCCTGCCGCATCACCGAGGTCTATCGCGGTGAAGAACACTGGCATCTGCAAGACGCCGAGGGCTTCACCCATGGCCCGTTCAGCCATGTCGTCATCGCCACGCCAGCCCCTCAGGCGACCGCACTGCTGGCGGCTGCGCCGAAACTCGCCGGGGCCGCTGCCGGGGTAAAAATGGAGCCGACCTGGGCTGTCGCCCTGGCTTTCGACACGCCGCTGGACACCGCCATCGAAGGCTGCTTCGTGCAAGACAGCGCCCTCGACTGGCTGGCACGCAACCGTAGCAAACCAGGACGCGACACCACCCTCGACACCTGGGTGCTACACGCCACCAGCGCCTGGAGCCGGCAACATATCGATCTGCCCAAGGAAGCGGTGATCGAGCAATTGCACGGTGCTTTCGCCGAACTGCTGCACGATGCCATGCCTGCTCCGACCTTCAGCCTCGCTCACCGCTGGCTTTACGCCCGGCCGGCCAGCAGCCATGAGTGGGGTGCCCTGGCCGATGCTGATCTGGGCCTGTATGTATGCGGCGACTGGTGCCTGTCCGGCCGTGTCGAAGGCGCTTGGCTCAGTGGTCAGGAAGCGGCCCGCCGCCTGCACGAACATCTGCAGTGAGCGGCATCAAGTCGAACCTATTACTGCTGTCGGGAAGGGCAGCAGCCCTGCAGAAAAAAACTTATACAAAAAAATTGACTTGTACACCTTTGGATCTATGCTGAAGTGCATGTTGTACAGAAACACCACTCTGTACAGGTTCAGATTCGAGGTGCTCCAATGCCCGCACAGTTCGCGCCCCGTCCGAAAATCGCCATCAGCGCGAAGGCGTCACAGCTGTGCAGCCGCATCCTTTCTGACTATGCGCTGCATCCCGATTTACCGACGCAAGACAAAGGTCAGCTCAACGATCCGGTGCTGCGGGAAAACTTCCTCATCCGCGTCATCGTTTACGGCGCCTGGCAGCAGTTGCTGCAAGCAGGCCTGACCCGGCGCGGCCTCACTGAGTTTCACTCTCGCTACAAATACCTGTTGATGGCCCATAACCCGGTGCAATACAAAACCCTGGGCAGCCTGCTGGGCAACATGGGCCAGACCGATCCCCAAGTACTCGGCCCGCGCTATTTCAGCGAGCTGATGGTCGCCTTGCAAAAATGCGCCACCCGCAGCACCCACACGAACGTCCTGCAACACATCAGCGGCTATCTCAAACGGGCCATCAGCGCTGAAGACAAACAGCAAATACAGCACGTCATCGACCAGTATCGTCACGGCATCGTGCCCCTGGTGGTGCCACTGACATTGCTCAAACAGCACTTTCACCAACATCCGAATCCGTACATTGCGCAACAGGTTTACCTGCAACCACCCCCGGAAAACCTCTGCCTGCGAAACGCAACTCAATGAAAAGCCCACCCGACACCCGCACCAGTGAAGACCTCGGCATCGACCTCAAGCAGGCCCTGGAGGCAGGCTGGCTGCCCATTCGTGAAGTGGCCCGGCAAACCGGGGTCAATGCCGTGACTTTACGTGCCTGGGAACGGCGCTATGGGCTGATCGTGCCTCAGCGCACTCCCAAGGGGCATCGCCTGTTCTGCGCCGAACACGTTCAACGGATCCTGACGATTCTCACCTGGCTCAATCGCGGTGTAGCGGTCAGCCAGGTCAAGCAACTGCTCGATACGCCTCAAGTGTTTACCGAACCCGTCGGGAACGATTGGCAGTTGCTGCTCCACACACTGCTGCAAGCGGTCAGCCAACTGGCCGAACGCACGCTCGATGACATTGTGAACCAGGCAATGGCGCTGTATCCGCCACGCACCTTGTGTGAACAACTGTTGATGCCGTTGCTGGCCGAACTGGAGCAACGCTGGCAAGGCCAGTTCGGCGCGCAGATGGAACGGGTATTTGTTTATTCCTGGCTGCGTAGCAAATTCGGCGCGAGGATCTACCATAACAACCGCCAACTGCGCAGCGCGCCGCTGCTGCTGATCAATCACTCGGACCTGCCAATGGAGCCTCATCTGTGGCTCGCGGCCTGGCTGATCAGCAGCACCGATTGCCCGGTGGAAGTTTTTGACTGGCCGCTCCCTGCCGGCGAACTGACCCTGGCGGTCGATCACCTGCAAGCACGCGGCGTATTGCTGTATTCCAGCAAAGCCATGAATCTTTCGCAGCTGCCGAAACTTTTGAATGGCATCAGTTGCCCAAAAATGATCGCCGGACCAACGGTATGCATCCACCACGCCGAGTTGTCCGCAAGAACCACCACCATTGCTGATTTGTCCCTGGCCGAAGACCCATTATCGGCCCATCGGGAACTGATTCAGCGCGGGCTTATTTAATGGCGCATTTTTAATGAACCGTGCGGACACCACCATGCAATTGATCTGGCTGCGCAGCGACTTGCGTCTACACGACAACACCGCCCTCTCGGCCGCCGCAGCCCGCGGCCCGAGTGTGGCGGTGTATTTGCTGAGTCCGCAGCAATGGCTTGCGCATGACGATGCGCCGTGCAAAGTGGATTTCTGGCTGCGCAACCTGAGCGAATTGCGCCACGCGCTGGACGCCCTGAACATCCCGCTGCTGATTCGCAAGGCGTCCCGTTGGGATGAGGCTCCTAAGGTCCTGCTCGAGCTGTGCCAGCAACTGAAGATCGATGCCGTGCACGCCAACGAGGAATACGGCATTAATGAAACCCGTCGTGATGCGGCGGTGGCCCAGGCGCTGAAAGCCCAGGGCATCGACTTTCACTGCCATCTCGATCAATTGCTGTTCAAGCCTGGCACCGTTCTGACCAGAACCGGTACTTACTTCCAGGTCTTCAGCCAGTTCCGCAAGGCCTGCAACGAACTGCTGCACGCCTCATTACCCAAGCGGATCGCAGCACCCGTCGCCCAGGCTCCGCTGGATATCGGCAGCGACGAAACGCCCACCCGCGTCGATGGTTTCGACACGCCTGGCGAGCGTTTGCGGGCCCTCTGGCCGGCCGGTGAAACCGAAGCCCAACGCCGTCTCGACGCCTTTACCGATGCACAGATCGATTACTACCACAGCGAACGCGATTTCCCGGCGAAACCCGGCACCAGCCAACTCTCGCCTTATCTCGCCGCCGGGATCATCTCCCCTCGTCAGTGCCTGCACGCCGCGCTGCGAAGCAATCAGGGAGAGTTCGAAAGTGGCAAGATCGGCGCCGTCACCTGGATCAATGAGCTACTGTGGCGCGAATTCTACAAACACATTCTGGTGGGCTACCCTCGGGTCTCCCGGCACCGCGCCTTCCGCCCGGAAACCGAAGCCCTGGCCTGGCGTGACGCCCCCGAAGAACTCAAGGCCTGGCAGCAAGCCCGCACCGGCCTGCCGATCATTGATGCAGCCATGCGCCAATTGCTGGAAACCGGCTGGATGCACAACCGCTTGCGCATGGTCGTGGCGATGTTCCTGACCAAAAACCTGTTGATCGACTGGCGCGAAGGCGAGCGTTTCTTCATGCGGCATCTGATTGACGGCGATCTGGCGGCGAACAACGGTGGCTGGCAGTGGAGTTCGTCCACTGGCACCGATTCGGCGCCCTACTTCCGGATCTTCAACCCGCTGAGCCAGTCGGAAAAGTTCGATGGCGAAGGGGTTTTCATCAAGCATTGGTTGCCGCAGATCAATGAAATGAACAAAAAAGACCTGCACAATCCCGCGAGACTCGATGGATTATTCGGTGTGACGGATTATCCAGCGCCTATCGTCAACCTGAACACTTCCCGCGAGCGGGCCTTGGCCGCGTTCAAGAATCTGCCGTCGCGACAGGGTTTATCGCCACCGGAATCACCTTGATAGCGCAGTTTTACGTATGAACATGGGATTGAATCAGGAAGATAAAGGAGATTGAGATGAGTCGTACACCTCCAAGGCGATACTGGTTGACCGGCGCCAGCAACGGTATTGGTGCCGCACTGGCCGAGCAAATACTGAAAAGCGGCGCCCACCTGGCCGTCAGCTCCCGTTCCCTGGCGCCATTGGAAGCGCTGTCTCGGCGTTATCCCGGACAGGTAATGGTGGTTGCAGGTGATCTGACCAACGGCCAAAGGGTGCGCGAAATCGGCGAGCAGATTGCAGAGCAATGGGGTTCTGTGGACACCATGATCCTCAACGCAGGCACCTGCGAATACGTCGACGTCAGTCAGTTCGACTCATCAATCATCGAGCACATCGTGCGCACCAACCTGCTCGCCAGCAGCTATTGCATCGAAGCCGCCCGGCCCCTGCTGCAGGCGGGCACTGCGCCACATCTGGTGGGCATGGCCAGCTCGGCAACCTACTTGCCCCTGCCACGGGCCGAATCCTATGGCGATTCAAAGGGCGGGCTGCGTCATCTGTTCGAATCCTTGCGCATCGATGTGACCCCGGAAAACATTGAAATGACCGTGGTCAGTCCAGGGTTTATTGATGCCCCCCTGAACAACGATGCTTCGCCCCCCATCGACTGGTCGGCGAGCAAAGCCGCGCGATATCTCTTCGACATGCTCAAGAATCGCCCACTGGAGCTCTCCTTGCCGGAACTGCTCATGCCTACCCTTTGGCCTCTGCCACAAATGCCCGACCAGACGGGACCGGCAATCGGCGAACATGTGGCGCGAAACAACCCGCCGCTCGAGGATCTGTCGTGAAGCCTGGGCGTCCGTCAGGCCTTTCACACAGCAGCTGCCCACTGCCTTACACTGCGCGCCATGAAAATCATTCCCCATACTCAAATCGCCGAGCCTGCGGTCACCTGCTCGACCTGCGCAGCCTGCTGCTGCCAGCTTGAAGTCATGCTGATCACCGACACCGGTGTGCCTGAACGCTTTATCGATACCGATGATTGGGGTGGGGAAGTAATGTTGCGGCTGGATGACGGCTGGTGCGCCGCGCTGGATCGCAACAGCATGATGTGCACCATCTACGAAAAACGTCCGCTGATCTGTCGGGAGTTCGAGATGGGGGCGCCGGAATGCATCACCGAACGCCAGGGAATTGCGACGGCGTATCGGTGACCGCCAGATCCCCGATACCAATGTGGGAGCCCCCTCGTCACAGGTTGCTCCCACATTTAAAACACCGCGGGCTTACAACGGCATCGTGTAATGCAGCGCGTAACTCTCTACGCCGTCGTTTGGGTTGCTGAGCCCGGCATTGGAATAGTGCGTGGCACGTATCCCGACTTCATGTCCGCCGTTAAAGCGCAAACCGAACCCGAAACGGTCTTCAAACTGAAAGGCACTGCCGAGCTTGTTATCTTCGTATTCGGTGTTGGCAAACACCGCGATACCGATACCGGCTTCGACGTAGGGTTTGATGGTCTGACCGGCAAACTCGTACACCAGTACCGGCGAGAACGACAAACTGTGATTGCTCGCTGTTTTGTCGCCATCCCAGTAGGTGTAAGCGCCGCTCCAGTAGCCAGTCAAGCGACCAATATCACTCTGCAACCAGCTCTTGTCCCAATCGAACTGCATGCCCAACCGGTAGGTCATGGTCGAATCGCTGGTCTGGCCAACCCCGAACTCCACCCCTGCCGCCTGCGCAGTAAAACTGTGCCCCATTAACGCGGTCGCAATCGCGGCCAAGCAGAATAGTCGCTTCATTAGAAACATCCTTTCCGAACAATTTAGTATGGTTTTTATGCTGCCCAACAAACAAAGCTATAGAAGTCCCCGTTTAATCAGAAGTTCACCCCAATTATTCGTTTGCTACGCGTCTCTACTCCTCGAAGCTTCGCACAACCCCAGACATATTCCACAGTATCGGCAAGATATTTCTGAAATGCGCAGGATCGGCACTCGACCAGAACTGTGCAGGGCGAGCAGGTCCCTCGGCCAGTAACTCACGCTCGGCCAACAGACGTTGAAGTTGCCGCGCCACGGCAGCGCCAGTATCGATCAGGCTGATGCTCTGCGGGAGCATCTGCTTGAGCAGCGGCTTTAGAAAGGGATAATGCGTGCAGCCAAGAATGATCGTGTCTACACCGGCAGCCAGTAGCGGGTCGACATACCCTTGCAGCAACTGACGCAATGCCTCGCTGTGCAGGTCGCCATTTTCAATCAGCTCCACCAGCCCAGGGCACGGCTGAGTGATCACCCGCACATCGGTGGCGAAACGGTCGAGCAAGGCGGCGAACTTGGCACTCTGCAAAGTTCCGGTGGTGGCGAGTACGCCCACCACACCGCTGCGGGTCGCCGCGGCGGCCGGTTTGACCGCGGGCTCCATGCCGACGATGGGCCACTCGGGGAAATCGCGGCGCAAGTCCGCAACGCCAGCGACGGTCGCCGTGTTGCAAGCCAGCACCAACGCCTTGGCGCCCTGCTGTTGAAAGAACTGCGCCATGACACTGCAACGCTGACGGATGAATGCCGGGGTTTTCTCGCCGTAGGGAATATTCCCGCAATCGCCGAAGTACAACAAAGATTCGTTGGGCAGCAACTGCTGGATCTCGGCCAGCACGGAGAGTCCACCGACACCGGAATCGAATACAGCAATTGGCGCTTCACGCATGGCTCGACCCACAGACGCTGCAGCCCGGATCACGCTTGACCCGCAACTCACGAAAGCGCGTACCCAAGGCATCGATCAATAACAGGCGCCCCACCAGCGGCTCACCAAACCCCACCAATAACTTCAGCGCTTCGAGGGCTTGCAGGCTGCCGACCAGGCCCACCAGCGGGCCAAGTACGCCGGCTTCGCTGCACGTCAACTCGGCTTCGCTGCCGTGCCCGTATAAACAGTGGTAGCACGGACTTTCCGGACGACGGGGGTCGAACACCGATAATTGCCCTTCCAGCCGAATCGCTGCGCCGCTGACCAGTGGTTTACGCGCGGCCACACACGCGGCGTTGACCGCCTCGCGTGTGGAGAAATTATCGGAACAGTCCAGCACCAGATCCACCGCCGCCACTGCCGCGGCCAGGGAATCTTCATCGAGGGCAGTGCGATGGGCAGTCAGTTGAATCTCAGGATTGATCGCGCTCAGACGACGAATCGCCGAATCGACCTTGCTCAGGCCGACACTGTCGGTGTCGTGGACGATCTGGCGCTGCAGATTGGTCAGGTCGACTGTGTCGAAGTCTGCCAGATGCAACTCGCCAACACCGGCCGCGGCCAGATACAGCGCAACCGGTGAGCCGAGACCGCCAAGGCCGACAACCAACACGCGGCTTTCCTTGAGTCGTAGCTGGCCGTCGATGTCGACGTGTTGCAGCAAAATCTGCCGGCTGTAGCGCAATAATTCCTGATCATTCAGCACGGCAAGCGCCCCAGACTGATGCGTTCGTGACTGCCCAGATCGGTGCGGCTATGGACCTCTTCAAACCCGCGGCTCAGCAACAAGTCGCGCACTGCGCGGGCTTGATCGTAACCGTGTTCGAGCATCAACCAGCCACCCGCTTCAAGATGCTCCGGTGCCTGGGCGACGATCAGACGCAGATCGTCGAGCCCATCGACACCGGCCACCAGCGCACTGGCCGGCTCGAAGCGCACGTCACCCTCAGCCAGATGCGGATCGGTGCTCGCGATGTAGGGCGGGTTGCTGATAATCAGTTGGAAACGCTGGCCTTCCAAAGCGCTGAACCAATGGCTGCTCAGCACGGTGGCGTTGTTCAGGTGCAGCCGCTGGCGATTGCGCTCGGCCAGGGCCACGGCTTCCAGCACGCGATCCACGGCGGTGACTTTCCAGGCAGGGCGCTCGCTGGCCAGCGCCAGGGCAATGGCGCCGCTGCCGGTGCCCAGATCAAGAACCCTGGCCGGGGTCGCAGGCAACAGCTCCAACGCGGTTTCTACCAGCAGTTCGGTATCGGGACGCGGAATCAGCGTGTGGGGCGCGACTTCCAGGTCAAGTTTCCAGAAGCCCTGCTGCCCCAGAATGTAAGCCACCGGCTCACCGCTGCGACGACGTTGCAGGTACTCGGCAAACTTCAGTGCCGCTTCGCTCGGGACGATCCGCTCAGGCCAAGTGTGCAGAAAGCTGCGGGATTTGCCCAAGGCAGCCGCCAGCAGCAACTCGGCATCCAGACGCGCGGTGGGCGAGTCGGGCAAATCGGCGGCGCGCAACAAGCTGGCAATGATCGTCATTTACTCACCTATCGCTGCCAATTGGTCGGCCTGGTACTCGGCCAGCAACGGTTCGATGACCGCATCCACGCCACCCGCAAGAATTTCGTCGAGCGAATACAGCGTCAGGTTGACCCGGTGGTCGGTGACCCGGCCCTGGGCAAAGTTATAGGTACGGATCCGCTCGGAGCGGTCACCGGAACCTACCAGCAATTTACGCTCGCTGGCGATGGCATTGGCCGCCGCGCTGGTCTGTTGGTCGTTGAGCTTGGCCGACAGCCAGGACATCGCCCGGGCGCGGTTCTTGTGCTGGGAACGTTCTTCCTGGCACTCGACGACAATACCGGACGGCAAGTGCGTGATGCGGATCGCCGAGTCGGTCTTGTTGACGTGCTGACCACCGGCGCCGGAGGAGCGATAGGTGTCGACCCGCAGGTCCGCCGGGTTGATCTCGATGGCTTCCTGCTCATCCGGCTCGGGCAACACCGCCACGGTGCAAGCCGAGGTGTGGATGCGCCCCTGGGATTCAGTGGCCGGAACCCGCTGCACACGGTGCGCGCCGGATTCGAACTTCAGCTTGCCGTAGACGTTCTCGCCTTCGACCCGGGCAATGACTTCTTTATAGCCGCCGTGTTCGCCTTCGTTCTCCGAGAGGATCTCTACCCGCCAGCCACGCCGTTCGGCATAACGCGAATACATGCGGAACAGGTCACCGGAGAAAATCGCCGCTTCGTCACCGCCGGTGCCGGCACGGATTTCGAGGAACACGTTACGCCCGTCGTTCGGGTCCTTGGGCAGCAGCATACGTTGCAGGCCGGCTTCAAGTTCGACCAGTCGATCCTTGGCTTCGCGGACTTCTTCCACGGCCATTTCACGCATGTCCGGGTCGCTGTCCTTGAGCAGTGCCTGAGCCCCTTCGAGGTCGCCCTGCACTTTAAGCAGTTGTTTATAGGTGTCGACGATCGGCTCGACTTCCGCATATTCCTTGGAATAGGTGCGGAACTTGTTCTGATCGGAAATGACTTCGCCATCGCCAAGCAGGGCGGTCAGTTCCTCGAAACGGTCCTGGAGGATGTCCAGCTTATTGAGCAGTGACGCTTTCATTGCGGTTTCTTATCCGAAAAGCTATCCGATGAGCCCTCACCGAGGGCAAAGAGTTCCTGGGCCATGGCCAGCGCATCGAGGCGGCCTTCGGCAGAGAGCTTTTTCAACTGCACACTCGGGGCATGCAAGAGTTTGTTGGTCAGGCCGCGGGCCAGTTGCACCAGCACGTCCTCGGCACTGCTGCCATTGGCGAGCATGCGCTGGGCCTTCTGCAATTCTTCGTCGCGCAGGCGCTCGCTTTGTTGACGATAGGCCTTGAGCACATCCACCGCCGCCAGTTCGCGCAGACGGATCATGAAATCTTCGGCACCGACCGAAACCATCTCTTCGGCGGCCTGGGCAGCGCCCTGACGGCTCTTGAGGTTTTCGGCGACCACTTCATGAAGGTCGTCGACGCTATACAGGTAAACGTCGTCCAACTCGCCGACTTCCGGCTCGATATCCCGGGGAACGGCGATATCTACCATGAAAATCGGCTTGTGCTTGCGCAATTTCAAGGCACTTTCCACCGCACCTTTACCGAGAATCGGCAACTGGCTGGCGGTGGAACTGATGACGATGTCGCTGCGCACCAGTTCTGCCGGAATGTCCGAGAGCAGCACGGCGTGAGCGCCGAACTGCTCGGCCAGGATGCTCGCGCGTTCCAGGGTGCGGTTGGCGACCACGATTCGCTTCACCCCCAGTTCATGCAGATGGCGGGCGACCAGGGTGATGGTCTCGCCGGCGCCGATCAGCAACGCCTGGCTGCGTTGCAAATCACTGAAAATCTGTTTCGCCAGGCTGACTGCGGCAAACGCCACGGACACCGGGTTTTCGCCGATGGCGGTATCGGTCCGCACCTGTTTGGCCGCATTGAATGTGGCCTGGAACAGCCGCCCGAGCAGCGGACCGATGGTGCCGGCCTCACGAGCGACCGCGTATGCCGATTTCATCTGACCGAGAATCTGCGGTTCGCCCAACACCAGCGAATCGAGCCCGGAAGCAACCCGCATCATGTGACGAACTGCCGCATCATCTTCATGCACATAAGCGCTCGCGCGCAGCTCATCGAGGCTCAAATGATGATAATCGGCCAGCCAGCGCAACACGATGTCAGCCGAAAGGTGATCCTGTTCTATATACAGTTCACTGCGATTGCAGGTGGAGAGGATCGCAGCTTCGCGGCTGTCGGTGAGTCGGCAGAGCTGCTGCAAGGCCTCAACCAGCTGCTCAGGGGTAAAGGCCACGCGCTCGCGGACGTCTACTGAAGCAGTCTTGTGGTTAATACCGAGTGCAAGGAAGGCCATTCAAGGTCGCTGATGGTGACGTGAAGCCGGCAATTGTCCTACTTCGACAGAGCCAGAACAACCACTCGATATCTATCGTTCCTGCAGGAGCTGCACAAGACTGCGATCCATTCTTATTTACACAGTCGCCGAGCCTGCGCAGATTGCGCGCGCGGGTAAATTAGCCGGGCGGTTATGTTTGGCTCAAGGCTTGTGTCATGATGATCCGACCGCAGGTTAGTCGTCCTCTTCCTATATGAATAGATCTTCCGCGTTGCTCCTCGCTTTTGTCTTCCTCAGCGGCTGCCAGGCCTTGGCACCCGTTTCGTCGGACGGTACGCCGCCGGTCGAAGACAGCACTCCGGCACCTGAAAAGCCCAAGGTTTATAGCTCGTTCAGCGAAGAAACCATCTTCAGCCTGCTGAGCGCCGAACTGGCCGGCCAGCGCAATCGTTACGACATTGCCCTGGACAACTATGTAACCCAGGCCATCAATACTCAGGATCCGGGCATCTCCGAGCGGGCATTTCGCATTGCCGAGTACCTGGGCGCCGATCAGGCCGCCCTCGATACCGCACTGATCTGGGCAAAAAATGCCCCGGACGATCTCGAAGCGCAACGGGCAGCGGCCGTGCAACTCGCCCGCGCCGGGCGTTACGACGACTCCATGGTTTATATGGAGAAAGTCCTGCAAGGCAAAGGCGACACGCATTTCGATTTCCTCGCCCTGTCCGCGGCCGATACCGACCAGGAAACCCGCAACGGTCTGATGAAAGGTTTTGACCGCTTGTTGCAGCGTCATCCGCACAACAACCAGCTGATCTTCGGCAAGGCCTTGCTGCTGCAACAGGACGGCGATACCAAGGGCGCGCTGACACTGCTCGAAAACAATCCTCCGGACGAAGGTGAAGTAGCGCCTATCTTACTGCGCGCGCGCCTGCTGCAAGGGCTCAACCGCGGCGATGAAGCCTTGCCGTTGTTGCAAAAAAGCATCAAGAAATACCCGGACGACAAACGCCTGCGGCTGACCTATGCGCGCATGCTGGTTGAACAGGACCGCATGGACGACGCCAAGGTCGAATTCTCGAGCCTGGTGCAGCAATACCCCGAAGACGACGAACTGCGTTATTCCCTGGCCCTCGTCTGCCTGGAAGCCAAGGCCTGGGTCGAGGCCAAAGGTTACCTGGAAGACCTGATCGCTCGGGAAAGCCACGTCGACTCGGCACACCTGAATCTGGGACGTATCGCTGAAGAGCGTAACGATCCCCAGGGCGCACTGATCGAATACGCCCAGGTCAGGCCGGGCAACGACTACTTGCCGGCGCAATTACGTCAGGCCGATATTCTGATGGGCAACGGCAAGACCGCCGAAGCCCAAAGCCGCCTGGCGGCTGAACGCGACGAACAACCCGATTACGCGATCCAGTTGTACCTGATCGAAGTCGAAACCCTGTCTGCCAACAAACAGGGCGACAAGGCCTGGAAAGTCTTGCAGCAAGCCCTGCAGCAATTCCCGGACGATCTGAATCTGCTGTATACCCGGGCGATGCAGGCGGAAAAACGCAATGACCTGGCACAGATGGAAAAAGACCTGCGCCTGATCATCAAGCGCGACCCGGACAATGCAATGGCGCTGAACGCTCTCGGCTATACCCTGTCCGACCGCACCACGCGCTACGCCGAAGCCAAGGCCCTGATCGAACAAGCGCACCAGCTCAACCCGGAAGACCCGGCCGTTCTCGACAGCCTTGGCTGGGTGAATTTCCGCCTGGGTAACCTCGACGAAGCCGAGCGGTATTTGCGCCAGGCGCTGGAGCGCTTCCCCGATCAGGAAGTCGCCGCTCACCTGGGCGAAGTCCTGTGGGCCAATGGCAAACAACGCGAAGCCAGACAAATCTGGGGCAAGTTCCTCAAGGAACAACCCGACAGCCCTGCCCTGCGCAGCACCATCAAACGCCTGACCGGATCAGAGACTCTTTAAGATTATGTTTTTGCGCCACATCATTGTTTTCAGCTTCATCGCCCTGCTCGCCGGTTGCGCGGGCTTCGGCGCCCGCGAATCGGTCGAAGGTCGCGGCAACGCAGCCCAATGGCGCGAACACAAACAGCAACTGACTGGCCTCGACGGCTGGCAGATCAACGGCAAGATCGGCATCCGTGCGCCAAAAGACTCAGGCAGCGGCACATTGTTCTGGCTGCAACGCCAGGATTACTACGACATTCGCCTCTCCGGCCCGCTGGGCCGTGGCGCGGCCCGCTTGACCGGTCGCCCCGGCAAAGTTTCGCTGGAAGTGGCCAATCAGGGCCGCTATGACGCGAGCACCCCGGAAGCCCTGGTCGAAGAACAACTGGGCTGGAAATTGCCGGTGTCCCATCTGGCATGGTGGGTTCGCGGGCTCCCGGCCCCGGACAGCAAGAGTCGCCTGACCCTGGACGTCGACAGCCGCCTGTCCAGCCTCGAACAGGATGGCTGGCAGGTCGAGTACCTCAGTTATGCGGAGCAAAACGGCTACTGGCTGCCCGAGCGGATCAAACTGCACGGCACCGACCTTGATGTCACGCTGGTGATCAAGGACTGGCAACCACGCAAACTGGGGCAGTGAAGATGACTGTTCCACGCCTGACATTGCCCTCGCCCGCCAAGCTCAACCTGATGTTGCACATCCTCGGTCGCCGTGAAGACGGCTACCACGAACTGCAGACGATTTTTCAGTTTCTCGACTATGGCGATGAAATCACGTTCGCCGTTCGCGATGATGGCGTGATTCGGCTGCACACCGAATTCGCCGACGTCCCTCACGACAGCAACCTGATCGTCAAAGCCGCGAAAAAACTTCAGGAGCAATCCGGTTGTTCGCTGGGTGTCGACATCTGGATCGAAAAAATCCTGCCCATGGGCGGAGGCATCGGTGGCGGCAGTTCGAATGCGGCAACAACGTTGCTGGGCCTCAATCATCTCTGGCAACAGGGCTGGGATGAAGATCGGCTGGCCGCGCTGGGCCTGACACTGGGTGCCGACGTCCCGGTTTTCGTGCGTGGCCATGCGGCTTTCGCCGAAGGCGTGGGGGAGAAACTCACCCCTGTAGAGCCTGAAGAACCGTGGTATCTCGTACTGGTGCCGCAAGTATCTGTAAGTACAGCAGAAATTTTTTCAGATCCACTGTTGACACGTAACTCTCCTCCCATTAAAGTGCGCCCCGTTCCCAAGGGAAACAGTCGAAATGACTGCTTACCGGTGGTAGCAAGGCGTTATCCAGATGTACGTAACGCATTGAATTTGCTAGGTAAATTTACCGAAGCAAAACTCACCGGAACTGGAAGTTGTGTGTTTGGGGGCTTCCCAAGCAAAGCTGAAGCTGATAAAGTCTCGACCCTTCTTACAGAGACCCTTACAGGGTTTGTAGCAAAAGGAAGCAACGTTTCGATGTTGCATCGCAAGCTGCAAAGTCTGCTCTAAAAGGAATCGAGTACTGGGTACTCGTTGCAACAGATACAGGGGCGTCGCCAAGCGGTAAGGCAGCAGGTTTTGATCCTGCCATGCGTTGGTTCGAATCCAGCCGCCCCTGCCATTTTCCTATACTCATCCAGGTTACCCTCAGCCTTCAGGTACTGCGCGTGTCCAAGATGATGGTCTTTACGGGGAACGCTAACCCCGATCTGGCTCGGCGTGTTGTACGTCAGCTGCATATCCCTCTCGGTGACATCTCTGTCGGTAAGTTCTCCGACGGCGAAATTACTGCCGAGATCAATGAAAACGTTCGCGGTAAAGACGTCTTCATTATTCAGCCGACTTGCGCTCCGACCAACGATAACCTGATGGAACTGGTAGTGATGGCTGACGCCTTCCGCCGCTCCTCGGCTACTCGTATCACTGCTGTTATTCCTTACTTTGGTTATGCCCGTCAGGATCGCCGTCCGCGTTCCGCACGTGTGGCAATCAGCGCGAAAGTCGTCGCTGACATGCTTACCGTAGTCGGCATCGACCGTGTTCTCACGGTTGATCTGCATGCTGACCAGATTCAGGGTTTCTTCGATATTCCGGTAGATAACATCTACGGCTCCCCGGTACTGGTGGATGACATTGAAGATCAGCGCTTCGAAAACCTGATGATCGTGTCCCCGGACATTGGCGGCGTCGTGCGTGCACGGGCTGTTGCCAAATCCCTGGGCGTGGATCTCGGGATCATCGACAAACGCCGTGAGAAAGCCAATCACTCTGAAGTGATGCATATCATCGGTGATGTCGAAGGGCGTACCTGTATTCTGGTCGATGACATGGTCGATACCGCCGGCACTCTGTGCCACGCGGCCAAGGCCCTGAAAGAGCATGGCGCGGCCAAGGTTTTCGCCTACTGCACGCACCCTGTGCTGTCGGGTCGGGCGATCGAAAACATTGAAAATTCCGTGCTGGACGAGCTGGTGGTGACGAACACCATCCCGCTGTCCGCTGCAGCACAAGCCTGTGCGCGTATCCGTCAACTGGATATCGCACCGGTAGTTGCCGAGGCGGTCCGCCGCATCAGCAATGAAGAATCGATCAGCGCGATGTTCCGTTAAGGGCCCTGCCCTTTTCATTACATCCTGTTGACGAAAAGCGCCCCGCCCCGGCATTCCTGTCGGGGCGGGGCTTTTTTGCCCATATCGCCTTTAGCGCTGGTCGCAAACGCTGGGGCGAATGTGGTTATTTTGGAGATACAACATGAACGATTTTACTCTGAATGCTGAAGTGCGTTCCGACCTGGGGAAAGGTGCGAGCCGCCGCCTGCGTCGTCTCGCCGCCCTGGTTCCAGCTGTAGTTTACGGTGGCGAAAAAGCCCCTGAATCCATCAGCATGCTGGCGAAAGAAGTTGCCAAACTGCTCGAAAACGAAGCGGCTTACAGCCACATCATCGAGCTGAACATTGGTGGCACCAAGCAAAACGTCGTCATCAAAGCTCTGCAACGTCACCCGGCCAAAGGCCACGTGATGCACGCTGACTTCGTACGCGTAGTTGCCGGCCAGAAACTGACTGCTATCGTTCCAGTGCACTTCATCAACGAAGCTGCGCCGGTCAAGAAAGGCGGCGAAATCTCGCACGTCGTTTCGGAAATCGAAGTTTCTTGCCTGCCGAAAGACCTGCCTGAATTCATCGAAGTTGACCTGGCTAACGCCGAAGTCGGCTCGATCATTCACCTGTCCAACATCAGCGCTCCTAAAGGCGTTGAATTTGTTGCTCTGGCTCACGGTAACGACCTGGCTGTTGCCAACGTTCACGCTCCACGTGTTGCTCCAGAAGCTGCAGAAGGCGCTGCAGAGTAATTTCACTCTGTACGCCGGAGTGACCGGAAACATCGCGGACTAGAGCGTAGCGAGAAAGCGGGCGAGAACGCGGAGTTTACATAATGGTAAATGAGCACTTGTCGTCCACTTTCGCCGCACACCCTGATGGCGGCGATGTTATCCATCACTTCAAGGAAGGGCCCCTATCGTGACTGCCATCAAACTGATCGTTGGCCTGGGAAATCCAGGCGCTGAATACGAACAGACCCGGCATAACGCAGGGGCCCTTTTTGTTGAGCGCATCGCGCAAGCACAGGGCGTAAACCTTGTGGCCGATCGTAAGTATTTTGGCCTGACCGGGCGCTACTCGCATCAAGGTCAGGATGTTCGTCTACTGATTCCCACCACCTACATGAACCGCAGCGGCCAAGCCGTGGCGGCACTTGCCGGCTTCTTTCGTATAAAGCCTGAAGAAATCCTGGTGGCGCATGACGAACTCGACCTGCCTCCGGGCGTTGCCAAGCTCAAACAGGGCGGCGGCCATGGCGGTCACAACGGGTTGCGCGACATCATTGCGCAGCTGGGTAATCAGAATACCTTTCACCGCCTGCGACTTGGCATTGGCCACCCGGGCGTTGCCAGTATGGTTTCAAACTTCGTCCTGGGTCGTGCGCCACGCGCCGAACAGGAAAAACTCGATGCCAGCATCGACTTTGCCCTCGGCGTACTGCCGGATATCCTCGCCGGTGAATGGAACCGCGCGATGAAAAACCTGCACAGCCAGAAGGCCTGACTCTAACTCCTCGGGGAAACACCATGGGATTCAATTGCGGCATCGTCGGCCTGCCTAACGTCGGTAAGTCCACCCTGTTCAACGCCCTGACCAAGTCCGGGATCGCGGCCGAGAACTTCCCCTTCTGCACCATCGAGCCCAACAGCGGTATCGTGCCGATGCCGGATCCGCGCCTGGAAGCCCTGGCAGTCATCGTCAAGCCCAAGCGTATCCTGCCGACCACCATGGAATTCGTCGACATCGCGGGCCTGGTTGCCGGCGCCTCGAAAGGTGAAGGCCTGGGTAACAAGTTCCTCGCCAACATCCGCGAGACCGATGCCATCGCCCACGTAGTCCGCTGCTTCGAAGACGAAAACGTAATTCACGTCTCCAACAGCGTTGACCCGAAACGCGACATCGAAATCATCGACCTGGAACTGATCTTCGCCGACCTCGACAGCTGCGAAAAGCAACTGCAGAAAGTCGCCCGCAACGCCAAGGGTGGCGATAAGGATGCAGTGGTCCAGAAAGGCCTGCTGGAGCAACTGATTGCTCACTTCACCCTCGGCAAGCCTGCGCGCAGCCTGATGAAGAACATGAGCGCCGACGAGAAACAGGTGATTCGCGGTTTCCACCTGCTGACCACCAAACCGGTCATGTACATCGCCAACGTCGCTGAAGACGGTTTCGAGAACAACCCGCTGCTGGATGTGGTCAAGGCCATCGCCGAAGAAGAAGGCGCCGTGGTGGTTCCGGTCTGCAACAAGATCGAAGCCGAAATCGCCGAACTGGAAGACGGCGAAGAGAAAGACATGTTCCTCGAAGCCCTGGGCCTCGAAGAACCGGGTCTGAATCGCGTAATCCGCGCCGGCTATGAAATGCTGCACCTGCAGACCTACTTCACCGCCGGTGTCGAAGAAGTCCGCGCCTGGACCGTCCGCGTCGGTGCTACCGCACCACAAGCCGCTGGCGTGATCCACACCGACTTCGAAAAAGGCTTCATCCGCGCCGAAGTTATCGCTTACGACGACTTCATCCAGTACAAGGGCGAAGCCGGCACCAAAGAAGCCGGTAAATGGCGTCTGGAAGGCAAGGACTACATCGTTAAAGATGGCGACGTGATGCACTTCCGCTTTAACGTGTAACAGGAACCGTGGATTTCCACGGATCTCGATAGACTCAAAATCCCCGTAATCACTTGATGATACGGGGATTTTTGCGTCTTGGGATCACCATCTTCCTCGACCACACGCAGACCTCGCGGGCCTGTGCGTAACGTATTGGTGGCCAGGGTCATGGCAGTCCGTCATTCACGATACCGCCGTGATACACCTTCTATCAGGTCGCTTCGGGCAAAGAGTGCGCTTTCTCAGGCGGTTTGATTGAGCCAATGTAAACCGCAAAGACAGTCAGCAGCGCGCCACAAATCTGCAGCGTGGAGCTGGCCTTGCCGAGAAAGGTGACATCAATGAAATACGTGATCACCGGCTCCAGCAGCAGGATCAGACCGGCCAACCCCAGGCTGATGGCTCCAATCGAACGGTTGACCAACAACCAGCCGACAAACTGCACCAGCACCCCGTATATGATCAACATCAGCAAGGTTTGCCCATCCACGATGGCCAAGCTTTCCCCAGTTGCCAGCGCGTATGTCAGCAGAACCAGCGCCGCCCAAAGACTCAAATTGAGCATCTGTGCGATCTTGTCACCCCCGCCGTCAGGCAACTGGGTGTTGATCTTCAGGAAGTACACGCAGATGGCATACGCCAGCCCCGACAGCACGCCATACACCACGCCCTTGATCCCTACCGCACTGGTCATCTCGGGTAGCAACAACAGATAGAGCCCGACAAATGCCAAGGTAATGGATACCAGGAAGTAGATCGAAGGTTTTTCCTTCAACAGGTACAACCCCAGTAGGGTCATGAAGAACACCTGACAGTTGGTCAGGATCGACCCGATGCCCGGGCCGACGATATAGATGCTCTGGTGCCAAAGCACCAGGTCAATGGCCAGAAACACCCCAGCCAACGCGGTGTACAGCTGCGCCTTGGCGGTTTTGAGCAGCACCGGTGTTTTGCGCACCTTGAGCAGCAGGAAGAACAGGATCGAGGCGAACACCATCCGATAGAACCCTGCGCCACCCGCACCGATATGGGCGAAAGCGACGGCTAGAGCAGACAGACTGAGCATCAGTCCGCCGATGGTCAATTCAATGATTGCCCGATTGTTATTAGTCGACATGAGAAACCTCATTGATAAAGACCGGCATTAACTTTATGAACACTCACAACTCCCCCCAGGTAACAAACACCGGACTCGACAAAGCAGAAAAGCCCCAAAGGTCTTTTCTGCCACGCGTCAAAAACACAACTAATTTTTAATTAGCTTTAATAGTTAGCCGCCACACAATTCTTTAAACTTCTTGCGCGGCCAACTTCAACCATTGTTGTACCGGCGCATAACTCAGAATGTTTTCGACATAACCCTGCAGTTGTTCAGGGATGGCAATCCCATAACGACGGAAGCGGAACACCACCGGAACAAACATCGCATCAACAATGCCAAAGTCACCGCAGAGGAACTGTGTTGAACCGCTCACCTCACGGAGCTGCTTCCAGATTGCGAATACCCGCATGATTTCCTCTCGGGTCTCGGCGGTCAGGCTTTCCGGGATGTCACCGGTGTTCAGGCCAAACGACATCTGCGTGCGCAGATGGGTGAAACCGGAGTGCATCTCTGCCGCAGCAGCTCGTGCCAGGGCCCTGACCCGTGAATCTTGAGGCCAAAGGTTGGCGGTCGGATATGTGCCGGCAATGTATTCGCTGATGGCCAGGCTGTCGTTGATGACAACATCATCAAGCAGCAGCGCCGGTACCTTACCGGAAGGCGAGTGCTCCAGAATGCGCTCGCGCGTGTCGCTTTGTTCCAGTTTGATCTGAAGGGTTTCAAATGCAACATCCGCTGTCACAAGAACCAGCCACGCACGAAATGACCATGAAGACTTATTAAAATCCCCAACTACCAGTTTTGTAGACATCGCATCCCCTAGCTTGTGTTGTGAAATAGGTGCTAAATTTAGCGACCTTTTCTTCATACGTATTGCACAAAACTGGACAATTAATGGATGAGAATCGCCACAACAAAGCCTCTCAAAAAAACAAGGACTTTGTTCAATTCTGGCGTATACCCGAAGGCGACTGTGAATTGCTATCTGCGCGTTACAGCACTCAATCTTTCGGCCGACATTCACATGACCGGTACGCTATCGGCGTTATAAGTAGCGGTGTTGAAAAGCTTTTTTATCGCGGCAGTTACTACATGGGGGTCGCTGGCAGTGTGGTCACCATTACCCCCGGGGAGATCCACGACGGCTTGCCAGGCCATGATGAGGGCTGGATGTATCGAATGCTCTATATCGACCCCGAATGGGTCAATCGGATGGTGTTTCAAGGGCGTTTTTCAGACAATCATATTCATCTTTTTCAAACAGCTCTGAGCCAGGCCCCCGACTTCGCCCGGACCTTTTTGCATCAACATCAAATCATTGAAAAATCCCCCTCCAGCCTTGAACGGGAAACTATCCTGCTGGATCTGGTGACGCAGCTCTTCGAGCGCAGCGGAGCGCCCATCGAACCGGTCAGTGCGGTTGAGCAGCATGCAGTGCAAAAGATCAAGAGGAAGCTCGAAGACGAGTTCGACAAACATCTGTCTCTGGAAGAACTGGCACAACTGGTGAATCTTGACCCTCTTTACCTGATCCGGGTGTTCAAAAAAAGCGTTGGCGTCTCCCCCCACAGCTATCAAATCCAGAAAAGAATCGCCCAGGTCCAAAAACTGCTGCGCACCGGGTCCAGCCTCGCAGAAGCGTCATTCGCTTGCGGCTTTTTCGATCAAAGCCACATGACTCGGGCCTTCAAAAAAGTAGTGGGCATCACACCCGGCAGGTTCCGCAAAAGCAGTACCTGAGCTTGTGCGTCCCCATCGTCTGACTCATTTGAGCCCGTATCCATTGCACCTTCCTGATAAGAAGTCGGAAGGTGTAAACCTTTTTCAGGGCGAGACATGTTGCTTCCGACCCGTAGGAGCGAGGCTTGCCCGCGAAAAACGATGACGCGGTGATTCAGGCAAACGGCATAACGGCCTTCGCGGGCAAGCCTCGCTCCTACAGGTGCAGCAGTGTTACGCTTTTTTGGTTCTCGGCAGGAAGATCGCCAACACCCCAAGCAACGGCAAGAACGAACACAGCAAGTACACGTACTCAATGCCATGGATATCCGCCAGATGCCCGAGCAACGCGGCGCCAATCCCGCCGAAGCCGAACATCAGGCCGAAGAACACCCCGGCAATCATCCCGACATTCCCCGGCACCAGTTCCTGCGCATACACCACGATGGCCGAGAATGCCGAGGCTAGGATGAAGCCGATCACTACGCTCAGAATACTGGTCCAGAATAGATCGACGTGGGGCAGGATCAGGGTGAACGGTGCGACGCCCAGGATCGAGAACCAGATCACCGCCTTGCGCCCGATTTTGTCGCCGATCGGTCCGCCGAAGAAAGTCCCCGCCGCTACCGCACCGAGAAACAGGAACAGATGCAGCTGCGAGCTGGCCACCGACAGGTCGAATTTCTCGATCAGGTAGAACGTGAAGTAACTGGTGAAACTGGCCATGTAGAAATACTTGGAGAACACCAGCAAGCCGAGTACCACCAACGCACTGATCACCCGGCCTTTAGATAAACCGTGCGTCGCTGCCTGACCTTGTTTGAGTTTGAACAGATTCAAGTGATTGGCGTACCAGCGACTGATCCGGTACAGCACGAACAAGGCAAACAACGCAAACAGTCCGAACCAGGCCACATTGCCCTGGCCGTAGGGAATGATGATCGCTGCAGCCAACAACGGCCCGAAGGCCGAGCCCGCGTTACCGCCGACCTGAAACGTCGACTGCGCCAAGCCAAAGCGGCCACCCGAAGCCAGTCGCGCCACGCGAGAAGCTTCCGGGTGAAAGGTCGAGGAGCCGATACCGATCAACCCCGCCGCCAGCAGAATCATCGGGAAGCTGCCGACCACCGACATCATCAGAATGCCAATCAATGTGCAGACAGTGCCGGCCGGCAATAACCATGGCTTGGGATGGCGATCCGTGTGGTAACCGACCCACGGCTGCAACAGCGAGGCCGTCAGTTGAAAGGTCAGGGTGATCAGGCCGACCTGGGTGAAAGTCAGGCCATAGCTGGCCTTGAGCATCGGATAGATCGACGGCAGCACCGCCTGAATCAGGTCGTTGATCAAATGCGCCAGCGCCACCGCGCCGATGATACGCATGACCAGCGGACTGCTTTGTGAAGTGGCGGGCGTCTGTGTCGCGGCGGACTGAACGTTGCTGATGGCCATGAGAGTTTCCGTACTGCGGATGGGTGCGCACTGGCAGGTCGGTCAATGTGCCATTTTTCGGTGCAGGTACGCCATCCCCTTAGCCTGCTAACGACCTCGAAAAAAGGTGATAGCGCAAAGCCATGGTCTGAATCTTGCCTTGTTTATTCGCTTCAACGCGGCCCCTTACAAAGGGGACCGAGAATGGGAAGTTTCGCTACAGAGTCGGCCTACAGAGCTGACCAAGGTGAACTTTCGAGGCCTTTTAGAAGGGCACAAGTCGCGGTCGCAATGACCTCGACGCACGCCAATGGTGCGTGGTGTCCAGAGGAGTCATGGGGCATGCAGGCTTTTTTATCACCGGGGATCGGGCTGCTGGGGCGTTTCGGCTTCGCGCGCAAATTTCAGCTGCTGTTTCTGCTGTTTATCCTGCCACTGGCAGGCAGCCTGTGGATGATTGGCCAGGACTATCGTGACAAGTTGAGCCTGATCTCCGGCGAACGCGCCGGGGTTCGTCAATTACTGGCCCTCGATGCACTCGACAACCTGCTCGCCGCCCAGCGCGACCGCGCCGCTCGCTGGCGTGCCACCGAAACCAATCGCCAACCGACACCTGCGACTATCGCGGCGATGGCTGCGTTCGACGCGGTTCAACCGGCCGTCGCCCAAGCCACCACGGACCTGGGCAATACGCTGAAAAACGAAGGCGCCGAGGGCGCAACCCTCACCCGCTATCAAGCCCTGCAAACCGCCCTCACCGGCCTGGATTCGAAAAGCCTCAGCAGCGTCGGTTGGTGGCCGGATGGTTACGATCGGTTCACCAATGCCTTGACTGCCCTGCAAGCGTTGCGCGAACAAATCGCGATGGACAATCGCCTGACTCTCGCGCCATGGCTGGAAACCTGGCTGCTGACGCAGATCTCCACTCAGCATGCACCGGACCTGATCGAACGGGTCGGCCGCCTCACCGCGGTCGGCCAAGCGTCGGTGGTGTCCGGGCAGTTCACCCTGCAAAGCCGTCTGCAACTGCGGGACCTGCGCAGCCGCATCGGCGATGCCCGGGAGCAGCTTGTTAAAACGGCTGGCCTGCTGGAAGCGCGTCTGCCCAGCGCCTTGCAAACCTGGGCCGGGCAGTACCACGATAGCCTCAAGCATCTGGATGCCGGTTTGAAAGTGCTGGACGATGGCGTCTTCGGCGGCAGCATCAACCTCAAGCCGGAAGACTTCGAACGCAGCCTCGACGCCCTGCTCGGCGACCTCGCCTCGCTGCGTCAGCAATCGCTGGTTTCGCTGGATCAACGGCTGGATTATTACCACGGCTCGGCCATCCGCCAGTTCATCCTGGTGGCGACAGTTTTTGGCTGCCTGCTACTGGCTGCACTGTACCTGTTCATCTGTTTGCAGGCCTCGATCCGTCGCAGCGCCAGCGGCATCACGCTGCTGGCCGAAGCACTGCGTGACGGCAACCTGAGCCTGCAAGTACCAGTGCAGGGTCGCGACGAACTGGCGGCGATCAGCACCGCACTCAATGTCGCCGTGGTGCAACTGCGCAACAGCCTGCTGGGGGTCGATCATGAAACCCTGCAGTTGAGCAACGCAGTACGCGCCCTTAATGATCATTCCAGCGGTGCCCTCGGCGAAGTCGAGGCTCAGCAACTGCAGATCAGCCAGATCGCTGCGGCGGCCACGCAACTGGCAGCCACCTCGCAAGGGGTCGCCCAGAGCTGCGAACAGGCGTCAGGCAGCGCCCAGCACACCCAGCGCATTGCGGCCGACAGCAGCCGCGACAGCCAACGCACGACGGCGAGTATTCAGCAGCTCAATCAGCGCTTGAACGACACTGCGGCGGCACTGGGTCGGGTCAGCGAGCAAGGGCAACAGATTCAATTGGTGGTCGATACCATTCGCGGCGTGGCCGAGCAGACCAACCTGCTGGCTCTCAACGCCGCCATCGAGGCCGCACGGGCTGGCGAGCAAGGTCGCGGCTTTGCCGTGGTGGCCGATGAAGTGCGCAGCCTGTCGCAACGCACCCAATCCTCCACCGCGCAAATCGCCGGCACTGTCGACAGCTTGCGCAGCACCGTTAACGAAGCGGTGAGCTTGATGGAAGCCGCCTGCGGCCAGGCACAATCGGATGCGCAAGCTGTCACAGGTCTCGGCGAGCGCCTGGGAGAAATCGCCAGCGCGGTGCAGAGCGTAACCGACACCCTGGCGCAGATCGCCACCGCCGTCGAAGAACAAGCGAGCACTGCCGATGAAGTCAGCGGCAACATCCAGCAAGTCGATCAGGCTGCGGTACGCTTGCTTGAAGGCGCGCGAGCGGTGAACCTGGCCGCAGACAGCTTGAGCCAGGGCAGCAAGGCCTTGAGTGCGAATACAGGGAGATTTCAGCTCGGTTGATGCCCTTCCCTGACCCGTTTTTTCGGGTCAGCGGGATAAGCGGTTGAAAGTGTGGAGAAATATTTTAGATTTACGCTTGACGCATCTTCATTCCAGGTGAATAATGCGCGCCACTTGGCTACATAGCTCAGTTGGTTAGAGCATAGCATTCATAATGCTGGGGTCCGGGGTTCAAGTCCCTGTGTAGCCACCAAGTACTAAAAACGGCTTACCGAAAGGTAGGCCGTTTTTTTATGCCTCGAGAAAAGTTTCGGCCCTCATCCCTGAATTGCGTATCACGCCCTCGGCCGATAAAGTCCTCAGACCTTTTATCCCATGGACGGAGTGCCCCGCGTGTTCTCAGCCTTCCACTTGAGCCTCTCTCGCCTGTCAGCCCTTTCGCTGATTGCCAGCGCTTTTACCCTCGCCGCGTGTAATGCCCCGCCCTCTTCACCTTCGGTCTCGACCCTGCCGGTCGCGCCGGAAATCGCTTCTGGTTATCGCACCGACCTGCAGACCCGGCACGCCTCCAGGCATATGGCTGCCGCCGCCAACCCGCTGGCTGCCGAAGCCGGGCGGGAGATGCTGCGTAACGGCGGCTCGGCGATTGATGCGGCCATTGCCATGCAAGCGGTGTTGACGCTGGTCGAGCCGCAATCGTCGGGTATCGGCGGTGGCGCGTTGATTGTGCTGTGGGATGGCAAAGCTGTGCGCACCTACGACGGTCGCGAAACCGCTCCGGCCGGTGCCACCGAGAAACTGTTCCTGCAAGCTGACGGCACACCGATGCCGTTCACCCAGGCGCAGATTGGCGGGCGTTCGGTGGGTACACCGGGTGTGTTGCGGGCGCTGGAGCTGGCCCATCAGAAGCACGGTCGCCTGCCGTGGGCGACCCTGTTCGAACCCGCCATCAAACTCGCGGAACAAGGCTTCGCCCTCTCGCCACGCCTGCATCAAATGATCGCGGCGGATTCGTTCATACCGCGCTCACCCGACATGGCCGCCTACTTTCTGAATGCCGATGGCAGCCCGAAAGCCGTCGGTACGCAGCTGAAAAATCCGGCACTCGCCGCGGTATTCAAGCGCATCGCCAAGGAAGGTCCCGACGCGCTGTACAAAGGCCCTATCGCACAAGAGATCGTCGCCAAGGTTCAGGGCCACACTAACCCTGGCAGCCTGTCTCTGAACGACCTGCAAGGCTACAAGGCCAAGGAACGCGCGCCGCTGTGCACCGACTACAAGCGCTGGCAGGTCTGCGGCATGCCGCCACCGTCGTCGGGCGGGATCGCCGTGGCGCAAATCCTCGGCACCTTGCAAGCCCTGGAAACTCGCGACCCGCGCTTTGCCTTGGCGCCGCTCAAACCGGTCAAGACCAGTAAACCGGCAGGCATCGAACCGGTCCCTGAAGCCGTGCACCTGATCGCCGACGCCGAGCGCCTGGCTTACGCCGACCGCGCGCAATACGTCGCCGACACTGACTTCGTACCCGTGCCGGTAAAAGGTCTGATCGACCCGACTTATCTGGCCAGCCGCGCCACCTTGATGGGTGACCGCAGTATGGGCCTGGCCAAACCCGGCACTCCGCCGGGCATTCAGGTTGCCTATGCGCCGGACCGCTCGCCGCTGCGCATCTCCACCTCGCAAGTGGTGGCGGTCGATGACGAGGGCGGCGCCGTGTCCATGACCACCACCGTGGAAGCAGCATTTGGCTCACACCTGATGGTCCAGGGCTTTATGCTCAACAACCAGATGACCGACTTCTCCTTCATCCCCGAGGAGCACGGGCAAAAGGTCGCCAACCGGGTCGAGCCCGGCAAACGCCCACGCTCGTCCATGGCGCCAACGCTGATCTTCGACCGCCAGAGCGGCGAGTTCCTGGCCACCATCGGCTCCCCTGGTGGCTCGCAGATCATCGAATACGTCGCCAAATCCACTATCGCTCTGCTCGACTGGAATCTCGACCCGCAAGCGGCCATCAGCCTGCCCAACTTCGGCAGCCGCAATGGCCCGACCGAACTGGAACAGGGGCAGTTCAGCCCGACGCTGGTTCAGGCGCTAAAGGACAAAGGGCACAGCGTGAACGAGATCGACATGACCAGCGGGACTCAAGCGATTGTCCGGGTCAAGGATACGCAGGGCAAAGCGGCATTGGCCGGCGGGGCCGACCCACGGCGTGAGGGGGAAGCATTGGGGGATTGAGTCGTACGCAGAAATGAGGAAAGGCTTACCGGGAGGTAGGCCTTTTTTGATTGGAGAAGAATCCAGATCAAGTTCCTCGCGTAGCCTTTTCCTACCCTCAAATTGCTACCTCTTGGATAGGGTATGGAAACCGTTTTTATCTCGAAAACCTTGTTAATCTCAAGGCACACTTTGCCACCGCCAGCATTCTCAAAAGCCGCAGAGTCGTGTTCAACATCAAGGGCAATGACTTTCGGTTAGTAGTCGCGGTGGCCTATCGTTTCGGCGCTGTATACATAAAATTTGTCGGCACCCACAAGCAATACGATGGGATCGACGCTGATACCATCGAAATGGAATAACCCATGAACATTCATCCGATTCACACCGACGAGGACTACCGTGTAGCCCTCAAAAACGTATCGGCACTATTCGACAATGAGCCTGAGCCGGGAACCCCCGAAGGCGATTACTTCGACATCATGATTACCCTCATCGAGGCCTATGAGTCGAAGCAGTTTCCGGTCGACCTACCCACTCCGATCGACGCGATCAAATTTCGTATGGAGCACTCCGGTCTGTCCGCCGCTGATCTGGCACCAGCCATTGGCCGGACAAACCGGGTTTATGAAGTACTCAACGGTAAGCGTGCGTTGACGCTTCCGATGATCTGGAAGCTTCACGATCTATTTGGGATACCAGCCGAAAGTCTGATAAAGCCAGTGAAGCAGGCCTGATTTTTTAGGGTTACGAAGCGGATTCAGGGCATCAAGTCGATAGTTGGTTGGCAAACTGCCCAACCGCGTTCACCACTTTCTGCGCACCGTCCTGGATCTCGACGATCACCGTGCCCGCCTCCGCCGCCAGCGCCAGGCCTTGTTCAGCCTGCAGTTTGCCGTCAGTCATGAGGGCCACGGCGTTGCGCGCCATGTCCTGGTTCTGACGCACGACGCCGACAATTTCATCGGTCGCCTGGCTGGTGCGCGAGGCTAATTGCCGGACTTCGTCCGCCACCACGGCAAACCCGCGCCCCTGTTCACCGGCACGCGCCGCTTCGATGGCCGCGTTGAGCGCCAGCAAGTTGGTCTGCTCGGCGATGCCGCTGATGGTTTTGACGATGGTGCCGATCACCAGCGATTGCTCGTTCAGTGCTTCGATGCCTTCGCCGGCGGTTTGCATGTGTTTGGCCAGGTCACGCATCACGTCTACAGCTTGGGTCACCACGGCAGTTCCGCGCTGTGCACTCTGGTCGGTTTGCTGAGAAGTGCTGTAGGCAATGTTGGCCGCCTCGGCGACAGCCTGCTCCTGATTGACCTGATCGGTAACCACCGTGGCGAACTTCACCACTTTGTAGAGTTTGTTGTTGGCGTCGGCCACCGGGTTGTAGGAAGCCTCCAGCCAGACCACGCGACCGTGGCTGTCGACGCGTTTGAAACGATCAGCGACGAACTCGCCGGCGTTCAGGCGACGCCAGAAGTTCTGATAATCGGCACTGTTGTATTCCTCTGGCTCGCAGAAGGTACGGTGATGTTTACCCTGGATCTGCGCCAGACTGTAACCCATGCCACTGAGGAAGCGGTCGTTGGCTGTCAGCACGTTACCATTGAGATCGAACTCGATGACCGCCGTCGAGCGCACCAGCGCACCGATCAGGTTTTCATGCTCACGAGATGCCTCGATGGTACGGGTCAGGTCGCTGGAGTAAATCGAGAAGTTCTTGATCCGGCCGTCCGAGGACCGCACCGGTTGCATGATCGAACGCAACCAGGCTTCGGCACCGTTGCCACGCAACAAACGGACCGCGCCGGCAAAGTGTTCGCCACGGCCCAGCGCGGCCTTGAAGCGGTGATGGAATTCATCCGACTTCACGTGGACCGGGACAAGGTCTTCGATGTGACGGCCGATCAGGTCGTTGCTTTTGTAGAGCATCTCGCCGATGAAGTTTTGGTTGACCGATTGAATTCGCCCATCGGGGTCGAGGGTCAGGACCAGCATCTCGCTTTCCAGGCTCTCCTTGACTTGCAGAAGGCTGGAGAGTTCTTCGCGAAGAGCCGACAGCTCCTGCTTCAAGCGTTTATTGAACATGGGAAAGCACCGATGGACAGAGATAAAAAGCGGCTTACAGCCTAGCCATCGGCTTTGCGGGTATTTTCTGAAGAGAGTTTTCAGAGTTGTCCTACAAAAATAGTCGCGGCACAAACAGCCTCATGCCGCGCCAGCTACCGAACAGCGTCCGACTCTCGGCATTCGCGCACCGAAATACACCGCGCTGCTGATGCCCACGGCCCCCATCACCGCGCAGAAGATCACACAAATCCACGGACTCCACGGCATCAGACCGATCAACAGCAGCGGTGTGACACTCGCCCAGGCGGCGTAGGCAATGTTGTAGGTGAAGGAAATCCCCGATACACGAATCCGCGCCGGAAACAGGCTGACCATCACTGACGGCACTGCGCCGACTACCCCGCAACCGAGGCCGGCCACTGCATAAGCCAGGCCGAGCCACTGGCCTTCGATGATCAGGCAGGTGTAGAGCACGCCGATGCCCAGGGGCAGCAGCAGGCTATACAGCATTACCGTGCGCCAGGCGCCGATGCGGTCGACGAGCAGCCCGGCGAGTACGCAGCCGATGTTCAGAAAGACGATGCCCAAGGCACTCAGGGCGAAGGTGTGGCTGGCGCTCATGCCGAAGGTTTTCTGCATCATGGTCGGGGTAATGACCACAAACACCACCACGGCCGAGGTCAGCACGCAGGTAAGGATCATCGCCGGCAGCATCGCCAGGCGGTGCTCCCGAAGGACCGTGCGTAGCGGCAGTTCGACAGCCGCCTCGCGCTGGGCCTGCATCGCCATGAACACTGGGGTTTCGCTGAGCCAGCGGCGCAGCCAGACACCGATGACGCCAAACACACCGCCCAGCAGAAACGGGTAGCGCCAGGCGTAATCAAGGATTTCCGTCGGGGTGAATACCTGAGCCAGAAAGGTCGCCGTCAAAGCGCCGATCAGGTAACCGAAAGTCAGCCCTGCCTGCAGGAAACCGAGGGCATAACCGCGATGCCCGACCGGTGCGTGTTCGGCGACGAATACCCAGGCGCTCGGCACTTCACCACCCACCGCAGCGCCTTGCAGGACCCTCAGGGCCAACAGCAACAGCGGTGCGAAATAGCCGATCTGGGCGTAGGTCGGCATGATCCCGATCAGCAGGCATGGCAACGCCATCATCAGGATGCTCAGGCTGAAAACCTTCTTTCGCCCCAGTCGATCGGCGAAATGCGCCATCAGGATTCCACCCAACGGACGCGCCAGGTAGCCGGTGACGAAAATCCCGAAGCTTTGCAGCAGGCGCAGCCATTCGGGCATTTCGGGTGGGAAGAACAATTGGCTGAGGGTCAGCGCGAAAAATACGAAAATGATGAAGTCGTAGATTTCCAGCGCGCCACCAAGGGCTGCAAGCCCCAGGGTCTTGTAGTCCGAGCGGGTGAAGGGCGCCGGGCGCGCGTCGGTGTTGGCAGTCATGGCAAAGAACTCTGGCAGGCAAAAAACCAAGGCGCCCATGGTCTACGCAAATGCGCCTGTGGACAACCCATCAGACCCTGGTCCCAAACACCCAAAACAACGTCAGCACTGGCCCCCTCTTCCATCCCTCACAGCCAGCGCCCCGACGAAAGATGCTTTCGCGGATGAAGGATGCTCTCAGGCTGGCGATCTTTTCATGTGGGTACTAGACCGTTCGACACAAGTAGTTTCAGTATGTACTCGCCCCGCCTCCGAGGGCTCACGCTGAAAAGGATCTGAGCATGTTAAAACTCGCAGGACTCACCCTGGCCGCACTCACCCTGAGTACCGCCGTCCACGCCGATGTCGATCTGAATCTGGGCAGTACGGAACGCGTCACCCGTCTCTTCTCCTACCCCAACAACTGCAACGTCATCTGCTATCGCAACTGGACGCTGGAGCAGACCGTCGAGCATTACCTGACCCAAAGCGTACAGCGCGATGGCTACAAAACCGCAAAAGTGCTGGTAAAAACCGACAACAATCAGCTCTACGCCAATATCAGCGGCGTACCCAAAGGCTATGACAAGCCACTGACCGCATTGCTCAAGGCCGGGGATTTGGCCTACAACGGCGCCAGCAAACTGAACGCCGATGGTAAATGGACCTTTAGCTGGTACCTGTTCCTGCCGCTGGGCATGGCGCTGGAAAACCGCAAAAGCGTCGAACTGCTGCACTTCCCCCCGGATTATTCCCTGACCCAGGCCCAGGACTACCTGGAGTCCAAGACCACCGACCGCTGGGCCGCGCTGCTGACGAACAACGGCATTCCCGCCGACCAGACGCCGGCCTATCAGACCATCATCGACATCGCGCCGATTGCCGCGCCGTCCAGCGCCGGCAAGGATCTGGAAGGCGTCTACGGCTACTTCCAGGACTACCAGACCACCATGGTCAAGGAAGTCAGCCAGAACGCCAAAGGCGCAGCATTGCCAATGGTCGCCTTTGGTTCACCGGTGCGTAACTGGATCAAGCAACAATACGGACAGACCGTGGACGTGCTGGGCCTGGCAACCATCATCCCGAGCAAGGGTGTGGCGGTCCCCGTACTGGGTTCCAACCACCCGAGCTACATCTGGTACGCCGCCGACCCCGCAGCCTATAGCGGTGACGATGCGCAGGCCAAGGCCGACGCCGCGGGGCTGAAAGTCATGGGGCAGGATTTGAGCGCCGCGTGCTGGCAGGCCGGGATGGGCAGCAAACCGGGCACTGACCCTACCGTCCAGCTGAAAAGCTGTACTCAGACCTGGCAAGTGACCCAGAAAGAAAAAACCTGCGAACTGTTTTACACCTCGATCCGCAACCTGACGCCTGAACAGGCCGTGGTCAAGTGTTCGACAGCGCAGGTCAAATCTCAGCTGAAACAGTTGAAGATCCCGGCCCTTGTGACCTCCTCCGCCCCTGCTCCACACTTGTAAAACGTTAAAGCTCTTTCTCGCGTGAGCCATGGCTCACGCGAGAAAGAGCTTTTTTCGCCTGTCATATCTGACAGTAGATCAATTGTTTCATTTGCGAGAGGCTTGGGGCACACCCATGTGCTGCAGGGCTGACAGGATGTCAGTAGACGGCGGTCGTAGCACTCGACTGACAAGGATTGTTATGAGAGCCCATGCAGAACAAGCAATACCCCCACCACCATCAAATGGCATCTATCCGTTTGTAGAATTGCCCCTTCGTCTTGGGTTCCCCTCCAAAGACGACTTTGAAATCATCGACAACGCTCAGGGGGCGGCAATGGCTGTCGTGGCACTGCGCGAGTTCCCGCGCATCAGCCGAATCTGCCGGGTTTCCGGACATTTGCTGCCCTATCGCTGCCGACACACTCGGCAACTGGCTCCAGGAATCCACCTCTACGATCCGCGCTTCTGCGGTCTGCTGAGCCACTCCTGCGACCCCAACGTCTTTCTCGACATGAGCGAGCTGTGGTTATGGGCACTCAAGGACATCAAAAAAGGTGATCGACTGACGATGGATTTCGCCGCGACAGAAGACAAACTGCAGCGCCAGTTCGCCTGCCACTGCGGTTGTCCCTGCTGCCGTGGCTGGATTATCGGCTATGACGAGTCGCCGAACGCCAATGGAGAACGGTTTTTCCAACACTGGCGTCGACGAAGTCTGCGCTGAAAGCGTTCTTACAACGCTTCGACCGGACGCAGGCGATATTGCGGCGGCAATTGCTCGAAACCGCTGATGGTAGCGTTCAGGCTTTTCCAGCGACCGTCCTTGATGCCATAGATGCAGCCGTGGATCGACAGGCTCTGCCCGCGATGCCAGGCGTTTTGCACAATGCTGGTGTGACCGACGTTGGCCACTTGCTGGATCACGTTGAGCTCGCAGAGGCGGTCGACCCGTTCTTCTTCGGTGGGCAACTTGGCCAGTTCGTCGCGTTTTTCATAATAGAGATCGCGAATCGAGCGAAGCCAGCCGTCGATCAGACCCAACTGACGATCCTGCATCGAGGCGCGTACACCGCCGCAGCCATAGTGGCCGGTCACCAGAATGTGTTTGACCTTGAGCACATCGACCGCGTACTGAATCACTGACAGGCAGTTGAGGTCAGTATGCAGCACCACGTTGGCCACGTTACGGTGGACGAACAGATCGCCCGGCAGCATGCCGACGATCTCGTTGGCTGGCACGCGCGCATCGGAACAGCCGATCCACAGGTATTCCGGGGTTTGCTGACGGGCTAGCTTGGCGAAGAAATCAGGATCTTCCTGCTTGATCGCATCGGCCCAGCGCTCGTTGTTATCAATCAGATCTTGTAAGTCGTTCATGCAATGAAGCCTCGAGAATGATGCGCTGGTTTGACAGACAACCGCCTGTCGGGGTCACGCGCGAGATGCAGATACCCGGAGTCCATGCCGGCGGAATTCTCAGGAGTACAATAGGGTCAATGGTAGTAGGGCCTACAGTATGAGGAATTGCCATGACTGATTCACGACGTTCGTTCGAGGCGGCACAACCCGAACCTGTCGACGACGATGAAGACCGCACGGGTTCAGTGCCTGAGCTGGACTTCAACGAAGAAGAATCCGGCACCAGAATCGGCGATCTGATCCCCGAACGCGAGCGTGCGCAAAAAATCCCCGACGAGCGCGTCCGTGAGGCCGGTATGACCGGGGCCTCGACCGATGACCACGAGTCCACCGACGATGACATGAGCCCGGAAAACCTGATCCGTGAAGACGGCGCACGAGATGCCCATGAAGCGGGTGAAGGCGAACAGGCCGATTGGGACTTGAGCATTGTCGATGAAGACGACATCGGCGGGGGTAATGGCCTGGATGAGGCGGAATTGGCGCAGCGCGACCCTGTCGATGGCAAGCGTTGATCTACAGCGCCTGACAGACCGCCTTCGCGGGCAAGCCTCGCTCAGAGGTCGCACAAGCCCCAAGGAGCGAGGCTTGCCCGCGAAGCTTTTAAAGGGGATCAGTCAACCAAGGTGCAGGCCATGACGACAGCATCTTCGCGCCCACCAACGGCCGGGTAGTAATCCCGTCGACGCCCAACCTCGTTGAACCCATACCGCTCATACAACCGAAACGCCGCCCGGTTGCTGTCGCGCACTTCCAGAAAACATTCCCGCGCCTCTGCCTTATAGGCAATCGACATCAAATGCTCCAGCAGCGTCAAACCCAGGCCTCGGCCCTGATTTTCCGGCTTGACGGTGATGTTCAGCAAATGGGCTTCGTCGAGAATGATCTGCACCACGCCATGACCGACCTGTTGCTGACCTTCGAACATCAGCCAGATCTGGTATTTGCCCAGGCCATCGAGAAAAATCCCGCGGGTCCAGGGATGACTGTAGGCCGCATATTCGATTTTCAGTACAGCGTCCAGGTCCGCCTCGGTCATTGGGCGGAACGATACAGCGTCACTCATTCGATTCTTTCCAACGCGCCATTAGCCGACGCATGGCTTGCCAGACATCAGCCTTACGCTGTGGCTCTTCCATTAATAACTCCAGACCCGGCAGGGCCCAGACCGAACCCAGGCCTTCGACCTGAAGTTCACGGTTGAAGGATTCGGCGTTCGCCTCACCGGCAAAACGCACGGCCGGCAGGCCGATCAGCCACAGGCAGACGCATGGAGCGTCTTCCAGGCGGGCCGCCAGAAAACCTTGCACGAAATCCCGGGCCGCCTCCGGCCCCTGATCCATCGTCCCGCGAGCCAGCAGCGGCCAACGCACCGGCTCGCCGACGATCTGCGGGCTGTCCGGCAGACCGGCGGCGCGTAACATGTCCTTGAGCAACAGATAGGCAGGATCGCGGGTCTGGAAGGTTTCGCCTGTGGGTAACTCCACCAGCAGCAGGCAGCGACCGGCCCGCAACAATTGCAAGGCGAATCGCGGTGGCGGCACGATCGGCGCCTTGACCGCGACAGGCGCCACTTCTTCTTCGACCTTGGCGTTCGTGCGCGTGCTGGCCAACGATGGCCGTGGCACTTCGATTTTCACCCGTTCGGCCGGTTTGACCGCAGGTTCCACGGGCGTCTGTACCACCGGAGCAGGCGCAACCGGGGCGACGACCAATGGCTTGGGCATCTCCAGCAGTTCGGGGCGCGAGGGCGCGGCAAAGGGCAATTCGGTGCGCGGCAGCCAGTTGACCACCTGCATGGCGGTCAAATAAGCGCGGCGACGGGACTCGATAAGCAAAGGTCGGCCACTTGTGGATAACTAAAGTGCGTTGATTCTACCGCCCTTCGCTCAAGATCGCCCGCGCTTGATCGATAGAAAGCCAACTGTCCGTCCCGAGAGTGAATCGCAACGGGAGTGATGCAGTACAATCGCGACTTTTAATCGCCAACCAGCCGGCCATTCCGATGATCGAACCCAAGCGCGTCTTGCGCGCCCTCGCTGAACACTGGGCACTTCTGGAGCCACTGTGCGAGCACTTCGACCAAGGCACCCTGAGCCTCAACGAACTGCGCACGCAACTGGCCGCCCAGCAACTGGATAGCACGCCGCAGGACATCACCAGCCTGCTGGATGTGTGGATCCGCCTCGACATTCTGGTTCCCGTGGCGAAAAGCCCGAACCGTTTCGAGCTCAACGCGCAGATTCACGACTTCCTCGCTTACCTGCGCCGCGAGCACCGCCTTGGCCTGTGCCTGGAAATCGAAGCCTATTTGCGCCATCTCGAGCGCCTGGCCGGTTACATTCAGGACGCCTTCGACATTCGCGACGGCAACGATCTGGCGCGCCAGTTGCGTCTGCTCGACATGCGCGTGCGCGACGTGCTGAAAAAACTCGACAACGACGAACAGGCGTTGGTGGCCGTCGCCGAACGGGCAAAAACCAGCGATCGGCAGATCCCGCTGCGTCAGCGCTACGCTGAAGTGCTGGCGACCTGGGACGAATACGTCGAGCCGATGATTGAACTGGTGAACGCCGACGGCGCTTTCGAACAAGGCGTGCGTAAGGTCGAAACGGTCCTGCTGAAGATGCTCTCCGAACAGCAGCGCCTCGGCCATCTGGTCGATGACGATATGCTGCTGCGCACCCACGCACGCATCCTCGAAATGCAGACCAGCGCCCAGCTGACCTTGCGTCATGCCCGTGAACTACTGCTGCCACTGCGTGAAGAAGCGCGCCGACACAATGCCGTAACCCGTGGCGCGGCGCTGGCCCTGGCGGCGATTCGTCGTAAAGGTATCGATGCGGTGCCGCAAGCCGCGATGCCGCTGTTCACCCGCCCGCAAAGCACCTTCCTCGGCAGCGCCAGTCAGGTCGAAGCCTACGTTTATGCTCTGGCCCGTTTCGAGCCGAAACCGACGCGTTTCCCCAAGGCCCACAAAACCCAGAAAGGCGAAGCACCGCGCGCGCCACGCACAGTTCGGGAAATGCTCGAACGCTGCGAAGACGCCCTGCCGATGCCGGACCTGATGACCTGGCTGCTGGAGCAGGAGCCGGACGGCGCCACCGACGAATTGCTCTACTGGTTCTCGCGCCTGTCGCGGGAAAAACGCTTCAAGCGCGAGCGTCTGGAACGCCGCGATTACCACACCCACGAGCACCAGGTCAGCCTGCGCTCCTTCGCCCTGCTCTCGGCCGGCGACACCTGCGCCGAGAATTCTGCGAGCATTCCACATGCATCTTGATCTATCCGAACTCTCCCAGCTGGCGCCGATCTTTCGCGAGCTGTTCAAGGGCTACCACGTCAGCCGCCGCGATCCGGAGCTGTACGCACAACTGTCGAACTTCCAGGACCAGTACCGCACGCTGTTCAAGGCGTTGGGCTTTGAACTGGTCTGCGACACCCGTGGTTTCTACTACTTCGTACCAGACCTGGCGGCAGCAGCGGTCAACAAGACCGCACAACGTCTGGCGCTGTTCACCTTCATCCTCGTCGAACACCTGGCCGACCAGGGCCGTGACCCGATCGCCGTACTCGACGGCGGCAGTCTCGGTCGCGATGAATTGCCATCCTTGCTGGAAAAGTACCGTGACCTGTTCATCCAGGCCGAAGTCCAGACCCAGGACGAACTGGAAGAAAAGATCATGCGCCGCATGACCCAGCTCGGTTTCGCCAGCGAAGAGCCTGGTATCTACCGTTTCCTGCCGCCGATGCACCGCTTCCTCGACGTGTGCCTGTCGGTTCAGCAGGACCGCGATCTGGCAGCCAGCCTGCACAGCGTCCTGCCATTGCCGGTGCCCGTGCTGATCGACGAAGACAGCGACGAGAAACTGCTGCAGACCGACGATCCATTGGATCTCAGTGATTTCGCGGAAGAAAGTGAAGAAGACGCCCTGGCCCGCGCCATTGCCGAAGAACAGGAGACTGACGCATGAGCAAGGAACGCTACGGCATTCGCCGCTTTGCCCTTTTGAACACCGCCGGTTACAGCCTCGGCCTGTTCCCGCTGGAAGAGCCGCTGTCGGTCTACGGCGCGAACAACCTCGGTAAATCCGCTTCGATCAACGCGTTGCAGTTCCCGATTCTGGCGCGCATGTCGGACATGAGTTTCGGCAAATACAGCCTGGAGCAATCCCGGCGCTTCTACTTCGCCTCGGACACCAGTTACATCCTCGTCGAAGTCTCCCTGCCCCACGGCCCGCACGTGATTGGCGTGGTCGGTCGCGGCCCGGGCGGCGGTTTCGGTCACCAGTTCTTTGCCTATGCCGGCAAACTGGACCTGGCTCATTATCAGAAAGATGACACCTGCCTGCGTCAGAAAGAACTGTTCACCAACCTTGAGCGCGAAGGCCTGAAAGCCTACGAACTCAAGCCGGATGAACTGCGCCGTTTGCTGGTGGGCGGTCACACCTCGATTCCGCTGGACCTGACGCTGATCCCGCTGCGCTCCACCAGCGAGCAAAGCCTGAAGACCTTCCGCGCCCTGTTCATCAACCTGCTGCACATGCGCGAAATCACCGCGGCCAAACTCAAGCAGCTGTTTCTCGATGCCTTCGAACACAGCCTGCGTTCCGGCAGTGTCGATTACATCGCCGCGTGCGAAGAAGCCTTCCGCGATGTACGCCGCATGGAACAGGACTACAACTCGCTGGTCGCCGCCGGCCCATTGGTCGAAGCCTTGGCCAACGGCGTGAAACAGCGGGACATTCTGCGCGGCAAACTGCATCGCCTGTCGCCGCTGCTCGACTCCCTGCTCGGCACCTGGTCGGACTACGCCAGTGCGCGCAAGGAAGAACTGACGATTCAGGCCGAGCATTACCGCAACGAGCAGGACGCCCTGCAAAACGATCAACGCGGCGGCACTCAGGAGCTGATGCGTCTGGAGCGGGAAATCACCGGCATCCAGCGCTGGCTCGGCGAGCTGTCGGTGCTCAAGCATCGCTTCGCGCTGGTCGATGACGTCAAAGTCCTGGAGCAGCAATTGCTCGCGGCCAAGGACGCGCATGACGAACTGGCTGGCGCATTGGCTCAGTCGCGCCAGTTCAGTGCCGAAGACCTCGAAGAGCGTCTGCGGGACCTGGAAAAACGCCTCAAATCGGTGAAGCAGCAACTCGATCACGCCGACAACAACAGCTACGCCCGTCTGCGCGAAGAGTTTTCGCAGCAGGACGTCGAGCGCCTGATGCGCCTGTTCAACAGCGCGCTGTTCAGCCTGCCACTGGGTGAACACGGCATTACGCTGGACGAGGACGGTCAGTGGGTCAAATCCATGGAGCTGATCCTCGATGGTTTCAAAGGCGAGCGTTTCGAAGTGCCGGGGCTGTCCATCGACATCTCGCACATCGAGCCACCAGCCCTGCAAGCCCTGGCTGACCGCGCGGCGTTGCGCGATCAGAAAGAGCGTCTGGACAAAGAACTCAAGCAACTGAAAACTCAAGCTGCCGTGGCGGCAGACCGCGCGGCCAGCAAGACCCAGACCGAAGCGCTGTACCAGCAAGTGCTGGACGCGCAGAAAGCCCTGGAAGACTTCCGCCGCGCACAAACCCTGAGCGCCGAAGAAGGCGACAAGCTTGAACAATTGGCACAGATGGAAGCCGCCCAGGACGAATTGAAGCGTTCCAGCGATGCCTTCACCGAACGCGTCCAGCAACTGTCGGCCAAGCTGCAATTGGTCGGCCGGCAGATCGGCGACATGGAAGCCAAGCAACGCACCCTCGACGACGCCCTGCGCCGCCGTCAGCTGTTGCCAGCGGACTTGCCGTTCGGCACGCCGTTCATGGACCCGGTCGACGATTCCATGGACAACCTGCTGCCGCTGCTCAACGATTATCAGGACAGCTGGCAGGGCTTGCTGCGCAGCGACGGACAGATCGACGCGCTCTATGCTCAGGTTCGCCTGAAAGGCGTGGCCAAGTTCGACAGCGAAGACGATATGGAGCGTCGCCTGCAACTGCTGATCAACGCCTATGCACACCGCACCGACGAAGCCCTGACCCTCGGCAAGGCTCGTCGTGCGGCGGTCACCGACATCGCCCGGACCCTGCGTAACATCCGCAGCGATTATGACAGCCTCGAGCATCAGCTGGCGTTGTTCAACCGCGAGATCAACAAGCGTCAGGTCTCTAACCTGCAAAGCTTCCGTATCGTGCTCGCGCCGAACAAGGAAGCGCTCAAGCACATTGACCAGATCATCCACAGCGCCGGTCAGTACGAAGAAGGCGAAACCCTTTCCGTCTTCGACCTGAGCCAAAGCGCCGATCAGGACAACAAGAACGAAGAGGCCAAGGAATACCTGGCGCGGCTGGTGGCGGCGAACCACAACCAGCTCGGTCTCAAGGACTTGTTCGAGCTGGCGTTCGAGATCACCAAGGTCAACGGCCAGCCGGTGATCCACACCGACATCGATGGCGCGGCGTCCAACGGCACCACCATGACCATCAAGGCGCTGACCAACATGTACTTGTTGCTGCACTTGATGGACCGCGACCAGGCCGGTCGCGTGCGTCTGCCGTACTACCTCGACGAAGCGGCGGACATCGACGAGAAGAACCAGGCAGCACTGCTGGAAACCAGCCTGCAACTGGGCTTCGTGCCGATTCTGGCGAGTGTGAAGCCACAGGTTTGCGCCAGTGTCGCCATCGACCTGGAAGGCGGTAGCGGCCCGAACGGCATTTACATCGACGAGGCGGACTGGAAGTACATCCGTCGTCACGATCAAGTGAAGGCAACCCTCAACGTGCAGGCGGATGAACCGGAGCTGGATGCGGTCTGACGCTTGAATCGAAGCCAATAAAAAGGCCGCGATCCAACATGGATCGCGGCCTTTTTTTATCTTTTCATTGTAGGAGCGAGGCTTGCCCGCGAAGGCGTCATTACAGACGCAATAACTACTTGCCGATCGAAATCTTCGGCGCCCAGGTCAGCCATTCATCTTCGAACTGGTCGAACAGCGGGAACGTTTGCTCGGGCCGCACCGGGGCACCCATGCGATCGCCATCCGGTGTGGCAAACGCAATGCCGCCCTGGACCAGGGTCTCCAGCGACTCGGTGCGTATCGTCGCGCCTTTGAACAAGCCGTAGTCAAAGCCAAAACCACTGGTGTTCCAGAAACGTGTGCCACTGCGCACCAGCGGCGCGTACTTCGGCTCGATCAAGATGTGCACCAATACTCGATCCGCCGTCTGGCCCAGCTCATAGCCAGTCACCTTGCCTACCGTGATTTCGCGATAGGTGACGGGGACGCCAGTCTTCAACGAACCCCGACGAGCAGCACTCAACACCAGGCTCAAGCCGGCTTCTTCCTTGGCGGTTTCCGGGGGAATAGTCAAAGCCACGAAGTCCTTTTGCGGACCGAGGTTCTTCAGTGCCGGTTGCACTTCTATGTATTGCCCGGTCACCAGTGTCTCGAGGTTGGATGTCTTGATCAGACCCAATTCAGGTTTGACCACCCAGAACTGACTGCCCACTCGAGCGATACGCTCCGGCACTTCAGTGATCCGCGCGGTCAGCAACACCGATTGCAGATCGTCACTGAGGTCGACGTCTTCAATCTTGCCGACGTCCAGGCCTTTGTATCGAATCGGAGTGCCAGTGCGCAGGCCATCGGCGCGGTCGACCTTGATCGTCACCACAGCGCCTTTCTGCGTTGCCTCGTCATGGCTCGCATGCAGGCGGAAACGTGGGATACGCTTCTGCAGCGGCGCTTTGGCTTCCGGAGTTTCGAAGGCAATGCCGCCGGCCATCAGGCTTTGCAGCGACTCACTTTTGACCTGGATGCCGCCGGTCAGTCCCCCTGTCAGCGTAATGCCACTGGCATTCCAGAAACGCGTCGAGGCGTTGACCAGCCCTTCGTATTCCTTCTCGATGTGCACACCGATCACAAGCTGCTTTTTGGTGCGGGAGAACTGATAGCTCTGCACCGAACCCACCTTGACCTGCTTGTAGAGAATCGGACTGCCGACTTCCAGTGAACCGAGGTTTTCGGTGAACAACACCAGGTGCAGGCCCGGCGAACGCAGATCCAGTGGCGGCGCCTTGGCCCGAGCTTCGAACTCGCGCTGCGGTGCGCCCCCCTTGTCGCCAGGTCGCACGGCGATGTAGTTACCTTTGACCAAGGCTTCCAGACCGGTGATGCCGGCAAGCGAAATAGACGGTTTGACCACCCAGAACTGAGTGCCGGTGACCAGGTAATCCTCGGCCAGCGGATCGAGGGTCAATTCAGCGGTTGCACTGGACAAGTCCGGGTCAACCTTGAGCGCTTTCAGATTGCCGACCTGGATGCCTTTGTACATCACTGGCGTGCGGCCGGCCTGCAGGCCTTCGAAATCGCTGAGTTTGACCTTGACCCGAATACCGGCTGCAGCTGCATCGAAGTCTTCGTAGAGACGAAACGGCAGGCTTGGATCGGTGGGCGGGCTGTCCTTGCGGTTTTCCGGAGTGGCGAAAGCGATACCACCGGCGACGATGCTGGCGAGGGACTCGCTACGCACTTTCACACCGGAGAGGTTGGCGTCGATACTGATGCCGCTGGCATTCCAGAAACGCGTGTGTTTGCGTACCAGGCTGGCGTAGGTCGGCTCGATGAAGACTTTAAGTTCGACAGTATTCTGGTCTGCGGACAGCAAGTAGCTTTTGATCTGACCGACCTGGATCTGCTTGTAGAACACCGGGCTGCCGCGATTCAGCGAGCCGAGACGGTCAGCCTTGATGGTCAGGTGCAGACCGGGCTTGGCATCCGACAGCGGCGGTTCTTCGGCCAAGGCCCTGAACTTGCGGGTCGGCTCGCCTTCCCCCGGGCTGACGGCCACGTAGTTACCCGAAACCAACGTCTCCAGGCCCGTGATACCGGCCAGGGTCACGCTCGGTTTGACCAGCCAAAAACGTGTGCTGGTCCTGAGGTATTGCTCCACGTCCTTATTCATCTCGATGGTAGCGATCACGCCTTTGGAGCTGCCTTCATCATCGAGTGTGAGGGCTTTCACCTTACCGACCGACATACCTTTGTAAACGACTTCGGTCTTGTTGGCCTGAATACCTTCGCCACTTTCGAAGCGCACATGGATCTCGATGCCTGTCTCGCTATAGGCACGCCAGGCGAGCCAACCGCCAATGAGCAAGGCGATCAGGGGCAATACCCAAATGGCAGACCAGTTCGAGGCCGGTCGGATTTTCGCTTTAGGCAAATCAGTCATGGTCGTCGTCCGACTCCGTGTTATCCCAAATCAGTCGGGGATCGAAAGTTACTGCGGCAAGCATCGTCAGAATCACCACACTGGCGAAGGCGATGGCGCCAAGATTGGCTTCGACGCTGGCAAGCCGTCCGAAATTCACAACCGCCACGAGGATGGCGATCACAAAGATATCCAGCATCGACCAGCGGCCGATGAACTCGATAAAGCGGTACATCCAAATGCGCTGACGCGCCGAGAGTGGCTGGTGGCGCTGCACCGAAAACAGCAGCAACGCGACCCCCACCAATTTGAACGTGGGTACCAGAATACTGGCGATAAAAACCACGGCTGCGATTGGAATCATGCCGTGCTGAACCAGCTGGATCACACCGGACATGATCGTGCTCGGATCACCCTGCCCCAGGGAACTGACGGTCATGATTGGCAGCACATTGGCCGGGATATAAAGAATCGCAGCCGTGATCAGCAACGCCCAGGTACGCATCAAGCTGTTCGGGCTGCGGGCGTGAACCAGCGCACCACAGCGGGTGCAGACCTGCTCGTCGGTGTCGGCTTCCTGCTTGTTCAACTCGTGGCATTCGGCACAGATCAGAATGCCCGCATCAATCGCCCGCATGGGCATCTTCTCCTGATAGACCCTGCCAGATCTGGTGCGGTGACATCACCACTTCCAGCCAGACCTGGACCAACAACAAACTGATAAAACATGCCAGACCAAGACCTACGGTGATCGCCGCCATATCGGCCAGTTTGACGATCGCAACCAGTACGCCCATGAGATAAACCTCGAGCATTCCCCAGTCCCGTAGATGGTGATAAATGCGGTAGAGCAGCAAGCCGTAACTGCGTCCGATGTCGAAGCGAATACTCAGCAGTACGAACAGTTGGCAGAGCAGCTTGAGCAGCGGAATCCCCATGCTGCAGAGAAACACCACTGCCGCTACGCCTTGCATACCGGTATCGAACAGGCCGACAACACCGCTCCAGACAGTGTCATGCGACGATTGTCCGAGTAGATGGAGCTGCATGATGGGTAAAAAGTTCGCCGGGATATACAACAATAGTGCGGCAATGACCAAGGCGAGACTGCGCTGCACGACATTATGTCGATGGGCATACAGCTCATAGCCGCAGCGTGGACAGATGGCCTTCTCGCCATGGGCGAGCTCAGGTTTGCGCATCAGCAAATCGCACTCATGACACGCTACCAAGTCGTCCAGTGGTAAATCTGACAGCCCAGGGGCGTCAACCGGATCTGGCATAAAGGCTCTGGCTCCAAAAAAGTTGGACCTATTCTAGTGTCCTGACTCGAAAATAACTGTGTAATTTTTGTATTGTCAGCGAAGTGGGCCTTTCCTGCGGACAAAACAAAACCCCTACCTGCAGATGCAGATAGGGGTTTCGGAATTTAATCTTGACGATGACCTACTCTCACATGGGGAAACCCCACACTACCATCGGCGATGCATCGTTTCACTGCTGAGTTCGGGATGGGATCAGGTGGTTCCAATGCTCTATGGTCGTCAAGAAATTCGGGTACCGAACCGTCTTTCGACGCTTCAGCAAATTGGGTATGCGATAGTTTGTGTGTTTGCTTCTCGAACTTTCGGTTCATTGCGTCTTCACACACCGCAATCTGGTGCCCTTTCGCTCTTCAGCTCGAAGCCTACAAATTGCTTGGGTGTTATATGGTCAAGCCTCACGGGCAATTAGTATTGGTTAGCTCAACGCCTCACAGCGCTTACACACCCAACCTATCAACGTCGTAGTCTTCGACGGCCCTTCAGGGGACTCAAGGTCCCAGTGAGATCTCATCTTGAGGCTAGTTTCCCGCTTAGATGCTTTCAGCGGTTATCTATTCCGAACATAGCTACCCGGCAATGCCACTGGCGTGACAACCGGAACACCAGAGGTTCGTCCACTCCGGTCCTCTCGTACTAGGAGCAGCCCCTCTCAAATCTCAAACGTCCACGGCAGATAGGGACCGAACTGTCTCACGACGTTCTAAACCCAGCTCGCGTACCACTTTAAATGGCGAACAGCCATACCCTTGGGACCGGCTTCAGCCCCAGGATGTGATGAGCCGACATCGAGGTGCCAAACACCGCCGTCGATATGAACTCTTGGGCGGTATCAGCCTGTTATCCCCGGAGTACCTTTTATCCGTTGAGCGATGGCCCTTCCATACAGAACCACCGGATCACTAAGACCTACTTTCGTACCTGCTCGACGTGTCTGTCTCGCAGTCAAGCGCGCTTTTGCCTTTATACTCTACGACCGATTTCCGACCGGTCTGAGCGCACCTTCGTACTCCTCCGTTACTCTTTAGGAGGAGACCGCCCCAGTCAAACTACCCACCATACACTGTCCTCGATCCGGATAACGGACCTGAGTTAGAACCTCAAAGTTGCCAGGGTGGTATTTCAAGGATGGCTCCACGCGAACTGGCGTCCACGCTTCAAAGCCTCCCACCTATCCTACACAAGCAAATTCAAAGTCCAGTGCAAAGCTATAGTAAAGGTTCACGGGGTCTTTCCGTCTAGCCGCGGATACACTGCATCTTCACAGCGATTTCAATTTCACTGAGTCTCGGGTGGAGACAGCGCCGCCATCGTTACGCCATTCGTGCAGGTCGGAACTTACCCGACAAGGAATTTCGCTACCTTAGGACCGTTATAGTTACGGCCGCCGTTTACCGGGGCTTCGATCAAGAGCTTCGCGTTAGCTAACCCCATCAATTAACCTTCCGGCACCGGGCAGGCGTCACACCCTATACGTCCACTTTCGTGTTTGCAGAGTGCTGTGTTTTTAATAAACAGTCGCAGCGGCCTGGTATCTTCGACCGGCGTGGGCTTACGGAGCAAGTCCTTCACCCTCACCGGCGCACCTTCTCCCGAAGTTACGGTGCCATTTTGCCTAGTTCCTTCACCCGAGTTCTCTCAAGCGCCTTGGTATTCTCTACCCAACCACCTGTGTCGGTTTGGGGTACGGTTCCTGGTTACCTGAAGCTTAGAAGCTTTTCTTGGAAGCATGGCATCAACCACTTCGTGTTCTAAAAGAACACTCGTCATCAGCTCTCGGCCTTAGAATCCCGGATTTACCTAAGATTCCAGCCTACCACCTTAAACTTGGACAACCAACGCCAAGCTGGCCTAGCCTTCTCCGTCCCTCCATCGCAATAACCAGAAGTACAGGAATATTAACCTGTTTTCCATCGACTACGCTTTTCAGCCTCGCCTTAGGGACCGACTAACCCTGCGTCGATTAACGTTGCGCAGGAAACCTTGGTCTTTCGGCGTGGGTGTTTTTCACACCCATTGTCGTTACTCATGTCAGCATTCGCACTTCTGATACCTCCAGCAAGCTTCTCAACTCACCTTCACAGGCTTACAGAACGCTCCTCTACCGCATCACCTAAGTGATACCCGTAGCTTCGGTGTATGGTTTGAGCCCCGTTACATCTTCCGCGCAGGCCGACTCGACTAGTGAGCTATTACGCTTTCTTTAAAGGGTGGCTGCTTCTAAGCCAACCTCCTAGCTGTCTAAGCCTTCCCACATCGTTTCCCACTTAACCATAACTTTGGGACCTTAGCTGACGGTCTGGGTTGTTTCCCTTTTCACGACGGACGTTAGCACCCGCCGTGTGTCTCCCATGCTCGGCACTTGTAGGTATTCGGAGTTTGCATCGGTTTGGTAAGTCGGGATGACCCCCTAGCCGAAACAGTGCTCTACCCCCTACAGTGATACATGAGGCGCTACCTAAATAGCTTTCGAGGAGAACCAGCTATCTCCGAGCTTGATTAGCCTTTCACTCCGATCCACAGGTCATCCGCTAACTTTTCAACGGTAGTCGGTTCGGTCCTCCAGTCAGTGTTACCTAACCTTCAACCTGCCCATGGATAGATCGCCCGGTTTCGGGTCTATTCCCAGCGACTAGACGCCCTATTAAGACTCGCTTTCGCTACGCCTCCCCTATTCGGTTAAGCTCGCCACTGAAAATAAGTCGCTGACCCATTATACAAAAGGTACGCAGTCACCCAACAAAGTGGGCTCCCACTGCTTGTACGCATACGGTTTCAGGATCTATTTCACTCCCCTCTCCGGGGTTCTTTTCGCCTTTCCCTCACGGTACTAGTTCACTATCGGTCAGTCAGTAGTATTTAGCCTTGGAGGATGGTCCCCCCATATTCAGACAAAGTTTCTCGTGCTCCGTCCTACTCGATTTCATGGCCAAGAGATTTTCGCGTACAGGGCTATCACCCACTATGGCCGCACTTTCCAGAGCGTTCCGCTAATCTCAAAGCCACTTAAGGGCTAGTCCCCGTTCGCTCGCCACTACTAAGGGAATCTCGGTTGATTTCTTTTCCTCAGGGTACTTAGATGTTTCAGTTCCCCTGGTTCGCTTCTTAAGCCTATGTATTCAGCTTAAGATAACCATCTTATGATGGCTGGGTTCCCCCATTCAGACATCTCCGGATCAAAGTCTGTTTGCCGACTCCCCGAAGCTTTTCGCAGGCTACCACGTCTTTCATCGCCTCTGACTGCCAAGGCATCCACCGTATGCGCTTCTTCACTTGACCATATAACCCCAAGCAATCTGGTTATACTGTGAAGACGACATTCGCCGAAAATTCGCGATTAAACTCACAAATTTTACCTTAGCCTGATCCGTTACCAGTGAAAGTAACGTTCAGTCTATCTTTCTATCACATACCCAAATTTTTAAAGAACGATCTAATCCAAAGACTAGAAATCAACATTCACCATCATCACGATGGAATGCTCATTTCTAAGCTTTCAACAAACAGAAGCAGTAGTGGTGGAGCCAAACGGGATCGAACCGTTGACCTCCTGCGTGCAAGGCAGGCGCTCTCCCAGCTGAGCTATGGCCCCGTATTTCTACAGGCGTTTCCCACACAAGCAAAATTGGTGGGTCTGGGCAGATTCGAACTGCCGACCTCACCCTTATCAGGGGTGCGCTCTAACCAACTGAGCTACAGACCCAATTTCGGGCTGCTTCTTATCGTCTTCTTCAATGAATCAAGCAATTCGTGTGGGAACTTATGGAGCAGCTGATGTCGTCGATTAAGGAGGTGATCCAGCCGCAGGTTCCCCTACGGCTACCTTGTTACGACTTCACCCCAGTCATGAATCACACCGTGGTAACCGTCCCCCCGAAGGTTAGACTAGCTACTTCTGGTGCAACCCACTCCCATGGTGTGACGGGCGGTGTGTACAAGGCCCGGGAACGTATTCACCGCGACATTCTGATTCGCGATTACTAGCGATTCCGACTTCACGCAGTCGAGTTGCAGACTGCGATCCGGACTACGATCGGTTTTATGGGATTAGCTCCACCTCGCGGCTTGGCAACCCTCTGTACCGACCATTGTAGCACGTGTGTAGCCCAGGCCGTAAGGGCCATGATGACTTGACGTCATCCCCACCTTCCTCCGGTTTGTCACCGGCAGTCTCCTTAGAGTGCCCACCATAACGTGCTGGTAACTAAGGACAAGGGTTGCGCTCGTTACGGGACTTAACCCAACATCTCACGACACGAGCTGACGACAGCCATGCAGCACCTGTCTCAATGTTCCCGAAGGCACCAATCCATCTCTGGAAAGTTCATTGGATGTCAAGGCCTGGTAAGGTTCTTCGCGTTGCTTCGAATTAAACCACATGCTCCACCGCTTGTGCGGGCCCCCGTCAATTCATTTGAGTTTTAACCTTGCGGCCGTACTCCCCAGGCGGTCAACTTAATGCGTTAGCTGCGCCACTAAGAGCTCAAGGCTCCCAACGGCTAGTTGACATCGTTTACGGCGTGGACTACCAGGGTATCTAATCCTGTTTGCTCCCCACGCTTTCGCACCTCAGTGTCAGTATCAGTCCAGGTGGTCGCCTTCGCCACTGGTGTTCCTTCCTATATCTACGCATTTCACCGCTACACAGGAAATTCCACCACCCTCTACCATACTCTAGCTCGACAGTTTTGAATGCAGTTCCCAGGTTGAGCCCGGGGATTTCACATCCAACTTAACGAACCACCTACGCGCGCTTTACGCCCAGTAATTCCGATTAACGCTTGCACCCTCTGTATTACCGCGGCTGCTGGCACAGAGTTAGCCGGTGCTTATTCTGTCGGTAACGTCAAAACAATTACGTATTAGGTAACTGCCCTTCCTCCCAACTTAAAGTGCTTTACAATCCGAAGACCTTCTTCACACACGCGGCATGGCTGGATCAGGCTTTCGCCCATTGTCCAATATTCCCCACTGCTGCCTCCCGTAGGAGTCTGGACCGTGTCTCAGTTCCAGTGTGACTGATCATCCTCTCAGACCAGTTACGGATCGTCGCCTTGGTGAGCCATTACCTCACCAACTAGCTAATCCGACCTAGGCTCATCTGATAGCGCAAGGCCCGAAGGTCCCCTGCTTTCTCCCGTAGGACGTATGCGGTATTAGCGTCCGTTTCCGAGCGTTATCCCCCACTACCAGGCAGATTCCTAGGCATTACTCACCCGTCCGCCGCTCGCCACCAGGTACAAGTACCCGTGCTGCCGCTCGACTTGCATGTGTTAGGCCTGCCGCCAGCGTTCAATCTGAGCCATGATCAAACTCTTCAGTTCAAACATCTTTGGGTTTTTAAGAAACCCTAAACTTGGCTCAGCAATCGTTGGTTACATCTTTGATTTCTCGCGGAGTAACTTGTGATGCTGATAATCTTGTTGACTATCAGTCTGACTCCACAAGCACCCACACGAATTGCTTGATTCAGTTGTTAAAGAGCGGTTGGTTAAGAGCTTTCGTCTCAACCGAGGCGCGCATTCTACAGCAGCGCTTGTTGCTGTCAAGTGATTATTTTCAGAAGCTTTCAAAGTTTCGCTTGGAAATCTTTAACAACTTCAACCACTTGCGCTTCCGATCTCTCGTTAGCGGGAGGCGAATTCTACAGCGTTA